>CAWHTE010000011.1:0-952762 GCA_963832165.1 uncultured delta proteobacterium | reverse complement strand
CCGCTGTTCGGACCGTCGAGTCGGTCGGGCCGAGCCGAGCTCGCGGAGAAGGGTTGCGCCGCAGGCCTTTCGGAGTCGCGGCGCAAGGAGATCGTGGACCGGATGGACTGCGAGCAGTGCCACGACGGGTCCATGCGCGGAATCCTGCGCGCCGGCACGAGCCGGATCACGATCTTCCACAAGGTGGTCGAGAATGCGGAGGCCCCGATGCCTCCGGGCGTGGCGGATTCGGGCGGACTCACCACGGCGGAGCGGAAGATCCTGTTCAAGTGCCTGAAGGCCGAGTACGCCGAGCTGCTCCAGGAGTGGCTGATCTCGGATCTCCCGAACGCTGCTGAGTAACGACCGTTCCTACCGCCGATGTAACCGGGCGAGCCGCAAGCACGACCCAGTTCGTGGCGTTCACGTGAACGCGGCTCGGGAAGGCGAGCGTGGCTACTGCCGGGATCGGCAGGTATATAGTGATTGATCGTTCATCGCGCTGATGAGTGTTTGCCCATGGATGAGGGCTTCCGCCGCGCTCATCGCCCTGGCGGCGGGTGTGGCAACACGCCGATGGGGCTCCGCCGGCTGCTCGTGTACCCGCTCCCGATCGCGCCCTGGCGCGGGTTGCCGCCGGAATCCACCGACGCGCGCGTCGCGCGCCTGTGGGAGATCGCCTCGCGCAGCGGCGTGTCGGTGGGCGTGTTCAACTGGCTCAATACCACGCCGGCGGTGCCGATGCGCGGATTCCTCCACGGCGCAGGGTCGGCCGAGCCGTCGAACTACCCGGAGGACCTGGCGGCCGATCTGCCCGCAGTCCGCACGCCGGAGAACGACGATCCGAACCACGACCTTCTCGACGAATACTTCGTCTACGAGCAGGCGCTCTACGACCGCTTCGCACAGCTCGCGGTGCGACACCAGCCGCAGCTGTTGATGTTCTATACACACATCGGCGACGCAGCGAACCACCTGCATTGGAAGGCCGACATGATCGCCGATGACCTGTTCTTTCCGGGCTTCACGCATCGGGACTACCGGCCCGGTGCGACCGTGACGCGGACCAACCGGATGCTCGACGGTTTCCTGGGGGACGTGCTCTCCCGCGTGTCCCCGGACGCGACGATCGCGATCGTCTCGGACCACGGCTTCGGCTACCGCGGCTACGAGCACGACAACGCGCCGCCGGGGGTACTGATCCTGCGCGGGCCCGGCATCCGGCCCGGCGTGTTCACGGGCGCCGACGTCTCCGACGTGACCCCCACGCTGCTCCACGCGCTCGGTCTCGCCGTCGCCGACGACATGGACGGCGAGGTGCTCGCGATCGTCGAGCCGGGCGGTCCGCTCGACCGCCAGGTGGCCCGCGTCGCCTCATTCGGGCCGGCGGCGAGTCGCGACGTGCGCGCGCGGGGCAACGACGAAGAGGAGATGCGCCGCCACGAGCGCTACCTGCGGCAGCTCGGCTACGTGAACTAGCGTTCAGTGCAGGTCGCGCGAGACCGTCAGCCCGGCGCGTCGCCCTGCGCGACGATCGGCGCGAGGCAGTCGGCGAGCTCGGCGGTCGCCTGCGCGCCGTCGCGCCGCAGCGCGCGGAAGATGCGGTCGAGCGCACGGCGCTGATCGGGTACGAGCCGCTCGATCCAGTTCGCGGCCGGTGCGTCCGCGAGCGAGAGCGCGCTGCGCACCGCGTGCGCGCGCCCCGCGACGAGCGCGTGGTGATAGAGCGCGCGCCCGAGCAACACGTAGGGGAAGTTCGGGCTCGCGGCGGGTCCGCAGCGCAGGACCTGACCGCCCAGCGGCAGCGTGAACACGCGGATCTTCGCGAGTCGACCGCTCGACCACCACGCGCCCGCGCCGCCGACCGCGGCGCCGATCACCACACCCGCGAGCAGCGAGGCGCCGTGCGCGGCCGCGTCGATCACTCCGCCCACGGCCGCACCACCCGCGGCGCCCGACGCGACGAGCTGGCGGCGATTCAAGCCCCAGAAGAACCAGTGGTCGATCGAGAACAGGTCGACCTGCTCGAGCACCTCGACCGGGCGCTCCTCGCGCTCGATCGCGCGGTGACCATAGATCTGCTCGACCGCGCGCCGCGCCGTGCGCTCGCGCGCGCGCAGCGCATCCTTCCACTCGCGCTCGAGCGACTCGCGGAAGTCCACCGAATCCGCGCCGATCGGGACCCGGCGCGACGCGACGAAGGCAACCTCTTCCGCGATCAGCTCGGCCATCGCGCGCGCGACGCGCGCGTGCACGCGGCCGCGCTCCTCCGCGATTGCGCCGACCGCGGCGTCGAGCGGTGCGCGCCATTCCTCCACGAGCTGGCCGAAGCCGCGCAGCAGATCGAGGCGCGCCTCGAACGAGGCCGCGTGCGCGTCGAACACGCGCACGATCTTGAAGTACTGCTGGAGCGCTGCGCGCCACGCGTCTACGTGCGCGCCTCCGCCGATCGGATTGATCAGTGCCATGCTCGGCTGCCCGGTCCAGCGCAGGATCTCCATCTCGGCTTCGTAGTCGGGGCCGTAAGGCCGCGCGCCATCGGCGACGTAGAGGATGCCCGCACCCGCGAGCACGGGAGTCAGCAGCTCGCATTCGTCGGGGTACTCACCGGTTCCGCGGTGCGCGGCCACGAACGCCTCCACGACCGCGCGGTGCGCGCCCGCATGGGTCTCTCGCGCGCGCATCCATTCGAGCGCGCGGCGCGCGCGCTGGAACCCGGGCGTGTCGACGAGCACGTACAGCACTTCGCCGTCCACACGCATCGGGTAGGCGCGGCACTCGGTGGTGGTCCCGGGCTCGGGTGCGATCCGCACCGAATCGTCCTGCGCGAGCGTCGAGACGATGCTCGACTTGCCCTTGTTGGGGTGGCCGACGACTGCGAACGTGGGCACGCCGCTCATCCCGTGTGCTCCGCCGTCAGGACGAACAGCCACGGATCGCCCGTGGCGTCGAGGCCGCGGCTCCAGATCCGCGCGTCGCTTCCCGCCGCAAGCGCGCCCGTGCCTTCGACGAGCGGGGCCACGAAGATCGGCACGCCCGTGCCGAGCGCTTCGCGCAACTCACCGAGCCAGTCGATGAATTCCGCGAGCGGCGGCTCCCACGCCTTCACGAGCAGCACGGGCGGCGCCCCCGCCGCCGCGAGCTCGGCACACAGCGCGGCATCGCTGCGGCCGCTGCCCGCGCCGCCGTCGACCGCGTCCGCGACCTCGCTGCCGAGTGCCGAGCTCACGAGCTCGGCGAGCTCGCCATCCGCGATCGACAGACCCGACCAGCGCACCGCGCGCACGCGCGCGGGACGCGGTAAACGCGCCTGCGCGCGCGGCAGCGGTGCCTGCGGCGCTGGCTCCGCACCGACCGCTCCGGTGGCGACCCAGCGCGAGTCGAGCCGGTCGCGCAGGTCCGCGGCGCCGGGCATCGACGCGAACACGCGCCGCAGCGCCGCGCGCTGCCGCCAGCTCGCGAACGCGAGCAGCGCGACGCGCGGCGCGAGCCCATAGCACGCCATGCAAAGGAGCAGGAACGGCCACCACGCGGCGGACTTCGGCGCCGCGCCCGTGAAGCCGCCCGCACCGCGGAAATACTGGGTCTGATCCACGAGCGCGAGGCTCGGCACCGCATCGGGCAGCCAGCGCGACCACGGCACCGCGAGCCAGAGCGCGATGCGGTGCAGTGTCTCGGCTTTGCTCGTGAGCGTGGTCGACCAGCCGAACGCGAGGTCGCTGAACACCACGAGCAGCGCGGCGATGACGAGCGCGGCGGCGTGGAACGACACCGCGAACCCCTGCGAGCCCACGAGCAGCGCCCACTTCTGGGCATCGCCGTAGAGCCGCCCGTGCCTGCGCGCGAGCGCGATGGCGCGGTCGAACGCTTCGCGCTGCGCGGGCAGCAGCACGCGCCGGAGCCCGCGCTGCCAGCGCCCCGGGCTAGCGATGCGCAGCACGTCCTGCAGTGCGGCGAGGCCGGGCACCCGGCGGCGCCACGCATCGGGCAGAGCGAGTGCGATCGTGCCCGCGAGCAATGCGAATTGCAGGGCCACGAAGACCGCGATCACGTGCATCACGTTCACGGGGCGCGAGCCGTCGTACGCGAACACCGCGAACGCGGTCGCGATGCCGAGCACCGCACCTGCGGCCGCGAGCAACACGCGCAGCACCCGCTGCGCGGCGCGCGCGCGGTCGCCCGCCGAGGGACCGGGCTCGCGGCGCGCGTCGAGCCAGGCCGAGACGCGCGCGGTGGCGTCGTCCGCGCGCGCGGCGAGATCGCGGCCGATCGAGCGGTCGCGCCCGCGCAGCTCCTCCGGGTCGACACGCGCGTCGGCGTCGAGCGCGGTGGCCAGATCGACGACGCGTGCGAGATCGACCTGCGGCAATCAGTCCGCCCTGGGCTCCAGAACTACCACCGGAATCTCGCGCGAGGTGCGGCGGCGATAGTTCGCATAATAGCCATACGAGGCGTCGAGGCGCGGCCAGAGATCGTCCAGCTCCGCGCCGCGCGCCTGGCGCGCCTGCACGCGGTAATGCTCGCGGTCGACCTGCACGTGCGCCGCGGGCCACGCCTTGAGGTTGAGCCACCACGCGGGCGGGCGATCGTCGCCGCCGTTGCTGCCCACCACGACGAAGCGATTGCCGTCGCGAACGTAGAGCAGCGGCATCACTCGCTCGCGACCCGTGCGCCGTCCGACCGTCTTGAGCAGCAGGAACTGCTGGCCCGGCAGGCGCCCACCGATCCGCCCGCCGCTCTTCATGTAGACGAAGCGGTGCAGCGTGGTCATGAGCGCGATCAGCCAGCGGATGTTCGGCACGAGGGAAGGATCGCGCGCGGGTGGGCTCTCGCCCACCCTACGCGAAGTCGATCACCGAGCGGATCACCTCGCCCGCCTGCATCGCGCGGAACGCGTCGTTGACGTCTTCGATGCCGATGCGCCGGCTGATCATGCCTTCGAGATCGAGCTTGCCGCGCTTCCAGAGCCGCAGCAGTTTCGGGAAGTCGACGCGCACGTTCGCGCTGCCGTACATCGAGCCCTTCAACGTCTTTTCGAGATAGAACAGCTCGAACGCGGTGAACTCGATCTTCTGCTCCATGCGCCCGACGCCCACCACCACCGCGGTGCCACCGCGACGCACCGCGTCGAACGCGGCGCGGATCGTCTTCGGGTTGCCCACGCACTCGAGCGCGAAGTCGAAGCCCTCGCCGCCCGTCACCTCGAGCTTCGCGCCCTCGAGCTCGTCGGGTGTCACGCCGTGTGTGGCGCCGAACCGCTTCGCCATCTCGAGCTTGCGCGGCAATGTGTCGACGGCCACGATCTCGGCGGCTCCAGCGATGCGCGCACCCTGGATCGCCGAGATGCCGACGCCGCCGCAGCCGATCACGAGCACCGAGCTGCCCGGCGTGACCTTCGCGGTGTTGATCGCCGCGCCGACACCCGTCGTCACGCCGCAGCCGATCAGCGAGACGACGTTCAGCGGGATGTCCTGATCGACTTTGATCACCGCGGACTGCGGCAGGATCATCTCCTCGGCGAACGTCCCGCAGCCGGTCATGCCTCCGACCGGCTTGCCGTCGATCACGAACTTCTTCGACACCGCCATCGCGAACATCGTCTCGCACAGGTTCGCCTGGCCGCGCAGACACGCCTTGCACAGTCGGCACGCGGGCGTGAACGAGACGATCGCGTGATCGCCGGCCTTGAGATCGCTGACGCCGGCGCCGACCTCGAGCACGATGCCGGCGCCCTCGTGGCCGAGCACGCACGGCGTTCCGGACGGGATCGTGCCGTTCTGCGCCGAGACGTCGGAGTGGCACACGCCGCTCGACACCACCTTGAGGTGCACCTCGCCGGGCCCGAGATCGGCGAGGCCGACGTCGTTGCGGACCTCGAGGTCCTTGTTCAGCTCCCAGAGAACGGCGGCCTTCATTGTGCGAGCCTCCCACTCTGATGGTCTTGGCTCGCCTGCGGCTCGCTGCGCGAGGCTTGCAGGCGGGCGTCGGATTATTGCTGTGCTACGCCGTGGGCGCCATATAGAGGGGGAACCATGCCCACCGTCGAGGAGCTCACCCGCCGGATCGACGCGCTCGAGACGCGGCTGCGCGCGACCGAGGACGTCCAGGCGATCCAGCGGCTCAAGGCGCGCTACGCGCAGCTCGTGGACGCGCGTTACCTCCCGCGCGGAGCCGGCGTCGTCGATCGGCAGCGGCTCGAGGCCGCGGCGCGCTCGATCGCGGAGACGTTCACGCCCGACGGCATCTGGGACGGGGGCGCAGCGCTCGGCCTGTGCGAGGGGCGCGAGGCGATCTTCAAGCGGATGTGCGAGCCCACCCTCTCCTTCTCGTGGCACTTCTTCTTGAAGCCGCACATCGAGGTGGACGGCGACCGCGCGCGCGGCAGCTGGGACATCCTTTCGCCCTGCACCACCGCCGAGGGCCGCGCGATGTGGATGGCCGGCGTCGAACACGACCAGTACGCGCGCACCGACGGCGTCTGGCTCCACACGCACATGAAGCTCGACGTGGTGTTCATGGCTCCGCACGACACGGGCTGGGCGAAGCGCCGCCCGGCATGAACCCGATTGGCCAGCGCGCGCGTGCGCGCGCGATCGGCGGCGTCCTGGCCGCGATCACTGGCCTCGCGGCGACGCCGGCCCGCGGCGTCGTCATGGCCGACGACATCCCGGTCGCGCACACGCCCAAGGGCGGCTACGGCAAGACGTTCCCGGCACCCGTGCTCGCCACCTGCGCCGAACCGCTCGTCGAAGGGGCGCCGGACCTGCGCGGCATCTGGAAGGCGGTGCACGTGGTGCGGGATGGCAAGCCGCTGCCGCCCGACCATCCGATGTACGGCTACGCGGAGCGCATCGAGCAGTGCGGCAACCGGATCGTCGCGATGGGACACGGCCAGATCGCCGACGCGCGCGCGGACGGCACCGAGAAGAACGCCGTGCACGAAGTCTCCGCGCTCGACTTCGAGACTCCCATCGTCGCCATCGCGTCCTACGAAGACGGTGTGTTCGTACTGCGACCGCTATTGATCCGCTGGATTCCCGTGACGATCCCCTGGATCGAGGTGACGCGCAGGCTCGAGCCCGACGGCCGCATGCTGTGGACGCGCCCGGATCTCGGCCACCAGACCGTCACGCTCGAGCGCATCGGCGAGGCCACCGACACGTACACCGTTCCCTGAGCGCCCGTGCGCGTGCTATGCCCTCCGCTCATGCTGGAAGTCTGGGCCACGGGTGCCGGGTTCCCCGGGGTCGCGGCGCGCCACGCGGCCGCCGTCGAGCAGGTCGGCTACGACGGCCTCGCGCTGGTCGATTCGCAGAACCTGGCCGGCGATTGCTATGTCGGCCTCGCGCTCGCCGCGAAGGCGACCACGCGCCTGCGACTCGGCACCGGCGTCACCAACCCGGTCACGCGTCACCCCGCGGCGACCGCCGCCGCGATCGCGGCCGTACACGCCGAGTCGGGCGCGCGCGCGGTGCTCGGCATCGGCCGCGGCGACTCTGCGCTCGCGCACCTCGGCTATGCACCCGCACCACCGGCGGTCTTCGAGCACGCGCTCGCGCGGATCCAGGGCTATCTGCGCGGGGACGAGGTTCCGTTCGAGGCCGACGCGAACCTGGGATCGCTGGGCCTCGCCGACGCGCCGCGCGCGAGCCGCCTCAACTGGCTGCCGCGCGAGCTGCCCAAAGTGCCCGTAGACGTCGCGGCGACCGGCCCGCGCATGATCGCGATCGCCGCGCGCCTGGCCGAGCGCGTGACCTTCGCGGTCGGCGCCGATCCCGCCCGCCTGCGCTGGGCGATCGAGACGGCGCGCACCGCGCGCCGCGAAGCCGGCCTCGATCCGGCCGGCATCTCGCTCGGCGCGTGGCTCAACGTCGTCGTCGACGACGACCCCGAGCAGGCGCGCCGGCTCGGCGAAGGCGGCCTCGCGCTATTCGCGCGCTTCTCGGCGATGCATGGCACGCCGGTGGGTCCCGCTTCCGAGGCCGACCGCGCGCTGTTGCGCAAGGTGCACGACGCCTACGACATGACCCACCACGCGCGCACGGGCAGTCAGCAGGCCGCACTGCTGGACGACGACTTCGCGCAGCGCTTCGCGGTGTACGGGCCGCCCGCCCTCGCGATCGCGCGGCTGCGCGAGCTGATGGCGCTCGGGATCGAGCGCTTCATGATCGTCGGAGCGTCGCTCGGAGCCGACCGCGATCGCGCGCGCGCCGCGGAGGCGCGCTTCGTGCGCGAAGTGCTGCCGGCGCTGCGGACCTGACCCGGTTCAGCGCGAAAGCGAAGTCCCGTCGTCGCCCCGCGAATCGTCGTTCGCGCACTGATGCGCGGCCGACACCCGGGCGGAGACCGACGGATCGGAGCCGGAATCGCCGATCAGCTTGTTCACGGTGCAGGTCCCGTGCTCGGGGCAGCAGACCTGCGTTCCGCCCTGATTGCACTCCATGCACGACTTGCCGAAGTCGGGGTCGATGCACTCGACGTATTTGTCTTTTGCGGTCGCAGGACCGCCATAAAGAAGAGCCATGCCCACGATGGCGAGACCGAATCCGCGGAACGTCGATGTCTTCATGGTTGCCCTCTCGATGAGATCTATCGATGAGATGAGTCGAACCCCAGGTCGACGCCGAAAATACTACGAGGTGCGCGGATGCAATCGACAAGAGGCATCATCGCGCAGATGCAGATCCCGGACCTGCTCGACGCGGCGAACTTCATCTCCGGCCCGCCGTACGACGCGTTCCGCACGCTGCGCCGCGAGGCCCCCGTCTGGTGGCACCCCCACGCTCACGCAGGAGGCTTCTGGGCGATCACCCGGCATGCCGACGTCGTCGCGGTGTCGCGCGATCCGGCGCTGTTCTCCTCGTCGCTGAAGGGCTACATGCCCACGCCCGAGCCGGATCCGATCGACCTCGAGCAATCGCGCCTGATGCTGCTCGGGATGGACCCGCCCGCCCACACGCGCCTGCGCGGGCTCGTGAATCGCGGCTTCACGCCGCGCCGGGTGGCGCGCCTCGAGCCGCGCATCCGCGAGCTGTGCCGCCGGATCGTCGACGCGGTGCTGCCGCGCGGTGAATGCGACTTCGTCACCGACATCGCGGGCGAGCTGCCCTCCTACCTGATCGCCGAGCTCGTCGGGATCCCGCTCGACGACGGCCGCAAGCTCTACGAGCTCACGGAAGTCATGCACAGCGCGGGCAACGCCCGCGAAGCAGCGGACGCGGTGGCCGAGATGTTCGCCTACTCGGCCGGCGTGCGGACCGCCAAGCGCGCGCGGCCCGGCAGCGACCTCGCGAGCGTGCTGCTCGAGGCGGAGATCGACGGCTCGCGGCTCTCCGATCTCGAATTCGACCTGTTCTTCCTGCTGCTCATCAACGCGGGGGGCGATACCACGCGCAATCTCGTCGCCTCGGGCATGCAGGCGCTCATGGATCACCCCGAGCAGCTCGCCGCGCTGCGCGCGGACCGCACGCTGCTCGCTGGCGCGATCGAGGAGATGCTGCGGTTCACCACGCCCGTCGTGCAGTTCCAGCGCACCGCGACGCGCGACACGGAGCTGCGCGGCACGAAGATCCGCGCGGGCGAGCCCGTGGTGATCTTCTATCCGTCCGCGAACCGCGACGAGGAGGTGTTCGCGGAGCCCGACCGCTTCGACATCCGCCGCGACCCGAACCCGCACGTGGCGTTCGGTGGAGGCGGCGCGCACTTCTGCCTGGGCGCGAGCCTCGCGCGGCTCGAGATCCGCTGCATGTTCGACGAGCTGCTCGACCGCGTGCACGAGGTCGAGCCGAACGGCCCGGTCGAACGCCTCCACTCGTGGTTCATCAACGGTCCGCGCCGGATGCCCGTTCGCTTCCGTCCCGCGCGCGTCTGATTTGCGTTTCGATGCGCTGCGCGAGTTCGGTAGCGGCGTCGAGCGCGCCGTCGAGCCAGAGCGCTTCGGGTTCGAGCGCGAGGAACGCGACCGGCGTCGGCGCGAACCAGCTTTCGACGGTCGCCCGGGCCGCGCGGTCGGGCAGCGGGGTCAGCGCAACGACGACGAGCTCCGGTGATGCCGCGCGGATCTCGTCGACGCGGGCGGGCAAGCGCGGCACCTCGTTCGCGTGTGTGAGTGACTCGGCGCCCGCCACCTCGATGAGATCGCTCATGAAGCTGTGTCCCCCAGCGAGCTCGAGCGGGACGAGCGAGACGAGCGCCGCGACGAGCGGGCGGCGTTTGCCGAGCTGCGCGGCGGAGATGCGCGCGAGCGGATCGCCGAGCCGGGCCGCCGTGTCGCGGCCGCGCTCTGGCTCGCCGAGCGCGGCGCCGATCTCGCGATAGAGCGCGAACGCCTCATCGAACTGGTGCGGCGCAACCTCGAGCACAAGGGCGCCGCCCGCGCTCAGCGCGGCCCGCTGCGACTCGTCTCCGGGCTCGGACGGCGGAGCCAGGATCAGGTCGGCTTCCCCGATGCGTTCGGCGGGCACGACGCGGTCCGAGAGACCCAGGTTCGCGAGCGCGCGCATGCCCTGTGGCAGGAGCGAGACGGCGCGCGGGCGCTCGTCCGTGGCACGCGAACACGCGGCCGCGGCCAGCACCGCGACCGCCGCGAGACGCCTCGACGAGAGGCGCCTCCCAGGCGTACGATGGCAATCATGAGGCTGCGCATCGTCATCGCGCTGCTCTTCCTCGCGCTGCCGTGTCAGGCAAAGAATCACCTCTGGAGGTTCACCGAGTTCTTCAGCAATCGCGATGGCACGATCCAGTTCATCGAGATGCAGGAGTGCTGCGGCAGCGACCTGGAGACGCAGATGAGCGCAACCCAGATCGTCTCGAATGCGCATACCTTCCCGTTTCCCAACGATCTGCCGGGCCCGACTGCGGACCGCTGGCTGCTCATCGCCACGCAGGGCTTTGCGGCACTGCCGGGCGCGCCGACGCCCGACTACATCATGCCCGACCACTTCTTTCATCCCGGCAGCGACACGCTGCGCTACCGGGGGACTACCGACATCGTCACGCTGCAGACGGGAGCGCTGCCCACGGACGGTATCCACTCGATCGACCGCGACCTGATCACGGGCGAGCTGAGCGTGATCGTGAACAACCCGATCAACTTCGCGGGTGTGCAGGGCTCGGTCACGGCGCCGCCCGGGATTCCCATCGCGACTCCGCTGCTCTGGCTGCTCGGGGCCTGTGGTCTCGCTGCGAGCGGGGCGGCGCAGCTGCGGCGGCGGCCGACGCGCACGCCCTAGTCGAGAGGATCCATGCCCTACGAGATCGTCCGCTTCCCCTACGACCGCACCATCGACGCCGACGGCCACGTGCTCGAGCCGGACTGGCTCTGGAGCGAGTACCTCGAGGAGCGCTACCGCGATCGCGCGCTGCGCATCCGGACCGATTCCGACGGCCTCGAATACCTCGAGCTCGACGCGCGCCCCTCCGAACGCACGACCAAGGGCGTGCTGGGCCTGCTCGGTGCCATGGGCGATCTCGAGGTGAGGCGCGGTCCCGAGCGCCGCTACATGGACCACATCCCGTTCGGCGGCGGCGACGCGAAGGAGCGCGTCGCGCTCCTCGACCAGGAGAACCTCGACAAGGCCGTGCTCTACCCGACGCTCTCCCTGCTCTGGGAGTGCGAGGTGACCGACGCGGAGATCACGCTCGCCTATCAGCGCGCCTACAACCGCTGGATCGCCGACTTCTGCCGCGACTCGGGTGGACGCCTCGTGCCCGTCGCGCATCTCTCGCTCTTCGATCCCGAGGCCGACCGCGCAGGAGCTGCGGCGCGCGGTGGCCGACGGTTGTCGCGGCGGATGGGTCGCGCCCTTCACGCACACGCGCAAGCCGCATGGCCATCCCGATCACGATGCGCTCTACCGCACGGCGGTCGAGCTCGACGTCCCGATCGCGATCCACCCGACCTACGAGCCCACCTTCGCGATCCCGACCCGCTTCCACTTCATGGGCCGCGAGCGCGAGTACTTCTACAACGTGATGGGCCGCCAGGGATCGCAGCAGGCGTTCCTGTCGTTCTTCACGATGGGAACGCTCGAGCGCTTCCCCGCGCTGCGCCTCGGCGTGCTCGAAGTGGGCTGCGGCTGGGTCGGCTCGTTCCTCGACCGCATGGACGCGGCGTTCGAGACGATCTCCGCGAAGGGCGTGCCGCTGCGAATGCCGCCCTCGGAGTATTTCCGCCGCCAGTGCTTCATCTCCGGTGATCCCGACGAGAAGGCGGCGCCGCACATCATCGATGCGGTCGGCGCGCAGTGCTTCATGTGGGCCACCGACTACCCCCACCCCGACCACCCGGGAAGCTGGGCGCGCTCGCTCGAACGCTTCGTGGCGCCGCTCTCCCCGTCGACGCGCGACGCCGTGCTCGGCGAGAACGTGCGGCGGGTCTACAAGATCTGAGCGCTCGAACCGACGAGGAACGCCGATGACCCATCCGATCGATGCCTGGCATCGCTTCGTCGAGAGCCGGGATCCCGGCGCACTCGACGCACTGCTCGCCGACGACGTGACCTTCCACTCGCCCGTGGTCCACACACCGCAGCGCGGCAAGGCGGTCACGCTCCTCTACCTGCGCGGGGCGATGGAGGTGCTAGGCACGCCGGCCTTCCGCTACGAACGGGAGATCCGCGGCGAGCGCGACGCGCTGCTCGAGTTCCATACCGAGATCGACGGCATCACGATCAACGGCGTCGACCTGATCCGCTGGGACGACGCGGGTCGCATCGTGGACTTCAAGGTCCTGGTGCGGCCGCTCAAGGCGATCAACGTCCTGCATCAGAAGATGGGCGAGCTGCTCGCCAAGATGAAGTAGCTGCGATCGTGCGGAGGAGGACGACGTGAGCGGATTCTCCGAAATCGGCAAGCGACTGCCGTTCCTGCGCTGGTCGGTCTGGCGCTTTGCGCTCGGCGCGAGGAATCTGCTCACGAACTGGCAGGTCGGTGACGGCCGCGAGGAGGCGCTCGCGCGGCACGTCGTCGCGAACGCGCGCAAGGGCGACCTCGACGACGCGATCCGCGCGGTCGACGACTTCTGCTACCGCAAGGCGATCATGATGAACGTCGGCGACGAGAAGGGCGAGATCCTCGACCGCGCGATCGTCCGCGCCCGGCCGCGACGGCTGCTCGAGCTCGGCACCTACTGCGGCTACAGCGCGCTCCGCACGGCTCGCGTGATGCCCGCGGATGCCCACCTCGTCTCGATCGAGTTCAGCCCTGCGAATGCGGAGATCGCGCACCGGATCTGGGAGCACGCCGGCGTCGCCGACCGCGTCACGGTCGTCGTAGGCACGCTCGGAGACGGCGGCAAGACGATCGCGAGACTCGAGGCAGAGCACGGCTTCGCGGCGGGATCGCTCGATTTCGTGTTCGTCGATCACGACAAGGCCGCCTACCTGCCGGATCTCGAGCGCATCCTCGAGCGCGGCTGGCTGCACACGGGATCGCTCGTGGTCGCCGACAACGTGAAGATCCCCGGAGCGCCGAAGTACCACGCCTACATGAAGGCAAACGAGGGCAGCGACGTGGCGCACGGTCGAGCACGATGCGCACGTCGAGTACCAGACGCTGCTCAAGGACCTCGTGCTCGAGTCCGAGTACCTCGGACCCCACGCATGACGGCGGGTTGGGACGGCTGCCTGCCGGTCGCCTGCCGCTGATCTGCCGTAATCGAGCGTCACGAATTTCAACGGTGGGTGCGCCGATGGTTCACCGGAATGGTGATTGCGCACACACTCGCCCTGTTCATCGCCGCGTTCCTGATCGGCGCCTGCACCTCGCTCGAGGGCACCGGCGCTCGCGTCGAGACGCTGACGACGGACGTGCGCGACGGCACCGGACGGGTGGCGGCCGTTACCGCCCGGAGCGCCGAGGCGATCGGTGATTCCGTGGGCACGGCCTATCGCGGCGTGAAGCAGGGCTACGAGGAGCCGGAGAGCCAGGCCTACGGGCCCGCTCCGCGGAACTACGCGAGCGCCATCCGCAAGCACATGCTGCAATTCGAGCGCGTGAGCAGAACGGCGAGCTTCTCGTTCGGCCAGCCGGTGAAGGGCTATCTCAACGAGGGCCTGCTGCGCGGCGGAGAGGTCGAGTGGCAGGGCTGGCTGGTGGACCTCCAGATCGCGTCGAGGACTCGTCTCGGGCAGCCCGAGGTCGACGAGTACGTCGTGTCCATGAAGGACGGCGAGATCGTCGAGGTGATCGAGAAGGATCACGCGGGCGCGTTCCAGCGCGTCTCCCCGGATCGCCCGCCCGTCCTCGCCTCGCCCCAGCGCTGACCGGAACGGCAACCGCTCGCCGCTCCACTCGGCCCCGCCTCGCTGAGCCTCGGGTAGTATCCGCCGCTCACTCCGAGGAGACGCACCCTCATGGCCGAGCACGGATTCTGGACCTACGCGCAGCGCGACCCTCGCCCGCTCGCGCTCGTCGACCCGGACGAGCGGCACTGGACGCGAGGCGAGCTGCTCGCCGAGTGCAATCGCATCGTGCACGGGCTGCGCGCGCTCGGCCTCGCGCACGGCGACACGGTCGCGATCTGCATGCCGAACTGCGGCGAGTTCTACGCGATCTACCTCGCGTGCCTCCAGGCCGGCTGGTACCTCACGCCGATCAACTTCCATCTCGCCGCGCCCGAGGTCGCCTACATCGTGGGGGACTGCGGCGCGAAGGCTTTCATCGGCCACGAGCGCGTCGCGGCCGAGTGCTCGCGCGCGGCCGAGGAGATCGGGTTTCCGAAGCAGGGCCGCTTCGCGATCGGCAACGTGCCCGGCTTCCGCGCGTTCTCCGAGCTCACCGAAGGACAGCCCACCTCGATGCCGTCCGACCGCGCTGCGGGCACGGTGATGAACTACACCTCGGGCACCACGGGCAAGCCCAAGGGCGTCAAGCGCGCGCTCGCGCCCAAAGAAGTCGATCCCGACCTGATCATGCAGATGATGGCGGTGATCTGGCAGATGTTCGGGATCAAGCCCGAGGACGGAAACGTCCACCTGTGCGGGTCGCCGCTCTACCACACCGCGGTGCTCGTCTACTCGGGCAATTCGCTCCACCTCGGGCACACCGTGGTGCTCATGGACAAGTGGGATGCCGAGGAGACGCTCGACCTGATCGAGCGCTACCGCGTGACGACCAGCCACATGGTGCCGACGCAGTTCCACCGCATGCTGCTCTTGCCCGAGGAGGTGCGCGCGAAGTACGACGTGTCGTCGACGCGCTGCATGATCCACGCAGCGGCACCCTGCCCGCCCGACGTGAAGCGGCGCATGATCGAGTGGTGGGGCAACTCGGTGTACGAGTACTACGCGGCCACCGAGGGCGGCGGAACGCTCGTGACGCCGCAGGAGTGGACGAAGTATCCCGGCACGGTCGGCAAGCCGTGGCCCAACGCTGAGATCCGGATCTTCGACGACGAAGGCAACGACGTACCCACGGGCGGTCAGGGCACCGTGTACATGAAGCTCGGCGAGACCGGCAAGTTCGAGTACAAGGGCGACGAGCAGAAGACGAAGAAGAACCGGATCGTGAAGGACGACACGCTCTACTTCACGGTGGGCGACGTCGGGTATCTCAACGACGAAGGTTATTTGTTCCTGTGCGATCGCAAGATCGACATGATCATCTCGGGCGGAGCGAACATCTACCCGGCCGAGATCGAGAACGTCTTCCTCGAGCACCCGAAGGTCGGAGACGTGGCCGTGTTCGGCATCCCGCACGAGGAGTGGGGTGAGGAGATCAAGGCGGTGGTCGAGCCCGCGCCCGGCGTGATCGCGGGGGAGGCGCTCGCCGCTGAGCTGCTCGCGTTCTGCCGCGAGCGGCTCGCGAAGTTCAAGCTGCCCAAGACGATCGACTTCAGCGCGGCGCTGCCGCGCGACCCGAACGGGAAGCTGTTCAAGCGCCGGCTGCGCGATCCGTACTGGGAGGGCAAGGAGCGCGCGATCTGAGGCGCTCTGCCGTCGCGGTGCTCGCGGCGATCGCGCTGTTCGCGGTCGCGTGGTTGGTGCTCGCGACGAACCTCGAGCGCTTCCTGAACCGCGTCGAGCGCGTGGACCTGCCCGACGTGTCGGCGCGCGCCGCAGCGCTCCACCGCGCGAGCGCCGTGGTCGATCTGCACGCGGACTCGCTGCTATTCGGCCGCGACCTCAGGCACCGGAGTGCAGTCGGTCACGTCGACCTGCCGCGGCTGCGCGAAGGCAACGTGATGCTCCAGGTGTTCGGCATCGCGACGTCGGTGCCGCTCGGCATCAACATCGAGCGCAACGAGCCGCCCGGCCTCGACCTGATCGCGCTCGCCTTCTGCGTGCGCCTCGCGCAGGGCTGCAGGGGCGGCCGCCCACGCGGCTCGCGTACGCAGGTGCTCGACTCGCCGACTTGCGCCGCGCGATCCTGCGCTCGTCTGGGTGCGCACCGCGGCCGATCTCGAGCGGCTGCGCGCAGCGCGCGCGCGCGATCCGCAGGTGCTCGGCGCGATGATCGGTATCGAGGGCGCGCACGCGCTCGCACGAGGCCCCGATGCAGCTCGAGCGCACGTTCGCGCAGGACGTGCGCATGATCGGCCTCGCGCACTTCTTCGACAACGAATACGCGGGCTCGGCGCATGGCATCGCCAAGGGCGGCCTCACCGAGCTGGGCCGACGCACCTTCGCGCGCATGGAGGAGCTCGGCATCATCGCCGACCTCGCCCACCTCTCGCCCGCGGCGATCGACGACGTGCTCGCGATCGCCACGAAGCCCGTGATCGTCTCGCACGGCGGAGCCAAGGGGACCTGCGACAACGCGCGCACGCTCTCCGACGCCCACCTGCGCGGCATCGCGGCGACGGGCGGCGTCGTCGGGATCGGCTACTGGGAGGAGGCCGTGTGCGGCACCTCGCCGCGCGACGTCGCGCGCGCGATCCGCTATGCGGTCGACCTGATCGGCGACGAGCACGTCGCACTCGGCTCCGACTATGATGGCGCCGTGACCGTCCCGTTCGACACGAGCCAGCTGCCGGTGCTGACCCAGGCGCTGCTCGACGCGGGGCTCAGCGAGAGCTCGATCCGCCGCGTGCTCGGTGAGAACGCGCTGCGCGTGCTCGCGGCGACGCTGCCGCGCTAGGCGTTGTTGAACGCGGCGCTCGTCGTCGCGCCGCGCGGGAACTCGATCAGCTCGATCGACGTGCCGTCCGGATCCGCGAGGAAGAACATCCGCACTCCGCCCACTTCCGTCGGCTTCTGCAACGGACGCAGGCCGCGCGCGGTGCACGCGTCGTATGCGGCGTCGAGGTCGTCGACCGAGAGCGAGATGTTCGAATAGCCGGTGAAGCGCCCCAGCGGCGGGCGCTCGCTCCTGGGCTGTTCGAAGCCGAGCAGCTCGATCGAGACCTTGCCCGCGCCCGGCACGAGCAGCCCGACCATCCGCCCGCGCGCGCCCTTCGCCCCCGCGACCGCCTCGAGCCCCGCGCCCTCGAGCTTCACGTCGAAGATCACCCGCAGCCCGAGCCCGTCGCGGTAGAACGCGAGCGAACGCTCGATGTCGGAGACGCGCACCGTCACGTGGGAGAAGTCGCGAAAGGCGAGCGCGCTCACGTTGGGTCCTCCGTACGGCCGCGCGCCGACGCTAGCATGCAGCGCATGGCCACCGAGATTCACGGGCGGGTCGACCCGCGCTTCGCGCGCGTGCGCGACGCGTTCGCGCGCAACTTCGCCGAGCACGGTGAGATCGGGGCATCGCTGTGCGTGATCGCTTCGGGGCGCACCGCCGTCGATCTCTGGGGAGGCCTCGCGGCGGAGGGTCGGCCGTGGGTCGAGGACACGCTCGTGATGGTGCACTCGTGCACCAAGGGCGCCACCGCGGTGTGCGCGCACGTGCTCGCGGCGCGCGGGGCGCTCGACGTCGACGCACCGGTCGCGCGCTACTGGCCCGAGTTCTCGGCTGCCGGCAAGGAGCGCATCCCGGTCCGCATGCTGCTCAATCACCAGGCGGGTCTGGCCGCGATCGACCGCCCGCTGCGCCCGCGCGAGGGCCTCGATTGGAACACGGTCGTCGGCGCGCTCGCCGAGCAGGCTCCCAACTGGGAGCCCGGCACCGCGCACGGCTATCACGCGATCACGTTCGGCTGGCTCGTGGGCGAGGTGGTGAAGCGGATCAGCGGCCGCTCGCTGGGCCGGTTCTTCCGCGACGAGGTCGCGGGACCGCTCGGCCTCGACTTCTGGATCGGTCTGCCCGAGGCGGAGGAGCCGCGCGTGGCACGCATCTCACCGCCGCCCGCGGTGGATCCGCAGGACCCGTTCGGCGCGGCGCTGCTCGATCACGGCTCGCTCACGCGTCGCGCGTTCATGAATCCCTCGACGCTGTTCTTCGCGGGCGGCGCCGACTTCGCGCGACGCCTGCGCGCGGCCGAGATCCCGGCCGCCAACGGCATGACGAACGCGCGCGGCCTCGCCGGACTCTACGCGCCGTTCGCGCAGGGCGGCGCGGGCCTCGTCGATGCCGGGACGCTCGCGCGCATGTCGACCGCCGAGTCCGAAGGGCCCGACCGGATCCTCGTGCACCCGACGCGCTTCGCGCAGGGCTTCATGAAGTCGGTGGACGCGGGTCCGCACCACCGCGCGCGGCTCGGCCCGAACGAGGCCGCGTTCGGCCACGTCGGAGCCGGCGGCTCGCTTGGCATGGCCGACCCGGCCGCGAACATCGCGATCGGCTATGCGATGAATCGCATGGGACCGGGCCTGCTGATGAACGAACGCGGCCAGTCGCTGGTAGACGCGATCTACGAGTGCCTGTAGGGCGGGAGGAGCCGAAGGCGGATCCCGCCATCTGCGGCTCGTGGGCTGCCTCTGATGGCGGGATCCGCTCGCTCTGCTCGCTTCTCCCGCGCTACGCCGCGCCGCTCGCGCCGTCGCGCAGGCCGCACTTCTCGAACGCGCCGATGAACGCGTGCTCGTGCAGGCCGAAGCCGACATGGCCGTCGTACTCGAAGCGCGCCACGTGGTCGACCACGCCGTACTGACCGATCTTGCCCACTTCCTTCTGATCGAGATCGAGTCCCTGCACGACGAGCGGCCCCTGGTACATGCCGTGGCGCCAATCCGCGTCCATGCCGTACCCCGTGCCGACCGCGATGAACGCGTGCGTGAGTGGCGTGACGTCGACGACGAAGCCGCCGCCGGGTGCTTCGGGAAACGCGATCCGCGACTTCTCGATGATGCGCGTGCCGTGCACGAGGCTGTGCTCGTACTCGGGCCGCCCGAGCCACTCGGGCTCGCGCTTGGAGTCGGCCCACACGCGCACGGCCTCCTCGATCAGCCGCTCGCCCGCGTTGGTCTCGTTGAGGATGTAGAGGATCGAGTGGTCGGCGAACTGCATCGGCGAGTAGTTCCACATGCCGGTCATCTGGCCCTCGCCGCCGCGAATGCCCGGGTGCTCGGTCTCGCCGACGGGCCGCACGCCCCACGAGCGGTCGCGCGTGCCCCACCAGCGGTCGGGTGTCACCGCGATCTTCTCACCGCCCACCTCGAGCGTGCCGCTCCAGCAGCCCGTCTGCGCGAAGCGCATCGTGTCGAAGAGCACGCGGCCGTGTTTGCGGATGTAGTGACGCGGCTCCTCGAACGCGGGAATCGCACCGTTCCAGGTGAGGTCGCAGGCGATCCCGTGCTCGTTCGGCTCGAGGATGAAGCGCACCTCGCTCGAGCGGCTTCACCACCTCGACGCGGAACGGGCCCACGGTCGTGTCCATGCGGTCGCCGAGCTCGCGCGACGCGCGCACCACGCGGTGGCGCCCGCCGCGCGATACGCACGCGAACGCGTCCTGCACGGCGAGGTTCGGGTACTGCCCGAGTCCCATCACCATGAACAGCTCGCCGGAGGAGCCGTGCAGGTTGAAGTAGTAGCGGTCGTAGAAGTTGCGATCGCTCGTGCCGACGTGGCGGATCGTGTCGGCGATCTGATGAACCGGATAGTCGTCCCAGGACGAGAGCATGGATCCTCCTCAGCCGATGAAGATGCCGCCGTTGGGCGAGAGCCACTGGCCCGTGATGAACGACGACTCGTCGCTCGCGAGGAACAGCGCCGCGGCGGCGATCTCCTCCGCAGTGCCCATGCGCCGCATCGGCGTGGACGCGATCATTCCCTTCAGGATCGGCGCCGGCACGTTCGCGGTCATCGGCGTCTCGATCGCGCCCGGGCAGATCGCGTTCACGCGGATCCCGCGCGGCCCGACCTCGCGCGCGAGTGAGCCCGTGAAGCCGATCAGGCCCGCCTTCGCCGTCGAATAGTGGATCGCGCTCATGCCGCCGAGGCCCGCGATGCTCGACATGTTGATGATCGAGCCCGACTTCTGCGCGAGCATTCGGCGCAGCGCCTCACGCGCGCAGAAGAACGCGCCGTTCAGGTGGATCTCGAGCATGCGCGTCCATCCCGCGTCGCTCATGTGGGGCGTGATCGAGCCGGTGCGGAGGTACTCGTCGGACCCGTCGCCGGGCGTGCGGTCCACGCCCGCGTTGTTCACGAGCACGTCGATGCGCCCGCAGGCCTTCGCGATCTGCTCGGCGATCGCCGCCACACGCGCGCTGTCGGTTACGTCGCCCGCAAGCGCGAGGTGACCCGTACCCGCGAGCGACTTCAGCGTCTCCTCGGCCGCGTCGGCGCGAACGTCGTGCACGGCCACGCGTGCCCCTTCGGCGGCGAAGCGCGCGCAGATCGCGCGGCCGAGGCCTGAGCCGCCACCGGTCACCCAGGCCACGCGTCCTTCGAGCTTCATCTCCCCTCCAGGAATTCGCGCACGAGGCGCAGGAACTCGTCCAGGCGATCGTGGTGCACCCAGTGGCCGGCGCCCTCGACGTTCACGCAGCGCGCGTTCGCGAACGGCGCCGCGCGGCCGTCCTTCGCGGGATCGGAAGCCCAGCTCTCCGTGCCGCGCACGAGCAGGGTCGGGCACGTGATCCGCCGCCGCATCTCGAACACCTCGTCCTCGCCGAAGCGCTCGGGTGCGAACCCGCGCGTGTAGTTGTCGAACTTCCAGGTGTAGGTCCCGTCCTCGTTGCGCGCGACGCCGTGGATCGTGAGCTGGAGCGCCTGCTCTTCGGACAGGAACGGATTCTCCTCGAGCATGCGCTTGGCCGCGGCCTCGATCGACGGATACCGCCGCGGCTGGCGCGCCGCGAGCGTCTGCATCTGCTCGATCCAGCCGCGCAGCCGCTGCCAGGCTGGCACGCGCATCTTCGCGAGGATCTCGGGCGGCGGACCGAGCCCTTCGATCACGACCAGCTTCGCGACCTTCTCGGGAAAGGCGCCCGCGTACTGCAGCGTGATCGCTCCGCCGAGCGAGTGCGCGACGACCGTCGCCGGGTGGGAAGCGTCGAGCGCTTCGACGAGCTGGGCGATGTCGAACACGAAGTCCGAGAGCGGGTAGCTGCTGCCGATCGCCCAGGCGCTGTCGCCGTGCCCGCGCAGGTCGGGCGCGACGACGTGCCAGTCGTGGCGCAGCTCGCGCGCCACCCAGTCCCAGCTGCGCGCGTGATCGCGGCCGCCGTGCACGAGCAGGAGCAGCGGCTTGTCCTCGTTGCCCCAGTCGACGTAGTGCAGCCGCAGGCGCTCCGCGAAGTAGAAGCGCGACGTGGGCCCGATGATCTCGGCACTGCTCATGGCGGGCACGATAGCTCGGGCTTACGATTCGCGGCCGTGCCGCGCAAGCAGCGGATCCTGGTCGGATACCTCTGGGTCACGCTGCTCGCGGCGGGCGCGTGCGCAGCCTATTTCGCGGCCGAGATCCGAGCGACCGGCATCGCGACCCGGCCGCTCGTCACCGCGGCCTCGATGGGCGCGCTCGCGTTCGCGCTGGGTGCGCTCTCGCTGCGCAGCGTGGGCCGCGCTGCACCGTCCGATCTCGGCTTCCTCGCAGCTCGCTACCTGCGCATCGTGTTCTCGCTGAACGTGATCGTCTTCGTGGCCGTGTTGTTCGGCAAACGCTCCGAGGCAGTCCCCCGCCTGGCGGCCCACCTGCTCGGCGCGATGGCCGTCCACCGGGCTGCGCTGCTCTGGCCCGCAGCCCTCTCGCGCGCGCTCGCAGCGCTCGGACGATCGCCGATCGCACGCGCTGCCGAGGTGCTGGTATTCAACGTGTGCGCGACTCTGGTGTTCGCAGAGGTCGTGTTGCGCGCGCACTACGCGGGCTCGCCGCGTGAGATCCTGGCCGCGCAGCGAGAGCACCCGCGCTCGCGCAAGCTCGACCAAGAGCTGTTCTTCGGCGCGGCCCCGAACTCGCTGGGTTACAACGACGAGGAGTTCTCGAGCGAGAAGCGTGCAGGCACGACCCGCATCGCGGCGATCGGCGACTCCTTCTTCGTGGCCTCGGTACCGCGCGCACTGGGCGTGATCGATCGCACCGAAGCGCTGCTGCGGCAGCACAACGGCGCGGTGCAGATCGACAACTTCGGGATCCTCGGCAGCAACATCGACGACTACGAGATCGCGCTCGAGGAGGATGCGCTGGCGTTTCACCCGGACGCCGTGCTGCTCGGCATCTACATCGGGAACGACCTGCGCATCTCGACGATGTCGGCCACGTTTCGGATCCAATCGTACGCGATCCACCGCGCGCTCGAAGACATCCGCCGGCACCTCGAGGCGCGCCGGCTCGAGCGCACCGGCGCCTTCCGCGACGTCACGCAGAGCGCGCTGCCGCTGTCGGGCACCCCGACCGGCCCGACCATGACGTGGGAGCGCTATCTGAAGACGGCGCGCAGAGAGCTGCCGTTCTACCTCGCGATGAGCTCGCGCGAGGTTGCGCGCGCGTGGCACGACTCGCTCGCGAGCCTCGAGCGGTTCGCCGCCACGTGCCGTGCGCACGGCGTCCCGCTGCTCGTGGTGATCCACCCGTCGCATTCACAGGTATCGCCAGCGATGTTGGCGGCTGCGGTTCAGGACGCCGGCATCGATCTCGCGTCCCTCGACGTCGCGATCCCGCAGCGGCGTCTCCTCGACTTCTTTGCGCAGCGCAACATCCCCGCACTCGACCTCTTGCCCGCATTCCAGCGCGCCGCGCACGAGCACGATCCGGACGAGTTCTACCTGCTGCAGGACACCCACTGGAGCGTGCCCGGCAACGAGATCGCCGCCCTCGAGCTCGCGGCGTTCCTGACGAGCCGACTCCGGTGAAGAAGCACCTGCTGCTCGCCTATCTCGTGCTCACGCTGCTCGCGATCTTCGCGTGCGGGGTGCACTTCGCCCGCGAGATCGCCGCGACCGGAATCGCGAGCGGCCCGCTGATTGCGGCGGTCGGACTCGCCGGGCTTGCGCTCCTGCTCGGCTCGGTGGCCACGTGGAGAGTCGGGCGCGCCGCGCCGCACGAGCTCGGCTTCCTGGGTGCACGCTACCTGCGCGTGGTGTTCTCGGCGAAGCTGATCGCGTTCGTCATCATGTTGTTCGGCAGCCACACGGAGGCGACCGCGCGCCTCGCGGCCCACCTGCTCGGCGCGATGGCTCTGCACCGGCTCGCGCTCCTGTGGCCCGCACGGCTCTCCGCTTTGCTCGCGGCAGTCGGCCGCCACCGCGCGCTGAGCGCCGCGGAGCTCTTGGTGTTCAACCTCGGCGCGACGCTCCTGCTCGCGGAGGGTGCGCTGCGCGCCTGGTACACGAGCTCTGGGACCGCCTTCTTCGCGAGCCAGACCGAGAACCCGATGAGCCGCAAGCTCGTGGCTCCGCTGTTCGGCTACGACCCCAACTCGCTCGGCTACAACGACGACGAGTTCTCGCTCGAGAAGCGCCACGGGACGCGCCGGATCGCCGTGATCGGCGACTCCTTCCTGGTCGCGCAGGTGCCGCGGCCGCAGGGCGTGATCGCGCGCACCGAGGACCTGCTCGCCGCGAGCGATCCGCGCATCGAGGTCTACAACTTCTCGATCGTCGCGAGCGACATCGACGACTATCGGATCCTGCTCGAAGACCAGGCGCTCGCGTTCCAGCCCGATTTCGTGCTCGTGGGGATCTACGTCGGAAACGACCTGCGCATCTCCACGCTCTCGACAGCGTTCCATCACGACTCCTACGCGATCGAGCGCGCGCTCACCGACATCCGGCAGCGGCTCGTGGCGAGGCAGCTCGAGCGCGCGGGAGAGTTCCGCGACGCAACGCGCACCCCGCGCGGCGCGAGCGCCGTCGATCTCGAAACGCCGATCGCGACGCGCGAGCGATACCTGGAGTCGATCCGCCGCGAGCTCGCGTTCTTTTCCGCGCCGGCCTCGAGCAGAGTCGAGCGCGCGTGGTACGACTCGCTCGCGGCACTCGAGCAGATCATCGCGCTGTGCCGCGAGCGCGGCGTCCCGCTCGCCGTGGTGGTGAGCCCGTCCCACCCCCAGGTCTCGCGCGCGACGCTCGAGGAAGGCGCGCTCAGCGCGGGGATCGACCCGTCTTCGCTCGACGTGGCGCTCCCGCAGCGCCGGCTCGACGCGTTCCTGGCCGAGCGCGGTGTGCCCGTGCTCGATCTGCTTGCCCGCGTTCCAACACGCCGCGCGCGAGCGCAACCCCGATGAGCTCTACCTGCGCAACGACACGCACTGGAGCGTGCCCGGCAACGAGATCGCCGCGCGCGAGCTCGCGCGCTTTCTCGCCGATCAGATCCCGCGCGCGTAGAAGCGGCCCGGCTCCACTTCCTCGACGCGCCCCTGCGCGCACAGCCGCTCGATGTGCTGCGCCATGCTGCGGCGCTCCACCGGGTCCGCGAACGCGACGGCATCGCCGGGCCGGTAGATGAAGTGGTGCGCCGCCACCTCGGCGAGGCTGTGCGGCTCGGCCAGAAAGGCGACGAGCCTCTCCTCGCGGTCGCGGATCACCGCAGCAAAGCGGTCGAGCCGCGCGAGAAACGCGCCGCGGTCGTCGATCACGCCGATGTGGTGGAAGGTGATCCACACGCGCGCGTCGAGATCGCGCACGAACGCGAGGCTCTTCTCGAAATCATCGAGCGACGACCACGCGTCGCCGTAGTAGGGCCCAAAGCTCGAGAGGTCGATGTCGCCGAGATAGAGCGCGCCGTCGGGCTCGACGGAGAGCACGCAGTGGCCGCGCGTGTGGCCGGGCGCCGGGATCGCGCGCACGCGCACGCCACCGCCGAGCTCGAAGACGGTCTCTTCCGCGAAGCCGCACGCGTCGGGACGCGGCGCGTAGTGGAACTGCTCGATCAGCGCGCGCCGCCACGGCCCCTCGATCGGCTCGGAGAAGCCATAGATCGCGAGCATGCCCTCGAGCGAGAGCAGGCCGAGCCGGTCCGCCTCGTGCACGTGGCACGCGGCATCCGGGAACAGGAAGAGCCCGGCGATGTGGTCCTCGTGGCAGTGGGAGAGCACCACGTGATCGACGGGCGGCAGCGCATCGCGGCGCGGCAGGAGACCCAGCGAGGGATCGATCATCAGGCTCGCCTCGGGACCGCGCACGAGCAGGCTGTTCCCATCGGGATACTTGCCGCCGCGCGGTCCAAACAACACCGTCGCGGCGCCGATCCGGCGCGTCTCGAGCTCGACCGCTTCCGCCACGCGCGGCAGTGTACGCTACGCGCACTGCGCACGGAGGACCCATGAGCGACGACCTGGCTGCATCGCTGCAGAAGACCACCGAGGGCTTCTTTCCGGGCCTGCTCGGCGTGCGATTCGTCTCGGCGGCGAAGGATCGCGTAGTGGCCGAGCTGCTCGTGCGGACTGAATTCTGCACGCTCCCGGGGCGCGCGCACGGCGGCGTGCTGATGGCGTTCGCCGACACGCTCGGGGCCTACGGAACGTTCATCAATCTGCCCGAGGGCGCGAGCACCACCACGATCGAGTCCAAGACCAACTTCTTCGCGAGCGGGCCCGAGGGCAAGGTGCTGCGCGGTGAAGCCACACCGCTGCACATCGGCAAGCGCACGATGGTGTGGCAGACGCGCATCACGGCCGGCGACGCGCTCGTGGCGCTGGTCACGCAGACGCAGATGGTACTGCCGCCGCGCTGACGCTCAGCGCCGCGGTCGCCAATCCGCGTACCTCTCGTGGGCCGGGTGCGCCTCTTTCTCAGCGTTCTCGCGCCCGAGCTGCTCGGCGAGCCACTGGAACCACTCGGCGAACGAGCGGTGACCCTGCTCTTGCCGGATCGCCTGCACCCACGGTTCGAGCTTGCGCCACATCACGACCGTGAGTCCACCCGTGAGCTCGCGTACCATCGCGAGCGACGCCATCTCGTGGAACACGAGCAGTCCGATCGTCTCGTAGGTGATGGAGATCATGGTCGCCGCGCGCTCGTACTCGCGGCCCTTCGAGCGCAAGAGCTCCGCGGATGCGCCGTCGGGCAGCTCCCGGATCAGGCTCACCCCGTCCGCGTGGGCGGGCTCGCTGAACGAGCGCACGAGCTCCACCGCCACTGCCTGGCGCCGCTGCTCACGAAACTCGCGCAGCTGGACGACCGCAAAGATCCCGCCGCCCACGATCGCGAGACCGCCGAGGATGTCTGCGATGTCGGCGAGCGCCGAAAGATCGATCACGGCCGGAACGCTAGCAGCAATCGACGCCGCCAAACGCGTCGTCGAACGCATCGTGCCAGTGCGCGCGCCCGACCAGCGCACCGTCGCGCGCGGCGCGCGCGAGCGCAGCTTCGACGTCGATCACGCGCGGGCCGTCGCGCGAGACGGTGAGCGTCGCGCGCTGACCCGGCGCGAGCGTGCGCTCGCGGTCGCCGTCGAACGCGAGCACGCCGGGCCCTTCCAGCGTCACCGCCTCGCCGAGCGCGATCCGCTGCACGCCGAGCACGTGTACGGTGCGGAACAGCCCGGGCGAGATCGGCGCGAGCAGCGCGCGGCCGCCGTCGTCGTGCGCGCCGCATATCACCGCCACGCCGAACTCGTCGCGATCTCCGCACGGGTGCAGCAGGCCACCGATCGGCGACATGCCCACCGCCGCGGGCTCCGCGCGCGCGAGCACGAGACGGCGCAGCCGGCTCGGATCGAAGGGCATGAAGTTGCCGACCGCGTCGTCGACCAGGAGCGCTGCGTCGATCAGCGCGAGGTCGGGCGGCTCGCCCTCGATCGACACGTTCACCACTTTGACGGGCCGCGCCACGTCCGCGAGGGGTACCCGCGCCGACGCGACGAGGCCCGCGGCGAGCCCGGCCGCCGTGGCCTCGACGTGGAGCGGAAAGACGTTGTTCGTGCCGGTCGAGAGCGGCACGAGCGGCGCGTCGCGCCAGGTCTTTGCCACCACGCGCTGGGTTCCATCGCCTCCGAGCACCACGAGCGCACCGCAGCCGGCCTCGCGCATGCGCGCCACGGCGCGCTGCGTGTCCACCGCCCGCAGCTCCGCGCCCACGTCGAGCACTTCGATCTCGACGCCCGTGCCGAGGTGCTCGACTGCGCTGGTCGAGATGCGGAACGGCTCCGCGATCACGAGCAGCCGCTTCGCGCCGCCCGCGGCGGCTCCGATCGCGGCGCGCGAGACCTGATCGCGCTTGATCTCGAGCGTCGTGGTGCTCGCGCGTGCGGCGAGCCGACGCACGTCGCGCCCGGCCATCGGGTTCGCGAGGATTCCCACAGTGCCCACGCGCGGGATCGTGGCCCAGGACCGGCGCGCTGACTACCCTGCGTCGCGTGCCGAGCTCTCCGTCTCGCGCGCTCGTGCTGGGTGCGCTCCGCCGCCTCCCCGTCCACGCGCTGTCGCGCGCGGCCGGCCGCGCCGCTGCCGTTCACCTGCCCGCGCCGCTGCGCGCGCCCGCGTGGCGCGCGTTCGCGCGCGCGGTGGGCGCCGATCTCGACGAGGTGCGCGACCCGCTCGACTCGTTCGCCTCGCTCCAGGACTTCTTCACGCGTGCGCTGCGCCCGGAGGCACGCTCGATCGATGCCGACCCCGCTGCACTCGTGGCGCCCTGCGACGGCGCCTGGGGTGAGGCGGGTCGCATCGCGGACGGCCGGCTGTTCCAGCTCAAGGGCCGCCCCTATTCACTGGCCGCGCTGATCGGCGACGAGGCGCTGGCGAAGTCGTTCGAGGGCGGCTGGTTCGCGACCTTCTATCTCGCGCCGCGCGACTATCACCGATTCCACGCGCCCTGCGATGCATTCGTCTCGCGAGCGGTGTACCTGCCCGGATCCCTCTGGCCCGTGAACCGGATCGGCCTCGAAGGCGTGCCGGGCCTGTTCGCCGAGAACGAGCGCATCGCCGCGTTTCTGCGCCTGCGCGCGGGGGATGCACGCGAATCGCTCGCGCTGGTCGCGGTCGGCGCGACCATGGTCGGCAAGGTGCACGTCGCTTTCGACGCGCTCACGACCAACATGCGCGACCGCGCGCCGCGCTGGCGACGCTACGACGCGCCGCCGCGGCTCGAGAAGGGCGCCGAGTGGGGCCGCTTCGAGTTCGGATCCACGCTCGTGCTCGCGGCGGCACCGGGCGTTCTCGAGCTTGCACCGCAGCCGGCGGGCTCGCTGCTGCGGCTCGGCACGCGGATCGGGACGATCGTCTAATAACGCTCTGGCGGCGTGATCAGCTCGTAGCCGTCCGCGATGATGCAGGCGGACTGATCCTCGAAGCCCGATTCGGTCCGGCCGCAGCGCGTGAGCGTATCGCGCGCGCTGTCGACGGGCTGCGCGATCTCCGACTTCACGTAGAGATAGGGCCGCATCACCCCGACGCGATCGTAGAGGATCCAATCGGACTCGAACTTCGCGCACGATCCGATCGCCTTCATGCGGTCACTGATGACCGCTCCGCACATGGCCTGGGCGTCCTTGGCCTCGGCGAGCTTCGCCTCGTAGAGGTTCAGATCGATGCGTTTCCCTGCGACGCAGGCCGGCCCGGACGGGATCGTGCCCATCTCGACGAGATTCTCGGCGACGCGCCGCCGCGCGTTCCACGCGTCGCGGCCGACACGCTCGTCGACGCACACCGAAATCACGCGCGCCTGCTCGTCGAACCCGACGCGCACGAGGGACCGCGTGTTTCGCCCGACGATCTGCTCGGAGAGCGCATCCGTGTACTCGGAGAGCTCACTCTCGTCGCACGCCGCCGCGTCGACGAGCGCCTGGCTCGCCTCCTCGGGGCACGGCCGAACCGTCACGTCCTCCTGAGTGGAAGAAACGCAAGCCGAGAGGCCGAGCCACCCGGTCGCCAGAATTGCCGATTGTAGAAATCGCCTCGTCGCCATGGCGCCTGCCCTCCTCGGCTGCGAATCACGCGACACCGAACAGAGACTGCAAACACCGCGCCGTCTCCGAGCCCTCTGGGGGCTAGCGCGGCGGCGGTTCGAGGCGCTCCCATCCCTCGGACTCGATGCACGCGGCCTGCTTCTCTTCCCGCATCGACTTGCGCTCGCACCGGCTCGCGGTTTCGGAGGCCCGCGGACCCGGCGGATCGGGGATCTCCGGCTTCACGTAGATCCAGGGCCGCATCGAGCCCGGCATGTCGAGCACGATCCAATCGGCGTCGTACTCCATGCAGCGCTCGTACTCGTGGTCGAAGTGACTGCGCCCGTGAAGGAGATCCCCGCGCGTCTCGAGCGAGACGCGCCGCTGCTCGTCGCATTGCGTCTCTCGGGCATGCACCTGCGCCCACGTGGCCTGGTATCGGTTCAGGTCGAGCCGTCTTCCCGCTGCGCACGCAGGGCCGGCCGGCAATGCACGGATCGCGTCGAGATGCTGCGCGAGCTCCCGGCGCGCACGCGTCGGCGCGTAGCCGCGCCCGCTCCCCACACACAGCTCGTGCACCTGCGCGGATTCATCGAGCTGCGCGCGCACGAGCGCGTCACCCGCATGGGGGCGGACGGCGTTCTCGAGCGCCGCCGCGAACGCGCCCAGATCGGCCTCGCCGCAGCTCTTCGCATCGGGCAGCGGCGGCAGCGTCTCGAGCGAACCGCACGGCGGAACGCGCCCGAGATCCGCATCGCCGGGGGTCCCGCCCGCGCACGCTGCGAACGCGAACGCGAGGGCCGCGACCCCGGCGCGGTACCGCCTCATACCTTCGCTTCCGGTGCGTCGAGCGCGCGCGTCGCGATCTCGAACAGATCCTTCGAGATCGGCTTCGCAGCAGCGATGCGCTCCAGCTGTGCGCGCATCGCGGCCTGCTGCGCGGGCGGGAAGCGCCGCCACGGCGCGAAGCTTCCGGCCAGGCGCGCCGCGACCTGCGGGTTGCGCGGGTCGAGCTCGAGCACGACGTCGCCCAGGAACGCGTAGGGGCGCCCGTCCGCGGCGTGGAAGCGCACGGGGTTTCCGCTCGCGAAGCTCGCGACGAGCGCGCGCAGCCGGTTCGGGTTCGCGAGCGTGAAGTCGGGATGGCGCGCGAGCCCGGCGACCCGGTCGAAGGTGTCCGCGCGCGTAGACAGCGCCTGCACCGTGAACCACTTGTCGAGCACGAGCGGGTCGCCGCGCCACTGCTCGTAGAAGTGCGCGAGCGGCGCTTCGCGCGTGCTACCGGGCAGATCGACGAGGATCTGCAGCGCGGCCTGGCGGTCGGTCATGTTGTCGGCGCGCTCGAACTGCTGCTCGATCCGCGCGGTGACCCCGGGATCGCCGAGCATCGAGAGATAGCGCAGCGCCGCGTTTCGGATGCGGCGGCGGTCGATCGCGGCGCGGTCGTTCCGGTACGGATGGTCGTCCGCGCGCTCGCGCGCGATCTCCTCGAAGCGCGCGCGATGCGCCCGCGCGAGCTCCGCCAGCGTGAACTCGCGCGCGGCGTGCAGCGACGCGTAGTCGATTCTCTTCATCGCTTCGCCGAGCACGCGCAGATTCGGGAGCCCGAGCATGAGCGCGCGCAGCGATCCGTCGAGCGCCGGATCGTCGAGCACGCGCCCGATCGCCACCGCGAACTCCGCGTCGAGCACGAGCGGCCGTCCCGCAGCCGCGTCGGCGGCGAGCTCGAGCAGGAGCTCCTGCGCGAGCGACTGACCCGCGTCCCAGCGACTGACGGGATCGGAATCGTGCGCGAACAGGAACGCGAGATCGGCGCGGGTCCGCTGCATCGAGAGCACCACGGGCGCCGAGAAGCCCCGCAAGAGCGACGGTACGGGCCTCGCGGCGATGCCCTCGAAGCGGAACGTGGCCTCGCGATCTTCGAGCAGGAGCACGCGCGTCGTGGTCCCCGCGCCCGCTTCGCCCGCGATGCGCAGCGGCAGGTCGCGGCCGTCCTCGCCGAGCAGGCCGATCCGCACGGGGATCGGCATCGGGTCGCGCGGAGAACCCTCGGGTGCCGTCGGCAGCGACTGGCACAGGCGCAGCGAGTAGCTGCGCGACGCGGCGTCCCACTCCCCGTGCGCCTCGAGCCGCGGCGTGCCCGCCTGCGCGTACCAGCGCTCGAAGCGCGCGAGGTCGGCGCCGTTCGCGTCGGCGAGAGCCGCGCGGAAATCGTCGCAGGTGACCGCCTGCCCGTCGTGGCGCTCGAAGTAGAGATCCATGCCGCGCCGGAAGCCGTCGGCACCGAACAGCGTGTGGTAGAGGCGCACGACCTCGGCGCCCTTCTCGTACACCGTCGAGGTGTAGAAGTTGTCCATCGAGATGTACGACTCGGGGCGGATCGGATGCGACATCGGCCCCGCATCTTCGGGAAACTGGTTCGTGCGCAGCGCCACCACGTCGCGGATCCGCTTCACGGGCGCCGAAGTCTGGTCGGCGGTGAACTGCTGATCGCGAAACACCGTGAGGCCTTCCTTGAGCGTGAGCTGGAACCAGTCGCGGCACGTGACGCGGTTGCCGGTCCAGTTGTGGAAGTACTCGTGGCCGATCACGGCCTCGATCGCCTCGTATTCGTCGTCGGTCGCGGTCTCGGGCGCAGCGAGCACGTACTTCGCGTTGAAGATGTTGAGGCCCTTGTTCTCCATCGCGCCCATGTTGAAGTCGCCCACCGCAACGATCATGTACACGTCGAGCTCGTACTCGAGGCCGAATACCTCCTCGTCCCAGCGCATCGCGCGCTCGAGCGAGCGCAGCGCGTGCTCGCAGCGGTCCGCGTTCTGGGGCTCGACCCAGATCTCGAGCCGCACCGTGCGCCCGGAGCGCGTCGTGTAGGTCCCCGCGTGGCAGTGCAGGTTGCCCGCGACCAGCGCGAACAGATACGAGGGCTTCGGCGACGGGTCGCGCCAGCGCACCGCGTGGCGCCCGCCCGCGGCGCTCTCCTCTGCGATCCGGTTGCCGTTCGAGAGCAGAACGGGGTAGCGCTCGCGATCGGCCTCGATCCGGACCGCATAACGCGCCATCACATCGGGTCGGTCGAGGAACCAGGTGATCCGGCGAAAGCCGTGCGCCTCGCACTGGGTGCAGAAGTTGCCGCTGCTGCGGTAGAGGCCCGAGAGTGCGGTGTTGCGCTCGGGGTGGATCCGCACCAGGGTGTCGAGCGTGAAGCGCTCGGGCGGCGCGGCGATCTCGAGCGATTCCTCGCCGATCGCCACCTCGCGCTCGCCCAGCGTCCGGCCATCGATCGCGACCGAGAGCGTCTCGAGCTCGTGCCCCGCGAGCACGAGCGGCGGAACGTCGCCGAGCGCGACCGGCTCGCGGTGCATCGCGAGTCGCGCGCGCACGAGCGTCTCGTCTTCGCGCAGGTCGAAGTCGAGCTCGACGCTGTCCACGCGATAGTCCGGGGCTCGATAGTCGCGGCGGTGGACGACCTTCGGCTTCTCGGCGCTCATGCGCGTTCCCCCGACGTGCGATGGTAACCTTCCACGCTCGATGCTCCAGACACGCCGGGCCGGTACGATGGCGCTCAAGAACGATGCGCAGCTCGCCGCGATGCGCGCGGCGGGGCGTCTCTCGGCCGAATGCCTCGCCTGGGTGGTGTCGCAGGTCGCACCCGGCATCAGCACGCTCGATCTCGACGATCTCGTCGTGCAGTTCGCGAAGCGCCACGGCGCCACGCCCGCGCCGCTGGGCTATCGCGGATTTCCGCGCAGCGTGTGCACCTCGATCAACGAGGTGATCTGCCACGGCATCCCCGACCGCAAGGCGGTGCTGCGCCAGGGCGACATCGTGGGCGTCGACGTCGCGCTGATCGTCGACGGCTTCCACGGCGACAACGCGTCCACCGTCGCCGTGGGCGAGATCGCCGAGCCCGCACGCCAGCTCCTGTGCGCGACGCTCGAGGCGCAGCGGCGCGCGATCGCGGCCGTGCGCCCGGGCGCGCGGCTCGGCGACATCGGCCACGCGATCCAGTCGCACGTCGAGCCGCTCGGATTCTCGGTGGTGCGCGATTTCGTCGGACACGGCGTCGGGCGCCGCTTCCACGAGGAGCCGCAGGTGCTCCACTACGGCGCTGCGGGCTCGGGCATTCGCCTGCACGCGGGCCTCACGTTCACGATCGAGCCGATGATCAACGCGGGCGCGCCCGGAATCGAGATCCAGGCCGACGGCTGGACCGCGCTCACGGCCGACCGCAGCCTCTCCGCGCAGTACGAGCACACGCTCGAAGTGACGCCGGACGGCGTGCGCGTGCTCACGGTGCAGAACGACGAGGGCACCTGGGAGCCGCCCGGGCGCTGGACGCCACCGGGGTTTGAGATCTCGTAGGGCGGGAGGAGCCGAAGGCGGATCCCGCCATCCCGCCATCCCATCTTCCATCTTCACCGGTACGGAATGGCTTCGGGCAGCGCGTCACACAGCGCGTCCGCGAGCTCGCCGCGGTCGCGCAGCAGCTCGAAGTCCTCGAATGCGAAGCCGGGCCCTACGGTGCAACCCACGAGTGTGTAGGGTCCGAGCGAGCGCGCCGCCTGCCACCAGTGCGCCGGGACGCAGCGCACGGGCGCCTGCCCCTCGGCGAGTGGACCCAGGCGAGCCCGCTCGAGGCGGTGCTCGCGCGGGGGCACGAGCAGCAGCTCGAGTGGCGCGCCTTCGTAGTGGTGCCACACCTCGTCGGAGCCGACGCGATGCCAGCGGCTCACCGCGCCCTCGGGAAGCAGGAAGTAGATCGCGGTGAGCGCCGCGCGCGCCCCGCGCCCGTCCCCCGGCTCGACACCGTGGCTCGCGCGCCAGATCTCGCGGAAGTAGCCGCCCTCGGGATGGGGCGCGAGCTCGAGAGTCCGGATCAGCTCGGCCGCGCGCGTTTCCGCCATCCCTCAATCCGCCCCCGCGGCAGCCTAGCAATCGCCTGACACAGGGAGGATCCCGCCTTGGCTCGTCCCGCCCTATGACCCGCAGCGAAACTTGCTCGAGCTCGGCTCCTTCCCTCGCACGAGAGCGGGTTTGCCTTGAGTGAGGAAGCAGGGGTTCGATTCGCTTGCCGTCGACCCAAGGAGCCATCCGATATGAGCAGGAGGTATCGAAATCCGAAAAGGAAATAGGACCCGCTACGCGCTCCCCGGCACCTCCGCGGGATCCACCAACCCGCGCCGTCGCCACCCTTCCCTCAAGAGCCAGAACCGAGGTGGCGCCACCGGGCGGGGAACGCTCGGCTCTCCCATCGGCGGGGAACGCTTCCAGCCATCGAACCAGGCGCCGGATGAAGCGATATCGAGCACAACGGGCGGCGCACTTCCGTTCTTCTGGCGCCAATGCTTGCGCGCGTTCAGAAGGACATACGCCAGCGCATTCCGCACCTCGCGCGGGGTGCGCAACACGCGCAGGTGGTAGCGCCCGAACAGCACCGGCCCCGTCCGTCCGAACACCCGGTTGACCGTCCGTGCCAGCCGGATCCCCACCGACTTCATCCCGCGCCCCATCGCTTCCTTCCCAACGGCTTCGACCACCAGATGCACGTGGTCGCGCTGGATCGAGTAGTGGCAGACGCGGAACTCGCCGCGCTCGCAGCCCTTTCTCAGCCGGGCCCGAAAGTCGCGGAGGAAGCGGCGGCTGCGCAGAGACGGCACATCGCGCCGCACGCGCAGAGTCACGTGGGCCGGACTGCCCTTGGGCACTTTCGGCCGCTTCACGTGATGCACGGGCGGCCGAGATGAGGCGGGCTTGCGTCCCGCGCCTTCACGCGCGCCGCCGTGACTGCGGAATTTCAGCTCGATCTGCTTCGTCACATCTTGAATATAGCTGTATTTATCATTACGTCAATGGAGATCGCGCCGTGGTTGAAACTGGGCACGAAAGACGTCCGGCTGCGTCGTTCGGGCGACGGAGGTCCGAAATCGATCCCTCCCTCCAAGGCCGAAGGCGATTCGAGGTCCTCCGGGGTGGGCGAGGAGCCCCCGGAAGCAAGGGATCGAGGGCAGAAGCGACCGCTGAGAGCCGCGAAGGCGGGATCCGCCTCGGCACCTGCGGCGCCTCCGGCTCCTCCCGCCCTACTCCTGATCCTCGAGATGGAACCGGTGCAGGATCCGGTGCGCGGCCGGTGCGAGGATGATGCCCGCGGCGATGATCACGACCAGGCCGCAGTAGAGCGCGTAGAGCCCCGCGAAGAGCTTTCCGCCGTCCGTCCGAGGAGTCGCCACGGGGCCCATGCCTCCGAGCAGCATCGCCGCGTTCAGGAACGCGTCGAGCCAGGACAGCCGTTCGAGCTCGTGGTACCCGATCATTCCCGCGAACAGCGAGACTGCGATCAAGAGCGCCCCCGCCAGCACGCTGCGCGCGATGCGGCCGGCGAATTCGCCGCGGGAGATCAGCGGCTCGGATCTGCGCTCGAACACCTACCCGGTCAAGCTCCGATCGCGCGTCGCAGCCCGCCGTGCGTCTCGATGCGGCGCCGGTAGCGATCCTTGCAGTAGCCGTTCTCGACGAACCAGACCGCCGCCTTCGCGATCGCGATGCGCGCGCGCGACGGCAGGTAGCCGAGCTCCTTTTCGGCCTTGCCCGAGTCCGATGCGCGGTTCGCCATCGCGTGCAGCGCCGACTCGACGTCGACGATCGGAGTGCGGTGCGTGACGTGATTCGCGATGAACTCGGCGATGTGGCCGAGCACGTACAGCACGCGCGGCGGCAACGCGACGCGTGGCGAAGGGATCCCGGTGAGCTCCGTCAGCACGCCGCAGATCTCGCGCATCGTCATGTTCTCGCCGCCGAGGATGTAGTTGTGGCCGACGCGCCCGCGCTCGAGCGCGAGCACGTGCCCCTCGGCCACGTCGTCGACGTCGACCACGTTCAACATCGTGTTCGCGTACGCGACCATGCGCCCGTTCAGGAAGTGCAGGATCAGCGTGCCGGTCGGCGTCGGGCGGCGATCGCCGGTGCCGACCACGGTGGTCGGGTGCACTACCACCACGGGCAGTCCCTGCGCCGCACGGCGCATCACGCCGATCTCCGCGATCACCTTCGAGACCTTGTAGTGGCCCTGGAAGCGGCGCAGATCGAACAGGCTCTCCTCGGTCTCGATCTCGCGGTTGATCGAGGGTGTGAGCGTCGCGGTGCTGCTCGTGTAGACGATCTTGCGGTAGCCGTGCTCGGCGGCCGCGTCGAGCACGTGCTGCGTGCCATCGACGTTCACGCGGTAGATCGTGTTCGGGTCCGGCTGCCAGAAGCTGTAACACGCAGCGTTGTGCACGAGCAGCTCGCCGCCCTCGAGCGCCGCGCGCACGCCGTCGCGGTCGAGCAGATCGAACGGGCGGATCTCGACGTCGAGACCGTCGAGGTTGTGGTTGTCGAGGTCGGCGCCGACCAGCGCGGTCACGTCGTAGCCGCGCCCGACCAGCTCGCGCACGATGCGCGAGCCCATGAAGCCGTTGCCGCCTGTCACGAACACCCTGGCCATCACATCCCTGCTTTTGTCTTGATTGCCGCGCTGGCGAGCGTCTTGCCGAGGTCCCAGATCGCGCCGCCGACGTTCTGCGTGTCGGCCACCACCGCGTCCACCGCGCGCGCGATCCACTGCCGGTCGGAGTCGTCGATCACGAGCGGCGGCAGGAACTTCACGACGGGCTGATCGTGGCCTGCCGTCTGCGACAGGATCCGGTGCTTCTGGAACAGCGGCACCGTCACGAGCTGACTGAACAGACCCTTCTGCGCCACGTCGAGCAGCTTGTAGGCGGCCTTGTGCGCGAGCTTGCTCGACGGGCCGAACTCGATCGCCTGGATCAGCCCCTTGCCGCGCACTTCGCGCACGAAGTCGTAGCGGCCGACCATTCCGCGCAGATCGGCGAGGATGCCCTCCCCCACCTTCGCCGCATTCTCGACCAGTCCCTCGGCCTCGATCACGTCGAGCGTCGCGATGCCCGCGGCCATCGCGAGGTCGTTCTTGCCGAACGTCGATCCGTGCACGGGCGAGCGCACCATGTTCGAGAACAGGGAGTCGAACACCTTCTTGCGCAAGAGCACCGCGCCGACCGGCACGAAGCCGCCCGAGAGCGCCTTCGCGGTGAGCAGCATGTCGGGCTCGACACCCCAGTGCTCGATCGCCCAGAAACGGCCTGTGCGGCCGATGCCGGTCTGGATCTCGTCGGCGACGAACAGCGTGCCGTGCTCACGGCACAGGCGCGCCGCCTCTCGCAGGTAGTCGTCGGAGGGCATGTTCACGCCGTGGCCCTGGATCGGCTCGACGAAGAACGCCGCGACGTCACGCGCGGCGAGCGCGCGCTCGAGCGCGGCGAGATCGTTGAACGGGATCTGGCGACTGCCGGGCAGGAGCGGTCCGAAGCCCTCGCGGAAGATCTCATCGCCGTTCAGCGAGACGGCGCCCATCGTGAGGCCGTGGAAGCCGTGATCGCAGTAGAGGAGCCCGGGGCGCCCGGTGTGGTAGCGCGCGAACTTGATCGCGGACTCGACCGCCTCGGCGCCCGAGTTGGCGAAGAACACCTTGTCGAGCCCGCCCGGCGCCGTGGCGAGCAGCCGCTCGGCGAGGATTCCCGCGAGCACCGACACGTCCATCTGCACGAGGCCCGACAGCTCGCCTTCGAGCACCTCGCGCAGTGCGGAGACGAGCGTCGGGTGGTTGCGACCGACCGCGAATACGCCGAAGCCGGAGAGCAGGTCGAGATACTGCTGGCCAGCGTCGTCGTAGAGGTAGGCCCCGCTCGCGCGCACGTAGTGGCGGTCGAATCCGATCGTCTTGAGAACGCGCACGTGCTGCGCGTTCAGGTAGCGCTCGTGCAGATCGAACTTCTCGCTCTCGCGCTCGCGGATCTGCTCGAGAATGCTCTTGGCCATTCGCTCGGGGTCCTCACTCTAAGACGTTCGTCCGGCGTACGCGCGGATGATCAGGCGGTCGCCGCACGGGCCTGCGCTCGCGTGCGCGCAGAAAGCGCACCCGGGCGCGCAGGGCGCTCGATCGTGACCATCCGCCGCCAGGTCCACAGCCGCTCGATCGCGTAGATCGCGTGAATCCCCAGTCGCAACGCGGTGCGCTTCGCCAGCGACCAGCGCAGCGCGTCGGCCATGCGCGCCATCACCCCCAGCGACACGTCGCGATAGGTGGCGATCTCGACGCGCGCGTACTCGCGCAGCATCGTGTGGATCCGGTCGCCGTACCCGAGCGCGCAAAACCGCGCGAGCTCTTCGTGCGCGTAGGAGAGGTGGTTGATTTCGTCGTCCGCGATCATGCGCACCGTGCGCCCGAGCTCGGGATCCTCGCCGAAGATCGCGCGCTGCTGCTCCACCTCTTCGTGCGCGCGCTGCTCGGTGACGCGCGAGTGCACCAGATACGCGAGGATCTCCTCGTCGCTGAGCGGCTCGTCGCGGTGCAAGCGCTCATGCGAGAGCCCGATCCCGTGGCGCTCCAGCAGCATCGTGTAGTCGACGTCGGCCGGCACCTCGCAGGCCGCGAGCCCGCGCTTGCGCAGCAGCGCCGCGAACAGATGCCCGTGTTTATCCTCGTCCTCGCCGTGGCGCAGGATCCTCGCGCGCAGCTCCTCGTCGCGGGTCAGCTCGGCGATGCGCCGGTTCTCCCAGCCGCCCTGGGCTTCGCCCTTGGCCGCAACGCTGCAGAACAGGCGGTAGGTCTCGTCGTCGTTGCGGATCTCCTGATAGATCGCATGCGCAGAAAGCACCGTAAACTCCTCACCCCGACCGATCTGCAGTCCGGAACATCCTCGGAACGGCGCCCCATCGGCCGCCCCGAGTGCAGGTCTGGCAATCGTATCGGCTCGGGGCCGCCGCCTCCAGGTCCACTCGGATTCGAAAAACCTCCATCCCTGCAGTTCTACCGTGATAGGCTCAAGCTGCGAATGCCGGGGCTTCTGTGCTGTTGATCGCGGGTTCGATCCGTATCGATACGTCCAATCGCGACGAGCTGATGAAGACCGCGATCGAGGTCGTGCGCGAGCTTCGCAAGCAGATCGGCTGCACCTTCGTCGCGCTCTCGGAAGACCTCGAGGACCCCGGGCTGTTGCACCTGCTCCAGAAGTGGGAGTCCCAGGAGGCGCTCAGCTTGAACATCGCCTCGCCCCACGTCGCCGGGATCGCGAGCCATGCGGGGAAGCTCGGCATCCGAGCCATGACGATCTCGAAATACGCAGTGGGAGAGGTCGGCCCGCTCGAAGAGCCGGCCGCGCTGGAGTAGGGGTTCGTGCTGGTAGTCGCAGGTGTGGTGAGAATCGATGCGGCCGAGCGCGACGAAGCGATCGAGGCCATCGCCGAAGTGATGCAGGACGCGCGGAACGCGCCCGGCTGCATCTCGTTCGTGTTCTCGATCGACATCGAGGATTCCACCCTTCTGCACGTGTTCGAGGAATGGGAATCGCGCGAGGCTCTGCACGACTTCGTGCGTGCCCCGCGCGTCGAGGCGCTGAGGATCCGGGTCGGAAACCGCGGCATCCGCGAGGTCTCGCTCGAGCGCTACGAGATCACGTCGGTCGGCCCGATCGTCTGATCGCGCGGGATGGACTCGCTCCTGTCAATCTGACCTCGGTTACAGTTCGCCCCACAGGAGGCGCGGACATGGGAGACCTGAAGCTCGGGGTTCAGCTCGGCTACTGGCAACGCGAGCCGCACGCGAACTTCGTCGAGATCGCGCAGGAGGCAGAGCGGCTCGGCTACGACTCGGTGTGGACCGCCGAGGCGTGGGGCTCCGACGCGTTCACGCCGCTCGCCTGGATCGGAGCGCACACGTCGCTCATCAAGCTCGGTACCGCGATCGTGCAGATCAGCGCGCGCACGCCGGCCTCCACCGCGATGCACGCGCTCACGCTCGATCATCTCTCGCGCGGCCGCCTGATCCTCGGGCTCGGCGTGTCGGGTCCGCAGGTGGTCGAGGGCTGGTACGGCCAGCCTTTCGCGAAGCCGCTCTCGCGCACGCGCGAGTACGTCGACATCGTGCGACAGGTGCTGCGGCGCGAGAAGCCGGTCACGAGTGCCGGTCCGCACTATCCCCTGCCCTACCACGGCGAAGGCGCGTGGCACCTCGGAAAGCCGCTTCGCGCCATCACGCACCCCCTGCGCTCGGACGTGCCGATCTACCTCGGCGCCGAAGGACCCAAGAACGTCGCGCTCGCGGCGGAGATCGCCGACGGCTGGCTCCCGCTCTACTACTCACCGTTCCGCCCCGAGGTCTACGCGGACTCGCTCGGCACGCTCAAGCCCGGCTTCGAAATCGCCGTGACCACGACCGTCACGATCACCGACGATCTCGCAGCGGGTTATGCGCCGCACAAGGCGAGCCTCGGCTTCTACATCGGCGGCATGGGCGCGAAGGACCGCAACTTCCACAAGGAGCTCATGGCGCGCATGGGCTTCGCCGCCGAGGCCCAGAAGATCCAGGACCTGTTCTTCGCCGGGGACCGCGCCAGCGCGATCGCGGCGGTGCCCGACTCGTTCTGCGACGAGATCTCGCTGGTCGGACCGCGCGAGCGGATTCGCGAGCGGCTCGACGCGTGGCGCGAGTCGCCCGTGACGACGCTGCTCGTACCCGGCACGAGCGTCGAGACGCTGCGCGAGATCGCCGAGGTCGTGCACGGATGAGTGCCGCGAAGATCAAGCTGGGCGCGACCTTCCCGACCACCGAGATCGGCAACGACCCGGGCGCGATCCGCGACTGGGCGCAGACCGCAGAGAGCCTCGGATATCACCACATCCTCACCTACGACCACGTGCTCGGGGCGGTACACGCAGGGCGCGAGCCCAGGCTCACGGGTCCCTACACCGAGCGCGATGCGTTCCACGAGCCGTTCGTGCTGTTCGCCTATCTCGCGGCGATCACGGAGCGTATCGAGCTGACCACGGGCGTGCTGATTCTGCCCCAGCGCCAGACCGCTCTCGTCGCGAAGCAGGCGATCGAGATCGATGTGCTCTCGCGTGGACGTCTGCGGCTCGGCGTCGGCACGGGCTGGAACCACGTCGAATACGATTCGCTCGGTGTTCCGTTCGCCGAGCGCGGCGCGCGCTTCGACGAGCAGGTGGCGCTGCTGCGCCAGCTCTGGAGCGAGCCCGTGATCGACTTCCGCGGGAAGTTCCACCGCATCGACCGCGCCGGCCTGCTCCCGCAGCCCACGCGGCGCATTCCGCTCTGGTTCGGCGGCTTCACACCCCCGGCGCTGCGGCGCGCCGCGCGCACGGGAGACGGGTTCCTGTTCGGCGCATCGCCGAGGCACATGGGCGGCCTGCTCGCGAACCTGCTCGAGCTGCTCGACAAGGAGGGCCGTGCGCGCAGCGACTTCGGCGCGGACGCCGTGATCGACTTCTCGGCTCCGCGCGACACCTGGGGTTCCGAGGTCGAGCGCTGGCGCGAGGCCGGCGGCACCCACATCACGCTGCGTGCGATGGATACCGCGGCGGAGGCCGTCGGTGCGAAGCGCGTCGGCTACCGCGGCCCGCGCGACTACATCGACGCGCTCGAGACCTTCAAGCGCGAAATCGGCTAGCGCGTCGGCGGAGCCAGCTCGCGCGCGCGATCGAGCGCCTCCTCGTACGTCATGAACAGATTCTCCGGGCCGATCCGCTCGAGCGCACCGCTGCGCTCGAGCGCGATCAGCGGCTGCGCGTGGACCCCCGAGATCAACAGCCGCGTGCCGCGTTTGCGCAGCCGCGCCGCGACGTCCTCGAGCGCCTGGAGGCCCGTCGCGTCGATTGCGAGCACATTGCGCATCTGAAGCACGACGGCGCTCGTCGGCCGGTGGCTCGCGAGCAGAGCCTCGGTGAACTTGCGCGCGGCGCCGAAGCAGAACGAGCCGTTGATCTCGAACACGTCCACTCCGCGCGGAATCGCTGCGGAAGGCACGCCTTCGGCCGCTCCCGACGTCTCGTAATCGAGCACGTCGCGCACCGCCTTCACCTGCGTCACCTCGGCCATCCGCCGCATGAACAAGAGCGAGGCGAGCACGACGCCGACCTGGATCGCCACCGTGAGGTCGACGGCCACGGTCAGCGCGAACGTGGTGACGAGAACGAGCACGTCGCTGCGCGGCGCGCGCAGCAGGCGCACGAACACATGCCACTCGCTCATGTTGTAGGCCACCACGAGCAGGATCCCCGCGAGCGTGGCCATCGGGATCCAGCCCGCCCATTCGCCGGCCACGAGCAGGATCGCGAGCAGCACGAGCGCGTGCACCATTCCCGCCACCGGCGTGCGCCCGCCCGTGCGCACGTTCGTCGCAGTGCGCGCGATCGCACCCGTGGCCGGAATCCCGCCGAACAAGGGCGATGCGAGGTTGGCGATGCCCTGTCCGAGCAGCTCCGCGTTCGAGCGATGACGCCCGCCGATCTGTCCGTCGGAAACCACCGCGGAGAGCAGCGATTCGATCGCCGCGAGCAGCGCGATCGACAGGGCCGGCGAGAACAGCTCGGGCACCTGCTGCCAGTCGATCGCGGGCAGCCGGAACGAGGGCAGCGACGACGGCACTGCGCCGTAGCGGTCCTCGATCGACTCGACGGGTAGACCGAGCGCGTGCACGACCGCGGTCGTCGCGAGCAGCGCCACGAGCGGCCCCGGCACCCGCGCCGTGACGCGCGGCCACAGCTGCACGATCGCGATCGTGGCTGCGCAGACCGCGATCACGGCGGGCTGCGCATCACCGAGCCGCGGGGCGTACGCGAGCACCCGGTGCACGAAGTCCGGCGGAAGCTTGTCGATCGAGAGCCCGAGCGCATCGCCGATCTGACCCGCCGCGATGATCAGCGCGATCCCGGACGTGAACCCGACCGTCACCGGATACGGGACGAAGCGGATCACGTCGCCGAGTCGAGCGAACGCCATCACGACGAGCAGCGCGCCCGCGATCAGCGTGGCCACGGCGAGCCCGTCCACGCCGAACTGCGCGACCACGCCGGCCACGATCACGACGAACGCGCCGGTCGGACCTCCGATCTGCACGCGGCTTCCGCCGAACGCCGAGATCAGGAATCCCGCGACGATCGCGGTGTAGAGGCCCTGCTCGGGCCGCACCCCGCTCGCGATCGCGAAGGCGATCGCGAGGGGCAGCGCCACGACGCCTACCACCACGCCCGCGAGCGCGTCGCGGCCGAGGTCGCGCACGGAGTAACCCTCGCGCAGCGTGGTGAGGAGCTTGGGCTCGAGGTCGGCGGGGAAGAAGCGCAGCCGTGTGGGCGCGCTAGCGGCCATCCGGGATTCCGTCGAAGAAGTTCACCACTCCGGTCGCGAGCGAGTACTTCGCTCCCACGACCAGGAGCCCGTCCGTCTCGATCAGCCGCTCGAGCAGCTCCGATCCGTGCCGCAGCAGCTGCACCGACGCGCGCACATTGGCGAGCACCGCGTCGCGCATCAGCGCTTCGGAATCGTCGGCGTGCGGACCCGCGAGCAGATCCTCCACGGCGGGTCGGACGCGGTCGACGATCGAGCGCAGGTTCTTCGATTCGGTATTCGCCTTGCCGAGCAGCTCCTCGAGCGTGGCGGCCACCGCGCCGCACTGCGAGTGGCCGAGCACCACGACCAGGCGCGTGTGGAAACGCGCCGCCGCGAACTCGACGCTGCCGATCTGGGACGGCGCCACGATGTTGCCCGCGACGCGAATCACGAACAGATCGCCGAAGCCCTGGTCGAATACGAGCTCCGCGGGCACGCGCGAGTCGGAACAGCCCAGGATGATCGCGAACGGCTCCTGGCCCGACACGAGCTCGATGCGGCGCGCCTGGTGGTCGGTCGGAGACGACAGGTTGGCGACGAACCGGCGATTGCCTTCGCGCAGGCGGTCGAGCGCTTCGAGGGCGGAGATCATCGGATCGGCACGCTAGCAAGCCGGCGAAGCCGGCGCGCAGCGAGCGCAAGTTTCGCGCAGCGAGCCGAAGGCGAGCGAAGACCAGCGGTGGGCGAGCGAAGTCGAACAGTGGCCTCCGCTCCGGCCACGCCATCGACCCGCACGGCTTGGGTCGTTCTTCTCGCTCATCCGCCGCCGGCGGAGCGGAACAGGAAGAACACGGCGCCGATGATGCACGCACACGCCCAGAAATAGTCCGCGCCGACCGGTACGCGCATGTAAGCGATCGAGAATGGCACGAAGACGATCAGCGAGATCGCCTCCTGGAGGATCTTCAGCTGCGGCAGCGTGAGCGTCGAGTAGCCGATCCGGTTCGCGGGTACCTGGAACTGGTACTCGAAGAACGCGACGCCCCACGCGAGCAGCGCGGCGATGTACCAGGGCCGAGCCGAGAGGTCCTTCAGATGGCCGTACCACGCGTAGGTCATGAACGCGTTCGAGATCACGAGAAGCAGCACGGTCTGCAAGATGGTGGGCATGAGGCGACGTCTCCTGTCGCGCGCGTGGGCCGCAGCGCGGCGCTCACTCTAGCGGGGAGACCTCGGATCAGCGGCGCGCGAGGAGTCGGATGCGGCGGGAGAGCGCGGACGAATAGCTCGAGCCGAGGAAGCTCTCGACCTCTGCGCCGCTCGAGTGGGGATTCAGCGGTGCGGAGTCGACCGATTCGTCACCGAGCGACGCGAGCTCGTCCCCTTCGTCCGAAAGCTCCCGCGCGCCCGGGATCGGATTCGAGGGCCGCGCGTCGCCCTTGACGCGAGACACCAGCCCCGCGAGCGCGATCGCAGAGCGCTTCGCGCGCGCCTTCTCGATGAAGCGCCGCGCGTGCTCGTCGGGATCCGACAGACCCAGCGCGTCCGCGATCTGTCGCACGTGCTCGCGCAGGATCACGTCGGGCGGCAGCGTGTCGAACTGCTCCTGCTCGATGCCCTCGAGCAGGTGATGCCGGATGCGCGTGTGCTCGTGCAGCGCCTCGAGATCGAGCCCGAGCTGCTCGCGTCGGTAGCGCAGGAAGTTCCCGGGCGATGCTGCGCGGTGCGGGGCGGCCCAGGCCGACCCGGAGGCGGAAGCCGGCGCGCTGCGCTCCGACTTTGCGCGCACGGGGGAAGCCGCCCCGCCGCCGAGTCCGAGCTGAGCACGCAGATTGCGCAGCGTGCGCCCGGACACGCCGGTGCGGTACGGAACCCGCAACAGCGAGCGCGCTGCCACCGTCGCCGCTGCGGGCGCGGAGGTCTCGTCGATCACGGGCGCGGGGGGCAGCGCCGCGAGTGCGACGGCGCGCGTCGCCGAGGCGGGCTCGTCCGCGAACAGAGACGCGATGAGGGCATGGACGCCGATGCAGAACGCGCTGGCCGGGAACAGCTGCATCACGGGCACGCCGCGCTCCACGGCCGCGGGCACTGACGCGTCGGTGGCGAGCGATCCCGCGTGGCGGATGTTGAGGCCGAGCTGGGCGCGGCCGGACTTGGCGATCTCCTCACCCGGATCGAGCTCGCCGAGTGCGTCGGCGCGATTCACCACGAGATCGACGTCGAACTCGCGCATCCGCCCCGACACCAGCGCGCCCGCCTTCGCGTCGGCGTGCATCACCGCCTCGACGAGCTCGAGCGGCGTGGCACCGCCGTTGCGCGCCTCGTCGAGTACAGCCGTGATCGCTGCGTGCCCCTCGGCCTCGCGCGGCACGTCGCGCAGCGAGCGGAAGAACGCGGCCTTGAGGAAGTGGAAGGCATTCTCGATCGAAGTGGCTTCGGGGGTCACCACGAGGATGCGGCGATCCGCGGCCACGAACGCGTCGAGGGTGTGGGTGCTGCTGCCCGCGCCGAGGTCGAGCACGACGTGACCCGTGTCGATGCGCGAGATGCCGCGCAGGATCTTCTGCTTCTGCGCGTAGGGCACGTAGGCGAGATCGAGCGATGCGCGCGCACCCGAGAGCAGCCGCACGCCCGGCACGCTCGTCACGGCGAGTGCGGCCTCGATCGAGCGGACCCGCCCCTGTATGAAATCGGTGAGCGTCTGGGGTGCGCGGGCGCAGCCGAACAGCGTATGCAGGTTGGCGCCGCCGAGGTCGAGATCGACCGCGACCGTGCGCGGGCCGGTCTGCGAGAGGCCGATCGCGAGGCTCGCGCCGACCACGGACTTCCCCACGCCGCCCTTTCCGCTCGCGACCGCCCAGATCGTGGGACCCGCAGGACGGGGGCGAGAAAGGGAGCGCACAGCCTGGCTGGAGCGCCCATCGACAGGCAGGAGATCGAGCATCTTGTCCTGTAGTGCCGGGCTCGGGATCCAACGTGTCGATCTGCGCGCGCGTGCGCGCGCAGATCGCGAGGCGATCACCTCGCCGCTGCGGTGTTTCCCGGGGTTGACGGAGTACACCCCGCGCCGGCACGGTTGGGTCGGTTTCGGCAGCCGGGCCGCGGAGCCAGGGGACCTCCCCCTGGGGGAGGAGTTCCTTGGTCAAGAGGGTCGCGCTCGCTCTCGCCCTGCTGGTCGGCTTCGCGCTCGGCCTGGTCTACTCGGCGGGGCGCGGCTCGTTCGGCTCCCACGATGGGCCTGGCGAGATTGCGGGCCCCGCGCGATCGCTCGCGCTGATCGGAGAACGCGTGCGCAGCGACCGCGAGGCGGGGCGCGCGATCGGCGTGGCGGCGCCGAAGCAGGTGCTATTCGGCGACCTGCACGTCCATACCACGTTCTCGTTCGACGCCTTCATCTTCAGCCTGCCGCTGCTCGGCGGCGAAGGCGCCCACCCTCCCGCCGATGCGTGCGACTTCGCGCGCTACTGCTCCGCGCTCGACTTCTGGTCGATCAACGACCACGACTTCTCGATCACGCCGCGGCACTGGAGCGAGACGATCGATTCGATCCGGCAGTGCAACGAGGTCGCGGGCGACCCGGCGAACCCGGACATGGTCTCCTACCTGGGCTGGGAGTGGACCCAGGTCGGCACCTCACCCGACAAACACTATGGGCACAAGAACGTCGTGCTCGAGCACACCGACGACGCGCGGATCCCCGCGCGGCCGATCTCGGCGCTGCAGGGCATCGAGGGCGGCAGCCCGTCGACCTTCCTGCTCGGCGCGATGGCGCTGCGCTCGGGAGGGCGCAGCCACGACCTCGCGCGCTATTTCGCGGAGCTCGACGCGGTGCCCGTCTGCGATGCCGAGGCGAACGTGCGCGCTCTGCCGCGCAACTGCCGGGAGCAGGCCGCGACACCCGCGGAGCTGTTCCGCAAGCTCGACGAATGGGGCCATGAGGCGATCGTGATTCCGCACGGCACCACGTGGGGCTTCTACACGCCACCGGGCTCCTCGTGGGACAAGCAGCTCGTGGGCGACATGCACGACCCGCAGCGCCAGCGTCTGATCGAGGTGTTCTCGGGTCACGGCGAGTCCGAGGTGTTCCGCGGCTGGCACGAGATCGAGTTCGCGGCCGACGGGAGCCCGGTATGCCCGGCGCCCACGCGCGACTATCTGCCGACCTGCTGGCAAGCGGGCGAGATCATCCGCGCGCGCTGTCTCGCCGATGGCGACGGCCCCGCCGAGTGTGAGAAGCGCGCCGTGGCCGCGCGCGCCCACGCGGCCGCCTCGGGCGTGGCCGCGCACAAGACGGTGCCCGGCGCGCGCACCGCCGAATGGCTCGACGCAGGCCAGTGTCGCGACTGCCGCGAGCCCGCGTTCAACTACCGGCCGAAGTCGTCGGCGCAGTACATCGCCGCACTCGGCAACTTCGAAGGGCCGGGTCCGCCGCGCCGTTTCCGCTTCGGCTTCATCGCGTCGAGCGACAACCACTTCGCCCGCCCCGGCACGGGCTACAAGCAGATCGGCCGGCGCGGCATGACCGAGTCGCAGGGCGGCGGGTCCGAGGGCGGGCGCGCCGCGGCGCTGCTCGGCGTGAAGCCCGAAGAGCTCGCGTCCGAGTCGCGCGCGTTCTCCGTCGATCAGCCCGGCTTCAACGTGTTCGAGGTGGAGCGCCAGGCGTCCTTCCTCATGACCGGAGGCCTGGTCGGCGTACACGCGACGGGCCGCGATCGCGAGTCGATCTGGTCGGCGCTCGAGCGGCGCGAGGTCTACGGCACCACGGGCCAGCGCACGCTGCTCTGGTTCGATCTGCTGAACCCGCCCGGGTCGCACGGCGCGCTCTTGCCGATGGGCAGCGAAGCGCGCATGAACGGATCGCCGATCTTCAGCGTGCGCGCGGTCGGCTCGTTCGTGCAGAAGCCCGGCTGTCCGCCCGACGCTGCGGATGCGCTCGGGCGCGAACGGCTGCAGCACCTGTGCAAGGGCGAGTGCTACCACCCCGACGACGCGCGCAAGGCGATCACTCGGATCGAGATCGTGCGGATCGTCCCGCAGGCCGCGCCGACCGAAGAGATCGAGCACCTGATCGACGATCCGTGGCGCGTGTTCGAATGCGAACCCGATCCGCAGGGTTGCGCGGCGACGTTCAACGATCCGGAGTTCGCCGACCTCGAGCGCGACGTGATCTACTACGTGCGCGTGTTCGAGGGGGCCGAGCCCGCGATCAACGCAGGCAATCTGCGCTGCGAGCGCGACGCCGAGGGCAACTGTGTGAAGGTGAACCCGTGCCCCGGGCCCGACGGCGATGCCGACGAATGCCTCGCGCCCCGCGAGCCGCGCGCGTGGTCTTCGCCGATCTACGTCGACTTCGCAGCGGCGGATGCGGACGCAAAGCGGTCGCCCGCCACGACGCGTCGCTAGAACCAGCCCTTGCCGGCCTCGACGTACTCGGTCTGCACGACGTACGGCTCGCGCGGCCGCTCGGGCCACGCGATGTCTTCGGCCGTGACCATCATCCGGAACTTCTCGAATGGGATGGTGCCCTCCCACTGCGCGCTGCGGTTGCCCGCCACCGCGATCCGGCCCAAGAGCACCTGGCGTCCGAACTGGCTCTCGGCCCACACGACGTAGGTGGCGCGCGGCGGCGTGAGCGTGCCCGGCAGCGCGAGGTGCTCGATCTCGAGCTCTACCCACGAGTTGCCGTTGTCGTCGAGCTTGGCGTGCACCTGACCTGCGGCCGCGGGGCTCGAGCTCGAGGGCATGAACGGGATCTTCGCGGCGCACGCGAGTGCGGCGAGTGGCGCGATCGCGATCAGTGAAACGAACAGACGAAACGTCGTGGACGCGAACTGCGAATCGCGCACGGAAACCTCCGATGGCCGGTTCGCTCGGAAGGCTATGATGGCCCCACTCCACTCGCCATGGCGAAACCGACCCGTCACGAAGGCCCCGAGCCGCATTACGACCGCGTCGTCTCGGGCTATGCCACGTTCCACCACGCACAGCCGTTCCGCTGCGAGTGGGGCGGTGAGCTTCCCGAGTTCACGATCGCGTACGAGACGTGGGGCGAGCTCTCGCCGGCTCGCGACAACGCCGTGCTGCTGCAGACCGGTCTGTCGGCATCGTCGCACGCGCACAGCCATCCGCAGAACCCGAGCCCGGGCTGGTGGGAGGAGTTCATCGGTCCGGGTCAGGCCGTCGATACGAACCGCTTCTTCGTGATCTGCAGCAACCTGCTCGGCGGCTGCTACGGGAGCACCGGACCCGCCTCGACCGATCCGCGCACGGGCCGCCCCTACGCCACCGACTTCCCGATCCTCACCGTGGGTGACATGGTGCGCGCGCAGCTGGCGTTGCTCGACCACCTCGGCATCGATCGGCTGCACGCGTCGTCGGGCGCGTCGCTCGGCGGCATGCAATCGCTGCTGATCGCCGCGCTCGAGCCCGAGCGCGTCGGCCGCGTCATCACGATCTCCGCGGCGCAGCGCTCGCACCCGCAGTCGATCGCGATGCGCTTCGTGCAGCGCCAGGCCGTGATGGCCGACGCCGACTGGCGCGACGGCCGCTACTACGGCCGGAGCTTCCCGCACCGCGGCCAGAAGATCGCGCGCGAGATGGGCACGATCACCTATCGCTCGGGTCCCGAGTGGCAGGACCGCTTCGGCCGCGCACGCCGGCGAGGGCGTCCGCCGCGACTCGACGAGGACTTCGAGGTGGAGCGCTACCTCGCCCATCAGGGCGAGAAGTTCTGCCTGCAGTACGACGCGAACTCCTATCTCTACATCTCGAAGGCGATGGACCTGTTCGACCTCACCGACGCGTCGCGCGGGCAGGCCGCCGATCGAACGGATCGCGTGCCCCACGCTCGTGATCGGCGTGACCTCCGACGTGCTGTTCCCGGTCTGGCAGCAGCGCGAGCTCGCGGATGCGCTGCGCAAGCAGGGCGCCGCCGTGACCTACGTCGAGCTCGACGCTCCCTATGGCCACGACACGTTCCTGATCGACCGCGAGCGCGTCGGTGGTGCAGTCAAGGCACACCTCGAAGACACGGACTAATAAGGATGTGCGGCATCCTGGGCGTCGGCGGCCCGCGCGGCGCCGAATGGGTCGAGCGCCTGCTCGGCGGTCTCGCGCATCGCGGCCCCGACGACGAAGGCCGCTGGTCCTCGCCCGAGCTCGCGCTCGGCCATCGCCGCCTCGCGATCATCGGACTCGACGCGGGCGGTCGGCAGCCGATGCGCAGCCGCTCGGGCGAGTCGGTGATCGCGTTCAACGGCGAGATCTACAACTACCTCGAGCTCGCTGATCGCCTCGAGGCCGCGGGCCGCAAGCCCGATCGCCGCTACGACACGTCGGTGCTGATCGAGGCGCTCGAGCTCTGGGGCCGCGACGTGCTGCCCGAGCTGAACGGGATGTTCGCGTTCGCGTGGTTTCGGCCGGGTCCGCGGCGCCTGCTGCTCGCGCGCGACCGGTTCGGCAAGAAGCCGCTCTACTGGGGCACGCCGCGCGGTGAGGACGGGCGACGTGTGCTCGTGTTCTCCTCCGAGCTGCGCAGCTTCACGCGCGGGCCCGGGGGTCCGCCGCCGCCCGATCCGCTCGGCGTCGCGCGCTACCTCGTGTACGACGGCATGCCCGATGCGACAACGGTGTACCGCGACGTCTCGCAGGTGCCCGCTGCGTCGTGGGTCGAGCTCGATCCCAACGGCGGCGTACGCGGCACGGGGACGTTCTGGCGCTTCACGCCGCGGCCCGAGCCGATCGCCGTCGAAGAGGCGTGCGCGCGCTACGAGGTGGCGCTCGAGCACGCGCTCGCGCTGCGCCTGCGCAGCGACGTTCCGGTCGGCGTGTTCCTCTCGGGCGGAATCGACAGCTCACTGCTCGCCTCGACGTGGCGGCGGATCCGTCCCGCCGACCGCATCCGCACGTTCACGGTCGGCTTCGAGGAGAGCTCCTACGACGAGCGCGCGAGCGCGCGCCTGCTCGCAGAGCAGATCGGTGCCGAACACCACGAGATCCTCGCGACCGGCGCCGATCTCGAGCGCGAGATCGACGCGGTGTGGCGCCACCTGCCGGAGCCGCTCGGCGATCCGAGCATCGTTCCGACGTCACTTCTGTGCCGCTTCGCGCGCGAGCACGTGGTCGTGGCGCTGGGCGGCGACGGCGGCGACGAGCTCCAGGCCGGCTACGCCCCGTTCCGCGCCTGGCGCCTCGCCCGCGCGCTCGAGCACGTGCTCCCGCGCGCGGCCTGGCTCGGAGCGGTGCGCGCGCTCGAGCGCGCGCTGCCCGTCGACGCGCGCAACCTCTCGCCGCGCTTCGTGGTGAAGCACTTCGCGCAGGGATTCCTGCACCCGCCCGAAGAGCGCGTGTCGGGCTGGCTCGCGGGCTTCCCGCTGCCCGACGCGCTGCGGCGCGATCGATCCCGACCTCGCGCACGAGGTCGATCCCGACGCGGTGCTCGAGCCGACGCGTCGCGCGTTCGCGGAGGCGAGCGGCGCGGGTCCGCTCTACGCGCAGATCCACACCTGGCTGCGCACCTATCTCGTGACGTCGGTGCTCGCGAAGGTCGACCGCGCGAGCATGATGCACTCGCTCGAGGTGCGCGCGCCGCTGCTCGACCCCGACCTCGCCGAGCTGCTCGCGAGCCTGCCCCCCGAGCTGATCTTCGCGCGCGGGCGCGGCAAAGTGCTGATGCGCCGCTCGGCCGAGCGCATGCTGCCGCCCGCGTTGCTCCACAAGCCGAAGCAGGGGTTCGGCGTGCCGCAGGCCGACTGGCTGCGCACCGTGTTGCGCGAGCGCATGGAGGCGTGCCTCGCGCGCACGCGCCGCGGTGGCTGGTTTCGCGCCGCGCCGATCGAGGCGATGTGGAGTGCGCACCTCGCGGGCCGAGCCGACCACCGCCGCGCACTCTGGACGTTCCTGTTCTCGTTCCCGTTCCAGGACGTCTGAGTTCGCGTAAGCTGGACGTCCCTCTCGAGGAGCTCCCCCCATGAAGCTCGGACTCGCGATCGAGTACGCCGGACGTGGAGTCGACGTTCCGATCGAACGCATCCGGCGCTGCGAAGCGCTCGGCTACGACTCGGTCTGGACCGCGGAGGCCTACGGCTCCGATGCGATCACGCCTCTCGCCTACGTCGCTGCGCACACGAAGCGCATCCGGCTCGGCACGGGCGTGATGCAGCTCGCCGCGCGCAGCCCCACGATGGCGGCGATGCAGCTCGGCACGCTCGACGCACTCGCGGGCGGCGGGCGCGTGATCGGCGGGCTCGGGGTCTCGGGTCCGCAGATCGTCGAAGGCTGGTATGGCGCACCCTGGGGCAATCCCAAGGAGCGCATGCGCGACTACGTCGCGATCCTGCGCAAGGTGTTCGCGCGCGAAGGACCGGTCGAGCACGACGGCGTCGAGATCTCGCTGCCCTACCGCGGACCCGGCGCATCGGGGATGGGCAAGCCGCTCAAGTCGATCCTGCACTACGAGCCGCGGCCGCGGATCTGGCTCGGCACGGGCGCGAAGGAGACGGTGATCCTCACGGCCGAAGTCGCCGACGGCTGGCTGCCGTTCGGGCTGCGCCCCGGCAACACCAGGACGTTCACGACCTGGCTCGAAGAGGGATTCCGGCGCGCGGGCGGCGGCAAGAGCTACCGCGACTTCGAGATCCAGGGCGGTGTCACGGTGACGATCACCGACGACGTGAAGTCGGCGCTCCAGGCGAGGCAAGCCCTTCGTCGCGCTCTACGTGGGCGGCATGGGCCACCCGAAGCAGAACTTCCACAAGAAGCGCATGGAGCGCGAAGGCTGGGGCGAGGCGGCGAACCGGATCCACGAGCTGTTCCAGGCCGGCCGGCGCGACGAGGCGATCGCGGCCGTGCCCGACGACTACATCGACGAGGGCGGTCTGTTCGGTCCCGTCGCGCGGATCCGCGAGCGCTGGCGCAAGCACTGGGAACCGATGCCCTACACCGGCGTCACCGTGCGCACGCAGCAGGAAGAGGCGTACGCGCTGATGGCCGAGCTCGTGGCGCGGAGCACGCAGCGAGCGCAAGTTTCGCGCAGCGAGCCGAAGGCGAGCGAAGACCAATGGGAGCGAAAAGACTGACTACGAACGAATCGCGATCTCGGAAGCTGCACCCGGCGTGCAGATCGTCACGCTGAACCGCCCCGAGAAGCGCAACGCGATCGACAACCAGATGCGCGCCGAGCTGCTCGGCGCGCTCCAGCGCGCCGACGGCGATGCGGCCGTGCGCGTCTCGATCGTGCGCGGCGCGGGCCCCTGCTTCTCCTCGGGCTACGACTTGAAGTCGGACCTCGGCGCGAACCAGCCCTACTTCACGCCGAACGTCGGGCTGCAGTGGGCGCGCCACGTGAGCGAAGGCTGGATGTCGCTCTGGGACCTGGCCAAGCCCGTGATCGCGATGATCCACGGCTATGCGATGGCGGGCGGACTCGAGCTCGCGGGTGCGTGCGACCTCGCCTACGCCGCGGCGTCGGCGCGCCTCTCGCACCCCGTGCTGCGCTTCGCGGGTCTGCCCGACTTCCCGTGGTTCCCCGCTCTGCTCTCGGCGCGCCACGCGATGGAGCTGCACGTGGCGGGCCGCGAGTACGACGGCGTGGAAGCGGCGAATGCCGGGCTCGTGAACCAGGCCTTCCCCGACGACGAGCTCGAGACGCGCGTCGTGGAGATCGCGCGGCGCATCGCCGAGGTGCCGCCCGCCGTGGTGACGGTCAACAAGCGCTTCGTCTACGCGGCACTCGAGGCGCGCGGCGTGCGCACCGCGATCCGCGTCGGCAACGACCTCCAGGCCGGCCCTCACCTCGCCGCGCTCGGCGGCGACGTGTCGGGTCTGATGCAGCAGGTGAAGGCGACGCGCAAGCCGTGACGCTCGAGTTCCGCACGTGTCCGATGGAGGACGAGCCCGCCGCCACACTCGTCGCGGGCATGCGCGACGAGATCGCGGCGATCTACGAAGGGCTCGCGCTCGACGGGCCGGACATGCCGAAGGGCGGGCCCGCAGAGCTCGGACCGCCCGGCGGAACGTTCGTCGTGGGCCTCGAAGAGGGCCTGCCCGTGTGCTGCGGCGGTCTGAAGCGGCTGCCCGACGGCGCGTGCGAGATCAAGAAGATGTTCGTGGTCGAGAAGGCGCGCGGGCGAGGTGTCGCGCGAGCGCTGCTCGAGGAGCTCGAGAGGCGCGCGCGCGACCTCGGTTATTCGATTGCGCGCCTCGACACCGGCCCGCGTCAGCCGCGTGCGCAGCGCATGTACGAGCGCGCGGGCTACCTGCCGATCGGCAACTTCAACGCCAACCCGGTGGCGACGTTCTTCGGGGAAAAGCGCCTCTAGGGATAGAACAGCCGCTTCGCCTCGCTCTGCAGCCAGTCGCGGTGGTCAGGATGGGCCACCTCGCACAGCGCCGCAGCGCGCTCGCGCACGCTCTTGCCGAGCAGATGTGCCACGCCGTGCTCGGTGACGATCGTGTCGGCGAGCTCGCGCGGGATCGAGACGATCTGGCCCGCGCCGAACTGCGGAACGATCGTGGAGAGCTTGCCGCCCTTCGCCGAGGACGGGATCAGTGTCACGGCGCGGCCGCGCTTGGACAGAAACGCGCCCAGGTGGAACGCGAGCTGGCCGCCCAGACCCGTGTACACGAACGGACCGAGTGCGTACACGGCGATCTGACCGGTCAGATCGATTCCGAGCGCGCAGTTGATCGTGAGCATGTCGTCGTGGCGCGCGATCGTCTGCGGGTCGTTGGTGTGTTCGTACGAGGCGAGCTCGTAGAACGGATTGCCCTCGATCGTGTCCATGTCCTCGGAGCTGTTGCCCATGTTGCACGACACGAAGCGGTTCGGGTGCACCTCGGCGTACTTGCTCGTGATGATGCCGCGCCGCGCGCGCTCGATCGTGCCGGGCACGGTCAGCTCGCCGAAATAGCCGAGGTCGTTCGCGTGATCGAACGCGCCGAGCAGCATCGCGGCCGTGGTGCGCTTGCCGAGCCCGAGCTGGATCGTCGCGCCGTCCTTCACGAGTGTCTTGAGATTCGCGGCGATGCCGTGATCGCTCGCGGGGAAGTTCGCGGGGTCGGGATCCGGCAGCGCGAGGCGCGGGCGGTCGCCCAGTACGATCGCATCGAGCTGCGACACATGGAGCCAGCTGTCTCCCGTGGTGAGCGGAACCGCGGCGCTCTGCTCGACGATCACGCGCTTCGCGCGCGGCGCGCTCGTCACGGCGTCCCACACCGAGTTGCCCACGCAGACCCAGCCCTGGGGATTCGGAGGCGATACGACGAGGAAGAGATTGTCGATCGGGCGCTCTTCACCCGGTCGCGTGTCGCGCACCTTGTGCTCGCGGATCATCGCGAGCGGTTGGCAGTCGATCACGCGGTCCACGAGCGCCTGGCGGTTGTCGGGCACGATCGCGTACTGCACCTGCAGGTTCCACGCGACCGCGGCGTCCTCGCGGAACCAGCCCATGTTCGGAAGTGCCACGCTGCGGATCGTGACGTCGCGCAGCTCGCTCTCGCGCGTCGCGAGCACGGCCATGATCGCGGGCGGGACGTGCGTGCTCGGGATCCAGATCAGGTCGCCCGATTCGACCATCCCGGCCGCCTGCTCGGCCGTCATGAGCTTGCGTTCGTACTCACTCTTCGGGTCGACCGTGAGATCCAGCCGCGCCATGGGCCCTCCTCGAGGCGGGGCACAGGCTAGCGGGTCTACTCCTCGGGCGACGCGGGCGTCGGTTCGGCGGGCTTCCGGAGACGGTTGTGGCGGCCCTGGGGCGCCGCGATCGTCTCCGTCCTCTCTGCCAAGGTCACCGAGAACGACTGCTTCGTCTCGAGTCCGCTCGAGTCGCGCACGACCACGATCACGGAGTGAACGCCCGGCTTGGCCTCGTGAGGGCGCCAGGTCAACGTGCCGACCACGTCGTCGATCGCCATCCCGTCCGGACCCTGCTCGAGCGAATAACGCAGCCGTTTGTCGCCGTCGGGATCGACCGCAACCACCTGGTAGCGGAACTCGCCGTCCTCGCGGGGCCCGGGCGGCGTCGAGGTGATCTCGGGATGGGCGCCGCCGATGCTCACGCTCGCGGTGCGCTGCGGATCGCTCCAGTTGCTCCCGTCGCTCGCGCGCACCTCGGCGTAGATCGCATCTCCACCCTTCAATCCGTCGGTCGCGAGCACCGAGCCGGTGTCGCTGCGGCGCTCGCCGTTCACGAACCAGGCGTACTCGAAGTCGACCGGGTCGCCATCGGGATCCGCGGCGGCCGCCCGTGCGCTGATCGGCTGGCCGGAGGCCACCGATCCCTCCGGCGCGAGCACCGCGGAGGTGATCTGCGGCAGGCGATCGATCACGCGCGCTGACCATTCCATCGCGTCGCTCGTGAGCACGCCATCGCTCGCGACCACCGACACACGGATCTCCGCGCCCTTGGCCACGCCTTCGAGCGCGAAGGTCGGGGCGTCCGTGCGCTGCTCGGCGCCATCGACGAACCAGCGGTGGACGAGCTTCACGGGCTGGCCGTCGGGATCGCGCGCCATCACCACCGCGCTCACGGTGGCGCTCTGCGCGGGCTCGGCCGGATCGAGGCGCACCGATTCGATGATCGGAGCGCGGTTGCCAGCCGCCTCGCCGAACTCGAGCGACGCCGTCGCGGACGTGGGCGCGGGCGGTGCGCCCTCGCCACAGCCCACGCACAGCGCCCCGATCGCGAAGCCGATCGCGAGTCCTCGCATGACATTCCCCCCTGCAGACTGATCAGTGCAACTCGCGCCAGTAGATGATCCCGCGGCCAAAGCTCACGTCTTCCGCATCGAAGATCTGGATGTCGGTGCCGCTCTTCTGGATCACGATCTTGTTGTCGTCGCCGCCGACGCCGATCGATATCTTCGGATCGGTCGGCAGGCCCGAGCCGATGTCGGTGTAGCGCTGCTCGCCGCCCGCACCGTCGTCGAATACGCCCTTCCCGGTCCTGAGGTCGAAGATGTAGAGCTTGCCGTTGCCGCGCTGAGTGCACGGGTCCCAGCCCGGGGCGCCCGGCTGGATCTGTGAGGGCGTGAACGAGGCCGTGATCACTTTGCCCGCGAAGATCACCGTGGTGGTGACGAACTTCTCGGCGTTGCTCGACTTGAAGTAGTAGCCGCGCTGCGAGGTCACGGGCGTGCCCACCGTCGTGATGTCGGTCAGCACGGCTTCCGTCACCACGTTGGGCGCGGTGGCCGCGGTCGCGAGCGGGTCGGGATCGTTGATCGCGTAGAAGCGGTTCTCCTCACCGGTGTGGTCCTCGTCGTCGGCGGTCGCGTCGGTGGGATCGTCGCCGTCGGTCAGCCGATCCGTGAAGCCGATCGCCGCGCGCTCGCCGGTGCCGAAGCCGAGCCAGAGCGTGTTGTTCACGTACGCGGCCGACGGCGGTTGGAAGATGTTCTTGTAGTACTTCGTGCTCCCGGGGCTCCCGGTGAAGGTCGGCGCCTGGAACAAGTGCTGGAACTTCCAGGCGGGCTGCGTGCGCAGGCCCGAGCCGTCGTTCACGCGGTCCTCGCCGATCGGCTTGATCACCCACTTGAAGAGGTTGCCGCCCAGGTCGCCGACGAAGACCAGGTCGGCGAAGCCGTCCGCGTCGATGTCGATCACGCTCGGCGTCGACAGGATCGAGTACTGCATCTGGTTCTGGACCGTGCCGGTATTCAGGGCCGGAGGCGCCCCGGGCGTGGTCACCTTCTGCTGCGCGATCACCGCTCCCGTCTTGAGATCGATCATGTAGATCCCGCGGCCCTTCGTCGAGGTGGCGCTGTACGCCGCGCTCGGGTCCACCACGGTGGGGTTCGGGTCGCTCGAGGCGTCGTAGCCGCCCGTAACGATCGCCACCCAGCGCTCGAATCCCTGCCCGCCGTTGTCGCTGCAGGTGGGATCGCAGACGCGCAATCGCACGCGCGCCATGATCGGCTGGCCCCAGGTCTCGCCCATGTTCACATAGTCGCCCGTACCCGAGTTGAAGTCGGCCTCGGTCGGGAACTCCCAGAGGAGCTCCGGATACTGCGGCTTTCCGGTCCCCGTGAGCTTCGAAGGGTTCGTGACATCGAGGGCGTAGTAGTGCCGGCCACCCTCGCGCAGACCGCCCGCGAGCACGGTGTGCCAGTCGGCCTCGGCCTTCACGGCGCTCTTGGCGCCGCTGTAGAACCAAGCGTCCGCTACCTGCGGTGCGCCGTCGACGTAGTGCGTCCGGTTGGTCGGCGCGTCGATCGGCTGGTTCTTGATCTTGGTGCGCGGCTCCCAGGGCATGAAGCCGAATATCTCCACGCCGGTGCCCTCGTCGTACTTCCCGGGGCTGGGTGTGGAGATCCAGTCTCCCGCGTGGAACGCCTCGAGATAGCCGCCGTTCGTGCCGGTGTAGATCACGCGATCGCGGGAGCCATACGTCGTGCGGAAAGCGTCGTAGCTGGAATCGAGCTCGCGAACCGCCGGGTTGCGCACCACGATCGGGTCGGAGTGGAAGATGTCCCCGATCAGCCAGCCGCGCTCCGCGCAGGGCTTCTGGCCGTCGGGTGCGGGCTGGATGTTCGCACCCGTCACGCCCGTGCCGAAGAAGCAGCCACGCGCGTATGCGACCACCTCGTCGGCGAGCCCGTCCGCGTTGAGGGCCTGGCTGCCCTTGCTCGTGTACAAGTCGCTGTTCGGACTCGGGTCGGCGGGAATGCCCGCGGTGCCGGCGACTGTGAAGGTCAGGAGCTTGAGATCAGCCCTCGTGAGGGCCATGTCGAAGTTGACGAGCGTGGGTGTTCCGCTGAAGAGCTTCGACGTGTAGAGCTGGCGCGCGTTGTTGCCGGGGACCGGCCATGGGGTAGTCGTAGGATTGGCGGCGCCCGGATCGAGCGTGAGGCGCGTCGCATCGCCGGCGTCCCAGAACGGATTGACGCAGTCCGGCCACATTTCGCCCGTCTGGCAGGACACCTGGAACGGGCCGTCGTTGCACTCGGATCCGCCGTCCGGGTCGACGAGCGCGCAATGATCGTCGCTGTCGACGATCTCACCCGCAGCCGTGAAGTGCCATGCGCGCAGGTGGCCCTCCCAGAAAGCCGTCTTGTCCGACGGCAGGAAGAAGCTGTTGTAGAAGTCGCCGCCGTCGGCGGTGCGTGCCGACGGAACCGTGGCCGCCGTGAACGAACGCGACTTCTCGACGATGTCGTTGAGCGCGTCGACGAGCGCCTGCGACAGTGCATCTCCGTCCTGCACCGTGAAGTGGAGCCCGCCTCCGACCCCTTCGGAGACGCGGCTCAGGTACGCGTTGTCTGCCGCCGTGGTGCCGAAGCCGATCGTGTAGAAGTCGATCGTCTGATCGTCGTCGAAATCCGGGCGCAGGTCGTTCTCGTGCATGTACTTCGTGAGGTCGTCGAGGTAGAGCGTGCGCTCGTCCGTCGTTCCCGGAACCTCGGTGTCGCCTTCGGAATAGTAGTCGCCGACCAGCGTGACGAAGTCGGCGAAGCCCTGCGACGTGGTTGCGGGGTCCGTGTCGAAGTCGTCGCGCGTCGCGAGCCCGCTCGTCACGAGGATCATGTAGTTCTTCTGGCAGGCCTGCTGCACCGGGTCGCCGAGGCGACCGCCGGCCGCAGTCGAGTCGTCGCCGTTCTTGTTGTAGACGTATTTCGGGAACCGCGTAGGGGGGCCGCCCTTGCCGTAGGGAATGCTCCCGTTGGTGCGCGGCATCAGGTACGTGTAGTACTGGAAGACTGCCTCGGTGAGGGGCGTCCCCGGATCGTTGATCTTCGTATTGCCGATGTGCGCCTCGAGATCGGCCGCGTGGGCCGGCGTATTGTCGTCGACGGCCGCGGCGATATAGCCGCCGTTGGGGTCGACGCTGCCGGCGTCGGCGGCAAGGCGAAGCACTCCGAGGCCGAAGCGCAGGCCCTTCGGCTCCGAGAGGCACAGCACGTCGAAGAAGACCTGGCGCATGGCGTCGGCGCGCGTGCGGCGGAACTGCGCCGTGAATCGCGTTCCGGCGCCCGCTGTGTTGCAGCCCGCGACCGTGACGACGCTGGTCGCGATCTGGTTGAGGATCGCGTTCTCCGCGGGAACCGCCGTGCTCAAGCTGTAGTACCAGGCCAGATACTTGCCATTCCAGAGCGTCGCGGGGGCTCCGCCCGCGGTCACCTTGTACATCCTGCGGGTGTTCCCGCAGTAGGTCTCGTTGTTGCCCGTCCCGACATACTCGGTGTTCGGATCGATGCCGGCGCAGGTGGGCGCCGTGGCCGGATTGAACGCCGGGTGCCACTCGATCTGGTTCATCGTGGTCGAGTTGTCGAGGATCAGGATCACGTTCGGCTTGACGCTCGTCGTGATCAGGAACGTGTCGTCGACGGTCTCGGTGATCGCCGCGCGCGGTACCGCGAGGGCCGCGATTGCGGCCAGAGTCGCGATCCGTCGTGCGCGGTTATGGTTGATTCGCATGTCTTCTCCCCTTTCGAGGCCCCTCCCGAAACGGGTTTTCTCGTGTCTTGGATTGGACGCGTGCTAGGGTGCGAGCAGCGATCCGGTCAGCACCTCGACGCGCGCGATCGAGCCGCCGGGCGCCTCGCCCTGCACGCGGATCTTCCAGTACTGCACCTGGAACTGCGCCCCGCCGCCTGCCCCGATGTTGAGCGTGTGGCCGCCGAGCGCTCCGATGCCCGCCTTCTTGATCGGATCGGCAGCCGTCGTGTCGGTGCGATACGACGGCTGACCACCCGGATAGAGCGACGCGTCGCCCATCGACGTGTTGGGCACGCTCGGCGTGCCGGTCGCGTCCATTGTCCCGAGCGCGCGCGCAATCGCAGCGTCGGCTGCGTGCAGCGCCATCGCCTTGCGGTTGAGATAGCCCGCAACCTGTTGGTCGCGCTCGACCACGTTGAGCGCCGCGATCCCGATCGATGCCAGCATCAAGAGAAGCAGCACGGACGCGAGCAGCGCGATGCCCGCTTCGCGCCGCGGCGCGGAACGCGAATCATGCGAGCGGAAGGTCATCATGAGTCGATCCTCGTGGCGAGGTTGCGCAGCAGCACGCGCGTCTCGAACGTGCGGCGCCGGAAGCCGTCCGCCGCCGTGACGGCGGCGCGGTTGAGCAGCGCCTGGGGCCGGCCCGAGAAGGTGGCATCGGCCAAGCGCGCGCGGGACACGATGCCGACCTGGATCTCGCGCATCATGTTCGGCTGGAGCTCCGACGACGTGTAGTTCGTGGTGCCCGCGCCGCCGAAGCTGCGCAGGTCGGTGTTGCCGTCGATCACGTTGTCGCCGTCCTGGTCGAAGACGTAGGCGATCTGGAAGTCCTCGATGCCGTCCGCGAGTGCGACGTTGTTCCAGCGCAGCTGCGTGCCGACCACCTGGTACTCGTTGGCGGGCACAGCCACGAGCATGGTGCCGGCGCCGGCGGCCATCGCGGCCGCTCCGAGAACGGTGATCTGGCTGGCCCCGACGTTCACCGCCGTGACGCGCCCGCACGCGTTGCCGCGTCCGGGGTTCGCGCTGTCGAACACGATCACGCCGCCGTTCACGCGGAAGTCGCTGTCGGCGGCGCCGTTGACGTCCGTGTCGTAGGCGGGCCGGCTCGGCGGCGACGGCTCGACGATCAGCGAGCTGAGCGTGAGTGTCTGCGAGGAGCCGACGTTCAGGTTGGTGACGCCGCCGGTGATCGTCGGGCCAGGGTAGACGGCGAAGTCGTCCTGCGGGTCGATCGCGGCCGCGTCGCTCACGTAGAGCACGTCCGGCGCGTTCGTGAAGTCGCGACCGCACACGGCCCCGTTGCGCGACACCATCATGCCCGCGTGCCGGATCTGGTCCTCCACGAGCTCGCCGAACACGCGCAGGTTCTGCTGCGACTCGCTCGTCTCTTCCACGGTGTGGTAGGCGCGCTCGTTCACCATGAGGATGCGGCCGACGTAGACCGCGACGAGGCCGAAGATCGCGACCACCGTGAGCATCTCGATCAACGTGAAGCCGGCTCTGCGCACCGGGTTACAACCCTTCATGATTGAATCGCATGCTCGAAACGCCGTACTGGCGGCCGGCGCGGTTGCGCTCGTCCCACTGCACGCGCACGTCGATGCTGCGCGTGCGGCCCACGTCGACGTTGGCGATCTGCCAGGACACGCTGTAGGCCTGCTCGGTCGAGTTGGCCGGTCCCTGGACCACCTCGTTCACCGTGACGGGGCCGGTCCAGCCACCCGTCGGCGCGAGGTCCGTCCAGCGCTGGCGCATCAGCGTCTCCATCTGGACCTCGGCGATCGCAGCCGCCTTGGTCAGGTGCCGCCCACGGGCGCCGTACTGCATCGCGGTGAGCTGCATCGCGGCGAGCGAGAGCAGCCCGATCCCGAGCAGCGAGAGCGCCATCATGATCTCGATCAGCGTGAACCCGGAGCTCGAGCGATTGCGCCGCATCATGACTTCCACGCCCCCGCCATCTGATCCCAGACGTGCACGCGCACGCCGCCGAGCGGCGTCATCACGACCGCGTAGTCGCGCGTGCCGTTCGTGAGGTAGAACGCGGCGCCGCCGAGCGCGGTGGCGCCGATCGCCCCGCAGCTGCCGAGCGCTCCCGTGAAGCGCACGGGGACGCCGTCGGGCCGGAACAGGAACCACGGCACCGCGCCGTTCGCGGGCGTGGCGGTCGTGCCGCCACTCGTCTGCGGCGGCGAGAACGCGGCGGCGCCCGTGTCGCCGGGTGCGCGCACGGTCGCGAGCGCAACGCCCCAGCGCACGTCGCGCACGGGGTCGACAACGCTCTTCGCCTCGCCCGCGTCGATCTGGCAGTTGGCAGTCGCGGCCGCGCCGTCGTTCAGCACGAGAAACGGCACCGTGCCGTTCGGACCCGTGATCGCGGTGCCGGCCGGATCCTGGGTTCCGGGCGGGCCGTAGATCACCACGTGGCGATTGCCCGTGCGCGTCGATTCGGAGCGCGCGAGCACGAGCAGGTCGGCCACGTCGTGCGCCGCGCCCTTGACCCGCTGGTCGCGCTGCCAGCGCAGCGTGTTGGGCACCGCCATCATGATGAGCACGCCAGCGACCGCGAGGACGGTGGCGAGTTCTGTGAGCGTGGCGCCGCGCTCGCGCGTCCGCGCGCGAACGATCGAGCTATGAACGCAGTTCGCCATGGGATCTCTGGGCTTTTTCATCGACAATCGCAGCTGGAACCTTGACTCCATCGGGGTCACCGCCCGGGTCACAGAGCAAGCTCCGTACCAGTCGAGGACCGAGAATCCGAACGCCGCGTTCGCGCGGAGTTGGCGGGCGAGCTGCACATCGATCCGGTCCGCTGCGGTCCGCAATTTCGTTCGCGCTACGCAGCTGCGTGCGTAGTGACGTTCGCATGCTCAGTCGGCGATCTCGTATTCCTTCAGCTTGTAGAGCAATGCCCGGTGGCTGATCTCGAGCAGTCGTGCGGCATGCGTTCGGTTGCCGCCCGCGGCGCGGAGCGCGCCGCGGATCATGTCAGCCTCCAGCACCCTGCGCGCTGGCTTGAGTGCGAACGAGGTTTCCCCGCGAGCGGGCACGGGGTGTCCCACAACGTTCGCAGGCAGCTCCACGGCCGTGATGCTGTCGCCGTCGGCCAGGATCACGGCGCGCTCGATCACGTTCTCGAGCTCGCGCACGTTGCCGGGCCAGCGGTACGCGACCAGCCGCTCGAGCGCGTCGGCGCTGATCGCGCGCAGCGGCTTCCCCAGGCTCGCGCAGATCCGTGCGAAGAAGTGGTCCACCATGAGCGGAATGTCGAGAGGACGCTCTCGGAGCGGCGGGACCGCGAGCTGGACGACGTTGAGTCGGTAGTAGAGGTCCTCGCGGAAGCCGCCCCGAGCGATCATCTCCTCGAGCCGCCGCGCGGTGGCCGCGATCACGCGTACGTCGACGCTTCTGTTCTTCGAGGTGCCGACGGGACGGATCTCCTCTTCCTGGAGAACGCGCAGCAGCTTCACTTGCAACGCGAGCGGCAATTCGCCGATCTCGTCGAGGAACAGCGTGCCGCCGTCGGCTTCCTCGAACAGGCCGCGCCGAGCGCGGTCGGCGCCCGTGAAGGCGCCCTTCGCGTGTCCGAAGAGCTCGCTCTCGAGCAGTGGCTCGGGCAGCGCGCCGCAGTTCACCGCCACGAAGGCCTCGCCTCGCCGAGGAGATTGGTCGTGGATCGCGCGCGCGAGCACCTCCTTTCCGGTGCCGCTCTCGCCGGTGATCAGCACGGTGGTCTTGTGCGCGGCGGTGCGCTCCATCAGCTCGAGCAGCTCGATCATCGGCCCCGACGAGGCAACGATCGGCCGCTCGCCCACCGCGAGCTGAACGTCGCGCTCGAGCAGCGCGGCCCTGCGCCGCAGCCGCTCGCGCTCCTCCGCCTTGCGCAGAGTCAAGATCACCTCGGACGGCTCGAAGGGCTTGGCGAGGTAGTCGTACGCGCCGCGCTGGAGCGCCTCGACGGCGAGCTCCGCGGTTCCATAGGCCGACATCATGATCAGGGTTGCGTCGGGCAGACGCCGCGCGAGCAGTGGCAACAGGTCCATGCCGTCCATACCGGGCATGCGCAAGTCACAGAGCACCACCTCGAACGACATCCGGTCGATCAGGGCGAGGGCCTCCTCGGCGCCAGCTGCGCAATGTGCTTCGTAGCCCTCGGCCGCGAGCACGAGCTGCAGGCTCTCGCGCAGGTCGGTGTCGTCTTCGACGATCAGCAGTTGGGGCGGCACTTTGCGCGTATCGGAAAGGCGGCGGGGACGCGTGAGCGCCAGGGCTTCGGCAATCAGCCGCTTCGGACTTCGCTCGCTTTCGGGCACCCGCCCGAAACTGGCGCCGCCGGGAGGGTCACCACGAAGACTGCGCCCGTGCCGGGTCGGTCCAGAGCGAGGTCGAGTCGGCCACCCAGTTGGTCCGCACAGCGCAACGCGTTCGCGAGCCCGAGGCCGGTACCCTCGCCTGGATCCTTGGTGGTGAAGAAGGCGTCGAAGATCCTCTCACGGTCGGCCGCGGGCACGCCCGGTCCATCATCCTCGACGCGCAGCTCGACGGCGTCGATCCGAGAGCGGCCCGCTGCGAAGCCCGGGGCATCGCTCGCGCGGCGCTCGAGCGCGGTCGGTGCCAGGCACACGCGCACGTCGCCTCCGTCGGGTCGCACCGCGTCGCCGGCGTTGACCACCAGGTTGAGCAGCATCTGTGCGACTGCGGCCCGGTCGGCGAGCGCGGGCGGGATCTCGCCTTCGACAATGAGACGGAATCCGACTCCCGCATAGCGCCGCTGCGTGCGCACGAGCTCGAGAACTTCTTCGGCCACCAGCACGAGGTCGACCGGCACGCACTCGCCGCGTGCGGGCCGGGCGAAGCCGAGCAGGTCGCGCAGGATCGAGCGCACCCTCTCGACCTGCGTGCGCGCCTTCGCGAGGTGGGAGCGACTCGCATCGGAAAGACCCGCGTCGCGCCCCACCAGGTCGAGGAACGCCAGCAGTGCGCCGGTCGGATTGCCCACTTCGTGCGCCACCCCGGCCGCCAGGCTTCCCACCGCCGCGAGGCGTTCCGCCCGCTCGAGCCCCTGGCGCGCGGTACGCAGGTTCCGGCTGCTCTCGCGCAGGTCCGCGATCGCCTTCTCGAGCGCCTGCGTGCGCTCGGCAAGCGCCTCGGTCATCTCATTGAAAGCGCGCGCCATGCCGGCCGTTTCGGCCACGCCCTCCTCGGGAATCCGAACCTCCAGGTCGCCCGCAGCGACCGCGCGCGTGGCCTGCGAGAGTCGCTCCAGCGGGCGCACCACGGTGCTTCGCAACACGATCGCTCCGAACGCGGTGAAGATCGCGATCGCGCCGAGCACGAGCCCCACCAGCATCGCGGGCGGCGCCGTCGCGGGAAGCCGCATCGCGGCGATGCCGCGAGAATCGGGCATGGCAAATCGCATGGGCTCCCAGGGCCAGCCTCTCGCCAGGAGCATCTCTCCGCGCGCTCCGGCCGCCTCCGCGAGCGCTCGCGTTTCGTCGTCGATCGGAGGTGCGTCGCCGAGCGGTCGAGCGATCCCCTGTCCGTCCATCCGCCACCAGTGAGCGCCTGCCGGTCCGGGCGGAAGTTCCGGGTACTCCGAGGCAAACCGCGCCAATGCCTGTGCGGCAAGAGGCCACGTCTGGTCGAGCCGCGCCTCCTGGAGGCGCAGCCCGAGAAATACCAGGACCCCGGTCGCGGTCGCCATCACGATGGCCATTTGAACCAGCAGCTCGAGCTGCAGGCCCCGGCGCGGCCGCTCCTTGCGCACGTTCAGGACCCCTGGTGATGCCTCGAATGGCGAACGCCAGATTCGCTCTTCGTCCCGCACGCTCCCATTCTTGATGCAGTCTGTTCCGCGAACGCAGCCGCGCGGAGTGTGCCACGATGCATCCATACATCTCGGGAGGCGCGATGCGGATCGAGGGCAAGCACGTGGTGGTGACCGGCGGCGCATCGGGGATCGGGCGCGCGCTCGCCCGCCGCTTCGCGGCCGAGGGCGCGCGCGGCGTGGTGGTGGCCGACCTCGATGCCGCGGGCTGCGAGGCGGTGGCCGCAGAGGTGAAGGGCACAGCCGTTCCCACCAACGTCGCCGACGAGGCCGCGGTGCGCGCACTCGTGAAGCGCGCCGAGGACGCCTGGGGCCCGATCGATCTGTTCTGCTCCAACGCGGGCATCGCGATCTCGGGCGGCGTCGAGGTGATCGACGCCGACTGGGAGCGGATCTGGAAGATCAACGTGATGGCGCACGTGTACGCGGCGCGCGCGGTGCTGCCGTCGATGCTCGAGCGCGGCGCGGGCTATCTGCTGAACACGGCGTCCGCGGCGGGGCTGCTGAACCAGATCGGCTCCGCACCCTACGGCGTCACCAAGCACGCAGCGGTGGCGCTCGCGGAGTGGCTCGCGATCACCTACGGCGATCGCGGAATCGGCGTCTCGGTGCTGTGTCCGCAGGCGGTGCGCACGGCGATGACCGACGCGGGCTCCGCCGTGGGCGACGTGGGCGTCGGCGCGGCGCGTGCGGACGGCATGATCGAGCCCGAAGACTGCGCCGCGGCGGTGATCGATGGCCTCGCGCGCGAGTCGTTCCTGATCCTGCCGCACGCCGAGGTGCTGACCTACGTGCGGCGCAAGGCCGACGACTACGACCGCTGGCTCGTCGGCATGCAGCGCTTCCAGAAGCGCCTCGGGTTCGTCGGCCCGGTCCCCTAACCATTCCGCGGTGGTCTTGCCTGGGGCCGGGCGTTGATTCGCCGCGTCGGCGTTGTGGCTCCGTTGGCGTGCACGACGGTGCACCGGAGCACAACGGTTGCCGACTCGGAGACGCATATGCTCCAGGATCACCAACGCCTCCGGCGGCGAATTCAAGCGCCCGGCCTAGCGCGTGGAGAGGTTCACGTTTTCAGGGCGTACGAGTTCGAGTTCGAGTGCCGGGGTGGTTGGCTTGCTGCGGCGAAGTAAAGCGGAGCCGGCCACAGGCCGTCGCACGGCTCGTGGCAACTTGGGTTGGACCGGCAACCTGAAAGCCTGAAGCCATCGCTGGCTTCGGACCCTTCGGGCGAGAGAGAACGTCGCCCCCAGGCCGGCGAGCCATGAGCCGCAGCAAGCCAACCACCCCAGCCGCACGAAACGATGAGCCGCCCAGCCCTACTACTTCTCTTCGATGACGACTCGATCGCCGGGGCCGATGAAGATGCGGTAGCGGTGGCCATCGGAGCACGTCACGAGGTAGTCGGACGCGCCCTTCCGTTCGTGCGAGGCGATCGTCCCGCACGGCTTCCCGCGCAGCGTCAACACCGCGAGCAGATCCTCGGGAACCGCGACGGGCTCCGCGTGCGCGGCCAGCGCGACCAGAGAGAGCGCGCAGAAGATTCGGATCGGGCGCATGGTCTTCATCCTCATGTCGGCAGCTTGGCGAACTCGATCGGGTTGACCAGCCGACTCCAGATGTCCTTGCGTGAGCGGCTGAGCGCGAGCGCGAGCGCTGGCTCGTCCTCCTCGAGCAATGTCATGAGCTTGAGCACGAGCGCCTCGTAGCGCTCGTGCAGATCGTCGAGATCGCCCTTCTTGTGTTGGTGGTAGTCCCGCAGCGAATTGACGAGATCATCGATGTCGTTCTTCAGCGCGAGCTTGGAGAACGTGCCGATCGCGGGAGTCGCCTTGATCCTGGCCCCGAGCTCCTCGAGCGAGATCGTGGCCTCCGGGGGCAGCGTCGAGGGTTCCGGCTCCTCGACCACGGGGGCCGGAGCCGGTGCAGGCGGCGTTTTCGGAGCCGGGTCCGGCGCGGGAGCGGCTTCGGGTGGAGGCGCCGGGGCCGGCGTAGCCGGCTCGGGCGGCTTCGCGGGTGCCTCCTCCGGGGCGGGCTCGGGAGCCGGCTCGGGTGCGGGGTCGCCGCACGCGAGCGCCGCGAGCACTGCAGTGCACGCCGCGAGCCCGATCCGGATTCCCACCCGCCGCGGGGACATGGCGCCGGAGGCTACCCGACGCGCGCGGACTCTCAATCCTGCGTGTCGAGCTTCAGATTGAGCGCGTGTTTGATCGAGTACGGGCGCTTCGACTGCGATTCGTAATAGGTGCGCACGAGCAGCTCGGCGAGCAGTCCCATCAGCATCGAGAGCACACCCGTGATGAACGCCATCACCGACAACAGCGGGAGCGGCGTCTGGATGAACGACGTCGCATCGAAGAACTTGCGATAGAACGCGAACACGGCAGAGAGCAGCGAGATGCCCCAGCTCACGAGGCCGAATCCGCCGAATACGTACATCGGTCGCGTCTCGTAGCGTGCCAGGAACTGCACCACGAGCAGGTCGAGGAAGACCTTCACGATCCGGTCGAAGCCGTAGTGCGAATCCCCGTGCTCGCGCGGTCGGTGATTCACGGGGATCTCGACGACGCGCGCGCCCATCCAGGTGGCGTAGATCGGGATGAAGCGGTGCATCTCGCCGTACAAGCGCACCGAGCCGATCACGTCGCGCCGATAGGCCTTGAGCGAGCAGCCGTAGTCGCGCAGCCGCACGCCGGTCACGCGCGAGATCAGCGCGTTGGCAACCTTCGACAACCACACGCGACGCCACCCGTCCTGGCGCTCCTGGCGCCAACCCGACACCACGTCGTAGCCCTTCGCGAGCGCGTCGAGCAGGCGCGGAATATCGGCGGGATCGTTCTGGCCGTCGCTGTCGAGCACCACGATCACGTCGCCCGTCGCGTGCTCGATGCCGGCTGCCACCGCAGCGGTCTGACCGAAGTTGCGGCGGAAGCGGATCACCTTGATCGCCTCTTCCTTGGCCGCGAGGTGGGCGAGGATCTCGGGACTGCGGTCACTGCTGCCGTCGTCCACGAACAGGATCTCGAACGGCTCGGACAGACCGATCAGCGACGCGGACAGCTCCTCGAACAGCGGGAGGAGGTTCTTCTCCTCGTTGCAGACCGGGATCACGACCGAGAGCTTGCCCGTCACGCCTCCAACCATCGGCACGTCGGGCCTATCAATTGAGTGAATTTGTTTCAGCTATGCCCGCGCCAGACCGATGCATTCGGGCATGCAAGCCGCGCGGACGGAACCGGAGGCCAGCGGAGGCCTCGAGGACCGCCTCGCGGCGCTCGCGCTCGCGGTCCTCCTGATCGCGATCGGGTTTGCGGCGGCGCACCCGGCCTACATCCCGACCCACGACGGCCCCCAGCACGTCTACGCCGTGCACGTGGCAAACCACCTGGGCGACCCCGCGCGGGGATGGGAGAGCTGGTTCGAGATCGCGCGCCCGGTCACGAGTCTCGGCTTCGCCGCGGTGTTCGGACCGCTCGACCTGTGGCTGCCCTGGCCGGTCGCGCTGCGCTGCACGGTGGCGGTGCTCGCGCTGTTCTGGGCCGGCGCTGCGTACGCGCTCGCGCGGGCCCTACATCCGGAGCGCGCGTGGCTCGGGCTCGCCCTCGGCGGCGCGGCGTTCGGTTGGACCTTCTACATGGGATTCTTCTCGTTCCATCTCGCGAGCTCGTTCGGCCTGCTCGTGCTCGCGTGGGCGATCGCGAAGCGACCCGAGACCCCGCGCCAGGTCGCGCTGCTCGCCGTACTGCTCGGCGGCGTCGCGCTGCTGCACGTGATGAGCGCTGCGGTCACGGGATGCGTGCTCGCGGCGCTGTACTGGCGGCGCGCGCCGCGCGGCGCGCTCGGTGCGGCGTGCCTGCGCATCGCCGCGATCGCACTGCCCGCGACGGCGGTTGCGCTCGCGTTGGTCTGGCCGGGGGCCGACTCGCTCGGCGAGCCGGGCACCGCCCCACCGCCGCTCACGCCCGCTCCGTGGTGGGCGCTCGCGAAATGCTTCACGGGCGGGCCCGCGTGGCGCGCGTGGCCGCTCACGTTGCTCGCACTCGCCGCTCCACTCGTCGCACTCGCGCGCCGCCGCGCGGGGCGCAGCGCGGAGGACGAGGCGTTGCTCGTCGCGGGCGGCGCTGCGCTCGCCGCGGCCGCGTGGCTGCCGATGGACCTCGCATCCTGGGAGTACTTCGCGCCGCGCTTCCTGCCGATCGGCGTGAGCGCACTCGCGCTGACCCTGCCGATCGAGCGGCTCGCGCGCGGCGCGCGCGTCGCGGCACGGGTCGCGCTCGCGACCTTCGCGTTCGCGTCGACGGGCTGGGCGTGGATGTATCACGAAGCGCTCGCGGGTGCGTCGGCGAGCGCACTCTCGGGCCTCGAAACGAATCTCGTGCGCAGCGGCGTGCGACTGCCGATCGTATTCGACACGGGCGCCGATCCAGACCTGCCGCCCGCGCGCGCGGCGATGCCCTTCGCGCTGCCGTGGGTGAACCTGGGCCAGCTCTACGCCGCGAGTCAGGGCGGCCTGACGCCGTACGGCTTCGTGCGCAACGCGCGCATGCATCACCTCGTAGTGCGGCCCGACGCTGTGGAGCGGGCGCCCGCGCGGCTCGATCGCTCGTACCTCACCGATCTCACGCGCCCCGGTCCCGCCGGCGACCGCGCGTTCCGGGACGCACTGCTCGCCTATCTCGCATCGCGCGCGACGGCGTTCGAGGACGTCGTGTTCTACGGGCGCTCCGAAGAAGCGGACCGCCTCAACGAACTCGGGTTCAGCGAGGACTGGCGCCGGGACGGGCTCTCGATCGCGCGCTTTCGCGGCTGTCCCGTGACTGTGCACCTCTCGCCCGAGATCGCGCGCAGTGGAGCCAGCGCGCTCGAGACCGGCTGGCTGCCCGCGTGGCATCCGCACGCGCGCTATGCGCTCGCGGACGGAGATCACGCGCAGGACGGCTCGCGCGCACTGCGCCTGCGGGAGACCTGCGCGGGTCTGTGGCTGCGCCTCGCCGATGCGAGCGCGGTCTGCGACGGCGCCGACGCCGAGGGTCGGCTGCGCGTCGCATCGACCCAGGAGACCCCCGACGTGATCTGTCGACGACGCGGTGAGCGCTGGAACCCGCCTACCGAGCTCGCTCGGCGCGCCGATCCCGCCAGCGCCGGTGCAACCACAGCCAATCGTCCGGTGCCTTCAGGATCTGCTGCTCGAGGCGCCGCGCGAAGCGCTCGGTGATCTCGCCGTCGGACGTGACACTCGGATCCTCGCAGAGCCACTCGAGGCTCACCTCGTAGCGCCCACGCTCGACACGCCTCGACTCGACGTACACCACGGGCATCCCGAGGCTGCGCGCGAGTCGCTCCGGACCGCGCAGGAACGCGGTCTGCTGGCCGAGGAACTGAGTCCAATATGGATTGCGGTTGTGCGCGCGCTGGTCGGCGACCAGGAACGTCGCGCTGAGCTCGTGCCGCATCCGCACGATCGCGCGCGGCGCCTCGTCGGTCCGCGTGAACACGCCGCCGAAGCGCCCGCGCACCGAGCGGATCAGTCCGTCGAAGCCCGTGTGCCGCAGCGGGTGATAGACGATGTGAACCAGCGCGCCCGGAAACGAGAGCACCGCCAGCGGGATCGCCCATTCCCAGTTGCCGCAGTGGCCGAGCACGAAGATCGCGCTCTGGCGACGGGCGATCAGCTGGTGACCGATGTCGAAGTTGGCGCGCATGCGGTCGAAAATCTCGTTCGCGCTCATCGTCATGAGCTTGAGCGACTCGACCGCCAGATCGCACTGCTGGCGGTAGCAGCGCTCTTCGATCCGATCGAGCTCATGCGTCGCGGCCTCCGGAAACGAGCGGCGCAGGTTTTCGCGCACGACGGCGCGCCGCAGACGCAGGACCCGGTACACGATCCAGAACGCGAGATCCGAGACGCGGTAGAGCACTGGGAGCGGCAGCCGCGCGAGCCCGCGCAGCAGCGGCGCCACAGCGAGATACACGAGCACTTCGAAGGGGTTTCGCCCCCAGCTCCGCTCATCGCGAGCGCTCTTGGCGCGGTGCTTCGCCATCCCTTCCAGAGTCCTCCGGCCCGCCGATCGATGGCATGGACATCGCCCCGGGCCGCGCGCATGCTAGCGAGTCGCATTGCGAGGGAGGACGTCCATGCCCGGCGCGCGCCGGCTCACCTCGATCCTCGCGGTGGTCGCCGCCGCGGTCACGTGCACGCGCGGGGGGCCCGCGCCCGAGCCGCCGGCCACCGCGCAAGCGCCGCCCCTGCTCGAGGGTCTCGGCCGCCTGCACCATCCGATCACCACGCCGAGCCCGCTCGCCCAGCGGTATTTCGATCAGGGTCTGGCCCTGTGCTTCGGCTTCAACCACGAGGCCGCGATCCGCGCGTTCGAGGCCGCGCTCGCGATCGATCCGGGCTGCGCGATGTGCGAGTGGGGGATCGCGTTCGCCCACGGCCCCAACATCAATGCGCCGATGGGGCCCGACGCGGGCCGCCGCGCCTACGCAGCCGCACAGCGCGCGCGCGCGCTCGCCGATCGCGCGAGCGAGCGCGAGCAGGCCTACATCGATGCCATCGCCACGCGCTATGCCGCGGAGCCGGCCGAGGACCGCAGCGCACTCGATCGGGCGTTCGCAGAGGCGATGCGATCGGTACACGAGGAAGATCCGTCGGACGAGGACGCCGCGACGCTGTACGCCGAATCGCTGATGGACCTGTCGCCGTGGAACTACTGGACGCCCGACCTGAAGCCGCGCGAGCACACCGAGGAGCTGCTCGACCTGCTCGAGTCGGTGCTCGAGTCGCACCCCGATCACATCGGTGCCAACCACTACTACATCCACGCAGTGGAGATGCCGTATCCGGAGCGCGGCGTGGCGGCCGCAGAGCGGCTCTTCGAGCTCGCGCCCGACGCGGGGCACCTCGTCCACATGCCCTCGCACATCTTCTGGCGCGTCGGGCGCTACGACGACGCGGTCGAGGTCAATCGCGCAGCACTGCGCTCGGACGAGAAGTTCTTCGCGACCTGCCGCCCGGGGCTGTGGTACCAGTCGGCCTACTACCCGCACAACCTCCACTTCCTGTGGGCATCGGCCACGGCCGAGGGCCGCAGCGAGATGGCGCTCATGACCGCGCGCCAGCTCGAGGCCGCGGTCGCGACCGGTATCGAGACCTATCCCTTCCTCGAGGAGATGCTCACGATCCCGAACCTCACGCTCGTGCGGTTCGGGCGCTGGGACTCCCTGCTCGGCACCGCGAAGCCGCCCGAGTCGCGCGTGTACCTGTCCGGGATCTGGCATTACGCGCGCGGGCTCGCGCTCGTGCGCACGGGACGCGCCGCGGAGGCGCGCACCGAGCTCGCCGCGCTCGACGCGGTGGCGACAGGCAAGCCCGCCTCGGAGCTCATGCTCTCGGGCGGTGTCGCTTCGGCCGCGCAGCTGCTCGGGATCGGAAGCAAGCACCTGTCCGGCGAGATCGCAGCGGCCACGGGCAATGCGAAGCGAGCGGTGAACGAGCTGAAGGAGGCCGTCGCGCGACAGGACGCGCTCGCGTACATGGAGCCGCCGCCGTGGTACTTTCCCACGCGCCAGGCGCTCGGCGCGGTGCTGCTCGATGCCGGGCGCGCGGCGGAGGCCGAGGCCGTGTACCGCGCCGATCTCGAGCGCTACCCGCGCAACGGATGGTCGCTCTACGGACTCGCAGCGAGTCTGCGCGCGCAGCGCAAGCGCGGCGAAGCCGATTGGGCGCAGAAGGGCTTCGAGACGGCATGGGCGCGGGCCGACGTCCCGCTGCGCGCCTCGCGCTTCTGAGCTGGCGGCGGAGTCCTCAGTACGGAAGAATCACTTACATATGGCAACCTCTGCCCAAGCCGCCCTCCGCGCGATCGCAGAGCCGCGGCGACGCGCGATTTTGCGGCTGGTCCTCGCCGAGGAGATGACGGCTGGATCCATCGCCTCGGAATTCGACGTGACGCGCGAGGCGATCTCGCAGCATCTGCGGGTGCTGCGGAACGCAGGCCTCGTCGCGGAGAGGAAGGAGGGGACGCGGCGCTACTACCGCGCGCGGCCCGAAAGCTTCGCCGAGATTCGACCCTTTCTCGAGGAGATGTGGGACGACAGCTTGGCGCTACTCAAGGCGGCGGCAGAACGGCCGGGCAGGCGCCAACGCCGTGGCCGATGAACGCACGATCGAACGGGTCGTTCGGATCGCGGCACCCCCCGAGGTCGTCTTCGGTTTCCTGATCGATCCCGCGTTGATCTCACATTGGATGGGAATCGACGCCGACCTCGACCCGCGGCCCGGCGGCATCTACCGCTGCGCGATGGTGCGCCCCGGGATCTTCGCCCGGGGCGAGTTCGTCGAGGTGGAACCTCCGCACCGCTTGGTGTTCACCTGGGGTTGGGAGGGATCCGACAGACTCCTTCCACCCGGATCGACACGCGTCGAGTTCACGCTGCGCCGCGACCGCGACCAGACCGTGCTGACGCTGCGGCACTCTGGCCTGCCCGCCGGACACGATGCCTTCCACGAGTTTGGTTGGGGACACTACCTGCCGCGCCTGGCCACTGTCGCCGCGGGCCGCGATCCGGGTCCGGACCGCCTGAACGGCGAAATCGATGCCGTGGTTGCCTCGCTCCCCTCCAGGAGTAATTGACGCTTACGTAAGCCTTACTTACCGTATTTTCTACTGCAAAGGCCCTTCCCATAGGAGGGTCCACCGATGTCGGCTCTGACCAGGGGCCACCTGATTCTCGAAATTCTCGGAATGCTTTGCGCCGTCACACCGCGTGAAGCGTGGGCGACGCCCCCGGCCGACGAGTACCTGCTCGACATGTCGATCGTCGTCCATCCGGACGTCGAGCTCGCCTCCCCCGCGCAGACCGCGGCGCGCGTGAACACGATGCTCGACGAGGCCACGCTGATCCTGGAGGGCATCGACGGCAAGCCGCCCGGTGAGATGTCCTGTCCGGTTCGCTTCCGGGCGTCCAACATCCGACGCTACGACCCGGCGCCGACGCCGCCCTACGCGTGCAGCACCGAGATCCCGTACGAAGCGGCCCTGTTCCCCGAATCCGTGCTGACCGAGGCGTCGGGCTGCGCGAACACGTCGTTGCCCGGTCTCGGAATGTTCGTCGGGGCCGGGTTCTACCGCAGCACGCAGGATGCCGGCTCCACCTACGCGCACGAGATGGGGCATCTGGCGGGTGTGCCGTTCGATCACGTCGGTTGGGACGAGACGCTGCTCGGGGGCTCCGGTCAGAAGACTCGAGACGTGCCCGCGAGGCTCTGCGCGATGTACATCGACTATGCGAAGCGCCGCGGGGCGCAGCGCACGACCGCCGCCTGCATCTCGGGCTCGGGTGTGCCGCCAAGCACCGATCCCTACACGCCCGACGCGAGGTTCACGTCCTGCGACGGACGCGACGGTTGGTGCGATGGCCTGGGCCGCTGCATCGCAGCTGCGCGCGCGTGCGTCGACGGGCACTCGCTGCCCTCGCGCGGCGCGGACTGCAGCGAGCCGGGACAGTGTCGCTCGTGCACCGGAAGCCGCTCCGAGTGCGTTCCATGCCAGGAAGCGATCGAGGTCGATCCGAACGCTCCGGGTCTCCTGCTCGTGGAGTCGAGCGCGAACGGCCGTCACGACCTGCTCTACCGCAGCACGCCGCGCACGAGCGGCCCGGAGCTGGACCTGTTCCTCGACTTCCACGCGCCGATCACGGGGCTCGCGCGCGATCCGGCCGACGGCGCGCTCTACCTCGTGTCGCCCGATGCTTCCGGCGACCGGCTCTATCGCCTCGACGCAGACGGGGTTCCGAATCTCGTCGGAAGTCTCGCTGCCACGGGCATCGCGGCTCTGACCTTCGCCTCGGACGATCGCCACCTCTACGGCTTGATCCTCGACCTCGCCCTCCCGGAGCAGGCTCGGCTGATCGAGATCGATCCCGACACAGGATCCGTACTGCGCGCGCCCGTGATCCTCGACCATGCCGTCCGCTCGCTCGCATTCGACTCGAAGCGCTCCGAGCTGCTCGCGATCTGGCTGTCCGATCCGCGCGCGGATCCGCCGCGGTCGACCATGATCGCCACCGTGAATCGCGCCGATGGCGCGCTCACGCCGAGGTTCTACCCGCGCCTCTCCGAAGCGCTCGCGTACGACGACGCGCGCAGCCGTCTGCTCGCGGTCGAGCCGCCCAGCGTGATCGAGATCGACCCCGAGCCTTTCGGGGTCGACGTCCTCTCCGCTCCCTATCCCGGATTCACGACGGCGCACTTCGTGACGGCGCCCATCTGCGGCAACCGCGTGGTCGACGCGGGCGAGCAGTGCGACGACGGAAACTTCTACAGCGATGACGGCTGCAACGGCCTGTGCCGAGCCGCCGCGACTCTGCCCGAGGGACAGACCGACCGCGACGCCGACGGCGTCGTCGCGTTCCGCGACAACTGCCGCGATGCGGCCAATCCCGATCAGGCCGACCGCGACGGCGATGGCGCGGGAGACGCGTGCGATGTGTGCGGATCCATCTCCGATCCGGAGCAGCGCGATCTCGACGGCGACGGCCGGGGCGACCGCTGCGACGGCGCCCCCGACGACGCAGCGGCCGACTCCGACAACGATGGCCTCGCGGATGCGCTCGACTGGTGCCCGGGGCAGTCGAACATCGCCCCGACCTTCTCGTACGTGCTGCCCGACGCGCGCGATCGCGACGCCGATGCGCTCGGCGACGTCTGCGACAACTGCGCCACGGTCGCGAATCCCGATCAGGCCGACGCGGACGGCGATCGCGTCGGGGACGCCTGTGACAACTGCGCGACGGCGAATCCGGATCAGGCGAATGCAGACCGGGATCCGCTCGGCGACGCCTGCGACAACTGTCCGACCGTCGCGAACCCGGACCAGCGCGAAACCGATGGGGACGGCCGCGCAGATGCCTGCGACAACTGCCCCGCGATCGCCAACGCCGAGCAGGCGGACGCGGATGGCGACCGCGTCGGGGACGTGTGCGACAACTGCCCGAGCACGGCGGATCCCTCTCAGGTGGATACCGACGGCGACGGTCTCGGCGACCCGTGCGACCCCGACGACGATGACGACGGCATCGCCGACGACGGCGACGCTTCGGGCTCGCCATCCGACGCAACGTGTCGAACGGGACGCACGAGCGGCTGCGACGACAACTGCCCGCAGCTCGCCAATCTGGACCAGAGCGATCGCGATCGCGATGGTCGCGGCGATCTCTGCGACAACTGCCCTTCGATCGATAACACGATCTTCTGGCGCACGACGATCTATCAACTCGACGTCGACGGCGACGGCGTCGGGGATGACTGTGACAACTGCCGGCTCGCCGCAAATCCGCACTACGACCTCGACGACCCCGCGAACTACACCCGGCGCGGTGGCTATCTGTTCCGCACGACCACGGGCGGTCAGCTCGACGACGACGCCGACGGATTCGGAAACGCCTGCGATGGCGATCACAACGGCGACGGCGTGCCGGATACCTCGGATTGGCCGCTCGTGACGGCCGAGTTCGGGAAGGACCTCTCCGCCGACAGCTGCAACAGCTTCGCGACGACCGACTGCGACGAGTTCGACCTCGACGGGCGGGACCGGGTCGTGGGCGCCGCGGACGTGACGGTGATTCCCTTCCCTCAGAAGTGTCCGACCTGCCCGCTCGACTGTATCGGCGAGATGTGCGACGACGATCGGGACGGCAAGGTGAACCGCAACGACAATTGCGCTGGCGTCGCCAACCCGAGCCAGTGCGATACGGACCGGGACGGCTTCGGGAACCTCTGCGACGCCGACTTCGACCAGAACGGAAGCGTGGACGCGGTCGACCTGAACCGTCTGGCCCGCGATCGGCGTTCGCGGACGGACAGCGGGCGCGGTACCGACATGAATTGCGACGGGGTCGTCGACGACACAGACTTCGCCGGGCTCCGCCCGCCGTTCAAGCCGCCCAGGGCGATCCCGGGCCCGTCCGGGCTGCGCTGCGCAGGCACGGTGCCGTGTCCCGTCCCGTGCACGGGTTCGGCGTGCGACGGCGACGGCGACGGCCTGCTCGACCGCGCGGACGACTGCACGCAGGTCGCGAACTCGCGCCAATGCGACGCGGACCACGACGGATACGGCAACTCCTGCGACGGCGACTTCGACCAGAACGGGCGCGTCGACGAGGCTGATTTCAGCGGCTACTTCGCGACCGACCGCGCGGCGGGCCGCGACGGCGGCCGCGGAACCGACATGAACTGCGATGGTTCCGTCGACGACGTCGATTACCGCGACTACTTCGTGCCCCAGCTGCTTGCGGCGGGGGATCGCCCGGGGCCTTCGGGACTCGAGTGCGCGGGCACATTCCCGTGCCCCAACTGCACTGATTCGTTCTGCGATCCCGATGGCGATACGCACATCAATTGGGGAGACAACTGCACGGAGCTCGCCAATCGCAGCCAGTGCGACACCGACGAGGACGGATACGGAAATCATTGCGACGGCGACTTCGACGAGAATGGCAGGATCGACGACGCTCGATCTCGAGGGTTATTTCGCGCCGGATCGCGCGGCGGGCCGCGACGGCGGACGCGGAACCGACATGAACTGCGACGGAGCCGTCGACGACATCGACTACACCGACTACCTCGCGCCGATGCTCGCGCGGCCCGGAGCGACGCCGGGTCCCTCCGGTCGCTACTGCGCGGGCACTCCGCAGGGGTGTCGCTAGGCGAGAGCGGCTACGCCGGCGCCGCGGGCTCGATCAACAGCGTCGGCACGCCGCAGGTGCCGTCCTTCACACTGAGCACACGCGTGCCGGGCTTTCGACCCGCGCGTACCTCGGAGACATCGACGCCCGCGGCGGCCAGCCGCTCGCGCGCGGCGTCGGCATCCGGAACGCGCCAGGACAGCCCCCAGAGCCGATCGGTGTCGGGCGGCGGCGCGGCGTCCTGCAGCGGCTGTGCGACCTCGATCGTGACTCCGCCCACGCGCAGGAACACGAGCCTCATGCCCCATTCGGGAAAGCTGCGATCGAGCGCGAGCCGCAGTCCGAGCCCGTCGCGATAGAGCGAGATCGCGGCCTCCGCGTCGGAGGTCTGCACCACCGCGTGGTCGATGCCCGTGACCACGGCCTCGGCGGGTCCGACCGCTCCCGCCTCCGGAAGCAGATCGGGCGTCAAGTGCTCGATCGCGAACAGCAGCACGCCGCGCGTGCGCTCGAGCGGCAGCATCGCCGTGCGCCAGCGCCGGATCAGCCCCGAATCGGCATCGCGGCCCAGACCCGGCATGACGGGCGCGGGCTCGAGCCCGTGCTCCGCGAGTGTCGCCGCCGCGGCGTCCGCATCACGCGTCGCGAACGCGAGTCCGAGCGGCCCCTCGCCGTGCGAAGCGAGCCGCTCGCTGATCAGGCGCCCGGTCGGACCGTCGCCTTCGGGCGCCAGCAGCTCCAGGTAGGTGTTGTGGAGACGGAACAGCGTGTTCGCGGTCCCCTGGCCTGGATGCTCGCCGCGCCACGAGGGCCGGCGCGCAAACAGCGTCGCGTAACGGCGCGTGGCGTCCGCGAGGTCGCGCACCGCGAGGATCACGTGGTCGAGCGCATCGAACACCCGGCGATCATGCCACGCAATCGAGCCATGCGGCAGCCGCGCGCATCGGAATCCGAGCCGCTAGCTTCCGACCGCGCACCCGGAGAACGCACGCATGCAGATCACCGATGGAAGCGAGCTGATCTTCCCGACCCAGTACGCCGACCGCGGCTATCCGCACGACGTCTGGACCCGGCTGCGGCGCGAATCACCCGTACATCGCTGCGAGCCACCCGGCCACGGATCGTTCTGGGCGATCACCAGGCACGCCGACATCTGCGAGATCTCGAAGCGCCCCGACGCGTTCGTGAACAGCAAGGGCATCGTCGTGCTCGACGACGAGCAGACGCGCATGCGGGAATCGGACCAGTCGGGGCTCGCGGGCATGAAGACGATCATCGAGATGGATCCGCCCGCGCACCGCACGTTTCGCAAGGTCGCGAGCGGCTGGTTCACGCCGCGCAGCCTCGCGCGGCTCGAGTCCGCCGTGGACGAGAGCGCGCGCTCGCTCGTCGACGCGCTTGCGGCCGACGGCGACGGCGAGTGCGATTTCGTGACCCGCGTGGCGGTCGCACACCCGCTGCGCATCCTGTCGCAGGCGCTCGGCGTGCCACAGGAGGACGAGGCGCTGATCCTGCGCCTGACCAACGAGCTGTTCAGCGGTGACGATCCCGAGTTCCAGCGCGAAGGCACGCGCGAGCAGCGGATCATGCAGATCGGCCTCGAGTTCTTCAACTACTTCTCGAAGATCATCGAGGATCGCCGCGCGAATCCCCGCGATGACCTCGCGACCGTGCTCGCGAACGGACAGGTGGACGGCGCCCCGATGGGGCCCGTGGAGACGCTCGGCTACTACCTGATCGTATTCACGGCGGGCCACGACACCACGCGCAACGCGATCTCCGGGGGCCTGCTCGCGCTGATCGAGAACCCCGCCGAGCTCGCGCGCCTGCGCGCCAACCCGGCGCTCGCGGCACAGGCCGTGGAAGAGATCGTGCGCTGGACCACACCCGTGAACTACATGAAGCGCACGGCCGCGAGCGACGTCGAGCTGCGCGGCCAGAAGATCCGCGAGGGCGAGGAGCTGATGCTCTGCTACGCGTCCGCGAACCGCGACGAGGACGTCTTCGACGACCCGTTCGCGTTCCGGATCGAGCGCAGCCCGAACCGCCACCTCGGGTTCGGGATCGGCGAGCACTTCTGCCTCGGCGCGCACCTGGCCCGCCGCTCGAGCACGGCGCTGTTCACCGAGATCGCGCGGCGCGTCGAGCGGCTCGAGCTCGCGGGCGAGCCCGCGCGCACCGCGTCGAGCTTCGTGGCGGGCATCAAGCACCTGCCGATCCGTTATCGCTTCGCGCGTTCGGTGTAGCGCTCAGCCGCCGCTCGGCGCGTACTCTTGGAGCGCGCGCGCGATCCGCGGCGCGATCGCGCGCACCTGCTGTGCGGTGGCGATCAGGTCGTTGCGCACCTCGAGCTCGAGATACACGACGCCGTGCTCGCGGCCGTGGCGGCGCGCCGCGTAGATCAGCCCGGCGAAGCCCGAGTAGGGCTCGTTCTGGGCCACCGCGAAGCCCTCGCGCTCGAGCGCGTCGGCCACGCGCAGCGCGTGCGGCTCGTGGTCGTCGAACAGCACGCCCACTTCCATCGGCCGGGCACAGCCGTCGAACACGGGCGTGAACGAGTGGATCGAGCACAGGCGCACGGGGGGACCCGCGGCGAAGCGCTCAGCGAGCGCGGAATCGATTGCCGCGTGATAGGGATCGAAATAGCGCGCGCGGCGGCGCGCACGCTCGACTGCGTCGACCGAGAGGTTGAACGAGAGCGCGTGTCCGGCGACCTCGGCCACGACGAAGCTCGCCTCCTCGGGCGCCCGGTTCGGATCGCACACGAGTCGCGAGAAGCGCGAGAGCAGCGCGCCGCTCTCGCACAGCCGCGCGAGCTCGCGCGTGAGGTCGGCGGCGCCGACGTCGAAGCCCCAGTGGTCCTCGAGGAACGGCAGATCGGCGGGCTCGGCCTCCCACTCGGGCAGCCGCCGCGTCGCGTGCTCGCACGTGAACAGGAACGGCCCGGCCGCCGGGTCGCCTGCGATCTCGTACGCGTCGTGGAACACGCGCCGCACTTTGCCTCTGCCCGATCCTGCCAGATCACGCGTCCGTTGCGCGAGCCCGTGGCGTGCGAAACACGATGTCGATCGCGATGCGGCGGCGGCGATAGCGCTCGTTGAACGCCGAGAGCAGGTTCTGGAACAGCTCGTATTGGGGAGCCGCCGCCGAGAAATCGGTCGAGGCGGCGGACGCGTGATGGCGGTTCCGGCAGCCGCGGCACTCGTAGTGGATCGAGCGCGCGTTCGGACCCACCGAGACGAGTCCCATGTCGCGCTCGTCGCATTGCGAGCACGGCACCGTGAGGAAGCTCCGCGTGATGAGCCCCCCGAAATCGCGCGCGGCCGCGCAGACTCGCTGCCGCCGCAGCTCGTGGCGCAGCCGGTCGAGCGCCAACGGGAACGCCAGCATCGCCAGCAGCGTGAACGCCACGAGCAGCTCGATCTGCATCGGCCCGACCCCTTCGCATGGAGGATCGGGCGAACGCCGACACGGCCTTAGCTCCCGTCCCGGCGCGTGGCGAGCGTCTCCTCTACGCTCCGGGCGCGCTCGCTGCGGCTCGCGAGCGGCGCAGATCCGGAGCTCGCTTGCGAGATCAGCGCCTCTCGATTCCCGCGACGCTCGCGATCCTGGGCAGCGTGTTCGCGGTCGAGTTCGTGGTGCTCGCGATCTCGCCGGTGTCGCGCTCGACCTGGCTGCTCGAGAACGCGCTCACGGTGCTCGGCGTCGCCGTGCTCGCCTTCACCTACCGCGCGTTCCGCTTCTCGCGCGTCTCCTACACGCTGATCTTCCTGTTCCTGACGCTGCACGTCGTCGGCTCGCACTACACCTACTCGCTCGTGCCCTACGACGCCGGCAGCCAGCGCTGGCTCGGCTTCTCGCCCGACGCCGCGCTCGGCTTCGAGCGCAACATGTACGATCGCCTGGTCCACTTCGCGTACGGGTTGCTGCTCGCCTACCCGATCCGCGAAGTGTTCCTGCGGATCGTCGACGTGCGCGGCTTCTGGGGCTATTTCCTGCCGCTCGACCTCACGATGTCGAGCTCGATGATCTACGAGCTGATCGAGTGGGGCGCCGCGGTCGCGTTCGGCGGGGACCTCGGGCAATCCTATCTGGGCACGCAGGGCGATGTCTGGGACGCGCACAAGGACATGGCGCTCGCGAGCCTCGGCGCAATCGGCGCGATGGGCGTGACGATCTCGATCAACGTGTGGCTCGGCCGCGACATCGCGGCCGAATGGGCGACGAGCTTCCGCGTCGTGCACCCCGAGCCGCTCGGCGAGGAGGAGATCGCGCGCGCGCTCGAGAAGCGCGCGCACGACGGAGCAGCCTAACGGCCGCTGAGCACCTGGTTTGTGCTTCCGCCGTCGACGAGCCAGTCGACCCCGGTCACGAAGCTCGCCGCATCCGAGCACAGGAACGCCACCACCGACGCGATCTCGTCGGGCCGGCCGAGCCGCTGCCCCGCGCTGGTCTTCGCCACGATCTGGTCGGTCGCCGCCGCGTGCGCGACGCGCTCCGAGCGACCCATTCCCGTGTCGATGATTCCCGGCGAGAGCGAGGTGATTCGCGCGCCCGCGGCGCCGAACTCGGCCGCGCGCGCGACGGCGAGGCGCTGCACGCCGCGCTTCGCGAGCCCGTATGCGCCGCCGGAGCTGCTCGCGAGCGGGCCCGCGATCGCGACGAGGCGCTCGTACGCATCGTCTGCGAGCGGCGCGTCGAGGATCGCATCGATCGCGGGCGTCGCGACCGGCGCGATGAAGTGTCCGGCCTGGGAGGCGATCAGCACCGCAGCCGCGCCGGGCTGCAGCTGCGGCACGAGCGCATCGACGAGCCGGACCGTCGCGACCAGATCCACCTCGAAGACGCGCTGCGCATCGGCCATCACGGGCGAGATGCCCGCCGTGTGCGCGAGCGCGCGCAGGCCGCCCGCGCGCGCGACGGCGGCCGCGAGCGCACCGAGATGTGCCGGATCGCAGAGATCTCCCGCGATCGTCTGGGCCGGGATCCCCTCACTCGTGAGCTCCTTCTGGGCCATCGCGAGTCTGCGGTCGTCCAGGTCCTGGAGCAGGAGCGACCCGCTGCCCGCGAGCGCGCGCGCGCACGCGAAACCGATGCCACCACCCGCACCCGTCACCAGCACCGCACCCGCGTCCGCTGCCATCGCGCTCCTCCCCTCGCCTCGTCGCGCCGCAGCGTATCACCGCGATGTCGCTTCGGACCTTTCTTTGTGACGCGCACAATGGTAGAAGGCCGACGGGAGGTCCCGTCATCGCCATGACGCGCCTGTTCGCCGGAATCGCGCTGCTCCTCGTCCTGGCCCTCGCGCTGCTCTACAGCGCGGGGCTCGGCCTGTTCGGCAGGGAAACCGCCGCGGGCAAACCGCAGGCGCGCGCGATCGCGAAGGAGATCGTCGGCGACCGCGCGGCGATGCAGAGCGAGGCCGCGCGCGGCATCGGCGTCGCGCAGCCCAAGCAGATCCTGTTCGGCGATCTTCACGTGCACAGCACGTTCTCGTTCGATGCGTTCGCGGCGAGCCTGCCGATGGCGGGCGGCGACGGCGCGCACCCGGTCGCGGACGCCTGCGACTACGCGCGCCACTGCTCCGGGCTCGACTTCTGGTCGATCAACGACCACGACCTCACGCTCACTCCGCGCATGTGGAGCGAGACGATCGAGTCGATCCGGCAGTGCAACGCGATCGCCGACAACCCCGAGAGCCCCGACACGGTCGCCTATCTCGGCTGGGAGTGGACCAACGTGGGCTCGACGCCCAAGGACCACTGGGGTCACAAGAACGTGGTGCTGCGCGACCTCGACGACGACAAGATCGTCGCGCGGCCGCTCACCACGGTGGTCAGCGGGCGCAGCGAAGACCTGGTCACCCCCTCGCCGTTCCTGCTCGGACTGCTCGCGCTGGGCCGCTACGCCGACGGCGGCGCCGACTTCGCGCGCTTCATGAGCGCCACCGACGTGCCGATCTGTCCCGAAGGAGTTCCCGTGCGCGACCTGCCCCGGGACTGCCGGGAGCTCGCGCCCACTCCGCACGATCTGTTCGCGAAGCTGAACGAGTGGAACGTGGTGTCGATGGTGATCCCGCACGGCACCACGTGGGGCTTCTACACGCCGCTCGGCTCGAGCTGGGACAAGCAGCTGTCGTTCGAGCAGCACGATCCGGCGCGGCAGCGGCTGATCGAGGTGTTCTCGGGGCACGGGAACTCCGAGGAGTTCCGGCCCTATCGAGAAGTCGTGATCTCCGCCGACGGCACGAGCACCTGCCCCTCCCCCGCCGACAACTATCTGCCCTCGTGCTGGCGCGCGGGCGAGATCATCGAAGCGCGCTGCCTCGCCGAGAAGCGCCCGGAGTCGGAATGCGCCGAGCGCGCGGCCAGCGCGCGCCAGCACTTCGTGGACGCGATCAACAACGGCGGCGCCTCGGTCGTGCCGGGCACCGAGCCCGTCGACTGGCAGGACGCGGGCCAGTGTCGCGACTGCTTCCAGCCCGCGTTCAACTACCGGCCGCGCAGCTCGGTCCAGTACATCATGTCGCTCGGGCGCCGACGGTGACGGCCCGCAGAGCTTCCGCTTCGGCTTCATCGGATCGAGCGACAACCACTCGGGCCGCCCCGGCACCGGCTACAAGGAGGTGGCGCGCACCGAGTTCACGGAGGCGCGCTTCGGCAACCTGCTCGAGACGCCGATCGGCCAGGTGAAGGAACGGCCGCCGCTCTCGCACACCGAGCCCTACGTGAGAAAGCCCGGCGATTCACCGTTCGCGGTGATGGAGACCGAGCGTCAGGCCTCGTTCTTCCTGAACGGCGGGCTCGCCGCCGTGCACGCGACCGGGCGCAGCCGCGGCGCGGTCTGGGATGCGCTCCAACGCAGAGAAGTGTATGGAACGAGCGGCCCGCGCATCCTGCTCTGGTTCGATCTCGTGAACGCGCCGGGCGGGCAGCCGCTGCCGATGGGCGGCGAGGCGGCGATGGGCGACGCGCCGATCTTCCAGGCGCGCGCGGTCGGCTCGTTCGAGCAGAAGCCCGGCTGTCCCGCCGATGCGCTCGATGCACTCGGCGATCGCGTTGAACGCCTGTGTCGCGGGGAGTGCTACAACCCGACCGATCAGCGGCGCCCCATCACACGCCTCGAAGTGGTGCGGATCCGGCCCGGCCCCGGCCCCGATGCGCACCAGCGCATCGAGGATCCGTGGCGCGTGATCCCGTGCCCGGGCGATCCCACCGGCTGCCAGGCCGAGTTCACCGACCCGGAGTTCGCGGCGTCGGGGCACGACGCCCTCTACTACGTGCGCGCGATCGAGGCACCGAGCCCGGCCGTGGACGCAAATCCGCTCGGCTGCACCTACGACGCGCAGGGCCGCTGCACGAAGGTCGCCCCGTGCTTCGGCCGTCCCGCCGAGGACGAGTGTCTTTCCGAGACCGAGGAGCGCGCGTGGTCGTCGCCGATCTTCGTGGACCACGCCTCGTAGCGTCCGACTATCGCTTCTCCACGGGCTTGCGCGCGATCGGCACGCCGTCCTGGAGTACCGCGCGGATCGCCGAGAGCGCGGCCACGTCGTGGGTCGGGTCGCCCTCGACGAGCAGCAGATCGGCGCGCTGGCCGACCGCCACGTTGCCCCAGTCCGGTGTCTGGGTCCGGGCGAGGAAGCGCGCCGGATCCAGCGTGGCGGCGCGGATCGCCTCGGTGGGCGTGAGCCCCGCGCGCACGAGATGTCGCGATCTCCCGGTGCAGGCCGGGCCCTGGAAAGACACCGGACTGCGTATCGCTGCCCGCGAAGATCGTGACACCTGCCGCGTGCAGGCGCCGCACGTTCTCGATCCGGTGCGGCACTGCCCGCTCGTTCAGCTCGCTCCACGATGTGAGCACTCCCACGTCGAATCCGTCCGGCAGCGGGTAGAACGAATCGAGCAGCTCCGCGGGTACGGTCTCGCGCTCGAGCGGAGTCGCCACACGCGGTCCACCCCCGCGCAGCCGCGCGTAGTTGTCGAAGACCTCGATCGTCGCGACCATCGGGATGCGATAGCCCGCGAGCAGCTTGATGTCCGCGTCGGGGATGCGCTCTTTGTACACGCCGTGCACCCAGAGCGCGGCGCCGGCTTCCGCTGCGATGATCGCATCCCGGGTCGTGCCGATGTGCGCCACGGTGCGCAGGCCGTGGCTCCTCGCACGGTCGGCGATCGCGCGCGCGACCTCCGGGCGCAGGCGCGGTGATTCGAGCGGAACTTCGTCGATCGACGATCTTCACCGCGTCCGGCTGCTGCTCTGCGAGGCGGTCGATCGCCTCGTTCGCCTCCTCCACGGAATCCACCGCCGTCGCGACGCGCGGCGCGAGATACCAGCCGATCCACCACGGTGCGAAGGCGCGCGCGAGCGAGATCGGGTGACCCTCGGGAGCGGTGTGGATCGGGCCCGCCGTGAAGATGTGCGGGCCGGGCAGCTCGCCGCGCGCGACGCGATCGCGGCGCTCGAACGCGTCGGGACTGTTGTCTCCCGGATCGAAGACCGTGGTGACGCCCGAGTAGAGATACGCGCGCAGATTCGCTTCGGGGTCGGGAACGCCGAGGTTCCAGATCGGGTGGGAGTCGGCATACACATGGCCGTGCATGTCGACGAGGCCCGGCACCAGCGTCGCGCCCTTCCCCGGGATCACGAGCGCGCCGGCCGGGGGCGCGCCCGCGCCGGTCTTCGCGATCGCCTCGATCTTCCCGTTCGCAACGAGCACGTCGCGCCCGGGTGTGCGCACGCCGGCCGCCACGTCGAGCACCGCGACGTCCGAGATCCAGACCGAGCCCGGGCGCGGCTCGCTGCGCTCGACGCGCATCGAAGGCGCGGGGCCCGCGCACCCGGATAGCACGAGCCCCGTGAACACCACGCAGTGCCAGATCGTTCGGCGACGCATTGGATCCTCCTCGGGCGTGCGCGCCCTGTCCGCGGCGCACGGATCGTGCGCAGCAGCGCCCCAGGCGTCAAGCGCGGGGAAGGAGGGTCCGCGCCGGCGCCGATGTAGAATGGAACGCCGTTCAACAGAGCGAGGGGAGCCCATGGCGAAGCCGCGACTCTCGACCTTCACCTTCACCAAGCTCGTGGTCGACGACCTCGTCAAGATGGCCGCGTTCTACAGCCAGGCGTTCGAGCTCGAGCAGATCACTCGCCTGAAGGACTCGGTAGGCAGTGACGCGGTCGACCAGGTCATCCTCGGCACTGCGGGCAATCTCACACCCGGGGCACTGATCCTGCTGAAGTTCGTCGACAGGCCGCACCCGCACAGCGGCGAGCTGATCCTGGGCTTCACCACGCGCGATCTGCCCGCACTGCTCGAGCGCGTGCGAAACGCAGGCGGCGGCTTGTACCAGGACATCCGTGACTATCCCGACATGAAAGTGCGGGTGGCGTTTGCAACCGATCCCGAGGGCCATCTGATCGAGATCGTGGAGCGGTCTGCTTGACCATGAAGGAGCCCGCCCAGTCGTGGAGCTCGTAATCAGCTACGACATGCGGGCGCCCTCGTTTGGTGTGCCCGCGCGCGAGCTCTACGCTGCGGCGCTCGATCAGGTGCAGTGGGCCGACGCGCTCGGCTTCGACAGCGTCGGGCTCGGCGAACATCACGGCTCTCCCGACGGCTACAACCCGTCACCGCTGATCCTCGCTGCCGCGATGGGCGCGCGCACCCAGCGGATCCGGCTCCGCACGTCGGTCGTGCTCGCGCCGCTGTACGACCCGATCAAGCTCGCCGAAGACGCGGCGGTGACGCAGCTCGCGACGAACGGGCGCCTGCTGCTGGGCATCGGCGGCGGCTATCGCCCGAGCGAGTTCGAGACGTTCGGCCGCAAGCTCGAAGATCGCTGGCGCATCGTCGGTGAGACGATCGAGCTGTTGCGGCGCGCGTGGACCGGCGAGCCGTTCGAGTGGCAGGGCCGGCGCTGCTGGGTGACGCCGCGGCCCGATCCGGCGCCGCCGATCCTGCTCGGCGGCGGAACGCCTGCGGCCGCGCGCCGCGCTGCGCGGATCGCCGACGGCTGGTTCCCCCCGCTCGAGCCGAAGCTGTGGCCGCCCTATCGCGAGGAGTGCCTGAAGCTCGGCAAGCCCGACCCCGGCGAGTATCCGAACCAGGGTCCGATCTTCCTCTGGATCTCGAAGGAGCCCGAGAAGGACTGGGATCGCGTGATGCCGCACGTGCTCCACCAGCTGCGCTCCTACAGCGAGTGGACGATCGAGGCCTACGGACGCCCGTCCGGCCCCTACGCAAAGCAGATGACGCCCGAGACCGTGCGCGAGAGTCCCGCCTATCGCGTGCTCACACCGGATCAGGCGCTCGCGCTCGCCGAGCAGCTCGGCGCGAACAGCGTGCTCTATCTCAATCCGCTGCTCGCGGGAATCGAGCCTGCGTTCGCGCGGCGGATGCTCGATCTGTTCGAGCGCGAGGTCCATCCCTACCTATGAGTCGAGCGCAGCAGATCCGCATCGACGATCTGCGCGAGCCCGCGCTCACGCCCGCACAGCGCGCGGCGCTCCAGTTCGGCGAGCGCACACCCGTCTCGCTCTCCCTCGAATCGGTGCTCGAAGCGGCGGTCCTCCGCACGGGGCTCGACGACTTCGGCCCCGACGATTTCCACGAGCGGCTCGCGCTGTGGCTCTCCGAGATGGACGAGGACTCCCAGCGCACGGGTCTCGGCCGCGCGTCGCTCTGGAACGACTGCGTGCGCTGCGCGGCGAACCGGCTGTGGATCCGCGCGCTGCGCAAGGAGCATCCCGAGATCGAGCGCGTCGAGATCCGGCGCCCGATCATCGTCGTGGGGCTGCCGCGCTCCGGCACCACTCATCTCGTGAACCTGATCGCCGCGGACTCCCGGCTGCGCTCGCTACCTCTCTGGGAGAGCCAGGAGCCCGTGCCCGATCCGCGCGAGCAGCCGGGACCCGATGGGGCGGATCCGCGCTATGCGCGGTCCGCGCGCGGCTGGGAGATGATGCGCGCGAACGTGCCGCTGCTCGCGGCGATGCATCCGATGAGTCCCGATCACATCCACGAGGAGCTCGAGCTCATGCTGCCCGACTTCTCGAGCTACAACCAGGAGTGGATCGCGCGCGCGCCGCGCTGGCGCGACTACTACCTCTCCCACGACCAGACACCGCACTACGCCTACTTGAAGAGCGTGTTGCAGATCCTCCAGTGGCGGCAGCCGCGCGAGCGCTGGGTGCTGAAGTCGCCGCAGCACCTCGAGCAGCTCGGGCCGCTGCTCGCGACGTTCCCCGACGCGACGATCGTCGTCACCCATCGCGACCCGGTATCGGTGGTGCAATCCGCTGCGACGATGCTCGCCTACGGTGCGCGCATGAACTACCGCACGCCGGACCCCGAGTGGTACCTCGCGTACTGGACGGACCGGATCCGGCGCCTGCTCGAGGCGTCGGTGCGCGATCGCACACTGCTGCCCGCGCAGCGCACGATCGACGTGCTGTTCCACGAGTTCATGGCGGACGATCTCGCGACGGTCGAGCGCATCTACGAGGTGGCCGGACTCGCGATGACCGACGCCGCGCGCGGCGAGATCGCCGCATACCTGCGCGATCATCCGCGCGGGAAGGAGGGCCAGGTCGTCTACGACCTGCGCCGCGATTTCGGCGCCGATCCGGCCGCGGTACGCGAGACGTTCGGGTTCTACTTCGAGCGCTTCCCGGTCAAGGTGGAGGTCTCATGAGCATCCAGGACGAGGTGGACCAGCTGATCGACACGCGGCCGGGCGCGGAGCTTCTGACCTTCGTGCACGACGAGCGCGCGTTTCCGATTCGCGACTTCATCTACCGCTCGGGCGGTACCAGTGCGAGCCTACATGCTCGTGACGAGCGCGGGCCGCGTGATCGTGAATACCGGGATGGGTTGGGAGGCGCCGCACCACAAGCACCTGTTCGACGCGATCTGCCCCGGGCCGACGCCCTACGTGATCACGACACAGGGCCACGTCGACCACGTGGGCGGCGTCGCGCGGTTTCGCGAGCCGGGCACCCGCTACGTGGCGCAGGCGATGAACCCCGCCTGCCAGGCCGACGATGCGCGCATCGCGCAGTTCCGGACCGGCACCGCGCTGCTCTGGTTCGGTCAGCTCGCTGGCCTGATCGGCTCGTTCGCGCGCAAATATCCGGGCGCGGCGCTCGGTCAGGACCGCCCGGTGCCCGATCTGACGTTCGAGTCGCGGCTCGCGCTGCGCGTGGGCGAGCTCGAGGTCGAGCTCTACGCAGCGCCCGGCGGCGAGACCGTCGACAGCTGCATCGTGTGGCTGCCGCAGCACCGGATCGCGTTCGTGGGCAACCTGTTCGGCCCGCTCTTCCCGCACTTCCCCAACTTCAACACGCTGCGCGGCGACAAGTACCGGTTTGCCGAGCCCTATCTCGCCAACGCGCGGCGCGTGCGCGAGCTCGCACCGCGCCTGCTCATCACGGGCCGCCATCTCCCGATCGAGGGCGCCGAGTTGATCGACGCATCGATCGCGCGGCTGCACGATGCCGTGGAGTTCGTGCACGGCGAGACGGTCGCGCGCATCAACAAGGGTCAGGACGTGTACGCGATCATGCGCGAGGTGCAGCTGCCGGCGCACCTGCGCGTGGGTCAGGGCTATGGGAAGGTGAGCTGGGCCGTGCGCACGATCTTCGAGGCCTACACCGGATGGTTCCAGCGCCGCGCGACGAGCGAGCTCTACGCCGATGGGCCCGACGCAGCGCTCGCGGATCTCGTCGAGCTCGCGGGCGCGAAGGCCGTGCTCGACCGCGCGCGCGGCCGGCTCGCCGCGCGCGATCCTCTGCGCGCACTACGCCTCGCCGAGGCGGTCGCCGCGGCCGAGCCCGCGAGCCGCGAGGCCGCGCAGCTGCTCGTCGATGCGCACGAGGCGCTGCTCGCCGCAGGCGGCGACGTGAACTTCTGGGAGGGTGGCTGGCTGCACCACCAGATCGCGCGCTGGCGCGCCGTCGCCGAGAGCTGACGCAGCGCTACGGCTCCTCCGCCGAGACCATTTCGACACGGCTGTCGTGACCGACCCAGAGCGTCACGACGCCGGTCAGGAGGTAACAGCTGCCGAGCGCCGCGAGCCCGATCGTCGGCGAACCCGTGAGATCGCGCAGCCAGCCCACGAGATAGGGGCCGACGAAGCCACCGATATTGCCGATCGAATTGATGAGCGCGATTCCACCGGCCGCCGCCGTGCCGGTGAGGAACGCCGTCGGCAGCGTCCAGAACGTCGGCAACGCCGCATAGGTTCCTACGGCGCAGATCGTCACGGCGGCGGCGGCGAACAGCGGGTCGTCCACGAAGGCGATCGAGGCGAGCGCCGCGCCCGCGACCAGCGATGGACCGGCCACGTGCCACACCCGCTCGCGCATGCGGTCGGATCGCCGCGTCCACGCGATCATCGCGATCACGGACAGCGCGTAGGGCACGGCCACGAGGTAGCCCGTGAGCGAGTTGAGGGGGATGCCCGTGGTCGTGTCGAGCTGCGTCGCCTGAGCGACCTCCTTGACGATCGTCGGCAGCCAGTAGCCGAGGCCATAGTTGCCGGCTGCGATCCCGAAATAGGCGACCGACAGCAGCAGTACGCGCGGGTGGGTCAGCGCCTCGCGCAGCGTGAAGGAGTGCACTGTCTCGCGGTGGCGGCGCTCGGCCTCGAGCCGGCGCACGAGCGCGTCGCGATCGGCGGGCTCGAGCCACGCCGCCGCGGCGGGCCCGTCGTCGAGATAGGCGAGACAGGCCAGGCCGACCGCGATCGACGGTACGCCCTCGAGCAGGAACAGCCAGCGCCAGCCCGCCACGCCCATCGCGCCGTTCAGGTAGTCGAGGATCCATCCGGAAACCGGCGCGCCGATGAACGACGACAGCGGAATCGCGGTCATGAACAGGCCGACCCAGCGCGCGCGCTCCTCGGCGGTGAACCAGTAGGTCAGGTAGAGGATGATGCCCGGGAAGAAGCCCGCCTCGGCGGCGCCGAGCAGGAAGCGCATGACGTAGAAGCTCGTCGGACCCGCGATGAACGCCATGCCCGCCGAGAACAGTCCCCAGGTGATCATGATGCGCGCGATCCAGATCCGCGCACCGAACCGCTCCAGCAGCAGATTGCTCGGCACTTCGAACAGGACGTAGCCGAGAAAGAAGATGCCGACGCCGAATCCAAACATCTCGGCCGAGAAGCCCAGGTCCTGATTCATCGTGAGCGCCGCGAAGCCCACGTTCACGCGGTCCAGATAGGCCACGAAATAACAGAGCATCAGGAACGGAATCAGCCGGCGGACGATCTTCCCCGATGCCTTCATGCCCAACCTCCGGGATGGACCCGGAAAGCTAGGGCAGAGACGGTATCCAGATAAAGTGATCGAGGTCGATCACGAGGCCGTCCCCGGACTGCCAGTCGTACGGGCCCGGATCGGTATACGGCACGTCCTGGACGCTGGACATCAGCTTGCGAAAGAACTCGTGGTGCCACTCGCCCGAGTCGGCGGTGAGCAGCTGCTGTTCGTTGCCTTGTGTGTTTCCGGGCTCGCCCGTGCGCACGATCACCATGTCGAGGCTCGGGATCACGAAGATCAGCTGGTCGCGGAAGCCGACGAACGCGTAGAGATCGGGCGGCGCCGATTCGAACATCCGGCGGTTCTCGATCGCGCGCGCGCCCGGCATCGCCACCGTGTAGCCGTGGTCGCTCGCGTTCAGCCAGTACAGATACCCGTAGTAGGGATTCGTGGGCGAAGGCGTCGACGCGGCCTTCACGTACTCGGGGCGCAGGAGCTGGAGGTCGCGCCATCGGCCCTTGTTCAGCATCACGTGGCCGAGCCGGGCGAGGTCCGCCGGAGCGATGTAGAGGTCGGCCCAGCCCTTCGTGTTGCCCGCGCGGTCGCGCAACCAGATCCAGTTGCGCTGGATGCCGATCGGCGCGAACAGCTGCTGGTGCGCGAACTCCTGGAGATCCTGTCCGACCGCCTTCTGGATCACGTGCGCGAGCAGCGTGATCGTGGTCTGGCCGTATTCGAAGTGGGTGCCGCGCGGATAGTCGAACGGCAGGCCGAGCGTGTACGTCACCTCGTTCTCGGGAATGCCCAGCAGCTCGGGCGTCCACACGAAGTGCAGGCCCGAGCTCTGCGTGAGCAGCTGGCGAATCGTGATCGCGGCGTGGGCGGCGTCGGCCTGCGGCAGGTACTTGCCGATCGGGTCGTCGAGCGAGAGCTTGCCGAGCTTCTCGGCGCGGCCCGCGAGCATCGAGATGACGCCCTTGGTCGTGCTCCAGACGTTGTTCGGGACGCTCTCGGTCAGGAGATCGAGGCTGCTCTTCGCGACCAGGCAGTTGTGGCGATAGACGCGTACCGAGAACGACAGGTGCGCCGCCGCATAGTCGACCGCCTGCTTGAGCTTCGCGGCGTCGAGGTCGACGGCCCCCGGCCACGTGACGTTGAATGGCTGCCCCGGAAGCATCGGCAGCTCACAGCGCATCGTGGCCGCCGCGGGAGCGCCCCACGCGAACCAGGCCGCCACGACCCCTGCCCCGATCGATCGCCAGAGACTTCGGATTCGCATCGCCCGCCCTCCGTGCTACTTTACCAGTGAGTAAAGATGATCTTTACTCACCAGTCAAGTGAAAAATCGCAGCTCGGCGGCCGAACGGCGGCCCGGGCGCGGAGCGCGCATGACCGCCCCTGCGACCCAGAGACGGCCGATCTCCGAAGACGCGTTCCTCGACGCCGCGACGGATCTGTTCGCGCAGCACGGCTACGGCGCGACCGGCGTCGATCAGATCGCGTCGCGCGCGGGATCCACGAAGCCGACGCTCTACGCGCGCTTCTCCTCGAAGGAGGAGCTCTACGCGCGCGCCGTGGAGCGCGAGGCCTCGCTGCTCACCCGCCACCTGTTCGCCGCCTACGATCGCGCGGAGCGCGAAGGACTGCGCGAAGGCGTGTCGCTGGGCATACGCGCCGCGTTCGAGTTTGCGCAGCTGCGCCCCGCCGGGACCGAGCTGCTGTTCGCGCCCGACACCTCGGCGCCCTCGGGCGAGGTGAGCGAGCGCGCGGTGCGTCAGGTGATCGAGCGCGTCGCGCGGATCATGCGGCCGATTCTCGTCGGCGACGGCGAGGGAGGGCTCGCGGGCGCCGAGCTGCTCGCCGCGCTCATGGTCTCACTCTCCAACGCGGGAATCCGCCATGCACGTCGGCGCGGCATCCGCGATCTCGACGCGGTCGGCGCAGCCGTGGCGTCGTTCGCGGTGGAGGGCGTCACGGGCCTCGACCGCGCGCTGTTCACGGCGATCGAGGAGCGCCCGCGCCGGCGCCGGCGCCGCTGACTTTGACCGTGTCCGTTGCCCGGGCCGGGCGGATGTTTGTCGCTCCGGCCCTTGGCTTCGGCAGTGAACGCGGAAGCCGCGCGGCGTTCGAGTCGATGCCCGACGGGTCGTTCGCAACGCCCGCTTGCCTGCGCCCGGGCCTGCGCGACTAAATCATCCGCCCGGCCTAGCGCACTGAGAGGTTCACGCCTCCAGGGCGTACGAGTTCGAGTGCCGGGGTGGTTGGCTTGCTGCGGCGAAGTAAAGCGCAGCCGGCCACGGGCCGTCGCAGGGCTCGTGGCAACTTGGGTTGGACCGGCAACCTGAAAGCCTGAAGCCATCGCTGGCTTCGGACCCTTCGGGCGAGAGAGAACGTCACCCCCAGGCCGGCGAGCCATGAGCCGCAGCAAGCCAACCACCCCGGCCGCACGATCATGCCGGAGAGGAACTGCTCGAGTGCTCGACTAACCGAGGCGATCGGCGGCGGTCTCGTCGCGGTGCTTGGCGAGGTACTTCATGAACGGCGTGCCGCCCGTGCCGACGTCGCTGGGGTTCGCTCCACCTCCGGCCTGGGCGTGGATGTACTGCGCCGCGTAGTCGAGATGGAGCGTGCGGAACGCTTCGAGCCAGCGCAGGCACGCGTCGTAGGCCTCGGCGAGCTCCGGACGCGCACCGCGCAGCTCGCGCACCGAGGACCGCACCGAGCCCCCATCTTCTACGTGTTCGAGGAACGCGCGATGACGAGGCGGCATGTAGCCGCGCATCTCGTCGAGATACTCGCGCAGTGGATCGGGCGCGTGGGCCACGCCGAGCAGTGCGTCGAGCACGGGCACGATCGTGCTCTGCGCGCCGGTCTCTCCGCGCAACCGCTGCGGGCCCGCGAGCTCCGCGACGCCCTCGTAGTGGACGCCCTGCGGCAGCGCGGGATGGTTCTTCCAGCCGTGGATGAACGGGCGCACGCGCGCGAAGTAGACGTAGGGATCACAGCGCTCGGGCATCCGGCGCAGCGTCGCGAGGATCGCCTCGAGCGCGCTCGCCACCTCTTCGAGGTGCGCCGTGAGCGCCGCGCCGTCGACGCGGCGCGCGGCCTCGAGTGCACCCGGCGCGGCGCGCAGTGCGCGCGCCGCGAGCGCCTCGATCTCGACGTGGATCAGGATGAACCAGTCCTCGTCCTGCCCGCCCAGGAAGTTCTGGAGGATGGCGAGGTTCTCGACGCGCAGCGGCCCGCGCGCGTCGAACCGGCGCCAGTTGTCGAGCGCATAGGAGCCGTACGAGAGCACGGGCGGTCGCCCGAGCCGGCGCGCGATCGCGCACCACGGAACCGCGAGCGACCTCGGCAGCACGGGCTCCGGAGAGCCGCCTTCCCAGACGAACGCGTGCCCGAGGAACGACAGCACGCGCATCGCCGCGCGCTCTTCCGCGGGCGAGCGCAGCGAAGCGATCTCGAACTGGGGCAGCGAGCGCACCGCTGCGCGCACGCGCTGCGCCGCGAGCCGCTTGGGCAGCTCACCCGCGAGCTCCTGCCACAGCGCGAGCGGCGCGGGCAGCGCGGGCTCGGGATCGGGCTCGGGCAGGAAGCCGCGCGCCGGACTCACGTCGTACTGCTTGAGGTCGACGCTGGATTCAGGTGCGTGCGACATGGCGAGCCTCCGGGGGGCCGCTGCATGCGCTTCGGCAGATCGCGCCGATCACTCGAGGGCGGCCCGATCCCTACCAGCCTACCGCGCGGGTGTCCCGGTCAGAAGCCGCCACCTCGAGATATCCGAGCGCGCGCAGGCGCTCCAGATCCTGTTCGCTCACGCCACCGGCCGATTCCATCGGCACCGCGGTGCGGATGTAGCGCGCGACCTCGGCCGGCAGTCCGGCCCGCGGGCCCTCCGCCCTCCAGGTGCCTCCGCCATTCCACGCATAGGGCTTCGCGACCGGCGCGAGCGCAGCATGCGCGTCCGCGCGTCGCTGCCACGCCGCCTGAGCGCCGTAGACGCGCAGGAAGCCGCTCCGCGTATAGGCCGAGAGCTCCATGCCGATGTCGGTAAAGACGGTCCGCTCGGGCAGCGGCGTGCCGGCGCGCAGCATCGGACCCAGCGCGATCCCGCTCGTGGGAGCGGAGGCGGAGATCCCGGCCAGCTCGAGCAGCGTCGGCAGCACGTCCACGTGATGCACGAGGTCGGCGCGCCGGCCCGGTGCGAGCCCGGGGGCGCGCAAGATCATCGGCACGTGCGCCAGGTCGGGCGTCGTCGCCGCGCCGTGCACGAAGAAGCGATCCTCCTCGCCGAAGCTCTCGCCGTGGTCGGCTGTGAGCAGCACCACGGCGCCGCGCGCGCCGGCCGCGCGATCCGCGGCTTCGATCAGCTTCCCGATCGACACGTCGGCGTAGAAGATCTCGTCGGCGTAGCGGCCCTCGTACACGGTCGGGTGACGCAGGTCGCCCAGCACCTGATAGGCGGGGATCCCACCCTGCCCCGAGTTGTCCGCGAGCACGGCGAGCGGCCGCTGATCGGTTCGGCGCGGCAGGTGGAAGCGCCCGCGGAAGTCGGGCGGCGGCGCGTACGGGCCGTGCGGATCCTGGTAGTGCACCCACAGGAAGAACGGCCGGTCGCGCCGGCTCTCGAGCCACGCGAGTGCGGCGGCCGTGGTCTGCGGCGCGAGCCGCTCGTGGATCTCGCTGCGGTTGAGCTCCGCCACGGGCACGTCGTCGTCGTACACGTCGAAGCCGGTCTCGAACCCGCGGCCGCGCCGGAGCACCACGTTGCTCACGAAGGCCGCGGTCGCGTAGCCGGCGTCGCGGAAGACGGTTGCGAGCGTCGGAACGCCTCCGAGCCGGGTGTCGCCGTTGCGAAAGCCGATCGAGTGCTCGCGCGTGAAGCGCGAGCTCAGGATCGATGCGTGCGACGGCGCCGTCGCGCTCGCGCCCGCGATCGCGCGCTCGAACAGCACGCCCTGGGCGGCGAACCGGTCGATCTGGGGGCTCGCATCGAGCGCAAAGCCGTACGAGCCCAGGTGATCCGCGCGCAGCGTATCCACGGTGATCAGCACGACCGAGGGTCGGCCCGCGGACCTGGCCGGCGACATCGAGGAGGGCGCGACGCCCGCAATCAACGCCAGCAGGGGTACGGCGACGTTCAGGATCCGGGTAGCTCGCAACTTGCCGGCTCGTGACGTGAGGAGCGTCACGACGCCGCGCAGCCAATCGCCCGAACCCTTCAGGGGATCTCCCATGGCGACCATGCTTCAGATATCGGCCCGCGGGCGATCCCCGGAGAGGGGAAACTCGGCCCCGGAACCCACCCCCGACCGCGCGCCGGCCGAGGCCCCCGCGACCGCTCCGAACATCTGGGCGATTGGCGGCGGCAAGGGCGGCGTGGGCAAATCCGTCGTCACCTCGAGCCTCGCGGCCGCGATGGCGGGGCTGGGCCGCCGCGTCGCGGTGATCGACGCCGACCTCGGCGCCGCGAACCTGCACACGCTGCTCGGCGCGTCGCGGCCGCGCGTCACGCTCTCCCATTTCCTGACCGGCGAGGTGTCGTCGCTCGCCGACGTGATGGTGCAGACCTCGGTGCCCAACCTCTGGCTCGTGAGCGGGCACCAGGCGCTGCTCGAGATGGCCAATCCCAAGCAGCGCGAGCGGGAGCTCCTGAGCCGCCAGATCGGCATGCTCGACGTCGACGACGTGCTGCTGGACCTCGGCGCGGGCAGCGCGTTCAACGTGCTCGACCTGTTCCTGCGCGCGCAGCGCGGGCTCGTGGTCGTGACGCCGGAGCCGACGGCGATCGAGAACGCGGAGCACTTCCTGCGCGCGGCGGCCTACCGCTCGCTGCGCTTCGTGGCGCGGCGACCGGAAGTGAACGCGGCGATCGTGCGGCTGCGCGACAACCACCACAAGCGGCGCGTGCGCTCGGCGCAGGAGCTGATCGCGCTCGTGCGCGAGATGGACCCGACCGCAGCGAAGCCGCTCGAAGAGTGCGCGAAGGCGTTCGCGCCGATGCTGATCGTGAACCAGGTGCAGAGCGTGGAGGACCGCCGCGCCGGCCCGGAGCTCGTGGCGTCGTGCCGTGATCGACACGGCGTGTCGATCGAGCTCGTCGCGTCGCTCGAAAGCGACGCGAGCGTGCGCACCGCGGTGTCGCAGCGGCAGCCCGCCGTGCAGGCGTTTCCGCATTGCCGCTTCTCGCGCCAGATCGAGGGACTCGCGCGGCGCCTGCTCCGTCAGAGCGAGGATCGCGCGCGCGAGTCGATCGCCGAGGACACACCGCGGCCGCGACCGCTGCGCGTGGTGGAGCCGTCTCCAGCGCGGATCACGCGGGCGCCCGCGCTGCCGCCGCTCGATCTCGCCGAGCCCGGTGCGTACCTGCGCCGGTGTCGCGAAGCGCTCGGCCTCACGCTCACGGAGATGACGGAACGGACGCGGATCCGCAGCCTCGACCACATCGAGAGCGAGAGATTCGACCGGCTGCCCGCCGCGCTCTACTTGAAGAGCTACGTGAGCGTCTATGCGCGCGAGCTCGGCGTGCAGGAGTTCGATGCGCTCGCGGCGAGCTACCTCGGGAAGTGCCGAGAGCGCGCTCAGGTGCAATGATCTCTGCGGTGACCCGCACCGCCGCACTCCTGCTGCTCGTCCTCGCGTCGTCCATCCGTGCTCAGGAAGGACTCGAGCTGACGTCCTCTGCGTTCTCGCGGGACGGCGAGATCCCGAAGACCCACACCTGTGACGGCGAGGATCGCTCGCCGCCGCTCGCGTGGTCCGGCGTACCCTCGAGTGCGAAGAGCCTCGCGCTGATCGTCGACGATCCCGATGCGCCGGATCCGAAGGCACCCCAGGCGCCCTGGGTGCACTGGGTGCTCTACGACCTGCCCCCCGATACGACCGGACTCGCGGAAGCGGTGGTTCCATCCGCGCTCCCGCCGCAGGCACGCCAGGGCTCGAACGATTGGAAGCGCACGGGCTATCGCGGCCCGTGTCCGCCGACCGGACGCCACCGCTACGTCCACAAGCTCTACGCGCTCGACACGGTGATCACGGGTCTGTTCAGTCCGACGAAGGCCGAACTCGAACAAGCGATGCAGGGGCACATCATCGCCGAGACCCAGCTGATCGGGACCTACGAGCGCACCGCGCCCGCCGCGCAGTGACTCGCCGCGCGACCTACATCCGCCGAATCCGCAAGTAGCGGGCGATGTCGCGCGCACTGGCCGCGAGTACCGCTCCACTCGCAATGACGAATGCCGCCGCGGTGAGAATTGCGATCGGGTGGTCTCTCATGTCGAACCTACGGTGAAGTCCGGCGCCGCATCGCGCCCTGTGCCGAGCGGCGCACCGGAACGTCTCGGCTGCTCAACGAGCTCGGAGCGTTCGGCCCCGCATTCGGGGCGACACCGATCCCCAACTTCTCCACGAGCTCACCGCCGAGCCAGCCACTCACCACCGCGAAGACGACGGCGATGATCGACAGCGCGATCGCCGACGATTCCGGGACGTGGTGGATCGGCTCGCCACGCCGGATCAGCCAGCTCGCCGAGAACAGTGCGACCACGAATACGTTGATCACGCCGTGCAGCAGGCCGATCCGCTTCGCGCGCGTCTTCGGGGGGATCGAGAGCCAGTCCCAGAAACCGAACACCGCCGCGGCGAGCCCGCCGATCACGCCGGCGAGGATGTTCCAGTAGGCGGTTTCGGCGAACACGACCGAGTCGGTGAGGACGTAGATGCCGTCGAAGATCAGCGAGGCGGAGAGCAGCCCCAGCGGAAAGACGACGATCATCGGATGGACATGGTGTCCGAGAATTCGAGCCGGCTTCATGGCAGCCTCCTTCTCGTCGGCGGACATGGAGATCTAGGCTGCACGTTTCGTGCCGCGCGGTGTGCGAACAGGGGCGCTGACCGCAGTCGGGCGAGCGCAGCGATTGTAGATTCTGCGCGGGCCCTAACGCGCTCCGCCGACGCACCTGCGGCGCGCGATCCCGAGCACGGCCGCGCCGAACACGACGCCGAGGACACCACTGGGCTCGGGCAGCACGATCACGCGGTCGTTGAAGTCGGCTTTCGCGACGAGACCGTGGCTCGAGGGATCCGGGCTCGTGGAGCCGAGGGTGCGGCCGCCCGATGCGGTGTTGGCATCGCGGTCGACGACCACGCGAACCTCTTCGCCGATCGGCGTGAAACCGAGCGTGATCTTTCCGTTCGCATCCGTGAGCCCGCCGATGCTTCCGGCGTCGGACGACACCGTGACGTTCGCGCCTTCGACCGGCGTGGCGCTGCCATCGGCGCGCCGGTCGGAGTCGGTGACGGTGAACGTGAGGCTCGCGGGCACGCCGCTCGCGAGTCCGGCTTCGGGTACGCCCGCGATCGCGACGTCGAGCGTGAGCAGGTAGAGGAAGGTCTCCTGGCGCACGTACTCGACGTCCGCCTCGGTGAGCGTCACGTCGAAGCCCCCGTGCCGTCCGGGCCGCAGGTCCTGGTTCTCCATCCCGTGGTCGCCCGTCACCAGGATGAACGTCTCTCCGAGACGCGCGGGCTCGCCCGTCGGCAGGAAGCGGCCGTGATTGCCGAGCTCGTCGAGCAGTCGCGCCACGCGGCTCGAGGTGTCGCGATAGGCGCGGCGCGCGCAGTTGCCGTGCGGTCCGTACTCGTGGCCGGCACCGTCGGTGAGCGTGAAGTTCTCGATCAGGTACTTCGGGTCGGGGTGGATCGATCCGAGCGATTCGTCGATCAGGAGCGGGTCCACGCCCGCCGGACGCGCGAAGCTCGAGGTGCTCGATTCCGCGTACAGCGCGCGCGCCTGGCGCCTGGCCGATGTGGTCGAGGATCGACTCCTGAGGCGTAGCCGGGCGGATTCTGGCCCGCGCAGTCGGGATCGGTGTCGGTCGCGAAATCGGCGGCGTTCGCCGTGAGCACTGCGAACAGCGCGGGCACGCTCTCGCTCGACACGAGCTCGAGCGACGCGAAGTCGGCGCCGCGCGCGGAAGGCTCGTTGACCGACGCCGTGAACGCTCCGCTCGGACCGTCGCAGACCTCCGTCTGCGGATCGCAATTCGGATTGGGCACCGGCGACCAGTTGCCGAATCCGCGATGCACCGCCTCGTGCAGCGTCTCGACGTCGCTGCGCAGCAGCTCCGAGCTGAAGAAGAACAGCGGATTGCGCGGGTCCTGCATGTCGATCGGGTCGCGCTCGGTCTCGATGTCGCGCTCGTAGTAGCGGTTCTGGACGATCCCGTGGTGTCCGGGATAGGCGCCGGACCCGACCACGTTGTGGTTCGGGAACGTCACGGTCGGGTGCGCGCTGATGCTCCCGAACGTCGCCAGCGTGCCGACCGGCGTGTCGCTGCGCGCGTCGGTGCTGCGGACCAGCAGCGAGCGAACGCCTGCGATCGGGCGGTTGTCCGGCGAGCCGCACATCTCGTCGTCGCAGTCCGCGATCAGATCGTGGATGCGCACGCTGTTGTTGCCGTCGAAGATCAGCACGACCGCCCGGTTCGCGTGCGGCTCGACGGCGTCGATCGGCCGTACGGTGAACGCGGCGTCGAGCGTGCGGCCCTGCGCGGCCGGCATCACGAGCGCCGGATCCAGCCCGAACATCCACGCGACCGTCGGCGCCACGTCGACGGCCTCGGGCTGCTCCGGATTCGCCGCCGTGTCGTCGCCTTCGTTCACGGTGCCGCTCGGCGCGACCGCCTGGTCGATCACGAAATCGCCGCCGCTCGCGATGATGAACGGGACGTGACGCGCGCCCGGGTGTCCGTGATCCCCCGGAATCACGCCGGAGGCCTCCAGCGGCGAGGCGAGCGCGATGCCGGACCCGCTCGCGACCTCGAACGGGCCCGAGCCGGGTGCCGTCGGCGCCAGGAGCCCCGCGGTCGGGCCGCTCGCGAGCGCCGTCACCACGAGGTCGCCCGCGCGCTGATCTGCGAGGTGCCAGTCGGGCCGCGTCGCTGCGAGCGTGTGGCCCGGATCGAGCGGGTTCTCGAAGCGATACGACGCCTCGGAGATCCCGTCCGGCGCAGACGCGCCCGTGAGAATGCCGCGCATGCACTGGAGCGCGGTGTACTGGCTCGCCGTGAGCGGCGGACTGGTGCCCGCCTCGATGCTGTCCAAGATAGATGTGCGCCGCGCCGGTGTTCGAAACGACCTGGAACGATTCGCCGGCCTCGGCGCACGGCGCGAGCACGGACGCGAGATCCACGCGGCCGAGCGGCGGGAGACCCTGCCAGGAGAAGGAGTGGTCGGCGGTCACGATCACCACCGACTGCTTCCACTTGCCCGATTCCTTCAAATACTGGACGAGCCGACCGATCTCGACGTCGGCCACGAGCACGGCGGCGTCGGAAGCCGGGGAGTTCGGCCCCGTCGCGTGCTGGATGGCGTCGACGTTGCCGAGATTCACGAACGTGAAGTCCGGATCCTCGGTGGCCGAGAGCTCGATCACGAGATCCATGATGCAGTGGTCGAGCGCAACGCCCGAGCCGCTCGCGGGCTCGGCCGCGCAGTCGCCCGGACCGACCTCGGGCAGATCGAGCGCGCCGCGCAGGAAATCGGGCCGCACGTGGGTGACGGCCACGCCCTCGGGATTGGCCGTGACGTCGACGGCGCACGCGCCGTCGGTCTGGGTGCAATCGAACAGCGAGCGCAGCTTCGACTTGCCGAGCACGGCCGCCGTCTTGAGCTCCGGCCTCTCGCGGCGCAGGACGTCGAAGAGCGTGTCCACGCGGATCAGCTCCGGCCGATCGAGCGCGATTTCCTGGTTCGCGGTCCGGTCGTAGGCGCTGTTCGCGACGATTCCGTTCACCGAAGCGAAGGCGCCCGTCATCATCGCGGTGTGGTTCGAGTTGGTCTGCGACACCATCACCGCGCGGGCTGCGCCATACACGGTGGTGTGTGCCGACGCGTCGGGCGCAATCGCGCCGGGACAGTCGATCAGGTTGCACAGATTCGGCGTCTCGGAGGCGGTGATGTTCTCGGGAATCATCCCGTCGATCACCACCACGAATACGTTCAGGCGCGGCTCGAGCAGCGCGTCGATCGGCTTGCCGTCCTGGCGCAACAGGCGCGCCTCGGGTGCAGTCGGATTGTCGCCGGCACCGCCGCCGTTCAGATACCGCGCGGCCGCGTGCGTCGGGATGCCGAGCACCTTCGCGATCGTGGGTGCGAGGTCGACGTGGCGGATCTCGAGCGCCGCCTCCTCGGCCGGATCGAGCGGGGTACGGCGCGCGGCACGCCCGGAGACGAGCAACGTCGCGCGGCTCTGGGTCACGTCGAGCGATCCATGCCCGCCGCGCGGCGGCTCCTCGGCGAGATCGCCCGAGGGCGTCGGCACGAAGTAGAGGTCGGGTGCATCGCTGTCGTCGAAGACGGCCGAGAGGCGCTCGTAGGGATAGGGATAGGTCGTGTGCTCGGGCGGAATGAAGGAACGCTCTACGCCGGCCTCGGTCGCGGGCTCGCTCTCGAACACTGATTGCGTGGCGGCCACGACTTCGTCGGAGAGTGTCGCAAGCGCCCTGGGATCGCGGCGCGGGTCGTCGCGGTCGGCCAGCGTCACCGGGCCCGCCACGGGTGCACCGAATGGATTCTCCGGCGCGATCGCGAGCACGGTCCCGACCGGTTTCTCGGCCGTGAGCGCCACCACGTCGAACGCGAAGCCGCCGTTCCCGATCGCGGTGCGCGTGTAGACGAGGTGATCGAACACGATCTGCGCGGGGTCGCAGTCCTCTGCGGGCACGCTTCGCGCGCCGCAGCGGCGCGCGAAGACGTGATAGGCGTCGTCTTCGTCGACCGCGCTGCTGCGATTCGAGTTCTTGTAGAAGACGACCAGGTCGACGTTCGCCGATTCGAGCAGCGCCTGCAGACCGCCCTCGCCCGCCGTCGAGGTCGCGGAGCCGCGTGTCAGCGCCTCCCACTCGACGGCGTCGACGCCCGGAGCTTCGGCCCCCGCGAGCGCGTCGCTGCCACCGGGTCCCTCCGGCGGCGTCTGGGCCGTCGCAGGCGCGCCCACCGCAAATGCGAGCGCGGGGATCAGCGCCAGGCCAATCCTCCAAGAGCGCCGGACCGCAGGTTTCATCTTCGACGCCTCCAGATCAGATGCAGCGAATTCAGCTAGCGCGGTCTCTTGCGCACGAGCGGGATGTCGTAGAGGCGGCTCCAGTTGTCACCCGTGACCTTGCGCTGCGTCTCCTCGGAGAGCGGCAGCTTGCGGAACGTCTCGACCGCGTGCGGATACTGCGAATCGCCGTGCGGGTAGTCGGTCGAGAACACGAGGTTGTCGTCGCCGAACCAGTCGAGGTAGTGCACGACGGTCTCCTCGTCGGCCTCGACCGAGACGAAGCAGTTGCTGCGGAAGTACTCGGACGGCTTCTTCGTGAGGTCGCGCGACTCGTACCAACCGACCCACTCGTGGTGCTCGTCGAGCCGGTGCATGAGCCACGGCGCCCACGAGCAGTTGCCCTCGAGCAGCGCGATGCGCAGCTCCGGGAAGCGCTCGAGCACACCGCCGCCGATCAAGCTGACCGCGGCCGCCATCACACCGAGCGGCTGGTTGAACGTGTGCCACATCATGAGCCGGTCGCCGAAGATGTCGCCGAGGCTGAAGTCGGGTGTGAGCAGCGTGCGGCCGCCGCCGTGGAAGCCGACCGCGATGCCCTGCTTCTGGCACTCCGCCCAGAGCGGATCGTAGGCGCGGTCGTGCCACGGCCTGCGGTTCACGCAACCCGGCGCCAGGTAGATCGCCTTGAATCCATACTCCTCGACACAGCGCCGTGTCTCGTCGGCGGCGCCGGCGATGTCGTGCGGCGCGACCATCGCTGCGCCGTAGATCCGATCGGGCGCGAGCTGACAGTAGTCGTGCAGCCAGTCGTTGTACGCACGCGCGATCGCCGTGGCGAACTCGGGCTCGAGGCCGTCGGCGCCGATCTGCTCGGTCGAGTCGAGTCCGAGCGCGAACAGACCGCGCGTCGGAAACAGCACGGTGAGATCGACGCCCTCGCGGTCCATCGCGTCGATCTGTGCCTGCGCGTCCCAGCCGCGCGCCTCGGCCTCGCCGTACGCGGCTTCCTGATCGGGCCGCCAGCCGATCCCGCTGCCGCCGCGCTCCTTGAGCGGCCTTACCGGTCCCGCGCGCAAGAGCACCTGCGATTTCACCTTCACGCGGATGTCGCGCTTGAGCTCGGTCATCCCGATCGGCGCGGCGTGGCGGTACTCGGGCGTCATGTAGCGCTGCCACAGGTCCGCGGGCTCCATCACGTGCATGTCGGCGTCGCAGACGACGAAATCCTCGAAGGGCATCGACGGGTTCTCCTTCGCAGTCGGCCGAATCTGACGGTCCGTCAGGTGGGCGCCAGCCTACCATAGAAGGCATCTCGCCGGGGTGCGATCTCGCGAAGAATGGGTGGCTTAGATGCGCCGGTCGCGCCCTTCCCAATAGGGGTCGCGCAGCAGGCGCTTGTAGAGCTTGCCGTTGGGATCGCGCGGCAGCGCGTCGCGAAACTCCACCTTGCGCGGGCACTTGTACTTCGCGAGCCGGTCGTTGCAGTGCGCGAGCAGGCGCTCTTCGAGCTCGGGACCCGCGCGCGCGCCCGCCGCCGGCTCGATCACCGCCCTCACCTCTTCGCCCCAATCGTCGTGCGGGATCCCGAACACCGCGGCATCCGCGACGTCGGGGTGGCCGAGCAGCACCGCCTCGATCTCGGCGGGATACACGTTCACACCGCCGCTGATGATCATGTCGATCTTGCGGTCGCGCAGGTAGAGATAGCCGTCGCGATCGAGCTCGCCGACGTCGCCCACGGTGAAGTAGTTCCCGCGCCGGTTCGCGCGCGTCTTCTCGGGGTCGTCCTTGTACTCGAACTCCATCGAGAGCTTCAGGAAGACCGTGCCGATCTCTCCGGGTCCGCACTCGCGGCCCTCGTCGTCGAAGACCTTCACATCGGCGCCGGGCCACGGCCGTCCGACCGTGCCCGGGTGCGCGAGCCAATCGTGCGCGCGCACCATCGTGCCGCCGCCCTCGGTCGCGCCGTAGTACTCGTAGATCACGGGCCCCCACCACGCGAGCATCGCGCGCTTCGTCTCGATCGGGCACGGCGCGGCCGCGTGCATGACGTGGCGCAGCGAGGAGACGTCGTAGCGGGCGCGCACGTCCGCGGGCAGGCGCACGAGGCGTTGGAACTGCGTGGGCACCATGTGCGTCGTCGTGACGCGGTGCCGTTCGATCAGCGCGAGCGCGCGCTCGGCATCCCAGCCGTCCATCAGCACCACGGGATGCTCGAAGTGCAGCGAGAAGTAGCCGAACGACAGCGGCGCCATGTGATACATCGGCGAGGTGACCAGGTGTACGTGATCGCCGCCGGGCTCGATGTCGTAGCGCTGCAGGTTCGGCGCGAGCATCGCGATCATCTGGTCGGGATCGAAGGCGGGGATCGCGCGCCGGACTGCCTTCGGCCGACCCGTGGTGCCCGACGTGTACTGCATGAACTGACCCGCGAGGCGCTTCTCCGGGCGCGAGTCGGGTTGGCCCGCGATCACGGCGTCGAATGGCTCGGCATCCGGCACGTCGCCGACGGCAAAGCGGCGTGCGCGCGGCAGCTCGGCCTCGTCCGCTCCCGCGGCGCACACGTCGGCATAGCGCTCGTGGCCGAAGAACGCGTCGGCTCGCGAATCGCGAAGGATGTGTGCGACCTCACCCGGCCGCAGATGCACGTTGATCGGCGTGTAGTGCCAACCCGCCTGCATTGCCGCGAGCAGGAGCTCGACGACGGGCGCGCCGTTGGGCTGCAACACCGCGACCACCGAGCCCTCGCCGACGCCGCGCGCGCGCAGCCCGTGTACGAGCCGATTCACCGACGCGGAGAGCTCGCCCGCGCGAATCTCGCGCCCGTCGGGCAGGGTCAGCGCGAGCCGATCCGGCTCTTCTTCCGCTGCGATCCAGAATCCGCGCATGGCCGGCCACGATACGCACGCGGGCTGCGCGCCGCTAGCATCGGTGCTCATGGTCCATCAACGCGAACGACTCTTCGCCGTTGCGCTGCTCGTCTGTGGCTGCGCGTCCGCGCCACCGGCCGAACGCGCTGCCGTCCCGGATCTCTCGGGCGCCTCGATCGTCGACCTCACCCACACGTTCGATGAGCAGACCGTCTACTGGCCGACCGGGGAGCGCTTCGAGCACAACGCCGACACGATCGGCATGCAGCCGGGTGGCTACTACTACGAGTCGTTCTCGTTCTGCGCCGCCGAGCACGGCGGCACGCACCTCGACGCGCCGATCCACTTCGCCGCGCATCGCTGGACCGCCGACGAGATTCCGCTCGAGCGCATGATCGGCCCGGCGATCCTCGTCGACGTCAAGCGCAACGCGGCCGCCACGCGCGACTACCTCGTCTCGGTCGCCGACCTGCAGAACTGGGAGCGCGAGCACGGGCCGATCCCCGATGGAGCGATCGTGCTGCTGCGCACGGGACACGGCGCCTACTGGCCCGACCCCGAGCGCTACCTCGGCACGGCGCAGCGCGGCGCCGCCGCGACCAGGAACCTCCACTTCCCGGGCCTCGACCCGGAGGCGGCGCGCTGGCTCGTCGCGCAGCGGCGGATCCACGCGATCGGGCTCGACACGCCGAGCATCGACGCGGGTCCGTCGAGCACCTTCCTCGCGCACCGGATCCTGCTCGACGCGAACATCCCCGTGTTCGAGAACGTCGCGGCGCTCGATCGGCTGCCCGCGCGCGGCTTCACGGTGATCGCGCTGCCGATGAAGATCGGCAAGGGCAGCGGCGGACCGCTCCGGATCGTGGCGCTGGTCCCCTGAGCCAGGACCCGCGATTGCGCACCACCACAGGGCTGCGTTATTGGTCTGCGCGCGATGTGGGTAACGACTCTGCTGATCACGGGCGCCACCCCAGTTTCGAAAGCTGGGAGCTTGCGCTCTGCGGGCATGCCCGGAGATCGACTCCGGCCGCGTTCCCGATGAAGACGAGTCGTCGCATCCGCCACTGATCCCAACGGGCCAGACGCCAACCGGAGGCCGCGGGCGCGACAAGCGTACGCGGCCTCCGGCGTTCTGGAGCCCCGATGTCGACCCAACTCGCGATAGCCGAGCTCACACCGCCCGCGCGCGGCGGAGGTGTGCGCGAAGTCGCTGTGCTCGCCTCGCCCGTGCTCGTCCAGATGCTCTCCGAGACGCTCATGCAGGTGGCGTCGTCGGCGATGGTCGGTCAGCTCGGACCCTCCGAGCTCGGCGCCGTCGGCCTCGGCGGCATCTGGCTCTGGACGCTGATCTGCCCGTTCGTCGGCGCCGCGACCGGCGTTGCTGTGTTCGTGTCGCGCGCGCACGGCGCGGGCGACCCTCGCGCGTGCGGACCCTGGGTGTGGCAGGCGCTCGCGGTGCTCGTGCCCGTTGCGGTGGTCTGGACGCTCATCGTGGGCGCGCTCTTCCCGGCGCTGCTCGCGGCGGTCGATCCATCGCCCGCGCTGCGCGATCGGGCGCTCGAGTACGTGGCGGGGAGGCTGCCGGGCCTGCCCGCGATCGCGGCGGCCTCGGCCGTCACGACCTTCTTCCGCGGCCTCGGCAACACGCGGATTCCGATGTTCGCAACGATCGCAGCGGTGATCCTGCAGGTGGTGTCGGCCTACGCGCTGATCTTCGGCCAGCCCGGGCTGCCCGCGATGGGAGTGAAGGGCGCGGGAATCGCGTTCACGATCGCCGAGTACGCCTACGCGGCGATCCTGTTCGGCTTCCTGTTCGCGCGCAAGACGCGCGTGCCCTTCGCGACCGCGCCGACCGCGCCGCGCCCGGACCAGATCCTGCGCTTCCTGCGCACGAGCGCGCCGATCGGCGGCCAGTGGCTGCTCGACATGCTGTCGTTTGCGCTGTTCTCGTCGGTGGTCGCGCGCATGGGCGACGCCGAGATGGCCGCGAGCCAGGCGATGATCCAGCTGCTGTCGCTCTCGTTCATGCAGGCCGTCGCGATCTCGGTCAGCGCGGGCACGCTCGTGGGCCGCTATCTCGGCGCGGGAGACCCCGCCGCCGCGGCGCGCAGCTATGCATCGGCGATGAAGCTCGCGATGGTGCTCGCGGCGATCGTCGCGGCGCTGTTCCTGGGCGCACCCGAGTTCCTGATGCGACTGTTCAGCGACGACGCGAAGGTGCTCGGGCTCTCGCGCCCACTGCTGCAGCTCGGCGCCTTCTTCCAGGTCGTCGACGCGATCGGCATCGTCGCAGGCGGCAGCCTGCGCGGCGGCGGCGATACCCGCTGGCCGTTCCTCGTGCATGCCACGCTCGCCTGGGTGGCGCGCCTGCCGCTCGTCTGGCTGTTCGCGATCTGGCTCGACGGAGGCGTGTTCGGCGCGTGGGTCGGCGAGCTCGGCTACCTCTCGCTGCTCGGCCTGTCGTTCGTGATGCGCTTCCGCGGCGGAAAGTGGAAGACGATGCAGCCGTGAGTCCTCCGATCGCTAGCGGAGAGAGGTCTGTTGATCTGAGAGCGATTCGGCGTCACGATTGGCAGATCTTTCCGGGGGATCGAATCGTGATCCGAGCCCTTTTCCGCTGCGCGACACTGGCCGTGCTGCTGCTCGCGCTGGTCCATCCGCTCGCGGCTGCTGCGGAAGACGAGCCGGAATCGGGGCGGCTCGAGCCCACCTACCAGCCGCGGCCCCCGCCCGAGAAAGAGGTCTATACGACCGACTACCTGTTTGCGATCACTCGGGCCGTGGCCGACTCCACGCTCGTCCCGGCCGCACAGGTGCCGCTGTACTTCTTCACGGTTCCGCTCGACGTCGCCTTCCTCCCGATCGAACTCATCGCTGGCTTCTTTCCCGGCGAAGACTGAAACAAAGGGGAATCTCGTGATCCTGCGATCGTCGCGATCGACTCGCGCGAGTGTCGCGTTCGCCGTGACTGCGCTCGTCGCGTCACTGGCCGGCTGCGCACCGCAAGCCAGCCGGGGTGGCGCGGGCACCGCGCGTCCCGACATGGACGAGGCGGCGCTCGGTGTCGGCCTCGATCGCGAGGACATCAACTATCTCGTCGCACAGAACCTCGCCTCGCTGGAAGCCTCGAAATTCTGGATGGGCGACGTCGTGCCTGCGAAACCTCCGCCGATCGTCGCGATCTGGCCGATCGAGAACCGCACCAGCCAGCACATCGAAGATCAGCTGGTGACGCTCCTCTCGTCGATCGAGACGACGTTCGTGAACAGCGGCGAGGTGCGCGTCGTGGCCCGCAACGAGCAGGAGAACCTCGCCGACGAGATCCGCCGGCAGAGCGGTTCGATGTTCGACGCGCGGACGGCGCAGCGCGCCGGCCGTCAGCTCGGCGCCGCCTACTTCGTCACGGGACGCATCACGAGCGTCGACGAGAAGCTTTCCGACATCCGCCGCCTCCAGTACAGCCTCTTCCTCCAGGTACTGGAAGTCGAGACGGGACTCGTGCGATGGCAGAACGAGGTGACGCGCAGCAAGCAACTGAAGCGTTGATGCGGTTCCTGCTCTGCGCGGCGTTGTCTTGTTGGGCGGTGGTCGCGGTCGGCTGCGCGACCTACTCCGACAAGCTGATCTCTGCCCACGAATCCGCCGCGCGAGATGATTGGCCGGGCGCGGAAGAGCAGATCAACAAGATGCTCGGGGTCGAGTCGCGAGCCGATCTTCCGGAGACCTGGAACTCCGAGCGAAGCCTGGCCGTGCTGGAGCGCGCGGTCGTGCTCCAGGCGCAAGGCGCCTGGCACGAGAGCGCGCGCGATCTGTCCGCGGCCGAGACCGAGCTGGAGCTGATCGATCTCACCCTGGACACGGTCGGCAAGATCGGCACGTACATCTACAGCGACAGCGCCGAGGAGTACCGGGCACCGCCGCTCGAGCGCGTCGCGCTGAACGTGTTGAACATGCTCAACTACCTCTCGATGTCCGACCTGCAGGGCGCGGCGGTAGAGGCGCGCCGCTACCAGGTGATGCGCGACTATCTCGAGAACCTCGGCTTCGATCATCCGCGTGGCCGAGTCGGGGCGTATCTCGCGGGCTTCGTCTTCGAGCATCTCGGCGAGGCGGACCGCGCGCTCCGCTACTACAAGGACGTCCAGGCCGAGACGAAGGTGCATTCGCTCGAGGAGCCGGTCGCCCGTCGAGGGAAGCGGCCCAAATCCGGCGAGGTGCTGCTCGTGATCGGCGCGGGCCGCACGCCGATCAAGGTTCCCAAGCGGATTCCGATCGGGGCCGCCGTCGGCATCGCCGGCACCCTGATCAGCGGCGATCCGCGCGTCCTCCAGCACAGCGTCTTCAAGGTCGTCGTGTACCCGGAGCTGCAGGAGGTGCCGAGCCTCGTGCGCGGCGCGCGGGCACGCATCGGGGATCGCAATGTCGAGCTCGAGCTCGTGACCGACGTCGCAGCGGAGGTCACGCGCGAGTACGACAAGATCCGACCGCGCATCATCGCCGCCGCGCTCTCGCGCATGATCGCGCGCGCCGTCGTGAGCGAGGGGGCGATGGCAGCGGGACGCAGCGCGGGCGGCGCCGGCGAGGTGGTCGGCATCGTCGCCGGGCTAGGTGCCGAGGCGTTGCTGGTCGGACTCGATAAGCCCGACACCCGCTCGTGGACCTTCTTGCCGGGCCGCGTCTGGGTGGCGCGAATGCTGCTCCCGGCCGGCGCTCACGAAGTGGTGGTCCAGCTCGAGGGACAAGGCGTGGGTGAGCGGCGCGTCCCGATCGAGGTCGTGGAAGGGGGGTACACGGCCGTCGTCGTGATCGAGCCGCGCTAGCGGAACGAGCGGGTGAACAGCTCGTCGATCGCGCGCGCGCCGCCCTGCTCGAGGAAGCGCGTTCCAGTGCCCGTGAAGCGCGGCTGCGTGATCGTGGGAGGGGGCGCCTGCTCCCACTCGTCGCCGGTCCAGCGGCTCCAGTGGTCGCGCAGCTGATCGAACACGAACAGCGGCTTGTTGCAGAGCTTCGCGAACTCGGCGCCCCAGCCCGTGCCGCCCTTCACCGTGTCGTCCTCGAGAATGCGCCCGACCACGAACACCTCGAGGCCGTTGTTCACCTGGTGCCAGATGCTCTGCAGCACGCGCCGGAACAGCCGCGTGTCGCGATATTCGCGATGCATCAGCCGGCTCACGTAGTGGAGGTTCACATCGCCCTGCTTGAGCTCGGGCTCGGTGAGCACGCGGATGCCGCGCGTGCGCGCGTCGTTGTGTCCCTCGAACGTGAAGTTCACCTCGGCGACGCCATGGCGCTGTGCGGCGGCGCCGAACGCGGCTTCCGCGCCGTTGGCGGCGCCGCTGAACAGGATGCACTCCTCGGCCTTCATGGTGGCTCCTCCGCAGATCGAGAGCGGGATCGAAGGATGCGCGTTCGATCGCCGCTCGGCTACTCCGGCCGGACCTCGAGCGCGCCGATCTCAGCGTGCGAGCCGTGCAGCTCGTATTCGAATCGCCCGCTCCGGTTGGCCGTGAACGCGAGCTCGGCCGGCTGGTTGGCGCCGAATCGCACGTGCAGGTCGTAGCCGTGCAGGTGCAATTCGTCGGCGCGATCGGAGCGGATCCGGATCGTCACCTGTGTTCCCTGTGCGACCCGGATGACGTCGGGTCCCGAGACGAGCTTGTCGCCGATCACGGTCAGCGCGAACTCGGCTCGCGGCGGCGTTTCGGCGTTCGAGACACCACCGGGCGGCGGCGCGGGGGCTTCTGCCGGCGGCGGCCGGAAGCACACGTAGAGGGCCAGCAATGCCGCCGCCGACATCGCCACCACGGCCATCGTTCGGCTCATCCGTGAGTCGTCGACCGCCTACGGCGTGCAGGTCCCGGGGCCGCCCTCGATCTTCAGCGCAGCGCCCACGGACGGAACGCGAGTGCCGTCGGCGTTGCGAACGGTCACGAAGAGCATGTAGGGGCCGCTCGGCGCCACCCCGGCCGAGGCCGGGATCACCACGTCGATCGAGCCGGTTCTCCGCGTCGCGATCTTGAGCTGCGCCGCGTGCTGATCGCCGTCCACGAGGTGCGTGGTGGCCGTGCGGCTCATCAGCATCACCGTGTCGATGCTCATCGAGTTGGGCGTGTTGATCTTGATCGTCGCGCCACGCGCCGCCGAGGCCGGCGCACTCGTGATCGTCGGCCGCGGGCGGAACATGTACGGCGGGCTGTAGATCTCGAACGAGGGATCGCGCCCGTCGTTGGGCGAGAAGCCGAGACTCGAAAGATCGATGTGGGACAGGTAGGCGGTGGTGATCGGAGCGTGGCCACCCACCAGCACGCGGCCGTCCCGCAGCAGGAGGGCCGTGTTGTGATAGGTGCGCGGATTGATCTGCGTCGCGACCCCGCGCCACGTCTCGGTCTGCGGATTGAAGATCTCCGCGCGCTTCACCGCGAACCCGAGCCCGGGCAGCGCGACCTCGTCGCGGTCGGCGCCCGACACGGCGAACACCTCGCCGGTCGGCAGCAGGACGCCGCTGGTGTACCAGCGCGCGCTCGCGAGCGGTCCCGTGAGCCGCGAGACCGACGAGATCTTGCCGTCGGTCGCGATCGAGACGGTGTCGATCCGGCTCGAAGTCGTCGCGAAGTAGGTGCCCGGATTCGTGGCGGCAACGGCGGTCGGAATACCACCCGCGGTGAGGAACTCGGTCTTGCGATATTGGCCGTTCGTCTCGGGCTTCTGCGGCAACATCACGGAGAACGTCGAGCCGCGCATGCCGGACCCGATCACCTTCTCGAGTACGGCCGGGTCGACCGTGAGGCCGAGCAGCGCACCGACCTGCGAGAGCAGCGCGCCTGGATTGGTCGTGATCGTGCCCACGGCACTGCCGAGCAGCGCCGTCAGCGTGGCCGCCTGGAGCGAGTTGGTCGGATTGAGCGCGGCGACGAGCTGCTGGAGGCCGATCTGATTCAGCTGCAGCGGCAACCCGGCGTAGACGAGATCCGACCACGTCTTCGTGGCGGGATCGTAGGTGGCCGTGATGTTCCAGAGCGCCTGGTCATAGCTCTGACCGAACGGATTGAACGCCTGGCCGCCTGCGTTGTAGTAGACATGGCCGTTCGGCAGGAGATGCAGCCGCGGGAACAGCGGCAGCGTGCGCTCGGCGAGCGGCCCGTTCACGCTCCAGGTGCCGCACGCGGTGTCGTAGGTCTCGGTCTCGACCGTGTTGCGGCCCGAGGCGGCGACGCGCTCGGGATAGACCGGCTTCAGCAGCTTGGTGACGCCGCTCGCGACGAACACGTCCGAGTCGGGCAAGGTCACCATCGTCGGATACCAGCGCCCGAAGTTCATGTCGCCGGTCTGGGTCCAGATGTCGCCCTTCGGGTCGAAGATGCGCGCATTCTTGAGACCCTCGAGCTCCGAGATGCCGTACGGAAATTCCGGGAGGCCCGGCTCGAGGTAGTAGTCGGTGCCGCCAGCCGCGAGCACCCGCCCGTCGTTCAGGAAGACCACGTCCGAACAGAACAGCGCGCCGTCGGCGCCGGCGTTGTTGATCGGGATCACCCCGGGCAGCACCGCGTCCGGATCGCTTCCGTCCGGGTTTGCGCCGGCATCTACGGGCGTGGGGCGCGACCAGCTCGGCACTCCGTTGTTGAGCGAGAGCAGGCGGGTCTGGTCGTTGGCTGCAACGACGCCGAACTCGGCGACGATGCTGAGCTCCATGTTCTCGGTGCCTTCGAGCGCGTTCCAGTACAGGATCCGGTCGTCGGCGAGTAGCGAGACCGTACCGGCGGTCGGCTTGCACGCCTTCTCGCCGTCGGTGTCCAGCACGCACTTCTCGGTGGTGGTAACACCTAACACAGTGGGCTCCGCGAACGGCGACGTGAAGCGGCCAGCGCTGCACTCGGTCGTCGTACCGAGGCACTGCGCCTGCGCGGGTGCCGGGGCGATCCAGGATCCGAGCGCCGCGAAACCGATGGCGAGAACTGCGAAGCGCTGCGTAGACCGATCGACTGTCATCTCTGCTCCTCACGTGAGCTGTGGGCTGCAAGTAGGTTGCGGATGCGGGGCTCGCGAGGGGGCTGATGATGCGAGACACCGATCCAGAGAAAGTCAGGAAAGCCGAGCGGGACGGGCGACCGGGGCTCGATGAACTGGCCAGCCGATCAGCCCGTTCTCGCTCGACTCGGCGGGAGTGGCGCCGCTTCGTCTCTCCCGTCTAAGTATCACGCTGAACGACCGCCCGCGAGCGAACTAGTCAGGCTTCGAATGAAACTTGGGTGGGGAATTTCCCGACGACCTCACTCTGCGCCATTGTATACCGTCGCCATGACGAGTTGGTTCGAACACCTAAGGAGATGACGCATGAGCGCTCCCGGTACGAAGGACCTCGGGCTCGGCCCGATCGACCAGGTCGCCTACGTCGTAGAAAATTTGGAACGGGCGTTACCGCGCTATGAAGCGATGTTCGGTCCGTTCCAGGTCGCGACCTACGAGATGAAGGACTGCACGATCCGCGGCCGTCCGGCCGATTGTGCGCTGCGGCTCGCCATCAACAACTCGGGGCCTGTCGAGATCGAGCTGATCGAGGTGGTGACAGGCGAGACGACCCATTCCGAGCACCTGAAGCAGCACGGCGAGGGACTTCACCACGTGCGCTTCCGTGTCGGCGACCTCGACCCGAAGCTCGCCGAGCTCGAGGCGGCCGGCTACCGCACCGTGATGCAGAAGCGCTTCGGACCTACGCTCGCGTTCGCCTATCTCGAATCTCCACCCGAGATCGGCGGCGGCGTGATCGAGCTGTTCGAGATGAATTGAGGCCCCTGCGCAAATGGCCCTGCCGCTGCTCTCGACCGTCCACGTCAACGCGAACTGTTCCGACCTGACGCGCTCGCTCGCGTTCTACCGGGACCTGTGCGGTCTCACGCCGCTCTCGCACACGCGTCCCGTGCCACAGGATGGGCGCGGATTCGGGCTCTCCGGCCGCGTGCAGTGGGACGCGCATCTATTGCACGACGAGCGCGGAGTCGCGGGTCCCGCGGTCGACCTGCTCGAATGGCACGAGCCGCGCCCGACCGGCCAGCCCGCAAGTGCGCCGCACCAGCTCGGCCTCTATCGCCTGTGCCTGTCGTACCCCGATGTCGATGCGCTGCACGCGCGCATGAGCGGCGCGGGCGTGCGCACCGCATCGCCGCCTGCGCACATGACTCTCGACCACACGAGTGGACTCGCGGTGAAGTTCTTCTGCTCGTTCGATCCCGACGGGGCGTGCGTCGAGTTCATCGAGCAGCCCGGTGCCGTGCGGCTCCTGCACGTGAACGTGAACTGCCGCGACCTCGATCGCTCGACACGCTTCTACCAGGAGGTGCTCGGGCTCGCGCCGCTCACGGCGCGCTCGCAGCCGGGCCCGGTCGACGGGCGCGCGCTCGGCTTCGCCGGTGATTGCGAATTCCGCGCCGACTTCCTCGCGATCCCCGGCCGCGTCGATCTGATCATCGATCTGCTCGAGTGGCTCGATCCCACGCCGATCGGCAAGCCCGCGGAGCCAGCCAATCAGCTCGGCTATTTCCGGCTCGCGTATCTGGTCGAGGACGCGCGCGCGTCATGCGCCGAGCTCGACCGGCTCGGCGTCGCACACTCGGGGCCGTGCTGGCTCGAAATGGGTCCCGAGATCCCGATCGAGGGCCTCTTCGCCGTCTTCTTCCGCGACCCCGACGGCACCTGCCTCGAGCTGATCGAGCGGCCGAAGATCACAGCTCCCGGTTAGGCGGGCCGCAACGCGCGCGCCTCCATCCCCCTCGGACTCAGATCCCGACGTGTTCCGCCAACCGGTCTCGGTGATGGGCCGCGTCGCCAAACAACAGGTCGCTCGCCTTCGCGCGCTTGAAATAGAGATGGGCCGGGTGCTCCCAGGTGAATCCCATCCCGCCGTGGATCTGGATGTTCTCGGCGGCCACCCGGAAGTAGGCCTCCGAGCAGTAGGCCTTCGCGAGCGCGACGGACTCGAGCACGTCGTCTGCGCCGCCCGCGACCGCGAAACACGCCGCGTAGGCGGCCGACTTCGCGAACTCGACCGCCACGAGCATGTCGGCGCACTTGTGCTTGATCGCCTGATACGAGCCGATCGGTCGCCCGAACTGCAGCCGCGTCTTGGCGTAGTCGGTAGCCATCTCGAGGCAGCGCTGCGCGCCGCCCACCTGCTCGGCCGTGAGCGCCCCGACCGCGAGCGCGAGCACGCGCTCGAGGTTCGCGGTCTGATCACCGCGCGACACGAGTCGCGCGGGCGTCGCCGCGAGCTCGATCGTGGCGAGCTTGCGCGTGGTGTCGAGCGAGGGGACGAGCGTGCGCGTGAGACCCTCGGCGCGCGCGTCGACACGGAACAGTCCGATTCCCTCGTCCGTGCGCGCGGCCACGAGCAGCGTGTCCGCGACGTGCCCGTCGAGCACCCAGGACTTCGTGCCGTCGAGCTCGAAGCCGTCGCCCTTCGCGCGAGCGCGCATCGCGATCCCCGCCACGTCCCAGCGCCCGTTCGGCTCCGCGTGCGCGAGCGACACGATCGTCCGGCCCGCCGCGATCCCGGCGAGCAGCTCTTTCTGGGTCGCGGCGTCTGCGCACGTGAGCAACGCGTTGGTCGAGAGCACGGAGGTTCCGAGATACGGCGCACACAGCAGCGCTCGCCCCATCTCCTCCATCGCAACGAGCAGCTCGACATAGCCCATGCCCGCGCCCCCGTGCTCCTCGGGGATGATCAGACCGGCGAGTCCGAGCTGCTCGGCGAGCAGCGTCCACACCTCGGGGTCGTAGCCGCGCTCACCCGCCATCTGCGCTCGCACCGCGCTCTCATCGGAGTGTTCGGCCAGGAATGCGCGAATCGTCGCGCGCAGCTCGTCGTGTTCTTCGGTGAACGAGAAATCGGTGCTCATGATCGCGGTACGTCCTTCCAAGCCACGTCCTTGTCCGCACGCGGCTCACCCGGCAGGCCCAGAACGCGCTCGCCGAGGATGTTGCGCATGATCTCGGAGGTGCCGCCCTCGATCGAGTTCGCGCGCGAGCGCAGGAACCAGTACTTCGCCTGATCCTCCAGGCTCTCGACGCGCCCACCGGACGCCTGGCGCAGCTCGTAGCCCGCCTCGAATGCGAGCCCGCGTGCGCCCAGGATGTCGATCGCCGTCTCCCAGAGGTGTTTGTTGATCTCGGCCATCGCGAGCTTCGAGACCGAGCCTTCGGGCCCGGGATTGCCGGCCTTCTGTGCGGCGCGCGCGCGCATCGCGGTGAGGCGGCCCAGCTCGATGTCGATGTAGCTGCGCGTCACGCGATCGCGCAGCACGGCCTCCTGGCTGGGCGTGAGCGCATCGCGCTGGCGGCCGTTCCAGAGCTCGATCAGCTGTCGACCCGCGCCGCCGCCCTTGCGCTTCGAGACGCCGCCGCCGATCGCCACGCGCTCGTTCATGAGCGTCGTGATCGCGACGCGCCATCCCTGCCCCTCCTTGCCGAGCATCATCGAGTGCGGGATGCGCACGTTGGTGAAGAACACCTCGTTGAACTCGGCCTCTCCCGTGATCTGGTAGAGCGGCCGCACCTCGACGCCCGGCGCCTTCATGTCGAGGATGAAGTACGACATGCCGTCGTGCTTGGGCACGTCCGGATTGGTGCGCGCGAGCAGCATTCCCCATTTCGAGAGGTGCGCGACCGTCGTCCAAACCTTCTGCCCGTTCACGACCCAGTCGTCGCCGTCGCGCACCGCGCGCGTGGCGAGGCCCGCGACGTCGGAGCCCGCGCTCGGCTCGGAGAACATCTGGCACCAGATCTCCTCGCCCGTGAAGATCATCGGCAGCAGGCGCTTCTTCTGCTCGTCGGTCGCGTAGGTGAGCACCACGGGCGCGCCCATGCCGATGCCGATGATGCTCGCGGGCGGATCGCCGTGCACGACCTTCGAGTGCTGCGTGATCTCGTCGTGCACGATCACGTTCATCTTCGGCGCCAGCCCGAGGCCGCCGTAGCCTTCCGGAAAGTGCACCCAGGCGAGCCCGTGCTCGTATTGCGCACGGCGGAACGTGACGCTGTCGCTCTTCTCGGGGTGGATCTGCGCGAGCAGCGCGCGCGTGCGTTCGCGCAGCTCCTGCTCGCTCATCGTGCGGTATTCGGCCAAGGGGTTTCTCCTCCGGGTGCGGCTAGCGCGGCCCCGTGTTGCACTGGGCGTTGGTCGCGAACGGGTTGGTGCCGGGAATCGCATAGGTCTTGCCGCCCGGCGGCGGACTATTCACGTCGATGCGCAGGATCTTGCCGAGCAGCGTTCCCATGTTCTGGCCGTTGTTGTCCGGATCGTCGCCGCTGCCACCGTCGCCCATGCTGTAGTAGAGGAAGCCGTCGCCGCCGAACATGATGTCGCTGCCGTTGTGGTTGCTCAGCGGGTGGGGAAACGACAACACGATCGGGTTGGTGTCGGGCGCGAACGTGAGGCCATTGACGTTTGGGCTCACCCAGCGCGCGAGCCGCACTGCCTGTGCGTTTTCGTCGGTATAGGTGAAGTAGACCTCGCGCGACGACGCGAAGCCCGGGTCGAACGCCATGCCGAGTAGCCCCTGCTCGCTGCCTCCGCCGAGATTGATCGGCGCGTCGAGGTCGGCCGCGATCGTGGGCGGGTTGGAGTTGGTCGTGGAGAGCGTCCACACGAGCCCGCCCTGCTCCACGATGTACCAGCGATTCGCCTCGGTCGGGTGCTGCACAAGCTTGACCGGGCTGTCGAACGAGTTGCGGCCCGGGAACGCGTCGGCGAACGCGAGCGTGCCGAGTCCGCCTCCGCCCGAAGTCACGATCTTGCGGATCGACGGGCTGCCGAACGTGACGGCGTAGATCTCGCCGTCACGGCCCTGGCCGAACGCGACAACCGACGCGTTCAGCGACGTGATCTGCTGCGACGGCGCGCTCGAAGACGCGGTGTCGAACGTGAAGAACTTCTCTGTGAAAGTGTCGCCGTACACGTAGAAGCCGTTGAGGAAGGGGATCGCGGTGCCCCGGTACACGGCGCCCCCTGCGATCGCGATCGCGTCGCTGCGGCCGTGCACGACCTCGGGCGCGGTGAAGGTCGCGCTGCAGTCTGCGGTGGTCGGGTGGGTGAGCTCCCCTTCGAAGCAGTCCCAGCCATAGTTCGCGCCGCGCGTGACGAGATCGATCTCCTCCTGCGCGCCCTGGCCGACGTCGCCGACGTAGAGTCGGCCGTTCAAGGGATCGAAGTTCATCCGCCACGGGTTGCGGAAGCCGCTCGCGAAGATCTCCGGGCACTCGTTGCCGGTGCCGCCACCGCCACCGCCGCCGCCGCCGCCGCTCCCGCTTCCGCCGCCGGAATCGCACGCGGCGCCGCCGATGCACAGCACCGCCGCCGCGAGCCAACTCCCGATCGACCGCCAGCTCATCACACTGTGGAACATAGCGGCATCTGCCTTGACTGTGCCGCGGCCGCGGACCGACACTCCCCGCGTGAGCGACGCCGGATCGCGCGACCTGGGAGGCGCCACCCACGCGGTGGAGAATCAGCCGCCGCCGCTCGAGAACGTGAACCTGTTCGAGCTCGACCGCGCGCTCGGCGAGGGACTCGAGCGCGAAGGCGGCGGCTGGGCGGCGCCGCGCGTGCGCGCGTACGGCGCGGTGATGGGCAGCGCAGAGGCGCTCGCGTTCGGGCGCGAGGCGAACCGCCATCCACCCGAGCTCACCGCATTCGACCGCTTCGGGCACCGGATCGACGAGGTGGCGTTCCATCCCGCATGGCACGCGCTGATGGGGCTCGCCATGGAGCACGCCGTGCACGCGCTGCCCTGGCGCGAGCCTCGTCCGGGCGCACACGTCGCGCGTACGGCGCTGCACTCGATCTTGAATCAGGTGGAAGCGGGCCACGCATGCCCGATCACGATGACGTACGCGTGTGTGCCCACGCTGCGCGCCGAGAAGGCGGTGGCCGACGAGTGGGAGCCGCGTGTGCTCGCGACGCGCTACGACCCGCGCAGCTGCCCCGCGCGCGAGAAGACGGCCGCGACGATCGGGATGGGAATGACCGAGAAGCAGGGTGGCAGCGACGTGCGCGCGAATACCACGCTCGCGCACCCGATCGGCGGCGATGTCTACGAGCTCGTAGGTCACAAGTGGTTCTATTCCGCGCCCATGAGCGACGCGCTGCTCACGCTCGCACTCACGCGTCCCGGAGCGCCGCCCACCTGCTTCCTCGTGCCGCGCTGGCGTCCCGACGGGAGCCGCAACCCGTTTCACATCCAGCGACTCAAGGACAAGCTCGGCAACCGCTCCAACGCGTCGAGCGAGATCGAGTACCGCGGCACCTGGGCGCGGCGCGTCGGGCCCGAGGAGCGCGGCGTGCGCACGATCCTCGCGATGGTGCACCACACGCGGCTCGATTGCGTGAGCGGCAGCACGGGACTCATGCGCATGGCGCTCGCGCAGGCGCTGCACCATGCGCGCCACCGCTCCGCGTTCGGTCACCGGCTCGCCGACCAGCCGCTGATGAGGAACGTGCTCGCGGACCTCGCGCTCGAGGTGGAGGCCGCTACGGCGCTCATGCTGCGGCTCGCGCGCGGCTACGACCGCGCGGCCGACGACCCCGGCGAGCACGCGTTCGCACGGATCACCGCGGCCGTCGGGAAATACTGGGTGTGCAAGCGCGCACCGCTCGCGATCGGCGAGGCGATGGAGTGTCTCGGCGGCAACGGCTACGTCGAGGAGGCAATCCTCGCGCGGCTGTACCGCGAGGCGCCGCTCAACGCGATCTGGGAGGGGTCGGGCAACGTGATCTGCCTGGACGTGCTGCGCGCGATCACGCGCGAGCCCGACACGCTGCCGGCTTTGCTCGCGGAGATCCGGCTCGCGCACGGCGCCGACCGACGCCTCGACGACGCGCTGCGCGCGCTCGAGTCCGATCTCTCCGATCCCTCGGATGCCGAGACGCGCGCGCGCGATCTCGTGGGAAGACTCGCGACCGCGCTCCAGGCGTCGCTGCTCCTGCGCGCGGCGCCCGCTGCAATCGCGGACGCCTACTGCGCATCGCGCCTCGCGGGCCGCGGACACCTGTTCGGCGCGCTGCCCGCGCGCACGAACTTCGACGCGATCCTCGCTCGCGCGCTGCCGTGATCCGCCTTCGCGCGGCCGGTCACTCCGGTGCTCGCAGCCACACGAGCGTCGCGCCCCAGCCGCCGCGATCGGCGGGCGCTTCGGTGAAGCGCTCGACGTAGGGGCTGCGCGCGAGGTGCTGGTGCACGCGATGGCGCTGTACGCCGCGGCCGCGCCCGTGGATGATGCGCACCTCGCGCAGCCCGCGCTCGGCCGCGGCCTCGAGATAGGCGTCGACGACCTCGCCGACGTCGCGCGGCGGGAAGTAATGCAGGTCGATCGAATCGCCGATCGGAATCTCGACCGGCTCGGGGAACGGCCCCTCGTCTTCGGGCATGATCCGCGCGAGCATGCGGCATCCCCCGGCCGGGGAGGAGTCCATGCGAACGGCGGCCATTCTGATCGCGATCGCCGAGCTCGCGCTGGGCTGCCGCGCGATCGCCCCGCGCGAGCCTGCGCCCGCGCCGCGCGATCGCGTCGCACCTCCGGGGGAGTGCGCGGCGCCCGTGCCTGCTCCCCCGACCCCTTCGCCCGCGCCGCCGCTCTCCGAATCGGAGCTCCTCGTGACCGCGACGGCCTACAACTCGGTGCCCTCGCAGGGCGTCGGCGGCGGCCAGCACGGGGCCTGGGGCGATCGCCTGAAGCCCGGCATGAGGACGATCGCGGTGTCGCACGACCTGATCGCGCTCGGCCTCACGCGCGGAGTGACGGTGCGGATCGACGGTCTCCAGGGCCATTACACGGTGCTCGATCGCCTCCCGAAGCGCTGGAAGAAGCGCATCGACATCTACATGGGCAAGGACGTGCGCGCCGCGCGCGCGTGGGGCAATCGCAAGGTTCGAATCCGCTGGGGGCCGTGAGCGAAGCTCACGTCATCGCGAGTCGGACGGGACCGCGGCCTCGGCGCGCAGCGCCTCGAGATTGGCGCGGTGGTTGGCGCGCTCGGGCGCGAGCGCGACCGCGCGCTCGTACGACGTGATCGCTCGCGCGAGATCGCCGACTCCATAGTAGGCGGCGCCGAGATTCGCGTGGGAGTCGGCGTCGTCGGGCCGGATCTCCACAGCGCGCTCGAGGTAGCGCACAGCATCCGCACCGCGCTCGGGGTGATGCTCGAGAATCAGCGTGCCGGCATTGAACGCGACGTTTCCGCGCCGCGGGTTCAACCGGAACAAGCGCTCGAGCGCAGCGAGCGTTCCGTCGAAGTCGCCGCGCCGCTTGTGCACCGCCCCGAGCATCTCGAGCGCGCGTTCGTAGCTCGGGTGGACCTGCAGCGCCGTCTCGAGATGCGCGACCGCCTCCGCCTCGAGCTGCGCGCGTTCCGCGGGCTCGCGCGTCTCGCTCGCGCGGATCAGGAGCACGTCGGCGAGATTTGCGTTCGCGGAGGCGCTCTGCGACGAGACGGTGATGTCGGTGCGGAACAGCGTCTCGTTGTCGCGCCACACCGGATTGCGGATCACGGTCGCCACGGCGAGTGCCGACACCCAGATTCCCACCGCGACCAGCGCGACGCGCGCGCGCAGCGCCGCGGGGACCCAGCGCTCGATGCCCGCGAGCAGCGCCCAGGCGAGGCCCAGCGCAGCGCCCGCGGACGGCGCGAACAGGAATCGCTCGCCCATGAACGTGCCGATCGTGAAGAGCAGGTTCGAGGCCACCGAGAGTGCGACGAGGTAGAACGCCGCGGCGTAGGCAGGCACCGCGCGCGTCCGCGCTCCCGAGAGTGCGAGCCCGGCCAGCGCGAGCTGGCTCGCGAAACCCAGCCACGGGCCGAGATCGCTCCAGGAGAGGATCGCCACGTGGTACGGCCCGTAGTCGTGGGTGAGCGGGTGCGGCCAGAAGATCAGCGCCAGATAGCGCCAGAGCGTGTAGAACGCCGTCGCCCAGGCATCGGCGCCCGAGACACCCAGGAACGGATCGTTGAGCAGCTCTGGGCGTGCGGTTCCTCCCATCACGCTCGCCTGTCGCAACACGAGATAGGCGCACGTGGCGATCGCGAGCCCGGGCATCACGCGCGCGAGCTCCGCGCGGCCGAGCTTGCGGAAGAACCACAGCGAGAGCGGGATGATCGCGAGGAACGTGACCGCGCTCTCCTTCGCGAGCAGCGCGACGAAGAACGCCACCGCGGCCGCGATCGCGTCCCTGCGGCCCGGTGCCGCCGCCGCGCGCAGGCACAGCGAGAGGCTGATCAGTGCGAACAGCAGCGCGAGGATCTCGTCGCGGCTCTTCAGGTTCGCGACCACCTCGGTGTGCAGCGGGTGCACCGTGAACAGGAGCGCGGCCACGAACGGCAGCGAGAGCCATGGCGGCGACTCACCCGCGCGCGCGCCGAGCATCTCGACCGCCACGCGATAGAAGACGGCGCAGCACAGCGCGTAGAGCAGCACCTGCACGAGATGGTGCGCGAACGGGCTCTTGCCGAAGAGCGCCTTCTCGACCGCGAACGCGACCAGCGAGAGCGGCCGATAGCGACCGCCGAACACCGGATTGGCCTGCGCGCCGAGATAGCCGCGGAACGAGTCTTCCTTGAGCAGATCCGGAATCCCCGCCCAGCCCGCCTGGGTGAACTCGTTGTGAGTGATCACCAGCCGGTCGTCGAGCGCGTATCCGTGTCCGAACGTGTTCGCATAGAGCGCGACCGCGAGCGCGGCGAGAAACGCCGCGCGGAGGCGATGCAGGCGGGACATCGAGCGCGGCTCTAGGCGCGGTGATTCACGATGCTCGACGACGCGAACTGCTCCAGGAAGTCGTGCGGGAAGCCGAGCTCGATCCGACTCACCTCGTCGAGCCGCGCGATGTCCTCGGGCGCCAGCTCGAACTCGAGGCAGCCGAGGTTGTCGTCGAGCTGCGCGCGCGTCTTCGCGCCCACGAGCGGAACGATCACGTTGGGCTGCTGGCGGACCCAGTTGAGCGCGACCTGCGCGGGCGAGCGGCCGATCTTCTCGGCGACCTGGATCACCTCCGCGGCGATCGCGAGATTGCGCTCGCTGACCTTGCCGCGCAGCGTCGCGCGACCCTCGGTCCCCGAGTCGCGGTTGTATTTCCCGGTCAGGACCCCCGAGCCCAGCGTGTCCCAGGGCGTCACCGCGATGTCGAGCGCGCGCGCCATCGGCAGCAGCTCGCGCTCGACTGCGCGGTCGAGCAGGCTGTACCGGATCTGGAGCCCGACGAACGGAGTCCAGCCGCGCAGCGTCGCGAGCATGTTGGCGCGCGAAACCTCCCAGGCCGGCGTGTCGGAGATGCCCGCGTAGAGGATCTTCCCCTGCCGCACGAGGTCGTCGAGCCCGCGCATCACCTCCTCGATCGGCGTGGTGTAGTCGCGCGCGTGCACCCAGTAGAGGTCGATGTAGTCGGTGTTCAAGCGCTTCAGGCTCGCGTGCACCGCGTCCATCATGTTCTTGCGGTTGTTGCCCGAGGCGTTCACGTCGCGGCTGCGCGTGGCGCCCGTGTACTTGGTCGCGAGCACGATCCGCTCGCGCTCACCCGCGAGGAACTCGCCCAGGAACGTCTCGCTGCGGCCGCCGCTGTAGAGATTGGCCGTGTCGACGAAGTTGCCGCCGGCTTCGCGGAACCCGTCGTAGACGCGGCGGCTCTCGTCCTTCTCGACTCCCCAGCCCGGCATACCGAACGTCATCGCGCCGAGCGCGAGCTCGGATACGCGCAGGCCACTGTTGCCCAGCAGTCGGTACTTCATCACGGATCTCCTCGCGGTGTCCTCGCAAAGCGGGGAAACAGGATACCCTGATCGGAGCGATGAAGGGTTGCCGATGAGCGACCAGCCCGAGATCGTCGATATCCGCGGCCTCGACAGCGGCGACGCCCGAGCGATCGCTCGTGTGGCGCGCGCGATCGCGGAGCCATGCGCAGAGTGGGGCCTCTTCCACGTCGTGGGGCACGGCATCCCGGCCGGCCAGCTCGATTCGTTCGCGGCGGCGATGCGGCAGCTCTTCGATCTCCCGGCCGCCGCCAAGGAGTCGCTGCGCCGCACGCGCGACAACGCGTGGGGCTGGTACGACGCCGAGCTCACCAAGAACCGCCGCGACTGGAAGGAGGTGTTCGACTACGGCATCGAGCGCGAAGCGGGAGCGCCAGTGCCCTCCCACAGCGACGGCACCAATCGCTGGCCCGCCGCGATGCCCGAGCTGCGCGACGCGCTGCTCGCGCACTACCACCGCTGCGGAGGAATCGCGCGCGCGCTCCAGCGCGCGCTGTGTGCGGGCCTCCACCTCGAGCCCGACGCGCTCGACCACGCGTTCGTCGATCACACGAGCTTCCAGCGCCTGAACCGCTACCTGCCCTGCCCCGACCCCGCGCCCGCCGATGCACCGCTGCTCCCCGAGCGCGGCCAGCTCGCCGTGCACCACCACACCGACGCGGGTGCGATCACGCTGCTGTACCAGGACGAGCACGCGGGCCTCCAGGTGCAGCGCGGCGAGCAGCTCGTGCTGATCGAGCCGGTGCCGGGTGCGTTCACGGTGAATCTCGGCGACATGCTCCAGGTGTGGAGCAACGATCACTACCGCTCGCCCGTACACCGCGTGGTCGCGAGCGAGAAGCACACGCGCTTCTCGGCCCCGTTCTTCTGGAACCCCTCGTACGCGACGATCTGCGAGCCGCTGCCCGAGCTGCTGCGCGGTGGCGAGCGCGCGCGCTACCGCCCAGTGTCGTGGGCGCGCTTCCGCGATCAGCGCTCCGCGGGCGACTACGCCGACTACGGCGCGGAGATCCAGATCTCCGATTTCCGGATCGCCTGATCCAACCCGCGGCAGTGCTTCGGGCTGTGGGCGCGAAGTTCCGCTAGCGCGTGCTGCGCCGCCACAGACACAGCGCCGTGAGCGCGAGTGCCATCAGCGCCGCAGGCGCAGGCTCGGGTACGGTCAGGGGCTGGATGTCGAGCGACATCCCGCCAAAATTGTCGCCGGTGAATCCGTCGAGGATCGAGAACCCGACCAGCCCGGACCCGCTCACGGTGAACAGCGAGCTCTCGCCGTTCGGGAAGGCGTCGGCGGCGGTCGCGTAGACGGTCGCGTCGTCCACATGGAAGCGATCCGTCTCGCTGCCGTTCGACAGCCAGTAATCCTGGATGACGGCGGGACCGCTGGGAGCGCTGGAGATCGAGGTGAGCGGAGTGCCGCTCACGATCACCGAGCTGATGTCATCCGAGATCACGTCGTAGGAGATCTTCCAGCCCTCCACGGTCGTGGGAATGGTCTGGGGACAGCCGTCGGGCGACGTGGCGCAGCTCGTGGTGCCGAAGGGATTCCACGCGTCGTACAGGCCGCCGCCGGAGATCCCGATCGGCGTCACGGAGTACGTGCCCGCGGTCAAAAAGACCGTCACCGGATTCGCGAGATTGTTGGAGGTCCCGTCGATGTCGATGATCAACGCGGAGCTCGGCTGCGCACAGAGCAGCCCCAGCAGCAACGACAGCACGAGGCGAACACGGACCTGCGGCATCCAACCCTCCGGAACGAAGCTCGTAGAGCAGCGATCTCTTACGGGACGTTTCGGCAGAACCCGTCCGCGACCGGAGTGCAAATCGCCCCGAATCCACCGCGCGGCACTGCGCAGCGAAAACGCTGCGCACACGCTCACCTCGGCCCTGGAGTTGCCCTGACCCGTGCCCCGGGTCTAGTTCCGCAGACCGCGTGCTCGCCGCCGCGCGAGGGCGGCGAGCAGTGCGGCGCCGTTCGCGAGCGCGAGCGCGAGACCCGGCTCGGGCAGCCGGATGTCCGCCTCCACCGATTGCCCGGCGACCCGCCGCCACGGGCCGTGCGCGGGTTCGGTCGCGATCGCTCCCGTCGACGCCGCGTGCAGCACGCGCGCTCGCCAGCGATAGAGCGTGTTCGGCGTGAGGCCGGAGAAGGTATGGGAGATCAGCACATCGGGCGTCGTGCCGTTGACCGCGATCCACGTCGGTGTCAGGGCCGTCGTGCAGCTCGCGTGGCCGAAGGCAACCGCGGGGGGGCCGTCCGGGCACGCCTCGAGCTCGGCCTTCACGCGGCCGGTGCCGTACGGGTGGCTCGCGCGCAGCTCTGCGGCGAAGCCGGTGCCTGAATGTGCGCCGCCCCACGGCTGTACCGCGATCCCGCTGCCGTTGCCGCGCCGCTGGCGCGCGAGCACCGGGCGACCGGTGGCGGAGTTGCCGAGGAACACGAACGCCGCGCCCTCGTTCGTCTCGCCCGCGTCGTAGGAGTCGGCGCCGATGATCACGTCGGCGAAGCCGTCGCCGTTCACGTCGCCCGCACCCGCCACGCTGATGCCGAGGTGCGCGCCCGCCTGGTTCGACTCGAGCTGGGCCGCCGAGGTCGAGGGATTGCCGCCGGCGATCCCCGACGCACTGCCCAGGAATACGAATGCCGCGCCCTCGTCGGCATTCGGGTTCGTATTCGGGTTGTCGTATTGGTGAGCGCCCACGATCACGTCGGCGTAGCCGTCCCCGTTCACGTCCCCCGCACTCGCCACGTTGATGAACGCCGCGAACTCCTGGGCCGAGTCGAGCTGTGTCTCCGCGGTGATGGGATTGCCGTCCGGGATTCCCGACGCGCTCCCGAGAAAGACGTACGCAGAAAGGGAGCCCACGATCACGTCCGCATAGCCGTCGCCGTTCACGTCACCGGCCCCGTCGACGGTCCCACCGAAGAACGCGGACTCCAGGTCCGACTCGAGCTGCGCCGACGCGGTGGTGGGACTGCCGTCCGCGATTCCCGAAGCGCTGCCCAGGAACACGAACGCGGCGCCTTCGTCGGTCGTCCCCGCGTCGTAGTTCGGCGCGCTGACGATCACGTCGGCGTAGCCGTCGCCGTTCACGTCGCCCGCACTCGCCACGCTGTAGCCGAGAAGCGCGGTCGGTTGGTCCGGCTCGATCTGCGCCGCCGCGGTCGCGGGATTGCCGCTCGCGATGCCCGAAGCACTGCCCAGGAACACGAATGCCGCGCCCTCGTCATCCTGCGCATTGTCGTAGCCGGCAGCGCCCACGATCACGTCGCCGTAGCCGTCCCCGTTCACGTCCCCCGCACCCGCCACGCTGTAGCCGAACACCGGGGGCAGCAGGCTCGATCCGATGAGCTGGTTCGACTCGAACGTCGCCGCCGCGGTCGTGGGATTGCCGCTCGCGATTCCCGCTGCACTGCCATGGAACACGAAGGCCGCGCCCTCGTCCGCGTCCGGGTTGTCGTAGACGGGAGCGCCCACGATCAGGTCGGCGTAGCCGTCGCCGTTCACGTCGCCCGCTCCCGAGACGCTGTAGCCGAACTGCGCGGCATTCTGGTTCGACTCGAGCAGCGCGTTCGCCGTGGTCGGATTGCCGCTCGCGATTCCCGCTGCACTCCCATGGAAGACGAAGGCCGCCCCCTCGTCCGGGAGGCCCGCGTCGTAGTACGGCGCGCCCACGACCACGTCGCTGTAGCCGTCGCGGTTCACGTCGCCCGCGCCCGAGACGCTGTAGCCGAAAGAGCCGAAAGCGGCGGGGGGGACGTTGGCTTGATTCGACTCGAGCTGCGCGGCCGCGGTCGCGGGACTGCCGTCGGCGATGCCCGCCGCGCCGCCGAGGTAGAGGAAGGCCGCCCCCTCGTCGGCCGAGGGCGCGTCGTATGAGGAAGCGCTCATCATCACGTCGGCGTAGCCGTCGCCGTTCACGTCCCCCACCCCGGCGCTGAAGTCAGCGGCCGCTGACGCCTGGTTCGACTCGAGCTGCGCCGCCGCCGTCGCCGGATTGCCATCCGCGATCCCGGTCGCGCTGCCGTGGAAGACGAACGCGGCTCCCTCGTCGGTCGAGCCCGCGTCGTACAAGGGAGCGCTCACGATCACGTCGGCATAGCCGTCGCCATTCACGTCTCCCGCGCCCGATACGCTCCGGCCGAACTGCGCGCTCCCCTGAACCGACTCGAGCTGCGTCTCCGCCGTCGTCGGATTGCCATTGGCGATCCCCGTCGCGCTGCCGTGGAACACGAACGCAGCGCCCGAGTCCGGCAGTGTCGCGTCGTAGGAGAGAGCTCCCACGATCACGTCGGCGTAGCCGTCGCCGTTCACGTCGCCGGCGCCCGCCACGCTCCCGCCGAACTGCGGGACCGTCCCTATCGCCTGGTTCGACTCGAGCTGCGTCACCGCCGTCGCCGGATTGCCATCCGCGATCCCCGTCGCGCTGCCGTGGAACACGAACGCGGCCCCCTCGTCGGCCGAGCCCGCATCGTAGAAACTGGCGCCCACGATCACGTCGGCGTAGCCGTCTCCGTTCACATCGCCGGCGCCCGCCACGCTCCCGCCGAACTGCGGGACCGTCCCTATCGCCTGGTTCGACTCGAGCTGCGTCACCGCCGTCGCCGGATTGCCATCCGCGATCCCCGTCGCGCTGCCGTGGAACACGAACGCAGCCCCTTCGTCCGTCTGGCCCGCATCGTAGAGATTGGCGCCCACGATCACGTCGGCGTAGCCGTCTCCGTTCACATCGCCGGCGCCCGCGACGCTGAAGCCCAGGCGCGCGTTCGCCTGGTCCGACTCGAGCTGCGCCGCCGCGGTCGAGGGATTGCCGTCCGCGATCCCGGTCGCGCTGCCCAGGAACACGAAGGCAGCGCCCTCGCCAACTCCTTGCCCCGCGTCGTAGTTGACCGCGGAGACGATCACGTCCCCGTAGCCGTCGCCATTCACGTCCCCGGCGCCCGCCACCGCGCGGCCCATCTGCGCGCCCGCCTGATCCGACTCGAGCTGCGCCGCCGCGCCGGCGACACCGCCGTCCGCGATCCCGGTCGCGCTGCCCAGGAACACGAACGCGGCTCCTTCGTCTGCCAGGCCCGCGTCGTAAAGCGGCGCACCCACGATCACGTCGGCGTAGCCGTCGCCGTTCACGTCGCCCGCGCTCCCGAGGCGGCCGAACTGCGCGCTCCCCTGATCCGATTCGAGCTGCGTATCCGCCGTCTCCGTGAGCAAGGGGTCGATCACGATCGGATAGGTCGCGCCCGCATCTTCGACGACGATCCTTAGTCGCTCGGTTTCGGGCAGCTCGAAATGCGCCGCGAGCGAGCGTCCTTCGGCGTCGACCGCGGCGAGCTCGCCGAAGCGGAGCCGACGCGTTCCCGTGTCGATGCTCACCGCGCTGCCGCGCAGGGCGAGACGCGCACTGGCAATGCGAAGCTCTGCCACGAGCGGTCCCTCGCCGGCCGGTCGCTCCTCGAGCGTGAAGCCCTGCTCGAGACCCGCCGGCGAATTCACGTACCACTCGACGAGGCCCGGGCGATGGATCTCCACGCGGTTCTCGTCGGTAACCAACGCGCCGGCTGCCGGCGCAGCCAGCGTCTTCTCGCGCCCGACACCGGAAAGAGACAGGCGCAGCAGCTCGGGGCTCCCGCCCGCGGTGCGGTCGTGCACGCGGATGCCCGTCTTCTCGAAGTAGGTGCGCAGGTCGTGCGCGCGGTTGGGTGCCTGGAGGCCGTCGCCGTTCTCACTCGCCCAGTACTCGCGCGCCGCGATGTGCCGCTGCGCCGTCGCGAGCCAGAGCGGGTCGGTCGCACCGGTCCCGGCGGCAGTCTCGGGTCCCCCGCCACCCGGATGGGCGCAGGCCGAAGCGAGGCCGATGCACGAGATCAGGGTGGTGAGCGAGCGCGCGAGTCGGTTGCGCATGGCGGCCTCGGGTTGCGCCCGAAGCGAGTACCGACGGTGGGCCCTGCGCGTTCGCGACGGGTGGACGGCCCCACGCTACCGGGTGGCGCCCCACCCTAACAGAGCACGAGTCCCGGAAGGGACAAATAGTCACACCCCGCGGGTCAGATCAGCTTGGGCAGCACCTTCTCCGTGAACAGCAGGAACGACTCGTGTGACAACGGCGCGGCGAGCAGGTAGTCGAGGAACATCTCCTCCCCGAGCTGCTGCAGATCGTCGACCACCTTCTCGGGCGTTCCGTACACAACGATCCCGTCGAGATAGCGATCGATCGGGTCCTTCTGCGGCGCGCCTTTCGGATCGAGGAACGCGCCGCTCCTGCCCATGTACGACCCGACGATCCAGCCCGCGCCGCTGCGCGCGACCTCCTCGGCCTTCACCTCGGTCTCCGCCACGGCGACGAGGCGCGCCATCGGGATCTCGCGCCCGTCCATGCGGTGGCCCGCGGCCTCGAGCTGGGTGCGGTAGAGCTCGCGCTTGCGCGCGATCTCGACGTGCGGCGAGTGCGGATCCATCATGATCGTGAGCCCGCGCTGCGCCGCCCACTCCACCGCAGGCTCGGACGACGCCGCCACCCACACGGGCGGATGTGGCGACTGAACCGGCTTCGGCAGCACCTCGATGTTCTCGAACGAGAAATAACGCCCCGCGTAGTTCAGGCGGTCGCCGCTCCACGCCGCGAGCACGATCTCGACCGCTTCGCGGAAGCGGTCGGCGCTTTCGGGCGGCGGCACGCCGAACGCGCGGAACTCGGTCGCGTCGAAGCCGCGCCCCGCGCCGAAGTTCACGCGCCCGCCCGAGAGCACGTCGAGCAGCGCGATCTCCTCGGCGATCCGCAGCGGGTGGTAGAACGCCGCGAGCGTCACGGCCGTGCCGATCCGCAGCCGCTTCGTTCGCGCCGCGACGTGCGTCCCCATCATATGTACCGATGGGCAGACGGAGAACGAGTTGAAGTGGTGCTCGGCGAGCCACACCGCGTCGTAGCCGGTGCGGTCCATGATCTCGATCCGCGACAGCGCGCGCTCGTAGACCTGCGCAATCGGGATCCGGCGCTCGGGCCAGCTGAAGAACTGGAGCACGCCGAATTTCACGGCGCGAGAATAGCCGGTAACTTGCGCACTCCGCCCGAGGAACTCCGTGTCCCTGCTCCGCGCCGAGATCCGCAAGATGGTGTCGCTCGGCGCGCCCGTCGCCGCGACCCAGCTCGCTGGCATGCTGATCGGCTTCGTCGACACCGCGATGGTCGGCCGCGTCTCGGTCGAGGCACTCGGCGCGGTCGCGATCGCGAACGTCTGGATCTACGGCACGATGGAGTTCGCCGCGGGCATGGTGATGGGGCTCGTGCCGATCGTCGCGCAGGCGCACGGCGCGGGCGAAGGCGAACGCGCGGGCCGCGCGCTCCAGGCCGCGCTCGTGCTCGCGTGGCTGCTCGCGATCCCCGTTGCGCTGCTCTGGCTCGGCACCGAGAGCTTCCTGCTCTTCGCGCGTCAGGACCCCGCGCTCGCGCGTCTCGCGCACGAATACACCCTCGTGCAGATCCCGGGCATCCCCTTCTACCTCTCCTACATCGCGCTGCGCCAGTACCTGCAGAGCCGCGAGCAGGTGAGGCCCGCGCTGTTCGTGATGATCGCGGCGAACCTCGTGCACGCGCTCTTCAACTGGGTGCTGATCTTCGGCCACCTCGGGTCCCCTGCGCTGGGCGTGGTCGGCGCCGGGATCGCCACGACGCTCACGCGGGTGGGATGCTTTGCGGGTCTCGCGCTGCTGATGCGCGCGTTCGCGCTGCACGAGGGCGCGTGGGTGCCGTGGTCGCGCGATTCCCTCCACCGCCGCCATCTCGCACAGATCGCCGCGTTCGGGCTGCCGATCGCGCTGCAGATCTCGCTCGAGATCTGGGCGTTCTCGGGCGCTGCGCTGATCGCGGGCCAGCTCGGCCCCGTACCGCTCGCGGCGCACACCGTCACCCTGAACATGGCAGCGCTCGCGTTCATGCTGCCGCTCGGCATCGCGCAGGGCGCCGCGACGCGCGTGGGCAACCTGATCGGTGCGCGCGAGCCCGAAGCCGCGCAGCGCGCCGCCTGGGTGTCGATCGGCATGGGTGCCGCGGTGATGTCGCTCTCGGGATTGTCCTTCGTGTTGTTCCGGCATCTGCTTCCCCGCATCTACACGCCCGACGCCGCGGTGATCGCGGCGTGTGCGGCGATCCTGCCGATCGCGGGTGCGTTCCAGATCTTCGACGGCACGCAGGCGGTGGGCTGCGGCGTGCTGCGCGGCATGGGCCGCACGCGGCCCGCCATGGTGTTCAACCTCGTGAGCTACTGGGGGCTCGCGCTGCCGATCGGATCGTGGCTCGCGCTGCGGCGCGGCTGGGGGCTCGCGGGCATCTGGTGGGGGCTCGCGTTCGGTCTCGGTCTCGTGGCGATCTCGCTCGTGGTCTGGATCCGCCTGCGCGGTCCGGCGGTGGATCGCTCGGCGCTGCTCGTGAATCCCGCGTAGGCGATCGAACGACGGGCGTGCAGGTCAGCGCCGCAGCCAGTCGATCAGTGTCGCGTTGAACGCGTCGGGAACCTCCTGGTGAAGGAAGTGTCCGGCGTCGGGGTAACGAACCACTTCGAGGCCTCCCGGGAAGTCGCGCGGCGACATCGCCACGTCGTGCAGGCGGGTGTCCATGCAGCCGTCGAGGGCGCCGGTCGCGGCAAGCGTGCGCACATGGATCGGCGCCGTCAGCAGCTCCTCGGTGCGACGCGCGGCGCGGCCGAAGGGATTGAACATGGCGCGGTAGTAGGCGATGGCCGCCTTCTTCACGCCGGGTTGCGCGAGCGTGCGCTTCACGTGCGCGAGCTCTGCGGGCGGAAAGTCCCAGCCGGGCGACCACGCGCGCCACAGTCTCTCGATGAAGCGCCAGTCGTCGGCTTCGAGCGCGTACTCGGCGAGCCCGCGCAGCTGCAGGAAGAACATGTACCAGGACTTGCGGAGCTGGCTCGGCACCTTGCGCACGCCCTCGCTGCGCAAGCGGCCGGGGTGGGCGATCGCGAGAGTGCACAGCGAGTCGAAACGCTGCGGAGCCAGACTGGCGGCGGCGTAGGCGATCACCGCTCCCCAGTCGTGGCCGATCAGATGGACCCGGGTAGCGCCGAGGTCGTCGATCCAGCCGATGACGTCCTCCGCCATGCGCGCGATGTGATAGTCGCCGTTCGCCGGTTGCGACGACGGCTCGTAGCCGCGCAGCTGCGGCGCCACGGCGCGGAATCCCGCTTCCGCGAGAGCCGGGAGCTGCAGGCGGAAGGAGCGCCTGGTGTCGGGAAAACCGTGCAGACAGAGCGCGATCGGGCCCGCGCCGTCGCTGATGGCCGAGAAGCGCAGGCCTCCGGCGCGCAGCTCGATTTCTTCGCAGGCCATCACGGCTCTCTCTCGGGTCGGAAGGAACGCCGCCGCGAGCCATCGGACTTGGGCTGTGGCGTCGCTTCGCGTTAGGGTGTGCGGCGATGCACGACATTACCGTACGCGCGATGCGCTTCGATTTCCCAGAGGGGATCGATCCGATCGTCGTCGAGGGCGAACCCGAGGAGTCCTACCTGCATCTGGCGATGTCGCTGTTGCTTCCCTACCTGGAGCCGTACCTGATCCGCACGATGAACGCAGCGAAGAAGCGGATCGACGATCCGGAGCTGCTGAAGGATCTCGAGCGCTTCAACGCGCAGGAAGGGCAGCACTATCGGCAGCACCGGCGTTTCAACGAGGCCGTGCGCACGTCGGGGTTCCCGCGGCTCGAAGAGCTCGAACGCGAGCTGGAAGCGGACTACCAGAGGTTTTCGGAGACGAAGCCACTCCAGTTCAATCTCGCCTACGCGGAGGGATTCGAAGCACTGACGACCGCGATCGCGCGCTACGGATTCGCGACCGGGAAAATGGAGCGCCTGCGCTCGCCGGTGCGCGAGCTGTTCTCGTGGCACCTGATCGAGGAGCTCGAGCACCGCACCGTCGCCTTCGACGTCTACGACCACATCTTCGGCGACTACTTCTATCGCCTGCGCTGGGGATTCTACGCGCAGCGCCACATGTTCGGCTGGATCCTCCGCGTCGTCCGCCACATGGAAGAAGCCGATCCCGAGACGCTGGCTCGCTTCGGCGGGGCGGCGGAGCGCCGTGCGCGTATGCGGCGGGAGGCCTGGCAAGGCGTCCGCGGTCTACTCCCGCTCGTGCTCGCGACCTATCTGCCTTGGTACTCGCCGGGCAGGATCGCCTTCACCCCCGAGATGAGGTCGCTCGCCGACTCCTACTCAGCACGCGCGGAACGCGTCCGGCACGTCTGAGACCCGACCGGGCGGAACCGGCGCTGCTATGCTGCGCGTTCCTCGAGCGGGAGACCCCGTGGCGGATGACACCGTCGACGTCCTGATCATCGGCGCGGGAGCATCCGGCGCCGCGATCGCGTGGAGTCTCGCCGAGACGCGCATGCGGATCGTCTGCTTCGAGCAGGGCGATTGGATGAACCCGCTCGACTATCCGAGCACGCGGGCCGGCTGGGAGCTCGAGCGCTTCGGCGCGTTCGGCTTCTCGCCGAACGGACGCGGACGGCGCGAGGACTATCCGATCAACGACGGCGAGTCGCCGATCCACATCTCGAACTTCAACGCGGTCGGCGGCAGCACGATCCTGTACGCGGCGCACTTCCCGCGCTTCCACCCCTCGGATTTCCGCACGCACACGCTCGACGGCGTCGGCGACGACTGGCCGATCGACTACGCGGCGCTCGCGCCCTACTACGATACGAACGCGCGCCTGATGGGCGTGGCCGGGCTCGCGGGCGACCCGGCCGGGCCCGCCAAGGAGCCGCCGCTGCCGCCGGTTCCGCTGGGTCTGCTCGGAGAGACGCTGGCGCACGGGTTCAACCGGCTCGGCTGGCACTGGTGGCCTTCGGACAGCGCGATCGCCACACGCGAGTACGAGGGCCGGGCCGCGTGCATCAACCTGGGCCCGTGCATCATGGGCTGCGCGCAGGGCGCCAAAGGCAGCACCGACGTCACCTACTGGCCCGCCGCGATCCGAAACGGTGTCGAGCTGCGCACGCACTGCCGCGTGCGCGAGATCACGCTCGACGAGCGCGGACTCGCGAACGGCGTGATCTATTACGACGCCGACGGCGTCGAGCGGCGCCAGAAGGCCGAGATCGTGGTGCTCGCGTGCAACGGCGTCGGAACTCCGCGCGTGCTGCTCAACTCCGCCTCGGCGCGCTTCCCCGACGGACTCGCCAATCGCAGCGGGCTCGTCGGCAAGAACCTGATGTTCCACCCGTACGGTCTCGTCACGGGCATCTTCCCGAGCGCGCTCGAGGGCTACAAGGGTCCGACCGGCTGCTGCATCATCAGCCAGGAGTTCTACGAAACCGACCGCTCGCGCGGCTTCGCGCGCGGCTATTCGTTCGAGATGGTGCGCGGCATCGGGCCCGTGGGCACCGCGCTGCTCGGAATGTCGACGGGGCACGTGCCGTGGGGCGCGGGCCACCACGAGGCCTACTCCGAGCTCTGGGATCGCACCGCAGGGATGGTGGCGATCTGCGAGGACCTGCCCGAAGAGTGCAATCGCGTCACGCTCGACCCGGAGCTCGTCGACGCCGACGGAATTCCCGCGCCGAAGATCCACTACCGCCTCGGCGAGAACAGCCAACGCATGCTCGAGCACGCGGTCGCGCGCGGACGCGAGGTGCTCGAAGCCGCAGGCGCGAAGGAGACGCTCGCGGATGCGCCGCTCGCGCCCGCGGGCTGGCACCTCATGGGCACCGCGCGCATGGGCACCGATCCCGAGAAGTCGGTCGTGAACGAATGGGGTCGCTGCCACGACGTCCCGAACCTGTTCATCGTCGACGGCAGCATCTTCGTGACCGCCGCGGCCGTGAATCCGACCAACACGATCCAGGCGCTCGCGCTCTACATCGGCGACGCGATCAAGCGCAACCTGGCGGACCTGTTCGAATGACCGCGGCCGGATTCAGCCCTGCGCAGCGCGTCGCGCTCGAGGCCGTGCTCGAGACGGTGATCCCGCGCAGTGCAGACGGCGCCCTGCCGGGCGCGGGGGAGATCGGGCTCACGAGCGCGATCGAGGAGAAGCTCGGCGCGATGTGCGCGATCACGGCGCGCGGTCTCGATGCGCTCGATGCGGCGGCGCGCGAGCGCGGCGCGGCCGGATTCGCGGCGCTCGCGCCGGCCGACCGCTCGGACGTCCTCAACGCGCACGCCTCGTCCGACCCGGGCTTCCTGCCCGGCCTCGTCTTCCAGCTCTACTCCGCCTACTACCAGCATCCGCTCGTCCAGGCCGGGCTCGGGCTCGAACCGCGTCCGCCCCACCCGAAAGGCTACCCGCTCGAGCAGCCCGATCTAGACGCGCTGCTCGCGCCCGTGCGCGCGCGCGCAAAGCTGTACCGCGACGCCTGAGCGCTCCGTCGAGACTCGCACCGAAGCGTGGTCCATTCCTCCCCCCAACTCGAGAGGGACGAGGCGAAGCCAGGTATTGGCCAGAACCCGGAGGTTTCATCCAACTCGTCGCTGGCCTTGTGACAGTGCTCGGCCCTCGCCGGCTGCCGTGGGGGCGGGCGTAGCCAGGATCTTGGCAACTGGAATAGAGATCTCGGTTCATATTCGCCGCGCTCCAAGCGCTGACTAGCACCCTCCGAGTTGCTCGCGCGCTGCCGCTTCGAGGCGCCGGGTGCGCAGGTTGACGGCAGCCGAGGCGCAGTTCGGTTTGCAAGAACTACCGACGCCGCCGAATGGAGAGGACTTAACTCAATTGTGTTGAAGAGCGCGCTGCCGCCGCCGATCTCTCCGGTAGAAGAGGACGTGAACATGGACTGGCTCACGAATAACGGCGAGGTCTACCACCGCAGCTGCGTGCACTGGACGGCTTCGACTGAAGCGGGTAAGTGCGAGAGCTGCGGGGACGCGATTCCCGAGCCGATGTTGCACCTAGCGCGCTCGCAGCGTACCGACCAGGAGCGTCAAGTCCGCGATCGCGAGGTTCGGCGGTCGCTGAAATCCATCTCGCAGCGATTCGCCCAGATGGAAGCAAGGACCGACGCGATGCTACGTCGCACATCGTCCGGACAGATGCCGGACGAGAAAGCTTGACGGTCCCGTTGGGCTGGCGCCAGCCAAGATCGTTTCGGCAGCGCGCCATTCAGGCTGCCCGAGTGAACTGGTGTCCGCGGGTCGCGGTGTCTCAGCCCGCGGTTCGGCGCGCGATACGTGCGCGCGAGCCGTGTGATCTGGAGCCGCGTCGCGCCGGACGGGCTGCGCTTCGAGCTCGGCCTGCGCGCTGACGATCCGCCGCTGGCGGTCTCCGGTCGGGGGAGGTGCGGATGGTCTGATACGATTCGGTCCACCAAGGAGGATCCGATGATCGGCTACGTCACGATCGGCACGAACGACCTCGCGCGCGCCGAGCAGTTCTACGACGCCCTGCTCGCGGAGGTCGGCGCCAAGCGCATCATGGCCAACGACCGCATGCGCTTCTACGGCTCCGGACCCGGCAAGCCCATGATCGCGATCTGCACACCCGCGGACGGGAACAAGGCGACGGTGGGCAACGGCATCATGATCGCGCTCTCGGCCGACTCGAAGGAGGCGGTCGACCGCATCTACAAGAAGGCGATCGAGCTCGGCGCAAAGGACGAGGGTCCGCCCGGCCCGCGCAATCCGCGCTTCTACGGCGGCTACTTCCGCGACCTCGACGGAAACAAGCTGGTCGCGTTCGTGATGGGCTAGGCGGGGTCCCGTCGTCGCAGTCGCTCCGCGAGCACGCGCATCACGTCGAGCGCGAAGTTGGGCGTCTGTTGGACGAGCAGCAGGAAGCGGCGCTCCGGGATCTCGACGACCTTGCAATCGGTGCGTGCCCGCGCGGTGCCGCTGCGCGGATCTTTCGTCACGAGCGCCATTTCGCCGAAGATCGTCTCGGCTCCGAGGACGTCGACGACCTGGCCTCCGATCGAGATCTCCACCTCCCCTTCCGCAACGATGAACATGCGATCCGCGGGATCACCATTCTCGAAGATGATGTCGCCCTTGGCGAACGACCTCGGCTCCTGATTCAGGAACATGCGAAAGGTCGACATCGCACCCCCCTTGACCCATCGCTCGCAGGAGAGCGGTGGATCCTCTGATACGATTCAACCATGACACACCCCCGCAGGTTCCGCTTCGGCGTCCAGACCACGAGCATCGGATCCGCGAAGGATTGGCGCGAGCGCGCGCGCAAGGTGGAAGCGCTCGGTTATTCCACGCTGTTCATGCCCGATCACTTCATCGACACGCCGCTCGCGCCGATGGTCGGGATCTCGTTCGCGGCTGCGGTCACCGAGCAGCTCCGGATCGGCATGCTCGTGCTCGGCAACGACTACAAGCATCCCGCGATCGTGGCGAAAGAAGCGGCCACGATCGATCTGCTCTCCGATGGACGCCTCGAGTTCGGACTCGGCGCGGGTTGGCAGCGCACGGACTACGACGCGCTCGACCTGCGCTACGACTCGCCGGGCACGCGGATCGAGCGGCTCGGCGAGGCGATCCAGATCGTCAAGCAGGCGTGGGGTCCGGGACGGTTCGATTTCGAGGGCGTGCACTACCGCATCCGCAGCTACGACGGCGTGCCCAAGCCCGTACAGAAGCCGCGCCCGCCGATCCTGATCGGCGGCGGCGGCAAACGCCTGCTGCGCCTCGCGGGACGCGAAGCCGACATCGTCGGAATCAATCCGAACCTGCGCGCGGGCGAGATCACCGCGGACGCGGTCAAGACGAGCCTCGCCGCGCAGACGCTCGAGAAGATCGGCTGGGTGCGCGAGGGCGCGGGCCAGCGCTTCGACGAGATCGAGCTCCAGATCCGCTATTTCCTGGCCGCGATCACGGACAACGCGAAGGGATTCGCCTCCGCGGTGGCACCGCGCTTCGGCATCTCTGCCGACGACGCGCTCGGCAGCGGGATCTCGCTCGTCGGCAGCGTCGACGCCGTCTGCGAGCTGCTCCAGCAGCGGCGCGAGGAATGGAGCGTCTCGTACGTCGTGCTGGGCGAGGACAACTACGAGGCGTTCGCGCCGGTCGTCGCCCGGCTCGCCGGCACCTGACCGGATACGGGGAGCCCCTGAATGGCGAAGGAACGAGACACGGCCACCGGCGACGCTCCGCTGCGCTGGGGCGAAACCCGCGAGATGAACGCGCTCGAGTCGCTGATGTGGCGCGCGGAGTCCGATCCGCGCCTGCGCTCGACGATCTGCGGCCTCGAACTGCTCGATCGCACACCCGACTGGACGCGCTTCGAGAAAGCCTGCGAGTGGGCGACGCGCATGGTCCCGCGTTTCCGCCAGAAGGTCGTCGAGCCGTTGCTCGGGCTCGGCAATCCGTGCTGGGTGAACGACCCCGATTTCGATCTCCACTATCACGTGCGGCGGATCCAGCTTCCGAAGCCCGCGGGCTGGACCGAGCTCCTCGCGGCCGCAGAGCAGATCGCGATGACGCCGTTCGACAGGGCGCGATCTCCATGGGAGTCGGTGCTATTCGAGGGCCTTCCCGACGGCCGTGCGGTGCACCTGCTCAAGATGCATCACTCCACCACCGATGGGATGGGCGGGTTCCAGCTGTTCTCGCAGCTGCACTCGACGACGCGCGAGCACAACCCGCGCAAGCCGCAGCCGCCCGTACCGCTCCCCGAATGGGCGACCCCGCGCGAAATTTTCGCCGAGCAGATCAGCCGCGACGCGCGCTCGCTCTCGGGACTGCTGTCGAACGCGGGCGACCTGCTCCGGCCGCTCTCCCGCCCCGTCGAGACCGCACAGAACGCGCTGCGCTTCGGAAGCTCGCTCGCGCGCGTGCTCGGCGGACCCGAGGCGGACGGTTCACCGCTGTTGCGCGCGCGCTCGCTCTCGTGGCGCTTCCTCGCGCTCGACGTCGCATTCGCGGATCTGCGCGCTGCAGCGAAGGCCGCTGACGCCTCGCTCAACGACGCGTTCCTCGCCGCACTGCTCGGCGGATTCCGCCTCTACCACGACGAGCTCGACCACCCGATCGAGAGCATGCCGATCGCGATTCCGATCAACGTGCGGCGCGACGACGATCCCGCAGGCGGCAACCGCTTCGCAGGCGCGCGCTTCTCCGGGCCCGTCGGCATCGACGATCCGCGCAAGCGCATGGAGGCGATCGGCCGGATGGTGCGCGCGGCGCGCGCCGAGCCCGCGCTCGACGCGATGGCGATGCTCGCCCCCGTGATGTCACGCCTGCCCGGCCCGCTGATCAGCCAGCTCGCCGGCAGTCTCACCAAGACGAACGACTTCCAGGCGAGCAACGTGCCCGGCCTGCGCGGCGACTACTACCTGGCCGGTTCGAAGATCGAGCGGCTCTACGGCTTTGGACCGCTGCCGGGGTGCGCTGCGATGATCACGCTCGTGACACACGGCGAAACCTGCTGCATCGCCGCGAACATCGATCCCGCCGCGATCACGGAGCCCGAGCGCTTCAGCCGCTGCCTCGCCGACGGATTCAGCGAAGTGCTCGCGCTGCATCCGGGAGCGCGCGCGCCCGAACGTCGGGTCTGAACGTCAGAGCAGCCCGCGCCCCGTCACGAGCGGCAGATCGAGCGGCCCGAGAATTCCCGGCGGCGCGGCGCACACGCTCGGAATCGCGTTGATGATCCGCCCCGCGGCGGTCGCGTTGCCCGCGTCGGCGGGACTGCCGCCGCCGCCGTGCAGCTGCACCGACACCTCGAAGCTCGGATCCCCTTCGATGATCACGGAATAGCTTCCGCGCTGGCCGGCTGCGGGCCGCGGCCAGTCGGGCGCGATCTCGTCATCGATGCGCGTGATGTGCTCGCAGATGATCTTCGGCTCGCCGCGCACGATGCCCTGCACCTCGAAGCGGAACGCTCCCTGCGTGCCCTTCTCGAACACTCCCATCTCGGGCGTGTCGATCGTACGCTCGAGCGGACGCCGCTCGATCACCTGGCGCGTCTCGTCGAGCACGACGCCGAGCCCGTCGGCGACCACGCGCGCCATTCCCCCCCAGAGCAGATCGAGCGCCATCGGGTGCAGCATCGGCGGTGATTCCTCGAGCGGGCGGCCGAAGCCGATCAGGTTCCGCACCGCGTGCGGCTGATCGTAGGTGGCGTAGTTGAAGATCTCGCGGCAGCGGATCTGATCGATCCGGCCCGCCACGCCCGAGAGGACGAGCGGCAGCAGGTCGACCGCCCAGCCCGGGTCGATGCCCGACACGAACACCGACGTGCCTCCTCCGGCCTTGCACGCGGCCTCGATGCGCGCGCGCAGGTCCCCGGGCACCGACGCCGGATGGAGCAGCAGGTAGACGCCCGTCGACACCACGTTCACGCCCGCCTCGAGACAGCGCACGATGTCGTCGATCGCGCCGGCCAGGCGCGTGTCGGCGGTTGCCGTGTAGGCGACGGCGTCCGGGCGCAGCGCGAGCACGGCGCCCGCGTCGTCCGTGGCGCGGACGCCCGTGGCTGCGATCCCCGCGAGCTCACCCGCGTCGCGCCCGACCTTGTCCGGGTTCGCGACGACGACACCCACGAGCTCGAGCCCGCGGTTCGCACACACGGCGCGAATCGCGGGCTTTCCGACGTTCCCGGTTCCCCAGACCACCACGCGGCGCACCATCGCTCCTCCTAGTCCGCGCGCCGGCGCAGCACGAGCGTGCGGTTGTTGGCCGGCATCGCGACGATCTCCTCGAGGTCGAGCCCGCGCGCGGCGGCCTCGGCGGCGACCTCGTCCGCGTCGCGCACGCCCCAGCGCGGGTCGCGTTCGCGCAGGCTCGCGTCGAACACCTCGTTGCTCGGGGCGGTGTGGACGCCACCCTCGCGGTAGGGCCCATAGAGCACTAGCGGAGCGCGGGGTGCGAGCAGCGCGGCGGCGCCGTCGAGCAGTGCCAGACACGCGCTCCACGGCGCGATGTGGATCATGTTGCTACACAGGATCGCGTCGGGTGCTCCCTTCAAGGGCCACGGCCACGCATGCACGTCGAGTGCGAGTGCAGGTCGCACGTTCGGGAGCGCGCTGTAGCACCGCCAGGCCTCGATGCTCGCGATCGCGTCGGGATCGACGTCGCTGGGCTGGATCTCGAGCCCGGGTAGCGCCCGGGCGAACGCCACCGCGTGCTCGCCCGTGCCGCTCGCCACCTCGAGCACGAGACCCTGCGCGGGCAGCACGCGCTCGAGCACGGCCAGGATCGGCGCGCGGTTGCGCGCCGTGGCCGGAGCGAAGCGGCGTGCGTCCGCGTCGATCAGCGCACCCCGAGGTCCGCGACGGGCGGAAGATCGAGGATGCGCGCGGCTGCCGAGCTGTCGGCGAGCGGTCGCCCGACGCGCTCGACGAGCGCGACTGCCTCGCGCACGAGCTCCTCGTTGCTCGGGCTGCGCTCGGGGCTGTAGAACTCCTCGATCCCGACGTGCAGGTGCCCCCCGAGCTGGAGCGCGATCTCGGCGATCGGCGTGGCCATGAGATCGCCGCCCCAGACGCTCACCGACCAGGGCAAGCCCGTCCCCTCCAGCATGTCGAGGTAGGCGAGCAGCGCGTGGCGGGTCGGCGGCAGACCGAAGGTGCAACCGGGGCTCGTCGCGAACAGACCGTAGGGTCCGCCGAAGTAGAGCTTGACCATCGCACCGCGCGGCAGGCGGCCCACGCGGTAATAGGCGAGCACCGTCTGCAGGAAGCCCGGCTCGTAGATCGCAAGACTCGGCGCGAGCCGAAGTCGCTCGCACGTCTCGAAGCCGTAGCGGATGTCGGCGTAGGAGTTCGCGTAGACGACGCCCTGCGGGAGGCCCTCGTCGTCGGGACCGCCGAGGTTGGTCGAGCCCGGATCGATCACAGAGAAGCGCAGCGGCACTTCGCGCACGATCGGCTCGATGTGCGAGAGCATCTGCGCGGCGCCCTTCCCCCAGCACAGCGTCGGGTACCAGAGCGTGTCGGGGCGCTTCGCGAGGATCGGACGCCAAGCGGCGAGATAGTCCTGCGCCGCCGCTTCGCCGTCGAGCTGGATGTCCGAGTTGTGTGCGTGGATCAGCGAGGCGCCCGCATCCAGCGCGCGAAACGTGTCGTCGATGATCTCGGCGGGCTTGCGCGGCACGTTGGGGTTCTTGTCCGGCGAAGTCACGCCGTTGATCGCGCACTCGATGATCACGGGCCCGGGATTGGCTGACATGGATGACCTCCCGCGACGTCAGCTTACGCCATCGGACAAGGACGACGCGCCGTCCGTCTCCTGCGTCAGGCGCGCGGGAACGACGCCGGCACGTTCGCGACCGCGATCTGCGCCTTCGCGGTGCCGGGCTGCTTGAGCTCGATCAGGATCTCGCGGAAGCGCTCGCGCGTGGGATTGATCGCCGTCTCCGTAGCCCCGGGCGGAACGAAGAACACGGAGCCCGGCTGTACGGGCAGCTCGACGCGGCCGGTGCCCTCCACCTCCGCGTCGACGCGCGACCCCTCGAGCACGCACAAGAGATAGGGAAGATCGTGGCGGTGGCGATCGGAGCTTTCGCCCGGCGCCAGCTCCAGCTCCCACACGCGCACGAGCTCGTTCTCGAATAGCAGCTTGTTCGCGACGTCACCGAGCGGGCGGTCGTCTCGAGTCATGGGGGAATCTCCAGGCGGCTCTGGCGCTGCGTCGGCAACCCCGCGTGGAGTGGGTACACGAACCCCTGCGATCCGCCAAGACGCCCATGGAGCCTGCGATCAGCGGGCTTTGCGGGCGAATCGTCGCATGGTCGGCGACTCTCTGGCAATCCGGGGGGGGTTCGATGCGGGCCACGCTGATCCTCGGTGCAGCGATCACATGGATTCCGTTCGCGGCCGCGTCGGAAAGCCCGAGCTGGCAGGAGCACGTTGCCTTCACGGCGAGCAACCGCGTGCGCGGCGAGCTCGTCGAGTGGTTCGAACCTCCCGAGGGCACTGCGCCGCGCGGCGCGCACGAATACGCATTCTTCGCGAACCAGCTGCGCGTGGGCACGCGCATCACGTTTCCCTACGTGCAGGGGGTGGTCGAGCTCCAGGACACGCGAATCCTGAGCCTGCCCAGCGATGCGACGCTGGCCGCTCCGCGCGGGAGTCTCGGCCCGGGCGCGAGCTACTTCGCACACACGCGCGACACCGATCAGGGCGAAACCTTTCTGAAGCAGGGCTACCTCACGGTGCGTCGCAGCGGTTTCGCCGCGAGCGCCGGCCGCCTCGAGTACGGCGACGGAAACGAGACCGTTCCCGGCGATCGGACGCTCGCCACGCTCAAGCGCTCGCGGATCGCGGAGCGGCTGATCGGCCCGTTCGGCTACACGCACGTGACGCGCAGCCTGGATGCCGTGCGTCTCTCCTACGACCGCCCTGCCTGGAACGCCACCGCCTTCGCCGCGCATCCGACGCGCGGCGGCTTCGAGGTGAGCGCGAATCGCCACATGGACGACATCACGGTCACGGGTCTCGCACTCACCGCGAAGGGACTCACCGATCTCCCGCCCTTCGACCTGCGCGCCTTCTATCTTTTCTACGAAGATGCGCGAGATCGACCCGTTCGAGTCGACAATCGCCCGCTTGCGCTGCGCACGCTCGACCGGCGCGCGATCTCGATCCACAGCGCAGGAGCGCACGCGCTCGGGGTATTCGAGCTCGGCCCCGGCGCGCTGGATGCGCTCGCGTGGGGCGTACTGCAAGGCGGCGACTGGGGGCGCCAGGATCATGAAGCGTGGGCGTTCGCGCTCGAGCTCGGCTACCAGCTCGCGAGCCTGCCCACCGCGCCGTGGCTGCGCTTCGGCTGGAACCGGTCGTCGGGAGACCGCGATCCCGCCGACCGCGAACACGAGACCTTCTTCCAGCTGCTCCCGACCGCGCGGCTCTACGCGCAGTTTCCCTTCTACAACCTGATGAACAACGAGGACCTGTTCGCGGAGCTCCTGCTGCAGCCGGACCCGCTGATCGCGATTCGCGCCGACTACCACTGGCTGCGCTCGACTGCGCGGAAGGACCTCTGGTACTCGGGCGGCGGTGCGAGCAACGAGAAGATCTTTGGCTTCTCCGGAATCCCCACCGGAGGCGAACGCGAGCTGGGACATCTCGCCGACGTAGGCGTGACGCTCGGGCCGTGGCGCCGTTTCTCGCTCAGTGCCTACTACGGACACGTCTTCGAGAGCAGCGCGATCCGCACCTCGTTCGCCGCGAAGGACGCGAACTACTTCTTCGCGGAGCTGACCTTCCGCTATTGAGCGTCCGCTCTACAGCGACGTGATCCGATCGGCCCGGCCGAACGACTGAGGGTCGGGCGCGAGGCGGCGTTTTCGACTGCGAGCCAGCCAGCCCAAGAGTGCGACTCCCGCGCTGAGCAGCAGACCGCGCGCGGGCTCTGGGAAGTAGTGCACCGCAAACGTGCCGTCGCTGCTTCCAGTGGCGAGATCGAGGTCGCCGTCGCCGTCGAGGTCGCCGGCGGCCGGAGCAGACGTACCCAACACGAACTCGCCGTCGAGCGGGTTGGCTGCCCCGGTGAGCGGCCCGAACGCCGGACTCTTCATACTGCCGTGGTTCTTGAAGTATTTGAAGGCGCCGTAGATGTTGCCCGCGACGAGATCGAGATCGCCGTCGCCGTCGAGGTCGCCGAGCGAGGGATTCGAGAGATTGTCCACGTCCCGGCCTGCGAGTGGATTGGCCGCGCCGGTGCGCTCCACGAAGTCCGGATTCGTCTCGATTCCGACGTTCTCGTAGTAGAGGAAGGTGCCGTAGGTCTCGCCCGCGACGAGGTCGAGGTCGCCGTCGCCGTCGAGGTCGCCGAGCGCGGGCGCCGAGTCGAGCCCCACGTCGTTGCCGTCCAGCGGATGCGCCGCGCCGGTGCGCTCGAGGAAGGCCGGGACGACCGCGTCGCCGGTGTTCTCGAAGTAGCGGAAGGTGCCGGAGTCCTCGCCCGCGAGCAGGTCGAGATCGCCGTCGCCGTCGAGGTCGCCTAGCGAGGGTGCCGAGTCGAACCCCACGTCGTGGCCGTCGAGCGGGTTGGCGGCGCCCGTGCGCGGGACGAACGCCGGGGCGACCGCAGTGCCGGTGTTCTCGTAGTAGAGGAACTCGCCGTAGAGCTCGCCCGCGACGAGGTCGAGGTCGCCGTCCCCGTCGACATCGCCGAGTGCGGTCGTCGATTCCGATCCCACGTCCTGACCGGCAAGCGGGTTGGCAAGGCCCGTGAGCTCGAACGCCGAGAGCAACTGCGGGATGAAGCTCTGGTAGTAGGCGAATGTGCCGTAATTCTCGCCGACGAGCAGGTCGAGGTCGCCGTCGCCGTCGAGGTCGCCTAGCGCTGGCGCGGACGAGAGCCCGACGTCCTGGCCATTCAGCGGACTCGCGGCGCCGGTGCGCACGAGGAAGGCCGCGCTCGCCGCGCTGCCCGTGTTCTCGAAGTAGAAGAAGCTGCCGAAGGTCTCGCCCGCGACGAGGTCGAGATCGCCGTCGCCGTCCACGTCGCCGAGCGACGGCGTCGAGCGATACCCGAGATCCTGGAAATTGAGCGGGTTGGCGGGGCCGGGCTGCGCGACGAAGGCCGGGCTCGCCGCACTGCCGGTGTTCTTGTAGTAGAAGAAGGTGCCGTCGTAGGCGCCCGAGACGAGGTCGAGATCGCCGTCGCCGTCGAGGTCACCGAGCGACGGCGCCGAGGCGCTCCCGATGTCGTTGAGATTCATCGGATTCAGGGCGCCGGTCTGCGCCTCGAACGCCGGAGTGGTGACGGTGCCCGTGTTCTTGAAGTAGGTGAACACTCCATCGTTTGCGCCCGCGAGCAGGTCGAGGTCGCCGTCGCCGTCGAGATCGCCGAGCGCGGGGGTTGCGACGATTCCCACGTTCTGACCGTTCAGCGGGTTCGCCGCGCCGGTCTGCTGGACGAAGACCGGACTCAGGGCGCTGCCCGTGTTCCGGTAGTACAGGAAGGTGCCACCGAACGCGCTGCCCACGACCAGGTCCGGGTCGCCGTCGCCGTCGAGGTCGCCGAGCGAAGAGGTCGCGTTGAACCCCACGTCCTGGCCGTTGAGCGGGTTCGCCGCGCCCGCGCGTGGGACCAGGAGGCCCCCGAGGTTCTTGAGCGTCAAGAAGATGCCCGCGACGTCGCCCGCGACCAGCTCGAGATCGCCGTCGCCGTCGAGGTCGCCGAGCGAAGGGCTCGAGGATGACCCCACATCCCAGCCGCTCAGCGGGTTCGCAGCACCGGTGCGCGGAGTGAAGACCGGACTCGTCGCGCTGCCCGTGTTCTCGAAATAGTTGAAGATGCCGTCGGACTCGCCCCCGACGAGGTCGAGGTCTCCGTCGTCGTCGAGGTCGCCGAGCGAGGGCTTCGACGAGACCCCCACATCCTGGCCGTTCAGCGGATTGGCCGCGCCCGTGCGCGCAATGAAGAGCGGGTTGGTCGCGCTGCCGGTGTTCTCGTAGAAGTGGAAGTTGCCGTCGAGGTCGCCCCCGAAGAGGTCGAGATCGCCGTCGTCGTCCAGGTCGCCGAGTGAGGACGCCAGGGCGTATCCCGTGCCTTGGGCGAGGGGGAGCGGGTTGGCCGCGCCGGTGCGCGCAATGAACGTCGGGTTGGTGGCGCTGCCCGTATTCTCGAAGTAGAGGTAGCCGACGCCTCCCGTGCCGCCGACCACGTCGAGGTCGCCGTCGCCGTCGAGGTCGACCAGCGTGGGCGCCGACAGGGCGCCTGCGCCCTGGCTGGCCAGCGGGTTTTCGGCGCCCGTCTGCGGGATGAAGGCCGGGCTCGCCGAGCCTCCGGTGTTCTCGAAATAGAGATAAACCCCGCCGTACTGCCCCCCGCTGACGACGTCGAGGTCGCCGTCGCCGTCCAGGTCGCCGAGCGAGGGCGTCGAGTAGCTCCCCACGTCCTGGCCGTTGAGCGGGTTGACGGGAAAGAAATTGAACGGCGCCAGATCTGCGCTGGCCGGCGCCGCCGACAGCCCGAGCAGCGCGACCGCGAGCGCCGAGCACGCGCCCACGCTGCGCAGCACCCAGCTCAGGTAGCCCGCATCGTTCCGGTGGCGGCGCACGAAGCGACGCGCTGCGGCACGCGCCTGCTGGCGCGTGGCGGCGTGATTCTCTCGCGCCGCCGCAACCAGGGTCCGCTCGCAGACCTTCGCGAGCGTCCCGGAACCGCTTCTCAGCCCATCATCAGCTTGACCATGCTGCTCGCTCGTGTCGAACTGCGCGTACCCTTTCACGAACACGGGATCGCGTCAAGCGAAAACACCCCAACGCATCAGGCACCCTACCGTCACCCCGTTCGTCTTTGCCGGTCATGCTCGTGATCCCTGCGACACGGATTCCGCGGCCAGGTCGTCGACCTCGGCGAGATACGCGTGCAGCGCTGCGATCACCTGCGCCCCCTCACCCACGGCAGCCGCGACGCGCTTCACGGATCCACAGCGCACGTCGCCGATCGCGAAGACGCCGGAATGGCTCGTCTCGAGCAGCCGATCGGCCTTGCCAGCCTCCGCCCCGGTGCGAACGAAGCCGTTCTGATCGAGCGCGACGCCGAAGCCCGACAGCCAGTCGGTGTTGGGATCGGCGCCGATGAACAGGAACAGGTGACGGACCGGGCGGCTCGTCTCCTCCCCCGCCCGATTGCGCCAGCGCACCGCTTCCAGCGCGCCGCCGCGGCCCTCGAGCGCCGTGACCTCGGTCTGCACGAGCACCTCGACGTTCGGCAAGGAAGAGATCCGATCGACGAGATAGCGCGACATGCTCTTCCCGAGATCCGGACCGCGCACGAGCAACCACAGCTTCTCGACCTGGCCCGCGAGGTATACCGCCGCCTGGCCGGCCGAGTTGCCGCCGCCGACCAGCGCAACCTCCTCTCCAGAACAGAGCTTTCCTTCGAGCGAGGTCGCCCAGTAGTGCACGGACGAGCCTTCGAATTCCGCTAGTCGAGGGACGTCGATCCGGCGGTAACGGACGCCGCACGCGATCACGACCGACCGGGCGATCACCCGCTCGTCGTTCTCGAGGTCGAGCTCGAACCGGCCGCGGCCACCGTTCGCACCGCTTCGCACGCGCACGACCTCGTCGGGGATCGCCATCTCGGCTCCGAACTTCTCCGCCTGATTGAACGCGCGTGCCATGAGCGCCAATCCCGAGATGCCGGTGGGGAACCCCATGTAGTTCTCGATCCGCGCCGACGCGCCCGCTTGACCGCCGAACGCGCGGCAGTCGAGCGCGATCACCGAGAGCCCTTCGGACGCCGCGTAGACCGCCGACGCGAGGCCGGCGGGTCCCGCGCCCACGATCGCGACGTCGTAGACCCGGTCGGGATCGATCGCCCGCACGAGGCCCATGCAACGCCCGAGCGTGGCTTCGCTCGGGTTGTGCAGCAGATTTCCGCTCGCGCATAGCACGATCGGCAGCTGCGGGGGCAGCACGCCGAAGCGTTCGACGAGCGTCTGCGCGCACGAGTCGGTGCCGGGATCGAGCATCTGATAGGGCTGCCCGTTGCGGGAGAGGAATCCTGCCAGGCGCAGCAGGTTCGCGTCGCCGGCGCGCCCGATCAGGAGCGGACCCGCGATGCCGCCCTGGAGCAGCCCGACGCGGCGCAGGATCAACGCGCGCATGATGCGCTCGCCGAGCTCGGCTTCCGCGACGAGGACGTCGCGCAGCCGGGGCGACGGTACGACGAGCGTGTCGACCGGCTTCGTCGCGCGCGCGTCCACGAGCGACGGCCGGCCCGAGAGCTGGTTCAGCTCGCCGACGAACCCGCCGGGCCCGTGGGTGACGATCGCCTCCTCGTGCCCGAGCGCGCTGTGCTGCGTGATCGCGACCTCGCCGGAGAGGACGATGAACATGCCGGGACTGACGTCGCCGGTCGCGATCAGCCGCTCGCTCGCGGCATAGCTGCGCGGCTCGGCGAAGCGCCGCAGCCGGTCGATCTCGGGCGGATCGAGCCTCGGAAACATCTGATCGAAGCGGGTCTCGATGACCGGTCGCGGAGTCTCACTCATCGACGACGCGCGCTATCCCGCCCGCACCGCGAGCACGACGCGGAAGCGCGCCTTGCCGCTCAACATGCGCTCATAGCCTTCCGTCACTTTCGCCAGCGGCACCACTTCGTTCATCGAGCGCACGCCCGTGCGCGCACAGAAGGCGAGTGTGTCTTCGGAGTCGATCGACACTCCCGAATACCATCCCTTCAAGCTGCGGCACCCAGCGATCAGCGGGAACGCGGGCACCGCGAGCGGCGCCTGCGGCGCACCGAGGACCAGCAGGACACCCTCGACGCCGAGGCCGCCGATCATGGCGCTCATCGCGTCGCCGTCGGTGACGGTCGCGAGCACGATGCGCGCGCCGCCCAGCGCAGTGAGCGCCTTTGCGGGATCCTCCGCCGTGCTGTCGATGTAGTGATCCGCGCCGAGCGACGCCGCGAGCGGCGCCTTGTCGGCACCGCGCGCGACGGCGACGGTCTGGAAGCCCATCTTCTTCGCGAACTGCACTCCGAGGTGGCCGAGACCACCGAGACCGTGGACGGCGACGAGGTCGCCCGAGCGCGCACCGCTGTTGCGCAGCGCGTTGAACGTCGTCACGCCCGCGCACATGAGCGGGGCGGCGTCGGTCGGCGATAGGCCCGCGGGTACGCGCGCGAGCGACGTGGCGGGCGCAATCATGGATTCGCCGTAGCCGCCGTCGTGCGAGATCCCCGTGACCGACGGACCCGTGACACACGCGAAGAACTGGCCGCGTCGACACGGATCACACCGCCCGCAGTAGCCGCCGTGCCACCCGACGCCGACGCGCTGGCCGATCGACCATCCCTCCACGTCGGCCCCGATCGCATCGATGCGACCGATCACCTCGTGGCCAGGCACGCGCGGCAGCGTCATGCCGGGAAACTCGCCCGACTTGGTGAACACGTCGCTGTGACAGATCCCGCAGGCCTCGACCGCGACACGCACAGTATGGCGGGACGGCTCGGGAAGCTGGCGTTCGACGAGCTCGAAGGGGCCATTCGGAACTGAAACCTGAGCGACACGCATACCACCTCCTCCTTTCGACTCACGTCGTCTGCGTCGACCCTATCCTGATCTGGCGATCCGTGCTTTCGGCCTCCATCTACTCTGGTGTATCGCACCGCGTGCCGTCGTGGGAATCGAGGAAGGAGCGAACCGCGACCACCGTCGCTGCCGGCTGCTCCTCCATCAGCCAATGACCGGAGTCGGGGATCACCGTTCCCTTCACATCGTCGGCGGCGAAGCGCATGATGAACGCCTGCATCGTGCCGAACGACTTCTCGCCGCCGACCGCGAGCATCGGCATCGCGAGGCGGCCTTGCGCGAGGAAGGCGCGGTTGTCCACGGCGTCCTGATCGAACGCGGCGAATTGCGCGAAGCCCGCGTGCATCGCGCCGGGCTTCGCATAGAGCTTCGCGTAGTGGCGGCGCGATCCCTCGCTGAACTTCTTGGGATCCGCCGAGAACTCGTTCCAGAAGCGATCGAGGTAGATCCGCTCGCGCCCGGCGACGAGGCGCTCCATGTCGGGTCCACCAAACCGGAAGTGCCACAGCAGCGGGTTCTTCAGCACATCTTCCCAGGGCCCGACGCCGGGCACGGGCGCGTCCATGATCACGAAGGACGTGACACGCTCGGGGTGCTGCGCCGCGAACGCGAACCCCACCATGTTCCCGATGTCGTGCGTTACGAGGTCCACGCGTTCGATCGCGAGCGCGTCGAGCACGCCCGCGACGTCGCCGGCCTGGGTCTTCTTGTCATAGCCGCCAGCCGGACGCGACGAGAGGCCGAGACCGCGGAGATCGGGCACGACGACGCGATGATCACGCGCGAGCTCGGCGGCGAGCGGCGCCCACATGTCACCCGTCTCGCCATAGCCGTGCAGCAGAACGACTGCCGGACCGGCGCCGCCGACGCGCACGTGGAGCGTCGCGCCGTTGGTGGCGATCTCCTGCGTGCGAAAGCCCTTTGGAAACGGCGCCGGTTGAGCAAGGACCGGCGTCGCGAGCGAGCCGGCAGCGAGCAACGCAACGAGAATCGCGCGCATCATGATGCCTCCCTCAGCCTCCCGCCTTCACAGTGGCGACCGCCTCCTCGATCAGGGCGGCCACGCGAGCCGGCTGCGACACATAGACCGCGTGACTGCCCGAGACCTCGACCACCGTGGAGCCCGCGCGCTTCGCCATCGCGCGCTGTGCCACCGGCGGGATCATCCGGTCTTCCGGCGCTCGAGATCGGAAGCGCGCAGCAGAGGGCTCACGAGGCGAAGACTAGCGGACGCGTGCTCGGGAGGTGACGTTTACTCCGTGCGCCCGGGAAGCTGCGCCAGATCGCGCAATAGCGCCTGGAACTCTGGCGATGCCTCGAGGAGCTTTCGCGCCGCTGCGATCGTCCGGTCGAGCTGTTCATCGGAGAGCGCGAGTGCCGTGGGCAGCTCGTTCAGATAATTGCGCTCGTCCGGGTCGGGATGCTGTGCGAAAGAGATCTCGATCAGATGGGCCGCGACGTCACCGCAGTCGGAGGCGACGGGTGCGCCGCCTCGCGGCTGGCAGCGCGCCTCGCGGATCTCTGCGACGAGGCGATCGAGGTTCTCGCGGAAGAGATCGACGGTTTCGTAGTTGTAGCGATTGAGCGTCACGGTGGTGGCGGAGGTGAGCACGTCCAACACGCCAGGGGGGCTTGCCGAGCGGGTCCATTCGCGCACCGACCCGGTCTGGGCGTTCACGACGAGGAACGCGACGCGGCGGAAGCGCTTGAAGCCGCCGACTTCGGCCAATCGCGCATAGCCGCCGGCCTCGACCGCCTTCTCGATCGACAAGCGCAGTCCCAGGTTGTCGGCGAGCGCGCCGTCGAGCAGGTGCACGTAGGATTCACTCGGCGCCGCGCGGTACTCCGCGATCCGCAGCGCCTCCTGGTGCAGCCGCGTGGTCGAATAGCCGCGTCCGATCTCCTCGCCCACCCACGCGGGCGACTCGTACCCGCAGCCGCGCGCGGCGTAGTTCTCCAGCGTGATCGGCGACAGCGCGAGCGGGACCGCCGAGGACGCCGCCACCGCTCGTGCGATCGGGAAGTGCAGCGTGTCGGAGCACAAGAGATCGAATTGCTCCTGATCGAACGTGAAGCGCGCCGCGAGCGTCATGTCGGTGGCGTTGATCAAGAGCGCCGGTCCGTCGCCCTGAAGCAGGTCGCCGAGCGTCGCCCCGTGGAAGATCTGCGCGTCGTAGTACTCGGCGGCGAGATCGCTGCGGCCGAACCACGGCGAGGCGAGGCGCACCCAGTTCCACGGCGCCAGCACGCGCCAGATCAGCGCGCGCTGGACGTTGCGCCGCAGGAATCGCGGTTCGAAATCCTCGAAGACCCGCGCGCCGTAGAGCGCGAAGTAGGCGGCCGTGAAGCTTCCGCCCGAGACGCTGGACACGATGTCGATCTCGTCCGCGAGCGCGCGCTCCCGCCCATCGAACCGCACCTTCGCCTCACGCATCGCCTGCAACACGCCGTACGCGAATGCGGCCGCGCGCGTCCCGCCGCCCGAGAAGTTGACGATCAAGAGCAGCTGCTGGGAATCGTCGGTGTCCCCCGACGTCGCGGCGACGCGGTAGCCGTACGCGGGATCGAAGTGCTCGAGCGGTGCGTTTGCCGGAAAACGGGCGCACGCGAGCACCAGGAAGCACGCGAACAGCGCAGCGGCTCTCGGCCGCATCAGATTCGGATGCTCAGCCAGAGCGCGACGAAGTTCACGTCGCGCCGGCCTGCGTCGTCGAGGAACGGGCCCGCGAAGAAGTGTTCGTACGTGCCCACGATCTCGACGTGGCTCTGCGGCTGCCAAGCAATCGTCACCGACCCCTGACTCCCGACATAGCGCTCCCGGCTCGTGCTTCCCGAGACGAGCGGCGCACCCGACACACGGTAGACCGCGTCGTCCGCGCTCGTGCGCCAGAAGAAATCCCAGTCCACGGCGAGCTGCACGTGGTCGAACACGTGGAGCTCGAGCGCGGGATGCAGGTCCATGTGGTTCTGCGGCCCGATCAGGCTGGCCTCGCCGAAGTAGGATCCGCGCGGAAACAGAGGGTTGAAAGTCTCGAGCTTGTCACTCGACGGGCTGCGGTCGCCGCTCGTGGCGTTCGCGCGCAAGCCGAGGCGGGGCTGCATCGGGACCGCGGTGATCGTGTAACCGGTGTCCGAGGCCGCGGTCCAGGCCTCGACGTCACCGGGTCCGAACGAGCCCCACTGGTAGACGAGTTCGAAGTTGTAGTCCCACGCGTCCGGCGCGCCCCAGATGCGCGTGCCGATCGAGCGGCGTCGCTCGTTGTGCGTGCCCTGATCGTACCCGGCGTCGTCGCGGCGCAGCGCAAGCCAGTAGAGGTCGAGTCCGAGCGCGGCGCCTCGCACCGGCCCCGACGCGTACACGCCCCACAGGCGTTCGCCGCGATCGGTGTCGTCGTCGAACTCGCCGCGCTCCATCTCCGCCGACGCGAGCCCGATGCCGTCGAGCCGCCAGCTGCGCGCCGCCACCGTCGCGCGCACGCCGTCGAAGCTGCGGCGCACGTTCGGGCCCTCCCGCACGCTGACCAGCCGCGAGGATCCGAACGACACCTCCTGCCGGCCGGCCCGCAGCGATAGCTGAGCGGCGCCAGCGCCCATCATCGCCTCGCCGAACGCCTGATGGAGATCGAGGCGGTCCTCGTCGGTCGGTCGCGGCCCCCCCGTGCGGCCGTCCTCGAGACCGCTCTTGAGCTGCGCGAACGCGCGGAAGTGCGGGCCGACGTGGAGATCCGCGTGCACCATGTAGCGCTGCAGCAGGTACCCGTCGGTGTCCCGATTCGCATCGCTGAAATCGGGGTGGTCGAGCAGCTCGTAGCGCTCGCGCAGGTCGCCTCCGAGCGATAGATACGTGTCGAGGGATGGAACGAGCGGGATGTACTTGATCGGATCCCAGAGCCCGGTGCGGCACGCGGGATCCCGGAGGAAGCCATAGTCCTCCTCGTAGCGCGACGTCGCGATCTCGGGCCGCGGGCACTCCGCGGGCGGTGCCGTCTGCGCGACGGCACCACCCGGCGAGAGGCCGAGCCCCAGGCACAAGAGGCCACGGGCGGCGCGGCGGTGAGGCCGCCCGATCACGCCTTGCAGAAGGCGAGCAGATCCGCGTTGACCCGATCCCTGCTGGTGTCGCCGAGCGCGTGCGAGCCGCCGGGATACACCTCGAGCGTCGACCCGCTCACGAGCTTCGCCGAGAGCAGCGCCGACGCACCGATCGGCACGACCTGGTCGTCGTCGCCGTGCAGGATGAGCGTCGGCACGTCGAACTTCTTCAGGTCCTCGGTGAAGTCCGTCTCTGAGAACGCGGCGATGCAGTCGTACGCATTCTTGTATCCGGTCATCATGCCCTGCATCCACCACGACTGGATCATCCCCTGCGAGACCTTCGCTCCCGGACGGTTGAACCCGAAGAACGGTCCGCTTGCGACGTCGAGGAAGAACTGCGAGCGGTCCGCGAGGTATGCCGAGCGGAAGCCGTCGAACACCTCTTTCGGGAGTCCGCCCGGATTCGCGGCTGTCTTCAGCATGATCGGCGGCACCGCGCCCATCAGCACCGCCTTGGCGACGCGACTCGTACCGTGACGGCCGATGTAGCGCGCCACCTCGCCTCCGCCGGTCGAATGTCCCACGTGGATCGCGTCCTCGAGGTCCAGCTCCTCCACGAGTGCCGCGAGATCGTCGGCGTACGTATCCATCTCGTTGCCCTGCCACGGCTGACTCGAGCGCCCGTGGCCCCGGCGGTCGTGCGCGATGCACCGGTAGCCGCGCTCGGCGAGGAACATCAGCTGCGGGTCCCAGGCATCCGCACACAGGGGCCAGCCGTGACTGAAGACGACGGGCTGTCCCTTGCCCCAGTCCTTGTACCAGATCTGCGTTCCGTCCTTCGTGGTGATCGTGCTCATGGGGTCCTCCTTTGATGGGTCAGGCGACGAAGCAGTCGCAGCCGAGCGTGCTAGTGGCGTGGAAGTGGCCGGCGGCCGCGTGCGGCGTCGGTCGTGCGGGCGCGGATACCGCACCGCCGAAGCGCGCCACCGGCGACCACGACGGGCTCACCGGCGGAAGCGGCGGCGCGAGCGAAGCGAATTCCTCGGATGCGAATACGACCTTGCCGCCGACGACCGTCAGCACGGACTGGATCGCCGAGATCTCGGCCTCGGGCACGGAGAAGAAGTCTTTCGAGAGCACCGCCACGTCGGCGAGCTGGCCCGAGACGAGCGCGCCCTTCGCGTTCTCCTGCGACGAGAACCACGCGCTGCCTCGCGTCCACAGCCGCAGCGCCTCGTCGCGTTCCAGCCGGTTCGCCTCGGGATAGAGCAGGGTGCCGCCTAGCGTACGGCCGGAGACGAGCCAGCCGAGGCACACCCAGGGATTGTGGCTCGCGACGCGCGTCGCATCGGTGCCGGCGCCCACGGGCAGCCCCATCTCGAGCATGCGACGGATCGGCGGCGTGTGTTAGGCCGCCTCCTTGCCGTAGCGGGAGACGAAGGACTCGCCCTGGAACGCCATGCGGTGCTGGATCGCGATCCCGCCCTCGAGCGCGCGGACGCGCTCGAGATTGCGCGGGGAGATCGTCTCGGCGTGGTCGATGAACCAGTGCAGGCCGCGGAGTGGAACGTCCGTGTTCACCCGCTCGAACACCGACAGGAAGCGCGAGATCGACTCGTCGTAGGTGGCGTGGATCCGGAACGGCCAGCGCTTCTCTGCAAGCAGCCGTACGATCGGCTCGAGCTGCGCCTCCATGCTCGCGGCGAGGTCGGGCCGCGGCTCGACGAAGTTCTCGAAGTCCGCGGCCGCCCAGCTGAGGTTCTCGCCCGCGCCGAGCATGCGCAGGAAATCGTCGCCGTCGCCGGGCCGCGTCATGCCGATCCAGCGGCTGATAGTCGTCGAGCTCCTGGCCGGCCTTCTGCGCGAACAGGTCGTAGCCCACGCGCACGGTCATCTGTCCTTCGCGCGCGATCTCCCGGATCACGGCGTAGTCGTCGGGATAGTTCTGGCCACCGCCTCCGGCGTCGATCGCGCTGGTCACGCCGAGGCGATTCAGCTCGCGCATGAAGTGGCGCGACGAGTTGACCTGGTCCTCGCGCGGGAGCACGGGCGCTCGGCCCAGCGTGCCGTAGAGGATCGCGGCGCTGGGCTTCGCCACGAGCATCCCCGTCGTGCGCCCCTTCGCATCGCGCTCGATCACGCCGCGATCGAAGCTCGGCGGACGCTCGTCGTAGCCGAGCACGCGCAGCGCCGCGCGGTTCAGCAGCGCGCGGTCGTAGAGGTGGAGCACGAAGACGGGCGTCTCCGGCGCCGCGGCGTTGAGCTCGTCGAGCGTGGGCATGCGGCCCTCGGCAAACTGGAACTCGCTCCAGCCTCCCACGACGCGCACCCACTGCGGCGGCGGCGTGTTCTGTGCCTGGATCCGCAGCCGCTCCAGCGCCTCACCGAGCGAGCGCACGCCTTCCCAGCGCAGCTCGAGGTTGTAGTGGAGGCCGCCGCGGATCACGTGAAGGTGCGAGTCCTGCAGGCCCGGGATCGCGGTGCGGCCGCGCAGTTCGATCACGCGCGTCGCAGCGCCGCGGTGCTCCATCACGGACTTGGCGGAGCCTGCCGCGAGCACGCGTCCATCGCGCACCGCGAGCGCTTCGACCCTCGGTTGCGCGGGATCCATCGTGGCGATCCGGCCGCCCGTGAGAATCAGCGTGGCCGGGCCGCCGGCTGCCCGCGCCGTGCGCGGGAGGCCGGCCGAGGCGAGCGCCAGGCCGGCACCGAACGCCAGCTCGAGGAAATCGCGTCGGTTCAGATCCGTCACTTCTTCTTCTGCTTCGCCACGTCCTGGGCCTTCTGATAGCTCTCGGCCACGGCGGCGTAGTTGGGCGCGACCAGCGCGTATAGCTTCGCGAGCTCGGCCGCCTCCGGCCGATTCCAGGTTCGGTGCACCTCCGAGAGCACCGCATTCGTCGAGGTCGGGATCACCCCGCCCTGGGCGAAGCGCGCGATCGAAACCCGCGACGCCATCTCGCTCGGGTCGCCCGACGCGTCGATCACCGCATACACCTTGTAGCCCGCGGCCGTCGCATCGAGCGCCGGGAACATCACGCACACGCTCGTCCAGACGCCGGCCATGATCAGCGTCTTGCGGCCGGTGGCCTGGACCGCCTTCACGAAGTCCTCGTTGTCCCACGCATTCACCTCGCCCTTGCGCGGCACGTAGGTCGCCTTCGGCGCGTACTCCTCGATCTCGGGCATGATCGGCCCGTTCGTCCCGTTCGGCTCCGATGCCGTCGTGATCACGGGGATCTTCATCAGCGTCGCGAGCCGGGCCAGCATCACGACGTTCCGGCGCAGATCGTCGATCGGCACGTCCTTGACCGTCTGGAACAGGCCGGACTGATGATCGAGCAGCAGGAGCACCGTGTCGTTGGGATCGAGCAGCATCTTGCCGCCGCCCGTGGGCAGGACACTCGACGACTTGGACTGCGCGAGCGCGCCCGAAGCGAGCGCCAACACGATCATCGCCACGACACCACGCGAGGCATTCTTGAGAGACATGAGTGTTCCTTCCATTAGGCGAGCGGAGGGCTCGCTCGGGGGTAGGCGTTCCGAGTCCTGCGGTTCGAGGACGAAGACGATCGCGTCGTCGTTCACGGCGCCGCCGGAAGGGAGGAGGATCCGGTCATCTTGTTGTCCGGAAAGGTGCACCAGTCTATAGCGTTCGTCGCTACCGCCGTGTCACATGCGGCGCGCCGCCGCCTCGATCTGCGCGCGCCCCCACGCGGGTTGCGGTCGGCGCACGAGCCGCGCCGGCGCCTCGTCCGCCTCCGACCGCGCGTGCTCGCGCGCGAGGAGCATGTAGATCGACGGCACGACGAACAGTGTGAACAACGTCCCGATCACCATGCCGCTGACGAGCATGATGCCGATGCTGTTGCGGGCGCCGGCTCCGGGACCCGCCGCGAGCACGAGCGGGAAGTGGCCGACGACGGTCGCCGCCGTGGTCATGAGGATCGGGCGCAGGCGCGTAGCCGACGCCTCGACGATCGCCGCGAGCTTGTCCTTGCCGGTCTCCTGGAGATGGTTGGCAAACTCCACGATCAGGATCCCGTTCTTCGAGACGAGGCCCACCAGCGTGATCAGTCCGACCTGGCTGTACACGTTGAGCGTCGTCCAGCCGAGGAACGAGAACACGAGCGCCCCGGCGAGTGCGAGCGGCACCGAGCCCGCGAGGATGATCAGGGGATCGCGGAAGCTCTCGAACTGCGCCGCGAGCACGAGATAGATCAGCACCGCCGAGAGCAGGAAGGTGCCGAGGAACCGGCCGCCCTCCACGCGCAGCTGGCGCGACTCGCCTGCGTAGTCGATCGAGAAGCCCTGCGGCAAGGCCTTGCGCGCCTCGCGCTCGAGGAAGCTCAGCGCGCGGTCGAGCGGAACCGTCGGCGGGATCACTCCCTGCACGCGCACCGCGTTCAGCTGCTGGAACTTCTTGAGCTCGCGCGGCTCGGCGGAGGACCGCAGGCTCGCGAACGTCGACAGCGGCACGAGCCTGCCGTTCGCGCCCGTGACGTGGATCTGCTCGAGCTGATCCGGCGTGAGCCGATCGGCGCGCTGGATCTGCGGGATCACCTTGTAGCTGCGACCATCGATGCTGAATCGGTTGACGTAGTCGCCGCCGAGCATCGTGGCGAGGTCGAGCCCGGCCTTCTGGAGGTCGACGCCCTGCACGCGCACCTTGTCGCGGTCGAACACGACTTCGCTCTGGGGCTGATCGAACTTGAGATCGGCGTCGGCGTAGATGAACAGTCCGCTCTCTCTCGCCTTCGCGATCAGCTCGCGGGCCACCTCGTCGAGCTGCCGCGGCTCCGCGGCCGAGGCGATCACGAGGTCGACCGGGAAGTCGCCGCCGCCGGGCAGCGGCGGAGGAGTCGTCGGAATCGCGCGGATGCCCGGGATCTTCGAGAGCGTCTTCGTGGAATCGAGCATCAGCTCTTGTGCGGTTTTGCTGCGCTCGCTCCACGGCACGGTCACCATTCCGCCAAAGCCGCCGGCCGGGGAAGTGATCTGGAAGATGCTCGCGGCCTCGGGCAGCGACCGATAGACGTCGTGGATCTGCGCCGTGAAGAGCTTCGTCTGGTCGAGCGTCGCGTTCGGCGCGGACTGGATGATCGAGAACACCACGCCCTGATCCTCGGCGGGTGCGAGCTCGCGCTGCGAATAGCGGTAGAAGGGCACGATCGAGACGACCACGATCGCCCAGAGCACGAGCACGACCGGCTGGAAGCGCAGCGAATTCGACAGGCGCGCGGTATAGGCATGGCGAACGCGTTCGAAGCGCCGGTTGATCCAGCCGGCGAAGCCGCGCTCGCTGTCGCCCGCGCGCAGGAGCTTCGAGCCCATCATCGGTGAGAGCGTCAGCGCCACCACGCCCGACACGATCACGGCGCCCGCGAGCGTGAACGCGAACTCGCGGAACAGCGAGCCGGTCAGCCCACCCTGGATGCCGACCGGCGCGTACACGGCGGCCAGCGTGATCGTCATGGCGACGATCGGGCCGAGCAGCTCACGCGCCGCGTCGATGGCCGCGCGGTGCGGGCGCTTGCCCAAGTGCAGGTGCCGCTCGATGTTCTCGACCATCACGATCGCGTCGTCGACCACGAGGCCCACCGACAGCACGATCGCGAGCAGCGTCAGCAGGTTGATCGTGAAGCCGGCGACGAGCATCAGGAACACCGCGCCGATGAGCGAGATCGGGATCGCGACGACCGCGATCACGACCGAGCGCACCGAGCCGAGGAACAGGAAGATCACCGCCACCACGATCAGGAGCGTCTCAGTGAGCGTCGAGAGCACCTCGTGGATGGCATCCCGGATGTACTCGGTCGAGTCGTAGGGGATGCCAACCTTCATTCCGGTCGGCAGCTGCGCCTCGATCTCCGGTATCACCTCGCGAACCGCGGCGACGACCTCGAGCGCGTTCGCGGTGGGCAGCACCCAGACGCCCATGAAGGTCGCGGCCTCGCCGTTGAAGCGGACGTCCTCCTCGTAGTTCTCGGCCCCTAGCACGACCTCCGCGATCTCGCCGAGCCGCACGACGACGCCGTTCTCTTGCTTCACCACGAGCTGGCGGAACTCCTCGGGCGTGCGCAGGTCCGTATTGGCGACCAGGTTCACGGACACCATCGATCCCTTGGTGCGCCCGAGCGCCGACAGCGCGTTGTTGCGCGCGAGCACGTCCCGCACCGCGGACGGGGAGATGCCGCGCGCCGCCATCTTCTCGGGGTCGAGCCAGATCCGCATCGCGAACGTGCGATCGCCGAGAATGTCGGCGCGCTGGACGCCGCTGATCGCGGAGAGCCGCGGCTGCACGACGCGCGTCAGGTAGTCGGTGATCTGGTTCTGATCGAGATCCGCCGACGAAAAGCCCAGGTACACCGCGGCGAAACGGTTGTCCGCCGTCTCGAGCTCGATCTCGGGCGCCTCGGCCTCGGGCGGCAGGTCGTTGCGCACCTGCGCCACCTTCGCCTGGATCTGGGTGAGCGCCGCGTTGGTGTCGTAGTTGAGCTTCAGGTGGACGGTGATCGTGGAGAGACCCTGCGCGCTCGAGGACTCCACGTAATCGATGCCGTCGGCGCTCGCGATCACGCGCTCGAGCGGCGTCGTGACAAATCCGCGCACGAGGTCGGCGTTGGCGCCGACGTACGCGGTCGCCACCTTGACCACCGCGATATCGCTGCGCGGGTACTGCCGCACGGAGAGCGACCGGATCGCCTGCAAGCCTGCGATCAGGATCACGAGGTTGACGACGATCGCGAGCACGGGCCGCTTGATGAAGAGATCGGTCGCGCGCATCAGCTTTCCTCGGGGCGGGGCGCGGGGTCGTTGCCGGGCCGGGTCGCGTTGTTCACGAGGACCGCGGCGCCGTTGCGCAGCTTGAACACACCCGAGGTGACCACTTCGGCGCCCGGGTCGACGCCCGATACCACCGCCACCTGGTCGCCGCGCGCGCTGCCCAGCTTCACGAACTGCTCGCGCACGCCGCGGTAGGTGTTCCCCTGCGGATCGGTCTGATCGGTGACGACGAAGACCGAGTTTCCGTAGGGCGCATAATGGATCGACGAGGCCGGCAGCGCGACGGCCGAGCGGGTCGCGCCGAGGCTCACCTGGGCCTGCACGAACATGCCCGGGCGCAGCGCCCCGTCCGGATTGGCGAACGTCGCCTGCACCTGGATGTTGCGCGTGCCCTCGTCGACCACCGAGTCGAGCGCGGTGATCCGGCCCTCGAAGGCGGTGCCGGTGACCTCGTCGGTCGTGATGCGCACTGCGCGGTCCACGCCGACGCGGCTCGCGTCCTGTTGCGGCACGCCGAAGTTCACGTAGATCGGGTCGAGCGATTGCAGCGGGACGACCGCCGAGCCCGGCGAGAGGTACTGCCCGAGGTTCACCTGGCGGATGCCCGCGACTCCCGTGAACGGCGCGCGGATCGTCTTGCGCTCGATCGTCGCGCGGATCTCCCCGACACGCGCTGCGGCCCGTTCGTCTTCTGCGGTGGCGCGGTCGTAGTCGGTGCGCGAGATCACGCCCTGGTCCCACATCGCCTGCATGCGCGCGACGATGCGGCCGGCGAGCACACGCTCGGCCTGCGCCGCCGCGAGCTGCGCTCTCTCCTGCCGCGTGTCGAGCTCGACCAGCACGTCGCCCTGGCGCACGCGATCGCCCGACTCGAACGCGATCCGCTCGACGATGCCCGGCAGGTCGGCGCTCACCGTGACACCCTGAACCGGTGCCACCGTCCCGATCACAGCCAGTGCGCTATGCCACTGCTCTTCGCGCACGACGATCGTCGTGACCGCCTCGGGCGGCGGCTGGAACTCCGCCTCGTTCTCCGCTCGCAGCTGTCGGAATTTCGCGAAGCCGAGCCCCGCGATCGCGACCGTCGCCACCAGGAGCATCAGTGCCATTCGCTTCGCCATTGCTTTCCTCCGTCTCCCAGAACTGACGCCTGGGAATCTTCGGAATCGACAGCGCGCCCACAATCGGGCAGGAGTGTCACGGCCGGCTCCGCCGCACGAGCGAACCCGGACCGCGACGCGTGCCGTAGAGCGATCTGCGACTTTCGGACGATGCGGCGCTCCGCCGTGAGGACACGGGCCCGATCCCGCGTCGGGGACTACCTTTCAACTCACGGAGAGCTCGTCATGAACAGCGAATCAGAGTTCGAGGTTCCGATCCTTCCCACCGACCCGAGCGAGCTCCGCGAAGCGCTGATCCACGAGATGGAGGAGCGCCGCCACGCGGAGTGCCTCGGTAAGGTCCAGACCGATGCGGCGGAGCTCACGCTCAATCTGCTCGCGCGCGAGCCCGAGAGCGTGGAGAGCTTCTTCGGCATGTTCACGAAGACTCTCGTCGAAGAGTGCGAGAGCGAGGCGTGTGACGTCTGGCTGCTCGACGAGGACGACGAGCGAGCCGAGCTGTGGATGACCTATCAGCAAGGCGCGCTGCACACGCCGGGGAGCGCGGGCTGGGACGCACTGGCGCTCCCTCGCGAGAGCATGGCGACGCATCTGTTCACACACATCCCGGGGTGGACGGGAGCCGTCGTCTACGAGGGCGACGATCCACGCCTGCCCGCGCCCATCCGCGACCAGATCCGGCGCTCGGGCATCGAGACGATCCAGACCGCGCCGATGGTGATCGGCGCGCGCATTCTCGGTTGGCTCGTGCTCGCCTCCGGGCCCGGCAACGAATGCCCGCAGTGGCGGCTCGCGATGCTCGAGGCGATCGCGCGTCATGCGACGTTCGTTCTGCACGTGGGTCGCCTCGCGGAGCAGGGCAGGATCGAGGAGCGCGAGAAGGCCACGCTGGAAGAGCGGAACCGGCTCGCGCGCGACATCCACGACAACCTCGCGCAGGGGTTCGCTGCGATCCTGATGCAGCTGCAGGGCGCGCTGCGCGAGGTGGGCACGCTTCCCGCCTCCGTTCGTTCGAGTCTCGAGAACGCGGTCGTTCTCGCGCGCACGTCCCTGACCGAAGCGCGGCGATCGGTGTGCACGCTGCGGCCCAACGTGGGCGACAGCGAGGGCGTCGCAGCGGCGCTCGAGCGGCTCGCGGATCTCGGCCAGCGCACGACCGATATCCCGATCGAGGTCGAGCTGGAGGAGCTGCCGCGCTTCGGCGACAGCGTGGAGCGGGAGATCGTCGCGATCGCGCAGGAGGCGCTGACGAACGCCGTGCGACACGCGGGTGCCGGGCAGATCACGATCCGCGCGTCGAGCGTGAACTCGATCGGGCTGCGCTTGTCGGTGGCCGACGACGGGCGCGGAATCGCGCGCGGACGGCGCTCGGCGGGGTTCGGCATGACGAGCATGCGCGAGCGCGCCGACCGGATCGGCGCCTCGCTCACGATCGTGACCGCTCCGCGCAGCGGTACGGAGGTGGTGCTGGCCTGGGAGCCGTCGTCGCTTCCGACGCAAGTGCACCTTGCCGGCTGACGCATCGACCGGACCGGCCGGCGTGCTCGTCGTCGACGACCACGCGCTGTTCCGGACCGGCGTCGCCAACATCATCAACCAGGAATCGGATCTGCGCGTAGTCGCGGAGGCGGGGAACGGGGCCGAGGCGATCGATGCGTTCGATCGATATCACCCCGATGTGACGCTGCTCGACCTGCGCATGCCCGTAATGGACGGCGTGGAGGCCGTGCGCCGGATCCGCGCGCGCGAGCCGCAGGCGCGCGTGATCGTGCTCACCACCTACGACACGGACGACGAGATCGCGCGCGCGCTGAAGGCGGGCGCGAAGGCGTACGTGCTCAAGGACATCGCCGCAGACGATCTGATTTCCTGCATCCGCGAGGTGCTCGCCGGCAAGACGTATCTCGCGCCCGCCGCGGCGGCGAAGCTCGCGGAGGGCGTGACGCACGTGCAGCTCACACCGCGCGAGCTCGCGACGCTTCGCTCGCTGGCCGACGGCAAGGCGAACAAGGAGATCGCGAGCGAGCTCGGCATCAGCGAGCGGACCGTGAAGACGCATTTGGGACACCTGTTCGAGAAGCTCGGCGTGACGAGCCGTACCGAGGCGATCAAGGTCGCCACGCGGCGCGGGCTCGTGCGGATGGAGTGACGTACCGCGCACACGAGCGCATTGCGGCACCCCACCAGAGCAGGAATGCGCCGATCGATCAGCGCGAGCGCAGGAGCGGCGCCAGCAGATGACGGGCGGCGCGGCGCAGCTCGTCGTCGCTCCCCGACCCCATCACGCCGCCCGGCGTCAGCACTGCGGACTGGAACAGCCGAAGCATCAGCTCGCTCACGAGCTCGACGTCTGCGCTCGCGTCGGGGCGCCGCATCTCCTTCAGCTGCCGGATCGCCGCGGAGAGGAGCTGCTGGGCCCATTCCAGCAGGTCGCGCGCCTTCGGATGCAGGAGCACTCGCCCGATGTGAACGTCTGGGTCGAGAGCCTCAAGGCTCCGGCGTATCCCTATCCGATCGATCAGACCCTGGCCGCAGAGGGCGCCGTGGTCTTCCACACGAAGGACCTGTGGAAGGACCCGGCCAACGCGAACATCCCGCGACCCGAGGGCAACGGCTCGTGTGCGAGCTGCCACGGTGCCTATGCGCAGAGATACGTGAAGGATCCCGACTTCCTCGCTTCACCCGATCTCGAGGGTGTCGCGGGCTACATCGTGCCGATCGAGATCATCGGCACCGACCGGGCTCGCCTGGATCAACACGAAGGTCTCCAGGAGGCCGCGCGTGACGGATTCTTCTCCTACCCGACCACCGCAGATACGCCCCAGGACTGCGGCCCTCAGAACCATCCCGACCTGAACAGCGGGCGCACGCCCGGCTACCTGGCGCCGCCTCTCTACGGCATCTGGGCGACTGCTCCGTACATGCACAACGGCTCGGTCCCGAACCTCTGGGAGGTGCTGAAGCCGGCCGACCGGGTCCAGATCTGGCGCCGCGTGTCGAAGCCCCCGATCACGCCCGCGTTCCCCAACCTGCTCGGGAACGTGATCATGGGCTACGACACCGATCTCGACCGCGCCTTCGACGCGCAGAAGGTGGGCTGGCGATACGACGTGATCCCGTGCCAGACCGGGTCGTTGCTGAATCTATCGGTGTCGCCGTACCTGAATTGCAACCCGGACCCCGAGGATCAGAACGACCCGCTTCTCGAGGGGATCCTCGCCAATCTCCATTCGAACAACCTCCTCAGCTGGAACCTCCTCGGCCTGTCGGCTCTGACGCCGTCGCAGATCGAGGAGCGGAAGATCTACAACACGAGGATGTTCGGCCAGGGCAACGAAGGACACGAGTTCACCGCAGGGCTCACCGACGCCCACCGGCGGGCGCTGATCGAGTACATGAAGACGCTCTAGGGAGACGCGAGCCCCGCACCGAGAGCGCACGCGCACCGCGACCGCTAGCGTGATTGCGCCGGGGGTGGGGTCCGGGAGGTCTCATGAGTCGAGCGCTCCGCGAGTCGGCGCGAGCCGCCATCCCGATCTTCTTCGCCGTCGCGTGCATCGCGCTGACGGGGACACCCGCGCGCGCGGCAGAGACGCCCACGACTCCCACATTTGCGCCCGAGGAACTCGAGCAGATCGTCGCGCCGATCGCGCTCTATCCCGATGCGCTGCTCGCGCAGGTGTTCATGGCCTCGACCTATCCGCTCGAGGTGGTCGAAGCCGCGCGCTTCAAGCAGGAGAACCCGGAGCTGAAGGACAAGGCGCTCGACGAAGCGCTCCAGGGCAAGACCTGGGACCCCAGCGTGAAGTCGCTCGTCTCGTTCCCGCAGATCCTCACGATGATGAACGAGAAGCTCGACTGGACGCAGAAGCTCGGCGACGCCTTCCTCGCGCAGCAGAAGGACGTGATGGACGCGGTGCAGCGCCTGCGCGCGAAAGCGCATGCCGCAGGGAACCTCGAGAGCACCAAGGAGCAGAAGGTGATCGTGGAGCAGGCGCCGCCCACAGAGGTGACCGTCGAGCAGGCGCCGACGCAGGTGGTGGTGCAACAGACACAGCCGAGCGTGATCGTGATCGAGCAAGCCGATCCGCAGGTGGTGTACGTCCCGACCTACAACCCGACCGTCGTCTATGGGCCGTGGCCGTATCCCGCGTACCCGCCCTACTACTACTACCCGCCCGGCTACGTCTACGGGACGGCGCTCTGGTTCGGAGCGGGCATGGCAGTAGGCGCGGCGGTCTGGGGCGATTGCGACTGGCACAACGATGACGTCGACATCAACGTGAACGAGTACAACGAGTTCAACCAGAACACCAACGTCGACGGCGACGGCGAGCGAGGCGATGGCGAGCGTGGCGACGGCGAGCGCGGCGATGGCGAGCGTGGCGACGGCGAGCGCGGCGACGGCGAGCGCGGGGATCGCCGCGACAAAGCCAGTGATCGCGAGCGCGGACGAGACAAGGCGAGTACGGCCGACCGCGGCAGGCAGGGAGACCGCGGCGGAAAGAACAAATGGCAGCACGACCCGTCCCATCGCAAGGGCGCCCAGTACCGCGACAAGGCCACGCAGGATCGCTACGGAAAAAGTGGTCCGAAGGGCGCCGAATCCCGCGAGGCGTTCCGCGGCCGCGCCGAACAGGGGCGCCAGCAGATGGCTCGCGAGGGGACCGGACAGATGCAGCGCGACGTCGATCGCGCGAACGCGCAGCGCGATCAGCGCGCCGGCAGCACTTCGCGCGACCGCGCCGGCACCACGGCTCGCGATCGCTCGGGTGAGCCTCAGCGCAGCGCCAGCTCGGGCGATCGCGCGGGCAGCACCGCTCGCGATCGCTCGGGCCAGCCCCAGCGCTCGACCAGCTCGCGCGACCGTACCAGCGCGGGCCCGCAGCGAGGCAGCTACGGCGGCAACCGCAGCGTCGATCGCGGCCGCGGCTCGGACGCCTTCAAAGGAGTCGGACACGGGAGTCAGACGCGGCGCGATTCGAGCCGGGGTCACTCGAGCCGGTCGAGTGCCTCGCGTGGCTCGCGAGGGGGCGGCGGCCGCGGCGGCGGCGGAGGGAGGCGGCGATGAGGTGTCGCGAGACGTTGCTTCTGAGCATCCTGCTCGCGATCGCCTCGAGCAGCGGCGCGGCGACCGGCACGGAGCCCGCCGCGCAACCGGCGAAGTCCGCGACCGCGCCGACGGAGCAGCGACACTTCTCGTCGGCGGAGGCGGCTGCCTCCGCGCTCCTCACCGCGGTAAAGGGCGGTGATTCGACGGCGATGCTGGCTGTGCTCGGACCGGACGCGAAGCCGATCATCGAGTCGGGGGACGCGGTTGCCGATCGCGAGATGATGCAGCGCTTCGCCGCGAGCTACGAGGCAGCGCACACGCTCAACGCCACGAACGCGCGCCGCTTCGATCTCGTCGTCGGGAAGGACAAGTGGCCGTTCCCGATCCCGATCGTGAAGGAGAGCACCGGCTGGCGCTTCGACACGGCGGCGGGCCAGGAAGAGATCCTCGATCGCCGCGTCGGCCGCAACGAGCGCTTCACGATCCAGACGTGCCTCGCGGTCGTCGACGCGCAGCGCGACTACTACGCGCGCAATCCCAACCGGGATTCGCTGAATCACTTCGCGCGCCGATTCAACAGCAGCGAAGGCAAGCGCGATGGTCTCTACTTTCCCACCGGCGATGACGAAGAGCAGAGCCCGCTCGGCTCGCTCGTCGCGCAGGCGCGGGACGAGGGCTACACGAACAAGCCGGTTCCGTACCATGGCTACTACTACCGCATGCTCGAGTCCCAGGGTCGGAACGCGCGCGACGGCGCTTACGACTACGTCGCCAAAGGGGAGATGATCGGCGGCTTTGCCGTAGTGGCCTACCCCGCGAGCTACGACAACTCGGGGGTGATGACGTTCATCGTGAACCACGACGGCGTCGTCTACCAGAAGGATCTGGGGCCCGATACCGCAGAGATGGCGCGCGCGATCCAGCGCTTCGACCCGGACAAGAGCTGGGAGCGCGTTCCCGACCAGGAGCAGGCGCCGGAGCCAGTCGCCGCAGCCGAGTGAGAACACCCGTCGGGGACAAGGAGGCTCCATGAAAGCTGCCGATCGGCGCCCGCCGCCCCAGGACGTGATGCTCGGGCTGATCTCCGGATACTGGGTCTCGCAGCTCTTGTTCGTGATTGCGCAGCTCGGCGTCGCCGACGCACTCGCGAAGGGGCCGCTCGAGTCCCGCCGCGATCGCCAAGCGCGTCGGCGCGCAGCCAGATGCGCTCCACCGCGTGCTACGTGCACTGGCGAGTGTCGGCGTGTTCGCCGAGATGGCCGACGGCCGCTTCCGACTCACTCCCACCGCCGCGACGCTTCGCACGGGCGTCCCCGGCTCGCTGCGCAGCTTCGCGCTCATGATGTTGGCTGGACACAACTGGCGCGGCTGGCAGGAGCTGTCGCACACCGTGCGCACAGGGGAAGTGGGGTTCGAGCGCGCACACGGGATGCCGTACTTCCCCTGGCTGCGAGCCCACCCCGAAGAGGACCGCCTCTTCTCCGACTCGATGGCCAGCATCTCGGGACCCGAGAACGCCGCAGTCGCGCGCGGGTACGACTTCGGGAAGCTCGACACGCTCGTCGACGTGGGAGGCGCGCACGGGCACCTGCTCGCTGCGATCCTGCGCCGCCACAAGCGTCTGCGCGGCGTGCTCTACGACCAGCCGCAGGTGGTCGCAGGAGCGAGCGCGAGCGGATTCATCAGCGCCAAGGAGGTCGCAGCGCGATGCACCGTCGAAGGCGGTGACTTCTTTGCGGTGGTTCCGAAGGGAGCGCACGCCTACGTGATGAAGTACATCATCCACGACTGGGACGACGAGCGAGCGCGCACGATCCTGCGCCACTGCCGCGAGGCGATGCGCCCAGATGGCCGCGTGCTCGTCGTCGAGCACGTGATCGCCAAGGGCAACGCGCCCGACTGGGGAAAGCTGCTCGACGTCAACATGCTCGCGCTGCTCACGGGCCGCGAGCGCACGCTCGAACAGTTCCGCGCGCTGTTCCGCAGCGCGGGGCTGCGTCTCAAGCGCTCGCATCCGACCGCGAGCGCGCTGCGGATTCTCGAGGCGGTAGCGGACTGAATTTCCCGCCAGCGCGCGTGCGAAGCCGAACCGCCCGCGAGATACTCGCGCCGTGTCGTACGACGCGATTGCGATCGGTGGTGGACTGGCTGGGGCGGCGCTCGGCTTCTCGCTCGCGCGGGCGGGCCGGCGCGTGCTCGTGATCGAGCGCGAAGAGGTGTTTCGCGATCGCGTGCGCGGGGAGTATCTCGAGGCCTGGGGCGTCGCCGAGGCGCATCGGCTCGGCCTCGTCGACGTGCTGCGCGCGTGCGGCGCGCGCGAGGTCGCCTTCGTCGAGAACTACATCGGAACGCTGCTCGCGGTGCGGAACGACATCCGCGAGACGAATCCCGAAGGTCTCGCGCCGCTGTGTCTCTCGCACCCGGCACTGCAGGACGCCGTGCTGGCGGCCGCGGTCGCCGCGGGCGCGGAGCTGCTCCGCCCCGCCACCGCGATCGCGCTGACACCGGGCGCGCGTCCTGCGGTCCGCGTGCGCTGCGAAGATGGCCGCGAGCAGACGTTCGGCGCGCGGCTCGTGGTCGGCGCCGATGGACGCACGAGCAAGGCGCGCGTCTGGGGCGACTTCGAGATCGCGCGCGATACCGAGAAGCTCGCACTCGCGGGCGTGCTCCTCGACGGCTTCGCGGGACCGGACGATGTGTCCACGCTGTTCTGGAACTTCGCGGCGGGCGAGCAGGCGCTGCTGTTTCCGCAGGGCCGCGAGCGCCTGCGGGCGTACGTCGCGTTCCACGCGAACGGAAATCCCGGCCGCCTCTCCGGCAGCGGGCACGTCCCCGCGTTTCTCGCCGCGTGCCACGCGGCGCAGGTACCCGCGGCGTGGCTCGAGCGAGCGACACCCGCAGGCCCGCTCGCGGCCTTTTCGGGCGCGGACGTGTACGCACCGCATCCGGCACGTGAAGGGATCGTGCTCATCGGGGATGCGGCCGCGAGCAGCGATCCCACGTGGGGCTGCGGGCTCTCGCTCACGCTGCGCGACGTGCGCGTGTTGTCGGAGCGGCTGCTCGCGAGCGACGACTGGGACGCGGCGATCCACGCGTACGCCGAGGAGCACGATCGATATTACGGTCGGCTCCACAGGATCGAGGGCTGGCTCTCGCAGGTGTTCTTCGACGTGGGCCCCGAGGCCGACGCGCGGCGCAACGGCGTCTTCGCGCGCGCGCTCGCCGATCCCAGGTGCATCCCGGACGTCGTCGGGCAGGGGCCCGATGCGCCCTGCGACGAAGCGGCGCGGCTGCGCTTGTTCGGCGCAGACCCGGACTGAGCGCTCCGCACCGCTTCAGCTGCCGCGGTGCGGAAGAGGATCAGCTCGGCGGCAGGCGGAACGCGTCACCTCTCGCCGCTTCGCCCGCACGCGCGCGATCGAGCAGCTGGTCTTCACGCGGCATGCGCCGCTTGAGCTCCGGCATCACCTCGCTCGCGAACAGGCGCTGGCTCTCCTCCGCGATCTCGTAGGGCATGCCGCCGTAGCTGAACACGGCCACGAACGTCTCGCCGCCCGTGCGCTCGATCCGGTCGCTGATCTTCTCGTAGCACTGCTCGGGCGTGCCCCAGGTCTGGAGACCCAGGAAGAAGTCGATCGACTCTTCGATGCCGCCGGGCTGGCTGATCCGCTCCTGTGTCGCCTTGTAGGCTTCGTAGCCGCGCATCTTGGTGAGATGGTCGCCGATCAGCTCGTAGTGCCGGACGACCGACTGGTAGTACTCGCCGATGTAGCGCCGCGCGTTCTCCTCGGCGCGCTCTGCGTTCGTATCGCAGAGCGTCCAACCGGCCACGATCGGAGGCGGAGCGTCGACGCCGTTCACGGCGCTGAACACGGTGCGGTAGTCGTCGAGCTCCTTCACCACCATGTCCCAGGGCTTCTGCGGGATGATCAGGATGCCGATGCCGAGCCGCGCCATGATCTCCGAAGACTCGGGCGAGACCGCCGCGGCATAGGTGCGGCCGCGGAACGACTTGAACGGCCGCGGACGGAGCTCGCGCCGCACCTGCTTCACGTACTTGCCGTCGTACTCGACGTAGCCCTTCTCGAGCCCTTCGAGCAGCATCTGCGCCGACTCGACGAAGATTGCGCGGCTGTCTTCCTGCGCGACGCCAAAGCCCTCGAACTCGACGCGCCCGAGCCCGCGCCCGATCCCGAGGATGTACCGTCCGTTGGAGAAGTGATCGAGCGCGATCACCTGTTCGGCCACGCGCAGCGGGTCGTGCCACGGCAGCACCACTACCATCGAGCCGAGCTGGATGCGCTGAGTGCGCCCGGCGAAGTACGTGAGGTACTGCAGCACGTCGGGGCACATCGTGTAGTCGGTGAAGTGGTGCTCGACGCCCCACAGCGATTCGTAGCCGAGCGGCTCCGCGAGATCTCCGAGCCGCAGCTCGTTGCGGTAGACATTGCGGTCGGTGCGGCCCTCGCCCTGGCCCTGGAAGATGACGCCCATTCCGACGTGCATGGCTGCTCCTCCCGTCGAGAGCTCCACTCTACTACGCAACCGCCCGCGGGAGCGATCGCCCACACGCGGACGGTGCGAACCGCTCTGTTCGGCCTCGACAGCGATCTCAAGAAAATCGAGGGGTTGGCGGGGTCTCTCCGCGCGAAGCCCTGCTCTTCCCCGCCGGAGCGCGCGCAGCGAAGCGATCAGCTCGATACCAACCTGTGGGGACGCGCCAGGATCGATCAGGCGGCGTGATCGCGGCCCGCGGCCGGAACGCTCCCCCCGGAGACCTCTCTCCGGGCGACCCGCGGGAACTCGAAAGTCGCCAGGGCCGTTCGGGGCATGGAATATCTCTGTTGCGGCGATCCCGCGAATTCGGCACGCACGCCCACGAACTGAACTAATACGACAATGGACCGCCGATTGCGGGCGGCCTAGCAGGACGCCTTCGGCACGCGGGTGAGAAGCGATACTGCGCGCGAGCGCGCGCTCTTCGGAGAGGGTCACGCTCGCCAACGACGCGACGCTCTCGGCGACCGGCAGCGCGACAGCCCACTGGGCGTGAAGCATGCGCATAGCCCATACCGACGCCGACGCGCGTGGGACACGGGCACCCTGCAGCTGATCCGGCGGCGACGACCGTCACAAATAAATCGAGACACTGATGCGCGATGTCATTCTTACGACTAAGCAAGCACGCTTGCACGCGTCAGTCTTACAATCCGTGGTACGCGCACTGACACCGATACGCGATTAGTCTTACCGCCTGCAATGTGTGTGCCGACAATACGGCCTGCGTGTGCGTACCGAGAATCCACGGCAGGGGCGCAGAAGTGAAGCTCTCGTCGGCTGTTTTTGACTCTGTGTCAGAAGCAGTGGTTCGCATGCCTAACATGACACAGCTGCGCATCGTTTCTCGCATCCGCTAAGCAGCGCGACACCCTTGCACTAGTGCATAATTCTTCTCGCCAGAAGTCGATCTAACACCGGTTTTAGGGACCGGCGATCAGCCCCTGGGGAGCCATTTCTCCGCCGCGTCGGAATACTCTATCCTCGGGCCTATGGCAGATCGGCTATCCAAGCTCCGGGGATTCCTAAGGAATCAGCTTGAGGAGCGGAGCACGCTCCGCAAGGGCCCGTTCGAGCTTCCTAACACGACCGAGATCGCGCGCAGAATCGGTGTCCATCAATCGACGATCCACCGAATCCTGTATGGCAAGCGCAACATTAGATCGACAAACGACCGGGTACGACCGTTACCGGAATACCGGGAGAGCCACGAGCTAAGGGAAGGCCTGATGAGGGCCTTCGGTTTCACTACAGAAGGTGAGCTCGAGGACGCCATCGACGCCGCGGTTCCGTGCGGGCCGCTTCCTGGGCCGCCCAAGAAAGCTCCTCCGCCGCGCAAACGGCGACGGCGCTGAACCACGCAACGGATACCACGCAGGCGGTTCATTCGTGCATCTAACTTTATTTAGCTTGGCCACTTTCATGCACCAGTGCATACTAACTACATGCACCCGTGCATATTGCTGGTGGACCTTCCCCGAGACCGGGCGTCTCCCGCGCAGGCTCTACTAGCCAAACACCTGGCCGAGTGCGAAGACTGCTCGACGGTTGGCCCCGCTCTTTTCGGCAACACCGCCTCGAACGCGCAAGCCACTTTGTTTCTCCGCGCGGTTGAATTCACCGGCCTGTATCGGCGGATGCCGGTGGAACCAGTCGGGGCGCGAGGCCCGTGGGTTGGCTGCAATCAGCTTTTGGGCCGCGCCTCGACCGGGTTGATCGATTTCGATCGGATGCTAGGCGGGCTAGTTCCGCTTAACAGGCCACGAACGACTCGAGTCGATTGTGAAGCTTTTCCCGTTAGTGCGAGACCAACCAGATCACCCTGAGGTTGACCATGTCCCCCCATCTCCATAGGCTCCAGTTCTCGTCCCTGCTCGCGATCCTCGTATTCGGCGCGCTTCTATATGCCGCCCCTGGTTGGGCCACGCCCTTTCCCCTGGGCACGGCGGAGAGCTTTGCGGTCCTGGGCGCTTCGACCGTGACGAACACGGGCGCCACCACCATCAATGGCGACCTGGGTGTCTACCCCGGCACCTCGATCACGGGTCTAGGCAGCATCACGCTGACCGGAACCGTGCACCAAACTGATGCGGTAGCGCAGCAGGCGCAGCTCGACGCAAGCACAGCGTTTACTTCGCTGCAGGCCGAGCCGTTCACAAGCGATCTGACGGGCCAAGATCTCGGCGGCCTAACGTTGTTTGCGGGCGTCTATAACTTTGATACATCGGCTCAGCTGACGGGGATCCTCACCCTCGACGCTCAAGGTGATCCCAATGCGTTGTTCATTGTCCAGATCGGGAGCACCCTGACGACCGCCAGCGGCTCGAGCGTGAACGTCATCAATGGTGGCGCCAACACTGGCGTCTATTTTGCGGTCGGCAGTTCCGCAACTCTCGGTACGTTGACGACGTTCGCAGGCAATATCCTCGCGGACCAGAGCATTACGTTGACTAGCGGTGTGAGGATTCTGTGCGGAAGGGCCATCGCGCTCAATGGCGCAGTGACGATGGATACGAACACCATCTCCAATGATTGCACCGGCGGCGGTGACCTCGGCAGCGGCCGCACTGATTTTGGTAGCGGCGGCTTCAGTGGCGTGCCCGAGCCCTCGGCGGGCTTGCTCCTTGCGACCGGCTTGATCGGCCTCGCTCTCTGGGCGCGGCGAGCGAAACGGCACAGCATGGGATTTCCGATCCGTGGCGGGATAGCCGCTAGGTTGGCGCCGTCCGTCGGATCGTTCGCCGTTGCGTTTGGCCTGGTCGTTGCTTTCGCGACCTCTGCATCCGCGTTGGTAGTGAACTATGGCGACAAGCAGAACACGCTGATCCAGTACAACAACATCCAGGAATCAGCGACGAATCCGGATCCGCCGCTGCTCGTGAACGGCGGCGATCCCAACAACATCTTCCTCGCCGGAACTACGTTGGTCTTCGACGTCGATCCGTCGTTCTTTGCCGAGACGACCAGCGCCTCGGGAGACCTCGTCGACACGAGACTCCTGTTGGACATCGTGATCCCGCAAGCCACCAATCCCAATGCGCGGATCGGTTCGATCACCATCCGCGAGTCGGGTGATTACAACCTGTCGCTGGACGGTTCGGCGCAGGTGATCGGCAATCTCTTCTACCGGGTCACCGCGCTCGATTTCATCACGAATCTCTCGATTCCGTCTCAGTCCGTCAGCATGGGCTTCACTCCGCTTGGGACTGCCGGGAACGGACACTGGGTAGACCCCGACCCCGACGCCATCTGGAACGGCGGAGCTCATCGCGAATGTTGGTGCGCTGACCACGCACGCGACTGCCATCGAGATCTTCCAGTTCGACAACTCGCTCGAGGCCTTCTCGTTCGACGGCGGCAATAACAACATCCACAAGAAGACCTTCGAGATCGAGGTGACGTTCGTGCCCGAGCCGACGACCGCGGGGCTCATTGCGCTCGGGCTCGTGGGGATCGCCGCTGCGAGACGCCGGCAGCGTTAGGCGCCCGGCACCCGATCCGCGCTTCCGGTACTGCGCAGCCGGCGACTTCGCCGCGTCGCACGGTGAGCCGTTCGGCATCGAACAGCTCCATCAGCGGCTCCGCAGTGCGCCGCGAGGTACCAATCAGCGCCTTGTAGGCGGACGTGTCGAGCTCGTCGTGTCGCGCGAAGTGGTCGAGCACGCGCTGGCGCAGCGTGTCAGCGGCGGCTCGCCATCGCGAAGGCTGGGTGGCGCACGCGCAGCGCCTCTCCGTGCGCCGGCTCGGCGACGACGTGGAGCGCGCGCTCGCGACAGGCGTCTTCGCACCGCCGCCGCTCGCACCGCACGGCGAGGCGAGCGATGCGAGCCCCGACCCCGCGGGTCTCCAAACGGGTGCCATCACACGGTTGGAGAAAGAGAGTGAACGCCTCTTCTTCAGCGCGGTTCCCGAGGTGGCGCAGCTGTTCCGCGCCGTGCTCGCGACGGCGCAGCGCCGGCTCGAGCGCATCCGCGGCCGTCCGTGCCGCGCGAGCGACGCGCTCGAGGCGATGATCGACCACGCGCTCGCGTCGTGGGGGCCCGAGAAGCGCACTCCCAAGGACCACGCCGTGTTCGAGCGCGACGGCTGGCGCTGCACGGTGCCCGGCTGCACGTCGTACCGCAACCTGCAGCAGCACCACGTGTTGTTCCGCTCCGCGGGCGGTGCAGACGACTGTTCCAATCTCACCACGCTGTGCGCCTGGCACCACCTGCGCGGCGTACACGCGCGCGTGCTTACATCTGATCGATGGCGGCCCGCCGCCCGCGATCATCTGTACCGTATGCTGTCGAAGAACGGGCCGTGAAGTTGCCGGCGTGCTGCGCCTAGGGGCTTGCGACGACGCGGTTGCGGCCCTCTTTCTTGGCGCGGTAGAGCGCCAGATCGGCGCGCTTGAGCAGTGTCTGGGCGGTGTCTCCGGCAACGGAGGTCGCGACGCCGATCGAGATCGTGACTGCGAGCGGACCCTTGTCGGTCCTGACCGAGAAGGGTTGATCGGCGATCTTGCGTCGCAAGCGCTCGCTGATTTGCAGCGCGGCCTCAGCATCGGCCCCCGAGAACGCCGCCACGAACTCCTCTCCGCCGAAGCGACAAGCGAGGTCTAAGCCGCGCAGACCGGAACTGATGCGATGCGCGACCTCGCGCAGCACCTCGTCGCCGACGTCGTGCCCGTACGTGTCATTGACCGCCTTGAAGTGGTCGACGTCCAAGATCAAAAGGGATACCGGCCGTCCCCTCTCGCCGTTCTGGGCGACGAGCGGCCCGAGGTGTTGTTCCAGGTACCGCCGATTGTGCATGCTCGTGAGCGGATCCTTGACCAGTCGCTCGAGCGATTGCCGCAGGCTGTTGCGCAGCTGATCGGAGAACCGCTTGCGGCGCAGCCGCGAAGCGACACAAGCCAGCAACTCGCCAGGATGGATCGGCAGCGTGACGACCCCGTCCACGCCGATCTCGAGGGTCCGCACCCGAGCCACCGTCTGGTGATCGTGCAGCAACGCCAGCACCGGTGTGTCCCGCGTCTCTTCCATGCTTCGCAACCGCGAGCACAAGCGCAGACCTTCGGTGCCCGCGTTCGAGAGATCGAGAATGATCAAATCGAGCTCGGCACGCTTGAGCACGAGCAGCGCGTCTTCGGCGTCGCGATCGACGTGCACCTGATACGTGGGGCTCAAAGCGAGTCGGACCTCGCGGATGACGTCCCGGTCTGGCATGACCAGGAGCACCTGTCCGCTCGTCACATCGACGTTCGGGAACGTGAGGTCGTTTCCCGATCCGCGGCTCGCATCGGGGTCCTCGTACCCACGAATCCGCAGCTCGTCGATGACCATCTTGGACTGGACGAGTCGGCGCACGTGCGCCATCAGCGTGAGCATATGGATCGGCTTCGTCAGGAAATCGTCGGCGCCTGCCTGGAACGCAGCCATGCGATCGTCGGGCTGGTCGAGCGCGCTCACCATCACCACGGGCAGATGCGTCGTGGCCGGATCCGCTCTGAGCCGGCGGCAGACATCGAACCCGCTCATCCCCGGCATGATCGCGTCGAGCAGCACGAGATCCGGTTGACACTGAGCGACCTGGACCAGAGCCTCGGCGCCGTCGCGGGCGGGGACCACTTCCAGATATTCCGACCTGAGCTGGGCCTGTAGCAAGGCCATGCTCCCCGCCGAATCGTCGACCACGAGAACGCGCGCCGTCACGCCGGTCTCCGAACACGCGGGCTGTCGAGCCGCGATCCCAGAATCGCAGCCGAGACGAGGGACAGTACGGGCACCGGGATTTTTTGCTCCGAAAGCAAGTATCGGAGCCAGAGCGAGCCGGCTTGAGCGCCCCGTGATCGAGATCACGATCGCGTTCGCGCCAGTTCCTACCATGGATTTTCCTCAATAGTTGCCGGTATGTGATACGCCCCGGACGGGGTGTACGCGCGCCGCCGCGAGCGGGTACCATCCGCGCGCGGAGGACTCGCGATGCTCGACCTGCTCGTGCGCGGCGGCACCCTGATCGACGGAACCGGAGCCCCGCGCGCGGCGGGTGACGTCGGCATCCGCGACGGGCGGATCGCCGCGGTCGGCCGCGTGGACGAACCCGCGCGGCGCACGCTCGACGCCGATGGGCTCTGGGTGACACCGGGATGGGTCGACGTCCACACGCACTACGACGGTCAGGTCACCTGGGATTCGCTGCTGACTCCCTCCTGCTGGCACGGCGTCACGACCGTGGTGATGGGCAACTGCGGCGTCGGCTTCGCGCCCGTGCGCCCGGGCAGCCACGAGTACCTGATCAAGCTCATGGAGGGCGTCGAAGACATCCCGGGCACCGCGCTTGCCGAGGGGATCCGCTGGGAGTGGGAGAGCTTCCCGGAGTACCTCGACGCCGTGGAGCGCATTCCGCATGCGCTCGACGTGGGAGCGCAGGTTCCGCACGCGGCATTGCGCTTCTACGTGATGGGGGAGCGCGGCGCCGACCACGAGGCGGTTCCGACGCCCAACGAGATCGACGCGATGGGCCAGCTCGTGCGCGACGCGGTGCGCGCGGGCGCGCTCGGCTTCACGACGTCGCGCACGCGCAACCACCGCGCGAGCGACGGACGCTTCACGCCGAGCCTCACCGCGACCGCCGACGAGCTGGTCGGGATCAGCCGCCGCTTCGGCGAGGCGGGCGCGGGCGTGTTCGAGATCGTCTCCGACTTTCCCGATCCGGAGGCCGAGTGGAAGCTGCTGCGCGAGATGGTCGCGGCGTCGGGGCGCCCGATGTCGATCTCGATCGCGCAGAGCGACGTCTCGCCCGACGCGTGGCGCCAGTCGCTGCGCCAGCTCGAGGAGGCGAACGCGGCCGGCCTGCCGATGCGCGGTCAGGTGGCCGCGCGCGCGATCGGCACGCTGCTCGGTCTCGAGGCCACGCTCCATCCCTTCATCAGCCATCCGAGCTGGGCAGAGGTGGCGGCGCTACCGCTCGCGGCGAAGGTGGCGCGGCTGCGCGATCCGGAGCTGCGGCGCCGGCTGCTCGCCGAGCAGCCCGCGCCCGGGATGCGCATGTTCGCCGACCCGGAGCGGATCTTCGCGCTCGGCGATCCGCCCGAGTACGAGCCGCCGCGCGAGGCGAGCATCGCCGCGCAGGCGCAACGCCGCGGTGTGTCGGCGGACGAGCTCCTGCTCGACCTCCTGCTTGCAGACGACGGCCACGCCCTGCTCTACCGCCCGCTGCTCAACTACTCCGCGTTCGATCTCGACGCGATCCGCGAGATGCTCATCCATCCGCTGACCGTGCCCGGGCTCGGCGACGCGGGCGCGCACTGCGGGCTGATCTGCGACGGCAGCTTCCCGACCTATCTGCTGCTGCACTGGGGCCGCGCGCGCACGCGCGGCGCGAAGCTGCCGGTCGAACAGCTCGTGAAGCGCCAGACCGCCGACACCGCGGCACTGGTCGGCCTCTCCGACCGCGGCGTGCTCGCGCCGGGCAAGAAGGCGGATCTGAACCTGATCGACCCCGATGCGCTCGCGCTCGCGCACCCCGAAATCGTCTACGACCTGCCCGCAGGCGGAAAGCGCCTGGTCCAGCGCGCGCGCGGCTATCGCGCGACGCTCGTGGCCGGCCAGGTCGTGCTCGAGAACGGCGAGGCGACCGGCGCACTGCCGGGAAAGCTGGTGCGCGGACCCCAGGTGTGATCCGAGCGCTGCGCGAGCCGCATCCGACGTGACGTGGCTCGTGCCTCGCGGCGCCGCGCCCGGGGCGGAGCGGCTCGTGCTCGCGCGCGCGGTGCGCGGAGCCGCGGACGGCTTCGCGTCGCTCGTTCTGGTCGCGTATCTCGCGGACCTCGGCTTCTCGCCACTCGAGATCGGCGCGCTCGTGACGGCGACGCTGCTCGGCTCTGCGCTGCTCACGCTCGCGGTGGGACTCGCGGGCCAGCGGCTGCGCGAGCGCGCGGTGCTGTTCGGCGCGTGCGCGCTCATGCTCGCGACCGGCGTCGGTCTCGCGAGCGCCACCGCGTTCTGGCTGCTCGTGGTGATCGCGTTCACGGGCACGCTCAACGCGAGCGAAGGCGACGTGTCCGTGTTCCTGCCCACGGAGCAGGCCCTGCTCGCGGATGCGATCGCGGGCAACGATCGCGTGGCACTGTTCGCGCGCTACAACCTCGCGGGCGCGCTCGCGGGCGGGCTCGGATCGCTCGCGGCGGGCGCACCCGATCTGCTCGCGGACGCGATCGGCATCTCGCGCGCGGGCGCATTTCGCGTCGGGCTCGCGCTTTACGGGCTCGCCGCGCTGCCCATCGCGTGGCTCTACCGCGGGTTGCCCGCGCGCGCGGCCCCCGCGGTCGCGGAGGTTCCGCGCGCGCCGCTCCGCCGCTCGCGCGGGGTCGTGATGAAGCTGACCGCGCTGTTTGCGCTCGACTCGTTCGGCGGCGGGTTCGCGATCCGCTCGATGCTCGCGCTCTGGCTGTTCGAGCGCTTCGGCTTCGGGGTCCAGGCCGCGGGCAACGTGTTCTTCTTCTCCGCGCTGCTCGCGGGGCTATCGCAGCTCGTATCCGCGCGGATCGCCGCGCGGATCGGGCTGATCCGCACGATGGTCTATACCCACCTGCCCGCGAACGCGTTCCTCGTGCTCGCGGCGTTCATGCCCAACGCAACGCTCGCGGTGACGTGTCTCCTGCTGCGGATGGCGCTCTCGCAGATGGACGTGCCGGCTCGCCAGTCCTACGTGATGGCGATCGTGCCGCCCGAGGAACGCGCTGCGGCCGCCAGCGTCACGAACGTTCCGCGCAGCCTCGCCACTTCGCTCTCGCCCTCGCTCTCGGGCGCGCTGCTCGCTTTCTCGAGCTTCGGCTGGCCGCTCGTGCTCGGCGGCGCGCTCAAGATCGTCTACGACCTGCTGCTGCTCGCTCAGTTCCGCGACGTTCCGCCGCGTGAGGACCCCGCCGGGCTCCGCTGAACCTCAGGATGGGCCGGCGCGTGCGCTTTCGAGCCTCTCCCGCGCGGGCTCGTTCGCGGGATCGACCTCGATCGCGCGTTGCCACGCTGCGATCGCGTCGTCCTTGCGCTCGAGCTGCCAGAGAACCGATCCGCGTGAGGAGTGCAGCAGAGACTCGAGCTGGGACGTCGCGAGGCTGTTCTCGTCATCGACCGCTGCGAGCGCCTGATCCGCGACGCTGAGCGCCTCGTCGAGACGCCCTTCATCGTAAAGCGTCCGTATGAGGCCGACCCGAGCGATTCCGTAGCGGCTGTGCTGCGCCGCGTAGGTCCAGATCGTCACGCTGTCGCGCCACGTGGGGGTGTAGTTCCAGGCGTGCAGGGCGAACCAGAGGGCTGGCACCGCGGTGAAGGCTGCGAGCACCGCCGACCGCCACACGGGCGACTTCATGGCTCCCGCGATCCGCGCGACACCGATCGCGATCAGCCAACAGAAGCCCAGCGACGGAGCGTAGAGATAGCGGTCGGCGATGAACGAGATCAACGGAAAAGCGATCGGCGGCAGCAGGCCCACGGCGAGCCAACCCAGCGCGAGCGCTGCGCTCGTGTGTCCGCGCACGAGCGCGAACCCGATCAAGAGGGGCGTCACGACGAGTGGTGCGAGCGTCATGGCGGCCACGACCGGCTGATAGCTGATCAGCGGCAGGTCGTAGTCGGGCTGGCCGGGCAAGAGGCCCAGCAGAAGCCAGCCGTAGCGCCAGGCGGCCTGGCCCTTCACGAGCGCGTACGCCAGCGGGTGCCCGCTCAAGGGGTCGACGATCTGCGTGGTGACGTTGACCCACACCCACACCGCCGCCATCGCGAGGTACGGAACCTTGGTGAAGAGGTGGAAGGCGAGCCTGCGCCGCTGCGCCGCGGGCAGGCGCGCGTCGAGCGCCACGTCCAGCAGCAGAAAGAACAGCGGATAAGCGCTGATCGTGGTCTTCGAGAGCAGGCCCAGGCCGAATAGCGCAATCGAAGCCGCGTAGGCGCGCCGATGGAATACCGCGTCGCGTCGCGCCCGCACGTACGCGAGCGTCGAGAGCAGCAGGAACGCCGTGTACAGGAGATCCTTGCGCGAGGAGACCCAGGCGACCGCCTCGACGTGCGAGGGATGGACCGTGAACAGGGCCGCGGCGACAAGCGCCACGTCGCGCCGGTCCGTGATCCGCGCGATCACCCAGAACGCCAACGCGCCGTTGATGGCGTTCAGGAGCACGGACTGCAGGTGGTAGCCGAACGGGTCGAGCTCCCAGAGCGCGTGATCGAGCAGGTACGAGAGCAGGTGCACGGGTAGGATGCCGCCCAACACCGGACGCGTGAAGATCTCCCGGAGATGCTCCAGCGAGAGCCCTCGGATCCACGGGTTGTCGAGGATGTAGTAGGGATCGTCCCAGTTCAGAAACGGGTAGTGCAGCGTGCGCGCGTACAGGACGGTGCCGAGCGCGAACAGCGCCAGCGCCGCGCAGGCGCCAAAGGCGTGCTCTGCCCGGGGTGAACGGATTGACTCGTGCGGCGAACGGTCCATAGAATGACTAATCAGCCGGGGGTGCTCCCAGGGGCCGGATGCCTGACCGAACCATCCAGCAGATCCTGTCCCAGCTCGCGGACCTGCGCGAGCGCCTGCCCGCAGATCGCGCCGATCCCCTGGCCCCCGACTCGACCTGGCTCACCGCTGCGGAGCGCGATGAGCGCCTGGTCTGGACGCTCGTGCAGGCGCGCGCGGTGATGGTCGAGATCGATCAGGATGCGCGCATCCAGTTCGTGAGCCCGAACATCGAGGAGATCACCGGCTACCGGCCCGAGGAGTTCCGCGGGATCTACGTGGGCGATCGCGTGCACCCGGACGACCTCGAGCGCCTCGTGGAGGTCTCGCGCGCGATGGGCAATGGCGCCGCACCCGGTCGCGTGCAGCTTCGGGCGCGCCACCGGAACGGCAGCTGGGTGCACTTCGAGGCGGTCTCCGCGGCTCGCTTCCGCGCGAGGGATGGACGCATCCACAGCGTCTCGATCCTCTGCGACGTCACCGCGCGCCAGGAGGCGTGGGCACAGCTGCGCGAGAGCGAGGCGCGCTATCGCGTGATCGTGCGCGCGAGCCGCAACGCGGTCATCGAGGTCGACGGGAAGGGGCGCAACACGTTCACGACCGGTGTGATGCGCGAGCTGTTCGGCCTGTCGTCCGCCGACGAGTCCGCACTGTCGATGTTCACCGCGGTGCACCCGGAAGACCAAGCGCGCGTGGAGAAGGAGCTGCGCCACTCGTTCCTGACCGGGGAGACCGTGGAGCTCAAACCGTTCCGGATGCGCCGACACGACGGACACTGGATCTGGTACGAATGCACGGGCCTCAGCTACGAGAGCGCGGATGGCGAGCGCCGGTTCATCGCGGTGGCGCGCGACTTCAGCGAGCGGCGCCGCGAGGAGGACGAGCGGCGCGCGCTCGAGGTGCGGATGCAGCAGGCGCAGCGCCTCGAGAGCCTCGGCGTTCTCGCGGGCGGTATCGCGCACGACTTCAACAACCTGCTCACGCCGATCATCGGCGAGTCGCGCCTCGCGTTGGGCGACCTTCCCGCGAGCTCACCGATGCGCGAGCGCTTCGAGCGGATCCTGCGCGCTGCGCAGCGCGCCGCCGACCTCACGCGCAAGATGCTCGCGCACGCGGGAGCCGAGGCGCCGCGCACCGATCCCGTCGATCTCTCCCAGGTGGTCGACGAGATGGCGCGGCTGATCGGCGACGGCGCTCCCGAGAGCGTGCAGATGCGCTACGAGCTGCCCAAGGGCCTCGCGAGCGTCGAGGGCGATGCGACCCAGATCGGCCAGGTCGTGACGAACCTCGTCAGCAACGCGCTCGAGGCGCTGGGACCCGGTCCGGCCGTGATCGCGATCCGCACCGGGGAGACCGAGCTCACCGAGCCGCTGCCGAGCCAGGTGGCCGGGCTCGGCGAGGCGCTCCCGCCCGGCCGCTACGTGTTCATCGAGGTCGAGGACACGGGCTGTGGCATGACGCCGGACACGCTCGCGCGCATCTTCGATCCGTTCTTCACCACGAAGTTCACGGGGCGCGGGCTCGGCCTCGCCGCGGTGCTCGGGATCGTGCGCGGCCACGAGGGCGGAATCGAGGTCGATTCGCGCGTGGGCGATGGCACGCGCTTCCGCGTCCTGTTCCCGGCCCGCTCGCCGGCCTAGCGCGGCGGAGCCGAGACGGGCGGCGGAGCTGATCGGTCGCGCGCGAAGTGCGCCATCGATGCGCCGCCCGCGATGAACAGAACCAGCAGCCCCGCAACCATGAGCGCCCAATAGCGCCGCAGCCAGGGAGCGATCACCAAATGCTTCGAGAGTGCCATGATCCCACCACCTCCGTGGGGGGGCATTGACCCCGATCAGTGTAGCGCGCGAAAAAGCCAGGCAAGGCCGGCCTCCCGCCCTACGCCCCCGCGAAGAACGCGCGCTCGATCGCGTCGAGCACTGCACCAGACGTGCTGGCCGCTGCGCGCTCCTGCGCGAGAAATGCGCGGATGGCGTCCGCGGTCAGGCCGCGCGCGTCCTTGCCGTAGCTCTCGAGCTCGCTGTCGATCCAGCTGCCCAGCGCTGCGGGGGTCGGGTTCGCACGCGCGCGCTCGACGAGTGCGGGCACGAAGCGGTGCGCGAAGTCGATGCGCTTGTCGAGCGCAACCAGTCCCGACACGCGCAGTGCATAGCGCGGCAGGTCGACGCCGATCACGCGCAGCATCTGCTGCGAGAGCGAGTCGGCGATCTCGAGCGTGCGCTCGTCGCCTTCCGCCCGCTGACGCGCGAGCGCTTCGCTGCCCGCGGAGAGACCCAGCGCCGGCAGCGGCACCTCGACGTACGCCTTGTTCTTGGGCTCGGTGCCGGAGGGGCGCAGGACCGCGCGCGCCCCGCCTTCGAGCCGGAACACGAGCACATCGCGAGAGGCGGCGTCGGTCTCGGAGAGCAGGCGGCCGCGCGGACCCGACTCGTCGAGATGGTCGATCGCTTCGACCACACGCATTCCGGCCAGCTCGGCCGGCGGCGACTTGCGCAGCGCGGCCTGGATCCGCCGGATGTGGGCGAGGCCGGTCGCGCCCGTCATCACGGTCGACGTGAGCCGGTTCGCGAAGTAGCCGAGCTCCAGATAGATCCGGTCGAGGTATTCGACGAGCGTGCTGCCCTGCTCCACGAGCTCGGAGGTGAGCTCGGCGAGCAGGATCGCCGCGCCCGCGGCGTCCTTGTCGCGGATCTCGGGCGTCACGAGCACGCCGTGGCTCTCCTCGACGCCCGCGACGAAGTCGTCGAGCGCGAACCCGCCCGGATGATCACCGCGCTCGATCTGCTCGAGCACGTTGCCGTGATATTTGAAGCCCACGAGCAGATCGCCGATCAGCGTCGCACCGAACTTGCGCGCGATCGCCGCGAGCAGCTCCGTGGTGACCTCGGTCTTGACCAGCAGCGGCCGCCGCGGCAACCGCCCGAGCGCAGCGAGCTTCTCGAGCTTGTAGTGGGCGACGAGCGCCGCGATCTCGTTGCCATTCACGAAGTGGTAGCTGCCATCGGCCGCGCGCGCGCAGATGCCGATCCGGTCGGCGTCGGGATCGCACGCCATCACGAGATCGGCGCCGCTCCGCCGCGCGACGCGCACGGCGCGCTCCATCGATTCGCGCACCTCGGGGTTGGGCGCGCGGAACGGCACCGCGGGGAACTGGCCGTCGGGCTCCGCCTCCTCGGGCACGCTCTCGACGTGGAAGCCGGCCGCAGCCAACACGGCACCGACCGTGCTGCCTCCAGTTCCGTTCAGCGGCGTGAACACGATGCGCGCGCGGCGCGCGCGCGGCGCGAGCGACTGGCCCACGTTCAGATCCACGTAGGCCTTGTGCTGATCGGCCGGAATCGGCGCGATCCACCCCGCACTGCGCGCCTCGTCGAACGGCATGCGGCGGATCTCTCGAACGGCGTCCACGAGCGCGGCGAGATCCTCGTCGCGCGGCGGCACGTGCTGCGCGCCGTGCGCGTTGTAGAACTTTCCGCCGTTGTCGTCGGGGTGGTTGTGCGACGCCGAGATGTTGAGGCCCGCCGTCGCACCGAGCCGCCGGATCGCAAACGAGAGCTCCGGAGTGGAGACGTACCCCTGCTCCGGGAAGAACACGCGCACGCCCATCGCCGCATACACCTCGGCCGCGATCCGCGCGAAGTCGCGCGAGCTGAGGCCTGCGACGGGATTCTCGATCGCGGGGTTGTAGACCTTCCGCAGGTCGTGGAACGCGCGCACGTCGTACACGACCACCACCGAGTGCTCGTCGCCGGGCTCGTAGCGGCGCAGGAACTCCGCGTGACCCTGCACCGAGCTCGCGAGCGTGAACGGGTTGAAGCGATTGGTGCCGATTCCGACCGGGCCGCGGCGCCCGCCCGTGCCGAACGGCAGCACGCGGAAGAAGCTGTCGAGCAGGTCTTCGAAGTGACGCGACTCGATCATCCAGTCGAGCTGCGGGCGGTAGTCGCGAAACGCCGTGCCTTCCAGCCATTGCGAGAGGTTCGCGAGCGCGCGCGCGCGATCTTCGTCCGCAACGGACAGCGCCGCGAACCCGCGCTCGCACGCCTCGCGCTGCGGCGCAGGGCTCACGCGGATCTCCGCACCGGCGCGGCATCGCGCACGAGCTCCGCGAGCGCGCGTCCGGTCGCGTCCGGCTCGTGGTGGATCAGCGGCCCTGCAGATGCGAGGTCGGCGCGCACGATCCGGAACGGCGCGGCCGCGTCATCCAGGTCGTCCTCGACCGGAACAGCGCCCTCGAAGGCGTAGTCGTGCAGGCGTGCGCGCGGGAAGATGCCCGCGTGCACGAGCACCGCATCGGGATCGCGGCCCGCCCGCCGCGCGAGCTCCTCGACGTGACGGCGTGCGCTCCAATCGTCGGTCTCGCCGGCCTTGGTCATCATGTTGAGCACGAATACGAGCTGCGCGCGCGACGCGCGGATCGCCTCGGAGACGCCGTCCACGAGCAGGTTCGGCACGAGGGAAGTGAACACGTCTCCGGGCGCGAGCACCACTGCGTCGCAGTCGACGATCGCCGAAAGCGCAGCTGGGTTCGCGCGCGCGTAGGGCTCGAGCCAGATCTCCTCGATCGGAGACGGGCGCGGGCCCTCCCGCTTGCCGCGCCCATCGATCGCGGCTTCGCCGCGCAACAGCGACCCCGCGCGCGTGCGCGCGATGAGCTGGGCGTGGTCCCAGGTCACCGGGATCACGTCCCCGCGGATCTTGAGGATCCGCCCCAGCGCCGAGACGGCCTGCTGCTCGCTACCGAGCGAGCGCGTGAGCGCGAGGAAGAACAGATTGCCGAAGTTGCGACCCTCGAGCAGACCGTCCTCGAAGCGGAACGAGAACAGGTCGCGCAGGATCTGGGACTCTTCCGAGAGCGCCACGAGGCAGCGCCGAAGATCGCCCGGCGGCAGCACGCCGCACGATTCGCGCAGCGTGCCGGAGTCGCCGCCGCTATCCATCATCGTGACGATCGAGCGCAGCGCGAAGTCGGTCTGCGAACGAAGACCCGAGAGCAGATTGAAGCTGCCCGCGCCGCCGCCGATCACCGTGATCTCGCGCACCACCCTGCCCGCCCTCTCGAACTCGGGAACCGCTTTTCGACGCCCCGCCGGGGGCTACATCGGCCGAACGGCCCGGCACCGCGAGAATCGGGTGCCTACTCCCGATCCGTGGCAAAAGCCCCTAGCAGCGCGTCGAGACTGCTCGCGATCGCAGCCCGACCGGCCGCTGGAATCGCCCTGAGCACCGCGGTTTCCGCCGTGAGCAGCGCCGCAACCCCCTGCTCGGCGAGAGCGGCACCGCTGGGCGTGAGCACGATGTCGACGCGGCGACGATCCCCTCCATCGAGGTCCTCGCGACGCAGGTGGCCATCGGCCTCGAGCTTGTCGAGGATGCGCGTCGTGCCGGCCGAGGACTGCCCGACCAGCGCGCGCAGCTCGGTCGGCGAACGCCGCTGCTCCGGCTCCGTGGTGCGCAGCATCGCGAGCACGGAGAGCTCGGCGTAGTTGAGCCCGAAGCGCTGGAGTGCCTCCCGCGACAGCGTCGCGAACGCAACCGAGAGCGCCGAGATCCGGCTGAACACCGCGAGCGCCGAGGCATCGACGTCGAGGATCTGCTGCCACGTCGCGGAAGACTCGGAGAAGCGCGTAGCGAGCCGATCCGGCGGGTCGATGCGCATCAGCGGTTCTGCGTCCCGAACACCTGCTCGCGCAGCGAGGGGATCGGAAACGCGAGCGGCGGGTGGTCCGCTCCGCCGTTCACACCGATCGAGCGTCCGGTGACCCACGCGGACGCCGGTGAGGCGAGATAGAGCGCGCAGGCTGCGATGTCGGTGCTCTGCCCCATCCGGCGCATCGGAATGTTCTGCGCCGCGCGCTGCTTCAGCTCGTCGGTGATCACGGACGATGCGCCGGGTGTATCGATCTGCCCGACCACGATGCTGTTCACGCGCACCTCGGGTGCGAACTCGCCGCCGAGCATGTGCGTCATCTGGTCGAGCCCGGCTTTCGCGGCGCCGTACGGCATCAAACCGCCGACCACCGCCTCGCTCGCGCCCGACGAGATGTTCACCACCACGCCCGAGCCCGCGATCTTCACCATGTGGGGCACGACGAGCTTCGTGAGAAGGAACGGGCTCGTGAGATTGAAACGCACGATCTTCTCGAACGCGCGCTCGGAGAGCGCGAGCGACGGGCGCGGGATCATGCCGCCCGCGTTGTTCACGAGGATGTCGATGCGCCCGAAGCGGTCGAGCGTGACCTTCACGAGATTCTCGAGCTGGGCGGTCTCGAGCACGTCGCACGGCACCGCGAAGCCCGTGCGCCCGGCCGCCGACACGAGCGCGGCGGTCTCATCGATGTCCTTCTGTGTGCGCGCAGCGACCACGACGTCGGCGCCCGCTTCGGCGAACGCAACCGCGATCGCGCGGCCGATGCCGTGCCCGGCGCCGGTCACGATCGCAACCTTGTCGGTGAGGCGGAACGAATCGAGAATCATCGCACTCCTCCCTCGGGCGCACGGGTAGCCGCGGGCGCCCGCGAGTCTTGCACAGACCCGAGGAGCCAACTACAAAAGAAACCCACCCGCGATCGAGGAGAATGCAATGCGTCGGTACCGAGTAGTCCAGTGGTCGACGGGCGAGGTCGGTTCGATCGCGGTGCGCGTGCTCGCAGCGCGCCCCGACCTCGAGCTAGCAGGTGTTTGGGTACACAGCGCGACCAAATCGGGCCGAGACGCCGGCGAGCTCGCCGGCACGGGTCCGATCGGGGTCGCGGCGACCTCCGACGCCGATGCGCTGCTCGCGACGTCGCCCGACTGCGTCTGCTACACGGCGAGCGGCGAGTCGCGACCCGACGCCTGCGTCACCGACATCAGCCGCATGCTCGTGGCGGGCATCAACGTCGTCACCACGTCGATCCCGGGCCTGGTCCATCCGGCCGGCTACAACCCCAAGCACGTCGATCAGCTCGAAGCCGCGTGCCGCGAAGGCGGCGCGTCGCTCTACGCCTCCGGGATCGAGCCCGGCTTCGCGGGCGATCAGCTCGTGCTCACGCTCGCCACGCTCTCGAACAAGATCCGCTCGGTGCGCACGCAGGAGATCTTCACCTACACCGACTACCCCGTCGTGTTCACGATGTTCGAGGTGTTCGGCTTCGGGAAGCCGCCCGAGCACCGCTGCATCATGCAGATCCCCGGTATCCAGCAGTCGTCGTGGGGACCGCCCGTGCGCATGGTGGCCGATCACATGGGCGTGCAGCTCGACGCGATCCGCGAAACCTACGACAAGCGCGTCACCGACCGCCGGCTCGAGGTGGCCGCGGGCGTGATCGAGCCCGGCACGGTCGCCGCGGTGCGCTTCGAGACGATCGGCGTGGTCGACGGCCGCGACGCGATCGTGATCGAGCACATCAACCGGCTGGCGAACGACATCGCGCCCGATTGGCCGACTGCGGCGCGCGACGGCACCTACCGGATCGTCTTCGAAGGCGACCCCGACATGACCTGCGAGCTCCAGATGGGAACGCCCGAGACGTTCGTCGAGAGCGGGCTCGTCGGCACCGCGATGCGCGTGATCAACGCGATCCCCTACGTGTGCGAGGCCGCGCCGGGCATCGTCACCTCGGCCGACCTGCCCGTCACGCTGCCGCGCCACGCGTTCGCGAACGTCTGAACGACACGCCGATGGGTCAACTCGACGGACGAGTGGCGATCGTAACGGGCACGAGCCGCGGTGTGGGTGTCGGGATCGCGCGGCGCCTGCTCGAAGAGGGAGCCACGGTCGTGGGCTGCTCGCGCCGCCCGCTGCCGGCACTGCCCGCAGCCGCGGGGATCGACGACGACGGCAAGCGCTCGGCGCAGTGGGTGTGCGACCAGACCGACATCGCGCAGATCGAGGCGTTCGTGACGCGCGCGGTCGAACGCTTCGGCCGGATCGACATCCTCGTGAACAACGCGGGCGGCACCGTGCCGACGCCGATCGTCGAGGAGGTGCCGGCGCTGATCGCGAAGATCCAGGGCGCGCCCGCGCACGACGACGACTTCACGCGCACCGCGCTGTTCCACGCCAACGCGATCCAGAACAACCTGACGAGCCCACTGTGGTTCGCGCTGCGCGTCGCGCGCCAGATGCTCGGCCAGGACGGCACGGGCTCGATCGTGAACATCTCGAGCGGGGCCGGCCATCCGGCGGGCTCGCCCACACTCGTCTCCTATGGCGCCGCGAAGTCCGGACTCGACCACATGACGAAGTCGCTCGCGCAGGAATGGGGTCCGAAGATCCGCGTGAACTGCCTCGCACTGGGTCCGACCCAGACCGAGAACTTCGAGCGCCTCGTGCTCGGCGGCGACGGCGGCGGCGAGGACTACTTCGCGAACGTGCCGATCCGCCGCGCGGGCCGGCCCGAGGAGATCGGGAACGCGGTCGTGTTCCTGTGCTCGGGCCAGGCCGACACCATCAACGGCACGACGATCTACACGGACGGCGGGATGCTCCCGGGCGCGCTCTACGAGCCGGGCCTCGCGCCGATCCGCAAGCTGCTCGAGTCGAAGGGGGTGCGGGCGAAGCGGTAGGCCAGTAGGCCCCGGTTCGGCCCCCCGATCTCCGCGCTTCCGCTCCGGGTACCTTTTCGCGTATCCTGGCGGCCGCACCCGCCGCTCATCCGGGAGGGAAGCCATGCGCCCTCGAACGTTCGCTCTGGTGATCGCAGTGTTCGGGCTCGCGCCCGGCACCTCCGCCGCCGTCACGGTGCTCGAGTACGACGACACCCCGAAGGGGAAGGACTTCCGTACCGAGCCCTATTCCGAGAACGGCCTCACGACGACGGTCGATCGCGGCCACTACGAGCTCTATTCCGACGCCACGGGAGGCGCGAACGACCAGGCCTTCAACCTCGACGAGCAGAACCTCGGGCTCTCGAAGGTGACGGTGACGCCCGACTCCCCGAGCACGTTCGACGTCGAGAGCCTCGACGTGATCAACCCGGCCGACACGGTGGGCGAGTACACGATCTCCGCGATCGGCGGAACCGGCGGCAGCATCCCGGCGCCGACCGTCGCCGGTCCGCTCGATTTCACGCAGTTCGCCCCCGCGTTCAAGGGGATCACCGCGCTCGTGGTGACCCAGAACTCGCCGGGCTCGTTCACCTTCGACGATCTCACCGTGAACGTGCTCCCGGAGCCCGCTTCCCTCGCCGCGCTGTTCACCGGGGGCCTCGCCGTGTTCGCGCTGGGCCGCCGCCGGGCTCGCTGACCCGAAGCCGACTCCCGAATGGCCGACACTCTCGACGCCGACGACGTGCTCGGCCACGCAGCCACGTGGCGCGCGCAGGGGCGTGGCGTCGCGCTCGCGACCGTCGTCTCCACCTGGGGATCCGCTCCGCGGCCCGTCGGCAGCCAGGTGGTGGTGAGCGACGCGGGCGAGTTCTTCGGCTCGGTCTCGGGCGGCTGCATCGAGGGCGCGGTGATCGAGGCCGCGCGCGGCGCAATCGCGGACGGAAACACGCGGCGCCTGCGCTTCGGCGTCACCAACGAGATGGCCTGGGAGGTCGGGCTCGCCTGCGGCGGGGAGATCGAGATCTTCGTCGAGAGGGTGGAGTGAAGCGCGAGCTGCTCGACGCGCTGCTGCGCGCGCGGCGCGCCAAGCGCCCCGCGGCGGTCCTCACCGATCTCGAGTCGGGCGAGCAGTGGCTGTTCGAGAAGGGAGCGAGCGCGCCCGCCGGGCTCGGCGAAGCGCTGCTTCCGGCGATCCACTCCGCGCTGCGCGCGGATCGCGCGCAGCCGGTGCAGATCGACGGGCGCACGCTGTTCATCAACGTGTGGAATCCGCCGCTGCGCATGATCGTGATCGGCGCCGTGCACATCGCGCAGCCGCTCGTGCGCGCGGCGCGGCTCGCGGGCTTCGAGGTCGTCGTGATCGACCCCCGCCACGCCTACGCCGCCGACGCGCGCTTCCCCGACGTCGAGATCTCCACGCGCTGGCCCGGCGAAGCGCTCGAGGCGCTCGCGCTCGACGCGCGCTGCGCGATCGTGGCGCTCACGCACGATCCGAAGCTCGACGATCCCGCGCTCGCGATCGCGCTGCGCTCGGAGGCCTTCTACGTCGGCGCGCTCGGCAGTCGCAAGACGCACGCGAAGCGCGTCGAGCGCCTGCGCGAGCGCGGCTTCTCCGACGAGGAGATCGCGCGCATCCGGGGACCGGTGGGGCTCGCGATCGGCGCGCAGACTCCCGCCGAGATCGCGATCTCGATCGCGGCCGAGGTGATCCAGCAGCTTCGGCAGCCCGCGTGAGCGCGCGGCGGTCGCGCGGGCCTCGCGTTGCCGCAGTGGTGCTCGCCGCGGGCCGCTCGACCCGGATGCGCGGCGCGAACAAGCTGCTCGCGCCGCTCGGCGGCGAGCCCCTGATCGCGCGCGCGGTCGACGCCGCGCTGGCCTCGCGCGCCGCGACCGTGCTGGTGGTGACGGGCCACCAGGCCGCGCGGCTGCGCGCCGCACTGGTGGGCCGCGACGTCGAGTTCGCGCACAACCGGTACTACGCGCGCGGGCTCAGCAGCTCGCTGCGGTGTGGATTGAAGGCGCTCGACCCGGCACTCGACGGTGCGCTGATCTGCCTCGGCGACATGCCCTGGGTGAGCACGGCGGACCTCGACGCGCTGATCGCCGCGTTCGCGCGCAAGGGCCGCCCGATCTGCGTGCCCGTGCGCGGAAGTCGGCGCGGCAACCCGGTGCTCTGGCCCGCGCACCACTTCGGCGAGCTGCGCGCGCTCCAGGGCGACCTGGGCGGGCGAGGCCTGCTGCGCCGCTATGCGCGCGAGGTCGTGCGCGTGGCGATGCCCGATGCGGGGGTCATGCGCGACGTCGATACGCCTCTGGATTTGGCGCGGAGACTCACGCCATCGCGGCCGCGGCGCGCTTGATCGCGGCGCGGATGCGCACGTAGGTGCCGCAGCGGCACACGTTGTGACTCATCGCCTCGTCGATATCGGCGTCCGACGGATTGGGAATCGCCGCGATCAACGCGAGCGCCCGCATGATCTGACCCGGCTGGCAGTAGCCGCACGCAGCCACATCCTCGTCGATCCAGGCCTGCTGGATCGGGTGCAGCACGTCGCCGCTCGCGATCCCCTCGATCGTGACGATCGGCGCGCTGCCGACCTCGCCGACCATCGGTGCGGCGCTGTTCGGGACGTCCTCGTGGTCGATGTTCTCCCGGATGCACAGGCGCTTCGGCTGGCCATTGATGTGGCTCGTGCACGCGCCGCAGACGCCGATGCCGCAGCCGTACTTCGGGCCGGTCACGCCGAGCAGATCGCGCAGCACCCAGAGCAGCGGCATGTCGGCGGGCGCTTCGACGGTGCGGGGCACGCCGTTCACGATCAGGTTGTATACGGGCATCGGGCGAGCCTCAGGTCGGAGGGAATTCCTGGATCGGGAAGCGGCGCGGGTGGGTACCTGTGGCGCGCGCGTACGCGTTCACGCACGCGGCCGACCCGCACGGGATGCCGAGTTCGCCGGCGCCCCCGGGCGTGTCGCGCGTCGCGTCGAAGACGTGCACCTCGATCGTGAGCGGCGTGTGGTTCATACGTGCCCACAGGAAGTTGTGGTAGCTGTTCTCGCGGATCGTCCCGTTGTCGAGGTGGTTGCCCGCGCGGAACATCACGGACCAGCTGTCGATCAGCGCGCCCTGCATCTGCGCTTCGAGGCCCTTCTTGTTGATCGGAACGCCCACGTCGACGGCGCAGAACGCGCGCGTGAGGCGCGGCTCGGGGCCCGTGGTGTCGATCTCGACGAGGTAGGCGGCCGCGGAGCGGAACTCGACGTCGAGCGCCACGCCCTGGGCATGGCCCGCGGGCATCGGCCGGCCCCACGAGCCCATCTCGGCCACCTTCTCGAGACAGCGACGACCCTGCTCCGAGCGTGGTGTGCGCGAGCCGGAACGCGACCTCGTCGATGCCGTGCGCGCGCGCGATCTCGTCGACGAAGATCTCGTTGGCGCAGTTCGTCCAGCCCGCGTAGATCGAGCGCCAGCTCCCGGTCGGCACCTCGAAGCGCTGCGGGATCATCAGCTGGCTCGTGATGCCGAACTCGTACGGAACCGAGACCGTGCCGTTGAATACCGCCTCCTCGATCGCGAGGTGGGCGCCCGAATAGCCGGCCCCCAGGAACAGGTCGCCATAGCCGTGCCGCAGATCCATCTCGGCGGACGCGATGCGGTGCTCGTACGACAGCATCAGCCCGCCGAGCCACATCGCGCGCAGGTCGTGGTGCGTCATTGGCCGGAAGCGGCCATGGCGCATGTCGTCGTTGCGCGTCCACATCAGCTTGATCGGCTTGTTGAGCGCCTGGGAGATCAGCGCCGCCTCGATCGCGGACTCGCCGAACAGATGGCGACCGAACGCACCGCCCGCGAACGGGATGTGCATCGTGACGTTGGCTTCGGGAATGCCGATCGCGGCCGCGATCTGCCCGGCCTGATAGTTCGGCGTCTGCGACGGATACCAGATCGTGGCCGAGTTGCCGTGCACGTGGGCGACCGCGTTCATCACCTCGAGCGCCGCGTGCGCGGCGTACGGGAAGTCGAAGCTCGCGTCGAGCGATTCGACGCCGGGCAGCGCCGGCGTGAGCGGCAGGTTGATCGACTCGAGCACGGCCTTGATGTCGGCGTCGGACGTGCCCGCGAGCGGCCCGGGCGCCCACGTGATGTTCAGCGCGTCGCGCGCGGCGAGCGCGTGGTGGAACGTCTGCGCGGCCACCGCGACGCCGGTCGATTGCGGGAAGCTCGCGCCGAGCGGCACCGGACCGCGATCGGGCAGATCGATCTGCACGACGCCGACCACGCCCGGCATCGCCTGCACCGCCGCGAGATTGTTGATCGAGACCACGTGCCCCTTGATGTCGGGCGGCCGCGCGATCACCGCGGGCAGGGCGTTGCCGGGAACCCCCTCGTCCGGACCCAGGTCCATCGCGTACTTCTGCTCGCCCGTGACGATCGCGCGCGCGTTCTTGCGACCTTTCGACGTGCCGATGATCGTGTGCTCGCTCACGGGCTTGAGCGGGAGCGGCAGCACGGGGAGATTGAGTGCGGCGGCCTCGGCCGAGAGCTCTCCGTAGTTCGCCGCGCGCCCGGTCGGCGGGTGCATCACCATCGACATCTTGGTCGTGAGCTCGGTGGGCAGCACTCCCCAGCGCAGCCCCGCCGCGATCTTCAGCCGCTCGCGCGCGTTCGCGGCGACCGTGCGCGCGGGCTCGTAGAGCGTGCGGACTGTCGACGAACCACCCGTGATCGTGGTGAACCGATCGGCACGCCGGTCGCTGAGCTCGACGTCGACGCGGTCGTAATCCGCATCCATCTCCTCGGCGATCACCATCGCGAACGTAGTCGCGATGCCCTGCCCCTTGTCTTCGCGCGGCAGCTCGAAGCGCACGCGATTGTGGGGCGTCACCTCGAGCGTGAGGTTGTATTTGTAGGGAGTCTCGACGAGGACGAGCGTGTCGCCGATATCGACATACTCGGTGCTGTTCCCGGGCCCCGGCAGCGCCGCGGCCTCTTCGCGAGTCAGGAACACGCCGCCGATCATGAGCGTGGACCCGCCGATCAGGACCTGCAGGAACTCGCGGCGCGTGGGCTCGATGCGCCCGGCGGGCGAAGCCGTCTCTCGTTCGGTGTGCTTGATCAGCTCGCCCTGACCTAACCGCTGCGCCATGGGACACACCTCCCGGATGTGCCGCGCTGCCCCCGCCGCGGACTCGCCGGCCCCTATGATCGCATGGACCGGCGCCAGTCCCCCAACCCCTAATGCGCCCAGATCGCGCGGATCCCGCGGGTGATTATAGTTCGTCTGACGAACTACTCGCCTGCCCCGTTTGGATCGGGGAGCGGCAGCGCGTAGAGCCGCGCCGCGTTCGCGGCGAACAGGCCCGTGCGCGCGTGCGGATCGAGGTCGGCGCGCTCCGCGAGGATCTTCACCGAGTCCGGGAACACGCTGTCCCAGTGGTAGTAGTCCGACGCATAACAGATCGCGTCGGGCCCCTGGACCTGCACGACCCAGGGAAGCGTGCGATCGCCGGGCTCCGCGGTCAGGAAGCAGCGGCCCCGGAAATAATGCGAGGGCAGCCGGTCGATCTGCGGCGCCTGCTCGGGCATGAGCTCCCAGTGCTCGTCGAGCCGATCGAGCCAGAACGGCAGCCACCCGACGCCCGCCTCCATGAAGCCGACGCGCAGCTCCGGGAAGCGGTGCAGGATGCCGCCCACGGTGAACGCGTAGACCGCGTGCATCGCGCCGATCGGGTGCGTGATCGCGTGGACCCCGAGCCGCGTGTCGAAGCGCTCGATCGCGAACGGCGTCTGACCGGGCGCCTGGCCGCCGCCGTGCGCGCACACGGCGACGCCGAGGCGTTGCGCGGTGGCCCACACGACGTCGAAGGCCGGGTGGTCGAGGTTCCGGTCGCGGATGTGGGTGGCGGTGACGAGTCCGACGAAACCGTGCTCGACCACGCAGCGCTCGAGCTCCTCGGCCGCGAGCTTCGGCTCGATCATCGGGAGCTTCGCGACGAGCTTGAGGCGCTCGGGCGCGTGGCTCGCAAACTCGGCGCGCGCGTCGTTGAGCGTGCGGCAGAGCGCGCCCGCGAAGTCCGCGTCGTCCATCGCCCACTCCTCACCGGAGCCCGGCGGGTACAACACGGCGACGTCGATCCCTTCGAGATCCATGTCCGCGAGGCGGTGCGCGGGGTCGTACATGCCGGCGCGCAGCGGCGCGCCGAGCTCGAGCTCGTCGTCACCCGGCACCGCAGCCGACCCGTCGACCTTCATGCCACCGCCCGGAAGGCCCGTGTAGTGCGCCTTCAGCATCGCGATGTAGTCGCGCATCGCCGCGCGATGGCGCGTCTCGATCCGGCGGCGCCAGCCCAGCGGCTCGCCGCCGTGTCCGTCCGCGTCGATCACGAAGTGCCCGAATCGCCCCATTCATCCTCCCGCGCGCGCCCACCCGATGGCCTTCGCTCGCCTTCGGCTCGCTGCGCGAAACTTCCACTCGGCCGCACCACCTGCCCCGGCAGCGCACCCGTGAGCTTGCCGTCGACGACGATCGGCTCGCCGTTCACGATCGTGGCCGCGATGCCCTTCGGCTGCGCGAAGAAGCGCGCACCGCCCGGCAAGTCGTCGACGCGGCGCTTCGTGCCCGGGCCGATCGCCGCGGCATCGAACACGAACAGGTCGGCCGCGAAGCCCGGCAGGAGCGCCCCGCGATCGGCGAAGCCTGCAAGCGCCGCGGGCACCTGCGTGAGCTGGCGGATCCCCTCCTCGAGCGTCCACTCGCCGCGCTCGTGCACCCAGAAGCGCAGAAAGTGGCTCGACCACTCCGCGCCGTCGTCGCGATCGAGATGCGCGCCGCCGTCCGAGACACCGATCAGGATCGACGGGTGCTTCATGCTCTCGCGCACGGCCTGCTCCCACGCGGGCGTGCGGTTCTCGAAGCGGAAGCGCGTGGCGAGCAGTTCCCCGAGCGCGAGGTCGAGCATCGCGTCCGCGGGCGCGACGCGCTGCTCGGACGCGATCTCGGCGATCGTGCGCTTCAGGTAGTGCGCGTGGCTCGGATCCGCGACCTCGTCGACGAACACGACCTCCCAGCGCGGCGGCGGCAGCGTCGACCCGGCGTCCGGATCGCGGTTCGGATGCTCGACCGCGTGGCGCAGCTGCGCGCGGTAGTCCGGGTCGCGCAGCCGCGCGAGCTTCTCCTCCCGCGAGAGCGCCATGAACGCGTGCCACGCGGGCACGCCTGCGTAGAGCGGCGACCCCGCTGCGAGGTCGATCGGGCGATCGAACGGGTGGTTGCGCAGCAGCGAGAAGATCGCGGCGCCGCGTCGCGCTGCCTCGTCGAGGAATTCCTTCGCGCGCTCCCATCCCGCGCCGGGCACGTCGACCTTGTCGCGCCCGCCGAGTCCCTGGATCACGATCGGGAGCCGGCTCCGGACGCCGAGCTCGATCAGGAGCTCCTCGTCGGCAGAATCGAGCCCGCCGACGACGCTCTTGGGCAGGTACGAGATGCTGCCGCCGCCGCAGTGGCCCGTCTCTTCGACGAGCGCGACGAGCTCGGCGTGCGACGCGAAGCGGCTCGGCACCGGGCGCCCGTCGCCGTCGATCTGCGTCGGCGAGTGCGACGACGAGAAGCCCGCCGCGCCCGCAGCCATCGCGTCGCGCAGCGCACTGCGCATCTCCTGGATCTCGTCGGTCGTCGCTTCGCGCCGCGACGCATCGGCGCCCATCACGGAGCGGCGCAACGTCGAGTGGCCGAGGTAGCACGCGAGGTTCACGCCGAGCCTGCCCGTGCGCGTGGCGAGGTACTCGGCGAACGTCTCGAACTCGAACGCCACGCCCTCGAGCGCGGCCGGCGCCATGCCCTCGACCACCGCGAACAGCGCGCGCAGATAAGCGCGATCCTCTTTGCGCGCGGGCGCGATCGAGAACCCGCAGTTGCCCGCGAGCACCGTGGTGACGCCGTGATGGCACGACGAGGTGGCGTAGGGATCGAACGTGATCTGCGGGTCGTAGTGCGTGTGCAGATCGATGATGCCCGGCGCGACGATCCGCCCGTCGGCATCGATCACGCGCGCGGCGCGCGCGGCGCCCGGTACGTGGCCGACCGCGGCGATCCGGCCGCGTTCGATCGCGACGTCGGCGCGCCGGCGCGCGAGTCCCGTGCCGTCGACGACGATGCCCCCGCGAATCACGAGGTCGTAGCTCATCGCCACCGCATGCTATCACGAGATCTCTTCCGCGGAAGACAAATCCGCGCGGAGCCAGCGGCTCGCGACGAGATAGAACACCCCCGCGAGTGCGGAGGCCGTGCACACCACGATCAAGAGCGCGCTGCGCAGCCCGGCGGCGCCCTGCTCGGCCGCGAAGGCATCCGAGAGTTCGCCCACGATCCACGGCGAGATCCCGCCCCCGACGATGCCCACCACGAGCAGGTGCAGGGCCACCGCGGTCGCGCGCATGCGCGGCTTCGCGAGCCCCTGGTTCATCGCGTAGAGCGGGCCCGTGTAGAGCCCGGCCGTGAAGATCTGCGGCGCGAAGCCGGCCAGCGCGACCGCGGTCGAGCCCGCGCACAGGAACCACACCGCAAATGGAATGCCCGCCCATGCGGCGATCGCCGCGATCCAGGTGTACCAGCGCCGATCGCGCGAGCCGAGGCGGTCGGCGAGCCAACCGCCCGTGAGCGCGCCCGCCGCACCGACTGCGCCCGTGAGCAGGCCGAGCGCCACGCCGACCTCGGCATACGAGAGCCCGTGGACGCGCACGAGAAAGGTCGGCGACCAATGGGCAATCGCGTAGCCCGCGCACGCGTGCAGCGAAGCCGCCGCGAGCAGCGCCACGTAGGCACGGCGCGCGAGCAGGTAGGCGGCGACCTCGCGCACGGGCAGCACCGGGTCCGCCGTCTCGCGCGGCGGCTCGTCGACCGTGCGCCACACGAGGACTGCGAGCGCGAGGCCCGGCAGACCGACCGCAACCATCGTCGCGCGCCAGCCGAGCGTCTGGCCGAGCCAGCCCGCGACCAGGTAGCCGAACATGATCCCGCCGTAGAGTCCGATCGCCTGGATCGACAGGGCGCGCGCGCGCCGCTCGGGCGGGAAGTAGTCGGAGATCAGCGAGTGCGAAGGCGGCGTTCCGGCCGCCTCGCCCGATCCCGACGCCCACGCGCAACAGCGCGAGCTGCACGAAGCTGCGCGAGCCGCCCGAGAGCGCGGTCATCGCGCTCCAGACCGCGACGCCTACCGCGATCACGGTGACCCGCGAGCCGCGGTCGGCCAGGCGCGCGATCGGAACGCCGACCAGCGAATGCACGAGCACGAACGCGAGACCCGTGAGCAGCCCGAGCGCCGCGTCGGATGCGCCGAACTCCTCTTTGATCTGCTGCAGCAGCACCGCGACGATCTGGCGGTCGATGAAGTTGAACATGTTCACCGCGACGAGCACGGCGAGCACGTAGTGCGGGTAGCGCGGCGAGCGCGCGAGCGCGCCAGTGGAATTCACAGCTTCAGCGGAGCGGGTGGCGCGCGCGGAATTCGCCGGGCGTCTCGCCCGTCCAGCGCTTGAAGGCGTGTTGGAACGTGCTCTGCTCGCTGTAGCCGAGCAGGAACGCGACCTCCGCGAGCGAGATCGCGGGGCTTTGCAGATACGCCTCCGCGCGCGCGCGCCGCACCTCGTGGACCACGTCGCGGAACGAGCACTCGTATTCCTCGAGCCTGCGGTGCAGCGTGCGCGGGGACACTCGCAGCGCAGCGGCGACGCCCGCGAGCGACACGCGGCACGTGGCGAGGTCGCGCGCGATCGCCGTCTTCACGCCCGATAGAAATCCGGGCTCGGCCGGGTGCTGCCCGAGCCGCTCTTCGGCCTGGGCCACGACGAGCGAGTGGAGTTCCGGGTTGGCCATCGCCACCCGCAGATCGAGGTACCACGCCGGGAATACGAGCTTCGTGACGGGCTCGGCAAAGTGGATCGCTCCGCCGAAGATCCGCTCGTATTGGTGGAGGTCGCCCGGGCGCTCATAACGAAAGCAGGCGTCCCAGCGCAGATCGTGCCGCTCGGACAGCCAGCGGGAGAGGTTCGCGGTGGCGGCCAGAAAGATCGCCTCGATCGCCGGCGACGGAGAGCTCTCCGCCCACTCGCAGTGCAGCTCCGCGGTCGCCCCGCACTCGACGAGACGAGAGCCACCGATACCGCCGATCAAGCGCACGTATCGCCGGTTCTGCGCCACCACTTCCCGGAGCGTGTTGCAGGTCATCATCACGTACCCGAACAAGCCGAGATGCTTGACCCGGAAGCTCTCTCCGATCTTGAGCGGCAGATCGGGGTCGCCGGACGCGGCGATCGCCTGCTCGAGCAGCCCGAGCCAGCGGTCCACCGGGATCGCGGCGTCGCTCTCGGGGATCTGCGGCAACCCGTGCGTGCTCAGATATTCGAAGAGCGAACTAGCGTAGTCGGCTGAAACGTCAGCCTGGTGAGCGGTGGCGATGGAGCGGCCCTCCCGTGGCGAGATTTCGCAATGGATTGGCCATTCCTGTCAAGACCTTTCGCACGCGACTCTGGGAGAATGGCCGCGCAACGAGTGGCGAAGGAGTCGGCGGATGCGCGCTTCGCGCGGCGGGACGTTGTTGGCCCTGATCGCGAGCTGCGTGCTGATCGGCAGCACGTCGGCGCCGCCGTCAGCCCCCTCCCCCACCGGCGCCGAGGTCGGGTTCTGGGCGCATCTGGACGCGGCCTCGTTCACGCCCGAGGTCTTCGATGCGCTGGCCTCCGCCGGCGGCGCGGTCTACCTGCGCCTCGACTACATGACGGCGTTCGGCCCGCCGGGCAGCGGCGTGTCTTCCGCGCTCGCGGTCGACGTGATCCGCGAGGCGAACCAACGCGGGATTCCCGTGAACGCGTGGGTCGTGGCCTCGATCGAGGGAGGGATCTTCGGCACGAGAACAACGCCGCACTCATGCGCGAGGCGGTCGAAGCGCTGCCGGTGTGGGCTGCCGAGCGCGGCCTCGAGATCCGCGAGGTGACGCTCGACCTCGAGTTTCCGGTCGGAAACCAGGCGGTCTTCGAAGCGCTGCAGGGTGATCCCGCCGCGCTCGAGAACCTGCTGCGCCCGAACATCGATCCCGTCCATCAGTGCCAGGCGATGGCCGCGTATCGCGACACGATCTCATGGGCGCACGCGCACGGGATCCGCATCAGCGGTCGCCGGCTCCGTTCTTCCTCGACGATCTCGAGGACGGCTACACGGCATTGCAGGACGCGCTCGACGGCGTCGCGTTTCCGCCGTTCGGCTACGACGCGCTCTACCTCCAGGCCTACCGCACCTACAGCGCTCCAGGCCCCGGCTATGTCGCCGAGTTCTTCCGGGACATGCAGCGCGAATTCGGCGCGGCCGGACAGGTGAGCCTCGGCGATACCACCCAGGGCCCCCCGTATCTCGCGCTCGCGGATCTCGTCGCGGACGTGCGCATGCTCGCGGGCATGGGCGCCACGGCGATTCCGATCTTCGAGCTCGGCGGCACGGTGCAGCGGTGGGGAGCCGAGGGCGTGCGCGCGATCGTCGAGGCCGGGCAGCAGCCGCTCGACGGGGTGGAGCTCGCCGGGATGACACAAGAGAGTGTCTACGATCGGCTGCAGCGCGACACCTTCGAGGCGCTCGACACCGCGGCCGCCCTGCTGGCGCGGATCGTCACGGCGCCGCCGGGCGCGCCGGATGGGCCCAACGAGTATCCGGATGGCTGCGGAAACATGCACGCGCTGCCGCTGACGGGCGACCCGGTGAGCCCGCTGTCGGCGCGGCCGCTCACGATTCCCGCGATGCGCCTGTGGACACCCGCCGCGGGATCGTTCTCGCTCACGAGCGACTCGCGGATCATCGCACTCGACGAGTCACTGCTTTCCGACGCCGAGGTGCTCGCGGAAGACCTCGAAGCGCTGTTCGGCTGGCCGGTCGCGGTGCTCGGCGCCGCCGCGCTCCCCGGCGACGGCGACATCACGCTCGACCTCGGCGAGAGCGACTCCCGGCTCGGCGGCGAGGGTTATCGCCTGCGGATCGGCGACACCGTCCAGATCACCGCGATCGCGAGCGCGGGCGCGTTCCACGGCACGCGCACGCTCCTGCAGCTGCTGCACCAGAATCGCTACCAGGGCTTCCCGGTCCCCGCTGGAGAAGCGCTCGACTGGCCGCGCTATCCGGAGCGCGGCCTCATGATCGACGCGGGGCGCGTGTACTTCACGCCCGAATGGATCGAGCAGCACATCAAAGAGCTCGCCTATCTCAAGATGAACTACTTCCACCTGCACTTCAGCGACGACGGCGGCTTTCGGATCGAGAGCGAGACGCATCCGGAGATCGTCGCCGAACAGCACCTCACGAAGCAGCAGGTGCGCGATCTGATCGCGCTCGCGGGCCGCTATCACGTGATGGTGGTCCCCGAGCTCGACATGCCGGGACATCTCTCCGGCGCGCTCGCCGCGCATCCGGAGCTCCAGCTCCAGAACGCCGCGGGGCAGCCCAACGCGAGCCGGCTCGACATCAGCAATCCCGCGGCGCTGCAGTTCGCGCGCGAGCTGATGGACGAGCTGATTCCGCTCTTCCCCGCGCCCTACTGGCACATCGGCGTCGACGAGTACATGCTGGACGCGGAGCTGCTGCTCCACCCGCAGCTCCAGCAGCACGCACAAGCGCTCTACGGCCCCGGCGCCACCGCCTGCGACGCGGTACTGGGCTTCGCGAACTGGGCCAACGCGATCGTGAAAGAGCACGGCAAGGTCACGCGCATGTGGCACGACGAGCTGAATTGCGGCGCGGCCGTCGTGACCGTCGATCCCGACATCATCGTCGAGTGGTGGAGCAACCTCACCACGCTCTCGAATACGGTTGCAATCGGACCGAATGAGCTGCTGGCGCGCGGGCACACGATCGAGAACTCGGGCTGGTTCCCCACCTACTACACCTCGGTTCAATTGCCGGATATGGAGCGCGCCTACGAGATCTGGGACGTCCACGAGTTCGCCGGGGCGTTCTTCAGCCCCGCCGTCGACGGCCAGGCCGTTCAAGATCCACCCGAGGAGATCTCTCCGGACGAGACACGCAACCTCGGAGCGAAGGTCAACGTGTGGAACACGGAGCCGGAGGGGGACGTCGCTCTCGGGATCCGCACATTCCTGCGCGTGATCGCACAGAAGACCTGGCGCTCGCCCCGGCTCACCCCGGATTACGACGAGTTCGTGCCGATGATGGACGTGATCGGGCACGCGCCGGGCTACCAGCTCGACGCGCGCCCGACCCAGACACTGCCCGAGCCGGGGGTCGGCTGGTGCGCGATCGCTGGTGCCGCGGGTCTCGCGCTCTTGTACGCGCGGCGCTGCGCGCGCTCGGTTACGCCTGCTCGGCCGCCTTCGTGAGCCCCTCGATGTCGAGCTTGACCATCTTCATCATCGCCTGAGTCACGCGCTGCGCCTTGCCCGCGTCCTTGCTTCCGAGCAGCTCGGGGAGGATCGTGGGCACGATCTGCCACGACAGCCCGAACTGGTCCTTGAGCCAGCCGCACTGCGACGGCGTACCGCCCGCGAGCAGCTTGTCCCAGTAGTAGTCCACCTCTTTCTGCGTCTCGCAGTGCACGACGAACGAGATCGCCTCGTTGAACTTGAAGTGCGGGCCGCCGTTCAGGGCCGTGAGATCCTGACCGTCGAGCGAGAACTGCACGGTCATCACGCCGCCCGTCGGCCCCGGAGCCGCTTCGCTGTTGCGCACGACCTTCTCGATCTTCGAGTTCGCGAAGATCGACGTGTAGAACTTGGCGGCCTGCTCCGCCTCGTGATCGAACCAGAGAAAGCGGGTGATCCTGGTGTTCATGAGCGCTCCTCCTGCTCGTGATGACGGGCGAGCTGGCGCGATTTCGACAGGGGGGCGCGCGGCTACGGAGTGCAGTTCAGGCACACCGGTGCGGCGGGATTCGCGTTCTGGCACTTCTGCGCGGGGACCACGCTCGAGGCCCCCTGCACGGCCCGCTGGATCATCTTGGCGTCCTGACCGTTGCACGAGCCGTTGCCCGTGACGTCGCAGTTGCCGGGCTCCGTGAAGAGCGGGCTCACGTCGCCGAGGCCGAATCGCTTCACCACATGCGCGTCCTGGGTGACCACGCGGCCGTCGCCCGTCACGTCTCCGCATTGACACGCGTTGCCGATCCCGTCGGGGGTGTTGGTGCCGATGCCACCGGAGTCCGCCTGGCCCGCATTCGCGCGGTGCGGGCAGTTGTCGCTCTGATCGGGAAGGCCGTCGCCGTCCGCGTCTCCTCCGCAAGCACCGCGGTGGTCGATCGAGACGCCCGCGCGGTCGGCCTCGCACTCGTTCCCGTACGTGAGGCCGTCGCACCCGCACACGGGATCCCACTGCGCGATGCACGCGTCGGGGATCGACGTGCAGATGCCCTGGAAGTCGCAGCAGCACTCGCCGACCTGGGTCTTGCAGAACTCGCCCGCGTCGCAGGGAATGCCCGCGATGCCGCCGCACACCTTCACGGGCTGCGCCTTCGCTACCACGTGCAGCACCGTGTCGAAGCAGTATTTGCCGTTCTTCGAGATCTCGATGTCGATCTGGTCCGGGAACCCGGCACCGCCCGCGACGAGCCCGCTGTCGAACGGCGCCGACGCCTCGTCGCCCACCTTCAACTCCGCCTGCATCCGCTGCTGGAGCGCGACTTCGCCGCCGATCGTGTAGGAGCCAGCGCCCGTGATCGCGGCGTCGGGCGGCGTCGCGTACACGCCACCCTCCACCTTCCAGCGCACGTCGTGCAGGTCGTACTCGGCGAACAGGCCGTTGTCGGAGCGGAACGAGAGCGAGAACGTGCCGACCAGCGGCTGCTCCTGGCTGATCGGACACATGCAGGGCTCGAAGCACCCGCGCTGGAAGGTGCTGCCCGCGACGAGCACATAGCTCTGGGTGGACGCCGCAGGGCTCTTCTGGGCGCTCGCCACGTCCGGCAATACGGCGGCAACGGCGAAGAGAATCCCCGCCGCGCAATTCAGAAGCCGCTCGAGAGCAGATCGTCGGAGATGGCCCATGTCCCGGCCTCCCCCCAGACAGGTATCGCCGATAACGGGGCCGGACGTCAAGCCCCAGCCGATCCGCTTCAGCTCGCGCCGATCGTGGACAGGCGGACCTGCGTGAAGCGGCGCCGCGCGATCTTCCACCCCTCGTCGGTGTGCACGAGCTCGTCGTCGTAGAAGCCGACCGCGTGAATGCCGCGCTGGCCGTCGGGAGCCATAGCGACGAGATCGACGTAGGCCCGCGACGTGACGCCCGCGCCGTTCTGTGCGACCGCCTGGTTGCTGATCCGATGGAGCGTGTGGCCCAGCGAAGCGGCCCTGGTCATGAACTCCGTGATGGTATCGACGCCTTCCCACACGCCGATCGCGCCGTAGTCGGCGTGACAATCCACCGTGAAGCAGGTGCGGAAGAGCGCCCAGTCGCGCTGATCGATGGCCGTCGCGTAGCGCACGAGCAGCTCGGCGACGTCCGCTCGGATGTCGCGGTCGATCGGCTGGAATGTCATGACGTCGCCTCCCGATCCGCCTAGTTCCGGAGCGTCCGGCGCTGCTCGAGCCGGAACGTCGCGCCCTTCGAGAGCCTTGCGAGCTTGAGCTCGGCGGGCTCCTGCTGCGGCGCAGCGTCCGGATCGATCACGACGTCCCACGCGAGCCGAGCGTCATTGGAGTTCGCCACGGGGTGGCAGCGCGCGCGCGGGTTCACCGCGCCCGCGATCGCGTCGAGCGCGCGATGCGGCGCCGCGCGCAGGCCCGCGAACCACGAGTACGCATCGCCCTCCTCGAGCGCAGGGCAGTCGCCGATCGCGATCCGCGCGCTGTGCGGGCCCGTGAGCTCGACGGAGAAATCGACGTATGTGCGCGGGAAGAAGCACGGGTGCATCTGGAAGACTTTCGCGACCGCCTCGATGTCGTCGCCGGTGATGCCGAGCGGCTCGCGCAGACGACCCGCGGTCAGAGCGGCGATCCCCGTCCACTGCCCCTCCGCGAGCTCGGCCGCGGCGTCTTCGCCGAAGCGCTGCGCGCAGCAGAGGATGAAGCCGCGAGCGAGCAGATGGCTCTGCAGCGCGAACTCCTGGTTCGCGATCACGAGCGCGCGGTGCGAGAGGTCCTCGAGCTGGAAGCCGGGATCGAACGGACCCGAGTAATCGGCCCAGCCGCCGGGCTCGCCGTCGCGCGCGGGCACGTCGACCGGCACGTTCGCGGCCTTCGAGCCCTGCACGATCGCGAGATTCGGGTGCTGCTCGAACGCGGTGCCCTCCCCGTCGATGAACACGGCCCAGCGGCAGTGCGGGTAGCGGTGCGAGGGCTCGCGCGGCGGTCGGTGGATCGCGCGCATCTTCATGCACGGATGCGTCGCAGCGGCGGTGGCATCGAAGGTCGGATCTTCGATGTCGTGGCACATGTGCCGCACGCGCTCTTCGCCGTACGGCTCCACGTCCATGAGCGCGCCGCAGTGCGAGAGCCAGAACTCGCCGTACTCGGGGCGGTCGAGGCGGAACTGGAAGTCCATGAACTGGTGCGGCGCACCGATGTCGAACTGCAGATTCTTGAACACGGTCGACACGTCGTGGCCTTCGAAGTTCAACGCGCGCTGCGTGCGCTTCGAGTAGATCGGGCTCGACGCCATCCACTCCTCGATCGCGATCTGCGTCTGCGGATCGAGACCGTGCCGGATCACCACCTTCGGCATGCCCACGCGGTCTTGCAGGTGGCCGTTCAGCAGATACTCGCGCCCGAGCGTGGCGAGCATCTGGCGCGAGAACGACGCGAGCGAGACATCGGGATCGAACGAGCCGGAATAAGAGGGAAGCAGCGACGTCATGCGTTCACTCCTGTGGTGCAGGAGGCTAACGCAGTTACATTGCGGTTACAATGTAACTCTCTACGCTGCGCGTACCCGTCTGGAATGTGGTGGAGGCGGCGGGAATCGAACCCGCCGTTGAATTCCCCAAACCCTAGCTGATTCGCTGAGTTAGGCGAGACAACTTTGGTGTGCGCGCGGTGTGCAACACTAGCGCGCGTCGCTCTGTCCTTCGCCAGTGCTGATCTTCTTCCGCCGTGCGAGTCCCAACGCCTGGACGTTTCCATAGCGCTGCTGAGCTGCGCGCACGTAGCGGCGGGTGGAGCGGATGTCGCGGTGCCCGAGGTATTGCATCAAGTCGCCCTCCGCCCCGCCTGACGCGATGACGTTCGTCGCGAAGACGTGCTTCGTCGAGGAGTAGATCGGGACGCTGCGCCCGATTGCTTCCTTGGATGCCTCCTGCCAAATCGTGCGCAGCCGAGATTCCGTCCACGCCCGCCTCGGGTTGGTTGCGTCGGGATTCTCGAAGAGCAGCCGGCCCTGGAGAAACGCCTCTTTCGGGACGTGCTTCTCGATCCAGTCGGCTAGCTCCTCGTCCACGGGAATGCTCCACGCCACCCGCGTCTTGGTGCTGCCTACCGGCGAGTTCGCGCGCCGTCCCTTTCGCGCACGAGCCAGGCTGATGAGCCCGGTCTTCCGGTCGTAGTCCCTAGCCTGGATCTCTACCGCCATGTTCGGGCGGGGAGCACCTAGACGCATCGCCAGGAAGACGCCACGCTTGCGCTCGGGGATCGCGGCCAGGATCGCGTCCTGTTCCTCCACCGTGATCGTCTGGATGTCCGGCTCGTCAGCCTCGGGCCAGGGGAACCAGTCCAGTCGCCGGACCCTCTTGTCGCGCCGACAGGCCCATCCGTAGAAGCTGTGGAACGCGGCCATGATGTTGCGCCGCGTCTTCCCAGCGAGGGGTTGACCCTTTCGCGATCCCGCCTCCGATCGTCTGCTCCGCGAGCCAATCGCCGAAGTCCTCGACCGTGGCCTCATCGACTGCATACAGCGACCTGCCCTTCCACCATTGGAAGTAGGCACCTTCGCCATCGCCCAGCCAGCGCTCGATGTCGCGCGTGTAGTTTCCTGAGCGATCTCCGCTCTCGACCTGCCTCTTGAGATGCTCCAGCCACTTCTTCATGCGCGGGAGCACCTGGCTGTGCTTGCCGGCCGGAAGGAAGTCGAGGACTACATCCTCAGGTTTCCGACCACCCTTCGCGATCTCGGCCTTTATCCGAAGCAGGACCAGATCCGCGACCTGCTTGTCTTTGAAGGAAGTCGTGCTCCCCCAGCCGTAGATGAATCGAGCGCCGACCGCGCGCTCGATCCGCCGGCCCAGGTCGATTCGCCACCGATCGCGGAAGCGGACAACCTTCCCGATGGAAACCTTCTGGGCCATCTCGATCACCATACCATGATCGTTGCGCGAGCCGAACACGGCGTTCAGAACAGCCGAATCGAAAAGACCGGGGATCTCGTTTAGGTTGCCGAGCTGCTCCTCAGGGCGACGCGATGATGGTGGCGGAGCCCTCATCCCTCACGCTTCCCGACTGCGGATGACCGCTTCGGTCTTCCTTCCGCTTGGAAGATCCGGCGATTCATAGACCACAAAGGGCAGCACTTGATGTCGCATCTTTTCGCTTCGACAAAGTCCCAGCCGCAACATTCGATGCACTTCAGTTTGATCGCATCGAGCGGATTGCGACCAGACCCCTTAGCGAGCTTCTCCTATCGCCTTTGGGTGTCTGGTCGCGTGCCTTCTAGAGGCTGGAAATCGCTTACTGGAGCGATATTGGAGATTTTCTTCGACGATCCGGCCTCTAGGTCGGATGTCGTCGAGTTCGGTTCTGGAATTGATTCAGTTGTTGTTCTTGTTCTTGGCATTCTTTTGCCCTCCATTGATTGCATTCGGACTGTTTTGGGAGGCCCCCGAACGGATTTCGTGCAGCCTGGTTATATAGCCCCCTGCCCGTTGGCGGCTGCGGTAGTGGCTCATTGCTTAGCTTTCCAGCCCGTCACCCGTGCCACAGCGGCATAGGCCGTCTGCAGATTCTTGGTGTTGAGGGCCGCCTTGAGTTTCTCCAAGTCGCCGGTCTTCTGGAACTGCTCTACCGCAGCGATCTGCTTGGGAGTAGGTGTGCGGAGGCGTCCGCCTCGGGAGGTGTCCTCTTCGTAGCGCTTCTTGAAAGCCGCTACGTCCACTTTCATATCGCTGAGGATGCGCTCTACCTTGGAAGCTGATAGAAGCTTGCCTTTGTTCTCGCCAGTTTTCTTTCGACCTGTCTTTTTCATTTCCCATACCCCCTTTTCCTCTCACACTCTCCTAAACCCCTATATCTATTAATACGTCTTCTTCTTCCCCTGGAAAGCCCGTCAACCCAGGATCTTACCTAGAGATCGCATCGAACCAGTGTCTAGCCAATTGATTAGACTGAATTCGGACACACTAATAGCATTCAGGACCAGCCTGTTTTGTTGAAAGCTATGGATGCGTTTGAGGCGCTTTTCCGCATTGCATCGTCACTAGATATACAGATGTGATTTATCAAGCACTGTAACATCCTCGCAGCCCTCGGTTCTCGCGCAACTTTAAATCAGCACTATCAACTGGGCTACGAACGCGCACGTACCTCCTTTTCCCTGAAAGGAGTCTGTCTTTTTCTACGTCTTCTCCTTCGTCTTCTTCAGCGCTACTCCTGTACTCAGTACAGTGACGGATTTCTGTCCGTCCAAGTAACTAAACTTCCTTCGCCCCGAGGTTGACTCGGAATGCCATTGTTTTTGTTTATCCTGGCGAATGGAGGCTACCCTAACGCCAGCTATCTCCCCTAAGTGATTATCCCTTCGAGGCCAGGAATTCCAGTGCATCCATTCCTACGTAATAATACCGTCTAAAATAAAGATTAAGCGCGGCTACTTTAATTAAACAAACGTAAGGTTACTCGTCTGGAGCAAGCTTCCGATCAGCGCTCTGCTTCTCCCGCTCGACGTAATTATAACGTCTATTCAATTGTTCAATCCGCCAAGATAAACCCAATGCGGAGACGTCGGCAGTACTTGGGCGCGGGGCGGCGTGCCGTAGGGGAGGAGCGCTCCACCAGGCGTCCCCTCCCTCCAAGCGCCCAGACGAAGCCGTAGGGGAGGAGCGCTCCACCAGGCGTCCCCTCCCTCCAAGCGCCCAGACGAGCGACCGTGGCGCGCTCTAGCGAGCTTCCCGCTTGCCACTTGAACAGCAGGCGTTTGTCGGGCTTTCCCTCTTCGTCCGGCCAATCGAGACCCAGCGCGGCGTCGTAGCGCTGCCAGCGGGAGATCGTCGGTACCGTGCTCGAGGTCCCGGCCGGGCCGTCGACGGTCAACGCCTGCTCGACGCCGACGATCATCTCGCCACTCGACGATCGCGCGAGCCCCTCGAAGCTGCGATTGAATCGCGCGTTGTCGAACACGGCGGGAACGGTCGCGCCCTGGACGAAGGTGCCGTCGGAAAGCGCGTACTCGCTCAGCGAGCTGGTCCCCTCGTCGCAGATGAAGGCGCGGTTCGAGCCGGCACCGCTGAATGCCACACCCTCGAAGTCCAGGTTGTCGGCGAGCGTCACGGCCGAGACGGCAGTGGCATTGACGATGAAGCCATCGCAATCGAAGTCGGCTTCGATCTTGAGCAGCCGCCCACCACTGTCCCCGATCGCCCAGAACACGTCTTGATCCGGGTCGTAGGTGACGCCACTCAGCTCGTCCACCGTGACCGTCGCGGCGTTCTGATCCAGGACCTGCGTGCCGACGTTGTTCGTATCGACGAGAACCAATCCGCTCGGCGATGGATCCACGAGCGCACCTTCGCGCACGGTCTCGAGCGTCGCCGCGTCGAGCAGCGCGGCGTCGATGCGGATCTCGTCCAGCTGGCCGTCGAACGGACGATCCCCCGCCGGACGGTTGCCGACGCTCAACCCCACGCTCTCGCCGTCGACCGGGCCCCGGTTGAGCGAGGTCGTGGTCACGAGGGCCACGTCCGCCGAGCCCGGGCCGCCGCCCGCTTCCGCGTCGTTTCGGTAGCCCCGATAAAACTTCACGTTGTTGGTGGTCGTATTGCCGTCGTAGCTGACCGCGAAGAACACCCATTTCTGCTCGGCCGCATAAGCAGTGCCGGCCGAGTTGACTCCGCCGCCGGTGGTGTCGTCGATCTCCGAGCGCTGGGTCGCGCAGGCCGAACCTCGAGGACCTCGATCCGCAGTGCGCGCCCGCTCGACTACGTGACGGGCGCGCCGCCCGAGCTCGCCGCCGAGTCGATCGTCTCCAACCATCTTGCGGTCGGCGGGCGTCGATACGTCGTTCCCCTCCGCCGTTTCCGGCTCGATTCTTTACGTGCTCTCGTGTTACTGTAATAATGAGTCGGGTTCGCCGAACCGCTCCTGCGGCAGGGTTGCCCAGCGCCGGAGGTTCTTCCATGCACGCACCGAAGCTCGAAATCCTGTCGCCGGAGATGATGAGCGATCCGATCGCCATCCTGGCTCACTACCGGGAGCACGAGCCGGTCCCTCAGGCAGTCGACTTCCCCGCCTACCTTCTCACGCGTTACGAAGACGTCTCCCGCGTGCGCGACTACGAGATCTTCAGCACCCGCCTGATCCGACAGATGCGCGAGTCGATCGACGGGCTCAACATGATGCAACTCGACGGTGACGAGCACCGCCGCAACCGCGGATTGGTCCAACCCGCATTCAAGCCGAAGGTGCTCGCGGCGTTCGTCGAGCGCGAGCTGATCGCGATCATCGATCAGCAGATCGACGCGATTGCCGGTCTCGGCCGCACCGATCTGATGGAGACGTTCTGCCGCAAGGTGCCTTTCTGGACCATCGCGCGCCTTCTAGGCCTGGAGATCGATGACGAGGTGCGACTCGCGCATCTCTTCCTCGAGCAGGCGGCGGCGGACCCGGTGCAGGCGGCCGGCGATCCGAGCCGTCTCGAGCGATCGATGGCCGCGCAGCACGAACTCAAGAAGCTGGTGCGCGTGGTCGTCGAGCGCGTCACTGCAGAGCCCGACGAGAGCTTCGTCAGTCAGATCGTGCAGGCGCGTTCGAGCGAGGGCGACCGGCTCAGCGTGGACGAGATTTATGGCCTGTTGATGTTCCTGCTCCCGGCGGGCCTCGGCACCACACAGGCCGCTCTCAGCACGGCCGTCTACAACCTCGCAACGCGCCCGTGGCTACTGGAAGAGCTGCGCACCGATCCGTCGGGCTGGCAGCAGGCGCTCGAGGAGACGCTGCGCTGGCGCGCGCCGATTCCGTACCAGAACCGGGTCACGCTGCGCGACGTCGAGGTGCGCGGCGTCACGATTCCCGCCGGCTCGATGGTGCTCGCGGCTCTCAATGCGGCCAATCGCGATCCGGGTGTCTTCGATCGTCCCGACGAGTTCGACATCCACCGGAACCCGAACCGCCACGTGTCATTCGGGGTCGGCATCCACGCCTGCCTCGGCGCACCGATCGCGCGCAGCTCGCTGCGCGAGGGCGTTCCCCGGCTCTTCGCGCGGCTGCCGAACCTGCGTGTGCAGCGCGGCTTCGAGCCCCGCTACGTCAACCTGTTCGACAATCACCTCGAAGCGCTGCCCGTGGAATTCGATCCGCGCTAGCGCCGCTAGAGCGCCGGCTGCTGCGCAGCGAGGTGGAGCTGCGCGGAGGCCTATCGGCTAGTTGGTTGGCGGCGGACCGCCCGCGCGACCGTTGTCGAGTGGGATGGCATTCGGTGGCTGCATCTGCGGCATCGCGATCGCCCCGGGACCACGAGGCCGCGGCGGCTCGAGGGGCTCGAGCACGGCCTTGCGCGCCTCCTCCGGGAGGCCGCTGCGATCCAGCCACGCCACGGCGGCAGGCGCGTCCTTCGCATGCCAGACCCGCCCCACTGCGGCCAGCGCGCGCGTGCGATCCTTTTCGCTCTGGATCCGACCGGCCCACTCGATCGCCTCCTCCGGCCGCTCGCGTGAGAGCCACTGCGCGTAGCTCTCGAGGAGGGCGTCGTCGCCGGGCCTCAGCTCGGTCTGGCGGATCCATGACTCGGCCGCGTTCGCGTCCCGCCGCAGCATCTCGCGAAACGCCTGGTGGATCACGATATTGCGCTCGCGATGTTCGGGGAGCGCGCGCGCCCAATCGAGCGCCGCCTGGGGATCCTCTTCCGCCCATCGGACTCCCACCACGCGGATCGCGCCGTTGGGCACCTCGTCGCGCTGCACGTAGGGTCCTACCCATTGCGCCGCCACCGACGGAGCGTCGAGAGCGAGCACACGCGCTGCCTTGGCGAACACGTCGCGCCGGAAGCGCTCGGGGTAGTCGGGGTTGATGGCTTCGGCCCATCGGATCACGGCCTCGGCGCCACCGTCCTTGAGGAGCGCCTGCGCGATCTCCGTCGCGAGCTCCTGACGCGGCACCGGGCTATCGAGCTCGGAGATGTACCGCGTGACGCCTTCGAGGTCCGGGGAGTGCGCCCAGCCCGCGACGAGTCTGCGCTGGATCTCGAAGGAGTCTCCGGATTTCTGGAACTGATCCTGATAGGCGAGCGACGCCGCCCCAGGGTCGATCGTCGCCCAGCTATAGATCACCTCGCGCAGCGCGAAGGTCCGATCGCCTCGCTGCGGCCAGCCCTTCACCCTCTCGAGGGCTGCGACAGGATCGACGCGTGTGAGCGCGTAGATCACCATGTCGAGCTCGCCCTCTCCGATTCCGACCCGGTTCGCCTCCAGACCTTCGAACGCCTCGAACTGATTCGCGGGCGTGACGCCGCCAAGCGCGCGCGAGAGTGCTGCGAAGCGCAGCGTCGTGTCCGGCTCGCGAAGCGCCTCTCCTATTCGGGATTCGATCCGGGAGATGCCGAGCAGCGGCACGCGACCCTGCCCTGCGAACCAACCGACGGCGAAACCCAGCAGGAGGAACAGCACGGAGCCGCGGGTGATTCCGAGACGCATTCGATGGTTCCTCCTGTCGAGTGGGGCGAGGGTTCCTCGCTCCCCGCCGTACCGAGACTCCGAGTACCCTACCAAAATGTGACAAAAATCGGCACACTGCTTTGGAGCGCACAAAGGAAACTGAGCATGCCTGTGCTTTCGGACGGCTTCAAACGCGCACTGGGTTCCTGGCCCAGTGGCGTTGCGATCGTCACGACTCGGGCCGGAGACGAGATCCAGGGCATGACCGTGTCGGCGTTCAGCAGCGTCTCGCTCGACCCGCCCCTCGTGCTGATCTGCGCCGACAAGACCTCGAACACGCACGCGCTCCTTCAGCGCAGCGGGTGCTTCGCCGTCAACATCCTCGCCGCGGATCAGGCGGATCTCGCCCTGCACTTCGCCGACAAGACGCGCGAAGCAACGCGCTTCCAGGGCCTGAGCTGCGGGCGCGGCGTCACGGGTGCACCGCTGATTCCCGGCGTGGTCGCGAGCATCGACTGCGTCACGCTCGACAACGTCGATGCGGGGGACCACGTCATCCACGTGGGCCGTGCCGACCACGTCGCGACCTACGACCGGCCGCCCCTGCTCTATCTGCGATCGGGATTCGGCGCGTTCGCACGGCACCGTGAGAGGCCGCAGCGAGAGGATCAGTGCTCGTCACCCACCGCATAACCGAGCGCGCGCAGCTGCTCGATCTCTCCGGGCGTCAGCGGGGTCCGTGCGAGGGGAACCGCGTCGGCGAGATAGGCGCGCACCTCCGAGCCGGGCCCCTCGCCACTTTGCACCCGCGACCAGGACCCGTCGCGACGCCACTCGTAGGTCTGCCAGAGCGGCTCGGCCGCATCGCGCGACCGCGACCATGCACCGAGCACCCCGAGCGCACGAAGCATCTGTCCGCCGCGATACGCCGCCACCTCGCTACCGATGTCGCAATAGACGACGCGATCCGGGAGCGGCCGCCCGTCGCGCGCAGGTCCAGCGAGCGACAGACCGCGAGCGCCGTCCGGAATGGCGATCCCGGCCAGATCGAGCAGCGTGGGCATCACGTCGACGTGGTGCACGAGCTCGCGGCGCCGCGACGGCGGCAGCCCCGGCGCCACGAGGATGAAGGGAACGTGGGCGAGCTGCGGCGTGGTCGCGAAGCCGTGCATGAAGTAGCGGCCGTCCTCGCCGAGGCTCTCGCCATGGTCGGCCGTGAGCAGGATCACGGCCGGCCGTCGCCGCACCTCGAATGCCGCGACGAGCCGGCCGATCGAGTGGTCGGTGTAGAAGATCTCGTCCGCGTAGCGGCCGCGGTACTCGCTCGGGCGGGACAGCCCCGCGAGCTTCTGGTACGCGGGAATCGCGTCCCAGGGCAGCTCACTCTGCGCGACCGGGAGCTCGCGTTCGCCTTCGCGCGCAGGCAGCTGGAAGCGGCCCGTGAATTCGGGCGGCGGGGCATACGGACCGTGCGGGTCCTGGTAGTGGACCCAGAGAAGAATGGGCTCGTCGCGCGAATGCGCCTCGAGCCAGCCGAGCGCGCGTGCCGTCGTGTCGTCGGCGCGTCGCTCGCGGAAACGGGCGGCGCGATTCAGCTCCGGCGTGAGCAGCTTGTCGTCGTAGGACTCAAAGCCGCGGTCGAAGCCGTTGCGCCGTTGCAGAACCGGATTTCCGACGAACCCGGCGGTGCGGTAGCCGTAATCGCGGAAGATCTCGGCGAGCGTAACGCCGCCCTCGAGCCGCGAGCCGTCGTTGAGGAAGCCGATCGAATGACCGCGTGTGTAGCGCGAGGTCATGATCGACGCGTGCGCGGGCGCCGTGGTGCTCGCGGCGGCGATTGCCCGCTCGAACACGACGCCTCGCTCGGCGAGCGAGTCGATACTCGGCGTGGTCTCGAGCACGAACCCGTAGTTCGACACGTGATCGGCGCGCAGCGTGTCGACCGTGATCAGCAGCACGTCCGGGCGCTCGACCGATCGCGAGCACCCCAGCGCGACCAACACCATGGCGAGTCCGAGCATCGCGTGAACGGCCAGGTGCGGTGCGGGCATGCGGCAGAGAGTATCGGCCGGCAGCCGCACACCACAGCCGCACGGACTCGGCGCGAGAGCACCCGCTCGGCCGCGCGCACGGCGCCGACGAAATCGACCCGGCACGAAGACGACACTTTCACTGCAGTGCGAGGAGGAAATCATGCTCGACATCAAGATCGTGGGCGGAAATCTCGTCGATGGGATGGGGCGCCCCGCGCAACGAGGTGATCTCGGCATCCGCGGCGGACGGATCGCGGCCATCGGACGCGTGGACGAAGCAGCGTCGCACACGATCGACGCCGACGGACGCGTCGTGTCGCCGGGCTTCGTCGACGCCCACACTCACTACGACGCCCAGGTGTTCTGGGACGGAGCGCTCTCGCCGTCGTGCTTCCACGGCGTGACGACGGTGATCGGCGGAAACTGCGGCTTCACGATCGCACCGCTCGCCGGCGAAGCGGCTCCCTATCTGATGCGCATGCTGGCACGCGTCGAGGGAATGCCGCTCGACAGTCTCCGGGCTGGAGTGCCATGGGACTGGCACGGCTTCGGCGAGTACCTGGACCGCCTCGAACGCCGCGTCGGTATCAACGCGGGCTTCCTGGTCGGGCATTCGGCGCTGCGGCGCGTGGTGATGGGCGAGCGCGCGATAGGGGAGCGCGCCAGTGCCGACGACCTCGAGTCGATGTGCAGCCTGCTGGCGCGCTCGCTGGCCGACGGCGGGCTCGGCTTCTCCTCGACGCTTTCGCCCACGCACAATGACGCCGAGGGGCAGCCCGTACCTTCGCGGCACGCGAGCCGCGAGGAGATGCTCGCGCTCTCGCGCGTTTGCGCGGAGTTTCCGGGTACGATGCTGGGCTTCCTGCCGGGGATTGGCGATTTCGGTGCGGAGGCAACACAGCTCATGGCGGAGATGTCGCTCGCCGCGCGAGCGCCGCTCGCGTGGAATGCGCTCGTGGCGGACCGCGACACCCGGGAGATCGTACGCGCCCAGCTGGCGGCCACCGACTACGCCCGCGAGCGCGGCGCTGAGGTGGTCGCACTCGCGATCCCGCAGCCGATGACCGTGCGCATCAACCTGCTGAGCGGCTTCGGTTTCGACGCCCTGCCCGGCTGGAACGAGCCGCTGGGGCTGCCAGTGGACGAACGCATGCTGGCGCTGCGCGATCCGGATCTGCGCGAGGCGTTGGCGAAGAGCGCCGAACGGGCGGCCCACCCTCAGCTGCGTGCGCTCGCCGACTGGGCGGCGCTCACGATCGTGGAGACGTTCGACCCGGCCAACGAGAAATGGAAGGGGCTCACGGTCGGCGAGATGGCGCGGGAGCTCGGAAAGTCCCCGCTCGACGCGATGCTCGATCTCGCGTTGTCCGAGGGACTGCGCACGTCTTTCCTGTCTCCGACCCGCGGCGACGACGCGGAGAGCTGGGCCGAACGCGGGAAGGTCTGGCTCGACGACCGCACCGTGATCGGCGGATCCGACGCGGGCGCGCATCTCGACATGATCGACAGCTTCGCGTTCTCCACCCAGGTGCTGTCGCGCGGTGTGCGCGAGCACGGGCTGCTCGGCCTCGAGCAAGCCGTCCACCTGCTCACTGAGCGGCCCGCAACGCTATGCGGTCTGCGCGAGCGCGGGCGCCTTCAGCCCGGTTGGTGGGCGGATGTCGTCGTGTTCGATCCCGCGGCGATCCGCTGCGGACCGATCTACACGCGCTTCGACCTGCCCGCCGGTGCGGGTCGACTCTATGCCGACGCGGAGGGCATCGACGCGGTGATCGTCAATGGAGTCGAGATCGTGCGCGGCGGCGCGCACACGGGGCAGCTGCCCGGCACGGTGCTCCGCGCGGGTCGCGACACACAGCCGTCCGCGGAGCGGGCGGCAGCGCGCGTCGTCTCGGCATGAGGCTCGTGGCCGAACGGCCGATCGCTAGTTCGCGATCACGCCGCGCACATAACTCTCCACGGTCGCCGAGCAGCTGAGCCGGTCGTCGCCCTCTGCCAGATCCATGTAACGGGCCACGCGCTCCACGGTGGGGCTCGGCCGCCCGCACGGGCACGGCGAGAAATCGACGGTGATCTGATCGCCCGAGATCAATCCGCCCCAGCGCCCGTCGACCGAAAAGTCGAAGAAGCCCATGCGTCCCTCGACCTCGCCCCGGTCGTCGGCAGGATTGAGCAGGCGCTCTCCGGCGCGATCGAGGACGAACAGTACGACCCACGGCGGCCGGTGGTAGCGGCCGGCTCCACAGCGCGGAAATGCCGCGCCCATCTCCTGCATTCCATAGACATCGATCAGGCGGCCCCGATCGACTCCGAAGAAGCGCTGGATCTGCTCGCGGTGGTCGTCGGGCAGCGCGACGCCCTTGAGACCGCCGCCTACGAACATCGCGGTCTCGGGATGGAACTGGCCGTCGCCGATTCCGCGCTCGCGGGCGGTCTGGACGATCGACCAGAACTGCGCCCACAGACCCTGCAGGATCATGGGCTCGGAGCGAAGGGCGAGGATGTCGTCGACCAGCGACAGCAGGCGCCGCTCCATGCGCGCCTGACGGTCGAGCGCGTCGCGCTCGGCAGCCTCGATCTCGCTCGGCGTCGCGGTGCCCTCCGCGATCCGACGGCGCAGCACACCCATGCGATTCAGATCAGCCATACGCAGCGGCTCGTCGAACAGGTAGTAGCGTGCGTCGGGGCGTCCGTACGCTTCGACCACGCCGCCGAACAGCTGCCCGTAGCGGGTCGGCGACTCGTGGGGACCGAGCACGAAGGTGGCGCGGTCCTGCCTGGGCTCGAAGCCGGTCACCCAGCGCACCGTGTCGACCATGACGGTGCGCGTAATCTCGAGGTCGCGCATAGTCTGATTCAGGAACGAGCACTTGCCCGAGGTGCCGCTGGTGCAGAACACATAGTGACCGCCGCGGTGCATGCGGGCGAGGAACTCGTCGACGTCGTCGACGCCGTCGAGGTCGAGTTTCTCGAGCTCGACGCGCTGTGTGGAGAGCGCGTCGACCCATGTGGCGAGATGCTTCCAGCGTTTCTTCTCGATCAACGCCTCCGGGTAGCTCTTGTAGGTCGTGTGCGCGAAGAGCAGCGGCACGAGGTCCTCGGGCGAATGGACCGATCCTATGCCCAACTCCTTCGCGCGCCGGTCGAGCACCCGGATCTGGCGACGCCGGTCGCGCAGCGATTCCCCGAGCGCCTCGACCTGTAGTGTCGAGATGTCGCGCTGCGGGATGCGGTAGGGATCTCGCTCGGTCATGAGACGGGTGAGCTGCTCGACGGCCGACGGCATGCGGATCCTCGCGGCGGGCGTTCTGGTTCGATTATATGACTCATTCGCCTATAAATACAGTCCGCGCAGAAGGCCGTATATCGGGCATTCTACGGGCCGATGAGCCGAAATAAGACTCCCATCATCCACATACCGTGATGTATAGTACGAATCTGTAACGCCGCCCGCAGGTCGGTGGAGCGGAGGTGCTCGTGGACTCGCGCCCGCCGTGGTTCTACGGCTGGAACATCGTGATGGCCACGATGGTGGCGCAGGGAATTGCCACCGCGGTGAACTCCTACTCGTTCGGCTTCTTCCTGAAGCCGATCGCGGCCGAGTTCGAGGCTTCGCGAACCCTGATCTCGCTAGGTCCCACGCTCGTGCTGGGTAGTCAGGCACTGGTCTCACCCGTGATCGGGCGCTGGCTCGACGCCGGCTCGGCGCGCTACGCGATGCTCTGGGGTGCGATCCTGCTAGGTGCAGGCGTCGCAGCGATGGGTGTCGCGAGCGCGCTCTGGCAGCTGGCGTTGATCACGGTCGTCTTCATCGCCCCGGGGTGTGCGATCCTGGGCCCGCTCAGCGCAACCAAGCTCGCCGCAAACTGGTTCGAGCAGCGGCTAGGGCGGGCGCTCGGGATCTCCGCGGCCGGCACGTCGCTAGGTGGCCTCGCGATCCCGCCGCTGCTCGCACTGTTGATCGATCGCTTCGGGTGGCGCGTGGCGCTGGAGGTCTTCGGCATCGGTGCCGCCGCGCTGCTGATCCCCCTGCTGTGGATCGTCGTGCGAGACCGCCCCGTCGAGCTCGGAATCCTGCCCGACGGTGAACCAGGCCCGAGCGGCGCGACTGTGGCGCCGCGGTCCGATCCCTGGACGACGCGCACCATCGCGGGCACGCGCGTGTTCTGGGTGCTCGCCGTCGTCCTCGGGCTCACGATGGGATCCCTCGGCGGCGTGATCGCACACCTCGTCCCGTACGCGCTCGATCGCGGGCTCTCCACCGGAATGGCTGCGGCGCTGATGTCGTGTCTTGCCGCGGCGGGCATCGCCGGAAAGCTCGGCTTTGCGCTCGTCGCCGACCGGATCGATGTGCGGTACGCACTCGCGGCCAGCGTCCTCGCTGCGATACTCGCGACGGTGGTGCTATGGACGGATCCGAGCGTCGCGGGCGTGGTACTCGCGAGCGCGGGGTTGGGGCTCGCCACGGGCGGCCTGGTGCCTTCGTGGTCGGCGCTCGTGGCAGACGCATTCGGCCGCGGCGCAGTCGGGCGCGTCATGGGCCTCAGCTTCCTGGCCAAGCAACCACTCCTGCTCGCGGGAGCGCCATTCGCGGGTTACGTACACGACCAGACCGGCACCTATACATTCGCCCTGCAGGCGTTCATCGCGCTGCTGCTGGCCGCGCTGGCGGGCGTCGCGCTGCTCGGTCCGGCCCGCGGACCCGGGCTGCAAAGTCCGGTCCAGCCCGCGCCGCGGCCCGCTTGAAAGCCAGTTGTGTCGTCAAACGGTCTCGAACAGCACCGGCGCTCGCGCCATGCGCGACGGCCGAAGGGGCCCCGATGGGAACCGCCAGGCTCACCGTCCCTCACGTCATCCAGGGCCGCACCGTGCACGGGGCCGACACCGAGTACAAGTCGCGCGACGTGGGCGCTGACTTCGCCACGCCGAAGCTCGATCTCGACGAGCTCGTATGGCCGCGCTCCGAACCGCCGCCCGCGGCCGCCGTGCCCGTGACCGAGATCGTCGATCTGCTCGTGGAGACGGGCGAACGCCTCGACCTCGACCGCAACGAGTTCCTCCAGGAAGCGCTGGCTTCGATGGTCCAGGTCAATCCACTCGGCCGGCGCATCCTCGAGAACTGCTATCGCGATCTCGGAAAGTTCATGGATCGGGAGCTGCTCGAATTCGAGATCGAGCAGACGATCGGCCGCGATGCGCTCGACGGTTGGCGCGCGGTGCACGAGCCGGGCGGACGCGTTTCGCGTGTGCGCGCGTTCCCGCCGCGCATCGTGCACATCCTGGCCGGAAACGGACCCGGCGTGGCCGCGATCACGATCGGTCGCGGCGCGCTCACGAAGGGCGTGCATCTGCTCAAGCTGCCGTCGAACGACCTGTTCACGGCCACCGCGATCCTGCGCACGATGGGCCAGATCGATCCGAAGCACCCCGTGCTGCGCTCCTTCTCGGCCGCGTACTGGCGCGGCGGAGACGAGCGCGTCGAATCGATCCTGTACCGACCGCAGTATTTCGACAAGCTCGTGGCGTGGGGCGGCGAAGCCGCGATCCGACACGCGGTGAAGTATCTCGGCCCGGGATTCGAGCTGATCACGTTCGACCCGAAGGTCTCGATGTCGCTGATCGGCCGCGAAGCCTTTGCCTCGGAGGCCACGCTTCGCGAGGTGGCCGCGCTGGCTGCGACCGACGTCTCGGTGCTCAACCAGGATGCCTGCACGGCCAGCCGCCACCAGTTCGTAGAGGGGAGCGTCGAGGATGTCGATCGCTACTGCGCGCTGCTGGCCGAGGAGCTCGCGATCGATCGCCCGTACGGGGCCGGGCGCGGACCCGCAACGCCGCTCGAGCTCCGCGACGAGGTCGAGGTCCTGCGCGAGATGGAGCCGATCTACGGGGTGTTCGGCAGCTACGACGGGCGCGGGCTCGTCGTGCGCTCCGACGAGCCGGTCGACTTCCATCCCACCGCCAAGACCGTGAACGTGATACCCGTCGAGGATCTCGCCGACGCGGTGCGCTACGCGAGCGTCGCGACGCAGACCGTCGGGGTGTATCCGCCGGCGCGCAAGACGGCGCTGCGCGATGCGTTGGCGGCGGCCGGAGTGCAGCGCATCGTTCCGCTCGGCGGGGGGATGGAGGGCAGCGGCTTCGGTCTTCCGCACGACGCGATGGTTCCCGTGCATCGCTTCGTCCGCTGGGTAGCGGACGAGGGCGCGGCCGACTGACGTAGCACTGTTCTGGGAGCCGAGATGGACCCGATCTTCGACCCCTTCTGCACCGAACTGCGCCGCGATCCGTATCCGCACTATGCGGAGCTGCGGCGCCACGCGCCGGTCTACCGACCCGACGGTGCTCCATGGTTCCTGATCTCGCGCTACGACGATGTGCTGTTCGTGCTGAAGCGGACCGACCTGTTCTCGTCGGCGCCGTGGAAGGCACAGATGCTCGCGGGCATCGGGCTTGACGCACAGACGCGCACGAACACGGCCCACTCCGCAGGAGCGTTCGGTCCCACGGCGCTTCGCAGCGCGCGCCTGCTGGTCGGGGAAGATCCACCGGCTCACCCGCCGCTGCGCGCGATCGTCAACCGCGCCTTCACGCCGCGGCGCGTGTCCAAGCTGGAGCCGTGGATCCGCGAGGTGATCGAGGCCGCGATCGCGCGCGCGCGCGCGCGCGACACGTTCGACTTCGCCGGCGAGATCGCGATGGAGCTCCCCGTGATCGTCACCGCGGAGCTCCTCGGCGTCGAGACGGAGCGCAGGGCCGACTTCGAGCGTTGGTCGGACGCGCTGATCCACGGCGCCACGGGCGCGGGCGAGCGATCCGAGGCCGCGCTCGCTGCCTCGTTCGAGGAGTTCGCCGCGTACTTCGTACCCGTGATCGAGCGCCGCCGCACGCAACCGGGCCCGGATCTGATCAGCGCCGTGGTCCGGGCCGGCGATGCCGACCTCACACCGGCCGAGGTGCTCGTCTTCGTATTCATGCTCCTGGTCGCGGGCTACGAGAACACCGCCAACTTCCTGTCGAATCTCGTGCTCGCGTTCCTCGACCACCCGCAGCAGGCGGAATGCGTTCTCGCCGATCCGTCGCTCGTGGAGCCGGCACTCGAAGAGGCGCTCCGTTACGACTCACCGTCGCAGGCGCTCGTGCGCTGTGCGACGCGCGCCGTGGAGATCGCAGGTCGCGTGCTGCCGGCCGGGACGCTCGTGATGCCGCTGCAGGGATCCGCGAATCGCGACGACAAGCGCTTCGACGATCCCGACCGCTTCGACGTCAGGCGCGACGCACAAGGCCATCTCGCGTTCGGCTTCGGCATCCACTTCTGCCTGGGCGCCTCGCTCGCGCGCCTCGAAGGTCGGCTCCTGCTCGAGGCGCTGCTGCCGCACCTCGGCGACCTGGTTCGATGCGAACCCGTGCTCGACTATGTCGATTCTGTGGTGATCCGGGGGCCGAAGCGATTGCGCCTGGCCTGGCGCGAGGGGGTCCGCTCGTGATGAACCGGAGTGAATGCGGCTTCGTTTCGGCCAACGACCACGTCGTGCTGCCGCCGGATGCATTCTCGGATCGGCTTCCCGCGAAGTACCGCGACCGCGAACCGCGCGTCGTGGAGATGGAGCCGACGGCCCGCGGTCTTCTGCACGAATTTCTCTCCGAGCAGGAGCTGGCCAACACGCTCGCGCGCGATCGACAGACGGGCGCGGAGCTGCCCGGCGACGCATGGTCGTACGACGGCCAGCTCTTTCCCACTTCCGCGTCTTCGCTCGTCGACGACACCGAGTCGATGAGCGCCCGGACGCTGCGGGCGTTCTCGTATCGCGACGCGCCGAGGCGGTTCACGGATCCGGTCGCGCGCCTCGAAGCGCTCGATCGCGACGGAATCACGGCTTCAGTCTGCTTTCCGATGGTCGAGTTCCCGAGCTACTGCGGCCACCTCGTCCTCAAGAGTGCCGACCGCGAGCTGACCCGGCTCTGCATCGCGGCGTACAACGACTTTGTCGTCGACGCGTGGGCCGGAGCGGCGCCGGGTCGCTACGTACCCGTCACGTGCCTGCCGCTATGGGACGGTGCACTGGCCGCAGCTGAGGCGCGCAGGGTCGCTGCGAAGGGCGCCCGCGCGATCACCTTTCCCGAGGATCCGTTCCGGATGGGTCTGCCGTCACTCCATGATCCCGATCGCCCCTGGGATGCACTGTTCGACGCGGCTCAGGAGGCGCAGATGCCGATCTGCATTCATGTCGGCGCGTCGTGGTGGCTGCCGCCGACCCCGAAGACGCAGCCCGTGAGCGTGGCACTCGCGATGGCGGGCGCGCTGCCGCCGATCACCTTCTTCGACTGGATCCTGTCGGGCGTGTTCGAACGTTTCCCACGGCTGTCGCTCGTGCTCGCCGAGGGCAAGATCGGCTGGATCCCGTTCGCGCTTGAGCACGCCGACTACGTTTGGCATCGCCATCGGCGGATATGGGGCAGCCCTCTCCCGCACCCGCCGAGCCACTACTTCGCGGACCACGTGTTCGGATGGTTCCTGCCGTTCGAACGCTTTGGGACCCGGCAGATCGCGGAGATCGGCGTCGACAACTGCATGCTCGAGACCGACTATCCGCATCCCGACACGAGCTGGCCGGACACGCGCAAATACCTCGCGGATTCACTGGCGCACCTCGACGACTCCGCTTTCGAGCGCGTGACGCGCGCCAATGCACTTCGCGTCTTCGGTTTCGAGCCCGCGGACGCCCGCACGCATCCCCCGCGCCGAAGCGAGGCCTGAAGAGTGGTGCCCGAGACACCTTACGTCAGCGAAGAGGCCTGGGATCAGCTCGGACGCGAGGGCGTGCGCGTGTCCGACCCGGTGTCGCTCCGACACATCAAGGAGTATCTCGCAGGCGCCGACGACTGGAATCCGCTCTACTTCGACGAGGCGTTTGCCCGACGAACGCAATACGAGGGGATCGTCGCGCCACCGCTCTTCTTCCTGGTGGCCTCGCGACGCGTGGTTCCGATCTCGCGCCTGCTCGAGGACGGCCAGTACGACGACTTGATGCTTCCGGGTCTCCACGGAGTATCGGTGCTTGCGGGCTGGGACATCGAGTTGGGCGTGCCGATCCGGCCCGGAGACGTGATCACCGTGCGCGAGAAGGTCGCGAGCATCGAGGAGAAGCAGGGGCGCAAGGGCAAGCTCATCGTCGTGAAGAAGGAATCACAGCACACCAACCAGCGCGGCGAGTTCGTGGCCCGCGACATCCAGACGATCATCTTCCGATGAGCGATGCACCGCAGATGGCGCGCCGATTCGGCGACGTAGCGCTCGGCGAGGAGCTCCGGCATCGCGAGCAGACGTCCAACCTCGCGTCGTTCCTGATGGGGGTCGCCTGGTGGGGATCGCATCGGATCCACTACGACCGCGAGTGGGCGCGCCACGACGGGTTCGATGACGTCCTCGTGATGGGCTCGCACATGTACGCCTGGGTGGACCGCATGCTCACACGCTGGGCTGGGGACCCCGGCTGTCTTCGCAGGCTCGGATTCCGGCACATGGCCACTGCGAACGTGGGCGTCGTGCTCGACGTCACCGCACGCGTGACTGCGCTGCGCGAGGCGGACGACGCAGGCGACGTGGAATGGTCGATCGAGATCGCGAAGAGCGATGGAACACAGGTCACGACGGGTACGGCAGTAGTCCGGCTGCCGCGCTAGTCGTCACGTTTCGTGGAAGGAGGCCGCGATGGCAGCCGAGTTCTGGTTGCATGCATTTCCGCCCTACGAGGACCTATACGACAGGGCGCGTCGAGCAGAAGAGGATGGATGGACGGGCATTCTCTTGCCCGAGAACCAGTACGTCACCCCTGACCCCTACGTCGTCCTGGCCTCGCTGGCGGGAGCCACGCGCGTCCTGCGTCTCGGCCAAGGCTGTTCGAACCCCGGCACGCGTCATCCGGCGCTGCACGCCTCCCAGGCGGCTTCTCTGCAATGGGTTACCGGCGGCAGGGCGCTATTCGGTCTCGGACGGGGAGACTCGGCTCACGCCTTCCTCGGACGCCCACCGATGCCCGTGCGGGAGTTCGAGACCTACGTCCGGGAGGTTCAGCGCTACCTGCGAGGCGAAACGGTCGCGGTCGCTGGGGCGGAACGCCGGATCGAGTGGTTGTCCTCCAGCGGGCTTCCCAAGGTTCCGCTCGATATCAGCGCAACCGGCCCGCGAGTGATCGCGATCGCCGCCGTGCATGCCGACCGCATCAGCTTCAACATCGGCGCGAGCTCCATTCGCATCCAACGCGCCGTGGCCCTGGCACGGAGCGCTCGCGAGGAGGCAGGGCTCGATCCTGCGGGCATCGGGCTGGGTGCATTCGTGAATCTGGCCGTCCACCCCGATCCCCGAGTTGCGCGGGACATGGTACGCGGCGGTGTGTCGGGCTTCGCCCGCTTCTCGGGCATGGCCGGGAAGCCGCTCGACGACGTTCCCGCCGAGGACCGAGGCGTCATGGAAGCGCTCTTGCGCGCATACGACATGGACGGAGGACATGGTCAGGCCAAGTCGCCGCAGGCCATGCTGCTCGACGACGGGTTCATCGATCGCTTCGCGGTGGTCGGCTCGGCGCAACAATGCGTGGATCGCCTGGCCGAGCTCGCCGGGCTCGGCCTGGGACACTTCGTCATCACCCCTCAGTCGCGCTTCAGCGACGCTCGGGCCGTAGCGGAGAGCCTGGCACAGGTCAGTGAGTGCGTGCTCCCCGCGCTCAACGCTTGTCCTGCAGCTCGCGCGATGCCTTCGGCATGATCTCCTGATAGGTCATCTGATCAGCGCGCCCGGTCGCGCGAGAGTAGACGGCGTCGGTGGCGGCGTTGCCGTTCTCGGGGATCAGGTAATCCTCCAGAGCCATGACGTCGTCGAGGTGGCGGGCCACCTCTTCCGGTTGCAGGCCCGTCTTGCCCGATGCCCAGCCGCGAGTCATACCGAGGAAGATCCGCGCCGCGTGGCTTCCGCCGGCCTGGAAAGTCTCTCCGCTGACGGCGCACTGTGGACTCAAGAGATAGGTCACCACCGCCGCCACGTTGGTGGGATCCATGAGGTCCCCGAAGCGCTGCTTCTGCGTGTCGCGTGCCATCCGCGTCGCGGCGATCGGTCCCATCACGTTCACCTTGATGTCCAGCCCGGCCATGCGCGACTCCTCGTGGACGCAGCGTGCCAGCGCGACCAGTGCGAGCTTCGCAGCGGCGTAAGCGTGCACCATCGGGTGACCGAAGATCGCGCCCGACGTCGTGAACACGATCCTGCCGTACTTGCGCGCGATCATCTCGCGATAGGCCGGCTGACCGACGTGGTAGGCGCCCATCAGGTGGAGGTCGATCGTGCGACGGACATCGACCAGCGACTGCTCGGCGAACGCCGCGCCGACCACGATCCCGGCGTTGTGCACCAGCATGTCGACCCGGCCGAATGCGTCGAGGCACTGGCGCACCATATCGGCTCCGCCTTCCGGCGTCGCAACGTCGGCGGTCGAGGCAACGGCCTTTCCGCCCGCGGCGCGAACCTCCTCGGCGACCGCCTCGGCGACGCTGCGATCGCCGCCGGATCCGTCGATCTCCGTTCCGATGTCGTTCACCACCACGCCGGCACCGCGTGCGCCGAGCATGATCGCGTGCGCCCGCCCGATCCCGCGTCCCGCACCCGTTACGATCGCCGCCTGACCACCGAGATCGATGCTCGCCACTCGAATCCTCCGCACGTCTCCCCGCCGAACAGTCGAAGGAGTCTACAGTGGACGCGACCGTCTTCGAATAGTGAAGAGATGTACACCTCGGTCCGTGTGCTATCGCTCGTCCCATCGTTCATGGCACGCTGTGTCGCGAAGATGGACGACGCTCTCGGCAACCTGGGCCCGCGCTGGCGGCTGGCTTGACTCGCGCACGGATCGGCAGCGCCGCCCTCGGCATCGCGTCCGTCGCGCTCGGCTTCGGACTCGTCGAGTCGGGCGCCCGGCTCGCGACGGATCCGCCGCGCTACCACGCGCTGAACCACCTCGAGTTCCATCCCGAGCTGGGACTACGCCAGATCCCGGGTCTCGCGATCGACTACGCCGACGAGGCGGGGCCGTTCGAAATCCGTCTATCGTCGGAGGGCTTCCGCGGGCGCGAGCTGCCGCAACCCGACGCGCAGACCTTCGGCGCGACGCGCATCGCTTTCATCGGCGACTCCTTCCTCGTCGGACTGGCGCTGCGCGAGGAGAACCTACTCACGTCGCGGACCGAGCGCGCGCTCTCGGATCTCGGCCGCGCCGCCGAGGTGTACAACCTCTCGTCGACGGACTACGGCACCGCGCAGGAGCTTTTGCTGTTGCGCCGCGCTGCGGCGCGCATCCGGCCCGAAGTCGTAGTGTTGTCGCTGTATCCCGCGAACGACGTGGCCAACAACGCGATCGAGCTCGCCGGCCGCACCACCGGAAGCCCGGGCGACTACATCCGCCCCTACCTCGTAGCACGCGGCGACGAGTTCGTCCTCACGTGGGTGCACCCCGGGCGCGCCTTGCTGCGCCGTCACCTCCGCACGTTCGCCCTGCTCGAGCGGGGCGCGCTCGGCCTGGGACGACGCTACGGGATCGAATGGCTCGATCCCTGGCGCGAGCCGGCGACCCTGTCGCAGCGCCTGCGCGCAGGCCTCGCTCCGACCGAGGAGCTCGAGATCCATCGCCGTGAGCCGCGCGATCCCGCGTGGCGATCGGCCTGGGAGACGACCTTCCGCCTGCTGCGCGCGGTGCGCGACGAGTGCGCCGCGATCAACGCAAAGCTGCTCGTGATCGTGATTCCACGCTTCGTGCAGGTGCACCGCGACGCCACCGCGATGCATACCGACATGCTGGTGCGCCAGGCAGGCGCGCGTTCGCTCGACGGACAGCTGGACTGGAACGAGCCCGAGCGGACACTCGCCGAGTTCTTTCGCCGCGAGCGCATCGACGCCCGGATCCTGCTCGATCCATTCCGGGCGGCGACCGCCGAGCGGGCGGCGTCGATCTACCTGCGCGACGGCCATCTCGACGCGCGCGCACACGACGTGGCCGCGCGCGAGATCGTCGACTGGTTCGCGAACGGCGCGACCTCCGGGGCTCCGCAGAGCACGGAACCCGTGTCGCTGTTGCCTCCCGCCGAACAGGCGCCCGCAAAGCTCGATTTCGCCAGCGGCCGCTACGAGCCGTTCCTCGTGCTCGGCGTCGGAGGCTGGCTCGAGTATCGGTCGCACGACTCCGGGGGAAGCGGCTGGATGACGGGATCGAGCGCTCAGCTGGTCCTTCCCGCGCGGCGGGCGGATCTCGTCGTACGAGGCCGGCTCGGCGTCGTGCCTCGGTTGCCGGTACAGGTCGTCGTACGGCTCGTCGGCGGCGACAAGGGCACGGTATCGCTCGACGCGCCGGGGCCCTTCGAGATTCGCCTCCCGCACCCGGTCGCACCGTCGTTGCGCGGCTACGTCGTGATCGAGCTGAATGCGTCGCCGACGACCGCCGACACACACGGCCTCTCGGGCCTGCTGATCGAGGAGATCGGCTTCGAGGGAGGTTAGTTGGCGCTCCCCGCGGCCAGAGCCTGCTTGGCCCGGGCGAGGTTCGCCGCGGCCTGCGCGTAGTAGGGCCGCAGCCGCAGCGCGGCCTCGAAGTGGCCGAGCGCGCCCTCCAGATCGCCCATCGTCGCGAGTGCCACGCCGACGCTGTTATGTGCCTCCGCCGAGTCGGGCGCGAGCTCGAGCGCGCGGCGGAACGACTCGAGCGCGGCCGGCGCATCGCGCTCGGCGAGCTGAGTGTTTCCGAGTCCGACGTGCGCCGCGACCGAGGTCGGATCCGCGGCCAGCGCGCTGCTGAAGGCGGCACGCGCCTCGGCGAATTGCTGCATCTGTAGCCACGCATTCCCGAGCCCGACGTGGTTCCACGCGAGTCCAGGATGGATCGTATCGGCGGCCCGGTAGTGGTCGACCGCGTCGCTGGCCCGCCCTGCGCCGAACAGCGCATTGGCGTAGTGGGTATGCGCGACGGTGTTGTTCGAGGTGACGCGAAGCGTGTGCTCGAAGAGAGTCAGGCTGTCGCGCCAGTGGCCGACCTGCACGGACGCGACACTGGCGAGCGCGAGCACAGCAGCCGTCGCGGCGGCAGCCGCGGCTCGACGCGCTGCGGAGCCCGAAGCCGAACCGCACAGGCTCCACGCGAGCGCGATGTAGATCCCGAGCGCGGGCAGATAGACGTAGCGATCGGCGTAGGCCTGATCGCCCACCTGCACCAGGCCGATCACGGGCACGAGCGCCACGAGGAACCAGGTCCAGCCCACGGCGATCGCGGGGCGACGGCGTCCGGCAAAGAACGCCAGCAGCGTGAGCGCGGCGATCGCGGCCCATGCGGCGAAGCCGAGCGCGCGTGGCACGGCGTCGCCCGGGTGCGGATAGAGTGGAGCCAACGCTGCGGGCCAGAAGAGCTTGGAGAGGTACGCCGCGTAGGCGATTCCGGCATTGGCGATGCGCGCGTCGAACGACACGTGCTCGATTCCCGCGATCGCGTGGCTCCGTGCCTGCGCGACGAGCGTGAGCGCCGACGAGGCAGCCGCGATCAGCAGGAAGGGAATTTTCTCGCGCAGCAGTCGTCCGAGCGCGCGTGCGCCTCCGGACGCGAGCGGAGACCACCGGCCGAGCGGCCAGGCATCCAGCACGAGCATCAGCAGGGGCAGCGTCACGAGCATCGGCTTCGCCATTAGCCCGAGTGCGAGCGCGCCAGCGCTCGCCCCCCACGCGATCGCGCCGCCGCCTCGCGCGTAGCGCGCGTACGCCAGCAGCGAACACAACCCGAAGAAGGCGCTCAAGACGTCTTTGCGCTGGGAGATCCACGCCACCGATTCCACGTGCAGCGGGTGGACCGCGAACAGCGCCGCCACGCAGGCGCTCGGCCAACGCTGCCCCGTGAGCAAGTGCAGGAGCGCGAACACGAGCACCGCGTTCGCGGCATGGAGCGCAACGTTGACGAGGTGCATGGCCCCTGGGTCGGGGCCGAACACCGCTACGTCCGCGAAGTACGAGAGCCAGGTCAGCGGATGCCAGTTCGCGAAATGGAAGGTCGTGAATGCCCAGCGCACGTTCTCGAGCGAAGCGCCCGAGAGCACCCGCGCGTTCTCGATCACGTAGCCGGGATCGTCGAAGCTCACGAAGCCGAAGGTTCGAACCGGCGCGTAGACGGCTGCGACAACCCCGATCAGCGCCGCCGAGATCACCAGATCCTGCGCGCGTCGCTCGCTGCCCACGCCGCTCGGAGGCCCCGCCTACTTCACGTCGTAACCGAGCGCGCGGAGCTGTCGCAGCAGCATCTCCTCGAGCTCGACCTGGGGCGCCCCACCTCCCCACGGCGATCGGCCGTCCGCGAGGTAGTCGTCGACGCTGGTGCGGAGCTTCGCCGCCACCTCGGGCTGTGCGCTCGCGACGTCCTGCTGCTCACCGGGATCGAGTGCGAGGTCGTAGAGCTCGGTCTTCCCGTCCTTCGGGGAATACACGAGCCGGTGTCGGTCCTCGGTCACGGCCACGAGCGGGAGCGGTGCCTCGTCGGTGCGGCCCCAGGAGCGATCGAGGTGGGCGAAGCGCGGCGACGAACCGTCCACCGGGGCATCGCCGCGCGCCGCGCGCTCGATCTCGGCGACGCGTGGACGGCCATCCGGGTCGTCCAGCCCGGGCAGACCGAGCAGATCGAGGACGGTCGGCCAGATGTCCACGTTCTCGGTCGGGATGTCGACCACTACGCCCCGCTCGAGCCGGAACGGGAAGCTAAGGATCAGGGGCGTCTCCGTGACCTCGCCGTACAGGTCCCGCCCGTGTCCTTCCTGCTTGTGCTCTCCGAACGCCTCGCCGTGATCGGCCGCCACCACGATCAGCGTGCGGTCGGCAAGCCCATTGTCGCGCAGGCCCGCGATCAGCGTCTGGATCTGACCGTCAGTGTGGCGGATCGAATTGTCGTAGATGTCGGAATAGCTGGTGCCGAACAGCGCCGACTCGCGGTCGTAAACGTACTGGTGGACGTTCATCAGATGGAGATAGAGGAACCACGGCCGGTCGGCGTAGCTCCGGAAGAACTCGAGTGCCGACACGATCACGTCGTAGTCGGTGCCCGCCATGACGTACGAGGGATTCTCGCGCATCACGTTCTTGGGAACGGGGGTTGCCGTGGGGTTGTGGTAGGTCTCGAAGCCCTGGTCGAAGCCAAAGTTCGGCGCCACCCACCCGTTGCGCCAGATCGCCATCGTCCGGTAGCCCGCGTCGCGGAGGATCTCCGCGGGCACGCGTGCGTCGGGCGACAATGCATCGGAGTAGCGCAGCACGTGCGTGCGCTGGGGATAGAGCCCGGTCCACAGCGATGCCATCGAAGACTTCGTCCACGACGACTGGCTCACGTGGTTGGCGAATCGGACGCCGGTCCGCGCCAGATAGTCCAGCGTGGGGCTCGTATCCCGCTGATAGCCATAGGCGCCGAGCCGATGCGCGCGCAGCGTATCGATCAACACGAACAGTACGTTCACGTCCTTGCGGTTGCGCAGCGCGCCGATGTCCGCGGGAGCACCGAGCGGACGCCCGTCGCCGCCCACCTTCTGGATGGAAGCGAACAGGAAGGCGATCAGCATCGCGGCGCCGGTTGCGCCGTAGACCCAGATGCTCAAGGGCCGGCGAAACATCATCCCACCTCGGACGCCGGGAACCAGCCCCGCACCGCGGGCGGCGCCGGCCTCGGGTCGTACGCGGCGCTTCTCATAGCCCACGCCATCTCACCCGGATCCCCATCCCACCGGCGCCGATGAAGCCGTCGCGCTCGTATTCGAAGTGCGCGGTATCGCTTCCCGACGCCGCATCGAAGCTCGTTTCGGGATCGAGCCACCAGAAGAGCTGCCCCTGTAGATAGAGGACCAGGTCGACTGGACCCCGGCGTCCTACCTCGTACTCGAGCGCGAGCCGCCCGCCGAGCGCGCCGAACTCCTCGGTCTTTTTTCCGGCGATCTGCACGAAGCCGACCGTGTTGTCGTTCGGGGGCGACGATCCGATGATCAGGAAGGGATCCTTGACCTCGCCGCGCAGCTCCACCTCTTCGCGGTGGTAGAGGAACGCCGGCTTCACGGAGATCGTGAAGAGGTCTCCCACGGGAACCGTGAAGGCGACACCGATGCCCGCACTCCATCCGTTCTCGATGCTCGCATCCACGCGGCTGCCCATTCCCTCCACGAGGTCGAGGTCCTCCTCGAGACAACGGGTCGGATTGCCGGGCTGGCACCGGGGCGGAATCAGCACCGGCTCTCCGATGGTGCCCTCCACCACGACGGGCCGATCTTCGTCGACCACGAGCCATCCATAGTGCCAATCGGCGACCGCGAATGCGCGAGGGCGGCCCGGCAGGAAGCCGAGCTCCGGGGTGGTGAGCTCGCCCTCAAGTACCGGAACCGCGGTGAGAAACTCCCGATCGTCGGTGACCGTGTCGCGAAGCGAGCTCGACGCGGTGGCACTCGGTGTCGACTCCACCTGCACGTCGAATCCGAGAGCGAGCGAGGGAAGCCAGCGATGCTGGATGTCCGCGGCGCCTTCGAGCGCGGCAGCACGCGCACCGAGCGCTGCAGAGACCACTGCGGCGGCCACAGCGACGTGCGAGAGACTCGTTTGGCGCGCGATCACCGAGCGTCCTCGCCCAGACCAGCCAGCTCGGCCCGCACACGCTCGTCCTCCTTGGAGTCGCCGCGTGCGAGTGCCTCGCCATATGCGACGCGCGCCGCCGCATCGTCGCCGGCGAGGCTCAACGCGCGTCCGAGCCAGTAATGGAGCGACGCGCGCTCCGGATCCCGGTCGACCGCCTGGCGGAGGATCGCCACGGCCGACTGCACATCGCCCTTCGCGACTTGCAGGCGTCCGAGCTGCTCGCGTACCTCGCTTCCGCCCTGGAGCGCCACCGCACGTTGCGCCAAGTCGCGTGCGCGGTCGAGATCGCCCGACTGCTCGAGCAGCTCGGCGAGGCGGCCCGCAGCGCCCGCGTGGAGCGGCTCCACGCGCAACACACCCTCGAAGCGTTCGATCGCGACGGCGCGCTCGCCGCGAGCCGCGACGAGCTCGGCGGCTGCCAATGCGGGCTCCGCCACCACGGGATCGGCCGCGCGCGCACGGTCGTACCATTGAAGTGCCGCCGCCGCGTCGCCGCTGCGCTCCGCGAGCCGACCCAGGCCTACGAGCGAGGCGACGTGGCGAGCGTCGAGTGAGAGCGCGCGCTCGAACGCCGCCCGCGCCTGCACTGCATCACCGAGCGCCGAGAGGACCCGTCCACGCAGCGCGTGGAACTCGGGGACCTCCCCGTGCACCGCGATCGCCGCGTCGACGCGCTCGATCGCGCGCGCGGGCGCACCGGTCTCGATCCGAGCCTCGACGAGCGCGCGGAGCAGCTCGGCGTTCTCGGGCGCGGTGAGGTCGAGGTCGCTCGCTTCGAGAGATTCGGCGGCCGCCTGCGCTCCCGACGACCGGCGTCGGATCCCGGCTGCCGTCGCCGCCGCCGCGCGCGGATCGATCGATCGCAGCCGTGCGAGCGAGCGCCGGCCCGTGAACGTGTCGCCGCTCTCGAACAGCAGCCGCGTGGAAAGCCGCCAGGCCTCGACGTCGTTTGGCCGCTCTGCGAGGTAGAGCCGCAGCGGCTCGATTCCGAGCTCGGGCGACCCCAGCGCTTCCTGCAGCTCCGCGAGCTCGATCGCCGCATCGGTGCCGGTCGGATTCGCCCGGATCGCCTCGCGGTACTGCGAGACCGCGTCGACGAACCGGCCGAGCGCAACCGCTGCCTGCGCCGCCCAATAACGGGCCGCGGCGTTGTTGGGCCACAACGTCAGACCTTTCTCGAAGCTCCCGAACGCACCCGCCGCGTCCCCTCGTGCGAGCTGGACCCTGCCGCGCAGGAGATCGCGTCTCACGGGAACCTCGAGGCTCTGGGCGACCTTCTCGGCCTCGTCGGGATCTCCCGCGGAGACGAGGATGTCGGCGTAGGCGAAACGAAGCTCCTCGGGCACGCTCGGCATCATCTCGATCGCGCGCTCGATCGCCGTGCGCGCACGTCGATAGTCGCCGCCCGCTACGTGGTAGTCGGCCAGTGCGCTCCATTGGTCGACCGACGGGAACTCGCGCGCCGCGGCCTCCATGAGCTCGTCGGCCGCCTTGGCGTCGCCCCCGGATCGCAGCATCTCTGCCAGCGCCAGACGCAACTCGATGTCGCGCGGATTGTGCTGCAGGCCTTTCTCCAGCAGTGCGCGCGCATCGTCTTTCTTGCCGGTCTCATGGTAGAACTTGATCGCACCGCGTGTCACGGTAGCGTCGCCATCGTGCTGTTCGACGCACTTCTTCCATTGCGCGGCGGCCTCGTCGAGATCGCCGCGCTCGTGGACGAAAGTCGCCTCCGCGGCACAGAAGTACGCCTCGGTGATCGGGTCGCGGAGGTCGGTGTCACCCAGCATCTTGCGCAGATCGGCCAGTGCCTGGCCCGCCTCGTCGAGGCGGCGCGTCCGGATCAGCGGAATGATGCGGAGCGCGCGCAGTTGCGGGTCGTCGGGATTGCGCTCGATCAGCGCGTCGATCTCCTCGATCGCCTGGTCGTTGTGGACGGCGTCCACGCGCGCGCGCGCGTGCAATAGGAGCGCGTCGAGGTTCTCCGGATCGATCTTCAGGACCCGGTCGGCGGCGGCGATCGCGTCCGTGGCGCTCCCGCCCTGCAGCAACGCCATACCCAGCAGCAGTCCTGCCTCGATCGCATACGCCGGATCCTCGCTCGCGCGGCCGAGCGGCCAGACCGCGCCGCCGGCCTGGCCCGTCATCAGGAGCGCTCGCCCGTAGAGGAGGTTCAGGTCCGGGTCCGCCGGCTGCTGCGCGAGCTGCTCGCGCAGCGGTGCCAGCGTCTCCACGTAGTTGCCCTGACTCTGCAGATCTCGCAATCGCTGGACGTCGTCGCCGCCGCACGCGAGCGCGGCGGTGAGCGAAACGGCCGCCGCGAGTCCGGCCCGGCGGAGGATCCGTCTGCTCGTCGCTGCTCGGCCGTTCACGTACACCTCGTCCCGGATCTCGCTCAGAACCGGTAGCTCATGTTCACCCCGATGATCCGCGGATCGCCGATCACGAACGTCAACGAGTTGAAGCCCGCAGAGAGGTCGAACCCATCGACGATGTACGCCTCGTCTGTGAGGTTTCGCACGAATCCCGCGACCTCGATCTTTTGGTCCGGCGTGCGGTAGGCGAGGCGCGCGTTGAGCAGTAGCAGCGGTTCCTGGGAGAGGGTCTCGCGCGGGAAGAAGCCGAACTGCCCCCGACCCTCGTTGGGATCGAAGTACACCCGCGATTTGAAGCTGTAATCAAAGCGCGGGGTGAGCGATCCCCAGCCTCCGAGCGGGATGTCGATCGTGATGGCGCCGCTGACCGAGAGCTGCGGAGAATTGATCAGCCGGTTGCCGGAGTAGTCGACTACTGTCTTGATCAGCTCGGTCGTGGGAATCGTGACGACCGTGTTCACCGTATCGCGGAAATCGAGGTACTCGCTCTCGAGGTAGCCGAGGTTCGTGTAGATGTCGAGCCAGTGGAACGGCCGCACTCGAAGCTCCGCCTCTGCGCCCCAGACCTGCGCATCGTTGGCATTCACCAGCCTCGGCGTCGGGAGCGTCGCCACCGAATTGTCGAGCACGAAGACCTGGAGGTCTTCGTAGCGGTAGAAGAACATGGCTGCGCTGAAGCGGACGCGCCGGCGCAGGAAATCGGTCTTGAGACCCACCTCGTACGCGTTGACCGTCTCCGGCTCGACGAACTGGACCAGGGGGATCTCGAAGTTCCCGAGACCCGCGGAGCCGTTGAACTGACCCGCCTTGAAGCCGCGGCCGTACTTCGCGTAGATGGAGAAGTCCCGGTAGAAGTCGTAGTGGAGCGAGAGATCGCCCGACGATGCGCTGGAGATCTCGTCCTGGGACTCGATCGGTCCCTTGAAGAAGATCGTTCCGAACCGGCGGTTCGAGTCCGCCGTGAAGTCCTTCTCGTCCCAGTTGTAGCGGATTCCACCCTCGGCTCTCAGATCCTCGGTGATTTCCCACGCCCCGTGTCCGAACACGGACCACGTGAGCGTCTCCTGGTCGATGATCTGCTCGACGGTCGTGCGGCCGGTGTCCGAGAAGCTGGGAAACTCGAAGGTATTATCGACGTCGAGATCCTCGGTCAAAAAGTAGGCGCCCGAAGTCAGCAGCAGCTCGTCGCTCACGTCCCACGTGGCCCGCAGGTCTTCGCTGAACTGCCACGCCTCGTTCTCCCAGTCGGCCTCGACCTGGAAGCGCGGACTCGAATCGGAGTTGTTCAACGAGTCGCGGGCGTTCGACGCGTACCCGGTGACGCTCGTGATGCCCAGGGCGCCGGGCTCGTATTTCACCGTGAGTGTAGACAGAACGACGTCCACGTCCTCGTCCGGAGTGATGTCGTAGTCACCCTCGTAGGGATCACCGTCGAGCGGATTCGCCTCTCCGGGCGTGGTGCGGAAGCCAGGCAAGATGCGGATGCACTTGCCCGGGGTGCACGTGTCCGGATCGCGGTACTGCACGCTGTCGGGATTGCCCGCCACCTTTCGATCCAAGGCGTCCTCGACCGTTCCGATCTTCTGGTTCTGCCGCGCGAGGCTGCGGTTGAGTCCGCCTCCCGCGATCATCAGGACGTCGAGGTCGTGCGTCGGCGTCCAGCGGAAGATCCCGCGCGCGGCCCAGTTGTCGACGTCGTTGACGTCCTCCTCCACGTCGCCGAGAAAAGGGCGGTTCGCGCTCACGCTGCAGGGCGGCTGGAAGCGGAAATACCCCTGAGCGCAGCGGTTCTTCGTGATGCCGTCGCGCTTGTTGAGTCGGTAGGCGCCCCGGAACGAGAGCGTGTCCTCGACGATCGGCACCTCGAGCGCCGACTCGAGCTCGATCAGGTCGTATGACCCGTACGATCCGCTCACGAACGCGTTGTAGTTGCGCCCCGTGGGCTTGCGCGAGATCGCGCGGATCACGCCGGCAGACGCGTTGCGCCCGTAGAGGGTACCCTGTGGTCCGCGCAGCACCTCGACGGCTTCGAGGTCGAAGAGCTGGAAGAGCTGGCCGGTCGGCGAGTTCATGTAGAGATCGTCGTTGTAGACCGCGACCGCGCTCGAAGAGTTCGCGAAGTAGTCCTTCAAACCGACTCCGCGAATGAAGAGCGTCGGATTGGACGCCGCGAACACGGATTTGATCTCGAGATTCGGGGTGAAGGCGGCGAGACCGCGGATGTCGGAGGTGCCCTGGGCCCGGAGATCCTCCATGTCGAAGCTCGTGGTGGAGCTCGGCATGTCCTCGAAGACGAATTCTTCACCGGCAGTGCTCCGCACGACGATTTCCTCGACACCCCCGGCGGGTGCCTCGTCAGCGTCGGGCTTCGCGTCGGTCGGCTCCTGAGCGGCGGCCTGCACCGCGAGCCAGGCCACCAGCACGGGCACCATACGCGCCGCACCGCGGCACGTTCGCAGCGTCGGTCGCGATCGGCGCGTCCCGTCCACTAGAGCCCCTTCGCGCGCAACACATGTTCCAGCTGATCGCGAGTGCTCCCGTAGAACTCTTCCAGCGTCTTGGTCCGCTTGTAGTAAATGTGGAGGTCGTATTCCCAGGTGAATCCCACGCCGCCGAAGAGCTGGATGCCCTCGCGACACACGAAGCGGGCCGCATCTGCCGCATACGCCTTCGCGGCGGCCACCTGGAGCGCCGATTCCTCGGGTTCGTGGTCACAGCTCCACGCCGCGCGGTAGACGGCGGCTCGCGTGTTTTCGGCGAGAAGCAGCATGTCGGCCGCTCGGTGCTGCAGCGCCTGGAAGCTGCCGAGCGGCATGCCGAAGGCCGTTCGCTCCTTGAGATGGGCCGTGGAGAGCTCGATGACTCGCGCCATCATACCGAGCATGAACGCAGCAGACCCCAGTGCGGCGAGGCGCTCACCGCCGTCCAGCGCGCGTTGCGCGGGCTCTCCTGCAGCGAGTTCCACGGCAGGAGCGTCCAAGTCGACGTCGGCGAACCGCTGGGCGTGGTCCACCGTCTCGAGCACTGCGGCGTTCCAGCCTGCATCGGGTCGCGGCACGATCGCGATCCCGCGCTCGGTGGTCGCGATCAGCGCATCGGCGAACGCGCCGAACGAGACGAAGCGCTTGCGCCCGCGGACGCGTTGCGTTGCGAGGTCGAAGCGCGTGGCGACGGCGGTAGCGTCCCCGGACCAAGCGTGCTCGCGGCGCGCGACACACACGAGCGCCTCGCCCGCGATCGCGCGGTCGCGCCACCTTCGCGCCTCCTGCGACGGAAGCGCTCGGAGGATCTCGATCGCTTCGAGCAGGTCGAGGATCGGTCCCGGCAGTGCGACTCGTCCCATCTCTTCCAGCACCGCGACGAGCGCCACGCTGCCGGCGCCCGCCCCTCCCTGCTCCTCGGGCACGGCGATCCCGAGATATCCGAGCTCGCCGAGCTGGCTGTACAGCGCGGCCGAATGGCTGCTGCCCCGGCTCTCCATCAGGCCGCGCGACTGTTCGAGCGGGGCCTCCTTCGCGAGGAGCTCGCGCACCGATCGCTGGAAGAGCAGCTGCTCGCTGTCGAGCTGGAATCGCACCTCTGCCTCCGTAGCTATCGCGTGGGGAGCCCGAGCGCGCGCTTGGCGAGAATGTTGCGTTGGATCTCCGACGAGCCGCCAGCGATCGGACCCGACAGCGAGAACAAATGCTCGTAGCCCCAGTCGACGGCGACGCGCGCTCCGGGAGCTCGCGTCGCGAGATGAGCCTGCGGGCCGAGCAGATCGAACGCGGCCTCGCCCTGCCGGCGCGCGTACTCGGACCAGTTCAGCTTCTGGATCGACGCCACATCGCCGGGCGTCTCCCCCTGCGAGAGGCCGGCGAGGATGCGCAGGCCGCTGGCGCGGATGACCTCGTTCTCGACGACCAACCGCGCGAGCCGCTGGCGGACGTCGGTGTGCGCGAGCGCGCCGCTCTCGCCCAGTCCGGCCGCGAGGTCGGCCAGCAGGCGGTCGTTGCGCGTCGGCGCCTCGATCTCATAGACCCCACGCTCGTACGTGAGCACCGTGTTCGCGATCTTCCACCCCTCGCCGGGGCGCCCCACGATGTGTTCACCCCGCGCGAGCGCTCCGTCGAAGAACACCTCGCCGAACTCGGCATCGCCGGTGAGCTGGCGAAGCGGACGTACCGTGACCCCGGGCTGATCGAGCGGCAGCAGAAAGAACGTGATGCCGCCATAGCGATCGTTCGGATCGGTGCGAGCGAGCAGGAACGTCCAGTCCGCCCACGGCCCCATCGTGGTCCAGACCTTCTGGCCGGTGATCCGATAGTCATCACCGTCGGGCGTCGCGGCGCACCGGAGCGAGGCCAGGTCGCTGCCCGCGCCGGGCTCGCTGAACCCCTGACACCAGATCTCGTCGGCGCGCAGCATCGGGGGAATGAAGCGCTCGCGCTGCGCATCGTTGCCGTGGTGGATCAGCGCGGGACCGAAGATCTGCAGGCCGATGAAGTTCGGGAGGGGAGGTGCGTCGGCACGCGCGAACTCCTCCTGGAAGATGACCCGATCCACCACCGATCGGCCCTGACCTCCAAAGGGTCGCGGCCAGTCGAGACCGAGATAGCCCGCATCGCAGAGCTTGCGCTGGAAGGTTCGCCGGATCTCGACGAGGCGATCGGCGTCGTTCGCGGGGTCGCGCACCTCGGCGGTCCAGGGGCGATCGAGGTTGGCTTCGAACCAGGCCCGTACCTCGCGGCGGAAAGCCCGTTCGGCGTCGCTGAATCGAAGATCCACGGCTCTCCAACCTTTCGGTCCGCCGTTCGGGTCCCGATCCGACCCGAATATTTTAGTACTCTACCATCACTAAAGATCACGATTCAATAACTCTCTGTAACGCTTTTGCCACCAATTTCCCTTTGAAAGTCGCGTGCTCCCAGCGAAGCCGGACCTCGAATCGATTTCGAACTGAAGCTGACAATGCAGGCTGATCCGTCCACAACGGCCCGGAACGTCCGGTGACGCCGGGCCGCCAAAGGGAACCGCAGGAACGAGCGCGAAGTCCGACGCGCTTCGCGGGCGATCGACAATTCCGAGCCTGAAGACTACGATATTCGCGCCCGCAGCCGGGGGACGTCGCCCGTGATCCTGAGCGAGTTTCAGCAGATTCTGACCAAGACGGCCCGCGATTTCCTGCAACAGCGGACCCCGTTGCAATCGCTGTCCGAATCCGAGGCTCATCCCGGGCGTCACGATACAGGGCTCTGGCGCGAGATCGCCGACCTGGGCTGGCTCGGTGTGGCTGCGCCCGAGACGGTCGGGGGTGCCGGTGCGAGCCTCGCCGACCTTGCCATGCTGTGCGAGGAGCTGGGCCGAGTCCTCTGCCCTGCCCCGGTTCTTCCCGTCGGGGTGGCGGTCGGCGCGCTGCTCGAGCACGAGGGGTCTTCGACCAGCCGCGAGCTGCTGACGCAGTTGGTGGCCGGGGATGCGCGTCCCGTGCTCGCCTTCGCCGATCCGCTCGGCAGATGGTCCGCGGAGTCGGACGCCGTGCAGTGGAACGGGTCGTGCCTCAGCGGCCGCAAGGGATTCGTCGAAGCCGCGTCGGTTGCCGATCGATTCGTCGTGACCGCGCTCGACCGCAATCGCGACACCGTGGTGGCGCTCGTCGATGCGGGAGCGGCGGGAGTTCGGGTGCGGCCTCAGTGGTCGATCGCCGGCGCGCACTGGGCGGAGATCGTGTTCGAGGACGCGCCAGCGCAGCGGCTCGACGTCGGGTGGGAATCCGTCGACTTCGCGCTCACGCGCACCGCCGCGATGCAGGCGGCCTGGTGCGCGGGTGCCGCGCGCAGGCTGCTCGAAGATACGGTCGCCTACGTCAGCCAGCGCCATCAGTTCGGCGTCCCGATCGGCAGCTTCCAGGCCGTCCAGCACAGCCTCGCCGATTGCGCGATCGCGGCGACGGAGAGCGAATCGATGGCGCGCCGCGCCGCGATCGCGCTCGACGAGCGCGCGCCGTACGCGCGGCTGTTGGCAGCGATGTCGTTCGTGCGCGCATCCGACGGCTTCGTCGAAGTGGCGCGCCGATGTCACCAGGCGTGGGGCGGGCTCGGCTTCTCCACCGAGATGCACGTCCATCACTTCAGCCGCCGCGCCAAGGCGGCACAGCTATCGTGGGGTGGGACGGATAGGCATCTCGAGGTGGTGGCCGAAGAGCTGCGGACCGCGCCGCTTCTGCGGGATCGCTATGCGGAGGCGATGGCGACCCGAGGTTTGGAGCTGCCGTGACCTACACCCTCTCTCCCGACGCCGAGGCGTTCCGCGAAGAAGTCCGCGCGTTCCTCGAAGCGGAATTCGACCCCGTGATCCCCGACCAGGGACCCTTTCCGCAGCCCGACACGCCCGAGAAGGCTGCGTTTCTGAAGAAGCTCGCCGCGAAGGAGTGGCTCGGCCTGAGCTGGCCCGTCGAATACGGCGGCCACGCCCTGCCGGAGGTGTTCTCCGTCGTGCTCCAGGAGGAGCTCGAGTACGCGCGCATGCCGTCGCTGTGCATCGAGATCGGCATGATCGGGCGCACGCTGATCCGCAACGGCTCGGAGGCGATCAAACGGGAGTTCCTTCCGCGGATCATCCGCGCGGAGATCAGCATCGCGCTGGGCTACAGCGAGCCGCAGGCGGGCTCGGACCTCGCCGGGCTCGAGCTCCGCGCCGACCGCGACGGCGACGAGTTCGTGCTCAACGGGCAGAAGATGTGGACCAGCGGCGCGCATTTCGCCGACTACATCTGGCTCGCGTGTCGCACGAAGCCCGGTTCCAAGCGTCACGACGGCATCACGCTGATGCTGGTCGACAATCGCTCGCCTGGGATGGAGATCCAGCGCATCGACACGATGGGGGATCACCAGACCAACATGATCTACTTCAACGAAGTGCGCGTGCCCGCCTCGCGCGTCGTCGGTGAAATCGATCGCGGCTGGAGCTACATCGTCGAGGCGCTCGACTACGAACGGCTCCAGGGTCTCGGGTACTCGGGGCTGTTGCGCGACACCGACGAGCTGATCGCCTGGGCTCGCGCCGACGAGGCGCGCTGGAACGACAAGGACGTCCGCCGGCTGATCGCGCGCACCGCCGTGCGCGCCGAGGGCGTCCGCTGCCACCTGCTCAACGCGCTCGAGATCCTCCATCGCGACGAGGTACCCACGATCGAGGCGACGATGCTCAAGGTGGCCGCGACCGAGACCCGGTTGCGCCTGGCCGACCAGGTGATCGACATGCTCGGACCGGTCGGTCTGCTCAAGCGCGAGGAGCCCGGCGCCCAGATGCGGGGGCGCTTCGAGCTCAATTGGCGCGCGGAGATCATCTGCCCGATCGCCGGGGGAGCCAACGAGATCCAACGTAACATCGTGGCGGGACGCGCTCTACACCTGCCCTCGAGTCGACCGCGCTAGTGGCCGCGCCGCGCACCCAGCTCTCGCTCAGGCCGCCTCGCCCCGGCTCCCCGAAGCTCTCGAACTGGGGCGTATTCGGCGACGAGGACGAGCTCGGCACGCTGAACTATCAGACGCCCGATGTTGTCCGTCGCGGCGCGGCGCAGGTGATCCTGGGCAGCCACTACCCGCTCAATCTTCCCGTCGACCTTCCGACCGACCGCACGATCCTGCGCCCTGAACTCCAGAAGACCGCGCATCTGCACAATGCGGAGTTCGAGGGGATGATCTGCAACGACGATCACATCCTGCTCGCCACGCAGGGATCCTCGCAGTGGGATTCGTTCGTTCACGCCGGATGTCGAGAGCCCGGTGTGGACGGCGCTTTCTACAACGGCTTCGGGCCCGACGACATCGACGAGAGCGGTTTCGTCCGGCGCGGCGGAATCGACAAGATCGCGCAGCGCGGCATCGCGGCGCGCGGCGTGCTGCTCGATATCGCGCGCATGCTCGCGGGTGGTGCGAGCGATCCGCTGCCGGTCGACCACGCGATCGACGAATCGCAGTTCCGAGCCTGCCTGCGCCACCAGAACGTGGAGATTCTGCCCGGGGACGTCGTCTGCTTCCGCACCGGCTGGACCGAGATGTATCTCGACGCCGACCGCGAGCAGCGACGCAAGCTGATGGAGCCGGCGCCGGGTGGAGCCGCACCGCTCAACCCCGGCATCACGAGCGACTTCGCAGCGATCGCGCATCGACAGCGTTGGTCGGCCGTCGCGGCGGACAATCTCGCGGTCGAGGTGGCGCCGTTCCGGCCCGACAACCTGCACAGCGCACACGTCACGATGCAGCGCAATCTCGGGTTGCCGTTCGGGGAGATCCTCTGCTTCCGAGACCTCGACGCCGCCTGTGCGGCCGATCGGCGCTGGTCCTTCTTCTTCGTCGCTGTTCCGCTCTGGATCCCGGGAGGAATGGGATCGCCCGCGAACGCGATGGCGATCCGCTGAGATCGGTCATCCGATCGGTGCGGGCGGTTCTGATCGCAGCGCTCCTGGTGGGATGCACGGCTGAGGCTCCCGTCGACCTCTCCGGACCAACCGCTGATTGGCCCCACTACGGCGTGACATCGGCGGGAAAAGGTACTCTCCGCTCACGCAGATCACGCGCGAGAACGTCGACGCTCTCGAGATCGCGTGGACGTTCCGACACGGCGATGTGTCGGACGGGCGAGACGAGCGGCATCCGAGCGCGTTCACGGCGACGCCGATCATCACGCACGACACGCTCTACATCTGCTCCCCGTTCAACCGCGTGTTCGCGCTCGATCCGGAGACCGGCGCGCTGCGTTGGAGCTTCGACCCGGCAGTGGACCCGTCGAAGCGGGGTGCGCTACCCGCTCATCTGCCGCGGCGTCTCGCACTGGGAGGACCCACGGCGCGAAGACGGCAAGCCCTGCCCAGCGGCGGATCTTCACGGGCACCACGGACTCTCGGCTGATCGCGCTCGACGCGGAGACCGGGTCGCTCTGCGACGACTTCGGAGAGCACGGCGTGGTCCGACTGCGCGAAGGCCTCGGGGACGCGCCGATCTGGGAGTACTACGTGACGCCGCCGCCGCTCGTGGTCCGCGATCTCGTCGTCGTGGGCGCGCTCGTCGCCGACAACATTCGCGCCGATGCGCCGAGTGGCGTTGTGCGAGCCTTCGATGCCCGCACCGGCGCGGTGCGCTGGGCGTGGGATCCGGTTCCCCCGGACGTGTCGCTGCCGCCCTGGACCCGCGGCGCCGACGGCGCGTGGTGGCGGCCGGGACGGCGAACGTTTGGTCGATCTTGTCGGCAGACGAAGCGCGTGACCTCGTGTTCGTTCCCACCGGCAACGCTTCGCCCGACTACTTCGCGGTCGCACGGCACGGGCTCGATGCCTACTCGAGCTGGTGGCTGCGCTGCGAGGGTCCACGGGCGAGCTCGTGTGGCACTTCCAGACCGTGCGCCACGAGTCTGGGACTACGACGTGGGCTCGCAACCCTCGCTCTTCGAGCTACGAAGGGCGGATGGCAGCGTGGTTCCCGCGCTCGCACAGGCTACGAAGCTCGGACACGTCTTCGTGCTGCACCGCGAGACCGGCGAGCCGCTGTTCCCAATCGAGGAGCGCGCGGTGCCCGTCGACGGCGTGCCCAGGCGAGACGCTGTCGCCGACGCAGCCCATCCCCACGCACCCGCCGCCGCTGCATTCGATGTCGTTTGGCGTCGACGATGCCTGGGGCTTCACGTTCTGGGACCGCGTAAAGTGTCGCGACCAGATCACCGGGCTGCGGTCAGAGGGCATGTACACCCCTCCTACCCTCGAGGGCTCCGTCCACTTTCCGGGGCCCGGAGGCGGCGCGAACTGGGGCGGGGTCATGGTCGATCCCGCGACGGCGAGGCTCTACGTAAATATCAACCGTTGGGCCGTGGGCGTGCACCTGATCCCGCGCGAGGCGTTCGACGTCGAAGCGTTCCGGATGGGCGACGCGAGCGCACCGATCGAGTACAACGCGATGGCCGGCACTCCCTATGGCATGCGGCGCGGCCCGCTGCTCTCGCCGCTCGGCGCACCGTGTACGCCCCCGCCCTGGGGTGCGCTCGTGTCGGCGGATCTGCGGACCGGGGCGGTGCGCTGGCAGACGGCGCTCGGGACCACACGCGACCAGGCGCCGTTTCCGTTCTGGCTCCGGCTCGGCACCCCGAATCTCGGGGGCGGGCGTGCTCACGGCGAGCGGCCTCGTCTTCATCGGCGCGACCACGGACAAGTACCTGCGCGCGTTCGATGCCGAGACCGGCGAGGAGGTCTGGTCGCACCGACTCCCTTACACGGCGAATGCGAGCCCGGCCACCTACCGGCTGCGCCGCGACGGCCGCCAGTACCTCGTGGTCGCGGCGGGCGGCGACTTGTGGTCGGAGCCCGGCGATGCGCTGATCGCGTTCGCGCTGCCGGATCGCGCATCCGCGTTTACCGTGCGCTGATTTAACGATAAGATGCGAGCGAAGGGAGGGCCCCGTGAGCGAGCTACCCGTCCTCTACGAGACGACACCGGAGGCGATCTGGATCACGCTGAACCGCCCCGACACGATGAACCTGATCGACGAGGAGGTGTTCCAGCTCCTCACGGAAGCGTTCATCCGGGCCCGCTTCGACGAGGAGCGCAGTGTCGTCGTGTTCCGCAGCAGCGGCCGCATGTTCAGCGCCGGTGGAAACCTCGGCGAAGGGCAGGAGCTGATCGACCTCGCGAAGAAGGGATTCTCCGAGCGCCTGGCCACCGTCATGTACGAGCACGTCCACGGCGACTACCCCGCGTTCTTTGCGATCGAGTCGTGTCCGAAGACGGTGATCTGCGCGATGAACGGCAGCGCCTACGGCGCCGGCGCGGTGCTCGTGCTGCTCTGCGACATGGTGATTGCGGCGCGCGGGGCGAAGCTCTCGATCGCACCGGGAAAGTGGGGCGTCGCCGACACTGTGAGCGCGGTGCGGCTGGTTCCGCGCATCGGCCTCGCACGCGCCAAAGACCTCATCTTCACCGCGCGAGCCGTGCCCGCCGAGGAGCTGCTCGCGATGGGCGTGATCAATCGAGTCTGCGAACTCGACGATCTCGACGCACAGGTGCTTCAGTACGTCGACGACGTGCGCACGGTGTCGCCGTCGGCTCGTGAGCTGACGAAGAGCGTCATGCATCGCAATCTGCCCGGTTTCGCAGTGGAAGAGCACTACCGCAGTGCCATCGGACCCGACTTCTTCGCCGGGCTGGATGCGTTCTCGATGAAGAAGCCGCCGCCGTGGGCGCCGCAGGGAGCGACCGAGACGCCGCGCTCCAAGAAGTGACCCTTAGCGCGCCAGCCTCCTCGCGCGCTCGAGCACCAGCTGCGCGAGCTGCTCGGGTCGTTCGAGGTGCAGGTTGTGCCCGCCGTCCCACATCTGAGCGTCGCGGACTTCGCGCGCGACCAGATCGAGGTCGACGATCGAGTCACTCGCTCCGTAGACGAGGTCGAGCGGACAGCGCGCGGCCGCGAGCATCCCCGCGAGATCCGGCGGTCCCGTGGCATAGCTCGCCGGATCCTGCCGGAGCCGGTGGCGCCCGTTCTCTGTGACGACGCCGCTGCGTGCGGCGGTGCTCGTGGGATGGACATGGCCTGCCAGGCCGGAGAGCCCGAGGAAGCGCTGTACGGCGTCGGCCTCGTCGTCGAACCAGAGGGCCGGGCGCGACGCGAGCTTTGCCGACTGCGCGAGATGGCGTTCCTCCCAGCGCGGCATCACACCGATCGCGACGACGTGGTCGGGTCGCAACCGGTAGACCCCGCTCGCGAGCGTGAGCGCGATCAGACCTCCGAGCGAATGTCCCACGATCACGAGCGGCCTCGCCGGCTCGATCACGTCGCCGAGATCGGCGGCCTGGAATCCGAAGTGATAGGCCGCGCCCGGATCGCTGCGACCGTGACCGCGCAGATCGGGGACCACGATGCGCCCGCCCCAGTGCGGAGCGACGTGATCCAGGAGCTTGTCCCAGACGCGTGCGTTTCCACCGAGCCCGTGGATCAGCAGCAGCATCGCCGCGCCGGCGCCACTCGATTCGACCCAGATCGCGGGCGCCGCACGCCGCACGAGCCTCTTCACTTCGCGCACGGGTAGTCGACGCGCTGCTCAGCGACGGGCCGCCGCCCGCGCCGGCCGCAAGAAACGCCCGGGCAGCTCGCCAGTGGGATGCCCCTCCCGCAACAACGTCCGGCCCGACACGATCACGCGCTCGATGCCGGCTGCTCGCTGCACGATTCGCGAGCTGCCCCCGGGCAGGTCGCGAGCAAGCTCGGGCACGAGCGGTCCCACGCGTTCGAGGTCGATCAGCACGATGTCGGCGGCACAACGGGCCCGCAGCCGCCCGCGATCAGGGAGCTGAAAGATGTCCGCCTGGCGACCCGTGAGCCAATGGATCGCGCGTTCGAGGGACACCGCCTGTCGTTCGCGCACCCACTGCGCCAACAGCTGCGTGCTCTCGGCATTGCACAGCATCGCGAGATGCGCACCGGTGTCGTTGCGCGAGAGCACGGCGGCGGGATCGCGCATCGCCCGCAGCGTGCGGTCGGGTACCTGTCCGTAGGGAAACAGGATGACGAACTCGCGCAGCCGGCTCGCGACCGCGCCATCGAGCATCACATCCACCGGGTGGCATCCCCTTAGGCGGGCTTCGTCGGCGAGCGACGGGCCCTCGAGATCGAATCGGCTCGGCGCGGTGCCGAGCCGGTACAGGTTTCGCCACGAGAACGGGATGGCGGGCCCCGGCACGGGGTGGCCGCTCTGATCGACGGTATGGAGCGGGTAGCCGATGAACTGCTCCGGCCCCGTGGCTCCTCGCAGGCGCGATCTCACCTCGGGATCGGCGAGCGCCTGGAGCCGCTCGGGCTCGGCGAGCTCGAACAGGAACTCCCAACCCGGGATCGTCCCGAACAGGTTCTCGATCTCGAACGTCACGAGCGTGGAGAGCGCCACCACACCGGTGGCCGCGAACATGCTCGATCCCTCGCCCTGGCCCCGGCGCGCGATCCCGAGATAGTCGTCGTCGTAGGTCTCGATCAGAGGCCCCCACACCATCGGTCGACCAGCGGAGCGTGTCGCAGTCGCCCACTGCTCGAGCTCGTCTTCCCAGCCCGTCTCGACGCCCGACGGTCCGGGCAGAGACCATCCCGGGATCGCCTGCACGAGGGTACCGGGATAGTCGGCGAGCACGCCGACGATGCGCCGGATCTCTTCCCAACCGGCATCGACGCCGGCCGTGGCCCGGCCCCGATCGTCGCGATCGGCGGGCGAGCGGTTGAACGAAACCCCGAGCGCTCCGGCGTCCAGCGCTTCGCGGAGCGCCTTCTCGATCGCGTCCAGATCCCGAGCGGTGGCCTCCCTCTCCCATGCGCGCTCGCCCATCGCGGCGTGTCGCAACAAGGGATGGCCGACGTAGCAAGCGGCGTTGACCGGAAGCCCATTGCGCTCGAGAGAGTCCACATAACCGCCGAAAGAGTCCCAATCGAACGGGACGTTTGCCTCGAGCACGGCGCGCGGGATCTGCTCGACCCCGGCCATGAGGCTCAGCGGATACTCGGGATCACCGTGCGGAATCGGCGCGAGCGAGAATCCGCAATTGCCGCAGACGACCGTCGTGCATCCGTGCCAGGAGCTGGACGAGCCGAAACGGTCCCAGAACAGCTGGCCATCCATGTGGGTATGGCTGTCGATGAAGCCGGGGGCCACGATGAGCCCCTCGGCATCGATGCACTCCGCGGCCGGCTCCGCGATGTTGGGCTCGACCGCCACGATCCGGTCTCCCGCAATCGCGACGTCGGCGATGCGGGCCGGGCTTCCGGTTCCGTCGACGATCCTGCCGTTCCGGATCAGCAAGTCCACCGCCATCAGGTCCTTCCTCGCGTCGTCTCTGCCTATATGTAACTATATATATCAATAATCGAAACGCGGAGCGGTGCCGAATTCTGTCGCGGCAGGGGCGGCGGCAGCTTTTCAGTTGTCGGGACCGCTCAGCGTCGCATACTCTTTTATCACTTTCTCGCACGTTTTTGCGAGGCAGCGAGTAACCCATGGCGATCGTCGCGGACGCGGTCATCCACGCCTACAACATGACCCCGAACAACCGCGCCCCCGGTGCGACTCCGGCCGAGTACGAGATGCTCCGCCAGCAGCTGATCGGAATGCACGCGCAGTGGTCGCACCCGGACTACCTCTGCCCGCCCGAGGCGTTCGTGCGCCGTTGGGACGCGGAATCCATGGCGTCGGTCGTGTTCTTCGAGAGCGAGACCGACCTCGCGATCTACCACGACGTGGCTCTCACCCCCGTACTGCGCGATGGCGGAACGCCGATCGCGGTGGGCGCAGAGCTGGCGCGCGCGCTGCCGGGCCGCGTGTTGCTCTATGGCGGGGTCGACTCGACGGCCGGCGCACGCGCGATCGAGCAGATGGACCGGCTGCGCGAGGAATACAGCGTCGTGGGCTTCAAGTTCTACCCCGTGACGGGCGCCTACGATGCGAACGGGCGCGCGGACGGCGTGCTGTTCAACGACGTGGATCGCATGTACCCGCTGTTGCGCCACGCGCTCGATATCGGTGTTCGTCACGTGGCGATGCACAAGGCGGTCCCGTTCCGCCGCGAACCACTCGATCCCTACTTGAACGTGAACGACGTCGACGAAGCGGCCGTCGCCTTCCCGGAGCTCAGCTTCGAGGTCGTCCACTCGGGGATGGCGTTCCTCGAGGAGACCGCGTATCAGCTCGGACGGCATCCCAACGTCTACGCGAACCTCGAGATCACGGCGAACCTCGTGGTGCGCTATCCGCGCCGCTTCGCGCGGATCCTCGGAAGCCTCCTCGCGCTCGGCGGAGCCGACAAGATCCTTTACGGCACCGGCTGCATGCTGACCCATACGCAGCCGATCATCGAAGCGTTGCGCCGTTTCGAGATGCCGAAGGACCTCGTGGAGGACGAGGGATTTCCGCCGTTCGATGACGAGGTGAAGGCGAAGATCCTCGGCGCGAATCTGCTGCGTCTGCACGGCATCGACGAGGACGAGCTCGGCCGTCGCCTTGCCGGAGACGAGGTGGCGAAGGCACGCGCGGCGCGCGGGCTGGCTCCGCCGTGGTCGCGGGTTCCGTCGTGACGCGCGACGAAATCCTCGAGCGCCTGGCACTCATCCATGACCCCTGCTCGATCTCGCACGGGCGTCCGACCGACATCGTCTCGTTCGGGCTGATCGATGCCATCGAGCCGGGCAGCCCCCCGCGCGTGCGCCTGCGCCTCACCGATCCCACGTGTCTCTTCGGTGTGTACTTCGCCCGCTGCGTGCGCGAGGTGCTCGGCCCCGACGCGATCGTCGAGCTCGCAGGAGCCGACACCTTCTGGGAGCCGCCGCCCGCGCTCGCTCGGGCGGTCGAGAGAGGAACGACGTGGCCGAAGAACCCGCGCTCCTGATCGATACCGACAGCCACGTCGCGGAGCCGCCCGACCTCTGGGAGGGCGAGTACATGGATCCCGCCTACCGCGGCGCCTCTCCGTTCCGCTTCGTCGACGGGTTGGACCGAATGGGACGCCCCGGAACGCGGCTCTACGAGGGAGGCAAGCTCCTGCTCGAAGACGCCGCCTACACCGCGGCCGCGGGCGTATCGGTAGAGCGTCTGGCGAAAGGCGTGCGCTACCTCGAGGCCAATCCGGGCGGATGGGATCCCGCCAAGCGCTTGGCGGACATGGACGTCGAGCGCATCGACGTCCAGATCGTGAATCCCTCGTCGCCGGGTCTGCGGCTCGGCTTCGTCGAGGACGCCGAGGTCGCGGAGGCGATGTGCCGCGCCTACAACGACTGGGTGGCCGATCACTGCGCGGCCGTGCGCGGACGCGTGTACGCGAACATGGTGCTCCCGTGGCAGGCGCCCGATCGCGCGCTGCGCGAGCTCGAGCGCGTGGGAAAGCGCGACGTCTTCCGCGGCGTGGTCATGCGTCCGGCACCCGAGTACCCGAGCGGCTTCGTCGGCGATCCCGCATTCGACGCGATCTACGGCGCGATCGAGGAGCGCGGCCTGCTGCTGGTATTCCACAGCTGCGCACCCGACGAGGGCCTGGTCGGACCGATCACGCGCCACTACAAAACCACGCGTCCTTTCTGGCACGCGACGTTCTACGGGATCATGTTCGGCTTTCCGATCGAGGCCTGGACAGCGTTCGCCCAGCTGGTGTTCGAGGGCGTGCTGGACCGCCATCCCCGCCTCAACGTCATGCTCACCGAGAGTCACGGAACGTGGTTCGTGACGGCGCTTGAGCGCATGGACGAGTATGCGCGCGGCGGCGAGGCGCTGCGCCAGGCGTTCCAGATGCGCCTGGATCTGCTGCCCTCGGAGTATTTCGCGCGCCAGGGATTCGTCGTATTCGAGGGCGACGAAGTCGGTCTCGCCTTTGCGAGCGAGCACATCTGCGACTCGATGGTCTGGGCGCTCGACTATCCACATGCGGACGCCACGTTCCCAGGCGGCGCCGATGCGTTCCGCGCCAATCTGCGCGCGTTGCCGAGCGACGTGCGCCGCAAGCTCGCCTGGGACAACGGCGTTCGCGCGTTCGGGCTCGAAGGGGCCCACCCGCGATGAAGCAGACCACCGGCATCGACCGCGAGTACGGCCTCGACGACAAGTACGTGCGCCGGTCTGGGCCGATCTACCTCACGGGCGTCCAGGCGCTCGTCCGACTCCCCATGGATCAGCGGCGGCGCGACGAGGAGGCGGGTCTCGACACAGCCGGTTTCATCTCGGGCTACCGCGGCTCACCGCTCGGCACGTACGACCTGGCGCTCTGGCAGGCCAAGCGCTTCCTCGACGATCACCGGATCCGCTTCGAGCCCGGAGTGAACGAAGATCTCGCCGCGACCGCAGTATGGGGATCGCAACAGGTGCACCTGCTGCCCGGCGCGCGGCACGACGGCGTGTTCGCGATCTGGTACGGCAAGGGCCCCGGAGTGGACCGTTCGTGTGACGCGCTCAAGCACGGAAATTTCTCGGGCACCTCGCCCCACGGCGGCGTTCTCGTGCTGGCCGGCGACGATCCGGGCGCCAAATCGTCGTCGCTCGCGCATCAGAGCGAGCACGCGCTCGTGCACTGCGGAATTCCGATTCTGAATCCCGCGAACGTTCAGGACTATCTCGACTTCGGCCTGTACGGATGGGCGATGTCGCGCTATGCGGGATGCTGGGTCGGCTTCAAGTGCGTGACCGACTCCGTGGAGAGCGCCGCGTCGGTCGAAGTAGGACCGGGCCGCGTACACATCGCCCAGCCCACCGACATCGAGCGGCCGGCTGGAGTCCACGGCATATGGTCGGGAGCCATCCCGCCGGTCGCGAGGGAGCAGGTCCACTTCGATGTGCGCCTGCCGGCCGCCCAGGCTTTCGTGCGCGCGAACGGACTCGACCGCGTCGTGCTCGATGCGCCGCGGCGGCGGCTCGGGATCGTCACGGCGGGCAAGGCGTATCTCGACGTGCGGCAGGCGCTTGCGGAAATGGGCATCGACGAGGCACGCGCGGCTCGGATCGGCCTCGCCATCTACAAGATCGCGCTCACGTGGCCGCTCGAACCGGAGGGCGCACGTCGCTTCGCGGCAGGCCTCGACGAAGTGATCGTCGTCGAAGAGAAACGGCCGCTGATCGAAGAGCAGCTCGCGCACATTCTCTACCACGGCCCTGCGCGTCCGAGCATCCAGGGCAAGCGCGATGCGGTGGGGGCGCCGCTGCTCTCGTCCGTGGGGGAGCTCACGCCCAAGGATGTGGCCGACGCGCTCCGGAGGTGGCTGGCTCCGCACCTCCCCGAACTCGCGCACGAGACGCCTGCACCCGTCGTTGTCCAGACCTCCTCGCTCGCACGCGCACCCGCGTTCTGCTCCGGGTGCCCACATAACACGTCTACGGCGGTTCCGGAAGGCAGCGTCGCGCAGGGCGGAATCGGTTGTCACGGGATGGCCGTCTGGCTTCCCGAGCGGCGCACGCTTTCGTACACGCACATGGGAGCAGAAGGCGCCAACTGGATCGGCTCCGCTCCCTTCACCGATACGCCGCACATCTTCCAGAACATGGGAGACGGGACGTTCTTCCACTCCGGCCTGCTGGCCGTGCGCGCGACGGTCGCCGCGAACGTGAACATCACCTACAAGATCCTCGCGAACGGCGCGGTCGCGATGACGGGTGGACAGCCCGTAGAGGGCGAATCGATCGACAGCGAGGTGACCGTCCCGGACATCGTCGCGCAGCTCCACGCGGAGCGCGTGCGTCCGATTGCGGTCGTGAGCGTCGAGCCCGATCGCTTCCGGAACACGGGATTCCCTCCCGGAGTCACCGTGCACGATCGCAGCGAGCTCGATCACGTCCAGCGCAGCCTTCGCGAACAGATCGGCGTGTCGGCGATCGTGTACGACCAGACCTGTGCTGCGGAGGCGCGCCGGCTGCGCAACCGGGGCGAGTTCCCGGACCCCGATCGGCGCGTCGTGATCAACGAGCTCGTGTGCGAGGGATGCGGTGATTGCAGCGTGCAATCGAACTGCATCTCGATCGAGCCTGTCGAGACGGAGCTCGGCCGCAAGCGGCGCATCAACCAATCTTCTTGCAACAAGGACTACTCGTGCCTCCAGGGCTATTGCCCGAGCTTCGCGGTAGTGACGGGAGGATCGCTGCGCAAGGCGGGCAGCGAGCCGACCGACGCGACCGCGCAGTTCGACTTCGCAAGCCTTCCCGAACCGCCGGTCGCGGACCTCGCCCATCCCTACAACGTGCTCGTGACCGGGATCGGGGGGACCGGCGTGATCACGGTCGGCGCGCTGATGGGCATGGCGGCCCACCTGGAAGGAAAGGGGTGCTCGGTACTCGACGTCACCGGCCTGGCCCAGAAGAACGGACCGGTGATGAGCCACGTGCGCATCGCGGCGCGCGCCGAGGACCTGCACGCAACGCGGCTCTCCGCGGGGAGCTGCGATCTCGTCGTGGGCTGCGACATCGTCGTGACCGCGGGAGCCGAGGCGCTCGGCAAGATGAGCCGCGACCGAACCCTCGCGGTCGTAAATCAGCACGTGGCTCCGACCAAAGACTTCGCCACGGACCCCGATCTCGACCTCTCCTCCGAGCGGATGGAGCGAGCGATCGAGGCCGCGGCAGCCAACGGCAGCTCCCACTTCGTACGCGCCACGCCCCTCGCGACCGCACTGCTGGGTGATGCGATCGGAGTGAACCTGTTCCTGCTCGGCTACGCCGCTCAGCTCGGTGCGTTGCCCGTCGGGCTCGCGGCGCTCGAGCGCGCGATCGAGCTCAATGGGCGGTCCGTGGCCATGAATCGGCGCGCGCTGGCATGGGGCCGCATGGCCGCGCATGAACTCGCCGCGGTCGAGCGCGCCGCCCGGCCGGCGCTTCGCGACGAGCGGCCGGCCGTGCAGAAGCTCGACGAAATCGTCACGCTTCGCGCCGACTTCCTGACCGGATATCAGGACGCGCAATATGCCGAGCGCTACCGCGACCTCGTGGCGCGCGTCGCATCTCGAGAGCAGCAGCTCGCCGGCCACGATACGCCGCTCGCGGAAGCGGTCGCGCGCTACTACTTCAAGCTGCTCGCCTACAAGGACGAGTACGAAGTCGCCCGCCTCTACACCGACGGCAGCTTTCAGCGTCAGCTCGATCAGACCTTCCAAGGCGACTATCGCGTCTCGCTGCAGCTGGCTCCGCAGCTGATATTCCCGAGCGACCGCGATTCCGGGCGTGTGCGCAAGATCTCGGTCGGGCCCTGGGTGTTCCCGCTGTTCCGAGTCCTCGCGCGGCTGAAGTTCCTGCGCGGAACGCCGCTCGACGTCTTCGGCTGGACCGCCCATCGGCGCACCGAGCGTCGCCTGATCGCCGAATACGAGCGCACGATCGCCGAGCTGCTCGACGACCTCGCGCCGGACAACCGCGATCTCGCGGTCGAGATCGCGAGTCTTCCGGAGCACGTGCGCGGGTTCGGGATCGTCAAGGACGAGCACCTCGAGCGCGCGCGAGCGAAGCACGCGGAGCTCGTCGAGGCCTTCCGTTTGCGGAGCCCCGCAGCGGGGGTCCTCTCGGCTCATTCACCACAGGAGGTGTCGCCGTGACTCGCATTGTCTTCCGAAACGCAAACCTGCTCGACGGCGAGCACGCGGCCCGGGCGGGTGGAACCGTCGTCGTCGAAGCGGGCCGCATCGCGTCCGTGAGCGACGGGGCCGGGCCGGCTCCGGGCCCCGCGGACCGCGTGATCGACCTCGACGGGCGCACGTTGATGCCGGGCATGGTCCTCGGCCACTGGCACCCGGACTATCCCGACCTCAAGCTCACTGAGATCTACGAGAAGTATCTCGGCCTCGAGAAGCCACCGGCCTATCACGCCGCGGTCTCGGTGCGAAACCTCCAGCACGCGCTCATGAACGGCATCACCGGCGTGGTGAGCGCGGGATGCGCGCACGACATCGACGCCTCGATGAAGATGGCGATCGAGGAAGGCGTCTTCGAGGGCCCGCGGATCGTGCCGTGCAGCCGGCACATCGACACGACCGGCAACGACAACGACAGCGCGCCCTGGTGGAAGGAGATGGGCCCTCCCAGCGTGGACGGGATCCGGCGCGTGGGAGCCGAGGTGATCTGCGACGGCGTCGCCGACATCCGCAAAGCGGTGCGCGGCGAGATCAAGCGCGGCGCGCAAATCATCAAGCTCTTCCCGACCGGCGGACACGGCGTCGAGTCGAGCGGCAATTATCGCGGCATGGCGCGCGACGAGTACATCGCCGCAATCGAGGCCGCCCACGAGCGCAACGCGCGAGTGCGCGCCCACTGCGTGGCGAAGAAGGCGATCGTCACGAGCATCGAGCTCGGCGTCGACATCATCGATCACGGCGACGAGATGGACGGTCAGTGCATCGAGATGATGGTGAAGCACGGCACCATCTACATCCCGAGCATGCTGTTCCTCAAGCGCCTGCGCGAGCACATCCTGAGCGCCCCGGACGGCGGCGCCAGCGTCGCGCGCGATCAGCAGCTCGCCCCGGTGAAGCGCGAATGGGAGAATCTGCGCAAGATGCTCCCGGAGGCGAACAAGGCCGGCGTCTGCATCGTGCCCGGCGACGACTACGGTGTCGAGATCATTCCGCACACGCCCGGCATCTATGCCCACGAGCTCGAGGTGTATGTGAAGGACGTCGGCATCCCGGCGCTCGACGTGATCCGCTGGGCGACCAAGAACGGCGCCGTCCTGATGCAGCAGGCGCAGGACCTCGGAACGATCGAAGAGGGGAAGATCGCCGACCTGCTCGTGGTCGACGGCGACCCGTCGGTCGACATCGCGGTGCTGAAGGATCCCGTGCGCAACCTGAAGGCCATCATGAAGGATGGACGCTTCGTCAAGGACGAGCTGCGCTGAGCGGCTGGGGCGCGAGCGTCGTCGGGCTCACGGCCCGATGCGCCGCTCCGATCTCGTCGAGGCGCTGCTTCAGCCTGTCGAAGTTGCGGTGCGACTGGCGGTCGAGCAGGGCCCGGGCGATCGGTGAAAACAACCAGCCGAGCCCACGGAACCACACCTCGCCCTCGAGGACGACGCGGCTGTGATCTGCGTCGAGCTTCTCGACGGCGTACCAGCAATCGTAGGGGGTCGCGCTGCCGCGATTGACCTCGCGATACCGGTTCGGGTAGTCCCACTCCACCACCTCGATCTCGATCTCGAACGGGAAGGGAATGCCCCATACCTTGCAGGTCTGGCGCACCGTCTCCCCGATTCCCTGCCGGATCGCCGAGATGCGGCGGCTCTCGATCACTCCCTCCCACCACTCCAGATCGTTGTCGCGCTCGCAGTAGTAGTCGAATGCGATCTTCTGCGGGCAGTGAACGTCGCGGCTGTATCGGAACTTCATCGCGTTCCTCCGTTTTGATTCGCAGGGAGCGCATCGACGCTACCGGGGCGCATTGCCCGCGTCCGCTTGCGGCGAGGCCGGATGCACCAGTCCCCCGAGCAGCGCGTCGAGACCCGCGTCGAGCAGGTCGGGCGACCATTGCATGTCGGGTCGCGTCACGTGCAGCGTGATGAATCCGTGCAGGAACACCCATAGCGATTGCTGCGCCGTCTCGACCTCTCGTGTCACGAGCCGGCCGCTGCGGTGCAGCGACTCGAAGGGTTTCTCCAGGATCCGACGCGCGACGTCCGACGCGGCCGGCGCAGGCTCGCCCTCGGCTCGCGGCGCCGCGAGCACCGCGTAGTGGCTCGGGTTCGCGAGACCGAACGCAACGAGCGCTCGTGAGAGCGCGCGCAGATCCGCGAGCTCGTCGCCACCGAGCGGGACGCGCTCCAGCTGCTCGAGCAGCCCGCTAAAACGCTCCTCGAGCAGCGCGTCCAGCAGGCCGCGGCGATCGCCGAAGTAGTGATAGATGGTGGGAGCACGGTAGCCACATCGCTCCGACAGGCGCCGGATCGAGAAGCCATCCAGACCGCGATCGAGCAGCAAGGACTCCGTCGCACGCAGGATGTCTTGTTTCGGGTTTCGTCTGCGTCCCGCTCTGCGTCGCTGGGTGGGTGTCCGGGGGCGAACCATCGCTGCCGACTCGTGCTGTAACTAAGTGAACCGCTTCCGTGCCTCGTCTACGACCAGGCCACCGTCATGGCCTCGTGGGTACACGCCAGTGCGGTGAACACGCGCTTGGGCCGTCCGACGACCTCGTCATGCGGGTCGCCCAGGAGCTGCTGCTCGAGCCGCGCGCCGGAGGGTGAATGCATCTTCACGTCGTCGAGCCTCCGCAGCGCACCGCGCGACGCTGCCATAGAATCGTACACCTCCGCACGGTAATTGAATAGGAGGTGTGACGCGTGTCCACTGGGCGCCGACGAGAGACGGGCTCGGCCCGACTACGCGAGCGTCTCCCGCATCCCGTGATCGACGCCGACGCACACGCCGTGGAGTTCATGCCGGCGGTCTTCGACCGGATGCGCGACCTCGGTGGTCCGCAGCTCGTCCGCGATCTGCAGTCGCGTTATTTCGCAGATCCGTCTGGTCCGGTGCGGCTCTCGTGGTACGCGCTGAGTGCGGAGCAGCGGCGCGCACAGCGCGTCGCGCGGCCCGGCTGGTGGGGCCTGCCGACGCGCAACACGCTCGACCGCGCGACCGCGTTGCTACCGGCCTTGCTCTACGAGCGGCTCGATGAGCTGGGTGTCGACTTCGCCATCGTCTATCCGACCGTCGGACTCGAATTCGCGCACGTCGAGGACGAAGCGCTGCGCCGCTGCGTGTGCCGCGCACTCAACACCCACCATGCCGAGGTGTTCGCGGGCCTGACGGATCGCCTGACGCCCGCGGCAGTGATCCCAATGCACACACCCGACGAGGCCATCGAGGAGCTCGAACATGCGGTGTCGCAGCTCGGTCTGAAGGTCGTGACGATCGCGGGCTTCGTCGAGCGCCGGGTGAAGAGCCCGCCGCCGGGAAGCCGCGAGCCGTACTGGTATGACTCATTCGGCCTCGACAGCGAGTACGACTACGATCCCGTCTGGGCAAAATGCGTCGAGCTCGGCGTCGCTCCCACAGTGCACTCGAACTTCCTGGGACGCGGCACCCGCCGCTCGATCTCGAACTACATGTTCAACCATCTGGGCATGTTCACATCGGCGCACGAACACCTCGCGAAGTCGCTCTTCATGGGCGGCGTCACGCGGCGCTTCCCGCGGCTGCGATTCGCGTTCCTCGAGGCCGGCGTACTCTGGGCGATTTCGTTGCTGAACGACACGATCGGATACTGGCAGAAGCGCAACGCGAGAGAAATCCACCGACTCGACCCGAAAGAGCTCGACCTAGCACTGCTCGCCGAGCTGTTCGGCCGCTACGGCGGCCCGCTAGTCGAGAAGCACGTGGCTACTCGGGATGACCTGCTCTCGATCGCGGGGCTCGGCGCGAACGAGGAGGATCCCGCCGGGCTCGACGAATGGGCGGCCTGTCGGATCGAATGCGTCGAGGACATCCGCGACCTCTTCGTCCGCAGCTTCTATCTCGGCTGCGAGGCCGATGATGCGACCACACCGATCGGCATGAACCCGCTCACCGTTCCGCTCCGCGAGCCGCTGCGCGCCGTCTTCAGCAGCGATTTCGGACACTGGGACGTGGAGGACATGCGCGAGGTCGTCGAAGAAGCTCACGGATCGGGACTCGATGCCGCGCAGTTCCGCGATTTCGTGTTCGCGAACGTCGTGCGCCTGCACGGCGGCGCCAATCCGTGCTTCTTTGCGGGTACCGCGGTCGAGGCCGAGGCGGAACGGCTGCTCGCGGAGCGATGACTGCTCATCGCGGTTCCGGGTCGGATCGGTCCGGGATCCGCACGGACGACAGGAGCAGCGCGGCGACGAGCGAGGACGCGGCGAAGCCGTAGAGCGCGAGATCGTAGGCGCCGGTCCAATCCCTCACGGCGGACGCGACCGGCGCGCCCACCATCTGGAACGGAACCAGCATCGGGGTCATGTAGCCGAGCACGGGCCCGAGACTCTCCGAGCCGTAGATCCGCGCCAGCAACGCCGAGATCGCGGGCGACAGTCCCCCGAGCGCGATCCCGAACGCGAGACCTACGCCGAGCAGCAACGGCAGCGATGGGAGCGCTGCGGGCCAGATCGCCAAGGCGACGAACTCGATGGCGAGAGCGATCCAGAGCGCGGCCTGCTCGCCGAACCTCACGCCGAGCCAACCGATCGCCACCTTCCCGAGCGCCGCCCCCAGCGAGATCGAAGCGAACAGGGTATCGGCAGCGCTGACGGCGAAGCCCGCGTCGGTAGCGAAGGCATGCGCATTCTGCATCCATCCGGTGGTGCCGCAGTAGGCGAGACCCGCGAGCACGCTCACCCGCCACAAGTTACGATCGCGCAGCGCCTGGGTGAAGCTCGGCGCCGCAGCGCGAGCCTGCATCGGATCGGCGCCGTGCTCGCGGCCGTCGGGGTGCAGTCCGATATCGGCGGGGCGGTCGCGAATCGTGGCCCACAAGAGCGGCGCTGCCAGAAGAGCGATGATCGCGAACCAGCCATAGGTCCGCCGCGAGCTGCCGCCCGACGCGAGCGTCCAGCTGATGAAGTAGGTCACGAACGCGCCCGCGAAGGCGAGCCCGAGCTGCGCGATTCCCAGTGCGAGCGGACGTCGGCGATCGAACCAGTTCGCGACGAGCGCGTTCGCTCCGAGCGAAGACAGCGCGAGGATGGCGATCGGCACGGCCGACGAATAGATGAGTGCGAGGTGCCAGAGCGCCGTGGCCTGCGAAGCGGCGGCAAATCCCAACCCGAGGCACACCGCGCCGCACGGCATCAGTGCGCGCAGCGGGAAACGCGAGAGCGCGACACCGACGATCGGTGCGGCGACCACCGTGGCGAGGCTGATAGCGACCGCGAGCATCGAGACGGCCGTTCGCTGCCCACCGGCGAACTCGTCCGCGAGCGGAACGAGCAGGCGGGGAAGCGCATAAAACCCCAACCCCGTCGAGAGGCCGTGCGCGGCGAACGCGACGGCCACCATCCGCCAGCCGTAGAACATCCTTCAGCCCTTCCGTTCGAAGCGACCCGCGTCCGGACAAGGGTGCTCGAAATCGACACAGATGTACCAAAAATAGCTTGACTGTGACGGGAACCCGGAATCACGATGGGCGCAGATGAGGACCCACTCGACCCGCGCTGCGCAGGTCCGTGCCCGCCTGCGCCATCCGATCGTCGACGCCGACGGGCATCTCGTGGAATACGACCCGCTCGTCGCACAGTTCGTGCGGGAGGTGGCCGGCCAGGGCGTCGCAGATGCGCTGGCCGCGCGTTTTGCAAAGGGTGGCTTCGGCCCGGTCGCGTGGGAGTGGTATGGCCTATCGCGAGACCAGCGCGCCGCGCGCCGCGTGGTACGGCCGGGATTCTGGGCCCTGCCCGCCGAGAATACGCTCGACCTCGCGACCGCAAGTCTGCCTAGGCTGCTGTACGAACGCCTCGACGAGCTCGGCCTCGACTTCGTGGTGCTGTTCCCCAGTCGCGGACTGCTCGTCTCGTACATTCCCGAGGCAGAGCTCCGCCGCGGCGCAAGCCGAGCGCTGAATCATTACTACGCGGAGCTGTACGGTCGCTACGCGGATCGCATCGCGCCCGTCGGCGTGATTCCGATGACGACCCCCGAGGAGGCGATCGAGGAGCTCGACTACGCAGTACAGACGCTGGGGCTCAAGGCCGTCGTGATGAATCACACCGAGCGGCGCACGGTGGGTTCCGCGGACCAAGACCCGTACCGGAGCTGGCCCGACGGTTACGGCCTCGACAGCGCCTACGACTACGACCCCGTCTGGAGGCGTTGCCAGGAGCTCGGCGTCGCGCCCACGTTCCACTCGATCGGGATGGGCTGGCCCGATCGCCGCTCGCCATCCAACTACATGTTCAACCACATCGGCCATTTCGCAGCGAGCGCCGAGTTCCTCGCGAAGTCGCTGTTCCTGGGCGGCGTCACCCACCGCTTTCCCGATCTTCACTTCGGATTCCTCGAAGGCGGTGTCGCCAGGGCGGTCGGCCTGCTAGCGGATCTGATCGGACACTGGCAGAAGCGGAAGCTGCCCGATGTGCAGCGCTACAACCCGATCCGTGTCGACCGCTCTCTGTTCGACGACCTCGTCGAACGCTACGGCGACGAGCGGTTCCGGAAGACGCTGACGCGCACGAGTGTCAGCCACCGTGCGATGGAGGGCGACCTCGAGGATCCGGAGACGATCGACGAGTGGCGGCATTGTGGAATCGAGTCGATCGACGACTTCCGAAGCCGATTCGCGTCGCGCTTCTACTTCGGCTGCGAGGCCGACGACCGGATGAACGCGGTCGCGTTCGACCGCAGCCTCAATCCGCTCGGCGTCGCCCTCAATGCCATGTTCAGCTCCGACATCGGGCATTGGGACGTTCCCGACATGCGCGAAGTCGTCGTCGAGGCCTTCGAGGCGGTCGAGGAGGGGCGGCTCGACGAATCGGATTTCGCCGACTTCGCCTTCCGCAACGTCGTCCGCTTCTACGGCCGGGTCAACCCGCGCTTCTTCGACGGCACGGTCGTCGAATCGCAGGCGCGAGCCGTGCTCGACGCGAGCTAACGCGCGGGGCGCCGGGTCAGACCGTCCTCGAGCGTGGCGCCAATCGCGAGCGTGATCGGATCGCGTCCGTTCGTCGCATTGTTCGTCATCTCGAAGTCGCCCTGCCCCACCAGCTCGCCGCAGCGCGCAACGCAGATCGTATCGAGCCCGGCCAGACCATGGAGTCCCCACACCATGCCGTCGACGAGCTCGAAGTCGAAGCGGAGTTCGTCGCCGTCGCTCAGGCGCGCGACGGCCCGGCCTCCGCGGTGCGTGAAGCCGTCCGGCTCCAGGTAGGCCACGATGTCGACTTCGGAAGCGACCGTCGGCTTTCCGTCGCGGACGACGTAGCCGGTGCGGATCAACTCCCCACGCGCGCCGTGCATCGTGATGAGCGAGTAGGTCAGCGCCGGTCCGAACGTGCCCGCGACCCATCGGTGCGAGAGCCATGCGCGGTAGTCGCGGGGACCCCACGAGTGATCGCGATAGCCGAGTCCGTCGATCTGGAGCGAGCGCTCGCCGATCCGCACCGTACCCCGCACCCGGCCGCCCACCTCGTAATGCTGCGCTGCGGTCTGGCTCATCAGCTCCTGACCGCGATCGCGCCCGAGGTCCCACAGGTTGACGAGCTCGTGGAAGTCATCGAAGACGAGATCGATCTCCGCTTCGGGCTGGCGTTGAACGAGGCGCGGTCGCCCGGACTCGTAGCTCATCGAGAACTCGTCTCCGGCTGCGATCACGCCATCGCGATCTTGGGCGCGCAGCGGTAGCAGCGGCAGGACGCGGCGGAAGCGCGTGCCCTCGTCGCTGACCAGGCAGAACAGCGCGTTCGCCGTGCCCCGGTTCACCTCCTGGCCGATGCGATGCAGACCGCCGACGCCCACCTCGGGGTCGTACCACTGCAGCCAGACGCTCTCCTGCCAGTTCTCTTGCGGACCGGCGGCGTGCGGCCGCTCGTCTTCGGCCCCGTAACGCATCAGTTCCCCTCGGCTGATTTTCGTTGCACTTCGTACAGTAAATGCGGCGACCAGGCCGGGTCAAGCCTCAGGCGCGCGGCGCATAGATCACGAACAGGTTGCCCGCTGGATCTCGCAGCACTGCGCGGCGTTCGTGCGGGCCGTCTGCAATGGCACGCATCTGCTTCGCCCCCGCAGCCTCGAGTGCTGCGAGAGCCGCTTCGACGTCGGACACCCGATACGAGACCGCCGGTGTGTCGCAGATGCGCTCGTCACCCGCCGCCAACGCGATCGTCACGCCGCCCGCGTCGAGCGCACAGAAGCGATCGCCGTCGCGGAAGCGCACCGCGAAACCGAGAGCCTCCGTGTAGAACGTCACCGCCCGATCGAGCGACTCCACTGGGTGGATGACCATGCCAACCTTCTGGACCACTCCCACGACACCTCCTCCCTGCTCGTGATCCGCCGTTCCTTCCGATCACGCGTCCGCCACCGCCGGCAACACCTCCTTGGCCAGCGCGTCGACGAGCTCGAGCTCGCGGCCCGGAGTGAGCATCAGGATCGCGTGCTGGAAGCCGGCCCTCGCGAACTCGCGCAGCGCGGCGACGAGCTCCGACGCCGTCTCCCCGCGTTGAGCGAGCGAAGTACCCAGCAGCAACGTGCGTTCGATCTCGTCGAACGGCCGGCCGACCTCGTCGCACCTCCTGCGCAGGACATCGAGCTTCGCGCAGAGCGCGACTGCATCCGAGCCGCGATCGACCACGTAGAAGTTGCACGCGTCCGCATAGCGCGCGACTAGGCGCAGCGTCTTGCGCTCACCCATCCCGCCCACGAGGATCGGCGGGTGTGGCTTCGAGACCGGAGCCGGAACGCAGAGCGTCTCTGCGAGCCGGTAGTGCTTTCCGGTAAACGGGCCGTCGTCGGGCGACCACATCTGCCTGGCGATCCGCAGCGTCTCCTCGAGGCGCTCGAAGCGTTCGGCGACCGACGGCAGTGGGAAGCCCAGCCCTACATGCTCTCGGCGCAGCCACCCGGTGCCCACTCCGAGATAGGCGCGGCCCCTCGAAAGCACGTCGACCGTGGTCGCGCATTTCACGAGCAGCCCCGGATTTCGGTAGGTGTTGCCCGAAACGAGCACGCCTAGCCGCACGCGCTCGGTGAGCGCGGCGAGATGACCGAGCGTCGCGTACGACTCGAGCATCGGATCGTCGGCGGGGCCCTGCGCTGGAATCTGGAAGAAGTGATCCTCCACCCAGAGGCTCGCAAATCCGGCGTCGTCGACCGCGCGCGCGATGTCGGCGACGCGCGACGCGATGCCAGCTGACCCCTGCGGCCACGCGAAGGCGACATACTGCAATCCAATTCGCATGCTTCTTCCTGTGCGCGCTCAATCCGCGCGCGGCGCCCGTTCGCCGTGCCAGCGCGCGAGCAGCACGTGTTTCTGCACCTTGCCGGATGCGGTCATCGGGAGCGCCTCTAGCAGCTGCCAGTGAACGGGCAGCTTCTGACGCGCGAGCCGCTGCGCTTCGAGGTGTGCGATCAGCTCCGCGTCGCCAGGCCAGGTCTTGCCCCGGCGCACCACGACGAACGCGCCGACAGCCTCGCCGAGCCGCTCGTCGGGCACGCCGAGCACCGCGACCGATTCCACGGCGGGATGGCTCGCGATCGCGTGCTCGATGTCCTGCGACGAGAACTTCTCGCCGCCGCGATTGATGATGTCCTTGAGGCGGCCCGTCATCGTGACCCAGCCGTCGCGATCGACGTGGCCGACGTCGCCCGTGTAGAACCAGCCGTCGCGATCGGTCTGCGCGGCATTCACCTCGGAGTTCGCGTAGCCGAGCATCTGCTGCGGGCAGCGGAGGCGCAGCTCGCCGATCCGGCCGCGTGGAAGGGGCCTTCGATCATCGTCCACCGCCTCGATCTCGCACCCCTCGGTCGGAAGACCATCGTATGTCGCGCGGCGCGCCAGGGAGTCGCCGGGCAGCGCGAGCGTTGCGGTCGGCGCCTCTGTCATGCCCCAGCAACGCCACGCTCGGATCCCGACCGCCTCGGCGCGCTCGATCAGTGACGGCGGGACCGCCGCACCGCCGCACATGAATCGCGGCAGCCGGTGAGCGGGCGACTCACCTGTCTCATAGCGCTCGACGAAGCCCTGCAGGAACACGCTCGCCCCACAACAGAACGTGACGAGTTCTTGTTCGCACAGCGAGACGGCGCGGGCGGCGTCCCAGGCCGGCATCAGGACCGACCGCGCACCCGTCGACGCCGGCGTCAATACCGCCAGCAGCAGACCGGCGATGTGCGTGATCGGCGCGCCCATGATGAAGGCGTCGTCGGGCGTGAACGAGTAAGTGTCGCGCCACAGCCGGATCGTCGCCAGCAGAGATCGCGATGCGTGCATGGCGCCCTTCGGCGCGGAGGTCGTGCCGGAGGTGTAGAGCACGAGGCAGCACTCGTCGGCGGGCAGCGGATCGGGCAGGCGCGGCGCCGCGGCAGGTCCGACTCGAGATGGTGTCGAAAGGATCGGCTCCCAGCCGGCTCTAGCGGGTCCGAGCGAGAGCTTGAGCGCGGGTCGCACGCCCATCACGTCCATGAGCGCATCCATCTCGCGGGCCGGATGACGGTCCCCGAGCGATCCTGCGAAGGCGACCGCGCGCGGCTGGACCTCGGCCAGGATGTGCCGGAGCTCGTGCTCTCGGTAGATCGGCACCACGGGCACGCTCACGGCCCCGATTCGCCACGCCGCGAGGTGGAGCACGAGCCCTTCGAGACAGTTCGGCAACTGCCACAACAAGCGATCGCGCCGTTCGATACCCCTCGACACCAGCTGTCCGGCGACGGCGAGGATCCATTCATGCAGTTCGGCAAAGGTGATGCGGCGACCCTCGAAGACGACGGCATCGCGTTCGGGCCAGCGCTCGGCCGCACGCGCCGGCAGCCAACCGATGCGCTCGTCCGTGTGGAGTCCGCGGTCGCGGTAGTCCTGTCGCCGCTGCGCCAGACTCGATCCGAGGGCGGTGGCGCCGCCGTTCACTCTCGGGCTCGACCCAGGGACTCGAGCGCGGAACGCAGCTTCGTGCAGACGAGCTCCACGTGGCGCTGCGCGAGGTCGTCGGGGAGACCCGCCATCGAGTTCCAGAAGTGGACACTCTCGACCGGGCCATGGCGCGCGATCTCGCCGATCATGCTCGCCGCCTGGTCGGGGGTGAACGCGCCGAGGAACGGCGGGCCTCCGTCGGGCCGCGGCGTGCGCATCGCCTCGACGTCGATCGGCGGCGGCGCCTCGACGCCGAGTCCTTCGACGCCGTACCGGCCGTAGCTGTCCCACTGATACTGGATGTGCGGACGCGCGCGCGCCCACGCCCGCTCGGGATCGTCCGTGATCAACCAGTTCAGCAGGCCCGCCATCCGCCCCGTACCGGACGCGTGGCCGCCCTCGCTCAGCCCATCCAGATAGGGCCCGGCCAGGTCCGGCGACACGTTGAGCAGCGGAAGACCCATGCGTCCGGCGCCGCGCGCCGCCTTGGGCGAGCCCGCACCGAACCAGACCGGCAGTGGATCCTGGACCGGCGGTGGCATCACGCGTCCGCTCGCGAGAAGTGCGCGGATCTCGCGGATCCGCTCGCGGAGCGTCGAGAAACGGCGCGCAAAGTCGCCGCCGAATGCCTCGAACTCGGGGAGCCGGTAGCCCGCGCCCAACCCGAGGTCGAGGCGCCCGCCGCTGACGAGATCGACGATCGCGGCCTCTTCGGCGATCTGGAGCGCCGAGCGCAACGGCGCCAACAGAACGGCGGTGCCGATCCGCATCGTGCGCGTTCGCGCGGCCAACGCCGCGGCGAGCGTCAGGGGCTGCGAGAGATAACCGTCCTCGAAGAAATGGTGCTCCGAAGTCCAGACCGACGCGGCACCGAGTCGCTCCGCGTTCTCGACCTGCTCGAGCGTTTGCGCGTAAAGGCGGCTCCACGGGCGCCGCCACTGCGGCGGATTGCGCAGGTCGATCATCAATCCGACTTCGATCAAGGGGCCGTCTCCCGCCGCGGTCTCGTGTCTCGTTCTTTTCTTTTTGCACCTGACGAAAATATTCAACCCCGGGAGCGCGATGGCCAGTGCGCGTGCGCGCCGAGACCCTCCACGGCGAGCCCGAAGCCGAGGTCGTCGAGCAACATGCGCTTGAGCGGGCGAGTGAAGAGCGCGCGCGTATAACGCAGGGTGGAGTCGGGCTGACGCGCGAACTCCCGCGCGAGCTCGCGCGCGCGGGGCAGAAGCGCTTCGCGCGGATGTAGCTCGTTCACGAAGCCCAGCTGCAGCGCGTCCCGCGCGCTCAGCCGCTGAGCCGTCATCAGGAAGTAGCGCGCTCGCACGGGTCCGATCAGATGGGGCCAGATCACGTGCACGCCGTCACCGGGCACGGTGCCGTGGCGGAAGTGCGCCGCGTCCTGGAAGAATGCGTCCTCGGCCGCGAGCACGATGTCGCCGAGGACACCGAGCTCCGCGTGCACCGAGGCCCTTCCGTTGACCGCGGTGATTACGGGTACTTCGATCTCCAGCAGGTTCGTGAGCAAACGCCGCGCATCGTGGAACAGCTCGTCCCAGAGCGCGGAGTCGAACTCGGCGAGGCTGTCGTCGATCCGCGCGCAGAATTGTTCGCCGGTTCCGGTCAGGATCACCACGCGATTCGTGGGATCGGACCCGATATCCGCGAAGCACTGCCCGAGCTGGCGGTGCGGACCGCGTCCCCACACGAGCGGTCCCCCGTCGGAATGGATGCGCATCTCGAGGATTCCCTCGCTGCGAGTCAGCGCGACGTTGGGATAGCGGTCGCGGTATTCGTCGAATTCGCCCTTCACGACGTCGCCTCCTGCCCCGCCGGCGCATCCACGGGATGGATTTTAACGTACCTACAGGTAACAATAATATAGCCTCCCGTCCCCCGGGGGCGAGATCCGGGAGCCACCCGCATGGTCTTCAACATCGCGGACCTGTTCGAGATCGTCGCAGACGCCCAGCCCACCCGCCCCGCCCTCGTGGCGGGTGACACGCGCCTCTCGTTCGCCGAGCTCGACGCGCGCGCTAATCGCGTCGCCCACGCGCTGTCCGAAATGGGCATTCGCGCCGGCGATCACGTGGGGCTCCAGCTGCTGAACGGCGCGGCTTATCTCGAGGGCATGCTCGCCGCGTACAAGTTGCGTGCGGTTCCGATCAACGTGAACTACCGCTACGTCGCGGACGAGCTCGCCTACCTCTACGACAACGCCGACCTGGTCGCGCTGCTCTACGACCGCCGCTTCTCGCCCGCCGTGCGGGAAGCGCGGCGCCGCGTCGGCCGACCGACGCACGCGCTCGCGGTCCACGACGGCGAAGCAGCGGACCCCGGCGATCGCGACTTCGAACGGGTCGTCGCCGAAGGCTCCCCGGCGCGCGACTTCGCGCCGCGCTCCGCCCAGGATCTCTACATCCTCTACACGGGCGGTACCACGGGCATGCCCAAAGGCGTGATGTGGCATCACGAGGACATCCTGTTCGGCGCGATCCTTCCGCTCTCGCACAAACAGCTTCCCGATCGCGCCGAGGACCTGGCGGAAACGGTGTCCGCTCAGCCTCCCAGGCGCTCGCTCGTGACGGCACCGCTCATGCACGGCGCCGCGCAGTGGGCCGCGCTGGCGGCCTGGTTCGCCGGACGCGTCGTGGTGTTGTGGACGGACTCACGTTTCGATCCCGAGGCGATCTGGCGGCTCGCCGCCGAGGAACGGGTCAGCGGCATCCAGGTGGTCGGCGACGCGATGGCGCGTCCGCTCGCGGACACGCTCCAGCGCGATCCGGGCCGCTACGGGCTCGCGTCCCTGCGCATGATCGGATCGGGCGGCGCGATCCTCTCCGACGGTGTGAAGGATGCGCTGCGATCGGTATTGCCGGACCTCGTGATCGCCGACAGCTTCGGATCGTCGGAAAGCGGGTCGCAAGGACAGCTCGTGGGTCGCGGCGGCCAGGGCAGCCCGCGGTTCACGATGAACGACAGCACGACCGTGCTCGACGACGAGCTGGCCCGATCGCGCCTGGCTCTGGCCGGCGCGGTCGGTTGGCGCGCAGTGGGCGGATTCCGATCGGCTACTACAAGGACCCGAGAAAAACCGCGGAGACCTTTCCGGTCGACGCCGCCGGCAAGCGATGGGTGGTACCGGGCGACTGGGCGCTGGTCGAAACGGACGGGACGATCACCGTGCTCGGTCGCGGCTCGGTCAGCATCAACACGGGCGGCGAGAAGGTGTTCCCCGAGGAGGTAGAGCTCGCGGTGCGATCGCATCCGGACGTCCTCGACGCTGTCGTGGTCGGCGTGCCCGACGAGCGTTTCGGCGAGCGCGTGGCCGTCGTCGTCCAGCCGCGCCCCGGCACGCGACCGACGCTCGAGCAGCTGGCGGCTCACGCCCGGACGCGGCTCGCCGACTACAAGGTGCCCAGGCAGCTGCACGTCGTCGAAACGCTCGTGCGATCGCCCAGTGGAAAGCCCGATTACCGATGGGCGCAGCAGCTCGCGCGCGGCGGCGCTTGAGAATCGACACTAGCGTCCAAGTACCGTGACGCAGCGGGCGGTTCGGGACGCGCGCGCAGAGGTGCGCGGTTTCGATGGATGCTACGATTCCAATTAACGAGCCGATGCGTATCGGAAATCGGAAATGTGTCGCACGCGAACGGTCCTGCCGGCCCTGCGCCGGAGGAGGAGACGATGTCCCCCGGAGCAAAGGCGGCGGCGGCCGCTTCGTTGAAGCGGGCTGCGACCAAGGGCAAGCCGCGCCGCCGCGGTCGCCCGCGACAGGGTAAGGCCGTCGCCCGTGACCTGCCCCGCGACGAGGAGATCCTCAAGATCGCGGCCGAAGTCTTCTACAAGTTGGGCTTCGAGGGCACCAAGCTCGACGACATCGCGCGTGAGGCCGGAATCGTACGCGGCAGCCTCTATCACTACTTTGGCTCGAAAGAAGAGATCTACGAGCGCCTCGTCAATAACGTGGTCGGCACGCTCGACATCGAGGAGGAGGCCGCCCGGGAGGGTCCTCCCGCCGAACGACTCGAGCACATCCTGCGGGCGCGTATGAAGTTGACCGTGGCCTATCCAACCGAAGTCGGATTGATCGGTCGCCAGCTCGCGCGCATGGAAGGCGAGATCGGGGACTGGGCGCGAAACTTCCGCCGCGCGTACTTCACGGCTCTCCGGCAATTGATCGTCGCGGGGCAGAAAGAGGGAGTCTTCCGCGCCGGGGATCCGGACATCCTGGCCGCGACGACGCTCGGACTACTCGTCCAGGTCTGCGACTGGTACCGACCCGGCGGCCGCGTCGGCGCCGATGAGCTGATAGAGGAGATGATCGAGTTCGTGCTGGGAGGTCTGCGCGAACCGAGAAGCGCTTGATCCAGCAGCGGGTGGGTCCTCCCGTGCGTAGCACGGGGCCCACCCGTCCTGGTCGTGCGAGGCCGCTAGTCCTGGCGGCGCCGCTCGGCGAAGCGGAGCCCGACGAGCGCAGCGATGCCGCCCACCAGCGCGAGGGCCATGCCCGGCTCGGGCATCAACGTGAGGGTCCATTCCGTCATGGCGGCTGCCTGATTCTGGCCTGCGGGATTGCCAGAGCCGCCGGACTGCCCGCTGAACAGGAACGGCGCGACGAGCTGGATCGTGCCCATCGTTCCCGCCACGTTGCGGTTGTCGCTGCCCGTCTGTGTGAGCGTGGTGGCCACGAACGGTGCGGGTGCCGCGGCGAACACGGGACCCGTCGTCGCCCGGAACAGCGTGAGCGTGTTGAACCGGTCGGCCATCACCGACGGCAGCGTCTTCGCCGGAAGCGGGCCGGTCGTCAGACCGATGCACTGGGCGTGGATGCCGATCACGCTCGGGGCGCCGTGGATGCCGCCCACAGCGGCCGGACACGCGAGATTCGGATTGCCGCCGCCACCGCCGTAGAACACGAGACTGGCAACGAAGTTCCACAGGAATGGGAACGTCCCACCGAAGTCCCCGGGACCGCCGGGCATCGATACGGCGCCGAGCCGCTTGGATACGCCCAATACCGGGTCGAACGGTGGACCCCCTGTGGGTGACGGGTGCGCGAACGTGAACGGCCCGGGGCCATTGCCCGGCTTGGCGATACCGTTCGTCGGGTTCATCACGCTCAGAAAGCTCGTCTGCTGGAGCACGCCCGCGAAGGTCGGCGGGTTCGTGACCATGAACGACGTGGTCCAGTTGGCATCTCCCGCCATCACGGTGATGCCGTCCATCGTCGTGAGATTGAGCACCCCGCCGTACGTCGGAATGCCACCGGGCGCCTTGTTGGGCACCTGACCCGTGCGGACGATGACGCGCATCGTTCCGCTGTAGAGCACGGGCTGAGCCAGCGCCGGACTCGCGATTAATGCAGCTGCCATCGTCAAACCGAAGCTGAGCGCCGCAAGCGCCCTTCCGCGGGAATGGATCGACATTTTGTTAGCTCCTCGGCCGGATAGCGTCGTATATCGGCCTCTTGCAGCGCAGGATATGAGGCGCTCGGAGCCGGGTCAATCGATTTTGTGACTATTTTGTCGAAATTCTTGAGGTTGCTTTTATTAATACCCCACGCCTAAAAATGACTGGCAGGCGCGGGCCAGTTGGCGTGCGCGCGCTCGTGCGATTCCTCGATGCCCGCATCGACGGCGAGTCGAAAGCTCGTCGTTCTCGTGCACCACGGGTACAGCGCTGGGCGGGCTGCGCGTCGTGCCGGAACGCGGCGCATGGAACCGGGGCTAACTCTCGGTGAGCGCGCGGATGGATCCGCGACGTCGTGCGACGTCGCGGATCCGCGATCGTCTGACCTAGATCAGGCTTACCTAACAAGGTAGGCGCGCACGACATGGGCAGGGTCCCGTCGGGGCAGCCGACGGGACCCTGCTCGTTCTCGGTCGAGGGAAAATCTAGTCCTGGCGACGCCGCTCGGCGAAGCGGAGCCCGACGAGCGCAGCGATGCCGCCCACCAGCGCGAGGGCCATGCCCGGCTCGGGCATCAACGTGAGGGTCCATTCCGTGATGGCGGCTGCCTGATTCTGGCCTGCGGGATTGCCAGAGCCGCCGGACTGCCCGCTGAACAGGAACGGCGCGACGAGCTGGATCGTGCCCATCGTTCCCGCCACGTTGCGGTTGTCGCTGCCCGTCTGTGTGAGCGTGGTGGCCACGAACGGTGCGGGTGCCGCGGCGAACACGGGACCCGTCGTCGCCCGGAACAGCGTGAGCGTGTTGAACCGGTCGGCCATCACCGACGGCAGCGTCTTCGCCGGAAGCGGGCCGGTCGTCAGACCGATGCACTGGGCGTGGATGCCGATCACGCTCGGGGCGCCGTGGATACCGTTCACACCGGCCGGACACGCGAGGTTCGGATTGCCGCCGCCACCGCCGTAGAACACGAGACTGGCAACGAAGTTGAACAGGAATGGGAACGTCCCACCGAAGTCCCCGGGACCGCCGGGCATCGATACGGCGCCGAGCCGCTTGGATACGCCCAATACCGGGTCGAACGGTGGACCCCCTGTGGGTGACGGGTGCGCGAACGTGAACGGCCCGGGGCCATTGCCCGGCTTGGCGATACCGTTCGTCGGGTTCATCACGCTCAGAAAGCTCGTCTGCTGGAGCACGCCCGCGAAGGTCGGCGGGTTCGTGACCATGAACGACGTGGTCCAGTTGGCATCTCCCGCCATCACGGTGATGCCGTCCATCGTCGTGAGATTGAGCACCCCGCCGTACGTCGGAATGCCACCGGGCGCATTGTTGGGGACCTGACCCGTGCGGACGATGACGCGCATCGTTCCGCTGTAGAGCACGGGCTGAGCCAGCGCCGGAATCGCGATTAACAGAGCGGCTCCCGCCAGAACGACGAGCGCCACGAGCGAGGACCTGCGAGATCGGATCGACATGGTTGCCTCCTGTGGTCGGGTCACGCCGAGGGTGTGTGACCCCCCTTGCACGGCAGGATATGAAGTGCCCGCCGCTGGGGTCAAGCATTTTTGTGACTTCTGCGCGCAATTCTTGAAATCGCGCGCGAGGGATTTGCGCAGCGATCGCCCGCGGGGGTGCCAACACTCGAATTTGCTGGTCCATCTCGCCCTTTGTGAGGTGTTTTACCTCATGTTCCGAGCCCGCGAACGACCTCGGCCCCAGTGTTTAGGGCACTCGCAGCTTTCCACCCGGGACCGGGGTGATCGGCGATCCCCGTTTCGCGGTTTCGCTAATATTGTGATAGTTGAGTTTACAACTGCGACGACCCCCGGCCCACCCGGAGCGGACCTTGGCTGGAATGATCGACACACACGTCCACGTGATCGGCGAGGACGAGGCGCGCTTCCCGCTCGATCCGGCCGGCTCGCTCGATCCCTGGTTCCGAGACGCACCCTGCTCGGTCGAGCAACTCGTCTCGCTGATGGACGAGGCCGGCGTGGACGGTGCCGTGCTCGTCCAGGCGGGCACGGCGTATCAGTACGACAACCGGTACGTGCTCGATGCCGCGCGGCGCTTTCCGCGTCGTTGTAGCGCGGTGGTCGGTATCGATCAGAACGCGCCAGACGCGAGGACCGAGCTGAGTCGGCTCGTCGCGGCGGGTGCTCGCGGCCAGCGTTGGGTGGGCACGCGGATCTCGTCGATGCGCGAGCACGCAGAGGGTCACTTCACTGCGGCGCCCTTGTCGATCGACGAGCCGCGAGACGTGTGGGAGGCGGTCGCGAGGCTCGGGATCCCGATGCTCGTGGCCGTGCTGCCAGAACGACTCGCGGAACTGTTCGAGGCGCTGACCCGACTGCCACAGGTGCCCGTGGTCCTGGACCACGGGGGGCTGGTGGAGCCCCGGAGCGGAGTGCCGGCCGAGCTCGCGGCGTTGGCTTCGTTCGAACACGTATCCCTGAAGGTCTCGACCGTTGCGCTTCGCCTCGCCGAGTCACAGGGCGACCCGGCCGACTACGTGCGGGAGCTCGCAGCTCGCTTCGGTGCATCGCGGCTCATGTGGGGATCGGATTGGTCGCACACCCGGATGTGGCCCTACGCGGAGATCGCCGATTACGGCCGACGCGCCGCGGCCAGGCTCAGCGCCGAGGAACGCGACTGGTTCCTGGGCGGCACCGCGCTGCGCCATTGGCCGGAGCTCGCGCGAGCCATCGACTGAGAACCGCTGCGTTCTGCTCTACCCGCCCTGCCTCGACCCGACCACGGTGATCTGCACCGTACCGGCGCTGAAGCGGTCGGCAGCGCTCTCGGACTCGAGGATCCGGAACCACGCATCGACTTCTTCCCGGCCGGCAAGGCCCTGCTCCACGACGCGATCGAGCGTGGCCGGCAGGCTCATCGTGCCCAGCAGCGACTCGAGATCGGTGAAGAAGAGAATGCCCGGGTGAGCTTCGACGTCCACGAGCCGGGCCTGTTGGAACAGCCCGCGAAGCTGCCGACCCATCCACCCGTTGGCCACCGCGTCGCACACGGAGTTCGCCACGATCCGCGTGAGCGCGCGATCGGGATGGCTCACGAACCAGGTCCCGATGTCGACGTCGGTGACCACGATCCGCCCTCCCGGCCGCAGCACCCGGACCATCTCGCGCAACGCGCGCAGGGGCTCGACGATGTGCACGAGTACGCGCTCGGAGTGGACGGCGTCGAAGCTCGCGTCGGCGAAGTCGAGCCGCGTGGCGTCGCCGACGCTGAATTCGACGCGCAAAGGCATGCCCGCCCCGCGCCGCTGGGCGGTCTCGATCATCGCCGCACTGCTGTCGACCGCTACCACGCTACCCCGCGGTCCGACCCGCTCGGCGAGCGCGAGCGCGTCATGCCCGGTTCCGCAGCCCACGTCCAGGACCCGATCCCCCGCACGAAGTCGGAGCAGCTCTGCGGCACGGCGCTTCTGCTCGAGGATCGTGGACTGGCGCAGCTGGTGCTCGAGCACCGACACGAAGGCCTCGGGCCGACCCGTTCGATCGATCGCTCCGAACGCCCGCCCCACTTCGACGTGCTGGCTCATCACCGCTCCTGCCGTGGTGCTTCCCAGGCTGCGCCGGGCGCATTCCGGCGTCAAGTATTTTCGTTACATTCGCGCCGGTTGCGTGGACGCTTCGCGGAAGGAGCCCAGGTGGACCCTATCGATCGGAACGGCCAGGCCGCGATCGTCGCCGGAAGCGGGCAGGAGAATCGGTCCGCGGCGCGCAACCTTCAGGGCCGGCCATGAGCCGGGCAACGCGCGATGTCGCCTCGGGCCGCGGGAGGACCGTCCTCGGGCGCGACTTCCAGCGGATCGACGCGACGAATTCCGCCGACGCCTTCGTGCGCTGCTTGGACGTGCAGCACGGCCTCGAGGCCACGATCGCCTGGAAGCAGCGCGCATTCGCGCTGATGCTGCTGGACAACGGCAGCGCCGTACTCGATGTGGGCTGTGGGACCGGCGAGGACGCGCGCGCGCTCGCCGCGCTCGTCGGCCGCGAAGGCCGCGTGATCGGCATCGACAAGAGCGAGGCGATGGTGGCGGAGGCGCGCGAGCGAAATGCGGACACTCCCGCGCGCATGGAGTTCCGAACTGGATCCGGAGAGCGCATCGAGCTCCCCGATGCCAGCGTGGACGCCGCGCACGCCGAGCGCGTGCTCGTGCACTCGCCGGATCCGGCCGCAGTGGTCGCCGAGATGATGCGCGTCGTGCGGCCGGGCGGGCGTGTGGTCGTCACCGAGCCCGACATGGCCACCTACATCGTCAACGCGCCCGACCGCGCGCTCACGCGCCGCATCTTCAACTACCTCTGCGACTGCTTTCCGAGCCCGTGGATCGGCCGGCAGCTGTCCGGGTTCTTCCGCGAGGCGGGTCTAGTCGATCTGAAGGTGTCGCCGGAAGTGCAGTTCGTCACGGATCCCGCCATCGGCAAGAGCCTGTTCAATCTCGACCGTTCGGTCGGCGGCGCGCGCGACGCCGGCGTGATCGACGAGCGAGAGGCGAGGACCTGGCTCGAGTCCGTGGAGGAGCTCGGCCGGCGCGGTCACTACGCCGGCGGCTGCACGCTGTTCACGGTCGCGGGGACACGTCCCTAGCCAGCCGGCCCGCACCAGACCCGCTCAATCGATGTGGTAGTTGCGGCGGACGCTGAGGAGGCGGGACTTGAGCCACTCCTCGCTCGGCGAACAGGGCCGGATCGCCGGCGAGTCACCCTTCGAATCGAAGTAGTAGCTGTTGGAGGCCGAGCAGTCGCCGTGAAACATGACAGTGTTGCCCCTCCTGCGCAGCACGAAAGCGAGGTCGCGCTCTTGCGCTTCGCGTCGCACCTCGACGCGCGTTGCGCTGCGCCGACGCGCCGCGCGCAGGCACCGCGAGATCTGCGCAACTTGGTTTCCGAGCGTGTCGAAGTACGAGACGCCCGAGGCGGCATAGGGACCCACGAGCATGAACAAGTTCGGGAAGTCCGGCATCGTGGTGCCGTGGAAGGCCTGATAGCGCTCCTTCTGCCACCAGTCGCCGAGATTCTTGCGAGCGCGGCCCCAGACCTCGAACGTCGGCGTCGAGGAGCGTTGGAAGTACTTGAAGCCCGTGGCGCAGATCACGGCGTCGACTTCGCGGTGCGCCCCTTCCTCCGTCTCGATGCCGGTTTCGGTGAAGCGTCCGATCGGCTCGGTGACGAGCTCGACGTCGTCGCGGCTCAACATCGGATAGAAGGTGTTCGAGAAGCTCGGTCGCTTGCAAAAGAAGCTGTACGGCGGGATCAGCTTCTCCTGGAGCTTCGTGTCGCGCACCTGCCGCCGCATCCGCGCGACCAACGCGTTCTCGATCTTCGTGTGGAGCCATGCGAAGCGGTGGTGGTTGAGCCAGCTCGTGGAGAAGAAGAGCTCCATGAAGCCCCAGTTCACCGTCCGGAGCAGCTTCTGCAGCCCCGGGGCGCGCCGGAATACCCGGCGCGCACGCTCCGAGAGGATCGGGTTGTACTTCGGCAGCAGCCAGATCGGCGTGCGTTGGTACACGTCGAGCCGTGCGACGTGGTCGACGATCGCCGGTCCCACCTGGATCGCGGTCGCTCCGGTGCCGATCATCGCAACCCGCTTCCCGGTCAAGTCGTAGTCGTGATCCCAGCGCGAGGTGTGGATGAGCTTGCCGCGGAATTCGTCGATGCCCGCGATCTCCGGCATCCGCGGTCTCACCAGGAAGCCGCAGGCGCTGACGAGAAAACGCGCCCGAAGCTCCCGCCCGTCCGCGATCCTCACCCGCCAGCAGCGGTCCGCGTCTTCCCAGACGGCCTCCTCGACGCAGGCCTGGTACCGGATGTGCGGCCGGATCCGGTACTTGTCGGCGCAGTAGTCCGCATACTCCTTCACCTCGCGCCCGGGTGCGTAGATCCGGCTCCACTCACGATACGGCTCGAAGGAGTAGGAGAAGCTGAACGACGGGATGTCGACTTCGAGGCCGGGATAGGTGTTGTCGCGCCAGGTGCCGCCGAGATCGCCGGCCTCCTCGAGCAGCACGAAATTCTCGATCCCGATCCGTTTCAGCTCGATACCGACCCCAATGCCGCCGAAGCCGGCACCCACCACGATGACTTCGTGATCCAGGCGCATCACCACAGCTGCTCGGTCGCGAGCGCCGCACCTTCGACCATCGCGCGCAGCTTCGCCCACGCGATCTCGGGATCGATCAGCGGGTACTCCGCGAAGGTCGCGAAACCGCAATCAGTGCCGGCCATCACGCGTTCGCGTCCCACGATGTCGGCGTATCGGCACAACCGCTGCGCGATCAGCTTGGGATGCTCGATATAGTTCGAGGTGGTGTCGAGCACGCCCGGAACGAGCACCTTGTCGTCCGGCAGAGCGATCGTGCGAAACACCTCCCACTCGTGCTCGTGCCGCGGATTGGCGCCTTCGAGCAGGATCGCGTGCGGACGCGCCCGCAGCACCGTCGGAAGCAGCTTCTCTAGCGGCACGTCGAGGTGATGCGGCCCGGGATAGTTGCCCCAGCACAGATGCATCCGCATGCGCTCGGGCGGGATGTTGCGGGTCGCATGATTGAGCGCCTCGATGTGCATGGCGCAGTCGCGAAAGAACGCGTCGGGATCGTCTGGATGGACGAGGTGCGCGTTCATCGCGAGGTCCGGGCTATCGAGCTGCAGCACGAAGCCCGCCTCGACGATCGATTCGTATTCCTGCTGCATCGCATCGGCTAGCGCTTCGAGGTAAGCGTCGTGCGTCGGGTAGTACTTGTTGTCCTGGAACGAGGTGATCACGCCGGGCGACGCGGACGTCATGAACATGCCGACGGGCGAGCATTGCTTGATCGCCGCCGCCATGTTCGCGAGGTCCCCCTGGAGCGGACGCGTATCCGCCACGACGACGGGACCGACGCAGTCGGCGCCGGTTACCGTCGGCGCCACGGCGCCGATCTTGACGATGCGTCGCGTGTAGTCGGGAAAGTCGACGAGGTCGCGCAGCGCCTTGCCGCGCCGCGGTGTCGCGCCGAATCCCGACAGGCGCTCCGACACGTATGTCGCATACGTGGGCTTGCCCATCTCTCCGTCGTTCACGATGTCGATTCCAGTCTCGACCTGACGGCGCACGACGTCCGCGACCGCGCGCTCCACCAGGCGCGCGAGCTCATCGGTGTCGTAAGGCTGGCCGGCGTATTTGGCGTGCAGCACCGCGAGCAGGTCGGCGGGTCGCGGCAGGCTGCCCACATGCGTCGTCAGGATCCGGTTGCGCGTCGTCATGAACGCCTCGGGCTCCGCTGTACCGTATTGATAGATGAGTGTACAATATTCGAACACCGGCGCGCGGCTTTTCTGCGCGCCCGACAGGAGCGACTTAGATGGGCGAAACAGCGAGCAGCGCAGGCATCCGGGCCCGGCTTTCCCATCCCGTCATCGATGCGGACGGTCATTGGATGGAGTTCATGCCGGCCGTGGTCGACGCGATGGCCGAAGTCGGTGGCCCGACGATCGCCGAGGGCTTCTACCGCTACGTCCGCGGCACCCGGCTCGCCGCGTTCGGCTGGTACGATCTCGCTCCGACCGAGCGGCTCGCACGCAGAGCGCCGCGTCCGCCCTGGTGGGGGACACCGACCCGCAACACGCGCGACCGCGCCACGGCGATGCTGCCGAAGCTCCTCTACGCGCGGCTCGACGAGTTCGGGCTCGATTTCTCCGTCGTCTATCCGAGCATCGGAATGGTGGCTCCGCACGTGGATGACGAGGAAGTGCGACGCGCATCGTGCCGTGCCTTCAACCGCATGCACGCCGAGGTCTTCCGCGAGTTCTCCAATCGCCTCGCGCCCGTCGCGGTGATTCCGATGCACACTCCCGAGGAGGCGCTCGAGGAGCTCGACTACGCCGTCGACGTCCTGGGCTTCAAGGTCGTACTGCTGGCGGGCTTCGTCGAGCGGCCGATTCCGGCCCTCGCGCGCATCGACCGCCAGGCCGCGGCGATCGCGCCGTGGATCGACGTGTACGGCATGGACAGCGAGCACGACTACGATCCGGTCTGGGCGCGCTGTCGCGATCTCGGCGTCGCTCCGACTTTCCACGCCCATGCGATGGGATGGATGGGGCGGTCTTCTCCCTCGAGCTACGTGTACAACCACCTGGGAGCCTTCGCGGGCGCGCACGAGCCGCTGTGCAAGGCCCTGTTCCTGGGTGGTGTGACGCGGCGTTTTCCCGAGCTTCGCTTCGCGTTCCTCGAGGGCGGCGTCGGCTGGGCCGCAGCGTTGTACTCGGATCTCATCGACCACTGGGAGAAGCGCAACCTGGCGAGCCTCGCGAACTACGATCCGGCCAATCTCGACCGGCAGGCGCTTCTCGACTACGTGCGCCGCTACGGCGATCGGTTTCTCGCCGGACGGGTCGACGATGGCGTCGATCGATTCCTCGCGCTGGTCTCTACTCCAGCCGAAGACCCGGCGCGACTCGACGAGTTCGCGCCGTGTCGCATCGAGCGCGCCGAGGAGATCCGCGAGCTCTTCGCGGAGCCCTTCTTCTTCGGCTGCGAAGCAGACACCCCGACGACGGCGATCGCATTCCAGCCGATCAACCGGTTCGGTGCGCGTCTGCGCGCTCTGTTCAGCTCCGATATCAGTCACTGGGACGTGCCCGACATGTCGCAGGTGCTCGTGGAAGCGCACGAACACGTGGAGCACGGACGGCTCGACGAGGAGAGCTTCCGCGACTTCGTCTTCGGCAATGCGGCGCGGCTGTTCGCGACGTCGAACCCGGCCTTCTTCAAGGGCACGGCGGTCGAGCACGCAGTGGACGATTTCCTCGTTTCCGATCGCGCGGTCGCCCGGGCGTAGAGCCGGCGGGCCGGTTACAGCTCGGGTACCGGCGGCAGCGTCGCAGGCGCGGGACCGGCACGCGACGGCCACAGCGCCGCCGAGCGCGCCGCCCGGCGCGCCAGGTAGCGGAAGATCTCGGCGTCGCGCTCCGCCCCGGCGCGCCGGATCAGCTCGTCGACGCCGCGAGCACCCTCGGCCAGGCTCGCCGGCCGGGATCCGAGCAATGCCCCCATCTCCTCGAGCTCCTGCGACTCCAGGCCGCGCCCGTGGCGGGCGGCGGCGCGCAAGTGCAGCAGCGACGCGGCAAGGCCGTGCGCGCGCGCGAGTGCCACGGGCTCGGAGACCGCCGGAACGATGAAATCGTTCAGATCGCAGATCAACGAGTTCAGCAGCGCTTCGCCCTCGCCCGCCTCGCCCTCGGGCGGCTCTGGCAGGTCGAGCGGCCAGCCGTTCTGCTGCGCCAACAGCTCGCAGAGATGGCGCCGCATCAGCTCGAGACCGAAACAGTTGATGCCGAGCCCCTGGTGGACGGTGCCCTGCTCGAGCGCGCGCGCGACGCCGACGATCGTGCCGATGACGCACCGGAACAGAATGAGCACTCGGTAGTAGAGAACGCGCTCGCGCTCGAACCGCACACCAGAGAGCGAGCAGTAGCGGCGAAAGAAGCTCGCGAGGTCTGCGAACGGCTGCAATCCCGATCGAAACGCCACCCACGCCAGGTCCTCGAGCGGGTCGCCGACGTGGCAGAACTCCCAATCGATCAGCGCGCGCACGCGTCCATCCTCGTGCAGGAGGTTTCCCGGCCCCGTATCGCCTTGCAGCAGGACCGTGCGCTGGACGGAGCTGGGCGCATTTCGGGCGAGCCATTGATAGGAGAACCGAACGAGCGGGTCCGGCTCGCGCGCGAACTGCTCGTACATCTCGTTCCACAGATCGAGATCCTGGCGCGCATGGTCCTCGGGCGTCCTGGGCCGCCTGAAGCCCGGCAGATCGAGATCCTCGGGATCGATCGCGTGAAGCGCCGCGAGCACCTCGGCGAAGTCGACGGCGAGGCGATCGAGCTGCGCGGCGGAAAGCTGGGCCGTGTCGGCGCTACCCGCGACGCGCTCCATCAAGAGCGCATCGCCCGCATCGGTCACGCCGTATAGCCGGGCGATCGGGATCCCCCTGCCGTGCAGCGCCCGATAGGCGACCGCCTCGCGCGCCAGCGAAATCTCCGTACCCGCGAACGCCGTGCCGGCTTCGCGACGCAGGACGAGCTCGCGGCGCTCTCCGCCGCTCGTCTCGACGTCGAGCATCGTGATCAGACGGCCGAATCCCTGGTTGTGGGCACGCTCTGCCACGATCCGGCCGCCGGCGACCTTCTCGACCCACTCGCGGAGCTCCGGTGACCCGAGCGCGTCCAAGGACGTGCACTCCCGCTAGTTGCGCGCGCGCGCGAGCACGCGGTCGCGCAGCTCTCGCTTCAACACTTTCGTCATAGCGTTCCGCGGCAGCGCATCGAAGGCCACGAACTCGATCTCCTCGGGCGCCTTGAGCTTGCCGATGCGCTGGATGCAGTAGTCGCGCAGCTCGGAAGCCAGCGCCTCGCTCCCGCTCTGGGACCGCAGCACGACGAATGCCTTGGGAACCTCGCCGAGCCGCTCGTGGGGCAGCCCGATCACTATCGCTTCAGCGACCGCGTCGTGCTGGTTCAGCACGCGCTCGATCTCCGCCGAGTAGATGTTGAAGCCGCCGCGAATGATCATGTCCTTCTTGCGATCGAGCAGGAACACGAAGTCGTTCTCGTCGATCCGCCCCACGTCTCCCATCTTGAACCAGGTGCCGTCGTAGAACGCCTCCTCGGTGAGGTCGGGCCGGCGCCAGTAGCCCATCGTCGCGCGGCTCTTGTGCACGAGGAACTCGCCGACCTGACCATGAGGAACGTCGTTGCCGGCGTCGTCCACGACGCGTACGAGAGACTTCGCACCCGACCACAGCTCTCCGCAGCTGCCCGGCGGAGCGCGGCGCCCGGCGCGCTCCATCGCGATGGCGCCCATCACCTCCGTCGAGCCGAAGCCCTGTACCAGCGGCGCGTCGTAGGTTTTCTCGAAGCGCTCGCGTACCTCGGGGTGCAGCGCAGCACCGCCGCAGAAAAAGAGCCGCGCATGGTCGAGAACGGGCCCTTCGCCGTCCGGAAGCTGGAGCAGTGCGACGATCATCGCCGGGGCGAACGTCGCGCACGTGATCGGATACTGGCGCGACTTCGCCGAGAATACTTGCGGGTCGAAGCGGTCCATCAAGAGCAGCGTCGCCCCGACGTGCACCGCGATGCCCGGCTGCGTCAGGTAGCCGTGCATCGGAAAGATCGGCGTCGCGCACGCGATCACGTCGCCGTGATGGATGCCATTGGTCTCCTGCAGCGTTCCCATCTGAAACTCCAGGATGCTCTGGCTGTGCATCACGCCCTTGGGATACCCGGTAGTTCCGCTCGTGTACGCGATCACCGCGACGTCGTCGGGGCTGCGATCGACGGCGGGACGCGCGCCGGTGTCGCTCCCGAGGTCGTCTAACGCGGCGGTGCCGAGGTTGCGCTCGCGCCGCGCGACGAACACCGCAGGTCGCGAAGACACCGATTTCGCCAGCGCGACGACGCGCTCGCCGAATCGCATGTCGGTCAGGATCGCGGCGGGCTCGCAGTCGTTCAGGATGAACGTCCATTCCTCGTCCGCGAGGATGTAGTTCACGTCGACCGGAATCGCGCCGGCCTTGGCGATGCCATACCAGGCCGCGACGTGCTCCGGGAGATTGGACATGATGATGGCGACGCGGTCTCCGGGGCGAACGCCCATGCCCTCGAGTCCGGTCGCGATCCGGGAGGCGCGCAGATCGAGGGTCAGGAAGGTCCACTGGTTCTCGGGACCCTCGAAGTAGAGCGCGGCCTTGTCCGGCCATTGGCGCGCCGCCCGGTCGAGATCGCTGGCTCGGTTCATCGAATCACCTGGCTCGTATGCCTTTTTGCCATAATCAGTCACATAAACATAATATCTAGTTAGCGCCGCCTGCGCGCGTGCGCGAATGCGCGCCACGACTCGACAGTCCAGACGTCCTGATCCTCTCCCCAGGCCTCCGCGCCGTCGAGCGACCAGCGCGTGAGGCTCATCCAGTTGAAGTTCCCGGGCAGCGCGGGGAACGCGAAGCGATTCTCGCAGCGGCCCTCCGTCTCGAGCGTGCGCCCGAGCGCGTCGCGGATCTCGATCTCGACGCGCAACGGCCAGCCCGAGTTCCGGTCGCGATCGACGACGCGGCGCTCTCCGGCGACGGCGTCGGCGACGACGCCGTCGCGCCACAGATAGCCCTGGAACACCGTCTCCTTCGGCAGCTCGGCGAGCATGTCGTCGGCTGCGCTGATCGCGTGGAAGCCGACCGACGCGTGAAACCCCGTGGTGTAACCGATGCGGCGCGGGCCGCGCGCTGCTGGGCGCGGCCCCCACGAACGGTCGCGCATGTAGATGCTGTCGACGGGGATCTCCTCACCGCGCAGGGACAGCCGGCCCGTGAGCCGGCCGTGCTGGTCCCAGTGCGCGGCGCCCGCGAAGCCCAGATTCCGCATCTCCGTCTCGTGGGGCGGAATCAGCGCGGAAAACGCGAGCTCGAACTCGAGCACGCCGGGATGCGAGTAGCGCAGTCGGTACTTCGAGAGCGGTGCGGTGCACTCCGCGGCATACCCGTTGCTCAGCTCGAAGCGCGTGAGATCGCCCTCGGGCCACGGCATCCAGAAACGGTAGTCGTAGTACAGCGCTTCCCAGGGGAGCACCGCGGTGTCGTCCCAGAGCGCGATGCAGCAGCCGACCGTTCCGAGGTTGCGCCGAAAGACGGGATAGAGCGTTCCGGAGATCCTGCGCTCGGGAACCGCGAACGAGAACCAGCAGGTCTCGTTCCAGTCCGGATCGCCGCTCGTCGGCGCGTGGAAGGAGTCGTCTCGCGGCTCGATCACAGGTACGCCTCCACGCGCACGGGCTGGGTCGCGCGCTCGCCGAGCGCAGGTCCCCACAGCGCTAGCTCGCGGTCGCTGCGCCTCGAGAGATAGGCGAGCACTTCGCTCTCGCGCGCGGTGTCCCGACACACATCGTCGAGCAGATCCCCATCTGCGCGCGGATCGGCAACAGCTCTGCCGAGCAACCGGGCTGCGTCGTCGCGCTCGTGCCGAGCGAGCGCGTCACCACGGCGCTCGAAGCCCGATAGATAGACGAGAATGTTCCCGATCGCCGCTGCGCGCCGAGCGCCCACTTCATCGCTCGCCAGTCTGGGCAGGACGAACTCGCGCAGGTCGGCGAGCATCACGTCGTAGAGGGCTGTCCGGGGAGTAGGCGGGCCGGGATCGGGCAGCTCCGCAGGCACGAGCGGCTGATCCGCCGCAGATTGGGCGATCGCGTGCACGAGGTAGCGCTCGAAGCGGTGGATCACGGACAGGTACAGTCCGCGCTCCATCGAGCGATTCGTCGCCTGGAGCGCGATCGAACACGCGATCAGGCAGCGCAGGTTCATGAACGCGAAGTAGTAGAGGAGCTTCGAACGCTCCACCTCGATGCCGGACTGCTCGCGATAGAGCGCCAGGTACGGGCTCAAGTCGCTGCCCTGCACGAAGTCGTGAAGCACGAGGCAGCCGAGATCGTCGACGGGGTCGCCGAAATGGCTGAACTCCCAGTCGAGCAACGCGGTCACGCGGCCTTCGTGAAACAGGAAGTTCCCCGTCCCGCAGTCCCCGTGCACGAGTGACGTGCGTTGCACCGAGACGGGCGCGTTGCGCCGCAGCCAGGCGATCCCGAAGCGAACGAACGGGTTCGGTGCGCCGACGTGCTTGTCGTACAGGCGTTCCCAGAGCGCGAGGTCGATGCGTGCATGGTCCTGCGGAACTGATGGCACCGGGAAGCCGGCGAGGTCGAGTCGGCGGGGGTCGAGCCGATGCAGGTGCGCGAGCAGCGCCACGAAATGCCGCGAGACCGAGTCGCGTTCCGCGGGGTCGGTCAGCGTCGCCCACTGCGCGCATCCTGGCATGCGATCGAGCAGAACCGCATCGCGCGCGACGCCGTGGACGCGGGGCACCGGGAGCCCGCTGTCTGCGAGCGCGCGATACACGCGCGACTCGCGCTCGATCGAGAGCTCGGTTCCCGACATCGGTCCGCCGCCCGCGTCGCGGCGAAGCAGGAGTTCGAGGTTGTCGGCACCGAGCGCGACGTCGGTGAGCCACGCCTCGCGCGAGTTGCCGCCTCCGAGTCGCTCGAAGCGGACTACCTCGCCCCCCACTTGCTCGACCACCCATGCTCGCAGCGCACGGCCGTCCATCTCAGGGCGTCTCGAAGCGCTCGCCGACGAGATCCTCGGACACCGACCACAGCCGCGCGGCGAGCTCGGGATCCCGCGCGTACGGACGCACACCGCGGAAGCCATGGAACTCATCGACGACTGCCGCTTCGCCGCAGTCCTCCAGATAGAGCCCGCCTCTGTCGCCGAGATCTGGAGTCGTCGCGGCCCAGACCGAGGTGGCCGCACCCTCCGCGGCATTGCGTTGCCGCACGCGCGTCGGACTGCGACGGAGCAGCGCCCTCACATCGTCCATCGTCACGTGGCGGGCGAGGTCGGTCATGATCTCGCCCGGGTGCACCGCGAACGCGCGTACGCCCTTCGCGTGCAGCCGCCGGTCGAGCTCGAGCGCGAACAGCGCATTCGCGGTCTTCGACTGGCCGTAGGCCTCACTGACCTCGTAATCGCGCTTGCGCAGCGCGAGGTCATCGAATTGAACCGGCAGGAAATGGTGTCCGGCCGAGCTCACGACCACGACGCGCGCGGGCGCGCCCGCGATCAGCGCGGGGAGGAGCAGCTTGGTGAGCAGGAAGTGCCCGAGGTGGTTCGCGGCCAGGTGCATCTCGCGCCCGTGCTCGTCGTAACGCTGAGGCGGGTTGTACGTGCCCGCGTTCGCCACGAGGATCTGGATCGCGCTGCAGTTCGCGAGCAGGTGCTCCGCGCATTCCCGGATGCTCTTCTCGCTAGCGAGATCGAGCTCCTGCGCGGCGACTTCGGGGTTGCCGGTTTCGGCCGCGATCTCGGCAGCGGTCCGACGCGTCTTGGGCACGTCGCGCCCGGTCAGCACGATGCGCGCGCCGACCGCGGCGAGCGCGCGCGCCGTCTCGGCGCCGATCCCCGTCGAGCCACCGGTCACCACCGCCGTCCGGCCGCGCAGGTCGATGCCCGCAACCACCTCCATCGCGGTGGAGTCGGGGCCGAAGCGGGAAACCATCGAATCCGTCACGAGCGACACCTCCTGCCTTGGAACGAGGAAGCGCCCGCTCGGCATCCTGGCCAGGCGCATCACTTCGGCATTGCTATTTTTGTTAAATTAGAGTACAAAAAACAAGCACAAAACGGGGAGCGCGGACGCCGCGGTTCGAACGGCGTCAGAAAACCAAAAAAATCGCCAACTTGGGAGCCCGAGCTCGCGCGGTGGCGGCGGCGCGAAGTTTGCGATTGACGCTTTTCGTGAGTGTCCATACCGTAATTGTGGCAGCGTACAGGAGAACCCCTCATGGCTGGTAGCGATTGGTATCCGATCATCAGCGCGGACAATCACATCCACGAACCGCGCGACCTCTATCAGAAAAATTGCCTGGCGAAGCTCAAGGAGCGCGCGCCGCGGGTGGTCTCCACGCCGAAGGGTGATCAGATCCTGATGGGAGACCGGCTGGTGCGCTGGGTCGGTCTGGAAGCCATGGAGGAGTACGAAGAGAGCGAGCGCTCGTACAAAGGTGCGCGCTACGAGGATGGGCGGCGCGGCAAGTTCGAGGGGGAGCCGCGCAAGCACGACATGGTTTTCGATGATGTCCAGGGAGAGGTCTGTTACGGCTTCCACTACTGGATGGATCAGCCCGACCGCGAGGTGCTCGCGGATATGTGCCGCGTCTACAACGACTGGGTGATCGACTTCTTCAAGGACACTGTGGACCGGAGCATCGCACCCGCAATGCTGCCGTCCTGGGACATCGACCTCTCGATCGCGGAGGCGAAGCGCGCCGTCGGAACGCTCGGCGCGCGAGCCGTCTCCGTGGCCGTGCCTTGTGTAGGCGAACAAGCGGGCGGCTACTGCAACCCCGCCTACGACCGGCTATGGGCGGTGGTCGCCGAGCTCGGCGTTCCGCTGGCGAACCACATCGGTACGGGGGGAGCGTACGGGCGCGTGCCACAGCAGCCGGGATTCATCATGAGAGAGTTCGTGATGTGCCAGTCCGACGCGGCGGAGATCACGATGGACTTCGTCTCGGCAGGGGTGTTCGATCGCTTCCCGACGCTGAAGGTGGCGCTCGTTGAAGGAGGCGTCGGCTGGGCCCCGTGGTACATGCTCGTGATGGATCGCATGTGGCACGACAACGGTGCGTTCCTGCGACCACGGCTCAAGAAGCGGCCGAGCGAGTACTTCCGCGAGAACATCCTGATCACGTTCCAGGAAGACGCTCCCGGAATCCGCAATCTCGACGTGCTCGAGGACTGCATTGCCTGGGGCTCCGACTATCCCCACATGGAAGGCACGTTCCCGCACAGCCGCGACTCGATCCAGAAGCACATGGGGAGTCTGCCCGTCGAGACGCAGCGCAAGCTCTGCGCCGAGAACGCCGCCCGCTTCTTCGGCTTCGATCTTGACCACATCGTCAAGAAGTACGGCCCGGGGTCGGACTACCAGAAGCGATACAGCCAGGGGGACGGCGGATCGATCCGCATGAAGGATTGAGCAAGGGCTGCCGCGATGCGCGCGAAACGAGAGCGCTGAGCCGTGAACGTACGCGAGGGAGCCGGGCGTACGGCGCTCGTCACCGGTGCATCGTCGGGGATTGGGCGCGCCTTCGCCGAGCACCTCGCGGAACGTGGCTGGGCGGTTGTGGCCGTCGCGCGCCGCGCCGATCGACTCGAGACACTGACCAAGACGCTCTCGTCTCGCTGCGGTGTCGACGCCGTCCCGCTCATCGCAGACCTCTCCGACCCCGCGGCGCCGGCGGCCATCGAGAGCGATCTCGGACGGCGCGGCCTACACGTCGACTTCCTGGTCAACAACGCCGGCTTCAGCCTCTACGGGCGCTACTTGGACCATCCATGGTCCGAGCAGCAGCAGATGCTCCAGGTGATGGCCGTCGCGCCATGTGAGCTCACCTATCGTTTGTTGCGCGGAATGGTCGAACGCCGCTTCGGCCGCATCGTTCAGGTGGCATCGCCGTCCGGCTACTTTCCCGGCTCGCCGCGCGCGACGCTCTACGCAGGCGTGAAAGCGCTCGTGATCCGGCTCTCGGAGTCGATTGCCGCGGAGTACGCCGCAGAGGGCGTCCATGCGACAGCCAGCCTTCCCGGCTACACCGATACCGAGATCTTCGATGACACGCCCTGGAGCGCGCACCTGAACAGCGGAGCCATGCGATACATGAGGCTCACCCCAGAGCAGGTGGCGACGGAAGCCTATGATGCGTGCATGGCCGGCAAGCGATTGGTCTCCCATGGTCGCTTCTCGCGCGTGCTGACCGCATTCATGCAACGGGGCCCCTACCGCCTCGCAGCCCGCGTCGCGGCAAGCTTCTCTCCCGAGTAGGCGCCCCGTCAGCGCCGTGGCCTGCCGCGCTCGAGGTTAGGCAGTCCGACGTAGGGCCTCGCCCAGGCCGGCCGGCTGCTCGTCCAGATGTTGAGCGCGGGTTCGACACCGCTCCCATCGTCGAGCGTGGCGGCGTAGACGCCGATGGATTCCGGATGGGCGAGCGAGCCCGCGAACAGAGGCGAACCACAGGTCCGGCAGAACTGACGCCGCGCGGTGTGACCGCTATCCGCTCGCACATCGTACGCGGCCGGTTCACCGCACACGATCGCCAGCGCTGCCGCCGGCACCACGATCACCGTGGCGCACGCACCGCCCGTCGCGCGCTGACAATGCCGGCAGTAGCAATGGAGCGCGGTTTCGGGGGCTGCGCGACACAAGTAGCGGATCGCGCGACAGCAGCATCCGCCACCGAACGGTACGTGCATCGACCTACCCTGCGATCGGCCGGATGACCATGTGAAACCATTTTCGTGCTTTTGTGTGAGATAATCCAGCCGTGCGGCTCGCCCCCGACGACATCCTCGCCATCCACCAGCTGCTGGGTCAGTTCGGGCATTTGATGGATGGCGCCGATTGGGACGGCCTGTCCGAGGTATTCACAGAGGACGCGGTCTACGACGTCTCCTCCGTCGGACTGCCCGCGCTGGAGGGGCTCCCCGCGATGCGCGGCTTCTTCGCCACCGCGCAGCATCCGCTCGCCCACCACATCACGAACATCGTGGTACAGCGATCGCCTGACGGCACGGTTCGCGTCACGAGCAAGATCATCGGCGTGCTCGCCGCAGGGCACGTCAGCACGGGTCTCTACGAGGATGTCGTGGTCGAGACCGCCGACGGTTGGCGAATCCGACACCGCGTTGCGACACGGCGGCGCGACGAGGACCTCGCGCTCCCGCCACGCATGCCGCGGCATCCCTGACATTCGCCAAACCGTCGAGCAAACAGGAGCATCCCTCATGAAGTTCAGCCTGTTCGGATTCCCTCAGCTCGGCTCCGGTGACCCGGACGCATATCGCCGCAACCCACTGCTCGGAAACGACCCCGATCAGTACGCGTACATGATGGAGGACCTGAAGCTCCAGGCGAAGTTCGTCGAAGATGCCGGATTCTGGGGCTTCTACTTCGCCGAGCACCACTTCAGCGTCGAAGGATTCGAGGTCTCCCACAACCCGTTGTTGCTCGACATCTGGATCGGGATGAACACGAAGCGCATCAAGCTCGGCCAGCTCGGACTCTCGCTCGCGTGCTGGAATCCGCTCCGGCTCGCAGAAGACATCGCGACGACCGCCCACATGTTCGGTGACCGTCTCGAGCTCGGCTTCGTGCGGGGGTTCCAGAGCCGCGAAGTGACGCCGATCGCACCCAAGAACGTGGCGGGTGCGAGCTCGGATCGCTCGGAAGGCGACGAGGCGAACCGCCGGGCGTTCATGGAGAGCTATCAGATCCTGATGGCGGCTCTGCGCAACGACTTCGTCAGCTTCGACGGCGAGTTCTACCAGATCCCGCCCAAGAACCTGGTCTGGGAGAACGAGCTCACCTTCGTGCACGGACGCGGTGTGACGCCGCAGGGGATCGTCACGGAGCTCGGCGTCGTCCCGAAGCTTCCGAAGCGGAAGATGCCGGTGCGCTGGCAGGCCTTCTCGTTCTCGGAGTCGACCGTGCGTTGGGCGGGCCGAGAGGGCATGAACCTGGCGCTCGGACTCGTCGATCCCGAGCAGCAGCGCTACTTCCAGACCATCTTCCAGGAGGAATCGGCCGCGGCCGGCCATTCGCGTGCGTTCGGCGAGGGCGTCGCCTATCAGCGACCGTTCATCTGCCTTCCCGATGGCGACGAGGCGCGCCGCTACGATGCGGCGGCGTGCGAGGGACTCTACGGCCGCTACTACCCGTGGATGTTCCGCGAGCTGTTCCGTCGGCCCGACGATCCGCCGGGCCCGCGGGAGTATCGCTACCAGGATCTGGTCGACTCGAACTTCACGCTGGCCGGAAGTCCGGACGAGATCACGCGCAAGATCGAGGACCATCTCCAGGGCACCAGCGCCGATCACCTGCTCCTTCTAACGTGGACCGGCCGCGTTCCCCGCGACGTGCAGATGCGATCGCTCGAAACGTTCGCCGAGAAGGTCATGCCTCGATTCGATGTGGAGCGCGCACCGGATCCATCGTGAGCAGCTCGTGGCAGATCTTCCAGCTGGACGAAGTCCGCAACCGCATGCACCGGTCTACGGTGCCCTACCTGGAGTTCCTGCGCGTGCCTACGCTCTCGTGCGGGATCTATCGGTTGCGCGCCGGTGCGAACGATCTGCAGGCGCCGCACGACGAGGACGAGGTGTACTACGTGCTCGCCGGTCGCGCGCGGGTCCGCATCGACGGCGTGGATCGCCCGGTCGGGCCGGGAGCGGTGCTCTACGTCGCAGCGACCTCGGAGCACTCCTTCGTGGAAATCGACGAGGACATGGAGCTGCTGATCTTCTTCGCCTCCGGCGGCCCTGCGCGCTAGGTCGAGCGGGCAGTCTGCTGCAGCGGGGGCCGCAGCACGCCGAACAATAGCTCCAGGTGCCGATCGACGATGTCCGACGGCATCGCGCCGAAGTCGGCGTAGAACCAGACGTCCGTGACTGGCAATCCGCCGGTGATCCGACGGATCCGTGCGACCGCCTGATCGGGCGTAAGCACTTCGAGCGCGGCAGCATACTGCTGCGAAATCTGCGCGCCTCCGACGCGGGCAGCAGCGGCGGCTCGGGCTTGCCGGTGCCCTCGACCATGTAACGCCGATAGGAATTGACGACGTACATGTAGTGCGGCGCGATCCGGTCGTAGGCGGCTTCCGGTCGTCGGCCAGGATCGCAAACGTCCAGGCCGCCATGCGTGCGTCGCGCGGCTCGCGGCCCGCCTCCGCGAGACCCTTGTAGTACGGCCCAGGATCTGCGGGCTCGCAGTTGAGCAGACCCGCTCCGTTGCGGCCCGCCTCGCGCGCGCCACGCGCGGTGTTCGTTCCGAGCCAGAACGGGACCGGACGCTGCACGGGCGGCGGCGTCACCTGCGCGAAGAGCCGAGGAAACTCGCGAAGACAGGCTCGAAGCGCGTCGAAGCGTCCCGCGTGGTCGGCGCCGAACGCGTGGTACTCGGTGTTGCGGTAGCCCGCGCCGATCCCGAGCTCGACACGGCCGCCGCTCAGGATGTCGACGAGGGCCGCCTCCTCCGCGATCAGGATCGGCGGCCGCAGCGGCGCCAGCAGAACCGCCGTGCCGATGCGCATGCGCTTGGTGCGAACCGCGATCGCCGCCGCGAACGCGAGCGGCTGCGCGAGGTATCCATCGTCGAACAGGTGGTGCTCGGGTAACCAGACCGCGTCGCAGCCGAGACGATCGTCCTCTGTGAGGCGATCGAGCCGGCTAGCGAAGTGCTCGGTCGAGGGCCGCCGCCGCTCGACCGGATTACGCATGTCGATCTGCAGGCCCACGCGCACGGAACCCACCTAACGCGTAACGGACTGGGTCGGTTCGCTGTACGCTCCCGGCTTCTTCTCGAGCCAGTGAGCGGGATATCCGCCCGGAAGCTTGTGGGTGAGGTGTCTCACGAGCTCGCACGACGTAATCCGCCAGCCCACGTCGAGCTTCACGTAAGAGTCCTCGTAGTGCCCATAACCGCGAAAACCCTGGGGCTCCGCGCCGGTGTCGAACTGCACGATGTCCTGCATCGCCCAGATCGCGCGCGCGTGGCGATCATCGTCGAACCAGATCTCGACCTGATGGCCGTGGTGTACAGTGACGGCGTCGTCGACCCGATCCTTCGTGAACGCGACCAGGGTCTCGAGCCCGCGGATCTCGAAGCCCTGTCCGCGCGTGACCGCGTCGGGCGCGAAGATCGTGTGCCACTCCGACCAGAGCTTGCGATCGATGCAGCGGAAGTAGCGAGCCTTGAGCTGCTTGATGTCCTCGATGTCGAGAAGTCTCTGAACGTCGGGATCGCGCATGACCGCCGATGCCGCCGGATCCACGGTGGACGAGATCGCCTCGATGAAGCGGTCGATCCCGATGTCGAGCTCCACCGTGCGGCGGGCGATTCGCCAGCCGGCCTCGGTGCGACGGAACTGGTCGCGGTAGCGACCCGTAGTGACGAAACGGAATTGATTGCGATCCGGCGAGCGCATCCCGAACAGGAACGACGACCTGCCGGAGGCGCTGTCGCCATCGATCTCGATGATCGGATCACCGGTGATCTCGACCGACCCGGGCGGTGAACGGCGCACCAGATCCGCCACCGCCGCGGGGCCGCGCATCACCCATCCTTCGATCGGCTTACCGTTCTCGTCGATCGTCTCGAGCACGCCGTCGCTCGTGAACGTGCCGGAATGACCACCGGCGTCGCGCGCGTTGCCCGAATGGGTGTAGCGCGCACACAGATCGAGGATCGCCAATCGGTCGATCGTCTCGGCGATTTCGCTCTGCGAGGAACGTCGTCTGGACACGGTCTCGGCTCCTCGGTGGCCCGGGTCGGGATCAGTGGCCACGCGATCACCCGGCACGAAAGCCGGTGAAAGCGATTGCCTTTATTGTACAGATGAGTACATAATGACACGGTCACGGTGGCGTCGCCATGGCCGGAGGTGCCGATGTCGATACCGGTCGCAGCGATCGGGCCTGCATTCCTGCCGGCCGAGAGCTTTCTCGAGACTTGCCGCTCCTACGAACGCCGCGGGTACGACGCCCTGCTCTGGGCCGATCACCTGATGGGACTCCCCGACGCCCTCTGGACCCCGGAAGTCACGCCCGCGGCCGCGCTCGCGAACAGTCCCCACATGTTCTTCGACACCGTAGCGTGTATAGCCGCGGCGGGCGTGCACACCGATCGCATCCGCCTGGGTACCGGCGTCACGGAGTCGATCCGGCGTCACCCCGCGATGCTCGCTCAGGAATGGCTCACGCTCGATCACCTGACACGCGGGCGCGCCATCCTTGGCATTGGTTCGGGTGAGCCGGAGAACCTGACTCCGTACGGACTTCCCTACGCGAAGCCCGTGTCGCGGCTCGAGGAGGCGCTCGAGGTGATTCGCCTGCTCTGGGAGTCCGACGGCTGCGTCGACTACGAGGGCGAATTCTTCCAGCTGCGCGACGCTGCGTGCGGCCTCGGCCCGTTCACGCCGGGTCGTTACCCGCCGATTTGGATCGCGGCGAACGGACCTCGTACGCTGCAGCTCACGGGTCGCTTCGGCGACGGCTGGTCCCCCTGGTACCTGACCCCTGCCGAGTACGCACGATCCGTCGCAATCATCCACAAGGCGGCCGTCGAAGCGGGGCGCGACCCGGCGTCGTTGACCTACTCCCTCGTGCATTACTGCGTGCTGGCCGATCGCGCCGACGCGTGCATCGAGCTGCTGCGCAATCCGATCCTGAAATACCTGGTCTTCCTGCAACCCGCCGGAACGTTCGAGCGAGCTGGATACGAGCACCCGAAAGGGACCCATTGGACCGGCATCCGAGAGCTTCTCGCGAGCGATCACACCACGGAGGAGCTGCTGACGCTCATCGATCGCGTCCCTGACGAGCTCGTGCAACAGGTACTCTTCCATGGCACGCCGGACGATCTCGTCGCGATCATCGAGCAGTATCGCGCGGCAGGACTCGATCACGTGACGCTCATGGACGTCACGGCGATGGCGGACCCCGCACGCGCGGCGGATAGCGGGGCCCTGCTAGACGCCGCGGTCCAGCAGCTCTCCTGCGATTCTACGGGCGCCGGCAGCCGATGAGGCCGACGTGAGCTCCGGTTCGTACGCCAACCCGCTGTTGCGGAGCTTCATCGTCGCTCAGCGAACCGCTTATCAGTTGACGCGCGGACGAATCGGAGGCCGCACGCTCGGCGCCGACACGATGCTGCTCACCACGCGCGGGGCCCGGTCGAGCGAGCCGCGCACGACCCCGCTGATCTACCTGCGTCATGGCGAGGATTGGGTGATCTTCGCGACCGACAACGCGTCGGACCGCAATCCCGCGTGGTATCACAACCTGCGGGCGCATCGCGAGGCCGAAGTACAGATCGGCGCCGAGCGCTTTCGCGTGCGCGCCACGCTCGTGCCGGAACCCGAACGCGGCAGCCTCTGGGAACAAGGAAAGCGCCGAGTCGAGCGGTTCTCGACGTACGAGCAGCGCACGAGCCGCCCGGCGATTCCAGTGTTCCGCCTGCGGCGCATCGACGCTGGGGACCGATCGCGCGACGTCGAATCGATCCGCACCCTGATCTACCGCTACGCGGAGCTACTGGATTCGGGTGACGTCGATGGCTTCGCGCAGCTCTTCGCGAGCGGCGCGTTGCGTGTCGCGGGCACCGACACGGCGGCGAACGGGTCGGCCGCGGTACGCGAGCTCGTTTCGAAGTCGATGCGCTTCTACGACGGCACTCCAGGCACGCGCCACGTGAACACGAACACGATTGTGACGCTGGCGTCCGACGGCGAGCGCGCCGAGACCCGAACCACTTTCACGGTGTTCCAGTGCCTGCCAGACTTCCCGCTGCAGGCGATCGTAGTGGGCCGTTACCTGGACCGCTTCGAGCTCGGCGCGCACGGGTGGCAGTTCGAGGAGCGCGAGATCGCGATGGACCTGATCGGAGACGTATCGCGGCACCTCGCAGCGCTGCCTTGACCCGCCTCGAGGCGAGCTTTGGTAGCGTCTCCGACGTGGAGGTGGACACCGGCCGCAGCTTCGGTCCCCTGGCGACTGCGATCGCCGGTCGCCGCATGACCGTCGAGTTCGTCGAGCGCTTGCCCCGCGCATTCACCGATGGGGCGGTGGTATTCGCTCCGGACTCGCTCGCGCCCGACGCACTTCGCGCGGTCGTGGCCGTCCAGGCCGCGTTGATCGGCTCGGGATCCCTCGCTCCGGAGATCTTGCGACAGCTCCGGCGCCGCGACGCCCCGCGCTATCTCGCGCTCGAAGGCCATCGCGTGTGCCGCGAGCTGCAGCGGCGCTTCCCCGGGCTTCGTGCACAGATCGACTCGCGCGTCGCAGTGCGGCCCGTGACCGATTCGGCCGCGGCATCGCTGGACTGGACGCGCAGCCGACATCCGGTACCCAGCGACGACGCGCTGTTCGGATCGCTCGACCTCGGCGCGTTGAAACGGTTCGCGCCGGAGACGCCTCCGCCGGCGCTCGAGTTCCGCACCGACGGCGACGCGGCGGAGCGCAAGGGCCGCCGATCCGGACTCGTCGACGGCGCGCTCGCCGAGTGGACGCGAAGACTGCTCGGCCTCGAGCGCGGTGCCGGCTCGACGAGCCCGGGTGCCGAGACGGGGGGCCATCCGTTCCTGCCCGGAGACGCGCGCGCAGGCGCGCCGGGGCCCGGCCGGCGCCCGGCCGCGTTCCTATCGTTCGCGAGCCATCGTGCGCCGCCCGACGCACCCGTGCCGACGCGAGCCGCTCGCCATCCCGAGTACGACGTGCGCCGCGCGACCTACCGTCCCGACTGGTGCACGGTCTACGAGATCGCCCCGAGCGACCGCGCGGGAATCGGCGAGCTGAACGTGGCCGATGCGGGCCTGCAGCGCCGACTAGTACGCGTCGGCCTGTCGCTGCGGCGCGAACGGCGACAGCGCGACGGCGACGACCTCGATCTCGACGCCGTCGTCTCGCGGATCGTGGACGTGAGGGCGCGCGCAGCCGCAACGGCCGAGGAGCACGTCTATGTTGGCCTACGGCGTCGCGCCCGCAACTTTGGTGTGCTGCTGCTGCTCGACGTATCGGGTTCCACGTCGGATCCTTCGTCTTCCGGAGTGCCGGTCCTCGCACTCCAGATCGACGCCGCTGCGCGGCTGATCCGGGCCTTCTCGTCGCTCGGAGTAGCCGTCGCAGCGTATGCGTTCCGATCCCATGGCCGCAGCTGGGTGTGCCTCGAGCGGCTGCTCTCGTTCCTGGAGCATTCGCCGGCCGCGGGAATCGAGCGGCTGCTGAAGGTGCGCAGTGAGGGATTCACGCGGCTCGGTGCTGCCGTGAGGCATGCCTCCTCGGTGCTGTTCGACGAGGCCGGGACCCGGGAGCGCCTGCTCCTCGTGCTGTCCGACGGCTTCGCGTTCGACATCGACTACGAGGGTGTGTACGCCGAGGCGGACGCGCGCCGCGCGCTCGAGGAAGCGCGTGCGCGTGGCGTGGCGTGTCTGTGTCTGAGCCTGGGCTCGTCGGAGAGCGACGCCGCGCTGCGGCGTGTGTTCGGCACCGCAGCTCATGCCAGCGCGGTCTCCTTCTCCGAGCTGGTGGATCGCCTGCCCGTCCTGCTGCGCCACGCGCTCGCCGAGGTGCGCGGGGGGCGGGCCGCGGCGTAAGGAGAGATCGATGGCGAGATCGCGGCCGTACTACGTGACGGTGCGCAACGAGGACCGGGTGTTCAAAGCGGCGATGCTCTCGCGTCTCGCCGTGGTGCTCAAGGGGCCCACTGGTTGCGGCAAGACGCGTTTCCTCGAGGCGATGGCACACGACCTCGGCCGGCCTTTGATCACGGTAGCGTGTCACGAGGATCTCTCCGCAGCCGATCTCGTCGGCCGCTTCCTGTTGAAAGGCGGAGAGACGGTATGGGAAGACGGGCCGCTCACGCGGGCGGTGAGAGAGGGGGCCCTCTGCTACCTCGACGAGGTGGTTGAGGCGCGTCAGGACACCGTCGTCGTGCTGCACCCTCTCTCCGATCACCGCCGACAGCTCCCGATCGAACGGCTCGGAGTCACGCTCGATGCGGCACCGGGATTCGGCCTGGTGCTCTCGTACAACCCGGGCTACCAGAGCGTGCTCAAGGAGCTCAAGGATTCGACGCGCCAGCGCCTCGTCGCGATCGAGTTCGACTTTCCGCCCGAAGAGATCGAAATCGAGATCGTCCGGAGCGAGACCGGGATCGATCGCACCAGGAGCACCCAGCTCGTCGCTCTCGCCCGAGCCATTCGCAGGCTCGACGCGAGTCTGCTGCGCGAGGTCGCATCCACGCGGCTGCTCGTGGCCGCGGGCAAGCTCGTGGCGGCGGGGCTCTGGGTGCGCGAGGCAGCGCAGGCCGCGATAGTCGATGCGCTGAGCGACGACCCCGCCGTCGAGCAGGGCCTGCGCGAGATCCTGCAAGCGTGTATTCCGGCGGACGAACCGAGTCCGTCCTGACGAGCATTAGGATCGCATGCGCGCGTCGGCGGTGATCGTGGCCGTCGCGCTGTTCGCCTGGACGCTGCTCGTCCTGGTCGTCGCGGGGCGCCCACTCGAGACGGACGACTTCTGGTGGCACCTCGCGCTCGGCAGGAACTACGCGCAGCTCGGGCCATGGCTCGGATCCGATCCGCTGCTGCACACGACGCTGAGCCCACCCGCTCCCGCCTCGTGGCTGTTCGACGTCGCTCTCCATGGCGTGTGGACCGCGGCGGGGTTCCAGGGCCTGCGAGCGCTTCACGTGGGACTCGTGCTCGGCATCACCGTGCTGGTCGCCTGGCTGGCCTGGCGTGAAAGCCGGTCCGATCTGCCTCTCACCGCGCTCGCCACGGCGTGCTTCCTGGCGTTGTCGTGGTACCGCCTGATCCAGCTGCGCCCCGAGCTGATTACGATATTCGTGGCACTAGCGCTGTTTGCGCTGCTGTTCGCGCCGCCCGTCGCGCCGACGCGCGCGCGCGTCGGCACAGCGATCGCGCTGATCGCGCTCAATGCAAACGCCCACGCGGGATTCCTGCTCGGGCCGATCCTCGTCGCGGCGGGAACGCTCGGCATCGTCGTGCGCGCGCGGATCGAGGATCGCGCCGGCGCGAACGCCGCGTGCGAGGCCAGCCGCGCGCGCGCGACGCGAATCGCCGCGGTCCTCGCGGCCGGGCTGGCGGTTGCACTCCTGAACCCAGTCGGTATCCGCCAGCACCTGGCGCCGTTCACGGCGTTCTTCGAGCCGCGCCTTCCGCTCGTGCTCGATGAATGGTCGGCGTTCGATCCGTTCTCGCTCCCGTCCCCCGCTATGCGGATGGGTCCGCTCGCGTGGGGAATCGCGAACCTGCTGGCCGTCAGCGTCGCCGTCGCGGCGCTCGCAGCCGCGACGGCGTGGGCGCGCCCATCGGCACGCGACCGCATGCTGCGATGGGCGACGCACGACGTCCCGGTTCGTCTCGCCCTCGCCGTGGCGGCGATCGCCGCGATGCTGCTCGCGATCCGGCTCCACTGGTTGGGCGTGTTTCCCGCGCTCCTCTGGCTGTGCCTCGCGTCGCAAGGCGGCGCGGCTCGCACGCCGCGACATCTCGCACTGCGCTGGGGGTCCGCTGTCGCGACTCTGCTGCTGCTCTGCGCTGCGCCGAGTGCGGGACGGCTCCGTCCCAGCGCGCTCGGTGTACCCGACGACATGGAGAGCTACCTCACCATGCCGTATGCAGCGCGGAAGTATCACGCGCACGCGGTCTGGTTCCTCTCGGATGCCGATCTATCCGGGCATCTCTTCGCCAACTACTACATGGGTGGCTTCCTGGGCTTCTGGCTGGCCCCGCGGATCCAGACCTTCGTGAACGGTACGCTCAACTTCCCTCCGGTGCGCCTGCTCGAGGAGTACGAGTCCGTGGCGCGCGGACGCTCCACGGGATCCGGCCGCAGCTTTCTCGACGTTCTGCGCGGCGCGGAAGTGGACCTGTTCCTCGGAACAGGACTCCCCGAGCGGCGCGACCCGCGTCTACCCGCGCGCTACACGACGGCGCTGCTCGACGACACAGAGGATTGGGTCCTTGCGTTCCGCAGCGTCGACAGTGCCGTATACGTGCGTCGCGAGGACGCAGGCGGCGAGAACCTCGACCGCGTAGCCGCCTACTATGCGAGCCGGGGCATCGCATTCGATCGCCGACGCGGCTTCGACCCGGCGCTCGTGCTCCGCGAGCGACCCGAGTGGGCGCTCGCGCACGGAATCGCGCCCGAGGACTACCCGGCGCTCGTCACTCGGATCGGAGACGCCGATCCCGCGACTCGGTTTGCCGCGCTCGAACAGCTCGGGTCGCTGCAGGCGGCGCTCGGACTCTACGCCGACGGCATCACCACGGAGGAGCGGATCACCGGTCAGTGGCCGCGCGCCGTCAGCGCACACAGGCGGCGAATCTTCGATCTCCTCCACCTCGAGCGGACACGCGAGGCGCTCCGACATGCCGAGGCGCTCGCACGGCTCGGCATCCGCGACCCCGTCGTGGACGGCTATGCGCTAATCGCCCGGCGGGCCGAGCGCGGCGAGCGCGTACCGCCGCTGTTGCCGTTGTTCGAGAGCGACGAGGCGGCGCGACTGCGCGCGAGTGTGCGCCCTCCGCCGCTGCGCCCGGACTAGCGGCAGCGAACCACGAGCTTCCCGAGCGAACCTCCCTCCGCCATGGTCTTCAGGGCACCTCGCACGCCGTCGAGATTGTCATAAACGCGCGCGATCACGGGATGGATATCGCGCTCCTCCACGAAAGTGCAGAGCGTCCGGAACTCTTCGAGCGTACCCATCTTGTGACCCATCACTGTGAGATCCTTGCGGAAGATGAAGCGGATCTCGGCGGGGGCATCGATGCCCGTGGTGGCACCGAGCACGACCATCCGGCCACCGTACCCGAGCGACCCGATCGAGTGCGACCAGGTCTTGGCACCGACCGAGTCGATCACCACGTCGACCTTCTTCTCGAGCGTCTCCCCGGACAAGATCGCCTCGTCCGCACCGAGCGAGCGCGCGAAATCGAGGCCTTCAATGCGCGAGGAAGTCGCCGTGACACGCGCGCCCAGCGCCTTGCCAAGCGCGATGCACGCGTTGGAGAGGCCACCACTCACGCCTTGCACCAGAAGCCGCTCGCCGGCGCGCAGGCGCGCCTTCCCGACGAGCGAGCTCCAGGCAGTGAGATAGGCGGTGGGCAGACACGAGGCCTCGTCGAAGGTCAGATTCCCAGGCTTGCGGACCAGGCTCTCCGAGGGCACCGCGGCGCGCGGAGCGAACATCCCGTCCACGCCATCGGTGAGCATGTAGAAGTCGGCGCCGTGTGCGAGAACCGGATAGATCACGACGTCCTCGCCGGCTCGCGATCGCCCAGCGCCGTCGCAGCCCAGGATCACGGGCGGCGTGACGGGCACCACGGACACGCCCTTCAATAGCCAGAGGTCATGGCGGTTCAGCGAAGCGCTGCGAAGGTCGACGATCTCCCAACCCGGACGCGAGACGGGCTCGGGGCGTTCGCCGATCACGAGTCCGTCGAGGGGATCGGGAAGTCCCATCTTGTCGCAATAGGCGGCTCGCATGACTGGCTCTCCAACTCGGGGGGACATGCGGAACTACCACTGGTCCCAGTGAAGGACGTCGTCGATCGGCCTCCGCGATACCGGCCCGAACGGGCGGTCGGGGAAACCGACGGGAATCGTGACGCCGAGGAACACGTTTTCGGGAATCGACAGTGTCGCGCGGATCGTGGGTTCCGCGAACTCGTGCAGTGTCGTGAACGCGCTGCCAAGGCCCAGCGCGCGTGCGGCGACGATCAGGTTCTGCGCGGCGGGATACACCGTCGACCACACAAAGCGCTTGAGCGGCGCGTCGGGTGGATACGCGTTGCGCCCGCACACGAACACGATCGCCGGCATCTCCGCGAAGCGATCGATCAGATGCATGGCGCCCCGGATCATCCGCCGCGTGACCGCGTCGGCGCGGCTCGTATCGGGCGCACCCGGGCTACCCGCCCGGATCGCAGCCGCGATGCGCTCCTTTTTTAGGCGGTCGCGCACGATGACGAACTCCCAGCCCTGGCTGTTTCCGGGACTCGACGCGCGCGTCGCGTAATAGACGAGCTGGCGTAGGAGCTCGTCGGGTATCGGGTCGGGCTTCAGGTGCCGGATCGCGCGACAGGTCTCTATCGCGCTGAGCGCATCCATCGTCAGCGACCTCCCCTGCGTTTCGCCGGCGCTACGCGCAAGGCGCCGACCACGAACTCGGCCATCTCTTCGATCAGCGACTCCCGGTTCACTCGCCCTCCGGGCCGGTACCAGTCGCAGACCTGCGTGAGCAGCCCCATGATCGTCGCCGCGAGGATGTCCGGATCACCTGCGCGAAAACAACCGTCGCGTTGCCCCTGCACGATCAACTCGCGCAGCGCGGAGAAGTTCTCGCGTCGCACCTTGCGAGCCCACTCTCCGACCGGCCCTTCCATGCGGACGAGCTGTCGCGAGATCAGCCCTACTTCCGTCGGATGGGAGGTCGTCTGTGCGAGGCGCGCCCGCAAGATGTGAAGCATGCGCTCATCGGCAGGTATGTCGCGGGCGATCTCCTCCTGCACGTTCAGTGTGCCCACGACGTTGTTCACGAGGCGCTCGTAGATCTGCTCCTTCGAATCGAAGTAGTGGTAGAGACTTCCCTTGACGATTCCCGCATCGCGCGCGATGTCGTCGAGCTTCGTGCCCTCGAACCCCTGTCGATAGAAGATCTCGGCCGCGATCTTGATTATCTCCTCGTCGCGAGGAAGGTTGCGCGCCACGGCTCTGCCCTGGCGGGGGCGACCCCGGCGCTCGTCGGCAACCGGCTCGATCTTCGCATTGCGCTGCCGACCACCGCGCGGTCGGCCGGAGGAGGTGTTCAAGACTCCGGCTCCTAGGGCCCCTGAGAGTTTCGAGACAAAATGTTGCATAATTCGGCGATGACTGGAAGCGCCAATGCCGGCGCGGGTCCGAAAATCGCGGTGCGCTACGACCTGCGCTCACCCGAATTCGGCGCGGGCGACGCGACCCTCTACGCGGCCGCGCTCGAACAGGCGAGTTGGGCCGACGAGCGCGGTTGTTTCGACTGGTTCTTGTTCAACGAGCACCACGGTTCGGAGGACGGCTACTGCCCTTCGCCGCTCGTGCTCGCGTCGGGGATCGCGAGCCGCACGTCGCGCATGCGGCTCTTGTTCTCGGCGCTGATTCTTCCCCTTCATCATCCGTTGCGCCTCGCCGAGGACATCGCGGTGCTCGATCTCGTGAGTGGCGGCCGCGTCGATCTCGTCTTGGCAGCTGGTTACCGGGAGGCCGAATTCGCGATGTTCGGCCGCCAGACTCGCCAGCGCCCCGGCCTCATGCGCAAAGGCGTCGAAGCGCTGCGGAGCGCCTGGACCGGCGATCCGTTCGAGTTCGCCGGCGCAACGGTTCGCGTGACTCCGCGCCCGCTGCAAAGACCCGGTCCGCCGCTGTTTCTGGGCGGGAACAGCGAGGCCGCCGCGCGCCGCGCGGCGCAGATCGGCGACGGCTTCTTCCCGGGCGGCCGCGATCCCGAGTTGCAGCGCGCCTACCGCGAGGAGTGCGCGAATCTGGGCCGCACGCCGCGCATCGAGTTCATCTCGGGGCCGATCTTCCTGCACGTGGCGCTCGATCCCGAAGACGACTGGAAGCACATCGCCCCGCACGCCCTCCACGAGGCGAACAGCTATGGCCGCTGGATGCACGAGGCCGGCGTGCGCGGCCCCTATGCTCCGATCAGCGACGCTCATGCGTTGCGCAGCTCGGGTATGTACAGGGTGCTGACGCCACAGGCGTGCATCGATCTGGTCGCGTCGCTCGATCCGGACGGAACGATCGTGTTGAGCCCGCTGATGGCGGGGCTCGACCCCGAGCTCGGTTGGCGGAGCCTCGAGCTCTTCGCGAACGAGGTGGCGCCGAAACTGGCTGGACACCCGATCCGAGCTGGCAGGACCTGAGGTACGAGCGGGGGCTGGCCGTCAGCGCTCCCGCACGGCCAGCACGATGAACCGAGCCATCTCGTCGATCACCGCTTGGCGGTCCACCCTCCCCGACGGCCGGTACCACTCGCAGACCTGCACCATCAGCCCCATGACCGTTGCCGCCATGATGTCGGGATCCCCGTCCCTGAACCGGCGATCTCGCTGCCCCTGCATGATCAACTCGCGTAGGGAATCGAACTCGCGGCGACGGAATCGGCGAGCCCACTCACCCACCGAACCCTCCATCCGCACCAGCCGACGGCTGATCAGTCCCACCTCGATCGGGTGGGTGGTGGTCTGTTCGAGGCGGGCTCGGACCAAGCGCTCCAGTCGTTCCTCCGCGGGGATGTCGCGCGACAACTCCTCCTGCACGTCGAACGAGCCGATCACGTTGTTGACTAGCCGCTCGTAAATCTCCTCCTTCGAATCGAAATAGTGGTACAGACTCGTCCTCCCGATTCCCGCGTCGCGCGCGATGTCGTCGAGCGTCGTGCCGTCGAAGCCGCAGCGATAGAAGGTTTCCGCTGCGGCGCGCAGGATCGCCTCGTCCCGCGGTAGATCGGCCCATACGGGGGTGCCGCGCCCGCCGCGCTCCTGGAGCTTCTCGCGCTTCCGGGAAGACCTCGCGCCGCGTGGTTCGCGGGGGAACTGGGCTGTGAAACCGGCCATTCAATCTCCTCGGTCGCCGACCCGCGGAACCTGGGTCGCCCTCTCTCTAGCGGGAGGATAACGGCGAAACCGAAGGAAGCGGTCGAGCACCATCGCCTAATCTCCGGGAGCCTCCACGTCGAAGCGCGGCAAGACTTTCTCGACGAACAGTTCTGTCGATCGCTTCAGCGCATCGCTCGGGATCACGCCGGTCATCGACTGAAGGAAGATGTGCTCGCAGTGACTGTCCTTGAGCAGCTTCTCGATGCAACGCGTGACGTAGTCCGGATCGCCGGCGAACGACCAACCGCGATCGAGCAGGAGATCATAGGAGTATGGGAGCATTTTGTTCGGATCGTCCTCGGGAAGCCGAAACAACTCGGTGAAGCCGGTGCCCGCGAACCACTGACCCCAGAGGTATTCCGAGCCGGCTGCATCGAGGCGCCGGGCCTCGGCTCCGTCGGGCAGGCACAGCATGTGCCGCAGATATCCGACGCCCTGTCCCCAGGCGAGCTTGCGGCCGCCCTTCTCGGATTCCTCCTGGAACAGGTCCTGGATCTCCTTCATGCGAGGCGGTTTGATCTCGCCGAGCGCCAGGTTCATGCCCTGGCGGCCGGCCCAGCGCAACGTCTCCTCGGAGAACGAGAACGCCTGCCAGCGCTGCGGGAGCCTTCGACCCTTGGGCTTCGGAACCACACCGATGTGTGTCACGGAACCGTCCGCCGCCACTCCACCTCCATATTTCTGCGTGGCCGGATTGAGCCACCTAAGATCGCGCGGCGGAATCTGGTGGAACTCGCCGTCGTAGGCGATGAAGTCCTCGGTCAGGGCCTTCATCACGATCTCGTAGTTTTCCTGGAAGAGCCGGCGATTGCGCTGGTCAGCCACGCTCCGGTCGGACATGGCGCCTTCGACCTGGTGCGCGGCGGCGAGCGGTGCGATCTCGCGGCTCTGGAACCCGCGCACGAAGCCGAGCTCGAGCCGGTCGCCGAGGAAGTAGGTCATCGTCGCGATGTCCTCGGCGAGCCGGATCGGATTCCAGGCCGGGAGCTGGAATCCCAGCTGACCGACACGCAACCGCTTCGTATGGATTCCGACGAACAGATCGAACAACAGCGGGTTCGGAGACGCCTCGAATCCCTCCACGTCGAAGTGATGTTCGGCGAAGTAACAGCCGTGGAAGCCGGCCTCGTCCGCAATCTGCGCCTGCCACTTGATGTCGTCGAACAGGTGGCGGAACTGCGCGGGATCCTTCCCGATCATCTTGCGGTCATAGCTGGTTGGATCCCCGCCCCCAAGCTGCGGGAAGTAGAACAGATTGAACTTCAAGGCATCGTCCTCCGGATCTGCGAACCTGCTAGGCCGCGAGCGGCTCGAAATCGAAGCGGGGCAGCACCTTGCGGGCGAACAAGTCGATCGATTCGAGCAGGATCTCCCGGGGCACCGCGCCCGTCTGGACGTGCAGGTTCAGGTACTCGAGGTTCGTGTTCTTCACGAGCTGCTCGAGATGCCGCGTGACCTCGTCGGGGTTGCCCACGAAGTTAAAGCCGCGCTCGGCGAGCATCTCGTAGGTGTACGGGAGCGGCATCGCATCTCCCGGACGCGCGAACGCGTTCGTGAAGCCAGTCCCCGAGAACCACTCGCCCCACACCTTGTCGCAGGCCGCCTTGTCGATCGATCGGGCTCGATCGCCGTCCTCGAGGCACAGCATCCCGCGCGTATAGCTGACTCCCTGACCGAAGCGCAGATCGCGGCCGTGTTTATTGGCCTCGGTCATGAACACGTCCTGGTACTTGCGCTGGAACTCGGGCTTCACCTCGAACATCGCGAGGTTCATCCCTTCGCGGGCAGCCCATTCCATCGTCTCGGGTGAGAACGAGAACGCCTGCCAGCGCTGCGGCATCGCACCCTCGAGCGGCGGCACGGTTCCGATCTCGGTGAGGATTCCGTTCCCATCCACTCCCCCGCCAAAGTTGCGCGTGGCCGGGTTCGTCCACGACAGGCCCTTCGGCGGGATCGTGTTGAACTCACCGTGATGGCAGAAGAGCTTCTCGCGTAGCGCCTTCATCAGGATCTCGTAGTGTTCGAGGAACAGCCTGCGGTTGCGCTGGTCGGCGGCGCCCAGGTCGGAGAGCGCACCCTCCACCTGGTGCGCCGCTGCGAGCGGCGCGACCTCGCGCGTCTGGAAGCCGCGCGCGAACCCGAGCTCGAATCGCCCGGGGAAGACGTAGGAGAGCGTGGCAATGTCCTCGGCGAGTCGAAGCGGATTCCAGGCCGGGAGCACGAGACCAAGCTGGCCCACTTTGATCCGCTTCGTGTGGCTCGCCACCCAGGCGTCGAACAACAGCGGGTTGTGGCAGACCTCGAAGCCCTCCGTGTCGAAGTGGTGCTCGGCGAAGTAGATGCCGTGGAATCCGTGCTCCTCTGCGAGCTGTGCCTGGAGCTTGAGATCCTCGAGCAGGTAGGCGTACTGATCCGGGTCGTTCCCGATGTTGCGGCGCTCGTACGCGGTCGGGTCGCCGCTCCCGATCGCAGGGAAGTAGAAGAGTCCCACCTTCATCGCGCCCGCCCCTCCCTGCCCGGACCGGCGCCGGTGCTCCTAAGGCAAAGAATCTTCACATCTAGGCCGATTTTGGTGTATTATAGTGAAATGATATCCCGCATTGCAACTCAAAACCGCGCTGACGTGAATGCCCGATCGTTGACGCCACGGCAGGCCGAGGTGCTCACGCAACTGCGGCGTCACATCCGCGACCACGGCTTCGCTCCGACGACCGAGGAGCTCGCAAACGACTGCCAGCTCGGCTCTCCGTCCGGCGCGCATCGCATGCTGAAGACGCTCGAACGCAAGGGCTATCTGCGTCGCAAACCGGGCCTCAGCCGAGCGCTCGTGCTGCAGGAGCCGTCGCGCGACCTGTCCGGTGCGAACGACGAAGAACTGTTCATGCTCTCGCTGATCGAGGAGCTGCAGGGGGCGGCGCGTGACACAGTTCTACGTATGGCGGCCGAAGTGTCGGATCCCGAGATCAAGGGCAGCCTGATCCAGGACGCCACCGACCGCCATGCGCTCGTCACGTCGCTCTCCCGGCAGCTCGACGCCATCGTACACGACCGCCCGTCGAGCCACGGCGCGCTCACGGCGCTGCTCGGCGCGCTGGCAGCCGACAGCACCTGGACCGAGTTCCTGATCGATCGTCTGGTCTTCAATCACGGCTCGCGAATGGGAGTCCACGACTTCGCGACCGATCATTCCGCTGTCCAGGACATCCTGCTGCGCGTGAGCGCGATCGCGCAGCGAGCGGCCGAGCAGTCGCACGAGTGGCTGGTCGCCGCGATCGAGAACACGCCGGCGTCCGAGCGGCGTGAGCTGCGAAACCACGCCCGTACCATGCTGCAGATCCAGTCGCTGACCGCCCGCCTGATCGAGAAGGAGGCGCGCGACGAGGGTCTGTTCGGGGAGATGGACGCCAGTGTCCTTCCCGAGGCGCTGCGATGACGCGGTGCCTCGTTGCACGCCGGGTTGCTGGTAATTTCGTGCGCTGGGTCTCATAATTCGTCGAGCCAGGCAGGTGGCTGCTCTGGCTGCACAGAGGTTCCGATGGAGCGCTTCGCGGGACGCGTGGCTGTGGTCACGGGAGCTGGATCGGGCATCGGCGCCGCCGTGGCGCGCCGCCTGGCAGAAGAAGGCGCGCGTGTCGCGGTATCGGATCTCGACGAGTCGCGCGCCAAGGAGGTCGCGGCCGGGATCGAGGTGCGCGGAGGACGCGCGATCGCGGTGGCGACGAACGTCGCGGTGCGCAGCGAGGTGGAGGCGCTCATCGAACGCGCAAGCGCCGAGCTCGCGGGGTTCGACGTGCTCGTCAACAATGCCGGCGTCGGCTTCTTCGCACCGCTAGCCGCGCTCGACGACAGCGAGATCGACCGTCTGATCGGGATCAACTTCAAGGGCGTGCTCTACGGCATGAGAGCCGCAGCGCCGCGGATGGCCGCAGCAGGAGGCGGCGCGATCGTGAACGTGTCTTCCGTGGCAGCGCTGCTCGGGACGCCCATGGACGTGATCTATTCGGCGACCAAGGGCGCCGTCGTCTCCATGACGCGCTCGGCGGCGATGGAGTTCGCCCCGAAGGTGCGCATCAACGCGGTCTGCCCGGGCGGCGTCGCGACGCGCTTCGTGGAGGCGATGGTCGGGCCCGAGATGAGCGCAAAGGTGATGGACACCGGCAAGACGGTCCACCCGCTCGGGCGCAACGGAAAGCCCGAGGAGATCGCAGGGTCGATCGCCTATCTCGCCTCGGACGACGCGGGCTTCGTCACCGGCGAGATCCACGTCGTCGACGGCGGCATGAGCGCCGGCCGCATGCTCGACATCTTGTGATTTCGCGAGGATCGCAGAGAGGAGCAGCTTATGAGCACCATCGACATCACCACCGCGGACGGCCTGCGCATCGTCGGTGAGGACGCCGGCCGCCCGGATGGGCCGCCGGTGCTGCTGATCGCGGGAACCACGATGCCGCGCGCGATGTGGGCTCCGACCGTCGCCGGACTCTCGGATCGCTACCGGATCGTGACGTTCGACGCGCGCGACGTCGGCGAGGCGGATCGCGCGAGAGAACCCTACGACAGCGCGCGCATCGCGGACGATGCGATCGCGGTGCTCGACGCCTTCGGCATCGACCGCGCGCAGACGGCGGGATTCTCGCTGGGCGGCTGCGTCGCCCTCCAGATCGCGCTGAACCACCCCGACCGCGTGATCTCCCTGAGCACGGCGTCGTGCTGGGCACGCGTCGACGAGCACCTGCGCCGCCAGTTCTCGTTCTGGAAGGAGCTTGTCGAGACATGTGGCTGGGAGATCCAGTTCAAAATGATGGCGTTCATGAGCTTCTCCAACGAGACGCTCGAGCAGCTCGGCGGGCAGATCGACCTGATCGGCAAGGCGATGGCCGCGGGATTCGACAAGGCGGCCTTCCTGCGCCAGGTCGACGTCGATCTCGGCCACTCGCTCTCCGACGAGGAGCTGGGCCGGATCCGCGCCCCGCTGCTCGCGCTCTGGGGAACCGCCGACCTGCTCGTCCCGCGCAAGCACGCGCTGCAGTTGGCTGCCGCGGTGCCGGGCGCGGAGTACGGCGAGATCGAGGGCGTGAGCCACTCGGTCACGATCGATCATCCCGAGCGGTACATCGCCATCTTGCGCAACTGGTTCGCGCGCCACGTCTGAGCGCGAGGACGTCGGCATCCATGGCAGCGCGCGAAGCCGCGGTCCACTACCAGACGACGGACCACGCGATCTGGATCACGCTCGCCGGCCAGGACGTCGCCTACTGGGACGAAGCGCTCTACGACGCACTCTACGAAGCGTTCGTGCGCGCGCGTCTGGACGCGGATCGCAGCGTCGTCGTGCTGCGCGGATCGGGCGCGCACTTTGGTCCCGACGGATTCCCCGCGCTCGACGCCCGGCTGGCCGGCGCCGGCGAGCCGGCCGCCTCGCATCGGCAGTGCGCGTGGAGGATCGCCGTCGTCGAAGCGATCGAGACGTGCCCGCAGACCACCATCGCAGCATTCAACGGTCCGGCCTGTGGAGAGGCACTTGCGATCGCCCTGCTCTGCGACCTCGCGCTTGCGGTCCACGACGCCCGGTTCTCGTTCGACGCGGGCACGTGGGGCCTGTGCGACGCGCTGTCTGCGGCTCGCCTGCCACAGCGCGTCGGACTCGCACGAGCGACCGATCTCCTCACCACCGCGCGCGCGATCGACGCGGAGGAAGCGCAGCGCATCGGTCTCGTGAATCGGCTGTGCACGCGCGAGCAGTTCGACATCGCCACGGCCGGCTTCGTGACCGATGTGCTGATCACCTCCCCGGCCGCGCGACGCGCGATGAAGCAGATCTCCCATCGGGATCTGCCGCCGTTCGAGTCGGAGGATCATGCGGCGAGCGTTGTGGGCGCAGACTTCGAAGAGGCGCTCCGAGCCCATCTAGAGCAGCGACGGGCCCGTTGGAGACATCTCGGAAGCCCTTCAGAGCTGATTCCTTCGCCGACGACGCTGGCCTGACCGGAGAAGTGGCCATCGACAGGGGTACGCGACCGCGGCTGCGCTTCGGACTCTGGTACTCGCTGCGCAACCCGCCCGAATGGGCGCAGCCGTTTTCGCAGCTCTACACCGACGTGCTGGAGCAGATTCGCTGGGCGGAGCAGATCGGCTACGACGACGTGTGGCTCACCGAGCACCACTTCTGCGACGACGGCCACGCACCGTCGATCCTGCCGCTCGCAGCCGCGGTCGCCGCACGCACCGAGCGGATCCGGATCGGAACGGCCGTGCTGCTGCTGCCGCTCCACCATCCGATCCGTGTCGCCGAGGACGGCGCCACGATCGACATCATCTCGAACGGCCGCTTCGAGCTCGGCGTGGGCGTGGGATATCGACCCGCCGAGTTCGACGGCCTCGGCGTCGCGCGCAGCGAGCGCGGCTCGCGCACCGACGAAGCGCTCGAGATCATCCGCCGGCTGTGGGAGGGAGAGACGCTCGGATTCCGCGGCCGGCATCATCGCCTCGACGGCGTGAGACTCACGCCGCGGCCGGTGCAGCACCCGCGGCCGCCAATCTGGGTGGGAGGATTCGCGGCGGCAGGGCCGCGGCGCGCCGCGCGACTCGCAGACGGTTACGTTGGAACCGGCCCGATGCGCGAGCAGATCCGAATCTATCGCGAGGAGCTCGCTGCCGCGGGCCGCGCGCCGGGTTCGGGCCGACTCGCAGGCGGCCACATGTGGCTCTTCGCGTCGAGAGATCCCGCGCGCACCTGGCGAGCGCTCGCCCCGCATGCGATCTACCAACTGCGGTCCTACAACCAATGGCTCGCGGAAGCGGGCCAACCTCTGCTGCCCGAGGTGTTCGACGAGGCGAGCCTCGCGCGATCGGGTCTGCTCAAGGTCGCGACGCCCGAGGAGACGACCGCGGCACTGCGCCGCTACCTGGAGCAGAATCCGGTCGAGCGTTATTTCTCGTGGACCGTTCCGCCCGGGTTTCCCACGCGGCGCATGGACGAGCACCTCGAGCTGTTCGCGCGCGAGGTGATGCCCCACTTCCGGGAATGACGCGAGCCGGCGGAGTCAGCCGCGCTCGAGCGGCGGAGGCCGGACCGCCTCGGGTCGCCACGAGGGAGGGCGGCGCGCGCGAAATGCCGCGATCCCCTCGCGCACCTCGGGTCCGATCGCGCTCTCGCTCTGCTCGCGCGGCGTGAGCGCAGGCAAGGCACGCTGCAGAGCGCGCTTGGTCAGACGGCGAGCCAGCGGTGACACGCGCAACACTTCTGCGACGAGTGCGACCACTGCCGCGTCGAAGTCGGCGCGTTCGCATACGCGATGCACGATGCCGATCCCCGCCGCCTCCTCGGCGGTGAGCTCCCGCGCACTCGCGAGCACCTCGAGCGCGCGCGCGCTGCCGATCTTGCGCGGCAGGCGCGCGGCACCGGGCGTGTCGGCGATGCCCCACTTCGCGTCCGCGAACGAGAGCGTCGCTCCTCGCACCGCGACGATCAGATCACAGAGTCCCGCGAGCACCACACCGCCGCCATAGGCGCTGCCGTTCAGTGCGGCGATTGTAGTTTTCGGAGAGCGTTCGATCGCCCGGAAGGCCGGGTACTGCTCCTCGATGTGGCGCACCATGCGGAGTCGGAATGCTTCGTCCCCCCTTTGCGAGGCGTCGGCGATGTCCGAGCCGAGATCGCCTCCCGCGCTGAACACGCGCCCCGACCCCCGCAGCACGACCACGCTGCGCGCATCGTCGCGGTTCGCGCGCGCGAACGCGCCGAGCAACTCCGCCCAGGTACGATCGTCGATGCGGTTAAGCCGCTCGGGCCGATCGAGCGTGATCCAGACCGAGCAGGGAGCTTCCTCGTAGCGGATGCGCTCGTAGTCCACCGGTGCGCTCTTCGCGTGGTCAGTACGACTCGTAGGGCGAGCCCGGCGCTCGCCCCGGGAGATCGCGGACCGGAATCGGCACTCCCTTCTCCGGGCACGGCCCGTAGCGCGTGCCGGTGACCCGCCCGCCCTCGAGCAGCGGGGCGTCGCACATCCCGTTGACCAGATGCGCGGGAAGCGGCTTGTAGGGCGCCGCGTAGAAGCCAACGAGGGCCTGCCCCGTCGTGCACACGAGCCAGACGATGTTCACGACGCCCATCACGGCCACCGTCGAGATCACCGTGCGCTTCCACGAAGCGTGCGCCTCGAGACCGCGCTCGGTGATCTCGCGACCCTTGTCGTCCTTGAAGAATCGCAGCGCACCGAACGAGGCAAAGCCGATCCCGGCCGGGATCATCTCCCAGATCGGAAATTTCGTGCTGTTGTCGGCGAACAGCGCGAGCTGATCGGGCGTCCCGGGGAACGCCCACAGGCGGAGCTTGAACATCGGGATCTCGAACGCGAGGTCGAACGCAATCCCCACCAGCACGGCAACGAGCAGCATGCGCGCGACGCTGATCGAAGGCCAGCGCGAGCGCAGCATGCCCATGATCGAACAGACGAGCAGGCCGGCACCGAGGTTCGTCAGCGGGTAGCAGAACATGTGGAAGAGGAGCGGGAACGGCAGCCTTCCGATGTCGGGGTTCACGGGTAGCGGGAAGCCCGAGAGCGGATTGTTCAGGTTGATCCAGTTCGAGCTGTACATCCAGATCGGCGCCAGGATGTTGGTCCACGCGTCGAGCCAGATGATCGACCAGCCCGCCAGCATCAGCTTGGCGTCGAAGGTGAAGCGCCGCTCTCGCAGGCAGCCGCGCACGACCCAGGTCGCCAGACAAAAGAAGAAGATCCCGAACACCACCTCGTAGCTGCGCGCTGCCCACCACGTCACCGATCCCGGTGTCTTGAACTGGTTCACCGAGTAGGGACCCGCGGCCAGCCAGCCCCCGTAGGTCCACGTCTGGGCGAGCAACATCAGACCGCCGAAGCACGCCAAGTAATGCGCAGCGCCCCAACGCGCCTTCACACTCGGGATGGCGAGGATACCCACGGTTCGGGTCGCCGAGATCGCCATGCGCACCTACCTCCTTTTTTGAAATAATTCTGTACATATATGCATGGCCGCGGCGATCGCGTCAACTGAAACCGCGCGCCACCCACCCTTGGAGCAATCATGCCGGAGAGCGCCGAATCGCTCCTCCGCGAGCTCAACGACCGCGAGCAGATTCGCAACACGCTGTATCGCTATGCGCTCGGGTTGGATCGCATCGACCGCACATTGCTCGAGGGCTGCCTGACCGACGACTGGACCGTCCGGCTCGCCGAGCTTGGGTGTCAGGGTGCGCCAAGGAGGGCACGGACGGCCGGGGTGACGACCTCGCGCGGGCTTCTCACTGAATGCAGCGCGCCTAGCACGCGCCGGCGAGCGTGGTCGAGCAACGCGCCGTTTTCCCGCAACAGCTCGATGGCGAGATCGTGGAATTCTGGCCGCAGTCCCACCCTGGCGAGCCCCGCGCGTTGTGCCTCTCGACGCAGCTCCCTGCTCCCCGAGAACACCAGTCGGCGGTCACAGCTATCCGAGGATCGACTCGTTCGTCGAGACGACCAGCGCCGCCGTGGTGGGATGGCGGCTTCGCGCTGAGGTAAAGGCAACGCCGACGAAGACCGCGCCGAGCTGCTGGAGCATCGGGCGGCACGCATCGCGGGGGTCTTCTCCTCCCCCTCGCGGTTTACATCGTGCTCGACGCCGGTCGCCGACTCGTGGGCTACGGGGGAGAAGCCCACGAAAGCGTGGTTGGGATCGCGCTCACCGCGGTCTCGCTAGTCCTCATGCCTGTGCTCGGATGGGCGAGCCTTCGCACGCCGCCGCTCTCCAGAGCGGTGCGCTGCGAGCCGACGCCATTCGATCCCCGCGGGATCTACCGGTTGGGGCCATCTAGACCCAGTTCTACCAGATCCTGTAGTGGATCGGCGGATTGAACAATTTGCTACTCAAGGTCTTGATGGGGGCGCGTCCCCGGGCGCCCTGAGACGACAGCGCACCGGCGATGCGCAGGCTCTCCGCCTCGCCATCGCGACTTCGGAGAACCCCCCAGTGATCGAGTACAACAGCGCGAGCGCGCTGAGCGACCTTCTTTCCGAGATCACGGTCAAGCTGCAGCTCGACGCAACCCGGTACGAGAAGGCCGTCAGCGCCTACAAACACGTCGGCAGATACCTGGAGTCGAACACACCAGCCGGTGTATGGCTCGCGATCGGTCCGCAGGGCTCGATGCGGATTCATACCACGGTCCGGCCTCGCGGTGGCGGTGAGTTCGATCTCGACATCGTGATCGTGCTGCGCGGCGTCGTGCTGCACATCACCGCGCAGCAGCTGTACAACTGGGGCCTGAACACGCTCGCGCGGGACGCGTTCTTCGGCCCGATCATCGAGAAGATGAACCGATGCGTGCGGCTGAACTACGCCGACTTCCACCTCGATCTCCTCTTCGCGATCCTGGACCCGAACCCGCAGACGAGCGCCACGAGCATCCTCGTGCCGGACCGCAAGTTGCGCGGCTACACGAACAGCGATCCGGAGGGGTACGCGGTCTGGTTCGATGGCCAGTGCGCCATCGACACTCTGGTGCGCAAGCGGTACGTGGCTCTCAAGCAGGCTCCGCTTCCGAGCAACGATCCCGCGCACCTGAAGGCTTTGCTGAAGCGCATCGTCCAGCTGATCAAGCGCGCGCGCGACGTGCACTTCGACGGGCACGAGGCTGCGCCTCGTTCGGTCGTGATCACGACGCTCGCCGCGCGGAACTACCTCGGTGCGGCGACGCTGTACGAGGGGCTCCTGACGGTAATGGAGCAGATCGTCTACGAGATCGAGAGCGCCGAGGCTCGCGGGGAGCAGCTCGTCGTGCGCAACCCGACGAACCAGCTGGAGGAGTTCAGCGAGAAGTGGCGCGAGAAGCCCGCCGACTACGCGATCGCAGTAGGCTGGATGATCGAGTTCCGCGACCGTCTCCGCGCGCTAGCGACGCTCACGGGCCCCAGTCTCGACCGTGCGTTGGAAGCGCTCTTCGGTGAGCGTGTCGTGCACGAGGCACGGCTGTCGGTCGCCCAGCGCTTCGATCAGCAGCGTCGCGCAGGCCAGGTTCGCACCACCGGTCGGAGCCTGACGACCTCCGCCACCATCGGCGGCACGATCGTCCCGCCCCACACGTTCCACGGCGGCGACGATGAGTAGGGGACCACTAAGGCTCACCGCCGCGATCCAGCTCCAGTATCTCCGGCAGATTGGATTCCACGGAGGTCTTCGCCGCGAGGAACTCGACGCGCAGGCCATCGTTCAGCCGACGGAGATCACGGACCGCTACCTGTTGCGGCTCCGCTATCGACTGGGAACAGCGCCTGAGGTGACGGTCGAAGATCCCGAGCTGCGCCCGCTCGACGACGGAACGCCCGTGCCGCACGTCTACCCTAGGCTCCGATTGTGCCTGTATCAGCCACGGAGGGGAGAGTGGGGCCCGCATCTACGGCTGTCCGTCACCATCGTGCCGTGGGCGATGGAATGGCTGTACTTCTACGAGGTGTGGCACGCCACCGGAACGTGGGCCGGGGGCGGTAGTCATCCGCGCATCAGATCGCGCCGGCGCCGGAGGCTGTGGTGAGGAAGATCCTTGCGATCGACGGCGGCGGGATCAAGGGCGTGTTCGCCGCGGCGTTCCTCGCGGAGCTTGAGGATCACGTCGAGGGCAAGATCGGCGAGTACTTCGACCTGATCACGGGCACCTCGACGGGCGGCATCATTGCGATCGGCCTCGCGATGGGCATGTCCGCACGCGAGCTGACCACGCTCTACGAGCGCGAGGGTGCGCGGATCTTCCACGGCAATCAGTGGCTCCGAAGTGCGCGACGGGCTCTCCGGACGAAGTACGACAGCGCTGGTCTCCGCAGCGTGCTGGAGGAGAAGCTAGGCGACCGCAAGCTCTGCGAGGCGAGCACGCGCCTCCTGATCCCATCACAGGTTCTGGAGTCGGGAGAGGTCTACATCTACAAGACGCCGCATCACACCGACTTCCACACGGATTGGCGGGAGTGTGCCGTCGAGGTCGCGCTTGCGACCAGCGCCGCGCCGACGTTCTTCCCCGCGGCCCGCGCAGAGCGCGGGCCCGAGCTTCTCGACGGTGGCCTCTGGGCCAACAACCCCGTTGCGCTAGGCTGTGTCGAGGCCGTCGGCCACCGATTGCGATGGCCGCTCGACGCGATCAAGGTTCTGAGCATCAGCTGCACGTCGAGTCCAATGCGGCGAAGCTTCTTCCGAGCGCGTGGACTCACGGGTGCGCTCGGATGGGGGACGCCGCTCATGGAGATGATGTTCGTCGGCCAGTCCAGGTGTGCGCTCGGACTAGCGCAGAACCTGCTCGGCTCGGAGAACGTGTGTCGCGTCGATCCCACCGTGACGCGCGGACAGTACAAGCTCGACGATGTGCGCGGCATCGACTCGCTCATCGGGCTGGGGAAGTTCGAGGCGCGGCACCGCAGCAAGGAGATCATCGAGGCGTTTCTCGGGGCACGCGCTGAGCTATTCGTGCCGTGCTACACGGCACGAGGTTAGTCAGAGGCCTCCGCTTCGCCGCGCACCGAGAGCGCGAGCAGCGCCGCTGCCTGTGCGAAGCTGCCTGTGCGAAGCTGCCTGTGCGAACAGCGCGTCCTTCTCCAGTACGAACGACAAGATCTCGGGAAGCGCTGCCAGCTCGGCGGCGTCGGCGATCTTTCCGAGCAGCTCCACCCCGGCGGCGGTGCGCGCGCGGACGACTTCCGAACCTGCGTTTTGGGCAGCGACCGCAACTGCTCGATCAGCGCTCGGGTGTCCTCGGTCAGCGCGCGCATGAATTCACCGGCGCTCAGAGTCGCCCAGAAACAACGATCTCGCGCTGGGTGCAGGAGAGGAGCCCGACGAGGGCCCGGTGTGCGCGCGGTGTGCAGGCGCTATTTCGCGTCTGCAAATCACTGAAACTACTGTGGATTTTGGTGGAGGCGGCGGGAATCGAACCCGCGTCCGCATGATGTCCGGCCAGCGCGTCTACGTGCGTAGCTTCCGCTCATTTTCGGTGGGGCCAGTCGCGGAAACCTGGAGAAGCTCCCACCTAGACAGACTTGTTTCTCGCCCCCGGATGCGGTCTGTCAGCGGCCGGGGGCCAGCCCTCTAATGACGCCCGCAACCCGCTAGAAGGCGTCGCGGACGGGCGTCGCTGTCGCTAGGGATTAGCTAGGCAGCGAGTGCGTAGTTTGCGTCGGCAGTTATAGCTACCAACTTGCCACCGGATTAACGAGGGAGATGACGTCCTCGGCACGCAGCGCCCGCTTTCGACCACCCGTCGAAACCGATCGCCCCCTGTGGGGTCAAGACTAGGGCCGATTCACGGCTACGCAAAGGCGCACAGCAGCGGGCGTATACTGCCGCGCGGTGATGCACCGGGTCTATTCCGACTACCTCGAGCAGTGGGCCAGCGAGGCCTCGGACGCGATCTGGCTGCGCGACCGCCAGGGCGACGCCTTCACCGCGTGGAGCTGGCAGACCGCCAAGTCCGAGATCGACGCCGTCGCCGCGTGGCTCGAAGCGCGCTTCGGCACCGGCGTGAAGATGGCAATCCTGTCGCGCAACCGCGCGCACTGGTTCCTCGCCGACTTCGCGATCACCGCGTCCGGAAACGTCGCGGTCCCGATCTTCACGACGATCCCCGCACCGTCGGCGCGCTACGTGCTCGAGTTCTCCGAAACGAAGCTGCTCTTCCTCGGCGAGGCACAGAACTGGGACGCGGTCAGCGGCGCGCTGCCCGAGGGCACCGAGATCGTCTGCCTGCCCGGTGTCGAGATCGACAGGCCCCACCTGCGCTGGGACGATCTGCTCGCCGAGGCCGCGGGCTCGCGCCCGCGGCACCGCTGCGACGCGGACGACGTCCTCTCGCTCGTCTTCACCTCGGGCACGACCGGCGTGCCAAAGGGCGTGATGCAGACGCACGCGTCGATGATCCTCCCGATCCACCGCTTCGCCGCCGCGTTCGCGGTGCGCGAGCACCCGCGCTTCCTCTCCTATCTCCCCCTCTCCCACATCGGCGAGCGGCAGCTCGTCGAGGCGTACTCGCTCCTCTATCGCGGCACGGTGACGTTCAATGAGTCGCTCGCGACGCTGCTGCGCGACCTGCGCGACGTGCGTCCGAACTTCGTGTTCGGCCCGCCGCGGATCTGGGAGCAGCTCCAGCAGACCGTGCTCGCGGAGTTCGAATCGCAGCATGCGCTCGATCGCGCGCTCGCCGGAGATGGCGACGCCGTTCGGGCGCGGGTCGACGCGATCCTCGGCCTCGGTGACTCCGACTACTGTCTGACCGCCGCGGCGCCAACGCCGCCGGCGCTGATCGAGTGGTTCGGGCGCGTCGGCGTGCAACTGCTCGAGGGCTACGGGCAGACCGAGGCGATGGGTCTGGTGGCGAGCACTCGGACCGAGTTCCGCGTGGGCTCGATCGGGAAGCCACTGGCCGGCGTGGATTACAAGCTCAGCGACGAGGACGAGCTGCTGATCCGCGCCGACGGCCTCTCGCCCGGCTACTACGAGATGCCGGACAAGACCGCCGAGCTCTACCGCGACGGCTGGCTGCACACCGGCGACAAGGCGCGCGTCGACGAAGACGGCTTCCTCTACCTGACGGGCCGTGTGAAGGACTACTTCAAGACGATCCAGGGCAAGTTCGTTGCGCCGGTGCCGATCGAGAGCGACTTCGCGGACAATCCCCACACGGCGCAGGTGTGCCTGCTCGGGCGCGGCTACTCGAAGACCGTGATGGTGTGCGTGCTGAACGAGTTCGCGCAGCGCTGCGACCGCGCGGAAGTGGAACGGACGCTGCGCGCGAAGGCAGAGACGATCAACACCCAGGTCGAGAAACACGCGCGCGTGGGCGCGCTGATCGTGTGCCGCGAGGCCTGGACGATCGAGAACGAGGTCTTGACCCCGACGCTGAAGATCCGGCGCGAGCGCGTCGAGGCCCGCTTCGGCGAGCGTGCCGAGCCGCTCGCCCGCGCGAGCGCCGAGCAGGCGACGCTGCTGATCGAGTGGACCTAGCGCGGGATTGCCCACCCTATCTGAGCACGCCCTTCGCTTCGAGCTCCGCAATCCGCTCGGGCGAATAGCCGAGGATGGACTCGAGCACGACGCGGTTGTCGCGTCCGAACGCGATCGCGCGCTCGGGAACGAGTGCACGGGAGCGCGAGAAGCGCATGCGCGTGCTCTCGATCGTGGTGGTGCCGAAGATGTCGTGTGCGATCTCGATCCAGTGGCCGCGGTGCTGGAGCTGCGGACACGCGAATACGCCCGGCATGTCGAGCACCGCGTGCGCGGGCACGCCGCGCGCCTGCAGCGCGGACTCGACCTCGGCAGGAGCGAGCGCGCGCGTCCATTCCGCGAGCGCGGCGTCGACGAGCTCGCGTTCGCCGCGGCGCGCGAGCAGGTCAGGACGCCCGATCGCACTGCACAGCGCGCGCCAGTCGCGCTCGTCGCGCGCCGCGATCGCCACCCATGCGTCCTCGCCCGCGCACGGGAAGATGCCGTGCGGGTGCAGCTCGCGGTCGGTGTTGCCGAGCGGCCCGGGTACGCGGCCGTGCGCGGCGTAGTCGAGCAGCGCGGGCGCGAGGAAGTGCAGCGCGGCCTCGCCCTGCGCCATGTCGATGTACTGGCCCTGCCCGGTGCGATTGCGGTACTCGAGCGCGGCGAGGATCGCGAGCGCGTTGTAGCGCACGCCGATGAAGTCGGTGTAGGCGGCGTAGGGACCCGCGGGCGGCGCATCGGGCCAGCGCGCGAGCTGCTGGAAGCCCGTGATCGCGGCCGCGAGATTTCCGAAGCCGGTGAGGTCGCGCCACGGTCCGGTCTGACCGAGCAGACAGCTCGAGATCATCACGAGATCCGGCTTGATCTCGCGCAGCGTCTCCCAGCCGAGTCCGTAGCGGTCGATCACGCCCGGTGCGAACGATTCGGTCACGACGTCGCTGCGGCGCACGAGCTCGAGCGCGATCTCGCGCCCCTCCGCGCTCGCGAGATTCAGCGTGACGCCGAGCTTGTTCGCGTTCGCGCACTGGAAGGCGCCTGCGCCTTCGGGATGCGGATTCGCGTATTGATAGGGCGGGATCACGCGCAGCGTGTCGAGGTGCGAAGTCGACTCGACGTGGATCACCTCGGCGCCGTAGTCGGCCAGCATGCGCGTCGCGCCGGGGCCCGCGAGGATCCAGAACAGATCGAGGATCTTCACACCCGCGAGCGGCGCGCCCGGCGCGCCGCCGGATCCGGTCGACGCTGGCGCGCGCGGTGCCTCTGCGCGCAGCGCGGCGCCGTGCTCGTCGAGCCGCGGCGGCGGGCGCTCGTAGCGGATCGGCGTGCGCTCGAAACGCGCGAACGGTCCCGGGAAGCGCAGCGGCGCCACGGCCTCCGGCGGCGTGAGCTCGGTCGCGAAGCCGCGCGCGACGAGCTGCGGGCTGTCCGCGAACTCGCCGAGATCGAACAGCGGCGCGAGCAGCAGCTTGCGCTTGCAAGCGGCCTCCACGACCTCGGCCTTCGTGCGCGTGGCGAAGAATGCCTCGAGCGCCGCGTGGACGGGCGCGTAGGCGTCGGGCGAAAGCTCGCGGCGCACGACGCGCAGCGCGAACTGACCCCACTCTTCGTCGAGTGCGGCCGGATCGCCGAATCCCTCCTCGAGCGCCCACGCGAGCAGCCGCTTCATGAAGTGACCCGTCGAGGGCAGGATGGCGGGTCCGAGCGCGACCCAGCCGTCGCGCAGCCGGTAGCGCAGCGGGATGAGCCGGCCCGCGACGAACACGCCGCCCGGGAGCCGGCGCGCAGGTGCCTCGCCGAGCGGCGCGTCGAGCACGCGGAACTGAGTGCCGATCGTGAGCGAGTGCTGCGCTGCGATGTCGACATGCTGCCCGCGCCCGCTGCGCTCGCGCTCGAAGTGCGCAATCAACGCGCCGACTGCGGCATCGGCGGCCGCGTGCGCCCAGGCCTGCGGCACGCAGCAGCGCACGGGCGGGTGACCGGCCTCGCCGTTCAAATGCGCGAGCCCCGCCGCCGCGATCAGCGTGAGGTCGGTCGCGGCCCACCCCGACTTCGGCCCCTCGCGCCCGAACGGCGTGATCGAGACGTGTACGAGCCCGGGCTGGATCGCCTCGAGCGCGGCGTCGCCGAGCCCGAGCGCCTCGAGCCGGCCGGGCGGCTCGGATTCGATCAGGAAGTCCGCGCCTGCGATCAGGCGCCGCAGCACCGCGCGGTCGCTCTCGTCCTCGAGGTCGAGCGCAACGCTGCGCTTTCCGCGCGCGTACGCCCAGAACACGAGCGAGCGCTCGAGGCCCGGCTCGTCGCGGAGGAACGGCCCCTCGCGCCGCACCGCGCTGCCCGCGCGCGGCTCGACCTGGATCACGTCCGCGCCGAGGTCGGCGAGGATCTGGCCGCACAGGATCCCGCGATCGCACGCGAGATCGATCACGCGGTACGGGCTCAGCACTCGAGCACTCTACTCGAAATCGCCCCGCGGCGGTCGTGGAATATTTCTCCCGGCCCCGCGACTTGACGAACTAACAGAATGGACTTGAATCCAGGTCGTGCGACGTCTCGACGCTTCGAGCGCCCTGCGATTCGCCCTGCTCTTCTCGATCGCCGCATGTGCGGGACCGCCCCGGCGAGACGTGTTCGCCGCGATCGCGGGAAGATGGGGCTGGACCGGGGACCACTCGCGCAGCTGCGCGGTGAATCCGCACACCCTCGTGTTCTCCGCGGATCGGCAGTTCATGACGCTGCGGCACGAGGCGCCGGTCGCCGCATTCGACGGCACCAAGCGGCGCGAGGGGCGCTATCGCGTGCTGAAGTCGACCGCCGATTCGGTCACGCTCGAGCTCGAGGGCGAGACGCGCCGCCAGCGCGACGGCAGAACCGTGGTCTGGGAGCTCCACCTGCTCTCCGACACCGCCTACTGCTGGCACCGCACCGACAAGCCCGGTCGCACGTGCGGCCATCGCGTCGTGCGGTGTCACTAGCTCGGCCCGCGTCATGCACCCGCTGATCGAGAGCGTCGCGGAGTCCCTCGGCGCGGTCGTTCCCGCGGAGCCGATCGAGATCCGCGGGAGCTGGTCGAGGTCGACGCGCCGCACCTACCAGGACGCTGCGCAGGCGGGCACCGGCACGGGTCCATTCGTCGAGGTCGTGGACCTGCGCTGGAGCGGGATCGCCGACTGCACGGAGCCCGTGGCCGGCATCGCGTTCCTGCACACGCCGACATCGCTCTACTGGGTCAAGTCCGCACCGGCGTCCGCGCGTCTCGACGTCGAGATCGGACTGCACGCGTATGCGGACCGCATGCCGGGTCGAGCGACGTTCAGCGCCGGGTTCGGACGCGCGTGGCTTCCAGGCGTCGCCGTTCGCTGCGGGCCCGATCCGGTGGCCGCCTGCGCGATGGGGGCCGATCACACCGCGACAGGCCGCGCGCACGGGGTGGCCCAGATCGACGGGAACGCGTTCGTGGTCGTGCTGATCCCGGGTGCGCTGCTCCAGACGGGGCGCAACCGTCTCTGGCGGCTGCGCGACGAGTCGGCGGTGGATCTACCCGCGGACGTACGCGTGCTGCTCACGCGCGGGCGATCGGGCGAGATCCGCTAGTCGACCCACGGCAGCAGCCGCTTGCGCAGCCGCTGGAGCATGCCCGGCGTGACCCGCTCTTCGAAATCGGCGACGGCGAAGTGCAGCGTGAGACGGCCCGCGGCGTGATCGATGCCGGAAAGGCGCGCCCCGGGCGAGATCGGCGGCAGCGGGAGATAGGCGCGCAGCCAGGTCGCGAGCTGACTCGGAATGCCCAGGATCGCCGCGCGCCGCGGACGCAGCACGAACCAGCCGTTCACGACTTCGAGCTGCGCCTCGAACTCCGTGATCACGACACCCGCGACGCCCGTGTTCACGACGAGGCCCTTCTCGCCGAGCTGGAGCCGGAACGGGAGCTGGGACCCACCCTGCCAGCGGTCGAGATCGCGCTGCCCCACCGTGATCGAGACGACGGGCTTCTCGACCGAGAGCGTGGCGGGCAGGCCCGGCGTGAGTGTCGCGCGCTGGGCGCCCATCGCGATGCGCTCGAGCGGAAGCCACGCGGTCGCAACGCCCGCGACCTCCAGGCTGACGCCCTCGACGCTGCCGCGCAGTGCATCGCCGACGCTGCTCTCGAACGAGAGCTTCACGGGCATCTCGAGATAGCTCGAGAGCCACTGATCGATCGCGTCCGAGCGCACTGCGCTAGCTGGGCTCAGCCCGCAAGCGCCGCGAAGCGGCGCGCGCAGCGAGCCGAAGGCGAGCGAAGTCGAACAGGTGGCCTCCCGTTCCGCCAAGACTCGATGGTCGAATATTGGGCCGCGCTCCTAGCGCTTCTTGCGCCGCGGCGATGACGACGCGCGCGCGCGCGACGCCGGAGCGTTGGGTGCGAGCGCCTTCTCGAGCCGCTGCAGCAGGCGCACCATGTCGCGGCGCATCTGGGTCTGCATCCGGCGCCAGCGATCCTCGCGATCCTTGCGCGTGCGCTCGAGCTGTTGCTGGAACGCGCGCAGGTTCGCTCGCATCTCGCGCACCGCGCTGCGCAGGTTGCGCGGGAGGCGGCGTTCGAGATCGGCGAGCCCTACCTCGACTGCGTCGCGCGCGCGCTTCTGCGCGTTCCGGATCCTCTTCGACGCGCTCATCTTCTTTCGTGCCGCCATGAGCTGGACTCCTTCTGTGCGGTCGGAAGAGAGAGGTACCACGGATCGGGCAGCGGGTCGCGCGGAGGCTATCGTTCTCGGGCGCGCGCGGGGGGGCGGCGCCCCAGGAGGAGTCCCCGATGCAGCAGCTCTCCGGTCTCGACAACGCGTTCCTGCTCATGGAGGCCGGAGGCCAGCTCGGCCACGTCGCGTCGCTGGTCATGTTCGACGCCACCGGACTCGGCGAGCGCTCGTTTCGCGACGCGCTCGAGGAGACGCTCGAGAAACGCCTGCCGCTCCTGCCCCCGTATCGGCGCCGGCTCGTCGAAGTGCCGTTCGATCTCGATCGGCCCTACTGGATCGAAGACCCGAACTTCGACCTCGACTTCCATCTGCGACACATCGCAGTGCCGCCTCCGGGCGACGATCAACAGCTCTCCGAGCTGATCGCGCGCATCCACGCGCGCGCGCTCGATCGCGGGCGCCCGCTCTGGGAGACGTACGTGATCGAAGGCCTCGCGAACGGGCGGGTCGCGCTGTACACGAAGATCCACCACTGCACGATCGACGGCGCCTCCGGCACCGAGATGATGCGCGTGCTGCTCGATCGGGCGCCCGACGCCGAGCCCGCGCAGGGAGCGGTCGAGACCTGGCGACCGGAGGCAGTGCCGCGCTCGATGGAGATGTTTGCGCGCGGCGTGGCGGGGCTCGCGCTCTCGCCCGCGAAGATCGCGGGTACCGTGTTTCGCACCGCCCGCAGCCTGTGGCAGAGCAACGAGGCGCTCGGCGCCGTGGCCAACACGCTCGGGCTCGACAAGCTCCCGGTCGTGGGAAGCTGGCTCGAGCGGCAGGCGCCGCAGGTGGACGCCGATCCGATTCCGCAGACGCCCGCGCCGCGCACGCCGTTCAACCGCGCGATCACGCCGCACCGGCGCTTCGCGTTCTTCTCGCTGCCGCTGGCCGACTTCAAGCACGTGAAGGATGCGTTCGGCACCACGCTGAACGACGTGGTGATGGCGGTGTCCGGCTCCGCGCTGCGCCGCTACCTCGAGAGCAAGAACGCGCTGCCCAACGAGCCGCTCAAGGCGATGGTGCCCGTGTCGGTTCGCTCCGAGAGCCAGAAGCAGGAGTTCACCAATCGCGTGACACAGGTGATCTCGGAGCTCGCCACCGAGATCGCCGACCCGGTGACGCGGCTGCGCCGGATCCACAACGCGATGAAGTCCGCCAAGCGCATGCAGCAGGCCACGCCCGCGGCGTTGCTGACTGATTGGACGGAAGTAGCTACACCCGCGCTGCTCGCGCAGGCGGCGCGCATCGCGGCGCGCACGAAGGTGATGAACCGGCTGAGCCCGCCGTTCAACGTGATCATCTCGAACGTGCCCGGTCCGCGCGAGCCGCTGTACTGCGGCGGTGCACTGATGCAGACCTACTACCCGGTCTCTGCGATCGCGGACGGTCAGGGGCTCAACATCACCGTGACGAGCTACCGCGACCACCTCGACTTCGGGATCATCGCGTGCCGCGAGCTCGTCCCGGACGTCTGGTGCTTCAAGGATCTGTTCGCGGAGTCGCTCGAAGAGCTCGTGAAGGCGGCGGAGCAGCTGCCCGCGAAGGGCAAGGACGACTAGTCGCATGCTCCACGGCTCCCTGCATCCGGACTTCGCGGCCGTCGGCGTCTCACTCGCGCGGATCATCCCGCGGCGCGGGCCCGGCGGCGGCGCGGTGTGCGTGTATCACCGCGGCGAGAAGGTGGTCGACATCTGGGGCGGGACGCGCGACTCCGCGGGAAGCCCGTGGGAAGAGGACACGCTCTCGATCTCGTTCTCGACCACGAAGGGAGTCGCGTCGACGCTGCTCCACATCTACGCCGATCGCGGCCTGCTCGACTACGAGGCGCGCGTGGCCGACTACTGGCCCGAGTTCGCGCAGAACGGCAAGGAAGCGATCAAGGTGCGCCACGTGTTGTGTCACGAGGCCGGCCTGTACGCGATCGCGGACGTCGTCGAGCATGCGAGCGAAATCGTCGACTGGGAGCAGATGGTCCGCCGCCTCGCCGCGGCCAAGCCGCGCCATGAGCCCGGTGCCGCGCACGGCTACCACGCCATCACCTACGGCTGGCTCGTGGGCGAGATCGTCCGGCGCGTTGCGGGGCAGAAGCCGTGCAGCGAGCTGTTCGCCACCGAGCTCGCGACGCCGCTCGGACTCGACGGTCTGTACTGCGGTGTGCCCGCGGACCAGCAGCACCGCTGCGCGCAGCTGTTCGGCGGCGCCTTCAGCACCTCCGCCGAGCAGCGCCGCGCCAACACGCGAGCGCATGTTCGTGCGCGCGCAGCGCTGGCGGCGCCGGCTCTCCGCAGTCGGCGTCCGCTTCGACCCCACCGAAGCGCTCGCGGCGCTCGCACCGCCCGGCATGGAAGAGGTCGATTTCGACACCGAGGTGTTCCGCTCCGCGTCGATCCCGGCGATGAACGGGTTCTTCACCGCGCGCTCGCTCGCGCGCCTGTACGCGTGTCTGGCCGCGGGCGGCGAGCTCGACGGCGTGCGTCTGCTCTCCGCAGAGACGGTGCGCCTTGCGACCACCCAGCAGAACAACGGCGTCGGCCGCGTGATTCCGCTCTCGATGCGCTGGCGGCTCGGTTACCACCGTTCGTTCGCGCTCGGCGCGCGCGCGCCCCGCGGTTTCGGGCATTACGGGTTCGGCGGCTCGGGCGCGTTCGCAGACCCCGCGCGGCAGCTCTCCGTGGCGCTGACCGTGAACAGCGGCGTCGGAACGCCGCTCGGCGACCTGCGCATTGCGCGGGTCGGCGGCGTCGCCGTGCGCTGCGCCGATCGCCGCGCCGCTGCGCCCCCCAGTATCGCGGCATCCGCCTGAGGAGACTCCCCCGATGCAGAACTGCAAGATCCTGATCACAGGACTGACCGGGCAGGTCGCGCGTCCGATCGCGCTCGACCTCGCCCCGCGCAACGAGGTGTGGGGAATCGCGCGCTTCACGAACCCCGCGCTGCGCGAGCAGCTCGAGGCCGGCGGCGTGCGGTGCGAGACGATCGACCTCGAGGCCGGCGATTTCTCCGCGCTGCCGACCGACTTCGACGTCGTGCTCCACTTCGCCGTGAGCCGCGCGCCGAAGCCCGACTTCGACCGCGATCTGCGCGCGAACGCCGAGGCGGCGGGGCTGCTGCTCGGCCACACACGGCCGCGCAAGGCGTTCTTCCACTGCTCGACGACGGGGGTCTACCAGCCCGACGGGCACAACGTATTCACCGAGGACAGCCCGCTCGGCGACAACCACCGCGTGATGATGCCCACGTACAGCATCGCGAAGATCGCCGCGGAGGCGGTCGTGCGAACCGCGGCTCGCCAGTTCGATGTGCCGACCGTGATCGCGCGCCTGAACACGCCCTACGGCTCGACGGGTGGCTGGCCCTACTACCACCTGCTCATGATGAAGAACGGCGTGCCGATCCCCGTGCACAGCGATGGTCCGAGCCAGTACACGTTGTTCCACGAGCGCGACATCGTGCGCACGCTGCCGGGGCTCGTCGCCGCGGCGCGCGTGCCCGCGCTGATCGTGAACTGGTGTGGGCGCGAGCACGTGAGCATCGAGGAATGGTGCACCTACCTGGGCGAGCTGACGGGCCTCGAGCCGAAGTTCGAGCGCACCGAGCGCACGCTGCAGAGCGTCATGACGGACGACGCGCGCATGCGCGAGCTGGTCGGCCCGGCCGAGGTGCCCTGGAAGCAGGGCCTGCGCGAGCTCGTGGAAGCGCTCGCGCCAGAGCTACTGCGCTAGCGGGAATCCACCGAAGAGAGGGACATGGACGGCGCCACGCCCACGTACGAGTGGGATTCTGCGATGTATCGCCTCGCCGTCGCGCAGCTCGACGCGGCGGCGCTGCGCATGGGACTCGACGAGAACGTCTGGGAGCGGCTGCGTCATCCCCAGCGGTCTCAGATCGTGTCGTTCCCGTTCCGGCGCGACGACTACAAGACCGTCGACACGCTGATCGGCTACCGCGTGCAGCACCTGCTCACGATGGGGCCGACCAAGGGCGGCATCCGCTATGCGCCCGACGTGAATCTGGGCGAGGTCACCGCGCTCGCGATCTGGATGACCTGGAAGTGCTCGCTCATGAACCTGCCGTTCGGCGGCGCGAAGGGCGGTGTGTGCATCGACCCGAGCACGCTCTCGAAATCGGAGCTCCAGCGCATCACGCGCCGCTACACCTCGGAGATCATCGAGGTGATCGGTCCCGACCGCGACATCCCCGCACCCGACCTCGGCACCGACGAGCAGGTGATGTCGTGGATCATGGACACCTACTCCCAGCAGATCGGCCACACGGTCCCGGGCGTCGTCACGGGCAAGCCGATCGAGATCGGCGGCTCGCTCGGGCGGCTCGAGGCGACCGGCCGCGGTGTGGTCGCGTGCGTGGTCGAGGCGTGCCGGCACCTCTCGCTGCCGCTCGAGGGCGCGCGCGTGGTCGTGCAGGGCTACGGCAACGTGGGCGCCGCGGCGGCGCGCATCGCGAAGGACCTCGGCGCGCGCGTGATCGCGGTGTCCGACGCGAAGGGCGGCGTGCTCGACACGAACGGGCTCGACCTCGGCAAGGTCGACGCGTGGGTGCGCGAGCACCGCTACCTCACGGACTTCCCGGGCGCGGACGCCGTCAGCAATGCGGAGATGCTCGAGCTGCCGTGCGAGGTCCTGATCCCTGCGGCGATTCAGAACCAGATCACCGAGCGCAACGCGGGTCGCATCGCGTGCCGCGTGCTCGCGGAGGGCGCGAACGGCCCGACTTCGCTCGAGGCCGACGCGATCCTCGACGAGCGCGGCATCTTCGTCGTGCCCGACATCCTCGCCAACGCGGGCGGCGTGACGGTGTCCTACTTCGAGTGGGTGCAGGGCCTCCAGCAGTTCTTCTGGACCGAGGACGAGGTCAACTCGCGGCTGATCAACCTGATGCAGCGCGCATTTCGCGACGTGCTCGCACTCGCCGAGACTCAGAAGAGCAATCTGCGCACGGCGGCGCTGATCCGCGGGATCGACCGCGTGAAGGAAGCCAAGCGCCGCCGCGGCGTGTTTCCGTAGGGCGGGAGAAGCCGAAGGCGGATCCCGCCGGACCATGCTCGCGAACGCTTCAATGGCGGGATCGCTTCGCTCTCCCGCCCTACTAGTTGATCGCGCCCGACTTCTTGAGCTCGGCGATCCGCTCCCACGCGATCCCGCGCTCGAGCAGGATCTCCTCGGTGTGCTGCCCGGCCTCGGGGCCCTTGCTGAGCTGCGGCGGCGTCTCGTCGAACTGCACCGGATTCGCGACGAGCTTGAACGTGCTGCCGTCGCCGGCATCGACGTCGACGGTGAGGCCGTTCGCGAGCACCTGTGGATCGGACGAGAGCATCAGAAGGTTCTGGTGCGGCGCCCACTGCCCCGAGAGCGTGGCCAGGCTCGTGCGCCACTCGGCCACCGTCTTCTGCGCGAACGCGGCGCGCAGCTCCTCCTTCACCGCCTCCGCGTGGGCGCTGAATGCTTCGGCCGTCGCGAAGCGGGGATCGGTCACGAGGTCCGCGCGATCGATGTGCGCACACAGATCCGCCCAGTACACGTGGCCCTGGAGCATCGTGAGCATGATGAAGCCGTCCTTCGCCGGATACGTGCCGACGAGCGGGTTCATGAACAGCGCGCCGCCCATCGGCGGCGTGAACTTCCCGCTCATCGCGAGCATCGCGCCCGTGAGCCCGCAGCCCATCGCCCACACGCCGGTAGACAAGAGAGAGATGTCGACCACTGACGGCTCGCCCGTGCGCTCGCGCGCGAACAGCGCCGCGGCGATCCCGCCCGCGATCGTCATGCCGCCGATCGAATCGCCGTACGCGGGACCGGGCGGCGCGGGCGGCTCGCTGTGACTGGGCGCCTTGCAGCCCATCGCGCTGCCGGCTCGCGCCCAGAACCCGGTCGAGTCGTAGCCGCCCTTCTCGGCTTCGGGGCCGCGCACGCCGTAGGCACTTCCGCGCGCGTAGATGATGCTCGGATTCACCGCGCGCACGTGCTCCACGTCGATCTCGAGCTTCTGGCGCGCTGCGGGCAGGAAGTTGGTCAGGAACACGTCGGAGCTCTTCACGAGCTCGTAGAGCAGCGCGCGCCCGTCGGGCGACTTGATGTCGATCCCGATGCTGCGCTTGCCGCGGTTGGCGTGCTCCATGAGGAAGTTGATCTGCCCGGTGTTGCTCGCGCCGCCCACCGTGAGCAGTCCGCGCTGCGCGTCGCCGCGCGTCGGGTGCTCCACCTTGATCACGTCGGCGCCCCAGTCGGCCAGCACGGCGCCCGCCGAGGGCACGAAGGTGTACTCGGCCACCTCGAGAACCCGGACTCCGTCCATCACGCGGTGCATGCGCCGACCCTCCTCTGCAACGGGAGGTCGGATCCTAGTGCGCTTCCCGATGGGCCACGAGCCCGGGGAACGGGAACAGGACGGTGTGGTCCTTGCCCTCGCGCTTGGCCTGCTGGAGCGCGCGGTGGGCCTCGTTGCCGAAGCGCGCGACGTCGCTGCGGTACAGCGCGATGCCCACGGAAGCCGTGATCGCGAGCGCCTCCTGCGCCTGGGGAGCGAGACCGTGGAAGTGCGTCTCGCCGATCGCCTGGCGCATGCGCTCCGCGAGCACCGCCGCGGTCTTCGCGTCGGTGCGAGGAGCGAGCAACGCGAACTGATCACCGCCGTAGCGCGCGAGCAGATCGGTCTCGCGCGCCTCGTGACCCAGGATCGTCGCGACGCGGCGCAACACTTCGTCGCCCGCGGCGTGTCCGAAGCGATCATTCAGCGACTTGAAGTCGTCGAGATCGATCAGCAGCAGCGCGAGCGCCTCGCGGCTGCGATCGGCGCGCTTGGCCTCGATGCGCAGGCGGTCCTGGAAGTAGCGGTGATTGGGCAGGCGCGTGAGTCCATCGCTGGACGCGACCTGATCGAGCAGCTCCTGGGTGCGGGCGAGATCGTCGCGCGTGCGCGTGAGCTCCGCGTTCACACGCTCGATCTGCTCCTGCTTGCGCTGGAGCTCCAGCTGGTTGCGGCGCGCGCGCACGAGCAGCTCGCGCAGCGCGCGCGCACACACGCCGACCTCGTCCCGGTTCGACAATTCCGCGACCTCGAGGTCGGTCTCGCCGCGCGCGATGCGATCGGCCATCTCGGACAGCGCACGCAAGGGCTGTACGATCGCGATCGCGCCCGCGAGCGCCAACGCCCCGCACGCGAGCACGATGCCGAGGTTGATCCCGAACGCGCTTCTCGTCGTCTCGAGCTCAGGCGAGAACACGGCATCGATGGCGCCGTCCGCGAGCACGCTCGCGATCGCAGCGGCGAATACCACCGCGACCAGCCGCGTCGGGAGGCTCGAGATCCGCAGGCGTGCGAACGCACGGCTCCGCTCGGCTCCGATCGGCTGTCCGAGATCGTCGGGCACCACTGGCCCTCCGGCTCACGAATCGGTCCGGTAGTACCGCTACTTGAGACTCTGTCAGTAGCGAAACCCGTTGTCAGCGGGAAACACCCGTTAGTTGGACCGCGACTTCGCGCGCATCGCTCGGGCGAGCTCGCGGTCGCTCTCGCGGCGCCGGATCGTCTCGCGCTTGTCGTGGCGGCGCTTCCCGCGCGCGAGCCCGAGCTCCACCTTGGCGCGCCCATTTTTCCAGTACAGGCGCAACGGCACGAGCGTGAAACCGCGTTCCGCGAGCTTGCCCGACAGACGTCGGATCTCGCTCTTGTGCAGGAGCAGGCGCCGGTCGCGGCGCGGATCGGGGTTGTTGCGGCCGGCCTGCTCGTAGGGCGAGATGTGCAGGTGCAGGAGCAGCGCTTCGCCGCGACGCACGATCGCGTAGGCGTCGGCGAGATTGGCCTTTCCCTCGCGCAGCGACTTCACCTCGGGGCCCAGGAGTGCCATGCCGGCCTCGAGCGTCTCGAGGATCTCGTACTCGAAGTGCGCCTTGCGATTGGTGGCGATGACGTCGGATTGTTGCGACTTCGGGCGGGCCACGGCGCGACAGCTTAGCGGGCCGCGCCGTCTCCCGATCAGTGGTTCGCGAGCACGGGCGATGGGCCGGCGATGTCGCGCGCCCTGTTGGCGCGGTCGACGAACACGCGAATGCCCTCGTGGCCGCGACACTCCGCGTCGTCGAGCTGCACGTAGCTGCAGATGATCACGAGGTCGTGCGGCTTGATCAGGTGGGCGGCCGCGCCGTTGATGCAGATCTCGCCCGATCCGCGCTCGCCTTCGATCACGTAGGTCGAGAGCCGGGCGCCGTTGGTGATGTCGAGCACGTCGACCTGCTCGTAGGGCAGGAGATCCGCTGCCTCGATCAGATCGGCGTCGATCGTGATGCTGCCCTCGTACTCCACGTTCGCCTCGGTGACCGTGGCGCGGTGGATCTTGGACTTGAGCATGGTTCGCATCATGAGGAGGCTCCTCCAGCTCGCGTCTGCGGTTGCAGTACGCGGTTGTCGATCAATCGAACCGTCTTGCCGTCGGCGCGCGTCGGGCGCATGAACACAGCCAGTGCGAGCAGCGCGGGACCGGCGAGCTGCTCGGGAGCCGGCGCGAGCGTGATCGGGTCGCGCAGCTCGGCGTAGTCGATCCGCGCGCGCGGCGCGGCCGCGATCTCCGCGCGCACGAGCGCGAGGATCAGCGCGGCGTCGCGCTCACCCGCGGCGACCGCCGACTCGGCGGCATCGAGCGCGCGCACGAGCGCGACCGCCTGACGGCGAGCGTCGACGTCGAGATGGCGGTTGCGGCTCGACAGCGCGAGCCCGTCGGGCTCGCGCAGGGTGGGTGCGCCGACGATCTCCACGTCGAGCAGGAGATCGCGCGCGAGCTGACGGATCACCGCGAGCTGCTGGAAGTCCTTCTCGCCGAACACCGCGACGTGTGGCTTGGCCGCCGCGAGCAGCTTGGTCACGACCGTGGCCACGCCGCGGAAGTGCCCCGGCCGCGCCGCGCCGCACAGCGGCGCCGCGAGTGCGCCCACCTCGACGATCGTCTGCGCACCCTCGGGATACATCTGCGCCGCATCGGGCGTGAACACGACGTCGACGCCCGCGTCGCGGCACAGGTCGAGATCGCCCGCGAGCGTGCGCGGATAGGCGGCGAGGTCGCGCGGATCATCGAACTGGGTCGGGTTCACGAAGATCGAGACCCAGACGCGGTCGGCGCGCTGCCGCGCGACCTTGAACAGCGACGCGTGCCCGGCGTGGAGCGCGCCCATCGTCGGCACCAGCGCGATCCGGCGCCCCGCGGCACGCTCCTCGTCGGAGCGCGCTTGCAGAGCCCGTACGGTGTCGATGCGGTCCATGGTCATTCGCTCGCCTGCCTGATGGTCTTCGCTCGCCTGCGGCTCGCTGCGCGAAACTTGCTGATGGTCTTCGCTCGCCTTCGGCTCGCTGCGCGAAACTTGCCGACCTAGCGGTACGAGTGCTCCGGATCGGGGAACTTGCGCTCGCGCACCTCGTCCGCGAAGTGGCGCGCGGCCTGGGCCACCAGTGCGCCCAGTCCGGCATAGGTCTTCGCGAAGCTCGGGGTCCAGTCGGAGAGCCCGAGCATGTCGTGCATCACGAGCACCTGACCGTCGCAGTCGACGCCCGCGCCGATCCCGATCGTGGGAATCGACGAGCTCCTGCGTCACCGCGCGCGCGAGGTCGGCGGGCAGGCCTTCGAGCACCACCGCGAACGCGCCGGCGGCCTCCACTGCGCGCGCATCCTCGAGCACGCGCTGCGCGCCGTCCTCGGAGCGCCCCTGGACGCGATGGCCGCCCATGCGGTGCACCGCCTGCGGCGTGAGCCCGACATGACCCATCACCGGGATCTCGGCGGTGACGATCCGCTCGATCGTCGCGGCCATCACCACACCGCCCTCGAGCTTGACCGCGTGCGCCCCGCCCTCCTTCACGCAGCGCACCGCGTTGCGCAGCGCGTCCTCGGGCGAGATCTGGAAGCTGCCGAACGGCATGTCCGCCACGACCAGCGCGCGCGCTGCCGCGCGCGAGACCAGGCGCGTGTGGTAGATGGTCTCCTCGAGCGTGACGGGCAGCGTGGTGTCGTGGCCCTGCACGACGTTGCCGAGCGAATCGCCCACGAGCAGCACGTCGATTCCGGCCGTGTCGAAGATCCGCGCGAACGTGAAGTCGTAGGCGGTGAGCATCGCGATCGGCTCGCCGCGGCCCTTGCGCTTTTGCAGGGACGGGACCGTCACGCGGTGCTCGCGTGCGGCTTTCAGGGTGACGGTGGACATCGAGGTCCTCCGAACAGCCTTTCGCTTCGCACCGGAAAACGGTCAACGCGCCTGTCCCATCCGGAGGGATTTCCGGAAGGAGTTCCTGATCACGTCCGTTGGACGTGACTCCGGAGGCGCGGCCGGTGCTCGTACTCGCAGAGTCCGCTCAAGTGCGCCGGGACTCCGCTTGCGCGAGCTCGCCTGCTGACTGCCCCCGTCTCGGTCCTAGGAGGATCCGAGCGTGCACTGGGCTGGGCTAGGCGTGTCTTCTGTCTTCCTGGCGCTCTGCGCTCAGGACGGGGGGTTTTGGCTCGTAGGATGAGGATCGCGACTTGCGATTCCCCTCCGAGTTGGACCGAAGTTTAGGCTCGGATTTCGCGGGCGGTCAAGGGCGGTTGTCTACTGGCACGCGCGCCAGCGCGCGAGCGAGCGCCAGGAACGCCTCGGGCTCCAGGCTCTCGGCGCGGGCGCGCGGGTCGATCCCGACCGTCTCGCAAGCGGCAGCGGGCTCGCGGAAACCCGCGCCGCGCAGCGCATTCGCGAGCGTCTTGCGGCGCTGGCCGAATGCCCCCCGAACCACTCGCTCCACCGAGGCGAGGTCGTCCGCGCCGATCGGGGCGTCGGCGAGCGGCGTCGCGCGCACGAAGGTCGAGCGCACGTTCGGAACCGGGAAGAACAGCCCCGGAGCCAGATCGCGCACGCGGCGCAGCGTGACGCACAACCGCGTGAGCACGGTGAGCGACGAGTAGTTGCGGCTGCCCGGATCCGCGAGCAGCCGATCCGCCACGTCGCGCTGGATCATCACGGACCAGTCGCGCAGCGAGCCGCGCAGGTCGAGCAGCAGGCGCAAGATCGGCGCCGAGATCGCGTACGGGAGGTTCGCGACCACGCGCGTGGCCGCGCGCTCGCGCACGAGCCCGGGCCAGTCGAGCGCGAGCGCATCGGCGTGGCGCAGCTCCGCGTTCGCGGGCAGGAGGGCCTCGGACTCGAGCGCCCGCACGAGGCCCGCGTCGACCTCGATCGTGAGCACGCGTTCCGCGCGCTGCGCGAGCGCGCGCGTCAGGATGCCGAGCCCGGTGCCCACCTCGATCACCGAGTCGCCGGGCTCCACCCCCGCGCGATCGACGAGCTCGGCGGCGACGCGCTCGTCGACGAGGAAGTTCTGGCCGCGCTCGCGGCTCGGCGCGAGGCCGTGGCGGGCGAGGATCTCGCGAATCGAGGGAGTATCCACCTTATCGGTCTTCGCCCTTGCTCCAGGGAGCATCGCCGAGCGGCGCGCGCGAGTAGGCATTCAGCGCGGTCCCGTGGTGCTCGCCGCGCGCGAGCAGTCGAGCGCCTGCCGCGGCGATCATGGCCGCGTTGTCCGTGCACAGCGCCGCGGGCGGAAACACCGCAGAAAATCCCGCGCGCTCGCCCGCTGCGCGCAGCTCCTCGCGCAGGCGCCGGTTCGCCGCGACTCCACCGACCACGGCGATCCGGTCGAGCCCGGTCGCGCGCAGGGCCTGGCACGCGCGATCGACGAGCACCCCCACCGCGGCGCGCTCGAACGAGGCCGCGACGTCCGCGCGCTCGCGTTCGCCGAGCGCTCCGCGGCGCTCGATCAGCGTCGCCACTGCGGTCTTGAGGCCGCTGTAGGAGAAATCGAAGCCGGGCCGATCGACGAGCGGGCGCGGAAACTCGAACGCGTGCGGGTCTCCGCTTTCGGCCGCGCGCGCCACGGCGGGCCCACCCGGAAAGCCGAGACCGAGCAGTGCGGCGACCTTGTCGAACGCCTCGCCGACCGCGTCGTCGCGCGTCTCGCCGAGCAGCGCCGGCGGCGCATCGGCGCCGATCCGGTAGAGCGCGGTGTGGCCGCCCGAGACGACCAGGCCGAGATAGGGCGGCGCGAGCGCGGCATCGGCGAGCTCGGCCGACGCGAGGTGCCCCGCGAGGTGATGCACGCCGACGAGCGGAATGCCGAGCCGATACGCGAGCGCCTTGCCGAACGAGAGCCCCACGAGCAGCGAGCCCACGAGCCCGGGGCCCGCCGTCACGGCGACGCCGCCGAGCTGCTCGGCGCGGATCCCCGCTTCGGCGAGCGCGGACTCGACCACCTGGTGCACCGCGCGCACGTGATCGCGCGACGCGAGCTCGGGCACGACGCCGCCGTACGGGCGGTGCACCTCGTCCTGCCCGCGCACGCAGCTCGACGCGATCTCGCGCCCGTCGCGCACGACGGCCGCGGCCATCTCGTCGCACGAGCTCTCGACGCCTAGCACCCAATGCGGAGGTGCGGGCGGCACGAACTCAACCGGTACGGCGCTCGAGCTTTTCCTGCTCCGACTTGCACTCGATGCAGAGCTCGGCCACCGGGCGCGCCTTGAGACGCGCGAGCCCGATCGCTTCGCCGCACATCACGCAGTCGCCGTATTCGCCCTGGTCGATCTTCGCGAGCGCCGCGTCGATCTTCGACAGGAGCCCTTGCTCGCGCTCGCGCAGGCGCCCCGCGAACTGCAGCGACACCTCCGACGACGCGATGTCCATCTCGTCGGGGAAGTCGTCCGGATCGACGTGGATGTCGCCCGACAACGCGCGCTTGGCGTTGCCGAGGATCAGTTCGCGTTGATCCATGAGCAACTTGCGAAACCGCTGCAGTTCCCGCTTGTTCAACTCAGCCCTCCGCGCGTCGGAATACCGGCGCTCCAATCAGTGTCCGAATAGCTCCCGACTCGCACGCGCTCAGCCCGCCCCGAGCAGCTGGAGCTGGCGCTTCGCTTCGGGTGCACGCGCGGAGTTGGGATAGTCACGCAGCACCTTCTCGAATGCGTTGCCCGCGGCCGTGCCGTGACCCATGCGAAGCAACGCTTCTCCCTGTCGGTAGAGCGCGTCGGCGGCCTTGTCGCTCGACGGATACTGCCGCGCAACGTCGTCGAACCGCAGAACGGCGGCCGAGAAATTCCCCTGTTTGAAGTAACAGTCGGCGAGCCAATAGGTCGCATCGTCTGCGTATTCCGAAGCCGGATAAGTCTGCAAGAACTTACCAAAGAGGTCAACACAACCCGCCGCGTCGCCCGACCGCCACTTGGCGTGCGCGGCGCGGTACGCCTCCACCTCCTGCGACGCCACCTCACCCGAAGGTGCGCCCGGCTCGGCGGTCGCGCCGGGTGCTGGTGCAGTGCTCGCTCCCTGGTTGGCCTCGCTGCGCGCTGCTTTCGCTTCTTCGAGCGCCTGCTGGACCTTGCGGTCCATCTCCTCGAGGCGACCGTTCATCCCATCGACGGTGCGCCGGAGCTCTTCGACTTCGGTGCCGAGCTCGGCGACCCGACCGCGCCCGGTCTCGCCCTTGCCGCCGCCGCGCTCGAGCGCGGACACGCGGCTCTGGAGCTTGCGCATGTCGGCCGGCGTCGCGCAGCCCAGCGCGGCGACCAGCGCAGCCAACCCGATCCACTTCACACGGCGCATATTCCCCCCTTCAGCGCGTGTACGGGCCCCACGCGGGGCTCGTGTTGTTGCCCGCGGCGGCGGTGATGCGCCGCAGGTTCGATCCGTCGCGGTCGATCACGTAGAGATCCGCGAGACCGCGCCGCGTCGAGCTGAACACCAGCATGCGCGAGTTGGGTGCCCAGCTCGGCCCCTCGTCGCTGCGCGGATGTGTCTCGAGCGGAACGTTGGTGACGCCCTCGGGATCGATCAGCCAGATGTCGAACTGGCCGTTCACGCGCGTCTCGTAGGCGATCCAGAGTCCGTCGGGCGACCAGCTCGGATTGGTGTTGTAGGAGCCGTCGTAGGTGAGGCGCCGCACGTTTCCGCCGCTCGTGTCCATCATGTAGATCTGCGGCGCGCCGGTGCGATCCGAGACGAACGCAATGCGCTTGCCGTCGGGCGAGAACGTCGGCGAGACGTCGATCGCGCGGCCGCTCGTGAGTCGGCGCAGGTTGCGCCCGTCGAGCGCGACCGTGTAGATGTGGCTCACCTCTCCGTCGCTCATCACGAGCGCCATGCGCTCGTGATCGGGCGCGAACACACCGCGGTACTGCGCGCGCGCATCGCCCAGGCGCGCGAGCAGCCGGCCCGGCTTGCCCGCACCGCGGCTCGACAGGAACAGGAACGGGCGTCGCAGGTAGCGATACGAGGTGTAGAGGATCGCGTCTCCGTCGGGCGACCAGTTCGGAAAGGCGTTGATCGAGCGGTTCGCGGTGGCGGCGCGCGCTTCGCTGCCGTCCGCGTTCATGACGTAGATCTCCTTGGCGCGAGTGCGATCCGACACGAACGCGATCTCGGTGCTCGCCACGCCGCGAACGCCCACGAACGCCTCGACCACGTCGTCGGCGAGCCGCCGCGCGGTGGAGTCGAGGTTCGCTCCGCTCTGCTGATAGCGGCGCCGCATCAGGCGCTTGCACTGCGTCGGATCCCAGATACGGAACGAAATCCCGACGCCTTCCGCCGTGCGCTCGAGCTCGCCTTCGAGCAGCGCGTCGGCGCCGATCTGCGACCAGTTCGGGCATTCGAGCTGCGCGTCCTCGCGCCCGGGAGGCGTCGTCACGGGCCCCAGGAATGCGCTGTCTTCGATCTTCGTGAACACGTTCGAGAACTCGATCCCGCGCATCACCTTGGCGCGGAAGTCGTCGACCACCTTCGCGTTGGGCTTGGCCGGATCGTCGGCGAACCGCTGCACGGCGATTCGATAGGTCTTCTGGCCGCCCGGCGTGATCACCACGGCCGCGCGGTCCTCGGCCGCAGCCGATACCGCCGCGCTCGCGATTCCGAGCAGGGCGCAGGCGGCGATCGCGCGCTTCACAGGCTGTCCTCCGGCTTGAAGTTCATCGGCCAATCTCCGGCTTCGGGGGGCGGCGGCAGCGGGCTCGCCTTGGCCAGTCCGCGCACCACGCTGTCGTCGTACCAGGGATTCCCGGATTTCTGGACGATCTTCGGGTTCCCGACGATGTTGCCAGTAGCGTCGAGCGTCACGATCACGCGCGTGAGCAGCGACTGCGTGCGGAAGCCCGGCGGCACGATCCAGATCCCCTTCATCCTCTGCCGCACGCGCGCGTGCCACGCGAGCACCTCCGGTGAAACGGCCTCGCCGCTGCCCTGGGACGGCGGACCGCCCGTCGCCAGTGCGGTGTCCACGGGGGCTTCCGCGGGAGCGGGCGGCGCAGGCGGGGCCTTCGCCTCGGAGCCGCGCATCTCGGCCAGCAGCTGCGTCCAGGTCCTTCTCCTGCTTCTTGGGAGGCTCCTTGAAGACCTCCTTCTCGCGGGGCTTCGGCTTGGGCTTGTCGGCGGGCTTGGGCGCCTGCGGCTTCTCGGGCAGCACGATCTGCTTCGGCTTCGGCGGCGGAGGCGGCGGCGGCGGGGCCGGAACCGCCTCGGGCGGCGCGGGCGCAGGCGCCGGCTTGGGCGCGGCCTGCGGCGCGGAGGCCGGCGCCGGCTGGATCAGCTCGACGCTGATCACGGTCGGCGGCTCGCGGTCGCGGATGCTCGGAGATACCAGGGCGAGCCCGAGCCCCCCCGCGTGGAGCAGGGCCGACCAGGCCACCATGCGCCGGAACTCACGCCGTTCAGGCGGCACCTCTCCGGCTTCGCTCGCCAGACATCACCTCGCGCTGGTCAGGATTCAGGCTCGGTGACCATGCCGAGCTTGGTGGCGCCCGCGAGCCGCGCCGCCGCGAGTGCCTTCACCACGTGCCCGTAGTCCGCGGCCTTGTCCGCGCGCAGGAACACTCCCTTGTCGTCGAGGCCCGAGAGGATGGCCGTCAGCTTCGCGCCGAGCTCCTTCTCGGAGACGGTCGTGTTCGCGAGGAAGTAGCTGCCATCCTTTTTGACGGTGATGATCAACGGCTCGTTGCGCACGCGCAGGTTCTGGGTCGTGGTCTCGGGCAGATCGACGTCGATGCCCTGCTGCATCATCGGCGCCGTCACCATGAAGATGATCAGCAGCACGAGCACCACGTCCACGAACGGCGTGACGTTGATCTCGGCGAAGGCTCGCTGCCGGCCCGGTCCGGATTGCGATGCGCCCACGGGCTATCCCGCCTGTCGCTGCGCGACGCCGGCGAGACGGCGCAGGTCTCCCTCGTACTCGGCAGCGAACAGATCGATCGACATGTTGATTCCGCGCAATCGCGCGCTGAAGTAGTTGTACGCGATCGTGGCGGGAATCGCGGCGAACAGTCCGACCGCGGTGGCGATCAGTGCCTCGGCGATGCCCGGCGCCACCACCGCGAGACTCGCCGATCCTGCGCGCCCGATGCCCTCGAAGGCGTTGATGATGCCGACCACGGTTCCGAACAAACCGATGAACGGCGCTGCGCTGCCCGTGGTCGCGAGGAACGAGAACCCGCGCTCGAGCCGCTGCCCCTCGCGGCTGCTCGACCACGTCACGTTGCGCGCGAGCATCACGAGGTGGGGCTCGGTGAGAGTCACGGGCCCGCCGCTCGTGCGCGCGAGCCGCCGCAGCTCGTTGTACGCGCCGAGGAACACCGCGGAGAGCGGGCTGCGGTCGAGGTCCTTCGCGGCCGAGTAAGCCTCGTCGAGCGAGCCCGCGTGATAGACCTCGAGGAAAGCCTCGCTATCTTGCTGCGCGCGTCGGAGCTCGCGCATCTTGTACGCGATCACCGCCCACGACACGACCGACAGCATGATGAGGCCGAAAAGCACGAGCTGCACGATGAAGCTCGCCTGGAAGACCAGGTCGAGTACACCGAGGCTCACGAGACGTCCCCCATTGCCGTCCCGACGACAAACCTCATGTGATGACTCACTGCGTTGAACGGGGGCCGAGTCTAGGTAAGGGTCCCCGCGGCTTCAACCGCAGCCGAGAAACCGCGCGCGCCGCGCTTCGCGCGGTGCGCGGAGCCGAGCGGCGTTCGAACCGGCAGATATCCGAGGAGTAGCCGATGAAAGTGACGGTCGACGCACGCGCGCCCAGCGCATCGCAGGTGGATCTGCTCGCGGTTCCGATCGCGAGCGACGAGGTGCGCCGGTCGCGGCTCGCTCCGCGAGTCGCCGCGATCGACCGCTCGCTCGGCGGTGTGATCGCGGCCGCGGTGACGTCGGGTGACTTCACGGGCAAGGCCTCCCAGCAGCTGCTCGTCTATCCCGACCGGCGCCGCAAGGCGAAGCGCGTCCTGCTCTGGGGGATGGGCGGAGGGTCGGCCATCGACCCCGAGGCACTGCGCTCCGCGGCCGGGACCGCGGTGAGCCGCGCCGCCTCCGCGCGCTCGACGCGCGTCGCGCTGATCGTGCCGCCGCTCGGCGCCGGCAGCGATCCGGAGTCCTGCCAGGCGCTCGCGGAAGGCGCCGTGCTCGGGAGCTACCGGTTCGACGCCTATCGCGAGAAGAGCGACGAGACGACGCGCGTCGGGGCGATCACGCTGTTCGTGCCGCGCGGCCAGAACCTGCGCGCGAGCCGCGAGGCCGCGCGCCGCGGGGTCATCATCGCCGAGTCCCAGAACGCAGCGCGCGAGCTCTCCAACCTGCCGCCGAACGTGCTGTCGCCCGAGCAGCTCGCGCAGGAAGCGCGCAGCGTGGCGCGCGACGCGGGCCTGCAGATCCGCGTGTTCGACGTTCCCGAGCTCGAGCGTCGCAAGATGGGCGCGATCCTCGCGGTCGGCGGCGGCAGCGCACGTCCGCCGCGGCTCGTGGCGCTCGAGTACTCGCCCAAGGGTGCCGCGAAGAAATCGCGGCCCGTGTGCATCGTGGGCAAGGGGATCACGTTCGACTCCGGCGGCATCTCGATCAAGCCCGCTCAGGGCATGGACGAGATGAAGCACGACATGTCGGGTGCAGCGACGGTGATCGGCGTGCTGCGCGCGTGTGCGCTGCTCGCGCTGCCGATCCGCGTGGTCGGTGTGATCGGAGCCGCCGAGAACCTCCCGAGCGGCCACGCCTATCGCCCCGGCGACATCGTCACGGCGGCGTCGGGCAAGACGATCGAAGTGCTCAACACCGACGCCGAGGGCCGCGTCGTGCTCGCAGACGCGCTGCACTACGCGAAGAGCGAGTACGATCCCACCGCGATCATCGACCTCGCGACGCTCACGGGTGCCTGCGTCGTCGCGCTCGGGCGCTGGGCGACCGGCCTGTTCGGCAGCCACGCGGGCCTGGTCGAGCAGATCCGCGCGGCCGGAGAGAAGACCGGCGAGATCATGTGGCCCATGCCGCTGCTCGACGGCCACAAGCGCGAGGTCAAGAGCGAGGTGGCCGACATCAAGAACAGCGGCGGCCGCAACGCCGGTGCGTCGACCGCCGCGGCGTTCTTGTCGCACTTCGTGGGCGACACGCCCTGGGTCCACCTCGACATCGCGGGCACGGCGTGGACCACGAGCGCGGAGCGCGGGTACCAGCCGCGCGGCGCGACCGGCGTGGGGGTCCGGATGCTGCTCGAGCTGCTGCAGCACTGGGACGCATCCACGCTTGCCGCAGCCGCGGCCCCCTCCTAATCTCCGCGCCCATTCCCACCCAGGAGACCCTCGCTCCATGAGCCGACACTCTCTCCCGCTCTTCGCCGCTGCCCTCGCCCTCGCGATCGCGCCGAGCACTGCGCTGGCCGCCGGCGACCTCGCCAAGGGCAAAGAGACGTACAAGATGATCTGCGAGACCTGTCACGGGCCGGCGGGCAAGGGCGACGGGCCCGGCGCGCAGGGCATTCAGCCGTCCCCGCGGGACTTCTCCAAGGGTGATTTCAAGTACGACGCGAACAAGAACGGCAAGACCGGCGAGGACGCCGATCTGAAGGGTGTGATCTCGAAGGGCGCGGCCGAGTTCGGCGGCTCGCCGCTCATGACGCCGTGGGCCGGCACGCTCAGCGACGCCGACATCGACAACGTGATCGCGGTGATCCGCTCGCTGAAGAAGTAAGCCGGGCCGCTCGCGCAGGCAGCGAGGCGAAGCCAAAGCCCCGCTTAGGCTGGGTGCTACGTTGGCTCCGATGGCCGAAGACCCGCGAGACAGTCGCGCCGTCCCGGCCGCGAGTCTTCCGATCCCCGCGCCGCAGGCGGATCGCGCGGTCGGACCGGCAGATTCCCTCACCGCCTACATGGCGGAGCTGCGCCACCACCCGCCGATCTCGCGCGAGGAGGAGCACGAGCTCGCCGTGCGCTGGGTCGAGCACGGCGACCGCGAAGCCGCGCGCCGGCTCGTGCTCTCGAACCTGCGCCTCGTGGTGAAGATCGCGATGGAGTACCGGCGCGCGTGGACCAACGTGCTCGACCTGATCCAGGACGGGAACGTGGGCCTGCTCGAGGCGGTGCAGCGCTACGACCCCTACCAGGGCGTGAAGCTCTCGACCTACGCCGTCTATTGGATCCGCGCGTACATCCTCCAGTACATCCTCGACAACTTCCGGATCGTGCGGCTCGGCACCACGCGCGCGCAGCGGAAGCTGTTCTGGCGCCTGAACAAGGAGAAGCGCGAGCTCGAGCGCCAGGGGTTCGAGGTGGAGCCGCGGCTGATCGCCGAGCGGCTCGATGTGTCCGAGGCCGAGGTCGAGGACATGGACATGCGCCTGCGCGAGAGCGACCTCTCGATGAACATGCCCGTGCGGCGCGACGAGCCTGGCGCCGAAGTCGGCGACTTCATGCAAGGCCATGAGGCGAACGCGGAGGAGAGCGTCGCCGACAAGGAGCTCAAGCGCGTATTCCTCGACAAAGTGCAGGAGTTCGCGAAGACGCTCGACGAGCGCGATCGGACGCTGGTCGATCGCCGCATCCTCGCCGAGGAGCCCGCCACGCTCGCGGAGCTCGGGGAGGAGTTCGGCGTCTCGCGCGAGCGGGTGCGCCAGCTCGAGGTGCGGATCGTCGAGCGCCTGCGCGAGTACCTGAAGAAGAACCTGGTCGACTTCGAGTACTACGCGCTCCCGAGTGATGACTAGCGATCACCGGCGCGTGCGCGTGATCGTGCGCGGGCGCGTCCAGGGCGTGGCGTTCCGGGCCTACACGGCCGATGAAGCGCGCCGCGCCGGGGTCGCGGGCTGGGTGCGCAACTGCGCGGACGGCTCGGTGGAGGCCGCGTTCGAGGGCACCCGTGCGAGCGTGGAGGCGCTGCTCGCGTTCGTGCGCCGCGGGCCGCGCTCGGCGCGCGTCGACGGCGTCGAGGAGTTCGAGGAGCCGCTCGCGGGCGACGCCCACTTCGAGATCCGCCACTGATCGGACGACCCCGCGGGAGGTAAAGACGGGGGGCGGAACGGCCGACTTGGACGGGCATGGCCAGCGACGCCACCGCGATGCTGTTCGCGCCCCCGCAGCCGCCGGTCCAGCTCCCGCGCGACGGCGAGGTGGTGCTCGGGCGCAGCCGCGAGTGCGAGGTGCGCCTGCCCGACGCCGACACGTCGCGGCGTCACGCGAAGATCGTGTGCTCGGGTGGCCGCTTCGTGCTCCACGACCTCGCGAGCACGAACGGGACGTTCGTGAACGGCGAGCGGATCGAGCAGCGCGAGCTCCGACCCGGAGATCGGCTCCAGATCGGCGCGAACGCGGTCACGTTCTGTCAGGTGGCGGGCGGACTCGATCAGCCCGACGACCGCGCGCAGACGGTGCTATTCGAGCGCAGCCTCCACGGCGAGGTGTTCCGCGGCGATCTCGCGGAGATCCCGCCGTTCGCGGTGCTCCAGATCCTCGAGATGGGGCGCAAGACGGGGCTGTTGCGGATCGATTCCGACAAGGCGCCCGGCAAGCTCTGGCTGCGCGGCGGCGATCCGATCCACGCCGAGACCAAGAACCAGATCGGCTTCGACGCGGCCGTGGCACTCGTGCACGCGAGCACGGGTCACTTCGCGTTCGAGCCGAACGTCGCGCCGCCCGAGCCGACGATCAACGCGACGGTGACCCACCTCCTGCTCGAGGCCTCGCGCCAGCTCGACGAAGGGGAGCTCGGGTAGGGCGGATCAGGCCCGCAAGTTTCGCGCAGCGAGCCGAAGGCGAGCAACATCGGACGGGCCGCAATCCGCAGGACTCGGGCGGCTCCCCTACTCCTCGAGCGCCGCAGGCCGCGGCAGACGGCCCGCGAACTCGGACCCGATCCACTTGCGCACCGCGGCGTCGACCGCGTCCGTGTCCATGTTCAGCAGCTCGACGAGCGCCTGCTCGGTGGACGCGCCCGCGCCGACCATTTCGATCAGGCGGCCGCGCACTGCGCGGTCGGTGCGCGATTCGAGCCAATCCGCCGCCGCAGTCGATTCGAGGTAGGCGATCCGCGCGTCGTCGTCTTCGAGCCCGCCGAAGCTCGGCGCGAGCCTGCGCAGCGAGATCCACTCGCCCGCGTCGATCCGGCGCTTGAGCAGCTCGCGCTCGGTGCGCGTGAGTCCGGGCTGGTGGCGCGACTCGCGCTCGGAGAGCTCCGCGAGCCCTTCGTTCAGCCAGTAGGGCTGATCGCCGCCCGTGCGCTCGCGGAACACCGCGTGGGTGTACTCGTGGAAGAGCAGCGCGCGCAGCTCGCCGGCCGGATGCGCGGCCGAGACGACGTGGATGCGGCCGTCGAAGAAGCCGACCGTGCGGAACGAGAAGCGCTCGCGATGGACCTGGTCGTAGGCGGCGCGGCCGTAGAACACGACGCCCATCGGCTCGTCGGTCTGTGCGCCGAGGCGCTCCGCCACCGAGATGCGCGCCTCTTCGAGATAGCGCAGCACCGTGCCCGCGTAGTTGGGCGCGGCGCGGCCGAGATCGGGGTCGAGCTCGACCTTGAAGTTCGCGCTCGCGAGCGCGGGCCACGGAACCGCGCCGCCACTGTTCGTGCGCTCGGCGAGGCGCCGCTCGTCGGCGAGCGCTGCGAGCCGCGCGCGTGCGGTGCTGCGCCAGGGCTCGAGCTCGTCGCCCGCGGTGGCAAGGAACGCCTGGAGATGCTGCTCGGCCGCGTCGTAGCGCCCGCGGTAGCGGTCGAGCTGGGCGAGGTACCAGTGCGGCTCGGGCCGGCCGGGCTGCTCGCGCAGGATGCCGCGCAGCACGGCGGCCGCGCGCGCATTCTCGCCGCGCCGGATGTCGTCCACGGCGCCCTGCAGCGCGCTGCGCGTGCGCTCCTCTTCGCGACTGCGCGGCGCGCTCGCAGGCGGCGCCGCGCGGTCCACGGGCCCCTCCCAGAGCGAGCGCAGCGACTCCGGGTCCTGGGCCTGCTTGCGCTGGGCCTCGGGTACGCGTGCCGGGTCGTTCGTGATGTGCGTGACGCCGGCCTCGTCGACCCAGACGAAGCCCTCCGCCGCGCCCGGCAGTGCGAGCAGCATCGAGAGCAGCAACCAGCAGGCGATCCGCGCGAGCACGTCCGTCTTTTCGGACCGGCCCCGGGTGCCCTTGATTCACGGAGACGGGCCGGGCACCGCTGCGCGGCCCCGCCCCCTAGGACTTCTTGACCGCCTCCGCGGCCAGGTGCCCGAGCTCGGGCAGCACGAGCTTCTCCATCGCGAGCTGGATCGCCGCGCGCGAGCCCGGCAGGGCCACCACGACCCGGCCCGCGGCAATTCCCGCGATCGCGCGCGAGAGCAGCGCCGCCGACCCGATCTCCTGGTACGAGAGCGCGCGGAACAGCTCGCCGAAGCCCGGGATCTCGCGCTCGAGCCGCGGCGCGACCGCCTCCGGAGTGACGTCGCGCGGCGCCACGCCCGTTCCGCCCGTGAGAAGCACCGCAGTCACCCCCTCTCGCACGAGTGCCGCGTCGATCGCCGCGCCGATCGCGGCCAATTCGTCGCGCACGATCTCCTGCCCGACCACGGGGTGCCCGCCGCGCCCGAGCAGATCGGCGAGCAGCTGCCCGCCGGTGTCGGTCTCCCGCGTGCGCGTGTCGCTCACGGTGATGATCCAGCACGGCACCGCGCGCACGGCTGCGCTGCGATGGTGGTGGTGCGGCGACGCGGGATTCGGCTCGTCCGGATGACGGGTCAAGGCCGATCGTCCACCCAGTACTCGCCGTCGGTCGCCACTTCCTTCTTCCAGATCGGCACCGTCTGCTTGAGCGTGTCGATTGCGAAGCGACACGCCTCGAACGCCGACGCTCGGTGGGGCGCGGCCGCGGCGATCACCACGGCGATCTCCCCCACCTCGAGATGACCCGAGCGGTGTCCGATCGCAATCCGGGTGCCCGGCCAGCGCTCTGTGGCCTGCGCCGCGATCTTTTCCATCTCGCGCACGGCCATCTCGGGGTACGCCTCGTATTCGAGATGCCGGATCGAGCGCCCGCGCGCGTGATCGCGGACCGCGCCCACGAAGGTCACGATGCCGCCCATGCCGGGCCCTTTCACCCGCGCCACGGCGTCCGCTTCGAGCAGCGGCCGGTCCGAGATCCAGCACGCCCCGCCGCCACCCGAGACCGGCGGCAGGAAGGCGACCTCGTCGCCGTCACGCAGGGTGGTGTCGAGCGGCACCACTTCGAGTTGCACCGACACCGCGAGCCGATCCCCGAACGTGTCGAAGACGCGGTAGCGGTCGGCCAGGCGGCGGTGCAGCTCGCGCGCGGAGGCTCCATCGGGCAGTTCCACCGAGAGCTCCTTCTCTCCGACCGCCTCCCGGATCGAACCAAACAGCTTCACCGCCACGCGCATGGCGAACAGGCTAGCGCCCCCCCGACTGCGCGCTTTTGACTCGCTGCAACCCTGCCAGCTGCGTAGAATCGCTCAACACACGGCGCCGTTCGGCGTCTCGTGGGAGGGAACACATGGCGGCTCGCAAGAAGAGCAACCGCAGGCGTGCGGCGCGAAAGTCCGCGGCGCGCAGAAAGCCTGCGCGGAAGAAGGGGCGCAAGAAGTCGGCGCGCGCCGGCAAGAAGAAGAGCGCCAAGAAAAAGAAGAAGAGTGCCAAGCGCAAGGCTGCGCCGAAGCGCGGTGGCAAGAAGAAGAAGGCCGCGGGCAAGCGCAAGAAGAGCGCCCCGAAGAAAACGGCCAAGAAGGCGTCGGCGGCAGCGAAGGCGGTGCAGGCACCCCCCGCGAGTGCGCCGGTCGCTGCGAGCGCTGCCGCAGCGGAGGTGTCGCGCCCTTTCGCACCGAGCGTCATCCGGCGCCCGCCCAGCCGTCGCCCTCAGTGGGCACCGGCGCGGCCGGCCTGGGTGGCGCAAAACCGGTCAGCACCGGTGCGGCCCCGGGGGTCCCGTCTCCGCTAGCACCCGGTGACGTTTCCGACTCGGAGCCAAATCGGATCGGCGTGATAACGCATTACTACGAGCACGCGGGCGCGTGCGTGGTGAAGCTCGACAGCGGCGTGCTCCGCGTCGGTGACACGATCCACGTGCGCGGACACACGACCGACTTCTACCAGCGCATCGATCGGATCGAGCGCGACCACGCATCGATCGACTCGGCCCGATCGGGCGATGAGGTGGGCGTCCAGGTCAGTCAGCGCGTGCGCGCCCACGACGTCGTGTACCGATTGAGCGAGCGCTGAAAATACGCGGGGCCGGGTGCGGTCACGCCGCACCCGACCCCGCTGCAATCCCTGGAGAGGCGCTAGTTCTTCTCGGGCGCCTTGACCCCGCCATCGACGGCCTTGAGGCCGGCGCTCTTGCCCATCTTGATCTGACCGTCGATCTCCGCGCCGTCCTCGACGACGAGAGAGCCGGTCGTGATGTTGCCCGAGACGCGCGCGGTCTTGTGCAGGACGACCTTGGTGCCCGCGACGATGTCGCCGGTCACGGAGCCGCTGATCGCGACCGTCTTCGAGCGGATCGTCGCCTCGATCTCGCCCGTCTCGCCGACGATCAGCGTGTTCTCGCTCGTGATCTCGCCGCGGAACCGGCCGTCGATGCGCACGGTGTCCTTGAAGGACAGCTTGCCCTCGAACTCGGAGCCCTGATCGATGAACGCCGAGAGCCCGCCGGATCCAGAGGAGCCCGAAGACGGTGCCGGGGTGTAGTCCCCCTCGCTGCCCTTGCTACCAAACGGGGTGCGCGCCATCACGGGATCCTCCTTTGCGGGCGTAGCTCGGGGCCGCCCGCAGCCCCTCAAGAGGCTGGATCGGTGGGGTACCGGGTGAACTTGAGCCTCGATTGCACCTTCACGGAGGTGCAGCGCCGCGGCAGACGGACCCCACGCAGCGCGCCCGCAGTACACTGCGCGCGATGGAAGGCGCCGCACTGCCCGTCCTGTTCGAGCGCGCTCTCGCGAGCGGCCGGCTCCACTCCGCCTATCTGATCTCGGGCCCGCGCGAGCGAGCGCGCGAGGTGGCCCAGGCGTTCGCGCGGGCGAGCGTGTGCGAGCACGGCATCGTGTGCGGGAAGTGCGACGGCTGCCGGCGCTCGGGCCCGCGCGAAGAGATCGCGATCGACGGCACGGGACACAGCGGCCCGCTGTTCCGCCATATCGGCGACCACCCGGACCTGTTCTGGGTCGAGCGCGGCAGCGAGGACACGCGCGTGCGGATCGGGCAGATCCGCGCGCTCCAGCACGCGCTGCGCCTCTCGGCCGGCGAGGGCGGACGGCGCGTCGCCGTGATCGCGGACGCCGAGTGGCTCAACCAGGAGTCACAGAACGCGCTGCTGCGGCTGCTCGAGGAGCCTCCGCCGCGCACCTCGCTCGTGCTCGTGACGTCGAGTCCGGCGGGCCTGCTCGCCACGGTGCGCTCGCGCTGTCAGAAGGTCGCGCTGCCGGCCGAGCGCAGCGATCCGCTCGCGCTGCCCGAGGCGGAGGCCTGGGTGAGCCGCCTCGACGCGCTGCCGCGCACCCCCCTGCCCGCGCTGCTCGACTGGGCCGAGGAGTTTCGCGGTCAGCGCGCACCCGCGGCCGCACAGCTCGACGCGTGGCTCGCGCTCGCGTCGGCGTGGCTGCGCCGGCGGATCGGCGAGCGCGTCGAGGTCGGACGCGCTGTGCGCAGCGAGCTCGACGCGGCGCGCGTGCTCTCGCAGTGCCGTCAGGCGCTCGTGCAGCGCAACGCCAATCCCCAGATGACGGCCGAGCGCGCGCTGCTCGCGCTGCAGGCCGCCGTCCGCGCCTAGGAGACGACCCAGGGCTCATGCTTCGAGTCGTCGCGAAACCCGAGGCCACCTTTTCGACTCCGCTCGCCTTCGGCTCGCTGCGCGCGCCGCTACGCGGCGCTTGCTAGATGTGGTTCGACAGCCACTGCCATCTCGGGGCAGACGAGTTCGCCGAAGACCGCGCGGCGGTCGCCGAGCGCGCGTTCTCGGGCGGTGTCGAGGGACTCCTCGCGATCGGCTCGGGCTACGGGGTGGCGAAGAACGCGAGCGCGATCGCGCTCGCAGATTCCGATGATCGCGTGTGGGCGACGGTGGGCGTGCACCCCCACGAAGCCGCCGCGCTCGACGACGCGGGCCGCGCCGCTCTCGCGCAATGGCTCACCCACCCGCGCGTGGTCGCGGTCGGTGAGGCGGGCCTCGACTACCACTACATGAACTCGCCGCGCGAGGTGCAGCGCAGCGTGTTCGCCGAGCAGGTAGCGTGGGCGCGCGAGCAGGGGCTGCCGATGTCGATTCACGTGCGCGGCGACGAGCCGAACGCCTTCGACGAGCTGCTCGACATCTGGACCGCGGAGCGCGGCGCGGAGGTCGGCGGCGTGCTCCACTGCTACACGGGATCGCTCGAGTTCGCGCGCCGCGCGCTCGACGCGGAGCTCGACGTCTCGTTCTCGGGGATCCTCACCTTCCGCAACGATCGCGGTCTGCGCTCGGTGGCGGCGGCGCTGCCGCTCGAGCGCCTGCTCGTGGAGACCGACGCGCCGCTGCTCGCGCCCGAGGGCTATCGCGGGCGGCGCAACGAGCCCGTGCGCGTGGTGGATGTGGGCCGCGTGCTCGCGTCGGTGCAGGGGCGCTCCGAGGAGGAGGTGGCGCGCATCACCACGCGCAACGCGCGCGCGCGCTTCCGGTTGCCGCAATGATCGAAGTTGCACGCGTGCGCGCGCTCGCGGAACACCTCGCGCGCGCCGCCGGCGCGATCCAGCGCGAGCGCTACGAGACCGAGCTGGTCGTGCGCACGAAGAGCGCCTCGATCGATCTCGTGACGGAGGTGGACCAGGCGTGCGAGGCGCTGATCGTGGGCGCGCTGCGCCGCGAGCGCCCGGACGACGCGGTCCTCGCCGAGGAAGGCGGCGGCGACCGACCGGCCCGGCGCCGAGTGGCGCTGGGTGATCGACCCGCTCGACGGGACGATGAACTACGCCCACGGCTACCCGCGTTTCTGCGTCTCGATCGGCGTGCAGCGCGGCGGCGAGGCGTCCGTCGGTGTCGTGTACGACCCACTGCTCGACGAGCTGTTCGCGGCGACGCGCGGCGCCGGCGCGACCTGCAACGGCCGCCCGCTGCGCGTTTCGGAAGAGCGCGAGCTCGGGCGCGCTCTGCTCGCGACGGGCTTCGCCTACGACGTCCACAAGAGCGCCCAGGACAATCTCGACCACTTCGCGGCGTTCGTGAAGCGGGTGCGCGGTCTGCGCCGCGACGGCAGCGCCGCTCTCGATCTGTGTTATGTCGCGGCGGGGCGCTTCGACGGGTTCTGAGAGCTCAAGCTCCACCCCTGGGACGTCACCGCAGGCAACCTGATCGTCGAGGAGGCGGGCGGGCGCACGAGCGATCTCTCGGGCCGACCCGCGTCGGGCGACGGCCGCGAGACGGTCGCGAGCAATGGTCATCTGCATGAGGCGATGATCGAGATCCTGCGCCTCTGATCCGCCCTACGGCGAATCCTGGGCCGGCATCGGCGGCTCGGTGCCGGGCTCGGCGGCCGGCGCGGGTACGGCTGCGGCGGGCTGCTCGCGGAACCGGCTGTGGAAGGCACCGAGATTCACGGGCAGGCGCTCGGCGGTGTCGAGGTCGAGGCGGTAGACGATCGGATCGCCGACGGCGCGCGCGGCGACACCTTTGGGTGTCACGCTTCCGAGGTGGATCTCGGCCAGGCGCGGCGCGGCGGGCGGAAGCGCTTCGCCCCCCTCTTCCTTCTCCACCGCTGCGTCGCCCTCGGGCGCCTTCGCGCCGGCCGGCGCGGCGCCGAACACCGTGATGATCGTCTGGGGCGGTGAAAGCCCGAGCTTCTCGAGCTGCTTCTCGCCCATCGACTCGGCGACGATGTCGGCGGCCTCGAGCCGCGACAGCTCGGAGACGATGCCCGCGAGCGCGCCCGAGGCAAACGGCTCGGGGCTCGAGGTCCAGCCCGCGTCGCCGCTGCGCTCGGCGCGGATCGCCACGGGATCGCCGCCCGGGACGTGGAAGAAGAAGTCGAGCTGATCGGCGTCGGTGGCCGCGAACCGCGCGAGATGGCGCTCGCGATAGGCGGCGACCGTGCGCGGGAAGTCGGAGATGCGGGTCGCGGCGATCTCGTACAGCACGTCGCGGCCCGCGTGCACGGCCCGGCGCTCACCCTCGGGCCGGCCGACCGCGAGCGAGAGCGGCGGGATCTTCGCATCCCGGTTGCGCAGCACGACCGCGAAATCCGGCGGCTCGAGCTGCTTGCGCTGCGCGGAGGTCGGCGCGTCGACGAACGCGTCGGCGCGCAGGAACGACAGCGTCGAGAGCAGATTGTCGACCGCGTCGCCGTCGGCGCGCGCCGCGAGCGGCGCGGTGATCTGCCAAGGCTGTTCCGCCTCGGGCGGTGCGCCCTCGCCCGGCTTCGCCTCGCCCTTTGCCTCGGGTGCGGGCGCGCGCGACACCACCACGCGGCCGCCGGGCCAGCTCGCCTCGATCTCCGCGATCGCGCTCGGATCGAACGCGAGCACCTGCTTGTCGCGCAGATCCGCGAGCGTGCGCGCGAACGCGGTGGCGCGAAAGCTCGCGATCATGTGCACGTCGGGAGAATCGCCCGCGCGCGCGTACACGTTCGAGCCGACCGGCGCCGCCTTGCCGATGCGCAGCGAATGTTCGGCTCCGCCGGCCCCGAAGCGCACGATCTTCGCGGCGGCGTCGTCGAGGCCGTACTCGGCGTCGGGCTGGGGATGGTCGAACTTCTTCTCGCTCGTCACCGTGGCGAGCGCCTCGGCGAGGCGATCGAGCCCGGCATCGGCCGGGAACGCGAGCGGTGCGACGATCTCCCACTTTCCGTCGCGCCGCTCGAAGCGCGCGTCGACTCCGTCGCTCGTGCGCAACGCGATCCACTGGACGTCATCGGCCTCGATGCCCGAGAACAAGCGCTTGGCGCGCTCCTCGGATTCGAGCCGCCCGGCCTGGCCGCCGAGCTCGTAGAAGTACAGAAACGCGCCGAGGCCCAGCACCGCGAGCAGCAGCAGGGCCGTCGTTCTCGGGTTCATGGGCTAGGCCTTCGAATGGCGCCGGGACCACCACGTGAACACGCCGAGCACCGCGATCAGCTCGGGCAGGATGAACAGCGACGCGGAGCGGATCGAGTGGAACTGTTCCGCGCTGAGCTCGAAGCGAGAGGCGCGCGACGTGTTCGGCCGCACCGAGATCGCCTCGATGTCGCCGATCAGCCAGTTGGCGGCGTTCAGGAACAGGTCGCGATTGCGACCCGCGTCGATGTACTCGTTCGAGGCGAAATTCGCATCGCCGACCACCACGAGGCGCGCCTTCGCGGCAGTGGCCTCCGCGGAGGAGAGCACCGGCGTGCCCGCGACCATCACGGGCACGGGCCCCTCGATGTCGTCGGGGTCCATCGCTGCGGCGCCCTCGCTGTCGAGCCGGCCCAGATCGCGCTCGGCCCACGACGCCTCGCCCGTGAACACGATCGACGTGAGCGCGACCCCGTCCCTGGGCCGCACGCTCCGCGCCTCGTGGAACATCACCGTGTCATTGCGCACATCGCGAAAGTCTCTCGTGATCGGATTCTCCGGATCGTACTGGCCCGCGAACGGCGTCACGGCGCGGCCGAACAGTGCGAGCGCGCGGTCGATCACGATGTCGTTGCCGAGCTCGACGCCCCACGCGCGCAGCTTGTCGACCCAGGTCCCCGCGACGCGCGGATCGACCAGCGCCAGCACGGCGCCGCCGCGCGCGAGGTAGCGGTCGAGCACCGCGAGCTCCTCGTCGAACATCCGCGTCTTCGCACCCGCGACGATCACCACGTCGGCGTCCTCGGGCACGTCCTTCACGCTCGCGAGCAGGAGCGGCGCGATGCGGTAGTTCTCGTTGCGCAGCGCGTCGGCCGCGCGCGCGAAGCCCTCGCGCCCCGCAGCGTCCTCCCCTTCGATCGCGTCTTCGCCGTGACCCTGAACGAAATAGACGACCTTCTCGCCCGTGCGCGACAGCTTGACCATCGCGTTGGTGACGTGCTCCTCGTCGATCTGGGTCACCTCGACGGCTTCACCGCCGATCGCCACGCGCACGAGGCCGTGCTCGCCGAGCTTGGCCGCATCGATCTCGAATTCCTCGAGCAGGCCCGGCCGCTCGTTCGGGTCGGCGTATTCGACGCGGAAGCGCGGACTCACGTAGGTGTAGCGGTCGAGCAGCTCGCGCACGGGCGCCTGATCGATCGAGCTCACGAGCACCGTGACGTCGACGTCCTGCTCGAGCCCCTCGAGCACCTTCTTCGTCTGGTCCGAGAGCGTGTGGACCTTCTGCTCGCTCCAGTCGAAGCGATGGTGATAGCGCGTGCCCAGGAAGCCGAGCATGCCGAGCAGCGCGATGCCGAGCAGCGTGGAGAGCACGGCGCTCGTGCCGTACTTGCCTGCGCGGCGCGCCTCTCCCGACGACATCCGCTCGCGCAGCGCGTCGATGTTCATCGCGGCGGCCGTGACGAGCAGCACGAGTCCGATCACGAGGTTCCCGCCGATCCACCCGAGGTCCGACGAGATGCCGGCACCGCTCGCGATCACGATCACGAACGAGAGCAGCGAGAAGCCGATTCCCACCACACCGAGCGCGGCGAGCAGCGGAGGCAGTCCGGGCATGGGCGTACTCCTGTCTGCCTAACGCCAGCGCACCGACTCGACGCTGGCCTTGGTGAGCAGCAGGAACGAGCCGATGATCACGACGAAGTAGACCAGGTCGCTGGTGTCGACGAGGCCCTTGAGCATCTGCTGGAAGTGCTCGCCGGTCGACACCCAGGCGAGCGCGCCGCCGAGTCCACCCGAGCCGCCGAGCACACCGAGCTCCGCGAGCGCGGGCGCGAGCAAGAGACACAAGAGCAGCACGAACGCGATCAGGAAGCTCACCACCTGGCTGCGCGTCACCGAGGACGCGAACGCGCCGATCGCGACGTAGGTCCAGCCCACGAACAGGAGACCCAGCAGGCCCGACACGGTCTTGCCGATCTCGGGGTCGCCGTAGATGAACAAGAGCCCCGGAAACGCGGCGACCATCGCCACGAGGATCGCGATGAAGGCCGCGCCCGCAGCGAACTTGCCGAGCACGACGTCCCAGATCGTGAGCGGGCTCGTGAGCAGGAGCTCCTGCGTGCCGTTGGTCTTCTCGGCCGCGAACAGGCCCATCGTGATCCCGGGCACGAGGAACAGCAGCACGACCCCGACCGAGTCGTAGAACTGCGCGACGAGGTGATCGGAGAGGTTGATCTTCTCGAGCTGATCGAACGCCTGGAACTGCTGGAGCTGGAGCACCCAGGTGTTGAACGCGGCCACGCCGAGGATGAAGAACAGGCCCGCGAGCACCGCAAACAGCGAGAGCACGCCGTAGGCCACCGGCGACACGAACAGCGAGCGGAGCTCGCGCCAGGCGACCGTCTGCACGTGCTTCACGGCTGATCCAGCGCGGCGGCGTCCGACGCGACCTGGCGCGCGAACAGCTCTTCGAGGCCGCGGCCGTCCTTCGTGAGCTCGGCGAGCGGCGCATCGATCGTCTTGCGGCCCTGGTTGATCATCACGACGCGCCGGCAGATCGCCTCCACCTCGGGCAGGATGTGCGTGGAGAGGATCACGGTGTGCTGCGCTTCGCCGCCGCTGCCGCGGGCGAGCTCGGCGATCAGCGCGCGGATCTCGCCGATCTGGATCGGATCGAGACCGATCGTGGGCTCGTCGAGGATCAGCACGGGCGGCTCGTGCACGATGGCCTGCGCGAGCCCGACACGCTGCCGGTAGCCCTTCGAGAGCGTCCCGATCACGCGCCGCGACACCGCCGCGAGACCGCAGCGCTCGAGCGCGCGCTCCACCTTGGCGCGACGCTCGCGGCGCGGGACGTCCTTGATCCGCGCCACGTAGTCGACGTACGAGAACACCGACATCTCGGGATAGAGCGGCGGCGATTCGGGCAGGTAGCCGATTGCGCGCCGCGCCTCGAGCGGCGCCTCGAAGATGTCGTGCCCGCAGATCTTGGCGCTGCCGTCGGTCGGCGGCAGAAAGCCCGTCAGCATCCGCATCGTGGTGGTCTTGCCCGCGCCGTTCGGCCCGAGGAAGCCCACCACCTCACCGCGCTCCACCGAGAACGAGACACCGTCGACCGCGGTGATGTCCCCGTAGCGCTTCGAGAGGTTGGTGGCCTCGATCATGAATCGCCGGTCTCCCGCGTCGATGGAGCGGGCATTGATAGGTCCCGTCGTCGGCGGGGCGTACTATACGAGCCGCGACCGCCTTTGCAATGCCGCGGCGGGCCCGCGGCGCGCTGGATGGCGCTTCGACTCCGAGCCACTATCCTCGCCTGCTGTATGGGTTTTTCCCCGTCCCTGCCGTCACGGGCCGGCGTGATCGCCGCGGCGCTCTTGTGTGCCGCGACCGCCTCCGCGGACGCGATCCCGGGTCCTCCGCTCCCGGTGGTGGCGAGCGAACGAGCCGGCGCGTTCTGTCCCGCGCGCGAGAGCGCGATCGGCCATGGCGCGGGATTCGCCGCCGCAGTGGTGATCGTCGCGATCGCGGCGCGTCGCCGCGAGCCCCGCTGACGCTCAGTGGAGTGGTTGGCAGGGGACGCCTCGCGGCGCGCCGAGCTCGAGGAGGCGATCGCGCGCCTCACCCGTGACGAGGGCGTGGAGTGGCTGCGCCGACGCGCCGATCGCCGGCGGATTGCGCGCGTACCGCTCGCGGGCGGACGCTCCTGCTTCGTGAAGCACTACGTCTCGAGCGATCGCCACGCGACGCGCGACGCGTGGAAGGAACGTCTCGGGCTCGCGACCGCGCGGCGCGAGTGGCGCACGTTCGCGCGGCTGCGCGCGGCGGGCGTGTCCGTGCCGGCGCCGCTCGCGCACGTGCGGCTCCCGTCCCGAGAGCACGTGCTCGTCACGGAGTGGATCGCGGGCGTTCCGCTCGCCGAAGCGCTCGCGGACGCCGCACAGCGTCGGCCCCTGCTCGCCGCACTCGGCGCGCTCGTGCGCGCGCTGCACGACGCGGGCTGGGTGCACCGCGACCTGCACCGCGAGAACATCCTCGTCGCGAACGGCGCGCCCGTGCTGATCGACCTGCAGGCGGCCCGCCGCTCGCATGGCGAGGCGGCGCGCTTGCGCGACCTCGGCCGTCTCGACCATTCGCTGCGCCGGCTGCTCGTGCGCGGCGATCGCGTGCGGCTGCGCGCCGCCGCGCTCGGCCTCGAGCGCCCGTTCGATTCCGAAAGCCGCGAGCGCGTGCGCGCGGTGGGCCGCGCGTCACTCGCACGCGCGCGCGCTCACGCCCTGAGCCGCTCGCGGCGCAGCCTGCGCGCGGGCCGTCGCTTCGAGGACTTCGAGCACGCGGGGGGACACGGTCTGGTGTCGCGCGCGTTCGACGCCGTTACGGCGAGCGCGCTGCTCGCGTCCGGCTCGGCGTCTCCGGGGTTCGAGGTGCGGCGCTACCGCGCTTCCCTGCGCGACGTCTGGCGCGGCAGCCCCGCGCGCCGCGCCTGGTCGATCGCCCACGCGCTCGAGGCGAGCGACCTCGGCTGCGTCGCGCCCGTCGCGTTCGTCGAGTGGAAGCGCATCGGGATTCCCGTGCGCTCGGCGCTCGTCGTCGCGAACGAGCTGCGCACGGACGCGTGTCGCATCGCCACACGGGAAGACCTGCTCGCGCGCCTGCGCGACGCCGGCTTCGACACGCGCGCCCTCGCCGCGAGTGGGATCGCGCTGTGCGAAGGCGCTGCGCGCGTGACTCTACCCGAGCAGCTGCGCTTCCCGGTGCGACGGCCCTGATCCCGGACCGGCCTACTTCGCGAAGCTGATCGTGACCCAGCGGTAGTAGCTCGACGAGCCCGTGATGTGTCCGCCGCTGCCGAGCTCGTAGCGCAGCTCGCGCGCGTCGCGGCTGCCGCGAATGATCTCGCGGAACGCCGCGATCTTCGACTCGGGATCTTCGGGGTTCAAACCATGGAACACGATCTCGACGCGCTCCTTGGTGGCGAGGACGTTCAGCACCAACGTGGCGAGCGTGAACAGCTTTCCGATCCCCTCGATCGCCTCGACCGCGAAGCGCGGCACCTCGAGCTGGGAGAGTTCGAATCGGAATTCGAGCCGCATGGGGGCCCTCCTTGGACTCGGGGTCTCGGGCTCGAATCCCCGGGGCTGTGCACGGTAGCATGCGGCGCGGTGGAAACTCTTCCCGGCATACGGCTCGAGAGCGTGACGCGCTTCTTCCGCGAGTCCGTGCCGGGCGGCGACGCGCCGCTGCGCTTCGAGCTGATCGGCGACGGTCGCTCCAACCTCACCTATCGCGTCGACATGGGCGAGCGCAGCGTCGCGCTGCGGCGTCCGCCGCTCGGCCACGTGCTGCCCACGGCACACGACATGCGCCGCGAGTTTCGCGTGCTCGCGGCGCTCGCGGACAGCGATGTGCCCGTCCCGCGTCCGATCGCGCTATGCGAAGACGCGTCGGTCAACGACTACCCGTTCTACGTCATGGAGTATCGGCCCGGAGTCGTGCTCCAGAACGAGCTGCCGCCGGGCTATCTCGACACGCCGGACGACCGAGCGCGCGCGAGCCGCGCGCTCGTGGATACGCTCGTCGCGCTGCACCGCGTGGACATCGCCGCGGTGGGGCTCGCCGACTTCGGTCGCCCCGACGGCTACCTCGAGCGGCAGCTGCGCCGCTGGCGCACGCAGTGGGAGGCCAACCGAACCGCGCCGCTGCCCGAGATCGAGGCGTTGCTCGCGCGACTCGAGCGCGCGCTGCCTGCGCACTCCGACGCCACGCTCGTGCACGGCGACTACCGCTTCGGGAATCTCGCGCTCGATCCACGCGACCCGGGTCGCGTGATCGCCATCTACGACTGGGAGATGGCGACGCTGGGCGATCCGCTCGCGGACGTCGGCTACACGCTGATCTACTGGGTCGAGGCCGGCGATCCGCGCGTGCGCGGATCGATCCAGGAGGTCGGCTCGGTCACCGCGCACCCGGGCTTCTTCTCGCGCAAGGAGGTCGCCACCGCCTACGCCGCCGCGAGCGGCCGCGATCTCGCGCAGATCGACTTCTACCAGGTGCTCGCGCTGACCAAGCTCGCCGTGATCGCCGAAGGCATCCTGAAGCGCTTCCAGCTCGGCAAGACCGCCGGCCGCGGCTTCGAGAAGATGAGCCGCTCCGCCGAAGCGCTCGCGCAGCGCGCGCTCGCGATCGCCGACGCGTCCGACGATCGCCGGCTGCGCTCGGGCTAGTCCGCGCTGTTCACAGACGGTGGCGAGCGGTGGTTGGACGCGCGCTGGAACTCACCGAACAGCGACCACGCGAGGATGCCCGCGAGCAGCGCGGCCAACCCGACCAGCCCGAACGTGATCGAGCGCGAGTGATGCGGCTCGCTGCCGCTCGCGGCGCGCTGCGGCTCCGGCGCCGGAATACGCGCGATCTGGACCGTGATGTTGTCGGGACCGCCGCGGCTGTTCGCGAAGTCGACCAGCGTGCGAGCCGCCTGGGCGGGCGGCTCGCGGTGAATCACGTCGGCGATCTCCGCGTCGCGCACCACACCTGAGAGTCCGTCCGAGCACAGCAGGAACACGTCGCCGGGCGCGAGGTCGAGCTGGTGCAGGTCGACCACCACCTCGGGCTCGACGCCGAGCGAGCGCAACACCTCGTTGCGCCGCGGGTGCACGAGCGCCTCCTCCTCGGTGATCATGCCGCGCCGCTGCAGCTCCGCGACCAGCGAGTGATCGAGCGTGATCTGCTGGAGCGCTCCGTCTCGCATGCGATAGGCGCGGCTGTCGCCGACGTTCGCGACGAACGCGACGCCATCCGGAGAGAACAGCGCGGCCACGCCCGTGGTGCCCATGCCCGCGAGCCCCTCGGTGCGCTGCGCTTCGGCGTGCACGACGCGATTCGCCGCCTCGAGCGCAGCGCGCAGCGTCACGTCGGGCGCGAGCTGCGAGCTCGCCACCACCGAGGTCACCGTCTCCACGGCCACGCGACTCGCGGTCGCGCCGCCCGCGTGCCCGCCCATGCCATCGGCCACCATGATCCAGCGCGCGCCCGAGCGCCCATGGCCCACGCCGTACGCATCCTGGTTGTTCGAGCGCTGGCGTCCCACGTCCGTGAGGGAGGCGATCTCGATCTGCGCGGGGTCGATCCGCATCTGTGTTCGTATATCAGCTCGGCGCGCGCGATGCCCGCGATGCTTCGCCGTCAGCATCGGACAGGAAGCAGCGGCTCACGCCGTCCGCTACCGCATAGCTCGTGGGCTCTTCGACACGGCAGCGGTCGAACACCTCGGGACAGCGCGTGTGGAAGCGGCAGCCCGGCGGTGGCGACGACGGTGAGGGCACGTCGCCCGCGAGGCGAACCTGCGTGCCGCGCCGGGCAGGATCGATCGACGGCACCGCCGCGAGCAGCGCTCGCGTATAGGGATGGCGCGGGTCGGTGAAGATCCGCTCGGTGGCGCCCTCCTCCGCGATCTGGCCGAGGTACATCACCGACACGCGGTCGGCGAGGTAGCGGACGACGCCCAGATCGTGCGCGATGAAGAGATAGGTGAGCCCGAGCTCCTCCTGAAGGCGCTGGAGCAGGTTCAAGATCTGCGCCTGGATCGAGACGTCGAGCGCGGAGGTCGCCTCGTCGCAGATGATCAGACGCGGCTCCACGGCGAGCGCGCGCGCGATGCAGATGCGCTGGCGCTGACCGCCCGAGAACTCGTGCGGGTAGCGCCACATCTGGCGCGGATCGAGCTGTACGCGCTCGAGGGCGGCGGCGACGCGCTCGGTGCGCTCGCGATCGCTCGCGCCGATCGCGAACGTCTCCATGCCCTCCGCGACGGCATCGCGCACGCGCACGCGCGGGTCGAGCGATCCGAGCGGATCCTGGAACACGATCTGGATCGAGCGCCGATACGGCCGCAGCGCCGCGCGCGAGAGCCGCGCGAGGTCGACGCCCTCGAACCAGATCTTCCCGGCGGTCGGCTCGACGAGCCGCAGGATCGATCGCCCGACCGTGGTCTTGCCACAGCCCGATTCGCCGACGAGCGCGAGCGTCTCGCCGCGGCGGATCTCGAGGTCGACGCCGTCCACCGCGCGCACGTGCCCGACCGTGCGCTGGAACAGACCCTTGCGGATCGGGAACCACGTGCGCAGGCCCTCGACGCGCAGCAGCACCTCTCCGCGGTTCATTCTCGGCCTTCTTCGAGCGCAACGGCGTGACAGAACGCGCGGTGCGTATCGGAGAGGAGCGTCGCGCGCGGGACGACCCCGGCACACGGCTCGAATGCGCGGTGACACCGCGTGGTGAAGCGGCATCCGGCCGGCCACTCGCCCGGCGACGGCACCACGCCCGGGATCTCCGCGAGCGGCTCGCCGCGCCGGCTGCGCGACGGAATCGACGCGAGCAGGCGCTGCGTGTAGGGATGGCGCGGATGGGCGAGCAGCTCCTCGCGCGTGCCCTCCTCCGCCACCTGGCCCGCGTACATCACGGTGATGCGGTCGGCGAGCTCGTTGACCACGCCGAGGTTGTGCGTGATCAACAGGATCGCCATGCCAAAGCGATCGCGGATCTCGCGCAGGACGTCGAGCAGCTGCGCCTGGATCGTGACGTCGAGCGCGGTGGTCGGCTCGTCTGCGATCAGGAGCTTCGGCTGCATCGAGAGCGCCATCGCGATCATCACGCGCTGTTTGAGCCCTCCCGAGAGCTGGTGCGGGAAGCTCTCGAAGCGCGCGTCGGCGTCGGGGATCCCGACGCGCTCGAACAGCTCGACGCAGCGCTTGCGCGCGGCGGCCGCGGTCACCTTCTCGTGCAGCCGGATCGCCTCGACCACCTGCGCGCCGACCGTCTGCACGGGGTTCAGACTCGTCATCGGCTCCTGGAAGATCATCGCGGCTTCGGATCCGCGGACCGCGCGCATCTGGGTCACCGAGAGCTCGGCGAGGTCGCGCCCGCCCAGCACGATGCGCCCCGACTCGACCCGCCCCGGCTTCGGCACGAGGCGCAGGATCGACAGCGCAGTCATCGACTTGCCGCAGCCCGACTCGCCGACGAGCGCGAGCACCTCACCCGCGGAGATCTGCAGCGAGATCCCGTCCACGACCGCGGCCCGGCCGTTCTCCGAAGGGAACGTCGTGACCAGATCCTGCACCTCGAGCACGCGGCCCGTGTTCACAGGTTCTCCCGGACCGTGCGCGGGTCGAGGATGTCGCGCATCGCGTCACCGACCAGGTTCACCGACAGGATCAGCGCGAACAGCGCCGCGGAAGCGGACGCGAGATTCCAGTAGATGATCGGGTCGCGCGCGAGCTCGTCGCGCGCCTGGTCGATCATCTGCCCCCAGCTGCCGTCGAGGCCGATGCCCAGGAACGACAGGATCGCCTCGGACAGCACCATGCCCGAGAACAGCAGCACGAACGTGATCACGACCAGATGCATCAGGTTGGGCAGGATGTGGCGCAAGAGGATGCGCATCTCGGATGCGCCGAGCGCGCGCGCGGCCGCCACGTAGTCGAGCTCGCGCAGCTTGAGCGTCTCGCCGCGGATCACCCGGGAAAAGCCGACCCAGCTCGTGACGCCCATCGCGAAGCACACCTGCAGCGGACCGCGGCCGAGCACCATGATCAGCGCGATCAACAAGAGCAGGCTCGGGATCGAGGCCAACGTGGAGATCACGAAGAACACCGCGTCGTCGATGCGTCCGCCGAAATAGCCCGCCGCCATCCCGAAGAACAGCGCGAGCGGGATCACGATCAGGCTCGTGAGCCCGCCGAGCAGCAGCGCCACGCGCGCACCCTTGAGCGTCTGGTGCATCACGTCGCGGCCGAGGATGTCGGTGCCGAACCAGTGCTGGCCCGGGTGGCGCAGCCCCTGCCCGCCGTAGAACTCCTCGAATGCGAGCGGCTCCGAGTAGCTGCGCTCCTGGAAATCGGCCGGGAACGCGCGGTCGACGAGCGAGCGCGGCTCGTGCGCCGCGACGCCCGACACGTTGCCCGCGCCGTCGATCCAGGCCACCGAGTCGGCGAGCCCGAGCGCGACGAAGAACGCGATCACCGCGATCGCGATCGGCCGCCGCCGCACGAGATCGCGCAGCGTCTGGCTCCAGAAGCCGCTGCGGCGTACCGCATGGGCCGTGTAGAGCCCGCCCGCGACGAGCAGCGCGACCACCGCGTTCGAGACGACGTAGCCCTCCACGCCGCTACTCGAGCCTCACGCGCGGATCCGCGAGCGTGTAGGCGAAGTCCGTGACGACCTGGAACACGGTGAAGAGCACCGCGCCGATGTAGACCATCACGCGCAGCGTCGCGAAGTCGTTGCCCTCGATCGCGTCGACGGTGATCGACCCGAGCCCGGGGATCCCGAAGAACGACTCGATCAGGAGCGACCCCGTGAACAGGAACGGGATCGCCGTGACGACGTGGGTGAGGATCGGGATCAGCGCGTTGCGCAGCACGTGACGCACCATCACCTGGGCGTCGCCACAGCCCTTCGCGCGTGCGGTGCGCACGTAGTCGCGGCTGGTCTCCTCGATGAACACGGTGCGGTTGAAACGCACCTCGCTGCCGAGCCCTGCGAGCGCGTAGATCGCGATCGGCATCGCGAGGAAGCGCGGCAAGAGCGCCGGGTCGAGGTCGAAGCCCGAGATCGGAAACCACGAGAGGATCTTCCCGAACAGGAACTGCCCGCCGATGATGTAGAGCAAGACGGACACACTCATCGCGAGCACCGCGAACACGACCCCCATCCGGTCGATCGCCGTGTCGCGGAAGTAGGCCACGAAGAGCGCGATCCCGACGCCGAGCAGCAGGGAGAGCGCGAACGCGGGCACCGTGAACGACAGGCTCGGGCCCATCCCATCGCGCAGGCGCCGTGTGATCGGCGAGTTGTCGGCGTCGCTGCGCCCGAAATCGAACGTGAGCATCTTCCAGTAGTGGTCGCGCAGCTGCTCGGGCCACGGGCGGTCGTAGCCGTGCTCGGTCACCCAGCGCGCGAGCACCTCGGGCGGTGCCTTCTCGCCGACCGCGCGCCGCGCGATGTCGACCGGCTCTGCGTAGACGAAGAAGAGCAGGAACAGGAGCCCGAGCACACCCTGCACCACGAGGAAGGCGTAGGCGAGCCGGCGCAGCGCGTAGGCGAGCACTACTGGCGCTCCCGGAGGTAGGTGATGACGCCTGGCACCGCGACCAGCGCGAACGCGGCGCCGAGCGCCCAGGCCGGCCACAGGATCGGCTCGTTCCACTCCGTGCGCCGCTCGCGGCGCAGATGAGGATCCACGTCGATGTACTTGCTCGCGGGCAGCGACAGGCCGGGCGGCTTCACGTTCGTGATCCAACCGTGATAGAGCGCGTAGGCTTCGGAGTGGAACAGCTCGATCCAGGGACGTTCGCGCTCGAGGATCTCGAGCATCTCGGCGATCCGCTGCCTGCGCTCGGGGCCGTTGGACATGTCCTTCATCGCGAGGAAGAGCGCGTCGAAGCGCGGATCGGAGAAGTTCGAGGTGTTCGGCGCGCCGGGGTTCTTCGAGGTCGAGTTCGGCCCCCAGAGCAGGAACAGGAAGTTCTCGGGGTCGGGGTAGTCGGCGATCCAGCCGTACCAGTAGACCTGATAGGCGCCGTCGCGCAGCTTGTCCTGATAGGCGTTGTAGTTGGTGGCGGCGACCTCGACGTCGAGTCCGATCCGGCGCCACGCGTCGACGAAGAACTGGTAGCGCAGGCGGCCGCGCGTCGACGGATCGGGGGTGTCGAACGTGAGGCGCAGCGGGCGCCGCGTCTTGGGATCGATCCCGTTCTCGTAGCCGGCTTCGGCGAGCAGCTTGCGCGCTCGCTCGAGATCGGGCTGGCGGTACGGATTCTGGTACTCGAGGTCGTAGCCGAAGATGCCGGGCGGGATCGGCGACTGCGCGGGCACGCCGCGGCCGTTCATGAAGATCCGGGTGAACTCGACGACGTCGACGGCCACGCTCATCGCCTGGCGCAGCTTGCGCGCGCGCGCGCCGCCGCGCGAGCCGATCGTCGGGTCGTTCATGTTGAAGCCGACGTAGTAGATCGCGGGGTCGACGCTCTTCGCGAGCGACATCCCGCGCGCCTCCATCGCGGGCGTGAGCCGGCCCTGCTGCACCGCGCGGTCGAAGCTCTCCTGGATGATTCCCGATGCGTCGTAGTAGCCCTGGAGGAACTTGTTGAAGCCCGGGATGTCCTCCTTCTCCATGCGGAACTCGATCCGGTCGAGGAACGGCAGCGGCCGGCCGACGTACCCGGGGTGCAGGAGTCCCTTCTCGGCGTCGCCGGGCTCGCCCTCCGAGGGATAAGTCGCTCCGGGCGCGCGCCATTCGGGGTGCAGCGCGCCGTACCAGTTCGGATTGCGCTCGAGCGTGACGCGGCTGTGCTTCTGGAAGCGCGTGACCTGGAACGGGCCCGAGGCGACTGGATGCTCGTTGAAGAACGGCCGCCCGCCCTCGCCGTCGTAGTAGGCGACGGCCTCCCAGGGCACCGGCGAGGTGAACGGCATCGCGAACCAGTAGAGCAGCTGCGGATAGGGATGGCGCAGGATCACGTCGAGCTCGTAGCGCCCGCGCACCACGAGGCCCGCCACACCTCCGGCGGCCGCGTACTGCTGATCGGCGCGCTGCTTGGCGAACTCGGGATCCGCCGCGCGCAGCTCCACGAGCCGCTTCACGAACTCCTCGAAGCCGTCGATCTTCGAGAACGTCGCGACCACGGGGCTGATCACGCTCGGGTCGCCGATCCGCATCAGCTCGAAAGCGACGTCGGCCGCGACGATCTCGCGATCGGCGGGCTCGGGCGCACCCGGCGCGAAGCACGGGTCCTTCTGGTAGCGCGCGCCCGGGCGCAGCCGGAAGCGATAGGTGATGCGACCGTCCGCACCGGGCTCGGCCTCGGGCACCGCCTCGGCGAGCCCGGGCATCAGCTCGTAGGGCCGCTTCAGGTAGTGGTACTCGAGCAGCGTCTCGTAGACGTTCGCGGTGATCGCGTGATCCGCCGCGTTGTAGGTCACCGCGGGGTCGAGATCCTTGGGCGGGCCCGAGAGCGCGAGGTAGCGCACCTTCACGATGTCGTCCGCTTCCGGATACGGGTTGTTGGTGCACGACGCGAGCCCAACTGCGAGCAGACCTAGCAGCAGTGCTCCACGAGCGCGCTTCATCCCCCCTCCGCAGCGCGCGCACCACCCGCCGGCGCTTCCGATCGGATCTCGGGGTCGAGCGTCGAGCTGGGCGGCCGCAGGCGGAATATATCCTCGGGCACGTCCGGGTTCAGCTCGACCGAGCGCAAGACGAGCGCGGCATGGGAGCGGCCCGACGAGCTGCGCAGCGCCACGTCGCGCGCGAACGGAGTGCCGTCGATCTCGGCGAAGTCGTCGAACAGCGCCTCCCAGGCCACCTCTCCCGAATCGTCGGCCTGCGCGAGCCGGCGCAGCTCACCCTCCGCCCCGAACTCGACGATGCGGCGCACGCGCCCGCCCGGATCGGTGAGATCGATGCGGATCCGCTCGCCCACGAGGTAGGCGGCGCCGCGATGCAGCCCCGCATCGGGCTCGGGCGCGCCCAGGATCACCTCCACCGCTTCGGCGGGCGTGAGGGCGAGATGGGCCGCATCCCAGAGCAGCTCCGGGTAGACCGGGCCCTCCTCGAGGTGCTGCTCGCGGCTCTCGAACAGCGAATAACGCTCGCCGTCGGTCACGAGCACCGCGAGCGTCGTGTCGAGGAATCCGAGCACCTCGACGCGCAGCTGGGCCGGACGCGCGAGCCAGAGCCGCTGCTTGCTGCGCAGCGCGAGGTCGCGTCCGCCAGCGCCCGCACCCGGAGCGTCGACCGAGAGCCGCGCCACCGCCTGGAGCGACTCGCGGCGCGCCGCGTGTGCGCGCCACGCGGCGAGCAGCGCGGCGGGCCGCGGATCGCCGTCCGGCAGCGGCGAGGCCGGGATCGTGCTCACGCAGCCGGTGGCGAACGCGGCCAGCGCGAGCCAGAGACCGAGGCGAGCCACGTCTACTCGAGCTCGCGCCGCAGGGTTTCCAGCTTCTCGCGCAGCTCCGGTTGCTCTTCGGGCCGCGGCCCCATGACCGCCGCTTCCTCGAACTTGTCGAGCGCGCGCCGCCGATCGTCGAGCAGCAGGTAGGCGTCGCCGATGTGCTCGGAGATCACGGGGTCGCCGCCGGTCAGCTCGTGCGCGCGCTCGAGCTCTTCGATCGCCTTGGTCAGCCATTTGCGACCCGCTGCGGTGTCGCCGGCCTTCATGAGCGGCCGCGCGCGCATGTAGTAGACCCAGCCCAGGCTGTCGACGATGTAGCCGTTGTCGGGGCGCAGCTCCATCGCCCGGGTGATGTACTGCTCGGCCTGCTCGAGGTTCTCGCCGTGCTCGGCCCAGGTGTAGCCGATGAAGTTGAGCGCGTCGGCGTTGTCGGGGTTCTTCTCGAGCGCGGCCGTCATGTAGCGAATCGCCTCTTCGTCGCGATTCTTCTCGCCGTACACGACGCCGAGGTTGTAGAGCAGCTCGTCGTCGTCGGGGCTGCTCGCGAGCAGTCCCTCGAGGTAGGCGACCGCGCCCTCGAAATCGCCGGTCCTCGAGCGCAGGGTCGCGCTGTAGAGCTCGAGCTCGCGCGAGGGCTCGGTGGCGAGCGCGCGCTCCACCTCGGAGAGTGCCTCGGCGTAGCGCCCGTGCCGCTCGTGGACCGCGGCGATCTGGGTGCGCGCCTCCGCGTAGTATTCGTGGCTGGCCGCGATGCGCTCGAACGCGCGCACGGCCTCGGCGTCCTTGTTCAGGCGACGCAGCGCCACGCCGTCGAAGAACGCCACCTCGTACTCGCGCGGGTTCGCGTCGAGCACGCGCTCGAAGCGCTTCACCGCGTCGGCGAAGCGATGCGCTTCGTAGAGCAGGTAGCCGAGCCGTTTCACCGACTCGAGATCGCTGGGATAGCCCGACTCGATCCGCTCGAGCGTCTCGATCGCGCCTTCGACATCCTCGTCGTTGATCTGCGCCTCGGCCAGCGCGAACAGCGTCGAGTGGTCGTCGGGCGCCTGGCGCAGCATCTCGCGATACACGCCGATCGCCCCTTCCTTGTCGCCGCGGTTGCGCATCGAGCGCGCGAGCGCGCCGTAGATGCGCAGGTTCGCGGGATCGATCGCGAGCGACTTGCGCAGCGCATTCTCGGCGTCGAGCGGCTTCTCCTGCTTTTCGTACACGTTGGCGAGCGCGATCCATCCGCGCGGCTCCTCGGGGTTGCGCTCGGTCATCCAGCGCGCGATCTCGAGCCCCTGATCGAACTGGTTGCCCTCGAGATAGATCTGGTAGAGCAGCCACGCCGACTCCTCGTCGATCGGATCGCCCTTTTCGTCGAGCAGCAGCTTCTCCGCCTCGGCGGAGTTCTGCTGGATCCGGTAGAGCTGCGCGAGGATGCTGCGCACGGCCGGATCCTCGGGCCCGAGCTCGCGCGCGCGGCGTGCGAATTCGACCGCGCGGTCGAGCTCGCCGTTGCGAGCGAGCGCCTCGGCCATCATGCGGTGCAGGAGCACCGACTCCTTGTCCTTTTCGATCGCGCGCTCGAGCGCCGCGATCGCCTCCTGCGGCTGGCCGTCCGCGAGGTGATCGTGGTAGACCAGCACGTCGTACTCGGGCGGCGCGTCGGGCCGCACCTCGCGGCCCGGGCCCTCGGGCGCACCCTGGAGCGCCGCACAGCCGCTCCCGAACAGGGCGGCGGCAATCCACGCGAGAGCGGTGCTGCGAGCGCTCACGACCTACCCAGATACCCCTGAGCGTCGAGGTAGCCGACCAGCGCGGAGACGCTCTGCTCCACCGACTGCGCCTGCGTGTCGAGCACGAGCTCGGGGCGTTCGGGCTCTTCGTAGGGCGCCGAGATGCCCGTGAACTCGGGGATCTCCCCCGCGCGCGCCTTCTTGTACAGGCCCTTCACGTCGCGGCTCTCGCACGTCTCGACGCTCGCCTTGACGTGGACCTCGACGAAGTCTCCCTTGCCCATGATCGCGCGCACGGCGTCGCGGTCTTCGCGGTACGGCGAGATGAACGACGTCATCACGATCACGCCGGCTTCCGTGAACAGCTTCGCGACCTCGCCGATCCGGCGGATGTTCTCGGTGCGGTCCGCGGGCGAGAAGCCGAGGTTCTTGTTCAGCCCGTGGCGGACGTTGTCGCCGTCGAGCACGTAGGCGTGGCGCCCGCGCTCGAGCAGCGCCTTCTCCGCGGCCACCGCGATCGTCGACTTGCCCGAGCCGGACAGGCCCGTGAGCCAGACCGTCACGCCGCACTGTCCGAGCAGTCGCTCGCGGTCTCCGCGCTCGACGTGACCCGCGTGCCAGGTGATGTTGGTCGCCTTCTGCTCGGTCAAGTCGCCCCTCCACCGCTCCAGGCGGTCCTGCTACCGCGTTCTTCGGCGCGGAATCGCGAAGAGTAGCGCGGGGTCTGCGAAGTCGGCCCGAGAACTAGGTGCGGACCCGGAGCGGCCCGATCGAGGCGCCCCTCGCCGAACTCACCTCCTCGGCGACGCGCGCGATCACGGTGTCGATCTCGGCCTCGGTGGTGCCGCGGCCGAGGCCGAAGCGCAGGGCGCCCCGGATCCGCTCGGGCGGGAGACCCAGCGCGCGCAGGACGTGACTCGGCTCACCGCGCGCGGACGCGCAGGCCGACCCGGTCGAGAGCGCCACGTCGCGCAGCGCGGCGAGCAGCCCGTCCGCGCGCACACCCGAGAACGAGACGTTGAGGTTGCCGGGCAGTCGCCGCACCGGATCCCCGTTCAGCGCCACGAGGCCGGGCAGCTCTGCGCACAGCCCGTCGAACAGCCGGTCGCGGAGCGCGCACAGCCGCGCGGCCTCGGTCTCGAAGTCCGCGAGGCATAGCGACACCGCGCGCGCGAAGCCGACCACGAGCGGCACGGGCGTGGTGCCCGAGCGCAGACCGCGTTCGTGTCCGCCGCCGTGCAGGAGCGGCGCGATCGTGAGCGCGGGTCGGCCGCGGCGCACGTAGAGCGCGCCGATCCCCTTCGGCCCGTAGAGCTTGTGCGCGCAGAACGCGAGCAGATCGATCCCGTCGCGGCGCACGTGGATCGGCACCTTGCCGACTCGCCTGTGCCGCGTCGCTGTGGAACGGCACGCCCGCCTTGCTGCAAACGGCCGCGATCTCGCCGATCGGCTGAAGTGTGCCGATCTCGCTGTTCGCGGCGCCGATCGACACGAGCGCGGTGCGCGGTCCGATCGCCGCGCGGACCGCCTCCGGATCCACGAGACCGCCTTCGTCGACGGGCAGCTCCGTGAGCGTGCAGCCCTCGTGCGCGGCGAGAGCGCGCGCCGTGTCGAGCACGGCGGGGTGCTCGATCGCGCTCGTCACCAGGTGGTCGCGCCGGCCGCGCTGAGCGCGCGCGATGCCCGCGAGCGCGAGATTGTCGCTCTCGGTCGTGCCGCTCGTGAACACGATCTCGCGCGGATCGGCCGCGCCGATCGCCGCGGCGATCTCCTCGCGCGCCTGCTCCACGGCCGCCTCGGCGCGCCAGCCATAGAGGTGCGTCGCGCTCGACGCGTTGCCGAACTCCTCGTGGAAGTACGGCGCCATCGCTTCGACGACGCGCGGATCGACCGGCGTCGTTGCGTGGTGGTCGAGGTAGATCGGACGCCGGGTCACCGCGAGTCGCCGGACTATGCGCTGAACGACTCCCCGCAACCGCACGTCGACGAGGCGTTCGGGTTGACCATCTTGAAGCCGGACTCCTGCAGCGTGTCCACGAAGTCCAGCGTGGTTCCCGCGAGGTATAGCGCGCTCTTCTCGTCGAGGATCACGCGCACGCCGTTGATCTCGATCTTGGTGTCCACGTCGCGGATCTGGTCGTCGAAGGCGAGCTCGTAGCGCAGACCCGAACAGCCTCCGCCCACCACCTTCATGCGAAGTCCGTGGGTCTCGGCCTTGCCGTCCTTGGTCAGCAGCTCGCGAATGCGCTCGGCGGCCGGCTCGGTGACTTCAATCAGGGGCATACTGTACTCCCAAGTCCGAATTGCTGTTCCGAACATAGGATCGGCAAGGAGGCGGTTCAAGCGGAGGCGCGGGACAATGGGCTGGAAATCGATTCTTTCCCCCCAGGGGGACGCACGGGAGCCCACCATGACCACCGCCACCGAGCCCATTCTCGAGCCCGATCTCCCGATCGTCGATCCGCATCACCACCTCTGGGATCGGCCCTCCACGCTCCTGGCCGCGATGCCGCAGACCGGTCACGGCTTCGAGGAGATCATCCGCGGCACGTCGCGCTACCTGCTCGACGAGCTGCTCGCGGACCTCGCGAGCGGACACAACGTGCGCGCCACGGTCTATCTCGAGTGCGGCGCGATGTACCGCGCGGACGGGCCCGCACCGCTGCGCTGTGTCGGCGAGACCGAGTTCGTGAACGGCGTCGCCGCGATGACCGCGAGCGGTCTCTACGGCGACGTGCGCGCGTGCGCGGGCATCGTGGGTCACGCCGATCTGCGCATGGGCGGCGCCGTGGAGGAGGTGCTGCGCGCACACGTCGCGGCCGCGCCGGCGCGCTTCCGCGGGATCCGGCAAAGCGCCTCGTGGGACGAGGACGACGCGGTGCTCGGTCCGCTCGCGGGACGCGTGCCGGCGGGCCTCTACCGCGACCGGAAGTTCCGCGAGGGCTTCGCAGTCCTCTCGCGCCTCGGTCTCTCGTTCGACGCGTGGCTGCTCGAGCCCCAGATCCCCGAGCTCTGCGAGCTCGCGCAGGCGTTTCCGGACACGGCGATCGTGCTCGACCACGTCGGCACACCGCTCGGCATCGGCGCCTACGCGGGCAAGCGCGAGGCGCGCTTCGGCGCGTGGCGCGAGAGCATTCGCGCGCTGGCCGAGTGCCCGAACGCGATCGTGAAGCTGGGCGGGCTCGCGATGCCGTTCGCGGGCTTCGCGTCGTTCAACGCGTCGCCGCGCGTCTCCTCCGAAGCCCTCGCGCGCGATTGGAAGCCCTACATCGAGACCTGCATCGAAGCGTTCGGCGCCGCGCGCTGCATGTTCGAGAGCAACTTCCCGGTCGACAGCCTCACCTGCAGCTACGCGACGCTCTGGAACGCCTTCAAGCGACTGGCCGCGGATTGCTCGCGCGACGAGAAGGCCGCGCTATTCGGCGGCACGGCTGCGCGCGTCTATCGGTTGGCGATCGCCTGACTGGGCGCGCCGAACGAAACGCACGAAGATCTCGCGATTGCCGCTCGGGCCCGCGACGCGGCTGTCGCAGCGCGCCACCTCGTCGAAGCCCAGGCGCGCCGCCTCCCGCGCGACGCCATCGGCCGCCTGCGCGCGCAGCGCGTCGTCGCGCACCACGCCTCCCTTGCCGACGAGCTCGGGGCCGACCTCGAACTGCGGCTTCACGAGCAGGAGCCACTCTGCATCCGGCGCGCAGCGCGCGAGCGCGGGCAGGACCAGGCGCAGCGAGATGAACGACACGTCCGCGGTCACGAGCGACACGGGCTCGGGCAGCGCGTCGGGCTCGAGGTGGCGCGCGTTGGTGCGATCGCGCACGTGTACGCGCGGGTCGGCGCGCAGCCGCGCGTCGAGCTGGCCGTAGCCCACGTCCACCGCCACCACCGACCGCGCGCCGCGCTGGAGCAGGCAGTCGGTGAAGCCGCCGGTCGACGCGCCCACGTCGAGGCACGCGCGCCCCTCGACCGCGACGCCGAGGTCTTCGAGCGCGCCCGCGAGCTTCTCGCCGCCGCGCGACGCATAGCGCTTGATCTCGCCGCGCACGCGCACCTGGGATTCGTCGCGCACGCGCGTGCCCGGCTTGTCCTGGGGCGTGTCGTCGACGAGCACCTGGCCCGCGCGAATCAACGCCTGCGCGCGCGTGCGCGAATCGGCGAGCCCATCGCGAACCATCCGCTCGTCGAGCCGCAGCCCCTTCAAAGCTTTCGCTAGAGCTTCCGCTGCACGGCGTAGCGCAGCAGCGCGCGCAGCGGCTCGGCGCGCTCGCCGAGTCCGGCGATCTCGGCGAGCGCCGAGTCGAGCAGGACCTGCGCGCGCTCGCGCGCCGCAGCCTCGCCGATCACGCGCACGAGCGAGCAGCCCTCGTCCTCGCCCGCGTCGAGCAGATCGTCGGTGATCTGGAAGGCGATCCCCGTGGCGATGCCCGCCGCGTGAAGCTTCGCGAGCACGGCCTCGCTCGCGCCCGCGAGCCGCGCACCCGCGCTGATCGCGGCCGCGATCAGCGCTGCGGACTTGCGCGCGTGCACGCTCTCGACCGCCGCCGCGCTCTCGAACGCACCGCCGAGGTCGTCCACCTGCCCTCCGACCAGGCCCGCCGCGCCCGCCGCGCGCGCGAGGTCGCGCACCGCGAGCACGCGCGCGGCCGCGTCGCGCTCGCTGGCGCCCGCGACGAGCGCGCCGAACGCGGCCGTGAGCAGCGCGTCGCCCGCGAGCACTGCGGTCGCCTCGTCGAACGCCACGTGCACGGTGGGGCGCCCACGGCGCTCGTCGTCGTCGTCCATGCACGGGAGATCGTCGTGCACGAGCGAGTACACGTGCACGAGCTCGACCGCGACCGCCGCGGGCAACGCCGCGTCCGGATTCCCGCCGACCGCCTCGGCCGCCGCGAGCGCGAGCGCGGGGCGCAGCCGCTTGCCGCCCGGGAACAGCAGATGGCGCATCGCCGCGTGCAGACGCGCGGGCGGCTCGTCTGCGCGCGGCAGCACGGCCTCGAGCGCGCGGTCGACGCGCGGAAGGCACGCGGCGAGATAGTCCTGCGCGTCCATCCCGATCAGTCCTCGCGCGGCGCGCTCTCGGGCGAGAACGGCCGCACCGCAGCGCCACCCTGCGCACGCACGAGCTCGTCGATGCGCTGCTCGGCGCGGTCGAGCAGCTCGGCGCAGCGGCGCGACAGCGCCACGCCGCGCTCGAAGGTCGCGAGCGCCTGCTCGAGCGCGAGGTCGCCCACTTCGAGCCGCTCGACGAGGGCTTCGAGCTCGTCGAGTGCGCCCTCGAACGCGAGGTCGTTCGTGTCGCGGGGGTCGCTCACGCGGCCACTCTACCACTGCGATCACGCAGGCGCCGAGTGGCGGATTGCGCTCGCTTCGCTCGCTAATCCGCCCTACGGGACCGCTGGACGCGCACCTCGAGATCCGCGCGTGCGACGCGCACGTCGAGTGATTCGCCCGGCGGAGCGTCGCCGGCGTCGCGCACGATCGCGCCATCGCGCGAGCGGCGCACGAGCCCGTAGCCGCGCCCGAGCACCGCGAGCGGCGAGAGCGAATCGAGCGCGGCAGCGCGGCGCCCGAGCCGCGACCGCCGTTGCTCGAGCTCGCTCTCGATCGCGTGGGCGAGACCGCGGCGCACGGCTTCCAGCCGCTCGCGGCCCAGCGCGACGCGCTGGGCGGGCGCGTGCGCGCGCAACGCGGCCTCGCTCGCGAGCCACGCGGCGCGCTGTCGCTCGACCACCACGCGCATGCCGCGCGCGAGCCGCTCGCGCTGACGCGCGAGCGCACCCAGCAGCGCGCGCGCGTCCGGGATCGCGAGCTCGGCCGCTGCCGACGGCGTGGGCGCGCGTGCGTCCGCGACGAGGTCCGCGATCGTCACGTCGATCTCGTGCCCGATCCCCGCGACGATCGGAATCGGAGACACAGCGATCGCGCGCGCGAGCACCTCGCTGTTGAACGGCTGGAGATCCTCGAGCGAGCCGCCGCCGCGCACGAGCAGGATCACGTCGACCTCGCCGTAGCGCGCGAGCGTGTCGAGCGCGCCCGCCACCTCGTGATCCGCGCCGAGCCCCTGCACGCGGCACGCCGCGAGCCGCAGCGGCAGGCCCGGCAGCCGCCGGCGCGCCACCTCGAGCACGTCGTGCAGCGCGGCGCCCGAGGCCGAGGTGACGATCCCGACCCGGCGCGGCACGCGCGGCAGCGCGCGCTTGCGCGCGACATCGAACAAGCCCTCCGCGTCGAGCCGGCGCCGCAGCTGCTCGAACGCCACCTGGAGCGCGCCGACACCGCGCGGTACGAGCTCGCGTACCACGATCTGGAGCTCGCCGCGCTCGCCGTAGACCGTGATCTCACCGTAGACGAGCACTTCGAGCCCGTCCTCGGGCTCGAACGCGAGCCGCCGCGCCGAGCCGCGGAACAGCGCCGCGCGCAGCTGACCCTCTGCATCCTTGAGCGTGAAGTAGAGGTGGCCCGACGCCGGGCGCCGCAGGTTGCTGACCTCGCCGACCACCCAGAGCGATCCGACGCGATCCTCGAGCACCCGGCGCACGCCCGCGACGACCGCGCCCACCGAATAGATGCGCGGCGCGGCGATGGCGGTCTGCGTCACGAACGAGAGCTAGTTGGCGGGCTTCGCCGCCTCGGGCTCGGGCGCGGCCTCGGGCGCGCGCGCCTGCTGCTGCGGCTCGCTCCCGCGCAGCTTCTCGAAGTAGGACCAGCTCTTGAGCACTTCGAGCGCGCGCGCGAGCTGCACGTCGTTCGCCTCGCTCTCCTCGGGAACCGGAATGCCCGGATCGACGTCTTCCATGTTCTCGGGCGTGGCCGGCGGCTCGTTGGCCGAGCCGGGCTCGGCGTCCTGGTGCCGGAAGTGGCCCTCGAGATCGCTCTCGCGCAGCCGGTTCGACGGTGCGCCCGACTCTCCCGCGGCAGCCACGGTGCCCGCCACCGCGATGTCGGGCGTGATGCCGACCTCCTGGATCGAGCGACCCGCCGGTGTGTAGTAGAGCGCGGTGGTGAGGCGCAGCCCCGCGCCGTCGTCGAGCGGGTAGACCGTCTGCACCGAGCCCTTGCCGAACGTCTTCTCGCCGATCACGAGCGCGCGGCGCTGGTCCTGGAGCGCGCCCGCGACGATCTCCGACGCGCTCGCGGTGCCCTCGTTCACGAGCACGGCGATCGGGTAGGTCGGCTCGCTGCCGTCGTCGGTGGCGCGGAACTCCTGGCGCTGGTCGTCGACCCGGCCCTTCGTGTACACGACGAGGCCGTCGGCGAGCCACACGTTCGCGACCTTCACGGCCTGGTCGAGCAGTCCGCCCGGGTCGTCGCGCAGGTCGAGCACGAGCCCGCCGATCGGCTTGTCGGCGCTCTGCTTCTTGAGATCGCCGAGCACGTCGACGAGGTCGTCGACCGTGTGCTCCTGGAATGCGCGGATCCGCACGTAGCCGTAGCCGGGCTCGACGATCCGGCCCGTCACGGACTGGATCTTCACCACGTCGCGCCGGATCGTGAACTTCTTGGGCGCCTCGAACCCCTCGCGGAAGATCTCGATCACGATCTCGCTGCCCTTCTTGCCGCGCATCAGCTGCACGGCCTCGAACAGCGTCATGTTCTTGCTGCTGCGGCACGGCTCGGTCCAGTCCTTCGGAACATCGGTCGGGCAGATCGCGACGATGTTGTCCTTCGCGCGAACGCCGGCCACGAACGCGGGCGTGCCCTCGATCGGCGCCACCACCTCGATGAAGCCGTCCTTGCGCTTGGTGATCTCGATGCCGAGCCCGTGGAACTCGCCGCGCGTGTCGACCTGCATCTCGCGATAGGCCTCGGTGTCGAGGAACGAGGAGTGCGGGTCGAGCTCCGCGAGCATTCCGCGCATCGCACCGCGGATCAGCGCGCTCTCATCCACGTCTTCGACGTAGTTCTGCTGCACGAGGCGCAGCACGCTCGTGAACAGCCCCAGGTCGTCGTAGCGCGCCGCCGACGCGACGTTCCCCCTCGCGATCACCATGAGCAGCGCGAACGCGACGCCTCCGGCGAGGAAGGAGAGCAGGTAGGGAATGCGGTGGCGTGTCATGGATTGGGCCCCCCGGACCCTTGGAGATCAAAGGGATCTTCGGACGCTGGCCGGCGTCGCTTGAAGCTCGACAGTCTAACGGGTGCGTGCCGTGGTGCCGAGCGCTGCCAGCCACTGTGCCGGGTCGAGCGCCTCGCCGCCGCGGCGGACCTCGAAGTACAGGCGCGGCCCCTCGAGCGACCCCGTCTCGCCGACCGCGCCAATGGGGGTGCCCGCGGAGACCGCGGCTCCGAGCCCGACGTCGATCCGATCGAGGTGGGCGTACACGGTGAAATGGTCGGAGCCGTGGTCGAGGATCACGACGTTGCCGTAGCCGCGGAAGCGGCCCGCATAGCGCACGCGGGCCGGGGCCACGGCGAAAACCGGGGTGCCCACGGGCGCCTCCCAGGCCACGCCTTTGCGGAAGGTGGCGCTGCGCGCGTCCGGCGCGACCACCGGCCCGTACCGCCCCAGAAGCGTCCCGCGCACCGGATCGGGCAGGCGCCCGCGCAGCGAGGGGAACGGCGGACCGCTCGGGACGGGCCCCGCCTCGCTGGGTGCACCGCCGCGCCACGCCGCGACCGTCTCCTCGAGCGCGCGGCCCGCGATCTCGAGCTCCGTGAGCGCGCCGCGCACGAGTGAGCGGTTCCTGCCGAGCTGGCGCGCGAGCGCGCGCTTGCGCTCGCGCTCCGTATCGAGCTCTGCGGTGCGCCGGCGCAGCGTCTCCTCCGCGGCGCTCGCGACCCGGTTCGCCTCCGCCGCGCGCGTGCGGGCGGCCTCTAGCACGCGGGCCTGCTCGCGATGGCGCGCCACGAGGTCGGCGTCGTGTCGCAACAAGCGCCGCAGCATCTGGACGCGAGTGAAGAAATCCCGGAGGCCCCCGGCCGAGAACAGGAGCTGGAGCGTGCCGAGCTCGCCCGCGCGATAGAGCGAGACCGCGCGCGCGGCCATCAAGCGCTCGAGGTCGGCCAGGCGCTCGGCGGCGTCGTGCATCGTGCGCTCGGTCTCTTCGAGCGCGACGCGCGCCTCGTCCGCTGCGCCGCGCGCGCGCGCGGCCTCTACGCCCAGCAGCGCCGCGCTCTTGTCGATCGCGTCGATCGCCTCGAGCAGCCCGCGCTGCTCGCGTTCGTATGCGGCCACCTTCTCGCGGCTCTCCGCGATGGCGGCCTGGATCTTGGCGAGGTCTGCGTTGGGCTGGGCGCCGCCCGCGACAGCCCACCCGAACACGAGCGCGGCTGCGGCCCACGCCGCAGGGCTCAACGCCTCCCCTCCGCGGTCACCGCGATCGCCGAGCCGAGCAGGCCGAGCCCCGCGCCGCCGCCGCACAGCCACGCCGACTGGACCGCGTCGAAGAAGCGCGGCTCGACGCCGCCGAGCACGAACGCGAGCCCGGCCTCGAAGCCCGGCAGCACGACGCGGAACAGCGCATAGAGCAGCGCCCACGCGAGCGCGCCCGCCGCGGCGCCCTGGAGCAGGCCCTCGATCAGGAACGGCGTGTTCACGAACGAACGCGAGGCACCGACCAGCGACAGGATCTCGAGCTCGTCACGCCGCGACAGCACCGCGAGCCGGATCGTGTTCGAGACGATCAGCGTGGTGGCGAGCACGAGGATCACGCCGAGCCCGATCGCGAGACCGCGCACCAGATCGAGCGCCCGCACGTATCCCTCGACCCAGTCGGCGCCCGAGGTGATGTCGGCGACGCCGGGCAGGCCGGCCACGGAGGACGCCACGCGCGAGAGGTCCGCGGGCGTGCGGTAGCGGCTCTCGAGCGTGATCTCGATCGAAGCGGGCAACGGGTTGGTGCCGAGGGCGTCGACGAGCGCGAAGCCCTGTCCCACTCCGGCGCGGAAGCGCTCGAGCGCCTGCGCCTCGGAGATCAGCTCCGCGCGCGCCACGCCGTTCAGCGCATCGATCTGCCGTGTCAGCGCGGCGCGGTCGGCCTCGGGCAGGCCGTCGCGGAGGAACGCGGTCACCTGCACCGCGTCGCCCACGCGCGCGAGCAGCTCCTGCATGTTCACCACGACCAGTCCGAACGCACCCACGAGTACGAGCGCCACCGTGATCGTGGCGGTCGCGACGATCGCAGTGCCCGGCGTCGCCGCGATCCCGCGCAGCGAGGTGCGCGCGAAGTAGAGAGCGCGCGCCGCGGGATGGATCACGACGCCGACCCCGGTGCGGCGCGGTCCTCGGTGACGCGCCCGCCTTCGAGGCGCACCGTGCGCTTGCGGTAGCGGTTGAGGATCGTCTGGTCGTGGGTGGCCACGATCACCGTGGTGCCGCGCGTCGCGGTGTCGGCGATCAGGTCCATGATCTCCATCGTGAGGTCGGGATCGAGGTTGCCGGTGGGCTCGTCGGCGAGCAGGATGTCGGGCTCGTTGATCAGCGCGCGCGCGATCGCGACGCGCTGCTGCTCGCCGCCCGAGAGCGAGAGCGGGCTCTGGTAGCGCCGGTGCTGCAGGCCCACCTGCTTCAGCATCTCGAACACCCGCGCGCGCGCGGCGCGGCGCGGCGTCGCGACGACGTCGAGCGCGAGCGCGACATTCTCCTCGACCGTGCGGCGCGAGAGCAGCTTGAAGTCCTGGAACACCACGCCGATGCGCCGGCGCAGCTCGGGCACCGAGCGCGGCGAGATCCGCGACGCGTTGCGCCCGAGCACCACGATCTGGCCCTCGCTCGGGCGCTCGGCCGCGAACACGAGCCGCAGCAGCGACGTCTTGCCCGCACCGCTCGGACCCGTCAGGAACACGAACTCGCCGCGCTTGAACTCGAGCGAGACGTCGCGCAGCGCGTAGGTGCCCGCGACGTACGACTTCGAGACGTGGAACAGCTGCGCGGCGGCATCGCCCGCCGCGGCGCGCTTGAGCTCCGCGCGCGGCGCGGCGCTCCGAAGGCGCACGCGCGCGGTCACCCGCTCGGGCGGGACTTGCGGGCCGCGGTACCAGCGGTGCGCTCGGGAGCGCGCTCGCGCGCCTTCTCGGCGAGGTAGTCGAGGATCACCTCGTCGAGCGGCTTCTGCGATCCGATGCCCTCGCCGAAGCCGCGCTCGCCGCGCCGCACCTTGGGCAGCGTGGCCGCGGCGATCGGACGCGCTGTCGCGATCGGTGCGGGCGCGGCTGCAGGCGCGGGCGCGCGCGCGACCTCGGGCTGTGACGGGCGCGAGCGCGCGTCGGGCTCGGTGTCGGGCTTCGACTGCTGCATCGCGGGCGCCTGCCCCGCCGCAGTGTCGGCGTCGAGCGCCGACTTGCCGAGCCGCTGCTCGATCACGGGATCGAACCCGCCCGACGAGAGCTTCTCGAGCATCGCGGCGTGCTGCTGTTCGATCAGACCCTTCACCAGTGAAGTGAGATCGTCGGTGTCGAGGCGATCGCCGTAGTTGGTCTTGTGCGTCCCGAGGATCGTGCCGCCGTGGTACACGTGGCTGATGATGTGCGGGTTGGCGCGCCCGCTGTCCTCCGTCTGCACGTGGAAGACGATGCCGCGGTAGCGGACGTTGGTGTTCGCACCGGTGATCATCCACCACTCCCGGGCTGCGCCGACTGCGCGGGGCAGTCTCCCGTTCCATCCGCGACTTGTCGACAGACCACCACGCAGTGCGTTTCGGCGACCCGATGTGCAACCTGAGCGCAGCCCCGCGGGGTATTATCGGCGTATAGAAGTAGGGACTCACTCGAACCGGATCTCGTCCTCGCGCGAGCTCATGCGCCGCAACAGGCGCACGGAGAGCGCGAGCACGATCGCGACGCTGCCCACGAGCACGCCCCAGAGCGCGAGCGTGCGCGGCGAGGGCGGCTCGCGCCGCGGCTCGAGCACGCTCGGATCGCCGACCGGCTTCACGGGACCGAGCGCCGCGGTTTCGCGCGGCACGATGCGCCGGCCGTTCGCGTCGGGAGGCACCGCGCTCTCGATCAGCTCCGCGGCATCGAAGCGTGCGCGTTCGACCTGCGCGCGGCCGTAGCCGAGCGCGAACGGCCCCGCGCCGCGCGCGACGAACAAGAGCTGCTCCGGCAACCACGCGACTTCGAGCGCAGGCGTGCCACTCGCGAGCCCACCGCCCTTCGCGGCCACATCGAGCTTGAAATAACGCCGGCGGACCGGCGGCACCGCGAGCTCGGCGTTGCGCAGCGGGCCCTCGGATCGCTCGAACTGATAGAGGACGCCCTGGAAGTGATGCAGCCACGGCCCGTCCGCGTCGAGAGCCGAGTAGAGATCGGCCTCGACCACGGTGTTCGTTACCGGAAGATCGACCTGCACGCGGTCGACCGGAAGCGCGCGCCGAGATCGAACAGGAACTCCGCGCGCTCGCCCTCGATCCGGCTGCCCGCGATCCGCTCGCGCTGGCGCGGCGGCGGATCGATCACGGGCGCGATCCGCGCGCGCACTGCGGTCACCTCGACCGGCAGCGGCTGCGCCGCGGAGAGCAGCAGGTAGCGGCGCGCGACCGCAGGAAACTCGACGCGGCTGCGCTCGATGCGATGGCCCGACTGGTCGAGGCGCGCGAGCGCGCCGCGCGCAGGCGAGCGAATCGAAATGCACGAGATCGTCGCTGGCCTCGACGCGCAACGCCACCGCGAACTCCGCGGGCACGGGCGCGAGCGCGAGGTCGAGGCCCACCACCGCGCGCTTCAGCTGCGAGACGTCGATCAGGTAGGCGGACGGCGGCCGCGGCGCCTCTTCTCCTCCCTTGGTCAGGTCGGACTCCACGCGCACGATCGCACCGTCGGCCGCGATCTCGATCGCGATGTCGCGCTCGCGCACGCTGGTGTGCACGCCCGCCGCCATCGCGGGCGCGCGCGACCCCGCACGCGCGAGCGCCGAGTCCTCGGGGACGCGGAACAGCGGCACGTCGACCTGCGCACTCTCCTCTTCGCTGGGGATCGACGAGCGCGCGGATCGCGTGCGGCACCACCTCGCCCGCGCCGTTGAACACGCGCAGATCGACGAGCTCGGGCCCGACCACACCGCGGTAGACCTGTAGGTCGAGCAGGAGCGTCTGAAGCGGATCGCTGCGCTGCGTCTCCAACGCGCGACCCCACGCGAAGTCGCTCGGCGCGAGCGCCTCCTCCTGCTGCGAGCGCCGGGGCGGGCCCGATCACCAGCCACAGCGCCGCGAGTGCGCCGCAGCGCGCGTTCGGGTTCATGATCCACCCCCTTGCTCTGCGGTGCCGGCTCGCGCGGGAGGCACCGGAGAGAGATATCCGACCACGAGCAGCAGAGCGCCCACCGCGAGGAACGTGCCGATCTTCGCGCCCGTGCTGAGCGTCGAGAGATCGACGATGAAGAGCTTCACGACCGTGACACCCAAGAGCGTCGCCGCGGCGAACCAGCGCGTGCGCTCGGAGCGCCGCGTGCTCCAGACCATCCCGCCCAGCGCGACGAGCGTCCAGCTGATCGAGAGCGCGACCTGGAACGGCGTCGAGTCCCAGAGCGCGTCGCCGTCGAACGGAACGCCCGCCCACTGCACCACGCTGCGCGCGATCAGGCCGTTCAGCCACACGAACGCGAGCGCGGCGAACGCGGGCCCCACCGCGGCGCGCCACGGGCCCGGCATCACCGCGGGATTCGCGCGCCGCACGCGCGTCCACCAGTCGACGAGCGCGACCATGAGCAGCGCGAGCGCGACGTCGGTGGGACCGAGCAGCGGGAGATACGGCAGCGGCGCGGAGTCGCCGGGTGCGGCCATGTTCAATACGAGGAAGTAGAGCGCGGCGAGCGCGGCGAGCGGTGCCGCACCGGGCCCCAGGTGCAGCGAGGGGAAGCGCGCGAACGGGCCCCTGCCACTCTCGCCTAGCCGAAGCGCCCCGAGCATCGCGACGACAGGCCCGAGCGCGAACGCCGCGGCGGGCCAGTCGCCGCGCAGGCGCAGCGGCACTTCGACGACGCCTCCGAGGCCGATGCCGAGCACGAGCCCGACCAGCCAGAGCGCCGGCGCATAGCCCCAGCGCGTCCAGTGCTGGTCGCACGCCTCGAGCCGGCGCAGAACGGTGTAGATCGAGACGACGAGCAGCGGCCACGCGATTGCGCAGATCCCCGCGAGCAGGTGCGCCTCGCGTTCCAGCGTGAGCGGCAGAGCGAAGAACGCGACCGGGATCACCGCGAGCGCGAGCAGCCGACCCGGCAGCCAGCCGAGCGCCCCGGCGGCGCGCTCGAGCGCGAGGAACGTCGCGCTCGTGACGAGCAGCGCTGCGGGCGCTGCTTCGGAGGCCGGCATGAACTGGTCGATCTCCGCCACGCACGCGCCACCCCACCACGCGAGGCCCCACACGGCGAGCGCCTGTGCGAGATTCCACTCCGCCTCGGAGAGCTGCTCCCGCCGCGCGTAGGCTTCGCGCGCGATGAACCAGCCCGCGAATGCGATCCCGACCATCGACAGGAAGCGCGGGTTCGCGAGCGGCGCGTACTCCGCGGCGCGTCCCTGGAGCGGCGCGACCTCCGCGGCAAACCCGAACGCGGCCGCCGCGAGCGCCTGGAGCGCCACGCCCGATGCGCGCGCGAGCCAGCGCTGCTGGCGCGCGCCCACCCAGTAGAGGCCCGCGCCCTCGAGCGCCCACACCACCGTCGTGGTGAGCGCGTCGTCGATCGCGAGCGGGATCGCGATCGTGCCGAACACCACTGCGAGCGCGAGGAATGCCTCGCCGATCCGGCGCAGCGTCTCGGGCGCGCGCCGCCACACGAACGTGGCGACCAGCGCATAGAACAGGCCGAAGCCCGCCGTCGAGAGCGCCATCCCGAGCTGCTTGCCCTCGACGAGCCGCCCCTGCGCGAGCAGCGAGATGAGCGGCGTGCCGAATACCAGCGTGCCGTCGACGATGCCGGCCAGGCGCGGCGGCTGACGCCACGCGTTCACGAGCGCGACGCCCGTGAACAGCACCATGTACGCGAGCAGGAACGGCTCGGTGGAGGCGAAGTGCTCGGGCTTGTAGGACAGGACGCCCCAGAGTGTCGCCACGGCGTAGGTCGAGAAGAACGCGAGCAGGTTCAGCGCGCGCCACGACTTGCTCCACGCCACCGCTGCAACCGCGAGGTCGAGCAGGAGGTAGTAGCTGAACAGCACGACGTGCCGGCCCTCGCCGGTCGAGGCGAGGATCGGTGCGAGGAAGCCGCCGACGCTGCCGATGAAGATCAGCGGCTGCGAGTTCTGCACCAGCGCGAGCACGCCGCACGCGCACCCGATCGCGACGAATAGCGCGAACGCGAGCGGCGCGGGAACGAGCGCGTAGGTGCGATAGGCGAAGAACACCACGAGATAGAGCGCCGCGATCCCGCCGCCCTGGAGCGTGGTGGCGAAGCCCGGGCGCGCGTCGCGCAGCCGATAGCCCACGCCCGTGAGCGCGAGCCCGATCGCCGCCGCCGCGGCGAGCCGCGCCTCGATCGGGAACAGGTCGCGATCGACCGCCCACTTCGCGAGCAGCGCCACGCCGATCAGGAGCACGAGGATGCCCACGCGCACCACGGTGTTGCCGCCGAACAGGAAATCGCGCGCGGCCGTGAACGCGCGCGCGGCAATGGACGGGCCGCGCGGCGGCGCGGGTGCACGGCGCGCCGCGGGCGCGATCTCGACGCGCGGCAGCTCGCTGGGGTGCGGGGGCGTGAAGACCGGCGACTCGAACGAAGCAGCCGCCGGCGGCGCGACCGGTGCGGGGACCTCGGCCGCGTCTTCCGCGCGCGGCGCGCCCTCGCGCTCGAGCGCGCCGATGCGCAGCTCGATCCGTGCGAGCGCATCGCCGAGCGCTGCCGAACGGCGCGCCGCCGCGCGCAGCGCGGCGAAGGTCGCGCCGAAGCCCGCGCCCGAGAGCGCCGCGAACCCGCTCTGCCCGAACAGCGCGCCGATCACGAGACCGAGCAGGGTCCACCCGATCGTCGCACCGCGCGACGCATCGGCTGCGCGCACGCGCGCAGAGATCCCGGTACCGCTGCTCATGCTCGCCCACCCCCCCTTGTCGGGCCTTCAGGCCGCACTGCCACGTAGGACTTCGTCCAGCCCAGGAAGCGCTCGCGCCGGATCTCGCAGTCCGGAAACAGTGCAGCGAACTCGCGATAGCAGAGCAGCCGGATCCCGTCGACCATTTCCCGCGCGCGCTGCGGGTCGGGCCGCGTGAACCAACCCCACAGACGTGAAATTGCGCGCGAGGCGGCGCTGCCAGCTTCGCGGCAGGAAGTGGAAGAACGGCGTCAGCAGATGCGGCTCGACGAAGAAGCTGCGCGCCGGCGTCTGCACCCAGAGTCCGCGCGCGACGCGCCGCAGCTGCACGGCCAGCGCGCGCTGCTCGTCGAGCGCGCCGACGTGCTCGATCACCGAGTTGCAGAACGCGATGTCGAACGAGTCGTCCGCATGCGGCAGGCACAGGGCCGACGCCGTGACCGCGTCGAAGCGGCCCGGCGCGGCGTCGCCGAGCGCCGCGCGGTCCAGGTTCAGCAGCGTGACGCGCGGCTGCGACGCGAGCAGATCCCAGGTCTGGCGCGCGCCGCCGACGTCCAGGATGCGCGTGTGCGCGGTCGGATGGAACACGCGCTCGAAGCGCCGCATGCGGCGGCGGCGGAACCCCGTGCCCAGCGCGCGATAGACGCGATGGATGTCCATCGGCGCACGGAGCGTAGCTGGCAAAGGCCCGACAAACGCAAGGAGGCCGACGAAGTCGGCCGACGCGCAGCGAGGCGAAGCCGAGCGAAGGCCGGAGCCCGAGCGCGAGCGATCAGCGAGCGCGAAGGCCCGGCAAGACGGGAAGCCGCCCCGGCGCGCGCTGCGTCGAGCGCCGGGGCGGCGAACGGCGGGAGGAGAACCGCCGCCCTGAATCGGAATCAGAGGGGATGGCGTTTGCGGCCCGCCATGCGAGCGCGCACAGACCGAACGAGAGCAGCGCCGCGACACTGGGCTCCGGCACGCTCGAGAACGCGGCGCTGCCGGGCGTGGGCGCGCCCGCGATGAAATCGATCGCGTTGTCGTCCGTATCGATGTCCGCGAACGCGCGCGCGATCGCCATGCCCGCAGCGGGGTCGACCGCGGGAGCTGCCCTCCCCCGCGAACACATCGGTGACCGCGAACACGCCGTACCCGACCGCGTCCAGCGCGACTTCTCCCGAGAACAGCACCACGGAGTCCGGACCGTTCTGGAAGTCGAAGTTGGCGATCAGGTCGGCGTTGGCGACCTGCGTCGTTCCGTCTGCGAGCCCGTCCGCGATCACGAACAGGCCGTCGGCGGGGATCACGCCCGAGAGCGTGATGTCGTCGGTCAGGGTGCCGCCGGTTCCGTTGATGCCCTGGATCAGCATGCCGGACAGATCCGTTCCGGGCGCACCGTAGAGCTCGACGAACGACAGGCCGTCGTCGACGCCGATCGCGTCGTAGAAGACCTCGGACAGCACGGGCAGCGCGTGCGCCCCGAGCGGCGCCGCGACACAGCACAGCGCAGCAGTGGCGGCCCGGAGGCCGCGAAGCGAACAGATCATGGTTGGGATTCCTGTGCGGGGATGGAGGGACCTGCAGAAGCCGGACGAGCGAGCTGCTCGCTGAACCAGCCGCCCGTCCACGCGTCCAGGCCGGATGCGAGCTCGGCGGCGCGCAGGCGCAGCAGCGCGACCGGTACGTCGGCAGCCGGCGCGTCGAGCGACGCGAGCACGCGCTGTCGCTCGAAGTAGAGCTGGGTCACCTCGTCGAGCACGTCGTCGCGCAGCTGGATCACGAGCCGCGCCTCGCGCGAGACGTCGATCCGGTCGAGGTTGAACACGGCGTCGCCGAGGTCCCACGACAGCGCGAGCGAGACCGCGTAGCCGTCCGCGTTCGAGCGATCGCGGTCGAAGAGCGAGTGGGTCGAGCCCGAGATGAAGGCCTCGTCGTAGCTGTACGTATGGTCGTCATCGCGGCCGTAGTCGCCGCGCACGATCACCTCGGGCGCCCAGGCGCGACGGCCCGCGGCGTCCCAGAGCTCGCGCATGCGCCGCGGGTCGAGCGACACGTAGTGGAGCGCACGGCGCTGCACTGTGGTGATCGGCGGATCGCCGCGCTGCGCGCGCGGCGCCGCGGCCGCCGACGCCGCGCTCGCGGAGGCCGACACTCTCGAATGTCGAAGCAGCCCCTGCGCGGTCGCGACCAGCAGGCGATCGCGCTCGCCCGCGAGCGCGGTGGCCACCGCGTTGCCGGCCGGCGCGCCGGCCCGCTGCCACGGACCTGCGAAGCCGCTCGCGAAGAGCAGGCCCGCGTCGGTCGCGAGCCAGAGGCGACCCGGCTCAGCCGCGATCCGCCGCGGCAGCGCGCCCGGCGGCAACACGAGCGGCAGCGTCCGCCATTCGCCCGCCGCGTCGCGGACCGCGAGCGAGCGGCGCAGCACGACGAGCAGCTCACCCGAGGGTCCGCGCGCGAGATCGACGGGGCCCTCCTCGCCCTGCGCGACACCGGGCAGCGTCACGCGGCGCGCGCCCTGCTCCGCGTTCGCACTCCAGAGCGCATTGTCGATCGCGGCCCACACTTCGAGCTGCCCGCCCGGACCGCTCGTCGTCGCGACGCGCTGCGCCTCGCCGAAAGGCAGCCCCGGAACGCGCCGCCACAGCGATGGCTCGCGCGTCACGCGCTCGAACACGCCCGCGGCAGTCGCCGCGATCGCGACTTCCCCGGCCATGGCGAGCGCGCGGACCTGTCGCGCCGCATCACCCGTCGCGATGTCCTCCGTGCTCACGCGATCGGGCGCCTCGATCCGATACAGCCCCACCTCCGTAGCCGCGAGCAGCGCGCCACTCCGCTCGAACACCAGATCGTGTACGGGCCCGCGCGTGAGCACGCGCACGAGCGGGCCCTCGAGCGGGCCGAGCGCGACGCCGCGCTCGCCGCCCACGGCGATCCGGCCCGTGCCGGGATCGACCGCGAGCGCCTCGGCCGCGCGGTCGATGCCCGCGGGCGCCTCGAGGGGCAGCCAGCGTTCGGCCGCGAGATCGCCTGCCGCGGCGAGTGCCGCGATTCCACAAGCCGCCAGCGCCGCGATTCGGGAGCGCATCGAAGTCATGCGCAGCGAGAGAGCAATCCGCGTGCCGCAGGCCCGGCCGTGCGATTTCACGCGTTTGTGCGCCGGGCGCGAGCGTCGCCGTGACCGCGGGCACACGGCGCGGCGCGAACCCGCGCACACGGCGGTTGACGCTCCCGCTTCGCTCTTCGACACTTTCGAGATGACGAACACGACTCCGCTTCGGGCCCTGTGCGCGGTCGCCGCGCTCGCGATTGCAGCCCCTGCAGCAGCCGGTGCGCGCGATCCCCTGTACCAGTGGTCGGATGCTTCCGGCGCCGTCCGCTACACCACCGTGGTCGAGCGCATCCCCGAGGAGCTGCGCAGCTCGGCGATCGAGATCGCCGCGGAGCGCGAAGGCGCGCGCGTGGCCGAGACGCCCGCGGGCGAGACGCGCGCCGCCCAGAAATCCGCCGCCGAACAGAGCGCGCCTGCGGCGGAGCCGCCCGTCCAGTCGGCGCCGCCGCCCGCACCGCCCGTGGACGAGAAGGTCGCGGCGCTCGACGCGCGCATTGCGGATCTCGAGAAGAGGATCGAGGCCGACGAGACCGAGCTCGGCAACTACATCAGCGATCCCGAACGCGTGTCGCGTGAGAGCGACTCGGGCGAGGTGGCCGCGATCGCCGATCGGCTGCCGCGGCTCCAGGACGAGCTGCGCGAGCTGCGCAAGCAGCGCGAGGCGGCAGCGGGCACTGCGCCCGCTCCCGCGCCCGATGCCCCCTGAAGCCACGCGCGCGAGCGTCGTTGCGCTCGCGGGCGGCGTCGGCGCGGCGCGCTTCCTGGCCGGGCTCGTGCGCGCGGTCCCGCCCGAAGACGTCTCGGTGATCGTGAACACGGGCGACGACATGCGCTTCTACGGCGTGCACGTGTCGCCCGACGTCGACATCGTGACCTACACGCTCGCGGGCCTCGTCGACCGCGCGCGCGGCTACGGGCTCGAAGGCGACACCACCGCGGTGATCGACGCGCTCGGCGCGCTCGGCCACGAGACCTGGTTCCGGCTCGGCGACCGCGACTTCGCGCACTGCCTTCACCGGACGATGCGGCTCGCGCAGGGCGCGGGGCTCGGCGCGATTGCGGACGAGCTGCGCCGCGCGCTCGGCGTCGCATCGCGGATTCTCGTGATGTCGGAGGATCCGTGCCCGACCCATGTCGTGCTCACGGGCGGGCGCAGCGTGCACTTCGAGGAATACCTCGCGCGCGACGGCGCGCCCGATGACGTCTCCGGCGTCGACCTCTCGGCCGGCGCGCCGCGCGCGGCCGGGTCCGGGCGTGCTCGATGCGATCGCGCGCGCCGACGTGATCGTGTTCTGCCCGAGCAATCCGATCGTGTCGATCGGCCCGATCCTGGAAGTCCCGGGGATCCGCGACGCGCTGCTCGCGGCGCGCGCGCCCGTGGTCGCGATCTCGCCGATCATCGGCGGCGTGCCCGTGAAGGGCCCCGCCGATCGCCTGCTGCGCGGGCTCGGCCACGAGGTATCGGCGCGCGGCGTCGCCGCGCTCTACGGCGAGCTGCTCGACGGCTACGTGCTCGACACGCGCGACGCGGCGCAGCAGCGCCGACGTCGAGGCGCTCGGCGTGCGCGCGCGCGCAGTCGACACGCTGATGCGCAGCCCCGAGATCGCGGCCGAGCTCGCGCGCAGCGCGCTCGCCCTCGCGCGAGAGGTCGCGTGATCGCCGCGGTCGTCCCCGTGAAGGCGCTCGCGGAATCGAAGTCGCGCCTGTTCCCCGAGCGCGCGCGCGGCGACGTCGAGGCGCTCTCGCTCGCGATGATGGGCGACGTGATCGCGTGTCTGCGCGCAGTGGCCGGCGTCGCGCGCGTTGCGGTCGTGACGCCCGATCCCGAAGTGGCGCAGGCTGCCGAGGCCCAGGGCGCGCAGGCGCTGCTGCGCGACGATCCCGGCCTCAATGCCGCGATCGAGGCCGCGAGCGCGGAGATCGCGGGGCCCGGCGACGGCGTGCTCGTGATGCTGGGCGACGTCGCCGCGGCCGACCCCGAGGAAGTTTCACAGCTGCTCGCGGCCGCGCCCGCGCGCGGCGTGGTGCTCGCGCCGTCGCGCGACGGCGGCACGTCGGCGCTGTTGCGGCGGCCGCGCGACGTGATCCCCGCGCGCTTCGGCCGCGACAGCGCCAAGCGCCACCGCGAGGCCGCAACGGACGCGGGCGCGCCGCTGGTCGAGCTCGCGCTGGCCTCGCTCGCGATCGACGTCGACCGCGCCGAAGACGCGCACGCGATCCTCGCCCAGCCCACGCTCGGCGCGCGCACGCGCGCACTGCTCGAGGCGTGGCGCGCGTGAGCCGCAAGGAGGCCGAAAGGATCGAGCTTGTGGCGATCGCGGGTCTCCCGGCGGTGCGGCCCGGCGACGACCTCGCGCAGCTGATCCACGGCGCCGCGGCCGCGCAGCACCTCGCGCTCGCGAACGGCGTGCTCGTGGTGTGCCAGAAGATCGTGTCGAAGGCCGAGGGCCGGATCGTCGCGCTCGCGGACGTCACCCCGTCCGACGAGGCGCGCCGGATCGCAGCCGAAGACGGCAAGGATCCGCGCCACATGGAGATCGTGCTGCGCGAGTCGGTGCGGATCGTGCGGCGCGGCTACCGCACGCTGATCACCGAGACGCGCCACGGATTCGTGTGCGCGAACTCGGGTGTCGACCTCTCGAACGCGGCCGGCCCCGACACCGCGGTGCTCTTGCCCGACGACCCCGACGCGTCCGCGCGCGCGCTGCGCGCGGGGCTGGAGAAGCTCGGTGCTGGACCGCTCGCCGTGGTGGTCTCCGACACGTTCGGGCGGCCGTGGCGCGAGGGGCTCGTCGACGTGGCGCTCGGCAGCGCGGGCATCGCGCCGATCGACGATCTGCGCGGCTCCACCGACTGGGTCGGCCGCCCGCTCGAGGTCACGGCGACCGCCACCGCGGATCAGCTCGCGGCGGCCGCGGGTCTGCTCATGCGCAAGGACGCGGGCATTCCCGCGGTCTGGGTCACGGGCGTCGTGCTCTCGGGCGACGGCACGGTGCGCCAGACGCTGCGCGACCCCGCGACGGATCTATTCAGGTGAACACGGAGGTGCTCGAGCGCTATTTCGCGGCAATGCGCGCGCACGACTGGGACGCGCTCGCGGACACGCTTGCGAAGGACGTGCACCGCACGGGCCCATTCCTCGACGAGGTGCGCGGTCGCGAGTCCTACGTCGCGTTCCTGGCCGGCGTGATTCCGAAGCTTCCCAACTACGAGCTCGACGTCGCGCGGATCCGCCCGATCGAGGGTGGGGGCGCCGTCGTCGAGCTGTCCGAGACGATCGATCGGGACAGCGGTCGCTTTCGCACGCCCGAGGCGCTGCTGTTCGAATTCGACGCCGCGGGCCGCATCGCGCGCGTGGACGTCTACATCAAGCGCCCAGCCTGACCAGCCCCTCACAGCGTCTTCAGATACTCGAGGATCGCGAGCCGCTCCGGGGCCGTCAGCACGGACGTGAACTCGTGCCCGGAGTTGCTCTGGCTGTAGTAGTTCGTGTTGTAGACCTTGCGATCCTCGATCTGCTGATTGGTGAAGATCGGCACGTTGAGCAGGTTCCAGGCCAGGCCGCCGCTCGCCCACACTAGGGACAGCGCGTCCTGGAGGGTCGCTCCCTCCTCCGGATCCGGGTTGCAGTCGAGATAGGGCGTGGTGCCGCTGGCGCCGCACATGAGCTCCGTGTAGCGCCAGCCGATCCGGTCTGCGTCGTAGCCCGTCGCGAGAGAGTCGTCGAAGCCCATCACCACCTGACCCTGCTGATCCGGTCGCGAGGGCTTGGAGAGCCGGCTCCAGTAGGTGGGGCGGCTTCCGGGATCGAGCACCTGCTCGACGGTCGGCACCGATCCGTTGTGGAAGTACGGCCCGGTCGCCCATACACCGTAGAGTGGCGGTGCAAGGTAGCCGAGCGGGCGCCCCTGGCGCAGGTCGGGATCCGCCCAGTTGCCGCAGAGCGGCGCGCCGAGTCCGTTCACGGGACCGTCGTTGTAGGCGAACCAGCTGCTGCGAGACGCAGCGACGACGGCCGGGCTGTTGCCCTCCAGGCGCCGCGGATCGGTCCCGATCACCTCGATCGGCACCAGGTGTGCGGCGATGCCCTCGAGCTCCGGCCTGTCGAGATAGCGCGGGTCGTTCACGTAGAGCGGCGAGTACGCGCCGTGGCAGCTCGCGCATGAGCCGTTGCCGCCCGCGGGCCGCGGCGCGGGGTTGCCTGCCTGCGCCCACAGGTCCTTGTTGTGGAACAGGACCGCGCCCTGCAGTGCCAGCGCCGTATCGATCGGCCCGAGCCTCTGCTCGGGCCAGGGCGGCGATTCGAGCGACGTGATCCACGCATCGCCGTCGTGCTGGTGATCGAGGATCCACTGCTTGTCGGCCTCCATCGTCGAGGAGAGCGGCGGGAAACCGTGGCTCGGCGTGTTCGGAAAGTGGAACGACAGCTCGATGCGCTGCGAGTCCGCCACCTGTCCGCCGTCGTAGAACTTCGCCGAGCGGTGTCCGAGGTTCCACCAGACCGGCGGGTCTTCGGTGCCGGTCGAGGGCTCGGTCTGGATACTCAGATAGGGATACAAGAGCGCCAGCGGATTCCCGAACAGCTCGAGCGTTCCGAACAGCTGGAAGTTGGTGATGTTGCCGGTGCCGCGCACCTTGTTCTGCGACACCACCGCGAGTGCGCTCTGCTGCGGCGCGATCCGGCCGAGATCGCTGAACATCACGGTGATATCGGAGAGGCTGTTCGTCCCGTACTGCGGCCCGAGCCCGGCCCCGTCGGCCACCTCCCCGACTTTGCCGCCGTGACAGATGCTGCAGGTCGCGTTGAGCCTGCCCGTCCAGGTCCCGTCCGCGTTGCGCAGCTGCGTGAGCCCCATCGGGAGCCGTCCGCTGCCGCCGTTGGTCCGGTTCGGATCCTCGCCGTCGAGCGGATACGGATTGTGCGTGCGCGAGAGCGCCGTCCCCCAGCGCTCGGCCACGAGCTCGTCGTAGTTGTCCGGGCGCGCGGGCAGGCTCCAGATCGAGCTCCACATCCGGGCGTAGTCGCCGGCCGGGAAGGCGTAGGAGGCGTCCGGAGAGCTGCCTCCGAAGAAGTGGCCCGCGCCGACCTCGCCGTCGGCAGCGATGAGCTTGTAGCCGCGTGCGACGCGCGCGCGCAGCTCGCCACACGTGCCGGGGTGATCGTCGTCCTGGCAGGTCTGCCACCAGGCGTTCATGTAGATCGCCTTGCCCTCGTTCACGCCCGGCGCGACGAGCTCGCGCGGATCCTGCGGAACGGGCGCGACGTCGGGCCTGCCTTCGCAGTAGTCGTGCCAGTAGTGACCGCCGCGCGCGCTGCCGAGCAGCGGCCGATCCACGGGCACCTCGTCGAGCGCTCGGAGATCGCACGCGCCGGGGTGGTCCCAGCAGCGGAAGAGCGTCACCACCTCGTGATAGGCGCTGGTCGAAGTCGGCCAGGGATCGCCGCCGCTGTGCGGATCGACCGGGTCGGAGGCCTTGACCAGCAGCGGGTTGGTCTCGACGCCGCCGCCCAGCTTGAGCCAAGCGAAGCGGGTGAGCTGGTAGTCCCGCGATCGGTCCTGGGTCAGCTGGAGGCCCTTGCCCTCCTTGGTGTCCGCGACACCGCCGGCGATGTGGCAGTTGCGGCAGAACTCCAGGCGCGGCTGGATTCGCGCGGCGAAGAACGCCTCGGGCGTGTCGAAGAAGTACTCGACCACGCACGCGACGAACAGCGCGCATGCGAGACCGGCGACCGCGTATCCCCACTTCTTCACCACCAGAGTTCCGCCTCGACGGTGCGCCCGTCACGCGAGCAGAACCTAATTCGAAGAGCTCCCGCCCGGTATAGATGATTCGAAGCACTCACGACCTCGCGTGCCGAAGCCGAGCGCAGGGAGCGCGAGAGCAAAGCCGCTGTTAGACGCTTCGATCGATCGCCGCCCAGAGCTCGGGAATCCCGAGCCGGGTCTCGGCCGAGGTCGCGAGGATCTGCCCTGCCGGCAGCTCGGGGGCCTTGCCTAGCACGCGCACGCGCTCCGCGCGGCGCATCGGCTTCTCCTTGTCGCACTTGGTCAGCGCGACGAGCGTCGGCACGTCGCGCTCGGCGAGCCATTGCAGCAGGAGCGTCTCGTCTTCTCCGGGATCGCGGCGCAGGTCCTGGAGCAACACCGCGAGGCGCAGGGTCGGTCGGCGATCGAGATAGGCCTCGATCCAGCCCTTCCACTCCGCGCGCTCGCTCTTCGCGACCTTCGCATAGCCATAGCCGGGCAGATCGACGAGCCAGAGCTCGCGCCCGCCGCGCACGACGCGGAACCAGTTCAAGCAGGCGCGTCTTGCCGGGCGTTCGCCGAGGTGCGCGCGAGCGCGCGGCGCCCGACCAGCGCGTTCAAGAGACTGGACTTGCCGACGTTCGAGCGGCCCAGGAACGCGATCTCGGGCGGACCCGGCGCGGGGAAGCCCGTCGGCGCTCGCGGCGCTCGTGAGCAGCTCCGCGACCGTGATCTTCGGCGGCGCGCGCCGCGTCATCGCCGCGCCGGCAGCGCGTCGGCGAGCCGCGCGAGCGCCTCCTCGATCGTGGCGTCGGACGCCGAGTACGAGAAGCGCAGCCAGCCCTCGCCCGCGGCGCCGAAGTCGATTCCGGGCGTCGTGCCCACGTGCGCGCGCTCGAGCAGCTCGAACGCGAGCTTGCGTGAATCGCTCCCGAACGCGCGCGCGTCCGCGAAGACATAGAACGCGCCGTCGGGCACGTGCGGCACGCCGAAGCCGAGCGCGCGCAGGCCCGCCACCATGCGGTCGCGGCGCCGCGCGTAGGCATCGCGCATCGCGCGCACGGTGCGTTCGCCGTGCGCGAGCGCGGCGATCCCCGCGCGCTGCACGAAGCGGTTCGCGGAGATGTACAGATTCTGCGACAGGATCTGCAGCGACCGGACGCTCTCGCGTGGCGCGACCAGCCAGCCGAGCCGGAAGCCCGTCATCGCATAGCGCTTCGAGAAGCCGTCGAGCACGAAGGCGCCGTCGCTCACCTCGAGCGCCGACGTCACGCGCGCCGCACCGTAGACGAGCCCGTCGTAGATCTCGTCGGAGACGAGCGGCGGGCCGATCGCCGCGATCGCGCGCATCGTCTCTGCGCTCTGCACGGCGCCGGTCGGGTTCGCGGGCGAGCCGACCACGATCGCGCGCGTGCGCGGCGTCACCGCCGCGCGCACGGCGTCGGGGTCGAGCGGATAGCCGCGCGCGGGATCGGTGGGTACGAACACGGGCACGCCGCCGCACGCGTGCACGAAGCTCGGGTAGCACGGGTAGTGCGGCGTGCCGATCACGACCTCGTCGCCGGGATCGACGAGCAGCGAGAACACGAGCAGCATCGCGGGCGAGGTACCGCTCGTCACGATCACGCGCTCGGGATCGACCCGCACCGCGAAGCGGCGCGCGAGGTCGGCCGCGATCGCCTCGCGCAGCTCGATCAGGCCGCGGCTGTCGGTGTAGCGGGTCTCGCCCGCGTGCAGCGCAGCCGCGCACGCCTCGACCGCTTCGGGCGGCGGCGCGAAATCGGGCTCGCCGATCTCGAGGTGCAGCACCTTCCCGCCCGCGCGCTCGATCGCGAACGCGCGCTCCATCACCTCCATGGCGAGAAACGGCTCGATCAGGGCGATGCGCGCCGCGGGCGGCCTGGACATGCCTCCGGGTAGCCCATTGGATAACCTGCGGCCATGTCGAAGGGTTTTCAGGTGGCCGCCGGCGCGACGCTGATCGCGCTGCTGCTGGGCTGGTACGCGGCCACCAACTTCGAGGAAGGCGCGACGTTCGCCTACTACCAGACGCTCGACGAGTTCGTGAGCTCGCCCGACGCGAGCTCCGGGCGCCACGCGCGCGTGCACGGCTACGTGGCGACCGGATCGATCGAGCGCGACGTGGCCGCGCGCAGCGTGCGCTTCGCGGTGCAGAGCACGCCGCCGCACGCGGGCGGCAGCGCCGGCGCGGCGATGCCCGTGCTGTTCGCGAGCCTGGAGACCCCGGACCTGTTCAAGGAGGGCGCCGAGGTGGTGCTCGAGGGGCGCCTCTTCCAGGATGGGTCACACGCGCGCTTCCACGCCGACAAGGTGATGGCGAAGTGCCCGTCCAAATTCGAGGGCCAGGCGCCGGGATCGGCGCCGGATCTGCCCGCGAAGAACAGCTAGCCGAGCGCACGGCTCAGCGAGGAACGCATGTCCGAGATCGGAGCGGTTTCGCTGCGCCTGGCGCTGTTGCTCGCGGTGGCGGGCATCGGAGCCGCGCTCTACGCGGGCCGGTCGAAGCGCGAGGATTGGACGCGCGTGTCCGAGCGCAGCGTCGGCGTCGTGTTCGTGCTCGTGACGATCGCGATCGTGTCGCTGTTCGTCTGCTTCGCGCGCCACGACTACCAGCTCCTCTACGTCGCCTCCCACTCCGCGCGCAGCATGCCGCTCCAGTACCGGCTCGCGGCGCTCTGGGGCGGGCAGGCCGGATCGCTGCTGCTTGTGGCTCTGGATGCTCTGCGCCTACTCCGCGGCCGCGATCTGGTTCCACCGCGCGCGCGTGCGCCTGCTGATGCCGTGGGTGAGCGCGGTGTTTCTCGCGAACGCCACGTTCTTCCTCGTGCTGCTGATCGGGGTCAGCGATCCGTTCGAGAAGCTGCCGCCCGGGCACGTCACGTCCGACGGCGCGGGCCTGAACCCGCTGCTTCAGCACCCCGTGATGATGATCCACCCGCTGATGCTCTATACCGGGCTCACGGGCTTCGTGGTGCCGTTCGCGTTCGCGTTCGCCGCGCTCGTGACCGGCGAGCTCGGCACCACGTGGTTCCGCACGACGCGGCGCTGGACGCTGTTCCCGTGGCTGTTCCTCTCGATCGGCATCCTGCTGGGCGGGCGCTGGGCCTACGAGGTACTCGGCTGGGGCGGCTACTGGGCCTGGGACCCGGTCGAGAACGCCTCGTTCATGCCGTGGCTGCCCGCCACCGCGTATCTGCACTCGGTGATGATCCAGGAAAAGCGCGACATGCTGAAGACCTGGAACCTGCTCTTGATCGGGCTCACCTACACGCTGTGCCTGTTCGGCACGTTCCTGACCCGCAGCGGAATCGTGCAGTCGGTGCACGCGTTCGCGCAGACGCCGCTGTTCACGTCGATCTTCCTCGGCTACGTGCTCGTCACCTTGTTCGCGTTCCTCGCCGCGCTGTGGTGGCGGCGCGCGGGAATCCGCAGCGAGAACCAGCTCGAGAGCGTGATCTCGCGCGAGGCGAGCTTCCTGCTCAACAACTGGGTGTTCATCGCGATCCTGATGGTCGTGTTCTGGGGCACGCTCTTCCCGGTGTTCTCGGAGGCGATCACGGGCAACCGGATCGCCGTGGGCCCCGTGTTCTTCAACACGATGAACGCTCCGCTCGCGCTGCTGCTCCTGTTCCTGACCGGAGTGGGGCCGCTGGTCGCGTGGCGGCGCGCCTCGCTCGCGAACCTGCGCCGCCAGTTCGTGTGGCCGACCTCGTGCGGCGCCGTCACGGCCGTGGCGCTCGGCGTGGCGCTGGGATCCCAGCTCACGTTCTACTCGATCGCGGCGTGGAGCCTCGCCGCGTTCGTGATCGGCACGATCACCCAGGAATACGTGCGCGCGGTGCGCGCGCGCACGCGCAAGGGCGAGGAGAACGCGCTTCAGGCGGTCGCAGCGCTGCTGCGCAAGAACCAGCAGCGCTACGGCGGCTACATCGTGCACCTGGGCGTCGTGTTCATCCTGATCGGGATCACGGGTGCCGTGCTCAACGAGGAGAAGCTCGAGAACGTGCGACCGGGCGGCAGCTTCTCGATCGGCGACAAGCGGCTCGACTACCTCACCGCCGACGCGCTGCCCGCGCAGCACTACGGCGGCGCGGTGGCGCGGCTCGCGCTCTACCGCGGTGACGAGCCGCTCGCGGTGATGGCGCCCGAGAAGCGCATGTACTGGCTCGAGCAGCAGCCCGCGTCGATCCCGTCGGTGTATTCCACGCTGCGCGAGGACCTCTACGTGATCCTGACCGCGATCGAGCACGATGGCTCGGCGACGTTCAAGGTCTATCGCAATCCGCTCGTGAACTGGATCTGGATCGGCGGCGCCGTGTTCGTGCTCGGCACGCTCGCCGTGATGTGGCCGCACCCGGAGCGGCGATGAACGCGCGTGCATTCGCGGCGCTCGCGGCCGCGGCGCTCCTGCTGTTCGTCGCGGCGGCCGCGCTCGCGCAGGCGCAGCAGGGCCACCCCGACGTTCCGGCCGGCCCCGCGGTCGTGACGGGCCGCCTCGTGCACGCGACGCGGCCGGCCGCGGCCGCGCAGATCGACATGCTGCTCTACGCGCGCTCCGGGGACGGCAGCGCGGGCCTGCGCGTGGGCCGCACCGACGCCGACGGGCGCTTCCGCTTCGAGGGCGTCTCGAACGCGCCCGACGTGGTCTACCTCGTGGGCGCGCGCGTGGGCGACGTGCCGTTCGGCACGCGCTTCAGCTTCGCGGCCGGCAAGCGCGAGCACCGCGTCGAGCTCGCGATCTCCGATCCGACCGCGGATGCGAGCCGCGCTGCCGCGGGCGAGCTCGAGATCCGCGTCGAGCGCGGCTGCACGCACCTGCGCGTGCTCCACCGGCACGAGATCACCAACCGCGGCGATCGCGTGGTGTTCGTCCCCGAGTCGCAGCGCGCGAGCGCGGCCCCGATCTTCGAGGTGGAGCTGCCCGCGGAAGCGGACGGATTCGAGGCGATCGCGGGCGGCGACGGGCTCGTGCGCGACGGACGCCGCGTGCGCTTCTTCGGACCGCTCCATCCGGGCGAGCAGTCGATCGAGTTCGGCTACGGACTCCCGCTCGCGACGTCCTCGTTCGCGGTCGGATTCCCGTCCGGAGCGCCGCCCGTGAGCGTGCTCGCGCCCGCGCAGGTGCTCTCGGTGGCCTCCGACGCGCTGCGCAGCGCGCCCGAGCGCGCGATCGAGGGTCAGCGCTACGCGGTCCTGCGCGGCACGCCGATCGCCGCGGGCGGATCGCTCGCGCTCGCGGTCGATCTGAAGACGGTTCCGCTGGCACAGCGTGCGCACCACGCGCGCGGAGCTCTGGCTCGAGCTCGACGACGCCTCGCTCGAGGTCGACGCGCGGATCGAGGTGGTCGCGGAAGGAGGAGACAACGCTCCGCTCGTCTCGACCGCCGCTCCGCTCGTGTGCCTGCCGCTGCCGCCCGACGCCGGCGAGCTGCGCTTCTCGTCCGAGATGTTCGAAGCCGGGCTGCGCCGCGATCCCTCGGGCGACCTCGCGATCCACGGCCCGCTGCCGCTCGGCGTCTCGCAGCTCGCGGTCTCGTACCGACTGCCCGCCACGAGCGCAGGTGTGAAGCTCGAGCAGAGCTTCGACCGCGATCTGCCGATTCTCTCGGTGCTCGTGGCCGACAACGGCGTGATCACCGACACGACGCGCCTGCACCGGCGCAAGAGCGCGCGCGTCTCCGATCGCAACTATCTGCACCTCGAGGCGTTCACGATTGCACCCGGCGAGGTGATCGAGCTCGGACTGCGCCGCACCCCGCCCGTCGCAGCGGGCGGCCGCGCCGCGGGCGCGGGCTTTGCGCTGCTCGCGGGTCTCGCCGCGTTCGGCTTCCTGCTCGCGCCGCTGCGCAACCGCGCGGGCGAACCGCGCGTGTCCGCCGAGGCGGAGGTCGCCACGATCGAGCGCAATGCGATCCTGAGCTCGCTCGAGGTGCTCGACGAGGATCTCGAGACCGGGAAGGTCTCGCCCGAGGACCACGCCGCGATGCGCACCGCGCTGCGCGCGCGCGCCGCGGAGCTCCTGCTCGACACACCGCGGACGCCCGAGGTGAAGCGCGACGCCGTCGTTCTGCGCCGCATGCGGAGCGGCGCTGCGAGCGAGCGACGTGTTCTGCGCGCAGTGCGGGAGGAAGCTCTGAGCGCCGCAGGCGAGCGAAACCATCAGTGATGGGCGCCGCGATCGCCGCGCGCAGCGTCACGAAGCGCTTCGCGGGAGCGCCCGCGCTCGAAGGACTCGACCTCGACCTCGCCGCGGGCGCGAGCCTCGCCGTGGTCGGACCGAACGGCGCGGGCAAGTCCACGCTGCTGCGCCTGCTCGCGGGGCTCGCGCGCCCCAGTGCGGGCCGGATCGAGATCGACGGCAGGCCCCCGACCGACCGCCGCGCGCGCGCCGCACTCGGCTATCTCGGCCACGCGACGCTGCTCTCGCCGACCCTCACCGTGCGCGAGAACCTGATCTTCGCGGGGCGTCTGTACGGGGTCGCCGCGCCGCGCGAGCGCGCGGCCGCCCAGATCGCGAGCGAGGGCCTCGAGGCGATCGCGGATCGGCGCGCAGGCGACCTCTCGCGCGGCCAGGCGCAGCGCGCAGCGATCGCGCGCGCGCTGATCCACGCGCCCGCGCTCGTGCTGCTCGACGAGCCCTTCACGGGGCTCGACCGCGGCGCCGCGCAGCGCCTCGCCGCGCGCCTGGCCGAGCTGCGCGCGCACGGCCACACGTCGGTACTCGTGACCCACACGCTCGAGCACGTGCGCGAGCTCGCGGACGAGGCGCTCGTGTTGTCCGCGGGCCGTGGGGTCTGGCGCGGCCCGATCGGCGCACACGGCGACGAGCTCGAGCGGGCCCTCGCGGACGCGCTCGAGCGGCCGGAGCGCGCCGCGTGAACGTCTTCTTCGCGATCCTCTGGAAGGATCTCGTCACGGAGTGGCGCAGCCGAGACCGCGCGGTCGCGATGGGCCTGTTCGCGATGCTCGTCGTGGCCGTGTTCCAGTTCGCGCTACCCGAGGGCGCGAGCGAACGCTCGCACGCGCTGGTGCCCGCGCTGCTCTGGATCACCTACGTGTTCGCGGCGCTGCTGGGGCTCGGGCGCGCCTTCGCGCTCGAGCTCGAGAACGACGCGCTCTCCGCGCTCGCGCTCGCGCCGGCCGACCGCGGCTGGGTGTTCCTGGGCAAGGCCGCAGCGAATCTCCTGATCCTCGGGGTAGTACAGGCACTTGTCGCGGTGATCTTCGCGCTCTTCTTCAACGCCGACTGGCGTCCGGTGGCGCTGCCGCTCGCGGGCGTGATCGCGCTCGGATCGATCGGCTTGTGCAGCGCGGGCACGCTGTTCGGGGCGATCGCAGTCCGCACCCGCTTCCGCGAGGTGATGCTGCCGCTCCTGCTGCTGCCGCTGCTCGTACCCGTGATTTCAGGGGCCGTACGCGCGACCGGGGCGCTCCTGGCGGGGGCTCCCACCGTGCCTTTCGAGCCGATCCAGCTCCTGATCGTGACCGATGCGGCCTACCTGATCCTGGGCTTCGTGGGCTTCGAATACGTACTCGACGAGTGACCCGCGCCCTACCCGGCATCGGCAAAGCAACTACACACGGATCGGGCCAAATCATGGTTGACAATCCGGGGTCTCCGGAAGTAATAACCACTAGCTTGGTGTTGGGCTCGTTGTCTCGAGCACGGCACGGTTTACCCCCGGCATCGACTATGGAGGCGACCGCAACCCCAACCCCCTGAGGGGAAGCGTGTGCCCACTGCGAAAAAAACTTCGCGCCCAGGCCCTAGGGGCCGCGACTCGCGGTAGAACACTTCCCACTTGCGTCAGGTGGCTTCCTAGCTCGCTCTCGGCCACCGCTGGATCCGCACGCAACTCCCGCGCAGGGGTGTGACCCAAAGGGTTCCGCCGCCTCTAGTTCAGCGCGATACCGAGGCACAGCCGCCGGCTTCGGCACGAGCCTTGAAACGACCCTTCCCCCAATCCGGCCCGGGGGTCGGGGTGTTCGAAAGGCAATAGGGCCCGGGAGGCACCCGAGGCGAGGATGGCGAGCATGAAACGAGGCGTCGGGTACTGCGAGAACACGGACTGCGAGGACTACGCCAAGGGCGTCTTCCTCTTGAACCACGGCGACACCTTCTATTGCCCGCGCTGCCGTCAGCTCGGCAAGGTCGAGAAGGAGCGCGGGTTCTACACGGGCAACACGGACATCTTCAAGGAGGTCCGTGTCGAGTACAATTTCGATCCGATCAACAGCGTGTACCGCGAGATCGCGATCGTCCGCGATGAGAGCCTCTGGGGTCGAAACAACGTCTACACGCTGCAATCGCCCCTGATCAAGACGGAGAAGCGAGCCCTCAAGGTGGCCGAAGCAATCCTCGCCAACCTGAACCGCTACCGCGGCCTGCTCAACGGCGACGACATCCCGCGCACCACCGAGATCATCCTGTCGTTCGACGAGTCGTTCGACGAGTTCTCGCGCAAGCTCGAGCAGCTCTCGCGCGAGTGGGAAGCCAGCGGACTGCGCGAGGGTCAGCGCTAGCGGGACGGCGTGACGAACGCCTGGAGCTAGCGCGGCGAGAATCCGCTCCGTCAGCCGAGAGCCACTTTCAGCTTCTCGCTGATCGTGTTCTCGTGCTCCCAGCTGCCCGCTCTCGGCGGGCGAGCTGCGGGCACTCGCGGGCGATCGCTCGGCCGGGACCCAGGTCCGGTTCAACTCGGGGTCTGCCGCCTACGATAGAATTGAGCTGCTTTGCAACCCGCTTACTCTACTGGCACGGCTCCTGTTGCTGCTCGGTCTGACCGCTGGTTGTTTGGGCGCGGGCTGGACCTGTGGGTCGGCTGCGGTCTCGGATACATCGCGCTCCTCCCGGTGCTGCTGATCTACGCACTCGCGAACGATGTTCGAGCCTGGCCGCTCGGCGCGGTCACCGCGATGGCCTTGCTGATCAACGCCCCGCACTATGGCGCGACCATTCTGCGCGCGTACGCCAACCCCACCGATCGCGCAAAGTACCGGTGGTTCACGCTCCATGCGACGCTCGCCCTGGTCCTCGCGCTCGCCGTCGGCTCCCACAGCTGGTGGGTGGCCTCGATCCTGATCACGTTCTACCTCACGTGGAGCCCGTACCACTTTGCCGGCCAGAACTACGGCATCGCGCTGATGTTCCTGCGCCGGCGCGGCGTCGAGGTTGACGCCGCCGCGAAACGGCTGCTGTCGCTCTCGTTCACGCTGTCGGCGGTGCTCGCGATTCTCGCGATCCACACACGCGCGGGCCAGTACAGCGTGACACCGCCAACGGTAGATATGGCTGGTGCGCCGAGACTGCTCGCGCTCGACATTCCCCTGCCCCTGCTGCTGATCGCGATCACCGCGGTCGCCTACATCATCTGTCTCGTGGCGGCCGCGCGGCGGCTGCGCCGGACAGGGCTCCTTCGCGGATCGGCTGCCGGCGTGGATGCTGGTCGCGACGCAGGCGCTCTGGTACGTGGTCCCCGTTCTGGCGCTGAGCAACCCGGAAGGGCTGCTTCCGTTCACGGCGGTGTCGGTCTCCACGGCGCACTCGGCGCAGTATCTGTGGATCACCGCCTATTACGCGAAGCGCTCGGCGCCGCACGAGCACGCCGGTCCGTTCCTGCTCAAATCCCTGATCGCGGGCGGTAGCGTCACCGGTTCTGCCGGGACTGTTATTTGCGCCGGGACTGCTCGGTGAGATCTCGTGGGACGGAGGCCTCTCCCTGCTGGTCTTCTCGGTGGTCAACATCCACCACTTCATTCTGGACGGCGCGATCTGGAAGCTGCGCGATCAATCGATCGCCGGGGTGCTCATCTGCGCCGCGCTACCGCGCCGAGCGAGGTCCCCGCTGCAATCGAGCGCCGGGGGCGATCCGGCTCCGAACGGCTCGCCTGGGGGACAGCGATGCTCTCGTTGATCGTTCCGCTCGTGGGCATCACGAGACGTCGCGATCCAGGAGATCAGACCCGAGCAGATCGACCTCGCGGTACGCGGCGGTTGCGCTCGGTCGGGCGCGAGCCGGCGTGGGCGTTCGAGTTCTCCGCCGGCCGCGCCAGCGAGCGCGACCTGCTCGATGACGACGCCATCGCCCACTACCGGCGGAGCGTCGAGCAGCATCCGACGGCCGCGGCTTGGAGTGCGCTAGGACGCCTGCATCACCGACGGGGGGACTTCTCAGCGGCCCTGGCGGCCTACCGCAAGGCGACCGGGGTGCGCGGGGCACCGGCAAACGCGTGGCTATCGTGCGCGCGGCTCGAACTGGAGCTGGCGGAGTCGGGCGATGACCCCGGACCGAGACTGGAGCGCGCGCTAGACGATTTGGATAGGGTGGTCGCGCTCGATCCCAACGAGGAACAGGTGAAGACACTGATCGCGAAGATCGATGCGGTGCGCAACGAACGGCTCCGCGGAGTGTCGCGGCCCGCCGCGACCGCGGGGGATCGGCTCGGCTTCGAGCTTCCGATCCCCCGCTGAATCGCTTCATCTGGAAGCTGCGCAAGGACCCGACTACCAGGTCGTCGTCGCGCAGGCGGACGCCGCCCAGGCGGCCTGATCTCCGCCCGTTCGATCGGGCGCACGTTCCGTTGCGCCGCCTCGCTCTGCCCCTCGGCGATCGGAGGCGCTGACTCCTCCCAGCGCAGGCTGCGGATCTCGTCGGGCGCAATCGGCTGCGGCGCGAGCAGGATCAGGAGCCGCATGCCGTCGCTGTGGTACGGATCGCCGGTCAGGTTGTAGTGCGGCTGCGATGGCGATGCGGCTGCGCTGCCCTTCACGAACGCGAACCGGTCGACGAAGCCCGCCCCCATCAGGCTGTGCAGCAGGTACTCGCGGGTCGTGTCGACCTGGGGGTCGATGACGTGCGTCGTCAGCGTGGGCGACTTCGTCGTGATCTTCACGCCGATGTCCCGGCTCACCTGGCCGATCCAGACCGGGCGGTCCTCGAAGCGGTAGGGTGCGAGCCAAAGCCGCATGTGGTTGCGGTGGGCGATCGATCGCCGCGCGCGCTGCAGCGCGACGTCCTGCTTGCGGCCGAAGACATAGAGACTGCTCACGGGCGCGACCGCATAGGGCGTACCGCTGATCGCTGCGCCCACCTCGCGGCGGACGGTGCGCAGCGTGATGCGGTGGGTGAACGACCATCCGCTGCGCGACAGTGAGTTCAGGACGTCGGACGATTCCCCGACGAACGCGATATTGAGCGGATCGCCCTCTTGCTCGCCATCGGCATCGGTGACGCAACAGCGCAGCTGCTCCAATGCCCTGCGGAGCTCATCGGCACTCAGGTTGGGCAGGTGTTGGCCCGGGTACGTCTTGTTCGGGTCGAGCTTCTCGTAATCGAAGTCGCCGTCCGGCAGCGGAAGGGCGAAATCGAAGCGCAGCTCGCGCGGGGAGCGCGTGACACCGGCGGCGGCCACGCGCTGCGCATCGCTCTCGAGGTACGCGTCACCGTGCAGGCGGATGTCGACGTAGCGCCCGCCCTCGACCCTGGGCAGGAACACGAAGCCTTCGGTGACGGTCCGCGGCAATAGCAACGCCCGGATCGACTCGTCGCGTAAATGCTGGTGCAGCTGCGGCCGCTTGTCGCCCGAAACGTCTTCCTGCACCAGCAGGGCTGCTTCCTCTGCCGAATAGAAATCGGGATCCAACACGGTGCGGATGAACCACAGCTTGCGGTCCGAGCCGTTGCGGACGCTCATCCAGAGCGCCTGTATTTCGCGGCTGGCGAGGTCGGCGCCGAAATGCTGCCGGGCCTGATCGTCGGTCAGGATCGAGACGGAGACCGTCACGTCGCCGATCGTCTTCGACTTCACATCGTGCAGCTCGCCGGGCGTGGCGAGACGCTGGGGCGCGTAGGGGGACGCACAACCCGCCAGCAACAACATCAGCAACGCAACCCGTGCGACCCGAAGCGCTGGCGTCATGTGCGGTCCCTCTCCGTATCAGACGTGTATGCTGCCGACGTGCATCGATCGGTGCTCTGCCTCGCGCTGCTATCGAGCTTCGGCTGCGCTCCGACCTACCACACCGCGGAAGCCTACCGGTTCGACCCGGTGGCGACCGCAGCGCTCGAGCAGCTTGCCGCGCACATCTGCGCCGAGCGCGGCGAGCCGGGAGGGAAGCCGACCGAGCGATTCCGGACCGACGGCTGTTCGATGTGGCCGGACGGGACGTTCGCCGGCGAGACCTGGCAATCCTGCTGAGGGCTCGCCCTGGATTCCGGCCTACTGGCGCTGGGGCTACGGGCACCAGTACCCCGCCGGTACATCGACCGGGTGTGAAGTAGTTCACACGTCAGCCGCGCCAGCGCGCGCGGAGATCGATCGCCATGCCCGCGAGCACGTGCCGCCATCCCTGGCGCTCGCGGATCGCAATCGGCTCGGGCAGCTCCGCGAGCGCGTCCGCGAGCGGCCCGCGGAACCACGGGAACAGCGTGCGCGGCAGCGCGCTCGGATCGAACCACGCGAGCTCGGGCGTCTCGGCGCTTGCGCGCAGCGCACCGCCGACGGCGACGCAGCGGTAGACGCGCGCGATGTGGGGGCGGAAGCCGGTGCGGCAGTACTCGCCCACGAACGCCTCCACCTCCACGGCCAGGCCGGTCTCCTCCTCCACCTCGCGGCGCAGCGCCGCCTCACCGCTCTCGCCCGGCAGCGCGCTCCCGCCCGGGAGCTCCCAGCCGCGCAGCTCCTCGCGCAGCGCGAGCAGCACGCCCTCGGCGCCCAGGATCACGGCCTGGTGGACGGTGAGTGGCGCGCGCTCGCGGCGCGGGGACACGAGGCCCCACCAGGCGATCCGCGCATAGTTCGGCAGGGCGGCGGCCATCCGCATCGCCCGACTCATGACTACTCGATGATCTTGGACAGCGGATATTCGACGATCCCGCGCGCGCCCGCTTCGCGCAGCCGCGGCAGCAGCAACTTCACCACGCGCTCCTGGATCACCGTGTTCACGGCGACCCAGCGGTCGTCGGCGAGCGTCGACACGGTCGGCGTGCCGAGCGCGGGCAACACGCCGAGCACCGCCTGGAGGTGCGCGCGCGGCACGTTCATCATCAGGCCGACGCGATCCGCGGCGGTGATCGCGCCGCGCAGCAGCAGCGCGATGCGCTCGATCACGCCGCGCAGACGCGCGTCCGCATAGCTCTCGCGGTTGGCGATGAAGCGCGGCGTGCTCTCGAGCACGGTGTCGATCACGCGCAGGTTGTTCGCGCGCAGGCTCGAGCCGGTTTCGGTGACGTCGACGATCGCGTCGGCGAGCAGCGGCGGCTTCACTTCGGTGGCGCCCCACGAGAACTCGACGATCGCCTTCACGCGGTGCTTGCGCAGATACTGCTTCGTGAGGTTGACCACCTCGGTGGCGATCCGCTTGCCCGCGAGCTGGGCGGGGCGCTTGATCGGCGAATCGTCCTTCACGGCCACCACCCAGCGCACCGGGTTGTAGTTGGGCCACGGCGCGCGCAGGTCGGCGACCTCTTTCACGCTCGCGCGGCTCTCGCGCGTCCAGTCGATTCCGGTGATCCCGGCGTCGAGCACGCCCTGCTGCACATAGCGCGCCATCTCCTGCGCGCGGAGCAGCACGCACTCGATGTCGGGATCGTCGATGTCGGGATAGTAGGAGCGCTCGCGGATTCGCAGGTCGAAGCCCGCGAGCGTGAACAGCTTCTCGGTCGTGGCCTGGAGGCTGCCCTTGGGCAGCCCGAGCCGCAGGCGGCGGGCCGGTGCGGTCGATGTCTTGCGGGCCATGGGGCGCACCTCGCGGGGCGCGCGAGCCTACCGGGGGCGCAGCGCGGTCGCCAGACGCTCTCGCAGCCGCGCGAGCTCCGACCAGGCCGGACCCTGGCCGAACAGCGGATCGCGGCCACCCGCTGGTCTTCGCTCGCCTTCGGCTCGCTGCGCGAAGCTTGCGCCCGCACCCGTGTGCGGCTGCGCGGCGAGCACGCCGAGCCGCAGCAGCAGATCGACTGCATTGCCGAACGTCACGGCGTTGTTCGCCTCGGGCAGGCCGATCTCGCCCAGCAGCGCCGCGCGCTCGAACTGCTCGGCAATCTTCTTCTCGAGCGCCCGCCGCTCGATCGGCTCCGTCTGCTGGGCCACCACCGACGTCGCGACGCGGTAGCTCTCGAGCAGCGCGCGCGTCAGCTCGGCGAGAAAGGCCAGGTGCGGCTCGCCCGCTTCGGTGGCGCGCAGCTCGGACGCGCTGCGCGTGATCCAGCCGAGCGCCTCGAAGTGGCCGAGGAAGGCATCGACGTGCGCCGCGAGCGCGGGCCCGCGTGCGACGAACACCTCGCCGTGGAACACGTCGAGCCAGTCGTACAGCCGCCTGATCACATCCTCGCGCGCGCCACCGCGCAGCAGCTCGAGCGCGAGGAAGCTCGGCGCCGCGAGGAAGTGCAGGATGCTGTTGCGATAGATGTCGAGCGCGCGCCGCCGGTTCGGCTCGAAGAACAGGATTTCGCCGCGCGGATCCGGCGCCGCGCGGATCAGGTCCACGCGCAGGAGCGACGCAATCGATTCGGAGAAGTCGCCCTCGTCGCGCAACAGCGCAGGCGTGAGCTTCACGCTCGTCATCCGCATCAGGTCGATGAGCTGCTGCATCCGCAGCGCGAGATCGGCGCGGAACAGGCCGCGGCGGCGCTCGCCTAGCAGGGCACACGCGGCCACGGCCGTGGCGTGCGGCACCACGGAGAGGTTCATCTGCTCGACGATCTGGAGTCCGAGCAGCTCGACGAACGAGCGGCGCGCGGCGACGGCCTCCTCGCTCTCGCCCGAGAGCTCCTCGCGCCGATCACCGATCGCGTCGGCGAGCGAGAGCGGTGCGCCGAAGTTCACGAAGACCGAGCCGAACCGGCGCTGGAGGAAGCGCCACGCGCCGATCAGGCGCAGCATGCTCTCGTCTTCCTTCGCGGCGCCCTCGAGCTCGCCCACCATCGAGCCCTCCTCGACGAGCCGCTCGTAGGTGAGCGCGACCGGCACGAAGAGAAGATCACGCCGGCCGCTCGCGAGGAAGGCCTCGACGTCCCACGACAGCACGCCGAGGCGCGGCGGCAGCGTCTTGCCCGTGCGCGATCGACCGCCCTCGATGAAGAACTCCTGCGTGAAGCCCTCCTTGATCAGATAGGAGACGTAGGTGCGGAACACCTCCTTGTAGAGCGGGTCCGCGAACGACCGGCGCAGGAAGAACGCCCCCGCGCGGCGCCACAGGAAGCCGAACGGACCGAACGCCATGTTCTCGCGCGCCGCGATGTGCGGCGGCAGGAGGTGCCGCCGGTAGAAGATCGACGACACGATCAGGAAGTCGAAATACGACCGGTGCGTGGGCACGAGTACCACGGGATCGCGCCGCGCGTACTCGGACACGCGCTCGATACCCGAGTCTTCGACCGACACGAACAGGCGCCGGATCACCGCGCCCACGACGATGTCGAGGATCGCGAGGAAGGTGGAGCTCATGTTCGCCGCGATCTCGCGGAACATCTTCTCCGCCTGCACGCGCGCGATCTCGTCGGAGACCTTCTGCTCGGCCGCGTACGCGGCCACCGCGGCCGCCACCGCGGGCGAGCGCACCACGATCTCCTGCACGCGGTGGTAGGGCTGGAGCACGGGCCCCTCCACCACGCGCTCCGAGCGGTACAGGAAGGTCAGGATCGAGCGCCGGATCACGCGCGCGACCTCGGACGTGCTCGCGTTCGGGCGCGTAGCTGCGAACCCGGGCACGTCGATCGGATCGCCCACCTTCACGTGAAGCCCGCGGTAGGTGGTGAGGAACGAGAGCACCTTCGAGACGTCGTTCGGGCGCGTGAGCGCTCCGTAGGAGAGGTTCAGGAAGCGCCGCCGCGCGCGCGGACCCTTGCGCCAGAACAGCGCGAGCGGAACGATGAACACGGGCCGGCCCGAGTCCTGCGCCGAGGCGACCACCTCGGCCAGGAGGTCGCGCTCCTGACGCCCCTGGTCGATGCGCCCCTGGCGGCTCTTGAGCTGCGTGCCCAGGCTCGCGGTGCGCAGGAACAGGAACAGCGAGCCGCCTTCCCGGGTCAGCTCGCGGGTGTAGTCGCGCGCGCGCACGAGCTCGACGTCCTGCGGCCCACCGCGCGGCTGGCGCGACACCGTGCGCACCGCGTCGCGCAGCGGCCGGTAGTACCAGTACCGGATCCCGTTCGCGAAGCCGGACAGGCGCAGTCCCTCGCGCCGGAACAGCGTGTTGAACAGGAAGTAGTCGAGCCGACTCGCATAGCGCATCACGTAGACGACCGCGCCGCGCTTCTCGAGGTCGCGCAGCCGCTCGACGGTCTCGTCCTCGAGGTCGAAGTCGCGGAAGTAGCGCCGCGCGAACCAGCGGAAGAAGAGGTTGAAGCGCGGCGTCATCGCCGACAGCGGATCGGCGGGCAGCCCGTGCTCTCCCGAACGATCCGCCGCGGGCACGCGCGGCGTCGGATCCGGTTCGTTGCGATGGGGCGCGGGAGCCGGACCGGTCGCTTGCTCCGGCATGGCGCCTAGAATGGCACCGCGTCCCTACGCTGTCGACGCATTGTCACGCTCGCTCGTGTTCGCGACGTGGGGGGGTGGTTGGCTTGCTGCCGCTCATGGCTCGCCGGCCTGGGGGTGACGTTCTCTCTCGCCCGAAGGGTCCGAAGCCAGCGATTGCTTCAGGCTTTCAGGTTGCCGGTCCAACCCAAGTGGCCACGAGCCGTGCGACGGCCCGTGGCCGGCTCCGCTTTACTTCGCCGCAGCAAGCCAACCACCCCGCCACTCGAATTCGAACTCGTACGCCCTGAAAACGTGAACCTCTCGATGCGCTAGGCCGGGCGCTTGAATTCGCCGCCGGAGGCGTTGGTGATCCTGGAGCATATGCGTCTCCGAGCCGGCAACCGTTGTGCTCCGGTGCACCGTCGTGCACGCCGACAGAGCCACAACGCCGACGCGGCGAATCAACGCCCGGACCCAGGCAACGGACACCGCGGAATGGCGGATTACGCCCTTCGGGCTAATCCGCCCTACTCCGGCATCAGGATCGCACCCGGCTTCATCGCCTCGCCGATCTCCTTGGGCGTCCAGAGCCCGCCCTTCTCCTTCTTGGTCACGCCCGTGTACGTCACGACCTTCATCTCGGCGATCCGCCCGCCGCCGATGTAGAACGTGCGCCCGGTGAGCTCCTTCGCCTCGTCGCTCGCGAGGTAGACGATCAGCGGCGACACGAGGGCGGGGTCGAGCTGCGCCTTCATCTTCTCGGCGTCGTCGCCGAAGCCGCCCAGGTCCGAGGTGAGCCGCGTGTACGCGACCGGCGCGAGGATGTGCACGCGGATCCCATACTTCTTTCCCTCGATCGCGAGGCAGCGCGAGAAGCCCGCGATGCCGCCCTTTGCGGCGCCGTAGTTGCACTGGCCGAAGTTGCCGTTGAGCGCGGACGTCGACGAAGTGTTGATGATCACGCCGCCCTGCGCGGCGTCCTTCATGTGGTTCCACACGGGTTGTGACACGCAGTAGGTGCCCTTGAGGTGCACCTTCACCACGATGTCCCACATCTCCTCCGTGGTATTCGCGAACGACTTGTCGCGCAGGATCCCCGCGTTGTTCACGAGGATGTCGACGCGCTCGAATGCGTCGAGCGCACCTTTCAGGATGCCCTTGCCGCCTTCGACCGTGGAGACGTCGTCGTAGTTCGGTGCGGCCTCGCCGCCCGCCGCGCGGATCTCATCGACCACCTGATCCGCCATGCGGTGTCCGCTGCCCGTGCCGTCGCGCGCGCCACCGAGGTCGTTCACGAGCACCGCGGCGCCCTCGCGCGCGAGCGCGAGAGCGTGCTCGCGTCCGATGCCCCCGCCCGCTCCCGTCACGATCGCCACCTTGCCGTCGAGCAAACCCATTGCGGTTCTCCTTTCCTACGTAAATAGAATCGTTCGCACGCGGCCGTAGGGCTTGAAGCCGAGGCCTTCATAGAGCCGCTGCGCCGCGTCGTTGCCGTCGACGACCGCGAGCTGCACGTGGTCCGCGCCCGAGGCGAATGCCTCGTCACACAGCGAAGACGTGCCCGTGGTCGCCAGGCCGCGTCGGCGCGCGTGGGGCCAGGTGTATACGCCCTGTAGCAGCCAGCCCTGTTCGCGCTGGACGTCGGCATAGCCCACGAAGCAGATCTCGCCGTCGTTCTCGACCACGCGCGCTCGCGGCACGCGCCCGCGCACCCAGCGCCGGAAACCCCGCACGTCGCCCGCGAACGGATCGGGGCGGTCCTCTTCGCGCAGGCTCTCGCGCGCTGCGAACACGAGCGGCTCGAGGTCGTCCGCCGAAGCCGCGCGCGCGGTGCGGCCCGGCGTGCTCGACACCAGGCGGGCGTCGCTGCGGTCGACGGCGTAACAGGTCTCGAAGCGATCGATCCAGACGCGGTGGCGGCGGCGCCGCGAGAGATGGCTCCAGAGCCGCTCTACGCTTCGCGGCTCGCTCTTGATCAACCCGACGTCGAGCGTCTCCACGAGCGGGAACATCGCCTCGAGCGCACCCGCGTCGATCCGCGCGTCGAACACGATCGTGGGGCGCAGCGCCGCCACGGCGACCAGATCCTCGCCGCGAAACGCCCCGATCAGCTCCGTGGCCATCTCGCCCGGCGGTGGCGCCTCACCGAGTCGCGCCGCGAGATCGAGCAGGAGCAGGTTGTCGCGCGGCTCCTGGCCGAGCAGCGCGAGCGCATCGGGGAGCCGATCCGCTGCAATCGCGCGCGACGAGAGCGGGGGAGCCATGCGCGGGGTGGCCTCAGTCGAGCACGACGAGGACGGCGCCTTCTTCGATGCTATCGCCCTCGGCGACCCGCAGCTCCGAGACCCGGCCCGCGCACGGTGCCTCGACCGGGATCTCCATCTTCATCGACTCGAGGATCAGCAGCACGTCTTCCTCCTCGACCTCGGCACCCACGCGCGTCTCGATCTTCCAGACGTTGCCGGCAATCTCGGCGGCCACCTCAGTCGGCATGATTCTCCCTCGTAGAAGCTCAGCAGCATAGCCTCGTCGCGCTACTCTCCGCCCCCATGCTCGAGACGCTCACCCAGGGTTTTACCGCCGCACGCGAGCGTCTGTCGGGCGTGCGCGAGCTCGCCGAGGACAACGTCGCAGAAGCGCTGCGCGACGTGCGCATGTCGCTGCTCGAAGCCGACGTCGACCTCTCCGTCGTGAAGATCTTCCTCGACCGAGTGAAGGAGCGCGCGCTCGGCGAGAAGGTCGAGACGCGCGTGCGCGACGCGCTCGGCAACTGGGTGCGCGTAACACCCGGTCAACACTTCGTGAAGGCGTGCCACGAGGAGCTCGTCGCGCTGATGGGGCCCGTCGACGCCGAGCTCGCGCGCGAGCGCGGCGTGACGTCGATCATGCTCGTGGGTCTCCAGGGCGTCGGCAAGACGACCGTGGCCGGCAAGATCGCGCGCTATCTCCAGAAGAGTGGGCGGCGCCCGCTGCTCGTCGCGGCCGACGTCTACCGCCCGGCCGCGGTCCAGCAGCTCCAGACGCTCGGTGCACAGATCGGAGTACCCGTGCACGCGGGTGCCGAGGGCGACGCACCCGCCGCGATCTGCGCCGCGGGCGCCGAGCGCGCGCGTGCGTCGGGCCTCGACGCGATCGTCTACGACACCGCCGGCCGGCTCGCGATCGACGACGAGCTCATGCGCGAGCTCGAGGAGATCACCGAGGTCGCGAAGCCCGCCAACACGCTCCTGGTCTGCGACGCGCTGATGGGCCGCGACGCGGTGACGGTGGCGAAGGGGTTCGCGGAGCGGCTCGCGCTCGACGGACTCGTCCTGACCAAGCTCGACGGCGACGCGCGCGGTGGCGCGGCGCTGGCCGTGAAGGCGGTCACGGGGGTGCCGATCAAGTTCCTCGGCACGGGCGAGACGCTCGAGCGGCTCGAGGAGTTCCGGCCCGAGGGCCTCGCGTCGCGCATCCTCGGGATGGGCGACATCGTCGGCCTCGTCAAGGACTTCGAGGAGCACGTCGACGAGCGCGACGCCGAGCGCGACGCAGCGCGCCTGCTCAAAGGTCAGTTCGGCCTCGACGATCTGCTCAAGCAGCTCAAGATGGTTCAGAAGCTCGGGCCGCTGCGGGAAGTGATCGGGAAGCTGCCGATGTTCGGGCAGTTCGCGGATCAGGTGGAAGAATCGCAGATGGTGCGCGTGGAGTCGCTGATCTCCTCGATGACACCCGACGAGCGCAAGCGGCCGGAGCTGATCGACAAGAGCCGCGCGCGGCGGATCGCGCGCGGCAGCGGCCGCCGCAGCTCGGACGTGCGCGAGCTCGTCGAGCGCTTCGGGCAGATGCGCGACATGATGGCCGGGCTCGGCGCGCCCGGAGGTCTGCTCTCGAAGATCCCGGGCATGGGCCGGCTCGCGGGTGCGGGCGGCATGGATCCGAGCGCGCTGCTCGGAGGCGGCGCCGCGGGCGTGGGCGAGAGCCGACGTTCGGTCGAGAAACGCCGCTCGCAGCAGCGCGGCAAACGCAAGCAGGCGCGCAAAGCGCGGAAGAAGAATCGGCGCCGCTGACCCCGCGGGGCCACGGAGCCACAAAGCCAGATGCGACGGAGCAACGTGGCCGGAAGCTGCACAGGTTTTAGGAGCCGATGGCCGATCCCTGTCCGCATGCTGTTGCGCTGGATTGCTGCCGCTGTCGCCCTGCTCTGTCTGCCCTCCGGATCGCTCGCCGAGGACCTGCCGACCCCCGCGAGCCTCGAGCCCGCCGTCCAGTTCTGGACGCGCGTGTACTCCGAGGTCGACAGCCGCTCGGGCCTGATCCACGACGCCGAGCATCTCGGCGTCGTGTACAAGACCGTGCACTTCCCCGAGCACACGCCGTATCGCGCGCGCGATCGCAGCACCGAACAGACCAAGCGCGAGATCCGCGCGATCCTGCTCGGGCTCGCGAAGGGAAAGCGCGACGGACTCACGAGCGACGAGTCGCGCATCCTCTCGCAGTGGCCCGCGAACGTCTCCGACGGGACGCTGCGCCGCGCAGCCGAGAACGTGCGCTTCCAGGCCGGACTGTCCGACCGCTTCCGCGCCGGGCTCGTGCGCTCCGGCAAGTGGCGCCCGTTCGTCACCAAGGCTCTCAAGGAGCGCGGCGTGCCGCAGCAGCTCGTCGCGTTGCCCCACGTCGAATCCTCGTACAACCCGAAGGCCTACTCGCGCGTCGGCGCCGCGGGCATGTGGCAGTTCATGCGCTCGACCGGGCGCCTGTTCATGCGCATCGACAACGTCGTCGACGAGCGCCTCGATCCCTACGTCTCGAGCGACGCCGCGGCGCGGCTGCTCGCGCGCAACCGCGAGATCACGGGCACCTGGCCGCTCGCGATCACGGCGTACAACCACGGCGCGGGCGGCATGCAGCGCGCAGCGCGCACGCTCGGCACCACCGACATCGGCGAGATCGTGCGCCGCTACCGCAGCCGCAGCTTCGGCTTCGCCTCGCGCAACTTCTACGCGTCGTTCCTCGCCGCTTCGCGGATCGATCGCGAGCCGTCGCGCTATTTCGGCACGATCACGCTCGAGTCGCCCAACACCTACACCGAGATCGAGCTGCCCTGGTACACGCCCGCGCCCGTGCTCGCACGCGCGCTAGGCGTCGATCTCGGCATGCTCCAGGAGCACAACCCGGCGCTGCGCCCGGCGGTCTGGAACGGCAGCAAGCACGTGCCTCGCGCCTACGCGCTGCGGCTGCCCAAGAGCGCGCTCTCGCGGCCCGTGGACGAGCTGATCGCGGCGATCCCCGGTACGTCGCGGATCGCCGAGCAGCACCGCGACCGCTTCCACAAGGTCCGGCGCGGCGACACGCTGTCGCGCATCGCAAGCCGCTACGGCGTTCGCGAGAGCGAGCTCGTCGCAGCCAACAACCTGCGCAGCCGCAACCGGCTCAGCGTGGGCCAGGTACTCGTGCTGCCCGATCGCGGGCGAGTCCGCGACGCCGAGGTGGTGGTTGCATCGGCGCCGGCGCGCGAGGTCGAGTCGGCCGCGCCCGAGCAGCCGGAGCGCGCGACCGGCAGCTACCGCGTGCGGCGCGGCGACACGCTCGCGGAGATCGCGAAGCGCTTCGGCACCACCGAGAGCGAGCTCGCCCGGCAGAACGCACTGCGCAACCGACATCGGATCTCGGTCGGCCAGCGCCTGCGCGTTCCGGGCGGCGAGCCCGCCGTGGCGATCGCGAGCGCCGAAACCGCCGTGGCCGACGTGCCCGCAGCAACGCCCGCAGCCGTGCCGGCCCCCGCACCCACCACACCGCCCGGCGCCCGCGGCCGAGCCCGCCGCGCCCGCAGCGGTGCCGACGACCCAGACCGCGTCGGCGGAGCCGCCCGCATCGACCGCGCCGACGCCGGCAGCGAAACCGACCCCGGCCGTCGCGCCCGCCCCCGTGCCGGCACCCGAGCCCTCGCCGATCGCGGCGCCGATCGTACCCGCCGACCCCGAGCCCGCCCCGGCGCAGCCCGCGCAGCCCACGCAGATCGAGACCGCGCGCACGCCGTCACTCGAAGCGCTTCCGGAGCCGCCTCCCGAGCCCGCGCCCGAGCCGCCGGCTTCGGTTGCGGTCGCGGAGCTGGAGCCGCCCCCGCTGCTCATGGCACCGTCGACCGAGGAGCCGGCCGGAGCGAACGGGGGATCGCGCCCCGATCCGTCCGACTACGCGGTGCACGGCGATCGCGCCACCGTGCAGGCCGCCGAGACGATCGGACACTTCGCCGACTGGCTCGAGGTGCGCGCGGGTGATCTGCGCAAGGCGAACAAGATGCGCTTCGAGCAGCCGGTCGTGATCGGCCAGCGCCTCAAGCTCGACTTCTCGCGCGTGTCCGCGCAGGAGTTCGAGCAGCGCCGCCTCGAGTATCACCAGTCGCTGCAGGACGAGTTCTTCGACGCGTTCACGGTGACGGGCACCGAACGGCACGTGCTCGAGCCCGGCGAATCGCTCTGGTATCTCGCGCAGCGCAAGTACCGCCTGCCCGTGTGGCTGCTGCGGCAGTACAACCCGGATCTCGACTTCGCCGCGCTCACGCCGGGCTCGCCGTTGGTCGTGCCCGTCGTCGAGCCGCGCCAGGGTTAGTCAGACCTGGAACACCGTCTCGTCCGGCAGCCGGATCGCGGTGAGCCTTCCCCCATACACGGCACCGGTGTCGATGCCGATGCTGAAGGGCCGGTGCCAGCGCACCTCGAAATCGGGCGTCGGTGTGTGTCCGTACACGACCGTGACGCCGAGCGCGTGCGGCACGCCGAGTGAAGCGCGGTCCCAGAGCAGATCCTCGGACCTCACGTGGCGCAGCGCGAAGTCGAGATCGGTCTCGCGCAAGATCGCGCGCCCGAGCCCCGCGTGCACGAACAGGTAGTCGCCCTCGCGGTGGTAGAGGGCCAGCCCGCGGTAGAACTTCTCGTGCGCAGGCGGCAGCTCGAGATTCTGCGGCTGCGGATCGGCGAGCTCGAAGTAGCCGTAGCTCGCGAGCGTGCGGTCGCCGCCGTTGGCGAGAAACGCATCGCCCGCGAAGTAGGCGTCGCCGCTCCAGCCCAGGAAGTCGAGGAACATCGACTCGTGGTTGCCCGCGAGAAACACGCACGCGTGATCGCCGGCCAGCGAGACCAACCGATCGACCACGCCCTTCGCGTCGGGCCCGCGATCGACGTAGTCGCCCACGAACACGAAGCGGTCGTCGGGCGCGAGCGGCAGCGACGCGAGCAACGCGTCGAGGCGCTCGCGCTCACCGTGGATGTCACCGACCGCGTAGAGCAAGTCCCACCTCGTCGGCGCGCTCTGCGTTTGCCCTTGCTATGCCGGCCGCAGGGCCAGCTGCCCGCACGCTGCCTGGATGTCGGGGCCGCGGCTGCGGCGCAGTGTAACGGTCATGCCGCGCCGGGCCAGCACGCGCAGGAACGCGTCGATCACTGCGTCGCTGGGCGGGCGCAACGGACTGTCCGGGTGCGGATTCATCGGGATCAGATTGAGCTTCGACGGGATGCCGTGGAGCAGCCCCGGCAGCCGGTTCGCGTCGTCTTCGCTGTCGTTCACGCCCTCGATCAGCGTGTACTCGAAGAACACCGGGCGCCGCGCCGTGACCGTGGGGAGCCCGCGCAGGGTGCCGAGCAGCTCCGCGAGCGGATAACGGCGGTTCAGCGGCACGAGACGGTCGCGCACGGCGTCGGTGGTGGCGTGCAGCGACACCGCGAGGTTCACGGGCACGAGCGAGAGCAGCTCGGCGATCTTCGGCACGAGTCCGACCGTCGACACCGTGACGCGTCGGGGGGCAATCGCGAACGCCTTCGGGTGGATCAGCAGACGGATCGCCTCGACCACCGCGTCCAGATTCAACAGCGGCTCGCCCATCCCCATGAACACGACGTTGCTGATCGCGCGTTCGGGGGAGAGCGCGCGCATGCGGCACACCTGATCGACGATCTCGGCCGCGCGCAGGTTGCGCGAGAAGCCCATGAATCCGGTCGCGCAGAAATCGCACGCCATCGCGCAGCCCACCTGCGTGGACACGCACAGCGTCATGCGATCGTCTTCCGGAATCAGCACCGACTCGATGCGCGCGCCGTCCCGCGCCACGAGCGCGGCCTTGCAGGTGCCGTCCACCGAGCGGTCGACACGCTCCACGTCGAGCGCCGAGAGCTGCCACTCCCCCGCGAGCCGCGCGCGCAGCTCGGCGCCGAGGTCGGTCATCTGCTCGGGATCCTCGATCCCGCGCCGGTACAGCCACGCCGCGATCTGATCGGCGCGATACGGGCGCTCCCCGGCCTCCGCGAGCCGCTCGCGCAGGTGCTCGATCGAGTGGTCCTTGATGTGAAGCGGTTCCGCCACAGGGGGAGCAGGCTAGCGAAGCCGTGGCAGCCCGCCGGGGACCTCTGCAAGAAGGTGCATGGCTTGTAGAACTTGCGTGTCGCTATCCCAGGGCCGTACCAGAGTTCGAAGCGCGGCCACGCGGGTTCGACTAGCGGCACGAATTATGCTTTCGGCTAGCTCGTGACCAAGCAGCGCTCGATACTCGTAGTCGACGACGGGACAGATTCAGCAGAGTCCGTCGCGCAGTGGGCCGAGAGCTTCGCGCGCGTGCGCGGCGCGCGTTCGATCACCGCGCCCCGCGGCGCCCCGACAACGATCGTCCTCGACATCGCGGGCAAGGAAGACGTGACGTGGATCGCGAGCGGACTGCGCTGCGAGGGCGACTCCGTCGACATCGATGGCGAACGCGCCGCGCTGATGCGGCGCGCGCCGTGTCCGGTGTGGACGGTTCAGCCGTGGGCGGCATCGGCCGCGGCCGAGTGCAGGGTCGCGATCGTGGGAGTGGATCCCGCGCACGAAGCGCAGAGCGCTGCCCACGCGACCGCGTCGATCCTGCGCGAGTCGCGCTCGCGAGCGCGGCTGTTCCTGGTTCACGGTCTGGAGATGCATCCCGCGGAGATGGCCGCGAAGCGCCCGTGGGCGCAGATCACGGCCTCGATGCAGCTCGAGAATCACCCGTGGATCGAGCAGCTCGCGCGAGAGCTCGCCGGGCCAGAGCTGCTCGTCTCACCGATCGTGCAGCCGATCTGGGCGCCCGAGCTGATCGGCGGCGTGGCGCGCTGTCAGGAAGCCCACTTCATCGCGCTCGGCAGCCGCTGGTGCTCCGAGGCGAAGGAGGCGCGCGCGAGTAATCTGGTCCGGCGCGTCGTGCGCAGTACTCCGTGCCCGATGCTCACCGTCTGACGTCGGCGCGTATCACGCGGCCTTGCGCTCCTTGCGCTCCTTGCGCTCCTCGCGCCCGGACTTCGTCGTCGCCCAATCGTCATCGAACACGCCGCGGAAGTGTTTGATCGCGCCGCGGTCGCGCACGATGATCCCGAGCTCGCGGCGCCGGTCGAGCTCGATCGATCGCAGCCCCTGGCTTCCCACGAACAGCTCGATGTCGTCGCGCAGGATCGCGCGCAGGTGCACGCCCATCGACGGAAGCGCCTCCACGCGCAGCCCGCGCCCGGACTTTCCGACCTTGCCGATGATGCGCACGTCCACTCCGGCGGCCGCCTTCTTCTGGAGCAGGCGCAGCATCGCGGCATCGATCGCCTGCGGATCGTAGATGCGCAGCGAGCGTCGAGCCGACCCGACCAGCTTCTCGATTCGCGCGCGCGCGTTCACGGGGCTGATCACGAGCTTGGGCTTCCCGGGGGCAAACTCCTGACGCGCGACGTCCGCTTCGAACAGCTCGAGCGCCTCGGCCACGAGCGGCCGCTTGCGCGTGACGATCGCCATGCTGCGCCGCTTGCTGAGATCGAGCCGGGTGAAGTTGAAGCCGAACACGAACAGCACGCGCTCGTCGATCACGAGCATCTTGTTGTGATAGCGCACGAGGTCGTCCGCGGTGCGCGATACGGTGATGCCGCCCTCGAGCAGGCGCAGCTCCAGCTTGCGCAGCAGCTTCTCGCCCGCGCGATTGGTCTGCGCGATGAGCGCGTGCACCGCCACACCGCGCGCCACGGCCGCGGCGAGCGCCTTCTCCACCTCGGGGAGATCGCAGCGGAAGAGCGTGATGCGCACGGACTCCTTGGCCTTGCGCAACGCGCGCAGGATGGGGGCCAGACCGTCGCTGGGAAGCACGATGAGGTTCAAAGAGCCTCCTGCTCTTCGATCCACTTCTTGAAACCGATCGAGGTCGCCGGCCGTGCGCAGGCTCATCACGCCGAGCCAGTCCTCCACGGTCTCTACGACGCCCTCGGGCCGGTAGTTCACCTCCAGCGCCACGCGGCATCGCTCGTCGTCGAGCGAGAAGAACGAAGCCGCACCCGCCTGGAGGACGCCGTTGAGGCTCCGCCACGCGATTCGCTTGGCGGGAATCAGCTCAGTGATCTCGGCTTCCCACTCGAGCACTTCGCCGCCGACCTCCGCGCGCCAGCACAAGCGACGCTCGTCGAGCTGGCGAACGCACTCCACGCCTTGCATGAAGATCGGGATCTCCTCGAAACGGCTCCAATACTCGTACGCCGTCTGCGCCGGGACGTCGACCTCGATCGACGCCTCGATCTTCGACATTTTCGAGATGCCCATGGGCCGCTCGCAACGCAAGCGACGTGCCAGTGAAGCGCCGCCGTGGGATACGTACGCCTGCGCAAACTGGCTCTTCCTTCGCGTCTTGTACAAAGTGCACGCGTCGCTCGCGCTGCGAGGGAATGTCACACCGCGCGCTAAGGCGGGTCCCCGGCTCCGGCCCGGCGCTCCACGAGCAGCGACACGAGCGCGCGCGCGATCGCTCCCTCGCCGTCGAACAGCGTCGCGTGCGATTGCCCGATGCCATCGGATTCGATGCCGCTGTGCGCGGTGATCCCGATCCACTCGCCGCGCGGCGCGCGCAGCACGTGGAGCGAGAGATCGGGGTTGATCGAGGTGAACCGCGTGAAGTCGAGCGCGTTGCCGGTGCCGCTCGCGAAGTCGCACAGCGTGGCCAGCCGCACGAACGGCGTCAGGGCCTCGCCCTCCACGAGCGGAACGCGCAGACGCGCCCACGTCACGCCGCCGCTCTCGCGCGTGGCCACGCGCGTGCGCATGAAATCGAGCGAGCGGACGAAGCCGGGCGCGAACACGCGCATGAGCTCGGGGTCGCGCGGCGGACCCGGTGCGCGCTCGGGCACGGGCTCGGCGACCGCGATGCGCAGCGCCGGATCGACCTCGGCCACGCGCACGCGCAGCACCGTCGCGCGCACGAGGGTCTGACCGCGGGCTTCGATGCGCGCGTCGATCTGCTGGATCCGCCGGCCTGCGCGCGTCACCTCGGCGCGCACCGCGAACGGCGCCATCGACACCGCGCGCGTCATCTCGACGGTCATGCGTGCGACGCGCATCGGCACCGGGCTCTCGCAGGCCTCGATCGCGCGCGCGATCACGCCGCAGATCGGCCCGCCGTGCAGATGCTCCGGGTTCCACGGTCCCTGCGCGAGCAGCGAGGGCACGAGCAGCTCACCCTCACGGCGAAAGATCGCCGCGGGCTCGCTGGACGGTTCGAGGGTCGGCTCGGGGTGTGACAAACGGGAGTCGCAAGGGGCGCGGGCGTCGGCGGATCCTAGCGGAAGGGTCGCGCCTTCCGACACACCCCTATTGGGCTCCGATCCGCAGGCTCGCCGTCGCGACGAAGATCTCGCGCAGGAAGAACAGGAGCGCGGTGAAGAATGTCGCCATCGCCAACACGAACAGCACCGCCACCGGCAGCGCGGTATTGAACTCGAAGAACACGCCGACGAACAGCGTGGCCACCACCGAGCACACGAACAGTGCCGTGATCGTGCACAGCGTGATCGCCCGGTTCATGAGCTTGGCGCGCCGCGACAGCACGGCGAGGCTGTCGTGCAGCGCGACCGCCTCTTCGGGGGCCGCATTCGCGAGCCGCGCCTCGTGGATGCGACCGCGGTCGACGATCCGCGACATGCGGTTGGTCATCACCGCGAGCATCGCGCCGATGCCCGACAGCAGGAAGACGGGCGCAACCGAGAGCTGGATCGCATGCCCGACCGACGCGATCGCGGTGTCTTGATCCATGTGCGGCGCATCTCTCGGAATGGAAGAATGGGGCATCGTAGAGCCTGGGGTAGTTCAGCGCCCCTGGACGGTTCTGCCGATGATGGGGCGGGAGGGGTTCGTGTGCTGGCCGATTCGCGCCTGGGGCGCCTCGTCGATCCCCTCGCCGACCGTGTCTGGGAGCCCGACGAGGTGCTCGCGCGCTGCGAGCGGCGCATGGCCCGATTCGCGGGGCTAGGCCTCGAGCGCGGAGGGCGCGCGTTTCTCCACTACGGCAATCGCCCCGAATTCTTCGCCGACCTGCTCGCGATCTGGCGCCTCGGCGCCTGCGCAGTTCCGGTCGACGGCCGCATGACCGCGTTCGAGGTGGAGACGCTCGCGCGCGCCGCGCAGCCGCGCATCTCGGTGTGGGAGCAGGCGCCCGATGCAGCGCTGTCCCGATCGCTCGAGGGGCTCGGCGTCGCGATCGCGGCGGTCGAGGAAGAGCCGGGCAGCGCACAGGGGGCGGCGCCGCCGAGCCGGATCGCGCTCGACGACGACGCACTGATCCTGTTCACCTCGGGCACCACGGGCCAGCCCAAAGGCGTCGTCCACACCCACCGCTCGCTGCGCGCGCGCTGGATCACGCTGCGTCAGAGCCTCGGTCTCGAGGCGTTCCGGCGCACGCTATGCCTCTTGCCGACTCACTTCGGGCACGGGCTCGTGTGCAACAGCCTGTTCCCGTGGCTGTTCGAGCAGGACCTCTACATCCTGCCGCCGTTCCGCGCCGACCTCCTGCTCCAGCTCGGCGCGCTGCTCGACCGCCACGCCATCACCTTCCTCTCCTCGGTGCCGTCCGTGTGGCGGCTCGCGCTCAAGACGGCGCGGCCGCCCGCAGCCCGGTCGGTGCAGCGCGTGTTCTGCGGATCGGCGCCGCTCTCGGCGGCGCTGTGGCGGTCGATCCAGGAGTGGACCGGAGCGCGCGAGGTGTGGAACGCGTACGGGATCACCGAGACCGGGAGCTGGCTCGCGGGCACCACGCTCGCCGAATTCGAGCCCGAGGACGGACTCGTGGGCGAGGTCTGGGGCGGAGTGATCCGCGTGCTCCCGACGCGCGACCCCGCGACACCGCCGGGTGTCGTGGACCCCTGTCCCGCCGGACAGCCGGGCTACGTGTGGGTCAACACACCGGCGCTCATGAAGGGCTACCTCGACCGCCCCGACCTGACCGATCAGGTGGTGAGCCAGGGCTGGTTCATGACGGGCGACATCGGGCTCGTCGACGAGCGCGGTCGGCTCTATCTGCGCGGCCGCGAGCGCGAGGAGATCAACAAGGGCGGCATGAAGATCTACCCGGGCGACATCGACTCGGTGGTGGAGCGCTTCGAGGCGACGCGCGACGTATGCACGTTCGCGTACCCGGACGCTCTGCACGGCGAGAGCGTCGGGATCGCCGTGGTGCTGGACTCGCGCTCCGACGAAGTGCTCGCGCGCCTCGAGGCCTGGTGCGCGCACCATCTCGCGGTCCACCAGCTCCCGCAGCGCTGGTACCTGCTCGACGAGATCCCGCGCACCTCGCGCGGCAAGGTCAACCGCGAGGAGGTCGGGCGCCGCTGCGCCGAGCTCCCGCAGACGCGACTGCCCGGGCGCCGCACCAGCGCGGGCCGCTGACGCTGCGTGGTGTCGCTCCGCGACGACCTGCTGGCGTTCCTGGCCGATCAGGGCGTCGAATTGCCCGAGGACGTGTGCGACGCGGTGCGACTGTTCGAGTGCGAGCTCCTCGACTCGCTCGCGCTGTTCAACCTGGTGCTCTGGATCGAGGAGCGCACGGGGGCACCGATCGACCCAACGACCTTCGACCTCGCGCAGGAGTGGGCCAGCGTGAGCGACATCGTGGCGTTCGTGGACGCGCGCCTGGCGGCGCGCCCATGAGCGGTGCGCTCGAGATCACGCGCTACCGGTCCGAGCACAAGGAAGCGGTGGCGCAGCTCCAGACGGTTCTATGGAGCCCCGATCCCGCGGCGAATCGGCGCTATCTCGAGTGGAAGTACGAGGCGAACCCGTGGGCGACTGCGCCGCGGATCTATCTCGGGCTGCGCGACGGAGTCGTGGTGGGCATGCGCGGCTTCTACGAGTCGCGCTGGGAGGTGGGGACGCCCGTGCGCGTGGTCGCCGTGCCGCTCGCGGACGATCAGGCGATCGCCGCCGGTGAGCGCAACACGGGCCTCGTGGCGCAGATCATGCGTGCCGCGCTCGCGGATCTCGCCGCCGAGGGCGTCGACTACGTGTTCAGCCTGAGCGCGGGCTCGGTCACGCTGCTCGGATCGCTCGCGCAGGGCTGGAAGAGCGCGGGCAAGCACGAGCCTATGGTTCGGCGCGAGCCCGGCGTCCACCGCCGTGCGGCCGTGCGCGAGCGGATCCGCAACATGCCCGTGCTGTGGCGTTGGTCCGGGCTCGTGCGCTCTGCCGACGAGCGCCGGCCGTTCCGCCGGCTCGACGCCGCGCCCTCCCCCTCCGGCGTGGCGATCGCGCGCGAGCCGCGGCCCGATGCGATGGCCGAGCTCTGCGCGCGGCGCGGTCACGACGGTCGGCTGCGCCACGTGCGCTCGCGCGAGTACCTCGCGTGGCGTTTCGCCAACCCGATGTACGAGTACCGCTTCCTCTATCGCGCGCAGGGCGAGCGTCTCGACGGCTATCTGGTGCTGCGCGCACAGAAGATGCGCCTCCACCCGACACCGCGCGTCTGCATCGCCGATCTCGAAGGCAGCGACGCGCGCGTGCGCGCGGAGCTGCTCGCGGCGGCGATCGACACGGGGCGCTTCGCAGAGCTCGTGGCGTGGGGGGCCCGCATCTCGCCGCACGAGCGGGCGCTGCTGGCAGAGCGCGGCTTCGAGCCGCTCGAGCCCGCGCGCGGCGTGCGCGGCGTGCGCGGCGGACCGTGCGCGCTGGTCCGCGCGACGCGCGCGAGCGGCGAGGCCGAGTGGTCGCTCGGCGCGCACGCGCTGCTCGACCCCGCGAGCTGGGATCTACGAATGCTCGACTCGATGGCGGGCTGACCGCCTAACGCAGAAGCTCCATGTCGGGGGTCAGGAGCCCGGTTTCGAGCGGGTCCTCGCCCAGCTCCACGGGTGGACGAGCCGGCGTGGACTCCTCCCCGAGCTGGTGGGCATCCCAGATCGACCGGTAGAGCGGGCACGACGCGAGCAGCTCGTCGTGCGTGCCGAGACCCGCGATGCGGCCGCGCTCGAGCACGAGGATTCGGTCGGCGTCGCCGATCGTGGACAGGCGGTGCGAGACGAGGAACGTGGTCGGTCCCCGCATCAGCCGCGCGAGGGCGCGGCGCACGCGCACGTCGGAGATCGAGTCGAGGCTCGAGGTGGGCTCGTCGAGCAGCAGGATGCCGGCGTCCTTGAGCAGCGCTCGCGCGATGTTGATGCGCTGCGCCTGTCCGCCCGAGAGACGGCGCCCGCCCACGCCCACGATCGTGTCGTAGCCCGCCGGCAGCACCGTAATCTCTTCGTGCACCTCGGCCGCGCGCGCCGCGGCCTCCACCTCGCCATCGCTCGCCTCGGGACGCCCACAGCGGATGTTGTCGCGAATGGTCGCGGCGAAGAGCAGCGGCTCCTGCGTGACGATCGCGATCTGCCGGTAGACCGACTCCACCGTGTACTCGCGGAGATCGCGCCCGTCGTAGCGGACGGCCCCGCTGCTCGGGTCGTAGAAGCGCGCGATCAGGTTCAAGAGCGTCGTCTTGCCGACGCCCGAGGGCCCCGTGATCCCGATCTTCTCGCCCGCCTTCACCTCGATCGTGACGCTGTCGAGGATCGTCTTCTCGCCGTAGCTGAACGAGACGTTGTCGAGCGCGATCGAGCCCGGGGCGCCCGCGAGCACCACCGCGTCCGGAGCGTCCTCGATCTGCGGTCGCTCGGCGAGCAGCTCGTCGATCCGCGCCACGCCGGCGCCCTGTCGCTGCATCAGCATCCAGTTCAGGTTGAGGTTGTTGAGCGGCCCGAACAGCGCGCGCAACGCCATCACGAAGGCGAGCAGCGACGGCCAGCCGAGCGTGTTCTGCATCACCTCGAGGCCACCCACGATGATCACCACCACGATCGAGAGGCCCCCGAGCGATTCGAGCACCACCGTCGACAGCGACTCCACGCGCGTCAGGTCGATCAGCTGGTCGAAGTACTCGCGACCCTTTTCGATCGCCGCGCCCGCCTCGCGATCCTCGCCGTGATAGGCCTTGATGATGCGGATACCGCGCATGAGCTCGAGGATCGCGTCGAACAGCACGTAGCCGCTGCGCCGAACCGCAAACGAACGCGCGAGGATGCGCTGAGCGATCTTCACGAGCGGCACCACCGCGAGCGGGAGCGCGAGCAGCGACCAGAATGCGAGCCGCGGGGAGAGCCAGAACGCGGTGAGGATCAGGCCCGCGGCCATCGGCCCCTCGAGAATGATCTTGCCGAGCGCGAGCGTGGCGACGCGCAGGTTCGTCACGTCCTGCCGGATCGCCGTGATCACGTCGCCATGGCTGCGCGAGTCGAAGAACGGCACCGAGAGCCCGAGCAGGTGCCGGATCAGGCGCTCCATCATGCCCAGCTCGACGACCTTGACGAGCCGCTGCTGAGCCACGTTGTTGTCGTAGTTGAGAACGCTCCCGCCGATGCTGCACGCGATGAACAGCAGCGCGACCACCGCCAGCGCCGTACCGGCGCCTAGCGCGCCCGCGAGCTCGAGGTACTCGCGGATCAGCAGGATCGACGCCATCGCGAGCGCGGTGCGGCCGAGCGAGGTCGCGGCGAAGCGCAGCACGAGCGCCGGGTTCTCGCGCGAGACGCGCTGGATGTGTCGGGCGATCGCGAACGTCATCGGCTCTCGGGCTCCGCGCGCAGTGTATCCCCTCAGCCGCGCGGCCGGATCACACCGCGCGCGGTCACCGCACCTACGACGATCCCCCCTCCGAGCAGCGCCCACGGGCCCGGCCATTCGCCGAACGCGAGTGCGACCCAGAGCGGAGAGAGGATCGGCTCGACCACCGGTACCAGGATCACGTCGAGCGCACGCGCGTGGCGGATCGCCGCCGCATAGCAGAAATAGGCCAAGGCCTGCTGCACCACGCCGAGCGCGAGCAGCGCACTCCAGCCCACGAGATCGGGTGCGGGAGCCGCCCACCAGAACGGCGCGCCGATCACTGCGCCGAGCAGGTTGCCGAGCAGTAGCGGCCGGATCGGATCGATCGGACCGGACGGCGTCTCGATCAGCGCCACCTTGCGCATCGTGAGCGCGCCGGCCGCGAACGACACACCCGCCGCGAGCGCCACGAAGTTGCCGGCCGCGTGATCGAACGCGAGGTCCTCGAAGAAGAACAGCGCGATGCCGCAGAGCACGACCGCGATCGCGAGCCAGTCGAGGCGCGTCGCGCGCTCGCCGAGGAACCACAGCCCGAACACCGCCACCCACACGGGTGCCGAGTACTGGATCAAGATCGCGTTGGCGGGCGTGGTCCATTTATTCGCGAGGATGAACAGCCCCGTCGTGGCCGCGAGCGCGGCTGCGGCGCTCCACTCCGCGGGCGCGATGCCGGACATGTTGGGCCGGCGGATCGCGTAGAGCACCGCGGCCGCGATCGCGCAGCGCGCCGACCAGATCGCACCCGGGTGCCAGTCGACCAGCTTGATCAGCACGCCCGCGGTGCTCCAGAGCACTCCGCACAGCGCCAGCAGCACCAGCGCGCGTTCCCGGGCACGACGGTCGTCGCGAGGCGGCAAGCGGTGCAGACGCTACACGATTTCTACAAACGGGAGCGCTCGCCACAGGAACCGTTCGCGCGGAACACCGGGGCGTGGCACGGCGGTTGCACGCTTGGCGAGTGTGAAGATCCGGTGCGTGTGCCTCGCGCTCTGCCTGGCCGTATGCGCGTGCTCGGACTCCGAGCGCGCGGATCCGGCCGATCCGGCCAACCCGAAGGTGCTGCCGCCGGAGGGCGCGGGAGTCCCGCAGTCGCCCGGCCACCCGACCGCGCAAGAGATCGCGCGCGCGGCGGCCACCGACCTCGCGCGGCAGCGCAACGACGTCGATTGGAGCGGAGGCGATGCTGCGCACGGCCAGGCGCTGTACGCGACCCACTGCGCGCTCTGTCACGGCGGCGGCGGAAAGGGCGATGGACTCGCCTCGCCCGCGATCAATCCCAAGCCGCGCGACTTCACCGACGGGAAGTTCTACATCGACGCGGATGCGAACAACCGCGCCGGTGAGGACGTCGACCTCGCGCGCGTGATCCTGCACGGCCCCGCCGCGTTCGGCGGCACGCGCGCGATGCAGGGCTGGCAGGGCCAGCTGTCCAACCACGATGTGCGCGACCTGATCGCGTACATCCGCTCGCTCGGCTGATGTCGGAGCGGCTCGCACGCCTGCGGCAGCGCTGGCTCACGCGCTTCCTCATGCCGCCAGTCGCGCGGCTGCTGCCGCGTCTGGGCGAGACCGAGCGGATCGCGCTCGAGGCCGGCAGTGTCGGCTGGGACGGCGAGCTCTTCTCGGGCGCGCCCGACTGGTCTGCGCTGTTGCGCTTCCACTCGAAACTGTTGTCGGACGCCGAGCAGGCGTTCCTCTCGGGACCCGTCGAGCAGCTGTGCGCGCGGCTCGACGATTGGTTGATCACGCAGACTGGCGACCTGCCCGAGGACGTCTGGGAGTTCATGCGCCGCGAGCGTTTCTTCGGGATGATCATCCCCGAGTCCCATGGCGGGCTCGGGTTCTCCGCACAGGCGCACGCGGCCGTGATCCAGAAGCTCGCGAGCCGCAGCCTCACCGCCGCAGTGACCGTGATGGTCCCGAACTCGCTCGGCCCCGCGGAGCTCCTGCTCCACTACGGCACCGAGGCGCAGCGCGACTACTACCTGCCGCGCCTCGCACGCGGCGAGGAGATCCCGTGCTTCGCATTGACGGGCCCCGAGGCGGGCAGCGACGCCGCCGCGACGCAGAGCGAGGGGATCGTGTGCCGCGACAAGTGGCGCGACGAGGAGGTGCTGGGCATCCGCCTGTCCTGGCGCAAGCGCTACATCACGCTCGCGCCCGTCGCGACGCTGATCGGCCTCGCGTTCCGGCTGCGCGACCCCGATCACCTGCTCGGCGAGATCGAGGATCTCGGCATCACGTGCGCGCTGATCCCGAGCGCGCTGCCCGGCGTCGAGATCGGCACGCGGCACGATCCGATGGGCGTCCCGTTCCAGAACGGTCCGACGTCGGGCGACGGCGTGTTCGTACCGCTCGACGCGATCATCGGTGAGCGCGCGGGCGCGGGTCAGGGCTGGCGAATGCTCATGGAGTGCCTCGCCACGGGCCGCGCGATCTCGCTGCCGTCGGTCGCGGTGGCGACCGCGAAGATCTGCGCGCGGGTAGCGTCCGCCTACGCCCTCGTGCGCGAGCAGTTCGACACCCCGATCGGACGCTTCGAGGGCGTCGAGGAGCCGCTCGCGCGGATCGCCGGGCTCACCTACGCGATCGATGCCGCGAGCCGGCTCACGGCCGCCGCGATCGACGCGGGCGAACGGCCCGCCGTGCTGTCGGCGATCGTGAAGGCCTACTGCACCGAGCTGATGCGCGACATCGTGAACGACGCGATGGACATCCGCGCAGGCGCCGCGATCATGCGCGGCCCGCGCAACATCCTCGGCAGGAGCTACGTGTCGATCCCGATCGCGATCACGGTCGAGGGAGCGAACATCCTCACGCGCTCGATGATCATCTTCGGCCAGGGCGCGATCCGCTGTCATCCGTTCGCGCTCGAGGAGATGCGCGCAGTCGCCGACGCGGATCTCGAGCGCTTCGACCGCGCGTTCTTCGGTCACCTCGCGCATGCGCTGAAGACGGTCGCGCGCGCGTTCGGGCTCGCGCTCACGCGCGGGCGGCTCGACCGCCGCGCGCCCGCGGGCACGCTGCACCGGCACACGCAACGGCTCAGCCGCGCGAGTGCGGCGTTCGCGCTCGTCTCCGAGGCCGCCATGGTGACGCTCGGGGGACGCCTCAAGCGGCGCGAGACGATCACGGGCCGGCTCGCCGACGCATTCGCGTGGCTCTACCTGGGCTCCGCCACCGTGAAGCGCTTCCACGACGAAGGCCAGCTCCAGAGCGCGGAGCCGTTCGCACAGTGGGCGGTCGAGCGCGCGCTCTTCGAGATCGAGAGCGCGCTCGCGGGCGTTCTTCGCAACCTGCCGTCGCGCCCCGTTGCGTGGCTGCTCTCGCTGCTCGTGCTCCCGTTCGGGCGCAGCGAGGCGGGACCCGACGATGCGCTGGGCTCGCGCGTGGCCGAGGCGCTGCAGCGCGACGACCGCGCGCGCGAGGCGCTCACGGCCGGGATCTTCGTCCCGCCCGTCGACGAGGCGGGTCTGGGCTACCTCGAAGCCGCGCTCGCGGCCGTGAAGCCCGCGCTCGAGATCGAGGCGCGGCACCCGTCGTCGATCACCCCGACCGAGCTCGGTGTGCTCGCCGCCGCCGACGACGCGCGCGAGCGCGCGATCGAGGTCGACGCGTTCGATCCCGAAGAGTTCCGCGCACTGCGGCGCTGACCTCTCGTGCGCGATGATACCGACTGACGTCGAAAAGATCGTCTCCGGAGGTCAGACCGGCGCCGATCGCGCCGCGCTCGACTTTGCGCTCGAGCACGGGATTCCGATCGGAGGCTGGGTGCCGAAGGGCCGCCTCGCCGAGGACGGAGCGATTCCCGAGCGCTATGCGAGGCTCGTCGAGACCGGATCGGCCGAGCCCGCGGTCCGCACCGCGCGCAACGTGCGCGATTCCGATGCCACGCTGATCGTCTCGCACGGTCCGCTCGACGGCGGCTCGCTGCTCACGTTCGAAGAGGCCGCTCGCGCCGGCAAGCCCGTGCTGCATCTCGATCTCGACGAGGTCGCTCCCGAAGCCGCAGCGGCCGGACTGCAAGACTGGCTCGCCGCGGTTCGCCCGCGCGTCTTGAACGTGGCGGGGCCCCGCGCGAGCAAGGCGCCACGCATCGCAGCGGCGACCCGGGCGCTGCTCGAAGCGGGACTCAGGTCCCGCTGATCAACGCCTCCGACAGCACGGAGTGCTGCGCGCGGCAGAAGACGTGCGCGAGCTCCGGCGCGACGATGCAGCGCGGGTCTTCGGCGTGGAACCAGCCGTCGACGACCGACCAGTGGATCGGATGGTTCATGTAGTCGACGGCGAGGCCCGAGAGATCCGCGAACTCCTGCTCCCAGACGTGGGTCCAGCGCGAGCTGTTGCGCGCGCGCGAGAGGCACCAGTTCCGGATCGCGCCGATGTGCGCGGGCATCGCGAGCAGCGAGCGCTCGAACTCCGCGACTGCCGCCCGCGAAGCGTTCGGAAGCACGCGCAGGAGCAAGGTGCGCTTGATCGGGCTCACGATGCCGGGAGCGCGCAGACCGCCCGCGATCGGCTCGAGCACGACCTCGTCCCATCTGGCGACGCGACCGCGCAGGGATCCCGGCAGAGCCTCGATCGACGCCGCAGCGGATGCTCCCGCGACGTCCCAGGTGTAGTCACCGCCGTTGATCGTTCCGGGCAGGTTGCGGCCGAGGCTCGCGTTCGATCCGAGCGCGCGTTCGAGACCCGACCTCTCGTCGTCCGAGACGCCCGCGCGCAGCGTGAGCAGACACACCGATCGCACGAGACCCGGAATCGGCCGGGCCTCTCCGGGATCTCGGGCGGGTTCGAACGGCGCGAGCCCGGTGGATTCGATCCCACCCGCATAACGCCGCACCCGCTGTGTGATCTGCGGCGCGGCATTGGCCCAGAATCCGGCGAGATCTGGATCGGCGCTGCCGCGCGCGCGCCAGCTCCAGAACGCCGCAACGTCATCGAGCTTCCAGTGGACGAGCGCCCGGCTCGCGATCCCTTCCACGTCGATCGGCGGCACGAGCAGGAGCGAATGCAGCTGCAGCCCAAGGGCCTCGGCCTGCGGCCGGTGGCGCTTCTCGAGCGCGACGAGGAAGCTCGCGCGCTGCCCTGGCGCGAACTCGATCTCGTCGAGGATGTGGATCGGCCCGCCACCCATCGATGGGCCTCGTCGTCATGCTGGCTTCACGCCATCCCTAGCACGAGCGAGCGCACCTCCGCGACGGGGCGGTCCATCCAGTCTTCGAGCCGGCGCGTCGCGTAGAAGCGCGTCTGCTCGCCGCGGCGCATCCACTCGGCGGACAGCCGCACCGCCGTCTGGAACTGGTCGGTCCGGCGCAGAGCCATGTGCAGGAGCAGCACGCAGAGCGCCATCGCGGGCGCGCGCACGGCCGTCGAGCGCGCCTGTCCGAGCGAGTAGGCCACGATCGGCACCTCGCCGAGCACCGTGGCGTCGCAGTCGAGCACGATGTGGAGCACATCGTGCAGCTTGTAGGCGCGCCAGAACCCGTACTCGAGCAGGTTCTTCGGCCGTGAGAGCGCGAGCAGGTTGCCGAGCGGATCGATGTTGTTGGCGCGGATGAAGCGCGCGTACTCGCGGCCCAGCGTACCGTCGGGCAGCGCTTCGAGGCGCGCGGGCTCGAGCGCGGGGTCGTATCCCTCCTGGAACAGCTTCGCGAGCTCCGGATGCTCGCGCGCCAGCTCGGCCTCTCGATCCGGCGGCGCGTTCGCGAGTGCCTCGTACACGAGCGAATTGATGCCGTGCGCAATGTCGGAACGCGTGGGATCCCAGACCGTCTTGGCGAAGTTCTGGATCGCGAGCCAGATCTTCCAGGGATTGGTGAGGCCGAGACTCGTGAGTTCGCGTTTGATCATGGTCCCTAGCATATCCGAGCATTCACTCGGATATACTCGGATCCATGGCCGACCTGAAACCCCGCAAGAAGCCGCGCCAGGCGCGCTCCCGGGCGAGCTACGACGCGATCCTGGGCGGCTGCGCTCGGGTTCTCGAACGCGGCGGCTACGAGTTGCTCACCACGAACGGCGTGGCCGAAGCGGCAGGCGTCGGCATCGGCACGCTCTACGACTTCTTCCCGAATCGCGAGTCGATCGTGGTGGCACTCGCCGAAGAGCGCCTCGCGCGCCTGGCCGCACACGTGAAGGAAGTGCTCGCGGAGGCCCGCGACCTCGACGCGCACGAAGCTCTCGATCTGCTGATCCGGCGCATCGTGCGCGCGGTGGCCGCCGACCGCGCGCTCTACCTCGTGCTGCTGCGCGAGTCGCACCTGCTGCGCAACTCACCCGAGACGCTCCGCGCGCTCGAGGCCTTCTTCGAACTGGCTCAGCTCGCGCGCCGTCAGGCGGGTGGCCGCATCGCGCTGCCCGATCCAGCCGCCGACGTCTGGCTGATCGGGCGCATGCTCGCGCACGGCGTGCTCGAGATCGTGTTCGCGCGCGGCGAACCGTCTCGCGAGCGGCTCACCGAGTCGCTCGTATTGCTCACGTTCCGGATGCTCCAGGGGCGCGATCCGTCGTAGCGCTCAGCCCGGCTGGAGCGTCTTCGCGGGGATCGTCACGGGCAGGCCCGCGCCCTTCCAGTCTTTGAAGCCGCCCAGGTTCGCCGACTTGCGGCCCGCCTCGCGAGCCGCGATCTCCGCGGCGTTACCGGAGCGGACGCCCGACGCGCAGTAGAAGACGATCGTCTGATCCTCGGGAAGCGCTGCGACGAACTTCTGGAACGAATCGGGATCGGACTCGATCGACGACGTGGGATACCAACGCGCGCCTTCCGCCATCCCCGAGTCGATTTCGCTTCGCTCTCGCACGTCGACGAGGATCGCCTTCCCCGCCTTCACCTGCGCTGCGGCATGGGCGGGGGTGATGGCCTCCACCGCTGGGGCTTCCTGGGCGTCGAGTACCGCGGGTGCGAGCAGCACCGCCAGCTGAAGCAGGAGACCGGATCGGAGCGACGCGATTCTCTTCATGGGTCTCTAGCCTAGCCGGAATCGCTGACACGCGAACGCATTGCTGCGCGAGAGAAGGCGCGCTCTATGATCTCGCCGTGCCGCATCCGATGGCTCTCGTGCGGTGGTTCCTCGCCTGGGCCGTGGCACTCGTCCTCGTCCCGCTGGGTTACACCTGCCGCATGCGGTCGCAGCGCGACCCACGTCCCGCGCTGCGCGCCGCGGGAACGCTCTACGTTCACGCGATCCTGCACGCGCACCAGATCGCCGCGGCGCTGAACCATGGCGAGCGCGAGTGCGGCGCCATGATCTCGCGCTCGGTGGACGGCGATCTGGTCGTACCGCTGTGCAAGCTCACCCGCATCCGCCCGTTCCGGGGCTCGACGCGCAAGGTCGGCCGCAACAAAGGAGGCCGCGCTGCTCTGCGCGAGATGATCGAGTTCGTACGAGCGACACGGCTTCCGTGCACCTTCACCGTCGACGGGCCGCGCGGACCGCGCAATCACGTCCAGCTGGGGGTGGCGGTCACCGCGAAGGAGACCGGGGCCCTCGTGATCGTCCTGTGCATCGTACCGCGGCGCCGATGGATCCTCGCGCGTACGTGGGATCGGCTCCAGATCCCGAAGCCATTCACCACGTTCGAAGCAATCTTCGCGCCGCCGATCGATCCGAGCGGCTTCGCCGACGCCGAGGCCCTGCGGTGCGAGATCGAGACGACGCTGAACCGCCTCGAGCGCGAGCACGATCCGGGTGAAGCGGCGCTTGCGTCGCCAACGGGATGAACCCCGCTCAGCGCGAATCGGCCCGCCGCGCGTACTCGAAGAAGTGAAACGAACGCCCGAGCGCGCGCCACTCGAGCTCGTAGGCGGTGGGCGTGCGGTCGTCCACCGCGGCGCGCCAGCGGTCCGGCGCATAGCGGTTCTCGAGCGCGGGTGTGGCCGCGAGCGCGGCGTCGATCCACTCGGCGTAATCGGGATCGTCCGTGCCGATGTACAGCAGGCCGCCCGGAATCAGGCGGCGCGCGAGCAGCGCGAGCGAATCGGGCTGCACGAAGCGCCGGCGCGCGTGGCGCTTCTTGGGCCACGGGTCCGGGAAGTTGAGCCAGAAGCAGGCGACGCTCGCGTCCGCGAGCGCGTCGCGCAGCACCTCCTCGGCGCGAGCCTCGACGAGCGCGACGTTCGCGATCTCGAGCCGTGCGAGCCGGCGCGTCATCTTGAGCGCGCGCTTGTAGGAGACTTCGATGCCCACGAACGCCTGCTCCGGCTCGCGCTGCGCGAGCTCGAGCAGAAACTCCCCGCGGCCGAAGCCGATCTCCACCACGAGCGGCAGCGGATGCGCGACGCGCCCCGCGAAGATCTTCTCGAAGCCCTGCTCGCGCACTTCGTCGAGCGAGACGCGCCAGTCGATTCCCGGGATGTCGGTCTTGATCGTGCGCGACATCACGAGAGCCAGCGCGTGAGCGCGCGCAGCGCGGAGACGCGCGGGTGCAGGTCGACGAGCACGGGCTCGGCGCGGCGCAGACCCGCGCGCCGGCGCACTTCGGCGAGCGCCTCGAGCGGGCCGCCCAGCGCGTCGACGAGGCCGAGAGCGAGCGCGCGACCGCCCGTGAACACGCGCCCCTGTGCCGCGCGCTCCACGGCCGCGGCCGCGAGGCCGCGCCCCTCCGCCACGCGCGCGACGAACGTCTCGTAGAGAGCGCCCATCTCGCTGCGCACGAGCTCGCGCTCGTCGTCCGTGAACCCGCGTGCGGCGCTGTGCATGCCCGCGCGCGCGCCGCGCTCGACCGAGTCGTGTCCCAGTCCGATCCGTTGGAACAGACCGGACAGGTCGAGCTTCCCACCGATCACACCGATCGATCCGGTGATCGAGGAGCGCTCCGCGATCACGCAATCCGCAGCGGAAGCGAGGTAGTAGCCGCCAGACGCAGCGACCTCCGACAGCGACGCCACGACCGGCTTCTCGCGGCGCAGCGCGCGCACGGCGCGCCAGAGCAGGTCCGACGCGAGCGCGTCGCCGCCGGGGCTGTCGATCCGCAGCACCACGCCGCGCACGCGCGCATCGCGCGCGAGAGCGGCGAGCATCTCCTCTGCGGCACGCGACGCGATTCCGCGCCCCTGATCGCCGCGCGAGATCGTCCCGCTCGCAAACAGCACCGCGATCCGCGGCGGCGGTGCGCGGAAGCTCGCGCGCGCGTTCGCGCGCAGTGCCCAGAGCGAGCGCGCGTCCACGAGCTCGGGCCGGCCCGGCGCCGACGATCGCTCCGAGCTCCAGTCACCCAGGCGATCCTCGAGCTCGTCCCGATAGGCATGGCCGTCGACGAGCCCCGACTCGCGCGCGGCCGACGCCGTGTAGCGGCCGGCGTCGATCCACGCGCGCACGTGCGCCGGACTCTGCTGCCGGCCGGCCGCGATCCCCTCGACGAGCGCGTCGAATTCGTCGCCGAGGACCGCGTCGAGCTGCTCGCGCTGCTCGTCCGACATCCTCTGATTCGTGAACATCTCGCCCGCGCTCTTGTGCGTGCCGATCCGCACCACCTCGGGGCGGACGTCGAAACGCGCGAGCAGATCGCGCAGGTAGAAGGCGTCGGCGCGGAGCCCCACCGCGTACACGCGGCCGGTCTCCGGAATCCAGATCTGGTCTGCTGCGGACGCGACGTACAGCGACACGAGATCGAGGCTCTCCGCCCAGGCCACGATCGACTTCCCGCGCGCGCGCACGGATTCGAGCGCGCGGCGCAGCGACTGCGCGGCCGCGAGCCCACCCGGCGCGCCGCGCAGCGTGAGCAGGATCCCGTGCGCGCGCGGCTCGTCGGCGATCGCCTCGAGCGTCTGGAGCACGCCGAGCAGTGTGCGCGCGCGCTCGGCTGCGAAGCGCCCGGGCACGTCGTGCAGCGGCGACGGCAGCTCGAGCGAAACCCAGAACGGGCCCGCGCGCGGCAGCGCGCGGCGCGCGGCCGTGCGCCGCAGCCAGCGCACGGCGCCCTCCCCGATCCGGCGCGCGGTGTCCTGCGGTCTCATCAGCGCCGGCGCTTCCGGCTCCCGCGCAGATAATCGACCATCAGGAACGAGCCGAGCGCCTCGGGGCTCGTGAAGAACGCGCGTCCGCGGTTGACCTGCGTCATGCGCTCCACGAATCCGACCAGCTCCGGCGAGTCGTCGAGCATGAAGGTATTGATCGTCACGCCCTGACGCGTGATGCGCCGCACCTGCTTCATCGTCTCGGCCACCGCGTGCGGCGACACGCCGCCAAAGCCCATCGGCCACTCGACATGCAGCTCTTTGCCGGCGTAGTAGGCAGTGGGCTGCCCGTCCGTCACCACGAGCACCTGCGGGCTCGCCGACGGGTGCTTCGCGAACAGCCGCTCCGCGATCATGAGCCCTTCCTGCAGATTGGTGAACGGGTCGCCCATGTCCCACGAGACTTCGGGCAGCTCGCTCGGCGAGAGCTCTCGCGCTCGCGTCGAGAAACCGACCACGAAGAAATGATCTCGCGGAAAGCGCGTGCGCACGAGGTGATCGAGTGCGAGCGCCACGCGCTTCGCGGCCGGGAAGCGGCCGGCCCACGACATCGACCAGCTCATGTCGAGCAGGAGCACGGTGGTGGTCTGGGTGTTGTAGTCGCGCTCGCGCAGCGCGAAGTCCTCGACCTCGAGCGGTACCGGCAGAGGGATGGGCCGCCCGGGCGCCGCTCGCGCGTTGCGCTTCACGGCATCGATCAGCGTGCGCACGACGTCGAGGTCGAGCGGATCGCCGAACTCGAACGGCTTCACTTCGTCGGGTCGCGGCAAGGCGGCGCCGCGCGCGTCGGTCTCGTGTGCGCCGGGCCGGTCGCGGCGCAGCGCCGCGTACACCTCGGCGAGCGCGTGCGCGCCGATCCGGCGGATCGCGCGCGGCGTGAGCTGCGGATCTCCGCCGCGCAGATAGCCCGCGCGCTCGAGCGTCGACTCGAGGTCGCGGATCAAGATCAGCGACCGCATCGCGTCCTCGCCGAGCATCTCGCGCAGCTGGTCGAGTGAGATCTCCTGGAGGTTCCCTTCGGCGATGTCGCGCGCCAGCTGCTCCATCGCGCGCATGCGCTCGAGCATCTCGAGCAGCTCGCGATAGGCACGCGCGGCGTCCTCGTCTTCGAAGCGATAGTCGGAGAACTGCGCGATCGCCTCGGCGAGGCCCTTCGCGTCGGCGTGCCGGCGCTGCTTGAACTCGTTCATGCGCTCCGACTCGAAGCCGTGGTTCTCGCGCAGGCGCTCCTGCTCGCGGTCGAGCAATTCCTCGAAGCGCCGCGCGAGATCGGCGCGCGCCTCGCCGGATCTGCTCCTGGATCTCCTCGAGCAGCTCCGAGAGCCCCATCACACGCATGTCGAGGCCCGCGAGCTCGAAGCCGTGCTGGCGCATCCACTCGAGCGCCTCGCGCGCGTCGAGGCCCTCCATCATCAGGTTCGAGAGCGCGTCGAGCGCGCGCTCGGCGTCGAGACGGAACTCGTCCTGGCTGCCGTCCCAGCGGCTGTAGACGCTCGATTTCACGAGCGCGCGTAGCGCGCGCCGTGTTCGCGCTCGGTCTTGTTGAGCTTGTTCGACAGATGGAGCCCCTCGAGCAGGAACTCGATCGCGGAGGCGATCGCGGCAGGTTCCTCGGAGCCGGCGAGCTTCGCCGCCGCCTCGCGCAGCGACGCGATCTGGTCGAGGCCCGCGAGGTACTCGCGCGACGGCATCTGCGCCGACACCTCCACCTTCCAGCCGTCGTCGAACGCGCGCGCCACCTCGGCGGCCGCCTCCGCGCTCACGATGCGGTCGAACACGCGCTTGCACGCGCGCTTGCGCAGCTCGCGCACCACGTCGCCCTCGCTGCGCTCGCCGCCCGCGTACTCGAGCTCGATCTTGCCGAGCGTGCTGGTGTCGAGCGCGTCGAGATCCGAGATGCGCGGCACCGCGGCCGACTCGCGGAGTCGCAGCGCGCGGCGCAGCGCGTTGGCCGCGAGCGTCTCGTAGTTCGCGATCGAGAGTCGCACCGACACGCCCGACGCCTGGTTCACGTCCGGGCTCGAGCGCGCCTGGAACGTGAGCTCCGCGATCACGTCCTCCATGAAGCGCGGCACCACCACCACGACACCGTCGGCGCGCGGCGGCTCGGCCTCCTGGCGCACGATCTCGAGCTCGAGCTCGGGCGTGCGCGGGTAGTGCGTGCGCACCTGGGCCGCATAGCGGTCCTTGAGCGGCGTGATGATGCGACCGCGGCTCGTGTAGTCCTCGGGGTTGGCGCTCGCAACGACGAGCACGTCGATCGACAGGCGGATCCGGTAGCCCTTCACCTGCACGTCGCGCTCTTCCATGACGTTGAACAGGCCGACCTGCACCTTCTCGGTGAGGTCGGGCAGCTCGTTGATGCAGAAGATCCCGCGGTGCGTGCGCGGCACGAGTCCGAAGTGCATCGTCAGCTCGTCGGAGAGCGAACGGCCCTGCGCGACCTTGATCGGGTCGACGTCGCCGATCAGATCGGCGACCGACACGTCGGGCGTCGCGAGCTTCTCGACGTAGCGGTCGTCGCGGTGCACCCACGTGACCGGCGTCGCGTCGCCGCGCTCGGCGACGAGCGCGCGCGCGTACGCCGACACGGGCGCGGTCGGGTCGTCGTGAATCTCGCTGCCCGCGACCTCGGGCACCCATTCGTCGAGCAGTCCGGTCAGCTGGCGGATCATGCGCGTCTTCGCCTGACCGCGCTCGCCGAGGAAGATCAGGTCGTGACCGCACAAGAGCGCGTTCTCGACCGCAGGCACCACCGTCTCCTCGTAGCCGATCACGCCCGTGAACACGGGCGCGCCGCTCGCCATCTTCGCGAGCAGGTTCACGCGCAGCTCCTCGCGCACCGTGCGAGCGCGATAGCCCGAAGCCCGGAGCGCTCCCAGCGTGGTCGGATCCGGCGGAGTGGGCATCGGGAACTCCTGCGCACGAGGTAGTCCCACTATACAGCCGGCGAGTGCAGCCGCGGAGGATTACAGCAGCGCGCGCGCGTCGAAGTCGGGCCGCTTGCCGAGCGACTCGGTCAGGTGTCGGATCACGAGCAGCACGGCGCGGTCGAGGCGGTCGTTCACGACGATCGGGATGCCGTGGCGCTCCGCGGCCTCGAGGAATTGATCCTGGATGCGCAGGATGTTGTCGAGGTTGGCGAGATACTCGTGCGCGGGGCGCTGGCTCTCGCCCGCTTCGCGCGAGGAGAAGCGCGCGGCCCACGAGTCGCGGTCGAGCGCCGCGACCACGAGGAAGATCACATCGGCGCGTTCGCTGTAGAGCGCGAGGTCGAACGCGCCCGGGAACAGCGCGACGCCGTCGATCACCGTGCTCGCGTTCTCGTCGATCGCGCGCTCGATCGACGCGCGCACGCCCACCGCGACGGTCGCCGCCTGGGCGCGGAAGCCCTCGAGCAGCGGATCGTCGCCGAGCGCGCCGGGCGGAAAGTGGGTGTAGGCGTTGTACGAGGATCCGTGGATCGCCGGGACGAGATCCTGCGAGAGCATCAGGCGCATGATCTGGCGGATCGAATCGGTCGAGAGCACGCGGCCGATCCCGAGCCGGTGCGCGACCTCGAGCGCGAGCGTGGTCTTGCCGACACCGGCCGCGCCGCCGAGCAGCAGGATCACAGGGCGTTGAACGGACGCGCGGTGGCGCCACACCAGATAGCGGCGCGCGGAGCGGGGCCCGAGCCGCCGCTCGATCGTGGCGTGCGTGATCCGGCGCAGCTCGCGCCGGTCGATCTCGGTGAGCCCGCGCCGGAGCAGCTCGCGCTCGATGTCGCGCGCCACCTCGAACGAATCGTTCGGGTCGATCGCGGCCGCGAGCAGCGACTGCGAGAGCACGCCCTTCGAGAACGGCTGGCCGCGCCGGCGCGCCCCCTTCACCGTGATCTCCGGGGCGATCGGCAGGCGGCTCTCGGCCTCGAACAGGCTCGCGTCGAGCAGCTCGCGGAGCGCCTCGAGGATCGCGGGCTTGTCGACCAGCCCGCGCGGGCGCAGCCGGTCGCGCACGGTGTTCGCGACGCGGTTCGCCTCCTCGAACGGCAACCCCCGGGCCATCAGAGAGTGGATCATGATCCCGCGCATGAACGGTCGGCGGACGCCACCGTCATCGACCCAGAGCCGGCGGTCGCGTTCCTCCGCGGCGGGCGCGGCTTCGGCCTCCGGGGCGGGCTCGGCCACCGGCTCGGGCTCGTCCTCCGGAGCGCCCGCTGGCGCGATCGGTTCGGGCTTGCTCATCTCGCCGAAACCTATCCCCTTCACCCGTCCTTCGCCGGGCTTTTGCTGTGGAACGGGGGCCGACCCCCGATCCAGACAATTCGACTCCCTTATTGGGTTGACTCGAGCACCCGGTCCGGCTTACTTTCGGTCCGTCCCTGCGTTTTTTTCCATCTAATGTCCAGTGGACTGGGGGGTCTGCCACGGACATGAGAGCTACCCGCGATCTGTATCGCGTGGGTGACGTCGCGAAGATCATCGGGATCTCGCGCCGCCAGCTCCAATATTGGGACGAGACCGATCTGGTCCCGCCCGGTGCTCGGACTCCCGGGGGCCACGCGCGTTATGCGTTCGAGGATTTGGTGGCCCTCAAGACTGCGAAAAGACTGATTGATGCCGGCGTCTCGGTCCAACGGATTCGGAAGTCGATCCGTGCACTGAGAGAGATCCTGCCCGCGGTCGAGCGTCCGCTGGCCGAGGTCGTGCTGGTGGCGACGGGCGACGTGGTGCTGGCCTTCAAGGACGGCACCGCCTTCGACGCCGTGTCCGGTCAGGAATGGGTGTTCGAGATCGCGCAGCTACAGCGCGAGGTCGACGCATTCCGGGCCGAGCGCGTCGTCGATGGCAGCCCGCGCACACCCGCGGCCGCGGCCGGGACCAACGACCGGCTGACCTGAAACGACTGCCCCCGTCCGGAGTCCGACTCCGGACCGCCTCGCCGGCACTCCGTAGCCCGACTCCGGGCCGGCCCGCATCCAGCGCGGCCGCCTCGCGAGCACCGAGCGCGGAAACCAAGGGGGAGAGCGGCGGATGCGCGTGATCGCGATCGTGAATCAGAAGGGAGGCTGCGGGAAGACCACCACCACGGTCAATCTCGCCGGTGCACTCGCCGCGGATGGCCATCGCGTGCTCGTGGTCGACCTCGATCCCCAGGCACACGCCACGCTCGCGCTCGGCGCCGACCCCGACCGCCTCGACGAGAACCTCTACGAGGTGTTCGCAGATCCCGACGGCCCGAGCCGGCTCGCGCGCGTGTGCGTGTCGGTCGGCGAGCGGCTCGACGTGGCGCCGTCGGGCATCGTGCTCTCGGCGCTCGAGCAGAAGCTCGCGGCCGAGCCGGTCGAGAACCGCACCGCGCGCCTCACGCAGGCGCTCGCGACGCTCGGCGACCGCTACGACTTCGCGCTGATCGACTGCGCGCCCAACGTCGGGCTGCTCACGTTCAACGCGCTGCGGGCAGCGCGCGAGGTGATCGTCCCGCTCGAGACCAGCTTCTTCGCGATCCACGGCGTGCAGAAGCTGCTCGAGACGATCGCGCTGCTCACGGAGCGGATCGGCCAGGAGCTCACCGTGCGGATCCTGCCCACGCTCTACGACGGACGCACGCGCTACGCGCGCCAGACACTCGGCGAGATCCGCGAGATGTTCAAGGACATGTGCTTCGACACCGTGATCCGCCAGAACGTGAAGCTGCGCGAAGCGGCGAGTCGCGGGAAGCCGATCAACGCCGTGGCGCGCAGCGCGAACGGTGCCCACGACTACGCGGCGCTCGCGATCGAGGTGGCCGCGAGCGCACCCGACGCGGTGCGCGACGTGATCGCCCCCGATCTCTCCCCGCCGCGCGAGGTGGTCGTGCGATTCCGCGACGAGCGCGCGAGCGACGTCCGGATCGCCGGGGACTTCAACGGCTGGGTGCCCGACAAGGGCGTGCGATCGCTGATCGAGGCCGAAGGCGAGACGCGGATCTGGACCAAGATCCTTCACCTCGCTCCGGGTCGTTATCAATATCGCTATGTTGTCGACGGTGAATGGCGCGAGGACCCGGATAATCCGGAAGGCGTCGCGAGTCAGGTCGGCGGCCGTAATTCCGTTCTCGTAGTGCGCTGATGCGCTGAAGAGCTCCACTTGCCGCGCGATCTCGACGACGTCCTGCACTATTTCCTTCCAGTCGCGGAGCGCTCCGAGCGCTTCGATCGCCCGCGCGAGACGGGCCCGATGCCCATCGCGCTGCCGATCCTCACGCTGCCCGTGGCGAGCCGCGACGTGGTGCGCGCTGCGTTCGCGTGGAATCTCACCGTCGAGCTCGCGCGGCTCGGCGCGCGCGCGGTGATGATTGCGCCGCGCGATCCCGGAGCCGCGGCGCTGTGGCCCGAGCCCGGACGCGGTCCGCTCGGCGCCCAGGTGTCGTATCCCGAAGCGGGCGACCTCGTGGCGCTGGGTCACGCGGCGCTCGACGCCGCGATCGCGGGAGCCGCGGACGCCGCCGAGGGCGGCGCCGTGGTCGTGTGCGTGCCGCCCGAGTGGCTCGTGCGCGGCGCGGCGGTGCGCCCGCTCCTGCGCTGGATGCTGCTGTTCGGCACACCCGAGCTGAACGACCTGCGCGAGGCGTATGCGCTCGCGAAGCTCGCCTATCGGCGCAGCTCGGACCCGCTGGTCGGCCTCGTGATCCACGGCGTGCGCCGGCTGCGCGAGGCCGAGCGCGCGTACGCGCACGTGGCACGCGTGGCGTCGCGCCACCTGGGCCGCGCGCCGCAGAGCTACGGGCTGCTCGCCGACGACCTGCACGTGTATCGCGCGATCGCGGCGCGCCGTCCGATCGGGATCGAACATCCCCAGTCGAGAGCCGCGCGCGCGCTCGGCGACGTCGCGCAGATGCTCTGGAGCGACGCCCAGAAGCTGACCCTTGGCTGAGGTACGCATCGCGGGAACGCCGCCGCCCGACGAGCGGCGACGCGCGCTGCGCGATGCGCTCGGCGCGCTCGTGCCGGGCTGGCGTCCGCTCGCAGAGAACGTGCTCGGCGCCGACACGCGGATCGACTGGGTGGGCCGCGACGGCGAGGGGCGCTGCGTGATCGCGCTCGTCGGCCGTCCCGGCGGCGACCTCGAGCTCGTCGCCGAGGGCCTCGCGCAGCGCGCTTGGGTGGCGGCACGCGTGGCCGATTGGGCACAGCTCGCACCCGATTCGGGCCTACGGCCCGGCGCGGAGGTGATGGTCGTGCTGCTCGCTTCCCAGTTCCGGCCCGCCGCGATCGCCGCCGCGCGCGCCGCCGGCGCGCCCGGGCTCCGGCTCGCCGCGCTGCGCTTCGTCGAAAACGGCAGCGGAGTCGCGCCCTTGATCGAGGCGATCGGCGATGGCGCCGATCCGGCCGACGGCGCGGGTGCGGCGGGCTTCCGCTCGGGTCTGTCGGCAGCCGACCTCGATCTCACTCCCGAGGAGCGCGCCGAGTTCGAGGAGCGCGAGCGGTTCTGAGCCCGCGGCTCCAACCCCGGGTTTCCTCCGGGGAATTCCGCTCGCCCAAAGAATTTTCAACACCATTGTAGTTGCCGATCCCACTACCCTCTCAGGCACCGGAGTGACCGCCTACCGGGGGGAAGGCGGCCGAAAGCCCCGGGGCCCACTGGGAGGTCCGGGATGTCGGCACCGACGTGTTCCCCCGCGCGTCATGTGAGCGATGAGCAGCTGGTCTTGCGCGTCCGGTCCGGCGAGAAAGACGCCTTCGACCTGCTCTATGGGCGTTACGTGGGCCGCGTGTATCGCTTCGTCGAGACCCGGCTGCACAACCGCGCCGACGTCGAGGAGACCACCCAGGAAGTGTTCGTGAACGTGTTCACCTCGCTCGGGTCATTCCGGGCCGAGGCGCCGTTCGCGGCGTGGGTGCTCGGCGTGGCGCGCCACACGATCTCGGGGCGCTTCAAGAAGAAGCAGCACCCGACGGTGCCGCTCCAGACCGACGAGAGCGGCGAGCTCGAGACCGTCCCCGACGCGGCGATCCAGGACACCACGCCGCTCGATTACTACGAGCTGCGCGAGCGGATCGATCAGCTCGAGTCCGCCGCGGAGCACGATCTGACGCCGGAGCAGCGCCAGCTCTTCCGACTCCATCACCTCGAGCACCGGCCGATCGCCGAGGTGGCCGTGCTCCTCGACAAGAGCGTGGACGCGGTGAAGTCGAACCTCTACCGCGTCCGCAAGGTGCTGCTCTCCCGTTAGTTCTCGCCGGGCACTATGCTGCGCGCGAGATGAGCGACGAGCTGCGTCTGGCCGGCTATCGCGAGCCGCTCGGGCTCTGGGTGCGCAAGGGCGCGCGGATCGCCGCGCACCCGGGTCTGCGCACGCAGGAGCTCGAGTTCTCGAGCCGGGGCGATCGCGTGACGGGACAGCTGATCCTGCCCGCGCAGGGCGGCGGCCCCCATCCACTCGTGCTCGTGCAGCACGCGCTCGGCGACTCCGCCGCGGGCGTGCTCGCCGCGCTCGGCCCGAGCTGGGCCCTCGCGGGCGCGGCCGTGGCTGCGGTGGATTTCCCGCTGCACGGAGCGCGCGCCGACCAGAAGCTCCTGCGCGTGTTGACCGACGGGCGCGCCGGGGATCCGCGCCGCGCACTGCTCGCGGCCGAGTTCGCGCAGCAGGCCGTGATCGATCTCGAACGCGCGCTCGACGCGCTCGCGGCCACCGAGTGGATCGACGCCGAGCGGATCGCCTATGTGGGCTTCGGGCTCGGCGGACAGATCGGCAGCGCGTTCTGCGCGCTCGACGCGCGCCCGGCCGCCGCGGCGCTCGCGCCGGGCGTCGGCGCTGCGCTCGCAGGGGGACCGGATCCCGCGCACTACCTCGGGCGGATCGCGCCGCGCCCGGTGCTGCAAGTCGACGAGTCCCCCGCCGAGGCCGCCAGCGCGATCTGGGATTTCCTGAAGCGGTGCCTCGCGCCCTGAGCGCGGTCGCGGCGCGCGTTCAACCCGTATACTCGCGCTCCCGTGCGCGCCGATGCGCCCGATCGGAGGTTCCATGGTTCGAAGACTCGCGTTTGGATCGCTCGTCGCGCTCGCTGCGATCGGGCTGGCGTGCGCCAAGTTCGGCAACGGCAAGTCGGACGAGCCGATCGCGGCGCGGGTCGGCGACGAGGTGATCACGGTCGCCGAGCTCGACGCCGAGATCAAGGAAGACCTCTGGAAGCGCGAGACCGGCGACGGCAACCCGTCGCGCGTGCACGACCTGCGCATGGCCGCCGCGAAATCGCTGGTCGCGAAGCGAGCGGTGGAAGCCGCGGCGAAGAAGAAGGGCATGGAGTCCGAGGCGTTCCTCGAGTCCGAGTTCAAGACGCTGCCGCCGATCAGCGACGCCGACGTCAAGGCGTTCTACGACAAGAACGCGGCTCAGCTCCAGGGCGCTCCGTTCGAATCGATCTCTCCGCGCATCCGCTCCCACCTCGAGAACGAGGCGAAGCGCAAGGCGCTCGACGACATCGTCGCGAAGGCGGAAACCAAGATCGAGCTGGAGCGCCCGCGCGTGGAAGTGAGCGCGGTCGGAGCCGCCCGCGGACCCGCCGACGCGCGCGTCACGCTGATCGAGTTCAGCGACTTCCAGTGCCCGTTCTGCGTGCGCGCGAAGCCCGTGCTCGACGAGATCGCGAAACGCCATCCCAAGGACGTGCGGATCGTCTATCGCCACCTGCCGCTCGACAGCCTGCATCCGCGCGCGCGGCCGAGCGCCGAGGCGGCCGCGTGCGCGGCCGAGGGCAACAAGTTCTGGGAGTACCACGACAAGCTGTTCGAGAACAACCGCGCGCTCTCCGACGACGATCTGCGCAAGTACGCGGCCGAGGTGGGGCTCGAGGCCGGGGCGTTCGACGAGTGCGTGCGCACGCGACGCCATCAGGCCGCCGTGGAACAGGACGCGCAGGAGGCGAAGCGGATCGGCATCACGGGAACACCCGCGTTCGTGGTGAACGGGATCCTGATGTCCGGTCTCAAATCGGCCGACGAGCTCGATGCGGTGATCCGCGAGGAGCTAGGCCAGGCGGAGTCGGACTCCTAGATAGGTCAGCTTGACCCCGCAGCTCGCGACCGCCACCCTAACCGGGCGAGGCCAATCATGTTCGGAATCGGCACGACCGAGCTGCTGATCGTTCTCGGGATCGTCGTGGTGCTGTTCGGCGCGCGTCGCCTGCCCGAGCTCGGCGCGGGCGTCGGCAAGGCGATCCGGAATTTCAAGGCCGGAATCTCCGGCAAGGACGAGCTCGACGTCACGCCGAAGGAAGAGGTCGGCGACGGCAAGCCGCCGCGCTCCTCGTAGCCCGCTCCTACGACCCCGCGCGGATCGCGAAACGCGCCGCGTGGTCCGGCAGCGGCCACGCGACCACTTCGAAATCCCACGTGACGCCGGGCGCGAGTCCGCCCGGTACATCGGCGCCCGCCGCGGCGAGCTCGGCCGCGCTCGCGGTGCGCAGGTTCCCCGGGAAGCTCGACCCGCGCACGGGGATCGGGCTGCCGACCGGCTGTCCCGCGGCGTCGCGCAGCTCGAGCACGAGCGGCGGGAGCGAGGCGGCCGTGGGTGCGACGTTGTGTACGCGGCCCGACACCACATAGAGTCGACCCACCGAGAGGTTGTCGAGCCAGCGCCCGCGCACCTGCTCGATCGCGATCCCCGGTGCGGGATTCGGCCACGACGTCGCGGCGGGCGCCGCGGGCGCGAGCCCGTACCAGAACGCGATCGCGCACAGGCCGGCAGTCGCGAGCCATCCGGCGCCGACTGCGACACGGCGCAGGGCCAGCGGTGCTGCGCCGGTCGGGTGCTGCGACTCGCTCGCGATCTCGCGCGGTTGATCCGGCTCCACCGTGATGACGCGCCCCGACGGTGCGGCGGCGACCGGCGCGGCGCGCTCCGCGCCGCGGTCGAGGAAATCCCAGTCGACGGGGCTGTCGGGCTCGCGCGCGGGCGGCGCCGCCGGCTCGTCGTCCGCGAGATCGAGGCTCCCGTCAGAATCCTCGTCTCCGAACCGATCCGTCTTCCGGTGCGGCGCGTTCATCGGCGGCGCGTGCGTTCCGTGCAGGTCCGGCGAGGACTCGTCGCCCTCCGCGGGCAGGTCCCCGTTGAACTCCCAATCGCTCTCGGAGTCCTCCCCGCGCCCAGTGACCGGATCCTCGTCCAGCTCCTCGCCGAGAAGCCCGCCGGCGTCCAGGTCGTCGACGAGGTCGTCGCCCGCGTCCATCTGCGCCGGAACCGGCTCGTCGGGCAGGTCCTCGGTGACGCCGGGCGTGGGGTCGTCCTCGAGCGCGAGGCTCGCCGCGCGGTCGATCTCCTCCTCGGGCGTGCTCGCGGGCCGCGTGACGAAGAACGCGTGCTTGCAGCGCGAGCAGCGCACGCGCGCACCGGTTTCGGGCACACGCGCATCGTCGAGATGGAACTCGGTGCTGCAGCGCTCGCAGACGACGATCACGCTACCGTTTCCCCCATTCCAACCACACGTTTCGGAGCCGCTGCTTGCCCGCTTGAGGCTCGGAGAAGCGAGCTTGACCCACCCCGCCAGCCCGCTCGACCACCGCCGGCTGGTCATCGTCACCGGCAAGGGGGGGACGGGGAAGACGACGATCGCGGCGGCGCTGGCGCTCGGCGCCGCCGCCCGGGGGAAGCGGGTGCTCGTGGCGGCGGTGGACCCCGACGCGCGGCTCGCGGGGCTCCTCTCGGCGCGACCCGGCCCGCTCCGCTACCAGCCCGTCCTCGCGCGCGAGAACGTCTGGATCACCCACATCGAGCCTTTCGAGGCGCTCGGCGAGTACCTCGGTCTCCAGATCGGCACGCGGCGCCTGGTCGATCCGGTGCTGCGGCAGCGCGGCTTCCGCCAGCTCCTGCTCGCGTCGCCGGGCTGGCGCGAGCTGATCACGCTCGGGAAGGTCTGGCACCTCGAGCAGATGCGCGACGGCGCCCGGCCGCGCTTCGACCTGATCATCGTCGACGCGCCCGCCACGGGACACAGCCTCACGTTCCTCGACGTGCCGCGCGTCGTGGTCTCGGCGGTGCGCGCGGGTCCGCTGCGCCATCACACCGAGCGCGTGGAAGCACTGATCGAGGACCGCAAGCGCACGCTCCTGCTGCCCGTGGCGATCGCCGAGGAGCTGCCCGCGCGCGAGACCGTCGAGCTCGTCGCGCGCGCGAAGAACGAGCTCGGCGTTGCGATCGAGCGCGTCGTGGTGAACGCGGTGCACGAGCCGCCCTACCCCGACGATCTCGCCGACCTCGATCAGCGCCTCGCGGCGCTGCCCGGACGACCTCGCGCTCGGCGAGCTGCCCTCCACGCGCGTGCTCGCAGCGTGCGGCAGCGCACTCCGCGCGCGCGCGGAGCTGAATCGCCACTACGTCGCGCAGATCGCGCGCGAGACGGGTCTGCCGACCGTGCCGCTTCCCTACCTGCGCGACGGACTGCGCGGCCCCGACGACGCCGCGCTGCTCGCCGCGCCGCTCTACGCCGCGCTCGGGTCGGCCGCGTGACGCTGCCCGCACTCGAGCGCCGCGTGGTGGTATGCGTCGGCTGCGGCGGCGTGGGCAAGACCACGGTGGCCGCGGCGATCGCGCTCGAGGCGGCGCGCGCGGGTCGCCGCGCGCTCGTGATCACGATCGACCCGGCGCGCCGGCTCGCCGACGCGCTCGGCGTGGAGACGCTGGGCAATCAGCCCGAGCCGCTGCCGCGCGAAACGCTGGCCGCGCTCGGCGTGCCGCCCGAGGGCTCGCTCTCGGCGCTGATGCTCGACATGAAGAGCACGTTCGACGACCTCGTGGCGCGCTTCGCCGAGAGCCCAGCCGCGCGCGAGCGCGTGCTGCACAATCCGATCTACCGCCACGTCTCCGATGCGCTCGCGGGCAGCGTCGAGTACTCGGCGATGGAGAAGGTCTACGAGCTGTCGCGCTCCGACGCCTACGACACGCTCGTGGTCGACACGCCGCCCGCGCAGCACGCGCTCGATTTCCTCGACGCGCCCGAGCGGCTGCTCGAGTTCCTCGACAGCCGACTCGTGAAGATGCTGATCCATCCCGCGATGGTCGCGGGGCGCCTCGGCGCGCGCTGGTTCGAGTGGGGCACGCGCCGCGCGCTCGGGCTGATCGAGCGCATCAGCGGGATCGGCTTCCTCCAGGACGTCTCTGAATTCCTGATGGCCTTCGAGCACATGTCGGAGGGGTTCCAGGCGCGCGCGAAGGAGGTGAGGTCGCTCTTGCTCGGGCCGGAGTCCGCGTTCGTGCTCGTGGCGAGCCCCGAGAGCGAATCCGTGAAATCGGCGCAGCGATTCCTCGCGCGACTCGAGGCGAGCAACGTGTCCGTGGCCGGCATCGTCGCGAATCGCGTGCGCGCGTGGCCCGACGACGGACCGGCTCCGGGTGCGCTCGACCCCGAATCTCCCGACACAGCACGGCTCGCGCGCGCTCTCGCGGAGCAAGGGGATGCGAATTTTCCCGCGGTGCGGGCGGCGCGCGCAGCGATCGAGGCGGCGGCGCGGTACGCTGCGCTCGTCCGGCGCGACGCGACCGCGCTGGACGCGTTGCGCGAGCACGCGGAGCGGCGCGGCAGCTTCTTCCGCGCGGTGCCCGAGCTGCTCGGCGACGTGCACGATCTCACGGGACTCCAGAAGGTCGCGACGGCGCTCTCACAGGCGCCGGCCGCGCGCGATGAGAAACAGCAGGCGATGCCCGTGAGCGCGAAGCGAGGAGGTGGGCGTGGCTGAAGACGGTTCCGATCGCGCCGCACTCGACGAAGCGCTCGCGCGCGCGCGCCGCCACGCGAAGAATGCCGTGGCCGAAGCGCTCGAGGCGCTGCGCGCGCTGCTCGACGCGGCGTCGCTCGCGACGTCGGGCGCGTCTGCGGCGGAGAATTCGCTGTTCGCATCGATCGATCGCTGGGTCGGTCGCGCGAGCCGCGGCTGGACCACCGAGGGCGGACTCTCCGACCGGCTCGCGTCCGAGATCGCGCACGCGCTCGAGCTGGAGATCGAGCGGTGGGAGCAGCGCGCGAAGAGCGACGACGACGCGCGCCCGGTATTGCGCGCCTTCCTGGGCCTGCGCGAGGTGCTCTGGGAGCTCGGTGTGCGCGCACCGCGCGAGCGCGTCGACCCGCGCCCCGCGGATGCGGGGCCGCTCCAGCGCGCACCCGGGCCGCGCCGGGTCCAGCGCGTGGCCGTGCAGGGATGACGCGCTGCGCCATGGAGCGCTAGGGTCCCGGCGATGGCCACCGTCCTGATCAAACGCTACGCGAACCGCAAGCTCTACAACACCGAGACCAGCCGCTACATCACGCTCAAGGGCATCGCCGAGCTGATCGAGCAGGGCGCGGAAGTCCGCGTGGTCGACAACGAGACCGGCGAGGACATCACCAACGTCGCGCTCTCGCAGATCCTCGTCGACAACGAGCGCGCGCAGCGCGCGGTGCCGCGCGGGCTGCTCTCCGATCTGATCCAGAAGGGCGGCGACGTGCTCTACGGCGCGCTCAAGCGCGGCGTCGGCGACGCGCAGGAGAACATCGGCGAGCTCCAGAAGAACGTGCGCGACGCGATCCGCCACCGCGAGGAAGAGGCGGCGCGGTGGCGCGACAGCGCGCGCGCGGAGTGGGACGAGATGGTGCACGGCGCCGTCGAGCGCGTGTTCAAGGCACTCGACCTGCCGCGCCGCAGCGACATCGAAGCGCTCAGCGAGAATCTCGAACGCGTCGCGGCCGCGCTCGAGAAGCTCGAAGGCGAGCGCGAGGCACCGGCGCCGCCGCCGCACGGCGATCCGCTCCGGCGCGTGGTCGCGGACGACTAACGCTCTCCTTGACCCCCCGTTCGCTTCCGTGAGACATTGTCCCGCGGGCGGGCCGTGGGGGATCGGATGCGGAAGCGGCGCAGTGGACTGGTGAACGCGGGCCCCGGCCTCGTGCACGCCTGCGAGCGCGCCCTCGCGCGATCGGCGCGTTCGCACGGTGTGGGCACGCGCCAACAGGTGCGCGCCGCGGCGCGGCGCTTCGTGCGCGGGCATCGGCGCGACATGAACTTACTGACGTGGGTGCTGCGCACCGTGGGGGCGAGCTCCGCGCTGGCCGTCGCGTTGCTCGGACTTTCGCCGGGCAAGGCGGCTGCGGAGCTTCCCCAGTTCGAGGCTCGGACCGGAGCGGCGAACCCGCTGAATGATCAGAACGTAGGGTCCTATTCGACTCTCTCGCTCGTCGATCTCGACGGCGACGGCGATCTCGACGTCTCGGCAGGAGCTTTCAGCGGAGGCTTTGGGTACTTCAAGAACACCGGCAGCGCCGTGAGCCCGGCATACGCTCCTCAAAGCGGCGCGGCGGACCCGACGGCCTTTCAAGACGTGGGGGACCATTCGCATCCCTGCTACGCGGACCTCGACGGCGATGGCGACTACGACCTTGTCGTCGGCGAGCAGGACGGTGTGTTCAACTACTACGAGAACACGGGTAGCGCCACGACCCCGGCTCTTATCCTGCGCACCGGCGCGGCCAACCCGCTCAACGGCCAGGATGTGGGGCTGTTCTCGAGGCCCGTGCTCGGCGACGTCGATGGCGACGCTGATCTCGATCTCGTCGCGGGAGCGTACGACGGCACGTTCCGGTACTTCGAGAACACGGGCACCGCCACGATCCCCAGCTTCCTCCCGCAGACCGGCGCGGCCAACCCGTTTGGGTTCGATGCGGGCGTTCTCTCGGCACCTGCGCTCGTCGATCTGGACGGCGACGGCGACACCGACCTCGTCGCGGGCAGCAGTGCCGGCACTTTCGACACATTCGAGAACACGGGCAGCGCGACGATCCCGGCCTTCATCGCGCGGACCGGTGCGGCAAACCCGCTCAACGGTGTGGATGTGGGCGCCAACTCCACGCCGTCACTGGGCGATCTCGACGGCGATGGTGATCCCGATCTGCTTTCGGGCAAGGCCGACGGCTTCTTCACCTACTTCGAGAGCTTCGCCGCCGATTTCATCTGGCGCACTGGCGCGGCCAACCCGCTCGACGGGCTGAGTCCAGGAATGCTCTCGGCTCCCGCGCCCGGAGACCTCGATGCCGACGGGGACCTCGACCTGGTCGCGGGTGAGTACAACGGCGTGTTCCGGTATTTCCAGAACACCGGCAGTGCGCTCGCCCCGGCCTTCGTCGCCCGCACGGGAACCGCAAACCCGCTGAACGGCCAGGACGTCGGAGCCCGGTCGTCGCCTTCGCTCGGCGACCTCGATGGCGACGGCGACCTCGACCTGATCGCGGGAGAGAGCACCGGGGTGTTCTTCTATTTCGAGAATACCGGCAGCCCGGCGAGCCCGGCCTTCATCGCCCGCACGGGAGTGGCGAATCCGCTGAACGGCCAGGATGTCGGCGCGGCTGCGACGCCGGCGGTTCGCGACCTCGACGGCGACGGCAACCTCGACGTCGTCGCGGGCGAGAACGACGGGGTGTTCAACTACTTCGAGAATACGGGCACTGCCGTGAGCCCCAGCTTTCTCCTGCGCACCGGCGCTGCCAACCCGCTCGACGGGCACGACCTGGGCGTGCGCTCGGCGCCCGCACTCGGCGACCTCGACGGTGACGGCGACTTCGACGTCGTCGCGGGCGAGCAGGACGGCGTTTTCAACTACTTCGAGAACACCGGCACCGCGGCGAGTCCGGCCTTCCTTGAGCGCACCAGCGAAGCGAATCCGCTCGCGGGTTGGGACGTCGGGACTCTCTCGCTCCCCTCGATCGTCGACCTCGATGGCAATGGCGAGCGCGAGGTGCTCTCTGGCGCAAACGACGGTCTGTTCTACTACTTCGTGAGAGCGTCCGCGCCCCAACAGGCGTTCGCCGCGGCACAGACCAACCCGCTCGACGGGCAGAGCGTCGGGGCCGAATCGAAACCCGCGCTCGGCGATCTCGATCGCGACGGCGACCTCGACCTGGTGGTCGGCGACCCCTACGGCGAGTTCTCCTACTACGAGAACACGGGTACGGCGATCAGCGCAGCCTTCGTGCGGCGCACGGGAGCTGCGAATCCACTCGGACTCCAGTTCGTGTTCGGCGGCGCCGTGGCGCCTGCGCTCGGCGATCTCGACGGCGACGGCGACCTCGATGTCGTGGCGGGCGCGTACTACGGCAACTTCGACTACTTCGAGAACACCGGCAGCGCCACGAACCCGGACTTCGTTCAGCGCACGGGCGCCGCGAACCCACTCGCCGGTCAGGACATCGGGGCGTTCGCGACGGCGTCGCTCAGCGACCTCGACGGCGACGGCGACCTGGACGTGGTCGCGGGCGACTTCGACGGGGAGTTGAACTACTTCGAGAACACCGTCAGTCGCACGAGTCCGGCGTTCGTCGAACGCACCGGAGGAGCCAACCCGTTCGACGCCGTCGATGTCGGCACCGAATCGACGTCGGCGCTCGGCGACTTCGACGGCGACGGCGATCTCGATCTGATCGCCGGCGACAGCGATGGCGACTTCAACTACTTCGGCAACACGGGCAGCGCGACGAGCCCCCAGTTCGTGCCGCTCACGGGCGCCGCGAATCCACTGACGGGGCAAAGCGTCGGCAATCATTCCGCTCCCACCAGCGGCGACCTCGATGCGGACGGCGACCTGGACCTCGTGACCGGAAAGAGCGACGGCATGTTCGCCGCGCACTACTTCCCCGAGCCCGCGCGCGCCCTCTTGCTCGGCGCGGGGATCGCACTGGTCGGCTGGCTCGACCGCCTGCGCAGGCGACAGTCGCTCGACTAGCGTCGCTCGACCGGCTCGATCTCCGGGATGCGCAGGCACGCGAGCACGAGCGCGGCGACCACGAGCACGACCGCGAGCCCGAAGAACGGCGCCGCGAAACCGTCCGTGCCGCCCGCGCCCCAACCGACGAGCGGCGCGACAGCAAGCAGGAACGGAAGATGGATCAGCGCGTGGAGGCCGCCGATGCGCCCGATCGCGCCGCGCCCGAAGCAGCGGCCCTGGAGAACGGGCGGAAGCGGTAGGAAGCCACCCCCGCCGAGCCCCAGCGGCAGCGCCGCGAATAGCATCGCGGCATAGCTCGACTGCGAAGCCACGATCGTCCAGCCGAGGGCATGCAGCGCGAGTGCACCCACAACGACGGCGCGCGCATCGAACCGATCGATCAGCCAGCCGGCTCCAAGTTTTCCGATGATTCCGAATAGCGCCATCGAGGATGGGACCAGAGCGGCCTGTGTGCGCGGGATCCCGAGCGTCTCGAGGTGCCGCACCAGGAACAGCGTCGCGATCGAGACCGAGAGCGCGAGGCCGACGCCAGTGCCGAGCAGCCAGAAGTTGCGGTCGCGCAGCCAGGCTGTGATCTCGCGCGATTCATGTCTGGCCTCGTCGCGCTCGGCCGACGGCTGCAGGTTCCGCGGCGGGCTGGGAATCCCATCCGGCGACTGCCCGAGCTCCTCGGGTCGCTTCACGAGCCACGCGATCGCAGGCACCGCGAGCGCCGCTGCGCCCGCCGCGAGTGCCACGAGCGCATTGCGCCAGCCGAACCACTCGATCAGCCAGGCGGTGGTCGTCGGCACGATCAGGGCGCCGACGCTCGTGCCGACCCAGGCGAGCGACAGCGCGGTTCCGCGCCGCAGCGCGAACCAGTTCACGAGCATCACCTGCACCGGCAGCATGCCGTACATCGACATACCGACCACGGCGAACGCGAAGCACGCGGCGAGCTGCCAGAGCGCGACACCGCGCGAGAGCGCGAAAACCGATACGAACATCAGCGCGGCGCCCGTGAGCATGATCGCGCGCAACGGGCCGCGGTCGAGCGCTGCACCCAGCGGTGCGCCGGCCAATGCGGCGGCCAGCAGCGCCACCGACATCCCGATACCGAGATGGGCTGCGCTCGCGTCGAACTCCTGGATCAGCGGCGTGGCCACGACGCCGAACGCGCCCATCAGCGGCAGCGCGAGCCCCTGCGCGAGCCCGCCGAGCGCGACCATGCGCCAGCCGTCGAAGCGCGGGCTCGGGACCGGAGCAGGAAGCGGGGTCGCGGCCGATGCGGACACGCTCGCAGGGTACCCGCTACGGTTCGACTCCGGTGTGCGCCACGAGCAGGCGCGCGAACCACTCGCGGAAGCGGCGCTGGCGCGCGGGGTCGTTGGCGCGACCGAAGCTCGCGTCGAGGAACGGCGCGAAGATGCCGTCGCCCAGCATTGCGGCTGCCGCGAGGCGCACCACGAACTCGGTGTCCTGGGGACTCGGGGGCGCGCGCCGCTCCGCCACCGCCGCCTCGACGCGCCGCGCGTGGAGGAGTTCGGCGAGCGCCTTCAACAGCGTCTGATCGACATTGGGTTCCGCAGGCGCGGTCTGCAGCACGCGCCATGCGAGCATGCGCGCGTGACCCGCGTCGCCGAGCGTCGCGAACGCGCGCTCGATCACGTGGACGGCCGTTTCGCCGCGCGCGGGCCGGGTCGAGAGCACTTCCACGAGCTCGGCCTCGAGGCGCGCCATCGCACGGCGCTCGAGCGCCTGCGTGAGCCCGTCCCGGCTCGCGAAGTGGTGCAGGATCGCCGGGTGCGAGATGCCGACGTCGCGCGCGATGTCCTGGAGCCGGATCGCCTCGGGCCCGCCCTCGCGCAGCCGCTTCTCCGCGGCGTCGAGGATCAGCCGCTGCGCGTCCTCGGCGCTGCGGCGCACCCGCCGTCGCTTCCCCGTGCGCTTTCCGGCCAATGTCCCGCTCCCCGGTCTATTGACAATTTTGTAAGTACTAGTAGCCTACTCGAGCGTCCAGGCTCGATGCGCCCGCGCCGAAGGATCTCACATGGACACTTCTCCGCGATATTCGGACCGGATCCGACCGCTCGCCGCCCTGCGCGCGATCCGCGCGCTGATCAAGAACCCCGACGACACCGCGCTCGTATTCGAGATCATCGAGGCGCTCTCGGGCAGGTCGCGCACGCGCGTCTGGGACCGCTTCTCGACGACCGAATCGGGCCAGCGCCTGCTCGCCAGGCGTCCGAACCTGCTCGCGCTGCTCTCCAATCGCGAGGCACTGCTCGCGCTGCCGCCGGGCACGCTCGGTCGCACCTATGGCGAGTTCATGTCGCGCGAGCAGATCAGCGCGGACGGCCTCGTCGAAGCCAGCGAGGACTGGCTGCGCCTCGACATCCCCGCCGACCGCCGCTGGTTCGCGGACCGGCTGCGCGACACCCACGATCTCTGGCACGTCGTGACCGGCTACGGCCGCGACCTGCTCGGCGAAGCGTCACTGCTCGCGTTCACCTACGCGCAGACCCGCAATCCCGGAATCGGCTTCATCGTCGCGGTGGCCTACTTGAGGGCGCGCGGGATCAACCGGCCGGCGCGGCGCCTGCTGCGCGAGGGCTATCGGCGCGGGCGCAACGCCGCGTGGCTGCCCGGCGCCGAGTGGGAAGATCTGCTCGCGCAGCCGCTCACTCGTGTGCGCGAGCAGCTCCGCGTGGGCGAGCCGCCCGTCTACGAGCCGGTGCGATCCGAAGGCGCGCCCGCGCTCGCCTGATCATCACTCCCCGCGGTAGCGGCGAGGCTCCACACCGACGCGCGCGCGCGCCGGCCGGCATCGACGAGCGACTGGATGCGCATGCGCAGCTCCTCGGTCAAGCGCGAGAGCAGCAGCGCATCGCGCGCCGCATCGGAGGTCAGGTCGGCGTAGGAGATCGGCTCGCCGAACTGCAGCACCCACTGCGCAGGCAGCGGCAGCGCACCGAGCGGGCCGAGCCACGGAAAGGTCGGCGTCACGGGAAAGAACGGCAGCCCGAGCGTGCGCGCGGGCGCCGAGGCCTTCCACAGAATCGGATGGGTCTCCTCGGCGCCGACCACGCCGACCGGTACCACCGGCACCCCGCATTCCAGCGCGAGGCGGATCGCGCCGCCGCGGCCGAAGCGCGCGAGCCGATAGCGATCCCGGTAGGTCTTCGCGGCGCCCTTCACGCCCTCCGGAAACACCGCCACGCTGTGGCCCGCGGCGAGCAGGCGCTCGACGTTCTCGGGGCACGCGCGCACGCCGCCGAGCTTCGCGAGCCGCGGCTGCACGAACGGCAGCGTGATCAGCCAGTCGGCCACCGCGAAGCGCGGTCGCTCTGCGCGCGCGCGCTCGACCGCATGCGCGATCATGAGCGCGTCGTAGGGCAGGATCCCGGCCGCGTTTGCGACGAGCAGGAACGGTCCGCGCTCGGGCAGCTCCTCGATCCCGCGCACGTCGACGCGCCAGTAGCGGTCGAACAGGAAGTCGAGCAGAGGCCGCAGCGCGCGCAGAGACCCCTCGTCCATACCGAAATCGTCGACGAGACCGCTGCGCTCGCGCATCCCGAGCGTGCCGAGCTGCTCGCGCAGCTGCTCGAAGCGTCTCTCCCACTCGGCGGGGAGCGCAATGCGCGGTGACGCGTCGTGCGGCTCGCGCGTGAAGCGCGCGCGGATCTCCCGGCGCAGCTCTGCGAGCGCCGCGCGCGCAGCGACGCGCGCGGGATCGTCGCCCGCGAGCGGTGCGGGCAGAGAGGAGCGGCCGGCGGTCATCGCGTTCACCGATAGCGGCGCATGCGCCGCGACGAAACGAAGGAGATCCATGCCTCCTTCGTCGAGTAGGCGGGCTCGCCGAACGCATCCCAGCCGCGCCGTCCGTCGGCCACCCAGAGGTAGCGGAGGTAGTCGAAGAAGGCCGCGGGCGGATCGCCGGTCTGCCCTTGCGAGGGATAGTAGGAGAGGCGGTCGAGCACCAGCGAGGGCAGCGGAATCGTGCTCTTGCCCGCGAGCCGGAACAGCGTCGACACCGGCAACACGCCGCTGCCCACCACGTTGAACACGCCCGGATGCGGCTCGAGCACCGCGCGCTCGTACGCGTCGAGCAGGTCCTGCTCGTGCACGAGCTGGAGCAGCGGGTCGTAGCCGATCGGCAGCGGCACGACCGGCAGCGAGAAATAGCGAACGACGCGATTCGAGAACGTGGGCCCGATCGGCCAGCACGCGCGCAGCACGGTGACTTCGACACCGGGATGGCGCTCGCGCCAATCGGCGAGCAGCCGCTCCATCTCGACTCGATCGCGCACCGCGTGCGCCGCGGGATGCCCGCGCAGCGGATGCGCTTCGCTCAAGTAGTTGGGATTGTCCGGGTGCGGCCCATACAGCATCGTGCTCGAGGCTACGACCAGGCGGTGCACCTTCGCCGCCGCGCACGCGTTCATCACGTGCAGGCTGCCGATCGTGTCGAGCTCGTGATCGAGCTCGACTTCGGGGGTCGGATCGGTCCGGAACGCTGCGTGCAGCACCGCCTCGACGTGCTCCTTCGCAAAGACCTCCGCGAGGCTCGCGTCCGCGCGCGGATCGGTGAGGTCGATGCGGTGGAACTTCACGCGTTCGTCGATGCCGAACGGGCGGCGCACGTCGAGGCCCACCAGCCGGAGGTCCCGCGCGAGCAGCCGCGACGCGAGCTCCTGGCCCACGAAGGTCTGCATGCCCAGGATTGCGACGACGCCCGGTCCGCTGGTCGGCACCGACGGTGCCCTCCTCCCCGCGCGCTTCGCGCGACTTGCGGCACGGGGATACCATGCGAAGCGATGGATGCCCAGCGCGGCGTCGAGGTGATCACGGATCCGCGCTACGCGGAGCACGCGGGGCCGGCCGGTCACCCCGAGCGCCCGGAGCGGCTGCGGGCCGTGGCAGAGGCGCTCGACGGCTTCGGGGGTGCGCTCGCGCGACGCGCGCCGCGCGAAGCCTCGCCCGACGAGCTCTACGCCGTGCACGAACGCGCACACGTCGAGCTCGTGCGACGCGCCGCGGCCGCGGGTACGGCGCAGCTCGACCCGGACACGTTCGTGTCGGCCGCGAGCTACGACGTGGCGCTGCTCGCGGCCGGCGGCTGCACCGATCTCGCGCTGCGCGTTGCGAGCGGTGCGGCGCGCGCGGGCTTCGCTGCGGTGCGACCGCCCGGGCACCACGCCGAGGGCGATCGCGCGATGGGATTCTGTCTGTTCAACAACGCGGCGATCGCGGCGCGCGCCGTGCAGCGCGAGGCGGGCGTCGAGCGCGTGCTGTTGCTCGACTGGGACGTGCACCACGGCAACGGAACGCAGCACACGTTCGAGTCGGATCCGTCGGTGCTCTACGTCTCGACGCACCAGTACCCGTTCTATCCCGGCACCGGCGCCGCGCGCGAGATCGGCACGGGGCGCGGCGAGGGCGCGACGCTGAACGTCCCGATGCCTGCAGGCTGCGGCGACGCCGAATACATCGGCGTGTTCGAGCGCATCCTCGCGCCTGCGGCGCGCGCGTTCCGACCCGACTACTGGATCATCTCGTGCGGCTTCGACGCGCACGAGGACGATCCGCTCGCCGCAATGCGCGTCACCCAATCGGGTTATGCGGCGCTCACCGCGATCGTGCGCACGCTCGCCGACGAACTGTCGGGCGGCCGGATGTTATTCGTGCTCGAGGGAGGTTATTCGCTGCGCGGTCTGCGCGAGGGCGTCCAAGCGCTAGTCGCGGGACTGCTCGCGGACGCGCCCGCGTGGCCCACCGGGCCCGACCTCGCGCCCGGCAGCGTGCTCGAGGGCCTGGTCGCGCGTGCGGCCGCGGTCCACGGGTCGCAGATCCCGGGAATCGGCGCGCGCTGAGTGGGGTCGCGGCCCACGTGGGCCGCTGGTGATCCCGGTCACGTGAGCTGGATCACTATTTCTGGACCCGCAGCATCTTGTGGGAGACCCGATTCCACAGCACGAGATCTTGTAGTCGACTCGCAACTCCGGCAGGAAATATGCGAGGGCACGAAAAAAAGTTGTTGCGGCCGGTGGTATCCGGTGGTAAAAATGCGCCGTCGGGTGGGGTTAAGTGGTAAACCGGTGGTTCCGATCCAGCCCCGGTGACCCAGTCGGCCAGAGGACGGCTCCCGCGCACTGAAACGCAGATGTTCAGAGGCCGCTTCGTGCATACGATCGACAGCAAGAACCGCATGAGTCTTCCGGCCGGCTTCCGATCGGAACTCCAGCGGCGCAGCGATCACCCGCCGATCCTCACCAACGCCCACCAGTGCCTCGAGCTGCACCCGTACGACGACTGGCAGCTGTTCGAGGAGCGGATCGTGGGCATCGCGACGATCGACCCGCAGGCCCAGGCCCTCGCGCGAATGATGGTTTCGGGCGCGGTCGAATGTCCGGTCGACAAGCAGGGCCGGATCCTCGTCCCGCAGCACCTCCGGGAGTACGCGGGACTCGAGCGAGACGTGACCGTAGCCGGCGTCGGGCCCAAGATCGAACTCTGGAACTCGGCGCGGTTCGAAGCGAATTTGATCCAGACCCAGGCCCGCTTCGAGGAGATGGCGATGTCCCTCGCGGCGAAGCTGGGCAACTGAGGAGTTACAAGCGGGGGGGGTCCGGGGGAGGCAAGTCCGTCTCCGGACAATGAGAGGTTGGGGGTGTTCTCGGAGCACCGCTCCTGAAGAAATCGGGTCAGTCAATGGGGGGGACAGCCCGGTTTTCAAGGAGATAGGTGCTCCGAGGCACCCCAGCTCCCGCCCTGCGACCGGCGGGCCGAATTCGGCCCTGCGCGGGGTCGCGAAGCGAGCCGCTCGGACGGGCGGGGAGCTGCGGCTCCTTCTCTTGGGGCATGGGTTGGGAGCCCCTTTGTGGCCATTGAGTTCGCACACGCGCCCGTGCTGCTCGAAGAGAGCCTGGACTGGCTCGCGTTGCAGCCCTGCTCGCTCGTCGTCGACGGCACCGTCGGCGGCGCCGGACACGCCGAGGCGATCCTCGAGCGCAGCGCGCCCGACGGGCGGCTGATCGGACTCGATCGCGACCGCGACGCGCTCGCGGTCGCAGCGCAGCGGCTGGCCCGCTACGGCGATCGCGTGCGGCTCGTGCACGCGTCGTTTCGCGACCTGCGCGCGGTGCTCGCCGAGCAGGGCGATGGCCGCGTCGACGGCGTGCTGCTCGACCTCGGCGTCTCGTCGCACCAGCTCGATACGCCCGCGCGCGGATTCCGCTTCGGCACCGACACGGCGCACGAGACCCCGCTCGACATGCGCATGGATGCGGGCGCGGGACCCGATGCCGCGGAGCTCTTGCATCGCGCGAATGCCGAGCAGCTCGAGGACTGGCTGCGCCGCTACGCCGACCTGCGCGGCGCGCGCCGGCTCGCGCGCGCGCTGGTCGCCGCACGCGAGCGCGCACCGCTGCGCACCGCGGCCGATCTCGTGCGCGTGATCCACGAAGCGCGCGTCGGCGGCGGACGGAGCCACAACCCCGCGACGCTCGTGTTCCAGGCGCTGCGGATCGCCACGAACGACGAGCTCGGCGCGCTCGCCGACGGCCTCGACGCCGCGATCGACGCGCTGCGCCCGGGCGGGCGGCTCGTGGTGATCGCCTATCACTCGGCCGAGGATCGGATCGTGAAGAACGGCCTGCGCGACGCGGCGCGCGGCTGCACCTGCCCGCCGCACGTCCCCGTCTGCGTGTGCGGCAAGCCCGTGCGGCTGCGCGTGCTCACGCGCCGCCCGGTTTCGCCGGGTGCGATCGAGATCTCTCGAAACCCCCGCGCGCGTTCTGCCCGGCTGCGGGCCGCGGAGCGGGTGGCGGAGGCGGAGGCGGCATGAGTGCAACGGTGCGGCGTGCAACGGGGGACCTGGTCGGCCGCGACTTCGCGCGCGTACGCGCGACGGGCCGCCTCTCCACGCGTCGGATCGCCTGGCTGGTCGGGGTCGGCTTCGCGTGCGCGCTCGCGCTCGCGGCGCTGCGCATCGACATCCTGCGCGTGCGCTATGCGCTCGGCGAGGCGATCCGCGAGGAGAAGGCGCTCGTGCAGCAGCAGCGGCAGCAGACCGCCACGCTCGAGGCGCGGCGCAATCCGTCGCGCCTCGTCGAGCTCGCGCAGAAGCGCGGCTTCGCGCCCCCGGAACACGTGATCGATCTGCGCACTCGCGCGGGCGCCGTAGCTACGCGATGAGATCTGCGGACGTGCGGACGAGCGCCCGGCGCGTGGCCATCGCGCGCGCAGCGCTCCTCGGCATGTTCGCAGTGCTCGCAGCGCGCGCGGCACATCTATCGGTGTTCGACGAACGCGGCGCGCAGCGCGGCGACGACCAGACCGAACGCATGATGACGCTCTTGCCCGACCGCGGCAGCATCGTCGATCGCAACGGCACGAGTCTCGCGCTCACGGTCGAGGCGCCGTCGGTGTACGCGGTGGGCCGCGAGGTGCGCGATCCGGCAACCGCGGCGCGCACGCTCGGTGCGATCCTGGGCGCGGATCGACGCGAGCTCACGAACACGTTCCGCCGCCGCAAGGGCTTCTCGTTCGTGCGCCGCTGGATCACACCCGAGCAGAGCGAGAAGATCGCCGCCGCGAAGCTCGCGGGAGTGGGTCTCGTCACCGAGCCGCGCCGGATCTACCCGTATCGCGAGCTCGCCGCGCGCGTGGTCGGCTTCGCCAACATCGACGGCAACGGCGCGCGCGGCATCGAGCAGCAGGAGAACGCGTGGCTGCGCGGTACCACGCGCCGGCTGCGCGTCGAGCGCGACGGGTCGGGCCGCTTCCTGCTCCAGGACTCCAAGACCACCTGGGGGACCGCGGGCGGCGACGTCGCGCTCACGCTGGACGCTACGCTCCAGGCCGACGCCGAGCGCGCGCTCGCGGCCGCCGTCGAACGCACGGGCGCGCGCGGCGGCCTCGTGATCGCGATGGACCCCCACACGGGCGAGCTGCTCTCCGCCGCGGAGCTTCCGGGTTTCGACCCGAACCGCTTCCGCCGCACTCCCTATGCGGCGACGCGATCGAGCGCGTTCCTCGACGCGATGGAACCCGGCTCCTCGATGAAGGCGTTCCTGGTCGCGGGTGCGCTCGACCGCGGCGCGATCTCGCGCAGCGACGTCATCGACACCGAAGGCGGCCGGATGCGCGTTCCGGGCAAGACGATCACCGACAAGCGCGATTTCGGCCCGCTCGACCCGGCCGGAGTGCTGCGCCTGTCGAGCAACATCGGCGCGGTGAAGATCGGCTATGCGCTCGGGCCGCGCGCGCACTTCGAAATGCTGCGCGCGTTCGGCTTCGGGATCTCGACGCGCAGCCTGTTCCCCGACGAATCGTCGGGCCTCCTGCGCGGCTGGCGCGAGTGGAAGCCCGTGGACCACGCCACGATCTCGTTCGGACAGGGGATCAGCGTGACGCCGGTGCAGCTTGCGAGCGCGGCGTCCGCGATCGCCAACGGCGGACTGCTCGTGCGGCCGCGTCTCATCGCGGCGCGCCGCGCGCCGAACGGAGCGTGGCAGCCCACGCGCAGCGAAGTGGTGCACCGCGTGATCTCCGAGGAGACCGCGAAGGCGCTGCGCAGCATGCTCGAGACGGTCGTCACGAACGAGGGCACCGCGCGCGCGGCTGCGCTGCCGGGCGTGCGCGTCGCGGGCAAGACCGGCACCGCGCAGAAGTGGGATGCGGCGAGCGGCACCTACTCGCAGACTCGCTTCCGCGCCTGGTTCATCGGCATGGCTCCTGCCGACGACCCGCGCATCGTGATCGTGTCCGAGCTCGACGAACCGAAGTACCCGCTCCACACCGGCGGCGCGTCCGCTGCGCCGCTGTTCGCGCAGGTCGCACCGGGCCAGCTCGCTCACCGCGGGATCTTCCTGCGCCGCAGCGACACGCAGATCGCGCGCGCGAAGTCGCCCACGCCCGAGCTGCCGCCCGTGTCGAGCGCGGGACCCGCCCTGCCCGCGCGCGCGCCGAGCGCCGACGTGCGCGCACCGCGCACCGAGCCCAAGCCCGCGCCTCCGACGGTGGCGGTCTCCGCATTCCGCGATCGCGTGCTGCTGCCCGACTTCTCCGGGCTCTCGAAGAGCGAGGTGAGCCAGGTCACCGCGAAGAACGGACTGCGCGCCGAACTGCACGGCGACGGACTCGCCGTGCGCCAGGAACCGCCGCCGGGCAGCGTGGTGGCGTCGGGAAACGAGATCGTGCGGATCCACTTCCGCCCCGCGGCGCAGCGGAGCGCTGCGGCGCCCGCCGCAGTCGCGTCGGCGCGCGGAGGTCGCTGATGCGTCTGGCGGCGTTGCTCGACGCACTGCCCGCGCACAACGCGCCGACGCAGCGCGTAGCGGGATCGGCGGGCGGCGATCCAGTGATCCGCGGACTCGTGTACGACTCGCGGGCGGTCGCACCCGGCGACGCGTTCTTCGCGCTGCGCGGCGCCGACACCGACGGACACGCCTATCTGCGCTCGGCGCTCGATCTCGGAGCGGCGGCGCTGATCGTCGAAGAGCTGCCCGACGCGATTGTGCTCGGCACCGCGTGCGGCGTCGTCGTGCCCGATTCGCGCCGCGCGCTCGCGCCGATCGCAGCGCGCTTCTTCGGGTATCCGAGCCGCGAGCTCGCGCTCGTCGGCGTCACGGGCACCAACGGCAAGACGAGCACGACCTATCTCGCCGAGTCGATCCTCGCGAGCGCGGGGCGCTCGGTCGGGCTGATCGGCACCGTCGAGGTCCGCTACCGCGACGTGCGCGAGCGCCCGCGCAACACGACACCCGAGAGCCTCGACCTGCAGAGCACGCTGCGAAACATGCGCACGCAGGGAATCGACACCGCCGTGATGGAGGTGTCGTCGCACGGGCTCGATCTCGGCCGCGTCGAGGGCTGCCGCTTCGCGGTGGCCGCGTTCACGAACCTCACCCAGGACCACCTCGACTTCCACGGCGACATGGACCGCTACCGGGAAGCGAAGCTCTTGCTGATGAAGAACCATCTCGCTCCCGAGGGAGCGGCCGTGGTGAACGTCGACGATCCGAGCGGAAGTTGGTTCGTGGACGCGGCGCGCGCGGCCGGCGCGCGCGCGATCCGCGTCTCGCGCGACGCGCACGGCGATGCCGAAGTGCGGCTGCTCTCGGCCGAGCTCGGCGAGGATGGCACGCGCGCTGCGCTCGCGCTGCCGGGTGCCGAGATCGCACTCTCGCTTCCGCTGCTGGGCGACTTCAACCTCGAGAACCTGCTCGTCGCGGTCGGGATCGGCGTCGCACTCGGAGTCAGCCCGGCGCAGATCGCCGCGGGCGTGGCTTCGTGCCGCCAGGTTCCGGGCCGCATCGAGCGGGTGAGCGGCGCCGACGGACCGCGCGTGATCGTCGACTACGCCCACACGCCGGATGCGGTCGAGAAGCTGCTCGCGACGCTGCGGCCGCTGTGCCGCGGGCGCCTGATCGCCGTATTCGGCTGCGGCGGCGACCGCGACCGCGGGAAGCGCCCGCGCATGGCCGAGGCGGTGGCGCGCCATGCCGACCGCGTCGTGCTCACGAGCGACAATCCGCGCACGGAGGATCCCGAGCGGATCCTCGACGACGTCGAGCGCGGCCTCGTGGGGCTCACGCGCGTGGATGCCTCCGCGCTCGACGCTGATCGCAGCTACGCGCGGATCCCCGATCGGCGCGCCGCGATCGCCGCGGCCATCGCGATCGCGGGACCCGACGACACGGTCGCGATCGCCGGCAAGGGCCACGAGGACTATCAGATCCTCGGACGCGAGCGTCTGCCGTTCTCCGACCGCTCCGAGGCAGTGCGGGCGCTGCGCGCACGCAATGCCAGCCGTGCGGCGCGCAGCGAGCCGCAAGTTTCGCGCAGCGAGCCGAAGGCGAGCGAAGACCATAAGGGCTCGAGCGAAGATCGGCCGGGGGGACGATGAGCGAGCCGTTCTCCGCCGACGACGCGCTGCGCTGGAGCAGCGGCGAGCTCGTGCGCGGCGCGCGCGAGGCGCGCTTCACGGGAGTCTCGATCGACAGCCGCAACGTGCCGGTTGGCTCGTTGTTCGTCGCGATCTCGGGCGCGCGCTTCGACGGCCACGACTTCCTCGAGGATGCCGTGCGTGCGGGCGCGGCCGGTGTGGTGCTGCGCGCGGGTCGCAAGGCGCCCGAGACGGCGGGCTGCGCGATCGCAGTGGAGGACACGACGAGCGCGCTCGGCGCGATCGCGGCGGGCCACCGCCGGCGCTACAGCGGGCCGCTCGTGGCGATCACAGGCAGCAACGGCAAGACCACTACCAAGGAGATGTGCGCGGCGATCTTCGCGGTCGCGGGGCCGTGTCTCAAGAACGAGGGCAATCTCAACAACGAGTTCGGCCTGCCGCTCACGCTCCTGCGCCGCGGAGCAGAGCACAAGAGCGTCGTGGTCGAGCTCGGCATGAACCACCGCGGAGAGATCGCGCGCCTCGCGGCGATCGCGCAGCCGCGCGTGGGTGTGATCACGAACGCGGGCACGGCCCACATCGAGCACCTCGGCAGCCGCGAGGCGATCGCGCTCGAGAAGGGCGACCTGGTGGCCGCGCTCGACGCCGACGGCACCGCGGTCCTGAACGCCGACGATCCGCTCGTGCTCGCGCAGGCCGCGCGCACGGCGGCGCGCGTGATGCGCTTCGGGCGCGGCGAACTCGCCGACGTGCGCGCCGACGAGGTGAAGCCGACCTCGGACGGCCGCTACCACTTCGTGCTCACGGCGCCGTCGGGCCGCACCGAGGTGGAGGTAGCGGGCCTCGGCGAGACCACGGTTCCGAACGCGCTCGCGGCCGCGGCGGCCGCGATCGCATCGGGCGTGTCGCTCGCAGACGTGTCCGCGGGTCTGCGCTCCTACTCGCCCGTCGCGGGGCGACTCCAGCCGATCGCGCTCCCGAGCGGCGGCCTGCTCATCGACGACACCTACAACGCGAACCCGCAGTCGATGGAAGTAGCCCTGCGCACGCTCGCGCGCGCCGACGGCAGCGGGCGGCGGATCGCCGTGATCGGCGACATGGGCGAGCTCGGCGAGTACGGCGCCGAGGCGCACCGCGACGCGGGCGCGCTCGCTGCACAGCTCGGCATCGACCGGCTGTTCGCGGTCGGCGCGCACGCGGGCGAGGTCGTGGCCGCCGCGCGCGCGGCGGGCATGGACGCGAGCGCACTGCACGCCACGCGCGACTGGGAGGAGACCGCACAGCGCGTGCTCGCGGACCTGGCCCCGGGCGACCGCGTGCTCGTGAAGGGATCGCGCTCGATGCGCATGGAGCGCATCGTCGCGCACCTGCAGAAGGCAGCCGGCGCGGGAGATCACGCCTGATGCTCTACCACCTGCTCGTTCCGCTCTCCTCCGAGTACGGGATCTTCAACGTCTTCCGCTACATCACGTTCCGCACCGCCGCGGCCACGCTCACGGCGATGTTCATCGCGTTCGTGGTGGGCCCGCCGCTGATCCGCGCACTCTCGCGGCTGCGCGTGGGCCAGGTGATCCGCGAGGTCGGTCCCGCGCACCAGGCGAAGGCGGGCACTCCGACGATGGGCGGCCTGTTGATCCTGCTCTCGACGCTCGTCTCGGTGTTCTTGTGGTCGAACCTCGACGAGCGCGGCGTGTGGATCCTGATCGGGCTCACCGTCTGGTACGGGGTGCTCGGCTTCATCGACGACTACGCGAAGGTCACCAAGAAGTCGAGCGCAGGCCTCTCGGCGCGCGCAAAGCTGTTCTGGCAGACGCTGGGCGCGCTCGGCGTCGCGATCGCGATCTATACCCATCCCGACTTCGACGCGCGCCTCACGGTGCCGTTCTTCAAGAACGTGACGCCCCACCTCGGCTGGTTCTACGTGCCGCTGGCCACGTTCATCATCGTGGCCGCGAGCAACGCGGTGAACCTCACCGACGGCCTCGACGGACTCGCGATCGGCCCCGTGATGGTGGCCGCGGGGACGTTCCTGATCCTCGCCTACGTGGCCGGGCACGCGAAGTACGCCGAGTACCTCGCGATCCAGTTCGTTCCGGGCTCGGGCCACCTCGCGATCTTCTGCGGCGCGCTGATCGGCGGCGGAATGGGCTTCCTGTGGTTCAACGCAGCGCCCGCGCAGCTGTTCATGGGCGACGTCGGCTCGCTCGCGCTCGGTGGGGCGCTCGGCACGCTCGCGGTGCTCGTGCGCCAGGAGATCCTGCTCGCGGTGGTGGGCGGAATCTTCGTAGTGGAAGCGCTGTCGGTGATCATCCAGGTGGCATCGTTCAAGCTGCGCGGCAAGCGCGTGTTCCTGATGGCGCCGATCCATCACCACTACGAGAAGCAGGGCTGGGCCGAGCAGAAGATCGTCGTGCGCTTCTGGATCATCTCCGCGATTCTGGGCCTCGTCGCCCTGTCGTCGCTGAAGTTGCGCTGATGGAATCGCTCGCCGGCAAACGCGTGCTCGTGCTCGGCCTCGGAATTTCCGGGCGCAGCGCGGCCGCGTGGTGCGCCGAGCGCGGCGCGCGCGTGGTGGCAGCCGACGAGCGCTCCGCCGACGAGCTCGCGGGTGCGGTGCCGCCGGGCGTCGAGCCGTGGCTCGGGCGCTCGTTCCCCGACCCCGCGGATTTCGACATCGTCGTGCCGAGCCCGGGCGTGCCTCCCGAGCGCTACCGGTCGCGCGCCGCGCGCGTGTGCGGCGACGTCGAGCTCGCCTGCGCGGCGCTCTCGGTGCCGATCGTCGCCGTGACGGGCACGAACGGGAAGTCGACCACCACCTCGCTCGTGACCGAGCTCTTGCGCGCGGCGGGGCTGCGCGCCGAGATGGCCGGCAACGTCGGCACACCCGCGCTCTCGCTGGTCGGCATGCCGCTCGACGCCGCGGTGCTCGAGGTGTCGTCGTTCCAGCTCGAGACCACGGAGCAGTTCCGGCCGACGGTGGCCGTGGTGCTCAACGTGACGCCCGACCACCTCGATCGCCATCACACGCTCGAGGCGTACGTCGCCGCGAAGGCGCGGATCCTCGAGAACCAGCGCGCCGACGACTGGGCCGTGCTCAACGAAGCGGACGAGTGGTACGCGTTGTTCCGCGACGCCGCGCGCGGACGCGTGCTGCCGTTCCGCGCCATCGGCGTGCCCGAGCGCGGAGTCGGAGTCGACGCGGGGTCTCTCGTGGTGCGGGCGGACGACGCGCCCGCGCAGCGCTTCGCATTCGACTGGCGCGAGCCCGGCGTGCACAACCGCGAAAACGCGATCGCGGCCGCGGCCGCCGTGTACGCGTTCGGCGCTCCGCTCGCGCGGGCGCTCGCGGCGCTGCCGTTGTTCCGGCCCCTGCCCCACCGCACCGAGGTGGTCGCGCGCGCGCACGGCGTCACCTGGGTCGACGATTCGAAGGCGACCAATCCGGGCGCCGCGCTGCGCGCGCTCGAGGGGTTCGCGGAGCCGATCATCTGGATCGCGGGCGGCCGCGCGAAGGGCCTCGACCTCGGCCTGCTCGCGGGCGCCGCGCGCTCGCGCGTGCGCGCCGCGGTGCTGATCGGCGAGGCCGCCGCACAGCTCGAGCAGGGTCTGCGCGGCGGACCGCCCGTGCACCGCGAGGCGAGCATCGAGGACGCGGTGCGCCGCGCCGGCGCGCTCGCGCGCCCGGGCGACGTCGTGCTGCTCGCGCCGGGCTGCTCGAGCCACGACCAGTTCCAGAATTTCGAGGAGCGCGGGCGGCGTTTTCGCGCCGCGGCGCGTGCCGAAGCAGAGGGCCCGGCCATCCAATGAGCGACACGAACGCAACTCAATCCTGGGACGGCGCGGTGGTCGCGAGCGCGCTCGGGCTCACCGCGCTCGGCGTGCTCATGAACTACAGCACGACGGCGGCGCTCGAGATCGGCCAGACGCTGCCGCCGCTCGCGTTGCGCCACGTGGCCGGTGTCGCCGCGTCACTCCTGTGCGCGATGCTCGCAGCGCGCGCGCCGCTGCGGATGTGGGAGCGCGCCTCGCTGTGGCTGTGGGCGGGCACCGTCGCACTGCTCGTCCTCACGCTCGCGTTCGGCATCGAGGCGAACGGCGCGCGGCGCTGGCTCTTGATCCCGGGTGTGCCCGTGGCGATCCAGGCCGCCGAGCCCGTGAAGCTCGCCACCGCGCTCGCGGTGGCCACGCTGCTCGCGAACGCCACTCCGAAGAACCTCGCCTCGTGGGCGCTGCTGCAGCGCGTGGGGCTGTTGGTCGCACTGCCGGTCGGGCTGCTCCTGCTGCAGCCGGACTTCGGCAGCGCAGTCATGTTGTGCGCGGTGGTCGGGTTCGTGCTCTTCGCGGCGGGCCTGCCGCTGCGCGTGCTCGCGCTGCCCGTGGTCGCGGGCGCGCTCGGCGCGGCGCTCTACATCGCGGTGCGTCCGTACGCGGCAGCGCGCGTGCGCGGCTTCGTCGACCCGTGGCAGAGCGCGCAAGGCGAGGGCTTCCAGCTCGTGCAGTCGTTCGTGGCGTTCGGACGCGGCGGAACCACGGGGGTCGGACTCGGCAACGGCCTGCAGAAGCTCTCCTACCTGCCCGAGGCCCACACCGACTTCATCCTCTCCGTGGTGGCGGAAGAGCTGGGCCTGCTCGGCGTGCTGCTCGTCCTCGGCGCGTTCGCGGCACTGTGCTTCGCGGGCCTGCGGATCGCGCGCCGCGCGCGGACGCCGTTCGCGCTGCTGGCCGCGAGCGCGTGCACCGCGATCGTCGTCGTGCCCGCGCTCTGCAACGCGGCCGTCGTGATGGGGCTCGTGCCCACGAAGGGGCTCACCCTGCCCTTCCTCTCGCACGGCACCAACTCGCTTCTGTGTACCGCGCTCGCGATCGGCATCCTCTTGCGCGCCGGCCGCGAGCCCTACAGTCCCCCGCGCACGCACTCTGCGGCGCGCCGGCTCGCTCGCGCATGACGGGCACGCGTCGCGTCTGGGCGATCGCCGGCGGCGGCACGGGCGGCCACGTCACGCCCGCGCTCGCGCTCGCCGAGGCGGTCGCCGCGCGCGGCGATGCGCCGTTCCTGCTCGGCGGAGAGATCGGCCTCGAGCGCCGGCTCGTGCCGGAGGCCGGCTTCGAGCTCGTGACGCTGCCGAGCGGTCAGATCATGGGGCGCGGCGCGGTCGCGCGGCTGCGCGCGCTGATCGCGACGCTGCGCGGCGCGCTCGCGGCGCGGCGCGAGCTCGCGACCCGGCGCGCCAGCGTGCTGATCTCGGTGGGCGGCTACGCCTCGGTGCCCGGCGTGATCGCCGCGGCGCTGCGCCGGATTCCGATCGCGCTGGTCGAGCCTAACGCGATGCCCGGGCGCGCCAACCGGTTCGCAGCGCGGCTCGCGCGCGGCGTCTTCGTGCAGTTCGGGGCCGCCGCGGACGCGCTGCGCCGCGCAGGCGCCGTGACCGTGGTCGGCGCGCCGCTGCGCCAGGCGCTGATCGCGGCATTCCGCAACTCACCCCCGCGCCGCACGCCCGCCAAGCCGTTGCGCCTGCTCGTCTTCGGCGGCAGCCAGGGCGCGCGACAGATCAACGACGCGATGGTCGAGGCCGCGCCGCGGCTCGCGCGAGCGGGCTTCGAGATCTTCCATCAGACCGGTGAGGCGGATCGCGAGCGGGTCGAGGCCGCCTACCAGGCGGTGGGGATCCCCGCGCGCGTGGTGGCGTTCGAGCGCGACATGCCCACGCGCTATGCCGAGAGCGACCTCGCGCTGTGCCGCAGCGGTGCGCTCACGGTGGCCGAGCTCGCGATGGCGGGTCTGCCCGCGCTGCTCGTGCCCTATCCGCACGCGGCCGACGATCACCAGAGCGCGAACGCGCGCGCGATGGCCGACGCGGGCGCCGCGATCGTGCTGCCGTCGCGCCCGCTCGCGGTCGACGATCTCTTGCGCGCGCTCGCGGATCTCGCCGCGAGCCCCGAGCGGCTCGTCGCGATGGGCGCGGCCGCGGCGCGCCAGGCGCGTCCCGATGCCGCGGCGCAGATCGTCGAGGCGTGCGCCGCGTGGACCGCGGAGGCGGCATCATGAGACGCATCCAGCGCATCCACTTCGTCGGCGCGGGCGGCATCGGCATGTGCGGCATCGCCGAGCTGCTCGCGAGCCAGGGCTACCGCGTCACGGGCTCCGATCAGAAGGACAGCGCGAATACCGAGCGGCTGCGCTCGCTCGGCATCGCCGTGACGATCGGCCACGACGCCGGAAACGTCGGCGACGCCGACGTCGTGGTCTACTCGTCGGCGATACGCGCCGACAACCCCGAGCTGCGCCGCGCCGAAGCCGCGAAGATCCCCGTGATCGGCCGCGCCGAGATGCTCGCCGAGCTGATGCGACTCAAGGATGGGATCGCGGTCGCGGGCAGCCACGGCAAGACCACGACGACCTCGTTGGTCGCGCACGTGCTCGATGCCGCGGGTCTCGACCCGACCGCGGTGGTCGGCGGTCGCGTGCTCGCGGCGGACCGCGATCCGTCGACCACGCGCCGCGGCGCGGGGTCGCTGCTCGTCGCGGAGGCCGACGAGAGCGACGGGTCGTTCCTGCGCCTCGCGCCCGTGATCGCGGTGGTGACCAACATCGACCCCGAGCACCTCGACCACTACGGCAGCTACGACACGCTCCAGGACGCGTTCGCGGCGTTCTGCAACCGGGTGCCGTTCTGGGGTGCGGTGGTGCTGTGCGCCGATCATCCGGGCGTGCAGGCGATCCTGCCGCGGCTGAACCGGCGCGCGATCCGCTACGGCACGACCGCGCAGGCCGACTGGATCGCGAGCGAGATCGCGCGAGACGGAGACCGGCTCGGGTTCTCGGTACGCCACGAGGGCCGCGATCTCGGCCGCGTGCGGCTGCGCCTCGCGGGTCGCCACAACGTGCTGAATGCGCTCGCGGCGCTCGCGGTCGCGCACGAGGTCGAGGTGCTCGTTCCGCACCGCCGCCGACGCGCTCGAGAGCTTCCTCGGCATCGAGCGGCGCTTCGAGGACAAGGGCAGCGCGGCCGGCGTGCGCGTGATCGACGACTACGGCCACCACCCCGCCGAGATCGAGGCCACGCTCGCGGCCGCGCGCGAGATCCACCGCGGCCGGGTCGTGGTCGCGTTCCAGCCCCACCGCTACACGCGCACCCGCGACCTCTGGGACGAGTTCACGCGCTGCTTCAACGACGCCGACGTGCTCGTGCTCACGGAGATCTATGCGGCGAGCGAGGACAAGCTGCCCGGCGTCGAGGCGTCGCTGCTCGCCGAGGCGATCCGCGACCACGGCCACCGCTCCGTGCACTTCGAGGGCGACCTCGACGCCGCGCTCGAGCGCCTCGTGCACGAGGTGCGTGCGGGCGACCTCGTGGTGACGCTCGGCGCGGGAAGCATTGCGAGCCTGGGCGCGCGCCTGGTCGAGCGGCTCTCGCAGAAACCAAGGGAGCGCGCGCGATGATCGGGCGCGAGCTGCGCGCGGAGCTGTCCGATCAGCTCGGGTCGGCGGTGCGCTTCGACGTACCGCTCGCGCGTCTCACGTCGCTGCGCGTGGGCGGACCCGTCGACGCGGTGGTGACACCCACGGATCGCGCGCAGCTGTGCGCCGCGCTGCGGCGCGTCGCGCGCGCGCGCGTGCCGCACCACGTGATCGGCGGCGGCTTCAACAGCCTCGCGCTCGATACGCCCGTCGCGGGCGTGGTGATCCAGCTCTCGCGCTTCCGCCGACTCGAAGAGCGTCCCGGCAACGCGCTGCGCGTCGAGGCCGGCGTGTCGCACAGCCAGCTCACGCGCTTCTGCTGCGAGCGCGGATTCGCGGGCCTCGAGTTCGGCGCGGGCATTCCGGGCAGCATCGGCGGCTGGATCGCGATGAACGCGGGCATCCCGGGGCGCGAGATCGGCGACCGCGTGCTCGAGATCGAGGTGGCCCACCCGAGCGGAACCGGCCTCTCGCATCTGCAGCGCTCGCGGCTGCACTTCCGCTACCGCGCGCTGCGCGGCCTCGCGCCCGGCAGCGTGATCGTCTCGGCGCTTCTGCGCATCGACCGCTCCACGGGGGCCGCCGTACGCGCCGAGGTCGACCAGTTGCTCGAGCGCCGCGAGCAGACCCAGCCGCTCTCGGTGCCCTCGTGTGGATCCGTGTTCAAGAATCCGCCCGGCGACTACGCCGGGCGCCTGATCGAAGCCGCCGGACTGAAGGGGCACCGCGTGGGCGGCGCCCAGATTTCCCCCCTGCACGCGAACTTCATTGCCAACCTCGGAGGCGCCACCGCCTCCGACGTCTTGGAATTGATCCGCCTCGCGCAGGAGCGGGTGCACGCGCAGAGCGGCACCCGACTCGAGTGCGAGGTGCGGATCGTAGGGGGGACAGCATGAATCACAGCAGCATCTCTCGTTTCACGGATCGGACCGAGCAGGAGGCGCAGCGTCGGCGCACCCGTGCGAACCAGCACCTGGATCGCCTGCGCAACCGGCGCGGCGGCGAGCCGAAACCGACGCGCTCGCTGCCCGTGCCGCGCGGCGTCTGGCTGATCGCCGCGCCCGTGCTCGCGCTCTTCGTCGGCGCCTGGGTGGGCGACGACGCGCTCGCGCAGATCGGCAGCGTGGGCTGGCAGGTCTCGGCCATCGAGGTCCAGGGCGCTTCGCACCTGACCGCCGAGGAGATCGCGCACTCGGCACGGATCGCGGTGGGCGACGGCTATTCGGCCGCGGAGCCTCGCCGCCTCGCGGGTGGACTGCGCCAGAACGCCTGGATCGCCGAGGCGAGTGCGGCCCGGCTACCCGGCGGCACGGTCGTGCTGCGCGTCCGAGAGCGCGAGGCGCTCGCGGTGATCGAGGCGCGGGGCGGACCGCTCGGCGTGGACGCGGAGGGGCGCCCGTTCGCGGTGCTCGACGCGCGCGAAGCGAAGGACCTGCCCCGGCTGCGCTGCGAGAGCACGCCGCCGCCGGGCGAGCCCGACCACCGCATCGCCGAGGCGATCCGCGTGGCGCGCACGTTTCCGTCGCGCGGGCTCGCGATGCCGCGCGAGATCGCGCTCGGCAAGGAAGCGGATCCGGAGGGACTCGTGGTGCGTCTGCCGGGCATGGAGGCGCGCTTCGTGATGGGCGCCGACGACCTCGACGCGCGCGTGGGGATGCTCGCCGAACTGCTCGCGAAGCGGCCCGCGGAGGTCGCCGAGGCGGCCTCGGTGGACCTGCGCTTCGCGGGTCAGGCAGTGCTTTCGAACAAGACCGACCCGAAGGGGTCGGCCTGAATCAGGCGCCGCGGCGCGGGGGGCGCTGCGGCACCGAACCAGGACCGCGCGGCTAGTTCCGGCGGTCCAGTCTCAGGGGGGAGACAACGTCATGGCCAAGAAAGAGGATCTGATCGTCGGGTTGGATATCGGCACCACGAAGGTCTGCGTGATCGTCGCGGCGCCGAACGGGGACACCATCGACATCATCGGGATCGGCACCCATCCCTCGCGCGGGCTGCGCAAGGGCGTGGTGGTCGACATCGACGCCACCGTCCACTCGATCAAACAGGCGGTCGAGGAGGCGGAGCTGATGGCGGACTGCGAGATCAGCTCGGTCTATGCGGGCATCGCAGGCAGCCACATCCGAGCCTTCAACTCGCACGGCGTGGTCGCGGTGAAGGACCGCGAGGTGGCGCCCGGCGACGTGAAGCGCGTGATCGACGCCGCCAAGGCGGTCTCGATTCCGATGGACCGCGAGGTGATCCACGTGATCCCGCAGGAGTTCATCATCGACGACCAGGACGGCATCCGCGAGCCGCTCGGCATGAGCGGAGTGCGGCTCGAGGCCAAGATCCACATCGTCACGGCCGCGGTCACGAGCGCCCAGAACATCGTCAAGTGCGCCAACAAGGCCGGGCTCAACGTGATGGACATCGTGCTCGAGCCGCTCGCGTCCGCGGAGGCCTGCCTGGCCGAGGACGAGCGCGATCTCGGCGTCTGCCTGATCGACATCGGCGGCGGCACGACGGACGTGGCCGTCTACTCCGAGGGCTCGATCAAGCACACCTCGGTGCTCGGGCTCGGCGGCGCGCACGTCTCCAACGACATCGCGGTGGGCCTGCGCACGCCGTTCGACGAGGCGGAGCGGGTCAAGAAGAAGTTCGGCGTGGCGGCCGCGCGCTTCCTGGGCAGCGACGACGTGATCAGCGTCCCGAGCGTGGGCGGCCGGCGCCCGCGCGAGGTCTCGCGCAAGCTCCTGTGCGAGATCATCGAGCCGCGCGTCGACGAGATCCTCTCGCTCGCGCGCCAGTCGCTCGTGAAGGAGGGCCTCGAGGACCGGATCCCGTCCGGCGTGGTGCTCACGGGCGGCTGCTCCGCGCTCGAGGGCGTGCCCGACCTCGCGGAGGAGATCTTCGAGACGCCGGTCCGGATCGGGATCCCGTCCCGAGTGGGCGGTCTGCAGGACGTGGTGCGCGGCCCGATGTACGCCACGGGCGTGGGGCTCGTGCTATTCGGCGCCTCGCAGGATCGCGACAACACCCGGTTCCGGATCCGCGATGAGTCGATCTTCGGACGAGTGAAGCAGCGGATGCGGGACTGGTTCTTCCAGTTCGAGTGAGTTTTCTCACGATCGGGGCAAAAAAACCGCCCCGAGGACTCACAAGAAACGACGTTTTTCGATAGGATCCGATTTCAAATCGGCAATGCGCACTGGGGGGTGAGAGCATGGCCATCAAGCGTCCGAACGACCGCGCGCCGGGGCGCGCGGGTCTTCCGGGTCAGACCGAGCTCATTACGAGCCCGGATGTCGCTGTCGAGCCGCAGCGAGATCCGATCGAGTTTGCCGACACCGACTCGCACCACGCCGTGATCAAGGTCGTGGGCGTGGGCGGCGGCGGCGGCAACGCGCTCAACAACATGGTGCTGTCGGGACTTCGAGGCGTGGAGTTCATCGCCGCGAACACCGATGCCCAGGCGCTCCAGCACAACCTCGCGCCGATCAAGATCCAGCTCGGAAGCGAGGTGACGCGCGGGCTGGGCTGCGGTGCCGATCCCGACAAGGGGCGCGCCTCGGCGATCGAGGTGCGCGAGCGCCTGATCGAGCTGTTCCGCGGCACCGACATGGTGTTCGTCACGGCGGGCCTCGGCGGCGGCACGGGCACGGGCGCCGCGCCGATCGTGGCCGAGGTGGCGCGCGAGGCGGGCGCGCTCACGGTGGGCGTGGTGACCAAGCCGTTCCTGTTCGAGGGACGGGTGCGCCAGCGGCACGCGGAGCGCGGGCTCGACGAGCTGCACCGCGTGGTCGACACCGTGATCACGATTCCGAACCAGCGCCTGCTCTCGATCGCGGGAAAGAACACCGCGATGCGCGATGCGTTCAAGCTCGCCGACGACGTGCTGCACAACGCGGTACGCGGCATCTCGGACCTGATCACCGTGCACGGCCTGATCAACCTCGACTTCGCCGACGTGCGCACGATCATGAACGAGATGGGCGTCGCGCTGATGGGCACGGGCGTCGCGCGCGGCGAGGACCGCGCCGAAGAGGCCGCGCGCATGGCGATCTCGAGCCCGCTGCTCGAAGATCTGTCGATCGACGGCGCGCACGGGGTGCTCATCAACATCACGGGCGGTCCGGATCTGTCGCTGTACGAGGTGAACGAGGCCTCGACGCTGATCCAGGAGGCCGCGCACGAGGATGCGAACATCATCTTCGGCGCCGTGATCGACGAGAGCATCCCGGAAGGCGAGATGCGCGTGACGGTGATCGCGACGGGACTCGAGGGCGATCGGATGCGGCGCGGCCGCGGCACGCGCGACCGCGACATCCCGATCGAAGACGGCGGCAAGGTCACGCCGCTGCGCCGCGAGCCCGTGCCGGTCGAACGTGCGCCGCTGTCCGCGGAACGCGGCGACTACGCGCGAGGGGAGCAGCCCTCGATGCTGCCGCCCGCGCGCAGCCGAGACGCGGCACCCGCCGCACAAGCCAACCGCGCTCCCGCAGGCGGCGACGACTGGATCTCGCCGTTCGAGGACGAGCTCGACGTGCCCACCTTCCTGCGCCGGCGCGGGACGGATGAGGACGAAGAAGAGCGCGAGAGCCCGGCGTTCCTGCGCCGCTCGGCGGACTAGGAACCAGTCAGACCGGAGTCATGAAAGAAGGGACGGGCGCGAGAGCGCCCGTCCCTTCTCGTTTTGTAGAAATGCCCCTGGATTGCGAATCGGATCGCTCGCTCCGCGCGCGAGGCTCGCGCGAGCACGGCACGCCGCTTGCTGGGATGTAGACGGGGCGCAGCATGACGATCCGATCTCTCTCGCGAAGGGTCCACCGGCGACGTGACCTGCTCTACCCGCTCCTCGGGATCGCCATCGCGCTGATCGCGCTGCGCGCGGCACTTCCGTACATCGTCAAGGACTACGTGAACGGCCGCCTGCACGCGCTCGACGCCTACGACGGACGCGTCGCAGACATCGACATCGGACTCTGGCGCGGCGCGTACCGCATCGACGGCCTCGAGATCGTCAAGAAGGGCGGCAAGCAGCGCACACCGTTCTTCGACAGCGAGCGCGTCGACTTCTCGGTGGAGTGGCACAGCCTGCTCAACGGACGCCTCGTCTCGGAGGCGCATTTCTACCAGCCGAAGCTGAATCTCGTGGAGTCGCGCTCGAAGAAGCGGTCGCAGCTCGGCACCGAGGAGAACTGGCACAGCAAGCTCGAAGAGCTGTTTCCGTTCCGGTTCAACACGGTCGAAGTGCACGGCGGCACGATCACGTTCCGTGCGCCCGGAATCGAGAGCGAGGACGCGCTCACCGCGCGCAAGGTGAACGGCATCATCACCAACATCACCAACGTCGAGGAGACGGATAAGCCGACGTTTGCGGAGTTCCGCATCGTCAGCGATCTGCTCGGCGACGCGCCCGCATATGCGTTCGGCAGCGCCAAGCCGTTCACGAACAACTCGACCTTCGATCTCAACTTCGCCGTAGAGAACGTGAAGATCCCGAAGGTCAATCCCTGGCTGCGCGAGTACCTCAAGGCAGACGCGGAGAGCGGCGACTTCGATCTCTACCTCGAGATCGCCTCCGCCAATGGCCACTACGAGGGTTATGCCAAGCCGATGCTCGAGGACGTGCGATTCATCGGCATCGATGAACCCGGGAAGCAGAACCCCGTGAAGACGCTCTGGAGCGCGACGCTCCAGCTCGCGGCCGAGCTCTTCGAGAACCAGCCACGCCAGCAGGTTGCGGCGCAGATCCCGTTCAGCGGCTCGATCCAGGGCACCCAGACCGACCTCCTCACCACGATCGCGAGCGTGTTCCGCAACGCGTTCCTGGGCGCGTTCGCCCACTCGATCGAGGAGCGGATCTCGATGCAGGACGTGACGGAGGGCGACTCGAGCGGCTGAGCCGCCTTCCGGGCATCCCGCAGCGCAGAACCGCGCGTCCCGGACCCGGGACGCGTCCCGCCCGCGGGACGACTAACCGTGCCCCCGCCACCGGACTCCGCGCCGAGGCAACTCACGGGGGATGGACCCGAGGAGCACAGCGAGTTCCGCGACGGCGGCCGCGATTCCGGCGCTCGGGCGCCGTCATGCGAACGCCGGGAGCCTCGCAACGAGTGTCGCGCTGCAGGGCTTCGTGGTGCTAGGCGCGGTGCTGTTGTTCATGCTCGAGCCGATGACCGGCCGGCAGCTGTCGGTCGAGTTCGGTGCGGGCGTCCACGTCTGGAACACCTGCATGATGTTCTACTCGGGCGCGCTCGTGGTCGGGTACCTCTACGCGCATTGGGTGGCACCGCGAATCGGCCGCGGACATCTCGTCCTGATCGCCGCCGCGCTGCTCTGGATGGCGATGGAGCCGCGGACGGCAGGATACGCGGGCGGCCCCGTGCTCGAGGTCTTGTGGGCCCTGCTCTACCGCGCCGCGATCCCGTTCGTGGCGCTCTCCACGACGAGCATCGTGGCGCAACAGTGGCTCGCGCGCCGGACGGATCCATCCGCGGAAGATCCCTATCACCTCTACGCCGCATCGAATACCGGGTCGCTGCTCGCGCTGATCGCGTACCCGCTCGCGATCGAGCCGTTATTCGGTATCGAGGCGCAGCGCCTGCTCTGGAACGGGCTGCTCGTGGCCTACGCAGGGCTCGCGTTCTTGCTCGTGCAGCCCGCGGCGCCGATGCAGTACGAGGCGCCCGCCGCGCGTCGCACGACCACGCCGCGCATGCTCGCCTACTGGTTCGCGCTCTCCGCGTCGCCCGCGATCGCGCTGCTCGCGGTGACGAACCTGATCGTGAACGAGCTCGGCTCGATCCCGCTCGCGTGGGTCGCCCCGCTCGCAGTCTACCTGTGCACGTTCATGCTCGCGTTCCGCGGGCGCTGCGCATCGGGCTCGCGGTGGCGCCGCTACCGCGCCGAGATCGTCGCGCTCGCGTGCATCGCACTCACGGGCAAGCTGGCGCCGCCGCTGCTGCTGCTGTTCTGGGTGGCGTTGTCCGCGCACGCGGAGCTGCACCGGGTTCGGCCGCCCGCCGCCGAGCTCACGACCTACTACCTCGTGATCGGCCTCGGAGGCTGGGCGGGACTGGCGTTCGTGAGTCTCGCCGCGCCGCTCTGGTTCACGGACCTGATCGAGTGGCCGCTCGCGCTCGTCGTGCTCTCGGGTGCGCTGCTCGTGCGCAAGCGAGTATCGCGCGAGCCGGATCCGCCCGCGGATGCGCGCCGGCTGCGCCTGCTGCGCGCCGTCACGTTCGCGTGCACCGCAGGAACACTGCTGAACTTCGCGGCCCGGACCCTGCTCGAGGGCCCCGACGCGATCGCGCTGCGCAACTACTACGGCGTCTACCGGATCGCCGAGAAGCCAGTCGGGCTCGTGAGCGTACCCTCGTCACCGCGCGCCGAGACGCGCTACCTCGTGCACGGAGGCACCGTCCACGGCGTCCAGCTCATGGGCCACGACGGGGGACGGCACCCGCTCGGCTACTACCACCCGGCCTCGCCCGTGGGCGAGGTGATGCGCTCACTGCCGAACGGACCGCTGCGAGTCGCCGCGATCGGGCTCGGAGCCGGGTCGGTCGCGGCGTACTTCGGCGCCGACGACACAGTTGCGTTCTACGAGCTCGACGCCGACGGCGAGTCGATCGCGCGGACCTACTTCCACTACTTGCGCGACAGCGCCGCATCGCTGCGGTTCGTGGTCGGCGATGCGCGCTTCTCGCTCGCGCGCGATGCGCAGGCGCCGGACGGGTACTACGACCTGATCTTCGTCGACGCGTTCAGCGGCGATTCGATCCCAGCGCACCTGCTCACGCGCGAGGCGCTGCAGGGCTACCTGAAGAAGCTCCGCCGCGACGGCCTGCTGCTCTTCCACGTCTCGAGTCGCTTCTACGACTTCGATCCGATCCTGCGCGCCGCAGGCGAGGAGCTCGGACTGCACGGAGCCTACGGACGCTCGACGGCGCCGCTCGCACCGTTCGAATCCCCGACGCGCGCATATCTGCTGAGCCGGAACGCGCAGCGCGTCGCAGCGCTGCTGGGCGGCGACTGGCGCTCCGACCAGAGCGTAGAATCTGCGACGCTCTGGACCGACGACTACCAGAACGCGCTCGCGCCGCTCTTCTGGCGCCTGCGCGAGCGCGTCTCATCGCGGGCCCCCGATCCCGGGTAGCGCGACTCCCTGTCTCGCGAACGTGTTGACGTAGTCGATCACGAGCTGCTCGTGGCCCGACCATTCCTTCCAGAGCGCGCGGTTGCGACCGATCTGGCGCTCGCGCGTGGTCGGCGTCATGCGCTGGAACGCTTCCTCGGCGTCCGCGGTGTCCATCTCGTACAGATGCATGAAGCGCGGCGAGCCGTCCGCGACGTTCTCATAGGGCGTGATGATCGTGAAGCCCTCGACGGCCGCGGCGGCGATGTAGCGGATGTGGATGAAGTCGGCCCAGTCGCGCAACGCCTGTGCTCCCGCGGGATCACGCGGCGAGACGAGCACGAGCTCGATCCCCAGCGTCGGCTTGCCGGTGAGGATGCCCTGACCCGGGCGGCCGTAGTGGCGGAAGTGGAGGCCGCGCACGTCGCGCGGAGTCTGCGGCGCCTCGAAGCCGTCGCCGACCTCGTAGATGCCGAGCCCCGTGAACTCCTCGATCGTGCGCGCGAACTCGGTGCGCCCGGGCTTCTGGTTCTGCCACCAGGTCGCGCGCTCGACACCCGCGAGCGCGAGCACCTCCGGAACGCGTTCGCGCGCATACGCGGAGGTAGCGCGGCTCGAGAGCTCGAGGTACAGGAACTCGCTGATCCGATCTTCCATGCGCGCCGATGCTAGACGATCCGCGCAATCGCTCGCTCGTTGATTCGCTGGACTAACAATCATTGGCCGGGAACCGCTCATCCCTCTAGGATGTGCGGGCCACGCATAGGAACGGAGGTCCCCCTTGCGCACCGCTCTCCGTGACATTCCGCTGCGCCTCTTGCGAGACATGTCGATGGCCGAGACGCACGACTATCTGCGCGCGCGCCACACACGTCGTCAGTTCCTCAAGGGGATGGTCGGCGCAGGCGCCGCAGCGGCGGCGGGTCCGCTCATCTGGGTGCGTCCCGCGCGCGCCGCAGACCCGACGCCCGCGGGACTGCACGTGAACCTCGGGAGCGACGCCCGCAAGGAGATCACCGTCTCGTGGTCCACGAGCGGCATCGTGGACGCGCCCCGGCTCGAGATCGGTCCCAACCAATATCTGGGCAACATGTTCACGGGAGACACCTGCGCCGTCGACGGCGTCGGGACCGCTCTACCATCACGTGCCCGGTCTCGGGCCTCGCGCCGGGCACCACCTACTCCTATCGCGCATTCCACGGCGACGATCCCGGCGGCACCTGGAACGTTCACCACCGCGCCGTCGGGCAAGACCCCGTTCCGGTTCTGTGCGATGGGAGACATGGGCGTCAACGCCGACGCGGCCGCGATCACGAGCCGTATCGTGGAAGCACAGCCGGATTGCGTGTTCATGGTCGGTGATCTGTGTTATGCCGATCGGCTCGGCGGCGCACTCCCTCTGGTCGATTATTCCGGCACGCCGTTGCAGGACCTCTCGCTCTGGGACGCGTGGCTTCGCGCAGATCGAGCCCAGCGCGGCGAGCGTGCCGTGGATCCCGACGGTCGGGAATCACGAGATGGAGGTCGGCCAGGGCCAGCTCGGCTACGACGGATTCCATGCCCGGATCGTTCTTCCGGGCAGCGGATCGCAGATCTGCCCGGCTCCCCAGCCCGCCACCTACTACGTGACCCGCTGGAGCAACGTCGCGTTCGTGGCGCTCGACGCGAACGACGTCTCCTACGAGATCGATCGCAATCGGGGCTACACCGGCGGGGCGACAGCGCGCCTGGCTCGATGCGACGCTCTCCGCTCTGCGCAGCGATCCCGCGATCGACTTCATCATCGTCGGCTTCCACCACTGCATGTACTGCAGCAACACCGTGCACGGCTCGGACGGCGGCGTTCGCGTCGCGTGGGGCGCCTGTTCGACCGCTATCGGGTGGACCTCGTGATCAACGGCCACAACCACAGCTACGAGCGCACCCACCCCGTGCGCAACGGAGCAGTCACGGCCGCCGCGCCGATCGGCAGCGAGATCGACGCCTCGCGTGCTGGGCACCACCTACGTCACGGCGGGCGCGGGCGGTCAGTCCCCTTACCCGAGCACGCTCCACCCCCTCTCGTACGTCACGTGCGAGGGCGGAATCCGCGTGCCCGAGACGGCGGCGTGGTCGGCCGTGCGCTACCTCGGCGACCACAGCGTCCTCGTGGTGGATGTCGCACCGGCAACCGCATTCCAGCCCGCGCGCATGAGCGCCATCAGCGCTCGCGAAGAACGGCGTGAACGTGGTCGATCGCTTCTCGATCGTAGCCCCGAGATTGCGCCCGCTCGGGCTCTGAGCGATGCGCGCGAGCTCAGTGCGGCGCGCGCACGTTCACGGTCCGCGGCTTCTCGACCGGAGGTCGCCGCACCTCTTGATCGAGCGCCGGACGGCGCAGACGATCCAGCGGTTCGTCCAGCGCCACGGCGTCGCCGCTCGCGATCGACTGCTCGAGTGCCTCGATCACGCGCACGTCGGCGAGTCCCTCCTCGCCGGAGGGCTCGGGCTCCGCGTCGCGCAGGATGCAATCGGAGAAGTGGAGCAGCTCGGGCGCAAACTGGTCGCTCTTCGAGAACTTCTTCTTGCGGCTGCGCTCGCCGATCCGGAGCTGGTAGGCCAGGCCCTCGGCGTATGCGTAGGCGGGCTCCATCGTGAGGCTGCCCTTCGTGCCCGCGATCGTGTAGACGGAGCGGTCGGCCGCGTCGAAGCTGCACGTGAACGAGGCGACGCGCTCGCCCGGGAAGCGCAGTACCGCCGCGACGGTCGCGGGCACCTCCGCAAACCGCTGGCCACCGCTTCGCGTCACCGCGCTGGCCCACACTTCGGTCGGCTCCTCCGCGAACACCGCGCGCGCCGCGTTGATGCAGTAGATCCCGATGTCCTGGAGCGGCCCGCCGCCGAGGTCGCGATCGAGGCGGGTGTTGTTGTCGAACACCTGCATCGAGAACTCGGAGCTGAAGAAGCGCAGGTCGCCGAGCTGGCCGGGCCGCGGCGCGAAACGGCCGCCGCGGCGCGAGCGCCACGCGCGCGCAATCGTGAGTGCCTCGAGCGTCGCGCGCTCGAAATGCAGGCGGTAGGCGATCATCAGCTTGACGCGGCCGTCGCGCGCGGCCGCGATCATCGACTCGCATTCCGCGACAGAGTCCGCCATCGGCTTCTCGCAGAGCACGTGCAGGCCGGCGCGCGCCGCACGCAGCGTGTGCTCCCGGTGCATCGAGTTCGGCAGCGCGATGTAGACCGCGTCGATCTCTCCGCTCGAGTACAGCTCGTCGATGCCCTCGTAGTCGCAGCGCAGCTTCGCCCGGTAGCGCTGCCCGAGCTCCTCGAGCTTCTCCGCATCGCTCGACACGAGCGCCACGAGCTCGCTGTTGCGCTTCGCATGCCGGAATGCCGGCAGCACCGCGACCTGCGCGATGTGGCCCAGCCCGATCACCGCGTAGCGGATCTTGCGCTTCATCCGGTTCTCCGGTGGGTTCCGTCGAACGGGAAGGTGCAAATCGCAGGCCAGGATGGCGACGCCGCAGCCTTTCGCGCGGGCGCAACGACGGGGCGACGCGCGCGAACTTGCAGCGCGCTTTGCAGACTCTTCTCCGCCGCGCGGGCAGCCCCTCCGCCGCCCGCGGCGGGGGATCAGGCGTAGGTCTGCGCGAGGAGCAGGATCAAGCTCACGTAGGCGATCGTCAGCCAGACGTTGTGGTTGCGGAGGGCGCGCTCCACGGTTCTCCCCGATTTTCGATCCAGCTCACCGTTTCGCGCAATACGCGCGGGTCTTGAGCGAGAAGATCGATCCGGGTGACGAGCGTCACACGAAAAGTCGCGCGGAGTGAGAACGGCCTCCCGGCGAGAGCTGGCTACAGCGCCTCGACCGGCGCGAGGATCTCGGCCGCGCCGAAGAAGTACGAGATCTCGATCTTTGCGGTCGCGGCGGCGTCGGAGCCGTGCGCGGCGTTGCGCTCGATGTCGGTGCCGAAATCGCCCCGAATCGTGCCCTTGGGCGCGTCGGACGAGTTGGTGGGCCCGAGCAGGTCGCGGTGCGCGCGGATCGCGTTCTCGCCCTCGAGTACGCTCACCACGACCGGCCCCGAAGTCATGAACTTCACGAGGTCGCCGTAGAACGGCCGCTCCTTGTGCACCGCGTAGAACCCGCGCGCGAGCGATTCGGACAGGCGGATCTTCTTGAGCGCCACGATCGTGAGCCCCGCCTGTTCGAAGCGGCGCAGGATCTCGCCGGTGGCGCCGGGCACGGCGGTCGCGTCGGGCTTGATGATCGAGAGGGTGCGTTCGGTGGCCATGGTCGGCTTCTCCTCGCGGGCGAAGGCGCCGGAGATTAGCGGCCCTCCTTCGCGGGGGCCCACGCTTCGCTCGGCTTCGCCTCGCTGCGCGTCGGCCGACTTTCGTCGGCCTCCTTGCCGATCCCCGCCTACACCCGGAGCGCGATCTTGCCGAAGTGCTCGGAGGCCTTCATCGCGCGGTGCGCCTCGCCCGCTTCCGCGAGCGGCAGCACGCGATCGACCACGGGCGTGATCGCGCCTCGCGCGAGCGCGTCGCCGAAGCGGGCCCGGAACGCCGAGACCAGCTCCGCCTTCTCCTCGACGGGCCGCGCGCGCAGCGTGGAGCCGATCACGGAGAGCCGGCGCGCGAGCAGCGCCGCGAGGTTCAGCTCGCTCCTGGCACCGCCCATGAGCCCGATCAGCACGAGCCGGCCGCCGATCGCGAGCGCCTCGAGGTTGCGCTCGAGGTAGGGCGCGCCGATCGAGTCGAGCACCACGTCCACCCCGCGGCCGCCCGTTGCCTGCTTCGCCCCGGCCACGAAGTCGCCCTCGCGGTAGTTCACCGCGACGTCTGCGCCGAGCTCGAGGCAGCGCTTGCACTTCTCGTCCGAGCCCGCAGTCGCCACGACGATCGCTCCCGCGAGCTTCGCGAGCTGAGTGCACGCGGTGCCGATCCCGCTGCCGCCGCCGTGCACGAGCACGGCGCCTGCCCGGCGGGCAGCGCGCCGAGCTGGAACACGGTCAGGAATACCGTGAGGTAGACCTCGGGCAGACACGCGGCCTGCTCCCACGAGAAGTGCGCGGGCACCGGAAGCAGCGACCCCGCGTGCACCACGACCTGCTCGGCGTAGCCGCCGCCCGCGAGCAGCGCCATCGCGCGGTCACCGACCTTCCATTCGCGCACGCCCGCGCCGAGCTCGATCACCTCTCCCGCGCACTCGAGCCCGAGGATCGGCGATGCACCCGGCGGCGGCGGGTACAGCCCCTGGCGCTGCAGGAGATCGGCGCGATTCGCTGCGCACGCGCGCACGCGCAGCCGCACCTCACCCGCGCCCAGCGCGGGATCGGCGGTCTCGCCGAGGTAGAGCACCGATTCGTCGCCGGGCTTGTCGAACAGGATCGCCTTCATCGCGCTTGCGAGCCCAGGACGAACTCCGCGAACCCCGCGATGAACGCGCGTGCCTGCTCGCGCAGCTTCTCGTCGATCAGCGCGCCCGACTCGTCGAACGCCTTGTGCGCGGTCAGCACCGCGAGCTTGCGCGCCGTCCACAGTCGAACGCCGAGCACGCGCAGCACGGGCAGCCACGCGAGCTGGCTGATGTTCGTCCCGCCGAAGCCGACCGTCGCGCCGCACAGCGCGACCGGGCGGTCGCCGAACACGCGCGGAATGTCCGAGGGTGGGCGCGAGAGCCAGTCGATCGCGTTCTTGAACGGACCCGGAATCGAGTTGTTGTACTCGGGTGTCACGAGCAGGAGTCCATCCGCGCTCGCGACCCGCTCCTTGAGCGCGCGCACGGTCTCGGGCAGTCCGGTCGCGTCCTCGACGTCGCCGTCGTAGAGCGGAATGCCGCGAATCGACGCTTCTTCGATGCGCACCGACTCCGGTGCGAGGTCGCGCAGCACGCGCAGGAGCACCGCGTTGTACGACCCGCTGCGCAGGCTGCCCGCGAGGCCGAGAATGACCGCCACGCGGCGAAACGTAGCGGGTCGCGGAGCCCTGGCTACCTCGCGAGCGAGGGCTGCTCGACGGGAGGATCGTCGGCGCCGGGAGTGTAGACCGAGAGAATCGTGATGTCGGCTCCACCGAGGTGGAGGCCGAGCGCCTCGAACAGCTGCGTGAGCGGCCCATCGATCACGTTGAGTACGGGCGTGAGCAGATTCGCCACGCCCGCGAGTGCGGAGTTCTTCTGCCCGAGCGAGAGCGGCAGTCCGCCCAGCACGACGACCTTGAGCTGCGTGTTCCCCAGCAGGCCGGACAGCGCGGTCGCCATCCCGTCTCCGAGCGGAGTGCCCACCGTCTGCGTATTGTCGTCGGAGGGAACCGAGATCGCGGGCACGAACGGCCCGGCGAACTCGATCTCCTCGCCCGAGCTCTGGAACGGCACGTCCGCGAATCCGGTGATCTTGGCGACCGGCACCAGGCCCGAGCAGCGTCAGGTTCACGATGTCGGTCGGTACCGGATCCGTCGAGGTGTCGAAGTTCGGGAAGTGGCCGAGCCCCAGGCGCACGAGGCCCGGCTCGGCGCCCACGATGGCACGGTGGACCGGGTCGTCGGCGTCGGCGCAATCGATCGCGTCGAGATGCGCATCGGTCTGCGCGGCCTCGGCGAAAATGTCGACGGCTACCGGCCTGCTGCCGAGAATCCCGAGCACGCCCAGGAGGCGGACGTTGAGCTCCAGGCGAACCTGGGACGTGTGCACGGCCGTGTTCCACTCGCCGTCGGAATCGCGGCCGGGCGGACCGATCGCGATCTGGGGCGGCTCGATGATCTTGAGCTTCGCCGAGATTCCTGCGACCCCCGGCACCGAGATGCCCAGATTATTGATCAAGATACCGACGTCGCCGTTCGCCACCTGCGCGCCGACGGCGAGCATGTCGAACGCGTTCAGCTGCGCGTCGAACGCGGCAGTTGGTGGCGCCCGAGGCGATGTCGAGCACCTCGCCGAGCGGAACCGTGAGCGCGTCGTTGGCCGAGTTCGCGATCGTGGTCAGCGTGGCGGCGGCGCTCGCATCGCCCCCGTCCGCGAGCGCCTCGGCCAGAAGCTCCATGTACTCGGGCGCCGTCATCTCCAGCGCGAGCAGCTCGTCGACGGTCGCCACGTTCGCGGCAGCGACGAGTTCGCCGACGGTGAGCGACGCGTTCGCGAGGCCCTCGTAGGAGACGCCGCTGATCGACAAGGGTCCGCCCAAGAGGCCGCCGATCAGCGGGTTCAAGAGCGGCGAGTCGCTGGTATCGACGCGCGCCGCGAAGCTGCCCGCGGAGAAGGCTCCCCACGCCTCGCGCGCGGCCACCGCCTCGGCGGAGAGCTGCGCCGAGCCCGGCAGGAACGAGCTCGCGATCATCGTGAACGGAACCTGGCGCGTCGCGAGCACGCGCACGGCCGTTGCCGTCTCGATCGACCCTCCTGCCGTGAACGTGCGCACGCCGCTCGCGCCCGTGGTGACGCTGCCGATCTGCACGGCGTTGGGCGCCGAGGCGAGGTTTCCCGTGTAGCCGTTGCGCACTGCGCTCGCCTGCGCGGCCGCGACCGGATCGGTCGGGTTCGCGCTGCACTGGCCGAACGCGCGCATCGCGTCGATCGCGCCGATGTCGGCGATCTCCTGGAGCTGGCGCCGGTTCCAGGCCAGACGCCCCACGTCGACGGCAAGCGCCGTGGTGAAGATCCCGAGGATCAACACCGACGGTGCGGCGAAAGAGATGGCCCCGCGCTCGCGTCGCCGGCGGGGGTCCAGGCGACCCATCACGCGCGACACGTTACTTCTCCCCGCCCTCGTCCATTTCGAACAGCTCCGGAATCGGATGTTCGAAGCTCTGCAGGTAGCGCTTGCGCGCGCGGCGCTCGGCGGGCGGCGTCAAGCCGTGCGCCACCGATGCCTCGTCGCCGTTTCGCTGGCGCTCGAGATGTGCGCGCGTTCGCGTCCCGAGCGGGAACTCGTGGTGCGTGGGCGTCTCCTCGCTCGCAGCGTCCGACTCGTCGGCCCATGCGATCGCGGGCAGGAATCCCGCCACCACCACCGCGACCAAACCGATCTTGCGCATCATGATCAACCTCCTTGTTCCATGCCTGCGCGCATGCGATCCGCGCGCCGGCGCAGGCGGTCCACCGCCGCCGCGTCGATTTCGTGGCGCCGCGCGACCCGGTCCGCGGCCGTGGGTTGTCCCTCGATCAAGAGCACGAGCACCAGGTTGCGCGCAGCGCGCACCCCGCCTTCGAGCTCGAGCGCCGTGACCAGCTCGATCCGCGCCTGCTCGAGTTCGCCGTTCAAGAGCAGCGCGTAGCCGAGGTCGTTGCGGATCCGTCCTGCGGTCGGGGAGAGGTCGCGCGCGCGGCGCAGCCAGGCGATCGAAGTGACGAGATCGCCCTGGTCGGCCTTGATCAGCCCGAGCCCGCGCCACGCCGGCGCCGCGACGGCGCTGTGCAGCAGCGGCTCGTAGACCTTCCAGGCGGCCTCGAGCTGCCCGGTCCGGCGCAGGGCCTCGGCGCGCAAGAGCTGCGCTTCGGGGCGCGCCGCGTCGGGTCCGAGCGAGTCGAGGTGGGCCAGCGCGGCATGTGCGCGCCCCCCTTCGAGCATCTTCTCGATCAGCTCGAGGTGCAGCTTCGGCCCTTCCTTCCCAGTGAGCTCCTTGCGCACCTCCGTCGCGACCGGCGCGGGCCCGCGATCGCTCGCGCAGCTGCCCGCGAGGATCGCCGTGAGCAGCAGCCCGGAGACCGTCATCCAGCGCGTCGACCGTCGGCTACGCATTGATCTGACTCAGGGCGCGGACCACGGCGACGAAGCCGGGCCCGCCCACGAACGTGAGCAGCGCGGGCAAGAGGAAGAACACCATCGCCATCGTGAGCTTCGCCGACAGCTTGCCGATCTTTTCCTGGAGCCGCGTGCGCTCGCGATCCTCGAGCAGCTGCGCGAATTTCATGAGCGGCTCCTGTACCGCGCCGCCGTAGCGATCGATCTGGCGGATCATCGCGAACAGATCCGAGAGCTCGGCGTCGCCGGCCTCGTCCGCGACCGATCGCGTCGCCTCTTCGAGGTCGGAGCCCGCGCTGACGCGCCGCGTGACCTCGCCGATCTCCATCGCCACATCCGGAAGCACGCCGCGCTGCTCCTTCGAGAACACGTGCAGCGCCTGCTCCGTGCTGAGCCCGCACTCGTAGAGCACGCGCAGGATATGCGTGAATGCCGAGATGTCGTCGTGCAAGCGCCGCGTCCGCGCGTCGGCGCGCGCGCGCAGGAGTGTCTTCGGCGCCAGATAGCTGACCGTGAACGACGCGTAGCAGACCAGCGCGATTCCCACCCCGACGCCCTTGCCGAAGAACACCACCCACAGGAGCGCGGACAGCGCGGTGACGCCGATCGGGCACAGCAAGCGGATCGCGGAGAACAGCGCGATCGCCTCGTGGCCGCGGAAGCCCGCGCGAGCGAGCAGCTGGGTGACTTCCTGGTCGGCCGAGTCGACGCGCCGCGCGCCGAACTCGATCAGCGTCGAGCGGAAGCTGCGCCGGCTGCGCACTGCGCTCAGTCGCTCGCCGCGCACGATCCGCTCGAAGCGACTCGAGCGATCGCGCGATACCGCACCCGCGCGCGCCATGGAGAACAGCAGAACCCCGCTGCCCGAGACGAGCAGTGCGACCGCGCCGAACAGCAGCATCACGAGCGTTTCCATCGCTAGACCGACTTGACCATCCGCCAGAGCACGAAGCTTCCAAGCACCTGGAGGCCGCCCGACACGTAGAGCAGGATCACGCCCACCGGATCGGCCATCATCCGCCCGAGGTAGTCCGGATTCACGATCATCACGTAGGCGCCGATCACGGTCGGCAAGGCCCCCAGGATCAACGCCGACAGGCGCGTCTCGCCCGTCATCGCACGGAACTCGCGGCGCGCGCGTTCTCGCTGGCGGATCATCGTCACGATGCTCCCGAGCACGTCGCGCACGCTTCCGCCGTAGCGCTGCGAGACGCGAACCGAGAGCGCCAGGATCGAGAGCTCGCGCACCGAGTAGAGCGACGCGGCCTGATCCAGCGCCTCCTCGATCGTAACACCGAGCCGCGTCTGGCGGACGACGCGCGCAAACACGCTGTGGATCGGCTCCGGGATCTCCTCGGTGGCCGCGACGAGCGCATTCGGCAGGCTGCTGCCGGTCTGCACCGCGCGCGTGATGTGGTCGAGGAAGGCTCGGCAGCTGCTCGAGGATCTTCTCGCTCTGCTTGCGCGTCTTCCAGTTGAGGAACAGGACGACCGCGGCGCCCAGTGCCACCGCGCTGACGAGCGCGCCGATCGGACCGCGCAACAGCCCAGCGGTGCCGATCCAGAGCACGCCCGCAAACGCGGCCGCTACGATGTGCCAGCTGCGGGGCTCGATCCCCGCGCGCCGCATGCGGTCTTCGACCCAAGAGGCCACGGCCGAAGGGGCCGCGATCACCGTCTCCGACGGAGCACCCACGCGCGCCTCGCGCTCGAATAGCGCGTGGATCCGCTCGCGCTGCTGCGCGTGCTCGCGGATCACCGTCGAGAACGCCGCCCCGGCGATCGAGAGCAGGGCAGCGAAGGTCGCGAGCAGCAGGACGCTAGCCAATGGAGAACCCGCTCTTCGCCTGCGGCCGCTGTCCCAGCGTGCGCTGCAGCCCGGCGTGGTTCGGCGTCACCCCGGCGCTCTTGAATCGCTCGTTGTCGTAGTCCCAGCTGTACAGGTCCTGGGTCATGTACGTGTCGTCGCCGATGCCCGTGAGCTCGGTGATGCTCACGAGCTTGCGCTTGCCGCTCGGGAGTCGACTGATCTGGATGATGAAATCGATCGCGCTCGCGATGTTGTGTCGCAGCGTCGCGTCGCTGCCCTTGAATCCGCTCATTCCGACGAGCATCTCGACGCGCGTGAGCGCATCGCGCGCGCTGTTCGCGTGGATCGTCGTCATCGACCCTTCGTGGCCCGTGTTCATGGCCTGAAGCATGTCGATCACTTCTTCACCGCGGACCTCGCCGACGATGATCCGCGAGGGGCGCATGCGTAGCGCGTTCTTCACGAGGTCGCGTGCCGCGACCTCGCCGGTCCCCTCGAGGTTCGGCGGGCGCGTCTCGAGCCGCACCACGTGGGGATGCCCGAGCGAGAGCTCCGCGGCGTCCTCGATCGTGACGAGGCGCTCGCCTTCGGGAATGTGCTGAGAGAGCACGTTCAAGAGCGTCGTCTTGCCCGCGCCGGTACCGCCCGAGACGATGATGTTGCAGCGCGCCTGCACGGCCGCCGTGAGCATGCGCAGCATCTGGTCGTCGAACGTGCCGTAGGCGATCAGGTCGCCAGCGCGCAGCGGCTCCTTGCGGAACTTGCGGATCGATAGCGCGGGCCCGTCGAGGGCGACCGGCGGAATCACGGCGTTCACGCGGCTGCCGTCCTGGAGCCGCGCGTCGACCATCGGGCACGATTCGTCGATGCGCCGGCCCAGCGGCGCGATGATGCGCTGGATGATGCGCTGGACGTGGCGGTCGTCGTTGAAGCGGATGTCGGTGAGCTCGAGCTTGCCCTTGCGCTCCACGAATACGCGGTCGCGGCCGTTGACGAGGATGTCGTTCACGTCGTCGTCGTCGACGAGCGGCTGGATCGGGCCGAGCCCGGAGAGCTCGTCGACCATGCTCGCGACGAGATCCTGCGTCTCGTTGCGGTTCACCGCGATCTTGTTCTCGCTGATGAAGCGCGCGATCCGGGTCTCGAGATAGCGGCGCAGCTCGTCGGCCGACCACGCGTCGATGTCGGCGCGATCCTCGTCGATCGCGTCGATGAGATGGCGATGCAGGCGGCCCTTCAGGCCCTGCATGTCGTTTTCCTGGCGGAGGCGAATCGGCGACGCGGAGTTGTCGAACATCATTGCGCGCCACGGCGGCGTACGACCTTGCGCAGCCGATTCATGAGAACGGCGCCTCGCGAAGTGGGCTTCTCCGACGTCTTGCGACCGAGCAGATCGTCGACGAGCGCGCGCATACCGGTCACGTAGGGCGAGTTCGGCACCATCTCGAACAGGTTCGTGGCGCCGTTCATCGCGCGGACGATGTCGAAGCCGTTCGGCGGCAGCGCCGCGGCGAGCGGGAGTCCCAGCAGCTCGGACACCTTGTCCGCGTGGGGCTCGAGCTTGTCGGTGTAGCGCTCGAGCACGAGGCGGATGTCGCGAACCGGGTAGTTGAGCTCCTTGAGATCGTCGAGCAGGCGGCGCGCGGCCGAGCAGTTCGCCACCGACTGGTCGGCGAGCAGCAGCACCTCGTCGGCCTGCGAGAGCGCCTGCACGAGGAAGTCGGGCGATCGGAGCCCGCCCAGATAGAGGATCGTGCGGCTGAAGTGGGCCTTCAGGATCGAGAACAGCGCGAGCATGTCGTTGCCGTTCACGTCGCGGATCTGGCCCGGGTCGTCGAGCAGCGGCAGCAGCGCGAGCCCGCTGCGATCGCGCGAGAAGGCCGTCTCGATCAGGGTCTGGTCGAAGCGCCGCACGCTGCGGACCGCGTCGACGAACGTATACGAGGGCTCGACGTCGAGATAGAGCAGCGAGTCGGCCGCGGGCACGCCCAGGTCGATCATCAGCACCTTCTCGTCCCGCCTCGCCATCTCGACGAAGCGCAGTGCGAGGTGCACCGCGAAGCTCGACGCTGCGATGTCGGGCCGCGAGCACAAGAGCGCGATCTGCTTGCCGCTCGGCGTCGCGGTCTGGCTCGGCGCGCTCTCGAACACGCGCTGGAACGCGGCGTAGGCCTCGCGCCGGTCGGAGCCCACGCGCACGAAGTCGCGCGCGCCGGCCCGCACCGATTCGAGGATCACGTCCTTGTCCTCTTCGTCGCCGATCGCGATCACGCCCAGGTGCGGCTTGCGCTGGAGCAGCGCCTTGATCAGCTCCGTGCGCGAGCGCAGGTCTGCCACGTTCACGCGCACGAACACGACGCTGCCCGCCGCGGCGTCCGCGAGCTGGGCGATGCGATCGGGCGCGATGTCGTCGGCGATGACGGCCTCGGCGAGCGGACCGAGGCTCTCCTCGAGCCACTGGACGTGGGCCTCGCTCTCCGTCACGGCGATGAACCGGTGCTTCAAGGACGTCTCCCTAGGGCCAGAAACCGGGACCTTCCGGGTCGAACTTTCCCGTCTCGCCGAACTGCAGCTCCCACAGGCCCGGCAGGTAGTGCTCGTACTCCTCGCCGGGAGTGGGCAGCTTCGTTGCGTCCGCGCGGAGCGGCTTCACGAGATGGGGTGAAACGATCATGAGGAGCTCGCGGTCTTCGCGCTCGAAGCGCGTGGTCTTGAAGAGCGCGCCGAGGATCGGCAGGTCGCCGAGCCCCGGAATCTTGTCGATGTTCGAGTTCATCTGCTGGCTGATCAGCCCGCTGATCGCGAAGCTCTCGCCGCTCCCGAGCTCGATTGCCGTGTCGGCGCGGCGCGTGCGCAGGCCCGGCACCGTCACACCGCCCGTGTCGACGCTCGTGGTGAAGTCGATCTCGCTCACCTCGGGTGCGACCTTGAGCGCGATGCGATCGTTCGCGAGCACGGTCGGAGTCACCATGAGGCGGATTCCGAACGGCTTGTACTCGATCGTGATCGAGTTCCCGCCGCCGCTGTTCTGAACGACCGGAATCGGGAGCTCGCCGCCCGCGAGGAAGCTCGCGGTCTGCCCGGAGAGCGCCACGAGGCTCGGCTCGGCGAGCGTGTGCGCGAAGCCGTTCTGCTCGAGCACGCTCACGGTCACGAGCAGGTTCTCGCTGTTGTTCCCGTACGCGAGATTGAACGCCTGGGAGAGCGGCAGGAAGCCGCTCGCGCTGTCGAGCAGGAAGCCCGTGCCGCCGCCGCCGCTGATGCCCGAGAGGGTGCCCGGCGGCGAGACCGCGATCGCGGAGTTGTTGGAGACGCGCGCGAAGTTGATTCCGGCCTGGAGCAGCGCCTTGCGCGAGAGCTCGACGATGCGCGTGTCGATCTGGACCTGGGCCGAGCCCTCGCTGGGCTTGCCCAGGCTCGCCGCCTCGACGTTCACGTCGTAGCGGTGGGGCTCCTCGGCGCCTTCGACCCACAGCGCGAGATTGGTGGCACCCGGATGCTTGCCGATCACGAGCACTTCGTTCGGATTGATGATCTCGACGTCGGCGATCGCGGGATCCGCCACCGCGGCACGGCGCACCGGGCTCGGAGGCACGATCACGCTCTGCGAGCCGGCCTCGACCGCGATGTCGGTGGCGCGGGCCGGGCCCGCAAACACGGCCCAACCCGCGATCGCGAGACCGGTTGCAGCGAGTCGACGTCGCCAGGAGTTGTGGTGTTGGGCGCTCAATAGCGGTCGATCTCCTGCTCCTCGCCGCGGAGCACTCGGGGCTTGCGCACAGCCTTGCCGGAACCGCTGACCTTGGACGGCGCGTTGCTGAGCAGGCTGGCCAGACTCTCGTACTCACCCTTGGGCCGGGGCAGTGCCCCGAGCTCCCCTTCGACCGGATCGCCGCGCAGCGCGAGCCGCAGGAGACCCTTGCTCGCACCGAGCATCAGGCGATCGACGTCGGCCTCCGGCACCGCGAGCACGGCCGTGCGCGCGTTGTTGGTGTTGTCGTCGCTCTCTTCCTGCTCGCGGCGCTCGAGGTTCGCGCCGTAGGCGAGCACGCGGATGTTCTCGAGCAGCACGCGCGCCTGGGTGTCGGGGATCTCCCTCTGGTCGCGCGCGAGATAGAGCAGCACGTCGACGCGATCGTCGGGCTGGATGAATCCGCCGAGCCCGATCACACCGTCGACCTTCACGGCAATCGCGCGTTCATCGGGCTTGATCCGGCTCGAAACCGGACCCGGCGGGCGGAAGTGGCGCGCGAGCAGCGACTCGCCCTGCCCCACCGACTGGTAGACCTTGCGCCCGACCACGTCCTCGAGCTTGCGGAACGAGCCCTCCGGGACCAGCGATACGGCCTCGAGGGAGAGCGCTTCGGACTCGACCGACTTCCCTTCCGGGATCGCGGCGACCGCGACCACCACGCGCGGAAGGTCGCTGCGGACGGTGGTCTCGGTGGCCTGCGCCGAATTGCGCAGGTCCCGCACCAGCCGCAGCGCGAACAGTCCCAGCCCGAGTGCGACGACGATCATTGCGATCGCCAGGTTTCGCACCGTCCGACTCTGCATATGTTAGGCCCCTTTGCGCGGTGCGTTAGAGCAAGACCACGGCCCGGCCCGCGAGGCGGTCCGGAAGGGGGGGGATCGAACCGAGGAACGGAAGAGTGAGGGTGGGAAGGATTGGAGTCGCTGCGTAGTCGGGAAGTTCCACGAGAACTTCCACGGTCTTCCCCGTGCCCGCGTTCGTGGCGAACGTGACATCCACGTTGCCGTTCGACGCGCCGAGGATCCGATTGCGGAGATCGCTGGGGAGCCAGTCGAGTGATGCGGCTGCGGTCGCGCGCGCGCGAGTCGTGACGCATGTCTCGTGCGCCGCCGTCGCGAGCGTCGGATCGCAGGCCACTGCCGAGCGCGCCGACTCCTTCGCTGCCTCCGTAATCGAGTGCTGAAGACTGAACAGGAGCCCGTAGCTGATCATCAGGTAGATGAGGCCGAAGAAGATCGGGAACACGAGTGCGAACTCGATCGCGCTCGCACCGCGCTCGCGTCGACGATCCCGAGTCTTCTGCACGCGACTCATCACACCGCCTTCCGCGGCGCAGCTACGCCCGGCAGTCAGAGCCGCCGCCGTATCACACCGCGATCGGACTACGGAGCAGCGGGAGCGCCACCACCACCGCCGCCCGCCACGGTCTCGAGCTCGCCCGAAACCGTTTCGAACAGCGTGTTGAGGCTCGTGCCCGTGACGGTGAGCGCGCCGATGATCACGACGGCGATCAGGCCGGCAATCAGGCCGTACTCGATGGCCGTGGCACCGCTCTCCTCGGAGAGCAATCGCTTGAGGAAATTGCGCATTCTAAAGACCTCCCATGCGCCATGAACTGCACACGGCGCGCACAGGAGCTATCGGTGTGGCCCGTCACATCCTTGAGCATATGGATGCCAACGGCGAGGAGTTCCGCCTCGCCGTTCCCGAAGGATCGGCATCGCGAGCCGCCACCCCGAGGGGTCGCCGCGGGCAGCGGGCCTGATTAGGCGCTGCTCCTTTCATCCTTTCATCCAGCTACTTCGATTCACCCACCTGAGATTTTTCAGCGCCCAGCGGAGCGACGGGGTACTCTGCCTCAGAGAGCCTCGGATATGGCAGAGACGAACATCGGCCGTCGTCATCACAGGGGGCCCGGCGGGTTTCCCGCCCTTCCGGCCACGATCACGTACGACCTCCTGCCGGGCCGCGACAGTCTCTGGACGGCGACGATCCATACCGGCGCGGGTCGCGTCAGCGCGACGTGCCACTCTCTCCACGAAACCCGCGATGCGCTCGAGAGCCAGCTCCGCGAGCTCGCGCGCGCAAAGAGTTCGGCAGCGGACTCGGATTCGATCCGCCGTGATTGATACGCCCTGCCTATCCATGCAGTGAGCGTCAAGCCGGATCCCCCGAGCATCAAGCGCTCGACCGACGAGCCGCGCGAAGACAAGCCGTTCCCGGTCGTCGGCATCGGAGCTTCGGCGGGCGGTCTCGAGGCGTTCAAGCAGCTGCTGGCGCACCTGCCCGAGAAGACCGGCATGGCCTTCGTGCTGGTTCAACACCTCGACCCCAGACACGAAAGTGGGCTGACCGATCTTCTTGCCAAGGCCACACCGATGGCCGTCGAGGAGGCGACCCACGGTGTCGCCGTGCGTCCGAACCACGTCTACGTGATCCCTCCCAACGCGGACCTCGCGATCGGAGGCGGTGTGCTTCGCGTGAGTCCGCGTCCGGCGGCCCAGAGACCCCACCTGCCGATCGACCACCTGTTCCGCTCTCTCGCGGAAGACCAGCAAGCGCGGGCGATTGGGGTTGTCCTCTCGGGCACGGGCTCGGACGGAACGCTGGGCCTGTGCGAGATCAAGGCGGTCGGTGGGATCACGTTCGCGCAGGAGGAGCTGTCCGCGAAACATTCGGGGATGCCACACAGCGCGATCGACAGCGGCTGCGTCGATTTCGTGCTGACGCCGGAGGAGATCGCGAATCGTCTCACCTCGCTCGGCGGCCATCCTTATCTCGCCGACGTCCAGCCCGAGACCACCTTGCGCGACGAGAAGCGGCAGTACGAGCGGATCCTCTCTGCGGTTCGCGCGGTGACGCGCGTCGATTTCAGCCTGTACCGCGACACCACGATCAAGCGGCGGATCCTGCGGCGCATGGCGCTCCACGCGCATGAATCGCTGGCCGATTACGCGCAGCGACTCGAATCCGATCGCGGCGAAGTGGATGCGCTGCACCGCGATCTGCTGATCAACGTGACCAGCTTCTTCCGCGATCCGGAGCTGTTCGAAGCGCTCAAGATGCGCGTGTTCCCCGCGATCATCGACGAGAAGACGCCCGGGGTGCCCCTGCGGCTGTGGGTGCCCGGCTGCTCGACCGGCCAGGAGGCGTATTCGCTCGCGATCGCACTGCTCGAATTCCTCGACGACCGTCCGATGCGCCCCGCGATCCAGATCTTCGCGACCGATCTGAGCGATCATACGTCGCTCGACAAGGCGCGCGCCGGTCTCTACCCCGAAAGCATCGAGGCCGAGGTCGCCCCGGATCGCCTGCGCCGCTTCTTCAAGCGCGAGGATCACCTCTATCGGATCGACGAGTCGATTCGCAAGATGTGCGTGTTCGCGCGTCAGAACGTGACTTCGGATCCGCCGTTCTCCCACGTGGACCTGATCAGCTGCCGGAACCTGCTGATCTACCTCGCGCCGCCGCTGCAGCGGCGCGTGCTGCCGGCGTTCCATTACGCGCTGAATGCGCCGGGCTTCCTCGTGCTCGGCAGCGCCGAGACGGTGGGCGAGAACGCCGACCTGTTCGAGCTCGTCGACCGCACCCACAAGATCTACGCGAAGAAGGCCACGGCGAGCCGGCCGCTGCTCGATCTTCCGACCGAGCATCTCCGCGATGTGAGCGCGACGGCGACCCGCCGCGCTCCGGCCACGCCGACTCCGGCAGATTTCGAACGGGAGGCCGATCGCATCCTGCTCGGTCGCTTCGCGCCACCGGCGGTATTGATCAACGAGAATCTCGACATCGTGCAGTTCCGCGGGCGGACCAGCGCCTTCCTCGAATCTCCGCCGGGTGAACCCACCACGAATCTGCTCAAGATGGCCCGCGAAGGCCTGTTCCTCGAGCTTCGAAGCCTTCTGGACGAGGTCCGGCAGTCCAAGGAGGCCCGGCGCCGTGGCGCGCGCGTGCGCACCGACGGAACGGTGCGCGAGATCGACCTCGAGGTCGTACCCGTGACGCCTCCCAACGGCCCCAACGGATGTTTCCTGGTGGTGTTCCACGACCCCGCGCAGAACGCCGGCGCTCCGCCGGCTCCGAACGCCGTCCCGGATCCCGCTGAGAATCCCGATCGGCGCGAACAAGCCCGGCTGCGGCGGGAGCTCGATGCCACCAAGGAATACCTGCAGTCGTTGCTCGAGCAGCAGGACGCTGCGAACGCGGAGCTGCGCTCCGCGAACGACGCGATCCTCTCGAGCAACGAGGAGCTTCAGAGCACCAACGAGGAGCTCGAGACCGCGAAAGAGGAGCTGCAGTCCGCCAACGAGGAGTTGACCACGGTCAACGAGCAGCTCCAGCACCGCAACCTCGAGCTGTCGCGGGCCAACAACGACCTGACCAATCTGCTCTCGAGCATCAACATCCCGGTCGTGATGGTCGGAGGTGACTTGCGGATCCGGCGCTTCACACCACCGGCTCAGAAGTCGCTGAGCCTCTTGCCGAGCGACGTCAACCGGCCGATCAGCGACTTGACACCGGTGGGTCTGGTACCCGATCTCGAGCAGTTGATCGAGAACACGATCGAGACCGTCCAGCACGTGGAGCGCGAGATCCGCGATCGCGAGGGCCGCTGGCGCTCCCTGCGCATCTTCCCGTACCGGACTTCGGACGACAAGATCGACGGCGCGGTGATCGTCCTGCTGGACATCGATCAGCACAAACGCGCCGAGGAGTCGCTGCGGATCGCAGATCGCCGCAAGGACGAGTTCATCGCCACGCTCGCCCACGAGCTGCGCAACCCGATCTCCCCGATGCAGAACGCGATCGAGATCATGCAGGTGGCGGATCGCGACGAGGCCGCGATCGAGCGCGCGCGGGACGTCCTGCAACGCCAGATCCACTATCTGACGACGATCGTCGAAGACCTGATGGACGTGACGCGAATCACCGAACGCAAGATCGAGCTGCACCCGCAGCGGATCGCGCTGGTGACGCTCGTCGAGAATGCGGTGGAGTCCTGCCGTGCCTACCTGGAGTCGAGGGGAGCCACGCTGAAGGTGACGCTTCCGTCCGAGCCGCTGTTCCTGAACGTGGACACCGTGCGAATGTCGCAGGTGCTGATCAACGTGATCAACAACGCGGCCAAGTTCAGCCGACGCGGCGGGCCCGTCACGATCAGCGCTGAACGGGCGCATGAAAAGCGTCTTCCGGGAGCGGACCCGTCGGCGCCCGACGAGCTGGTGATCTCCGTGCGCGATACCGGCGAAGGCATCGCCGCAGATCTCCTGCCGCACATCTTCGAGATGTTCACCCAGGGGAGCCGCGCGCTGGGCGACCGGCGGGGTGGCCTCGGTGTCGGCCTCGCGCTTGCGAGCATCCTCGTGCAGGTGCACGGCGGCACCATCGAGGCCCACAGTCCGGGTCCCGGCCAGGGCAGCGAGTTCAGGGTCCGCTTGCCGCTCGCGGTCGGAGATTCCGCTCTATCGACGGACGAGCCGACCTCCGCTCCGGTCCAACGCGCGAAGGAGTCGAAGCGCATTCTGATCGTGGACGACAACCAGGATCACGCGACCAGCCTCGGTCAGCTGCTGGAGCTGATGGGACATCGGGTGAAGCTCGCGGCCGATGGTCACGCCGCGCTCGACGCGGCGTCGGAGTTCCTGCCCGAGATCGCACTCGTGGATCTCGGACTGCCCGGACTGAACGGCTATGAAGTCGCGCGCACGCTGCGCGCCGATGCGCGGTTCCGCGACCTCCTGCTCATCGCGCAGACGGGATGGGGACAGGACGAAGACCGCCGCCGCACGCACGAGGCCGGATTCGACCAACACCTCGTGAAGCCCGTGCAGCCCGAGCAGTTGCGCGAAATCATCGGAAAGCGGCGGAACGACTCCTAGTTGAGCTCCGCGCGGGTGTAGCCGAGCAGCTCGCGCGCGCGATGATCATGCGCTGGATCTCGCCCGTGCCCTCGTAGATGTCGGTGATGCGCACGTCGCGGAACCACTTCTCGAGCAGGTGCTCGCGCGAGACGGCCGAGCGGGCCCAGCAGCTCGATGCAGCCCTGGGTCACCTGGCGCACCACGGTGCCGGCCTTCGCCTTGCACACCGAGGCCTCGAGGTTGTTGGGCTTGCCCTCGCCCGACGAGCCACGCGGCGCGCAGGATCGTGAGCTCGGCCGCCTCGACCAGCGCCTCGAGCTCGAGGAACTTCGCGACCACGGCCGACTGGCTGTGCACGCGACCCGCCGTACTCGATCTCGATGCCGGCCTCGCGAAGCTGGTCGCGCGTGAAGTCGAGCGCCGCCTGCGCCATGCCGAGCCCGACCGCAGCCACCGCGGGCCGCGTCATGTTGAAGGTCTTGAGCACGCCGCTTGAAGCCGCCCGAGCTCTCCTTCGGGATCGACTCGTCGCCGCCGAGCAGGTTCGCGCGCGGGATCCGGCAGTCCTTGAACACGTAGGCCGCGGTGTCGTCGGCGCGGATGCCGAGCTTCTTCTCCTTGTGGGCGACGACGAAGCCGGGCGTGCCCTTCTCGATCAGGAACGACTTGATGCCGGCGCGTCCCGCGGACTTGTCGATCGTGGCCCAGACCACCACGCCCTCGGCCTTGCAGCCCGTGGTCACGAAGATCTTCTCGCCGTTGATCACCCACTCGTCGCCGTCGAGCACCGCAGTGGTCTGCACCTTCGACGGGTCGGAGCCGCAGCCGGGCTCGGTGATCGCCATGGCGAGCGTCAGGCCCCTTCCACTTCTCCTGCTGCTCGGGCGTTCCCGAGGCCCGCAGCGCCGCGTTGCCGAGACCGCCCTTCGCGCGGCGCAGCCGCACCGAGTAGTCGCCCCAGGTCTGTCCCGACGAGAGCAGCATGCTCATCACGGGCATGCTCGTAGTCGGTCTCGGTACGCCCGGCGAAATGGGCATAGACGTTCGGGAAGTCCTTGTCCTCGGGGAACTCGTCCGGGATGAACTCGTGCTCGTTCTCGTCGTAGTAGCGCGCGTACTTGCGGCACACGAGAGCCTCGGCGCGCACCTGGTCGAGCAGCTGCTTGTCCTTCTCGGTGAGAGTGAAGTCGATCATGCTGGATCCTCCATCCGCACTGCAGGTGCGGAGGCCATCGGGGTTAGAGAGAGAGCGTGCCTTCGAGCACGCTGAGCGTGCGCGCGTTGCGGTACCACATCTCGACGGGGTGCTCGCGGATGAAGCCGTGCCCGCCCAGCACCTGCACGCCCTGGTCGGCGACCCACATGCTCTGCGTGGCCGCGTAGGCGCGCGCGTGGTGACAGGACTTGAGCGCGTCGCTCCCCTGCTCGAGCTGGCTCGCGGCCTTCCAGGTGAGCCAGCGCATCGACTCGGTCTCGATGTGCATCTCGGCGAGCTTGAACGCGATGCCCTGCTTCTGCGCGATCGCCTGATCGAACGCCTCGCGGTCCTTCGCATACGGAATCGCGTACTCGATCACGGCGCGCGAGAGACCCGTCATCGCAGCCGCGAGCCCTGCGCGCGACTGGTTGAGCAGCCGTCGCACGTCGCATCCCGCGTCGCCGCCGAGCCGCGCCTCGGCCGGCAGCTCGACGCGCTCGAGCTCGAGCACCGCGTTCGGCAGCGCGCGCAGCCCGAGCTGCTTCTCGGGCTCGGAGATGCGCAGCCCTGCCGCGTCGCGCGGCACGATGAACGCATCGAGCCCGCCGTTGTTGCGCGCGATCACGAGGAAGTGGCTCGCGCGGTCGGCGAGCGGCACGAAGCTCTTCGCGCCCGAGAGCACGAATCCGCGCGCCCTTCGGCTCGGCGAGCGTGCGCGGGAGCAGCGGCTCGAACACGGCGCCGGGCTCGATCCACGCGAGCGCGGCGGCGTGGAAGCGCTCGCCGCAGAACTGCGGCAGCAGCGCCTTGCGCTGCGCGTCGGTGCCCTGATCGATCACCGCGTTCGCGAACGCGGCGGGCGCGAGCGCGGCAACCGCGAGCGTGGCGTCGCCCCAGCGCGAGCTCCTCGAGCGACGATCGCGTTGGTAATCGGCGAGCGCAGTTCGCCCGCGCCGCCGTAAGCCTCGGGGATCTGCAGTCGAGACGAGGCCGAGCGCCATGGATCTGCTTCGAGGAAGCTCTCGGGCACCTGCGACGCCTCGTCGCATTCGCGCGCGATCGGACGGATCGCCTGTTCGGCGAACTCGTGCATCGCGTCGCGTACGAGCTCCTGCTCCTCCGTAGGTTTGAACGAGATCACGAGTCACTCCTTTCGCTTGCGTATTGCGGAAGTACCTGCTCGACCGGGCGCGCCCGTCCCTCGGGCGCCACCTGGTGGAAGTAGTGGTCCATCGCCTCGAGGCCGCCTTCCTTGCGCAGGAGGCCCCGCTGGTAGAGATCGCGCGCATCGACGAGGCCGAGCGCGACGCCGCACCAGAGCTGCGCGTCGGCGGTGAGGCGGACGTCGGCGCGCTGGGAGAAGCCCGGGCGCACGTCGCAGAAGCCGTCGTTCACGCGCACGGTCCAGACGCCGCCGCCTTCGCCCTCGAGTCGCAGCTCGAACGTGAGATCGACGCCCGCGGACGCGCTCCGCGTGAACCATGAACGGCAGCGACTCGATCACCGACTGCGCCGAGGTGCGGTTGAACCGGCTCGGGTCGATGTCGAGGTCGCGCAGTCCGTGGCAGATCCACCAGCGCCCGATCGAGGTGATGATCGGCGCGAGCGAGCGACCCTGGGGCGTGAGCGCGTAGAGCGAGCGCGAGCCGTCCGCGACCGATTCGACGAACCCGTCGGCAGCGAGCTGGCGCAGCCGGCTCGACAGCACGCGCGGCGCGATCCCGGTGCGCTTGCGCAGCTCCTGGAAGCCGCGATGGGCCCCGAGCAGGTGCCGCACCAGCAGGAGCGTCCAGCGGTCACCGATCACGTCGAGACCGCGCCCGACCGGATCGAAGATCTCGTCGGGCTTGGGGACCGTCGGGGTCGCGGCACTCGGGCTCGTAGCCATCGGCAGACTATTTATCCGGTATTGAATCGATATGCAATAGATACTTTACTTGATATCTAAATAGAACTCTTAGTCAGGTTGCGGGCAGGAACTTCGGTAGGATGGAAGCGCCGGAGGTGATCAGGGGATCGCCGGCGAAAGACAACCTTCTTTCGCGGGAGGAAAGTCCGGGCTCCACAGAGCAGGGAGGTCGCTAACGGCGACCCGGGGTGACCCGAGGGAAAGCGCAACAGAAACGACACCGCCGATGGCCGCAGATCCGCGCGGCGTTGTGAGAGACGACGCGCGGGGAGGCTCAGGCAAGGTTGAAATCGTGGGGTAAGAGCCCACGCGCGACAGCCGGGTGACCGGCGGCGGGGCAAGCCCCTCCCGGAGCAAGCTCGAATAGGCGCACTGTCGAGGGCGGCTCGTCCGAAGCACTCCTCGGAGTGCCAGTGCGCGGGTTAGAGCGCTCGAGCGCCGCAGCAATGCGGCGCCTAGATGAATGATCCCCACCGCCGCTCGCGCGGCGGGACAGAACCCGGCTTACCGATCACGTCCGGTCAGTCTGGCAGGGGGGCGGCGAGAGTCGCCCCCCTGCTTCCAGTTCGTCGACTGCGTGAGCGTCGCGGCGCAGACACAGCACGCGCGCGCGGCGCTCGGGGTCGTAGTCGCGCCACTTCTCCGCGGGGATCTCCGCGGGCCCGACGCGCTTGAAGCCGTTGCGCTCGAAGAAGCCCGCGACGCGTTCGCTCGTGGTGCACGCGAACACGAAGGCGTGTCCGCGCTCGCGCGCCACCTGACACAGCGCCGAGAGGATGTATCCGCCGATTCCCTCGCCGAGGAAGCGCGTGAGCGTATAGAGCGACGCGATCTCGCCCGCGCCCGACTCCGGGAGCGGAACGAGCGCACCGATGCCCGCGAGGTGGCTGCGTTCGACGAACGCGCCGAAGCCGTTCGCGAGCAGGAGGTCGACGTCGGGCTCGCTGCGCGGTGCGAGGAATCCCTCGGCGACGCCGCGCGCGACCAGATCGCTCGCGGCGGCGAAGTCGTCGATCCCGAGCGGCCGCACGTCGACATAGCGGCCGACCGTGAACAGCGTGCCCGACCCGGCATAGCTGAACAGCTCCTCGCCGAGCCCTGCAGCGGTGCAGAGATTCACCGCGGCCACTCCGCCGCGCAGCGCCGCATCGACCTCGCGCAAGAGCGGCGCTCGCCGCGCAGCATCGCCGGTGGGATCCGCGAGCAACGCGGCGAGCTCGTCGAGATCCACGAACGAGAGCCGCGCGCCGTCGCCGCGCACGAGCGCGCCGACCGGATCGAGGAACACCAGCTTCGACACGCGCAAACTGACCGCGAGCTCGCGACACGCGGCGGCAAACGGCGCGCCGGGGTCGACGAGCAGCGCTACGCGCGGCGCCGAGCGCAGCGCACGCCAGAGCGATCCGCGTGCGCGCTCGCGCGCGAGCGCGACGATCGGCGCATCGAGCGCGCGCGCGAACGCAGCGTCGGTCGTGAGCAGCACGATGCGCGTGCGGTTGGGCTCCAGCTCCGCGAACACCGAGCGCACGGGTGCGGGGTCCGCGAGCGCGTCGGCGCCGCCTGCGATCGCGAGCGTGCGCTCGCGGAAATCGGCCAGGTAGAAGGCCTTCTCCGTGAACGGCTCACCGACCCAATCCTGGGCATCCCCGGTCATGGCGCGCCCGAGTGTTGCGGATGTCGGGGTTTCACGCGCAAATCGACGGAACTTCCAGGACCCCGGGGGAGCCACCGTTTTTGGATTCTCCCCTTGGGGCCCCACGAGCTGCCGTCATGGCCACTTCATAGGGTAGGAGGGTGTCGTTGTTTTTTGCCCTGCGCTCGGGGTTTCACCCTCCCCAGCCGATACGAATGACCCATTCCCGACACAGAAACCGGACCGGAGAGGGCGTCCCGCCCGTTAATCCGAACCGCTGCGAGCCGCATAAGCACGAGAAACCGCTGGACTTTGAAGGTTCTATCCTGCAAAATTCCGGGTTATCCAAGTTCGCGCCATCCCCCCTCCAGTTCTGTTCAATCATCACCGTCCGGCCGGACAACGCCTTCCCCATCCCAGCCTGTTGCGCCCACTGGCCGACGGCTCACCCGCAACGCCGGACTGCGTCCGGCGCTTCGCACGGGCGGCCGTTGGAAATATCAAAGAAAACGCTTGAAACGGGACCTCTCCGGGCGGTATCCGACACCTCGGTGCGGAGTCGCACCGTGGGGGGGTCGAGGAATTTCTGAAGGTGGAACACAAGAACAAGTCCACAGATGAGACCCAGCAGGCCACGGGCGCCACCCGCGCCGCTGCGGCCGATGACCTGGATCCCGGCCGGGAGCGACGGCCGCTGGAGTCGTATTTCCAGGAAATCGGCGGCACGCGCACGCTGCGCCGCGAGGAGGAAGTTCTCCTCGCGAAGGAGCTCGAGGCCGCGACGTCGGATCTGCGCGACGCGTTGTACTCGATCCCGCTGTGCGCGCGCCACGTGGTTTCGCGCTGGGACGAGCTGCGCGCGCTCTCGCACACGGGCGCGAAGCTGTCCGAGTCGGTGGGAGACGAGGAGACCGGCGAGATCGCCGCACGCGTCGAGCGCGCCGTGAAGCGGCTGCGCACGCTGCTGCAGCACCGCGACAAGGCACGCGACTCGAGCAACCAGAAGGAGCTCGCCAAGGTCGACGCGCGCATCTCGCGCGAGATGAAGGCGGCGCAGCTCTCGCTCGCCGTGCTCGCGGAGATGCGCCAGCGCGTGCTCGACGTGTCGCTCGAGATGAAGCGTGCGCGCCGCGGCACCAAGCGCTTCCGCGATCTCGAGCGCGACGTGGAGATGGTGCGCGCGAACCTGCTCGACAAGGTCGCCGACGTCGAGAACGCCCACGAGCGCATGAGCATCGAGAAGAATCGCTTCATCGAGCACAACCTCAAGCTCGTGGTCGCGATCGCGAAGGACTACCGCAACCTGGGCCTGTCGTTCCCCGACCTGATCCAGGAGGGCAACCTCGGCTTGATCCGCGCGGTCGAGAAGTTCGACCACCGGCGCGGCTTCAAGTTCTCGACCTATGCCGTGTGGTGGATCCGGCAGGCGCTCGTGCGCGCGATCCAGAACCACTCGCGCACGATCCGGCTGCCCTCGCACGTGCACGACCGGCTGCAGCGCAGCCAGCGCGTGCGCGCGGAGCTCACGGGCAAGCTGGGCCGCGAGCCGACGCCCGCCGAGCTCGCACCCGAGCTCGGCACGGACGCGGGCTCGCTCGAAGCGCTCGATCTGTTGTCGCGCGAGGCGATCTCGCTCGAGTCGTCGGTCGCGGGAACGGAGAAGCGGCTCGAGGACTTCGTCGCGGATCCGACTTCGGCTGCGCCCGACAACGGACTCGACGGCGAGCGCATGCGCTCCGGAGTCGGCTTCCTGATCGGCGCGTTGACGTCGCGCGAGCAGCTGATCCTGCGCCTGCGCTACGGCCTAGGTGGCGAGGAGGAGCACACGCTCGAGCAGATCGGGCAGTCGCTCGGCCTGTCGCGCGAGCGCGTGCGACAGCTCGAAGCGCGTGCACTCAAGAAGCTGCGCGAGACGCTGCCGGCTCAGAATCTCCATCCGATCCTCGAGCCGTAGACTCCGTTGCTGATCGCGTGCCTCGACCTCGAGGGCGTCCTGGTGCCCGAGATCTGGATCAACGTCGCTGAGCGCACGGGCATCGAGGCGCTGCGCGTGACCACGCGCGACGAGCCCGACTACGACGTGCTGATGAAGAGGCGGCTCGCGATCCTCGAGCAGCACGGTCTCGGCCTGCCCGACATCCAGGCGGTGATCGCGAAGATCGCGCCGCTCGACGGCGCGCGCGCGTTCCTCGACCGGCTGCGCGACCGCTTCCAGGTCGTGATCCTGTCCGACACGTTCTACGAGTTCGCGAAGCCGCTCATGCTCCAGCTCGGGCTCCCCACGCTCCTTTGCCATCGGCTCGTGACCGACGCGCGCGGGCGCGTGATCGACTACAAGCTCCGGATGCCGGACCAGAAGCGACACGCGGTCGTGGCGTTCCAGGGCCTGAACTACCAGGTGGTCGCGGCGGGCGATTCCTACAACGACACCGCGATGCTCGGCGCCGCCGACTTCGGCATCCTGTTCCGACCCCCGGACAACGTGATTCGCGAGTTCCCGCAGTTCCCGGTGACACACACCTACGACGAGCTCTGGGACGCATTCCTCGAAGGAGAACGCCGATGCGCTTGATTCGCTGGACGCTCTGCACCGCGATCGCCTGGACGGCGCTCGCGTGTGGTGATTCGGGTGAGACGACCACTGCGCTCCCCACCCCGCCGACTCCGCCGCCGCCCGCGGAGGAGCCCGCACCGCCGCCTCCGCCGCCCGCGCCGGCACCGCCGCCCGCAGCGCCTCCGGCCGAGATGGCCGCGGCCACCCCTGGAGACGCGATCGCTCGCGGCGCCGCGCACTACAAGCTCCTCTGCGCCACCTGTCACGGCGAAGACGGCTGTACGGCCGGTCCCGGTGCCGCCGGACTCGACCCGCAGCCGGCCCACCACTGCGACGGCAATTACATGAACAAGCTCACCGACGAGCATCTGTTCAAGACGATCAAGGAGGGCGGCGCTGCGGTGGGCAAGTCGCCGCTGATGGCGCCCTGGGGTGGCACGCTCACGGACGATCAGATCCGCGATGTGGTCGCGTTCGTGCGCTCGCTCGCGAAACCGCCCTACAAGAAGTAGTCAGCCCGTCTCGCGCTTCGCGTCGACCTTGAACATCCGGTTTCCACCGGGTTGATAGGTGAGCACCAGCGCGCGGCGGCTCGTGTCGGAGCGGTTGGGCTCCGAGCCGTGCACGGTGTGCGGACTGAAGAAGACCAGACTGCCCGCGGGCGCGACCGCGGGCACCTGGTCGGCGAGCTCGAACGCGCGCGGGTCCGTGAATAGCGGTCCGAGCCGGCCATCTCCTTCGCAGCCCGGCAGCATGCCGCGGCGATGGCTGCCGCGGATCACTCGGAAGCATCCGTTGTACTCGTCGGCGTCGTCGAGTGTCACCAACACGTTCGGGAGCCGTTCGAGCTCGCGGAAGAAGTGGGCCCAGTAGGGCGAGTCCTGGTGCCAGCGGAAGCGCGAGCCCTCGCGCGGCCGCTTCAGGTTCAGCTTGTCGGTGAACAGCGCCACGTGCTCGTCGCCGATCAGGTCGCGCATCGGTTCGACGATCCGCGCATCGTCGAGCAACCGATTCATCCGCGGTTCGAGGTGATGGAACGGCTCGATCACGCGGATCGTCTGCGATCCGGCCGCGTGCTCGAGCTGGATCGTCGAGCCGCCGGCCTCGTGATAGACGTTGCCGTCGATCGCGTAGTGGGTGCTCGAGGTCTCCATCGCTGCGGTCGCGCGCGCGACACAGCGCTCGGCCGCCGCACCCAGCTCGGCGAGCTCCGCCGCGCCGAACACGGCTGCGCGCACGAAGAAGCCGTCGTCGCGCCAGGCCCGGCGCTCGGCTTCCGACAGGCGCCAGCTGCGGCGGTCGTCCATCTCGGTCTCCTGGGTGATCCGCACCCCCGGGCGCGGCGGCGCGAGTGTCCGGTCCGTCGGGGTTTTACGCAAGTTTCACATTGGACCCGGGTCGATCCGGGTTTTACGCAAGTTTCACACCCCGTGCGCTGCGACCTGCCGATGTGCTGCCTAGCGTTCCGCCGCCCGAGGACCGGGCGACGAGGAGGTAGTCGTGGCGATCGGATTCGCTCCGGGCAGCGAGACGGCCAAGCGCGCGCCTTCGTTCTCCAACGCCGAGGGCTGGTGGGCGCGAAGCAACCGCGTGACGGAAGTGGTGTACTGGGCCATCCACGCGAGCTGCCTGCTGGTGTTCTGGGTCGGAGTCTCCAACGCGCGACCTCGTGCTGCTCGCAGCGACCTTCTACGCGCGCATGTTCGCCATCACGGGCGGCTACCACCGCTACTTCGCGCACAAGACCTTCAAGACCAGCCGCGCGTTCCAGTTCGTGCTCGCGGCGCTCGCGTGCTCTTCGACCCAGAAGGGCCCGCTCTGGTGGGCGGGCAATCATCGCCTGCACCACAAGTACGCCGACCAGCCCGAAGACCTGCACTCGCCCGCGCACGGGTTCTTCCACGCGCACCAGGGCTGGATCTTCGAGCGCCGCTTCGATGCAACACCGCTCGACCGGATCGCCGACTTCGCGCGCTACCCCGAGCTCGTGTGGATGAACCGCAATCACCACGTGCCCGCGCTCGCATTGGCGGTGCTGTGCGCGTTGCTGGGCGGGTTCTCGGGGTTCGTGTGGGGCTACGTGGTGTCGACGGTGCTGCTCTGGCACTCCACCTACACGATCAACTCGCTCGCTCACACCTGGGGTACGCGCCGCTACGACACCGACGACACCAGCCGCAACAATCCCTGGCTCGCGTTGCTCACGCTCGGCGAGGGATGGCACAACAATCACCACCACTTCTGCGCCGCCGCACGCCAGGGCTTCCGCTGGTGGGAGATCGACATCACCTACTACGTGCTGCGCGGGCTCCAGGCGGTGGGCGTGGTCTGGGAGATCCGCGAGCCCCCTGCGCACGTGATCGCACCGTCGACCGAGACGCGCAAAGCCGCCTAGCGCAGCCCGCGCGCTCGCCCTGCATCGGGCCAATCCTGGCCGGGCGGATATACTCGCCGCCCCTTCCGTCGCGGAGTCGCCTCGCATGCGCACCGGCATCCTGCGCGGTCGCGAGCACCTGCTGCTCGGGGCCGTGGCGACGCTCGCAGAGCGCCGCGTCGCAATCGCGCTCTCGCGCGGGGGCGCCGCGAAGACCTACGACCACCGCGATCCGAACGAGGATGCGTGCGCATTCGCGTGGACCGAGCACGCCTGGCTGATCGCGGTGGCCGACGGCCACTGGGGCAGCGGCGGCGCCGAGCACGCACTCGACCGCCTGCTCCAACGGCACGCACCGCGCTGGACCTCCCCGGGCGCGATCGCGCTCTCCGATCGCTGGTTCCTCGAGGCGCCCGATGTGGCGCAGGACCTCAACCGCACGCTGCTCGCGGTCGATCCGAAGCATCCGATCGGCCGCACGACGCTCGCGCTCGGTCTCGTGCGACCGCGCGAGGGCTGGTGGGCGGCGATGCTGATCGGCGACAGCCACCTGTACAGCGTGGATGCGGCGAAGATCGCGCGCGAGCCCTGCCCCGCCGGACCCGACGACGTCACGTTCGTGGGCGATGCGCGCCTCGACCGCGCCGGCATCGAGCGCGGCGTGCGCTGTGCGCTCGAGTTCGGGCTGCCGCGCGCGATCGTGCTCGCGACCGACGGCCTCTCCGAAGCCGGGATCGGCGTGGCCGATCCGCCGCGCGCGGTCGCGCAGAGCGTCGCCGCTGCAAGCCAGCAGAGCGCGGACCTGCGCCCGCTCGCCGCGGCGCGCGGCGTCGTCGAACACGCACTGGCCGCGCAGCGCGCGAACGCCGCCGGAGACAACGTGTCGACTGCGTGCGTGTGGCTCGAAGACTAGAAGCTCCCGCCAAACACCTCGGCATAGCGCGCGCGTACCGCGGCGAGGTCGTAGGTGAGCGCCTGCGCGCCCTCGACCTCCACCTGCCAGCTGCCGAGCAGACTCCCGAGCCGGCCCGCGACGTCGACGGGCGCTCGGTTCGCGATCCCGAACAAGTAGCCCGCGCGATAGGCGTCACCGCAGCCGGTCGGGTCGGCGACGCGTTTCGGCTCGACCGGAGGAATCCGCAGCGATTCGCGTCCGGTGTGAATCTCGGAACCGTCGGCGCCGTACGTGATGATCACGCTCCCGCAGCGCGCCGCGATTTCCGCTTCGGAGACGCCGGTCTGCTCGAGCGTGAGCTTCCACTCGTAGTCGTTCACGAAGTAGCCGGCCGAGCCTTCGATCAGCTCGAGCAGCTCTGCGCCCGACAGGATCGGCAGACCGTGGCTCGGATCGATGTAGGTCGGAACGCCGCGCCGCTTGAGCGCGCGCGCGTGCTCGAGCATCGCGCGCTTGCCGTTCGCGGAGACGATCGCGAGCTCGAGCGGCGAAGAGACGCTCTCGACGCGGGCCTCGTGCGCGCGCGCCATCGCCCCCTCGTAGAACGCCCAGATCTGGCAATCCTCGCGGTCGGTGGTCACGAAGCCCTGCGGCGTGCGCACATCGTCGAACACCACGATGCCGTCGCGGCGGATCTGGTGGCGGTCGAGCCACGCGGCGTAGGGGCCGAAGTCGGATCCGACCGCGGCGAGGATCAGCGGATCGGCGCCGAGCTTGCGCAGGTGGTAGGCGATGTTCGCGGCGACGCCGCCGAAGTGGGTGTCGAGGCTCGTGATGTTGAACGAGACGTTCAGCGCGTGCACCTGATCCGGCAGGATGTGGTTCGCGAACCGGTCCGGGAACACCATGATGTGATCGAGCGCGACTGAGCCGGATACGAGGATCGACAACGGGGACCTCCGAGCGAGCGGCGCATTCTAATTCGTTTGAAGGTAGACTGCGCGCGTGCCGTTGCAGGTTGCCGTGTTGCTCTCGGGCGAGGGAACCAGCCTCGAAAACCTGTTCGAGCACATCGATTCGGGGCTGCCCGCGCGCGTCGCAGTGGTGATCGCCTCGAAATCGACCGCCGGCGGGCTCGCGCGCGCGGCGCGGCGCGGGGTGCCCGCGCTCGCGGTGCCGCGGCGCGAGCACGGCGACGTGCGCTCGTTCAACGATGCGCTGCACCGCGCGCTCGCGCCCTTCGAAATCGACCTCGTCGCGCTGCTCGGCTTCCTTTCCCCGTTCGAGCCGCGCGATCGCTTCGCGGGCCGCGTGATCAACGTGCACCCGGCACTGATCCCCGCATTCTCGGGCCACGGCTTCTACGGCCACCGCGTGCACGAGGCGGTACTCGAGGCGGGAGTGAAGGTGACGGGCGCGACGGTCCACTTCGCCGACGACGAGTACGACCACGGGCCGATCATCCTCCAGGAAGCGGTGCGGGTAAGCGACGACGACACCCCCGAGACGCTGGCCGCGCGCGTACAGGCCGCGGAGCGCCGGCTGGTGCCCGAGGCGATCCGGCTGATCGCCGAAGGGCGGCTCGCCGTCGAGGGAAGGCGGGTGAGGATCAAAGAGGGCCGATAGACGGAAGTTGCCGGGAGGCGAATATAAGACGAAAATAGGCCTCCCATGCCTCTCCCCTCCCCCGAGCGTCCTGATCTCGCGCGCCTGCTGCACGACCTCGGGTCCGAGGTGCGGCGCGGAGGATCCGACCGCGAGCCCCGCGTCGATCTGGCGACGGGCATTCCGGCGCTCGATGCGCTGCTGGGCGGAGGGCTCGCGCGCGGCCGCCTGTGCGAGTTCCACGGGCCGCCCTCCTCGGGCCGCACCTCGCTGGCGCTCGCGCTGCTCGCGCGCGCGACCGAGGCCGGAGAGGTGGTCGCGGTGGTCGACTCCGCCGACGCGTTCCACCCCGCGTCCGCGCGCAGTGCGGGGGTGCAGCTCGAGCGGGTGCTGTGGGCGCGCCCACCGGGTGTCTCCGCGGCCGTGCGCGCGAGCGAGCGCCTGCTCCGGGCGCGCGGCTTCGCAGCGGTGCTGCTCGACGCGGCGGGATGCGACGCGGAGTGGGAGTCGCTGCCCGCGGCCACCTGGCAGCGCCTCACGCGCGCTGCGGCGGCGGGGGGAACCGCGCTGATCGTGGTCTCGCTGCGGCGGGTCACGGGCTCCAACGCCGACCTCGCGCTGCAGCTCCTGCCGACCCGCGCCCGCTTCACGGGTACCCCGAGCCTGTTCGAAGGGCTGGAGATCGAGGTGGCGATCGCGCGCCAGCGCCGCGGGCGGCCGGGGCCTCCGGCCGCGGTGCAGTTGCGCGCCGCTGCGGAAGAATGAGGATCGCGTGCGCGCGCGTGGCCGACCTGCCGCTCTCGGCCGAGCTGCGCGCGCACCCGGAGCTGCACGGCCGCCCGCTCGCGATCGCCGACGGCGCGAGTCCGCGCGCCGAGCTCTTGTGTGTGTCGCGAGCGGCGGCGCGCGCGGGCGTGTGCGCGGGAACCAGCGCCGCCCACGCGCGCAGCCTGTGCGCAGGGCTCGCGGTGCGCGTGGCCTCCCCGGCGCTCGAGCAGGCCGCCCGCGACACGCTGCTCGATGCCGCCTTCTCGTGTGCACCGCGCGCCGCGCTCGCGCCGCGCTGCGGCGGCGTCTTCGCCACCGAGGCCGCCGTCTTCGTCGATGCCGAGGGCACCGGAGCGCTGTTCCGCTCGGAAGCCGGCTTCGCCACCGCGCTCGCCGCGCGAATCCTCGCACTCGGCCTGCCCGCCGACGTGGCGGTGGCCTCGTCGTGCGGCGTGGCGCGCATCGCCGTGCGCCAGCTCGCCACTTCGACTGACACCTCTCCGTGTCGATCCGAGAACGAAGAGGATGCGGGAGGCCGGGTGCTCGCCCTGCCCCCGGAGCGCGAACGCGCCTTCCTCGCACCGCTGTCGATCGATCTGCTCGATCCCGGCGATGCGCTCGCCGAAGCGCTCACGCGCTTCGGCGTTCACACGGTGCGCGACCTGCTCGCACTGCCGCGCCGCGGCCTCGCCACCCGGCTCGGCACGAGCGCTCTCGAGTTGATCCAGATGGCGCGCGGCGAGGCAACCGAGGTGCCGCTGCCCGAAGCGCGCGAGCTGCAGCTCGTGGAGGCGATCGATCTGGAAGCGCCGATCGACCGCCTCGAGCCGCTCCTGTTCGTGCTGCAGGGCCTGCTCTCGCGCCTGCTCGAGCGGCTCGGCGTTCGGCACCTGGGCTGCGGAGATCTCGATCTCTCGCTCGATCTCGCCGACGGCGCGCGCGACGTGCGCCGGGTCGGCATGGCTGCGCCGTGCGCCGACCTGCGCGTGCTGGTCCGCCTAACACGCCACGCGCTCGAAGCGCGCCCACTCGCAGCGCCGGCCGCGGGCGTGCGCGTCGTGACCCGCGCCAGCCCCTTGCGCCGCGATCAGCTCGACCTGTTCCGCCCTGCCGGGCCAGCCCCGGCGGTGCTCGGCGAGACGCTCGCCGCGCTGCGGAGCCTGTGCGGCGATGCGCGCGTGGGCGCACCCGTGGCTGTCGATACCCATCACCCCGATGCCTTCGCACTCGCTCCGTTCGCGCCGACCGCGCCGCGCACGGCGTCCGAGCGGGAGCGGTCCTTCACGGGCGCACTCGCGCTGCGCGCGCTGCGGCCGCCGGTCCCCGCCGTGGTGCGCCGAGAGCAGCAGTCCCCGGCGTGGATCCGCAGCGCGGTCGCGAACGGACGCGTGGTGCGCTGTGCCGGCCCCTGGCGCACTACGGGCGGCTGGTGGTCGCCCGAAGAGCGCTTTGCCTTCGATCAGTTCGACGTTCAAAGCGAAGACGGTGTGGTGGTTCGGCTGCGCTTCGACCACGTCCGCCGCGAGTGGCAGATCGACGCCCTGTACGATTGAAGCAAGATGGAAGGGAGATTGGCTATACAGTGCGCGACTTCGCGCCCGGAGGGGTGCGCTTTCCCGGGAGGATCGCCTAGTGCCCGAGACGAATCGCTCACTGAAACTGCAGCCTGACGACCGCTTCGCCTTCTTTCGAGGCTTTCTCAAGCGGCCGATGCAGGTGGGCTCGATCATCCCGAGCTCGCGCTTCCTCGAGCGCCGCGTCACGCGCGCCACGCGCGCACACCGCGCCCGGCTGATCGTCGAGCTCGGCCCCGGCACCGGCGGCACCACGCGCGCACTCCTACGCGCGATGCAGCCCGAGGCGCAGCTGCTTGCGATCGAGATCAACCCGCACTTCGTCGAGGTCCTCGACCGCTGGCCCGACAAGCGCCTGATCGTGGAACAGGGCAGCGCGGTCGACATCAGCGCGATCCTCGCGGCGCGCGGCCTTCCCACACCCGATGTGATCGTCTCGGGCATCCCGTTCTCGACCATGGCGATGCCGATCGGCCGCGACATCCTGCGCTCCGTCTACGATGCGCTCTCGCCCGGCGGCGCGTTCGTCGCCTATCAGGTGCGCGACCGCGTGCACATGCTCGGCCGCGAGGTATTCGGCCGCGCGCGTGTCCAGACCGAGCTGCTCAACGTGCCCCCGATGCGGATCTATCGCTGGGAGAAGCACGACGCGAGCGCGCCTCGCGCAGTCTCCGCGTAGCGCTACAAGAGCGTTCCGGACAGGAACAGCGTCGCGACGCTGAAATAGATCACGAGGCCCGTCACGTCGACGAGCGTCGCGACGAACGGCGCCGACGCGCTCGCAGGGTCGAATCCGAACCGGTGCAGAACGAATGGGAGCATCGATCCGGCGATCGATCCCCACACCACGATCCAGACCAGACTCACGGCGACCGTGAGCCCGATCAGCACGAAGTGTTCGCCGTAGAGCGACTCGCGCGTCGGCCACAGCACGATGCGCAACAGACCGATCAGCCCCAGGATCAGTCCGAGTAGCAGACCCGTGCCGAGCTCGCGCACGAACACGCGCCACCAATCGCGCAGGCGCACCTCCTCCATCGCGAGTGCTCGGATCACGAGCGTGCTCGCCTGCGAGCCCGAGTTGCCGCCGCTCGAAATGATCAGGGGGATGAAGAGAGCGAGAACGACTGCTCGCGCGATCGCGTCCTCGTAGTAGGCCATCGCGGTGGCCGTGAGGAGCTGACCCAGGAACAGCACGGTGAGCCAGCCCGCGCGCTTCCGCACCAGCCCCCCAATGCCAACCTCGAGATAGGGTGCGTCGAGCGCGGCGCTGCCGCCGATCTTCTGGATGTCCTCGGTCGCCTCTTCGCGCACGACGTCGACGATGTCGTCGACCGTCACGATGCCCTTGATCCGGCCCTGCGCGTCGACCACGGGCACCGCCATGAGCTTGCTCTCGGCCATCACGTTGGCGACCGCTTCCTGGTCGAGGTCTTCGGGCACCGAGAGCACGCCATCGCGCATCACGTCGCGCACCGTGCGCTCGGGCGCCGCGCTGAACAGCTCGCGGAAAGACACCACGCCGACCAGCCGCTGCTCGGAATCGAGCACGTAGATGTAGTAGATCGTCTCGGCCCGCTCGCGCGCGGCGCGGCGCAGGTACTTGATCGCCTCGTCCACGTTCATGTCCGGGCGGAGCCGGACATAGCGCGGGCTCATCAGCCCGCCCGCCTCGTCCTCGGCATAGGCGAGCAGCGCCAACACCTCCTTGCGCGTCGCATCGTCGAGCAGCTGCAGCAGCGCGTCGCGCGTCTCCGGAGGCGCCTTCTGGCACACGTCGGCAGCATCGTCCGGGGGCAGCTGCCGCACCCAGAGCTTGCGCTCGTTCGCGGGTAGAGCGAAGAGCAGCTCGCCCTGTGCGCGCGTGTCGAGCGAGAGGAACAGCGCCTCGGCCTCGGTGAACGAGAGCGAGAGGAATCCCTCCACCTTCTCTTCCGGGTTGGCGAAGCTCCAGATCTCGCGCAGATCGTCGGCGCGCAGACCCTCGTCGATTGCGTGGTCTTCCTGACCCACCATGGCCGGCATCATAACCGCGCACTCCGCGAGGCGCGCGGTCCGTCACCGATTCTTCGGATCCGCTCCGCGCTTCTGCTGCAGCGATAGGCCCGCACGCGCGGCGGGCCTCGCGTCGCCGCGCACGATCGCGCCGCTGCCGAAGCGGTCCGCGATCGCATCGAGCGCGCGGTTCAGGCGTTCGCGCCGTGCGTCGCGCGGGGATGCGAACAGCGCGAGCTGACCGGTGTCGGCGCTGATCAGACCCGTGACGCCCACACCGAGCAGGCGCACCGGCTCGCGCAGCGCCGCGCGCGTGAGCAGCTCGCCCGCGGTCCGCGAGAGCAGCGCGCCGTCGTCCGAGGGCTCCGCGAGCGTGGTGCGGCGCGTGAGCAGCGGGTAGCCGCGCGGCCCGGGTGCGACGCGCCGTGAGAGCTTGAGCTTGAGCACCACGGTACGCGCGCGCAGCCGGTCGCGCCGGAGCCGCTGCGCGACGGCTTCAGCGTGCGTGATCAGCGCGGCCTCGAGCACCTCGCGTGACGACACGTCGTCGGCGAAGGTGTTCTCCTCGCTGTAGGAGACCGCGTCGCGATAGGGATCCACCTCGGAGAGATCGCGGCCCTGTCCGAGCCGCGCCAGCGCGAGCCCCCATTCACCGAAGCGCGTCTCGAGCACGACCCGATCCGCGCGCACGAGCTCGCCGATCGTGGTGAAGCCCGCTGCGTGCAGGCGCTCCTCCGCAACCGGTCCCACACCCCAGATCCGGCGCACCGGAAGCGGCTCGAGAAAGCCCGCCACGTCGGCGGGCGCCACCTCGAGCAGACCGTCGGGCTTCGCGAGGTCGCTCGCGATCTTCGCGACCATCTTCACGGGCGCGATGCCGACCGACACCGCGAGCTGCGTCTCGTCGCGCACGGCCCGGCGCAGCGCCTCGGCCACTCCGCGCGCGGGGCCGAACAGCCGCTCGGTGCCGCTCAGGTCGAGAAACGCCTCGTCGAGCGACAGTCCCTGCACGACCGGCGTGAAGCGGCCGAAGATCTCGAAGATGCGCTTCGACTCGGCCGCATAGCGCCGCATCGAGCCGCGCACGAAGATGAGCTCGGGACAGAGCCGCCGCGCCTCCACGCTGGACATCGCCGAGTGCACGCCGAACCGGCGCGCCTCGTAGCTCGCCGCCGACACCACACCGCGTCGTCCATCTCCCCCGACCGCCACGGGACGACCGCGCAGCTCCGGGTGATCGCGCTGCTCGATCGACGCGTAGAAGGCGTCCATATCGGCGTGGAGCACGACACGGGGCGGCATGGCTCGGCGAGGGTACTATGCTCGGCCTCCCACCGACGAGGAATGCATGTCAGAAACGGCAACGGGCGGCTCTGCGGCGGGCGTCCGCTGGGATCTCTCGCATCTCTACGCGGGCCCCGACGACCCGCAGATCGAGAAGGACCTCGCGGGTGTGCTCGCGGCCGCCACCGCGTTCGCGGAGCGCTATCGCGGCCGGGTCGCGTCGCTCGGCGCCGCAGAGCTCGCGCGCGCGGTCGACGAGATCGAAGCGATCTCGGAGCCCGCCGCGCGCGCGGGCGCGTTCGCGGGTCTCCTGTTCGCGGCGGACACGCAGACGCCGCGTCACGGCGCACTGCTCCAGCACGTGCAGGAGCGCGGCACCGAGATCCGCAACGCACTGCTCTTCTTCGAGCTCGAGTGGCTGGCCGCCGACAGCGAGCGCGCGGAGGCACTGCTCGCCGAGCCCGAGCTCGCGCGTCGCCGCCACTACCTCGCCGGAATGCGCCGCTACCGCGAGCACGTGCTGTCGGAGCCCGAGGAGCGCGTGCTCGCCGAGGCCCACAACACGGGCAGCGCCGCGTGGAGCCGCCTGTTCGACCAGATCATGGCCGACCTCCAGTTCGAGGTGACGATCGGCGGCGAGGTGCAGAAGCTCTCCGAGGAGGAGACGCTCGCGCTGCTCTACGACCCCGACCGCGAGACGCGCCGCGCCGGGGCGGCCGGGCTGTCGGCCGGGCTGCGCGCGAACGCGCGCGTGCTCGGATTCATCTTCAACATCCTGGTCCAGGACAAGGCCGCCGACGATCGCCGGCGCAGCTATCCGCACGCGATGGCCGCGCGTCACCTCGCCAACGAGGCGCGCCGCGAGAGCGTCGATGCGCTGCTCGACGCGTGTGTCGGCCGCTACGACCTCGTGGCGCGCTACTACCGCCTCAAGGCGCGCCTGCTCGGGCTGCCCGCGCTCGCCGACTACGACCGCTATGCGCCGCTCGGCGGCGCCGACGGGAAGCGCAGCTTCGCAGAGGCGCGCGAGATCGTGACGAGCGCCTACCGCGACTTCTCGCCGCGCATGGCCGAGATCGCGCAGCGCTTCTTCGACGAGCGCTGGATCGACGCAGAGCTGCGCCCGGGCAAACGCGGCGGGGCGTTCTCCGCCTCGACGGTTCCCTCGATTCATCCCTACGTGCTGCTCAACTACACGGAGCAACCTGCGCGACGTGATGACGGTCGCTCACGAGCTCGGCCACGGCGTGCACCAGTCGCTCGCTTCGGTGCAGGGTCTGTTCGAGCAGGACACGCCACTCACCACGGCCGAGACCGCGAGCGTGTTCGGCGAGATGCTCGTGTTCCGGCGCTTGATGCGCGAGGAGAGCGACCCGCAGGTCCGCCTGGCACTCCTGTGCGGCAAGCTCGAGGACGCGTTCGCGACCGTGTTCCGCCAGGTCGCGATGACGCGCTTCGAGCAGGCGCTCCACACGGCGCGGCGCGAGGAGGGCGAGCTGCCGCTCGAGCGCGTGAACGAGCTCTGGATGGACTCGAACCGGCCGATGTTCGGCGACTCGGTCGCACTCTCCGACGACTACGCGTGGTGGTGGCTCTACATCCCCCACTTCGTACACTCGCCGTTCTACTGTTATGCCTACGCGTTCGGCGAGCTGCTCGTGCTCGCACTGCTGCGCCGGTACGACGAGGAGGGAGCCGGATTCGTGCCGCGCTATCTGGCGCTGCTCGAGGCGGGCGGCTCCGATACCCCGGAGCACCTGCTCGCCGCGATCGGGCTCGACATCGCCGATCCCGCGTTCTGGAACGGCGGCCTCGACCTGCTCGAGGAGCTGCTCGAGCAGGCCGAGGCGCTCGCCGCGCAGCTATTGCGCGGATCGAACTAGGCGAGAGCTACTTCGCGGCGTCGCCTTCCGCTTCGCCCGTCGGCCTCGGCCTCGGGCTGAGTCGTTTCGATTGACCGGAAGCGAACAAAAGACGAAAATCGCTTCGTGGCCCCTCGCCCCCCGGCGTGCGATTACGTCGAGCTGCGCTGCCGCAGCGCGTTCTCGTTTCTCGAGGCGTCGTCGAATCCCGAGGATCTGGTCTGGGCCGCGCCGAGTGCGGCCACAGCGCTCTCGCGCTGGCCGACCGGGGCGGCCTCTACGGGATCCCGCGCTTCCACCAGGCAGCGCGCGCGGCTGGTCTGCGCGCGATCGTCGGAGCCACGCTGCAGGTTTCGCGGAGCGAGCCCGACGCAGGCGCCGACGCGCTGCTGCTGCTCGTCGAGACGCCGCGCGGCTATCGCAACCTCGCGCGCCTGATCACGTGCGGCCACGAACGGATTGGAAAGGAAGGAGCGCTCGTCTCCTGGAGCGAGGTGGAAGAGCACGCGGCCGGCCTCACGGCCCTCGTGCGCGGCGATGCCCGCCTCAAGCCCGCGCTGCTCGACCGCGCGGGCGCGCTCTTTCCGGGGCGCCTCTGGGTGGACGTCTCGCGCCAGGGCCGCCGCGAGCAGGAGCGCAGCAACCGGCGCGCGGCCGATCTGGCCGCGCACGCGCGCGTGCCCGTGGTGGCCACGGGTGACGTGCGCCACGCGCGCGCCGAGGGGCGCAGGCTGACCGACGCGCTCACCTGCCTGCGCGAGAAGACGCGGCTCGATGCAGCCGGACGCCGCTTGGCCGTCAACGCCGAAGAGCACCTGCACACGCGCGAAGCGATCGCGGCGCGCTTCGGCGACCGGCCCGAATGGGTGCTCGCCACGCGCGCGATCGCCGAGCGCTGCGCGTTCACGCTCGAACATCTCGGCTACCGCTTCCCGGAGTTTCCGATCCCGCCCGGCGAAACGCAGGCCTCGTTCCTGCGCATCCTCACCGAGTACGGCGCGCGCGAGCGCTACGGACGGCCGGTACCCGCGCGCGCGCGCCGCCAGCTCGATCGCGAGCTCGCCGTGATCGAGAAGCTCGACCTCGCGGGCTACTTCCTGATCGTGCACGACATCGCGCGCTTCGCGCGCGATGCGCCGATGCTGGCCCAGGGGCGCGGCTCGGCCGCCAACAGCGCCGTGTGTTATGCGCTCGGCATCACGGCAGTGGACCCGGTGGCGATGGGCCTTCTGTTCGAGCGCTTCCTCTCCGAAGAGCGCGGCGAGTGGCCCGACATCGACATCGATCTGCCGTCGGGCGACCAGCGCGAGAAGGTGATCCAGTACGTATTCGAGAAGTATGGCCGCCACGGCGCCGCGATGACGGCGGTGGTGATCACCTATCGCACGCGGATGGCGGTGCGCGAGATGGGGAAGGTGCTCGGGCTCTCCGAGGACGCCACCGGGCGCCTCGCGGCACTGCTCTCGAGCGTCGAGCATCCCGACGATCGAGGAAGCGAGCGCGCCGCGCTGCGCGAGGCCGGCGTCGACCCGACGGCGCCGCGCATCGCCGCGCTGCTCGAGCTCGTGACGCGCGTGCGCGGTCTCCCGCGCCATCTCGGACAGCACTCGGGCGGCATCGTGATCGCCGCAGGCCGGCTCGACGAGGTGGTGCCGATCGAGCCCGCGCGCATGCCGGATCGCCGTGTCGTGCAGTGGGACAAGGAGGACTGCGCCGATCTCGGGATCATCAAGATCGATCTGCTCGGCCTTGGCATGCTCGCGGCGCTCGAGGACACGCTCGAACAGGTGAGCGTCCACGAGGGAAAGCACATCGATCTCGCGGTGCTGCCGCCCGATGACCCCGTCACCTACGCGATGATCCGGCAGGCCGACACGATCGGCACGTTCCAGATCGAGAGCCGCGCGCAGATGGCGACGCTGCCGCGCATGAAGCCCGAGCGCTTCTACGACCTCGTGGTGGAGGTGGCGATCATCCGGCCGGGCCCGATCACGGGCAAGATGGTGAACCCGTATCTCTCCCGGCGCGCTGGACGCGAGCCCGTGACCTATCCCCATCCGTCGCTCGAGCCGATCCTCGCTCGCACGCTCGGCGTGCCGCTGTTCCAGGAGCAGCTGCTGCGCATCGCGATGACCGCGGCCGGCTTCACGGGCGGCGAGGCGGAAGAGCTGCGCCGCGCGATGGGCTTCAAACGCTCCGTGGAGCGGATGAGCCAGATCGAGCAGAGGCTCGTGACCGGAATGTGCGAGCGCGGCATCGGGCAACGCGCGCAGGAGGAGATCCTGCGCGGCATCACCTCGTTCGCGCTCTACGGCTTTCCCGAATCGCACGCGGCCTCGTTCGCGCTGATCGCCTACGCCTCCGCCTATCTCAAGTGCCATCACCCGGCGGCCTTCCTCGCGGGCCTGCTCAACGCGCAGCCGATGGGCTTCTACAGCGCGGCCACGCTGGTGAAGGACGCGCAGCGCCACGGCGTCGTCGTACTGCCGATCGACGCGGCGCGCTCGCAGTGGCGCAGCGTGCTCGAAGCGGCGCCGGATGCCGCGAACGCGGTGCGGCTCGGCCTGCGGCTCGTGTCGGGGCTGCGCGAGGAGACAGCCGAGCGGCTCGGCGCGGAGCGCGCGCGCCAGCCGTTCGCGAGCGCGGCCGACTTCGCCGCGCGCGTGCGGCCGCGGCCCGAAGAGCTCGCGGCGCTCGCGGAGCTCGGCGCGCTCGCGGGCATCGACGCGAGCGCGCGCACGCGCCGTTCGGCGCTGTGGCAGGTGTCGGGGCTCGCGCGCGAGCCGTTGCTCGCGCGCGTCGATCCCGCGCGCGAGGACTCACCGCTGCCCGAGATGAGCGCACTCGAGGAGACGCTCGCCGACTACCGGCGCAGCGGTGTCACCACCGGTGCGCATCTGATGCAGTATCTGCGCCCGGAGCTCACCGCGCGCGGCGTGCTCTCCGCCGCGGCGCTGCGCGACGCACCCGACGGCCGGTTCGTGCGCACGGCCGGCCACGCGATCGTGCGCCAGCGCCCGGGCACGGCCAAGGGCTTCTGCTTCCTGACCCTCGAGGACGAGACCGGCACCTCGAACGCCGTGCTCACGCCGCACTACTTCGAGCGCTTCCGCTCCGCGCTCCACGGCGCTGCACTGCTCGAGATCGCGGGTCCGCTCCAGAAGGTCGACGGCGTGATCCACGTGCGCGTACGCGAGCTCGTCCCGCTGCGCACGCACGGCGATCTGCCGCGCTCGCACGACTACCGATAACGCGCTCAACATGACGATTCATGACGATTCGAACCCGCGAATGGCAGACGGAGAACCCCACACGAACCCTTCCCCGCATGAATCGCGAGGCGTGGCGCAAGTACCTGTTTCGGCATCGCGAGGCGCTGCTGCTGCCGCTCGCCGTTCCGGTGATCGTCGCCGCCCTGCGCGGGGGTGGGATCGACTACATCAGCGCGCTGCTCGGTGCCGGCACCGCCGCAGCGGGCGTGCTGCTGCGGTTGGGCGCGGTGCGGCAGATCGGACGCGGCGCGCGGGTGTTCCATGCTCACGCGCGGGCGGGGCTGATCACCACAGGACCCTACCGCTGGACGCGCAACCCGCTCTACCTCGCGGCCGCGCTGATGCTGTGCGGCCTCGGGCTGATCGCAGGCGCGGGCTGGATGGCCCTGGCGCTCCTGTTCGCGACGCTAATCGCCTACACCCCCGTGGTGCTGATCGAAGAACGCGCCCTCACAAAGCTGTTAGGCGTTGCGTATCAGCAATACATCGCCGACGTCCCGCGCTGGATCGGATTCCGCCGGCTCGACCGCGGCGCGCCGAGCGATGCGCTCGTGGCCTGGCGCGAAGTGTTGCACCGCGAGAAGAAGCTCATCCCCTGGACTCTCACCGCGCTGCTCGCGATCGCGGCGGTGCGCGGTGAATGGATTCCGGTGGCGTCGCTCGCGCGTCGGGTCGAGCTCGCCTGCGGCCTCGACCGCGCTGTCCTGGTCGCGGGCGCAATGGCGATCGCACTGCTCGTGAACGCCATCAAGGTGGAGCTCCACCAGCGCGGTCGCGAACGGCGTGTGGCCCGGGTCGATCCCGCCGACCGATCAGTGTCCGCCCGAGACGCTCGGCAGCCACAGCTCGAAGCGCGCGCCGCCAAGCGGTGAACGCGTCGCGCGCAGTGTGCCCCCGTGCAGCTCCGCGATCGCGCGCGCGAGCGCGAGACCGAGCCCGTGCCCCTGCGCTCTCTCACCCGAGAGGCGCGCGAAGCGATCGAACACGCGCTCGCGGTCGGCTTCCGGCACGCCTGCGCCCGCATCGTCGACCGTGACCGCGACGCCCGCCTCGCGCCGCCCCGTCCGGATCTCGACGCTACTGCCCTCGGGCGCATGCCGGAGCGCGTTGTCGAGCAGGTTCGCGATGATGCGATCGAGCAGCGTGCGGTCGCCCTCGAACGCGAGCTCCTCGCCATGCGCCGAGAGCTTCACACCGATGTCTTCGAACGAGGGGGCGTAGGCCCCGACGTGTTGCTGGATCCATGGCGCGAGCTCGATCGGGCTCCGGCGCAGCGCGAGCCGCCGATCGTCGATCTCGGCGAGCAGCAAGAGCGCCTGCACCATCCGCGCGAGTTCCTCGGTGGTGCCGTGCACGGCCTCGAGCGCGCTGCGCAGATCGCGATCGCTGCCCTCGAGCAGCGCCACCTCGCTCACGGTGCTGATCCGGTTGAGCGGCGTGCGCAGCTCGTGGGCCACGTCGCTGCTGAACGCGCGCAGCCGCGCGAAGCCCGCGTCGATCCGCTGGAGCACACCGTTCAGCGTCTCGGCGTGGAGGTCGATCGGGTCGCCCGTGCCGCGCGTGGGCAGGCGCACGCCGAGGCTCCCCGTGTCGACCTCGCGCAGCATCGCGGTCGCGCGACGCAGCGGCACGAACGCTCGCAGGGTGGTCACGAGCCCGATCAGCAGCACCACGGTTCCGGCGATCAGCGTCGCCACCGTGACGTGGCGGAGAATCTCGATCGTCTCGGACGCGGCTTGGCGCAGCGGCAATGCGAGCTCGATCCGTTCGCCCGACGCCCCGGCGCGCGCACCGACGATCCAATGGGCATCCCGGAGCAGCCAAAGCGCTCCCAGGTTCCGCTTCTCTTTGTCACCGTGGGTCAGCGCCCGGATCTCGTTCTCCGGATCGGGCCAGACCCCGCGTTCGCTGAGCAGCTCCCCGGTCGCGCCGTGCACGCGAACCGCGGCGTTGGGATGCGGCAGCCGCCCCACTACTTCGCCCGAGGCAATCGCCTCGGGTCCCCGCTCGTTCACTTCGCGCACGACGACCTGGAGCGCGAACTCGAACCAGCTATCGATCTCCTCGAGCGACTCGGTCGCGGAGTACGCGTACAGGAACATTCCTGGGACGAATACGGCGACCAGCAGTGCCGCGGTCGTGATCCAGACCGTCCGGACGTCGGAGCGCGCGAACGAGCGCCGGAACAGCTCACGCGGCCGCATAGCCGCTCCCGCGCACGGTCCGGATCATCTCCGCGAGCCCGCGATCCTCGAGCTTGCGCCGCAGGCGGTTGACGTGGACGTCGACCACGTTCGTACCCGGATCGAACTCGTAGCCCCAGACCTCGCGCAGCAGCGCGCTCCGTGAGAGCGGCGCGCCGCGCTCGCGCAGCAGCGCCGCGAGCAGCGAGAACTCGGTGGGTGTCAGATCGAGGCGTTCGCCGCGCACGGTCGCGGTGCGCCGGATCAGGTCGAGCGCGAGTACGTCGGAGTGCAGCTCCGTCGCGCGGGGCCTGGGCCGGCGGTCGAGCGCGCGCAGCCGCGCGGCGAGCTCGGCGAACGAGAACGGCTTCACGAGATAGTCGTCGGCGCCGCGGTCGAGGCCTTCGACGCGATCCTCCACGCTCCCACGCGCGGTGAGCATCAGCACCTGGATCGGATCCCGCCCGGCGCGCAGCGCGGCGAGCACGTCGTATCCCGAGCCGTCGGGCACCGCGATGTCGAGCACGGCCACGTCGAACGTCTCCTCCGCGACGAAACGCAGCGCTTCGCGCGCGCTCGCGGCGACGCAGAGGCTGTGGCCCTCGAGCGACAGGCCCTTCTCGACCGCGGAGGCGGTCTCGAGATCGTCTTCCAGGAGCAGAATCCTCACGCGGGGTTTCCTCTGTCGCGCGTGAGGGTACATCGAAGACCTGCGCCGTGTGCGTGGATGACGATCGCGTCACGTTCGTTGCGGTCGACATCGGACGTGCGATGAATCAGAACGCCGCTCGAGTTGTGGAAGGAGTACGCGGCCCCATGAACGACGACAGGCTCCCGCTCTCGCGCCCGTTCCTCGGCGACGAAGAGATCGCCGAAGCCGTAGCGGTTCTGCGCTCGGGCTGGCTCACGTCGGGTCCGCGCGTGCAGCGCTTCGAGCGCGAGTTCGCGAGCTACGTGGGTAGCGAGCACGCGGTCGCGGTCTCCTCGTGCACTGCGGCTCTGCACGTCGCGTTGCTCGCCCACGGGATCGGCCCCGGCGACGAAGTGGTGACCACGCCGATCACGTGGCCCTCCACCGCGAACTGCATCGAGCTGGTCGGCGCGCGGCCCGTGTTCGTCGACGTCGACCCGGCGACACTCCAGATCACGAGGGCCGCGGTCGAGGCCGCGATCACGCCGCGCACGTGCGCGATCCTGCCGGTTCACTTCGCGGGCCAGTCGTGCGATCTCGACGGATTCGCCGCGCTCTCGCAGCGCCACGACCTCGTCGTGATCGAAGACGCGGCGCACGCGGCGGGCACGGAGTATCGCGAGCGCCGGATCGGCGCGGGTCAGGGCACGGCCTGCTTCAGCTTTCAGCCGACCAAGAACATCACGACCGCCGAGGGCGGCATGGTGACCACGTCCGACGCAGGGATCGCCGAGCGCGTGCGGCGCCTGCGCTTCCACGGCATCGACCGCGATGCCGCCGCGCGCCACTCCGGGCGCGCCCCCACTCGCTACGAGACCGTCGTTCCCGGATTCAAGTACAACCTCACCGATCTCCAGGCCGCGCTCGGCATCCACCAGCTCGCACGGCTCGACGGATTCATCGAGCAGCGCGCGAAGCTGGCCGCGCACTACCGCGAAGCGCTGCGCGCATGCCCCGTGGCGGCACCGCTTGCACTCGATCCGGCGACGACTCGCCACGGCTGGCACCTGTTCATCGTGAAGCTCGATCTGGAGCGGCTGCGCTGTGATCGCGAGGAGTTCGCGGCGCGCCTCGACGAGCGCGGAATCGCCACGGGCCTGCACTTCACCGCGGTCCACCTGCACCGCTACTACCGCGAGCGCTACGGCTACACCGCGGGCGACCTGCCCCACAGCGAGCGCGCCGATCTCTCCGTGCTGTCGCTGCCGCTCTTCCCCAGCATGACCGAGGCCGACGTGACGCGGGTTTGCAGCGCGATCCGCGCGGTCGCGGACGAGGTGGAGCGATGAGTCGGATCCGCAACATCGACCTCGTGATCCCGGTCTACAACGAGGAGGCCACGCTGCCGCGCCTGTTCGAGCGACTCCTCGCCGACCTCGGTCCGCTCGAGATCCCGTGGCGCGCGATCTTCGTCGACGACGGCAGTCGCGACCGCTCGTGGCCGCTGCTCGAGCAGGCGGCGCGGCGCGACCCCCGCTTCCGGGCGATCCGGCTCGCTCGCAACTTCGGTCAACACGCGGCAGTGTTCGCGGGCTTCTCGCGCTGCACCGCCGACGCGGTCGTCACGCTCGACGCCGACCTCCAGAACCCGCCCGCCGAGATCCCGCGCCTGGTGGTGGCACTCGACGAGGGCGCCGACGTGGTGGGCGGATGGCGCGAGAGCCGCCACGACAGCTGGTTCCGGCGGCTCGCGTCGCGCGCGATGAACCGCCTGATCTCGAGGGCGACCGGCGTCGCGCTGCGCGACTACGGCTGCATGTTGCGCGCGTACCGGATCGAGATCGTGCGGTCGATGCGCGACAGCGGCGAGATCTCGAGCTTCATTCCGGCGCTCGCACACTGCTTCACCGATCGCGTGGCGGAGATTCCGGTCGGCCACGCCGAACGGCTCGAGGGGGAATCGCGCTATGCGCTGTTCGGGCTGTTCTCGCTGCTCCTCGATCTGCTGACCGGGTTCTCGATGTTCTCCCTGCGCGCGCTGTCGGCGTTTGGGTTCTCGATGGCCGCACTCGGCGTGACGCTGGGCGCCTTGATCGTGATCCTGCGCATCGCGCTCGGTAGCGACTGGGCGGCCCAGGGCGTGTTCACGCTGTTCGCCGCGCTGTTCCTGTTCATGGGCGCGCAGTTCGTGGCGCTCGGCATACTGGGCGAATACCTCGGGCGCGTGTACGACCAGGTGCGCCAGCGCCCGCGCTATGTCGTGCGCAGCGAGGTGCATCCGGTAGCGGAGGTCCCGGCCGCGCGCGCCGCGGTCGGGCGTTGACGACCGAGGTCGCGCTCAAGGTCGACGTCTGCAATCACCGCGCGCTCCACGCGGGACTGCCCGCGTTGCTGCGCACGCTCGACCGGGCCGGCGCGCCCGCGTCGATCTTCGTCGCGTTCGGGCCCGACAACTCGGGCAAGGCGATCCGCCGCATCTTCCGCCGCGGCTTCGTGACCAAGATGCTGCGCACGCACGCTCCGCGCATGTACGGCGTGCGCACGCTGCTCTCCGGCACGCTGCTACCCGCGCAGCCCGTGGGCGAGAGCGCGCCCGCACTGCTGCGCGCCGCGGAGTCCGCCGGGCATGCGGTCGGGTTGCACGGCTTCGACCACGTCGGCTGGCAGGACGCCGTCGCGGGCATGGACGAGCCCGCCGTCCGCGCGAGCTATGCGCGCGCGCTCGATCTGTTCACGCAGACGCTCGGCCACGCGCCGCGCTTCTCGGGTGCGCCGGGCTGGCAGATCACCCCCGCGAGCCTGCGTGTGCAGGACGAGCTCGGGTTCTCGTTCGCGAGCGATTGCCGCGGCGACGTCCCGTTCTATCCCGAGCTCGACGGAGGCAGCGCGAAGACGCTCCAGATTCCAACCACGCTTCCGACGAGCGACGAGCTGCTCGCGGCGCGCGCTGCGCTCGCTGTGCACGCAGACGAGCTAGTCAGCTGGTACAACGCGCACCTCGCCCCGAATCGCCCGAACGTGGTCGGCGTGCACGCTGAGGCCGAGGGGATCCACTTCGAGGAATGGCTGCGCCGCTGGCTCGACGCGCTTCGCGAGCGAGCGGTGGCGTTCGTCTCGCTCGCCGACCTCGCGGAGCGCGAGCGCGGGCGCGCCGCCACGCGCCGCGTCGTCGCGCGCGAGCTGCCAGGTCGGGTCGGCCCGGTCGCATGCCCCGAGGAGGTGGTATGAGTGCAGCGGACATACGCGCGGTCGTGTGCGCGTATGGCGAGATCGGCGCCGCGAGTCTCGAGACGCTGCTCGAGCTCGGCGTCGACGTGGCGCTCGTGGTCACGCACGAGGATGCGCCCGGCGAGCAGATCTGGTTCCGATCGGTGCGGGATCTCGCGCGGAGCGCGGGGGTGCGCGCGATCGCTCCGGCGAACGTGAACGAGCCCGAGCCGCTCGCGATCGTCGCTAGCGCGGCGCCCGATTTCCTGTTCTCATTCTACTTCCGACACATGCTCACGCGGCCCGTGCTCGCGCTCGCGAAGCGCGGCGCGCTCAACCTGCACGGCTCGCTCTTGCCGCGCTTCCGCGGCCGCGCCCCGGTGAACTGGGTGCTGATCGAGGGGGAGAGCGAGACCGGCCTCACGCTGCACTACATGGACAAGAAGCCCGACCACGGCGACGTGGTGGCGCAGCGCGCCATCGCGATCGGACGCGACGACAGCGCGTTGAGTCTCACCCGCAAGCTCGCCGGTGTCGCGCGCGAGCTGCTCCGCGACGCGATCCCGAAGCTCGCCGCGGGCACGGCCCCGCGCATCGCGCAGGAACACGAGCGCTCGACCTACTACGGCGGGCGCCGGCCCGAGGACGGCGCGATCGACTGGCATGCACCTGCCGAGCGCGTGCGCAATCTGATCCGCGCCTTGACCGATCCGTGGCCGGGTGCGTTCACGGCAGTGCGTTCGCGCGCGTTCTCGATCTGGTGGGCCGAGACGACGCCGCTCGACGTGGCTCGGCCGCCCGGCGAGCTGTTCTTCGCGCCATCGGGCGCGGTGTGCATCGCGGCCGGCGACGGTGCGCTCGCGCTCGCGCGCGTCGGATGGGCCGGTGAGCCTGCGCAGAACGCCCGGACCTGGGCGCTCCGCGAGCAGATTCGCGCGGGCGAACGCTGTGGAGAGGCGCGCGCGATGAAGTTGCCGTCATGAACGCGCACAAGTACTCGACGGGGCGCGGCGCGCTAGGGAATCTCCATGGCGAAACGGAGCGCCCGTGAAAATCCTCATCCTCGGCGTGAACGGCTTCATCGGCCACTCGCTCACGCGCCGGATCCTCGCCGACACGAGCTGGCAGGTCTACGGCCTGGACATCGGCGACGATCGGATCGCCGAGCAGCTCGGACATCCGCGCTTCCATTTCATCGAGGGCGACATCGGGATCAATCGCGAGTGGATCGAGTACCACGTCAAGAAATGCGCCGTCGTGCTGCCGCTCGTCGCGATCGCGACGCCGCGCGACTACGTCCAGAACCCGCTGCGCGTCTTCGAGCTCGACTTCGAGGAGAACCTGCGCGTCGTGCGCTATGCGCTCAAGTACGGCACGCGCGTGGTGTTCCCGTCGACCTCGGAGATCTACGGGATGTGCGAAGACGATGCCTTCAACGAGGAGACCTCGAACCTCGTGCTGGGGCCGATCTCGAAGCACCGCTGGATCTACTCCTGCTCGAAGCAGCTGCTCGATCGGGTGATCTGGGCGTACGGCAAGCAGGAGGGGCTGCGCTTCACGTTGTTCCGCCCGTTCAACTGGGTGGGCCCGAATCTCGACCACATCGAGACCGCGAAGGAGGGCAGCAGCCGCGTGGTGACGCAGTTCCTCGGCCACCTGATGCGCGGCGAGCCCGTGCGCCTCGTGGACGGAGGCTCGCAGCGGCGCTGCATCACCGACATCCGCGACGGCGTCGACGCGCTGATGAGGATCCTGCGCAACGACGGCGGTCGCGCCGACGGTCGGATCTTGAACATCGGCAATCCGCGCAACGACTGCTCGATCGCCGAGCTCGCGAATCTCCTGATCGACATTCTGTCCGGCTTCGATCGCTGGAAGACGATCCGGCAGACCGCCGTGATCGAGAAGGTGGCGTCCGAGGACTACTACGGCGAGGGCTATCAGGACATCTACACGCGCGTTCCTGACATCACCAACGCGCGCGAGCACCTGGGCTGGGAGCCGCGCTATTCGCTTCGTGATGCGCTGACGCACACGGTGCGGCACTACGTCAGCGCCGCTTCGCCGTAGCCAACGACATGTCGGACACGACGAACACCACGCGTGCGCAGGATTGGTGCATCGCGATTGCGCTCGCGGCGCTGTTCGCGTTCACGGGGCTCACGAGCCGCCCGCTCCAGGCCACCGACGAGCCGCGCGTCGCGGGAATCGCCTGGGAGATGCAGCACACCGGGCAGTGGTGGGTTCCGCATCTGGCCGGCGTGCCGTTCCTCGAGCATCCGCCGCTTCATTATGCGCTGAGCGGTGCGTTCATTCGACATCTCGGCGCCTCGGCAGGCGTCGCACGGCTGCCCGGCGCGATCGCCGGGCTGCTCACGGCGCTGCTCGTGTTCTCGCTCGCGCGCCGCGTGGCCGACCGCAGCGCGGGGATCCCGGCGCTGTTCGCGCTGATCGGGATTGCGGGCTTCGCGCGCTACACCCACCGCGCGGTGGTCGATCCGTCGCTCGCGCTATTCGTGATGGGCGGGTACTACGCCTACGTGCAAGCGGTCTGGGGGGCATCGCGCGGCGTCGCGGAGAGCCGGACCCTCCGACCCCAACCGGGCTGGCTCCTGGCGGTGTACCTCGCGGCTGCGCTCGCGTTCTGGGTGAAGGGCCCGATCGGCGTCATCGCGATCGGAGGGCCGCTCGCACTCGACGCGCTGTGCGCTCGGCGCTGGCACGTCGTCTTGTCGCCGGTGCATCTCGCGGGGCTTCCGCTGCTCGCCGCCGCGTGCGCAGCGTGGCCGCTCCTGCTCCATCACCAGGGCGGCGAAGACGCCGCTCGCACGTTTCTCGTGAACAACGGCTGGTACCGGATCGCACCCGGTGCCGGTGTCGACCGATACATCGGCGGACACGAGAATCCGTTCTGGTATTACCTCCCGAAAGTGCCCGGCCAACTCGGCTGGATCGCGTTGTTCGTGCCGGCGACAGCGGCGTGGCTCTGGCGCGGCCAAGGGCCGTCCCGATGGCGCATGCCTGCGCTGTACTTCCTCGCCTGGGTGTTCCCGATCGGGGTGCTTCTGCTGTCGATCCCGGGCACCAAGCGCGGGCTCTACCTGCTGCCGTTCGAGGCGCCGCTCGCGGTGGCGATCGGCGCGTGGATCGCGGCCGTCGCGCGCCCCGACGCGCATCGCACGCGCGTCGAGGCCGCGGTGATCGCGCTATGCGCGCGGATCGTTCGGGTCGACAGCGCGGATGCCGTCGCGAGCGCATGCGGCGCGCCGTATCGCGTGGCCGCGATCGCATTCGCGGTCGTGATCGCGTGGAACGCGATCGGGCTCCGTTTCGTGGGCCGCGACCGCGATCTCGGGCCGATGGCCCGCGCGGTAGGCCAACGAACCGGCGCCGAGACCCTGGTGGTGCTGCTGCCCGAGGAATCCGTGCTCGGAGCGCTGCCGTTCTACACCGGCCGGATCCCGGCCTATTCCTATGATCCCGACCAACTGGCGCTGCAAGTCGCACAGAGCCGGGCCCGCTTCCTGCTGGCGCCGTTGCCCCTGCGTGAACGCATCACCGCCGAGCTCGGCAGCAGCGCGGTCCTCCAGGAGACGTGGCACGCAGCCGACGACGACTATGCGCTGTTCGCGATCTCGCCCGAGGTCGCGACGTCGCTGTCTCCGGTCGAGCCCTCTGCGCTGCTCGCGGACTAACGGCTCCGCGCAGTACCGTTGAGCTCCTTGGGCGCGCGCTGCGCGTAGAAGCGCCGCGGTCGGCTGTAGAGCGCCAGCTCATCCACCTGGGGATCGCGGGTGTCGAACGGGCAGTCGCGCCCTTCGGCGCACGCGACACTGCCGTACCACTCCTCCCCGCGCTTGATGGAGGCGAGCCCGAGGGACCGCTGGCACCGGATGCAGGATCCGCTCGCAGGCACTCGCTCCACCACCGTTATTCCCCCTGTAGGCGGATCGCCCGAAGGTCTCGATCGCCCGCGGTCAGGCCGAGGCCCGATCGCGGCCGGAGCTTGCCACTGTCACCGGCGCGCTTCCAGCGCAACTCACCCGGGACACCCCAACCCGAACGGCCATTGCGCTTTTGCGGTAATTTGATCCCCCCATGAAGCACCGAATCGACGACCTGCGAATCCAGGAGCTGCGGCCGCTGATCCCGCCCGCGATCCTGATGGAGGAGCTGCCGGTCGGCGAGCAGGCCTCCACGCTGGTGTGGCAGAGCCGCAGCGAGATCGGCCAGGTGCTCGCGGGCCAGGACGACCGGCTGCTGGTCGTGGTCGGGCCCTGCTCGGTGCACGACCCGATCGCGGGTCTCGACTACGCGCAGCGCCTCGCTCGCATCAGCCAGAGCTTCCGCGACGACCTCTTGATCGTGATGCGCGTCTATTTCGAGAAGCCGCGCACCACGGTCGGCTGGAAGGGGCTGATCAACGACCCCACGCTCGACGGCAAGTTCAACATCAACGAGGGCCTGCGCCGCGCGCGCCGCTTCCTGCTCGACGTGCTCGAGGTCGGTCTCCCCACCGGCACCGAGTTCCTCGATCCGATCACGCCGCAGTTCATCGCCGACCTGATCTCGTGGGGCGCGATCGGTGCGCGCACGTCCGAGAGCCAGGTACACCGCGAGCTCGCATCGGGCCTGTCGATGCCGGTCGGATTCAAGAACGGCACCGGCGGCGGTGTACAGGTGGCGATCGACGGGATCCGCTCGGCGTACCACCCGCACCATTTCCTGTCGGTGACCAAGCAGGGCGGCGCCGCGATCGTCTCGACGCGGGGCAACCCCGAGTGCCACGTGATCCTGCGCGGCGGCGACACGGGGCCGAACTACAGCGCCGACGACGTCGCGCGCGTGGTCGCGCATCTCGAGAGCGCGGGTCTGCCCGGCCGCCTCATGATCGACTGCAGCCACGCGAACAGCAACAAAGACCACCAGCGCCAGCCGCTCGTGGTGAGCGAGATCGCCAAGCAGGTCGCCGACGGCAGCAGCGCGATCTTCGGCCTCATGCTCGAGAGCTTCCTCGTGGACGGCAACCAGAACCACGAGAAGGCGCAGGGCGCGCTCGTCTACGGCCAGAGCATCACCGACAAGTGCATGAGCTGGGAGCGCACCGAGCCGCTGTTCAACGAGCTCGCCGAGGCCGTGCGCAAGCGGCGCGGTTAGATGCGGATCCCGGTCCAGATCTTTTCCGGGCTTCCTCGGAGCCGGCAAGACGACCGCGATCCGCGCGCAGCTCGATGCGCGCAAGGGCGAGCGCGTCGCCGTGATCGTGAACGACTTCGGCGAGGCCGCCTTCGACGAAGAAGTGCTCGCCGAGGGCGAGCCGTTCCGGATCACGAACATCCCGGGCGGCTGCGTGTGCTGCACGGCGCCCGAGGGCTTCGTCGACGCGCTCGGCGCGGTGCTCGCGCAGCGGCCGGACCGGCTCGTGATCGAGCCCACCGGGCTCGCGCGGCCCCAGGACCTGATCGACACGATCCGGCGCTGTCCGCACGGCGAGGCGCTCGAGATCGCGCCCGTCGTCGTGCTCGTGGACCCGCACCAGCTCGCGGCCGACGAGTCGTCCGCGCTGCTGCGCGAACAGGCCCAGGTCGCGGACGTGCTCGTCGCCAATCGCACCGATCTCGCGAGCGAGGCCGAGCTCGCCGCGTTCGATCGCTATGCCGCGGAGCTCTGGCCCGCGCCGCTTGCCGTGCTCCGACACGCAGCACGGCATGCTGCCGCAGAGCCCTGCTCGATTGGCCGCCGGCGAAGGTCCGCGCAGCGAGCGGCACCGCGAGCCACTCCACGTCACCACGATGCCCCTTCGACCGAGGGGCACCACGCGCGCTCGTGGCGCTGGTCGCCCGAGGTCGTGTTCTCGGGTCAGCGCCTGCGCGATGCGCTCGGCGCGCTCGCCGCCGACCCGGCCGTCGCGCGCTTCAAGGGGATCTTCCGCACCGAGGAAGGCGTCTCCCGGCTCGAGATCGCGGGCGGCGTGCTGCACGACCGCCTCACCTCGTTCCGCCGCGACAGCCGCTGCGACGCGATCGTGCGCGGCGTGGAAGCGATGCTCGATCGGATCGACAGCCAGCTCTCCGGTGCCGTGCTGCGCGACGAGGAGCTCCACCGCGATCCCAACCGGATCGAGTTCGTTCTTCCGGACGGGCGCGTCCATCTCGTCGACCGCGCCGAGCTCGTCGGGCTGCCCGGCGGCATCGCCGACGTCTCGGCGCACTTCCCCAAACGCAGCGGCGCCGCCGCGCGCCTCGATCCGCTATTCGAGGCGCTGGCCATTCCCGACGCGGGCAGCGCCGTGATCGTGGCCGGCGACGGCTTCGCGAGCGAGCCGGTCGCGCTGTCGGTGCTGCGGCAGGGCGTCCTGCTCCACAGCCTCGCGGACGCGCCGCTTCCACCGGATCAAGGCGGCCCGTTCCGCCTCTTGATCCCCCAGGAGGCCTCTCCGGATCCGATCGCGTGCGCGAACGTGAAGGGCGTCGCGAAGGTGGTGATCCGGACCGCTGGCTAGTGCGTCGCGTCTGCGGAAGCGCGGCCGCTCGGTGCGCGGAACGCGAGCAGCGTCTGCACGAGGCTCACCACGAGTCCGCTGCCGAACAGCGCGAGCAGGAAGCCGAATGCGACGAGCCCCGCCGTGCTGCCCGATTCCTGCGCGCGCAGCGAGAGGTTCGTGAACAGGCTCACGAGCGCGAGATAGAGACCGCACGCGCCAAACCATTCGACGACGGTGCGCTTCGGGCTCGGATCCGTGAACGAAACGAACAGCCACGCGAGCACCACGAGGGCGACCCCCGTGTAGCCCGCAACTCGCAATCGGCGACATCGACAACATTCTGGCACCCCCCCGGGCTCCATCCCGTCCCAGCTATTCCTTGTCCGTCGAGCGCAGATGCTCGAGCACGCGCGCACACACGCGGTCGGGCGTATACCCGAAGAACTCCGCGAGGTCGGTGTAGGGAGCCGACGCACCGAAGCGGTCGATCCCGTAGACGAGCCCGCGATCCCCGACCAGCCCGCGCAGGCTCTGGCCGCGCGCGGCCTCGATCGCCACCACGGGCAGCGACTGCGCCGGAATCAGCGCGTCGCGCCACGCTTTGGGCTGCGCGTTGAACAGCTCGAGACACGGCAGCGACACCACACGGGCGGGCACGTTCTCGGCGTGCAGCTTCTCCGCAGCGTCGCACGCGAGCGATACCTCGGATCCGCTCGCCACGAGCACGACCTTCGGGTTCTCGGGGTCGCGCACCGCGTAGGCGCCGCGAGCCACGTCGGCGACGGCGAACGCGCGCGCGCGCGGGAGCGCGGGCAGCTTCTGGCGCGATAGCGCCAGGACCGACGGGCCGGCCGTGTGTCGCGCGATCCACGCGTACGCCGCGGCCGTTTCGAGGCCGTCGGCGGGCCGGAACAGGTGCACGTTCGGAATCGCGCGCAGCGCGTCGAGGTGCTCGATCGGCTGGTGCGTGGGACCGTCCTCGCCGAGATAGATGCTGTCGTGCGTGAACACGAACAGCGACGGCACGCGCATGAGCGCAGCGAGCCGCAGCGACGGACGCAGATAGTCGCTGAAGATCAGGAACGTGCCGCAGTAGGGCCGCAGCGTGCCGTCGAGTGCGATTCCGTTCGTGATCGCACCCATCGCGTGCTCGCGCACGCCGAAGTGGATGTTGGTACCCGCGTAGAAGTCGGCGCCGCTCGAGGTGTCGCCGAGCGTGCCCTTCCCCTTGAGGATCGGGGGGGCGTTGGAGCCCGCCAGATCGGCGGAGCCGCCGATCAGATAGGGCGTCGCCTCGGCGAGCCGCTCCAGCATCACCGCGCCGTGGTTGCGCGTGGCGTCGGCCACGCTCTCGCGACCGTCGGTGAGCCGCGCGTCGAGATCGTCCGGGACGCGGCGCGTGCGCGCGGCATCCCACGCGGTGGCCGCGGCGGGCTGTGCGGTCCGCCAGCTCGCGAGTCGAGCGTCGCGCTCGCGGCGATCGGCCCGCTTCTGCGCGGCGCGCTCCACGAAGTAGGCGCGGACGTCGTCGGGCACATAGAGCTCGCGCTCGGGCCAGCCGACCCGGGCCTTCGCGTCGCGCGCGTTGTCGGCGCCGAGCGGCGATCCGTGCGCCTTCGATTGTCCCGCCACCGCGCTGCCGCGCCCGATCACGGTGCGCGTGATGATCATCGAGGGCCGCTCGGTCTCCGCGCGCGCGCTCGCGAGCGCGGTGTCGAGCGCGCCCACGTCCTCGCCGTCGATCTCCTGCACGTGCCAGTGCTGCGCCTCGAAGCGCCCGCGCACGTCCTCCGAGAAGCACAGCGAAGTCGGGCCGTCGATCGTGATCTGGTTGTCGTCGTAGAGGTAGATCAGGTTGCCGAGGCGCCAGTGGCCCGCGAGCGAGCCCGCCTCGGCCGAGATCCCCTCCATGAGATCGCCGTCGCTGACCACCCCGTACACGAAGTGGTTGCCGGGCCCGCCGTCTGCACCCGCGAAGCGCGCGCGCGTGGCGCGGGCCGCAAGCGCCATCCCGACGCCGTTCGCGAAGCCCTGCCCGAGCGGACCCGTCGTGACCTCGATGCCGGGCGTATCGCCGCGCTCGGGATGACCCGGCGTCTTCGAGTGGAGCTGTCGGAAGCTCGCGAGGTCGTCGAGCGATACCGCGTACTCGTAGAGATGGAGCAGCGAGTACAAGAGCATCGAAGCGTGGCCGTTCGAGAGCAGGAAGCGGTCGCGCAGCGGCCAGTCGGGATCGCTCGGATCGAAGCGCAGGTGACTGTCCCAGAGCTGGAACACCGGCCGCGCGAGACCCATCGGCGCACCGGGATGACCCGAGTTCGCGCGCTGCACCGCATCCACGGCGAGGAAACGGATCGTGTGCTCGACGCGCTCCCGCAGGGCGGGTGTGAGGGGGGTGTTCATCGTCGCTCCGACGCGGCTTTGGCGGAGGGGGGGGCCGGGCGGCAACAGGGTACAACGGGTTCACGGAATGCGGGAAGCACGATCCCCAGGCGCGCAGAACCGCGTTTGACCCGCGGTCAGGGCACGATCACCGCGGAGCCTCGCAGCCGGCCCGCGCGCAGCTGCGCGAGCGCCTGCGCGCCGTCTTCCAGCGCAAACACCTGCGTCTGCGTCCGCACCGGGATCTGCGGCGCGAGCGCGAGAAACTCGCTCGCGTCGCGTCTCGTGAGATTCGCGACCGAGCGCAACACGCGCTCTTCCCAGAGGATCCGATACGGAAAAGCGGGAATCTCGCTCATGTGGATCCCGCCGCAGATCACGGCCCCGCCTTTGTCCACGGCTCGCAGCGCCGCGGGCACGAGCGCACCGACGGGAGCGAACAGGATCGCCGCGTCGAGCGGCTCGGGCGGCAGCTCGTCGGAGGGCCCGGCCCACTCCGCGCCGAGCTCGCGCGCGAACTGCTGCGCCTCGAGATCGCCCGGGCGCGTGAACGCGAAGACGCGCTGCCCCCAGTGACGCGCTACCTGGATCGCGAGATGCGCTGCAGCGCCGAAGCCGTAGAAGCCCAGCGTCGCGGCATCGCCCGCCATGCGCAGGCAGCGGTATCCGATCGCACCCGCGCACAGCAGCGGCGCCGCAGCGACGTCGTCGAGCGAGTCGGGAATCGGAACACAGAAGCGCGCGTCGGCCACGGCGTACTCGGCGTAGCCGCCGTCGCGCCCGTAGCCCGTGAACACGGCCGCATCGCAGAGGTTCTCGCGGTCGCTCGCGCAGAAGCGGCACGCGCCGCAGGTGGCACCGAGCCACGGCACGCCGACCCGATCGCCGATCGCGAAGCGCTCGGCGCCGGGTCCGAGCGCCTCGACGCGACCCACGATCTGGTGCCCCGGCGTGATCGGCTCCGCGGCGCCCGGCAGCTCGCCGTCGAGCAGATGGAGATCGGTCCGGCACACCCCACACGCGCCGACGCGCAGGCGCAGCTCGCCGGGTCCGGGCTCGGGCTGCGGGATCTGGTCGAGCGCGAGCGGTGCGCCCGCGCGCGCGATCCGCAGTGCACGCATCATGCGCAGAACATGCGCCGCTCGCCGCGCGCGCGCCGCTGGGCGCTACCTTTGGCGGCCCGATCGGAGGCCCCGTGATCGCAGCCGGATCGCCGTCCACACGCCGCGCGCTCTCGTGCGCGCTGCTCGCCGCGGCGGTGTGCGCGGCGGACTGTGGGGAGCCCGCGGGCAGCGATCCGAGAGTCGCGCAGCCGACGCCGATTCCGGGCGACCTGCTCGAGTTCGAGCGCAATACGATCGAAGTGTTCCGGCTGGTCTCGCCGTCGGTCGTCTACGTCGCCAATGCGAAGGTCTCGCGCGGCGCCTTCCTGTTTCAGCCCGAGGAGACGCCGCGGGGCGCGGGCTCGGGCTTCATCTGGGACGAGCGCGGCCACATCGTCACCAACTACCACGTGGTCCACGGAGCCGAGAAGTTCAGCGTGTCGCTCTTCGACGGCACCACCTACGACGCCAAGCTCGTCGGCGTCGAGCCGCGCAAGGACGTCGCGGTGCTCAAGATCGAGGTCGATCACCCGCTCCAGCCCGTGAAGCTCGCCGACTCGCACCAGCTGCTCGTGGGCCAGAAGGTGCTCGCGATCGGCAACCCGTTCGGCCTCGACTCGACGCTCACCACGGGCGTGATCAGCGCGCTCGGGCGCGAGATCGAGTCGATGGCGGGCACCCGCATCGAGGACGTGATCCAGACCGATGCCTCGATCAATCCGGGCAATTCGGGCGGCCCCCTGCTCGACTCGCACGGGCGCGTGATCGGCGTGACCACCGCGATCTTCAGCACGAGCGGCGCGAGCGCGGGCATCGGCTTCGCAGTGCCCGCCGCGACGATCGCGCGTCTGGTCCCGCAGCTGATCGAGTTCGGCCACGTGAAGTGGGCCGGGCTCGGCGTGCAGGTGCTGCCGGATCACATCGCCGCGCAGTGGGGGATCCTCGGCGTGATCGTGCGCGACGTGCAGCCCGACTCGGCGGGCGCGAAGGCGGGCATGCTCTCGATGCGCGTCGACCGCCTCGGCAACCTGCGCAGTTTCGACGTGATCACGCGCGTGCAGGACAAGCCCGTGTTGCGACTCGCCGACCTCGTCGACGTGCTCGACGACTTCCGGCCCGGCGACAAGGTCAAGGTGGAGTTCGAGCGCGACGGCGAGACGCACACCGCCGAGGTCCCGCTCGGAGAAGTCTCGTCCTAACCGGAGGTTCCCCGACATGCCCATCGCCGATTTCTCGCTCGCGGGTAAGGTCGCGATCGTGACGGGCGGCAGCCGTGGCATCGGCCGCTCGATCGCGATCGCGCTCGCTGAACACGGCGCCGACGTCGCGATCGCCGCGCGCAAGCCCGACGCGCTCGCGGAGTCGGTCGCGGCGGTGCAGGCGACCGGGCGGCGCGCGATCGCCGTGCCGACCAACGTGCGGCGCACCGACGAGCTGCGCGCACTCGTCGACCAGACGAGCGCGGAGCTCGGCCGCGTCGACATCCTCGTCAACAACGCCGGAACCAATCCCGTCTACGGCCCCGTGCAGGAGCTCGACGAGCGCGCGTTCGACGCGATCATGTCCACGAACGTGAAGTCGATCCACTTCCTCTCGAACTTCGCGCGCGAGGCGATGCTCGTGCACGGCCAGGGCGGCTCGATCATCAACGTGAGCTCGGTTGGCGGCTTCGCCGCGAGCGACGTGATCGGCGGCTACTCGGTGTCGAAGGCCGCCGTGATCATGCTGACCCAGGTACAGGCGAAGACCTGGGGGAAGGACGGCATCCGCGTCAACTGCATCGCGCCCGGGCTCGTGAAGACCGAGTTCGCGCGCGCGCTCTGGGACGATCCGAAGTTCCGCAAGGCGTCCGAAGACTCGGCCGCGCTGCACCGGATCGCCGAGCCCGATGAGATGGCCGGCGCCGTCGTCTACCTCGCGAGCGCCGCGTCGTCGTTCGTGACGGGTCAGACGCTCGTGATGGACGGCGGCCGGCTGCTCTGAACGCGGCGGATTTGGAAGCGGCGGATTACGCCCTTCGGGCTAATCCGCCCTACGCCCCCTCGCGAAGCCGAGCGAGCCCAGGCCCAGCGCGAACAGCAGGGCCGTCGTGGGCTCGGGGATCGGGATCGTATTCTCCGGGAACTGTCCGGACAGCTTGGACGATCCACCGCGGCTGAACTCGTCCGGTCCCACGCTCGTCATGCGCACGGCGACCGACTGCTCCGAGAAATACCCGAGCGTGAGTCCCAGGGTCTCGTGCGAGATCACGAACGAGGTGGAGAGGAAGTCGTCCTTGCCGATGCCCGGCGTTCCGATCTCGACGCCGAGGTCGCACGGGCACGGGGTTCCACCACCGTGCACGTTGGCGCCCTGCCCGACGTCGATCACGTTGCCCGTGTCGAAGCCGGTGACGTCGTCGCCGGTCACGGAGAGCCCCTCGAGAACCGAGTCGTCGACGAAGTCGAGGAAGATCCCGCGCAGGTCGCCGATACCCTGCTCGACGGTGGCGGTGACGAGGATGTCGTCGCCCTGCTCCGTGAGCGTGATGCGCACCGCTGCGTCGGTGCCCGTGAATGGCGTCGTGAGGATGTCGATCGTCGCGGCGCCTGCGCCGCCCCCCACGAACAAGAGAAGGCTTGCAAATGCCGCGGCAACAACAGATCTGCACTGCGAGAGCATTGGGTCCGCTTCCTTCCAGCGAACCCTCCCCAGGAACTTCGTAACTGAGTGGCAAGCGCGGAGCTGAAGTGTCGAAATGCCCCAGAAATCTTGATACGTCGGCGCCGGGAACCCCCCGAGGGGGTCAGCGGCGGCGCAGCTCGCGCAGCGCCAGTCCCAGCCGGCGCACGCCCTCCGCGATCGCGGCCTCGTCGAGCGCCGCGTAGCCGAGCAGGATCCCGGCCCGGCGCGGGCGCGTGGCGTAGAACGGCGAGATCGGGTGGATGCCGACGTCGCGCCGCAGCGCGAGCGCGCGCAGCTCGCGCAGCTCGCCCGGCAGGACGCCGCGCAGCCAGGCCACCACGTGCAGGCCCGCGTTCGCGCCGACCACCTCCACTGCATCGCCGAGCTCGCGCGCGAGCGCCGCGAGCAGCGCCTTGCGCCGCGCACCGTTGCGCACGCGCGCGCGTCGCAGATGGCGCTCGAAGAAGCCCTGCGCGATGAAGTCGGCGAGCACGCGCTGCTCGAGCTGCGGAGTGCCCGTGTCCGCGAACGCCTTCGCGGCGAGCAGCGCCTCGCGCAGCGAATGCGGCATCACGAGGTAGCCGATCCGCAGCGCGGGGAACATCACCTTCGAGACCGTGCCCGCGTAGAGCACGCGCCCGCTGCGGTCGAGCGCCTGGAGCGACTCGAGCGGGCGGCCGTCGTAGCGGAACTCGCCGTCGTAGTCGTCTTCGAGCACGAACGCGCCCACGCGCTCGGCCCACGCGAGCAACGCGAGCCGGCGCGCGAGCGGCAGCACGCCGCCGGTCGGAAACTGGTGCGAGGGCGTCACGCAGAGCAGGCGCGCGCGCACGCGCGCGAGCTCGTCCACGAGCAGACCTTCTGCGTCGACGGAGAGGGACGTCACCTCGGCACCCGCGATCTCGAGCGCGTGGCGGATCCCGGGATAGCCCGGCTCCTCGACGATCGCGCGCGCACCGGGATCGATCAGCACGCGCGCGGTGAGATCGATCGCCTGCTGCGTGCCGTAGACGACGAGCACGTCGTCGGGCTCGCACACCACGCCGCGTGCGCGCGTGAGATAGGCCGCGAGCGCCTCGCGCAGCTCGGGTGCGCCGCCGGGATCGCCGTACGAGAGATGTCGCTCGCTCGCGCGGCGCGCGCGGCGCGCGAGCAGCCGGCACCACGTGGCGTGCGGGAAGTCGTCGTAGGCGGGATCGCCGTAGCGGAAGTCGTAACGCGGCGCGGGGCGACGCCGGCCCCAGGTGATGCCGCGCGCGAAAAAGCGCACGGCGCGTTCGCCGTACGCGGAGAGCGCGGGCGCCGCGGCGTCTGCGGCCGTGCGCGCGCGACTGGGCGCGCTGCGCGAAGGATTGTCGGGCAGCTCCGCCGCGACGTACGTGCCCGCGCCGCGGCGCGACTCCGCATAGCCCTCGGCCACGAGCTGCTCGTAGGCCTGCAGCACGGTGTTGCGCGCGAGCTTCGCCTCGCGCGCGAGCACGCGGCTCGAGGGCAGCCGCTCGCCCGGGGCGAGGCGGCCTTCGAGGATCGCCGCGCGCAGCCCGCGGTAGGCCTGGCGGTAGAGCGGTCCGTCGCCGTCGAGCGCGAGCCACATGCGAGCGGATCCAGCCCTCCGAAATTGGCCCCAGGAATCTATCCGATCGTGGCCCTTTTCAGGAACCGCACGTCCGACGAATCTGGCGGCATCGCGCCATCGGAGGGAGTCATGAAGCTCTACTCGGGACCGCTCAGCCTGTTCACGGCCAAGGTGCGGATCGCGCTCGACGAGAAGGCACTCGGGTACGAGCGCATCGAGGTGGGCTGGAGCCTCAAGGACCGCTACGAGCCGCATCACCCCGATGTCGTCGCGCTGAATCCGAAGCGCCAGGTCCCCGTGCTCGTCGACGGCGACGTCGTGGTCTACGACTCGACCGTCATCTTCGAGTACCTCGAGGATCGCTATCCCGAGCCCCCGCTCTACCCGCGCGACGCGATCGCGCGCGCGCGCTGCCGCGAGCTCGAAGCCGCGGCCGACGAGATCTGGTTCCCCGCGATCTGGGATCTGATCGAGGGCGTCTTCTACGCCGCGGCGAGCGGTACGGGCGATCCGCGCGCGCGTCGAATCGGCGCGCGAAGCGCTCGCGCAGCGCTACGACGCGCTCGACAAGGAGCTCGCCGGCCGCGAGTACCTGTGCGGCGCGTTCAGCGTCGCCGACATCGGCACGTTCATCATGGTGAACGCGGCCGCGACGCTCGGCGCTCCGCCCGCCGACGCGCACGCGAACGTGCGCGACTGGCTCGCGCGCACGCGCGCGCGGCCCGCGGTGCGCCGCGAGGCCGAGGCGATGGGCGCCTACGCGGCGAAAGCGCTCTCGAAATGTAGGGCGGGAGGAGCCGAAGGCGGATCCCGCCGCTAAGCGCGCGCCGCCATCGCGCGCTCGTATCGCGCGCGCTGGAACGTCGGGCACATCGAGTCGGCGGGAATCTCGTCGAGCGGCTGGCGCACGAAGTCGGGCGTGACGCAGACCTTCTCCGCGATCGGGCGCAGCACCTCGAGATCAAACCCGTAGAGGTTTGCTGCGTTCTCGCCGAGCATCATGCGCACTTCCTTCTCGTCGATATCGGCGTAGGCGAGTCGCATGTTCTCGCGCGAGTACGGGTAGCAGCCCTCGTAGTGCGGGTAGTCGTTGCCCCAGAGGATCCGGTCGACGCCGACGTAGTCGCGTCCTGAGACGTCGGCCGGCGACGGGAAGCTGGCCCCGTACCAGCAGTTGCGGCGCGCGTAGAAGCTCGGCGGCTCCTCGAGCGGCTTGCCCTGCGACATGTCGACCTCGCCCATCGCGCCGGCCTTCATGCCCATGTGCACGCCGTCCATCCTTCTGAGCAGGCCTGGTGCCCAGGCGCAGCCGGATTCCGTGAGGATGAACCTCAGCCGTGGGAAGCGTTCGAAGACGCCCGACAGAATGAGCTGACAGAATCCCCTCTGAACGAAAAAGGGCATCTCGAGCACCCAGAGCATCTGATCGCCCGCGGTCGCGCCGTAGTGCGGGCTGCCCTGCCCCGAGTGCTGGTTGATCACGAGCCCGTGATCCTGGATCGCGGCCCAGAGCCGGTCGTAGCTCGGCGAGCTGACCTGCTCGAGGTGCACGTCGTCGAGTGCGGGCAGCGGCAGCAGCACACCGCCGCGCAGTCCGTGCTCGGCGATCCATTTCACGTCTTCGATTGCGTCATCAATGTCGTTCAGGTGGATCAGCCCGATCCCCGCTCTGCGCTGGGGTTCCTCGGCACAGAAGTCGGCCAGCCATCTGTTATGCGCGCGAGTACCAGCCAACCAGCGCTCGTATTGATCAGGCCGTGCCAGAGCAGAGACGTGATATGCCTTGTCGTAGAACGGCGGAACCGTGTTGGGAAAGATCACCTCGGCCACCACGGCGTCGCTCTCGAGGTCGGCGCGGCGCTCGGCCGAGTCCCAGTTCTTGGTCTTCTTGGTGCCGAGCAGCTTCTTCGACGGGTTGCGGTACTGGCCGCGCCAGGCGTCGAACTCCGCGCGCCACTTCGGGTCGAGGTACTCGCGGTACATGTCGATCGCGGCGCCCGCGTGGGTGTCGCCCGTGATCGTGATGTAGGGCCGCTCGGGGGTACTGGGGGTCACGGAGGCTCCTCGATCATTTTTGACGAACCGTCAGATAACCAGATTTCGGCTCGGGGAGCAAGCTAGGACCGCTTGGTGCATCGCAAAATCAGGCGGCGAGCTGCTTCAGGAGCCTGGCTGATGCGCCGCGCCCACCGAGGATGGACCGCATCCAAGATCCTCGCTCGCTCCCGCGAGCGGAGGACAACTGGATTCAAATCCAGTTCGGCGCTCGAACCGCGCCATGTGGGCTTCGCCGAAGTCCTGTCGGGCGCGCAGTTGGTTGTGCGCGCGGCAACGCAGCGTGATGTCCGCGACGGAGTGGCTTCGCGTGCGAGACCAGGCCTCGATGTGATCGAACTCCACGAAGTCCCGGGAATCGCAGCGCACGCCGCCGGGCGAGGTGAACGTGCAGCGGCCGCCGTCGCGCTCCCAGATCGGCCCGCCGCATAGCGGCGGGAATGTGTCGCGATGTCCCCTCGCTCGGCCGCGCCGAGCGCGGAGATGAGCTCTCCGCAAACTTCTGCTTGCGCACCTGCGCGAGCAAAACCGAGATCGCTTTACCCAGGATCTTCCCGATGTCGCCATCGGGCACCTGGTGCCGCATCAGCGCGCGCAGCTCTTCGAGCTGCGAGTGCGTCTCGTGATCGGCCGTGAACTGCACCCGTATCGTTCGGCTCCGAGCGGCTCGGTGCGCGCGCGTTGAGGAGTAGGCGCACTTGGTGCAGGAGAAGGTGCCAACATTGGCTCCGAGGGGATCGGCGAGACCACCTTCGGTGGCTCCGGAATCCGGCGCACCGATGTCGGCGGAGCAAGACGTGGCTCGCGATCCGCGAGGAATCGCTTGATTTCGTCTGCGCTGCGATGTCGTGCGGCGCCGATCAACTCGTCACAGTTATCCGCACTCAACTTGGGAGCGAGCAGTCCGACGGCCGTGAGGTGCAGATCTCCGCAGCGCACCGCCTGGAGGATCTGGGGAAACTCCCGTGCTGCACGCGCTGCTTGAATTCGCTTGTAAGCAACGCCCTCTGCGAAGTGCAGGACACGTTGACACCAGGCAAACATCGAGGAGCAGCCCTCTTCGAGGTACAGCCGGCGAGCATCGACCTCGCCGAGATGATCCAATAGATCAGCCTCGACTTCGTCGAGGCCGGAAACCAGCTCCCGGACCCGGGCGATCAGCTGGGCATTCGAAATCCCAGCGAGCGGAGTCGCCATCGCAAGACCTCAGTGGAACCAATGGGGTGAGGTCGATGCTCAGAATAACACTTGCATAACATCACGTCAACTGGATTCAAATCCAGTTGCTGTGCGAACGCTCACTGCGCCGCCGGTGCGCCGCGCACAGCGCGAGCGCGATCGCACCCGCACCGAGCGCGAGCAGCGACGACGGCTCTGGGACGAAGGCGATGTCCTCGAAGACGTCCGGGAGGGGACCCACCGAGGTCGCAGCACCCGTGACCGGATCGACGGTGCCGAGGTACTGCGGAAAACCGGGCCGGCCGAAGATTCCCCACAGCTCTCCCGTAACTGGATGGACCGCGAGGCCGTTCATGTCCACGGTCTCGCCTGCGAGCGTCACATCCACTGTCGCGATCGGAGCGCCGGTCGGATCCAGCTTGTGGAGGCTGTCGTCGCGTCCGTTCGCGCCGTAGAGCACGCCGTTCGCAAACGCGAGACCCTTCACCCCGAGCGGAACAGACACACCGATCGAGGTGGCGACGCCCGTGAGTGTCGTATCCAACAGGGAAGAATAACCATCGCAGCTCAGGAACCTTCCGGTTGCCGGGTTGAAGGTCATCGCGGTGGGTAGGTCGAAATCGTAGTCACTGCTCGAACGGTCCGGTCGATACGATCGTCCGCGCAGAAACGTCGATGCTCTCCCAGACGGGATTGCCGCGTGCCCAACCCGAAGCGTGGTAGAGCAGACCGTCGACCGGGTTGAAGCCGATCGCGTCCCCGTCGCCACCGTTGCCGAGCGCCATCAGGAAGGTTGCCGACGCATTCGCGAGGTCGATCGCGAACAGCGACTCGGGCGTGATCACCCCGACGAACTCTCGTCGCTCGTGATCCCCACGAGCTGCCAAGTCGCATATTCATATCCGTCCATGAAGCCATCGTTGTCATCGTCGAGATCACACACGTCGCCGAGGCCGTCGCTCTCCGAATTCTCCTGGCCGGGGTTCACAAACAGCGGGCAGTTGTCCGAGGGATCCGCGAGCCCATCGTCGTCGCTGTCGCCGTCGAATGGATTCGTGCCGGCGGCGGCCTCCGCTCCGTCGCTTCCACCGTCGCCGTCCGTGTCGAAGGAGAGCGGATTCGTCCCGCGAATTTCCTCGGCCCGGTCGTTCAGGCCGTCGTCGTCGCTGTCGGGGTCAGTGGATTGGTCCCGGCGGCTACCTCGGGGCCGTCCGCGAGGCCATCGTCATCGGTATCCCAATCGAGCGGGTTCGTGCCGTACGCGGCCTCGGCGCCATCGAGAATGCCGTCGAAGTCGGTGTCCGGATACATCGGGTTCGTGCCGGTCTCGATCTCCTCATTGTCGAGCAGGCCGTCGTCGTCGGTGTCGGAGTCGAGCGGATTCGTGTTCAGCTCGTCTTCGAGCGCGTCGGAGAGCCCATCGCCGTCCGTGTCCGGATCCGCGTTGATCGCGAGCACGCGAAGCTGGAAGCTCTCCGCGTTCGCGGCCGCATCGATCGAGTGGAACTCGAGTGGATGCTGGCCCTCCCCCGTCACCGTAAACGGCTCGCGATAGGGCGTGAGCGGCCCGTTGTCGACGCGGTACTCGATCGAAATGCAGCCCCCTGCGAAGTCGCCGACGACCGGATCGTCGCACTTGAGCGAGACGGTCCAGTGGTCGGTGGCCGCACCGCCGAGCGTCACGGCCGTGGGTGTCGCGGTGATCGCCGTGACCGGCGGTGTCGAATCCTCGGGGAAGGTCAGCGTGACCGGCAGCACACCGGGCTCCGTCGCGTTCGCGACCGCCTGCTGATAGGCACAGTTGTCGAACGTCGCGGAGTCCGGCGACGTATACCCGTTCACGCTCCCCGTCACCTGCACCTCGACGCGGCGGTCGGTCTCCGGATCGCACGGCGGAGGCGCGCCGGTGTCAGGGAAATAGTCGAAGTACGGCGGCAGCTGGAGATGCACGAGCGCGCCATCGCCGTTGCCGAGGCGTCCCTCGATCGGCTCAGCCTGGAACCCGGGTATTGGATCGTCAGCTCGACCGTCGCGCCAGCCAACGGTGTTCCCGACGCGTCCCGCACGTCGAGGGCGACGCTGGCGTTCGGGTTGAGCGGCGTAGTGCTCCGGGGGATGAAGGTCTTGGTGGGCGGCGGGTGGGCCACGTAGTGATCGGAGCGCGAGACGAGGCCGTTGCGGGGAAGACCCACGAGCTCGGCGGCGCCCATGTCGTAGTGGCGTGGCTTGTGCCCGATGTTCTGTTCGTTGTCGATCGGAAAGAAACCATGCATCAGGAACAGCTCGTCGATCGGCGTTACATCCGCTTCGCCATCGCCGTCGAGATCCTCGCTGATCGGTTGGAAGTTCAGGACTTCCTCCCACAGCTCGCGCACGGTCTCCGGTCGATTCACGATCATCGATATCCAGATCGCGCTCAGCGGCATGCTCGTCGTGTCGGTGTAGGTCACCGAAACATGATCGCCGGGATTGTTGATGGCCTGCGTATTCGATTCGGTATCGGCGTTCGCATCCACGAGATCCCAGAAAATCCCCGCGACGGCGAGCTCCTCGTGAAAAGATGTCGTGGTCGCACCGGTCTCATCTTTATCGAACCCGACATCCCACGCTTTCCATTGAGGCTCAATGTGTACGAACATCATGTATTTGCCGTTAGAGGTGCCCAAGATCGTCTGCCCCGCCAGTGCCGGCAGAAACGTCGCGAATCCCTCGTTCAGCGAGCTGCAGGTGGTTTTGTTCGAATATCCGCTGTGCCAAGCGAGATCCTCCGGACAGTCACTCGAGATGACGGACTTGTCGAAGAAGTGATGTGTGAACTCGTGCCACTCGACCCAGGGTCCATGTTCGAAGCCATCGCTGTGTCCAGGCCCTGGGTCCGGACCGAGAATGTTGAGACCGCCATCGCGACTCTGGTACTCCGAGAACGGGATGTCCATGACAACAGCGTTGTGCGCTGACCAGTAATACGCTCCCCCCTTGGAGGTGACGTCGCCTCCATCCGTCGGGTCCGTGACGGCGAACGTCCAGAATCTCACCATCGGGCCGGTGTTCGAGGTCAAGCTCCCGTGCAGCCAGTCGACGAACTGGTGCATGCGGAAGTAGATGTTGGCCATGTCGTCGAGCCGATTGCGGTGTTCCGGATTCGAATCGACGCTGGTCGCCGCGAGCGCGCCGGAATCGTCGAAGGGGAAATTGAAGATCACGGGCGTGCCACCCAGCACCGTGACGTTTCGCTCGATCCACACGGGGTCTTTGATCGGCTTGAGCTGGGACGGTGTGTCGACGGCGTTCTCGATCGAGAACGCGGGGGTCGCACCTCCGGACGGGTCATCGATCAGCGTCGCGCGCACGACGTAGTCGCCCGCAGCGACGTCGAAGCCGTAGCCCCCGCCGGATTTGTAGGGGTTGCTGTTGACGACCGTGCCCGTGCCCTCCGGCGGACACCCGGCCGTGGTGCACACCTCCACCTTCAGCCCCACGAGCGGGTTGGCGGGGCCGTCGTAATCGTTGTGGCCGTCGTGGACCTGGACCGTCAGATTGGCGGGGACCGGTCCCCAGTCCGGACTCCCCGCGTTCGGGATCAAGAGGCCCCCAAGCGACCAGATGCCGCCGTCGCGGGGCACACAGTCCGTCTTGGTGGGCTGGTGCGGATAAGGCTCTTGGACCATTGTGTGGCCGTCGAAGAGGATCTGCTGACCGTCCGGGGAGTAGGTCGGCTCGAAATGGAACACGGGGGGGTACTTGGTCGGGGGGACCCCCTGCGGATTGCTGGTGCAGGTCGCGGGGCCACCATTCGTGATCTGCGTGAGCCCACCACCGTAGGGGCCCATGGTGAAGATCTCGTTATGGGGGTCGGGTTGAACGCCCCAGCTCATCGCGAATACGATCCGACTGCCATCCGGAGACCACTCGGGACGGCCCGGCGCCGAACTGTCCGGCCACTGGATCGGTAGTTGGCGTATCTGGCGAGTCTTCGCGTTGTAGACGCAAAAGCCCGAGACACAGCTGTACACCATTTCGTTCCGCGCGGACGACCACTTCGGAAATTGGCCGACTGGGACCGTTCGGGTCCGCTCCCCTTCCCCATCCAGGCGAACCGTCCAGATGCCGTTGCTCGACGGGTCTGCGCTCGCCACGTCGAACGAGATTCCCTGTCCGTCGGGAGTCCAGGCCGGATTGCCAATGAAGGCTCCTGTACCGAAGACGTTGGCGCCGATGACATCCCGAAGCTGGGTGCCGTCCTTTCGGATCACGAAGATGTGGTTCCGGCCATCGCTGCCCTTGGCGACGAAAGCGACCCGCGACCCGTCCGGGGAGAACACGGGGTCGGTGTCGGCGTTGGTCGCACCGACCAACTGCCCGGTTCCGGTGAGAAAGACTGCTCCGGACGAGTGCCATGGGATGTACGCGATGGGACCGTTCACCCCCGGAAACGCCGCGAGCGCCGGATTGGCGGCGCCGAGTAGGAGCGCAATCACCGCGATCGCATGGACGGGAGAGCGACGCATGGCGGTACTTGTACCCTGCGGCCGCGACGGCCCGATATGAAGTGCGTCACAGGGGGGACGGGAGTCCTGGCGACTCTCGACCCGCGCGCGGGGAAAGTCAACACACGATCGTGTCGTTAGACAGGCGAATCAGTTGCGCGCTACGGACCACCGACGCACTTCCCACCCACCGCACGTCGACATCTACTGCTGCTGTTGCTGCTGCGCGGCGGAATCGGGCGTCAGCCGGATCACGCGCGCGGTCGGCACGACGTTCTCGACGCCCTTCCCCACCCACCTCACGCCGATCGTGCCGCGCGCGTGGTGGGCGGTGTCGAGCCAGTTCGGATGGCCCGGATCGCGCGCGGCGACGATCACTTTCACGGTGCCGTCGGGCTCGAGCACGGCGGAGTGGTTGTTCAACGTGATGCGGTGTTGCGTGTAGTCGAGCGTCTCGAGCCAGTGGTTGGAGAGCACGAACATCCAGTAGTCGCACTTCGGCGGGCGCGCCTCGACGACGAGCGCCTCGTCGGGCGCGAGATCGAAGTAGGCGACATGGAACTGGATGTCGGGGTCGCGGAAGATCGCGGCCGCGGCGGGCATCATGTCCGCGAAGCAGTTCCTCTGCTTCGCGAGATCGCCGGACCACGAAAGTGCCATCTCGACGAGCGCGCGAACGAGAGCTGGCGTGGCATCGAGCGCAAAGCCGACCTTCTCGGACGCGAGCGGCGAAGGCCGCTCGCGTATACCGAGCCGCTCGATCGAAAGCTCGGACGCGCGCTCGCTGCGCGCGATCGCCGAACGTCTGTCGCACGATCAGCGAGCCCGCGTCGGGCGGCAGCGGCAGCCAGTTCGGGCCGCGCTGCTCGCCGCCCAGGAACAGCTCGAACGAGCGATCGGCGCCGAGCGTCAGCTCTTTCGCATCGAGCGCATACGCCGTGCCGCGCCCGCCCGCGCCAAAGGCGCCCGCATGGATGTTGAAGCTCATCCAGCGCGCGGTGCCGAGCGTTCCGAACACGCGGTAGCTGTGGCGCCCATCGACGCGCGCGCCCAGATACAGGTTGTCCGGGTTCTCGTGGATGATCTTGATCGTCTCGTGCGAACCGCGGTGCAGCTGCGGGTTCAGTGGATCGCTGTATTCGAGAAACGACTCGAAGCCGTAGCGCACGAGGCGCATCAGGAAGCGATAGCCCTCGGCGCGGTCGAGCGCGTCTGCGGGCGCGCGCGGGTCCTGGATCAGGCCGCCCACTTCCTTGAGCGCATCGCAGAACGCGTTCCAGGCCTCGCCCGAGAGCACGCGGTCGCGCGCGGACGGATCGCTCACACTAGTCCTCTCTCTTGACGCCACACCGATCGGTGTAGAACGAGAACGCCGCGTGTACGGCCGCGCGGTCGAGCCCGAAGTCTTCGAGCCGGTAGTGGTGCTCGCCGAGCCGGCCGCGCGGATGGGCGGCGGCGTAGGCCGCGATCCTCTGCTCCGCATCGCGCGTGAACGGTACACCGAGGTGGTCGTATGCGCGCGCGATCACGCCGACCGGATCCGCGACCAGCTCGTGGAAGTGCACGTCGGCGAAGCGCGCCTCGCCCACGCGCGCGCGCACGGCGAGCGCCCGCCGCATCGCCTCGCTCCACGCCGCGAGCTCGGCGGGCCCGAGCAGCTCCGGCGCGGGCGGCCGTCCCGTAAGCTCGTGCATCGTGCGCAGGAGACTGCACACCGAGCCGAGCACCGAGGCCGGGTCGCGGTGCGTCATCACGAAGCGCGCGTCCGGGAACACTGCGAGCACGGCGTCGAGGCAGAACGAGTCGGGCGGCGACTTCAGGTGCCAGCGCTGCGGCCCGCCGCGCGATGCGAGCAGCTGGAGCACGCGCTTCATGCCGCGATACGCGGGCACCATGTCGCACGCGAGCCACCATTCGACATAGCGCGGCACCCAGGCCATGCCCTCGAAGTGGAACGTGCGGAAGCTCATGCCGAGCAGATCGTGATTCTCGGTGGGGCCGGTCGCGGTGTCCTCGTGCATCGCGGCGAGCTTCGGCGAGAGCTGGTGCATCGCCGCGAGCCCTTGCTCCGCGGACGCGATGCGCGGATCGCCCTCGCACTCGACCTCGGGCGGCGGCACGGGCTGCGCCGATTCCCAGACGCGCAGCGATCGCGCGTCGGGATCCTGCGCGACCAGATGCGAGAGCGCGGTGGTGCCCGTGCGCGGCAGCCCGATCACGAATACGGGCGCCGGCACCGGCCGATCGAGGATCTCCGGATGCCGCGCGATCCAGTCCTCCACGCGCAGGCGCTGGACGAGGTGCGAGACGATCCGGCCGCGCCACACCATGCGCCCGAGGTCGTGGAGCTCGGCGCGCGCGACGTCTTCGAGCAGTACGTCGAGGCCCTCGCGGAAGATCGGGTCGCCGAAATCGGCGAGCCCGGTCCGCTCGCGCGCCTCCGCGAGCAGATCGTCCGCGACGAGTGCCGTCACGCGGCGAAGTCCGACCCGCCGTCCACGTTCACGTTCGCGCCCGTCATGTAGCTGTTGCGGCGCGACGCGAGGAACGCGATCACGCTGCCGATCTCGTCGGGCATCCCCGCGCGTCCGAGATCCGACGGCTCGTGGAAGTCCTCCGCGATGATCCGGTTCAGATCTTCGAGGCTGTTCGGATCGATGCCGCGCTTCTCGGCCATCCCCTGGAGCCACGTCTTCACGCCGCCCGAGAGGAATGTGCCCGGCGAGACCGTGTTCACGAGGATGTTCTCCTTCGCGAGCGTCTTGGCGAGGTTCTTGCTCATGCTCGTGAGCGCGGCCTTCGCGGCCGTGTAGCCGATCAGCGTCGGCGTCTGGCGCTGCGTCGAGTGCGCCGACACGTTCACGATCCGCGCCCAGGGCGCTTTGCGCATCCACGGCAGCGCCGCGCGCGTGCAGCGCACCGCGGCCATCAGCCCGAGCTCGAGGCTGCGCGCCCAGCTCTCGTCCGAGAGCGTGTCGATCGTGCCGGTGTCGCCCGGGCCCACCGTATTCACGAGCGCGTTGAGCGCGCCCCAGCGTTCGCCCAGCTCTGCGAATGCGGCCTCCACCGCGCGCGCATCCGTCACATCGACCGCGAGGCCGATCGCGTCGGGGCTGCCGCGCTCGCGCAGCGCAGCGACCGTCTCGTCGACCAGATCCTTTCGGCGCGCGAGCACCGCGACGCGCGCGCCGTCGTCCGCCATGCACTCTGCGGCGGCACGACCCATGCCGCTCGAGCCGCCGGTCACTGCCACGGTGGCGTCAGTCCATCCCAGATCCATGATGAATCCTCCCTACGGCGCGTTTGCGCGATCGACTCCTCGGGTCCATTCGCTTGCGCGACCTCGCGGCGCGCGTGACCGAGCGGCGCGACAGCCCGGCGAAGCTGCGCAGGTTGGCCAGCAGCACCTCGGGGTTCGGGTGTGGCACCAGATAATGCGAGTAGGCCAGACGCAGGAACAATTCGGCCGCCTGTGCCCGAGTGAGATGACCGAGTCGCACCGCCGGCACTGCGTCGAAGGCATTCCCGAGCAGGCGGACGAACGAGGCGGTCTGCGGCCCCAGAGAATTGGCCAGCGACTGGATGGCATAGCCCGGATCGGCGCCGATCGGGTCGGGTCCCATCAATCCGTCGAGGTAGGTCACGAGGCAGCGCAGCGCAGCGTCGAGTCGCCGGGCCGGAGTGGACTGCGCTTCGATCTTCGCCTGCAGCCGCAGATCGAACCGCTCTTCCTCGTAGAGGGTGAGAGCGTCGAGCAGAGCCTCCTTGGTCGGGAACCAGCGATACAGAGTCGGCCGCGACACGCCCGCGGCTGCGGCGATCGCCGACAACGTGAACTTCCCGGGACCCCGCTCAGCGATCACGCGACGGGTTGCCTCGAGGATGGCCTCGACGCTCGTCGACTTGCGTGTGTCGGGGAGGGCCATGGACGCAGTCAGTCCGTCGGGCCCAGCGAGTACACGCCGGTGTCGGGGTGGTGATACCAGCCGCCGGCGGCGTGCGTACCGCCGTCGACGTGGATCGTCTGACCGGTGATGTAGCTCGCCAGATCCGAGGCCAGGAACACCGCGGCGCCCGCCATCTCGTCGACGTGGCCGGCGCGACCCATCGGCACGGTGTGACCGAAGCGGTCCGCGGCACCGGGCGGCGAGATCGCCAGGATCCCCTCGGTGAGCGTGATGTCGGGAGCGAGCGCGTTCACCCGGATGCCATACGGGGCGAGCTCGAGCGCGGCGGTCTTGGTGTAGTTGATGACGCCGGCCTTCGCGGCGGCATACGCGGCATAACCGGGCGCCGCCCGCACGCCCTCGATCGAGGTGACCGACAGGATGCTGCCGCCGATCCTGGCAGCCACCATGGCCCGCGCGACCCGCTGCGTGCACAGCATCACGTGGCGCAGGTTCGCGCGGTAGAGCGCATCCCAGCCGTTCTCCGTCGTCTCCAGCAGCGGCGAGGCGAACACACCGCCCGCATTGTTGACGAGGATCGACACCGGGCCGAGCTCCTCGCTCGTGCGCGCGAGCGCCGAGTCCACCTCGGCGGTGTTTCGGACATCGGTGGTGATCCCGAGCGCGCCGATCTCCGCCGAGGACGACGCGCAGGTCTCCGCGTTCCGCTCCCAGATCGCAACCGATGCACCGAACGCCACGAGACCCGCGGCGATGCCGCGGCCGATGCCCGCGCCACCGCCGGTCACGACCGCGATCCGCCCGTCGAGTCGGATGTCAGAAGGCTGAATCGGCATGGACGAACTCTACTCGATCTGCGGACCTAAGATTTACAGAATTATTAAAAAGTGTTAACCCGCAACATCAGCCGCCGCGATGAGGGCCCCTCGCTACGTTAGGTCGCCGAACAACATAATTACTGCAATTTTGCGGACCCTTACGAGCTAACGGGCAGATCGCAGCCACAATTTTGTGACGCCGGTCACGAACGCTACGGCCCGGCAACCGTATCGTTATCCATGGAGGCCCCTGATCGCGTGACAGTGCTCACGGAACGCGCGAACCAGCGCGTAGCTGATTGGCTCGTGTCGGTGCTCGCGCTCGCGATCGCCACCGTGCCCCTATTCGCGGGCTGCGCGAACTTTGGGAGCCCCCCGGCAGAGCTGGCCGGCTTCGAGCCCTACCGCGTGAACGGCCGTACCTACGTGCCGCTCAAGAAGTGGCAGAGCTACAAAGAGGTGGGGGTCGCCTCCTGGTACGGCGGTCGCTTCCACGGCCGCACGACCGCGAACGGCGAGCGCTTCGACAGCACGGGCTCGCTCCTTACGGCCGCGCACCGCACCCTGCCCTTCAATGTGTGCGCCGCGGTCGAGCACGTCCCGAGCGGCCGCTCCGTGCTCGTGCGCATCAACGACCGCGGGCCGTTCCGGCGCGGCCGCGTGATCGACCTGTCGCGCGCCGCGGCCGAAGAGCTCGGCGTGCTGCACTCCGGTGTCGCGAAAGTGAAGGTCTCGGCGGTGGGCATCGCGGACGCCGACGGGCGCTGCCGCGTTACTAACGCCTAGTTTCCGCGGGCGGTTCCGGCGGGATCGGCGGGATCTGCCTTCTCTCCCGCCCTACTTGTCCTTCACGCACAGCGTGAGCGGATAGACCTGGATCGGCTTGCCGCGCACGGCGGCGACGAGCGCCTCGACTTCCGCGGTCGGACCCGAGATCTCGAGCACGAGCTGAACGCGCGTGTCGCCGGTCGCGGCGGCGCGCGGCAACGTGGGCGCGAGCGGCGCGACCACGCGCGGCGCAGAGGTGTATCCCGTCGCATGATCGCGCGGCGCGCGCGGCGGCGGCGCAAGCGGCTGACCGGGCGGCCCCAGGCCGTCGTCGAAGTCGGCGAGCGCCGCGTCGAGATTGCGGACCTCGGCCGCTCCGCCGAGTCCCAGATCGTCCGTGCCGAGCTCCGGCTCGGTGTCCGACTCCTCGAGACTGCCGTCGAGCGAGACTGCGCGCGCCTTGGGTGCCGTCTTGGTCAGCGTCGGCTGCCCGCCCGACATCGAGTCGTTCAGGTCGATCGCCATCATCGTGCGGCCGCCTTCGGCGTTGGCCTTGGCGCCCGGCACGTCGAATCCCTTGAGCTGCGATGCGAAGCGCACGTTCGCGCCCGGCTTGATCGGATTCGACGTCTGCCCGAATTTCATCTTGAACGAGCCGACCCCGATCACGTCGCCCGACTTGAGCTCGTGAACCTTGACTCGCTCACCGTTGACGGTGGTGCCGAGCGCGGAGCCGAGGTCTTCGAGCGAGTACACGCCGTTCTTCTGGCGGAACACGCTGTGCTTGCGCGATACCTCGGCCTCGCGCACCGAGATGTCCTGGCTCTCGTGCCGCCCGACCGTGATCTCGAGGGTGTCCCAGATCACCACCCAATCCGGGTTGACGCCGTCGCGTACCACGAGGAACGTGGTGGTCTTCTGAGGTTTCTCGCTAGCCATGGTGCTCACCTGCGCATTCACTCATCGGCAGGTTGGCGGTCGACTTTTGAGCCCTATTTCATCCGATCCCACCGCAACGGTGCGCCCGCGCTGGATGACGGCCCTGGCGGTGTTCTGCGCCGGCACGGTCGCGTTTCTGGTGGTGCGCGACCTGTTCGTGCCCCACGTGCGCGACGTGGAGGTGTGGTTCGGCTTCGAGCTGCGCGGTGGCGCGGCGCGGCTCACGGCGCCGCTGCACTGGGCGATCTTCGCGGTCGGCGCATGGGGGTTCTGGCGGGCGAAGCCCTGGGTCGCGCGCGCCGCGCTGGCATATGCGGTCTACGTGGCGCTATCTCACGCGATCTGGCTGGCGTTGCGCGCTTTGTAGGGCGGGAGGAGCCGAAGGCGGATCCCGCCATTTGCCCATCGCGAGAGGCCATGGCGGGATGCGCTCGCTTCGCTCGCTTTCCCGCCCTACGAACTATCGCGCGCGATCTGGCTGGCTTTGCGCCTACCCGGTGCGTAGCGTCTGGGTTTGCGACTGGGTTTGCGTAGGTACGCTGCGCATGCGGCGCGCGCCGAGCAGCAGGTCGTCGGCCGAGGGGCCGAGATAGTCGGCGTGGATCGCTTCGCACAGCCCCGCGGTGTCGTCGACGACCTGCGTGAGCACCTTGTGCAGCCCGAGATCCTGCACCACCGGGCCACCCATCTGGAGCAGCGATCCGCGCAGCCGGTCGAGCCGCTGCCGGGAGGAGCGGGTCAGCCACGCCGGATCGCTCTCACCCAGGCGCAGGAGCAGCTCGCCCGCGCTGTCGAGGTTGTAGAGCACGGCGCGCGGGAACGAGCGGTCGAACAGCAGGAACTCCGCCACCGCGGGCCCCGTGAGCACGTTCGCCGAGCGCTGGAAGAAAGCGTCCACGGCCGAGCACGAGCGCAGGATCGCGAGCCACTGCGCCGCGTCGTCGGCGCTCTCGTCGCTCCGATCGTCGCCGAGGCTGTGGTGCTTCACATCGAGGATGCGCGCCGTGTGTCCGACGCGCTCCACGGCACGCCCGAGACGCATGAACACGAACGGCTCGTCGTGCATCATCGTGCTGTAGCAGACGCCGTGGATCAGCATGCACTGCTTCGACAGGTAGTCGTAGAACGCATCGCGCTCTCGCTGGTACTGCCGGCGCGCAGACCGACTCGTGAGCCACAGCCACGTGTCGTTGACCGTCTCCCACATCTCGACGCTCATCACCTCGCGGATCGTGCGCGCGTTCTCGCGCGCCCAGCGCAGTGATGCGTAGATCGACGCGGCGTGCTTGCGGTCCCAGGTCAGGTACTCCTGCACGACTTCGCCGTCGTTCATCGCACCGGCACCGACGCGCGCCAGCAGGTCCTCTTCCTGACCCACGGCGATCACGATCGGCCGCCACACCTCGGCCTGCGTGAGATGCACGTCGAGCTGGAACTCGTTGTTCACCTCGAGCAGGCGCGCGAGCGTCGCCACGCGCTCGACGTAACGCGTGAGCCAGAAGCAGCTCTCGGCGACGCGGCAGATCACAGAGCAGCGCCTCCCACCACCCAGGTGTCCTTCGAGCCGCCGCCCTGGCTCGAGTTCACGACGTAGGATCCCTTCACGAGCGCCACGCGCGTGAGCCCGCCCGGCAGCACCCAGCTCTTGTGGCCCGTGACGACGAACGGCCGCAGGTCGACGCGCCGCGGCTGGATGCCCGCGCGCGTCCAGGTCGGCGAGCCCGAGAGCTCGATGCGCGGCTGCGCGATGTAGTTGCGCGGGTCCTTCCGGATCCGCTCGCGGAATTCCGCGCGCTCGGCCCTCGACGCGGAAGGTCCCATCAGCATGCCGTAACCGCCCGCCTCGTTGACCGCTTTCACGACGAGCTCGCCGAGGTGATCGATCACGTAGGCGCAATCCGATTCCCGCGCGCATACGTAGGTCGGCACCTGGGGCAGGATCGGCTCCTCGCCGAGATAGAAGCGGATCATGTCGGGAACGAACGGGTAGATGCCCTTGTCGTCGGCGACGCCGTTCCCGATCGCGTTCACGAGCGCGACGTTCCCCTTCGCGTAGGCGCGCACGAGGCCCGGCACACCCACGAGGCTGTCCTCGCGGAAGATCTCGGGGTCGAGGAATGCGTCGTCGACGCGCCGGTACACCACGTCCACGGGGCGCAGGCCGTGCGTCGTCTTCGACCACACGCGGTCGTCGTCGACGAACAGGTCGCTGCCCTGCACGAGCTCGCAGCCGATCCGCCGGGCGAGAAAGCCGTGCTCGAAGTAGGCCGAGTTGTAGGGGCCCGGCGTGAGCAGCACGCGCTGGCCTTCGCCGCCGCCGCGCGGCGCCACCGCCGACATCGCCTCGCGCAGCATGGTCGGATACATCTCCACGGGCGCGACCGAGCACTCGCGCAGCACCGTCGGGAAGACCTTCTTCATCATGTCGCGGTTCTCGAGCACGTACGACACGCCCGACGGCGTGCGCACGTTGTCCTCGAGCACGAGGAACCCACCGGACGCGTCGCGGATCAGGTCGATGCCCGCGATGTGGATGTAGACGCCGCCCGGCGGCCGCACGCCGTGCATCGCCTTGATGTACCCCTTCGAACCCTCGACGAGCGCGCGCGGCACCTTTCCCTCGTCGAGGATGCGCTGATGGCCGTACACGTCGGAGAGGAAGGCGTTGAGCGCCTGGATGCGCTGCTCGAGCCCGCGCCGCACCGGATCCCACTCCGCGGCGGCGACCACGCGCGGAATCAGATCGAACGGAAAGATGCGCTCCGTCGCCGCGTCGCCGCGATAGACCGAGAACGTGACGCCGCCGCGCAGGAAGGTCGCGTCGGCGAGCTTCTTGCGGCGCCGGAACTCGTCGCGTCCGAGCTCGTCGAGCCTCCGCACGACCGCGGCGACTGCGGAATGCGGCTGCCCGTTCGCGTCGACGAATTCGTCGAATGCGCCCGGCAGCGGGGCGTATCCCGCGAAAAGGGAGCCCTGCTCCGCCGGTGATCGCGTTCGCACCATGGGGTCTTCTACACTAACTCAAACCGCGCATTTCAAGGTGCGCCGAGAGTGGCGCACTCCGCATGTCGATCCACGTCAAGCTCCACCACCTCACACGCTACCGCTACGACCGCCGGGTCGTGCTCACGCCGCAGATCGTGCGGCTGCGCCCGGCTCCGCACAGTCGCACCCCGGTGACGAGTTATTCGCTGCGCGTCGAACCGCAACCGCACTTCCTGAACTGGCAGCAGGACCCGCAGTCGAACTGGCTCGCGCGGGTGGTATTTCCAGAGAAGGTGGATCAGCTCACGCTCGAGGTCGACCTGATCGCCGAGCTCGCCGTGCAGAATCCGTTCGATTTCTTCCTGGAGCCGGGCGCCGAGCAGTTTCCGTTCGAGTACGAGTCGTGGCTCGAGCGCGAGCTGCGCCCGTTCCGCGAGCTCGTGCCCGCGGGGCCGCTGCTCTTGCAGCGCCTCGCCGCGAGTCGACCTCACGCGGCGGCGAACCGTCGACTTCCTGGTCGATCTGAATCGCGACCTCGCAGCGGAGGTCCAGTACCTGATCCGGCTCGAGCCCGGTGTGCAGACCGCGGAGGAGACGCTCGAGCTTCGCGCGGGCTCGTGCCGCGACAGCGCGTGGCTGCTCGTGCAGATGTTGCGCCACCTCGGCCTCGCGGCGCGCTTCGTGTCGGGATATCTGATCCAGCTCCAGCCCGACGAGCCGCCGCTCGAAGGCGCCGCGGGACCGGAGCGCGACTTCACCGACCTGCACGCGTGGGCCGAGGCCTATCTCCCGGGCGCGGGCTGGGTCGGCCTCGACCCGACGTCGGGCATGCTCGCGGCCGAAGGCCACATCCCGCTCGCCGCCGCGCCGGATCCGGCGTCGGCCGCGCCGCTCTCGGGCGGCGTCGAGGACTGCGGCGTGGAGTTCGAGTTCGAGATGCACGTCGAGCGCGTGCGCGAAGACCCGCGCGTCACCCGGCCCTACGACGACGCGACCTGGGCGCGCATCGATGAACTCGGCGAGCAGGTCGACGCGGACCTCGTGCAGAGCGACGTGCGCCTCACGATGGGCGGCGAGCCCACGTTCGTCGCGGCCGACGACATGGACGGCACGGAATGGACATACGCTGCGCTCGGACCGCGCAAGCGGCAGCTCGGCGAGGGGCTGCTGCGCCGGATCACCGACCGGCTCGCGCCGGGTGGGCTGCTCCACTTCGGCCAGGGCAAGTGGTATCCGGACGAGCCGCTGCCGCGCTGGGCGCTCACGTGCTGGTGGCGCCGCGACGGCGTGCCGATCTGGCGCGATCCGAAGCTCTTCGCCGACACGGCGCACCCGGGCAGCGGCACACCCGACGACGCCGACCGCTTCGCGCGCGAGCTCGCACTGCGCCTCGAGGTGGATCCCGACCACGTCGTGCCCGCGTACGAAGACCCCTGGGAGGCCCTGCGCACCGAGGGCAAGCTGCCCGCAAACGTCGATCCGGCCGACCGCAGCCTCGACGAGCCCGAAGAGCGCGCACGGCTGCGCCGCCTGCTCGAGCGCGGCCTCGCGACACCGGCGGGCGCCGTGCTTCCGCTCGAGCGCGCGTCGCGGCCCGCGCGGGCCCGCGTGGCAGAGCGGACTCTGGATGCTGCGCGCGCGCCACATCGTGCTGACCCCGGGCGATTCGCCGATCGGGTTCCGGCTCCCGATCGAGAGCTTGCCGTGGGAGCGGCAGGAAGTGCGGCGCCGCGTCTGGCCGGTCGACCCGCTCGCCGACCGCGGCCCGCTGCCCTCGGGCGGGCGCAGCGCAGCGCGCGCGGCGCAGCCCCGCTCGCGAGCGCCGGGTGCGGTCGGCGCCGACGGGATCGTGCGCACCGCGCTGTGCGTGGAAGTGCGCGACGGACACATTCACGTGTTCATGCCGCCGCTCGCGAGCGCCGACGACTATCTCGATCTGGCGAGCGCGATCGAGGACACCGCGGCACGCGCTCGGCACGGCCGTCGTGCTCGAGGGCTATCCGATGCCGTTCGATCCGCGCATCGAGAAGATGAGCGTCACGCCCGATCCCGGCGTGCTCGAGGTGAACGTGCGGCCCGCCGCGAGCTGGCGCGAGCTCGCCGACGAGACCACGCAGCTCTACGCCGACGCCCGCGCGCTGCGCCTGTCGACCGAGAAGTTCATGCTCGACGGCCGCCATTCCGGAACCGGCGGCGGCAATCATGTCGTGCTGGGCGGACCGTCACCCGCGGACAGTCCGTTCCTGCGCCGCCCGGACCTGCTGCGCAGCTTCGTCGCCTACTGGTTGAATCATCCCTCGCTCTCCTATCTCTTCTCGGGACTCTTCGTGGGCCCCACGAGCCAGGCGCCGCGCGTGGACGAGGCGCGCAGCGACGCCGTCTACGAGCTCGAGATCGCGTTCCAACAGGTGCCGATGCCGGGCGAGGGTCACTGCCCGCCGTGGCTCGTCGACCGCGTGTTCCGCCACCTGCTCGCCGACGTCACGGGCAACACGCATCGCTCCGAATTCTGCATCGACAAGCTCTACGCACCCGAGAGCGCGACCGGACGCCTCGGTCTCGTGGAGATGCGCGCGTTCGAGATGCCGCCGCACGCGCGCATGAGCCTCGCGCAGCAGCTGCTCGTGCGCGCACTCGTGGCGCGCTTCTGGCGCGAGCCCTATCGCGAGCGCCCGGCGCGCTGGGGCGATCTGCTGCACGACCGCTTCCTTTTGCCGCACTTCATCGACGACGACTTCCGGCTCGTGCTCGAGGAGCTCGCGCGCGCGGGGTATGCGTTCGAGCGCGCGTGGTTCGACACGCACTTCGAGTTCCGCTTCCCGAAGATCGGCACGGTGGCGCCGCGCGGGATCGAGATCGAGCTGCGCCACGCGATCGAGCCCTGGCACGTGCTCGGCGAGGAGCCCGGCGCCGGTGGTACCGTGCGGTACGTGGACTCCTCGGTGGAACGCCTCCAGGTGCGCGTGTGCGGACTGCTCTCCGAGCGCACCGTGCTCGCGTGCAACGGCCGCCGGCTCCCGCTCCACCCCACCGGGGTGGCGGGCGAGTACGTCGCGGGCGTGCGCTACCGCGCGTGGCAGCCGCCCTCCGCACTGCACCCGACCATTCCGGTCCACGCGCCGCTCGTGTTCGACGTGATCGACACCGCGTCCGGGCGGTCGCTCGGCGGCTGCACCTATCACGTCGCGCACCCGGGCGGACGCAGCTACGACAAGTTCCCCGTGAACGCGAACGAGGCGGAGGCGCGCCGCCGCGAGCGCTTCGCGCCGTTCGGACATACGCCGGGTGCGGTCGCGGTGCCGCCGCCCGAGCACAATCCGCAACACGCGATGACGCTCGACCTGCGCTGGGAGCCCGCTTGAGCACCGCGCCGGCCGAGCTCGAGTACGCCGCGGTCTCGGGGCACTTCGACGAGATGACGATGCCCTCCGGCGAGCTGCGCCCGCATTGGCGCGAGCTGGTCGCGGCGCTGCAGCGGCTCGGCGCCGAAGAGCTGTTCCGCCGCTGGCGCGAGGGACAGCGGCTGATCGAGGAGAACGGCGTCACCTACAACGTGTACGGCGACCCGCGCGGAATCGACCGCCCGTGGCAGCTCGATCCGATTCCGCTGCTGATCTCGTCCGAGGAGTGGGCGGGCATCGAGAAGGCGATCTCGCAGCGCGCGCTGCTGCTCGATCGGATGCTCGGCGATCTCTACGGCCCGCAACGCCTGCTGCACGAGGCTCTGCTGCCGCCCGAGCTCGTGTACGGCAACCCGGGCTTCCTGCGGCCGTGTCACGGCATGAGCGTGCCGGGCCAGTGTCACCTGCACGCGTTCGCGGCCGACCTCGCGCGCTCGCCGAACGGCCAGTGGTGGGTGATCGCCGACCGCGCGCAGGCTCCGTCGGGCGCGGGCTATGCGCTCGAGAATCGGATCGTGATGTCGCGCATCCTGCCCGAGGCGTTCCGCGACTTCCACGTGCAACGGCTCGCGGGCTTCTTCCAGTCGTTCCGCGACACGCTGATGGCGCTCGCGCCCACGCGCGGCACGCCGCGCATCGTGCTGCTCACGCCGGGGCCGTACAACGAGACCTACTTCGAGCACGCCTATCTCGCGCGCTACCTGGGCGTGACGCTCGTCGAGGGCGGCGACCTCACCGTGCGCGACGATCGCGTCTATCTGAAGACGCTCTCGGGGCTCCTGCCCGTGCACGTGATCCTGCGGCGCCAGGACGACGCGTTCTGCGATCCGCTCGAGCTGTTCGGCGAGTCCGCGCTCGGCACGCCCGGGCTCACGCAGGCGGTGCGCGCCGGGAACGTCGCGGTGGCGAACGCGCTCGGCAGCGGGCTCGTCGAGACGGCGGCCACGATGGCGTTCCTGCCGAGCCTGTGCCGCGCGCTGCTCGGCGAGGAGCTGCTGATGCCCTCGGTGGCCACCTGGTGGTGCGGCCAGCCCGCCGAGCGCGAGTACGTGATCGAGCACCTCGAGGAGCTCGTGCTCAAGCCGACGTTTCCGTCGCCGCGCGCGGAGGTGGTGTTCGGCGAGGAGCTCTCCGCCGAGGAGCGGACCGCTTTGGCGGATCGGATTCGTGCGAATCCATACGGTTTCATGGCGCAGGAGCGCGTGGCGCTGTCGACGGTGCCCACGGGCGGCGGCGTCGAGGGAGCGACTCCGCGCCACCTCGTGCTGCGCGTCTACGCCGTGCGCAGCGGCGACGGCTACGTGCTGATGCCGGGCGGCCTCACGCGCGTGTCGCCGTCACCCGACAGCCTCGTCGTGTCGAGTCAGCGCGGCGGCGGCAGCAAGGACACCTGGGTGCTGGCCGACGGGCCCGTGCCCTACACGTCGCTGATCGACCGGGTGACGCGCCCGAGCGACGTCTCGCGCGCGAGCTTCGCACTCACGAGCCGCGTCGCCGACAACCTGTTCTGGCTCGGCCGCATGAGCGAGCGCGCCGACGCGGGAGCGCGGCTGTTCCGCTGCGCTCTGCGGCGGCTCGCCGAGGAGCCGCTGCGCGCGGTCGATGCGCCGCTGCCCGACGCACTCGTGCTGCTCGAGCGCATGCTGCCGGGCGTGCTCGAGCCCGACGAGGACGGACCCGAGGAGAGCGCCGACGCGGGCCTCGAGACACGCGCGCTCGCGGCGCTGTTCGACCGCGGGCGAATCGAGAGCGTCGGCGGCGCGGTGGCCGCACTGCACCGGATCGCGTGGCTGTTGCGGGACCGCATCTCCCCGGATGCGTGGCGCACGCTCGCGCGCCTCGAGCAGGACTTCATCGAGCCCGACACCCACCCGGCGCTTCGCGTGTCCGAGGCGATCGGCGAGCTCGATGGTGCGATCGCGCGCCTCGCGGCGTTCACGGGCATCGCGATGGAGAGCATGACGCGCGGCCTCGGCTGGCAGTTCCTCGACATCGGGCGGCGCCTCGAACGCGGGATCCAGATCGTGGCCCTGCTGCGCCACGGCCTGGTCGAGCTCGCGGAGGACGAGCCGCGGCGGCTCGGCAACGTGCTCGAGGTGGCCGACAGCGCGATGACCTACCGCTCGCGCTACCAGACCGCGCTCGAGGTCCCGCTCGTGATCGACCTCCTTCTCCTCGACGAAGCGAATCCGCGCTCGCTCGCGTTCCAGCTCGAGCAGCTCGAGAGCCGCTTCCGCGGGCTGCCGCGCGCGCCGCGCCGCGACCTCAGCGATCTGCGCGATCACCTGCGATCGGTACCGCTCGACGCGCTCGTGGAGGTCTCGACGAGCGCGGACGCACCCGGGCGCCGCACGCGGCTCGACGCGCTGCTCTCCACCTGCGTCGCTGCGCTTCCCGCGCTCGCCGACGTGCTCAATCACGCCTACCTCGTTCACGCGGTGGCGCAGCGCCAGCGCAAAGCGACGGGTGGAGGTCCGGCGTGACCGCCTATCACGTGGTCCACGAGACCAAATACGTCTACGCCGGCGACGTGGTCAGCTCGCACAACGAGGCACACCTGCTGCCGCGCGCGCTCGACCCCCGGCAGACGCCGAGCCACATCCAGCTTCGGATCGATCCGGCGCCCGACAGCGTCCGCTGGCACAAGGACTACTTCGGCAACGACGTCGTGTTCTTCAACCTCCAGACCGCGCACCGCGAGCTCACGATCCGCACCGAGAGCGATGTCGCGCTCGAGCCGACGCCGCGCTTCGAGGCGAAGCGCTCGGCGCCGTGGGAGGAGGTTGCGGAAGCCGTGCGGCTGCCGCGCACGCCCGCAACGCTCGAGGCGTTCGAGTTCGTGCTCGACTCGCCGTTCGTGGCCGCGAGCGAGGCTCTCGCGGCCTACGCGCGGCCCTCGTTCACGCCGAAGCGCCCGCTCGCGGAGGCCGTGCTCGACTTTGCGCACCGGATCCATGCGGAGTTCCGCTACGACCCCGAAGCCACTACGCTCGACACGCCCGTCGAGGACGCGCTGCGCGAGCGACACGGTGTGTGTCAGGACTACGCGCACGTGATGATCGGCGGTCTGCGCTCGCTCGGCCTGCCCGCGCGTTACGTGAGCGGCTATCTCCGGTCGCGCCGCAAGGCCAAACCCGAAAAGAAGCCGCGCGCAGAGGGCGATCTCGTGGGCTCCGAGGCTTCGCACGCGTGGGTCGCAGTCTGGTGTCCCAACCTCGGCTGGATCGAGGTCGACCCGACCAACGACCTCGTGCCGAGCGATCGCCACATCGTGCTCGCGTGGGGCCGCGACTACGACGACGTCTCGCCCGTGAAGGGCGTCACGCTCGGCGGCGGCTCGCACACGGTCGAAGTGACGGTCGAGGTGAAACCCATTCCTTGAGGGGGAGATGCCGGTACGACGACTCGTGACGGGTCACGACAGCGAGGGGCGCAGCGTCGCTGCCGCCGACGAGCAGGCACCGCGAATCCCGTTCGGCAGCCACGACGGCGCCGTCTATCTGGTCTGGGGTCGCGATGATGTCGCGCGTTTCCCCGACGACGGAGCGCAGCCGCAGATCACGAGCCCGTTCCCGCCGCCGGGAGGGTGTCGCGCGTCGGTCACCGAGCTCCCGCCCGGCGCCTCGACCGATTTCGACGAGTTCGTCACTACGGCGCTCGCGAAGTACGCCGATCCGGAGCAACCCGGCATGCACCGCACGGCGTCGATCGACTTCGACATCGTGCTCGAGGGCACGATCGGCCTCGAGCTCGACGGCGAAGAGGTCCTGCTCGGGCCGGGCGATATCGTCGTGCAGAACGGGACGCGTCATCGCTGGCACAACCGCGGTCCGGGGACGGCGAAGTGGGCGGCGGTGGTGATCGGTGCGCGCAACGATCTCGTTCGCGACTAGCCGAACAGGCTGCTGAGCGACGCGCAGCGAGGAGTTCGATGGCGCTGACAGTTGCGGTTCTCGGTGCGACGGGCGTCTACGGGCGCCATCTGCTCCCGCGTCTCACAACGAGCGGGGTCCGCGTCCGCGCGCTCGTGCGGCGTCCGGATGCCGCGGCCGCCGCAGCGGCCTGCGGAGCCGAGATCCACGTCGCCGACATCTTCGACGGCGCGTCGCTGCACGTCGCGTTGAAGGGCTGCGACGTCGGCGTGAACCTCGCGACCTCGCTTCCGGGCCCGAGCGGACGAGGCGACTGGGACGCGAACGACCGGCTGCGGCGCGATGGAACGCCGATCTGGGTCGAGGCCTGCAGGAGCGCAGGGGTCGCCCGGATCCTCCAGCAGAGCATCGCGATGGTGAACGCGTCCGGTGGGGAGGCGTGGTCGGACGAGGACACCGTCTACGCGCCGACCGAGGACAGCATCGCGTCGCGCGCGATCGCCGCCGCGCGCGCGATGGAGGACGCGGTGCAGCGCTCGGGTCTCGAGTGGCTGATCCTGCGCGGCGGGCTCTTCTACGGGCCGGGCACCGGCTTCGACGACGATTGGTTTGCGCGCGCAGTCGCGGGCAAGCTGCGCCTGCCCGGCGACGGCAGCGACTTCGTCTCGTTGGTCCACATCGCGGACATGGCCGAGGCGACGAGCGCGGCGATCGAGCGCTGGCCAAAGCAAAGCGCGCTGATCGTCGCCGACGACCACCCGGCGCGCTGGCGCGATGTGTTTTTCTACGTCGCGGGCCTCTGCCGCGCGCCCGAGCCGAAGCCGGGTGGCGCGGCCGGCTTTCCGTCGTTCCGGGTCCGCAACGCGCGCGCGCGCGAGGCGCTCTCGTGGGCGCCGCGCTATGCCGATTATCGCGCCGGGCTCGTGCGCTGACCGCGCGGCACCGGGTAGGATCTCTGCACGGAGGCGACCATGCCGTCGGGCTACTCCTTCGACGCGTCCTGGGAGGGCGAGCGCGCGCGGCTCGCGAAGATCGAGGCGTGGCTCGACCCGCACTCGATCCGCATCTTCGAGGAGCACGGCGTGCAGCCGGGCTGGCGCTGTCTCGACGTAGGCGCGGGTGGCGGATCGATGGCGCAGTGGCTCTGCGATCGCGTGGGGCCACGCGGATCGGTAGTGGCGGTCGACGCCGACACGCGGTTCATCGAAAAGCTCGGCGCAGCGAACCTCGAGGTCTGGCGCGCCGACGTCGTGCAGGAGGCGCTCCCCGAACGCGAGTTCGATCTCGTACACACCCGCTTCCTGCTCCAGCACCTGCCCGAGCGCGAGCGCGTGCTCGAGAAGCTCGCGCGCGCGCTGAAGCCGAGGGGCCTCTTGATCGAGTTCGACTCGGGAGGCGCGCCGCCCGTGGCGTTCCAGGAACGCGAGCGATTCGACCGCTACGCGATGGCGTTCCTGTCGGCTGCGGCGCAGAACGGATGGGATCTCGCCTGGGCGCCGTGCCTTCCGCAGCGGATTCGCGAGCTCGGCCTCGTCGACGTTCGCGCGCGCGCGTTCCGCGAGTACGTGCTCGGAGCCGACGATGGCTTCCCGGGCTTCATCGCACAGAGCATCGAACAGCTCCGCGAGCGCCTGCTCGCGACCGGCTGGCTCGAGCCCGCCGATCTCGACGCGCTCACCGCAGCGCTGCGCGACCCCGCCAGCGGCTTCCTGACCTTCGAGTGCTGGGTCGCCTCGGGTCGCCGGCCCGACTAGCGATTATTGAGTCCGCGTCCGGGTCACGTGAGGGTGATGCGTCGTCCTTGAATCACGCGGACCGCGATCACCACGACGGCAAGCACGAGCAGGGCGTGAATGAATCCTCCCATCGTGTAGGACGAGACGAAGCCCAGAAGCCACAGGGCCACCAGGATGATTGCGATGGTTTCGAGCATGCTGTGTCCTTTCGATTGTGAACCCCCCTCCGATTTCAGCGGGTCACATCCGTTGAGCGCGATGAGGGCAGATCACGACGAGAACGTGAATATCGATTGCGGAAGAGGAGACGACTCAAAAGCCACAAGACCGCCAGATCGATTGCGATCGTTTCGAACATGCTTCGTCCCTCGGACCTGTTCCCGATTCGAACCTACCGCGATGCGAGACCCGCTCCCATCGTCGATCCCACGGAGAACGCGGATCAAAGCCGAGGATTCGCGACCCCACTTCAGATTCCACTGTCAGCGACGGCGGGCAGATGCACGACGAACTCCGCTCCCTTCCCGAGCCCCTCGCTGCGAGCCTCGACCCGACCGTCGTGCAGCGCGACGAGGCTTCGCACCACCGCGAGCCCGATGCCGAGCCCAGCCTGCGCGTGCTCGAGCGTGCGCTTCTCCTGGACAAAGAGGTCGAAGATCCTCGGCAGCATGTCCGGCGAGATCCCGATCCCGCTGTCCCGGACCCGAACCACGGCCTCCGCGTCGTGGCGCTCCACGATCAGCTCGATACATCCGCCAGGCTCCGTGTACTTCGCGGCGTTGCTGACCAAATTCACGACGATCTGCTCGAGGCGCAGTGGATCGCCATCGACGCGCACGCTGTCGGCCGGCAGCGACACCGTCAGCGTGTGACCGCGATCCTCGACGATGAAACGCGTCGTCTCCACCGCGTGCGCGATGATCTCCATTAGAGCGACACGCTGCGTGTTCAGCCGGAAGCAACCCTGCGCGATCTGCGTGACGTCGAGGAGGTCTTCGATCAGCCGATTGAGCCGCTCCGTCTGCCGCCACGCGATGTCGAGGGCTCGCTCGGATCTGCTGTCGAGCCGGACCCAGGCGACTGCGTTCCGGACGGCCGACAGCGAGCCGCGCAGCTCGTGACCGAGCATCGCCAGGAACTCGTCCTTGGAGCGCGTCGACGCCTGGAGCTCGGCATTCGCGCGCTGCGCGGGAGCGCTGAGCGCCATGTAGCCGTCCGCCGGGACGATCTGCGTCGTGACATCGAAAGCGGTCATGCCCCCCCCCGTCCAGGCTTCCCACAGGGAGCAGGGTCCGTCACCGTCCCCGCCGTCGCTATCCCCGGATCTGCGGATAACGCGCTGCGGAAGCGCGGATTCGGTCGTCGACCGGGCCGGGTTCACGCTTCGAGTTGAGTCAGCCCTTCGCGAATCGCCCACTTCGTCAAATCCGCGACGCTGTGGATCTCGAGTTTGCGCATGATGCTGCGCCGGTGGGTCTCGACCGTGCTGGTGGCGATGAACAGGCGCTTCCCGATCCGCGGAGAGCTCTGGCCTTCGGCCAGCAGCTGCAGAACCTCTCTCTCGCGCGGGGAGAGCACGGACGGGTCGACTCCGTTCCGAGGTCCGTGGAGGGAGGCGTCCACCACCCCCTTCGTGACCTCCGCGCAGAGGTAGTTCTTCCCCTGCCGGGCAGCTTGCAGCGCTTTGCGAAGGTCGGCGTAGGCGTTCGCCTTGAGCACGTAGCCGCATGCGCCCGCCTCGAGTATGGCACTCACATAGCGGCTGTCCGAATGGCTCGAGAGTGCAATCACCTGGACGTCGGGGAACTCGCGTCGAATCTGCAGGGTGGCATCGATTCCGTTCAGATCGCTCATGCCCACGTCCATGACCACCACGTCCGGTTCGAGCGTGCGCGAGAGCACCACGGCCTCGCGGCCGCTCGAGGCTTCGCCGACGATCTCGACGTTGGCTTCGCCCTCGAGAATCGAGCGCAATCCCTCGCGCATCAACTCATGATCGTCCACGAGCAGAATACGGGTCATCATCTTGCACCCCCTTCGAGGTTGGGTAGGGAGAGACGGATCGGAAGGCTGACCACGACCGTGGTTCCGCTGCCCGGAGTGCTGCGGGTTTCGAGCGACCCGCCCAGCTGCTCCACTCGCTCGCGCAGCGCCAGCAGTCCGAAGCCGCGGGCGCTTGGCTCTCGGGGGCATACCGACACCACCGTCCTCCACGGCAATCCGCGCCATCGCTCCCTCCCGTGACACCCGGATGCGGGTCTCCTTGACACCTGAGTGCTTCACCACGTTGAGGAGCAGCTCGCGAATCGCCCGGTAGAACGTGACGCGCGAGTTCTCATCGAGGTCCAACTCATGCTCCTCGATGATCTTCACCGAGAGGCCATGGCTGGCCTCCAGATCCTCTGCGAGCCACTGGAGGGCCGCGATCAGCCCGACATCGTGAAGCAGCGGAGGGCTCAGCTGGAAGCTCAGCGAAGAGATCCGGCGGCGGATCACCACGAGCAGATCCTCCAGCTCGGCCATCCGGGCACCCCGCTCCACCTCGCGGGCTTCGCCTAACGCGTTCAGCTTGAGCGACGCTAGCGAGAGCAGCTGGCCGGCGTCGTCGTGCAGATCTGCCGCCAGCTTGCGGCGCTCCCTCTCTTCGGCCAGGGTCGCCGCCACCACGGCAGCCTGCAACGCGCGCTCCGTCCTGTGCTGCTCCGTCACGTCGATCAGAACGAGATGGATCTCTCTCGGCGTGGCTTCGGTAGCGGCCGCCGACGTGCCCACGATCTGGAGGTCGACAGCACTTCCGTCGGCCGGCGCGATCTCCAGCATGAGATCCTTGCGCGTCCGGCCCTCGATCAGATCACGCCGCGCGAGATGCCAGCGATCCTGGCAATTCGCAACGACGAACTCCGAAAGCTTTCTCCCGATCAGGTGTTGGCGCGAAGTCTTCAGGATGACGGAAATAGATAGGTTCGCCTCGACGATCATCCCGTCGAAATCGAGCGTCAGGTAGCCGGTCGGAGCCGCATCGTAGAGACGGCGAAAGCGCTCGTTGGATACCTCTGTCGCTCGCTGCGCCTCCCAGAGCTGCTCGTTCTGGATCTTCAACTCGATCTTGTGAAGCTCCAGCTCATAGATGAGGGCCTGGATCTCGTTCGGCGTGAGGCGCTCCAGATCGACGGGTGCTGTCTCCGCCATCCGCTGATCGGCGAGCACGCGGAGCGAGTCGGGCGGCCGCGATCTGTGGCTCCTGGAGCTCATTGGCGCCCTCCCTCGCTTCTCGGCGTCTCCGCCTGCGACCCACCGAGCTCCTGGATCCCGAGCAAGACGAGCTCGGCGGCCGTGCCATCCTCGGGCGACAACGGTCGAGCGTTCAACAGCATCCTGCGTCGTCCGAGGTGGGGAAACTCACGCTCCACTTCGAAGTCGTCGAAGCCGGTGCCCTCTTGCAGGGCCTTCTCCAGGCGCTCGCGCAGCATCGGGATGCTCCACTGCTGACTTCCGAGCTCTCCAATCAGCCGGCCGTCGGTCTGCTCCGGCTCGACCCTGAACGCCCGGTAGTAGGCGCGGTTCGCCCGCACGACGCGCAGCCTGCCGTCCAGGACCAGGAAGGGCTCGCGCACCGCATCCACGATGCTCTCCGCCAGCACGCGCGCCGCCTGGAGGCGTTCAGTGCGCTTCGCATCCGTGATGTCGACGAATGTTATGACGACGCCCTGGGCGGTGTTTCGCGCGGTGCGATAGGGCCGGATTCGCACGAGGTACCAGCTTCCGCCGGGAGCGGCCGCCTGCGTCTCCGAAGCGTGAAGGGTCTCGATCACGCTCGCCGCGTCCGACAGAAGGTCGGGGTAGTCGAGGACTGTGGCCAGGTCGGCCAGCGGACGCCCGATATCGGCGTCGATCAGGCGCGCGACATTGCGCGCCTGCGGCGTGAAGCGCTTCACCCGCAGCTGTTCGTCCAGGAAGATGGTGGCGATCTCGATGTTGTTCATCAGATTCAGCAGGTCGTCGGTCGCCCGCTGGAAGTTTTCGAGTTTCTCCGTGAGCTCTGCATTCACGGTATGGAGCTCCTCGTTGAGCGATTGCGTCTCCTCCTTGGCAGTCTGGAGCTCTTCGTTCGTGCTCTGAAGCTCCTCGTTCGCCGATTGCGCTTCTTCGTTCGCGGAGGCCAGCTCCTCGTTCGCCGCCTGGAGCTCGTCGATGCTGCCTTGTAGGTCGTTCCGCGTATTCCGGAGCTCCTCCTCCAGCTTCACCCCGCCTCGACCCCTGCGTGCCCCGGCGATCGGCTCGCTCTTCCGCGCGCGCTGCCGTGCGCCGCGTTCCGCCGGCTCGAACGAGACGAGGAACAGCCGTGGCACGAGGCCCGGCTCGAGCAGCCGCGCCACTTTCACATGCAACGCGAGCCGGTCTCCTTCGACGAGAACGCGGACGCTTCGCTCTGCGACCTGGCCATCCGTTTCGATCGCCTCGCGAAGCGCCGAGGCAAGCGGTGCCCGGAGACCTTCCCTCGCCATGTCGACGATGTTCACGTTGACTCGCCCCGCTGGCAGCTCGAGGTAGGCACCCACGCGCCCATGGATCTGCTGGATCTGTCCCCGCTCGTCGACGAGCACGGCCGGCGGACCGAAGCGCTCCGCCAGCGCCCTGCGCAGCGGGCTTGCCAGATCGGTCTTTGCACCGACGGAGGGAGCGCCCGCCGCAGCGTCTAGGTACGCGCCGTGTGTTGCCGGAAAGCGCAACGTCGGCTGCCGCGCGGTAGCGTCGTTGCGCCGGAAGATCTTGCAATGTCCGTCGAGCGGCGCGAAGAACGACTCGGAGCCGGTGACGCTCTCGGATGAACCGAGCAGAAGCAGTCCTCCAGGAGTCAGGCTGTAGTGGAAGGACCCGAACAGGCGCCGCTGCGCGCTGGGCTCCAAATAGATCAGGAAGTTCCGGCACGACACGAGATCTACGCGGGTAAAGGGCGGGTCGCGCAGGGCGTCTTGAACCGCGAAGACCACGAGATCGCGCACCTCCTTCTTGACGCGATGGAGCTCGCCTTCTCTCGAGAAGAACCGGTCGAGGCGCTGTTCGCCGACATCCACCGCGATGCCCTCGGCATAGCGCCCCGCACGGGCGACCTGGATCGCTGCGGGGTTGAGGTCCGTAGCGAACACCTGCACTTCCAGGTGCATCTCCAGCCTTGTCAGGACCTCGAGCAGGACGATGACGAGTGAATAGGCCTCTTCACCGGTCGCACAACCCGGGACCCAGATCCGCAGCGGAGAGCCGTCTTCGCGCCCGGCGAGCAGGTCCGGAAGCGCGGCCTCCAGTGCCTGGAAGACTTCCGGGTCGCGAAAAAAGCTGCTGACCCCGATCAGCCAGTCATGCCAGAGGGCATCGACCTCGGCGTCGCTCTGATCCAGGAAACGCGCGTACGCCTCCACGCCGTCGATACCGCGGAGATGCATTCTCCGCGCGATGCGGCGAGCCAGCGTTGCGTGCTTGTATTCGGAGAAATCGCGGCCTGCGCGATGGCGCATCACCGCGAGGACCCTCTCGATCTCGCTGCTTGCGAACTCGGGCGCGCCGTCTGGGCGCGCCAGCGAGGCGAGCCCATCCCGATGGACGAGCAGGCGCGCTCGCATTTCCGCCGGCGATAGGACGAAGTCCGCTGCGTGTGCTTGGATAGCGCTGACCGGCATTCCATCGAACTCGGCGGTCGCGGGATCCTGCACCAGGGAGAGGCCGGATGCTGCGCGGATCGCTGCGAGACCCAGCGTGCCATCGGTTCCGGTTCCGGAGAGCACGATGCCGGCGGCGTGGCGCCCCTGATCGCGGGCGAGCGCGCGGAAGAACAGATCGATCGGCAGATGCGGAACGCTGCGCACGGCGATCGGCTCGAGGCTCAACATCCCGCCTCGAATCGCCACAGGGTGCCCGTGCGACTCGACGTAGACGTGATTCGGTTCGACGCGGGTCTCCTCGCCGATCTCGCGCACCGTCATCTCGGTGCACTTCGCGAGGATCCCAGGGAGCAAGCTGTGACCCGCGGAGGCCTGGTGGCTCACGACGACGAATGCGATGCCGCAGTCCGCGGGGATCGCTGCAAGGAACTCGCGCAGCGGCGAGAGCGAACCGGCCGAACCTCCAACTCCGACGATCAGAGGCCCCGTGTCCGGTGCGCGCGCCGAAACGGACCCGGTGAAAACGGGGCCCGAACCGGGCTGCTTCGGCGCGCCCTCACTCGCCTTCTGGGGGGCAGGTTTTCGCTTCCTGCCGGAGATTCGCGGGGCGCGAGTCGTACCTCTCTTGCCGGCCATGGTGACACTCTTGCTGTTGGGCTGAACGGACGGGCCGGGTGCCAGCTCCCCGTGCAATCAAAAGATCCGCCGCCACGAGCAGGCTTCGCTGCGTCAAAGCCGCCTGCCCCCGGAGAGGGAATTACCCACACTACCGTAGAAGGAAGGATCGCGAGTATCCCCAGATCCCGGTAGATCGCGCGTGGAAGGTGTGGATTCGATCCAGCTCGATTCGCGGAACGGCGGGATTTCACTCGCCGGAGACGTGGCATTCAACTGACAGGCACTTCCGACCAATCCGCGACGCGGATCAGATCATCGAGCGCCCAGGGCTTCGGCAGGAAGCGGTCGACTCCCCGCGCGGCGAACTCGGCGCGCTGATCCGAACCGCTCGTCCCCACCAGCGGCAGAGCGGAGCGCTGCCAGTGCAGGCGTTTCACCAGACGGCCCACGTCGCCGTCTGGCATCTGAAAATCGAGAATCGCCAAGTCGACGCGGGGTTCGAACGCGAGCAGCACGACGGCCTGGTCGTGAGTAGCGGAGCCGAGACAGACCGCGCCAGCGCCGCGCAGCACGCGCGCCACCGCGAGCCGCATCGAGAGCTCGTCGTCGACATAGAGGATGCGCCTACCATGGATCCGAGATCGACGGCTCGCTCGCGCCCCGCCGAAGAAGCCTACGCTGAGGCCCGCCCACTCGCTCATCGCCACCCCCTGGTCCATCACTCCGGGTTCCCGTCCCGAGCGGCGAGAGCGTGGCAAAGCGGGTGCTGGGTGGTCCATCCACAGATCCCGGGAAAGTCACCCGCGGAAGTCCGAGGTTCCAGTGACGATCTCGTGGAGTCTCGAGAACTAACGCGCCGCCAGCCGTGAGCAATTCACACCTTCGGCCGGGCCTTCGTTCGCCGTCTGCTCGGTGCGTCGCCGGCGATGAAGCGCGCGACGTCACCCCAGAGCGCCTCGAAGCGCGGGCGGTCGAAGCCGCTCCCCGTCACGAGCTAGTCGACGTGAGGAGGATCGTGGGCCACGTCCCGGAAGTGACCGAGTGCGTCGAGGTGGTCGGCGAAGGCGGCGTGGATGACGCGCAGCATCGCTCGCACCGCGCGACGTCTCGTACTGCGTACCGGGTCGCGTCACTGCCGCGGCGCGATGAAGCGGCTGCGAACCGCACTCTCCGCAACGAATCAACACTTTCCCCGCGTGGTACCCCCGGATCCGTGGATATCGACGCGTTTCGTGCGCGACTAGCTTGATTGCCTGCATCGAGTAGAGGCCCACGCGCTACTCGGCTCGAGGCAGATCGTCGCGGCTCTCCCCACGCCGACGAAGTCGAAGGGGACAGGAGGCACCCGTTGGCATTCATGGTTTCGATCGTCCTCGGTGCAATCGCAGTCTTCGCCTTGAGCTCGATGGTGAAGCGTCGGGATCCCCAATGACGGCTCGCATAACGAGGGCGATTCTGGCCCTGATGCTCGCAGCCCTGATCTTCGCGGGTTGCGGGACCCTAACCGGTGCCGCGGTGGGGGCGGCTGGCGGCGCGGCCATCGGTGCCTCGACGGGCTACGGGGCCGGCAAGGGCGCAATGATCGGCACGGGTGTCGGCGCGGTAGCGGGCGCCATCTATGACATCACCCGACACGAATCGAACGATGAAGATTAGAGGAGGAGTCATGAGGAAGAGTCTCGGTCTCGCAGCGATCGCGCTGACGGTCGCCCTGGGGCTAGGCATCTTCGTCGCGCCGCGGACGGCGTTGGCAGTGGAGCAGGCTTCCGAGGTCGTCGCGGGAGAGGTGACGAAGATCGATCTCGATCGGAGCCGCGTGACGGTGCGCAGCAGCGACGGCAAGCCCCACGAGTTCGAGGCGTCCGACGAGACGCTCAAGGGATTGAAGGTGGGTGATCGAATCGAAGCGAAGCGTCGACCGCAGCAGTAACTGACGGTCGGCAGGAAACAATCAGGAGGAATCGAACATGGCGAGTGGCAAGGCTGATGAACTGAAGGGTCGGGTGAAGGAAGCTGCGGGAGTTTTGACCAACGACAAGGGACTGAAGCGGCAGGGGAAGACCGACCAGGCCGTCGGGAAGATCAAAAAGAAGGCCGAGAATCTGATCGATAAGGCCAAGCGCGCACTGCGCTGAGTCGAACTCCGGGTTGATCCGAGGCGATACGAGATGAGCGCAATCAAGATGGTCGGAATCGTGCTGATGGTATGCGGCATCCTTGGGCTGGCGTACGGTGGCTTCAGCTACACCAAGGAGACCCACGAGGCCAAGATCGGCCCGCTCGAGCTGTCGGTGAAGGACAGGGAAACCGTCAACGTCCCGGTGTGGGCTGGCGTTTGCGCGATCGTGGTTGGCGGGGTCGCGCTGCTGGCGTTCAAACCGAGCTAGTCGGTAAGCGACGGCTCCGTCGCTAGTGGTGACGATGGGGAACCGGGATATCCACGAGATCGTCACCTACCACGAGGCGACGAAGCACAGCCCGCAGAGTGTGCGGGCGAGCCGCTACGCGCTCGACTGGGAGAATCGTCCGCTTCCGTTCAAGGTTTATCCGGATCTCGATCGGATCGCTCTTCCGCGGGACTTCTCCGAGCCGGCGATCCCAGCGCTCACCGCAATGGCGAGCCGCTCGTCCACGAAGCGCGGATCGCTCGGCACGCGCAGCCCGGATCTCCGGGCACTCTCGCGCGTGCTCCAGCTCTCGGCGGGGATCACCAAGCGCAAGCGTCACCCAGGTGGAGAGATCTATCTCCGCGCCTACGCCAACACCGGCGCGCTCCACCACGTGGATCTGTACCTCGTGACGGGCGACCTCGAGGCGCTCCCGGCGGGCGCCTATCACTTCGGCCCGCACGACTTCACGCTGACACGTTTGCGAGAGGGCGACTGGCGCGGCGTTCTGGTGGAGGCGGCGGGCGGTGATCCGGCGCTCGCGCGCGCGCCGGTCTTGGTGGTGAGCGCATCGACGTACTGGCGCAACAGCTGGAAGTATCAAGCGCGCGCGTGGCGGCACTGCTTCTGGGACGCGGGCACCTTGCACGCCAACCTGCTCGCTGTCGCCGCGACCGAGGAGCTCTCACCGCGAATCGTCCTCGGCTGGGCGGACGGACCGGTGGAACGCCTTTTGGGTCTCGATCCGCGACGCGAGGGGACGCTCACCTGCGTCCCTCTCGGGCACGCGCTTCACCCGGCACCGCCGGCCTCCAGCCCGATGAAGCTCGAGCTCGCAACCCGGCCGCTCTCACGAAAGGAGATCGACTTCCCGGAGATCCGACGCGCCCACGCCGCCTCATCGCTCGCCGATGGCGACGAGGCGCGGATCTGGAAGGGGAGCTCTTCCGCGCGCAAGGAGCCCGCACCGAAGGGAGCGCTTACGCGTCTACGCCTCGATTCCCCGCCGCCGGAAGAGTCACTCGATCACGTGATCCGGCGGCGCGGATCGACCCGAGCGTTCGACCGCATGAGATCGATCTCCTTCGAAGCACTCTCGCGAGCGCTCGAGTGCGCGTCCGCAGACATACCCGCCGACTTCCTGGCGCCTCCGGACGGAACGCTGCTGGATCTCTATCTGATCGTGAACGCGGTCGAAGGCCTCGCTCCCGGCAGCTACACCTACCGGCGCGCCGAGCGATCGCTCGAGCTGCTGCGCGAGGGAAGCCTCCGGAGCGAGGCGGGGCACCTCGCGCTCGATCAGCCGCTGGCCGCCGACGCGGCCGTCAACATCTACAGCCTGGTGGATCTGCCGCGCGTCCTCGACCGATTCGGCAATCGCGGCTATCGCGCCGCTCAGCTCGAGGGGGGAATCATCGGCGGCCGTCTGTATCTCGCGGCCTACGCGCAGGGGTTAGGCGCCACGGGGCTCACCTTCTACGACGACGAGGTCACGGAGTTCTTCTCGCCGCACGCCGCCGGCAAGAGCGTGATGTTCCTCGTCGCGATCGGATGCGCGGACCGCGCCGCGTTGGGGCTGGCGCGCTAGAGGGCGTCGCGATTCGCACGCCGGTGCACGTCATCGCGACATTCTCCACGGTGTCGCGACTCGGTATACCCGGATCCGCGGATACTGGCCGTTCCCCAACCGAACTAGCGTTCCGGTGGTCACGCGAAAGGAACGCCCCAATTGCTGCGTCCGAAGTGGATTCTCGCCTTCGGTCTTGCGCTGCTCTGCACTCCCGCGCAGGCCGTGCCGTGCCTCGACGACTCCTGTCAGAAGCAAGCGGACCGCGACGATTCGTCGATCCAGTTGAATTCGCCGGAGCGTGGCGTCCCGCTCTACGATGGCGCGTCTCCCATTCTCGTCGACGACCTTCCGCCGGGTCGGTTCGAGAGTGACGAGCTTCCGCCGGGCCTTCGCGAGGACTGGCGAGCGCACGAGTGGCGCGATCGGATCTCGACGCGGCTCGCCGTGCCCATGCGTGACCCGCGGAGCACCGCGCTGCCGATTCCGGAGGCGACCGGGCTCGTAATATTCGTCGCCAGCTTGTTGATCGCGCGAGCGGCCGTGCGCCACCCAAGCTAGGCGTTGCTCACCGCGCCCGGCGTCTTGCGCGAGCGTAACAAAGGAAGGGTCCCCGAATGAAGAATCTGAAAGCTCTGATGTTCGTTGCTGCATGTGTGCTTGCCGCCGGACCGGCGGTCTCCCTGGCTGCCAATGCCGAGGCTCCCACCGCCGCGGCAAAGACCGGCGATTACATCGAGGATTCGGCGCTAACCACCAAGGTCAAGGCGGCGCTCCTCACCGAAAAGAATCTGAAATCGCTCCCGATCAGCGTGGAATCCACCAAGGGCGTCGTCACCCTGTCCGGCGAGGTCGCATCCTCCGCGCAGATCGCCCAGGCGGTGGATGTGGCGAAGCACGTCGAGGGTGTCAAAGACGTGCACAATGCCCTCGCGTTGAAGACCGACAAATAGCAGGCATCGTGGCAGACCCCTCCGTTGCGGCGACGCTCCGGAGGGGTTTCGCTTTTCATCAGGTCCCGACGCTTGCAAGGGAGTGATCCAATGGTGAAGTACACGCTCCCGGAGAACGTCAAGGGAGATTGGGTGAAGGCGTTCTGGAAGCTCGTGGACTGGTCCGACGTCGCGAAGCGCTTCTCGAGCGTGCGCACACTCGATCTGGTGCTGTAGAGGAAATCAGCGGCTTCAGTGCGCGATTCCCGTGGATCCCGGGATACCGGCGGTCTCGCCTTCGGCGTAGGGTTCAATCACGAGATCGCCAGAAACAAGAAGTGTGTGACGTATTGTCGTTTCACCCTCTGTCGTTTCACCCTGTTAGGAGGGAAGCAACCATGATCAAGCATTCACCGCTGCTGGCAGCTATCGCGCTGTTCGCACTCGCTTGCACGGGTCCGACAGGCCCGCGTGGCCATACGGGCCCGCCGGGTCCCACAGGCATGACCGGCGCCCAGGGGACCACCGGCCTGACGGGCACCCAGGGTCAGCCCGGCATGGCTGCGCCGGGTCCGGCTGCCTCGGAGACGGGCTGGATCTCGCTCCGGGACATCATGTTCGATTTCGACACGGCGGACATTCGGCCGTCCGAGATGAACAAGATCTCCGACGTCGCCGCTTACATGAAGCAGAATCCGTCCGTCCGCGTCGGGATCGACGGCTCCACGGATCTGTCGCGCGGCACCAACCAGTACAACGTGGACCTGAGCCCGCGGCGTATCGCCAATGTTCGGGACGCGCTGATCCGAACGGGCATTTCCGGTGACCGAATCGAGACGGGTCGCTTCGCCGCGAAACGGGTCGAGTGCGATGACTCGACCGAGTCGTGCTCGAAGCGCGAGGGGCGCGTCGAGGTAATGGCTCGCAGCCACTAGCGCTACGGCGCTTGCGAGCGCAGCTCCCCCCAGCTGGAGAGGACACCGCTTCGGTGTTCTCTCCAGCGCCTCGCAGATCCGTGAAAAATCCCACGGTCTTGCCACTCGGTAATACCCGGATCCGGGGATACTGGCTGTCTCCCCAACCGGACTAGCGTTCCTGTCGTCGATGCGAAGAAGGAATGCCCCCATGCTGCGTCCGATGTGGACCGCGACGCTTCATCGATCCAGTTGACGTCAACGCAGCTTGGAGACCGATCCGTCCCCGCTCGCGCTAGCGGCCGGTGCGCGCAGGACGATGCGCTCGTGATTCGACTGCGGGCGGGTGAGGAGCAGGCCTACTCCGAGCTGTACCGCCGCGTGTATCCCGCTGTGTTCGGATTCGCGCTCCGTCGGCTCGGCAACCCGACCGAGGCCGAGGACGTCGCCCAGGACGTCTTCCTTCAGGTCTACCGTTCGATCGAGCGGTACGAGGGACGCTCCAGCCTGCTGTCCTGGATCCTCGGCATTGCTCGCCACGTGACCCTCAACCGTTTCTCGCGCCGCTCTCCCGAGATGACGCCACTCGACGAAGCCCACGACCTGGCCGCACGGGTCGCGTCGATCGAGGACAGCGTCGACGCCTCACGAATCTGGGCGCGGTGCAACCGCTCCCTGCAGCGCAATGTGTCCGCGACCGCGCGCCACATATTCCACCTGCGTTACTCGCACGGCCGTTCCGTCAAAGCAATCGCGCGCGAGACGGGCAAGAGCGCAAGCGCTGTGAAGGTCGGCCTGATGCGCACGCGTCGGGTTCTCGGCGTGTTGTCCCTGAGCGCGTGAGGGCACCCGCTGCACTCTCGTACTCGGCTGGCCGTGTGCCTGCTCGGCTTGGCCGGGCTGGCCGGCTTGGCCAGTTGCGCCAGCTTGCCGACCATCGTGCCCGACCTGGCCCGACACCCGCGCCCTCCGGCGCAGCTGGAAGGGGCGCGCGGTCCGCTATCGGCAGCGCAGAGCAAGGCCATCCTCGATCGACTGGCGAGCCGCGGCCAGGACACCAGCATCTTCGACCGCCACCTGGCGCTCGAGGAGGCCATCGTCGGTAGCCCGCTGACGACCGGCAACCGGGTGGTGTTGCTCCAGGATGGCCCCGCCACCTACGGGGCGATGCTGTCCGCCATTCTGGCGGCCCGAGACCACATCAACCTGGAGACCTACATCCTGGACGATGATGATGTCGGCCAGCGCTTTGCGCAGGCGCTGATCGACAAGCAGCGCCAAGGCGTACAGGTCAATCTCATCCGCGACAGCGTAGGCACCCTCGGCACGCCGGTCGCCCTCTTCGAGCGCATGACCGCCAGCGGCATCAAGGTGCTCGAGTTCAACCCGGTCAACCCGGTGGTGGCGCGCAAGGATTGGGAACTGAACCAGCGCGACCACCGCAAGCTGCTGATCGTCGACGGTCGCACGGCGTTCCTGGGCGGCATCAACATCAGCAGCGTCTACTCCGGCGGCTCGTCCAGCCACGGCATGCGCGCCCGGCCCGCGGACAGCCCGGCGTGGCGCGACACCGACCTGCAGCTGGAGGGGCCAGTAGTGGCGGAGTTGCAGAAGCTGTTCCTGGCGACCTGGGAAAGTCAGAAGGGCGATGCGCTCGCGAAGAAGAATTACTTCCCGCGACTCGAGAGCGCTGGCCGGGAGGTGGTGCGCGCAATCGGCAGTTCGCCCGAGGAACCCTATAGCCTGATCTATGCCACGCTGCTGTCGGCCATCGGCAGCGCCGAGACCAGCGTGCACCTGACCAACGCGTACTTCGTCCCCGACCCGCAACTGCTCGCCGCACTCGAAGGTGCGGCTGGGCGCAGCGTCGACGTGAAGCTGATCCTGCCGAGCCAGACCGACTCCTGGCTGGTGTTCCACGCCGGGCGCAGACACTACGACCCGCTGCTGCGAGCCGGGGTGAAGATCTACGAACGGCGCGGAGGGATCCTGCATTCCAAGACGGCGCTGGTCGACGGCGTATGGGCCACGGTCGGTTCGACCAACCTCGACTGGCGCAGCTTCCTGCACAACTACGAGCTGAATGCGGTGGTGCTGGGGGCGGAATTCGGCAAGCAGGTGCAGGCGATGTTCGCCAAGGACCTGGCCGCCTCCGACGCCATCGCGCTGGAGCAATGGCGGCGCCGTCCGCTCCACCTGCGCATCAAAGAGCTGTTGGCCCGCGCTTGGGAGTACTGGTTGTAGGTACCCTCAAGGTAGTTTAGTCATGTCTCGCTCGTATCGTCGTGCAGCGCGACGAGGCTTCGCACCACTGCTACGCGCGCCCTTGCGCTGCTAACGACCAAATTCGGTGCCACCGGCACGCATGGCGCGAGTGCGTGGATCGAATCCGCGCTTTCGGCGCATGGTACCCATGGATCCATGGATATCCGCGCCCTTTCTGCCCGACTAGCGTTTCCCTGCATCGAGCGCACGCCCCATGTGCTGTACCCGCTCGACGCATCAGGGAGACACTCATGTCAGTCATTGTCTTGATCATGCTGGGTTCGATCGCGTGCATCCTCGGGCGCACGATGGTGAATCACTCACTCGCGCTCGCGGCTGTGCTGTTTATCGCCAGCGCGACCTGGGCGGGTCCCTCGAGCGCCGCGGACGCGCCCGACGCCTGGATCACGACCAAGGTCAAGATGGCGCTCCTCGTGGCGGAGGACGTGAGCGCGACCGCCGTCCGCGTGGATACGACGGATGCCAAAGTTACGCTGCACGGAACCGTCTCGAGTGCCGACGAGAAGGCTCGCGCCGAGCGCGCGGCCCGGGGTGTGAAGGGTGTGCACGAGCTGCGAAGTCTGTTGCAGGTCGTCGAGAAGCCCCGCCAGGAAACAGCGGCCGTCGCCGACGAGGCGCTTTCCAAGGAGGTCGGGAAGCGACTCGACGCGGATCCCGCGCTGCGCGACAGCAAGATCGCCGTGAAGTCGGCGAACCGGGGCGTCGTGCTGCTGGACGGAAACGCGCGGACGCTGAGCGCGCACCTGCGCGCACTCGAGGTGGCGCGCGCGGTCCCCGGCGTGAAGCGCGTTGCCAGCGAGATCGAGAGCCCGGACACGTTGGCCGACGACGAGATCTGGCGCGACGCGAAGAGCGATCCCAAGACCGACACAGCGTCGGCGGCGAAGGATGCGTGGATCACCACGGCGGCGAAGGTCCGGCTGATCGCGAGCTCCGACACCCCCGCGCGCGACATCAACGTCGATACGCTGGGTGGCGTCGTGACGCTGTTCGGCACCGTGCCCACGGAGGCCGCGCGGCGCGCGGCCGAGACCGAGGTCAGGAAAGTCGACGCCGTGAAGAGCGTCGAGAACGATCTCCAGGTCGTGCCGCAGGTATCGGCCGCCGCGGTCGAGCACAAAGACGACCGGGTGAAGGACGCGATCGAGAAGCACCTTTCAGCGCGCGGGGAGCTCTCCGACGCGAACATCGACGTAGAGGTGGCTGACGGCGTCGCGCGACTGACCGGGACCGTCCGCGGTCAACCCGACCGGCTGACAGCGCTCACCGTCGCTCGCACCACCGATGGCGTGCGCTCGGTGGTCGGCGATCTCACGGTGAAGGCCCAGTAGTCGACCAACGACGGCGCTGCGCCGATCGGACCACGTCGAACTGGATTCAAATCCAGCTCGCGCGGTGCAAACTCACCCGACCATGAACCTCATCGACCGCAGGAGTTTGACTGGGCCGCTGTTGATCTTGGCGTTGTTCATTTCCGCGGCGGCGACACTGCGCTTTGCACGGGATTTCTTTCTTCCGCTGGTGCTCGCTGCGCTGCTGAGCTTTCTGCTGTCGCCGCTCGTCCGGCGCTTGGAACGCTGGCGGCTCGGGCGCGTGGGCGCGGTGTTCGCCACGGCGACGCTGGCCTTCGTGCTGATCGGCGGGCTGGCTTACGTCGTCACAGGTCAGTTCCTCGATCTCGCGGAGTCGCTGCCGAAATACCGGAGCAACCTCATCGCGCGGGTGGCAGCGCTGAAGACGAACGAAAACAACCCGCTGCGCCGCGCGGTGCAGACCATCAGCGAAGTGACTGCCGCGCTGAATAAGCCGCAGGACGTGGTCTCGACACCCGCATCGGCGGACGAGACACGGCCCGTGCAGGTCGAGGTGGTCGGGACGGCAGACGGCTCGATTCAACTGCTCATGGGTGTGCTGTCGCCGGTCGTCGGGCCACTCGCCAGCGCGCTGGTCGTCATCGTGATCGCGACCTTCATGCTCATCGCCGGCGCAGACCTGCGCGACCGGCTGATCCATCTCGTGGGCCGGGGCCGCCTGCGCGTGACGACGCAGGCGCTCGATGAAGCCACGCAACGCATCAGCCGATATCTGCGCGCGCAGTTGCTGCTCAATGCCAGTTTCGGCATCGCGATCGCCGTCGGGTTGTATTTCATCGGAATTCCGAACGCGGTGTTCTGGGGACTGCTGGGAATGGGGCTGCGGTTCCTGCCGTACATCGGTCCGTGGCTCGCCGCGGTGTTTCCGGTCGCGCTTTCGATTGCCATTTTCGAATCGTGGACGGAGCCGATTCTCACCGTCGGTCTCTTCGTCGCCATCGAGCTGGTCACCAACGGCGTCGAGGCCTGGCTCTACGGCGCGACCACGGAAATCTCCCCGCTGGCCGTCATCGTCTCGGCGCTCTTCTGGACGTGGCTATGGGGAGGCGTCGGGCTGGTGCTGGCGACGCCGCTGACCGTCTGTCTCGCGGTGGCCGGAAAGTATCTGCCCGACCTTTCCTTCCTCAACCTGCTGATGGGCGATAAACCATCGATCGATCCGGGCGACCGACTCTACCAACGGCTGCTCGCGCTCAATGAGGAAGAGGCGTGCGAGTTCGTCGAGCAGCACGCGCGCGAGCAGACAACGCTCGTCGCCTTCGACGAGGCCGTGCTTCCGGCATTGCGCAGCATCGAGGCCGATTTCCGCTCGGGTGTGCTGTCGGATGTTGCCCGCACAGATGCCTGCCAGATTCTGCGCCAGATCATCGACGACCTCGCCGAGCCGCGCGTCGCACCCGACGGCACGACGGCGCCGATCCTCTGCATCCCGGCCAGCCACGAAGGCGATGAACTCGCCGCGCTGATGCTCGCGCAAGTGCTGGCGGAATCCGGCGTCGCGGCCACGGTGTTCTCATCGAAACTGCTCATCGCCGAATCCGTCGCTCAGGCCGCGGCCCTCGCGCCGTCGATCGTCTGCATCTCGTCGCTGCCACCGGTCTCCACGATCGCCGCCCGCGCGCTCTGCAAACGGCTGCGCGCCCAGTTGCCCTCGGCACGAATCCTCGTCGGGTTGTGGCAGCCGGAGGACGCCGAATTCAGCGCGCGCCGGGAGCGGCTCGGCAAAGCGGGGGCCGACGATACTTATCCCGATCTCCGCCGCGCCGTTGCCGGCCTCGCCGCTCGCACGCCACCGCGCGGAGCGGACTAAGAGGCTTGCGCGGCCGACGTTCGGCCGGCCGGCTCGATGCCGTTGGTCACCACGTAGTCGCGCGCGCGCTTGGCGCGTTCGCCGAGATGTCCGCGTATCTCCGCACCGGTTCGAGGGGTCAAGAGCAGTGTGAGTCCGCTACCTACGGCCATACCGACTCCGATCCATCCCGCGCACGACGCGGCGCGAATCGCTCGCGATCGACGGCGCTCGAGGCCGATGCGGTGTAGCAGCTCGTAGGCTATCGGCGCGCGGCTCGCGAGATTGGCGAGGTTGGCGAGGTTGGCGACGGTCATCATCGTGTGTCTCCTGTTCATTTGAGTATTCTCGTTCGCGTCGTTCATCGGTCGTCCTCCGTTGCGGAGTCATCGTTTGCTGCACCTCGCAGCCGGATCTCTTCGCCGAGCCAGGCCGCAGCGACGCGTATGCCGGTCCCGAACAGCAGCCCGATCGTCCCGCGAGGCAAGCCTCCGCCCAACACGAGCCCGAGTCCGACCGCGGCAGCGGTCGCGACGAAAGGCTCCGCCGCGACGGCTTCTTCCAGCACACGCAGCGCGCCATCCTTCGCCGACGCGACCCGCGAGCGGAGCCTGTCGAGGTCCGAGCGGAGCGTTCTCGGCACGGCTTTCTCTTCCTGAGGCTCGCGGGAGATGTTCTCATCCCAAGTCCCTGTCGCCGCGGACATGCGCGCTCAGTCCTCCCGCATCCATCTCGCGACTGCAAAACCCAGCGCAAGGGCGCCGAGAACGACTGACAGCGGATGCGATCGGATGAACTCGCGCACGTGAGCCTCCCGCTCGACCAGCGCGTGCACACTCTGCGGCAAGAGGCCCTCGAGTTCCGCAGCGGAGCCCGCGCGGAGCTCGTGCGCTCCGTTGCCTCGGGTCACTTCATTGCTCTGCGGGTCGATCATGCTTTTCGTCCTCCCAGCCACGCACCCACGAGGAATGCCCCGGCGGCCCAGAGGAAGGGCCTGGACCGGATCCATTGCCGCGCATCGATCGCCCGGCGGGCCACATCCTCGAACTCCTGCACTGCGTCGTGGAGCTCCACCTCCTGCTCGTCGACGCGCTCACGGAGGGCGTCCAGTCGCTGATCGGCGGAAGAACTCACGTAGAGGCCTTCTCTGCGGCCCGCTGCCGCCGCGCAATGGTGATCGCGGCGCCGACTCCGACATGGAGGATGCCGACGACGATCTCGACCGCGAAACGCGGAACGTAGTCATCGATCGCGTCGACCACGCCCGCTACGACGAAGAACCAGCCCACCAGCGCTGCCATCGCAGCGAAGATCGTGCCGCCAGTATCGGCGAGGAGACTTCGGCCCTGCGCGGCGAGTTCCTCGACGAGCAGGTCGATGCGGCGGACGATCAGCTCTTGCCCGGCACCGTACACCCGCTCGAGCGCGTTTCCGAAGCTCGGATCCGCGCCGTCCACAACGAAATCACCGTTGGGCACGTGAGAGCTCGGGAGACTCGACATCGCTCTTCCCTCGGGTACTGCGCTGGGGCAGATGCACCCTACTCGGAGCGGGAGACCGTTGGTATCCCGAGATCCGGGGGAACTGCGCACCGAAGGGACTGATTCTGCGGCGATGACTTGCCGCGCGCCTCGAATCGACACCTTCTGGCCACGATCTCCATCGATCTGGCGATCCCCGCGCGCTGGTCCTTTCGATAACTTGGCGCATGCGATCTCATGCCGATCAACGATGCTACCGAGCTGATCCTCAAGCACGTCGCCGCGGCGATGGCGGCGGCCGCCACTCCGGTTCCGCTAGTCGACATCGCCGCCGTCGCCGTGATCCAGGTCGCGCTGGTGCGGCGCCTGGCGCGCCGCTACGGGGTCGAATACGACGCCGTGCGCGGCCGTGCCGCGGTGCTGGCGGTGGCCGGGGCTTCGCTGGCACGCGTGGGAGCCAGCGCCGTGAAGTCGCTCCCGGGAGGGGGTTGGCTGCTCGGCAGCGCCACCCAGGCGGCGCTGTCCGGGGCTTCAACGTATGCGCTCGGCGAGGTGTATCGCGAGCACTTCGCGCGCAGCGGGACGCTCGACGCACTCCACGGCGATGCACTGCGCGCGCGCTATCGCGAGGCGGTCGAGCGCGGCCGAGAGGTCGCCCGCGCGCTCCGCCGCTCGATGCGCGACGAAGCGATCGCTCCGGACGAGCACCGCGCGACCCGCGAGCGCCTGGAGCGTCTGCGTCGCACGGGTGTGTTGACCCAGGCGGAGTTCGAGCGCCTGGTCGAGCCGACTGAGCCCGACGACGAGCGGAATAACGCTTACTAACCGGTAGATGAGGTCCGAGAAGCAGCCTTAGTTAGGTCAATACCCCGGCCGGCGGGCGCACCGGCGGGTCGAAATGGCATAATCTCGCGACTGCAGGCGCTAAAACAATCCGGCGGCTACTGAGCCAATCCCACTTCGCCGGGGACCTCTCGAAGCGGCTCGGCCCCACAATCGCGGGTGCCCTCTATGGATTTCTTCACCCGGCTGATCAGCGTCATCACACTGGGCTCCCCGCGGCCGGTGCGGCGCCTCGCCGCGTACTACGCCCTGCTCCTCCTCGTCAGCCTCGTCCTCTTTCACTTCTTCCCGGTACTCGATGGCCTATTGTCGGGCGACCGGCTCGATCAGCTCGCCAAGATGCCAGTGTTGCTGCAGGACGGGCTTCAGGTCGGCCAGGTGCAGGCGCCGACCGCCGGCCTCACGTCGCACCTCGAGTTCGGCCTGAGCACCGCATTCGTTTTTCTCAGCACGCTCGCGTTGATGCTGCCGGTGACGTGGGTGTACATGTCGGCACGGCAAGGCGAGGGCCACAACCAGTCCGTCGTGCAGGCCCTGCTTGTGTTGCCGATGATCGTCGCCGGCATCGTGCTGATCGTAAGCAACAGCCTCGCGCTGGCATTCAGCCTTGCCGGGGTCGTCGCAGCGGTACGATTCCGCACGAACCTGAGCGACGCACGCGATGTCGTGTTCATCTTTCTGGCAATCGCGGTCGGGTTCGCGGCTGGTGTTCAGGTGATCATGGTGGCGCTGCTGCTCTCGATCATTTTCAACTTCGTCCTGGTTCTGATCTGGCGGTATGACTTCGGTCGCCCGGTACTCGAGCCAACCGCCGCCGCGCAATGGGCTGAACCACTCCGCGATCTCGCGGGCAAAGACCAGGGCGGCAACACCGTCCCCGATCGCGACCTCGTGCTCGCGCTCACGCCGACGAAGGTGAAGGAACTAGTCGATCGGTTCGGGCGCGTTCGCGTTATTCTCGGAGCGAACCCCAAGAAGGCCAAGTTCGACGCGATCCTCACGATCACCACGACGATGCTCACCGAGGCGCAAGAACACGTCGAGGCCGCGCTGGACCAGGTCACCAAGCGGTGGAAACTCGACGAAGTGGTCACCAACACGGGCAAGCCGTCGGAACTCTATTACCTGGTCCGCACCCGAAAGTCGGTGAGCCGCGATGCGCTGTTGACGGCGATTCGCGCGAAGGCGGGTGGTGTCATTACTGAAGCGCAAGTCGAAATCGGTGACGCGATCGCCAAAGAGGCAGGCGAGGTCCGTCACGAGCGCAAGGAGCAGGAGCAGCAGAAATGAGCAGTGCTCGACGCCCAGCGTCGTTGGCTATTTGCCTGCTCGCAGGAGCGGCGTGTGAGGCCGCCCAGGATGATCTGTCGGCAGTCATCGCCAGTCCGACGGCGGTGGCCCGCGAGACGCGTTTGGAAAAGGCGCTTGCTGACGACAACGCCAGTATCGGGCGCGCAGCCCCGCTCGCAGAATGGTTGCTCCCGCACGCGCTCCAGGAGATCTCGGGACTTGCGCTGACGAGCGACGGCCGGCTGCTGGTGCACAACGATGAGCAGGGTCAGGTCTGGGAGGTCGACTACCGTCGCGGGATCCTGGTGAAGCGGTTTTCCCTCGGCAAAGGGGTGGTGAAGGGCGATTTCGAGGGGATTACGATCGCAAACGACGTGATCTTCCTGCTTGCCAGCAACGGCAAGCTCTATGAGTTCCCCGAAGGCGCGAACGGCGCCCATGTCGATTACAAGGTGCTCGATACCGGGCTGCAAAAGGAATGCGAATTCGAGGGCGTCGCATTCGATCCCAGCATCAACTCGCTGCTGCTGGCGTGCAAGCAGGTAAGCAACGAAGACCTCCGCGACGCGCTCGTCATCTACCGCTGGAGCCTGAAGAGTGATAGCGGCGCGCGCCTGTCGAAGCTCACGGTTCCCCTCGCCACCATCATTGGAACGAACGGGTGGAAGACCCTGCATCCCTCTGACATCAGCATCGACCCGCTGACAGGCAACTATGTGCTCATTGCGTCGGAGGAGAAAGCGCTGATCGCGATCACGCCGGCAGGAGCGGTGGTGTTCGCGCATCCGCTCCCCGCGCTGCACCACCACCCTGAAGGTGTCGCGATCACGAAGGACAGCATTCTCATCGTGAGTGACGAGACTGAACAACTGCCGGCGATGATCACGCTCTACAAGTGGCCCTGAGTGTGGCGACTCCTGCGTTCTCCCCGCCAGTTCCAGCTGACCGACGCTCAGTTGCGCGATCTCTTCGAGGTGGCGCGCGTGACACGGCGGTCGGCCGACCCAAGCACAACCCGGATGCTCCGCCCGCGACGGTCAATGAATGGGTGAGAGTCTTCAAGCTGAAGCGCGCCCAGATCGTGGATCACCAATGCCCGCACTAAGCGATCGGGAGTCTTCCCAGGCTGCTGCGCTGGTTCGATGTGGCCCCTACCAACCACGGACGGCGGAGCGAGGCCTCGAATCCAGGCTTCCTGCATGAGATATCCATGGACCTGGGGATTCCAGCGGCGTCGCTGTTTCAGGAGAATCACCAGCGACGACGAGCTGCTGCTCGTGAGCGAGGTGATTCATGGAAACTCTACTGATCGTTCTTCTGGTGGTGTTCTTGCTCGGTGGTGGCGGATGGGGATATTCTCGCTTCCGCCGCTAGCGCTTGCTGGCCTTCGACCCCCTACAGGGTTAGTTGGCGTAAGGCTATTTACCGATCCCCATCCTCCCCGAGATGGAGGATCTGGAAGCGGACGTTCGGCACGACGAAGAAATCCATTCTCGCGATCCAGTCCTTGTAATTGACCGATCGTCAACTGCGCAGCGAGCGCGCGGCCCGCTTGGCCGCCGGCTTCATGCGACTCGATTTCGCGAATGCCGTCGCTCCCGCGCGATAGCGCGCATCCGCTTCCGGGTTGCCCTCGCCCTGGATGTCCAGGCCCTCATCGGCCGGAGGCGCCAGCGTCAGATTGGTCGCGACGAAGTCCCAACTGAGCAGGTTATCGAGGAATTTTTCGACGTAGCGCTTGCGTTCGTTTCGGTAGTCCAGGTAGTAGGCGTGCTCCCAGACGTCGAGCGTCACGAGCGGCACGAGGTCGCGCTGCAGCGGATTCTCGGCGTCGTTGCTGTTGCACACGAGCAGCCGCCCGCCGACGCCCTTTACCAGCCACGTCCACCCCGATCCGAATTCTCCAATCGCGGCCTCGGCGAACTGCGCGCGGAAGCCGGCATAGGATCCGAACGACTCGTCGACCTGCTTCGCGAGATCCGCGACCGGCTCGCCTCCGCCGCCCGGTTGGAGGCTCAGCCAATAGAAGTTGTGGTTCCACAACTGCGCCGCGTTGTTGAACACGTCGCCGCGCGCGGTTTGAATCAGCTCCTCGAGGCTCTGCGCCGCTTCGGGCTCGCCGCGCACTAGCTTGTTCAGCTTCTCGAGATAGCCCTTGTGGTGCTTCTCATAGTGCAGCTCCACGGTCTCGGCGCCGATGAACGGCGCCAGCGCGTTCTTGGGATACGGCAGCGGAGGTATTTCGAACTTCATGATGCTCTCCCCATCTTCTCGACGAGCGCTAGTTATTCGTCGCCGTTCTTCGCGGAGAGCAGCGGCACCGCCGCTTCGGGACCGGTCAGCTCGGCGCTGAAGCTCTCCTCGAGATAGAGGCGGACCTGTTTCTCGTCGTGGCTCAGATATCCGATCGCGGCGTCTCGGCCGCAGATCAGCTTGAAGTCGCCGCCGCGCAGGCTCACCGCGATCCCGCCGGCCAGCGACGGAGCCCAGACCACCGGGCGATCGATCAGCTGCCGGAGGTGCTTCATGACCGGATAGCCACCGTCGCCGACAGTGCGCGAGAGCGAGGCGAACGCCGTCGGGCCGAGCGCCACACCGTACGGGCCGCCGACGCCCGCCTGGCGCAGCTGTTCGAGCGCTTCGCCCACGGCGCCGGGCAGCAGGGCCGGGTCGGCCGGGAGCGCGACGCCCGGATTCGCGGCGCCGCTGATCAGCCCGGGGATGTCCGCTTCCTCGTGACCGTCGAACAGCGCAGAATCTTCGGCGGCGGCAAACATTCGCGCGGCGTCGCGCAGCGCATCGAGGTCGACGCTCGCCGCGCCGCGATCGATCCGCTCGAGCTCCGAGCGTTCGAGCTCGAAGGGAACCCGCAACTCGATCATCGGCCGCACGACTCGCCGGCGAAACGAGGCTCTCGAGCGCTCGAAGCCCGCGAGCGGCTCCACGCGCCCGAGATCGACCGCGGAGTGCTCCCAGCCGAGCGGGCCCTCGAAGTCGACGAGACGCCGCGCGGCGAGGTGCAGATGCAGGACGTTGCGCGCCTCCTGCTCGATGCGCGCCCAGCCGCCTTCACTGATCGGCGCGAGCTCGCGGTTCAGACCGATCATCCCGCCTCCGCTTCTGCCGCGCGCAGGCTCCCGATGCGCAGGCTCCCATTCTCTCTAGAGCTCCGGCGCGAGTTGCCGCTGGCACTCTCGTCTTCGTCATTCGCGATCGGGCCGTCCGAGAACAAGAACCGCCTCAGGAACTCGTCGAGTTTCGCGTCGTGGCGGCGGATCCACTCGAGCACCATGCACGCGTGCTCCTTCTCCTCGTCGCGATTGTGCGCGAGAACGGCGGCGAGCTCTGCGTCGTCGCTCGCGTCTATACGCTGCGCGTACCAGTCGACCGCGTCGAGCTCCTCGATCAGGGAGCGCAACGCGCGATGCATCTCGCGCGTCTCGGCGCGCAGCGCGTCGGCCGATTCGTGAAGTTGCGTCGATGCCACGTCCTCTTTGCGACGCAATCGCCATGACGGCGAGGGGCGGTTCTCAGGCATCGCACGACCTCCGGGTGGCTCTGCCACTCTGGCGTCCCACTGTGCCGAGCCGCACCCCAGCGAGCCCCCGAGGCTTGATCGGCGTCAGGGGGATTCCGAAGGGGCGACGATTCACTTCCACTCGGTGACGCTCGGGTTAGAGCTTCTCGGGTCGTCCGGCATACAGAGGAAATCGGACGGCTCGAGCGCTTCCTCATGAATCACGCGGACCATCACCACTGCGACGGCAATCCCGAGGAGAACGTGAACGTATCCCCCCATCATGTAGGACGAGAGGAGACCCAGAAGCCAAAGCGTCACCAGGATGACTGCGATGATTTCAGGCATGATGCGTCCTTTGGGGTTGGCGAGCGCCACCCCGGCAGCGCCGGCGGCCTTCGCGCCTCCAGCCGCCGTGATCACGGGTCGGTTCTCGGCTCCGGACAGCATTCGCTCCTCCGACAGTCCCTGAGTTCTCGGCTCCGGGCAGTGCTCCCGTTCCTATCAGGTTCGATGTTCCCGATTCGAACCTACTGCGATGTGGGATCGCCTCATATCGTCGACACCACGGAGATCGTGGACCAGAAGTGAGGATTCGCGACCGTCGGCGCACCCACCGCCGGCTCGGGTGCTCAGCGCCAGCCTGCCGCCGCGGCGGGACCTATCGAAAGCCGGCCGTCAGGGACGGATGGCTCCTGTGCGGCGCGCGAGCAGCTCCCGCAAGGCCGCCGGATGCGCGAGTAGCTCCCGCAAGTCCTCCGGATCCACGGGCTTCGTCAGGTGAAGATCGAAGCCCGAACCGAGCGTGCGGTGACGGTCTTCGTCGCGTCCGTAGCCGGTGAACGCCACCAGCACGACCTCTCGGGTCTCGCGCATCTGTCGGGCGCGGCGTGCCAGCTCGCATCCGTCCATGCCAGGAAGTCCGACGTCGACGAGCATCAGATCCGGTACGTCCTCGCAAGCGAGCCGAAGGGCGGTCGGGCCATCCCGAGCGACGCGCACCTGATGCCCCAAAACCCGCAACAGCATCATCAAGCTGTCGGCCGCGTCGGGGTCGTTGTCGACGACGAGCACCCGAAGACACCCGTGATCCTGCGTCCGCTCGCGAAATGGGGGAGAAGGGGCCGTACTACACATTCACGAGGCCCAGCATCCAGGAGGCTCGGCTCGGCGCAGATGCGAGATTCCGCTTCCGTAGAACGGACGACGCTTCACGAATGGACATCGTCGATTTATTCCCGGGATTCAGGACGCCGTCGGGACGGCGGGTAGACGCACTACGAACTCCGCACCCTTTCCGAGCCCCTCGCTGCGCGCCTCGACCCGACCGCCGTGCAACGCAACCAGGCTTCGCACCACTGCGAGGCCGATGCCGAGTCCACCCTGCATGTGATCGGGTGTGCGCTCGCCCCGGACATAGAAGTCGAAGATCCGCGGCAGCAAGTCCGGTGAGATCCCGATCCCGCTGTCCCGGACGCGAACCACAGCCTCGGCGCCGTGGCGCTCCACGAGCAGCTCGATGCGTCCGCCGCGATCCGTGTACTTCGCGGCGTTGATGATCAGGTTCACGACGATCTGCTCGAGGCGCCGTGGATCGCCATCGACGCGAACGAGCTCGAGTGGCGGCGACACAGACAGCGTGTGACCGCGGTCCTCGACGAGAAAGCGCATTGCCTCCACGGCATGCTCGATGATCTCCATCAGAGCGACCCGTTGCCGGTTCAGTCGGAAGCAACCCTGCGCGATCTGCGTGACGTCGAGGAGGTCTTCGACCAGCCGACCGAGCTGCTCCGTCTGCCGCCATGCGATGTCCAGCGCTCGCTCGGACTGTCTGCTGTCGAGCCGGACACAGGCGACCGCGTTCCGGACGGTCGACAGCGAGTTGCGCAGCTCGTGACCGAGCATTGCCAGGAACTCGTCCTTGGAGCGACTCGACGCTTGCGCCTCGGCAACCGCGCGCAGAGCGATCTCGAGGAGTTGCTCGCGGTCTGCTTCGAGCCGCCTCTGCTCCACCCCACCGCGAGCGTTCCCGGAGGGGCAGGCGACAGCCGTGTAGCTCGGGGCCGGGACGATCCGGGTCACACCGAGCGATTCCATCCTGCATTCCCCCTGGCGCCTCGGGTCGTGGATCGGCGCCCCCCCCGTCGATCAGCTTCGGGTCGATGATCTCTCCGCAACCCCGCCGTCGACCATCCCCGGATCTGGGGATTCTGCGGTTTGGAGCCGAGGATTCGTGGGCGTCGCGGGGGGATTCAGCCTTCGAGCTCGGTCAGGAGCTGCAGAACTTCCCTCTCGCGCTCGGAGAGCACGGACGGGTCACTTCGCGCGGGCCGAGCGCCCGCGCGAGGAGTCTCTACGCGGCCTTTACGGAAGCGTGGTCGTCTTTTTCACGACGACCTTGGTGGCCACCATCTTGTCTCCGTCCTTGCTGTAATACACGGTCACCGGAACGCCGGTTTTCACGGTCTCGACCGCGACGGGCTTCCCGCTCTCGTCGACGTAGGTCGTGGTCTTCGTGGACGAATAGGTGACCGGAGCAGACGACGTCGTCGTTCTGATCACGATGCCGTCCGGGGTGAACTCACTGACGGTCCCAGTGGTCGTTGTGGTCGTGGTAGTCGTGGTGGTCTTCTCGGTCTTCTCCTCCACAGCGCCCTGCGCGAGTACATGCGGAGCAAATAGCAACACACTCAGAAAGGTCAGGCCGCAGATTCGGATGAGGTTCTTGGTCATGGTTGTACTTCTCTTTTTTGGGCCGTCCACGGACGGCGTGTGCGAAGGCGTGTGCGCCTTCTCGGTGCGGTTGGCGATCGCCGCGACGACGGCTTCCCGAAACGTCGGCGCCTCTGGGGTGTCCTCCTTGAGGGCCCCGCGATTTGATCTTGGGGATGTTCATCCCCTAGATCCATCCCGATTCCTGGGGATGTTTGTCCGCAAAGGATGGTATTTCCGACCAGGCGGCTCGCGGGCGGCAGTCAACCCGCTATACCTCGAACTCCTCGCGAAATCAGTGAAACGAGTTGCCCATCCTCCGCAACTCATCATTCGCGCAATCGATGAATCCCCGATTTCGAAACCCAGGATCAGCCCCCATGAAGTTGATCAAGGCTTTCACGATGATGTCATTGCCGCGGCGGCTGTGAAGCAGATCGTCCGCCTCAACGTCGCCGCCGTGTTCGCCAGTACCGTGGTCGCATCGGTGGTGGCGATGTTCTTGCTGCTCACGAATCGGTAGCCGATGATCGTGCGCAGCAGGCCCCCTGCGAAACACGGGGCGTCTGGCCGTCATCGTCTCGGCGCTCTTCTGGACGTGGCTATGGGGAGGGTCTGCGCCGGCGATGAGCATGAAGGTCTCGTCGGGTTGTGGCAGCCGGAGGACGCCGAATTCAGCGCGCGCCGGGAGCGGCTCGGCAAAGCGGGGGCCGACGATACTTATCCCGATCTCCGCCGCGCCGTTGCCGGCCTCACCGGGCTCGCCGCTCGCACGCCACCGCGCGCTTGACAGCGTTAGTCGATCGCCTCACCAAGATCTTCACCCGCCTCTTCGACCGCGTCGCCGGCGTCCTCAGCAGCGTCCTCGACCTTATCTCCGATGGTGTTCTCTCGCTGCGGACATCCCGCCACCACACCGATCACGCCGATAAACGCCATCACCTTGATCCAGGATTTCATTCCGTACTCCTGTTAGGAGGGTAGTTGTCTGCTTCGAGCCGCCTCTGCTCCACCCCATCGCGAGCGCTTCGAGGGGCCGGCGAAAGCCATGTAGCTCGCGGCCGGGACGATCCGGGTCGCACCGAGCGATTCCACCTGCATCTCCCCGCAGATCGGGTCGAGAATCGACAATCCGCCCGTCGATACCGGATTCGGGGCGAGGATCTCTCGCTCACCCCTCCGGCGATACCCCGGATCTGGGGAACGCGCGCCCTAGAAACAAGGATTCGTGTCGACCGGGCCGGATTAACGCCGTTTGCTGCGCGAGAATCGCTGGGAGGTTCTTCCATGCAACGATCAGTAGCCTGCGGTGTGACCATGGTCGCCATATTCGCGTGTATGGCCTGCCAGCTGTTCGCGCGCGAGTCACGCTCACCCGATTCGGATCGGCCGCCGGTCGAGCAATTGGTCGACGCGAATCCGAACATCCCCGCGCGCGATCTCTTCTACGGCGTGGGAGGGGCCGCACGCGCCCCGCACGCAGACGCCGCATACCAGTTCCTCAAGCGCGACGAGAGCGGGGTGAGCACCAACCTCGAAGTCAAGGATCCGAGCGGCCAGATCTGGGACGCGAAGCTCGGCGCGGAAGCGCAGTCCGAAGTGACCGCCTCTCGACTGCTCTGGGCGATCGGCTTCCATCAGCCGCCCGTCTACTACGTGCGCGAGTGGCGGATCGCGAGCGGTGCCGAGGCCGGTCCTCAGCCGGAGGCGCGCTTCCGGCTCGAGCAGAAAGAGTGGAAGAAGGGCGGCGAGTGGGACTGGCAGGACAACCCGTTCGTCGGCACGCGCGAGCTGCGCGGACTCGTCGTGATGATGGCGATCCTCAATTCCTGGGATCTCAAGACGTCGAACAACAAGATCTACGAGGCGAAAGGTGGCAATCCCGCGCGGCTCTACGTGGTGAAGGACCTCGGGGACTCGTTCGGCCGCTCCGTACGCATTTTCTTCGGCACGCAGGATGACCTCGCAGGCTTCAAGCAGGAGGGTTTCATCCGAAGCGTGAAGAGCGACCGTGTCGACCTCCACTTCCGGCCGCTGTTGCTGAACGCGGGGGTCGACGACGACATCACCGTCGATGACGTGCTGTGGACCTGCCGTCGCCTCGATCGGCTCAGCGACCGGCAATGGCGCGACGCGTTCCGCGCCGGCGGCTACAGCGACGAGAAGGGCGCCGCATACGTCGACCTGCTCAAGCGGAAGGTGCGAGAGGGCCTCGCGCTCGCCGAAGGCCAGCGTGGCTGACGCGACCGTGCTCGTGAGTCGCGCCGTCTTGCTGCTGTTCGTCGTGATCGCTGCGTCCGCCGCACCCCCGGGATCGCCGCGTTGAACGGCGGCATGTCGCGCCGCTCGCATTTCGCCGTGACAAGATCGTTCTCCGTGAGCGAGGTGCTCGTGATCGCCCTCTCGACCGGAGCGCTCCCACTCGTGATGCGGCGAGAGTTCGGCGGCGAGGGCGGCGGGACGTTCTGAGGATGGCGCGGCGATTCGCAATGGCGATTGCCGCGGCCGGATGCGCGCTCGCGGGCCTGGCGTGCTGGCGCGCGCCGCTGCGCGGGATCGATTTCGGCTCCGATCGGGACCCGTTTCGCAACGAGGGCCACGTTGACGCCGACGAGATCCGGAGCGAGCCGGTGTATCGCCTGGTGCTGATCGGGGATGCTGGCGAACCGGCCCGCGACGACGCCACGCTCGCTTTGCTAGGCGAATGGAGCAACGCGCACCGCGAGCGCACCGGGGTGGTCTTCCTCGGCGACAATCTCTACCCGGCCGGATTGCAGTACACGGGAAGCGCGCGTGCGCGCGGCGAGGCGATCCTCCTGCAGCAGATCCGCGCGACGCGCGCGCGTGCGCTGTTCATTCCGGGCAATCACGATTGGGGTTGGACGACGTTTCAGCGCAGCTCCCGCGGCGTGCTCCTCAATCAGCAGGTGTTCGTCGAATCACACGGGGCCACCTTTGCGCCCAAGCATGGCTGCCCCGGGCCCGTTGCGGTGGAGCTGCTCCGGACCAGTAAGGCGGTGGCCGGCGGCCTCACGGTGCTCGCGCTGGACCTGAACTGGTGGCTGCTGCCGGAGGCAGAGCGCCCGGTCTGCGAGGGCATCGCGAGCACGGACGATTTCATCGCTGCCCTGCGCGACGGGCTCGAGCAGCGCCGCTCTGAGAACGTCGTTGTCGTCGCCCACCATCCGATCCGCTCCGGCGGCCCGCACGGCGGCTTCACGCGTGGATTCTGGACCGACCTCGGTGTATCGCTGTACTACCGCGCCTACACCGTGCAGGATCTGATCGAGCCCCACTACGAGGAGATGGTGAAGGTGCTCGGAAAGGTGCTCGCGGAGAATCCGCCGCTCGCGATGGTCGGCGGTCACGACCACAGCCTCCAGATCATCGACGGCGGAAGTGAAGCGCGCCTGGTGGTCGTGAGCGGCGCGGCGTCGAACGTCACCGGCGTAACCTCGATCGACGGCACGCTGTTCGCGCACGCGCACAAGGGATTCGTAGTCTTCGACTTCCATCGGGCAAAGAAGACGGCGGACGGCGTGCTCCTCGTGAACGTCGTCGAGACCGGCCGCGGAAAGAAGCCCGTCTTCAGCCTCGCGCTCGATCTCGCGCACGAGAAGGCGCCGCCCCAACCGGTGGTCCCCGCTCCCTAGCTTCGCAGCGGCGGAGCGCCTCCGCTTGCCGTCGGGCGTCCGGACGCGACGGCCGATATCCCCGGATCTCGGGATACCAAGCGACGACACCGTGGAAATTGCAGCGAATCGCGAAGAATCCTCGCATCTGGTCCGCGTTCTCCGTGGTGTCGACGATATGAGCGGATCCCGCATCGCTGCAAACTACCTCCCTAACAGGAGAACGAAATGAGATCCTGGATCAAGGTGATGGCGGGGATCGGTGTGATCGGCGTGCTGGCGGGATGTCCGCAGCGGGAGAAGACCATCGGAGATAAGGTCGAGGACGCTGCGGAGGACGCCGGTGACGCGGTCGAAGAGGCGGGTGAAGATATCGGTGAGGCGATCGACTAGCACCAGGCGCTGACGCTAGCCCCACATCGATCGAGCGCCTAAGCGGGCGTTGCTTCCAGGCCGGTGGCCTTTCGGATCTCGTGCTCGTCGAGAGATTCCGCCTGGAGCAACGCCTTGGCGAGCGCTTCGAGCTGCTCGCGGTGCTCGGTCAGCAGTCGTTCGGCTTCGCCGTGACACTCCTCGACGATGCGGCGGACCTCGGCGTCGATCGTCTCTGAGGTCGCCTCGCTGTACGGCTGGTGCTGGAAGGCCGGCGGCAGGCCCTCGTCCTGCGGCGCGACGAAGCTGATCGGGCCGAGCTTCTCGCTCATCCCCCAGCGCAGCACCATCCGGCGGGCGATCTCCGTGACCTGCTGGAGGTCGTTCTCGGCGCCCGTCGTCACCACGCCGTAGACGAGCCGCTCGGCCGCCCGGCCGCCGAGGGCGCTGGTGATGCGCGCCTTCAGGTAGTCCTCGCCATAGCTGGTCCGATCGTCGACGGGAAGCTGCCAGGTCGCCCCGAGCGACATGCCGCGCGGCACGATCGAGACGCGGTGAACCGGATCACTGCCGGGCACGAGCAGCCCGAGCAGAGCGTGGCCCGCCTCGTGGTAGGCGGTGCGCTCGCGATCGGCGGGATTGAGCAGGATGTGGCGGACCGGTCCGAGGGTGATCTTCTGGAGCGCCTCCGCAAAGTCCTCGGCGCGGACCGCGCTCGTGTCCTTGCGCGCCGCCAGCAGCGCCGCCTCGTTGACGAGGTTGCGCAGCTCGGCGCCGACGAGGCCGGGTGTCTCGGCCGCGATGCGCTCGAGGGAGACGTCCGGCGCCAACGGGACGTGCCGGGTGTGAACCTCGAGAATGGCGGCGCGACCCGCGCGGTCGGGCAGCTGCACGACGACGCGCCGGTCGAATCGGCCCGGCCGCAACAGCGCCGCGTCCAGCACGTCGGCCCGGTTGGTGGCGGCGAGCACGATGACGCCTTCGCGAGAGTCGAAGCCGTCCATCTCCGTCAGGATCTGGTTCAGGGTCTGCTCGCGCTCGTCGTGGCCGCCGAGCCCCGCGCCGCTGCCGCGAGCGCGACCGATCGCATCCAGCTCGTCGATGAAGATGATCGAGGGCGCGGCCTCCCGGGCCTGCCGGAACAAGTCGCGCACGCGCGACGCGCCGACGCCGACGATCATTTCGATGAACTCGGACGCGCTCAGGCTGAAGAAGGGGACGCCCGCCTCTCCAGCGATCGCGCGCGCCAGCAGCGTCTTGCCGGTTCCGGGCGCACCGATCAACAGCACGCCTTTCGGCATCATCCCGCCAAGCCGCTGGTACTTCGCGGGGCTCTTCAGGAAGTCGACGATCTCCACGATCTCGTTCTCGGCTTCGTCGATACCGGCGACATCGTCGAAGGTGACCTTCGGCTGCTCCTCGCTGTAGCGCTTGGCGCGGCTGCGGCCGAGGCTGAACATCCCGCCCCCGCCGGATGCCGCTGCCCGGCGCGCGAGCAGCACGAAGGCGGCGATCAGCAGCAGCGTGGGCCCGAATCCGATCAACAGCTTGAACCACGAGCCGCCGCTCTCGTCCCGGGCCTGGATGACCACGCCCTTCTCCTCGAGCAGCGTTTCGAGACCCGGCTCGGCGAAGGCCGGCCGCTGGGTTTCGAACCGCTTGGAGGTGCGTGGCTCGAGCGCACCGGGCCGCAACCATGCTGGCGCGCGCGGTTCCGGCACTTCGGGCGCCGGCAGAGGCTTCGCCGGGTAGGTGACCTCCGCCTTGAAGGTGCCTTGGATCGAGTCGCCCAGGCTGGTGACACCCTCGACGTTGCCCGCCGCGACCTGCGCCTTGAAGAGGCTGTAGGGGATGCGTGATCGAGGACGGCTCGGGAAAGCACGCTCGCATCAGCAGATAGTTGGCCGACATGGCGATCAGGGCGAGCAACCACCAGGACCGCGGCCGCGGGATCGCTTGCTTCGAGTCCTTGGGCCGCGAATCGCGAGGAGGCAGGTCGGCCATCGTAATGCCCTATGGATAGCGGTTTTGAAGCTCTCCGAGTCGGCAGTCCACCTCGACTCAGCACCCTTTACGCGCGATTTCCCCGGATCCGTGGATGTCAGATCAGCCAGCTGCGCGCGGACGTACCTCGGCGCTCCGAGTCCTGTCGCATCGGGGCGCCGACCTACCTAACTTTCGCCTCGTAACCGTACGAGGAATCGCCCCGTGGCCCGGACGTGCGTACTGATCCCTGGTGACGGCATCGGCCCCGAGGTGTGCGACGCGGTGGAGCGCGTACTCGACGCGGCCGGAGCGGGGATCGAGTGGGACCGCCAGCAAGCCGGCATCGCTGCGCTCGAGGCCGGAGCCACCGAGGTGCTGCCCGCGGCCACGTGCGAAGCGATCCGCCGCCACCGCGTCGCGCTGAAGGGCCCGTGCACGACGCCGATCGGCGAAGGCTTCTCGTCGGTGAACGTCGCGCTGCGCAAGCAGCTCGAGCTCTACGCGGCGGTGCGCCCCGTGCGCAACCTGCCCGGCGTGGCGAGCCGTTTCGACGGCGTCGACCTCGTGATCGTGCGCGAGAATACCGAGGGACTCTACTCGGGCATCGAGAACGTGATCACGGAGGGCGTGGTCACGTCGCTCAAGGTGGCGACCGAGCGCGCTTGCCGCCGGATCGCGCGCTTCGCACTCGACTACGCGAAGAGCCGCGGCCGCAAGCGCGTCACCGCGTTCCACAAGGCCAACATCATGAAGAAGACCGACGGGCTCTTCCTCGCCTGCGCGCGCGACGCGTTCGCGGGCAGCGACGTCGTCTACGACGAGCGGATCATCGACGCCGGCTGCATGAAGCTCGTACAGGACCCCTCCGCGTTCGACGTGCTCTTGTGCGAGAACCTGTACGGCGACGTCGTCTCCGATCTGTGCGCGGGCCTGGTCGGCGGACTCGGCGTGACGCCGGGCGCGAACTTCGGCGACGAGGCCGCCGTGTTCGAGGCCGTGCACGGCTCCGCACCCGACATCGCAGGCCAGGACCTCGCCAATCCGCTCGCGCTGCTCATGAGCGCAGTGATGATGCTGAACCACCTCGCCGACACGGATCGCGATCCGCGCTATCGCGAGACGGGAGCGCGCATCCGCAGCGCGTACGATTCCGCGCTGCGCGAGGGTGCGAAGACGCGCGACGTGGGCGGTACGCTCGGCACGCGCGCGTTCGCCGACGCGATCATCGAGCGCGTTCGGCGCGCCTCCGCCTAGGATCCGCTATTCGCGCAGCTTGACCAGGCGGATCTCGTTGCCGCGCTCGTTGTGGCGGACCTCGTCCATGAACGTGCGGATCAGGAACATCCCCCGCGCGGTCGCGTCGTCGAGGTTCTTGGCATCGCGCGGGTCGGGGAGCGCGCGCGTGTCGAAGCCGGGGCCCTCGTCGCGGATCACGTAGGTCGCCCGCTCGCGCGAGACGCGCGCGCTCACGAACACACGCCGCTGCCCATAGGGAGCCTGCTGGCGCCGCATCGCCGCGAGCTCCTGCACGGAGTGGCTTCCCGCGCCGACCGCAGAGCCGAGCTCGAGGTTGCCGTGGTGCATCGCGTTGACGAGCGCCTCCTGCAGCGCGACGCCGACGCGGATCTGGCCTGTCTCGTCGCACAGATGCAGCTGCTTCATCGTCTCCTGGAGCTGGCGGATCAGCGGCGGGATCAGATCCGGATCATTGTCGAGCTCGAAGCACGACTCGCTCTCCATGAGGCAATCCAGCAGCCGCTGCTGGGAGAGGCTCGCCCCCGAGAGCGACAGGACCTCGCGCAACTTGGGGACGAGGTCGGGGTCGAGCCGGCGCTTGGGCACGTAGCTCGCCGCGCCGCGACGCAGCGCCTCGACCGCGATGTCCTCGCTGCCGTGCGCGGTCATCAGCACGACGGGCACCGAGGCGAAGCGGCTGCGCACGGCTTCGACGAGCGCGAGACCGTTCATCTCGGGCATCTGAAGGTCGGTGAGCACCAGGTCGGGCGCGCGGCGCTCGATCGCTTCGAGCGCGCGCGCTCCGTTCGCGCTGATCTCGACTTCGAACGCCGCGTCCTCGAGCAGGAACTGGATCTCGCGCGCCTGGGTCGGGCTGTCCTCGGCGATCAGCACGCGCGTCACGACCCGTCGCCTCCGAGCCAGCCCGCCCAGCGGTAGAACGCCACGAGCGCGCCGATCAGGATCACGATCAGCCCCACCGAGAGCGCGGGACCCCAGGGGTGCTGCAGTCCGGGCAGGAAGTCGAAGTTCATGCCGAAGATTCCCGTCACGAGCCCGATCGGGAGCATCACCGTCGAGAGCATCGCGAGGATCTTCATCACGCGGTTGGTCTCGAGGCTGAGCTCGTTCATGCGATTCGACAGCACCGAGAGGTGGGCGTCTCGCACCGCCGCCAGTCCCTCGCGCTCGAGATCGAGCTCCTCGTAGACGTGCGTGAGATGGTCGTGGACGTTGCGGAAGAAGTAGCGGGCGGTCGGTGGGATCTGCGGGAAGTCGCCGCGCGCGAGCTGCGCGGCCACGCTGCGCTGCGGCGTGAGGAGCCGGCGCAGCCGCAGCACGTCCTGACGCGTGGCCTGCACGCGCTGGAGCAGATCGGCCGAGTGGCCCGCGAGCACCTCCTCCTCGAGCTGATCGATGCGCTCGTTGATGCGCTCCACGAACGAGAGGTACTGGTTCACCATGCGATCGAAGATCGCGTAGAAGACGTGGCTCACGCCTTCGCGGAACACCTCGCGCGGCTGCGAGCGCGCGAGCTCCTGCACCTCGCCGACCCAGACCATCGGAACCAGGCGCACCGTCACGAGCAGCTCCGGCCGCACGAACGCTGCGAGCATGCGCGAGCCGGTCTCCGCGCCCTCCGCGGTGTCGGGTCCGTGCACGATCAGGAACAGCGTGTCGCCATACTGCTCGGCCTTGGGCGCATGGCGGCGGTCGAAGCAGTCGGCGATCGCGAGCGGATGGAAGTGGAACAGCGACGTCAAGAGATCCGTCTCTTCCGGGCTCGGAAGCCCGAAGTCGACCCAGAGCGGATCCTTGCCCTCGGCCAGCGCCGCTTCGAGCTGGTCGGGGGCGAGCGTCTCGGCGCGACCCTCCGCGCTCACATAACGCACGGCGCGGATCATCGACGTGCCCCTTTGCGCGCGAGCGCGGCCGCGAACGCCCTGAGCTCGGGGCGGACCGCAACGATCGCGCGCTCGAGCGCTCGATAGAGATCCTCGGCGCCCGCGAGGTCGGCATCTGCCGCGCGCTCGAGCTGCTGCGCCGCGTCGGCGATTGCGCCCGCGGACAGGTTGGCGGCGGCGCCCTTCACGCTGTGGCTTGCGAGCTTCACCTCGGCGGCGTCGTGCTGGTCGAGCGCTTTTCGGATGCGCGCGAGACAATCCTGGCATTCGCCCTCGAACAGATCGAGCAGCTCCGCGAGCAGGGCGTGGTCGCCGCGGGCGCGAGCGAGCGCGCGGGCGCCGTCGAACAGCGCGGGGGCGGGCGGCGCGAGCGGTGCGGGCTCGGCAAGTGCCCGCTCGGCCACCGTCTGCTCGAGCACCTGGAACAGGCGCTGGGAGTCGATCGGCTTCGACACGTAGGTGTCCATGCCCGCGGCGAGGCAGCGCTCGCGGTCCCCTTTCATCGCGTGCGCGGTCATCGCGATGATCGGCAGCCGCTGCGCGCCGCCCTCCTCGCGCGCGCGGATCCGCCGCGTGGTCTCGAATCCGTCGATCTCCGGCATCTGCACGTCCATCAGCACCGCGTCGAAGCGCGCGCGCTCGAGCGCATCCAGCGCCTCGCGCCCGTTCGAGGCCACCGTCACGCGGTGCCCGCGCTTCTCGAGCAGGCGGATCGCAAGCGTCTGGTTGACGGGATTGTCCTCCGCGAGCAGGACGTCGCAGGCTTCGCTCGCACGGCGAGATCGCACTCGTTCGCGCGGCGGGGTCCTCGAACGGCTCGGAGCCGAGCGCACCCAGGATCGCGTCGAGCAGCTCGGATTGGCGGATCGGCTTGCTCACGTACGCGGCCACGCCGAGCTCGCGGCATCGCAGCGTCTCGGCCGGACGGTCGGCCGCGGAGAGCATCATCACCGTCGCACGCGCGAGCTCGGTCCGATGCCGAACCCGCTCGACCAGTGTGAAGCTCTCGAGGTCCCCGGGCAGCGTGCTGTCGAGCAGCAGCAGCGCGAAGGGGTCGCCTTCGGCGTGCGCGCGCTCGAGCTTCGCGAAACCCGAGCGCGCATCGGCGACGGCAGTGGGCGCCATGCGCCAGTTCGTGAGCATCTCCTCGAGATTGCGGCGGCTCGTGTCGTTGTCGTCCACGACGAGCACGCGGACGCCGTGCAGCTCCTGCCGCTCGGCGGCGAGCGCGCCGGGCTCGGCGAGTCCGAAGCGGGCCGTGAAGTGGAACGTGCTGCCGCAGCCGGACTCGCTCTCGAACCAGATCCGCCCGTTCATCAGGTGGACGAGCTGCGCGGAGATCGACAGTCCGAGCCCGGTTCCGCCGTACTTGCGGCTCGTGGAGCTGTCGAGCTGACCGAACGCCTGGAACAGCCGGTCCTGCTTCTCGGCGGGAATGCCGATGCCCGTGTCGCGCACGGAGAAGTGCAGCGTCACTTCGCCCTCGCGCTCCGCTTCCTTCTCGACCTGCACGACGACTTCACCCCGCTCGGTGAACTTGATCGCGTTGCCGACCAGGTTCACGACGATCTGGCGCAGCCGGCTGGGATCGCCGACCAGCGCGTCGGGCAGATCGGACGGGACCGTGCAGACCAGCTCGAGGCCGCGCTTGTAGGCGCGCATGCCCAGCGTGGCGAGCGTCTCGTCCAGACAATCGCGCAATCCGAACGCGAGCTCCTCGAGCTCGAGCCGGCCCGCCTCGATCTTCGACGAGTCGAGGATGTCGTTGATCACCGCGAGCAGGTGGTCCGCCGACGATTTGGCGAGCATCAGGTATTCGCGCTGCTCGTCGGAGAGATCGGTGTCGAGCGCGAGCTCCGTCATCCCGAGCACGCCGTTCATCGGCGTGCGGATCTCGTGGCTCATGTTGGCCAGGAACTCGGTCTTGGCGCGATTGGCCGCCTCGGCCGCCAGCTTTGCGCCGCGCAGCTCCTCGGTCGCGTTCTGGCGCGCGATGAACATGCCGATCTGGCTGCCGATCGCGGCGAACATCCGAAGCAGGTAGTCGTCGGGCCGCCGCAGCTCGTGGCTGAAGAACTCCATCACGCCGAGCACCCCGCTCGGCAGCCGGATCGGGAACGCGAACGCACCGTGCAGCCCTTCCTTGGCCGCGTACGGCGCACGCGGGAAGTTGCGGTCGCTCGTGACGTCCTCGATCCACGCGGGCTGCTCGCTCGCCCACACCCGGCCCGGCAGCCCGACGCCGCGCACGAAGCGCGTGCCGCGCGTCACGGCCTCGAACTCGGGCGCAGCGCGATCGGGGCGGCTCCACACCGACACGCAGCGCATCTCGGCCGCCGCGGCATCGACCTCCCACATCGCGCCGAGGTCCCAATCGAGGCCCTCGCAGATCGCGGCGAGGATCTGTGGCGTCGCCTCGACCAGCGTGTCGGACTCCGCGAGCACGCGCGTCGCGGCGTGCTGTGCGGCGAGACGGCGCTCGGAACGCTCGCGCTCGGCGACCTCGGCCGCGAGCTTGGCGTTGGCGAGCGTGAGCTCCGCGGTGCGGCTCGCGACGATCCGCTCGACGCGAGCCGCGCGGCCCAGCGCCGCGAGCAATGTCCCGCTGAGCAGCAGCGTGAACGCGCTTCCGCCGAACAGCGCGCTCCATCCCGCCCAGGGGCGCCGCGTGTCGAGAAACGCGCGGGTCGGACGCGGGACGGCCTGCCAGCTGCGGCCCGCGACGGCGAGCGGAATCGGTGCGTGCAACGAGGTCGCGTCCGCGCTCGAGAGATTCGCGCTCTCGCGCGCGAGCGCGGGGAAGTGCGCGGCGCGCTCGGGCTCCGTTTCGTCGAATAGCGCGAGCTCCAGATCGCCTGCGAGCGACGGGGCGAGCGACGCCTCGAGCAGCTCGTGCACGTCGAGGATCATCGCCACGAAACCCATGAGATGTTCGCGGCGTTCGGCCTGCGTGCGGTGCGGGCGATCGCTGGCGTAGATCGGCAGGAACACGAGCGCGTGGTTCTGGATCTGGCCGCCCTCGGTGCGGCGCGCGAGATCTCGCCAGCGGGTGGCGACCGGCTCCGCGAGATCGCGCGCGCGGTCCATCGCCTCGCGCAGCAGAGGATCTCCCGCGTGGTCGATTCCGGGCGCGAGGCGATTCGACTCGAACGGCTCGGCGTAATAGACGGGGAAATACTCGTCGCGCGGGGGCGCCGGGACGAACTCGCCGCGCCCGACGGTGTCTACGATCCCGAAGTCCGGCTGGCCCGCGGCGCGCGCGGCCGCCTCGAACGCCTCGCGCTGCGGGTGCGTTACGCGCGGCACCCACTCGAAGGCCCGCACGTGGGGATGCTGGTCGAGCGCACCCTGGACGAACGCCCTGAACTCGTCGCGCTCGACGCCCTGGCTCGAGGCATAGAGCCCTGCCACTGCGCGCAGGATCTCGATATCGCCCTCGAGCCTCGCTTGCAGGGAGCCCGCGGCGGACTGGGCGATCAGCGCGAATTGATCGCGCAGCCGTGCATCCTCCAGCTCACGTGCCCGCTGGAACAACGCCAGCGAGAACGCGAAGCCGAGGACCGCCGCGGCGACGACCGAGAGGTAGCGCAAGGCGGCGCTCCGCCGTTCCACCGGCGCCTCGGGCCGAAGGGGGGGATGCGCCACCCGAGAAGAATACGCGAAATGAATTCTCGTCTGCTCGCGGAAATGGCCGTGTACCATGCCGGCCGGTTCGACCCTGCCCGTCCCAACCCTCTGCTCCGTGGTGAATGCCGTGCCCACGATGCGCTACTTCCGTGGCTCCCTCCTGGTAACGCTCGTGGGGTTGATCGCGGGCGCCGCGCTCGGATGGCAATCCACGGGAACGGTCGCCGGGACCGTCACGACCGTATTCATCGTGGCAGTGCTGAGCATCCTCGAGATCTCGCTCTCGTTCGACAACGCAGTCGTCAACGCGACCGTGCTCACCGGGATGGACCCCGTGTGGCGGCGCCGCTTCCTCACCTGGGGCATCGCGATCGCCGTGTTCGGCATGCGGATCGTGTTCCCCATCGTGATCGTCGCGTTGATCGCGTGGATCGGTCCGTTCGAGGCGCTCTACCTGGCGGCCACCGATGGGGAGGCGTACTCGCAGCACCTCTCGAGTGCCGAGGTGCCGGTCTCGGCATTCGGCGGCTCGTTTCTCGCCATGGTCGGCCTGAAGCACTTCTTCGACGTCGAGAAGGACCAGCACTGGATCGCGGTGATCGAGCGTCCGCTATCGCGCCTCGGCCGCATCGAAGCGGTCGAGATCGGGCTCGTGCTCGTGCTCCTGTGGCTGATCGGCAGCCAGCTGCCCGAGGATCATCGCAGCACGTTCCTGGTCGCCGGCATGTTCGGGCTCGTGACGTACATCGCCGTCGACGGCCTCGCCGCGTTGCTCTCGCCGCGCCTGGCCGTGGACGGCATGGTGGCCCGATCCGGTCTCGCATCGTTCCTCTATCTCGAGGTCCTCGACGCGAGCTTCAGCTTCGACGGCGTGATCGGCGCACTCGCCCTCACGAGCAACATCTTCATCATCGCGATCGGGCTCGGGATCGGCGCGATGTTCGTCCGGAGCCTCACCCTGATGCTCGTGGAGAAGGACGCGCTGACCGAGTACCGCTACCTCGCCCACGGCGCGTTCTACGCGATCGGCTCCCTGGCCATCATCATGTTCCTGAAGACGCTCCTGCACGTTCCCGAGGGCGTCACCGGGATGATCGGCGCGGCGTTCATCGGGCTCGCGTTCCTCGACTCGGTACGTCACAACCGCGAGCTCAAGCGCAACCGCGAGCACGATCTCGGCTAGTCTGGACGGATGGACCCGGAAACAGTCGCGCTCCAGGCGCGCGAGATTCTCTCCTTCGGCATTCCGGGCACGCCCTTCACGTTCGGAAAGCTGATCGTTCTCGCGATCCTGCTGACGGTTCTGTTCTACTTCAACCGGCGGGTCACGCGTTGGGTGGTCGATTCGCTATTGGCGCGACGACACCTCGACAAGGGCGTACAGCTCGCCGTGGGCACCCTGGTGCGTTATGCGGTGGCGACGATCGGGGTGGTGTTCATCCTCGAGGCCGTCGGCATCGACCTCAGTGCGCTCGCGGTGCTGGCGGGGGCCGTCGGCGTAGGGCTCGGGTTCGGGCTGCAGAACGTCACGAGCAACTTCGTCTCCGGGTTGATCATCCTGATCGAGCGCCCGATCAAGGTCGGCGACCGGGTCGATATCGGCAGCATCAGCGGGGAGGTCCAACGTATCGGCGCCCGTGCGACCACGATCGTGACCGAGGAGAACATCGCCGTGATCGTTCCGAACTCCCAGTTCATCTCCGAGCGCGTCACGAACTGGAGCCATACCGGCCAGCTCACGGCTTTCATCGTGCGCGTGAGGGTGCATTGGGACACGGATACCGAGGTCATGCGCGGGCTGCTGCTCGAGGTGGCGTCCGAGCATCGGAACGTGCTGAGCGATCCCCCGCCGGAGGTCGAGCTGCTCGACCTCCGCAACGGACTGCACTTCGCGCTTCAGGTCTGGAGCACCCAGTACCTCCAGGGCGAGGCACGACTCAAGAGCGAGCTCAACTTCGCGATCCGCGAAAAGCTCCGAAGTCACGGAATCGAAGCCGCTCGCGCCTCGGATCGCGCTGCGGGCCATTGAGCCCGGCGCGATCGAGCGATGGTCGGGGTGGTGGGATTCGAACCCACGACGCTGACCTCCCAAAGATCAGGCTCTGGCCGCTGAGCTACACCCCGGCCGGCCGCGCAGCGTAACCCGGCGCGGTGGAATCAGGCCAATGCGACTGGCGAGAATACCTTCTGCTCGAGCCAGCCGACGATCTCGCGCAGCGCCTCGGGCCGGATCTCGTGCCCCATCTCGTACTCGCGGAACACGGTCGGCACCTGGAGGCGCAAGAGCGCATCGCGCGAGGCGTAGGCGCGGTCGATCGACACCATGGGATCCTTCGAGCCATGGATCACGAGCGTCTGGAGCCGTTCGTGCGCGGGCTGCGGCACGATCATTTCCGCGATCTCGGCGGGCAGCCACGACGAGAGCGCCATGAGGCCCGCGAAGCGCGCGGGATCGGAGAGCGCGATCTGATAGGCCATGAAGCCGCCCTGCGAGAAGCCCGCGAGCACGAGCTTGCTCGGGTCGACCGGATACTTCTGACACGCCTCGTTCAAGAAGATCTCGAGCAGGCCCTGCGCCATGCGGATCGCCGTGGGATCGGGCGGGCGGCCCGGCTCGAGCGGGAACCAGCCGTATCCGATCATGCCGGGCCCGGGCTGTAGAGCGACCGGCCCCTGCGGACACAGCACGAGCGCGCGCCCGCCGTGCAGGATCGGCGCGAGGCCGATCAGATCGTGCGCGCTCGCTCCCCAGCCGTGCAGCAGGAAGACCGTCGGGAACGGGCCGTCGCCGGCCGGAATGTGTGCGGTGTAGAGGAGATCCATGAGCCGCAGCATAGGAAATTCGGCAGCGCCGAAGCGCTGGCGCGCTGTGCTAACCGTCACCAGATGGCCCCCCCCGCCAAGAGCCTGCTCGACAAGGTCTGGGACGCGCACACGGTGCGCGAGCTTCCGACCGGCCAGACGCAGCTGTTCATCGGGCTGCACCTGATCCACGAGGTCACGAGCCCTCAGGCCTTCGCGGGATTGCGCGAGATGAAGCTTCCCGTGCGCTTCCCCGAGCGCACGTTCGCCACCGTCGACCACATCATCCCGACCCACACGCAGCGCCGCCCGCTCGCCGACGCGCTCGCCGAAGAGATGATGGTCGCGCTCGAAGAGAACACGCGCAGCAACGGCATCCGGCTGTTCGACGCGGCGTCGGGCCACCAGGGGATCGTGCACGTGATCGGGCCCGAGCTCGGCCTCACCCAGCCCGGCATGACGATCGCGTGCGGCGACAGCCACACCTCCACGCACGGCGCATTCGGCGCGGTCGCATTCGGTATCGGCACCTCGCAGGTGCGCGACGTGCTCGCCACGCAATGCCTGCTGCTCGTGCGCCCGAAGACGCGCCGGATCGAGGTGACGGGCAAGCTCGCCGCGGGTGTCTACGCCAAGGACGTGATCCTCTCGATCATCCGCGAGCTCGGCGTAAACGGCGGCGTGGGTTATGCGTACGAATACGCGGGCCCCGTGATCGACGCGTTCTCGATCGAGGAGCGCCTGACCGTCTGCAACATGTCGATCGAAGGCGGCGCGCGCTGCGGCTACGTGAATCCCGACGACACCACGGTCGCGTACCTGCGCGGGCGGGAGTTCGCGCCGAAGGGCGAGGCGTTCGAGCGCGCGGCGCGCTGGTGGAAGTCGACGGCGTCCGATTCCGGCGCGCATTATGCCGACCGCGTCGAGCTCGACGGCGCGCGGCTCGCTCCTTCGGTGACCTGGGGCATCAACCCGGGCCAGAGCGTGGCCGTCGACGAGGCGCTGCCGCGCCTGTCCGATCTCCCCGACGACGAGCGCGCGTCCGCGGAAGAGGCGTACGGCTACATGATGCTGCGCCCGGGCGAGCCGCTCGTCGGCACCGCCGTGGACGTGTGCTTCATCGGCTCGTGCACGAACGGCCGGATCAGCGACCTGCGCGAGGCCGCGCGCGTCGCGCGCACGGGCAAGGTCCGGCCGGGCGTGCGCGCGCTCGTGGTGCCGGGCTCGCAGGCGGTCGCAGCGACAGGCCGAGGAGGAGGGTCTGCCCGAGATCTTCCGCAGCGCGGGCTTCGATTGGCGCGAGCCGGGCTGCTCGATGTGTCTCGCGATGAACCCCGACAAGCTGGTCGGGCGCGAGCTGTGCGCGTCGTCCTCCAACCGCAACTTCAAGGGGCGCCAGGGCTCGCCGACCGGGCGCACGCTGCTCATGTCGCCCGCGATGGTCGCTGCGGCCGCGATCCGCGGCGCCGTCGCCGACGTGCGGGAGATCCTCTAGATGGCTACAGCGGTCGAGCGCGTCACGGGCCGCGGCTGCGTGCTGCGCGGCGACGACATCGACACCGATCGGATCATCCCCGCGCGCTTCCTGCGCTGCGTCGTGTTCGATGGGCTCGGCGAGCACGCGTTCGAAGACGACCGCATCCAGGCCAAGGGCGACCACGCGTTCGACGACGAGCGCTTCACGGGCGCGAACATCCTGATCGTGGGCCGCAACTTCGGCTGCGGCTCGTCGCGCGAGCACGCGCCGCAGTCGCTCATGCGGCGCGGCTTCGAGGCGTTCATAGGCGGCTCGTTCGCGGAGATCTTCGCGGGCAACTGCACCGCGCTGGGGCTGCCCTGCCTCGTGCTCGAGCTCGCTGATCTCGACGCGCTCATGAACGCGGTTGAGGCGCGCCCCGCGCAGAAGCTCACGATCGACGTCGCGGCGCGCAGCGTGACCTGCGACGTCGGCACCTTCGACGCGCAGATTCCCGACGGCACACGCGACCAGCTGCTCGCTGGCAGCTGGAACGCGACCGCGGTGCTGCTCGACGCGGGTGACGCGATCGAGCGCACCGCGGAGCGGCTCGCGTACGTATCGGAATTTCGTGAGGCCCGGCCATGAATCGGATGAGCATCTTCTTCATCGGCTACCTGGTCGTGGTGATCGGCATCATCGCCGCGCTCTGGCAAGCGGGCATCCTTGCCCAGATCGGTGCCACCTGGACCGCGATCGGCGTACTCATCGCGCTCGGGCTCGGCATCATGTTCGCGGTCAGCAGTGGCGGCCCGAAGCAGACGATCGACATCGATCGACATTAGGTCCGCGAGCGCGCGATGGCGACGATTCGGGACCTCGTGGGCGGTGCGGTCGACTTCGGTCGCCGCAGCGATGATTACGCCCAGCAGCGCCCTGGCTTTCCGCCGGCGTTCTACGACCGGCTGGAGACACTGCGCGCGCTGCGCGGCGCGCGCGCGCTCGACCTCGGCACAGGGCCAGGTGTGGTCGCGCTCGAGCTCGCCGCGCGCGGTGCGCGCGTGGTCGGGCTCGACATCTCCGAGAACCAGATCCGCGCGGCGCGCGAGCTCGCGCAGGCGCGCGGACTCTCCGGCGTCGTGCCGCTTCGCAGTGGCGCCTGCCGAAGACGACCGGCGAGCCCGATGCGAGCGTCGACCTCGTCACCGCGGGCACGTGCTGGCACTGGTTCGACCACGCGCGCGCGCTCGCCGAGTGCGCGCGCGTGCTGGTCCCCGGCGGCCTGCTCGCGATTGCCAACTACACCTATCTGCCGCAGCACAGCGAGCTCGCCCGCGAGAGTGAAGCGCTCGTGGTGAAGTGGAACCCCAACTGGAAGCTCGCCGGGTTCAACGGGCTCTATCCGTGGCTCATCGACCTGGTGTCGGCAAACCCCGCGATCCGCCTGCGCGAGCAGTTCTGCTTCGACCACGCGCAGGCGATGACTCACGCGGGATGGCGCGGCCGCCTGCGCACCTGCAACGGCGTCGGCTCGGGCGGCATGGATGACGCGACGGTCGAGAAGTTCGACGCGGAGGTCGCGGCACTGCTCGGCCAGCGCTACCCGGAGCCGTTGTCGATCCCGCACCGCGTGTTCTGCGTGGTCGCGGAGAAGGTGCGCTGACCGCGTGGAGTCGCGGTCGTTCGGCTCGACCACGCGGCCGGTCGCGGTGATCGGCCAGGGCACCTGGGAGATGGAGCACGAGCGCCGCGACGCGATCGCGGCCCTGCGGCGCGGACTCGATGCGGGCATGACCCACATCGACACGGCCGAGATGTATGGCGACGGAGACGTGGAGGAGCTCGTCGGCGAGGCGATCGCGGGTCGCCGCGGCGAGGTGTTCCTCGCGTCGAAGGTGCTGCCCGAGAACGCTTCGCGGCGCGGCACGATCGCGGCCTGCGAGCGCAGCCTCGCGCGGCTGCGCACCGATCACCTCGATCTCTATCTGCTGCACTGGCCCGGTGATCACCCGATCGAGGACACGGTGGCCGCGTTCGAGGACCTGTTCGAGCAGGGAAAGATCCGCGCGTGGGGCGTCTCGAACTTCGCCGCAGACGAGCTCGCGGAAGTCGTGAAGATCGCGGGCGCGGGCCGCGTCGCGTGCAACCAGGTGCTCTACCACCTGCGCGAGCGCGCGATCGAGCACGAGGTGGTCCCGTTCTGCGCACAGCACGGCATCGCCGTGGTCGCCTACAGCCCGTTCGGATCCGGGCGCTTTCCCGCGCGCGATCGCACGCTGCGCGCGATCGCGCAGGATCACGGAGCGACTCCGTATCAGGTGGCGCTGCGCTTCCTCGTCCGCGATCCCCACGTCTTCGCGATCCCGAAGGCCGCGCGCGCCGAGCACGCGCTCGAGAACGCGACCGCGGCAGAGCTCGAGCTCACGGCTCTGGACGTGCAGAAGATCGAGCGCGCGTTTCCGCGCGGGCGCAAGCGCAAGGGCGTGCCGATGATCTGACTCCCGCGGACCTCGCGATCAGCCGGCCGGTGCCGAGCCGCGACCTCGTGATCGTCCGCAACGGCGGGCCGGGATTCACCGATCCCACGCAGCCGACGTCCGGCGCGTCGACGGTCGAAAGTCCCGACTTCAAGGAGCTCGTGCGCCGGATCACCGCTTCGGTGAACGACATGCCCGCGAACACCGACCCGGGTCCCTACAGCTACCCCGACGACCCCTCGCAGTTCGGGGCCAACTCCTACTCGAACGCGATCCAGCCCGCGCCGCTGATCGCGTTGCTGTTCGGGATCGGGTCGGGCTCGATGCCGAACTGCACGTTCTTGTGGTGCAACGGGAGGTCGCCGCTCACCGACCTGGGCCAGTTCTCCGCCGACACGGTCACGCAGGTGACCAACGCCCTGCTCGCGACGCTCACCGACGGCGGCAACACCACGAATCTGCCCGAGCCCGCGCGCGGCGGGCTGCTCGGAGCCGGAATCGCGCTGCTCTGCGCCCTCAGTCGGCTGCGCAGACGCGGCGTGCTTCAGCCGTCGACGCGCTCGGTCCCCAGGAACGCGGGCACCTCGGGGCGGCTCACGTAGCGCAGCGCGGGCAGCGTCACGTCGGCGATGCTGAACGAGCCCGAGACGGGCGCGCTCGTGCGCACGCCCGGGCAGCGCCAGGCTTCCGCGTCGAAACGGTCGATGAGCGGACGTCCGCGCTCGGCGCGCTCGACGTCGAAGTCGGGATCGACCTGCACGAGCCGCAGCCCGCGCGGCGAGTGCGCGAGATGCACGCTCGCCACGTAGTAGGCGTCGGTGTTGCGCAGCGGCATCGGGTCGCGCAGCGCGAGCTCGAGCACGCACGCACCGCCGAGCCGCACGCTCGCGCGGATCTCGTCGTAGCTGCGCGCGAGGCGAGGCTCGCCCAGGCCCAGCGCATAACCCCAGCGCGCCGCGAGTGCCGTGCGAGCTGCGTCGTTGTCGATCACCCCGCCTCGGAGGAACCCGCGCGGGCGCAGTCCGCTGCGGCACTCGACGCGACACTGCGCGAGCGCGAACGGACCCCACGGACTCTCCGGCACGCGCTGCACGAGCCAGCTCACGACGGGCGGGCGCGTCGGGTGGAGGCCCGGCGGCAACAGCTCGTCCGCACCCGCACGGGCGACCTCGAAGGCGACCTGGAGCGTCTCCACGCCGAGCAGCTTCTCGGGCGCAGTGTCGAAGCCCGCGAGCGTGGCCGCGCCGCGTGCGAGCGCCTCGGGATCGCCGGTTCCGACTAACATTCGAACTCCGGCATCACTTCCTTGGCGAACAAGCGCAGGCTCGCGAGCACCTGCTCCTGCGAGAGCACCTCGGAGGCGTTGAGCAGGAGGTTGATCTGATCGACGCCGATCGATTCCCAGCGCTTGGCGGCCGAGATGATCCCGCGCGGATCGCCGATGCAGATCCCGTCGGGCACGCCCGGGCGATCGCCGGGTCCGCCCGTCCGCGACGGCGCGGGCGCGAGGTTCGCGAGCGACTGATAGGCGGAGCTCGGGTAGACCTCGCGCGTGAAGAGCAGGTGCGCATTGAGCACGCCGAACGTGCCCAGGAAGCGCAGGCCGTGCTCGGCCGCGACGTCGGCGTCCTCGTGGCAGTAGAGGAAGTTCAGGATCGCCACGCGGTCGTTCACGGCCCCGCCGACCGGCTCGCAGAGCTGGATCCGCCGGTGGTACTCGCGCGTGCGGCGCTCCTGCTCGGCATAGCTCGCCGTGGCCACGCCGAGACAACCGAGGCCGCGGTCCGCGGCGTCGAGCTCGGTGCCCGGACTCGTCACGGTCACCCACATCGGCGGGTGCGGCTTCTGCAGCGGCTTGGGCAGGATCGCGCGCTCGGGCATCGAGAAGCAGCGGCCGCGGTGCGAGAACGTCTCCTGCATCCACATCTGCGGCAGCACGCGCACGTACTCGTCCCAATCCTTCTTGGTGTCGTCGGGATCGGCCTCGAAGCCGCCGATCTCGGTCCACGTCGAGGAGCGCGCGGTGCCGAACTCGAGCCGCCCGCCCGAGAGGAGGTCGAGGAATGCGGCGCGCTCCGCGACGCGGATCGGGTGGTTGATCTCGGGAACGCACACCACCGCGCCGTGTCCCACGCGGATCCGCTGCGTCTGCATCGCCACCGCGGTCAGGAACAGCTCAGGCGCCGACGAGTGCGAGTACTCCTCGAGGAAGTGGTGCTCGACCACCCATGCGCACTCGAATCCGAGCGCGTCGGCGAGGCGCGCCTGCTCGAGCGCGTTGGTGATCACCTCGCGCTCGCGTTCGGGGGAGAACGGGCGCGGAACCGAGAGCTCGAAGAAGATCCCGAACTTCATCGCCGTGCCTAACGCCCCTTGAACACGGGCGCGCGCTTCTCGAGGAACGCGGCCATGCCCTCGGCGCGATCCTCGGTGGCGAATGCGGCTGCGAACGCCTCCTGCTCGAGCGCGTGCGCGACGCGCGAATCGGCGTCCTGGCCCTGCCCGAGCACGCGTTTGGCCGCGCCAACGGCGAGCGGGCCCTTCTCGGCGATCTTCTCGCCCGCCGCGAGCGCCGCGGGCAGGAGTGCGTCGGGCTCGAACACGCGGTTGACGAGCCCGATCCGCAACGCCTGCTCGGCGTCGATCGGCTCGCCCGTGAGCACGATCTCCTTCGCCCACGCGATCCCGACACGGCGCACGAGCCGGCTCGTGCCGCCGAACCCGGGCAGGATGCCGAGGTTCACCTCGGGCTGGCCGAAGCGCGCCTTCGCGGACGCGTAGATCCAGTCACACGCGCACGCGAGCTCGCAGCCGCCGCCGAGCGCATAGCCGTTCACGGCTGCGATCGTGGGAATTGCGAGCTCTTCCAACGCCGCGAACGCGCGGTGTCCGAGCCGGCTGAACGCGCCGGCATCGGCTGCGCTGAACGGGCGCATCGCCGCGATGTCGGCGCCCGCGGCGAACGCGCGCCCCTCGCCGGTCAGCACCAGCGCGCGCACGCCCGGATCGCGCGCCACCTCGCCGACCCGCGCCTCGAGTGCCTCGAGCGTCGCGGCGTCGAGCGCATTCAGCGCCTGCGGGCGGTCGAGCGTGAGCAGCGCAACCGCGCCGCGCCGTTCGCTTCGGATGAGATCCATGCGCCAACAGTAATGGAGGCGGCCCGTGATCGCTTCAACGGCGCGATGTCGGGGAGAGCGATTAGGTCGCGTGCGGGAGCAGGCGAAACCGATCGAGCACGCGATCGGTCTGTCGGAGCAACAGGTCGATCGTTTCGATCTCGAGCCGCTCGAACACGACGCCCATGCCGCGATCGAGCCAGCTCGGTGAGCGCGGACCGCCGCGCCAGGCCACGCGCGCGTTCAGCGAGACGGAGCGCCCGCACAGCTCGGCGCGCACCACCAACCGCGCTCCTTCGCGCTGAGGATGGGCGAGCTGGACGAACGCGCCGCTCGTGGAGTGATCGGTCAGGTGAGCCGTCACGGTGCGATGCGGCGACTCCACCTCGACGGGAATCGAACAGGGAACCCGGGTCTCGATCCGGAGCTCGTCCGGGTCGGCTTCGGCGAGCACCTTGCTCACGGCGAAGCGCAACTCCTGCGGAGAGAACGGCTCGCGGAGCATCCAGCGCAGCCCATCGGAATGGAGCGACTCGGCATCGGATGCGGCGATCGACTCGCCCACGGGAAGCACCGAGCGGGGCGCGATCCCGATCGGCTCGACCACCCACTTGCGCACGGTTGGCCACCAGTCCATCGCATGCGCTGCCGGCAGCAGGAGCGCACCCATCTGCTCGCGGTATTCGGCCGCGTGACGAATCATCTCGTCGAGGTCATCGGAATAGAGCATCCGGTGCCCTAGCACGGCCAGGGACGCCGACGCCTGCGCGAGCCGATGGTCGTCCCCATCGAGTACCAGCGCCGATCGCTCGTAGCTGCTCTCTTCCACGCCGCAGTAGTCGGCTGCGCCGGCGTCGATCTTTACCGCGGAAACTAGCCGCCGCGGCGATCGATAAGCGGCTAACGTGGTTTTGTAAATGCTGCACGACGCCGTCCTGCGTGAGCGGTTTCGCATCGACGTCAGCGCTGCGAGCGGGCTCGTCGTGCGCGACGGCGTCGCGCACGTGATCGCCGACGACGGCGAGCGGCTGCGCCGGTATCGGCTCGACGGCGGCCGGCTGCCCGACGTGCCGGCAGCGGATGGCGCGCCGGAGGCGCCGATCGCGAAGAAGGCGAAGCCCGACCTCGAGGCGCTGCTCGAGCTGCCGGACGGGCGGCTGCTCGCCTTCGGCTCCGGCTCGCGGCCGAACCGGGAACGCGCCCTGCTATTCGACCCGCGCCGCGACTCCGCCCGGTCGCTCGACCTCGCGCCGCTCTACGCGCGGCTGCGCGCGGAGCTCGGCGCGATCAACATCGAGGGTGCGGCGCGCGACGGCGACCGCTGGGTGCTCGCCCACCGCGGCGTCGGCCGCCGGAGCGCGAGCGCGCTCGTGTGGCTCGACGGGTCGGCTGCGATCTCCAAGCTCGAGGATGCGTTGGACGCGGCCGCTTATCAGTCGATCGTCGCGGTCGCGCTGCCCGTCCTCGACGGCATTCCGCTCACGCTCACGGACCTCGCGGTGCACCCGGCGCTCGGGCTCCACTTCCTCGCGGCCGCGGAAGCCACCGACGATCCCTACGAAGACGCTCCGTGCGCGGGCAGCGTGCTCGGGTGCTTCGACACAGCGCTCCGGCCGCAGCTGATCGCGCGCCTGCGCCCCGACGTCAAGGCCGAGGGGCTCGCGTGGTGGCAGCCGGACGATGAACCGGGCCGCTGGCTGATCGTCGCCGACGCGGACGCCCCGGAGCTCCCCTCCCCGCTCTACGAGCTCGTCGCAGGCGCGACGCGCGCCGGCCAGGGCTAGCGCACGAAGTTGCCCGCCACCTCCGTATAGCCGAGCGACTGGTAGGTCGCGTCGACGAGGCTCTGGCCGCGCGGGTTGAACAGCGTGCCCTGGCCCTGCTTGTTCATCACGTAGCCGAGCGAGAAGCCGGCGCGCGGATCGGCGAGTCCGATCGAGCCGCCGAAGCCCGAGTGATGGAACGCATCCTCGGACACGATGTCGCTGTCCTGGTTGCCGGGGGTACCGAGCCGGTTGTCGATCGACTTCACGTAGCCGAGTGCGAAGCGTGAATGGATCAGACCGAACTGGTCGAAGCCTGCCGAATGAACCCGCGACATGCGCACGAGCCCCGAGCGTCCAACGAGCGGCAGCGCGAGGCGCGGGTCGACGAGCAGGTGGTACATGCGCGCGAGCGCGCGCGCGTTCGTGAATCCTCCCGACGCGCCGATCTCGGTCTGCGCGCGCGCCGCGGCTGACTCGGCCTCGCCCGGGTTCAGGAAGCCGCCGCTGTTGAAGAAGATCAGCGCCTGGATCGAGGTCGGGTCGGTGAGTGCCGCGAGCAGGTAGTTCGGGAACGGCGGCGCAGGCGGATCGGCGGGAATGATCGGAGCGAGCCGACCGACCTGGCTGTCGGCGAGGCCCATCGAGAAGTCGATGTCGAAGCGGTCAGCGATCTCGTCGCGGAAGAACTCTCCGAGCGACTTGCCGGAGACGCGCCGCACGAGCTCGCCGACCAGGAAGCCGAACGTGAGCGCGTGATAGCCGTGGCGCGTGCCCGGCTCCCAGAACGGCGCCTCGGCGGCGAGTGTCTCGGTCATGAACTCGGTGTCGTAGAATGCGCCGGGCGGCAGCGGCTCGCGGATCGCGGGCACGCCGGCCTGGTGCGAGAGCAGCATCGCCACGGTCGTGCCGCCCTTGCCGTTCTGGCCGTACTCGGGCCAGTAGTCGGTGACGAGCGCGTCGAGATCGAGCAACCCACGCGCGGCCAGGATGTGCGCGCACAGTGCGGTCGCACCCTTCGTGCACGACCAGACGTGGACGATCGTGTCCTTCTGCCACGGCGCACCCGTGTCGACTCGCGCGGTGCCGCCCCAGAGGTCGATCACCCGCCGTCCCCCGGCGATCACGGATACGGCTGCGCCCACTTCGCCGCGTTCGCTGAAGTTCCGCACGAACTGGTCACGTACGCGCCGGAAACGCGGGTCCCAGGCTCCCGAGACCACGCCGCCGGCCGGCTCGCGCACGAGGCCGTCGGGCGCGGCGCTTGCGGCCGCAGCGACGCCGCGGAACAGCGGGACGCTGAGCGCGCCGGCGGCCGCGCCAATCAACAGGCGGCGGCGGGTCAGGTCCACGGTCGGGCGGTCTTGTTCGGCAGTCCGGTCGTTCGAGTCCATGGCTCCCTCCGGGTTGAATTCGTGATGAGACGTTTATAATATTTGTCTCATGTGAGACTTTCGAACAAAATGTCTCATCTCGTCAAGGGGAAAAATTCGCCATGCCGACCCGGCAGAGAAAAACCAAGGCCCGTCCGGTGCTTACTGGCCTGCGCCCCGTGGCGACCGAGGCCGATCTGCGCGCCGTGGCGCGCCGGCACTTCCTGGCGGGCGAGCGGATCGGCCTCGAGGAGCTCGCCGCCGAGCTCGGGATCTCGCGCGCCACCGCGTACCGCTGGGCCGGCAACGCGGACCTGCTCGCGGCGCACGTGATCGCGTCGCTCGTCGAGGACACCTTCCAGCGCTCGGTGCGCGAAGCCAAGGGGAAGGGCGCCGCCCGGATCGTCGACGCCACCGCGCGCGGGCTCCGCTACATCGCGACGTCGAAGCCGTACCAGGCGTTCATCCGGCGCGATCCCGAGCGCGCGCTGCGGATCGTCGCCTCGAAGGAGGCGCCCGTGCAGTCGCGCACGATCGCGCTGAACACGCAGCTGATCGAGGAGGAGATGAAGAGCGGGGCGCTCTCGCTGCCCGTCGACGCGCACACGATGGCGTACGCATTGGTGCGGATCGGCGAGTCGTTCCTGTACGCCGACACGATCGCCGGGGAGAAGCCCGATCTCGACAAGGCGGTCGAGATCCTGCGGCTGATGCTGCGCGCGGATTGAGCCAGAAGCTCTCGGCGGGCCGCGCATCTGGGCCAATTCCCCGCGCGGCCGCGTGGTATGCTGCGCCGCCGCTTCAGGGAGGTCCCCGTGCACACCTCGCGCCTCTCCCAGCTCGCGATCGCGATCGCATCCGTCTCGGCGATTCTGTTCGCGGGAATGCCGCTCGTCACGAAGATGGGCGCGATGCCGTCGCGGATGTCGTTCCCGCTGTTCATGCTGGGCGGCCTGCTCGGGCTGCTCGGTCTGCTGCTCGGCCTCATCGCGCTCTACACCACGCGCGCCGGCCGCGGCCGCGCCGGGCGCGGACTCGCCTGGGGCGCGGTTGCGCTCGGCGTCGCGGTGCTCGCCGGTGTCGGGTTCGCGGCGGGATCGGCCGCGGGCCTGCCCCCGATCAACGACATCACGACCAATCCCGATGATCCGCCGCAGTTCGCCGCGCTCCTGCACGAGGGGCCCAACGAGGGCCGCGACATGAGCTATCCGGGCGAGGCGTTCGCGAGCCAGCAGCGCGCCGCCTATCCCGATCTCGCGCCGATCGCCGTAGCCGGCGCGCCCGAGGAGATCTTCGATCGCGTGGAGGCGTTGATCGCGACGTTCGGCTGGAAGGTCGCCGCGGCCGATCCGAGCACGGGCACGATCGAGGCGACCGACACCTCGCGCATCTTCCGCTTCGTCGACGACATCGTCATCCGGATCCGCCCGCAACCGAGCGGCGCGATCGTCGACATGCGCTCGAAGTCGCGCGAGGGTCGAGGCGACCTCGGTGCGAATGCAGCGCGGATCCGGCGGCTCTCCGAGGCGCTCGCGCGGTCTTTGTGATCCGCCCCTACTCCAGCGCCGCTTCCTTCGCCCAGCGATAGTCGGCCTTGCCGCTCGGCGAACGCCGGATCTCGTCCACGAACACGAAGCGCTTCGGGAGCTTGTACGCGGCGATGTGGGCGCGCGCGACCGCGAGCAGCGCCTCCTCCGACGGCGATTCACCCGCGCGCAGCCGCACCACCGCGGTGACCTGCTGGCCCCAGCGCGCGTGCGGCGTGCCGACGACCACGGCGTCGTACACCGCGGGGTGATGCTTGAGCGCCTGCTCGACCTCCTCCGCGAACACCTTCTCGCCGCCCGTGTTGATCGTCACCGAGTCGCGTCCGAGCAGGCGCAGGCGGCCGTCGGCCTCGAGCATCGCGCGGTCGCCCGGCACCGCATAACGCATGCCGCCGATCACGGGGAAGGTCTTCGCGGTCTTCTCGGCGTCGCGGAAGTAGCCGAGCGGCACCGCGCCGCTGCGCGCGAGCCAACCCTGCTCACCACCGCCGGGCGCGACCGGACCCGTGAGGTCTTCGCGCAGCACGAGATTTCCGGGCGCGAGCTGGAAGTGCCCGGTCTCGGCGCTGTCCGCATCGAGCGAAGCGTGGCTGGCCTGAGCGCCGCTCTCCGACGAGCCGAGCGCGTCGAGCAGACGCACGCCCGGCAACAGCTCCAGGAGCTCGCGCTTGAGCGACGCGGTGAGGATCGCACCGCCCGACGTGAGCAGGCGCAGCGACGACAGGTCGTAGCCTGATGGCCTTTGCTCGCCTTCGGCTCGCTGCGCGCGACTTGCGGCGCGGCGCAGCTCGTCGACGAGCGGCCGCCCGAACGCGTCGCCAACGATCGTGAGCGCGGACACGCGCTCGCGCGCGATCGTCGACCAGATGTCGACCGGATCGAGCCGGTCCGGGTGCGACTGCACCACGATCGTGCCGCCGACGAACCACATGTTGAACGCGACCCAGTGTGCTGCGCCGTGCATGAACGGCGGCGCGGGCAGCGAGCGGATGTCGCCCTTCTGCGCGTAGGCGACCACGTCTGCGAAGGTCGCGTCGGGCCGGGGGTAGAGCGCCGCGCGGAAGATGTCCTCCTGGCGCCACAGCACGCCCTTGGGCATGCCCGTGGTGCCTCCCGTGTAGAGCACGTAGAGGTCGTCGGGCGAGAGAGCCTCGGGCGCGATGGGAGTCGCGCCCGCGAGCGCGGCCTCGTAGTCGAGCGCGCCGGGCAGCAGCGGCGTGCCGGATCCGTCGTCGACCTGGATCCACAGCACCACGTCGGTGAGCTGCGCGCGGATCCGCGCGAGTGTGGGCGCGAAGCGCGCGTGGAACATCACCGCGCGCGCCTGCGCGTTCTCGAACAGGTAGACGAGCTCTTCGTCGACGTAGCGGTAGTTCACGTTCACGGGCACGCAGCGCGCCTTGAACGCGCCGAGCATGCCCTCGAGATACTCGTTGCCGTTGGACAGGTAGAGCGCGACGTGGTCCTGGCCCGACTCCCAGTTCTCGAGCGCAGCGCGCTCGCGCCGGCAGCCGAGGCCCGCGCTCCTCAGCACGTGTGCGAGCCGGCGCGTGCGATCGGTCACGTCGGCCCACGACAGGCGCCGATCGCGGAACACCAGGCAATCGCGCCCGGGCACCGCTGCCGCGATCGCTTCGTGGAGGAAGGCGAGGTTCAACACGCGCGCGACCTACCTTATCGAACTTCGCTCGGCTCACCGAATGGTCTTCGCTCGCCTTCGGCTCGCTGCGCGAAACTTGCAGCTCGCTGCGCGCTCCGCTTGCTAGCCAGCCAGCCGCACCAGCGCAACGAGCCCGTCGAGCGTGGATGCGACCGCGTCTCGCGCGCCTTCGCCCTGCCAGGTCGGGAAGGCGCCGTCCGCGCCCTGCTCGGTCAGCAGCGCCACCACGAGATCCTCGCGCGCGAGCTGCGCACCCGGCAGTCCGTGCGCGTCGCAGTACACGAGCACGCGCGCGGTGCGCACGGCATCGAATGCGCGCGTGATGAACGCGCGCGAGAGCTCGCGCCCGCACCACTGCAGCACGGCGTCGGACGCATCGTGGTCGACGTTCGCGAAGCAGTGCGCGTGGGCCGCGATCGCGCACCACGAGCCGCCCTGCACGCGGTCGGGGTTCCAGTGCTGCGCGAGAAAGTCCGCCGCGGCGGCGAGCCGATCGGGACGCACGTAGCGCGTCTTCGCGAGGTGCCCCGCGATCATGCCGGTCTCGAACAGGCGCGCCTCGAGCGGGAGATCGGGCGCGAAGCCGCCGTCCGCCGCCTGACCGCGTGCGAGCGGCTCCGCCCACTCCGCCACGCGCGGATCGCCGAGCGCGCGCAGGTCGTCGCACACCGCGAGCGCCTCGCACAGCGCGGCCGCGTTCGACGGCTCGGGCGCGAGCTGCGCCACGACATCGGATGCGAACGCGCGCCCCGTCAGCGCGGACGCGCGCAGGCGTGTGATCCGATCGCCGTGCGCGTCCAGATACGCGGCGGCGCGCTGTGCGGCGCTGGCGATCGACTCCTTCAAGCGCGACTCTCGCAGGGAATGCAGGGGTTGCGTAGTGTAAGCGCCCCCGAGCGAGGTTCCGCCCCCCTTGAGTGCGCCTCCGACCGATCGCCCGACGAACCGGCTCGCGTCCGAGACGAGCGCCTACCTGCGCCAGCACATGTACAACCCGGTGGACTGGCATCCCTGGGGCCCCGAGGCGCTCGCGCGCGCACAGCGCGAGGACCGGCCGCTGATCGTCTCGATCGGCTACAGCGCGTGCCATTGGTGCCACGTGATGGAGCACGAGTCGTTCGAGGACGCGGACACCGCGGCGCTCATGAACGAGCTGTTCGTGTGCATCAAGGTCGATCGCGAGGAACGGCCCGACGTCGACCAGATCTACATGGACACGGTGACGGGCCTGACCGGCCACGGCGGCTGGCCGCTCACCGTGTTCTGCACGCCCGACGGCCGGCCCTTCTACGGCGGCACCTACTACCCGCCCGAACCGCGCCATGGCATGCCCGCGTTCCGCCAGGTGCTCGCGGGCGTCGCGCAGGCGTACCGCGAACGCCGCGACGAGGTCGTGCGCAGCGCCGACGAGATCACCGAGGCGCTCGCGCGGCGCCCGCTCGCGGGCGACACCGTGCCCGGCGCGCAGGTCGCCGCGCAGGGCGCGATGCGCCTGCTCCAGCGCGCCGACACCGAGCACGGCGGATTCGGCGGCGCGCCGAAGTTCCCCACTCCGACGTCGCTCGACCTGCTGCTCGCGGCGGGCGACGTGCTGCCTGCGCACAAGGCGCGCGAGGCGCTCGACCACGTCGTGCTCACGTGCCGCGAGATGGCGCGCGGTGGCCTCTACGATCATCTCGGCGGCGGCTTCCACCGCTACAGCGTGGACGCGCGCTGGTGCGTGCCGCACTTCGAGAAGATGCTCTACGACCAGGGCCAGCTGCTGCGCACCTACACCGAGGCGTGGCGGCGCAGCGGCGCGAACGACGAGGATCTCGTGTGGCCCATACGCGAGACCGCGATGTTCCTGCACCGCGAGCTGCGCGCACCCGACGGCGGCTGGTATGCGAGCCAGGACGCCGACAGCGAGGGTGAAGAGGGCCTCTTCTACGTGTGGACGCCCGCATCGGCAGCGCGCCGTGCTCGGCGAGCGCGGCCGAAGCCTTCTGCGACGCCTACTCGGTCACCGAGCGCGGCAACTTCGAGCACGGCACCACGGTGCTGATGGATCGCGCGCGCAAGCCGCGCTCGGAGTTCGCGGGCGAGCGCGGACAGCTCTTCGCGGCGCGCAGCTCGCGCATCGCGCCCGGCACCGACCACAAGCGCGTCACCTCGTGGAATGCGCTGTGCATCTCCGGGCTCGCGCGCGCGGGCTCGCTGCTCGGCGACGCGGCGATGCTCGCCGACGCCGCGGCTGCCGCCGACTTCCTCGCCGACCAGCTGCACGACGAGGACCGTCGCCTGCTGCGGATCTGGAACGAGGGGCGCGCGCACGTGCTCGCGTTCCTCGACGACCACGCGGCGCTGCTCGAAGCGGACCTCGATCTCTACCGCGCGGGCGCGGGCGACCGCTTCCTCGCGCGCGCGCTGGATCTCGCCCGTGCGATCGTCGACGCGCTTCTTCGACGCCGGGCGAGGGCGATCTCTTCCTGACGCCCTCCGACGGCGAGCCGCTCGCGCAGCGCCCGCGCTCCGACCACGACGGCGCCACGCCGCACTCGACCGGGCTCGCCGTGCTCGCGCTGCTGCGCGCGGCGCAGATCTCGGGCCGCGACGACCTGCGCGACGTCGCGCTGCGCGTGCTGCGCACGAACGGCCCCGCGCTCGAGCGCATGCCCGAGGCGTTCCCGACGCTCGCACGCGCCGCGCTGTTCGCGGAGCGCGGCGGATCGCTCGCGCTGATCGCGGGCGATCCGGCCGACCCCGCCACCCGAGCACTCGCGGCGCGCGCGCGCCGTGTGCTCGGCCCGGACGACGCGGTCGTGGTGGCGGCGCCGGGCACGTCGCCCGCACGCGTCGAGGAGAGCTGGCTCGCGGGCCGCGGGCCGGTCGACGGGCGGCCCGCCGCCTACGTGTGCCACGGCACCACCTGCTCCCTGCCGATCGTGGATCCGGAGGAACTGGTTTGAGCACGACGAACCTTCCCATGCTCGAGTTTGTTCTGCGCAACTACACCAACTTCAACGCGCGCGCGTTGCGCAATGCGCTGCTCGCATACTGGGACCACATCGAGAGCGGCGGCAAGATGTTCTGGGCGATGGCCGGAGCGATGTCTTCGGCGCAGATCGGAATCACGCTCGCGCCCGCGATTCGCGCCGGGCTGGTGCACGGCTTGTCGGTGACCGGCGCCAACCTGGAGGAATCGCTGTTTCGACTCGTCGCGCACGACCACTACAAGGATTTCCCCGACTACCGCTACTTCACCAAAGACGACGACACGCGCATTCTGAATGATCGGATGCGGCGCGTGACCGACACTTCGATCCCCGAGGACGAGGCCTTCCGCGCGGTCGAGAAATACATCGTGCCGATGTGGAAGCAGGCGAACGCGACCGGCGAACGCCGCTTCTGGCACGAGTACTTCTACGAGCTGGTGCAGATGATCGAGCCGGCCCTGTGCCAGGGTGAACCCGAGGAATGTTGGCTGCTCGCCGCGGCGCGCGCGCAGCTGCCGATAGTGGTGCCGGGCTACGAAGACTCGACGTTCGGCAACATCTTCGCGGCGCACGTCAAGATGGGCGAATGCAGCGCCGCGATCGCCAAGTCGGGCATCGAGGCGATGGCCGCGTTCTACGATTCGTACGAGCAGCTCTCCGCGGGAGCCGGTGTCGGTTTCTTCCAGATCGGCGGCGGCATCGCCGGTGACTTCCCGATCTGCGTCGTGCCGTCGGTGAAATACGATCTCGAGCGTCCGGTCAGTCCCTGGGCCTATTTCTGTCAGATTTCCGACTCCACCACCTCGTACGGCTCGTACTCCGGGGCGACGCCGAACGAGAAGATCACCTGGGACAAGCTGACGGCCGACACACCGATGTTCGTCATCGAGTCGGACGCCACGATGGTCGTGCCGCTCATGTTGAGCGCACTGCTCGAATGCCGCCGGGATCCGGCAGCCGCGCTGGCGCTGATCGCTGACGGTCCTGGCAAGTAGAGCGTGGCCGGGGTCGTGCGCGCGGTGATGGACCGGCTCGGAGACAACTAACGGGCCGGTGGCGATTCCGAAGTGGCAGAGCCCGCGCCGTGGCACTCCGGGTCGGCCTCAAACGCTTGGTTGTCGCCGTCCCAATCGAACTTACCGTCGCCGTCATTGTCGATACCGTCGTCGCACTGTGGATCTTCAGCGGTATCTCCCCCAGAGCCGCACCCGGGATCTCCCGTGCCACCTCGTCGGTAGTCCGTCCATCCATCCTCATCGTTATCGAAGCCGTCATCGCAGTGCAGAGCGGGATTGGTCTCGGAACCATCAGTGGCGTCTGAACAACCCGGGTCGGATGGATGGTCGCTCAGTCCATCGCGATCGTTGTCGATTCCGTCCGAGCACGTCGGGGCCTTCTGGCACGCATCCCCGATGTCATTCTGGTCCCAGTCCTTCTGGTCTGCGTTGGCGACCTTGGGGCAGTTGTCTTCATCACCGCAGCGCCCGTCTCCATCGACGTCGTTGTCCGCGCTGAATGGACAAACGTCGGTGTTTCTACACTGCCCATCACCGTCGCTGTCATTGACGGAATCGAGCGGACAAGCGTCGCAGACGTTTCCGATCCCATCATGGTCGTCGTCTTCCTGTCCGGCGTTCGCAATTTCCCGACAGTCGTCACAGACGTCGGGCACGGTGTCCGAGTCCACATCCGGACCCGACGAGCTGGCAAGCGGCAGCAGCGCGGATAGGTAGAGCGTTTTTCTGGATGTCGGGCCGCGCGCCTCCATCATTGCAAGCGTTGGCGTCGACAGTCCGGCTGGGATGGTCACCGTCGCATTGAGAGCACCCGAAGCATCGGCGGTCGCCGACCCTAGAACCGCTAGATCGGCATCGGCATCACCCACGCCGAAGTAGATGGTGACGACGGCTCCATGGTCGAAACCGGAGCCATGGATCCGAATCGGCTGTCCTGGGAAGAACACGTTGTGGGCCGGGCATACGCTCGGTCCCGCGCTCTTCACCGTCAGGTGGCGCCCGATCGAAACTCGGGCTGGATGGAGCGGTTCGCCGGAAGCGATCTCGGTCGCTAGTGCGATGCCTGCCAACCCGAGAAACGCGATTCTGCGCAAACGGAGCATGGTGCGCCCTCCACACTGTATCGTCGGAGAGTCCGCGCGAGAAGTGAATCGAGAGCTCACGAATGAGCCAACGAAGGGAGCGTTCACATGCCGACCGACGACGATCTGCGAGCCGCGGGCAAGGAGATCCAGGGTCAGCTCTGGCCCGCGCTCCGGAACGCGCCGGCGGGGAAGTTCCCGGCGGCCAGGCTCGCGCCCGACTTCTTCGACTATGTGCAGCAGACCGCGTTCGGGATGATCTGGACGCGACCGGGGCTGCCCACGCGCGACCGGTCACTCATCACCTGCGCGATGCTCGCCGCGCTCGGCCACCACGAGGAGCTGCGCGGTCACCTCGCCGGCGCGCTCAACGTCGGGCTCACGCGCGAGGAGTTGGTCGAGGCGCTGATGCAGGTTGCCGTCTACGCGGGCGTGCCCGCCGCCGTCTCTTCGCTCCGCGTGGCCGCCGACGTCCTCGGCACCCCCGACTGACACGCCCTCGTCAGTTCTCGTAGGGCGGATTAGGGCCGAAGGCCCGTAATCCGCGAGCGGCTGCACGCGGATTACGCTCGCTTCGCTCGCTAATCCGCCCTACAAGAAATGTCAGCTCTTCCAGCGGAGCTCGACGTCGCCTTGGCGTTCGGCGGCGACGACGAGGTCGGCCCAGTCGTGATCGCCGAGGCCGGCGGCGATCGCGCCGACGAGCACCTGCATCACGGCGGCACCGGCGGGCGTGGGCACGCCGAGCGCGCGGCCCGTCTCGACGATGAGACCCGCGTCCTTGGCGGCGAGGCCGAGCGCGAACTGGGTCGGTCCGTTGCGGGTGTCGATGTTCTGGACCATGCGGTCGAGGTAGAAGTTGGCGACGCCGTTGGTGCGCAACACCTCGACGGCGCGCGGCACGGGGATGCCCGACTTGGCCGCGAGCGAGAGTCCCTCGAGACTCACCCACGTGGTGGTGAAGGCGACGAGGCTGTTCACGAGCTTCATCGTGTTGCCGAGCCCGAGCGGCCCCAGGTGCACGAACGCGCGGCCGAGCGGTTCGAGCACGGGCTTCACGTGAGCGACCGCGCGGTCATCGCCGCCGACCATGAACGACAGCATCCGCTTCTGCGCACCGATCGCGCCGCCGGTGAGTGGCGCCTCGACCAGGTGGTGGCCGGTCGCCCGGAGGCGCGCGCCGAGCTCGCGCACCACGTCGGGGCTGTTCGTCGACAGGTCGACGAGCACCGCGTCGGGTGCCGCGGTCGTGGCCCACTCTTCGGCAACCGCGCGCACGACCGCGGGCGTAGGCAACGACAGCACGGTCACCTCGCTGGCCGCGCCGACGTCGGCGACGGACGCAACCGCACGCGCGCCTGCGACGGCCGCGGAGCGCTCGTGGTCGACGTCGAACACGACCACGTCGTGGCCGTCCGCGACGAGGTTGCGGGCCACGGGTCCGCCGATGTTGCCCAATCCGATGACACCGACCTGCACTGGTCTCCCCCAAGCCGCGGGCTCCGACGGGAGCCCGGCTGGCGCACGGCGCGAGCATAGGTTGAAACAAGCTGGGGGCATGTCGAACGTCGCGGGATATGCCAACGTGCCGGTCGCATTGTGTCGACCACGAAGGAATCGAAGGAGAAGAGAGACCCATGCCTGATGCCGTGATCGTCTCGACGGCGCGGACGCCGATCGGCCGCGCTTTCAAGGGCACGCTGGTCGACGTCGACGCGTTCGCGTTGGCCCAACACGTGGTCGTCGCCGCGCTGCGGCGGTCCGGACTCGATCCCGCGTTGGTCGACGACATCGTGATCGCCGAGACGCTGTACGGCGGCGGCGACATCGCCCGCTACGTGGCGATCGAGGCGGGCATCGAACACGTGCCGGGCGCGGCCGTCAATCGACACTGTGCGGCCGGCCTGACCGCGGTCACGACCGCCGCGGGCTCGATTCGCGCCGGCATGGATCGCGTCGTCATCGCGGGTGGGACCCACTCCATGTCGACGTCGCCGCGTTCGATGCGGCGCAAGAGCGGCACGCAGGAGTGGGCGGACTGGATGTCGCCGAGCCACCGCAACACACCCGCCGCACCCAACCTCGACATGTCGATCACCGTGGGCTGGAACGCCGCGGTCGAGGCCGGCGTGTCGCGCCAGGAGATGGACGCGTGGGCAGCGCGCTCGCACCAACGCGCCGTCGCCGGCATCGACAACGGCAGCTTCGAGGAGGAGATCGCACCGATCGACGTGAAGCGCGCGGACGGCTCGACCACCTCGTTCGACACCGACGAGCATCCGCGCCGCGCAACGACGCTCGACGCGCTGGCCGCGCTCCCGCCGATGCATCCCGAGATCGAGGGCTTCAGCATCACCGCAGGAAACTCCTCGGGTCTCAACGACGGTGCCGCGGCGATGGTCATCACCGACGACGCGACCGCGGAAGCCAACGGGCTCGAGCCGCTCGCGATCGTGCGCGCGTGGGCGTCGGCAGGCGTGGCCCCCGAACGCACGGGCCTCGCGCCGACCGTCGCGATCCCGAAGGCACTGGCGCGGGCCGGGCTCAAGGTCAGCGACATCGACCTCTGGGAGCTCAACGAGGCGTTCGCGTCGATGTGTGTCGGCACGTGCAAGGTGCTCGGCATCGACGACGCGAGGGTGAACGTGCTCGGGAGCGGCTGCAGCCTCGGTCATCCGATCGCGATGACCGGCGCGCGCATGGTGATCACGCTCGTACACGAGCTGCGGCGCCGCGGCGGCGGCACCGGTGTCGCGGCGATGTGCGCGGGCGGCGGCATGTCGACCGCCATCGTGCTCGACGTCCCGGCGCCGGCAACGGGTCGCTGAGGACCGCTGCGCCAGCGCGCCGTGGTATCGTGGCGGTCCAACCCCCACCGTGAGGACGACCGCCATGAGCAAGTGGAGCCGCGCCGAGCTCGAGGAAGCGTTCGAGAACTATCAGCGCCTGGCGCTCGAAGCTGGCAAGAGCGGCAACTGGGACGAATGGTCGGAGCAGTTCACCGAAGACGCCACGTACATCGAGCACCTCTACGGCACGATGGGCGGACGCGAGGCGATCCGGCGCTGGATCAGCACGACGATGTCCGCGCCGATCAACTGCGAGATGAAGTACTTCCCGATCGAGTGGTACACGATCGATGAGGAGAAGGGCTGGGTGATCGCGCAGGTGTGGAACCGCATGGTCGACCCGGGCGACGGCAGCCTGCACCAGGCCTACAACTTCACGCTGCTCAAGTACGCGGGCAATCTGAAGTGGTCCTACGAAGAGGACATCTACAACCCGGCGCACTTCAAGGACATGGTGCGCGGCTGGATGGACCGCAAGAAGAAGCTCTCGGAGGGATGATCAGCGAAGCCTTCGGCCCAACAGCTCGCTGCCGACAGATCGACATATCGAGGGATCTCACGACTCGAGGAGGTCGCGATGAGCAGGACGAACGGCAGCAACGACATGAAGTTCGAGATCGTGGTCATTCCCGTGTCGGACGTCGACCGCGCGAAGGAGTTCTACGCGCGCCTCGGATGGAGGCTCGACGCCGACTTCGACGAGGGCAAGGACTTCCGCGTGATCCAGTTCACGCCGCCCGGCTCGGGGTGCTCGGTCATCTTCGGCAAGAACGTGACTGCGGCGGCACCGGGCTCGGCGCAGGGCCTCTATCTCGTCGTCTCCGACCTCGAGGCCGCGCGCAAAGAACTGCTCGGTCGCGGCGTCACGGTGAGCGAGGTGTTCCACAGCGCCGGCGTGCGCGCTGGATCCGACGAGCCCTATCTATTCGGGCGCGTTCGCGTCAGCGGTCCGGATCCCGAGCACGGCAGCTACCGCTCCTTCGCCTCGTTCCGTGATCCCGACGGGAACGGCTGGTTGCTCCAGGAGGTGACGTCGCGGCTCGCCGGTCGCATCGACTCCGCGACGACGAGCTTCGCGTCGGCGAACGATCTGGCGAGCGCGTTTCGGCGCGCGGCGAATGCCCACGGCGAGCACGAGGCCCGGACCGGCGGTCAAAGGGATGAGAACTGGCCCGACTGGTACGCCGCGTACATGGTGGCGGAACAGTCGGGTAACGAGCTGCCGGAGTGACCCATTACGACGCGATCGTCATCGGCACCGGCCAAGCCGGGCCTTACGTGACGTCTCGTCTCGCGGGTGCCGGCATGAAGGTCGCGGTCATCGAACGCAACGTCTTCGGCGGAACCTGCGTCAACACCGGCTGCATTCCGACGAAGACGATGGTGGCGAGCGCGTACGCGGCGCGCATGGCTGCTCGCGCCGCCGAGTATGGTGTCGATGTCGGCTCGGTGCGCGTCGACATGAAGAGCGTGAAGGCACGGAAGGATGAGGTCTCGAAGCAATCGCGGGTCGGCGTCGAAGACTGGCTCGACCACATGGAGAACTGCACCGTCCATCGAGGCCACGCGCGCTTCGAGTCCGCGCACGAGTTGAGCGTCGGCGCAGAGCGCCTGAGCGCCGAAAAGATCTTCATCAACGTCGGCGGCCGCGCGTTCGTTCCCGACATGCCCGGCATCGGCGAGATCGATTTCCTCACGAATAGCTCGATGATGTCGGTGGACTTCCTGCCGAAGCACCTGATCGTCATCGGCGGCAGCTACATCGGTCTCGAATTCGGGCAGATGTTTCGCCGCTTCGGCTCCGAGGTGACGGTGATCGAGATGGGGCCGCGGCTCATCGGTCGCGAGGACGAAGACGTCTCGACCGCGATCCGGGAGATCCTCGAGCACGAGGGCGTCCAAGTCCGGTTGAACGCGAAGTGCATCAGCTTCGCAAAGCGCGGCGACGAGATCGCCGCCAACGTCGACTGCACCGACGGTGCGCCGAAAGTGCAGGGTACGCACGTGCTGCTCGCCGTCGGCCGGCGCCCCAACACCGACGATCTCGGCCTCGACGAGGCGGGCGTCGCCGTCGACGAGCGCGGCTACATCGTGGTCGACGATCAACTGCGCACGAGCGTCCCGGGTGTCTGGGCGCTCGGCGACTGCAACGGCAAGGGCGCGTTCACGCATACTTCGTACAACGACGGCGAGATCGTCATCGCCAACTTGCTCGAGAGCGATTCACGCAGAGTCAGCGATCGGATCACTGCGTACGCGCTGTACGTCGATCCGCCGCTCGGTCGTGCCGGGATGACCGAGGGAGAGATCCGCAAAAGCGGCCGCAAAGCGCTCGTCGCCAAGCGGCCGATGACGCGCGTCGGACGCGCGGTCGAGAAGGGCGAGACGCAGGGATTCATGAAGATCGCCGTCGATGCCGAGACCCATGCCATCCTCGGTGCCGCGATCCTCGGCACCGGCGGCGACGAGGTCATCCACTCGATTCTCGACGTGATGTACGCGAAGGCGCCTTGGACGGTGATCCGTCGCGCGATGCACATTCATCCGACCGTCTCCGAGCTCGTGCCGACGATGCTGTCGGAGCTCCGACCGATGGAAAGTGCATAGGGCGTTCTAGTGCGATGCGCGCTGCGCCATGCGCGCGGCGACCGGCTCGATCACGGCGCGCAGCCTCCGCGCGGGCTCGTCGGAGGCGTCGAGCCAGAACGACGGATCGAACGAGAAGAACGCGACCTCGGGACCCGGCGGCAGCGCGTTGCGCAGTGCCTGCTCGTCGCGCTGCGACGCGGGTGGGGCACCGATCACGAGGATCAGATCGGGGGCCAGCCCGGCCCAGCGATCCGCCGCGATCGCCAGGCGCGGCTCCTCACCCGGGTGCGTGACGCTGGTCCCGCCCGCGATCTCGATCAGGTCGGTCTCGAAGCTGTGTCCTCCTGCGATCACGAGCGGATCGAAGCTCACCACGGCGACTACGCGCGGCCGCGTCGGTGCGCCCGAGGTGCCGCCGATCCTCGCGAGCGGACGCGAGAAGGCCGCCTGGAAGCGTTCGGCCTCGGTCGCACCGACGAGCCCCGTTCCGACGTCGCGCACCAGCGCGATCACGTCCTCGAGATCGTGCGGAGCGAACTCGGCGACGCGCGCGCCGCGGCGATGCAGCGCCGCGGCGGCCGGGTCCCCTGGGCTCGGGGCCTGCGGAACCAGCACCAGATCGGGTGCGAGAGGCAGCGCGCCAGCAAGATCGACGACGACGGGGAGCCCCGCCAGCTCCCGCAGGCGCAGCGAGTCCGCGTCGGCCGCCACGAGCCGATCCCCGGCGCCGATCCTCGCCACGAAGCGCGTCGCGAGCGGGGACAAAGAGACCACCCGGTTCGCTACCCCCGCGGACGCCGCCGGAAGCGGTGTATCACGCGTTTCACGGTCGCAGCCCAGGGCGATCGCGAGCCCGAGCAGCCCCAACCTCGAGATGGCGTTCGCAGAGGTGATCATCCTGATAGAATGCCAACTCGTTCCGGGCCCGAACGATCCCCGCTCCACCCGCGGAGCCAAGAGGAGTGCCGATCATGGCAAAGCCCGTACGCACCCTTCCGCTCGCAGTCCATTTTCTATTAGCCCTGAGCTCGTCTTCCGCGTTCGCCGGCATCCATACCTGGGACGTCAGCGAAGTCTTCAGCAACGCCGATGGCACGATCCAGTTCGTCGAGCTGAAGGAGGCTGCCGGTGGTCCCAGCGAAACCGGTGTCAGCAATAGCACGATCACCAGCAACGCGAAGAGCTTCTCCTGGACCGTTGTCGGCGGGGCGACTCAGGTCGGCAACACCGCCAACCGGTTCTATCTGATCGCGACGCCGGGCTTCGCGGCCTTGCCGGGAGCGCCGACGCCCGATGCGATCATCACTGCCGACAAGCTTCCATTCTTCTTCAACCCTGCCGGCGACTCGGTGGACTTCTCCACCTGGGACACCTGCACCTTCAGCGTCCCGATTCCGACGGACGGGGTCGGCTCGCTCGATTGCGGTGTGGGGCCCGCGCCCAACAGCCCGCAGGCCACGAACTCGCCGACCAACTACGCCGGCATCAGCGCTCCGGTGAACGCGTCGCTGCTCGTGCTCGACCAGATCGACGATTTCCAGGGTGGCACCGTCGCGAACTGGGCCGGAGGGTCGACGCCCTCGAATCAACCGAACGGGCAGACGGGCGCGGGCGACCTCTTTCTGCGCATCACCTCGACCGCGGGTCCGCTCGGCACCTTCAACCTCGACCAGTGGGCGGGCGACTACCTCGCCGAGGAGATCGATCAGATCGAGGTCGACGCGAGGAACTCCTCCGGCTCGGATCCGCTCAGCCTCCGGATCGTGCTGTTCACGCCCGGATGCGACCAGGGAGGTGCCGCGTGCACGGCGTGGACCTCGACGAATGCGGTCGCGCTGGCGGCCAACGATACCTGGACTCCCGTGACCTTCTCGCTCGCCGAGGCCGACCTCACGCGCGTGCTGGGCACCGACTCGTACGCAGCGTCGCTCGCGAACGTGGAGCGGCTGCTGATCCGCCACGACGATGGTGCGCCGAGCACACCCGGCCCGACGCCGATCCCTGTCACGGCGACGCTCGGCATCGACAACATCACGGCGGTGCCCGAGCCGCCCGGGCCGCTCGGCCTGGCCGCCGGCGCCGCGTTGCTCGCCGCCGCGCACCGGAGACGCCGACGACATCGCGGTTGACCGCGCGCGCTGCGTGGAGTCCGCCCTAGCGGCGGCGGCTGCCGTAGTCGCCGAACGGATCGTCGCGCTCGCGCACGGCCTCGCGGAAGCCCGCCTGCTCGGCGCGGCGCACGAAGTCGAGACCTTCCTGGGTGTGGCGCGCGATCCCGTCGAATAGCGTTCCGAGCGTGCGGCTCGCGGCGAAGCCCATGTTCTCCACCGTCTGGTTGCACAAGAGCTTGAGCATCACGAGCTGAGTGGTCGGCACGCGCGCGATCCGGCGCGCGAGCGCGCGCGCGTGCGCTTCGAGCTCTGCGTCGGGCACCACCTCGAGCACGAGCCCGATCTCGGCCGCCGTGCGCGCGGGGATCTCGTCGCCCGTGAGCAGGTAGCGCTTCGCGCGCTCGAGACCCATCCGGTACACCCACATCGCGGTGGTGGGCGTGCCCCAGACGCGCGAGGGCGGATATCCGAACGACGCGCCCTCGCCCGCCACGATCAGATCCGCACACAACACCATGTCGGTGCCGCCGCCGATGCACCAGCCCTGCACCGCGGCGATCGTGGGCTTCTTCGCGTACCAGAGCTTCATGTAGGTATCGACGAAGCTCCCGATCATGCGCATGTCGGCGACGGAGTCCCAGACGCGCTCGGTCTTGGCTTCGCTCGCCCCACCTTCTGAACTTCGCTCGGCTTCGCCTCGCTGCGCGCGCGCTTCGCGCGCTTGCGCGGCCGTTCCCCAGTCGAGCGCATAGCCCGCGCAGAACGCGCGCCCCTCGGCGCGCAGCAGGATCACGCGCACGTCGCGGTCCGCGTCGGCCGCGTCGATCGCCGCGGCGAGCTCGTCGCGCAGCGCGGGCGTGATCGTGTTGTAGGCATCGGCGCGGCAGAGCACGATCTCGCGCACGCCCTCCGCCGTCTCGGTGCGAAGCGTTTCCATGATCTCCTGCCTGCCTAACGCAGCTGCGACGGATCCCGCGTGAGGTCCTTCGCGAGATTCTTGTGGTGCGCCTCGATCGTCCCACCGCCGATCTCGAGCAGCTTGGCGTCGCGCCACAGCCGCGCCACCACGTACTCGCCCATGTAGCCGTAGCCACCGAGCACCTGGATCGCGGCGTCGGCCGCGCGCTTGCCGACCTGGCTCGCGAACAGCTTCGACGGCGTCGGCGTCGACCCGCTGGCCCGTGGAGGCCAGGTCGAGCCGGCGCGCGGTGTCGTAGACGAGCGTCTTCGCGGCCCGGTACTCCGCGAACGTCTCGGCGAGGTAGCGCTGGATCTGCCCGTGCTCGCGCAGCGGAACACCAAAGCTCTTGCGCTCGTTCGCGTAGTCGATCATCACGCGCAGGCAGCGGCGCGCGATGCCCACCGACATCGCTGCGAGCGTGAGCCGCTCGATCTCGAGGTTGCGCATCATCGCGCGCGTGCCCTCGCCCTCGGCGCCGAGCCGGTTCTCGGCCGGAACGCGCACGCCGTCGAACACGAGCTCGGAGGTGATGCTCGCGCGCATGCCGAGCTTGTCGGTCCACTTCTGACCGAGTCGGAACCCCGGCATCCCGCGCTCGACCAGGAACGAGCTGATCACGCGCTCGCCCGTGCGCGCGTACACCACGAACGCGTCGCCGAGCGTGTGATCGTCGACGCCGCCGTTGGTGATGAAGGTCTTGGTGCCGTCGAGCACGTAGTCGCCGCCGTCGCGCCGCGCGCGCGTCGCCATGGCGAGCACGTCGGTGCCCACGCCCGGCTCGGTCATGCACATGCCGCCGATCCACTCGCCCGAGGCGGCCTTGGGCAGCACGCGCTTGCGCTGCACGTCGTTGCCGTTCACGTTCACGTTCTGCGCAAACAAGATCGCGTGTGCGAGCACCGCGAGCGCGAACCCCGGATCGGAGGTCGAGAGCGCCTCGCACACCTGCGCCGCTGCGACCGCGTCGAGCCCGGCGCCGCCGTACTCCTCGGGCAGCGTCACGCCGAGCAGACCCAGCTCGCCCGCGCGCCGGAACAGCGCGTGGTTGAAGGCCTCGCGGCGGTCGTGGTCGGCCGCCTGCGGCTCCACCTCGCGCGCGACGAACGTCTCGAGCGTGTCGGCGAGCAGCGCGTGCTCGGGAGTGGGCGCGAACAGATCGAGGTCCCGATGGGAAGCCATGACGGTGGCGAGGCCTCGCGAGTTGCGTAATCTGGATTTCGGCCGCGAAGAGGTAAGCCCAGTATGACGCTAGTGCCTCGCACGGCGGCCGTCATCGCCCTCGTTCTCGGCCTGTCGACGGCCACGGGCGCGCGCGAATTGTTCATCCTGCAAGCGGGCAGCGCGGTGGAAGCTGGCCACGATCTCGAAGAGATCGTGGACGACTTCATCCTTCGGCAAGGGGCGTTCAGTGGACTCCCCCTCGCCTCCACCGCGACGCTCGACTACCTGGGCATCCGCGATGCCGTCGTGTTCCAGGCGGTCACGCCGACGACCGTCGCGGTGCGAATTCCGTCGACTGGATTCTCGCGAACGTTCGTGGGAACCACCCCCTCCGACGTGGAGGACCAGATCGAGGAGTTCTTCGAGGACGACGGCGCGGACGAGCTCTCGAAGTTCTACGAGGAGACGAGCTCGCAGACGCCGCTCGCGCTGCTCGACGGCAACCCGCGCGCCACCACGGCGCTGTTCGCGCGCGGTGCTTTCGACCGCTACGGCCTCGGAGCGCTGCGCCCGCACGACCCCGAAGGCGGCGAGGACGAGCACGAGGGCTACTTCGACATCTACGCCGATGCGAGCGCCGGCGGAATCGACTCGGACCCGTTCAACGACCTGTGGGCAGCCGACGCCTCGGTGACGATCGGCGGCGAATCCGATCCCGGCGCGGGCCTCTATCTCACGGGGATCGGCCAGTACCGCAGCTATGACAGCGCCGACATCTACGACGCGGGTTTCGAGCTCGCCGTCCCACTCCGGATCCTCCGACCCGGCGAAGGGAATCCCGTCCGCTGGTCGCTCACTCCCCTCGTGCAGACCGGCGGCGGAGTGTCGCGCGACACCCTCTCGGGTGGATACATGGTGGGCGGCGGCGGCGTGAACTCGCTCGGGCTGAACGCGGGTCCCCTGGAGTTCACGATCGCCAACTCGATCTTCTACTACGGCGGCGTCGATCTGGGCGAGATCGAGGACATCTCGATCGATACCGAGCTCGATCAGTGGATCACCCGCAACGGAGCCAAGCTCGCGATCTATCCGCTCGGTGCAGAGCGGCTCTGGCTGGAGGGAGGCGCGTCGCTCACGAACTTTCTCGGCACGCACGCCGCGATCGACTGGTACGCGTCGCCGTTCGCGGCGGTAGGCGTGAAGATCCTCGACATCGTCCGGATGCGGATCGGCTGGGAGTCGGACTTCGGCGACCACGACTACGCGGTGCACACGGCGCGCGCGGACTTCGGGTTCGAGTTCTAGTAGGGCGGGAGGAGCCGAAGGCGGATCCCGCCATTGCAACGGTCGGAACGGCGGGATCGCTTTCGCTCTCCCGCCCTACGAGAGCTACGACAGGAGCGCGCTGGTCACGAACGCCGCGATCGCCTCGCGGTCCTTCTGGCGCGTGGACTGGAAGATCAGACCCATGTCGGGGATCAGCTGATACGCGGCCTCGGCCTCGAGCTGGATCCGCCCGCAGCGCGGGAGCTCGAAGCTGAGCTGGAGGCGGTGACCGAGCGAGACCGGCTCCGGGGTGCGCACGAGGCAGCCGTTCTCCGACAGCGAGAGCACCGTGCAGCCCCATTCCTTGCCATCGCTCTTGCAGTGCGCCGACAGATGCGTGGGCACGCGCGGCGTGGAGCGCGGCGTGTCCTCGGAGATCTGCTGGATCAGGCGATAGAGCTCGTGCATGCCCGCGGGCCGCTTCACCGCGCCCGCGATCCGCGCGTCGGCGCCGGTCGCGCCGTGGCGGCCCGTGAGCAGGATGATCGGAATGCCGTCGCCGTCATCCGGGATGTCGGCGAACTGGCGCTCGTCGAGCAGACGCACGATCGGGCGCGAGTCCATGAGCTCGGCGATCGACTCGAGCTCTTCGGGAAGCAGGATCAGGTAGCCCAGCTTCGCGAGGATCACGCGCGTCATGGGCGCGTACGCCTCGGGTCCGGCGTGGCTGATGAGGACGTGCTTTTCGACTGCGGTTTCCATCTCCGGTCGCATCGGCAAATCGCTCGCAAAGGTTGAGGCGAGGCAACGGTGCGGGGGTTAAATTGCCGGTGTGACCGGAGCGAACCTCGCCACCTTCCTGATCCGCCACCGCGTCCAGATCGAATCGCTCCTGAACGCACAGCTCGGCAGAGCGGCCCCGCAGCCGGCGAGCGCGGAGGCCGAGCTGCTGCGGCGCTTCCGGAGCTGCGCGGCGGCCGCGCTCGCGAGCGGGCGGCCCGCCGAGCCCGCGCTCGAGGGCCTGCGCGTCCACGATCGCCGCGCCTCCGCGCTGCTCGACGGCTGGATCGGCGCCGCGGCGGCCGCGGGCGCTCCGCACGGCGATGCGATCGAGTCGGCGCTGCGGCCGCTCCAGCAGGCGTTCGTCGCGCGGCTGCGCCAGTCCACGGGGGTCCGCCGCGCCAAGGGCGCGGCACACGCCAAGCGGCGCGCCGTGAGCGCCGCAATCGACCGCGTGGCCGATGGCTTCCTCGCGCTCGACGCCGATTCGGGCCTGATCGTCGATGCGAATCCGGCCGCGGGGGCGCTGCTCGGCATCGCGCGCGATGCGCTGCTCGGCGTCGACGCGATGGCGTTCGTACCGAGCGCACGACAGGCCTCGTGGTGGACCGAGCTCGAGGCGATGACCGAGGGCTGCGAGCCGCGCCGCTTCGAGTCCTCGCTCGTGGACAACCGCGGCCGCGAGATCCCCGTGACGTGCAGCGTCACGCGCTTCGCGACGCGCGAGCGCACGCTCGCGCTCGTGCTCGCGCGACCGTTGTAGGCCGGATTAGCCCGAGGGCGTAATCCGCCGAGCTGCGCGCGCAAGAAACCTACGGTGCGGCGCCACGCTTCCACCGCCGCCTCTGGGCGATACGCGTCGGGCCGCGTGTCGTTCATGAACGCGTGCCCTGCGCCGGGCACCACGACGAGCTCCCACTTCGCGCGCGCACGCGCGAGCTCGCGCCGCAGCGCCTCCACATCCTTCTCGGGGATGAAGGTGTCCTGGTCGCCGAAGAACGCGAGCAGCGGGCAGCGCAGCTCCGCAGCCATCGCGATCGGCTCGCGGGGCTTGGTCGCGGGGTCGAGCCCGTTCGGGTCGTGCAGGATCCCGTGCCCGTGCGACAGGAGGCCGTAGAACGGCACCGAGGCCGCGAATCCGAGGTCGGCGCAGCCCGCCATGAGCGCATACATGCCGCCCATGCAGAAGCCGAGCACGCCGACGCGGCCGTTCGTCTCGGACTGCGATGCGAGGAAGCGCGCGCCTGCCCCCAGGTCGGAGAGCACCTGGGGATCCGAGAGCGCGCGCATCCAACGACCGGGGTCCTCGATCTTCTCGGGGCGATCGCGCCGGTACAGATCGATCGCGAGCACGGCAAAGCCCTCGCGCGCGAGCCGCGTCGCGTAGTCGCGCGTGTGATCCGAGAGGCCCCAGACGTCGTGGATCATCACCACGCCGGGGGCGGGCGTGCGGTCGGGAAGCGCGAGGAAGCCGAGCTCGACGTCGGACGTCTTCATGGATCACCTCACCCGGTCGACGCGAAAGCCGTAGTCGCGCAGCAGCACCGGGATGCCGCGCTCGCCAACCATGTGCGCAACGCCGACCACCACGAAGCGCAGCTTGCCGTCGCGCGCGAGGCTCGCGAGCCGCTGGGCCATGCTCTCGTTGCGGCCGATCAGCATGCGCTCGTAGTAGATCGAGAGCTTGGGGGATTCGTTCATCGAGCGGTAGACGATCCGCTCCAGCTCCTTGTCGTCGCCGCGCGCCCACGCGCGTGCGACGCCCTCGCTGCTGTTGCGCGCATCGCGTACGTGCTCGATCGTGTCGACGAGCAGCGCTTCCTGCGTCGCGCGCGGCAGCCACGCGAGAATCTGCATCTGCGACTCGGCGGTCTCGAGTCCCACCACGGGCTTCTCGCGCGCGGCGCGGCTCGCGAAGTGGCGGTCGACCCCGAACGCCGCGTCGAGCCCGGCGCGCTGCGCCTCGCGTGAGTCGATCTGCTGCGCGATCAACCAGGGCCGCATCTTCAGGTAGGGCTCGAGCTTCTCGCGGCGCGACGCGAGATAGCGCGCGAGCCGGTCGAGGGTCTGGCGCGACACGCGATCGTGAAGCGTCGCGGGCGGCTCGATCCACCCATAGCGCTGGGTGAGCCGCGCGATGGCGTCCGGCTGGAGCTCCTCGGCGCCGACCTCGAGCACGAGCTCAGCGGACCGGCGGTAGGCGTCGTCCACCGCCTTCGGGAAGCGCAGCATCGAGCGCCGCCCCAGATGCACCGAGCCGATCAGGTAGAACGCCTCGCCGCCGTTCGCGCGCAGCGCGCGCCACAGCGAGGGCGTGCTCGGCGGGGAATCTTCGCGTGCAGCCGCCGGCAGCTGCTCCCGCGAACCCGAGCGCGAGGACCAGCGCGAGCGCGCGCATCAGGCGGACTGGAGCAGCGCCTTCACGCGGTCGTTGGTGACCTGTCCCGCGTTCGTGAGCATCGAGCCACGCGTGATCTCGTCGTCGAGGTCGACCACCAGCTCGCCCTTCGGCGCGAGGTGCTTCACGAAGGTGGTGAGATTCTTCGCGTACATCTGGCTCGCGTTGGCGGGAATGTCGCTCGCGAGGTTGGATCCGGGCAGGATCGTCACGCCGTGCGCGATCGTGGGGCCGTTCGGATCCGTGAGCTCGCAGTTACCGCCATTCTCGGAGGCGAGGTCGACGATCACCGAGCCGCTCTTGAGCCCGCGCACCGCGGCCTCGTCGACGAGCAGCGGCGCGCGCTGTCCGGGCACGAGCGCGGTCGTGATCACGACGTCGCTGTTCTTGAGCTTCTTGCCGAGCTCTGCGCGCTGCTTCTGGTAGAACTCCTCGGTCTGCGCCTTCGCGTAGCCGCCCGCGTCCTGCGCGTCGCCCGCGTCGATGTCGAGCGTGACGAAGCGCGCGCCGAGGCTCTGCACCTGCTCCGCGACCACGGCGCGAGTGTCGTAGGCCTCCACGATCGAGCCGAGCCGGCGCGCCGTGGCGATCGCCTGCAGACCCGCGACGCCCGCGCCGATCACGAACACGCGCGCCGGCTGGATCGTGCCCGCCGCGGTGACGAGCATCGGGAAGATCCGCGGCAGCGAGAGCGCCGCGAGCAGCACTGCGCGATAGCCGGCCAGGTTGGCCTGCGAGGAGAGCGCGTCCATCGATTGCGCGCGCGTAATGCGCGGCACGAGCTCGAGCGCGAACGCAGTCGTGCGCCGCTCCGCGAGCCGTTTGGCCACCAGCGGTGCATCGAGCGGGCGCAGGAAGCCGATGTAGGCAGCGCCCTCGCGCAGCGACGCGATCTCCGCCTCGCTGGGCGCCGCCACCTTGAGCACGAGATCGGCACCGAGCGCCTCGGCCGCGCCTTGCGAGACGCGCGCACCGGCGCTCGTGTAATCGGAATCGGAGAAGCCCGCGCGGTCGCCCGCACCGGCCTGCACGGCCACCTGGATGCCGTCGCGCACGAGCGTCTTCACCGCGTCGGGAGTCAGCGCGACGCGGCGCTCGCCCGCAGCCGTCTCGGCCGGAATGCCTGCGATCATCGGCTCCTCCGATCAGGGGACGAGGTGGCGCACCGACGCGGGCATCTCTTCCGCGATGCGCACGATCGGGATGCCAGTCTGGACGTTCTCGTGCATCTCGGCCATCGCGCGCGGCAGATCCTCGAACTTGTAGATCTCGCGGTGAACGGTGGGGCGGAACACGCTGCCGTAGAGCTCGGTGGCGGCGTGGCATGCCTCGACCGTCTCGTAGTGGACGTGGTCGACCGTGATCTGCCGCACCGAGAGGTTCGCCGAGTTGTAGTTGCAGGCCGTGTCGAGCTGCCAACCCGCGGAGACGTTCACGCCCATGCGCGCGAGCACGCCGAGTCCCGCCGCGTACACGGGACCGCGCAGCATGTCGCACACGATCTGAACGCCCTCGCCGCCCGTCATCCCCTTCACGTGCTTGTTGAAGTTCTTGACGTCGTCCTTGCCCGTGAAGCGGTTGAACGCCTTCTGGTCGATCGGCTCGATCCCGAGCGACTCGAGGTGGGCGCGTCGCTCCGGGCTGCCCGAGCAGAAGATCGCGCGGTGGCCCTCGTGCTTGGCGAGCATCAGGAAGAGCTCGGAGACGCCGCCGCCGAAGCCGAGCACGTTGAGCACGGCGCGCTGGCTGCGCCCGACCTTGAGCCGGTAGATGCCGAGCGCGCGCCGCCACAAGTGATAGGCGGTGGGCGCGCGCAGCGGAAGCGCCGCAATCTCCCAGAGATTCAGACCGCAAGCGAGCGGCGCGGGGATGATCTGCCAGTCGGCAACGACGGCTTCTTCGCCGTACCAGCCGATCGATTCGGGCTGATCGTAGGCCCAGATCCGCAGCGGGTACCCGTAGTTGTCGGGCTCGCCGTTGCAGTGGGTGATGACGACGTCGCCCGCCTTGAAGCGCTTCACCTGGTCGCCGACCGCGATCACCTCGCCCACCGCGCTGTTGCCCGGATAGATCTTTCCGCCGCGCGCCTCGGCGATGTTCATCGTGTCGGCGAGCGCGGCGTGGTCGACGTTGTGCTCGGCCGACACCGCGAGGATGCGCAGCCGCACGTCGCTGGGGCCGAGCTTGCGCAGTGCGACCTCGTCGAGCCGGATCACGCTGGCGATGTCGAACTGGTTGAGGTCGTCATTCACGCGCTGCCGCTCGGCGGCGATCGCTTCAGCAGTAATGGAGTAGGCTCGGGGCATTGGGTGGGTCCTGTCGGCAAAACGGGGAACGGCCGATCGTTGTAGCACGCGGCGAAGGCCTTTGGCTATGAGCCGCGTCGGTGAGCTCGTTCGCCGTGCGCACGAGGAGCTCGGGCCGCACCCCGCCGCGCGGGCGGGTCTCGACGTCGCGGACGGGGCCGATCGCTGGGGCTGGCTCGTGCTCGCACGGCTGCTCTCGGAACGCGTGAAAGAGGAGGTCGCGCTCACCGCGTTCGCGCACCTCGCCGGCGACCCGGGCCCGGCGCCCGATTCGCTCGCAGCGGCCGGGCCGGCGCGGGTGGCCGCGGCGCTGGGCGCGGGAGGCCTGCCTCGACCCGAAGCGGTGGCGGTCGTGCTGTGTCGCGCCGCGACGTCGCTGTGCGAGCGCCACCGCGGCGACCTCGACGCGCTCGCCGCGCCGACCGACGGCCTCGAGTCGCTGGGAGGCCAGCTCGCCGCGCTCTCGCCCGGGCTCGGAAGCGCCACCGTGCTGCGTTTCCTGCGCCCGCTGCGCGACGTGTGGTCGGCCGCGCGCGAGGCGCCCTTGGCCGAGTCCGCGCGCGCGGCTGCGATCGACCTCGGCCTGCTCGCCGAATCCGAAGACCTCGAGGGCGAGCCCGCGGCGCTGCGCGCGGCGTGCGCGCACCACGCGCCCGACCTCGCGCCGATCGACGTCGAGGCCGCGCTCGAGCGCCTCGGCGCGCTCGCGTGTCGCGGGCAGCGCGTTCTGCGTTGCCCTCTCGGCGACGACTGTCCGGCCCGGGACCGCTAGCTGCTAGATTGGCAGCCCCGTGACCTCCACCCAACGCACGATCCGCAAGCTGACCGGGAACTTCCTCGAGGATTTCCGCCCGGGCCAGATGTTCCGCCACAAGGGCGGCAAGACGATCACCGAAGGCCTGTTCACGACCTTCACCGAGTTCGCGATGACCGCGAACCCGCTCGCGAAGAACGCGCGCTATGCGCGCGCGTACGGGTTCGAAGGGCTCGTGGTGCCGCCCGGACTCGCGATGCTCGTGGCGTTCAGCCAGACCGTCGAGGACGTCTCGGAGAACGCGCGCACGAACCGCGAGTACGTCGACATGCGCTTCGGTGCGCCCGTCTACGTGGGCGACACGATCGAGGTCGAGACGAAGGTCCTGTCGGTGGTTCCGCACCGCAAGGATCCCGAACCTCGGGATCGTCCACGTGCAATCCACCGCGCGCAAGAACGTCGGGCCCTCGGGAAGAAGTCGTGATGACGTGGCAGCGCAAAGTGGACGTGTTCAAGCGCGACCCCGCGGCCGAGCTGCATCCGGGCGAGGCCGCGCCCGATGCGATCGAGTGCGAGCTCTGGCTGCCGGCCTACGACCCGTCGACCGACTACAAGTCGATGGCCCACCTCTCGAGCCACGACAGCTACTTCGAAGACTTCGAGCCCGGCACGCGCATCGAGCACTCGCGCGGCCGCACGATGACGAGCGAGCACATCCATCTCACTGCGGTGCTCGACAACACGAGTCAGGTGCACTGCAACCAGTTCATGATCGACCAGGACCCGGAGCGCTACGTGGGTGGCCAGCTGATCGTGTTCGGCGGCATCCCGTTCACGCTGTGCCTCGGGCTCTCGTCACCCGACGTCGGCGACAACGCGCTCGGCGACATCGCCTATCCGACGGGGCGCCACACGGCGCCGCTGTTCGCGGGCGACACGGTGTTCGCGGCCACCGAGATCCGCGCGGTGCGCGACTTCCCGGGCCGCCCCGATCTCGGCGTGGTCGAAGCGATGCTCTACGGCCACAAGTTCTCGAAGGCCGAGGGCGCGCCCGCGAGCGCCGACGCGCCGGCGGGCTGGAAGAAAGTGCCGATCTTCGAGCTCGAGCGCCGGATCGCGGTGAAGCGGCGCAGCCACTACGCCTAGGGACCTGGCGGCATCTGCTCCGCCAGGAACGCGAGCGCGGCGCGGAACGAGTCGGCGTCGATCAGGAACGCGGTCCCGTGCCCGGCCCACGGCTCCTCGAACAGCTCCGCCGTGACGCCCACGGCGTGCAGCTTCGCCTGGAGCCGGCGCGACTGCTCCACGTCCACGATCCAATCGAGCGCTCCGTGGTAGAGCAGCACGGGCGGATCGTCGGACGAGACGTGGAAGATCGGCGACGCCTCGGCGTACACATCAGGAAGCTCGAAGCCCGTCCCGCCGATCAGCGCGGCGAGCACGGAACTGTCCGGATAACCGGTCAGATCGGACGGGGCCGCGCCCGCCACCACGGCGCGCGGCCGCGGCGCGCCTGCGGCGTCGCTGAAGCCGAGGAGCAGCGCGAGGTGCGCGCCGGCCGAATAACCCATCACCGCGATGCGATCCGGCTCGACCCCGAGTGAGCGCGCATGCGCGTGGAGCCAGCCGAACGCCGCGCGTACGTCGTCGAGCTGGGCCGGATATCGATGACCGGGCGCGAGGCGATAGTCGACGTTGAAGACGGCGTAGCCCGCGTCTACGAAGCGGCGCGCGTACTTCTCCATGTAGGCGCGCGACCCCCGCTGCCAGCTTCCGCCGTGGATCAGCACCACCGCGGGCCACGGACCGGCGCCGGCGGGGCGATAGAAGTCACCCTCGCGCGCGTCGTGGGCGCCCGCATAACGGACACCCTCCATCACCGAGTACGGCGCGCGGTCGGGCGATCCGGCACAGGCCAGGAGCGCAAGGACGAGGAGCAGCGGGAGCCGGGATCGGAACGCCATGAGCGCGAGGCTACTCGACCGGACGCCGCGCGCGCTTGAGCGCGCGCGCCTTGCGACACGACCCGAATCGCATTAGCGTTCGCATACTTAGAACTCCCCCCATGCGTTTCTACGAATACGAATCGAAGGCGCTGTTCGCAAAGCGCGGCCTGCCGCTCGCGAAGAGCCGGATCGCGATGAGCGCGGCCGGCGCGCGCGCTGCCGCCGAGGAGATCGGCACGCCCGTCGTGCTCAAGAGCCAGGTGCTCTCGGGCGGGCGCATGAAGGCGGGCGCCGTGAAGTTCGCGAGCTCGCCCGACGAGGCGGCTGCGCACTTCGACGCGATCATGCCGATCCTCGTCAATGGTCAACGCGCGCGCTCGGTGCTCGTCGAGGAGAAGTCGGCGATCGCGCAGGAGTACTTCGTATCGGTGACGTGGGACGGGCGCGCGAAGAAGCCCGTCGTGCTGTTCAGCGACATGGGCGGGATCGACATCGAGGAGGTCGCCGAGAAGCACCCCGACCACGTCTCGAAGACCCACTTCTCGACGATCCTGCCGCTCTCGCCGCGCATCGCGAAGGAAGCGGTCGGCGCCGTCGGCGTCACGGGCAACGAGCTCAACCGGCTCACGCCGATCGTGTTCGAGCTGATCCAGCTCTTCCTCGACTACGACCTCACGCTCGCCGAGATCAATCCGCTGGCAAAGCTCGAGGACGGCCGCTTCATCGTGCTCGATGGGCACGTCGACCTCGAAGCCGAGGCGCGCGGCAAGCACGCGGCGCTGCTGACCGAGCTCGGGATCGGCGAGGAAGAGACGCGCCAGGCGCGCCCCCCGACCCCGTTCGAGATCGCGGGGCGCAAGGTGAACGAGACGGATCACCGCGGCGTCGCGGGCAACGTGGTGGAGTTCGACGGCAACCTCGGCCTCGTGATCGGCGCGGGCGGCGGGTCGCTCACGCTCTTCGACGCCGTGCGCGTGCACGGGGGCAAGCCCGCCAACTACTGCGAGATCGGCGGCAACCCGTCGGTGAAGAAGGTATGCGAGCTCACGAAGCTGATCCTCGCCAAGCCCGGCGTCGAGAAGATCGCCGTGATGATGAACGTGGTCTCGAACACGCGCGTGGACATCGTCGCGCGCGGCGTGATCAAGGGTTGCATCGAGATGGGCCGCGATCCCGCGCAGGCGATCGCGATCTTCCGGATCCCGGGCTCCTGGGAGAATGACGGCTTCAAGATCCTCGCGAAGTACGGCGTGCCCTACTGCGACCGCAGCGTGTCGATGTACGAGGCGGCGGGCCGCGCGGTCGCGGCGTTCGGAGCCCGCGCGTGACGATCCTGATCTCGAAGGACACGCGCTTCATCGTGCAGGGCATCACGGGCCGCGAGGCCGTGAATCTCACGCGCGAAAACCTGGACTACGGTGCGAAGATCGTCGGCGGCGTCACGCCGGGCCGCGCGGGTCGCGACATCTACGGCGTGCCCGTCTACGACTCGGTGCGCGACGTGGTGGCCAAGCACGGCGCGGTCGAAGGCTCGATCATCTCGGTGCCGCCGAACTTCGTGCGCGACGCCGCGTTCGAAGCGCTCGAGAACGGCGTGAAGCTGATCGTGATCGTCACCGAGAACATTCCGCGCAGGGAAGTGGCGCAGATGGTCGAGCTCGCGGCGCTGCGCGGTGCGCGCATCATCGGCCCGAACTGCCTCGGCATCATCTCGCCGGGCGAGGCGAAGATGGGCGGCGTCGGCGGACCCGCGGCCAACACGCGCCAGGCCTACTCGAAGGGTCCGATCGGCGTGATGTCGCGCTCGGGCGGCATGACCACGGAGATCGCGAGCACGCTCACCGCGGCCGGACTCGGCCAATCCACCTGTGTGTCGATCGGCGGCGATGCGATCGTGGGCACGACCTACGCCGAGCTGATGCCGCTCTACGAGGCCGACCCCGAGACGCGCGCGATCGCGATCTACTCCGAGCCCGGCGGACGCATGGAAGCCGAGCTCGCCGAGTGGGTCGCAGAGCACCGCTCGCGGCTGCCGATCGTCGCGTTCATGGCCGGGCGCTTCATGGACGAGATGAAGGGCATGCGCTTCGGCCACGCGGGCACGATCGTCGAGGGCAAGGAAGACACGACGAGCGAGAAGATCGCGCGCATGGAGGCAGCCGGGATCTCGGTCGCGGAGCGGATCGAGGAGATCCCGGCGCTGCTGCGCAAGCGGCTGACGCGGCGAAGGCCCGCTGATGCCCGGACTGTTCATCGACGTCGCCGTCTCGCCGAGCTCACGCGGCCGATGCTGCGCTCGCGAAGAAGCTCGAGGAGGCGTGCCCCGTCGACATCTTCGAGGCGACGACCAGCGGCGTGAGGATCGTCGAGGAGAATCTCGACGAGTGCACGCTGTGCGACCTGTGCATCCAGGCCGCGCCTCCGGGTGCGGTTCAGGTCATCAAGCTGTACGAGCAGGGGTGACCATGCGCAGCGCCAAGGATTTCTTCCGGCCCAAGGCGATCGGCGCCCCGACGCCGCTGCGCGAGATCCCGTTCCGTCCGTCGCGCATGATCCACTTCTTCGACGCCTCGAATCCGAAGATGGTCGCCAAGCTCCCGGATCTCGCGAAGCAGTGCGACGTGCTTGCTGGGCAACCTCGAGGACGCGATCCAGACCGACAACAAGGTCGCCGCGCGCGAGGGCCTCGCGAAGGTCGGCCGCACGGTCGACTTCGGCGACTGTCAGCTCTGGACGCGCGTCAACTCGCTCGACAGCCCGTGGCTGCTCGACGACCTCACGACCCTGGTGGGGGAGATCGGCGACGTGCTCGACGTGATCATGATCCCGAAGGTCGAGGGCCCCTGGGACATCCACTACGTCGACCAGCTGCTCGCGCAGCTCGAGGCGAAGGCCGGGCTCACGAAGCCGCTCCTGATCCACGCGATCCTCGAGACGCACCAGGGCGTGATCAACGTCGAGGAGATCTGCGGCGCGAGCCCGCGCATGCAGGGTCTCTCGTTCGGTCCCGCGGACCTCGCCGCGAGCCGGCGCATGAAGACCACGCGCGTCGGAGGCGGTCATCCGCAGTACCTCGTGCGCACCGACCCGGATCCGAAGAACGCCGACGCGCCGCGCGTCACCGCGCAGCAGGACCCGTGGCACTACACGCTCGCGCGCATGGTCGACGCGTGCACCGCGCACGGCATCTATCCCTACTACGGCCCGTTCGGCGCGATCGACGATCCGCTCGCGTGCGAGGACCAGTTCCGCGCGGCGTTCCTGCTCGGCTGCGTCGGCGCGTGGAGCCTGCACCCGTCGCAGGTCGCGATCGCGAAGAAGGTGTTCAGCCCGCCCGTCGACGAGGTGCTCTGGGCGAAGAAGGTGATCTCGCAGATGGGCGATGGCTCCGGCTGCGTGATGATCGAAGGCAAGATGCAGGACGACGCCACCGTGAAGCAGTGCCACGTGATGGTGGCGCTCGCGAAGCTGCTCGCGAAGCGCGACGCCGAGCTCAAGACCGCCTATCAGTTCAGCGACGCCGATCTCGCGGGTTGACGCCGTGATTGGTTAGGCTGTGCGAGACCGTGAGACACTGCCCGAACGCCGAATGCACCGGTTTCGTCGCGGAGTTCCTCGACACCATCGAGGTCTGCTCGCACTGCGGTAGTCGGTTGCGCCACGGCGAGGCCCCACCGAAGCCGCGGCCGACCTACCGCGAGCTCGAGACCGTCTACGAGACGTCGGATCGCATCCAGGCGCACCTGATCCGGTCGCTGCTCGAGCAGGACGACATCGCGGCGCACGTTGCCGGGGAGCCGCTCCAGGGAGCCCTGGGCGAGCTGCCGCCCACCATGCCCTCCATGCGCGTGCAGGTTGCACCGGAGCATGTGGAGCGGGCGCGGGGGCTGATCACCAGTGAACACGCCACGCGTCGGGTCGCGCACGACGAGGACGAGGCGAAGAGCGCGTCGCGTGGAGCGAGCCGGATGCCGTCCTTCCTGCTGGGCGTGATTCTCGGAGGGCTCGCTGCGACGGTGTACTGGAAGGAACCGGCCCCGCAGACAGAAGCGTCGACTCCGCAAGCAAGTCGACCGGCGAGCTGGGACAGAAATCGCGATGGACGACCCGATGCATGGGCCCGCTACGGGGCAGACGGAGTGATGGTGGAGTCCTCGTACGATGAGAACCTGGACGGATCGCCCGACCGCTGGAACGAGCTCAATAAGGCGGAGGAGATCGCAACGGCGCGGTACGACACCAATTTCGATGGAGGCGCGGACCATTGGGAGGACTACGAGCAGGGCCGGCCCCGCTCGTACTCTTCCGACAACGACGGTGACGGTACGCGGGACGAATGGGGCGAGTTCGCGGGATTCAATGTCAAGGAGCGGACCTGGTCCTTCGCGAACGATGCGATCATCGACAAGCGCGCGGTGTACGAGAACGGCCGTCGCGTTCAGGAACAGTACGACCGCGACCGCGACGGGCGTTTCGACGAGACGCTTGCCCTCGACGAGTTCGAACGCGTGATCCGACGAGACGCTGCCGAATAGCTCGGCTCGAGGCATCGCGGTTCGCGTTAACCGCCGATCGTCACGCGCGCCTCGCCGGTACGGATCGTCAGGAAATCCATTCCCTCGCCGCCGCAGGTGAAGCCGTAGTGCGTGTCGGCGTGGATCACGATCGAGTCGCCCGGGCCGAGCTCGGCGAGGCCGTCGTCGAACGAGCAGCCGCCCGCGAGCACGACGAGGAGCTCGTCGTGGTCGTGGTGATGCGGCGGGACGCGGAAGTTCGCAGGCATCACCGAGCGGTTCATGAAAAAGCCACACTCGCCGCGCACGATCTTCTTGCGGCGCGCGCCGCTCGCACGCGCCGTGCGCGCGAGGTCGCGCATGCCGGGCGCGTTCGGGTCGAGTGCAGAGGTCGGGTCGTCCCACGCCAGCTTCTCGAAGTGGAACACGCTCGGCGGCTCGGGGGTCGGCATGACTACTCCTCGGGATGCGCAAGACGCGTGAACGCGCGGCGCGCCGCGCCACCGCATAGCTCGGCGCGCACGGCGTCGGAGAGCGGAAGCTCCGCGAGCTTTGCGAGCGCCTTGCGGTGGCCGGTCACGGGAAAGCCGGTCCCGAACACGGTCTTGCCCTGCCCCGCTCCCACGATGAAGTCGACCAGCTCGGCGGGCCAGCGATGCGGCGGCCACGCCGCGGTGCCGAGGTACACGTTCGCGTGTTTGTGCGCCATCGCGATCGCCTCGCCGGTCCACGGCCAGCCCAGGTGCGAGAGCACGAAGCGGACCGCGCCGAAGTAGATCGCGGGGCGATCGATTCCGAGCGGCCGACCGCACTCGCTCGGGAGCAGTCCGCCCGACGCGCCCGCCTGCATCACGACCGGCACGTCGTGCTCGGCCGCGAGCGCGTAGAACGGATAGAGGTCGCGGTGGTCGAACGCGCGGTCCCAGCTATGGGTGTGGAGCAGCAGACCGATCGTGTGAGGCTGCGCGAGCATCTCGGCCGCGCGCCGCACACCGGGAAGGCCTGCGCTCGGATCGATCGTCCAAAGCCCCGCAAATCGGCCCGGATGCGCAGCGGCCAACTTGCTCAGCTGCTCGGGCGGGGTCGCATAGCGCTCGTAGGCGAACCGGCCCGCCTCGGGCGACACCTCCGCCGACGGCAAGAGCACTGTGTCGAAGCCGAGCGCGTCCATGCGCGCGAGGAACTCGGCGGGCTCGGCGAAGCTGTCCTCCGGGTCGCGCCGCACGCGCACCGAGAGATCCTGCTCTCCGATCGCGGCGTCCCAGAGCGCGCGGTACTCCGGCGTGAAAGCGTTGCACCAGTAGTCGACGGCGCCCATGACTAGATCTTTCCGCGCTCGTCGCGGAAGCGCTTCGGCTTCGGAGAGGTATGCAGCTCCGTCCAGGCGTCGAGCTCGCCGGGGCCGGCGAGCTCGACGGAAATCCGAACGCCGAGGCGCTCCTTGAGGCGCTCCTCGGCCGCAGCGCGCAGCGCCGCGTGGCGCTCGGTCGACGCGCGCGTCACCACGTGCACGACCATCTCGTCGCGGTTCCCCTCACGCAGCGCGCGCACGAAGTAGTCGCGCTCGAACGCGGGATCGGCCAGCGCAATCTCGCCGATCGCCTCGGGCCACACGTTCACGCCGCGCAGCTTCACCATGTTGTCGGCGCGGCCCGCGAACGGCCCCATGCGCCGCAGCCAGCTCCCGCACGCGCATTGCTCGCGCGGGTACAGGAACGAGAGGTCCTGGATGTCGTAGCGGAACTGCGGACTCCCGGTCTTGTAGATCTCGGTGACGCAGAGACAGCCCGGCTCGCCGTCCGGAACGGGAGAGTCGGACTCCGGATCGACGATCTGCACCACGAATGCGTCCTCGAAGATGTGGAGCCCCTGACGCGCGGGGCACTCCACCGACACCCACTGGACCTCGTGAAAGCCGTAGGACTGGTAGTTCGGGACCCCCCAGGTCTCCTCGAGCGCCGCGCGGTCGCCGATGTTCGGCAGTGCCTTCAGGTTGAAGTCCTTCTTCGGGTCGAGGCCCATCTCGCGCGCCACCTCGGCGAGGTGCAGCAGATAGTCGCCGGTCGTGAGGATCGCGGTGGCGCGGTACTGGTGCGCGAGCTCCACCTGCCGCCGGCTGCTCGTGACGTTGCCCGTGCCGGTCGTGATCACCACGCAGCCGAGCCACTTGTGCAGCGCCTCGTCGAACGCGAACGCACCGTTGTGGGTCGAGTAGGCCCACGCGTTCACCACCACGTCGCCCGGGCGTACGCCCTGCAGGTAGAGAGCGCGCGCCATCAGGATCGCGCCGGCCTCGCGGTCCCACTGCGTGTACAGAGTCGGCCTCGGCGACCCGGTCGTCGCGCCGGACATGAAGATGCGCAGCGGCTCCTCGGCCGCGCGCTCGAGCGAGGCGCCCTGATAGTCGCCGAGCGGCGGGTGCTCCTCGATGCTCTTGCGCAGATCGTCGACGCGATAGCGCGGCGCGCGCCAGAGGTCGTCGAGCGACTTCAGCTGATCGGGGTGGAAGCCCGCGGCGTCCCAGCGGCGGCGGAAGAACGGCACCGCGTACGCGCGGCGCGCGCGGTCGCGCAGCCGGGCGAGCTGGCGCGCCTCGATCTCTTCGGGCGCGAGCAGCCAGTCGCTCTCGAAGTACTCGGGCGGCGGCGCGTGCACACGCATCAGCGCCGTGTAGTCGATCGCCTCGAAGGGCCTCTTCAGGTTCGCCAACGCCTACCCCGTCGCCTCTTCGAAGGCCGTGGGCATGTGGGTCTCGGGGAAGCGGTAGAAGTCGACCGCGTTGTCCCAGAGGATCTTGCGCTTGCTCTCGTCGGAGAGCTTCGCCTGGGCGAGGAAGGTCGCGACGGCGCGCGGGTACTTCGAGTCGGGGTGGGGATAGTCGGTCTCGAACAGGATCCGGCCGTCTCCCATCTCGTCGATCACGTGATACGCGTGCGGCTCGTCGGGCTCGGTGGTGATCCAGCAGTTGCGCTGGAAGTACTCGAGCGGCGAGCGCTTGCAGTCGGGCGTCTCGAGCCAGCCCGCGAGCTCGACGTGCTCCTCGATCCGGTGCAGCCACGACGGCAGCCAGCCGCAGCCGGCCTCCATGTAGGCGACGCGCAGGCGCGGGAAGCGCTCGTACACGCCGTTCACGATCATCGAGAGCATCGCCATCTGCGCCTCCATCGGATGGACGCAGGTGTGCCACTCGACGAAGCTCGTGAAGCGGTCGGCGCCCGCCGATGGTCCCTCGAGCCCCATGAACTCGTGCGTCGCGAATGCGACGTCGAGGTCTTCGAGCAGCTCGTAGAGCGGGTCGAAATAGCGGTCGCCGAGCGTGCGGTGGTTGAACGGGTTCGGGCGCGCCCAGAAGCAGCGGATGCCCAGGTGCTCGTAGGCGTACTGCACCTCCTGCACCGCGCGCGTGACGTCGGAGAGCGGCACCGGCCCTGCCGCGAGCACGCGCCCGCCCGACGTCTCGCGCATCTCCTCGGCCCAGCGGTTGTACGCGCGCGCCATCGCCGCCTGGAGCTCGGGGTCGATGCCGTCGATCCACATGTCGTAGCCGGGCCCGTAGAGCACCATCAGGTCGACGCCCTCGCGGCGCATGCTCTGCGCGACGCCCGCGCCGTCGAAGCCGCGCGAGACGACCTCGCCGTACTTTGCGGTCATCGCCTCGGTGGTCCAGCGCACGGCTTCCTGCTGCCTGCCGTACAGCGTCTTGTGGCTCTGCGTGTAGCGACCGTCGACGGTCGCGGGACGGAAGCGGTCCATGCCCGGAAACGGCTGGCGCCAGCCCACGCGGTGGCGGTGGCGCGCGTCGAGAAAGCGCTCCCAGAGGTCGCGCGGCTCCACGACGTGGGCGTCGGCGTCGAAGACCTTGAAGCCGGAATTCATGTTATTTCCTCGTGTCCTCGAGCCACTCCGGCAGCTCGATCGGCGGATCGGGCAGCTTCACCGCGCGCCGCTCCGCGAGCAGCTTGGTGAAGCCCTCCGGGTCGGCCGGCCACGAGCGCGGGTCGCCCATCATCACCTCGAACAGCTCCACTCCCTCGGGTCCCGCTTCGAACGGCCCGAACGCCGCGCCGACCGGCAGCGTGATGTGCATGCCCGGGGTGCAGCGCACGTCGCCGCAGGTCATCTCGCCCGCGAGCACGTAGAGCACATGCAGGCTGTTGTGCCCGTGCTTGTGGACCATCATTCCCGGGTCCCAGCGCGCGTGGATCGTCAACAGCTCGGGCGTGAACTCGAGCCACTTCTCCCACACCGACGCGCGGCGCCCGTCGACCGCGATCGCGCGCACCTCGTTCCACTTCTCTCCATCGGCGTGGCGGAACTTCGCTTCGGGCATCGGATCTCCTAGCGCGGCCGGTCACCGGCCAGCGTCACGCGGTGCATCACGCGGCGCTCCGCGTAGTCGGGCACTGCGTAGTGCTGCACCGCGCGGTTGTCCCAGAACGCGATCGAGTGCAGATCCCACCGGAAGCGGCATTGGAACACGGGATCGCGCACGTGATCGATCAGGAAGCGCAGCATCACCTCGTTCTCGCGCGCGGGCAGCCCGACCAGCCGCACCGTGGAGTTGCCGTTCACGTACAGCGCCTTGCGTCCCGTGATCGGGTGAGTGCGCACCACGGGATGACTCACCGGGGGCCACTTGTGCTGTACCTCGGCGAGATCCGCGTTGCTGTGGCCCGCGTCGATCGCCTTCTGGAGCGGCCGCGTGATGTCGTGCACCGCCTGCATGCCCTCGAGCATGCGCTTCATCGGCGCTGACAGCGCGTCGTAGGCGGCGTGCATGCTCGCGAAGCAGGTGTCGCCCCCGTAGGTCGGGAGCTGCACCGCCTTGAGGATCGAGCCCATCGGCGGCTCGGCCATGAAGGTGTTGTCGCTGTGCCACTCGTCCGCTCCTTCGCCCTTGGGCTTGGCCTGGTCGAGCACGAGCAGCTCCGGGTCGCTGCCGTATCTGGGGGCGAACGGAGGGATGTCGACCGGACCCATCTGGCGCGCGAACGCGAGCTGCTGCTCGGGTGTGATGTCCTGGCCGCGGAAGAACACGACGCCGTGCGCGAGCAGCGCCTCCTCGATCGCGTCGACTTCCCCGTGCGAGAGCGGCTTGCGCAGATCGACTCCCGAGATCTCCGCGCCCACCGTCGGCGTGAGCGGCCGGATCGAGATCCCGCTCATGCGACCTCCTCGTCGGCAGCGAGCCGCGACTCGAACATCGCGAGCAGGCGATCGAGCTCGCGGTCGGTATCGCGCAGCGATCCGAGCGGCGCGAGCAGCTCGCCGCTCGCACCCAGGAACGCCGCGAACACGCGTTCCTGGAGCGCGATGCCCGCGCGCGTGAGTCGAACGCGGCAGCCGCGCCCGTCTTGTGGATCGGGCATGCGCCGCACGAGGCCGCGTTCCTCGAGCCGCGTCACCATCTTCGTGATTCCGCCGGACGAGCGGCGCAGGTTGCTCGTGAGGCGGCTCGGCGTGAGCTCGTAGGGCCGCCCCGCGCGGCGCAACAGCGCGAGCACGCCGTAGTCGGCGGGCGTGAGGCCGAACGGCCCGAGCACCTCGTGCTGGAATGCCTCGAGCAGCACGCCGAGCCGCGCGAGCCGCACGAGCGGCGGCAGCGGCGTGACGTCGCGCCCGGGATACTCCCGGCGCCAGGCGCGCGCGAGGTCGTCGATCCAGCCCATCTCGGGGTCCGTCCGGCCGAGCACTGTACGCCCGCAGATAGCTTCCGCGCAAGATAGATCTCGGAGCCTCGACTCGACCGCGCGGCTGCGCTAATGCGGGAACGCGCGTCGGGGGTTCACGCTGAGCATCCGGGATCGGATCGAGATCGGGTTCGAGCGCTACGGGCGGGCGGTTGCGCGCCGGCCGTGGACCGCGATCGCTGCGTGCGCGCTGGTCGCACTCTCGCTCGCCTCCCAGCTGCCGCGGCTCGAGTTCGACACCTCGACCGAGCAGATGCTCAAGCCCGACGATCCGGCCCGCCTGCTCTACGAGGCGTTCCGCGAGCAGTTCGGGCGCGACGAGCTGATCGTCGTCGGGATCGCCGGGCCGCGCGTGTTCGAGCGCGGCTTCCTCGAGCGCCTCGCGGCGCTCCACCGCGACCTCGAGCGCAGCGTGCCGAAGCTCGTCGAGGTCAAGAGCCTGATCAACGCGCGCGACGTGCGCGGCGAAGCGAACCAGCTCGTGGTCGAGGACCTGCTCGCAGAGATCCCGGCCAGCGACGCGGCGCTCGCAGCGCTCGAGACGCGCGTGCTCGTGAGCCCGACCTACCGCGATCTCTTGATCTCGCGCGACGGCAGCTTCACGGTGATCGTGATCGAGACCGAGGCCTACTCGTCGTTCGCCCAGGAGGACGTGCTCGCCGGCTTCGACTCCACGGCCTCGGAGGGTGAGAGCGGCCCGAAGCCCGCGCGGCGTTTCCTGTCGGGTGAGGAGAACAGCGAGATCGTCGAGGCGGTCCGCGAGGTGGTCGCGCGACACAGGGCTTCCGGGTTCGAGATCTACGCCGCGGGATCTCCGTTCATGATCACGCGCATCTCCGAGCTGATGGAGCGCGACATGAAGCGCTTCGTTCTGCTCTCGCTGTTCGCGATCTCGCTGTTGCTCTACTTCCTGTTCGGCACCTGGGCCGGCGTGCTGCTGCCGCTGCTCGTGGTCGTCGCGTCGCTGTCGGCGTTGCTCGGACTGTTCCCGGTCCTCGGCCAGCGCATCACGCCACCTGCGCAGATCCTTCCCACGTTCCAGCTCACGGTGGGCGTCGCCTACCCCGTGCACTTCCTCTCGAACTTCTTCAGGTCGTTACGCGAAGGTGCGACGCGCGAGGCAGCCATGGTGCACTCGCTCGGCCACGCGGGCCTGCCGATCGTGATGACCGCGATCACGACGATGGGCGGCATGGCCTCGTTCGCGACGGCTTCGCTGCAACCGCTCGCGATGCTCGGCTATCTGGTGCCGATCGGCGTCGCACTCGCCGTGGTGTTCAGCCTCGTGCTGTTGCCGGGACTCGTGATGGTGATTCCGCTGCGCACAGCCCGGCTCGACCGCAGCGAAGCCCGGAACTCTCGCATCGACCGATTTCTGCTCGCATGCGGGCGCGTCTCGCTGCGATACCGCGTTCCGCTGATCTCGGGCACTCTGCTCGCCTGCGTGCTCTCGGTCTGGTTCGCCGCCAGCACGCTGATCTTCTCGCACGACCCGATCTCTTGGCTGCCGCAAGGCGACCCGCTCCGGCACGCGACCGAGGTCGTGAACGAGAGGATGGGGGCGACCGTCACCATGGACGTGCTCGTGAACACGGGGCACGAGAACGGCCTGTACGAGCCCGCCGTGCTCGACGGTATCGAGCGCGTGCGCACGTGGGCCGAGAGCTATCGCGACCCGCTCGTCCAGGTGCGGCGCACCACGTCACTCGCCGACGTCGTGAAGGAGATCCACCAGGCACTCCACGAGAATCGCTCGGAGTTCTACGCGATCCCGCGCGACCGACAGCTCGTCGCCCAGGAGCTGCTTCTGTTCGAGAACACGGGCGCCGACGATCTCGAGCGGATCACCGACACCTCGTTCTCGACCGCGCGCGTCACGCTGCACATGCCGTTCAAGGACGCCCATGCGTTCGCGCGCCTGGTCGCCGAGCTCGACACGCGCCTGCCGACGCTGCTCGGCAACGGCTCGCAGGGCACGATCACCGGACTGCTCGGTGTCATGAGCCGCACGCTCCACGCCGTCACGATGAGCATGGCGTGGAGCTACCTCACATCACTGCTCGTGGTGACGGGCCTGATGGTCGTCCTGATCGGAAACGTCCGCGGCGGTCTGGTCAGCATGCTTCCAAACCTCGCGCCGATCCTGCTCATGCACGCGCTCATGGCCGCGCTCGGCGTGCCGCTCGACATGTTCACGCTGATGGCGGGCTCCACCGCGCTCGGGCTCGCCGTCGACGACACGATCCACTTCATTCACGTCTACCGGCGTGAAGTGGAGCACTGCGGCGACCCCGAGGAGGCCGTGCGGCGCACGATGACGAGCACAGGACGCGCGAACCTGATCGCGTGCGTCGTGCTCACGACCGGGTTCTTCATCTTCCTGGCGTCTTCGATGCAAAATCTCGCGGCGTTCGGCCTGTTGACAGGCTTCGCGTTCCTGACGGCGCTCATGATCGAGCTGCTCGTCACCCCGGCGCTGCTCGTCACGGCAGCGGTCGGCGGGAAGCCCGCGCGGCCCGTCTCGACGGCCTCTAACTAACGAGTCGGAGCGAAGTTCAGCCGCGCGGTCGGCGCCGGATCGCCAGCACCGCGAGCCCGAGGCCGAGCAGCGCAGCCGTGCCGGGCTCCGGCACCGACGCGATGATGTTGCCCGAGGCGTTGAGACTGGTCAGATCCGGCACGCCGATCTCGCCGAACTGGTTCGCCGTGTTGAGCAGGTTCCCGAAATCCTGGATCCGGAACACCCAGGCCTCGCCGGGCTCGAAGATTCCGTTGGTCGTAATGCTCTCGCTCACGAGCGGCGTGTTGAGCCCGACCGCGTCGATCTTGAACGCGGACGCCCCGTTGACCGTCCCGTCGATGTTCGTGAGCGTCGTGCCGGGGTTGGCCACGTACCAGACCTCGACGAACGAGAACGCCTGCAGGTTCGTGATCATGACCGTCGAGCTGGTTCTCGCGGGGACGTTCGTCGCGGCACACTGTGCGAGCGGGGTGTTCGGCTGGATGACCGCACCGATCTGCTCACCCGCCGGGAACACCGAGGCCGGACCGAGCTCGTCGACGGTACCCGGCACGGATAACGTGTCGCAGGTGGCCGTATCGACACTGACGACGCTGGTCGGAACCGCGTTGGCGCTGAGCGCGAATAGCACGGAGACACCGAGCAGTGCAGCGTGGTGCGAAGTGAAACGCATCCGGATCCCCCCTTGGTCACGGACCCCGCGCAGGCACGGAGCCGATGGTGACGGCAGCAGCGGAAGGGGGATGAACAGCCAGAACCGAACATCGGGACAAGGACCGATCGCCGTGACAGCCTCGAAACCACCCCTCCCAGGAAGGTCCCTGTCGCCCCACACCTTGAGCCGATCGCTCCGCCAGATCAAGCAGAAACTTCGCCATTCGAACAAAAGAAAGTGTGTAGGCCAAATGACTACGGTGCCCTCGGGAGAATCGGGTCACGCAGCGAAACCCGGTGTGAGCGGGCTCCGGTGCACCGTCGGAGCGGGCAGAGCGCTCGACTGGCCGGAAGGGGTGCGCTAATCGCCGGGCCCCCCCCGAGAAGGATCTGCGCACCGTGATCCGCATCGACGCCATCTCCAAGCGCCACGGCGGCCAGATCCTGTTTCTCGAGGCGTCGGCGGCAGTCAACCGGGGCGAGAAGATCGGCCTGGTCGGACCGAACGGAGCGGGCAAGTCCACGATCTTCCGCCTGATTACGCGCGAGGAGGAGCCCGACGCCGGGCAGATCGCGATCGATCGCGGCGTCGCAATCGGCTACTTCAGCCAGGACATCGGCGAGATGAAGGACCAGAGCGTGCTCGACGCGGCGCTCGACGGTGCCGGAGCGGTCTCGGTCGCCGCTCGCGAGCTTCACGAGCTCGCGCACGCGCTCGCCGACCCCGAGCGTGCCGACGAGCTCGATTCGCTCGTCGAGCGCTACGGCGAGGCGCAGTCGCGTTTCGAGTCGCTCGGCGGGTACGGACTCGAAGCGCGCGCGCGCACGGTGCTGGCAGGTCTCGGCTTCGCGCCCGACCAGGTCGAAGGCGACGTCGGCACGCTTTCCGGCGGCTGGAAGATGCGCGTCGGCCTCGCGCGGATCCTGATCATGCAGCCCGACGCGCTGCTGCTCGACGAGCCCACCAACCACCTCGACCTCGAGTCGATCCTGTGGCTGGAAGGCTGGCTGCGCGCGTTCGAGGGTGCGCTCGTGATCACCTCCCACGATCGCGAGTTCCTGAACCGCATGGTGGGCAAGATCATCGAGATCGACGGCGGCGACCTGATCACCTACTCCGGGAACTACGACTTCTACGAGCGCCAGCGCGCGCTCGCCGAACGCGAGCAGGAGGCACAGTACGCGCGCCAGCAGGCGATGCTCGCCAAGGAGGAGGCGTTCATCGCGCGCTTCAAGGCGCGTGCGAGCCACGCCGCGCAGGTGCAGTCGCGCGTGAAGAAGCTCGACAAGATCGAGAAGATCGCCGCGCCCAAGCGGCGTGAGACGCTCGAGTTCGAGTTCCGACCCGCGCCGCGCTCGGGCGAGGACGTGATGCGACTCGCCGGCGTCGACAAGGCCTGGGGTGAGCGCGTGGTGTTCCGGGGCTTCGACCTCTTGATCCGGCGCCGCGAGCGATGGTGCGTGATGGGCGCCAACGGCGCGGGCAAGTCCACGCTGCTCAAGCTCGTCGCGGGCGTCAGCACGCCGGACGCGGGCACCGTGACGCAGGGTGCGTCGGTGGTGCAGGGTTATTTCGCGCAGCACTCGATGGAGTTGCTCGAGCCGGACCAGTCCGTGTGGGAGACGCTAGAGCACGCCTTCCCGCAGGCGACCGTGGGCTCGCTGCGCACGCTGGCCGCCGCATTCGGCTTCCCTGGCGACGACACGAGCAAGCGCTGCAGGCTGCTCTCGGGCGGCGAGAAGGTGCGGCTCGTGATGGCCCGCATGCTCTACGACCCGCCCAACTTCCTCGTGCTCGACGAGCCGAGCAACCACCTCGACCTCGCGACCAAGGAGATGCTGATCCGCGCGCTCGCCGACTACGACGGTACGCTTCTGCTCGTGTCGCACGATCGCCGATTCCTCTCCGCGCTCACGAACCGCGTGCTCGAGCTCGAAGCCGACGGCCCGCGCGTCTATCCGGGCGGCTATGCCGAGTACGTGGTGGCGAGCGGCCACGAAGCGCCCGGCATGCGGGGCGCAGCATGACGACCGCGACCACACCTCCGCGCCCGCGTGCGGTGTTGCTCGGCGTGCAGCTGGGCGGCGTCGACGACGGGGAGTTCACGTCGTCGCTCGACGAGCTCGCGCGGCTCGCCAAGACGCTCGGCTTCCAGGTGGTCGCACGGGTCACGCAGCGGCGCGTGCGGCTCGAGCCCGGTTCCGTGGTGGGCGGCGGCAAGCTGAAGGAGCTCGCGGACTGGACCGGCGGCACCGGCGTGGTGCCGGTCGGACCGCGCACCCCGAAGCGGCACACCAACGAAGACCTCGCGGATGAGGCCAGCGAGGAGCCGGCACGCGAATCCGCGCGCCCGGACAGCGAACGCGCGGGACTCGTGCTCGTCGATCACGAGCTCACGCCGTCGCAGGCGCGCAACCTCGAGCGCGCCACGCGTGCCGAGGTGCTCGACCGCACCGCCGTGATCCTCGCGATCTTCCAGCGCCACGCGCGCAGCCGCGAGGCACGCCTCCAGGTGGAGATCGCGCGGCTCTCGTACATCGCGCCGCGCCTGCGCGAGACCGGCGGCGGTCGAGACCGCGAAGGCGGCGGGATCGGCGGGCGCGGCGCGGGCGAGAGTGCTTCCGAGATCGACCGGCGCAAGGTGCGCGATCGGATCGCGGAGCTGCGCGCCGAGCTCGCGTCGATCGAGCGCGAGGCCGGCACGCGCCGCAAGCGGCGCGCCACGCAGAACACCGTGGCGCTGGTCGGCTACACGAACGCGGGCAAATCGTCGTGGATGCGCGCCCTCACGGGCAGCGAAGTGCACGTCGAGGACAAGCTGTTCGCGACGCTCGGCACCACCGTGCGCGCGCTCAAGGATACGGGCGCCACGCGCGTGCTCGTCTCCGACACGGTCGGCTTCATCAAGCACCTGCCCCACGACCTCGTGGCGAGCTTCCGCTCCACGCTGGACGAGGCGCGCGAGAGCGATCTCCTGCTGCACGTGGTGGACGCCTCGGACCCCGCGTTCGAGGCCCAGATCGACGTCACCTGCGAAGTGCTCGCCTCGATCGGCGCCTCCGAGATCCCGCGCCGGATCCTCTTGAACAAGGCCGACCGCCTCGACGCCGAGGCGCGCGCGCGCCTCGCGGCCGCCCATCCGGACGCGCTCCTGCTCTCGGCGAAGCGCCCCGAGGACGCCGCGATCCTGCGCGACGCGCTGCGCGACTACTTCGAGCGCGGACTCGAGGAGGAGGAGCTCGTGGTGCCCTACGCGCTCCAGCGCGTGGTCGCCGAAGCGCACGAACGCGGCCGCGTGCTCGCGGAATCGCACGATGCCGCGGGCACGCGGCTGCGCGTGCGCGCATCGCGCGAGGTGCTCGCGCGCCTGCGCGCGGCCCTCGGCAACTAGCGGGCAAACTCGGCTCAAGATCGACCGCCCGATCTGCCGATGGAGCGCAGAGCCGTGCTGTGCTGCGTGGGGGTTGGGTGATGAAGGCGCTCGTTCGGACGGTGCTCGGTCTGGTGCTCGTCCTCGGCTGGTGGACGATCACCGGCAACTTGGTCTCCACCGAGAAGGCCCTGGACAAGATTCCCCCGACCGTGTTCGGCGGCGGCGGAGCGAAGATCGAGATCGAGGCCGAGACCACGAGCGCCGCGCGCATGATGGTCGGATTCAGCGACGAGAGCGGCGACCGCAACCTGGAGACCTGGGAGGACGTGCCCGCAGGCACCTTCCGCTGGTCGGTCGACGTCCCGAGCGGGATCGGCGGCTACGTGGAGCTCAACGCGCTCGAGCCCAAAGCCGGCGACCGCCTGAAGTTCCGCATCCTCGCGAACGGCCGCACCGTGTTCGAGGACTCCGACCAGCTCGAGCAGCCGCTCGAGCCCGGCTACGCGTTCTTCGTCCAGGCCTACATCGAGGACTACGCGAAGGGCGAGCTCAGCTCGGACTGGTAGCGGACCCCGCGCCACGCGCTTCGGCGGGCGTATACTCGCAGGCGGGCCGACGGAGGCATACGCATGCGAATTCAGTCCATCTTGGATACCAAGGGCGGCCGGGTCGAAGCGGTCGACAGCGACATGCGGGTCGAGAACGCGGCGCGCACGCTGGCCGATCACGGCATCGGGTCGCTCGTCGTGCGCGACGGCGCGGTCGTGGCCGGGATCCTCGACGAGCGCGACATCGTGCACGGTCTCGCCAAGCACGGGCGCGCCGTGTTCGACCTCGCGGTCTCGGTGGTGATGCGGCGCGAGCCGGTCACCTGCACGCCCGACAAGACCGTGCGCGAGGCGATGGAGATCATGACGGCGCGCCGCGTGCGCCACTTGCTCGTCATGGGCCCGGTCGGACCGATCGGGATCGTGAGCATCGGCGACCTCGTGAAGCACCGGCTCGAGGAAGCCATGCTCGAGGTGAGCGTGCTGCGCGACTACGTGCGGGCCAAGTAGCGTCGCGCGAGCCCCACATGGTGAAGCTCGTGTTCTGCTGCCGGCGCCGGCCGGAGTTGTCTCTGGAGCAATTCCAGAAGCGCTGGCTCGAGGTGCACGGCCCGCTCGTGCGGCGACTGCGCGAGCAGCTTCCGCAGATGAGGCGCTACGTGCAGAGCCACACGATCCCGGGCGAGGCGAGCGAGATGATGCGCGCATCGCGCGGCGCGCGGCCGCCCTACGACGGCATCACCGAGGTGTGGTTCGACTCACTCGAGGCACTCGGTGCGTCGGGGCAATCCGGGCTCGACGCCGCGCGGCGCCTGCTCGAGGACGAGGCCGAGTTCATCGACCTCGCGAACTCCGCGGTGTTCCTCACCGAAGAGCACGAGATCTTCTGATCGCCTAGGCGAGAAACAATCCCACCACCGCGCGCAGGTTGGCGCGGTGGTCGGCGTGCGGCGGCGCACCGATCAGATAGCCGAACACGCTCGTGAGACACAGGAACGTGGCCTGGATCGGGTGGAGACCCGCGCGCAGCTCGCCGCGCTGCGCGCCCTCGCTGAAGCGGCGCTCGAGCAGTCGCACGAGCGGGAACGGCTGCTCCTCGAGCGGCAGGTACTCGGGCAGCCGCGCGTAGATCATCACCATGTCGCGCGCGACGCCGGGCCCCTCGATGCTCGCATAGACGTCGGCGATCGCATCGGGCAGCGCGCCGAGCAGCTCGTGCAACGAGCTCGTTCCGGAGAGCCGCTCGACCAGCTCGAGCTCGCTGCGCCATTGCAGCTCGAGCAGCACGTGCTCCTTGGTGGGGAAGTGGAAGTAGAAGCTCGGCCGCGACACCTCGGCCGCGCGCGCGATCTCGGCCACGCTCGCGTTGTCGAAGCCTGTGCGCGCGAACTCCGCGAGCGCAGCCGCGAACAGCCGCGCGCGCGTGCGCTGGCGCTGGATCTCTCGGGCGCTCGGGCGCTCGAACGGCGACGCCGCAGCGGCCGCGCTCACGGCTCGAGCACCACGGGCATGCGCAGGAGACCGTTCATGAGGCTCGAGAGCATCGGCTCGGGCTCTCCCGCGAGCGCGAAGTGTGGCCAGCGCGCGAACAGCTCCTCGAACATCACGCGCGCTTCGAGGCGCGCGAGCGAGGCGCCGAGACACAGGTGCTCGCCGAAGCCGAATGCGATGTGGCGCCGGGCGCTCTCGCGCGTGACGTCGAAGGCCTCGGAATCGGCCCCGAACACTTCCTCGTCGCGGTTGGCCGAGCTGTAGAAGAGTACGAGCGTGTCACCGGCGCGGATCTTCTGGCCTCGCAGCTCGGTGTCCTCGGTGGCGACGCGCGCGAAGTTCCGCACCGGCGATACGAGCCGCAGCATCTCCTCGATGGCGTTCGGCAGGAGACCCGAATCCGCAAGCAGCTGCTCGCGCTGCTCGGGGTGGCGCATCAGCAGGAGGCTCCCACCCGACACGAGATTGCGCGTGGTCTCGTTGCCCGCGACGAGCAGCGTGAGGCAGAAGATCGCGATCTCGGCATCGGTGAGGCGCTCGCCCTCGAGCTCGGACTCGACCAGGATCGAGATGAGATCGTCCTGCGGCTCGCGACGGCGCTGTTCCGCGACGCCGATCGCGTAGCGGCCCAGCTCGGCGACGATCATCATCGTCTCCATGTTGATCTCGCCGCCGCCCGCTTCGATCATCGCGTCCGACCAGCGCCGGAAATCACCGTAGTTGTCGGACGAGACGCCGAGCATCTCGGCGATCACGTACATCGGCATCGGGATCGCCACCTGCTCGACGAAATCGATCGGCCCGCGCGGATCGATCGCGTCGAGGCTGCGCTTGGCGATCTCCCGGATGCGCGGCTCCATCGCCGCGATGCGGCGCGGCGTGAAGGCCCCCATCACGAGCTTGCGGTGCCGGTTGTGGCGCGGCGGGTCCATCCGGATGATCGAGGGCGCACTCGCCGCCATCGCCCCCATCGACCCGCTCTCCAGCGGCCCCTCCCCGCGCGCGCGGCGGACCGCCTCGAACAGCTGCGTGCCCTGCTCGGACGAGAACCGGCGCGGCCGCTGCGAGATGTCCTGGATGTCGGCGTGCTTGGTGACGGCCCAGAAGCGGGATGGCTCGTACCAGTGCAGCGGATCCTCGGCACGCAGCCGGCGGAACAGTTCGTGGACGTCGGGTTGCTGGTAGAACTCGGCGGTCTCGGGAGCGAATCCGGGCAACTCAGCGATCGCCATCATGGTTCTCCGTGTCTGCGCGCGTTCGCCATGATGCACCACCCGCTGACACTCGTCAACGACTCATTTCCCGCGTCAGGGGAAGAGGGGGTGCGTCAGCGGGCTCCGACAGGCAGACGTCGGCCTCGACCGCGCCGGACCGCGGATCCCGCCGCCGCGCCGGATGGACTCAGCTCGTGCGCTTGGCGCCGCCGAAGTGCGCGAGCTGCTCGGCGCGGAGCTGATCGCAGACCCGACCCGTCGGCAGCACGACGTCGGAGTACCGCAGCGGCTGATCCTTCGCGATGGCGCGAACCAGCTTGCAGTCGACCGACAGCGACATGGGCAGATAGTCGTTGGCGAGGCTGTTCTCGTAGGTATCGATCAGGCCGTAGTTGGTGAAGCCGCCCATGCCGTCGAGCAGCTCGCCGGCCTTGAGGTCGCGTTTCGCGTAGGCGACGGCCTCGCACACCGGTGCTCCGCGCGGAGTCAGCGTCGGATCCTGGAACAGCACGGCGCGCGCGACCGAGTGCGGCAGCTGCAGATGCGGCAGGTGGTACGGCGTGTAGAACATGTAGAGCGGGCCGTTGCCGAACTTGAAGTACGCCATGTACTGCTGCAGCACCGGGTTGTCGTTGTAGCCCATGATGAACGCGCCCGTGTGCGGCTCGGCGCCCAGCACGAAGTCGACGACGCCGCCCTGCGCGAAGTCCTCCGGCTTGAAGTGCTGGAGTAGATCCTTCACGTGCTTGCACTCGTAGCCGTACATGCCGAGCTTCGCGGGCTTGAAGCCCGTGGCGTTGCCCATGATCGCGGACTCGAGCGCGAGCTTGGAGCCGTCGGCGAAGGACGCGACCATCGAAGCCTTCTGGTTGTGCTTCGCCGCGAACTCCTGCTGCGTGTCCGGATTCCGGTAGCGGTTCAGGAAGCCCTTGATCTGCCCCATCATCACCGGCTTGTAGCCGATGCTGTCCACGAACCGGAACAGATTCATCGCAACGCCCGGCTCGTCGCCGTCGGTGTAGGTGTACACCGCGTTGTTTCGGTCTGCGTACACCTTGAGCATGGGTCCGACGGCGGCATCCACCTCGGCGTTCATCAGGATCACGTGCTTGCCGTTCTTGAGCGCCTCGAGCGCGACGAGCGCACCGAACTCGACGTCTCCGCTCGTCTCGATGATCGCCTCGACTCCGTTGGCGCGGCAGACGACGGTCGGGTCGTCGGTCACGGCGTAGACGCCGTCCGCCATCGCCTTCTCGAGCTCTGCCGGCGTCGTCGCGGAGCGGAGATCGTGCGCTCCCGCCTCGCGATAGGCGCGCTCGGCCTGGTCCGCGGTGCGATTCGCGATCGCCACCAGGCGCAGGCCGGGGAAGGCCGTCAGGATCTCGAGCACGATGCCGCGGCCCATGTAGCCCGCCGCGACGAGCGCAACGCGAACCGGGTTGTTCTGGGCGAGGCGCTTCTTGAGAGCGGTGTCGACGATGATCATGGCTTTGTCACCTTGAAGTCCGGCCAGGCAGCATCTGCTGGCGAGATCGTGGTCACCGGACGTGGCCACTCGATTGAGAACTGCGGGTCGTCGAAGCGGACGCCGCGCGCCGCATCCGGCGCGTACCGTCTCGAAGTGAAATAAAGAAGTTCGGCGTCGTCTGTCAACGTAAGATAGCCGTGCGCGCATCCTTCCGGGATGTAGAGCATCCGGCCGTTGTCGCCCGACAGCTCGCAGCCCTGCCACTCGAGGAAGGTCGGAGAATCGGGGCGCAGATCGACGGCCACGTCGAATGCGGCGCCACGCGCGCAGCGCGCGATCTTGACCTCGGCATGCGGCGCGACCTGGTAGTGCATGCCGCGCAGCGTCCCGGCCAGGACACTCACGCCCACGTTCACCTGGGAGACGTCTGTGCACAGGCCATGATCGGCGAGCTCCTGCTCGCACCAGGCGCGTGCGAAGTAGCCGCGATCGTCCTCGCGCCGTTCGAGCTCGATGACGAAGCAGCCCGCGACGCGCCCCGGCGTGAACTTCATGCAGGCACCGCTAGCCCTTCCACACCCACCCCAGAATGGTAACGCTCACGGGTAGATCGGCTGATTCCGTGCCGGCCCTGAATGGAATCCAACCGCCGCGGGAGCCCCGAGCGACCTAGGCGGCCGACAGCTCGAGCATGCGCCGGATCGGCCGCAGGGCCCGTTCGCGAATCGGCTCGGGCACGTCGATCTGCGGCGTGAGATCGCGCAGGCACAGGTAGAGCTTCTCGAGTGTGTTCTTGCGCATGAACGGGCACTGGTTGCAGGCGCAGCTCTCGTCCGTGCCGGGCGCCTGGATCAGAACCTTGTCGGGCGCGCGCTTCTGGATCTGGTGGAACACGCCGTCCTCGGTCGCGATGATGAGCTCACGCGAAGGGCTCTTCACGGCGCGCTCGATGATGCCCGTGGTCGAGGCGATGAAGTCGGCCTGATCGAGCACCGCCTGGTCGCACTCCGGGTGCGCGAGGACCTCGGCGTCGGGATGCACCGCGCACAGCTGCGCGAGGCGTTTCGCGCTGAACTGCTCGTGCACGATGCAGGTGCCCTGCCACACGATCAGGTCGTCGCGCCCGAGCTGGCGCGCGACCCAGCGCGCGAGATGGCGATCGGGCGCGAAGATCAGCGGCTGATCGCCGAAGTGCTTCGCCATCTTGACCGCGTTCGACGAGGTGCAGATGAGATCGCTCATCGCCTTCACCTCGGCGCTGCAGTTGATGTAGGAGAGCACCTTCGCGCCGGGATGCGCGTCCACGAACTCCTGGAACTCGTCCGCCGGACAACCGTCGGCCAGCGAGCAGCCCGCCTCGAGGTCCGGCACCACGACGATCCGGTCCGGGTTCAGGATCTTCGCGGTCTCGGCCATGAAGTGGACGCCGCAGAACGCGATTACGTCGCGATCGACCTTGGTGGCCGCCTGCGCGAGCGCGAGCGAGTCGCCCACGAAGTCCGCGAGGTCCTGCACCTCGGACTCCTGGTAGTAGTGGGCCAGGAGCACCGCGTTGCGCTCTTCCTTGAGCTCGCGGATCGCGGCCTCGAGATCGTCGGGGATCGGCTCGTGGCGCTTGGCGATGGGGGTCGCTTGGGCCATGTCCTACGGTAGCTTATTCGGGCACTTATGACCGCGTCTCCCGACCACCGCGACCGGCCCTGGGTATTCCGCACCTATTCGGGCCACTCGTCGGCGCGCGCGAGCAACGAGCTCTACCGCGGCAATCTCGCCAAGGGCCAGACCGGCCTCTCCGTGGCGTTCGATCTGCCCACCCAGACCGGCTTCGATTCCGACCATCCGCTCGCGCGCGGCGAGGTGGGCAAGGTGGGCGTGCCGATCGGACACATCGACGACATGCAGGCGCTGTTCGCGGAAATCCCGCTCGACCGCATGAACACCTCGATGACGATCAACGCCACGGCCGCATGGCTGCTCGCGCTCTACGTCGCGACGGCCGAGCGCAGCGGCGTGTCCGCTTCGCAGCTCTCGGGCACCACGCAGAACGACATCATCAAGGAGTACCTCTCGCGCGGCACCTACGTGTTTCCGCCCGAGCCCTCGATGCGGCTCACCACGGACATCGTCGCGTACACGGTCGCGCAGATCCCGAAGTGGAACCCGATCAACGTCTGCTCCTATCACCTGCAGGAGGCGGGAGCGACGCCGACCCAGGAGATCGCGTTCGCGATGGCGAACGCGATCGCGGTGCTCGATGCCACGCGCGCGCGCGACGACGTGCCCGAGAGCGCGATCCCCGAGGTCGTCGGCCGGATCTCGTTCTTCCTGAACGCGGGCATCCGCTTCGTCGAGGAGATCTGCAAGGCGCGTGCGATGGCCGAGATCTGGGACGAGATCACCGCGGAGCGCTACGGCGTGACCGATTCCGTGCTGCGCCGCTTCCGCTACGGCGTGCAGGTGAACAGCCTCGGCCTCACCGAGGCCCAGCCCGAGAACAACGTGATCCGGATCGTGCTCGAGGCGCTCGGCGTCACGTTCTCGAAGAAGGCGCGCTGCCGCGCGCTGCAGCTGCCGGCCTGGAACGAGGCGCTCGGTCTGCCGCGCCCGTGGGACCAGCAGTGGTCGCTGCGCATCCAGCAGATCCTCGCCTACGAAACCGACCTGCTCGAGTACGAGGACCTGTTCGACGGCTCCCACGTGGTCGAGAAGCAGACGAACGATCTGATCGCGAGCGCAAAGGAAGAGCTCGCGCGCGTGCTGAAGATGGGCGGCGCCGTGGCCGCGGTCGAGAGCGCCTACATGAAGCAGCAGCTCGTGGCCGCGAACACGCGGCGCCTGCGCGCGATCGAGAGCGGCGAGCACATCGTGGTCGGCGTGAACGCCTACACCGAGACCGAGCCGTCGCCGCTCACGGCGGGCGACAGTCGATCCTGGTCGTGGACGAGTCTGCGGAGCGCGAGCAGATCGAGTCGCTGCGCGCGTTCCGCACCCGGCGCAGCGCCGCGGAGGTGAAGAGCGCGCTGCGCGAGCTCGACGACGCGATCGCGGCGGGCAAGAACGTGATGCCGGTGTCGATCCGCGCCGCGCACGCGGGGGTCACCACGGGCGAATGGGCCGACGCGCTGCGCAAGCGCTTCGGCGAGTACCGCGCGCCGACCGGCGTGGTCGCGGGCGAGTCCGCCACCGCGAGCGGTGACACCGCGGCGGTGCGCCGGCGCGTGCACGCGCTCGCGGATCGCCTCGGGCGCCCGCTCAAGCTGCTCGTCGGCAAGCCCGGGCTCGACGGGCACAGCAATGGCGCCGAACAGATCGCCGTGAAGGCGCGCGACGTCGGGATCGAAGTCGTGTACGAGGGGATCCGACTCACACCCGAGGAGATCGCGAGCTCGGCGCGCGACGAGGGCGTGCACGTGATCGGCCTCTCGATCCTGTCCGGCTCGCACGGCGTGCTCGTGATCGACGTACTCGAGCGGCTGCGCGCGGCGGGCTGCGGCGAGCTGCCCGTGATCGTCGGCGGGATCATCCCCGAGGAGGACGCGCGCACGCTGCGCAAAGCCGGTGTCGCGCGCGTCTACACGCCGAAGGACTTCGACCTCACGCGCATCATGGACGAGATCGTCGACGTCGTCGCGGAGTCGCGCGCTGCAGCCTGACCTTGTCGATCGGCTGAAGAAGCGCGATCGCGCCGCCGTCGCCGCCGCGCTCAACCTCGCCGACGATCAGCGCCCCGGACCGCGCGCACAGGCCCTCGCGCTGCTCGACGCGCTCGAGCAGGGCGAGCCGTTCCCGGGCAGCGCGCGGATCGGCGTGACGGGCGCGCCGGGCTCGGGCAAGTCGACGCTGCTCGACGCGCTCGTGCGCGGACTGCGCCGCAGTGGGCAGACCGTCGCGGTCGTCGCGGTCGATCCCTCGAGCCAGCGCACCGGCGGCGCGCTGCTGGGCGATCGCATCCGGATGCGCTCGAGCGGGGGCGACGACGGCGTGTTCATCCGCTCGATGGCCGCACGCGACCGCCTGGGCGGCATCGCCGAGCAGACCTGGGCGGCGGTCGCGATCCTCTCCACCGCGTTCGACTGCGTGTTCGTCGAGACGGTCGGCGTCGGCCAGTCCGAGGCTGCCGTGGCCGATCTCGTCGACACGCTCGTGTTCGTCGCCAATCCGGGCAGCGGCGACACGCTCCAGTTCATGAAGGCGGGCCTGCTCGAGCTCGTCGACGTGTTCGTCGTGAACAAGGCCGACACCGGCGCGCTCGCGCAGCGTACCGCGCGCGAGCTCGAGGCGGGCGTCCGGTTGGCGGAGCGCGAGCCCAAGAGCTGGGAGCCGCCCGTCTCGCTGCTCTCGGCGCGCGACGGGACCGGCGTGGACGCGCTGATCGAGACGCTCGCGGCACACCGGCGCTTCGCACTCGACTCGGATGCGCTGCGCGCGCGCCGCGCGGGCGGGCGCGAGCGCTTCGTGATCGAAGCGCTCACGCGCCGCTACGGGACCTTCGGCGTCGCACAGATCGGCGGCGCCGGCGGGGTGTCCGAGAAGCTGCGCAGCGATGGCTCGCGCAGCTCGTTCGGCGCCATCGAGGCGCTCGGGCGCGCGATCGAGGCCGCGCTCGGCGCAACGCGTTAGTCGAACCATGTCGAGTGAAGCGATCGACGAGCTGTTCACGGCGATCCGGGCCGCCTGTTCGGCCACGGTCTGGTCACAGGCTGTCTCGCTCGCGCGCGCGGGCGCGGTGCAGGGCGAGCGCGACGAGGGAGACACCGTCGCGCTGCGCGTGGCGACACGCGGCGGGCTCGTCTCCCCCTCGGTGCATCTCGACCTCGACCCGCCCGACTGGAACTGCGACTGCGCGAGCCGCGAAGACGTCTGCGAGCACGCGGCCGCGGCCGTGATCGCGCTGCGCCAGGCGCGCCGCAGCGGCGAGCGTCTGCCCGGCGCGGGCCAGCCTTCCGGCCGGATCGGCGTCCGGCTCGCGCGGCGCGCGGGCGCGCTGCACTTCGAGCGCGCCATCGTGCTGGGCGACCGCGAGGAGCCGCTCCAGACCACGCTCGCCGCGGCCTCGCGCAGCGATGGACCCGCGTTCCTCGCCACCGCCGCGGATCTCGCCGTCGAGCGCGCGCTCGGCACGCGGCTGCGCGGCGAGCTGCCGCGCGGGCTGTGGCCGAGCGTGCTCGGGGCGCTCGCGAGCTGTACCGACGTCGCGCTCGACGGAACGCCGGTGCGTGCGAACGCCTCGCCCGTCGGGTTCGTCGGGCGGCTCGAGGATGCGCCCGAGGGCTTCCGCCTGATCGCGCGACGGGATCCACGCGTGATGGAGACGTTCGCGGGCGAGGTGGCGCTGCTCGACGACGGCACGCTCTGCCCGCTCGGCGCCTCGCTGCTCTCGGGCCGCGAGCTCGAGGAGCTGCAGCGCGGTCGCACCTATCGCGCCGACGAGGCCGCCGAGCTCGTCACCGCCGTGTTGCCGTCGTTGCAAGAGCGGATTCCACTCGAGATCGCCACCGATCGCCTGCCGCGTACGAGCAGCGAGCCGCCGCGCATCGCGCTCGCGATCGAGCGCGAAGGCGACGCGCTCGCCGTGCTCGCGCTGCTGGTCTACGGAGATCCGCCCACTGCGCGCGTCGACGCGGGCCGGCTCGTGCCGCTCGGCGGCGCACTGCCGCTGCGAGACGAAGCGGTCGAGCGCGCGCTGTTGCGACGGCTCGCGCACGAGCTCGAGCTCGCACCGGGCCGACGCGTGGTCGTGCGCGGGCACGAGGCGCTCGAGCTCACGAGCCGGCTGCGGCGCTGGCACGGCGCGGCCGATGCGCCCGCGCTCGCGCACTTCACGCGCGTCGGCTCGCTTGCGCCGCGCTTCGACGCGACGGAGGGCAACGCCGCGTTCGAGCTGACCGATCGCGCCGGAAAGTTGCGCAGCGCGGCGACCGCGCGCGTGCTCGAAGCGTGGCGCGCGGGGGAGAGCTGGGTGGCGCTCGACGGCGGCGGTTTCGCGCAGCTCCCGAGTGATTGGCTGACGCGGCACGGCGCGCGCGTAGCCGATCTGCTCGCGGCGCGCGGTGAGCGCGGCGACCTTCCGAGCGCCGCGCTGCCCGAGCTCGCGGCGCTCGCCGAGGAGCTCGGCGATCCGGTGCCGGAGGCCGCAGAGGCGCTCCGACGCGCGCTCGGCGCGCTCGTCGATGCGCCCGCACTCACCGCGCAGGACGCATTGCCCGCGGATCTCGTCGCGCAGCTGCGCACCTATCAGAGCGAAGGCGTGCGCTGGCTCGGCGGCCTGCGCGAGCTCGCTCTGCCCGCGCTGCTCGCCGACGACATGGGACTCGGCAAGACCCTCCAGGCGCTCTGCGCAGTGCGCGGCCGCACGCTCGTCGTGGCGCCGACCAGCGTCGTACCGAACTGGGCCGCGGAGACTGCGCGCTTCCGCCCTGCCCTGCGCGTGTGCGTCTATCACGGGCCCTCGCGCGAGCTGGATCCCGCCGCCGACCTCACGATCACGAGCTATGCGCTGCTTCGGCTCGACATCGACGCGCTGTGCGCCGTCGACTGGGCGAGCGTGGTGCTCGACGAGTCGCAGTCGATCAAGAACGCCGACAGCCAGGTGGCGCGCGCGGCGCATCGCCTGCCGGGCCGGTTCCGGGTCGCGCTCACGGGAACGCCGATCGAGAACCGGCTCTCCGAGCTCTGGAGCCAGTTCCAGTTCCTGTCGCGCGGCTGGCTCGGCAGCCAACGCGACTTCGACGAGCGCTATGCACGGCCGATCGCCGCGGGCGACGCGATCGCGGCCGAGCGACTGCGCGCGCGCGTGCGGCCGTTCGTGTTGCGGCGCAAGAAGCGCGACGTCGCGCCCGAGCTCCCGCCGCGAACCGAGGTGGTGCTGCACGTCGAGCTCGCGGAGGACGAGCGCCAGGTGTACGACGCGATCCGCGCGGCCACGCGCGACGACGTGGCCGCGCGCTTCGCCGCGGGCGGCGGCGCGTTCCAGGTGCTCGAGGCGCTGCTGCGGCTGCGCCAGGCCGCCTGCGACGCGAGCCTGGTCCCGGGCGCGCACATCGAGCGCTCGGCGAAGCTCGAGGTGCTGCGCGAGAACCTCGAGGAGTCGGTCGCCGAGGGACACAAGGCGCTCGTGTTCTCGCAGTGGACGTCGCTGCTCGACCGCGTCGAGCCGGTGCTGCGCGGCGCCGACCTGTCGTTCACGCGCCTCGACGGCTCGACGCGCGACCGCGCCGCGGTCGTCGAACAGTTCCAGAGCGAGAGCGGCCCCCCCGTGATGCTCGTCTCGCTGCGAGCGGGCGGAACCGGACTCAATCTCACCGCGGCCGACAGCGTGTTCATCCTCGACCCCTGGTGGAATCCCGCGGTCGAGGAACAGGCCGCCGATCGCGCGCACCGGATCGGACAGACGCGGCCCGTGATGGTCTACCGCCTGGTTGCAACGGATACGGTCGAGGAGCGCGTGCTCGCGCTTCAGGCGCGCAAGCGCGCGCTCGCGGAGGCTGCGCTCGGGGCTGCCGACGTTCGCGCAGCGAGCCGAAGGCGAGCGAAGTCCATCGGCTGCCCGCGATCACGCGCGACGAGCTGCTCGAACTGTTGCGCTGAACGGCGAGGACGGCTCCGCGGTGTTCGGGCTCGGCTCGGAACGGCAGCGCGAGCAGACCGGCTGCCGTCTGCAGCGCCGGATCGTCGAAGCCGTCGAGCCCGTAGTCGACGTCCAGACCGTGCCGCGCAGGTGTGAAGGTCCGGAACGAGCGGTCGAACAGCGCGAAGATGTTTCCGTAGTTGGTATTGGTGCAATGCGGCGCGCGCGAGTGGTGGACCTTGTGCATGTTCGGCGAGGCGAACACCCACGAGATCGCGCGGTCGAGCCAGAGCGGAAGCCCGATGTTCGCGTGCTCGAACAGCCCGTGTACGGCCGACCAGATCCGATAGATCACGAACGCGGCGGGTGTGGCGCCGAGCGCGAGCCCGAACGCCGCGAGGTAGACATAGCGGATCACGCTCTCGCCGGGGTGCTGTCGGATCGCCGTGGTCACGTCGACGGTCGGGTCCGAATGGTGCACGCGGTGGTAGCGCCACATGCGCGCGCTCTTGTGCATCGACACGTGCGTCGCATACCACGCGAGATCGAATCCGATCACCCCGAGCGCTGCGCTCCAGACGGCGGGGAGCCCGAGCGCGGGCAGCAAGCCGAAGCCCGCCGACTGCGCCCATGCGAGCGCGGCCAGGAGCGGGATGTTCATGAGCGCATTGGTCGCGAACGCGATCGCGACGAGGGAGAGATTGGGGAGGAGGTGCGCCCGGTTCCAGCGACCGCGCGCGCGGAGCGGGATCGCCGCCTCGAGCGCGGCGAACGCGGCCATGCCCATGGAGATCACGGCGACTGCGATGAGGTTGTTCATGAGCCCAATACGCGCGAGCCTCCCTCGGCGTTACATGGAACCGCAACGGCCATCCTGGCCCGAACGCCTGCTGCTCCGCGCCGCGATCGCGCTGCTGTACGCGGTCGGCTGGACGCTGCGCTCGCGCGAGATCGGTTGTGTGGAGTGGAGCATGCGCACCGCGCGCGAGAGCGCGGTCTGGCCGCTGTGGCACGAGACGCTCCTGCTCGGGGTGTGGCTCTATCGGCACTGCGGCGTTCACGTGATGATCTCGGCGAGCCGCGACGGCGAGCGGATCGCGCGGATCACCGAGCAAATGGGATACACCCCGGTGCGCGGCTCCAGCTCGAAGGGCTCGCTCGCAGCCACGCGCGTGTTGGTGAAGAGCCTGCGGCAGGGCGCGCGCACCGCGATCACGCCCGATGGCCCGCGCGGGCCGCGGCGCAGCGCCCAGCCGGGCCTCGTCGCGCTCGCGCGTCTGTCCGGTCGCCCGCTCGTGGCGATCGGGATCGGCGTCGAGCGCTGCTGGCGGCTGCGCACCTGGGACCGCTTCGCGATTCCCAAGCCGTTCTCACGCGTCTGCTATGCGTACAGCGAGCCGATCTGGGTGCCGCGCGAGGGCGGGAGCGATGCCGACTATCTCGCGCAGATTCAGCGCGAGATGGATCGCGTGACCGAGCTCGCCGAGTCGGCGGCGGCCGGCGCCGACGTCGGCTGAACGACCGCGAGGTAATCGCCGCCCGCGACGACCGGGCGCCCATCCACCTCGCCGCGATAGGCGTAGAGCCACGCGAGCACGGGACCCTCGGGCCCTTCGATCGCCTGCTGCACGCGCTCGAAGCTCGCGCCCTCGTAGCGGTCGAGCGCGTCGAGCAGCTCCTCGCGCTCTGCGTCTGCGATCGCGAACAGGTCGCCCTGTACGCGGTCGCCGGGTTCGAGCGCGAGAACGAGACCCGGAAACGCGCCGAGATCGACGAGGCGCCCCGCCACACTCGCGAGCCCGAGCCAGGTCGTGCGGCCCTCGAGCAGGCCGTGCATCGGCGCACCGCGCCGCAGCGTCCCGTACGCGAATAGGATCGACACGCTCGCGAGCATCAGCGCCGGATGCCCTCCCACTCGACGTCGGCCACGCCCGCGCGCCGGTTCGCGACGCGCGCCATCACGAAGAGCAGATCGGACAGCCGATTCAGGAACGCGATGCCGGTCGCATCGATCGCCTCGTCGCGCGCGAGCTCGACGCAGCGCCGCTCGGCGCGTCGGCACACCGTGCGCGCGACGTGCAGCGCCGCAGCCGCGGGCGTGCCGCCCGGGAGCACGAAGCGCTTGAGCGGCGCGAGCTCCGTCTCGAACGAGTCGATCCGGCGCTCGAGCTCGTCGATATCGGCGCGCGTCGCTTCCGGGATCCCGCTCTTGGCGCGATGCGCGGCTTCGGGCGTCGCGAGCGAGCCGCCCAGCGCGAACAAGAGCGACTGGAGCTGGGCGAGAAGCTCGCGCAGGTCGCGCTCGTCGGTCGCGGCTGCGGCGGTGCCCAGGACGGCGTTGAGCTCGTCGACCGCGCCGTAGGCCTCCACGCGCAGTGCGTCCTTCGCGACCCGCTCGCCACCGAACAGATCGGTCTGCCCACCGTCGCCGCGGCGGGTATAGACCTTCACCGCGAGAGCGCCTCGTCGATCCGGCGCTCGACCTCGGGATCGAGCGTCTGCGCCGTGGGCGCCGGCTGCGCCGCAGCGCGGCGCGTCGCGCGGCGCAGGAACCAGGCAACCAACGCGCCTCCCGCCGCGAACGCGGCCACCGGGATCACGTACGCGGTGGTGCCGATCCCCTCGGCTTTGGGCGTCGAGCGGATCATCTCGCCATAACGCTCGAAGAGCTCCTGCTCGACGTCGTCGCGCGTACGGCCCGCAGCTGCCTGCACGAGGATCCACATGCGCAAGCTCGCAGCGTCGGGCGACGGGCAGTCCGCGAGCGAGCGACCCGGACAGAACGGGCTCATCAGTTCGTTCGCGAGATCGTACGCCCAGCGCGTGGAGGCATCGGTCGCGGGCTCCTCCGCGGCGGCGGGTCCCGCAAAGACTGCGACCGCGAACAGCAACGCGCACACGGCTCGAGCTGCGATCATGTGCCCTCCGGCGCGCCAGGGTAACAGAGGACGCGCTCGGCGAGCGCCGCGAGCGCGCGCCCGGCCGGCGCGGCCGCACCCGGACCCGCGACATAGGGACGGCCCGCGTCGGCGTCGCGCGCGAGCGCGGGATCGAACGGGATCCGCGCGATCACCTCGATGCCCATCGACGCGAAGCGCGGCGCGGGATCGGCCTCGCGAAACAGCGCCACCTCGGCCCCGCACTCGCCGCACATCGCGCTCGCGAAGTTCTCGACCAGCCCCGCGACCGGCACGCGCGCCTCGAATGCGCGCCGCAGCGAGCGCTCGACCGCGAGCAGCGCGACCTCGGTGGGAATCGTCACGGCGAGCGCCACGACGCGCTCGGTCAGGAACGGCACGAGCGCGGGCAGCCGGTCGGCGCCCGGCGCGAGGTCGATCACGAGACAGTCGAGCTCGCCCCATGCCGTGCGCCCGATCAGGTCCGCGAGCGCGGCCTGCTCGAGCGCACTGCGCCAGGTCGCGCCCGAGCCGTCGGTGCCCTCCCAGTCGAGCGCCTGATTGCCCTGCAGGAAGAAGTCCATGCTCTGCACGGCCAGACCCGCCGGTCCCGCGATCGGGCGCAGGCGTTCGTCGGTGCCGATCCGCACGGGCTGTCCGCGCAGACCGAGCATGTGTGCCACGGAAGGGCCGTGCAGGTCGGCGTCGAGCAATCCGATCCGGCGACCGCGCAGGCCCAGCGCCGCGGCCAGATTCACGGCCACGGCGCTCTTGCCTACGCCGCCCTTCCCGCTCATCACCGCGACGATCCGCTCCACGTCGGCAAGCGCCGCGTGCGCGCGCGCGCGCACCTCTTCCACGTCCTCGAGCTCGGGCTGCGCGGCAGCGTCGGACGTCTGCGCGTTCACTTCTCGTCGAGCGGCCAGGCAAGCTGCTCGGGCAGGCCGTGGTCTCCGCGCGGGTGCACGCCGACGCGCGGCGGCTCGAACGCGACGCGCGAGCCCGGCTCGATCGACGACGTGAGCCACACGTTGCCGCCGATCACGCTGCCACGGCCGATCACGGTGTCGCCGCCGAGGATCGTGGCGCCCGCGTAGATCGTGACGTCGTCCTCGATCGTGGGGTGGCGCTTGCGCCCGCGCAGCGACTCGCCGTGGCGCGGCGAGAGCGCGCCGAGCGTGACGCCCTGGTAGATCCGCACGTCGTTTCCGATCTCGGTCGTCTCCCCGATCACCACGCCCGTGCCGTGATCGATGAAGAAGCGCCGGCCGATCTTCGCGCCGGGATGGATGTCGATGCCGGTCTGCTGATGCGCGTGCTCGGACATCATGCGCGGCAGGATCAGCGCGTTCAGCTTGTAGCAGCTCGTGCGCAATCCGGTGCACTGCGATCGCGCGGATCGCGGGATAGGCGGCGACGATCTCGCCGTAGCCGCGCGCGGCCGGATCGCCGCGGAAGGCGGCGTCGACGTCTTCATCGAGGCTCTCGCGGATGTGCTGGAGCCGCGGCAGAAACGCCTCGACGATCGCCTGTTGCTCGCAGTTGCCGGACGGGCACACCGCGTTGAGCAGCTCGAGCAGCCGCTGCGCGAGCGCGGGGACCTCGGAGCGCAGGGAAGAGCGCTCGCGCTCCACGAGCACGAGGCGCTTGCAGCGGTCGACCCACTCGGCCACGTCGCCGGGCTCGGGCAATCCCTCGCGCGCGGCCTGGGCCAGCACGCTGTCCTCGCCGCCGGCGAGGCCGGCGACGGCGCTCTCGATAACGTCGGGATCGATCGTCGGATCGGCAGTCATGCGCAGGACCGAAGGCTTCCCCACGGAGGGCTCCTGAGGGCGCGAGTTCGCAGTGTATCACTAATACCCCTTGAGGCCCCTCGGGGTCAAGACGGTGGTAGGGTGCACTGCGATCACTCGGGCGTGAGTACCCCTCCTCCATTCCAACGCCTGGCGTCCCGAGGATCCGCGCACGGCCCACCGGCCGAGCGCACGAGGCGTTGGTGGAAGTTCGCAGCGAGGGGCCGGTCGGAAGCGCGAGCGACGTGTACAGCCACTCGCGGCTGTCCTCGTTCGAGCGCTGTCCGCGCAAGTTCCAGTACCGGTATCTCTGGAAGATCCCGGCCGAGGGCGAGTCGATCGAGGGCTTCGTGGGCAAGCGCGTGCACGAGGTGCTCGAGCGCCTGCACCGCGCCGCGGAGAGCGTCGGGGTGCCTTCCCTTCCGAAGGTGCTGGCGCGCTTCCAGCAGATGTTCGAGGAAGCGTACGACGCGAGCCGGGTGAGGATCGCGCGCGAGGGCACTCCGCTCGAGTTCTACCGCGAGCTCGGCGAGCAGTGTCTCGCGAACTACTACCGCGAGCACTATCCGTTCGATCGCGACGAGACGCTCGCGCTCGAGGAGCACGTGAGCTTCGACCTCGGGGCTGGCGGAAAATACGCGCGTACAGGGCTTCGTCGACCGGATCGCGCGCACGCGCGATGGCACGATCGAGATCCAGGACTACAAGACCTCCGCACGCGTGCCGAGCCAGGCGGAGGCGGACGAGGATCGCCAGCTCGCGCTCTATCAGATCGGCATCGGCGCGCGGTTCGGCGCGCAGCGCCCGGTCCGGCTCGTCTGGCGCTACCTGCGCCAGCGGCGCACGCTGGTCTCCACGCGCACGCCCGAGCAGCTCGGCGAGCTCGCCGCGCAGACGCGCGCGCTGATCGACCGGATCCGCAGCGAGACGGCGTTCGAGCCGAAGCCCTCCGCGCTGTGCCGCTGGTGCGAGTACCGCGAGGGATGTCCCGCCAGTTCCGAACGGCGCGAGGATCGGCCGGCCTACGCGCCCCGCGGTGCACGCGTTGCTTCCGAAGCGCCCCCGGCACAGCTCGCGCTGATGTTCTAGTTTGGCGGCGTCATGGCACTCCGCATCGAACGCATCCCGACGCTGCGCGACAACTACACCTATCTGATCGTCTGCGAGGCCTCGGGCGAGGCGGCCGTCGTCGACGCGCCCGAGGAGGCGCCCGTGGTGGCGCGCGCGGAAGCGCTCGGCGTGCGGGTCACGAAGATCCTGTCGACGCACCACCACCCCGATCACTCGATGGCCAACCCCGCGCTCGCCAAGCGCTACGACGCGCCGGTCTACGGACATCGCTCCGACGAGGGCCGCCTGCCCGGGCAGACCCACGGCCTCGAAGAAGGCGACACGGTGAGCGTCGGGCGCGAGCAGGCGCACATCTTGTTCATCCCCGCACACACGCGCGGCCACATCGCCTACGTGTTCGACGATGCCCAGGCGGTGTTCTGCGGCGACACGCTGTTTGCGGCGGGCTGCGGCCGACTGTTCGAGGGCACGCCCGAGATGATGTACACCGCGCTGTGCGAGAAGCTCGCGGCGCTGCCCGACGCCACGCGCGTGTACTGCGGGCACGAGTACACCGCGAGCAACCTGCGCTTCGCCGCACACGTCGAGCCCGACAACGCCGCGGTGAAGCAGGCGCTCGAGCGCGTCGCGCGGATCCGCGCGAACGCCGCAGCCGACTGGCACGACGCCACCCCCGACGAGATGACGATCCCGTCGACGATCGCCGACGAGCGCGCGACCAATCCGTTCATGCGCAGCGCGGACGCGGCCGAGCTCGGGCGCCGGCGCGCGCAGAAGGATTCGTTCTGAGTCAGGGGTCGGAGCCGCCTTCGGGTGCCGCCGTGAGCACGGTCCGACACGCGGTGCCCTTCTACGAAACCGATGCGATGGGCATCGTGCACCACTCGAACCACGTGCGTTACTTCGAGCTGGGCCGGATCGCGTTCCTCGAACAGCACGACCAGCCCTACGAGCAGTACGTCGAGAGCGGGATGCACTTCGCCACGACGCGCGTGGAGGTGGACTATCACCGCCCCGCGCGCTTCGCCGACGTCGTCGAAATCACCGTCTGGTGCGAGGAGGTGCGCTTCGCCTCGCTGCGCATGGCCTACGTCCTGTGCGTGGGAGACGACGTGATCGCGACCGGTGCGACCGAGCACGCCGCCGTCGACACGACCGGCAAGGTGCGCCGGCTGCCGAAGCCGCGCCGCGAGGCATTGCTGGCTCTGGTGGGGAAGTCCGCCAGCTAGTTGGAGGTCGCATGAGGCAGTACACGCTGATCCTGGCGCTCGGCGTCGCGATCCTACCCACCGCGGCGTCGGCCGCGGATTGCGACGAGACGCGCGAGAAGTTGAGCAGTGAGCTCGAGCTGCGCTTCAAGCCGGATGATCCCGCCGCGCTCGAGCGGCGCGACCGGATCAAGACCCTGTTCCTCGTGGCAACTCCGGCCTGTTCGAAGGAGCTGCACGAGCAGCTCGGCGAGTCGGACACCGGAGACGAGCTGTCGCACGCGTTCCACTACGCGCTCGCGACACCGACTCGGGCGACGCTGCGCAAGGTGCTCGCCGACAACTTCGTGCCGCTCGATCTCCTGGATGCCGCGATCGAGGACAAGGTGAGCGGAGCCGCCGAGCGCGACCAGCTCCACTGCTGGATCGGGAAGCTGCGCGAAGGCAGCCGCGAGGTCGACGGACGCGTGATCGAGTGGCGGCGCATCTGTCCGCAGAGCTCCGCGACCTGCCCCACCCACACGGACGTCACGGACGCCTCGCTGGCCGACCAGATCCACTCGGCGGATGACGTCGAGCAGCTCGAGCCCGAGAAGCTCATGCTGTTCACGTTCGTGAACAACATCGTCGAAACCGAGACGCTCGGCGGCAAGCCGTCTCCGGGCCTCGCACAGTGGCTCGCGGTGATCCGCAAGGAGACGGCCGAAACGCGGCGGCAGGTCGAAGACGGCAAGCTGGGCGGCCCGTACGACGCCATCGCGGAGTGGATCAGCGGAAAGAGGGACGACCCCAAGAGCGTGCTCAGCTGCCTCTAGGATCCTCTTCGCCTTCGAACACCCGATTCAGGGTGTCCACGGCCACGGGCTTGACCAGGTGCAGCTGGAAGCCGGCCTCGATCGCACGGGTCTGGTCCTCGCTCTGACCGTAGCCGGTCAACGCCACGAGGCGGACGCCGTTCAATTCGGGCTCGGCCCGCACCGTGCGCGCGAGCGCATATCCGTCGAGCCCCGGGAGACCGATGTCGACGATCGCGAAGTCTGGACGCCAGCTCCGCAGCACGGCGAGGCCCTCCACACCGTCTTCGGCCGCCCTCACCGTGTGGCCGGCCGCCGTCAACAACAAACACATGCTCTCGCGCGCGTCCGGGTGATCCTCGATGACGAGTACGCGACGCGCGACCACCTTCGACGTGCGATCCGAATCCGTGGGCTGCGCGTTCGTATAGAGGCCCAGTGGAAGCTCGATGGTGAACTCGCTGCCCATGCCGGGGCCGTCGCTATGCGCCGAGACCATGCCGCCGTGCAGCTCGACCAGCCGCTTCACCAGCGTGAGTCCCAGCCCGAGCCCGCCCTTCGACCGGTCGAGCGATCGGTCGGCCTGCATGAACAGATCGAAGACGCGCGGCAGGAGCTCCGGCGAGATTCCGACGCCGTCGTCTCTCACGCGCAGCACCGCGAGGCCGTGATCGCAGCTCACGTCGACCCAGATCTTCCCGCCCGGCAGCGAGTACTTGAGCGCATTCGAGAGCAGATTCGTGACGATCTGGTCGAGGCGCGCGGGATCGCCGTCCACGAGCACCGGCATGGTCGAAATGTGCAGCTCGCGATCGCGCGCGCGGCCGCTCGGCATCGACGTCTCCACACAGCGCTCGACCAGCTTGCCGAGATCGACGGCCTCGCGCTGCAGCCGAACGCGACCCGATTGGACGCGGGCGACGTCCAGGAGATCGTCGACGAGCACCGCGAGATGCGCGGTCTGCCGCGCGATGATCCCGCGCGCCGCCTCACCTCGATCGTCGTCCGCGATCTGCTCGAGCAGGCTGCCCGCGTTGGCGATCGCGCCGAGCGGGTTGCGCAGCTCGTGACCGAGCATCGCGAGGAACTCGTCCTTGGCGCGGTTCGCGGTCTCGGCCTCGCTGCGCGCTGCGCGCTCGCGCACGAGCAGCTGCTCGCGTTCCTCCTCGGATCGCTTGCGATCGATGAACTGGCCGATCTGGCTGCCGAGCGCCGAGATTCGCGCGAGCAGATCGGCGTCGGGCTGTTGCAGCTCTCGGCTGAAGAACTCGATCACCCCGAGGACCTCGCCTCCGCTGCGGATCGGGAATGCGAACGCGCCGTGCAGCCCTTCGCTCGCGGCCACCGGGGCGCGGGGAAAATTCGCGTCGACGACGACGTCGGGAATCCAGGCCGGCTCGCCGCTCTCCCACACCCTGCCCGGCAGACCGACTCCGCGCGGAAATCGCGCTGCCGCGCGTCTCGGCTTCGAAATCGGGAAACGCGCGCGACGGGGCGTGCCACGTTTCGAGGCAATGCAGCCGCCGCGCATCTCGCGTCACGAGCCAGAGCGCGCCGAAGTCCCAATCCAGACTCTGGCAGACGGCGCGCAGCACCCCGGATGCGCCGTCTCCGAGGCTCGCCGCTTCGGCCAGCACATGGGTCGCGGCGTAGTCCGCCGCCCGGAACCGATCGCCTAGCGCGCGCTCGGAGATCGCGGCTGCGAGGATCAAGCCCGTGACGGCGATCGCGGCGAGGAAGAGCTGAGCCTGCACCAGGCCCCGCCCGACGTCTTCGCCGCCGAAGGGCCCGACCCCGGCAGCCGTTCCCCAGATCACCACCGCGGACGCCACGGCGTTGATCGCCGTGGTGCCCTGCTGCCCGAATCGCAGCGCCGCTGCGATCACGAATGGGAACATCCAATAGTGGACGGGGCTCGCCCCGGGGGTCGTGCGCGTGGAGAAGATCAGCCAGAGCGCGACTAACAGACCAGCGAGCAGCGCGACACCCTCGCCGATCCGCTCCAGCGACCACTGGCGCGGTGGCCTCGAGCTCCAGACGAGCAGCAGCGGCGCGATGACGACGACGCTCATCGCGTCGCCGATCCACCACACGGTCCAGATCGGGGCGAAGGCCGACCACGGTTGCATCTGGCCGATGCACAGCGTCGTCACGCCGATCGTCGCGCTGACGGCCGTGCTCACGAGTGCGCCCGCAACCAGCAGGCTCGCGATGTGCGGCATCCGCTCGAGCGAGGGCCGGAAGCTCGATCGGTGGAGGAGATACGCGCCCGCGACCGCCTCGAGCGTGTTCCCGGTCGCGATCCCGACGGCCACCGGCAGCGAGGCAACGGTGGCATTCGCGAACAGCGCGCCGATCCAGACGCCCGGCCAGGCGCGGAGTCCGAACAGGACCAGTGCCGCCAACGCGATGCCGGTCGGCGGCCATACGGCCGTCGCCTGGGGCGCCACGAATGCGAGCGCAAGCCCGAGCTTCGCGGCGCCGAAGTAGACCGCCGCGATCGCGGGCAGGAGCAGGCTGAGCCGGACGGGACCCGACACGATGCGACAGGATACCCTCGCTCCATGGTGCGATGGGTCCGTTCATCGCTGGCGGCTGCAGCGGGCGCGGTGTTGCTCGCGGGTGGGGCGTGGTTTGCGTTGCGAGCGGGGCGCCCGAGCGCGGAGCCTCCTGCGCCGCCGCTCGCGGCGGCGCTGCCTCCCGCAACGAGCGCGGTGGAGCCCGCGATCGCTGACGCGCCGGGAGCACCCGGATCGCGAGAGCGCGGGCGATCCCGAGAGCGCGCGCTACCGCGAGGAGATCGCATTTCAAGACGCGGTGCGCGCGTTCTTCGACGGCTACCGCGAGCTCGACGAGTCCGAACGAGCTGCGCGCGCCGCGGCGATCCTCGCCCAGACCGACGTGCGAGAGCGGGAAGGACGCGTGCTGCCGCCCGAGGCGCTCCTGCTGAGGCTCGCCCTGCTGCGAGCGACCGTGGACGACCCGGCCGTGCGCGACAGCGAGAGTCGGCGGCTGACCGAGGACTACCAGCGGCGGGCCGAGGCGGCCGAGGCGAACCGGGCTCCGAGTCCGCGCGATGAAGAGTACCTGGCGCGACAGGACGAGATCGCGAGCGAGGTCATGGCGCTCGATGAGATCCCCGGCGGCGTCTCGCGCGACGAATATCTGCGCGAGCGCCTGCGCCAGCTGCGCATCGAGGTGTACGCGGACGGGCAGCCCGCGCCCGAGTGACTCGCGCCGAGCGCCGGCCCTAGAGCCCCGACTGGAGCAGCGCGTCGACCGCGATGTAGACCGGATTCGGCAGCTTCTGGAAGTCGCGCACGCGGTCCTCCTCCGAGGCTTCCATCACCGGTCCCGACCCGTTCAACACGTTGTTGATGAAGTTCTCGAGCACGAGACCATCCTCCTGGATGTCTCCGTTCTCGAAGTCGACGAATCGTCGTGCAGTGACTCTCGTTCAGCGCGCGGTAACGCGGCAGGTAGTACCCGAAGTTCGGAAGCGTCTGGAGCACGGCCATCAGGTGCTCCGTGTCGAGATACCAGCGCTCGTGGATCAGCTGCTCTCTCACCTGCTGATTCGGCTCGTTCGCGATCTCGTCGTGGAAGCGCTCGTACGAGTAGGAGGAGTAGTTCAGATCCTCCCAGAAGTGTGTCTGGCCCATGCGGTCGGCCGGGTACTTCGCGGAGAGCGCGGCGTAGATCGACCCGAGGTTGTTCATGTCGAGCTGCGGCATGCGCGACTTGAGGTACGCAAGCGGCCCCGTGTCGAGCCCCCAGACGCCGCGGATGTGGTTGTGCAGCGGCACCGACGGGTACTGCGCCGGATCGCCGTTGCGAGGCGCCGGGAAGGCCGGGCCCGAGTCGTCGATCAGGTACCCGAGCGTCGGACTCATGTGGCCGCGAATCAGGTCGTAACCGGCGAGCGCGCCGATGCTGCCGGCACTACATCCGGCCGTGAGCATCTGGCTCGGGCGCGGCAGGTGGTTCCTGAGCCACGCGAGCACCGCGAGCACGTTGCGAGCGCCGTTGTGATGCCAGACGAGCGGCGGCAGGGCTCCGCTCGGATCCTCGTAGACCTGCACCTTGTCGCCGACGTAGATGTCGCCCGTGCAGTAGGGCACGTAGACCAGATTCCACGCCTGCGTCTTCACGTGCGAATACGGGTGCGCGCGGAACACGTACGGGCTCACCAACCCGGTCGCCGGGTTGGTCAGGGCCAGATAGTCGTCGGGAATGCCGTTGGGGTTGCGCGCGCCGCGAATGCCCGTGCGCCCGCGGCAGCTCGCCTCGTCCCAACAGGCGCCGCCGCCCTCGAGATAGATCAATGTGTTGCGCGTGTTCGGAACGCGGTTCACGAAGAACTTGTACGGGGTGCCGTTGCCGCAGACTGCATCGGTGGACGGGTGCAGCTGGACCGTCTGCCATTCGTAATAGCGGCCCGGCTGGAAGCCGTCGTTGAACGTGGTCGGACTCGCCTTGAGCGGATACGGGCCCGTCTTCTCGGCCGGTATCACCGGGTGGGTCGCGCCGGGCGGCCAGAGGAGGTTCCCGAGCGTCTGCAACGCCGTGTAGTCGCCGAGCTCCGCGGCGACCGGCATCGCGCATAACATCACCGCGACCAGCGCCGCGACTCCCCTCTTCCGCCCCTGCTTCTCCGACCCCATGGCGACTCCGTCCGGGTAATTAGACGGGCTATCGAACTAGCCCGCTGCGTCGCACTGTAACCCGGCTCGCGTTTCGGTAATAGTGGATCCACGCACCACTACGCCCGCGAAGGAGACTCCATGTTCACCCCCAGGCTTCCCGGGAGCGTCGACGACGTCCACCTCGACAAGCTCGAATTCTGGACCGCCCCCGCCGAGGAGCGCGAGGGTGCGTTTGCGATCCTGCGCCGCGAGCGGCCGATGTCGTTCCACGACGAGTTCGAGCCGCCGCCGGAGATTCCGCTGCCGCGCGGACCCGGGTACTGGGCAGTCACCCGCCACGCCGACGTGGTCACCGCGAGCCGCCGGAGCGACCTGTTCTGCTCGGGCAAAGGAGTGCAGATCCCGGACCTTCCGGTCGAGCTGAACGAGTTCTTCGGCTCGATGATCGCGATGGACGACCCCCGCCACGCGCGCCTGCGCAGCATCGTCTCGCGCGGATTCACGCCGAAGGCGCTCGCGCGCCTGCAGGACGACGTCGAGCGGCGAGCCAGCGAGCTGATCGACGCGATCATCGAGAAGGGTGAATGCGATTTCGTGCGCGATGTCGCCGCACCGCTTCCGCTCGGCATCATCTGCGACATGATGGGGATCCCGGCGAGCCAGACGCAGTTCGTGTTCGATCAGACGAACATCATCCTCGGGCTCGGCGATCCGGAGTACGTGGCGCCGGGCACGAACCCGCTGATCGCGGCGCTCAACTCGGGCAAGGCGTTGGCGGAGTTGATGAACGAGATCGCGGCGGAGCGCCGGCGTCAGCCGAGGAACGATCTCACGTCGCAGCTGATCAACGCGGAGATCGACGGCGAGACGCTCACCGACCAGGAGCTCGCCTCGTTCTTCGTGTTGCTCGTCGCTGCGGGCAACGAGACCACGCGCAACGCGATCAGCCACGGCATGAAGGCGCTCTGCGATCACCCCGACCAGCGCCGCAAGTGGGCCGCAGACTTCGAGGCTCTGGCGCCCACAGCGGTGGAGGAGATCGTGCGCTGGGCCTCGCCGGTGATCCACTTCCGGCGCACCTGCACGCAGGACACCGAGCTCGGCGGACAGAAGCTGCGCGCAGGCGAGAAGATCGTGCTCTGGTACAACTCGGCCAACCGCGACGAGAGCGTCTTCCCGGATCCCTACCGCTTCGACGTGACGCGCGAGCCGAACGAGCACGTGGGCTTCGGCGGTCCGGGCGCCCACCACTGTCTGGGCGCGAACCTCGCCCGCCGCGAGATCACGGTCGTGTTTCGCGAGCTGATGCGGCGGCTGCCGGATCTCGAGATTACCGGCGCGCCGGAGATGCTGCGCTCGAACTTCATCCACGGCATCAAGCGCATGCCATGCGCGTTCACGCCGGGCGGAGCCTGAGCGCGATCGAATAATTCACGGGGCCTCTGCGACTGTCTCGGAAATCCGGCGCGTCGCCGCGAGCGCGAACGGCACCGCGAGCGCGAGCAACGCCGCGGAGACGAGCATCGGCGCGCCGGACCAGTGCGTGTCGACGCGCACGCCCACCGCGAACGCGCCGTTGAAGATCGCGGGCGTGAACACCTGACAAGCCGCACGCACGCTCGCGAGCGCGCCCTGGAGTCGGCCCTGCTCGGTCGCCGCGACCGTCTTCGACAGGATCGTCTGCGCGGCGGAGTTCCAGATCCACCAGAAGCCGCCGAGCGCGATCGCCGCGAACACGACCCACTCGGACCACGCCACGCCGTAGAGGATGAACGCGGCGAGCCCCATGCCGAGCCCGAAGTAGAGCGCGCCCTTCTCGCCGAGTGCCTTCACGATCGGGCCGATCGCACCCGCCTGCACGATCACGTTCATCACGCCCACCGCGACGAGCGCGTACCCGACCATCTTCTGGTCCCACCCGAAGCGCGTGTTGCCGTAGAGAAAGAACGTGTGCGGCAGCGAGTCGTGCGCGAGGTAGCAGAGCACCGAAACGCCGAACAGCGCCCACAGCGTGGGATACTGGCGGATCAACAGCGCCGAGCCGATCGGGTTGGCGTTGCGCCAATCGAACGACGCGCGCCGCTCCGGCGGCAGCGATTCGGGCAGCACGAACATTCCGTAAGCGAAGTTCGCCAGGGTCAGCGCGCCGGCGATCCAGAACGGGAGGCGCGGATCGATGCCGCCGGCCTGGGCGCCGATGAACGGCCCGAGGATGAAGCCGATGCCGAACGCGGCGCCGATCGCGCCGAAGGCCGCCGCGCGCTCCTCCGGCGGCGTGACGTCCGCGATGTAGGCGCTCGGCACGCTGATCGAGGCGGAGCAGAAGCCCGCGATCGCGCGGCCTGCGAGCAGCCACCACAGGTTCGGCGCGAGCGCGATCAGCACATAGTCGAGCCCCAGACCGAAGTTCGAGAGCAGGATCACGGGACGGCGTCCGAAGCGATCCGAGAGCGCGCCGAGCACGGGGGCGAAGAAGAACTGGATCACCGCGAACAGCGTGCCGAACACGCCCTGCCACCACGCCGCGCTCGTCGCGCTGCCCGTGAAGTCGAGCACGAGCTTGGGCAGCACCGGGATCACGATCCCGAATGCGAGCATGTCGAGCGTGACGGTGACGAGGATGAAGACGAGCGTGGCCCGGCGCGGCCCACCCATCGTTACCTCGCCCCGAAGCGAGCCGCGCTACTCCCCGGCTTCCTCGTCGCTGGGCGGGTCGCCGTGGCCCTCGTAGCACTGGGTCTCCTTCTTCACGCCCTTCATCAGCTCCTGGTCGCCCTGCTTCTCGCACTGAACCGTGCTGCAGGTCCGACACGTCTTCTCGCCCTTGGGCGCCCACTCGGTACATTTGCGGTCACCGCAATCCTTCAGACCGGACGTGTCCTCGGCAGATCCCGACACGGGAACGAACGCGAGGAAGACGAAGCAAAGGGCCGTGATGATCGATCGATCGATGCGTCGCATGGCTGACTCCTCCTTCGAGCGCTTCTCAGCTTGCGCGTCCGTGCGCGCGTGCGCAAGGGAAAATCGTCCGGCGCATGACTAACGCGCTCTCCGGGACGAGAACCTGCTCCGGCGCGGTGCTCGGATCGCTGGCCGCCGGTGTCGCCTGGTCGTGGCTCTACGGGTTCGGTGTGCTGGGCTCGTGCGCACTCGCGCTGGCGCACGCAGCGCTCGGGCTCGGACTCGGCGTGTGCCTCGCGATCGCGGCTCCGCGCGCGCGACACGGCTTCGCGACCGGCCTGGCCGCGGCGCTCGCGCTCGCGGGGTTGGCACCCGCGGTCGTCTCCGCGTTCGTGCCTCCGGCTCCCGACACCGCTGCGACTCACGCACTCGCGCAGAGCGAACCGCGCGACGCGTTGGCCTCGCGCGTCGCGATCATCGGACTCGACGGTGGCGACTGGTCGGTGATCGACTCACTGATCCGCGCAGGCGAGCTGCCGAACCTCGCCGCGCTGTCGTCGCGCGGGCGCAGCGCGGTGCTGCGATCGATCGAGCCGACCGTGTCGCCCGTGGTCTGGACGTCGATCTTCTCGGGTCGCCCGCCCGAGCAGCACGGCATCGTCGACTGGCACAGCGCGCACTCCGCCAATCGGCGCACCGGCACGTTGTGGGAGATGGCGGGCGCCGCGGGGCTCGCCTCGCTCGTGGTGAACGTGCCCGGCACGTGGCCGCCCACCGCCGCCCTAGGCGCGCTGGTGTCGGGCTTCCCGATCCCGGCCCCGCTGCGCCGCGCCGGAAACGACCCGCGGCTCACGCAGAACCTCGCGATCGCCGTGAGAGAGCAAGAGCAAGCCGGACCGCTCCACGACGCGGAGGTGGCGACGTCGGGTGACGGATCCTCCCTACACGCAGAGGCGTCGCTGGGCGGATGGCTCGACCCGGCGAGGAGATGGCGTCACATCGCGATCGCTGCAGCGGCCCGGCGCGGATGGGTTCCGCTCGCGCAGGTGCCGATCGCGTTTGCGCGGGAGGGAGGCCGCGACCGGGATCCGGCGGTCTGGACCGTCGCCGGCCAGCGCATCGAGCTCGCGCGCGGCGCGTGGTCTCCGTGGCTCGCGACGCCAGCGCCGAGCGGGCGTCTGTACGTGCGCTTGCGGCAACTCGACGGCGGGGCGTTGCTCTCGACCCCGGCGTTCCAGGATCCGCGCGCGCCGATCCATCCCTACGCGAGCTCGCCAGAGGTGCAGGAGCTCGTCGCGGGGCTGGGAATGTACGTGGTCGAGCCGACCGGTTGGAAGAGCGTCGCGGATCCGATCGCGCGCGACGCGATCTTCGAGCACCTCGTCGACGTCGAGGAGATGCATCTGCGCGCGAGCCTCGCGCTGCGCGAGTGGCGGCGCGACTGGCGCGTCACCGCGCACGTGATCACGCTGCCCGACCGGGTCTCCCACGCGTTCTGGCGCTTCCACCGCCCCGAGGACTACGCAGCACTGCCCGCCGACGAGCTGCGCGCGCACCGCGACAAGGTCGCACGCGCCTATCGCGAGTCGGACCGGCTGCTCGGACGGCTCGTGGCCGAACTCGGCCCCGAGACGGCGGTGATCGTGCTCTCCGACCACGGCTTCGCGTCCGCGCCCGGCGAGTGGGGCGGACATCGCCTCGACGGAATGCTCATCGCCGCGGGTCCCGGGATCGCTCCGGGCGCAGAGCGCCTCGCGCTCTCGATCTACGACGTGGTGCCCCTCGCGCTGACGCTGCTCGGCCTGCCCGTGGCCGAAGACCTCGCGGGCGACGTGCCCACGGCGCTGCTCACGCGCGGCGTACAGGTCCGCAGGATCGACAGCTACGAGACGAGCGCCGCCGAGCCGGCGACACCGACGGCGATCGACGAGACGACCGAAGACCAGCTGCGCGGCCTCGGATACGTCGAGTAGCTATTCCTCGTGCTCGTGCCGGTGGTGCAGATCCGGCCAATGCGGGTGACTGTGCACCGCGGGCTCGTGCCGGTGGCGGTGGGTGTGCCAAAGCGAACGCGGCTCGCCCGGATGCGCGTGGTCGTGGTGACCGTCGTCATGGCGGTGCGCGTGCTCGTGCTCGTGTGCGGCGTGCGCGTGGGTGTGAGCGTGCCGATCGAGCCCGAGCAGCACGGCGCCCGCGGCGAATAGCAGCGCACCCGCGAGGTGCGCTGCGCCGAGCGCTTCGCCGAGGAACAGCATCGCGAACAGCGCGCCGAAGAACGGCGCGCTCGCGAACAAGCTCTGGGCGCGCGTCGCTCCGAGCGATTGCGATGCGGAGATCAGCAACGCGATGCTCACCCCGTAGGCGAGCGCGCCCACGCCGAGCGCGCTGAACAGCACGGCGACCGATCCCGCGAGCGGAGCGCTCGCAACCCCGATCGCGAAGTTGACGGTGCCCGCGCCGAGCCCCTTCCAGAACGTGATCTGGCTCGGAGCGAGGTCGTCGATCAGCGCAGTGAGGTGGTTGTCGAGGCCCCAGCAAATGCACGCGGCGAGCACGAGCGCGCCCGCGGCAACCCCGCTCGCGCCCTCGCGTGCGGACAACACGAGCGCGGCCGCAAGCGCACAGACCACCCCCGCGGCGCCGAGGGCACCGATCCGATCGCGGAAGACGAGCACACCGAGCAGCGCGGTTGCCGCGACCTCGAACGAGAGCCAGAGCGACACCGACGCCGCCCCAGCAAGGCGCAGCCCGAACAGCAGCAGCAGCGGGCCGCACACGCCGCCCGCAGCGATCGCGCCGAGCAGGCGCAGCCGATTGCGATCTCCCGCGCGCGGGAGGCGCAGCCCACCCGCGAACAACGTGGCTGGTGCGACTCCGAGCGCGGCGCCGAGATAGAGCAGACCCGCGAGCTGGAACGGCGGGATCTCCGCGAGCAGCGTCTTGCTCGCGGGCACCCCGGCACCGAACAGCGCGGCCGCGAGCAGCGCGAGCGAGATCGGGCGCGCCAGCCGGGCCGACTCCGTCGGGTTCCCTGCCGCGCTCACCGCGCCGCCACCTGCGGCGCGGGCGATGCCTCCTCGTCGTGGCCCTCCTGCTGGAGCTGCCACATCTGTGCGTAGCGGCCGCGCGCCGCGAGCAGCTCGTCGTGGGTTCCGCGCTCGACGATACGACCCGCGTCCATCACGAGGATCTCGTCCGCACTCATCACGGTCGACAGCCGGTGCGCGATCACGAGCGCCGTGCGGCCGACCGAGATGCGCTCGAGCTCCGCCTGGATCGCCTTCTCCGCCTTCGAGTCGAGCGCGGAAGTCGCTTCGTCGAAGATCAGGATCGCGGGGTTCTTGAGCAGCGCGCGCGCGATCGCGACGCGCTGCTTCTCGCCGCCGGAGAGCTTGAGCCCGCGCTCGCCGACCTCCGTCTCGTACCCGTCGGGGAGCGTCTCGATGAACTCGTGGATGTGCGCCGCGCGCGCGGACTCCTCCACGTCGGCGCGGCTCGCGCCGGGGCGCCCGTAGAGGATGTTGTAGTAGATCGTGTCGTTGAAGAGCACCGTGTCCTGGGGGACGATCGCGATCGCCGCGCGCAGCGAATCCTGGGTGAACTCGCGCAGGTCGCGACCGTCGATCCGGATCGCGCCCGCGCCGACCTCGTAGAAGCGGTAGAGCAGACGCGAGAGCGTCGACTTCCCCGAACCGGAATGACCCACCACCGCCACCGTGCCGCCGGGCGCGATCTCGAAATCGACTCCGTGCAGGATCTCGCGGCGCGGGTCGTAGCCGAAGCGCACACCCTCGAACCGGATGTTCGGGCGCGAAACCGAGAGCGCCTCCGCGTCGGAGCGGTCCCGCACGTCGCGCGGCTCGTCGAGCAGACCGAACAGGCGCTCCATGTTCACGAGCGCCTGCTTGAACTCGCGATAGACCATCCCGAGCAGGAAGAGCGGCGCCGAGAGCTGCAGGAGATAGGCGTTCACGAGCACGAGATCGCCCACGGTGAGCTGGCCCGCGACCACCCCGGCGGCCGCGCGCCACATCATCGCGGTGACCCCGATCGAGACTGCCACGGTCTGCCCGAGATTCAGCACTGCGAGCGTCTTCTGCGCCATCACGCGCGCGTCCTCGAGCTCTCGCAGGCGCTCGTCGTAGCGCGCCGCCTCGTGCGCCTCGTTGTTGAAGTACTTGACCGTCTCGTAGTTGAGCAGCGAGTCCACGGCTCGCTCGTTCGCGCGCGTGTCGGCTTCGACGGCGGCGCGGAAGAAGCGCGTGCGCCACTCGGTCACCGAAAAGGTCCAGAGCGCGTACGCGGCGATCGTCCCGAGCGCGATCAGCGCGAAGCCCCCGTCATAGGCCCACAAGAGCACTGCCGTGACGAGCACCACCTCGAGCGCGGTGGGCAGGATCGTGTAGATCGTGAGATCGAGCAGATCGGAGACCGCGGCGCCGCCGCGCTCGACGTCGCGTGCGACGCCGCCGGTGCGGCGGTCGAGATGGAACGCGAGCGAGAGCGAGTGCAGGTGCTCGAACACGCGCAGTGTCACGCGGCGCGACACGCGCGCCATCACGCGCGCGAACACCACCTGGCGCAGCTCGGTGAATATCGTGACGCCGATCCGCGCGGAGCCGTACGCGAGCAGCAGCGCCACCGGCAGCATCATGAGCGAGGGCTCGACGTCGAGCCGATCGACGATGTGCTTGAGCGCGACTGGCACGAGCAGGTGCAGCAGCTTGGCCGCGACGATCAGCGCGAGCGCGACCGCGATCCGCGCGGCATAGGGGCGCAGGTACGGGATCATCGTGCCGACGACGGCGAGATCCCCCCTCGGCTCGCGAGCGGGCGCGTCGGCGAGCGTGGGGTCCGCTCCGGGTGCGGATTCGCTCATGTCCGTCTCAGCTCACCTCGACCTCTTTCCAGAAGCCGAAGCGATCCGTCACGTGCGCGAGTGCGGGCCGCGGCGCCTCGTAACACCACGCGACGCGTTCGTGGCGCGCACCGTCGATCACGAGGTCGTAGAACTGCACGCCGTGCGGGCAGGCGCGATCCGATTCCGTCTTTGGCGCCTTCTCGAGCCACTCCACGCGCACCGCGAAGCTCGGGAAGTAGGCATAGCCCGCGCACTCGACGATGTCGTCGGTCTCGGCGATCACGCGCCCTTCGAGGGTGGCCTTCATCGCGCTCTCCTTCGCGTTCTCACACGGGCTTGGGTCCACCGGTCTCGTCGAGCACGCGCTCGGTGTGCTCGAAGAGCTTCGCGTGCGCCATGAGCAGCGCGCGCGCGCCGGGGTAGATGTCGCGGTGCATCACCGAGAGCGACGAGCAGACCGAGAGATCTGCGCGGCTGATCCGGTCCGCGTAGAAATAGCGGCGCGTGCCCAGCATGTGATCGAGATCGTCGAGCCGCCGCGCGAACTCGGGCCCCGGACCCTGCCCGTCCGGATCGAACGCCTCCGTGCGGATCCGCCCGCGGCCGACCAGCCCGAGCTCCGACATCGAGCCGAGCGGAAAGCCGCCACCGCGGACGGGCAGCGGCACGTCGGGCCCGATCCGGCTGCGCACCCAGCGCAGGATGTAGAAGGCCAGCGTCTCGTCGATCCAGCTCTCGAGCCGCCGCTGCTCGCGCGCCGCGCGCACGTCCGAGGAGACGAGCCGGGGCTCGGGGAAGCGCTCGTCCAGGAAGTCGAGGATGGCGGCCGAGTCGGGAACCCTCACGCCGTCGACGTCGACCACGGGCAGGAGCCCGGTCTCGGGCGAGAATCGCCGGTAGTCCTCGGCGGTCTCCGGCTCGACGATCTCGAAGGCGAGCTTCTTCACGCGCAGCGCGCGCCCGACCTTCTCGGTGAGCGGCATCCCGCGCGGTGCGTAGAGCACGATCCGGGGCGACGTCACGGTCGCCGAGGATACCAACGAGTCGCTCCGGATGGCCGGATTCGCCGGATGGTTGTCATTGCGGACGCGCGCGGCGCCGACGATCCTCGCCCGTGCGCCCGCCCTGCGCAGGAGTGGATCATGACCTCGCCCGCCCGCGTCCGAACGCTCGGAGCGATCCTATACCCCGACTTCGAGCTGCTCGATCTCTACGGGCCGCTCGAGATGTTCGGCTGCCTCGGCCCCGAGCTGCGGATCGAGACGGTTGCCCAGGAAGTGGGCCCGGTGCGCTCCGCGCAGGGGCCGGAGACGCTCGCGCGCCACAGCTTCGCGAGCGCGCCCGCGCTCGATCTGCTGCTCCTGCCGGGCGGGATCGGCACGCTCGCGCAGCTCGGCAACGACGCGCTGCACGAGTTCCTGCGCACGCGCTCGCGCAGCGCGGAGGTCTCGATGTCGGTGTGCTCCGGGTCGGCGCTGTTCGCGCGCGCGGGGCTGCTCGACGGCCGGCGCGCCACCTCCAACAAGATCTTCTTCGAGCTCGCGCGCGGACAGGGCGAGAAGGTCGACTGGATCGAGCAGGCGCGCTGGGTCGAGGACGGCCCGTTCGTGACCTCGTCCGGTGTCTCGGCCGGCACCGACATGGCGCTCGGCGTGATCGCGCGCCTGTACGGGCGCGCGCGCGCGGAAGCCGTCGCACTCGTGACCGAGTACCAGTGGCACAGCGACGCCGCGCACGACCCGTTCGCGGCGCACCTGAACCAGACGCACTGGCTCGCGGCGGCGGCTGGGTCCAGCTAAGGGAAGACGGAGATGGCGTCGAGCGACGTGGAGGTGTCTCCGCCGCTGCGCAGGATCGCGGTCCCGAGCCGGTCGTAGACGATTCCGGTCGGGTTGAAGCCGTTGTCGACGTCGATGCTCGCGAGCTGGTTCACGTCCGAGTTGGACAGCGCCACCTCGAGCAGCTTGTCGCCGCCCACGGCAAAGACGCTCGTCACGAGCAGGCGGTCGCCGCCTTCGTCGATCTCGATCCCGTCGGGCCGGCCGAGCTGACCCTTGGGCGTGTTGAGGCGCGTCACGGTGCCATCCGCCGCGATCGAGAGCAGGCGCGCCGCCCCGCCGCCGTCGTTCTCCACCGCGTAGAGGGTTCCGTCGCTCGCGAACACGAGGTCGTCCAGCGCCGTGAGCGCCTCGCTCGGCGTGATGCCCGCCGGCGGATTGGGGCTCAGCGGATCGATCGCGAGCAGCTCACCTGCCTCGGTCGTGGCGATCAGGTGACCGCCGAACGAGCCGAAGCCGCCCGGCGCGAGCTCGAGGCCGAGCACGGCGGCCGCGGACGCGGAGACGAGCAGGGCGACCGTCCCGTCGGAGCTGCGCCGATAGATGTTTCCCTGGTCGGTCCCGATGTAGATCGCCTGCGAGGCCGGATCGATCGCGAGGCTCAGCAGCTGCTCGCCGGCGGCACCGACGTTCGAGTTCAGCACGCTCGTGGTAGCGCCGTCGCGGCTCACGCGGAACAGGAAGTTCCCCATCGGATCGACGGTGTCGTTCCCGACCAGCACGAACGCGCCGTCGCGATCGAGCTCGAGATCGCCGTAGCCCACAGTCGGGCCGCTCAAGCTCGGCCCGAAGTTGACGCTCGCCACATCGATGCGCGGGACCGCCGACCCCCGCACCACCACCGATCCGCGCGTGACGAACGCGATCGTGCCGACGCCGTCGTATGCGACGCCGCTCGGCGCGGTCGCGCTGAAATCGTAGGGAGCGCGATCGCTCGGCGCGGCTCCGCCCGCGACCGGAACCGCGCGCAGGATGTCGACGCCCGCATCGGCGACCCAGATCTCCGCGCGGCCGTCGTCGACGGCCATCCCCACCGGATTGCTGAAGCCGCCCTGGAGCGACGCGACGACACCGGCCGCACTGACCGTGTCGATCTCGTCGCTGGTCCCGTCGAGCGCGAGCAGCGTCGTGCCCGAGAACGCGACGTCGACGTAGCGGTTTCCACCGGGAACGAGCGGCGTCACCGCCGCGGACGCGTCCGTGGCGACCTGTACGATCCCGTCCGTGCCTACGGCTGCGACCAGCGAGCCGCCCGCGGTGCCGAACCCGTTCGGCGCAACCGCGAGCCCCGTGACCTCGGCACCAGTCGCCGTGTCGACGAGCAGCGCCGAGGAGCCGCCGCTCGCGGGAATCACCCAGATGTTTCCGGCGTCGTCGCCCGCGAAGACCCTGCCGTCCGACCCGACCGCGATCGAGCGCAACACGGCGTTGCCGCTGTCGACATCGCTCGCGAACACCGTCGCGGTGCCGTCCGCTCGCGAAACCGCGGTGACGTCGGCGCTCCCATCGACCACGTAGAGATCGCCGCCCGAGCGGAACGCCACATCGCCGCTGCCGCCGGTCACGGCGAATCGCACCGGCAAGAAGCCCTGAGGGAACGCAGAGCTGGCAGGGGCTCCAGCGCCGCCGCCGCCTCCTCCTCCACCGCCGCCCCCGCCACACGCGGAGCCCAGCGCACCCGCGAGCGCGCATACCACGGCGATCGATCCCCAACGCACCCGCATCACGACCCCCAGACTGGCCAGACAGTGTTATCGGTCGTTCGGAGCGGGCGGTTTAGAGCGCGGGTCGGGGGGATGGGGCCCGGAGTTGCCGTGATGTGAAACACATTCCGCGACCCGGGGCCGCGTCCGGCTCAACGATTCAGCACCGCACGAGCCGCCGCCTGACACGGAAGCGTCTCCGGGCTCGGCGCGGACAGGCTCGCCCGGAGCACGGACACGATCTGCTCGGCTGCGATGTCCTGGGCCCGCGGGCTCCAGTGCTTGTCCACGCCGAGGCGCAGCGACTGCCCCGCGCCCGACGCAACGAAGCTCGGGATCGGGTCGACCCAGCAGATCGCCTGCTCTCGCGCGAACGCGGTGATCACCTCGTTGTAGCCGCGCTGGAGGGGCGCGAAGCTGCCGTCGGACTCGGCGGGACTGACGAGCAGAGCGACCAGCGGTGTGCCCCAGCGCTCGGCATCGGCATGCAGTGCTGCGAGCTCCCGAAGCATCGGCTGCATCTCGCGCTCGAGCACGGCTCGTCCCGGCGACTCCCACGGAGGCTGCGGAGGTGCATCGGGCACGCGCGGCCCGAACACCAGATGCATCAGATGACCGCCGAGGAACCAGTGGCGGTCGATCCAGAACGAAGCCGCGCGGAGCGGGTTCGTGTGGAACGACGGAAACAGAAAGCCGTCCTCGAGCACATCGATCTCGTCCGCCGCGCTCCGGGTGACCAGCCCCGCACCGTCTCCGACCATCACGTATGGATCCTCGATCCGCGAGTATCCGTGGCCGTACACGCCGACGAAGATCGCGCGCGGCGCGAAGCGCTCGAAGAAGACCTCCGCGCTGCGCCGCATCTGCTGCAATCCGTACCCGGAGACCCCGGTGTTGTAGACGTGCGAGCCGGGCAGGCGCGCCTCGAGCCGTTTGGGCCAGGCCTCCTCGGCCTCGACCCCGTGTCCCTGTGTGTACGAATCGCCCACCGCCAGCAGGTGGAGAGCGCCCGGGTCGACGCGGTCGGGCTCGACGTCGCGCATGCCGAGCGAATTCGTCCGGAAGTCGATCTCGTAGTCGGGCGTCACCACATGGCGCGAGTAATTCGCGGTGTAGGCGTAGCCCCGCTCCGGGTCGGGCTGCACGACGCCGCGCGTCTCCTGGATTGGAAACGGCGTGAAGCCCGGGCGCGGAAGCACGAGGCGCGCGCAGATCTCGCCCAGCCCGAGCGACAACGCGAGACTCGCCGCGAGCAGCTTGAGGGTGGGCGACACATCCGACCCGGCTAGGACGCGGCTTCCATCACCGCGCTCGTCCGCGGAAGAACTCGATCGTGCTGCGCAGACCCTGCTCGAGCGTCACTTCGGGGCGCCACCCGAGCGCGTCGCGCGCGCGCTCGATTGTGATGACGCTGCGCAGGAGCTCGCCCGCGCGCGCGGGTGCGTGCACGGCCGCATGCCCGAAGCCCATGAGCTTGCGCAGCTGTGAGAACAGCGTGTTGACGTCGGTCTCGATCCCCGTGCCGATGTTCACGGATCCGACGAAATCGGACTCGAGCGCCGCGAGATTGGCGCGCACGACGTCGCCGACGAAGACGTAGTCGCGCGTCTGCGCACCGTCGCCGTAGATGGTCGGAATCTGGCCGTCGAGCATCCGCTCGATGAAGATCGCCACGACGCCGGCCTCACCGTGGGGATCCTGGCGCGGACCGAATACGTTCGAATAGCGCAGTGCGACGTAGGAGATGCCGTGCACCGCGTGGTAGAAGGAGAGGTAGCGCTCGCCCGTCGCCTTGGTGATCCCGTACGGCGAGAGCGGCTCGAGCGGATGTGATTCGGGGATGGGAACGAGCGACGGCTCTCCGTACACGGCGCCGCCCGACGACGCGAACACCACACGCTTGACTCCCGTCTCGCGCGCGGCCTCGAGCAGATTGAGGGTGCCGAGCACGTTCACGTCGGCATCGAAGCGCGGATCGGCGACCGAGCGGCGGATGTCCATCTGGGCTGCGTGATGCGAGAGCACCTGGGGCCTCTCGCTGCGGAAGATCTCGGCCACTTCCGGCGCGCGGATGTCGACACAGAAGAACTTGGCGCCCTGCGGAAGATTGGCTCGCCTACCGCTGGAGAGGTCGTCGAGGATGATCACCTCGTGACCCGCCGCCAGGCACGCCTCGGCGATCTGCGAGGCGATGAACCCCGCGCCCCCCGTCACGGCGATCTTCATTTCGCTAGCGCTGCTCCAACCGCAGCGCGCCGCGCACGAAGCCGCGCAATCTGCGACCCAGGAAGCGCTCGCACCACATGGACGCGCGCTGGATCGCGTCGAGCGCATCGCCCTGCCCCGGCCACGCCGCGCGCACCACGTCGGGATGGACGTGGTTGAGCAGGCGCGACAGCGCTGCGGTCACCACCACCACATCGTCGAGCAGGCCGAGCGGCCCGAGCAGGAGAGCCGGCATCAGATCGATCGGCGAGAGCACGTAGCCGATCCCGAACAGTGCGATCAGCTTCGAGCGGCGCGACACCTGTGGGTCGCGCAGCAGGCGCGCGAGCAGCACGGTGAAGTCGGGCAGCAGCAGCAGGATGTCGGCCATCCCCGACGGCTGTCCCGGCTCCGCGATCTTCACAACGCGCGTGCGCAGACGATCGTAGAGGCGCTGCTCGCGCGGATTCAGCTCGATCACGACCGGCTCGTCCGTCATTCTCACCCCCGACGGCCTCACCGGAAGATACCCGACCTCGCGGCGACGCCGCGCTGCAGCATCGCGGTGATCTCGTGCTTCACGACGTCGACGCGCGTCTGGATCGCCGCGTCGTCCTCGTCGGCACTGCCCTCGAAGTGAATCGGCTCGCCGAAATGGATCCGGTACTTGACCGGCAGCGGCATCATGCCGAGCGGCCCGAGCCACGGAAAGCCGAGCGTGATCGGGAAGGCGGGCATTCCGAGCAGGCGCCCGAGGCCCTCGAGATTCGCGAAGCCGGGGTTCTGCTCCTCGGAGCCGACGATCGCCACCGGAACGATCGGCGTGCGGGTATCGAGCGCGAGGCGCATGAAGCCCTGACCGAAGCGCTGGAGCTGATAGCGATCGCGGTACAGCTTGTTCATGCCGCGCACGCCTTCGGGAAACACCGCGACGCACTCGCCGTGGTGCAGCATCTGCGCGCAGTTGTGCGGCGTGCCCACGAGCGCGCCCATGCGCGCGGCCGCGAAGCTCACGAGCGGCAGCTGCGGGATCCAGTACTCGCCCATCGCGCGCACGATCCGCGGCGGCTCGGCTTCGAGCAGGAGCGACATCTGGAGCATCATGCCGTCGAACGGGAGCTGTCCCGCGTGGTTCGCGATCACGAGCACGCGCCCGGACGGAATCCGGTCGATGTCGTGGGTCTCGACGCGGAAGTAGTGGCGGTAGAGCAGGAGTGCCGGCAGCGCCATCGTGCGCACCCAGTCCGGCGACAGCCCGAACGGATCGAAGCCGTACTCGTTGAGGCGGTTGGGCACCTTGTGCAGCCGCTCCTCGAGCTCGCCCTGCAGCTCGCGCAGCGAGAGCGGGAGGCCGCTCACGAGGTCCGAGAGCGACTGCCAGATGCCGCCGCTGGACGCGCGCGCGACTTCGGTCATCGCGCCACGCTTTGGAAGATCTCGGCGAGCTCGAACAGGCAGCGGAAGTTGGTGGCCTCGACGAAGCGGTCGCCCGCGACCGTGACGGGATACTTGAGATAGTCGAGCGCCGCGGGCGGGATCGGCTGGAAGCCCCAGCGCCACGCTCGATCGAACACCGCGCGCAGGATCGGCTCGGGGATCGGCAGCGCGCGACCCCCTGTTTCTCGGATCGCGGTGTGCAGCGGCACCTGGCCCGGGCCCGTCACGTTGAACACGCCCTGCAGGCTGTGCTCGAGCGCGAGCGCGATCGCCTCCGACAGATCCTCTTCGTGGATGAACTGCATCATCGGGTCGAAGCCCATCACGGTCGGGACGCGCGTCTGCTTGAGGTACTGCCCGATCATCGAGTGCACGTAGCCACCGAGTACGTTCACGGGCCGCAGCACGCAGGTGTGCAGGTGCGGGTAGCGCCACAGGTAGGCCGACGCGATCGTGTCGACCTCCACCAGGTCGCGCATTTCGGGATACGCGCGGCTCGCGGAGAGCGGCGAATCCTCGTCCAGGAAGTAGGGATTCTCGGGGAAGGCGCCGTAGACGTACGAGCTCGAGATCACCACGACCTTCTGCACGCCGTGGTGGATGCAGTGGTCGAGCATCGTCTTGGTCCCGCGGACGTTGGTGTCGTAGCGCTCGGAGAGCGGGGTCCGGAAGTGGCGGATCTGGCCGAGGTGTACGACCGCGGTCGGCATCTCGGTGCGGATCACGTCCTCGAACTTCTTCTTGCGGATGTCGACGACGTGGACTTTGACCCCCCGTGGGGCCCCATCCCATCCTACGCGGTCGACGCCGCATACCTCGAAGTTCTCGCGCAGCCGCTTCGCGAGCAGGCGTCCCTGGCCGCCTGCGATGCCCGTGATCAGGACCTTTTCCATGACTCCTCGGGGGGTTGACTGCCCAGAGTATCCGTTGGCCGTCGCTGGATCTAGAGCGCAAGCTCCGCGCAGCGAGCCGAAGGCGAGCGAAGCCGGCAAGATAGGTGACCGTGCTAAGGTGCGGGCGCTCGGGGGCCCCAAGGGACAGTGGTCGAGCCTGCTTCCCGCTACGAAGAGATCAAGATCCCGCTTTCGGAGCCCTTGCACGGCCTCGACGCGGTTTCAGCTGTGCTCGGCGTCCCGCGCTGGTGGCCGACCGGATCGCGCGTCGGCGTCGTGATCGCGCATGGCGCCCATGGCGACATGAACAGCGAGGCGGTCGAGAGCCTGCACCGGTCGCTGACCGAACGGCGCTACTTCTCGCTGCGCTTCAACTTCCCGTTCGCGGAGGCGGGCAAACGGCGACCCGACTCGCTGCCCGTGCTGCGCCGCACCATGCGCGCCGCACTCGGCGCACTCGGACGCGACCCGACTGCGGCTCCGGCACACCTGTTTCTGGGTGGGATCGGGCTCGGCGGCCAGGTCGCCGCCGACCTGGCGGCCGCGCGCGTGCGCGTCGACGGCTTGTTCCTGATGGCCTACCCGCTCCATCCCGCGGGCAAGCCCGAGGAGCTGCAGCCCGAACAGCTGTTCCGGATCGTATCTCCCGCGCTCTTCCTGCAAGGAGATCGCGACACGAGCTGCGACGTCGAGGTGCTGCGCCAGACGCTCGTGCGCGTGGGCGCGCCGACCGTGCTGCACGTGATCCCCGAGGCCGATCGCCTGTTCAAGGTGCTCAAGAAATCCGGGCGGACCCAGGAAGAGGTGACGGAAGAGATGACCACGGCGCTCGACGACTGGATCCAGAGCATTCTCGGCGGCACCACGTGAGCGCGAGCGAGCTCTACTTCGAGCAGATCGCCGTCGGACAGATGGCGAACTTCGCCTACCTGGTGGGCAGCCGCTCGACGCGCGAGGCCCTGATCGTCGATCCCGCGTGGAGCGTCGACGCGCTCCTCGACAAAGCCGAGGGCGACGGCATGAAGGTGGTCGGCGCGCTCGTGACGCACTACCACCAGGACCACGTCGGCGGATCGATCTTCGGCATGAACATCGAGGGAGTCGACCGGCTGCTCGCGCGCCAGCCGATGCCGCTGTACGTGAACGAGCACGAGGCCGAGGGCACCAAGAAGATCACGGGCGCGTCCGAATCGGACCTCGCCCGCAAGCGCGGCGGCGACGTGATCGAGCTAGGCGCGATCCGCGTGCGCTTCCTGCACACGCCCGGGCACACGCCGGGCTCGCAGTGCTTCCTCGTCGAGGAGCCCGGGCAGCCCGGAAAGCTCGTCTCGGGCGACACGCTCTTCCTGGGCAGCTGCGGCCGCGTCGATCTGCCCGGCAGCGATCCCGAGGCGATGTACCACAGCCTGAACGGGACCCTGAAGCAGCTCCCCGACGAGACGCTGCTCTACCCGGGCCACCTCTACTCGGCCGAGCCGTTCGACACGATGGGTCACGAGAAGCGCACCAACCCGTTCCTGCGCGTCGCGAGCCTCGATCAGTTCCTGATGTTCATGGGTGCGTAGGCCGCCCGTAGCCGACCGAAAGCGATTCCAGTAGCGTTCCCGAGTTTTTCCGGCCCCGGCGCCGCCCGGCCTCGGGGTCTTCGCTTTTCCCCTACCCCGTCCCCGGAGGCCTCCCCCCATGAAGATCATGGTGTGTCTGAAGCAGGTGCCGCATCAGGATGCCCGTCTGGACATCAACGGTGACGGCACCTGGATCAAAGAAGACAACATCAAGTTCGAGATCAACAGCTACGACACCTACGCGCTCGAGGAGGCGCTGCGGATCAAGGACGCCGGCACCGCCGACGTGTTCGTGGTCTCGATCGGGCCCGAGCGCGTGACCCAGGCGCTGCGCACCGCACTCGGAATGGGCGCCGACCGCGCGATCCACGTGAAGGATCCGGCCACCGATGGCTCCGACGCGCTCGGCATCGCGAAGATCCTCGCCGCGGTCGCGAAGGCCGAGAGCCCCGATCTCGTGTTCATGGGCCTGATGGCGGACGACGGCAACTTCGCGTCGGTGCCGCCGATGCTCGCCGAGCTCACGGGCATTCCGCACGCGACGGGCGCTGTCGCGGTGTCGCGCAGCAACGGCACGTTCACGGTCGATCGCGAGATCGACGGCGGCGCGTCCGAGGTGGTCGAGCTCAAGACGCCGTGCCTGATCTCGGTGCAGACCGGCCTGAACCAGGTCCGCTATGCGTCGCTCAAGGGGATCATGGCCGCGAAGAAGAAGCCGCTCGAGGTGAAGACCGCCGCCGATCTCGGCGTCGCGGACCAGGTAGGTGCGGCCGCGGCGAAGATCAAGATCCAGAAGATCGCGCACCCCCCGAAGGGCGACCGCGCCGACATCCTGTCCGGCTCCACCGCCGAGGTGGTGGCCGGGCTCGTGAACAAGATCAAGGAGCTGGGGCTTCTCTAGCCCCGCCCGCGCGGCCCGCTCGGGCTGCAGAGAAGAGGAGACGACCCGTGGGAAGCATTCTGATCGTCGCCGAGATCCAGGGCGGACAGATCCGCGAGGCGAGCTACGAGCTCGCCGCGTTCGCGCAGAAGCTCGCCGGCGCGAGCGGCCGCGACGTGAAGAGCCTCGTGATGGGCCAGGGCATCGCGGGCCAGGCCGAGCAGCTCTCGAAGCGCGGCGGCGGCACCGTCTATGCGGCCGAGCACGCGCTGCTCCAGAACTACAGCGCCGAGACGGCTTCTGCGGCGATCCGCGCCGCGATCACCGCGAGCGGTGCGGACCTGGTGCTGATCTCGAACACCCCGAGCGGGTGGGACGTGGCGCCGCGGATCGCGGCTGCGCTCGATGCGGCCTTCGTCCCCGATTGCTTCGCGATCGATTTCGCGGACGGCCAGCTCAGCCTCAAGCGCCGCGTGTTCAACGGCAAGCTCGACGCGCTGATCTCGACCTCTGGTGACAAGGTTGTCGCTACGGTGCAACCGGGCGCCACCGCTCCGTTCTCGGGCTCGACGTCCGGCTCGGTCGAGTCGCTCGCCGTGTCGCTGGACGCGGGCGCGCTCAAGAGCAAGTTCGTCGAGATCAAGAAATCCGAATCGAAGGGTGTGGATCTCTCGAAGGCCGACATCATCGTGTCCGGCGGACGCGGCGTGGGCGATCCCGCGAAGTTCCCCGAGGTGATCCAGCCGCTCGCGACCGCGCTCGGCGGCGCGATGGGCGCAAGCCGACCCGTCGTCGATGCGGGCTGGCTCCCCCACGAGTATCAGGTCGGCTCATCGGGCCAGGTGGTCAGTCCCAAGCTCTACATCGCGTGCGGCATCTCGGGTGCGATCCAGCATCTCGTGGGAATGAAATCGTCCAACTACATCATCGCGATCAACAAGGATCCCGATGCACCGATCTTCGAAGTCGCCAACCTCGGCGTCGTGGCTGATCTGTTCGAGATCGTGCCGGCGCTGACCGCTGCGGTGAATCAGGCGAAGGGTTGATGGGCGGGGGTGCACTGCCCCATCGAAGCTGAGTCGCGTACTTCTCGTTCTCATCACACGAGAATCGCGATTCTTTCGTTGACACGCGCTGCGCCCGGAGTTAGTTAGGGAAGTGTCACCATCCCTGCTGTGACCCACAGCGGAGAGGGGGGTTGGTGTGCCGCGGCGCGTGGCGTTCATCAATGAGAAGGGTGGCAGCGCGAAAACAACGCTGGTCGCCAATCTCGGCGCGTATCTCGCGCTGCGCCGCGGTCGGCGCGTGCTCGCGATCGACATGGATCCGCAGGGCCAGCTCGCGAAGGTGTTCGGCGTCGACAACCGCGCGCCGTCGCGCACGGCGATCGACCTGCTGCTCGACACCGTGCTCGGCGATCTCGGCAACGCGCGCACGCGGCGCGGCGCCGCTTCGGTGCTGCCCGTTGTAAAGACGCGCATCGAGCGCCTCGACCTGATCGTCGCGAACAAGAGCCTCGGCCTGTTCCCGGCGTGGCAGGAAGATGACGATCCGACCGGACGGCTCGCCGCCGCGCTCGATTCCGCGCCCGAGCTCGCCCGCTACGACTTCGTGCTGTTCGACGCGCCGCCCTCGTTCGGCCCGCTCACGCTCAACGTGCTGCGCGCGGCCGATGAGGTCGTGGTGCCGGTGCCGCTCACCTATCTCGCACTCGACGGCTGCGCCGAGCTCATGCGCACGCTCGCCACCGTGCGCGAGCGCTACGGGCACCCGCGGCTGCGCGTCACGATGGTGGTTCCCACCTTCTACCGGCGCACAAACCTCGCGCACGACATCCTCGAGCAGCTCAAGAAGCGCTTCCCGAAGGAGATCGCGCACGGCGTGATCGGATATCACGTGCGCATCGACGAGGCGCAGTCGAAGGGGCTCTCGGTGTTCGAGTATGCACCCAGTGATCGCGGCGCGCGCGCGCTCGCCGAGCTCGCCGAAGAGCTCGAGCTGCGCGCGCCGGCCGCGGGCGGAGACGATCTGTCATGAGTGAATCGAGCATGCACGCGATCAAGGGCGGAACCAACGGTGTCGAAGGCACCGCGGGATTCACGCTCGAGCGCGATCCGTTCGTCGAGACCGCGCTCCCCGATCCGCTCGAGAGGCGGCTCGACGAGCTCGAGCGCCGCCCGTCGCCCCGGCTGCGGGCGGTGCGCGGCGAGTCGAAGTTGCGCCCCGAGCAACGCCGACGCGTGCTGCCGCCGCGGCCCAGCACCACGCCCACGCTTTCCGAGATCGAGCTCGGCGACGAGACCGGACTGCTCGACCGCCTGCTGCCCGAGCGCGCGCGGCGCGCGCTCGCGTCGATCGCACACCTGGTCGAGGGCGAGAGCCCGTACGATCGCTTCGGATTCTCGCCCGATGTCTCGCGGCGCGCGCTGCCGTGGTTCCACGCGCTCTACAAGTACTACTTCCGCGTCGAGAGCCATGGCCACGAGCACCTGCCCGAGCGCGGGCGTGCGGTGCTCGCCGCGAACCACGCGGGTCTGTTGCCGTTCGACGGCGCGATGAGCATCGTCGACATCCTGCTGCACACCGATCCGCCGCGCCTCGCGCGCGCGATCGTCGACCGCTGGGCCGGCGACCTGCCGTTCGTGAGCGTGTTCTACGCGCGCGTGGGTCAGGTGGTCGGCACGCGCGAGAACTTCGCCGACCTGCTCGACGACGATCAGCTCGTGCTCGTGTTTCCGGAGGGGATCGACGGAATCCGCAAGACCATCACGCACCGCTACCGGCTGCAGAACTTCCACGTCGGCTTCGTCGAGCAGGCGCTGCGCGCGGGTGCGCCGATCGTGCCGATGGCGGTGATCGGCAGCGACGACCAGACACCGATCCTCTACAACCTGAAGCCGCTCGCGCGCGCGTTGGGTCTGCCCGTGGCGCCGATCACTCCCACGTTCCCGTGGCTCGGGCCGCTCGGCCTGCTCCCGTACCCCGTGCGTTACAAGATCGTCTACGGCGAGCCGCTCCTGTTCCACGAGAAGTTCGGCGCCGAGGGCGCCGACGACGCGCGGCTGGTGCATTACCTCGCCCGTCAGGTGCGCCGCGCGGTGCAGCAGCTCGTCGATCGGAACCGCGGGTGACGCGTGTCCTGATCACCCACGCGGATGAGCCGATCGGCCGGCGCGTGGTGAAGCGGATGTTCCACGATCAGCGCGTCGATGCGATCTTCGCGGTCGGCGACGGACCGACGCCGCGCTCGTTCGACCGCTATCTCGCGGGCGAGGGTCCCGCCGTGAGCTACGCGCGCGTCGACCTGGCCAAGCACCGCGCCGCGAGCGACCTGTTCCATTCTGCGGCGTTCCGCGCCGCCGAGATCGACACCGTCGTCCATCTACCGCGCCACGGCACCGCGCCCGAGGCGCCCGCTCCGCTCGTAGCGGGGCTCTCCGAGCGCACCGCCGAGACGCGCCTCGTCGTGCAGCACTGCCTCGAAGTCTCCAGCGTGACCCACCTCGTCGCGCTCGGCAGCGCGTACGTCTACAAGCTCCACCCCGGCAATGCGAACCGCTTCACCGAGGAGAGCGAGCTCGACCTCGACCCGAACGTGCCCGCGGAGATCCGCACGTGGATCGACGCCGACATGATCGTGCACGCCGAGCTGCACAACGAGCGCGTGCGCGTCGTGCTGCTGCGCGCGCCTACCGTGGTGGCGGCGGGCGGCTTCGCGTACATGAATCCCGCGCTGCCGGTTCGTGCGCCGAGCGCGCGCGCGCTCGGCTTCGATCCGATCTGCGCCCTGATCTCGGACAAGGATGTCGCCCGTGCGATCCAGGCTGCGGTGCACGCGCGCCGCTCGGGGATCTACAACGTTGCAGGGCGCGAGGCGGTTCCGCTCTCGGTGCTCGCACGGTGGACCGGGCGGCGCGCGTTGCCGGTGCCCCATGCGCTGCTCGGCTGGGCCAGCGTGAGTGCGCGGCTGCTCGGCCTCGGTGCACACGCGGTGCCGTTCCGCGGTGCGGCGCTGCGCCACGGCTTCACGCTCGACACGCGCCGCGCCGAGCGCGAGCTCGACTTCCGCGCGGGCGACCGGATCGGCCTCGCGCGCGAGGGCGACGGCTCGCTGCGGCTCGAGACGGCGTCGTCCGCCCAGGCTTGACTCGTCGATCGCGCTCTGGTCAGATGATCACTCGGGAATGGGTATCCGAAGAGGAGCGGCCATGCGCTCGTTTCGTTACCTCGCGATCTCTTTCGGACTGATCTTTGCCGCCCGCGCCGACGCCCTGGCCACGCTCACGGTTACGACGGACAAGCCGTTCTACGCGCCCGGCGAGACGGTCACGATCACGACAGTCGGAAATTCCGGTGGTGCGACCGATTTCGGGCTGTTCGCATCGCTCGTGTTCAACCCCGCCGCGCTGATCGATCCGAGCGTGATCTCGCTCGGGCCCACGACGGGAGCTTCCGAGGACTGGATCGCGGGCGTCCTCGGGTGCGATGCCGACTCCCCGATGATCGATCCCGGCGAGTGCTGGATCATCAACCACATCGCCTTCCCCAACCAGCTCGGTATGAATCCGCTCGAGCAGACGCTCGCGACCCTGACCGCCACGGCGGGTGCGCCCGGGCTCTACAACATCGAGTGGTCCGACGCGGCCGGAAACGAGCTCTACTTCTTCGGCCTCAGCGAGGGGCCCGGCGCGCAACTGATCATCCAAATACGTTCTTCCAGGTGATTCCGGAGCCCGGGACCGGATTGCTGATCGCACTCGGCCTGATCGCGCTGTGCTCGCGGACGCGACGCGCGAGTTAAGCCGCTCCGGAGCCGAGGTACCGCCAGGCGCCGAGGCAACTCCCGAGACGAATCCGCCTCTCACGGAGGTTCTCGCGCCTCGCAGCAGATTCGGAGCGCTGTTTGGGCTCTTAGGGAAGGAGTCGGGGCGGTTCTCCATCGGCCATTCGAAGCAGCCGGGGCGCCAGTCGGCGTTGTTTGTAGGTCTCGCGGCGACGTTTGAAATAACATACAAATACAGCTATATTCAAGTACATGAAGCAGATCGAGCTGAAGTTCCGCGGCCACGGTGGAAAGCGCAAAGGCGCGGGACGCAAGCCGACCTCGAAGAGGCCGCCCGTGCATCACGTCCAGCGGCCGAAAGTGCCGCGCGGCAGTCCGGCCCACATCACGCTGCGAATGCAGCGTGATGTTCCCTCATTGCGCAGTCGCCGTTTTCTTCGCGAATTCCAGGCTCGGCTGGGCCGCGGCAGCGAACGCGGCGACTTCCGGGTCTGCCACTACTCGATCCAGCGCGACCACGTGCACCTGGTGGTGGAGGCCGCCGGCAAGGAGGCGCTCGGACGGGGGATGAAGTCGGTGGGGATCCGGCTCGCGCGGACCGTGAACCGTGTGTTCGAGCGCAAAGGCCCCGTCCTCTTCGGCCGCTATCACCTGCGCGTGCTGCGCACCCCGCGCGAAGTACGGAATGCGCTCGCCTACGTGCTCTTGAATGCGCGCAAGCACTGGCGCCAGCGGAACGGAGCCCCTCCGCCCGTGGTGCTCGACATCGCTTCGTCCGGCGCCTGGTTCGATGGATGGAAGCGGCCGCCGCCGATCGCGGAGCGGAAAGGCCCACGGCCGGTGGCGCCACCGCGGTACTGGCTCTTGAGGGAAGGATGGCGACGGCGCGGGTTGGTGGATCCCGCGGAGGTGCCTGGGAGCGCCTAGATCTCACGCTCATGGTCCTGCTCGAATCGCCCGGCTGTCAGGCGTTGAGGGAAGGGATCGAACAGTCACTTCCCTCAGAGCCAAACCCGTACCCGCGTGAGGGCAGGATCCGATCTCGGCAAGCGCTAGAAGCGCATGACGATACCGACGATCGCGCCGATCAAGAGCAGGATGCACGCCATCGCCTGGATGAAGAAGCCGGGCAGACGCTTCTCCACGGCTTCGCTGTAGCCGACGAGGTAGAACGCGCGGCCCACCAGCCACGCGACCCCGAGCAGTGCAGCGACGCCGTCGCTCCAGTAGATCGCGCAGAGCCAGAGCAGCGGCAGGAAGATCGGCATCCACTCGAGCATGTTCATGTGCACGCGGAACACGCGCTCGAAATCGGGGTGACCCGCAATGGCGGGCAGCTTCACCCCGTACCTGGCCCGCGCCCCCGAGACGCGCGTCGCGGCGAAGAAGTACAGCATCACGGCGAGCAGCGTGACGATCGCGGTGTAGCGCGGCATCCCACCTCCTATCGCTGGGCCAGGCCCGACTCCGTCGCGGGATCTCCCGCGATCCGCGTGTGGTACAGCACGCGCGGCACGTTCGGGTCGTAGGGGCGCGCGCGGTGCAGCACGCAGCGGTTGTCCCAGATCGCGAGGTCGCCGGGCTGCCAGCGATGCTGCAGCACGCGCGGCGGCCGGCACGCGAACGCGAGCAGCTCGTCGAGCAGCTTCTCGGATTCCTCGCGCGCGAGGCCCGGAATGCCGAACGCGTGACGGCCGATGAACAGAGCCGAGCGGCCCGTCACCGGGTGCACCTTCACGAGCGGGCGCAGCGGCGCGTCCTTCACCTCGATCTCGTATCCGTACGCGAAGGCCGGCGCGTCCAGGCCCGCGCGCGCCTGCGAGTACTTGATCGAGTGATAGGCGGCGAGATCCGCGACGCGCTCGCGCGTGGGCGCATCGAGCGCGTCCCACGCGGAACGCATGTCCGCCCATTCGGTCTCGCCGCCCTCTTCGGTCACGACCTCGGCCGAGAGCAGCGAGGCGCGCGCGGACACGGGCATGTACGAGCTGTCGGTGTGCCAGCCCTCGTTGCCGAGCAGGATCTGCTTGATCGGGTTGGCGTCCTCGAGCATCCGACCATTCGGAAGCCGATTGCTGATCGGGACGGTGCCTGTCTTCGCGACGAGCGAATCGAGCTCGCCGAACCGGCGCCCGAACGCCACCTGCTCGTCTTGACTCGGGTGCTGATCCGGAAAGATCAACACCGCGTGCTCGTGGAACGCGGTCTCGATCGCGCGCCACTCGGTGTCGTCGAGCGCGGCGATCCGCACGCCCGTGATCACGGCGCCGAGCGTCGCGTCGGTGGGCTCTACCCGGAGATTCAATGCAGCCACTCCGCAAACAGGGTACGCAGTTCGCTGAAGTGGCGCTCGGCCGCGTCCGGCTTGTAGATCGGGAAGTCCGCCATCGTCCAGCCGTGCAGCGCATCGGGATAGATCTCGCAGCGATGCGGCACGCCCGCGTCGGAGAGCGTCTTCTCCAGCAGCGCATGCATCTCCGGGGGATAGGAGTTGTCCTTGTCGGCGCCGGCCACGTAGACGAAGCCCTTCATCTTGGGCGCGAGCCGATGGGGGCTCTGCGGCGAATCGGTGGCGAGGTTGCCGCCGTGGAAGCTCGCGGCCGCGGCGATCCGATCGGGATAGGTGCCCGCCGCAGTGAGCGACATCGCACCGCCCATGCAGTAGCCGGTCGTGCCCACCTTCCTGCCGAGCACGTCGCTGCGCGAATCGAGATGGGCCAGGAAGGCCGCAGTGTCCTGCGCGGAGCGCTCGTTGTCGGTCGAGCCGAGCAGATGCGCCAGCGCCTTGCGGAAGTCGCCCATCGCGAACACGGCCTTCGGATCGAGCGGCTCGTAGGGACCCGCGCGATAGAACATGTCCGGCAGCAGAACGACGCAGCCGAAGCCAGCGATCCGCTCGCACATGTCGTAGAGCGCGGGCCGGATTCCGAGCCCATCCATATAGAAGATCACGGCGGGCCAGCGGCCGGCCCCGTCGGGCTTGAACACGGACGTGCGGCACTCGCCGTCCCGGGTTCGGATCTCGATCTGTTCGCGGCTCATCGCACCTCCATTGGGGTGGCATCATTGAACACATCCGCACCGCGCAGCGGCGGCGTAGGCGCCGAGCTCTTCGCGATGCCGGCCCGACCGCACGAACCCCTCGATCGCAGCCCCGACGCGCTCCGGATAGGCCGAATGCCAGTGGCCGAGTCCGTGCAGCGCCGACTCCTGACACGCAAGGGAGTCGAGCGCCAGGATCGACGTCATCGCAGCGAGAGCGGAGTCGTCGATCTCACTCTTCGGCGTGCCCCAGCTCGGAAAGAGATCCCACCACATGTAACAGATCGTGTTGAGCGGATTCTGGCTCCCAGTGACGCCGTGGGAGAGATCCGGCGCGCATCGCGGCTGAAACAGCCGCGCGAACAGCTCGGGAACCGCGTCGATGCAGCGCACTCTCGCCTCGAGGTCGACTTTGGGGTCGATCAGAGCGAGCGAGTACGACGAGCAGGCGTTGCTGCCCAGATACCAGAGCCCACGCCCGAGCTGTGCGTCGGAGAAACGCGAGAGATGCGGTTCCGGGTCGCGGAACAGCTCGGTGAGCAGATGGACCCGTACGGACGGCTCCGGCTCCGCGAGATCGGCGTCGGGATCCCAGTACCACTCGGGCCCCTCTCCCGGGTGATCGAAGACTTTCGCGACCCAGCGCTCGACGTCCTGGCTCAAGGTAGGGAGATGCTACTCCAGCCTTTCCGCCGGGTTGCCGCTAGACTTCGCGACCCCGTTCAGGAGCCCCGATGGCGGTCGATACCTCTCAGTTTCGCAACGGCCTCAAAGTCGAGATCGACAACGAGCCGTACGTGATGACCTACTTCCAGCACGTGAAGCCCGGCAAGGGCGGCGCGTTCGTGCGCACGAAGATCAAGAATCTGCGCACGGGCCGCGTGCTCGAGCGCACGTTCCGCTCCGGCGAGCGACTCGACGAGGCCGAGGTCGAGGACAAGAAGATGCAGTACCTCTACCAGGACGGCGAGCAGTTCATCTTCATGGACCAGGAGTCCTACGACCAGATCCCGTTCACGAAGGAGCAGATCGGCGACGCGCGCAAGTACCTCAAAGAGAACCTCGACGTCGACGTCGTGTTCTGGCGCGGCAAGCCGATCAACATCGAGCTGCCGCCGTTCATCATCGCGGTGGTGTCGCAGTGCGACCCGGGCCTGAAGGGTGATACGGCCTCGGGCTCGACCAAGCCCGCCACGCTCGAGACCGGCGCGGTCGTCCAGGTGCCGCTCTTCGTCAAGGAAGGCGAGAGCATCCGGGTCGACACGCGCACGAACGTCTACGTCGAGCGGGTTGGCTGAGCGGACCCTTCTGGAGCCGAACGCGAAGCGTCGGCCCCGCCGTGCCCTCGTGTTCTCGGGGGGCGGCGCGCGCGGCGCCTACGAAGCCGGCGTAGTCCGCTATCTGGTCGAGGAGCTTCCGAAGCGCCTCGGCCGCACGCCAACCTTCGACATCCTGTGCGGCACGTCGGTCGGCGCGATCCACGCCTGCTACATGGCCGCCACGGCGCTGCAGGGTCCGACCCGCGGCATCCAGCTCGTCGACTTCTGGCGCACGATGAAGATCGAGCAGGTGCTGCCGTTCTCGCGCCGCGACATGTTCGACCTCGCGCGTCGCGTGATCGGCGTGCGCCGGATGGCGGAGCTCCTGCGCGGCGCGAGCGTGCCCGACCGCATCTACGGGATGCTCAACACGCGCGCGCTCGAGCGCATGGTCGTGCGCGCGGTGCCGTGGCGCCGGATCCGCGCCAACGTGAACGAAGGACACGTGCAGGCGGTGGCGGTCGCGGCCACCGAGATCGCCACGGGCCGCGTGGTCGTGTTCCTCGAGTCGCGCGATCGCGAGCTGCCCGGCTGGACGCGCGACCCCTCGCTCGTGCCCGAGTTCACCCATCTGCGCCCGACGCACGCGCTCGCGAGCGCGGCGATCCCGCTGCTCTTCCCGGCCGTGCGGATCGCGAACACCTTCTACGCCGACGGCGGACTGCGCCTGAACACGCCGCTCGCGCCCGCGATCCGGCTCGGCGCCGATCGCATGCTCGTGGTGGCGCTGCGCCGGCACACACTGGCCGCCACCGAGGCGACGCTCGCGACCCACCGCGTCGAAGATTATGGGAACCCGTTCTACCTGTTCGGGAAGCTGCTCAACGCGATCCTGCTCGACCACATGGACGGCGACATCGCGCGCATGCGCGTGATGAACGAGATGATCCGCGACGGCGAAACCGCATTCGGTCCCACCTATCTCGACCGGCTCAACGAAGTATCCGAGAGCCATCGCGGCCAGAAATTCCGCGTGATCGAGGATCTCGTGATCCGCCCCTCGGCCGACCTCGGCGCGCTCGCGGCCAACGTGCTGCAGTCGATCCCGCAAGCGGGGCTGCGCTCACCGCTGTTCCGGCTCGCAATGCGCGGGCTCCGCTCCGGGGGCCGAACGGCCGAGTCGGATCTCTTCTCCTATCTGCTCTTCGACGGCGACTTCCTCGAGCCGCTTGCCGATCTGGGCTACCGCGACGCGGCGGCTCAGGAGGAGCAGCTGGTGAAGTTCTTCGAGGACTAGCATCCATCGTTCCCGCGGGCGGCCCCCCTGGTCGCACTCACGCCTCGACACCCAAGGCGCGGCCTGGCCCGGGATCGTCTCGCCTGGCTGATCCTGGCGTGTCCCCGCAGGTGCGCTCGCGGCCCATCTTGCTGCTAGGCGCTCGCCGGCGGGGATTGGCTGCCTAATCCGAGTCATCGCGGCCAAGCCCGCGATTTCATTCGATCTGGATTCGAGCTCACGGCGCCGCGAGTCGATCGGGCCCGCACCAGCCGGCATCACCCGCGGGCGCGGAGCGACCAACTGGATTCGAATCCAGTTGCGCCGCATCGACACCTCCGCACTCAGTGAGGCGAAACCCGGAACGCTGCGTCCGAGCCGACGGACTAACACGAGTCGCGCGCGCGGGTGGCAGCGGACACTCTCGCTGAGACAGAGTCCTGCGACGCGCTGTGCGCAGCGCTCGCCGCGGCCAGGCTCGTGCGGCCGCGCGGGCGCCTAGCGCAGATCGCGGGACGCGAGCGCCACCGCGAAGCCGGCAAGCTGCGCCGCTTCCTTCCGCTCAGGGCATAGATCCGAGGTGGAAGAACCTTGGGATATCGATCAGTTGGCGTCATTCGACGAGCCGTGATTTCTCGGACGCAGCGAGAAGCCAGCTTAATCTACCTATCCACGACGCCGCAGAATTCCGATGCTCGAAACTCGTCGTCGCATCTTCGACATTGGCTCCCCTGAGGTTGCTTCCGCAGCGCCAGCGGTCGCGAGTCGGGTTGTGAGTGTGTCGTTAGCGTGTCTAACTCACGTGTAGAATTAACACCAATCGCACCTGAACTGTTACTTATACGTAGTCCGACCACTGACAAGCCCCGCCGCAGCGAGCGCCGGAACGGAAGCTCTCCGACGGCAGCATCCGTTCCTGACCGCGCGTCAGAAGCAGATATTCGCCATCGATCGCTAATACGACAGCCTGCGCGCAGTTTTTTGCGCCTCGAAAAGTCCGAGAGAGTTTTGCACCGGTGCATGGAATCTGTCGCCGCTTCACCCAGATCCGCTCGTCGATGTAACACCGGTTTCGGGGACGCCCTTGGGGACCATATCCGTGCGCGCGGGGATTGTTGTAATCTCTGCCTATGGCAGATCGGCTGTCAAAGCTCCGGGGATTCCTAAAGAATCAGTTCGAGGAGCGCAGCACGCTCCGCAAGGGCCCGTTCGAGCTTCCCAATACGACCGAGATCGCGCGCAGAATCGGTGTCCATCAGTCGACGATCCACCGAATCCTCTATGGCAAGCGAAACATTAGATCGGCTAACGATCGGGTGAAACCCCTACCGGAATACCGGGAGAGCCAAGAACTCAGGGATGGCTTGATGAGGGCCTTCGGTTTCACCACCGAAGGTGAGTTCGAGGACGCCATCGATTCCGCGGTCCCGTGCGGGCCGCTTCCCAGCCGGTCCAAGAAATCTCGCGCGCCGCGTAAGCGGCCTCGGCGGTGCTAAACCCGAGCGCAACGGCTTCCACCGCCTAGGCGGTTCATTCGTGCATCTCGATGCACGAGAACGCTAGCGCGCGTTGACACTTTCATGCACCAGTGCATACTAAGTACATGTACTCGTGCATATTACTAGTTAGCCTCGCTCGCACCCGCACGTCTCGCCTCCAGGCCGGAGCAAAGCACCGGGTCGAGTGCGAAGACCGCAGTTCGACAGCCGCCCCCGCTGCGATCGCCAACACCACTGACTCCAACATGCGAGCCATGGTGTCTGTGCGCGCGGTTGAATCCAAGGGCCTGTATCGGCGGGTGCCGGTGGAACCGGCCGGGGCGCGAGTCCCGTGGGTTGGCTGCAATCAGCTTTCTGGGCCACGCCCCGACCGGATGGATCGATCTCGATCTGATGCTAGGCGGGCATTCAGACTGCCTAACTCATTCTCCGAGACCCGAGAAATCTTCAACCCTGCCACGATGAGTCGACTCGATTGCAGCGATTAAGACGTTAGTTCTAAATCAAGCAGCTCACCCTGAGGTTCGACAATGCCCCTCCATAGGCTCCCCTTCTCGTCCCTGCTCGCGATCCTCATATTCGGCGCGCTTCTATATGCCGCCCCTGGATGGGCCACGCCCTTTCCCCTGGGCACGGCGGAGAGCTTTGCGGTCCTGGGCGCTTCGACCGTGACAAACACGGGCGCCACCACCATCAATGGCGACCTGGGTGTCTACCCCGGCACCTCGATCACGGGTCTAGGCAGCATCACGCTGACCGGAACCGTGCACCAAACTGATGCGGTAGCGCAGCAGGCGCAGCTCGACGCGAGCACAGCGTTCACTTCGCTGCAAACCGAGCCGTTCACAAGCGATCTGACGGGCCAAGATCTCGGCGGCCTAACGTTGTTTGCGGGCGTCTATAACTTTGACACATCGGCTCAGCTGACGGGGATCCTCACCCTCGACGCTCAAGGTGATCCCAATGCGTTGTTCATTGTCCAGATCGGGAGCACCCTGACGACCGCCAGCGGCTCGAGCGTGAACGTCATCAATGGTGGCGCCAACACTGGCGTCTATTTTGCGGTCGGCAGTTCCGCAACTCTCGGTACGTTGACGACGTTCGCAGGCAATATCCTCGCGGACCAGAGCATTACTTTGACTAGCGGTGTGAGGATTCTGTGCGGAAGGGCCATCGCGCTCAATGGCGCAGTGACGATGGATACGAACACCATCTCCAATGATTGCACCGGCGGCGGTGACCTCGGCAGCGGCCGCACTGATTTTGGTAGCGGCGGCTTCAGTGGCGTGCCCGAGCCCTCGGCGGGCTTGCTCCTTGCGACCGGCTTGATCGGCCTCGCTCTCTGGGCGCGGCGAGCGAAACGGTACAGCATGGGATTTCCGATCCGTGGCGGGATAGCCGCTAAGTTGGCGGTGTCCGTCGGATCGTTCGCCGTTGCGTTTGGCCTGGTCGTTGCTTTCGCGACCTCTGCATCCGCGTTGGTAGTGAACTATGGCGACAAGCAGAACACGCTGATCCAGTACAACAACATCCAGGAATCAGCGACGAATCCGGATCCGCCGCTGCTCGTGAACGGCGGCGATCCCAATAACATCTTCCTCGCCGGCACTACGTTGGTCTTCGACGTCGATCCGTCGTTCTTTGCCGAGACGACCAGCGCCTCGGGAGACCTCGTCGACACGAGACTCCTGTTGGACATCGTGATCCCGCAATCCACCAATCCCAATGCGCGGATCGGTTCGATCACCATCCGCGAGTCGGGTGATTACAACCTGTCGCTGGACGGTTCGGCGCAGGTGATCGGCAATCTCTTCTACCGGGTCACCGCGCTCGATTTCATCACGAATCTCTCGATTCCGTCTCAGTCCGTCAGCATGGGCTTCACTCCGCTTGGGACTGCCGGGGACGGACACTGGGTAGACCCCGACCCCGACGCCATCTGGAACGGCGAGCTCATCGCGAATGTTGGTGCGCTGACCACGCACGCGACTGCCATCGAGATCTTCCAGTTCGACAACTCGCTCGAGGTCTTCTCGTTCGACGGCGGCACCAACGACATCCACAAGAAGACCTTCGAGATCGAGGTGACGTTCGTGCCCGAGCCCTCGGCGGGCTTGCTCCTTGCGACCGGCTTGATCGGCCTCGCTCTCTGGGTGAGGCGAACGAAGCTGCGCAGCCCGGGATTTTCGGTCGGTGGCGGGATGGTCGCGAAGTTGGCGCTGTCCGTCGGATCGTTCGCCGTTGCCTGGGCTCCTGCGTCCAGCGCCGGGGCCGCGACGATCGCGCACAGCTCCCGCTCCTGCGCCACAGTCGACTACACGAACATCGCCGAGAGCAGCGCCGACGCGCCGCTCTACAACCAGCCGGAATGCGCTGGGGATCTGCTCGACTTCGATCCGATTGGCTTCGAGGCGGATTCGAACACCAGTAATCCGGACTTCCTCGACGGGAACCTGATCTTCACGATCAGCCCCCACGAGAACTTTTCCATGGACAGCCTGATTCTCGAAGAGAATGGCGACTGGCTGGTCTTCGGTTCCGAGCCGTCGGATAGCCAGGCCAGCGTCACGACGCTCGTCCGACTCGAGCTGCTGATCCCCGCGTCCGGTGGTGGGAATCTCGAGGTGGAGTATGCGCGACGCACGGCGCTGCAGTTTACCACCGCATCGTTCAATGGCATCGACGTCTGGGGGCTGCACGAGGAGTACGAATTTACCTCGATCCTCGCGGACGCGTGCGCCGGAAGCGGCTTTTTCGATCCCGCGACGGGCGGTCTGAACGGCACGGGCGGGACCGGCGCGATCCCCGATGCGTGTGGGGCCACCGCCACGAGCGCTGGCGTCAACATCGACAACGCATTGCTCGCCTTTGCGGATAGCGGTGAGAGAGCCTTCATCAACAAGAAGGACTTCGACGGGCTTTCGGTGACGGTAGAGACGATCCCGGTTCCGGAGGCGGGGACCGCTGCGATGGTAGTCATGGGCCTCGGAGCGCTCGCAGTCGCCGGCCGCCATCGCCGCTTGCCCTTTCCGTGTGTCTAGAAGCGGGCGATCTGACCATAGAGCATAAGCTAGTGCAAGCCGGATTCTTACGAGGAAGAGGACCGGGAGCCGCAGATCATGTTGCGGATGCGCCTGTTGTTGATTCTGCTCATGGTTCTTTCGAGTCTGGGTGCAGATTGCGGCGGTGGCGCGAGCCACGGCAATGCGCCGGCCACGTCGCCGGCGATCGTCGTCGCGTCGACTAACGAAGATCGCAACGAGTTCCCGCAGCCGATTCCTGAATCCAGCGCGATGCTCGTGTTCGGACTGGGTTTGGCGATCGCGAGCACGGCAGTGCGACGCAATCGCTAGCTCGCGCGGCTACGGGTGGACAAGCACTGTGAAACTGCGTGAAGCGGAGGTTGATGATGAGCAAGGTGCTAGCCGTCTTTTCGATGGTCGGGATGCTGGTCGGGTCATCCAGCATTGCGCGCGCACTGCCGAGCGCCGGGAACAGCACGGGTTATGGCGAATCCGTCTCGCTGACCGGCGCGCTCGCGGTGTCGAGTCCGCAGCAACCAGTGGATCGTTGGTGAACGGAACGCCGGTCCCCGGCCGCCAACACCGTTCTCCTCAACCTCGGTGGAATGACCGTCACCGCCAACGAGCAGAGCTATCTGGCAGATGGCATTCCTGCTGCGAGCTGCGCCGGGGCAGTCGCGAGCTGCAAGTTGATCGTGAACGCGATCCATATCCAGTTCATCAACGCGATCCTCGGCCTGGGGCTGGTCAGCGGCGACGTCTTCGTGTCTCACTCGGACGCCTACTTGCAGGCCTCCCGGTTCCGGATCCGACGACTGCGGCGCTGCTCGGCCTCGGTCTGGTGGGCCTGCTCGTACAGCGGAAGATTTCTCGGTAGGGCGCGCGCGTTACAAAGCCCCCGCGCTGCTCGCATGCACAGCGGGTGGGGCGGCGCACCGCCTGAGTGGACTATTCCGAGTCGCCCGCGCTGATGATCCGGTCGCCGGATGGCGATCACCACTGCCTCGGTGCGGTTCGAAGCGCCGAGCTTTCCCATCGCGTTGTGCACGTGCTCTTCCACGGTTCGCTTGGTGATGCCCAGAATCGCACTGACATCCCAGGCCGACTTGCCGCGCGCCACCCACCTAAGAACCTCGATCTCGCGGGGCGTGAGCGGCTGCTGTTCGGCCCGCATACGGTTTCGATGAATTCCCACTCCGGGCTCGGATGTCTACAGCCCGCGCCACCGAGAGCAGTGGCAGAAGCAGCTGGGATCCGTCGCCCAATCGAGAGCGACGCGGCTCTACGAGCACCTCGACTTTCTGATCGAGCAGAAGGAGCGAGCGGAGAGCGATCCGAGAGGCTCGCCAGCACCCGATCGTCCCGCTCTTGGAGACCGCCGCCCGGCTTCGAGCCGATCCGAAGCGCCCGGCTGGTTCCGATCGTCGTGACGCCGCATCCGTTCCAAACGAAGCGGCAATCCTGGAGCTACTGCGGTCTGGGGATCGTGGCGCGGTCGAGCTCGGACTGGGTGCGCGCCGAAGGCCAATGGATTCGAGCTCGGGTCCCGCAAAAGCGAGGGCTCTCGAGGCAATTCAACCACGTGCTGAAGAGCCTATTCAAAGGCGCGGCCACGACGGTGATCACGCAGCGCCACAAAGATCCGATCTACGCATGCGGGCATAGGGCAAACAAGCTGGATTCTCGGGAGGTCCGAGAAGCATCGTTACGTCAAATGCCCCGTGGCGGGTGATTTCAAGCTGCGCCGCCTTCAGTGAGTCGCTCGACAGCCACGAGGGCGGGCGCGATGGGGAGCCGAGCGTGCTTCGGGCGCACACGTCTCCCTCTCGGGGCGATCATCGCGCCGTGGCTCCGACTCCGTCGCTCCGATCACGGATCCTCGGCGAACGGCGTCTTCGTAATCCCAGCTCTCGTCGGTCTCCGATGACCGAAGTGAAGTATCGCTCGATGCGGCGGGGGCGAGCGGCGGCGCTCGCGCGGGAAGCCCGATGCATTCGAGGATGCGCCGCGCAATCGCCGGTCCTCGATCGCTGCGATCAAGCGCGAGGTGCCTCCGCGAGTCACTCGTGGGTTCGTGCGCGAGCGCGATCTGCTCGACGCGTGTGACCGCATCCGTCACACCCGCGACCTAGCTTCGAGGCGTCGCCCCGAAAGCGAGGTCTGGGATGTCGGCTGTATCCCCGATGGTCGCGCCGCGGCCTGGCGTGCGACGTGTGGCGCATGTGAACGCTCCGCTCGACCTCGAGTCGCGCCTGGTCGCACTCGTGCATGCGCCCCTCGCGCTGCGGCGTGCGCTCGCGCGGATCGCGGGACGGATGGTGGCCATGCGCGCCTGGGAGCGGCTCGGCTTCGCGCGGCTCGCCGACTACGCGGTGGAGCGAGCCGGGATCTCGGGGCGCGAGCTGCGCGATCTCGCGGCGGTGGATCGAGTACTGGAGGACCTACCTGCGCTCGACGCGGCGTTTCGCGCGGGCGAGATCAGCTGGACGCAGCTGCGCCTCTTGTGCCGGGTAGCGACGCCGGAGAACCAGCTGGAGTGGCTCACCGTGGCGGCTCGGCTTTCCGCCCGCGCGCTCGCCCGCGAGGTACGCGCGGTGGATCGGCGCGCGCGCGAGCCGATCCCGCTGGACGCCGACAGCGACGACGAAGCGCGCGTGGGCGTCGTGCTGCGCGTCTCGCCGCGTGCGCGTGCGCGCTGGTGGAGCGCGCGCCGGGTAGCGAATCGAGTCGCCGGGCACGCGCTCTCGCACGGCGCGTTTGCCGAGGTGCTCGCGGCGGAGGTGTTCTCGGGAATCCCGCTCGACGGTGTCTGCGATCCGGAGCCGCTGGCCGAGTGCGACGAAGAGCGTGGAGAATCGACGGACAGCGGCGGGCCGTCGCCGAGCCCCCAGCGGCGGCGTCCGTCGATGGCTTCCGTTCCGCTCGATGCCGACGTCTCCGCGCTCGAGCGCGACCTCGAATCTGCGGATGCCTTCGAGCTCGATCGACGGTTGCGTCTGGCCGTGCAATGGGAAGCGCGCGGCCTCGCGCGGATTGCCTCTCTGCTGGACGCCGTCGTGACGTGGGGCCTGCACCGTGATCTCGGCTTCCGCAGCGTCGATAGTTACGCCGAGGAGCGGCTGGGTATGGCGGCGAGCCACGCGCGGGCGCTGCTGCGCATCGAGCGCGCCGCGCAGGTGTGCCCTCCGCTGCGCGAGGCGTTCACCGAGGGTCGCCTCTCCTGGGTGCAGGCCCATGCGCTCGTGCCCCTCTTGCTGGAGCCCGCGGCGGCGCGCCACCGCGAAGGCTGGGTGGCGCACGCGCAGCGCGTGACCGTGCGCCGGCTCGGCGACGATGTGGAGCGGGCTCTGGCGCTCGGAGACTTCGCGCCGCCGCCGCTCGAGCCGAGCGCGCAGGAGATCGACCCCGACGCCGATCCCGCGGGTCTCCAAACGGGTGCCATCACACGCTTCGAAAAAGAAAGCGAGCGCCTCTTCTTCCGCGCCGCTCCCGAGGTCGCGCAGCTGTTCCGCGCGGTGCTCGCCTCTGTGCAGCGCCGGCTCGAGCGCATCCGCGGTCGCCCCTGCAGGCGCAGTGACGCGCTCGAGGCGATGCTCGACCACGCGCTGGCCGCGTGGCAGCCCGAGAAGCGCACGCGCCGCGAGCACGCGGTGTTCGAGCGCGACGGATGGCGCTGCACCGTGCCGGGCTGCACGACGTACCGCAACCTCCAGCAGCATCACGTGGTGTTTCGCTCCTCGGCGGCGGCGGGGACCCGTCCAACCTGACCACGCTGTGCGCGTGGCACCACCTGCGCAGCGTGCACGCGCGCTGCTGCGCTGCACCGGCGTGGCGCCAGACGGGCTGCGCTTCGATCTGGGGCTGCGCGCGGATGGCCCGCCGCTCGCGGTCTACCGCTCCGGGGAGGTGAGGATGCACGCCTAACTTCATGGGTTTATGATCTGCCCGTGCGGGACGGCCACCGACTTCTCGGACCGCATTGGGCGCTCGTCGTGCTGGGCTGGCTCATCTTGGGATGCGCCTCGCCCGAGGATCCGAGCGCGCGCGCGGACGATGCGGCGCCTCCGGCGACGTACGTCGGCGAGGCGATCTGTCTGGGCTGCCACGCCCAGGAGACCAAGCATTTTCGCGACACGGTGCACGCGGACGTGTTCGGCCGCGCGGTGGAGGGAGAGCCCGGTTCGCGCGGCTGCGAGACCTGTCACGGACCCGGCTCGCGCCACGTCGCGAGCGGCGGCAAGCCCGGCGAGCTGCTCGCGTTCACGCGCGGCTCGGGAGCCGCCGTCGAAGTGATGAATGACACGTGCCTCGAGTGCCACTCCTCCGGAGGACGGGTCCACTGGCTCGGCTCGACGCACGACGCCGAGGGCCTCGCGTGCAGCGACTGTCACAATCCGATGACGCGCACGTCGGCCCGCGGTCTGTTGCGGATGCCGACCGTCAACCAGACCTGCTTCGCCTGTCATCAAGCCCAGCGCGCCGAGTTCCGCAAGCGGTCGCACATGCCGCTGCTGGAGGGGAAGATCTCGTGTACCGACTGCCACGAGCCCCACGGCTCCGTCACGGATCCGCTACTGCGCGCGGACTCGGTCAATCAGCTGTGCACGACCTGCCACCAGGAGAAGCGCGGCCCCTTCCTATGGGAGCACGCCCCCGTCACCGAGAGCTGCCTCAACTGCCATCTGCCCCACGGCTCGAATCGCGACTCCCTGCTCACCACGTCGCCGCCATTCCTGTGTCAGGAGTGCCACGCGCAGCTCGGGGTGTCCAATCATCCGGGCGCGCTCCAGACGCGCGCGAATCTCGCCAACGGACCTCTTCCGGACGAGCGGGTCGTGAACCGCGGCTGTGTCAACTGTCACGCGCAGATCCACGGCTCGAACCATCCTTCGGGAGCGAGGTTCCACCGGTGATCTCGCGTGGCCGGCGATGGTCTGCCTCGGCGCTCCTGGCGTTGGGCATGGCGGCGCCGGTCACAGCGGGCCCGAACCAGGCGGAGGAGTTCACGTTCACCCGGTCGCGCCACGTGGATCCGGCCGGGCTCTCCTTCCTGCGCAACACGCGCCAGCGGTCGCCCGAGGGCTTCCTCTACCCCTACCCCTATGCGCCGCCCGAACGGCTCGGCCTCGGAGACGGCTGGATCGTGGGCGGATTCGGCGAGGTGGGCTGGATGGAGTCGTCCGGCGGCGACGACGAGGCCTACCTCGAGCGGTACTCGGACTACCGCGATGGGATCGTCGATGCACTGCGCCTCGAAGCGCGCAACGCGCCGAGCGGCTTCTACGTCGAGCTCGGAGCGAATGCGCTCGGGCGCGACGATGCGTCCGCTTTTCTCGACTTCGGCCAGCGCGGCCGTCTGCGCGTGCGCGGCAGCTACGACAAGCTGCCCCACCGCTACGCGAACGATGCGCGCGTGCTGTTCGACGGCGCCGGCAGCGAGAGCCTGACGCTTCCGGCCGGTCTCGTCGCGGGAGGGAGCTCCGACGCGGCGATCGACGCCGCGATCGCAGCGCGGCCGGAGAGTCGCGTCGCGTTCACGCGCGAGAAAGGCGGCGTGGAGCTCGCGTTTGCGGCGTCCGACGCGCTGTCGGTCAACGCGGGCTACCGCGTGGAAGATCGCAGCGGCGAGCGGCCGTTCGGCGGCGCGATCCGCTTCGCGTTCCAGGCACCGACCATCGGCAGCGTGATCGAGACGCTCGAGCCACTCGACTCACGCACCCACGACGTGCACGGCGCGATCGCCGTGAGCGATCCGCACATCCAGATCGACGTCGGTTACGACGGGTCGTTCTTCGAGAACCGCGTGGAGTCGCTTACCTGGGAGAATCCATTTTCGGACTCGGGCGTCGACCGCGGGCGCTTTGCGCTGACGCCTGACAACGCCCTCCACCGGATTCACGCCACGGGCGGCTTCGCACTTCCGTGGCGCGGTCGCTGGACGAACACGTTCTCCATGGCACAGGGGCGGCAGGACGAGCGGCTCCTGGCGCCGACCATCAATCCCACGTTCGCAGCCTGGACCAACCCGGCGACCTCGCTCTCGCGGAGCCGCGCCGACGCATCCGTCGACACGATGGTGGTCACCTCGACGTTGAAGCTCGTGCCGCTGCGCTTCTGGAACGTGGGCGGGAAGTTCCGGCTCGAGCAGCGCAAGAGCGAGACCGACTACGTCGCGTTCAACCCGTCCACGGGCGGGTACGGCTACATCGCCGAGGACGGCAGCTTCGGGATCCAGCCGCGCTATGCCGCGGTGCCGTACGATGCCGATCGCGTGATCTTCGGGGCCGACACCACCTGGCGTCTGCCCGTCCGATCCCGACTCACCATCGAATACGAGCGCGAGCAGGTGGAGCGGGATCAGCGCGCGCGCGCCGAAACGCGCGACGATCGCGGCCGCATCAGCGTGTCGACGCGCGGCATCCCGCGCACGAGGGTGCGCCTTGCGTACGAGTTGAGCGATCGCGGCGGCTCTTCCTACCGGCCCGATCGCGACGCGGAGTTCTACTCGACGGGTCCGCCGGGCTTTGCGGCGCCGTTCCTGGGATCGCCACAGCGAAGCCTGCTGGGCTTCGAGCAGTTCGACTTGAGCGACCGCGTGAGGCACGACGGCCAAGCGCGCGTCAGCTTCGGGATCGCGGAGATCGCCGACCTCGCGTTCAACGGCGGAGTGAAGGACGACGACTACGATGCACGCTACGGACTCCGGCGCTCACGCGCCTGGGATGCGAATGCGGAGCTCTCCATACAACCCGCTCCGCAATTCGATGCGTTCGTGTTCGGGAGCCTGGAGCGACGAAAGCGCGCGCTCGACACGATCTACCCGGCGTCTTCCACCGGAACCCAGTTCGAGCCAGGTGGCCCCGTCTTTCCCTTCGACCGCGCCTGGGACGCGCGCACCCGTGCCGAGAGCGTCGCCGCGGGTGCGGGCTTCACCGCGCGCCCGGTCGAGCGCCTCGAGCTGCGCTTGCAATACCAGCTGCTCGTCGCCGAGGAGCGGCTCTCCTACGGTTTCGCGAGCGCTTCTGCGCTGGCTCCGGGCACGACCGCCGCGGACGCGGGGGCCCGCTTTCCGACCTTGCGCAACACCGACCACATCCTGGACACGAGTGCTCGCTTCCAGGTGACCGACTGGGTGGCCCTGCGCTTCGCGTATCGCTATTGGCATTCGACGATCGCGAACTTCCACCAGGCCGGCCTGGTCCCGCGCATCGGCCACGCGATCTACCTCGGCCACGTCGACGGCGATTTCGCCGCGCACTGGCTCGGCGGAAGCGTGGAGATCGACTTGTGATCTCTGGCCGCGACTAGCGCCGACGCCTGCGCCAGCGACCGAGACCCGCGAGGCCCACGACGCCCGCGATCTGCGCGAGGAATGCCGACGGCTCCGGCAGACAGGTCTGGCCCGCGAAGTTCGTGGGAGAGTTGACCGCTGTCGTCCGAACGTTGCTCCCGAAGGGCTCGTTGAGCGAGCGAACGCCATCGGTGGGGAGCTCAGCAGCCGCGTAGGGGAACGAATCCACCGAGGCGAAGTCGAGAATCTCCGGCCCCGTGACACTGTGAAAGTTGGCCGCGGGGAACGTGTAGTCCGGGAGGGCGCCCGGGCACAGCGCGGAGTACCCAGGGGTGGCGACCAGGAAGAAGCGGTTCGCGGTCAGGTGGGTCGGGAGGTTGCCTGGGAAGGTGAAGTCAGGGTTGTTGGCAGCGGACGCGAGGACGTGGTTCACGAGCTGTTCCTCGAAGTCCGCATTGGTAAAGAACTCGACGAACTGGACAGACCCGTCTGCGTTCGAATACACCTCGGTGATGTCCCACAAGTGGAACGCAGCTCGCGCGGACGCCGGACCCAGGAGCAGCAGAGCGAGCGCTAACAGCGATGAGTGAAGACGCATCGATGACTCCAGCCCCCTCCCCACCCTAACACGACGGGTGCAGGAGTACGAGCCAAACCCCCAAGTCAGGCCTTGACGAGCGGCAGCGACGCGAGGCCCTTCATCCCACCGAACGCGACGGCGCGGCGGGAGGGGTCCAGGCGATAGTCCGGCAGCCGGCGGTGGAACACCTGGAGCCCGATCCGCAGCTCGCGGCGCGCGAGATGGATGCCCAGGCACCGGTGGGGACCGAGCCCGAAGGCCAGGTGTCGGTTCGGTGAGCGCCCGTAGTCGAGCTCGTGCGGGCGCGGGAACTCCGCGCCGTCGCGATTGGCGGCCTGGGTCGGTACGAGCACGGAATCCTCGGCGCGGAACAGCGCGCCGTGGAACGAGAGCTCGCGGGTCAAGCGGCGCGGGAGCAGCACGAACGAGTGGATGCGCAGCAGCTCCTCGACCGCGAAGTTGAGCTTGTGCGGATCCTCCATGAGCGCGACGAACTCGCGCCGCTTCGCGTCGTCACGCGCGAGCCCCTCGACGATCAGCCCGAGCGACGACGCCACGGTATCGAGCCCGGCCATGAACAGCAGGAAGAGCGTGTCCTCGAGCTCCTCCTGCGTGAGAGCGCGCTCCCCGTCGACCTTCGCGGCGAGCAGCTTGCTGACGAGATCGTCCTTTGGCTCGGCGCGGCGCTCGTCGAGCAGGCGCGCCATGTAGGCGTAGACCTCCTGGGCCGACTTCGCGCGCACTGCGAGGGCCGTGGCAGCCGGGAGATCCTCGCCCTCTCCCAGATCGAGCCCGAGCTCGCGTGCGTGGGTCCGCGTGAGCTCCCGACCGCGCACATGCCCATCGCTCGCGTGCATGATCGTGTTCTTCCAATCCATGATCTGGGAGTAGTCGGACGCGGGAAAGCCGGCCAGCTCGCAGAAGATCACGGTCGGAAACGGGTCGGCGAACTCGGCGACGAAGTCGAACGCGTCCTTGCGGAGCATGCGGTCGACGAGCTCTTCGGCGTACTGGACCAGGTGCGGCTCGAGCTTGGACATCGCCTCCATCGTGAACCACGGATTCAGGATCCGGCGGTAGGCCGTGTGGATCGGGGGATCGACGGCCTGCGGGATCCACGGGCGCACGGGATAGCTCATCGTCTGGCTCGAGAAGTCGTCCGTGTTGCGCAGGATCTCCGCCGCATCGGCGTAGCGCGTGAGCACCCAGCCCGAGCGGTGGCCGCCCATGAGCTCGCCGGCCATCGACTCGCCGCGCGCGACCGGCAGGTGCTTGCGCAGCAGGTCGTAGGTCTCGTGCTCGTGCTCGAGGAACTCGCCCTTGAACGGGTTGTACTCGCGCGCCTCCGAAACCGCCCGGTTGAACTCGTCGCGATCGCTCATCGGTGGCTCTCCTTGCTTTCGGAACATGACCGCTTCAGCCCGCCCGCTCCATCGCGCGCAGGTTGTGGCGCAGGCGCTGGAGGATCGAGATCAGCTGCGCGCGTTCCTCGCGGGAGACGCCCGCGCGGTATCGGATGCCGAGCTCCTCGGCCATGTGATCGACTTCGTCGACGACGCGCCGCCCGGCGTCGGTGATCGAGACGAGCTGGAGCCTTCGGTCGTCGCGCCCGCGCGAGCGCTCGACGAGCCCCTTGCCCTCGAGTCCTTCGATCAGCGTGCCCGCGGCGGCCTTGCGCATGCCGAGCCGCGCGGCGAGGTCGGTCTGGGAGAGCTCCTCGATGCGGTCGAGATGGATCAGTGCCGTCACTGGTGCCGCCGCCGGGTCATCTCAAGGAGATGATGACGTCGCACGGCGAGGGCACCGCCGCTTCGTTCTTGAAGCCGATGCGGCCCGAGTATCAGCAGCGCGACGCACGCCTCGCCGTGATGGACGAGCAGGGCATCGAATCGATCCTGTTGTTCCCGACCTACGCGGTCACGGTCGAGCACGCGATGCGCGGCGACGCCGAGGCCAGCTTCGCCGCGCTCACGGCATTCAACCGCTGGCTCGAAGAGGACTGGGGCTTCGGCGCCGATGGCCGCGTCTTCGGCGTGCCGCTGCTCTCGCTGCTCGACGTCGGCCTGGCGGCGGCCGAGCTCGACCGGCTGCTCGCGCGCGGCGCGCGCATGGTGCACCTGCTCTCGGGCCCCGTGAACGGCCGCAGCCCCGGCGACCCGATCTTCGATCCGGTGTGGGCGCGGCTCGCCGAAGCGCGCGTGCCGGTCGCCTATCACGCGGCCGAGTCGGGCTACAACGAGCTCGTCTCGACGCAGTGGGGCCAGCGCGCTCGCCCGCGCTCCCATCACCAGAGCGCCTGGCAGAATGCGTTCTGCTTCATCGAAGCGCCCACGATGCACACGATCGGCGCGCTGATCTTCGACAATCTCTTCGGCCGGTTCCCGGCGCTGCGCGTCGCGACGATCGAATGCGGCAGCGCGTGGGTCCCCTACCTGCTCCGGCGGCTCGACAAGGCGCAGAAGAGCTGCACCACCCACTCGCCCTGGATCGGCGGAGTGGTCAAGGACCGCGCGAGCGACGTGTTCAAGGCACACGTGCGCGTGAATCCGTTCCCCGAGGAGGACCACGAGGAGCTCTTCGAGTGGCTCGCGCCCGAGCACCTGCTGTTCGGCTCGGACTGGCCGCATCCGGAGGGCATTCCGCAGCCGCGCGCCTATCCCGACTACCTTCCGCGGGGCACTCCTTCCACCGCCATCCGGCGCATGATGCGCGACAACGCGCGCGATCTGCTGGGGCTCGACGCCTGATGGACCGGATCAATCACGTGAAGATCGTCACTCCGGAGCCCGAGGCGGTCGATCGCTTCCTGCGCGAAGTGCTGGAGATTCCCGAAGGCTGGACGATCCCGGCTGCGAAGCGCGCGCAAACCTACCCGCCCGTGAAGACGAACCCGGTCAGCTGGCAGAGCGTGATCGAGCGCCGCGGCGACGACGGCAGCGGCGGACTGATCACGGGATCGTCGGAGAGCCGTCAGTTCCAGATCCTGCGCGGTCCCAAGGCGCACATCTGGAGCATCGCCGTCGGCACGCGCCACATCGAGCGCGCGCACCAGCGCTGCGTCGAGCGCGGCATTCCGTGCTCCGACGTGGAGCTCGTGGACTGGAACGAGCGCGACGGCGTGCGCGCATTCTTCGCCGAGGTCGGCGGCATCATGTTCGAGGTGATGCGCGTCGAGGCGAAGACGCCGATCGGCCCGCCGTCTGAGGTGACGTATCCTCCCGGCCGGTGAGAGGCGAACAGCTCGCGCGCCAGTGGCAGCTGATCCAGCGGCTCGCAAAGAGTCGCGCGGGCGTGGCGCTCGACGATCTCGCGGCCGATCTCGAGGTGGTGCGCCGCACGGTCTACCGCGACCTCGACGCGCTGATGCTCGCGGGCTTCCCCGTCGTGTCCGAGAAGCGCGACGGGCGCGTGTTCTACCGCTTCCTCGACACGTTCCGGCTCGGCGACGTGCCGTTCACGCCCGACGAGATCCTCGCGCTCGCGTTCGGCGAGGACCTGCTGCGCGTGCTCGAGGGCACGGTGTTCCACGATTCGATCCGCTCGGCGCTCGCGAAGATCCGCGCGGGGCTCGGCCCCGAGCTCGCCGACTATCTCGCGCGGCTCGGCGGCGCGTTTCGCGTGCTGCCGGGTCCGCACAAGAGCTACGCACACCTGCGCGAGACGATCCGCACGCTCAACGACGCGGTGCTCGCGCAGCACAGCGTGAAGATCCGCTACCGCACCGGCCGCACCGGCGCCGTGTCGTCGCGCGCGCTCGACCCGTATCGCGTCTGGTACCGCAGCGGCGGCCTCTACGTGGTGGGCCACGATCACAAGTCGGGCGAGCTGCGCACGTTCGCGGTCGATCGGATCACCCACATCGAGTCGACCTCGCGCCGCTTCGCGGTCGACGCCGACTTCGACTTCGAGCGCTACATCGGTTCGTCGTTCGGCGTGATCGCGGAGCCCGCGACGCCCGTGCGGATCCTGTTCGAGCCGCGCTGGGCGGGCTACGTCGCCGAGCGCACCTGGCATCCGAGCCAGAAGCTCACGCCCAGGGAGCGCGGCCGCGTGGAGCTCGCGATGGAGGTGGGCGGCATCGACGAGCTGCGCACCTGGATCCTCTCGTTCGGCGACGGCGCGCTCGTGCTCGAGCCCGCCGCGCTGCGCGAAGCCGTGTCGCGCGAGCTCGCGGCCGCGCTGGAGCGGTACGCGAAAAGTGGCTCCACCGTCCAGGCAAAAACTGGCTCTTTCGCGGGCCGCCGATCTCGTCGACGATGATCGGGCGCACCCCATCATCGCGAGGTACTCCCGTGCCCGAGCGCCGCACCGCCCATCGCGTCTGTCCGTTCTGCGAATCCACCTGCGGGCTCGCGATCACCGTGGAAGGGGACCGGATCACGAGCGTGCGCGGCGACAAGGACGACCCGTTCTCGCGCGGGTTCATCTGCCCCAAGGCGCACGGCCTCAAGGAGCTCCACCACGACCCCGACCGGCTCACCCATCCGATGCGCCGCACCGCGGACGGCTGGCAGCAGATCTCCTGGGCCGAGGCCTATGAAGAGATAGGGACGCGCCTGACCGCGATCCGCGAGCAGTACGGCAACGACGCGATCGGCACCTACACGGGCAACCCGGTCGTGCACGACCTGGGCGCCCTCGCCTATCGCCCCGCGCTCCAGCGCGCGCTCGGCAGCAAGAGCCTGTTCAACTCCTCCGCGATCGACACGCTGCCCAAGATCGTCTCGACCGGGCTCATGTTCGGCCGGCACTTCCCCCTCGCGGTTCCGGTGCCCGACATCGACCGCACGATGCACCTGCTGATCATCGGCGCGAACCCCGCGATCTCGCACGGCAGCCTCATGACGATGCCCGATGCTCCCGGGTCGCCTGAAAGCGCATGATCGAGCGCGGCGGCGTGGTGATCGTGGTGGACCCGCGCCGCACCGAGACCGCGAAGCTCGCGAGCGAGCACCACTTCATCCGTCCCGGCAGCGACGCGGCGTTCCTGCTCGCGCTCGTGCACACGCTATTCGACGAGAATCTCGTGACGCTGGGCGCGGCCGAGGGCCGCGTGAACGGCCTGGACGACGTGCGCGCGATCGCGCGCGAGTTCGCGCCCGAAGCGGTCGCGGACTTCTGCGGCATCCCCGCCGCGGTGATCCGGCGCCTCGCGCGCGAGCACGCGGCTGCGGAATCCGCCGCGTGCTACGGCCGGCTCGGCACCTGCGTGCAGGAGTTCGGCACGCTCGCGAGCTGGGCGGTCGACCTCGTGAACCTGCTCACGGGCAATCTCGACCGCGCGGGCGGCGCGATGTTCACGACGCCCGCGGCGCCGATCGAAGCCGCGCTGCCGAGGGACCGCTTCGAGATGGGGCGCTGGAAGAGCCGCGTCTCGGGTCAGCCCGAGGTGGAAGGCCAGATCCCGTCGTCGACGATGGCCGAGGAGATCCTGACGCCCGGCGAGGGCCAGGTGCGCGCGATGATCCTGCTCATGACCAACCCGCTGCGCAGCGCCGCAAACTCGGAGCAGCTCGAGCGCGCGTTCGCGGATCTCGACTATCTCGTCGCGATCGATTTCTACATCAACGAGACCACGCGCCACGCGCACCTGATCCTGCCGACGCCCGCGCCCTCCGAGCAGGTGGGCTACGAGCTCGGCCTCTACCTCTTGTCGGTGCGCAACGTGGCGAAGTGGTCGGAGGCCGTGGTGCCGCCCGCACCGGACCGGCCCGAGAGCTGGCAGGTGATCTCGGCGATCGCGGCGCGGCTGCTCGGCCTGGGCCACCTGCCCGAACAGGCGGTCGACGACTTCGTGTTCCGCCAGTACGCCACGCAGGCGATCGCGAGCACGCACTGGGAAGGCCTCGAGGTCGACGAGGTGCTCGCGAAGGTCGACGGCGGGATCGGGCCTGCGCGCATGGTGGACCTCCTCTTGCGCGTGGGTCCGCACGGCGACGGCTTCGGCCGCCGCCCGGATGGACTGACACTTGCGCGCCTGAAGGACGCACCGTCCGGCATCGACCTCGGCCCGCTCGAGCCGCGCCTGACCGAGGTGATCGGCACCGAGAGCGGCGCGATCGAGCTCGCGCCGCGCGTGATGACGGACGACATCGCGCGACTGCGCGCGCGCGTCGCGAGCCGCTCGGGCGAGCTCTTGCTGATCGGGCGCCGCCAGATGCGCTACAGCAACTCGTTCATGCACAACCTGCCCGCGCTCGTGAAGGGGCGCGACACCTGCACGCTCCAGGTGTGCTCGAAGGACGCCGACCGGATCGGCCTCGCGCACGGCGGATCCGCGCGCGTGACGAGCCGCGTGGGCACGATCGTCACGCCGGTCGAGATCACCGACGACCTGATGCCGGGCGTGGTGAGCCTGCCGCACGGCTGGGGCCACGACGACCCCGCATCGCAGCTGCGCGTCGCGAACGCGCACCCGGGCGTGAACACGAACGTGCTCACGGACGATCAGGCCTACGACGTGGCGAGCGGGACGGCGGTGCTATTCGGGACGCCCGTGCGGATCGAGGCGGCCTGATCAGCGCAGCTTCGGGATGACCTGCGTCGAGAGCGCGAGCACCGAGCGCTGCACGAGCTCCATGTCGACGCCGAGCGATCCCGGGATCAAGACGATCCGGTCGACGCCCGTGGCCGCGATCGCCTGCAGGCGTTCGGTCACGCGCGCGACGTCGCCGACCGCCGCGAAGCCGTCGATGAATTCGTCGGGCAGCGCGCGCGCGTGCGGTGCGGCCGCCGAGCCGTGATGCGCCATGTCGTAGCGCTCGGCGAGCGCGTGCACCGCACCTTGCTCACGCGCCGTGAGACCGTCGCCGCCCGATCCGCCGTGCATGCCGGAGAAGCGCGCGGTCACCGACACGCCGCCGCGCACGACTTCGCGCGCGACCTCGATGCGATCGTCGACTCCGGTGTTCACGTACGCGCTGATCGTGAATTCCGCGCGCGCGCGCCCCGCCGCGGCGAGCCCAGCCTCGGTCTCGCGCACCTTCGCGGCGATGCGCTCGGGATTGGCGCCGACGCCGAGCGTCAATCCCTCCGCGTGCCGCGCCGCCATCGCAATCACGCGAGGTCCCGTGCCCGCGATGTCGACAGGCACCTTGGGCTGATCGGCCGCGCTCGTGACGAGCCGGCTCGCGAAGCCATCGCGATCGACGACCTCGCCGCGCAGGTAGCTCTGGAGACGGATCACGAAGGTCTCGAGCGCTGAGAGCGGCGCGGCCTTCTTGCCGATGTGGGCCAGCGACGAGTCGCCGCGCCCGATCCCGAGCCACATGCGCCCGCCCGATTCCTGCTGCAGCGTGTTGAACCCGGAGGCCAGCAGCGCGACATCGCGCGTCACGGGATTCGTCACACCCGTCCCGAGCCGGATCCGCTGCGTCGCCGCAACGCACAGCGACAGCTGCACGAACGCCTCGGCCGCGAGGCATTGCGTGTCGGTGACGAGCAGGCCGTCCCAGCCGGTCGCCTCGGCGAGCCTGGCGACGTTCGCGGTGCGCCCTGCGATCGGCCAGGTGAGCATCCAGTATTCGGGCATGGCGATCGACGTTATCATGCGGACGTGACTTCCTCGACGGCGATCGACTATCGGAGCACCGGCATCGCGGTGCGACCCGACATCGCCGCCGCGCAGAGCCGCGCCTGGCATTCGCTCGGGGCCCCGGGCACCTGGTGGACGGGCGCGGAACGCGTGGCGATCGCGCGCGAGGTACGCGCGGCACGCCGCTGCCCGGGCTGCGCCGAGCGCAAGGCGGCGCTCTCGCCGTACGCAGTGAACGCCCCGCACGACGCGGCGACGGATCTCCCGCCCGCGATCGTCGACGCGGTCCATCGCGTCGTCCGCGACCCGGGTCGCCTCTCCCGCCGCTGGGCGGACGAGGTGATGGCGGCCGGCGTCAGCGACGGACAGCTCGTGGAGCTCGTGAGCGTGGTCTGCACGGTGATGCTCGTCGACGGCTTTGCGCGCGCGATCGGGGCCGACGCGTCACCCCTGCCCGAGCCGGTCGCGGGCGAGCCGTCGCGCGAGCGGCCGAGCGAGGCAGTCGACGAGGGCTACTTCGTCCCGACGATTCCCTACGCAGTCGGCCAGGAGCTCGGGCTCTACGATGTGGCGCCGTTCATCCCCAACGTCGGTCGCGGACTCTCGCTCGTTCCCGACGCAGTGCGCTCGGCAAGAGACCTCATGGTCGCGCACTACATGAAGTACGAGCAGGTGGCGACCGACTGGGAGCCGCGCGGTCGCCCGATCAGCCGCAGTCAGATGGAGCTGGTCGCTTCGCGCACGTCGGCGAAGAACGACTGCTTCTATTGAACGACTTCGCACGCAATGATGCTCCGTGCGAGCAGCAAGAAGACTGGCGGCGACGCCGACATCACCGCGATCACGAGCGAGCACGCGAGCGACGGCGGCGTCGAGCACGGCAAGCTCCTGATCGAGCTCGTCGACGCGGTGATCGACGAGAGCGCCGACCCGGCACCCGCTCGCGAGCGGCTCGTCGCAGCCGCAGGCCCGGGCCTGCTCGTGGAGGCCGGCGCGGTGCTCGCGATGTTCCACCTGAACGACCGCGTCGCCGATGCGATGGGCGCGCCGCTCGACGAGCTGATGATCGACTACCGCCGCAAGCTCGGCGAGAAGATGGGATTGGACGCGGGCGCGCGTTAGCCAATTTCGGAGGGCACGTGGAACAGCTTCCGGGCAGTGACGCCGTTTTCCTCTCGATGGACACCGACACGGTCTACGCCCACGTCGGCGCTCTCACCGTGCTCGATCCGAGCGGGGCCCCGCGCTTCAGCTTCGCCCGGGTCCGCGAGGTCGCGAACGAGCGCGTCCGGGAGATCCCCCGCTTCACGCAGCGGCTGCGCCGCGTGCCCTTCGACCTCGATCGCCCGTATCTCGTGGACGATCCCCACTTCGACGTCGACAATCACATCCATCGCATCGCGGTGCCTTCCCCGGGCAGCATGCACGAGCTCGGAGAGCTCACCGGCCACCTCTACGCGCAGCACCTCGACCGCCGCAAGCCGCTCTGGGAGATGTGGTTCATCGAGGGGGTCGAAGGCGGCAAGGTCGCGGTCTTCGTGAAGACCCATCACTGCCTGATCGACGGGGCTTCCGGGATCGGTCTCGGCGAGCTGCTGTTCGACGTCCAGCGCGATCCGCCGCCGCGAGAGCCTGCGCCGAAGCCGCCCAAACAGTCGCCTGCGCAGGACCCGGGCGATTGGGTCCTCGCCGCGCGCGGGCTTCTCAATGCGATGATCACGCCTTCGCGGATGACCCGCTATGGCTTCCAGATGGCGCGACAGCTCGGCACGATGCTGCCCTATCTGCGCGCATCCGAGGGACCCACGTTCGGGAGCGTGCCCCAGGTGAGCTTCAACGCTCCGATCGGCCCGCGCCGGCGCCTTGCGTGCGCGTCGGTGCCGCTCAGCGACGTGAAGGACGTGAAGAAGCACTTCGACGTGAAGTTGAACGACGTGGTCCTCGAGCTCACGGGGTCGGCCGTGCGCCGCTACCTGAAGGCCCGCAACGAGCTCCCGCGCGAGTCGCTGGTCGTGGCGATCGCAGTGTCGACGCGTGCCGAGGGAGATGCATCGCTGGGCAATCAAGTGAGCACGATGTTCGTGCCGTGGGCGACCCACCTCGAGGATCCCGTGAAGCGCCTGCTCCAGATCCACAAGAACGTCAGCAAGGCAAAGGAGATGGAGAAGGCGCTCCGCGCGAACGAAATCCAGGCGATCGGCGACACGGCGCCGCCGCGCCTGATCAACCTGGCCTGGCGGGCGCTCAACGCCGCGAACATTCCTGCGCCCGGCAACCTGATGGTCTCGAACGTGCCGGGCCCGCCCATGCCGCTCTACGTCGCAGGCGCCCGCATCGAGTGCATGTATCCGATCTCGATCCTCGCGCCGAGCAACGGGGTCAACGTCACCGTGATCAGCTACCGCGGCCACATCGACTTCGGCTTCACCGTCGATCCCGAGCTGGTCCCGGACCCGTGGCAACTCGCGGAGGGGATTCCGATCGCGCTCGCAGAGCTGCAGCGGCGGGCGGGGTTGATCTAGGATCATGCCATGAAGGCACTGCGTTGGATCTTCGGCATCGTCGTCGTCCTTGCGGCCTCACTCGCCGTCGCCTTCGCGTGGAAGGCGGCAGTGCTTCCCGCGGCGGACAGCGAGAGCGCGAGACGCCTGGCGTCGGGACCGCACCGCGTCGCCATATTCGACACCGTATTCGTCGACGACTCGCGGCCGACGGACGCGAATGGCGACTTCGCGGGCTCGCCCGAGCGAACGCTCTCCGCGACGCTCTGGTACCCCGAAGGCGCCTCGGACGCGCACCCGCTCCTGGTCTACAGCCACGGCTTCATGTCGATGCGCAGCGAGAACGCGCCACTCGCGGCGCTGCTCGCGAGCCACGGCTACGTGGTGGTCTCTGTCGACTACCCGCTCACGAATTTCGCCGCGCCCGGCGGCCCGAACGTGCGCGACGCCCTGAACCAGCCCGGCGACGTCCGCTTCGTGATCGACTCGGTGCTCGCGTGGAAGGCCGGCGAGCGTCCATTCGAGGGCGAGATCGATCGCGAACGCATCGGCGCGGTCGGGCTCTCGCTCGGCGGTCTCACCACGACGCTCGCGGCGTTCCATCCACTGATGCGCGACCCGCGCATCGCGGCCGCCATCTCGATCGCCGGTCCCGCCGTGATGTTCTCGCCCGCCTTCTTCGCCAGCGCGGACATCCCGTTTCTCATGATCGCGGGTACGAGCGATGCGATGATCGCCTACGAGGCGAACGCCGCTCCGACACCGCGGAAGCTGCGGACCGGCGGTCTCGTCTCGATCGAGGGCGCCAGCCACGCGGGCTTTGCCGCGTTCGCGGACATGTTCCCGATGCGGCTGCTCGCGAATCCCGACGGGATCGGCTGCTATGCGCTGACGCGAAACCTCCAGCTCCCGCTCGAGAACCCGTTCGAAAAGCTGGGCGGTGTGGCCGAGGGCGTTCTCTTCGATCCGAACGCGCTGCTGCCGTGCAGCAACGGCGCTCCGGGCTCGGCGCTCGCCGCCGGCCGGCAGCTCATGATCACGCGTCTCGCCGCGCTCGCGTTCTTCGAGAGCCGCTTCGCGCAGGACGCCGCCACGCGGACCGCGCACGACGCGTTCCTGAGCGAGACGCTGGCCCTGGATTTCCCGGAGGCGAGCTTCCTCGCAGCCGGCAACTAACCAGCGACGTCACCTACTTCTTGTGCCCCTTGCCGTGGCCCTTGCCGGGTCCCTTGCTCTGGCCACCACCGCCGCCGTGGCGTTTCTGGTAGCCCGGGACGTAGACCTCGTCGTACCAGCTGTCCTGCACGAAGAAGACCCGGTGGCCACAGGCGTCGTAGTGGGCGCAGTGCTTGCCCCAGTCCTTCGCGTGGCCCGGAGGCACGTGCAAGTAGATTGGCGGTCCCCCGACGACGTGTACGTGATCGATGATCACGGGCTCCGGGAAGACCAGCCGAGGCTCCGGAAAGCCGCCGATGTCGATGCGGCCGTGGAAGCCGGGGTGGCCGACCTGGATCGAAACACCGGCCTCCGCCCCGGCGAATGCCGGTGCGGCGACTGCAAAGACTGCAACGAGCAACAAGCGCTTCATCTCGAACCCCCATCGCGTGTCATTCACCAGTAGTAGCCCGCGCTCGGGCGACGCGGCAACCTTACGCGCAGAACGGAGGCCGTGATGACGCTCTCGCTGCAGGAAATCTCCGATCGCATGGAGATCCAGGATCTGCTCTACCGCTACGCCGAGGTGATCGACGGCAAGCGCTTCGACGAGCTCTACGACGTGTTCGCGGAGGACGCGCACATCGACTACAGCGTGTTCGGTGGTTCGGTGGGGAATCGCGACCACACGATCGCGTTCCTGAAGAAGGCGATGCCGATGTTCCCGAACACGCAACATTCGAACGCGAACGCGCAGATCGCGGTCGACGGCGACCACGCGACCGGGCGCGTGATGTGCTTCAACCCGCAGGAGATGCCGCTACCGGGCGGCGGATCTCAGGTGTTCATGCTCGGGCTCTGGTACGTGGACGAGTACGTGCGCACCAATGCGGGCTGGCGGATCCGGCGGCGCGTCGAGGAGAAGAGCTGGGTGTTCAATACACCCGACTTCATGAAGCTGTAAGCGCGAGACTCAGGCGCTCGATGAGCTCCTTGTGCTCACCGGGCTCCTCGCACTCGCCATCGACTGCACGCGCCGCGACGTCGGCAACCCGATCGATAGCGGCCTCGAGCAGCGCGCCGCGCGCGGGCGTCGCTGCGATCTCACCGCTGCAGATCGCGCGCAACACGGTCTCGAACGCGCGCAGGAGCTCGACGGTCGAGTGGAGCTCGGCCGTCGTCGAATCGCCGCGCAATCGGTGCGCGCGCGCGAGCAGAGTCGCCCCGGCGTCGCCCGTTCCTTGCCACGCACCCAGCAGCACCTTCATCTCGGCCGCGATCTTGAGCGCGCTCGTGCCGTACAGGCCGAGCAGCATCCGGCGGTCGTCGTCGCTCAGCACGTCGCAGCCAGGATCTGCATCACCGTGCGCACGAGTCCCTCTCCATCCGCCTTCGCGACCGCCGCGCGCGCGCCCACGTTGCGGGCTGCGAGCGAGAGGCGCTTCTCCGCTTCCGACGAGAAGATCACGATCGGAATCTCGCTGTGGGTGCTGCGCAAGCCCATCCCGACGATCTCGCCGCGCACTTCGCCCATGTCGAGATCGAGGATCAGCAGATCGGGCGGGTTTCCCGAGGCGCACGCCTCGGCGACGTCGGTCCACTTCGCCGTGCACGTGAGATCCACGCTCTGCGAGCGGAACAGCATCCGCAGCTTCGCGTGGATCAACTCCGAGTCGTCGAGCGCCAGCACGCGATAGCGACGTTCCACGGGCACCCCTTTCGGTGCCTGAAGTTCGGCACCGGATGCGCGGGTCTTGAGCGATCGCGCGCGCGGAGCCCCAACTTTTAAGATATCTTAACTATCTGTATTTGCTCCGGTTTTTGCCTTCATTCGCCTGTCGAACGACCGAAATAGTCAGGCGCATGGCGAAACAGAAGCTGTTGCTGATCGACGACTCGTCGATGATCGCCGCCGCCACGCGTCTGCTCCTGCGCGGAACCGATCTCGCGCTGTGCGCAGCGCAGAGCGGCGAAGAAGGCCTCGTGCAGGCCGACGTGATGCGTCCGGATCTGATCCTGCTCGACGTGCACATGCCGGGCATCGACGGCTTCGAGACGTGCCGGCGTCTGCGCGCGGAGCCGTGGGGAGCGCATATCCCGATCGTGATGGCGTCGGCCGACATCGGCGATCGCGAGCGCGAGCTCGGCACGAAGGCCGGCTGCACCGACTTCTTCAAGAAGCCGTTCGACAAGCAGGGCTTGATGTCGCTCGTCGAGCGCTATCTCGAGGCCCACCGGAAGAGAGCATGAGCGCGCCCTCCCCTAGCGAAGAGCGCGATCTCGTCGTCGCGGAGTTCCAGACCGAGAGCCGCGAGAACCTCGAGCGCTTCGAGCGCTCGTTGCTCGAGCTCGAGAGCGATCCCACGTCGGCCGAGCTGGTCCGCAGCCTGTTCCGCAACGTCCACACGATCAAGGGCAGCTGCAGCTTCCTGGATCTGCCGAAGATCGAGGCCGTCGCGCACGCGGGCGAGACGCTGCTCGCGCTCGCGCGCGACGGCTCTCTGCTGATCGACTCCGAGGCCACCAACGCGCTGCTCGCGATGGTCGACACGATCCGGCGCCTGCTCGCCCAGATCGCGGCGACGGGCGGCGAGGGCGACCTCGACGTCGGCCCCGTGGTCGCGCGGCTCGAGCTCGCGGCTGCGCGCGAGCAGTCGCAGGAAGTGCTGTCGAACGGCTCCGGCGGTGGAGACGGCGACGGGCGCGACGGAGGCGGCGTCGATCCCGCTTTGCTCGCGGAGAACAAGATCCGCGTCGACGTCGGTCTGCTCGACCGACTCATGAACCTGGTCGGCGAGCTCGTGCTCGCGCGCAATCAGATTGCCCAGCTCACCACGCAGCAGCCCCAGACCGCGCTCGTCGCGCCGTCGCAGCGCCTGTCGCTCGTGACCACCGAGCTCCAGGAAGCCGTGATGAAGACGCGCATGCAGCCGATCGGGAACATCTGGAACCGCTTCCCGCGCGTCGTGCGCGACATGGAGCGCATGTCGGGCAAGCGCGTGCGGCTCGTGCTCGAGGGCCGGGACACCGAGCTCGACAAGAGCATCATCGAGGCGATCCAGGACCCGCTCACCCACCTCGTGCGCAACGCCGTCGACCACGGCATCGAGCGCCCCGAGCTGCGCGGCGGAAAGCCCGAGCAGGGCACGCTCACGCTGCGCGCGTTCCACGAAGGCGGGATGGTCAACATCGAGATCGTCGACGACGGCGTCGGCATCAACCCTGCCGCCGTCAAGCAGCGCGCGCTCGACCGCAACCTCGCGACCCCCGAACAGCTCGCGCGCATGACCGACCGCGAGGTGCTCGGACTGATCTTCATCCCGGGCTTCACCACGGCGGAGCGCGTCACGAACGTCTCCGGACGCGGCGTGGGCATGGACGTCGTGAAGACCAACGTCGAGCGCATCGGCGGTACGGTCGACGTGTACAGCCGCGTCGGCGAGGGCACGAACGTCAAGATCAAGATCCCGCTCACCCTCGCGATCATCCCGGCGCTGATCGTGAAGAGCGGCGGACAGTCCTACGCGATCCCGCAGGCGAGCCTGCTCGAGGTGGTGCGCAGCGACCAGGGCGGTCAGAAGCATCGAAGAGGTGCACGGCGCGCCGGTCTATCGGCTGCGCGGGAAGCTCCTGCCGGTCGCCTACCTGCACCGCGAGCTCCGCGTGCAGAGCGAGGCTCCCGACCAGCAGAGCCTCGCGATCGTCGTGCTTCAGGCCGACGACCGCAGCTACGGCCTCGTGGTCGACGAGGTCTCCGACACCGAGGAGATCGTGGTCAAGCCGCTCTGGAAGCGGCTCAAGGCGATCTCCTGTTATTCCGGCGCGACCGTGATGGGCGACGGCCGCGTCGCGCTGATCCTCGATGCGATGGGGCTCTCGCAGCGCCTCGGCGCGGTGACGGAGCGCCACGACGCGCTCGGGGCGAAGGTGGCCGCGGAACATGCGGAGGCTGCCGCGGCCGACGTCGACCAGGCGGTGCTGTGCCGGATGGTCGGCGACGGGCGGATCGCGATTCCGCTCTCGAAGGTCGCGCGGCTCGAGGAGCTGAAGGCCGACCGGATCGAGCGCGTTGGCGGCAAAGACCTCGTGCAGTATCGCGGCCAGATCCTGCCGCTGCTCAACCTCGCGGAAGTGCTCGGCGACACGCGTTCCGCGACCGCCGCGGACGGCAGTTCGGACACACGCCACGTCGTGGTGTGCGCGCACAACGACCGCGTGATCGGCTTCGTGGTCGAGGCGATCCTCGACATCACGCCCGTGAAGCTCTCGCTCGAGCGCGGCGCCACGCGCTCGGGCGTGCTCGGCTCGATGCCCGTGCAGGGCCGCATCACCGAGTTCCTCGACGTCGAGGGCGTGATCCGTGACGCGGATCCGACCTTCTTCACGGCCACGGCTACGGCGACAGCTGCGGGAGAGGCGTGATGGCGACTCAGCAGTTCTGCACGTTCGTCGTCGACGAGGCGCTGTTCGGCGTCGAGGTCGAGCGCGTCCAGGAGATCCTGCGCCATCAGGAGATGACGCCGATCCCGCTCGCGCCCGGCTCGGTGCGCGGGCTGATCAACCTGCGCGGGCAGATCGTGCCTGCGATCGAGCTGCGCCGCTGCTTGAAGCTGCGCGACCGCACCGGCGATGCGCTGCCCGCGAACGTGGTGATCCGCACCGACGACGGGCCCGTGAGCCTGCTCGCAGACCAGATCGGCGAGGTGCTGACGCTCTCCGAAGAGGCCTTCGAGCCGCCGCCGGACAACCTCGGCGCGACGCAGGACCTGATCCGCGGCGTCTACAAGCTCGAACAGGGCCTGCTGCTCGTTCTATCCAGTGACGCCGCGATCGCGGTGTCGACCGCCGAAATCGATGACCGTTTCAACCGTATTGAGGAGAACTGATCGTGTCCAAGCCCAACACCCGGAAGCAGAAGTCGCTGTTCGAACGGCTCGGCGGAGGCGACGCGATCCGCGCCGCAGTCGACATCTTCTACGAGTACGTGCTCGGCGACGACGATCTGCGGCCGTTCTTCGAAGGCGTGAACATGGGCCTGCTCGGCCGGCGCCAGGTGCAGTTCTTCTCGCAGGCGCTCGGCGGACCGGTCAAGTACTCCGGCCGCAGCATGCGCGACGCGCACGCGGAGCTCATGATCGAGCCGCGCCATTTCGATCGCGTGGCCGAGCACCTCACGAGCGCGCTCACCGACCTCGACGTTCCGGCCGAGCTCGTGACCGAGGTGATCAAGGCGGTCGCGCCGCTCAAGAACGACATCGTCCGGAGCGCTCCCGCGCGCAAGAGCGCGAAGGGCAAGGGGAACCGCGCCGCCGCGGTCGACGTGCTCGGCGGCGAAGGCGCCGTGCGCGGCATCCTCGACAACGCGCAGGCGAACGTGTTCGTCGCCAACGCCGACTTCACGCTCGTGTACATGAACGAGAAGGCGGTCGAGACGCTGCGCGAGATCGAGGGCGAGCTCGAGAGCGCGTTCGACGTGAGCGTCGACGAGGTGCTCGGCGGTTCGATCCACCGCTTCCACAAGAACCCGAAGCAGGTCGAGAAGATTCTCCAGAACCCGGCCGCGCTGCCGCACGAGGCGATGTTCTCGTTCGGCAACGTGACGCTGCGCGCGCAGATCAACGCGGCGTATGAAGGCGATGCGGTCAGCGGCTACGTCGTGACGTGGGCGAACGTGACCGAGCAGATCATCGCGGAGGGCGAGGTCGCGCGCTTCCAGGCGATGCTCCAGAACGCGCCGACCAACGTAATGCTCGCCAACCGCGAGCTCGAGATCATGTTCGTGAATCCGGCGTCGCAGAAGACGCTGAAGACGATCGAGCAGCACCTGCCGGTCAAGGCCGATCAGGTGCTCGGATCTTCGATCGACCTGTTCCACCGCGACCCGGCCTATCAGCGGCGGATTCTCTCGAACGACAAGAACCTGCCCGTGCGCGCAAACATCAAGATCGGCCCCGAGACCGCGGACCTGCTCGTCTCGGCGATCTACGACGCCAAGGGCGGCTACCTCGGCCCGATGGTGACCTGGGAGCTGATCAGCGATCGGCTGCGGCTCGAGGAGCGCAATGCCGACTTCACGAGCCAGATCGAAGCGATCGGCAAGTCGCAGGCCGTGATCGAGTTCGAGCTCGACGGCACGATCGTGGCGGCCAACGAAATCTTCCTGAACCTCGTGGGCTACACGCTCGACGAGCTGAAGGGCCGCCACCACCGCGTGCTCGTCGAGAAGAAGTTCGCGGACAGCCAGGAGTACCGAGACTTCTGGGGCGATCTGCAGCGCGGCGAGTACCGCACCGGGCAGTTCAAGCGCATTGCCAAGGACGGCGGAGAGGTCTGGATCCAGGGCTCGTACAACCCGATCCGTGACTTGTCCGGCAAGGTCTACCGCGTGGTGAAGTTCGCCACCGACCTCACCGCGACCAAGCAGCTCGAGGTGGAGCAGGCGCGCATCCAGTCGATGGTCGCGAACGCACCGACCAACGTGATGCTCGCCGACAAGGACCTCAACATCATCTACATGAACCCGGCGTCAGAGACGACGCTCAAGAAGCTGGAGCAGCACCTTCCGGTCAAGCCCGAAAAGGTGCTCGGCTCGAACGTCGACATCTTCCACAAGGATCCGGCCTATCAGCGCCGGATCCTCGCGAACGACAAGAACCTTCCCGTGCGCGCGAACATCATGATCGGGCCGGAGATGGCAGACCTGCTCGTCTCGGCGACCTACGACCAGGACAAGAACTACCTCGGGCCGATGGTGACCTGGGAGCTCGTGACCGAGAAGCTGAAGATCCAGAACGACCTCGCGCGCACCCAGGCGATCGCCGACAACGCGCCCACCGCGGTGATGATGGCCGACCTCGACCTCAACATCGTGTACATGAACCCGCAGTCGCTCCAGGTCGCCAAGGCGGTCGAGAAGTACCTGCCGGTGGCGGTCGACAAGATGGTCGGCTCGACGATCGACGTGTTCCACAAGGACCCGTCGTATCAGCGCAAGCTGCTCGCGAACGAGAAGAACCTGCCGCTGCGCGCAAACATCTCGATCGGACCCGAGACGGCCGACCTGCTCGTGTCCGCGACCTACGACGCGAAGGGCAAGTACCTCGGTCCGATGGTGACCTGGGAGCTCGTCACCGAGCGGCTCAAGGTCCAGAACGACCTCGCGCGCACGCAGGCGATCGCCGACAACGCGCCCACCGCGGTGATGATGGCCGACCTCGATCTCAACATCGTGTACATGAACCCGCAGTCGCTCCAGGTCGCCAAGGCGGTCGAGAAGTACCTGCCGGTGGCGGTCGACAAGATGGTCGGCTCGACGATCGACGTCTTCCACAAGGACCCGGCGTATCAGCGCAAGCTGCTCGCGAACGAAAAGAACCTGCCGCTGCGCGCGAACATCCAGATCGGCCCCGAGACGGCCGACCTGCTGGTGTCCGCGACCTACGACGCAAAGGGCAAGTACCTCGGTCCGATGGTGACCTGGGAGCTCATCACCGAGCGGCTCAAGGCCCAGAACGACCTCGCGCGCACGCAGGCGATCGCCGACAACGCGCCCACCGCGGTGATGATGGCCAGCCTCGACCTCAACATCGTGTACATGAACCCGGCATCGAGGCAGGTGGCGAAGACGCTCGAGAAGTACCTGCCGGTGACGGTCGACAAGATGGTCGGTGCGTCGATCGACATCTTCCACAAGGACGCGTCGTACCAGCGCAAGCTGCTCGCCAACGACAAGAACCTGCCGCTGCGCGCGAACATCGAGGTCGGCCCGGAGACCGCCGACCTGCTCGTGTCGGCGATCTACGACGCCAAGGGCACCTACCTCGGGCCGATGGTGACCTGGGAGCTGATCACCGAGAAGCTCGCGGCCGAGGAGCGCGAGAAGCGCCTCACCGCGGGTCTGCGCAACATGCTCTCGGAGGTGACCGGCAACTCGCAGAGCCTCGGCACCGCGGCTCAGGAGCTGACCGCGGTCTCGCAGGAGATGTCGAGCAACGCACAGGAGACCTCGGCCCAGGCCACGCAGGTGTCGGCGGCCTCGTCGCAGGTCTCGAAGAACGTCGACAGTGTGGCGGCGGGTATCGAGGAGATGAACTCGAGTATCCGCGAGATCGCGAAGAGCGCCACCGAGGCGACGCGCGTCGCGAGCCAGGCGGTCGCGGTGGCGGGTCGCACCTCCGAGACGGTCGCGAAGCTGGGCACCTCGAGCGAGGAGATCGGCAAGGTGATCAAGGTGATCACCTCGATCGCCCAGCAGACCAACCTGCTCGCGCTCAACGCCACGATCGAGGCCGCGCGCGCGGGCGAGGCCGGCAAGGGCTTCGCGGTGGTCGCGAACGAGGTGAAGGAGCTCGCCAAGGAGACGGCGCGCGCCACCGAGGAGATCAGCGGGAAGATCTCGACGATCCAGGGCGACACCGACGACGTGATCAAGGCGATCGACGAGATCAGCAGCACGATCACCAAGATCAACGACATCCAGACCACGATCGCGAGCTCCGTCGAGGAGCAGACAGCGACCGCGGGCGAGGTGGCGCGCAGCGTCGGCGAGGCAGCCCGCGGATCGGGGCAGATCTCGCAGAACATCTCTGCGGTGGCACAGGCCGCCGAGAACACGACGCAGGGTGCGTCGAGCACGCAGCGCGCGGCGCAGGAGCTCTCGCGAATGGCGGGCGCTCTGCAGCAGCTCGTGACTCAGTTCCAGGATCTGAACAAAGAAAACGCGAAGTCCGCGTCCTGACCCTGTAGCCGAAACGCGGAACTGCGGCCGTGCGAAGCGAAATGGGAAGGATGTGGCAGCTCGGGGGCGCCGTCGTCGACGGCGCCCTCGGGCGACACCGTCCGCGGGCGCGCGGCCGGCTGGTGGATCGGCTCGCGAGCCTGCGCGGGCTGCCCCAGAAGCTGGGTCAGACGCTCGCGCTCGGCGAGCTCGGCTCGAGCGCTCCGGACTGGACTCGGCTATGCGAGGCGCCGCAGGCGCTCTCCGCGCAAGAGGCGACCGCAGCGATCGAGCGCGAGCTGCGCGCACCGCTCTCGCATCACTTCCGCTGGTTCGACGGCGCGGGCATCGCCGCCTCGCTCGGCCAGGTGCACGCGGCGGAGCTGCGCGACGGACGGCGCGTGGCGGTGAAGCTCCAGTATCCCGGCATCGCCGACGCGGTCGCGACCGATCTGCGTGTGCTCGGCCTGCTCGCGGCGCCGCTGCCCGTGCTGCGGCGCGGCTTCGATCTCTCGGGCTTCAAGAACGAGATCGCCGCGATGGTGGCCGAGGAGCTCGACTACCGGCGCGAAGCGCGCGTGATCCGGCGCTTCGGACTGATCTCGGACGCGTTCCCGGACGTGGAAGTCCCGCGCCTCGTCGAGGCGCTGTGCACGGAGCGCGTGATCGTGATGAGCTGGATGGGCGGCGCGCGCTTCGCGGAGCTGCGCGAGAGCTCACCGGCAGACCGTGCGAGCGTCGCGCATACGCTCGCGCGGTTCTTTCTCGCGGGCTGCTTCAGGTACGGGCTCGTGCACACCGACCCGCATCCGGGCAACTACCGCTTCCCGCGCGGACCCGAGGGCTACCGCGTCGGCCTGCTCGACTTCGGCTGCGTGAAGGAGCTGTCGCCGGGCTTCGTCGCGGGGCTGCGCTCGCTGATCCGCGGCGCGCAGCGCGACGGCGCGCGCGCACCCGCGCGCGAGGTGCTCGACGGCTTCGTGGCGATGGGGTTCAACGCCGACCTGCTCGAGCCGATCGCGGACTCGTTGCCCGCGCTCGCAGAGATCCTGTTCGAGCCGTTCTGCAACCGCGAGCCCTACGACCTGCGCGGCGCGCGCACGGCCGAGCGGCTCTCCGAGACGCTCGGCGAGCTGCGCTGGAACTTCCGGCTCGCGGGACCGCCCGACCTGCTCTGGCTCATGCGCGCGTATCGCGGCCTGCTCGGCTACCTCGAGGCGCTCGATGCGCAGCTCGTGTGGCCCGAGTTGCTCGACGAGGCCCTGGACGGTCTCGCCGAGCCCGAGGTGCCGAGCAGCGCCGCGGCCACGCGCCTGGAGGAGAAGAAGATGAAGGCAAACGCGCTCCGCATCCGCGTCTCCGAGTCGGAGCGAACGAAGGTCGATCTCACGTTCCGCGCCGCCGTGGCGGAGAACCTCGCAGACATCATCCCCGACGAGCTCGCTCCCAGGCTGGCCGAGCGCGGGATCGACGTGGGAGAGATCGCGCGCGGCGCCGTCCGCGACGAGTTCGCGCCGGGCGAGCTCTTCGTGCTCGACGAATCCGAGAAGCGAATTCGCGTCTGGCTCGAATAACCACGACAAGGAGTCCATCATGGTCACGGTTGGAATGAACTACGAGGTGATCGAGGGCAAGAACGAGCCCTTCGAGAAGAAGTTCGCGCTCGTCGTCGAGGCGATGGCCTCGATGCCGGATCACGTGCGCACGCGGCTCTACCACGACGTCACGGACCGCCGGTCGTACCTGGTGGTTTCGGAGTGGCGCAACCGCGCGGGCTTCGACGCGTTCGTGGGATCGGACGCGTTCCGCCAGGTCACGAACTGGGGTACGAGCGGCATTCTCGCAGCCCGGCCGCACCACGAGGTGTATGGCGCCGACGAGGCGCGTCCGCTGGCCGGCCGTTGCCCGGCTCACGCGAACGCGTGATGGAAAACGATCGCTGCGGCTGGGTGGTGGTCGCGGAGGATTCGGCGCCGACGCGCCGGATCGTGGCGAGCATTCTGCGCGATTGCGGCTTCGCGGTCGAAGAGGCCGCGAACGGCGAGGAGGCGCTCGCGTGCCTGCACGACCTCGGGTGCCCCGCGCTCGCCATCCTCGACTGGAACATGCCCGTGCTGGACGGACTGGAAACCGCGCGCGCGCTGCGCCGGGACGAACGCTACGCAGATCTTCCGATCCTCATGATGACGACGGAGCGGCTCAAGGACCGGATCGCGGCCGCGCTGTCCGCCGGCGTCAACGAGTATCTGATGAAGCCGTTCACCCGCGAAATGGTGGTGGAAAAGCTCGCGCTGCTCGGGTTCCGGATCCGATAGCGATGCCCCGGGCGCGCGTCCTCATCGTCGACGACTCCGTCGTCGTGCGGCGCATCGTCGCTCAGACGCTCTCGGCGGACCCCGATCTCGATGTGATCGGGAGCGCGAGCGACGGGCGCAGCGCGCTCGACAAGATCGCGCGCGACGAGCCCGACCTCGTGCTGCTCGATCTCGAGATGCCCGGCATGGACGGCCTCGAGACGCTGCGCGAGCTCCGCAAGCTCCGGCCACGGCTTCCCGTGCTGATCTTCTCCGCCCTCACCGAGCGCGCGGGAGAGCTCACGCTCGAGGCGCTGAGCGCGGGTGCAAGCGACTACGTCACCAAGCCGACTCGGGTCGGCGCCGAAGTCGTCTCGGTCGATCGCGTGCGCACGGAGCTGCTCGCGAAGATCAAGGCGCTCGTGGGGCGGCGCGCGGCGCCCGCGCGCGAAGCGCTGGCCCCAGCGCTGCCGCTTCCGACGTTGCGTCCGTCCGGCTTCGCCCCCGCGATGGTGGAGCTCGTGGTGATCGGCGCCTCGACGGGAGGCCCGAACGCGCTCGAGGATCTGCTGATCGCGCTGCCGGGCTCCTTCCCCGTACCGATCCTGATCGCACAACACATGCCGCAGCCGTTCACGCGTCTGTTCGCGGAGCGCCTCGACGAGCGCACCACGCTGCGCGCGCGCGAGGCGGAGCACGGCGCACGCGTTCGCGCGGGAGAGGTCTGGGTCGCGCCGGGCGACTACCACCTCATCGTGGCGCGCGGCGCCGAAGGTCTCGTGGTGCGCCTGAACCAGGACGCTCCCGAGAACGCCTGCCGCCCCGCAGTCGATGTCTTGTTCCGCTCCGCCGCCGCCGTCTGCGGAGCCGGTGTGCTCGCGGTCGTGCTCACGGGCATGGGCAGCGACGGGATGCGCGGCTGCCAGCAGATCCGCGCCGCGGGCGGCCAGGTGCTGGTGCAGGACGAGGCGTCGAGCGCGATCTGGGGAATGCCCGGCTCGGTCGCAAAAGCGGGCCTCGCCGACGCCGTGCTGCCGCTCACCCAGATCGCCGGCGCCATGCACGGCCGCGCGCTCGTGCCGTCCATGCGCGTTGCAGGAGCGCGCTGATGTCGAAGACCGCGGCGAGCGCGAAGCCCCACTATCTCGCGATCCGCGACCTCGCGAAGCGCAGCGCGGGCGTCGTGGTCGGGCCGGACAAGGACTACCTGATCGAGTCGCGCCTCGCGAAGCTCGTGGCGGCGCTCGAGATCAAGGGCGTCGCCGAGCTCGACGCGCGGCTGCGCAGCGCGCCCACGCGCGAGCTCGAGCGCACGATCGTCGAGGCGCTGCTCAACGGCGAGACGAACTTCTTCCGCGACTTCGACTGCTTCTCTGCGCTGCGCAGCGACGTGCTGCCCGGATTGATCGAGCGGCGTCGCAACGTCAAGAGGCTCGACTTCTGGAGCGCCGCGTGCTCGACCGGCCAGGAGCCCTACAGCCTCGCGATGCTGCTCCGCGACCACTTCGCGGAGCTCGCCACCTGGAAGGTGCGGATCCTCGCGACCGATCTGTCGCAAGCCCATCTCGAGCGCGCCGCGGCCGGCTGCTACACGCAATTCGAGGTCAACCGCGGGCTGCCCAGCGCCGCGCTGGTCCGCCACTTCGATCAGCGCGACGGCGCCTGGGTGCTCGAGAAGGCGATCCGCGAGCGGGTGGAGCTGCTCCAGTTCAACCTGACCAACGACGCGACTCCGATCGCACGCGCCGACGTCGTGCTGCTGCGCAACGTGATGATCTACTGGGACATGTCCACGAAGCGCGAGGTGCTCGGGAGGGTCGCGAACGTGCTGCGGCCCGGCGGCGCGCTCGTGCTCGGCGCCGCCGAATCGACCGACTTCCTCGACGACCGCTTCGAGCGGTTCGGAGGGAGCGGGTCGTGTTGCTTCCGGCTGCGCGGCGATCCGGAGTGGCAGTCGGCGAAAGGAGACTGATCCATGGCGTTCGAACCCGTAGCCTTTCTTGCGGTGCTCTCGGAAGGAGAGCTCTATCCGTGCGAGATCGGCGGCACCAGCGTATTCGTCGTGCGGCTCGGAGAGCGCGTGGTCGCCTACGAGGACGCCTGCCCCCATGCAGGAGTGCTGCTCTCCGAGGGCACGCTGCGCGGGCGCGTGCTCACGTGCTCGCGTCACGAGTGGCAGTTCGACGTGGCGAGCGGAAGCGGCATCCAGAGGACGCTCGCGTGCCTGACCTCGTTTGCGGTCGAGGTGCGCGCGGGTCAGGTGTTCGTGGACGTGAAACGCCCCGGGCACTGAGCCGTAGGGCGGGAGAAGCCGAAGGCGGATCCCGCCATTCGCTAGTCCTCGAAGCGGAGCCCCGACGGAGAGTTCGGCGCGTGCTCGAGCAGCTCGATCACGTTGCCGAACGGGTCGCGGCCGTACGCGAAGCGCGCCGGCGCTCCGCCGAACAGCGCCGCGTTGAACGTGACGCCATTCGCGGCGAGGTGATCGTAGTCCTTCGCGATGTCGTCGCTCACGAGCGCGAAGTGGGTGATCCCGCCGAGTGTCACCGGACGCTTCGGATCCCCCGGCTGGCCCGACTTGAACTCGAACAGTTCGATGCACGAGTTGCCCTTCTTGATCATGCGCACCTTGCAGCCCGCGTCGGGCACGCCGAACGCGGCGTTGATCGGCGGGATGCCCGACGGAAGCTCCGCCGTCATGACCTCCTTGAATCCGAGCACGCCGCAGTAGAAGTCGAGCGCCTTCTGGATGTCGGGCACGGCCAGCGCGGGATGATGAACACCGAGAATCATGGGGCCTCCTCCGGGCGGTGCACCGTAGCGTGGGTGGGCAGCAGACGCAGGCCCGAGCGCGCTAGCGCGGAACGAGCTCGACCGGGAACGCCTCGAGCGTGCGCAGCGCGGTCGCGGGCGCCCAGGTCGCAGGCGGGCCCGCCCACTCGATCTTCGCGGTGCGCGCGAGCAGCGCCTCGAACGCCACCCGCCCCTCCATGCGCGCGATGCTCGCGCCGAGGCAGAAGTGCATGCCCCAGCCGAACGAGAGGTTGCGCACTTCGTCGCGGCCGACCTCGAAGCGGTCGGGAGCCGCGAAGCGCTCGGGGTCGCGGTTGGCCGAGGCGATCCCGAAGTGCACGAGATCGTCCTTGCGCACAGCCACGCCCGCGCAGTCGATGTCCGCGCGCGCCACGCGCGAGATGAAGATGATGGGTGGTTCGAAGCGCAGCATCTCCTCGACCGCGCCCGTGAGCAGCTCGGGCTCCGCGCGCAGGCGCGCGAGCTCGTCGGGATGTTGGAGCAGCGTGAACAGGCCATTGCCGATCAGGTTGCGCGTGGTTTCGTGCCCCGCGTAGAGCATCTGCACCACCATCGCCACGAGCTCGTCCTTCGAGAGGCGATCTCCGCCCTCTTCCGCGGCGATCAGCTCCGAGAGCAGATCGTCTCCGGGCTGCGCGCGGCGCTCCGCGATCATGCGACTCACGTAATCGTCGAACGCGAGAATCGCGCGATCGGCGCCCACGCGCGCGTCCGGAGTCGGCGTCGCGGTCGCCAGCGAGAGCGCGGCCGTCCACTCGCCGACCGCGTGGTGGTCGATGCTCGGAATCGCGAGCAGGCCGCAGATCACCTGGAGCGGCAGCCGCTGTGCGAATGCGTCGTAGAGATCCACCGCGCGCGCCTCGAGCGCGGCGTCGAGCAGCTCGTTCGCGAGCTCTTCGGTGAGCGGCCGCACGCGCGCCACCTGGCGCGGGGTGAACGCGCGCGCGAGCAGTGCGCGCAGCCGGTCGTGGTCGGGCGGGTCGAGGAACACCACGGTGCGTCGCACCCAGTCGATGTACGCCCCCTCGGACCAGCCCTGTTGCTCGTAGTAGCGCGCGCCGATCGCGCCGAAGCGCCGGTCGAGCAGCGCCTCCATCACGTCGGCGTAGCGCAGGAAGAACACGGTGCCGAGCTCGGGCACGCACGCCGCGCGCGCACCCGCGGCGAACAGCGGCGCCACCGTGCCGTGCGGATCGCGGAAGAAGCGCTCGTCGAAGTGGAGCTCGGGAAGGTCGCTCGCGCCGGTCATGTGCGGGCCTCGCGCAGCACCTCTCCCGCGCTGCGCATCGCCGCCACCATGCGCGGGACACCCAGATACGGGATCAGGTGGATGAACAGCTCGACCACGTCGTCGGGCGCATGGCCGAGCGAGAGCGCGCCGCGCACGTGGAGCTTGATCTCTTCGGTGCTGCCGAGGGCCGCGAGCGCGGTGAGCGTGACGAGACTGCGCGTCTTGAGGTCGAGCGCTCCCTCGCGCGCCCACGCGTCGGCATAGCAGTGCTCGACGCAGATGCGCGCGAAGTCGAGCCCGGCCTCGCTCGGCCATGCTACGCCGCCCTCGTGCTCTCGCCACGCGGGCGTGAAGATCTTGTCGAGGAGCGCCTCGGCGCGAGCGGTGCGGTCGGTATCGGCCATGCGCTCCATTTTATACCCGCCGATGGCGTCAATGCGCCGCGATTTCGGCGCGACGCGAGAGCAGATAGGCGCGCACGTCGGCCACGTCCTCGGCCGTGAAGAAGTCGAATCGGGGCATGCCGCGCGCGAGTCGGCTGCCCGACACCAGAATGCCCGCGAGATCTTCGTAGACGCCCGGAGACGAGCGGCGCAGATCGGGCAGCGTGCCACCCCCGATCGCAGCGGGTCCGTGGCACGAGGCGCAGTAGCGGAAGAAGGTCCGCTCGCCGCGCGCGACGCGCTCGGAAACGAGCGGCTCGTCGATCGCTGTGATCGGCGTCGGATGCCAGTCCACGGGCTCGGGGAGCGAGGCCTTTCCGCCGAGCTTCCACGCGAGCACGTGGCCCGCATTTCCGGTCGCGAGCGTATCGGGCGGCGGATCGGCGCTCGCGAGCGCGAGACCGCCGCCCAATCCCGCGAGCACCGAGACGTACTGCTCGCCGCCGACGGTGTAGGTGATCGGCGGCGCGATCACGCCGGTACCCGTGCGCGCCTCGAACAGCCGCTCGCCGTCGCTGGCGCGATAGGCGGCGAACGTGCCGCGCCCGGTTCCCTGGAACACCAGGTTGCCCGCGGTCGCGAGCGTGCCGCCGTTCATCACGTGCGGATGCTCGACGCGCCACGCCTCGCGCTGCCGCACCGGATCCCACGCGACGAGCGCTGCGACGATCCGCCCCGAGACCATCGATTTCGCGCCCGCGAGCGCGTCGACGCCCGCGTTCATCTGATTGGCGCGCAGCTCGAAGTCGAGATCGTCGCGGAACGCGAACGGCATCTCGAGCGCGGGGATGTACACGAGCCCGGTGCCGGGATGGAACGACATCGGCTGCCAGTTGTGCCCGCCGACCGGGCCCGGCGACAGCACCGAGACCTTTTCAGCGCGGTAGCGCGCGCCGGACGCCTCGACCGGCCGGCCGCTCGCGAGGTCGACGCGCTGCGCCCACGTCACCGGAACGTAGGGCGCGGCCGAGAGCAGCTCGCCGGTTTCGCGGTCGAGCACGTAGAAGAAGCCGTTCTTCGGCGCCTGCATGAGCACGCGGCGCGTGCGACCGGCGATCTCGAGCTCCGCGAGGATCATGTGCTGCGTCGCGGTGTAATCCCACTGATCGCCCGGCGTCGTCTGGTAGTGCCAGACCAGCTCGCCCGTGTCGGGGCGCAGCGCCAGGATCGACGACAGATACAAGTTGTCGCCGCGGCTGCGCAGGCGCGGCGTCCACGGCCCGCCGTTGCCGGTGCCCACGTAGAGCAGGTCGAGGTCCGCGTCGTACGCGAGCGAGTCCCACACCGTTCCGCCGCCGCCCACCTTCCACCACTCGCCGCCCTGCCACGTGGGTAGCGCCTTCGCGAGCGCGGGCGACTCGGGCTGCTGCGCGGGATCGCCGGGAACCGTGTAGAAGCGCCACGCGAGCGCACCCGTCTCGGCGTCGTAGGCGGACACGTAGCCGCGCACGCCGATGTCGGCGCCGCCGTTGCCGATCACCACCTTCCCTTTCACGATGCGCGGTGCACCCGTGATCGTGTAGGGCAGCGCGGGATCGGTGGTCTGCACCTGCCAGACCACGGCCCCTGTCTCCGCGTCGAGCGCGAACAGGCGCCCGTCGAGCGCGCCGAGATAGACGCGCCCCGCGTGCAGTGCGACGCCGCGATTCACGACGTCGCAGCACGCGCGCGCGCCGACCTCGCCCGCGACGTGCGGGTCGAAGCGCCAGAGCTCGCGCCCCGTGCGCGCGTCGAGCGCGAACACGACGCTCCACGAGCCCGTCGCGTAGAGCACACCGTCCTCGACGATCGGCGTGGCCTCGAGTCCTCGGTTCGTGCCGGTCGCGTAGCTCCACGCGAGCCCGAGCTGCGCGACGTTGTGCTCGTCGACCTCGGCGAGCGGGCTGTAGCGCTGCTCGCCCGGCGAACGGCCGTGCACGGGCCAGTCGCCAGGCACATCCCCACCGCCGCGCCCGCACGCGAGTGCGAGCAGCGCACCGGCGATCAGCGCTCGCCGTGTCAGCTAGCGGCCACCGCCGGCGTTCCCTTCACGCCGGGCGCGCTGTCGATCATCATGCCGACGCGCCGCCACTCGCCCTGCGTGCGCTCGGTGATCAAGCCGAGATTGCGCAGGTTCGGGATCACCGTGTGCATGAACGGGATGCTGTTGACGGTGGCCCACTGCTCCATCCCGAGGAACGCGCGCGTGATCTGCTCGGCGTCGATGTCGTACTTCGGCCCGAGCTGGTGCAGCATGTCGAGCTGTTGGTTCGCGTTGAGCGCCTCGAGGATCGAGAACGCCCAGTCCTCGAGCTCGTTCTTCTCGTCGGTGGTCGCCTCGCGCACCACGCGGCGCATCATGAGCACGCCGAACGCGGCATGGCGCGACTCGTCCTGCTCGACGCGGCGCAGGAGCTCCGTGAGCAGCGGCGTGCGCGACTGGCTGCGCATGAAGTCCATGATGCCGACGGCCATGCCCTCGAACAGCGTCTGCATGCCGAGCGTCTTCTTCTGCGCGCTCTCGGCCTGCAGCAGGATGTCGAGCAGCACCTTGAGCGTGCCGCCGATCGGATAGATCGTGCCCATCTTGCGCTGCATGAACTTCGCGAACGCCTCGATGTGGCGCGCCTCGTCGATCACCTGGCTCGCGGCGTACCACTTCTCGTCCATCTTGTCGCAGACGTTGGTGAGCTGACCGCACAGCTGCAGCGCGGCCTGCTCGCCGTGTAGCAGCTGCGAGAGCAGGTAGTTGATCTCGTCGAACGCGGCCGCCTTCTGGGTGGCCTCGTCCTTGCCCATGAGCTTGGTGGCCTGCGCGAGCAGCGATAGCTCGGGGTTGACGATGAACTCGTCCTTGGAGATCGGGATCGACCAGTCGAGGTCGGTCTCCGCATTCCACTGGTTGACCTTTCCCTTCTCGTACAGGTTGCGCAGCTCGGCGACCTCGCTGCCGTAGTTCCACGTCCAGTTCAGGCCGAGCGGAACGTCGAGATCGAGCTGATCGCGCAGCCCGGCGAGCTTCTGCTCGTCGACGAAATCGATCACCTCGAACTCTCCGAATCGCTTGCGGTGTTCCTGGATCAACTTGTCCATGTCAGGTCCTTTCCCATTAGTCGGGCGCGTGAACGAACAAACCGTGGCGCAAGAGCCCGATGACTTCGCGCTTGCGCCGGGCAACTTCTTCCGCGGCGAAGAGCGGGCGGCCGAGAATCTGCTCGCCCATCTCCGCCGAGGCGAAATAGAAGACGGTGGCTCCCATCACGGTCAGGAGCGTGTGGGGTGTGGATACGCGGCGCAGCTCGCCGCACTCGATGCCGCGGCGGATCAGCCGCTCCGCATCGGCGATGATCGACGCCAGCTGCGCCTCGCAGGCCTCCGCCTCGGGCGCGAGCGCGTCCTCCTCCTCGAACAGGCTGCGCAACAACAGGCGCGCGACGGTCGGATGCTCGGCGAGCACATCGATCAGCTCTTCGAGCCAGCGCTCGAGCTGCTCGCGCGGAGAGTCGTCGGGAACGAGGTTCGCCTCGAAGCGGTCGCGGATCCGCAGCAGTACGCGCAGGATCACTTCGTGGTAGAGCTGCTCCTTGCCGCGGAAGTGGTGGAACAGCGACGCCTTGGCGAGGCCCGACGCATCGGCCACCTCGCGCAGGCCGATCCCGGCAAAGCCGCGGCGCGCGAACAGCGCCTCTGCGACGTCGAGGATCTTGTCGCGCGAGCTCGGGGCCTCGGCCAAACGGGTCCTCCGGCGATCGGATTCCCGACCAATCGGTCGGTCGGGTCTTCAACTTAACCGACCGATCGGTCGGGAGTCAACCCGCTGGAATTCCGGACGGCTGCCTACCTTCCAGACCCGCATGGCCGAACGAAGCTTCGAGCAGGCGATCGAGATCCGCGTCGCGCCCGAGGTCGTCCACGCCTTCCTCGCCGATCTGCACCGCCACCGCGACCTCCATCCGCTGATCGAGCGCATCGAGGATCTGCCGCGGCATCCCGGGCGACCCACCGTGCGGCGCTACCGCGTCACCGACCGGATGCACCTCGGACCACTCGCGTTCCGCATCCACTACGTCGCCGAGCTCGACCCGTTCGCGCCCGACCTGATCCTCGCGGCGGCGTGGCAGTCTCCGGGCATCGAGGTGCACACGCGCTACCGCATCACGTCCTCGTCCGCGGGCGGAACGCTCGTGCACGAGGAGGTGCTGCTGAAGGCGCCGCTGCTCCTCGTCGGCTATGCGCACCGGCAGGCCGAGGCCGCCCACCGCGAGACGTTCGTGCGGCTCAAGGTCCTGCTGGAGGCGGAATCACCGCGATCCGGCGCGGCGGCGCGCGAGGACCACGAGCAGCGCGATTCCCGCGCCTAGCAGCGCGGGCTGGCCCGGCTCCGGCAGGGAGAACGCCTCGCTGACCCAGCCCGGGGCGATCGGCGCGCCCGGCAATGGCGTCCCGCCGTAGATCACGTCGCCGTTCTCGTCCCCGTATTTCAGCCAGGTGACGGTCTGCTGCACGCCCACGGCCGGCTGGGTGTAGTCGCACACGCCTTCGGGGAAGGCCGCCTCGAGCTGCGCCCACTGGTCGTCCGTGAACGTGAGCGCCCCGAGCGGGCCGTAGTCGTCGCTGCGGTTCAGCGGCTTGAGCTGACACTTCATCGTGTCGGCCGTGTCGACGTCGCCCGCCACGGTGCGCGGTGTGCCGTAGACGGGGACCAGGGTTTCGGGGCACAGGCCGTCGAACAGCTTCTGGCCGAGACCGTCGCTGCACTGATCGTGGATGTCGGCGGGCTTGTGATAGACGATCTTCTGCGAGAGCAGCGTGTCGCTCGTGTCCAGCTCGATCTCCGAGAGCCAGCGGTCCATCGCGACGAGCGACTGGACGGCGTAGTTCACGTCGCCGATCAGCGGCGCCGGACCTTCCCAGATCACGTGGTTGTCGTGATGGCCTTGTTCGCGGTCGAGCCGCCAGCGCATCCAGAAGGTGTGGAGCGAGTCGTGGGCGATGCCGGGATCGGCCCCCGTCGCGTTGATGATCGCGACGGTGTCCATGTGGCTGCCGTCGTTGATCGAGCCGCTGCGGTAGGCGTTCGTGAGCGCGGGCGAGTCCGCGTGGATTCGGATGGGGCTCGGCTGGATGTCGATGTCGACTCCGCCGATCTTGACGTTCAGGTCCACGAACTGGGCCGGTGTGATCTTGAGACTTCGCAGCGCCTCGAGCCCGTACTGGATGCCCACGTTGTCGAGGAACGAACCGCCGAAGCCGCGGCCGAGCAGCTGCTCGTTGGGCGACCACACCTCGGGCGGCCGCGGCCCGAGGATCGTGAGCAGGTAGTCCAGGATCCCGCAGCGCACGCCCCCTGGATTCGTCTCGGAGTCGTAGGCGAGCTCGGAGGAGACGCAGTCGCCCTCCGGGTTGGTGGCGGCCTTGAACAGCAGCTCGTCGGCCGCAATCGCATTCAGATGGGAGAGATGCCCTTCGACGTCGGCGAACTGCGTCGGCAGCCACACCGCGTCGAGGGCCCACTTCGACGGATCCTCGAAGTAGGTGCGCAGCATGTGGTAGTCGGCGAACTGCGCGCCCGCGCTGAACGTGTCGGGATAGGCGCAGGTCGTGAGCAGGCCCTGGTAGATGCCCGGATAGGCGTTCGATATCTGCTGCTGCACGAGCGCGCCGCCCGAGCAGCCCGTGCCGATCGTGTAGCGGAGTGGGCCGTAGTGCTCGACCAGGCGCTCCTTCGCCATCATCAGCGACTCGGCCTGCACGGCGATGTTGCAGTTGTGTCCGTTGTTGTCGAGCGCCGTCGACATCACGGCAAAGCCGCGCCCGAGAGCGGCGATGTAGCTCTGCTCGGCCACGGCGATCGGAACCGTGCCCGCGAAGTCTTCGAGCGGCGCGCCGCCGGGCGAGTAGTCGCCACCGCATCCGCCGCCGTGCGTGACGAGCACCTTGTGGTTCCACTGGTCCTGCGGTGCCCAGGGCTCCCAGGGTTGGCCGGGTCGGAACAGCGTGAGGATCTTGTACTCGTCGCGGTCCTGGTAGCCGCGCTCCTGGCGCACGATGAACGGCAGCGTGACGCCCTCGTCCGTCGTCGTGCTCGCGAGGTCGGACGGCGGGTTCTCGGGGTCGTAGGGCTGGAGATCGGTGACGAGGAGGCTCGTCGACTTGTACAGCAGCGTGTACTCGGCCGGCTGGTTGCACTGCGCATCGACTGCGCCGGCCTGGCAGGTCCACGGCTGGATCTGCGGACCCGAGAACACCGGGCCGCCGTTGGGGTGGTTCACGATCTCGACGCTGGCCTCGATGTCGCCCGGCAGCTGCACCGCGAGCACGTTCGCGCCCAGCGCGAGGCCCGTGACGCGCGCGAGATAGCGGCCCGCCGCATCGACGCCGGCCGCGGCTTCTGCGCGGGCGCGCCATCGAGAGTCAGGACGACCGACTCCGGCGGGACCCCGTCCGGCAGCACGACGCTCGACAACACGTCGTCGCCGCTGATCAGATCGGGGCGATTCGACAGGACGTCGAGCGTCCCCGCGCCGCCGCTCGCAGTCGGCAGCGTCAGCCGCTAACAGCGCGAGCGCCGCGATCCGCACCAGATTCGGTTCCCATCGGCTTCATGTCCCGCTCCGTCCGCCCCAATTCATTAGTCATTCTAACCACTTGGGGCCGGACTCCATTCTGACGGGCGTGACCGGATCTGTCACACCCGAAAGTGAACCTCCCATCTATTCCCCCCGGAGGTCCCATGCAGGAGTGGATCCAGTCAGGCCCGTGGCAGACGCTCGTTCTCGTGGCGTGCGCGGCGCTCGCGGTCGGCCTCGCGCTCGGCCGCGCGGTGGCGCGCGCCGCGGCGGGCCGCACGCGCGAGGCGTTCGCGGCGCTCGCGGCCGACGCCTTGCGCGACAACACCGAGAGCTTCCTCGCGCTCGCGGGCGAGCGCTTCCAGCGCCTCGAGGAGTCCTCCGAGTCCGACTGGGACACGCGCCGCAAGGCGCTCGACGAGACGGTCGGGCCGCTGCGCGAGGCGGTCGATCGCTACCAGTGGGAGGCGCACGAGCTCGAGCGCGCGCGCGCGAAGACGGCCGGCGAGCTCGGCGGCGAGCTGCGCGAGCTCGCCGCGCAGACCGCGCGTCTGAACAACGCGCTGCGCGGCAGCGCCGCGCGCGGCCGCTGGGGTGAGCTCACGCTGCGCCGGACCGCGGAACTCGCGGGCCTCTCCGAGCACTGCGACTTCGCCGAGCAGGTCACGATCGGAAGTGCGGGCGCGACGCAGCGGCCCGACCTGCTCGTGCGGCTGCCGGGCGGGCGCGAGCTCGCGGTGGATGCGAAGGCCCCGCTCGACTGGTACTGGAAGGCGTCCGAAGCGACGCGCGACGAGGAGCGCGACGCTGCGCTCGACGAGCACGCGCGCGCGGTGCGCCGGCACGTCGACGCACTGGCGGGCCGCGACTACTCCGCGAGTCTCGAGAACGCGCCCGCGTTCGTCGTGCTGTTCCTGCCCGACGAGGGCTTCCTCGGCTCCGCGGCGGCGCGCGATCGCGGGCTGATCGAGCACGCGCTCGCCAAGGGCGTCGTGCTCGCGACACCCGCGACGCTCTACGCGCTGCTCGGCGCGGTGGCACGCGGCTGGCGCGATGCGCGGCTCGAAGAGAACACGCGCGAGGTGCTGCGCCACGCGCGCGTGCTCGACGAGCGGCTCTCGCTCTTCGTCGAGCACTTCGCCAAGATCGGCGCGAGTCTCGGGCGCTCGATCGAGGCGTACAACAGCGCGCTCGGCTCGCTCGAGATGCGCGTGCTGCCGCAGACGCGCCGCATGCGCGAGCTCGGCGCGGAGGGTTCGCGTCCGCTCGAGTCGCCGGAGCCGATCACGCTCGCCGCGCGGGCGCCCGATTGCGGCAGGGCGGAGTAGCCCGAAGGGCGGCATGCGCCCCGACCGTCAGGGCTTCACCACCTCGACGTCGCCGAGCCCCTCGAGCTGCGGCATGAGCGCCTTGGCAGGGCCGACTAACACGATCGCGGCCCGATCCGGGTGCAGGTGCAGCCGCGCCGCCGCGGCCATGTCCTCGGGCCCGAGCGCACGTACGCGAGCGCGGTAGGTGTCGAGGCTGTCCTGGGGAAGCCCGTACACGTCGAGGTCGACCAGCGAGCCCGTCACGGCGTCGGAGGTCTCGAGCCCCATCGCGAAGCTACCCGTGGCGAGCGTGCGCGCCCAGCTGAGCTCCTTCTCGCCGGGCGGATCGCTCCGCGCGCGCTCGAGCTCGGCGAGCAGGAGGTCGAGCGCCGTGCGCGCCTTCTCGACGCGCGTGAAGGTCGAGGCGTAGAACGGACCGCGCGCGCGGCGCAGCGCATAGGCAGAGCCCACGCCGTAGGTGAGCCCCTCCTCGTTTCCGCGCAGTGCAGCCATCAAGCGCGACGAGAAGCCGGAGCCGCCCACGATCAGGTTGAAGACCGAGACCGCGATCCGGTCCTCGTCGGTGCGCGAGATGCCTTCGTGCCCGACGACGATGCGCGCCTGGCCGAGGTCGGGCCGGTCGACCACGACGACCTTGCGCTGTGCGGGCGCCTCCGCGGGCGGCGGCGGTCCCGGATCCAGGAGCTCTCCCTGCTGCCACGCGCTGAACTGCGCGCGCAGCGCCGCGATCACCGCCTCGGGCTCGACGTCGCCCGTGACGCTCACGATCGCGCCGTTGGGCACGAACAGCTTCTGGTGATAGGCGCGCGCGCCTTTGACGTCTAGCCGCGCCGCGGTCTCGGGCGTCCCTGCGACCGGCAGCGCGAAGCGATGGCCGCCGTAGACGGCGCGGCTCGCGTACCAGCTCGCGAGCGTCGCGGGATCGTCCTTGGCCTGCTCGAGCGCCGCGAGCAGCGCGGAGCGCGCGCGCTCGACCTCGCGCGCATCGAAGCGCGGGCGCAGCGCGGCGTCGGCGAGCAGGCCCAGCAGCGAGTCGAAATCGCTCGACAAGCCCGCGATCCCGAGCTCGACCGTGTCCCAGTCGGCGCCCGCAGCGAAGTTCGCACCGAGCGCATCGACCGTCTCCGCGTAGGTGAGCGCGTCGCGCTTGCCCGCGCCGCGCTCGAGCAGCTCGGCCATGAACGAGACCGCGCCGGCCTGCGCAGGTACCTCGACCGCGGCGCCGCGCGGCACCGTGAGCCCGATCGACACGCGCGGGATCCGGTGGTCCTCGAGCACGAGCACGCGCAGGCCGTTCGGCAGAGCCGCGCGCGTGAGGGCGCCGTCGCGCACGATCGGCCGATCGGGCGCAGGCGGCGCGGGAAGCTCCCACGCGGGCTTCGGCGCCGGCAGCGCGCAGCCGAGCCCGACCGTCGCCCCCAGCGCGGCCACCGTGCGCAGGATTGCGCGTCTCAAGCGCCGCTCCTGCGCTTGGGCTTCGCGGGCTCGCGCGGCGGCGGCACGAGGTGCACGACCGTGCGCTGATCGTCCACGAGATAGGTGCGCGCGACCCGCTGCACGTCGGCCACGGTGACGGCGCGAATCCGCTCGAGCCGCTCGTCGAGCGGGCGGATTCGCCCGAACGTGGTGATGTCCTGTCCGAGCCGCCCCGCGAGCGCGTGGCTCGTGGCGAGCCCGTTCACGAGCGAGACCTCGAGCTGACGCTTCGCCTTCTCGACCTCGGCCTCGCGGACCGGCTCGCTCCGCACGCGGGCGATCTCCGCGAAGAAGCGCCGCTCGACCTCGGCGATGTCCGCGCCCGGGCGTACGCTCGCAAACGCGACGAACGCGCCGGTGTCGTTCATCTCCCAGTAGGAGCCCTGCGCCGACAGCGCGATCTCCGCCTCGTGGACGAGGCTGCGGTAGAGCCGGCTCGAGCGTCCGTCGGAGAGGATCATCGACAAAACGTCGAGCGCCTCGCCGTCCGCGCTTCCGGTGGCGGGCGCATGCCAGGCGGCTCCCAGGAGCGGACTGTTCAGGTCGAGGTGCACCACCGCGCGCCGCTCGCCGCGCTGCTCGGGCTCCTCGGTGGGATTGCGCGGGATCGACTCGGCGGGCTCGAGCTTGCCGAGCGTGCGCTCGATGTGCGCGAGCGCATCGTCGGCGTCGAAGTCGCCCGCGATCGTCACCACGATGTTGTTGGGCGCGTAGTAGGTCGCGAAGAATCGGCGGCACACCTCGACCGTCGCCTTCTCGATGTCGCTGCGCCAGCCGACCACGGGCGTGCGATAGGGGAGCGCCTGCCACAAGAGCGCGAGCAGCGTCTCGTAGGCGCGCCCCATCGGATCGTCCTCGTTGCGCAGGCGCCGCTCTTCGAGCACCACCTGGCGCTCGCGATCCAGCGATTTCGCGCTGATGTCGAGGTGCGCGAGCCGCTCGTACTCGAGATCGATCACGAGCGGAAGCGACTCGCGCGTGACGTCCTCGTGGTAGACGGTCTGGTCGTTGCTCGTGTAGGCGTTGATCTGGCCCCCGCGCGCGCTGATCAGCTCGGCGTGCTGCTCGGGCCCGAGATGCTTGGACCCGTTGAACATCATGTGCTCGAAGAGATGGGCGAGACCCGTGTAGCCCGCCTCGTCGCGCGAGCCGACCTTCACCCACATCTGGAACGCCACGACCGGCGTGGAGGAGTCCTCGAGCGTGACGACGACGAGCCCGTTCTCGAGCCGCGTGATGCGCGCGCGCGCGGCCGGATCGTCGAGGGCCGGCGCCGCAGCGCCCCACAGCACGCACGCCAGGGCGACGGAGGCGGCGAGCCCGTGGGCGTTGCGCATGGCGCGGTAACGTATCTGCCACCTCTGTGGGTGTCGAGGAGATCCGTCCGTGCCGCTCGAGAACGACGCCGAGCTGCGCAGCGTGTTCGAACGCACACGCACGATCGCCGTGCTCGGTGCGAAGGCGGAATGGGGCGAGGACGCCTGGATCGTGCCGCAGTACCTCCTGCGAGCCGGCTACAACGTGCGCGCAGTGAATCCGAAGCTCTCGCAGTGGGGCGACGCGCCCGCGTTGCCGAACCTCGCGGCGCTGCCGGAGCGCGTCGACCTGATCGACGTGTTCCGTGCGCCCGCGCATCTGCCCGGACACGTCGACGAGATCCTCGCCCTGCCCTGGCGCCCCGACTGCGTGTGGTTCCAGCTCGGCATCCGGCACGACGCGTGCGCGGCGCGGCTCGAGGCGGCCGGGATCGCGGTGGTCCAGGATCGCTGCGCGATGACCGAGCACCGAAGATTGGCAAGTCCGCGCAGCGAGCCGAAGACGAGCGAAGTCCATGAGACGGGCATGAGCCGCGACCGGATCGTCTACTCGAGCCAGCACGGACGCACGTGTCCGCACTGCGGGCGGCCCTTGAAGCAGTGCGTGTGCCGCGCGAATCCGCGCAGCGTACCGCGCGACGGCGATGGCATCGTGCGCGTGAAGCGCGAGATTGCGGGCCGGCGCGGCAAGCCCGTCACGACGATCCACGGCGTTGCGGCCGAAGACGACGCGCTGCGCGAGCTCGCGGGCGAGCTGAAGAAGCGCTGCGGCACCGGCGGCACGGTCAAGGACGGGGTGATCGAGATCCAGGGCGACCACCGCGATGCCGTGATCAAGGAGCTCGAGGCGAAGGGATACACGGTCAAGCGCGCAGGTGGATGACGTAGGGCGGGAGAAGCCGAAGGCGGATCCCGCCTTTCGCGGACATCGGCTATCCGCGCACCAACCACCCGCCGTCGACGATCAGGTTGTGTCCCGTGATGTAGGCCGCCGCGTCGCTGGCGAGGAACACCGCCGCCCCCTTCACGTCGTCCTCGCCGCCCGGCCGCGCGAGCGGGATCTGCGCGAAGAAGCGCGCCTCCTTCTCGGCGTCGCCGCGCACCCAGTCCATCATGGCGGTGTCGAACGCACCCGGCGCGATCGAGTTCACGCGGATCTTGTGGCGCGCGAGCTTCACGGCCATGTCCTTGGTCAGCGTGTTCACGGCGCCCTTGGACGAGTTGTAGGCGATCGCGGGCTCCTTCTCCTCGACCGATCCGCGGAAACCCGAGATCGACGACACGTGCACGATCGCGCCGCCGCCTCGCTCGGCCATGTGGCGCGCGACGCGCTGCGAGAGCTGCCAGAGCCCGCGCACGTTGACCGCGAACGTGCGGTCCCAGCCCTTCATCGGATACTCGAGCGTGGGCGCGCCCCAGATCACGGCCGCGTTGTTGACGAGGATGTCGAGCCGACCGACCGTGCCGAGAGCGGCATCCGCGAGCGCATCGATGCTCGCTTCGTCGGCGAGATCGACCGGAAGCGCCCAGGCGCGCCGACCGAGCGCCTCGAGCGCGGCGGCAGTCGCCCGACAGTTGTCGATCTTGCGCGAGGCGACGATGACGTCGGCGCCCGCCTCGGCGAGGCCGATCGCGATGTGGCGTCCGATGCCGCGGCCGCCTCCGGTGACGAGCGCGGTGCGACCCGAGAGATCGAAGAGCTGCTGGACGCGCACGCGCTGCTGCCGGGCCTCCCTTTCCCCGAAGGGTACCCGCGATCCCGCTCTGCCGGAACGTGCTCCCTTCAGGGACACTTGGCTAGACTGGCCCGCGCTGCCCGCGACATCCCTACCCAGCAGAGAGGGGGACCCCCAATGGCGGAAACGGCAAAACTAAGCGTCGACGGCAAGACGCTCGAGCTGCCGATCGTGGTTGGCAGCGAGGGCGAGCGCGGCATCGACATCACACAGCTGCGCGCCAAGACCGGTTACATCACGCTCGATCCGGGCTACGCCAACACGGGCTCGTGCAAGAGCTCGATCACGTTCATCGACGGCGAGCAGGGAATCCTGCGCTACCGCGGCATCCCGATCGAGCAGCTCGCCGAGAAGAGCACCTTCCTCGAGGTGGCCTATCTCCTGATCTACGGGACTCTGCCCACCCGCAAGCAGCTCGACGAGTTCGTGAGCTCGATCACGATCCACACGATGCTCCACGAGGACTTCAAGCGCTTCTTCGGCGCGCTGCCCAAGGACGCCCATCCGATGGCGGCGTGCTCGGCCGCGGTCGGCGCGCTGGCGACCTTCTATCCCGACTCGCTCGACCCGCGCAGCGAGCGCCAGGTCGAGATCTCGGTGCACCGGCTGATCGCGAAGATGATCACGATGGCCGCCTACGCGTACAAGCACTCGATCGGGCAGCCGTTCGTCTATCCCAAGAACGAGCTCTCCTACTCGGCGAACTTCCTGCACATGATGTTCGCGACGCCGTGCGAGCCCTACCACGTCGATCCCGTCGTCGAGAAGGCGCTCGACCTGCTCTTGATCCTGCACGCCGACCACGAGCAGAACTGCTCCACGAGCACGGTGCGGCTCGTGGGCTCGTCGATGGTGAACCTGTTCGCGTGCGTGTCGGCGGGCATCAACGCGCTCTGGGGGCGCAGCCACGGCGGCGCCAACCAGCAGGTGATCGAGATGCTCCAGGAGATCCGCGACGAGGGGATCTCCGCGCGCGAGTTCGTCGAGCGCGCGAAGAGCCGCGACAACACGGCGCGGCTCATGGGCTTCGGCCATCGCGTCTACCGCAACTTCGATCCGCGCATGAAGATCATCAAGAAGGCGTGCACCGAGGTGCTCGAGAAGCTCGGCATGAAGACCAAGCTGCTCGAGATCGCGATGGACCTCGAGGAGATCGCGCTGAAGGACGACTACTTCGTCGAGCGCAAGCTCTATCCGAACGTCGACTTCTACTCGGGCGTGATCTACAACGCGATCGGGACGCCCGCCAACATGTTCACGGCGATCTTCGCGCTCGGACGGCTGCCGGGCTGGATCGCGCAGTGGATCGAGCTGCACGGCGACCCGGATTTCAAGATCGGGCGCCCGCGCCAGATCTACACCGGGCCCGCCCAGACCCAGTACGTCGCGCTCGACAAGCGCTGATGGGATGCCGGCCCGGCCGGCGATCTGGGTGGACGGGACGCTGCACCCCGCGGAAGCCGCGGTGGTGCGCGCGGACGACTCCGCGTTCAGCGAGGGGCGCGGCTGTTATACGAGTGTGCGGATCCACGCGGGCGCACCGCGTTTCGCGGCGCGCCACGTAGAGCGCCTGCTGCGCGATGCCCGCGCGCTCGGACTGCCGACAGCCGACCCGCGTCTCTTGCAGCGCGCGATCGAGGAGCTCGCCCAGAGCGCGTTCCCGGGTGGCGAAGGCGTCGTGCGCCTCCAGCTGTCGCGCGATGGCACGGGCGCGCTGCACGTGGTGGGTGTGCCGCGCGGCCTCGACGGGGATCCGCGCGAGTGGCGCGCGGTGACCGCGCCACTTCCACACCCGGGCGCAGCGCTCGCGGGTGGCCCCAAGCTCACCCATCGGCTGCTCCAGGCGCTCGCGTCCGACGCCGCGCGCGCAGTGCGCGCCGAAGAGGCGCTCTTGTTCGATCGCGCGGGCTACCTCGTGGAGGGCGCGCGGACCAACGTCGTCGCGCTCGCAGCCCATGGCGAGCTCTGCACACCGCCGGCCGAACGCGGCGCGGTCGCGGGGATCGCGCTCGAGGTGGTGAGCGAGCGGCTGCCCGCACTGAAGCGGCGTGACCTCTCGCGTGCCGATCTGCTCGCGGCGCGCGGCGTGGCCGTGATCAATGCGGTGCGCGGCGCGCGCGCGCTCGTCGCGCTCGATGCGGCGCCGCTCGGCGCCGAGGGCCTCGCGCTCGCCGAGCGTCTGGACGCGGTGCTTCACGGCGATTGAACCCGTGCCGCATCGGCGTGTACCCTGTAACGCCTCTATCCGCGGGAGCGACGCATGCAGATCGCCGGATCGAACGTGTTCGTCACCGGGGGCGCCTCTGGGCTCGGCGAAGCCACCGTGCGCGCGCTCGTCGCGCGCGGCGCGCGCGTCGCGATCTACGACCTGCCGCGCTCGAAGGGCGCCGAGCTCGAGAAGGAGCTCGGCCCGGCCACGCGCTTCCTCGCGGGTGACGTGACCGACGAGGGGCAGGTAACCGACGCACTCGACGCCGCGATCGCGGCGTTCGGTCCGCTGCGCGGGCTCGTGAATTGCGCCGGGGTCGGCAGCGCGTCTCGGACCGTCGGCAAGGATGCCGAGCCCTTTCGGCTCGACGCGTTCCGCCGCACGATCGAGGTGAATCTGATCGGCACGTTCAACGTGATCCGGCTCGCGGCCGCGCGCATGGTCGGCAACGAGCCCGATGCGAACGGCGAGCGCGGCGCGATCGCGAACACCGCGTCGATCGCAGCGTTCGAGGGACAGATCGGCCAGGCCGCCTACTCGGCTTCGAAGGGCGGCGTGGTGGGCATGACGCTGCCGATCGCGCGCGATCTCGCCCGCCACGGGATCCGCGTGTGCACGATCGCACCGGGCCTGTTCAAGACGCCGCTGCTCTTGAGCCTCCCCGAGCCTGCGCTCGAGGCGCTCGGCCGATCGATCCCGTTTCCGTCGCGGCTCGGCGAGCCCTCGGAGTACGCGGCGCTCGCGTGTCACATTCTCGAGAACCCGATGCTCAACGGAGAGACGATCCGACTCGACGGCGCGCTGCGCATGCAGCCGCAGTAGCGGGGCGCGATGAAGGTCCTCGTAACGGGCGCCACGGGACTGATCGGCCACCGGGTGGTCAGCGCGCTACACGCCCAGGGGCACAAGGTGCGCGTGGTGACGCGCAACCCGGAGCGCGTCCGCCATCCCAAGATCTTCGAGGTCCAGGTCTGGAACGGGCACTCGCTGGCTCCGGCGGCGCTGCGCGGAGTCGACTCGATCGTGCATCTCGCGGGCGAGCCCGTGTTCGGCCGGCTCACGTCGGCGCGCCGCGAGGAGATCCGCAAGAGCCGCATCGACTCCACGGAATCGATCGAGCGCTCGCTCGCGGCACTGTCCGACGAGGAGCGGCCCAAGTGTCTCGTCTGTGCATCGGCCGTGGGCTACTACGGCGACAGCGGCGACGCCGAGCTCGACGAGTCGGCCAAGCCCGGCGAGGACTTCTTCGCCAGGCTGTGTGTCGAATGGGAGCGCGCCGCGTGCGCGGCGGGGGGCGACGGGGTGCGCACCGTCTCGCTGCGCTTTGGCGTCGTGTTCGCGGGTGAAGGCGGTCCGCTGTCGCTGATGAAACCCGTGTTCCGCCTCGGCTTCGGAGGTCGACTCGGACACGGCCGCCAGTGGTTCCCGTGGATCCACGTCGAGGACGCCGCCGGAATGGTCATGGCGGCGCTCGGCGATACCAGCTGGTCGGGTGCCGTGAACGCGGTCGCGCCCGGGATCGTCACGAACGCCGTGCTCACGCAGACGCTCGGGCAGATGCTGCATCGCCCCACGCTGCTCCCGGTGCCGGCCGCCGCACTGCGCCTCGGGCTCGGCGAGTTCGCGGGTCAGCTGCTCGGCAGCCGCCGGGTGGTCCCGCGTGCCGCTCTGGAGCGCGGCTTCCGCTTCGCGTACCCCGAGCTCGAGCCCGCGCTGCGCGAGGCGCTCGCGCATTAGCACCTCCGCGCGTCGAGCACCTCCCGCACCGCAGCTCGCGATCGTGTTGCTCTGGATCGCGGGCGCCGCCGCGTTCGCATGGCAGCTGCGCTACGTCTGGCCGTTCACCGCCGACGACGCCTTCATCACGTTCCGCTATGCGCAGAACTGGGTCGCGGGGAACGGGCCGAACTTCAACGCGGGCGGTCCGCGCGCCGAAGGCGTGACCAGCTTCGGATACCTGCTCTTGTGCGTCGTTCCGCACGCGCTCGGGATCGACGCCGTCGCGTTCGCGAAAGCACTCGGCGTCGCGTGCGCGCTCGCGACCGCGTGGCTCGCGGCGCGCCTCGCGCGCGAGCTGTTCGCGGAGGGACCGGCGCTCGCGGGCGCGTTCGCGGGGGCGCTGTTCCTGGGCTTCTACCCGACCGCGATCCACGCGGCCTCGGGCATGGAGACCCTGCTCGCGGCCGCGCTGCTCACGGCGCTCGTGCACACCCACGTGCGGGCGGGCTCGTCGGGTTACGCGATCGGCGGGCTCTCGCTCGCGGTGGGCCTCGTGCGCCCGGAGCTGAACGTCGCCGCGGTGCTGCTGCTCGGCTGGACGCTCGCGCACGCGCACGAGCCGCGCCGCACGGCGCTCGCACGGGGCATCGCACTGAGCTACCTGCTGCCCGGCGCCGCCTACTTCGCCGCGCGCGCGGCCTACTACGGATATCTCCTCCCGATTCCGTTTCACGAGAAGATCGCGGGGGGTCCGCTCTTCCCCGCGGCCGGCAACGCGCTCGCGTTCGGCCAGGCGCTGCTCGCGAGCAGCGCGCTGTTCGCGGCGGTTGCGACCCTGCTCGCACCGCGCGCGGTCGCGCCGGCCTGGCTCGCGATCGGGGCGGTGGTGGCAGTCGGATTCCTGCCGGACCCCGTGATGGACTTCGACTTCCGCTACTGCACGCCGGCGGCGCCGATCGCGTTCGCGATCGCAGGCGCGGGCTTTGCGCAGCTCGCATCGCTCGTGGCCGCGCTGCGCCCCGCGCAGAGGGCGCTCTTGCCGGGCTTCACGGTCGCGGCGATCGCGCTCGTGGCCGCGGGCTCGGCTGGGCCCGCCCACCTCGCGCTGCGCGAGCGGCGCGCCTACGGCCAGGCGCTCACGAGCACCTACTTCCGCCTCGGCCACGTGCTCGCGGACTATCGGCACACCAGCGCGCGCGCGCCCGTGCTCGCGATCGGCGACGCCGGAGCCATCCCGTACTACTCGGGCCTGCGCGTGATCGACACCTACAGCCTGAACGACCCCGCGATCGCGATCGAGGGCCGCGACGATCCCGCGTACGTGCTCGATCAGAACCCCGACCTGGTCGCTGTCGTCTCGGAGCAGGGGCACGAGTTCCATGCCCACTGGGCCAATCGCCACGACGGCCCGCTGTTCGACGCCGCTCGCGCGCGCGGGATGCAACCCGCGGTGATCCTCGCGTTCAGCGCGCGCAGTTTCCTGTTCCTGATGGCCCGGCCCGACAGCGACATCGCGCGCTACCTCCAGCGCGTCTATCTCGATCGCAAGCCCGACGCGGCTCGCTAGTCGCTCAGCGATCCGTGTCCCGTTCCACCTTGCGCCGCAACGCCCTCAGGCTGCGCACGTGGCCCGGCGCGAAGCTCGCGAGCCATCCGTCGCGCGCTCTCACGATCGGCCCGACGTCGAGCCGGTAGAGGTTCTCGCGCCCCTCCGCTTCGGCCGAAACCACACCGCACTCGCGCAGCACGCGAAGATGGCGGGAGATTCCGGGCCGGGAGACGCGGCGAAAGCTCGCCGCGATCGCGCCGGCGTTCTGCGGTCCCCGGTCCCGGAGCAGTTCGAGGATCCCGCGCCGCGTCGGGTCCGCGAGCGCGACATAGACATCCCTATTGCTCAACGATCGCCCGGAGCGCCTTCAGGTGCTTGACGTCCCACCCTTCCTCGTAGCCTTCGAGATCGTCGCCGGCGTCTGCGCCAGAAAGTTCGAAGCCGTGATGGAAGATCTCGACCAGCGTGCCGCCGTAGAGGCCCGTGAGACGGAAGGTCCAGTAGGTGGTGCGCTGCGAGTAGGCCGCCTCCCACGGCGTGGCCCAGCGGATCTCGAAGGACATCTCGCGCTGCGGCTCGACGACGAGGACCGGGCCGCCGTACTGCCGGCGTTTCCCGTCGATCTCCACGCTCATCTCGACGCGCCCTCCCTCGCGCGGATCGATCGAGTGGAGCTTGTGCCCGCGATCGAGCCAGGCCGCGATCCGCTCGGCGGTCTCGAATTCTCGCCAGACCCGGCTCGGAGATGCCTGGATGAACACGCTGCGCCGGACCGCCAACGAGCTGATTTGAAGTCCCATGCTGCCCTCCTCGGAGCCGAGTCTATACGTAACAATTCAGTTACACAATGGCGGACGCCCGGCAAGGGCGAACGGAGGATCGGGCGCTGCGCGCTACTCCGTCCCCGTGCCCCGCCGTGCCTCGCCGCGCGCGGGGCACAGGCCGCGCTTCGACCCATGCAGGAACGCGATGTACTCGGCCACCATCGGGCGCGCCGCGCGCTCCTGGAGCTGCTCGAGTGCGCGCGTCAGCGAGAGCCCGCGCCGGTACAGCGTCTTGTACACCCAGCGCACGTCGTCGATCTGCTCGCTCGGCATCCCGGAGCGGCGCATGCCGATCAGGTTGATGCTGCCGGCGATATTCCCACCCGTGAGCATGAAGAACGGCGGCAGATCCTTGTTGAGCCCGAACGTGCCCGACAGCAGCGCGCCGCGCCCCACCTGGCAGAACTGGTGCACCGCCACGTTGCCGCCCGCGACCACGGCGTCGCCGACCCGCACCGAGCCCGCGAGCAGAGTGCCGTTCGCGAACACGCAGCCGTTGCCGATCTCGCAGTCATGACCCGCGTGCGTGTTGGCCATCCAGTAGTTGCGGCTTCCCACGCGCGTGGGAACGTCGTCCGACGCCGCGCGCGACATCGTCACCGACTCGCGGATCGTATTCTCGTCACCGATCACGAGCCCCGCGCCGGCGCGATCCGGGTCCCAGCCGAGGTGCTGCGGCGCGAATCCGAGCGCCGCGAACGGCCACACGCGGTTGCGCTCGCCGAGCACGAGCGGGCCCTGCAGATAGACGTGCCCGAGCAGCTGCGTGCCCGCGCCGATCCGGATGCGGCCGCGCAGGACGCAGTGAGGGCCGATCACGACGTCTTCAGCGAGCTCGACGTCGCGGTCGATGATCGCCGAGGGGTGGATCTCCGGCATCGCGCGCGCATGGTAGCGAGCGCCGCCGCGGACGGGCGGGAGATCAGTGCGACGTGGGAGGCGTCGCGAACAGATTCGGCAGGACGTTCTTCACCGACACGTCGGCCACGCCCGGCGCCACTTCGAAGTAGCCGAGCCCGACCGCCGGCTCGACCGGCGACGGGAAGTTCTCGCGGAACTGGCCGAGCAGCCGATTCATGATCGCGCTGGCGCGCTCCACGTCGACGTCCGCCAGCAGCAGCACCACGCGCTCGCGCGTGAGCCGGAACACCGAGTCGTCGACGCGCAGCGCGCTTTCGACGTAGTCGACGATCTCCGGGAACATCGTGTCGCCCTCGAAGCCCGCGAGCCCCACCACGACCGACCGGAGCCCGTGGTCGCGGGCGAGCGTCTCCGCGCGCTCCATGAGCTCGCGCAGCCGTCGGGGGTCTCGGGCATCGGTGATCTGCACTGCGGTGTCCATCACCCCGCTTCATCGACCCGTCGGGCGTCGAAGTTTAGTCGCCGGGCTACCCCCGGGTCCCGCGGTCGAAGGCCAGCACGGCAACGGCAATCGCAAGCAGTGTGAGCGCACCGAGCAATCCGTAGGAAAGTGCCAGCGGCAACTCGTGGACCCCGAGCAGGGCGTAGCGCAGCAGATCCACACCATAGGTGAGCGGATTCACGTGGGCGATCCAGCGCGTGGGCGCGGGCAAGGTGGCGACGGGATAGAAGATTCCCGAGCAGAGATAGAGCGGCACCGTGACCATCGCCGCGACCAGCCGGAACGAGTCGAGGCGGCGCAGTGGCACCGCGACCGCGACGCCGAGCGCGACGAAGATCGCCGTGATCGCCACCACGGCGACCGCCCCCGCGAGCGGGTCGGCGAGCCGCACGGGCGTGAAGACCGCGAGCAGGAGCGCCAGGCCCGCGACGAGCGCGAGCGATACGAGCACGCGCGCGCCGAGCTTCGCGAGCACGAGGTGCGTGCGGGAGACCGGCGCCACGAGCAGCGCGCGCAGGAAGCCACTCGTCTTGTCCTCGATCAGCGAGAATCCGCCGCCGACTGCGCCCGAGCCGACCAGCATCGCGAGCAGCCCGGTCGCAAGGTGGCCCACGTAGCTCGCGCCGCTCGGCAGCGCGATCACGTCGTTGAGCCCGTATCCGATGAACGCGATGAACGCGAGCGGAAAGACCACCTGGCCCACCCAGTAGGCGCGGTCGCGCGCATAGCGGCGCAGCTCGCGCCCCGTGAGCGCCACGAGATCGGAGAGCGGTGCCATCACCATCCTGATGGCCTTCGCTCGCCTTCGGCTCGCTGCGCGAAACTTGCGTCCTCGAATCCGTGACCGGTGTAGTGCAGGAAGACGTGCTCGAGGCTGGGCCGGCGCAGGTCGACCTCGAGGATCCCCGCGCCGCGCGCGCACTCGAGCAGACCCGCGAGCCGGCGCGACCCATCGGCCACCGTGACGCGCAGCGCGCCGGGACCCGTGCCGTCCGCGACCACGCGCGACACGCCCGGCTGTGCTTCGAGCGCGGCGATCGCGGACTGCGGGCGCTCGAGCACGAGCGTGACGACGTCGCCGCCGAGCTCGGCTTTGAGCGCGTCGGGGCTCCCGCAGGTCGCGATCCGACCCGCGTCGACGATCGCGATCACGTCGCACAGTGCGTCGGCCTCTTCCATCGAGTGCGTGGTCAGGAAGAGCGTGGTCTCACCGCTGCGGCGCAGTGCGCGCAGCTCGTCCCAGATCACCGCGCGCGCGGCCACGTCGAGGCCCGTGGTCGGCTCGTCGAGAAAGAGAACGCCGGGCCGGTGCAACAGTCCGCGCGCGATCTCGACCCTTCGCCGCAGGCCGCCCGACAGTTTGCGCACCGGGCGATCCGCGTGATCGGCGAGGCCGAGGCGCTCGATCCAACGATCCGCGCAGGCCGCGGGCGCGTCGAGATGAAACAGGCGCGCGTGCAGCGCGAGCTGTTCGCGCGGCGAGAGCTCCGGGTCGAGCGCGGTCTCCTGGAACACCACGCCGATCTGCCGGCGCACTGCGGCGCGCTCGCGCACCACGTCGTGCCCGAGCAGGAACACCGTGCCGGAGGTCGGCGCGAGCAGCGTGGTGAGCACACCGACCGTCGTCGACTTGCCCGCGCCGTTCGGACCCAGCAGGCCGAAGCAGATGCCGCGCGGCACGTCGAGATCGATGCCCGCGAGCGCTTCCACGTCGCGGAAGCGCTTGACGAGCTCGCGCACCTCGATCGCGGTGTTTGTGGCAACAGGGGGCATGGCCTAGCGTGCTCGCGTGGACGGTCTAGAAGAGGCGGGCATGCTAGACGAGGCGTCCGTGCGCCGCGATCCGGCCGTGCGCGCGGCCGGCGGAACCGCGGGCCTCGCGATCGGATTCGGGGCGGTCGCCGCACTCACCTGGGCGCTGATCGTGCTCGGGGCGCTCGTGCGCGCGCACGGCGCCGGGCTCGCGTGTCCCGACTGGCCGCTGTGCTTCGGAGAGTTCGTTCCCGCGATGGATCTGCGCGTGGCGTTCGAGTACTCGCACCGCGTGGTCGCGGGCAGCGTCACGCTGTGTTTCGCCGCGCTCGCGCTCGCCGCGTGGCGGCGCGCTCCCGTCGGCGATCCGATCCGGCGCCGGCTCGTGCTCACGGCTTTGCTCTTCGCGCTGCAGATCCTGCTGGGTGCGCTCACGGTCTGGCACCTGCTCGCGTCCTGGACGGTCACGTCGCACCTCGTGGTCGGCAACTCGATCGCCGCGGCGCTCGCCTGGACCGCACTCGACCTGCGCGGCCGCGGGCACAGCGCGCTGGCGCCCGCCACGCACCCGCAGCGCCGCGCGCTCGCGGCCGTGATCGCGCTGCTCGCGCTGCAGCTCGTGCTGGGCGGGCTCGTCTCCTCGCGTTATGCGGGTTTGGCTTGCCCCGAGTGGCCCACCTGCAACGGCGGAGCCTGGTTCCCGTCGTGGCGCGGTCCGGTCGGGCTGCACCTGCTGCACCGATCGAACGGCTATCTGTTGGTCGTCGCGCTCGCGGGTCTGGCCTGGATCGCGCGCACGAGCCCGCGGCTCGCGCTCTGGACTCGAGTCGCCGCGGCGGTTTCCGCACTGCAGGTGGCCGTCGGCATCGCCAACGTGCTGGCCCGGATTCCGGTCGAGCTCACCGGGCTCCACTCCGCGCTCGCCGCCGCGCTCGTCCTGACCGCGACCGGCGCCGCGCACGCGGCGTTTGCTAAACCCTGCGCGCGGGGGAACTGATGCGCTCGTACCAGGTGTTCGCGACGATGCCGCCCGAGGAAGCGGAGCGCATGCTGCGCGTGCTCTCGAAGGACGCGCCCGCGATGTTCCGGCAGATGGTCGACGCGGCGGCCGTGTCGATCAAGGCACGGCCGGTGTTCCTGCGCAACCAGCCGTTCGAGCTGCGCGCGAAGACGATCCGCCGCGCGCTCGCGCGCGTTTCCGCCAACCTGGTCGCAGACGAGCTGCTCGCGATCTACTTCCTCGAGTGCCGCAAGCCGCTGCTGCTCGAGTGGCTCGACGGCGTGGGTCTCGCCCACGAGGAAGGCACGCTCAAGGACGAGTCGCCCGCGCAGCCCAAAGAGTCCGAGCTCGCCGCGGCGGTCGCGAAGTACCGCGGCGCGGGTGACGATCCCGACCGCGAGCTCCTGCTGCGCGCATTCGCGGCGCAGAGCGCGATCGAGTGGCCCGCGCTCGACGCGCTGCTGGGCTTCACGGCGTGAGTCCAGCGGGCGTGGCGCCCGAGCGGGTCCCGGTCAGCGCCTGCATCGTCGCGAAAGACGAGGAAGACCGGCTCGGCGCGTGCCTCGATTCACTCGACTGGTGCGACGAGCTGCTCGTGGTCGATTCGCACTCGACCGACAAGACGCGCGAGCTAGCCGCCGCGGCTGGAGCGCGCGTGATCGAGCGCGACTGGCCCGGGCACGTGAAGCAGAAGGAGTTCGCCGTCCGCGAAGCGAAGCACGACTGGGTGTTCTGCATCGACGCCGACGAGCGCGTGTCACCCGAGCTGCGCACCGCGATCGAGGCCGCGCGCCGCGGGGACTTCGCGGGTGTCGCGGGCTACGAGGTATCGCGCGTGTCGAGCTACCTCGGCCGCTGGATCCGCCACGGCACCTGGTATCCCGACTGGAAGCTGCGCCTGTTCGATCGGCGCCGCGGTGGCTGGGGTGGGCGCGATCCGCACGACCGCGTATCGGTCGAGGGGAGCGTGCGCCGGCTGGCCGGAGAGCTGCGCCACGAGCCCTATCGCAGCTTCGACGACCACCTGCGCACGATCGACCGCTACACCACGATCATGGCCGACGGGATGCGCGCCGAGGGCAGGCGCGCGCGCCTGTCCGACGTGATCCTGCGCCCGCCGGTCCGCTTCTTCGTGTTCTACTTCTGGCGACGCGGGTTCCTCGACGGATGGCGCGGCCTCCTGCTCGCCTACCTCGCGGCGCATTACGTGCGCCTCAAGTACGCGAAGCTCTGGCTGGCCACAAAATCGTGATCGAGCTGCGCTCGCTCACGCGGCGCTATCCAGAGCGGGTCGCGGTCGACGACCTCTCCCTCTCCGTGCAGACCGGCGAGCTGCTCGTGCTGGTCGGCGGATCGGGCTCGGGCAAGACGACGACGCTCCGGCTCGTGAACCGGCTGATCGAGCCGACCAGCGGCAGCGTCTGGATCGACGGCGTCGACACGCGCATGGAGCCGGCGCCCCTGCTGCGCCGGAGGATCGGCTACTGCTTCCAGCAGGTCGGGCTGTTTCCGCACCTCTCGGTCGCGGAGAACGTCGGAATCACGCCAACGCTGCTCGGGTGGAACGCAGCGGAAGTCTCCGCGCGCGTCGACGAGCTTCTCGCGTGCGTCGCGCTCGACCCGGCCGCGTATCGCGACCGGCGACCCGATGCGCTCTCGGGCGGCGAGGCGCAGCGCGTGGGGCTCGCGCGCGCGCTGGCGGCCCGGCCGCGCCTGATGCTGCTCGACGAGCCGTTCGGGGCGCTCGATCCGCTCACGCGCGAGAACCTGCAGCAGGCGTTCGCGTCGATTCGCCGCGAGCTCGGCCTCACCGCGATCTTCGTGACCCACGACATGGCCGAAGCGCTGCTGCTCGGCGACCGGATCGCGGTGCTGCACGCGGGACGGCTCGTCCAGGTGGGCACGCCGTCCGAGCTGTTGCACGCGCCCGCCGACGAGCGCGTCGCGGAGCTGCTGCGCACGCCGCGGCGCCAGACCGAGGCGCTCGATGCGCTGCTCGGCCGGAGATGGGACTCGTGAGCGAGCAGCTGCAGCTGCTGCCCGGCTATCTCACGGCGCACCTCACGCTCTCGCTCGCCGCGCTCGGCCTGGCCGCGCTGATCGCGATCCCGCTCGGTGTCGCCGTGCACCGACGCCGCGCGCTCGAGCCCGCGCTGCTCGGCGCCGCGAGCGTGATCCAGACCATCCCGGGCCTCGCGCTGCTCGCGGTGATGGTGCCGCTGTTCGCGGCGGTCGGCGCGCGCGGGATCGGCGCATGGCCCGCGCTGGTCGCGCTCACGCTCTACGGCCTGCTGCCGATCCTGCGCAATACGGTGACCGGGCTCGCGGGCGTCGACTCCGCGGTGCGCGAGGCTGCGCGCGGCGTCGGCATGACACCACGCGAGGAGCTCGTCCGTGTCGAGCTGCCACTCGCGCTGCCCGTGATCGTCTCCGGCGTGCGCACGTCGGCCGTCTGGGTCGTGGGCACGGCGACGCTCGCGACGCCGATCGGCGCGACGAGCCTCGGCAACTACATCTTCAGCGGGCTTGCGACGCGCAACGACGCGGCGGTGCTCGTGGGTTGCGCCGCCGCGGCCGCGCTCGCGCTCGGCCTCGATCAGCTGATCCGCCTGCTCGAGGCGGGCATTCGCGCGCGGCGGCGCGCGTGGTGGGGCCTGGCCGTCGCTGGGCTCGGCGCGCTCGCGCTCTACGCCGGGGCGTCGGCGGCCGTGCGCTCGACCCGCGCAGCGCGTGATCTCGATCGGTGCGAAGCCGTTCACCGAGCAGTACATCCTCGCCGAGATTCTCGGCGCGCACATCACGGCGCGTACGGGAGACCGCGACGCGGATCCTGCCCTCGCTCGGGTCCACGGTCGCGTTCGACGCCCTCGCGGCGGGCGACCTCGACGTCTACGTCGACTACACGGGCACGCTCTGGGCCACGGTCATGCATCGCGACACCGCGTCGGTGCATCGCGATCAGTTGCTCGCCGAGGTCGAGAAGTACCTCGCCGACGCGCACGGCATCGCGGTGGCGGGCGCGCTCGGATTCGAGAACAGCTACGCCCTCGCGATGCGGCGCGATCGCGCGCGCGAGCTCGGGGTGACCCGGATCAGCGAGCTCGCCCGCCGCGCGTCCGAGCTCGAGATCGGCGGCGACTACGAGTTCTTCGCGCGCGCGGAGTGGAAATCCCTCGTGGCGGTCTACGGCCTCGCGTTCCGCGCGCAGCGCGCGATGGACCCCTCGCTCATGTACGGCGCCCTCCGCGAACGCGAGGTCGACGTGATCAGCGCGTACTCGACGGACGGCCGGATCGAGGCGCTCGGGCTCGCCGTGCTCGAGGATGACCTGGGCGTGATCCCGCCCTACGACGCGATCGTCCTCGCGAGCCGCGCGCCTCGCGCGCGAGCATCCCGAGGTGGTCGGAGCGCTGCGCGAGCTCGCCGGAACGATCGAAGCCGACGCGATGCGCCGCATGAACGCCGCGGTCGACGCGGAGGGCCGGTCGCCCTCCGACGTCGCGCGCGACTTCCTCGCCGAAAGACCGTAGGGCGGGAGAAGCGAGCGCAGCGAGCGGATCCCGCCGTTTACCGCAGCTCGATCACCGCGTTGCTGATGATCTTCGCGCTGCGCTCGACGCTCGACGCCTCGAGCAGGATCCGCTTCGCGCCGTCCTTCCAGTACGCGATCCGGTAGGTCTCGCCCGGGAACGCCACGCCCGCGAAGCGCGCCTGATAGCGCGCCACCTGCGACACGTCGCCGTCGAGCACCTCGTCGACGATCGCCTTGCAGGCGATTCCGTACGAGCACAGCCCGTGGATGATCGGCGTGTCGAAGCCGCCCATCTTCGCGAAGTCGGGATCGGCATGGAGCGGATTCTTGTCGCCGGAGAGGCGATAGATCAGCGCCTGCTGCGGGAGCGTCTTGCGCTCCACGAGGCCGTCGGGCGCGCGCTCGGGTGCCGCATTGCCGACCTTCGGCCCCGAGTCGCCGCCGAATCCGCCCTCGCCGCGGATGAACAGCGACATGCGGTTCGTGTACAGCGGCTGATCGTCGGCCGCGTTCTTCGCGCCCGCCTCGAGGATCACGAGCGCGGCCTTGCCCTTGTCGTAGATCTCGGGGATGTGCGCGCTGGTCTTGAGCTTGGCCTCGACCGGCAGCGGCCGGTGCAGGATCACCTCCTGCTCGCCGTGCAGCAGCATCGCGAAGTTGAACTGCATGCCCGGAACGCTCGCGATCCCGCCCATCGAGCCGAATCCCGGGACCACCGCGAAGCTCGGCAGCACCTTGAGGTTCTTCTCGTAGGTGTACTCGAGCTCCTTGGGATCGGTGGCGGGCACGCCCGCGCCGAGTCCGAGGTGGTAGAGGATCACCTGATCCTTCGTGTACGAGCTCTCTCCGTCGGGAAGTCGTGCACCGCGCGCCTTGTTGGGATCGATCGGCATGGTGTTGTCTCCTGGCCTACTGCTGGCTCTTCAGCGCTTCGACGATCGCCCCGGTCTCCTCGGCGATGCTCGTAGGGATGGTGAAGCTCTGCGTGTCGCGGATCACGTCGATCTGGTCGAAGATGTCGTCGGCCGAGGGAACCTTGCCCTTCGGCGTGACCCATCCCTTGCCCATGCCGACGAAGATCCGCGCATAGCGGCCGCCGCCGACGTCGAAGATCTCGTGCGTGAGCTCGCACTTCTCCGAGCAGAGATAGACCACGAGCGGCGTGACGAACCGCGGGTCGAGCGCATCGCCCAGGCCGCCGAGCAGCTGCTCGGTGAGCCGCGTCTTCGCGATCGGCGCGATCGTATTCACCTTGATGTTGTTCTTCGCGCCCTCGACGGCGAGCACGTTCATGAGGCCGACGAGGCCCATCTTCGCCGCGCCGTAGTTCGACTGGCCGAAGTTCCCGAAGATGCCGGCACCCGACGACGCCATCACGATGCGCCCGTAGCCGTTCTCCTTCATCGAAGCGAACGCGGGCTGGGTCACGAAGAACGCGCCCTTGAGGTGCACGTCGATGATCGCCTCGAGGTCCTTGGGCTCGAGCTTCGTGAAGCTCTTGTCGCGCAGGATCCCGGCGTTGTTCACGAGGATGTCGACCTTGCCGAAGTTGTCGAGCGCGGTCTGGATGATCGCCTTGCCGCCCTCGGGCGTGGCGACCGAATCGTAGTTGGCGGCCGCCTTGCCGCCGGCCTCGATGATCTCCTTCACGGTCGCGTCGGCCATGCTGCCGCTGCCCCCGCGTCCGTCGGCCGAACCGCCGAGGTCGTTCACCACCACGCTCGCGCCGCGGCGAGCGAGCTCGAGTGCGTAGGTCTTTCCGAGGCCGCCACCGGCGCCGGTGATCACGGCCACGCGGCCGTCGAAACGGATCTCACTCATGGGGGGGAATCTCCTAGAGGGTTTCTTGGGTCAGGCATCCTAGCAGCGCCCGAGCCCGAGGGGGTACTCTCCCGCAAGCGATGAGCCTCCCTAACTTTGCGGCCGCGCTCGCCGAACACGCGCTGCCCGAGCTGCGCCGCACCGCGGTCACGACGCTGCAGGTAAACGTCGGAAAGCGCTGCGATCTCGCGTGCCATCACTGCCACGTCGAAGCCGGGCCGAAGCGCACGGAGGCGATGGACGAAGCGACCGCGGCCCGCGTGACGGAGCTGCTCGCTGCGAACCCGGACGTCTGCACGCTCGACCTCACGGGGGGCGCACCGGAGCTGAACGAGAACTTCCGCGGTCTCGTGCGCGAGGCGCGCGCGCTCGGACGCGAAGTGATCGACCGCTGCAACCTCACGGTGCTGTTCGAGCCCGGCCAGGAGGACACCGCCGAGTTCCTCGCCGAGCACGGCGTGAAGGTGGTGGCGTCGCTGCCGTGCTACACGCGCGAGAACGTCGATGCGCAGCGCGGCAAGCGCGTGTTCGAGCGCAGCATCGCTGCGCTGCAGAAGCTCAACGCGCTCGGCTACGCCGCACCGGGACGCAGCCTCGGGCTCGACCTCGTGTACAACCCGCTCGGCCCGTCCCTTCCGCCAGACCAGGCCAAGTTGGAAACGGACTACCGCTCCGAGCTGCGCGAGCTCTTCGGCATCGAGTTCGACCACCTCGTCGCGATCACGAACATGCCGATCAAGCGCTTCGCGCACGCGCTCGAGCGCGACGGGCAGCACGCGGAGTACATGAGCCTGCTCGTGAACCACTTCAATCCCGCGACGGTCCTGGCGCTGATGTGCCGCTCGCTCGTGTCGGTGGGCTGGGACGGCACGCTCTACGACTGCGATTTCAATCAGATGCTCGAGATGCCGCTTGGCGCTCGCGTGAACACGATCTGGGAGGTCGACGACCTCGCGGAGCTCGAGCACGCACCGATCGCGACCGACTCGCACTGCTTCGGCTGTACCGCCGGCAGCGGCTCGAGCTGTGGTGGGGCGCTCGCCTGACGCGGAACACCTCGCCGCGAAACCACCGGAGCGCTCGCGCATCGGAGAGGCCATGGACACCACTGCACCGCTAGAGCCCACCCCTGCCCGCTCGCTGCCCTGGACCCGGATCGCGATCGGCCTCGCCGCGCTCGCGGGCCTCGTGGTGCTGGGGCGGACCGCGGGCGGCTACGTGCCCGCGTTTGCGTCGTGGGTGGATGGGCTCGGCGCGTGGGGACCCGCGGTGTTCATCGCGGGCTATGCGCTCGCAGTCGTCGCGTTCGCGCCCGCTTCGCTGCTGACGCTCGCGGGCGGCGCGATCTTCGGCGTGGCCGCGGGCACCGTCTACGTGTTCGCGGCGGCGGTGACGGGCTCTTCGCTCGCGTTCCTGGTCTCGCGCTACCTCGCGCGCGCGGCGATCGAGCGCCGCCTCGCGGGCAACGAGAAGTTCGCGGCGATCGATCGCGCGGTCGGCCGCCAGGGCCGTTGGATCGTCTTCCTGCTGCGGCTCTCGCCGGCGTTTCCGTTCAATCTGCTGAACTACGCGCTCGGCCTCACGAGCGTGCGCTTCGTCGACTACTTCGCCGCGTCGGTCGGGATGCTCCCCGGGACGCTGCTCTACGTTTACTTGGGCAAGGCGATCGGCGACGTCGCCGCACTCGCGGGAGGCGCAGCGCGCGAGCGCAGCGGTGCCGAGTACGTGTTGCTCGGGATCGGGCTGCTCGCCACGGCGGTCGTCACGGCGCTCGTCACGCGGATTGCGCGGCGCGCGCTCGCCGAGGCGACCGGAGATTCGGCCTAGCGCAGGCCAGAGGAGACGGGATGTTCGAAGTGCCCCCGGTGTCGCCGATGGACGCGCACAATCAGGCGCTGGTGCAGAACGTGCACCCGCCGGACTGGAAGAACCCCGAGCCCGCGAGCCGCTACAACCTGGTCGTGATCGGCGGGGGTACGGCGGGGCTGATCACGTCGGCGATCGCGGCCGGACTCGGCGCCAAGGTGGCGATGATCGAGCGGCACTATCTCGGCGGCGACTGCCTGAACGTGGGCTGCGTGCCGTCGAAGGGCGTGATCCGCGCTTCGCGCATGGTCGCCGAGGCGCGCCGCGCGCAGAAGGAGATCGGGCTCGCGCTCGCCGACGGCGCCCAGGCCGACTTCGGCGCCGCGATGGAGCGCATGCGCCGCGTCCGCACCCAGATCAGCCACGACGATTCCGCCGCGCGCTACCGCGACGAGCTCGGCGTGGACGTCTTCCTCGGAAACGCGCGCTTCGCGAGCAGGGACACCGTCGAGGTCGCGGGCGCGACGCTGCGCTTCAAGAAGGCCGTGATCGCGACGGGCGCGCGCGCGATCGCGCTGCCGATCGAGGGGATCGAGGCCGCGGGCTACCTGACCAACGAGACGATCTTCAACCTGACCGAGCGGCCGCGCCGACTCGGCGTGATCGGCGCGGGGCCGATCGGCTGTGAGCTCGCGCAGGCGTTCCGCCGCCTCGGCTGCGAGGTCACCGTGCTGCACGCGGATCCGCACATCCTGCCGCGCGAGGACGCAGATGCGGCGCGGATCGTCGAGGAGCGCTTCGAGAGCGAGGGCATCCGCGTCGTGAACGGATGCAAGATCGTGCGCGTGGAGAAGGACGGTGCCGCGAAGGCGATCCACTTCGGCCATCGCGACGGCCGCACGGAGCGCGCGGTGGTCGACGAGCTCCTGCTCGGGGTCGGCCGCGCGCCCAACGTGGAGGGGCTCGAGCTCGAGACGGTCGGCGTGCGCTACGACGCGGCGCGCGGTGTCTACGTGAACGACTACCTCCAGACCACGAATCCGCGCATCTACGCTGCGGGCGACATCTGCATGAAATGGAAGTTCACCCATGCCGCCGACGCGGCGGCGAAGATCGTGGTGCAGAATGCGCTGTTCGCGCGCACCAAGAAGGTGTCGTCGCTCGTGATGCCGTGGTGCACCTACACCGACCCCGAGGTCGCGCACGTGGGCCTGTACGAAGCCGACGCGCGCACGGCGGGCATCGAGGTCGACACCTATCACGTCCCGCTCACGCAGGTGAACCGCGCGGTCACCGACGGCGAGGACGAGGGATTCGTGCGCGTGCACACGCGCAAGGGCAGCGACGAGATCCTCGGAGCCACGATCGTGGCGGCGCATGCGGGCGAGATGATCAGCGAGGTCACGCTGGCGATCGTCGCCAGGCTCGGGCTCGGCAAGTTCCTCGACGTGATCCACCCGTACCCGACCCAGGCCGAGGGGATCAAGCGCGCAGCCGGTCTCTACACGCGCACGCGCGCGACACCGACCGTGAAGAAATGGCTCGGGCGCTGGATGGCGCTGCGGCGCTGATGGCGTCGAGCGGCCCACGATGTGGCTAGTGCTTCTGCCGCGCTGAGAGGATCGCCTGCACCAGCTCTTCGGGGACGTCGGGCGGCACCTCGTCGTCGGGTGTGCAGACGCTGCTGCCCAGACGAACCGTCTCGCGATAGGTGTCGAGATAGTTCACGCACGCGGGACAGTCCTCGATGTGGCCTTCGAACACGTCGCGCTCCGCCTCGCCGAGCGCGCCATCGAGGTACTCCATCAGGAACTCGACGAACTCGCGGCACTTCATGACGGCGGGGCCTCCCGCAGGTGCGGCTCCAGCAGCTCGCGCAGCGCCTGACGCGCGCGGTGCAGCCGAGTCTTCACGGCGCCCGGACTGATCTGGAGCAGCTCAGCAGCCTCCTCCGTGTCGAGACCTTCGATGTCGCGCAACAGCAGCACGTTACGGTGTCCCTCCGGCAGCGAATGGATGCTTCGCAGCACGAGCTCGCGCAGCTCGCTCTGCTCGGCCGGGTCGAGCTCCTCGGTGCGCCAGGGCGAGGCCGGGCGTTCGTAGTGGCCGTCTTCGAGATAGCCCGGCAGCAGCTCCTCGATCGACGTCTCGGGCTTGCGCCGGCGCGTCCGCAACTTCATGAGGCTCGCGTTCACGACGATCCGGTGCAGCCAGGTCGAGAGCTGCGCCTGGCGCTCGAACAGGTGGATCGACCGGAACGCGGACAAGAATGCGTCCTGCACCGCGTCCCGCGCGTCCTCCTCGACCGGAAGGAAGCGGCGCGCCACCGCGAGCAGTCGGCCGCCGTAGGTGCGCACGAGCTCTTCGTAGGCCTGCTCTTCGCCCGCGATCAGCCGGTCGATCAGCTGCTCGGCCGGCGCGGAGGTCGCCTCGAGAGTCATCGCGCGTCCTACCTTATCGCGGCGCGAAAATTGTGCGAACTACAGCGCTTTCGCGCGTGATCGACGACGAGAGCGACGTTCGCGCATGGCACGGTCGATGCACGATTCGTCAGAATGGACCGTCCGCTCTGGCAGATCCTGATTCCGATTCTGCTGATCGGGCTCGCGGTTCATCGCGCGGCGCTGGGGTTCATGCTCTACGCGTCCGAAATGAATCCCGCACTCGTCGCGGCATACGCACTCCAGACCGGGATGGCGTTCGCGGCCGCCCTCGCGATCTGGCTGGGTCGCTCGTGGACGGTCGGCGTCGTGCTCGCACTCGGCACGATGCTCGCCGCGGCATCGCTTTTGGAGGGCTTCTGGCTGCGATCTCGTCCACCGATCGCGTCCGTGAGCGAGGTGATGATCATCGTGTTGTCGACGGGAGCACTGGCACTCGTGATGCGCCGCGAGTTCGGCGCGGGGAACCGCGAGTCCAACGAGCTTCTCTGAAGACGCACCGCTGCGCGATCCTCGCCGCTTGCGCCGCTCTGCTAGGTGTCGCGTGCTGGCGCGCTCCGCTGCGCGGAGTCGACTTCGGGCCCGATCGCGATCCGTATCGGAGCGAGGGTCACATCGAACCCGAGGACCTCCGGAGCGAGCCGATTCATCGGCTGATCCTCGTGGGCGATGCGGGCAGACCGGCCGCCAAGGACGAGACGCTCGCGCTGATCGGTGAATGGGGAGACGCACACCCCGCTCGCACCACCGCGATCTTCCTGGGCGACAACATCTACCCGGCCGGTCTCCAGGGCACGGGCCGCGCGCGGGCGCGCGGCGAGGCGATCCTCTTGCAGCAGCTCCACGCGACGCGCGCGCGCAAGCTGTTCATTCCGGGCAATCACGATTGGGGCTACACGCAGTTCCAGCAGGGCACGCCTGCCGTGCTCAAGAACCAGCAGGCGTTCATCGAATCTCACGCGAAGCTCGACGCCGCCTTCGACCCCAAGGAGGGCTGTCCGGGGCCCTCCGTTTCACAGCTCGCGAAGCCGAGCCGGGCCTTGGCGGGCGGACTCACGGTGATCGCGCTGGATCTCTACTGGTGGTTCCTGCCCGAGCCGGTTCGCCCGGTATGTCAAGGCATCGCGACCACCGACGACTTCATCGCGCGCCTGCGCACAGAGCTCCTCGAGCACCGCGCCGAGAACGTCGTCGTCGTGGCGCACCATCCGATCCGCTCGGGAGGCGAGCACGGCGGCTACACGCGCGGACTGTGGATCGACCTCGGCATCAAGATCTTCTACCGGTTCTACACCCTGCAGGACATGATCGAGCCGACCTACCACGAGATGGTCCAGGTGCTCGGAGAGGTACTCGCGGAGAATCCGCCGCTCGCGATGGTAGGCGGCCACGACCACAGCCTGCAGATCCTCGACGGAGGCGATCAGGCGCGCCTGGTCGTCGTGAGCGGATCGGCCACGAGGACCAGCCGCGTCACGTCGACCGAGGGAATGCTGTTCGCGCACGCGCATCGCGGGTTCATCGTGTTCGACTTCCACGAAACGACCGAGACGCGAGCGGGTGTGCTCGTCGTGAACGTCGTCGAGTCCGGGCGCGGCGAGAAGCCCGTGTTCAGCCTCGCGCTCGACCTCGCGCGCGAAGAGAGTCCGCCCGAGCGCGTTCCCGCAAAGGATGTCGTCGCGCCCTGACTGAACGCATCGACCGTCGCTACCGCGCGGGCTGGACCTGGCCGAAACCGACCGACGGCGTCGAGGTCGACTCCGGGTACCGGAGGCGGACCGGCGGGGCAGCCTCGAGATGCGGTGTGGGCCACGCTCCCTGCTCCGCTGCGAGAACCTCCTTCACGCATCGGAATACGCGCCGCGAGGTCGGAAGCGACCAGTGATAGATGCCCGGAACCACGAGGTTGCGGCAGCCGTCACCGTCGAGGTGGGCGCTCTCGGGCGGAACGATCGTATCCGCCGCGCCGGCAATCGAGAGAAAGTGGGTGCGCGCCGGAGGCGGAATTCGAACCAGCTGTTCGAGGAAGGCCGAGCCGGCTCGCATCTGATCGGCCGAGCGACACCAGCGGGCGAGAAGCCCTCGCCAATCGGTCAGGCACGGTACGCCGCGGAACGGAGTGCCGAGCGTGACGACGCGCCGGATGCAGCGGCCCTGATCGAGACACTTTGCGAGATAGGCCGCAACGAGCCCGCCCATCGAATAGCCGATCACGTCGCAGTGGCGGATGTCCCGCTGCGCCAGCTGGTCGTGAACGCGAATCGCCATGTCGCGGATGTCGCCCAAGCCGACTCCGAGCGCGATGTCGAGCGCGGGCCGCTCGAGCTCGCGGTGCAGGTAGTTTCGCATCGGCGCCAGCATGCGCGGCGATCCCGCGAGACCGTGCAAGAGAAGGATCGCGTCCCCGCCGGCGTCTACGTGCCAGTCGAGCGGGCGACTTGGACCGCGCCAACTACTGACGGAATCCCGTGCTAGTTGAATAACACCGCGTGCATTTTCGGCGGAAAACAGCATGACTCGCTTCCTCACCTTTCGACATCACACATCGATGTGCAAAAGCAAGCAGCGTGCCACGGCGCGGCGCCGCCGCGGCGTGCCCGCCGGGCATCCGCGGAAGGGTGTTCCACGCGATGTAGAACTTGCACCGCCTGGCGGATTCGCGGCCACCTCAGCGCTCGTCAGGCGCTTTTTTCAACACGCGATCGCTCGCGCGCCACCTCGTGCGCGCGCAACCCCGCGAAAGGATTGGCGCACTTCGTGCACCATTCGTGGGTGACCGTCGCCGACGGTCGAGACGAAAGTCGAAAGGAGTTCATCATGGCGCGAAAGGGGAAGTTCACTCCGAATCCGAATCAAGGCGGCAGCCCGATACCGGGACCGCGGCCGGGTCAGCCGGGCCGATCGGACGAGGGCAAAGAGCGCAAGCAACAGGATCAGGAGTTGGAGCGCCAGCGCCGCGAGCGCCAGAGCAGGATGGGTGATGACGAGGAAGAGGAAGAAGAGGAGAACTAGCCTCCTCCTACGAACACGCGGGCTCGGTGCACCGCTCGAATTGACGCGGGGGTCGCTGGACGCGTAGGCTGCGCGTGTGTCGATACGCAACGCGCCGCTCTCCGTCTGCTGGTCCGTGCTGGTCGCCGCGCTGCTGGTCGGTTCGTTGGCCGGCACGGCGGACAGCGACGTGCAGGTCGTCGCGATCTCTCCGGGGTCCTCCGCCGATCTCGTGATCGGGGGCGGATCGCCCGTGACGATCGAGGTCGGCGGGACGGTCGAGGGCGTCACGCTGATCGAGGCGAACCGCCGCAGCGCCGTGGTCCGGATCCATGGCGTCGCGAAGACGCTGCCGCTCGTGGCGTACCGGGGCTCGACCAGCGACGACGCTGCGGAGAGCCTGACGCTGCTCGCCGACGCGGGAGGACACTTCATGGCGAGCGGCGCCGTGAACGGAACCCCGCTGCGCTTCATCGTCGATACGGGATCGACGTGGACGGCGCTCTCGCGCGCGCATGCGGACCGGATCGGCCTCGACTACCAGAGCGGCGCGCAGGTCCAGAGCATGACCGTGAACGGAGTGGTCCGCGGGTGGCGCGTTTCGCTCGATTCGGTGCGGATCGGCACGACGACGGAGCGCGACGTCGAGGCGGTCGTGATCGACAACGAGACGCTCCCGATCGGTCTGCTCGGCATGAGCTTCCTGAATCGCTTCGACATGCATCGACAGGGCGCCACGCTGGTGCTGAAGCGGCGCCGCTGAGCCGGAGTGGCCTGGCGGCGACCTAGCGGCGCGCGGCGTCGACGAGCTGCTCGATTCCGTCGAGCACGCGCGCGAGCCCGAAGTCGAACTCCGGATCTGCGCCGCCATCGCTGGGGCCCGGGTCGAATCCGCCCGCCGCAACCAGCTCGGCAAGTGCCGGGAAGCGCTCTGGCTCGACGAGCCGGGCCAGCATGTTGCCGTACGCGGCCATCGACTCCGCGTCGTCATGCGGGCCGCCCGGATGCGCGCGCGCGACCGCGAGCTGCGCCTCGCCGCGTACGTAGTAGAGCAAGAGCATCACCACGGAGAGCCGTTGCGCGGGGCGCAGGCGGGTGCCGCGCAGCACGCCGAGGCCGCAGTCGAGCCAGGCGAGCTGGCCGGGCTCGAGGGGCGGACTGCTACCCGTGATCTGCAGCACCCACGGATGCTGGAAGTAGACCGCGCGCAGCTCGCGCGCCCAGCGCTCGAGCCCAGCGCGCCAGTCGCCCTTCGACGCATCGAGCGCCGGCGGCGGACCCGGCGCAGTGTCCATCATGAACACCTGCAGCTCGTCCTTGCTCGCGACGTGTCGATAGAGGGACATCGGCGCACAGCCGAGCTTCTCGGCGAGGCGCGCCATCGAGAGCGCGGCGATGCCGTCGACGTCGGCGATCTCGATCGCCGCCGAGACGATCCGCTCGAGCGAGAGCGCCTGCCTGGGCGCACGGCGCCCGCGGTCGGCACGCCGCCAGAGGAGCTCGAGGCTGCGCGGGAGCTCACCGCCCGGCCGATCTTCGCCACCCATTTCGCCGCGAGGATACGGGATGCGTATGGCACTCACTATATGCGTATGATATACGCATTCGTCGTGAACCCTACCCACCCGAGCTCGCGTCCCTGGTGGCGGCGCCCCTGGATCGCTCCGCTCGCGATCGTCGCGGTCCTGTTCGTGGCCTTCTCGCTGCCCCCCTACCTGAGCGGCGACCCGGCGCGCTCGCGCGTGCCCGCCAGCTTCCCGGGGCACCATCGACTCCTCGTGGCGCACGTGCTGTTCGGCTCGATCGCTCTGCTCACGGCCTGCCTCCAGATCTGGCCCTGGTTTCGCCGGCGCTACCCCACCGCGCACCGCATCGTCGGCCGCATCTACGTATTCGCGGGTGTGCTGCCGGCCGGGCTCACGGCGCTGCCGATGGGCGTGCTCTCTCCGTTCGGCCCCGTCGCGCGCGCGAGCAGCGCGCTCATGGCACCGCTCTGGCTCGCGTTCACGATCACGGGCTACCGGATGGCGCGCCAGCGCCGCTACGCCGAGCACCGGCGCTGGATGATCCGCAGCTTCGCGCTGACGGCGTCGATCATCACCAACCGGTTGTGGGGACCTCTCGCCTACTTCATCCTCGCTCCCCAGCTCGACACCGCGTTCGGCGGCAACGAGCAGCTGCTGCAGTGGACGATTGCTGGGATCTCCACGTGGATGGGATGGGTGATTCCGCTACTCGCCGCGGAGTGGTGGCTCGAGCGCGGGAAAGCCGCGCAGCCGGGTCCTGCGCCGCTGGTGCGATTCGAGGAGGTTTGAATGAGCCCGAGAGCGCTCCGCATCGTGTATGGGCTGCTGGCCGTCGGGGCACTCTTCGCCACGTGGTCCCAGAATCTGGCGTTCTTCGCGTCATCCGACGGGAGCATGTCCGCCTTTCTGAGCGACGCCTACGCGAGTCCGGCCGCGGCCTCGCTCAGCAACGACCTGCTCTTCCTCACCGCGGCCGCGATCGTGTGGATGGTGGTCGAGGCGCGCCGGCACGCGATCCGGTTCGTCTGGCTCTACGTCGCGCTCTCGTTCGCGATCGCGATCAGCGTCACGTTCCCGCTGTTCTTGATCGCGCGCGAGCGGGCTCTCGCCGGCAGGGCTTGACCGCGGCCCCGCGGCGTCGTACGAAGCGCGCATGTCGCTGCTGCGATTCCTGGGTCTCGGTGGTTCGGCACCGAACGAAAGCGAAACCGACACGATCCGCCGGATCGCCCGCGAGCTCGAGCACCTGCCGCCCGAGCAGGCGAAGTACCTCGCGTCGTTTGCGTATGTGCTGGCACGGATCGCCAACGCGGATCTGCGGATCGAAACCACCGAGACCGCCGCGATGGAGAGCATCGTGCACCGGATCGCCGGGCTCACCGACGCCGAATCCGCGCTCGTCGTGCAGATCGCGCAGAGCCAGGCACGTCATCTCGGCGGGACGCAGGATTATCTCGTCACGCGCGAGTTCCGGCAGATCGCGAGCCGCGAGCAACGCGCCGACCTGCTCGCGTGCCTCTACGCAGTAGCGGCCGCCGACGGCACGATCCGCAGCGAGGAGAGCGCCGAGATCGTGAAGATCGGCGAAGAGCTCGGCTTCACGCGCGCGGAGGCGAGCTCGCTGCGCAGCCAGTATCGCGACAAGCTCGCCGAGTTCCAGCGCTAGCGAGCAGCGCGACGAACGCCACGCCGAGCCACAGTGCGCCGTGCGGCTCTGGCATCACCTCGACGATCTCGTCGCGGTAGACGGAGATATCGGCGAAGAACGTCTGGTTCCCGTAGAGCGAGGTCTCCACGGGCTGAGACGGGAAGGTGGTGATGCCGACCATGATGCCCACGAGGTCGTAGCGCGAGCCGTTCCACGAGAGCACGGCGCCGCCCGAGTCCCCATTCGCGGCCTGCGACTCATGCGTCGAGTGGCCTGATCCCGACTCGTGAAACATCGTGGAGATCAGTTGCGTACCGAATGCGGCCTCGTAGTTCACGAGGTCCGCCGTCGGCTCGACGAAATTGGTGCCCCAGCGAAGCGCAGTGCCAACGCCCCACTGGTAGCCGGTGTAGAATCCGGGGCCGGGCGCGTCCCATGACGTATCGGCACCGCGGTTGCGCCCATTGCCGACGAACACGATGAGCCTTCCGGTCGGCGGTGGGACACTCGCGATCGTGAGGTCCGCGAGCGGCGGATACGGCGGAATGATCCTGAATAACAAGAGATCGGCGAGGCTCGTGTCCGGGTTGCTCAGGCGCACCGCGCTGCCGGGCGCCCAGCGATAGAGAACGCCGCCGATCACGACGTCGCCGGGTCCGACGTGGTTCGCCGTCAACATCCAGCCGTCGCCCAGGTACACGGTGGTGAGGCCGTTGCTTCGGACGCCGATGTGATCGAGGCCCGGATCCGGCACGGGCGCGGTCGTATTTCCGCTCCCATCCCCGGTGTCGATGATCACCGCCGATGCGGCGACCGCGAGCAGGAGCGGGAGCGAGAGCAGCAGTGCAGTGGGGAGGCGCAGCTTCATCGTGGACGGGGGGGATCGATGGGGCGCCCATCTTAACCCGCCGAACACGACAAACGCGGCGAATACTGTTCGCCCCTCGAACGGTCTGGGGAGCGCGCAGCAGGTGCACGAGCGGCGCGTATGTCAGCGAGATCCGGAGGGAATTCGCAAGCTCCGCGCGTCGCCCCGCCTGGCCGCCGGCGCTCCCGCGCCCTCGCTCACTTGGCGATCTTCGTGATCTTCGATCCCTGGACCCCGAGTCCGGCCATCAATCCCTTCTGACTGAACACGAAGGCGTAAACGTCGCTCGTGAGTGTGTTGGTGGTCATGGATTTCGCGGCGCCCTTGTCGACGAGGACCACGCTCGGGCCTACGCCGATCTCGAAGCCACGCGTTGCGTCGAGCTGCTTCAGCGCGTCGTCGTTCATGAAGAAGAGCGCATAGCCGAACGTCTGGATGCCGGCCTGCAGTCCGTATGACGCCGCGACCGAGTTGTAGTAGGCGACCAGCTTGCCGGCCTTCCAGAGTGCGCCATCGCCGATCTGCCCGCCGACCATGAAGCCGCCCTTCACGATCGAGGGAAAGACCAGGATGCCCTTCGCCTTCTCGGAGAGCAGCTTCGCGGCCGTCTCGGTTGCGATCAGATTCTGGAGCGCCGCAGCGGAATCGCGGCGGAGCTCCTCCGCGGAGGCCGCAGTCGAAGCGCGCGGCACGGTCGACGCCACGGCGACCATGAGCCCCACGAGCGCAATCATCGAAACTCGAGTTCCTCGGCCCCTCATCGTCCTCCTCCTTGACTCGCACGAGCCACCCAGGGCTCGCGCACGGTGATCTTGACCAGCTCGCCCCCCGCGAAGCGGTGATCCGCGAACACGCCGTTGTGGACCGCCGTGTCGTTGATGCTCCACGCGTTTCGCGAGCGCTTCGACAGCGCGGCGATGTCCTCTCCCGCGCGCGCGGTCTCGACGCGCAGGCGCGTCACCTCGATCCCGCTGCGGTCCTCTTCCGTGAGCCGGCGGAAGCTGCGCGCGGTCGAGAGCATCACAGCCTCGTGCCGGCTGGCCAGCTGGGCCGGCATCGCGCCTGTTATGCGCCAGGTGGCGTCATGGAACGAGATGAACGTGAGCTGCGCGAGCATCGGACCGCCTCGGCCGTCCGCACTCGCCTCGACGTACCAGGCATCCAACCCGCCGACCTTCGCAGGCCGCGAATCCTCCACTTCGAAGGGCGTCTGCTGCCGCTCGAGCCATTGGCGCGCCACCTCCCCGACTTCGCCCGGAGGCGAATCCGCGGTGAGAAACACCACCGCCTCGCCACGCGGCTGGACGGCGCCGACCGCGCGGTTGGAGTTCGAGGTCCGCCAGCCGGACGGGAAACGAATCGTGAAGCCGATCGCGGGGTGGATGAAGCGATCGCCCTCGAAGATGCCCACTTCGGGTCGCTGCCCGACTGTGAGCCCCGCGATGTGTTGCAAGAGCGCCGCGCGCGAATCGCCAATCGCCGGGTCGCGCTGCCAGCGGATCTCGCGCGCGCGCACCGCATTGGCCGCCGCGCGCTCCTCCGAGCCCGGATGCGTGTCCAGGAAGCTCGGATTGCGCGAGTGGCCCAGCTCGAGGCGAGTGGACATCGCGAGGCTGTTCAAGAACGTCGACATCCCGATCGGGTCGTACCCGGCCGCGGCGCACAGAATCTGGCCGCCTTCGTCTGCTTCGCGCTCCATCTCGCGACCGTACGACGCGAACTTGGCTGCGCTGCCGGGCAGCACGAGCGACGGCAGACTCTCCTGGAGCGCCTGCTGTGCCGCGGCGTGTCGGCGCGCAGCGTGCGTGATCTCGTGTCCGATCGTGCACGCGAGCTCGTCCTCGTTGTTCGCGAGCGCGAGCAGTCCGCGCGATACGAAGATGTAGCCGCCCGGGAGCGCGAACGCGTTCGGCTCGGCCATGTCGAGCACGTAGAACTGGTAATCGAACCCGCGGAGCGGAACGCCGCGCAGCAGCTTTCGCCCGATTCCGTCGACGTACGCGGTGAGCGCTGCATCGTCGAGCACACCGATCTCGGACTTCACGTCCTGGGCGCCCTCGCGGCCGACCCGAGCATCGTCGTACTCGGTCATCAGCACCGTGCGCTTCTTCGGCGCATCGGCCTTCGACTTCGGAGAGCTCGCGCAGCCGAGAGCGACGGTCAGCGCGGCGCTGCACAGCCAGGCAATCGACACCCGAGTGCGCGACATGGCGGGCTCAGTTCGACTCCGCGATCCAGCGCCCATCCGCGAGCCACTTCGCCTTCAACCCCTGGAGCATGCCTGTGTGATCGAGCGTGGCGAGGTAGTTCTGCACGAGATTGAGGAGCAGCGGTGAATCGGGCGGGACTGCGATGCCGAGCGGCTCGACGGTGAACGGTGTCGCGAGCGCGGAGAGGCCGGCCTTCGGATGGCGCCAGACCGCCATGGAGCACACGAGGTGGTCCGCGAACAGCGCGTCGACCTTCCCATCGATCACCATCTGAATGCCGGCGTCGTAACTCTCGACCGCGACGAGCTTTGCACGGGGCAACACGTCGCCGATGAACTTCGCGCTCGTCGAGTCGGTCACTGCCGCATAACGGCGCCCGTCGACGTCGAGCACAGCGGGCGCCTCCACGCCGGTAATCGCGTCCGACTTCGCGAGCACCGACATGCCCGACACGAAATACGGACCCGCGAAGGCGACCCGGGCATTGCGTTCGGGCGTCATCGTGAGGGCGGAGATCCCGAGGTCGGCCTGGCCGCTCTCCACACTCGGGATCACCTCGGCAAACGGCACCTCCACGAGGACCAGCTCGAGACCCATTGCGGCGGCGAGCGCGCCCACGATGTCCACGTCGAAGCCGACCGTCGCGCCACTCCGGTTCTTCAGGACCAGCGGTGGGCGGTCGGGTGAGACGGCCACGCGCAGCGCACCGCTCGCGAGAATCCGATCCAATCGCGCGTCGGTCGCGACACCCCGATCCGCGGAGACCCCTGGCACCTGACAACCGCCGAGCACGAACGCTGCAATGAGCAGCGCGGACAGGTTACGCATGGGGGCAGATCATACGCGAAACGTCTCTATCCGCTGCCTTCTCGCCCTTCCACTTCGTGTGCGTGGACTCACCACACCGGGGGCGAAGCGAGCTCGCTCGCGATCGAACGCGCCTGTTCGGCGGATCAGCGCCGCGCACGCGAGCGGGGCGCGAGCCACTCTCGCGGCGCGCCACGGACCTTCGCGGGCGAAGCTCTGACCCCAGGCGAGGTGCCACCAGAGATCGTCGTCGCCACGGGTCGGCCCGCCGCGAACAAGAGCAGCCCGACGGCTACGGAGCAGGCGACGACGGCGATCGCCTCCGGAGCGACGCGGCGCAGCCCAATCGACTCGGCCTGCAATCCCCAGCGACCTCGTCGCGTTTGGTGGCTACCTAACTCCGGATTAGCAAGAGCGAGCGCGGATCGAGCGACACGTGCAGATCCGACACATCGGGATTGGCGTGATCCTTGATCGCGCGCAGCCGGACGACGTCTTCGCCGGGCTCCAGCGCGAGAATCACGCTGATCAGGTCCTCGAACGGCTGGATGCCCGGGGGCACCGCCACCGCGCGCTCCTTGGCGCTGGTCGCCTCGAGCCAGATCTCGGCCGACAGCTCCTGCGCGAGACTGCGCAGATCCTCGACGTCGGCGCGCGTGAGCTGCGCGAGGTCGAGACCCTCGAGCACGATCAGCGACGGCGCGGCGTCTGCTTCGCGCGCCAGCTTCACGGCGTCGCGCAGCTTGCCGGGCGTGAGCGTGTTGGGCGGATAGACGCGGATCGAGCGGTGACGGTCGATCTCGCTGCGGATCATGCCGAGGTCTTCGAGGTGCTTCGACTGGGCGAGCTCGTCGTAGACCGTGTCGTAGTGCGCGCGCACGTGGTTCACGGAGTGGGAGCACGATGCGTGCAGCACGCGCCCCTCGCGCAACAGCTCGTCCATGGCGACGCCCACCAGGAACGAGGTCTTGCCGACGCCGTGCGCCGCGATCACGACGCCGAGATTGCCCGCGCCCAGTCCGCCGTGGAGACCCTTCTCGAGCAGGCGCAGCGGGCTGCGCGCATTCAGGAATCGTCGCTTCAATGGAGGTCCTCCCGCATGTCGAAGCTTGCCGCTATTCGTCGTCCTCGAGAACGAGCTTCGAGCCGTATTCCTTCCGGAGCTCTTCCTGGATCGCGCCCGGCACGCGCACGTAGCGCGCGAACTCCATCGTGAACTCGGCCTTGCCCTGGGTGCAAGAGCGCAGATCGGTGGCGTAGCCGAACATCTCGGAGAGCGGCACTTCGGCCTCGAGCCGGCAGAAGCCGTCTTCCTCCGTGGTGCCCACCACGGTGCCGCGGCGCTGCATCACGGTCTTGAGGACCGCGCCCTGGAACTCGGTCGGGCTCTCGACCTCGAGCTTCATCACGGGCTCGAGTACCACGGGTCTCGCCTTCGGGTAGGCCTCGCGGAACGCCTTGCGGCCCGCGATCTGGAACGCCATGTCCGACGAGTCGACGCTGTGCGACGCGCCGTCGTTCAAGACCACGCGCACGCCCGTCACCGGGAAGCCGATCAGGCGCCCCTTCTCGATCGCCTGCCGGAAGCCCTTCTCCACGGCCGGGATGTACTCGGTCGGGATCGCGCCGCCGCGCACGTCGTCCACGAACTCGAACGCGCCCTCGACGGGCTCGATGTAGCCCTCGACCTTGCCGAACTGGCCCGAGCCGCCCGTCTGCTTCTTGTGCGTGGTGTGGAACTCGGCGCGCTCGGAGATCGTCTCGCGGTAGGCCACCTGCGGCGCGCCGGTCTGGACCTCGACGCTGTACTCGCGCTTCATGCGCTCGACGTACACCTCGAGGTGCAGCTCGCCCATGCCCGAGATGATCGTCTGACCGCTCTCCGGGTCGACGCCCGCGTGGAAGGTCGGGTCCTCGCGCACGAAGCGGCCGAGCGCCTTGCTCATGTTGTCCTGCGACTTGTTGTCGGCGGGCTTGACCGACAGCGAGATCACGGGCGCCGGCACGTGCATCGAGCTCATCGCCACTTCGATCGATTCGTCGGTGAAGGTGTCGCCCGACGCGCAGTCGATGCCGAACATCGCGACGATGTCGCCCGCGAATGCTTCGTCGATCTCCTCCATCTCGGCCGCGTGCATGCGGCCGAGCCGGCCGACCTTGTGGCGGCGCTTGGTGCGGCTGTTCACGATGCTGCTCGCGCGGCCGATCCGGCCCTGGTACACGCGCAGGTAGGTGAGCTGGCCGTAGCGGCCGTCCTCGAGCTTGAACGCGAGCGCGACGAGCGGCTTGTTCGGGTCGCTCGCCAGCGTGATCGGCGCCTCGTCGTTCGAGAGGTCGACCGCGGTGTTCTCGACGTCGGACGGGCACGGCAGGTAGCGCGTGACCGCGTCGAGCAGCAGTTGCACGCCCTTGTTCTTGTAGGCGGAGCCCATGAACACGGGCGTGAGACTCTGCGAGAGCGTGCCCTTGCGCACCGCGTCGTGGATCAGCTCCTCGGTGACCTTCTCCTCGAGAATCGCCTCGGTGAGATCATCCGAGTAGAGCGACACCGCGTCGAGCATCGTCTCGCGCGCGGCCTCGGCCTCGGCGCGCAGGTCGGCGGGGATCTCCTCGTGGCGGATCTTCTCGCCGTTGTCGCCGTCGAAGTAGATCGCCTGCATCGTCACGAGGTCGATCACGCCCTCGTGCTTCTGCTCGAGGCCGATCGGCAGCTGCATCAGCACGGCGTTGTGCTTGAGCTTCTCGACGAGCTGCTTGGAGACGCGTTGCGGGTTCGCGCCCGAGCGGTCGAGCTTGTTGATGAACGCGAGGCGCGGGACCTTGTAGCGGCGCATCTGGCGGTCGACGGTCATCGACTGCGATTGCACGCCCGCGACGCCGCACAGCACGAGCACCGCGCCGTCGAGCACGCGGAGCGAGCGCTCCACTTCGATCGTGAAGTCGACGTGGCCGGGCGTGTCGATGATGTTGATGTGGTGGCGGTTCCACTCGCAGTGCGTGGCGGCCGAGGCGATCGTGATGCCGCGCTCGCGCTCGAGCTCCATGAAGTCCATCGTCGCGCCGACTTCGTCCTTGCCCTTCACCTCGTGAATGCGGTGGATCCGGTTCGTGTAGAACAGGATGCGCTCGGTGAGCGTGGTCTTCCCCGAATCGATGTGCGCGCTGATTCCGATGTTCCGGACTTTCGACAGCTCGACCATGGCTTCGCCTCGTGCCTTCGCGCGTTCGGGCCGCGCGTGCGGGTATCGATATGGATAGCGCCCGATCCGCGGCCGTTTCCCGCCGTACCGCGCCGGGTGATGAGCTCCACGCGCGTGGAGCCCGCTTGTTCTGTGCTGGGGGTCTGCGCTGCCGACCGCAGGGTCGCCCGCGTGCGGGCTCTTGGTTCGGCGGGCGAGGCGCGGAAGTTTAGAGGTGGCAAGGGGTTTTTCAATGGGTTGCGCGAGGGTGCGCCGGGCGGGTCAGCGAGCGGACGGGCCCGCCGAGGCGTGGCGTGCGTGGTGTGCCAGCGCGGCCTCGGAATAGATGTGCTCGGGGCCAATCACACACGCGCGGCGCGCGGCGGCGTAGGAAGGCGCCAGGGCGCACGGGGCGGCGCAGCGGGGGCACGGATCGAATGCCAACGGGGGCCCAGGGTCCCACTCGCCGCTCGTGAGCACGACCGCCCGCAGGGACGTCCACGGCCCATAGAGGGGATGGAGCAGGAGGCCCAGGCGGCTCGGTGCGCCGAGCCCCGCGAGCCGCCCGAGCACCACGAAGTCCGCATAGACGCCGCCCCACCGCTCGAACGCGAACAGCGCGCGAGCTCCGCCACGCCGATGGCCTTCGCTCGCAGGCCCGATGGTCTTCGCTCGCCTTCGGCTCGCTGCGCGAAACTTGCGCTCGCTGCGCGAAACTTGCGGCTCGAGCTGCGCGGTGGCGGCTTCCGTGATGCGGCGCGTGTAGGCGTCGAGTGGATCGGTGGCCGCGCCGAACTCCGGCGCTCGAGCGAACGCATCCCAGAGCGAACGGCCGCCGCTCGCGACCACGATCGCCGTGCGCGCGTGCGGCAGGATCGCCGCGCTGCGCCACGCTCCGGGAACCGCTTCGTCGTAGCGCGCGATCTCGATCGCGCCGCGCAGACCGAGTCCCGCGGCGTCGAGCATCGATGCGAAGCTCCGCAGCGCGTCGTCACTCAGTGGAGCCGGTCTCCTACGCGGAGAGCCTCCGCGGCGGGCTGCTTCGCGCCGTCGCCGACGCGCACGCGGCCCACGCGCACGAGCCCGTCGCGCGCCGCGACGAACGCGGCGCCGTCTTCGATCCGAACCACCTCGCCCGCGGCCGCCGCGGCGCCGCCCGCCGCGAGCGATCCGTCGAAGCAGCGCACGATCTCGTCGCCGCGCTGCGCCCACGCGCCCGGCTGCGGATCGCAGCCTCGGATCCAGCGGTCGAGCTCCGCTGCGCTCCTGGCGAAGTCGAGCCGCGCCACCTGATCGTCGACGAGCCCCTGGTGGCTCGCCTCGGCTTCGCTCTGCGCACGCGACACCGCAGTGCCCGCGTCGATCGCGGCGACCGCCTCGGCGATCGCGTCGAGGCCGAGCGGATAGAGCTTGTCGAAATAGAGACTCGCGGCGGTGTCGGTGGGCGAGATCGGCACGCCACCCTTCTGCACGACGATCGGCCCCGTGTCGACGCCTGCGTCGGGCCGGAACACCGTGACACCGGCTTCGGTCGCGCCGAGCAGGATCTGCCATGCGAGCGCATTCCCGCCGCGGTAGCGCGGCAGGAGCGACGGGTGGAAGCAGAGCGAGCCGTGGCGCGGCGCGTCGACGATCTCGGGCGGCAGGATCACCGTGACGAAAGCGAGCACGTTGAGCTCGGCGCCGAGCTTGCGGTGCTCTTCGACGAGCTCGGGGATCGCGACGCCCTTGCGGCGGAAACGCGCGTGGCGGAACAGCGCGAGGCCGCGCTGCTCGGCCTCGGCCGCGAGTGGATCGGGGCGAGCGCCCGCGGGCGGCGTGTAGACGCCCACCACGTCGTGCCCCGCGTCGAGCAGACGCACGAGCGCGTCGCGTCCGAACGGAGCCTGGCCGAACAGCGCGATGCGAAGCGACATGGGATGAAGCTAGCCCGATCGCAGCCTCGGCGGCTTGCGTTGCGCCGTTTGGCTTTGGACAGAAGAGAGCAAGAAGGCCCCTACGAGATCAGGGCCTGATCTCGACTGGGGTACCGACGCTCACGGAATCCCAGATTTCATCCATTTCGCGGTTCGTCACAGCGATGCAACCGTCCGTCCAGTCAACGAGCCGATGCAGCCGGCCGATCCACCCAAGGCCATTGCGAATGCCATGAATCATGATTAGGCCGCCCGGATTCTTCCCCGCCGCTGCGGCGCGCGCTCGATCGCGATCGTCGGGGTAGGAGATCCGAAGGGAACGGTGGAACGCGCTGTTCGGGTTGCGAGCATCTACCACGTACAGTCCTTCGGGAGTCCGCTGATCTCCCTCCTCCTGCTTGTGTCCGACGGGATTTCCGCCCAGGGCAACCCGATGGGAGCTGATGGCGCGGCCCTGGGAGTAGAGCGTGAGTCGGCGAGCGCTCTTCTCGATGACCACCCGATCCGCGGGCGCCGGTGCAGTGGCCTGGCCCCAGCAAGCCACCGCCACCAGGACCACGGCTCCTGCGATCGAGATTCGGATCATTCTTCTTTCGTGGCACGGCGGCATGCGAGCGCACCTGGAGTTTCATCCAGCGTCAGAAGCCCGTTCCTCCTCCAGCCGACAGCGAGCAGCCAGCTCCGGGGCAACGCGACCGGAGGCGAAGGCCAGGTTTCCGGGATTGCGTTTCTCCACCCATCGAACCAACGCCCCGAGGAGGCGGGATCGATTCCGAAGGCACGCGAAAGCGTGCGACCGGCCCTGGCTGCGTGCCTGCGGGCGTTCAGGAGCACGTAGGCGAGCGCATTCCGCACCTCGCGCGGCGTGCGGAGCATGCGCACGTGGTAGCGATCGGCCAGAACCGGCCCCGATCGCCTAAAGATTCTGTTCACGGCTCGGGCGATCCGCGCCCCGAGTGCCTTCATCCCTCGACCGAGCGCGTTTTCATTGTCGGCTTCCACGATCAAATGAACGTGATTCCCCTGGATCGAGTAGTGGGCCAGCCGAAAGTCTTCGCGCTCGCACCCGATTGCGAAGCTTCGCTCCATCTCGCGCACGAGCCGCACCGTGCGCAGCGACGGCATGCCGGCTCGCACCTTCAGCGTGACATGACACGGAAGCCGACGGGCGAATGATCTGCGCGATCGATGCCGGATCCGCGAATTCGGGCCAGCCTTCCGTCCGGCGCCGGGCCTTCGTCCGCCGTGTCGGACCCGATCGAGCTCGAGCTGTTTTCCCGAATGACGCATCGAAGTGTAGATTAGGGCGATCTTCCAGTTTGATCAAGAGCCCATCGATATATTTCACGTTAGTTTTCGCTTTTAGACGTTATTCGACGCCAACGGAAGCCGGTGGGGTCTTCCCTCAAAGCAAAAGGGCGTTGCGCGGGCTCGCGGCTTCGCTTCGGGAGCGCCCTATCGCGTCTTGCTGCGATCGCCGACCCGGCCGCGCACGATCGCGGGCGTCCCGAATGCGAGGCTGTGGTCGGGTACGTCCTGGGTCACGAGCGAGCGCGTGCCGATCACGCAGTGGCTCCCGATCCGCACGCCCTTGAGGATCGTCACGTCGGACGCGATCCAGCTGTAGTCGCCGATCTCGACCGGCGCGATCGCCTCGGCGCGCTCCGCGTCGAAATCGTGCTGATCGGAATCGAACACGCGCGAGCCGAGCCCCACCCACGCGCGGCGACCCAGGCGCAGGCTGCGCTTCGCAGAGAGATGGCAGCCGTTCAGGAACGAGTCGGGCCCCAGGCGCAGCTCCGCGCCCGCGAACGCGACGATGCGGACCGGCTCCGTCTCGCCGCGCAGCCAGGTGCCCGCGCTGATCTCGATCAGCGCATCGCGCCCTGCGATCACGACCAGGCCGCCCGGCGTGCGATCGGCGTGCACGCCCGCGCCGAACACCACGCGCGCGCCGGGCTCGAGCACATAGCGCGCTGCGGCGAGATTCGTGCTCGCGCCGGGTTCGAACACGAGCCCGGGATGGCGCGCACGCAGGCGCGAGAGTCGGAGCCGGTCCCAGCGCTGGACGATCCGGAGCTGGATCGCCGCCCGAAACGAGCTACGAGCCAGGATTCTGACCTTCGCGCAGGCGGAACGTGATGAAGCCGTGGGAGGGGTCGTAGGGCGAAAGCCCGACCTGAACGCGATCGCCCGGAATCACGCGGATCCGGAACCGGCGCATGCGCCCGGAAAGCTGGGCAGTCACCGACTGGCCCGTCTCGAGCGTGATCTGATAGCGCCCGCCGCCGAGGATCTTCTCGACGGTTCCGTTGGCCTGGATGAGATCTTCGCGCGCCAATCCTACCTGCCCTGCTCGGCCCCGCCCGATGCGAGACGCGCCGCAGGGTAGCCGCAGTTCCGGCCGAACGTCACCATGCGAGTTTTGCGCAGACGGGTTCGCGCAGCGGGCGCAAGTTTCGCGCAGCGAGCCGAAGGCGAGCGAAGACCATCAGATGGGCGAGCGCAGTCCAGAAGGGGTGCCCCCGTGATCGGGATCAAGCTCGTGTTGCTGCTCGCGTTGCTCGCGACGGCGCTCGTCTGCGGCGCCCTGCCCCTGCGCCGGCGCGGCGGCGAGGACGGCGCGTCCCCGCGCCTGCTCGAGTGGGGCAATGCGTTCTCCGCGGGGATCTTTCTCGGCGCGGGGTTCGTGCACATGCTGCCCGCGGCCACTGCGCAGTGGGAGCAGCTCGGCTGGCAGTACCCGATCGGCACGCTGCTCGCGGCCGCGGCGATCATCTTGATGCTCTTGTTCGAGCACGTGCTTCCGCCCGAGGACGCCCACCACGCGATCCACGCACCCTCGGCCGCCCGCTTCGGCGCGCACGCCCAGGGCTCGCCCGGAGCGGTGTACGCGATCCTGACCGCGCTCTCGATCCACGCGCTGCTCGAGGGTCTCGCGCTCGGCGCGCAGCGCGACTTGCGCAGCGCGCTCGTGATCTTCGCAGCGATCCTCGCCCACAAGTCGATGGAGGGCTTCGCGCTCGGCGTGAGTCTCGCGCGCAGTGCCGTGCCCACCGCGCGCGCGACCGCGCTGCTCGGGCTGTTCGCGGCCGCGACTCCGATCGGGATCGTGGCGGGCGCGACGGTCGGCGCGTTCGCGGGTCCGACGAGCCTCGCGTTCGAGGCGGCATTCCTCTCGCTCGCAGCGGGCACGTTCGCCTACGTGGCCACGCTCGACATCCTGCGCGAGGAGTTCCACGAGCCGGGCGGGCGCTTCGCGAAGTGGCTGTGGGTGGTGGCCGGTGCGGGGGTGATGGCGCTGCTCGCGCTGTGGGTGTGAACCCCGCGAATGGAGCGGCGTCACAGGGCCTCCATGCGGAAGCCCAGGCGGTCGCGCACCGCGGCGCAGCGGTGCTCGAGATCGGCGCGGTCCGCGCCCCCGACGTTGATCACGGCATAGCGCTGACTCGCGCCGTCCTCGCCCGCGAAGTCGGTGAGCTCGTCGCCCGCGCGGCACTCGCGCCAGACGAGCGTCTCCGCGAACAGCGCCTCGGCCGCCGCCGCGTCGGCATCGCTCGGCGCCGCGAGCACCGCGCTCGGCTCGAACACGCGCAGCGGGACGCTCGCCGCCGCGGCGTAGCGCCCGCGCCCGGGCGCGTAGCGCGGCCGCGAGCCCGTGCACAGCGCGAGCGCGATTTCGTAGCTGTTGGTGCCGTCGACTTTCTGGTAGAGGTCGGCGAACTGGCCGCAGATGCGCGGGTTCACCTCGACGATCGAGACGCGGTCGGCCGCCGCGTCGTACATCATCTCGATGTTCCAGAGCGTCTGCTCGAGCCCGAGCGCCTCGATCACGCGGCGAGCCACCGCGGCCATCCGCTCCTGCACGCGCGCGGGCAGCGACGAGGGATAATCGAAGCGCGCGAAGCTGCCGTTCGCGTGCCGCGTGGAATCGACGATTCCGAGCACTTCGACCGCGCCGCCGCTCTCGAAGCCCTCGACGGTCACGAGGTCGCCTTCCAGCAGCGCTTCGGCGATCAACGCCCGGCCGTCGATCGCCAGGTCGGTCCAGGCCGCCACCATCCGGTTGAAGGTCGCCAGGTAGTCCGCGCCGAACTCCGCCAAAGCGGGCGAGCCGACGAAGTCGCGGTACTGCTGCGGCGTGTCGATCCGGCGTGCGTGCATCGAAAACGAGGCCTTCACGGGCTTCACGAAACACGGCAGCGAGAGCGGGGGGGCGACATCACTTCCGCGCAGATCGACCAGCGCGAATTCCGGCACCGCGTCGGGCGCAGCCGCGCGCTGCTCGATCCGCGAGTAGTACTTGTGCCCTGCGGTGATCACGCGGTCCGGTCGCGAGCCCGCGAGCCCGAGCTCGGTCGCGAGTGCGCCCGCGACGACGGCGCCCGGGTAGTCGCTCGAGCTGATCACGCCGTCGATGCGGCCCCACGCCCCGCGCACCGCCTCCGCCACGAACGCGACCGGGTCGAGATCGTCCGGGCAGTCCAGGTCGCTCGGCGCGGGGTAGGTGATCTCGAACGCGTCCGACCAGTGCGGCGCGCACGCGGCGAGCTGGCGGCGGTCCCACGCGGTCTCGAAGAGCACCGCCACCCGCCGTGCGTTCTTCTCGCCTACCATCCGCCCCCGCGCTGCGCGGTTAGAATATCGCCCGCATGTCGCGCGCCAGCCGCTGCGCATTCGACCTCGAGATCCAGCCCCAGCCGGACGATTCGACCTGCGGGCCCACCTGCCTGCACGCGGTCTATCACTACTTCAAGGATCGGGTGTTGCTCGACGATGTGATCGCCGGGGTCCCGCGCGTCGCGGGCGGCGGGACACTCGCCGTCAACCTCGCCAACCACGCGCTTCGGCGCTCCTATCGCGCATTGATCGTGACCTACGACATCGACATATTCGATCCGAGCTGGTTCGCTGGAGAGCGGCGCGACCTGTCCGACCGCCTGCGCGCCCAGGCGGCCGCGAAGCACAACGCCAAGCTCGGCGAGGCGACCGAGTCCTATCTCGAGTTCCTGCGCCTGGGCGGCGAGCTCGCGATGGACGATCTCTCGCCGGACCTGTTGCGGCGCTGGCTCGAGCAGCGCCGGCCGATCCTGACCGGCCTGTCGGCTCCCTTCCTGTACCGCAGCGCGCGCGAGACCGGCGAGGAGGTGCTCGTCGAGGACGACGTGCGCGGCGTTCCGACCGGGCACTTCGTCGTGCTGTGCGGCTGGGATGCGCAGCAGCAGAGCGTGCGGGTAGCCGACCCGTACCGGGATCCAAAGGGCCCGTCCGAGCCCCTCTACTGGCTCCCCGTGGAGCGCGTGATCAACGCGATCCTGCTCGGCACGCTCACCTATGACGCGAACCTGCTCGTGCTCGATCCGCCGGAGGGTCGCGGTTGAGCGCGATCCTCGTGACCGAGAACGTCCGCCGCTGGCCGCTGCGCTTCGAGGGCGCCGAGATCGTATCCGCGCGCGACTACCTCGTGGGCGGCACGTGGGCGGACCGGCGCGGGCTGCGCGTCTACAACCTGTGCCGCACCTACGGGTACCAGACGCTCGGCTACTACGTGTCGCTGCTCGCGGCCGCGCGCGGGCACCGCCCGTTCCCGACCGTCGAAACGCTCCAGGACCTGCGTCTGTCGCCGGTCGTGCGGCTCGTGTCGGAGCAGCTCGAGGAGCTGATCCAGAAGAGCCTCACGCGGCTTCGCGGACAGCGCTTCGAGCTCTCCGTGTACTTCGGCCGCAACTTCGCCAAGCGCTACGACGCGCTGTCGCGCGCGCTGCACGAGCAGTTCCCGATGCCGATGATGCGCGCGAGCTTCGAGCGGCGCGGCGGCGAGTGGCACCTCGCCTCGGTGCGTCCGATCGCGACCAGCGAGATCCCCGAGAGCCATCGGCCGTTCCTGATGGAGCAGGCCGAGCAGCACTTCGGGCGCCCGCAGCGGCGGTCGCGCGCGCGGCGCACCTATCGCTACGACCTCGCGATCCTGACCAATCCCCACGCACCCGATCCGCCCTCCGATCCGAAGGCGCTGCGCCATTTCGTGCGCGCGGCGCGCGACGTCGGAATCGATGCGCGCCTGATCGACCACGACGACGCCTCCGACATCGCCGAGTTCGACGCGCTGTTCATCCGCGAGACGACCTACGTCAATCACTCGACCTATCGCCTCGCGCGGCGCGCGGCCACCGAGGGGCTCGTCGTGATCGACGATCCGATCTCGATCCTGCGCTGCACCAACAAGGTCTTCCTGGCCGAGCTGTTCGACCGCAACGCGATCCCGCATCCCGAGACGGTCGTGGCGCACGAGGACACCGTGGCCAAGATCGCCGCAACCGTGGGGCTCCCGTGCGTGCTCAAGCGCCCCGACTCGGCGTTCTCGCAGGGCGTCGTGCGCGTCGACACCGAGGCCGAGCTGCTCGCGGCCGCGAGCGACTTCCTGCGCGACTCGCAGCTCGTGATCGCGCAGGCGTACACACCCTCGGAGTTCGATTGGCGGATCGGCGTGCTCGGAAGCGAGGCGCTGTACGCGTGCCGCTATCACATGGTGCGCGGCCACTGGCAGATCGTGTCGCACGAGGCGGGCGGGAAGCGACGCTACGGGCGCGTCGAGGCGGTGGCGCTCGACGATGCGCCCGCCGAGGCGGTCCGCGTGGCCGTGCGCGCGGCGCGCCTGATCGGCGACGGCCTCTACGGAGTCGACGTGAAGGAATACGCCGGGCGCTTCCTCGTGATGGAGGTCAACGACAACCCCAACATCGAATCCGGCTGCGAAGACGCCGTGATCGGCGATCGCCTGTACCGCGCGGTGATGAGCTGGTTCCGGCGCAGACTCGACGCGCGCGGCCTCGGAAACGGACATGGCCGCAGCTAGTTCGACGGCGCTCGGGCTGTTCGAGGCCTACGGCGTCGAGCTCGAGTACATGATCGTCGATGCGAACACGCTCGACGTGCGCCCGATCGCCGACCGGTTGATCGAGGCCGAGCACGGCGCGATCGAGAACGAGATCGAGCGCGGCGCGTTCGCGTGGTCGAACGAGCTCGCGCGCCACGTGGTCGAGATCAAGACGAACGGCCCCGCGCCCGAGCTCGCCGGGCTCGCGCGCGGCTTCTCGGGCGAGACGGCGCGGATCGACGCGCTGCTCGCGCCGCACGGCGCGCGCCTGCTGCCGACCGCGATGCATCCGTGGATGGATCCCGCGCGCGAGTTCGAGCTCTGGCCCCACGGCGACGGCGAGATCTACGCGACCTTCGACCGCATCTTCGATTGCCGCGGCCACGGCTGGGCGAACCTCCAGAGCGCGCATCTGAACCTGCCGTTCGCCGACGACGATCAGTTCGGGCGCCTGCACGCGGCTGCTCGCGCGCTCTTGCCGCTCCTGCCCGCGCTCGCCGCGGCGTCGCCGTTCGTCGAGGGTCGCCACCTGGGATTGCTCGACACGCGCCTCGACGTGTACCGGCGCAACGCGGGCCGGGTTCCCTCGCTGACCGGCGCCGTCGTGCCGGAGGCCGTGTTCACGCGCGCCGACTATCGAGCGCTCCTCGCCTCGCTCTACGCCGACCTCGCGCCGCTCGACGCCGACGGCACGCTCCAGCACGAGTGGGTGAACGCGCGCGGCTGCATCGCGCGCTTCGACCGCATGGCGCTCGAGATCCGCGTGCTCGACGTCCAGGAGTGCCCGCGCGCCGACCTCGCGATCGCGTGGGCGGTCTCGCGCACGCTGCGCGCGCTGTGCGAACCCGACCGCGCGCACCAGGCGCGCCTGCGCGCGCTCTCCACCGCCGGTCTCGCCGACCTGCTCGAACGCACCACCGCGCAGGCCGAGCGCGCGGTGGTCGACGACGCGGACTACCTGCGTGCGCTCGGGCTCGACGGCACCGTGCGCAGCGCCCAGGAGGTCTGGCAGGCGCTCGCGCTGCGCCACCTCGCGTCGGGCGGCGAACGCGACGAGCACGGACCCGCGCTCGAGGTGCTGCTCGAGCAGGGGTGCCTCGCGCGCCGGATCGTGAGTCGCGTCGGCGAGAAGCCGACCCGCGAGGCGCTCACCGCGCTGTACCGCGAGCTCGCCGATTGCCTGCGCGAGGGGCGCCTGCTGCGTGGCTAAACCCGAGCGCCGCAAGGAGGCTGACGAAGTCAGCCGACGCGCAGCGAGGCGAAGCCGAGCGAAGGCCGGAGCCCGAGCGCGAGCGATCAGCGAGCGCGAAGGCCCGGCAATGGTGGTGACGTGCGAGCACGGCGGCAACCGCGTCCCGCGCCGCGATCGCTCGCTGTTCGCGCACGCGGGCCGCGCGCTCGCCTCGCACCGCGGCTTCGACGCCGGAGCGCTCGACGTGGCGCGCCGGCTCGCGCGTGCCTGGCGCGCGCCGCTCTTCTCTGCGACCACCACGCGGTTGCTCGTCGATCTCAACCGCTCGCCGCACAACCCCGCGGTGTTCTCGGCGCATACGCGCGGGCTTCCGCGCGCGCGCCGGGACGCGCTGCTCGATCGGCATCACCGGCCGCACTGGCGGCGCGTGCGCGCGGCGCTCGCCGAGCGCACGGGCCCCGTGCTGCACCTCGCGGTGCACAGCTTCACACCCGTGCTGCGCGGAATGCGGCGCGACTTCGGAATCGGAATCCTCTACGACCCGAAGCGCCGCGCGGAGCGCTCGCTCGCGCTCGTCTGGCAGCGGCGGCTCGCGCGCGCACTGCCCGGGGTCGGCGTGCGCCGCAACGCGCCCTACCGCGGCGATGCCGACGGACTCACGACGGCGCTGCGGCGCGAGCTCCCGGCACGCCATTATCTGGGCATCGAGCTCGAGCTCAACCAACGCCTGATCGCCTCGGCCGCGCAGCGGCGCGCGCTCGCCGCGGCGCTCGCGGCGCTGCTCCCCTGAAGAGAGGTCCGCATGGCAGTGTCCGCTCTCGAATCGATGGTGCGCTCGTTCGCGAGCGGTCATCCCGAGGCCGCAGCCCGCGCGCTCGAGGGCCTCGAGCCGCGCGCGGCCGCGCAGCTGCTCGTGCAGCTGCCGACCCGGCTCGCCGCACCCGTCACCGAGCGGCTGTCGCCCGACTCGGCCGCGGTCATCCTCTCGCTGATCGGCGCAGAGGGCAGCCGCGACCTGCTCGGCAGCCTGCCGTCGCGCCAGGCCGCCGCGATCCTGCACCACCTCGAGGACGCGGTGCGCGAAGCGGCGCTGTCCGGGCTCGAGCCCGATCGCGGCCGCGCGATCCGCGATCTGCTCCGCTATTCGCCCGACACGGCCGGCGGCATGATGGACATGCGCCTCACGTCGCTGCCGATCGATCTGTCCGTGCGCGAGGCGATCTCCGCGCTGCGCCGCGCGCGCCGCGACACGCTCTACTACCTCTACGTCACCGACCGCATCGGAAAGCTGATCGGCGTGCTCGACATGCGCGAGCTCCTGCTCGCGTCGCCGCGCGACCCGCTCGAGAATCTCGTGAAGCGCGAGATCGTGACGGTGCCGGTCGACATGCCCAGCGACGAGGTCGCCTCGCTGATCCAGCGCCGCCGCTTCGTCGCGCTGCCCGTGGTCGATCACGACGGCCATCTGCTCGGTGTTGTGAAACCCGACGAGGTGCTCGAGGCGTTCCAGCAGGAGGCGTTCGGCGATCTCCAGAAGATGGTGGGCGCCGGCGAGCACGAGCGCGCGCTGTCGCCGGTGTCGGTCGTGGTGAGCAAGCGCCTGCCGTGGCTCTACGTGAACCTCGCCACCGCATTTCTCGCCGCGAGCGTGGTCGGGCTGTTCGAGCACATCATCGATCAGGTCACCGCGCTCGCCGTCCTGATGCCGGTCGTGGCGGGCCAGGGCGGCAACACCGGCGCGCAGTCGCTCGCCGTGGTGATGCGCGGAATCTTCCTGCGCGAGCTCGTGCCCGGCACGACCTGGCGCCTCGTGCGCAAGGAGGTGCTCGGCGCGCTGCTGAACGGCCTCGCCGTCGCCTGCGCGACCGGGTTCGCCGTGTGGATCTGGGACGGACGGACCGGCCTGGTGCTCGTGATCATGCTCGCCATGGTGGCCAACATGACCATGGCCGGGCTGTTCGGGGCGGCGATCCCGCTCGGCCTGCGCGCGCTGGGCCGCGACCCGGCGCAGTCGGCCTCGATCTTCCTGACCACCGTCACCGACGTGGTCGGTTTCGCCGCATTTCTGGGCCTCGCGCTGCTGTTCCTGCCGATGCTGACCTGACCCCGCGTCCGCCTCCCCTTGACGGCGCGCGAGGGCGTGACTATTCGCTTGGGCCCGTTCCGACGGTCGCCGGCTCCGGTCCGCCTCGATGGCGGCACACCGGCCCCGCCCCGCGGCCCGGAACTTCCACTGGAGGAGCGAATCATGAAGGTTCGACCGCTACACGATCGGATCCTGGTGAAGCGCCTCGATCAAGAGGCGAAGTCCAAGGGCGGCATCATCATCCCCGACACGGCCAAGGAGAAGCCCATGGAGGGCCGGGTGATCGCCGTCGGCACCGGCAAGGTGAGCGACGAGGGCGTCGTCACCCCCCTCGACGTGAAGAAGGGCGACCGGATCCTGTTCAGCAAGTACTCCGGCAGCGAAATCAAGATCGACGGTGACGAACACCTGATCGTTCGCGAGGACGACATCCTCGCGGTGCTCGAGTAGGAGGCCCGACGATGGCGAAGCAGATCCGATACCAGGAAGACGTGCGCGAGCGCATGCTCGCGGGTGTGAACAAGCTGGCCAACGCGGTGCGCGTGACCCTCGGGCCGCGCGGCCGCAACGTGCTGATCGAGAAGAGCTGGGGCTCGCCGACCGTGACCAAGGACGGCGTCACCGTCGCGAAGGAGATCGACCTCGAGGATCACTTCGAGAACCTCGGCGCGAAGATGGTGCGCGAGGTCGCATCGAAGACCTCCGACGTCGCGGGCGACGGCACCACCACCGCGACGGTGCTCGCGCAGGCGATCTTCCGCGAGGGCACGAAGGCGGTTGCCGCCGGGATGAACCCGATGGACCTCAAGCGCGGCATCGACAAGGCCGTGGCCGCGATGGTGGAAGAGCTCGGCAAGCTCTCGAAGTCCACGCGCGACACGGCCGAGATCGCGCAGGTCGGCACGATCTCGGCGAACGGCGACGCGACGATCGGCAAGATGCTCGCCGAGGCGATGGAGAAGGTCGGAAAGGAAGGCGTGATCACGGTCGAGGAGGCGAAGTCGATGGACTCGAGCCTCGAGATCGTCGAGGGCATGCAGTTCGACCGCGGCTACCTCTCGCCCTATTTCGTCACCGACACCGAGCGCATGGAGGCGAGGCTCGAGGACCCGCTGATCCTCCTGCACGAGAAGAAGATCTCGAGCATGAAGGACTTCCTGCCGCTGCTCGAGCAGGCCGCGCGCCAGGGTCAGCCGCTGCTCGTGATCGCGGAGGACGTCGAAGGCGAGGCACTCGCGACGCTCGTGGTGAACAAGATCCGCGGCACGCTCGCGGCAGTCGCGGTGAAGGCGCCCGGCTTCGGCGATCGGCGCAAGGCGATGCTCGAGGACATGGCGATCGTGACGGGCGGCCAGGTGATCGCAGAAGAACTCGGCCTCAAGCTCGAGAACGTCACGCTGAAGGATCTCGGCCGAGCCAAGAAGGTGGTGATCGACAAGGACAACACCACGATCATCGAGGGCGGGGCCCAGAAGAAGAAGATCGAGGCGCGCTGCGCCGAGATCCGCAGCCAGATCGACAAGACGACGAGCGACTACGATCGCGAGAAGCTCCAGGAGCGGCTCGCCAAGCTCGCGGGCGGCGTCGCGGTCGTGAAGGTCGGCGCGGCCACCGAAGCCGAGATGAAGGAGAAGAAGGCGCGCGTCGAGGATGCGCTGCACGCGACGCGCGCGGCGGTCGAGGAAGGCGTCGTGCCTGGAGGCGGCGTGGCGCTGCTGCGCGCGCAGAAGGCGCTCGCGGGCCTCGAGGACGCTCTCGACGAAGCGGACCAGAAGGCGGGCGTGCGGATCGTGCGCCGCGCGACCGAGGAGCCGCTGCGCTGGATCGCCCAGAACGCGGGCATCGACGGCGCGATCGTGGTCGACCGGGTCAAGTCCGCGAAGGGCTCGAACGGCTTCAATGCCGCCACCGAGACCTACGAAGACCTGATGGCCGCGGGCGTGATCGACCCGACCAAGGTCGTGCGATCCGCGCTCCAGAACGCCGCGAGCGTGGCGTCGCTCCTGCTCACCACCGAGGCCGGCATCGCCGAGAAGCCGAAGAAGAAGGCCGGCGGCGGTGGCGGCATGCCCGACATGGGCGGAATGGGTGGCATGGGCGGAATGGGTGGCATGGGCGGAATGGGCGGCATGGACGACGACTTCTAGTCGTTCTTGTTTAGACTCGCGCTCGCGGCGGGCCCGATGATCGGGCCCGCCGCTGCGCGAACCTTGACCGCACTCACCTCCTCGCAGCCGCACCAGCCGCGCGACCTGCGCGCGATCACCGCGGACGGCATCTCGTTCAGCGTGATGGTCGGGCTCGGGGAGACCTACATCTCGGCGTTCGTGCTCGCCGCGGGCCACGGCGAGGTGGCCGCGGGCCTCGTCGCGACGCTGCCGATGCTCGCGGGTGCGGTGTTCCAGCTGATCACGCCGTTTGCGGTGCGCCATCTCCATTCGTACCGGCGCTGGGTGGCGGTGTGCGCGGCGCTGCAGGCGCTCGCGCTCGCGCCGCTCGCCTTCGGCGGCTGGCGCGGGCACATCGAGCTCGTCTGGGTGGCGATCGCCACCGTCGCGTACTGGTCGTTCGGGATGGCGACCGGCCCCGCCTGGAACGCCTGGGTGACCACGCTCGTTCCGTCCGACATCCGCGCGCGCTTCTTCGCACGCCGAGCGCGCCTGTGCCACGCGGCACTGCTCACGGCCATGCTCGTCGGCGGCCTCGCGCTGCAATGGGGCGACTCGCACGGCAGTGCGCTCGCGCTCTTCGGATCGCTGTTCGCGGGTGCGCTGCTCGCGCGCCTGATCTCCGCGAGCTTTCTCGCGCGGCAGAGCGAGGCGAGGGGGCTCGCCGATCAGCACCGCGCGCTCGCGGCGAGCGGAATCCGCGAGGCGATTCGCGGTGCGGGGTCGGGGCGCGTGATCGTCTATCTGCTCTCGATGACGGCGACCGTGCACATCGCCGCCCCCTATTTCACGCCGTACATGTTCGGCCCGCTCGGGCTCTCCTACGCGGAGTTCATGGCGCTCACGGCGACGGCGCTCGTCGCGCGGATCGCGATCCTCCCGTTCTTCGGCGCGTTCGCGGAGCGCCGTGGAACCCGCGCGCTGCTGGTCTGGGGCGCGTTCGGGATCGTGCCGCTGCCGGTTCTGTGGCTCGTCTCCAATCACTTCGCCTATCTGCTCGCGCTCCAGGCGTTCGCGGGCACGTCGTGGGCCGCGCTCGAATTCGCCACGATGATGTCGTTCTTCGAAGGCATCGAAGATCGCGACCGCGCGCGCGTGCTCTCCGCGTTCACGTTCGCGAATTCGGTGGCGATCGCGATCGGCGCCCTGATCGGCAGCCAGATCTTCACGCACATGGACCGCACCCTCGAGGGATACGCGATGCTGTTCGCGGTCTCGATGGCGGGGCGGCTCGCGGCGCTCTGGTGGCTCCGATCCGAGATCGACAGAACCCGCTAGAGACGGGTGACGGCCCATCCGGCGAGCAGCGCCGCGCCGAAGAAGAGCACGACCACCTTTCCGAGTGCGGCCGGCGACGGAGACGCCGTGCCGTTCCCGCGGATCCGCGCGAGCCAGCGCCGTGCCCACACGAACTCGGAGGCGAGGATCGCGAGGCCGAACGGGATCACCAGGAACGCGGGGCCGGGCAGGATGATCATCACGATGCCGAGCGAGAACACGGTGGTGCCGATGATCCCCACCACCACGCGTCGCGCCGTGCGCAGCGCGCTGCGCATCATGTCCGGCCGGGTTCGCTCGTCGCTGTCGGACCTGGTCAAGAGCGACGCGAGGATCCCGATGCTGAGAATCCCGACGATGAACACGAGCGAGACGGCCGTCGGAATCGGGTAGTGGTGGGAGAGCAGCATCTTCACGCCGATGAAGGCGAGCAGGAAGATCAGGCTCTGCTTCATGTAGTGGAAGCGCGCGATCAGCGGCGCGATCACGAAGTACAGGCTCCGCAGACCCAGGATCGCGAACGCGTTCGAGCTGAACGCGATGAACGGATCCGAGGTCACCGCGATCACCGCGGGCAGCGAATCGATCGCGAACATCAGATCCGAGCTCTCGACCACGAGCAGCGCGAGGAACATCGGCGTCGCGATCCAACGATGGTTGGCGTCGCGCGTGAAGAACGACGTGCCGTGGAACCCAGAGGTCAGCGGCATGAAGCGCTGGAACAGGCGCATGAGGCCGTTCCGCTCCGGATGGAGCTCCTCCTTCTGGATCATCATCTTGACGGCGGTCACGATCAGGAAGGCGCCGAAGATGTAGGTGGTCCATGCGAAGCGCTGGACCAGCGCGAGGCCCGACACGATGAACACGAAGCGCATCACGAGCGCGCCGAGCACTCCCCAGTACAGCAGGCGGTACTGGCTCTCGGCCGGAATCCTGAAGTAGGCCATCACCGTCGCGATGACGAAGATGTTGTCGAGGCTGAGCGACTCCTCGACCACCCACGCGGTCAGGAACTCGAGCGCCGCGTCCTTGCCGGCGACCGCGACGCCCCCGACGTAGCCGATTCCCAACCAGTGGTGTTCGTACGCGAAGTAGACGAACACGTTGAAGACGAGCGCCAGGCTGACCCAGACCAGCGACCAGCGCGCCGCTTCGGCGGCGGTCTGCTCGCGCGCCTCGCGGTGGAAGACGCCGAGATCGAGCGCGAGCGCGAGTAACAGGAACGCGACGAGCCCGATCCAGAAGAGGGAGATCACCGTTGGCACCGCCCCAGAGGATTCTCTCGCAGACTATCGAACGCTGTCGAGCGGGTCATCCAGAGCCAGCGGATGCGATAAGATCGGGCCCCCGAGGGTCACCGACGTCGAGGCTCGATAGCGAGTCGTCGGGGGTCGAGCGGAGAGGTAGCCAAGCGGTTGACGGCACCGCACTCGAAATGCGGCGTACCCGCAAGGGTACCGTGGGTTCGAATCCCACCCTCTCCGCCAATCTCTCTTCCCTTTTTCGCGCTTGACCTGTTCCGCCTTCCCCTGTAGTACGGAAGGCTCCCGTCCGAGCGGTAGCGTTCCTCAGTTGCTGCGGGGGAGTTATGCGCATTCTGCTGCTCGCGATCGGTGCGGTGCTGCTGTTCGTGGAAGGGGCCAGCGCCCAGAACCTGCTCGTGAATGGGAGCTTCGAGGAGCCGGACGTCGAGGCCGGCACCGCGCGGGTCTTTGAGACCCCCGACGACCCCGAGGACGTCCCCGGCTGGACCGACTCCAGCGGTTTCAGCCTTTGCGGGATCGAGGTACAGGACCACTGCTGCGGATCGCCCTCCGACGGCGAGCAACACGCGGAGCTGGACACTCAGGACTGTTCGGGCGCGATCAGCCAGACCGTGGCGACGCAGGCGGGCGCCTCCTACCTGCTCAACTTCGACTTCGCGGCGCGTCCCGGGGGCTTCATGAGCTTCTACAACCTGGTCGTCCGCTGGAACGGGGCGGAGGTCTTCAACGAGACCGAACAATCGCTCGGCGAAGATACGAATTGGACGCACCGTTCGGTCTTCGTCACGGCGACGGGTCCGACATCAACGGTCGAATTCAGCGACGGGATTCTCGACCACAGCGGGCTAGGCCCCTACATCGACAACGTGCCCGAGCCGGGGCGCTCGGCTCAGCTGGTCGCGGGCGTGCTCCTGCTCGCGGTTCTGGCGCGGAAGTCGCACGCGGGGGTCGCCCCGCGTTAACTTGGGGGTTCCCACCGGCGCGGAGCTGCGATCGCAGGGTCCCGCTCGAATCACGGACTCCGTGAACCCCGTCAGATCCGGAAGGAAGCAGCGGTAGCGGTGTTCGATTGCGAGCGGGGGTGCCCTGCGATCTCCGCTCCGCGCCGAGGAAAACCACCCCCCGATGTCCTACCAGGTACTCGCGCGCAAGTGGCGACCGCAGACGTTCGACGACGTCAGCGGTCAGGCGCACGTCACGACGCCGCTGCGCAACGCGATCCGCACCGGGCGCGTCCCGCACGCGATCCTGCTCTCGGGCCCGCGCGGGGTCGGCAAGACGACGCTCGCGCGCATCCTCGCGCGCTGCCTGAACTGCGACAAGGGCCCCACCGACACGCCGTGCGGCGAGTGCGATCCGTGCCGCGAGATCATCTCGGGCACCTCGACCGACGTGCAGGAGATCGACGCGGCGAGCCGCACCAGCGTCGACGACGTGCGCGAGCTGATCTCGGCGATCCGCTATGCCGCGGCCCCGGGCAAGTACCGCATCTTCGTCGTCGACGAGGTGCACATGCTCTCGGCGGCCGCGTTCAACGCGCTGCTGAAGACGCTCGAGGAGCCGCCCGCGCGCAGCCTGTTCGTGTTTGCGACCACCAACCCCGAGAAGATCCCGTTCACGGTCGTGTCGCGCTGCCAGCGCTACGACCTCCGCCGGATCCGCACCCCGGAGATCGTCGAGCGCCTGGCCGAGATCACGCGTGCCGAGTCGATCGACGTGTCGAACAAGAGCCTGCTCGCGATCGCGCGCGAAGCCGACGGCTCGATGCGCGACGCGCAGACGCTGCTCGATCAGGTGATCTCCTACGCGGGCAGCGCGATCGAAGACGCCGCGGTGCTCGACGTGCTCGACCTCGTCGACCGGCGCGTGCTCTTGCGGATCGCCACCGCGATCGTCGAGAGCGACGCGGCAGCCGCGCTCGCGGCGTGCCGCGAAGCCGGCGAAGCGGGGCTCGACGCGAAGCGCCTGTCGGAGACGCTCCTGCAGCTGTTCCGCGATCTGGTCGTGGTGCGGATCGCGCCCGAGCAGCCCGATCTGATCGAGGCCGCCGACGAGGAGATCGCCGAGCTGCGCGCGCTCGCCGAGAAGAGCGACGCGACGCGCCTGCGGCGCATGTTCCGCGCGCTCGTGAAGGAGCAGGAGGACCTCGCGTGGGCACCGCAACCGTTCGCGGTGCTCGAGATCGCGGTCGTGCGACTCGCCACGATGCCCGACGGCGACGACGTGGGCCGGCTGCTCGCGCGGCTCGACGCGCTCGAGAAGCGCCTCGCAGGCGCCGACGGCAGCGAAGGCGGCTCGCCGCCGATCGCGAGCGGTCCGGGGCCCGCCGCCTCGGGCAAGCCGCGCGGTGGCCCCGCGCGCAAGAGCGACGCCGCGCCCGCGGATGCGCCCGAGACGCACACCGCACCCGACGCGGGTGCGCCGCTCGCGACCGTGCTCGACCGCCTGCGCGCGTTCGCGCGCGCGAGCCAGCCCGGGATCTTCGCGGCGCTCGATGGCGCGGAGCTGCTCGAGCGCGATCCCGAGCGCGTGCGGATCCGCGTGCCCGAGCCGTTCGCGGCACGCCGGCTGCGCGAGCGCCAGGACGCGGTCGACGCGCTCGCCGCGAGCTTCTTCGGGCGCGCGACGCGCGTACTGATCGAGGACGCTCCTGAAGTGGCGGCACCCGCGCCCGGCGCTTCGTCGAACGAGGTCGTGCGCCAGCGGCGCCAGCAGGCGCTCAACGATCCCGCCGTGAACCGCGCGCTCGAGATTCTCGGCGCCGACATCGTCGACATCCGACCGCTCGGAGGGAGCCGCTAGTGGCGGACATCGCCGAGCTGATCGCGAAGGCGCAGGAGGCGCAGAGCAAGCTCGCGGAGCTGCAGCAGAGGCTCGCGGCGCGCCGGATCGAGGGCAGCGCGGGCGGCGGCATGGTGCGCGCGGAGGTCTCGGGCGCACTGCGCGTGCTCAAGATCTCGATCGAGCCCTCACTCGTCGCGTCGGGCGACCGCGAGATGCTCCAGGACCTCACGGCAGCGGCCGTCAATTCCGCGATCGCGAACGCCCAGCGCCTGATGCAGGAAGAGATGCAGAAGGCGTCGAGTGGGCTCGGGCTGCCGTTCGCGGGCGGCGGGAAGCCGGTCTAGCGAGTGGCCATGCGCCGCTCCGTCGCGATCGACCGGCTCGTCACGAGCCTGAAGCGCCTGCCCGGCATCGGCGAGAAATCTGCGACGCGACTCGCATTCCACCTGCTCGGCGCGAGCGACGAGAACGTGAGCGAGCTCGCCGATTCGATCGCGCGGCTGAAGCAGGACGTCGTGCTATGCGAGCTCTGCTTCGACCTCACCGACCGCTCGCCGTGCGAGATCTGTCGCGACGAGCGCCGCGATCGCAAGCTCTTGTGCGTGGTGGAGGAGCCCGCCGATCTCGCCGCGATCGAGCGCAGCGGGCGTTTCCGCGGCCGCTACCACGTGCTCGGCGGCGCGTTCGCGCCGATCGACGGCGTCGGCCCCGACGAGCTGCGGATCGCAGAGCTCGAGGCGCGCGTGAAGAGCGGGGAGATCGAGGAGGTGGTGCTCGCCACGAACCCGAACGCCGAGGGAGACGCCACCGCGCACTATCTGATCGACGCGCTGCGCCCGACCGGCGTGCGCCTGTCGCGGATCGCATTCGGGATGCCGCTCGGCGGCGATCTCGAGTACGCCGATCACGTGACGGTGGGCATGTCGGTCGAGAACCGGAGAACGTTGTGATTGCGCCGTGCGCAACTCAAGATCTGCACCCAGAACGCCGAGACGTAGACGCGTTGGCGAGTTGCCACGCGCATCGCCGGGGGGGTACCTTGCGGGCCGGCAAAACACTTTAGTCCCGAGCGGTTATCGAGACATTTGCGGATGCGCGACACACAGCTCGTGATGTACGACGAAGACTACCGCCGGATTCTCGGCGTGGTGCAGCGGCTCGTCCGCGACGCGAACGCCAAGGGCATCTTCGTGGTCGATCGCAACGGCCAGCTGATCGCGGAAGCCGGCGAGATGCGCGGCATCGACACGACGAGCCTCGCGTCGCTGACCGCGGGCTGCGTGGCAGCCACGGGCGGGCTCGCCAAGCTCGTCGGTGAGGACGACTTCCCGGTTCACTTCCACCAGGGCCAGCGCGACAACCTGCACATCACGCTGGTTTCGCAGCGGATCATCCTCGTGGTGGTCTTCGACGACCGGAGCTCGCTCGGACTCGTGCGCCTGCGCGTGAAGAAGGCCGGCGCCGAGCTCGCGAAGGTGTTCGAGGACATCCAGAAGAAGACGGAGCGCGCGGCTGCGCGAGGCGGCACGCCGTTCTCCGAGATCACGGACGACGACATCGACAACCTGTTCTCGGTCTGACAGGCCGGGGCTCGAGAATCCCAGCTCACCACATGTCGTTCATCAACTACTCGTCGCGCGAGATCAACTGCAAGATCGTCTACTACGGCCCCGGCCTGTGCGGGAAGACGACCAATCTGCAGTACATCTACAACAAGACGAACCCCGAGCTGAAGGGGAAGATGATCTCGCTCGCCACCGAGACCGAGCGCACGCTGTTCTTCGACTTCCTGCCGCTCGCGCTCGGGGAGATCCGCGGCTTCAAGACGCGCTTCCACCTCTACACGGTTCCCGGCCAGGTGTTCTACGACGCGAGCCGCAAGCTGATCCTCAAGGGCGTCGACGGCGTGGTGTTCGTGGCCGACTGCCAGATCGAGCGCATGGAAGCGAACGTCGAGAGCGTCGAGAACCTGCGCCTCAACCTCGCCGAGCAGGGCTACGACATCGACCAGGCTCCCGTACGTGATCCAGTACAACAAGCGCGACCTGCCCAACGCCGCGCCGCTCGACGAGATGAAGAGCCTGCTCAACCCGAACGGCCTGCCCGACTTCGAGGCGTGCGCCACCGACGGCAAGGGCGTGTTCGAGACGCTCAAGGCCGTCGCGCGCTCCGTACTGCGCGATCTCAAGCAGATGAGCAGTTAGGTCGGGCGACGCCCGACCTGCGCCGAACTGCGGCTACACTGTCGATCACGGTGACGGAACCCGTGTTCGAAGGCGGATGTTCGTGCGGTGCGATTCGTTATCGCGCCGTCGGCCGCCCCACGTCGAGCATGGTCTGCCACTGCGACTCGTGCACGCGCGCGTCCGGCGCGACCGCCGTCGCGTGGGTGACGTTTCAAACACATGCGTTCCGCTTCGAGCGCGGGGACACGGCGGCGTTCCACTCGAGCCCGCCCGTGACGCGCCGGTTCTGCGGGTCGTGCGGCACGCCGCTCACGTACGAGCACGTGAAGAGGCCGTCGGAGATCGACGTCACCACGCGAACGCTGGACGACCCGGAGGCGTTCCCGCCCTCTTACCACGCGTGGGTCGGCGATGCGCCGCGCTGGAGTCGCCCCACGGATTCGCTTCCTGCGTTCGAACGGAGCAGGGAAGCCTGAGGTCAGCCATGCGCAGAGTCACGATCGCCGCGACCGCTCTCGTACTGGGGTGCCTGTCTCCGCCGCCGCCCTCGCTCACGTCCTTTCCTGCGCGCATGGGAGCGGTCCTCGAGGAGGATTGCTGTGGCAAGCCTCTGGAGGAAACGAAGCCGAAGTACCCGGCCGCGGTCGCTGCGCGCGGGCCGAGCGGGTGGGTGATCGTCTCGGGAATTCTCGACTCGCGGGGCTTCGTCACCGATCCGATCGTGCTGGCCTCGGATCCAGCCGAGATCTTCGACCGCGCGGCGATCGAGGCGTTCGACCAGTGGCGGTACGAAGCACCGCGCGACTCGAAGCCGCGCGAGGTGCGGGCCATGCTGCGCTTCCGCGTCAACCGGCCTGCCGCAGCGATACCGAGCGGCTCGCCCGCGGGAGGAGGAGGGGGAGGCGGCGGCGGATACTGAGCCCGCGCGGCAGCCCTGCGCGCGACCGCTTAGACTTCGGAGCCGTGCCCCACGCAGTCGTCCGCGGTCGCAAGCTCTACTACGAGCAGCACGGCGATCAGGCTGGCACACCGCTCGTGCTCGCGATGGGCATCGGCGGCTCGTGCCGCGGCTGGCTGCCGATCCAGGTTCCGGAATTCTCGCGACACCGCCGCACGGTGATCTTCGACTACCCGGGCGTGGGCAACAGCGAGGGCGACGACGCACCGTTTACCACGAGCGATCTCGCCGACACGCTCGCGGAGCTGCTCGACTCGCTCGCGATCAAGCGCGCCGCAGTGCTCGGCGCGTTCATGGGCGGCATGGTGGCCCAGCAGCTCGCGCTGCGGCACGCCGAGCGCGTGGAGCGCCTCGTGCTCGTGGGCACCTACGCGCGTCCCGACGCGAAGCGCCGCATGCTGCTCACGCAGTGGCGCGAGCTCGCGCGGATCGGGGCGCCGCTCGAGGTGCTCGTGCGCGACCGGCTGCTCTGGACCGCGCAGGACGAGACGATCGAGCAGACCGATCTGATCGAGCAGATGATCGCGTTCTTCAGCCGCGACGGTGCGCCGCTCACTCCGGAGCTGTTCGCGCGCCAGTGCGAGGCGTGCCTCACGCACGACACTCTCGACCGGCTCCACGCCATCCATCAGCCGACGCTCGTGGTGTGCGGCCGCAACGACGCGCTCGCTCCGCCCAAATTCCACCGCCAGCTCGCCGACGAGATCCCGGGGGCGCGGCTCGTCACGTTCGCCTACGGCGCGCACCTCGTCATGGTCGAGGCCGCGCAGGCGTTCAACCGCGCGGTGATCGAGTTCGCCTCGGAAGCGGATTAACGGAGCTTCCGGTCAGAACTGCACTTCGACGCCCACGCGCGGCGTCGAGCTGCGCTGCGGCTCCTTCGCGCCGGGCTCCTCGCGCGAGTCGACGCGCACGCCGCCCTCGAGCGCGACACCCTTGTCGACGGGAATGCGCACGCCCGCATCCGTCTCGTAGTGGGTTCCCTGGCGCGGCCCCGCGACGCCGATCGCTTCCTTTCGGCGCTCGAGCCGGATGCTCTGTCCGAGGCGGTCGAGCGTGCCCGGCGGCTTGGGTGCTGCCGGCGCCGCAGCCTCCTCGGGCGCTCGGAAATCCACCGCGCTCGACTCGGAGCGCGCTCCCTGCGGAGTGCGCAGCAGCAGGTCGAGCGGCAGATGCTCCGAGGGCGGCTCGACGGCGGTAGCGGTCGTCTCCGGGGGGCGCGGCCGGGGGGCGCGCGCGGGCGGCTTCGCGGCCGGTACCTCCGCGGGCGGCGGGAGCTCCAGCTCGAGCGTCGGCAGCGCGGGGTCGAACGGCGGAATCACCACGATGCTGGATTCGCTGGACTCGGTGGATCCCGTGGACTCGTCGGGTGCGGGCACCGCTGCCACGTCGACGGGCGGTGTGCTCGGCGCGGGTGCGGGCTCGGCGCGGTCGCACGCGCAGAGCAGCGCGGCGGTCGCCGCGGCACACACGATCGAGAGCGGGTTCACGTTCAGAACCTACCTACCGCGTCCGGAACGACAACTGCGGCAGCGTCTCGCGCAGCAGAGGATGGGCCGCCGCGGCCGCGCGCAGACCGCGCGCCGAGAGCGAGCCGGGTCCGCCGACCATGATCGCGTTGTCATAACCCTCGACCCCGATCCGCACCGACGCGGGAAACAGCGAGCGCACCGCACGCGAGACGTCGCGCGCCTCGTCGAGCGCGTTGCTGATCAGAAGCCCCCCGCGGTGCACCAGGCGCGCCGCGATCGCGAGCCCCGGCGTGGGCAGCCAATCCGGCTTGTGGACGGCTCGGCCCTCGCCCACGAACACATCCTCGATCACGAGATCGAAGCGCGCGCGGCAGCGGCGCAGATACTGGCGCGCGCAGCCGTGCACGACCTCGATGCCGAGCGCGTCGAGCTCGAACCAGCGCCGCGCCGCGTCGAGCACCTCGGCGCTGCTCTCGACGCCCACCACGCGGCTGCGCGGCGCGATCGCGCGCACGAGCCGCGCCGCGCTGCCTCCGCCGAGCCCCAGCACGAGCACGGAGCGGCGGCGCCCGGGCGGCAGCCACGCGAGCGGCGCCACGAGCGCGTCCCAGACCGATCCCGTGAGCGGGCTGTCCGGGCGGTACGACGACGCCCAGGTTCCGTCGACGCGCAGCGACAACACGCCGCGCCGCTTCTCGACGCAGACGCGTTGGCTCGGTCGCCGTGCCAACTCGCCGGGCCTTCGCGCTCGCTGATCGCTCGCGCTCGGGATCCGGCCTTCGCTCGGCTGCGCCTCGCTGCGCGTCGGGCGACTCCGTCGCCCTCCTTGCGACGTCATCGGAGCCTTCGCAGGCGCGCGGGCGCCGCATACAATCCGCACGTGCTCGAACAGCAGCCGCTCGTCCGCATCGATCCTTCCGTGAGCGCGGGCGACAGCGTGGCGAAGGTGGCGCTGCCGGTGCCCGTCGACGAGCTCTTCGAGTACACCATTCCGGCCGCGCGCGCCGCGACGGTGCGGCCCGGCTGTCGCGTGCGTGTGCGATTCGGCGGGCGCACGCTGATCGGCGTCGTGGTCGAACGCACCGATCGCTCGGACTACGCGGGCCGCCTGCGTCCGATCGAAGCTGTCGTCGACGAGGCGCCCGTCATCTCGAGCGAGCTGCTCGACGTGCTGCGCGAGGCCGCGCGCGAGGTGCTGTGCCCTGTGGGACTCGCGTTCGCCGCAGCGCTGCCGACGGGCTCCGCGCCGTTCTTTGCGCGCGGATTCACGCTCACGCCGCGCGGCCGCGCGGCCGCCCAGAGCGGCGCCGCGCGCGGCGCCGCGGGTCGCGCACTCGAGGCGCTCGCCACGGGCCCGATCGCGCGCGCGGCGCTCGCGCGCCAGCTCGGCGCAGACACGCGCGCAGCGCTCTCCTCGCTCGAGCGCGATGGCCTGGTCGCGGCGTGCGAGATCGAGCAGGGTCCGCGCGCGCGCGTCACCGTCGAGCGAGTGGCGAGCCTGGCCCCGGGCGTCGATCTCGCCGCGGCGCGCGCCGCGCTCGCGCGCGCGCCGCGGCAGCTCGACGTGCTCGAGCAGCTCGCCGCCGCGGGCGAGCAGCTCGCCCCTGCCCTGCCCTCGGCCGCGCTGCGCGCGCTCGTGGCGCGCGGCTTCGCACGCGTCCACCGGCGGGGGGCGCCGCGCGACGTGCTGGGCGAGCCGCTCGAGGGCGCGCGCCACGTCCAGCTCACGAGCGACCAGGCGCAGGCGCTCGCGCCGATCGAGGCGGCGGTCCGGGCGCGCGAGGCAAAGACATTCCTGCTGCACGGAGTCACGGGCAGCGGGAAGACCGAGATCTACCTGCGCGCGGTGGCCGCCGCGCTCGACGCGGGTCGCCGCGCGCTCGTGCTGGTCCCCGAGATCACGCTCACGCACCAGATCCTCGCGCGGCTGCGCGGCCGTTTCGGCGACTCGCTCGCGGTGCTCCACAGCGGACTGCGCCCGGGCGAGCGGCTCGAGCAGTGGCGGCGGCTGCACAGCGGCGCGGCACCGATCGCCGTGGGCGCGCGCTCCGCGTTGTTTGCGCCGATCGAGAACCTGGGCCTCGTCGTGATCGACGAAGAGCACGACGGCGCGTACAAGAACGAAGAGGGCTTCCGCTACCACGCGCGCGATCTCGCGCGCTTGCGCGCGGACGCGGCGAGCTGCCCCGTAGTGCTCGGCTCGGCGACACCTTCGCTCGAGACGCGCTATGCGGCCGATTGCGGCGAGCTCACGCGGCTCGTGCTCGCGCACCGGATCGGCGGGCAGCCGCTGCCCGCGGTCGAGATCGTCGACCTCGCGCGCGAGCGCGAGGCGGCGCCGCGCGGGCGCAAGCTCGCGCTCTCGCGGCCGCTGCGGAGCGCGCTAGCGCAGACCTTGGACGCGGGCGCGCAGGCGATCCTGTTCCTGAACCGGCGGGGCTTCTCGACGCGGATCTTCTGCTTCGATTGCGGCCACGCCGAGCGCTGCACCGACTGCGACGTCGGGCTCGTGTATCACACTTCCGACGGTGCGCTGCACTGCCACTACTGCGAACACCGGCGCCCGCCGCCCGAGCGCTGCGCGGGCTGCGGCGCGCCCGACACTGCGCTGCTCGGCCTCGGCACCGAGCGGCTCGAGGAGGAAGTGCGCGGGCTGTTCCCGCGCGCGCGGATCGCGCGGCTCGACCGCGACACCGCGGCGCGCCGCGGCGCCACCGAGGACGTATTGCGCCGGCTGCGCGACGGCCAGCTCGATGTGCTGATCGGCACACAGATGGTGGCGAAGGGACACGACTTCCCGGGCGTACGGCTGGTCGGCGTGATCGCGGCCGACATCGGTCTGCACCTGCCGGACTTCCGCGCGGCCGAGCGCACGTTTCAGCTGCTCACCCAGGTGGCCGGGCGCGCGGGCCGCGACACCGCCCCGGGTCGCGTGATCGTCCAGACGTTCGTGCCCGATCACTACGCGATTCGCCCCGTGCGCGATCACGACTACGAGACGTTCTATGCGCAGGAGCTCGCCCACCGCACCGCGCTCGGCTTCCCGCCGCTCGGACATCTCGCGAGCGTGCTGGTCTCCGCCCCGCTCGAGAGCGATGCGGTCGCCGGCGCAGCGCAGCTCGCCACCGCGATCGCGGCGGCAGGCTCGTGCGAGCTGCTCGGGCCCGCGCCCGCGCCGCTGCCGCGGCTGCGCGGACGCCACCGCCAGCAGCTGCTGATCAAGGGCGAGAGGCTCGCGGTGCGGTGCGCCGCGCAGGCCGCGATCGCCGCGGCAGCGCGACTGCGCGAGGGCATCTCGGCCACCGTGGACGTGCGTCCCTGGAGCATGCTCTAGGCTTCGTTATTTTTGACGGATGGCGCTGCGACCCGTCCTTCAGTTCCCGGACAAACGGCTGACCGTCGAAGCGAAGCCGATCGAGTCGATCACCGACGAGATCCGCCAGCTCGCCCAGGACATGTGCGAGGTCATGTACGACGAGCCCGGCATCGGCCTCGCGGCGACCCAGGTGGGTGAGGCCGTGCGCCTGATCGTGGTCGACACGGACTGGAAGGACGAGAACCACGAGAGGAATCCGCTGATCCTGGTGAACCCCGAGCTCTCCGAGCAGGAAGGCGAGATCGGATGGAAGGAGGGTTGCCTCTCGGTGCCCGACTTCGAGGCCGAGGTGAAGCGCGCCGAGCGCGTGCTCATGCGCGCGCTCGATCTCGATGGCAAGGAGGTCGAGATCCGCGCGGAGGGCCTGCTGGCGGTGTGCTTCCAGCACGAGGTCGACCACCTCGACGGAAAGCTGTTCATCGATCGGATCAGCAAGCTCAAGCGCAGCCTCTACGTGGCGAGGCGCAAGAAGCAGCTCAAGCGCGAGGCCGAGGAACGCTCGCCCCGGTCCTCCTGACAGCTCCGGTGCGCCTGATCTTCTTCGGCACGCCCGAGTTCGCGGTGCCCACGCTGGCCCGACTCGCGCGCGAGCACGAGATCGCCGCGGTGATCAGCCAGCCGGATCGGCCGAGCGGCCGCGGCCGGCGCGTGCAACCGTCGGCGGTCTCGGCCGCGGCGCTCGAGCGCGGGCTCCCGCTCTTGCGACCCGAGCGCGTCGGTGCACCCGACGTGGTAGAGGCTCTGCGCGCCGCGGCGCCGGATCTCGGCGTGGTGGTGGCGTTCGGACAGTTCCTGCCGCGCCAGGTCCGCGAGCTGCCGCGGCTCGGCTATCTCGTGAATGGACACGCAAGTGTGTTGCCGCGCCACCGCGGCGCCGCACCGATCGCGCGTGCGGTGCTCGCGGGCGACACGGAGACCGGCATCTCGGTGATGCGCGTCGAGCGCGAGATGGACGCCGGCCCCGTGGCGCTCGTGCGCACGCTCGCGATCGGGCCGGACGAGGATGCGGGGCAGCTCGGCGACCGGCTCGCGCCGCTCGCCGCCGACGCGATCGCGGAGGCGCTCGCGCAGATCGCCGACGGCCGCGTGGTCTGGCGCGAACAGGACGCTGCGCGCGCGACGCTCGCGCCCAAGATCGAATCCGCCGATCTCGAGATCGACTGGAGCGCTCCCGCGGCCGCGATCGCGCGCCGCGTGCGCGCATTCGCGCCCGCGCCCGGGGCGCGCACCGCGCTGCGCGGAGAGCCGCTGCGGATCCTGGCCGCGCGCGTCGAGCCCGGGCCGGCCGATCGCGCGCCGGGAGAGGTCCGCGCGCCCTCGGGCGAGCCGCTGCGCGTGGCCACCGGCGACGGGTGGCTCGTACCGGAGCGGGTCCAGCGCGCAGGCGGCAAACCGCTCGACACCGCATCCTATCTGCGCGGGCGCCCGATCTCCGACGGAGAGCGCCTCGGCGCATCCGGCAGCAACGAGTAGACTCGTGCAATGCCTGCCAAGCCCACGGGCCGCCCGACGCGGCGGCGCGGTCCGCCGCGGCGCGCGGGTGCGGACCTGCACGCACACGCGCCCACGCGCGCGCGACTGCTCGCGCTGCGCGTGCTCGAGCGCGTGCAGCGCGCGGGCGCCTACGCGGACTTGCTCCTGCACAGCCAGCTCGCGCACAGCGGGCTCGGGCCGGTCGACCGCGCGTTCGCGACCGAGCTCGTGTACGGCACGCTGCGCTGGCGCGGCCGGATCGACTACCTGCTCGGGCGCTTCCTCGATCGCCCGCTCGATCGGATCGAGGGCATCGCGGCGACCGCGCTGCGGCTCGGCGCCTACCAGATCCTGTTCAACGACCGCGTGCCCACGAGCGCCGCGGTCGACGAAGCGGTGCGCTGCGCGCGCGCCGCGGGTGCCGAGCGCGTCACGGGTCTCGTGAACGCGGTGCTGCGCGCGTTCGCCGAGCGCCACGCGAGCGAGCCGCTGCCCGAGCTCGACAGCGACCCGCTCGGGCACCTCATGCACGCGCAGAGCCTGCCCGCCTGGATCGCGGCACGCTGGCTCGAGCTGTACGGGCCCGCAGAAGCCGCTGCGCTCGCCGCCGCGTGCACCGAGGTGCCGCCGCTCACCGTGCGCGTGAATCCGCACCAGTGCAAAATGGACGAGCTGCTCGCGGAGTTGCGCCCGGTCTTCCCCGACGCACGTCCGTGTCGCTTTGCGCGCTACGGAGCCGTGTTGGGGCGACGCGGAAATGCCACGGCGCTGCCGAGCTTCCTCGCGGGTCGCTTCACGGTGCAGGACGAAGCCTCTCAGCTCGTGGTGGGTCTGCTCGATCCGCAGCCGGGCGAGCGCGTGCTCGACACCTGTGCGGCTCCGGGCGGCAAGGCCACTGCGATCGCGGAGCGCGTGGGCGAGAGCGGCTGGGTGCTCGCGCTCGACCGCCACCCGGGCCGACTCGAACTCGTGCGCCGCACGGCGCGCCGGCTCAAGCTCGGACGGATCGATTGCCGCGCGTTCGACGCCGCGCTCGACCTCGCCGAGCACGCACCCGAGGGCGGCTTCGATCGCGTGCTCGTGGATGCGCCCTGCTCGGGACTCGGCAGCCTGCGCCGCAATCCCGACGCGCGCTGGCGCGTGCGCCCGACCGACCCCGCGCGACTCGCGGAAGTGCAGCGAGCGCTGCTCACACGCGCGAGCCGCGTGTTGAGGCCCGGCGGCGTGCTCGTCTACAGTACGTGCACTCTGCTGCCCGAGGAGAACGAGGCCCTGGTGGAATCGTTCTTGCGCGACTCACCGAACTTCGTGTGGCAGCGAGAGGTGCCCGAGGAGGTGCGCGAGCTCGTGGACGCGAACGGAGCGCTGCGCTGCTGGCCCCATCGCCACGACACCGATGGCTTCTTCGCGGCGCGGCTCGAGCGAAGGGCGTCGGCATGAGCCAGCGCGAGCCGCGGATCGCCCCGTCGATCCTCTCCGCCGACTTCTCGGCGCTCGCGAGCGAGCTCGCGAGCATCGAGCAGGGCGGAGCCGACTGGGTGCACGTGGACGTGATGGACGGCCGCTTCGTACCCAACATCACGATCGGGCCGCTGATCGTGGAGGCGGTGCGCCGCTCCACTGCGCTTCCGCTCGACGTGCACCTGATGATCGTCGAGCCCGAGCGCTACGTGCAGGACTTCGTGCGCGCGGGAGCCCACACGGTGGGCATCCACGTCGAGACCTGCCCGCACCTGCACCGCAGCGTGGCGCAGATCCGCGAGGCCGGCGCGCGAGCGAGCGTGGTGCTGAACCCGTCGACACCCGCATCGAGCATCGAGCACGTGCTCGGAGACGTCGACCAGGTGCTCGTGATGACGGTCAACCCGGGCTTCGGCGGTCAGAAGTTCATCGCGAGCATGCTGGGCAAGATCGAGACGCTGCGGCGCTGGATCGACGAGCGCGGACTCGATGTCGCCCTCGAAGTGGACGGCGGCATCGGTCCCGAGACGATCGCACTCGCGGCGCGCGCGGGCGCCGATGTATTCGTCGCGGGCACCGCGGTGTTCGGTGCGCGTGATCGCGGCGATGCGATCGCGGCGCTGCGCCGCGCGGCCTCGGCCAGCTTGCTTCCGCGCGCCGAGGCGCGATAATCGGCCAGCTGTTCGGAGTTTCGGGGCGTGGCGCAGTTTGGTAGCGCGCTTCGTTCGGGACGAAGAGGTCGCTGGTTCGAATCCAGTCGCCCCGACCACTCCGGGCCGGCCATCGCGCTCACTATTCGTTCGCGCTCGGGCCCGGCCCTTCGCTCGGCTTCGCCTCGCTGCGCGTCGGCCGACTCCGTCGGCCTCCTTGCGGTCAAGCCACTCATCGCGCTCAGAGTCGACCCCGCTCGGCCACCGCTCTACTCTGGATCACGGGGGGTGGAGGACCGTCCGTGCAGGGCTCCCCTCTGGTCTCCGTGCTGGTCTGGATCGCGCTTGCGATCACCGCGTCGTCACCGCTCGCGTGTGGGCGCGCGAAGGACGCGTCCGGGCACGAGGTCGCGGTGGGCGTCCAGCGCGTGGGTCTCGACGCGCACGACCTGCCCGTGGTGCTGCTCGAAGAGCGCGATGGATCGCGCTGGCTCGCGATCTGGATCGGCACCGCCGAGGCCGAGTCGATCGCGATGTCGATCGAGGAGATCGCGAGCCCGCGCCCGAACTCGCACGACCTCGCGCGCAGCGTGATCGACGGCCTTCACGGCGAGCTCGAGCGCGTGGTGGTGACCGATCTGCGCGAAGGCACGTACTACGCGACGCTCGCGATTCGCGCGGGAGGCCAGCGCGTGGAGATCGACGCGCGGCCGAGCGATGCGATCGCGATCGCGCTGCGCACGCACGCGCCAATCTTCGTGCGCGAACATCTGCTCGAGCGCCCCGCATCCGATGCGCAACTGTCCGATTCCGGCCCGTCGATCTGACGGCAAGCGATCGGCAACTATCCCGGTGCAAGTCGCGAATCCGCGCGTGAAAGAGTTCGCGAGCGCGGTATGCGGCGATTTCGGCAGCACTGGATACGTGCATTGACACGGAAAGACACCGCTGTCAGGATGCGTTCAACTCCTATCCTGGGACTGGCTCGAGGGCGTCCCGCGAGGCGAACGATGGACGATCCGCGACACCCGATCCGCCTCACGCCCGAAGATCTCGAGCGACTCGAGGACGAGCACACCGACGAGAACGAGCCCGAGCTCACGCGCGAGGAGCTCGCATGGGAGCTCGTCGAAGTGCTCGACGAGCTCACCGCGGAGGAGCTCGCCGAGCTCGTGGCGAAGAACGTCCCGAGCGAAGCGCACGAGTTCTTCACGCACTATGCGCGCGAGTTCTGCGAGGGGCTCCCGATCGACAAGTCGGTCGGAGCGCGCCTGCCGAATCTGATGCTGCTCGGCTATCTGCTGCGCGTGCTCGAGGAGCGGCTGCTCACGACGCCCGCCGAGTCGTTCGACGCCTGAGACGTGGATCGCGTCCACAGCGAACGCGCTCCCGCTCCGGTCGGTCCGTACTCCCAGGCCGTCTGCCACGCGGGCTGGGTGTTTGCGTCGGGCCAGATTCCGCTCGATCCGCGCACGGGCGCGCTCGTGCCGGGCGACATCGAGGCGCAGACCGAGCAGGTGCTCGCGAACCTCGCCGCGGTGCTCGAGGCGGCGGGTTCCAGTCTCGCGCACGTCGTGAAGACGACCGTCTACGTGACCGACCTCGCGCTGTTCGCGCGGATCAACGCGGTCTACGCCCGGCACTTCCCGGGCGCCGTACCGCCCGCGCGCGCGACCGTGCAGGTTGCGGCGCTGCCGCTGGGGGCCGCTGTGGAGATCGACGCGGTCGCGACTATCGGGGATCCGGGCGCGAGAGCAGGCGCAGGTTCACCGCGTTGATCGCGGCGTGAGCGGCGATCGGCGCCACGAGATTGCCCGTCACCTCGAACAGCCCGCCGAGCAGACCGCCCGCGATCAGCGCGAAGCCCGTCCACGGCCAGAGCGAACGGCGCGGCGCGATGTGGGCGAAGCCGAACACGAGACTCGCGCCGAGCCAGCCCAGGCGCGGCTGGAGCGCGCCGCGAAAGAACACCTCCTCGGCGAATCCCGACAGCGCCGCGAGCGCGAGACACTCGCGCAGCGTGAGCGGGCCCAGCGCCTCGGTGAGCTCGCGCGCAAGCGCCGCCCCCCAGCGCGTCCGGGTGGTGAGCACGTGCGAGGCGGCGATCACAGCGGCCGCGCACGCGATCCCGAGCCCGAGGTCTCGCCCCCAGCGAATCCCGGCCGCCGCAGCTGCCGGGTCGAGGTAGGCCCAGGGCCGGCCCGCCCATCCATTCCATCCGAGCGCGACCGCGGCGAGCAGGCCGTAGGCAATGGTCGCCCAGCGCAGCAGCGGCACGCGCGGGGCCTGCTCGGCGCTCGCGGCATTCGTGGGCGAGCGGGACACCATTTCAGTCATGATTCCACGCCCACAGGCCTCTTCCCACCCGACTATTCCGCTGCGTTGACAGCCCCTTCCCTCTCGGTAGGCTCCGCGACACCGGCGCGGTGAGAGGCGCCCGCGCACCCGGGCCCCCCGCGCTCCCGGGTGTCGTGCGCGGCGCCTCGCAGATGCAATCCCGGTGGGCGGAGAACCAGCGAGCATGTCCGAGCGCGTGCCCATGACCCGACAGGGTTACGACAAGCTCGAGGCGGACCTGCGCGAGCTCAAGTACGTCGACCGGCTGCAGATCGTGAAGGAAATCGAGATCGCGCGCGCGCACGGCGACATCTCGGAGAACGCCGAGTTCCACGCCGCGAAGGAGCGCCAGAGCCACATCGAGGGGCGGATCCGCGCGATCGAGGACAAGCTCGCGCGCGCCCAGGTGATCGACCCCTCGGGGCCCGCTCCGAACTCGGTTCGCTTTGGCGTCACGGTGGTGCTGCTCGACGCCGAAACGGAAGAAGAGGTGACGTACACGCTCGTGGGCGAAGACGAGTCGGACATCGCATCCGGGAAGCTCTCGATCTCGTCGCCGATCGCCCGGGCCCTGCTCGGGAAAACGGTCGACGACGTGGTTCGGGTCCAGGTTCCGAAGGGAACCCGCGAATTCGAGGTCCGCAAGATCCGATTCGAGTGAGCCCCGCCGGGAAGGTTTGGTCGACAGACCCTGCCGGTCCGATAAGCTCGCACGCAACTTCAAGGAAGGAAGGGTGCGGCCCTCCCCAAGACGCGGTGTCCCCCGCCACCGCATAAGGCAGCTCCCCTTTTGCGATCGCTCCAGGTCAAGTTCAGCGCGCTCGTCGTCGCGTTACTCGTGACGGCTTGTGTGGTCCTCGCCGTGCTGGCCACCCGGCACGAGCGACGCGCGCTCGAATCCGAAGTCGAGAAACGCGCCCGTGCGCTCGCCGCGAACCTCGCGGGGGCGGCGAAGGAGCCGCTGCTCGAGGCCGGCCGCGGCGCGTTTTCGCCCGAGCTCTCGCTCGACAAGCTGATCCAGGACGTCGGCAACCGCGAGGGCGTGGTCGCGGTCCGGCTGCTCGACCACGAGGGACGCGTGCTCGCGTCGAGCGATGCCGGCCAGCGCGATCAGCGGCGCGAGAGCCTCGCGGGCCACCCGAACGCGGCCGACGGCGTCTCGGTGGCGCGCGACGGCAGCCGCCTCCAGGTCGCCGCGCCCGTGATCTACAGCGACGTGCTGATCGGCGAAGCCCAGGTCGAGCTCGATCTGCGCCTGCTCGTCGACCCCGTGGTCGCGAGCAATGCACAGCAGCTCGCAGCGGTGGCCGTGGTGGTGGTGGTGGTGGGCGTGCTCGCGGGAATCGGCTTCGTTGCGCTGCTGGTCGGCCCGCTGCGGCGCCTGCGCGTGGGTGTCGAACGGCTCGCCGCGGGCGACGTCAACGTCCGCGTGCCGCCGACATCGCACGACGAGGTCGGGGAGCTCACGCGCGCGTTCAACGAGATGGGCGACTCGCTCGAGCAGAAGCACAAGATCCAGCAGGCGTTCGGCCGCTACGTCGACGACTACGTCTTGAACCAGCTGCTCGAGAACGACACCGACGAGAAACAGTCCGGCATCGAGCGCGAGGTGACGATCCTGTTCGTCGACATCCGCCAGTTCACGCGCCTGTCCGAGGGCATGGACGCGAACGACGTCGTCGGCCTGTTGAACGAGTGCTTCCAGCTGATCTCCGACCTGATCCTGGGTGCCGGTGGCACGATCGACAAATTCATCGGCGATTCGGTGATGGCCTACTTCGGCGCACCGCTGCCGCAGGCCGACCACGCGCTGCGCGCCGTGACGGCTGCGATCGAGATCGCGCGCGGCGTGGAGCGGCGCAACGTGCAGATCGCCGCGGGTGGAGACGGCGTGCCGATCTCGATCGGCATCGGCATCCACACCGGCGTCGTCGTGGTGGGCAACATCGGCTCGGATCGGCGCTCCGACTTCACGGCCGTCGGCGACGCCGTGAACGTGGCGCACCGCCTCGAGAAGCTCGCGCGGCCGGGCGAAATCCTCGTATCCGAGGCGGTCCAGCTCCAGGCGCGCGGCGCGGCGCGGCTGCGCTTCGAGGGCGAGCGGCAGCTCTCCGGCCGAGAGGAGCCCGTGCACGTCTATTCGGTCGACCTCGGTCCGCTCGCTGGCGCGGGAGCGGAGGGCAAGGCGGCCCGCGTTTGAGGGCCGCTCGCACGGTGGCCGCGATGGCTCGGATGTGGCGTGCTCGGACTCGGATGCGCCACCTCGGGCGAGCAAGGCGAATTGCTCTACAGCGCCGGAGATCTGCACGGCGCGATCGAGAGCTGGCGCGCGGTCGACCCGGACGGGCTCGCGCCGCGGATCCGCGAGGTGGAGGCGGAGCTGGCCGGACGCGTCGGGCGCTACATCTCGAACGCGCGCATGCTCGAGAGCGAAGGGCGACTCGCGGAGGCGCTGATCGACTATCGCCTCGCGCTCGAGTTACAACCCGACGACGAGGCGAACCTCGCCCACGTGCAGCGGCTCGCGCGCGAGGTCGTGGCCCAGCGCAACGCGCTGCTCGACGAGTATCGCGAGGTACGCACGCGCGGCGATCTCGCCTCGGCCGAGCCCGCGCTCGAGAAGCTGCGCCGGCTCGACCCCTTCGAGCCCGCGTACCAGAGCGAAGAGCTGAGGCTGCGCGCGGTGATCGAGGAGCGAGCGGCGCGAGCGGCGCGAGCGAGCGCGTGCGGCGCGCGTGGCACAGGTCGAATCGCTCGTGGAAGCGGGTCGCGCCGCATTCGGCGACGAACAGCTCGAGACGGCGCTCGACCTGTGGCGGCGCGCGCTCCTGATCGATCCCGAGAACGAGCGGATCCAGGCGTACATCGCGCGCGCCGAACGACAGCTCGAAACGCTCGAGCAGCTGCGCGCCGAGCGCGACGGCGGGGCATGAACTCTCGCTGGCGCCGGATCCCGCTCTACGCGCTCGCCGTCGTCGCCGCGGGCGCCGCCAGCGCGTGCGCGAACGCGTCGCTGCCCTGGGTCGCCGCGCGTGCGCCGGTCGCCGCGCCCGAACCCGCGCTCGTCTACGACCCGCCCGCCGATCTGCCCGCTCCCGAGGCGGTCCGCGCGGCGGACGGGCAGTACCGCGAGATCCCGCTGCGCTGGGATCCCGTGCTGATCCCGGGCGTTGCGGGCTACGTCGTCGAGAGCAGCGCCTCCGCGTCGGGACCGTTCCGCGCGCGCGTGGCGCTGCGCGACCGCGGCATGCTCGCGTGGGTCGATCGCGGTGAGCCCAACGAGCCGCTCGGCGACGGCGCCACGCGCTTCTACCGCCTGCGCGCGTTCGCGCACGACGGGCACGTGTCGTCGACCGCCTCGCCGGTCGTGACCGCGACGAGCGCGCCGCTGCCGGCGCCTCCCGAGGGATTGCGCGCGTGGAGTCACCAACCGCGGTCGATTCCGCTCACGTGGAGCCCCTCGAGCGATCCGACCGTGTCGGGCTACATCGTCGAGCGCAGCCCCAATCCGGGCGGACCGTTCGAGGTGGTGGCCGAGCTCGACGGCCGTCAAACCACGCACCTGCTCGACACGGGTCTCGGCAACCTGCGCGTTCTACACTACCGCGTGTCGTGCCGCAATCTCGCCGGCGAGCGCGGCGCCCCGAGCGCAGTGCTGCGCGCGGTGACGAAGCCCGCTCCGCTGCCGCCGATCTCGCTGCACGTCGATGGACGCCGCCTCGGCGCGATCGCGCTCGCGTGGGAGCCGAACGTCGAGACCGATCTGCTCGGCTACCGGCTGCTCCGCTGGCGAAAGGGGAAACCCGCCCAGACGGTCACCTACGTGGGCGCAAGCAAGACGAGCGCCGAGGACATCCGCGCGGGAGCCGAGGCCACCTATCAGTACACGCTGGTCGCGGTAGACCGCGACGGGCTCGAGAGTCGGCCCTCGACGCCCGTGAACGCGACCGGCCTCGGCTACGAATGGCGGGCCTCTGCGAGCCCGAACGAGGTGCGACTCACCTGGAACGCGCGTCCCAACGAGGGCTTCGTGCGCGCGCTCATCACGCGCACGAGGGGGCTCTACGAGGAGCGCACGTTCACGAGCGAGACTGCGGAGCTGCGCGACGAGGACGTGATGCCGGGCCAGACCTACCGCTACCGGATCCAGCTCGAACGCAGCGACGGGCGCAAGGCCCCTACCTCGCGGCCGATCGTGATCGCGGTGCCGAAGACCGGCTCGGGCTTCGTTGAAATCCAGCCTCCAGCCTCTAGACTCCCGCAGCCCGAGGGCGATCCCCGGTAGCTCAGTTGGCAGAGCAAGCGGCTGTTAACCGCTGGGTCGTAGGTTCAAGTCCTACCCGGGGAGCCATTCCGATCGCGGCGCCGCGGAGCGCCTGCGGACGGCGAGCGTCATCGCGAACGAAGCGCCGCGTCCGGCCTCCGCGCCGATCACCGCGTCGAGCTGCTTCGCGAGCGCGACGACGAGCTGCATTCCGAGCGAGCCGGAGCGTTGGAGGTCGAATCCCTCCGGCAGGCCGACCCCGTCGTCGGACACGGCGAGCCGCAGCCGCGCGCCCTCGAGCCACGCGAGCTCGATGCGGACGGTGCCGTTCCGCGGCGGCGGAAACGCGTGCTCGAACGCGTTCGTGATCAGCTCGTTCAGCACCAGACCGCACGGGATCGCCACGGCGATCGGCAGCGCGACGTCTTCGAGCTCGAATTCGAGCGCCACGCGCGCACGCGCGCCCGGGATCGTCTTGAGCAGGTCGCTCGCGAGGCTGCGCGCATAGTCCGAGAACGGCACGTGCGAGTAGTCCTTCGCGCGGTAGATGTGCTCGTGGATCTGCGCGATCGCGACGATCCGGCTGTGGCATTCCTCGAGCTCGCGCCTGCCCGCGGCGTCTCGCACCTGGAGCGTCTGCATGTCGATCAGGCTCGAGATCACGCTGAGGTTGTCCCCGACGCGGTGGTGCACTTCCTGGAGCTCTGCGCGCTCGCGGTGGCGGGCGCCGCAGCGCTGAACAGACTCGTGGACACGTGATCGGCCTCCGGCGGCTGGAGCCGTATTCCGGGTTCACGACGAGCGGCGGGAACCCGGGGACAGTCTAGGTTGCCCCCCCGGAAGCGCCCCCAGCAACCCCGATGCAACCTGTCGAGCGGGCGGTGGAAATCGGCCCGAGAAGAGGTTAAAACCTCGAACGCAAGGGGGTTCGAGGCATGATGCGCTTCGCCCGTACGGCGCGGTGGGCCGGCACGGCGATCCTGGCGTTCGCGGCGCTCGCCGCAGACGCGGAGACGGCCTGGGTCAAGGACGAGCTGCGCCTCAACGTGCGCTCGGGTCCCGGGAACGAGTTCCGGATCAAGGGGTTCATCAAGACCGGCGATTCCGTGGGGATCGTCGCGCGCCGCGAGGGTTGGGTGCAGGTGCGCACGTCGTCCGAGCTCGGCGACGGCTGGATCGAGGACGGCTTCCTCGCCGCGGAGCCCCCCGCGGCGATGAGAATCGATCGCATGCGAACGGAGACCGCCGAGGCCCGCGGGCAATTCGGAACGCTCACCGAGCGCGTGAAGCAGCTCGAGACCGAGAACACGAAGCTCAGCGAGGCCGACGCCGCTCAGAAGGAAGAGCTCGATTCGCTCACGCGCGAGAATCTCGAGCTTCGCGCGGGAGCGCGTTGGCCCGAGTGGATCACGGGTGCGAGCGTGCTCGCGGCGGGGATGCTCATGGGCGCGATCGTGCAGAGCGCCAACGGGCGCCGCGCGCGCCCGCGCATCCGGCTGTAGGGCGGATTAGCCCGAAGGGCGTAATCCGCCACATCGCCTACACGTACGAGAGCGGCTCCGCGTCCCCGCGCAGCCAGGCCGACAGCACGCAGCTGCCGAAGTCGGCAGCGCGCACCACGAGCTCGGTGTCGATCTGCTCGGGCTCGCCGCCGCGCGTGCGGAAGCCGCGCGGCAGGCCGTTCGGCTCGAGCGCGACCAGCGAGAGCACGTGTGGACTGCGCTTCGCGGTGAGCCCCCCCGCGGTATGGAAGGCGAGGTCGGCCGGAGACACGACGCCGTAGCTGCCGCTCGCGGCGATCCGCCGCGCGAGCTCGAGCAGCGAGGTCGGATAGTGCGCGCGCTTGAGCTCACCCTCGCTGCACGCATAGTGCAGCACGCCGCCGCCGACCCACGCGAAGTGCGCGAACGCCGTATTGCCGTCGTGCCACTCGGGGTGCGCCTCGAGCAGCGCGTGTACGCCGCGCGAGCCCGTGTGTTCGGCGCCGGTCGCAGCGCACCAGAGCTCGACGTCGGGAGGGAGCTGCGCCGCGAGCTGCTCGGCGGCCGACAGCATCGCGGCCACGCCCGACGCGTCGTTCGCTCCCGCTGACGCGGCGACACTCGCCCAGCGCAGCGCCGCGAGCGCGCCGAATGCGAGCGCTGCGCCCGTCACCGCGCGTGCAGCCAGCACCACGGTGCCGTCCGCACCCAGCGCAGCGGCCGCGCAGACGATCGCCGCCGCGTCGAAGAGCAACACGGGAAGCGCGGCTAGGCCGCGCGGCGGCCGATCGCCCGCACGCGGAGCGGCGCTGCGCGCCGCGATCCGGCCCGCGAACAGCCCGCTCGCGGGCGCGGCGTCGAGCGGCGCCGTGATCACGACGCGCCGGCGCGGCCGCAGCGATCCGACGCGCGCGACGATGTTCTGCGAATCGCGTGCGGGGAACAAGCGCGAGAGCAGCGGTGCCCCGCCCGTGACCTCGCGCCGGAACGAGAGCATCGCAGCTCCCGCCAGGATCAGTCCCGCAGGGCCGCCGAGCGCACAGCCGAGCGCGCCCAGCACGAAGTGCGCGGCCCACACCCAACCCGCGCGCGGCCGCGACGGCACCGAAGCGAACCCGATCTCGTCGAAGCCGAGCTCGCGCAGCCACGACTCGATGCGCCGCGCCGCCTCGCCCTCCTGATCGGTGCCCGCGAAGCGGCCCGAGAGCTCCGCGAGCAGGCGGATCCAGTGAAACGCTCGGATCTCGCGCTCGAGGCTTTTTTCGGGTCGAGCGGGCTCGCTCACGCGATGCGATTCCCCCCGCAGGGATCTCGCCACATCACGCGGAGAAAGTCAACGGGGTGGCGACTAAGGAAGGGAGTCACCAACCGCGGCCGCAAGTGGTGCAACCGCGCCTTGTTAGGCACCACGCAACTCGAGCTGCATGGGCTGTGCCAGTATGTCTGATCCAGGCCTAAGGGGCTCGGGATGCCCGACGGGCTCGAAGCCCGCGTTCCCGTACAAGCGCGTCGCCGGAGTGTCGCCACAGGTGACCGACAGGACGATGACACGGGCGTTGACGCTCGCGACCCAGCGGATTGCGGAGGCCAGCAGCTCCCGTCCCGCTCCAAGGCCGCGGAAGTCCGGGTCGACCCACATCTGATAGAGATGAGCACGGTGGGGATCCGAATCGTCGATCCGGCTCCACACGAGACCGACCAGCTGCGAGTGCATCTCCGCGACGAGCGCGATCTCGGATGGAGACTCCGCTCCCAAGGCCACTTGACGGGACCAGTCTTCGTCCCCGCGAGCCCGAGCGTCAGCGAGCGTCGTCGCGAAGGCAGAAGGTGAGTCGGCGAGAGCGCGCAGGCGAAGCTCGCGATACTCGCGCCACTCATGCCGAGCGAGTCTGCGGACGAGCGTCAGCGCCCTTGTTAAGCCGAGCCAAATCTCGCCGCCATGGACCAACCGTAGTAGTGGAAGCCAAGCTTCTGCGCGATCCGTATGGATGGCGCGTTCGAAGCCAGAACCCGGTACTGCAGGAGGTACCCGGACTGCAGCGCATGGAGCGCGACGGAAGCGACCGCGCTCGTGCCGTGACCCTTGCCGCGCGCATCCGGACGGGCGACGACGCTGAGATGCGCGATGCGCTCGCCCCAGACCCGGAAGTTCGCGACAGCAAGCAGCTCTCCAACAGGGTCGAACGCGCCGTGGGTGCGGTCGGGCTCCAAGTCGAATCCCTTCGGCTCCCAGTCGCCAGGTGTGCACGCGGCCTCGAGCCTCCGAAAGGCCGCTTCGTCGAGGGGTTTCAGCGGGCGCGCTGGCAGGGCCGACGTGGATCGGAAGCAGGTCTCGATCGGCGTAATAGAGGTGGGCCGGTCCAATCATGCGCGTCGGGTCCGACCCAGGAAGGAGCGGGTGAAGCCGCTTCGGGTCCGCAACCACATCCGCACGGAACTCGGCGGACCTTGGAGAGACGACGGCAAGGAGCGACGGCGGAACGGACACGACGGGCGCTCCATCGAGCACCAGGATGAATGCGCCGTTGTAGTCCGCGTGCCTGCCGCTGACGGGCTGCACACGCGGCTCCGTCGGCCTGAGCGCCTCCGCTTCACAACCAAGGTCTGCAGCCCAGTAGGCGTCGGCGATGTTCCTGCTCTCGGGCAACATGCCGCCCCTCGCGCGTCGGCCTAATGTCCGCGCTGCCATTCATCTCGCGGAGTTCACTTGCAGGATAGTAGATCCCAGTCGCCGACATGAGGGTTGCCAGGCGATGGGCGCAATACAAGCCGCTCGTCCGTCAGAGTCAGAATCTGAAATGACAGCGGCTTGTGGGTGACATTGGTGCTGTGTCCATCGACGAGCCCATCCGTGAACACGAGGACATCACCGGTAAGTGTGAGCTCGTATGCACCGTCGAAGTCGCCTGAGTACTCGGTGCCACGAATTAGAAACTCGACGGCGGGATCATTGCAGTCTGACCACCAACCGCCTTGCAGGGAATCGAGCGAATACGCGCGCGTCCCAGCGACCTGTGTACACGCCTGAATGGCGATGACGGCAGCAGGCGCACAGAACGGCGGTTGCGGCGATCCTGCTCATGACGCCTTGTATCTACCCCGTGGCCGTGCCGACGATCCGACCTAGCATGATCACGCTTCCGGGGAGACCGTTGCTGCCTGAAGCCACGAGCTTGTCCGTTAGATGGGTCCCCCGCCCTCTTCGCCCATGCCGTGGAGGATCCGAGGCCCGAGAGCCTGCATCCACAAGGTCGGTAGGCGACGGTACAGGGTCGGGGAACCCGGAAGCAGCGTAACACGGGGGGACGCATGCGTGGAGCCTGCTATGTGGGAGTCGATGTCAGCGCGGACGAGATCACGGTGGCGATCGAGGGGCGTGCCGAGCGGGTCACACTGGCCAACGATATCGAGGGCCACGAGCGACTGATTCGGTTGCTGACCCGCCGCGGAAAGGCCGCGCGCGTGTGCCTGGAGGCGACGGGCATCTACCACCTCGACTTGGCATTAGCGCTGCATCGAGCGCGAGCGATCGACGTGATGGTGGTGAACCCCTCGGCGGCGCGGGACTTCGGACGCGCGCTGCTGCAGCGCTCGAAGACGGATCGCGTGGACGCAGGGGTGCTGCTGGAGTTTGCGCAGCGAATGCCTTTCGCATCGTGGCAGCCGCCCGCGCCCGAGATCCTCGATCTACGGGCGATCGTCCGTCGGATCGGCGCCCTCACCGTCACGCGAACCCAGGAGCGCAATCGACTTCATGCGGCGGGCCGCTGTGCGGAGCTCACCGAAGCGATCGCCTGGGACATCGAAGCGCACCTCGAGCATCTCGCGCAGAGCCTGGAGCGTTTGCAGCAGCAGGCGCTCGAGCTCGTGCAAGCGCACCCCGAGCTCGCGCAACGCTTCGAGCGGCTCATTTCGGTCCGCGGCATCGCGACCACCAGCGCACTGCGCATTCTCGCCGAGCTCGCCGTGCTGCCCGCCGACATGACCCCTCGTCAGTGGGTCGCTCACGCGGGACTCGACCCGCGTGCGCACGACTCGGGAACCTCGCTGCACAAGCCCGCCCGGATCAGCAAGAAGGGAAACAGTCACCTGCGAGCGGCGCTCTACATGCCGGCGATGGTCGCAGCCCGTGAGGAGCCCAGTGTGAGGACCTTCTATCAGAAGCGCCTCGCAGGAGGACTCAAGCCCATCCAAGCCCTGGTCGCCGTAGAGCGAAAGCTCCTGCATAGCATCCACGGAATGTGGGCGAGCAATAGCAACTTCGACGGCGAGAAATTCTGCGCGATGAGCGCTTGACAGCGCAGAGAGGATCTAACGGATCGGCGCTTAAGCTGCGAGCCCGCTGACCGCCAGTGGAACCGCCCCGAGCGCCGACGCCAGACAGTATCGAGCCTCGATACGCTTCGCAGGGCTCGGCAGCTTCAAGCGCTTGTTAGCCGCCGGGTAGCTCATGGGAGTGTTGTCGGCGTGCCCAGCCGCGACGAATGCCGAGCAGCAGGGCACCGAGCATGAGAAGGTCCGAGCTCCAGAGGCTTGCGAAGTACGGCCAGCCCTGCTCGCGCCATAGAGCCGGACCAACGTACTGATCGAACGTCATGTCGATCGAGCCGAGCAGGATGAAGATGGGAACGACGGCGAGTAGCGCGCCAAGCCACCATCGGTGGCTTCCCGCCGCGAAGAGAACTGCAGCGATGGGGATAGCGATAACCCAATGGCGCGGAATCGTGGGTGCCTTGTCGGACACCTCCGCGAGCGCCGACGCCGGGATGATCGCGATGAGGAGGAGCACGAGAATTGACCGCAAGGTCTGCATCGCCTTCCCGCCGGCTAACTACTTATTAGCTTGCGCCCCCATGCAGCGAATACTGCGAGAGCTTGCAGCCTATTTTACCGGTGTGGGTAGGGAGTCGCGTCGAATCGCGGGGTTGCGCGGTGAGTGATTCGGTTAGGCTGCGACGTTTCGCAGGATAATGTTCGGAGTTTCGGAAGAGCTGTTGAACCCGCGTTCGCGCCGACCCGCGGACGAGTCCATCCGAGCGGCGCGCGGGGAAGGTGAAGTGTTGCGGTTGGCGAACTGGATTTGAATCCAGTTCGCGGTCGACCCGCGGGCGGATCCGCCGCGCGCGAGCGGGCCGACTCCGTGTCGTCGCCGGTCGAGCCGGCCTCAATGAAATCGCTGAGTTAGCTGGAATGTCAGGACGAGCCCCTCGGGTGCCCCGCCGGCGCTCGCGCACGGACGCCATCGGATCGGTGCGCACCTGCGGGGACGCGCCAGGATCGCTCAGGGGGCGCGATCGCGGCCGCGGCAGGGTTCAAGGGGGCCGCCGAGTCCGTCGCTTTGGAACAGCCTGAGCAAGATGGCGGGTTTCACCCGCCCTACAGCGGCTGGTACCGCTTGCGCGCCTCTTCGGGCGTGAGGCCTGCTGCGGCCGCGATCGCGGCGAGCGTCTTCGCGTCGGCCAGGTCTTCCGCGGTGACGCGATCCTGGAGCGCGAGCGCGTTGCGGTAGCTGTCCGAGCTCGTGTCGACGCCGCGCACGCGCGACTTCTTCGTCTTCGGATCGATGATCTCGCCGAACGGCACGGGCACGATCCGGCCCGCCTGGCGCGTGATCAGTACGCCCGATTGGCCCGCGAGCAGCGCATCGACCGCGCCCACGCCGAGGTCGCGCGTGTAGTCGCGATCGAACGCGGTCGGATAGCCGCAGCGCAGCTCGTAGCCGACGTCCTTCTCGCCGATCGTCACCTTGACGCCGCGCGCCGCGAGCGCGTCGGCGACGGCCGTGCGCAGCACCCGAGCGAGCGGCACCTCGGCGAGCCGAACGTGGCCGTGCTCGTCGCGCGGCGCATCCGCGAGCAGCGGATCGTTCGGATCCATCGCCGAGGCCACACCCTCCGCGATCACCGCGACGCCGTCGGGGCGCCCGTTGGCGAGCCGCTTCACGATCGCGCCCTCGAGCGTGCGAACCACGTCCTCGATCGCGAGCGGATTCGGGAACTCCTCGGGGATCAGCGTGATCGGCGCTCCGGCGGACTTGCCCGCGCCGAGCGCGAGGTGCCCCGCCGAGCGGCCCATCATCACGATGAAGAACCACCGGTTCGTGGTCTGCATGTCGAGGATCAGGCGCTCGACCACCGTGGTGCCGTGCTCGCGCGCGGTCTCGAACCCGAACGTGGGCACGCCTTCGGGCAGCGGCAGGTCGTTGTCGATCGTCTTGGGCACGTGCGCGACGCGGATCTTCCCACCCGCCTGCTCGGCGACGCGGCTCGACGACGACGCGGTGTCGTCGCCGCCGATCGTGATCAGGTGATCGATGCCGAGCGCGCCCAGCGACTTCACGACGTTGGCGAGGTGCTCGGGCTTCTTGGTCGGGTTGGCCCGCGAGGTGTGCAGGATCGATCCGCCCTCGAGGTGGATCCGAGCCACCGCGTCGACATCGAGGTCGACCACGCGGGTCGTGTCGCCCTCCATGATCCGCGAGAAGCCGTCGTAGATCCCGATCACGCGGTGGCCGCGGCGCAGCGCGCGCGTGGCCGCGGCGCCGATCACGCCGTTGATCCCGGGCGCGGGGCCGCCCCCGACGGTGATGCCGAACGTGCTCATCGTTTTCTCCGCCTATCGCTAGCGCCGCCAGCGCGCCACCCAGCGCACCGCACCGCTCGCGACCGAGCTCTCGGGCTCGCGCGGGGCGCGGGCGCATGCCAGAGCTCGCTCTCGTCGTCGTGCGCGGGCGCGAGGTCGAGCCGATCGCTGATCCCGAGATCGCCGAGCACCTCGAGCGTGAGCTCGCGGAACTGCGAGTGCACTTCGGTGCCCCTCGCGTGGTGCAGGATCGACAGCGGCGTGCGCTGGGCCGAGTTGAGCGTCTCGACACGTGGGCTGCGCGAGAGCGCCGTCTTGTAGTAGGACCAGCCGCGCCGGCGCACCTCGTCGCGCAGGCGCGCGAACAGCGTGGGCCCTTCTGCACCGATCCGGCTGCGCCGGTCGACGAGCGTGAATACGATCCGCGCCCGCGCGGCGCCCACGCCCGATCGCTCGAGCAGCGCGACGATCTTCTCGGCCTCTTCGAGCGAAGACCAGTCGGCGACCGGCACCAGGATGCGGTCGGCCGCGTGATAGGCGTTCTGGGTGAGCGCCTCGAGATCGCTCTTCGTGTCGAGGATCACGAGGCCCGGCCACGCCGTCTGCTCGAGGATCCGCGAGAGCGTGCGCGGATCGGACGCGCGCGCCTTGAGCAATGCCACGTCGGGCGGCGACGGCACGAAGTGCACGCCGTACTGCCCGAGCTGCGCGGCGCTCGCCAAACTGCGTTCTGCCCAGGCGTGCTTGAGATTGCCATCGGAGGGGCGCCGGTCCTGGATCGCGAACATCCGGTCGAGCGTGCCCTGATCGTCGAGGCCCACGATGAGCACCGGCAGATCCTCGCGCAGCGCGCGCGTGTAGATCGCGAGGTTGCTCGCGACCGTCGTCTTGCCCACGCCGCCCTTGTTCGACGAAACAGTGACGACGGGACCGCGCTGCCGGGCAGGAGAAGAGCTCATCAGCGCACAATGTACCCTTCGGTTAGCATCGCGTCATGCGAGCGGTAGGCGTAATTCCCGCGCGTTACCAGGCTTCGCGCTTTCCCGGCAAGCCGCTCGCGATGATCGCGGGCGTGCCGATGATCGAGCGCGTGTGGCGCGGAGCGAGCAGCGCGAAATCGCTCTCGCGCGTGATCGTCGCCACCGACGACGAGCGCATCGCCGAGGCGTGCAGGCGCTTCGGCGCGGAAGTTGCGCTCACGCGTGCGGATCACGCGACCGGAACCGACCGGATCGCCGAAGTCGCTGCGCAGCTCGACTGCGACGCGGTCGTGAACGTGCAGGGCGACGAGCCGCTGATCGAGGGCTTCGTCGTGGACGCCGTCGTGGAGGCGCTCGCGGACGACCTGGATGCGCCGATCGCCACGCTCGTGCACGCGGCCGAGTCCGACGCACTCGCCGATCCGAACCGCGTGAAGGTGGTGCTCGATCGGCGCGGCCGCGCGCTCTACTTCTCGCGCAGCGCGATCCCCTACCCGCGCGACGGCGAGCCGCGCTGCTGGCAGCACGTCGGGATCTACGCCTACCGCCGCGAGTTCCTGCTCCGCTTCCCCGCGCTGACGCCGACGCCCGCCGAGCGCGCCGAGGGCCTCGAGCAGCTGCGCGCGCTCGAACACGGCCATGCGATCCGCTGCGCCGTGATCGAGGGCTGGACGAGCGCCGCGGTGGACGTGCCCGGAGACATCGCGGTAGTCGAGGCGCGCATCCGGGAACCCCGATGAGCCGCGCTCTATCCGCGCAGGGCGGGGAACGGCTCGACGCGCACACGGTCCGCGAATGGGGGCGGCAGCTATTCGAACTGGGAGCGCTTCGGCCCCGAGGACGAGCTCGGCACGCTGAACTTCGTCACGCGCGCGCGCGTGCTCGCGGCCGCGAGCCTCGTGCGCAGCGGCCTCGTCGTCTCGTGCGCGCTGCCGTTCGGTGCACACGACGAGCGCGGCGCGCCGCGCGGCGCGCGCTGGGAGTCGCTCGCGCACGTCGCGCGCGACGGCCGCGCCTACAACGACCGCGACCCCGAGACGCTGCCGGCGGCCGGTGCACGCGCGGCCGCGATCGACCGCTTCGCGGACGGCGTGGTGGGGCGCGGCGTGCTGCTCGACCTTCCGCTCTTCGCGGGGCGGCCCTGGCTCGAAGACGGCACGCGCATCCTGCCCGCCGACCTCGACGCGTGCGCGGAGAAGTGCGGCGTGACGGTCGACACGGGCGACATCCTGCTCGTGCGCACGGGCCGTCTCTCGCGCTGCTTCGCCGAGGGCTCGTGGCGGGGCTATGCGGAAGGACCCTCGCCCGGCCTCTCGCTGCGCTGTGCGCGCTGGCTCCACGAGCGACAGATCGCCGCGATCGCCTCCGACACCGCGCGCGTCGAGGTCCATCCCGCCGAGACGGACGACTGCGTGCTGCCGCTCCACCAGGTGGCCGTGCGCGACATGGGCGTGCGCTTCGGCAACACCTTCCACCTCGACCGGCTCGCCGAGGCCTGCGCCGCGGACGGGCGCTATGCGTTCCTGTTCGTCGCCCCTCCCCTGCCCAGCGACCGCGTGTTCGACGCGCCGATCAATCCGCTGGTGGTCAAGTAGCGGCGCGTCGCTACGGGCCCGTGCGCGCGAAGCGCAGCGGCTCGGGCAGGGCGCTCGAATGGATCACGAGCCCGCCGCCCTCGATCGCAAACCGCTCGGCGGACTCGAGCGCCTTCAGGTATTTCGTCTCCTGGGACGAGAGCGGCTCCGCGCAGGCCATGCGCGTCGAGCCGATTCCGCTGAAGCGCATCGAGTCGCCCGAGACGGCTACGATCGCGAAGAAGCGATTGCAGGTGCCGCGGCCGACCGCCCTGCCCTCCTCGGGAAACGCGAGCGTCGCCTCAGCGCCGTCGATCACGCCGCCGCCGCCGAGGTCCGTGAGCCGCCACGCGGTGTTCCAGATCCCGCTCGGCATGTCACCTCTCGGTTCTGCAATCGGCTCCTCTGTCGGCTCTTGTGTCTGAGGTTCGCAACCGGCGACGATCGCCACGAGCACGAGCGCGATCACGACTCGTCTCATGAAGGCGTCCTCCTCTCGGGACGAAGCTCGGTCACTCGAAGCGGCTCCGCGCCGCGTCGCGCTCGGCGCGGCGGAACTCGAACGGTCGCGCCAACCCCGCGAGCACTTTCGAATCGCGGCCGTAGAGATCGCGGAAGAAGCGGACCTCGCCGTCCGGTGTCGGTCGGGCGGTCCAGTACAAGAGCAGCACCGCCACGGGTTCGGGAAGCCAGACGGTGGTGGTCTTCTCGGAAGCGACCACAGCGTCGATGCGCTCGCGCGTCCAGCCGTCCGAGCCGCGCAGCAGTGCGTCGGCCAGGCCGAACGGGTCTTCGATCCGGATGCAGCCCGAGCTCAGCGCGCGATCGCTCGCCTCGAACTTCGCCTTGGACGGCGTGTCGTGCAGGTACACGAGGTGGGGATTCGGGAACATGAACTTGATGCGCCCGAGCGCATTGGTCGGACCGGGATCCTGGCGCAGCTGGTACGGGAAGTTCCGCACCGAATAACGACCCCAGTTCACGCTGCCCGGGTCGACCTCGCGGCCACCGGCATCGATCACGCGCAGCCCCTTGCGCCTCACCACGGCTCCGGCATTCGCACCGGCCGAGAGGATGTCGTTGGCGAGGATCCCGGGCGGAACCGTCCACGTCGGATTCAACACGAGATACTTCATCTCCGCGCGGAAGATCGGCGTGCGTCGCACCTCGCGACCCACCTGCGCGCGCGCGCGCCAAACGAGCTGGCGATCCTCGAACAGGAAGACCTCGAAAGAGGGGACGTTCGCGAGCACGAAGCGCGCGGGGAGGTCCTGCAATACCCAGCGCGTGCGCTCGAGGTTGACGCGCAGCTGATCGACGCGCGACGCGGCGGCGACGTTCAGCTCGGACACCGTGCGCGCGCCTGCGACACCGTCCGCCTCGAGCCCGCTGCGCGCCTGGAAGCGGCGCAGCGCTTCGGCGAGCGCCTCGTCGAAAACATCTTCGGCGCCACCCGCCGGCGCGAGGTCGCCCTCCGCGGCGAGCCGCATCCGCAGCGCCGCCACGCGCGGACCCGAGTCTCCGGCGCGGAGCGTGGGACCCTCCGGGACCTGCGGCCAACCGCCCGCCGCCGCGACTTTGCGCAGCTCCGCGAGCCTGCTGCGCATGCGCTCGTAGATCCAGCTCTGCGGAGCGCGCTGTTCGACCGCCTCGCGCACGCGGTGCGCATCGAGTGCGCTCTGGAGCGCGGCGATCGGGTCCTCGTCGGGGAACGGCTGCTCGAAGTTCCAGTCCGCGTCGTAGCTCGCGGGGTCGACCTTGCCGTACTCGAGGTGATAGGCCAGTCGCACCAGCGCGTCGGTGCACAGCAGATCGAAGCCGGCGATGCGCGCTGCTTCGCCGGCGAGCTTCGGGCGCAGCGCCTCGAGCGCGGCGAGGTGGTAGTCGGACGGATCGAGCCCGTGGGATTCGCTGTCGCGGATCGCGCCGAGCAGCGCATCCACGTCCACCGGGTCCGACCACGCGGCCCGGAAGTGTCGGCGCTCGTAGAAATGCGGCAGCAGGACCTGCGACGCAATCGGCGAGCCCTCGACCGCGAGCGCCGCGCTGTCGGAGTCGCGCTCGAGCCGGGACTGGATCGCCGCGGCCACCGCGTCGTCGGGAGGAGCGGGCTGCGCGTCCGACACCTGGGCGATCGCACCGAGCCACATCGCTGCGAAGATCATCACCGGGAGATGGCGCCGACGGCGCCGCCAGATCGCACCGCCGATGCGCGCTGCGACGCGAATGGCGACCCCACCGACGAGCAACGTCCAACCCACCGACGCGAGAAGACCGCCGGGTCCGGAGGTGCCGAGCAATGCGACGCCGAGCCCGATCGCGATCAACGACGTCGCCACGCTCATCAGCGAGAGGCGCGCTGCGCCGTCGCTTCCGCTCGGCGCCTGCCGAAGCGAGCCGAAGACGATCATCCCGATGAAGCAGAATGCCGCTCCGAATCCGATCGCCACGGCCAGACGCGCCCGATCCGCCTCGGTGAGCAGCGGATCGATCCAGGGAGCCGCGATATACACGAAGATCGTGAACACACCCGGCGCGACGAGCCCCCAGAGAGCTGCGCGCGACCACCGCCTCGACTCGCGCTCCGGTCTCGGCAGCCTCACGAGATCCGGCTCGTGCGACCCGCCCACTCCTTCTCGCGCAGCCGGAACTTCTGGATCTTGCCCGTCGACGTCTTCGGCAGGTCGCCGAACTCGATCGCCTTGGGGCACTTGAAGTGCGCGAGACGCTCGCGGCAGAACTCGATCAGCTCCTGCTCGCTCGCGTTCTGGCCCGGGCGCAGTGCGACGAACGCCTTGGGCACCTCACCCCACTTCTCGTGCGGCATCGCGACCACCGCGCACTCGAGCACCGCCGGATGCTTCACGACCGTGTGCTCGACCTCGATCGTCGAGATGTTCTCGCCGCCGCTGATGATGATGTCCTTCTTGCGGTCGCGCAGCTCGATGTAGCCGTCCGGGTGCATCACGCCGAGATCGCCGGAGTGGAACCAGCCGCCCGCGAACGCCTTCGCGGTGGCCTCGGGATCCTCGAAATAACCCGCCATCACGTTGTTCCCGCGCATCACCACCTCGCCCATCGTCTGCGCGTCGGCGGGGACGTCGCGCATCTCGTCGTCGACCACGCGCAGGTGGGTGGCGACGTGGTAGGGCACGCCCTGGCGCGCCATCACCGCGGCGCGCTTCTCGACGTCGAGCTGCTCCCAGCCGGGCTGGAGCTCGCAGTAGACGTGCGGCCCGTAGGTCTCGGTGAGGCCGTAGAGGTGCGTCACGCGGATGCCCATCTGCTCGACCCGCGCGAGCAGCGTCGGCGATGGCGGCGATCCGCCCGTCGCGACGCGGACCTGGCGGGTCGAAGCGCACGCCCTTCGCCTCGGGCGCCTCGGCGAGCATGAGCAGCACCGTGGGTGCGCCGTTGAAGTGCGTGACGCGCTCGGACTCGATCATCCGGATCACGCGGCCGGGATCGAGCGCGCGCAGCATCACGTGCGTGCCGCCCACCGCGGTGACGGCCCACGGAAAGCACCAGCCGTTGCAATGGAACAGCGGCAGCGTCCAGAGAAAGACCGAGTCGCGCTCGAGTCCGTGCGCGATCACCTCGCCGAGCGCGTTGATCGCGGCGCCGCGGTGCGTGTACATGACCCCCTTCGGGCGGCCCGTCGTGCCCGAGGTGTAGTTGATCGAGGTGATCCGGTTCTCGTCGTCGATCCCGCCGGTGATCGGCAGCACGGGCGCGCCGCCCTGGAATTCCGCGAAGCTCGGACCGTCGAGCACGCGCTCGGTGGCGCCCGCGACCGGATCCTCGAGGTTCACGAGCAGCGGCCGCGCGCGCAGGCCGCCCGGCGCATCCACGACCCGCGGCGCGAGCTCGGGGTCGGCGAACACCACCTTGGCGCCCGAGTGGTCGAGGATGTAGCCGACCTCCGCCTCGTTGAGCCGCGTGTTGATCGCGACGAGCGCGCCGCGCACGAGCAGTACCGCGAAGTGCGCCGCGAGCAGCGCGGGCACGTTCGGCGCCAGCACGGCCACGCGGTCGCCCGGCGCCACCCCCGCGCGCACGAGCGCACCCGCGAAGCGCCCGACGTCTTCGCCGAACTCGGCCCAGGTCCGCCGCACGTCGCCGTAGACCACGGCGGTCTTGTTCGGAAACACACGCACGGTGCGCTCGAGGAACACGAGCGGCGTCAATTCATCGCGAGCCGGATGGAGTTCTCTCATGGCGGGCGACATTCTACTATGTCGGCGATGTACCGGGTGAGCTCGCGGTGGCTCGCAGGCCTCGTGATCGCAGCGCACGCGGCGAGCGCGGAGCCTCCCCAGAGCGCCGACTGGCGTTTCACCGAGGGCGCGCCCGGCGGCGGCCGCTACACGCCGCTCACCGACATCACCGCGTCGAACGTGGCGGCGCTGCGCGTGGCCTGGACCTATCACCACGGCGACTCGTGGCAGGCGACCCTGCCCCCGCAAAGGGAGCGCAGCAGCGCGTTCGAGGCGACGCCGATCGTCGTCGACGGTCGGCTCATCTTCACCACGCCCTCCAACCGCGTGATCGCGCTCGAGCCCGAGACGGGCCGCGAGCTGTGGACCTTCGACCCCAAGCTCGAGCGCGGCGGGATCTACGCGAACATGTGGCAGAACCGCGGCGTCGCGTACTGGCGCGATCCGAATGCGAGCGGACCCTGCGCCGCGCGCGTATTCCTGGGCACGCTCGACGCGCGCCTGATCGCGCTCGACGCCGCGACGGGGCAGCCGTGCGCCGACTTCGGCGCCGGCGGCAGCGTGAACCTGCTCGATGGGATCGCGCCGCTCCACGACCCGCGCGAGTACAACCTCACCTCGCCCGGCACCGTGGTCGGCGACGTGATCGCCGTGGGCTCCTCGATCGCCGATACGCTGCGCCCCGACGCGCCACCGGGCGACGTGCGCGCGTTCGACGTGCGCACGGGCGCGCTGCGCTGGACGTTCCACACCATTCCGCACGCGGGCGAGCCCGGGCACGAGACCTGGGAGGGCGACATCGCGCTCGCGGGCGCCGCGAACGTGTGGTCGACGATGACGGCGGATCTCGCGCGCGGCTGGCTGTTCCTGCCCGTCTCGACGCCGAGCCCCGACTTCTACGGCGGCGATCGCCCCGGCGCGAACCTGTACAGCGACTCCGTCGTCGCGCTCGACGCCGCGACGGGCCGGCCGGTCTGGCACTTCCAGACCGTGCACCACGACCTCTGGGACTACGACCTCGCCGCGCCGCCCGTGCTCGTGACACTCGAGCGCGAAGGCACGTCGGTGGAGGCCGTCGTGCAGGCGACCAAGCACGGGTTCGTGTTCGTGCTCGACCGCGCGACCGGACGCCCGCTCTTTCCGGTCGAGGAGCAGCCCGCGCCCGCGAGCGACGTGCCGGGCGAGCGCGCGTGGCCCACGCAGCCGGTGCCCAGCGCGCCGCCGCCGATCGTTCCGCAGCGCCTCGCCGAGGGCGATCTCTACGGGCTCTCGCCGGCACATCTCGCGGCGTGCCGCGAGCGCCTGGCCCAGCTGCGCAACGATGGTCTATTCACGCCGCCGAGCCTGCGCGGGTCGGTGCTCTACCCGTTCACGGGCGGCGGTGCGAACTGGTCGGGCGCGAGCTTCGACCCCGAGCGCGCGATGCTCGTGGTGCCCGTGCAGAACCTCGTGCACATCGTGACACTCGAGCAGGTCGGCGAGCGCACGACCGGCGGCGGCGCCGACGTGCGCCCGCTCAGCGGGTTCTCCTTCCGCAGCCTCTATTGGCTGTGGAAGGGCAGCGGCACCGGCGACCGCTACCGCGTGAATCCGCTCGGCGGCCGCGTCGTGTTCGAGCACGATGACGTCCCGTGCAATCGGCCGCCCTGGGGCCGGCTCGTCGGTGTCGACCTCGCGCGCGGCGCGATCGCGTGGAGCGCGTCGACGAGCACAGCGGAGAGCGACCCGGGCACTTCGGGCTACGGACCCGCGCTCGTCACCGCGAGCGGCCTCGTGTTCCACGGCGGCACGCGCTTTCCGGTGCTGCGCGTCCACGACGTCGGCACGGGCGCGCGGATCGCCACGTTCGACCTGCCCGCAGGCCTTCACGCGGGCCCGATCAGCTACAAGCTCGCGCCGGGCCACAAGCAGTTCCTCGTCGTCGCGCCGGGCGGACACGCCGGGGTCGGCTCGCCGATCGGCGACGCCGTGATCGCCTACACGCTGCCCTGACGTTTGCCTGCCTGGCTTTCAAGGGAACGAGTCTGGTGATCCCGCCGGCCGTCCGATAAGTTGCGTTGCAGGGGACCTCACTCGTCCCCAAGTCCCAGTCGGCCGAAGTCGGCCGGGTGGGGCGGCCGGAAAGGGGCGGTAACGGCGACCACCTTGGGAACCGGTCAGGAGGCGGGGTCTGGGCCCCGCTGGATGTACCCCACGCCGAGACGGAGGTGATTCGGTGAACCAAAGCAGTACTACGGCGAGTGAGGTGGCGGCGTCCTAGCGCCACGAGCCGAATTCCAAATCTCGGCAAAGGGGACGCAGGTTCCCAGCGCCACCGCCCCGAGAGCGCGGATGCCGTAGCCGCTCCGAAGGTTGCCGGTACCACCGGCGCCTGCTCTCGGGGCCTTTTTTTGCCCGCACTCCGATTCCGATACCTTCGCGCGCGTGCCCCACTCCTCCACTGCCACGCTGCTCGTCTCCTGCCCCGACCAGCGCGGGATCGTCGCGGCGCTCGCCCAGCTTCTCTACGGGCACGGCGCCAACATCCTCGACGCCGATCAGCACACCGACACGACCGCGGGCATCTTCTTCCAGCGGATCCACTTCGACACCGCGGAGCTGCGCACCGATCGCACGAGCCTCGAGGCCGCGATCGCCGAGGTGGCCGAGCGCCTGCGCATGACCTGGCGCCTGTGCGACTCCGTGTGCCGCAAGCGCGTGGCGATCTTCGTCTCGCGCACCGATCACTGCCTCTGGGATCTGCTGCTGCGCCACCGCTCGGGCGAGCTCGTGTGCGATCTCCCGCTGATCGTCTCCAACCACCAACAGCTCGCACCGGTCGCGGCGCAGTTCGGCATCCCGTACCGCGTGATCCCCGTGAAGTCCGAGACGAAGGCCGCTTCGGAGGCCGCGCAGATCGCGCTGCTCGAATCGGAGCGGATCGATCTGGTCGTGCTCGCGCGCTACATGCAGATCCTCTCCTCGGAGTTCGTCGAGCGCTTCGCCCATCGCATCATCAACATCCACCACTCGTTCCTGCCCTCGTTCAGCGGCGGGCGCCCGTACCAGCAGGCGCACGAGCGCGGCGTGAAGCTGATCGGCGCTACGGCGCACTACGCCACCAAGGACCTCGACGAGGGTCCGATCATCGAGCAGGACGTGATCCGCGCCTCGCACCGGGACACCGCTGCCGAACTGGTTCGCAAGGGCGCCGACGTCGAGCGCAACGTGCTCTCGCGCGCGGTTCGCTGGCACCTCGAAGACCGCGTGCTCGTATACGGAAACAAGACGGTCGTCTTCTCGTGAACCTGCGCGTCGTCGGGCTCGTGCTTGCGCTCGCGGTGGGCGTGATGAGCTGGGTGCTCACGTGCGCGGCGTGGCAGTTCGACCGCGTCTCGGCGGGCTTCCTGCCGCTCACGCCGCGCGAATTCGAACGCTTTATGCTGGTGGTGCTCGGCACCGCTGCGGCCGGCGAGGATCACAACCGGCGCGGGACCTCGATCGCGGTGGGTCTCGGGGACTCGGTCCTGCTCGTGGACGCGGGCCGTGGCGTCGCCGAGGCTCTGCGCGCGGCGAAGATCCCGCCGAGCCAGCCCGGCCTCGTCGTGCTCACGAGCCTCCTGCCCGAGAACACGGTCGGCCTCGACGACCTGCTCGCCGCGGCGTGGTTCGCCGGACGGCGCGCGCCGCTGCGCGTGGTCGGCCCGCCCGGCACCGCGGATCTCGCGCAGCACGTGGTCGCGCAGATCTCCGCGGGCGTGGTCGCGCGCTCGCGCGCGCTCGGCGACGACCCCGCGCCGCCCGCGCTCGACGCGCGCGAGGTCGGCGATGGCGCCGAGGAGACGCTCGGCGCGCTCGCGCTGCGCGCGGGCGCGCTCGCGGGGGGTCCCCTGCCCGCGCTCGCATGGCGGATCGAGGCAAAGAACAAGAGCGCAGTGATCGGCGGCACCGGCTGGGACGGTCCCGCGCTCGAGGCGCTCGCGCGCCGCGCCGACTTCCTGTTCCACGATCTCAATCACGTGCCGACGCCCGAGGAGGCGGAGGCCGCGAACCTGACCGTCGACCCGGAGCGCCTGAAGCGCGAGGCCGCGATCTACACCGACTTCGCGGAGGTCGGCGCGATCGCGCGGCGCGCCCAGGTCGGCGCGCTCGTGCTGATCCGCATGCGACAGCCCGCCGTGCTCGACCTGCAGATCACGAGCCTCGTCGATGACTCGTACGACGGTCCGATCGCGGTCGCGCACGACGGGGACGAATTCACGCCGTAGGGTGTGCGGTGCTCGAGACGCGAATCACAAAGGGCGTGGAAGCCGAGAGCGACGCGCGGAAGATCGCGCGCGAGTTCCGCGACCTCCTCGAACGGGGCGTACAGATCCGCCCGTCGGGCAGCGCGCGCGCCAACCCGATGCAGCTGGTGCGCGCGTATCTGCCGAAGCATGCGATTCGACTGTTCGACACGACCTACTACCTGACGGACATGCGCGAGGACCGCAGCTGGGAGGGAACGCTGCGCTTCTTCGTGGCGTGGATCCTGCCCACGAGCGATTCGCAGCGGATCTATCCGCACCTGTTCTCGAAGGACTACTCGCTCGTGTGGCGGTCGCCGAGCCACTTCATCCGCTCCGAGCACGAGAACTGGATGGGCAAGGGAGACGTGCGCTGGGTGGTCCAGGACGGCGAGGAGATCCTGGCCACGTTCGAGGAGACCACGAACCTCCCGCTCGAGATCCAGGGGGCGCTCGACGATCTGACGCGCCGCTCCGCGCGGCCGCGCAGCGACACCGCCGCGGTGGGGCGGCTGTTGCGCCGCGCACCCGACCGCCGACTCGAGCCCTACGAGGACTTCGCCGGGCCGCGCCGGCGCGCGCGCGCGAACCTGCGCAACCGGATCCGGCGCGGTCGCGACGTCGCGTGGTTCACGCGCAAGAACGACCCGGGCTCACTGCGCTTCGCCGCGGGCTTCGAGCCCGACTTCACGCGCGGCGTGCTCGAGATGCACCGCTCGCACAGCCGCTTCTACGGCGGCGCGATCCGCAAGTTCCGGATCCTGTCGCGCAACCGGCAGATCCAGTACCAGTTCGTCGCGGCGCCGCGGCACGCGTGGATCATTCCTCCGCAGGCGCTCACCACCGAGATCACGCCGTTCGGGGTCCGCTCGATCGACGTGCACGCAGCCGAAGATCTCTGTGTGCCCGGCTACGAGTACTGTTATGTCGACGAGTCGACGCGCCCGCCCACGCTCCACAGTCAGATTCCCGAAGGCTTTGCGGGTGCCCCGAGCGAGCTCGACCCCGCGCGGCTCGACGCGTCGGCCTGGACCGATCGGCTCCCGGTGATCCGCGCGTTCCGCGCGAAGGTGCTGCGCCGCCGGAGCGCACGTAGTACGAACGCCTAACCATCTCGGCAGCGAATCCACGCGCGCGACCCCCGGGGCGCGGAACGGCGCTCTTCCAGTGAGAGATTGGGTTGCCGCGCGGCGCGCCCAGATGCGATCATGCCCGCTCCAGAACTAACGCTGTCGCTGCGACGGCCGCGGGGGGTTGGGAGGCCATCATGAAGTCCATCCGCAGGACGACGATCGCGCTGGCCGCCGGTGGTGCGCTGTGCGGGCTCCCGCTCGTCGCCTACCTCGCCTCCGCCGACTGGGATCCGGACATCTACAACCTCGAAACGGTGCTGTTACAGGATCATCAGTGCGGTGCGAACGACCTTCCGGAGCCCGGCATCCAGGGAGACGTTCCGCGGCCGGATCAGACCTCGGGGCGCGCGCAGCTCGGCTACAACTGCGGCCTCTCGCTCGTTGGCCACACCCGGCTCGACTTCGACGGTCGAACGCCCACGGGCAACGCCAACACGGCGTTCGCGGGCCACTGCGCGTACGTCGGCAACAACCTCACGGTGGCGGGCCTACCGAGCGTGGGGCCCGGCAGCGGAGTGGCGGTGGTCGACGTCGCCGACAGCGCACATCCGAAACACGTCGCCACGCTCCGCCACCCCGGCTCGGTCGCGGTGGGCGAGACGATTCATGCCCTCACGACACCGTCGGGCCGGTCGATCCTCGTGGCCGGCCAGTACGGCAACACCATCTTGAGCCTGCCAGTGGAACTGAACCCGAGGCCGATGGACATCTACGACGTCTCGGACCCGGACTGCAGCAAGTGGAAGCACATGGCCACGTACTTCTGGCCGGACAACATCCACAACCTGACGATCTCGCCCGACGGCCGATACGTCATTGCCACGCAGCCGCTCCAGATGGTCGACATCTCCGGGCTGTGGGACTCCGATCCGCAGACGGGCGTCGTCTACCTCGGCAACCTGCACGACGTGATGGAAGGCCCGATGCTGGCGCCCGGACCGTACGCCGACGTCGATGACTTCCTGCCCCCCGAGATTCGCGAGATCCAGCACCCGCTCTACACGAGTCACGAGGCCGCGACCAACATCGACTGGAGTGCGGACAGCAAGATCCTCTACCTCGGCTCGCAGCTCCCCGTGTTCGAGATCTTCACGATCCTCGACGTCACGGAGTGGCTCGAGCGCGACGCGTCGAACACGCCGAAGGGGATGCCGCGCGCCATCAGCCAGCGCAGCGGACGCGGCCATTCGGTGCGTCCCGGCACGATCGGCGGCAAGCGCTATGTGATCCACTCGGAGGAGAGCATCGGCGACGCGACCGGTTGCCTTCCCGAGATCCTGAACCCGGCCCTCGGGCCCGCGGAGCCGTGGCTCACCAACATCGACGACCCCACGGCTCCGGTGCTCGCCTCGCAGATGGGCCTCGAGATCAACCAGGTCGAGAACTGCCTGGCGCAGAACGACTCGAATACCGCGCAGTCGGTGCATTACCACGACTTCGACGACGCGACGGACACCACCTTCGCGATCGCGTCGATGTGGAACGCCGGGATCCGCGTGTTCGACGTGCGCGACCCGGTGCGGCCGACGGAAGTCGCGTACTTCAACCCGGGCGACGTCGACCCGACGGCGGCCACGCAGCTCGACCAGGCGTGGGCGCACAACCACTACGACGCCGAGCGCGGGGAGATCTGGTTCTCGACCGCGAGCGGCGGCTTCTGGGTCGTGCGGCTCGAGGGCAAGCTTCGCGAGCATCTGGCCCTCGACGCCAAGAACGTCGCCCACGGGCGTCCCGCGCTCGAGATCCCGCTGGGCGACCCCGGATCGCCGGGCACCTCCGCCGTGCTCACCGCACTGCCCGAGTCCGGGACCTCGCTCTCGCTCGCCGCGGGCGCCGCCGTACTCGCGGCGCTCGCGCGCCGGCGCGCTATCGCGCTCCCGACTGGATCGGCTGCGCGAGGATCCAGAGCCCCGCGACGGTGAAGAGCACCATCAGGCCCAGCATCGGCAGCTGACTCAGCATCGCCGCGCGTCGCGTCGCGAACACGCGCAGCGCGACGACGTGCGCGAAATAGACGCTCGCGATGTGGCCGAACAGGATCAGCGCGACCTGCGCGTGCCAGACCCAGTTCATGTCCGGGATGATCGGCGCGCGGAGCACGCCCGCCGTGCCCAGCAGATCCCATCCCCAGCCGAAGGGGTCGGACGAGAGGCTCACGATCCTCGCGCCCTCGGTCAGGATCAGCGTGAAGTAGTGCGTGACGTTGTAGACCAGGGCGATCGGCAAGAGCGTATGGGCGAAGTCGAGCGCGAGCTCGCGCATCGGCCGCACGCTGCGCGTGACGAGCCGCGCGAGCCAGATGAACCCGAGATAGATCGCCAGGTACACGAACGGAGACGCCACCAGCCAGAACGTCTCGTACGCGAGGTAGTACGGCCGCAGCGTCTCGAACGCGTAGATGGGGTTGCGTCCCTGCCAGGCGAACAGGAGGCCCGTGGGATCGTCCCAGAAGAGCCTGAACCAGACCGCCGTCGTGCGCAGGCCGTCAAAGGCCGTGGACGAGAGCATGAACAGCCCGAACACGACCAGGCTCAGGCTCTCGGCGCGTTCCTGCAGCAAGCCCGAGAACGGGACGCGCCAGCGCAATCGGCTTGCGGTGCCGTCGGGCACCGCAAGCCGATACTCGAGCGGCGCCATGCGCCCGAGCTGTCGCATGAAGACGCTCAGGAACTCGGCGTATCGGAACCATGCGGGCGATCCGAACCACCACGCGCCGGCGAGGTTGATGAACGTGTACGCGAGCAGACAGGCGGCGAGCGAGAACGGCGTGGTGCGACCGAAGAGCTCGATCCAGATGAACGCCATGTAGAGACCGAGCGCGGGCCAGTACGAGAGCGCATCCGGATAATGCACCCGCCCGCGCGCGAACTGCGGAAACACCCGCGCGAGCGCCTGCGTGATCACACGCCAGGGATTGATCGCGTCGTACAGGTTGCCGACGAGAGCAGTGAAGTAGGCGAATCCCAGCGTGAACACGACCCAGAAGAAGGTCATGCTGAAATTCCGGTAGGGATCGCGGCTGCCGAAGAAGCCCGTGAGGATGCAGAGCAGCAGCCCGAGCACGCTCATCACTGCGAGCGCCGGCACGAGACGAACGCGGCGCAGCGCGCGAACCCAGCCGAGCTGCCCGATGTCGCGCGCTCCCTCGGCCGACGCAGACCGCGGCACCGCGACGAAGTATCCGACGATCAGGAAGGACAGGAGCAGCGCTGCAGCGGCTGCGAATCCGTAGAGCCAGAACGGGACCGGCAGGTTGTAGACGCGCCCGAAGGAATGCGCAGCCGCGGGCGCGGGAAGCACGAGCCACGCCGCCGTTCCCGCGCGAGCACAGGCAGCGTTCCAGGATCCGGGCGGCTTCGTCGGCTTCACGACCTTGCGCGGGCCTAGACGCTGAACCCGCCCTCGTCCGTCTCCCCTTCGGGCTCAGCGGGCTGCGGCGGGAGGTAGGGGCGATCCTCGGGTTCGCGCTCGCCGAGGAAGCGCCGGCGTTGCTCGCGGTAGTAGTCCTCGGAGGGCTCGCGCTGGATCGCCTCTTCGATTGCCGTGACCGCTTCCTCGCGATGGCCGAGCTGGAAGTGCACTTCCGCGAGCGTGTCCAGGATGTGCGCCTGCGAATGCTCGGTGTCGTCGACGGCGCGCTCGGCGAGCTCGAGCGCGGCCTCGAGCAGCTCGGGCGACGACTGCTCGTCGACCGCGATCATCCACGCCGCGTTGTTGAGCTCTTCCGCGCTGACGTCGGGCAGATGAGCGAGCCGCGCCACGTAGCGCGCAGCGAACTCCCCCGGCCTCGTGAGCTCGTAGGCAGCCGCTCCGACCGCGATCAGCGCGATCACCGCGCTCGCGCCGGCCACTGCGCGCACGGGGAGCGCGCTCGGCCGCATCGAGAGCCCGGATCCCGCGAGCACGATCGCGGCCGCGCCGCCGGCCAGGAAGCCGCCCGCGTGCGCGGCGGCCGCGATGAACGGCAGGAGCGAGAGCAGCGCGCTCATCGCGATCATCCCGAACAGCGCGCTGCGCGGCACACGCCACCACGCGGGCAGCCGGTCGGCGAAGCGGAGCTCCAGCACGAGCAGCGCCGCGATCAACCCGAATACGACCCCCGAGACGCCCACCACGGGAAGGTCGCTCCACCACGCGCTCGCGCCCATCGCGCCGAAACCCGACGCCGCCATCACGCAGATCGCGCGCGCAGTGCCGAGCGCGCGTTCCACGAGCGAGCCGATCGCGATCAGCCCGAGCAGATTCAGGATCAGGTGCAGTGCGTTCGCGTGCAGCAGATTGCCGGTAACGACACGCCACCAGTCGCCATCGCCCGCGAGTACGCCCGTGAAGTAGCCCACGGCATGCACGTCGTCTCCGCCGATCACCTGCGCGGCATAGATCGCGGTGCACAGGAGCACGAGACCCCAGGTCGCGCGCAGCGGCGACCGCTCGCGCGCGGTCTCTTCGATCTCGGCCATGCGCGCGAGCTGCGCAGAGCCGAGCGGCTGGCGCGCGATCTCGGCGAGCAGCGCGCGCACGAGGTGCTCGGGGCCGTGCAGATCCACGAACGTGCGGCGCGCGATCACGTATACGGAGCGCCGCGTGCCGAGCCAGACCGCGCGCGACGAAGTCGCGAGGTGCGTGACGTCGCGGTAGGCCGTGTAGACGCGTCCGCGGCCCCAGCGCGATCCGGTCGGGTGGTGGAGCCCCTCTGCCTCGAGCGCGATCGCGCGCGGACGGCCCTTCAGCGAGAACGTCGTGGTCGCGGCAATCGGGGGTTCGCTCTCCACCCGACGAAGCTAGCCGAACCTTCGCTACGGCCGCTTCGGCAGCGGCAGCGTCGGAAACACCCGGCTGAAGATCAGGAAGTTCAGCACGAACGCTCCGAGGAAGCCGAGCGCGATCGCGATCTGCGCCGGGCCCGCCCACAGGTGATCGTTCTCGGTCCCGAACGACGGCCACACCAGCGCGTTGCGCTCGAGCCAGAAGCCCAGCAGCGAGATCGCCGCAACACCGCCGAGGATCGCGGGCGTGCGCTTCGGGCGCTGACCGAGCAGCACCCAGAACGGCGTCACCCAGCAGCCGACCCACGCCGCGAGCGACAGCTTCACGTACGGCAGATCGAGCAGCTTCCAGTCGATCAGCTTGAAGCTGTCCTGGAGGAATTGCGGGCCGAGCCGCGCCTGGAAGAACTGCGTCTCCTCGGGCAGGTTGCCGTACCAGATCACGATGTACTGGGCGAAGAACAGGTACATCCAGAAGATCGAGAACGCGAAGACCATCTTGCCGAGATCGTGCATGCGGCTCGACGTGATCTCGACGTCCCAGCCCGGCGTCGTCGCGCGCAGGAGCACGCACGCGAGCGCGGTCGCGGCCACGCCGTTCAGGAACCCGCCCCACAGGAAGTACCAGCCGAAGATGTTCGAGAACCAGGTGGGGTTGAGCGACATCACCTGATCGAACGCGATCAGCGTGTGCGCGAACGCGTACCAGAGGCAGATGATCGGCGCGAGCACGCGCAGGCGCGCACGCGACTCCTTCCACTCCGCGTCGTCGCCGCGCCAGCCCGCGGTCCAGCTCTGGAACATGCCCTTCGCGCGCGTCGCGCGGTCGGCCGCGCCCGCGAGCGCGGGCCGGAACGACGTGCGCAGGAACACGAACGTGAGGATCGCGCCCACGCCGAGCACGAACGCGTCGGTGGTATAGACGCGCCCGAAGCTGAGCCAACCCTCCTTGCCCGGCGGTGCACCGTGGAGCCAGTTGGTGTGGATGTACTCGCGGCCGAACCAGTTCCCGACCAGGAACAGCACGAACGAGATCGGCACCCAGGAGGCGAGCGCCTCGGAGACGTGGCGGATCGGTCCGGTCCACTTCGTATCGATGATCACGAACGCGCACGCGAGGCAGAGCGCGCCCTGCGCCATGATGCCGAAGAAGAGGTAGTTCACGTGAAACGCGCGCCAGGCGCTGCCGGGGTCGCGCATGAGACCCGAGGCGAACGCAATCGCGCCCACGACTATCAGCACCACACACGCGAACACGAGCGCGCGCGGAAGATCGCGGGGACTCGCCGCGTAGTTGCTGCTCACTTCGCAATTTCCTTCTGATCGCCCAGGTACCGGACGAAATTCACGATGTCCCAGCGGTCGTCCGACGGGATCCGGTGGTAGGACGGCATGCGCCGCCGCCCGTAGCGGATCGTCGAATAGATGTGCCCGTCGGTGCGGATCTTCGCGATGCTCGCGGGCCCCGCGATCGCGAGCACGCCGCCGAACGGCCCGCGCTGCTTGCTCATCATGCTGACCGGCCCGTCGCCCACGCCCTTTTCGCCGTGGCAGGTGGCGCAGTAGCGCATGTACTGGGTGCGGCCGTTCTCGAGCGACGCGAGCGTCACCGGGCGCGGGTTCTGGAGCGCGTCCTGCGCGGCCACGTCGTTCGGATCCATCTCGGGCGGCATCGCGGTGGCGACGGGCACGGTGCCCTCGGGCGGCGTGAACGCCTCCACGCGGCCGCCGAAGCCGACCTCCTCGAACGCCTGCACCGCCTTCTGCCGCTTCATCTGCGGAAACCACGTGTCCGACCACTGCTCCCAGCAGCCCACCGTGGTGGTCAGCAGGAGCGCGGTGCCCGCGAAGAAGCTCCGCGAGAGACGGAGAGCGCGAGCGCGCGAAGCGCGCGCGCAGCGAGGCGAAGCCGAGCGAAGGCCAATCGGGTGGCTAAGCTTCGACAATCGAGACCTCGACAGCGTGGTGGGCGCGCAGCAGGCCGTCGATCTCGGCGACGTCGCGGTCCTTGCAGCGCACCGCGAGCCCGAAGTCCTCGGCCGAGAAGCGCGGGCTGTACGCCGCGTCGAGCTTGAACTTGGGCAGCTTCCCGAACACGAACACGCCGAGCACCGTCATCAGCACGCCGAACAGGATCGTGAGCTCGAACGCGATGATCGTGAACGGCGTCACGGAAGAGTACGGCTTGCCGCCGACGATGATCGGCCAGTTGTTCGCCATCCAGAGCGTGAGCGCGTAGCCCGTCACCACACCCGTGAGCCCGCCGATCAGCGTGAACAGACGCACCGTGCTCGGCTTCTCGATCACGGCGTCGTCCACCTCCGCGAACGGCGCGGGCGAATAGGTCTCGAGATCGTCATAGCCGCGCGCGCGCAGCTGGCTCGCCGCCGCAGCGATCTGGTCCGGTTGCTCGAATACGCCCAGCAGGGTCGGCATCAGTGTCCCACCTGGCCGTGCATCTTGCTGTGGATCTCGATCTCCTTGACCTCGGCGATCGCCACTACCGGGAACAGCTTCAGGAAGATCAGGAAGAACTGGCAGAAGAAGCCGAAGCTGCCCGCCACGACCACCAGCTCGGGCCAGCTCGGCGTGTAGACGCCCCATACCGCCGGGTCGTACTCGCGCGAGAGTCCGCCGATGATGATGACGTAGCGCTCGAACCACATGCCGATGTTGATCAGCACGGAGACGATGAACAGCGTCGGCACGTTGGTGCGCGCCCACTTGAACCACAGGATCTGTGGCACGACCGCGTTGCAGATGATCATCGTCCAGGTCGACATCCAGTACGGCCCGAACGCGCGCATGAAGAACGACGTCTGCTCGGCCTCGACCCCGCTGTACCACGCGATGAAGTACTCCGAGAGGTACGCGTAGCCGACGATCAGCGACGTCAGCAGGATGAAGCGCGACATGTTCTCGAAGTGATAGTCGGTGATGTACTCCTCGAGGGCGAAGATCCGGCGCACCGGGATCATCATCGTGAGCACCATCGCGAAGCCCGAGAAGATCGCACCGGCCACGAAGTAGGGCGCGAAGATCGTCGCGTGCCAGCCGGGCACGATCGCCATTGCGAAGTCCCAGGACACGACGCTGTGCACCGAGAGCACGAGCGGTGTGGCGAGCCCCGACAGGTGGAGCACCGCGCGGTTGTGCGACTTCCACTGCTTCGAGGTGCCCTGCCAGCCCAGCGAGAGCACGGCGTAGAGCACGCGACGCCAGCCGGTCGAGCGGTCGCGCGCGATCGCGAGATCGGGAATCAGACCCACGTACAGGAACAGGATCGAGGTCGTGGCATAGGTGGTGATCGCGAAGGTGTCCCACAAGCAGCGGGCTCTTGAAGTTCACCCACAGCGCGCGCTGATTCGGATACGGCAGGATGAAATAGGACTTCCAGATCCGGCCGACGTGGATGCCCAGGAACTGTGCCGCGGTGAGCACCGCGAACACGGTCATCGCCTCGGCGCTGCGGTTGATGGCGTTGCGCCACTTCGCGCGGAACAGATAGAGGATCGCCGAGATCAGCGTGCCCGCGTGGGCGATGCCCACCCAGAACACGAACGTGACGATGTAGGCGCCCCAGAACACCGGGTGCCGGTAGCCCGCGATGCCGAGACCCTTGTAGACCTGGAAGATCCACACGCCGCCCGCGGCGAGCATGAAGCCCACGGCCAGGTGCAGGAGGAGCCAGTAGTTGAGCGACGCGCCCTCCATCACGCGCAGGAGGTCGCGGTTCACCTTCGAATCCACGCGCTTCGGCGCGGGCCGGATCATCGCGGCAACGGCTTCTGCGGGCGGCGGCGTCATCCCTCGTGTTCCTCTTCGCGCGCGACCTTCGCCAGATAGGTGACCGCGGGTCGCGTGTTCAGCATGTGCAGCGCATGGTAGGTGCGGCCCGCGTTGGCCTGTGCCACTGCGCTCGCGGTGTTCCCGGTCAGCTTCAGGTTGTCGAACGTGATCGCGCCGGTCGCACACGTCTGCTGGCAGGCGGTCTGGATCTCGCCCGCGGCCACCGCGCGGCCCTCGCCCTTCGCGGTGAGTCGTGCCGACTGGATCCGCTGCACGCAGAAGGTGCACTTCTCCATCACGCCCTGGCCGCGCACCGTGACGTCGGGATTGAGACCGAGGCCCATCGGTTCCGGCCAGCGCTCGATCTGATAGTCGAACCAGTTGTAGCGCCGCACCTTGTACGGGCAGTTGTTCGAGCAGTAGCGCGTGCCGATGCAGCGGTTGTAGGTCATGCCGTTCAAGCCCGACTCGGAGTGATAGGTCGCGAACACCGGGCACACCGGCTCGCACGGCGCCGCGCCGCACTGCTGGCACAGCATCGGCGAGTTGCGCACGTCGACGTCGCCGAGCTTCTCGCGGCTCTGGATCTCCGGCCGCCCGGTCTCGAACGTCTTCTCGCCGACGCCGACGTAGCGCTCGATGCGCAGCCAGTGCATCCCGCGGTTGCGCAGGATCCCGGACTCTCCGACGGTCGGGATGTTGTTCTCGACCGAGCACGCGACCACGCACGCGCTGCAGCCCGTGCACTTGTCGACGTCGATCGTCATGCCCCAGCGGTAGGGGTCTTGAGCGCCGGAGTCGCTCACCGGATCGTACGCGCGCCGGATCTCGTGACCACCGTGGTGCTCGGCGGCGGCGTGCTCACCGGCTGCCTCGCCGTGCTCCTCGGCCGGGTGCGGCACCGCGAGCGCGCCGGGGACGTGGCCGGGCGTCTCGTTCGCGGCCCACGGGCTCTCGCCGCCCGCGGCGAGCGCGACGAGCGAGATGCGCTCGCCGAGCAGACGGCCGCGCTTGTTGTCGGTGCCCTGCGTGAACGGCAGGCGCTGGAAGGCGCCCGTCGGCGTGACCTGCGCCTTGACCGCGAGCCACGCGCGGCCTCCGGTCTCGTCGGTCTGCGCGGGCAGGATCGCGTTGACGTTCACGCCGCGTGCGGGTCCGGCCTGCGGGCGGTCACCCGCGCGCTTCCCGATGCTGTAGTCGTCGGGCGTCGGCCCCGCATAGCTGCCGACCGTGTGACCCTGCCCGATCGCCACCACGACCACGTCGTCGCGGAGGCCGCCGCGCGGCCAAGCCGGCACCTCGAGCTTGCCGTTCGGCGTCTCGATCGCGAGCACGTCGCCCGGCGAGACGCCGAGCGTCGCCGCGGCCTTCGTGCTGATCTCGGCCCACGACTGCCAGGTGATCTTCGTGATCGGATCCGGCGTCTCCTGGAGCAGCGGCAGGTTCGCGCCGCGCCCGTCGCCGAGCAGCGGCGACGGAACCGCGAGCAGCACGAAGCCGCCCTCACCGTCGAGCTTCGGCTCCTTGAACTCGAGTCGCGCGACGCCTTCGGCGATTCCGGGTGCAGCCGGCGATGCACTCTCGAACACGCCGCCGCGGGCCAGCGCGGCGCGCCAGTTCGTGTCGGCCCATGCCGCCTCGACGGCGCCGCGGAAGCTGCCGGCCGGCAGATTCGCCGCCGCGCCGCCGATCGCGCGCGCGCTGTCGAGCAGCGTGTCGCCGAACGCGCGCGTGTCGAAGAGCGGGCGCAGCGTCGGCTGGACGATGCTGCGAACACCCGGACGCGGTGCGGCGTCGCCCCAGCTCTCGGCCGTGGTGTGGTCGGGCAGCACGAGGTGCGCGAGCGACGAGGTCTCGTCGGGCATCGAGGCGGTCGACACCACGAGCTTCACCTTCGCGAGCGCTTCGGCGAAGCCGCTCTCCGCGGGCAGCGAGTGCACCGGGTTCACGCCGTGGACGATCAACACGTCGACCTGACCCGCCCTCATCGCTTCGATCAGGCGCGTGGTGGCGCGGAAGCTCGGCGCGCGCGACGGCGCGGGCGGAATGTGCACGGTCTTTCCCACGGCGCCGACCGCCGCGTTGAGCAGCAGTACCGCGGCCGCGGTGGCGGTGGCGCGCGAGCTCGTGAGCGCCACGCCCGGCGGCAGCGCGACCGGACGCTTGGCGTTCGCGATCGCAGCGCCGATCCGGCGGATCGCATCGGCCGACACCTCGGTGCGCTCCGCCACGGCCTCGGCGGAGAATCCGCTGAGCTGGCGCGCGATCGCCGATGCGGCGCCGCCGATCTCTCCTCCGGCTCCTCTCGCATCGACGGCCGCGCGCGCGATCGCGAGCGCGAGGATCCCCTCGGTGCCGGGCTTCGCGGCCAGCCACTCATCGGCGTGGCCCGCGGTCTCGTCGAGGCGCGGACCCACGTAGACGAGCCGCGCGGCGCGGCCCGACTCCTGCGCGGCATCGCGCGCGGCTGCGATCTGGCGCGCGTGCTCGACGGGCGAGAGGCCCGTGGAAAGAGAGTCGGAGCCGAAGTCGATCACGAAATCGGTGTCGGAGAGGTCGAATACGGGAACCGAGGCAACGCCGAACACGGCCTCGCTCGCGTGGCGCAGCGACTCGGGCGCGAACGGCTCGTAGTCGACGCGCGTTCCGCCGCCCGTGGCCGCGAGCCACGAGTCGAGCACGCTGCCCAGCGTCGGTCCGACCGGCGCCGTGATCACCGCGACGCGCTCGCGCGCCGCGCCAACCGCCGCGGCGAGTGCCGCGATCGCCTCGTCCCAGCCGATCGGGGCGAGCGCGCCCGACGCGTCGCGCTGGAGCGCGCTGCGATGGCGATCGGGGTGATAGGTGCGGGAGAGGCCCGCCTGACCGCGCGCGCAGAGCTTGCCCTGGTTGATCGGGTGGTCGGGGTTGCCCTCGAGCTTGACGGGCCGCCCCTCGCGCGTGCGCACGTGCAGACCGCAGCCGGTGCTGCACTCCTGGCACGTCGAGGCGTAGATCACCGGGAGGCCGGGCGTGATCTCCTCGGGCTGGATCACGTACGGGATCAGCTTCTCGGGCAGCTCCGAGCAGCCCGCCGCCGCGGCGGCACCTGCGCTGGTGCCGACCAGCTTGAGAAATCCTCGTCGGTCGAGTTCGGCCATTCGTTTCCAGTTTTCCGCGCGCTGGCGGTCCGCCTAGTAATGACAGGCGGCACAATCCTGTGTCGCGTTGTTCCGTCGGTGACAATCGATGCACCAGCCCATCTCGAGCTTCGCGGCGGGCAGCAGCCACGGCCACCAGACCGTGTCCTCCGTCATCGACACCTTGTCCATGGTCTCGACGGCGCCGTGGCACTCCTGGCACGTGAAGCCCTTCTGAACGTGGGCGCGGTGCTGGAACTGCACGTACTCGGGCACGCGGTGGATCTGCACCCATTCGATCGGCTGCTTCTTGGCCCAGTGATCCTTGAGCGTCCTGATGCCCTCGAGCTCGTCGTAGCTCGTCGGGAACTGCGCATGGCAGCCCATGCACACCTCGACCGCGGGAACGCCCGCGGAGGGCGAGCGATCGGTGCCCGAGTGACAGTACTGGCAGTCGATCTGATACAGGCCCGAGTGGTGCTTGTGGCTGAACTGGATCGGCTGGATCGGACCCGGCGCGTCGGGGTCTTCGGCCGCGGCGTGCGAGAGGCACGCCTCGCGGGTCGGCCAGGGCGACTCGAACTGCGTGGTATCGATCTTGAGATCGGGATCCTTCTTCTGGAGCGCGCGCAGCTCGTGCGCGTCGCACACGCTCGTGGCCACGCGCACGGCGTCTTTCGCGTGCACGGGCGTGGCGCCGCCCAGGCCCGTCGCGGCAATCCAGGCCGCGACGGCTGCGAGCAGGACCCCGACGAGGAGCGACGGACGGGCGGCGCGGTCTCGCATGAGGGAGCTTGGGACTCCTGGTCCTCAGACGAACGGGGTGAGAGAACGGGAAAGCCCGTGGCAGGACGACGACGCGGAGCAGCGCGCCCCTCGAAACGCGCGGTGTGATATCCCGTAAGCCGCTTCGCGTCAAGGCGAATTGGCGCGAATTCGCGCGCGCGCGAGAGCTCGCGAAGCACCGTCGATTTCGCAAGCGATTTCGCGCCGCTATGATCGCGCGTCCGCGTGGAGGAGATCATGACCGTAAGCCCGGAGCTACTCGAGATCCTGGTGTGTCCGGAGACCAAGCAGCCCGTGGGGCTCGCGGGCCCCGATGTGCTCTCGCGCGTGAACGCCGAGATCGACGCGGGGCGGCTGCGCAACCGCGGGGGTGAGACCGTCAAGAACCGGATCGGCGAAGGGCTGATCCGCCAGGACGGGCGCATCCTCTACCCGGTCGACGACGGCATCCCGGTGATGCTGATCGACGAGTCGATCGAGCTCTGACGCGACTCGACAATGGCGGATTACGCCCGTTGGGCTAATCCGCCCTACCGCCTTCTCGTAGGGCGGATTAGGCCGAAGGCCGTAATCCGCCGATCATTGCGCGAATTCGCGTTTCTTGAGCAGCCGCACGTACTCGGTGAGCTCGGGATCGCCGGACACGAGCGCGGAGATCTTCTGCTCGAACGCGGCCGCCTCGTCGCGCAGCGGCTTCTCGTCGATCGCGAGCGGCAGGTCGGACACGAGCTTCTGCACGAGCGCGAGCGATCCGCGCGGGTTCGGCGACGCGCTGATGTAGTGCGGCAACCCCGCCCAGAGCGAGAGCACTTGTACGCCCTCTGCGCGAAGCAGCTCGCCGAGCACGCCGACGATCCCGGTCGGCCCTTCGTAGCGCGAGGGCGCGACGCCGATCGCCTCGAGGCGATCCTCATCGCTCGCGAAGCCCGTCACGTCGACGGGGCGCGAGTAGACCACGTCGGCGACGTAGGCGCCCAGGAGCACCACGCGTCGAACGCGCAATCGACTCACGAGCGAGAGGAACAGATCGCAGTAGGCGCGCCAGCGCAGGTGCGGCTCGACGCCAAGCGCCACCACGAGCTCCTGCCCCACGCCGCACTCGCCGTAGCTCACGCGCGTGACGGGCCATTCGATCGTGCGCGTGCCGTCCTCGGCTGCGCGCGCCCACGGGCGGTGCACGGTGAAGTCGAGAAAGTCCTCGCCGTCGATCTCGGCCAGAGGCACCGCATGGATCGCCTCTGCGACGTAGCGCGCCGCGCCGGTTGCGGCCTCGCCCGCGTCGTTCCAACCCTCGAACGCGGCGACCAGCGTCGCATTCTCGAATACCGGCTCGACGAAGAACGTGAGCGCGTCTCTCACCGACGGTGAGCTTCGCAAGTCGCCCCACTGTTCTCAAGGGGCGGCTATCTCACGAGCCGATAGCCGCGCCCGCGCACCGAGAGCAGATGGCGAGGCCGTGCCGGATCGGGCTCGAGATAGCGGCGCAGGCGCACGACGAAGCTGTCGACGACGCGCGTCTGCGTGTCCGGACGCAGCCCCCAGACGCTCTCCAGCAGCTCGCCGCGCGTAACGGCCTCGCCGTCGCGGTCCACGAGCGCGCGCAAGAGACCCATCTCGCGCGTGGTGAGGCTCACCACACCCGCGGGCGTCTCGAGCTCGAAGCGATCGAAGTGGAGCGTCACGGCGCCGATCGTCACGGGCTCGGGCAGCGCACCGTCCGTGGCGCCATCCCAGCGCCGCCGGCGCAAGAGACCGCGCACGCGTGCGAGCAGCTCGTCGAGTCGGAACGGCTTGCCGAGATAATCGTCGGCGCCCTCCTCGAGCCCGCGCACGCGGTCCTCGATCGAGTCCTTCGCGGTGAGGATCAGCACGGGCACGAAGTCGCCCGCCGCGCGCGTGCGCCGCAGCACCTCGAAGCCCGAGAGACCGGGCAGCATCAAGTCGAGGATCACGAGATCGACGCTGCGCTCGCGCGCCGAGAGCAGCTCGATCGCGCGGACTCCATCGGGTGCGACCGCCACCTCGTAGTCCTCGGCCTCGAGATTGAAGCGCAATCCCTCGGCGAGGTGCTCCTCGTCTTCGACGACGAGGATGCGCGTCACGCACCCTCCGGCGACGCGACGGCGCGCAGCGTGACGACGAACCGGCTGCCCGTCCCCGACCCCTGGCTGCGCGCGACCACGCGCCCGCCCTGGCGGCGCACGAGGTTGCGCACGATGAACAGGCCGAGCCCGAGCCCGGCCGCGGTGCGCTGTACGTCGCGGCCCGCGCGGTAGAAGCGCTGGAAGATCTTGCGCAGCTCGCGCGCGGGGATCCCGATCCCGCGGTCCGAGATCGCGACGTCGATCCGGTCGTCGCCCTTCGGCGACACGCGCACGCGGATCTCGACCGGCGCGGCCGAGTACTTGGCGGCGTTCTCGAGCAGGTTGCGGAACACCACGGCGAGCTCGGTGCGGTTTCCGCGCACCGCGGCGGGCGCATGTGCGTCGAGCTGTACCGCCGACGCGGGCAGCTCGTGCCGCGTGCGCAGCTCCTCGATGCACTCGTCGAGCAGCGGCACGAGCATCACCTCCTCGTTCGGCAGCACGCGCCGGTGCTCCTCCGCGCGCGCCGCGTGCAGCACCTGCTCGACCGTGTGGTCGAGCCGGTCGACGTCGCGCTGCATGCGCCCGAGGAAGGCGCGGCGCTGCTCCGGATCGGGGTCGTGGCGGCCGAGCGTATCGAGATAGAGCCGCAGCGACGCGAGCGGCGTGCGCATCTCGTGGCTGACGGCATCGAGGAATGCGCGCTGGCGCTGATTCAGGCGCATCTCGCGCACGAGCCAGGTCGAGAGCGCGACGAGGCCCGCGAGCACGAGCACGAAGAAGACCGTGCCCAGGATCAGCATGATCCAGTTGCGCGTGGACAGGCCCTGCGCGAGCTGCCGCGGATCGTCGAGCACGAGGATCTGCCAGCCGACCGCGAGCACGAGCACCAGGATCGTGAGGCCGATCCCGAGCGCGAGCGGAATGCCGACGGAACGCCGCACGATCGCGTCTCCTCGTCGCAAGGGTAGCCCCGGGCGCCGCGGGTTAGAATCTCCGCGGGAGGTGGGCCCGCGCGTGGTCCGATGCCGCACTCGGGTCCTCCCGTGGCTCGCCGCCGCTCTCGCGGCCGTGGGCGCGGGCGCAGGCGAGCTCCCGCGCGAGCACGAGTGCCCGGCGCTCGCGGCCCCTCCGGAGGCGGAGCCTGGAACACCCGCCGCGCCCACACGCCTCCAGGAGGGAATGGCGCTCGCGCGCGCCGACGTGCTGCGCCTCGCGCCGCTCCTGCCGCCCGAGGTGTGGCGTCACCGCGATCTGTTCTTCCACGACGGCATGAAGCTCGTGATCGGAGCGTGTCACCGCCGATATCCGCCGCCGCGCTCCTACCGGAGCGCGACCGAACGCTTCGCGGGGAGTGCGCGGCTCGACGGCGACGGAAACCTCGGGGACTACACCGCGGGCCTGCCCTTCCCGGCCGAGGCCATCGATCCCGGCGCGGCCGATGCGGGCGCGCGCTGGGCCTGGAACTTCGAGCGGCGCCACCGCGGTGCGGGACCCAGCGGGCAGTTCCGGATCACCGACCAGTCGCGCGCGGAGCAGGGGCGAATCTCGCTCGGCACCTGGTTCCAGCTCCAGCTCGCACACCGCGCCGATCTCGCGCCGGAGTACCGCGTCGCGGACGCGGGGCCGGCGGCGTGGATCGCGGGCGGCCGCTTCGCGGAGCCCGCCGACGCGCGCGGGCTCGCGTGGCAGCAGACGCGCGCGCGCGCGGCCGCGCAGCAGTATGCGCTGCCCGACGACGTGTTCGTGTTCGTGCCGAAGCTGCGCGCGGTGCGGCGGGCCGCGAACGCGTGGGTCGACGGGCTGTTCGTGCCGAGCGCGACCGGGGAGCGCGGCGGCGCGATCCCGGTCGCGGAGCCGCGCGGCTTCGCGGGTCTCTCGATCCGGCCCAATGCCTATGTCTGGCGCGTGTTGGGCGTGCGCGAAGTGCTGGCGCCACTGAATGCGGCGCGCAGCGGCTTCCCGGGCGATCCCGCGCGCAGCTTCGGGCCGAGCGGCCTCTCGCTCGGCGACGACCGCTGGGACGTGCGTCAGGCGATCGCGATCCAGGGCGCGCTGCGCGACCGCGGCCGCGAGCACGACTGGCTCACGCTCTACATCGACACGCAGACCCAGCAGCCGCTGTACTGGATCACCGAGCGCCGCGGCGACCGGCGCGCGGGAGTGGGCGTTCTGCTCCACCGCTGGAGCGGCGACCTCCCGGGCTACCCCGCGTGGCCCGACGGCGAGCCGGCCGCGGTATTCGACCCGGCCGCCGCGGTGTTCTTCGACGAGCGCGACGGCAGCGGCTGGCGCCGCGAATCGTACGACGCGCGTTCGATGCCGCTCACGGCCGACGAGCTGCGCCACCTCACTTCATCGGCGTTCCTCGAGCGCGCGCGTTAGTCGACCCGAGCACGGCCGCGCCTGCGAGCGCCGCGCACAGAGCGACGTCGACGCTCGCCACGCGGCGCAGCGCAGCGTTGCTCTCGCTCGCGCCCCATGCGAGCACCATGAACGAGATCATGCTGACGAAGCCCGCGGCGATCGCAGCCGTGCGCAGCGCGGGCCGGAACGCCGCAGCCGCGAGCAGCGCGCCGACGATGCCGAGCAGCACGGCGCGGTGACGCAGCAGCACGATCAGGTTCGGGTCCGCGATCGCGATGCCGTACAACGCCTCGAGCCGAGCCGCCGAGGAGATCCCGATCGCGGGCAGGAGATTGCCCGCGGCCGCGAACAGGTAGAGCGCCGATACCACGCGATCCACGCGCGCCACGCTACCTTGCGACGAGAGTTCGCGCATGCAGGACCACAGGTTCTCGTTCGAGATCGAGGCGAAGCCCGAACTGGTGTGGGCAGCGCTGCACCCGCCGGTGCGGAACCCCGCCACGCCCGGCAAGCCGCGCGTCATCGAACACGGCGACGTGCGGATCGAGGTGCTGCACGAGGGCGACGACCACGGCGACGGACTGATCCGCCACTGCTATTTCCGCGTGCCGAAGCTGCTGCTCTCGAGTGGCGTGGGCCAGTCGTGGGAATGGGTCACCCAGGTGGTGCCGAACGTGTCGTCGCACTACGAGGCGATCGGCAAGCCGCTCTGGTCGCGCGCGGAGGGCTGGCACCGGCTCGAAGACATCGGCGGCGGCCGCACCCGCGTCCACTTCCGCGAGACCTACCACGCATTCAACCCGATCCTGCGCTTCTTCCTCGAGCGCTACGTGCACCGCTTCATCTCGAAGGACAACGACAAGCTGATCCGCGCCGCGATCGAACGCGCGATCGCGCGCCAGCGCTGATCGGCCTGCGCACTACATCCGCGTGCTCGACGGCAGCGGCAACGTCACGATGATCGAGTACAGCCCCGCGATCGTGCCCGGGTCGCGGTGGAGGTTCGAGCGCCTGTGCCCCGCTGGAGCGCGCAGGAGAGACGATCGCCCGAGCGCGAAGCACCTCAACTCGCCACTTGCTTCCGATCCGTGTGAATGAGGTAGTCCCCGTGCGTGCGCCTCTCTTGCTTCTCGTAGTCATTGCGGCTCTTGTACCGGCTCCGATTGACGCGAGTTGCGCGTCAGACCCTTCCGATGGGTGTGCTGAGGCAGAGCAGCGAATGATCCAGCGCGCTATGGAGCAGATGGACGCAGCTAAGAAGCGGGTTCTCTACGTCGAGATCGAGAAAGACAGATCAAGACCACCGAGTTCGACCTGCTCCTCGACCACACGAATGAATGTCAGTTCCTCCGAAGGGTTGGGGCAATTCGGGAAGGGTCATTCCGGGTTGTGGATGAGGACGGCAAGACCGTCACCGAAGGTGGCTGCCGCTGTTGCACTCATCTCGAACAGGATCGGGAAGGTGAGGAGTATGTCCCTCGCCTCAGGGCTTGGGAGGTGCACGGCCACTATCTGCGCTTCAACAAAGACCCAGACCCCGGCTATCCGGCCTCGATTGAGAATGCTTATTGGTGCGGTGTCGAGACCCAAAGGCTTTCCGATGGGCACTACAAGTCCATAACCGAAGGTTGCGAAGTACTAATCGTGCCTCGGCGTTAGCAGACGCCCCGCTGAATGAGAGGGGCGCAAGGCTCATGCCAGAGATTTTGACGTCAGTCCTTCTCCCGCTCTCGGAGCCGGACCCGGAACGCTGTTTTGCACTTTTAGGGAAGGGGCCGGCGCGGTTCTACGTCAGCGGCGAGGCCGCCCGGCGCCTTCACTTCTCGTTTCTTTGATCTTCCCGCCTCACGCGCATTGACCTAACATTAATATATAGCTATATTCAAGTTGATGGCTCAGCTCGAAATGAAGTTTCGCGGCCACGGTGGCAAGCGCGAAGGCGCGGGGCGGAAACCAGCGTCAGCGCGGCCGCCCGTTCATCACGTCCGGCGGCCGAAAGTGCCCAAGGGCAGCCCGGCGCACGTCACGCTGCGTGTGCGGCAGGATGTTCCGTCGCTGCGCAGCCGCCGCTTTCTCCGCGACTTTCAGTCGCGAATGCGCGTCGGCTGCGAGCGCGGCGAGTTCCGCGTCTGCCAGTACTCGATCCAGCGCGACCACGTGCACTTCGTGGTCGAGGCCGCCGGCAAGGAGGCCCTGGGGCGCGGCATGAAGTCGGTGGGAATCCGGCTCGCGCGGACGGTGAACCGGGTGTTCGGAGGCGTAGGCCCTGTTCTATTCGGTCGTTACCACCTGCGCGTGCTGCGGACCCCCCGCGAAGTGCGGAATGCGCTGGCGTACGTGCTTCTGAACGCGCGAAAGCACTGGCGCCAGCGGAATGGGATCGCCCCGCCAGTGGTGCTCGACATCGCTTCGTCCGGCGCCTGGTTCGACGGATGGAAGCGGCCGCCACCGATCGCGGGCCCACAGGGCTCATCGCCAGTGGCGCGGCCGCGGTTCTGGCTCTTGAGGGAAGGATGGCGACGGCGGGGGCTGGTGGATCCCGCGGAGGTGCCGGGGAGCGCGTAGTACAACACGGCGCTCGATGCCCGATCGGCCCGCTGTTGGGCATTGAGGGAAGGAATCGAATCCATCACATCCCTCAAAGCCAAAACCCGCGCCCGCACGACACCGGTCTTCTAATGGGACCGAGTAGCTTCGAGCGCTCCGTCAGAACGTCCAGCGCAGCTTCACGAACACCTCGTCGCGCTTGCGGATGTCCGAGAAGCCGTTCTCGACCGGCTGGCGATAGGCGTGGGGCGGAGCCCGGTTGATCACGGGCGAGACCTCCTGCACCGCCATGTCGGAGAGCTCGGTGCGCCCGAAGAAGTAGAGCACGCCGAACGTGACCGAGAGCGAGTCGGTGAAGCGGTACTGCACCGAGGGAAGCACACCGCCGGAGCGCGACGCGAACTCGTAGACGGTGAGCAGCTCGGGGATCACGCGATCCTGGTAGTAGCCCGTCGAGACCGCAAAGCTGAAGAACACGTTCACGGGACCGTTCACGGTGAAGCCATCGCGATATTCGGGCAGGTAGCGGAGGAACCACTGCGTGTTGAACAGCACGGCGCGGTTCGCGTTCAAGAAGCGCACGAAGGTGGGCCGGTCGACCGAGAGAGCGAAGTTGAGCTCGTCCGTGTCGCTGAGTCCACTCGGCTCGTCGGCGTCGGAGTAGGGCACCCCCTCGACCCACGTGAACTCGAGGCCCCAGCTCGTCTGCGTGCGGTCCTCCGCGAAGTCGGTCGCGAAGCCGAGCACGTTGTGCTGGTCGTAGCGCAGCACCACCTCTCCGCCGCTGTGCCAGATGAAGGTGCGGCGCCCGAAGCGCTCGTTGCCCGCCGCGCGCACGGTGTTGCGCGTGACGCCGACCGCGGCGAGGAAGTTCTTCACGTTCGCGCACAGCTGCGGCGTGGACAGCGAGCAGCGCCCGGGCTGATAGGGCGCCGTGGGCAGGAAGCACTCGGGATCGGCCGCGAGTGCGCCATCGGCGTCGTGGTCCTTGCCGTCGAGATCCTTCGTGTGCAGATCGCACGACGAGATCGCGAGGAAGGTGAGGAAGTTGTACGAGAACGCGGCGAGCTCGTTCTGGAACAGCTGGGCGGTGCCCGCGAACAGCTCCGCGACGAGGTCGCGATTCGCCCACTCGAAGCAGCTCGGCACGCCGCGCGGGTTGGTCGGCGAGTCGATGCAGCCCGCGGTCGGGTGGATCAGGGGCAGGTCGGCCAGCGTGACCTGCTGCGAGCGACACACGAACACGTTGCGCGTGGCGCCGTTCTCGGTGATGAAGGCGCCGCCCAGGTTGCGGGGGATGCAGGTCGGATCCGGATTCGGGGCCTGGATCGGATTCTGGTTTGCGTCGAAGCCGGTGATCACCGTGGCGGGAACCGCGCGCCGCGCGGTCGCGCCGCTGCACAGCGCGAGCTCGCGCGCGAGGTCGGCCGACGCGCCCACCGCGGTCACGGGCACGCTCGGCGCGCCGGCGCCGCGCTGGCGGATCACATCGCCGAGGATGCAGCCGTCGATCGAGGGCAGATAGCCGGCCTCGAACGCGACCTGCACGCGCGTCGGAACGTCGTCGCCGTCGCCGGGGATCCCGTTCGGATCGGCGTACACCACCGACAGCGCCTCGATCCCGCGACAGCCCGGCAGCTTCACGAGCCCGGCACTCGCGACGAAGCGCGTGCAGGCCGGTCCGCCCAGGAACGGCACGTTGGTGCGCAGCGACGAGCCCCCGCCGAGCGCCTGCGCGGGGCCGAGCGGTCCGATCGTGCCCGGCTGCGGCAGGTTGTCGGAGAGCGTCTGCCCGGGCAGCGTGCCCTCGACGCCGAGCCACGACTGCACGAGCACCGACGCTTCCGTGTTCAGGAAGTCGAGGCCGCCGAACGGACCCGACTGCGGGAACTGCAGCGTGGTGGTCTCGCGTACCGCGCTGTCGCAGCGCACGCCGTAGAACGGCCCGCAGCCCAGCAGCGCGCGCTGCTCGTTCGTGAGCGAGCTGTCGAGCGTGGGCGCACCCGCGTCCTGCGCGCGCGCGCGGATCGTGCGCGTGTCGAAGCCGTCGAAGCCGCCGAGGTCGCACGGCGTGGCCGGATCGTCATCGGCGCAGCCCGCACCGTCGTCGACGACGCCGTCGCCGTTCCGGTCGAACGGCGCCTGCGGGTCGTTCGCGAGCCGGTTGATCGATGCGACCGGAAACGCGATCAGCGGACCGTTGCGCGCCGGGTCCTTCTGGAAGTTGTGCACGACCTGCATCCGGCGCACGGTGGTCGGTCCGTCGGGATCGCCCGCGAAGATCGTCGCGAACGCCTCGCCGGCGGGCACTCCCGCGCTGCGCAGATTGTCGCCGCTCGCGAAGAACGTCCACGCGCACGCGCCGGGCTCGAGCGCGGCCGCGATCCCGACCGTCGCGAGGCACGTCCACGCGAACAGCTGCTGATTCGACGACTGGAACTGCAGTGCGTTGGTGACCGCGACGAGCGCGGTCGGATCGAGCGAGAACGCGTTTGCGAAGCCGGGCGCGCCGCCGGGCCGCAGGCAGTCCGGATCGCTGCCGATGCCGCCGCGGATCGCGGTCGTTCCGTCGAGCGGTCCCCCTCCGTTGGGAAGCGCGTCGGTACCCGCGCCCGAGAGCGCGTACGGCTTCTGCGCGGTCGTCACCGAGTAGGGATGCGACGCGAACGCGGTGCTGTACGCGAGCCCGGGTGACGTCGGGGTCGGCTTGTTCAGGGGATCGGGAGCGATCTGTCCGCCGCGCGCGCAGGTGCCGAGCGCCTGGCCTGGCAGGCGCGCCACCACGGGTCGCCCGGTCGCGACGTCGACGCCGCGGTCGTAGAAGAAGATCGCATCCGCGTACGGGAGATCGCCGTGGCCCCAGAAGTCGGTGAGCGCGAACGTGAAGCGATCCCAGCGCCACTCGATCCTCCCGCCGATCTCGAGGTCGGAGGGCTCCTTCCACGGGCTCTCGGGCCGGTCGACGCCCGCGATCCCGACGCCCAGATACGAGTGCGTCGCGATCGCGTACGTGAGCGCGCACACGGTGTCGGCTGCGTAGGGCTCGCCGCACGCGCCGAGGTCGGCCGGCTCGAACTTGTCGAGATTCGCCGCGACCTCGAGCCGCACGTCCTGGAGCGGACCCACGTCGTAGAGCGAGTAGATCGCGCGCGCCGACCAGAGCGCGATGCGCGACTCCTCGAGCGTGGGCAGCGACGAGAGTGCGAGATCCTGAGGATTCCACTGATCGGTGGTGCGGAAGATCTCGGTCTTGCCCCACACGATGTTCTGCAGCCCGAGCCGCATCCAGAGCCGGTGGTCGAGCGTCTCGAAGTCGAGATAGGCCTCCTTGAGCTCCTTGGTGCGCTGCTGGCTCGCGCCGCGGTTCCACGCGCGCTCGGACTCGCTGAAGTTGAACATCAGCGGGTCGAGATCGCCCGAGCGCAGCGTGTGGCGCAGCCCGACGCTCGGCAGGTAGAGCCCCTGCGCGTCGAGCAGCGCCGCGTTGCCGAGCGCGGTGCTCGCGAGGTCCGGCGCGGGGCGGAACGGCGCCTCGCCGCGGCCGCCGATCAGGCGCAGGTTCTGCGGGCTCGTCACGCGCTCGCCGTAGCGCGTGACACCGCCCTCGGTCACCGTCTCGAGCGAGCCCGGCAGACAGCCCGTGTTCTCGGCGAGCCCGCCGCGCTGGGCTGGTGCGAGCTCGGGATCGGCCGGATCGACGCAGGGCACGACCCCGCTGGAGTCGCCGCCGAACGCGAACGCGGGCACGAAGTTGCCGTCGAGGTCGGTCGAGGTGCCCCGCGAGAAGTCGCCCGCACCCGCGACCGGCGTCGCCGCAAAGCCGTTGAGTGCTCTCACCGTGTAAAGGCGACCTGTGTCCGGATCGGTGAAGGCCGTGCCGACCGTGCAGTTCGCGATGCCGGCGCGCTCGCACTTGCTGCGCGATAGATCGCTGATCACGGTGTCGGGCGCGAACAGCGCGATCGCGACCGCGCTGCTCGGATCGAGCGCGTCGATCGAGAAGCCCGCGAGCTCTCCGGCGGAGAACCCCGCGAGCTGGGGATCGCCCGCGTAGAAGCGCACCGCGGCCGGATCGCTGAACTCGCCGCCCGCGCTGCCGGTCCACCCCGACGGGATCGCCACGGCGGGAATCCGGCCGCGCAGCGGATTGGCCCGGTCGAGCCCGAGCGCCGAGGCCACGAGGATGTTCTTGGGCAGCCAGGGACCGAGCACGCGCGTGCTGCCGGGTCCGCCCGGTCCGTGCACGTCGGTGAGCGCATAGCGGTAGTCGAGGATGCGCGCGTTCGCATAACGCGCCGGATCGTCGGCGGTGCCGATCACGTCGTCGCCGCCGGCCTGGCGGAAGAAGATGTCGTAGTCGGGGATGCCGCGGCGCTCGCCGACCGGCGCGAGCGGCGCCGGCTTCTCGTCCGCGATCCGCGCAGCGCTGCCCTCCGGGCCCTGCGTCACGCCCGCGAGGTCGGGGTCCTTCGCGTCGCGCAGCCGCTTGGGCAGCCGGCGCGCGTGGTTCCCGTAGGTGTTGATGCTCGGGAACATCCGGAAGCCCTCGGAGTAGATCGCGTCGTAGCGACCCTCGGCGCGCACGTGCGCGCTCATCACGTTGATCGGGCCCCAACCGTCCGGCAGCACGTGGGCGTCGATCTCGAGCTCGAGGATGTTGTACCACTGCGCGAGGTCGAGCTCCTGCGAGAACTTCTCGCTGATCCCGCGCATCTGGGTCTCGACGTGGCCGTGCAGCTCCACGCGGCCGTCGAGCGCGTCGACGGCGCGCGCACCCGGCGCCGCGAGCATGCCCAACGCGAGCGAGAGCCCCGCGGCGCGAAGCGATCCGTGCGGCGCAGACGCGCGCCGCCGACCGGCCGCACCGGGCTGTCGGAGCCCTCGAACGAATCCCCTGGCACGCAGCAGTTGCCGTTACCCAACGGGGGGTCCGTTGCTGGGACCTTTATACCCCCGGGTGGGCGCGAGGTCATCCCTCGCCCTTCGATCGGGATTATTGCCCCAACGTCTCGGGACGGTGATAGGGTGGGTGGCCGCTTCGAGGTCGCAGCCATGGTGCACAGGCGATCGCTCGTGTGCGTATGCGTGCTGGCGTGGGTGGCCGGTTCGGGCTCCGCGCAGGCTCAGGTGACCCGTTCGCTGTCGGGCAAGGTTCAGTTCGACATCGCCGGGCGGCAGGACATCGGGATGCCGATCCAACCGGGTACGAAGGCGTGCGTCCCGAACGGTGGCATCGACGGGATCAAGGCGGTGGCCGGCGCGATGATCACCACCACCAGCGGGGTCGGCGGGTCGATCATGATTCCGGCCAGCCAGTTCACGTTGCGCGGCCCCGGCAACCCGCAGCTTCCCCAGGTTCGCGGTTCCCTTTCGCAAGCGCCGATTCTGCGGCAGGTCTACACGAACTTGATCGTCCAAGTCCCTGCGAAGCCGGGCTGGACGATCAAGCCCGGCTCCGGGAAGGTGCCCGGCGGCGGCGGCGGCAAGGGCCGCACCGGCCCCGACGTCGTCTCGTTTTGCCCGGGCTCTACCTCGACGGTGACGATGGGGCTGAACCCAGGATGCGCTGGAAGCGGCTTCGTGACGGTCCCGAGCTGCTTCTCCTCCCCGAATCCGTGTCCGGGACCGGGAACCCAGATGGCCGTGATCCCCGGATTCATGAAGTACACGCGGACCGGAAAGATGCTCGGTGGTGCCGGCAGCGTGACGAATCAGGGGAAGTTCGCGGTCGCGGTTGCGGCTACGGTCCCCGGCTTTGTGTTCTTTCCGAATGCGATCTCGCCGCCCAACCTGGCCCAGGGGATGGAGTTCGGCTGGTACTCCCAGCATAACGCTGGAAAAGGACCTCTCCGATCCGCCATCCACAACGTGTGCGGGGTCATCAACAAGGTCGGTAACGTGGTCCAACCCAAAGCGCTTTCGAACCGCACGACCGCGACCTTCGGCGGGCCATGGACGCAGGGCATGCTGACGGTCAAGGTCAACACCGTGGCCGGAATCGAGTCGTACATGCTCACCGGCTACGACAAGCGCACGGCGATGGGCGCCGGGAAGATCCAGCTCGTCTCCGGCTCGCTGGGCCGGCGCTCGCTGTTCGGGGGGAATGCGGGGCGCGGGATCGTCACGCTCGAGGTGCCGGAGCCGGGGGCGAGTGCGGGCGCGATCGCCGCGCTGCTAGTCCTCGCGGGCTGCCACTGGGCGTCGCGGCGCTCCAACTAGCAAGCTCGAACGCGCGCTGGCAACTACTCCTCCGCGGCGGCGGACTTCTTCGCGGCGGCCTTCTTCTTGCGCGGCGCCTTCTTGCGCTTGGGCTTCGCGGCAGCGGGCTTGTCGGAGACCGCCGCAGCCGCCTTCTTCGCGCGCGTGCGCTTGGGCTTCGTCGGCTTGGCCGGCGCGGGTGCAGCGGCCGCGTCCGCGGTCCCGCCGCCCTCCTCTTCGCCCGCTTTCTTGCGCGGCGGGAACTCGAAGCCGTGCCGGCCCGTGTCCTTGAGCACGAGCGTGGCCGAGAACGGGCGCCCGAAGCGCGAGGTGAAATCGGTGAGCAGCTCGGTCTTGCCTTCGCGGAGGTAGTGCTCGGCCTCTTCGCGCGTGATCTCGCGCTTGCACACGGTGCGCGGGAAGACGAAGCCGCAGCTCTGCGGCGCGCCTTCCTCCTTGCGCTTCTTGCGCTCGTCGCGCGAGAACTCGGCCTCCTTGAGCGCGCGCTCGCACACGAACAGCGTGGGCGATTCGACGATCGAGCATTCCTCTTCGAACGGACAGCGGCCGAGCGGCTCCGGATCCACCTCGTACTCGGGCGTGTCGGTGGCGGCCTCGTCGTTCCAGCCGGCCGACTTCACGTCGACCTTCCACGCCTCGGTGTCGAGCGTGAGCACGCCGCGGTAGGTGCGCCCGTTGCGCGCCGTGAAGCCGTCGATCTCGGGGCTCGTGCCATTCGCGATCAGCGCGCGCAGCGTGCGCTTGTCGAGGTAGCGGCCCGAGATGTCCTTCCAGAAGCGCAGCGGGCAGTCGGGATCGCGCGCGGGCTCCTCGCGGCAGCGATAGAACCACGCCATCTCGATCACGGGTCGCCCGCAGCGACGGGCAGTTGCCGAACGTCTCGTTCGCGTCGTAGAGCTCGTCGTAGCCGAAGGTCTTCGCGCGATCGACGATCTCGACCGTGTAGTCGGTGATCTCGCTCATGAACTCGCTGCGGGTACGCCCGCCGCGCTCGACCTCGAGCAGGTGGAACTCGATCTCTCCGGTCAGCTCGGGCGAGGTCAGGCGATCGATGTGGATCCGGCGCAGCGTGTCGATCATCCGGATGCCCTTGACCGTGGGGCGCAGCGCCTTGCCGATCCGCACCACGTAGCCCTTGCCGATCAGGTTCTCGATGATGTCGGCGCGCGTGGCGGGCGTGCCGATGCCCTTCTCGTGCAGGGCCGCCGAGAACTCCTCGTCGTCGATCTGCTGTCCCGCGTTCTCCATGAGCGAGAGCAGCCGCGCTTCGGTGATCCGCGCGGGAGGCTTGGTCTCTTCCGACTGGCTCAGCGCTTCGATCGAGCGCACCGCGACGTCGTTCGCCTCGTCGGCGCCCGCGACCAGCGCGGGCAGCGGCGTCTCCTCCTCGTCGCTGTTGTCGACGAGCACCGAGCGCCAGCCCGGCTCGACGAGCGTGCGCGCACGCGTGCGGAAGTTCTCGCCGCCGGCCACGGTCGTGCGCTCGACGCGCTCCCACTGCGCGGGCGGGTGGAACGCGCCGAAGAAACGGCGCGCCACCAGATCGAACAGGCGCTTGTCGTCGCCCGTGAGCGGCTCGCGCGGCAGCGATCCGGTCGGGACGATCGCGAAGTGATCGGAGATGCCGGCGTTGTCGAAGATGCGCGCCTCGTTCTCGAGACCGCTCTCGCGCAGCCGCGCGGCCGCGGCCGCGAGATCGGGGAATCCCTCGTCGCGGCGGGTGTTCTCCGCGAACGACGCGATCGTCTCCGCGACCGTCTCGCGGTAGTCCTCGGGCAGACACTTCGAGCTCGTGCGCGGGTAGGTGAGCACCTTGTGGCGCTCGTAGCAGCGCTGCGCGGCCGACAGCGTGCGCCGCGCCGACCACGAGAAGCGGCGATTCGCCTCGCGCTGCAGGCTCGTGAGATCGAACAGCGGCGGGGCCGATTCGCGCGACGGCTTGCGCGTCTCGCTCGCGAGCGCGGTGACACCGCTCGCGCGCGGCTGCGATCGCGGAGGCGCGCTCGGCGTCGAAGATCCGGTCGTCCTTGCGGTCGGGATCGTCGCCCGCGTCGAACGCGGGATCGAACCAGGTGCCCTCGTAGCGATTGCCCTCGTGCTCGAACGTCGCCGCCACGCGCCAGTACGAGCGCGGCACGTGCGCGAGCACCTCGAACTCCTTGTCGACCAGCATCGCGAGCGTCGGCGTCTGCACGCGCCCCGCCGACCACGACGTCTTCTCCTTGCGGCTCTTGAGCCGCTTGGTCAGCGCGCGCGTCGCGTTCATGCCGATCAGCCAGTCGGACTGCGCGCGACACGCGGCGGCGTCGGCGAGCCCCTGCAGCTCCTCGCCCGCGGCGCAGTCGCTGGAAGCCAGTGCGGATCGCCGCGTCGGTCATCGACTGCAGCCACAGCCGCCGGATCGGCTGCGGCGCCTCGAGGTTCTCGACGATCTCACGGAAGATCAGCTCGCCCTCGCGCCCGGCGTCGCACGCGTTCACGATCGAGTCGACGTCGGGGCGCCGCATCAGGCGCTGGATCGTGCGGATGCGGTCGGTCTGGCCCTTCTTGACCTTGTAGCCGAACTCGTCGGGCAGGATCGGCAGGACGTCGAGCGTCCAGCGCTTGAACTTCTCGTCGAGCTCTTCGGGGGCGAGCAGCTCGTAGAGGTGGCCGACCGCGAAGGTCACGAGCATGTCGTCGCGTTCGAAGTAGCCCTCTTCCTCGCGGAAGTCGCCCAGCGCGTCGGCGATGTCGCGCGCGACGCTCGGCTTCTCCGTGATCACCAGAGCCTTCGCCATCTGCCTCGTCTACCCCCGGGGCCCTGGGGCCCGGTTTCGGAGACCCCCCGGATTAGCCCAAGCCATGGGACCCTGACAACCGCAGCCGTCCGAGGCGCGGCCATCGGGGTCGGGGAAACCTGTGCAGAACTTGAGCCAACCTGTGGATGTCGGGGGGATCGCGGCGTGGCCTACGGGATCAGTTCCCGCGGGATCGGCATGACGTTCCATGTAAAGATGGGGCGGTCGTCGGGACGCGAATAGATCACTTCGCGCGCGAGCTTGCGGCCGTCCCAGGCGTAGCGCCGCACCTGCTTGTGCTTGTCGCTCGCCACGTAGAGCTCGTCGGTTCCGTCGCCGTCGAGGTCGCACAGGATCGACGCGTGCTCGAAGCCCGCGGAGTCGCGATCGATCGACTCGACCGACCAGCGCGCCTTCGCGTCGGCTCCGGGCCGGAGCAGCCAGAGCCCGCTGCTGAACGCGGCTGCCACGAGCTCCTTCTTGCCGTCGCCGTCCACGTCGCCGGCGGTGAGGAAGCGCGACAGTCGATCGTCGATCGTCGCGATCAGCGCGCCCGCGTCCGGCGGCGTGCCCGCGTCGTAGCGCCGGATCTCTACCGCGTTCACGAGCTCCTTCGCCTCGTTCACGTGCCCTTCGACCGAGACGTAGAGCTCGTCGGTTCCATCGCCGTCCACGTCGGCGACCAGGATCTCCTTGGCGTGGCGGTCGCCGAGGTCCGCGACCACTTCGCGCTTCTTGTCCGCCGCGGGCACGTAGCGGACCACGTGGCCGGCCTGTGATGCACCCGCGGTGAGCCGGTTCGGCTCGCTCGGCGTCGCGTACACCTCGGGCTTCCCGTCGCGATCGAGATCTCCGACCTCGACCTCGTGCACGAAGATGTCCTTCTGGCGGTCGAGCTCCACCGCAGTGAAGCCGGACTCGCTCGGGCGCAGCACCGCGACCACGCCCTGGTCGTGCGTGGCCACCGCGATGTCCTGCTTCCCGTCGCCGTACAGGTCGGCGATCTCGGCGTCGCGCATCCGGCTGAACTTGCCGCCGAAGTCCTTCTGCCACAGGACCGCGCCCTCGAGCGCGCCGGCTGCGGTCTTCTTCCAAGCCTTCACGATCGCGGCGCTGCCGCCGAGCGTGAGCAGGCGCGCGCCGTCCTCGGCCGGGTAGAGCATCGCCTTGTGGAAGACGTTGCTCTGCGGGTCCTCGAGCGCGGTCATGCGCCAGGCGCCGCCGCTGCGCGCGAGAAACTCGAGCCGCGCCGCGCCCGGTACCGACTTGCCGTCCTTCATCTCGAACTGCGCGAGCGAGAGCACGAGGCCCGTGGGCAGGTCGGCGGGCGTCGCGCGCGGCGCCGGAGCCGCGGCCGGCGGCGCCTGCGCCGCGGCGGGCTTCGACTCCTCGCCCGACCCGCAGCCGAGCGCGCATGCCGCGAGTGCGGCCCCGAGAGCTGTGATCGCGTTCCTGCCCGTCATGGTTCCTCCGCGGATTCGCAAGCGGGGCTTGTCTAGCAAAAGGCACGTACGGGGGCCCTGTGGTATGGAACGCGCCGTGAGCGAGAAGAGCGGATCTCCCCTGCAGCCGCCGCGCGGTACGCGCGACTTCTACCCCGAAGACCTGCGCTTCCGCGACTGGCTGTTCGAGCACTTTCGCGCGGTCTCGCGCGAGTTCGGCTTCGAGGGCGTCGACGCGCCCGTGCTCGAGTTCGCAGAGCTGTTCACGCGCAAGGCCGGCGAGGAGATCACGGAGCAGCTGTTCCACTTCGAGCTGCACGAACGCCGCTATGCGCTGCGCCCGGAGTTCACGCCCTCGCTCGCGCGCATGGTGATGGCGCGAGCGGGCAGCCTGCGGCTGCCACTGCGCTGGACGACGATCGCGCAGTGCTGGCGCTACGAGCGCATGACGCGCGGGCGTCGCCGCGAGCACTACCAGTGGAACATGGACATCTGGGGCGAGCCCGGGGTCGCGGCCGAGGCCGAGCTGATCGCTTCGGTGTTCGCGCTGATCGACCGGCTCGGGCTCGCGCGGGGTGCGGTGCGGATCGGGATCAGCAGCCGCGCGCTGCTCGAAGAGACGCTCTCCGCGGGCGCGCTGCGCGGCCGCGGCGAGGCGTTCCCGGCGCTCTGCATCGCGATCGACAAGATCGACAAGATCGGAGCCGACGCAGTCCAGGAGCAGCTCACGGACCCGAACGGCGCGATCCGGCTCTCCGCGGCGTCCGCGCGCGAGGTGGTCGAGTGGCTCGCGGTGCGCGATGTGCAGACCGCGGCCGCGGGGCTGCCCGCGGACTCGGCCGCGCGCCGCGACCTGCTGCGCCTGTTCGAGCTGCTCGACGCCTACGGCCTCTCCGACCGCGTGGAGTTCGACGCCTCGATCGTGCGCGGCCTCGCGTACTACACCGGGATCGTGTTCGAGGCGTTCGACGCGGGCCGCAAGCTGCGCGCGATCTGCGGCGGCGGACGCTACGACCGCCTGCTCGAGGCGCTCGGCGGCCCCGCGATGCCCGCGGTGGGGTTCGGCTTCGGCGACGCGGTGATCGAAGAGCTGCTCCGCGACGAGGGCGTGCGGCCCGCGTGCGCGCGCGCGTTGGACGCCGTGGTGTTCCCGTTCACTGAGGCAGAACGACCCGCGGCGATCCGGGTGGCGCAGCGCCTGCGCGCGGGCGGACGGTCCGCGGAGCTCGTGCTCGCGCCGATGAAGCTCAAGCGCGCGCTCGCCGATGCCGATCGCGCGGGCGCACGGTTCATCTATCTGCTGGGTCCGGAAGAGCTCGCGCGAGGCGTCGTGCTCGTCCGCGATCTGGCCAGCGGCGAACAGAGCGAGGAGCCGCTGCCGACCGACTGAAGGGACTCGGCACGATTTTCGCTGACGCGAAGCGGTTGTTTGTCCCTACAATGCGCGCGATTCTGACCAGGGGAGCGTCGCCCATGCATGGTTGGACCCACCGCGACAGCCTCGAGCTCTACAACCTCGAGGCCTGGGGCGCGGGCTTCTTCACCGTGAACGATCGCGGTCACGTGGAAGTGCGCCCGCAGGGCCCCGCGAACGGCGGCATCGACCTGCTCGACCTCGTGCGCGACCTCGAGCAGCGCGGCCTGCGCGCACCGCTCTTGATCCGCTTCTCCGACATCCTCTCCGCGCGCGTGCGCGGCATCTCGCACGCGTTCGGCAACGCGATCCGCGAGTACGGCTACCGGGGCGCGTTCCGCGGCGTCTACCCGATCAAGGTGAACCAGCAGCGGCACGTGGTCGAGGAGATCGTGCAGTACGGGGCGGAGGGCCGGGTCGGCCTCGAGGCCGGCAGCAAGCCCGAGCTCCTGATCGCGCTCGCGCTGCTCGACACGCCCGGCGCACTGATCGTCTGCAACGGTTACAAGGACCGCGCCTACATCGAGACGGCGCTCCTGGCCCAGCGGATCGGCCGCACTCCGATCATCGTGATCGACCGCTTCCACGAGATCGACCTCCTGATCAAGACCTCGCGCGAGCTCGGCATCCGCCCGCACATCGGCGTGCGGGCTCGGCTCACCGCGAAGGGCGCGGGCAAGTGGGTGGATTCGACGGGAGACCGCTCGAAGTTCGGCCTGTCCGCGCTCGAGATCGTCGAGGCGGTCGACCGGCTGCGCGACGAGGACATGCTCGACTGCCTGGAGCTGCTGCACTTCCACATCGGCTCGCAGATCACCGCGATCCGCGCCCACAAGGACGCGCTCGCCGAGGCGAGCCGGATCTTCGTGGGCCTGCACCAGCTCGGCGCGCGCCCGACCATCCTCGACGTCGGCGGCGGGCTCGGCGTCGACTACGACGGCTCGCGCACCAACTTCCACTCCTCGAAGAACTACTCCACCCAGGAGTACGCGAACGACGTGGTGGCGGTGATCCAGGAGGCGTGCGACGCCGCGCGCGTGCCGCACCCCGACATCGTGACCGAGGCCGGGCGCGCGATGGTGGCGCACCACTCGGTGCTCGTATTCGACGTGCTCGGTGTGAACGAGGTGCTGTCGAGCCAAGCGCCGCCGCCGGTCACCGACGCCGACCACAGGGTGGTCAAGAACCTCGGCGAGGTGATGGATTCGATCACCAAGAAGAACCTGCCCGAGGCCTACCACGACGCGCTCCAGCTCAAGGAGGAGGCCGCGACGCTGTTCGCGCTCGGCTACCTCGACCTGCGCGCGCGCGCGAGCGTGGAGCGGCTGTTCTACTGCTGCTGCGCGAAGATCCTGCGCATCCTGCGCGAGCTGCCCGAGGTGCCCGAAGAGCTCGAGGATCTCGAGAAGAGCCTGGCCGACACCTACTACGCCAACCTCTCGGTGTTCCAGTCGGCGCCCGACCACTGGGCCGTGAAGCAGCTGTTCCCGATCCTGCCGATCCACCGGCTCGACGAGAAGCCGACCCGGCGCGGCGTGTTCGCCGACCTGACCTGCGACAGCGACGGCAAGATCGACCAGTTCATCGACCTCCACGACGTCAAGGACGTGCTCGAGCTGCACAGCTGGAATGGGCAGCCGTACTACATCGGCATGTTCCTGGTCGGCGCCTATCAGGAGATCCTGGGCGACCTGCACAACCTGTTCGGCGACACCGACGCCGTGCACGTGCGGCTCTCCGAGGAGGGCGGCTACACGGTGGAGCACGTGGTCGAGGGCGACGGGGTCGACGAGGTGCTCGCCTACGTCCAGTACGACCGCCGCGCGCTCGTCGAGAAGGTGCGCCGCACGATCGAGCAGGCGCTGCGCAAGGGCGAGATGACCTCGGAGGAGAGCGCTCGGCTGGTCAAGCGCTACGACCAGGGGCTCCAGGAGTACACCTACCTGTCGCGCGACGAGTAGCGGAGCCCCTCAGCGGAGAATCCGTTCTCCCGGGCCATAAGTTAGGAGCGGCAGCTCGAAGCGCAGCCCGTCGGGCGCGCGGCCGCGGATGCGAATCCGCCCGATTCCCGCGTGCACGCTGCGCTGATGGTGCGCCGCGCAAAGCGTGGTGCGATTCCAGAGCTCGTTGGAGCCACCCGCCGATCGGAACTGGACGTGGTGGTCGTGCAGGTTCCGGAAGGACGAGCAACCTGGCACCGTGCAGCGCCAGCCGTCGCGCTCGAACACGCGATGCTCGCGCTGCACCTTTGCGTTCGGCAGCGTCCAGGTCTCGAAGCAGTGCTCGAGCATCGCGTCGAGCGCCTCGCTCTCGCTCGCCGTGCGGCCGTTCCGCCGCTCGATCCGCCGCTGTGCGGTCGCGAGGACCGCCTTGAACAGGCGCGCCCCGTCGGCGGATGCGGCAAAGAACAGGCTGGCCATGCCTTTCTGATTCGCGAGGCACTCCTCTTGTGATTTTTCGACCGTGGAGTGCGCACCCGTTTGCACCTCGAGATCGCCGGTGACGATCGCGCGCTCCACGTCCTCCTCGAGGCGGCGCACCGAGACCGACTCAGCGTGTGCCACCCACGCCGCGCGCCACGGCTCGGCGTGCTCGAGCACGACGATCGGTATCAACGCGTGGGCCTGTACCCAGGACAGGCGACCGCTCGAGAACGCGGCGCGCAGCTCCGGCGAATTCGCGCAGGCTCGCTCGAGCCGCAGCAGCGCCTGCGCCTTGCGCGGAGACACGCCGAGCCGCTCGCGTGCGAACACCGCCAGATTCGGACTGCCGCGGAACCGGTAGCTCCGCGTGCGCGCGACCTCGCGCAGCAGCGGGCCGATCTCCGCGAGCCACCGCTGTTCGATCCGCAGCGCCCGCCGCAGCCGCGCGTCGAGTTCGATCGCGTCGCAGGACTCGAGGCCCTCGACGAGCGGTGCGAGGAATGCCGGCAGCTCGTAAGGCGGGAAAGCGCAGCGCATCCCGTCATCAGGTACCAGCCGCGGAAGGCGGGATCCGCCTTCCGCTCCTCCCGCCCTACGACTACCGTGCCCCGGAACTGCAGGTCGCGAAAGGTAAAGCGGCGTGGCGAGCCTGGGATCCCCATCGACGCCGATCGCCGAGATCACTTCCGCAGAAATCACCTCGGCCACCGCGGCTTGCGACAGCGCCTCCCCAGCGACCCGGCGCGCGAGCAGCCGCGCGCGACTCCAGCGCGCGCGCACGCGCGGAGTCACGGATAGCCAGATCGTCTCGCGCGGCACGTCTTCGACGCCGTCCTCGTCGCTGTCGAGCAACCCGCCCGCTTCGAGTGACCGCGCATCCACCGCGCGCACCTCGCGTGCGAGAGCGCGCGCGGTCAGGCGCTGGGCCAGATCCAGCCACGCCTCCTCGTCCTCGGGCGTCGCGACCCGGCACAGGAGCCGCGCCTTCGTCCACGTGATCCGTCCGGCGACGAACTCGGCGTCGATGCCGGACAGCCCACGCAGCTCGCGATCGACGTGCGCGAGATCCTGCACCTGGCGGGCTGACAGACCGAGCCGCTCGACCGCGTAGTCGCGCAGCCGCACGTAGCCGAGCCGATCCCACGCGCGCGTCGCGGCGAGCCGCCCGGCCAATGCCGCGAGCACTCTGCGCAGCGGCGCTCCCGAGCGCGCCAGCTCGATGAGGCGATCCTCTGCATCGGGCGCGTCGAACGCCCGGACCACCGCGAGTGCTTCCACACCGACCTCGTCGGGACCGAGTGGGTGAGCGCAAAACGAAGATCGCAGGCGCGTGTGACAGATCCGGTCATTGCGTCAGCAATGTTTTGGAAAACGCGACGGCGGCTGCCTCAGAAGCGCGCCGCGATCGCGAAGTGCACGCCCTCGTCGTGGAGGGTGTGATCGTCGGGCTTGTCGACTCGCTCGATGCGATGCCCCCAGAAGAGCTCTCCGTGCAGGCGCCGCCAGGACGTGCGCAGTCCGACGCCCACGCTCGCGAGCGTGCGCGGGCTGACCTCGTCGCGTTTGCGGTTCCACGAGCGGCCGGCGTCGCAGAACGGGGCGAGCTGCACGGTCAGCTCGCGCGCGGCATCGGTCCAGACGGGAATGCGCACCTCGAGCGACGACGTAAGCCCGTTGTCGCGCACGAGCTGGTTCTCGCGGTAGCCGCGAACGGTGTGATGACCACCCACGGCGTATTGCTCGAGCGAGAAGAGCGGCTCCGTTGCGAGCTGGACATCGGTGCGGAAGACCGGCTCGATTCCCCATGGATCGAAGCGGCGCACGAGCTGGAGTTGGCCGAGCCACGCGAGAAAGTGTGCATCCGGGATGCCAGCGCGCTTCGTGCACACGCCGCTCAGATCGAATGCGCACCGATCGGTGGTCGCACCGAGCGCGTCGACGCCCAGGCTGAATTGTGACCGCGCGGAAATCACCTGTCTGAGGTCGCGATAGAGCCATACCTGGCTCGCGCGAATCACGCTCACGACGACCTGGCCGTCGTCGGTTCCTTCCTCGAATGGAAACAGTTCGTCCAGCAGATAGGTCTTGGTCTCGCGATATTCGGCAGTGAGCCCGATGCCGAGCCGGTTTCGCACGGATTCGTACAGGGGCTGGCTCACGTCGATCGCGATCGTGCGCTCCCGACTCGTGATGTCGATCGCGTCGAAAGGCTCCTCGACGACTTCGCTCGAGCCGTAGTGGAATCGCGCGCCGATCTTCGTGTCCCACCGCGTAATCGGGATCTCGTATTCGACCTCTCCCTCCCACAGCCCCAGGTTCCACGCCCCCATGGCGCGAAGCGCGTCGCCCCAGCCCGTCAGGTTGTGATTGCCCAGGTCAATTTGCATTCGGGTCTGGCCGACGCTCGGTGAGTCGTGGTTGCTGAATTCCAGCGCAGCGAACAGCGGAGACTCCTCTTCGAAGGTCGTCCGCAGACGCGCTTCGCCGGGGCGCTCGCCGGGCAAGAGCTCCGCCTCGATGTGGCGGATGCGCGCGTCCTGCTGGAGCAGCTCGAGCTGTTCCGCGAGCTTCGAGACGTCGAGCGGTGTGTCGGCGCCGCGCAGGATGCGACTTTCGAGATAGCGATCGCGGAACCGGCGGTTCCCCTCGATGGTGGCGTCGGTGAGCCGACCCTCGACGATCTGATATCGGATCACCCCGTCCTCGATCTGCTGATCGGGAAGCAGCGCTCCGGAATTCAGGTAGCCCTCGTTCACGTAGAGCAATGTCAGCTGCTGGCGGAGATGTTCGAGGTCTTCGGCCGCCAGGGGACGCCCGATGTATGGCGCCGTGACGGCGGCGAGCTCTTGATCCGAGAAGACCGTGCTGCCGATCACCACGAACTGGCGCGCGACCACGCGCGCGTGCTCCGAAAGAGGCCCCTCGCCGGTCGGCGGCGGTACTGGAGGAAGCGTGAAGTGCGGCCGCTCTTCGGGTGTCCGTAACTCGGCCTCGGGTCGGACATCTCCCGGGCGCTCGAACGGGATGCGAGGTACCTGTCCCCGGGCCGGCGTCGACGCGAACGCCGCCGCGAACAGCGCCGACACGCACGTGGATCGACGCCTGTGCCACGCCGCGGACACGAAGCCGCATTATCACACGATCGATCCTCGGTCCGGCAAGGCCTTTTGATAGGCTGGCCGGGTGTCGGTGCAGGAGCGGGACTGGATCGCGGTGGTGAACCGGGTGATCGCCGGCGATCGACTGGCTCTCGCGCAGACGAGCCGCCTCGTGAACGGTTTCCTCGTGCGCTGGAACGCCTACGACTTTCGCGACGAATGGGAGGACGTCGTGCAAGAGGTGATTGCCGCCGCAGCCTTGGCGGTGCGCGCGGGCAGACTGCGAGACCCGCAGGCGATCGTCGCCTTCCTCAAGACGACGGCACGATTCAAGTATTTAGACCGACTCAGAATCGTGCTGAATCAACGCAAGGACCTCGCATGGGAAGAGGTGATCGCCAGCGACGAGAGCCCGCGCGCCGTTCAGCTCGAAGCCGAAGCGCGCGAAGACCTCCGGCGCGCGCTCGCAAAGATTTCCGACAAGAAGCGCGATCTCGTGGTGGCCGTCTATGGGGCAGGCCAGACCTATGAGGAGGCGGCCCTGGCGAACGGCATCCCGCTGGGGACGCTCAAGCGGTACCTGCGGGATGGCCTCGCGGAGCTCCGGGAGGCTCTCCGGGAGCACCGCGATGAAAAGTGATCTGATTCGGCCGCCGCCCACGGCCTCCATGGGTGGAAACGACACTGCATCCGAGTGATGGGGAGGGGGCCGGGTGCGCTGCACCAGGGCTCGGGACATCGATCTCGCTGAGTTCGCCGTCGACCCGCACGCGGCGGCGTGGACGGAATTCCGCGATCACTATCCGATCTGCCCGGACTGCTCGCGCGCGGTAGGCGACTTCGCGGCGTTGAAGGCGGCCCTGGGATCGCCCGACGGCGCGGGCGCGGCGCATGCATCCGAGGCCGAGCTCATCGCGTTGGCATCGCCGTCGTCGCATCTGGCCCCGAACGAACGTGCGCGGCTCGAAACGCATCTCGCGAATTGCCCGGCCTGCCGCACCGAGCTCGCCGTGTTGCAGCGCTTCGACTTCGCCGCGGTTTCCGCGGCGCGCCCACGCGCGCGCGATAGGCGCGCCACGGCGCGGTGGTGGCCTGCACTCGCGGCCGCCGTCATCGCGGTGATCGCGATCCCGGTGGCCGTGCTGCTCTCGCGCCCGGCGCGCGAGACTCCGCCGGTTTCCCCTGCGCCCGTGGCGAAGGTCGAGCCCGGCCCGCCGGCAGCACCGCCCGAGGTAGCGCCCTCTCCAGCACCACCCGAACCCGAACTAACGACGCTACCCGCGCCGCCACAGCTGCCTGCCCTGCCGGCCCGCCCCGCGCCCGCGGTCGTCGCGGAGGAGACGACGGAGCCGGCCGAGCCGCCTGGCGCGATCCAGATCGCCGCGCTGGTCCCCGCGGAACCTCCGCTCTACGCGCCCGGCGCGCTCGCGGCTGGACCCTCCGTTCGCGTCGGGGATGCCACGCGGAACGCCGCAGCCGAGATCGCGCCTCCCCTGGCATTGAGCCCCGCGCAGGTAGGAGCGACCTCGCACGGATCTCCATCCCTCTACTGGTTCCTGTCGGATCCGACACCGCTGTCGGTCGAGGTGACGATCGTCGACCCGAGTGCGTCGGAGCCGCTGCTGGAAGCGATGCTGCCCGGGCCGCACGAGGCCGGTGTGCACCGTTTGGACCTGGCTGCGCGCGCGGTCCAGCTGCGATCGGGCGTCGACTATCGATGGTTCGTCGCGCTCGTGCGCAACCCCGAGCGACGTTCGCAGGATGTGGTGTCGGGGGGGGCGATCCGCTATGCGCCGCCCACCGGTGAGATCGCCGCGCGCCTCTCGGCGCCCGCTCCGGGGAGCGCCGCACATCTCTATGCCGAGTCGGGCTACTGGTACGATGCGTTCGATCAGCTGTGCAGCTGGATCACCGCCGAGCCCGAAGCGGCGCGGCTTCACGCGCACAGGGCGGCATTGCTCGACCAGGTCGGCCTTACCGACGCGGCGGCGTTCGAGCGAAGTCGTTGATCTCGTAGGGCGGGAAAGCGAAGCGCATCCCGCCATTGCAGCTTCACAACCAGTTCCCGATCAACAAGAACGGCGCCCAGTAGTACGGATGCGCGTGGTTCACGTCGCGCAATACCTTCTGCTGCGCACGCTGCAGCGCCACCGCCTTCGAGACCGGGCTCGAATGCAGCTGCCCATAGAACTCGCCGATCAGGTCGGCTGCCGCGGCGTCGTTCACGCTCCAGAGCGTCCCGACCGCGCTGCGCGCGCCGGCGCGGACCGTCACACCCGCCAGGCCGAGCGCGGCGCGCTCGCTGCCCTCCGCCGTCTCGCAGGCCGATAGCGTGAGCAGCTCGATCGGCCGATCGCGAAAGCGGCCCGCTCCGATCACCTCGCCCAGGCGATCCATGCTGATCCGGCCGTCCCAGGCGAGCAGGAACGAGCGCTCGGCGTCCTCCGAAAATTCGCCGTGCGTGGCCACGTGGACCACGCTGAACTCACGCCCGCTGAGCTCCGCCTCGACACGCGGGATCAGGAACTGCTGATTCAGCAGTACCTCGCCGCCGTAGAGCGCGCGAATCGAGTCGAGCTCATCGGGCACGTGCGCGAGCGGCGGGAAACCCTGCACCGATCGACTCAGGCCTATCAGGAGCGCGCTCAGCTCGTGCCGTTCGAGCGGTCGTGGATCGGTGAGGCTGAGCCCCGGCGACGTGGCAACGGCGTATGTCTCGATCAGGAAGCGCTTCCCGTCGTGCAGCGCGCCGATCGGGATCGTGCGAAGCGGACCGTCCGGAACGAAGACGAGCGTGCTGGTGGAAACGCTCTCGAGATCGGATGCGAAGGGACGCACGAGCCAGTCGTAGACCTTCTGGGCGTGCGGAAGGAATTGCAGCGTTGTGCGCTTCTCGAGGAGGCGGCGCAGCGTCCGCACTTCCGCCGAGAGCGTCTCGGCGCCGACCGGCACGGTCGCGCGCCGTATGCCGTTCGGGAACGTGAGCAGGAGCTCGAGCCGGTCCGGCAGTACGACCGGGTAGATCACGACCTCGGCGCGCGCGACCCGATCGAGGCTCTCGACCTTCGCCTGGAGCGCGTCGACGCACTCGTCGCCGAAGTAGTCGCGCAGCTCCGCGGCCTTGAGCCGCTCGAGCGTGTCGCGCACCTCGTGCAGACGCGCCTGATAGGCGTCGGTCTTCTCGCTGCTCGGTGCCGTCGCGAGCAGCAGGTCCACGAGCTCGAAGAAGACCGGCCCGACCGTCTCGCGGAACGACGCGCCGCCGGTCGCGTAGCCGTGTGCCATGTCGAAGCGGATCGTCGATAGCACCGTCAGCGCCTGCTGATAGGACGCGATCGCCTCTGCGGGCTTGCGTTGACGGGCGAGGATCCGGCCCACCTGCCAGTGCCAGCGATAGAGCGACTCGGGTGCATTCGCGCGCTGCGCGAGGAAGAGCGCGCGGCGGGAGAGATCGAGCGCTTCCTCGAGCCTGCCCTGGTCGTAGTAGAGGGCCCCGAGGTATCCGAGTGCGTACGATTGCGTGCGCGTGTCGTCGATCGCCTCAGCGGCACTCTGCGCACGACGCAGCGTTGCATGCGCCGGCTCCAGGTCGCCGAGCCGGGCGTAGGTCCGGCCGGCGTTGATCAACACATCGGCCTTCGCCGACGACTCGGGCAGGTTGTCTGCGAGCTCGGTCGCGCGGGAGAGCGCCGTGCGCACCTCGCCGTCCCGCGCTCCGCCGCGCTGCGCGGCCTGCGCTCGGTTCGCATGGGCGCGCGCGGCGAGGGCGCGGTCGCCCGACTTCTCGGCCAGCGCTGCGGCTTCGGTGTAGCCGCGCGCCGCTTCGGCGTACGACCCCTGCGACGCGTCGAGGTTTCCGAGGTTGACGAGCAGCGCCGCGGCAAGCGGCTCGGCCGCGGCGCGGCGCGCCAGATCGAGCGCCTTCGTCAGGTGCTCGCGCGCCGCCGCAGGTGGGCCCAGTGCGATGTAGGCGTTGCCGATCGCGCCTTCGATCGCGGCTCGCTGAGCGGGGTCGGCCTTCGCGCCTGCGGCCGCGTCGGCCTCCGCGAGCTTGTCGAGTGAATCCGCATAGCGGCCGAGCGCCTGCAGGGCTTCGGCCTCGCGGATCAGCGGCGACACCTCTCGTGTGGGCTCGCCGTCCGCGCCAGCGGCATTCATCCCGGCGAGCAGGCAGAAGGCGGCCGCGAGCGGGCCAATTCGATGCATCGAGCAACCCCCGAGCATGCTAAGGCCGCGAAATCCGGCCGGTCAAGAATTACGGATGATGCGGAGTCAGGCGCGTGATCCGAATCGTCGAGATTTAACGACCTTTTCAAGGGATCTCTTTGCAACCGACCCGGTTTAGAATGGCGCCACCAGGATTCGTGGATGAAGCTCGTCTCGCGATCGCTCGCGTTGTTTGGGGTAGTAGGCCTGGCATCGCCGCCGGCGGAAGCCCAGAACGCGATCGCCACCGACGGATCGCTCGGCGGTGCGGCCGTCGACGTGGGCGTGGGGATCGATCCGACCGGCCAGACGGTCGACTACCTGATCAGCGACGACCTCGGCTCACTGCGCGGAGACAATCTCTTCCACAGCTTCGCGCGCTTCGGGATCGGCACCGGCGAGATCGCCAGCTTCACGGGGCCCGACCACGTCAAGAACGTGATCTCGCGCGTCACGGGAGGCGATCCGTCCAACATCGACGGCACGCTGCGCTCGACGATGCCCGACGCCGACATCTGGCTGCTCAATCCGCGCGGCATCGTATTCGGCGAGGGCGCCCGGCTCGAAGTGCCGGGCTCGTTCCACGCTGCGACCGCCGACTACCTCGGCTTCGAGGAGGGCGGTGACCGATTCGACGCCAGGCTCCAGCTCTCGAGCGTGCTCTCGACAGCACGACCGTCGGCGTTCGGCTTCCTGCCCGAGACGATTGTGGCGGCCCCCATCGATGTGACGGGCAGCGCGCTGTCGGTTCTGCCCGGAAAGACACTGGAGCTCGCCGGCGGCGACATCGCGCTGACCGGCACCACGCTCGGCGCGCCGGCAGGGACGATCGCGATCCGCGGCGGCCAGATCGTGATCGATCACTCACAGGTGCTCGCGGAGAACATCGACTCCGCCACCCCAGGGCGCCTCGAGATCGACGCGAACGATTCCCTGCGCTTCGACAGCAGCCGGGTCTCCGTGAGCAGCTCGGCAGCGGGCAGCGCGGGAGCGATCGAAATCGTGAGCGGCGGCCCGATCGAGCTCGTGAACCGGGGATTGCTCCTCGCCGATTCTCGACTGGGCGATGCGGGCACGATCGCAGTCGAAGCCGGCTCGCTCGAGCTCAGAAACGGCACGATCAGTGCGGGAGGCGGCGGATCCGGCGATGGCGGTGTGATCGCGATCGACACGGGCGCGCTCTCGATCGACGTTGGGTCGGTCAGCGCGCGGTCGGGGCGATCGGGCGATGCCGGCACGATCACCGTCGATGCGGACTCCGTCCGCCTCCACAACGCGTCGATCAGCGCGATATCGGGCGGGGAAGGCCGGGGCGGCAGCATCGCGATCGATGCCGGTTCCGTGCGCGTCGAGAACGGCGCGATCGGCGTCGAATCCGGGGGGACTGGCGATGCCGGCGCGATCTCGATCGGCGCCCTGGGTGAGATCGAGCTCGTGAACTCCGCCTCCATCGGTGCGCGCGCTTCCGTCGGCGACGCGGGCACGATCGCGATCGATGCCGGCTCTCTCCGCGTCGATGGCGGAACGATCAGCGCCGATTCCGGCACGCAGGGCGGCGCGGGCGCGATCGCTATCCGCACCGAGGGTACGGTGACCGTTCGCGACGGCTCGATCAGCACCGCCAACAACGGTCCAGGCCCACGCGGGTCGATCACGATCGACGCGGGTGCACTCGAGCTCCGCGACGGCGGCCAGATCGTGGCTCGTTCAAACTTCGGGGCGGGGGGTGACGGTGGGGACGTTCTCATCCGTGCGGACACGGTGCAGATCGGTCCCGGTCGCGAAGACGGCGAGGAAGGGGCCGGAATCTTCGTGACCGCCATCGGATCCGGAAACGCCGGAAATGTCCTGATCGACGCATCACAGTCGATCCGGATCACCGATGAGAACGGCCCGCGCTTCGACTGGACCCCGCTCCTTCGGGACGAGCCCGTGCTCTTGACGGGGATCGGCTCGGGAACCCGCGGCGGCTTTGGCGGATCGATCGAGCTGTACGCCCCGGAGATTACCGTCGAAGAAGGCGCCTGGGTGACCTCGGCGACGGTCCGAGGGAGCGACGGGGGCTCGATCCTGCTGCGGGGCGATCGCATCCGCATCGCCTCGGGCGGTGTCGTGTCCGGCGTCACCATGTTCACGCCGGCACAAGGTGGTGCGGTCACGCTCGACGCCCGCGAGTCGATCGAGGTCGTCGGGCACTCGCGCTTCGGCGACGTGAGCGCAGTGAGCTCGAACACCACGAACGAGGGACCGGCGGGGCATGTGACCTTGTCAGCGCCGCGCATCCTGATCGACGGTGGATCGGTGAACTCGGGAGCCGCAGCGCTGATCGAGGGTGGAAGGGGGGGCGCAGCGGGCGAGGTCACACTGATCGCTCCTAGCGCCGGTGGCCAGGTGATCGTGCGCGGCGCGGGCGCGGTCTCCGCGAGCACCTTGGGCTCGGGGCACGGGGGCAGCGTCGACATCGAGGCCGGCGAGCGGATCCGCGTCGAAGGCGAGCACTCCGTCATCACGAGCCGAACCGGCGCCGACGGAGCGGGCGGAGACGTGACGTTGCGCGCGCCGCACATCGAGATCGCGGACGGCGGCGCGGTGTCGGCGGAGAGCGCCCAGGGCTTCGGCGAGCTGGACGTGTGGGTCGACTTCTTCCGCGGCTACCTCGCGGAACCTCCCGAAGTCCCCACCGGAGACGCGGGAAGGGTAACGCTCGTGAGCGACACCCTCCGAGTCGTGGGTGGCGCGATCGCGACCAGCGCCGTGAGTGCGGACGGAGGTGACATCACGGTTCAGGCGAAGAACCGGGTCCACCTCGACGACGGCTCGATCACCGCCTCCGTGACCGGAGGCACCGGCGGCAACATCGCGATCGACCCCGAGGTCGTGATCCTCCAGAACGGAAGCCGGATCACGGCGCAGGCCGGTGAGGGATCCGGCGGCCACATCCGGATCGCCGCGGACCACTTCTTCGCATTCCCGGGCAGCATCGTGAGCGCGTCCTCCGGCAATCCGGAGCTCTCGGGCACGGTCGAGATCGCGAGCCCCGATGCCGATCTCGCGGGATCGCTTACACCCCTGCCCTCTTCGGTCCTCGACGCCGCGTCGCAGATGCAGCAGCGCTGCGCCACACGCGGTGGCGAACGCGCGGGCACGTTCGCGATGCGCGGCGCGGGCGGGATTCCTGCCGAGCCCGACGGGTGGCTGCCGGCGCCCGTGGTCGCGGCCGCGGCGCCGATCGCCGGGGTGCCCGGTCCGATGCTCGCGTCTGCCGGGTGTCCGTAGCGCGATCTGCTGATCCAGATCGCGGAGAAGCCACGACCTCCTTGCAGAGGAGGGAACCATGTCGCGAATGAATTCCAACTGGAGGTCACGGGTCGTCGCGGTGGCCGTGCTGGTCGGCGTCGGCGGAGTCGTCCGTGCCGCGGAGGCAGCGCCGATCGATCTGCTGGTCAACAGCGATCTCACCAACGAGGTGAAGCGCTATGACGGAACGACCGGGGCGTACATCGGCAATTTCGTCAGTGGTGCCTCCGCTCAGGCGGCCCCCCGCGGCTTGACTTTCGGGCCCGACGGCAACCTCTACGTGGGCGGCGGAGGCTCGAACCCAAGCGTCAAGCGCTTCGACGGGAGCACCGGGGCCTTCATCGACGTCGTCACTTCGGGTTACCCGCCCCAAATCAACGACATCCTCTTCGGCCCCGATGGCGACCTCTACGGGTCCGTCTTCAGCAACGACCACGTGTTCCGCGTCGATGTCGCTACTGGAACGTTGCTTGGAACCATCGGCGCAGGATCGCCTTTGGACGGCCCCGCCGGTCTCGCCTTCGGAAGCGACGGGAATCTCTACGTGGGCAGCTGGAACACCTTCCAGGTCTTGCGCTTCGACGGAACGAGCGGCGCGTATCTCGGTGTCTTCGCGACGACGGCACCCGGCATCAATATCGGTGACGTGATCTTTGCACCGAACGGAGATCTGTTGGCGTTTGTCCAAGGCGACGTCCTGCGTTTCGACGGCACGACCGGCGCACCACTCGGCTCGTTCCTCCTGCCGGTAGATCCTCACCCGGGAGATCCCAACGGCTTCCTGGCATTTGGACCCGATCCCGATGCCCACCTGTACCTAAGCGACTTCCAGAATGATCGGGTGCTGCGCTACGACGGAACCACCGGCGCATTCATCGATTCCTTTGCCGTCGGAGGCGGCCTCGATGGTCCGCGCGGGCTCGCCTTCATTCCCGAGCCCGGCGCGGGGGCGCTGCTCGGCGTGGGAATCGTCGCCTTGGCAATGCTGCGCTCATCCCGGAAGCGAGGTCTTCACTCGTGAGGCTTGTGACAAAACGCGGTGTCGGCATCTGCCGCGTGACGGCGTCCCAGCCGGGCGACTCACGCTTCCAACCCGCTGCGCCAGTAACGCAGGAGTTCCGCGTGCGGCCGCCGCGCTAGGCAGGCCGCGGCGTCACGACCTCCCTGACAGAAAAGAAGGTGGTCCCACTGTTTCCAATACCGAGGAGGATCCCTCCGCGCGAGAGACCGCGGCGAGGAGCGCGCCTGCGGCCGGCTCGCGCCGCCTCGGATGCGGGGCGGTATTCAGGAGCCAGTCGGAGCGAGGCGCGGTATACCGAGCCACGGGCGGTGGGTGAGGCGCATATGAGCACCACACATCGATCGCGCGTACTGCTGTTCGCGGTCGGCCTGGTCATCGCATCGTCGGTGTTGGCGCCGAGCCGGTCCGGCTGCGAGCAGCCATCGCCGAACGCGGCGAGCAAGCCCACCCTCACCTACGTCGCCCCGCCGGCCGACTTCCCGGCGCGGCGGATCGGCGCGGGGATTCGCGGCATGGGCCGCTTCAGCGGGGTCCAGATCCTCGCGCCCGATCACCTCGGCTACACCACCTCGGATCAGCCCACCTTGTTCTGGTATCTGGCCGAGCCCACATCCACGCAGATCGAGTTCACGATCCGCGACGAGACGTCGATCGAGCCGCTCGTCGAGGTAGCCCTGCCGGCGCCCGCGCGGGCGGGCATCCAAGCCGTGCGTCTCGCGGATCTAGGAGTGAAGCTCCAGACCGGTACGCGGTATCTCTGGTTCGTCTCGCTCGTGTCCAGCCCCGAACGCCGCTCACGCGACTTCACGTCGGGAGCATGGATCGAACGACGTGCCGCCGACGAGACACTGGGTGCGCGTCTGTCCGCCGGCGGAGCGAACGAGGCTTCCGTCTACGCTCAGAGCGGACTCTGGTACGACGCGATCCGCGCGCTCTCGTCCCGCATCGCCGCGACGCCCGAGGATTCAGCGGCACGCGCGCAGCGCGCCGAGCTGCTCGAGCAAGTCGGGCTCTCGGAGGTGGCCGCGTACGAACGGGAGCTCGCCGCGGTACGCTGAGCGCGTGCCGCCCCGAAGATCTGCTCCGTTGCGCGTGGTGTCCTGGAACGTGAACGGACTGCGCGCGTGTGCGAGCAAGGGATTCGCCCAGTGGCTCGCGAAATCGCGCGCGGCGATCGCCGGCGTGCAGGAGGTGCGAGCGCTGCGCGACGAGCTGCCCGAGGGGGTCTGCGCACCGCGCGGCTGGCACACCCATTTCTCGCCGGCCGTGAAGCGCGGCTACAGCGGCGTGGGCCTGTTCGCGCGCCGCGAGCCCGACGACGTGGAGACCTCGCTCGGCGAGCCGCGCTTCGACGATGAAGGCCGCCTGCAGATCGCGCGCTTCGGCCGTCTCGTGGTCGTGAACGGATACTTTCCGAAGGGCAGCGGCAACGAGCGCGACAACAGCCGCGTGCCTTACAAGCTCGACTTCTATCGCGCGCTGTTCGAGCGCGTCGAGAAGCTGCGCCGCGCCGGGCGCCGCGTGCTCGTGATGGGCGACTTCAACACCTCGCACCGCGAGATCGACCTCGCGCGCCCGAAGCAGAACGTGAAGAACAGCGGCTTCCTGCCCGAGGAGCGCGCCGAGCTCGACCGCTGGATCGCCGCGGGCTGGATCGACACGTTCCGCGCGTTCGAGCCCGGCCCCGGCCATTATTCGTGGTGGAGCCAGCGGTTCGGGATGCGCGCGAAGAACATCGGCTGGCGCCTCGACTACGTGCTCGCGTCCCCGTCCGCGATGAAGTACGTGCGCGGCGCGTACATCGAGCGCGACGTGGTCGGCTCGGACCACGTACCCGTGGGCGTCGAGGTGGATCCGGAGATCTTCGGCTGATCACGAGCCCGGATCGAAGGGGCGTGGGGGCTCGCGCACGAGCTCGTGCCGCGCATAGGACTCGGCGTGCACGCGAATGCGCGCCGCGAGCGCCGCGTCGCCCGCGAGCGATGCCGCGCGCTCGGCGTCGGCGCGCGCGTCCGCGAAGCGGCCGGCGGCCGCGAGCGCAGCCGCGCGCGCGTCGAGCACGAGCGCGTTCGGCGCCCGCGCGAGCGCGGTATCGGCGATGCGCAGCGCGCGCGCGGGATCGCGGCGCTTTTCGTCGCGCGTCACCGAAAGCATCCACGCGAGCCGGCTGGTCGCGCCGGGCCACTCGGGTGCGACGCGCACCGCGACCGTAACGGCGTCGATCGCGCCGTTCGCATCGCCGAGCTGCCAGAGCGCGTCGGCGAAATGCACGAGGTAGTGCGGATTCGGCTGGCTCTCGACGGCCGGCTCGAGATAGGCGAGCGCGTCGCGCTCGCGGTGCAGCTCGACGAGCGCCGCGCCGGCGCCCGTGCGCGCTTCGTCGTCGCCGGGGTCGCTCTCGATGGCGGCGCGGTAGTGGGGAAGCGCGTCCTCGAACCGGCCCAGCCGCACGAGCACATCGCCGAGCCGCCGCTCGAGGCCCGTCTCGCCTCCGAGTGCGAGCGCGCGCTCGTAGGCGACCGCCGCCGGCTCGAGCTCGCCCAGCGACGCCTGGATCCGGCCGAGCAGTGCGTACGCGGAGGCGCTCTCGGGATCGAGCGCGACGCCCTGCTGCGCGTGCGGAAGCGCCTCGCGCTCGCGGCCGAAGCCGGCGAGGCTCGCGGCGAGACGCGCGCGCGCATGCGCGGAGTCCGGCGCCGACTGCACGGCGCGCTCGAAGTCGGCGAGCGCCTCGTCGGCGCGCCCCTTCCGTTCGAGCAGCTCTCCGCGCTCGACGAGCGCGCGCTCCGAGCGCGGGCTCTTCGCGATCGCGTCGTCCCAGAGCGCGAGCGGGCTGCGCCACAGCTCGCCCCGCGCGTGGGTCGCGAGACTTTCCGCGGTCACGGCGAGCACGCAGAGCGCGGTGGCGAGCCCGAGCCGGCGCGGAAGCGCCGAGAACAGCGCATAGCCGGCGCAGAGCGCGGGACCCGCGAGCGCCAGATAGTTGCGGTGCTCGGCCGCGAGCGGCCCGGGCACGAGCGCCGCGTCGAGCGCGTGGAAGAGCAGGAACCAGAGCACCGCGAACGACACGACGCGATGGCGCTGCGCCCCCGCGACCGCTGCACCGAGCAGCAGCGCCTGGAGCGCGAGCGCGGCGCCGAGCGCGAGCCGCGAGACACCGAGCTCGTGGACCAGACTCAAACGCGCCGGCAGCGGCCACACCACGAGGCTCTCGTGAAGCGTGAGCGCCGGCGCCGACCCGAGCCAGACGACTGCCGCCGCAACGCAGAGCGCGAGCGCGATCGGGACCCGGCGCGCGGAGCCGCTCCACAGCCATGTGCAGAGCCAGACCGCGAGCGGGAGCCCGAGCGCGCTCTCCCGCGCTCCAACCGCGAGCAGCCAGCACACACCGGCCGCGCTCCACCACGCGGCGCGCACGCGCGCCTCGCCGGCGCGACCGCGCAGCCAGCAGAGCACGGCCGCGAGACCGAACAGCGCCGCGAGCAGGCTCCCGCGCTGCGCCGCCCAGCTCACCGCTTCGGTCTGGAGCGGATGCGCGGCGAACAGCGCCGCGCCCGCCAACGCGGCCCAGGGCACCGCCTCGTCGGAGAGCTTCGTGCGCCGGAACAGCGCGAGCGCGAGCGCGTACACGAGCAGAGCGTTCGCGAAGTGGATCGCGATGTTCAGCCCGTGGTAGCCGTACGCGTCGAGCCGCCCGAAGCGGTAGTTGAGGCCGAAGGAGAGCTGCGCGACGGGATGCTCTCGCACGAGCGCGGCTTCGAGATTCGAGAGCGAGAGCTCGTGCCAGCGCACGCCCGCGTCCGCGGCGATCTCCGAATCGTCTGCGCCGACGAAGTCGCCCGCGCAGCGGTTCGTGTACAGGGCCGCGCACAGGAGCACGAGCAACATCGCCACCGCCGCGAGCGGCGGCGCGGCGATCGACACGCGCTGCTCGCTGCCGGACTCCACGGCGCCGACAATAACTCGTAGGGCGGGAGGAGCCGAAGGCGGATCCCGCCTTCCTCGTTGTTCCAGCCGCTACGCCGGCGGCGGACCCTCGTCGTAGCGCGGCAGGTCGTCGGAGATCTCGTCCCAGGTCGCCATCGATCCGACCCAGATGTGCTGGCTCGGACGGATGCCGGGATCGTCGTCGAGCGATCCCATCGGCACGATCGCGAGCTCGCGAGCGGGGTCCAGACGCGGCAGCTTGCCTCCGCACGTCGAGCAGAACACCTGCCGGTAGAACTTCGCCTCGGGGATCTTGAAGCTCGCGAGCTCGCCCTCGCCGCGCGTGAAGCGCACGCCGTCGATCGGCACGACCATGTTCGTCGCGTGCGGAGCGACGCGCGCCTTGCGACAACGCCCGCAGTGGCAGTTCCGCGCGACGCGCGGCTTCGCCTCGAGGCGGAACGCGACCGCGCCGCACAGACAGCTCCCGCGCGGCGTGCCGGCCGGATCGCGCGGCGCGAGATCCGCGGCGATCGGCGCATCGATGCCGGGCGGGAACCCGTCGAACGCGGGCAGCCCGTCGCGGAAGTCGTACCAGGGTGCACGCGCCGCGGCGAAAATATGGAACTCGGGTCGCACGCCCAGATCGCCGTCGAGATTCCCGAGCGGGACGAACGTCGACTGCTCGAACGGATCGCCGGGCACCGCGGAGCCGCAGCGCGCGCAGAAGCAGCGGTGGAAGCCCGGCGACGACTCGTAGCGCGCGATGCTGCGCTCGCCGCGCAGCCAGCGACGCCCCGCGACCGGCGCCATCGCATAGCTCGCATAGGGCGTCCCGTGGAACTTGCGGCAGTACGAGCAGTCGCAGTGGTGTGCGTGCTCGAGCGGGCCGTCGATCTCGTACGCGACCTCGCCGCACAGACAGCTCCCGTGGTATGTCGCCATGTCGCCGAATGTAGGCCGCGCGCGCCGCTGTGGCATGCTTCGCGCGCACTTTCCTCAGGAGGATCCCATGATCCGCAACGACCTCATCGCGCCACGCTCGTCCGTCGTCGCCGCAGCGCTCACAGGCTGCACCCAGGAGACCCAGAACGAGATCGGCCGCACCGTGCGCAATTGGACCGGCACCAACGGCATCCTCGAGGTCTACGCGGGAGACAAGCTCGTGAAGCGCTTCATGAAGATCGACAAGCTCACGACGGCGACCGGCACCAAGGTCGACGAGTCGCGCCCGTACCGATTCGGCTACGGCGTGCTCGACGCCAACCTCGACGGCGTACCGGATCCGGGCGCGCGCCAGATCTACTTCGAGATCAGCGACTACTCGACGTCGTACGTGTTCTACGAAGACCCGAATTAGCAAGGAGGCCGACGAAGTCGGCCGACGCGCAGCGAGGCGAAGCCGAGCGAAGGCCGGGGCCCGAGCGCGAGCGATCAGCGAATGCGAAGGCCCGGCTAGGTGGGAGCGAGCGACCCCGCCAGCAGCGCGAACTCGGCCGCGCGGCCCGAGGTGCGTCGCCACGCGAGCCCGATCGTGCGGTACGGCTGCGGCTTCGCGAACGGCAGCACGGCCAGGCCCGAACGCCGCGCCTCGCTGCGCAGCGCGAGCTCAGGAAGCAGCGTCACGCCCGCGCCACCGCACACCATCTCGATCAGTGTGCCCAGGCTCGTGGCGCGAAAATCGCTCTGCTCCTCGGCCCCGGCCTCGCGGCACACCGCGAGTGCCTGCGCGCGCAGGCAGTGGCCATCGTCGAGCAGCAGCACTGCCTCGCCGGCGAGGTCCTGCTCGCGCAGGCGGCGCCGGCGCGCGAGGCGGTGACCGGCCGGCAGCGCGACGTGAAACGGGTCGCGGAACAGCGCGCGTGTCTCGAGATCGCCGAGCGGCGCCTCGAGCGCGAGCAGCACCACGTCGAGCTCGCCGCGCTCGAGCGCGCTGACGAGGTCGCCCGTCTGCGCCTCGCGCAGCCACAACCGCAGCTCGGGATGGCGGCGGCGCACGCGCGGCAACGCGCGCGGAAGCAGATAGGGCGCCACGGTCGGAATCACGCCGAGTCGCAGCGTCCCGCACAGCGGGCGCTGCAGCGCACTCGCGGTCTCGACGAGGCCGCGCGCCTCCGCGAGCACCGCGCGCGCGCGCCGCACGAGCTCCTCGCCCGCGGGCGTGAGCAGCACGCGGCGGCGGTCGCGCTCGAGCAGGCGGAGGTCGAGCAGCGCCTCGAGCTGGCGGATCTGCGCCGAGAGCCCCGGCTGCGAGACACCGCACGCGCGCGCGGCGCGGTGGAAGCTGCCGAGGTCCGCGATCGCGACGAGGTACTCGAGCTGGCGCAGCGTGGGCGTCTGGACCATTGAACCAATGGTTATCAGATCTCCAATAAATAGTCATTGGAAGTTATCCAGGACCGGACCGGATCCCGAGTACGGCGCGCGCGTGGAGGTGGCGGTCAAGGCGCTGCGCGCTTGACCTTCGTACCCATCTTGCGAACGGGGGTGCAGCGGAAGCAGTCGAGCTGGTGATCGTTGACCATGCCGGTCGCCTGCATGTGCGCATAGCAGATCGTCGGGCCCACGAAGCGGAAGCCGCGCCGGATCATGTCTTTCGACATCGCCTCGGACTCGCGCGTCTTCGCGGGCACGTCTCGCGTGGTGCGCCAGCGGCCCTGGAGCGGCTTGCCGTCGACGAAACGCCAGACGTAGCGATCGAACGACCCGAACTCCTCCTGCACGGCCAGGAACGCGCGCGCGTTGGAGACCGCGGCCACGACCTTCTGGCGGTTGCGCACGATGCCCTCGTTGCGCAGCAGGCGCTCGATGCTGCGCCGGTTGAAGCGCGCGACCGCCTCGGGATCGAATTCGGCGAACGCCGCGCGGTAGTTCTCGCGCTTGCGCAGGATCGTGAGCCACGAAAGCCCGGCCTGCGCGCCCTCGAGCACCAGGAACTCGAACAGCATGCGATCGTCGTGCAGCGGTACGCCCCACTCGCGGTCGTGGTACTCGATGTAGATCGGCTCGGACCCCACCCAGTGGCATCGCTTCACGCCTCGTCTCCTCGCGCGGCCGCGAGCGCGCGCGCCACCAGACGCGTCACGCTCAATTCGTCGGTGAGCTCGTCGAGTCGATCGATCGCGACCCAGCGCAGCGCAGTCGACTCGGCGCTCTTGCGCAGCTCCGATTCCGCTTCGACCACGAACCCGTAGCGCAGGTCGTAGTGCAGATGGGCCGGCTCCGCGCCGCGCGCGGGGATCTCGTGCACATCGAGATCGACGAGCGCGCTGCCGCCGGGGCCGAGCAGCGGCGCGGGCTCCGCGATCCCCGACTCCTCGAGCAGCTCGCGCAGCGCGCCCGCGAGCGGCGTGGCGTCGCCGGGCTCGGCGTGGCCGCCCGGCTGCAGCCAGCGCCCGAGCCGCGCGTGGTGCAGCAGCAGCACCCGCGTGCGCGCGGAATCGAGCACGCACGCGGAGCAGGTCAGGTGTCCCGGCTGGTACTGGCCACGCGAGAACGGATCGGGTGTCTGCTCGAGCAGCTGCGCGAAGCGCGCGACCACGTCCGCGTCTTCGGGGTGCGCACGCGCGTGCCGCGCGATCTCGGCCAACACCCCGCCGCGAGTCACTTCGAAGGCGCTCCACCCGCCGTCCCCGCGATCGCGCCCGCCGCGACCCCCGCTTCGCGCAGCGACTCGACGCGCTCGCGGTTCACGCCCATGTCGCCATGGCCCACGCGCGAGGCCGAGCGCACGTCGACGCGAGCGCCGTCCGCGCTGCGCAAGAGCTCGAGGTCGTCGACGAAGCGGAAGATGCGGCTCGTGCACTCGGCGTGCAGATAGCCCGGCTTCTCCTCGACGATCGCGGTGCGCGGCATCGCCGCCGCGGCGTTGCGCAGCTTCGCCCACGCGGCCGCGGAGTCTTCCGCGAGTGCGAACGACGCCACGCGGTGGTCGTCGTCGGGAGCAAGGCTCGACACGCAGTTCGGCTTGTCGGGACACGGCGCGAGCGACGGGGGCTCCGATTGCGCCGCCGACGGTTGTGCGATCGCGATCATCGACAGCAGGAGTCCGGCGAATGTGCGGCGCATCGAATCGACCTCCAGCACGAAAGGGGTTGCAGACTACCACGCGGCCCGCCCGCGATGGGGATCACTCGTAGCGGAGCGCCTCGATCGGATCGAGCAGCGAGGCGCGCCGTGCGGGGTAGTAGCCGAAGAAGACGCCGACGGCCGCCGAGAACACGAATGCCCCCGCGATCGCGGGCCACGAGAGCAACGTGGGCCAGCCCGCCGCCCACGAGATCGATGCCGAGATCGCGATGCCCGCGATCACGCCCGCGAGCCCGCCGATTCCGGACAGCAGCACGGCCTCGACGAGGAACTGCATCAGCACGTGGACGCGGCGCGCGCCGATCGCGATCCGGATGCCGATCTCGCGCGTGCGCTCGGTCACGGAGACGAGCAGGATGTTCATGATCCCGATCCCCCCGACCAGCAGCGAGATCGAGGCGACCGCGGCGAGCAGGTAGCGCAGGATGCGGCTGCTGCCCTCGCGCGCCTGGGCGACGTCGCTGAGATTGCGGACGTCGAAGTCCGGGAGCTGGCCCTCACCGATCCGGTGCCGCAGCGTGAGCCGCACCTTGATCTGGGCGAGCGTCTCCGGAACCGCCTCGGTGCTGCGCGCCTGCACGAAGATCTGGTTGACGAAGCCGGTCAGCTTGGGGCTGACGCCGAACGGGTTGGGCGGCGGCGCGTAGAGCGGGTTGGCGGGCGCTTGCGCCTGCGCTGGCGCAGCGACGCCGAGCACCTTGGATTCGGCCGTGCTGAACGGGATCAGCACGGTGTCGTCCTGGTCGCGGCCGCCGCCCGACTGGCCGCGCGCCGAGAGCAGGCCCACCACCTCGAGCGCCACGCCCTTGATCAGGATCTCGGTGCCGACCGGATTCTCGGAGGCGCCGAACAGGTTGCGATACACCGTCTGCCCGATCAGACACACGCGACCCGCGCGCTCCATGTCGTCGTCGCGCAGCGCGCGGCCCGCGGCGATCGGCCATTTCCGGATGGCGAGATAGCGCGGTGAGATCCCGGAGACGTTCGTGTTCCAGTTCCGGTTCCCGTATTGGACCTGCGCGAACTGCTGGAGGCTGTAGGCCACGTCGGCGACGGTGGGCTCCTTGGCGATCGCGTGGGCGTCCGCGACGGTCAGGGTGGACGCGCTGCCCCATCCGCCGCGCACTCCGCCGGCGAGCGAGGCTCCCGGCATCACGACCAGCAGGTTGGTGCCGAGACTCTCGAGCTGCGCGCGCACCGCGTGATCGGCGCCCTGCCCCACCGCGACCATGGCAATCAGCGCCGCGACGCCGATGAACATGCCGAGCATCGTGAGCGCGGAGCGCAGCTTGTTGCGCGCGATCGCGCGGCGCGCGACGCCGAAGGCCATCCGCAAGAGCGAGAGGGCGCGCTGCCAGTCGGCGCGCGGGTCGTGCGCGGGCGCGGGCGAGATCGGAGCACCCGGTGGCAGCGCGGCGCGCGCTCCGCTCGCGCGCGAGTCCTCGACGATCCGGCCGTCGCGCATCGAGATCACGCGGTCCGCGTAGGCCGCCATCTCGGGCTCGTGGGTGACCAGCACGATCGTGATCCCCTTGTCGCGATTGAGCGCACGCAGCGTCTCCATGATCTCGCGCTTGTTCGCCGAATCGAGATTGCCGGTCGGCTCGTCGGCCAGCAGGATCGCGGGGTCGTTGATCAGCGCGCGCGCGATCGCCACGCGCTGCTGCTCGCCGCCCGAGAGCTGGCTCGGGTGGTTGTCCTCGCGCCCGGCCAGACCCAGCGCGCGCAGTGCGGCGTCCGCGCGCGCGTCGGCATCGCTGACATCGCCCGCGTAGAAGAGCGGCAGCGCGACGTTCTCGCGCGCGCTCGTGCGCTTGAGCAGATTGAAGCTCTGGAATACGAAGCCGATCTTGCCGCTGCGGATCTGGGCCAGTGCCGGCTCGTCCAGGCGCGTGACGTCGATTCCTTCGAGCAAGCAGGCCCCGCTCGTGGCGCGGTCGAGGCAGCCGAGCACGTTCATGAGCGTCGACTTGCCCGACCCCGATGCGCCCATGATCGCGAGGAACTCTCCGCGCTGTACCTCGAGGTCGACGCCGCGCAACGCGCGCACGTCGAGATCCCCCATGCGATAGGTCTTCTCGAGACCGCGCACCTCGATGACGGGTTCGGCCACGGCGCGACTCAGAACGCGAAGGGCGAGCGCCGCGGCTGGCTGCCGCGCTCGAACTCGCCGGCGCGGTCGACGATCACGATATCGCCTTCCGACAGCTCGCCGCCGGTGATCTCGACCGACTTCCCGTCGTCGATGCCGACCTGCACGGCCACCGCGACGAGGCGCGCCGCCGCGCATCACCCAGACCTGTCTCGCGTCGGGATGCCGGGGATCGCCGTCTCCGTCGGCGGCGCCGTCCAGTTCGAATCGCAGCGCCTGGACCGGAACGACGAGCACGTCCGTGCGGGCATCGGCCACGATGCGCACGTTCGCGGTCATTCCCGGCAGCAGAGCGAGGTCGTCGTTCTGCACGCCGACCACGACGTCGTACGTGACCACGTTCTGCACCGTGATCGGCGCCTGGCGCAGCTGGGTGACGCGCCCCGTGAAGGTCCGCCCTGGAAACGCTTCCACGCTGAACTCCGCTTGCTGACCGATCTTCACGCCGCCGACGTCGGCTTCACTCACGCTCGCGTTCACCTGCATCTGGGTCAGGTCGCGCGCGATCAGGAACAAGGTCGGCGTCTGGAAGCTCGCCGCGACGGTCTGACCGACGTCCACGTTGCGCGACACGACGATCCCGTCGACGGGTGACTTGATCTCGGTGTAGTCCAGGTTCACCTGGGCGGCGCTCAGCGCGGCCTTGCGCTGCGCGATCGTCGCCTCGTCGACGCGGATCTGCGCGCGCGCCTGATCGTAGTTGCTCAAGCTGTTGTCGGTCTCGCGCTGCGAAACGGCGCCGTCCTCGACCAGCCCCTCGTTGCTCTCGTGCACGCGCTCCGCGTACCCGAGGCTGGCGCGGTCCTTGACGAGCTGTGCCTCGGCCGCGAGCAGATTGGCGCGCGCCTGTTCGAGCGCCACCTGGTACGGCCGCGGGTCGATCCGCGCGCAGCGCTGACCGGCCACGACCTTCGTGTTGAAGTCGCAGGTGATCTCCTGGATCGGACCCGACACGTACGTTCCGACCTGCACCGTCACGACCGGGTTTACCGCGCCGGTCGCCGAGATCGAGCGCACGAGGTCGGTGCGGGCGGCGGGCGCCGTGACGAACGCGCCGGGATCGCGCCCGCGCAGCAGCCACGTGGCGCCGAGCGCGAGCGCGGCACTTGCCGCCAGGGCGGCGATTGCAAGAGTGGTCCGGCGCGGCATCTCACCGAGTCTAGCGGCGCGCCGCGCGATACTCCGCGTAGTCGACCAGCGCGCGAAGCGCCCGCACCGCGCGGTGCGCGCTCGCATAGCACAGCCGGCCCTCCTCGCGAACGCCGAGCGGACCGCTGTTGCCGTAGTGGCGATCGCAGTTCACGAGCTCGGTCGCCGTGAGCACGGGCTTGCCGTGGCGCTCGGACGCCTCGCGCGCGGCCTCCGCATAGCGGCGGTCCTGGCGCTCGTGGTAGGAGACGATGCGCTCGAGCCCGAATCCGGGGTAGAACTCGCCGGACTTGAGCACGTTTGCGCTCGCGGCCTGGATGCCGATGCCGAGATGGATGACCGCGTCGACGTCGGGGTGGCTGCAGATGATGTCGAGCACCTCGGGGATCGTGTCGCGCGTCTCGCCGCCCGCGAGGTCGATCGGGTTGCTCTTGCTCCAGCGCGCGGGCACGAGCCCGTCGATCTTCTCGCGCACGGCGTCGGGCAGCGCAATCAGATCGAGCCCGGCGGCGGCGCAGGCGTCGGCCGCGAGCACGCCCCAGCCGCCCGCGGTGGTGAACACCACGACGCGCCGGCCGCGCGGCAGCGGCTGGGTCGCGAACGTCGCGGCCCATTCGTAGGCCTCTTCCACCGACGGAGCGCGCACCGCGCCCCACTGCTGGCAGATGCCGTCGAACACGCTGTCGTCGCTCGCGAGCGACCCGGTGTGGCTCGCGGCGGCGCGTTTGCCCTCGGCCGCGACGCCGCCCTTCACGAACACGAGCGGCTTGCGCGCCGTGAACGCGCGCAGCGCGTCGATGAAGTGCGCGCCGTCGGCGACGCCCTCGAGATAGGAGAGCACCACCGCGGTCTCGGGATCCGCACCGAAGTAGTCGAGGTAGTCGGCGAGCGTGGTCTGCGCCGAGTTGCCGCACGAGATCGCCTTGCTGATCCCGACCCCGGACGCGACCGCGTAGTTCAGGAACGAGGAGACGAGATTGCCGCTCTGGCTCGCCACCGAGATCCGGCCCGGCGGCGGATACGGCGCGACGATCTGCGCGCACATCGAGACCGGCGTCGAGATCACGCCCTGCCCGTTCGGCCCCGCGAGCACGATCCCGAGCGAGTTCGCCAGGGCCACGAGCTCGCGCTCGAGCGCGCGGCCCGACTCACCGGCCTCGCCGTAGCCCCCGCTCGCGACGAACGCCGCGCGCACGCCCTTCTTCGCACACGCGCGCAAGAGGTCCACGTTCGCCTGGTTGGGCGTGCACACGAACACGAGGTCGGCGGCGCCGTGCGGGATCTCGTCGACGGTGCGGAAGCTCGGCTGGCCGAGCACCTCCTCGCCCTCGCGATTCACGGGGAAGATCTGCCCCGCGTAGCCGAAGCGCCGCAGGTTGTGCAGCGTGACGAAGCCGAACTTGCCCGGGTGTGTCGACGCGCCCGCCACGATGATGCCGCGCGGGTAGAAGAGCGGCCGGAAGCGCTCGAGCACCTCGGCGTCGGAGATCCGCGCGCGCGCAGGAGGCGCCGGCGCCGGGTCGCTCTCGAGCTCGACCAGCGCGTCGACCGCGAGCGGAATTCCGCCGCGCACGATCAGGGGATTGAGGTCGACCGACGCGACGTCGCTGCGCTCGAGCGCGAGGCGCGAGAGACCCAGCAGGACGCGCGCGAGCGCATCGCGATCGATCGCGGGCTCGCCGCGGAACGCGCCGAGCAGCGCGCGCGTGGCGAGGCGATCCGGCAGCGCGCGCGCGGACGCCTCGTCGAGCGGTACCGACGCGAACACCACGTCGCGCAGCGCCTCCGCGAGCACGCCGCCTACACCCAGCATCACGCAAGGACCGAACTGCGGATCGCGCACGAGACCCGCGATCAGCTCGCGCGAGCCGCGCACCTGCTCGGCCACGAGCAGCCCGACCTCGCCGTCCTCGGGCCGGGCCTTCGCGAGCAGCTCCTCGGCTGCGCTCGCCACCGCGTCGGCGTCGCGCAGCCCGAGCCGAACGAGATCGCGCTCGGTCTTGTGCGCGATTGCGTCTCCGCAGAGCTTCACGACGACGGGGAACCCGATCTCGCCTGCCGCCGCGCGCGCCTCGCTCGCGCTGCGCACGAGCCGCTCGGCCGCGATCGGTACGCCGTACTGCAGGAGCAGCGCCTTCGAGGCGTGCTCGGAGAGAGTCTTCCCTCGAATATCCACCTGTTCGATCTCCGCTCGCCTTCGGCTCGCTGCGCGCGGCCTCCGGCCGCTTGCCGGCGCAGAGTACGCAACTCGGGTGTACCCTGCCTCGGACGCGCCGCTCCCATCTGGAGGCCCCCATGGAGATCGCCAAGCTCGGCAAGCTCGGGGTCTGGACGTGGATCGATCACCTCTCGGCGCCCGAGGCGGCCGACTTCGCCAACCAGCTCGAGCTGTGGGGCTACGGGGCGCTCTGGCTGCCCGAGGCGGTGGGGCGCGACCCGTTCGCGATGATCGGCTTTCTCGCCGCGCGCACCGAGCGGCTCGTGCTCGCGACCGGGATCGCCAACATCTACGCGCGCGATCCCATCTCGATGCGTGCGATCCGCGAGACGCTCGGCGAGGCATCGAACGGGCGCTTCGTGCTCGGGCTCGGCGTGTCACACGAGCGGCTCGTCACGGGCGTGCGCCATCACACGTACCAGAAGCCGATCGAGACGATGAAGAGCTACCTCGAGGCGATGGAGAACGCGACCTACGTGGGCCGGCACGCGTCGCAGCCTGCGCCCGTCGTGCTCGCGGCGCTGCGCCCGCGCATGCTCGCGCTGTCGCGCGATGCGGCGCGCGGCGCCCATCCCTACTTCGTTCCGCCCGAGCACACGGCGCGCGCGCGGGAGATCCTCGGCAAGGACGCATGGCTGTGTCCGGAGCAGATGGTGCTGCTCGAGACCGACCCCACGAAGGCACGCGCGGTCGCGCGCCAGAACATCCAGATCTATCTCGGACTCCCGAACTACCAGAACAACCTGAAGTGGCTCGGGTTCAGCGACAGCGATTTCGCGAACGGCGGCAGCGATCGGCTCGTCGATGCGATCGTGGCCTGGGGCGACGAGAAGGTGATCGGAGATCGCATCCAGGCCCACTTCGACGCGGGCGCCGACCACGTGTGCATCCAGCCGTTCCGCCCCGACGGCTTGCAGGGCTTCGACACGCACGCGCTCGAGGCGTTCGCTCCCGCGCGGCAGTAGTCGGTCCCGATGGCGCGCCGCAAGTTCTGGGGTTGGGGAAACGAAGGGGACGGCCCGAACGAGGAGCAGTCGCGCGGGATCGCGCACACGCTCGCGGAGCGCTTCGATGCGCCCGTCGAGCTCGCGCCCGAGCCACGTCTCGAAGACATCGCGCTGCCGTCGCCGCGCGTCGCGCCGCCGAGTGCGCTCGCCGCGCTGTGCAAGACCGACCCGCACGCGCGCGCGTCGCACACCTACGGGAAGTCCTATCGCGACATCGTGCGCGGTGCGCGCGGCGACTTCGCGCCCGCACCCGACTTCGTGGCCGAGCCGCGCGACGAGGCCGAGGTGTCGGCGCTGCTCGACTGGTGCGGCGAGCGCGGAGTCGCAGCGATTCCGTATGGCGGCGGATCGAGCGTGGTGGGCGGCGTCGAGGCGCGCGTCGGTGAAGGCTACGCCGGAGCAATCTCGATCGACCTCGGACGCCTTTCGCGCGTGCTCGAGATCGACCGCACGTCGCGCGCCGCGCGCATCGAAGCGGGTATCTACGGCCCCGCGCTCGAAGACGCGTTGCGCCCGCACGGCCTCACGCTGCGCCACTTCCCGCAGTCGTTCGAGTTCTCGACGCTGGGCGGCTGGCTCGCCACGCGCTCGGGCGGGCACTACGCCACGCTCTACACCCACATCGACGACTTCGTCGAGTCGATGCGCGTCGTGACCCCATCCGGTGTCGCGGAGAGCCGCCGGCTGCCCGGATCCGGCGCGGGGCCGAGCCCGGACCGGATGTTCCTGGGCTCGGAGGGAGCGCTCGGCATCATCACCGAGGCGTGGATGCGGCTGCAGGACCGGCCGCGCATGCGCGCGTCGGCGTCGGTGCGCTTCGAGGGCGAGGCCGGATTCGGGCGCGGCGCCGCGGCGGTGCGCGCGCTCTCGCAGTCGGGACTCGCGCCGAGCAACTGCCGCCTGCTCGATGCGGGTGAAGCGCGCACGGCGGGCGCCGGCGACGGCACGGCCGCCGTGCTCGTGCTCGGCTTCGAGAGCGCCGACCACGCGCTCGACGCGTGGATCGCGCGCGCGGCGGAGCTGTGCCGCGACGCGGGCGGCATCGTACCCGACGACGCGCTGCGCACGCGCACCGACGACGTGGCGACGCGCGAGGGCGCCGCGGGCGCGTGGCGCAACGCGTTCCTGAACGCTCCCTATCTGCGCGATGCGCTCGTGCGCGCGGCGTTCGTCTCCGAGACGTTCGAGACCGCGATCCCCTGGGACGCGTTCGAGACCTTCCACGCCGCGGTGATGGAAGCGACGCGCGACGCCGTGAAGCGCGTGTGCGGCACGGGCACGGTCACGTGCCGCTTCACTCACGTCTATCCCGACGGACCCGCGCCCTACTACACCGTGATGGCGCCGGGCCGCCGAGGCAGCGAGCTCGATCAATGGGCCGAGATCAAGCACGCCGCGAGCGAGGCGCTCTTGCGCCACGGCGGCACGATCACCCACCACCACGCGGTCGGTCGCGACCACCGTCCCTGGTACGACCGCCAGCGCCCCGACCCGTTCGCAGCCGCGCTGCGCGCCGCGAAGTCGGCGCTCGATCCGGCCGGTATCCTGAACCCGGGCGTATTGATCGACGCGCCGCGCTAGCCAACTTCGAAGGTCGGGGGGAAGCAATGGATTCGATCGGGCGGCTCGCCGCGCTCGTGCTCGCCGCGGCGATCGCCGCGGCGGGCTGGTTCGTGGGGAACGGTTTCGCACAGGCACGCGCAGGCGATCGCTTCGTGACCGTGAAGGGCGTCTCGGAGCGCGACGTGCGCGCGGATCTCGCGATCTGGCCGCTGCGTCTCTCGGTGGCGGCCGACGATCTCGCGAAGGCGCACGGCGACCTGCAGCGCAGCGTCGAGAAGATCCGCGAGTTCCTGGGCCGGCACGGCCTCGACCCCAAGAGCGCACAGGTGCAGGCGTTCTCGGTACGCGACGCCAACGCGGACCAGTACCGCAGCGAGCGCGCGGTGGGGAGCCGGTACGTGATCAACGAGACGCTCGTCGTGCGCTCGACGGAGCCCGACAAGATCCATGCGGCGACCGAGAAGGTGGGCGAGCTCGTCGAGGCGGGAGTCGTGCTCTCCTCGGGCAGCGACGACTACCGTTCGAGCGGCGCTACCTACATCTATTCGGGCCTCAACGCGATCAAGCCCGAGATGATCGCCGAGGCGACCGCGCGCGCGCGCGAGGGCGCCGAGCAGTTCGCGCGTGATTCGGGCAGCCGCGTGGGAGCGATCCGGCGCGCGAACCAGGGTACGTTCGAGATCCTGCCGCGCGACCGCGTGCCGGGCGCTTCCGAGGACAACCAGCTCGAAAAGACCGTGCGCGTGGTGTCCACGGTCGACTATCTACTCGAGGATTGATGGCCAGGATCAACGAGCACTACCGAAAGCTCCAGGCCGGCTACCTGTTCCCCGAAATCGGCCGGCGCGTGCGCGCGTTTTCCGAGGCACACCCCGATGCGCGCGTGATCCGGCTCGGGATCGGCGACGTCACGCTGCCGCTCGCGCCCGCGATCGTCGAAGCGATGCGCGACGCGAGCGTCGAGATGGGGAGCGCGAAGGGCTTTCGCGGCTACGGCCCCGAGAACGGCTACGACTTCCTGCTCGACGCGATCCGCGAGGGCGACTACCGCGCGCGCGGCGTCGACGTCGCTGCCGACGAGATCTTCGTCTCCGACGGCAGCAAGCAGGACAGCGGGAACCTCCAGGAGATCTTCGGCCAGAGCGCCACGATCGCCGTCACCGATCCGGTCTATCCCGTCTACGTCGACACGAACGTGATGGCGGGGCGCACCGGCACGGCCGACGCGCAGGGGCGTTATGCGGGCATTACCTACCTTCCCGGCACCGAGCGCAACGGTTTCGTGCCGGACCCGCCCGCTGCGCCGGTCGAGATCGCGTACCTGTGCTCGCCCAACAACCCGACCGGCGCCGTGATGACGCGCGCGCATCTCGAGGCGTGGGTGGCGTGGGCGCGCCGCAGCGATGCGGTGCTGATCTTCGACGCCGCCTACGACGCGTTCATCCAGGACCCGGCGCTGCCGCGCTCGATCTACGAGATCGCGGGCGCGCGCGAGTGCGCGATCGAGATGCGCAGCTACTCGAAGCGCGCGGGCTTCACGGGTGTGCGCTGCGCGTACACGGTGATCCCGAAGCAGGTGACCGGCACCACAGCGAGCGGCGAGCGCGTGCCGCTGCACGGGCTGTGGGCGCGTCGGCACGCGACGAAGTTCAACAGCGTGCCCTACCCGATCCAGCGCGCGGCCGCGGCCGTATACACGCCCGAGGGTCGCAAGCAGACCGCAGAGCAGGTGGCCTACTACATGGCCAACGCACAGACCCTGAGGGTTGGGCTTGCAGCGTCGGGGTTCCGCTGTACCGGCGGTGAGCACGCTCCCTACGTCTGGGTGCGCACACCGGACGCGCTCTCGAGCTGGGACTTCTTCGACCGGCTGCTCCAGGAGGCGCACGTGGTGTGCACGCCCGGCAGCGGGTTCGGCGCCGCGGGCGAGGGCTACTTCCGGATCTCCGCGTTCAACTCGCGCGAAGCCGTCGAGGAGGCGATCGACCGGATCGCGCGGGCGTTCGCGGGTTGACGCGACGCGCGGCCCGCGCCTCCGATTTCCGGGTCTGGTCGCGCCGATTTCCGGGTCTAGTCGCGCGCCCGTTCGCCGATGGGTTGCTGGGAACCGAGGGGCCCCAAGGGTTGGGCGAGGATGCGCGCCGCGCGCACTCCCCTGCGCGAAAACAGATATTTATCCAATGATTCCAGTGGGTTGAGCCGAACGGCGTGGACCCCTTGCCGCCCCTTCACGGCAGGGCCACGCTTTCGAGATTCAACCGCCCAGGAGCTCCCAGCCGAATGGCGGAACCCCCGCGCCAGTTGGCGAGCCTCCGGTATCCGCCAATTAGCGGTGCCGAGGCTCGATTCGACACGCCGCCCGCAGTCGTTCGCAGGATCGCGGTGATCCCGGAGCGCTACTCGACGCGGGAGAAGGATGGCGTCCGCAGCCTCGAATGCGACGAGGCGCCGCGGATCCGCGTGGTGCTCGACCCCGACATGGCGGCTTCGCGCTCGGATGCCTCCTCCCTCGGGGAGCGCGTGATCCTGCTGGATGGAGCCGGCTCGTTCGGCCCGCTCGTCGACAGCGAGCGCAAGCTGTTCAACCTCGACCACCACTCGGGCTGCGAGCGGCTCTTCACGCTGGCGACCTGCGAGCAGGCGCTCCTGCTCGTGCACAGCGGACTCAAGCTCTCCGAAGACGACTGGACGATCTACGCGAACGACCCCGACCTCGACACGGTGCTCGCGCTCTGGTGCCTGCTGAACCACCGGCGGCTGCGCGAGCTCCGGCCCGAGGCGCGCGACGTGCTGCTGCCGATCCTGCGCCTCGAGGGCGCGATCGACGCGAACGGACCCGAGCTCGCGCGGCTGTGCGGCCTTCCCACGCGCGTGCTCGCCGACGCGCAGCGCCGCATCGACGAGCTGCTCGTGCGCGAGCGCGAGCTGAAGCAGGCGGGCGCGTGGGCCAAGAAGGACGTCTACGCCTACACGACCGAGATGCTGCGCTCGATCGACGCGATGGTCTACCAGTTCGAGGACTTCGGCGACTACACGCGTATCGAGGAGATCTACGGCCACGTCGAGATCGGACCGCGCCAGGTCGCCGTGGTGTGCCGCGACAGATCGGGCATCTACACCGTCGAGCAGCACCTCAAGACCCACTGGGGCGATCAGCTCAGCCTGATCGCGCTCGAGAACCAGCCCGGTCACTACACGTTGCGGCGCGTGAACACGCTCGATGGGCCCGACCTCGAGATCGCCTACGCGCTGTTGAACCGGATCGACCCCGCGGTGGACGGCCGCCCGCCCGGCAAGCGCTGGGGCGGATCGGCGGACATCGGCGGCTCTCCGCGGCCGCGCGGCACACAGCTCGCGTCGGCCGAGGTGATCGAGGTCCTCGAGCGCGCCTACCGCAAGCAGGGCCTCGTGCGGCGCGCCGTGCGCAGCGCCGGCGCCTTCGCCGTGGGACTCGCGTTTCTCGCGTTCTGGCCGCTCGCCGCGGCGCTGCCCTCACTCGATCTCTCGGGTGCGAGCCGGACGATCCGCGCCGCGTTCGAGCTCGGCACCGTCGCGCTGCTCGCGCTCGCGGTCGGCACCGTCGCCACGCGCGGCGCTTCGCGCTGGCGGCCCTGGGTGTTCGGCTGGCGGATGCCCGCGCCCGGGCGCTGGTGGGTGCTCACGCCAGCGCTCTTGCTATGCGCGATCCCGCTGCGCGGATGGATCCCGGCCCGGCTCGGCTCCACGCCGCTCGAGTTCGCGCTCGGCCTGACCGCGGCGCTGCTCGCGATCGCGGCGGTCGAGCTCTGGTTCCGCGGCCTCGTGCACGGGCTGCTCTCGCTCGATTTCAAGATCCAGTACCCGGGCGGGCCGCGCTTCCTCTCGCGCGCAACGGTGATCTCGGCGCTGGCCTACGCGGCCGTCTCCACGGTCGTGACCGCGCGCGTGCTGCCGGAAGAGCTCGCGCAGATCGGCATCACGCCGCCGTTCGCGCTCGGGTTCGTCGCCGCCAACGCGCTGCTCGCAGGCCTGATCCTCGGCGTGATCCGCGAGCGCTCGCTCGCGATCGCGTCGGGTCTCTCGCTGCAGATGCTCGGCATCGCCGGCGCGGCCTGCCTGTGGCTGTGGATCCAATAGCGGGCGATTGGCGCGATTGATCCGCCCGCCGAGCGTTCGGCGAGGGCTCGCGAAACGGCAGGCTCCCCGTGGGAAACCCGCGCGCGCCGGGGACGCGACCGGCAAACTCTTTTATAAGGGCTTGTGGTGCCTTTATAAAACCCACATAATTCGAAAACCGAATTATGCGATCACTTGCCACCCTACTACTCGCACTGCTCTCGATCGGCGCTTCCGCCAGCGCCGCCACGATCACGCTCGAGAACTGCGCGTCGTGTCAGGGATCGACCGTCTCCCTCTCCGTGGATCCGGCGGGGGGCGGAAACTGGGACGTGACGCTCACGCTCGACACGACCAACTACGACGGCTCGCCCGACGGCGTCGTACAGGCGGGCTTCAAGGCGATCAGCGGGATCACCAATTCCGACATCTCGCTCGCGGTGTCCCCGGACGCGAGCTGGTCCGATCCGAAGCTCGCGGGCATCAGCGCGAATGGCCTGTGCACCGGCGCCGGCGAGTCCGACTTCGTGTGCACCGCTGGCTACACGGACGTGACAGCCAACCCGGCGGTCTACACCTGGGGCTTCACCGTCGAAGGCGGAGCGCTGCTGACCGAGTGGTCGATCAAGTTCCAGTACTACAACAACGTGCTGGATTTCGCGCGCCTCGAACGGAAGCAAAAGCAATTCGACAAGCGCCCGCTCGATTTGCATGCGGTGGTGGAGCGGGCCTGGGAAGGGCACGAACTGCATCTGCAGGAAAACGGCTTTACCACCCGCTGGCAGGCGGCGCCGGGGCCGTATCCGGTCACCGGCGATGAAGACGCCTTCGCCCAGATCCTGGTCAACCTGCTTTCCAACGCGGAGAAGTATTCCGGAGATCGAAAGGAGATCGAGCTGCACAGCTATCTCGACGGGGAATTTGCATGTGTGAGCGTCCTGGACCGCGGGGTCGGAGTTCCGCCCGGCGACGAGCGAAAAATCTTCGAATCTTTCTACCGCGCGCACGATTCGCTGAGCAGCGGCATCACGGGAAGCGGGCTGGCGACTCCCTGGCCCAGCAATTGGCCCACGAGCATGGCGGTGAGATCCTTTACCAGCCGCGCCCGGGCGGCGGCAGCAACTTCACGCTCCGGCTTCCCCTGGACCAGGCATGATCCCGCTCTCTTTCACACCTCCCCACGATGAGATGGCAGCCTGCGCACGATTCCCATTCTCAAAGGCGGCCCGCGCAGCCACCATTCATTTCCCCTCCCCTTGAAAAAACATCTCCTTGTCGTGGAAGACGACGCTCACATTCGGCTGGGCCTCTGCGACGCGCTGCGCGGCGAAGGCTATGAAGTCACTGAATGCCGCGATGGCGCGCAGGCAGGGCCGATAATTCGCCAGCGCCGGCCAGACCTACTGATCCTGGACATCATGCTGCCAGGGAAAAGCGGATTTGACCTCTGCCGTGAACTGCGCGCGGAAAAGAATCGGACCCCGATCCTCATGCTCTCCGCCAAGGGGCGGGAGCTCGACAAAGTGGTGGAGCTGAACTGGGTGCCGACGATTACGTGACAAAGCCCTTTTCCCTGCGTGAACTGCTCGCCCGTGTGCAAGCGCTCCTTCGACGCGCCGCACCGAACGCCATCACTCCGGACGTACCGGATGAGATTACCTTTGGGAAAGTGCGGGTGGACTGCAAGGCGCTCCGGGGGACGCGGGGAAAAGATCATTTTGAACTCACGCCGCGAGAGCTGAAGGTGCTGGCGCTGTTGCATCGCGAGCGCGGAAACGCGGTGTCGCGTGAGACGATCCTAACCGAGGTGTGGGGCATCGAGTATTACGGGACGACGCGGACGCTGGATCAATTGGTGGTGAAGTTGCGGCAGAAAATAGAAGTGGAACCCGGGGAGCCGCAGCATCTGCTGACGGTGCACGGGCTGGGTTACCGGCTCGAGGCGTAGATTTCCTCAGTCCTTCGGACTCCCGGGTGCGACGACGACTTCGAAATCGGAGCCTTTCACTTTTCGAAGTTCTTCCGCCATTGAGGGGATGCGCTCGTCCGGCGCCACGGAAACGGCCCACTCGATTCCGTTTCCGCGACGAACATGCCGTAGCGTTTCAGCGCCTCAAGATGTCGCGGACGTCGGGCGAAAAAGAACTTTGAGGTGTCGAAATCGTGGCGCAGCCGGAGGCGCTCGCCCATCCTCGGCAGTTGTCGTCGGTCAACTTGCTGGCGAAATGAGTGGCCGGATAGACATAAGCGCTTAGCGCAATTTGCGCTGATCGTGAAAAGCGAGCGGCGTGGTCGATCGCGGGGCGACTGAATCTCGTCGTAGCGGACGACCGCCGGAAAGATCGGCAGGCCAGCCGGCCGCCGCATCGCTAGAGGTCCAGCCCGTCGGGACGGAGCTTGTTTGATTGGAGAGGTCGAAATTGGAAGCTCTGGGAAACGTTCCAACCGCCCGTCCCCTTCCGGGAAGCCGTATAGAATTCGAAAAGCAAGCGACACGGACAGGATCGACGACAATGGCATGTCGATCGCTCGCACGGTTTCAAAATTTGTCCAGCCTGGACGTCTTCGAGTGTGAGCTTCAACGGGTTTTGGCATCACCGCTTTGATATTGGGCTGGCCAGCCTTCAATTGGCAAATGGGTGGGCGGAATCGGAAAGGGACCCCTTGTCGGATTCGCCTAGCATAAGCGCGTAGCGCTTCGACTTGGACCAAAGGCTGGTTGGGCGGGACAAGGATGAAAGCCATGTCGCGCGTTGGACGCGCATCGGCTTCGGCATCGCCAATGCTCGCGACCGATTTCTTTCGAGCGCGCATGGAGCGGCCAGTCGGTCACGAGCTGGTTCCAGGGATTGTCGGGAGGAAAGACTTCGAGCGCGGCGAGGATGGCGTCGGCTTCCGGGGTGTCGAACATCACTGGCGCGTTGAAGGGCGGCATCTTCGCGGCCCGGATGCGCGCCAGGCGCGCGGGGTCATCGGCCGCACGGCTGGAAACGACAGCAGTGGGCCAAAAATGCGGGCAGCACGAAACGGCGGAGAACGGGGGGGACTCGCATGGCGTGCAGTGCTAGGAGGACGCCCCTGAAGTCACAAGCTGAAAGTCAATTGCCGCCGAAAGGTCGGCTGAAGGCGGCACGCCCCGAAGTTTCTGTAACCCTTCCAAAGTAGCACGCTCTGCAGGAACGATGTGCTTCGTTTCATTGCCCCGCTTCGAAACGGCGCCGCCACCTGCCGATGTCTACTACTACCCCTTTCCTGGACCTTGTTGCCTTTGCCGCTGGCGGACGCTAAGACGCCGCCGATGGCCGACGTCTCCCGCCTTCCGATGAAGCGCTGGTCGCCGCGTCGCTCGGCGGGGATGATGATGCGTTTGCAGAATTGGTGACACGCCACAAGCGGCGCGTCTTTGCCACCGCCGCGAGTTTCGCGCGCGACGATCATCAGCTTGACGACATCTGCCAGGAAGTCTTTGTGCGGGCCTTTCGCCACCTTGGAAAGTTTCGCGCGCGAAGCGCCCTTTGCCCATTGGCTGGCCCGGATCACAGTTTCCGCCTGCTACGATTTTCTGCGAAAGGAGCGGAAAGTGCGGGACCAGGTCTCGCTCGACGCGTCGGTTTTTGAAATAGCGGACCGCAGTGTGGACGCGGCCTCGCGGCCGGTCGTGCGCGCGAACTTCTAGGAGAAAAAGGCTACAAACGCCACAGCCCGCAGTAAAATGCTAAAAATGGACATTTCAACCTCCCGAATTCAACGAAACAGAACAATCGCCGAATGTCGAAAACAACTGGACGATTATCACTCCCAATCAGCATTCGTATGACGTTACCTAATAAATTCGAAGCGCACCACTGTTCAGAATCGTCGAATTGAGCCACCGACACGTGGAGTTTTGGCATCAACTGGGATTGCCTATGCACCCGTCAATTGCAATGAGAGCAATAGTTCATCTGGTCGGGGGAAGCTGCCTAAGTTGAGCTATGCCGATTTCTCTTTGGTGGTCATATCTTTCAAAACTTCCGGTATCAAAGAAGTTTTCTGAAAATTGACAACTTTGCTCTTCGAATGCAGAGACTCGGGTCGGAGGTTTGTGTAGCGGCGCAACATTTTCCAGTCCTTGTGCCCCGTGACAAGTGCCACGCGTTCGATAGTCAGTCCAGCTTCAAATAGTCGACTAGTCGCTTCATGACGCAGATCATGAAAGTGAAGATCGTGGATCTTTAGTTCTTTACACGCACGACGAAAAGCCGTTCCCACTGACTTGTGATGATGTGGAAACACACGACCTATCCCTCCGGTTACAATGCGTTGCTCCAACAATACCTCCCAAGCGTCGTAGCCAGTGAGATTGAGCATCGGGACTCGTTGATTATTTCCCTCCTTGCGGCGCGGGTCCTTCCGATCCCGGACAGTAACGAGCCGTTTCTGAATATCAACGTCGGTCCATTCAAATTTGCAGATTTCTTCTTGCCGCATTGCCGTTGCCACTGCGAAGCGAATGATCCTTGCCATAGGGAGTAGCTGTCGGGGTTTGTGGTTGAAATACACGATTAGCCTGGTCAGTTCATCTTGGGTTGGTCTTCGATCTCTCTCAACACCTTTGCCAACGAGTCCGAGACGTGACAGGGCAACTCGGGCAAGCTTCACCTCCTCAGGATAGACCGCAATTCCGTGAACTGCTGCCGCGTGCGTGAGAAGTGTGCCTAAGAAAGAGAAGTCGATAGAAAGTGTGGCAGGGCCAGCGCCTTCCTTTGCGCGCCGCTTTCCATACTCGATCAACTTGCTTCGCTTCAAATCATGTATACGCGTGTCACCGAGTGAAATGCGGAGAGCCTCAGTACATTTGACTTGGATCGCCGGATTGGCTTGCCGACTTCCTTGTGGTCGCGGATATGAAGATCGATGATAGAAGCCAACGTCCGCACACTCTTCGGATCAGGTGAGTTCGGCAGAACACCTCGATCGATGTTGCGTTCAGTGGCGAGGGACCACTCATCAGCGTCTTTACGGCGGAGGAATGTCGCAGTGACGTACTTGCCTTTTCGGCGTACCTGGGCGCGCCAACTTCCAGAAGGGAGCTTGACGATTGCGGCCATACGTGTGCACTCCTCTTTTCGTGTGCAAATCGTGTGCAGTAACGGAGCGTAGCCCCGGTACAAACCGTGAAAACGTGTGCAAATTTTGTGCACATGTTCTCGATTTAGTCCATTGTAGTATAAGGTCAAAATATTGAATTTAAAGGGAAAAACATTCGCGGTAGCACCCATGATGGATTGGACGGACCGGCATTGCCGTGTCTTTCACCGGCATCTGACCAGGCAGGCGCTGCTCTATACGGAGATGGTGACCGCCCAGGCTATTCGCCACGGCGACCGCCAGCGCCTGCTTGGCTTTGATCCCGTTGAGCATCCCATAGCCCTCCAGGTCGGAGGCAGCGATCCCGCCATGCTTTCCGATGCCGCTAAAATTGGTGAGGACTATGGCTATTGCGAAATCAATCTCAACGTTGGCTGTCCCTCTGACCGGGTTCAAGAGGGAAGGTTTGGGGCCTGCCTTATGGCCGAACCGCAGCTTGTGGCCGATTGTGTTGCGGCAATGCGCTCAGCTGTCAAAATTCCGGTGACGGTGAAAAGCCGCATTGGCATCGATGATCAAGACGAAGCTGAGGCACTTCATCGTTTTGTTGAAACTGTTGCCGCAACGGGCTGTGATACTTTCATAATCCATGCCCGCAAGGCCTGGCTGAAGGGACTCAGTCCAAAGGAAAATCGGGAAATTCCACCGCTCAATTACCTTCGCGTTCATCAACTGAAGGCAGACTTTCCGCATCTCAATATTATCCTGAACGGCGGTCTGGCCACGCTTGAGCAGGCCAGAGATGAAATGCGCGGTCTTGATGGCGTCATGCTGGGCCGTGCCGCCTATCACACCCCATGGCTTCTCGCCGATGTCGATAGGGTATTTTTTTAGAAGGCAAATCCGCTGACGGATCGAATTGATGCCGTAACCGGTATGTTTCCCTACATTGAGGAGCAATTGCGCCGGGGCGAATTCCTCTCAAAAATATCGCGCCACATGCTAGGCCTGTTCCATGGCCGGCCCGGCGGGCGCCATTGGCGGCAAATTATTTCCGAACAAAGCCATCTTCCGGGTGCCGGCATTGATGTTTTGCGCCGGGGACTCGAGGCCATTGAAACCCAATCGAACCGCCTGATCGCAGCCGAATGAAGCCGCTGGCCCAGTGACGTGATCTTGTGATATGGCTCGGATCGGACGGGGAGTTCGAGGGAAACCATGCGGGCAAAGGCAATTGCGGCCATTGTTTCATTGGCGTGCATCGCAGGCAGTACCCAGGTGCATGCCCAGTCCACCTACGGCGATGATTGTTCCGAACTCGATGATACCTCGCCTGAAATCATCACTGCCTGTGCCAAGTCTTTGCTGAACCGCCAATCGCTTATCAATACCTCGACATCGATCACCAGTGTCATTGTCGACAGGTTTGATATGAGGCCCAGCCAGACCGAACCAGCCGGTCTTGAATTGACTGATCCCGCTGATATTTCGCAGCGCCTGAAGAGCAATGGTCGAATTACGATTGCGCCGACCGCCGATGTCGCAGCTCCCGCTGACAACCCCATGTGGAATATCTGGATCGACGGAAAATACAGCTGGCTCGATATTCTGAGGCTTTTACCAACCTTGACGGTTCGCTTGTAAATGGTGTGGTTGGTTTCGATTACAAAGTGGCGGACCGGTTGGTGCTTGGCCTGATGGGAACCTATGAAACTTCCGATTTGGAGGGATCAGGCGTAACCCACGATACCGATGGCTGGGGTGGCGGCGCCTATCTGGGCCTGACACTGACCGAAAATTGGGTGTTGTCGGCAACCGTACTGGGCACCGATCTCGATACCGATGTAAATGATGGCACCAGCTTTGACTCCGAACGGATTCAAGCCAGCAGCGGATTGACCGGCTATTGGTATTCCGGCACCTGGCGTTATTCGCCGTCGCTCACTGTCGCGTGGTCCAAGGAATGGCAGGATGAAAGCGCTGCATTAAATGCTCAAACAATTGAAACAGGCACCATTTCCCCCGGCTTCCAGGTCGGCAATTCCATTTCCATCGGCGGCGCATCGACCGTTGAGCCCTGGCTTGGCGCACAGCTGGATTGGGTCGGAATAAACAAGGTTGTTGATGATGGCACGGGAACCATCCTTGATGATCCCTATGCCGATCTTCGCCTGCAAACCGGCTTGAACTTTGCCTTTGGGGCCAATGCGCAGCTCGCGCTGACCGGCGAGATCAGCGGGCTGCTGGTCAAGGATTCTGAAACTTATACGGCTGGTGCCAACTTTGCATTCCAGTTCTAGAGCATGTCCCGACGAAGTTGTATGACTTCGTCGACAAGGACATGCTCTAGAATATTGAATTGGCGCGATTCCTTTTCGGCGAAGTGAAATTACTTCGCCGGGAAGTGCGCTAGGATGATGCGAGCCGTCCCTGGCGTCCGCCGCGACGCCGCTTGCGCAACGTCAGAGTTTCAACTCGTTCGTTGAGGCCCGCCATGATGGACTGGCGCTCCGGCGGGCTGAGTCCAAGCCAGCTGCCAATTTCCATGCGTGTGCGGCCGCAACCGATGCAAAAACCGGTTTCCGGATCAACCACACAAACCTTGATGCAGGGCGTCTCGACTTCTGGCAAATCAAAGGCGTTCATGCCTTGAAGATAGGTATCTTGCTGGTCATTGGCCATCCGAACGCGCCATTATTGAAGCAAAAGCGTCTAGTTCTTCAGATAAAGCACGCCGTCTTCAACTTTGAAACTCTTGAGTTTGCCCAGAAACTCATGCCCAGCAGCGAGCCGCGCATGACGCCTTCAGGCATTACCAGGCCCTGCACGTCGGAAACGCGCACCCCATCAATCTCAATCTTGTCCAGGTTGACCCCGGCAGCCTTGGTCACGCCATTGGCAGTGGAAACCGGAACGTTAAAGTCAAGACTGCCCGGGCGCAGGCCAATATCCTTGGCGTCCTCATAGCTCAAGGCCACCGCTGAAGCGCCCGTGTCGACCAGCACTTTGACGCTTCGGCCGTTGATCTCGGCTTTCACAAAGAAATGGCCGTTTTGCCCGGCTTTCAGCGCCGTGGCCGCGTTAAGCTGCAATATTTCCGAAGCCCTTGTGGGCGCAATGCTGGGCAAGCCGCCGGCGACCATACAGGTGCGGGGTTGTCGACGACGGTGACGTTTCCCGAGCGCGTACCGCGGAGGTAGGTCGCGGTGGACGTCGGCTGCAGCGCTTCACCGCCGAGCATCTTGGCGCCGGCCGCCTCGACGGCGGCGGCGAAATCGCCGTGCTGCTGCATCACGTCGTTCATGGTGGCGCTCTCGGGGTTCTGGTACGCCGACTGGTCTTCGACGATGATCATCAGGTACTTCGGCATGTCGTCATCCTCTCGCAGGCGGTCACGGGGCGCGACCGGCATCTTCCTGACGAACGATGGACCGCGAAATCGACAGGTCCTTCCGCTCTCGGGCCACACGCCTCGGGAGGATCACGAACGCCGCCACGAGAATGGCCACCGCCAAGCCGGCGCCGATCAGCAGTGCGAGCCGGATGCCCTGGACGAACGCGTCGTCGGCCGCGGCGAGGAGCTCGGCTCGATCTCTGACCGGCTGGGGCAGCGGCTGGGCTCGACCGATCACCGAAACGACTGCTCGCGGATTGGCGCTGTCGACGACTGCGTCGACCTCAGTCGTGAGGTCCGGCTCCGGCACGTACGGCGCGAACTTGTCGGGCAACGTCGAGGCGATCACGCCCGCCAGAATGCTGCCCATGATGGCGAAGCCGGCCGTCGACCCAAGTGCTCGTTGAGCGCTGAGGATTCCAGACGCCATGCCGCCGCGATCAGGCGGCACCGCCTCCATCGCCGCGTTGGTGGTCGGCGTCAACACGAGCCCCCCGCCGGCGCCGATGAACAAGCAGGCCGACCACCACGAACGCGATCGAGCCGCCGATGCCCGCGGCGAGGACGAGGAGACCAACGATCAGCGAGCACAGCCCCCAGATGATCGGAGGGCGACCGCCGGACCGCACGACGAGCGCCCCGGCGATCGGCGAGAGGATCATGACCGGCAGGGTGTAGACGCCGAGCACGAGCCCGCCTGCGCCGGCTCGTAGTCACGGACGTTCTGCAGGTACTGGGTGATGATGAGCGTCATCCCGTAGATGCAGAACAACACGACGAACAGGGTCAGGATGGCCACGTCGTACACGCGGTCGCTGAACAGCCGGACGTCCATCATCGGCTCGTCGCTGCGCAGCTCCACGACGACGAAGCTCACGATCAGCACGGCAGCGCCGACGAACAGGCCGATGATCATCGGTGACGCCCAGCCGGAGTGCGGCCCCTCGATGAGCGCATACGTGAGCGCACCGATGCCGGCGATGAACAAGAGCTGCCCCGGCGAGGTCGAGGCTGCCGCGCCCGCGGGTCGCGTGATTCAGCCACGACCGCCCGGGCCAGCACGATGCCCGACCGCACCGACGCCGACGTTGATGAAGAAGATGCTGCGCCACCCGAGCGTCTCGGTCAGAACGCCGCCGACGACGGGCCGAGCGCCAAGCCGATGGAGGCGATGGCCGTCCACAGGCCGATCGCCTTCGCCTTCGCCTTCGGGTCGGGGAACGCGGCGCTGACGAGGGCCAGCGAGGCGACGTTGACGATGGCCGGCGCCGACGCCCTGCAGACCGCGCCCGATGTCCAGCACGGGCAGGCTGGCGCCAGCCCGCACAGTGCCGATGCGACGGCGAAGAGGGCGAGACCGCCGAGGTAACGCGCCTCCGCCGGCCCCGCTGGTCGGCCAGCGTCGCCGCCGACATGATGAACATGGCCATCGTGAGGCTGTAGGCGGCGACGACCCACTGCACGCCCTGCTCGTCGGCGGAGAAGTCCTCCTGGATGGCGGGCAGCGCGACGTTGATGATCGTCGCGTCGAGGTAGATCATGAACAGCCCGACGCTCGTGGCGAGCAGCGTCCAGCGCTGCTCGCGGGAGAAGGGCTGGCGGGCGGTGGTGGTCGTCACGGCGCTCGTGGGCAGATCCTCGCGGTGGCGCACCGGGTCAGCGGAAGTCGCGGCTGGCGTGGATCGTGCTAGCCGGGGAGGGCGAGCGGGTGCGAGGTGCTCGGCGACGATGTTGATCACGCCCTCGCTGCGCTCCAGGCGGCCGCGGATCGTCATCGCCGGCGCCTCCCGGGCGACGCGGCGGAAGCGGGCCCAGCAGCCCTTCGACACGACGACGTTGATCAGCCCGGTCTCGTCCTCGAGGTTGAGGAACGTCGTGCCCTGGGCGGTCATCGGCCGCTGGCGGTGGGTGACGACGCCGGCGACGGTGACCCGCGACCCCGGCGCGACGTCCCACAGGCCCTGCGACGTGACGACGCCGAGCTCGTCGAGCTGCGTCGCGCAGGAACTGCGTCGGGTGGCCGTCGGGCGCGACGCCGGTGGCCCACAGGTCGGCGACGGCCTCCTCGACCGGGGACATCCCGGGCAGCGGCGGGGCGTCGGCGCCGGTGACGACGCCGGCCAGCCGGTCCGGGCCGGGACTGGGCGACGGCGCCGACCGCCCACAGCGCCTCGCGCCGCTCCAGCCCGAAGCACTCGCCGAACAGCCCGCCGGTGGCCATCGCCTCCAGCTGGCGCCAGGTCGAGCGCCGGCACCCGCCGCACGAGGTCCTCCGAGGTCGCGGTACGGCCCGTCGCTCGACCCGCTCGGCCTCGATCTCCTTCGCCAGCTCGTCGCCGATCCCGCGCACCGACCCGATCCCCAGCCGCACCGCCGGCTGCGGCCGCCGTCCCATCCGAGTGTCTCGTGCCGGGCGTCCCCGCACGAACACTCCGATGCGCCGAAACACTCGGATGGGTCGGGCTCCAGCGTGGCCGTGGCCAGCGAGGCGTTGAGGTCGGGGGTGCGCACGACGACGCCGTGGCGGCGGGCGTCCCGGACCAGGGTGTGCGGGCTCCAGAACCCCATCGGCTGGGCGTTGAGCAGCGCCGCGCAGAACGCCGCCGGCTCGTGGTACTTGATCCACGACGAGGCGTACACGAGGTAGGCGAACGACACCGAGTGCGATCTCGGGGAAGCCGTAGTTGGCGAACGCCTTCATCTTCACGTACAGCTCGTCGGCGATGTCGCCGGTGATCCCGCGCTCGGCCATCCCGGCGTACAGCCGCTCGCTGCAGCCGCTCCATCCGCGCCGCCGAGCGCTTCGAGCCCATCGCCTGGCGCAGCTCGTCGGACTCGGCCGGCGTGAACCCGGCGACGTCGATCGCCATCTGCATCAGCTGCTCCTGGAACAGCGGCACGCCGAGCGTCTTGCCGAGGCTGTTCTCGAGCAGCGGGTGGAGGTACGTGACCGGCTCCTGGCCGTTGCGGCGGCGGATGTACGGGTGCACCGAGCCGCCCTGGATCGGGCCCGGGCCGGATCAGCGCGACCTCGACGACGAGGTCGTAGAACCGCCGCGGCTTGAGCCGGGGCAGCGTCGCCATCTGGGCCCGCGACTCGATCTGGAACACGCCGACGGTGTCGGCCCGGCAGAGCATGGCGTAGACCTCGTCCTCCTGCGGGATGGTGGCCAGGTCGACCTCGTAGCCGCGGTGCTCGCGGATCAGGTCGACGGCGTAGTGCAGCGCCGACAGCATCCCCAGCCCGAGCAGGTCGAACTTGACGAGCCCGGCCGCGGCGCAGTCGTCCTTGTCCCACTGCAGCACCGAGCGGTCCTCCATCCGCCCCCACTCGACCGGGCACACCTCGATCACCGGCCGGTCGCAGATGACCATCCCGCCGGAGTGGATGCCGAGGTGGCGCGGCGCGTCCTCGACCTGCAGGCGCCAGGTCGAGCACCGGCTCCGGGATGCCGTGCTCGGGCTGGTCTTCGCCGTCGTCGCGACCGTGCCCCACCCGTCGACCCGCTTCGACCAGGCGTCCTGCTGGCCGGGCGCGTGGCCGAGCGCCTTGGCCATGTCGCGCACCGCCGACTGGGCCCGGTACGTGATGACGTTGGCGACCTGCGCGGTGTGGTGGCGGCCGTGCTTGCGCGTAGACGTACTGGATGACCTCCTCGCGGCGGTCGCTCTCGATGTCGATGTCGATGTCCGGCGGGCCGTCGCGCTCGGGCGACAGGAAGCGCTCGAACAGCAGGCCGAGCGACACGGCGTCGGCGGCGGTGACGCCGAGGGCGTAGCAGACGGCCGAGTTGGCCGCGCTGCCCCGCCCCTGGCAGAAGATGTTCGCCTCGCCGGCAGAACTCGACGAGGTCCCACACGACGAGGAAGTAGCCGGCGAAGCCGAGCTGCTCGATGATCGCCAGCTCGTGGTCGATCGTGCGCCACGCCCTGGCCCGCAGCGACGAGGTCCTCGTGGGCGGCCGGCGCGCTCGCCGTAGCGGCGGCGGGCGCCCTCCTCGACGAGCTGGCGCAGGTACTGCCATCTCGGTCAGACGCCCGTCGCGGGCACGGGAACGGCGGCAGCGACGGGGCGACGAGCGAGAGGTCGAACGCCGCCGCCCGGCCGATCTCGGCGGCCAGCTCGACGACGCCCGGGTAGCGGGCGAAGCGGCGCGCGCTGCTCGGCGCCCGAGCGCAGGTGGGCGCCGGCCGCCGCCGGCAGCCACGGGTCGAGCTCGGCGAGGCTGCGGCGGGCCCGCACGGCGGCCAGCGCGGTGGCCAGGCGGCGCTGGGCCGGCGTGGCGTAGTGGGCGTTGGTCGTGGCGACGCAGCCGACGTCGTGGCGGGCGGCGAGCTCGGCGAGGGCGTCGTTGCGGGCCGAGTCGAGCGGGTCGCCGTGGTCCCACAGCTCGACGAGCACGCGGTCGCGCCCGAACGCCTCGATCAGCCGCTGCAGCTCGCGGCGGGCGGCGGCCGGGCCGTCGGCGACGAGCGCCGCGGGCACGGCGCCCTTGCGGCAGCCGGTGAGCACCCACACGTCGCCGGCGGTGTTGCGGGCGACGTCGCCGAGCGTGAACTGCGGCGCGCCCTTCTCCCCCGCCAGGTGCCCGAGGCTCAGCGTGCGGGCCAGGCGGGCGTAGCCCGGCGGGGCCGTCGGCGAGCAGCAGCAGGTGCTCGCCGTGCGGGTCGGGGGCGTGGCTGTCGGGCACCCGGCCGGTGGCGACCTGGGTGCGTGGTCGTCCTCCTCGCTGCAGCGTCATCTGCTGGTCGGCGGCGAGGCCCGGCGTCAGCGTGATCTCGGTGCCGAACACGGTCGGCATCCCGACGGCCCGGGCCGCCTCGGCGAAGCGGACGACGCCGTAGAAGCCGTCGTGGTCGGTGAGGGCGAGCGCCTCGAGCCCGAGCCGGGCGGCCTCGGTGGCCAGCTCCTCGGGGTGCGAGGCGCCGTCGAGGAACGAGAAGTTGGAGTGGCAGTGCAGCTCGGCGTAGGGCACCGATGCCGGCGCCGGCGCTCGACGCCGTCGGCCTCGAACGGCTGGCGCTGGCGGCTCCACGCCGGCCCGTCACCGCCGGCGTTCCACGACGGGCTGCCCGGGCGCTCGGCCGTCGCGGCCGCTTGCCCGGACAGCGCGGCCTCCAGCTCGCTCCACGTCCACGACGGGTTGTTGAACGCCCACCCCGCGCAGTATCGAACAGAAGTTCTACGAACGCAAGTTCGCTGTCGTGGCAGACCGCCCGAGAGTCGGCCACCGCCCGCCGCTCCCACGCCGCCGCGCCGCGCCGACGCTCCTGCTCGATCGCCGACGCGAGCAGCGCTCGGGCGCCTGCGACATCGCCCTGCGTCGCCGCCAGCAACCCCAGGCAGCGGTCGACCGTGCCGAGGTAGCCGGCGGCATGCAGTGCGAGGCCGGTACCGCGATGGCGCAGCAGCGGTGTCCACAGCACCTGCGCCAGCGCCCGATCCCCCGCTGCTGCGGCGATCTCCGACGCGCACATCGCGACCTGAGGCCACGCTGACCCGACGCTCACGAGCAGGCGGCAGTCCTCGCGGAGGAGGGCCGCCACCTCGACGACTGCATCGACCGCTCCGGCCTCGACGCAGGCCAGGCCGTAGCCGGCGAGCAGCGGCGCAGATGCGCCGGGCGACATTGCCATCGGACGAAGCGACTCGGCCGCCGACCCGAGCTCGCCGTTGACGAGCAGAAGGAGCAGCTGTTGGACGAGCGCTGTCGGCTCCGCCACGTCGATCTTGAGCTGACGACCCGAATCGCGCCGCGGCCTCGATCGCCGTCGCCGCCCGCTCTGACTGCCCGACAGCCAGCTCGATCGACGCCTCGAGCGCCAAGGGCCACCAGCGCACATCTGGCCGCGGCAGTTGTTCGGCGATCGCTGAGAGCTCCGCTCCGACGGCGGCGACGTCTGAGATCGCTCCGTGCACCCAGGCATCGCGCCCACCAAGCAGGCAGACCGCTGCTCGCGTCGAGAGAGCCGGATGGATGGTGGCGAAGCGGCGGAGCTCGTCGAGCGATGGGCCATGCCGAGATCGGTTCTGGGTGCGTGGCTGGTGCTGCTGCTCGCGGCGATGCTGGTCTCGGCGGCCACCGCCTCCCGAACGAGCGGGCCGGCCGATGGGCCCATCGTGTGGCGGGCCTGCCGGCCCGGCCCCGGTGAGTGCGGGACGCTCGAGGTTCCGCTCGACTACTCGAAGCCGGATGGCCGCACGATCGACCTCGCGCTCGACCGGGTCCCGGCCACGGATCCGACCTGACGCGAGGGATCGATCGTCGTGGACCCCGGCGGACCCGGGGCCTCGGGCCTCCGACGCGCCGACTTCGTCCAGTCGCAGCTCGTGAACGGCGGTCCCGTGGGGCAGGACCTGGCCGGGGGTCTACGACATCGTCGGATTCGACCCGCGGTGGGTGGGCCGGAGCGCCCCGATCGTGTGCGCCGGTGCCCGCGGTCTCGACGACTTCGACGGCCTCGACGCCACGCCCGACGACCGGTCCGAACAGAAGGACTGCCGGACGTCAGCCGCCGCTTCGCTCGCCAGTGCGCGTTGGCGCAACGGCGCCCGGCTCGGCCAGGTCGGCACGGCGGACGTCGCCCGCGACCTGGACCGGATCCTCGCCGCGGTGGGTGACGAGCGACTCAACTTCCTCGGCTGGTCGTACGGGACCAAGTTCAGCACCGCGTATGCGCGGCACTTCCCCGACCGCTTGGCCGGCTCGTGCTCGACGGCGCGGTCGACCCTGCGATCGACATCGTGGATTTCGCGAGCCAGCAGGCCCGGCGCTCGAGGCGAGCTTCGCCCGCCTCGTCGCCGAGTGCGCGTCGAGGCCCCGGGCGACGTCGATCACCCGCTTGGCGTCGGGGTCGCTGTCGTAGAACGCCCCGCAGGTCGGCCGCCATCTTGTAGCCGTCCTCGCGTCCCGGGACCGTCTCAGGCAGGCGCGGCAGCCGGCGCGTCGTGCCCGATGATGAGCGGCGGCATGAGCTTGGCGATCTTGTCGCCGACCGAGGTACGGGTAGCCCAGCACCCTCGCCGCGTCGTGCACCGTGGCCCGCGCCTTGATCGTCGAGAACGTCACGATCTGCGCGACGTGGTCCCGCCCGTACTGCTCGCGCGGCGTACCGGATCATCTCGCCCCGGGAGCGCGAGTTGAAGTCCATGTCGATGTCGGGCATCTGCCGGCGACCGGGGTTGAGCATGCGCTCGAACAGCAGGTCGTAGCTGATGGGGTCGACGTCGGTGATGCGCAGGCAGTACGCGACGCACGATCCGGCGGCGCTCTCGCGCCCGGGGCCGACCTGGATGCCGCGCGACTTCGGTAGCGCACGAGGTCCCAGACGACGAGGAAGTACGCCGAGAACCCCATCGACTTGATGACACCGAACTCGAGCTCGACGCGCTTGAGGACCTCGGCGCGACGGCTGCGCCGTACCGCTCGCTTGCCCACCCTCGAGGTGAGCTCGTGCAGGTACCAGTTCTCGTCGTGCCCTTGGGCATGGGGAACGCGGGGAGCACGTCTTCCCGAACTCGATCTCGACGTTGGCGTGCTCGGCGACGAGCAGCGTGTTATCGCACGCCCCCGGGTAGCTCGCGCGAACAGGCGCGCATCTCGGCTGCCGACTTCAGGTAGAACTCGTCGGCGTCGAACTTGAACCGCTTCGGTCGTCGAGCGTGGTGCCGGTCTGCACGCAGAGCAGCGCGGCGTGTGACTCGGCCTCGTCCGGTGCGTGTAGTGGCTGTCGTTGGTGGCGAGCAGCGGCGCGCCGAGCTTCGCGGGCGATGCTCGATCAGGAGCGGGTTGCACCTGCGTCGCTGCTCGGCGAGGCCGTGGTCCTGGAGCTCGACGAAGAAGTAGTCGTGCCCGAACACCTCCTGGAACGTGCCGCGGCCTCGCGCGCGCCTTTCGTTGTCGCCCGCGCAGGAGCGCCTGGAGACCGCGCCGCCGAGGCAGCCGGTGGTGGCGATGATCCCCTCGTGGTACCGCTCGAGCAGCCCCCAGTCGCCGCGGGGCTTCTGGTAGTAGCCGTCGAGGTACGCGTACGACGACACCTTGATGAGGTTGCGATAGCCCTCGTCGACTCGGCGAGCATCGTGAGATGGAAGATCTCGTGTTCGGTCGCGCCTGGCCCGCTTGATCCGCGACGTCTTGATGATGTACCCTCCAGCCCCATGATCGGCGTGACGTCCGGCCTCGCGGTCGCCTTGTAGAAGTCGAGGACGCCGTACATGTTGCC
>CAWHTE010000010.1:0-15082 GCA_963832165.1 uncultured delta proteobacterium | reverse complement strand
CCCTTCCTGCAGCGGGTGTGATGGATGGCCGGCAGCACCGAGATCTTCACGGTCGAGACGCGCGAAGCGCAGCAGTCCTTCGACATCACCGCGCGCGTGCGGGACATCGTCGAGCGCGCGGGTCTCGCGCGCGGGCTGTGCCACGCGATGGTGTTGCACTCGACCTGCGCCATCGTCGTCAACGAGACCGCCGATCCGAACATCGGCAAGGACATCCTGCGCGCGCTCGGGTCGCTGATCCCGACCGAGAACGACTGGCTCCACGATCTCAAGAACGACAACGCCCATTCGCACCTGAAGGCGTCGCTGTTGGGGCCGTCGGAGCTGATCCCGATCGTCGACGGCGAGCTCCTGCTCGGGAAGTGGCAGGCGGTCTGGCTCTTCGAGTTCGACGGCCCGCGCACGCGCCAGGTCGCCGTGCATCTGGTCGAGGGGTAGGGCGGGAGGAGCCGAAGGCGGATCCCGCCTCCGCGGCTTCACAGCAAGATTCTCCAAGTTTTCGGCGCGCCCCGCGGTAGCGTGTCGCCACAAGGAGAACTCGAATGCGCGAAGGTGGCTGCGCATGCAAAGCCGTGCGCTACCAGCTCACGGACGAGCCGCTGATCGTCCACGCGTGCCACTGCCGCGACTGCCAGTACCTCACCGGCAGCGCATTCGTGATCAACCTCTGGATCGAGCGCCACAAAGTCCTCGCCTCGGGCGCCGAACCGCGCTTCGTCCGGCTGGCCGCGGGCACCGGAACGCCCCACGACGTGTACTTCTGCGACGCCTGCAGCACGACGCTCTGGAGCCGCTACCACGCGCCGCCCGGCGACACGCTGTTCGTGCGCGGCGGCACGCTCGACGACCCCGCGTCTGTCACTCCCGACGCCCACATCTTCACGCGCACCAAGCTGCCCTGGGTCGCGCTGCCCGAGGGCGCGCGCGCGTTCCCCGCGATGTACGCCGACTTCGCCGCCGTCTGGCCCGCAGACAAGCTCGCGCGCTTCCGCGCCCACACGGCGGAGCACAAAGCCGCGAACGGCTAGACTATTGGGGATGCCCGACACCACCGCGCTGCGGCGCGGACCGCTCTCCGCCACCGACTACCGCTGCACGGCGGGGCCCGGCGATACGCCCTACGTCGAGCGGCATGCGGCCTTCACGATCTCCTACGTGCGCAGGGGCAGCTTCGGCGTCGAGACGCGCGGCAAGTCCTACGACCTGGTGGCGGGGTCGGTGCTCGTGGGCCACCCCGGCGACGAGTACATGTGCACGCACGACCACGCCGCGGGCGGCGACGAGTGCCTCGCGTTCGCGCTCGAGCCCGAGCTCGTGGAGACACTCGGCGCGCGCAGTGATGTCTGGCGCGCGGGCTCCCTGCCGCCGCTGCCCGAGCTCGTCGTGCTCGGCGAGCTCGCCCAGGCCACCGCGGAAGAGCGCACCGATCTCGGGCTCGACGAAGTCGGGCTCTGGCTCACGTTGCGCTTCGTGAAGATCGTCTCGGGCGTGAAGCGCGCGGCGGCCTCACTGCGCACTGCCGACCGCCGCCGCGCTGTCGAAGCCGCGCTCTGGCTCGACGAGCATTCGCACGAGAACGTCGATCTCGAGACCGCCGCGCGCGCGGTCGAGCTCTCGCCGTTTCACTTCCTGCGCGTGTTCTCGCGTGTGATGCGCGTGACGCCGCACCAGTACCTCCTGCGCGCGCGACTGCGCCGCGCTGCGCGCCTGCTCAGCGAGGGCGAGCGCAAGATCACCGATGTGGCGCTCGACGTCGGCTTCGCCGACCTCTCGAACTTCGTGCGCACGTTCCACCGCGCGGCCGGCGTCTCGCCGCGCCGCTTCCGGACCGCCGCGAAGGGCCAGCGCAAGATTCTCCAAGATCGAATCGCAGCCCGTCTCTAGCCTCACCTCCACAAAGGAGGTCTGGCATGTTCGATCACATCGGTCTTCGGGTGAGGGATATCGCGGCGAGCGCGCGGTTCTACCGCGCGGCGCTCGCGGCGCTCGGCCACGAGCAGACCGCGCAGGACGAGGCGAGCGCGGGCTTCGGCTCGGACGGCAGCACGGGGCTCTGGCTCGTGCAGACCCAGGGCGCGGGCGAGCGCGGTGCGCACCTCGCGTTCCGCGCCGCCGATCGCGCGTCGGTGGAGCGCTTCTACAAGGAAGGGATCGCCGCGGGCGGGCACGACAACGGCGCGCCCGGCGTGCGCGTCGACTACAGCGCGAACTACTTCGCGGCGTTCCTGGTCGATCCCGACGGCAATAACGTCGAGGCCGTGTGCCTCGCGCAGGAGGAATGAACATGGCGTCGATTCATCACGAGATCGTGATCGAGGTGCGCCCCGAGCGCGTGTGGGACGCGGTGCGCGACGTGGGCGCGATCCACGAGCGGCTCGCACCCGGCTTCGTCACGGATACGGTGCTCGAGGACGGCGGCGCCGCGCGCGTGGTGACGTTCGCGAACGGCATGGTCGCGCGCGAGCTGATCGTCGATCTCGACGACGCCGCGCGCCGCCTCGCGTGGTCGGTCGTCGGCGGGCGCATGACGCACCACAACGCTTCGCTGCAGATCTTCGCCGAGGGCGAGGGCAGCCGCGCGGTGTGGATCGCGGACCTGCTACCGCACGAGCTCGGCCCGATCATCGGCAGCATGATCGCGCAGGGGCTCGAGGCGATGAAGAAGACGCTCGAGCGCGCGACGGGCTGACGCGGCGGGATCCGCCTTCGGTTCCTCCCGCCCTACGAAATGTCGTAGGGCGGGAGAGCGAAGCGATCCCGCCATTGGGTGACGCTCTATTCCCGCTCCGCGCACAGCTCTGCGAAGCGGGCGAGCGCGGCGTCGGCGGCGTCGATGTCGAAGAGCTCGAGGTGCTGCAGGCGGTCGCCGCGGGTGAGCCATATGGCGATGTCGACGGATTCGAACGGGCCTCCCCCTTGCAGCGCGCTTCCGACCGCGCGGTTGGCGCCGACGCGGCCATACTGGTTCCAGGCGAGAAGCCGGAAAGTCTCGCCTCGCACGTCGGGCGATAGCTCCGTCCTCGCGCGCAGCGATGCGATCAGCTCGTCGACGGTCGATGAACCGATGCTGAGCGTGCGGTGATCGCGGACGACGCTGTCGTCTGCAAAGCACTGGCGCATCGCCTCCCAATCGCGCTGCCGGATCGCCGCGCTGAACGCGGCGACAGGAGCCTGCCCTCCGATCGGCGCGGCCTCGCCGGCCATGAAGCGCCGCTCCGCCTCCTGGAACGCCGCACCGCGGTCGTCCGCGTCGAAGCGGATGATCGCGCGCAGCTTGCCCTCCGCATCGACCTCGGCGAGCCCCAGGAACTCGATCACGAACTCATCGGATCTTCCGGTCACGGTCATCCGATGGATCGCGACGCGATCTCCGCGCGTTGCGATCAGATCGGTCGTGAATCGGCCGCCTTGCGATCGGTAGAAGTCGCCGCTTGCACGAAGCGTCTCCGCGTCGCCGCCCGTGAGCGCTCGCTTTCCGCGGTCATCGTAGACGAAGTCGTCGCTCGTGAGCGCGCGCACCGCCGCGGTGCCGCCCGCATATCCAGCCGAAATGGCGCGCTCGGTCGCGCGCGACGCGGCGTTGGGCGGAATCCGCAGCGGATCCCGCTCCGCGCACAGCTCCGCGAAGCGCGCGAGCGCGGCGTCGGCCGCGCCGATGTCGAAGACCTCCTGCCGGCAGACCCGGTCGCCGCGCGTGAGCATTTCGGCGATGAACCAGTTCTCGAACAGACCGCCGCCCTGCAGCGCGCTTCCGACCTGCCGGATGATCGCGACGCGGCCGAAGCGGTTCCACTCGAGCAGCCGGACCACGTGGGTCTCGAAATCGGGCGACAGGTCGGCGAGCGCGCGCAGCGAGGCGACCAGCTCCTCGCCGGTCTCCGCGCCGACGCCGAGCGTGCGGTAGTCGCAGTTCACGAAGTCGTCGGCCAGGCAGCCGCGCAGCGCCTCCCAGTCGCGTCGATCGATCGCGAGCCGCAGCGCGGCGACTGGCGCCTGCCCTCCGACCGCGGCCGCCTCGCCCGCGACGAAGCGGACCTCCGCCTCCTCGAACGCCGCACTGCGGTCGTCTGCGTCGAAGCGGACCACCGCGCAGAGCTTGCCCTCCGCATCGACCTCGGCGACACCGTAGACCTCGATCTCGAACTCGCTCTCGCCCGGCTGCCCGGCCCATGTGACATGCCAGATCGAGATCCGATCGCCGCGAGTGCCGATCAGCTCGAGATCAGGGAGCCCTCCCTGCGACGTGAAGAAGACCATCGTCTGGATCCACTCCTGGGCGCCACCACTCATCAGCGCGCGCTTGCCGCGGTCCTCGAACGAGAGCTCGTCGCTCATGAGTCCGCGGCCCGCGGGTTGGTCGCGAAGCTGCACGACGTGCTCGAGCGCGCGCGACGACGTGTTGGGCGGGATGCGCAGTGGATCCCGCTCCGCGCACAGCACCGCGAAGCGCGCGAGCGCGGCGTCGGAGTCTTCGATCTCCCACATCTCGAGCCGCGTCACGCGGCCGTCGGCGACGAGCGTGAGGCCGACCATCAGGTTCTCGAAGTCACCGCCTTCGGCGAGCGTGCCGAAGACGCGCGTCCTGGAAATGGAGCCGTGCCGATCGTGACCGAGGAACACCGGCGCCTCGATCTGGACCTCGGGTGTGAGCTCCCACCACGCCTCGACGCTCGCGAGGTAGGCGTCGGCGCCCTCCAAGACGCCGAGCCGCGTCGGCCGATGATCATCGACGACGAGGTCGTCCGCGAGCACCGCGCGCAGGCGAGCGCGGTCGCGCGTGTTGAACGCGTCGGCGAGCTCCAGACCCGGCCGGACGACCGTGGCCGCGAACGGATCGATCGCACACCAGCGCTCGAGTGCCGCGCGGAACGCCGCGGGGCGATCGTCGCCGTCGAAGCGGATCGACATCCGCATCCGTCCGTCGGCGGCGACCTCGACGACGATGATCTGATCGAGCTCGAAGTCGCCGATCCACGTGATCCGTTCAATCGCGATCCGATCGCCGGCCGTGCCGATCAGCTCGCGCGCGGGTTGCCCACCTTGCGACTGGAAGAACCGGAGGGTCTCGATGAGCTCACTAGCGCCGCCCGTGACGAGCACCCGCCGGCCGCGATCATCGAAAACGTAGTCGTCCGTCATCAGCGCCCGCATCGCGGCCTCGTCATTATCGGCGAGCGCGGCGTAGAGGCGATCGCGCGTGCGCGACGCGGCGTTGGGCGGGATGCGCAGTGGATCCCGCTCCGCGCACAGCTCCGCGAAGCGCGCGAGCGCCGTGTCGGTGGCGTTGCTGTCGAACAGCTCCAGTCGCGTTGCGCGATCTCCGTTGGTGAGCCAGATGGCGCTCTCGACCACTCCGAAGGGTCCACCTCCGTGCAACGCGCTGCCGAATCGGTGCGTCATCACGACGCGCCCGTGGCGGTTCCAGGCGAGAACCCGGAAGGTCTCCACCTGCACGTCCGGCGAGAGCTCGACCTGAACGCGCACGGACGCAATGAACTCGTCGGGGCTTTCCGGCCCGACACCGAGCGTGCGGTGATCGAGAACCACCGCGTCGTCCGCGAAGCAACGGCGCAGTGCTGCCCAGTCGGCCCAGCCGCGCCCGGCCTCGAGCAACGCGATGAAGAACTGCCCGCCGGTCCCGGCCGCCTCGCCGGCCAGGAAGCGCTGCTCCGCCTCCGCGAACGCGGAACGTCGATCGTCGGCATCGAAGCGGATCACCGCGCAGAGCTTGCCCTCCGCGTCAACTTCGAAGAGCGAGACGAACTCGATCTCGAACTCACTCCCGCCCGGCATTCCGGTCCAGGTAACGCGCACGATCTCGATTCGATCACCGCGCGTTCCGATCAGCTCACGGCCCGTCCGCACGCCTTGTGACTGGTAGAACTCGATGCTCTGGATCCACTGCTCGATGCCGCCGCTCGTGAGTGCGCGCTTGCCGCGATCGTCGTAAACGAAGTCGTTGCTCGCGTACGCGCGCACCGCGGCAGTGTCGTGAGCCGCGAGCGCGGCAAGGATGCCGTTGCCCGCGCGCGACGCGGCGTTGGGCGGGATCAGCAGCGGATCGCGCTCCGCGCACACTTCCGCGAAGCGCGCGCGCGCGGCGTCGAGCCGCTCCGGTCCCCAGATGTGCCAGCGCTGGATGCGCTCATCGGGTCCCGCAACGAGCACGCTGACCATCGGAATCTCGAATGCGCCTTCGGCCTCGCTGCCGAACCAGCCGCCGATGCAGAGCGCGGCGCGGCCCGCGAGCTCGATGTGGTGCACGCGCGGGGCGGAGTCCGGCCGCAGCTCGGCCAGCGAACGCGCATAGGCGACGTACTCGTCGCCGCGCAGCGTTGCCCATCCGAGGCGGCGGTGATCTTCGAGGACGAAGTCCGCGGGGAACGCGTCGGCGAGCTGCTCCCAGTCACGCCGGTAGAGCGCGCGCTGCAGACGTCCCAACGCCCGTCCGATCAGCGGATGTTGAACCGCTTCACCCGCGGCGAAGCGCGCGTCGAGCTCGGCGTGTGCGGCGTCGAGCGCGTCGGGATCGAACATCACGTTTGCGAGGCGATCGCCGGCCGCGTCCACCTCCGTGACCATCAGCCACTCGAACTCGCTCGTGCCGGCATCCGGAGCGGCGCCCTCGAACAGTACGCGCGCGAGTGCGAGCCGCTCGCCGCGCGTGGCGAGCACGTCCATGGTGAGGCGAGACCCGCTCATCTCGAACATCGCGCGCAGCGTGTCGAGGTGGTCGCCTCTCCCCTCGTCGCCGCGCACGACCGAGCGGCGGTCGAAGAGCTGGTAACCCGGTGCAAAGTGCGCCGAGGCGAGCTTCCAGTCGCGCGCCTGCCACGCGGTGCTCATCCGATCGAGCGAGCGCGTGGCGAGATTGGCGAGCAGCGGCGCTAGGGCCGGTGCACGGGTCAGCTCCGCGAAGCGCGCGAGCGCGGCGGCCGCGGCGTCGGCGTCGAACATCTCGGTTCGAATGAGCCGGCCGTCGTCGCCGAACAGGTTGAGTGCCAGGAACTCGCCCTCGAAGGCTCCGCCGGTGGTGCGATCGAGGCCGCGCTCGACCGAGCGCGCGAGCAGACCCTCGGGTCGCACGTCGAGCACGTCGATTGGAAACTGGGAGTAATCGTCGATGCCCGCGAACCACTGCTCGACGCGCTTGCGCAGCTCTTTGGCTCCGCGTCCGGCGGGCAGCTGGATCAATGCGCGGTGATCGGCGAACCCGTACCCGCTGCCCCACTGCTCGCCCTGGTGCTCGGGCACGGGCGACAGCGTCAGCGGAATCCAGCGCGCGATCGCCGCGGCGCGTGTGCGCTCGGCGCCGGCGGGGAGCAGCTCGGCATAGCGCTCGTACAGGTGGGCGATCGCGTCGCCGAGCCGATCGCCTGCGAACAGCTCGACGTGGCGCGTGCGTCCGTCCGCGGCGACCTCGTTCAACGTCAGGTGATCGGTCTCGTACGCACCCACATCGAAACGGCGGCCGCCCGATCCGCTCGCCGACATCGAGACGCGGGCCAGCGAGTGCGCGTCACCGAGCGTGGCCAGCGTTTCCGAGTGGTACTCGAGATCCCGCGCCTGGAAGAGCAGGCGTAGGCCGGCGGCGTTCTCCTGGTAGCCGTAGACCGCGCCGGTCGTGTGCTCTATCGCCTCGTAGGCTTCGTCGTAGAGAGCCAGAAGCGCATCGATGTCGCGCGAGGAGATCGCGGCGGTGATGCGGCTCTGGCTCGCGGTCGCGGCGTTCGGTCGCACGCGGCGCGCGGGGCGCGGCGGAGCCGACGTCAGCTCGTCGAAGCGCGCGAGCGCCTCGGCCTCGCGCTCGGGCTCGAATACCTCGACGTGCGCCAGGAGGCCGTCGGCTCCGAAGATCCAGATCGTCGCCTGCGTGCGTTCGAATACGCCGCCGCTGGTGCGATCGGTGCCGGAGTTCGTCGATCGGAATAGGATCGCGTCGGCGCGCACGTCGAGCAGGTCGTCGACGCGCGGGGTGAAGTTCTCGGCCGTCTCGACCCACACGCGCAGGGCCCGGCGGAAGCCCTCCACTCCGTGCCCCGACGGGAACCCCGCCGACCGGTGGTCGATGTAGGAAACCTCGGGCGAGATCAGCGGGCCCCAGCGGTCCACGTCGGGCACGGACATTCCCGCGGCGACCGCGCGTGCGATCAACGCGGCGCGCTCGCGCTCGGGGCCAGCGGGAAGAAGGTCGGCATAACGCTCGTAGAGCCGGATGATCGCGTTGCCGAGCCGGTCGCTGGCGAACAGCTCGTTGCGTCGCGCTCGTCCGTTCGCGTCCACCTCGGTCACGATCAACGGATCGGCGGAGTACGCGCCGACATCGAAACGTCGGCCGCTCGATCCGCTCGCCGAGAACGACCCGCGGCTCAATGCGAGTGAGTCGCCGAGCGCTGCCAGCGGCTCTTGCCGGTACGTCAGATCGCGGGCCTGGAACAGCAGGGGATACATGGTGAGCTGTGCGGTGCGGTCGTACGTCGCCCCGGTCGTGTGCTCGATCATCTCGTAGTCATCGGCGTAGAAGTCCGGAAACGCATCGGTGTCGCGCGCGTTGGTGGCAGCGGAGCTTCGGTCGTGCCACGCCGTCGCGGCGTTCCGCCTCACCCGGCGCGTGGGGCGCGCGCGTTGCGCGGTCAGCTCGTCGAAGCGCGCGAGCGCGTCGGCGACGCGGTCGGGCTCGAAGCACTCGAAGCGGATCAGGCGACCATCGGTTTCGAACACCGCGAGACAGAGCTGGACTCGTTCCCAGTCGCCGCCCTCGGCATTCGTGCCGCCCGCCGTCGTTTGCGCGAGGAGCGCGTGCGGCTCGAGCGCCAGAACGTCGTCGGTCCGGGAGGTACTCACCGTTCCCGTCGCGACGTAGGTGCCGAGCGCCTGTACGAAATCCTCTCCGCGTCCCGATGGGAAGGCGCCGGAGCGATGATCGCGGAACCGGATGTCCGGCGACAGCACCGCGGTCCAGCGGTCGGGATCGAGCGGAGCGAGCACCGTGGCGACGGCGCGCGCGGTGGCCGCCGCGCCCTCGCGCTCGGGACCGGCCGGCAAGAGCTCGGCATAGCGCTCGTACAAGCGCACGACCGCGTCGCCGAGCTGATCCGTCGCGAATCCTTCGGATCGCGTGCGCCGTCCCTGCGCATCGACCTCGAACAGAAACAGCCTCTCGTACTCATACGCTCCTGCGTCGAGCGCGTCACCGCTTCCCTGCGCGGCCACCCGCAACAAGCTCAGCGCCAGCGAATCACCGAGAGTTGCGAACGTCTCGTGCCGATAGCTGGGGGCGATCGCTGTGAACAGCATCCGGAAGCTGTCGATCATGGCAGCGCGATCGTGGGTCAGGCGATTGACCCGATCGACGGCCGCGTAGGCATCGGCGTGCAGTGCCGCGAACGCGTTGATGTCTCGGCTCGCGAGCGCGGACTCGGCTTGGTCGTGGTTCGCCGTCGCTGCGTTCTCGAGGACGCGCCGGCGCGTGGGGCGCGCCGGCTCGGCGGTGAGCGCGTCGAAGCGCGCGAGTGCGTGCGCGGCACGATCGGGCTCGAAGCGCTCCCAGCGTGTGATCAGGCCGTCCTCTCCGAAGAGAATCAGCGAGCAAATAGGACGCTCGAACTTGCCCCCGCTCGTGCGGTCCGTGCCCGAATGCGTTCGAAGCGCGACGAGCCCGTCGGGCCGCAGGGCGACGATGTCGTCCCAGCTTGCCATGGATGTGGATTCAATGAGGTCGATCATCGCTCGAATCGTGCGCATCACAGCTTCGCGCCCGCGCACGGGTTCGATGCCGACGGTGCGATGGTCGACGACCTCGACATCGGCCGAGAAAAGCCAACGATCGGGGTATTCCCGAAGCGTGGCAGCCGAGCGCGCGGTCGCCGCGGCGCGGTCGCGCTCGGGGCCGGCGGGCAGGAGTTCGGCATGGCGCTCGTACAGCCGCACGACCGCGTCGCCGAGGTGATCGGTCGCGAAGACCTCGCTTCGCGTGCGCCTTCCGCGCGAATCCGCTTCCAGGAGGACCAGTCGTTCCAGGTCGTAGGCACCGGCATCGATCGACCGATCACTGCCTCGCGCGGAAACCTGCATGCGGCACAGCGCGAGCGAATCACCCAGCGCGGCGAGCTGCTCGGATCGGTACGACCCGGAATCCGAGGTGCCGACGACGCGCCAGGTCCGGAGCATTGCAGCGCGGTCGAGGGCGAGGTGATTGACGTGATCGACGCTTTCGAAGGTGTCGGCGAGCAGCGTTTCGAGCTCTTCGCGGTTTCCGCGCGTGATCGCCGCATCCACACGCGCGAGGCTCGCCGTCGCCGCGTTCTCGAGGACGTGGCGGCGCGCCGGACGCGGGTGCTCGGCCGTCAGCGCGTCGAAGCGCTCGAGGGCGTCGGCGGCGCGGTCGGGCTCGAAGGTCTCTTGTCGAGTCACCAGACCGTCGGGCCCGAACGTGCAGAGGTTGAGCTGCTCGCGCTCGAAGGCGCCCTGGGTGCGTCGATCGATCCCTCCGACGGTCGTTCGGAACAGGATCGCGTCGGGCTGCGCGGCGAGGACGTCGTCGATGCGGTGGGTGAGCGCCTCGGCCGTATCGCGCCACACGCGCACGCCCTGCATGTAGCGTTCGGCGCCACGACCGCTCGGGTAGGCCGCCGACCGATGATCGATCCACTCGAGCGCCGGGGAGAGGACGGGCGCCCAGCCGTCCGGATTGCTTCCAGCCTGCAACGATGCGGCGACGGACCGCGCGGTCGATGCGGCGAGCTCGCGCTCTGGGCCGGCGGGAAGCCGCTCGGCATAGCGCTCGTACAAGCGCGCGATCGCGTCGCCGAGATGGTCGGGCGCGAAGAGCTCGTGTCGCTTTCCGCGCCCATCCGAGTCGGTTTCGGCCAGACTGATCTCCGCTCGCTCGAAGTCCGCGATGTCGAAGCTGCTGCCCGCGAACCCCTTCGCGGATGTCGAGACGCGGATCAGCGCCAGCGAGTCGCCGAGCGTGGCCAGCGGTTCAGCGTGGAATCGGGGCTCGCGAGCGTGAAGCAGCGAACGCAGCGTCGCGATCTGTCCGGACTGGTCGTAGGTGACACCCGTGGTGTGGTCGATCGCCTCGAAGCCTTCCCCGAAGACGTCCCGGAAGGAGTCGAGCAGCGCTGCTTCGTCCTGCGCTGCGATCGCCGCGACGACGCGTGCGACGTTCGCGGTGGCGGCGTTCGGCCGCACTCGTCGGACGGGGCGCGTCGGCTCGGCGGTCAGCGCGTCGAAGCGCGCGAGCGCGTCGGCGGCGTGATCGGGCTCCCACATCTCGGTGTGAGTCAGCAGCCCGTCGGCCCCGAACACGCCGAGAGAGAGATGGTGCTGCTCCCACGTGCCGCCGCCGGCGCGGTCGGTGCCGAAGTTCTTGAGGAGTCGGAGCAGCCCGTTCGGTCGGAGCGCGAGGATCTCATCGGTCCGGTCCGCGGCGATCGCACCGATCTCGAGGTAGCGACGGATCGCCGGAATGAGCGTGTCCGCGCCCCGGCCGGCCGGGGGGGCTGTTGGTCCCTGGGCGGCCCACGAGATCGACGGCGAGATCACCGAAGCCCAGCGGTCGGCATCGAGCGGAGCCAGGACCACTGCGACCGATCGCGCAGTCGCCGCAGCGCGCTCGCGCTCGAGGCCTTCGGGCAGCAGCTCCGCGTAGCGCTCGTACAAGCGCGCGATCGCATTGCTGAGCTGGTCGTTCGTGAAGGTCTCGGATCGGGTGCGGATCCCGTGAGCGTCGACCTCGATGACACTCAGGAACTCGACCTCGTACGCGCCCGCATCGAGCGAGTCGCCGCTCCCTTCCGCCGCGAGCCGGAACCGGCACAGCGCGAGCGAGTCACCGATCGTCGCGAGCGATTCGTGCCGATTGGAGGGGGCATCCGCCTTCAGGAAGATGCGCATGGTGGTGACCATCGCGGCACGATCGTGGGGCAAATGATTGGGGTTGTTGGTGGCTTCGAAGTCGTCGGAGAATTGCGCCGCGAACGCGTCGAGGTCGCGTCTCGCAATCGCCGCCTCGGCGCGAGCGACATTCGCGGTGGCAGCGTTTTCGAGCACGCGACCGGACGCGGGGCGCACGGCGATGGGTTCGACCGGCGCCGGCGCCACAGGCTCGATCGCGCGCGCTCCTTCCCGCCGCGCGCGCTCGACGAGCAGCGTCGCGCCCTTCGCCTGCCAGAGCTCGACCGCGCGCTTGTCCTCGGCGGCGGCCTCCGCGCTGCGGCCCGCCGCGCGCAGCGCGGTGGCGAGCGCCACGCGCGCATCGGCGTGTACGAGCAGCGCGTCGGTGGCGGCCGCGATCTCGACGGCCGCGCGCGCGAACTCGATCGCCTGCGCGTGTTCGCCGCGCCGCGCGAGGGCCTCCGCGCGTACGCCGCGCCACGCGACCGCCGCGCGCAGATCGTCGCCCGCGAGCGACTCGCTCTCGTGCGAGAGCGTCTCGGCCTCGGCGGCGCGGTCCTGCGCGAGCAGCGCGCGGCCCAACGCCGCGGCGGCCTGCGCCGCGTCGATCCCGAGCCCGTGCTCGCGCAGTCCCTGATAGGCCGGGCGCAGGCGCTCTTCGGCGGCGGCGGGATTGCCCTCGATCAGCTCGATCTGCCCCGCGAACATCTCGGCCTCGAGCAGCCGCTGCGTGATTCCGAGCTCCTCCACCATCCGGCGCGACGTCGCGATCATGCGCCGCGCCGCATCGCTGCGGCCGCGCAGCGATTCGAGCACGCCCTGACAGCGCAGCGCGATCGCCTCGACCGCGGGCGCGCCCTGCGTGATGCGCAGCACGCGCACGACGTCGAGGCAGCGACCGGAGGCGCGCGTGACCGGCGACGGACCCCAGAGCGCGGCCTGCGGCGCGCCCGAGAGAACCGCGTTGGCGCGCCGGCGGTCGCGACCGGGACCGCGCCGCGCGGCGGCGAGCGCGCGGTCGAGCGCGGCCTCGCACGCGCCGATGCGGCCGAGCCGCGACAACGCGATCGCGTGCACGAAGTGTGCTTTTGCCTCGCCCGCGGCGTCTCCGGCTCCCGCGAGCACTTCGGCGGCCGCGGCCACCGAATCGACGGTTGCGCGCAGCGACTGCGGATCGACGAGCGCGGCGCGCTCGCCCGCGAAGCAGGTGTGCCACGCGCGCAGGCGCGGCGATTCATCGATGTGCTTGCCGAGCTCGTCGATCGCGGCTCCCGCGGCGCCGACCTCGCCCGCTGCGAGCAGCGCCTCGCACCAGTCGAGCGCGAGCTCGGCGCGCGTCGGATCCGTCTCGTCGATCGCCGAGAGCGCGCGGCCGAGCAGGCTCGCCGCCACGGGCACGTCGTCGCGCGCGAGCGCTCGTCGACCCGCTTCGGCGAGCACGCGCGCTGCGCGCTCACCGAGCGCCTTGCCGTGCGCGTCGAGCGGGCCGAGCTCGCGCAGGTGGCGATGGGCCTGCTCGAGATGCCAGCCGAGCGTCTCGTCGTGCGCGGCCGCCTCGCCGACCCGGGCTTCCACCCAGTTGGCGAAGCGCTCGTGCAGCTCGGCGCGCGTGTTCTTGAGCAGGCGGCGATAGGCGGCGTCGCGGATCAGCACGTGGTGGAAGCGCAGCGCGGGCTCGCCGAGGAACCAGCCGGTGTCGGGCTCGACCAGCTCGCTGCGGCGCAGCGACTCGAGCAGGCGATCGAAGTCGGCGAGCTCGCGCGGCAGCAGCTCCTTCACCGCCGCGCGCGAGAACTGGCGCCCGATCACCGCGGCGCGCTCGAGCACGGTGCGCTCCTCGGGTCGCAGCCGCTCGATGCGCGCGGCGAGCAGCGCCTGGATGGTCGGAGGCATCTCGAGGCTCGCGAGCTCGACGCCGACCTTCCACTCCTCGCCCTCGCGCACGAGCGTTCCGTCCTGCACGAGCATGCGCACGAGCTCACCGACGAAGAGCGGGTTGCCCTCGCTCGTCGCGAGCACGCGCCCCGCGACCGCCGCGGGCAGCTCCTCTGCGCCGATCGCGTTCGCGGCGAGCTCCATCGCGGCGCGCGCGTCGAGACCCGAGAGCGTCACGACGTCGGCCACGAGCCCGCCGGGCGTCGCGAGCGAGGAGCGCGCCTCGCGCAGCTCGGGTCGCGCGGCGACGAGCACGAGCAGCGGTGCGTCGGTGGTCCACTGTACGAGGTGCTCGGCGAGGTCGAGCAGCAGTGGCTCGGCCCATTGCAGGTCGTCGATCAGCAGCACTACGGGTCCCGCGGCGGCGATCGCGCCGAGGAAGCGGCGCACGACGAAGAAGGTCTCCTCGGGAGCGGCCGGCGTGCCCGCGAGCAGAGCCGCGATGCCGCTCGCGATCCGGCCCTGATCGGACTCCTCGCTCGCGAGCACGGCGTCGAGCGCCGCTTGCAGCTTGTCGGCGTCAGCGCCGTCTTCGATATGCAAGAGCGCCTGCAGCGCGCGCGCGATCGGCGCGAACGTGGCGCCGCCCGATCGGTCGCAGTATGCGGAAAGCACGGTGGCGCTGTCGCCGAGCCGGCGCACCACCTCGCCAATCACGCGCGACTTGCCGAGCCCCGGCGAGCCGAGCACCACGGCGAGCCGCGCGCGGTGATCGGAGAGCGCGCTCTCGTACACGGCGAAGAGCCGGCGCAGCTCGGCCTCGCGCCCGACGAACGGTGTCGTCGACGCGCCGGCCGGGCGGTCGAGCGAGACGACGCGATAGGCGGCGACGCTCTCGGCGCGCCCCTTCAGCGCGAACACGCCGAGTGGAGCGAGCGTCACGAGCTCGGAGACGATTCGCCGCGTCTCTTCGCCGATCACGACGTCGCCGTCGCGCGCCTGCTCCTGGAGCCGCGCGGCGACGTTGACGGGATCGCCGATGATCTCGGTGTCGCTGCTCGCGATCACCTCGCCCGTGTTCACCGCTACGCGCAGTCCAACGCGGCCGACCGCGCCGGCCTGCGCTGCCGCGAGCTCCGCGAACGCCTGCTGCATCGCGACCGCCGCGCGCACGGCGCGGATTGCGTCGTCCTCGGTCACGCGCGGCGCGCCGAACACCGCCTTCACGCCGTCGCCGAGCAGCTGCGTCACGGTGCCGCCGTGCGCCTCGACCGCGCCGCGCATCGCCGCGTAGTAGGCGTCCATG
>CAWHTE010000009.1:0-13001 GCA_963832165.1 uncultured delta proteobacterium | reverse complement strand
GTTGATCCGCCCGCCGAGCGTTGGCGAGGCTCGCGAAATGGCAGACTCCCCGTGGGAAACCCGCGCGCGCCGGGGACGCGACCGGCAAACTCTTTCATAAGGGCTTGTGGTGCCTTTATAAAACCCACATAATTCGAAAACCGAATCATGCGATCACTTACCACTCTACTACTCGCACTGCTCTCGATCGGCGCTTCCGCCAGCGCCGCCACGATCACGCTCGAGAACTGCGCGTCGTGTCAGGGATCGACCGTCTCCCTCTCCGTGGATCCGGCGGGGGGCGGAAACTGGGACGTGACGCTCACGCTCGACACGACCAACTACGACGGCTCGCCCGACGGCGTCGTACAGGCGGGCTTCAAGGCGATCAGCGGGATCACCAATTCCGACATCTCGCTCACGGCGTCGCCGGACGCGAGCTGGTCCGATCCGAAGCTCGCGGGCATCAGCGCGAATGGCCTGTGCACAGGCGCCGGCGAGGCCGACTTCGTGTGCACGGCTGGCTACACGGACGTGACAGCCAACCCGGCGATCTACACCTGGGGCTTCACCGTCGAAGGCGGAGCGCTGCTGACCGAGTGGTCGATCAAGTTCCAGTACTGCGATTCCGGAGACGAGTCGTGCCGGGGCAACATCATCTCCGAGCCCGGCATATTGGTTCCGGAGCCCTCGGCCGCGCTCGTGTTCGCGGTGGGCTTGCTGATCGCAGCCTCGCACCGCCGACGCTAGCGACAGGGAGCCGACGGCAGTCGGGCGACGCGCACCAAGGCGAGCCCTACAGCATCAGGTGCACCTGGATCTCGCCGATGATGTAGCCGAGCACCGCGCCGCACAGGATCAGCGTCTTCTCGTCTTCCTTGAACGCGGGCCGCAGCATCCCTTCGAACTCCTGCGGCGAGAGCTCGTCCATGCGCGCGACGATCGTGTTGTTGATGTCGAGCGCATCCATCGCGTACCTCTCGACGTGGCGCGACGTCTCCGGCACGAACTCCAGCGCGCGCTTGACGATGTACGCGCGGATCTCGTGGTAGCGCGCCGTGCCGATCGCGTTGAGCACGAGCGGCCGCGCCAGACCCATCTGCGCATCGATCGCCTGCTTGACGTGCTTGTGTACCAGCTCGACCACGCGGTCGGCGAACGGCCCGCGCAGGATCTCCTCGACGAGGTTGGCGGGGGTCAGCAGTTCCGTGGCGATCAGCCCCGCGTAGTCGCGCGCCACTTCTTTCTGGCGAGCCAGGAACACGCCCTGGATCCTGAACCCGAGAACGTTCACCGGGTACAGCGGCCGGAACAGCATCTGTAGCGCGATCCAGTCGCTGACCAGCCCCACGAGTCCGCCGAACGCGGGGATCAACCACGGCTCGTGCCAGATCAGCCAGCAGGCGAGCTGGATCACGCCGAGCGCCATGCCGAACCAGAAGCCCGCATTGCGGAAGAACGCGAACTCCCGAGCGCCGACCCGCCGGAAGATCTCGTTGAGCAGGACCTTGTCCTTGACCAGGTTCGACACCAGCAGGTGTTTGATGTCGATGTAGTGCGCCGGATCGCGCGCGAGGTCCTTCCAGAGCTGCTCGCCCAGGCGCGGGATCTCCTGCTGGACGTTCGCGATCATCGCGCGCCGCGCGAACTCCGGCATGCGGCTCCAGAACCCCTCGAGGTACTTCTCGCCGATCTCGCGGACGAGCTGATCGCTGACTTTCAGCAGCGGATACTCGAGCTCCTGGAGCAGCCGCTGCAGGTCGAGTCGGCTCATCAGCTCCTTCAGCGTGAACAGCCGGCCAAGAAGGAGGTCGGTGGCGGTGCCGGCCATCTTCGCCGCCTTGCGCGGCAGCACGCCCTGCCAGCCCAGGTACGGCGGCTTGAGGCCGACGAACTCGATCGGCCGGAACATCATCTCGAGCGCCAGCACCTTGGTGATGTAGCCGACGAAGCCGGCGACTAGCGGCATCAACAGGTAGTGCCAGTGGGCCTGGATGTCGGCCAGCATGCCGGAGAGCATGGGCTAGGCGAGCCGCGCGACCCAGGCGAGCAGGTCGCGCTCGACCTCGCCGCGGTTCACCTCGTTCAGCACCTCGTGACGCGCGCCGGGGTAGTAGGTCGCCTCGACCACGAGCCCCGCATCGCGCATGCGCCGCTCGAGGACGCGCACGTTCGCGCCGCCGTTCGAGACCGGATCGGCGTCGCCGGTCAGCAGCAGGATCGGCAGAGCGTGCGGGATCTTCGAGATCTCGGCGGGCTCCATCTCGCGCACCGCCATCCCCATGAGTTCGGCGACGAAGCCGTGCGTCATCGGCAACGCATCGCCGCAGAACGGATCGGCGAGATAGGCGTCCACCTCGGCGGGATCGCGCGACAGCCAGTCGAAGGGCGTGCGCGCGGGCTCGAAGGCTGCGTTGAACGTCGAGAGCCCCGTAAACGGTTCATCGCCGAGGCCCGCGTCGACCGCCTGGCGGATCGCCTGGGCCATGTCGAACACCGCAGCGTCGGCGCCCGGTGAGCCCGAGAGCGCGAGCCCGGCGAGCGATCGCCCGTACCGCTCTGCGTAGGCCTGTGAGATCAGCGCGCCCATCGAGTGGCCGAATAGCACCACCGGCACGGCGCCAGAGTCGGCGAGCGCGATCTCCTGCAGCCGCGCGAGGTCCGCGAGCACGCCATCCATGCCCGACGGACCCGTGCGTCCGCGACCGGTCGAGGCGGAAGTGCGGCCGTGGCCGCGGTGATCCAGCGCGTAGACCGCATGGCCCTGCGCCGCGAGCGCGCTCGCGATGCGCTGGTAGCGGCCGGAGTGCTCCGACATCCCGTGCGCGATCAGCACGACGAGCCGCGCCTTGCCGGTCGGCCGCCAGCATCGGTAGAACACGTCGATCCCGTCGTCATCGCGGAACGCGAGCTCGTTCATGGGCTCCCCCAAATCAGGGCTCGTACTGAAGTGACAGTACTTCGCATTCGAGCCGGGTAGAATGGGTGCGCGCGGACCCCGATCCCCGTCCTCTCGACCTCGCAGGAGGCTGACGTCCCATGCAGAGCTTCGAGGAGATCCCGCGCGTCCCCATGACCCGGCTGCTCGGTCAGGTCTTCGCCACCGGCGCCCGGCGCTACGAGATGCGCGAGATGCAGGCGAAGGTGCACCGCGAATTCGGGCCGGTGGCGGTGGTGGGACGCGGCCGTTTCACCAACGTCTTCCTGTTCGGTCCGGACGCGAACCGCGCCGTGCTCCTCGACCGCGCCGACTCGCTGTCGTCGCGCGCGCCGTGGATGCTGATCATGGGCGCGATCTTCCCGAACGGCCTGTTGCTGCGCGATGGCGCCGAGCACCGCCATCATCGCAAGATCATGCGCGAGGCGTTCAAGCGGCCGGTCCTGCGCGAGTACGTCGAGCGCATGAGCCCTGCCGTCGAACGGGGCCTCGCCGCGTTCGGGCGCGCGGGAGGTACGCGCCTGCGCGCGTTCGATGCTTTCAAGGCGCTCACCCTCGACATCGCCGCCTCGATCTTCGTGGGCGTCGACCTCGGGCGCGAGTCGCACCGCATGAACGAGGCCTTCGAGGCGATGGTGGCGGCAGCCATGCCGGGCCTGCGCATTCCGTTCATCGGCCGCCACCACCGCGGCGTGGTCGGGCGCCGCTACATGCTCGAGCTGCTGCGCGGCATGCTCGACAAGAAGCGCGGCGACGCCGGCGCCGACCTGTTCAGCCGCCTGTGCCGCGCGCGATCCGAGACCGGCGAGTTCTTCTCCGAGGCCGAAGTGCTCGACCACATGGTGTTCCTGATGATGGCGGCACACGACACCACCACCAGCACGCTCACCTCGCTCACCTTCGAGCTGGCGGCGCACCCCGATTGGCAGGAACGGATCCGCGAGGAGAGCGTCGCGCTCGGCGATCCGCATCCCGACCTCGACGCGCTCGACCGGCTCGAGAGCCTGACCTTCGCCATGCAGGAGACGCTGCGCCGCTACCCGCCGCTGCCGGTGATTCCGCGCACCACGCTGTGCGATTTCGAGTGGCAGGGGTATCGGATCCCGGCCGGCACGATGGTGGTGGCGTCTCCGATCCACACCCACTACATGCCCGAGTGGTGGGACGCGCCCGAGCGCTTCGATCCCGAGCGCTTCGCCCCCGGGCGGGCGGAGCACGAGCGCCACACTCACTCGTGGATCCCGTTCGGCGGCGGCACCCACATGTGCATCGGTCGCCGTTTCGCGGAGGCGCAGGTGCGCCTCGTCGCGCATCAGCTGGTGCTTCGCTATCGCTGGAGCGTGCCGGCCGGCTACCAGATGCCCGTGCAGCAGGCACCGATCTCCAAGCCCGTGGACGGGCTACCGATCGACCTGGAGCCGATCGGATAGCGATGATCCGGCGCGGTCCTCCGGATCGTGGAGGGTTAGGCGATACTGCGGGTCCATTCGGAGGTCACGCATGTCGGGCATCGTGTTCGGGCTCCTCGCCGCCGCTGCGGGAGCGGCGACGTCCCTCCAGTCCGCAGCGAACGCCGGGCTCGCGGCGCGCACCGGGCTGCCGCCGGCGCTGATCCTGAACACGGTGGTCGTGCTGCTCGGCGCGCTCATCTTTCACCTCGTGCGCGGCGCGAACGGCACGTTCTTCCCGGCCGGCACGCCGTGGAGCCTCTACATCGGGGGCGTGTGCGGCTTCTTCGTCATCGTCTCGCTCGCCTCCGCCTTCCCGAGGATTGGCGCTGCTCTCGCGATCTCGCTCGTCGTCCTCGGCCAGGCCGCGGCGGCGCTCGTGATCGACCACTTCGGCCTCCTCGGGATGCCGCAGGAGCCGGCCACCTTGTCGCGCGTCGCCGGCCTGCTGCTCGTCGGCGGTGGCGTCGTGCTGATCCGGGCATAGCTCTTCTCGCGCGCGCTGGGCTCCTATCCGAGCGGAAAGCGCGGCGCGCCCGGCTCGAGCTCCACGCCGAACGCGTTCACCACGAACGAGATCGTGTGGTAGAAGCCCACGAGCACGACCAGCTCGACGAGCTGTGCCTCGTTCCAGTGCTTGCGCAGCTCGGTCCACAGCGCGTCGGAGACGCGCGCACCCTCGTGCAGCTCGTCGACGAGCCGGATCAGCGTGCGCTCGGGCTCGGACCAGGCCGGGTGATCGGCGCCGCCGTGCACGGTGGCCGCGACCTCGGCGTCGCCGAGACCCACGCGCTCGGCGAAGAACGCCACGTGAACGCCCCACTCGTACTCGCCGCCGCAGCGCGCGGTGGTGCGCAGGATCACGATCTCGCGGTGTCTTCGCTCGAGCGATCCCCTGTCGAGCAGGTTGCTCGCGCGGATCTTCGCGAGCACGCGCGGGTTGTGCGCGATCGTGCGGAACAGGCGCAGCGGCGGCACGCCCGGTGGCATCATGGCCGCGAGCGTCGCGGCGATCTCGTCGGCGTAGGGGGGCTCGAGCGGGGCGAGGCGGGGCATCGTGGATCTCCGCGAATGGCTCGCTACGTTTTCCGTAGCATGAGCCTACCGCTACGATTTTGGTAGCGCAACCGGAGACCACCCATGCCCACTCCGCGACCCGGCCGGCGCGTGCGCGGCTCGCAGACCGGCCGCCCGATCATGGCCGCGCTCGACCTGCTCGGGAGGCGCTGGGCGCTGCGCATCCTCTGGGAGCTGCGCGCGGGCGCGCTGCCGTTCCGCGCGCTGCGCACGGCGTGCGGCGACGTGTCGCCGGCTGTACTCAACACGCGCCTCGCCGAGCTGCGCGACGCGGGCCTCCTCGAGAGCACGAGCGCCGGCTACGCCACCACCGGGCCGGACGCGAGCTGTGCCGCGCGCTCGAGCCGCTCTCGCGCTGGGCACAGCGCTGGGTCGGCGATCGGCTGTCGAACTGGTTAGCACGGCCTCGCCGCGTCAGAGTTCGAACCCTTCTATCGGGACGTCTCTGCACCTTCGCGCACTCGGCTCTGAAATCGTAGGGGACTTCGTTCGCGCAATCGGGCCACTTGCCGGTCGCGATCCAGAACTCGACGAGCCCCAGCCGCGCGCACAGGCGTGCGAAGCGCGGGTCGTTGCGCAGCTCGGGCATTCCCGCCTGGAACAGGAGCGACGTGCGATAGCCGTCCGGGCCCATCATGTCGTCGCTCGTTCCAGCCGGTCCCAGGCGCGCGGTCTCGGCCGCCCGGTAGGCCTCCTCGACGAGGCCCAGATGCGCCGAGTACACCAGGCGCGAGACGTCGACACGCCCCGTCCTCTCGACTTGCGCTTCGAGCGTGCTCCGCCAAGCCCCGATGTTCTGCGGCGTGGGGTCGCGTTTGGTCCGGATGAACGGCAGGCCCTCCTGGAATTCGCGCAGCTGACGCCTGGCGGCGAGCTCCAACAGTCGGTCGACCGCCGCCCAGTCCTCCTGGAACGCATAACACCGCAGCAGGCTCGAGACGGGGAAGCTCATGTCGGGCATCCGCTCGACGAGGTCCGCGTAGACGGGCACTGCCTCGTCGACGCGTCCCGCGGCCATCCTCGCGAGCGCGACGAGATTTGCGGTCATCGGATCCAGTGCGTCCAGGCGATAGGCGCGCTCCGCCTCCTCCAGACTCTCGCGAACCCGGCCGATCGTCCGGAGGTACCAGCCGGCATACCGGCGCCGGTCGGCCGAAACGGCCGTTCGCAGGATGCGCTCGAGGATCGCGTCGGCCTCGACGAACCGCCCGAACGGCGGCACGGCGAAGAGCTGCGCCGTCATCGCATCGACGTTCTGCGGATCGAGCGCCAGCGCGCGGTCCGCCTCGCGCGCGACCTGCGCGGCACTTGCGGGGCGCTCGGCGAAGGGTTGATAGAGGTGCAGCCACGCGCGCAAGAAGGCGAGCCGTCCCCACGCCTCCCCGAATTGTGGCGCGCGCTCGGTGACGACCTCGAGCAGGCCGATCTGAGTGCGCACCTCGTCCGGTGCATAGGACTTGGGGCTGGCGCGGAGATAGAGGTCGTAGACGCCCGGATCGACCGCAGGCTTCGCAGTGCTCGAGAACGTCCGGTCGAGTGCCGCCGCGATGCTCTCGGAGATCTCGTCCTGGACAGCGAAGATGTCCTCCAGACCGCGGTCGTAGCGATCCGACCAGAGAGTGGTGTGCGATGACGCATCGACCAGATGCGCGCTGATCCGCACGCGCGCCCCGGCGCGGCGGATCGATCCGTCGAGGACGTGGGAGCAATGGAGACTCTGCGCCGCCTCGGCCTTGCGCTCGCCGCGAAACTGGAAACTCGACGTGCGGCCGATCACCTTGAGCTTCGCACCGCGTGACAAGCGCTGGATGATCTCCTCGCTGACGCCGTCCGAGAAGAACGTCATCTCGGGATCGCTCGACAGATTGTCGAAGGCGAGGACGGCGAGCAGGGGCTCCGCGGGTGCCGCATCGCGGGCCGCGCCTCGATCGTCCGCGCGCTGCGCCTTCTCCGAGTCGGGCGGGAGCGTCAGGTCCGCTTCCCCCGTGTCGGCGACCTCGCACACCTCGACGGGATCCTCGATACCGGCGAGGCAATAGCGCCCATGCACGGCCCAACGCAGCCGTGACTCCTCCTCGATCCCCACCGCAGCGCGCCGCGCCAGGTCGTACGCTGCACGCGTGAGCAGGATGCGCCCGTCGCCAGCGAGCCCCATCACGCGCGCCGCGATCGCCTTGGCGAGTCCCTCCACCTCGAGAGGCTTCGCGCCGCGCGCCACGTCCTCGGGCGAGTTCGCGCGCAGCAGGACCTCGCCCAGATGAATGCCGACCCGCGACGCCATTTGCGAATCGTGCCCCGCACCGAGCTCGCGCAGCCCATCCTGGTAGGCGATCGCGAAGCGAACCGCTTCGATCGGCCGCTCGAACAGCAGCAGGAATCCGTCGCTCTTGTCGATTTCGCGGCCGTTGAAGGTCGACAAGAGGTCGCGCGCGATCCGATCGTGCCGCGCCAGCAGATCCGCAGCCGCCGCGTCGCCGACCCGCTCGACCAGCTTCGTGCTGGCGACGAGGTCGCACAGCAGGATGGCGCGAAGAGCGCGATTCGAGGTGCCGGGCGCAGCAGGCATGTTCACGCGAGCCTAGCCACGCGCGGGCCGTGGCGGGTGGCGCCGTCCACGCGGCGGTAGCCGAGCTCGACGCCCGCCTTCGACGCGCGCAGCAGCAGCCCGCCGCGGCTCATGTCGCCGCGGCCGACGAAATCGCCCGGAAAGAGCAGCGACGGCCCGAACACGGACTCGAGCACGTCGACGTACTTCGGGGTGGCGATGCTGCCGAGCAGCACGATCTCGGTGCCGCGCGACAGGCGAGATCGCAGATCCTCGGCCGAGGCCTTGAGCGGTCCGGCATAGCGCGGCTCGCCCGCGTCGATCGCGACACGCCGAAACGCGCGCACGTCGCGGGCCGTGATCACGGCGTCGGGCGGAACCAGCCCGCGGTCCGCCGTGATCACGAGCACGCCGGCGCAGCCGCGCGGCGGGGCCGCGAAGCGCTGCGCGTAGGTGAGCTTGCCCCGGAAATAGAGCGCGGAGCAGAAGCTGAACACCTCGCCGATCGACGCGCCGCCGTCGCGCACGCGCCGCGCGAGCTCGAACGCGGCGCCGCGCGCGAGCAGCTGCTCGGCGCGCTTGCCGGTGCTGCTCGCGGGCGACAGCAGGAACACACGGTGCGACACGCACGATAGAATCCGCTCGTGGAGCTTCCCGTCAACCCGCCGGTCCTGCCGATGCTCGCCAAGCGCGTCGGCGCGCTGCCGGACGGTGCGGGCTGGATCTTCGAGCCGAAATGGGACGGGTTCCGCGTGCTCGTGTTCCGCGACGGCGACGATCTGCTGTTGCAGAGCCGCGAGGCGAAGCCGCTCGACCGCTACTTCCCCGAGCTGCGCGAGCCGCTGCTCGACCAGCTTCCGGCGCGCTGCGTGCTCGACGGCGAGCTCGTGATCGCGGCGGACGGCGGGCTCGACTTCGAAGCGCTCCAGATGCGCATCCATCCCGCCGCGTCGCGCGTGTCGCTGCTCGCGAAAGAGCTGCCCGCGAGCGTGGTGTTCTGGGACCTGCTCTGCGAGTGGAGACGAGGACCTGCGCGATCGCCCGTTCTCGGAGCGACGCCGCGCGCTCGAGCAGCTGCTCGCGCACGCGGAACCCCCGCTCCATCTGACGCCCATCACCGCGGACCGCCGCGTCGCGGCCGACTGGTTCGAGCGCTTCGAAGGCGCCGGCCTCGACGGCGTGATGGCCAAGCCCGCGAGCGGCACCTATCAGGCGAACAAACGCGTGATGCTGAAGGTCAAGCACGAGCGCGAGTGCGACTGCGTCGTGGCGGGCTTCCGCTGGCACAAGCGCGGCGCCGGGAAGATGGTGGGGTCGCTCCTGCTCGGGCTCTACGACGATGCGGGCTCACTCCAGCACGTGGGTGTCGCGGCGAGCTTCAGCGACGCCGTGCGCCACGAGCTGGTCTCGTTCCTCGCGCCCTATCGCGAGGGCGCACTCGTCGATCATCCCTGGAAGCACTGGGCGGGTGGAGAGTCCGAGCAGCGCATGCCCGGCGCGAAGAGCCGCTGGAGCGGGGGCAAGGACCTGTCGTGGGAGCCGCTGCGCTCCGAGCTCGTCGTCGAGGTCGCCTACGACCACATGCAGGGCAGCCGCTTCCGCCACACCGCGCACTTCCGCCGCTGGCGCCCCGACAAGAGCCCGCGCGAGTGCACGTACGCGCAGCTCGAGGTCGTGGCACCGCACGAGCTCGAGGCGATCTTCGCAAGCGAAGCGCGCAGCGACCTAGCGAGCTCACGAGGTGGATCGCTGAGGTGACATTCAAGGATCTGTTCTCCGAGCGGCCCGACGCCTACGCGCGCTACCGGCCCACCTATCCCGCCGCGGTGTTCGCGTGGCTCGCAGCGCAAGCGCCGAGCGCGAAGCTCGCGGTCGACGTGGGCACCGGCAACGGCCAGGCCGCCGTCGCGCTGGCCGAGCACTTCGAGCGCGTGCTCGGCCTCGATCCGAGCGACGCGCAGCTGCGCAGCGCGCGCGCGCACCCGCGCGTCGAGTACCGCCAGTCGCGCGCCGAGCAGCTCGCCGCCGACGACGGCTCCGCGGGCGCGCTGTTCGTCGCCCAGGCGCTGCACTGGTTCGAGCACGAGACATTCTTCCGCGAAGCGCGCCGCGTGCTCGCGCCGGGCGGGGTGCTGGCCGTGTCGTGCTACCAGCTGACCCGGATCAGCCCCGAAGTGGATGCGGTCGTGATGGATCTCTACGAGGGCCATCTCGGCGCCTACTGGGAGCCCGAGCGCAGAATGGTCGAGAACTGTTATGCCACGGTCGAGTTTCCGTTTCCCGAGCTGACCGTGCCGACCTTCGACATGCGCGCGCGGTGGAGCTTCGACGACCTGGTCGGCTACCTGGGCACCTGGTCGCCGCTCAAGCGCTTCCGGAACGAGCGCGGCTTCGATCCGCTCGAAGTGATCGTTCCCGAGCTTCGCAGCGCGTGGGGCGGCTCCCCGCAGCGCGAGGTGGTGTGGCCGTTCCTCGTGCGCGCGTTCCGCTGGGATGGTGTGTAACGGCGCGGCGGATTACGCGCTTCGCGCTAATCCGCCCTACCGCGTTTGCGCCATTCGCGCGTGGGATCGTCGTCGGGGTCGGGCGGCTCGGGCGGCGGGCGCATCGCCTCGGGGACGTTGCGCAGGTTGACGCGGATCCGCGTCCAGGTGGACGAGCGGCCGCGCATCGAATCGATGAGCACGTCGTCGATGGCGAGCTTCTCGGCCACTTCGGGATGGCGCGCCTTCCAGCGCTCGAGGCCCGCCAGCGCGGCCTGCTTGTCCGGCGAGTTCGCGACGACCACGAGCGGCATCCGGGCGCGCGTGGACTTCTTCGTCGCTGTCTTCTTCTTGGCAGTGCCCTTCGCGCGCGAAGGTGCCACGCGCGCGCCTTCGCGTTCGCCCTTCGCGAAGTGCGGCGGCCACGGCGCGTCGCCGAGACCCGCCGCCTCGTCGCGCGCCGCGAGCTCGAGCAGCCCGTCCAGCGACGCCCGGCGCGGCGTCGATCCCGACGTGGCGATCGCCGATCTGCGCGAAGCGCGGCGGCACCGTCTGCACGGTGAAATCGGCGGGCTCGCAGTCCGGCACCTCGTCCCACGAGAGCGGTGTCGACACGCGCGCATCCGGCAGCGGGCGCACCGAGTAGGCCGAGCACGTGGTGCGGTCCTTGGCGTTCTGGTTGTAGTCGAGGAACACGCCGTGGCGCTCCTCCTTCCACCACTTCGAGGTCGCGAGCGAGGGAGCACGTCGCTCGACCTCGCGCGCGAGCGCGAGCGCGGCGCGCCGGACCTCCGTGAACGACCAGCGCGGCTCGATGCGCACGAGCACGTGCATTCCGCGCGAGCCGCTCGTCTTCGGCCAACCCGTGAGGCCGACGTCCGAGAGCAGCGCTCTCACTTCGAGCGCCACGCGCCGCACATCCGCCCATTCGACGCCGGGTCCCGGATCGAGATCGACGCGCAGCTCGTCGGGTTGCTCGAGCGCTGCGGTGCGCACCGGATGCGGATGCAGCTCGATGCAGCCGAGGTTCACGATCCAGGCCAGCCCCGCGGCGTCGTCGACGACCACCTCCTCGGCCGTGCGCCCGGATGGAAACGCGAGCGTCACCGTGCGCAGCCACTCGGGCCGGCTCGAGGGCGCGCGCTTCTGGTAGAACGCTTCGCCCCCGGCGCCGTCCACGAAACGCTTCAGCACGATCGGGCGATCGCGGATCCCGCGCAGCGCGCCGTCGGCGACCGAGAGGTAGTAGCGCACGACGTCGAGCTTCGAGAGGCGCGCCTGCGCCGCGAAGTACGGCTTGCCCGGGCTCGTGATCCGCACTTCGCGCCCGTCGATCGAGAGGATCTCCGGCGCCTCTTTCTCCGCCACGGCGAGGAGGCTACACCATCGAAGATGGCCGAGACGAAGCACGACGTGCTCGACATGCTGCGCGACCTCGCGGAGCTGACACGGCTCGACGAGGGCGATCCGAACTCGTTCCGCGTGCGCGCCTACGAGTCGGCCGCGCTCGCGGTCTCCGCACACGCGGGCGATCTCGCGCATCTCTCGCTGAAGGAGCTCCAGCAGATCTCGGGCATCGGCAAGGGCACGGCCGAGAAGATCCGCGAGCTGTTCGAGTCGGGCCGCGTGGAGAAGCTCGAAGCGCTGCGCCGCAAGCACCCGCCCGAGGTCGTCGCTCTGCTGCGGATCCAGGGTCTCGGGGTCAAGGCGCTCGCAAAGCTGCGTGCCGAGCTCGGCGTGCAATCGATCGACGACCTGCGCGCGGCGCTCGCAGAGCACAAGGTGCGCGATCTGGCCGGGTTCGGCGCGAAGTCGGAGGAGAAGCTCGCGCGCGCGATCAAACGGCTCGACGCCCAGGGCGAGGTCGGCCGCACGCCGATCTCGGTGGCGCTGCCGCTCGCGCAGCGCATCGTCGCGCGCATGCTCGAGGTGCCCGGCGTCACGCACGCCTCCTGGTGCGGCTCGCTGCGGCGCTTCGCGGAGACGGTCGGCGACGTCGACATCGTCGTGGCCGCGAGCGACGCGGCTCCCGTGATGGAGACGCTCGTCTCGATGAGCTGGGTCGATCGCGTGCTCGCGCGCGGTGAGTCGAAGACGAGCGTGGTGGGTCGAAGCGGCACCCAGGTGGACCTGCGGGTCGTGGCCGAGCACCAGCTCGGCGCGGCGCTGCTCTACTTCACGGGCTCGAAGGGCCACAACATCAAGCTGCGCCAGCGCGCGCTCGCGCGCGGCCTCACGTTGAACGAGTACGCGCTGTCCGAGATCGAAGGCGGGCGCGTCGTGGCGGGCGAGACCGAGGAGCAGATCTACGCTGCGCTCGGCCTGCCGTGGATCCCGCCCGCGCTGCGCGAGGACGTGGGCGAGATCGACATCGCCGAGGACGGCTCGCTGCCCGCGCCGATCGGCGACGTGATCGGCGACTTCCACGTGCACACGAATCTCTCGGGCGACGGGCGCTCGACGCTCGAGGAGGTGGTCGCGGCGGCGCGCGCGCGCGGGTGCCGCGTGCTCGCGATCACCGAGCACGCCGA
>CAWHTE010000008.1:0-134249 GCA_963832165.1 uncultured delta proteobacterium | reverse complement strand
TGCCATCGTGGATGGCCCAGCTCCGCCCGCGGATGGTCCGGTCGAACCCCTCCTGCCGGAAGGGGGTGGACCCATCTAGCGCCTTGTGGAGACGACCGCCCGAGCGGAACTCCCGGTCGATGGTCTCCATCAGCTCTCGGCCGAGCAAGTAATCACAGCCGTGCCGCTCGTAGAGGAGCGCCGAGTGGTAGAAGAGCGGCTCCACGAGGAACAGATCCTTCCCGAAGAGACGGGAGAAGTCTTCCATGGCGTCGAGGACGCGACCGAGGAGCCCCAGCCCGGGTCGGACCTGGCCCGGGGCGAGCCCCGCCTCCGCCGCCCGCCGCTCTTCGGGGAGATTCCGCGTCAGCGTCCCCAGAAGGGTCTCTTGGCCGTCGTCGTCCCGGTCAATCCCGAATCGCGAGGAGGCGGGATCCGTGACCTGCACGAAGGAGAGCTCCGGAACGCCGAACGGGCCGATCTCGACATCGACGACGACGACCGGGTCGCGATCGTCGCGCGAAGCCCGCAGCTCGACGCGCGCCCAGCTCTGCTCCGGCGGCGCGAAGATCCGGAGGAGCCGATGGCCCGCACCGTTCAGCCCCGTCGCCTGGCTGACCCCGAAGCGGGCGCACACCTCCGCCGGCATGAGCCGTCCGTAGAGGCCCTCGCGAAGCGGCGCCGGCAGCCCGTTCAGCTCCTGAAGGGAGCCGAGCTCGAGACCGGCGACCCGCGCGTCCGTCAACCGGCCGTCCCGTCCTCGTGCGGCGCAGGGAGGGACGACGCCCGCGCGGCTCCGGTCGATTGCCGGTCCCAGAGCGCACGCGCCCGCGCGAGGTCCTCCGGGGTGTTGAGATTCATGAACGCCAGCTCCGGGTCGGCGAAGGGCCGGACATCGGCCGCGGTCAGCCGAAGGACCCGGACGTCGTCGAGCAGGTCGACGATCTTGAGCTGCCCCGCCCGAAGGCGTCGCTCCAGCGCCGGGAGGCATGCCTTCCGGTAGACGGCGTGGAGAGTCTGCGGCCCGCCGGCCGCCTCGGGAATCACCACGTCGGCATCGCCGGAGCGCTCGGCCAGGTATCGGAGGAGCGGGGCGGAAAGGAACGGCATGTCGCTCGCGACACAGAGGGCGGCGTCACCCGAGACCGCCCGGAGGCCGGAGTAGAGCCCCCCAGAGAACCGCCCTCCGGGAAGATGTCACCGACCATCGGAAGGCCGAGAGACGCGTAGAGCTCGGGGGTGTTCGTGACAACCAAGCAGTCCGACAAGACCGATCGCAACGTCTCCGCTATGTGCTCGATCAGTGGGCGACCACCGAACGGAAGGAGCGCCTTCGGGGACCCGCCCATCCGACGGCTCCTGCCGCCGGCGAGAATTACACCGCTCACGCGGGGCATCACCAAAACCGCTCGCATGATAGCACCGGCGCGTCGCCCAGTCGCAGAATCTGTGGGCGATGGGCGACTCGACCGGACGCTCCTGACTTGCCGCGCACGGCCGGACGCCGTCCTGTTGCGCAACAAAGCCGGAGCGCCTGTCGTCCGGCCCCCTACCGACTCCGAGCGCCCTCCGGGGAGAGGAAGGGCGCGACGCCACCCCCGGACGCGGCGTCCGCCTCTTCTCCCGGGTCTTCAGGCCGCCGCCTGGATCTCGCGCAGCGAGCGGTCGTAACCCTGCACGATCCCGGCGATCTCGGCGTCGCCGTGGGCGCTCGATAGGAAGCTGTGCCGAGGGTGGATGAGGACGCCCTCGCTCAGGAGGAACAGGAACAGGGCCTGCAGCAGGTCGGGGTCCTCGGCGGCCGCATCGCGGACGCTCCTGACGGGCCCGTCGACGAACCGGAACGCGAACAGATAGAGCCGAGCCCGCAGGCGCTCAGTGGGATGCCGAGCGCCGCGGCCTTGGCCGGCACCTCGCGGCGAATCCGATCGCCTTGCGCGTTCATCGTCTGGTAGACGTCACGATGCTCCCGGAGGAAGTCCAGCGTCGCGTTCGCCGCCGCCACCGAGGTCGGATTGCCGTTGAACGTGCCGCCGTAGGCCACCGCCGCCCGCCCGGCCTTCTTGGCGTCGGGCACCGACATGAGCTGCATCAGGTCGCGCGAGCCTGCGACGGCGCCGAAGGGAAAGCCGCCGCCGAGAATCTTGCCGAACGTCGCGAGATCGGCGCGGATTCCGTAGTGCTCCTGCGCCCCGCCGAGCGCCACGCGAAATCCGGTGATGACCTCGTCGAAGACGAGCACGACGCCGTGCCGAGCGTGACCGCACGGAGCGACGCAAGGAACTCGGGCGTCCCCGGGATCGACCCCGCCGAGCCCTGCACCGGCTCGACGATGACCGCGGCTAGCTCGTGGGCATGGGCCGCGATGAGATCGAGGGCCGCCGGGTGGTTGAACGGCAGCACCATCGTGTTCCGCACGGTCTCCTCGGGGATGCCGGGCGACTCCACCGTAGCGACGGGCGCCTCGACCGGCCCCGCCTCCCCGGGCTTGTACTGCACGCTCATCATCACGGTGTCGTGAATGCCGTGGTAGCCGCCCTCGAACTTCGCGATCTTCTTCCGCCCCGTGTACGCGCGGGCCAGACGGAGCGCGTGCAGCGTCGCCTCGGAGCCCGAGCTGCAGAACGTCGTCATCTCGGCGCCGGGCACCGAGTCGATCACCTTCTCGGCCAGATCGGCCTCGCCCGCGTGGGGGAGCGCGTACACGGTCCCGTTCATCAAGGCCCGCATCACCGAGGCGGTGACGGCCTCGGGCGAGTGACCCAGGATCACCGGGCCGAAGCCGAGGCGGCAGTCGACGTACTCGTGGCCATCGACATCCCAGATCCGCGCGCCACGGGCGTCCCGGACGTAGAGAGGGTGAGGATCGGCGTAGCGAATGTTGCTCGTGACGCCGCCCGGCATGAGCCGCCGCGAGCGCTCGTACAGCTCGCCCGAGCCCTTCGACTGCCGCGCGAGCTTCTCCTGAGCGACCCGCAGGGCCGCCTTTCCGTCCAGGGTCTTCATGGATCCTCTCCCTCCGAGTGGTGAGATTCCCGCCGGCTTCGCGGGCGGGGGCGACTCCCCCGCCCGCGAGCGCCCGGCGCGGCGGCTAGCCCGCCTTGTACTCGTTCCAGACCTGCGTCCACTTCTCGATGTTCGTCGGCGCGTCGAGCATCGTCATCTTGCCGATGGTCGAGGACGTCGATCTGGCCGAGCTGCGGTCCGACGAGGTGCTCGTGCGCACGGTCTGCAGCGGGGTCTGCCACTCCGACCTGCACGTCGTCGACGGCATGGGCAATCTCCAGATTCCAATGGTGCTCGGACACGAGGCATCGGGAGTCGTGGAGCAGGTCGGAAAGGACGTGAGCTACGTCAAGCCCGGCGACCGCGTGATCCTGTCGCTCAAGCCCTTCTGCGGCAACTGCTACTACTGCCTGGGCGGTCGGCCGCATCTGTGCAACGACCGCGAGCTCGCGTCGGCGGTCGGCCGGCGGATCACCTGGAAGGGCAAGCCCGTGCTGCAGATGGGCAGCGTGGGCTCGTTCGCCGAGTACATGATCACGACCGACTCGGGCGTCGTGAAGATCCCGAACGAGATCCCTATGGCGGAGGCCGCGCTGGTCGGCTGCGCCGTCATGACGGGCGTGGGCGCGGCACTCTACACCGCGCAGGTTCCCGGCGGAGCGATCACGGCCGTGGTCGGCTGCGGCGGCGTCGGGCTCAACATCATCCAGGGCTGTCAGCTGGCCGGCGCGAGCCAGATCATCGCGATCGACGTGGCTCCCTACAAGCTCGAGCTCGCGAAGAAGTTCGGCGCGACCCATACGATCAACGCCAAGGAGGCCGACCCGGTCAAGGCGGTCAAGGAGCTCACGGGCAGGCTCGGCGCGGAGTACGCGTTCGAGGCGATCGGCAGCCCCGCCACCGCGCGCCAGGCGTTCGACATGGTGCGCCCGGGCGGCACCGCCGTGGTAGTCGGCGTGATGGGGGCGGGCGAGATCAGCGTGCCCGGTGCGGGCTTCTCGCTCAGCGAGAAGAAGCTGATCGGGTGCATGTACGGCAGCACGCGCTTCCGCGAGCACATGCCCAAGCTCGTCGACCTGTTCCTGCAGGGCAGATTGAACCTGACGGGGCTCGTCACCGAACGGATGCCGCTCTCGGACGTGAACCGCGCCTTCGATCTCATGCGCGAAGGCAGGGTGGCGCGTACGGTGCTCGACATCAGCGCTGCATGACGACGGCGCTCGGCCCAGAGCCAGGCGATGCCGTTTCCCGACTTCACGCCGATGCTGCCCGTCCTGCTGCGGCGGATGGCCGCCGAGTACGGGTCGCGTGAGCTGATAGTGACCGAGGCGCGCCGCCTGACCTATGCGCAGGCCGAGAGCGAGTCGGCCGAGCTCGCACGCGCGCTGCTCGCGAGTGGCGTGGGCAAGGGAAGCCGCGTCGGAATCTGGTTCCCCAACGGGCCCGATTGGCTCGTCGCGTTCTTCGCCGCGACGCGCATCGGCGCGCTCGCGGTCCCGATCAGCACCTTCTACCAGGCACGCGAGCTCGGCTGGGTGCTGCGCCACGCCGACGTGCAGACCCTGCTGTGCTGTTCGAACATGCTGCGACACGACTTTCTCGCGCGGCTCGAGCGCGGAGCGCCGGGTCTGGCCGAGTGCAAGGGCGAGCCGCTGTATGTGCGCGAGCTGCCGCAGCTGCGCGCGGTGCGCGCGTGGGGCGGCGCAACCCGCGACTTTGCGCTGGACGGACCCGGCAGCTTCGCGGCCGCGCGGCGCGCGGCACCGGCCATCGACGCGGACTTCCTCGAGCTCGTCGAGGCAGGTGTTTCGCCCGCGGATCCGGCCGTGGTGATCTACACGTCCGGTAGCACCGCCGAGCCGAAGGGCGCCCTGCACACGCACGGAACGCTGGTGCGCCATTCCTTCAACCTCGGCCAGTACATCGACTTCACGGCGAGCGACCGGATCTACGCGTCGATGCCATTCTTCTGGGTGGGCGGCATCGCGGCCTCGCTGCTCCCGTGCATGTACCGCGGCGCGACATTGCTATGCGAGGAGGGCTTCGATCCCGACCGCACGCTGGCCTTCCTCTCGCGCGAGCGTGCCACCGTCGTGGGTGCGTGGCCCGCCGTGACCCAGGCGCTCGTACAGCACCCGCGACTGCGCGAGTTCGACTTCTCGTGCGTGCGCAGCGGAACGCTCTACGAGGTGATGCCTCCCGAGAAGCGCCCCGCGGATCTCGAGCTGCGCACGAACTCGCTCGGCATGACGGAGACCTGCGGCCCCCACACCTGGGGCGACAGGGAGGTGGACCTGCCCGAGTCGCTGCGCGGCACGTTCGGTAGCGCGGTGCCCGGAGTCGAGCACAAGGTGGTCGATCCCGAGACGGGAGAGATCCTCGGCCCCGGCGAGTACGGCGAGATCTGTGTGCGCGGCTACAACGTCTGCCAGGGGCTCTACAAGCGCGAGCGCGAGGAGTCGTTCGACGCCGACGGGTACTACCACACCGGGGACGGCGGCTGGTTCGATCCGGAGGGGAACCTGTTCTTCAAAGGGCGGATCGGCGACATGATCAAGACCGCGGGAGCGAACGTGGCGCCGCGCGAGGTCGAGATTGCGCTCGAGGCGCTTCCGGAGGTCAAGCTCGCCGCCGTGGTCGGCGTGCCCGATCCCGTGCGCGGACAGCTCGTGGTGGCAGCCGTCGTGGCCGAGCCGGGGCGGCAGGTCGATCCCGATGCCGTGCGCGCGCGTCTGCGCGACGAGCTGTCCTCGTACAAGGTCCCGCGACACCTGTTCGTGTTGGGGAGCGACGAGCTTCCGCTCACGGACAGCGGCAAGGTCCACAAGAAGCGATTGCTCGAGTTGCTCGAGCCGCGCGTGCGCACGGAGACCGGGCAGCGCTCGTAGGGCTCAGAAGTTCTTCGGCAGGCCGAGATGTCGCCGCGCGATGATGTTCTTCTGGACCTCCGATGATCCACCGCCCAGCGTGTCGACCGCGGTCGCGCGGTAGGCGTGCTCGAAGCGCCCACGCAGCGGCGCGTCGTCCTGCCCCTCGCGGAGCTGAGCCGCCGGGCCGATCACGTCGAGCGCCTCGCGGCACACGCGCTGCCCGAGCTCGGTGCTGAACAGCTTGTACTGCGAGGCCTGCGCGGTAGGCGGCTTGCCGGTGACGTCCTTGGCGGCACATACGAAGCGCGTCGAGAGCGCGCGCGCCGCCGCGGTATCCGTGGCGACGCGTGCGACGAGCCGGCGGATCCGCGAGTCGTCGCGCAGCGGGACCCCGTCGCGCTTCGCCGTGCTTCACGTACTCGATCAACAGCTTCGTGCGCTCCAGCACCGGCGACAGCGTGTACAGCGTGAATCGCTCGAGGTCGAGCGCCTCGGAGATGTACTGGAAGCCCCTGCCGCGCTCGCCCACGAGGTAGTCGTCGGGCACGAACACGTCGTCGAAGAACACCTGGTTGGTGGTGTCCTTGGCGATCGTCGGCATGCTCTGGATCTCGAGCCCGGAGTGATTCAGCGGGATCAGGAACAGCGAGATCCCGTCGTGCTTGGGCTTGTCCGGATCGGTGCGCGCGCCGACCCAGTACCAGTCGGCGAAGTGCGCGGAGGTCGTCCAGATCTTCTGGCCGTTGAGCTTCCAGCCGCCTTCCACCTTCACGGCCTTGAGCTGCATGTTCGCGGCGTCCGAGCCGGCCTGGGGCTCGCTGTAGCCGAGTGCGAACTCGATCTCGGCGTCGAGGATCTTCGGCAGGAACTCGCGCTTGAGCTTCTCGCTGCCGTGGCGGATCAGTGTCTTGCCGATGATGCCGATGCCCTTGCCGATCTGCGGGGCACCGTGGCGGGAGAGTGCCTCGTTGAGGATGTACTCGTAGATGCCCTCGATCTCCTGGCCGCCGTACCGTTTGGGCCAGGTCATCCCGAGCCACCCCTTCGCTGCGAGCTTCTTCATGAATGCGCGCCGCTCGGGTGTATCGACGAGCTGCGCGAAGTTCTCGCGGGTCGGGTCCATCACCTCCGGGTCGTGATTCTCGACCAGCCACTTCTCGACTTCGTCGGCGAAGGCCTGCTCCTGGGGGTCGAGATCGAAGTCCACGCGGGCTCCTGCTAGTCGGTGGCGTCGAGCTGCCGCATACAGCGCTCGACGAACGCGAGCGTCTCGGCGTGACCCGTGGTGATACCGAGCGCCTTCTCCATCACGAGCAGCTGGGCGATGCTCGTCATCAAGACGGAGGCGGCGAGGGGAGGGCACACATCCGCGTCGATTCCGGCGCGTGCGAAGAGGGCCGACAGCGCGTCGACCTGGATCGCGCGGAAGCGATCGCCGTACGATGCGATCTCCGTGCGAATCGCCTTGCGATGGTTCGCCAGCGCGGCGAACTCCATCATGAGTGCCGTGCCCGCGGGTTCGCGGCTGAGCGCCCACGAGGCGCGCAGGCGCCTCGGTGAGGCCAGCGCCCGCGCCTGGCGCTCGAGGTTCTTCTCTGCGCCGCGCCGGAACACGGCGAGGAACAGGTCGTCCATGGTGCGAAAGTAGTAGTGGACTAGGGCCGGCTTCACGCCCGCCTCGGCCGCGACGCGTCGCGAGCTCACGGCGGCGTAGCCCTCGTCCAGGAGCAGGCGCTCGGTTGCGTCGAGCAGCGTCGTGCGGGTGGCCGAGCTCTCGGTTCCGATCCGTCGGAGAGCCGCGTCGCCCCCGCCGCGTTTGCGGGCGCGCTTCTGGCCGGTACTCCGTCGCCGCGCCGGCGTTTCCGTGCTTGACCTCATGACCCGCACCATGCTAAGCAGACGCTCAGCACGGTGCTGAGCAGTCGCCCAATGGGCGGAAGCGTACAGCGAGTCGCCGGGACGCGCCCGGCCTCGCGGGGCAGGAGGGCGCGCATTGAGCCAGCTCGAGCGGTTCGAGAAGATCGACTTCTTCACCGACCCGTCGCTGATCGAAGATCCGTACCCGTACTTCGACTACCTGCGCGCGCAGGGTCCGGTGTTGCGTCTGCCGCACCACGGCGTGGTGGCGGTGACGGGCTACGACGAGGCGGTGACCGTCTACAAGGACCCCGACACGTTCTCGTCGTGCAACTCGGTGGTCGGCCCGTTCGCAGCGTTCCCGGTCCGCCTCGAGGGCGACGACATCAGCGAGATCATCGCCCGTCACCGCGACCAGCTCCCGATGCACGAGCACATGGTCACGATGGATCCGCCCGAGCACTCGCGGGAGCGGGCACTGCTGATGCGGCTGATCACGCCGAGGCGCCTCAAGGAGAACGAGGAGTTCATGTGGCGCCTCGCCGATCAACAGCTCGACGAGTTCCTCGGCGACGGCAAGTGCGAGTTCATCGCGGCGTACTCCCAGCCGTTCGCCACGCTTGTGATCGCCGACCTGCTCGGCGTGCCCGAAACCGACCACCCGTTGTTTCGCAAGCGCCTGCTCACTCGGGCTGCACCCGGCCAGATCAGCGGCGAGCAGATGGAAGAGCTCAACGCGCTCGGATTCCTCGACGAGTGGTTCAACAAGTACATCGAGGAGCGCCGGCGCGAGCCGCGAAAGGACGTGCTGACCGAGCTGGCGCTGGCCAAGTATCCCGACGGGTCGATTCCCGACGTGACGAACGTCGTGCGGACGGCGACGTTCCTGTTCGCGGCCGGCCAGGAGACGACGGCACGGCTGCTCGCCACCGCACTGAAGTACCTCGCCGAGTATCCGGAGCTTCAGGAGGAGGTCCGAAGTCACCGCGATCGGATCCCCGACTTCATCGAGGAGGCGCTTCGGATCGAGAGCCCGGTCAAGAGCGACTTCCGCCTCGTACGCCGCACGACCAAGCTCGCCGGCGTGGAGATTCCGGCCGGCACCCCGCTCGTGATGCTGAACGGCGCGGCCAACCGGGACCCGCGCCGTTTCGAGCGTCCCGCGGAGTTCCGCATCGACCGCGCCAACGGCAAGGAGCACCTCGCGTTCGGCCGCGGCCACCACGTCTGCCCGGGCGGCCCGCTAGCTCGCGTCGAGGCGAAGGTCAGCCTCGAGCGGATCCTCGACCGCATGCGCGACATCCGGCTCTCCGAGGAGCACCACGGACCCGCCAGTGCGCGGCGCTTCCAGTACGAGCCGACGTGGGTCCTGCGCGGCATGCACAGCCTTCATCTCGAGTTCACGCCCGTGGACGCGCCGCGATGAGTGGGCGCGTGGCAGTCGTGACGGGCGCCGCGTCGGGGATCGGGCTGGGCATCGCTCGCGAGCTCGCGGCCGACGGACACGCCGTGGCATTGCTCGACCGCTCGGGCGCCGCTGCCGAGGCGGCAGCGGCCGAGCTGCGGAAGCAGGGGCGAACGGTGATCGCCGTCCAGGTCGACGTGGCCGACCGCGCCGCGATCCAGCAGGGGTTCGCGAAGATCCGCGGGCAGCTCGGGCCCGTGACGATTCTCGTGACGAGCGCGGGGATCGAGTCGTTCGACTCGGTCCTCGACATCACGCCCGAGCTCTGGGACCGCATGATCGCCGTCAACCTCACCGGGACGTTCGACTGCGCGCAGGCCGCGATTCCGGACATGATCGAAGCCGGCTGGGGCCGGATCGTCACGATTTCCTCGTCGAGCGCGCAGTCCGGCGCACCTCGCATGGCGCACTACGTCGCGTCGAAGGGCGGCGTGATCGGTCTCACGAAGGCACTCGCTCACGAGCTCGCCCGCCACGGCATCACCGTCAACACGATCCCGCCGTCGCTCGTCGACACGCCGATGGCGCGTTCGGCCGAGGCGAGCGGTGATTTCCCGGGTGTGGACGTGGTCGCGAAGTTCATCCCGCTCGGCCGCGCCGGCACGCCCGAAGACATTGCGGGGGCGTGCTCGTTCCTGTGCTCCGAGCGGGGCGGCTACATCACGGGCCAGCTGATCGGCGTGAACGGCGGGATGTACCTGTAGGAGGCTCCGATGAGCTTTGCCGATCGCTATGGACCCTGGGCGCTCGTCGCGGGCGCGTCCGAAGGCACCGGGCGCGAATTCGCGCGCCAGATCGCCGCGAACGGCGTGTCGTGCATCCTCGTCGCGCGGCGCGCGGAGCCGCTGGCCGCGTTGGCGAAGGAGATCCACGCCGAGAGCGGAGTCGAGTGTGTCACGGCGAGCGTCGACCTGGCCGCGCCCGATGCGCTCGATCGGATCGTCGCCGCGGTCGGTGAACGCGAGGTCGGGCTCTTCGTGAGCAACGCGGGCGCGGATCCCAACGGCTCGCGCTTTCTCGAGAAGGACGCGGCGGTCTGGCTCGAGCTCGTGCAGCGCAACGTCGTGACGACGGTGCGGTGCTGCCATCACTTCGGCGGTCTCATGAAGAAGCGCGGCAGGGGCGGGCTGCTGCTCGTCAACTCCGGTGCGTGCTACGGCGGTGGCAGCTTCATGGCCGTCTACTCTGCGAGCAAGGCGTTCGAGCTCTGCTTCGGAGAGTCGCTCTGGGCAGAGCTGAGACCTCACGGCGTCGACGTGCTCACCCAGATTCTCGTGACGACGGACACGCCTGCGTTCCGCACGCTGCTCGCCGAGAAGGGGATGCCGGTGCCCGACGGCATCGCATCGCCGGTCGATGTGGCGAGGATCGGACTCGAGCGGCTGCCGCACGGTCCGGTGTGCAACTGGGGACTCGAAGACGACGTGGCGGGTTACGCGCCGAGCTCGGCCGCCGCGCGCCGCGAGCGAGTGCTTCTCGTCGACAGCCTGAGCAAGCACATTTTCGGCAGCGACTGAAGCACCGTCGGTCACGCCCAGCGTACTCTGCTCCGCGCATGCTTCCCGATCGACCGTCAGCTAGTTCGTTCGTCTAGCTAAGAGTTGATCTTGGTGAATCCGATTGACACGGTGTGGGGTCGTCTCTCGATACGAGAACTGATCTTTCCTCATCCGAGAACCTTTGTTCGCGTGCGGCGCGCACAATTGCGGGGAAACGACGTGCCCGTAATCGAGATGAAGCGTGACAGACGACTGGCGCTGACCGCGCTCGGCGCGGCGGTGGCACTGTTAGGTGCGACGTCAGCGGTTTCCGCGCATGAGCCGCAACACGCGCCCGGAGGCGAATGCCTCCCTGGGTCCCAGGACCCGATCGCGCCGTACGAGCGCTTCAACCGGGGGACCGACGCTCCGCTCCTGATTACCGAGGATTGCGTCGATCCGAGGTACAACACACCGATCATCGATGCCGTGACGGTCGGGACCACAGCTCCACCCACGATTACCGAATTCATCCTCGTTCACGGCCGATTCGCCGACTCGACCCCGGGGCCGGGTCTGGAGACCACGCCCGCCACGTTCGCGTACTACTTCCCGCTGCAGGGGTACGAGGGGCGGTTCTACGTGGGTGCCGTCCACCAGCTTCGGTTGACGGGCGAACTGGCCGCCGTGGATGTACCCGAGGCGGTCCGCGACCTGTCGCCGTTCGGAGTGTTCCTGGGGACGAACGAGGTCGACCATGCCGCCGCCAGCGGCGCGTATCTCGTGGAATACAGTCCCTATCAGGACTACGCACTGGCCGCCCGGGATGCGATCGGCGCGTTTGGCTATCCGGATTCGCAATACCGGGTCGCCGCGGCCGCGGCGAAGTACTCGCGCGTGCTGGCGCAGGCGATCTACGGCTACGAGCACCGTCCCTACGGATACATCTACGGCGGGAGCGGCGGCGCATACATCTCGATCACCAACGCGGAGCACACGATCGGCGTGTGGGACGGCGTTCTTCCGTTCGTGATGGGACACCCGCTTGCGATCCCGGGCGACTTCACCGTGCGGCTCCACGCGCTGCGCGTACTGCGGAAACGGAACAAGTGGCCCGAGGTGATGGACGCGATCGACCCGGGTGGCAGCGGCAACCCGTATCTCACGCTGAACGAGGTGGAGGCCGGGGCGCTCCAGGAAGCGACGCTGCTGGGGTTCCCGCAGCGCGGATGGCACCAGCACGCCGGGCTGGCCGGAGGGCCTTTCTTCCTCGTCGCCGCCTATGCGCCGATCATGGATCCGACCTACGCCGACGACTTCTGGACGCTTCCCGGCTACCTCGGCACCGAGGCGTCGGCGACGGGAGATGACGTCAGGGCGGCACGGGTCGAGCATTCGACGAGCGTCATCGCAGCCACGCCGCCAGTACCGGTGCCCGATTACAACCTGCTAGGCCCCACCTACAACCTCTTCATGCTCTCGCAGTACGTCAGTGGACCCGTGAGAGCGGTCACGCTGGAGAGTCTGCCCGCAGGTATCCACGACTATACGAACGATTTCCACCTGTACATGGTGACCGGAGCTGCCGCCGGCAAGCGGGTCAAGATCGGGATGGTGGAGACGACCACCAACACAATCATCTTCGGAGGCGGCGAGGACCCCGCCGTCGTGAACATGATCTCGATCGGCGATCAGGTGCGGGTCGAGAACTCGCTGTATCTCGCTCTCCAGACCCATCACCGCCACCAGGTTCCGTACGATGACGATGTCTTCGGGGGCATTCCGGCGGGCAGCGCCCTCTATGGCTGGGATCAGTTCCGGAACCCCGACAGCACCCCCAAATACCCGCAGCGTCCCGCGCCGCTCGTGGGTCCGGTCGGCAACTACAACTCGGCGGGCTCCGTCAGCACCGGCCACTTCCACGACTCCACCAAGGTGCTCGTCGCACAGAGCGTGATGGATATCGACGCCTTTGCATGGTGCGCCGACTGGTACCGCACCGTGGTGAAAGCCGACAAAGAGGCCCAGGGGCAGAGCCTCGACGATCACTTCCGCCTCTACTACACCGACCACGCTGAGCACACCGGAGGCGGAGGAACTAGCACGCGGACCGTCTCCTACCGGGGTGTGCTGGAGCAGGGGCTGCGCGACCTCGAGGCGTGGGCCGAGCAGGGCGTGCCACCTCCGGGCAGCAGCAGCTACGACGTGGTCGACAACGCGATCGCGCTGAAGCCGACAGCCGCGGATCGCAAGGGTATTCAGCCGGTGCCCGAGCTGATGGTTTCGTGCGGCGCGGCGACCGCCTGCGTGAACGAGGCGAACGGCAAGCGCGTCGACGTGGCGGTCGGCCAGAGCGTCACCTTCACCGCGAATATCGAGACCCCGCCCGGCGCGGGCAAAGTGGTGAGCGCGGAATGGGACTTCGACGGCGAGGGCCCCGGCGAGTGGACCGACGCCGCGGCTCCCGTTCAAGAGACGGTCGCCCTTCAGGTCACGCAGAGCTACGCGACACCCGGCACCTACTTCCCCGCGATTCGCGCCACCTCACAACGCGAGGGCGATCCCGCCACTCCCTATGCCCGGATCGACAACATCGACCGGGTCCGCGTCGTGGTCGTGCCCGAGCCCGGCTTCACGGCAGTGTGGGCGGCGGGCGCGGCGCTCGTGGCTCTGCTACGCCGTGCGCGGTGCCGAGCGACCGATCCTGACTGAGCGCGCGGACCCAGCGGGCGAGACGGTCCCAGAGCTGGTGGCGAGTGTTGGCCATCGTCGACCGGCTTTTGTCCCATGAATGGTGGGTGCTAGGCGCGTCGCGGTGCGGGTGGAGCGCGGGAGTGACGGATGGGGATGCGCGTCGCGTCCGGATCGAAGTCTCGGGAGCTCCTCGGAGCGCTGCTTTTTTCGGGCGCCGCCTTCGCGTCCGCCTTTTTGATCTTCATGGTCCAGCCGATGGTGGGCAAGCGCATCCTGCCCTGGTTCGGCGGCGTCCCCGCGGTCTGGATGCTGTGCCTCGCGTTCTACCAGACGACGCTCTTCGCGGGCTATGCGTACGCGCACCTCTTGACCCGCTCTGCGCGACCCGCGATCCAGCTCGCGATTCACGCGCTCGTGTTCGCAGGAGCGCTGATCGCGCTTCCCGTGCTGCCCCCGGAACGCTGGATGCCCACCGGAGCCGTCGAGCCGAGTGCAGCGATCCTCGCGATGCTCGCCGCGCACGTCGCGATTCCCTTCCTCGCGCTCGCTGCGACGGGCCCGTTGGTTCAGGCCTGGTTCGCGCGTCGCTACCCGTTGCGCTCTCCCTATCCCCTCTACGCCGTCTCGAACCTCGGGTCCTTCCTCGCCCTGATCGCGTATCCCTTCCTGCTCGAGCCGCGCCTCCCGCTCTCGAGCACGGGACAGCTATGGTCGCTTGCCTTCGTCGCGACCGCGCTCGCGGTGCTCGCGTGCGGTGTGCTCGCGCGGCGCCAGCTGTCGAGCGGGGACTCGACGGTCGCAGCGGCGCCCGCGGCGGAGAGACCGGCGCTCGCACGTCTCGTGCTCTGGCTGCTGCTTCCGGCCGGTGCGGTGGTGCTGATGATGGGCGTCACCAACGAGCTCGCGCTCGACGTCGCGAGTGCCCCCTTCCTGTGGGTGCTTCCGCTCGGCATCTATCTCACCACCTTCGTTCTCTGCTTCGGCTGGGAGCGAGGCTATCGGCGCGCGCCCTACCTCGCGCTCGCGGCGCTGCCGCTCGCGGCGGGGCCGCTGATCGAAGTGGCGGGCCTCGAAGGTGACGCCGAGTTCCTGTCGCTCTTGAAATCGATCCAGGTCCAGATCGCGGTTCACGCGCTGCTGCTGTTCGGAGCCTGCATGGTGCTCCACGGCGAGCTCTACCGGCTCCGCCCGCCCGCGAGCTCGCTCACGCTCTACTACCTCTGCCTGTCGGCAGGCGGTGCGCTCGGCGGCATCTTCGTCGGACTGATCGCGCCGCGGATCTTCGATGACTTCCTCGAGCTCGTGATCGGATCCGCGCTGGCCTGGCTGCTCGTGCTCGCGGCCTGCGCGCAGGACTCCCGAGGCTGGCTCCGCGCGGGCGCGCCGCGCTGGCGCTGGGCGCTCACGCTCGCGCTTACTGCGGTTGCGCTGCCGATGTGGGCGGAGCGGCAGCTGCGGCGGCCCGACGACCTGCTTCACCAGGAGCGGACCTTCTTCGGCGTGCTGCGGGTCCGGCAGATCGGGGACGGCGCGAGTGTGCAGAAACACCTCTACAGCGGCACCACGCTTCACGGCGTGCAGTTCGCGAGCGCTCCGCGCCGGCCGACCTCGTACTTCGGAGTCCTCACCGGAATCGGACTCGCGCTGGCACAGCGTGAGCCCGACGTGCCGAGCTCGCTAGGCGTCGTCGGTCTCGGCATCGGGACGCTCGCGGCCTACGGTCGCCCGGGCGATCGCGTGCGCTTCTACGAAATCGACCCCGCGGTTGCCCGCCTCGCGCGGGACGACCGTACCTTCAGCTACCTGTCCGGGAGCGGCGCCACGGTCGAGGTCGTCGAGGGGGACGCGCGGATTTCGCTCGCGTCCGAACGCGAGCGTGGTGAGCTGCCGCGCTTCGATTTCCTCGTGATCGACGCGTTCAGCAGCGACTCGATCCCGGTGCACCTGCTGACGCGCGAGGCGCTCGCGCTCTATCTCGACGCACTCGCGGAGACCGGCCTGCTCGCCTTTCACGTCTCGAACCGGCATTTCGATCTGGTCCCGGTCCTCGCGCGGCTCGCGGCCGACGCGGGGCTCCAGGTCCTGGACATCGAGACGCCCTCGCTCGTGGCGCACATGAGTGGGCAGTCGACCTGGGTCTTCCTCTCGCGCGACCAGGCTCGCATCCGTTCGCTCGCGAACCACGCGCTGCAACGCCTGCACTCACTCGGTGTCGCTGACGACGCGATCCGCGTGGGTACGCCGACCCCCGAAACGCTCGCGTCGGCGCCGCTCTGGACCGACGACTACAGCGACTTGCTCGGCGCCCTGCGACCGCTGCCTTTGATCTTCTCCGTCGAGCGCTAGCCGGTCGAGAGCCTCTACCATGAGCCCACGAACGGGAGGATCCGAATGGAGCCGCTGCGCATCTCGCTGGGAGTCTTCGGCCTCGAGAGGCTGTTCGGGGGCGATCCGCGCGGGCTGATCGAAGTCGCACGCCAGGCGGAAGCGGCCGGCGTCGACCAGCTCAACTTCACCGACCACGTCGTGATGAGCGCGCGCACGGATCGCTACCCGTTCGGGAAGTTCCCGCTGCCGCCCGAGTATCCCTGGTTCGAGCCGCTCACGATGCTCGCGGCGATCGCGGGCGCGACGTCGCAGATCCGGTTGGGCACGGGCGTGCTGATCACGCCGCTGCGCCCCGCGGTGCTGCTCGCGAAGATCACGGCGACGCTCGACGTCGTTTCGGGCGGGCGTCTGGACCTCGGCGTTGGCACCGGGTGGCAGCGCGAGGAGTACGAAGCCTCGGGCATCCCGTTCGCGGGCCGCATGGCGCGCATGGACGATCAGCTGCGCGCGTGTCGTGTGCTCTGGCGCGACGATCCCGCGACGTTCGAATCCGAGACGGTGCGCTTCGAGGGGCTCTGGTCGAACCCGAAGCCGCTGCAGACGCCGCTGCCGCTCTGGTTCGGCCTCGCACCCACGGAAGCGAACGCAGCGCGCGTTGCAGAGCTCGGTCAGGGCTGGATCCCGATCTATGCGGACCCCGCGTTCATCCGCGAGGGTGTGGAGCTCCTGCGGCGCGCGTTCGAGCAGGCTCGGCGGGATCCCGCCGAGCTCCGCGTGCGCGCGCACACGCCCGTCACCTACGACGCCAAAGGCGTGGGCGACCTCGACGCTGCGATCGCGGCGATCGACGCCGCGCGCGCAGCGGGCGTCACCGACATCGAGTTCATGGCCGGAAACTTCGTGCGCCGTCCCGAGCAGCTCTCCGGATTCCTGGAGCGGATCGGGAAGCATTCCGAGGTGTGAGGCCCGGGCTCACTCCCGCGGAAGCTCGACCTCCGCGGTGCCATCCACGAGCCGCATGCCGCGCTGGTTGATCAGGCGCAGCGACACACGCGCCACGAGTGCATCGCGCTGGTCGTGGTCGACGTCGGTCACTTCACCGTCGATGTAGGTGACGTCGCCGGTGAGGGCCGGCGCGCGATATTTCACATCGCTGTGGCGGATGAAGCCGTATTCCCCGGCCCAGTTCGCCAGGTAGTCGAGGCACCAAGCGCCCATCGAGGCTCCGTATCCGTAGCCGCGCGGCATGCCGATCAGCTGCGCGTACTTCGGAATCGTGTGGCCGCGCGAAGGACCCGTGTACAGGCCGTCGGTGCGCGACGGGTCGACCTTGCCGCCTTCGAAGTCCTTGGTCATCTCGGGCAGCCAGCCCGCGCGCTCGGTCGACGAGCTCGCCATGTCGTAGTTCGACGCGCCCCAGATCGTGAACAGATAGGCGCGCCACTCGCTCGTGAAGGTCTGCGTGGTGTGCGGCCCGATCGGCCGGCGGGGCAGGGCGTCTCCCTTGCGCACGAACAGGCGCTTTTCGTGGCCGAGATCGTGGATGGTCTTGAAGTAGTCCATCTTCTCTTCCTCGACGCGCGCGAGATCCTCGTCGCTCCACACCGGATCGACCTTGTCCTCTTCCTTCACGCGCTTGCTCGCCTCCTCGGCCAGGTAGCGGATCGAGGTGGAGCGCTGCTTCGCGATCAGCTCGCCGCGCGCGTTGACGTAGCTCGTATCGCCGCGCGAGAAGATCGTGGGACCCGCGAACGCGGTGTCGCGCACGCGGTAGTCGAAGAGCATCTTGTCGTTCCGGATCACGTCGCCGGGCTCGATGCGCGGTCCGAAGAACCACCACTCGTCGCCTCCGAACAGCATGTGCGTGCCGGGCACGACTCCCTGGATCGACGGCTCGGCGCCGTGGCCCCAGGTGCAGTTCACTGTGAACGACTGCGGTGCGAGGATCCGGCCGAAGCGGCTCCCGGCGGCCCAGACCTTGTCGTAATGCAGCGGGTTTGGGTTCTGCATCGCCTGCGCCCAGCGGCGGATGTCGTTGACGTGGATGTCCTCGATGATCTCGCCGCCGCCGATCGGTACACCGATCCAGCGATCGATGTCCGAGGTGTCGAACTCGTCGTTGCGGGCCACGCCTCTCCCTCTCCTCGTTACGCCCGCACCCAGCGGGGCAGATGCACGTCGTCGACCTTCGCAAACACTACGCGCACGGGCTCGCCGATCTCGATCGAGCTCGGGTCGATCTCGTTGATCGCGCCGTCGGCGGAGGCCACGAGATTTCCGATCATTCGCAGCGACGGATCCTCTTCGAGCTCGACCGTGATCACGTTGAAAGGCGCGAGATCGGTGTAGGCCGGCAGCAGCGGCGGATGCGGCACCACGTAGGACCAGACCCGCCCCTTGCCCGAGAGCCGCGCCCACTCGTGGGCGGTCGCCCGGCACTCCGCACACATCGGCCGCGGCGGGATTCGCATGCGGCCGCACGACGCGCACTTCTGCACGAGCAGCTCGCCGCGCGCGGTGCCGTCCCAGAACGGCTTGCCGTCCTGGTCGTCGAGATCGGGAAGGACATAGCTCGGTGCCATCTCTACCTCCGCAAGAGCACGGCGCTGGTCGGAACGCCCTCGCCGCTGGTCACGAGACAACTCGCCGCGTCCTTCACCTGGCACGTCGAGGTCCCGCGCATCTGGCGCACGCCCTCGAGCACGAGGTTGAAGCCGTGCACGTACGCCTCGGACATGCCTCCGCCGGACGTGTTGGTCGGCAGCCGGCCATTCGGCCACTCGAGCGCGTCGTCCTCGGTGAACGCGGCACCCTCGCCGCGCTTGCAGAAGCCGTATCCCTCGAGCGAGAGCGGGATCAGCGGGCTGAACGCGTCGTAGATCTGCGCGACGTCGACGTCGGCGGGCGCGATGTCGCTGTTGGCCCACAGCCGCCTCGCGGTGGCCCACGACGGGCCGAGCAGCGGATCGTCGCACCAGTAGTTGGTCATCGTCGTGTGCTGACGGGGCAGTCCCTGCGCGAACGAGTGGATGTAGACCGGGTCCTGGCGCAGATCGCGCGCGCGCTCGGCGGATACGATCACGCAGGCCAGCGCGCCGTCGGTCTCGAGGCAGTTGTCGAACAGACATAGCGGCTCGGAGATCCAGCGCGCGGCCATGTACTCGGCGCGCGTGAGCTTCTTGTCGCGCATCATCGCGTTGGGGTTCTGGTTGGCGTGCTTGCGGAACGCGAGCGCGACGTTGGCCAGGTGGTCGCGCGTGGCGCCGAATTCGTGCATGTAGCGGCGCGTGAGCATCGCGATCTCGTCGACGGGGCGCAGCAGGCCGAACGGCCGGGTCCACTGGAACTGGCCGCCCATGCGCTCCGAGGCCTGCATCCAGACGCGGCTCGACTTGGCCGCGCGCTTGCGCGCACGCCATGCGACCGCGACCTCGCACTGTCCGGTCGCGACCGCCATCGCGGCATGGCCGACGGTTCCGCACGCGGCGCCGCCGCCGTATCCGATCTCGCCGAAGTAGGTGATGTCGCCGAGACCGACGCTGCGCGCGAGATCGACCTCGCGGCTGTTCTCCATCGAGAACATCGCGAGGCCATCGACCTCCGAGGGCCGCAGACCCGCGTCGTCGATCGCGGTCGAAACCGCCTGGCACGCGAGCGACAGCTCGGTGTCTTCGATGCCCTTGCCGAATCGGGTCTGGCCGATGCCGACGATCGCCGTCTTGTCCTTGATCAGATCCGCCATGGCTCGACCTCGCTCGGACAGTGAAGGCGCGATTCTGACGGCGACAGCCGCGCCTGGCAAAATTGCCACTCGCCGATATTGGTGTCATGGTATGATGACATCAATTCGCGCGCATTGCGCCACGCCACGAAGGGGCCGCGAAATGGGATCGTTGGACGGCAAGGTCGCGGTGATCACAGGCGCCGGCTCCGGCATGGGCAGAGCGTCGTGCAAGATCTTCGTTCGCGAGGGCGCGAAGGTCGTGGCGGCCGACATCAGCGGCGGCGAGAAGGACACCGCGAAGGCGCTCGGCGCGAACGTTCTTCCGGTGCACTGCGACGTCACGCAGGAGGCAGACGTGGAGGCGCTGATGCGCGCGGCGGTCGAGAACTTCGGCCGCGTCGACGCCGTGCTCAACGTGGCCGGGATCGCCGGTGCGGCGAGCATCGCCGACGTGACCGCGGAGCACTACGACCGCTTCATGGAGGTCGATCTGCGCGGCGTGTTCCTGGGAACGAAGCACGGGATCCGCGCCATGCTCGCGGGCGGCCACGGCGGCTCGATCGTCAACTGGTCGTCGCTCGCGGGTCTGAACGCAACTGCCGGTACGAGCGTGTACTCGGCGGCCAAGGCCGGAGTCATCTCCTTCACGAAGTCGGCCGCCGTCGAATACGGTGCTAATGGGATCCGCGCCAACTGCCTGTGCCCCGGCTTCATCCACACGGAGATGAGCGCGCCCGGCGGCGAGAAGCTGGCCGCCTTCATGGGCGCGAAGGCGCCGCTGGGTCGCGGCGCGCAGCCGGAAGAAGTCGCGGAGGTCGCGGCGTTCCTCGTGTCGGACCGCGCCTCCTACGTGAGCGGCGCGATCATTCCGGTCGATGGCGGATGGGCCGCGAAGCTCGCGTGAGCTTTACCCGTTGAAGCCCGCCCCGTTCGAATATCACTCGCCTAGCACGGTCGCCGATGCGGCGAAGCTGCTCGCCGAGCTCGGCGAGGGGGCGAAGGTGCTGGCGGGTGGCCAGAGCCTCATCCCGCTCTTGGCGCTTAGGCTCACGGTCTTCGAGCACCTCGTCGACATCGGGCGCATCGCAGAGCTCTCGGGCATCGCGCGCCGCGATGGCGCACTGTGGATCGGTGCAGGCACCACGCAAGCCGCCGTCGAGGCCAGCGCCGACGTGGCGTCGAGTGTTCCGCTGCTCGCGAAGGCCACACCGCTGATCGGGCACTTCCAGATCCGCAGCCGCGGCACGCTCGGCGGATCGATCGCACACGCCGACCCGGCCGCCGAATACCCGGCGGTCGCCCTCGCGCTCGACGCGCGCATGGAGGTCGTCGGGGCGTAGGGCGAGGCGCGCGATCGAGGCGCGCGACTTCTTCGAGGGTCTCTGGAGCACGAAGGTGGCGCCCGACGAGATCCTCGCGGGCGTGTCGTTCCCGATCTGGGGCACGCGCAGCGGCTTCGCGGTCGAGGAGTTCGCGCGCCGTCACGGCGACTTCGCGATCGCGGGCGCCGCGATCGGCGTCGAGCTCGACGGCGGTGATCGGATCCGCCGCTGCGCTCTGAGCCTGTTCGGACTCGGGTCGACGCCCGAACGCGCGAGCGCGGCGGAGGCCGAGATCGCCGGCCGCGTGGTGAAGGAAGTCGAGGCGGAAGAGGTGGGGCGACTCGCGATCTCCGGGCTCGACTCGGTGCCGAGCGATCTGCACGGATCGGCGGAGTACCGCAAGCGCGTCGGAGCCGCGATGGTGGCGCGCGCGTGGACCACGGCGATCGCGGAGGCACGCCTTGCCTGAGATGTCGGTGAAGCTCACGGTCAACGGGCAGGCGCGCGCCGCAACCGTCGAGCCGCGCGTGACCCTCGCCGACTTCCTGCGCGAGCACCTGCAGCTCACCGGGACGCATCTCGGCTGCGAGCACGGAGTCTGCGGCGCCTGCACGGTGCTCGTCGACGGCGCTGCGGTGCGGTCGTGCCTCATGTTCGCGGTGCAGGCCGACGGCGCCGAGGTGACGACGATCGAGGGGATCGCTCCGCCCGACGGCGGGCTCTCCGCCGTGCAATCGGCGTTTCGCGATTGCCACGGGCTGCAGTGCGGCTTCTGCACGCCCGGCTTCATCGTTTCGGTGACGGCGTTCCTGCGAGATCACCCGGACCCGACCGACCGGGAGATCCGCGAGGCGCTGTCGGGCAACCTGTGCCGCTGCACGGGCTACCAGGGAATCGTGAACGCGGTGCACCAGGCCGCTGCCGCTCTGCGCGAAGGGCGCGCATGACCGCTTCGACGGGATCCTCCTCTCGCTATGCGGGTGCGCGCGTCCACCGCGTCGAGGACGACCGCCTGCTCACGGGCCGGGGCACCTTCGTCGACGACGTCGCGCTGCCGGGCATGTTGCACGCGTGCTTCGTGCGCAGCCCATTCGCGCGTGCGGCAATCCGGCGCATCGACGCGTCGGCAGCGCTCGCGATGCCCGGGGTGCGGTTCGTGTTCACGGCCGCCGATCTCAATCCCCGTGTCCGCGAGCAGTGGCACACGACGATCGGCAAGGAGATGCCCGAGACGCCGCGCCCGCCGCTCGCCGACGGCGAGGTCCGCTTCGTCGGCGATCCGGTCGCGCTGGTCGTGGCCGAGAACCGCTACCTCGCCGAGGATGCGGCCGAGCGCGTGGAGGTCGACTACGACCCGCTCCCGGCCGTCGTCGACTACACCCAGGCCGAGCAGGCGCAGGTGCTCGTGCACGAGAGCCACGGCTCCAACGTCATCGCGCAGATGACGACGCTCCCAGCCTCGGCGCTCGACGCGATCTTCGCCTCGGCGGCGCACGTGGTGAGCGAGACGATCTACCAGCAGGCCTGCGCCCCGGTTCCGATGGAAGGGCGCGGCCTCGTGGTGGACTACTCGCCCGCGACGAGCGAGCTCACGATCTACTCGTCGACGCAATCGCCGCACGAGGTGCGCCTGTTCTGCGCGCGCCTGCTCGGGATGCCCGAGGACCGCGTCCGCGTCGTGATGCGAGACACGGGCGGCGGATTCGGGCAGAAGATCATGGTTCAGCGCGACGAGATGTGCCTGATGCTCGCCGCTCCCGTGGCCGGCGCACCCGTCAAGTGGGTCGAGGATCGCCGCGAGAACCTGCTCGCGGGCGGGAAGTCGAGGCTCGAACACGCGGCCGTGAAGATGGCGTTCGACGGCGAAGGCGCGATCCAGGCCGCCTACATCGACTTCCTCCAGGACTGCGGCGCCTATCCCACGCCGTGGCCTCTGTTTCCGGCCGCTGCCGTCGGCACGTTCTTCCCGGGTCCCTACCGCGTGCCGCGCGGCGGGTTCGCGGTCAAGACGGTCTACACGAACACCCAGGGGCGCGCGCCGTATCGCGGCCCGTGGCAGTACGAGTCGCTCGCTCGCGAGGTATTGCTCGACATCGCGGCGCGGCAGATGGGCATCGACCCCGTCGAGCTGCGCCGGCGCAATCTCTTGCGCCGGGACGAGCTTCCGTACGCGAATTTCAGCGGCATGAAGTACGACAACATCTCGCCGCTCGAGACGTTCGAGCAGGCGCTCGCGATGCTCGACTACCAGGCGTTTCGCGCCGAGCAGGCCGAGGCGCGCAAAGTCGGCCGCTATCTCGGGGTCGGCACGTCCAACTACGTCGAGGCGTCGACGCCCGGCTACGGCGCGTACGCCACCGAGACCGCGAAGATCTGCATCGAGCCCACGGGCAGGGTCGTCGTCTACATCGCGGGTGGCTCGAGCGGAAACAGCATCGAGACCACCGTCGTGCAGCTCGCCGCCGATGCGCTCGGCGCGAAGATCGAGGACGTCGACACGATCCAGGGAGACACCGCCGTCACGGCCGTCGGAGCGGGCGCGGCCGGCAGTCGCAGCGCGTCGATGACGGCGGGTGCGGTGCGCGAGACCGCGAACGTACTGCGCGACCAGATCCTCGCGATCGCGGCTCGAGCGCTCGGCGTGGCGATCGACGACGTCGAGCTCGCGGAGAGTCGCGCGAGCGTGCGCGGGAAGCCGGCGCAGGGCATCTCGTTCGGGAAGCTCGCTGCGCCGGATGGGCTCGAGGCGAGTGCGCCGTACACCGCGAACAACCCGGCCATCTTCGTGAACGCCACACACGTGTGCACGTGCGAGGTCGACGTGACCACGGGCCGAGTTCAGCTGCTGCGGTACATCGTGAGCGAGGACTGCGGCCCGATGATCAATCCGAACGTCGTCGAGGGCCAGATCGCGGGGGGTACGGTCCAGGGCATCGGCGGCGTGCTGTTCGAGCACCTCGCCTGTGACGAGGACGGCAATCCTGTCGCGACCACGTTCATGGACTATCTGCTGCCGACCGCGGCCGAAGTGCCCGCGATCGAGTATGGGCACATCGAGACGCCGAGCCCCGGCCCGGGCGGCTACAAGGGAGTAGGCGAAGGCGGCGCGATCGGGGCGCCGCCCGCGGTCGTCAACGCGGTGGCCGACGCGCTCTCGCCGTTCGGAGTGAAGCTCACGCGGCTTCCGCTCTCCCCGTCCCAGATCGCGTCACTGGTCCATCCTTGGTGACGGCGAGGATCTAGCGCCGTGGAGCTGACGAACGAGTTCTCGGTCGGCGTGCCGGTCCACGAGGCCTGGGCGCTGTTGACCGACCTCGAGCGCATCGCGCCGTGCATGCCCGGCTTCGAGCTCCAGGAGGTCGCGGGCGAGGAGTATCGCGGCGCGGTCAAAGTGAAGGTCGGCCCGATCATCGCGCAGTACAAGGGAGTGGCCTCGTTCCGGGAGCGCGACGAGCACAACCACCGCGCCGTCGTGCGCGCCGAAGGGCGGGACACGCGGGGCCAGGGCAATGCTTCGGCCACGGTCACCGCGGTGCTCGTGCCCGAGGGCGACGGCACGCGCGTCACGCTGCACACGGATCTCGCGATCACGGGGAAGGTCGCGCAGTTCGGCCGCGGCGTGCTCGCCGACGTAAGCACCAGGCTGCTCGGGCAGTTCGTGCAGGCGCTCGAGGCCGAAGTGCAGAGGGGCGCCGGAACGCGCGTCGAGACGCAGCACGAGCCCGTGCCCGCACCGACGACCGATTTGCATCGCGTCGACTCGAAGGCGAGCGAACCGATCGACCTGCTCGCCACCGCCGGTTCGTCCGTGATCAAGCGGGTGGGTCCGCTCGCGGCCGGGCTCGTGGCGGGGCTCGGCGCCGTGCTCTGGCTGCTGCTCCGGGGTTAGGCGGGCGCGAGTTCGCGCAGGCTCTCGACGAGCACCTCGAGCGGAGTGCCCGTTGGATACACGGCGGTGGCACCGGCCGACTCGAGCAGCGCGACGTCGCGCTGGGGGATCGTGCCTCCCACCACGAGCACGACGTCCTTGGCGCCCGCGGCGCGCAACGCATCCGCGGTCTTGCGCGTGAGCGCGACGTGGGATCCCGAGAGGATGCTGAGCCCCACGATCTGCACGTCCTCTTGCACTGCGACGGCCGCGATCGCCTCGGGCCGTTGACGGATCCCGAGGTAGATGACCTCGAACCCGGCATCTCGCAGCGCGCGCGCGACGAGCTTTGCGCCGCGGTCGTGACCGTCGAGTCCGGGCTTGGCGACGAGTACGCGCACCGGCATTCAGAAGACCGCCGGCTGCTGGAACTCGCCCCACTGGTCCTTCAGCACGTCCACCATCTCGCCGACCGTGCAGTAGGCCTTCGCGCAGTCGATCAGGTGCGGCATCAGGTTGGCGTCCGCTTGCGCCGCCGCCCGGCCCAGCGCGCCCAGCGCGGCACGCACATCGCCGGCCGAGCGCGCCCGCTTTACTCCGGCGAGTCGCTCGAGCTGAACAGCTCGGCCCTTCTCGTCCAGCTCGTAGCCGGCGACCTCGGGCGGCTCTTCTTCGGTCTGGAACCGGTTCACACCGACGACCGTCCGCTCGCCCGACGAGAGCGCCTTCTGGGCGCGGAACGACTCGTCCGAGATCAGGCGCTGCAGATAGCCGTCCTCGATCGAGTGCACCATGCCGCCGCGGCGCTCGAGGTCGTCCATGATCTCGATGACGCGCGCCTCGACCTGGTCGGTCAGCGCCTCGACGTAGTACGAACCGCCGAGCGGGTCGGCGACGCGCGCGACGCCGGTCTCGTGGGCGAGAATCTGCTGCGTGCGCAGCGCGAGCGTGGCCGATTCTTCGCTGGGCAGTGCGAACGGCTCGTCCCACGCTGCAGTGAACATCGACTGCACTCCGCCGAGTACCGAGGCGAGCGCCTCGTAGGCGATGCGCACGGCGTTGTTGCGGGCCTGCGGCGCGTACAGCGACGCCCCGCCCGCGACGCAGCCGACGCGGAACATGCACGAGCGGTCGTCCTTCGCGCCGTAGCGCTCTCGCACGATGCGGGCCCATCGCCGCCGTCCGGCCCGGTACTTGGCGACCTCCTCGAAGAAGTCGCCGTGGGTGTAGAAGAAGAACGACACCTGCGGCGCGAACTGGTCGATCGTCATTCGGCCGCGCGCGATCACCTCGTCGCAGTAGGTGATGCCGTCCATGAGCGTGAACGCCATCTCCTGCGCGGCGTTGGCACCGGCGTCGCGAAAATGCGCTCCCGCGACGGAGATCGCGTTGAAGCGCGGCACCTCTGCCGCGCAGAACTCGATCGTGTCGGCGATCAGGCGCAGCGAAGGGCGGGGTGGCCAGATCCACGTGCCGCGGCTCACGTACTCCTTGAGGATGTCGTTCTGGATCGTGCCGCGCAGCACCGCGCGATCGACTCCGCGCTTCTCCGCGACCGCCACGTAGAACGCGAGCAGGATCGCGGCCGTGCCGTTGATCGTGAAGCTCGTGCTGATCGCATCGAGCGGAATCTGATCGAACAGGATCTCGGCGTCGGCGAGCGTGTCGAGCGCGACGCCGACCCGGCCCACCTCCTCCTCGACGTCCGGGTGATCGGAGTCGTACCCGCACTGAGTGGGGAGGTCGAGCGCGACGGAGAGACCGGTACCGCCCTGCGCAAGCAGGTAGCGGTAGCGCTGGTTCGATTCTTCCGCGGTGCCGAAGCCCGAGTACTGGCGGATCGTCCAGAGCCGGCCGCGGTAGCCCTCGGCGAAGTTTCCGCGCGTGAACGGGAATTCTCCCGGCGGCGGGATCGACTCGGGGCCGGGGAGATCGTCTGGTCCGTAGCTCGCGGCGAGCGGGATGCCGGCCTCGCTGTGCACGCGTCGGTCCATGCTCGGAGGACTCTATAACCCGGGCGCCGGAATGGCAATGATCTTTCCAAAAACATCTAGTATGCTTTACATAATTACGGTGCCATATTGATATCAAGCGAGAACACTATTATCAGCCGTTTCGCCGCGGGCGAGGTGCGCGTGGAGATCGAGGCTGGCGTCGCCGTGGTCACGATCGACCGGCCCGAGGTCCGCAATGCGATCGGCTTCGCGACGATCGACGAGCTCGGCGCGGCGCTCGACCACGTCCTGGCTTCGGGCGCAGCGGTGCTCGTGCTGCGGGGTGCGGGGGATCGCGTGTTCGTGTCGGGTGGAGACCTCAAGGAGCTCGATGCCGTTCGCACCTACGAGGAGGCGGTCCGCATGGCGAGCCGCGTCCGGCACGTCCTCGACCGCATCGCCGCCTTCCCGGTCCCGGTCCTCGCGGCGTTGAACGGACACGCGCTCGGGGGCGGAGCCGAGGTCGCAATCGCCGCCGACATCCGTATCGCGGCCGACGACATCAAGATCGGCTTCAACCAGGTGACCCTGGGCATCATGCCCGCATGGGGCGGCGCGGAGCGCCTGGCGCAGGCGATCGGGCGCAGCCGCGCGCTGCTGGCGATCGCGACTGGCGACCTCTACGACGCCCCGACCGCGCAGCGGCTGGGCCTCGTCGACGTCGTGGTGCCGCGCGCGGCTTTCGACGAGGAGTGGCGGAGGCTGGCGCAGCGGATGGCGGCCACGGCGCCCGGGACCACCCGGGCCGTGAAGTCCGTGGTCAGCGCTGCGGCCCCTTCCTTCCACCCCGAGCTCGAGGAGGGCGCCACGGCCGCGTTTGCCGAGCTCTGGGCCGCCGAGGCGCATTGGGCCGCGGTCGACACGTTCAAGAAGTCGCGGAGAACGAGCTGACGAGGATTTGGTAAGGCCTTTTCCAGCGTCAGCATGCTGGTACTCTTCTTCCAATGAAAGCGGGTTCTAAAATGGCAGAAGTCGAAGCACCCGGTGACGCAAATCAGCCTGCCTGGCGTCAGCGGGCCGTTTCGCGCAGCCTGAGCGCGGCCCGTTCGCGTGCGGAGCAGCGTGTCCAGCGGTTCATGGACGCTGCGTTCGATCTGATCGACGAGAAGGGCACGACCGATTTCACGATCCAGGAGGTCGTCGACCGCTCGAAGCAGTCGCTGCGCGGGTTCTACCAGTATTTCGACGGCAAGGACGAGCTGCTGCTCGCGCTGTTCGAAGAGACCACCCGCGAATGCATCGAAGACATCTCGAAGATGCTCGAGAGCGAAAGCGATCCGATGGGGCGTCTGCGCGCCTTCACGATCCGACTCCACGAGTGGTGCGAGCCGGCCGGGACGCCGCGCAAACGCGGAGGACACAACCGCCGCCCGATCTCCGAGTTCTCGCTGCAGCTCGCGGTCGACCATCCCGAGCGCCTGCGGACCGCGATGGGGCCGATCACGCACATGCTGGTCCAGCTCCTCGACGCGTCGGTCGAGGCGGGCGCGATCAAGGTCAGCGACACGCGGCGTACGGCTGCGCTCATGCAGCAGACGGTGATGTTCAGCTGGATCGGGAACCGCCTGGTCCAGAACCCGCGGATGCGCGTTACGGCCGACGAGACGTGGGAATACTGTCTCCATGGTCTCCGCGGTTGAGCTAGAGACCGTACAGCTCGGCGCAGTTGGTGGCCGTGACCTTGCGGCGGTCTGCCGCGGGCAGCGTCCCGAGCGACTCCTCGATCGCACGCAGCGAGTGGGGGAACGTGCTGTCGGTGTGCGGGTAGTCCGAAGCCCACATGCAACCGTCGGCGCCGACCAGCGGGATCAGCTGCGCGCCGAGCGCCTCCTCCTCGAACGTGACCATCACCTGGCGGCGAAACAGCTCGCTCGGAGGCGACTGCGTCGCGTAATCGATCTTGTCGCGCAAGCTGCGCCACTCCAGATCCATTCGCGAGATGAAGTAGGGCAGCCAACCGATCCCCGACTCCGCCAGCACCAGCTTGAACCCCGGGTGCCGCTCGAGTGCGCCCGAGAACATCATGATCGCGAGCGGCTCGTCGAGCTGTAGCGGCAGCACCGACGCGAATGCCGCCGACTGCCACTTGCCCATCTTGTAGCGGAGCTGCTTGGACCAGGTGCCGCCCTTCAGATGGAAGCTGATCGGCAGGCGCGTGTGCGCGGCGGCGGCCCAGAGTCGGTCCCAGGCGGGATCGGCAGCGTCGATCTCGAACACGTCGATGATGGCGCCGCGATGGCCGAGGCGCGCGCAGCGCTCGAGCTCGGCCGCCGCCGCCTCGGGCGAATGGGCGGGCAGGAACGCGAGCACGCACAGGCGATCGGGCGCGACCGCATTGAATTCCTCGATCGCCCAGTCGTTCCACGCGGCATAACAAGCGCTCTGCAGCTCTGGATCGGCGATCGGCAGACCGATTGCGAGCGGGCCGTAGATCACCGAGGCCCAGAGCTGGTCGCGGTCCATGTCTTCGAGCCGCAGCTTGGGGGTGCCGGAGCGGAAGCCATCGTCCTCGATGCCCGCGCGCCCGATCGCGCTGAGCTTCTTGACGCGTTCGTCGCCGGGCCGGGTCCCGCTGCGCGCGAGCACGCGGTCCTCGCACACCCAGAACGATCCCCCATCGCGCGCGACGACGTGCGGACCCCGCTCGGCCAGCGCGCGCGGCAGCCGCGCTTCCCACAGCTCGCGCGGCACCGCGGGCATGTCCAGGTGATCGTCGCAGGAGTAGATGCGCTCGGCCGGATCCATCACTTCGTCCCCTTGGCGCGCATGAGCTCGCTCATCAGATTGGCCGGCGATCCCACCGTCGTGCCGCCGTCGACGGGCAACACCATTCCCGTGACCTGCGCCGACCGGTCGCTGGCCAGATACAGCGCGGCGTTCGCCACGTCGATCGGCATCCCCTGGCGCTGAAGCGGCTGGTTCAGCTGGATGATCCGGGACATGTCGTAGGTCGTCATGGCCGTGGGGATGTGGCCCGGCGCGATGCAGTTCACGCGGATGCCGTGCTCTGCGAGATCGATCGCGAGCGACTTGCTGAACTGGATCACGGCGGCCTTCGACGCCCGATAGGTCATCACTCCGCGTCCGGCTTTGATCGCGGCGGTCGACGTGGTGTTGATGATCGAGCCGCCGCCGTTCTTCGCCATGTGCCGCGCGGCGCGCTGACTGCCGACCATGACGCCGAACAGGTTCACCGACATCACGCGGTGGAAGTTCCTGAGGTCGTCATCCAGGAACGAGCCGTACATGCCGTCGGAGATCCCGGCGTTGTTGAACATGACGTGCAGTCCGCCGAAGCGCGTCACGGCGAAATCGACGAGCTTCTGGACCTGCTCTGCATCGGCGATGTCCGTCGGGTGGAAGGCGGCGGCCGCGCCCAGCGCGGCAGCCAGCTCCTCGCCGCGCGCGGCATCCACGTCCGCGATGACGACCCGGGCGTCCTCCTGCACGAAGAGCTCGACCGTGGCGCGGCCAATTCCGCTCGCGCCGCCCGTGACGATCGCAACCCTTCCCGACAGCTCCTGGCTCATCCGTCGCTCCGCGTCTTCGGTCCGGGCACAGTGTACTCCTGGAGAGGCGCATTCCTCTCGCGTGTCCGTTGATAGACTGGCGCCCCCAGCATCCAGCGCGGAGGAGCGATGGGCGAGGCGATCGAGGAGTTCGAGTGACGGCCGTCCCCTACGGGCGCCGTGTGACCGATCTGGCCGCAGAAGCGCCTGACGCGCCGGCCTTCGTGTTCGAGGAGCGCGTGCTGACCCTCGGTGCGCTCGAGCACAGCGCGAACCGTCGCGCGCGCGAATTCGCCCGGCGCGGAGTGTCGGCGGGCGCGGTCGTGACGCTCGTGCTTCCCAACGGATTCGAGTGGCTCGAGAACTGCCTGGCGATCTGGAAGCTCGGCGCCGTGCCGAATCCGCTCTCGTCGCGCCTGCCTCAGCGCGAGCGCGACGCGATCCTCGAGCGCGCGAATCCCGCGCTGATCGTGGGGCTCGATGCCGCGGAAGCGGGTGGGCGCCCGAGTGTGCCCGCGGGCTTCGAGCCCGACGCCGCGCTCTCCGATGCGCCGCTTCCCGACGCAACGCCTCCGCACGAGCGCGCGCTCGCCTCGGGCGGAAGCACGGGAGCGCCCAAGCTGATCCTGCCGCGGAACCCGGGCCTCTACGATCCGGAGGCTCCGTCGGCGCTGTTCAAGGCGCGCGCGGCGGTGCTCGTGCCCGGTCCGCTCTATCACGCGGTGCCGTTCAGCGCGGCCTGGCAGGGCGTGTTCGGCGGCGCGGTGGTCGTGCTGATGCGGCGCTTCGACGCGTCGGAGTGTCTCGCGTTGATCGAAAAGCACCGCATCGACCGCGTGCACTTCGTTCCGACCATGATGCAGCGCATCTGGAAGCTGCCCGACGCCGAGCGCCGGTCGCGCGACGTCTCCTCGCTCGAGTTCGTGATGACCGGGAGCGCACCGTGTCCGGCCTGGGTGATGCGCGCGTTCATCGAGTGGCTCGGTCCCGACGTGATGCACGAGTCATTCGGCCCGAGCGAGCGCATCGGCGGCACGTTCATCACGGGCCGCGAGTGGCTGGCTCATCCGGGCTCGGTCGGGCGGCCGATGGGCAACGCGCAGCTGCGCATCCTCGACCCGGAGACGCTCGAGGACATGCCCGCGGGCGAGATCGGTGAGATCTTCATGCTGCCGCAGAGCGGTCCGGGCTCGACCTACCGCTATGTCGGCGCGAATGCGCGGCGAACCGCAGACGGCTGGGAGTCCGTCGGCGACATGGGTCGTTTCGATGGCGACGGCTACCTGTACCTGGGAGATCGCCGCTCCGACATGATCCTGAGTGGCGGCCGCAACATCTACCCGGCCGAGGTGGAGGCCGCGCTCGACGAGCACCCGACCGTGCGCTCGAGCTGCGTGATCGGCCTGCCCGACGACGATCTCGGCAACCGCGTGCACGCGCTCGTGGAGCTCGCGCACGAGGTCTCCGACGCTGAGCTCCGCGCGCACGTCGCCGAGCGCCTCGTGCACTACAAGGTGCCGAAGAGCTTCGAGCGCGTGAGCGAGCCGCTGCGCGACGACGCGGGCAAAGTCCGCCGCAGCGGCCTGCGCGAGGCGCGCGTCAGGGCACCGGCTCCCTGACGCGCTCGAGGATCGCGTCCGCGGCGTCGGTGGGTCTGGGCTGCTGGAAGACCTCGATCGCCATGGCGACCATCGCGAGCGAGTACACGAGCTGCAGCAGTCGGCGCACGTCGTCGGGCAGATCGTCGAGCGGAAACCGATCGCAATAATCGATCGCCTCTTCGATCCGCGGCGAGAACGCGTCGTAGAAGGCCTGCATCTCGGGCATCGAGCTGGCCATGCGCTGCGCGAAGCGCTCGCTCTCGGTGGCCAGACACCACGTGGCCGCGAAGGGTTCGAGATCGGCGAAGGCTGCCGGGAGCAGAGCGTCCGCCATCGCGTCAAACCGCCGCGCGTTCGAGCCGGTAGTTCTCGACCCAGTCCGCGACGACTTCGTGGAAGTGCCGCACGAGCACCTCCTGGTCGTTGAGCGGGAACCGGTCGAGGACGCCCGATTCCAGCGCCATCTGCGTGCCTGTGAGCATTCCAGCGTCCTGCAGCGCGAATTCCTTGAATACGACTGCGGCCACCTCGTGCGCGACGCGCTCGCGCACGCTGCGGGCCGGTCGGAAGTACAGGAACGCCTCGAAGCGGTGGGTGTTATGCGACGTGGGCCAGTAGCGGTAGCAGAGGTACCAGTCCCCGTAGATCAGGATCTCGACGTTCGGGAAGATCTGGAAGTTGTCGATCCCCCACGGCTCGATCTTGGCCGGGTTGACCCCGGGCGGCAGGTCGGCCGGATCCGGCATCGTCCACGGGCCGAGCAGGCCGCTCTTCGTCGCGCGCTCGATGGGATACATGTACTCGGGCATCGTCCACCGGCGCGACCCTCCCGTGGTCGTCATCCGGTGCGGGCCGTCGAGCTGGTAGTAGGCTGCCTCGACGGAGGTTTCCGCTCTGCGCATCGCGGGGGGCACCTGCTGCGGGTGCAACGCGGGCACGTGATAGTACTCCTGGAAGGCATCGGCGAAGATCTTCCAGTTGCTGTCGTTCTCGCCGCGGAACTCGTAGCGCTCCGTCATCGCGTCGAACGGGTAGCCCTCGAGCGCAGTGAGCATGGGTCCGAGGAACTCGCGCAGCGATCTGGCGCGGCGTCGCGTCGAGGTTGACGAAGATGAAGCCCGACCAGGTGTCGCAGTGCACGGGCACGAGTCCATAATCGCGCTTGTCGAGGTCGAAGAACTCGCTCTCCTGCTGGACGAATGCGAGCGCGCCGTCGAGGTTGTACCGCCAGCCGTGGTACTTGCACGCGAATTGACGGCAGGTTCCGCTGGTCTCGCGACGCGGATAGTCGCGCCACACGAGCTTGTTGCCGCGGTGCCGGCAGATGTTGTGGAACGCGCGCACGTGGCCGTCGCTTCCGCGCACGACCACGATCGACGTACCCGCGACCTCGAGCTCCTTGGTGAAGTAGCTGCCGTTGCGGGGCAGGTCCTCGACGCGACCCACGTTGAGCCAGGCGCGTTTGAAGATCGCCTCGCGTTCGAGCGCGTAGAACTCCGGAGAGGTCGAGTCGGCGAACGAGATCGGCTTCGTGCCGAGCTCGGGATAGTGCTGCGTCCAGCTCCCCTCCGGCGGCCTGGCCCAGCGCGTCATGGTCGTCCTCCGCTGTCGGCCCGCCGGTTCAACCGAGGTAGCGCCCGCCGTTGACGCTGAGCGTGTGGCCCGTGACGTAGCCTGCCGCCTCCGACACGAGATAGGAGCAGGCGGCCGCGATGTCTTCGGGCCGGCCGGGCCGCTTCATCGGCGCCACCGCTGCGGCGGCGTCGACGTTCACGGGCGATGCGCGCAGCATCGGGGTGTCCACGAAGCCCGGCGGGATGTTGTTGACCGTGATCCCCTTGGCCGCGAGTTCGAGCGCCAACGCCTTGGTGAAGCCGATCACGCCGCCCTTCGACGCCACGTAGTGCGCCATCGCAGGAGCGCCCGACTGCGCCGAGGAGGACGAGATGTTCACGATGCGACCCCAGCCCGCGGCGAGCATGTCCGGCAGCACGGCTCGCGTGCACAGGAACGGACCCGTCAGGTTGACGTGGATCATGCGCTCCCAGACTTCGACGGTGATGTCCTTGAACGCGCAAAAGCCCGTGATGCCGGCGTTGTTGACGAGGATGGTCACGGGACCCAGCTCGGCGCGCGTGCGTCCCAGGGCGGTGGCGATCTGATCTTCGGCGGATGCATCGATCGCGCAGGCGATCGCGCGGCCGCCCGTCTGCGCGATCTCGGAGACCGTCTCGTCGGCCGCTGTGCGGTTCAGATCCCAGACGGATACGCCGGCGCCGTCTCGGGCGAGCTGTAGCGCGATCGCGCGACCGATTCCGCTCCCGCCGCCGGTGACGACGGCCACCTTTCCTTCGAGCGACATCCCGTTCCCCTTCGCCGCTCAGGGTGTCTTGTAGACGCGGCCGCCCTTCATCACGAAGCGGACGTCCTGGGTCGTCTTGATGTCTTCTGACGGGTCGCCCGGCACCGCGATGATGTCCGCGAGCAGGCCCGCCGCGAGCCGGCCGCGGTCGTCGACGCTGATCAGCTCGGCGCTCATCACCGTGGCGGCTCGCAACGCCTGCATCGGAGTCATGCCGCGGTCGACCATCGCCCACAGCTCTTTGGCGTTCTGGCCGTGCGGGATCGCAGGGGCATCAGTGCCGCACGCGATCTTCACGCCTGCCGCGATCGCCTTGCCCAGCATCACGCGCGCCTTCGGGAGCACTTCCGCGGCCTTTGCCTGAAGCACAGGATCGGCCTTCTCCAGATGCGCTTGCAAACCTTCGGAGAGATAGCTCGTCGGCACGAGGAACGTGCCGTGCTCGAGCATGAGCTGGATGGTCTCGTCGCTCGCGAGCGAACCGTGCTCGATGCAATCGACTCCGGCGCGGATGCACGCGCGGATGCCGGCGTCGCCGTGGGCGTGGGCCGCGACCTTGATGCCGGCGCGATGCGCCTCGTCGACGATCGCCTCGATTTCCTCGTCGGAGTACTGCTGAGCGCCAGCGAGTCCGCTGTGCGACATCACGCCGCCCGAAGCCGATATCTTGATGAGGCGCGCGCCGTACTTGATCTGGTAGCGGACGGCCTTGCGCACCTCGGGCACGCCGTTCGCGATTCCCTCCTCGACTCGGAGCGGCAGGACGTCGGGAGCGAAGCGCTGGAACATCGTCGGGTCGAGGTGGCCGCCCGTGGGCGTGATCGCGTGTCCCGCCGGCACGATGCGCGGGCCGTCGATCCAGCCGTTGTCGACCGCGCGCGAGAGCGCGACGTCGAGCAGGTAGCCGCCCGTCTTCACGAACAGTCCGAGGTTGCGGACGGTCGTGAAGCCCGCGAGCAGGGTGGTCCGGCAATTGACGACGGCGCGCAACGTGCGGAACGCGGGGTCGTCCTGGACATCGCTGCGCGGGTTCCCGCCATGGGGCCCGCCCAGCAGCATGTTGATCTCCATGTCCATGAGACCGGGCAGCAGCGTGACGTCGCCGAGATCGATCTCGCGCGCGCCCGCGGGCGGCTTGGCCGGGTTCACGGCCCTGATGCGGTCGCCTTCGACGACGATCACGGCGGGAGAGCGCACCAGACCCGCATCGATGTCGACCCAGCGCTGCGCGCGCAGGACGACGGCTTCTGCGCTCACGGGATCGGCTCGATCACGAGGTCGAGATAGGCGGCGGCAGCGTCGGGGACGTGCGGCTGCCGCCACGCTTCGACCGGGAACGACACCATGACCAGCGAGTAGAGCAGATGCAGGAGGCGCTGGGCATCCTCGGGCATGTCGTCGAGCGGGAACTTCTCGCAGTACACGATCGCCTCTTCGGCGCGCGGCAGGAACGCGTCGTAGAACGCCTGCATCTGGGCCATCGTGCTCTTCATGCGCTCTGCGAAGCGCTGGGTCTCCGTGGGCAGACACCACTTCGCGGCGTACGACTCGAGCTCGGAGAACTGGCTCGGCAGGAGTGCGTCGCTCATCGGGTTGCCGCCTCCGCGCGCTCGCGTTTGTAATCGTCGACCCAGTCGGCCGCCACCTTGTGCAGGTGCCGACACAGGATCTCCTGATCGTTCAGCGGGAAGCTCGTGACTACGCGCGACTCGAGCATGATCTGCGTCGCCTCGAGCGTGTTGCCGTCCTGCAGCGCGTACTCCTTGAAGGTGACCGCGGACATCTCGTGCGCGAGGCGCTCGCGCGCATTGCGAGCCGGCACGAAGTAGAGGTTCCCCTCGAACACATGGGTGTTGTGCGAGGTCGGCCAGTAATGGTACGTGAGGTACCAGCCGCGCTCCCAGATCAGGATCACGAAGTTCGGCCAGATCTGGAACGAGTCGAGCCCCCAGTGGCGCTTCTTGCCGGGATTGAGTCCGGCCGGAAGCGGGCCCAGATCCGGCGGATCCCAGGGTCCCGAGAGACCTCCGCGGGTCACGATCTCCATCGGCTTGATCAGGTTGGGCGGCGCCTCCCAGAAGCGGGCCGCCGTCGACGTCACGAGCCGATGGGGACCGTCGATCTGGTAGTGGAGCCCCTCGTAGCCCGCCGTCTGCACCTCGGTCAACGCCGCACCCGGCGATTGCTTCGCGTGCAGTATCGGTGCGTGATAGAACTCCTGGAACGCGTCCATGAAGAGCTTCCAGTTGCTGCCGACCTCGGCGCGGTAGTGGAAGCGCTCCGTCTGCAGGTGGAACGGGTAGCCGTCGATCGCGGTGATCATCGGTCCGAGGAATTCTAGGAGCGACTGCCGCGGCTGCGGGTCCAGGTTCACGAAGATGAACCCCGACCACACATCGCAGTGCACCGGCATCAGTCCGTAGTCCGCCTTCTCGAGGTCGAAGAACTCGCTCTGCTGCTGCACGTACGCGCAGCTGCCGTCGAGCTCGTATCGCCAGCCGTGGTACTTGCACACGAACTGACGGCAGTTTCCGCTCGTCTCCTCGCGCGGGTAGTCCTTCCACACGAGCTTGTTGCCGCGGTGGCGACAGATGTTGTGGAAGGCGCGCACCTCCCCCTTCATGTCGCGGACCACGATCACCGACGTCTTCGCGACGGCGAGCTCCTTGGTGAAGTAGCTCCCGTTGCGGGGCAGCTGCTCGACGCGTCCGACGTTGAGCCAGGAGCGCTTGAAGATCGCTTCGCGCTCGAGCTCGTGGATCTCGGGCGAGATCGAGTCCTCGTAGCACACGGGCTCTGTCCCGAGCTCGGGATAGTGCTGCGTCCAGCTGCCCTCGGCCGGTTTGGTGACGCGAGGCATGGCTAGTCCTCCGATGCGGGAAACGGGATGGTCTCGACGGCGTGCAGCTCGGGATCGAGCTGGAGCCCGAAGCTGTTGAACGCCATCGCGAGACAGGTGTAGGTGCCGACGGTGAACACGACCTCGAGGAGCTGACGGTCGTCGAGGTGCTTCGCGAGCCGCGCCCACGTGTCGTGGTCGATGCGGTGGTGGTCGATCAGCTGATCGGTGGCCGCGATCAGATCGGCCTCGAGCGGCGTCCACGATTCCTGGCGCGTGCCGCCCGCGATGGCTTCGATGTCCGCTCGGGTCACGGAAGATCGATCCGCCATGCGCGGGTGCGAGTGCTGGACCCATTCGTAGGTCGAGCGCGTGCGCCACGCGACGCGCAGCACCATGAGCTCGCGCAGCCGATGTCCGAGCGAAGGCTTCTCGAGCAGCACGCGGTTGTAGACGAGGAACGGGCCGGTCAGGGCAGGGTGATGCATCAACGTCGAGAGGACGTTGGGCACGCGCACGGCGTCGGGCCCCGCCGAGAGGAAGCGGTCGACGACTTCCTTGGGGAAGGCGCCGCGCAATGCAGCGCGCACGTCGTCGTCCCCAGCGCTCCTGGGGGAGCGGCGCGAGGCGGGCGGTGGCGGCGTCGTCCGTCACGCAACGCAGTCTAGAGCGCGCCCAAAAAGAGTGTCAAGGCAATTCTCGTTAAACGAGAATCATATTGCCACCGCGGTCGGGCGCGGCTAGGCTGGCGACTCGCTCGAAGAGGGGACGCAGTGCGCATCGGTGTGATGATCGGCCCCGAGAAGGGACGATATCGCGAGAAGGTCGCGCGGCTCGTCGCGGATGCCGAGGCGGCCGAGCGCGCCGGCTTCCAATCGATCTGGGTTCCGCAGCTGCCCAACGACTTCGACGGGCTCACCGCGGCCGCGCTGATGGGACGGGCGACGACGCGCATCGAGATCGGGACCGCGGTGATCCCGATCCAGACCCGTCACCCCGTCGCCATGGCGATGCAGTCGCTGTCGAACCAGGCCGTGTGCGGAGGTCGATTCACGCTCGGGCTCGGTGCGTCGCACCACTGGATCGTCGAGACGATGCTCGGCCTGCCCTACGAGCGGCCCGCGCGCCAGATGCGCAGCTACCTCGAAGTGTTGAACGCGGCGTTCGCGGGGCCGGGCCCGGTCGACGTCGAGAACGAGGCGTATCGCGTCCACAATCCGCTCGACGTCAGCGATCTCCCCGTGCCGATCCTCGTCGCGGCGCTCGCGCCCGTCATGCTGCGCGTCGCGGGCGAGCTGACCTCCGGCACGATCCTCTGGATGGCCGACGAGCGCGCGATCGGCGATCACATCGTTCCGCGCATCGCGAAGGCCGCAGACGGGGCGGGAAGGCCCGCCCCGCGCATCGTCGCGGGAGTGCCCGTCTGCCTGTGCTCCAAGGACGAGGTGGACGATGCGCGTGCCTGGGCGAATCAGCTGCTCGGGCACGCCGAGTTCTCGCCGAACTATCAGCGTCTGCTCGAACAAGGAGACGCCACCGACGTAGGCGACATCCTCGCGGCGGGCGACGAGTCGGCGATCGTCGAGCGACTGCGCTCGTTCCGCGACGTGGGTGTCACCGATCTTTCGGTCCGGATCCTCCCGCTCGGGCGCGACCGCGCCGGGCGGATCGAGTCGCGCCGCCGCACCGAGGCGTTCCTCGCCTCACTGTGTCCGGAGATCTGAGCGCCTAGCGGAGGGCGACCGTGCAACTGCATCACGTCACGCTTTTCGTCCGCGATGCGGAGCGCAGCACGCGCTTCTACCGCGATGGTCTGGGCTTCGAGGTGCTGGTCGACCGCGAGTTCGACGGGGATTGGCCGACACTGCTCGGAGTCGCGGCTCCGTCCAAGCGGCTGCGAGCCGTGATCCTCGGCGATCCGAAGCGCCCGCACGCTGGAGCGTTAGAGCTGATCACGTTCGCGGAGCCGGTTCCGGACGGCCCGCCGCCGGGCCCGCCCGCGACCGGGAGCGTGCTGCTCGCCTTCGCCGTGGATCTCGAGGTCGTGCTGCCGGCTCTGCTCGAGCTGGGCGCCACCGACGTTCGCCGCACGTCCCTCTCGAATGGAACCGCGGCGGCGACGGTGCGCGACCCGGACGGGGTGCTCGTCGAGCTGCTCGACGCCGGGCGCCGAACGGATGCGCCGTCGTGACCGCGACTCGCTCGGGACCGCTCGCGGGCATCCGCGTGCTCGAGGTCGGCCACATCCTCGCGGGCCCGTTCGGCGGAATGCTGCTGGCGGACCTCGGCGCCGACGTGATCAAGATCGAGCCGATCGAAGGCGATCTGTCACGCAAGGTCGGGTCGCAGTACGTCGGTGGGCACAACGTCTATTTCGCGAGCATCAACCGCAACAAGCGCAGCGTGCACATCGATCTCGCAACGACGCAGGGTCAGGCCGAGCTCGGTGCGCTCGCGAAGACCGCGCATGCGCTGCTCGTGAACCTGCGGCCGTCGACGATCCGGAAGCTCGGGCTCGAATACGAGTCGCTGCGCCGCTTCAACCCGAAGATCGTATGCGTGGCGCTGACCGGCTACGGGCTCGATGGCCCGGCCGCGGAGTGGCCCGCGTTCGACTACGTGATCCAGGCGATCACGGGCGTGGCCGCGCTGACGGGCGAGCCCGACGGACCTCCCACGCTGGCGGGCTACTCCGCGATCGACAACTCGGCGGGAATCATGGCGGCGCTCGGGCTCGTCGCGAAGGTGCTCGAGGGCAAGGGGGGTCAGGTCGACGTGTCGCTCTTCGATTCGATGCTCGCGCAGCTCAACTACAAGGCGGCCGCCTACCTGAACGGCGGCGGTGCGCCGACGCGCCAGCCGCTCGGCGCGCACATCTTCTACGTGCCCGCGCAGCTGTTCGCGACGGCATCGGGATACCTCGCGCTGTTCGTCACGCACGACGAAGTCTGGCGGCGTCTGTGTGCGGCGATCGATCGGCGCGAGTGGGCCGACGACCCGCGCTTCGCCACGATGCACGCGCGTTTCGAGCACCGCGCGGAGCTGCTCGACGCACTTGCGGCGCGCCTCGAAGAGGCCTCGGCGGCGGATTGGGAGAAGCTCCTGCGTCCGCTCGGCGTCCCGGCCGGCGCCGTGCGCGAGCTCGGGGAGGCGCTCGACGGCGAGCTCGTTCGTTCGCGCGGCATGATCGCGTCGATCGAGACCGAGGAGGGGCCGCTGCACGTGATGGGCAGCCCGATGCGATTCGATGGCGCACGCGCCGATTACTGCGCACCGCCGCGCCTGCACGAGCACGACGACGAGATCCTCGGATCTGCGCGGAGCGCGATCACGGGTCGTAGTTGACGACCACCTCCGGGCTCGTGGGGATCGCCTGGCAGGTGAGCACCCATCCCGCATCGACCTCCTCGGCCGACAGCGCGTTGTTCACGCGCATCCGCACCGAACCCGCGTCGAGGCGCGCCATGCACGTGGCGCAGCTGCCCGACTCGCACGAGTAGGGCGGGGAGAGGCCCGCGCGTCGCGCTGACTCGAGCACGGTATCTCCGGGCTGGTAGCGCAGGACGTGCTTGCGGCGGTCGATCCGGACCACGACCGACTCGGTGAGCGATTTCTCGTCGGCGGGCGCGCTCGTGGGTACGTCGAACCGCTCGATGAAGCGCTGGTCCGCACTCACGCCCAGCGTCGACAGGCCGGCTTCGACCGTGTCCATGTAGGCGCCCGGACCACAGATGTAGAAGTCGGCGTTCGGGTCGCGCACCAGGGACGCGCAGGCCGCGGGATCGAGGAACCCGCGCTGCGAGTCGAGATGGTGATGGACCGAGAGCCGGCCACCGGATGCGGCGCGCAGGCGCTCGAGCTCGCGCTCGAAGATGATCGAATCGGGTCCGCGATTGGCATACACGAGCGCGATCCGGCGCGTCGTGGTGGCGAGCGCGCTCTTGAGGATCGACATTACGGGCGTGATCCCGCTGCCCCCCGCGAAGGCGACGATCGGGAGATCGGTCTCGCGCAGCACGAACAGGCCGGTCGGGCGCATCGCCTCGATCGTGTCCCCGCGAGCGAGCCCGTCGAGCATCCAGTTCGACATCCGCCCGTCGGAGACGCGCTTCACGGTCGTCGTGAACGGATCGCCCACGTCGGGCGAGCTCGACATCGAGTAGCAGCGCGCGATCGCCTCGCCGTCGATCGCCGCGCGGAACGTGCAGAACTGGCCCGCGGTGTAGCGGAACGTCTCCTCGAGCGCGGCGGGGATCTCGAGCACGAACGACCGCGTGTCGGGCGTCTCGTCGACGACGTCGACCACGGAGAGAACGTGGTATGTGTGGTCGGTCAGCATTCGGACCCGGTGCGGGGTGTCATTCGGATGATAAGATCCGGGCCGGACGCGTGCAAACAGTCTTCTCAAATTACGCTAATATGATTCTCACGCGGGACGGCGTCCCGTGCGCGACGAGGACCCGTGGACGTCCGGGACACACCCGAGCAGGCTGAACTCCGGCGCACGGCTCGCCAGCTCGCGGGTGAGCTCGGACCGCGAACCGTCGCCGATCTCACCGACGAGACGCGGATCAAGTCGCTCGCGGGGGCCGTGCGCGACGCCGGTTGGCTCGAAGTTCGCGACGACGGAGGAGACGGCGCGCCGCTCGCGGGTGGAGTGGAGGCGGCGATCATCGCGGACGCGCTCGCGGGAGCCGTGGCCGACGTCGCGTTCGCGGGCCCGGTCCTCGCGGTCGATCTCGCCCGCCGCGCGGGCTCGAGCGTGACCGAAGGTGCGGTCGTCGCATTCTCGTCCGACCTGATCGATTGCGCGGTCGTACCGGGCGGGCTCACGGCGACGCCGATCTACGCCGTGGACTCGGCCGCGGACGGCCACGATGCCTACGTGCTGGTCCCCGACGGCGGGGGCTATCGCCTCGCGCGGGTGCGAGTGGATACGGCCAACGACGGCGCCGATCTCACGCGCGCGATTCGCCCGATCGCGTCCGGCACGCCCGTGTTCGGCGTCGGCGATCAGCGTCGGATCCTCACCCGTGAGGATCTCGATTCCTGGGCCGCCCTGGGCCTCGCGCTCACGAGCGCCGATCTCGTCGGTCTCATGAGAGGCGTGATCGACGCGACCGTGGCCTACGCGACCGAACGCCGGCAGTACGGCGTTGCGATCGGCTCGTTCCAGGCCGTGCAGCATCTGCTGGCCGAGGCGCGTTGTCTCATGGAGGGATCGCTCAGCGCGGCGCTGTACGCGTCGTGGGCCGTCGACCATCTCGCGCCCGGCGAAGCGCGCGACGCCGGGCGGGTGGCCAAGGCCTACTGCGCACGCGCGGCGCGCACCGTCTGCGAGACGGCGGTACAGGTGCACGGCGGCATGGGGAACACGTGGGATTGCCTCGTCCACGTATACCTGCGCCGCGCGCTGCTCTCGTCACAGTGGTTCGGCGACGACGGCGAGCAGCTGCGGCAATTGCAGCGCACGCGTCTCGGAGTGAGCGATGGACTTTCGTGATTCGCCCGCGGAAGCGGAATTCAGAGCGCGCCTGCGCGCATGGGTGGCCGCGAACAATCCGGGTCTGCCGACCTCGTCGACCGACGACGAGTACTGGGCTCGCCAGGCGGAGTGGCACACCGCGCTCTACGACGCCGGCTTCTTCGGGCTCTCCTTTCCGAAGCGGTACGGCGGGCACGAGCTGCCCTCCGTGTTCGACGTGATCGTCGACGACGAGCTCGCCGCGGCGGGTGCGCCGCCGCGCCCGAGCCTGGGCTACCTCGTGCAGGGCATCGCCGTGCACGGCAGCGACGCGATCAAGGACCGGTTCCTGCCGGGGATCATCAGCGGACGCGAGCGCTGGTGTCAGGGCTTCAGCGAGCCCGATGCCGGATCCGACCTCGCGGCGCTGCGCACCACGGCGACGCGCGACGGCGACGACTACGTGATCAACGGCCACAAGATCTGGACGAGCTACTCCGACGTCGCCGAGTGGTGCTTCCTGCTCGCGCGCACCGATCCGGGTGTGCCCAAGCACAAGGGCATCACCGCGTTTGCGGTCCCGATGCGCCAGGCGGGCATCGAGCAGCGCCCGCTGCGCATGATCAACGGCATCACGAGCGAGTTCGGGCAGGTGATCTTCGATGGCGCGCGCGCGTCCGCGGCCTACATGATCGGCGAGCCGGGTGAGGGATGGCGCGTCGCGATGACGATCGTGAGCCACGAGCGCGAGCCCGGTGAGCTCGGCTACGTGGCGCGCTACGCGAAGACGGTGAAGGAGCTCGAGCGCGCGGTGCGCGCGAACCCGCGCGCGTTCCGGAGCGACCAGCGCGAATCCGTCGCGTGGGCGCACGTGCAGGCGGAGATGCTGCGGCTGCACGTGTGCCGGCGGCTGTCGGAGCGCCACGACGGGATCGATCACGGGCCGGGCGGGTCGATCGACAAGCTCCTGATGACCTGGGTCGAGCAGACGGTGGGCGCCGCGGCGCTGGCGGTGTCCGGTCCCCGCGCGGCGATCGACGGCGAGGATGTCGCGCTGAAGACCTACCTGTACAGTCGCGCGCAGAGCGTGATGGGCGGCACCTCGCAGATCCAGAAGAACATCATCGCCACGCGGATCCTCGGCCTGCCGATGGCCTGACGGAACCGCGAACGCGGAAGGAGCTCCGATGAACTACTCCCTGCCCGACGTGATTCGCGTCGAGGCCGACGGACCGGTACGGATCGTGCGCCTGTCGCGCCCCGAGGCAGCTCAACGCCGTGAACGACGAGCTGCATCGCGGACTGGCCCAGGTCTTCCCGCAGCTCAGCGCCGACTCCGATGCGCGCGTCGCGGTGATCACGGGCGAAGGGCGCGCGTTCTCGGCCGGCGGCGACTTCGATCTGCTGCAGCGGATGTCCGATGATCGCGCGCTGCGGAAAAGCGTGATCGCGGAAGGGCGCGAGATCGTGCTCAACATGATCCGCTGCCGAGTCCCCGTGGTGGCCGCGGTCAACGGACCGGCCGTCGGGCTCGGCTGCAGCGTGATCGCGCTCTCCGACGTCGTCTACATGGCGGAGTCGGCCTACCTCTCGGATCCGCACGTGATGGTGGGTCTCGTGGCGGCTGACGGTGGTCCGCTCACGTGGCCGCTCCACACGAGCCTGCTCCTGGCCAAGGAGTACGCGTTCACGGGAGATCGCATCACTGCGGCGCGAGCGGCGCAGATCGGCCTGGCCAATCACGTGTGCCCGGATGGCGAGGTGCTGCCCGCGGCGCTCAAGGCCGCCCACAAGATCGCCGCGCTGCCGCGCCAGGCCGTGGAGGCCACCAAGCGCGTGCTGAACCTGCACGTCGAGCGCTCGGTGCTGGCCACGATCGACTTCGCGATGTCCGCCGAGACCGAGTCCTTCGACATGCCCGAGCTGCGCGCGAACGTGGAGCGTTTCCTCAAGCGCTAGTTGGACCCCGCGACCTCGTCGAAGTGTCCACGCTCGCGCCTTGACGCGATCGAGCTCGGCGCCTCGACGGCGCCGCCTGCTTTCCCGCTATAACTCGCATGCGCATCTGCCGTCCGCGGGAGACCGCTGAGCTCTGCTGTGCCGAGAACGCGGCTCGCTAGTGGATGGGCGTGAACTCCAGGCACAGCTTCTGCACGCCGCGCAGGATGTAGGTCGGCATGTAGTCGTAGCGGCGGTGGCCCGCCGGGCCGTGCTCGGTCTCCGAGATGCGGATGTCGGCCATGCGGTCGAGCAGACGCTCGAGTCCCACGCGCGCCTCGGCGCGCGCGAGCGGCGCTCCGGGACAAGTGTGGACGCCCTGCCCGAACGCGAGATGTTCGCGCGCGTTGGTGCGATCGATGCGGAACTCGTCGGGGCTCTCGAACCGGCGCGGGTCTCGGCTTGCGGCGCCGTTCAGGACCATCACGATCGTGCCGGCCGGGATCTGGACGCCGCCGATCTTCGTGGGCACGCGCGAGAGCCGGAAGTCGCCCTTGACCGGGCTCTCGATCCGCAGCGTCTCCTCGACGAAGTTCAGAATGCGGCCGCGGTCCTCGCGCAGCTGCTTCTGGAGATCGGGGCGCTCGCCGATGAACTGCAGCGCCGCGCCGAGCAGGCGCACGGTGGTTTCCTGGCCGGCCGCGAACAGGTTCGCGGCGATGCGGACGACGTCGATCACCTCGGGCGTGGAGCCGTCCGGGAACTTGGCGAGCGCCATCCCCGTGAGCACGTCGGCGCGCGGCTCGCGACGGCGCTCCTCGACGTAGGCCGTGAAGCGCTGATAGAGGAACTCGAGCGGGTGGTGCTCCATCTTGGTGCCGCCGGTGCTCCCGAGCGTCTGGCGGTGCATGCGGGCCCGGAAGGTGGCGTGGTCTTCCTCGGGCACACCGAGCAGATCGGCGATCACGAGCAGCGAGAACGGTGTCGCGAACTCGCCGATGAACTCGCACTCGCCCTTGGCGAGGAACTCGTCGATCACGCGATCGGCGAGCCGCCACATGAACGCCTCGTTCTCCTTCAGGCGCTTCGGGGTGATCAGCTTCATCAAGAGCGCGCGGTGATCCGCGTGCTTGGGCGGATCCATCGTCGTGATCTGGTCGCTGAAGGGCAGCTGATCGCGGTGCTTCTCGATCAGAGCGCTGACATCGTCGCCCTCGAGCGGGACCGGAAAACCCGGGAACGGACCGCTCACGGAGTTGCACGACGAGAAGGTGTCGGGATCGCGATACACCGCGACTGCCTCTTCGTATCCGGTCACGAGCACGACGCCGTGATGCGGTTCGCGCCACACCGGACCCTTCTCGCGCAGATAGGCGAAATAAGGGTACGGATCGACGAGCAGCGAGTCGGCGCGGAAGAAGTCGATGGTGTCGAAGTCGCTCACAGCATGGCTCCCTTGGTCATGGGTCAGAGCTCGATCAGGTTGGGCACCGTGCGGGTCGCGAGCAGTCGGCGTCCCACATCGAGCACGATACTCGTCGCTGGATCCGAACAGCCCTTCGAGCAGCAGGGTCCGCTTGAGGAAGCGGTGGAAGGGATGCTCGGTGGTGAAGCCGATGCCTGCGAGCACCTGCTGGCAGTGCGCGGCGACGGTCCTGGCCGTCCGTCCCGCGACGGCCTTGGCGAGCGCCGCGGTGTCGGGGTTCGGCTCGTCTGCGGCCGCGGTCAGGGTCGCCTCGAGCGCCTCCACCGCCACGAGCGCTTCTGCGAGTCGGTGGCGCACCGCCTGGAAACGCGCGATCGGTTGGCCGAACTGAACTCGCTCGATCGCGTGGGTGCGCGCCAGGTCGAGCATCGGCGCGGCTGGCTCCCGAGATCTGGTGCGAGACGGCGCGCCGCCCGAGCGCGACGGCGAGCTCCCACGCGTCGACCTCGAGGCGCCTCGCGTCCGCGGTGGCGCCCTGACACGCGCACGGTGCGCAGGCCCGCGTCGGGATCGATCCCGTGCACCGCGGTGACCTCCACGTCCGCGATCGGCACCGTGGCGATCCACGGGTCCGTGCCCCGTGTGCACGCGACGAGCAGCGCGCTCGCCGTGGCGACGCGCGCCGTGGCGAGTCCGCGCGCGTTGAGCTGGTCGCGGTCGATCTGTCCGGGGCGATCCCAGGCGGCAAACGAAGGGAAGAGCACGGCGACGTCGGCATCCGGCGCCGTATCGAGCGCCGACGCGACCACGTCGTCGAGTACCGATGCGGTGGCGTTGGCGGCGCCGAGCGCGCTGAACACGATGTCGATGGCGTCGCGCGGCTCGGCATCGAGCATCTCGAGCCAACCGAGCTGCGCGAGAACCGCATCGATCGCGCTACCGCCGTCAGCGGTCGCGTTCGCGTTCGCTATCGCCTTGCGCACCGTCTCTTCCAGCAGCGCCCGTTCGGAGGCGTCGATCATTCGGCGCTCCCGAGGTCGAGCAGCCGGCGGGCGATGATGTTGCGCTGCACTTCCGCGGTACCGCCGTAGATCGTGGCGGCGCGCGAATACAGGTACTCGCTGCGCCACACCTCACCGGATCCGCTGTCGTCCATCTCGATCGCGCCGGGCAGAAGCCGGCGGACGGCGTCGTAGGTCACCTGCTCGGCGGTCGCCACGAGCACCTTGTCGATCGAGGTCTCCGCACCCAGCGTGGCTCCCGCTCGCGAGTCGGTGCTGCGTGACGCGCGAGCGGGCTCGCAGCGCGTGGAGCTGCACGAACGCGTTGCCGACGACTTCCGCCGCCCGATCGTCGTCGGGCGCGACATCGACGAGTCTCTGCAGGCGCCGGTAGAGCCACGCGATCTTCTGCCAGAAGCACGACGAGCGCTCGTACGGGAGGATGCTCATCGCCACCGCCCAGCCGCCGTCGAGCTCGCCGAGCATCCGATCGGCCGGGACCACGACGTCGTCGAAGAACACCTCGGCGAACTCGTGGTCGCCGTTGATCATCTCGAGAGGCGCCACGGTGATGCCGGGCGTTTCCATGTCGACGAAGAACGCGGTGATCCCGCGGTGGCGCGAGTCGGCAGCTCCCGTGCGCGTGAGGAGCACGCAGCGGTCGGAGTACTGGGCCAGGCTCGTCCAGACCTTCTGCCCCTTGATCACCCAGCTCGACGCGGTGCGCGCAGTCGCCGTCCGGCACGGCGCGGCACGAGAGCGACGCGAGGTCGCTGCCCGAGCCCGGCTCCGAGAAGCCCTGGCACCACATCTCGGCGCCCGAGAGCAGGCGCGGAACCATCTCTGCCGCGAGCTCGGGCGGCGCGAAGTCGATCATGGTCGGCGCGAGCACTTCGACCAGCGAGTAGATCCCCGGATCGACGTAGTCGCGGCCCGCGATCGCCGCGCCGAGCTCCGTTCGCAGCATCGGGGCGCCACCGCGTCCGCCGACGCGCTCCGGCCATCCGCACTGCATCCAGCCGGCTTCGAACAAGATCGATTTCACGCGCTGCATCTGCGCGACGTGTTCGTCGAGCGTTCCGGGTGGAGCGAACCGAGGCGCGAGCTCCTCGTGGTGCGCGTCGAGCCAGGCGTGGAGCTGGGTGCGGTAGTCGGCAAGCGCAGCGGGAGGAGGCGCGCCCTTGTCGGAGAATGACATTCTCAGATACTGTAAGCCCGTTTTCACAGCGACACCAGTCAGGCGGACGCCCGCTGCGGTGCACGTGCGAGGTCGCGAGTCGTCATTGACCCGGCAGGAGAAGCGGTTGCCGCGTGCGGGTCTCGATGCTGCGGCGCTTGCCGAGGGCGTTCGGCGCGGCGAGCGCGCCTGCGTCGCGCGTCTCTTGTCGCTCGTCGAGGCCGGTGACGAGTTGGCCCACGCGGCACTCGCGTCGCTCGCCGGCGACGGGCAGGCCTACGCGATCGGCATCACGGGCGCGCCCGGAGTCGGCAAGTCCACGCTCACGGATCGCATGATCGCGGCCGTTCGCGCGCGCGGCGAATCCGTGGCGGTGCTCGCGATCGACCCTTCGAGCCCGCGCACGGGCGGTGCGATCCTGGGCGACCGCGTGCGCATGGGCGCACACGCCACCGATCCCGGTGTGTTCATCCGCTCGATGGCGACGCGCGGACAGCTGGGCGGTCTTGCCGCGGCCGCACCGCAGGCGATCCGCGTGCTCGGCGCGAGCGGAACGCCGTGGATCCTCGTGGAGACGGTCGGCGTCGGGCAGGTGGAGATCGACATCGCGGGCGCCACCGACACCGCGATCGTCGTCGTGAGCCCGGGCTGGGGCGACGGCGTGCAGGCGAACAAGGCCGGACTGCTCGAAGTCGCCGACGTGTTCGTCGTGAACAAGGCGGATCGCGCGGGCGCGGACACCGCGGTGAAGGATCTCGAGGCGATGCTCGAGCTCTCGCAGGTCGCGCCCTGGACGCCGCCGATCGTGCAGACGGTGGCCACGACAGGCGAGGGGGTCGAGCAGCTCTGGGAGGCGATCCGCGCGCACCGGGCTCACGGGATCGAGACGGGCGCCCTCGAACGGCGACGGTCCGAGCGCGTGCGCAACGAGATCCGGGAACGGGTCCGGGCGCAGCTCGGTCGCCTCGCGGAGGAGTGCTGTCGCAGCCCGCGCTTCGATGCGATCGTCCGCGAGCAGGCGCACGGCGTATTCGATCCGCAGCGCGTGGCCGAGCAGGTGATTGCCGAAGTGATCGGACGGCGCGCATGACGACGAGAGGCGACCTACTGTGGGCGAGCATTCCCGCGCTGGCCGCCGATGCCGCGAAACGCTTCGGCTCGGCAGAAGCCGTCGTGGACGGTTCCCGGCGCATGAGCTTCGGCCAGCTCGTCGCGGACTATCGCCGCGTGACGGCGGCGCTGCTCGCGTGCGGTATCGAGCGCGGCGAGCGCGTCGCGGTATGGGCCCCCAACCGATACGAGTGGGTGGTCGCGGCGCTCGGAGCGCAGGGCGCCGGCGCGGCGATCGTGCCCGTGAACACGCGATTCAAGGGAAAAGAGGTCAGCCACATCCTCGAGCGCAGCCGCGCGCGCGTGGCGTTCACGGTCGGCGAGTTCCTGGGCATGAACTACGCGGCGACGCTCTCCGAGCTGCGCCCACAGCTGCCGAGCCTCGAGCTCGTGATCGGCCTAGACGGCGCATCGCACGTCGACCACTCGCTCGAGTCGTTCGTGCGCCGCGGAGAGCGGATCGGTGACGCAGATCTCGATGCTCGCATCGGCGGGGTGGGGCCCGACGATATCTGCGACGTGCTGTTCACGTCGGGGACCACCGGCGCACCGAAGGGTGTGCTGATGACGCACGCGCAGACGCTCCGGCAGTTCTCCGACTGGTGCGACATGACCGGGCTCACGGCCGGCGATCGCTACATCGTCGTCAATCCCTTCTTCCACATGTTCGGCTACAAGGCCGGTTGGCTCACGTCGCTCATGCGCGGTGCGGCGATCCTTCCCAAGGCCGTGTTCGATGTCGAAGACGTGCTGCGCACGATCAGCGCCGAGTCGGTGACGGTGCTCGCGGGTCCGCCGACGCTGTTCCAGTCGGTCCTCGACCACCCCGCGCGAGCTCGCTTCGACCTCTCGTCGCTGCGCATCGCCGTGACGGGCGCGGCCGACATTCCCGTCGACCTGATCCGCCGCATGCGCGAGGAGCTGCGGTTTCAATCGATCAACACCGGCTACGGCTTGACCGAGGCCGGAACGGTCACGGGCACCTGGCCCGACGACGATTTCGAGACGATCGCCACGACCGTGGGTCGCGCCCGGCCCGGCCTCGAGATCCGCATCGCGGACGACGCAGGAGTGGAGCGGCCCGTGGGCGAGCCCGGCGAGGTGCTCGTGCGCGGCTACAGCGTGATGCGCGGCTATCTCGACGATCCGACCGAGACCGCCCGCGCGATCGACGCCGACGGTTGGCTGCACACGGGGGACCTCGGCGTGTTCGACGAGCGGGGCTGCCTGCGCATCGTCGGACGCAAGAAGGACATGTTCATCGTCGGCGGCTTCAATGCCTATCCGGCCGAGATCGAGAGCCTGTTGCTCGGCCATCCGTCCGTGAGCCGCGCCGCGGTGGTCGGCATGCCCGACGAGCGGCTCGGCGAGGTGGGGATGGCATTCGTGGTGCTGGCTCCGGGCGCGACGCTCGCGCCCGAGGATCTGATCGCGTGGGCGCGCGACGCGATGGCGAACTACAAGGTGCCGCGCGCCGTGGAGATCGTGGCCGAGCTGCCCGTCAATGCGGCGGGCAAGGTCGAGAAGGAGATCCTGCGCGCGCGCGCGGCGCGACGCGGCAGGACGTAGGGGGAATCGGGAATGCGAATCGTGGTGATCGGCGCTTCGAGCGGGCTCGGGCGCTGCATCGGAATCGGCCTGGCCCAGCGCGGCGCGCGCGTGGCCTTGCTCGCGAGACGGCGAACGAGGCTCGAGAATGCTGCGAAGGAGGCGGGACCCGAATCGCTCGCGATCGAGTGCGACGTCACCGACGAAGCGTCGTGCCGCTCCGCGATCGCGGAGGCCGCACAGGGTCTCGGAGGCATCGACGGCCTCGTGTACACGCCCGCAATCGGACCCCTCCACCGGCTCGTCGACGTCGATGCGGAGACGTGGCGGCGCGTGTTCGACACCAACGTCACGGGTGCGGCGCTCGTCACCGCCGCGGCGATTCCGCATCTCACGGCTTCGGCCGGCAAGGCGATCTACCTCTCGTCGGTCGCGGGCCAGCTCACGCCGCCGTGGCCCGGTCTCGGCGCGTACGCGGTGAGCAAGGCGGCGCTCGGCATGCTCGTCGATGCGTGGCGCGGCGAGCATCCCGGGATCGGATTCACGCGGCTCGTCGTCGGCGACTGCGCGGGCGGCGAGGGCGACTCGAGGACCCAGTTCAATGAGGGCTGGGACATGAAGCTCGCCGCGGAGCTCTTTCCGATCTGGAGCGCGCGCAACTACCTCGCGGGCGCGCTCATGGATGTCGAGGACCTCGTGGTGATCGTGGACACGATCTTGCGGGCAGGCGCTTCCACGGCGATGCCCGTCGTGATGGCGACGCCGCGCCCCGCGCCTACTTCCCAGTGAAGACCGGAAGGCTCTCCCAGCCGCGCACCGTCGAGGTGCGCGCCTGAACCGCGTGGTCGCGGTCGACCTCCCAGAACGGAAAGCGCTTCAGCACTTCGTCGAGTGCGACGCGGCCCTCGAGCCGCGCGAGCGCTGCGCCGAGGCAGAAGTGGATGCCGTAGCCGAACGCGAGGTGGTGATCGATTTTGCGACGGATGTCGAAGCGATCGCGCGTCCGGGAATTTGCGCTCGTCGCGGTTCGCCGAGCCGTTCAGCAGCATCATCGCGCTGCCCTCCGGAACGACCTGTCCGCAGAGCTCCACATCCTTCGCGACATAACGCGCCTGGACCGGTGAAGGCGCCTCGAAGCGCAGCACTTCCTCGATCGTGTTGGCGATCAGGTCGGGGCTCTTCGCGAGCTCGCGAAGCTGATCGGGGTGGTCGCTCAGCACCTTGCCAGCCCACCCGATCAGCCGCGTGGTGGTCTCGTTGCCGGCCGAAGCGATCAGCCGGGTGTACGACAGCACCTCCTGGTGCGTGAGGCGACGCCGCGTGCCGTTCTGGTCCTCGAACTCCGCGTTCAGGAGCTCGGTCATCAGATCGTCGGAGGGGTGCTTCGCGCGCCACTCGATGTACTCGGAGAAGCTGCCCTCGACGCCGACCCGATTCAGCGAATCGGAGAGCTCGTCGGCGTCGGGCATCTCGCCCGAGGAGAGCCGCAGGCGCTCGTCCATGCTGTCGCGCAGCGCCTCCTGGTCCTGCTCGGGGATGCCGAGCAGCATGCCGATCGTGCGCATCGGCATCTGCGCTCCGAGATCCTTGATGAAGTCGAAGCGGCCCGCGCCGACGAGCGGATCCAGGCACTGCGCGCAGAAGCGCCGCACCTTCGACTCGATCGCATTCATCTTGCGCGGCGTGAACACGCGGGAGAGCAGGCCGCGGTAGATCTCGTGGCTGGGCGGATCCTCGAAGATCACCATGCCGGGCGGCATCTTCACGTTCGCCTTGATCAGCTCGAGGATGGTTCCGCGACCCGAGATGAACGTCTCCCAGTCGATCAGACCGCGCTCGACGTCCTCGAAGCGGCTCAACGCGAAGAATCCGTAGCGCTCGTTGGTGTAGAGCGGTCGCTCGTTGCGCAGCCGCTTCCAAACCGGGTACGGATCGACGTCGATCTCGAAGTCGTAGGGGTCGTAGTAGACGTCTGAGTCAGGAGTCGCCATTTCCGCTCGCAGTCTCCGCACCGTGGGAAGTCGCGTAGGATAGTATTGATCTCCAGAAGTGAGAAGATCGTTTTCGCAGAGGAGAGGATCGCAGCATGGCGACATACGTCCTGGTGCACGGCGGGGGACACGGCGGTTGGTGCTATCAGCGCGTCGCGCGGCTGCTGAAGGCGGCCGGACACGAGGTGTACTCGCCGACGCTCTCGGGGCTGGGTGAGCGGTCGCATCTGCTGCGCCGGGGCATCGATCTCGACCTGCACATCCGCGACGTCACCGCGCTCTTGCACTACGAGGACCTCCGTGACGTGATCCTGGTCGGCCACAGCTACGGCGGGATGGTGATCACGGGCGCGGCCGATCGCGCGACCGACCGCGTGGGGCGCCTGGTGTACCTGGACGCCGCGAATCCGAGGAACGGCCAGTCGCTCGTCGACGTCGCGGGGCCCGTCATCCAGGCCGTGCGCCCCGCCGGCCGCGTGATCGACGGTGTCGAGCTCGTGCTGCTCCCGGAGCACACCGACCCGCGCCTGTTCTACGGCGTGAACGACCCCGACGACGTGATGTGGATGAATGAGCGGCTCACGGGCCATCCCTGGGCGTGCTTCGAGCAGCCGCTGCAGCTCACGAACGAAGCGGCGCTGTGGTCGATTCCCCAGTACCACATCGTGTGTACGTCCACGCTGGCGACGCGAGATCCGAAGCTGATCGCGAAGGCGCGCGCGGAGGGCCGGCTCTGGGCGATCGACACGGGTCACGACCTCATGATCACCGAGCCGAAGGCCGTGACCGAAGCGCTGCTGCAGGTCGCGGCCGCCTGATGGGACGACTCGCAGGCGAAACAGCGCTGATCACGGGCTCGACGTCGGGCATCGGGCGCGCGATCGCGATCCGCTTCGCCGAAGAGGGCGCCTCGGTGATCGTCACCGGGCGCGATCGCGCCCGGGGCGAAGATGTCGCGCGCGCCTGCGGCGGTCGGGCCCGCTTCGTGGCGGGCGAGCTCGGCGATGCCGCGACGCCGGGAGCGCTCGTCGACGCGGCGATCCGCGAGTTCGGTGCGTTGACGGTGCTCGTCAACAACGCCGCGAGCGGCCTGCGCGATGGACCGGTCGCGCAGCTCGAGGATGCGCAGTGGCGCGCGATCCTCGAGGTCGATCTGCTCGCGGTGGCCCGTCTGTGTCGCGCTGCGATGCCGTCGCTGCGCGCGTGCGGCCACGGATCGATCATCAACGTGTCGAGCCGCGCCGCATCGCGCGCATCGCGGGGACTCGCGGGCTACATCGCTGCCAAGGGCGCGCTCGAAGCGCTCACGCGCAGCATCGCGGTCGACGAGGCAGCGCACGGCGTGCGCTGCAATGCGATCAGTCCGGGCTACGTAGAGAACGCGAAGCGCGACGCGCACATGACGCCGGAAGAGCGCGCGCGGCGCGAAGCGATGCACCTGCTCGGCCTCGGAACGGCGGACGACGTCGCGCTCGCCGCGGTCTACCTCGCCTCGCGCGAGAGCCGCTGGCTCACGGGCAGCGTGCTGCCGCTCGACGGCGGAAGCAGCGCCGCACGCGGCTCGTTCTCCTGACGGGGATCTCTTGCGAGAATCCGGAATCCACTTGGCGAGAGACTGATTCTCACGTAACGTAAAACACCATGACAAGCTGGCACGAAGAGCGTCTGCTGATCGACGGCAAGCTCGTGGCTGCGGAGGGCGGGGCCAGCTACGAGACGATCAATCCAGCCACGGAGGCCGTGTTAGGGCGTGCCGCCGACGCCTCGCTCGCGGACGCGGAGCGCGCGATCGCGGCCGCGCGCAGGGCGTTCGACACGACGGAGTGGTCGCGCGACCGCGCGCTGCGCGAGCGCTGCCTTCGGCAGCTCCACAAGGCGCTGCAGGACCACTTCGAGCCGCTGCGCGACATCGTCGTGGCCGAGGTGGGCGCTCCCGTCTCCATCACGCAGGGCCCGCAGCTCGCCGGCCCGATCGAGGTGGTGCGCTGGTACGCCGATCTCGTCGGAAACTACGAGTGGGTGGAAGACCTCGGCAACCGCGAGGTGTTCGGGCGCAAGAACCACCGCTGGATCGAGAAGGAGGCCGCGGGAGTCGTCAGCGCGATCGCGGCGTACAACTATCCGATCCAGCTCGCTCTCGCGAAGCTCGCGCCTGCGCTCGCAGCGGGCTGCACGGTCGTGCTCAAGGGGGCGCCCGACACGCCGTGGGCCACGCTCGCGCTCGGCAGGCTCATCGCCGAGGCGACCGACATCCCGCCCGGTGTCGTCAACGTGCTCTCGGCCTCCGACAACGCCGTCGGTGCGCTCATGACCACGCATCCCGATGTCGACGTGGTCTCGTTCACGGGCTCGACACCGGTCGGGCGCCAGATCATGGCCGCTGCGAGCGCGACGGTGAAGCGCGTGTTCCTCGAGCTCGGGGGGAAATCCGCGTTCGTGCTCCTCGACGACGGGGACATCGGGATGGCCGCGATGGCCTGCGGGTTCGCAGTGATCTCGCACTCGGGCCAGGGCTGCGCGATCACGTCGCGCATGGTCGTGCCGCGCAACCGCCACGACGAAGTGGTCGATCGGGTGCGCGGGCTGCTCGCCAACGTGAAGTACGGCGATCCGACGGATCCGGCCACGATGATGGGCCCGCTGATCAACGCGCGGCAGCGCGAGAAGGTCGCCGGCTACGTCGATCGCGCGGTCGCCGACGGCGCCCGCGCCGTGATCGGAGGACGCAGACCGGAGCACCTCCCGCGCGGCTATTTCTACGAGCCTACGCTGCTCGTCGGCGCCGACGAGAACTCCGCGGTCGCACAGGACGAGCTCTTCGGTCCGGTACTCGTGATCCTGCCGCACGACGGCGACGACGACGCCGTGCGCATCGCGAACAATTCGATCTACGGCCTGTCGGGCTCGGTGATGAGCGCCGATCGCGAGCGCGCGCTCTCGGTGGCGCGGCGCATTCGCGCGGGCACGCTCAGCGTCAACGGCGGCATCTACTACGGGCCGGATGCGCCCTTCGGCGGCTACAAGCAGGCGGGCATCGGGCGCGAGATGGGCGCGGCCGGACTCTCCGAGTTCCTCGAGATCAAGACCTTCGCGGAGCCGGCGGCTTGAGCCGCAGCCCCACCCCCCGTCGCCGCGTCGTCCAATGGGCGACCGGGAACGTCGGCACCCGCGCGCTGCGCGAGGTGATCCGGCATCCGTCTCTCGATCTCGTGGGTCTGCTCGTCTACGACCCTGCGAAGGATGGCGTCGATGCGGGCTCCCTGTGCGGCGAGCCGCCCGTTGGCGTGAAGGCGACGACGGATCGCGCGGCGATCCACGCGCTCGGCGCGGACTGCGTGCTCTACATGCCGCGCGTGACGGACCTCGCGGACGTGGTGGCGTTTCTCGAGGCCGGAACGAACGTCGTCACGACCTGCGTCGAGTTCACCGATGGGGGGCATCCGCTCGGCGACGAAGCGCGGGCCCGCGTGCTCGATGCGTGCGCGAAGGGAAACGCGTCGCTGTATGCGACGGGGAGCAGTCCCGGCTTCATCACCGATGCGCTGCCGTTCGCGCTGTTGTCGCTGCAGCGCAACGTCGAATCGATCGAGATCGAAGAGTTCGCGAACATGTCGCAGCGCAACTCGCCGCACATGATCTTCGAGCTCATGGGATTCGGTCGGCCGGCCGAGGCGTTCCGCGCGGAGCTCCGGGAAGCACACATGCTGCGCTCGTTCAGTCCCTCGCTCGGCCGGCTCGCGGCAGCCGCGGGTCGTCCCGTCGACGCGTGGTCGAGCACGGGCGAATACGCGGTCGCCCGGCGGACGACGGAGATCGCTGCGGGTCGGCTCGAGGCGGGGACGATCGCCGCGATGCGGACCCGGATCGTCGGGCGCTCTCGCGGCGACGCGGTCGTCAGCATGACGCCGACCTGGTACTGCACCACCGAGATCGAGCCCGCGTGGGATCTCGGGCGGACCGGATGGCGCGTCCGCGTGCGCGGCGACGCACCGCTCGACGTCGAGCTGCCGATCGCGGTTTCGCTCGCGGAGCTCGGCGCGCACACGCCGTCTTTGACGGCGAACCCGGCCGTCAACGCGATCCCCTACGTGTGTGCGGCGCCTCCGGGCATCCTGTCCACCGCAGATCTCCCGCCGATGACACCGGCGGGTCCGCAAACGTGAGCGCGCCGAGCGAGGAAACGACGATGACGCAGTTCGACAAATTCCGGTACGACGGCAAGCGGGTTCTCGTGGTCGGTGGTGCCACGGGAATGGGCGCGGCCAGTGCCGAGTTGGCGCGCGACGCGGGCGCCGAAGTGGTCGTGATGGACTTCGCGCCCGTGAAGCTCTCCGGCGTCAAGTCGATCCACCTGAATCTCGCCGACCAGGCCTCGATCGATCGCGCGATCGAGGAATGCGGGGGACGCGTGCACGCGCTGTTCGCGTGCGCGGGTGTCGCCGACGGCACGCCCGGCATCGAGAAGATCAACTTCATCGGCCATCGCTACCTGATCGACCGGCTGCTCGAGCGCGGGATGCTCGGCCGCGGATCCGCGATCGGCTTCATCTCGTCCGCGGCAGGGCTCGGCTGGCGCGCGAACCTGGAGCCCTTGAAGGAGTACCTCGACATCAGCGACTTCGACGCGGCCTCGCGCTGGGCGAACGAGCACGGCATGGCCGACTACATGCACAGCAAGCAGGCGATCTGCACCTACGTCGCGCGCGAGTCGATGTCGCTCCTGAAGAAGGGGATCCGGATCAACGCGGTCTGCCCGGGGCCGACCGACACGCCGCTCGCGCAGGCCAACAAGCAGACCTGGCTCGGCTTCGGCGCCGACTACCGCGCCGAGGTCGGCATCGCACCCGCGACGGCGCTCGAGCAGGCGTACCCGCTCGTGTTCCTGTGCAGCGACGCCGCGTCCGCGATCACGGGCACGACCGTGATCAGCGACGCCGGATACCTCAGCGCCGGCATCACCGATGCGTTCCCCGCGGCGGCTCCGGCTGCGAAGTTCTTCCTGGGCAGCTGAGCGGAGCGAGGAATTCATGCAGCTCGGCCTCACCGAAGAGCAGGAGCTCCTGCAGCACACCTTCGCGGAGCTGTTTGCGGCGGAGTCGAGCGCCGAGCGGGTGCGCGCCGCGGAGCAGACCGGCTTCGACCCGGGGCTCTGGAAGCACCTGATCGAGACGGGTGCGATCGGCATTCGCGTGCCCGACGCGCACGGCGGCAGCGGCGCGGGCCTGCACGACGCGGTGATCCTCGCGGAGCAGGCGGGTCGCGCGCTCGCCTCGGTTCCGCTGGTCGAGGCGATCTGCGTCGCGGGCATGCTCGCGCGGATCGACGGCGCGCCCGCGCGCGCTCTGCTCGCGGAGATCCTCGCGGGCAGCTGCGTTGCCACGCTCGCGCTCCACGAGGTCGAGCGAAATCCCGCCCAGCTCATCGCGGGCGGTGCGGCGGCCGACGCGGTGTTGGCGCTCGAGGGCGATGCGCTCGTGCTGATGCGCCGGCCGCGCGCAGCCGTCGAGGCTCCGCCGGCGAACATCGGATCGAGCGCGCTCGCGCGCTGGCGACTCGACGTCGCGCCGCCAGGCGGTGAGCGCGTGATCCTCGCGCGCGGCGACGAGGCGCGGAACGCATACCACGCGGCGCGCGAGGAGTGGCGCCTGCTCACGGCCGCAGCGCTCACGGGTCTCGCGCAGCGCGCGCTCGAGATCGGCGCCGACTACGCGAAGTCGCGCGTCCAGTTCGGCCGCCCGATCGGCGCTTTCCAGGGCATCGCGCACGCGTTCGCGGACGCCGCGACGTCAGTCTCCGCGTCGCAGCTGCTCGTGCAGTACGCGGTCTGGTCGGTCGCGACGGCGCAGCCCGAGGCGGCCGGTCGGATCTGCTTCGCGTTCGCTGCCGCGGCCGAGAGCGCGGCGACCGCGAGCGGTCGCGCGCTGCACGCGCACGGCGGCTACGGCCTCTCGCTCGAATACGACATCCAGCTCTACTACCGGCGCGCGAAGGCCTGGGCGCTCGCGGGCGGGGACCCGCGCGACGAGCTGTTGCGCGCCGCCGCGCGGCTCTGGGGCAACGAGGCGCCCGTGGCGCTGCCCGACGCGGGCGCGTGTACGCTCGACTGGAGCCTCGGCGCCGGCGCGGAGGGGATGCGCGAAGAAGCGCGCGCATTCTTCGAGCACGCGCTCACGCCGGAACTGCGCGCGAAGGCCCACTTCAGCTGGGATGGTCACGACGCGGGCTTCCAGCGAGAGCTCGCGCGGGCGGGCCTCTTGTTTCCGCACTGGCCGCGCGCGTACGGCGGCCGCGATGCGAGCCCCTACGAAACCGCCGCACTCGCGGAGGAATATCAGCGCGCGGGCTGGTCGACGCACGCGGTGATCACGACCGGCATGGTCGGTGCGACGCTGATCAAAATGGCGAGCGAGGAGCTCAAGCGCGAAGTGCTGCCGCGCATCCTGGAAGGGGACGCGGTGATCAGCCTCGGCTACACCGAGCCCGCCTCGGGCTCGGACGTCGCGGCCGCACAGACGAGGGCGGTGCGCGACGGCGACGACTGGGTGATCGACGGCCAGAAGATGTTCACGAGCGGGGCGGACCGCGCGCAGTACGTCTTCCTGCTCACGCGCACCGACCCGGGTGTGGCCAAGCACAACGGACTCACGATGTTCCTCGTGCCGCTCGACGCGCCCGGCATCGCGATCCACGCGGTCCACACGCTCTCCGACGAGCGCACCAACGTGACGTACTACAGCGGCGTGCGGATTCCCGATCGCTATCGCGTCGGCGAGGTCGACGGCGGCTGGCGAGTCCTCGGCTACGCGCTCGAGATCGAGCACGGGTCGGGCGCGGGCTCGGCGGGGCACGGTACGCACCTGCGCGATTTGAGCGAGCGGACGGTGCGCTGGGCACGCAGCGCGCAGCGCGACGGCCGGCCGTTGCTCGACGACGTGCGCGTGCGCGAGCGCCTCGCGCGCGTTGCGATGCACGCGGACATGTCCTTCGTGCTCGACCGCCGCGCGCTGTGGTTGGGCGCTACGGGCCGTCCCGATCGCGGCGAGGGACCGATGAGCAAGCTCTTCGGCACCGACACGCTGCAGACGGATGCTTCCGATCTGCTCGACCTGTTTGCGCCCGATTCGCTGCTGCGCGCGGGGAGCGAGGGCGCGATCGCGGATGGCGAGCCCGAGTTTGGCTATCGGGTCGCGGCCGCGACGAGGGTCTACGCGGGGACCTCCGAGATCATGCGCAGCATCATCGCGCAGCAGGCACTCGGGCTTCCGCGCAGCCGAAGCTGAAGGAGACTCGCATGCTCGACGTGATGAAGGGCATCCGCATCCTCGAGGTGGCCGAGCACACCTTCGTGCCGGCAGCCTCGGCGGTGCTTGCCGAATGGGGTGCGGACGTGATCAAGGTCGAGCACGCCGAGCGCGGCGACGCGATGCGCGGCCTCGCGCAGACGGGCGTCGTTTCGTTTGCGACCAAGGTCCACGTGCTCATGGAGCACAGCAACCGGGGCAAGCGCAGCATCGGGATCGACCTGTCGAATGCGAAGGGGCTCGACCTCGTGTACCGGCTTGCGGCGACCGCGGACGTCTTCCTGACCAACAAGACGCCGCCCGTGCTGCGCAAGCTGAAGATCGACGTGGCCGACGTGCGCAAGCACAGCCCGAAGATCATCTACACGCGCGGCACTGCGTTCGGCCCGCACGGACCCGACGGCGAGAAGGGCGGCTACGACTTCACGAGCTTCTGGTGCCGGGCGGGCAGCGCCGCGAGCTGCACGCCGCAGGGCCTGGGGGGGTTGATCAGCCAACCCGGCCCGGGCTACGGCGACTCGATCGGCGCGATGACGATCGCGGGAGGCATTGCGGGCGCACTGCTCAAGCGCGAGCGCACGGGCGAGCCCTCGGTCGTCGACGTCTCGCTGCTGGGCACGGGTGTCTGGGCGCTCGGCCAGGCGATCGCGCTGGCGCTGCAGTCGGGTGCGCCGCTGCAGGCGCCTCCGGTCGGCGGCCACCTCGCGATCTCCAACCCGCTCGTGGGCAGCTATCGCACGAGCGACGGACGCTACATCTCGCTCGTGATGCTGCAGGCCTTCGCCTACTGGCCCGATTTCTGCGATCACATCGGCAAGAGCGAGCTCGCGCGCGACCCGCGCTTCGACAGCGTCGAGAAGCTGGCCCAGAACGCGCTCGCTGCAGTGGAGATCATTCGCGAAGTGATCGGATCAAAGACGTTCGCGGAGTGGATGGAGCGGTTCCAGACGCTGCGCGGCCAGTGGGCTCCCGTCCAGAACTCGCTCGAGGTCGCGGCGGATTCCCAGGTGCGCGCGATGGGCTACATCGCGGCGACGAAGACCGCCGACGGCACACCGTTCGAGCTCGGCGCGACGCCGGTCCAGTTCGACGAGCGGCCCACGCCGACCGAGCGCTCGCCGCTCTTCAACGAGCACGGCGACGAGATCCTGCAGGAGCTCGGCATGGACTGGGACCAGATCATCGAGCTGCGCGCGGCCGGCGCGATCGCCTGATCCAGCCGCGCGTCAACCGCGCCCGGGCCAGATCAACGTGCGCAGACCCGTTCCGGGATCGCCCAGCCGGTCGAACGCGGACTCGACGCCGTCGAGACCTGCTTCGTGCGTGATCCACGAGGAGATGTCGATCTCTCCTTCACCGAGCGCGCGCAGCGCAGCGTCGAAGTCCATGGGGGTGGGACCGCCGCCGAACTTGATCGCGAGACCCTTGAAGTGCGCGATCGGCGTGAACAGGTGATCCATCTCGAGACACCAGCCCGCCACCATCACGCGTGCTCCGAACGGCGCGCCGCGCGTGACGCCGTCGAGCACTCCGGGGAGACCGACGCACTCGAAGATCACGTTCGCGGGGCCGCGCGCGCCGGGCTGCACGACGTACGGCGATTCGGCTCGCGGATCGATCGCGCGATCCGCGCCCATGTGCAGCGCCTGCTCGCGGCGTGCCGCCGAGAAGTCGGCGGCGAGGATCGGGTGCGCGCCCGCGCGGCGCAGCGCGGCGATCACCGCGAGGCCGATTGCACCGCAGCCGATCACGAGCGGGACGTCCCCCTCGCGCAGGTCCGCGACGCGCACGTAGTAGAGTCCGACCGACGCAGGCTCGGTCAGCGCCGCGAGCCGCGGGCCCAGCGACTCGGGCACGGGGCGAATCAGCGCCTCCGAAAGGCGCATGTACTCGCCGAAACCGCCCGGATAGTCGTTCGAGAGGCCGACGCCCGCGATCCCGTGTGCGCCGATCACGACGGGAGAAGACGTCACGACGGTGCCGGTCGCGAGCTTGCGCTCGGTATTGGGCCCGTAGTCGACGATCTCGGCGGTGTATTCGTGGCCGAGCACGACCGGGCGCTCGAGGTCCATCGTGAACGGGCCGTTGTTCGCGCGCGACCACTCGGTCAGATCGCGGCCGTGGCGGAGGACGTGGAGATCCGACGCGCAGACGCCGCACGCGAGCGTGCGCACGAGCACTTCCCCGGCCTGGGGAACCGGGTCGGGCAGCGCGCCGAGCTCCAGCTTGCCGCTCCGCATGTACGCGGCCTTCATCGCACGATCCTCCGCAACGTCTCGGAACGGTATCGCACGCGTCAGTTCCCGATCGCGGTGCCGAACTGGGCACCATCGAGCGTCCCGTCGATGATCGCCTCCTCGACGTTGTCGAGCAGCCCCGCACCGCCCGTGAACACGAACACGCTGCCGCGGTCGAAGCCGTCGTCGGTCGCGTTGCCGTCCGCGTCGTCGAGCGGTGCGCCGACGATGAGGTCGCGGCCGCCGCCGTCGAGGTCGCCCGGACCCGCGACGGACGCCCCGAAATGCGCGTCCGCCTCGAAGCCGTCGAAGATGACATCGGGGTTGTCGTCGACGCCTGAACCGCCGCGGAACAGATAGGCGCTACCCGCCTCGGTGAGGCCGCCGGGTTCTTCGCGTGGAGCCCCTACGATGAAGTCCCGCTCGCCGTCGCCGTCGGCGTCGCCCGCGCGGCTGACCGAGGCGCCGAACGACCCGTCATCGGTGGAGCCGCTCATCGTGATGTCCGCGGTGGGATCGACCGGGTTGCTGCCGAAGAAGACGTACGCCTCGCCGCGGTCGGCGCCCGATCCGCCGCCCGCATTGTGGAACGGCGCACCGACCAGGAGATCATCGACGTTGTCGTTGTTGACGTCGAATACCGCCGCCACGGCCGTGCCGAACTGCGCGCCGTTCTCGTCGCCCGTGAGCGTGACGTCGGGAAACGCGTCGAGAACGCTGCCGCCGAAGAAGACGTACACGCGGCCGCGGTCGTCAGTATCGTCGGTGGTGTTTCCGTCGCCGTCGTCGAAGGGCGCGCCCACGGCGATGTCGTCCGCGCCACCCCCGTTGATGTCGCCAGCCGACGAGACGACGAATCCGAATTGCGCGCCGGCCTCCGACCCCGTGAACGTGGCGTCTGCGATGGCATCGGGCGCAAAGCTTCCGTAGTGGAAGAACGCGCGGCCGCGGTCGATGCTGTCGTCGGTCGTGTTGCCGTCCCCGTCGTCGAGCGGTGCACCGACCAACCAGTCTTCGAGACCGTCGCCGTTGGTATCACCCGACCCAGCCCACGCTCGATCCGAGCAGCGCGCCGGACTCCGCACCGCTCATCGTGACGTCGGCGATCGCGTCCATCTGGGGCCCGCCGAAGAAGATGAACGCGCGGCCGCGATCGGTGTTGCCGTTCGTGGTGTTGTTGTCGGCGTCGTCGAACGGAGCTCCGATGAGGAGGTCGGGGGCGCCCGCGCCGTTGATGTCTCCCACGAGCGCGAGCGAAGCACCAAAATGCGCGCGGTCCTCGGCTCCGAAGATCGTGAGATCGGGCGCCGCGGATGGGCCTGAAAGGCTGCCGAGATGAATGAAGACGGCGCCGCGCTCCGAGCCCGCCGCTCCCGCGCCATCGTCCAGCGGCGCGCCGACCACGAGGTCTGCGAAGCCGTCGATGTTCAGGTCCGCGGTCGACGACGCGCTGATGAAGAAGAAATCGTCATCGTCGTCATCGCTGCAGCCGCTGAGCATCCATGCGGTCAGCAACAAGGGCACCCAGGCGACGGCTCTCCTCAAGATCCACCTCGGCGGTACAAAGCCCCTCGGCTGCTCCGGTTTCTACATTCGAGGCTAACCCAGCGCGCGTTTCCGTGGCACGGACCTTGCTCTACCAGACTGGATACCCGGAAACTCGAGAGAGGTGGAAGATGCAGGGCAACAGGCTCCTGGGAGCGATCCTTCTGACTCTGGGACTGCTGGCGTTGGTCTATGGCGGGTTCACGTATACGGACAAGGACACGGCCGAGATCGGACCGTTCGAGATCCAGGTCGAAGACGAGGAACACGTCAACATTCCGCTGTGGGCAGGCATTGCGGGCACGGTGGCGGGCGCGGCGCTGCTCGCGGCCGGTGTGAAGAACTGAGCCTGTCGACCCGTTAAGTCACGGGTTCCGCGCGCGCACCCTTGTCGCGCCGATCCTTCGGTGTATTTTTCGGCACAGTGACCGCGTACACCCTGGGCGACGTCGCCCGAATTTGTGGGGTTTCGCGTCGGCGGGTGCGTTACTGGGAACGCACCTCCTTGATCGGCTTGACGCCGGAGCTGGCCGAGCAACCGTCGTTTGGTTTTCGCGACCTCGTCTCGGTGCGCTCGATCGTCGGGTTGCTGGAGCGCGGTGTGCCGCTGTGCAGGATCCGCCGCGGCGCCGATGCCTTGCGCGAGCGCTTCCCGGAGCGCGAGCCGCTGTCGGGACTGCGCGCCTGGCAGGACTCACCGCGGCTTCTGTTGCACCACGACGGCGTGTGGATGGAGCCGGACGGGCAGCTCGTGCTCGATTTCGTGTGCGGTGGGGAGTCCGGTGCCGTGGAGATCCTCGAATCCCGGCGCAGCCTCGAGGATCTCTACACCGCGGCGCGCGAGTGGTTCTTGCGCGGCAGCGAGCTCGACGGGGAGCGCGCAACCTGGAACGAGGCTGCGGACTGCTACCGGCGCGCGATCGAGCTCGATCCGAACTTCGCCGATGCGCACTGCAATCTCGGCTCGCTCCTGTTCAACCGCGGGCGCCGCAACGAGGCACGGCGGCACTTCGAGCAGACGATCGAACTCGCGCCGCGCCATGTGGAGGGCCACCTGAACCTCGGCACGCTCTGCGAGGAGGACGGCGCGGAAGAGCGCGCGCTGTGGCACTACCGCCAGGCGCTCGAGAGCGATCCGCGCTTCCCGGACATCCACGTGAGCATCGCGCTGATCTACGAGAAGCTCGAGCTCATGCGCACCGCGCGCGTCCACTGGCGCCGGTATCTGCAGCTCGAGCCCGCGGGCAGCTGGTCGCGCGTGGCGCGGCAGCGGCTCGAGCAGAACTAAGAGCGCGACCCAAGACTCGCCCCTCGAGCCGTTGCGAAGCCCGAGGCCACCTTTTCGACTTCGCTCGGCTTCGCCTCGCTGCGCGCGCCGCTTCGCGGCGCTTGCGAGCTAGGAGCGCTCGGCGACGTACTTGGCGTAGGCGGCTGCATCGAGCAGCCCCGCAGTCGCATCGCCCGTAGCCCGCACGACGAGCATCCAGCCCTCGCCGTAGCAGTCCTCGTTCACGAGCTCGGGCCGCGACGTGAGCGCCTCGTTCACCGCGATCACCTCGCCCGTGACCGGCGCATAGAGGTCGGAGACCGCCTTCACCGATTCGATCACTCCGAAGGCCGCACCGCGCGAAACGCTGCTGCCGATCGCGGGCAGCTCCACGAACACCACGTCGCCGAGCTGCTGCTGCGCGTAGTCGGTGATGCCGATCGTGACGCGCCCGTCCTCGCTGCGCGCCCACTCGTCCTGCTCGGAGTAGTGGAGATCGTCGGGGATCCGGGTCTCTGCCTCTGCCAAGATGTGCTCCTCGCGGCGGCGATAGGGGAGGGGTTCAGCGCGTCGGCCGTCCCGCGGCCGTGCCCGAAACGAACGGGGTTTCTACCACGCGCGCGGGAATCCCGCGCCCCCGCACCTCGATCTCGAGCTCGGTGCCGATCGCGGACAGATCCCGGGGCACGTAGGCGAGCCCGATCGCGCGCGAGAGGGTGGGCGAGGGGCCGCCCGAGGTGACGTGTCCCACGCGCGCACCCGCAGCGAGCACGGGATAGCCCGTGCGCGCGATGCCACGGCCATCGACCTCGAAGCCGACCAGCGCGCGCGCGAAGCCCGCGTCGCGGCGGCGGCGCATCGCCGCGGCGCCCAGGAAATCGCGCTCGATCTCGACGAAGCGGTCGAGGCCGGCCTCGAACGGCGTGGTATCGGCGTCGAGCTCCTGCCCGTAGAGCGGAAGCGCGGCCTCGAGACGCAGCGTGTCTCGCGCGCCGAGACCCGCGGGCACGAGCCCGTGCTTGCGTCCGGCTTCGAGCAGCGCCTCGAAGAGCGGAGTCGCGTCGCGCGCGCTGCAGTAGAGCTCGAACCCGTCCGCGCCGGTGTAGCCGGTGCGCGACGCGAGCACGCTGCGGCATCCCGCGAGCGGCGCGCGCGCGAACTGGAAGCGGCGCAGCGCGCCCAACGTCTGGCCACCGACGTCGGCGAGCACCGCCGCGGACGCGGGTCCCTGGAGCGCGAGCAGTCCCGTCTCTTCGCTCTCGTCGCGCACCGCGACGTCCGCAGGCGCGTGGCGCTCGATCCACGCGAGATCCACCGCGGTGTTGGCAGCGTTCACACAGAGGAAGAATCCCTCGTCGCCGGTTCGGTACACGGTGAGGTCGTCGATCACTCCGCCGTCTTCGTTGCACAGCAGCGCATAGCGCACGCGCCCGATCGCGAGCGTGCTCATCGCACGCGTGCACAGGCGGTCGGCGTACGCGCCGGCGGCGGCGCCCGCGAGCGCGATCTGGCCCATGTGCGATACGTCGAACAGCGCGGCCGTCTCGCGTGCCGCGCGGTGCTCGTCGACGATCCCGGTGTACTGCACGGGCATCGAGAAGCCCGCGAACGGAACCATGCGGCCGCCGAGTCGCTCGTGCAGCGCCGCGAGCGGCGTGCGCCGCAGCTCGGTCATGCGCGTGTGCGCTGCTCGTAGGCGAGGAGCGTATTGCGCAAGAGCATCGTGATCGTCATCGGGCCGACCCCGCGCCGGTGCGGCGTCACGAGCCTGGCGATGCCGGACACCCCGTCCGTGTCGACGTCGCCCGTGAGCACGCCGTCGACTTCGGTCACGCCCACGTCGATCACCGCGGCGCCGGGCTTCACCCAGTCGCGCTTCACGAGCTTCGGAACGCCCACCGCGGCGACGAGCACGTCGGCGCGCCGGCAGTGTTCGCGCAGGTCGCGCGTGCGCGAGTGACACTGCGTGACGGTGGCGTTCGCCTGCTGCAGCAGCACTGCGACCGGCTTGCCCACGATGTCGCTGCGGCCGATCACGACGGCTTCGGCCCCCTCGAGCGGAACGTCGTAGCGGCGCAGGATCTCCAGGATGCCGAGCGGAGTGCACGCGACGAGCGCGGGTGCGCCCTGGAGCAGCCGGCCCGCATTGATCGGGTGCAGGCCGTCCACGTCCTTGGCCGGATCGATCGCGCGCGCGATCGCGCGCGGGTCGAGCTGCTTGGGCAGCGGCAGCTGCACGAGGATGCCGTCGACGTGAAGGGTGCCGTTCAGCTCGGCGAGCGTCGCGTCGAGCTCGACCGGCGTGGTCCGCTCGGGCAGGTGGGTCTCCGTCGAACCCATCCCGATGCTCTCGCACGCGCGCCGCTTGCCCTTGATGTACGACGCGCTCGCGGGGTCGTCGCCGACCCGCACGACGGCCAGATGCGGCGCGCGGCGTCCCGCTGCGACGTGGCGTCCAACCGCCTCGGAGAGCTCTTTGCGGATCTCCTGCGCGAGAGCGAGGCCGTCGACGACGATCGTTTCCACGGGCGCGGAGCTTAGCAGCGTCGGAGATCAGGCGGCCTTGGGCTTGCTCGACTTGCTCTTGGCCTTGTCGGCCTTGCCGTCCTTCTTCGCGGCGGGCTTCTCCGACTTTTCCGACTTCTCCGACTTCTCCGTCGTCGACTCGGACTTGGTGTCCGACTTCGCGCTCGAGTCCGGCTTGTCGCCACTCTCGCCGCCGGTTTTCGAATCCCCATCCTTCTTTGCGCCCGCGGAGGAGTAGAGATCCGAGTACCAGCCGCTGCCCTTGAGTACGAACGAGGTACGCGAGATCAGCCGCTTGACCTTCCGCGCGCGGCACTTCGGGCAGACCCGGATCGGGTCATCGCTGATCCGCTGCTCCGCCTCGAACTCGTGCTTGCACTTCTCGCAGGCGTACTCGTAGACGGGCATCACAGTTCCTTGTGGGGGGCGGGGAGGCGTAAGCGTGGGGCCTCGGGGCGGGAGTTCAAGCCTACGCCAGGGGCCTCCGGAGCCGCCAGCCGGCGCCCGGGAACCGCGAAAGAGAGGGCCGCCCGGGCCTACGACCCGCTGCGCGGCTCGCGCCGGCGCACGAGCGCTTCGATCCGGCTCTCCATGGCCGGATCCTCGCCCGCCGGATCTTCGCTGAGGTGGTCGACGAGCTGCAGGTGGTGCTCGAGCGTCGCGCGCAGCACGGCGGCGACCCGACCGCGCAGGAGCTTCATCTCGCGCAAGTCTTCGGCGAGCCGGGCCGCGCGGCGATGCGCGGCGTCCAGGACCTTCTCGCCCTGGATTTCCGCATGGCTGATCACCATCTCGGCCTCTTTCATCGCCGTCTGCTTGAGGTCTTGCGTGAGGTGCTGCGCCGTGGTGAGCGTCTCCTGGAGCAGATGTTCGTTCTGGAGCAGCTCCTGCACGCGCTGTTCGAGCTGGCCGATCTTCTCGCGCGCGTTCTGGAGCTCGCGCATCGTGGTCTCGTAGTCGCCCGAGACCATGCGCAGGAACGTGTCGACCTCCTCGCGGTCGTAGCCGTTCATGCGGCGCGGGAACACGTGATTGCGGACGTCGAGCGGCGTGATGCGCAAGTGGACTCCCGGGGAAAACTCCCTGCGGCAAATCGATCGGCCAAACGCGCGCGCAGCTTGAGGGTTCGTCCCCAAGGCTCCGAATCCGCTGGGCCTTTCAGTCGCCCTGGGCGAGCTCCTGGGACCGCCGCGTGGCTGCCGCGACCGCATCGTACACCGCCGCGCGCAGGCCGCCGGCCTCGAGCCGCTCGAGCCCCGCGATCGTGGTGCCGCCGGGAGAGGTCACCTGATCCTTGAGCGCGGCGGGGTGGCGGCCGTCTTCGATCGCGAGCCGCGCGGCGCCGAGCACGGTCTGAAACGCGAGTTGATAGGCGGCGTCGCGCGGCAGGCCCATTCGGACTCCCGCATCCCCGAGCGCCTCGAGGAATACGAACACATAGGCCGGGCCGCTCCCCGAGAGTCCAGTCACGGCGTCGAGCAGCGCCTCGCGCGGCGCGGTCCAGCACGTGCCGACGCTCGCGAACAGGGAGTGAGCGCGCTCGAGGTCGGCGGCGGTGGCCGCCGCGTTGCCGCAGATCGCAGTGGCGCCGCTGCGGACGAGCGCGGGTGTGTTGGGCATCGCGCGCACCACGCGCGCGTTCGCGCCGAGCGCGGCCTCGAGCCTGGCGATCCGCACACCGGCCGCGATCGACACCCAGAGCGGGCGCGCGAGATCGGGCTCGCCCGCGAGCGCGCCGAGCGCTGCGGGCAACACCTGCGGCTTCACCGCGAGCACGACGATGTCGCTGCTCGCGATCATCTCGGCGTTGTCGTCGGTGGTCGCGACGCCGAGCGCCTGCTCGACGTGCTTGCGGCGCGCGGGGTCGGGGTCGGAGAGGCGCAGCGATCCCGCCGCGATGCCCGACGCGCGCAGCCCGCCCGCGAGCGCCTCGGCCATCGCGCCCGCGCCCAGGAATCCGATTCGTACGCCCTCGAGTGTCATGCTGGCTCCCTGGGCCCGAACAGAGCCGTGCCCACGCGGATGATCGTGGCTCCTTCCTCGATCGCCACCTCGAAGTCGCTCGACATGCCGATCGAGAGCTCGAGCAGCGCCGGGTGATCTGCTCGCAGCGAGTCGCGCAGCGCGCGCAGCATCGCGAATGCGGGACGCGTGCGCTCGGGGTCGTCGCTTGCCGCCGGGATCGCCATGAGCCCCACCACCCGGAGATGCGGCCATGCGCGGCTCGCGTCGAGCAACGCCGGCACGGCCTCGGGCGCTGCGCCGCCCTTCTGCGCTTCGCCGCTCACGTTGACCTGGATCAGCGCTTCGAGCGTGCGGCCCGCATCGGCGGCGCCGCGCTCGAGCGCGTTGCCGAGCTCGGGCCGGTCGAGCGTGTGCACTACGTCGAATGACTGCGCGACCGCGCGCGCCTTGTTGCGCTGGAGCCGACCAATGAAGTGCCACCGCGGCGGCGCGATGTCCGTCTCCGCCAGCCGCTTCGAGAGCTCCGAGCGGTGCGCCGTCGCCTCCTGCAGGTAGTTCTCGCCGACGTCGCCAAGGCCCGCGCGCACCGCGGAGAGCACGCGCTCGGCCGGGGTTCCCTTCGCGACGCCGACGAGCGTCACGGGTGCGGTCAGCCGGTCCGCGCGCGCCGCCGCCGAGTGCACGCGTGCGCGTACGGCCGAGAGCGCGTCGGCGGCACTCACGCCAGTGCGGCGCGCGCGCACGCGAGCAGCGCGAGCGTCTCCTCGAGCGGCAGGCCGATCACGTTGCTTTCGCTGCCCTCCACGCGCGAGACGAGCATGCGCCCCTCGCCCTGGAACGCGTAGGCGCCCGCCTTGTCGAGCGGCTCCCCGCCGGCCACATAGCGCGCGAGCTCGTCGCGAGTGGCAGCGCGCAGTGTCACGAGACTGGTCGCTCCGCACTGCCAGATGCGGCGTCCGCCGGACTCCGCGATCGCGACCTCGGTGATCACGCGATGGGTGTGACCCGCGAGCTGCGCGAGCATCTCGATCGCATCCTCGGGATCGCGGGGCTTGCCGAACAGCCGGTCGCCGAGCACGACCCCGGTATCGGCGCCGAGCACGAGCCGGCCGGGCTCCCCGATCGCAAGTGCGACCGCGAGCGCCTTCGCGCGCGCGAGGCGCACGAGCGTTTCGGCGGGCGCCTCGTCGCGGCGCGGTGTCTCGTCGAGGTGTGCGGGGCGCGCTTCGAAGGCGACCCCGGCGCGGGCGAGCAGCCAAGAGCGACGCGGCGAGGCGCTCGCGAGCACGATCGGGGCGGGTGCCGGGTCGGCCCCGGGCTGCGCGTTCCGGGTGGCGCGTGCGTCCGACACACGGCGATTATGGGCTGCGTGCTGTGGATCGGGTAGGCTCGGCACGCGATGGGCGGTGCAAGGCGCGCGCGTCGCGCACGAGCGACCTGGGCCAGTGTAGTGCTCGTGGTGCCCGTGCTCTGGGGTTGCGCTGCCGCCAATCCTCTGGTGCCAACCGATGGGGGGTTCGTCAACCCGCGGCACGGCTACCGGCTCGGTGCTCCCCCCGCGGCGGATCCGCCCTGGCGACACGAGAGCGTCGACGGCAGCCTGCTCGCGTACGAGCGGTCGGACGCAGGCGAACCGCAGCCGGCAGGGCTGGCTCGCATGACGTTCTCCTCGCGCTGCGGTGGGCCGCTCGCACGTCCCGAGTACCTCGCGCGTCATCTGCGGATCGGGATTCCGGCGTATGTCGTGCGTGAGGCGGGACCGGTGGAGCTTGGCGCGCTCACAGGCTGGCAGGCGGTATTCGATGCCGATGCGGCGGGCGGTGCGGTGCGCGTGAAGACCGTGACGTTCGCGGCCAATGGCTGCGCGCTCGACTGGGTGTTGGTCGCGCGCGATGCCAGCGCCTTCGAGCAGGCCGAAAGCGATTTCGAAGCGTGGTGGCACACGCTCGCTGTGGAGCCGCAGAGCGGTGCGGCCGCGGCCAGCGCGTCGGGTGCGCCCGCAACAGAGGAGACGCCGTGAGCGCGCCGACGCGGGTTGCTGCACACGAGATCGTCCGACTCGGGGACCGCGTACTCGAGGCGATCGATCGGCTCGGCTACTTCACGCTGCTCGTGGGCCAGACCGCGCGCGCAGCGCTGCGACCGCGCTTCCCCTGGCTCGAAGTGCTGCGGCAGATGGAGGCGATCGGCGCGCGCTCGAGCACGATCGTGCTCATCACGGCGCTGTTCACGGGCATGGTGCTCGCGCTGCAGACCGGCATCGCACTGGCGCGCTTCGGGGCGAAGCCCTACGTCGGCGCCGTGGTCGGGCTCTCGCTCGCGCGCGAGCTCGGCCCCGTGCTCACGGCGCTCATGGTGGGCGGGCGCGTCGGCGCGGGCATCACCGCCGAGATCGGCGCGATGCAGGTGACCGAGCAGGTCGATGCGATCCGCTCGATGGGTGCCGATCCGGTGCAGAAGCTCGTGCTGCCGCGCGTCGTTGCCGCCACGCTCGCGCTGCCGCTGCTCACGATCCTCGCCGACGTGCTCGGGGCTTTCGGCGGGCTCGTGCTCTCGTGGAGCCAGTTCGGGATCGATCCGAACTTCTACATCCAGACGATCAGCAACACGGTCACGGTCAACGATCTGTTCTCGGGCCTCGCCAAGACGTTCGTGTTCGGCTGGCTGATTGCGATGGTGGGCTGCGCGATGGCGCTGCAGACCACGGGCGGCACGGTCGGCGTCGGGCAGGCCACGACGCGCAGCGTGGTGGTGGCTTCGATCGGTGTGCTCGTGAGCGACTTCTTTCTGACCCAGCTGATGGTGATCCTGTGAGCGGCGCCGACGGCGGTGTGGTGATCGAGCTCTCGGGCATTCACAAGTCGTTCCAGCGCCAGCCCGTGCTCTCCGGCGTCGATCTCGCGATCCGTGAGGGGGAGACCTTCACGATTCTGGGCGGATCGGGCAGCGGCAAGTCGGTCTGCCTGAAGCACATGATCGGCCTCTTGCGCCCCGATCGGGGCAGCGTGCGCGTGCTCGGAACCGACATCACCGAGCTGCCCGAGCACGAGCTGACGGGCGTTCGCACCGCGGTGTCGATGATCTTCCAGAGCGCCGCGCTGTTCGACTCGCTCACGGTCTTCGAGAACGTCGCCTATCCGCTGCGCGAGCACATGCGCTGGCCCGAAGAGCGGATCGCCGAGCGCGTGGCGCAGTCGCTCGCCGCGGTCGGGCTCCCGGGCGCCGAGCGCAAGATGCCCTCGGAGCTCTCGGGCGGAATGCGCAAACGCGTCGGTGTGGCGCGTGGTGTAGCGCTCGAGCCCCGCGTCATACTCTACGACGAGCCCACGACGGGCCTCGATCCCGCCAACCAGCGCCGGATCGCGGATCTGATCGGGACGCTGCAACAGGAGCTGCAGGTGACCTCGGTAGTGGTGACGCACGAGCTCGAGCTCTGCTTCGCGATCTCCGACCGTGTCGCGCTGCTCAAGGACGGCCGGATCGCGGCGCTGGGCACGGCCGACGAGATCCGCGACTCGGAGAACGCCGACGTGCGCGCGTTCCTCGACGGCAGTTTCGATGCGCCCGACGAACTCGAGAAAGGATACGCCCATGTATGACCGGAGGCGGACCAGCCTGATCGTGGGGTCGTTTGCGCTCGCGGCACTCGTCGCGCTCGCGCTCGCGATCCTGTCGCTGTCGACCCAGGAGAGCGTGTTCGGTGGCCGCTATCGCCTGGTCGGCTACTACGAGAACGTCCAAGGGCTGATTCCGAACGCGCCGGTCTGGCTCGCGGGCACGCGCGTGGGACGCGTCGAGAGCGTGGAGCTCGGCGCGCGTCCGGACGGCCGACCTGCGGTGAAGGTGGAGCTCTCGGTAGACGAGGAGGTCCAGGAGCGGATCCGCGCGGATTCCGCGGCCTCGATCGGCACGGTCGGCCTGCTCGGCGATCGCTATGTCGAGATCTCGCTGGGATCGCCGACCGAGCCCCGGCTCGAGGACGGCGGGGAGATCCGGGTGGCGAATCCCGTCAACCTCGCGCGCGTGATCGACACGGGCGCGCAGGCGCTCGACAACATCGCGACGCTCGCGAAGAACCTCAACGTGGTGGTGGCGGGATTCCAGAGCGGCGAGAAGGAAGGCGGCAAGGGCCTCGCGGATACGGTCGCGTCGGTCTCCGACATCGTCTCGGAGATCCAACACGGCAATGGGCTGCTGCACAGCCTGATCTACGACGAACACGAGGGCAGTGGAATGGCCAGCCTCAACCAGTCGCTCGCCACCTTCGAGTCGATCCTGAACGAAATTGCGACGGGCAACGGCCTGCTCCACAGCCTGGTATACGAGCCTCTCACGGAGCAGGACGTCGTGCTCGAAGTGCTCGATGCAGGTGCGCGCCTGAACAGCATCCTCGCAAAGCTCGACACGGGCGAGGGCACCCTCGGCATGCTGCTCAATGATCCGACGCTCTACGAGGATCTCAAGCGCGTCGTCGGCGGCGCGCAGCGCAGTACCGTCGTGCGCACGTTGATCCAGATGTCGGGTGACGAGGAAGTGGAGCAGTAGGGGTGATGGACGAGCGGGATGAGCGTTCGTGGAGCCTCGGGGCCGCGCGCGAGATCGCGGTCGAAGTGCGCCGGATCACCGCGCGGGCGGTGGAGGCGGTCGACGCGATCGAGGCACGCCGTGGAGACGTCCGCGAGGGCGACGACGCCGCACGCGTGGCGCTCGAGAAGGAGCTCGCGAGCGCAGTGGCGGACTGGGTGCGCGCGATGGAGGCGCTCGGTGTCGAGGTGAAGGGCCGCTGGCTCGTCGACTTCGACAACGGCCGCGGCTACTACTGCTGGCGCTGGCCCGAGGAACAGCTCGAGTATTTCCACGGCTACGAAGAGGGGTTCTCGGGGCGCATCCGCATTCAGTAGCGGTGGGGAACGACGAGGCCGGTCAGCACGCGCGCGCCATCGGACGCATAGCGACCCTCGAAGCGGCGCTGCCCCGCGGCGTCGGGCGCGTCGGCGCGGACCAGGCGGGCCTCGAAGCGCCCCGCGTCGCCTGCTTCCGGGAATAGCGCGATCTCGGCGTCGCGGAACCCGATGAAGACTCCCGTGATCGGAAAGTAGGCCTTGTACAGGCTCTCCTTGGCCGAGAACACGACCGCTCCCCAGCACTGCGCACTGCGGCCGCGCAGCGCGTGCAGCGCCTCGAGCTCGCCCGGCGTACAGATGCGCGCGACGGCGCGTTCCGAGAGGGCCGCGTCCTGCTCGGCGTCGAGGCCGATGCCCGCGAAGGACGTGCGGCGCGCGACCGCCGCGGCACAGAACCCGCTCGTGTGCGTGATCGATCCGATCACGCCGTCCGGAAACTGCGGAGAGCGGCGCAGGCCGCGCAACACGGGCCCGCCGGGCACACCGAGCGCGGCGATCGCTCGCCGGGCACACGCGCGGCCCTCCGCGAACTCGCGCCGCCGCGCGGGTCCCATCGTGCGCGCGAGCTCCGCTTCGTCGGGGTGGAGCGGGGCGTCGACCCCGCTCGGTCCCGACGCGACACACACACCGGACGGGAACAGCTCCGGGGTCACGCGTCCTCGTCGCGCACGGGTCGTCGCGCGCGCTTGCGCGTGCTGTGCCGGCGCTTCGCGTCGCGCCCGCGCGCGCGCACTCCGGCGCCCGCGCGCGTCGGAACGCGCGGTGCCCGCGTGTGCAGCGCGTCGCGCACGAGCGCGGCGAGACGCTCGCGTGCGAGCTCGCGGTTGCGCGCTCGCGACCGGTGGCTCTGCGCGTGGACGATCAGCTCTCCAGCGCGCGTCACGCGCGCGCCGAGCCGCTCCTCCACGCGGCGCCGCGCGGCTGGATCGAGCGCCGCGCTGTCGCGAACGCACCAGCGCAGGGTCACGCGCGTGTTCGATTTGTTGACGTGCTGGCCACCCGGTCCGCTCGATCGGCTCGCGGTCTCCTCGAGCTCGGAAGCCGGAATCACCACGCCGCGCCGCACGGGAATGTCGCCTTCGTCCGCCACGCTGCGAATTGTAGGGCGGGCGGGGCGACGCGGAGCATCGCGGGCGCGCGCTTACAGGTTGTACCCGCTCTCTCCGTGCTGGTGCAGGTCGAGCCCCAGCTCCTCGCCGATCTCCTCGATGCGGAGCCCGACCAGCGCGTCCACCACCTTGGCGAGCGCGTAGGTCATCCCCGCGGTGTAGACCGCCGTGAGCGAGGCCGCGAGCAGCTGGATGCCGAGCTGCCGGCCGATGCCGAGGTCGCCCTTGAGCCCGCCGAAGATCTCCGACGCGAACAACCCGACCAACACGGTGCCGAGGAATCCCCCGACTCCGTGCACGCCAAACACGTCGAGCGAGTCGTCGTAGCCAATCCGGGCCTTCAACACCACCGAAGCGAAGTAGCACGCCGTACCCGACGCGACGCCGATGCCGAGCGCGCCGACCGGGCCGATGAATCCCGACGCCGGTGTAACCGCGGCCAGGCCCGCGACGCTGCCCGTGACGATCCCGAGCACGGAGGGGCGTCCGGAGCGGATCCACTCGATCCCCATCCAGGTGAGCGCCGCGGTGGCGGCCGAGACCTGCGTGACGACCAGGGCCATTGCCGCGCCGCCGGTCGCGCCGAGCGCGCTACCCGCGTTGAATCCGAACCAGCCCACCCAGAGCATCCCCGTGCCCATGACCGTGAGCGTGAGGTTGTGCGGTGCCATCGGCGACGTGGGCCAGCCGCGCCGCACGCCCAGCACCACGGCGACCACGAGCGCGGCGACGCCGGCCGTGATGTGTACGACGATTCCGCCCGCGAAATCGAGCACGCCCAGATCGAAGAAGAAGCCGCCCGGGCCGCCCCACGTCATGTGACACACGGGCAGGTAGACGAGCGTGAGCCAGCCCACCATGAACCAGAGCATTGCCGAGAACTTCATGCGCTCGGCGAATGCGCCCACGATCAGCGCCGGTGTAATGATCGCGAACGTCATCTGGAACGCGAAGAACAGCGGCTCGGGGATCGTGCCCGACACCGAGTCGACTCCCACCCCGGCGAGGAAGGCCTTCTCGAGACTTCCGACGAACGAATGGAAGTTCACGACGCCGGCCTGCATGCCGGTCGTGTCGAACGCGATGCTGTAGCCGTACGCGAGCCACAAGAGCGTGATCAACGCCGTGAGCACGAAGCAGTGCATCAGGACGGACAGCACGTTCTTGGTTCGCACGAGCCCTGCGTAGAACAACGAGAGCCCCGGAATCGTCATGAACAGTACGAGCGCGGTGGACGTGAGTATCCAGGCGGTGTCGCCGCGATCGATCATCGGATCCCCCTCGCCAGGCGATGCCACCCGGCCGCTTCGGTTTGCGCAGCCTTATAGCAGGCGAAGCGGCACAGTTGGGCAGGAATCAGCGCAGACCGCAGAGTCGGGTTGGGCCTACCCCACGCCCGGATCCGCAAGGAGGCCGACGAAGTCGGCCGACGCGCAGCGAGGCGAAGCCGAGCGAAGGCCCGGCTAAGAGGGACGCGGCAGGATGTGCCAGCGCAGCGGAGCGCCCGGGGAGAAGTCCGCGACCACGCGGCAGCCGCCGTGGCGCTGGGCGGCATCGGCGGCGGTGCGGCGCACCGCCTCGGTGAGCGCGTTCCAGAGCGCGGCATCGACCTCTCCGGTGGAGGTGAGCGGGGTGCTCGCCTCCACCACGAGATGGCCGGGCAGCTGTGGCACCGCCGGTCGCAGCACGCGCACTCCGCCACCCGAGTAGAGCACCTCGGGTTCGGGGGCGGCCGCGGGCGGGTCCGGCAGCAGCGGTACGAGCGAGCGCGGCTCGGCGCGCAGCCCCGCGGCGAGGCTCTCGTGCACCGCGGGCGGGAGCACCGCCTCGTGCGCGTAGTGGGGATGCGAGATCCGGATCGCGGCGTAGTGGTCCACCCGCGCGAGCGCGGCGACCGCATCATCGTCGAGCGCGAAGCGGATGTACTGCACCGCGGAGATCCGGTCGTCCTCCATCTGCTTCGCGTCGAATTTCGCGCGCAGCGCGCGCTCGTCCGAGCCGGCGCCGAGCACGAGAGCGACGTGCTCGTCGATGCCGATCAGGCGATCGAGTTCGGCGCGGATCCGACCCGGCTCGGTGATCTCGACGAAGAGCGTGGCCGAAAGCTCGCGCGCACCCGGCATCAGCTCGTTGTAGACGTCGAGCTCGTGCTGCACGCGCTCGGGCTCCTCGATCCGCTCGACCCAGAGCATCTCCTGGACCTGGAAGCGCAGCGTCTCGCGGTCTTCGAACAGGAGTGTCACGGACGGACCCACGGACATGCGCCGTGCGCGCTTGTACGCGATCACCGCGCTTCGGAAGGCATCGCGCACGCTCGCGTAGGAGGCGAGCGGGACGATCTCCTCGCGCGCGAGCGGTCTCATTCGGCGGGCAGTCCGTAGGCGTGGCGCAGCAGCACGACGGGGTGTACGGCCGCGCGGCCCAGTCCTTCCTGGATCCGCAGCGCGGAGAGCGGGCAGTCGGTGGCCACGTGGTCGGGGTTCGCCTCGCGGATCCGCGCGAGCATCGGCGCGGCCACCGACATCGAGAGCTCGTGGAATCGCGCCTGCATGCCCCAGGTGCCGTCGACACCCGAGCACGCGTCGACCACCGTCACCTCGGCGCCCGCGAGCTGGAGCAGATCGCGGGCACGGAAGCCGATGTTCTGGTGCCGGAGATGGCACGGCGCCTGATAGGCGACGTGTCCGAGCGGCTCGGAGAAGTCGCGCTTCATCTTCTTCGCGCGCGCGAGGTGATAGAGGTATTCCATCGCGTCCTGGGTCGCCTCGGCGACGCGCACGGCCGCGGAAGTGCCGAGCAGCTTCGGATACTCCTCCTTGAGCATGAGCGAGCAGGAGGGACCCGGCACGACGATCGCCGCGCCCTGCTCGACGTAGGGAAGCAGGTCGGCAACATTGCGCTCCGCGTTGCGCCGCGCGGCGTCCATGTCGCCGGTGTCCGTGAACGGCATTCCGCAGCAGCGCTCGTAACAGAGATCCACGCGCACGTCGCTGTGCTCGAGAACCACCGTGAGCGATCGCCCCGCGATCGGGTCGTTGTAGTTCACGCTACAGGTAGTGAACAGCACGACGCGGCCGTTCTCGCCGCCGCCGCGGCGCGGGCGCTTCGCGAACCAGCGGTCGACCGTCTCGGCGTAGAACGACGGCTGGACCCAGTCGCGGTCGATCCCGAGCGTCTTCTCCATGACCACACGCGACGCGCGGTTGCGGTTCGCGAAGTTCATGAGCGGCGCCGCGAGCGAGCCGATCTTGCCGATCAGATCCGTGCGCGTGGTGAGGCGGCGCGCGAGCGGGATGCCGTCGCGCTGCGCGCGGGCGATCTGCTGGCGGCGCATGAGCAGCGGGAAGTCGACGTCCCACTCGTGGGGCGGCGTGTAGGGGCAGTGGTTGTAGCAGAGCTTGCAGTGGTAACAGAGCTCGTTTGCCGCATCGAGATCGGCCATCGCCACGCCCGCGATCTCGTCGGCCGATGCGTCGATGAGCTCGAAGAGCTTCGGGAACGTCGGGCACAGCGGCAGACAGCGCCGGCACTGATGGCAGATGTCGCCGACCCGGCGCAGCTCGCGCTCGACCTTCGCGGGATCGAGATAGTCGGCGTCGCCGAAGCGCAGCTCGGCCGTCGGACGCTCCGGGGGCGAAACCTTCACGGCGTCGCCCGCCGGGCGGATCGACTAGAGCTTTTCGAGGCCGTCGAGCGCTCGCTGGAAGCGGCCCGCATGGGACTTCTCGGCCTTCGCGAGCGTCTCGAACCACTCGGCGATGTCGGCGAAGTTCTCGCCGCGCGCGGTCTTCGCCATCCCCGGGTACATCTCGGTGTACTCGTAGGTCTCACCCGCAACCGCAGCCGCGAGATTCTTGTCGGTGCCGCCGATCGGCTTGCCCGTGGCCGGATCGCCCGCCTGCTTCAGGTAGTCGAGGTGCCCGTGCGCGTGGCCGGTCTCCGCCTCCGCGGTGTCGCGGAACAGACCGCCGACGTCGGGATAACCCTCGATGTCGGCCTGCTTCGCGAAGTACAGATAGCGCCGGTTCGCCTGCGATTCGCCGGCGAAGGCATCCTTGAGATTGTCGTGGGTCTTGCTGCCCTTGAGGTTCGCCATGCGTGCTCTCCTCTCGCTTCGTTGGGAATTCAGACTGTAACGGGCCGGATCGGGGGGTCAATCGGGATTCTCCGACGGCAGCGGACCCGCCACGACTCCCGCATCGCGCAGCGCGCGGCGCTCGGCGAGGGGGATGCCGAGCTCCGCGAGCACGGCCTCGGTATCTGCACCGAGGTCGCGCGCCGCGGACCGCACGCGGATCGGCGTGCGCGAGAGCTTGGCCGCGGGGCCCGTGAGCGGCACGCGCGCGCCGCCGCGCTCGACCTCCTGGAGCATGTCGCGCGCGCGCACGTGCGGATCGGCGGCCGCCTCGGCATAGCTGCGCACGGGCGCGGTGGGAACGCTCGCCTCGTGCAGCGCCGCGAGCGCGTCCGCCACCGTGCGCTCGCGCGCCCAGCCCGCGACCAGCGCATCCACTTCGTCGCGATGCGCGATCCGTGCGAGCCCGGTGGCATAGCGCGGGTCGATCGGCCGAGCTCGGCTCGCCCGAGCAAGCGCAGCGAGCCGGCACCAGTGCGCGTCGAGCAGGACGCCGATGAAGATCAGCCCGTCGCGGCAGCGGTAGCTGTTCGCGGGCGCAGCGATCCGGAACTGGTTGCCGAGCCGCGGCAGATCGACGCCCATCGCGCCGAGCGTGAGGTAGCCGGTCGACTGGAACAGCATCGCGTCGAGCAGCGACACGTCGATGTGCTGCCCTTCGCCCGTGGCATCGCGATGGCGCAGCGCCGCGAGCGCGGCGATAGCGCCGTGCAGACCCGCGAGATCGTCGGCGAGGAAGGTCGGCGACTTCACGGGCTCGCCGTCGGGCGAGCCGTTCAGCGACAGGAATCCGCTCGCGGCCTGCGCGAGCGGGTCGTAGCCCACGCGATCGTGGTCGGGGCCCCACTGGCCGTAGCCGCTGATCGAGACGTAGACCACGTCGGGCCGCACCGAGCGCACTGCGGCATAGCCGATGCCCCAGCCGTCGAGGGTGCCGGGGCGGAAGTTCTCGATCACGACGTCGCTCCGCGCAGCGAGGCGCAGGAACAGCGCGCGGCCCGCGTCGCCGTGCAGATCGAGCGCGAGGCTGCGCTTGTTGCGGTTCAGGATCTCGTTCATGAACGAGAGCGGCGGGTTCGTTCCGGGCAGGAACGGCGGCGACCGGCGCGCGATCTCACCCGCCGGATGCTCGACCTTCACGACGTCGGCGCCGAAGTCCGCGAGCACGCAGCCGCACATCGGTCCGGCCCAGGTGGTCGTGGCCTCGAGCACGCGCACGCCCGCGAGCGGACCCGGGCTGTCGCGGCGCGACTCGCGGAAGAAATCGGCCTTCTCCATGCATCTGTCCTCTCGCCCGTGCTACAACGGGACCGATTTTCACCGGGAGGCGTCGATGGACCCGAGCTTCGACCTCGGCGTATTGCTGACCCAGCCCTGGTATACCAACACGGCGCTGTTCGTCGGGCGCCTGGCGATCGGATTGTGTTTCGTGACGCACGGCCTCGGCAAGCTCGGAGTCGTGGGCACCGGGAACATGCAAGGCTTCGTGGACTTTCTCGAGAGCCTCGGCGTGCCGATGGCGCCCGTTCAGGCGCGCATGGCGATGCTGTCGGAGATCACCGGCGGCAGCCTGCTCGCGCTGGGTCTGCTCACGCGCCCGGCGTGCCTGCTGCTCATCTTCACGATGATCGTTGCGGGCCGGCTCGGCCACAAGGGTGCGGGCTATCTGATCACGAACGATCCGCCCGGCGCCGAGTACACGATCAACCTCGCGGTGATCTGCGGAGTGTTGTTCTTGACGGGCCCCGGGGTGCTCTCACTCGACGCCCTGCTGTTCCGCTGAGCCAGAGCGGAGAGATCGCGCGGCTGCGGCGCGCACGCTCTCGTCGCCGTCCTCCTGCGCCGCGCGCTCGAGTGCCGCGTGCGCTTCGGGCGGCGCAGATCCGAGCGCGCCGCAGGCGGTCGCCGCAATGCGGCGACACGCGGCGTCGGGGTTCGCCGCGAGCACCTCGATCAGGCGCTCCCAGACCTCGCGCGTCGCAGCGATGCCCGCGAGCCCGACCAACGCCAGGCGCGCGAGGCCGGGATCGCGGTCGCGGCTCGCCGCGAGGTGTGCGGCGCGCGTCGCATCGGAATCCGGCTCGAGCTCGCGCAGCGCAGCGAGACCGACCGCACGCACGCGCACGGGTTGATCGCCCGCGACGAGATTGTGCACGACGGGTGACACCTCGTCGTGGATGCGCGCGAGCTCGACCAGCAGGCGCGCTGCGCGCCAGCGCGCATCGCCCTGGAGGTCGCCGAGCGCCGACACGATCGCGGGCAATAGCTTGATCGGCGGCGGCTCGAGACGAGCCCAGGTCCACGCAGCCTCGAGGCGGTGTCGCGACTCCGCGCTGCGCAGCGCGGGGCGCAGCGCCACCAGCACGGCTTCGTGCTCGCGGCCGATCTGCTCGAGCGCACGCGTCGCCGCGCGCACCACGCGCGGATCGCGGTCGCCGAGCGCTTCGACCAGCGGATCCACCAGCAGCACCGCGGACGGATCACCCGGGGCCGCTTCGCAGGCGGCGCGGCGCTCCTCGGCCGCCGCGCTGTGCAGCGCGGCGACGATCGGGTGGGTCACCGCAAGTCTCGCGCAGCGAGGCGAAGCCGAGCGAAGTCCATCAGGTCAGCGCCCAGCGCGCGTCGAGCGGTGCCGCGCCGCTGCGGCGCACGCGACCCTCGCGCTCGAGCTTCAACAGGTGCGAGCACACCGAGCTGCGCGCGGGCAGGTGCAACGCGACCGGGTAGGCCGCGTACACGCGCGCGACGATCTCGGGGATGCCGCCCAGTCCCGTGCGCAGCGCTGCGAGGATCTCCTGCTCGCGCTGGTTGCGGTGATCGATGTACTCGCGCAGCTTCGCGCACCCGTCGCGGATCATGGGTCCGTGCGCGGGATAGATCGCGGAGGGCTCGTCGGCGAGCAGCCGTTCGAGCGATTGCATGTAGTCGAGCAGGTCGCCGCCCTCGGCCGGGATCACGGTGGTGCCGACGCCGAGTACGTTGTCGCCCGAGAAGATCGCGCGCTCCTCCTCGAGTGCGAAGCAGAGATGGTCCTCGGCATGACCGGGCGTGTGGATGGCTCGCAGCGTCGCGCCTTCGGTGCGCACCACGTCGCCGTCGCCGATCGGTGTGATCTCGCCCGGGTAGCGCGCATCGAAGCCCGCGTGCGGGCGCTTCGAGACGCGCAGCGGGCCGTGGTGTTCGAGCACGTCCGCGACGCCGCCGATGTGATCGGGATGGCCGTGCGTGAGCACGATCTCCTGGATCGCACAGTCGGCGCGTTCGAGGGCTCGAGCGAGCACGGGCAGATAGGCGGGGACGCCCTGGCCCGTGTCGAGCAGGATTCGCTCGCGGCCCGTGCCGACGAGATAGGTGTTCGTACCCGGGCCCGTGAACAGGCTCGGATTCTGCCCGAGCGCCACGGTCACGCGCGGCGACCAGACGTCGACGTCCGGCAACTTCAGCCCGAGCAGAACCTCGGGTGCGCTCATCGTCCGCCCGCTACGGTCATGCGCGCGATGCGCACGCTCGGCGATCCGATCCGCGAGAGCCACAAGAGGTCGCTGCCGACCGCGTCGATGCCGCGCAGCATGTCGGGGAAGTTGGACGCGATCGTGATCTCCTCGACGGGATGGGCGATCTGGCCGCCTTCGATCCACAAGCCCGCGGCGCCGCGCGAGTAGTCGCCCGTGGTCGGGTTGAAGCCCATCCCGATCAGCTCGGTCACGAGCAGCCCCCGCGGCGTGTCGGCGATGATCTGCTCGAGTGAGGCATCGCCGGGGACGAGCCCGAGGTTGGTGGCGCCTACCGCGGGCGGGCTGCTCGCGGACCGGCTCGCACTGCCGGTCGAACGCCCGCCGACCTTGCGCGCGGAGTAGGTGTCGAGCAGGTAGGAGGCGAGGCGCCCGCGCTCGATCAGTGCCGTGCGCCGCGACGGCAGTCCCTCGCCGTCGAACGGACGGCTGCCGAGACCGGCGGGCCGGCACGCGTCGTCGATGATCGTCACGGCGTCGCTCGCGACGATCTCGCCGAGCTTGCCCGCGAGATAGCTCGTGCCCCGGTACACCGCATAGCCGCTCACGAGCCCCGCGAGCTGACCCCAAAGGCTCGCCGCCGTGAGCGGATCGAAGATCACGGGCACCTCGCAGGTCGCCACCGTGCGCGCACCGAGCCGGCGCAGCGCGCGCTCGGCGGCGCGCCGCCCGACCGCCTCGGGCGAATCGAGCGCGGCGAGGCTGCGCGCGGCCGACATCCACCAGTCGCGCTGCATGCCGCCGTTCGCGCGCGCGATGGGCTCGGAGAACAGTCCGTGCGACGCCGCCTCGTAGTGGCCCGCGAAGCCCGCGCTGTTCGCGTAGGCGATGCGCGCGAACGAAGCCGACGCCGACGATCCCTCGGAGTTCTCGATCCGCGGATCCACGGCACGCCCGGCGAGCTCTGCGCGCCGCGCGGCATCGATCAGTGATTCGGCCGTCACGCCGCGGTCGGCCGGGTCGGCCAGCGAGAGGTCCGGCAGGGCGGCCGGATCGGCGAAGCCGTCGTCGGGCAGCCCCGCGGCGGGATCCTCGGCCGTGGCGCGAGCGAGCGCGACCGCCTCGGCGGCGACCGCGCGTACCGCGGACTCGGAGAGGTCGCTCGTGGACGTGATCGCGGAGCGCGTGCCGTGCGCGCCGCGCACGAGAGCGCGCACGCCGACCTTGCGCTCGCGCGCCTGCTTGACGTAGTCGATCTCCTCGCCGCGCACGCGCGTCTCGAGCGAGTCCGACTCCACGGCCACGGCGTCCGCGGCGACCGCACCCGCGCGGATCGCACTCGCGAGCGCGAGCTCGGCGGCCTCGCGCGGACTGGTCACCCCTGGGTGCCTCCGACCGTGAGGTCGTCGATGCGCAGCGTCGGGAGCCCGACGCCCACCGGCACCGACTGGCCGTCCTTGCCGCAGGTGCCGACACCGCGGTCGAGCGCGAGATCGCAGCCGATCCGCGAAACGCGCGTGAGCACGTCGGGACCGTTGCCGATCAGCGTCGCGCCCTTGAGCGGTGCGCCCACGCGGCCGTTCTCGATCCGGTACGCCTCGCTCGCCGAGAACACGAACTTCCCGCTCGTGATGTCGACCTGGCCGCCGCCGAAGTTCACCGCGTAGATGCCGCGGTCGACCGAGCGCACGATGTCGGTGGGATCTTCCTCGCCCGCGAGCATGAACGTGTTGGTCATGCGCGGCATCGGGAGATGGGCGTAGCTCTCGCGGCGGCCGTTGCCCGTGGGCGCCATGCCCATGAGCCGCGCGTTGAGCCGGTCCTGCAGATAGCCGCGCAGGATGCCGTCTTCGATCAGCACGGTGCGCTGGGTCGGCGTGCCCTCATCGTCGACGTTGAGCGACCCGCGCCGCCCCGGAAGCGTGCCGTCGTCGACCACCGTGACGCCCGGCGCGGCGACGCGCTCGCCGAGCCGCCCCGCGAACGCCGAGGTGCCCTTGCGGTTGAAGTCGCCCTCGAGGCCGTGCCCGATCGCCTCGTGGAGCAGCACGCCCGGCCATCCGGGACCGAGCACGACGGTCATGCTGCCGGCGGGGCAGGGCTCGGCCTCGAGATTCAGCAGCGCCGTGCGCACCGCTTCGTCGACGAGCGCCTGCCAGCGCGTGGGATCGAGCAGCGCCTCGAACTCGCTGCGCCCGCCGCAGCCCTGGTAGCCGACTTCGCGGCGCTCGCCCGAGCGCGCGATCACCTGCACGTTCAAGCGCACGAGCGGACGCGCATCCTCGGCGAACGTGCCATCGCTGCTCATCACGAGCACCGAGCGGTGCTGCGTCACGCAGCTCGCCATGACCTCGACGATGCGCGGATCGCGCGCGCGCGCATAGCGGTCGATCTCCTCGACCAGCTCGATCTTGCTCGCGACCGAGGCGTCGGTGGGCGGCTTCTCGACGGGGTACAGATCGCGCGCGCCGCGAACGCGTGGCAGATACGGCGCGCGTGCCCGCGCCGGCGTCGGCCGAGATCGCGCGCGCGGTGCGAGCCGCGAGCTGGAGCGCCTCGGGGCTCACCTCGTCGCTGTGGGCATAGCCCTGGCGCTCGCCGACCTGCGCGCGCACGCCGACGCCCTGCTCGAGATGGCGGTCGCCCGTCTTGACGATCCCCTCTTCGAGCACGACCGAGTCCTGGGTGCCGTACTCGAAGAAGAGATCTGCGTAATCCACGCGCCGCTCGAGCGCGGCGTCGAGCGCGGCCGACAGGCTCTTGTCGTCGACGCCGAAGCGGTCGCGGAACAACGCGCGCGCGGTCGGCAAGCTCATCTCAAGGCTCCTCCGGAAGCTCGCGCAGAACCAGTTCGGGCAGGTCAGCCAGGGTAGCAAGCGACGCAACGTCCACCGCTCGCATGCCCACCGCGCGCGCGCCCGCGAGATCTCGCTCCGCGTCGTTGCCGACGAACAGAGCCCGCGCAGCGGTCACGCCGAGCGCGGAGAGCGCGCTCTCGAAGATCGCCGGGTCGGGTTTGGTGACTCCCGCGTCGGAGGGCAACCACACGAGATCGAGCAGCGGGGCGAGCTCGAGGTCGGAGAGGATTCCGGGCAGGCGGCGGTCGAAGTTCGATACGACCGCGGTCGCGACGCGCTCGCCGCGCAGCGCTTCGAGCGCGTCGCTTGCACCCGGAAGCACGCGCCACGCGGCTCCGGTCGCGAAGTGGGCGAACAGCTCCTCGAAGAAGGCGTCGAAGTCGTCCGGCCGCACCGCCGAGTCGGCGGCGAGGAAGGTCTGCCGCACGATCGCGCGCCACGCGTCGCGCTCGAAGCGCGCGGTCGCATCGGCGGGCAGGCCCGGGTAGACCATCGCGGGCGCGGTGCGCCACACGCGCGCGAACGCGTCGTCGAGCCGCCACGCGGAGATCGCGGCGCCGTACTTCTCCGAGATGCGCGCGTAGGTCTGGCCGATCGGCTCGCGCGGCTCGATCAGCGTTCCCGCGGCGTCGAACAACACCGCGCGCCGCGAGGACTCAGGCATTCGGTCGGCGCGCGGACGCTACGAACGCCTCGGGCAGGTCGCGTGCTGCAGAGCGCCCGGGTTGGGTTTCGATGAGCGGCGCCTCGAGCCCCGCGAGCGCGAACCACGCTTCGATCTCGCTGCGGTCGAAGCCGAGCCAGGTGACGCCGAGCTCCTCGCGCATCCACTCGTGCTCGTGGCGCACGAAGTCGACCGCAATCACCGCGCCGCCCGGGCGCACCACGCGCGCCATCTCGCGGATCGCGTCGGCCGGCGAGGGCAGGTAGTGCAGCACCATGTGCGCGAACGCGGCGTCGAGCGAGGCGTCGTCGATCGGCAGCGCGCCCGCCTCGCCCGCACGCAGCTCGACCTGGTCGAGCCCCTCGGCCGTGAGCTTGGCGCGCGCGGCCGAGAGCATGCGCGGGGAGTGGTCGACTGCGATCACGCGCATGCCGAGCCGCGCGAGCTCGGCCGCGAGGATTCCGGTCCCCGTGCCCACATCGGCCACGCGCAGGCCCGAGGGAACCAGGCGCGAGAGCGCCCGGCTCCGCAGCGCGTCGTCGTTGAACACCTTGCGCAGCGAGTCCCATTCGGGCCCGACCGCGTCGAAGAAGCTGCGCGTGCGGTCGGCGCGCGCGGCCATCACCTGGGAGAGCGCCGCGACGTCGCGCGCGCGCGTCGGGTCGTTGTCGAGGCTGTGGCGCACGAGCTGCCACGCCTCGCGCCACGGCCCGTCACCGGGCGGATCGAAGCGGTAGAACACGTAGGTCCCGTCGCGGCGATCGCGAAGCAGGCCCGCCTCGCGCAGGATCGCGAGGTGCCGCGACACGCGCGACTGCGCCATGCCGAGGACGTCCATGAGCTCCTGGACCGCGAGCTCCTCCTGCTCGAGCAGCGCGAGCACCCGCACGCGCGTCGGGTCGCTGAGCGTCTTGAAGACCTTCTGGAGCGCTTCCAATCGATCGAGAAGCTATCGAACCACGGGCCGTGCCGGGGTCCCGGAGACGTTCACGTGGATCTGGCCGTCATTGCCGATCGCGACGCCCTGTGAGCGCAGCGATCCCTGGACGGCGCCGCTCACCGTGAGCTCGATCTCGAGCGAGAGCGGCGCCGAGGCGAATATGGGCGAGCGGCCGACCGTGCCCTTCGCATGCCCCGAGGCGAGCGGCGACGCGAGCTCGACGTTCTTGATCTGCGCCCATACCGTGCCGCCGAGGTCGATTTCGCCCGTGAGCTTCTGGAACGGCATCGGCAACGGCAGGTTGGGATGGGTGAGCATGCCGTCGCGCGCCTCGAACTCGAACTCGCCCTCGGGTCCGGCCTCGCGCATCGTGATATCCAGGTCGGCGTCGGCGCGCCCCTGGAGGCGCAGCGGCGCGCCGATCCGGTGCTGGGGGAGCTGATCGAGATCGACGTCGCTCAGCGTGCCCGAGAACCCGGGCGCATCGCCGAACGTGACCACGCCCGAGACCCCGCCGAGCGCCGACTCCACCTCGGTCGCGAGCGCGGGGTTGCCCGTGAACCACGCGAGCGCGAGGGCGGGGCGCACGCCGAGCCGAGCGAGATCGAGGTGCGTGCCGTCAGGGCGGGAGATCTGCACTCCGTGCGCCGCGATTCCTGGGCCCCAGCGCACGAGCGCGAGCGACACCGGGCCCAGCGCGACGCGCGCGCCGGTCTCCTGCTCGACGCGCTGCGCAATGTACGAGGCGAGCCGGTCGTACGGGAAGCGCAGGACCATCAGGATTGCCGTGAGCGCGATCGCCGCGAGCGCGATCCCGGCGATGCGCCGGGGGCTCGGACGGGGCTTCTCCGCTGCGACCTCGCTCACTAGATCGGCTCGAACGACGAGACGGTGAACGTCACGTCGAGCAGGTCGGGCTGCTCGGCGCGCGTGCGGACGCGCAGGCTCTTCACCGACAGCGCCTGCGGCGCGATGTCGATCGCGTGCAGATAGTGCACGGTCTGCGCGAGAGTCGCGTTGCGCAGACCCACCTCCACCTTCGTCTCCCGGTACTTCGGGTGCGCGGGCGAGGCCTGCGGCTCCATCGACTCCACCTTCACCGACGCCTGCTGCGCGAGGGACTCGAGCGTGGTGCGCAGCTCGCTCTTCGCGCCGCGCTGGATCCGCTGCTCGACATCGGCGAGTCGGCCCTGCACGTCGTCGTAGTCGCGACGCAGGCGCTGCATCACCTGGAGCTGTTGGTCGGCGGTGGCCAGGCGCTGCTCGCCGCGATCCGAGGCGCGCAGGATCGGGCCCACCACTACGAGGTAGAGCAGTGCGACTCCGAGCAATCCGCCCACGATCGATACGAGCAGCCGCTCGCGCGGAGCGAGGCCGTTGAACGCGTTGAGCAGGCGGTTCCACCACGTCATCATTGTGCAGCCCCCACCGCGGGCGTGGCGGGCGCAGCCGCCGGTCCCGGTTCGGGCTTGTTCACGGGCTCGGCTTCGCTCGCGAGGCTGATCGTGACGTTGAACTTCTTGCCGCCCGTGCGGTTGTCGGTCTCGATCGCGCCGATCTGCGCCTGCTGGAACGGCCCGAACTTCGCGAGCTCGGTGCCGAGCCGGTCCGCCGCCTCGAAAGTCTTCGCGGCAACGCGCAGACGGACCGTCTGCTTGTCGATCGCGAGCTCCTCGAGCCCCACGTCGAGGTCCTTCGGCACTCGCTTCGAGATCTCCGTGAACACATCGAGCGCGGAGAGGTTGCCGCGGTAGACGCCCAGGAACTCGGCGCGCTGTTCGGCGTCGCGCACGGCCTCGCGCATCGCCGCGATCGGGTTGTCGGGCAGGGGGCCGTCCGGGAACGCTTCGCGGTAGAGCGCAGCGATCTGCTGCTCGACCCCGCCCGCCGCGCGCGACTCGAGCACGGAGCCGGTCGAGAAGCTCACGACCGCGAGCACCGCCACGATCGCGGCGAGGATTCCCGTGCTGCCGTACTCGCGGCGCACGCGCGAGAAGTCGGCGCGGCGCGTGAATTCGTCCTGGCGCAGGTTCATGCGCGTAGTCGCGCGCGCGGATCCGCGCAGCGCGAGCGCGAGCGCAGGTGCGAGCACGAGCGGCGCGCCCTCGGCGATCGCATCGAGCCCAGCTCCTTCGCGCGGCAGCCCGAGGCGCTCCGTCGGCAGCTCGGTTCGGTCGGCGATCCATTCCTCGATCCGTTCGAGCTGCGCGCCGCCGCCGATCAGCACGATCCCGCCGATCCCGCCCGGGATCTGCCCCTCGAGCGACTGCGCAAAGCGCCGGATCTCGTTGGCGAGGCGCGTGAGCACCGCATCGGCGCGCGGGAACGGCGAGCCGACGCCGGGCTCCGCGATGCCGCGCTCGTGCTTCCAGCGCTCGGCCTGCTCGAGCGAGAGCGAGCGCTCCTGCGCGATCGCCTCGGTGAATGATCGGCCCGCGACGCCGATCGAGCGCGCGGACATGGCGACACCCTCGCGGATTGCGCACACCGTCGTCTTGGAATGACCGATGTCGACGATCAGGCGCGTGCCCGGGAACTCGAACGACGAGGCGAGGTTCGCGAGCGCGAGGCCTTCGCTCTCGATCACGCGCGCGTCGCAGCGGGCCTCGTGGAGCGTCTCGACCAGCGCGGACACCTCGGTGCGCGGCGCCAGCACCGAGACCACGTGTGCGGTCGAGCCCTCGCGGCCCGTGGGCGCCCAGTCGATCACCATCTCGTCGAGATCGAACGGGACCTGGTCTTCGACCTCGAACGGCACCGCCTGGGCGATGCGACGCTTCTCGACGAACGGGAACGAGAGACGGCGCACCGAGATCCGGTCTCCGCGCAGCGCGGCCACCACGTTGTCGCGCCGGAACGACCGGCTGATCAGCATGCGTGCGACCTGGCTCGCGAGCGGCACCTCGGGCTCGCGGGCCTCGGCATGGAAGCGGACCACCTCCACGCTGCGCAGGCCCTGGGCGAGCTCCACCGCCTTGATCGAGTGGCTGCCGAGGTCGAGCCCGAGGACGTTCTTCAGGAACGGCACGCGGAGGCCCTCATCACAGCGTGCGCCAGGATAGCAAGCGCGGCTCGGCGCCTTCGCTGCGGTCGAGCACCGCCTCTACGCGCCGCGCGACTTCCCCCACCTGCGCGAACGCGGTCACGACGAACACGTCGCTCGTGAAGTGGGGCTCCGGGAAGATGGCGTTGACCACGAGACTACGTATCGGCGTGCAGCCCTCGGCACTTTGGTCCTCACCGCAGATGAAGCCACCGTCCTTGCGGATCGCCAGCATGCTGCGGATCGTGTCCTCGTCCGCGAGACGCAGCTGCACCTCGTCATCGAAGAACAAGAGCGAGAGCACGTGGGGCGGGGCGGTGTTGGGGTTGATCCCGCCTCCGCCCGCGTAGGGATACACGGTCACGTAGGACCGCAGCGCATCCACCATCCGCGCATCGAACCCCTCCACGCGCCGCAGCTCGTCCACCGAGAGCAGCGGGCGGTTCGCAGGCCGCGCGGGCGGCTCGCGCTGTTGATAGGCCTCGTCCTCGGGTCCGCCCGTCAGGCGCAGCGTGTCCTCGTCGATGTAGTCGATCAGGTAGGTCGCGAGCTCTTCCGGGTCGTAGAGATTCTGTTCGCCGCGCGGCAGATCCATCTCCTCGACGATCTTGGCGAACAGGCGCGTCAGGAGCTCGATGCTCTTCGGGTCCGGAATCCCGGTCTCGTCGAACACGACGACGGCGTTCAGGTTCAGCTTCGCCGCCACGTCTTCGATCTCGAGGCGCAGGGTCGTGCCGTCCGAGAACTCGATCGGTGCGCCGGAAATGCGCGCCCAGAGGTCGTCGGCAGAATCGAGCTTCGGGCGGCCCTCGCCCTGCTCGCCGAGCTTGTCCTCGAGCAGCAGCGCGGTGGCCAGGCGGATGCCGCCGCGCGCGAGCGCATCGGCGCGCGCGCGCGAGTCGCGGTTGCGCACGATCATGTGGTCGATCAGCGCGATCCGTGTGAACGTCGCCACGGTGCTCGCGAGCAGCAATGCGAAGAACAGCACCACCACGAGCACGATTCCCGAGCGGCGCCGCATCAGAAGCAGTCCGGGTTCACCGCGGGGTGACCCGCGAGTGCGGCCGCGTAGGGCGCGAACGCCGCGGCCGGAGAGTTCTGGATCGCGGCGGCCAGCGTGGCGATGTCCGATTCCGAGAGGCCCGAGACCCCTCTGAGTTTGCCCACGTCGACACAGTCGGCGAGCGTGCGTCCCCCGTCCTCGTCCTCCTCGTCGCCTTCCTCCTGCGCGACCTCCTTCTCCTCGTCGGGATTCAGCAGCGCCTCGAGGTCGAGCGGGCGCAGCGGCAGCTCGACCCGGCGCGCGTAGTGCATCGGCTCGACGTCGAGCTCGGGCTCGGCGCCGGGGGCGGCGGGAGGAGCCAGGGCGACCTCGATCTCGACCGCGAGCGGCAGCTCGCTCGACTCGACGAGCTGGGTGGAGTCCCAGCGGTCGACCCAGTTGCCGCCGTCGTCGAGGAAGCGCAGCGCGAAGTAGCTGAGATCGTCCGCGAGCAGGAACGCGGCGGGATCGTCCGTGCGCGGAAACTCGCGGTCCAGGCTCTCGGGCAGCTCGGACATGGACCAGCGGCGCAGCTCGAAGTTCGCACCGTCCTCGGCCTGGTCGAGCGTGTAGGCGACCATCGCGAGGTCGGACGCGGGTCCATCGCTCGAGCGCGGGATCTCGCGCCGGATGAACTTGAGCTGGTCTGCACCGCGCTCTCCGCTCGGTTGCGAGAAGCGGCTCTCCGCGAGAAAGAGCCACGGACTCGCGAGCGCGTCCTCTTCCGGGGGCTTCTTCACGAGCATCGTGTGCTCGAGGTCGCTCGCGATCCGATCGAGCAGCGCCGTGGCCCGCCGGACCTCGCGCGTGCTCTCGCTCGCTCGCGCCGCCTGCCGCGTGAGGTTCAGGTAGAAGCTGATCGCGGCGCCGAGCAGGAGCGCCGTCACGAGTACGACTCCGAGCATCTCGAATAGCGTGAAGCCGAACCGCCGATGCGCGGCGCGTCCTCGATCGGGGTGCGCGTTCATCGCCGCCGCCTCGGAGCCTTCGGAGCCGGGGCGCCCGGCATCAGCTCCTGGAGCTCGGGCGGGGCGTCCTTGCGCAGCTCTGCGTAGGGATCGTCGGTTGCCGCCGCTTCGCTGCCCGGGGATTCGGACTCGGACGGGAAGAACTGGGCGAGCGCCGACTTGTCGAACGCGAAGGTCGTGCGCTCGACCTGGTCGGGCTCGCCGGCCTCGTCCCATGCCACGACCACCGACACGCGCCAGATGCGGCTCTCTCCGCGCTCGTCGTGGAGCAGCGACGGAGCCTTCGGATCGGTGGTCTTGGCGATCTCGCGGCCCAGCGACGCCGGTAGCATCGCGATGACGTCGGCAGGCGCGATCTCGATCAGCACCTGGTACGGCTCCACTTCGAGCTCCGTGCGGCCGTCCTCGAGAGCTGCGCCGGCCTCGAGCTCCGCCTCGATCGTCGTGAGCTCTCGATCGGCGATCAGCTCGGCGTCGGCGCGGCGCCGATCAGTGCCCTCGGAGCGCAGCCCGCGCATCGCAGCACCTGCGAGCACCGTGTAGAGCAGGCCGAGCACGAGCACGGCGGCCATCACTTCGAGCAACGTGAAGCCGCGCACGGAGACGGAGCGGCTAGAGCTCATGTCGGATCCGGACCCGCTCGTCGAGCGGGTGGACGTCGAGCGCGATCTGATCGCCCTGGGCGTCCTCCAGGTAGATCTCGGTGTAGTCCGCGCTGCCGTCGCGCGCGAACTCGACGGATACCTCGCCGCGCGTGATCCGACCCTCGGCCGTCTCCACGCCCTGGAAGTAGAACGGATCGGCGACCACCTGGAGGCGTCCGAAGTTGCCCGGGATCGGGTGGTAGTCGAGCTCGCGGCGGCGCGGTGCCACGAGCGAGAGCGGCGTGTTGCCGCGCAGGTCGACCTCTTCGGGCTCGGCGAGCTCCGGATCGGCCTCGGGGTCCACCGCGAGCCACTCGAGGCGGTACTCGGCCTGCTCGAGCCCGAGCCATACGCGGTGCGGCACACCGGTCACGATCGCGCGCTGGCGCGCGAGCTCGAGCTGCGATGCGAGCTGCTCCGCCTCGTTGCGCAGCGCGCGCCTGCGGAACCCACCCATGTTGGGCACCACGAAGGCCGCCACGAGCGCGAGGATCGCGACCACGGCGAGGATCTCGATCAGAGTGAATCCTCGCCTCCTCGTCGCCATCGCCTAGCCGGCCTGGGCCTGCGTCTGCTGGTCTTCCGTCCAATTGCCGATGTCGGCGTCGACACCTTCGCCGCCGGGGTTCCCGTCGGCGCCGAACGACCAGAGGTCGTACGCGTGGGTGTTGTGCTGGCCCGGGAATTCGTACTGGAACGGATTGCCCCACGGATCTTCGGGAATGCGCTGCTCGCGCAGGTAACCGCCGGGCAGCGGGTTGCGCGCTTCCGGCGGCGGACGGATCAGCGCCACGAGGCCCTGTTCGCTGGTCGGGAAGTTCGCGTTGTCCATGCGGTACGCCTCGAGCGCGGCGTCGAGCATCGAGAGCTGGGTCCGCGCCGTGTTCACGCGGGCCTTGTCGATCTGCGGAAAGATCGCGAGCCCTACCAGTGTGCTGAGCAGGCCGATGATCAGCACCACCGCCATGATCTCGATCAATGTGAAGCCACGCCTCATGGACTTCGCTCGCCCACGGCCCCGATTTCCAGCCATAAGACCTCCTATTGCGCCCCGAGCGAGCTCGTGATCTGCAGCAGAGGCACGAGCGTCGCGAGAATGATCACGAGCACGATCCCGACCATCATCAGGATCAGGATCGGTTCGAGCAGCGCGGTCAGCCGCGTCACCGTGGTTTCGACCTGTTCCTCGTACGTCTCGGAGACCTTGGCGAGCATCGACTCGAGCTCGCCGCTCTGCTCTCCGACTTCGATCATGTGGGTCACCATGGGCGGGAACTGCCCGCTCGCGCGCAGCGGCGCCGCCACGCTCGCACCCTCGGTGATGCTCGTGCGGGCGGCGTCGATCGCCGCCGCGAGCACGGTGTTCCCCGTCACCTCGGATGCCGTCTCCAGCGCGCGCGTGATCGGCAGCCCCCCTGAAAGTAGCGTGGACAGCGTCCGCGCGAAGCGCGAGATCGCGAGCATGCGCACGAGGCGCCCGATCACGGGCGCGCGGAGCTTGAAGCGATCGTACGCCGCGCGGCCGCGCTCGGTGCGCACGGCGGCGCGGAACGCGAACGCGAGCGCGACCCCGGCGAGCGCCATCAACCACCAGTAATCGCGCGTGAAATGGCTGCCCGCGATGATCCAGCGCGTGTAGAAGGGCAGGGGCTGGTTCAGGCTCGCGAGCAGCTCGGTGATCTGGGGCAGCACGACCGTCACGAGGATGCCCACCACGAGGCACGCGAACAGGAACATCATCGCGGGGTAGATGATGATCGAGGAGACCTTGTTCCGCAGACGCACCTGGCTCTCGAGGTAGTCGGCGAGCCGCTCGAGCACGGTCTCGAGCGCGCCGCCGGCCTCGCCCGCGCGCACCATGCCCACGTAGAGGTCCGGGAAGACGCCGCCCGACGCCGCCATCGCGTCGGCGAGCGCAGCGCCCTCGTTCACGCGGTCGCACACCTGGCCGATCACGCTCTTGAGTTTCGCGTTCTCGCTCTGATCGGTGAGCGCCCGCAGCGCGGAGACGAGCGGAATCCCCGCCCCGACCAGCGTGGACAGCTGGCGCGTGGCCAGCGCGAGATCGAGCGACGAGACGCGCGAGAGGGTCGGCAGCGCGAGCGCGAACCGGCTGGGCGAATCTGCGCGCGCGGACGCTTCGCCACCCTCCGCAAGCTCGGTCAGGAAGATGCCGTCGCGGCGCAGGCGCGCGCGCGCCGTGCGCGGGCTCTCTGCGTCGAGGTGGCCGCGAGTCTTCTTCCCGGCGGCCGTGACGCCCTTGTATGCGTAGACCGGCACGCGCTCTCCTGACTAGATCTGGGCGACAGCGCCCTGTTCCTCGGTCGCGCGCAGCACCTCGGCGACCGACGTCACGCCAGCGAGGACCTTGCGCGCGCCGTCGGAGCGCAGAGGGTGCATGCCGCGTCGCACCGCCGCGCTCTTGATCGACTTCGAGTCGATGTTCTGGCTCACGAGCGCGCGGATCTCGTCGTCGACCTGCATCAGCTCGAAGATGCCGACGCGGCCGCGATAGCCGGCGTAGTTGCAGCCCGCACAGCCCTCGGGCCGGTACAGCCGCACGGATCGCCCCGTGGTCTTGATCCCGAGCTCCGCGAGCTCCTCGGCGGTCGCTTCGTAGGCCACCTTGCAGTCCGCGCACAGCACGCGCACGAGCCGCTGCGCGAGCACCGCGACGAGCGACGAGCCGACCAGGAACGGCTCGACACCCATGTCGACGAGGCGCGTGATCGCGCTGGGCGCATCGTTGGTGTGCAGCGTCGAGAACACGAGGTGGCCCGTGAGCGAGGCCTGGATCGCGATTTCGGCGGTCTCGAGGTCGCGGATCTCACCGACCAGGATCACGTTCGGGTCCTGGCGCAGGATCGAACGCAGTCCCCGCGCGAACGTGAGATCGACCTTCGCGTTCACCTCGATCTGACCGATGCCCGGAAGCTGGATCTCGACCGGGTCCTCGATCGTGATGATGTTCTTGTCGGTGGCGTTGATCCGCGCGAGCGCGCCGTAGAGCGTCGTGGTCTTGCCGCTGCCGGTGGGCCCCGTGACGAGCACGATGCCGTTCGGGCGCGTGATCAGCCTGTTCAAGATCGCGAGCTGCTGCTCGTCGAAGCCGAGCGTCGTGAGGTCGAGCAGCTCCTGGGTGCGCGGGAGCAGCCGCATCACCACGCGCTCGCCGTAGGCGACCGGCAGCGTCGAGAGCCGCACGTCGTAGTCGCGGCCGGCGATCTTGAGCCGGATCCGGCCGTCCTGCGGCAGGCGCTTCTCGGCGATGTTGAGCCGGCCCATGATCTTGATGCGCGACACGATGCTGGCCTGGAGCGCCTTCGGCAGCGGCTTGATCGGCTCGTAGAGCACGTTGTCGATCCGGAACCGCACGCGCAGCTCGTTCTCGAACGGCTCGAGGTGCAGATCGCTCGCGCGCTCCTTCACCGCGTTGTGCAGCAGCGAATTGACGAGCTTGATGATCGGCGCGTCGTCTTCGCCCGACTCGAGCAGGTCCTGCGGCTCCTGGCTGATCTCGCTCGCGAGCATCGAGAGGTCCTCGGCTGCGTCGGAGGCGAGTGCGTCGGTGGAGCCGGGTCCGCGATCGTAGACCTCGTTGATCGCGCCCAGGATCGTGCGCTGGGTGGCGAGCTCGATCACGATGTCGGCGCCGCCGAACAGCAGGCGCAGATCGTCGAGCGGCGCGGTGTCGAGCGGATCGGTCACGGCGACGCGCACGGCGCCGCCCACCTCGCGCGAGAGCGGAAGCACCCGACGGTCCTTGGCGAAGCCGATCGGCAGCCGTTCGATCAGGCTCTCGTCGACGTCGACCTGGTGGATCTGCGCGCGCACGGGCAGTCCGAGCTGCTCGGCCAGCGCGCCGAGCAGCTGGTCCGCGGAGACGTGACCGCGCGCGACGAGCAGGTCGCCGAGCCGGCCGCCCGATTCGCGCTGAGCCGCGCGCGCGGACTCGAGCTGATCCTCGGTGAGCGAGGTCGTGCGCAGCAGGATCTCCCCGAGATCGCGCGGGCTCGGCGACGCGCGCAGCAGCTCGCTCATTCCTTCTTCTCGCCGTCGAGAACGAGAATCGCGGGCGTGAGTCCGTGCGAGCGGCGCACCGCTTCGCCGACCGTGTTCGCCTGCTCGAGCGTGGCGAACGGTCCCAGGTGGATTTCGTACACGACGCTGTTGCCGAGCGGCGACGAGATGAGCGTGCCGTCGTGGCCGGAATCGATCAGGTCGGTGAGCAGCGAGGCGGCCTTGTCGGGGTCGGCGAGGATCGCGGCCTGGAGCAGATAGCGCGGGCCGATCACGCGGCCGGCCTCGAGCGCCTTCGCGCGCTCCTCGGCGCGGATCGTCTCGATCTCGTTGATTCGCTCGCGCGGGTAGCGCGCGGAGTGTCCCGCGATGCGCTCCTTGACCGGCTTGTCGTACTCGCGCGGCGTGTAGCGAACTCCCTCTTCTCGTGCGGCCGCGAAGCGCTTCGCCTCCTCCTCGCGATCCTCGTCGGAGAGCTCGATCGTGCGGCCGGAGTGGTCCTGGAACTCCTCGCGGCGCCGGATCGAGTCGTTCTCGAGATCGAGCGGCGTGCGCACGATGCGCGGCGTGAGGAATACGAGCAGGTTCGTCTTGCGCGTGTTGGTCGTGGTCGACTTGAACATCCAGCCGAGGAACGGGATGTCGCCGAGCCACGGCACCTTCGTGACGGTGTCGTCCACCGAGTCCGAGAGCAGGCCGCCGATCACGACCGTCTCGCCGTCGCGCACCACCACGGTGTTCTCGACGCGCCGGTTCGAGAGCGCGACGCCGACGTCCTCGGGATTTCCGACGCCGCCCTTGCCCTGGCTCGACAGCGCGTTGTTGATCTCGGTGATCTCCTGGAAGATCTCGAGCCGCAGGCTGTCGCCCTCGGTGATCTGCGGCGTCACGCGCAGCGTCACGCCGATGTCCTGGCGCTCGACGTTCACGGAGCTCGCCAGATTCGTGCCGGTATCCACACCCGCCGCCGATTCGACGCGGCTCGAGATGATCGGAATGTTGTTGCCGACGCGGATCTCGGCCTCTTCGTTGTCGGAGGTGAGGATGTGTGGCGCCGAAACGATGTTGATGTCGCCGTCCGTGGCGGAGAGCGTGATCAGCGAATCGATCAGCGTGCCGTCGCCGACGCGGTTGCCCGTGGCGTCGAGATCGCGCGTGTCACTGAGGAAGCGCCCGAGCAGCGGAGCCAGGATGCCGGGATCGACGGGAACCCCGGTTGCCCCGGTGGCAGCCGTCGTGGTCGCCAGCGTGAGCGCCTCGTCGCCATCGATCACTTTGAGCAGCCCCGAGAATCCGATGCCGAGGTTGTCGTTGACCGTGAGCTCCATGATCAACGCCTCGACCGACACCTGGGGTCGCTCGACGTCGAGCTTCTCGATCACTTGAGCGAGGGTGTTGAAGCCCTCCTGGCTCGCCTGGATGATCAGCGAGTTGGTCGCGGGGTCGGCCGTCACCGAGATCCCGCCCTCGAGCCCCGCCACCGCGGTGCGGATCGCGGGCACGGCCCCCGCGCCGCCGCCGAGGCCATTCGCGGGCACCGTCTGCCCGCCGGTCGCGCCCGACGATCTGCTGCTGGTGCTGCTGCCTGTGCCCCCGACCAGCCCCGCGAGCGTCTCTGCGAGCTCTTCCGCGTTCGCGTTGTTCAGGTAGTAGACGTGGATCCGTCCGCCACCCGTCACGGGCACATCGAGCTTCGCGACCAGGCGACGCACCTCGTCGAGCTGCTGGCGTGCTGCGAGAACGAGCAGCGAGTTCGTGCGCTCGTCGGTGATGATTCGCACCGGCGGCTTGTGCGCGCTCGGGGCGTTCGGGTCCGCCGGGTTCGCGACGCGGCGCCGAGCGGCGCGCCGCGAATCGAACGCGGTGCCCTCGGCCACATCGGCGCCGTAGATCTCTGACACCTGCTCGGCCAGCGTCGCGGCATCGGCGTACTCGATCGGGATGACGGCGAGGTCTTCCTTGTAGGTCTCGACGTCGATCGACTCGAGGATCGCGATCAGGCGCCGGATGTTCGACGAGGACTCGGTGAGGATCACCGTATTCGTGGGCGGATAGGCGGCCATCGCCGCATCCTTCGAGACCAGAGGCTTGAGCGTGTTCACGATCGAGTCGGCGTCGATGTAGCGCAGCGGGATCAGGCGCGTGACGAAGGTGTCGCGGTTCGGCGGGCGCTTCGAGCTCTGCACCGTCTCGATGCTCGACTCCTTCGCCTCGCGCACCGGCACCACCTTGATCGCGCCGCCGGGCGTCGTCACCGTGGTGAAGCCCTTCACCTGGAGCACCGACTCGAACACCGCATACGCCTGCTCGACCGGGATCGGTTCCGGCGAGACGATCGTCACGCGTCCGCGCACGCGGTCGTCGTAGATGAAGTTGCGGTTGGTCGCGCGCGCGATCGTCTCGATCACCTGCGCGAGCTCGGCGTCGGCGAAGTCGAGCGTGACCATCGCGCCGGGCTCGAAGGCGGGACGCGCGCCGGGCTGTTGTCCGCCCGGCTGCGCCTGCGCTGCGGCCGCGAGCGGTGTGCCCGCCACGAGGAGCGCGAACAGCGGCAGGAGCGCGAGTCGCGCGGGGTTCATTCTCGAATGTCGCTGGATTGCCACGCGCGTGCTCACTCCGGCCTGAAATTCCTGACCGTCTCGACGCCGTCGGCGCCTTCCACGACCACGTTGAACTCGGGTGCGTTCGCGAGCTCCTGGAAGATCTGCGCGCTCTGGTCCGGCGAGTTGATCGCGATCCCGTTGAAATGCTTGATCACGTCGCCGTCCTTCAGACCGATCTCCTGGAACATGCTGCCGGGTTTGATCCCGTTCACGAGCAGACCCACCATCTGCCCGGCTTCGAACTTCGGCAGGACTCGCGCCTGCTGGAGCAGTGAGGCCGGGTCGCGCATCTGCTGTTGGATCGCCTCGCGCGACACTGCGACACCGCCCTCGGTGCGGCGGATCGGAGCGCGCGCCTGGCGGTTGGCGCGCTGGATCGTCGGCTGTGCGCCTTCGTCCTCGCCGATCGTGAGCTCGCGCGGCGCGCCGTTCTCGGTGAGCACGACGCGGCGTCGCTCGATGCGCTGGACCGTCGCCACGCTCTTGATCTGGTCGCCGATTCCGACCACGAGCGTCTCGTTCTTCTCCTTGTCGACGAGCGTGGCCCGCGACAGATCCGGGTCGGTCGCGGCGAATGTGCCGAGCAGCTGAACCGGGAGCCGCGATTTCTCGAGCTCTTCGTCGAGCTGATCGGCGGTGAGCGGCGGGGCATCGAGACTCGAGTGGAAGAGGTTGCGGGTCAGGATGACCTCGCGCTCGGCCCAGGTCCGAGCGCGGGCCGGCGGCGGCGCCGGGCGCGCGACGACTTCCGTCGGAGACGGACCCGGAAGCAGGGCGGCCGCGATCACCTCGTTGGCGGTATCGGCGGCGAGCAGGCAGCCGATCGCGAACAAGACGCTGTTTGCCGTCCAGCTGAATACGGAACCCATGGTGGTGGTTCGCTCGCTTTCGCGCTCGACAGCATTGGCGACACCGCTCCGTCCCGGGAGCGGGATTGCACAATAACCCTGCGGCTGCGGCCCCTCAACGGATGTCTCGCGAATCCAAGTAGTTAGCCCCGTTTGGCCGTATCGGCGAGCCGCCGTTGCGCCCTTATGACTCCTGGCCCGAAACAGGCGTTCTCCCGAGCGCTCGATTCCCCGCGGGATGGCACTCGAATTCATCGGAAACCGTTGACATCCGGGGCCACGGGCCGACTGTTGGGCAGCCTCGGACAGAAGCACGGCACACGCCGAGCGACGGGGCCCAGGGGGAGCTCGTTCATGGCGCAAGGCAAGGTCATCGGCATCGATCTCGGCACCACCAACTCGGTGGTGTCGGTGATAGAGGGTGGCCAGCCCACCGTGATCGCAAACGAAGAGGGCGGGCGCACGACCCCGTCCGTGGTCGGCTTCACGGACGAGGGCGAACGGCTGGTCGGTGCGATTGCGAAGCGCCAGTCGGTGACCAACCCGAAGGGCACGATCTATTCGATCAAGCGCTTCATGGGCCGGCGCATCGAAGAGGTGCCCGAGGAGATCCGGCTCGTCCCCTATGACGTGGTGAAGGGCAAGGAGGGGATGGCCGCGGTGCGCGTGAGTGGCAAGGAATACACGCCGCCCGAGATCTCCGCGATGATCCTCCAGAAGCTCCGGGCCGCCGCGGAGGCCTATCTCGGGCAGCCCGTCAGCGGGGCCGTGGTCACGGTGCCGGCCTACTTCAACGACGCCCAGCGCCAGGCCACCAAGGACGCCGGCAAGATCGCGGGCCTCGACGTCAAGCGCATCATCAACGAGCCGACCGCAGCCGCGCTCGCCTACGGGCTCGACAAGCAAGCAGACGAGAAGATCGCCGTGTACGACTTCGGCGGCGGCACGTTCGACATCTCGATTCTCGAGGTCGGCGAGAACGTCGTGGAGGTGAAGGCCACCAACGGCGACACCCATCTCGGCGGTGACAACTTCGACCAGCGCATCATCGAGTACCTGGTTGCGGAGTTCAAGAAGGATCAGGGCGTCGACCTGTCCAAGGACTCGATGGCGATCCAGCGTCTGCGCGAAGCGGCCGAGAAGGCGAAGATCGAGCTGTCGAGCGCGACCTCGACCGACATCAATCTGCCCTACATCACGGCGGATCAGAGCGGCCCCAAGCACCTCACGCTGAAGCTCTCGCGCTCGAAGTTCGAGCAGCTGATCGAAGACCTCGTGGAGCGCAGCATCGGGCCCTGCAAGCAGGCGCTGGCCGATGCGGGCTACAAGCCCTCCGACATCCAGGAGGTCGTGCTCGTCGGCGGCAGCACGCGGATCCCGATGGTGCAGGAGAAGGTGCGCGCGCTGTTCGGCCGCGAGCCGAACCGCACCGTGAATCCGGACGAGGTCGTGGCGATCGGCGCCGCGGTGCAGGGCGGTGTGCTCGCGGGCGACGTGAAGGACGTGCTGCTGCTCGACGTGACCCCGCTCTCGCTCGGCATCGAGACGCTCGGCAACGTGATGACCAAGCTGATCGAGAAGAACACCACGATCCCGACCAAGCGCAGCCAGGTATTCTCGACCGCGGCCGACAGCCAGCCGCAGGTGGAGATCCACGTGCTCCAGGGCGAGCGCGAGATGGCGCGCGACAACCGCACGCTCGGCAAGTTCATCCTCGACGGGATTCCGGCCGCACCGCGCGGCGTGCCGCAGGTCGAAGTGACCTTCGACATCGACGCGAACGGCATCCTCGCCGTGCACGCGAAGGACAAGGCTACGGCGAAGGAGCAGTCGATCCGGATCGAGGGCAGCGGTGGTCTCTCCAAGTCGGAGATCGATCGCATGATCAACGAGGCGGAGTCCCACGCCGGTGAGGACCGTCAGCGGCGCGAGCTGATCGACAAGCGCAACACGCTCGACTCGATGATCTATCAGGCCGGCAAGACTCTCTCCGAGAACGCCGACAAGGTTCCTGCAGAGCTCAAGCAGAACGTGGAGTCTGCGCTCGAGGAAGCGCGCGGCGTGCTCGAGAGTGACGACGCGGCGAAGCTGGATGCGTCGCGTCAGCGCGTCGAGCAGTCGATGCACGCGTTCGCCGAGGCGCTCTACAAGGCGCAGGGCGGGGATGGCGCGGGCGATCCGAGCGCACCGCCGTCCGATTCCGGTGCCTCCGGTGCCTCGAGCGGCGGCGACGACGTGGTCGATGCCGAGTACACTGAGGAGAAGAACTCCTAACGCGTTGTCGTTCGGCGCAGGACCTGATCGTGCGGAATCCGAGGAATCCCAGACCGGGCGAGCCGAGCGCGCAGCGTTTCGGGGAGTTCGCAGATCGCCTGCACGGCGATCATTGGCAACCCGACGTCGACGTGTTCGAGACCGAGGAGGCCGTGATCGTTCGTGCCGAGCTCGCGGGAGTACGACGCGACGATCTGCGCGTGACCGTGGACGGCGACCTGCTGCGGATCCGCGGTCTGCGCGAGGGGAGCGGCGCTGCCGCAGTGAGGCTGCACCAGATGGAGATCGCCACGGGTCCGTTCGAACGCTGCCTGCGCGTTCCGGCCGACGTCGATCGCGACCGCGTGACGGCGCACCTCGAAGATGGACTGCTGACCGTGACGCTCGGCCGCCGCAAGCCCGTGCGCCGCAGCGTGCCGGTCGAGCGCGAGTGAAGCCGTGAACGACGAACAGGACGAGATCCGGATCCCGAGCCGGAGCGGCGGTACGGAGATCGCGGTCGGCACGGGCGGCGACGAGGCCGAGTTCCCGGCGATTCCGGACGCGCTGCCGGTGCTGCCGCTCAAGAACACGGTGCTGTTCCCGCACCTGCTCTCGCCGTTGCTCGTGAATACCGATCGCTCGCGGCAGCTGATCGACGAGGTGCTGCGCAGCCCCGAGCGGCTGCTCGTGTGCGTGGCGGTCAAGCGGCCGGTCGAATCGAGCCCGGGACCGGACGATCTGCACCTCGTCGGCACCGTGATGCGCATCGCGAAGATGCTGAAGTTCCCCGACGATTCTTACCGGCTGCTGGTGCAGGGCGTGGCGCGCGCAGCCGTCGACGGATTCGTCTCCGAGCAACCCTTCCTGGTCGGACGGGTGCGCCGGCTCGACGACGTGGGCGATCGCGAATCGGTCGAGATGACCGCGCTCGCGCGCACGCTCGCACAGCAGTTCATCGCGCTGGTGGCGTCGAGCCCGCGTCTGTCGGACGAGCTGCAGGTGCTCGCGCAGGGCGTCGACGATCCCTCCAAGCTCGCCGACCTGGTCGGCTCGCACCTCGACTTCGACGTCGCGGGCAAGCAGGAGATCCTCGAGGAGCTCGACGTGCGGCGGCGGCTCGAGCGCGTGCTCGGCGAAGTGACGCGCGAGCAGGATGCGCACAAGGTCGAGAGCGAGATCCGCGAGAAGGTGCAGACCGACATCGGACGCACCCAGCGCGACTACATGCTGCGCCAGCAGCTCGAGGCGATCCGACAGGAGCTGGGCGAGTCGGAGGACTCCGAGACCGAGATCGAGAACCTGCGTGGCCGGATCGAGGCGGCCGGGATGTCCGAGGAGGCGCACGAGCAGGCCACGCGCGAGCTCGAGCGCCTCGCGCAGATGCCCCAGGCCGCTGCCGAGCGCGGCGTGATCCGCACCTATCTCGAGTGGATGATCGAGCTGCCCTGGAGCAAGGCGACCGAGGACCGGCTGGATCCCGAGGAGGCGCGCGGGATCCTCGACGAGGATCACTACGGCCTCGACAAGGTGAAGGACCGCATCGTCGAGTACATCGCGGTGCTCTCGCTCAAGCGCGATCTGAAGGGCCCGATCCTGTGCTTCGTGGGCCCGCCCGGCACCGGCAAGACCTCGCTCGGGCGCTCGATCGCGCGCGCGCTCGGGCGCGAGTTCACGCGCGTGTCGCTGGGCGGCGTGCGCGACGAGGCGGAGATCCGCGGGCACCGTCGCACCTACGTGGGCGCGCTGCCGGGCCGCATCATCCAGAACCTGCGCCGCTCGGGCACGCGCAACCCCGTGTTCGTGCTCGACGAGGTCGACAAGGTCGGCACCGACTTCCGGGGCGATCCGTCGTCGGCGCTGCTCGAGGTGCTCGATCCCGAGCAGAACGCGACGTTCTCCGACCACTATCTGGAGGTGCCGTTCGATCTATCGCAGGTGCTGTTCATCGCCACCGCGAACCTGATGGATCCGGTGCCGCCTGCGCTGCGCGATCGCATGGAGGTGATCGAGCTGCCGGGCTACACGGCCGAGGACAAGCTCGAGATCGCCAGGCGCTTCCTCCTGCCGCGCCAGCTCGAGCAGAACGGCGTGGCGGACGTGGGCGTCGAGATTCCCGACGAGACGATGCGCGTGGTGATCGCGAGCTACACGCGCGAGGCCGGCGTGCGGAATCTCGAGCGCGAAATCGGCGCGATCGCGCGCAAGCTCGCGCGTCGCGTCGCGGAGGGGACCGGCACCCCGCAGTCGATGCGCGTGATGCCGGAAGACCTCGCGGGCCTGCTCGGCCCCGTGAAGGTCGAACCCGAGGTGGCCGAGCGGGTCGGTCAGCCGGGCGTGGCGGTGGGTCTGGCCTGGACACCTGCGGGCGGCGACATCCTGTTCGTCGAGTCGACGCGCATGCCCGGCAAGGGAGAGCTCAAGCTCACGGGCTCGCTCGGCGATGTGATGCGCGAGTCTGCCGAGGCCGCGCGCTCCTGGCTGCGCGGCCACGCCTCCGAATACGGTGTCGATCCGGAGGCGTTCCGCATCGCGGATCTGCACTTGCACGTGCCCGGGGGTGCGGTTCCCAAGGACGGCCCGTCGGCGGGGATCGCGATGGTGAGCTCTCTGACTTCGCTGATGACCGGGCGGCTCGGGCGCCCCGACGTCGCGATGACGGGCGAGATCACGCTGCGCGGCCGCGTGTTGCCGGTGGGCGGGATCAAGGAGAAAGTACTCGCGGCCAAGCGGGCAGGGATCGGGCGCGTGGTTCTGCCAGCGCGCAACCGCAAGGACGTCGAGGAAGTGGAGGCGGGCCTGCTGGATGGGCTCGATCTCCAATACGTGGGGACGATCGATGAAGCGCTCGAATACACGCTGCAGGCGCGTCGCTAGCGGCCTCACCGTGCTCGCGCTCGTCGCTGCATCCGCCTCTGGGTGCGTGACGCGCGGCAAGTACGACCGGGTGGTCGACGATCTCGAGAGGGAGCGCGAGCGCGTGGCCGATCTCGAGCGCACGAACGAGGCGCTCGGCGGCGAGCGGCTCAAGCTGATCGACGAGATGGAGGACATTCGTCAGACGAAGGAGCAGCTCACCGAAGACGTTGCCAAGCTCGAGAAGACGCGTGATCTGCTCACGACCAACCTGCGAGAGCACGAGGCGAAGGTGGCCGAGCTCTCGAAGCGGTCGACCGAGTACGAGGGGCTCGTGAAGGACCTCGAATCGGAGGTTTCTTCGGGTCAGATCCAGATCACGCAGCTGCGCGAGGGGCTGCGCCTGGGTCTCGCCCAGGACATTCTGTTCCGCTCCGGGTCCGCGACGCTCGAGCCGTACGGCGTGGAGCTGCTCACCAAGGTCTCGGATCAGATCACCAAGTTTCCGCAGCAAGTCGAAGTGCATGGTCATACCGACAATGTTCCACTCTCCAAGTCCTCCCGTTGGGGTACGAACTGGGAGCTGGCGGCCGCACGCGCGGCGTCGGTCGTCCGGCTGTTCGAGAAGCACGGTGTCGACCCGCAGCACTTGCGCGCGGTCTCCTACGGTGAGCACGCCCCGGTCGACACGAACGACACGGCCGAGGGCCGCGCGCGCAATCGCCGTATCGATATCCGCCTGAAGCCGATCGAGGGGGCGGCGAGCGACGACGCGCCGGCCGAGGGCGAGGCTGCGGACTCCGGTGCGGGGGCGACCGCGCCGACGCCGTGATCGCTCGCGACACCCGAGCGGAGCTCGAGTCGGTGTATCGCGCGGCGCTCGCGGCGGCGCTGCCCGAGCGCGCACTGCGCAGCGCGCTGCGCGCGAGTGGCGCGCGCCTCGAGATCGCGGGCCGTTCCGTGCCCGAACGCGCGCGCGTGTCCGTGCTCGCGATCGGCAAGGCCGGCGCGGCCTTGGCTGCGGCCGCCGAGGCGATCGCGGGCCCGCGGATCGCGGCGGGTCTCGCGCTCGTACCCGACGGCGAGGAGCGCGCGCTCGCGCGCTGCCAGCTGCGTGTGGGCGCACACCCGATCCCCGACGAGCGCGGTGCGGCCGCCACGCGCGAGATCATCGCGTTCGCGGCGGGCCTGGCGTCCGACGACGTGCTGCTCGTGCTGCTCTCGGGCGGCGGATCGAGCCTGCTGTGCGCGCCCGCGCCCGGAATCGACCTGCGCGACGTCGCAGAAACCGTGCGCGTGATGCTCGGCCGCGGCGCATCGATCGACGAGTTGAATACCGTCCGCAAGCACCTCGCCGCGGCGACCGGGGGTCAGCTCGCGCGCGTGGCACGCGCGGGCCGGATCGAAGTGCTCGTGATCTCGGACGTGGTGGGAGATCGACTCGACGTGATCGCGTCGGGCCCGTTCGCACCGGATCCGAGCTGTTATGCCGATGCGCTCGCGGTGCTCGCGCGCCGCGACTCTGAGCACCGGGTTCCGGACGCCGTGCGCACGCACCTCGAGGCGGGCGCGCGCGGCGAGCGCGAGGAGACGCCGGGTCCCGGCGATCCCGCGTTTGCGCGCGTGCGCCATACGCTGATCGCGAGCAACGCCACGGCCGTGGATGCGGCGCGCGAAGCGGCGGCGTCGCGCGGCTGGTGCGCGGTCGCCGCGAAGGATGCCTTGTCGGGAGAGGCGCGTTGCGCCGCGCAGCGGTTGGTTGCGCTCGGCGACGCGAGCCGCGCCGATCGGCCGCTGTGTCTCGTAGCGGGCGGCGAGACCGTCGTGACCGTGACGGGTACGGGGCGCGGCGGACGCAGCCAGGAGCTCGCGCTCGCGGCCGCGCTGGAGATCGAGGGACGCGGTGACGTCGCGGTGCTCGCGGCGGGGACCGACGGCGTGGACGGTCCGACCGACGCCGCGGGCGCGTTCGCCGACGGCGGCACCGTGGCGCGCGGTCGCGGCGTGGGCGTCGACGCCGTGCGCGCGTTGGCCGACAACGACTCCCATACCTTCTTCTGTCGCGAGGGCGGCGTGATCCGCACGGGCGCGACCGGCACGAATGTGGCAGATCTCGCGCTCGTGCTCTGCGAACCGAGCCGCTGATGCTCCGCGCGGAGGGTACGTCGCTGCGCGCGCTTGCGTTCCGCGCGGTCGTGCTGCTCGGACTGATCGTGCGCGCGGCGCTGCTCTACGTGCGGGTCTCGCTCTCGGGCCGCGGCGTGTGGCGGCTCTCACGCGATGAACGCGAGGCGCGGCTCCACGACTTTGCGGCGCGCTTCGTCGCTGCGGCGACGCGCTTTCGCGGTGGACTGATCAAGCTCGGGCAGGTCGCGAGCCTGCGCCTCGAGATCCTGCCGGAAGCGATCACGCGCGAGCTCACGCACCTGCAGGATCGCGTCGCGCCGCATCCCTTCGAGGAGATCGCCGCGCGCGTCGAGCACGAGTACGGCGTTCCCTGGAGCGAACGTCTCGCGGACCTCGCGCGGATTCCGATCGCGGCGGCGAGCCTGGGCCAGGTGCACGAGGCGCGCGCGTACGACGGCCGGCGAATCGCGCTCAAGGTGCTGTACCCGGGTATCGAGCGCTCGGTGGCCGTCGACCTCGCGATGGCGCGGCTCGCGCTCTGGTTGTTCGATTTCGTCGTGCTTCCGGATCTGCGCGAGGTCTACCGCCAGCTGCGCGCGTCCCTGCGCGGCGAGATGGACTACCTGCGCGAGGGGCGCGCCGCGGAGGAGGTGGCGCGCAACCTCTCGCGCGACGCAGCGCTCTGGTCGCACCTGCGCATACCGCAGATCCACTGGGACCTCACCACTTCGCGCGTGCTCGCGATGGAGTTCATCGAGGGCGTCAAGATCAACGACGAGAAAGGGGTCGCGCGCCGGGGGATCAAGCGCGAGGACCTGGTCGCCTGGGCCGGGCGCGCGTTCCTGCACATGATGTTTCGCGACGGGTTCTTCCACTGCGACCCGCACCCGGGCAACCTGATCGTCGACGGTGAGGGTCGGATCGCGATCATCGACTTCGGCATGAACGAACGCCTCGAGCCCTTCGTACTCGCGGCGGTACGGGACCACCTGCGCGCCTCGGTGCTGCGCGATCGCGATCTGTTCGCGAGTTCGCTCGTGGCGGTCGGCGCGATCGATCCGCGCGACGAGCCCGTGGCGCGCGAAATCGCGGAGCTCGCGTTCGATCCCGCGCTCTACAACCTGACGCCGCAGGAGATGGTAGGCCTCGACTTCTCGCAGCACTTCTGGCGCATGCGCGGGCAGATGGTGCGGCTGCGCGGCTTCCGTCTGCCGCCGGGTGTCGTGATGTGGTCGCGCGCGATCTCGATCCTTTACGGGCTGGTCGTCGAGCTCGCGCCCGGGATCCGTCCGCTCGAGCTGTTCGGGCCCTACGTGATGGAGTTCCTGGCCCCGCAGCCGTCGGTACAGGCGGCGGAGCGGCGCTAGCGAAGGCCCGGCAAGGGGTTACGATCGGCCGCGCCATGACGATCTCCGCGGAGGACTTCAAGCGAGCGCTCTCGCGCCGGGCGTCCGGAGTCGCCGTGGTGACCGCGCGGAACGGCGAGCGGATTCACGGCATGACCGTGTCCGCGTTCACGGAGGTATCGCTCGACCCGCCGCTCGTGCTGGTCTGCGCGGACAAGAGCTCCAACACGCTGCCCGTGATCCGCGCGGGCGGCGTCTTCGCGATCAACGTGCTCGCGCGCGATCAGCAGTCGCTGTCGGGCCGCTTCGCGGCCAAGAAGGACGAGGACAAGCGCTTCGACGGGCTCGAGTTCGATACGGGCCGGACCGGTGCGCCGCTCCTGCGCGGGGTCGCGGTCAACATCGACTGCCGCGTCGTCGCCGAGCACGAGGCAGGCGACCACGTCATCTACCTCGGCGCGGTGCAGGAAGTCCGCAGCTTCGACCACGAGCCGCTGCTCTACTTCCGAGGCGCGTACGGCCGCTTCGAGCCGATCGATCCGCTCGTCTCCGAGTAGAGCAGCGCCGAATTCTTGCCTGGGCCGGGCGGATGTTTGTCGCTCCGGCCCCGGCTTCGGCAGTGAACGTGCGCCGTGCGGCGTTCGAGCTGATGCCCGATGGGTCGTTCGCGCCGCCCGCTTGCCTGCGCCCGGGCCTGCGCGACAAATCATCCGCCCGGCCTAGCGCATGGAGAGGTTCACGCCGAAGCGATTCACCCGGTCGCACTCGAAAACGAGCTAGGCAGCCTTCTCCATCGCCGCGGTGTACTTGCCGTAGCGCGCCGCGCTGTTGAGCTTCGCGCGGTGGTAGTAGGCCTTCTGTCCGGCCGCGATGTTCTCGGGCTTGCCGCCCCACGCCTTGAGTGCGGGGGCCTGGAGCGCGCGCCCGTACGAGAACGAGAGCTCCCAGGGACCGCCGCCGAGCTCGTTCATCTTCGAGAGGTGCGCGGTGGCGAGCTCGTCGCTCTGGCCGCCCGACAGGAACACGACTCCCGGCACGGCCGCGGGCACCACGCGCCGGAAGCAGTCCAGCGTGGCCTCGGCGACCTGCGTCACGTTCGCCTGGGTGGAGCACTCGGTGCCCGAGAGAACCATGTTCGGCTTGAGCAGGATCTGCTCGAGCGGCACGGTCTGATCGAAGAGCTCGTTGAACACCTTGTGCAGCGTGCGCTCGGTGACCGAGTAGCAGCGCTCGATCGTGTGCGGCCCGTCCATGAGGACCTCGGGCTCCACGATCGGAACGATGCCGGCCTCGATACACAGCGCGGCGTAGCGCGCGAGCGCGTGCGCGTTCGTGTCCAGGCAGTAGTCGGTGGGGATGCCGTCGCCGATCGTGATCACGGCGCGCCACTTGGCGAACTTCGCACCGAGTTTGCCGTACTCGACGAGGCGAGCACCGAGCTTGTCGAGCCCCTCGGTGAGCTTCTCCTTGGGCGAGCCCGGCAGCGCCACCGTGCCCGTGTCCACCTTGATTCCGGGCAGGATCCCCTTGTCCGAGAGCACCTTCACGAGCGGGGTGCCGTCGGCGGCCTTCTGGCGGATCGTCTCGTCGTAGAGGATCACGCCGGAGACGAACTGCTCGGCACCCTCGGTGCGGAACAGCATCTCGCGGTAGGCGCGGCGATTGTCCTCGGTGGAGGGGGTCTGGACCGACTTCAGCCGCTTCTCGATCGTGCCCGAGCTCTCGTCCGCGGCGAGGATGCCCTTGCCCGGAGCGACCAACGCGCGAGCGACCTGTTCGAGTTGATTCTTTGCCATGGCTGGATTCTCCATCGACGCCGCCACTGGGGGCGGGAAACGAACGCGAGTGGTGCGGCAGAGAGGATTCGAACCTCCACAGGGTTGCCCCTGCCAGCCCCTCAAGCTGGTGCGTCTACCAGTTCCGCCACTGCCGCAACTCGCGGGCGCCCAGAATACCGAACGGTCCGCGCGGATCCATCGAAGTCCGCGCGCTCGCGCTCAGATTCTTCAGGGCGTGGGCTCGGGTGCGGGCGCCTCGCCGGCCGGCTCGGCGGCCTTCGGCGCCTCGGCGGGAACCTGGCCGAGCTCTCTTCGAACAGCTCGCCCTCCGGTGCCGCCTGCTCCTCTTCGAACTCGCCGCCCTCGAACAGCCGCTCGCCGCGGTTCATGCGCATGTAGGCCAGCGTGAGGCTCGTGAGCATGAACACGACCGCAGCGCCGGTCGTGAGCTTGGTGAGGAAGTTCCCGGCACCGCGCCCGCCGAACATCGTGGCGCCGCCGCCACCCCCGAACACCGCGCCCACCTGCGCGCCCTTGCCGCGCTGGAGCAGCACGACTGCGATCAGGAACAGGCACACGATCACGTGCAGAACGGTGATGACGACGTTCATGGTGCTCTCACTTCTTCTGGAACAGGGCGATTCGGGAGAATGACTCGGGATCGAGGCTCGCGCCGCCGACCAGTGCGCCGTCGATGTCGGGCTGCGCCATCAGGTCGTCGATGTTGTCGGGCTTCACCGAGCCGCCGTACTGGATCCGGATCTGGTCGGCCGCGGCGCCGAAGCGCACGCGCAGCCGGTCGCGCACGAACGCGTGCACCTGCTGGGCGGTCTCCGGGGTGGCCGTGCGGCCGGTGCCGATCGCCCAGATCGGCTCGTAGGCGACCACGAGCTCCGCGGCGCGCGCATCGGGCACGAGCGCGAGGCTGCCCTCGATCTGCGCGCCCACCACGTCGATCGTGCGACCGGCCTCGCGCTCCTCGAGCGACTCGCCCACGCACACGATCGGCGTGATCCCGGCGCCGAACAGCGCGCTGGTCTTGTTCGCCACGTACGCGTCGCTCTCGCCGTAGTACGTGCGCCGTTCGCTGTGCCCGACGATCACGTAGCGGCAGCCGAGCTCTGCGAGCATCCCCGGCGCGATCTCTCCCGTGAACGCGCCCTTCGGCTCCGGGTTCACGTTCTGCGCCGCGAGCTCGACGTTCGAGCCCGACAGAGCGTGCGCGAGGCGCTCGAGCGCCGTGAATGGCGGCGCGATCGCGATGTCGACGTCGCCGACGCGGCCCACGCGGGGCACGAACGCCTCGGCGAATGCGACCGCTTCGGCCGCGGTCATGTGCATCTTCCAGTTGCCGACGAGAATCGGTCTGCGCACTCAACGCTCCAATGCCGCGACGCCGGGCAGTTCGAGTCCCTGAACGTACTCGAGCGAGGCGCCGCCGCCGGTCGAAAGGTGGGTGATGCGATCGCCGAGTCCGAGCTGATTGATCGCCGCGAGCGAATCGCCCCCGCCGACCACGCTCGTCGCATCGCTTCCGGCCACCGCACGTGCGACGGCCGCGGTGCCCTCCGCGAACGCGGGGATCTCGAACACGCCCATCGGCCCGTTCCAGAACAGCGTGCGCGAGCGCGCGATCTCGGCTGCATAACGCGCAGCCGTTTCGGGGCCGATGTCGACGCCCATGGCCGCCATCCGGAATCGCGCGCACCACTCGCGCGGCGGCGTCGGCGGAGATCTTCTCGGCGACGACGTGATCGGTGGGCAGGAGCAGCGTGCGGCCGCTCTTCTCGGCCGCCTGTGCGACGCGCCGCGCGTCTTCGATGCGATCGGGCTCGACCAGCGACGCGCCCACGCGCTCGCCGCGTGCGGCGAGGAACGTGTAGGCCATCGCACCGCCGATCGCGAGCGCGTCGGCGTGCGGCGCCAGCGCCTCGAGTACCGCGAGCTTGTCCGACACCTTCGCCCCGCCGAGGATCACCAGCAGCGGGCGCTCGGGCTCGCGCACGACCCGCAGGTGATCGAGCTCGCTCTGCAGGAGATCTCCCGCTGCGACGCTGTCCACGTGGCGCGTGATTCCCGCCGTGGAGGCATGCGCGCGGTGCGCGGTGCCGAATGCGTCGTTGACATAGCAGTCGGCGAGCTGGGCGAGCGCCTTGGCGAAATCGGGATCGTTGGCCTCCTCGCCGGCGTGGAAGCGCAGGTTCTCGAGCAGCATCAATCGTCCCGGCGCGAGCTCGGAGACGGCGCGCGTGGCGACGGGACCGATGCAGTCGGTGCAGAACGACACGCCGGTGCCGAGCAGCTGGGCGAGCCGCGGCGCCACGGGCCGCAGCGAGTACTCGGGCTTGGGTTTGCCCTTGGGCCGGCCGAGGTGCGAGGCCACGAGCACGCGCGCACCCGCTCGCAGCAGGCGCTCGAGCGTCGGCAGCGATGCGCGCACACGCGTGTCGTCGGTGATCGCGCCGTCGCGCAACGGGACGTTGAGATCGGCGCGCACGAGTACGCGCTTTCCCCGCACGCCTCGGGCGATCAGCGCGTCGAGACCGGTCACCATGGATGGCTCGAGATTTCCGCTGCCGCGGTCAGGCGCCGCCGACCACGCGCGCGAGGTCTACGACGCGGTTCGAATAGCCCCACTCGTTGTCGTACCACGAGAGCAGCTTCGCGAAGTTGCCTTCGATCACCTTCGTGGAGAGCGCATCGAGGATCGAGGAGTGCGGATTGCCGAGGAAGTCCACCGACACGAGCGGCTCTTCCGTGTAGGCGAGGATGCCCTTGAGCGGGCCGTCCGCAGCGGCCTTCATCGCGGCGTTGATCGCGTTGGCGTCGGTCGACTTCGCGAGCTTCACCGAAAGATCGACCACCGACACGTCGGAGGTGGGCACGCGCATCGCGTAGCCGTCGAGCTTCCCCTTGAGCGTGGGCAGTACGAGGCCGATCGCGCTCGCGGCGCCGGTACTGGTCGGAATCATCGACATCGCGCCCGCGCGCGCACGCCGCAGGTCCTTGTGCGGGAAGTCGAGCATCACCTGGTCGTTGGTGTAGGCGTGGATCGTGGTCATCCAGCCGCTCTGGATCCCGAAATTGTCGTCGAGCACCTTCGCGATCGGCGCGAGGCAGTTCGTCGTGCACGAGGCGTTCGAGATGATCTTGTGCTTGCTCGGATCGTATTCGTTGCCGTTCACGCCGAGCACGATCGTGACGTCGGGGTTCTTCGCGGGCGCGCTGATGATCACGCGCTCGGCGCCCGCCGTGAGGTGCTTCGATGCGCCCTCGCGATCGACGAAGATCCCGGTCGACTCGATCACGATCTTCGCGCCGAGCTTTCCCCAGGGCAGCTTGGCGGGATCGCGCTCCGCGCTGACCGGAATGCGCACGCCGTCGACCACGATCGCGCCGTCGGCGGCTGCGACCTCGCCCGGGTAGTGGCCGTGGATCGAGTCGTACTTGAGCAGGTGGGCCAGCGTCTTCGCGTCGGTCAGGTCGTTGATCCCGACGATCTCGAGGTCCTGGCCGCGCGCCGCGCGGAACACCAGGCGTCCGATCCGCCCGAACCCATTGATCCCCACCCGCGTCGCCATGTGCCCATCTCCTCGCTGTGCCCGAAACCGGGGTTGGCACTCTAGCTTTTTCGCGCGCGCTCGGCTTTGTTCCGCGGATGCTCCCCGGCGGGATGTGCTTGCGTCGGCACGGCGATCGGCCGAAATCCCGGTGGTGAGAGCCACCGATCGAAACCGCGCGGTAGACCACCTGGTCGAAGTCCTGCGCGAGCGCTGGATCGCGGCCGTGGCCGCGCTCCTGCTTGCGGGCGCGGTCGGCTTCTGGGTGTCCGGCGCTCTGCGCCAGCGCCCATCCTTACAAGCGGCGCGCGCGCCGGGCGCGTCGGCCCTCGCGCTGCCCGGGATCGAGCAGCCCGTGACGATCGACCGCGACCGCCACGGCGTGCCGCACATCGACGCCGCGAGCGAGTCCGATGCCTTCTTCGCGCTCGGCTACTGCCAGGCGCAGGACCGGCTCGAGCAGCTGCTGCACCTGCGCCGCCGCGCGCACGGCACCGCCGCCGAGGACGTTGGCCCGGAGGCAGTCGAGTCGGATCAGCTCGCGCGACTGCTCGACTTTCGCGGTCTCGCCGAGCGGCAGTGGGAGAACCTCGCGTCGCCTGCGCGCGACGCGCTCGCGTCGTACGCGGCCGGCGTGAACGCCCGGATTGCGGGGCAGGCGGTCGTGCCGTCGAACGGCTCGGAGCCCGGGACAGGAAAGGATGTTCCGCTCTGGCGGCCGCAGGACTCGCTGGCGCTCTACAAGCTGTTCGCGTGGGGGCTGTCCGAGTCGATCGACGTGAGTCTCGTGCTCGACGACCTCGTCGCGCACCTCGGAGCCACCGACGCGGTGCGTTTCTATCCCGCGCCCGCACAGGGACGCCCCGGGGCGGCCCGTGCGACTGCTGCGGCCGCCCGATGGGTGCCGCGCGGCGCGCGCGCGCTGCGCGCGAGCTTCGGCCTCGCGGCGCACGGCGTCGGCAGCACCGCGTTCGCAGTCGGTGGCGGTGCGACCGACAGCGGATTCCCCGTGCTCGTCGCCGACAGCCATTTCGAGCCGATCGCACCTGCGGCGCTCTATCTCGCGCACCTGCGCAGCCCCGACGCCGACATCGCGGGCGCGACACTCGCGGGTGTTCCCGTGTTCTGGTGGGGCCGCAATCCGAAGCTGGCGTGGGCTGCCGTGAACGCGGGTCTCGTGGTGACCGACCTCTACACAGAGACGCTGCGCCGGCAGGGCGCCGAGGTGCACGACGGAAGGAGCTGGCGCCCCGTAGAGCAGCACGTGGAGGAGATCGCCGTGCGCGGAGGCTCCGACGTCGAGCTCGCGGTGCGCCGCACCGCCCACGGGCCGCTCCTGCCCGTCGAGAACCCGGGTGTCGACGAGGCGGTCGCGGTCGCGTGGAGTGGTGCGCGCAACGACAGCGGCGGGGGCATCGCCGCGTTGCTCGCCGTGGCGCACGCGGGCGATGGCGAGGCGATCCGAGCGGCGCTGCGCGCGCACGACGAGCCGCCGATCGCGATGGTCTGGGCCGAGGGCGCGGGTGGCGCGGGCCTCCAGGTGGCGGGGTGGATCCCCCACCGACGTCTCGCCGCACAGCTCGCGCCGTTGCCGGGCCGCGCGCGCCTGTACGACTGGGACGACCGCGTGGCGTTCTCGAGCCTGCCCGCGGCGCGGCTCGACGCGGGCGAGGGCTTCCTGATCGCGGCCGATCAGCGCTTCGACGCCGTCGCGGGCGACGACCCGATCGACTCGACCTGGCGCACCGGGGCGCGCGCCGCGCGTCTGCGCGCGCTGCTCGCGAGCCGAGAGCGCCGCGACCTGCGCGCGTTCGCGTCGCTGCTCTCCGATGATCGCCTCGACCGCAGCGTCGCGCTCATCGACACCGCGCTTTCGCTCGCGGGCGAACCGCTCGCTGCACAGGAGGCGAGCGAGCTCGCGAAGCTCCTGCGCGAATGGGACGGCCGCGCCTCGAGCGAAAGCGTGGGCAGCTCGGCCTATCACGTGTTCCTCGACGGTCTGGCTCGTGAGCTGTTCGAGGATCGGATCGGGAAGGATCTGCTCTCGCGCTATCTCGCGCTGCCCGCGCTCGATCTGGAGGCGCTCGTGTCGGACGTGCTCCAGGATGCAGCCGCGGGTGGTGCCGGAGACGTCTGGTCCGATCCCGGCGCGGTGCGCGCGGCCGTGATCAAGAGCCTGCGCGAGGCCTGGCTCGCGCTCTCGTTCGAGCGCGGTCCCGATCCACGCCGCTGGATCTGGGGCTCGCTGCACGAGCTTCGCTTCCGACCGCTCGCGGGCGGGCAGGAGCTCGGACCGTTTCGCTACAGCGGCGCGCCGCACGCCGTGCTCGCGTCGAGCTACTCGCTAGCGCGTCCGTTCGCCGTCTCGCTCGCGCCCACGGCGCGCTTCGCGGTCGACACCGCGACGCTCGACATTGCGCTGACCGCGCTCGCGCCGGGCCAGGCCGAGAGCTCGAGCGCCCCCCGCACGGGCCTCGAGAGCTGGCTCGCGGGCCGCTTCGCGCTGCTCGCGACGCGCCGGCTCGAGGTCGAGGATCTCAGCGTGGAAAAGCTGGTGCTCGAGCCGGTACGCTGACCCCCCGTGTCGCGCTGCGTGCTGTTCGCGGAGGTCCCCGCTTTCTATGCTGCGGTTGCGCGCGCGGACGATCCTTCGCTCGTCGCGCGGCCCGTGATCGTGGGCGGCGATCCGCGCAAGCGCGGGCGCGTGCAGGCCGCCACCGCGGACGCACTCGCGCTGGGAGTGACGCTCGAGATGTCCGTTCTCGAGGCGCTGCGCCAGTGCCCGACCGCGCGCGCGGTGCGGACCGACATGGCGCGCTACCGCGAGGTGTCGCGGCGGCTGTTCGCGGTGCTGCGCGCTACCTCGCCGCAGCTCGAGGTGTTCGGGCTCGCGGCCTGTTATGCGGAGGTGAGCTCGGGTGCCGACGACGCCGAGGCACAGGCGCGCCAGCTGCTCGAGGCGGTCGACGGCGCGCTCGGGCTCCCGCTGCGCGTCGGGATCGGCGCGGGGAAGTTTCTCGCGCGCATCGCGGCCGAGGAGGTGGCGGACGAGCGCGGCTTCGTGCGCGTGGCGCCCGGCGGCGAAGCGGCGTTCCTCGCGCCGCTGCCGGCGTCGCGGCTCGACGGCGTCGGCCGCAAGACGGCCGCGGCGCTCGCGGAGATGGGCGGCCACACGATCGCCGACGTCGTGCGGCTCGGCCGCGAGCGGCTGCAGACCGAATTCGGCCCGCACGGGCTGCGCATCTTCGCGTGTGCGAGCGGCACCGACGCCGAGCCCGTGCGCGCAGCGCGCCACCCGAAGAGCCTGTCGCGCGAGTCGACGCTGCCGGGCGAGCCGCTCGACGTCGCCGTGTTCGGCGAGCAGCTCGCGGGCCTCGCGCAGCAGCTCGAGGAGGAGCTCGCGCGGATGGGGCTCGCCGCGAGCCGCATTGCCGTGAAGATCCGCTACGCCGACCAGAGCACGACCACGCGCAGCGCCACGTTGCCGCGCCCGACCGCCGCGGCGTCCGAGCTCTGGGACGCCGCGCGCCGGCTGCTCGGGCGCACGCAGGCGGGGGCGCGTCCCGCCCGGGGTCTCGGGATCCAGCTCTCGCGGCTCGCGCCCGCGGGCGAGAGCGACCGCCAGCTCGATCTTTTCCCACCAGACTGAATTCCTGCGATCCAGCTAAAGCGCCGCGCCGCTTTGGCCGAAACGGGCCCTGGGGTCATCGACCCGCACACGGGGCATCCGATGAGGGATCTCGGGAAGCTGGGCCGGTCCGCGGTGAGCGCGGGCAGGGAGCGCCGCAAGTACCGGCGCATCGCGACGGACCAGGTGATCTCGTTCGCTCCGGTCTCCGAGCGCGACGTGCTCGCTGTGGGCCGCGACGTGTCCTCGGGCGGCATCCGCTTCGAGGCGATCGGCTGCGAGATCGACCTCGGCGAGGTGTTGCGCCTGACGTTCAACATCGGCGACCACACCGCCGTGGCCGTGGGCCGCGTGATCTGGTCCACGGACATCGACGGCATCTCGACCGACGTCGGGATCGAGTTCATCGAGATCGATCCGATCGCGAAGCAGATGCTCGAAGAGCTCGGGGGCGAGGCCGAACCGGCCTGAACCGGCGCCCCAGGGGTGACCCGGTCCCCAAAACGGCGGTTGACCCGCGTGCGCCCCCCTGCGAGGCTGTGGCCCCCGTGTCGGACTTCCACCAGAGCGGCGCAATCACGACGCTGCATCGCCTCGGCCGCCCCGACTGGCGCCGCCTCGAAGCCGACCTGCTGCGCCACAGCCGGACGCGTCCGATCTCGCTCGTGCTGCCGTGCCTGCACGCGGAGCTGCACGGCCCGGGCCTGAAGGGGATCGTCGACACGCTGCGCGGGGTCTCCTACCTGCGCCAGATCGTCGTCTCGATCTCGGGCGCAGACGAAGAGCGCACCGAGTACGAGGACATGCGCACGCTGTTCGACGGCGTGCGCACCGTGGATGGCTCCCCGCCCGTGCTGCTCTGGAACAGTGGTTCGCGCGTGAAGGCGCTGTACGACCGGCTCGAAGGGGAGGGGCTCTCGACCGGCATGCCGGGCAAGGGCCGCAGCACCTGGCTCGCGTTCGGCTACGTGCTCGCGACCCATCTCTCGCGCGTGATCGCGGTGCACGACTGCGACATCCGCACCTACGACCGCGAGCTGCTCGCGCGGCTCGTCTACCCGACCGCGAACCCGAACATGAACTACGAGTTCGCGAAGGGCTACTACGGCCGCGTCGCCGACCGGCTCTACGGGCGCGTCACGCGCCTGTTCGTGACGCCGCTCTTGCGCGCGATGAAGGCGGTGCTGGGCCAGCACCCGCTGCTCGACTACCTCGACTCGTTCCGCTACCCGCTCGCGGGCGAGATCTCGATCACGGCCGACCTCGCGCGGATCAACCGGATTCCCTCCGACTGGGGGCTCGAGATCGGCACGCTCGTCGAGGTGTACCGGAACTGCTCGCAGAAGCGGGTCTGTCAGGTCGAGCTCACGGAGAACTACGACCACCGCCACCAGGACCTGTCCCAGTTCGACGCGACGCGCGGCCTGCACCGGATGGTGCGCGACATCGCGTCGTCGGCGATCCGGAATCTCGCGAGCTACGGCGTGGAGTTCGACGCGGGCTTCCTGAACACGCTCACGGCCGCTTATCGCCGCACCGCACAGGATGCGATCGCCTCCTACAGCGACGACGCGGCGCTCAACGGCCTCGTGTTCGACCGCCACGAGGAAGAGCTCGCCGTCGAGACGTTCTCGTTCGCACTGCGCGCCGCGGGCCTCGATTTCGTGCGCGACCCGATGGAGGTCCCGCAGATCCCGAACTGGAGCCGCGTCACCTCCGCGCTGCCGGATTTCCTCGATGAGCTGCGCGAGGCGGTCGACGCCGACGCGGCGGAGTCTTAGGGCCGCTTCCGCGCCTCGATTGCCTGCGAGTGGATCGATCGGGATCGATAGTGATCGCGATCGTGCTCTCGCGTCGCCGGACACGGTTCGCTATTCGACCTGTGCTCGCCCATTTGGGGATTTCTGCACCATGTCGGTTCCGCACACGCTGTTGCGCCTGTTGATGGAGGGCCCCGCGCACGGCTACGAGCTGCGCCAGAAGCTCAGCGCGTTTCGCCATTTCTACCCGCTCAGCAACGTCAACGTCTACCCGGTGCTCCGGGACCTGGAGGAGCAGGGCCTGGTCAGCTCGCACAGCGAGCTCGCGGACACGCGCATGCGGAGGATCTACGACGTCACCGAGAAGGGGGTGGCCGAGTTCGAGGACTGGATGCGGCTCGCTCCCGAGGTCTCTCTGCCGTCGGAGACGGACCTGATCGCGCTGAAGCTGGTGCTCGCGCCGCGCCGTGACGGTGCCGGGCTCGATTGGCTGTCGCGCGGCGTTGCCGAGCTCGACGACGAGATCGTCAGCTGGCGCACCTACATCGAGATGAACCGCGGCAGCCTGCCGCGCCTGGCGTTGCTCACGGCCGAGTACCGGCTGCGCAGCCACGAGCAGCGGCGCGAGTACCTGGAAGAGGCGATGCGGATCACGCTCGGCGGCGATCACGAGGAACCGGAGATGCAGGTCCTCAAGATTCTCGTGGCCGACGACTCGAGCGCGTCGCGCGCGCTGTCCAAGCACCTGCTGTCGGCCGCCGGATACGAGGTCCGGCTCGCCGAAGACGGGGCGGAGGCGTGGGAGCTGCTCCAGCAGCGCATCTTCGACGTGCTCGTCTCGGACGCCGTGATGCCGGAGCTCGACGGATTCGAGCTCTTGCGCCGCGTGCGCGCGAGCCGCGACTTGTGCGACCTGCCCGTGATCCTGAACACCGTGCTGGGCGATCCGAAGGAGCGCGCGGCGGCGCTCGCGGCCGGTGCAAACGACTTCGTGTGCAAGAGCAAGGCAGAATCGGGCAGGCGCCTCGTCGACAGCGTCGACCGCGTCACCGGATCGGGAACCGGCAACAGCACGCGCTGAGTCGCGCGCTCTCTCGCGTTCGCGGGCTCGAGCGCGAACGTCCGATCGAGTTGCCGCTTTCGCGCGCCTATCTACCGCAGCTCCTATTCACGTCGATTCATGCGGTGCGGCCTAACGCCGTTCGGTACTTACGTAGAAGGGTGCTTCGAGCATCCGAATCACGAGGAGATCGAGATGGCTCACGCGGTAAGCGTGCTGTTGGTGGACGACTCGGTAGACGACCGCATTCGCTTCGGCAGAGCGCTCGCGGGCGCAGGATTCGACGTGCACGATGCCGAGGACGGCTCCGAGGCGTGGAGGAGACTTCAGCAGGAGGACTTCGACGTCGTGGTTTCCGATCGTCAGATGCCGAACACGGACGGCCTCGAGCTGACTCGGCTCGTCCGCGCCCATCCCGACATGGCGCGCATCCCCGTGATCATCGTGTCGGCCAACGACGCGCCGATCGATCGCGAGGCGGGGTTCGCCGCGGGAGCGGTCGAGTACATCGGCAAGAACCAGCAGGGCGCGCTGCCCGTGCTGCTCCACAGCGTCGAGCTGCTCGCGCGCGCGATCGGCCGGGGGCCGACGAACCGCCTGTTCGAGCGCGTGCTGATCGTGGACCGCTCGAGCGTGGGTCGTCAGCTGCTCTCGCGTTCGCTGCGGGCGCATTGCCGCGTGAGCACGGCCGTGGGATCGGTCGACGAAGCGCGCGGTCACGACGACGGCAGGTTGTCGCTGGTCGTGCTCGACGCGACGATGGATGAAGCGCTGCCGTGGCTCGAGGAGCGCAGCGCGTCGGTTTCGAAGCCCGCGTTCGTGATCGTGACGAGTCAACCTTCCCAGGAGGAGGAGACGCGCGTCTCGCTGCTGGGCGCGATCGGCTACTTGTCGAAGCCGTTCTCGTACCGCGAGCTCGCCCGGGTGTTGGTGAGCTCGGGCGAGGGATTCTCGCCCGCGCCCGTGCGCGCCCAGATGCGTCCGCTCGCGGACGCCTTGATCGCCGACCCGAAGAGCGGTGAGCCCCAGCTCCTCTGCCCGGTGCTGAACCTCTCGGCCGGCGGGGCACTGCTCGGGACGGCGGTCCCGTTCGCCGTGGGTACGCACCTCATGATGTGGTTGCGGCTCGACGGACATCCGGTCCCCACGCACGCACGTGTGGTGCGCGTTCAGGAGCCGGGCTGGGGGCGCGTCGCGGGCTGTGGGGTGGCGTTCGAGTTCGACAGTGCATCCAGCGCCCGCCTCGTGGAGCTCTTCGTCGCGAGGCACCGAGAGCTCCGGCTGCGGCCGCCGTACGTATGAGCGAGTCGGTCGACGACGATGCGGCGGAGCCGTAGCGTCGACTCCGAGGAGGAGCCGCCGTGCCGACAGAGCTGAGCTACGAGGAGGAGCGCGGAGTCGGGCTGATCACGCTGCAGCGGCCCGAGGCGCGCAACGCACTCACGCGCACCACCTACGCGCTCGAGCACGCGGTGCGGACGTCCGCGGCGCGCTGTCTCGTGATCACGGGCGCCGATCCGGCGTTCTGCTCGGGCGACGACGTCAAGCAGATTCTGTCCCAGACGGGCCAACGCCCTACAGGCACAGCGGTATTTCGGTTGACACCCGCCGCGGACGCGCTGCTCCACACGGACGTCCCCGTGATCGCGGCCGTGAACGGCGCGGCCGTGGGGTGGGGCATGGAGCTCGCGCTGATGGCGGACATCCGGGTCGCGTCGGATCGCGCGCGTTTCGGCGAGCTGTTCGTGAAGCGCGGCATCTGCTGCGATGTGCCGGGACTCGGGCGCCTCGCACAGCTGGTCGGCCGCGAGCGCGCGGCCGAGCTCCTGTTCACAGGACGGATCATCGATGCTCGCGAAGCGGAGCAGATCGGGCTCGTGTCGCGCGTCGTGCCCCACGAAGAGTTGCTGCCGAGCGCGCTCGAGCTAGCGCGCGCGATCGCGAGCAACCCGCCGCTCGCGGTGCAGCGGATCAAGCGTGGCCTGCGCCGAGCGCTCGATCCCGACTGGCAGTCGCTCGGCGCATGGGTGAGCGAGAGCCTGGGCGAGCTGTTCCAGACCTCCGATCACCGCGAAGGCGTGGACTCGTTCCTGGAGCGCCGCGAGCCGGTCTTTCGCGGCGCCTGATTCTCGCGCCTACACCGACGGAGTGGCCTCGAGCGCCGCGGCGAGCACCTGGTCGAGGCTCTCCACGAGGCGGAGGTCGAGCGCCTCGCGCACGTCTTCGGGCACGTCGACGAGATCCTTCTCGTTGCGCTTGGGCAGGAGCACGGTGCGGATGCCCGCGCGCGACGCCGCGAGCACCTTGTCCTTGATGCCGCCGACCGGCAGCACGCGGCCGCGCAGCGAGATCTCGCCCGTCATCGCGACCTCGCCGTGCGCGCGGCGTTTCGAGAGCGCCGACACGAGCGCAGCCGCCATCGTGACGCCCGCGGAAGGGCCGTCCTTGGGCACCGCGCCGGCGGGCACGTGCAGGTGGATCTCGCAGCCCGTGAGCAGCTTCGGATCGAGCCCGAGCGCCGCCTGATTCGCACGCACCCACGACAGGGCGGCCTCCGCCGACTCGCGCATCACGTCGCCGAGCTGGCCCGTGACGCGCAGTCGCACGCCTTCGCCGCCGGGCAGCACGGTGGCTTCGATGAACAGGATGTCGCCGCCGTGGCTCGTGTAGGCGAGGCCCACCGCGACACCGGGCTGCGTCGTGCGCTCGGCGGTCTCGGGCAGGTGCGGCGGCGCACCGAGCGCCTCTTCGACGAATGCCGCGTCGATCCGGATCGGCTCGGACGCGGCGCCCGGAGCCGCGCTGCGCCTGGCGGCCACGCGGCGCGCGATCTTGCGCACGAGGCTCGCGATGCTGCGGTCGAGGTTGCGTACCCCGGCCTCGCGCGTGTACTCGCGCACGAGCTTGTCGAGCGCCTCGTCGGTGACGTCGGCGTCGGACGCGGCGAGCCCGTGCGCTTCGAGCTGCTTCGGAACCAGGTGTCGGCGCGCGATCGTGAGCTTGTCGCGCTCGGTGTAGCCGGGCAGCTCGATCACCTCCATGCGGTCGAGCAGCGCGGGCGGAATCGTCGAGAGCGTGTTCGCGGTGGCGATGAACATCACCTTCGACAGATCGAACGCGACCTCGAGGTAGTGATCGCTGAACGTGTCGTTCTGCTCCGGGTCGAGCACCTCGAGCAGTGCCGACGACGGATCGCCGCGGAAGTCAGCGCCGAGCTTGTCGATCTCGTCGAGCAGGAACACCGGGTTGCGCGAGCCGGCGCGGCGCAGGCTCTGCAGGATCCGCCCCGGCATCGCGCCCACGTAGGTGCGGCGGTGCCCGCGGATCTCGGCCTCGTCGCGCACGCCGCCCAGCGACGCGCGCACGAACTCGCGCCCCATCGCGCGCGCGATCGAGCGGCCGAGCGAGGTCTTGCCGACGCCGGGCGGGCCGACGAAGCACAGGATCGGGCTCTTCGCGGCGGGCGCGAGCTTGCGCACCGCGAGGAACTCGAGGATGCGGTCCTTCACCTTCACGAGGCCGTGGTGATCCTCGTCGAGCACCGTGCGTGCGGCCGGGAGGTCCAACTTGTCCTCCGTTTCGGCCGACCACGGAAGGTCGGCGAGCCACTCGACGTAGGTGCGGATCAGATGGCGATCGGGCGCGTGCTGGGGCAGCGCGGAGAGGCGCTGCAGCTCGCGATCGGCCTGTGCGCGCGCGACCTCGGGCAGATTCGCGGCTTCGATCTTCTCGCGCAGCTCCTCGACTTCGCGGATCCCGGGGTCGCCCTCTCCGAGCTCGTCTTCGATGTCGCGCAGGCGCCGGCGCAGCAGTCGCTCGCGGCGCGCGGGATCCATCTGCTCCTCGCCGCTCGCCGACGACAGCGCGCGCTGCGTCTCGGCGATCGTGACCTCGCGCTCGAGGTGCTCGGCGACGCGCGCGAGGCGCCGCGACGGCTTCGCCTCCTCGAGCAGCGCGATGCGCTCCTCGGGCGGAAGCGGCAGGGTCGATGCGATCAGGTCCGCGAGCAGGCCCGGCGTCGGAATTCCCTGCACGAAGCTCTTCCATTCGTCGGGATAGTCGTCGTGCAGATCGATCACGCGGTGCGCGAGCGATACGACGCGCTGCCACACGGCATCGCGCTCGGCGGACTCGGGCTCGCGCTCGTCGAGCGGGTCGATCGGCAGCCGGTTCGAGGTGTCGCCGGCCTGCGGCGGGAGGATCCGCGTGCGAGCGACGCCGACCACGATCGCCTGCTTGCCCTCGCGCTTTGCATCGATCACGCGGACCACGCGCACGATGCAGCCGACCGGATGGAGCTCCTCGAGCGACGGGTTCTCGGTGGTCGCATCGCGCTGGGTCGCGACGATCAGGAAGCCATCGACGGCGTCCTCGAGCGCGGCGAGCGAGCGCGGGCGACCGATCGCGAGCGGTACGGTCACGCCCGGGTAGAGCACGACGTCGCGCACGGGGAGCAACGGCAGGCGAGACGGGACCTCGATGGCCTCGTGCCCGGCCGCAAGCACCTCGCGCAGAGCGGACTCCTCGGTGCCCTCGTCCCGGTCTCGCTCGTCTGTCACTCATCCTCCCGTCGCGTCCTTGCAACCCTAGGGCCGGTGCGGGGCGGGTCAAGGTCGTCGAAACGGGTCCGGGTTCAGCGCCTGCCGACGCAGGAGCGCAGAAAGCGCCAGAAAGCGCCCGGAGTCGGGCTGTGGGCGAGCTGCCGGCGCCGCGTGCGCCAGAGCTCGGTGCCGCGCGAGCGCGTGGCGAGCTCGTCCAGAATGCGCGCCGCGGGCGCGCGAGCTCCCGAGCGTCCCAGCAGCCCCGCGAGGTCGAAGTTGGACTCGAAGTGGGCCGGCGCGAGCTTTCGCGCCCGCATCAGCAGCTTGATCGCCTCGGGGCGGTCGCGCCGCGAGCGGAATCGCTGCGCGTCCTTCGAGCAGCGCCCGGTGAGCGTCGATCGGGCGTCCGCGCTGCTGCTCGGCGTCCGCGAGCCCCTCCCAGACTCCGCGCTCGCGCCCGAGATGGCCCGCCGCCTCGCGCAGCACGCCGACCGCCTGATCGACGAATCCTGCCTTGACCAGGCTCGCGATCGCGACCCGATAGCTCGTCCACGCGTCGGTCGTGCGCTTGAGAGCGGCGAGCATCGGTGCGAGTCGGCGGTGCAGCTCGGCATTCGACGGCTCGTGTTCGAGCACGGTCTCGAGCAATGCGACCGCCTTCTTGGTCTTGCCCTTCGTGCGCGCGCGCGCCGCCTCGGCAAGCAATCGCGTGCGATCGTAGGATCTCGATCGCCGGAACAAGGCCATTGGATGGACTTATCGGCGAGTTCGTGGGCCGACTCCAGCGCGTCGAATGGTGCAGCTGCGTGCGCGCTGCCGCCGCGTTGCTCTCGCGTCGCGAGCTCTCTGCGACGGCGCTGCGAGGGTGAGCGGTGGATGGTGCCCGGGACTGGAGTCGAACCAGCACGGCCCGTTCTGCGGGCGCCCGCTTCGCGCGGCCCGCTTGCTGGTCTTCGCTCGCCTTCGGCTCGCTGCGCGAAACTTGCAGCGCGCTGCGCGACCGTAGTGAGGTGGATGGTGCCCGGGACTGGAGTCGAACCAGCACGGCCTTGCGACCACCAGGTCCTGAACCTGGCGCGTCTACCAATTCCGCCACCCGGGCAATCCGCGGCGGAGACTAGCCCGCTTTCGTCACGAGGTCGCGTACATTGCCGGGAATGGCACGCCCCCGTTGGCCGGCGAAGCGTCGCGGGCGAGCGCGCGCGCAAGGGGCAAAGCCCGTTCCGCGGCGCGCCAAGCGCGCCGGCGCGATCGACGCCGAGCGCGTGGTGGGCGCGCTCGCGGGGCGGGGCGGTCGCGCCGGAATCACCGCGGCCCGGCTGTTGCGCGTGCTCGGCGCCGACCGCGGCGAGCTGCGCGCGCTGCGCCGGATCCTGCGTCAGCTCGAGAACGAGGGCCGCATCGAGCGCGTGGAGGGTTGCTGGCGCGTGCCGCGCGCGGACGGCCTGGTGGAGGCCGAGCTCGTCGCGAGCGGTCGTGCCCGCGACGACCTCGGGCGTGAGCACCGGATCGAGGATACGGGCGAGGCGAGGCCGGGCGACCGCGTGCTGCTCGCGCCTCTCGCGGGAGGCCGCGTCGAGCTGCTCTCGGTGCAGCCCGCCGAGCGCGATCACTGGGTCGGCATCCTGCGCGGGCACGAGAAGATGCTCGGGATCGCGCCGTATCGCGACGAGGGCGATTGGTGGGTGCGCGTCGCGCGCGGTGATACGGGTGGTGCCGCAGTCGGCGACGTGGTGCGAGCCGTACCGTCCGAGCGCGGAAAGCGCCGGAGCTCGCAGCGCGAGGGCCCGGCGTGGGCGCGTGTGGTCGAGCGGCTCGGCCGCCCTGGCGATCCCGACGCGGACTTTGCCGCCGTGGTGTGGCGCTACCAGCTTCCGGTTGCGTTCCCGCCCGATGCGCTCGCGCAGGCGGAAGCGCTGCAAGAGCCCGACGCGCGCGAGCTCGCGCAGCGCACCGATCTGCGCGACCGCGCGTTCGTGACGATCGATCCCGCGACCGCGCGCGACCACGACGACGCCGTGTTCGTCGAGGCCGCGCGCGGCGGCTTCACGCTCTGGGTGGCGATCGCGGACGTCTCGCGCTGGGTCGAGCCGGGATCGCCGATCGATCGCGAGGCGCTGCGGCGCGGCAACAGCGTGTACTTCACGGATCGCGCGATCCCGATGCTCCCCGAGCGGCTCTCGGGCGACGTCTGCTCGCTGCGCCCGGACGTCGACCGGCTCGTGTTCGCGGTGGAGATGACGTTCGACGACCGCGGCGAGCCGGGCCGCGCGCGCTTCCACGACGCCGTGATCCGCAGCCGCGCGCGGCTCACCTACGAGCAGGCCGCCGCCGCGATCGAGGCCGGTGACGAGACGATTCCGGAAGCGCAGATGTTGCGAACCCTCGGACGCCTCGCGCGCATCCTCGGCGAACGGCGGCGCGCCGCAGGCTCGCTCGACTTCGAGCTGCCGAGCGCCGCGTTCGCGCTCGACGAGCGCGGCTTTCCGATCGACGTCGCGCCGGCCGCGCGCAACGAAGCGCACCGCGCGATCGAGGAGGCCATGCTGGCTGCGAACCGCGCGGTCGCGGAGTGGCTCGACGCGCACGAGGTCGACGCGGTGCACCGCGTGCACGAGCCGCCCGCGCCGCCCGACCTCGAGCGCCTGACCACCGAGCTCACCGCGCTCGGGTTCGTCGACGGCGGCGCCAGCGACGCGCTCACGTCGCGCGAGCTCGGCCGCGCGCTCGAGCGCGCGGTCGGGAGCCCCGCCGAGCGCTGGATCCACCAGCTCGCGCTGCGCAGCATGCGACGCGCGCGCTACAGCGCGCGGTCGATTCCGCACTTCGCGCTCGCGTTCGAGCACTACCTGCACTTCACCTCGCCGATCCGGCGTTATGCCGATCTCGCCGTGCACCGCGCCCTGCGCGCCGCGCTCGCGGGCGATCGGCCCGCGCTCACGCGCGTGCGCGCCGAGGCGATCGCGGTGCGCAGCTCGTATCGCGAGCGCGTCGCGACGCTGGCCGAGCGCGAGATGGCGCAAATCAAGGCCTGCGTGCTCCTGCGCAGCCATATCGGCGAGCGCCACGAGGGTACGGTCACGGGTCTCGCGCGCCACGGGCTCTACGTGACGCTCGACGCGTGGTGGGTGGAGGGGCTCGTTCACGTCTCGCGCCTGCCCGACTACGCGGAACTCTCCGAGAATGGCCGCGCGCTTGTCGCGGGCCACACGCGCTACGAGCTCGGCGACCGCGTGGTCGTGACGATCGCAGCGGCTGATCCCGTGATCGCGCGGATCGACTTCGAGCTCGAGATGCGTCGGCGGCGCGGTCGAGGATCGCCGTAGCCAGCCAGAGGCGCTCCCTCTCGAGCGGCGAGGGCGCTCCGGAGCTCGCGGAATGGCAAGAATTGCAAGGCGCGGCGCGTGCGCCGGGCGCGTGTGTTCGGCACTCTGAATCTGTGCGCTTCTCTCTTCAGGTGCAGTATGCGATCTGCGGTGTGTTCGATCTGGCTTACAACGGCCACGGCGAGCCGGTGCAGATCCGCGTGATCAGCGATCGCCAGGCCATCCCCGCGCGCTACCTCGAGCAGATCTTCGGACGGCTGCGCCGCAGCGATATCGTCGTGAGCAAACGCGGCCCGGGCGGCGGCTACACGCTCGCGCGCGCCGCGGCCACGATCACGCTGCGCGAGGTGCTGGAGGCGGTCGAGGGGCCGCTCGAGGAGAGCCTCACCATGGAAGACGGCATCGGGTCGCGCGGACACCGGCCCGACTTCGTGTGGCACCGCCTCGCTGCGCGGATCGGCGATGCACTCGAGGCCACCACGATCGAGGATCTGTGTACGGAGGCCGCACGCGCCGAGGTGCCGCGCGCCGAGGCGGTCGCGCCGATGTACTTCATCTGAGGCGCTCGCGGTCCACTCCGCGCCCTTCGTTACACTGCGGCCCTCCCGAGGGGAACCGTGGGTCGCTTCGAGATGGACGATCCGGCGCAGCCGGTGGGGATTCCCGCGCGGATCCTGAACGAGCTCTGCGAGCACGCGCGCGAGGCGGAGCCCGAGGAGTGCTGCGGTCTGGTCCTGAGTGACGGGAACCTCCGCTACGGAAGAGCGGTGCGCTGTCACAACGAGATGACGCGGCGCCACGAGGAAGATCCCGAGGAGTTCCCGCGCGACAGCCGCGCCGCCTACTACATGAGCGCGCGCGACGTGATCGAGGTGTCGCGCGAAGCGGAGCGGATCGGCGAGCTCGTCACCGCGGTGTACCACTCGCACGTGGGCGCGGGAGCGTACCTGTCGGGGGTCGATCTCTCGTACGCGCGACATGCGCTGTTCCCGTTCCCGTTCGCCGACCAGATCGTGCTCTCGGTGTACGAGCGCAGCGTGCGCGAGATCAAGCTGTTCGTGCGCAGTGGCGGCGAGTTCAGCGAGCGGCTCGTGCGCGCGGAGGCCTCTTGAGCGGGACCTCGCGAGCGCGATGTGCTGCTCTCGCGTTGATCGCGGGCTGCGCGACGTGGGGCGGCATCCCCGACGCCGAGCTGCCCGCGCAACCGATCGCGATCTACTACCGCACGCCCGCGGAGGCGCGCGAGCGCGCCGACGATCTCGCCGCGCGCCGGGCGACGCCCGCGGTGTCTGCGGAGTCGCCGACCTGGGTGGGCAGCAAGGCCTATCTGCGCGCGGACACCGACGCGCTCGGGCGTTTCGTCGCCAACGCTTTCGGCACCGATCGCGGGGGCCCCGACGCGCATCTGGGTCGCCTCGCGCTGCTCGACCCGCGCGACGGGCGCGTGGAGCTCGTGGAAGGGGCGCTGCGCGGCGCGGTGCCTCAGGCCTGGGCGCGCGATCGCGGAGCGCTGCTGTTCGCGCAGCCCGTGGCGCCGGGCAGCCGAGACGTGCAGATCTTCGAGTGGAGTGCGGCCGCGCACACGGTGCGGCGCGTGACGATCGGGCCACCGATCCACAGCCAGGCGTGTTACGGGCCCGATGCGCGGATCGTCGTCACGGCCGTCGAGCTGCGCGAGAGCGGAGCGACCGCGCGGATCCGCGTGAGTCAGCCCGGCGGCCGCGAGCCGTTCGCGGACGTCTCGACGGGTCCGGCCGACCACTCGCCCAGCTGCGCACCCGATGGCAGCGCGGTTGCGTTCGCGCGCACGCGCGACGCGGCGCAGAGCGAGATCTGGCTCGCCGCGGCCCCGTTCGACGCCCCCGCACGCGCGCTCGCGCCGGGTCGCGATCCGCGCTTCGCCGATCACGGCGAATGGATCGTCTACAGCGCGCTGGCCGGCCGGACCCCGCGCCTGTTCCGGATCCGCGCCGACGGCTCCGGCCGCGCGCCGATCGGCCCGAGCGCTCATGGCGAGGGCTGGCCGAGTGCGTCGCCGGACGGGAAACTGGTCGCCTACGTCGCCAGCGAGGACCAGCGCAGCCGCGTGCTCGTACGCCGCTTCGATGGCAGCGGAGACCGTCTCCTGCTCGCGAGCGGAGAAGGCGAGCATCCGGTCTGGTGAAACGATTGCGGACCCCCCACCTCTCTAGGAGCCCCTCATGATCGATTCTGTGTCCGGTGATCTCGTCCCGATCCACGGCGGCGGCACCGCGCTCGTCGATCGCATCGTTCCGCTCTCGCGCCGCGCGCGCTTCCTGGCCGAGGCCGAATTGCTGCCCGCGCTGCGTGTCTCGCGCGCCGATCTCTCGACGATCCACCGGGTCGCGGATGGGGCTCTCTCTCCGCTCGTGGGTCCGATGCGCGAAGAGGTCTACCACCGCGTGCTCGACGAGCGGCGCATTCTCGTGGACGGGCGGCCCTACGCGTGGACGATCCCGCTCTCGCTCCCGGTCGCGGACGAGGAAGCCGCCAGGCTCAGTCGTGGCGGCGCGGCGGCGGTGCGCGACGACGAGGGCCGCGTGGTGGCGATCCTCGACGATCTCGAGGTGTTCGACTGGGACAAGGCGAAGTACGTGCGGCGCGTGTACGGCACGGACCGCTTCGATCATCCGGGCGGGCGCATGGTGGAGCACGACGTGCGCACGCGGCTCGTGGGCGGCGAGCTGCGCGCGCTGCCGCAGATCTTCCACCCCGAGTACAGCGAGTACATGATGTCGCCGCGCATGTCGCGCGCACTGATCCGCGACCGCAAATGGGAGCGCGCGCTCGCGTTCCAGACCCGCAACCCGCTGCACCGCGCGCACGAGTACGCGCTCGTGGCGGGCGCGGAGCGCCTCACCGAGGGCGGCTACTTCACGGGCGTCGTGTTGAACCCGCTCGTGGGCGAGCTCAAGGGGGACGACGTGCCCGCCGTGGTGCGCATGCGCGCGTACAAGAAGCTGCACGACGACCGCCTGCTCGGGCAGGGCGACAAGGACGAGGCGCTCTGGAAGGGGGTGGGCTGGGACCTCTCCGAGGTGTTCGAGCTGATCGGGCTCGACATCAAGATGTTCTACGGCGGTCCGTCCGAGGCGGTGATGCACGCGATCTACCGCCAGAACTTCGGCTTCAGCCACCTCGTGATCGGACGCAAGCACGCCGACGCACCCTACGAGGACGGAAAGCCGATCTGGGGCGACTTCGACGCGCAGGAGATCTTCGAGAATCTCGCGGGCGAGCTGCACCTCTCGCCGTGCAACATCGGCTTCGCCGCCTACTACGACTCGATCGGGCGCGTCGATCTCACCGATCGGCACCCCGACGAGAAGCCCGTCACCGTGAGTGGCACCGCGGTGCGCGAGCAGCTCAAGAGCGGGCAGCGCCCGGACCCGCGCATCATGCGCCCCGAGATCGCGGACATCCTGATCGACGCGTACCGCGGGTAGGGCGGGAGAATCCCGCCATTCAGCTGGCGCGCGAGGAGATTATGCGAATTGGTGTGCCGCGCGAGAAGAAGGTGGTCGAGTACCGCGTCGGGATGGTGCCCGACGGCGTCGCCGTGCTGTGCGGCGCGGGGCACGAGGTGTGGGTCGAGCGCGGCGCCGGCGAGGGCAGCGGCTTCGGCGACGAGGACTACGCGAGGCGCGGCGCGCGGCTCGTGACGCGCGAGGAGGCCTGGGCGGCCGATCTCGTGGTGAAGGTGAAGGACCCGCTGCCGGACGAGGTGGGGCTGCTCCGGCGCGGTGCGGTGCTGTTCACGTACCTCCATCTCGCCGCGAACCTCGACCTCACGCGCCGGCTGCTCGACGCAGACGTGATCGCGCTCGCCTACGAGACGATCCGCAACCGGGACGGCTCGTTCCCGGTGCTCGCGCCGATGAGCGAGGTGGCGGGGCGGCTCGCGGTGCAGATCGGCGTCGCACTGCTCCAGAAGGATCGCGGCGGGAAGGGCCTCCTGCTCGGCGGCGTCCCGGGCGTGATGCGTGGCCGCGTCACGGTGATCGGCGGCGGCATCGTCGGCGTGAACGCGGTGCGCGTGGCGCACGCGCTCGGCGCCGAGGTGGACGTGCTCGACATCGACCTGCGCCGACTCACCTACCTCTACGACATCTTCCACGGCGAGCTCAACACGCTGTTCGCGAACCCCGCGAACATCGAGCGCTCCGTGACCACGAGCGACCTCGTGATCGGTGCGGTCTACATCGCGGGGCGGCGCGCGCCGACGCTCGTCACCGACGCGATGGTGCGGGCGATGGACGCGGGGTCGGTGATCCTCGACGTCGCGGTCGATCAGGGCGGCTGCGTCGAGACGATCCACGCCACCACGCACGCCGATCCGACCTATACCGTGCACGACGTGATCCACTACGGGGTCACGAACATGCCCGGCGCCGTGCCGCGCACGGCGACGTTCGCGCTCACCAACACGACGCTGCCCTACGTGGAGCGGATCGCCGCGCTCGGCGTCGAAGCCGCGGTCGCGGCCGACGAATCGCTCGCACAGGGCAGCAACGTTTGGCGCGGTGCGGTCGTGCACCCAGGCGTCGCCGAATCACTGGACCTGCCGGTCTCGTCGATCCCGATACGCGGCTAGCGCCCGGGTTGTTGGCTTGCTGCGGCTCATGGCTCGCCGGCCTGGGGGTGACGTTCTCTCTCGCCCGAAGGGTCCGAAGCCAGCGATTGCTTCAGGCTTTCAGGTTGCCGGTCCAACCCAAGTTGCCCCGAGCCGTGCGACGGCCCGTGGCCGGCTCCGCTTTACTTCGCCGCAGCAAGCCAACCACCCCGGCACTCGAACTCGTACGCCCTGAAAGCGTGAACCTCTCCATGCGCTAGGCCGGGCGGTTGAATTCGCCGACGGAGTCGTTGGTGATCCTGGAGCATATGCGTCTCCGAACCGGCAACCGTTGTGCTCCGGTGCACCGTCGTGCACGCCGACGGAGCCACAACGCCGACGCGGCGAATCAACGCCCGGCCCAGGCAATCGATTCCGCAATGGGATCTGAATCCAGTTGATCTCGAGCGGCGAGCCGGACTAGCGCGGGGGCGGACCCGCACCGTCGGGCGGCCACGAGGCGACGCCGGTTTCGAGCGGGATCTCGAGGCTGCGCGTGAGCTGCGAGACCATCCGCCAGCAGCCGATCGCGGTGACGAGCTCGATGCACGCGTTCTCGCTCAGGAGGTCCGTGCAGCGCGTCCAGGTGGCTTCACACAGCGTGCCGGTCGCGAGCGTCTCGTCGGTGGCGTCGAGCACGAGGCGCTCCACGGGGCCGAAATGGTCGGAGCGCCGCCAGTCGCGCAGCGCGAGCAGATCGTCGGGCGTGACGTTGAAGCGCTCCTGCGCGATCGCCCAGTGCTGCGTCCACTCGTAGTC
>CAWHTE010000007.1:0-1066424 GCA_963832165.1 uncultured delta proteobacterium | reverse complement strand
GAATGCGAGCAGGCTGACGGCGATCGTGATCATGAAAGCGACAACTGCGGCGAAGCTCCTCGACCTCGAGGCGTCGACGCCCGGGAACTGGTCCGCTTCAATTCATGCCGCAGATCCCAGAGATCACGTCAGCGGCAAGAATACCGTGGCCGCCGCGCGTGAGAACCTTCATCACTTCGTTCAAGCGGTTTGACACCACCGAGAGGTATGTATTCAGCGCGCCGTCCGCGATGTCGCGCAGCGCCTCTACGAGGTACTCGATACGCACGAGGTGGTCGTACACGTCGCGGAAATACATAGACATCTCGGGTCGGATGAGCCGGGGAAACTCGTTGCGGGACAGGCGGTTCATGATGTCGCGCTGGGGAATGGTCGCCCGCCTGAGACGCAGAGCATTTCGCTTCACGGTCAGGATGTGCCGCAACAGTGAAGTGTCCGCCTTACGCAGGATCAGACTCTCCACGCTGTCGATGTCGTCGTCCACCTTTCGACGATGGGGAGATATTCGTCGACGATGGCATCAAGCAGGCCGTGCAGTAGGCGGTCGGGCGGCTGCGACAGGAGCGATTCGTCCCGGGCGCAGCGCTCGCGGCACCGGTCGATTGCCGGCACCGGCTCCCGCCGGCACGACACGACGTAGTTTTGGCCGAGGTAGAAGTCGACTTCCACCGGCTCCATCTCTTCGCCGAACCGATAGTCGGTTACCGCCTGCACGATGATGAACAGGTAGCTGCCGTAGTCGTCGACCTTCGCTGGGTCCACCCTCTGCGATACGCAGTCCTCAATACGTAATTCGTGGAAGTGGAAGACGTCCCGCAGGACCCAGGCGTCTTCGTCAGACTGGATCGTCAGGTCCACCCAGACGAGGCCATTCTTGTCCTCGAGCGCGCGGGAAAGGACGTCTGGGTCTTCGGTCCGGACCACCTTGCCGTCTGCCCATACGGCACGTGATGTATATCTCGTGGCTGTCAGCCATCCTGTCCGGCATTCTAGCGCGAACGCCTGCCCAATGACGAAATGCGAGGTCCGCGACGGGCGCGGTAACAAGCCGGACAAGCCGAGCATCATACTGTTTGGAGCTTCGTGGCTAACTCCGAAACTCCTGCTGAGCATCAGCGCAATCCCTTTACCAGTTAGTTAACCTTCCGGAGGAAGCCGGCGTTATACTCAGCGATTACAGAGACATTTACGGGGCGACCTCCTTCTGGTCCTTCCGGTAAATCGGAAGGATATTTCGAGAGGCAGTCTGGGGCGGACTGCCTCTCGAGCTTTTTCCGGCAAGCAGCAATCCGCGCGCTGCGGGCGTCGTAACGTTCGGTTGTAGTGTTCTACGCCATAAGGAGGTGACCCATGCGATCCATCTTGCTTGTAGGAAGTGCCGCCCTGATCGCCGTTGTCGGAACCACAGTCCTCTACATCGATCAGGGACCCCGCGGTCGAAGCCCAAACGACAGCCAACGTTGCGATTGGCGACAACTGGTTCTGCAATGCGAGCTTCGCCAATGGCACGTGCGATACCAACATCACCGCCGGCGATAGCGTCCTCTGGACTAATACCGGTACGAACCCGCCACACGGTCACCGAGTGCGGCGACGCTTTCACGCACCTGCCTCTGGGCGGTGGCTTCGATTCCGGCACCCTGAACAACGGCCAGACCTTCTCGCGCGTCTTTCCTGACCGCGGGCACATACGAGTACTTCTGTTTCATCCATGGCAATGTGATGCAGGGCCGCGTGATCGTCGCGGCCGCGCAGCAGACGCCTACGCCGACCTCCGACGCGAGCGCATCGCCGGGTCCGGCTCACCCACGACCGCTCCCACCGGCACGGGAGCCGCGACCGCGACGCCGACTCGCGCGCCGGCAGCCGCCCCGCAACCGGGGGAACCCCAGCTGACGGCGGCGCGGACTGGTTGTGGACTGCTCGTTGCGCTGGGCGGCGCAGTTGTCGTCGTGTCGGCCGCTGTCACGGCGTCGTCCTGCATCCGACGCCGAATAATTAGCAGATGCGAAGGGAGAGGGGCCGCGTAGTGGTGGCCCCTCTCCTTAGAATTTCTAAGCGCCAGGAGGTCGCGCCGCGAGGGCGCCCTTCTAAGCCTTCTGCTCCAGTAGCTCCCGGATCTCCCGGACCGTCTCTTCGCGCCAGTTCGCCCACATCGGGCCGTCTGGAACTCGTTGGCGATTTGACGCAGCTTGCGACATCGTCGGGCTTCGATCGGTCCAGACCTTCGTAGCGCTTCATCACCTCGCCCATCTCGGCGTTCGCCTTCACGGGCCGCTCGATCCAGTGGGCGATGTAACGGTGATCGGAGGTGTAGAAGACGAACGTCGGTATCGACTGGCTCTCGCCATGGTTGAGGAACTCGTTCATGATGTCGAGGTTGTCATCACGAGGGAAGACACGGAGCTCTATTCCCGCGGCCTCCGCGATGCGAGCCATCACTGGAAGGCCTCGGAAGACGTCCGGGCACCAGTCCTCTCCCAGCGCCAGGACCTTCGTTGCGCCGCTCGCCTTAGCGGCGTCCTTCAGGGCCTTAACGTCGCCGTCGCTCGAATGATGGTCTGCTCGTAGTTGTATTCGAACTTCTCGCGGTTACGCTGAATTCGGCTCAGGTAGTCGGCGTAGGTCAGGCCGGAATCGAATCGCTCGGGCGTAACCACGCTTTCCTTCTGCTGGGTCATTGGGGCCCTCCTTCTGATGGCGGGATGAGAATACCATAGGGGCCGGCCGCCTGGACGGTTATTTGCTCGGTGGCTTCGCTTCTTCCCACAGTGCCAGTTTTGCGGCGAGGTCGTCCCCGCCCAGGTCCACTGCGCGCTCCGCGGCCAGGCTCTCGACACGTTCGAATCGCTTCCCGAACCGGCCGCACGTCGAGCGCAGCGCGTCTTCGGCATCGATCTTCATCCATCCAGCCAGGCTCGCCATCACGAACAGTACGTCACCAAGCTCCTCCTCCCGCTCCTTCGTTGTCGCCGCCGCCCGCAGCTCCTCGATCTCCTCCGCGAGCTTGTCCCACACCTGCTCGACGTTCTCCCACGCGAACCCGGCCCTGGCCGCCCGCCGCTGCATCGCCTGCGACCTCGCCAGTGCGGGCAGCGCCTCCGGAATTCCCGCCAGCGCCGATCTGCCCTGCCGCGCTCGCGCGCTTTTAGGTCGTCCCATTGCTCGACGACCGCGTCTGGCGTCTCGGCGATAGCATCGCCGAATACGTGCGGATGTCTGTCGACGAGCTTCTTGCTCAGCCCGCGCAGGACATCTCTCATCGTGAAAGCGCCCGCCTCCTCCGCCATTTGGACATGGATCAGCACTTGGAACAGGAGGTCGCCGAGCTCCTCGCTCATCGCGGCCGGATCCGCGGACTCGATCGCTTCCAGGACCTCGGAGGCCTCCTCGAGCAGATAGGGACGCAGGGTGTCGTGCGTCTGCACGCGGTCCCAGGGGCAGCCGTCGGGACCGCGAAGGGTGGCGACGATCCTGCGCACGCCGGCGAACTCACCCATTGACCTCTTATCAGGCCTCATTGGAACGTCCTTTCCGAAATCTGCCCACGAGCGCAATCATAAGGCGTCGCCAAAGTCGTTGACAAAACGGAGAAGGCGTACCTACGATGGAATCAAGAAACACCGTTCGGCCAAGAACGAAAGGGGGAGGCCATTCTGGGCCTCTTTCGTGTCCTAACGATAGTCCTCTTCATCGCGGCGATCCCCATCGCTCTGATCGCCACGAATATTCGCATTGCCATCTCCGAGCAGAACGTCTACGACTATTCCGTCCGGGAGTACAACGCGGCCGAAGTGTCCGGCATCCCTGAGTCCGAGCTGCTGCGCGCCAACGGCGAGATCAAGGAATACCTGACAGCCGAGCAGGCCGGGGAACTGGCGATCAAGGTACGGAACGACCGCGGCGCCACCGTCCCGCTGTTCAGCGCCCGCGAAACGGCGCACATGGCAGACGTGCGTGACCTCGTCCAGACGCTGTTCACCGTGCAGATCGGAGCGTGGTCGCTGTTCTGACGCTGGCGGTGATGATCGCGCTCTGGTCTCCGCGGGCGCTGGCGGCGGCCGCGCTCTGTGGAGTGCTCCTAACCGGAGGCCTGCTCGGCATGGCGGGCGCCGTCGCCGCCTCCGGCTTCGACTCGGCGTGGACCGAGTTTCACGTCTTCGCCTTCAGCAACGACCTCTGGCAGCTCGATCCCACCGGGACCATTTGATTCAGATGTACCCGGAGGCGTTCTGGTTCGAGATCACGACGCTCATCGTGACGGCGACGCTGTTGGAGGCGGCGCTGATCGGCGGAGCAGCGGCGGCTATCTGCTGCTGAGCCGGCCGCAGGACATACCAGTGAGGATCTTCGCTGCGCCCGAGTCGCCGGCGCCGGCGGGCCACGCGCGCCCGAAGCTGACGACGCCGAAACCGCGCCACTACTTTCGCTAGCGGAGAGCGCCTCTAGTTCAAGCTGCAGGCGCAGTTGGTGCAGCCGCCGCCGCAACCGCCGCCCGCGACGCTGCTTACGGCGCCCTCCGTCACGGGTGAGCGCGGCGAACGTCGAAAGCACACGGTGGCCGCTGCGATGACCCTTCGGGCAGCTCGCGGCATCATCCATGCGGGTGACCGGGCGCAGTTCCTCGAACCGCGTGTCGCACGACGGGCAGACGTACTCGTAGATCGGCATCGTGATCCTTCCGCTAACGATGCTAGGCGACTACGCGGGGCGCGTCAATTGCCGTACAATGCCAATCCATGACTGAATTTGCGCATTCGCGAAGCACGAGCCGACGAAGTCGAGGCGATCCTCGCGCTCTGGCAGGCGACCGGCTCCGGACCGTCGATCACCGACACGCCGGAGCACCTGCGCATGCTCACGGAGAAGTCGCCCGACCTCTTCCTGGTGGCGGAGGCAGCGGCCGAGCTCGTGGGCTCCATCATCGGCGGCTGGGACAACTGGCGCGGCCACATCTACCGGCTCGCCGTGCACCCGGACTTCCGCCGCCGCGGTCTCGCCCGGGCGCTGACGGACGAAATCGAGCGAGCGTCTGCGGGCGCGCGGCGCGCGGCGCATCTATGCGCTGGCGGCGACGAAGCAGGAGATGGGCGTCAGATTCTGGGAGTCGCTGCCGTACGAGAAGTCGAAGGACGTCCCGTACGTGCGGACGTTTCCGGCCGACGGAATAGCGCCGCTACTCCAGGTAGTCCTTCAGCTTCTTCGAGCGCGGCTGGGTGGCGCAGCTTGCGCAGCGCCTTCGCCTCTATCTGGCGGATGCGCTCGCGCGTCACGTTGAACTCGCGGCCCACCTCTTCCAGCGTGCGGCTGCGGCCGTCCTCCAGCCCGAAGCGCAGGATCAGCACCTTCTGCTCGCGCGGCGTAAGCGAGGCGACGACCTCCTGCACCTGCTCCTTGAGCAGCTGGTGCGAGGCGGCTTCGGCGGGCGCCATCGTCCCCTGGTCCTCGATGAAGTCGCCGAGGTGCGAGTCTTCTTCTTCGCCGATCGGCGTCTCCAGCGAAACCGGCTCCTGCGAGACCTTGATGATCTCGCGCACCTTCTCCGGCATGATCTCCATTCCCTTGCCGATCTCCTCGCTCGAAGGCTCGCGACCATACTCCTGCACGAGGCGGCGGCTGATGCGCACGAGCTTGTTGATCGTCTCGACCATGTGCACGGGGATGCGGATCGTGCGCGCCTGGTCCGCGATGGCGCGCGTGATCGCCTGGCGGATCCACCAGGTGGCGTACGTGCTGAACTTGAACCCCTTGCGGTAGTCGAACTTCTCGACCGCCCGGATGAGGCCGATATTGCCTTCCTGGATCAGGTCCAGCAGCGACATGCCGCGGCCGATGTACTTCTTGGCGACGCTGACCACGAGACGCAGGTTCGCCTCGGTCAGCCGCTTCTCCGCATGGAATCCGTCGTCCTTCAGTCGTTGGAAGTGAGCTCGCGCCCTCTCTTCGTACGGGCAGCAGTTTGTCGGCGAGACCCTCCGGCGGCTCCGGCAGGCGGCCGTCGGCGCCGATTGCCTGCAGTGACCCAGCCAACCATCTCGGGCGTCAGGATGTGCGTGACGATGGATATCCGGACCTGGAGACGCTCTGCGTCCGTCTCCTCGATCTTGAGGGCGGTAGCGACCTTGGCCGCCATCTCGGCGTCGATCTCGCCGTCGATCATCTTGCGGAACGGCTCGTTCACGATAAGCTCCACCGGCTTCAGCTTGCCGACGCCAAGCTCCTTGGTCAGCGTGCTGATCGGCTTCTGAAGTTCGTACAGGTCCCGCATGAGCCGGACGAGGACGTCTACGGCGCGGGCGTTTCGCCCGAACTCCTCGAAATGCGCCTGCTCGATGCGCTGGATGTAGTCGCCCTCTTCCATCGCGCGGGCGAGCTTCTTCTCGTCATCGGCGGTGAGGAGGCTTACCTTACCGATCTCGCGCAGGTACATGCGGACCGGGTCGTCGATCCCTTCCTCGAGCTCGATGTCGGCGACCTCGGGCTCGGCCTCGTCCAGCTTGTCCGGCGCCTCTCCCCACTCTTCCATTTCGATTGGCGTGCGCGTGCCAACCCGCGTCACTGGTCCCGCCTCTTCGTCCTCGCCCGTGTCCGCCTGAGTGCTCCATGCGGGTGTCCGCCGGCTCCTCCGTGGCGTCCTCCAGCTCGGAATCGTCCACGATATCCTCGAGGAGGTCGTCGGCCAGGCGGCTGCGCCTCTGCCGGCGCTCCAGCAGATCGGGGTCTTCTTCGAAGCGGCTAACCATCGTGTCCTGTCTCAACACCATTGTTTCTGTCATCTACCTCTTTCCCGTGCAACTTTAGACCTGTTCTCATATCTTGAACGTTGACGCTTGCTACCTCCAATAGCCTTTCGTCATCAATTCCTTCACCCGCCCCGGCTTCCGCTAGAGGCGTTGCCCCGATTGCGGCCTCCGTCTCGGCCAGGAGCGAGCCGGTCGCCTGCTTTTCCATCTCGAGTCCTCGCCGTTCGAGCCGGGCCAGACAATCTTGCCAGTGCCTTCTGCGCCTCCTTGGGATCGTAGTCCGGCATTCTCCGCAAGGTATAGACGCTCGACATAAGACATTAGCTCCACCGGCAGGGCTTCGATTAGCGCATCTTTTTGCTGCCGAGCCATCCTCCGCGGCGGGAAGCGTCTTCCATGCCTGGAGGACGGCGCGGCTCTCGCTTGTCCACAGCAGGTCCTCCGAGATGCCCTGCGCTTCGTCGCGGAGCTGTGGGAAGCGCAGGATGAGCGCCAGCAAGAACTCTTCGCGCACGTCTCCAGCGGCGGGTTCAGCCTTAGTCGCCGGGCAGGGGTAACCGGCCGCTCACGCCGTCCTTCTCGCCCTTCTGAGGAAGCATCGCGTTAAGTGCGCTCTCCCGTTCCCGCCAGCCTGCCGAGGCGCTGCAGGTAGTGCGCCCTGACGACGGGGTCCGTCACCACCGAGAGTATCGGCAGAAATCCTCGCACCAGCGCCGCGCGTTCGTTCGGGTTCTTAAGGTCGTGACTCGCGGCAAGGGCGTCCAGGCGGAAGTCGAGGACCGGGGCTCACCGTAGTAGGCGTCGGGGTAGAGCGATGCGATCGCCGTCGCGTCGAGCATCGGGTGGAAGCGCCCGAGCCCACAGCTCTCGCACACGACCACGGGTGCCGCGGTCCCTTCCACCGCGAAGCGCGGGCGCGCTGCGGTGGCGCCGCACACCGGGCACGGCGGCACGCTCTGGGGTGCCGCGTCGAGCGCGCGCACGGCGCACCCGTAGAGATCGCCGGTCATGGGCGCGCGAGCGTGCGCGGTCGCGCAGCAAAGGTCAACCGCAGTACCGTGCGAGAGATGGGCGCGATCGAGATCCGCGGTATCGATCATGTGGTGCTGCGCGTGCGCGATGTCGCGCGCGCGCTCGGCTTCTACTGCGGCGTGCTCGGCTGCCGCGAGGAGCGCCGCATCGAGGCGCTCGGGCTGGTCCAGCTGCGCGCGGGCTCGGGGCTGATCGATCTGGTCGACATCGCGGGACCACTCGGGAAGCTCGGCGGTGACCCCCCGGGGGATTCAGCGAGGAACATGGACCATTTCGCGCTGCAGCTCGGGTCTTTCGACGCGGCCGCGCTGCGCGCGGAGCTCGCGGCGGCCGGCGTCGAGGCCGGCGATGTGGGCGAGCGATACGGCGCAGAAGGGATGGGGCCTTCCCTCTATGTCCGCGATCCGGACGGCAACGTGGTGGAGCTCAAGGGGCCCGGAGAATTTTCGGCCCGGCGCTGAACCGATCCGATCGGGCGGTGTCCCAAACTTCCGAGAGCAGGGACTCGCAAAGGTTTCTGGTTCCTTCCCGTGTCCCTCAGACCACACGACGCCTCCGGGGACTACTCCTCCCTCGGAGGCGTCGTCTTTTTCTGCGCCATCACCCCAGCTCGAGATTCGCGAACTTGAGCATGAGCGTCTTCACGCCCGCGCGCTCGAACTGGATCTTGAGCTTCTGGTTCGCGCCGCTGCCGTTCACCGTGATCACCACGCCGACGCCGAAGTGGGGATGGCGCACGCGCATGCCGCGCGCGATCCCGAGCTCGCCGGGATCGGTCTGGGCGTAGGAGTAGTCGTATTGCGGGCCGTCACTCGGACGCACGCGCGCGCGGCCGCCGCGCGGTGCGCGGCCGCCGATCTGCTCGATGACCGCGGGCGGAATCTCCGCGAGGAAGCGTGACGGTACGCCGTAGCTGCGCGACCCGAAGCGCAGCCGCTCCGCGGCGCTCGTGATCGTGAGCCGCTCCATCGCGCGCGTCATGCCCACATAACAGAGCCGGCGCTCCTCTTCGAGCCCGGCCGGATCGCGCAGCGCGTTCGAGTGCGGGAACACGCCCTCTTCCATGCCCGCGAGGTACACGATCGGAAACTCGAGCCCCTTGGCCGAGTGCACGGTCATGAGCGAGACGTGGTCGTCGCGCCGATCGTAGTTGTCGACGTCCGAGACGAGCGACACCTGGTCGAGGAACTGCTCGAGCACGCTGCGATCGTCGCTCGACCCCTCCGCGTTCGCGCGCGCGAAGTCCTCGGCCGCCGCGAGCAGCTCGGAGAGGTTCTCGATCCGGCCCTCGGCCTCGATCCCGCCGTCGCGCTCGAGCGCGGCGAGATAGCCCGATCGATCGAGCGCGTGCGCGATCGCACGCGCGGGAGAGGCTCCGCGCGCGTGCTGGGAGATGTCCTCGATCAGCTCGATGAACGCGGAGATCGCGCGCGCAGCGCGCGAGTCGCCTTCGTTCTCCTCGAGGCGGCGCAGTCCCTCGAACAGCGAAGTGCCGTGCTGCTCGGCGAGCGCATCGGCGCGGTCGAGGCTGGTCTTGCCGATTCCGCGCGCGGGCTTGTTGACGATCCGGCGCAGCGCGGCCGCGTCGGCGGGATTGAGCGCGAGCCTCACGAACGAGAGTGCGTCCTTCACCTCGGCGCGGTCGTAGAAACGCACGCCACCGACCACGACATAGGGCACGTCGCAGGCCAGGAGCTCCTCTTCGAACACGCGCGATTGCGCGTTGGTGCGGTAGAAGATCGCGCAGTCGCCGTAGGCTCGGCCCTCGTCGCGCACGAGCGCGGCGATCTCGCGCACGACGACCTGTGCCTCTTCGCGGTCGTCGCGCGCCTCGAACAGGCGGATCGGCTCGCCGCCCTCGCGCTCGGTGAACAGCTCCTTGCGCTTGCGCGCGACGTTGTTCGCCACGAGGCCCGACGCGCCCGTGAGGATCGGCTGCGTCGAGCGGTAGTTGCGCTCGAGCTTCACCACCACGGCGCCCGGATAGTCGCGCTCGAAGTCGAGAATGTTGTGGATGTCGGCGCCGCGCCACGCGTAGATCGACTGGTCCGGATCACCGACCACGCACAGGTTCCCGTGCTCCGCGACGAGCTGCTGCACGAGCCTGTACTGCACGCGGTTGGTGTCCTGGTATTCGTCCACGAGCACGTACTGCCAGCGCCGGCGGTAGTACGCGAGCACCTCGGGGAAGCGCTCGAAGAGCTCGACGGTCTTGAGCAGGAGGTCGCCGAAGTCGAGCGCGCCCGCGTCGGCGAGCACGCGCTGATAGGTGGCGTAGACGTCGGCGGCCTGACGAGACTCGGCGTCGTAGGCCACGCGCGAGACCGCAGCGGGGTCCTCGGCCGCGTTCTTCCACTGGTCGATGCGCCAGCGGATCCGCCGCGGATCGACGACCTTCGGGTCGAGCCGGTTGCGCGCGAGCGACTGCTTCACCGCGGCGAGGCTGTCGGCCTCGTCGTAGATCGCGAAGCCGCGCGTCATGCCGAGGTGGCCGATGTCGCGGCGCAGGATCCGCACGCACACGGAGTGGAAGGTCGACAGCCACACACCCGTGGCGTCGGCGCCGAGCAGCTTCTCGACGCGCTCGCGCATCTCGCCCGCGGCCTTGTTCGTGAACGTCACCGCGAGGATGCCCTCGGGCGCGATCCCGCACGCGCCCACGAGGTAGGCGATCCGCTGCGTCAGAACGCGCGTCTTGCCGCTGCCCGCGCCCGCGAGCACGAGCAACGGCCCCTCCGTGGTGATCACGGCTTCGCGCTGCGCGGGGTTCAGCCCTTCGAGAATCGAGTCGGCGAGCAAGTCGGTCTCCGTGGCGCTGGCCGGGGCGGGAGCCGCAGAGTACGCGATACTCGATGCAGGAGGAAGCCAACGTGCAAACGAGTCTTCCCGTCGAGAGCACTCCGTCCGAGTCCGCGTGGACGGTGGCAAACGCCGTCTACGCGCTGCACACGCTCGCGATCGTCGTGGGGGTGCTCGGCACTGCGACGGTGGTCGGCAGCTTCGTCGGGAGCGTACCGTCGATCCTCGCCGTGATCCTGAACTACGTGAAGCGCAGCGAGGCGCGCGACACCTGGCTCGACTCGCACTATCGCTGGCAGATCCGCACGTTCTGGTTTGCGCTCCTTTGGCTGGTCCTCGCCGCGATTCTCATGGTGACGATCATCGGCATCCCGATCGCAATTCCGATCCTCGTCACGATCACCGCGTGGATCATCTACCGGATCGCGCGCGGCTGGCTGCGGCTGCGCGATCGGCTCCCGATGTACGCGTGATCGGCTAGAGTCGCGCGCATTCCGGAGGTCTCCATGGGCGTGATTCGCTGGATCGCTCGCATCCTCGCCGCGCTGGCCGTGTTGGCCGCACTCGTGTTCTACGGCGCCCGGCTGCACGACGGACCGCTTGGCCCGATCCCGGGCGGACCGCTCGTCGCGGGCGAGGCGGTGGCCCAGCCCGTCACCGACTGGTCGTTCGTGAAGGACGTGGGAGAGGTCGAGCTCCAGCTCGAGCAGCAGGACCGCTCGCGCATCACCTGGATCTTCTTCCACGAGGGGAAGGCCTATGTGCCGTGCAGCCTCGGTTTCCCGCCCGGAAAGAACTGGCACCAGCTGGCCGCGATGGACGGACGCGCCAAGCTGCGCATCGACGGAAAGCTCTATCCGGTGACGCTCACGAAGCTCGACGACGCCATCACCCAGCAGCTCGGCGACACGGTGCGCGCGGAGCTCGAGCGCAAGTACGGTGATCTGCCGCCGACCGAGGCGGGCGTGTGGCTGTTCGAGGTGACGTCGCGCAGCTAGGCGCGCTGGTCGAGCTGCACGTAGTTGCCGTCGGGGTCGCGCAGGAAGGTGCTCAGAACCTTCCCGCCCGGAGCCTCGCCGTAGGCGAGCGTGTCGCCGTAGCCGGGCTCGGACAGCACGTCGAAGCCCGCCGAGCGCACGCGCGCGACGATCGCCTCGAGATCCTCCGCCCAGAACGAGAAGTGGTGGATGGCGGTCTGGAACAGGCGCGCGGGCTCGCCGAACGGCGGGGTCGTGAGCTGTTGGTCGAGCACGACGAACGACTCGTGCGGCCCCTCGCTCCAGCCGAGATAGGCCGCGCGCCGCTTGCGCGCCTCCGACCCCGCGAAGCCCGGAATCTCCTCGATCGTGTCGAGCTTCACGCGCAGGCCGAGCGCGTCGCGGTAGAAGCGCAGCGCGCGCTCCATGTCGCGCACGCCGATCGCCACGTGGGAGATTGCCCGGATCGCCATGAACCACCTCCGATGTCAGAATCCCCGGCCCCATCCCAGGAGTAGCATCCCATGCCCGTCCGCGAGCGCCTCGACGGCGTCTCCATCGATACCAAGGCCAACGTCTATTTCGAAGGCCGGTGCGTCAGTCACACGATCCGGCTCGCCGACGGTTCGCGGAAGAGCGTGGGCGTGATCCTGCCCGCGAAGCTGACCTTCGACACCGCGGCCCCCGAGAAGATGGAGCTGATCGCGGGGCGCTGTCGCGTGAAGCTCGCGGGCAGCAGCACCGTGAACGAGTACGGCGCGGGCCAGAGCTTCGACGTGCCCGGAGAGAGCAGCTTCGAGATCGAGGCGCTCGAGCCGTTGCACTACGTGTGTCACTTCGGCTGAGCGACGCGCGGCGGCGAGCACCGCGCGCGCGGCGGCGCCGCAGCGCCGTCCCACCTCGACGGGCGGCAGCGCATCGAGCGCGCTCGAGAACACCTCGACACCGATCGGCGCCGTGCTCCCGATCGCGTCGAGCCAGCGCAGCCAGCGCACGAGCGGGATCGCGCCCTCGCCCGGCAACAGGCGCGCCGACAGCGTCTCGCTCACGAGATTCTCCCCGGGTTCGGCCGGCGCATCGTTGATCTGCACGCTGCCGATCCGCGCGGCCGGGATCTTCTCGAGCTGTGCCTCGTCGGTGGGCCCGCGGAACGTGTGCCAGGTGTCGAACATCAGCGTCGCATTGGCGCGCCCGCAGCGCTCGACGATCGCGAGCGCGGTCGCGGCGTCGGGAATGCCCGACCACGGCAGATACTCGAGCGTCACGAACAGGCCGTGCTCGCGCGCGCGATCGCACACGCCCGCAAGCGCCTCCGCGGCGCGATCGAGATCGACGCTCGCGCCGAAGCCCTGCACGACGTTGAGCGATCGTCCACCCACGGCGTCGGCGATCGCGTAGAACTCCGCTTCGCCCGGAACGCCGGGCGGGACCTGTTCGCCGGGCAGCCAGACGAGCAGTGCATCGAGGTCGGCGACCTCGAGGCCGTGGTCCGCGATCAGGCGGCGGGTCTCCGCGAGCGCCAGGCCCTCGCGCTGGGCGCGCGCCACGTCGCTGGGCCAGAGCGTGAGCGCCGAGAAGCCGCCCGCCACGGCGGCCGCGCACTTCTCGGCCAGCGAGGCCGCGCGCAGCGTGCCCGAGCAGAGCACCAGGTCGTCGCTCATGGCTGCCTCCGGGCGTGGTGGCAATTCGCGCGCCATTCTCGCACGGTTTGCAGGGAGGGAGAACCCGTGGACGAACGAGTTCGCATCGAGCAGAAGGACGGCATCGCGGACGTGCGCCTCGTGCGCGAAGACAAGCTGAACGCGATGGACGTTCCGATGTTCGTCGCGCTGGTCGAGGCGGGCAAGGCGATCGCGCGCGATGGCTCGGTGCGCGCGGTGGTGCTCTCGGGTGCAGGCCGCGCGTTCTCGAGCGGGATCGATCTGCAGGCGATCAGCGGCGCCGGCGATCGCAACCGCTCGGGCCCGAACCTCTTCGACCGCTCGCCCGAGAGCCCCGCGAACCTCGCGCAGCGCGCCGCGTGGATCTGGCAGGAAGTTCCCGTGCCCGTGATCGCGGCCGTGCACGGCACCGCCTACGGAGCCGGCCTGCAGCTCGCGCTGGGCGCCGACATCCGCTTCGTCGCGCCCGACGCGAAGCTCTCGATCCGCGAGGGCTACTGGGGGCTGATCCCCGACGTCGCGTTCACGCAGACGCTGCGCAACGTGGTCGGCCTCGACGTGGCAAAGGAGCTCACGTTCACGGCGCGGATCTTCTCGGGCACCGAGGCGGTGGCGCTGCGCGTCGCGACGCACGTCTCCGACGATCCGCACCGCGACGCGACGGCGCTCGCGCGCGAGATCGCGGGCCGCAGCCCCGACGCGGTGCGCGCGGCGAAGAAGCTGCTCAACACCGCGCTGCTCGGCAGCGTCGCCGATGGGCTGCGTCTCGAGGAGGAGCTGCAGACCGCGGTGATCCGCGGCGAGAACCAGCGCGAGGCGGTGCTCGCGAACCTCGAGAAGCGGCCGCCGCGTTTCCGGGATCCGGCGTAGCCCCGCGTGCGCGACTCCTGGCGGCGCGCGGCCGCCGCGGCGGGGCTCGCGGCCACCAGCCTCGGCCTCTCGCTCGGGGCTGCGGAGCTCTTCGTGCGCAGCGACTGGGCGCGCACGCGCGTGCTGGGCGCGATCGGAACCTACGACCATTTCCCCGAGCGATTGCGACCGACGCTGAACTCGCTCGGCTATCGCGACGAGGAGCACGCTGACGAGAAGCCCGCCGGCACCGTGCGCATCCTCGTGCTCGGTGACTCGCTCACGTTCGGCCACGGCGTCGCGGACGACGAGATCTGGCCGCGTCAGCTCCAGCAGATCGCGGGCGCGGGCGTCGAAGTGATCACGCTGGCCCAGAACGGCTGGAGCACCACCGACGAGCTGCGCGCGTTCGAACGCGACGGACGCCGGTTCGATCCCGATCTGGTCGTGGTCGGCGTCGTCGACAACGATCTGCAGCCGCCGATCGACGAGCCGAGCGGTCAGCAGCGGGAGTGGAGGGTGTTCGGAAAGATCAGCAAGCAGCTCGATCTGTTTCGCTGGCTCGATTACGCGCTCAACCGGATCGGCGACCGCATGGGCTGGCGTTACACCTACGCCGAATGGGTGGTCGACACCTTCGATCCCGCCGAGCGCTACCTCGCGCGCTGGCAGCGCACGGTGGCGGAGCTCGGCACGGAGCTGCGGCGCGCCGGAATCGACGGCTATGCGTTCGTGCTCACGAGTCCGGTCCAGCCGGCCGACGCGGCGGTGATGGCGCGCTATCGGATCTTGCGGCGCGAGTTCGAGGTGAACGGCTTCGAGAGCTTCAACCTGCAGACCGCGTTCGTGCGCGACTTCGGTCCGGCCGGGGGCAAGCCGCTGTGGGCGCTGCCGAACGATCCGCACCCGGGCCCGCGCATGCACCGCTTCTACGCGGAACAGGTCTGGAGCGTGCTCGAGACCGTGATTCGAGGAGTCATCGACCGGCCGAACGCCGATTACGTCGGCCGATCCGCGCGTCGGAACAGGAACTCGGTATTGCCCTCGCCCGTCTTCATGCGCTCGAGCGCCAGGCCGCGCTGGGCGCAGAACTCGACCGTCTCCTGATCGCCCGCGAACTCCATCGGCCAGCCTCCGACCCAGTCGCGCACGGTCACCCAGTAGGACATGCCGCGCATGCGCTTGAAGCGGCGCATCCTCTTGAACGGATTGCGGCGCTTGCGCAGATCGGTGCGGATCGTGGTCTCCCAGGCGTAGACCCACTCCATCCAGAGCCGCTTCAGGCGTCCGGCCTCGTGATAGGCCTGTTTCACTTCGACCCAGTGCTCCCAGTCCCGGTAGATGTCCTTCGAGTAGAGTGCGATGTAGAAGCGCCCATCGGGCTTCATCGGGATCGCCGCGAGCTCCACGGCCTTCCACATCGCGCCCGTGTGATGCAGGACGCCCCAGCTGTACACGATGTCGAACGAGCCGAGTGAGCGGAGATAATCCTCGTCGAGCACGGAGCCCTGCTCGACGTGCCAGTTGGCCGGCTCACCCGCCAGGTGCCACAGCTTCCTCGACGCCGCGACCGAATCGGCGTCGTAGTCGAAGCTGAACACGCGCTCCGCACCCGAGCGCCACGCGGCGAGCGAGTGGATGCCGCTGCCGCAGCCGATATCGAGGAACGAGAGCCCGCGCAGATCGTCGCGCTCGAGGAACGCGAGCAGGTGCGACTGGGAGATGCCCAGCCGCTCCTCGCTGAAGTTCTTGTCGACGTAGTCGGACCAGTTCTTCCCGAAGGCGAAGCGGTCCGGTTTCGCGCTCATGCCCGCGCATGGTAGTGCGACCGCTTCCGCGTAGCATTGCCGCGATGCCTGGCGCAATCTCGACCGCGACGTCCATCGCATGAAGCTCCGGAGGCTCGCCCGCCACCTCTCGACGGCCGCGCTCGCACCCGTCGAGGCGCTGCTCGTGCGCGACCAGCGCTATGACGCGCACGGCCCGCCGTGCTTCGTCGTGGGGCCGCCGCGCTCGGGGACGACCATCGTCTACGAGGCCCTCGTCACGCGCTTTCGCACCGCCTACTTCTCGAACCTCGCGCACCGTCTCCACCGCACGCCGGCCGCAGCGACGCGTTTCGGGCGCCGCATCATCGCGGAGTGGCGCGGCGACTTCGCGAGCGCGTACGGCCACATCGAGGGCTGGGGCTCGCCGAGCGAGGCGGGCTGGATCTGGCGCCGCTGGATCCCCGAGGAGTCGCACCTCGCGGCCGCGACGTCCGCGGACGCGCGGTCGGGGCGATGCGCGGAACCGTCGCGGCCATCTCGCGCGCGCTCGGCGCACCGTTCGTGAGCAAGAACGTCATGCACAGCGTCCAGGTCGGGCTGCTCGACGCGGTGTTCCCGGGCGCCGTGTTCATCGAAGTGGCGCCGGAGCCCCGCCGACACGGTCCGCTCGATCGTCCGCGCGCGTGAAGCCACCGGCAGCCGCATGCCGGGGGCGTGGTGGTCGGTGATGCCGAGCAACTGGCGCAGCGCCGAGCGCGCGAGTGTCGTCGCACAGGCCTGCGTGCAGGTGGAGGGCGTGCGCGCGGACATCGCAGCGGACGCGGCGGCGCTCGGCCCGGAGCGCCTGCTCCGCATCGAGTACGAGGATCTCTGCGCGCAGCCGGCCGAGACGCTCGCGCGCGTCGAGTCGTTCCTGCGCTCGCGCGGTGTGCGCGTCGAGACGCGCGGCGAGCTGCCGATGCGGTTCACCGCTTCCCGTGGAGCGCCGCTCGCCGATCCGGACGAGCAGGAGCTCGCGCGATGCCTCGGCGGCGACGTCTCGGCCCGGCGCTAGTCCGCTACTCGACCGTCACGCTCTTCGCGAGGTTGCGCGGCTGATCCACGTCGGTGCCCTTGAGCACCGCCACGTGATAGGCGAGCAGCTGGAGCGGCACCGTCACGAGCACCGCGGTGAGGTACTCGCCGAGATCCGGCACGTAGATCACGTCGTTCGCCTTCGAGGCGATCGCGTCGTCGCCCTCGCTCGCCACCGCGATCACCATGCCGTCGCGCGCGCGCACCTGTTCGAGGTTCGAGATCACCTTGTCGTAGGTGGGGCACTTCGTCGCGATCACGACCACGGGCATCTTCTCGTCGATCAGCGCGATCGGGCCATGCTTCATCTCGCCGGCCGCGTAGGCCTCCGCATGGATGTAGGAGATCTCCTTGAGCTTGAGCGCGCCCTCGAACGCGATCGGCACCATCACGCCGCGGCCGAGGTAGAGGAAGTCGCTCGCGTGCAGGTACTTCTGCGCGATCGCGTGCACGTCGGCGTCGAGCTTGAGCACCCGCTCGACGAGGCGCGGCAGTCGCATCAGATCCGCGAGCCGCTCGCGGCGCGCTTCCGGAGTGAGCCTGCCCTTCGCCGCGGCGAGCTTGATCGCGAGCATGTAGAGCGCGACCACCTGCGTGGTGAACGCCTTCGTGCTCGCGACGCCGATCTCCGGACCCGCGTGCGTGTAGAGCACGTCGTGGCTCTCGCGCGCGATCGTCGCGTCGCGCACGTTGCACACGGAGAGCACGCGCGAGCCCTGGCGCCGCCCTTCGCGCAGCGCCGCGAGCGTGTCGGCGGTCTCGCCCGACTGCGACACCGGGATCACGAGCACGCGCTCGCCGAGGATCGGGCTCCGATAGCGGAACTCGCTCGCGAGATCGACGTCGCAGGGGATCCCCGCGAGCTGCTCGATCATGTACTTGCCCACGAGGCACGCGTGCCAGGCGGTGCCGCACGCCACGAGCGCGATGCGCTCGAGCGCCGCGACGCGGCTCGGCGAGAGATCGATCCCGTTCAGGTCGAGATCGCCTTCGGCTTCGATCACGCGCGTACCGATCGTGTCGGTGATCGCGCGCGGCTGCTCGAAGATCTCCTTCTGCATGAAGCGGTCGTAGCCGCCCTTCTCCGCGGAGACCGGATCCCACTGGATCGCGCGCGCCTCGCGCTCGATCGGGCGGCCGTCGCGGTCGAGAACGTGGACCGCATCCTCGGACACCACCGCGAACTCGCCGTCCTCGAGGAACAGCATCTGCCGCGTGTACGGCAGGATCGCCGGAATGTCGCTCGCGATGTAGTTCTGCTTCTCGCCGAGGCCGAGCACGATCGGACTGCCGCCGTGCTTCGCCACCACGATGTGCTCGGGATCGGTCTCGGAGAGCACGCCGAACGCGTACGAACCGACCACGCGCGCGCATGCCTCGCGCACCGCGGTGACGAGGTCGATGCCCGCGCGCAGCCGCGCGTCGATCAGGTGGGCGATCAGCTCGGTGTCGGTGTCGGACGCGATCGTGTGGCCGTTCGCCTCGAGCTCGCTGCGCAGCTCGCGGTAGTTCTCCATGATGCCGTTGTGCACCACGACCACCGAGCCGGCCTTGTGCGGATGTGCGTTGCGCTCGGAGGGCTTGCCGTGCGTGGCCCAGCGCGTGTGGCCGACGCCCACGCGACCCGAGATCGGTCGATCGCGCAGCGCCGACTCGAGATTCGCGAGCTTGCCGACCGCGCGCCGGATCGAGATCTTGCCGTTCTCGAAGATCGCGACGCCGGCTGAGTCGTAGCCGCGGTACTCCAGGCGCCGCAGCGCGTCGAGGATCACTTGCTGCGCGTCCTGACCGCGGCCGATGTAACCGACGATTCCGCACATGATCCGATCTCCTGGGGGGGTCGGTTGGTCGGGGGCTATTCGGGCTTGCGCCGGCGCGCGACCCAGCCCTCGACGTTGCGCTGGCGCGCGCGCGCCACGCCGAGCGCTCCGGCCGGCACGGCCGTGGTGATCGTGGAGCCCGCCGCCACGAACGCGTCGGGCTCGATCACGATCGGCGCCACGAGGTTCACATTGCAGCCGATGAACGCGCGGTCGCCCACCGTGGTCCGGTGCTTCTTCTGACCGTCGTAGTTCACCACGACCGATCCACAGCCGAAGCTCACGTTCGCGCCGACGTCGGCGTCGCCGATGTAGGACAGGTGATCGGCCTTCACACCCGGCCCGAACACGCTGTTCTTCACCTCGACGAAGTTCCCGATCCGGGATCGGTCGCCGATCACGCAGTTGGGCCGCAGGTGCGCGTTGGGGCCGATCTCGACGTCGTCTCCGACCCGGCTCGACTCGATCATGCAGCCCGGCTTCAGGTGCACCCCGCTGCCGATCTTCGTCGCGCCCTGGATCACGCAGCCCGGCTCGATGAGCGTGTCGGAGCCGATCTCCACGTCGACGTCGATGTAGGTCGACGACGGGTCGACGATCGTGACGCCAGCCGCCATCACGCGATTCAAGATGCGCTCGCGCATGCGCGCGCCCGCCTGTGCGAGCTGCGCCCGCGTGTTGATGCCGAGCGCCTCGTCGGCGTCGGGCACCACGAGCGCTTCCACGCGGCAGCCGTCGCTCACGGCGAGCTCGACGATCGAGGTGATGTACAGCTCGCGCTGTGCGTTGTGATCGTCCACGCGGTCGAGGAGCTTCCAGAGCAGTCCTGCGTCGAGCAGGTACACGCCCGTGTTGCGCTCGCTGATCGCGAGCTCCTCGGGCGTAGCGTCGGTGACTTCGACGATGCGCGCGACGTTGCCGTCGCGGTCGCGCACCACGATCCCGGGCACGTCGACCGGCGCGGAGAGCAGCACGAGGTCGGCGCCGGTCTCGCGCTTGAACCCGACCATGCGCGCGAGCGTCTCGCCGCGCAGCAGCGGGGTATCGCCGTAGAGCACGAGCACGTCGCCCGCGAAGCCTCGGAGGGGCTCGCGGCACAGCTGCACGGCGTGACCCGTGCCGCGCTGCTCCGCCTGCAGCACGAACTCGGCGCGGCCCGCGAAGCGCTTCTCGACCTCCTCGGCGCCGTGCCCGATCACGACGAGGCAGCGCTTGGCGTCGAGTGATCCCGCGGCGTCGAGCGCGAAGGAGAGCATCGGGCGACCGCAGATCTCGTGCAGCACCTTCGGCCGGCGCGAGTTCAGGCGGGTCCCCTTACCAGCAGCGAGGATCAGCGCGGCGAGTTCGCGAGCGGCCATGCTCCTCCTGTCATCGGCGAATCGGGGGAAGATCTGGCGGGTCTGGTTCGCAAATTCGAACGCGAACCTACCAGCGGCGATGCCCGTGCGGAAGCGCGCAATCCCGCGGGGCATCCCACCCGCCTGCACCGGGACCGGGGCGATCACTGCTAGATTTTCAAGGCACTGGGCGCGCCGCGCCCCGGAATGGGGTCCGAGATCCACGTCACCGGCAACACGCATGGCCTGAAGGCCAGCCAGACCCGCCAGCTCGAACGCCTGGCTCAGCGTCGCCTCCCGCCCGAGCGGTTCGTCACGCACGAGTTCGCCCGGCAGCTATCCGAGTTCACGGCCGAGACCGGCCGGCAGGTCGGGGTGCTCGTCGACCGGCGCGGCGCCGTGACCCACGTGATGGTGGGCGACGCGCGAGAGATCTCGATGCCCGACTGGGGCCGCCTGCGCGCGGGCCGCGGCCGGCTGCGCGGGCTGCGCTGCATCCACACGCACGTCGGCGACGCGCCGCTCGACCGCGACGACGAGACCGACCTCGCGGTGCTGCGGCTCGACGCGATGATCGCGATCGGCACCACCCAGGCGGGGCTGCCCGGCCTCGCGCACATCGCGGCGCTGCGCCCGACGCGCGACGCAGAAGACGGGATCGAGCGGCTCGAGCCGCGACCGCCCGCACTGCTCGACCTCGACTTCCGCGACTGGATTCGCGCGCGCGAGGAGGAGCTCGCGCGTCAGGACCGCACGCGCGAGATCGGCCTCGGCGAGCGCGCGATCCTCGTCTCCGTCACGGCCGGCCGCCGACCCCTCGACTTCGAGCGCCAGCTCGAAGAGCTCGCCGAGCTCGCGCGCTCCGCGGGCGTCGACGTGGTGGACGTCGTCACCCAGCACCGGCCGCAGATCGATCGCAAGTTCCTGATCGGTCCGGGCCGGCTCCAGGACCTCGTGATCCGCGCGTTCCAGAGCGACGTGGATCTCGTGATCTTCGATCAGAACCTCTCGCCGACCCAGGCGCGCAATCTCGCCGAGCGGCTGGAGCTGCGCGTGATCGACCGCACCCAGCTGATCCTCGACATCTTCGCGCAGCGTGCGCGCACCGCGGACGGCAAGCTCCAGGTGGAGCTGGCTCAGCTCAAATACCGGCTGCCGCGGCTCGCGCAGCGAGCCGACATCGCGCTCTCGCGTCTGATGGGCGGCATCGGCGGACGCGGACCCGGCGAAACGAAGCTCGAAACGGATCGCCGCCGCGTGCGCGATCGCATCGCGCGCCTCGAACGCGAGCTCGTACGCCTGCGCGCGCAGCGCGAGTCGCGCCGCAAGCGGCGCGCGCGGCGCGACGTGCCGATCCTCTCGATCGTCGGCTACACCAACGCCGGCAAGAGCACGCTCCTGCGCTCGCTCACCGACACCGACGTCCACGTGGCCGACGCGATGTTCGCGACGCTCGATCCCACCTCGCGCCGGCTGCGCTTCCCGCGCGAGCGCGAGGTGATCATCACCGACACGGTGGGCTTCATCCGCGATCTGCCGCAGGACCTGGTCGCTGCGTTCCGCGCCACGCTCGAGGAGCTCGAGGACGCCGACCTGCTGCTCCACGTGGTGGACGCCGCAGCGCCCGACTTCGAGCGCCGGATCGAGGCCGTGCGCGAGGTGCTCACGGCGATCGGCCTCGGACACACGCCGGAGCTGCTCGTGTTCAACCAGATCGACCGCCTGCCGCCGCGCATCGGCGCCGCAATCGCTGAGCGTCACGACGGCGTGGCGGTGTCGGCGCTCGCCAGGAGCGGTCTGTCGGATCTGATCGAGCGCGCGGAACATGTGCTCTGGCAGGAGCGCGAAGAGCGGGAGCCGCGCGCGATCGCACGCGCGGTGGCACAGGGGGGACGATGATGCGGCGAGCCAGGATCACCGGGACGGGCATGTGCGTGCCCACGCGGCTGGTCACCAATGACGATCTCGCGAAGCTCATGGACACGAGCGACGAGTGGATCCGCCAGCGCTCGGGAATCGTGACGCGCTACTACGTCGAGCCCGGACAGAAACCGTCGGAGCTCGCCCACGTGGCGGTGCAGCGCGCACTCGAGGCCGCCGGGCTCGAGCCGGGCGACATCGACATGGTCATTCTCGCCACGCTGTCGTCCGAGGCCGACTTCCCGGGCACGTCGTTCTTCCTGCACGACCGGCTCGGTCTCGCCGACGCGCCGTGCTTCGACCTGCGCGCGCAGTGCAGCGGCTTCGTCTACTCGCTTTCGGTCGCGAACGCGTTCGTGCGCACGGGCCAGTACAGGCGCGTGCTCGTGATCGGCTGCGAGATCCACTCGACCGGCCTCGACCACACCACCGAGGGCCGCGAGGTCGCCGTGCTGTTCGGCGATGGCGCGGGGGCCGTCGTAGTCGAGGCCAATGACGACACCGACGATCCCGCCGAGATCCTCGAGGTGCGGCTACACGCGGAGGGGTCGCACGCGGACAAGCTCTGGATCGAGGCCCCGGGCTCGGCGTTCCAGCCGACCCGGATCACCCACGAGCTGATCGATCAGAAGCGCCACTTCCCGCGCATGCAGGGACGGCTCGTGTTCAAGCACGCGACGCGCCGCATGCCCGAGGTCCTGCTCGAGGCGCTGTCCGCGGCGAGCCTCAAGATCGAGGACGTCGACCACTTCCTGTTCCACCAGGCGAACCTGCGCATCAATGAATACGTGGCGCAACAGCTCGGAATTCCGCCCGAAAAGTGCCCGACGAACATCGACCGCTACGGCAACTGCTCAGCGGCCTCGATCCCGATGCTGCTCGACGAGGGGGTCCGCGCCGGCCGCATCCAGCGCGGCCAGCTCGTGGCGATGACGAGCTTCGGATCGGGATTCTCGTGGACCAGCGCGCTCGTACGCCTGTGATTGCGCGCGCCTGATCCGAGAAAAATCAAGAAAGTTCGTCCGGCGATCTTGACGCATTGACGCACCGTGTTAGATTTTGCTGCGTCACAACCGAGTCGCCCGCGCCCACGCCGGGGTCTACCGGCGGCGACGATCCCGACAACCTCCCCACCCCCGAACCCGGCGCCACCCACCCCGTGCGCGCCAACGAGGAGTCCTCCATGGCCGAATCCACCACTCTGTTCCAGGACGGCGTCGAGCGCGTCCGCGAGGCCGCCGGCACGGTCGGCACCGAGCTCAAGCGCGTCCAGCGCGAGCTGCGCGTTCGCCGCAAGAAGATCGAGAAGCGGCTCGAGACGGGCCGCAAGGAAGTCGAGAAGCGCTTCACGTCGCAGCGCAAGGAGATCGAGAAGCGGTTCGAGACGCAGCGCAAGCAGATCGAGAAGCGCACCCAGAAGCTGCGCACCGAGCTCGAGAAGAACCCCGCGGTGAAGCGGCTCGACACGCTCCGCAAGGATGCGACCAAGCAGTTCGAGCAGAGCATCACAGGCGTCCTGAACCGTCTCCAGATCGCTTCGACGAGCGACCTGGACCGCATCGACCGGAAGATCTCCGCCATCAACAAACAGGTGAAGGAGATGGGTCGCCGCAAGCGCCCGAACGGCGCCGCGACCGCTTAGTCCCCCCCTTCCTCTCCCCCCGGTCGAACCTGGGCCCGGAGGCACCCCCCGTGCTTCCGGGCCCGTTTCTTTTCGCGCCTGCGGTAGCTTGGGCAGCCTCACAGGACGGAGGGAGACCGCCGATGGCGAACTTCCAAGGGCTCGATTTCCTGCGCCTCGATGAGCTGCTCTCCGACGAGGAGCGGCTCGCGCGCGATACGGTTCGCGATTGGGTGACGCGCGAGTTCCTGCCCGTGATCCAGGATCACGTGCGCCAGGACGGCTCGTTCCCACTCGAGCTGGTGCCCGAGATCGCAGAGCTCGGACTGTTCGGCGCAAACCTGTCCGGCTACGGCTGCGCGGGCATGAACAACGTCGCCTACGGGCTCGTGATGCAGGAGCTCGAGCGCGGCGACTCGGGCCTGCGCTCGTTCGCGTCGGTGCAGGGATCGCTCGTGATGTACCCGATCCACAGCTATGGCTCGGACGCGCAGAAGGAGCGCTGGCTGCCCGAGCTGGCCGCGGGGCACGCGATCGGCTGCTTCGGTCTCACCGAGCCCGACGCGGGCAGCAACGTGGGCGCGATGCGCACGCGCGCGGTGCGCCGCGGCAGTGGCTGGGTGCTCTCGGGCACCAAGCGCTGGATCACGAACGGAACGCTCGCCGACGTCTCGGTGATCTGGGCGACCACGGACGACGGCGTGCGCGGCTTCCTGGTCGAGCGCGGCCAGCGCGGCTTCGAGGCGCGCGACATCAAGGGCAAGTTCTCGCTGCGCGGCTCGGTGACCTCGGAGCTGTTCCTCTCGGACGTCGAAGTGTCCGAGGAGAACCGGCTGCCCAAGGCGGAGGGCCTGCGCGGCCCGCTCTCGTGCCTCACGCAGGCGCGCTACGGGATCGCCTGGGGCGCGATCGGCGCCGCGATGGCCTGCTACGACGAGGCGCTCCAGTACAGCCTCGCGCGCGAGGTCCAGGGCGGTCCGCTCGCGTCCAAGCAGATCACGCAGGAGAAGCTCGTGTTCATGCTCACCGAGATCACGAAGGCCCAGCTGCTCGCGCTGCGCGTGGGCCGGATCAAGGACGCGGGCCAGCTCGAGCCCGCGATGGTGTCACTGATCAAGCGCAACAACGTCGACGTGGCGCTTCAGATCGCGCGGCTCGCGCGCGACCTGCTCGGCGCGAACGGGATCGTCGACGACTACCAGGCGATGCGACACATGGTGAATCTCGAGACCGTGCGCACGTACGAGGGCACCCACGACGTGCACACACTGATCCTCGGCGAGGCAATCACGGGCCACCGCGCGCTGTAGCGCTCGAGAAGAGGAAGCTCGAATGTCCGTAGACGCCGCGCTCGCGCAGCGCGCCGCCGTGTTTCCTCCGGGCCCGCGCGATTGGACGCCGGCGCCGTTCCTGCGCGGGATCCGCGAGGACAGCATCGGCTACATGGCTGCGCTCTTCGCGCAGCACGGCGACGCCGTGGGCGTGCGCGCGGGACCGGCGCGCTTCGTGGCGCTGCGCCGGCCCGAGCACGCCCGCCACGTGCTGATCCGCAATGCGCGCAACTACTGGAAGGGACGCCAGATCGCAAAGCTGCGACCGCTCGCGGGCAACGGCGTCTTCTTCGCCGATGGCGACGAGTGGCGCCGGCAGCGCAAGCTCGTCGTCCCCGCCTTCCAGCGCGCGCGGATCGAGGCGCTCGTGCCGCACCTGGTCGCGGGCGCCGACGAGATGCTCGCGGCCTGGCAACGCGAGCGCGCGGGCGGCGACTGGTTCGAGGTGATGCCGTACACCTCGAAGGCAGCGCTCGACATCGTCTGCCGCGCGATGTTCGGCAGCGACGTGCGCGAGCAGGCCGACGAGTTCCACCGCTTGGCTCATCAGGCCGCCGCCTACGCGCAGTACCTGTTCGATCACCTGTGGACGCCGCCGCTCTGGGTGCCGACGCGTCGCAATCGGGCAATCCAGGAGTCGCTGCGCTGGGTGAAGCGATTCATCGGCGGCATGATCGACGGCCATCGCCGGATGGATCCGCCGCCCGAGGATCTGCTCGGGCTCCTGCTCGGCGTGCGCGACGAGGAGACCGGAGCCGCGCTCTCCGACGGCGAGCTGTACGACCAGCTGATGACGTTCGTGAACGCGGGCCACGAGACGACGGCGGTGACGCTCGCGTGGTCGCTCTACGAGATCGGCCGCGACGCGGTTCTGCGCGCGCGACTCGAAGCCGAGGTCGACGCCGTGCTCGGTGACAGCGCGCCGACGTTGGAATCGCTGGCGCGGCTCGAGCTGCTGGGCCGCACGATCCGCGAGGTGCTGCGCACCACGCCGCCGGCGTACGCGATCCCGCGCGAAGCCCTCGCCGACGACGAGATCGACGGCGTCGCCATCCCGAAGGGCGCGACTGTGTTCGTGGCGACGTACTACATCCACCGCCACCCCGAGTTCTGGAGCGAACCGGACCACTTCGACCCGGACCGCTTCCTGCCCGAGCGCGGCGAGCCGAGGCACCCGTTCGCGTATCTCCCCTTCGGGCTCGGCGGGCGCCGCTGCGTCGGCGAGGACTTCGCGCTGCTCGAGCTGCGCAGCGTGCTCGCGCGGCTGCTGCAGCGCTTCCGCGTCGAGGTCGATCCCAAGCACGTGGTGACGCCGAAACCGCTGCTCACGCTGAAGCCGCGCGATGGCGTGCGCATCCGGATCGCGGCGCGCGCGCGGATCTAGGGGATCTCTGCGCCGAAGCGCGCCAGCATCTCCTCGCGCGACGGACCCAGCACCACGGGCTCGCGCTGATCGCGCCGCGCGTACGACGCGAGCAGGCCCTGGATCACGATCGGGTTCTTCATCAGGTTGCCGGGACGCTCGAGCAGGTTCAGGGTACGCATGAAGACGCGGAGCAGGCGCTGGTCCTCCCGCAGCGCGGGCATGAGCGCATGCTTGAGCAGTGAGCGCACGAACGCCTTCGGGTTCTGCGTGCCGTCGGGGTTGCGGGTCTCGAACGGATCCTCGCCGCGCTGCTGCGCCTCGGCGATCTCGATCGCGTCTGCGTCCTGCACCAGCTGCAGGTCGTACCACGGCACGACGTCGCGCACGATGCACGCGTCGTAGGCGAGCGCGAGCGCGCGCAGATCGTCGGGATGTGCGTCCAGGCAGTCGGCGAGCGCGAACGCAGCGGTCCACGCGAGCGAGCAGCCGCGGCCGACGATCGGATTGGTGTGGATCAGCGCGTCGCCGACGGCGACGAAGCCGAGGGCCAGCGGCTCGCCGTTCTCGACCAGCCAGCGTCGCGTGTTCTTGAGGTTCGCCATGCCGTGCACGTCGGTGATCGGCTCGGAGACCGACGCCCACTGCGCGGCGAGCGGTATGGCGGCCACCGCGGCCTCGAACGCCGGACGGTGAAGCACGCCGCGCATGTCATCGTCGCTGGGGGACGCCGCGAGCGTGATCGAGAACACGCGCGAGTCGCCCGCGAAGATGCCCACCTTCAGGTAGCCGAGGTCGATGCCGATGATGCCGCCCTCGCGGTCGGGCGGCGTCACGCCGTCGAGCAGCCGGTAGAAGCGCGAGGTGTAGAAGATCCCGCACGGGCTCGACGCCTCGCGCACCTCCGGGGTGCCGATCACGGGCAGCCAGCTCCTGAGCTTCGAGCGCCGGCCCGACGCGTCCACGACGAGATCGCCGCGCACGAGCGTTTCGCCTGCGCTCGGTGTCCTCACCCACACACCGGTGACACGCGGAAGTGACGTCGCGGGATCGCGCTCGGCCTCGAGCCGCGTCACCTCGACGCCGTCGCGGAAGCGGACGCGCCCGGTGTCCTCGACGTGGCGCCGCAACACCCACTCGAAGGTGATGCGGCGGCAGGCCAGGAACACGATCTCGTCGTCGCCTTCCTCGATCACGGGATCCGCGAAGATCTCCCGCACGCGATCGGTGAAGCGCAGCTCCTCCGCGCCGCAGGCGAGGAGCTTGTCGAGCAGCTCGGGCGCGTGGGTGCGGATCAGGTTTCGCAGCCGCGCCAGGAGCGCGTGCGAGTGTCGGGTCTGGGGCGAGCCGCGGCGGTCCCAGCGCTCGAAAGCCTCGGTGTGGCTATCCGGAAGCGGGGCGGCGTCGGACTCGAGGATCGTGACGCGGTGACCGCGGCTCGAGAGCGCGAGTGCGACGCCGAGCCCGGCGACCGAGCCGCCGATCACGAGGACGTGCTTCGCGTCGGAGTCAGGCACGTCGGTCGCCCGCCGGATCGAGACCCGAGAACACGATCTGGAGCAGCTGCCGGCTGATCTCCTCGGGCGGAAGATCGTCTTTGCGGAATACCTGTCCGCTGATGATCGCGCCGGCGGTCGCGAACAGGGAGGCGGCGGCGAGCCGCGGATCGATGCGGCGGGAGAATTCGCCGAGCTGTTGTCCGCGCCTCACGATCTCGAGAACGAGCTGGGGCAACGCGTCATCGGTCGACGCCGCGGCGAGCGCTTCGGGGCTCGCGAAGAACTCGGCGATCATCGCGGTCATGATCTCGGCCTGCGCGACGAGCTCGACCGAGATGCGCTCGACCAGCGCGCGCAGCTCGTCTCGCGCCGGGCCGCGCGGCTCGACCAACGACGCGCCGAAGTCCTCCGCGACGCGCTGGTTGAACTCGTAGAGGAGCGCGGCCTTGCTCGGGAAGTGCAGGAAGAACGTGCCGCGCCCGACGTCCGCCTCCTCGCAGATATCGGTGATGTGAACGGCGCCGAAGCCGCGGCGCGCGAACAGACGCATCGCCGCCTCGTAGATCTCGCGGCGCGTCCGCTCCTTCTTGCGGTCGCGGCGCGACGGCGCCTCGGTCATCGCGGCGGGTCCCATGGGCGGCGATCCTATTCCATGACTGGACTCGTGTCCATTGTTGGAATAGGATCTGCTCCCCACCAGGAGCCACCGCCTTGCCCGATTCCGCGATCCGCCATCGCCAGGTCCAGGTCGGCGAGCTCTCGATGCACGTCGCGGAGGCCGGCGAAGGTCCGCTGGTCCTGCTCTGTCACGGCTTCCCGGAGCTCTGGTACTCGTGGCGCCACCAGCTCCCGGCGCTCGCCGCGGCCGGCTATCACGCCGTGGCGCCCGACATGCGCGGCTACGGCGATACCACCGCGCCCGACGCGGTCGACGCCTACACCATCATGCATCTGGTCGGCGACATGACGGGGCTCCTCGCGGCGCTCGGCGAGCAGCAGGCGGTGATCGTCGGACACGACTGGGGATCGCTGGTCGCGTGGAATGGTGCGCTGTTGCGGCCCGACAAGTTCCGCGCGGTCGTCGGGATGAGCGTGCCGTTCCTGCCGCGCCTGCCCATGCGCCCGCTGGCGATGATGAGGATGCTGGCCGGCGACCGCTTCTTCTACGTCCTCTACTTCCAGGAGCCGGGCAAAGCGGAAGCGGAGCTCGATCCGCGCGCGCGTGAGATGATGCGCGGCATGCTGTTCACGGCGTCCGGCGACAACGATCCGGATCACTTCTACAAGATGATGGGATTGCCGAAGACCGCGGGCTTCCTCGACGGGATCGCCCAACCCGAGAAGCTGCCCGACTGGCTCCGCGAGGAAGATCTCGAGGTCTACGTCTCCGCGTTCGAGCGCACCGGCTTCCGCGGCGGGCTCAACTGGTATCGGAACTTCGACCGCAACTGGGAGCTGCTCGCGCCCTTCGCGGATCGGCGCGTCACGGTGCCTGCGCTCTTCGTGGGCGGCCTGCGCGACGCGGTCGTGACGGGTCCGGAGCTCAAGGGTGAGGGGCCTGGCGTCCAGATGCTCGGCAGCTTCTGCGAGGACCTGCGCGGCAAGGTGCTGATCGAGGGCGTCGGCCACTGGAACCAGCAGGAGGCGCCCGAGCAGACGAACGCTGCACTGCTCGAGTTCCTCGCGGGCCTCGATCGCTGAAGGAGTCGCCATGACGCTGTCGCACCAACGCAAGTTCGTGTCGCCCGAGCCGGGTGAGGACTGGACCGCGCTCGCGCAGCGGGTGCTGCCCGGCGAGCACGCCGACGCGGCGATTGCAAAGCTGAAGAGCTGGAACCTGCAGCTCTTCGTGCGCCTTCCGCCCGGCGAATTTCTCGGCAGCGACGTGATCTTCGTCGAGCCGCCGCACGTGGCCGGTGCCTGAAGCCGTGATCGACGATGCAGTCGTCGCGCCGGGTCACGACGGGCAGGCCGTGCTCGTCGTGCGCGTGCGGCACGAGAACGGCGCCGTCGACACCGTGACGCTCGTAGCCGACCAGGCGCGCAAGCTCATGGACGACTGCGCGGCGCAGTGCGCCGCAGATCTCCGCGGACAACCCTGGCAGCGACTCCTGCACGTGCTGGATCGCTGAGCGAAAGGATCCCCCATGCTCGACATCGTGATCCGCAACGGGCGCATCGTGGACGGAAGCGGACTGCCGGCCTTCCATGGCGACGTCGGCATCGAGAGCGGCCGCCTGCGCCGCGTCGGCGGGCAGCTCACAGGCGAAGCGCGCCGCACGATCGACGCGGCGGGCCGCGTCGTCGCGCCGGGCTTCATCGACCCGCACACGCACTTCGACGCGCAGCTGCTCTGGGACGGCCAGGCACGGCCCGCGCTCGAGCACGGCATCACGACGGTCGTGCACGGCAACTGCTCGCTGTCGCTGGCGCCGCTGCGGACCGCGCACCGCGCGAAGCTCGTGAAGATGTTCCAGCAGATCGAGGAGATGCCCGATGCCGCGTTCGACGGCGCTTTCGACTGGACCTGGGAGAGCTTCGCCGACTACGTGACCGCGTTGCGCGGCCGCGTCGCGCTGAACGTGGCGCCGCTCGCCGGCCACTCGCCGATCCGCATGTGGGTGATGGGAGACCAGGCGCAGAAACGCGCGGCCCGGCCCGAGGAGATCCGCGAGATGCAGGACCTGCTGCGCGCCTGTCTCGAGGCCGGCGCCGTGGGCCTCTCGACCAGCTACGTCGACATGGATGAGAACCTGGCGCCGGTGCCGAGCCGCTACGCGCATTGGGACGAGCTCGACGCGCTGTGCGCCGTGCTCGGCGAGTTCGGGCGCATGCTCCAGGTGGTGCCGGAGTTCTACAGCACCGACATCACCGTCGCGCGCGTGGACCAGCTCGCCGAGCTGTCGCTCGCGCACGGCATCCCGACCACCTTCTCACCGCTCTTCGACTCGGCAGTCGTGCCGGACAACGTCCCGCGCGTGCTCGACCGCGTCGCCGAGCAGTTCGCGCGCGGCGCGCGCGTGTGGCCCCAGGTGCAGACCCGGCCGATCGACATCAGCTTCAGCCTCGACATGGCGAGCCTGTACTTCATACGGCTGCCGATGTGGTACATGATCCTGCGCACGCCGCGTGAGCAGCGCATCGCGATGCTGCGCAACGAGGGCACGCGCAAGGGAATGATCGAGGCGGCGGAGCCGGGCGGCGACACGCAGCAGTTCGCGGGCCTGCGCGTGCGCGACAGCCGCGACGCGTCGCTGATCGGCCGCACGCTCGGCGAGATCGCCGCAGATCGCGGCACCACGCCGGCCGGCGCGATGATCGACCTCTCGCTCGAGGAGGACCTCGGCGTCCACTTCCTCGCGGCGAACATGGGCCACGAGGACCCGAAGCGGATCGGCCCGATCCTCGCCAACGACCTCGTGCACGTCGGCGCGAGCGATGGCGGCGCGCACATCCAGTCGTTCGCGACCTACGGCGACACGGGATACCTGTTCAGCGAGTTCGTGCGCGCGGGCCGCCACCTCGAGATCGAGCACGCCGTCCGCAAGATCACCGGCGACACCGCGCAGATCTGGGGCATCCCGGATCGCGGCCTGCTGCGCCAGGGCATGGCGGCGGACGTGGTGATCTTCGACCCCGAGACGATCGGCCGCGGAGATGAGCTGCCCGCCCGCGACATGCCCGGGGCCGGCATGCGCTACGTGCGCAGCGCGCGCGGCGTCGACACGGCGATCGTGAACGGCGAGGTCACGTGGACCGCGTCCGGCGGCTACACCGACGCACGTCCGGGGGTGGTGGCGCACGGCTCCTGAGCGGTCAACCCACGCGCGCGCGGGATCCCTTCGCGTGGAGAACGCGCGTGGCCTCCGCGACGTTTCCCTCGCATTTGGTGAGCAGTGCCGCCGCGGCGTCGCGGTCGAGCTCGCCCAGCGACATCAGGATCCTCACGCCGCGGTCGCGTAGCTTCTCCGACGCGGGAATCATGTGCGTCATGAGATTCCCCTCGACGTAGCCCAGGCGCACCATCACGGTGGTCGAGAGCAGGTTCAAGACCATCTTCTGGGCGAGACCGCCCTTCATGCGCGTCGAGCCCGCGATCACCTCGGGGCCCACCACGGGCACGATCGCGACCTCCGCGGCTTCCGCGAGCGGCGAGTCCGGGTTGCAGGTGATGCCGATCGTGCGCGCGCCCACCTCGTGTGCGACGTCGAGGCTGCCGAGCGTGAATGGCGTCGTTCCGCTTGCTGAGATCGCGACGACGACGTCGCCCGCGTGCAACCCGCGCTCGCGCAGCGCGAACTTCGCGCGCTCGGGGTGGTCCTCGGCTCCCTCGATCGCGCGCACGAGCGCAGCTTCGCCGCCCGCGACGACCGCCTGCACACGGTGGCGCGGCAGGCCGAAGGTCGGCGGGATCTCGGCGGCGTCGAGCGCGCCGATCCGACCGCTCGTGCCCGCCCCCACGTTGAACCAGCGGCCGCCTCCCGACAGCGCGACCACGAGCACCTCGGCCGCCTCGACCACGCGCGGCAGCACGGCGCCGACCGCCTCCCAGGCGCGCGCGTCCTCGCCGTGGATCGCCTGGACGATCCGCTCCGCGCTCCACTGGTCCATGTCGCGCGTGGATTCGAGAACGGCTTCGGTGGGGGATTCGTCGGCCATCGCCTATGTCTTTCGGCGAAGTGTAAGTTGCAGGCAAGTGATTCCGGCCCGCTCACCTGCAGGATGGGCAAACCCGCTCGCTTGCCCACCGCGAGGACCCCGCTGCCCTTCACGGTCGCGCAGAAGACCCTCGAACGCCTCGACTGGCCTCTGATTCTAGGTCGGCTGGCCGGGTTCGCGCGCACACCGCGCGGCGCCGCGCGGCTCGCGCCGGGCGGCGACGCGGAGCTGTTCGCGGCAACCGACGAAGAGACGCGCGGGCGCCTCGCGCTCACGGCGCAGGCGCGGGCGATCCTCGAATCGGGCGACAGCCCGCCGCTCGGCGGCACGGGCGACCCCACAGAGGCGCTCGTGCGCGCGCGCCGGGGCGGCGCGCTCGCGGGCGACGAGCTGATCGGCGTCGCGCACACGCTCGCGGGGCTCCGAAAGACGCGGCGCTTCCTCGAGCAGCGCGCGGACGTAGCGCCGGGGCTGGCCGAGCTCGCGGAGCTCTTGCCGGCGCGCGCCGAGCTCGAGCGCGAGATCGAGCGCTGCATCGATGGCGAGGGCCACGTGCGCGACGACGCGTCGCCCGCGCTCGCCGCCGCGCGCCGCGAGGCGCACGAGCTCGCGGCGCGGCTCTCCGATCGGCTCGCTCGGATCCTGCGCGATCCGGACATGCGCAGCGCGCTGTCGGATGACTACTTCACGGTGCGCAACGACCGCTACGTGCTGCCGGTGCGCGCCGACAGCCGCGGCCAGATCCGCGGCATCGTGCACGACGCATCGGGCTCGGGCACGACGCTGTTCATCGAGCCGCAGGCGCTCGTCGAGCTCAACAACGAGCACAAGCGCGCGGAGCTCGAAGTGGAGCGCGAGATCGCGCGCGTGCTGCGCGAGCTCTCGGACGCGGCCGCCGCGGCCGCACCCGAGATCGACGCGGGCCTCGACACGCTTGCGCTGCTCGACCTCGCGTTCGCGCGCGCCGAGCTCTCGATCGAGCTCGACGCAACGGCACCCGAGCTCGGCGATGAGGGCGTGCTGTGGCTCCCGCAGCTGCGCCATCCCTGCCTCGACCCGCGCCACGCGGTGCCGAATGACATCCGCCTCGGCGGCGAGCTGCACGTGCTCGTGATCTCGGGTCCGAACGCGGGCGGCAAGACCGTCGCGATGAAGGCCGCTGCGCTTTCGGTGTTGTTCGTGCGCGCGGGGATCCAGGTTCCGGCCGCGAAGGGCGCGCGCGTGGACCTGTTCGACGCCGTGCTCGCCGACATCGGCGATGAGCAGTCGATCGGCCAGAGCCTGTCGAGCTTCTCCGCGCACATGGCCAACCTCGCGCGGATCGTGAACGAGTCATCGGCGCGCACGCTCGTGGTGCTCGACGAGGTGGGCGTCGGCACTGATCCCTCCGAGGGCGCCGCACTCGCGCAGGCGATCCTCGAGACGCTGGCGGACGCGGACGCGCGCGTGATCGCGACCACCCACTACGGCCTGCTCAAGGAGATGGCCGACGTCGATCCGCGCTTCGCGAATGCGAGCGTCGAGTTCGACCCCCAGACCCTCGCGCCCACCTATCGGCTGCGCATGGGATTCCCCGGCAGCTCGTCGGCCACTGCCGTGGCAGCGAGGATGGGCCTGCGCAGCGACGTGCTCGAGCGAGCGAATCGATTTCTGGAGAGCGAGGACCGCGTGCTCGATCGCATGCTGCACGAGCTCGCCACGAGCCGCGCTGCGCTCGAGAGCGAGCAGCGCGAGGCTGCGCGCGTGCGTCAGGAGTCCGAGGCGGTGCGCACGGAGTACCGCCACAAGCTCGAGAAGCTCTCGCAGCGCCGCGACGAGCTCTACCGCGCGATGCGCGAAGACCTCGACGAGCAGTTCAAGAACGCGCACGCGCAGATCGCCGCGGTGATCCGGGATCTCCAGCGCGGCGGTTCCGCCACCGCGCAGCACGCCGCGCACGCGCGCGAGCGGCTCGTGTCGCTCGAGGTGCGGCAGCGCGACGCCGAGGAGGCCGCGGGGCTCGTCGCAGATCCCGCGGAGCTGCTGATTCCGGTCGATTGGAACCACGCGCACGCGGGTGACGCCGTGAAGGTCGCGGGCGGGCTGGTCGGCACGCTGCAGGCGTTGCCGGACCGGCGCGGCCGCGTCGCGGTGATGGTGGGCTCGGTGCGCATGGTCGTGCCGGCCGAACGCGTCGGGCGCGCCGAGCCCGGCGACGTGGTTGCGGCTCCCGCGCGCACTGCGTATCGAACGCCGCCGTCCGGCGGTACCGAGCGCTGCGATCTGCGCGGCCAGCGCGTCGACGAGGCACTCGATGTGCTCGGCGCCGCGCTCGACCGCGCCGCATCCGACGGGCGCGACCGCCTGCTCGTGATCCACGGCCTCGGCACGGGCGCGCTGCGCGTGGCCGTGCGCCGATATCTCAGCTCCTCGCCCTACGTAGCGCGGCTCGAAGCCGCGGAGCCCGGCGAGGGCGGCGACGGCGCGAGCGTCGCGCATCTGCGCTGAATCCCGGAGGCACCATGGATCTGCGGCTCTTCGTCACCGTCTTCACCACGATCTTCGTCGCCGAGCTCGGCGACAAGACGCAGCTCGCCACGCTGCTCTACGCGTCGGACGCCTCCCACCCCAAGCTCACGGTGTTCGCGGCGTCCGCGGCGGCGCTCGTGCTCACGAGCGCAATCGGCGTGCTCGCTGGGTCGTTCGTCTCTGAGCACGTCGACCCGCGCGTGCTGCGCTGGGTCGCCGGCGCCGGCTTCATCGCCGTCGGCCTGTGGGTGCTGTTCGCGCGCGACTAACGAAGTGCCGCCTTCAGCGTGCGAGCCGCGAGCTCCACGGCTTCGGGCTCGTGACCGGTCGCAGGCAGGTTCACGATGATGCCGTCGAGCCCCTGGTCGACGACTCGCGTCCGCACGAACTCGCCGACCGTGTCGGGATCGCCCAGCACGATCGCCGCGGCGATCCGCTCGCGGACCGCGGGCGGCAGTACGCTCCAGTCCATGCCGCGCGCGCGCAGATACTCGTCGCGCAGCTTCTCGGCCGCCTCCATCGTGGGAGCGACGAGCAGGCTCGCGAGCCACGTCACGTTGATGTCGCTGCGCTTGCGCCCGACCGCCGCGCAGTGCTTGTCGAGCGCCTCGAGCTTGCGCGGGAACTCCTCGGGCGGACAGGTCCAGTTGCTCTCGTCCGCATAACGCGCGACGAGCTTGAGCGTGCGCTGCTCGCCGGTGCCGCCGATCAGGATGGCGGGGCCGCCGGGCTGGATCGGCGCCGGCACGTTGAGCGCCTCGTGCGTACGGTAGTAGCGGCCCTCGAAGGTCGGCTTCTCGCTGCGCAGCATCGGGCGGATGATCTGGAGCGCTTCGTCGAGCCGCGACAGCCGCTCACCGATCGGCGGGAAGTCGAAGCCGTAGCCTTGGTGCTCGGGCTCGAACCAGCCAGCGCCGATGCCGAGGATCGCGCGTCCGCGCGAGACGACGTCGAGCGTCGTGACGATCTTCGCGAAGTGCGCCGGGTTCCGGTAGGTGTTCCCAGCGACGAGCGTGCCGAGCCGCACGCGCGAGGTCTGCGTCGCGAGCGCGCCGAGCAGCGGGTAGGCCTCGAGCATCTCGTGGTGGATCGGACCGAGCATCGGCAGCTGGTAGAAATGGTCCATCACGAACACGGCGTCGAAGCCGGCCGCCTCGCCCGCGCGCGCGGCGCCCGCGATCCGCTCGAACAGCTGCGCAGGCGGCGTGTTCGGGTAGGTGAAGTTGGGGATCTGGAGCGCCATGCGGATCCGATGGCCTTCGCTCGCCTTCCTCGCTGCGCGAAACTTGCGGTGCCATGCGGGACCTCCGTGTTCTCGTCGGGCGCGCTCCGGAGTCTACTGCTCTAGGATCACCGTCGCGCATTTTTCGCGGAGGAGATCCGATGGCATCCCCCACCCGTCAGCAGCTCCAGGACTGGGCGAAGAACTACGTGGCGCTCTGGAACGCGGGCGACCGCGAGGGCTGGGAGCGCAACTGGCGCAGCGTCGCGCCGGGCGATTTCCGCATGCTCGACCCGGTCGGCACGCCCGAGAAGCGCGGTTTCGAGCACTGCGCGCTCGATTCGTGGGACCTGTTCCAGGCGCGCGTGAAGTTCCGCATCGTCGACGGGACGCTGTTCATCTGCGGGAACGAAGTGGCGTGGACGCTCGAAAACTCGATCACCGCTGACGGCAAATCCCATGCCGCGCTCTCGATCGAGACCTATCGCTTCGAGCCGGACGGATCGGTCGTGATCCGCACGTACTACAAGGTGCCCGAGCGCACGAAGGACGAGCTCGGGCAGATGTTCCAGACCTACCTGCCCGAGTAGCCCGCCCTCACGCGCCGATCAGCGCGGCCGCGGCGCGCTCGCCCGAACGCACCGCACCCTCGAGCGAGGGATGCACGCGGTAGTCGCCCGCGAACTCGAGCCGCCGGCCCGCGGCGCGGCGATCCGCCTGCACGCGCTCGAAGCGCGCGAGCGCGCGATAGGCGCCGACGTCGAAGCGCGGCGCGCCGTAGCGGTTCCGGAACACGCGCGTGAACTCGACGCTGCGCGCGAGCTCGGGCCAGAGCCGATCGATCTCGCCGAGCAATTCCTTTTCGAGCGTCTCGCTCGGCGCCTCGGGATGGGCGGCCGCGAAGGCGCCCGTTGCGCGCAGCAACGCGAGTCCCCCGCCCGTGGGAATCCGCCCGCCGCGGTAGCCGGGCTCCACGAGCAGAGATCCGATCGGCGACGTGTTCTCCGGCAGCGCGATCAAGCGCGCGCGCGGCACGAGCGGGCGGCACAGCGCGGCCGCCACCGAGAGCGCGGGCGCATAACGCACGCCGCTGAGGAAGCCGCGCTCGGGAGTGACGAGCAGCGGGTCGGCGATCTGTGCCGCGATCGGTGCGGGCACCGCGACCACGACTGCATCGCCTGCGAACGCGCGCCCGTCGGACGCCGTGGCGCGAAAGCCGCTGTTGGCCGTCGCATCGATCCGGTCGATCCGGCAGTGCAGGACGACCGTCACCGCGGCCGCGGCGCGATCGACCAGATCGCCGAGCGCCCCCTGGAGCACGCCGGTCCGGCCGAGCCCGCGCGCGCGGAAGTGCTGGAGGAACTGCACGCGGCTCATCTCCGCGGGATCGCCGAGCGAGCTCGCGCACGCTGCGGGCGCCATCCAGTGGTCGAGCACGCTCGCGCCGAAGTAGAGCCGCGCAAAGTCGGCGAGGCTGCGATCGTCGATCTGGCACGCCTCGGCCGCGGCGCCGAACGCGAGCGCATCGCCGTAGCGCGAGAGCAGGCGCGGCAGCCGCAGGAGCCGCCACGCGTCCACGCGCCGCACGCCCGGAATGTTCCCGACGTCGGCCAGCGTGCGCAGCTCGACCTCGCGCAGCCCGTCGCGACCCGCGAACGCGGTGACGACCGGCTTCGGGGGCAGCAGCGCATCGCGCAGCCCGAGGTCGCCGATCCACGCCGAGAGCCGCGTGTCGGCCGCGTCGATCAGCGCCGGCACGGGCTCGAGCGGGTAGCCCTCGACGCGCTCGCCCGCGAGGCGGCCGCCAACGCACGATCCGCTCTCGAGAACGGTCACGCGGGAGCCGGCGCGCGATAGGCGCCACGCGGCGGAGAGACCGGCAAGGCCGGCTCCGACCACCAGCACGTGTTGGGGAGGCGGCGGCACGGGCGGGACGGTAACCGCTCGCCGCGCTGCGTTCTAGCGCTCGGGCCGGGCCAAGATCGCGTCGAGGTGCGGAATCACGTCGCGCAGCGTCGTGAAGCGCACGAACGGAACTCCGCGCTTCTCGAGCGACTCCGCGAGCGAGTCCTTCGCGAACGCGGTGTCCGCGGAGAGCGCGCCGCAGGTATCCGACACGCGGCCGTTGCCGATGTGGACGAGGTGCGTGAGCGGGCTCGCCGCGCGCAGCGTGCGCAGGACCTGGCTCTTGCAAACGCCCGTGCCGCAGAAGCAGGTCGGATCGGGCGCACCGGCGCGGATCCGCCATTTGCCGTGCTCGATGCGCAGATGATTCGCGGTGTAGGCGAAGTGGATTCCGTTCAGGCTCTGGAGCCGGTCGAGGTTCGAGTCGAAGCCGTCGGAGAGGATCCGGAACGGGACCGATCGATCTTCGCACCACGCGACCAGATCGCGCGCACCCGGATCGAGCTCGACGGTTGCGAGGAACGCCTCGAGCACGTCCTGGCCCACGGGCAGCCCATCGAGGATTTCGAGGTTGTACTCCCAGGCGGTGATCTCACCGCGCTCGAAGCGGGTCCACTGCGCGGGGCGCCGGTCGGCCGCATAGCGCGCCGCAAGCGTCGACCCGACGTCCTGGCGCGCAAAGGTGCCGTCGAAGTCGCAGAACACGGCGAGGACGGGCGCATCGGGCATCGGACGCGCGAGTATAGGCGGATGCCGCTCCCGCGACCGGCTCTGGAATCCCGACTGCGCTCCGACACCCCTCTGGTCATCGACGGCGCGACCGGCACCGAGCTCGAGCGGCGCGGCGTCGCAACGCGGCTGCCGCTGTGGTCGGCGGGGGCGCTCGACAGCCACCCGGATCTCGTACGAGAGATCCACGCGGATTACGTCGCGTGTGGCGTGGACGTCGTCACGGCCAACACGTTCCGCACCCAGCGCCGCACGCTCGCGCACGCGGGAATCGCCGAGCGCGCCTGCGAGCTCACCGCGCGCGCGGTCGGGCTCGCGCGCGCCGCCGCGGGCGATCGCGCGTGGGTATTCGGCTCGAGTCCCACACTCGAGGATTGCTATCACCCGGAGCGCGTACCCGACGCGGCATCGCTCGCACGCGAGCACGACGAACACGCACGCCATCTCGCGCTTGCGGGCGTCGACGCAATCCTGATCGAGACGATGAACACACAGCGCGAGGCGATCGCCGCGCTGCGCGCCGCGCGCGAGGCGGACGCGCCCGCGCTCGTCTCCTTCGTGTGCTGGGACGGCGCTCGCCTGATCTCGGGCGAGCCGCTCGCCGACGCGCTGCGCGCTGCCGCCGACGAAGCTGCGTGCGCGGTGCTCGTGAACTGCCTGCCGCCATCGAACGCAGCCGCGTGTCTCGACGTCCTCGCGGCGCAGCCGCTGCCGTTCGGGATCTACCCGAATCTGGGCGTACCCGAAGACGAGCTCGGCTTCCGGCGCAGCGAAGAGCTTTCGCCGGAGCGCTTCGGCGAGCTCGCCGCGGGCTGGGCCGCGCGCGGCGCGCGCGTGCTCGGCGGCTGCTGCGGAACGACGCCGGCGCATCTCGCCGCACTCGTCGCGCGCGTGCGCTAGCAACTCGTCGGCACTTCGCGCGGCGTCGCGCAAGTGACGCGAATTGTGTCACTGCGCGGTGCGGCTCCGATGGCACTGCATCGCGCAGGCGTGACCCGAATCGAGACTCAATGCGAGCGCTTAGGCGGATCAGTCGCCAGACGCAACTTCCGCTGGCACGTCGCTTGCTCTGAGGTAGGACACAAACAGAATGTCCGCTGTGCCCGGGCCGGCAGCCCCTCCCCTCGCAGAGATGCGAGGTGCCGGCCCGGGCCGATTTTTGGGGGTAGCGCTCTACGAAGCGAGTACGCGGCGCGCGATGCCCGCGAGATAGATCGATCCCGTCGCGCACAGGACACCGTCTGGCGCGAGCGCCTCGCGCGCGGCGCGCAGCGCGAGGTGTGGATTCGGCACGACGCGCAGCGCGACGTCGGGAGAGACTGCGCGCGCGGCCGCCGCGACTTCGACCGGGTCGAGCGAGCGCAGCGCATCGGCGCGCGTGAGCGTGAGCGAGCGCGCGAGCGGCAAGAGTGCCGCGAGGATCGCCTCGGTGTCCTTGCCCGCGGAGATCGACAGCACGAAGTCCACGGGCGCGGCGATGCGCCGCAACACCTCGGCGAGCGCGCGCGCCGAGGCGCCGGTGTGGGCCGCATCCACGACGATCCACGGCTCTCGCGCGAGGATCTCGACGCGTGCGGGCAGGCGCGCCGCAGCGAGCCCCGCGCGCGCCGCGTGCGCGAGCTGCGCGGGATCGACCGCGAGCACACGGCTCACGGCGGCGACCGCGAGCGCCGCGTTCGCGGCCTGGTGGACGCCCGGGACGCGCAGCTCCGCGTCGAAGTGGAGCTCGCCCTCGCGGTAGGAGAGGCGCGTGGCGTCGGGCGCGACGACCTCCACCGCGACCTCGATCTCGCGGCCGAGCCGCGCGAGCGGAGCGCCGATCTCCGCCGCGCGCCGCTCCACGACCGCGAGCGCCTCGGTCGGGAGCTCGCCGCACACCGCGGGCACGCCCGGCTTGAGGATCCCGGCCTTCTCCGCGGCCACCGCGGCGAGCGTGTCGCCGAGCAGATCGGTGTGCTCGAGCTCGATGCTCGTGATGCAACAGACCGCGGGCTCCACGGCATTGGTGGAATCCAGACGGCCACCCAGGCCCACCTCGAGCACGGCGCGGTCCACGCGCAGGTCGCGGAACAAGAGCAGTGCTGCGGCGGTGGTCGCGTCGAAGAACGAGGGCTCCACCTCGCCGCCCGCGGCGCGCAACGCGTCCACGTGGGGGCGCAGCTCCTCCACGGCCGCCGCGAGCCGCTCCGGCGCGACCTCCGCGCCGTCCACGCGAAAGCGCTCCGTCCAGCGCTCGAGGTGGGGCGACGTGAACGTCCCCACGCGCGCGCCCGCCGCGCGCAGCACCGACTCCGCGAACAGCGCGGTCGAGCCCTTGCCCTTCGAGCCCGCCACGTGCAGCACCGAGAGCCCGCGCTCGGGCGCGCCGAGCCGATCGAGCAGCGCGCGGATCGGCGCGAGCGAGAGCCGCGCGCGCTGCGGCGCGCGCTGCTTCTCGAGGTTGATCAGGCTCTCGAGCCAGGCCTCGGCGGCGGCGAGTTGCGGGTGATCGCCGCGCACGCGCCGGACCTCATTGAACCATGTAACGCTTCCACTGGCGGTATTCCTTGACCGCCTCGCTCGTCGAGCCTGCCGCCGGGAAGAAGAACTTCACCGCGTGCCCGCACTCGGTGCAGATCTTGTAACAGAACTTGAATCCGTCGATCTCGCGCGCCGAACCGACCATCTCGCGGTTCTCGTCGCGACAACACGAGGAGGCGGTCACCGGCGACACGATCCTCTTCGGGTATTCGTTGCGCGGCTTCTCTTCGTCCGTGTACTTGATGATGTTCCGGACGATCCGATTCGCCTTCGCGTCCGAATTCTGCTTGCGGATGTTGCTGCCGATTCGTCTCAACTCTGGGCCCTCATGCTGATACCCGCTCGCGCGCTGGGAGGAGCCCCAGGTCGTGCAACAGCGGGGTCAAATCGCGATACGGGGCCGCGCAGGGCGCGCCCTCCGCATAACTGAGTGCGGGCTCCGCTCCGAGCCAGAGCAGCGTCGAGCTGCGCGTGCCGTATTCGCCCGCGTGGACGCAGGTCGACTCGAGCGGTGAGCTCGCGACGTGGCCGCGGCAGAGCTCCGCGAGCGCTTCGCGCGACGGCACGGCACCGCGCGCGAGCTCGTCCACCTGCGCGCGCAGGCGATCGAGCTTGGGCGACGACTCATCGGGATGGAGATTGCCGATCACGTGCGGCCCCGGGGTGAGGTCGCGGCGCTGGGGCTCCTGGTCGTAGGTGACGAGGTGGGCGCTGTCGCGATCGGCCACGAACAGGTTGAACGGGTTGTAGGCGGCCGCGGGCAGGCGCGCGAAGCGCTCGGCGGCCCGTTCCGCGGAGGGCTCCGCGAGAGCCTCCATCACGAGCCAGCCGCGCGAGCGCCGGGCCGGATCCGGGCTCTCGCAACGGCGGTTGGTGATCGCCGCGAACAGGCCCGAGGCAGACACACCGAGCCAGCTCCCGCCCGCGCGCAGGTCGATCGGCGCCACCACTCGGGTGGGGTGCGCACCCCGGCCGGCCCGGTGGGACCGATCCCGGTGGTTGGAGCTCGCGGTCGGGGCTTCGCGCAGGGCCGGACCCTCCGTGGGTCGCTCGTGGAATTCGTCCCGATTCGCGGCCACCACCAACGGAACGCCCGCGAAGCATCGATGGAAGGCGATTAGCGTGCACATCCAGCGAGGTGGGGGGCGACTGCCGGGGTTTCCCTGAGGGCCGCGGGACAGGATGCCGGCCCGAGCGAGAGCCCCAAATTACCGAGATCGTGGAGTTTTCGCCAGCCTCAGCGATTGGCGGCCGTTCGAGTCCCTCAGGACCCGACCAGCCGCAGCCCCGGGCTCTCCTCGTTGGGCTCGGCGTCCGAGGACGTGTCCTCGCGCCAGCCCTGGGCCACCCGAGCGCGCGCTGCGCGCCGGCGCGCGGCCTCGCGGTCGAGCTGGATCCCGTACCGGGCGAACACGCTCTCGAGTTGCTCGAAGTTCTGGAGCACCGTGCTGTGCACCGACTCGAAGCCGTGCTGCACCGCGCGCGCGCGCTTCCAGAACGCGATCGGGTTGGTGCCAAAGTAGTCGCTGTCGTTCTCGCGCGGCTCGAGCAGCACGATGTCACCGCGGAAGCGGTCGTCTGCGAGATAGCGCTGGATGCCGAGCTTGAGGCGCGAGTGCAGGAGCGTACGGAACACCTGGTTGATGATCGCCTTGAGCCCGCGGTCGGCGAGATAGCGGCCGTCGGCGAAGTACGAGGTGTCCGTGTCTTCGGCATCGATCCGGTTCAGGAACGGCCGGAACGGGTTGTAGCAGATGATGAGGTCGGCGCCTTTCTCGATCGCGACGTCGATGTTCGCGGTGTGGCGCACGCCGCCGTCGACGTAATCGACGCCGTTGATGCGAGCGGGCTTGTAGAAGATCGGAAGCGCGCTCGACGCCTGCACCGCCTGGGAGATCGTGAGCTCGCTGTTCTCGTCGGCGCCGAAGATCACGCGCTCGGCCGTATCGAGATCACAGGCGGTCACGTAGAGCCGCTTGCCGGTCTTGCGCGAGAACGCGCGGAAGTCGTTGGGCATCTTGATGCGCTGGAGGCTGCGCCGCAGCCAGCGCTCGAGGCTCTTGTTGTCGAAGAAGCCTCCGGGGATGTGGTCGGTGAGCGACGGCACCTCGCGCTTGGGCGAGATGTGCTCGATGAGCCGCATCGCGAGAACTTCGAAGCGCGTGTAGTTGGGCTTGCGCATGAATTCGCGCAGCGGGCCCCCGATCGCGGCGGGGAGTCCCGGCACGCCGCGCGCAAAGTCGAGCGAGATGCTCGGCAGGTAGGCCGCGAGGTCGTAGGCGAAGCGCGCCGGGCGCGTGGCGAACTCGCGCAGATTCGGGTTGTAGAGATCGAACGGGCGCAGTTGATCGAGGCGCGTGCTGGTGCCGTCGAGCACGCGGATCATCTCGTCGGGGCTCACGCCCGCCGCGAGCGACGAGCCGAGGATCGCGCCGGCCGAGAGGCCGACGTAGAGGTCGAGGTCGGTGATCTTGCGATCGACCAGGAAGTCGTTGAGCGCCTTGAGGCCGCCCACCTTGAACGCGCCGCCCGAGATCGCGCCGCCTGCGAGCACGAGCGCCACCGTCGGGTTGGAGATCGGGCGGGACCCGTCGCTCTTGCGGATCAGAGTCAGACCCATCGGGCGAGCCTCCTCGCGCTGGTCATCATTACGTCGGTCGCATCGACCAAATCCGCCGGAACCGAGAGCCTAAGGCAGACGACCCCACTGATCCCGCTGCACTGCGTTAGCGCAAAACTGTGCGTCGCGCGATCCACCCCGTCCGAACGGAACTGGTCAGCGATCGGATCGTGGCAAAATTTCACCTTTCGATCTGGCGATTTCGGGGGCATCCTGCGGGTCGGTTGCCGCGCTGGCCCACCCGGCTGGCCAGAACGCGCGCTATGTCGCATTGCGTCAGTGGGTTCGGGGTGATTTGAACGCATGGGGACCCGTGTGATAGATGGGTTGGCGGTTCGGCGTCACACCCCTCGTGAGGGTCGATCGATGATCGTGAAACTGCTCGCCGCCCCCGCGATCGCGGGTCTCGTGTGTGGGCTGCTCGCGGGCTCGCCCGCGCAGCGGCGCCGAGCGCGAACGCGAGGTCGAACGCGGCGACCAGCTCGAGAGCCAGATCCAGGCCGAGCTGAAGCGCCAGCAGGAGCTGCTCGAGGAGATGCGCGTGGAGGACGCCGCGCGCAAGGACGCCACACGCAAGCGGGACAAACGCGCGCCGGCCGCGCCCGTGCCGGCACGCGATCTCGCAACGCGCGCCGATCCGCGCATCGCGCCGATGGCGCCCGAAGATCGCGAGCTGCCGCTCGCCATCTTCGACAATGAACAGAAGACGATCGCGCAAGGCACGTGGGAGAACCCGCGCGAGCTCGAGGTGATCGCGTACAGCCTCGACGCCGACGAGGACGGGCGGCCCGAGCAGGTGCGCTTCTACGGCGAGGACGACAGCACGCTGCTGCGCGTCGAGCTCGACCGCGACTACAACGGCCGGCTCGACGCATGGCAGGAGTACGAGGGCGGAGCGCTCGTGCGCCGCACGCTCGACGAGGACGGCAACGGCAAGCCCGATGCGTGGGAGCAGTACCGCAACGGGCGCATGACGTCGCGCGAGGTCGACCGCAATCGAGACGGCAAGCGCGACGCCTTCTACAACTATCAGGCTGACTCGCTCGTCGAGGAGCGCCACGACGGCAACGACGACGGGAAGATCGACCTGGTCGTGAAGTACGAGAACCGCGTGCGCGTCGCGCTCGAGGAAGACCGGGACCACGACTCGCGCATGGATCAGTGGACCCAATACCAGGCGCAGGGCGACAAGGAGATCCCGGCGCTGATCGAGCGCGACACGAACGGCGACGGCCGCCCCGACGTGTTCGAGAAGTACGACACGCAGAAGGGCAAATCCGTGCTCGTGCGGCGCGAAGAGGACAAGAACGGCGACGGCCAGATCGACATCACGTCGATCTACGAGAACGGCAAGCTCGTGAAGCGCGAGATCAACGACCCGTCGCTGGTTCCGCTGTAGCCGCCCGCTAGTTCTTCGGGCGCGGCGCCTCCGGCATCGCCTCGATCTCGAGCTCCTTGCGCTGCTGCTCGCGGAAGCGCTTGATCTTGTCGCGCTCGACGAGCAGCTCGAGCTCTTTGTTCCGGTCGCGGATCCGCTCGAGCTCGAGCGAGAGCTCGCGCGGAGACTTTCCCGACGCCGCGAACTCGAGCTCGAGATCGACGCTCGCGCTGGTGCCGTCGCTCGTGAGCGCGGTGACGCGCACCTGATTGCGCCCCTCGCGCACGGGAACGAAGCCCGAGAAGGTGCCGTCGGGCAGCAGGCTCACGTCGGTCGACACCTCGCGAGTCGTGAGATTGGTGAGCACCACGTCGTCGACGTTCGCGAACGACGTGGCCTGCAGGAAGGAAACGATGTCGCCGGGGTTCTGCACCGGCAGGAACGTGCCGAGCGTGATGCGCGAAATCTCGGTGGCGGCGAACGGATTGGTGAGCGCGCTCGGCCCGAGGGCGTAGGTGTTGATCGATATCCCCGCGCGCTGCGCGACGTTCGCAGCCGCGAGCGCGGCCTCGATGTCGCCCGGATCCGACACCGAGCCGAGTCCGACCGGGAACGTCGGCAGGCCGTCGGAGAGGAACAGCACCTGCTTCTTCGCGCTGGGACGCGCGGCGCTGCGCGCGCCCGAGAGCGCCGCAAGCTCGGTGATCGCGAGCCGGATCCCCGCAGCGAAGTTCGTGCCGCCGCTGGGTCCGCGCCGCAGGATCTGGGGCAGCCGCGCGCGCACGGCGGCGAAGTCCGCCGTGAGCGGCACCTCGAGCCACGCGTCCTGCTGGTCGTATCGCACGCGCTTGCCGGTCTGCGGGTTCATCTCGCCCGAGAAGCTGATCACCCCGATGCGCGTGCGGCCGTTCGGCGCGAGCGACGCGACGAGTGCGTCGGCCGCGCGCACCTCGGCCGCGAGGACCGAATCGTCGGGATCGGTCGAAACCATGTCGGGCGGATAGGCGCCCGCGGCGGCGGCCGGATCGAGCCGCGGGTTGATCCCGATCTGACCGTCGCGATCGACGTCGCTGCCGCTCGCATTGCTGGTCGAGCCCGAGACGTCGATCACGAGCATGATGTCGAAGTCGATCGGGCGCTCGCCGAACGCGATCGCAGTGCCGCGGATCGGTGCCTGGTGCACCTCGTTCTTCACCACTTCGCCCACATGCGGCGACTCGACGAAGATCTTCACGGGTACCGGCGCCGGGCGGGTCTCCGCGCGCACGCCCGCGGCGAGCGCGGTCAGCGCGCCGAGTGCGGCGGCCGCGCCGCGCAGACTACGGGTTGCCGGCGGCATCGGCGCCCTCGGTCGCGTTCGGGTCGGACGGCTTCTCGGGCGCCGCTTCCGGTTTCGCTTTGGGCTCCGGCTCGACCGACGGCGTCCGCGCGAAGCGATCGATCTTCGCGAGGCGCGCTCCGACCGAATCGACCGCTTCGATCGCGACGCGGCCCACGGCCTCGAGACTCTCGGGCGCGCAGTGCTCGAGCACGTCGTCCTTGCCCGCGAACACGCCCGGGGCCTCCTCGCCGCCGAACGCGGTGTCCTCGATTGCGACGACCGCGCGCACGCCGCGCTCGCGGAACGCCACGTGGCTCGAAGCGACCGATTCGTAGCCGCTGATCGGCGAGAACACATCGCCGAATCCGAGCTTGCGCGCGGCTCTCCAGAATCCCTCGCGGTACTCGCGGTGCGATCCGCTGTCTCGCGCGATGTGCAGATCGACGTCGCAGACCCGGTTGAACGAGATCAGCAGTCGGACGCCGCGCAGGTGACCGCTCTCCTCCCAGCGCTCGGCGAGCGCGCGGCTGCCGAGCCAACGCAGCTCGCGCTCTTCGCCGGTTCCGTGGCCGAGCCGGCCTTCGCCCTCGAGCCAGACCAGCTCCACCGTATAGGGGAGGGTTCGCAACTCGAGCACACGCGCGACTTCGATCAGCAGCGCTGCGCCCGACGCGCCGTCGTTCGCGCCCCGCGACTCGAACCCCTCGTCCCGCCCGCTGCCGTAGGGCGCAACGAGCACGATGCGATCGGGCGAGGCGCCCGGCAGTGTCGCCACGAGATGAGTGAGAACGAGCGGGCCGAAGCCCTTCGCCTCGACGGTCGTCGTGACCTTCTCGACGGCGATGCCCGCGGCGGAGAGCCGCGCCTCGATGTGGCTGCGCGCGTCTTCGGCGCCATCGGAGCCGAGCTGGCGCGGCTCTTCGGCGAGCTCCTCGAGCTCGGCCCACGCGAGCGAGCTCGAGAACTCGGACGGAGCACCGCTCCGGTTCGCTTCGCGCTCGGTGGGCGAGCCATTGCACGCGGCGGCAGGCCGGCCGCGATCGCGGCGAGCGCACAGCGCGGCCACGCAGCGGAGCCGGACGGGATTCGTTGCTTCAAGCGGCGCGAAATCCTCGGGGGTACGCGCAGAATCTAACCCGTCTGCAGCGCGCGCGGCGCCGCGCACGGCCACGTTCCAGGATTCTGGGAGATTTCCGCGACACGTCGACGCGCTCGCGGCCACACACGTGTGGGCCCCTCTTCGGTGTTTGGGGCTTTTCAAGAGTTGAAGGCAGGACCCCGCAGTGGGGTCCTGCCTTCGATCCATTCGCCTCCACCCCGTCATCTCGGTCCCGCTGAGAGCCGGGTATGTCGAGCGTTTCGCGGGTTCGCACCGCCGCGCTGATCGGTGTGGACGGCGTGCCGGTCGAAGTCGAGGTCCGGATCAGCTCGCATCTCCCGCGCGTGGAGATCGTGGGCCTGCCGGAGGCCGCCGTGCGCGAGAGCGCCGCGCGCGTGCGCGCCGCGCTCGCCGCAGCGGGCGAGAAGTTCCCCGACCGCCGGATCACCGTGCACCTCGCACCCGCCGAGCTCCGCAAGAGCGGCGCGGCACTCGACCTGCCGATCGCCGTGGCGCTGCTCGCCGCGGCGGGACAGGTGGAGCTCGGCGCGCTCGCGGGCGTGGCGTTCGCGGGCGAGCTCGCGCTCGATGGCCGACTGCGTGCGCTGCGCGGCGCGCTCGCGCTCGCACTCGCCGTGCGCGACGCGGGCTGCGCGACGCTGATCGCGCCGAGCCCGAACGCGAGCGAGGCCGCGCTCGCCAAGGGCCTCGAAGTGCGCGCGGCGGGCGATCTCGCCGCGGTGCTCGCGTACCTGCGCGGCGGCGGGGCGCTGGAGATCGCGCGACCCGCGGAGTCCGCGGAACCGGACGCGGCGCTGCCCGACCTCGCGGAGGTGCGCGGGCAGGAGCTCGCCAAGCGCGGGCTCGAGGTCGCCGCGGCGGGCGGCCACGGTGCGCTGTTGATCGGAGCACCGGGCGGGGGCAAGACGATGCTCGCGCGCCGGCTGCCGGGCTTCCTGCCCCGCCTGACCCGTGAGGAAGCGATCGAGGTGACGCGCATCCACGGCAGCGTGGCGCCGCTCGACGCAGCGCTCGCGTCGGAGCGGCCCTTCCGCGCGCCGCATCACACCGCGAGTGTGGCCGGACTGATCGGCGGCGGGCGCCCGCCCCAGCCCGGTGAGGTCTCGCTCGCGCACCGCGGCGTGTTGTTCCTCGACGAGCTGCCCGAGTTCGAGCGCCGCGCGCTGGAATCACTGCGCCAGGTGCTCGAAGACCACCGCGTGGTGCTCGTGCGCGCGGGCCGCCACGTCACGTTCCCGGCCGACTTCCAGCTCGTGGCGGCTGCGAATCCGTGTCCGTGCGGGTGGCTCGGCAGCGGCCGCCGCGACTGCCGCTGCGACGAGGGCCAGGTGGCCCGCTACCGATCGCGGATCTCGGGTCCGCTGCTCGATCGCATCGACCTGCACTTGAGCGTGCGCCCGGTGGCCTGGGCCGAGCTCGACGCCGCTCCCGCGGCCGAGTCGAGCAGCCGCGCGGTTCGCGAGCGCGTGGAACGGGCGCGGCGCCGACAGGCGCAGCGCGGCGTGGTCGCGAACGCGCGCCTGCCCGACGCGCACCTCGACGCGCTCGTGGACGCCACGCCGGAAGCCCGCGTGCTGCTCGGACGCGCCGTCGACGGATTCGGCTTGTCCGCTCGCGCGGCGCGGCGCGTATTGCGCGTGGCCCGCACGATCGCGGACCTCGCGGGCGAGAAACGCACGAGCGCGGAAGCGGTCGCCGAGGCGCTCGGCTTCCGCTCCGATGCGGGCCGTGGCGCGCGACGCCCCGCCGACTCGTCCGAAAATTGACAGCCTTGGGGCCCATTTCCGTCACCGGCAACGGCATGCGAGGCGCAACGCGCGCGCGCCGCAGACACCGCTCGTGCTTCAAGTCCACTGAATTTGATCAGGTTGTCTCGATCTCGCGGGAGAACGCGCTCGAATCGGCGGAGCTGGCACGGTCTATGCTTTACCTCGGGTCGGGAGGATCGATCATGCGCGCCGCCGCCGCCGCTTCGTTGACCCGGGAGCAACCCGCCACCAGAGAGGCCCGCGCCACAACGCTGCTCGCGCTCGTGCGCGCGGTCAGCGAGGTGACCCGGGATGACCGCGAGGTCGTCGCCACGATCCTCCACATGCTTCGCAGCGGCGAAGTGCGGCTCTCCGGAAACTTCCGGAACCACCCGATCGAGGACTTCGAGTAGTACGCGTCTCCCCCAAGGCGCTGCGCTTCGGCGCCGTGCGCCTACCACCCGAACATCGCCCGTCTTGACACCCCGCCGCGGGCAAGGATTATGAGACCGGGCCGACGCGAGCACTTCTCGGCGCCGGGCCCGGGGGTGAGCGGATGGGGGAATGGGACGAATCGGTCCCGCAGTCGTCCTTTGCCTTCGCAGCGCAGCCGGCGCGCGGAGGTGAGGTGAAGAAGGCCAAGCGCGCCCGCAAGCCCGCCGGCAAGCGGCCGAAGGCGGCGCGCGCCGAGGCCAAGTCGGAGGGCGCGGACGGCGCGAGCTCGCGCCGATCGGCTGCCGAGCTCGGGAAGCAGGCGCGCGACATCTCGGTCTCCGAGTTCTTCGCGAAGAACCGGCACCTGCTCGGCTTCGACAATCCGTCGAAGGCGCTGCTCACGACCGTGAAGGAAGGCGTCGACAACTCGCTCGACGCGTGCGAAGAGGCGCGCATCCTGCCCGACGTGCGCGTCGAGATCGCCCAGATCACCGAGACGCGCTTCCGGATCGCGATCCAGGACAACGGGCCCGGCATCCTGCGCAAGCAGGTGCCGAAGATCTTCGGCAGCCTGCTCTACGGCTCGAAGTTCCACCGCTTGAAGCAGAGCCGCGGGCAGCAGGGCATCGGCATCAGCGCCGCGGGCATGTACGGCCTGCTCACCACGGGCAAGCCGATCGCGATCACCACGCGCACGGGCAAGAGCCACGACGCGCACTACTTCGAGCTCGTGATCGACACGAAGACGAACGAGCCCAAGGTGAAGCGCGACGAGGTGGTGAAGTGGGACGTCGACCACGGCACGCGCGTGGAGATCGAGCTCGAGGGCGCCTATCGCGGCGGCCAGCACTCGGTGGACGCGTACATCCGCCAGATCTCGCTCGCGAACCCGCACGCCGAGATCGTCTACGTGCCGCCGAAGGCCGAGGAGCACGGCGAGAGCCACACGTTCCCGCGCGTCGCCGACGAGCTGCCGCCCGAGACCGCCGAGATCCAGCCGCACCCGCACGGCGTCGAGCTCGGCGTGCTGATGCAGATGTTCCGCGACACCGCGGGGCGCAACCTGCGCTCATGCCTGTCGTCGGATTTCAGCCGCGTGTCGTCGAAGACGGCGCTCGAGATCTGCAAGAAGGCCGGCGTGTCCGAAAGCCGGCGCCCTTCGGAGATCACGCGCGAGGAGGCGGAGAAGGTCCACGCGGCGATCGTGGCCACGAAGATCATGGCGCCGCCGATGGACTGCATCGCACCGATCGGCGAGGAGCTGATCGAGCGCGCGCTGCGTGCCGAAGTGCAGGCCGACTTCTACGCGGCGGTGTCGCGGCGCGCGACTGTCTACCGCGGCAATCCGTTCCTGATCGAGGTCGGGCTCGCCTACGGCGGAGGGCTCCCCGCCGAAGAGCCGATCACGCTCTACCGCTACGCGAACCGCGTGCCGCTCCAATACCAGCAGGGCGCGTGCGCGATCACGAAGGCGGTCTCGGGCACCGACTGGAAGTCGTACCAGATGCAGCAGCCGCGCGGAGCGATGCCGCTCGGCCCGATGCTGCTCATGGTTCACATCGCGAGCGTATGGGTGCCGTTCACTTCCGAGAGCAAGGAGGCGATCGCGCACTACCCCGACATCATCAAGGAGATGCGGCTCGCGCTGCAGGAGTGCGGCCGGAAGGTGGCGATGTTCATCCGCAAGCGCCGCCGCGACGCCGACGAGGCCAAGAAGCGCGCCTACATCGAGAAATACATCCCGCAGGTCTCGATCGGTCTGCAGCAGATTCTCGAGCTCAGCGATGCGCAGCGCGACAACGTCACCGCGCACCTGACCGAGGTGCTCGAACGCAGCCGAAAGCTGTAGCCGGAGGGAAGCATGGCGGCGGTCAAGAAGCGCGCGAAGACGGCGGGCAAAAAGGGCGCGGGCGGCAAGGGCTCTGCGGCCGCGACCGCACACGCGGGCGAGGTGGCGCGGCGCAACGCGGCGCAGGACGACGTCGTCGTGCAGCAGATCCGCGATGCGGCCAAGGACGTCCACCAGGACATCCTCAAGCAGAACAAGCCCGACCTCGCGTTCCCGGTGCGCTCGCTCAAGAACGTCACCTACTCGGCGCAGCGGGGCTTCTTCGAGATGGGGCGCGCAAAGAAGGTGCGCACGCTCACCGTGAACACGGTGAAGAGCTTCGCGCAGACGCTGCGCATGATGGGGCTCTCGAAGGAGCTCGTCGAGACGAACGACTTCGCCACCAAGCGAGACGCCTACTACCAGAGCAAGAACTGGGAGGCCGCGAAGTTCGACGAGCAGACCGAGTCCGACGCGGTGATGGACGACATCGAGGCGCTGTTCTCCACGCGCGGAACGTCGCGCGAGCAGTTGCGCTTCATTCCCGACGAGCACGGCGGTGCCGTGGCCGGACGGCTGGTGGTGCTCGATCCGGACCGCGACACGGGCGTCGTCGAGCGGATCGACTGCACCCGCTTCGGATCCGGCGCCTACTCGATTCCCTCCACGGTCGAGCATCTCTCGTTCGAAACCGACGCGAAGTTCATCCTCGCGATCGAGACGGGCGGCATCTTCCAGCGGCTGCAGAGCCACAAGTTCTGGCAGACCTCGAACTGCATCCTCGTCTCGCTGGCCGGCGTGCCCACGCGCGCCACGCGGCGCTTCATCCGCAAGCTGTCGGACGAGTGCCGCATCCCGGTGTATGCGTTCGTCGACTGCGACCCGTATGGCATCAGCAACATCTACCGCACGCTCAAGGTGGGATCGGGCAACGCGGCCCATCTGTCGCAGTTCTTCTGCGTGCCGCAGGCGCGCTACCTCGGCGTGACGCCGCAGGACATCATCGACTACGACCTGCCGACCCATCCGCTGCTCGACGTCGACATCAAGCGCGGAAAGGATGCCCTCAAGAACGACCCGTTCTTCCAGGTGCACAAGCCCTGGCGCAAGGCGATCGAGCAGCTGCTCAAGATGGGGGTCCGCGCCGAGCAGCAGGCGCTCGCCAAGTGGGGCCTCAACTACGTGATCGACGAGTATCTTCCCGCCAAGCTCCGCAATCCGCAGCTCTTCCTACCCTGAGTACCGCGGGGCCCCTGGAGGCGAGATGAAGGGCATCGTGCTGGCGGGCGGCTCGGGCACACGCCTGTACCCGATCACGCGCGCGATCAGCAAGCAGCTGCTGCCGATCTACGACAAGCCGATGGTCTACTACCCGGTGTCGACCCTGATGCTGGCCGGCATCCGCGAGATCCTCCTGATCTCGACCCCCGAGGACCTGCCCGCGTACCGGCGGCTGTTCGGCGATGGCGCGCGCTTCGGTCTCGCGATCTCGTACGCCGAGCAGCCGCGTCCGGAGGGACTCGCGCAGGCCTTCGTGATCGGGCGCGACTTCGTCGGCCGCGATGGTGTGGCGCTCGCGCTCGGCGACAACGTCTTCTTCGGGGCCGGCTTCGCCGAAGTGCTCGAGCGCGCTGCCGCGCGCACGACAGGTGCCACGGTATTCGCGTACCGAGTGAACGATCCCGAGCGCTACGGCGTGGTGGAGTTCGACGCGGAGGGCCGCGCGATCGGGATCGAGGAGAAGCCGCGCGTGCCGCGCAGCGCCTACGCCGTGACCGGCTTGTACTTCTACGACAATCGCGTGCTCGACATCGCGCGCCGGATCAAGCCCTCCTCGCGCGGAGAGCTCGAGATCACCGACGTGAACCGCGCCTATCTCGAGGCGGACGAGCTGCGCGTGGAGCAGCTGCGCCGCGGCGTCGCATGGCTCGACACGGGTACCTACCAATCGCTGCTGCTCGCGCAGACGTTCGTCGAGGCGATCCAGGAGCGGCAGGGGCTCAAGATCGCGTGCCTCGAGGAGATCGCGTTCCGGAAGGGCTGGATCTCGCGCGATGCGCTCGCGGTGCTCGGCGCCGAGATGAAGAGCTCGAGCTACGGGGACTACCTGCAGCGCATCGCGAGCGGAGAGCTCGTGTGAGCCTGCGCTTCGTCGAAACCGCGATCCCGGGCGTCGTCGTGATCGAGCCCAAGGTCTTTCGCGACACCCGCGGCTTCTTCCTCGAGACGTTCCATGCCGAGAAGTACCGCCAGGGCGGCATCGAAGCGGTGTTCGTGCAGGACAACCAATCGCGTTCGGTGCGCGGTACGCTGCGCGGGCTCCACGCGCAGAACCCGCACGCGCAGGGCAAGCTCTTGCGCGTGATCGCAGGCGAGGTCTTCGACGTCGCGGTCGATGCGCGGCGCGGCTCGCCCGCGTACGGGCAGATCGTCACCGCGGTGCTCTCGGCCGACAACTTCAGGCAGATCTACCTGCCGCCCGGGCTCCTGCACGGATTCGTGGTGACGAGCGACGCGGCAGAGGTCGAGTACAAGTGCACCGACTTCTACCGGCCCGAGACCGAGTTCTGCGTGGCCTGGAACGACCCGGACCTCGCGATCCCGTGGCCGATCGAGAAGCCGGTTCTCTCACCGAGGGATGCCGCCGCCCTGCCCCTGCGCGAGATGCAGGATCGGCTGATCGACTACCGGCCCGTGCGCACGTGATGCGCACGAGTTGCTAGAAGTCCTCTTCGACTTCCAGCTCCTCGCTCTTGTCCTTCTTGGCAATGATGCCCGGAGCACCGCAGCACGAGCAGTAGAACTCGTCCCCGGGGCGCTCGTCGCCGCCGAGCGGCATATCCGCCTGGCAGACCGGACAGGTGAGTTCCTGCTGAGCCATGCCCTCTTGAATCGGAACATTGCGCGGGGCGCTTGAGACGGGCTCGGCGGGGATCGGCTCGAAGCGCGTCTCCTGCTGCCAACCGCGCGTCTGCCAGGCGCTTCCGTCTGCGTCGAGCAGCAGCGCCTCGGCCCCGGGCCAGTCCTCGATCAGCGCGATGCCCTCGCTCGGACCGAGCACGAGCAGCGCCTTCGAGAGCGCCTCCGCGAGCGTGGCGTCGGTCGCGACCACGAGCGCCTCGCGGCTGCGCGTGAGCGGCTCGCCGCTGCGCGGATCGAGCACGTGCCCATAGCGCCGTCCGCCGATCTCGCTCGCCTGCCCGAACGTTCCCGAGACCGAGAGCGCGCGATCGCGCAGCGTGAGGATGCCCGCGAATCCGCCGTCGGGCCCGCGCGCGAGCAGGCGCCAGCCCGCGGCGTCGGGCGGGCGCCCGATCGCCCACGTGCTGCTCTGGCCGAAGCTCAACAGCGCCGCATCGACACCGGCGCCGAGCACCGCGCGCGCGCGGTCGAGCGCATAACCCTTCGCCACGCCGCCGAGCTCCACCGCGCTGCCGGGCGCGAGCGCGGCGCTCGCACTCCCAGCGCCGCGCTGCACCGCGAGCCGATCCGCTCCCACGCGCGCGCGCGCGGACTCGAGCGCGGAGGGATCGGGGAGCGCATCGCGCTCGGCGGCCTCGCGCCACAGCGCCACGAGCGGTCCGACCGTGACATCGAACGTCCCGCGCGTGGCGTGTGCGAGCTCGACCGAGCGCGCGAGCAGCGCCGCGACGTCCGGGTCGACCTCGATCGCGCCGCGGCCCGCGGCCTGGTTCAGGCGGGAGACGTCGCTCTCGGCGCGCCACGTCGAGAGCAACCCCTCGAGGCGCTCCACCTCGGCGAGCGCATCCGAGCGCGAGCGCTCGAGCGTCGCTTCGTCCGGCCCGACGAGGATCAGCTCAAGCACCGTTCCCATCGCATAACGCCCCGTGGAGACCTCCCGGGACGCGTGCCCGCTCGCGCAGCCGAGCGCGGCGATCACCCCGCCGAGCGCGAGCAACCGGATCATTGCGGCATGTCGTCCAGATCCGAGAGATCGCCGAGCTCGCCCGTGTAGTTCTCCGCCTGCGAGCCCGCGAACACCGACCACAGCGACAGCCCGATCAGTGCCGCGAGGCTCCCCTGCAGCAGCAGGAAGCCCGCGATCTTGAGCGAGGCGAACGCAGGGTGCCCGAAGCGCACGAGCCAGCCGCCTCCCTCGTCGAGCGCGGCGGCCACGAATGGCAGCGCGATCAGCCACGCCTTCGTGCCGTTCTTGAGCGGAACGAACAGCATCAGATGCGTGAGCACGAGCAGCAACATGCCCATGGCGAACAGGTGGAAGTGCGCCACCTCGAGCATGCCCTGATAGCTGCGCGGCGAGAGGAAGAGCTCCTCGTTCCCGCGGTAGTAGCTGATCACGGAGGCCGGGGTGAGGCCCATCTTCGAGAAATAGAGCAGCGCGTTCGTGAGCCAGAGGCCCGCGACGTAGACGCTGTACAGGACCACGATCGTCTGGAGCAGGCGATTGCGGTTCCACTCTCCGGTGATCACGAAGCGCACGGTGGGCCTACTTTCGGTTGGCGATCACGACCTGATACAGCGCAAGCGCGCGGCGCACGCCTTCGGTCGTGGCGCGCGACGAGAGCGTGGCACCCACGATGGCATGGATGTCACCTCCGAGCCGCAGCGGGGCAGCGAGGGTCTTGCCTTCGAACTGCTGATACCAGCGCGCGGGAGGCATGTACTCGAGCGGCTCGTGGAATGCGAGCACGCGCAGCATTGCGCACGGCACCTTCGGGCGAGAGCACCACGAGGAATGCCTCGGGCAGCGTGCGCACGTTGTGCACGTCGATGATCGCGTAGCCCAGAAGCTCGTTCTGGCGGTAGCCGCGGTGGATGCGCACGAGCCGCGACTCGAGGCGGCTCTTCGCGAGCCGTTCGATCTGGCCCGCCTGCTCGTCGCCGAGCAGGATCGACTCGTCCTCGATGCGGTCGGCATCGGGAAAGGCCAGTGCGAGCGCCTCGCTGCGGCTCAAGAAGACCTTCGCGTGCGCGGTGCCCGAGGTCAGGCACAGCGCCGCGAAGATCGAGATGCCGATTGCTCGGACGGCAGCTAGAAGACAACTCCTATCCCGAGGTTCACCTCGTCGCCCAGCTGTCCCTGCCGGGCCACGCGATTGCGATAGTCGAGCTTCAGCACCACGTTCGGGAATCGGCTTCGCCGACACGCCCACCGTGTAGACCTGGAACTGCTCCGACTTGTTCGCGTCGAATCCGCTCGGCATGTCGTACTGCGTGTCGATGTACTCGGCGCGCACGAACGGCTCGACGGTCCAGCCGCTGTTGGGCGCGATCCACTGCAGCACCTCGTAGCCGACCTCGCCGTATCCGCCGAGCGTGTTCTCGGCGATCGCATCGCCGGCAGCCAGCGCGCCCGTGGTGAGCAGGTCCCCGGTGAGCGAGCCCGCATCCTTCAGATGGCTCATCGTGAACAGCCCGCGCACGCGCAGCCCGTGCGTCGTGACCTCGCTGTGCGCTTCCCAGAGCGTGAGCGTCGCGCCGGGCAGGTTTGCGTCGGTCAAGCCGTCCCCATCGACGTCGAAGGACTGATCCTGCCCGGTATTTCCGATGAAGGCCGACCCGCCGATCATGAGCTCGGGAATCGGCTCCCAGTCGACCCGCCCGACGAAGGCGAGATCCTCGGCGAGCGACTCGCTGCCCTGCTGGCGCCCACCGCGGATGCCGCTGGACGTCGAAGCCGGTCGCGTCCAAGCTCGCCACCGCATAGACCTTGTACTCGATCTGGTCCGCGATCCGCCCGAACAGTCCGGCGCCGACCTCGCGCCACGTGCTCGGAATGATCGTGCGCTCCACGTCGGGGCGGTGGGTTCCGTAGTAGAACGGCGGCTCGTGAATCTCGTTCAGGAAGCCCATCGGCATCAGCACGAGCCCCGCGCGCGTGTTCACCTCGTCCTGGATCAGGAAGTCGAGCGTGGCGAACTCGACCGACACCGCTGCCGTTCTCCTCGGTGGAGCCGTGCTCGAACTCGATCTCGGAGTTGAACAGGATCCGATCGGTGAACTTGTAGCCGGCGTAGAGCACCGCGCGCGTGAAGTCGGCGCCGTTCGTGTCGCCGGACTTCCGCTTGTCGTGAACCACCGCGGTGTAGCCGCCCTCGGCGTAGCCGCCGATCGAGAGACCCCGCGTGAGGTTGTAGATCTTCGACGCTCCGGGCCCGAGCCCGTGGACGCTCTCGAGCGGCTTCTCTTCGGGGACGCCGATGTCCTGCTTCGTGCGCGCGAGCTCGTCGGTGAGCAGCTCGACCTTGCGCTCGAGCTCCGACACGCGGTCGTCCCCGGCCATCTGCTCGTCGTCGGCCGGAGCCGCGGCAAGAGGCGCCGCGGCGAACAGCGCCGCGGCCAGGGTGGGGAGAATCAGACGGGAAGCTTTCATGAGACGAGCTCCGGGCTCGGATGGAGCCGGCAGGGCTCGGGGCTCATGGCCGCTGGCCGCAGATGGGTCGAAGAAATCGAGACGCTCACGGAGTGGCTTCGCGGGCCTGAACCGTGGGCTGGGTGAGATCGAGCAGCGGCAGGACGACCGTGCGCTTGCAGCGCCGGCACTTGAGCTCGACGCCGGTGGGTACGCGGCGAGCGACGAGGCTGCCGCACAGGCAGCGGCACTCGTTGGGGTCGTGCCGCTCGCTCCGGCTCTTCTCCGCTCTGGCCATGCAGCCCACTTCGCACTCTTCCGGGCGTCGCCGGAAGCCGCTCCTCGTGGGAGCATGGGGTCTGAAATTGAAAATCACATTCAATTTCGGCGGCCACGCTACGGCGGTCGCTGACCGCTGTCAAGCGGGGCTCGGGGCCCGACCCGCGCGCGAAAAAGGGGGACGGCCGGCCTAGAGGCTGCGGCGCCCCGGCTCGTTCTGGCACTTGCTGCAGTGGCCGTAGAGCTCGTGCCGGTGGCGCAGCACGCGGAAGCCGTAGCGCTCGGCGATCTGCTCCTGCGCCTTCTCGATCATCTCGCACTCGAATTCGATGATCTTGCCGCAGCGGATGCACACCAGGTGGTCGTGGTGCTCGTGCGCGATCTCGTAGCGCGTGGTGCCATCGAAGTTGTGCTCGTGCGCGAGCCCGGCCTCGCATAGCAGCTTCATCGTCCGGTAGACGGTGGTGTACCCGATCTGGGGGTGCAGCTCGCGCACCCGCTGATACAGGTCCTCCCCCGTGATGTGTCCCGTGACGTCGAGAAAGATCTCGAGGATCGCCTCGCGCTGCTTCGTGTGCTTGAGCTGGTGATCTTCGAGGTAGCGGGAGAGCGTGCGGTGCTCGACCTCGTGTGACATCTCTCCGACGGTAATGAACACACGCGCCGCCGGCAAATCGCGGCCGCGGAGCGCGATCACGGCGCGCGCAGATCTCCGCGCAGCAGAGCGAGGTTACGGCTCGCGGCAGAGTTGTCGCAGTCGAGCGCCACAGCGCGCTCGAACGCGCGCAGCGCCTCGTCGCGGCGCCCCGACGCGAGATAGGCGAGCCCAAGGTGGTTCTGCACTTCGGAGGCTTCGGGCACGCGCTCCGCGGCGCGCTCGAGTGCGAGCACCGCGCTGTTCGCGTCCCCACGCTCGAGCGCCTGCGTGCCCTCGCGGTAGTGGCGCGCCCCCTCGATCCCGCTGCAGCCGAGCATCACGAGCAGCAGCAGGACCGGAACCGCGGACAGCCCTGCGATCAGCCGGTGGTGGCGCAGATGGAGCTTCTTCCAGAGCGCCTCGGGCGCGTCGTCGAAGATCGACTCGACCGGCGCATCGGCGACGATCCAGTCGCCGCGAGCGATCTCGGCGTCGAGCTGGCCCGGTCCCCAGCCCGTATAGCCCGCGTACACGCGCACCGATCCGGTGCTACCAGGTTTTCCGGTTTGCTCGAGCAGCAGCGCGGCATCGACCGTCACGAACACGTCGCCCGCGACGTGCATCGCCTGCTTGGGCGGAGACTGCGCGCGCAGCAGCACCATCACCATCGGGAGCTCGACAGGCCCGCCGAGGTGGAGCCAACCCGCACCGTCGACGGCACCCTGCACCACCTCGCTCAGCGCGAGGTCGGTGGGGTGGTTGACGATCAGTCCGATCGCACCGGACTCGGCGTAGCTGAGCAGAAACACCACCGAATGGTGGAAGACCGAGCCGCGGATCTGTTCGCTGGCGACGAGGAAGCGGCCGCTCGCGGGGCGTTCCCCTTCGGACGGAGCGCTCGGCGCGTTCGGTGCGGCACCGTCGGCGCCGAGCAGCGCGAGACCGAGCGCGACGGCCGCGACGCGGCGCGCGCTGCGGGGAAAGCCGCGAGCGGTTCCGGGGGCCACCGCTCCAAGGTATCACGCCGCGGGGTGAGCCCTTCCCTCTTCGAGCTTCACGCGTGCGATCACGGGCAGGTGATCCGACGCGCGACGCGCGGCGCGCGAGTCGTGCGCCTCGATCGCGATCATGTGCAGCCCGCGCGCGTAGATGCGGTCCAGTGCGAGCACGGGGCTCGCAGCCGGGAACGAAGCCGGCCACTCGTGGTTGTGATGGTCGTGGAGCGCGAGGTCCAGCTCGCGAGTGGCCTGACACTGCCGCCACGCGTTCATGTCGCCCATCAAGAGCGTCGGGGTGTGAGCCAGGCGCGGGTGATCGAGCAGCGATCTCACCTGGCGCTGACGAGTGCGGTCGGCGAGCGCGAGATGCGTGGCGACGACATCGAGCTCGGCGCCGTCCGACTGGAGCTGCGCCGCGATCGCGACGCGCTTCTCGATCGGGTTGTAGGAGAGGTCGAGCATCGAGACGCCGGCGATCGGCCAGCGCGACAGGATCGCGTTGCCGATCTCGCCGCGCTTGTGCACGCGCGTCGCCGCGAATACCACGTGAAAGCCGAGCGCCTCGGCGAGCGCCTCGAGCGGATCGTCACCGCGATCGGGCCGCAACACCTCCTGCAGGGAGATCAGGTCGGCGCCGAGCTCGGAGATCACGAAGCCCGCGCGCGCGGGATCGGGCCGGCTTCGCCCGTTCAAACCCGTCCAGCGGTGAACGTTGTAGGTGGCGACCCGGATCTCTCCCGCGAGCGGGACCTGCGGCATGGGCCGTCGCGGCGCGCGCAGCAGCGCGAGATGCGGCGATTCGGTGCGCGGGCGCGCCTCGAGGGCGCGACGGCGCCGGCGCATCGGAAGCGCGGCGTCGCGTAGCGCCATCTCCACCTCGTACCCCCTGCTTCGAGAATCCTCTCGCGTCCGCGCGCCGCGAAGGATAGCGAGGGCACGGGACTCTTGGGGCTCGGCGCCCGAGGGGATGTCGGAGGGGTCGCGCACGATGACCACCAACGGGTCGTCCCGAGGCCGACCAAACTTGAGCAAGTGGCACGCCCGCAGCGAGCCGCGAGGCGAGCGAACTCGAAAAGGTGGTCTCGGGTTCCGCACGGACCCCCAAGCCCCGTTTCCGGCAGGTCGATACGCTCTTGGCAATGGCCCGCTCGAAGCGAAATCCGCTGCGCTCGCTAAGCGACGCGCCCGGCGTGCGCGAAGCGGCGCAGGCACTGATCGAAGCCGTGCGCGTGGCAGCCGGCGAGCGCGAGCTCTCGCCCAAGGCCTACGAGGATGCCCTGCGCAGCATCGCGCGGCTGCGCGGACGCCCCCTCGCGGTGCCCGCACTGGTCGCGTCGAGCGGTCGCGGTGCGCGCGTGCGGCTTGCCGATGGGCGCACCGTGCTCGACTTCGTGTGCGGCATCGGCACGTATCTCTTCGGGCACTCCGACAGTGACCTGCTCGAGACGGCCGTGGTCGCGGCCGCGGGCGACAGCGTCTACCAGGGACATCTCGCGCCGGCCGCCGAGTACCCCGAGCTCCTGCGCGCACTGCTGCGCCATGCGGGCCCGCACATCAAGCACGGCTGGCTCTCGATCTCGGGCGCGATCGCGAACGAGAACGCGCTCAAGGTCGTGCTCCAGAAGCATGCGCCAGCGGACATGCTGATCGCATTCGAGCGCAACTTCGCGGGCCGCACACTCGCGCTCGCCGAGATCACCGACAAGGCCGCCTATCGCGAGGGCCTTCCGGTCTCGGGGCGCGTGCTCTACGTCCCGTTCCACGATCCCGAGTCGCCGCAGCGCACGGTCCAGGCGATCGATGCCCATCTCGCGCGCTATCCCGGCCGGATCGCGGGCATGATCTTCGAGCTCGTGCAGGGCGAGGGCGGCTACCACACCGCGCCGCCATCCTTCTTCCGCAACGTCATGGAGCGCTGCCGCACGGCGAAGATCGCCGTCTGGGTGGACGAGGTGCAGACCTTCGCGCGCACGGGCGAGCTGTTCGGCTTTCGCACGTTCGGCCTCGAGGATCTCGTCGACGTGGTCACCTGTGGCAAGGCGCTCCAGGGCAGCGCCGCGCTGTTCACGTCGCGATACAACCCGAAACCGGGGCTCATCGCGGGCACCTACGCGGGCTCGACGGTGGGCCTCGCGGTGGGTGCGCGCATCATCGAGCGGCTCGAATCCGAGGGTTACCTCGGAGCCGAGGGCCGGATCACCGTGCTAGGCGAGCGCGTGGTGCGCCGATTCGATGCGCTGCGGCGCCGGATGCCGCGCGCGGTCGGCGCGCACTCGGGCATCGGCGCGATGCACGCGTTCGTGCCGTTCGACGGCGCGAGCGACACGGTGCAGGCGATCGTGGAGGCCGCGTTCGAGGAGGGCCTGTTCGTCTGGAGCGCCGGGGCGAAGCCGGCCAAGATCCGCATGCTCCTGCCCGTGAACACCACCGACGAAGAGCTCGAGAGCGGCTTCACGATGCTCGAGAAAGCGCTGCGCCGCGTCGCAGAAGCGCGGGGGCTCGCGTGCTGATCCTGCGTCCGATCGAGACCCGCGACGCGGACGCGCTGCTCGGCCTCGCGGCGCAGCTCGACTCGATGAACCTGCCCGCAGAGCCGACGTTCCTCGCCGAGCGCATCGCAGCGTCGCAGCGCTCGTTCGGCGGATCGCTCCCCGACTGGCGCGAGGGCATCTACGTGTTCGTGCTCGAAGACAGCGACGCCCAGCGCTGCGTCGGCACGAGCACGATCCTGGCCAAGCACGGGCGCCCGGGGAAGCCCTACTTCTGGCTCGAGGTCACCACCGAGGAGCGCCGCAGCGCCGAGCTCGGCGTGCGCTTCGAGCACAAGAAGCTCCAGCTGCGCTCGACCGAGGACGGCCCCACGGAGATCGGCGGCATCGTGCTCGACCCCGCCTATCGGCGGCACAAGGCGCGCTGCGGCAAGGCGCTCTCGATCGTGCGCTTTGCGTTCATGTCGATGTTCCCCAACCGGTTCGAGCGCGAGGTGATCGCGGAGATGCTCTCGCCGTTCGTGGAACCCGGGCGGAACCTGCTCTGGGACGCGTTCGGGGCGAAGTTCACGGGCCTCTCCTACCGCAAGGCCGATCACCTCTCGTCGCACTCGAAGCAGTTCATCGCGGATCTGTTCCCGCGCGATCCCGTCTACGCGACGCTGTTCCCCGAGCACGTGCAGGCCGTGATCGGCAAGCCGAACGACACTGCGGTGGCGGCGCTGCGGATCCTCGAGAAGATCGGCTTCCGCCGGCTGAACCAGGTCGATCCGTTCGACGGCGGGCCCTACGTGGGCGCGTCGCGCGACGCGATCGCTTCGGTGCACGAGCGCCGCCAGCTCGTGCTGCCCGGACTCGTGCGCGAACCGCCCGCCACCGACGAGGCGACGCTCGTGCTCGTCGCGGCGATGGGCCGGCACGGGTTCCGCGCAACGATGGTCCCGCTCGACGCCGAGGGCGCACCGTACGTCTCGCAGCTCTCGCGCGACGCGCTCGGCGTCACCGCGGGCGATCGGGTGACGGTCACGCCGCTCCCGTAGGGCGGGAGGAGCGAGCGAAGCGAGGGGATCCCGCCATCGCGAGTGGAGATGACAGCAACACTCGAAAGTGTATCCCCGTCGGATCCCTCGGACGTCGTCGGCCGGTTCGCCGTGGCCGACGCCGCCGCGGTCAACGACGCCGTGGCGCGCGCGCGCGCCGCGTTCCCGCGCTGGCGCGACGCCTTCCCCGACGCGCGCGCTGCGGTGCTCGAGCGCTTCGCGCAGATCGTCTCCGAGCGGATCGACGAGCTCACTCAGCTGATCGCGCGCGAGGTGGGCAAGGCGCGCTGGGATGCCGACTCGGAAGCGCGCCTGATCGCGTCGAAGGTCGCGGTGACGCTCGCCGAGGGCATGGCGCTCGTGCGGCCGCTGGACGCCGCGCCCGGCCAGCGCGCCACCTATCACCCGCGCGGCGTGCTCGCGGTGTACGGGCCGTTCAACTTCCCGGCGCACCTCCCGAACGGGCACATCGTGCCTGCGCTCGCGACCGGCAATACCGTCGTGTTCAAGCCGAGCGAGATCGCTCCGGGGGTAGGCGCGTGGATGGCGGAGCGCTGGCGCGAGGCGGGGCTGCCCGAAGGCGTTCTCGAGGTCGTGCAGGGTGGCCCTGCGACGGGCCGCGCGCTCGCCACGGCCGATGTCGATGGGATCCTCTTCACGGGGTCGTATGCGACGGGTCGCGCGCTCACGCTCGCCACGCTCGACGCGCCGCACAAGCTGCTCGCACTCGAGCTCGGCGGCAGCAACGCGATGATCGTGTGCGCCGACGCCGATCTCGATCTCGCGGTCGCCGAGGCCGCGCTCTCGATCGCCGCAACCACGGGGCAGCGCTGCACCGCGACACGGCGTGTGTTCGTGGAGCGGCCCGTGCGCGAGCATTTCCAGGAGAAGCTCGCTGCCGTGCTCGCGGGCCTGCGCGTCGGTGAGCCGCTCGAACCCGGCGTGTTCATGGGCCCGATCGCGTCGCGGGCTGCGCACGAGCGCCTCACGCAACTACGCGAGCTCGCGGCCGACGCGGGCGGCGAGCGCGTGCTGCTCGTCGATACGGGCCGGCCGCCGCCCTACACGGGGGCGGGCCTCGTGCGCTTCGAGTCGATCGCTCAGCGCCATCCCTATCAGCGCGAGGAGATCTTTGGCCCAGAGGCCGCGCTCTACCCCTTCGACTATCTCGACGAGGCGATCGCCGGCGCGAACGACTCGGACTACGGCCTCGCAGCGTCCGTAATCACGCGCGACCGTGCGAAGTACGAGCACTGTATCGGGCGCATCCGCACGGGCCTGCTCAACTGGAACAAGGGCACCGTCGGCGCCTCGGGGCGGCTCCCGTTCGGTGGCAGCGGCAAGAGCGGCAACGACCGGCCTGCGGGCGTCACCGCGACGCTCTACTGCACGGCGCCGCAGGCGCACCTCGAGAGCGAGGCGGGCTTCGACGCCGGCGCATTGCCGCCCGGAATGCCGAGGCCGTGACGCAAGTTTCGCGCAGCGAGCCGCAGGCGAGCGAAGTCCATAAGGCGGGCCAGCGTTGGGTCCTCATGGGAGACCCGACGCATTTCAGCGTCAGGGGTGGTGCGAATCCGCATACGCGCACGCGCTGGGGAACGCGCCGGCACGTCGACAAGCAGCTCGCGATCGCACAGTGGCACGCCCTGCGCTCGCAGCTCGAAGAGCTCGGCATCCGGGTCGTCGTCGTGCCGCCCGTCGCGGAATGGCCCGGTACCGTCTATCCCGCCAACGCGGGATTCCTGTTCGACGTCGACGCGCCGCAGCGCGCGAGAGAGAAGCGCTTCGTGCTCTCGAACCTGCTGCCGACGCGCGCGGGCGAGCCGGCTCACTACTCTCGCGTGCTCGCGGAAGTCGGCATCCCGACCGAGCAGCTCGACCCGCCGCTGCGCTTCGAGGGCGAGGCCGACCTGTTCCCTGCGCGCGGCCGCTACCTGTTCACGCATGGCCGCCTCGAGCAGCAGCGCTTCGTCCCCGCGCTCGCGATCCCGCCCTGGAAGCGCGTGTACGGCTTCCGCACCGACGCGCGCGTGCTCGAGCGATTCGCTCCGCGACTCGCACCCCTCGAAGTGCTGCGGGTCGAGCTCGTGCTCGAAGCGCACTACCACGGTGACACCGCGCTCGCCGCGTTCGGCCCCGCGCGCGAGTTCCTGCTCGCATATCGCGACGCGATCGCGCCGGACGACTGGCCACGCCTCGCGGCGGCATTCGGCGACGCGCTGATCGAGCTCTCGGTCGAAGACGCGCAGCGGTATGCCGCGAACAGCTTCACCTACACCCCGAGCGGCCAGACGAGCGAGTCCTACTTGATCCTTCCGCGCGGCGTCTCGGACCGCCTGCTTGCGCAGGTGCGCGAGCGCGGCGTCACGCCGCTCACGACTGACGTCTCCGAGTTTCTCAAGAAGGGCGGCGGGTCGGTCAAGTGCATGATCGGAGATCTGGGACCGGTGATCGAAGAGTCGTCGTCCCTAGCGGCCGCGGTCGAGGCCCGCGCGTCATAGCGCGGCGTCGAGCGCGTCGAGGAGGGCCCGATTGCGTTTGGTCTGCCAACCTGGCGCGACGCGATTCGTAACGTACCCGAAGGCGGCGCCGGTCTCGGGATCGGCGAAGCCGACCGCACCTCCGGTGCCGAAGTGCCCGAACGCGCGCTTGCTGCGACCCAGTCGTCGGCGTGATGATGTCGGAACGAACCCGAGTCCGAACTCGATGTGCTCACCGAGCACCGGGCACGATCCAGAGGATTGGACTCGTGTCGCCTCGGTGATCAGGTCCGACGACACGATCCGGTTCGGCACCAAGAGCGCCGCGTAGAGCTGCGCGAGCCCGCGCGCGGTCGCGTGAGCATTCGCGGCCAGTAGTTGCGCGCCTCGCCACTCGGGTGTGTTGACGACACCGCCCGAGCCGTAACCCGGTGGGTTCATGTACGCGAGCGCGATCATCCGGCTTGCCTCATCGCGCGACGCTGCGGCCGTGGCGAGCGCGTCGCGCAGCGCGGGTGGCGACTCGAAGATCACCTCAGCGCACCGGCTCTGCGCGTCGGGCGGCAACGCGCACCACACGTCGGCTCCGATCTCGGTCGCGAGCCGCCGCAGCGCATCGGCAGGCATCAACCCGCCCGCGCGATGCACGATCTCACCCAGCAAGTGCCCGTAGGTGTTGGTGTGGTACACGACGCGGCTCCCCGGTTCGAACCACGCATCGGTTGCCGCGAGCGCCCCGACCATCCGCTCCCAGTTCCACAGGTCGTCGTTGGTGAGCGGCTCGCGGATCGCCGGAACCCCGGCCAAGTGTGCGAACGCGTGCCGCACCGTGGCGCGGTGCTTCCCGCCCACGGCGAACTCCGGCCACAGCGACGCGATCGGCGTGTCGAGGTCGAGCCGGCCTGCTTCCACGAGCTGCAGCGCGAGCGTCGCGAGGACGGCCTTGCCCGCCGAGTACACGTTCACGAGCGTGTCGCCCGTCCAGGGATTCGTGCGAGCGACATCAGCCCAGCCGCCGACCAGGTCGACCATCACGTCGCCGTCGATGAGCACGCAGAGAGCCGCACCGACCTCGCCGCGTTCGGTGAAGTTCTCGGTGAAGGCCTGGCGGACCGCAGCGAGCTCGCGGGGGCATACGCCGTGAACCAAGGGCGCGTCCTCGGTCACGGCCACGATCTCGTCCATCGCGTCAGTAGGTCTTTACCGCGTCTCTCGCGGCGGCGCGGCTCGCACTGTGTCCCGCAGCGTCGGCCCGGAACAGCGCATCGTTGTAGTGACAGTGCGCCGGCACGTAGGCGAAGGTCTTCGGCTCGGCGAACTTGTAGTAGAGGGCGCGACGACGGGCGTCCTCCGAGGTGGGCGGGGGCGTCGTGTGCATCGCATCGCCGTAGTGGACCGTGAGATCGCCGGGCTCGGTATCGAGCGCCACCGCGGGTAGGTCGTGCTCTTCGCCCCACGCGATCCAGTGCTTCGCATAGCGGTGCGATCCGGCGAGCACCTTGAGCTGTCCGTTCGCCGCGTTCGCGTGATCCAGCTGGATGCCGCACTGGATCAGCGGACACATCACGGGATGTCCACCGAGGCCGTCATCGACGTGCCAGCCGAGGTCGCCCTGTCCCTTCACCACATTCGCGTTCTTGATGAAGACCATGGGACCGTCGAGGCGATCGTCACACACACGCAGGTCGGGGCCGGCGAGCCGCGCGAAGCGAAGCAGGCGCGGGTCGTGCGAGAGCGCCTGCAGTGCCGAGGAATGTCGGCCGAGATAGTTGATGCGCGTCACCACCTCGCGACCTGCTGCATTGACGGACCACCACGAGAACGGATCGCCTGGCGTGGTCTTGGCGCGGACCTGCTCGACCTCGGTGCCGTAGTGCTCGACCTCCGTTCGCGTGAACACCGCCTTCAAGTGCAGGTAGCCCGCGGTCAAGAAGTAGGAACGCATCTCCTCGAGGTCGTCGTCCGGCGAGAACGTGCGCTGCAGATCGAGCGGCTTGCCCGATCGATCGAGCAACGTGCGCCAAACCCCGGCGCCGTAGATCTCGCGGCCTGAGCAGAGCGACTGGATCGCCGGCTCCCAGCGCTTCCACCCGGCGAGGTCTCCATTCGCCAGCTTCGCGCGGCCCGTCATCACGGCGCCCGAGGCCGTGAGCAGCTCGTGAATGAATTCCGAGAAGGTCGCCTCGGACAGCTCCACCAGGGTGTCCGCACCGGCGTCCCCCACGACGACGCGCACGCCCTCGTCGGAAGCGACCCACGTGAAAGCGTCGCCGTTCACGCGGAACGCGAGCGAAGGTGTGCCGGACAGATCGCTTCGGACGAGATGCCCGTTTCGCGCGATCAGCGCCGGCAAGCTCGCGCGATGGAACTCCAGGAAGGAATAGGGCTCGAAGGAACGCGCGACCGCCTCGACCCACGGCAAGCTCGAACCCGAGTTGTCCGTCGGCATGATTCCTCCTTCAGCGAACGTGTTACTATGCAACACGCCTGTTTCTCTGAATACCTTATGGGAGTGCCGTGTCGTCCGTCAAGGAGATCCGATCGGTGCGCAACGCGTGTGCGTTGGTCGAGACCGTCGCGGAGCGCCAGCCGCTGGGGGTGAGCGAGCTCGCCCGGCTTTCCGGGATCGAGAAGAGCGCAGCCCACCGCCTCGCCGTGACGCTGCACCGTGCCGGTTGGCTCGACCGGACCAGCGACGGTCGCTGGCAGATCGCCGCTGCGCTCGGGCGGCTTGCGCGGCGCGCATCGACCGCCGCGCTCGCTGCGAGCATGCGGCCTCGGATGGAAACGCTGCGCGATCAGACGGGCGAGACCGTGATGCTCGTCGCGATCGACCACGCCCGTCTGACGGTGCACGAGGTGGTCGAGAGTCGGCACCCGTTGCGGATCAGTGCACCTGTCGGATCCGAGCTCCCGCTCGTCGGGAGCTCGGCGGCTCGCGTGATCGCCGCGCACTCTCCACCGGCAGAGCTCGCGGCGCTGCGCCGGGCCCACCCTGCCCTCGATGATGACCAGACGCTGACCGCCGTCCGCCGCCGCGGCTGGGCGATGAACGACCGGGAGATCGTCGCCGACGTGCGCGTCGTCGGCGCTCCCATCCTCGATCTCGACGGCTACCCGCTCGCCGCCCTGATCGTGTGCGGCCCCACCAGCCGGATCACTCTCGCCCGCATGAAGCGATACGGTGAGCTCGTCGCGAAAGCGGCCGCAGCAGGGGCGCGCGGAGTCGCTTAGGACCGCCCCCGGCCGACCAGGGCAATCCCTGCCAGGCCCAAGCCCAAGAGCACTGCGGTGGAGGGCTCCGGGATCGGCTCCACGCGGAAGACGCTCGTGAACGACGCGGAATCCGCCGCCGTGAGAATGAAGTCGATCTTGATTCCGATGTTCGCGACTACCGCAGGCCCAGCCTGGCTGGGGATCGGCGTCCCGAAGGCCAGGCTCGGAATGTTGCCGCTCAGGTTCGGCCCTCCGGCGGAGAACGATTGCGGGTCACCGTAGAGGGGCTGCACCGTCACGCCGTCGATCAGGGCAGAGTAGAAGGCGCTCCCCGCGGCCGTGGAGACGGTCGCGTCGTCGCCGTTGTTGTCGGTCATGCCGCCCTGGACCGACCCGCCGATCAGGGTCGAGGGCAGAATCGGACCCGTCGGCAGCGTGAAGATCAGCGTGAACTGCTGGGACAGGAGCGGGTTCAAGTTCGTGACCACGACGGGCCCCGAGACCACGGGGTCGTTGTCGAGGAACAGGTCCCAGCTGTCGAGCCTCAGGTCGCCCGCGACGATTGGCGTCGTAGTCGTGCATTGCGAGACGACGTCTCCCGGGGAGCACCCGAGCCTTACCTCGTCGTAATACCCCACCTGCTGGCCACCGACGAAGAGCTGGAGCGAGACGCTCACAGCCGAAGCGGAGGTGGCGAGCGAAAGACTCGCACCGAAAGCCAGGAGCGCTACCACTGCCGCGCGGGCGAACCAGCTCATCATCATCCCCTCCCCACGACGCCCCGAGGAACACCGTCTTCCCTGCTGTCGCCATTTGCAAGTTGCGTTCCTGGGCAACTTCCCGTGCAACACCCTGGATTGGAAGGGCTCTTGAGAGGTGACGCCAAGGTGAATAGGAACGAGCGTTCCGTTCGCGTGGAAATCGGGTTCCAGGCGACCCACCGATCCTTCCAAATGGGGCCGTGCGAGGATCGAGTGCAGACCGTCGTGATCACGGGAGCCAATGCAGGTCTGGGATTCCAGACCGCGTTGAAGCTCGCTCGCACGGATGCGCACATCGTGATGGCGTGTAGAAACCTCGAGAAGGCCCGAAAGGCACGCAGCGATCTTCTCGAGGCAGCTCCGCACAGCCAGGTGACGATCCTTCCGCTGGATGTCTCCGAACCGGCCTCGATTCGCGCATTCGCCCGACAGCTAGCGGATCAGGTCGGACAGCTGGACATCCTGATCAACAACGCCGGCATCGTCGCCCTGCCCCTGACACGCAATAGCGTTGGACACGAGCTGCAGCTCGCCACCAACTATCTGGGAGCGTTCGAGCTGACCGGCAGGCTGCTGCCGCTGTTCCGCACGGACGCGACCGCGCGCGTCGTCAATGTCGGGAGCCTGGGGCATCGCTTCGCGAAGCTCGACCTGGAGGACCTGAACTGGGAAAAGACCCCCTACAACGAATGGAAGGCCTACGCCCGAAGCAAGCTGGCGATGGTCACCTTCACGATGGAATTGAATCGACGCCTGCAGCAGCGCCGCAGCAACATCATCGCGTTGGGCGCTCACCCCGGGTTTGCTGCGACCGACATCGGAAGACATAACACGCTCGTGAGCCCCCGGAATCGATTCGGCAAGTGGTTCAACGCGATGCTCGAGCAGCTGGTGATACCGACCGCCGCGCAGGCCGCGATCCCGATCATTCATGCCGCCTGCTCCGACCGTCCAACGGGCGGAGACTATTACGGCCCGACCGGCTTGCTCGAGATTCGAGGTGAACCCGGAAAGGCCCGCGTCAATCCGATCGCGAGAGACGCAGACCTCGGAAGCCGGCTTTGGGCATCATCCGAATCGATGACTGGAATTCGATATCTGTCCCAGGGGCCCTGATGAACTTGGGCATCCTGGTGTTGTTCTTCTTCTCCGGGGCGAGTGCGCTTGCCTACGAGACTCTTTGGCAGCGCCAGATGCTCCTGGTGTTTGGCGCGAGCGCTCCAGCCACCACGGCGGTGCTGACGAGCTTCTTCTGCGGCATCGCCTTCGGCAGCCTGATCGGGGGTCGGATTCTCAGGCGCCGCGCAAACGCCCTTGCGTTCTACGCGGGGGCGGAATTGTGGATCGGCGCCTGTGCGCTCGTCCTGCCTTTTCTGCTGCGCGGCATCGAGAACCTCTACGTCGTGCTCTTGCAGTCCTCGGCTGCCGAGAGCCCTGACACGGCGCTCTTCTTCCTCGCCCGCTTCTCGATGGCGGTAGGCGTGGTGTTGCCCGCCACGCTGGGCATGGGCGCGACGATCCCGGCGATGAACCGCATCCTCGCCGAGATGAAGAAACAGAGCGTCGGTGCAAACGTGGGCCTCGCGTACGGCGTCAACACGCTCGGGGCGGTTCTCGGCGGGCTCGTGACCGGTTTTGTGCTCATCAGAACCCTTGGCATGGAGAATTCCATGCACGTCGCTGTTTTCATGAATGCTCTGGTGTTCATCGGTGCCCTTCAGAAAGCACGACGCTCTTCTTTCACCACACCTGCGCCGATCGCGACGAAACTGCCCAGCACGTTCTACTGGCTGGCGGCCATCTATTTTGGCTCGGGCTTCCTCGCCCTGGGTTATGAAGTACTTTGGCTGCGCATGCTGGGCATCTTGACCAGCAGCGGCGTCTACACCTTCGTCCTGGCGCTGGCGATCTATCTGCTGGGATTCTCGCTCGGCAGTCTGCTTCTTTACCGAAGTCTCGCGCGAAGCCTTTCCGCGTTGAAAATCTTCTTCATTGCGAATCTCGGTGTCGGCGCAAGCGCCCTGGCATGCGTGTCTTTCGCATATCTCTGGCCGCCGATCTTCGAGCGACAATTGGTCCGCCTGATCCGAGACGGCGCCCTGAATCTGGGCGATCTGATCTTCGCCGAGGTTGTCTACGCCCTGTCGCTGATGTTCGTTCCGGCCATCTTCATGGGTCTTGCCTATCCAGCAGTCAGTCAGAAGTTGATCGAAGACGAGAAAGACATCGCCGAGCAGTCGGGGTGGATCTATTTCATCGGCAACGTCGGAGCGACGTTCGGCATCTTGGCTACGGGCCTGATGATCATCCCGGCGTTCGGACTCAGCGGAACGCTGGCGGTTTTCTGTGCGACCAGTGCTGTGTTGGCGCTTCTCACGCTGCGGATCCATCCCGACACGGCTCCGAAACAGAAGAGTTATGCCTATGCAAGCGGCGCGCTCGTTCTCGTGCTCTCCGGCGCGTATATGCTGAACGGGGCGCCGATCCTCCGCTGGGGCAAGGCTCACTATGACGAGCAGATCGGGAAATGGCGGGAAGGTCCGCTGCGCGCAGGAGACAAGGAAACGACCATCTTGCGCTACAAGGCCGGGGCCAGCGGAACGATCATCGTGAAGGAGGAGCGGCCTCCCGCGAGCGCCAACTCCTACCGCCGGATCTATGTCGATGACCAGGCGGTGGCCTCGACCATTCCCGGGTCGATCATCGACGGCAAGATGCTGGCGCACATTCCGCTGTTCCTGCACCCCAACCCCTCGAATGCGCTCACCGTGGGTTTCGGCAGCGGCGGCACTTCCTACTCCATGACAACGCATGGGGTGGAGACCTACGCGGTAGAAATCGAGCCGGAAGTGTTCCGCAGCGCCGGATATTTCCTCGACCACAATCACGATGTGATGAAGGCTGCCGGTTTTCACCTGATCTCGAACGATGCGCGCGACCACTTGCATACCACTTCGAGAAAATACGACGTCATCTCCACGGATGTGACCAATCTGCAGTACAAGCAGAATGCCAGTCTCTACAGCAGAGAATACTTTCAGCTCATGAAGAAGAGTCTGGCCGAGGGTGGGGTCGCGTGCGCCTGGATTCCGGCCAAGTCGAACTATGAGGATCAACTTCGAATTCTGCTGCGCACGTTTCAGAGCGTTTTTCCATACGCCAGCCTCTGGTTCATGGATCACGCGAAAACCAGTTTCGCAATCCTGATCGGCACACCGGGGCCCATTCGGTTCGACGTCGAGCGCTTCAGGGAGGCCTTTGCCGTGCCAGAGGTGCGGCGCGATCTCGAGCGTGTGGGAGTCGATGATCCGTATCAGATCATGAACTTCATGTATCTGGATCACGAAGGCTACCGGCGTTTTGCGGGAGCCGGCCCCCTGCACACCGATGATCGCCCGATCCTGGAGTTCTCCTCGCCCGTGAGTGCTTATGTGCACAACGCTTCCCTCTATCCGAGGGCCGAAACATGGAATTCGCTGAGGGCCAGTAGTTTTGTACCGCTCCTGGAGGGTGCGACGGATCGAGACAAGGAGAGCTACGCGAGAGCCGAAATGTTCTACCGAAAACTCGGAGCTGTGAATCGAAGGGTGCTTCTGAAAGTGAGCAACCCTGGAATAGGCCGGATTGCCGATTTGGCACAAGGGGTGCGGCTATTGGCAGAGGCCCTGGAACTTCGCCCCGATGATCCGCGGGCCTTGCGTACCAGAGACGATCTCGAGGAAGAACTAAAAATGCTGCGATCGCGTCCGCGCGGCCGCGCGACGTACGAGCCCTAGCCAGCGCGAGCCCGCGGTTAGCGTTGTGGATGGTCAGAGCTAGACCTTGACCAGAGCGTCTGGAGCGACAGCCCTCATCTCCGCCGCGTTGTTGCTATGCGCTGCGCCCGCCGCGGCGGGCCCGCCCTTCGCGGTGGATGACCCGGGCACGGCCGAGAAGTGGAAGGGAACGTTCCTGCTCCGGTACGAGCTCGTGCGCGACCGGGACGTGAACATCCACTCCGTGCCCGCTGCAACGCTCACGCTGGGTCTTCCGGCGAAAGTCGAGCTCGCGCTCGACGGTGCAATCCTGAAATCCGAGGCACGGGACGCCCCGAGCGCTGATTTCGGCGACCTGGGACTGGGCTTCAAGTGGAGATTCCTCGAGCAGGGTGGAGCGGTTCCCGACGCCGCGGTGGCCTACGCGCTCCGGCTGCCCACCGGCGAGGACGGCTTGTCGGGTGAGGCGACCGTGCACTCGCCCTACCTCACGCTCGGCTGGCAGCTCGACGAGCAATGGCAGGTGTTCGGCAACGTCGGCGTGAACGTCCGCGACACGAGCGAGGACGATCCCCAGTTCTTCGCGGGTGGAGCGCTCGGCTATCAGGTCCTCGAGCCGTGGCTCATCGGTCTGGACCTGCTGGGTCACACCCGGGTGAGCGACGTCCAGCGGTCGGATCTGTCGATCGGTCTGGCGACGCAACTGGATCTATCCGAGTGGTGGACGCTCATGGCCCGCGCGGGCCGCAGCATCTCAGGAACGCAAGACGTGAACGCGTTCGCCGGCATCCAGTTGAACTTCTGATGCGCGACGTCTCCTGGATCGCGCCGTCGCACCCAGCAGCAGGCGGAGTCCAAGGGCCGCCCACGCCGGGGCGACTCCCCCTTCTGGCAGCGCCACCAGCTCGAGGTCGGTAGGAAGGCCGTCGAGCGGCGTCGGCTCGGCGCGCGGCGCACCCGTCGTCGCATCGAAGGGCCGCACGCCTCCGGGCTCGGGCCAGAAGAGCGTGTCGCTCGCGGCGTGGTAGACGAGGTGCGGCGCGAAGTAGTCGAGCGAGACGTCCGCTTCGGTAGGGTCCATGCCGCCCGTGAGCGTGAACGCGTGCAGGTGGGAGGACAGCAGCAGGTCGGTGCTGAACACCAGCCAACCGCGCTGCCCGTCGAGCATCGTGAAGGCGCCTGCGTCCGCGCCCGCTTCCTCCTGCTCGCGAACGACCAATCCGAGCGACACCAGTCCGTCGAGATCGAGCAGCTCGAAGCCGCCATTGTCGTGAAAGATCCCCGTGGCGCTCACCAACAGGCGGTTCGCTCCCTCGACCCGGTGCATCTTGAAGCGCGGCCCCGTCCCGGATAGAGCGATGCCTTGAATGCCCGGCTCGACGGGGTCGGCGTCTACGAGCGTCTCGGTAGCGAGCTCGATCACCGCGATCGAGTGCGGCTGCGACGATCCCGGCTCGCCGGCGAGCTGCAGATACAAGCGACCCGCGTGCACGAGCATCGTGTCCATGGCGGGGTTGCCGTCGCCAGCGCCGAGCGGTTCGAGATCGACAGCGTCGACGCGCACCCCACTCCCAAGATCGAGGCGCCACAAATAACGAGCGCCGAGCCGCGAGACGTACGCGGTGTCCGCGTCGATCACCGCGATGTCGCGCGGCTGATTGGCGGCGCCAAGCGCGAAGCTCTGGATCGGCGTCCAGGTTTCCGGATCGATGACGGTCAGCACGCCCGTCGTGCGACTCAGGTGGTAGACACGGCCGAGCGCGGCGCGCACGAGGCCGTCCGCACCGATGGCGAGCGGAGGCGTCGCGAAGGCATACGGCGGCACGGTATCGAGTGCCGCCAGACGTCCTTCGAAGGTCTGGGTGTCCCAGGCGACCGCGACTCGGTGGCCGGCGGATGCGCTGGGCCGGGCAGCCGCCGCTACGAGAACCGCCGCGAGGATCATGGCGAAGCGGCGCGTGTCTCTCATGCATCCAGAATACCCGCGCTTCGCGCGGTTTTGCGCGCTATGCCGTGGGCGGCGGCGAAGTGGCCGGCGCGGGCCGGTTGTCGCGCGACCGATCGGCCGAGGCCGCATTCTTCTCCGGTTGGGTCGGCAGCCGGGCGCCGATCTGGATTTGCCCCACGAGCTCCGCGCCCTCCTCGATCACGATCCCGGGCGTGGTGAGTTCGCCCACCATCCGCGCCGTGGCGGCCAGCGTGAGCTTGCGCGCCGCGTGGACGTCGCCCCGCACCTCGCCCGCGATCACCACCGTGTCGGCGCGGATCGTCGCCTCGATCTGGGCCGATTCGCCGATTACGACGCTGTGCTCGCAGTGGATCTCGCCCTTCACGCGCCCATCGATGCGCAGCGGCTCGCTGCTGCGGATCACGCCCTCGAAGACTGTCGATGCGTCGAGGAAGGTGCTCACAGCGCTCGGCGTCCGCGGGGCGGCGGGCGCCAGCGGCGCCGCGGCCGGTGCCGACGGCTGCAGCGGTTGTTGTCCTGCCGAAACGGGCTGCTCCGGAGCTCGCTCGGGCTTCGAGACCATGTCCCTCAGAGCCATCTCTCCCCCCTTCACGCAGCGGCGTTCGCGTGCAAACCCGCAGCTCGAGCCCAACCTCACCCGCGGGCTTTCAGCCTAGCGGCCGCGCACCGATCACAATGTGAGCGCGATCACGTTACGAGCGTCCGGAACTCCGGACGCGAGCGCAACTACAAGTCGAAGCGCAGCACCACCTCGACCTTGTGATCCGTGTAGTCGGCCGTGCGCACGTCCGAGGTAGCGTCCTCGAACTCGTATTCCGCGCGCACCGCGACGTAGCGCACGATCGGGACCTCGATCCGCGCTCGCGCGGAATGGACGCGGTCCCGGCGATGGCCCGAGGGGCTGGATGAGGAGTCGGTGTAGTCGCGGTAGCCGAAGCGGTACCGCAGCTGGAGCCGTTGCCGACGCTCTCCTCCGATCCAGAAGGGAAGCTGCACTCCGCTCTCCGCGGTGAACCCGCGATAATCGAAGGCGCGATCGTCGGCGTCCTCGATCTGGCCGTCGATGCCGAGCAGCAGATGCCGCTCCCAATTCCCGAGCGGAAAGAGTTGCAGGAGGCCGAGCACGCCCTGCTCGGCGTCGCGTTCCGGCTCATCCTCGAAACGCTTCACGCGCAGCGCGGGCGAGAGCGACGCATACCACCATTTCGCGGGAGCCATGCCCAGCGCGGGACGGATCTCGTGGAAATCGAGAAAGCGGCTCCCGTCGAGGGTATTGAAGCTGTAGAGGTAGCCCAGCGAGGCGTCGGTCGGGCCGATCGGTCGTTCCGCAGTGAAGTGGACTGCGTGTGACTGAAGATCGAACTCACTCGCGTCGAAGTAGAGAGTCTGGTCGAAGCTGTAACCCGCTTCGAGCTCGAACCAGTCCCGCACCGGCAGCGCGTAGGAGGCGTCGAGCTCGAAACGACCGGCGCCATCAGGCCCGCCAGTCTCGCGATCGACTTCCTCGCGCCGGACGTTGCTGTCGTAGAGCAGGCCGGCGCCGAATCCGAGCTGCCACGGCCGATCCTTTTCGCTCTGCTCGAGCGCCTGGATGTGCGTCCAGGCGCGATTCGTGAGCTCGGTCGGCGCCTGGTCGAGCTGCAGCGCGTCCTCGAACGCTTCGCGCGCCGCGTCGCGCTGGCCGCTCTGCTCGCGCGCCAATCCCAGGTTGTACAGGGCCACCTGCCGGAGATCGGGATCCTGCGCGGCGCGCTCGAACTCGCGGGCGGCTTCGTCGGCGTTACCCATCTCGAGCTCGCAGCGACCGAGCTGGAGGCGCAGAGCTGCGTCTTCGGGATTCCGGTCGAGTGCCCTGCGAAATGGGTCGCGCGCCGCCGCGAAATCACCGGCCCCGTAGTAGGCCACGCCCAGCTCGCGATCGATCTCCGCGTCGTCGGGCGCGAGGGCCCGCGCGCGCTCGAAGGCCACCACTGCCAGCGCCGGTTTCCGGCGGCGCAGGAGAACCTGTCCGAGTAGCCGGTGCGCGTCGGATTGCTCGGGCGCGAGTGCAATCGCCTCCCGCGCCGCCTGCTCGGCGGGATAGAGCCGTCCCGCCGCGAGCAGGTCGCGAGCGCGGGTCATCGCGTCGGCTGCACCCGGGTCCGTGGATCCGAGTGCAGCCGACGCTGCGAGCATCGCCACCAGCAGAACGGCGCACCGGTGCTTTCGTAGGGGTCGCCGGCCCATTTCGGGGCCTTTGCTGCGCGGCTGTCGCCCGTGCGGAGCTAGTTACGTCCGTGGCCTTTCTTGGCCGCCTCGCCTGCGGCTTCGCGCGCCGCCAGCTTCGCCGCGTGCTTGACCTCCTGCGTGGTGGCCTCGTCGACCGCGTCGCTCGTGGCGTCGGAGACTGCGTCCGAAGCGATCCTGTCGAGGAACTTCTCCTTCAGCGAGGCGCCGCGGTCGGCCATCCGCTCGGCATGGCCGAGGAACTTGTCGTTGCCAGTGGCCTCGGCCTTCGCTTCGAACCGCGCGGCGTGCTGAGCGAAGCGCGCCTCGAGCTCGAGTGCCCGCGTGAGCGTCTGGATCTCGCGATGCCCGAAGTCCTCGTCGAGGATCCGCTGGAGCAGCTCGAGATCGAAGTCGATGTGCAGGCCGCTGTGCACGGCGTTGTTGAGGGAGCGGTTCAGCGCGACGACCTGGGAATCACTGAGGTCGGCGACGAACTGCTGGAAGGCCTCGACCTCGGCCTCGAGCGCCGCCACGGTGGCTTCCGCCGCGTCGACATCCGCCTGTGCGGTCACGATGGCCGCCTCGGCGTCATCGATGGCGGTCTGTGCAGCCGCGGTAGCAGCCTGCGCAGCGTCCGCCTCAGCCTGCGCAGCCGTCGTCGCAGCCTGCGCAGCGTCCGTCGCAGCCTGCGCCGCGGTGTCGTCGGCCTGAGCCTGGGTGAGTTCCGCTGCCGCGGCATCGCGTGCAGTGGTCTTCGCCGCGACGTCCGCCTCGAGGGGAGCGAGCTGCTCCGGCGGCAGCGCCGCGGCGATGCCGGCGGCGAGCGCATCCTGAGCGGTGACCAGTGCGGCATCTGCGTCGGTCTTTGCCTGCTCGGCCGCATCGAGCGCAGCCGCGGCCTCGGTCTCCGCCGCCTCGGCCTCGGTCTCCGCCGCTTCGGCCTCGGTCAGTGCCGCCTCGGCCTCGGTCTCCGCCGCTTCGGCCTCGGTCAGCGCCGCTTGGGCGTCGGCGAGGTCTTGTTCAGCCGCAGTGAGCGTGTCCTGGGCGCCTGCGAGCTCCTCTTCCGCATCGGCGAGCTCGGCGACGGTGTCGGCGGCGAGCATTTCTGCCAGCGCGTCGCGATCGTCGAATTCGTTGGCATTTGCCGCGCTTGCGAGTCCGAACATCAGCAGCGCGGACGTGAGCACATGGATCGGCTTCATCGTGAACCTCCTCGGGAGCAAGTGAATTGTAGAAACTGCAAGCCGTATAGCGCAGTCGCGCTTTCTCAATCGCGTTGAAACAAGCTGGGAAGGCCTGTGCGCGCTCCTGAGCAGCGAAACTGCAGCTCTTACCCGCGGCCGTGCAATTCACCTGCCAAGTTCAGCCCGGATCTTCCGAAAAACGCGCGATCAGCCCAGTGCGCGTTCGAAGATCTCCTGCAGCTGGGCGTGGGAGTCGGCGAGGAGATCCGCCTCGGGTTGCTCGCTCGGATCATCGTAGACAGCGCGAATCCGGATGGACGCCATTCCGACGCCGCGCGCTCCGGCGACATCGGTGCGCAGCAGGTCTCCGACGTGAGCGCTTTGGGAGGCGTCGGCTGCCAGCGCCTCGAGTGCCGTGTGAAACATCCGCGGATGGGGCTTTGGCACGCCGACCTCGTCCGAGAAGACGCAGACATCGAAGTAGGTCAGGAGACCCGCGTCGTCCAGGAGGCGTCGGACCACGCGCCCGGGCGTCAGGCCGGTGTCGCAAACCACGCCAAGGCGAAGGCCCGCCCCCGACAGGAACGCGAGGTGAGCGTGGGTCCCGTCCACGGCCTCCACGGCCCCGGAGTGCGAGGCCTCCTCCCAGGCCGTGACGAGTGCTGCGAAGCCCGCGCTCTCCTCCGAGAAGCCGAGGATCCCGAATGCGTCGCGTGCGAGCTCGGCTGCGCCCGACGCGACGCCGCTCGTCCAGCGCGCGATGTGGCGGTTCCACGCCGCGTCGAAGACACCGGACAACTCGGCGCGATCATTCTCGCGACCAGCCCGCTTCGCTGCTTCGACGAGGGCGTCGATCCGCAGCGCGTGCGCAACCGACCAGTTGCGTTCGACGAGCAGCGTGCTCCAGCAGTCGAAGGTGACGGCGCAAAGCGGCTGGGGAAGGAGAGCGGATGACCGGTGACTCACTTCGGTGTGGCGAGCTCTCGAGGCAGCAACGGTCCAGTGAGTCGCGCGAGTACCTGTTCGAGCGGCGCCTCGAGGTCGGCGCTCGTATCCACCTCGATGCGCTCGTCATCTGCGATGTCCGTCGCAGGAACGAAGCGTCCCGCCATGTCTGCGGCGATCGCGGCCCATGCGCCCGGATCGTCGTCCCACTCGGCGTCCCGCTTCGACAGGCGCTCGCGCTGCGTCTCCGGATCGACGCGGCATCCCACGAACAGAAAGGGCGCGCCATATCTGCGCGCGAGCGCCCGGGCCGCGGCACGCTGGAACGACGTGGAGAAGCAGGCGTCGAGAATGACGGGACGACCCGACTGGAGAACGGTTTCACCGCGGTGGAGCATCGAGCCATAGACGCGCGCAGAGAAGCCCGGCTCGAAGCCGTGGGCCCATCCCGCTTCGTGGATGGGGCGCCCCGGGACGCCGTGCACCAGGTGATCCCGGATCCGGTCGGCCACCGCCAGCGGTGACGAGAGATGATCCGCCAACGCTCGAGCGAGCGTGCTCTTGCCGCTCGCGACGAGCCCGCTCATGGCCACGACGATCGGCCGCGTGAGGGGCGTCCGATCGGAGGGAATCGGCGGGAGGACGATGGAGGGCGACGTGTCGGACGCGTCGTTGGCGTGCGCGCCTTGCGTGAGCGCGCAGAACGATTCGTAGAAGTCGAGGACGAGATAGAGATCGAAGTCTTCGGCCTCGTTCGCATAACGCGAGATCAGGGTTTCGGAGAGGTCTGCACGCTCGTATCTCGCGAGCCAGACGGAGAGACCCGCGACCTCGAGCGCAGCATCGACGGGTACGCCGAAGGCACGCCCGGTATCGGGGGCGATGCGCACGGACTTGGCGTCGGACGCCGCGGCGTCGCTTCCGCCGACGTCTCTGCCACGGAAGTAGACGTCCATCGGCGTCAGCTCGTCCGCAGCGGCGAGGATCCGTCCGCGCCCGGCACGGGCGAGGAGGTGATCGGCGTTCTTCGCGAGGTTTGCCTCGAGCCGCTCTCGCAGCGCAGTGGGGAGTTCGTGTCGGACGGCCAACGAGTCGAGCACACCTCGAAAGAACTCGGGCCCCGGTGCCTCGTCGGGTGCCGAGGGCGCACGGGCGTGGCGATCGAGGAGGGCCCCTGCCAACGCCCGCATATGGGACGGCCGCAGGCGCTTCGACTCCAGAAGCGAGTCCATGCGCTCTTCGCCCGTCGCGCGGTCGGACTCTTCGCTTCGATTCGTCTTCACGAAGGTTTCACGGCACGATGCTCGTGGTGGTGTGGACGAAGTAACCAACCGAGAAGGAGCCACTACGGCCATTCAAGCTGTCCCTGATCGGGCGAATATAAGTCGCCTCGAACCCGCGAAGCCATGACCGAGGTGTCGACTTCGAGGTCGTGGAGACGGTTCCCGTGGGCCTGGGTGCTCGGAGCGTGCCTGGTGCTCGCCGCTGCCGCCTGGTTCGCACCGCCGTGGTACGTCCGCGCGAGGGTCCTCCCCGATCTGTGGGCGCGGTACGGGTTGACGATGGAAGCCGAGCGGCAGGATCTGTCGGTCGCCGGTGGCACTGCCGACCTTCACGGCGTGCGCTTCCTCGACGGAGACGAGGAAGTCCTGACCGCGAAGCGCATGGAATTGAGGATCTCGCTGCGCGCGCTCTGGGAGGGACGCACCATCGTCCAACATCTCGTCTTCGACGATCCAGTCCTCCACGCGCGCATCGAAGCCGACGGGCAGACGAACGTCGGGAAGATTCTCGAGCGGCCGAGAACCCATCCCCAGAAGGCGAAGCGACCTGCCACGCTGTGGGAGGAGGTGTTCATCCACGGGGGTACGGTCGAGTGTGACGACCGCGCGCGTGGAGTGAAGCTCCGCATCGTCGACATCGAGTCCTCCGTCCTCGACGTGCAGACGGGCAGCGGAGAGTCGGAGGATCGGTTCGGGCAGATCAGCATCGACGCCAACCTCGAGCAGCCCGAGAGCAAGCCCGCGCCGCTGGCGATCGTGCATTGGACGACGTCATCGGCAACCAGGGAGCCGACGTTCGTCGCCCACGCCGCGCTGACGGGGATCGACCTCGACTCCTTCCCCGCCTACGTCGACGACGCGTACCGGGCCAGCCTCGATGTGGACCAGCTCGACCTCGTCGTCTCGATGGACGTGCGCGAGGGAATCATCCGCCGGGGCGCCGCGGTCGCGACCTCGCCCGAGCGCAAGAGGGCGCTCACGCTGCTCTTCGGCGGGCGGATCGACGACGTCGTCCTCGACCGCTCGAGCCAGCTCGTCGCGCTCTGGGACCTGCCCTTCGCGCAGCTCGGCAGCGTCGGCGATGTCACCTGGGCGACGGGGAACGCGGTCGTCGGCGGTGCCGTCGGCGTGGTCGAGGAACTCTCTCAGGGCGATCCGTTAGGCGCGGGCGGAGCGGCGGTCGAGGGCGTCGGCGGCAGCGTCCAGGCTTTCGCCAGCAGTGCACTCGACGCCATCGAAGGCATCGGCCGCGCGCTGGGGCTCGTCGAGGAAGCGGAGCCTCGCAACGCCGCGGCGCTCCATGCGCACCGGCGCGAGCTGTTCCTCGCCGCACGACGCAAGGCTGCGCACAAATAGTCAGTGAATCAAGAATCGCGACGACGGCGTGGACTCCACGTCGCTACTGCGGGCAGCACGATCAGTACGACGAGATCGGTCATGGCTGCGCCGATACAGACCAGGATTCCCAGCCGCTGTGTCGGAGGGAAATTGGAGAGAAGGAACAGGCTGAATCCGGAGACGACGATCAGCATGGATACGAAGATCGGGCGCCACATTCTCGAGAGTGTCTCCTGCCACGCCGCCCAACCAGCCCTCTTGCGCCCCCGCTGCCGCCGAATCGCGTAGCCGAGGTGGATCATCTCGTCGACGCCTAGCGGAAGGGCGACGTTGGCCGCCGGAGCGGAGATGATGTCGACCGGCATTCCGCGAAGGCTCACCAGGCCGAACAACAACAACGGCGTGACGCCGAGACACAACGCCATCGCAAGCGCGCTCCCGAGCGAGCGCGTGACGATCAGCACGATCACGAAGAACAGTCCGAGCAAGCCACCGAGGCCGCGAATCACGCTTCCTTCGACCAGCTCCGACATCTCGTTGGCCAGGGGATAGAGTCCGCCGACCAGCACGGGCGTAAAGCCGGATTTGCGCACGATGCCGTCGATCTCGCCGATGATGACTTCGCGCGGCCGCGCGCGCTCCAGCTCTCGCATTTGCAGGATGAATCTCCCGCGGCGGCGGTCTTCACTGACGAAATAGCGGCCGACCTCGCCGTGATCGCGGCTTTCGAGCCGTTCGAAGATCACTTCCCAGGGCAACAAGTTCGAGTACCAGGGCCGTTCCGCCTCTTCCATCAGGAGCGCAACCGAGAGCACCGAGCCCACCTCCGGGTGCTCTTCGAGCCGGCGCTGAAGTGCCCCGAGCCGCGCGACGACCTCGTCGTCGTCGAGTGGACGGCGCTGGGCATCGGTGACGACGATGTCGAGAGGGCTGCTGCCTCCGGCGCGATCGATGGATTCGAGTCCCGTGTGAATGCGGCTGCCGACACTGAAGTACGACGGCAGGGCCGGATCCGTATCGACGTACCACGCAAACGGAGCGAGCGCGAGACCGCTGATGATGACGGCCATCGCAATCCACGGGTGGCGAGTGGTGAAGAACCGCCCCAACCGGGTCGTCGCCGGGTCGGCCTTGCGCTGGCCCGGGTCCGCAGCGCGAAGAAACGGCGGATACAACCCATAGGCGCACGCCATCGCCAGCGTGGCGGCGATGGCGCCCGAGATTCCGAACTGCTGGAGCGGCTTGGCCGAATAGAAGATCAGGCTCGTGAAGCCGAGAACGTTCGCCGCCAGTGACCATCCCGAGGCTGGAGCCGTGAGGCGAATCGACTCCTGCATCGCCTGCTCGCCGCTCTCGTGGGCTCGGCTGCGCCACTCCGCCGTCAGGTAGACCACATGGGAGAGAGTCAGCACTGCCGCGATGATCCACAGATTCGGGGCGAGGATGTCGGTCGGCATGCCGATCAGCGCGCGCGCAACGAACGTCGCAAAGGCTGCCGAGAGCGCAGCGACCATGACTCCGAGCAGGACGGCGAGCGAGCGAAACAGAACGCCCACGACGACGGCAAACGCACCAAACGCGCCGATGCTGAAACGGCGGAGATCGTCCGTGAGCTGGCGGCGCACGTGTTCGGAGACATAGGGAACGCCGGACACGCCGATCTCGAAGCCCGGAGCCGTGTGACGCGATACGACCTCGTCGATGGCGCTCACGGTGGCATCGTGGTCTTTCCCCTCGAGGCTCAGGACGACGAACGTGGCCGAGCGGTCGCTTGCCAGGAGGAGGCGCTCCGAAAACGGCCGTTCCGAGAGGTCCTCGAACACCTCCGCCGGGTCGAGTTCCTCCTCTTGGCTCCGCTCTTGCGGGCCGCGGGTGAGCGACGATGCCTCGACGCCCTCGATCTGGTGCAGCGCCTCCGTCAGCGCGCGGAGTCGCTGCAGATAGTCCCTCGTTACGAGCTGCTCGGAACGCGCTGCGACGAGGATCTGCTGCGTACCTCCGAACTCGCGTTCGATCTGGAGCGAGTTCTGAAGCTGCGGATCGTCGGTGGAGAAGAAGAAGTCGGCCTGGATCTCGGGAGTGAGATCGACGAATGCGAACACGCCGAAGCCGAGCGCGGCGCAGATGGCGATGGCGGTCCATTGCGACAGCGTTCCGAGGAGCGGCGCAGGCTTCTGGGGTTTCACCATTGCGTCATCGTCTCCGCACCTTCCCGGTGAGCGTAGGGGAAGCGCTCGCGTTCCTCGCTTGAACCGTGCCCACTCGGCGCGTAGCATCGTGAACTCGTCGATGGGATGAGGCGCTCCGGATGCGGTTCAAGCGGTTATTGCAGGTCTGCCGACGCGCCATCGTTGTCCTGGCCTTCTGGTCTCCCGGCCTCGCGGCGGCGCATCCCTTTCTCGACGTCCAGCCCTTCCCGCCCGCCACGGCGCAGAGCGGCGCGAACTACGTGCTGATCATGGTGGTCTTCCCGGGCGACACACCGGTCACTTCGGTCCAGCTCGACTTCGAGCTCTCCGCGCCGTTCGCGTTCGGATCGCCCTCGGTGGAGTTGGGCAATGGCTTCTCGTTCGTCTACGACGCGGACGCCGACCCGCTCCACTTCTCGATCGTCGGCGACTTCACCAGCAACCCGCTGCCAGCGGACGGCCAGTTCCCCGTGGCCGAGGTGACGATGGTCGCGGGCGCTCCCGACGAGACGCTCTCGATGCTCGACTCGAGCCGGATCGTTGCGCTGCACAACGGCAATCCGTTCGAGATGACGCCGCCGGAATTCAGCAACGTGTTCAACGACGTGGTGGTGACGGTCGTGCCGGAGCCGTCGAGCTCATTCCTGCTCGCCTTCGGCTGGGCGGGTGTCGCGGCCTGCCGCCTCCATCGCACGAGGCGACTTGCCAATCTCGTCCAGTCGGTTCTTCAAGCTCATCCGGTCGATGCTGGAGAGCGGTAGCGCGAGGAACAGATCGATCCGGCGAGCCAGCTCCTGATAGGCCCGCCGGAATGCGCGGCTCTGGTCCAGAGGAGTTCCCGAGACGGCCGCGGGATCCGCAATCCCCCAGTGCGCCGTCATCGGCTGGCCGGGCCAGATCGGGCAGACTTCGGCCGCCGCGTTGTCGCATACGGTGAACACGAAGTCGAGCTTCGGAGCTCCGGGATTCGCAAACTCGTCCCAGCTCTTGCTGCGCAGCGCATTCGTCTCGTACCCGCGTGCGCGCAGCAGCTCGAGCGCCATCGGATGGACGCGGCCCTTCGGAAGGCTTCCGGCACTGTGAGCGCGGAACCGACCGTGGCCTGCGCGGTTCAGGATCGATTCGGCAAGGATGCTCCGAGCGGAGTTTCCCGTACAGAGGAAGAGCACGTCGTAGATGCGCTCGCTCATTCCTTCATCCTTCTCAGGCGGCGCACCCGCAGCCGGATGCCGGCGGAGGCGCAGGGGCCCGCTCGGGCTCCGCATCGGCCAGGAACGTATACATCTCCCACGCGAGGCCGTCGGCGTCGTTCACCCAGAATTTGTCGGCCTTCGCATAACAGCATGTGACGCCGTCCTGGCGGAGCGGTTCCAGTGCGTCGCCCTCGGCCCGTCGCAGCTCGTTCGCCACCGTGGCGGATTCGGGATAGCGGATGCCGAGATGTCCGACGGTGCCCGGCTCGCCGCCGAGGTTCAAGGAGAGGATCAGCGGCGGGTCGGCGAGCTCGAACTTCGCGTAGTCCTCGCGAACCTTCGCCGGCTCGGCGCCGAGGATCTTGCGGTATCGCGCAACCGCGTCGGAGATGTTCTCGACATTCAACGAGACGTGGAAGGTGTTGGCCACGGAGGGCTCCTCCTATTTCGATGGATATCGATATTGTGACATCCATCGATATATGTCAATATTGACCCATGCCGATCAAGAAGACCTCGAACCGTTGTTGCGCGCCGGTCCTCACGGGCCGGCTCGAAACCGAGGAGGCCGCGGAGCTGGCCACGCTGTTCCGAGCCCTGGGCGATCCGGGCCGGCTGCGCCTGCTGAGCTACCTCGCCGCCCAGCCGGGAGGTGAAGCGTGCGTGTGCAACCTCACCGAGCCGCTCGGACTCAGCCAGCCCACGGTGAGCCACCACTTGAAGGTGCTCACGGAGGCGGGTCTGCTCGAGCGCGAGCGCCGCGCGACCTGGATCTACTACCGCCTTCGGTTGGAACGCCTGCAACAACTCTGCAGCGCGCTGGTGCCGCCGAAGCGATTGACCGCCTCGATGGAGCGGCGCGCTGCGAGGTCCGCATGACGAGCATCCAGATGCAACCCGTGAAGAGTGATTCCGCCTGGGTCGGATCCGAGATGGCGCCGCGGCGCGATTGGGTTCACGTGCTCTCCGCCGAGGAGACCCTGGACCTCGATCGCGCGGTCGCGCATGCGCGCAGCACCGGAAAGCCGCTCGGCGAGCTGACTCGCGGCGATTTCCCGCTCGGGGCTCTGGCCCGTTCGGCGGCGGACTGGCTCGATGTGCTCGACACCGGACGAGGCTTCGTGCTCGTGCGCGGCGTGCCGGTCGAGCGGTACGGCGAGGACGACTCGTCGTTGGCGTACTGGGGCCTCGGACTCCACCTCGGCAGAGCGGTTTCGCAGAACGCGGCGGGCGATCTGCTCGGACACGTGCGCGATGCGGGTCTCGAGCGCCGCGATCCGACGCTGCGCCTCTATCGAACGCGCGAGCAGCTCGGCTTCCACTGCGACGGATCGGACATCGTGGGCCTGCTCTGCCTGCGTCCTGCCAGGTCCGGCGGAACCAGTCGCATCGCGAGCTCGCTCGCCATCTACAACGAGATCCTTCGACGCAGGCCCGATCTCATCCCGACGCTCCACGAGCCCTTCCCTTTCGACCGCAACGGTGAGGAAGGTCCCGGCGAGCCGCCCTACTTCTCGATTCCGATCTGCCGTGAGGCAGACGGACGGATCCGAACGTTCTACATCGGCTGGTACATCCGCGATTCGCAGCGCCACGCAGCGGCGCCGCGGCTCACGCGGTCGCAGCGCGAAGTCATCGATCTGATCGACGCGATCGCGGTCGATCCCCAGATCCATCTCGACATGGACTTCCGCGCGGGCGACATCCAGTGGCTCAAGAACTCCGCGATCCTCCACGCCCGCACCGAGTTCGAGGACTACGCCGAACCCGAACGCAAGCGGCACCTGCTGCGACTGTGGCTCACCTCGCACCGCGTCTTCACGGATGGCGATTCCCTCCTGCAGAGTGGAGTTCCCGCGCAGCAGGACCGGACATCGGATGCGACGATGGCGGACGCGGCGACCCTGCCGGTCACGGCCGCCTCGACTCGAGCCGCACCGTGACGTGCGCTCGGCGCATGGCGGCGGAAGGCGTCGGCACCGCATTCCTGCTCGCGGCCATCGTCGGATCGGGAATCATGGGCGAGCGCCTCGCGGGTGGGAACGTCGCCATCGCGCTGCTGGCGAACTCGATCGCCACCGGCAGCGCGCTCGTCGCCCTGATCCTCGCGTTCGGCCCGATCTCGGGCGCCCACTTCAATCCGCTCGTCACGTGGTGCGTGGTCCTCGAGGGCGGCTTGGCGCGGAGGGACGCTCTCGGCTACGCCGCCGCGCAGGTCAGCGGAGCCGTGCTCGGCGTGATTGCGGCGCACTTGATGTTCGGTGAGCCCGTGATCTCTGCGTCGGCGCACGTTCGATCGGGCCTGTCGCAAGGGTTCAGTGAGTACGTCGCCACGTTCGGCCTCGTCGGCATCGTCTTGTCCTGCTCGCGGACGCGCAGCAGCGCGGCACCGTTCGCGGTCGGCGCGTACATCACGGCTGCGTACTGGTTCACGGCGTCTACGTCGTTCGCAAACCCCGCCGTTACGCTGGCGCGCGCCATGACGGCCACGTTCGCCGGCATCCGGCCGGTCGACGTGCCAGCCTTCATCGGCGCGCAGCTCTTCGGTGCGCTCTCTGCAGCGCTGTTCTTCAGGTGGCTGGGGTCGGAAAATCGAGCCTGACGACCCTGGATGAACGGCGCTCTCAGCGCGCTCCCCGGTCGAGCGCGGGTCGGTGCCCCCAGCTGCTCATCCGATCGTAGGTGCGGACTTCCCACGTTGCGTCGTCCACCTTGCGACCGCCCCAGCCGACCTCGACCGCGAAGCCCGAGGGCGTGCGCGCATAGAACGAGAACATCTGGTCGTTCGGATGCTGACCGAGCGCGTTGGCGATCGGCACGCCCGCGTCGACGCAGCGGTCCCATGCGAGCCCCACATCGTTCATCGCGTTCATCTCGATCATGAAGTGGTGGATCCGCTTCCGGGGCGGCCCCTCGAAGAAGGCCAGCGTGTGGTGCCGGGCGTTCGCGTGCAGAAAGGCGATCCGGAGCTTGCGGCCCGGAGCGATTTCCGACTCGATGTAGTCGGAGACGCGCATGCCGAGCAGATCGCAGTAGAAATGCTGCGTGCTCTCCGCATTGCGGACTAGCACGACGGCGTGCCCGAGGCCCTCGTCCCCGGTGCAGAAGCCGGACGGCACGAGGCTGGACGAGAAGCGGCTGCCCGACTTCGGACCGCTGAAGAGCTCGATCGGAATGCCGCTCGGGTCCTCCAGCCGGTAGAGATGATCTACGCCGCGCTGTGTCGCCACCTCGGCGCTCGCCTCGAGGACCGGAACTCCAGCCGCCTCGAGCTGGGTCGCGAGCGCTCGCAGCGACGCCTCGTCCGCCACCTCCAGGCCCGCGCAGGCGAGGTCGTCGCGCTCGCCCGGGCGGAGAAAGATCCGCTGCGCCTGCTCGTCCATGCGCAGCGCCATCGAGCCATCCGCGTGCTCGGCACCCACCGCGAGACCCAGCCGATCGGCCGCAAAGGTCCTCCACGCGCTTGGATCGGAGACTTCGAATTCGAGATATCCGAGGCGGGCGATGCGAGTCACGGCGATTCTCCTCAGAAGAAGTTGCTGAGGTTGCGCGACAGGATCAGTGTCTGATCCAGGAACACGTGGCGTTCGGCGATCCGCAGCGCGCCGTCCACGCGGCGGAGGCGATCACGGCGCCGGCCGAGCCAGCCGTCCTCCTCGGATTCGAGACGCGTGCGGTAGAGGTGGAAGTTGGACTCGACGGTCAGCTCGTCTCCGTCCACCGCGAGAATGCGCACGTTGTTCACCATGTGTCTCGTTCGCGAGGGCGGGTCCTCGGACCATGCGTAACCCGTGGCGAGCTTCTTGACGCGGGCCTCGAGCATGGTCTTGTCGTCGTCGAAGAACGCCATCGCGCCGGGCTTGGTGAACTCCTGGTCGAGGTCGGCGTTCATCACGGTCCGCCGGATCGGCATCCAGTAGTGGATGTCGGAGGTCAAGAGGTCGAGCCACTCGGTGAAGCGACGCTCGTCGAGAAGCGCGGCTTCCGCGTAATAGAACTGCTCGACCTCGTGCTGCAGCAGCACCGCAGCGATTTCGCGATCCATTGCGAGCCCCTAGATGGCGCCGCTCGGCGCGGGCGAATGGTTCCTCCGGAGATCGGGCCAGTCCACGGCATCCATCCATTCGGCCCAGGCGCGGTACGTCCAGCGCTGCCCGTGCTCGTTCACCACGGTCTCGACGCGCCTTTGGCCCCCGTCGTTTCGCACCCGATCATGGCCGCGGCCCATCGCGAAGTTCAGCGGGTAGCGCCGCGCAACAGGTCCGATCGTTCCGCGAGTGCACTGGTCCCAGTTCTCTCCGTCGTCCTGCTCGAGGAGTCCCGCTGGACCAAACATGTGCGTGGTGATCCGGACGAGCGATTGCCTCTGCTCCGGAGTCGCGTTCTTGTTCGCGAACGTGAACCACCAGAGCTCGGTCTTCTGCGGACCGCGCGGGATCCGGAGACAGAGCTGAGAGCCGTTCAGCGTGATCCAGACGTTGGGGAAGATGCTCGGGTGTCCCCGCGACCGGATTCCATGCGGGCCGAGCGCTTCCTGCGCCTTCGCGCGGAATCGCCACGGCTCCACGTTCAGGCGCGCGGCTGTAGCGCCGGGATCGCCGACGTGCGCGCGCACCTGCGCCATGACGTCTTCGGAGATCATCGGACCGCCGATGCCGTGCCCGTATTCGCCTAGCATCACCATCTGGCTCATCGGGGCGAAGGCGACCTCTTCGTCTTGAAGCCTCGGGAAGACGCCGGACTGGATCGCGGAGCGATGCGATACCACGGGGTGGTACCAGTCGAAGAGGTTGTCCACTGCGAGCTTCCAGTTGCACGCGACGACGTTCTTCTGGACGCCGTCGATCACCTCGATCTCGCCGCGTTCGGCGATGAAATCGAGCCCGATCCGCCCGACCTCCCCCAGATACTCGTCGAGCGGAACCGCCGCCGGATCGAGGGTCGCGAAGACGAGTCCGCGGTAGCTCGTCACGTGCGCGGCTCGCGCGAGCCCCCATTCCTTCTTGTCGAGGTCGCTGCGGTAGAAGTCCTTGAGGCCCGGCACGCCCACGAGCTCGCCGTCGAGCCCATAGGACCACCCGTGATAGGGACAGGTGAAGACCTTCGCGTTCCCCTGCTCGGCGCGACACACGGCGTTTGCGCGGTGCCGGCAGGTATTGAGCAACACGGACACGGTGCCCTGCTTGTTGCGGACCGCGAGGATCCGGTCTTCGCCGATGTAGGTCTGGAAGAAGTCGCCAACGCGGGGGATCTGCGACTCGTGGCAGACGAAGCTCCAGGCGCGGGCGAAGATCCGCTCCATCTCGATCCGGTAGATCTCGGGATCCGAGAAGATGATCCGGTCGACGAGCCCCTTCTCGAAGTCGACCCATTGCCTCGCGTTGGGGGTGTCCATCTCCGTCTCCTTCGCGAACAATACGCAGGGGAAGGTAGTTGAAGGAGTCCCACCATGGGCCGGCTCGAGGGGCAGGTAGCGCTCGTGACCGGCGGGGCCTCGGGTCTCGGGCGGGCGATCGTGGACCGCTTCGTCGCCGAGGGCGCGCGGGTCGCGATCCTGGATCGATCCGAGGCGGGTGTCGACGCACTTCGCCGCGACCACGGAGCGCGGATCGCGGCGCTCGTCGGCGACGTCCGATCCGTCGACAGCAACAGAGACGCCGTCGCGCGGTGTGTGCACGCGTTCGGCCAGCTCGACTGTGCCATCGCGAACGCCGGCATCTGGGACTACTCCCGTGCGCTCGCCGACCTCGATGAAGACGCGATCGGGCCCGCGTTCGACGAAGTGGTAGGGGTCAACAGCAAGGGTCCCCTGCTGCTCGCGAAGGCCGCCCTCCCCGCGCTCGTGCGCTCGGCGGGGTCGCTCTTGGTCACGATCTCCAACGCCGGCTTCTATCCGGATGGCGGCGGTGCTCTCTACACGATGAGCAAACACGCGCTCGTCGGGCTCGTGCGGCAGCTCGCGTTCGAGCTCGCGCCCGCGGTGCGCGTCAATGGGATCGCGCCGGGCGCGATCGAGACGAACCTCGCCGGCCCCGCCAGTCTGGGGATGGACCAGAGAACGATCTCGAGTCTCGGCCTCGCGAAGATCGCTCCGGACTTCATACCGCTCGGGCGCATTCCGAGCGCCGAGGAGTACGCGGCCGCCTACGTGTTCTTCGCCGCGCGAGACGAATCCGCACCTGCAACGGGCTCGATCCTGAACTTCGATGGAGGCTTCGGCATTCGCGGCCTCTCTCGGGTCTCGGGAGGACGGGCGCTCCGGGATCGCTTCACGAAGAGCGGCTGATAGGCCGTCACGGAGATGTGTTCAAGAGGGGTGGGGGTCCCGTCGATGGTCCGAAGGCCACTCTCAGATCGGGACTATCGCCATGACTCACCCGTTGCCGGATGCGCGCTGGCGCCGGGGCGCCCGCCGCCTCGCGTGCGCGTTGATCTGCGCGCTGGTGGGGTTCCTCGGTTGCACCGGGTCGTCCTTGTTCCGGGCTCCGGACGAGGGCCGGGTGCACGGCACACTCGAGATCCTGCGTGCACGCGAGTTCCGCCGTCTCGCGATCGTTCCCGCCGTGGTGTATCTCGAGCGCATCGGTGCCGGCGCCACGGACCCGGGCCGCAACCCGCCCTTGGAGCCGGAACGGGTGAATCTCGACCCGAGCCATTTCGCGCCGCGGCTCGTCGCGATCGGCCGCGGAGCGGTAGCAGCTTTCGCGCCTGCTTCAGGAGCTGCGAGCGAAGGCTCTCGTCGTCGAGATCCAGCACGAGCGGGTGGATCACGGCGCCGCCGATGCACGTGATGAGCACCGCGGCCCTAACGCGAGCCTGAGGGTCGGAGGCACCGCCCATCATCAGGCGGTTCACGCGCTCCATCACGCGCCGGAACGGCTCGTGCTCGTCGAGAAAGCGCAGCATGACCGGATCCTGCTGGAGGATGCTCGCCATGCGGCGACTCTCGACGGCGAGATCGATCATTCTCGAGATCAAGACCTCGCGCGCTCGCGAGCGCGAGCGCTCCGCCTCCGCGGCCGTGGCGGCGGCATCGAGACGCGCGAGCACGACCTGGGCGACAACGAGGATGATCTCGTCCTTGGTGTTGTACTGCTGGTAGACGGCCGCCTTCGTCACCCCGATCGCGTCCGCGATCATCTGCAGGGATGTCCCGCTGACGCCGTGCTCGGCGAACAGGACGAGCGCAGCTTCGATGATCCGGGTCTGCGGAGCGGTGTAGGAGGCGGAGCCCAGAGGCATCGCTGCGTTGGCGGAGCTCATTCCGCGACGATAGCTTCATCATAGCCGATCGGCTATATCGTCATAGCCGATCGGCTATGTATCGTCGGAGGATCGAAGGGATGAGAAGGACCGATGGCGAGTTGATCTTGCTGTGGACGTTGCCCGCGTTGGGAATAATCTGGATTGCCGCGTTCTTGTTGTTCCCAGGCTTCGTCCATCCGATGTCGCCGACGATGTCTGCGGAGGACGTGGCTGCTTTCTATCGCGATCCGGAGAACCTTTCGCGCATTCGCTACAGCATGATCCTGTTCAACTGGTTCGGCGTAGGGCTGATCCCGATGCTGGTGCTGATCGTGCTGCAGGTTCGTCGGATGGCGCATCGCACCCCGATCTTCTCGTATGCCCTGCTCGGGTGCGCATCCGGCGGACCTACGCTCTTCCTCATCGCCAATCTGTTCTGGCTCCTCGCCGCCTTCCGGCCGGAGCGGGACCCGCAGCTGACCCAGCTCTTCAACGATCTCGCCTGGGTGACCTTCACGAGCCAGGTCGGCTTCCTGATCGGACAGAGCGTGCTCCTCGCGCTGGCGATCTACCTCGACCGGCAACCCCGGCCCGTATTCAAGACCTGGGTGGCGCACTTCAATCTTGTTGTGGCGGCCGCGCTGGCGCCGGCTTCTTTCACCGCGCTGGCACTCGCGGGTGTCATGGCCTGGGACGGGTTGCTCTCGTTCTGGATCCGCAACGCCGCCATTGCGCTCTGGATCGCCGTCATGGGTGTCGTTCTCGGCCAGGCAATCCACCGCGAGCGGCGTGAGCAAGCAGTGGTCCCCGCATGAGCGCTGCGGTGACGGGGACGCCATCCGTGCCGTCGGGCACGCGGCTCGAACGGATCGCCTGGCACTGGCGCCACGATCCCAAGCTCGAGCTGTGGATCGCCTGGTGGGCGATGGTCGTCTTCTACCAGCTGTACGGTCTGCTCTTCTTCATGGTCACGCGCGTCCAGCCGCCGCCGCCAGCCTGGTGGGACACCTCGACGATCGTGCAGTGGTTCAATGGGAATCACTACGGCTTGATCATCGGCTTCGGCATCGTCTTCCTCATCACGGGCATGCTGGGAGCGGTCAATGCGCTCCTCGCTTATTCGATGCGGCGCATGTCGGTGAGCCCCGTGTTCGCCTATTCGTATCTCCTGATCTATTCGCTCGCCGCGGTTCCCGGCATGCTGCTGACGTGCGTCGCGCTGGTGGTCGGGGCCATGCGCCCCGACCGCGATCCCGAGCTGATCAGCTGGCTCTACGACTTCGCGTTCATGGCGTTCGACGGAACCATGGGCGTGTTCCTGATCGGCTCGCTCGTCTGGATGGTCGCGATCCTGCTCGACAAGAATCGCGTCTTCCCGAAGTGGTTCGCCTACCTGAACCTCTGCAACGCGCTCACCGAGGTCGTCGTGGCACCCGCGTGGATCTTCAAGCAGGGTGTCTTCGCCTGGGACGGCGCGATCACGTGGTGGCTCGACATGGTCGTGTTCGTCATCTACACGGCCGTGTTCATCACTCTGATCCGCAAGATGATCGTCCGTGAGGACTTCGGCACCGGTGTGCTGCCGGAGCTCGAGTCGGAAGCCGCAGAGGCGCCGTCGGGTCTGGTCGGAGCGCGCAGCCGGTGACGAGCGATTTCGCGAAACCGGCGCGGTTCGTGCCCGGCCAACCGGACATGTGGGCCTTCGTTCTCTTCGAAGCACTCCTCTTCACCGGCTATTTCGGCGTCTACATGGTTCGCCGCATGCAGAGCCCGGAGCTGTTTCTGAGCTCCCAGGCTCAGCTGGACCTGCGGATCGGGGTCCTCAACACCCTGGTTCTGCTTGCCAGCTCGTGGTCCATGGCGCGATGCGTCCAGGCGGCCCGAGAACGGGCATACCGCCCCGCATTGGCGAATGTGTTCCTGACGCTGTTCTTCGGCCTCGCCTTCCTCGCCTCGAAGGTGTTCGAATGGAGCCGGGAGATCCAGAAGGGCTACGCGTTCTCGACCAACGAATTCTTCTCGTTCTACTACTTCCTCACCGGAATCCACTTCCTGCACCTGCTGATCGGCTTCGTGGTCCTCGGTGTCGTCGTGTACCAGCTCTCGAGTCCCGCGCGCCGCTCCCAGGAGCTCGTCGAAACGGGCGCCACCTACTGGCACACAGTGGACTTTCTCTGGGTCATGATCTTTTCATTGCTCTATGTCGTGAGGTGATCCGTGAACGCGGGATTCGAGAAGAGGTTGCTGATCGCCTGGCTGGCCCTGTCGGCGATCACGATCGCGTCGCTTTCGGTTGGATCACTCGATGGTCAGGACGCATTCAGGGCAAACATCGCGATCACGTGCGCTGTGATCGCGATAGCGCTGATCAAAGTCAGGATCATCTTCAGGGAATTCATGGAAGTGAGGCACGCTCCGGTCTTGTTGAGTCGCCTCACCGATGCCTGGCTGTTGATCACGGCCGTGAGCCTGCTCGGCATCTACTTCGTGGGAACGGCGCTCCGACCCATGCCGCCCGTCTGAGGTCGTCACGCCGCTTGCAGCTCGGCGGGTCCATCCGGGTGCGGAACGAGCGTCCAGTGCCGCGCGTGGTAGCTCGCCACCGACGGGCGATGCGCAATCGAAATGACGGCGGACTGGGGCAGCCGCTCCTCCAGGAGCGTGTACAGGCGGCGCTCGGCCTGCTCGTCGAGCGCGGCGGTGGCGTCGTCGAGGAACAGCCACCGCGGCTCGTGCAAGAGAGCACGCGCGATCCCGATGCGCTGCTGCTCGCCGTCCGATAGCCGCTTCTCCCAGTGCTCGATCTCGCCGAGCGCACCCGTCAGATCGGGGAGTCCCACCAGTGTCAGCACCTCGCGCATCTTCTCTTCCGAGAACGCGGTCTCGGACGCGGGATACGACAGCGCGGCGCGCAGCGTGGCGATCGGAAGGTACGGCTTTGGCGAGAGGAACATCGTCTGCGCGCGCGGCGGCATCGCGATGTGACCGCGGCCGAATGGCCAGCGACCCGCGAGCGCGCGGAATAGCGTCGTCAGACCGGCGCCGGTCGGGCCCCCCACGGCGATCCGGTCGCCCGGGGCCACCGATACGTTTCCGGCCTCGAGCAGCGCGTGACCGTTGGGCAGCGCGAGCTGCAGACCCTCGATCTGCAGCGCGTCGCGGTCGTCGCGCTCCACGCACACCCTGCCCTCCGCGTGCCGGGTGCGCGACGCGTCCAAGGCGTCGGTGAAGGTGAGCAGGCGCTCGATACTCGCGCGCCACAGCGCGATCTCCTGATAGGCGTTCACGAACCAGGCCAACGCGCCCGAGACCTGTCCATAGGCGATCCCGGCCTGTGCGACGCGGCCTAGCGTCAGGTGGCCGAGGAAGTAGCCGGGTGCCGCAACGAGTAGCGGTACCGCTCCGTTGAGCTGACCGATCCCCGTGGTCAGTAGCGTCAGGTTCCGCTGCGCGCGGATCAGCTGCCACCAGTTCCCGGCAACGCGCCGGAAGCGTTCCACGGCGCTCGCTTCTTCGAACGTCTCCCCGCCCGCCAGCCCGATCTCTTCGGCGTTCTCGCGAAAGCGGACCAACCCGAAGCGGAAGTCGGCTTCCAGGCGCAGGCGGTCGAAGTTGATCGGCACGAGCGGCCGACCGACGCGGTGCGTGATCCAGCTCGCAATGGCGGCATAGGCGAACGCCACCCACATCATGAACCCGGGAATGTCGAAGTGCGCGCCTCCGATCTGGATCGGCCAGTCGCTGGACATGCGCCAGAGCAGCCCGGCGAATGCGGCCAGCGTCGCGAGAGCCGCGAGCAGCGAGAGAGACAGGCCGAGCGCGCTCGCGACGTAGTTGCGCACGTCCTCCGCGATGCGCTGATCGGGATTGTCGGCGTCCGCGCCCACCGCCTCCATCTGGCTGCACGCATGCGGGCTGATCCAGTCCTCGAGCAGATGATCCGTGAGCCAGGTTCGCCAGCGGATCTCGAGCGCCTGCCGGACGAAGACGCGGTACGTCGATACGGCTACGAACCCGAGCACGGCGCCCGCGAACAGCGCGACGCCCGAGAAGAATGCAGCGGCCGCGCGATCCTGGAGCGCGTCGTAGATGAGACGCTGCGCATCGGCGAGTACGAAGCTGCCATACACGGTGGCGAGCTCGAGCGAGACGGCGCCCCCGAGCAGCAGCACGCCCTTCCCCGCGTCGGGGGATCTCCAGTAGAGCGCGGTCAGGTGGCCGAACCGCCGCACGAATCGAAGATCGAAGACAGCTCGTTGAAGCGAGTGCTGCACGAGGCGACTCCTTGTCGGTTCATCTCTGCGGAGTGGCGATCTACGCCCCGTCGCGCAGGCCGCTCGCGGCCGGCGCGTCGACGAGCCACGTCACACCGGCGAGTGCGCGCAGACGCTGGCTCGGGAGACGCTCCGGATCCGGACGACCCTCGAGCACCTCTGCGAGAGCGGTCGCCTTGGACTCTCCGGTCACGAGAACGAGCACCGCTCGGGCGCGCTCGATCAGCGGAAACGTGATCGTGATCCGCCGCGTCGAGAGCTGTGGCACGTCGTTCGCGACGACCCAGCGCCGCGTCTCCGACAACGCCGCGGTATTCGGGAACAGCGAGGCGGTGTGCCCGTCGGCGCCCATGCCCAGAAGCACGAGGTCGAGGATGGGTGGGCCCCCGTCCGGCGCGCCGCACGTCTTCGCCAGCTCCTGCTCGTAGTCGCGAGCCGCCGCGGCCAGATCGCTGCGTTCCGCCTCGATGCGGTGGACCCGGCGCGGATCGATGCCGAGCGGGCGCAACAGCGCCGCATGGGCCATGCCGAAGTTCGAATCGGTGTGTTCGGGAGGCACCGGCCGCTCGTCGCCCCAGAAGAACTCGACGCGGGGCCAATCGAGATCGGTTCGCGCGGAGAGCTGCTCGAACATACGCCGAGGTGTGTCGCCGCCCGCCAGCGCGATCGCGAAGATCCCGCGCGCCGCGATCCCGGCTCGAAGCGCTTCGACGGCGGTCTCCGCGGCGAGCCGCGCGACCGCTTCCGGGTCGCGGAGCCGGCAGACACGCATCAACAGATCGGCTCGCCGGGCGACCACCATCCCCCATGCGGAGCGGCGAGCTGATCTGCCGCGGCCGGCCCCCACGTGTTCGGCTCGTACATCTCGACCGGCGGCGGCGCCGCGAGCGCCGGATCGACGATGCGCCAGGACTGCTCGACTTCGTCCTGGCGCGCGAAGAGCAGCGGATCTCCGTGCATGGCTTCGCTGAGCAGTCGATCGTAGGCGTCGATCATGCCGCGGCGATCGCGGCACGCGAGCAGCTCCACGGTCTCGCCGACTCCGGGCGGTACGTCGCCGTTCGCGCGGATGTGGGCGGACAGCGCGATCTCGACCTCCGGTCCCAGGCGGAAGCGGAAGTGGTTGGGACCTTCATTGGCGAACGTCAGGCCGGAGAAGACGCGCTGCGGAGCCGGGCGCAGCTTCACGAGCACTTCCGTGGCCGTGACGGGCAGCTTCTTGCCCGCGCGGATCAGGAAGGGAACGCCCGACCAGCGCCAGTTCTCCACGCGCAGTCGCGCGGCCGCGAACGTCTCGACGCTCGACCCGGCGGCGACGCCCTGTCTCGTCGCGATAGCCGCGGAACTGGCCGCGCACCAGGTCGCCGCAGTCGAGGGGTTGGATCGCGCTGAGGAGCTTCGCCTTCTCGTCGCGCAGTCCCTCCGAGTCCGATCCGACGGGCGGCTCCATCGCGAGCAGTGCCAGCGTCTGGAGCAGGTGGTTCTGCACGACGTCGCGCACCGCACCGGTCTCCTCGTAGAAGCCCCCTCGCCCCTCGACGCCAAAGCTCTCCGCCATCGTGATCTGCACGCTCTCCACGAATTGGCGATTCCACAGCGGCTCGAGGAAGGAGTTGGCGAAGCGGAAGTGGATCAGGTTGTGGATCGGCGTCTTCCCGAGATAGTGATCGATGCGGAAGATCGATTCCTCCGCGAAGTGCTCGTGGAGGATCCGATTGAGCTCGCGGGCCGAAGCGAGATCGCGTCCGAACGGCTTCTCCAACACGACGCGTCCGCCTTCCGCGCAACCGGACTGGGCCAGACCGCTCGCCACGGTCGAGAACGCGCTCGGAGGAATCGCGAGATAGAAGGTGGGATGGCTCGCCGCCCCGAGCGCCGCTCGGATCGCGGCGAAGGTCGTCGGGTCGGCATAGTCGCCGCCGACGTAGGACATCCGCTGCACCAGCTTGTCGAAGGCAGCTGCATCGATTCCGCCGCCGTGGGTCTCGATGCTCTCCCGCGCGCGGGCGTGAATCCGCCCTGCGTCGTGCGGTTCGCGGCCCACCGTGACCACGGGCACTTCGAGGCGCCCGCGTTTCACCATCGCGTGCAGGGACGGAAAGATCTTCTTGAACGCGAGGTCGCCGGTAGCCCCGAATATCACCAGCCCATCGGACGGAACGCGTGCCATGGGCACCTCTCTGTTCGTCGGACGCTCAGGATTTCTCGTGGTGGCCGCCGAATTCGGAGCGCAGCGCCGAGAGCAGCTGGTTCGCGAACTGGTCGGCGTCGCGCGAGCCGAAGCGCTCGTAGAGCGCCGCCGTGAGCACGTGAGCGGGGACGCCCTCTTCGATGGCCGCCTGGATCGTCCAGCGCCCCTCGCCCGAATCGGAGACGCGGCCCGCGAAGCTCGCGAGCTCGGGATCCTTGCGAAGCGCGCTCGCCGTCAGATCGAGGAGCCAGGATCCGATCACGCTTCCGCGCCGCCACAGCTCTGCGATCTCCGGGAGATCGAGGTCGTACTGGTAGTGCTCGGGATGCTCGAGCGGCGTCGTCTCCGCATCGTCTGCCACGCGGTGACGGCCGACGCCGGCATGGCGCAGGATGTTGAAGCCCTCGGCATAGGCCGCCATCAGCCCGTACTCGATCCCGTTGTGCACCATCTTCACGAAGTGTCCGGCGCCGTGAGGACCGCAGTGGAGGAAACCGCGCTCGCCGCCGTGCGGCTCTCCACCGCGGCCGGAGCGTGCGCGCGGTCGCATCCGATGACGGAGCGAGCGTCGCGAAGATCGGCTCGAGTCTTCCCACGATCTCGGCTTCGCCGCCGATCATCAGGCAATAGCCGCGCTCGAGTCCGAACACGCCTCCGCTCGTGCCCACGTCCACGAAATGCAGACCGCGATCGCCGAGCTCGCGTGCGCGGCGGAGGTCGTCGTGATAGCGGGAATTGCCGCCATCGATCAGGACGTCTCCGGGAGAGAGCAGCGGGGCGAACCGCTCGATCGTCTCGTCGACGAAAGCCGCGGGAACCATCATCCACAGCACCCGAGGCGGGGCCAGCTGCTCGACCAGCTCGCGCGGAGACGCGGCCGCCTTTGCGCCTTCCGCGGCGAGACGCGCGGCCGCGGCGGGATCGACGTCGTATACGCAGCAGACATGGCCGCCCGCGAGCAACCGGCGCGTCATGTTCGCGCCCATTCTTCCGAGCCCGATCATTCCGAGCTGCATGACGCCTCCGTGGGGGGCGAGGGTACAATTGTTCCGGGAGGCAGACCCGTGCAGCTCGAAACCATGCTCTACGAAGTGGACGGCGCGATCGCCACGCTGACGTTCAATCGCCCCGAGCGCCTGAACACGATCGTGCCGCCGATGCCCGACGAGCTCGAGCGCTGCGTGGCGGAGGCCAACCGCGATCGGGCGGTGAAGGTGATCGTGCTGCGCGGCGCGGGCCGCAGCTTCTGTGCGGGCTTCGATTTCGCCGACAACGTGTCGGCGTGGTCGGGCCTGCTCGAGAACGAGGGCCGCTGGGATCCGGGACGCGACATGATCGGCGTCACGAGTCCGTTCACGGGACCCGTTCCGAAGTTCATGAGCCTCTGGAGAAGCCCGAAGCCCGTGATCGCGCAGGTGCACGGCTGGTGCGTGGGCGGCGGATCGGACATGGCGCTATGCGCCGATCTCGTGATCGCGTCCGAAGACGCGCAGATCGGCACGCCGTATGCGCGCGTCTGGGGCTGTTACCTGTCGGGCATGTGGATCTACCGCCTCGGTCTCACGAAGGCCAAGGAGCACGCGCTCACGGGCAGGCCGCTGTCGGGAAAGCAGGCGGCCGAGATCGGTCTCATCAACCGCGCCGTGCCGTTCGCGGAGCTCGAGGACACCGTGCGCCAGCAGGCCGAGGAGCTCGCGCTGCTTCCGCTCCCGCAGCTCGCCGCGATGAAGCTGATCGTGAACCAGGCTTTCGACAACATGGGGCTCGGCTCGACTCAGCTGCTCGGCCCGATCCTCGACGGCTACATGCGCAACATCGCCGAGGCACACGAGTTCATCGACGTCGCGGCGAAGGAGGGTGTGCCCGCAGCGGTGCGCCGGCGCGACGCACCGTTCGGCGACTACAGCCAGGCGCCCGCCGAGCAGAAGCCGCGGCCCGAGCACGTGATCCGTCCGTCGCGTCGCGGCTGAGTGCTCAGCGCGATGGCGCGCCTTCCGCGTACCAATTCACGACGTCGCGGCCCGCGTCGTAGGCATCGAGCCACTCCTCCGCGAACGGCGGTATCCGCTCGGTCGCAGGCGTGTGGCCGGGACGCTGGGAGCGCACCAACCGGCAGAGGAGCATCGCGATCTCCCGCCATGACGCCGAGGGGAACTGCGGCGGCACGCCGGATCGATCCCGCTCGAACAAGGCGCGGAGGGTGTTCCTGCCGATGATCATCTCGGCTGCGTCCATGCCCCGGTCCGCCGCCGGAACGTGCTCGTCGAAGCCGCGGAAGATGACGTTCGTGCACGACAGGACGTGACGGAACACGCTGGGTACGACGCGCAGCCGATACCACGGAGAGGGGACCACGGCGTCGTAGATGAGCTGAGCGGAGCAGCGGTGCTCGACCTCCTCGACCAGGTGCCACATGAAGAGCGGCGCGACGCGGCGATCGCCGTTGTCGAAGAGCGTGTCGCGATGGCGCAGCATCAGGTCGAACAGCGGCGTGAAGGTCGCCTCGATGTCCGCGATGTAGGCCAGGTGGTAGCGGAGCGGGCGCGTCTCGAACAGCCGATCGAAACTCGCGTCGACGTGCTCGAGCACCGTTCGGAGACCGGGGTGCTGATGGACGAGCGCCGCCGTGTGCTCGCGGTGCGCAGCGGCGTGCAGCGCCTCCTGGTGAAGAAACGCGGTGGCCTCCTCGTGCGTAGCGGCGTCGGAGATCTCCCGCATCGCCATCCGCGTCGCCTTGACGATGTAACGCTCGAAGGCGGGCGCGAAGAAGCTGAGGCTGTTCATCTGGAGGCCGAAGCGCGGATTGGAGCGGTTCCACTGGAACGGAGTCGTCTCGTCGAACTCCCAGCGCAGCTTGCGGACCTTCAGCGCGGTCATGCCGTGACTCCCCCCATCACGCTCCTCTCATCTCGACGGGGAGCGCCGCGAAGCAGCGTACCAGCATGCTCGGCACGTGCTCGAGCTTTGCGCCGTCCGCGAGCCGGATCGCGCTCGCGCGCGCGAACAGCGTCTCGAGCACGACGCGCGTCTCGAGCCGCGCGAGTGCCGCGCCGATGCAGTGGTGGATGCCGATCCCGAAGCCCAGATGCGCCTTTGCGTTGCGGCGCGCGAGGTCGATCGCATCGGGGTTCGGGAACTCGTCGCCGTCGCGATTCGCCGCGCTCCAGAGCAGCATCACGCGGCTGCCCGCCGCCAGCGGCTCCCCTGCGACCTCGGTGTCGCGGCGCACGAGCCGGAAATGGCCGTGGAACGGCGACTCGAGCCGCAGCGCCTCCTCGATGAACGGTTCGAGCAGCGTGTGGTCGGTGCGGATCCGCTGTTCAACGTCCGGATTCTCGAGCAGTAGCCACAGCGCGCTGCCGATCAGGCTCGTGGTGCTCTCGTTCCCCGCGGTGAGGACCTGGAGCAGGATCGAGATCACCTCGTCGCGCGTGAGCTCGCCGCTGGCCTGACTGCGCACGAGGTCCCCGAGCACGTCATCCTTGGGCGCGCGCGCCGCCTCGTCGACGCGCTGGCCGAAGTAGGCGACCAGCTGGACCACCTGCCCCGCGCTCTCGGCGAGCTGCGCGGGCGTGTTGACCCCGGAGAGCAGCGATACCGCTGCGTCGGACCAGCGCTTGAGCTGAGGGATGTCTTCGCTCGGCACACCGATCAGCCCCGCGATCACGGTCATCGGCAGCGGCACCGCCACCTCGCGCATCCACTCGGCGGAGCTCCAGCGCGCATCGCCCTGCGGCAGGATCGCGCCGATCAGCGACTCCGCGAGCGCGCGGATCGCGGGCTCGAGCGCGGCGACGCGCCGCATCGAGAACGCCTTGTTCGATAGCTTGCGCTGGCGCGCGTGCACGGGCGGGTCCGCCACCGCGAGCGCATCCACGGCCCCCATCGCGCCGCCGCCCGAGAGCGACAGCAGCTCGGGGCGATCGAGCTGCCCCTGCATCATCACCGCGACCAGGTTCGAGGAGTAGTCGTCGATGTTCATCGCCGCATCGCGCACGTCGCGGTATCGGCTGATCAGGTAGTAGGCGCCGTTCGGCAGGCGATACAGCGGCGCCTCGCGGCGCAGCGACGCGAAGAACTCGTGCGGCTCCTGCACGACGTCGAGGGAGAACGGGTCGAAGTCTGCCAGCGCTCTCATGGGCCCGATCTCCCCGCCTTGTCCATTCAATCATACATGATATGATTGATTGTATGATATTGTCAAGGAGCGCGTGACATGGCCCGAGGCTGGCGTGGCAACCCGCCCCGCGACGACGAGGAAGCGCGGGAGCGGATCATCGAAGCGGCGATGTCATGCGTCGATCGCCATGGTCCCCACAAGACAAGCCTGTCCGACGTGGCTATCGAGCTAGGCGTCACCCGCCAGACCGTGTACCGGCTGTTCAAGAGCACCGACGACCTGCTATTCGCCGTGGGTGTGGCGGCTGCAGATACCTACTTGGATCAGCTCGAAGCGCGCGTGGCGGATTTCTCCGAACCCGGTGATGCCATCGTGGAGGGCATCGCCTACACATTCGAGCGTCTGCCGGACGAGCGGTTCCTGGGGCTGCTGCTCACCACGGGCCGATCCGAAGCGTTCCTCAAGGGCGTGACGTCGCCCCAGGGAATGGCGTTCGCGCGGTCGATGCTCGAGCGCATGAACGTCGATTGGGCAGCCCATGGCTACGGAGCTGGGGAGATCGACGAGCTCGTCGAGTTCGGGCTGCGCGTCCTGCAATCGTTGGTTCTCGCTCCGCCGCGCCACCGCAGCGGGGCGAAGCTGCGTTCTCTCCTGCAACGTTGGGTGGCGCCGTCCGTCCGCGCGACGTCGCCCCGCGCCGGGAGATCCAGAGCGCGACGGTGAGCGCGATGCGCCGCTTCGGCCGCGAGGTGATCCCGAAGTTTCGTTAGCCTGCGGAGAGTCAGATGAGCACTGTTACAGACCCGACCGACGTCGGGCGCCGCCCCGAGGTCGACCTCGTCGACGGGCACACCTATGCCTCGGCGCATCTGCACGATGCGCTGCGCTGGATGCGCGACCACGAGCCCATCTACCACGACGCGAAGAACGGCCTGTGGGCCGTGACGCGCCATGCCGACATCATGACCGTCTCGAAGCGCTCCGACGTGTTCCGGAGCGCGCAGGGCTACCGGCCCGACGCGCCGCCCGTCCCGCACATGATCGCGATGGACCGTCCCGAGCACATGATCCGTCGCAACCTCGTGAACCGCGGCTTCACGCCGCGCCGGGTCTCCGACTACGAGCGCCGCGTGCGCGAGATCTGCACGCAGATCCTCGACGATGTGGCCGAGCGCGGCGAGTGCGAATTCGTCTTCGACGTCGCCGCGCGGCTGCCGCTGATCGTGATCGGCGACCTGCTCGGGGTCGAGGCCGAGGATCACGATCGCCTGCTGCGCTGGTCCGACGACCTGATGCGAGCGCTCGGCAGCAGCGATCCGGAGAAGACCGCCGCCCAGGCGAAGGCCGCGCTCGAGTATCGCGAGTACTGCCTGCGCGTCGTGAAGGATCGGCGCGCGCGGCCTCCCGCAGACGATCTCATGAGCGTCCTCGTGCACGCGGAGATCGACGGCGACCGCCTCGACGACGAGTCGCTCTTCATGGAGTCGCTGCTGATCCTGATCGGTGGTGACGAGACGACCCGCCACGTGATCAGCGGCGGGATGTACGCGCTGCTCCAGCACCCGGAGCAGCTCCGCGCACTGCGCGAGGATCCGTCCCGCATTCCGCGCGCGGTGGAGGAGATGCTCCGCTGGGTGACTCCGATCCAGAACATGATGCGCACCGCCGCCGAGGACGTGGAGCTATCCGGCCACCGCTTCCGCGCGGGCGACCGCCTGCTGCTCATGTATCCATCGGGCAACCGCGACGAGACCATCTTCGACGATCCGTTCCGCTTCGACATCACGCGCGATCCCAACCCGCATGTCGCGTTCGGCGGCCGCGGGGCGCACTACTGCCTCGGGAGCTCCCTCGCGCGCCTGGAGCTATGTGTGATGTTCGAGGAGCTGCTGCGCCGCTTCCCCAACCTGGAGCTCTCCACGAACGACGCGCCGCCGCTGCGCCCGACCAACTTCATCGTGGGGATCGAGACGCTCCCGGTGCGCTTCTAAGGAGGATGGATGCAGGTCGTGGAGGGCAAGGTCGCCGTCGTGACGGGTGCGGCCAGCGGAATCGGCCGCGCGATGGCGCGGACCTTCGGTGCCGCGGGCATGAAGGTCGCGCTCGCCGACGTCGAGATGGGAGCGCTCCGCGAGGTGCGCAAGGATCTCGCGGCCGACGGCGTCGAGGTCGAGGCCTTCGCATGTGACGTCTCGCAGGCCGACGCCGTCCGCAAGCTCGCCGAGGACGCGCGCTCGGCATTCGGCCGCGTCCACGTGGTCTGCAACAACGCGGGCGTCTTCCTTGGAGGAACGAGCTGGGGGACGTCGCTGAACGACTACGAGTGGATCCTCAAGGTGAACGTCTGGGGCGTGATCCACGGCATCCGCACGTTCGTCCCGATCCTGTTCGAGCAGAATGAGCCGGCCCACGTGATCAACACGGCCTCGATGGCCGGGCTCACCACCGGCCCGCTGACGGCCGCGTACTCCATGAGCAAGCACGCCGTGGTGGCGCTCTCCGAGAGTCTCTTCCACGAGCTCGCAGCGCGCGAGAGCTGCCCGGTCGGCGTCTCCGTCGTGTGCCCCGAGCTCGTGAATACGCGCATCTTCCAGGCCGGGCGCAATCGGCCCCCGGATCTCAAGCGCGAAGCCGAGGAGGATCTGCCCGAGGAGACGAGGCAGGTGGAAGCCGCCGTGAGCAACGTGGCCTCGTTGGGCGTCGACCCGCGCGTGCTCGCCGAGCGCACGCTCGCGGCGATCCGCGAGAACCGCTTCTGGGTGCTCCCGCCCGAAGGCGACCCGTGGCGCGTCGCCGCGCGCCAGCGCCACCGGGGCATCGATGACGCCACCAACCCGGTGCTAGGCGGTGTGTTCGGCGGTGATGAGGCTTGAACGCGGTGGCGTCAGGCGAGGCGCTTCTCGAGGAAGTGCGCCATCTCTTCCACCGCCTGCTGCCCCTCGGGCAGGATCTGTGCGAAGGCGTGCCAGACGTGGAACATGTCCTGCCACACGCGCAGCTCGACCTCGACGCCGGCTGCGCGCGCACGCTCGGCGACGCGCACGGCGTCGTCCAGCAGGATCTCGGCGCTCCCGACCTGCAGCAGCAGCGGCGGCAGGCCCGCGAGGTTTGCGTAGAGCGGCGAGGCGAGCGGCGTCGTCGCGTCGCGACCCGCGAGATAGGCGTTCGCCATCAGCGCGAGATCGGCGGCGCGCACCATCGGGTCCTCGGCAGCCTTCGTCACGATCGAATCGCCCGTGAACGCCAGATCGGTCCAAGGAGAGATGCACAGGCCCGCGGCCAGAGCGGGGTAGCCCACATCGCGCAAAGCAACGAGGGTTGCGAGCGTGAGGCCGCCCCCTGCCGAGTCGCCCGCGACGGCGGTGCGCCCCGGCGCGATGCCGCTCTCGCGCGCGAAACGCACTGCAGCGACAGCATCCTCGACAGCCGCCGGGTGTGGATGCTCGGGGCCGAGGCGGTAGTCCACGCTCAGCACGCGCGCGCGCGCCGCGTGCGAGAGGCGCGCGCAGTGGCCGCGGTGGGTGAGGAGCGACCCCATCACGTAGCCCCCGCCGTGGAAGCAGACGATCGCGACGTCGTCGCGCGCGCCGTCGGCCACCGTCCACTCGGCCGGAACTCCATTCGCATCGACCGGGCTCAAGGAGACGCCCTCGGGAGGCGGCATCGCGCCGACGACCGCCTCCATGTTCTTGCGCATGGCGAGGACGTCGGCACCGTTGACGGCCGGCGCGTTGCGGAGCATATCGGTGACGAACTTCAATTGATCGCTTTTCATGGGCGTCAGGAAATCACAACCCGATGAGCAAATCCATCGAATCCTTCGAGATCCACGTCGACGACGAGGTGCTGGACGATCTCCACGCACGCCTGCGCAACACGCGATGGCCCGCCGCCCTCGACGACTCCACCTGGGCGTACGGCATCGAGCAGGCCTACCTGCGCGATCTGGTCCGCTACTGGCTCGAAGAGTACGACTGGCGCAAGCACGAAGCGCGCCTCAACGCCTGGCCGCAGTACCGCACAGAGATCGACGGGCACGACATCCACTTCTATCACGTGCGCTCTGCGGTGCGCGATGCGACTCCGCTGATCCTCACGCACGGCTGGCCGGGCGGCGTCGTGGAGTTCGTCGATCTGATCGGTCCTCTCACGGATCCCGCGGCCCACGGCGGTGATCCCAAGGACGCCTTCCACGTCGTCGTCCCGTCGCTGCCGGGCTACGGATTCTCCCAGCCTAACAACGCGAAGGGCTGGGAGCCCCGTCGCACCGCCCGCGCCTGGGCAACGCTGATGTCCCGGCTCGGCTATGAGCGCTACGGCGCCCAGGGCGGAGACTGGGGCTGGTTCGTCAGCAACTGGCTCGCTCGAGAAGACCCGGCTCACTGCTTCGCGATCCACCTGAACCTCCTGTTCGCGATGCCGCCGACGCCGGATGCGATCGCGAAGCTCGACGAGCTTCCGGCTTCGGAGCGCGAGAAGTGGAAGCGCTTCCAGGCGTACTCGGCCGGCGAGTCGGGCTACGTGGGCATCCAGTCGACGAAGCCCGAGACCCTCGGGCTCGGCCTCGCGGACTCGCCCGTGGCACAGCTCGGCTGGATCGCCGAGAAGTTCCGCACCTGGACCGACTGCGACGGCGTGATCGAGAACGCGATCTCGCGCGATGTCCTGCTCACGAACGTGATGATCTACTGGATCACCAACACGGGTGCGTCATCGGCACGGTTCTACTACGAGGCCATGCGCGCGGGAAGCGTGTTGCCGCAGCCGCGCCTCGAGACGCCCGTCGGACACGCGTGCTTCCCGAAGGAGGTTCTGCCGTCACCGCGCAGCTGGTGCGAAGCCGCGTTCAACGTCGTGCACTGGACCGACATGCCGCGCGGCGGCCACTTCGCGGCCCTGGAGCAGCCACAGCTCCTGCTCGAGGACATCCGCGCCTTCTTCCGCCGCTTCCGCGCCTGACAGATCCGGCCGCTACCGCCCGCGGAACACGGGGGCGCGTTTCTCGAGGAAGGCGCGCGGTCCCTCCTTCGCGTCCTCCGAAGCCATCACGACCATGCCGTGCTTCTGCTCGATCGTGAACGCCTCCTCCTCCGGAAGCGTCTCCGTCTGGCGCAGCGTCGCGACGATCGCCTTGACGGCCAGCGGCCCGTTCTTCGCGATGCGCCCCGCGATCTCCCTGGCCTTCGCGAGCGCTTGCCCGTCGGGCACGACGTGGTTGATCAGCCCGAGCTCGTACGCGCGCTTCGCGGGCAGGTCCTCGCCGCAGATCAGCATCTCGGCCGCCACCGCATAGCCGATCTGTCGGCGCAGCCGCACCGTCGATCCCGCCATCGGGAAGAGGCTGCGCTGCACCTCCGTCACGCCGAACACGGCGCTCTCGCCCGCGACGCGGATGTCGGTGCCCTGGAGGATCTCCGTGCCGCCCGCGCGCGCGAAGCCTTCGACGGCGAGGATCACGGGCTTGGTCGGCCGATAGGTCTTGAGCCACGCGCCATAGATCAGTCCGGGCTCCTTCAGCGCGCGCTCGATCCACTCGTTCTCGGGCTTGCCCGAGCTCATCTTGGCGATCTCCGAGAGATCCATGCCGGCGCAGAACGTGGTGCCCTTGCCGGTGAGGATCGCGACGCGCAGCTCGTCGTCCTGGTCGAGCTCCTTCCAGGCGTCGTAGAGCCGGCACATCGACTCGCAGTTGATCGCGTTGCGCTTCTCGGGGCGGTTCAGCGTGACGGTGAGGACGTGTCCGTCCTTCTCGACGATGACGGCGGGCTCGGCCACTGTGGGTTCTCCAGTGAGAGATGGGGTCGGTGCAATGGGGCCAGAGAATAGGCGAGAGGCGAGGAGTTACACCTTGACGGTCGGTGCCGCGCTCCCTCATCGTGATGAGGATGAAGGCTCCGATCGCGGTCGCGTTCGTCCTGCTGCTCGTCGGCTGCGCCTACTCTCACCACGCGACCACCCCGAGCGCGCTCGGAGTCGCGAGGTCCTCCGACGACCTGCTCGCAGTGCTCGATCGGCCGGGACCGATCGAGCTCGAGAGCATCGATTCGGCCGATTGGTCGGTGCCGCTGTCCGGTCTGTTGAATCTCGATCATCCCAACGCAAGAGCGGCGGGTCTCTCGGATCGGCCGGAGCCCATCGTCGTGCCGTTCCACGTGATCCGGCATCCCACGCGCGGCATGTACATCGTCGACACGGGTGTCGAGCGCGCCGTCCACGATCCCGACCGCGCCGCCGTGCGCGGCCTCGTCGCCAGCTACATGGAGATCGAGGAGAAGCTCGTCGTGCGCACCGATCTCGCGACGTTCCTCGCGCGGAGTGGTCCGCTCGCGGGCGTGTTCGTGACCCATCTCCACCTCGATCACGTGATGGGCATGCCGGACGTCCCCCCGACGACGCCGATCTTCGCGGGGCCCGGCGAGACGACACCGAAGTCGATGCTGAACCCGGTCCTGCGCCCGAACATCGAACGGCTGCTCGACGGACACGGGCCACTGGGCGAGTGGAATTTCACTCCCGACACGGCCGGGCGCTTCGACGGCGTCGTCGACGTATTCGGCGACGGCACCGTGTGGGCCCTCTGGGTGCCGGGCCACACACCCGGAAGCACCGCCTATCTCGTGAGGACCGCGCGCGGCCCCGTGCTGCTCACGGGCGACGCATCGCACACGCGCTGGGGCTGGGACAACGACGTCGAACCGGGCACCTACTCCGCCGATCCCGAGCAGAGCGCGGCGAGCTTCCACAAATTGCGCGCGTTCGCGGTCGCGCACCCGGACATCGAGGTACGCGTCGGGCACCAGCACTGAGCCCAGCCGCGCATCCTCGTTCGTTTCTTTCTGGCGTTTCTCCCGTGGGGACTGTCGATCTCGGGTTCGCTCGTTCGTCGTCAGAGCGGAATTCGCTCAGACAAATACGGAGGAGCAGCCATGATCACCGTCTACGTGTTCGGCAACGCACCCATTCCGGTCCGCAACGTCACGCGCGACCTGCGCGCGCTCTGGGCACTCGAGGAGTCGGGACTCCCCTACCGGCTGCAGCGCCTGGACTACGAGCGCGGCGAGCTCAAGCAGCCCGACTACACGCGGATCCACCCGTTCGGTCAGATTCCCTCGATCGACGACGACGGATTCACACTCTTCGAGTCGGCCGCGATCGTCCTCTACGTCGCCGAGAAGGCGGGCCACCTGCTGCCGCAGACGCGCGAGGGACGCGCCCTCGCCACACAGTGGGCATTCGCCGCCGTCAACACGGTCGAGCCTGCGGTCGCGGAGCTGTTCGTCATGGACGCGTTCTTCGCGGAGCAGCCGTGGTCACGGCAGCGCCGACCCGCCGTCGTCGAGCAGGTGAAGAAGCGCCTCGCGACGCTCGAAGCCCGCTTCGCGCTCCATCCCTACGTCGCCGGTCCCGAATTCAGCGCGCCCGACATCCTGATGGCGACCGTGCTGCGCATGCTGCAGCAGACCGATCTCCTCGACGCCGTGCCCAAGGTCGCCGCCTATCTCGCGCGTTGCGAGTCGCGTCCTGCCTGGCAGAAGGTGCTCGGGGAGCACCAGCAGCGACTCGCCGCCTAACGCGGAGTGCTCAGGCTCGAAGTCGCTATGGCCTGGGCTCCATTGCGCTCGAAGATCTCGCGCGCGATCGCGCGCTGATCGTCATAGTCGGTGTGCACCGAGATCAGCAGGTTGCCTTCCATCATTCTCGACTCGTACTGCTTCGCCTCGTACTCGGGAATTCCGAGCCCGACCAGAGCTCCGGTCAATCCACCTGCCGTCGCGCCCGCGGCAGCACCGCCGAGCGCCGCCATGATCGGTCCGGCGGCGATGAATGCGCCGAGACCCGGTATCGCGAGCGAGCCGACGCCCACCAACAGTCCCAGCGTTCCACCTAGCACGCCTCCTGCGGCCGCTCCGGCAGCGGCGCCTTCCGGCATCTTGGTCGCCTTCTCGTGACCGACTCCGTTCCCTTCCGGGATCAGGATCGAAATGTCGGCATTTTCGAATTCCGCTTCCTGGAGGTCCTCGAAGATCTGCGCGGCCTCGAGCTCGCTCTTCACGATGCCCACGACTGCCTTGCCTGCCATGATTCGTTCTCCCTTGTCTTCTCGCATTACTGGCTGCGAGGGTTGCAAGTGATGTGCCGCGATCGCGCCTCGGTCGACGCCGAACTGAATCGGCGCGCGCATCGCAATGTAGAAATTGCGCACCACTGACCTCGCCGCGCGGTGTCCCGCATCGCCCGCGCGAGCCGGATTGCGTCTCGAGTCGCTGGCACTTCGCTTGCACTGGTGCACGGCACCGCCGAGTTCGCGGCCGACGCCGCGCCCATACGACCCTACGGAGCAGGAGCCAGCGCATGTACCGAAAGACGGCGCCTGTCGAGCCTGTCCGGTGTCGCAGGGCGCGAGCCATCGCCGAAGCGGCCGCGGACTCGGCGGACCAGAAGAGATTCAGCGCGTCCGGCTGACCCGCACGTCGATCCCCTCGCACGGCCGGAGCACTCGCAGGTCGAGCGCATCGCCACTTCGCGTGAGCGAGAGGTCGACCGAGCCGCTGCCGATTTCGAGGCCGCGGATCGAGATCGCATCGACCTCCGCGGGCAGCGCGGGCTGCGCGAACTCGATCGTGCCCGCCTCGGCGTCGATCGCCAGCCCGAGCAGGGCCTGGAGCAGCAGGAACACCGCGCCCGACGCCCACGCCTGCGGCGAGCAGGCCGTCGGGTAGAGAGTCGGCGGCTCTCCGAGGTGGCGATCGAAGCCGCACAAGAGCTCGGGCAGGCGATCGTCCTCGAGCGCGCGGCATGCGTCGAACAGCGCGCTCGCGATCGTGGCCGCCGCGCGGGTGTCTCCGTAACGCGCGAGGCCCGCCGCGATCAGCGCGTTGTCGTGCGGCCACACCGAGCCGTCGTGATACGACATCGGGTTGTAGCGCGGGGCCGAGGTCGCGAGCGTGCGCACGCCCCAACCCGAGAAGAGTTCCGGCGACAACAGCGTGCGGCCGACGGCTTCGGCGTGCTCGGGTCGCGCGAGCCCCGTGAGCAGCACGTGACCCGCGTTCGAGCTCCGCACGCGGCAGATGCGCTTGTCGCCGTCGAGCGCGATCGCATAGGTGTCGAGCTCTTCGCACCAGAACGCATCCGCGAACGCGCTGCGCATCCTCTCGGCGGCACTCGCGAGCTGCGCGGCCCGCTCGTGGTGGCCCAGGTGGCTCGCCGCGCGCGCGAGCCCGGAGCGCGCCCCGTACACATAGGCCTGCACCTCACAGAGCGCGATCGGCCCTTCAGCGAGGCTCCCGTCCGCGTGCATGATCGAATCCCACGAATCCTTCCATCCCTGGTTCGTGAGCCCGCGAGTCGATCGGCGCTGATACTCGACGAAGCCATCGCCGTCCGGATCGCCCGGGCCGTCGATCCACGCGAGCGCGCGTTCGAGGTGAGGCCACAGCTCGCGAAGCAGCGCGAGATCGCCCGTGCGCTCGAAATATGCGGCGGCCACCATCGCAAACAGCGGCGTCGCATCGACGCTGCCGTAGTAGCGTTCGAACGGAATCTCGCGCAGCGCCGCCATCTCTCCGCTGCGCATCTCGTGGATGATCTTTCCCGGTTCGGCGTCGCGCTCGGGGTCGTCCGCATCGGCTTGATGTGCCGCGAGGAAGCGCAGCACGCCGCGCGTGAGCTCCGGTTCGATCCAGAGTGTCTCCAGGGCGACGATCAGCGAATCGCGACCGAACGGAGTGCAGAACCACGGGATCCCCGCGTAGGGCATCGGTCCATGCGCGGTCGCGGCGGTCAGCATCGCGAGATCGCCCGCCGAGCGGCGGATCCACGCGTTCATCGCGGGGCTCGAGGTCGAGAGACGAACCTCCAGGCCGTCTCGCGGCGTTCCGCCGTTGCGGATGGCATAACGGCCGGGCGCGCGGAATTTCTCTCCCTCGCGCAGCGCGCACGCGATCCGAATCCCGATCTTCATGCGCTCTCCGGGAGCGAGCGACGCGATCCACTCGGCCGATCCCGCACTCACGCGCGCCGGCGCCGGATCGAAGTCGAGCTGCGTCGTGCGAACCACACCATCTAGACCCAGGTAGCCGAGCGACACCGCGCCCTTCGAGATCTCGGGCGTGATCGGCCGTCCGCGCTGCTCGCGGCGTGCGCCGCGCACCTCGAACACGTCGGCGTGGTCGCAGGTGAACCCGATGCGGATCGGAATGCGGATCGCGGAGCTCGCGTAGCTGCGCAACGACAGCTCGATCTCGCACAGCCCGTCCTCGAGACGCATGCGGCGTATGACGTGGACCTGGTCGCGCGCGAGCTGCAGGTCCTCGCCCTGCACGCCTGGATTCGTCTCGTGCACGAACGCGCCGCCTTCGCGATGGCGCACGCCCGACGAGAGCAGGAGCGGCCGGAACCCCGCGATGTGCACCCAGAGGCCCGAGAGAAAGCGCGTCCCACCCGAGTAGAGGCCGTGGCGCGATGCGGGCGCAGGGTGCATCTCTCCGTGGCGATCGAAGATCGCGAACGTATCCCCACTCGCGAGCACGAGGGTACGGTCGTCGCCGATCGGTGCGGGCGGAGAGACGATCTCGTACGCCTGACCGGAAGGATCTACGCGATGCATTGTGCGTCGGCTTCGCGGCCTCTCGGGCCGCAACCGGAGATCACCTTCGTATAGAGCTTCACGTAGTCGCGCGCCATGCGCTCGGCCGTGAAACGCAGCTCGAACTCGGCGCGGCATCGGCGCCGATCGATCTGGTCGATCTCTGCAATCGCGCGCGCGGCCGACTCCACGCTGTCGACGATCCGCCCCGACACGCCGTCCTCGATGATTTCGGGCACGGCGCCGTGCGGCCAGGCGATCACGGGCGTTCCGCAGGCGAGCGCCTCGATCATTGCGAGACCGAACGGCTCGGGCCAGTCGATCGGGAACAAGAGCGCCGCGGCGTTGCCGATGAAGTCGTCCTTGTCGGCGTCGCCGAGCTCGCCCACGTATTCCACGAGCGGATGATCGAGCAGCGGCTCGACGTGGGCGCGGAAGTACTCCTCGTCGCTCGGATCGACCTTCGCCGCGATCCGCAGCGGAACGCCCGAACGGGCAGCGACCTCCACCGCACGGTCCACTCGCTTCTCCACGGAGATCCTGCCCACGAACGCCATGTAGCGGCCCGCGTCGGGGTGGAAGCGATAGAGATCGTGCGGCAGGCCGTGGTGGACGGTCCCGACCCAGTTGCCTTCGGGCAGCTGCGCGCGCTGCGCTCTGGAGATCGACACGAGCCGCTGCTCGGTGAACTCCCGGTACACGGGCGCGATCCACGGAAGATCGAGGCGTCCGTGCAGCGTCGTGACGACGGGCACCTCACAGCGCCGCGCCACCGGGAAGGTCAGGTAGTCGAGGTGCGCGTGGATCACATCGAACTCGCTCGCGCGCTCGAACGCCCGTTCGATCATCAACAGGTGGAGCGCCACGGGGTCGCCGCGCTGCGGATCGAGCCGCAGCGCACGCGGCGCGCCCGCACAGAGCTGTGCGCTCGTGCGCGCATCTCCGCTCGCAAACAGCGTCACCTGGTGTCGTCCTGCCTGAAGCGCCTCGGTCAGGTACGACACCACGCGCTCCGTTCCCCCATAGCCGAGCGGGGGCACACTCTCGTACAGCGGTGCGATCTGCGCGATGCGCACTGGGTCCTCCTCCTAGGCTCTCCTCGCCGCAGGTTCGGCGCACTTGACCTCGCCGCGCTCGTTGAAGCAATACACGCGATAGGCCGAGTGGATCACCGGCTGCGCGACGTTGCGCACGCATATGCCGCCGGGCGTGACGCCCTTCTCGCTGCCCGAGTGCGCATGGCCGTGCACGACGAGATCGGCGCCCGCGGCGTCGATGGCCTCACCGAGCAGATAGCTGCCCAGGAACGGGTAGATCTGCAGGTGCTCGCCCTGCAACGTCTCGGGAATCGGCGAGTAGTGCAGCAGCGCCACGCGCAGATCCGTGTCGAGCTCCTCGAGCGCGCGCCGGAGCCGGCCCGCGAGCATGGCCGTGTGCCGGATGAACGCCTTCATCTCGGGCTCGCCGAAATCGCTGCCGCATGCGTTCGCGAAGCCGCCACCGAAACCCTTCGAGCCCGCGATGCCGATGCGCGCACTCCCGACCTGGACGGTTGCGGCGGTGCCCTCCAGTACGCGCACGCCGCGCGACGACAAGAGGCGGCGAATGTCGGCCTCGCGGTCGCTGTGATAGTCGTGATTGCCCAGCACGGCGAAGATCGGAATCGACACGAGCTCGAGTGCAGTCGCGACGGCTACGCCCTCTTCGGTGGTGCCGATCCGGGTCAGGTCGCCGGCCAACAGCAGCACGTCGGCGTCGTCCGACACGGGCTTCAGCGCGTCGCGCCAGCGGGCGCACGCATCGGTTCCGACGTGGAGGTCGCCGACCGCGGCGACGCGGATCACTGGAGCGTCTCCGGTCTATCCGGTGACTCGGGTGGAAGGACCGTGATCTCGTTCACGACCAGGAGCCCCCTCGAGAGCAGGCGTGAGAGGGCTTCGATCCGCCAGCGGCGCTCGTTCGACTGCACGACGCCGCGCAGCGTCACCACGCCGTCATCGTCGACGGTCACATCGAGGCCCAACTCGCCTTCACCCCGGGCCAGCGCATCGCGAATTCTCGCGACGAGCTGGGCCCGTTCGGCTGCGCGGTCGTCACCCATCGAACACCTGACGGCCGAGGCGACGCAACACGTCCCTCGGGACGGGCAGATCGACCGATGACGCATAACAGAGGAAGGAGAGCATGCGCCGCGGCGCGCGCTGCGACCGAGTCAGCAGATAGTCCCAATCCAGGTCGGTCACCGGCAGGATCGCGAGCGCATCGCCCCAGTGCCGCGGCGTCTCCTCGTCGTGGACGATCGCCTTCATCACGATCAGGTCCTCGGGCGGAACGACGCGCACCGGAGTGGTGCCGCGGAATCGGTGCACCGTGGACCGGCGCAGCATCTCCTGGTCGAGATAGATCTCGCCGCGCACCTTGAACAACAGATCCACCAGGATGTCGCGGCGGAACGCCTTGTACAGCCAGTGCGGGTTGACGCGCGTGGTGCGAAAGCCCGCGCGATCGAGCGCGTCGAGCGCAGGGGGTGCGTCTTCGGGCGTCACGAACAGATCGATGTCGCTCGAGCAGCGCGGCCGTCCGAGCAGAGCGGAGGCCTGGCCGCCGATCAACAGGTAATCGATCGCGTTCTTGTCGAACGCCCGAACGGCTTCCCCCATCACCTCGGTGAGCTGATCGATCCCGCCGGCGCTGCCCTCGTGGCACGCGCTTCCCGGACGCTCCGATTCACTCATGTGATCGTACGGAGCAAGACTCATGCCTGCCGCGCGCGCATCGACAGTTCGGCGCGCGAAGAAGATTCTACAAAGCGCTATCGAACAACAGGTCGCTCTTGGCGCGCATCTTGCGGTGACGGATCGAAGCGAATTCACATACTCGCAAGAAGGACGTCGATGTTCCCCGAATCCGAGCGACCGCCGTCGGCTGCCGAGATCGTGCATCCGGGCACCGAGCGTGCGCGTGACGAGCGGCGTGCGCCGCCGCTGCGGCGCTTCGACTTGCAATCTGTGCAATCGGTCTGTCTGATCGCGATCGCGGTGCTGCTGGGACTGAACGCGCTGCGCGACGCCTCGCAGATTTTCCTTCCGATCGCGATCGCGCTGCTCGCGAGCGCGGCACTGCGGCCAGTGGTCCGCGCGCTGTACCGCGCGCGCATTCCCACCCCGGTCGGCGCCGGGATCGTGGTGATAGGAGCGTTGACCGCGATCGCGTTCGGTGTCTCGGTGCTGTCGGCTCCGGCGTCCGAGTGGCTGGAGCGCGCTCCGCACACGCTCCGCGAGATCGAGCAGAAGGTCCAGTCGCTCTGGCGCCCGATCGAACGCGTGGCCGAGGCCACCGCGAGGGTGGCCGATATCGCCTCGCTCAAGGGAGCCGAGCCGGAAGTCGCCGTCCAGGATCACAGCTTTGCGACGATCGTGGTCGCGAGTGCGCGATCGCTGTTGATCGGCTTCGCGCTGAGCTTCTCCCTGCTCTACTTCCTGCTCGCCTCGAGCAAGCCGCTCACCGACCTCCTCGCGCGCGCGATCCCAGACGCGTCGCGCAGCTCGGCGAAGACACTCCTCGATGAGGCCGAGCAACAGGTCTCGCGATATCTGCTCACGGTTCTGGTCGTGAACATCGGCCTCGGGTCCGCGGTCTGGATCGCGATGTGGTTCCTGCGCATGCCGAGCCCGTTGCTCTGGGGGGTGATGGCCGGCGTGCTCAACTTCGTGCCCTATCTGGGGGCTTTCGTCACCACGATCGTGCTCACGGGCGTTGCGCTGATCAGCTTCGACGACACCGGGAGAGCGCTGCTCGTGCCGCTCACCTACATCATCCTGAATGGGGTCGAGAACATGGCAATCACTCCGGCGCTGCTCGGGCGGCGGCTCGCGCTCGATCCGATCGCGCTGCTGATCGCGGTAGCGCTCGGGTCCTGGCTGTGGGGCGTCGCCGGGGCGATCGTCGCGGCGCCCATGCTCGCGATCGGGAAGATCGCGGTCGACGAAGTACGATCGCGGCCTAGGGAGACGGAAGGCCCGCCACGAGCTCGCGCAATCGCTCGTGCGCGCCCGTGAGGATCGGCACGCCGTCTCCCACCACGATCGCATCGAAGTCGAGCTCGAGCAGGCGGCGCAGGCTCGCGCGCAAGAGCGCCGGATCGTCCATCACGCGCTCGGAGAGCAGCGAGAGCTTCGCCGGGGGATTCCCGATCACGGCATCACCCACCACGAGGATCTTGCGCGCGGGGTCGAAGAGCGCGACCTCTCCGGGCGACTTGCCGGGCACGCCGACGACCGTGAACGGGCCCACGCGCTCACCCACCGCGAGCTCCGCGTCGACCTGCGCACCCTGTCCGCGCGCGTAGTCCGCGTCGGCGGCGTGGATCGCCACGGTGGCGCCCGTGCGCTCGCGCACCGTGTTCGCAGCGCGCGCGTGGTTGCGATTCGTGAGCAGCACGCGCGCGACGCCGAGCTCGGCGAGCCGATCGAGAGTCGCCGCGTCGGGCTCGACCGGGTCGATGCAGAGGTTCCCATCGGCGTGCAGCACGAGCGTGCCGTTGAAGTCGTAGCCGTGGCGCTCCGAGAGCCGCCCCCACGTCGAGATGCCCGGCAGCAGCTCGCGCACGGCGCGTCAGTTTCCGCCGAGAATCAGCGGCAGGCCGTCCTTGCCCTGTCCGATCACGACCACCTTCGTGTTGCTGCTCTGCGCGATCTTCTCGGTGGCCTCGATGCCCTTCCAGCGCAGCAGCTCGTCGCTGATCCCCGTGGCGACGATGCGCTGGAAATCGGCGATCCCCTGCGCCTCGATCCGCTTGCGCTCGGCCTCCTGGCGCTCGCGGGTGAGCGTGAACTGCATCTTGAGCGACTTCTGCTCCTCTTCGAGCTTCTCGCTGATCGCGCGCTTGATGTTCTCGGGCAGATCGACGTCGCGGATCAGGATCGCCTCGAGCTCGACGTGCTTGCCGATCATCGCCCCTCGCACGACCTCGAGGATCTCGTGCTCCACCACCTCGCGCTTGCTCGCGTAGATCTCCTCGGGCGAATAACGCCCGCCCACCTTGCGCGCCTCGCTGCGCAGAACCGGCGCGATGATCACCTCGTAGTAGCCGGGGCCGATCTCCGTGTGCAGCTGGGCGAGCTCGTCGCGCAGCGGGTGGAAGCGGATCGAGGCCTCGATATTCACCGAGAGTCCATTGCTGGAGAGGATGTGCAGCATCTCCTTCTGGTCCTGGGTGCGCACGTCGTAGCGCGTGAAGCGGTTCCAGGGTGCGATCAGGTGCACACCCTCGCCATAGACCTCTTCCTGTGTGCCGCTGAACAGCGTCCAGAGCACGGCGCCGTGCCCCGAATCGACGGTGCGAACGCAGCTCGGCAACAACAGAGCGACAAAGACGAGTCCAGAGATCGCCGTGAACAGACGAGCGCGCGGCAATGGGGGTTCCTTTGGCGGTTAGCGCCGGCCGAGCCGCCGCGCAGGCGGATCCGCTTCGGAGCCCTCGCCGGCTGGGGATCGGGCTGGGGGTCGGGCTCGGACTCGGGATCCGGTGAGAAATCGAGCGCGGCGGTGATCTCCTCCGCGGGCTGCTCCGCCGCAACCGCCTCTGCGACTAGCGACTCGATCGAAACGCGCTCGTCCGGGACCGCCGCAGCGACATCGCCCTGAACGGGCGATTCTGCGGGCCCGTCTGCGGGAAGCGCGCAGAGCCGGTCGAAGCCGAAGCAGAGCAGCACCGCCGCGGCCGCGTGCAGCTGGCCGGGATTCCCGTGCGAGCGCGCGTAGAGACGATCGAGCGCGCTCTCGATCTGCTCGCGCTCGTCGGGTGGAGCGCCCGAGCGGTCGAGGCGCGCGCGCACGTACTGCGCCATCTCCGAGCGGTCCATCTCGCCCTCGAGCTCGACGATCTCGGGAGCGACACCGGCCTGCGCGAGCTCGTCGATCACGAGCTCGCCCGAACGCGTGAGCAGCAGGCGCAGCGCATCGCCCGCACTGCGCTGCAGCTGCAACAGACGACGCAGCGTGGAGGCGGGCATGCTGTCGGCGTCGTCGATCATCCAGATGAGCGGCTTGCCGGACGAAGCCAGGCGGTCGATGCGCACCGCGAGCGCGCTCCCGGGATCGGGCGCCGATAGGTCGCCGCCTAGCGCGTCGAGAGCCCAGCGACAGAACTCGTCGGGATCGAGCATCGGATACGGCACGCGCAGCGTGGAGAAATCTCCCGCGAGCCGCTCCTCGAGCACGTGCAAGAGCAGCGTCTTGCCGGATCCCGCCGGCCCTTCGAGACATAACACGCCGCAGCCGTCGTGCAGCGCCATCTCGAGCTGAACCAGCGCAAACTCCGTCGCGGTGCGCGGGATGTACGCGGCCGGATCGGCGGTGTTCGAGAACGGGTCGCGATCAGCAGTCAGCATCGGTTCGGCTCCATTGCAGCGCCTCCGATTCTGCCAGATCGAGCGGGGAAACGCGTTCGTCAGCGGGCTCCCCGAGGGGAACTACTGGAGCCAGCCCCCTCGGCGCAGCACGAGCACCATCACGAGGGTCACGACCGCGAACAGCCCCAGAACGAACAGGTCGGGGTTCTCGATCCCGAGGAGCGAGAGCCCGCGGAAGTTCATCCCGAACCAGCCCGTCACGAGCGTGAGCGGCAGGATGAACGTCGCCACCGTGGTCAGTACGCGCATCACGAGGTTGGTGCGGTTCGCGACGATCGCGAGGTGGGTCTCGAGCAGCGCCATCGAGAGGTCGCGCAGCGTGTCGAGCATTTCGGTGGCGCGGTAGAGGTGGTCGTAGACGTCGCGGAAGACCATGCACATCCGCTTCGGGCACCTCGCTGAAATCGCCGCGGCCGATCCGGTGCACGAGCTCGCGCTGCGCGCCGAGGATCTGCCGCAGGTGCGCGATGTCGCGCTTCACCGAGAACACCTGGCGCTCGAAGCCCACCGGCTGGCGGTCGGCGAACACGTTCGCTTCGAGCTTGTGGATCTCCTCCTGGAGCGTCTCGACCTCGTCGATGTAGTGGTCGGCCTGCGAAGCGAGGATCGCCTGGAGCAGGAACACGGGCCCGTGCGCGAGGTAGCCCGGCCGCGATTCCGCGCGGTGCCAGGTGTCCGAGACGCTGCGCATCTCCGAGTGGCGGAACGTGACGAGCGCGTTCCTCTTGATCACCACGTCGAGCTCGACGGTCTTCATCTCGCCGCGCCGCGATCCCGCGCGCACGCCGTGCACCACGAGGTAGAGGTAGCTCCCGAAGTCGTCGATCTTGGGATGGTGAAGGTCGTTGACGCAGTCCTCGACGGTGAGCGGGTCGAGTTGGAACGTCTCGGCGAGCAGCTTCACCTCTTCGGGAGTGGCTTCGAAGAAGTCGATCCAGACGCCCCCCTTGTCCGCGGCGAGTGCCGCGCGGAGCTGCTCGGCGGTCTCGATCCGACTCGGCTCCCCGTTTCCCTGCGCAGCCAGGGCGCGCCACATGTAGTTTCACCTCCGTCGCGGCCACAGCCTACCGAACGATCGCGCGAGAGCCGCGCGATGGCCCGGCATCTGGAAGTACACTGCGCGCGTGTTCTCGGATCGCTCCGCGTTCGAACGCGAGCCCAACGCGCTCGCGCGCGCCCTCGCCGCCGCACGCGAGCGCGGCGCGCGCATCGTCGATCTCACCGAGAGCAACCCCACGGCCGCGGGCTTCCCCACACCGGCTGCACTGCTCGCGGTGCTCGCGGACCCGCGCGGAGCCCGCTATGAGCCGCACCCGCTCGGCCACCCCGAGGCGCGGCTCGCGGTCGCCGAGGAGCTCGCACGCGGAGGTGCGCCCACGAGCTGGGATCGCATCGCGCTCTTGTGCAGCACGAGCGAGGCCTACTCGCTCGCATTCCGGCTGCTCTGCGATCCGGGTGACCGCGTGCTCGTGCCGCGCCCGAGCTATCCGCTGCTCGAACACCTCGCGCGTGCCGACGGCGTAGAGCTGTGCGCGTATCGCCTCGCCTACGACGGCGCCTGGCACATCGACCTCGCCGATCTGCGCGTTCGAGCGCGCGAGCCGCGCGTGCGCGCGATCGTGTGCGTGAACCCGAACAACCCGACGGGCTCGTTCGTGTCGCACGAGGAGATGTGCGCGCTCGGCGCGCTCGGGCTTCCGATCGTGAGCGACGAGGTCTTCGGGGCATACGCGTTCGCGAGCGATCCGGAGCGGACGCCGTCGCTGCTGGACGCAGCGGGCGACGCGCCGCTCGTGCTCGCGCTCGGCGGACTCTCGAAGTACGCAGCGCTGCCGCAGCTCAAGCTCGCGTGGATGATCGCCGGAGGCCGCGAGGCGCCCGAAGCGCTCGCGCGCCTCGAGATCCTCGCCGACGCGTACCTGTCGCTGGCCACCCCGGTCCAGCTCGCGCTGCCGCAGATCTTCGCGCACGCACGCGAGACGCGCGCTGCGATCGGAGCGCGCCTCGGGCACAACCGGGGGGTGCTCGCCCGCGCGCTCGAGGGCAGTCCCGCGACGCTCCTGCACGCCGAGGGCGGCTGGTACGGCGTACTGCGCCTGCCCGCGACGCGCTCCGACGACGAATGGGCTCTCTCGCTGCTCGAGGAGCACGGCGTGCTCGTGCAGCCGGGCTGGCTCTACGACTTCGAGCGCGGTCCCTACCTCGTCGTGTCCCTGCTCGTGCCCGAGCCGGATTTCGCAGAGGGCGTCCGCGCGCTCTTGTCGCTCTTCTCCGCGACGTCCTGACGGAATACCACGCGATCTCGGCCCGGCGCGATCTCGTGGTCCTGCTCGACCACGCGTCCATCCGCCATCACGGCGCGGAAGCGGTGCAGACCCGGGGTGAGTTCGAGCGTGAACGGCGTGGTGCCCGCGACGATTCCATCCACCTGCACCTCCGCCCACGGGTCGGAGTTCACGGCCACTCGGATCGGCGGCTCGGCGGGCTCCACCGGCGCGGTCTCCACCGGCGCGGCCTCGACATCGACCTCGGCACTCTCCATCACGGGCTCTTGCACCGCCGCGGACTCGGGCGGCGCAGACGCATCGGCTCGTCGCAGAACGTCCGCGCGATAGGCGGACGCGGTGCCCGCCGACCATGCGGCGATCGCGAAGCCGCGATCGAACAGCCATGCGATCGCGATGCAGGCGGCGATCCCTGCGAAGGTGATCTGTCGCGCGTGTTTGGACGACCCGCGCAGCCGCACATCGGGACGCGACGCGAACAGTCGCGCGAGCAGCCGCACCCCTGACTTGGTCGGCTGCGCGAGCCCCGCGCGGAGGGGCGCCATGCGCTCCGAAAGCGGAACCCGGGCCGAGCTCCATGACGCGATCGGAGGCACTGCCGCAGAATCGACGCGCTCGGAACTCGCAGGAACCTCGGGCGCCGTTGCCGGAGCCGACACCTGCTCGGCCTTCAGGCGGTCCAGGCCCAGCGCGTCGAGCTGCTGCGCGAGCGCGGCGCGCACGAGGCGGGGATTGCCATCGCAAGCGCGAATCACCTCGTCGATATCGATCTGCGCGAGCAGCTTCTCCGGCTCGGCCTTGATCGCCTCGGCGATGCGCGTGATCAGGCGCTCTGCGTCGGCGCGGGTCCAGGAATCGGCGATCTCGACCCTGAGGATCCGCCCCGGAAGGATCGGAACCACCGCCTCCAGCGCGGGTCCCTCCAATCCCGCAGCGATCACCCTCACCTCGACGCGAGAAGCATCAGCGATCGAGAGCAAGTGCGATAGGCTGGCGTGGGGCATCGAGTGCAGGTCGTCGATGAGCAGAACCGGGACGTCACCGCGCAGCGCTTTTGCTGAAAAGAGACGCGTCAGCGCGGCGTCGGCGTCGTGGACCTGGCCCGCGCGCGTCGCCGAGAGGATCTGGGCTGCGATCCGATCGGGCTCGGCGGTCGAGGACGGCACCACCGTGGGTGCATATCCGCTCAGCGGGCGATACCAGAGCGAACGCAAGAGGTGCGACTTTCCGCGGCCGCTCGGGCCCGTGATCAGGATCGGATCGGGCCGGCTGCCGAGCGCCTTCTCGATCTCGCGCCGCGCGCTCTGGATCGCGTCCGTCTCGATCCAGAACTCTGGGCTGGGTCGATCGCCCGTCCACGCCGCGACGAGCGCCCTCACGTCGAGATGGATCGCGCCTGCTCGTCCTCGGGCAGGGGCGGCGTTCGTCATCGCGCGATCCTCACGCAAAATCGATACCCGGCGCGGCGTTGCGGTGATCGCAGCGATCGCCGCGCTGCTGTGCGCATGTGAAACGATCGCCGCCCGGCGCCAGCCAGCGTACCACCGCGTGAGAGCCGGCGATACTTTGGCTTGGATCGCACAGGGCTATGGCGTGAGCGTCGATCGACTCGCGCGCGAGAACCGAATTCGCGACCCCAAGAGCATTGCGGCCGGCCAGATCCTCCGGATCCCCAATCGCGCACTGATCGTTCACCGCGTACACGAAGGAGAGTCGCTTGAGAACGTGGCGCGGCGCTATAGCGTGCCTGTTTCTACAATCGCCTGGTTCAATCGAATGCGCACTTCGGATCGGATCGAAGTCGGGCAGCGGCTGATCCTTCCACCCCAGGCCGTGTTGCCTGCGGAGAAGACCAAGCCGAAGGCGGTCGCAGCCAAGACGCCGCCCCGTGCCCCTCCGCCCACGGCTCCAACGGACGCGCCCGATCCCCAGATCGAGCGAGCCGAAGAGCTCGTCGACCACGCGTTCGAGGAGTACCGCGCAGCGCGCTTCGAGTCCGCACTCGAGAGCGCACGCGATGCCGAGGAGACCCTCGCGAGCGTAAAGGGTTCCGCGGCGGCGCGCTCGCTCTCCGCGCGCACTGCGTTCGTCACGGGAAGCGCACTGGCCGCGATCGGAGAGACGGATCGCGCAGTCGAGTCCTTCGCGCGCGTGCATGCGCTCGCCCCCGGGTTCACACCGCCGAACGGCTGGATGTCGCCGCGGCTCGAAGACCTGTACGAGAGCGCAAAGCCGGAGTGAATGCCGCCAGGCGATCTCAGCGCGGAATCGTCTGGCCGCCGTTCGCGCGCCAGATCTGACCCGTGCAGAAGCGCGAAGCATCGGACGCGAGATAGAGCACGAGCCAGGCTTGGTCGATCGGCTCGCCCACGAGCCCGAGCGGCGAACGCTCGCGCATCGCAGCCAGGAACACGTCGAGGCGCGCGGGGTCGACGTTGCCCTCGGCGTCGCGCAGGTGGCGCTGCGTGAAATTCGTGAGCGTCGCGCCGGGTGCGATCACGTTCACGCGAATGCCGTGGCGGCCGACCTCGGTGGCCAGCGTCTGGCTCATCATCGCGATCGCGGACTTCGTGAGCGCGTAGAGCCCGTAGTTCGGCACGGCGAGATCGATGGCGCCCGAGGCGACGTTCACGATGCTGCCGCCGCCGCGCTGCGCCATCGCGCGCACGGCCGCCTGACACCCGAACAGCGTCCCCTTCAAGTTGATCGCGATCACGCGATCGATCTCCGCCTCATCCACGTCCGCGAGCGGGCCGTCGCTCGGCACGCCCGCGACGTTCACCATCACGTCGAGGCGGCCCCACTCCGCGAGAGCGCGCGCGACGAGCGCTTCGTGATCCGCGCGCACGGACACGTCGACGCGCTGCGCGATCGCCGTGCCGCCGCGCGCCTCGATCTCGCGCGCGGCCGACTGCGCACCCGCGGTGTCGAGGTCGCCCAGCATCACGCGCGCGCCCGCGGCCGAGAGTACCTCTGCGACCGCGCGCCCGATGCCGCTGGCCGCGCCCGTGACGGCGGCTACGCGGCCGTCGAGGCGGAACACGTCGAAGAAATCACTCACCGGTCGTCCTCGAGCGCCGCGCGGTCGCACGCGGCGCGGATCAGCGGGCCGAGCGCAGCCGCGAGCCGCGCATGGCCTTCGTCGTCGGGGTGAATGCCATCGGCGAAGCGCTCTGCGGGCAAGAGCGGCAGACCCGGCACGAGCGAGAGCCGCGCATCGCCATCGCGGATCCGCTCGTGCACCACGTCCTCGAACGCGCCGCGCAGATCGGCGAGCGTCGTGCCGAGCCGATTGCAGGTCTCCTCCGCGTCCACGCGCAGGACTGGGCTGACCGCGACGATCGGCAGCGCGGGATGCTGCTGCCGCACGATCGCGAGAAAGCTCGCGAGCCCGGCGCGAAACAAGTCGACGTCGTGAGGCGTTCGCGTCCAGCAGTTCGTGCCGTGCGCGATGCTGATCACGTCCGCCGAGAGCTGCGCGAGCTCCTCCGCGGACGCGAGCTCGCCGCGAGCGCCTCCCGCATAGCCCAGGTTGACCACATCGAGCTCACAGGCGCGCCCTGCGCGCGCGGGCCACGCGCCCGCGGGCCCCGCGGCGCGCCAGCCTTCCGCGATCGAATCGCCATAACAGAGCCAGCGCCGTTGCGGCGGAGCGGGCGCAAGCGCGCCGCCGATCGCGCGGAATCCCAGGACGACCGGGCGCATGGCCTCGGGCAGATAGACGATGCCGCGCGTGGGTCCCGCGCCCGCGGCGAGGCGCACCGTGCCCTTGCCGAGCACCGCGGGCACCTCGCTCACGAGCCGCTCACCGCGATAGAGCGCGAACGTCGTGCCCGCGCCGTCTCCGCGCGGCCCGAGCTCGGCGGTCGCCGTCTCGTAGTCGAGCTCCACCGCCTCCACTTCCCCCGTGAACTCGAGACGCACGCCCACGGGCAGCGCCGCCTGCGCGCGCGTGTCGGCGGGCAGCCGCGCTCCGGCCGGCCCCGGATCGCAGCGCGGGTAGGCCGCCCACTCCGCGGCCGGCCACGCACAGCCGCGCAGGTAGGGCTCGACCTCCGAAGGCCGCGCGCGTTCAGTCGACGAACTTCGCAAGTCGCTCGGTCCCGGATACCGCCGCGCTCTTCGGAGGCGCGGGCCGGTACTTCTCGATCTCCGGCAGCACTTCCTTGCCGAGGATCTCGATCGTGCGCATCACCGACTCGTGCGAGTGGTATCCGAACTGCACGTAACAGATCAACTGGTCGACGCCGAGATCGGCGTAGTGCTTCATCTTCTGGAGGCAGCGCTCGGCGTCGCCCACGACGATCATGTCCGCATCGTGGAAGTGCTGGATCGGGACGTTGCCCTCGAGCAGCGGCTTCATGAGCGGAAAGGTCGCATCCTGCTCTGCTTTCGACAGGTGCACGAGCTCCCAGTCGAGCGTGAACTGCGCGAGGTGCTGGTACCACCACGCGACGCTCCTCCAGATCTCGTTCGCCTCGGCCTGCGCCATCGTGTCCGCGCAGTGCACGAGCGTGTACGCAGCCACCTTGTTGGTGGCGACGTCGGTGAGCGGCACCGCGCGCTCCTGCGCGTGGCGATAGGCCGCGATCTGCTGCGCCATGCGCTCGAGCGGCTGCATGATCGCGAACGAGAGCATGCCGAGCGCGTTCTCGCCGGCCACCTCGCAAGAGCCGTCGCTCGTCGCCGCCATCCAGCACGGCGGATGCGGATCCTGATAGGGCTTCGGCGTGACCACGCGCTCGGGGAACTGGAACGTGTCCGAGTTCCACGAGAAGCGCTCCTCGCGCCACATTCCGCACACGATCTGGATCGCCTCCTTCCACTGCTCGCGCGATTTCTCGCGGTCGACGTGAAAGGCGGTCTGCTCCATCGGCGTCGAGCGCCCGGTGCCCCACTCGGCGCGGCCGCGCGAGAGGATGTCGAGCGTCGCGACCTTCTCCGCGATCCGGGCCGGGTGCGTGAAGCCGAAGGGCGTGAGCGTCACGCCGAAGCCGAGCCGGATGCGCTCGGTGATCTGCGAGAGCGCGCCGAGCAGCACCTCGGGCGCGGGACAATGCGAGCGCCCCTCGCGGAAGTGGTGCTCGACGGCCCAGATCGTGTTGAAGCCGAGCCGATCCGCGAGCCGGATCTGCTCGATCGCATCGTAGTAGGCGCGCCGCTCGCGCTCGCGCTGGCCCCACGGATGTGGCTTCCCCCACGGCTTCGGCGCGTCGACTTCGTAGAGCAGGTCGAGCTTCACGGCGCATCCCTCCCGTCAGGACAGTGTGACCTTCAGCGTGCGCGGACCGAGCGCCCAGAACACCGGGTTCGGGTCCCACACGTAGCCCGGCGCGAGCGCGATCTTCTCGGTGCGCGCTAGCAGTGTCTCGAGCACGACGCGCGTCTCCATGCGTGCGAGAAACGCGCCCGGGCACACGTGTGCGCCCGCGCCGAACGCGACGTGATCGCGCGCGTTGCGTCGCGCGAGCCGGAATACGTCGGGCTCCTCGAAACAGGCCTCGTCGCGGTTCGCCGAGGCGAGATGGAACAGCACGCGCTCGCCCGCATCGACGGGCACACCATCGAGCTCGAGTGCCTTCGTGCAACTGCGTCCGAGCAGCTGCACGGGCGCGTCGAGGCGCAGCGTCTCCTCGATCACCGCGGGCACGAGCGCCGGATCGGAGCGCAGCGATTCCTGCAGCGCGGGATCACACGCGATCCGATACACGCAGTTGCCCATCAGGTTCCGCGTGGTCTCGTTCCCGGCGACGATCAGGAACATCGTCTGCGTGCGCACCATGCGCGCCGACAGGCGCTCCCCCTCGATCTCCGTGAAGAGCAGGCGCGAGATCACGTCGTCGGGCGGCGTCGCCGCCGAGAGACGCTCCGCGATCAGCCCGTCCACGTACGCGGCGAACTCGGGATGGGCGCCGGCCATCCCCGTGTGCTCGACGTCGCTCTGGCCCTGGCGGTCGAGCAGCTCGTCGGACCAGCGCGCGAAGCGCGCGTGGTCCGCGTCCGGTACGCCGAGCACGCGCGCGATTACCGCCGAGGGGACGGGCGCGAGCCAGTGCTCTACCACCTCGACCTCGCCGTCGCGCCGGCTCGCGGCACAGGCCGCGTCGAGCCGCTGCGTCGCGAGCTCGCGTGCGAACGGCTCCATCTGCGAAGCGTGGTGATAGGCAAGCGCGCTGTTGAACACCTTGCGGATCTTGCCGTGGCGCGGCTCCGGAATGGCGGCCATCACCTGATCGTCCTCGGGACCCGCGCCCGTGGCCCCGAAGCTGCCCGCGAAGTGGTCGACCGCCTTCAGACCCGCGAGCACGGACGCCATGTCGGTGGCGAGCCACGGGCCAGCTGCGAGGCGCACGAGCGGCGTCCGACCGCGCAGCTCTGCGAGTGCTGCATAGCGCTCGCCGGCAGGCATCGGTGCGAACGGGTCGAACACATCTCCTCCGAGGCGTTCAGGACATCGGATAGGGGAAGCGCGTGCTCGTGCCGCCGTCGACCACGATCGCCTGGCCCGTGATGCGGCGCGCGAGAGCCGAGCACAGGAATACCGCGGCACCCGCGATGTCCTCGGGCTCCGCCATCCGATCCAGCATGTCGTCGGTGGGGCGCGCGATCTCACCGCGGGCCCACATCCCCTCGATCCGCGGCGTGCGCACCATGCCCGGCACCACTGCGTTCACGCGCACGCTCGGCCACCACTCCTCCGCCATCGTCCGCACGAGCGAGAGCAGACCCGCCTTGGCCGCGCCGTAGGCGCCGTGCCGCGGCGCTGCGAACACCCCCGAAACGCTCGCCACCGCGACGAGGCTGCCCGCGCCGGCGGTGCCGCGCCAGCGCGCGGCGGCGGCGCGCGCCACGTGGAGGTGGTGCTCGAGGTTCACGCGGAAGTCGCGATGCCAGGTGTCGTCGTCGAGCTCGAGCAGCGGCGCCCAGCTCGCAGCGCCCACGATGTTGATCACGCTCGCGAGCCCTCCGAGCTCTGCGTGGGCGCGCTCGATCGCCGCCTCGGCCGCTTTCGCGTCGGTGACGTCGGCGGCGATCACGAGCGCGTCGACGCCGCACTCCTTCACCTCGCGCGCCACCGCGCGCGCCCGCTCCTCGACCTCGTCGACGAGCGCCACGCGCGCGCCCGCACGCGCGAGCAGGAGCGAGGTCGCGCGACCGATCCCCTGCCCGGCGCCGATCACCGCCGCCGAAGTGCCCGCCAACCCGAGTTCCACGCCCGCATCTTACTCGATGCGAACGCGGAAACTCATCGTGCAGATCGGACTGGGAGCGCCCGCCACGGGGTCGCCCGCGAACGTGCCCTTCGGGTTGATGCGCAGGTGCGTGACGGTCGGGTCCACCCCGTTCCCGTTCGGGACCGGGGTGTAGTTGTACGTGGCGCCGCCGTTGTTCGAAAAGCTGAGATCGTCGGTGGTGCTCGCGAGCGAGGTGAACGTATAGGTGAGCGCGCTCGTGGGGGAGCCATTGCTGAACGCGACCGGTCCCGACCCCGCCCCTCCGATGTCGGTGACGTAGAGATCGGTGCTGGCGGGAACCGCATCGTAGACGAAGAGCGTATCCGTGTTGACGGTGCCGGGCCCGGTGTTGCTGACCGCGACGTCGTAGCGCACGGCACCGCCGGGAATGCGCTTGGGGTTGGTGGTGCCGTTGTATGGATCGCTCACCGCCTGCGAGCTCTTCACGTTGACGAGGCTCGGGTAGACGATCGTATCCGCGTCGCTCGCGCTCGCAGTCTGCCCGTTCGACGTCACGGTCGCGACGTTGGTGAGGGTGCCGGTGGGGTTCCCATTGAGCTGTGCATTCACGGTGAAGGTCACGACGCTGCCATCCGCCATCGACGGGATCGTGATCCCGGCGCCCTGCATCGCCGCCACCGTCACGCTGCCGGCGGCGGGACACGTGGCCGTGCCCGTGGTCACGGCGCAGGTGACGCTGCTCACCGCGAGATTGGTGACGGCCGGGTCCTTGAACAGCGCCGCGTTGCCGTTGCCCGCGGAGAGGGTGATGCCGGTGTTGTTCGTGATCGCGATCGTATACGTATTGGGTTCGCCCGGCGTGATCTGGGTCTTTCCGTCGGTCTTCGTGATCGTGGGCAACACGATCACCTGCGGCGTCAGCCCGATCACGGGCGCGTTGCACTTCGACTTCGTGTTCGGCACCGGATCGGCGACCGTCCGGCACGTGAGGCCCGACGGACTGGCCTGGTTGTCCCAGCTCACGACGAATGGCACCCAGAGCTGACCACTACTGCTGAGCGCCTGACACTTCACGGTGACGTTGGTCATGACGAACTGGCCGCTGCCCGTTCCACCCCCGATCGAGCTGTTGCCGTCGCCGCAGGTATCCGTGCCGCCGTTCGAGTCGAGATTCAGGAATGGGCTCGTCGTCGGCAGGATCGCCACCGAGCAGCTGTTCGATCCACCGTTGGCCACCGTGAGCTGCGGATTCTTTCCATCGTTCGAGAGGAAGATGCCGACGTCCCAGCGGCTCGCGCTGCCGAAGTTGACCGTGAGCAGGAGATCGAGCGAGATCGTCCCGCCGCCCACACACGACGGCGGCGCGCTCAGCGCCTGCATGTTCGTGATCTGGACGTCGTTGGCAGTGCAGCCGAGGTTCGACCCGAAGCGATCGCCGGCACACTGGTTCACGCCGTAGGCGCGTGCGACCTCGGGGGCCAGCGTCGCCAGCAGCGCGAGCAGTGCGATCGCCTTCCATACCCTCATCGCGGCTCGCCCTCGGCACGGCCCGGCCACGCGAACGGGCTGACCGCGCGCGGATCGTCCTTGTCGTGACCCGGAAGACGCGTCAGCTGGTCGAACTTGATTCGCAGCTTCAAGGTCACGCCCTGCGCGGTGTAGCGCGCCGCGTCGAAGTCGGGATCACGGAATCCGATCACGTTGTAGCCGATGCTGATCCAGCTGTTCGCGATCGGCGAGAAGCCCACCGACGGACCGGCCGAGAACTGGTAGTTCTCGGCGTTCCACGAGTGCAGCATCGAGGTCTGCGCGCCGATGTCGAGCCAGGTCGTGAGATCGAAGCGCCACTCCGCACCGATCAGATCCGTGTAGCCCGTGTACGAGACGCCGTCATACTCGTCGAACGAGTATTTCGAGCCGTAGTAGAACGACCACTGGTTGCGCTGGTTCAGGTCGAAGAGATTGCCCTTGCGGTCCTTCGCGGTCCACGCGCGCGAGACGCGGTTCAGGTTGAAGTTGTTGACCACCGCACGCGAGACGGCGTCGCCGGTCGTCGTGAGGCTGTTGGCGCCGAACAAACCGGAGCCCGGCACGCCCGTGCCGCCGTCGAGCTGATCGAGGCTGAATTCGAGCCGGTCGAGCAGCGACCAGCGGCTGCCGAGCGGGCGATAGGCCCATGAGAGGTCGACGCTACCGAACAGTCCCTCGGTACCCCCCGCGCGCTCGGCCTCGAAGAAGCGCCCGGAGCTCGCGAACGCGACGCCCGCGCGAGCCTCGCGCAGGAAGTTCGCCACCACGCCCCAGCGGTCGTCGCTCTCGCCATCGCGCAGCTCGCCGCGCGTGTTCAAAGACCAGAGGTCCGCGCGGTACGTGGCGCCGGCCGACACGGCCATGAAGTCCTCGGTGGACAGGCCAAACACACCCGGGGTGCCGGTCGCGGTGCGCGCCACGTGCCCCGATCCCGCAGCGATCGGATAGCCCGGGTTGATCTGCGGAGGTTGATCCGCGCGGCGCGAGCCCGCGAAGGTCGTGCTCTGGTCGACGCCGACGTCCACGCCCCAGCGCTCGCCGAGCAGCACGGACTGCGTGAGGCCCAGCAATCCGAACGTGCGCGGACCGTACTCGCCGAGGTCCTGGTTGACGGTGCTGTTCAGCTTCGCGCCCTTCCACGGATTCACGATCGCACCCGCGCGCGTGGTCTGGGTGTCGAACGAGGAGCCGCTCGTGACCTCCTCCGCGACGATCAGCTTCACGGACTTGGTCAGGTCGTAGCCGGCCTGCGCGAGGTAACGGCTCGGGAAGTCGATGCTGTCGTCCTTGCCGCCGATCGACACGTCGCCCTGACCGAGCAGCTCGAGCTTGTCGGCGAGGAACTTGCGGCTCGCGCCGAGTACGATCTGCTGCGACTCGAACTCGTCGCCCTGCGAGTCTTCGTCGCGCGCGTACTGTGCGCCGCCGAACACCTTGCCCTTCTCGAAGCTGCGCTCGAGACGCATCACGCCGGCCAGGCGCTCCACCTCGCTGGTCCGATTCTCCTGGCGATAGGCCTCGCCCGTGATCGCGGTCTTCTCGCCGAGCGGCACGCGGCCGAGCAGGCCCTGCTTCTCCTGGCCGGACTCGGCGCTGAACTGCTGGCCGACCCCGAACTCGTCAGACTGACGCCGCGCGTACACCACGGAGTCGAAGCGCTCGCCGAAATGCTCGATCTCGGCGAGGTAGGCGCCCCCCTCGAGGTCATCCCCGGCCAGCTCGCCCTTGCTGCCGGCCGCTTCGAGGCGCAGCTGGGTGTTGGGAAGGAGCTTCACCTTCAGATCGACGCCGCCGAGGTCGGTCTCGCTCGACGCCTCGGCGTCGCGGATCAACGACACGCCCGCCTCGAGCCGGCCGTCGAGCAGCCGGGTCGATGCGCGCCCGCCCGCGTTGAGCTCGTCCTCGCCGCCGTCCTCGACTTCGTAGTCGGCCACGATGAAGATCGGATTCAAGGCCGTGTCGCGCGAGAAGATCGGCTCGCGGAAGAACAGGGTGCCGTTGGTGTAGTCGATGTCGTAGTCGATGTGACGCAGCAGGACGCGGCTCTCGAGGATCTCGTGGCTCTGGAGCCGGTCGCGCGTCTCGAGCGCGATCTTCTCGCTGTTGATCACGATGTGCCGGCCGGACAGGCGGTAGAGCCCCGACGTGCCGTCGCCCTGGATCTCGTCGCGCACGTAGCGCTGCGCCGTATCCGACGCGAACGCGTTGTACTGGAAAACGGAGCCGCCGTACTCCGACTTGAAGCCCGTGAGCGAGCGGCTGTAGCGCGCGAGCTCGGTCTGCGTGAGGCCGGTTTCGTAGTCGCCGAACAGCGCGTAGAACTGCGGCCGCTCGAGCTTGACGTAGAGCTTCTTCTGGCTCGGCGCGCCGTAGCGCTGCTCGCTGCCGTCGCCGTAGATCGTGTAGAACTCGTCGGGGTCGATCACCTGCGGCGAGCGTCTCGTCGTCGCGGACCGGCATCTGCTCGTGGCGATCCGACTCGTAGGCGACGGTCAAGAGCCACTTCCCGATCACTCGCCCCTTCGTGTAGAAGCTCATCTGGCCGTCCGTCGTGACCTCGTCGTCGTCCTCGTGTCCGGTCTCGTCGAGCGCCTCCATGTTCCCGGACAGCGTCTCGTAACCGAGCGATCCCTCGGCGAAGCCGACCATCACCCAGTCGCGCTGGGTGGCTTCGAGCCAGGTGCGCAGCTGCTCGTGCCGCACGTTGTGCTCGAGCTCGCGATCGGATTGGAACGCGAAGTCGAGCACCACCTGGCCACTCTCGGTGGTGGGCTGAAGCTCGATGTAGGCGATGCCATCGTCGCCCTCGACGCGATACGTGGGCTGGAAGCGATCCAGACCCGCGAGCTGGCGCCGCTGCTGCTGGTCGATTGCATTCTTCGGCACGTAGGGCGGTCCGATCGTGAACGGACCCGGTGATACCGGCGCGTACGGGCCTTCCGTCGCGATCGAGCAGGCGCACGGCGATCACCGGCTTGGCGATTCCGTCGGCGACGAGCACGGACTGCTCGGGCACGAGCTCGGCGCGCGCGGGTGCGTTCGCGAAGTGGATCACGCGCGAGAGCTTCATGACCGTGTTGCCGGCCTTGTCCACGATCGCGCGCGACGAGCTCGTTGTCGCCCTCGACGAGCGGAATGCCGCGCCACACGCTCACCGCGATGCGGCCGTCGGCGCTCATCTGGGTGCCGTCGAACGTGAGCGGGTCGACGGGCGTGCCGCCGTTCGAGAGCTCGACGTGATGCGCCGGATCGTGTCGGATCGCGACGCGCAGCGTGGGCGCGCGCGGATTGTGGTTCTCGCGCGGGAACAGCCATCCCGGGCCGGCCGCGCGCATCGCCTCCTGGAGCCAGTCGATCTTTCCGCCCGCCGCGATCACGTCGTCGGGGATCGCGGCGCGCGCGCCGCGAGCGCGTCCGGGGCCGGGGGCGCCGGCTTCGGCGCCGGTGTGGTCTCAGCAGCGGGAGCGCCCGATGCGTTCGGCTTTCGCCGCACGTAGAAGTCGGTGCGCCAGAGCGTGCCGCCCTGCACGTCGACGAACTGCGAGAACGAGCGGCCCGCGAAGCGCGTGTTCTGGATGCACGGAATCACCTCGCTGTCGGGCGGCAGGCTCTCGAGATCGAGCTGCACCACGTGCGTTCCGTCGCAGACCTTCTCGAAGTGGAACTGGCCGTTCGGGTCGGTGCTGGTGTAGGTGCCGTCGTCGAGCAGCAGGCGGACGTTTCCGACGCCGCCGAGCTCTTCCTGTGGCGTGGTGCACTCGCCCTCCACGACGCGGCCGACCAGCACCGCGCAGCTGCCGAAGAACGGCTCCTTCACGCGCACCGACGCATTCGCCTGGTTCGTGGTGACGCCGCCGTCCGCGCGGCCGATCGCGCTGTTGACCGCGTCGCCGGGCGGCGCGCCCGCCGTGACCTCGGCCACGTAGGTGACGAGCAGCGTCGCGCCCGGTGCGAAGGTCGCCCGCCGGGATCGTCAGCGTGCGCCCGTCGCCCGCTTCGAGCGGGGGCGGCAGGTCCGGCCGCCGCAGCCCGCCGTAGCGCAGCGAGCTCGACTGGTAGCGGAACCCGAACGGCAGCACGTCGGTGAGCTGCACACCGGTACCGAGCGCCGCGCTCGCGTTGCGCAGCCGCAGCTGGTACTGCACGAAGTCACCCGCCCAGACCTCTTCGCGCGACGCGAGCTTCTCGAGCGAGAGTCCACCGGCGCCGAGCGGATCGAGTGGCACGTCGATGCGCAGCGTCGGGCCCGGCATCACCACGAAGACATCTCCGAACGAGCCCGTGACGATCGCATACGGGTCGCCACTCGGACTCCGTACGTCGGCGAGCACGCTCGGCGGAACGGTCGAAGGCGCCGAGTGGGTCGGCGGCGGCGTGATCTCGAAGCGATAGTTGCCAGTCGGGACGACCGGGAAGCGAAAGCCACCTGGCGGGAAGGTGTAGAGCGCGCCTCCGCTGTCCGTGGCGCTGCCGCCCGTCGTGACGCTCGCGGGAAAGGCGCTCGTGCCGTCGTCGCCGAATACGGTCGCTGGCAATCCGGTGTCGACGTCGATCAACGTGATCTGCGCGCCATCGATCGGGGTCCCGCTCGCCGAATCGAACGCGAACCCGAACGGGTCGACGAGCGCCTGATCCTCGCTGGTGTCGGACGCGTCCATCGCATCGACGTAGTCCGCGGAGAGCATGGTGTTTTCGGGAAGAGAGAGCCGGCAATCGAAGGCCGCGAGAGGTGGCGGAATGCGCGCGCTCTGGATTCCACCCGCGAACATGCCCGTGTCGGGTCCAGTCTCCTGCAGGCGCAGATCTTCCTGGTCGCCGCCGCTCGTCGTGATGCGCACGTCGATCGTTTCGCGCAGCAGTGGATCCGCGTTGCGATTCGAGTCGGTGAGTGTGAGGAATACGGGCTCGCCCGCGTGATACGACGTGGCGTCGAGCAGCGGCACCGGTGCGGAGAGATCGAGCGCGCCGCCATTCGCCCAGAGCGAGGGCGACGGCGCAGAATCCGCCCGCACCGTTTCCGCATGACGCTCCGTCCGCCTGGGTCGGCTGTGCCAAACCCCCGCCGGGTGCGAAACGCAGAAGTGTCACTAGTCCGGGAGAGAGGCCCGGGGCAGTCTGGAACGTGACCGTGTTCGAGGGCTGATCGACCGGTCCGCCGGTCGGATCGAGGTAGGAGAGCCGCGCGGTGTTCGAGACGGTGGCCGCCTGGGCGCCGAAAGCGGCCACCAGAAGCACGCCGAGCGCCGTCCGCGCGGTCGTCTGGCGCGCCATCGCGAGATAGCGGCGCCAAACCGACCTCACGCGCTCGCAGTACATGCGGCCGCTCGCGCTGCGTGCAGCGGGTGCGCCGGAATCCGGCGCACCCGCTGCCTCGGAGCACGATTCGCGACGCCTAGTTGATCGTCACACGGAAGCGCATCGCCTTGCCGGCACCGGCCGGCACGGTCTGGAACGTCGCCGAAACCGTCCCGGAAGCTCTCCGAGGCGCCGTTGTCGTCCGTCTCGTCCGCCCCGGCGGCGTCGTCGTCTTCCGCGTCGCCACCCGTGCAGTCGGCGCCCGTGTCCACCGTGAACAGGCTGCTCGCCTGATAGGTCACCGGCTGGCCGGTCAGGACGTCGGTGAGCACCACGGAGAGTGGCATCCGCGTCTCCGCCGTTCTCCACCGTGACGCAGTACTCGACCACCGCGCCCGGAATGCGCTTGGGATTGGCGAGGTTGTTGAACGGATCGCTGATCACGGTGGACGTCTTGGTCACCGTGAGCGTCGCGGTCTGGATGCGGTACGCGTCGTCGTCGCTGTGGGCGCCGTCGCGCGCTCCGTCGGTATCGCCCGCGATGTCGGCGAGCACCGTGTCGATGACCGTCGGTCCGATCGTCGCTAGCGCTCTCGGCGAGGTCTGCGCCGAGCGTCGCGGCGACGCCGGCCAGGGCCGCGTGCGCCGTGAGCGTGAGACCCGCGGTGTCGCCGTTGGGCTGGCGAATCGGGATCGTCGATACGATGAACACCGTGCGCGTCGCGCCTTCGGGAACTTCGTCGAGGAAGGATCCCGTGTCGACGCCCACCTCGTAGCTGCCGCTGCCGTTCGAATCGATGATCACCACGGGGGTGGCCGCATCGAAGTCGTCCGTGCCGCCGTGAGCCTCCGTGGTCCCGGTGGCGTCCTGGCTGGCGACGAGCCGGAAGTCGACCGGCCCGTTGGTGTCGTTGGTGACCGTGAACGTGAGCGCCTGCTCGACATCGCCGGGCGCCACGTCCGTGTAGGCGCCGCCGACCTCGGCGACGGTCAGGAGGACGCTTCCGGTCGACCTCGAAGGTGGCCGTGTTGGAGTTCACGTCGGGCTGGTTCACGGTGCCCACCACGTAGTCGACCGTGGCCGTGTTGCTGATGTCCGTCCCTGCATTGGTATCGGCGCCGAGGGCGGCCGCCTGGGCGGCTGCGAACAGCGTGCCCGCGAGGACGGCGAGGAATCTCGAGTGGAAGGGTCTCATGGGGATCATCGCTCCTGCTTCTGGTTCAGCGTGTAACTGGTTCTGGTTCTTCTTCAGATCACGGAAATCGTGTTATTCGAGGACCGCGCGGTAGCTGACGGACCCCTCTTCGCCGGCGCGAACGGGGGCGCCGAGCTTCCAGCGCAGGTGCGTGACATCGCTGCCCTGGGCCGCGCGCGGCTTGCCGTCGGCCCCGAGCACGCGCAGCGAAGCGAGCGCGCCCCAGTGCTTGCCCGCGTCCACGGAGACCTCGGGAGCCGCGGACGCGCCGGGCTGGCCCTCGGGCACGTAGGCGAGCTCCGACGGGACCGGGTTGGTGATCACGACGTCGGTCGCGGGCTGCTCGCCCCCGTTGCGATAGGTGATCACGTAGATCACCTCGGTGCCCGGCACGACCTTCGCTGCGGGCACGCGCTCGCGACTCGTGGTTCCATCGGCCGCCTTGACGTCGACCTCCTGGAAGACGGCGTTGCGGAGCTCGAGCCCATCGGCCCCCGCCGCCGGCGGCGCCACGGCGAAAAGCAGCCAGGCGGCGGTGAATCCGGCGAGCGCAGTTCGATAGTGAAGACGCGTCATGGTCGCGGACCTCCTCAGTTGATCTGGACCTGGAATTCCACGGTGTGCGAGCCGGGAGCCGTGACGGCGCCCAGGCTCACCGCGATCGCGCTGCCGGTGAACTGCCCGGCGTCGACGTCCGCGGCATCGGTGAGCGGCAGGCCATCGAGGCGCAGACTCCCCGGGACGTAGGTCGTGTTGCTGGGAATCGAGTCGTCGATCTGCGCGCCCGTGATCGTGCCGGAGCCCGCGAGCGTCATCGTGATCGTGTAGGTGATCACGGCCCCCGGAACCGGGCTGGTGCCGCCGAACGGGTCCTCGATGGTCTGGCTCTTGGAGAGCGTCGTGAGCGTCTGGGACACCGAGTAGGTGCCCTGCGCATCTGCGGTCGCCGTGGTCGCGCCGACCACGGCGTCCACGCCGCCGGTGCCCTGCCCCGCGAACGTGGTGCCCGGTGTCCCGCTGCCCGTGACCGCGGTCGCCGTGAGCTGGGCCGCAGCGGTATCGCCCGTGGCGTGGCCCGCCGGGGTGTCTGCCGAGATGAACACGACGAGCGACTGGTCCGGCGCGAGCACGGGATCATTCACGCCGACCACATAGAGCGTGTCCTGCGCGGGCTCGAACACGCCGTCGCCGTCATCGAGGAAGATCCGGACGTCGGTGGGGTCGTATTCATCGCCACCGAGGGCCGCGTTCGCAGCGAGCGCGAACGCCTCCGATCCGTTGCCGGGGTTCGTGATCGTGAACGAGAGCGCATCGTCGTCGTCCGGAGACAGAACGCCGACGTTGCCCGCATCGTTGCTCACGACCGCGACGCCGAGCAGCTCGTCGACGCGCAGCGTGGCCGTGTTCGAGTTGATCGTCTGCGGCTGGCCATCCGGATCGGTGAAGGTCACCGTCGCGGTGTTGTTGATCGCGGTGTTGGCGGGCGCGCCGGCGGCCCAGGCCGGGCTCGCGAGCGAGGCCCATAGCACGAGGCAAGCGCCGAGGGCGCGCCGCACGGCGTGAGAATGAGGGAATGCCATCTGCGCCGTAGCGACATGCCCCGTTCCGAGCTTGAGCACCGGTTAGTCAATCTTTCTCGACATGTTGCGGGGCTCGTGCCCGTCCGACCGCGCGCTCGGACCCATCCTTATTCCGGCACGGGTTGCGCTGCGGACCCCCGCCATGGGACGATGCGCAGACATCGGATTTTTCGGCTGTCGTTGTGGCTTCGCTTGGAGATCGCTTGCGCCCCCTGCCCCGCTCGCTCGTGCTGTTCGCGGCCGTCCTCTCGCTGGCGCACCCGGGGTGGAGCGAGCCCGGAGCTCGACTCGACCCCGCACTCGAGCGCGCACTCGCCGCGGCGACCGCGGGCGAATGGCTGCAGATCGAGGTGGTGCTCGCGGAGGGTGATTCGCTGCCGCCGCTGGGTCCGGCCCGCAGCGCGCGCGTGGCGGAGCTCCAGGACGGCCTGCTGTCGGCACTGCCGGCGGGTGTGTTCTCGGTGACGCGCCGCTACCGCTCGATCGCGGGCCTCTCGGGCGGTGCCCTGGCCCAGGGAATCCACGCTCTCCTGGCGAATCCGCGCGTCGCCGCGGTGTCGCTCGATGGGCGCGTCCGTGCCCGGCTGGTCGAGGGCTCGGCCATGATCGGCGCCCCCGCGGTTCACACCCAGGGCTATACCGGGGCGGGCGTGCGCGTGGCCGTGGTCGACACGGGCATCGATACCAACCACCCGGACCTGGCCGACGACATCGCCGCCCAGCACTGCTTCTGCCAGGGATGCTGCCCCGATGGGTCGAACGAGGACGACAGCGCCGAAGATGATCAGGGCCACGGCACGAGCGTCTCGGGCATCATCACTTCGGCGGGTGTCGTAGCGCCGCTCGGCGTGGCGCCGGGCGCCGAGATCGTCGCGGTCAAGGTGCTCGACAACGCGGGCGGTGGGACTTTCTCCGACATCGCCGCGGGTCTGGACTGGGTGCTCAGCGAGAGCGGCCCCGGAGGCGCCGCAGCGGGCGTGCGCGTCGTCAACATGAGTCTGGGCGACGGCGGCCAGTACGCGAACTCGTCACTGGGGCAGTGCACCGGCAGCAACACCGCGAATGCGATCGCCGGACTGCACGCGGCCGGCATCGCCGTATTCGTCGCCTCGGGGAACGAGAGCCACGACCAGGGCATCTCGTTTCCGGCCTGCGTCGCACAGGCGATCTCGGTCGGCGGCGTCTACGACGCGAACGTGGGCTCGGTGTCCTGGTGCGGCGAGGTGCTCCTGGGTCTTCCGCTCTGTGCGCTATTTCCCGAATGCACCGACAGTACGACCGCGCCCGACGTGTTCGTCTGCCATACCAACAGCGGCGCGCTGCTCGACATCCTCGCTCCCGACTACCGCACGGCGACGAGCGCGGTGGGCGGCGGCCTCACGACCTCGTTCGGCGGAACCTCGGCCGCGAGCCCGTACGCGGCGGCCGAGGCAGCGCTGCTCCTGGACGCGGATCCGACCCTCACGCCCGACGAGGTCCGCAACGCGCTCGCGGATAGCGGACCGCTCGTGACGAACCCGGGCAACGGGCTCTCGTTCCCGCGCGCGGACGTCGAGGAGGCGATCGCATCGCTGCCGGAGCCGGGAAGGCTCGCGCTCGCGGCTGGAATCGCGCTGCTCGCGCTGCTCGGTCGGAATCGCCCGCGCGCCTAGCCCCAATCGACCGTCGAGCACAGGTCGAACGAGCTCGCGCGGTCGACGAAGACCTCCTCGTCTTCGATCGGCTCCTTGCCAAAGCCCGACTTCGCAAGTGCACGCAGGAACTTCTCCTGCGACTCGAGGTGCAGCTCGGACACGCTGTCACAGCCCCACACCCCGAGACCCGCGCGCACGGCCGTGCGCCGCGACGCATCCGGATCGACGTGGAGCTGCACGTAGCCCTGGTGGCCCGGCGTCACGAGGCCGAATCGCGAGTGGATCGTCCGGTAGCGCTCGAGATAGGCCGCGTGCGTGAAGCTCGCGTTGCGGCGCATCAGGTACTGGTAACGGACCGGCGAGCGCTCTGCGGGCGCCACGAACACGGCGTCTGCGCCGATGAGCAGCGTCGACGTATCGGGATGCGCGACGTCATCGATGCGCGGGCCCAGATCGCCGACCACGGCCAGCACCTCATCGGGCACGAGCTGCGCGCCCGTGAGCTCGAGCGCGGCGCGATACGGCGTGTGCTTGCCGAACGCATCGCGCTCGAGCCGATGCAGCGCGTTCACGACCAGACCGCGCGCCGCCGCGCGCTCGCGCAGCTCGGGCACGAGCGACGCGATGCGCGAGGCGAACCGATCGCCCGCGCCCGCGCGCGGAACCAGGTGGATCAGCGCTCTCAACGCGTTCAGTCGCGCCCGACCGTGAGCTTCTCGAGTGCTCGACGTGCGAGGTCCGACACGTGGCGGTCCGCGTCGCGCGCGGCCTTCCGCAGCGCTTCCTTGAAGTAGCCCGGATTCACGCGCGACATCGCGTTGACCGCGTAGAAGCGCTCGAGCGCCTCATTCGATTGCAGCGCCGACACGAGCTCGCCCCCGATCTTGGAGCGCTTGTCGTCCTCGGTGGCCTCGCGGAACGCGTTTGCGAGCCGCTCGTAGCGCCCGCGCGACGGCAGCGTCGCCCCGGAATCGCCATTGCGCGACGAGGCCTGGGTGGCCGGCGCGCGCGCGGCCGGCGGATTCGACGCCACGGACGGCGCCGGCTCGGTCACCGCTACCGATGGAGCCGGCTCATTCGCGACGCGCGCCGCCTTCTTCGCGGTCACGGGCGCCGGCGCTGCGGCGTTCGCGTCGCCGCCGCGGCGCGAGCGCGCGACGTGCGGAACCGGCGTCGGGCGCAGGCGCTCGAGGCCGCCGAGGTCGAGCCCGTCTACGTGGCGCGTGGCCTTCTGCTGGATCGCGCCGGCCTCGCGCTGCGCCTCGGCCATCATCTCGCCGATCGAAGACGGAAGCGCGGGCGTGCACGAGAGGATGCGCACGGTCGCCGACGCGTCGTCGACTCCGAGCGCGCGATACAGGCCCAGGTACACCGCCGCGCCACCGGTCTCGCGCTTGGTCTGCTCCGCGACTTCCTCGAAGAGCGAGAACGGGCTCTCGGCGAGCGCGCGCTCGGAGGCCTCGATCACGATCCCGAGGTAGGCCGCGTTCGCGAGATCGGACCCGCTCGGCATGATCGGGTTCTCTGCGAGCGAGACGCGCACCGTCTCGAGCACCGCATCGACGCTGAGCTTCGGCAGCACGCGCGAGTGGTAGTTCAGGATGCCACCCGCGAGCAGCAGCGTGCGGAGGTCTTCCGCGTCGAGGGTGCGGATCGGCGCGATCGACTCGCGGTCGTTGAGCCGGTTGAACGTGTCGAGCGGCTCGACGATGTCGCGGTTGATCGTCTCGAAATACGAGCTGATCGGAACGTCGTGATGGAGTCGCGCGAGCTTCGCGTCGTCGATCATCACCCAGCCGAATCCGGGCAACTGCGCGAGATCGCGAATCGCGCAGAGCGCGTTCACCTTGTTGATTCCGCTTTCGTGATGATGCGGAAGCGCGGTGAGCACCAGGATCGGGAAATCGAGCTCCCGGACGAGCTCGACGAGGTCGGCCGCGCACGAGCCGGCGCCACCGCCGAGGCCCGCGGCGATCACGACGACGTCGGCGAGCGCAGCGTGCTCCGAGACCAGGGACTTGATCCGGTCGGCGTTGGCCGCGATGCACTCGCGCCCGTGCTCGACGTCGCTGCCCGCGCCGTTGGAGCCCTCGAGCCCGATGTGGATCCGCTGCGATTCGGGCAGCGTCGCGCCCAGCGACGTGAAATCGGTCCGTGCGGTGTTGAACGCGAGTGAGCGGTAGCCGCGGCGCTGGAACTCGGCAGCGATGTTCGCGCCGGCCTGCCCGAGCCCGAGCACGGCAATCTCGAGCGAGCGATCGGAAGGCTTCATGGGGGGATCCTCCTAAGGGGACGATGATTATCGCCCGAAGTTAACAACCGTTGGTTGAAAATTATGGGGTGAAATTCGCCCTCCTGCCCGCGCAACTACTTGCCCGCGCGAGTTTCCGGGGCGAACTAGTTCGTCGATCGAATCAACGAGTCCGCTCAGAGGCCCGGCGGCAGCGGATCACCCGTGGCGTTGTGGCAGTTCTGGCCGAACGTGGGCCCCGGCGACCCGAGCGCAGCGCGCTTCACGGAGTTGGAGTCCTGGCCGTTGCACTGGCCGTTGCCCGTGACGTCGCAGTTTCCGGGCACCGCGAATAGCGGGTTCGGCTCCAGGTGGAGCGCGTGGCGCTTGATCACGGCGGCGTCCTGGCCGTTCACGATTCCGTTCCCGGTCACGTCGCCGCACTGGCATGCGTTGCCGATCCCGTCCGGAGTCGTAGTCGTGAGTCCACCCGTGTCCTGCTGGCCGGGGTTCGCCACGAACGGACAGTTGTCGTTGTCGTCGTTGCGGCCGTCGCCGTCAGTGTCCGGGCTCTGTGCGTCGAGCCGGTACTCCACCACCTGCTGGAACGTCGGTCGGTTCACCCAGTCCATGTCGGGGACCGAGGCGGTTCCCGCCGCGGCGAGCTGGATGCGGTCGCCGGCCTCGTTCGCATCCCACGTCGCGGGATTCGGGCCCAGCGATGCCACTGCCGCGGCGAGGCTGTTGCGCACGGCGGTCTTGCAGTCTGCGAGCACACCGTTGCCGCAGTAGACGCGCGAGAACGGCGCGATCGGCGCGCCCGCGATCGCGCCGCGCAGATCCTTGTGCACGATCCCGTACCAGCCTTCGATGAACGAGGAGCCCATCGGTCCCGGGGCGTCGTGACGACCGAGCGGCATCGACGCGCGAACTGCGGGGCCGAGCGTGTCGAACACCGCGTCGGTGAGCGGGACCCACCAGCGGTCCATCAGCGCGACGGCCGCGGCGTGGTCATAGACGCCGTTGCCGTCGAGGTCGCGCCGGTGCGCGCCTGCGGCCTTCCAGGCCGTGAGCACCGAGAGCCCGAGATCGGCGTTCGCATCGCCAGTGGCCGCGCCTAGCAGCTGCGCGATCACGGGCACGACCTTGTCGCCGCGCAGGTCGACGGTGCCCGCGTCCTCCATGTACTGCACGAGCTCGGTCTGCGTGATCGACGAATCCGCGAGGATCCGATCGTCGAGCGGCTGGCTGCGGTGCAGCGATCCGTACGAGAGGTTCGCGTCCGCGGCGTTCCAGCCCGGCGCCTGCGCGTTGTTCCACGAGGTCATGTAGCCCTTCGCGGGGTCGATGTCCTTCGGGAGCTGCGGCTGCGACATGCGGTCGGCGGTCAATGTCGCCGGGTTCCAGTTCTGCCAGTCCCACTGACCGGTCGCGAAGTAGGGCAGATCGTGGTCGATGCCGGCGGCCCGGATCGGATAGTTGCCCGATACCTCGAACGCGATGTTCTTGCTGTCGACGTAGAACCAATTGAACGTCGAGTTCGCGATCGTACCCATCGCCTGCTGGAAGCTCGCGGCGTCGGTCACGAGATCGGGGCTGTTCATCTTGAGGAAGGACGGCGCCGCGTCGGGCTCGTGGAACCACGTGGAGCGCTGGCGCACGTAGGCCACCGGCTGCCCGTTCACGGTCGCAAACGACTGCACGGGGCCGTGCGACGTGCGCAGCACCTTCGCGGTGACCAGGATGTTGCCCGTGAGCAGATCGGGCGGGCCGAGGATGAACAGCGGATCGCTCAGGAGATCCGGCGTGAGCGGCGGAATCTGAGGCGTCGGCAGCGCGGGCGGAAACGCGGGAATGCCGCCGGCACCGGGCTTCGCGATCCAGACGTCCGTGCGCTGATACATCGGCAGGCACTGGCCCAGGTAGAGGTAGTGACGCGAGGCGACCGTCGGCGTGGAGCCGTCCGGCTCGCACAGCGGCGCCGCGACGACGTCGACGAGATCGCTGCCGGCGCTCGTCGCGCTCCACGAGAAGTCGCGGCCGCGCCCGAGCAGCACGAGCAGGCTGATGCCCGGGAACGCCGCGCCGCGCGCGTCGATCGCGGGAGCGAGCGGATTGCCGGGCTCGCCGGGCGCGTGCACCTCGATCTCGGTCAGGATCTCCGGCGAGAAGTAGCTCACCTGCGGTCCGAACACGGCGATCGGGTACCCGGTCGCAGAACGCGACGCACCGACGAGCAGAGCGTTCGACGCGGCCGACTTCGCGGCCAACGGGATCGGCCCGCCCGGACCGTCGACCGAGCCGTTACCGATCCTCGTCGCGCCCTGGAGCGCCGCCTGCAGAGTGCCGGCATCGGGGCACGCCACCGCGGCGGGATCGACGGGACCCTGCACGAGATAGGGGAACGAGTTGTCGGTGGTGCGCGGCTTCTCGGGGTCGTCGTCCTGCTGGAAGTCCTCGAACACCTGACGCGCAACCACAGCGTTGCCGTAGCGGGTCTGGAGCTCCTGCAGGAACTTGCAGTTGCCGAGCTCGCCGCCGCCGCCCACACCGAAGATGCCCGTAATCAAGCTCGCTATCGCAACGGTGTCGGTGGGCTTCCAGGGCAGGGGCACCTGCTGCAGCGTCACATAGTCGCCGGGGAGCTTGCTCGGGTCGAGCAGCGCTTCCGCGATGTACTGATTGACGCCGTCGGCAAAATCCTGGAATCCCTGCTGCGTGAGCGCGCCGTAGGTGCCGTACTGGTCGTCGAGGTTGTCGACCATCTGCTGCAGCTCGGCTTCCGTGTAGCCCGTGACGCGATAGGTATCGCGATCCATCGCGAGATTGCTCGGGCTCGGCCCGAGGAACTCGGACATCCGGCCGCGACCGACGTGGCGCAGTACATCCATGAGGAAGAGCCGGTCTTCGGCGGAGACATAGCCGGTGGCGAAGATCGCATCGTTGCGGCTGTTCGCGTAGATGCGCGGCACGTTGAAGTCGACGTCGCGAATCACCACGACGCCCGCGAGTCCACCCGGCGAGTATTCGCGCGCGATCTTGTCCGCGGGCACGCCGAACGTGGCGTCCTTGAAGTAGTCGGTGATCGTCGCGGGGGTGAGTGTGGGCGCGCCTCGCAGGAGCCCGTCGTACATGAGCAGCTGGTCGATCGTGTACGCGGGATAGTCGGCCTCGTTGCGCGAGCACGGCCGGATCAGGCCGAGGGGATCGCAGACCGTCGCCATCTGCACCTCCTCGAGCAGGCTGAAGACGCCCTTCTGCCCCGCCGGGAGGATGTTGTAGACACCGCCCGTCCCGCGGTAGTCGTTCGCGCCGGGCGGTTCGACGAGCGGGGACTGCTGCGCGGAGGCGTTAGTTGCAGTGAGGGCTAGACCGAAGATCCAGCAGCGCGACACCAGAAAGCGAGCGAGCGCCATCCCGTTCCCCTTCGCCGAGAAGAACCGGCTCAGCAGCCGATCGAGCATGTGCGTGGAAACCGAAGGCGCGCTTCGAGTGCCCCCCGAGGGAAGCCCTCGGTGAGCGTACCGATCGGTTCGCTGGCGCTTCTATCAGGCGCAGCGCGCAAGTGTCAAGAAGAAGCTCGGAACCGGTCGTTCAGGTTCGCGTGCTTGATCTCGTACTCGACGAACAGCGCGAGCATCTTGCGGATCACCTTGAGCCGCTGCTCGAAGATCTCGCGTTTGGGGTTCGAGAGGTAGTCGAAGAACGCGCCCGTGAGCGTCTCGAACGCAAGCGTCGCGATACCGTGCACGCGTTCCTGCGGGATCGGCAGGAAACTCATCCCGCCCGCGATCGCGTCGCGCAACACGCCCATGATCCGCTCGACGCCTTCGCGCACCTCTTCGTTGTCGGGGCCGCGCTCGATCAGCGCCGAGAGCAGCAGCCGGAGCCGGTCCGGGCGGTCGTAGAACAGGGTGCGCACGTGGTTCAGCAGGTTCTCGAGCCGCTGCTCTGGCGCGGCGTTGAGCACCACCGACGCCTCGAATTCGGCGACCCATTCGCGCGCGGTGCGCTCGAGGGCGGCCACCAGAAGGCCGTCTTTGCTCCCGAAGTGCCAGTAGAGCGCGCTCTTCACGACGCCGGACCGGCGCGCGATCGCGTCGACTCCCGTGGCCGTGTAACCGCCTTCCGAGATCAGCTCGATCGCGGCATCGAGCAGCGCCTCGCGGCTGCGCGCGCCCTGCTCGACTTTCTGATGCGTAGTCGCCAACTATCTGGACTCCAGCCGTTCCTGAACCCCGGCGGACGTAAGAATAGCGGAGGTCCCGTCCCGAACGGCCGGGTCGCTGGCCTGTCCATTGGCCGGATGCTCCTTCACCCGATCGAAATACGTCCGCATACCGGCGGGTCGGACGATCGGGCCAACCCCGCGACTACGGGCCCATCCGGCCGGTCGAGGGGTTTACGTAGATCGATTGCTTCGGGGCTGCGAACACCTTGCGCACCATCGGCTCGAAGTGCGCGAGCGGCAGCGTCTCGAATTCGGGATCGAAGCTGTTCTGGTCGTAGAGCGCGCAGAACGCCGCGCACTCGCCGAACCACGGGTGACCCCGGTGCGCCTCGCGCGCATCGCGGTCGAGGCCGAAGTGGTGGAAGAAGTAGTAGCCCTGGAACACGCCGTGGTGCTTCACGATCCAGTGATTCTCTTCCGAGACGAACGGCTGCAGGATCGTCGCCGCGAGCTCGGAGTGGTTGGCGCTCGCGAGCGTGTCGCCGATGTCGTGCAGCAGCGCGCAGACCACGTACTCCTCGTCGCGCCCGTCGCGCTCGGCGCGCGTAGCGGTCTGGAGACTGTGGGTGAGCCGCGTGACGGCATAGCCGCCCGTGTCGGAGTCGAGCAGCTCGAGGTGGCGCAGCAAGCGATCCGGAAGTCCCGTGAAGAACTCGAGGCTGTGCCGGCCGATGACCTGGTAGTCCTCGCGCGTGGCGTCCTGCATGCGGGTGAAGGTGGTGTCGGCCATGGCGGTGCCTCCAGAGAGCGGTCCCAGGCTAGCATCCCCTCGATGTCTGATCGCGATCCGGCGCGTCCCGAACGCGACGAGCCGCACGGCGCGGAGTTCTGGCTCGCGCCCTACTTCCGCGACTCGACGCTGTGGCCCGTGCTCGTCACGGTCGGCGCGATCTTCGTCGTGCTCGGCGCGTCGGCGCTGCTGATGGCACTCGAGCGCAATCCGTTCTCGATCGCCGCGGTGCTCGTCATGCTCTGGATCAGCTCCGACGCGGTGATCCGCAACCAGCGCCGCGGCAGATCGCGCCTGTTGCTCGGCTGCATCGCGAGCTTCTGGTTGCTCTCGGCCGCGGCGGCCGCCGTGGCGCGCTGGGCGGGCTGGTTCTAGGCGCGGTAGCCTGCGAGCGAGCCGACCGAGGAGATCGCACGTGTTCATCGCCATGAATCGCTTCAGCATCGCGCCCGGCGCCGAGGAGACTTTCGAGAAGCTCTGGCGCGAGCGCGACTCGTATCTCGACGACGTGCCGGGCTTCCGCGAGTTCCATCTGCTGCGCGGGCCCAGCGACGCAGAGTCCACGCTCTACGCCTCGCATACGATCTGGGAATCGCGCGAGGCGTTCGAGGCGTGGACCGAGTCGGAGAGCTTCCGCAAGGCGCACCAGCAGGCGCGCGCGCCCGCGGGCACCTATCTCGGACATCCGCGCTTCGAGGGCTTCGAGGTGATCCTGTAGGGCGGGAGGAGCCGAAGGCGGATCCCGCCTTCGGCAGCTCGTCGCGTTTCATCTGATGGCGGGATGCGCTCGCTTCGCTCGCTTTCCCGCCCTACGGGATTCCCTTCGGGATTCCCGTGATCGAGTCGCCCGGTACCACGTCGTGCGCGGCAAACCAGCCGCGATTCATCTCGAGCGCATAGCGAACCGGGGCGATGCTCGTGACGACTCGCTCGTCGCGCGGCTCGAGGTCGGCGATGCGCAGGATGCGCCCGTCCGCATCCGCGTACGCGATCGAGAGCGGAATCACGGTATTGCGCATCCAGAACGTCTGGACCTCGTCTCTCTCGAACAGGAAGAGCATGCCGTGATCGGGCGGCAGGCTCTCGCGGAACATCAGGCCGTGGCTGCGCTCGGCGGGGCGGCGAGCGACCTCGACGGTGATCCGGTGGCCATCTACGGTGAGCCAGTCGACGGGCAGCTGCGCACCCGGAATCGCGGGCGGAGTACCATTGCCGCACGCGGCGGCGAGCGCTGCCGTGAAGAGGAGTGCGTGAAGGAATCTTCGCATCGGCGCCGCGATGATTCATCAGCCGCGGGAGGGTGGCAATGAAAATCCTGTGGTTCCACCTGATGCCCTACACGCGACTGCCCGAAGACTTCGCGCAGCAACACGCCTCGGTGTGGGTCGACATCGACCCGGCGCTGTTCGACGCGCGCTTCGCCCACGCGCTCTACAACGAGTTCATGGACGAGCTCGAGCACGCGGCCGAGATCGGCTTCGACGGCATCTGCGTGAACGAGCACCATCAGAACGGCTACGGACTCATGCCCTCGCCGAACCTCATCGCGGCGGGTCTCGCGCGTCGCACGCGCGACGCTGCACTCGTGGTGATGGGCAACTCGCTCGCGCTCTACAACCCGCCCATTCGCGTCGCCGAAGAGATGGCGATGCTCGACTGCATTTCGGGCGGCCGGCTCGTTGCGGGCTTCCCGGTCGGAACGCCGATGGACACCTGTTATGCGTACGGCCAGAATCCGAGCCAGCTGCGCGATCGCTATTTCGAGGCGCACGACCTGATCCTGCGCGCGTGGCAGGCGGAAGAGCCGTTCACGTGGAACGGGCGCTACAACCAGCTGCGCTACGTGAACGTATGGCCGCGTCCGGTGCAGAAGCCTCACCCGCCCGTGTGGATCCCCGGCGGCGGCTCGATCGAGACCTGGCACTGGTGTGCCGAGCGCGACTACGTCTACTCCTACCTCTCGTACTTCGGCTACAAGCTCGGGCGCGCCACGATGAAGGGGTATTGGAACGAGCTCGCGCGACTCGGCGTCGAGCCCAATCCGTATCGCGGCGGATTCCTCCAGTTCGTCGGTGTCGCGGAGTCGCGCGAAGAGGCGCTCGAGCTCTACCGCGAGCCCGCCGAGTATTTCTACGGGCGGTGCCTGCACGTCGACCCGCGCTTCGCGACCGCGCCCGGCTACATGAGCGAGGCGTCGCTGCGCGCACGCGTGCAGTCGCAGGTGGCACGCGCGGCCGCGCAGTCGCGCGAGAGCGGCGCGCGCGGCGGCGGGCCGCGCATGGAAGACATCGTCTCGCAGGGCTTCGTGATCATCGGCAGCCCCGACGAGGTGGCCGAGCAGCTGCGCGAAGTGGCCACGGAGCTCAATGTCGGGCACCTGATGCTCTTGATGCAGTTCGGCAACATGAGTCGCGAGCTCACGACGTACAACACCGAGCTGTTCGCGAAGCGCGTGATGCCGCAGCTCGCGGGGCTCTTCGACGACGAGTGGGAGAACCGCTGGTGGCCGCGGCCCGTCGCCACGGCCGACCGCGCGCGGCCGCGCGAGCTGCGCCCGTGAGCGTGCGCGAAAGGCGCGTCTCGCTTCCGCGCGGCATCGAGGCGCGCGTCTGGGAACGCGGCGACGGTGAGCCCCTCGTGTTCCTGGGCGGCCTGCGCGGGCTCCCGCGCTGGCCCGCATTCCTCGACGAGCTCGCGCGCACGCGGCGCGTGATCGCGCCGTCGCTGCCGGGCTTTCCGGGTGCAGATGGGCACCGTGCGCTCGACGGACTCGCGGACTGGGTGATCGCGGCGCTCGACCTGCTCGACGCGTGCGCGCCGGGGCCGGTCGATCTCGTCGGTGCGTCGGTAGGCGCGACGCTCGCGGCCGAGGTCGCCGCCTTCTCGCGCGCGAGCGTTCGGCGCCTCGTGCTGATCGCGCCGCTGGGCCTGTTCGACGTCGGCGAGCCGCCCGCCGATCTGTTCGCACAGCGCCTCTCGGCGATTCCGCCGCTGCTCTCGACGCACCCCGACCGCTATGAAGCATTCCTCGCGCTGCCCGACGGAGCCGATCCCGTCGAGTGGGAGATCGAGACCGCGCGCGCGCAGGAGGCGGTCGCGCGCCTGCTCTGGCCGCTCACCGACACGGGCCTCGCCAAGCGCCTGCACCGGATCACCGCGCCCACGCTCGTCGTCTGGGGCGCCGAAGATCGGCTCGTGCCGCCGAGCTATGCCAAGCGCTTCGCCGACGCGCTCGGCGCCCCCGCCGAGGTCCGCCAGCTTCCGGGCGCGGGCCACATGGCGGAGCTCGACGCGCCGGAGGCATTGTCCGAGGCGGTGCTCGCGTTCCTTGCCTGATGGCGGATTACGCCCGCCTGAGGGTCTTCGCTCGCCTTCGGCTCGTTGCGCGAAGCTTGCGGGCTAGTCCGCCCTACGCGTCGCGTCACGCCACTCCCACGGCGGCACGCGCTCGGATTCGGAAAGGCCCCAGAGGCCCGCGCGCGCGGCGCGCGCGTAGGCTTCGTCGTCGAGCAGCGTCTCGTCGCGCAGCCACTGGCGGTACACCCAGGCGTGTCCCTCGCGCACGAGCTCGCGATTGACGTCACGCCCGCTGTAGACGACGTGGCCGACGCGGCGGCCGTAGCGGTCGTTGAACTTCGTCTCGACCTGTACGACGTGGCCGGCGATCTTTTCGATGAGCGCCTGCTTCGCCCGCTTGCCCCAGGGCTGGCCGCGCTCGGGTGTGTCGATCTCCGCCAGCCGCACCTTGACCTGCTCCCGATCCACGAGAATGGTGATCGTGTCGCCGTCCGCGACCGAGACGACCTTTCCCGTCAGGGTCTCGGCGCGCGCAGAGAGTGGCGCCGCAACCAGCGCGAGCGCCGCGATCCACGCCGCCGCCCTCAATCCTCGATCCTCGCCTCGAGCACGCGCCGCAGGCGCGCCTCTTCGCGGCGCAGGTGCACGTTCTTGCCACCGTGCACCTGGACGAGTCCGGGCTTGGCACCCTTCGGCTTGCGCACGTTCGCGATCGGCACCACGTGCACGTCGACGCGCGTCGCGTTCTTGGCCTTCGAGTAGTGCACCGCGAGCTCGCACGCGTCGAGGATCGCATCGGAGGGCGGGTCGACGCGGCCGCCCGTGCGCAGGATCACGTGACTGCCCGGTGTGGCCGCGACGTGGAAGAACAGGTCCTTCCCGCGCGCGAGCTTCGTGGTGAGATAGTCGTTCGCGTCGTCGCTGCGTCCGACCCAGATCTCGAGATCGTCGGCCGTGCGGTAGCGGCGCGGCAGATACTTCGCGGGCAGCACGCGACCCGCGACCTTCACTTCCCGGGCTTCCGGGCGCGCGGCCGGCGCCGGCGCCGGCGCGTACTTCTTGACGAGCCGCGCCACCTCGGCGCGCTCCGCAAACGCTTCGAGCGCCGGGCCGTCCGCGAGCGCCGCGAGCTCGGCCTCGAGCGCCGCCGCCGCATCGCGCGCATCGCGCACGGCGACGTGCTGCGCGCCGGCCTTGGTGAGCGCGCGCACGCCCTTTCGGTAGCGCGCAAAGATCCGCTCGAGGTTCTCGCTCGGGCCGAGCGTCGGGTCGAGCTCGATCCGCACTTCGGCGCCGCTGTCCCAGTCGCGCACCACGACCTCGCGGTCGCCGCGCTTCGACGCGCCCCTGTGCGCTCTTGAGCAGCTCGCCCTGGCGCTCCAGCTGCGCCGCGGCCTCGGCGCTCGCGAGCTCGCGCGCCACCTTCTCGAGCTTGCGATCGAGCGACTTCACCTCCTTGCGCAGCGCGCCCTCGATGCGCCGGCGCAGGTCGTGCTCGCCGCTCTCGCGATCGCGCTCGGCGTAGTGCGCCTCGATCGCCGCGAGATAGTCCGCATCGGGCACGGCCGCGAAGCGATCCTCGCCCGCGCGCGGCAGAGTGCGGCCCGGCGGCCGCCACGGCTCGCCCTGCGCGAGCTCGGGCCGCGTCTCCGCGAGCGGGCGCATCGTCAGTGCAATCCTGTTTTCTGCGTCGAGGGCCACGAGGTTGCTCTTGCGCCCGAAGATCGCGAGCAGGAGCGTGAGGTCGCCCTCGGCTCCGCGCGTGCGCAGCGCGAGCTGACGCTCGCCGTCGATCAGCTCCACGTCCCACACGCGTGCGCCACGCAGGTGCGCGCGCAGGTACTGCGCGAAGCGCGGCGGGGCGGCCCCGCCGCTGCCGGGCGATTCGCCCGGCTCACCCACGCGCGCGCGCGCGGCGTCACAGGAGAGCGCGAGCCAGCGCCGGCGCCCCTCTCTCTCCCCGCCGCCGTAGAGCTCGAGCACGATCGTGGTCGCGTCGGGCTGCACCACCTGCTGGATCCGGTGGTCCACGATCTCGCGGCGCAGGATCGCCGTGGCACGCTCGAGCTCTCGCAGGCTGAGCACCGTCTACCTCTGGCAGCGCGGGCAGTAGTGGGTGCCGCGCGCGCCGACCACCACGCGCGCGATCGCCGCCCCGCAGGAGAGGCAGGGCTCGCCGCGCCGCGCGTACACGCGGCGCTCGCTCTGGTATTCGCCGTCGCGCCCGTCCGGTGCGACGTAGTCGCTGATGCTCGAGCCGCCCGTCTCGATCGAGCGCCGAAGCACCTGCTGGAGACCACGCGCGATCGCATCACACTCGGCGCGCGTCACGCGCGCGGCGCTGCGCGTGGGCCGCACGCCCGCGAGGAAGAGCGCCTCGTCGGCGTAGATGTTGCCGACGCCCGCGAAGATCGACTGATCGAGCAGCAGGTTCTTGATCGCCACGCTCCGCTTGCGCGTGGCAGCGAACAGCCGCGCGCCGTCGACCTCGAGCGCATCGATGCCGAGCCGCGCGAGGCGCGGATGCGCCTCGCCGTCGGCGAGCCAGAACACCTTTCCGAACTTGCGCGTGTCGCGCAGGTACACCTCGGGTCCGCCGTCCTCGAACTCGAAACACAGATGTGTGTGGGAGTCCGGGCGGAAATACAGCTGGTCTTCGGGCGCGAGGCTCGCGCGCGCAGTGGCCGAGAGCAGGCGCGGGCTCGCGACGCCCGCGGAGAACAGCTGTCCCGTCATGCCCAGGTGCAGCACGAGCCGCGCCCCGTCGTCGAGCACCACGAGCAGGTACTTGCCGTGCCGCTCGAGCCCGACCGCGGTGCGGCCCGCGAGCGCGCGGCGCAGGCGCGCGGGCGACGTGACGAAGAAGTAGCTCGGCCGCGTCGTGCGCAGGCGCCGGATCTGGCGACCCACGAGATGGGGCGCGATCCGCCGGCGGGTGACCTCGACTTCGGGGAGCTCGGGCACGGGATCTCCAACCATACCGGGCCTTCCCGCCGACCCCACGGGGCGCCATTCTATTATTACAGCGGGAGCGGCGATCCGCCGATCGGGGAGGGCCTATCACTCTGCGCGGGGATCATGCGGACTGGCGGCTGGCGAGAGCGGGTCTTATCGGGCGAACTCGATCGCGCCGCATTCATCGTCTATTTCCTGGGCGCGGTCGTACCGCTGATCGGGCTCGGGCTCGTCGTCGATCGGTTCGCGCTGCCGAGCCTCGAGGGGCGCGCGAACGAGCTCGGCCTGATCGCGGCACTCGTGGGCACGGGCGCGCTCACGTTCGGCGCCTTCCTGGTGCTGCGGCGCCTGATCCACGGCGCACTCTCGCGCATGAAGCGCGACAACGAGCGGCTCGCGGGCCTGCTCGAGTGGTCGAACGCACTCGGCGACTCCGAGCATGTGAGCGACGTGCTCGAGTCCGCCACCGCGCGTGCGAGGGAGATCGAAGAGGCGGAAGCGGGTTATGCGTTCCTGAAGAGCGACGGCGACGCGCTGCCGGCGCTCGCGCAGAGCGCGGGCCCCGAAGCCGAGCGGCTCTACACCGCTCACGCGGGCGCGATCGAGGAGATCGTCCGCCTCTCCGTCGAGACGGGCCGGCCCGCGATGCGCGTATCGGAGACCGGCGACATGGCCGCCGCGGCCGTGCCGCTGCCCGCGAACTCCGTCGCGCAGGGAGCCATCGCGGTGCTGCGCCACGGCTCCGCGCCGTTCGATGCGGGCGAGCTCGGCGCGCTCTCGACCCTCGCGAGCATGTCGGCCGTCGCACTCCACAACGCCGATCTGCGCGAGTCGCAGCGCAACTTCTTCTCGCACGTCACCGACATCCTCGCCACCGCGCTCGACGCGCACCAGGGCTTCCACCGCGGGCACGGTCAGCGCGTGGCGCAGCTCGCGAATCGGCTCGGCAGGCGCCTCGGCATGAACGACCAGGCGCTCTCGCGCCTGCACTTCGCGGCGCTGCTGCACGACATCGGCATGCTCAAGGTCGACACGACCCAGCTCATGACGCGCGACACCTGCGAGAAGCACTGCATGTACGGCCACCGCATGCTGTCGCGGATCCGGCTCTGGCGCGATCTCGCGCCGATCGTCTACCACCACCACGAGTGGTTCGACGGCCGCGGCTATCCCGACGGCCTGAAGGGCAACGCGATCCCGCGCGAGTCGCGCATCATCGCGCTCTGCGACGCGGCCGATCGGATCACGTCCGATGACAGCTACCGGACCCCGCTCGGATTCGACGGCGCACTGGCCGAGCTCGAGCGCTGCGCGGGCACCCAGTTCGACCCGGAGCTCGTGGCGGTGTTCGTCGAGCTCGCCCGCGACGGCATGATCGAGATCGGCCCGCCGCCGCGCGCGTAGCCGACCGCCGGCCTGTAGGGACTCACCCCCGTCTTCGCCTCGACCCCGGAGGCGGCGATTTTCTCGAGAAAAGCGTTGACGCGCGCTCGTTTGGTCGTGTAAACAAATGTTCGTTTATCAGGCCGACCGACCCGGCAGCCGCCGTGGATCCCGGGATCCCCATGCCCCAGCCCCCCATCACGCGCGACCGCATCCTCGACATGGCCGAGGCCCTGTTCGCGGAGCGCGGCTTCGCGGGCACCGCGGTGCGCGACATCGCGGCGGCCGTCGACCTGACCGCGGCGAGCCTCTACAACCACTTCGAGGGCAAGGAGGCGCTGTACGCCGCGGTGCTCGAGCGCGGCCTGCGCCCGCTCATGGACGTGGTCGAGGACCTCGGGAGCCACGAGCGCGAGCTCGATGCGCTCGACGCGACGCTCGGCCGCGCGATGGAGCACCTCGCGCGCCGCCCCAACGTCGCGCGCCTGATCTACCACGAGGCGCTCACGGGCGCCGCGCACCTGTTGCCGCTCACGCGCGTCTGGATCCAGCCGATCCTCGCGCGCGCGCTCGGCGAGATGAAGCGCGAGGTCGGCTCGCCGTGGACGGAAGACGAACACACGCGCGTGGTGGCGATGTGGGTGCAGCTGATCGCGGGCTACTTCGCAGTGGCACCGCTGATCGGCGAGCTGCTGGGCGAGGACCCGCTCGCGACCGCCACCGTCGACCGCCAGACCCAGTTCCTGCGCAAGCTTGCGCGCCTCACGTCGAGCGCGGCAGCACGGACCGAAGACGCCATGGGAGAAAACCGATGAAGCTCTCCGAAGTGAACCTGAACGACCTCGACGCGTTCGAGCGCGACTGTCCCCACGACATGTTCGAAGTGCTGCGGCGCGAGGCACCCGTGTTCTGGCAGGAGGAGTCGAAGGGCGGGGGCTACTGGGCGATCACCAAGTACGAAGATCTGAAGCAGATCTCGCGCCGCCCGATCGAGTTCTCGTCGGAGCGACAGGGCAGCCTGATCCGCGATCCCGACCCCGGCGCGCTCGCGTTCATCCAGCAGGTCATGCTCAGCATGGACCCGCCCAAGCACCGCAACTACCGCATGCTCGTGAACAAGGCGTTCACGCCGCGCATGGTCGACGGACTGCGCCCGCGCATCGCGCAGATGTGCCGCGAGATCGTCAACCGGGTGATCGAAAAGGGCGAGTGCGAATTCGTCGAGGAGCTCGCCGCGCCGCTCCCGATGCTCGTGATCACCGAGCTGATGGGCGTGCCCGAAGAGGATCGCCAGAACGTCTACGAGATCGGCAACAAGATGGTCGGCTTCGACGACCCCGAGTACCACGACGGCAAGACGCTGTCTCTCGAGATGAAGGAGGCCGCCGACGAGAACATGCAGCTGTCGGCGCAGATGTTCATGTACGCCGCGAAGCTGCGCGACAAGGCGCTCTCGCATCCCGGGAACGACCTCGCCACGGCGCTCGTGAACGTGGAGCTCGACGGGCGCAAGCTCACGGCCGAGGAGTTCAACTTCTTCTTCCTGCTGCTCTTGATCGCGGGCAACGAGACCACGCGCACCGTCACGACGAACGGCATGATCAGCCTGCTCGACCACCCCGATCAGCTGCGCGCGCTCAAGCAGGACATGTCACTGCTCGACGGTGCGGTCGAGGAGATCCTGCGCTTCTCGCCCGCGGTGCATTCGTTCCGGCGCACCGCCACGCAGGAGTGCGAGATCCGCGGCCAGAAGATCGCCGAGAACGCGAAGCTGATCCTGTGGTACCCGTCGGCGAACCGCGACGAAGAAGTGTTCCCGGAGCCGCAGCGCTTCGACATCCGCCGCTCGCCGAACGACCACGTGGCGTTCGGCTACGGCGAGCACTATTGCCTCGGCGCGAACCTCGCGCGCATGGAGCTCCAGGAGATCTTCCGCGAGCTCGTCACGCGCATCGACGGCATCGAGCGCACGGCCAAGCCGCGCCGGCTGCGCTCGAACTTCATCAATGGCGTGAAGGAAATGCGGGTGAGCTTCGATCCGGCTCCGGTCCTGAGCTAGTCAGGCATTCGTTCCGATCGGGCACGAGACGCCCGTACCGCCGAGCCCGCAGTAGCCATGCGGGTTCTTGGCGAGGTACTGCTGGTGATAGTCTTCGGCATAGTAGAACTCGGGCGCATCGACGATCTCGGTGGTGATCGCGCCGTAGCCCGCCGCGCGCAGGCGCGCGGTGTAGGCGTCGCGCGACGCGATCGCGGCCGCGCGCTGGGTGTCGCCGTAGACGTAGATCCCCGACCGGTACTGCGTGCCGACGTCGTTGCCCTGCCGCATGCCCTGGGTCGGATCGTGGGTCTCCCAGAAGATCCGCAGCATCTCGGCATAGCTCGTGGCCGCGGGGTCGAACACCACGCGCACCACCTCGTTGTGACCCGTGCGCCCGCTGCAGACCTCTTCGTAGAGCGGGTTCGGCGTGATGCCGGCCGCATAGCCGACCGCCGTCGTGTAGACGCCCGGCGCCTGCCAGAACTTCTTCTCGGCGCCCCAGAAGCAGCCCATGCCGAACAGCGCGAGCTCGAGTCCGTCCGGGAACGGCGGCGCGATCGGGTTGCCCAGCACGAAGTGCTCGAGCTTCACGGGCATCGCCTGCGCGCGCCCCGGGAGCGCGGTCGCCGGCGTCGGCATCTCGGTCTTGCGCGAGAGGAATCCCATCGTCTGGCCCTCCGTTTTCGAGGATAGTGGATCGCTCGCGTCCTGAGACGCCGCGCGACCCCTTTCGGTTACCTTGATCCCTCTAACCTCCTAAGGACCCCCATGCACACCGAACTCTGCGACCGGCTCGGCATCGAGTTCCCGATCTTCGCGTTCACCCACTGCCGCGACGTGGTCGTCGCGGTGTCGCAGGCGGGCGGCTTCGGCGTGCTCGGCGCCGTTGGCTTCACGCCCGAGCAGCTCGAGGTCGAGCTGCGCTGGATCGACGAGCACATCGGCGACAACCCGTACGGTGTCGACTTCGTGATCCCGGGCAAGTACGAGGGCAAGAGCACCGGCGAGACCGATCCGAAGAAGCTCGAGGAGATGCTCAAGAAGATGATCCCCGAGCAGCACCGCGCGTTCGCGCGCAAGATCCTCGCCGATCACGGCGTGCCCGACCTGCCCGCCGGCGAGGAGCGCCGCAACGAGCTGCTCGGTTGGACCGAGGCCACCGCGTCGCCGCAGGTCGAGGTCACGCTGCGCCACCCGAAAGTGAAGCTGATCGCGAACGCGCTCGGCACGCCGCCCCAGGACGTGATCGAACGCATCCACGCGTCGGGCCGGATGGTGTCCGCGCTATGCGGGCGCGCCGATCAGGCGCTGAAGCACAAGGCTGCCGGTGTCGACATCATCATCGCGCAGGGCACCGAGGGCGGCGGCCACACCGGCGAGATCGGCTCGATGGTGCTCTGGCCCGAAGTGATCGACGCGGTGGCGCCGACGCCCGTGCTCGCGGCGGGCGGCGTCGGCCGCGGCCGGCAGATCGCGGCTGCGCTCGGGATGGGCGCGCAGGGCGTGTGGACCGGCTCGATCTGGCTCACGGTCGAGGAGGCCGAGGCGTCGCCCGAGCAGATGGATTCGTATCTCCAGGCCACCAGCCGCGACACGGTGCGGTCGCGCTCGTGGACCGGCAAGCCGGCCCGCATGCTCAAGAACGACTGGACCGTCGCGTGGGAATCGGAGGAGTCGCCCGGCACGCTCGGCATGCCGCTGCAGGGGATGCTCGTCTCCGAGGCGATGACGCGCGTGCACCGCTACCCGAAGGCCGCGCAGAAGGTCGCGTTCAACCCGGTCGGCCAGATCGTCGGCGCGATGAACGAGAAGCTCGCGGTGCGCGACGTGATCTACACGCTCGTCGAGGAGTACATCGACTCGGTGGATCGACTGGCGAAGCTGCAGAGCTGATCACTCGCGCTCGCGCATGCGTCGCTCGAACGCGGCGTTCGCTTCGCGCAGCGCCTGCTCGGGATCGATCCCTGCGCGCTGTGCGAGCTCGACGACCGAGAACAGCATCTCGCCGATCGACCGCTCGGTGACCTGCTCGGCCGGCGAGCCGGACTCCGCGAGCCCCGCTCGCGCGGCGCGCGAGATCAGCTTGCGCGCGCGCAACAGGGCGGGAAGCGCCAGCGGTACGCCGTCCATCGCGCCCGGTTCGCCGCGCGCGGCGCGCTCGTCGGCCTTCTGACGCTCCCAGGCGTCGGTCTGCGCCGCCGCGCTCGCGATCTTCGCATCGCCGAACACGTGCGGGTGGCGCCGCACGAGCTTGTCTCCGATCGCGCGAGAGACGTCGTCGAAATCGAAGTGTCCCGCCTCGCGCGCCATCTGCGCGTGGAACACCACCTGGAGCAGCAGATCGCCGAGCTCGTCGCGCAGGGCGTCCCAGTCCTTGCGGCGGATCGCGTCATCCACCTCGTAGGCCTCTTCGATCGTATAGGGCGCGATCGTCTCGAAGCTCTGCTCGAGGTCCCAAGGGCAGCCGCCGTCGCGGTCGCGCAGCTTCGCCATGATCTCGAGGAGGCGACTAATGGGCATCGAAGCCGATCCCCGCGCGCGTGAGCGGCAGGTCGAGCGCGCTGCGGATCCCGGGCGGCGCCTCGCACACCGCAGGTACCGAGTTCACCGCATGCATCGCGGTCGCGACGTCGGCTGCGTGCACGTGCTCATCGATCGGCACGTCGCGGCGCGCGAAGCTCGCGAGTGAGACGAAGTGCAGCTGCGCCGACGGCTCGCCCTCGATCCGGATCGTCCAGCCGTCGCGCGGGCGCGGCCACTTCTCGGGATAGTCGGGCCCGACCGTCCAGAGCGCCTCGATCTCGATCAACGTCCGCTCGCCGGACACGCCGCGCCAGCGGTAGCGCTGGCCACACACCGTGCCCGCCTCGATCACGCCGCCGCGGATCTCGCAGCGCGTGGCCGCGGTGACGAGCTCCTGCTCCTCCGTCACGCGGTCGATCCGCGCGTTCAGCCCGTGCGCGAGCAGCCAGATCTGCTGCACGAACAGCTGGCCGTTCCAGCGCGCGAACGGATTCGCCGCGAGCGTCGCGTGCTCGGGCAGCGCGCCGAAACGCATGTTGTCGAACGTGATGCGCGGGCTGTCGTAGAAGGTCCAATTCGCGCGCTCCTGGATCGTGAGCCACTCGATCCGGCGCGAGATCCCCGAGAGCGCCAGCGGCAGCACCATGCCGACTAGGCCCGGATGGATCCCGGTGCCGTGCACCGAGCTCTTTCCCTCCGCGCATGCGCGCTCGAGCTTCGCGCGCTCCGCTTCGGGATAGGCGTGGCCGTAGAACAGGAACGGCGTCGCGACCACGTTCTTGCCCGACGCGAGCAGCGCGCATACCTCGCCGAGATCGGCCGTGCGCGGCATGTAGAGCACGCAGTCGGCGTCGGTCGCGAGCAGCGCTTCGCTGCTCTGCGTCGCGCCCACGCCCGTCGGCGCGACGCCGCACAGCTCGCCCGCGTCGCGTCCTTCCTTGTCCGCCGAATAGACGCGCACGCCCGCGAGCTCGAGCTGCGGATGGTCGAGCACGGCGCGCAGCGCTTCGCGTCCGACCGAACCGGTCGCCCACTGGATCACGCGATAGGGAGGCGGCATGGCGGATTCATACCACGAGCAGCAGCGCCTCGGCGCGCTCGCCCGTCGCGCGCGCGATCGCGTCGGCGTAGACCTGCACCTGCGCGGCGTAGGTCGCGCGGCGCGGGCCGAGCTCGGCGTCGGTCTTCCAGTCGACGACGATCCAGCGCGCATCCTCGCGGAACGCGAGGTCGACCACGCCCTCGGCGAGCCGCCCGTCCTCCTGGCGAAGCGCGACCGGCACCTCGCGGCGCAGCGCGGCGCTCGCCGCCGCGCGCGCGATCACGGGATGCGCGAGTGCCGCTACCGCCGCGGCGCTCGCGGCCGCGACTTCGTCCGCGGTCGCACCGACGATCCGCCCCTGGAGCGCCGCGATCCGCGCGACTTCGTCCGCGCTCGCGCGCAGATCCACCTCCGCGAGCACCGCGTGCACGAGCGTGCCGAAGCGGCGCCCACCCGGCCGCGCGCCGCGCGACACCACCGTCTCGATTCTCACCTGCGGCGCCGGCGCTACCGCTGCGCGCTCCTCCGCGAGCGCCGTGACCGGAACGACCGCGAAGGTCGCGCGCGCGCCTGCCGCGAGCAGTGCCTCGCGATCGCTCTGCCACTGCGCGTGCACGCGCTCGCCCTCGGCCGCGGCGCTGCCGCCCTCGTCGGCTTCGAGAATGCGCTGCTGGCGCAGCCCGACGCGCTCCTGCGCGTCGAGCGAGAGCGCCTTCGGATCCCACCACACCACCGAGTGTCGGCCCGCGCGCGCCGACGTGCGGCCCGCGTTCACGGGCGCGCGCTTGCCGGGCTTCGCGTTCCTGGGGCGCTCCGCCACTGCTGCGCCGCGGAACGGCGGGCAGCCCGCGGCCGGCTCGCCTTCGCCCGAGGAGAGCGTGCTCGGATAGATCGCGGGGTGCAGCGCCGAGAGCCAGCTGCCCTCGAGCTCCTCGTCCGCGACGCCCGTGACGACGAGCAGGTCGCGCGCGCGCGTGGCGGCGACATAGGCGAGCCGCACCGACTCGGCGCGATCGCGCGCGAGCTCGACTGCGCTCGCCTCGAGCAGCTCGCGCGGCGCGCAGCCCGCGAGCGGCTCCGCCCAGAGCGACCGCTCCGGGTCGACGTGTCGGCTCGGCTGATCGCGCGTGGCGTTCGCGGTCGGATCGCACAGCACCACGACGGGGAACTCGAGCCCCTTGGCGCGGTGCGCCGTCATGATCCGCACGCCCTCGGTGCCCTCCTCCACCACGGGCGCATCCTCGGTGTCGCCGCTCTCGGCGTCCTCCTCGAGGCGGTCGACGAAAGCCCGGAACGACGACGCGCCCGCGCGCTCGAAGCGGCGCGCGAGGTCCATCACGCGCGTGCAGTTCGCGAGCGCCTGCTCGCCCGTGGGCCAGATCGCGAGCGCCGCATGCGCGCGCACGGCCTCGAGCAGCTGGCCCACCGTGTCGGCGATCGGGCGGCGGTTGCGGCCGCGATGCAGGCGCGCGAGCACGTCGATCGCGTCCGCTACCGCATCTACTTCGCTCGCCTGCGGCTCGCTGGCGCCGGCTCCGCCGGCTTGCGGGGTGCGAGCGGGTGCAACGTTCCGTGTTCCGCGCGGAATGCGAGCAGCACATCGTCGGTGAGCGCGAACAGCGGTCCGCGCAGCGTGGCGTACACGGACAGCTCGTCGCCGGGCCATTCGATCGCGGTGAGCGCGTTGCGCAGCGCGATCACCTCCTCGCGATCGTGGAACGAGCGCCCGCCCACGAGCACGTGCGGGATGCGGCGCGCCTCGAGCGCGCGCTGGTAGGGTCGCGTCGCGTCGTCGCGGAAGTGTTTGAAGCGGCGGAACAGCAGGCACACGTGGCGCGCCGCCACCGGCACGCGTGCGCCGCGCTCCTCGACCGTCCAGCCGCTCTTGCGGATCAGCCAGTCGATGAACGCGCCGACCGCGTCGGGCAGCGACTCTGCGACCTTCCACGACACCACCGTGCCGTAATCGCCATAGGGCTTCGGCGCGGGGACCACCACCACGGCGGGCTGGGCCGGCTCGTCGGCGCGCACGGCCTCGAGCGCGACATAACGCGCCTGACTCCGGTCGGCGGCGGCCTGCATCTCGGGCTCGAACGCCGCGTTCACGGCGGCCTGGATCGCCGGCACCGCGCGGAAGCTCGCGCGCAAGAGCACGAGCTCGGCGCCGTGCGCGACGAGGCGCTCCTTGATCTGCTCGTAGATCGCCACGTCGGCGCGGCGGAACCGGTAGATCGACTGCTTCGGATCGCCGACCACGAACAGGCGCCCGGGTGCGGGCATCGCCACGCGCCAGTCGCGCTGCTGCGGATCGTCCGACACGAGCAGCATCAGGATCTCGGCCTGGAGCGGGTCGGTGTCCTGGAACTCGTCGACGAAGTAATGGGTGAAGCGGCGCGCGAGATCGGCGCGTACCCCGGCGTCGCGCACGAGCAGATCGCGCGTGCACACGAGCAGGTCGACGAAGTCGAGCACGCCCGCGGCGCGCTTGTGCTCCTCGTACTTCGCCACCACCGGGAAGAGCTCCGGCTGCAGGCACGCCGCGAGGTCGGCGTCGCAGTCGGCGAGCAGCCGATCGAGACGCTGCTTCGCGGCATCGCGCTTCGCGAGCACCTCGCTGCGCAGAACGCCCGGCGCGAACTCGCGCCGCTGGCGGCCCGAGTAGTGCCACCCGACCTTGCGCGTTCGCGCGAGCTCGCGCAGCTCGGCCTCGAGCGCGTCGTGATCGCGCCCGCGCACCGTCTCGCGCAGCCGGTTCTCGGCCGCGAATCGCGCGATGTTCTGGAGGTTCTGCGACAGCCAGTCGCTGGGATCCGCGGCGCGCGGCGCGAGGTCCGCGAGCGCGTCGAGCTCCGTCATCACCTCGTCGATTGCACTGGCGCGCCCGAACGGATCGCGGCGCCAGCGCGCGGTGTAGTCGCGGTGCTCGACCAGTGAGCGCGCGGCCTCGAACAGCGTGGCGCGCGCGCTGCGCGCGTCGGGCCCGCGCGGGCGCCGGCGCAGCAGGCGCTGAACGCCCTCGGGCGGATCTGCGAGCGCGTGCTGGAACCAGTCGTCGAACGCGCGGTCGAGCAGGCGCGCCGCCTCGTCGGGGGCCGCGATCGCGAACATCGGGTCCACGCCCGCTTCGACGGGCCGCTCCTGGAGCAGGTCGCCGCAGAACGCGTGGATCGTCGCGATGCGCGCGAGCTCGAGCTGCTCGAGTGCAGCGTCGAGCCGCTTGCGCTCCTCGCTTTCGGGCGGCGTCGCGACCCGCGCGCGCTCGAGCTCGGAGCGCAGCCGCAGCCGCATCTCGCCCGCGGCCTTGTCGGCGAACGTGAGCGCGACGATCTGTTTCAGGGCGGCGCGCCCGCTGCTCACGAGCGCCACGATCCGCCCCACGAGCGCGGTGGTCTTGCCAGTACCCGCCGCGGCCTCGACGAACAGCGTGGTGTCGAGCTGCGCGGCGATCTTCTGGCGCGCGTCGGCGTCGATCGGCGAGCTCTCTTTGCGGCTCATCGCTCGTCCCGGAGCTTGTGCAGCGCCGCGAGCGCAGGCGCGTACTTGCGCTGCACGCGGCGCTCCTCGTACGGCCCGCACACGGGCCGGTAATCGCACCAGCGGCACGCGTCGCGGGCCGGTGCCGCAGGGAGGAACGCCTCGTCGAGCGCCGTGCCGACGGTCTGCGCCACGGTGCGCGCCGCGGCGCGCGCGGCGTCGTTCAGCGCGACTTCGTGCTCGGCGAAGCCGCCCGCGGAGGTGCAGTAGTAGAGGCGGCCGGAATCCACGGGGGCGCCCGAGAACACCTTCTCGACTGCGAGCGCGTAGAGCACGGGCTGCAGCGTGTGGCCGCCATCGATCACGGCGCCGTCCTCGAAGCGCTCCTTGCCGGTCTTGTGGTCGGTGACGCGCAGGCGTCCGTCCTCCGCTCGCTCGACCAGATCGATCGATCCGCGCAGAGACAGCCCCGTTTCGAGCGCGACCGGCTCCGCCTGGGAGGCGGGATCGGCGTCGCGCCCGCTCGGCAGGCCGAACGAGAGCTCGAAGCGCCACGGCACGAACCCGGAGCCATCCTCGCTCGCGCGGCGCAGCCACTCGCGCAGGTCCGCGCGCACCGAGTCGACGCCGTCCCGCCACACGCGCTCGATCGCGGGTGCGAGCGCGTCGGCGTAGTCGGCGGCGACCTTCTCGAGCACGGCGTCGAGGTGGGCGCGCGCGGCGTCGAGCCGCGCCGGCGTCACGGGCAGGAGCCCCGCGTCGCGCAGCGCGCCGAACAACGCGAACTGCACCGCGTGGACGAGCGATCCGCGCTGCAGCGGATCCAGCTCCTCGATCGCCTCGGGCTCTTCGCGCGGTGCGAGCCTGCAGACCGCCTGCAGGAAGAACTTGTACGGGCACGTCGCGTAGTGCTGGAGCGCCGTCGGCGAATAGCTGCGCGCGGTGAGCGCGTGCGCCGCGAGCGCGCGGCGTCCCGCTTCGATCGGCTTCACGAACCCATCCGCGCTCGTCCAGCCCGCCACCTCCCAGCGCCGCCCGCGGAAGCGCAGCGCGCGGCCCAGGTGCGGATTCGCGCCGAGCAGATAGCGCGCGGCGCCGCGGCTCGACTCGTCGTCCTCTTCGAGCGCCGCGAGCCGCGCGAGATCGAACTCGGCTGCGTCGATCGCGGCGGCCGGCTGCTCGGGCGCGGGCCAGCCCAGGCGCGCCTCGCCGAACATCTCCGCGCGGCGCGAGAGCTCGTCGAAGCCCGGCAACACCCCCTCGGCGGCGCGCAGCGCCTCGAGCGCGTAGAACGAAGGCACGCGCGGGCGCGCTCCGTCGACGTCGAGGCGCGGGTACGAGAGCACTGCCCGCTCGCGCGCGGCGCCGACCGCGAGGCGCAACGCCGTGCGTTCGGCTTCGAGCCGGCGTTCGTTGGTGGCGAGCCCGGAGGCGAGCTGCTCGCGCACTGCGTCGAGCAGGATCGGCTCCTCGCCGATCTTGCGCGGGAAGAGCTTCTCGGCGAGACCCGGCACGAAGACCAGGTCGAAGTCGAGCCCACGCGCGGCCTCGACCGGGGCGACGAAGACCTTGCCATAGCGCGCACCCGGCGGCGGGCTCGCGACCTGCTGCAAGCGCGGCGTGAGCACGAGCTGCACCTCGCGCAATCCGATCGGCCCGACCTCGGCCATCGGCGCGAGCTCCGCGAGCACCGACTGCACGCGCTCGGGGCTGCGCAGCGCGCTGGCCGCGAGCGCGCTCAGCGTGTCGATCCATTCCGCCCAGCGCGCCGACGCGGGCAGGTTCGCGAGCGCGTCGATGAGTGGCAGTGCGTACGCGCGCAGATGCGCGAGGTCGGCGCAATCGCGGCGGAGCCGCTCCGCGAGCGGCCCATCGGGATCCTCGACCTCGTCGATCTTCTTCTCGATCTCGCGCGCGAGTCCGTCGAGGCGGCGCCGCCAGCGCTCGCGTCCGCCGATCACGGCCGCCTCGACGAGCAGGCGCTCCCAGCGGCGCGGCGCGGGCAGGCTGCCGCTCCCGCGCGCGGGTTCGGGCTCGGCCTCGCCATCCGCCTCGTCCGCGGCACCGACGCGCGCGGCCACGAGCTCCTCGTCGGGGGGCACCCAGCGCTCGCCCGAGGCCGGCGCAGCGGGCGGATCGCCGCCCGGCGCGCGCGGCGGCACCTCGCCCAGCGACAGATACTCCGCGAACCGCCGCGCCGAATAGCTCTCTGCAGCACACGCGAGCAGCGCGAGCAACGCGCGCCCGCTCGGGTCGGGGCGCCGCGCGCCGCGCGCGAAGTGCGCGGGAATCGCCGCGCGGCGCAGCGCCTCGACCAGGAACGGGCCGTAGGCTTCGGGCGCGCGCAGCAGCACCGCGATCCGGTCGAACGGGGTCCCGCTGCGCGCGGCGGCGTGGATGCGCCGCGCGATCTCCACGCACTCGCGGCTCTCGCCCGGCGCCGAGAGCAGCTGCACCGAATCGTCGGGCGGTCGCGGCGCGGGAGCGCTGTCGCGGAACAGATGCTCTTGCATCGCGTGCAGCGCGCTTGGCGCGTCGGCGGCACCGACGCGCTCGGGCGAGACGCGCAGCACGGACGCGAGCGACTCGACTGCGCGCGCGTCGCCTTCGGGCGCGATCGCGAGGCAGTCGGGAGCGCGCGCGACCACGGCCTCGAGCAGCGCGCGCCCCGTTGCGGTGGGCGCGGGCAGGTCGAGCAGCACGAGCGGCAGATCGAGCCACGCCGCGTGCTGCGAAGAGCGCGCGGCCTCGGCCGCGAGCTCTTCGACGACGGCCCGATCGGCGAGCCCCGCGGCGATGAGCGCCGCGTCGTAGGCTTCGTGCACACGCGCGAGCTCGGGCGCCACCGCCGCGACGCGAGCCGGCGCGAGCTGCTCACCGCGCAGCTCTTCGAGCACGGACGTGAGAGCGCGCGCGAGCCCGGGTCCGCGCCCGGTATGCGCGAGGCGACCGAGCTCACCGCGCTCGCCGAGACCGTGCAGCACGCGCGCGACGACGGCCTCGGACACGAGCCGCCCGACCGGGACGCGGCAGAGCTCGACGAGCGCGCGCGCCGCGAGCGCCGCGGCCAGTCGCGCGACCGTGGTGCGATGCCACCCGAATGCACCACCCGCGTCGAGCGCGGCGCCGCGCACGAGGTCGGCCGCGGCGTCGGCGGTCGCGCCGACCACGAGCACCTCTTCGCCCGGCCCGCGCGCGCGCAGCCAGGCGCGCGCCACCGCGAGCCGCTCCTCGGCGCGCGGGCGAGACGACCAGGCGCCTCACTCCATCGCCTCCGCTCGCCCTCGGCTCTCGCGAGGCTTGCATGGCGGCAGAGTACACCCTCGGTAGCATCCTCCCAGGATGAAGCGCGAGGAGATGATCGCCCGGCTCGACCGGGAGAGCTTCGACATCATCGTGATCGGCGGCGGCGCATCGGGATTGGGCGTGGCCGTCGACGCCGCGAGCCGCGGATACCGGACGCTGCTCCTCGAGGCGTACGATTTCGCGAAGGGCACGTCGAGCCGCAGCACCAAACTCGTGCACGGCGGCGTGCGCTATCTGGAGCAGCTCAACTTCTCGCTCGTCACCGAGGCGCTGCGCGAGCGCGGACTGCTCTATCGCAACGCGCCGCACCTCGTGTCGAACCTCGGCTTCGTGGTGCCGCGCTACCGCTGGTGGCAGGGCCCGTTCTACGGCATCGGACTGAAGCTCTACGACGCGCTCGCGGGCGACCTGAACCTCGCGCCGAGCCGCGGCCTCGACCGCGACGCGACGATCGCTGCGATCCCGAACGTCGAGCAGGAGGATCTGATCGGCGGAACGATGTACCACGACGCGCAGTTCGACGATGCGCGCATGGCGATCCACCTCGCGCGCACGGCCGCCGATCACGGCGCAGCGCTGATCAACTACATGGAGGTGATCGAGCTGCTCAAGGCCGGCGGTGGCGACGGCCACACCTGCGGTGTCGTGGCGCGCGACGCCGAGAGCGGCGAGCTGCGGCGCATCCTCGCGCGCGTCGTGGTGAACGCAACCGGGATCTTCTCGGACACGCTGCGCTGGCTCGATCACCCCGACGCCGTCCCGATGACCTCGCCGAGCCAGGGCATCCACCTCGTGCTCGACGCCTCGTTCCAGCCCGGGCCGAACGCGATCATGGTTCCGCAGACGGACGACGGCCGCGTGCTGTTCCTGATCCCGTGGCACGGCCGCGTCCTCGTGGGCACTACCGACACGCCGATGCCCTCGGCCGAGATCGAGCCGCGCGCACTGCCCGAGGAGATCGAATTCGTGCTGCGCAACGCGGGCCGTTTCCTCGCCAAGGACCCGGGCCGCGGAGACGTGCTCTCGGTGTTCGCGGGCCAGCGCCCGCTCGTGCGCGGCGAAGACGCCGACACGAAGAAGATCTCGCGCGAGCACGCGGTGGTGGTGAGCAACTCGGGCCTCGTGACGCTCGTGGGCGGGAAGTGGACTACCTACCGGAAGATGGCCGAGGACGCGCTGGTCGACGCGATTGCGGTCGGCGGGCTGCCGTCGCGGCCGTGTGTCACCGAGACGCTGGCCCTGCACGGCAGCCTCGACCGGAACGATCCCGCCTATCCCGCCGACTACGCACGGCGCGTGTACGGATCGGACCTGCCCGCGATCGAGGAGATCGCGAGCACGGATGCGAGCCTCGCTCTGCCGCTGCACCCGCGCCTGCCCTACACGGGCGCGCAGATCGTGTTCGGCGCGCGCCACGAGATGGCGCGCAGCGTCGAGGACGCGCTCGCGCGCCGCACGCGCGCACTGCTGCTCGACGCGCGAGCGGCGAGCGAGATCGCCCCGCGCGTCGCGAGCCTGCTCGCAGGGGAGCTCGGCCGCGACGCGGCGTGGGCGTCGGCACAGGTCGGAGCGTTCCGCGCGCTGGCGCGCGGCTACCTGCTCGATGCGTGACGCGCGCGCCGCGCTCGATGGGTCGGATCGCGTCGCGCGCGGCGGCCTCTGGGATGCGATCGCGCGGCGAACCGCCACAGCTCTCGCGGGCGGTGTGCTCGAGCCGATCGAGACCGAGATGGTTCCCGAGCACGACTGGGGCATCCCGTTCGTCGTGCGCGTGGCGAGCCCGCTCGCTGCACGGCAGCGCCGCCTCGCTGCGCGCAGCAGCGAGCGCGGCACCAACCCGTTCCTGCCGCCCGATCCGGAGCTGGTCGTGGGCCGGATCGGCGAGTCGCACCTGTGCGTGCTGAACAAGTTTCCCGTGATCGAGCACCACGCGCTGATCATCACGCGCGATTTCCAGGACCAGCTGGCTCCGCTCGAGCGCAGCGACTTCGAGGCGGTCTGGACCTGTCTATCCGAGGCAGGAGGGCTCGCGTTCTACAACGCGGGCCCGGCAGCGGGCGCGAGCGAGCGCCACCGCCATTTCCAGCTCGTGCCCACGCCGATCGCGGAGCCGCCGCTCGCAACGCCGTTCCACGCGGTGCAGGCCGACGCCGCGTTCGATGCGGGAATCGGGCGGATCACCGCGCTTCCCTTCCTGCACGGCATCGCGAAGCTGCGCGCGATCGGGAATCAACCGCCCGCCGACGCGGCCGGCGTGCTATTCGGCCTCTATCAACAGCTCGCGCGCGCGTTCGGCTGCCATCGCCACGGCCAGCCCTACAACCTGCTCGTGTGCCATGACTGGATGCTCCTCGTGCCTCGCGCGCGCGCGCAGTGGCGCGGCATAAACGTGAACGGCCTCGGCTTCGCCGGTGCGCTCATGGTGCCCGGCCGCGAAGAGCTCGACGTGGTGCGCCGCGAGGGCCCGCTGGGCGTGCTCGCGCACGTCGCGGTCCCGCGCGCGCACGCCTAACCGCCGCCCTCGGCGCTCCCCGACAGCCGCTCGACCAACGCGCGAAACGCCGGATCCTCGCGCAGCGCCCCGCGTGCGGCGCGGCGCAGCCGCGTGACTTCGTCCGCGGGCAGCGAGAGGCTCGTCGTGAGGCCATTCAGGTGCATGCGCTCGAGCGGATTCTTCACGTCGACGAAGCTCGTCTCGATCAGCGTGAATCGCTGCGGCGGATTCCATTTGGACGCGCGCGTGTTCCACAACTTGAACCGGTTCTTCAGGAGCTCGATCGTCTCGAGGTTGTAGCGGTTCACCTGTGCGCTCGTGACGGCGTCGAGGATCACCGCGAGCGAGGGCAGCAGGTCGAACGAATCCCACTGCTCGTCGGGTGTGGTCTGGGCGTTCACGATCAAGAGCACGACCTCGCGCGTGCGGCTGCCCCTGGGCCGTCGCTTCGGAACCTCCATCGACGACCAGGTCTCGAACGGCCCGCGCACGCCCAGGTTGTCCGACACCACACCGTCGATCAGCCGCACGTAGCGGCGTTTCTTGGCGAGGTAGCCACCGAGGTTGCGCGCATTCACGTACTGGCGATCGAGCTCGCCGCTGGTCGCCCTCGCATGGGTCACCCACTGCGGCGCCTCGAAGCCGCATGCGTCGTAATTGCGCAGCGTGATCGGCGAGAGCACGATCGGCACGGCCGACGAGGAAGCCACGGCGCGCGACACCGGAAAATCCGTGAGGTCCGAGCAGAGATAATCGAACGCGTCCTGCACGAACGCGAACGGGCTCCCCGTGGTGAGGTCGGTGGCATGGATCGCCACGAACGGGCGGTCGGAGCCCGCCATGTCGCGGAAGCGCGCTCCCTCGAAGATCGCGCGGTCGTAGTACTCGGCAGCGAGGTCGCTGCGCGCCCAGTAGGGCGAGAAGAGCTTGAGCCAGTTGACCGGCGAGAGCAGGGAGAAGAGCAGCGCCGACTGCACATCGCGCTCGAGGAAGCGCTCGGGAAAGTCGCGGAACGCCTCGCGACCGTGCAGCCCGAGATAGGCCGCCGTGAAGCTCCCGCCCGAGACGCCCGAGACCTGGTCGACCTCGTCGAACAGGCTGCGCACGCGACCGTCGAACGCGACGTGGGTGACCGCGAGCTCCTCGAGCACACCGTACGCGAACGCTGCCGCGCGCGTGCCGCCGCCCGAGAACGCGAGCATGAGCACGACATCGTCGGACGCCTCCTCGCGTTCGTGCAGCTCGCCGCGGTAACCCGAGTAGGGATTCCACGTTTCGAGCGGTTCGTTCACGGGGAAATAGGTGCCGCAGCCGACCGCGGCGACGACGAGGATCGTAGGCGATTAGCGCGAAGCGCGTATCGCGACAGCGACGGCCGCTACTCCTCGAGCGCGAGCAGCTCGGCAACGGTCTGCCTCCGCCGGATCTCGCGCACCGCGCCGCCCTCGAGCAGGAGCTCGGGCGCGAGTGGCCGCGTGTTGTAGTTGCTCGCCATCGACGAGGCGTAGGCGCCCGCGTCACGGATCGCCACGAGGTCGCCGACCGCGGCGTCGGGCAGATCGCGAGGGACCACCACGCCGCCGTCCTGCTGCGTGAACACGTCGCCCGACTCGCAGAGTGGCCCCGCGACGACGGTCGGCTGAGTCGGCCCCTGCGCGAGCCCGCCGCCCTGCGCGATCACGTCGATCGCGTGATAGGCGCCGTACATCACCGGGCGCGCGAGATCGTTGAAGCCCGCGTCGACGACGACGAAGCGGTTCGAACCCTCGCGCTTCGTTGCGCGCACACGTGCGACCAGCACACCCGATTGCGCCACGAGGAAGCGTCCCGGCTCGATCTCGAGACTCACGCGGTGCCCGACCAGCTCCTCGACGCGCTGGCGCGCGTCGTTCCAGAGCGCGTGCAGCGCGGCGGTGTCGAAGGGCGCGTCGCCGGGGCGGTACGGAACGGGCAGCCCGCCTCCGCCCGAGATCGCGCGCACGTCGACGCCGAGCGCGCGCACCTGGTCGACCATCGCATCGCACACGCGGCGCAGGTGCTCGAAATCGGCGCCAGAGCCGATGTGCATGTGAAGGCCGATCAGATCGAGGCGGTACTTCTCGACGTGACGCAGGGCTTCGTCGAGATAGGCGTGCCAGATGCCGTGCTTGCTCCACTCGCCGCCCGTGTTGGTCTTGCGGCTGTGACCGTGCCCGAAGCCGGGGTTCACGCGCAGCCAGACGCGGTGGCCGGGCCGACGCCGCCCGAGCTGCTCGAGCACGTCGGCGGAGCCCGCGTTGACCGGGATGTCGAGCTCCACGACGCGGTCGAGCGTCGCCTCGTCGATCAGGTCCGCGGTGTAGACGAGGCCCGCGGGCTCGCCGCGTCCGTCGTAGCCCGCGCGCAGCGCGCGCTCGATCTCGCCCAGCGACACCGCGTCGACGAGCGCACCCGCCTCGCGCAGGAGCCGCAGGATGTGCACGTTCGAGCACGCCTTCTGCGCGTAGCGCACCACGTCGAACGCGCGCAGCGCCGCGAGCCGCTCCAGGATCCCCTCGGCGTCGTACAGGTAGTACGGCGTGCCGTGTTCGGCGGCGAGCCGCAGCAGCAGATCGGGGGAAAACGTCTTCATCGGCGCCATTGTATCGGAGTCGATGGCCCCGCGGGCTGCCCTCTTGTAACCCGGCGGCATCCTATTTTCGGATAACGAAACCAGGAGGATGCGATGAAGATCGAGAAGCGCGCCGCCGACGCGCGCGGCGTGACCCGATTCGACTGGCTCGACAGCCGCCACACGTTCTCGTTCGGCGACTACCGGGACCCCGCGCACATGGGGTTTCGCGCGCTGCGCGTGATCAACGACGACGTGATCGAGCCCGGCAAGGGGTTCGGGCAGCACCCGCACCGCGATGCCGAGATCCTCTCCTACGTGCTCGAGGGTCGGCTCCAGCATCGCGACTCGATGGGCAACGGAAGCGTGATCGAAGCGGGCGACCTCCAGTACATGAGCGCGGGCAACGGCGTGACCCACAGCGAGTTCAACCCCTCGAACGAGGAGCGCGCGCATCTGCTCCAGATCTGGATCCTGCCCGACAGGAGCGGCGGCGCTCCGCGCTATGCCGAGAAGGAGCTCGGCACGGCCGCGCTGCCGAATGCGCTCACGCTGCTGTTCGCGGGAAAGCCGCGCGATGGCGCGATCGAGATCCGCGCCGACGCCGACGTCTACGTGGGCAAGCTCGACGAAGGCCGGCGCGTCGTGCACCGGCCCGCGCGCGGCCGCGGCGTGTGGCTGCACGCGATCGCGGGGAACCTCCAGGTGGGCGGCGAGACGCTCGGCCCCGGCGACAGCGCCGCGATCGAGGACGCCGACGCGATCGACATCGAGAGCCGCGGCGGCGCGGAGTTCCTGCTCTTCGATCTGAAGTAATGGCGGGATCGCTTCGCTCTCCCGCCCTACGGAATTCGTAGGGCGGGAGGAGCCGAAGGCGGATCCCGCCTTCCGCGCCTCAGGCCAGCCCGATCACGCGCCGGCACAGAAAGACGATCGCGGCGACGGTCTGCTCTTCGGGCGCGCTCGTCGACGCCACGGGCGAGAGCGGCCCGATCAGCGTCTCGTGGATCACGCCCACGACCGCGGCCGCGGCGAGATCCGTGTCCTGGGGCGCGAGCGCGTCCGCGGCCACGCCGTCCTCGAGCAGACGCGCCATGTAGCGGGTGTAGTTGCGCCGGTAGGCTAGGCGCTCCGCGTCGACCTGAGGGGCGACGGGCTCGTACACGAGCGCCCACGCGAGCGGCCTGTTATGCAGCGCGCGTCGCGCGTACGTCGCCACGACCGCGTCGAATCGCGCGCCGAAGCCGGTCTCCCGGCCCGACGCCAGAACCATCGCCTCGACCTCGCGCTCCGAGATCGATCGCACCACCTCGACGAACAGGGCCGTCTTCGACGGGAAGTGGCGATAGAGCGTTCCCGCTGCGACGCCCGCGCGCTCGGCGATCGCGGCCACCGAGGCCGCGCCCCAGCCGCCCTTCTCGATCACCTGCGCAGCCGCGCCGAGGAGCAGCGCGCGCGTACCGCCGTTGCGCTCGGCCGGCATCAGCGGCTCGGAATCGCGTCGAGCGCCGCGTCCAGATTCCGGTGGAAGTGGACGATCTGCGATTCGAAGCGCCCGAACTCCAGGAACTCGTTCGCGCCGGCCGCGAGCCCGCGCTGTCCGCTCTCGACCATCGCGCGGTCCTCGAGACCGCCGCGGTCGACGAGCTGCGCGCCGCGCGCGAGGAACTCCTGGGCGCGGGAATCGTCTTCGGGGCTGTTGGTAAGCACGGTGGTGATCTGAAGCGTGCGGTCGGGCGCGAGCGGCTCGAGCACGACCATGAAGATCCGGTTCGGGAACGTGGCGACCATGACGTTCGGGAAGAATTGATAGACGTAGGTGAGCGTGCCGTTGGTGGTGCGCTTCGCCGCGTCGACGCCGCGCTGCCTCTCGATCGCGCGGTACGGATATGCGATGCGGCTGTTCATGCCGAACGTCTCGACGACGTTCGTGTTGTCGTACTGCAGCGGATAGAACGTGTCGCGGTGCGTGGTGCGGATGTGATAGCCCTCGATGAAGCCCTCGAGCACGATCTTCCAGTTGGCTGCCACCTCGGTGCAGCCGAGCCCACGCGCGTCGACGATCCGATAGTCGTCGCCGATCACGGGCGCCGACAGCCCGTCGAGCGCGAGCTCGGCGCTGTGCGCCTTCTCCTGAGTGACGAACACGAGCCCGTGGCTCTCGAACGATTCGACGGGCACGAGCCCGCGGCCCGACTTCTCGAGGTCGGGGAAGCCGCGCTCGTGCGGGACGTGGATCAGCTCGCCTTCGAGCCCGTAGGTCCAGCCGTGATAGCGGCACGCGAACGCCTTCGCACAGCCGCTGTCCTCGGCCACCTGGGTGCCGCGGTGCCGGCACGCGTTGCGGAACACACGGACGTGTCGGTCGCGGCCGCGCACGGCGACGAGCGGCGTTCCGGCGGCCGTGCGCGTGAGATAGGAGCCGACTTCGGGCAGCGCCGCGGAAGCGCAGAACGGCGTCGGATGGCGCCGGAACAGCTCGAGCTCGGCGGCGAGGCGCTCGGGGGAGCGGTAGTTCGCGACCGGCTCGCGCCAGGTCGTCTCGCCCTCGTCGGTGGTCTTGTGATCGATGTGATGGAGCAGCCGTTCCACCACGGTGGCGTCGGGCAGCAGACTCATCGGGCTTCGCCTCCGCCGCCAGCCTTGTGAATCCGGATTCACATGTCAAGGAACAGACCCGGCTGCTGCCCCCTAAGCCGCTGAAATCCTTTGGGATCTCAGTGAATCGGATCAGGCGCGAACGAGCCCGAGCCGCAGCGGCTCACCTTCGATCACGGCCTCGTGCACGTGCGCGCCGGCCGGCGGCGGAACACCGACCTGCACGTCGACCGCGAGCGTCTCGCGGCCGAGATCGGCCGCGCGCGGGCGCACTGCGGAGAGCAGCCGGTCGGCGCCGTCGAGCGTCAGGCGGATGCGGCCGGTGTACTCGAGGTCGAGCTCCTTGCGGAAGGTCTGCACGCGGTTGAGCACCTCGCGGAACAATCCCTCGTCGACGAGCGCGTCGGAGAGCGCCGTGTGGAGCACGACCACGCCCGCAACCCCCGCGGCAGCCGCGAAGCCCTCGCGCGCCTCGAGACTCACCGCGATCTCCTCCGGCCCGAGCTCGAGCGGCTCGCCCTCGACCGTGAGCGTCACGCGCCCCTGCGCCTCGAGCTCGCGCAGCAGCGCCGCGCCGTCGGCCGCAGCGAGCGCAGCCTTGAGCGCGGGCATGCGCTTGCCCACGCGCGGACCGAGCGCGCGGAAGTTCGGCTTCACCTGATAGGTGACGTAGGCGTCCGCGTCGCGCGCGAGATGGAGCTCGTGCACGTTGAGCTCGTCGCGCACGAGACCCTCGTGCGCGAGCACGCGCGGGGCGAGCTCGGGATCGGAGAGCACGACCTCGGCAGCAGCGAGCGGCTGGCGCACGCGCAGCTTGTTGGCTGTGCGCACCTGGAGCCCCAGCGAGACGATCTCGCGCACGGCGCGCATCTCGCGCGAGAGCGGCTCGTCGATCGCGGCGAGATCGGGCTCGGGGTAGTCGGCGAGGTGCACGCTCTCGGGCTCTGTGTCGCCGAACGGACGCGCGACGAGGTTGCGCCAGAGCTCCTCGGTGGCGAACGGCAGGAACGGCGCGAGCAGACGCGCGAGGGTCGTGAGGCATTCGTACAACGACCAGTGGGCGTCCAGCTTATCCGTTGCCAACCCATGGACCCAGAATCGGTCGCGCGAGCGGCGCACGTACCAGTTCGAGAGCGCGTCGACGAAGTCCGTGAGCACACCGGTCGCTTCGTAGACGAGGTAGGCGTCCATGTGCGCGCGCGCCGCGCGCGTCACGAGCGCGAGCTCGGACAGGATCCAGCGGTCGATCAGCGCGCGCTCGCGCGCGGGGCGGCGCCCGGCGCGACACGCCACGTCCGACGGGTCGAAGCCGTCGATCTCGGCGTAGATCGTGAAGAACGCGTACACGTTGCGCAGCTTGAGCGGAAGCTCGCGCTGTGCCGCGCGCACGCCCGCGAGCGAGTGGCGCGTGGGATTCCAGGGCGGGTTTTGCGAGTAGAAGAACCACCGGAACGCGTCGGCGCCGGGCGCGGGCGAGCTCGGATCGTCGACCCAGACCTTCACCGCGGGCGCGAGTCCCGGCACCTCGCGCGGCAGGATCACGGCGTCGTGCGGCGCGACGACGAGACCCAGCGTGGTGGCATCCGCGGGCGCGAGGTGGATCACGCGCCGCGGCAGCGCGGCCGGACGCAGCGCCACCTCGATCGCGTGCTCCGGACGATCCTCGCGGTAGATGCGCACGCGCACAGACTCTCCGCTGAGATCGAGTCCCTCGTAGTCTTCGCGCGCCACCGCCGCGGTGCCCGGGGCGAGCTCACCCTCCTCGGGCGCGACCGCGGCGAACTCGAGCCGCACACGGTCGAGGATCACCTCGGGCGGCGTGTAGTTGCCCTTGCTCTTCGATTCCTTCTTGCCGCTCCGGTCGGCGACGTGGCCGAGCACGATGCAGGTCTTGTAGGGATGGGGCTGCGCGCGCTCGGGGAACAGCAGCGTGGAGATCCAGAGCAGCGAGTTGAACCAGCCGCGCGTCTGGTCGATCGCCTCGGAGATGAAGTCGGCCGGGAAGCTCGCCTCGAACTCCGCGTGGTTCTTCTGGGGATAGCCCCACTGCGCGAACGGCATCGAGCCCGAGTCGAACCACGCGTCGATCACCTCGGGCACGCGCCGGTAGACGCCCGGCTCGCCCGCGCGCGTCCAGGTGACGGCGTCGATCCACGGCTTGTGTACGGCGAGGTGCGGCGAGATCTTCGGGTCCTCGCGGCGCGTGCGCTCGAACGCCTCGAATGCGTCCGGGTTGCGCTCGAGGATCTCCGCCACCGACGCGGGCGCCTCCATGCGCCCCGTCACGTCGTTCACCCAGATGTTGAGTGGCGTGCCCCAATAGCGCTCGCGCGACAGCGCCCAATCGACGTTGTTGCGCAGGAAGTCGCCGAAGCGCCCGTCGCGGATGTGCTCGGGCAGCCACTGGATGCGCGCGTTGTTCTCCAGCGCGTCCTTCACGTGCGCAGTCGTGCGGATGTACCACGCGGGCCGCGCGTACTGGATCAGCGGGTCGGAGTCGGAGCGGACGCAGAACGGATACTCGTGGCGGACCTGCTCCGCGTGCCAGAGAAGCCCGCGCTCGCGCAGCGCACGCGTGAGATCGCGATCGGCCTCCTTGACCCAGCGCCCGGCATAGGCGGGCTCGGCGACCTCGGGGTCGAACGTGCCGTCGGGGCGCACCGCGCACAGGAGCGGAAGCGATGCGTCCCGCTGCTGCTCGCGGCGCAGCAGATCGAAGTCGGCCTCGCCGAACGCGGGCGCGACGTGCACGATGCCCGTACCCGCGTCGAGCTCCACGAAATCGGCGGCGGCGACTTGCCAAAGTCCCGCACCCGCGTAGCGGGTGCGGAACCAGTCGAACGGCGGGAGATAGCGGCGCCCCACCAGCTCGGCGCCGCGCAGCGAGCGCTCTACGGGCAGCTCGCGCCCCACCTTCTCCGCCAACGACTCCCGCAGGGCCGCGGCTACGACGATCCGCTGCTCGCCATCGCGCACGACGACGTAGTCGAAGTCGGGGTTCACGGCCGCGAAGCTGTTCGAGGGCAGCGTCCAGGGCGTCGTGGTCCAGACCAGGAGCGACGTGTCCGGCTCGTCCGCGAGCGGGAAGCGCACGTAGATCGAGGGATCGTCGACGGTGCGGTAGCCCTCACCCACCTCGGCCGCCGAGAGCACGGTGCCGCCCTGTGCCCACCACCACACCACCTTGTGCCCGCGGTAGAGCAGCCCGCGCTCGAACAGCTGGGACAGCGCCCACCAGACGCTCTCGACGTAGGACTGGTGATAGGTGACGTAGGCTTCGCCCATGTCGAGCCAGAAGCCGAGCTTCTCGGTGAAGCTCTGCCACTCCTCGGTGTAGCGGAACACGCTCTCGATGCAGCGGCGCACGAACGGCTCCACGCCGTAGGCCTCGATCGCATCCTTGCCCGAGATGCGGAGCTCCTTCTCGACCTCGATCTCGACGGGCAGTCCGTGAGTGTCCCAGCCCCCCTTGCGCGGCACGTGGAAGCCGCGCATCGCCTTGTAGCGCGGGATCACGTCCTTCATCACGCGCGTGAGCGCGTGGCCGTTGTGCGGCAGCCCGTTCGCGGTAGGCGGACCCTCGTAGAACACGAAGCGCGGCGCGCCTGCGCGCAGCGCGAGCGACTTGGCGAAAATGTCGCGCTCGCGCCAGAACGCGCGCACGCTCGCCTCGGCCGCGGGAAAGTCCACGACCGGCGCCACGCGCTCGAATACGCCGCCATTCTTTGCAGGGGCCCGCTTCATGGGCGGCATAAGCTACCGATTCAGGTAGGAACCGCCGCCTCGATCATCCGCGTGCAGCGCGCGATCAGGTCGGACGAGCCGCGCCGGATCCGCTCGGTGCGCCCCTCGAGATCGACCATGCGGCGCTCGATCCACGACGCCGCGATGTCGAACCGCACCGGGTCCTGGTTCGCCTGGAGCAGCAGCTCGCCCGCGACGAGAATGCTCGCGAGGTTCTCGGCCAGCGACTGCGCGGAGAGCAGCGCATAACCCAGATCGGCCGCGAGCGCTCCGCCGGCCCCGAGCACGAGATCGACTCCCTTGCGCACGCGGTCGGCGTACGGCGCGAGCTCGGGTCGGTCGAGCGCGTCGAGATCGCGTCGCACCTCGTCGAACACGACGTCGAGGGCGCCCTTGCCCACCTCCTTCAGCGCGAACGAGACCTGGATCTGCGACGTCCCCTCGTAGATCGTCGTGATGATCGCGTCGGCGTGGAGCTTGCCCGGCACCGACTCGGACATGAAGCCGAGCCCGCCGTGCACCTGGATCGCGGCGCGCGTGAGCTCGACGGAGCCCTCGGTCGCGAGATACTTCGCGAGCGGCGTGAGCAGCCGGATCCGCACGTCGTTGCGCTCGAAGATCGCCTCGTAGCGCTCGCGCTCGCCGGACGGGAGATCCTGCTCGCGGTCGAGATACGCGCGGATCGACTGGTTGCGATCGACGAGCGCACACGTGCGGTAGAGCAGCGCGCGGCTCGCCTCGAGATTGGTGACCATGCGCGCGAGCTGATTTTTCATGAGCGGCTGCTCGGCGATCGGAACGCCGAACTGCTTGCGCTCGCGCGCATAGCGCACGGCCGAGTCGAGCGCGGCCTCGCCGATGCCGACAGCCTGGGCCGCCACGCCGAGCCGCGCGTTGTTCATGAGCGAGAGCATCGCGCGGAAGCCGCGTCCCTTCTCGCCAATCCGCCACGCAACCGCCTTGTCGAACGAGATCACCGCGGTCGGCGAGCCGTGGATGCCGAGCTTCTGCTCGAGCCGCACCACCTTGAGCCCGTTGGGAGTTCCGTCGGGCAGCGTGCGCGGGCACAGGTAGAGCGAGAGGCCGTTGGTGGTGCCGAGACTCTTGTCGTAGGCGTCGTCGTCGCGCGCGAGCACGAGATGCACCTGCGAGCCGCCATTGGTGATGAAGATCTTCTCGCCGTCGAGCAGGATCTGGCCGGCGCGCTCGGTCGCGCGCGTGCGGATCGCGCCGAGGTCCGAGCCGGCCTGCGCCTCGGTGAGGTCCATCGCGCCCATCAGCTCGCCCGTGGCAAAGCCGGGCAGATAGCGCTGCTTCAGGTCCGCATCGGCGTAGATCTGGATGTCTTCGGCGACGCCCGCCTGGAGTCCGACGATCGTCATCAACCCCGCGTCGGCGCGCGCGATCATCTGCAGGATCACGTTCGCCATCCAGCTCGGCAGCCCATAACCGCCGTAGGCTTCGGAGACGCCGAAGCTGACCAGCCCCGCGCGAGCAAGCGTGTCGTAGGCGGCGCGGATCGCCGGCGGATACTGCACCTCGCCGCCGACCAGCTTCGCCTCCGCGTGCCACGACGCGCGCAGCGACGGCTCGAGCTCGGTGCAGATCTGTGCGGCGGTCTGCAGGATGCTCTCGAGCGTCTCGCGCTCGCCGCGAGCATCCACCTCCGAGCCCTTGCGCAGCGCGAAGTATTCATCCCAGGGAATCAGGTGCTGGAGATAGAGCTCGATGACCGGAGAGAGATAGGGGATCACGGCGACCTCGACCTCCTGGGGGGAAGCTCGCCGCGTCTGCGGCGGGCCGCGGACCGTCTAGACTTTACCCGTTATGAAGGTTCGGGTGCTCGGATCTTGCGCGGGCGGCGGGCTGCCGCAGTGGAACTGTGGCGGCGACAACTCGGTGCGCGCGCGGCGCGGAGATCCGGATGTGCCGCCGCGCACCCAACCGGGCCTCGCCGTGTCCGCGGACGGCGCGCGCTGGTCGATCCTCAACGCGAGCCCCGACCTGCGCGAGCAGCTCGCCGCATTTCCGGGCCTGCACCCGAAGCCCGGAACGCGCGACGTTCCGCTCGACACGGTCGCCGTCACGTCGGCAGAGCTCGACCACGTGCTCGGGCTGCTCGTGCTGCGCGAGGCGCTCTCGTTCCGGATCGTGTCGACGCACTGGGTGCGCGAGGCGATGCTCGAGCACAACGCGGCGTTTCACCTGCTCCAGCCGATCTGGAGCTCGGTGCCGATCGATGCGCCGATCCCGCTCGACCGCAGCGGAGCGCTCGAGGCGCGCTTCTTCCCGGTGGCGCCGAAGGTGCCCACCTATCTGCGCGACAAAGCGAAGCCGCACGCCGAGACCACTACGGGGCTGCGCATCACCGAGCGCTCGAGCGGCGCACGGCTCGCGTTCGTGCCCGGCCTCAAGACACTCGACTCCGCGACGGCGGCCGAGCTCGCCGCCGCCGACGTTCGCTTCGTCGACGGCACGTTCTTCACGGCGGACGAGCTGCGCAAGACCGTGCCGGGCGCCCCCGACGCGATCGCGATGGGCCACGCTCCGATCGCGGGCCCCGAAGGCACGCTCTCCGCCCTCGCAGACCTGCCCGGCCGCACCTACTACGTCCACATGAACTGCACCAATCCCGTGCTCGACTCCGCCTCGCCCGAGCGCGCGCGCGTGCTGCGCGCGGGTGTCGAGATTGCGGACGACGGTCTGGAAATCGAGCTGTGAGCTCGCGCGGCGACACCTTCGAAAGACGGCTGCGCGCGATCGGCGCCGAACGCTACCACCACCGTCACCCGTTCAATCTGCGCATGCACGCGGGAACGCTCTCGCGCGGCGAGCTCCGGAGCTGGGTCGCCAACCGCTACTACTACCAGACGCGCATCCCGAAGAAGGACGGTCTGATCCTCTCGAAGTCGGGCGATCCCGCGTTCCGGCGCGACTGGATCGGGCGGATCCAGGACCACGACGGAACTCCCGAGCGCGAGGGTGGACTCGCGCTCTGGCTCGCACTCGCGCGCGCGGTCGGGCTCGACGCCAAGCAAGTGGCGTCGTTTGCCGACGTACTCCCGGGCGTGCGACGCGCGTGCGACGCGTACGTCGAGTTCGTCGAGAGCCACGACCTGCTCGAGTCGGTGGCGGCCTCGCTCACGGAGATGTTCGCGGGCGACATCATGGCCGAGCGGATCGCGGCCTTCGAGAAGCACTATCCGTGGGTCGACGCGGACGGCCTGCGCTATTTCCGCAGCCGGACCGTGCAGGCGCCGAGCGATGCGCGCTACGCGCTCGACTTCGTGCGCGAGCGCGCGACTACGCTCGCCGACCAGGACCGCTGCGCGGCCGCGCTCGAGCGCAAGTGCGAGATCCTCTGGAGCCTGCTCGACGCGATCGAGGCCGCGCACGCGGCGCCGCGATTCGCGCGCGCGGCGCAGCCGCGGCTCGAAGATCCGGAGCCGCTCGTGGTGCTGCCCGAGCGTGCGGTGAAGCTCTCGGGCAGCGCGCGAGAGATCCTCGCGCATTGCGATGGAGAGCACACGGGAATCGCGATTGCAGCCGCGATGCGCGAGCGCCACCCGGACGCCGAGCGCATCGCCGACGACGTGCACGACTTCCTCGACGAGATGGTGCGGCTCGGCGTACTCGAGCGCGAGCGCGCACACACGTGAGCGCGCCGCGCCCCTACAACCTGATCGCGGAGCTCACCTATCGCTGCCCGCTGCGCTGCGTGTACTGCTCGAACCCGATCGGCTATCGCGCCGTGCGCGACGGGCTCGACGGCGCCGCCTGGTCGCGCGTGTTCGGCGAGGCGGCCGCGCTCGGCGCGGTGCACGTGGGGCTCACGGGCGGAGAGCCGACGCTGCACCCCGATCTCGAGGAGATCGTCGCGGGCGCGAGCCGGGCGTCGCTCTACTCCCATCTCGTGACGGCGGGCACGACGCTCGACCGCGACGGGCTCGCCGCGCTCGCGCGCGCGGGGCTGCGCAGCGTGCAGCTCTCGATCCAGGATGCGGAAGCCGAGGCCTCCGACGCGATCGCGGGCACCGAGTGCTTCGAGGCGAAGCTCGCGTTCGCGGACGCCGCGCGCGGGCTCGGTCTTCCGCTCACGCTGAACGTGGTGCTGCACCGGCACAATCTCTCGCGCGTGGCCGAGATCACCGCGCTCGCGCAGCGGCTCGGCGCGGCGCGGCTCGAGCTCGCGAACGCACAATACCAGGGCTGGGCGCTGCGCAATCGCGCGGCGCTCCTGCCCACGCGCGCGCAGCTCGACGACGCGGCCCAGACTGTCGCGCGCCTGCGCCGCGAGACGCGCGATCTCGAGATCCTGTTCGTGCTGCCCGACTATCACCGCGACCGACCGAAGCCGTGCATGGGTGGATGGGGAAGACAGAGCGTCGTGATCGCACCCGACGGGCGCGTGCTGCCGTGTCACGGCGCGGCCGAGCTGCCCGGGCTCGATTTCTGGTGCTGGCCCGAGCATTCGCTCGCGTCGTGCTGGACCGATGCACCCGGCATGAACGCATTCCGCGGCGAGGCGTGGATGCCCGCGCCGTGCCGCGACTGCCCCGAGCGCACGCGCGATTTCGGCGGGTGCCGCTGTCAGGCGTTCGCGCTCACGGGCGACGCGTCAGCCACCGACCCGGCCTGCTCGCTCGCGCCCGCGCACGACGTGATCCTGCGCGCGCGCGAGGCCGCGGCAGAGCCCACGCAGCCGTTCGTCTATCGCGGGTCCTCGTAGCTCAGGAGTATCCGAGCTCGGGATAGAGCAGCCGGATCGCCGCGCGGTGCACGGGCGGCAGCAGGCGCCCCATCGCGAACCACGCGACGAGCAGGCCGAAGAAGGCCCACGCGGGCCGCGCGAACACCATCTGCATCCGCAGCGCGAGCCGCTCGGGCAAGAGAAGCCCGATCGCTCCGGCGCCGTCGAGCGGAGGCACCGGGATCAGATTGAACACGAGCAGCACGAGGTTCAGCGTGAACAGGATCGAGACGAACATGGCCGTCGTCTCCCACGCGCCACCGAGCGCGCTCTCGGCGACGCGCTGGAAACCGATCGAGACGGGCGCGTCGAACACGCCACCCGCGATCCCGACCCGGATCGCGAGCGCGGCCGCGAGCACGAGCGCCGCATTCGCGGCGGGACCCGCGAGCGACATCCACGCCGCGCGGCGCGGGTAGCGGATCGCCCAGTGCGGGTCGTAGGGCGTGCTCGCCCAACCGATCATCCAGCCCGCCGACGAGAACGCGAGCAGCGGCACCACGACGGTGCCGAACGGCTCGCGCCGGATGTGCGGGCGCGGATCGAGCGTCACCTGGCCGCCGAGATAGGCGGTGGGATCGCCACCGCGTTGCGCGGCCCAGCCGTGCGCCGCCTCGTGGCAGCACAGCGAGAAGAGCAGCGCGACATACCAGAGCAGTGCTGCGAAGAGATCCACGCGGGCGATCATACACGGGAATCACCGCGCGGCCGCGAGGAGCGCGATGCGCCGCCTCAGTGTGGTGCGCGGCACGCCGAGCGAGCGCGCGGCCGCCGCCACGTTGCCGTCGGCATCGCGGAGCGCGCGCGCGATGTCGGGCGGCGTCTCGCGCACGAGGTCGTCGCGCGCGGCGCGCAGGTCGAGCACGTCGCGCACGTCATCGGCACCGACCCACGCGCCCGTGTGGCGCACGCTGAGCCGCTCGAGCGCGTTCTCGAGCTCGCGCACGTTGCCGGGCCACGGGTGCTGTGCGAGCGCGGCGAGTGCCGACTCGGAGAGCCGCGGCGGTGCCGAGCCGTGTCGCGCGGCGATCCGCGCGAGCGCCGCTGCGCACAGCGGTGCGATGTCCTCGCGGCGCTCGCGCAGCGGTGGAATCGCGATCCGGATCACATCGAGGCGGTAGAAGAGATCCGCGCGGAACCTGCCCGCGCGTACGTCGGCCGCGAGGTCGCGCTGCGTCGCCGAGACGATCCGCGCGCCGAACCCACGCGGCTCGCTGCTGCCCACGCGCTCGAACTCGCGGTCCTGCAACACGCGCAGCAGGCGCCCCTGGAGCGCCGCGTCGAGCTCGCCGACCTCGTCGAGGAAGAGCGTGCCGGTGCCCGCGCGCTCGAAACGCCCGATCCGGCGCGCGACCGCACCCGTGAATGCGCCACGCTCGTGCCCGAACAGCTCGCTCTCGAGTACCGACGGCGCGAGCGAGGCGCAGTCGGCGTGCACGAACGGGAGCTGGCGGCGCGGCGATCGGCGGTGCAGCGTGCGCGCCACGAGCCCCTTGCCGACGCCCGTCTCGCCGAGCAGCAGCACGGTCGACGAGAGCGCCGCGACGCGCTCCACCTCGCAGAGCACGCCGCGCATCGGCGCGCTCGCCGCCACGAGCTCCGGGACGATCACTGCTCCGCCCCCCGACTCCATCTCGGCGCGGAGGACAACACGCCGGGGCGGAACTCCTCAATGCCCGGAGAGAGCCGAGTGCGTTCGATCGAGCGGGACCGGGGTCGCACGCCGCTCGGAGATGTCGGAGAACGCCCGGTTCCGCGAAAGGCTCCGCGCCTCCCTCGTTGGGCGGTGTTAGCCGCGCATTAGCGCGGCGTGCGATCGATCAGGGTCGCGCCGCCGCGAAGCAGAACTGGGTGACGCAGAAGAAATACTCTCCGCGCTCGGCGAGCTCGCGCTGCTCGGTCGCCCACTCCTTCGCGAGCGCGGCCGACTCGGCGTCGAGCCCCGCGACGTAGTTCTCGATCAGGCCGAGCGCCATCCCCCCGTAGGTCTCCGGGTCGAAGCCGACCGCCGTGAACGCGTGCGCCTGGGCGTGCACGTCGGCGAACCCGGCCGCGCGCAGCCCGGCCGCGAGCGTGCGCGGCAGTGCCGGGTGGGCGAGGTGGCGGTCCCAGGCGCGCAGCACGCGCGACATCCGCTCGGGATCGCTCGAGTGCCACGAGAGCGTCGACCAGTCGACGTCCCAGATCACGACGCGCCCACCCGGGCGCAGCACCCGGTGGATCTCGGCCAGCGCGGCGGGCACGTCGGCCACGTACTCGAGCACCTGCACGCTGAGCGCGCGTTCGAAGCTGCCGCTCTCGACGGGCAGCGACGTCGCCTGCGCCTCGTGAAAGGTCGCGCGCCCGCGGCCTTCGCAGCGCCGCGCGGCGATCGCGAGCATCGCCGGGCTCGCATCGACCCCGACCACGCAGCCCTGCGGCCCCACCTGCTCGAGCAGCTCCGCGGCGTAAAAGCCCGGGCCGCAGCCGACGTCGAGCACGCGGTCGCCGGACGAGCACGCGAGCGCATCGCGCACGAGCTGGCGACGGCGCAGCACGTCGCGCTTCCGGTACATCACCTCGAGCTGGTCGGCGACGCGCTGATCGAATACGAGCTGACTCATCTCAGTAGACGATCACGCTCCGGATCACCTCGCCCGCGTGCATCTTTTCGAACGCGGTGTTGATCTCTTCGAGCGGGCGCTTCTCGGTGACGTACTCGTCGAGCTTGATCCGGCGATTCATGTACTGGTCGACGAACTTCGGCACCTGCGTGCGGCCCTTCACGCCGCCGAACGCCGAGCCGCGCCACGAGCGGCCCGTCACGAGCAGAAACGGCCGCGCGTGGATCTCCTGGCCCGCGCCCGCCACGCCGATGATGATCGACTGGCCCCAGCCGCGGTGCGCCACCTGGAGCGCCTGGCCCATCACCTCGACGTTCCCGATGCACTCGAACGAGTAGTCGACGCCCCCACCCGAGAGCTCGAGCACGGCCTCGACGAGATTCGCGGTGTCGGAGGGGTTCAGCGTGTGGGTGGCGCCGAACTGCTTCGCGAGCGCGAACTTCGCGGGGTTGGTGTCGATCGCGATGATCTGGTCCGCACCTGCGAGCACGGCGCCCTGGATCACCGAGAGCCCGACGCCGCCGAGTCCGAACACGGCCACGATCGAGCCCGGCTCCGCCTTCGCCGTGTAGAGCACCGCGCCGATCCCCGTGCTCACGGCGCAGCCGAACAGGCACACCTTGTCGAGCGGTGCGTCCTTGCGGATCTTCGCGACCGCGATCTCGGGCAGCACGGTGCGCTCGGCAAACGTCGACGTGCCCATGTAGTGGTGGATCAAGCGGCCCTTGTAGGAGAGCCGGCTCGTGCCGTCGGGCATCAGACCCTTGCCCTGCTTATCGCGCAGCGTGATGCAGAGATTGGTTTTTCCGCTAAGACAAAACTTGCACTGGCGACACTCGGGCATGTAGAGCGGAACGACATGATCGCCCGGCGCGACCGAGGTGACGCCGGCTCCCACCGCTTCGACGATGCCCGAGCCCTCGTGCCCGAGCACCGACGGGAACAGGCCCTCGGGATCGCGACCGGAGAGCGTGAACGCGTCGGTGTGACACACGCCCGTGGCCGCGAGCCGAATCATCACCTCACCCGCCTTCGGCCCCTCGAGCTCGAGCTCCTCGATCACGAGCGGCTTGGCCGCCTCGAACGCCACCGCCGCCTTGATCTTCATCGCGTCCTCCCGAGTGGATCTCGAAGGTGGGCGATTATAGTCGCGCGCGCAGCTCCGCGACGAGAGCGCGCGCGCCGTCGAGTGCCGACGCCGTTCCGAACACCGCGAAGTCGGGGCGCACCAGCGCCACCGCGGCCGCGTGCTCTTCGAACCAGCGCGCGTAGCCGCCGCGCAGGTCCTCGACCGGCGCGCGCGCGGCGACGTGCGCGGTGATGCCGCCGAGCGAGGCGAAGAACGCCGTGCTCTCGGCATCGAGCGCGGTGGCGGGATCGCCGGCGGGGCTCACGAGCGCGAAGCCACGCCCGACGACGTCGTCGAATCGGCCGCTCGTTCCACGGTGACGCACGAGGTCCTGCACGAAGAGCTGACCCGCGCCTCGCGAACCCTCCGCGGAGCAGCCGGGCCCGAGCGGCGGCAGCGACGCCGCGATCGGAGCGCTGTGCGCGTCCGCGAGCATGCGCCGATCACGCGCGGCCGCCTCCGCGGGATCAGCGACACAGATGATCTTCCCGAGTGCGACGGACATGTCGATCACAGCCGCGACGTGGGGCGCGCGCTCGCTCATGTAGGTGTCGAGCAACGCATCGCTCGCCTGGCCCCGCAGCACGAGATCGAGCTTCCAGGCGAGGTTTGCGGCGTCGCGCAGGCCCGCGCACATGCCCTGCCCCGCGAACGGCGGCATCTGGTGCGCGGCGTCGCCCGCGATCAGCGCGTGGCCGTTGCGCCAGCGGTCGGCCCAGCGCGCGCCAAACGTATAGACGGCGTGGCGCTCGAGCTCGGCGTTGCCGGGCTTGACGCCCCAGGGCTCGAGCAGGCGCCACGCGGCCTCCTCGCTGTTCAGGTCGTCGATCGATTCGTGCGGAAGCCGCATGAACTCCCAGCGCCGCCGCCCGGGCCCACCCGAGACGACCGTCGTGGGGCGCGCGGGATCGCAGAGCTGCCAGTTGAGCGGCCCGTCCCAGCGCGGATCGCCTGGAAACACATCCACCACGAGCCAATCGAAGTGGAAACCGAGATCGTGCCAGCCGGAGCCGATCTGCCCGCGCACGATGCTATTCGCGCCGTCGCAGCCCACGGCGAAGCGCGCGCGGAGCTCGCGAGCCGGCTCGCCCACGCGCCGCACCGAGGTTGCGACGCCGTCGGGAAGGATCCGGAGCCCGGTCGCCTCCGCGCCGCGCTCGACCGAGACCGAAGACAGCGCGCGCGCGCGTTCGTCGAGGATCTGCTCGAGCTCGGGCTGCCGGACCATGTTCGACTCGGGCCAGGCCGAGAGACTGCGCTCGGTGTCGCGCCCGAAGCGGATCAGCGTCTTGCCGGCCGCGTTGCGCCACTCGTAGTTCGGCGCGGCGACGGTGCGGCCCGCGAGCGCGTCCGCGACGCCGGCGAGCTGGAGGATCCGGCCGACCTCGTGGTCGAAGTGGACCGCGCGCGGTAGCGGATAGGGTTGGTCCCAGCGCTCCACCACGTGAACGCGCCACCCGCGCTGCCCGAGCAGGATCGCGAGCAGCTGGCCGACCGGCCCGTAGCCGACGATCGCGACGTCGATCGGATCGCTCGCGCTCATCGGAACGACGCCGCGAAGCTGCGGTAGCCGCGCAGCACGTTCGAGAGCAGCGGCGCGGGGCCGCCCACTTCGATCTCGCGCACGCGCGTCGCCATCGCGCGCAAGAGAGCCTCGAGCTCGAGCTGAGCGAGGTGTCCGCCCGCGCAGCGGTGCACTCCGTGGCCGAATCCGACGTGGTCGCGCGCGTCGCGCAGGACGTCGAAGCGGTCGGGCTCCGCATAGCGGCGCTCGTCGCGGTTGGCGGCCCCGAACAGCACGAGGACGCGCTCGCCCTGCGCGATCTCCACGCCGTCGGCGCGGTAGTCCGCCGCGGCGAAGCGCGTGAACGCGCGCACGGGCGCCTCGAAGCGCAGCGCCTCGTTCACGGCGCCGGGGATCAGCGCCGCATCGCGGCGCACGAGCTCCCACTGCTCGGGATGCGAGCCGAGCAGATGCAGGAGATGCCCTGCGGCGAGGATCGTGGTGTCGAGGCTCGGTGCGATGTAGTCGATCAGCAGCCCCGGAACGTCCTCGGGGTCGAGCGACCCCGCCTCGGCAGCCTCGAACAGCCGCGCCGCCCAGCCGCTCGGATCGAGGCGCTTGCGTTCGACGCCGATCGCATAGCGGATCATCTCGAGCATCGCGGGGCCAGCCGCGTGCGCGCGCGCGTTCGCGGGACCCAGCGCGTCGAACGTGGCCGCGGCCCACTCGAGCATGCGCTCGCGGCCCTCTTCGGGCAGTCCGACCAGATGCGAGACCACGGCTACGGGCAGGTGACGCGCGAAATCGGCGATCCCATCGAAGGAGTCACGCGCAACCAGCCGCGCGACGAGCTCGTGCGCGAGCCGCTCGACCGTGGGCCGCACCTGCGCGAGCGCGCTCGGCATCATCGGCTTCATGAGCACCGCGCGGCGCCGGCGGTGCACGTCCCCGTCGCTCGCGAGCGTCGTGCGCGCGGGTTGCTCGTTCACGAACCCGGAGAGCGCAACGCCACGGCCCGAGACGAGCACGTCGTCCGCGCGCAGCGCAGCGCGCACGTCGCGATGGCGCCCGATCGCCCACACGTCGTGCGCGGACAGCCACACCGCGGGCGCGAGATCGCGTATCGCGCGGTAGAGCGGATGCGGATCCACGATCGCCGTGTCGGTGTAGAGATCGACCGCGAGCTCAGGACGAGACACGGCGAGCTTCACGCCTCCCCGCGCGCGAGCGCCATGATGTCGTCGGGCGCGATGAAGCTCCTCGGCACCGGCGGTCCCCACGCCGCGAGCGGGTGCACGGGCACCGACGCCGCCACCTTCCACACTTCGTCTTCCGTGATCACATCGAGATCGCTCGTGTACTCCGCGAACGCGCCGCCCGGATCGCGCAGGTACCAGAAGTAGTTGGAGCCGATGCCGTGGCGGCCGAGACCCCAGACATGGCGGTCGGGGTCGGCTGCGACCATCGCCGCCGCAGCGCGACCCACCGCATCGAGGTCGTCCATCTCCCAGGCGGTATGGTGCAGGTAGGGCACCGGGCCTGGCTGGACGAGCAGGTTGTGGTGGTCGGTCGAGCAGCGCAGGAAGCTCGCGACCCCTCCGGGCATCGCATCGCTCACGCGGAAGCCGATGCCATCGACGAAGAAGCGGAGCGACGCGGACGCGTCGGGCGATCCGATGACCACGTGCGAGAGCTTGCGCGGGTGCGCCGGTAGGTTGCTAGGCGCGGCGAGCGAGCGCGCGTTTACGCGCTCGACGCGACCCGGCGCGTTCAGCGCGAGGCGCGCCGGGGGCTTCTGGTCGAGCCGCGGCTGGATTTCGAGCCGCACGCGCATGCGGGTCGCGGGCTCGACCGCCTCGAGCGCGCGCGCGCCCAGCTCCGCCGCGACGCCGAGCCGCCTGAGCGCCGCCTCGGCGCGCGCGACGTCGTCGGCGTCGTCGACGCCGATCGCGAGCGCGAGTACCTGGCGGCGCGGGCCCGGCTCGATGCGCAGCTGCTCGCCGCCGTCAGCGGACGCGAAGCGCCCGGGCGCGGTCTCGGCGAGTCCGAAGTCGCGGTAGAAGGCGCGCACGGCGTCGGTGTGCGGTGCGGCGATGGCAACAGAAGCGAGGCGGTGCAGGGCCATTCAGGACTCCTCCGCAAACAGCGACAACGCGTTGGTGCGATCGACGGCCGTCATCGCACCTCCGCCGCGGCCGCGGGCTCGGCCACCACGGGGTTCTCGAGCGCGCCGAGGCCGTCGATCTCGATCCGCACGACGTCGCCCACGCGCAGCAGCTTGGGCGGCTTCATCGCGATGCCGACGCCGCCCGGCGTGCCAGTCGCGATCACGTCACCCGGCTCGAGCGTGAACGCGGTCGAGAGATGCTCGACGAGCGCATCGCAGTCGAAGATCAGCTCCTTGGTATTCGAGTCCTGGCGGAGCTCGTCGTTCACCCAGGTGCGCAGGCGCAGTCCGTGCGGCTCGATCTCGTCGGCCGTGGTGAGCCATGGACCGATCGGGCCGTGCGTGTCGAACGACTTGCCCATCGTCCAGGTCGGGACGCGCAGCTGCCAGTCGCGCACGGAGACGTCGTTCACGATCAGATATCCCGCGATCACCTCGCGGGCACGCGCGCGCGGCACGTGCCGGCAGCGCTTGCCGATCACGAAGCCGAGCTCGCCCTCGTAGTCGAGTGCCGACGAGACGCGCGGCATGTGCACGGCGTCGCGCGGGCCCGCGACGCAGGTCGACTGCTTGTTGAAGACGGTCGGAACCTTCGGAGTCTCGAGGCCCGCCTCCGCGACGTGATCGGCGTAGTTGAGACCGATCGCGAGGAACTTCGGGGGCCGCAGGATCGGCGCGTGCAGGCGCACGGAGTCGAGCCGGAGTCGCGGCACCGCGCGCGTCGCAGCGTTCGCAGCGGCGCGCAGGGCCGCGTCGCCCGCTGCGAGCAGCGCGCTCATCTCGCGCGGCAGTTCGGGCGCGGCGGCCGCGAGGTCGATCACCTCCTCGTCGACGACCGCGCCGATCCGGAGCTCGCCCCGATGCTCGAAGGTGCAGAGTCTCATGCCTGGCTCCCAGCTCGCCCTAGTACGGACGTACTATTAATATTGACAAAGTAGTACGTTTGTACAATATTGAGGCCCATGAGTCAAGCCCGAGCCAAGTCCTCCCGCCCCCGCCCCGCCCGCCGGCGCGCCGCGAAGCGGCCGCAGCAGAGAACCCTCGACACGCGCGACCGGCTGATCGACGCCGCGGTCCAGGAGTTCGCGATGCACGGCTTCGAGGGCGCCACGACGCGCGAAATCGCCCGCCGCGCCGGCGTCGCGCTCGCGGCGCTGCCCTATCACTTCACGACCAAGGACGCGCTCTGGCGCGCGGCCGCCGACCGGATCTTCGGATTGCTAGGCGACACGTTTCGCAAGCGGCTCGCGGGCCTCGAGGGCGTCGATCTGCCGACGCGGCTGCGCCTCGTGCTGCGCGACTTCGTGCGCTTCGCGGCCGCGCATCCCGAGCTGCACCGCTTCATGATCCAGGAGGCATTCGGCCGCAGTCCGCGCCTCGAGTGGCTGGTCGAAACCCACATCCGGCCGATCTACGACTTCGTGCGCGCGATGATCGAGGCCGCGCAGCGCGAGGGCATGGCGCTGCTCGGCAGCCCCGCGCACCTGCACTACATGCTGATCGGCGCAGCGTCGTCGGTCTACGCGCTCGGCGCCGAGTTCGAGCTACTAACGGGTGAACGCGCGACCGACGAGGCGCTTGTCGCCGATCACGTCGCCGCGCTCGAGCGGATGTTCTTTCCCGAGCTGACCGCGCGCTCGAGCCGCTGACCGCTACTTCGTGGTCCAGATCCCGCCGTCGACGGGAATCACCGCACCCGTCACGTAGGCGCCTGCGCGCGACGCGAGGTAGATCGCCGCGCCCGCCATGTCCTCGGGCTCGCCGATCCGCTTGCGCGGGATCGTCTTCACGAGCGAGTCGCGGAACTTCTCGAGCGTGGCGGCCATCATCTTGCTCTCGAACGGCCCGGGCGCGATCGCGTTCACGGTGATGTCGCGCGACGCGAGCTTGCGCGCGAGCACGCGCGTCATGTGGTGCACCGCCGCCTTGCTCGCGGAGTAGGCGTAGGTCTCGAGCGCCGGCACCTGGAGGCCGTCGATCGAGCCCACGTTGATCACGCGCGCGGGATCGTCCGGCGTCGCCGCGGCGGCGAGCTGCGGCAGCAGTGCGACGGTGAGGTGGAACACGGCCTTCACGTTCACCGCGAGCACCTTGTCCCAGGACGCGTCGGGATATTCCTCGAGCGGCGCACCCCAGTTCGCGCCCGCATTGTTCACGAGCACGTGCAGCGCGGGCTCGCGCTCGCCGAGCTCGGCCGCGAGCCGCTTCACCTCGGAGACCTTCGAGATGTCGGCCGGCAGCGCCACGCACGTGCCCACCTTCGAGAGCTGCGCGGCTGTCTCGGCACACGCATCCGCGCTGCGCGACGACACGTACACGCGCGCGCCGTTCTCGGCGAAGCCGCGCGCGATCATGAGCCCGATACCGCGGCTGCCGCCGGTCACGAGCACCACCTTGCCTTCGACCGAGAACAGATTCTTCAATTGCGGGGCCTCTCCTGAATGGTCATGGCGGGATCCGCCTTCGGCTCCTCCCGCCCTACTGGCAATGCGATGCGCTCCACCTTTCCGGTCGCCTCTTCCCACGCACGGCGCACCACGAACGCGCGGTCGAGCTTCATCACGAACGGAATCGCCATGACCTCGTAGCCCGCGTCGGCGTCGAGCTTCGCCTCGCGTTCGGTCTGTTCGAGCGTCCAGCCGTTGCGCACGGCCTGCTCGCCGACGTCGGCGAGCTCGCGCATGAAGGTCTGGAACGCCCGCAAGCCCTCGCGGTCGGTGACGGGACCGTGGCCCGGAACCACGTGCTCGAAGTCGAGCTCGAGCACGCGGTCGATCGCCGCCACCCACTCGCGCACCGAGCCGCCGGCCTCGAGATCGATGTTCGGGTAGCGGCGATTCGTGAACAGATCGCCCGTGTGGAGCACCTTGTCCTCGACGAAGAGCGCCACGAGGTCGCCGTCGGTGTGGCCGCGGCCCGGGTGGATCAGGCGGATCGTCTTGTCTCCCACCGCGAGCTCGTGCTCGTTGCGGAACGTCTGGTTCGGAAGCGTGCCCGCGGCCGCACCCTGCCAGTATCCGGCGTCGACCTGCTTCAGGTACGCGAGCGTTCTGTCGGTGGAGAGGATCTGCGTGCCGCTCGGAAACGCGGGGTTCCCGTGCGTGTGGTCCATGTGGTAGTGCGTGTTCACGATCGCCTGCATCGGCCCGCCCGCGAGCCGCTCGGCGGCCTCGAGAATGCGCGTGCCCTGGGCGCGAAACGTCATCGTGTCGACGACCACCGCACCGCGGTCGGTCGAGAGGACTGCGACGTTGCCGCCGAGCCCGTAGATCACGTGGACGTCGTCCGTGATTTGCACGACCTCGAGATCGGTCGCCTTGCGATAGGCCCAGACGAGCGCCGCTGCAATCACGAGCACGGCGATCACGGCCGCGCGTCGGATCGTCTTCTTCATGGGCGCGCAGTATACGGGACTGCGCTCGCTATTCCGGCGTGCGGTCCGTCCGATCGCTCCGCAGCGGGTGCGGCTTGCCGAACAGCCAGCCCTGACCGAAGTGGATCCCGATCCGGCCGAGCGTCTCGAGCTCTTCGAGCGTGTCGAGCCCTTCGCCGATGATCCGCGCGCCGATCCGATCCGCGAGCGACTGCAGCGCGCGCAGTAGGTGCTGGCGGCCCGGGTCCTCGTCGATCTTGGCACAGAAAGCGCGGTCGACCTTGATGAACTCGGGCCGGATCTCCATCACGGCCTCGAGGCTCGCATAGCCCGCGCCGACGTCGTCGAGCGCGATCTGGAAGCCGAGCTTTCCGTAGTAGTCGCGCACCTCGCGGAAGATGTCGAAGTTCGCGATCGACTCCTGCTCGGAGATCTCGAACACCACGTCGCTCGGCGCGAGATTGCAGCGCTGGAGCGTGCGCTCGAGCGCCTCGGCCCTGAAGTTGGGATCGTGGATCGTCGACGGCCGCACGTTCAGAAAGAGCTTCGCTCCGCCGGGCAGATCGCGCGCGCCGTCGAGGCCGCTCTGGCGGCACAGGCAGTCGAGCTGGAACACGAGGTCCTGCTCGTCGGCGAACGCGAACAGCTTGGCGGGCGAGTGCAGCTCGGTGCCGTCGGGCCCGCGCGCGAGTGCCTCGTAGCCGTACACCGTGCGCGTGGTGACTTCCACGATCGGCTCGTACACGGAATAGATCTCGCGCTCCATCACGAGCTCGAAGATCTGCTTGCGCCGCTTGCGCCACAGGAGTCGCGCGCTCAGCTGGATGTGCTCGCGCGCCTCTTCGAGCGCGCGCCGGATCTGCAGCTCCGCGCGGATCGTCGGATTGCGCAGTGCCATCCCGGTGCCCACGTGGAAGGGCGGAAGATCGCGCGTGTACGGATAGCCCGCGCGGCTTCCGCGCTGAGCGAGGCCCGCGCTCACGTCGCGGCAGATGGCGTCGAGATCGCGCTTGAAGAAGTCGACCTCGTCCATGCCGCGGAACAGGAGCACCACGATCTCGTCGCGCTCGACCCCGCCCACGAGCACGGCGTCGTTGACCGCGAGCCGGTCTCCGACCATGCCCTGGATCATGTCGGCGAGGTTCCCCATCGCGTGCTGCAGCGCATCGCCGCCGTACTGCGGCTCGATCGGCGACAGCCCCGAGGCGTCGACGAGCAGGACGCCGAGCGCACCCTCCTCCTCGAAGCACTCCGCGACCCGCCGCAGATCCTCGCCGAGGTTCGGGCGAGCCGACGTTGCGGACGCGGAGCGGTGCTGCGGGCGCTCGTCCATGGCCGTACATCGGCGCGGCGTCAGATCGAGTTGAGGCGCCCGCCGGCCGCCACAGCTTGGGGTCAATGGACCCCGCGGCTCGCCACGAGCGTGGCCGGCTCGACGCCGAGGCTGCGCACGACGTGGGTCCACATCTCGTCGCTGGCCACCTCGAACACGACGCGGCCCTCGGCGGGCGCGAGCAGCCACGCGCCTTCCGCGAGCTCATTCTCGAGCTGACCCGGGCCCCAGCCCGCATAACCGAGCAACAATCGCATCGCTCCGGGCGGACGCTCCGCGACGCGGCGCAACACCTCGAGCGAGCCCGCGAAGTGCAGGCCTGGCGTGACCTCGCGCACGTCGTCGAGCTGGGCCACCTCGGGTGCGTCCCTGAACAGCACCCAGCCGGTCTGCGGCTGCACGGGGCCGCCCCAGCAGATCTCGGCATCGGGATCCCCGTGCCACGAGATGTCGATGCTCTCGCACAGCCGCTCGGCGCGAATCTCGGTGGTGCGGTTCAGCACGACGCCGAAGCTTCCGGCGACGTCGTGATGCACGAGCAGTACGACCGAGCGGTGGAAGTTGGGGTCGAGCAGCTGCGGCATCGCCACGAGCAGCGAAGGTGCGATCGACGCGCTCGCCATGTCCTGACAGTAGGTCGGGCGTTACCGTCGTGCACGTGACCCACCTGATCGCTCGCCTTCGGCTCGCTGCGCGAGAAACGCCTGCGCGCATCGCGATCGCCGCGGTGATCCTCTGCGCTGGGTGGTGGCTGTCGGAAACCGTGCGCGGTCTCGTGGCGACCGTGCGCACGAACCCCGCGCGCCTCGGCTTCGAGATGATGGGCATCGAGATCGGGCTCACGGCACTCGCGATCGCGATCGCGTTCGCGTTGCCGGGCCCGACCACGCGCCGGCTCGGACTGGGCGCGAGCCGCGTGCCCACGAGCGCCGTGATCGCACTCGTGATCGGCACGCTCGGGCTCTCGATGGCGCTCGATGCCGCGCTCTCGTTCACGCGCGCGCTCGAGGGCAGCGTGGTCGTGGGCATCTCGCGCGGGCTCGACTCCGCGCGCGAGCGGGATCTCGCCATCGCGTTCTTCGGAACCGTGATCGGGCCCGCGATCGGCGAGGAGCTCCTGTGCCGGGGCCTCCTGCAACGCGCCCTCGTGCGCTGGATCCGCCCCGTCGCGGCCATCGCGATCACCTCGCTCGCGTTCGGATGGCTGCACCAGGAGCTCGAGCACGGCGCGATCGCCGCGTGCCTGGGCGCGTACCTCGGATTCGCCGCCTACTGGTCGGACAGCACGCGTCCCGCGATTGCGGGACACGCTGCGAACAACTTCGCCGCGCTGCTGGGATCCGCGGGCATCGCGAGCGTGGGGCTGCCGGGCGTGCCCGGCCTGGTTGTGGGGCTCGCGCTGGCCGTGTTCGGGATCGCATGGGCGTTGCGCTCGCGGCCCCGAGGGGAGCGCGCGCCTCCGCTCGCCGAGGGTCCGCTTCAGCCGGACCGCAACCCAACCGACGCATAGAGAGAATCCGGTGCGCGAGGGTAGTCATGGGTGTGTCCACGGCGGTGCTGCTGTTCGATGACGGCGAGCTCGACGACGTCCAGCAGATGCTGCAGGAGATGGCGATCCCGTTCGCGCGGATCCGCGGCGGAGCGGACCTGTCGAAGATCGACGCGCCGCGCGATCTCCTGATCGCCACGCCGCGCCGGATCGATGCGGCGCTCGAGCGGCTCGCGGAGAGCGAGGAATCGCCGGTCTGCGTGATGGTCGTGAACGAAGACTCGAACGCGCTGCGCTCCCAGCTGCGGCGCAACGGCTTCGATTTCCTGGTGCGGCGCCCCGTGCACCCCGAAGCACTGCGCCTGATGCTGCTCCACTGCTGCTACAAGGGCGAGGAGCGCCGGCGCGAGCCGCGCGTCGCCGTGGGCATCGAAGTGTCGTACACGATCGGCCTCGCCACGCGCGTCGCGACGCTCGTCGATCTCTCGAGCCGCGGCTGCCGGCTGATGTCGCGCCACCGCGTCGAGCGCGGCAAGCGCATCGAGGTGCTGGTTCCCGAAGTGATCGACGCGGGCGAGCCGAGCGAGATGCTCGTGCTCCCCGCGCGCGTGATCCACGTCGAAGGCACCGAGAGCGGGGGCGTCGAGTGCTTCCGCATGGGCCTCTCGTTCGAGCGGCTCGACGAGGAGGCCAAGGAATCCCTCGCGCTGATCATCGAAGACCGCGCACAGGGTCCCGCGACGCTGCGCACGGACACTCCCGCACCCGGCGAGCGGCGCCAGCAGACGCGCGTCGCGTACTCGCAGACGGTTCCCGCGTTCGGCGAACGCGCGCTGCGCGTGTTGGTGGGACGCGACCTGTCGGTGGGCGGCATGCGCGTCGAGCCGCAGTCCGAGCTCTGGCTCGGCGATCATCTGCAGCTTGCGATCTACGCCGAGGCGGGCGACGAGCCGATGCTCGTCTCGGGACGCGTCGAGCGCAGCGACGGCGAGCGCGGCATCGTGATCTCGTTCGATCCGCTCGACGCCAAATCACAGGCTCGCCTCGAGCGGCTCGTGGCGAACCTGCCCACGGTCGAGTCGCTCCAGGAGGGCGAGGTCGAGGCGATGGGCACGGTGCTCGGAGAGATCCTGCTCACCGACGTGGCGCCGAAGAAGTAGCGCGAGCCGGGGCCCTTCCCTAGCTTCCGCGACCCCGCGGAGGACCCCATGGCTCGCAGCAAGAGCAAGCAGAAGCGCAAGCAGCATCAGCACAAACTGCGCCGCAAGCGCCGCGCCGATCGCAAGAAGGGCGCCGCGCGGGAGTCGTAGCGCTCCCCAGAACGGGAAAGGCCCGAAACCGTTTCCGGCTCCGGGCCTCCCTGGGAAGGGGATATTTGTGCTGTCACCTGGGATGTGGCCGCGACCCGACCCGAGGTGTCACGAAGAAATCAAAATTTCTTCGGGCCGGGCTTTCAGCGGGCCGGACGCACCTGGGCGACCGTCTCCGCCCGCAGCGGCGTCGGGGCCGGCGGCTCCACGAAGCGGCTGACTCGCGCAGCATCGCAGCGGCCCCGCTCGCAGAACACGCCCTCGAGCACGCCCGCGGCGACCTGTGATGCGGTGCGCCAGAACCGCTGGCGCTGGACCACCACGGTCGCGATCGCCACACGCGGCTCGTCCGCGGGGGCGACCCCGATGAACCACTCGTAGCGGCCGTCCGGGTTCTTGCCCGAGAGGCTTCCGGTCTTGCCCGCCACGGTCACGCTGCCCAGCAGCGGTTGCCCATTGCGCTTGCGGAACGCGCGGCGCGCGGTGCCGCTCTTCGTCGTCTCGACGAGCATTTCGCGCAGCTGCTCGGTGAGCGCGGGCGACAGCACCTCGCGGCCGGGGGCGGCCTGCGGCAGCGCGAGCTCGCGCCCGTCCGGGTCCCAGACGCGCTCGATCCATCGCGGCGCGACCAGCTCGCCGTGCGCGAGCGAAGCCGCGAGCTGCGCCGCGTGCAGCGGCGTGATCCGGCAGCCCGCGAGCCCGCAGCCGAGCCGCCCCGTGCCGAAGCGGCCCTGGCCCGGATCGGCCTCGCCCGAGGCATGCGCGGGCGCGGGAACCGAGAGCCAACCGAAGCGCCCGATCGCCTCGATCAGCGGAGCCACGCCGATCGCGTGCACCGCGAGCTGCGCGAAGCACTGGTTGTTCGAGGTGGCGAGCGCGCGCTCCAGCGTCACCACGCTGCCGCGCCGCGGCGGATCGATGCGCGCCGCGGTGAGCCGGTAGGGGCTGCCGCTGAAGCGGCAGGGCATCCGCGCGGCGTCGGGCGCGAGGTCGAGCGCCGTGGCCGCCGTGATCACCTTCACGAGCGAGGCCGCGGGATAGCTGCGCGTGGGCGGGAAGCGCTCGGGATCGGTCGACGCGTAGGCGAGCACGCGGCCCGTGTTCGGGTCCATCACGATTACGTTCCCGAGGCCAACGCGCCCGGTCTCGAGCACGTCGAACACCTTCTGCGTGAGCTCGGCGTCGAGCGTGTACTCGAGCGTGAACGAGCGGTCCTCGGCATTCGGCGTCGGCACGCGCTCGAACAGCCGCCCCGGCGTGCCCGCAGACGGCGCGTCGGCGGCTTCGCCCGTGACCGGCAACTCGAGCGCAGCGCGCGTCATCGGCAGGCGCTCCATCACGAACGAGGGCACGGCGAGCCGCGCGTCGACCGGCGCGACCACGATCCGGGTTTCGGACGCGCCATCACCCACGGGCGGGGCTCCCGCGGAGACCGGGGCGAGGGCGGCCTGCGCCCTCGAGGCCGTGCGCAGCGGCGAGAACGGATCGACGACCCAGCCCAGCACGACCACCGACGCGAACGTCAGGCTCGCGAGCGTGGCCTGCCCGCGCTGGCTCAGGCGGCGGCGGCGGCTGCGCTGCTCGCGCTTCCAGCGCGGCTCGTCCGCCGTCCAATCGGAGCCGGGTGCAGATTCGGCGTTGGCCGAGCCGGCCTCGGGCCGGCGACGGGTGAGTCCCCCGAACATGTGGATCGCTGCTTCCTCGTTGCTTCGTTGGCGCGCCGCTTCGGGGGGAGCGGCGCGCGCCTGCTACAGGGCCACCACTCCCTGGATCTCCGGGATCTCCTCGCGGAGACGAGTCTCGATTCCGTGCTTCAACGTGGCGGTGGAGCTGGGACAGCCGGCGCACGAGCCGTGCATGTACAGCTCCACAATGCCATCGCGGAAGCCCGCGAACACGATGTCCCCGCCGTCCATCGCGACGGCGGGCCGGATCTCCTCCTCCAAGATTCGGACGATCCGGGCCACAACTTCACTCTGTTCCGCCTGGGCCGGCTCCTGATAGCCGGGACCCAGCGCGGGGCCGCCCTCGGCCAGGCAGCCCTTGATCGCGTCCACGATCGACTGGGCGATGTCGGTCCACTCGACCTCGGGCCGCTTGGTGACCGTGACGAAGTTCGACGCGAGGAACGCGCCCACCACGCCGTCGACCTCGAACAGGCGCGCCGCGAGCGGCGAGATTTCGGGGCTCGGCGGCACCTCGAAGTGCGCGCTCACGGAGCCCTCGACCACCGGTCGCCCCAGCACCCATTTGATGCTGTTGGGATTCGGCGTGCGCTCGGCGTGCATGCGGAAACCGAGATCCATCGTCCCCCCGGTGATCGATTCAGATTAAGGCGCCCGCGCTCGATCGCCAAGTGCGCGGGGGGGCGACACGCGCAAGTCCGCTGCGGAGCCGGTCGAACATCTCGTGCACGTCCGCGTGCAACTCGTCTTCGCGCGTGGCGCGCGCGATGCGCGCGAGCGGAAGCGGACGGCCGAGCAGACGCGCGAGCGGTCCGGTCTCGGCGAGCAGCCGCTTCGCGTCGAGCGCGCGCCAGCCCGAGGCGTCCTCGCTCTGCGGAAGCTCGCGCTCGAGCGCCGCCTCGAGCCGGTGGTCGCTCGCGGGCAGCGACAGCGCGCGCCGGATCGCGCCCGGCACGAGCAGATAGCTCTCGATGTGGCGGCGACTCCAGGTGAAAAACTCGAGTCCCTGCTCCGCGTCGAGCTGCGACGCGGCGTCCTCGTCGCGATCGAGCACGCACAGCCCATGCGAGCCCGCGGCCCTCGCGCGGAAATGCTCGACCGCGCGTGCGGGCCGGCGCCCGCCCAGGATCACCGAGCCGTCGAGCAGGTCGCGTGCACCTCGAGGCAACAGCCGCTTGGCCCACGCGCACAGGATGCTGCGGTCGCGCGGACCCTCCACGTAGAGGGTGAACGAGCTTCGCTCGTCGGACCGTCGGTCCGGCCGGAGAGCGGGATCGGATGTCGGCACAGCGAACTCCGGATCCAGGGGGCGGGCAGCGTGAGGGCCGCACGGGAGCGGCGACATCATCATGCCGCGCGAACGCCGCTGCGTCTAGCTCCAGCTCTAGCTCTAGCTTCGCTCGCCTTCGGCTCGCTGCGCGTCGGGCGACCCAGTCGCCCTCCTTGCGGTCGGTGAAGCTGCGTCTAGTTTCGCTGAAGGCTCGCGAGCACCTCCACGTGGGGCGTCTGCGGGAACAGATCGAACGCCTCGATCCCTTCCAGCTCGAAGCCTCCCGCCACGAGCGCGGCGAGATCGCGCGCGAGCGTCGCCGGGTCGCACGAGAGATACGCGATGCGCGCGGGCTCGAGCGCGCAGAGCGCGGCGGCCGCTCCGCGCGGGAGACCCGTGCGCGGCGGGTCGAGCACCACCGCGTCGGGCCGGGCCGCGCGCACGCGCGCGCCCGAGAGCGCCGTCTCGACCCGCTCCCGCACGACCTCGGCGCGCAGCGCCGCGCGCGCGAGGTTGTGGCGCAGGTCGGCGACGGCCGCGCCGTCCGCCTCCACCGCGATCACGCGCCCGAACGCGCGCGCGAGCGCGAGCGTGAAGAACCCGCAGCCCGCGTAGAGCTCGAGCGCGAGGTCGCCGGTGCCCGCGGCGCCCGCCACCGACTCCACGAGCGCCGCGTACAACCCGGGGTTGCCCTGGAAGAACACGCCCGCGGAGACGCGCAGCTTGTCGCCGCCCACCTCGAGCTCGATCGCGGGGCCGGGGGTGTCGACCTCGTGCGCGCGCGCGGAACGCGCACCGGCCGCTATCTCCCACTCGCCATCGCGTGCGGGCGGTCTGGCCGCGAGCGCGCGCAGCTGCACTTCGGCGGGCTCGCACAGGATCGGGCAGCCGCTCACCGCGCACAGCGCGCGGCTGTGTGCGCGCCGGTAGCCGACGTTGCCTCCTTCCACCGCGACGCGCGCGCGAGAGCGGTAGGCATACGGCGAGGGCGATGGATGGAAGGCGACCGGGCCCGGCAGCGAGAGCTTCCCGACCCGGCGAAGCGCGTCCTCCACGATCTGCCGCTTCGCGTCGCACTGCGCCGCATAATCCACGTGCTGCCAGCTGCAACCGCCGCACTCGCCGAACACCGGACAGGAGGGCGCGACGCGCGCGGGAGACGGCTCGAGGATCTGCTCGGGCTCGGCGCGCGCATAGCGCGGGTGCAGCGCCTCGATCCGCGCGCGCACGCGATCGCCCGGCGCGGTTCGCGGCACGAAGACGACGAGCCCCTCCGCCGTGCGGCCGACGCCGTCGCCGCCCGCCGCCAGCGCGTCGATGCGCAGCTCTACGACGTCGCCGGCCGTCTCGCCCATCCCGCGATGGTAGGGTGGGCTGCGGCCGGAGGCCCTTTGCCCCTCAGCCGAGGTGGTGGATCGCGGACGTCTTCACGACGGCCACGGCGCGCGTGCCCGCGACGAGATCGAGCTCGCGCGCCGCAGCGGGGGTGAGGCGCGCGAGCAGCGTCACCTCGCCCACGACGAGCTCGGCCAGCACCTCGCGACCCATGAAGTCGATCGCGCGCACCTCGCACGGCAGCACGTTGCGAGCCGAGACGCCCTTTGGCGCCTCGCGGCACAACAGGATCTCGTCCGCGTAGAAGCCCACGTCGACGCGCGATCCCGGCACGGCGGCGCAGAGCGGGGCCGCGAGCGGCAGGTCGTGACCGAGCTCGAGCAGCGTCACGCCGTCCGGCTCGTCGTGGCGCAGAACCGGAAGTCGCAACAGGTTGTCTACGCCCACGAGGTTCGCGACGCCGAGCGCGCGCGGCCGCTTGAGTACATCGATCGGAGCGCCCTGCGCGATGCAGCGGCCGCCCTCGAGGACGATGCAGTCGTCGACCAGCGCGAGCAGCTCCGCAGCGCGATGCGTGACGAACACCATCGGCACGCCGAGCTCGTGCTTCACCTGGAGCAGGAGACCCAGCACATCGCGCGAGAGCTCGGCGTCGAGCGCGCTCGTCGGCTCGTCGAGCAGCAAGAGCTCCGGGTCGGCCAGCAACGCGCGGCCCATCGCCACACGCTGGCGCTCGCCGCCCGAGAGGTTGCCGACACCGCGGTCCAGCAATGGCGCGAGACGCAGCACCTCGAGCACGCGCCGCCCCGCCTCGCCCGCGAGACGCTGCGCGGCGCCGGGCGCAAACGACAGATTGCCCCGCACGCTTCGGTGCGGCAGCAGGAGCGGATCCTGCGTCACGAGCGCGAGCCGGCGGCGCTCCGGCGGTACCCAGCGCCCGCGCGGGCGCACGCAGAGCTCGCGTCCGCGCACGGCGATGCGCGCCTCCTGCGGCCGGAGCAAACCCGCGAGCGCGTGCAGGAGCGTCGTCTTTCCGCTCGCGGATGCGCCGAATACGCCGAGTACGGGGCCCGCGCTCGCGAAGTCCACGTCGAGTGCGAACCCGGGGAAGCGCTGGTGGATTCTCGCTTCGAGCATCAGGTGGATCTCTGCCGGGCAGAGAGCCAGAACGAGCCCAGCAGCGCGGCCAATGCGAGCGCGACGCTCACGGCGGTGAGTCGCAAGACGGCCGTCTCGCCGTCGCGCACGTTGAGGAGCGTGTACACGGCCACGGGGATCGTGCGCGTCTCGCCTGCGACGTTGCCCGCGAGCACGATCGTGGCTCCGAACTCGCCGAGTGCTCGCGCGAACGAGAGCACCGTACCCGCGAGCACGCCCGGCAGCGCGAGCGGCAGCGTCACGCGCGCGAACGTGTCGAGCGGTCCGCGCCCGAGGCTGCGCGACACCTGCTCGAGCCGCTCGTCCACCGCGAGCATCGAGAGCCGGATCGCCTCGACCAGCAGCGGGAAGCCGACCACGGCCGCGGCGATCACACACGCCGCAGTCGTGTAGGCGATGTAGCCCCCCGTGAGCTCGTGCCAGGCGCGGCCGAGCGGCCGGCTGCGCCCGAACGCGTAGAGCAGCAGGTAGCCCGTCACGACCGGCGGCAGGACGAGAGGCAGCATCACGATGCCCTGCAGCACTGCGCGCAGCGGATGGCGCCAGCGCGCGAGCACCCAGCCGCACGCGATGCCCGGCACGAGGCTCGCGGCCGCGGCGAGCGCGGCGACGCGCAGCGAGAGGAAGACGACCTCCCGCTCGGCCTCGCTCAGCATGGCAACCCTATGGGAGCGCGAAACCCGCGGCGCGCAAGAGTGCGCGCGCGGGCTCGCCGCGCAGATCAGCGACGAAGCGCTGCGCGCCGATCGGATTCGCGGCTCCGCGCAGCGCCGCTCCGTGGTACTCGATCGGCGGGTGGGTCGCCGGATCGAACGCGAAGAGCACGTCCACCTTGGCCACCTTGGCATCGGTCGCGTAGACGAAGCCCGCCGGGAGCTCGCCCTGCTCCACCGCATGCAGCACGGCGCGCACGTCCTTCTGCCCCACGAGCTGCGGCTCGTAGGCCGCGAGCACGCCGAGCTTCCCGAGCGCCTTGCGCGCGTAGTCGCCGGCAGGAACACCCGCATCCGCAATGGCCACGCGATCTCCCTTTGCGAGCCGATCGAGCAGTACCCGGGGATCGCTCGCGCCCTTCGCCTCGAGCGGGCTCCCCTTCGCGGTGATGCAGACGAGCTCGTTGCGCGCGAACACGACGGGTGCGCCGTCGACCGCGTTCGCCTCGCGCAGGAAGTCGACCCACTCCGGGCTCGCCGAGAGGAAGACGTCGGCGGGCGCACCATCCTTGATCTGCCGCGCGAGCTCGCTCGAAGCGCCGAAGCTCGTCACCACGCGCGCGCCCTCGAAGCGCTTCGCGAGCGCCAGGGCGACTTCGGTGAGGCTCGCCGCGGCGAGCACGTGCACGGTCGGGGCAGGCTGCGCTGCGGCTGCGAGCGCGATCGCGCACACGAGAGCGAAAGCGAGGCGCCGCATCAGATCTCCTGGGGCAGTGGACAGAGGTAGCTCTGCGGCTACTCCACCGCCCGCTTCAACGCAGGGGAAGCTTCGGAGAACCGGTCTGCTCAGTGCGTACGCGAGCCGTCGTGTCTCCGAGCGAGGAGCCGGGCGAGCTCGTCCTTGTCGAGCGGCTTCGTCAGATGGGCATCGAATCCCGCCTCGCGGGTTCGGAGGCGATCCGCAGCGGCTCCATAGCCGGTGATTGCGACCAGCAGACAGGCATCTCCTCCGGGCGCGGATCGCACGGTCCGGGCGACCGAACAGCCGTCGAGATCAGGTAGGCCGATGTCCAGCAGCACGGCGTCGGGGTGCGAACTCTGGATGATCTCGAGCCCACGCTCTCCGGTCTCCGCCTCCTCCACGCGGTGGCCCCACGCCTTGAGCAGCATCCGCAGGGTCTCGCGCACATCGGGATGGTCGTCGACGATCACGATGTGGCGGGTGCGTTGCGGGGCGGTTCGATCGTTGCCGGGTCCTGGCGTCGTGGTCGCGTGCGAGGCGAGTGGCAGTCGCACGGCGAACTCGCTGCCTCGATTCAGCCCCTCACTCGAAGCGGACACCGTGCCGCCGTGCAGCTCCACGAGGAATTTCACGAGCGTGAGGCCGATTCCGACACCGCTATGGACCGGGCTGCGATTCACCTGCACGAAGGGGTCGAAGATCAGCGGAAGCGAGTGCTGCTCGATACCGATGCCCGTGTCGCGAACGCGCAGGATCACCTCGCCGAACTCGCTCGCGATGCTGACGTCGATTCGCCCCTCGAGCGGCGTGTATTTCACCGCGTTGTCGAGAAGGTTCCTGACGACTTGTTCCAAGCGAGTCGGATCGGCATCCACCCAAGACGCCTCGCCTGTCAGCGAAGTCAAGCGCTGGGACACGGTTCCGACTTCGCGGTAGGAGGAAAGTGACCGCTCCACGAGCTCGTGCAGGTTCACCGGCCTTCGCTCGAGCGCGAGTCTTCCCGCGATCAGCGTCGAGACGTCGAGCAGATCGTCGACCAGGAGCGATAAGTGCTTCGTCTGCCGGGCAATGATCTCGCGAAGACGCGCCGCCCGCTCGTCCGCACCTCCACGTGCGTCGAGGACGTGAATGGCGGCGCTGATCACACCCAGCGGATTCCGCAGCTCGTGCCCCAGCATCGCGAAGAACTCGTCCTTCGCGCGATTGGCCTCTTCGACCGCCTTGAGATGCAGGCCCATGAGCCGTTCGTTCTTGTTGCGAAGGCGCTCGCTCACCGTGAGCAGGACCTGGAACTCTATGTCGGGCCGCGAGTCGGAAAGACGCCGTAGCTCGTGGCCCTTCAGCTCGAGAACGATGCAGGCGTCGCGCGCGCGGACCGTGGCGGAGCGGGGCATGCCTTCGAAGAAGGCCATCTCACCGAAGGTCTCGCCGGGCAGCATGAGCGACAGCAGGATCGTCTGACCGCGTTCATTCTCGAGCACCGCTTCCGCAGTGCCCGACCCGATCAGGAAGACCGAGTCGTCCTCGTCTCCCTCCCGAACGATCACCGCGCCGGGCTCATACCTCCGCTCGGTCGACACGTCCTCGCTCAGGAGCCAGTCCGCGTGCTTCGCGTCGAGGGTCGAGAGGATCGAGTGGTGCCCGAGGAACCCGGCCCAGTCGAACGCCTTCACGATCCCCTCGGTCGGGCGCGCGCACTGCCCCTTCGGGGCAACTGATTCGATCCAGGAATTCGAGGCACGGGCACGGGGCACCATCCCGCCCCCCCATAGGTCGTTAGATCATCGAATCGAATCTACGTCCAATGGGGAGCCGGTCAAGACAGGATCCGGAGGCAAAGTGCCCCATCAACTACTCAGCGATCTCACGAATCCAGTAGACGTCCCGCTAGCGCCCGCGGAAGCTCCCCGCGCGGCGCTCGCGTCGCCCGCACCAGGGACAGAAGCGGAAATAGGCGTGCGAGGTGGGCCAGCGGCAGCGCGGGCAGCGGTCGGGCAGATCGGCATGCGACCAGACCCGCTTCACCTTGCGTTTGCACAGCGGGCAGTAGCGCATGAACGGGCGCAGCTGGCCCTCGCAGCCGGGCCGGCTGCACTTGCGCACGGCCTTGGCGTCGGGCGGCGGCCGCCGGCCGTTTCCGTCGAAGCGCCCCGCATAACACCAGGGGCACGCCTTCCACTCGGGGCGCACGCCCTTCTCGCAGTCGGGGCACACGAGCGCGGCCGGGGTCAGGTGCGCGAACGAGTTGCCCGCACTGCCGCACCACGGGCAGTGGGCCATCGGCTCCGAGATCGAGCCGTCGCAGCGGTGGCAGTGGTAGCGCAGCTCGAGCCCGCGCCCGTGCGCGCGCCGGAACGCCTCGGCCGACACCGCGAGTGGCGAGAGCTCGGGCTGGCGCGGCTTGCGCCGGCGCCGGGGCGCCGTCTGCGCGTGGGCCTCCACCTCGGCGAACGCGCGCTCGAGCGCATCGGAGAACTGCTGCCCGTCGGTATAGCGCTTGCTCGGATCGAACTGCGCGGCCTTGCGCAACACCGGGCGCACGGGCTCGGGCACCTTCACTGTGAACGTGCGGTAGCGATCTGGCGGCCATTCGAACGGCCAGGTGGGGAGGAACCCGGTCAGGATCTCGTAGGCGATCAGTCCCAGCGAGAACACGTCCGACGAGAAGCGCGCGCGGCCGTAGGCCTGCTCCGGCGCGATGTAGCCGAACGTGCCCGCCTCGGTGTAGGCGCGCGTCGCGGGCGCGGCGAAGCGCGACGCGCCGAAGTCGCCGAGCGCGGCGCGGCCGTCCGCGAAGATCATGATGTTCTCGGGCTTCACGTCGCGGTGCAGCACGCGGTGGCTGTGCGCGTGGCCGAGGCCCTGCGCCACCTCGCGGATCACGCGCAGCGCCGCGCGTGCGGAGCGCCGCGCGAGCCGGTACTCGGCGAGGTTCGACTTGGCGAGATCGGTGGCCATCGTGAAGTGCCCGTCCAGCCAGTCGGCATTGCGCACAGCGACGATGTTCGGGTGGCGCAGCCGCGCGGCGATGCGCGCCTCCTGCTCGATCGCCGTGCGCCCCCACTCCGCCACCGCCGCGGGATGCGCGATCTTGAGCGCGATGTTCACGCCCTCGATCAGGTCGCGCGCTTTCCACACGTCGGCGAACGACCCCTGACCGAGGCGGCGGTCGAGTCGATACTTGCCGAGCTTGCTTCCCTTGCGGAGGACGGTCACGAGCGGGGGCAGTCTAGCCGGAGCCCCATGATCAGCGGGAGGAAAATGGACCGCGGCGGCACGTCGGGTATGCACCCGGACCGCGCGCTCGGCGAGCTGCTCGAGGACACGGGTCGCAGCGACGAGGCGCAGCTGCACCACCGCGCCGCCCAGGAGCTCGAGAGCGGACTGCGGCGTCCGCGCGCCGAGCTGCGTTAGCCGCGCGCGTCGCGACGCGCGTAGTAGGCGCGGCGCGCGGGGATCGACCAGAAGCGCTCGTCGGGAACGTCGAATGGGCGCTTCCGCTCGCGATCGGGAATCCACGCGGTCAGAGAGCCGTTGCGGCCGCGGCCGTGGTGCACGCAGCCCGTGTCGAGGCCGCGCAGGCCTGGCGCGACGTGGAGGCCCTGCATCGCCCAGTGTCCGTACACGACCCCGTAGTCGTGCTCCCGCTCCAACCACGCCTCGTGCCACGCGCGCTCCTTGCCGACCGGCTCTTCGGACGACCACGTGCCGTGCGGACCGACGCTGCGGCCGCTCGTGAGGCGCCCGAGCAGGTCCTCTTCGGGCGCGGGCGAGCTGCCCAGGTACGCGCGCAGCTCCTTGATCGGCGCGCGCATGCGCTTCTCGACCTCGCGCGCCGCGCGCTCGAGGTCGCCGAGCGACCAGCGGGGCTCCACGCTCGCGTGGACCATCGCGAACGACTGCCTGCCGAGCTTCCCCGTGCAGGCGAGCGGGCGCGTTCGGATCCACTCCATCCACTCGTCGGCATCGGGCGCCTCGAGCACGTCCTGGAACGAGTCGAACTCGGAGACCTCGCGCAGCCCCAGCCAGCAGCGCAGCAGCGAGAGCTCGTGATTGCCGAGCACGTAGCGCGCGCGGCCGCGATCCTCGAGCTCGCGGACACGCGAGAGCGGGGCGAGGTTGTCGGGCCCGCGGTTGATCAGATCGCCCACGGACCAGAGCTCGAACTCGCTGCCGAACTCCGCCTGGGCGCGCGCGAGCAGCTCGGCGAACTCATCGTCGCACCCCTGGACGTCTCCCACGAAGATCGGCTGCACTGCCCCTCGTTTGCCGGATGTCGGCGGCCGCCGCAAGGCGGCGGGCCGGGTCGCCCCCCCAAGGGTGTCGACCCGACCCCCTCGCTACAATGCGGGCGCGGCTGAGTTAGGGGGCCGATTGAGCCGGTTCATCGTCTGTGATGGGCTCCGCTCCGCGCGCCTCTGGAGCCGGATCGGCGCCGACGAAAACGAGATCCTCTACTGGGTGCCGCGGTCCGAGGAATCGGCGCGCTCTCGCACGAAGGGCTTCAACGTGCTCCCGGGCGGCCTGTGCGCCGAGGCGATCGCGAAGCTCGGCGCGACCGCCGACGACGAGATCGCGTTCGTGACCGAGGACTCCGCGTTCGCGCGCGAGGCGGTCGCGATCGTCTCGGAGACCACGCCCCAGGCGCCCGTGCTGATGCTCTCGGACGCCGTGGACGCCACCGACCTGCCGAAACATCCGTGCCTGCGCGCGACGGGCCTGCGCTCGCTGATCCGCGACGACGTCGACGACGAGTTCTCGATGCTCGGTAATCTGCGCCGCGTGGTCGGGGTGCGCTCGCTGCTCGAGCGACGCGAGAAGGTGGGCATCCTGCTCCAGCCCGATCCGGATCCCGATGGGATCGCCGGCGGCTACGCGCTGCGCGCGGTGCTCGGACGGCGCCGCCCGACCGCGCCGCTGATCTCGTTCGGCGAGGTGAAGCGGCCCGAGAACATCGCGATGGTGCGCGCGCTCGGCGTCGAGATCCGCACGGTCACACCCGACGAGCTCGGCGAGTTCGACGCGCTCGCGCTGGTCGACGTACAGCCGCCCGTGTTCGGCGAGAGCCCGCCCGCGCGCGTGATGTCGGTGGACGTCGTGATCGATCACCACCCCGAGCGCAGCGGCTACGACGCGGTGATCAGCGACATCCGCCCGAGCTACGGCGCGACTTCGACCGTGCTCACCGAGTACGTGCGCGCGGCCGACATGGAGGTCCGCCCGCGGCTCGCCACCGCGCTCCTGTACGGAATCAAGAGCGACACGCAGCTGCTCGGCCGCGAGACGAGCTCACACGACATGACGGCGTTCGCGTATCTGCACGCGCTGCACAGCCCCGCGCTGCTGCGCCGGATCGAGCGCCCCGCGCTGCCCACCGATGCGCTGCGCGCGCTCGGCAAGGCGCTCGCGAAGACCGAGGTGCGCGACGACCTGCACGTGCTCGTGCTCGGCCGCGTGCGCGAGGACGTGATCCCGCAGGTGGCCGATCTCGGCCTCCAGGCCGAGGGTGCGGAGTGGGCGATCGCGGCCGGCATTGTCGGCAACGACCTCGTGTTCTCGGTGCGCAACGTCGGCTACGTGCGCGCGGCGGGCGAGGTGGTGCGGGCCGTGGTCGAGGGCCTCGGCGTCGGCGGCGGCCACCGCTCGATGGCCAAGGGCATCATCCCCCTCTCGGCGTTCCGCAAGACCTACGGCACCGCCTCGCTCACGCGCATCCGCGAGGTGCTGCACGACGCATTCGTCGCGGCGATCGAGCGCGAGAGCTGACGACGGCGCAGACCCGCGCGATCACCCGAGCGTGAGCAGCTCGTGCGCGCCCTTCATGCGCTCCTGGATGTCGATCCCGACCACGCACGAACCCGCGCACGGCGCAGGGCACGTCGCGCACACGCTCGCGTCCTTCGCGAGCGCGGCATAGCGCTGGATCCCTTCCTTCTCCCAGCCGTAGTCCTCGAAGTACATGCGGTGGCGCAGCACGTCGTGGATCGGCAGGCCTTCGGGGCACGAGGACAGACACGCGCCGCAGTGCGGGCCGCAGTAGTTACCGGCGATCTGGCGATCGTACTCGCGAAGGATCGCGAGATCTTCGGACGTGAGGCGCTTGCCCGACGCCGCGAGGTACTCGTCGACGTGCTGGAGCTCGAAGAACGAGATCACCGCGGCCGAGACGTGCTCGTTCGAGAGCGCCCACTTGAGCGCGGCTTGCGTGTAGGAATCCGCGTACTGCTGGAAATCGAGCAGCCCGCGGTGCTTGGCGCCCTTGAGCGTCTTCATCGCGACGACGCCCATGTCGTGTTCCTCGCGCGCGCGGCGCGCGAGCTCGGGCACCTGCGGCCAGATGCCGTGGTGGTAGGCGATCATCATCACGTCGAAGCGGTTCGACTCGATGCCCGCGCTCACGACCTCGACCAGATTGGGCGTGTGGGTCGAGAAGCCGAGGAAGCGCACCTTGCCCGCCTGCTTCAGGCGGTCGAATGCCTCGTGCACGTTCGGGTCGAGCAGGCGCGCGACCTCGTCGCACGAGTGGATGTGGCAGAGGTCGATGTAGTCGGTGCCGAGCCGCGACAGGCTCCCCTCGACCGCCTCGACGTATTTCACCACGGGCGTGCCCGGCGGCAGGTGCCCAATCGGGGTGCAGAACTTGGAAGCGATGAAGAGCTGATCGCGCGACACCGCGCGGATCGCCTTGCCCATCGCCACCTCGCTCCCCGAGGCAGAGTAGTCGGGCGACGTGTCGAAGTAGTTGATGCCGCGCTCGATCGCGAGCCGCGCGATCTGCTCGCCATCTTCGCCGCTGATCCGACCGGTGCCGAGCACGATGTCGGAGATGTTCCATTCCGTGCGCCCGAAGCGCCGATAGTTCTCGACGCGGCTGCCCTTCCACGCCTCCTTCCACTCGGGATGCGTGAACGGGACCTCGCGGTCATTGATCTCCGAGCCGACCGGCGCCCACCCCTGGGTCCCGGTGCCCCAGCCCAGAAATGCGCGCGCCGCACCGCTCGCGCCGCCGAGCAGGAGCGAGCCGAGCGCGATGCCCGCGCCCGAGCCCGCGCCCGTGAGAAAGCTGCGGCGCGCGGGATCGACGCGGCCCGCCACCGAACGCCGCACCAGCCAGACCGAAACCACCATGATCACGAGCAGCGAACCCAGCGCCCACACGGGGCCCGCGATCGCGTGATGGACTCCCGGCGCCCACGACTGCAGCCACTCGCCGAGCGGGAATGCGCTCGAGTCGAGCCCGATCGGCGCCACGTAGAGGAAGTGACCCGTCACGAAGTAGCCCGCCACGAGCGAGAGGGCGAGCGCGAAGAGCACGGCGTTGCGAGGTCGTGAGAGCATGGGGAGTCCTCCGAGGGGCGAGCCCATTATAGGCGGGTTAGGTTACCCGCGATGGCGAAGCCGCTCGTGATCGCGTCGATGGCCTCGACGCCCGATTTCCAGGGCACCGAGCTCGGCACCACGCAGTGGCTCGCGATCGAGCAGAATCGCATCGAGCAATTCGGCCGCGCGACCGGCGATACGCGTTGGATCCACCTCGACGCCGAGCGCGCCTCGCGCGAATCGCCGTGGAAGAGCACGATCGCCGACGGATACCTGCTGTTGTCGCTCGTGCCGGGACTGCTGTCGCAGCTGATCGTCTTGCAGGGCTGGTCGACCGCGATCAACACGGGTATCGACCGCTGCGAGTTTCCGGCCGCGGTGACGGCGGGCTCGCGCGTGCGCATGGGCGCGCGACTCGCGCGCGCGCGCGTGCTGGCGGGCAACGGCTGTCGCCTCGGCTTCGACGTGTGGTTCGAGCCGGAGGGCGGCGAAACGCTCGCGTGCCGCGCGCGCGTGAACTACGCGTATTTCGAGTAGCGAGCAGACGACGAAGTCGGCTGAGCTGGCTTGACGCTGTCGCGGCGCGCCCCGATCTTCGCCCCATGCGCATCGCGCTCGCCCAGCTGAACCCGACCGTCGGTGATCTCGCGGGCAACCGCCGGCTCGTGGAGGAGGCGGCCGCGAAGGCCGCGAGCGAGCGCGCCGACCTGCTGGTCGCGCCGGAAATGGTACTCACGGGCTACCCGCCGATGGATCTGATCGAGCGCGACGGCTTCGTACGCGACCAGCTGCGCGAACTCGACACGCTCGCGGCGTCGTCCCACCAGGTAGCGATCGCGCTCGGCGCCGTGCTGCCGGTCGAGGGCCGGCGCGGCGCGTTCCACAATGCGTGCGTGTTGCTCGCGGGTGGTCGTCAGGTCGCCGCGCGCGCGAAGACTCATCTGCCGACCTACGACGTGTTCAACGAGCGCCGCCACTTCACGCCCGCCGAGTGGCGCGAGCCCGTTCCGTTCGGCGACGGCGACACAGTTCTGGGTCTCACCGTCTGCGAAGACACCTGGGTCGAGCCGATGGGCTACGCGGTGGATCCCGTCGGCGAGCTCGCACGCGCCGGCGCCAACCTGATCCTCAATCCGTCCTGCTCACCGTGGCACGTCGACAAGGCGCGCGAGCGGCGCGGCATGATCGCGCGACTCGCGGCGCAGCACGGCGTCCCGATCGCGTTCGTGAACCAGGTCGGTGGCAACGACGAGCTGATCTTCGACGGCGGCTCGTTCGTGTCCGACGCCGCGGGTCGCGTGCACTGCGTGCTGCCGCTGTTCGACACCGCGTTCGGCGTGGTCGACCTGCCCGCGTCCGAGCCCGGCCTCGCGCCCGACGCCGTGCCCGAGCCCGACCGCACCACGCAGCTCGAGACGGGCCTCGTGCTCGGAATCCGCGACTACTTCGGCAAGCAGGGCTTGCCGCCGGGTGCCGTGGTCGGGCTCTCGGGCGGAATCGATTCGGCGGTCACGGCGCACCTCGCGGTCGCCGCGCTCGGCCCCGAGCAGGTGCTCGGCGTGGCGATGCCGAGCCCGTTCTCGTCCGAGCACAGCATCGAGGATGCGCTCGCGCTCGGCCGCAATCTCGGCATCGACACGCGCGTGGTCCCGATCGAGCCGATCTTCCGCGCCTATCTCGACGTATTCCGCTCGCTCTTCGGCGCGCGCGGCGACTACGGCCTCGCGCAGCAGAACATCCAGGCGCGCATTCGCGGCGCGATCCTGATGGCGGTGTCGAATGCGGAGCGGCGCCTCGTGCTCGCGACGGGCAACAAGAGCGAGCTCTCGGTCGGCTACTGCACGCTCTACGGCGACACCGTGGGCGGGCTCGCCGTGCTCGGCGACGTCTACAAGCACGACGTGTACGCGATCGCGCGGCGCGCGAACGCGCTCGCGGGCAGCGAGCGGATTCCCGCGCGCAGTATCGAGAAGGAGCCGTCCGCGGAGCTCGCACCGGATCAGTTCGACAGCGACGATCTGCCCGAGTACCCCGTGCTCGATGCGATCCTCGCCCAGGCGATCGAGGGCGGGCTCGGCGCGGCGGCGATCCAGCCGCCGCCGGGCGCCGACCGCAAGCTCGTGGAGCAGGTCGTATCGCGCCTCGACCGCAACGAGTACAAGCGGCGCCAGACGCCGCTCGTGCTGCGCACTTCGACCAAGGCGTTCGGCAGCGGGAGACGGCTCCCGATCGTGCACCGCTACCAATGAGCGGGGCTACGGGCTGGTCGTCGCGACCCCGTCGGCGCCGACCGCCTTCACGTTCTCGGCGCGCGGGCCGCGCGGACCTTCCTGCACCACGTACTCGACGATGTCACCCTCGGACAGCGCGTCGTAGTCGTTCGCGCCGAGGCCGGAGCGATGAAAGAAGACTTCCTTGCCATCGTCGCCGCGCACGAAGCCGAAGCCCCGATCGGGCACCAGCTTCTTCACCCGGCCGCGCACCTTCGGGCCGCTCGGTGTCGCGCGCTGCTGCGGAGGGCGCCGGGCGCCGCGACCGCGGCCGCTGCCGGTGCGCCGCGGCGCGCTGTAGCGATCGCCCTCGATGAACTCGGCCAGGAAGAGATCGACCGGAACCATCAGGTCCTGCATCGTCGCGTCGGATTCCGGCGAAAGCAGCACCTCGGTGTCGCTGACGTCGACGACCGCGTAGCGCAGGCCCGTGTTCTTGTGGACGACGTTCGAGCCAGATTCGACGTCTTCGATCGACAACATGGCAGCGCCTCCACCCTTCCCAACGGAATCCGCCGAACTCGACTCGTCTCGGTCCGGCCCGCTTGCGGGCTGGCAGGGCGGACACCGATTGCGGGTCTCGGGTTCCGTAGCGCCGTGCACAATTGCCGGAAACGCAGGAAGAGCCGCAGGTTAGGGGATGGGGCAAAGTCGGTCAAACCGCCCGGGGGCGCTCGGCCCGGGCGCGTCCTGGCCCTCCTGGCCGCGCTGTGGCTCGCCGCTGCGGCGGCGGCCGCCGACCCCGCGGTCGCGCTCCGGGTGGGCACGAGCGGGGACTACGCGCCGTTCAGCCACGCGCGGAACGACCGCGCCGAGCCCGAGGGGTTCGACGTGGCGCTGTTGCGCGCCTGGGCCGCCGAGCGCGGCCGCGAGCTCCGCTTCGTGCGCTTCCGCTGGCCGCAGCTGGTCGCCGAGCTCGCAGCCGGGAGCTTCGACGTGGCCGCTTCCGGGATCACGGTGCGGCCCGAGCGGTCGGCGGCGGGTCGCTTCGCGGTGGCCGTCGCCGAGACCGAAGCGTTCGCGCTCGCGCGGACGCCCGAGCGCTGGGGTGGCTCGTCCACGCTCGACCGCCCGCAGATCCGGATCGCCGTGAACCGCGGCGGCCATCTCGAGCAGGTGGCGCGCGCGAGCTTTCCCAATGCGACGCTGATCACGGTTCCCAAGAACGAGGCCGTGATCGAGCTTTTGATCGAAGAGCGCGTCGACGCGGTGGTGACCGACGGCGCGGAGGCACCGCTCTGGGAGAAGCGCGTCGATCAGCCGCTCGCGCGGATCGGCCCGCTCTCGCGCGACCGCAAGGCGTGGCTCGTGCGCGCCGACCTGCCCGAGCTCGCCGCCGACTTCGACACGTGGCTGCTCGCGCGCGAAGCCGATGGCACGCTCGCGGCGCTCCGCGAACGATGGCTCGGAGCCCCGACTGCGCGGACCGCGGAGCCGCTGCGTGCGCTGCTCGCGGCGCTCGACGAGCGGCTCGCGCTGATGCCGCTCGTGGGCGTCGTGAAGCGCCGCGACGGCGTCCCGCTCGTGGTGCCCGAGCGCGAGGCGCTCGTGATCGACAAAGCGCTCGCCGACCTGCGCGCGGAGGCGAAGCGCACTGGCCGCACGCCGCCTCCCGACACGCGCGTGCGCGCGCTGTTCGAGGCCCAGTTCGAGGCCGCGCGCTTCGTGCAGCTCCAGGCCACGAAGGACCCGAGCTACCACCCCGAAGCGCTCCCCGATCTCGATCGCGAGCTGCGCCCGAGTCTCCTGCGGATCGGCGAGCGCACCGCGCGCCTGCTGCTCGCGCTGCCGCCCAACCTCGACGCGGCCGCCGTGCGCGTCGCCGCGGGCGACGCACTGCGCGCGCCCTACCTCGACGCAGGGCGCCGCGATGCGCTCGCCGACGCGATCGCGGCGTGTACGACCGTCTCCGCGAAGCCGGCTCCTACTCGAGTCGATAGGTGATCGTGACGTCCGAGACCCGCGGCTCCTGTTTCGACACGGTGCCGCCAGGCGCGCGCGAGATCAGCAGCTCGCGATTCGCCGGCCATTTCACGGAGACGCCGGTCACGGGCTCGATCGCGAACACATTGCCGGCTTCGGCGGGCGCGGTGGAGCCGGCCGGCAGGATGGTCACCTGAACCGAGCTCGCGGTGGTCGGGCCACAGCGCCGGATGAAGACCCAGGCCCCGAGCTGGCCGTCCGGAGACGGGATCTCGACGGGCGACGTGTTCTCGCACAGCGCCTCTCCGCCACAACCCAGCGTGGCCGCGGCGACCAGAGCCACAGATCGCTGCACTCGACGCCAGACGACCGCGCTTCACGACTAACGACTCAACGCTCGCGCGGCGAAGCCCGCAACGAGCGGCAGCGCTGCGCAGATGGCAAAGCGCAGGAGCGCGAAGCGCCAGCCCAGGATCGGGACTTCCCACGCCACCAACCGGTGTACCGCGAGCAGCGACCACGAGGACAGGAACGCCACCACGGGACCCGCGCCCGCGCCCGTGCGGATCATCGCGGCCGCGATCGGCATCGACACGAACGGACCCGCGGGCGTGACGATGCCGACGCCCGTGGCGAGCGCGATCCCGCGCAATCCCGAGTCGGCGCCGAGGTGCTCGCGCACCCAAGCGGGCGGAATCAACAGATCGGCGAAGCCCGCGGCGAGGAACGACACCACGATCATCGGGCCGAAGCGCACGAGCTGGTTCCACCCCGAAGAGAACCCCTCTGCCACGAGTTGGTTGCCGCCGCGCCAGTACGCGGCCGCGGACACCGCAGCCAGCACGGCGATCAGCATGATCAGGGTCCCGTCGAACACGCGCCGTCGCACCACCTTCGTTCCCATCAATAGTACGGGCACCGCGTGCGGTGCCGGGGATGGGCCTTGATCTCCGGCTGCTGACCGCGATGCCAGAGCAGATAGTCGAGCCGCTGCGCGCTCGCGTCGACCCCTCGCTCGCGCAGCGCGCGGACGGCGCGCTCGACCGCATGCAGAGCGACCGCGCGGATCTCCACCTCCTCGGGCGAGCCCGCGGGCACGAGCTCCCCGCGGTCGATGCGCGCGGCGAGGTCGGGGTCGTAGCGGAGCACCCCCTCGCGGCGCAGCACGTGGGGGACCAGGTTGTCCGCGAAGATCGTGAGATCGCCGAGATCGCGGAACTCGCCGCAGCCTCGGCCGCCGAACGCGGCCGCGAGATCGGCCGCGGTGAGCTGCGCGCGCTTGTACAGCGGGACCTCGAAGCCGGCATAACGCGCTACGTCGCGATACAGCGGCATCTCGGCCAGCGACGCGGCGAGGCGCTCCGCGCTGCCACCCGCGGCCTGTACCGCTCGCGCGAACGAGCCGCCGTGGCGCGCGTCGAGCCACGCGCCGAGATCGTTCAGCGCGCGCGCGAACAGCTCCATGAGCTCGCGCACGGCGCCGTTCCCGCGCTGGCCGAACAGGTCGGCGCAGTGATCCGCGTCGATCCGCGCGAGGTCGGCCGCGGTCCACGCGCCCGCGCGCGCGAACTGCTCGCGCAGGCTGGTCGCCACCGTGAAATAGCCCGACATGCCCGGGCGCTTGACCAGCTCCGGGAACCAGCCCGAGCCGAAGTTGATCGCGTCGAGCGTCACGACGTAGGCGAGCGTCGTAGCGGGATCGTCGAAGTGCTGGTGTGCGGGGTCTGCGCTCGCGACGGCCACGAGATCGCGCTTGGCGTCCACCCAGTGCTCGAGCCCCAGATCGTCGATCGAGACGAAACGCGCGAGCTCGGCGACGCGCGCGCACGCCGCGCGCACCGACTCGAGCAGATCGCTCACGCCGGCCCGACCACCGAGAGCGCGTCCGGCACGACCTCGATCTGCGCCGGCAGAGAACCGATCGGCTCGCCATCGAGTTCGAGCAGAACGGCCCCGGGCGCCGCGTCGGCCTCGATCCGCCGGCCGCGCCGCGTGCCCACGACCGGATCGGCCAGGTGCGTGCCGCGATAGAGCTTGGGCAGCTTGGGGATCAGCTGGAGCGCGCTCGTATTCGCGACCCACACCACATCGAGGCGACCGTCGTCGAGCCGCGCGTCGGGCGCGATCTGCATGCCGCCGCCGAACTGGCGTCCATTCGCAGCGGCTCCGAGCGCGACGTACGCATCGAGCGCGAGAGCGCCGTCCACGCGCAGCGCGACGCGCGCGTTGCGGTGGCGAAGCAGCGCGAGCACGGTCGCGACCGCGAACGCGGTCGTTCCACCGAGCCAGCGCGCGTGGCGCTGCGCGAGCTCCACGACGAGGCTGGACACGCCAAAGCTCGCCACGTTCAGGAAGTAGGAGTCGGCCGGTGCACCGTCGCGGCCGATGTAGTGCGCGTGTCCCGCATCGATGCGCCGGCCCTTGCCGGTCCGCAGCACCTCGAGCGCAGCGTCGGGATCGCGCGGCACGCCGAGCGTGCGCGCGAAGTCGCAGCCGGTGCCCATCGGCAGCACGCCGAGCTCGGCGTAGCCGCCGAGCTGCGCGCGCAAGAGACCCGTGGCCACCTCCGCGAGCGTGCCGTCGCCGCCCGCCACCACCACGCGCTCGATCCCCGCGCGCACCGCTTCGCGTGCGAGCCGCTCCGCGTCGCGCGCGGCGCGCGTGTGTTCGATCTCGACCGCGCCGAGTGCGTCGCGCACGCGCGGCTCGAGCGCGCGCCAGCGCCGACGCGTAGCGCCTCCGGCGCTGTGCGGGTTCACGATCACGAGCGTCCGCGGCACTTTCAGCTCCGACCGACGCTAGTTACGACCCCTCCGGAGCAGGTTCAGCGCCGAGCCGGCGCGGAACCACGCGATCTGCTCGGCGTTCAGCGTGTGCTGCGCCGCGCACGACTCCTCTGTTCCGTCGGCGTGGTGCAGCACCACGGTCAGCGGCTTCCCGGGTGCGAGATTCGACGAGGCCCCGAATGCTGATGCGGTCTCCTTCGGCAACGCGCTCGTAGTCCGCGGGATTCTGGAACGTGAGCGGCAGCACGCCCTGCTTCTTCAGGTTGGTCTCGTGAATCCGCGCGAAGCTGCGCACGAGCACGGCCGCGGCGCCGAGCAGGCGCGGCGACATCGCCGCGTGCTCGCGGCTCGAGCCCTCGCCGTAGTTCTCGTCGCCGACGACCACCCAGCGCAGCCCCTCGGCCTTGAAGTGACGCGCGATCTTCGAGATCGGCACGCCGTGCGCGCCCGAGAGCGGATCGGTGCCCGTACCCGCGTCACCCGTGAATGCGTTGACCGCACCGGAGAGCATGTTGTCGCTGATGTTCTCGAGGTGACCGCGGTAGGTGAGCCACTTCCCGGCCGGCGAGATGTGGTCGGTGGTGCACTTCCCCTTCGCCTTCACGAGCAGCGGCAGGCGCTCGAAGTCGCCGCCGTGCCAGGGCTCGAACGGCTCGAGCAGCTGCAGCCGATCGCTGTTCGGATCGACGCTCACCTTCACGCGCGCGGGATCCTTGGGCGGATCCTCGTAGCCGAGCCGGCTCGCAACGAACCCGTTGCGCGGGATCTCGGGCGCCGGCGCGGGCGGGTTGAGCTTGAACGCGCCGCGCTCGCCCTCGATCGCGTCGGCGAGCGGATCGAACGTCGAGCGTGCCCGCGAGCGCATAGGCCACCACGATCTCGGGGCTCGCGATGAACGAGGAGGTGCCGCTGTTGCCGTCGTTGCGCTTGCGGAAGTTGCGGTTGTAGGAGTTGATGATCGAGTTCTCTTCGCCCTCGGCCACGTCGTCGCGCTTCCACTGCCCGATGCACGGCCCGCACGCGTTCGCGAGCACGAGCCCGCCGATCGCCTCGAAGTCGGCCATCTGACCGTCGCGCCGGATCGTCTGGTGGATCTGCTCGGAGCCGGGCGTCACCCAGAGCTTCGTCTTCGCGCGCGCGCCCTGTGCGATCGCCTGCCGTGCGACGTCCGCGGCGCGCTCGAGATCCTCGTACGAGGAGTTCGTGCAGCTCCCGATCAGCGCGGACGTGAGCTGGAGCGGATACCCGTTCTCGCGCGCATCGCGCGCCATGCGCGAGACCGGACGTGCGAGGTCGGGCGTGTGCGGGCCCACGACGTGGGGCTCGAGCGTCGAGAGATCGATCTCGACCACCTCGTCGAAGAAGCGCGCGGGATCGGACTCCACCTCGGGATCTGCACGCAGCATCTCGGCGTGCCGGTTGGCGAGATCCGCGAGCTCCTCGCGCCCGGTCGCCTTGAGGTACGTGGCCATCCGCTCGTCGTAGGGGAAGACGGAAGTGGTCGCGCCCAGCTCGGCACCCATGTTCGTGATCGTGCCCTTGCCGGTGCAGCTGATCGTGCGCGCGCCGGGGCCGAAGTACTCGATCACGCGGTTCGTTCCGCCCTGCACGGTCAGGATCTCGCAGACCTTCAAGATCACGTCCTTGGGCGCCGTCCATCCCGAGAGCTTGCCCGTGAGGCGCACGCCGACGAACTTCGGATGCAGCACCTCCCACGCGAAGCCCGCCATCACGTCGACCGCATCTGCGCCGCCGACTCCGCACGCGAACATGCCGAGGCCGCCCGCGTTGGGCGTGTGCGAATCGGTGCCGATCATCATGCCGCCCGGGAACGCGTAGTTCTCGAGTACCACCTGGTGGATGATGCCGGCGCCCGGGCCCCAGAATCCGATCCCATAGCGCGCGGATGCGCTGCGCAGGAACTCGTATACCTCGGCGTTGGTGGTGCGCGCGGTCTTCATGTCGGCCTCGGCGCCGACGTAGGCCTGGATCAGGTGGTCGCAGTGCACGGTGGTGGGCACCGCGGTCTCGCTCTTGCCCGCGAGCATGAACTGCAAGACCGCCATCTGCGCGGTGGCGTCCTGCATCGCGACGCGATCGGGATGGAGCCCGACATAGCTCGCGCCGGCAACGAGCTCGGCCGACGCGGGATCGTCGAGATGGCCGTAGAAGATCTTCTCGGCGTAGGTCAGTGGGCGGTTCAACCGCTTGCGAACCGCAGCGACGTTGCGCGCGAGGGTCTCGTAGACACGCGCGACCAATGCGGGGGTGGTCTCGATCGCGGGCATTCTGGGGGATCTCCTTGTCGGGCGAAGATAGCGGTCTAGCGGCGCGCGCCGCGCGCGCGCGGGAGTGTGCAGAGCTCGGCGAGCAGGTGTGCCGAGCTATGTGCGGCCTTGCGGAAGTCGGCGAGATCCAGGCTCTCGTTCTCCCCGTGGGCATTGCAGGGCGGATCTTCGAGCCCCAGGAGCAACGCGGGTACCCCGCCCAGCACCTCGACGAACGGACCCACGAACGGGATCGAGCCGCCGCAGCCGATCACGACCGCCTCGCGCCCGTAGCCCTCGCGCAGTGCGCGGCGCGCGGCGTCGAAGGCGGGCCCGTCCGCGCGCGTCTTCCAGCCCGCCACGGCTGCAGGGACCGAGGTCTCCACGCGCACGCCCGCCGGCGGATCGCGCTTCACGAACTCGGCAACGAGCTCCGCGGCGCGCTGCGGGTTCTGCCCCGGCGCGACGCGCACCCCGATCCGCGCGCGCGCCTCGGCCATCAGCTGATTCGCTGCCGTGGCGAGCGGCATGCCCTCGAGCGCGGTCAACGCGAGCGAGGGGCGATGCCAGAGGCGCTCGTAGATCGTGCGGTCGCTCTCGCCGATGAATGCGGTGCGGGCGTCCATGCCCGCGTCGCGGCGGAACGCGGCCGCGTCGAACGGCAGCGCCGCGATCGACTCGCGCTCCGGCGCGGAGAGCTCCGGCACGTCGTCGTAGATGCCCGGCACCGCGATCGCGCCGCGCTCGTCGACGAGGCGCGCGAGCAGCGAGGTCAACGCGGTGGCGGCGTCTGGCACCGGACCGCCCCACATGCCGCTGTGGATCGGGTGATCGAGCGCGCGCACGGTGACGTCGACCTGCACGATCCCGCGCAGACTCGTCGTGAGCGACGGAATGCCCGTTTCGAGATTCGCGGTGTCCGAGAGCACGAGCACGTCGCAGTCGAGGCGCGCGCGGTGCGTGCGCAGGAATTCGGCGAGATGCTCGGAGCCGATCTCCTCCTCTCCTTCGACGATCCACTTCACGTTGACGGGCAGCGCGCCGGCAGCCGAAAGCCACGCGCGCTGCGCGGCGAGGTGCAGCAACACGCCCGCCTTGTCGTCGACCACGCCGCGGCCGTAGAGGCGCCCATCTCCGCGCCGGGTCGGTTCGAACGGCGGCGAGTGCCAGTAGCTCTCGCGACCGGGCGGCTGCACGTCGTGGTGCGCGTAGACGAGGACCGTCGGCGCATCGGGACCGGCGTGGAGCCACTCGGCCACCACGTACGGGTGCGCACCCGGAAGCGTGAGGATCTCGACGCGCTCGAGGCCGCTCTTTGCGAGAAGCTCCGCGGTCGCCTGTGCGCAGCGCGCGACGTGCGCGGCGTCGAACCCGGGCGCCGACACGGACGGGATCCGTGCGAGCGCCGTGAGGTCGTCGATCGCCGCGTCGATGCCCCGATCGAGCGATTCGATCACGTTCGCGGGAGCGCTCACGCAACCAACGTAGCACCGCGAACCCTCGGTGTATGATGGGCGCATGCAACCCAGAGATCTTCGCGTGAAGGGCGCCCACGGCGCCGAGTTGCACCTGCTCGAATGGAGCACCGAAGGCGTGCCGATGCTGCTCCTGCACGGCTTCGGAAACGAAGCGCACATCTGGGACGACTTCGCACCGATCGTCGCGCCCTACTACCGCACGCTCGCGCTCGATCACCGCGGGCACGGCCAATCGGACTGGGATCCGCAGGGTCGCTACGACATCGACTCGCTCGTCGACGACGTGGAGGCAGTGACCGCGGCGCTCGGCATCGAGCGCGTGGTGTTGGTCGCGCATTCGCTCGGCGGGCGCGTCGCCACGCTGTTCGCGGGCCGGCACCCCGAGCGCGTCGCGGGGCTCGTGATCGTCGACATCGGGCCCGAGGTCGATGCGCGCGGCAGCATTCGCATCCGCCAGGACGTCGAGATGAACATGAAGCCGACGTTCGACAGCGTCGAGGAGTACGCGCGCGCTCTCTCGCTGGCCTATCCCGCGGCCACGCCGGAGTCGCTGCGTCGGATGGCGGTGCACGGGTTGCGCCGGCGCAGCGACGGAAAGTTCGAGCTCGCCATGGATCCCGCGCTGCGCGGCATCACCGCGGGGCGCGCAGAAGCTCCCGACGCGGAGCAACAGGAGCGCTCGCTGCAGCAGCGCATGTGGGACGCGCTCGCGGCGCTGCCGTGCCCTGCGCTCGTGGTGCGCGGCGCGGCCTCGGACATCCTCTCGCCCGAGATCGCCGATCGCATGGTGGACGAGGTGCTGAAGCAGGGTCGCCTCGCAGTCGTCCCACAGGCGGGACACTCGGTGATGACGGACAACCCGAGCGGCTTCAACGATGCAGTGGCGAGCTTCGTGCTCAGCGATTGAGACGCGCGTCACCTCCCAATAGAGCGGGTTCGCTACATTGAAACCCGTTCTTCTTCCGATCCCCTCCCCCGCCTGGTTCGAGGTCCGCCCACATGCACCAATCCCCGCGCGCGCTCTCGCGCCTCGCGCTCGTTCTGCTCACGGCGTTCCTCGCGCAACCCGCACTGGGCGATCCCGCGGCGCGCACCGACGCGGAGACGGCGCCCAGCGCGGCGATCGATGGTCTGCACGCGGGCCTGCTCGACGTGATGAAGAACGCGGTCGCGCTCGGTTATGCGGGGCGCGAGCAGAAGCTCCGCACCGTGATCCCCACCTACTTCGACGTCCCCGAGATGGCGCGCAAGTCGCTCGGCGAGGCGCAGTGGAAGGCCGCGAGCGAGGACGCGCGGCAGCGCTACCTCGCCACGTTCGAGCGGTTCATGGTCGCGAACTACGCGGGCCGCTTCGACGGCTATTCGGGCCAGTCGTTCAAGACGCTCGGTGAAGTGAAGGGCCCGCGCGACACCATGATCGTCAAGAGCCAGCTGATCGATCCCACCGACAAGAACATCGATCTGAACTACCGCATGCACCAGACCGGCGGCAGCTGGAAGGTGATCGACGTCTACCTCGACGGCACCGTGAGCGAGCTCGCACTGCGGCGCTCCGAGTTCGTCTCGATCGTGAAGCGCCAGAACATCGACGCGCTGCTCGTCGCGCTCGACGCGAAGATCGCGAAGCTCGCGGCGGGCGGAGAGAGCTGAGCCCGAGTCTCGATGCCGGTCGACTGGCGCGCGCTCCTGGAGCCGGCTCACACCGCGGTGCTCGTGATCGAGTGCCAGCAGAGCGTGCTCGGCGACCAATCGCTGGTCGGCGACCTCGCACGCGTGGTCCGCGACGGCGAGATGCTCCCGACGCTGCGGAGCTTCCTGTCTCGCGCGCGCAAGGCGGGTGTGCGCGTCTATCACTGCACGGTCGCACTCAGCGCAGACGGCCCGGGTCCGCTCGCGAACACGCCGCTCGGTGCACGCACGCTCGCTCGCAGCGGCGGCGCGGACCCGTCGCGCAGCGCCGCGGGCGCCGCGGTCGTCCCCGAGCTCGGACCCGAGCCGCAAGACATCGTGGCCGTGCGCGATCACGGCCTGACGGCGTTCCACGAGACGGGTCTCGACGGGCGATTGCGCAGCGCCGGAGTCAGGACGGTCGTGCTCGCGGGCGTGTCGATCAACATCGCGATCACGGGAGCCGCGATCGAAGCCGTCAACCGCGGCTACACCGTCGTGATCCCAGGCGATTGCGTCGCGGGGGCTCCGCCCTCCTATGCGCGCGATGCGCTGCAGTACACGCTGCGCAACCTCGCCTACCTGTCGACCGCCGAAGAGATCTGCACGGTGTGGAAGTAGGGCGGGAGAAGCCAAAGGCGGATCCCGCCATCCAGCAGCCCGTTGCCTGATGGCGGGATCGCTTCGCTCTCCCGCCCTACGAGCTGCCGGGAAGCCGCGGAACACCGATGGGTGTGGAGCCGATGACTCCTTCGGCTGCGAGCGCCGAGATCTCTTCGTCCGAGTATCCCACCTCGCGCAGGATCTCCTGGTTGCCCGACCCGAAATCCGGCGCGAGCCCGCGCACGCAGCGCCCGGCGCCTGCGGGCCGCCACTCCCAGCCGTGCATGCGCCACTCGCCACCCGCCGGATGCACCACCCGCTCGTAGAACGAGCGCGACGAGAGCTGCGCGTTCTCGAGCAGCTCGCCGCTGCGATGCACGGGTGCGGCAGGAACCCCAACGGCGATGCAGCGTTCGAAGACCTCGGCCTTGCGCCGCGCGCGCGTCCAGGCCGAGATCCGTTCGTCGAGCAGATCGGAGTCCGCGCAGCGTCCGCGCGCCGTGTCGAAACCGGCGTCTCGCGACCATTCCGGCTCACCCATCGCGCTGCGCAATCCGCGCCAATGCACGTCGTTCTCGACCGCGATCGCCACCCACTCGTCGACGCCCTCGCACGGATACACGCCGTGCGGCGCACATCCCGGGCTGCGGTTCCCCTGCTGGGGCGGCTCTACTCCGGTGCGGCTCCATTCGGCGAACGCTTCGCCGATCATCGCCACCAGCACCTCGAACTGGGCGAGGTCGACGTGCTGGCCGCGCCCGGTGCGCCGCCGGTACAGGAGCGCGGCGAGCGACGCAGCGGCCGCCGCCGCCGCGGCGACCGGGTCGCCGTACGCATAACCGATCGCGAGCTGCGGACGTCCGTCACCCCAACCCGTGAGACTCGCGAGCCCGGAGAGCTCCTCCATCACGGGGCCGTAGCCGGGACGCTCGCAGTCGGGGCCGGTCTGGCCGAATGCCGCCATGCTCACGAGGATCACGTCGTCGCGCTGCGCACGCAGCCAGCCGTATCCGATCCCGAGGCGGTCGAGCACGCCCGCGCGGAAGTTCTCGATCACGACGTCCGCGCCGCGCACGAGCCGCGCGAGCACCTCCCGCCCGCGCGGTCGTGCGATCTCGAGCCCGAGTGCGCGCTTGTTGCGGTTGTACTCGGTGAAGTACGCGCCGGTGTTCCACCACTCCTTCTCGCGGCCGGGCCCGGGCGCCACGGCACAGCGGTTCGGATCCCAGCGGCTCGGCGATTCGATCTTGATCACATCGGCGCCCTGATCGCCGAGCAGCATCGCGGCGTACGGCCCAGCCCACACCTGACCGAGGTCGAGCACGCGCACGCCCTCGAGCGGGAGTCGCGCCGGAGATCCTCGCGGCGCGGGCCGCCGCAGCGGCGCATCGCGCCACGCGCGCACGTCGGAGCCGGGCTCGGGCGCAGTCACCCAGCCGTGTGCATCGCTGTGCCAGAGCTGGCCGGGCCGCAGCGCCCCGTCTTCGCCACGCGTGAAGAACCCGCGGTGCACGAGCTGCGGCGCCGACGCTACCTCGCTCACGTTTCGCACCGCGCATAGCGGAACGCTCTGCGCGCGGCCGAGCGCTTCGACCTCGGCCGAGGTGCGCGCGCGGAACCACGCGTCGAGCAGCGGCCGGAGCACCGCCTCGTCGCGCTCGTTGCGGCCCATGAACGGCAGCGCTGCAGCGATCTCGGGCAGGCCCATCACCTCTGCCACTCGCGGCTGATCTCTCGGCGTGCACGAGAGGCCCGCCCACCCGTCCGCGGTCTGGTACAGGCGCCACAGCGAGCGCGCGGGCTGGCGCGGCAGGTCGAGGGGGACTTGGGAATGGCGACCCGTGTGATGTCCCAAGAGCGCCGCGGCCACCTCGAGCGCGGCGACCTCGAGCGCGGTGGATCCGCCCGCCCAGAGCACGGCGAGCGCGGCCGCGAAGGCGTGCAGACCCGCGAGCTGCTCCACCTGGTCGCCCCACTGCACGAGCGGGGGCCGGTCCGCGTCGCCGACGTGCCACATGAGCCCCGACAGCGCGGCGAGCGTCAGCGGCGTGAAAGGCATCCCGGTGTACGGACCACCGACGCCAAACGGTGTCACGCGGACCACGGGCAGGTCGGAGAACTCGAGGTTCAACCCCCAGCTCTCTGCGCTCCACGCCGTTCCATCGATCACGACGTCTGCACGCGCCAGCAGATCGGGCAGATCCCTGCGCGCGCTGCTCGCGCGCGGCGACACCACCTGCGCCCCGAGCGCGGCGAGCCACTTCGCGGCGAACGCGCACGGTACGCCGCCGCCGAGCACGACGACGCGTACACCCTGGAGCGGCATCAGGCGGTGACGGGGCGAAACATCGGCAGGCTGATCTCCTCCGAGACGTCCTCCCAGACGACCGTCACGGGCATGCCGATTCGGACCAGATCATTGGGGCAGTCGACGAGACTCGAGACGATCCGCACGCCCTCTTCGAGCTCGATGAGCACGACGTTGTAGGGAGTCTTCCCGGCCCAGAACGGGTGCAGCGGATGGTTCACGAGCGCGTACGTGTAGACCGTGCCGCGCCCGGACATCGGCGCCCACTCGAACTCGAGCGAGTGGCACTCGGGGCACATCGGCCGCGGGTGATGGCGATAGGTGCGGCACTCGAGGCAGCGCTGGATCACGAGCTGGTGCTGGCGGAGCGACTCCCAGAAGCCCTTCGTGTCGCGCTCGAGTGCGGGTACCGGTCTGCGCACCTGCTTGTTCATGCTCCACCTAGCATCTGCTCAAGATCAGCCCGCTCGTCGGAACGCCGTCGGCGCTCGTCACCAGCACGTGCTCTGCATCTTCCACCTGCGACGTCGAGGTGCCGCGCACCTGGCGCACGCCTTCCACGATGTGATTGAACCCGTGGATGTAGGCCTCCGCGACCAGCCCGCCGTGGGTGTTGATCGGCAGCTCGCCGCCGAGCTCGATCCGCCCGCCCTCGACGAACGACCCGCCCTCCCCGGGAGCGCAGAAGCCGAGATCCTCGAGGCTCAGGAGCACGAGCGGGCCGAAGTGGTCGTAGAGCTCCGCCACGTCGATGTCCTCGCGGCGCAGATCGGCCATCGCGAACAGGAAGTCCGCCATGCGCTGGGTCTCTTCCATGCCCGTGAGGCGCTCGCGGTTGAACGACGTGATCGGAAACAGCCCCGCGCCGCCGGTGCCCTGCGCCATTGCGCGGATGTAGGCGGGCCGCTGCGCGAGATCGCGCGCGCGCTCCGCACTCGTGACGATCACTGCGCAGGCTCCGTCGGTCTCCAGACAGCAGTCGAACAAGCGCAGCGGGTCCACGACCATCCGGCAGTCGAGATAGTCGCGCATCGTGATCGGCTGCTGATAGAAGCGCGCGTTGGGATTGCGCGCGGCGTGCTTGCGCGCCGCCACGGCGATCGCGCCGAAATGCTCCGGCTTCGTGCCGTACTCGTGCATGTGGCGCCGCGCCCAGAACGCGGCCCACTGCGCGGGCGTGAAGAAGCCCCACGGATGCAGGAACGCATAGAACCACGGCACGGGCGACTCGAGGTCCTCCTCGCCGCGGTCCTTGTCGAACTGTCCGTAGCGGAACTCCGAGCGCGAGTTCAGCGCGCGCAGACACAGCACGGTGCTCGCCATTCCCGTGGCCACCGCGAGCGCGGCGTGACCCACCACGCCGCACGCGGACCCGCCGCCGTGTCCGAGCGAGGACACGTAGCTGAGGTTCTTCATCCCGAGACCGTTGATCAGCGCCGACTCATCGCACGTCTCGGCTTGATAGGCGGGCATCGACATTCCGTCGATCTCGTGCGGCGAGATGCCCGCGTCGCGGCATGCGGCCACCGCCGCTTCGAGCGCGAGCTGGTATTCGCTGCGGCCGGAGTTGCGCGAGAAGTCGGTGCAGCCAATTCCTACGATGGCAGCCTTGTTCTGTAGCTCCCTGGCCTTCAAGGCGGATCATGCTATCCGGTCCCACGTTCGCTTGTAAACCGGCGGAGACCCGTGAAGATCGGCATCCCTCTGTTCCTGCTCCGCCACGGCCAGATGGCCAGCGTCGCGGCGCGCGCCGAGCAGCTCGGATTCGAATCGGTGTGGGTCCCCGAGCACCTCGTGCTGCCCGTGCAGCTCGAGAGCCGCTACCCGTACTCGGACGACGGCCGCCCGCCGTTCACGCCCGACACCCCGATCCTCGATCCGCTGCTCCTGCTCACCCACATCGCGGCGGCCACGTCGCGCATCCGGCTCGGCACCAACATCTACGTGCTGCCGCTGCGCAACCCGATCGTCGCCGCGCGGATGTTGATGAGCCTCGACGTGCTCTCGGAAGGGCGTCTCTGTCTGGGCATCGGCGTCGGCTGGCTCGAGGAGGAGTTCCGAGCCGTCGGCATCGAGTTCGCGACGCGCGGCAGCCGCATGCGCGAATGCGTGATGGTGCTGAAGGCGCTCTGGACCCAGGCCGAGCCCGAGTTCCACGGGCGGTTCTTCGAGTTCGGACCGCTGAAGTTCGAGCCCAAGCCCGTGCAGAAACCACACCCCCCGATCCTGTTCGGCGGAGAGAGCCCCACCGCGCTGCGACGCGCGGCCGCGCTCGGCGACGGCTGGTACGGCGTCGCGCACGATCCACAGAGCGCACAGCAGTGCATCGCGACGCTGCGCACGCTGCGCGCGAAGGCGGGTCGCGAGCGCGAACCGTTCGAGGTGACGGTGGGCCACCGCGGTGGTCCGCTCGACTCCGACGTCCTGCGACGTTATGCCGACGCGGGCGTCGACCGCGTCTCCGTGCTGCCCTGGTCGCGCGGGCGCGACGCGATCCCGAAGCTCGAGGAGCTCGCGGAGGCCGTTCTTCGCGCGCGCTAGTGCGCGGCGGTCGTCGCGATTCCTGCGGTCACCGACGCGCTGCGCGCCTCGCGCACCATCGCATCCCGGTTCTGGAGATACGCGCTGCGCAGCGCGGAGTAGAAGTCGATCGAGCCCTTCTCGAGCTCGACGAGGTCATCGAAATGGGCCTCGCGCGCGGTGAGTCCCTCGCCGCCGCCGAGCATGAGCGTCCACCACCGGACCGGGCCGAGCAGATAGGAGACCGGGTCGGCGAGGATGTCGACCACGTCGCCGAATACGTCGCGAACGGTGCTCGGCCCGAAGATCGGCAGCATCAGGTACGGCCCGCTCGGCGATCCGTAGCGCGCGAGCGTCTGGCCGAAGTCGCCCTCGCGGCGGTAGACCTCGAAGAAATCTGCGGCTGGATCGAACAGCCCGGCCACGCCGATCGAGGAGTTGATCACGAAGCGCGTGGTGGTGCTCGCCGCGTCGACCACGCGGAACTGGAGCATGTGATTGGCCAGGATCACGGGCGAATCGAGGTTCTGGAAGGCGCGATAGATCGCGCGCCGGCCCGGCACGGGCACGGCAAACTGGTATCCGCGCGTGATCGGATCGAACAGCCAGCTATCCATGCCGCGGTTGAACGAGAAGACGCCGCGGTTGAGACCCTCGAAGGGATCGCGCCGGGCCGACTCGTCGAGCAGATCGTCTTCGGGGTCCCACCCCTCCTCGTCCGCGAACTCCTCGTCCGCGAACTCCTTCGGCACCACCTCGACATCGCTCTCGCGCGCCGCATCGGCCTCGTCACTCGCACGCGCGGGTCCTCCGGCGAGACTCCACGCCGCCACCGCAAGCACGAGGCACCGCGCGACACCGCGAACGCGCATGTTTTCCTCCCGATGCGGGCGGGTGGCGGGACCGCGATGGCGGCGCCGCCCTGCGAGCTCGAGCGACCGGGGGGAACGACGCGTCGAACCGGAGACGATTCTAGTTGGGCGCCCCGGACCCGACCAGCGGCTGCAGCCGAGACTCCCTCTGGCGAGACGGCGTGGTGTGTGGATACCCTCCGGGGGCATCGCTCGGCGATCCCCCCACCGATTACTGCCGACGAGAACGTGGATCGGCGGCGGCGAGTGGAAGGGCGAGTGGACGTCTTCGCGAAGTGCAGCGAGATCGGGGCACGCGTAGTCGCTACGCGCGCCGCCGGAATGTATCCCTACTACCGGGCGCTCTCCTCCGCCCAGGACCCGCTCGTGCTGTGCGGCGACCGCGAGCTCGTGATGCTGGGGTCGAACAACTACCTCGGCCTCGCGAACCACCCCGAGGTGAAGGAAGCGGCCACCGTGGCGCTCGCCGTCTACGGCACCGGGGTGGCGGGGTCGCGCCTGCTCAACGGCACGCTCGACCTGCACGTCGAGCTCGAGGAGCGCCTCGCGGAGTTCACGCGCCGGGAGTCCGCGCTCGTCTTCTCCACGGGCTTCCAGGTGAACCTGGGCGTGCTGTCGAGCCTGCTCGGGCGCCGCGATGTCGCCGTGCTCGATGCGCTCGATCACGCCTGCATCATCGATGGCTGCCGGCTCGGATTCGGGCGCACCGTGAAGTACCGCCACAACGACATGGGCGACCTCGCGCGCAAGCTCGATCAGATCAAGAGCGGCTCCGGGATCCTGATCGTCGTGGACGGCGTGTTCTCGATGGAGGGCGACGTCGCGCCGCTGCCCGAGATCGTGCGGCTCGCGCGCCAGCACGGCGCGCGCCTGATGGTGGACGACGCGCACGGGCTCGGCGTGTTCGGCGAGACCGGGCGCGGCACGCCCGAACACTTCGGGGTCGACGAAGAGGTCGACCTCTTGATGGGCACGTTCTCGAAGTCGCTCGCCACGGTCGGCGGCTTCGTGGCCGGCAGCGCCCCCGTGATCAACCACATCCGGCACACAGCGCGCAGCGGGATCTTCTCGGCCGCGCTTCCACCCGCGTCGGTCGCGGCAGCGCGCAAGTCGCTGGACATCATCGAGCGCGAGCCCGAGCGGCGCAAGCAGCTCTGGGAGAACGCGCGCTATCTCAAGCGCGAGCTCGACACGCTCGGCTTCGATACGGGAGAGTCGTCCTCGCCCGTGATCCCGGTGGTGGTCGGCTCGGACGAAGACGTCTACCGCGCGACGATGCGGCTCCAGGAGCTCGGCGTGTTCGTGAACCCCGTGGTGTCGCCCGCGGTGCCGCGCGGCCGCGCGATGATCCGCACCTCGTGCATCGCGACCCACACGCGCGAGCACCTCGACCGCGCGCTCGAGGCGTTCGCGCAGATGGGCCGGGAGCTGGGGCTGATCCGCTAGCCGCTCCTAGTCGTGCTCGTCCTCGATATCGCCCACGATCTGCTCGAGCACGTCCTCGAGCGTGAGGACGCCGATCACGGGGCCGCCCTCGTCGCGCACGATCGCGAGGTGCTGGCGGCTGCGCCGGAAACGCCGCAGCGCGTTGACGAGTGACAGATCGGACGGGAAGAACTCCGCGGGCCGGACCGCGTCTTCGAGGATCACCACGCGCCGGTCGGCGTAGACCTGGAACAGGTCCTTCGTGTGCAGGATGCCGATCACGTTGTCGAGCGTGCCGTCGTAGACGGGGATGCGCGTGAAGCCCGATTCCTTGATCAGGTCGAGCAGCGCGTCCGAGCGGATGCCGCGCTCGATCGCCACGACCTTCTCGCGCGGGATCATCACGTCGCGCAGCCGCGTGCGCCCGAGCCGGAACACGTTGCCGAGCATGCGGCCCGCGTAGGGCCGGATCTCGCCGGCCGCGCGCGACTCCGCGACGAGCATCGAGAGCTCTTCGGCCGTGTGCACCTCGCTCGGCCTGCCCAGACGGGCGGATGCCGAGCGCGCGCACGAGTAGATTGCCGGAAGCGTTCATCAGCCACAGCACCGGGCGGAATACACGGCCGAACACGAGCAGCGGTCGCGCGCACGTGAGCGCCACGGTCCCAGGGCGGTCGAGCGCCAGCGCACGCGGTGCGAGCTCGCCTAGGACGACGTGCAGGAAGGTCACGATCGCGAATGCGAGCGCGACCGCCACCGAGTGCACCGCCGCCGGAGCCATGACCCCCACGGCGCCGAGCATCGGTGCGATCACCTCCGCGAGCACGGGCTCACCGAGGAACCCGAGCGCGATGCTCGCCATCGTGATGCCGAACTGGCACGCGGCGAACGCATCGTCGAGATGCTCGATCGCCACCGCGGCCGACGCAGCGCCGCGCCGTCCCTCGGCCAGCCAGAGCTCCATCTGCGTGCTGCGCACCGCCACGAGCGCGAACTCGGTCGCCACGAAGTAGGCGTTCATCAGCACGAGCGCCGCGATCGCGACGAGCCCGCCGATCGAGACGCCGAGGGCTTCGCCCATCCCCCTCCTACCGCGTGTGCGCCAGGGCCTTGCGGCCGGCCCAGTCGTCGACGAACTGCTTCGCGCTGCGACCCGAGCGGCTCGCGCGCCGCAGCGCCCAGCGCAGCGCCTCGGCGCGCAGCTCTTCCCAGGGCGTCTCGAGCGCGGCCTTCGCAGCGTAGTGCTTCACCACCTCGAGGTAGGCATCCTGATCGAAGGGATAGAAGCCGATCACCAGCCCGAATCGATCGGAGAGCGCGAGCTTCTCGTCGACCGTCTCGCCGACGTGGAGGTCGCCCGCGGCGTCGAGACCGATCTGCGCGTTGTCGGATACCCGCTCCTGGATCAGATGGCGCCGGTTGCTCGTGGCGACGATGCAGACGTTCGGAGCCGGCGCCGCGAGGCTGCCCTCGAGCGCCGCCTTGAGCTCGCGATAGCCCGGATCGCCGGAATCGAACGAGAGATCGTCGCAGAAGATCACGAAGCGCTGTGGCGCGCGCGCGAGCAGCTCGAGCACGTCGGGCAGGTCGAGCAGATCGGCGCGGTGCAACTCCACGATGCGCAGACCGCCGTCCGCATAGCGCTCGAGCAGACCGCGCACCGCCGACGATTTTCCCGTGCCGCGCTCGCCGTGAAGCAGCACGTGATTGAACGGGAGCCCGGCCAGGAACTGCTCGGTGTTGGCGATCAGGCGGTCGAGCGCGCTGTCGATCCCGACCAGATCCTCGAGATCGAAGAGCTGCGGCCGTTCGATCGGCCGCAGACGCCCGGACCCGCGCCGCGCATCCCAGCGCAACGCCGTGGCGCGCTCGAACAGCGCGGTTCCTGGATCCGCGCCGCTCTGCGACTCGAGGGCGCGCTCCGAGAGGGCGAGCACTCGCTCGAGTCGATCGAGGATCCGCTTCCAGCGCCCCACGGCGCGCTGTAGACTGCCACCCATGGGGGCCCCGCGCTAGGTGGAGGCGCCGGCGCCGTGAGTGACGCCCGGGTTGCGCGCGTGGGTCTGTGCGCGAGATGCGTGCACGCGGTGGTGCAGCGCAGTGCGCGCGGCAGCGAGTTCTGGCGCTGTCGGCGAGCCGACGAGGACCCGTCGCTGCTGCGATATCCGCCGCTTCCCGTGCGCGCGTGTCATGCGTTCGAGCCCGGTGATCCCGACATGCCGGAATCGCCCCGCACCGACTAACTCCGCTGCTCGATCTGGCGTGCGAAGCTCCTCATCTCTGCGGTCCAGCGGTCGGGCAGCGGCGTTCCGAGCGTGACGAAGAACGACTCGAGGAAGCTGTAGGTCAGCCCCCAGACCACGTGGCGGTCCGGCTCGCCGACCAGGATGCCCGGAAACTCGTACTCGCCGTGCGCGGTGTACTGCACGTGGCGCGCGCGATCGAGCAGCCCGTCGAGCGGGAACCAGAACGCGTCCTGCACTTCGTGGTTGATCGCGAGCGCACCCGGCGATGGCGAGTGGTAGACGAACGCGGAGATCACGAGCTCGGGGTTCGTGCGCGGGTTGCCTGTCTTGTCGTCGAGGCGTCCGAGCAGCTCGGACCCGGCCAGCGAGAGTCCCACTTCCTCGAGCGTCTCGCGCTCGGCCGCCGCGCGGCCGCTCGCATCACCCGGATCGACGCGGCCGCCCGGGAACGCCATGTGGCCCGACCACGGATCACCCAGGGCGCGCGCGCGTTCGATGAACAGCACCTCCGTTCCCGACTTTCCCTCGGCGAGCACCATCGCGACCGCGGCGTGGCGCACCCGACCCACGGGCAAGAGCACCGGCTTTCGGGCAGCGAGGGAGAGGCGGATCTGATCGACGGAGGTCACGGCGGGGAGCATAGCCGCAGCAGCCCCTGCTACCCTCGCGCCGCGATGGACGGGGTCGCTCGCACCGAACCCGGCGCGCAAGAGCTGCTCGCTCTCGCGCGCCGCGATCCGAAAGCGGCCGAACGGGCGCTCGCCGGCCTTCCGCTCGACGCGCAGGTGGCGATCGTGTGCGAGTCGCCGCTCGCGGACCGCGGCCGCATCCTCGGGCTCGTACCGAATCCCGAAGCGCTGATCCCGGAGCTCCCGCCCGCGGAGTTCTGCTTCACGGTCAAGGCGATCGGCCTCGCCGATGCGGCGTGGGTGATCGAGTACGCGACACCCGAGCAGACCGTCGCGGCGCTCGATCTCGACGCGTGGCGCGGCAACGACGTCGACATCGCGACCGCGAACGAGTGGCTCCAGGCGTTCGCGCGTACCTCGTCAGAAGCGCAGGTGCGCACGCTCGAGTCGATCGACAGCGAGCTGCTCGTGCTCGCGCTGCGCGCGCGGATCGGCGTCGAGCAGAAGCCCGACGATTGGCAGGGCTGGTCGCCGCCCGCCGACTCGCTGACGCTCGAGGGGCAGTTCCACTACTGGGCGCTCGCCGACGGCGACGACATCGCCGACGTCACGGGTCTCTTGCGCTCGCTGTTCGAGAGCGCGTACTGGAGCTACTTCCGCCTGATGCAGGCGATCATGTGGGAGCTCGAATCCGATTCGGAAGAGTGGGCGCTGCGCTGGCGCACGGGCCGGCTCGAGGATCTGGGCTTCCCGACCTGGGACGACGCGATGCGCGTGTACCGGTTCCTCGACGAGCGCGCGCGTCGCGAGCTTCCGGCGGAAGAGACGCTCGTGCCCGCGGAGTGGCCGCTGCCCGATCTGGCTACCCCAGCTGCCCGCGACCGGCGGCGCGGGCGATCGGATCTTCCGCGCGATCGCCGAGCTCGACGAGGTGGAGCGCCGCGCGATCTTCTACGCGTTGATCGCGCTCGCGAACCGGATCGCCGTGGCCGACCGCCTGCCGCTCGGCGACGCCGAGTCGACGCCGGCCGCGATCGCGAAGGCCGCGCGCTTCGCGAGCGCGGGGCTCGCCCATCTCGCCGCGGAGCACGGCCTGCGCGATCCGGAGGTGCTGCGGCGCGCGGGCGTCGAACACCTGTTCCGGGTCGGCGTCAACCTCGATCCCGACGGCGCACGCGCTTGAGCGCTCGCCGTCGCCTCGAGCGGCGGTGGCTCGGCCTCCCGCCCGCGCGCTCGGCGGTGCTCGAGTCGAACGCGTGGATGACGGCGGCCGACGGTGTGCGGCTCGCGACGCGCGTGCTGCGACCCAGCGACGCGAGCGTCCGGCGCGGCACCGTGCTGATCCGCACCGAGCGCCCGCTCGCGGGCGGTAACGCGGGAAGCCCGATCGAACGCCTGGCCCACTGGCTCGCCGAGGACGGCCGCACCGTGGCGATCCAGACCTGTCGCGGCCGCGATGCCTCGGAGGGTGAGTTCCGGCCGTTCGCCGACGAGGTCGCCGACGGAGACGCGGCGCTGCGCTGGATCTCCGAGCAGCCCTGGTGCGACGGATCAGTCGTGCTGCTCGGCGTCGGCTACTCCGCGTTCGCGGCGTGGGCCGCGCTATCGGCCGCGAGCGCGCCCGTGGCGGGGCTCGTCGCGGGATTCGGCGCGCGCGATCCGTATGCGTGGCTGCACCCGGGCGGTGTGCTGCAGCTCGAAGCGGCACTCGCTCTCGCCGCGCGCGTCGACGGTCGCTTCGGCTACGAGCCCAGCGCGCTCGATCTCGATCGCGCTGCGCGCCATCGCCCGCTCGGCGAGTGCGACCGCGTCGCGCTGCGCGAGCTTTCTGCGTTTCGCGATTGGCTCGCGCATCCGAAGCGAGACGCGTGGTGGCGCGATCGCACGCCCGCGCTCCCCGCGTCACCGCCGCGCGCGCTGTTCCTGGGCGGTTGGTACGAGTGCGCGTTCCCGGCGGTCTATGCCGACTTCGAGACGATCTCCGCGCACAACGCCGAGCGCGGGCTCGCCGCGCCCGAGCTGCTGATCGGGCCCTGGGGCGCCGCACCGATTCCGCGCGAGGAGCGCGCGCGCGGGACGAACCTCATCGCGGTGACCTCGCGCGCCGTGCTCCGCTTCGTCGCGCACGCCGTGGGAGCGCGTCCCGTGCGCGACGTGCCCGCGCGCGTGTTCGTGCGCGGTGCGGGCTGGCGCGAGGCGCTGCGCTGGCCGCCCGAATCGACGCGCGAGCACACGCTCTACCTGCGCGGCGATGGCTCCGCGAACTCGGCCGCGGGAGATGGCCGGCTCGCGGCCGAGCCCGGCCAGGACCGCGCCGACTCGTTCGTGTCGGATCCGGCGGATCCCGTTCCCTCGCTGGGCGGTGCGGCCGTCGCGGGTGTCGCGGGCGCCGTCGATCAGCGACCCGTGGAGGAGCGCGGCGACGTGCTCTGCTTCACGGGCGAGCCGCTCTCGGCATCGCTCGAGATCGCGGGCCGCGTGCGGCTCTGCCTGCACGCGGACGCGCCCGCATCCGCGCAGGACACGAGCGCGAAGCTCGTCGCGGTCGCGCCGAACGGCGCCGCGCGCTGGCTCGCCGAGGGCATCGCGCGCGCGCACCCGGACGCAGGCCCATTCGAAATCGATCTCGGCGTCGCGGCGGCGCGGATCGCCGCGGGGACGCGGCTGCGCGTCGAGGTGGCGGGCTCGTCGCTGCCGCGCTTCGCGCGCTGTGAGCCCGGCGACCCCGCGCCGCTCGTGCGCACCGTGTATCACGACCACGAGCGCCCATCGGCGCTGCGGTTCTACGCGGTTCCGTAGCCGGGCTCCAGCAGAACGGGCCCGCCGGCATTGCCGGCGGGCCCGTCTTAGATCCCCGACGCTCCAGCCTTCGAGGCTAGAGGTCGACGGCCTTCAGCGTCTTGCGCTTGTTGCCGGTCGCGCGCCCCTCGGCGTCCGCGATGATCGCTCGAACCTTCTTGTCGAGCGCGCCATAGAACTCGCTCCCGACGTTGCACTTCTTCGCTGCGGCCTTGGTGCGCGACTTGGAGATGATCAGATCACCACCCGTCGCCTTCGCGGCCTTCTTCTTGGCTGCCATCGGTTCCTCCCACTCCACATTTCTCGGTCACGTTTTCGGCTCGTCGAACACGTCGAATGCTCGAAGGCGGGCCGGATCATAGGGGTGTCGAGCGTCGGTGACAATCGAAAAACGCCCGATTTCGGGCTCCCCGAGCCATTTCCGCGCTGCCTCGATCGGAGCCCGAGTTGTGCGTGTGCGGGCTCACTCGACCGCGACAGACGCACGCGAGGGGCACCGCCGGGCTAGCATCGGCGCGCGACATGGAGACGCTGCGCTTCACCCGACCCGAGCTCGACGGGGTCTCCCTCAACGCCGAGCTGCGCGGCGACCCGAGTTCACCGTGCGTGGTGATGTTGCACGGCGGCGGCGCAAACCTGCATTGGTGGGACGAAATCGCCCCGTCACTCGCGGAGCACTTCCGGGTCGTGTGTCTGGATTTTCGCGGTCACGGAGACAGCGATCATCCCGAAGAGCTCGTCGTCGGCGCGTTTCATCGCGATCTCGAAGCGCTCGTCGCAGAGCTCGGCCACGAAGACATAGCACTCGTCGGGCATTCGATGGGTGGTCACATCGCACTCGATTTCGCCGCTCGACATCCCCGCGTGTGGGGGCTCGTGGCGATCGAGGTCTCGTTCGGTGCGGCCGCGCGCGAGCGTCGCCGCACGCGCCTCGCGCTCTCGCTGCGTCGCTCCTACGCGACGCGCGAAGAGGCGATCGCGCGCTACCGCCTGATGCCGTCGACACCGGGTGTGTCCGAACGCGTGCGCGAGTCGCTCGCCGAGCGCTCGATCCGCGAGCTGCCCGATGGCCGGTTCGTCTACAAATTCGATCCACGCTGGTTCGGGCTGCCGCCGACGCCGCACGAACGGCTCGAGGACGTGCGCTGCCCGGCGCTCGTGATCCGCGGGGCCCACAGCACGCTGCTCACGAGAGACGGCGCGGAAGCGGCAGTGGCGAAGCTGCCGTCTGCGCGGCTGATCGAGATCTCGGGTGCGGGACACAACGTCCACCTGGAGCGCCCGATCGAGGTGATCGTCGCGGTCACCCAGCACCTCTCCGCCCACGCGCCTGCGCCCAGCTGATAAGCTGGCGGGCACCCCGAACACCGCGAGGTACCGCCATGTCGGATCTCCTGTTCCGCCCCCTCACCCAGCAGATCGAAGCGCTCGCGCGGCGATCGGTCTCGGCCGTCGAGCTCATGACCGAGACGCTCGGGCGCATCGACGCGACGCACGAGACGCTCAATGCGTTCGCCGCGGTCGACGATCGCGATGCATTGCTCGCTGCAGCGCGCGCCGCGGATCAGCGGATCGCGAGCGGCGACGCGCGCCCGCTCGAGGGGATCCCGCTCGGCGTGAAGGACCTCGAAGACGCGCGCGGGCTCGTGACGTCGCACGGCTCGGTTCCGTTCAAGGACAACCTCGCGAGCGCCGACTCGGCCCAGGTGGAGCGGCTGCGCGGCGCCGGCGCCATCGTGGTCGGCAAGACCAACGCTCCCGAGTTCGGGCATACCGCGATCACCAAGAACCTGCTGTTCGGCGCGTCGCGCAATCCGTGGAATCTCGAGCGCACGCCGGGCGGGTCGTCGGGCGGATCCTCCGCGGCGATCGCGGGTGGCGTCGTCTCGCTCGTCACCGCGAGCGACGGCGGAGGATCGGTGCGCCTGCCCGCATCGTTCACGGGCTGCTTCGGGCTCAAGCCGAGCTACGGCCGGATCCCGCACGACGGCGAGCTCTGGGTGATGGACGACACCGCCGTGCACGGACCGCTCACGCGCACGGTCGAAGACGCCGCGCTGTTCCTCGATCTCACCGCGGGCGCACACCCGCGCGACCCCAACTCGCTGCCGCACCCGGGCATCTCGTACCGCGCGGTGCTCGGCGATCTGCCGAGCGGGCTGCGCGTCGGCTATTCGGCGGATTTCGGCTATGCCGTGGTGCAGAGCGACGTCGCCGACCTCGCGTACGATGCGGCGCGCTTCTTCGCGCAGGACCACCGCTTCGAGGAGTTCGAGGGCGGCCCGCCGGAGCTCGGCCGCAAGTGGGGCATGCTCGGTGCGTTCGAGGGGCTGGGGAAGATCGAGCCCCTGTTGGCCGAGCACGAGCACGAGTTCGGGCGCGGTTATCTCCAGGGCATGCTCGCGGGGCGGCGCATGACACCTTTGTTCTGGGCGGAGATCCGCCGCGAGCGCGAGAAGCTCAACCGCTGGTGCGCCGAAATATTCGATCGCTACGACCTCGTGCTCACGCCGACGGTTCCGTTCGATGCGCCGCCCGCGCGCGGACCCCTGCCCGCGGAGACCGAGGGCCGCGTCCAGGCGCCCGTCGGCGTCGCGAGCTTCACGATTCCGTGGAACCTGTCCTGGCACCCCGCGGCCACGGTGCGAGCGGGTCTTTCGAAGGCGGGACTGCCGGTCGGCCTGCAGATCGCCGCGCCGCGCCACCGCGACGATCTCGTGCTGCAAGCCGCGTTCGCGTTCGAACGCGCGCGGCCGTGGGCGCACGACTGGCCGCGGACGTGAGCCTCCGATCGATCGACCTGCGCAGCGACACCGTCACCCAGCCGACGCCCGCGATGCGCGAGGCGATCGCGAAGGCACCCGTCGGCGACGACGTCTACGGCGAAGACCCGACCGTGGATGCGCTGCAGCGCCGCGCGGCTGCGCTGCTCGGCAAGGAAGCCGCGCTGTTCGTGCCGTCGGGCAGCATGGGGAACCAGGCGTCGCTGCGCACGCTCACGCGCCCGGGAGACGTGGTGCTCGCGAGCGAGAACGCACACCTGTTGCGCTACGAGGCGGGTGCGCCGGCCGCGCTCTGGGGCGTGCACGTGAAGACGATCGGCCGCGACGGCCTGTTCGACGCGCGCGACGTGCGGCAGGCCGTGGTTCCCTCCCAGGATTCCCACGTCGCGCCCACGCGCGTGCTCGCGTTCGAGAATACCCACAACTTCGCGGGCGGCCGGATCTTCCCGCTCGACGCGCTGCGCGACGCGGCTGCCGCCGCGCGCGAGCTCGGGCTCGGGATCCACCTCGACGGCGCGCGGCTGTTCAATGCGGTGATCGCGACGGGGGTGCCCGCCGCGGTCTGGGCCGAGCCGTTCGACACGGTGAGCTTCTGCCTCTCGAAGGGGCTCGGCGCGCCCGTGGGCTCGCTCGTGTGCGGCAGCCATGCGCAGATCCGCGAGGTGCACCGCGCGCGCAAGCTGCTCGGCGGCGCGATGCGCCAGGCGGGGATCCTCGCGGCCGCGGGCCTGTACGCGCTCGACCATCACATCGATCGGCTCGCGCTCGACCACGCGAACGCGAAACGGCTCGCCGAGGGACTGGCCGCGCTGGGCATCGCCGTGCGTCCCGCGCCCGAGACGAACATGGTGATGTTCGAGGTTGATGACGCCGCCGCGTTCGCGCGCGGCCTGCGCGATCGCGCGCTGCGCATCAACCAGATCGCTCCGGGTCGCTTCCGCGCCGTCACGCATCTCGACGTGTCGGCGGGCGACATCGACGAAGCGCTCGCGCGGATCGAGGAGATCGCGCGCGCAGAATGACAGGAGGATCGCAATGAACGTCGAAGGCGGTTGCTACTGCGGCGCGGTGCGTTACCGCATCGAGGGCGATGCGGTGCTCAAGGGCCAGTGTCACTGCCGCGAGTGTCAGTACATCACGGGCGGCGCCCCGAACTTCGTGATGGGTGTGCCCGCGACCGGCTTCGCGTATACGCGCGGCGCGGGCAAGCCGTTCCAGCGCAAGGATCTCGCGACGCCGGTCACGCGCGAGTTCTGCGCCGAGTGCGGCACCCATCTGCTCACGCACGCGCCGGGGCTCGCGGGGATCGTGCTGATCAAGGTGGGATCGCTCGACGATCCGAGCGTGTTCGGCGGGCCGCAGATGGCGATCTACACCGCCGAGAAGCAGGCGTGGCACCACGTGCCCGAGGGCATTCCGGCGTTCGAGCGCACTCCTCGCTAGGAGCACGACCACCCGCTAGCGCAGCAGGTTGTACTTCAGCACGCACCAGACGGCGTGCAGGCCGTCGCGCCAGCCGACCTTCTTGCCCTCGGCGTAGGTGCGGCCTGCGTAGGAGACGCCCACCTCGTAGATCCGCACGCGAAGCCGGGCCGCCTTCGCGGTGATCTCGGGCTCGAAGCCGAAGCGATCCTCCTCGAGCTCGATGCGCTCGAGCACCTCGCGCCGGAACGCCTTGTAGCAGGCCTCCATGTCGGTGAGGTTCAAGTCGGTCAGCACGTTCGAGAGCAGCGTGAGCAGCTTGTACATCACCGCGTGCCAGAAATAGAGCACGCGGTGAGACTCGCCGCCGGCGAACCCCGTGCGCAGCGCGGCGCCCTTGCCGCGGTTGCGCTCGTGGCGCAGCGCGCGGTCGACGCGCCCCGCGAGCTTGGCCTGCACGATCGGTCGCATCCGTCGAGCCGTCGTCGACGAGCACGATCTCCCGGTCTGGGAGGTCCGACGGCGCGCACCGCTTCGACGAGCGCCTCGATGGTCTCCGCTTCGTTGAAGCAGGGAATGACGATCGAGACGCGCACGTCTACTCGTCCGTCACGCAGCCTTCGGAGGCCGGGCGCACGTTCCGGATGTACCTCGCGAGCGTGCCGCGCGTGGCGCGCAGCGGCGGCGCGGTCCAGGCCGCGCGGCGCCGTTCGAGCTCCGCGGCGCTCACCTCGAGGTCGATCGTGCGCTTCTTCGCGTCGATCGTGATCCGGTCGCCGTCGTGCACGAGCGCGATCGCCCCGCCGTCCTGCGCCTCGGGCGTCACGTGCCCGATGATGAATCCGGCCGATCCGCCCGAGAAGCGCCCGTCCGTGACGAGCGCGGTGTCGGCAGCGAGCCCCATCCCCACGATCGCCGAGGTCGGCGTGAGCATCTCGCGCATGCCGGGCCCGCCGCGCGGCCCCTCGTAGCGGATCACGATCACGTGGCCCTTGCGGATCTCCCCGCGCTCGAGCGCCGCGAGCATCGCCTCCTCGGAGTCGAACGCGATCGCGGTGCCGCTGAACGCGAGCCCTTCCTTGCCGGTGATCTTCGCGACGCAGCCATCCAGAGCGAGATTGCCGCGCAGGATCTGGATGTGGCCCGTCTCCTTGATCGGGTCGTCCCACGCGTGGATCACGGTCTGACCCGGCGCGAGATCGGGCGCATCGGCGAGGTTCTCCGCGAGGGTCTTGCCCGTGACCGTGATGCAGCTGCCATCGAGCGCGCCGCGCGCGAGCAGCATCTTCATGAGCGCGGGCACACCGCCGACGTCGTGGAGATCCTCCATCGCATAGCGGCCGCTCGGCCGCAGATCGGCCAGGAACGGCGTGCGGTCGCTCACGGACTGGAAGTCGTCGATCGTGAGGGGCACACCGACCGAGCGCGCCATCGCGATCAGGTGAAGCACGGCGTTGGTTGAGCCGCCGAGCACCATCGTCACGACCATCGCGTTCTCGAACGCGGCGCGCGTCATGATGTCGCGCGGCTTGAGATCGAGCTCGAGCAGGTGCTTGATCGCGTCGCCCGCGCGGCGGCACTCGTCCAGCTTCGCCGGATCCTCGGCCGGCGTCGACGAGCTGCCCGGCAGGCTCATGCCGAGCGCCTCGATCGCCGACGCCATCGTGTTGGCGGTGAACATGCCACCGCACGCGCCGGCGCCCGGGCACGCGTGGCGCACGATGTCGCGGCGCGTGTCCTCGTCGATACGGTGCGCGATGAACTCGCCGTACGAGGTCAGCGCCGAGACGATGTCGAGCGGCTGGCCGGAGCGGCTCTTGCCTGGGCGGATCGTGCCGCCGTAGACCATGATCGAGGGCCGGTTCACCCGCCCCATCGCCATCACGCAGCCCGGCATGTTCTTGTCGCAGCCCGGGATCGAGATGTTCGCGTCGTACCACTGCGCGCACATCACGGTCTCGATCGAGTCCGCGATCAGGTCGCGCGACTGGAGCGAGTACTTCATCCCCTCGGTGCCCATCGAAGTGCCGTCGGAGACGCCGACCGTGTTGAAGCGCAGCCCGACCAGGCCCGCCGCGGCGACGCCCTCCTTCACGGCCGTCGCCAGATCGAGGAGGTGCATGTTGCACGGGTTGCCCTCGAACCAGACGCTCGCGATCCCGACCTGCGCCTTGTCCATGTCGGCTTCGCTGAGGCCCACCGCGTAGAGCTGCGCCTGCGAGCCACCCTGCGACTTCGGCTGCGTGATGCGTCGGCTGAACTTGTTGAGCTCGGACATGGGGACCCCGACCTGCGCCTAACGAGAAACCATGTGCATGATGTTGGGACGCTTGCCGCGCACGAACTGGACGGCGCCGTCGGTCCAGCCGTACTTCTCGCGGAATGCCGCGACGATCCGCTCGCGCAGCGCGTCGTTCTCGATGAATTCCGCGCGCAGCGGATACTCCACGCCCTCGATCCGCAGCACCACGTCGCTCGGATTGCGGTGGATGTTCTCGGCCCAGTTGCTGTCGCCGGTGCGGATGAAGCCCTGCCCGTCGACCACCGCGAACCAGATCGTGGTCTCGCGTACGTCGCCGTCCTCGTCGTGGGTGAGGATCTCGATGCGCGAGATCGCCGCGAGCTTGTCCCAGTCCGGCGCTTCGCCCGCGCGCGCGGCGGCGGCGGCGAACGCGAATGCGAGGGAGATCGAGAGCAGCGCGGACGAGAGACGGGCCAAGACGGAGCCTCCGGTGTGGTAGGCGCGCCAAGATAGCGGATTCGATTCAGGGAATTGTCATGCGTCCCGCCCCGTCCAGCCGCGTCCGGAAGCGATCGCCGTCGCGAATCGCCGAGCGAGGGCGAGCCGCCGGCGCGACGAGCAGCGCGCCCGATCGCCACGCCGAGCGCACGTGCGACCGGGAGCAACCGGGAGCAGCCGAGCTCGCGGGCCAGGAACACATCCCAGCGCGCACTGCACGCAACGGGTTGCTCGATCCTCACATCGAGGACCGTCGGCAGCGCGAGCGGCGGTCGATCGACGCGATAGGCCGCCGGCACGCCGCGCGACAGCTCGAACGCCCACCGCACAGCCGCCTGCGGATCGCTGTGGCGGTAGGTGTCGAGCGAACCGCTCGCGCTCTCGCGAATGCGGCGCAGGATCGACCGCTTGCGCGGAAGGCCACAGCGCGGACAGCGATAGATCAACCAGACGTCGTGCAGGGGTCCGTTCGCGTTGACGCGGAATCTCTCGGTGGTTTCGAGCTCGGGTGCGCCGCAGCGCGTGCAGCGGACGGGCCAGGTCGGAACGGCAATCGGAACCACTCGCCATACGAGGGCGTGCAAGGGTGAGCTCCCGGCGGAGGGAGCTCACGCGAGCGGACTGGTCGTGGCGGTAGGCCGGGAGATCTCATGACGGCTCGCGCACCGCCAGACCCCGACCTCGCGTCACACCACTCCGCATGTCGGTGCGATTGCACCGGTGAAGTAGCCGAACGAATTTCGGTCGAGATCTGGCTACTGCGCGGGAGTCACGAACGGGAACCTCGGGTCGGTTGACCGGCCGGAAGACTAGCGCTTCCGGGTGGCGGGCTGGGCGAGGGTCCGCGGAGCACATCGGCGCCATGCCTCTTCGAGAACATCGGAGAGATCGGATCGCGAGATGGCGGCCAGCCGGAGCAGGACCCACGGATACGCGCGATAGTGCTCCGTCAGGTAGAACGCCTTCGGGTTGGCCCGCAGCAGGGCCTCGCGGGCCTCGAAGTCGGCTCGCACGACGAGCGACTCACCGTCCTGATGGAAGCGCGCAAACATCTTTCCGCGCACGCGGAACGCGGGCGTGCCGTAGGACGCGCCCTCCTCTACGCCGGAAAGCCCGAGCGCGATCGCGCGAGCGGTGTCGAACGACGCCTCCGATCGCTTGGATTTCCGGGCAGGTCGTTTCTTGGTCAAGCCGGGCGCCAGACGCGATACCCGACGCCGAGCGCCGGAAGGGCGTGACCTTCGCCGATGAAGAAGGTCGTGTTGAGCCACGCGTATCGCTTGTCGCCGGTCTCGATACGCGGGTTCGTGAAGAAGTACTGTTCGCCGAAGTCGGTGCCCTTGCCGCTCGCGAGCGCACGCTGAACAGCCTCGTTCAATTCGAGGAGGCCGGTGTACTGGATGTAGAGGTAGGCTCCATCGTGGGTTTCGGCCTGCAGACGCACATCGATCCTCAGAAAGCCGTCCGGTCCGATCAGCGCCCATTCGCCGCCGCCGAGCAGCGTCCCGCGCAGCCGCTCGCCGGTGATCGCTCCGCTGATCACCTCGTAGTACATGCGCGTACCGATCGGGCCGGCCCCGATCGGCAGCGGCGGCTTCAGCGTTGCGGTGAGGGTGAACTCCTGGACGAGCTTCATCGGTACACGGGTTCCAAGTGGAAGATGACAGTTGGTTGCTTGAGGTCGTCGTACCAATCCGAGAAGTAGCGTTCTTCCTCGGTGAGACGCGTTTGCGATGATGTCCGCGTACTCGAGATCGAGCGTACTCTCCACGTCGTGCCGTAGAGCTCAGGAGCTGGCGCGATCGTAATGCCACCACAAATGAACGCCGTGGACGCGGGTGCGTCCGGAGTCCTGAGCGGAACGGTCGCTTCGGGGACGACCTCCGGCATGAAGTCTGGGGTGGAGACGGTAGGCATCGCTACATCCGGATAGTCGACCTGGATCGCGGGCGGATGGGAGTAGTGGATCGGCGCGTCGGTCGACGAAGCGCACGCTGAAGCGAGCGAACCGAGGGATACGGCCGTGAGCGCTGTCAGATGAGTCTTCATCTCGAATCACGTCGCCCAACGCGTCGCGGCTCAGCTACGGCCGCCCCGCGTACCTCCGAGTATCAACCCGGCGGCCGCGGAGCGTCAATCACCGGATGGGTCGAGTCGAGTCTTCGAGCGCAAACGCGAAAGGAGGCAAACGAGACTGCAAGAAAGTGCGGCGAGTAGGGAAAATACGAGTACAACGACGACCTGTCGTGGCGGACCAAAGTCCAGAGCGAGCGCACCAAGCGCTCCGAGCACAAGATAGAAAAATCCCACTCCCAGAATCCGACTGATCGCTGCAACCCTCGACGACGGTCGATCTGCGAGGGCCCGCGCGATTTCGCGGATGAGTTCCAAGCCCGCGACGAGCGATTCGGCCATCCACTACCCCAAGTTTCGCTGCCCAACGGATCGCGGTTCAGCTACAGCCGCCCCGCGTGTCTCCGAGTATCAATCCGGCGGCCGCTGCGCGTCAACCACCGGGCCGGCGGCCGTCGGCCGTGTGACGCCGCACTGCAACCAAAGCAGGCGGCCGCCAGCTGCAACCGCTTGTTGGGCGGCGTGGGAAACCTACCTGCAGCGGTAGGCGGAAGCCTGGAAAGGCTCGCCCGACGATGCAATAGCCTCGAGATCAGCTTCTTCGCTCATAACAACAAGAATCGCCCCGAGCCGCTTTGTTTGAGTTGTCACTGACTGGTGAAACTCATCTTCGGCAAACCCGAAATACTTGTCGGTGAAACCTACGCTGCGGGCTGGAACCGTCACGACGCCAACCGGCTCGCAATCCCACCCCCCAAACGGATCAAGAGAAGGGCGAGAAAAGATCGGAGACGCGGGGGTGACGTCGGCGAAGCCGGCGGGATTTCCGCAGGCGCACGCAGCGAGAAGAACCATCGAGAGCACTCTCGCGATTCGGCTCACTTCACGCCGCCCAACGGATCGGCGCTCAGCTGGCGGCCAGCGGGAACCTTCCGCAACGCCACCCGAGCTGCCTTGCCACACTCTATCAGATTCCGATAGAACGCAGGCCGGTCAGCTAGAGCGCCTTCCATAGTAGGCGATGTCAAGAGCATGGTACTCCGTTATTCGACCTAGCGGCGTCGAACGTCCAGGCATCATTCGATCGATCGGCACCGTACGGGTCCATCCGCCATCCTCCTCCGCGTTCTCCTCGGGCCGTGAAGCGTGCGGGCTTGCGAACCATGCTTCCATCGGGGCCTCGAAGGCCATCGCTTCATTCGGTCCTGCGAGGGGGCATATCCTTGTTATTGGGCCTGCAACCGCAGTCGCGGCCACGCGTTGGCACGGATGCTTCCCCTCGACCCTGTGCCCCGGAGATCCAGATCTCGCTGTAGCAGACGATGCTCCGTCGATGCAGAGCGATCAGTGGGTGACGAGATTGTGGATCTTCCCGGGGTCGTACTCCTCCTGTGTCTTCCACATGGCCAGCACGATCGCGGCGATCTGCCGCGCCACCGTGAGCTTGGCCAGGTTCGGCTTCGTGCCGTTCTCGAGCTGCCGGTCGTAGCCCTCGCGCAGCGGATTCGGTCCGCAGTGCGCGACGACGGTCGTGGCCGCGCCCTTGAAGATCGCTTTGAGCATCCGGTTGTGGTTGAAGTTCAAACCGCGCGTCTGCACGACCCGAGCCTTCACCCATCGGCCCTGGTCCTGCACCCAGTCGCTCGACGACCGCATCACGACCCCAAAGCCACAGTAGGCCCAAACTGCCGCTTGGTGCGGAAGCGGTACGGGGTCACCACGATCGGCAGCATCTGCGCGACCCGGATCGGACCGAGCCCGGGCGCAGTCTCGAGGATCCGCGCGATCCGATGCCGATGCGACTCGCGCAGCATCGCCGCTTCCGCTTCGGCCTTGAGCGCTTCGAGCTGATCGAGCTCGCGTCCCAGGAGCTCGACGGCTTCCCGTGTCGCCGGCGGCAGCGCCTGCGCACGCTTCGCCCGTTCCTCGAGCTTGTACAGCGCGTCGCCCGCACACGGCAGGCCGCGAGACCGAAAGAAGCTCTTCAGTCGACTCTTCACCCGCGCCACGTCCCGGGTCACCATCGTGTACGTCCGAGCCCGATCGCGCAACGCCGTGAAGAGCTTCGCGTCCTTGTACACCGGCCGCTTGATCCCCCCGGTGCGCAGCTTCTCCGCGAGCCCATGCGCGTCGATCGCGTCGCTCTTCTGGCCCGGCTTCCACTCACCGCGGTACACGACGAGCTCGTCCACATGGGGCGAGAGGATCTCGTAGAGCCACTGGCTCCACTCGCCTTCCTCGATGCACAAGTGCAGATTCCCCGCGAACGATTGGAGGTAGCCCACGAGCGCCTTCCCATTCGTCTCCACCACGTCGCGCCGGATCTGCTTCCCCGACGCATCCAACCCGCAGAACGTGACACTCGCGGCGTGCACGTCGGCTCCGAGATAGCGTTCCATTGCGGTCCTCCTTCGTTGGGCGTCCATGCCCAGGTCGTGTTTCAACCCGAAGCATGTCCCCAGCGGAGGAGACCGCCACCGCGCCTCGATGCTGCCTTCCCATGCAGCGCGCCTCGATCGAGGACGTGACCTACTTATGATCCCTTGTTAGGCGGCCGACTGCTCAAGGTTTGATCTCTACTGGAGTACCAACCTGGACCAATTCCCAAATTTCATCCATCTCCGTGTCGGTGACCGCGATGCAACCGTCCGTCCAATCCAGGAATCGATGGAGGCGGCCGACCCAACCGAGCCCGTTGCGAATGCCGTGGATCATGATGAGGCCCCCGGGGTTAACACCCGCGGCGGCGGCGCGGGCTTGGTCCTTGGGGTTGGGATACGAGATCTGAAGGGAGCGGTGGAAGGAACTCTTGGGGTTTCGAGCATTGATGGAGTAGAGCCCCTCCGGTGTGCGTTCGTCTCCCTCTCTCTCCTTGGGACCTTCCGGATTGCCGCCTAGGGAAACGGTGTAGGACCGAATGGGCCCTCCGGCTGCGAACAAGGTGAGGCGCCGGGGCTGCCTTCTCGACGAGTATCCGCTCCGCCTTCGTGGGCTCCGCAGCGTGGGCGAGCGATGACAGAACAGAGAACAGGGCGATGGCGAAGACTGGGAAACGGAGCATTCGCTTCTCGGCCGCCTAACTACTTATTAGCTTGCGCTCCCATGCAGCGAATACTGCGAGAGCTCGCAGCCTATTGTACGGGGCGATCGGGGAACGTGTCGGAGATTCGCCGAGTTGCACTGCGGGTTCGGGAGTTAGGCTGCGAAAATTTCGCTGGATAATTGTTTCTTGGTCGCCTCGGGTCGCCATCCTGGGCGAGTCGTCGAACAACCCGCGGAGTTGCGGCCGTGAACTGGATTTGAATCCAGTTCGCTCACCAGGATGAGCGCCCGCGGGAGCGAGCCCGGCGCGGGCGTACGCTGACTCGCCGCGCGTGCGGGCGAAGACCACATGAGCGAAATCGCGGGGTTAGGCGCGAGAACTCGGCCCGTCCCCCGGGCGCCCCGCCGGCGCTCGCGGTGGGAAGAGATCCGGACGGTGCGCACCTGCGGGGGCGCGCCAGGATCGAACGGGAAGCGCGATCACGTTGGGGATCGAGTGAGAAGAGCGAGGCGCGCCGGGGCCGAAATGCGAAGCCCGCGGGAAGGGGTTCGTTACAGGAGCTCGTCCCACGCGCGCAGCGTGCGGTCGCGCGGCGCCATCTCGACGCGGCACTCGCGGTCGATGATCAGCGTCGGGCGCGTCGCGGGGTCGTGGCGCGGCCAGCGCGGGATCGCGGCGCACGCGGGATCGCCGCCGCGCGCGAACGCGGCCCACGCGTCGATCACCGCTTCCGACAGGCGCTCGGCCGCCGGGCCGCTGCCCGAGAACGCGGCCATGTCGGGCGCGCCGAGCGTTCCGAACACGAACGGGATGTCGATCGCGTGGCACGCGCCGAGCGCGCCCCGCCGCGCGGGCGACGGCCACGCGAACTCGTAGCCATACACCGGCCCGTGTGCGGCCTGAGCATCCGCGAGGCGCACCGCGGGCACCCTGAACACGCGGTCGGTTTCGAACGCCGAGAAGTGGTCGACCGGCGCCGCTTCGGGTGCGTCCTTGCGGTAGACGTCGGTGAGCACCGGGGCCGCCTCGCCGACGCGCTGCACCGCGCGCGCGAGGAAGCCCGCGTCGTCCATCGAACCGAACCTGGGATCGAGGAACTCGAACAAGCGCCACTCATCGCGCGTCGTGCCGATCAGCGTGGAGACGCCGGCTGCGCTGCCCGCGCGCACGGCCGCGAGCGGGGGCTCGGGCAGCTCGGCATGGCCCGCGCAGGGCTGGAACGCGAGCAGCACGCCGAGCTCGCCCACGTGCAGCGAGCACTGGAGCTGCGCGGCGAGGATCCGCTCGACCGGTGCATCGCGCAGCGCTCGAGCGTCGCGTGTGCCGAGCGCGCGCAGGAAGTAGTCGGCCACGCGTGCGGACGTCTCGCGATCGTGCGCGTTGTGCGCGGCGCCGCTCTGCGGAATCGCGCGCTGGAACAGACCGCGCGCCGCCGGGCACCCGAGCAGCGTGCCCACGCTCATGCCGCCTGCCGACTCGCCGAAGATCGTGACGTTGTGCGGGTCGCCGCCGAAGCGCTCGATGTTCTCGCGCACCCACGCGAGCGCTGCGATCTGATCGAGCAACCCGACATTGCCCGAGCCCGCGAACTCGCCGCCCAGACACGTCTCGAGGTCGAGGAATCCCAGCGCGCCCATCCGGTAGTTGATCGTCACCACCACGACGTCGCCGCGCCGCGCGAGCGCTGCGCCGTCATAGATCAGCTGCGACCCCGCGCCGATCATGAACGCGCCGCCGTGGATCCACACCATGACGGGGCGGCGGCCCGCGTCGGCCGCGGGCGTGTAGACGTTCAGGGACAGACAGTCCTCGCCCTGCGGGCCCACCTGCATACCCGGCAGCGCGCCCGCGTCGAGCGCGTTCTGCGGCGCCACGAGGCCGAACGCGTCGGCCGTGCGCACCCCGCTCCAGGGTGCGGCCGGCTCGGGCGGACGGAAGCGCCGCGCGCCCGTGGGCGGCTGCGCGAACGGAATCCCCAGGAAGCGATCGACGCCTTCGGCGCGGCGACCCTCGAGCCGGCCCGTGGCGATCTCGACGCGCGGTGCGCTTGCCGCGGTCACGCGGACGTCCCGCGCGGCGGCAGACCCGCGGCGCGATAGATCGCGTCGATCACGCGCATGTTCGCAACCCCGTCGCGCGCATCGCTCGACATCGGCTTTCCTCCGCGCACGTGCTCCGCGAATGCGCGGAGCTGATGGGTGTAGGTCGCGTCGCCCCGGATCCGCTCGCGCGTGGTCGATCCCGGCTTCACGATCTTGAGCGAGTGGTAGAACTGGGGCGCGAGCGGGTTGAATACGCTCATCTCGCCGCCGCTGCCCACGGCCCACGCCTTGATCGCGAAGAGCCGCGCGGAGAACATCGACGCGGTGACGCGAGCCGTGCGTCCGCCCGGCAGCCGCAGCTCCGCGCGCATGTAGCGATCGACGTTCGGCTTCGCGAGCCGAGCCTCCGCGCTCACCACCTCGGGCTCGGCGCCCGCGAGCCATCGCACCATGTTCACCGTGTAACAACCGGCGTCCATCATGGCGCCGCCCGCGAGCTCCCAGGAGTAACGGATATCGTTGAAAAACGGCAGAGGGAAGCAGAGCATCGCTTCGATGTGACGGACTTCGCCGAGCTGCGTCTCGACCACTTCGCGCATGCGCGCCGCGAGCGGGTGATAGCGCCAGTGGAACGCCTCCGTGAGCACGCGACCCGTGCGTTCCGCGGTCTTGGCCATCTCCTCCGCCTCCGCCGCGTTCGAGGCGATCGGCTTCTCGCACAGCACGTGCTTGCCCGCCTCGAGCGCGCGGATCGACCACTCGGCGTGCAGACCGTTCGGGAGCGGGTTGTAGATCGCGTCGATCGCATCGTCGGCGAGCAGCGCGTCGTAGCTCTCGTGGACGCGCTCGATGCCGTGGCGCGCGGCGAACGCCACGGCACGCTCGGGGCTGCGCGCGGCGACTGCGACCACCTTCACCTCGTCCACCTGGCGCGCGGGGCGGATCAGCGCCATCGGGGTGATCCGGGCGGCGCCGAGGACTCCGATTCGCAGCGGTTTGTCGCTCATGCGGTGAACCCCCTCTCGGCGACGCAATCGCCGCTAGGCGCGCAGCGCCGCGTCGGTGATCTCGACCACGTTGCCGGTCGGGTCGCGCACGATCGCGCGCGCGGTCCCGTCGCCGTCCCGCCCGGGGCCGAACGCGAACGTGCAGCCGCGCGCGCGCAGCCGCTCGACGGTGCCGTCGAAGTCGGCGGTGTGCAGCGCGATGTGCGGTCCGATCGCGGCCGCGGGCGGCGAGAAATCCCGCTGCTCGAACACGTGCAGCTCGAGCGGGCCGATCCGGTACCAGGCGCCCGGGATCCGATCCCGGATGTCCGCGGGCCGCTCGAGCTCCTCGAGCCCGAGCAGCTCGCCGTAGAATGCGCGTGCCGCCGCTGCGTCGCGCACGACGATCGCGACGTGGTGACAGGCGTCGATCGGGCTCTTCATCTCGGCCTCCGCGGTTCGGCCAGTGACTCCATGGCAGCGCCAAGATAGCCTGCGGCACGCATGAGACGCGATCTCGCAGTCGCGGCGGCGCTCGTCATCGCAACCCTGGCCGTCTACGGACAGACCCTCGGTTTCGATTTCATATCGCTCCCGCCTCGATCGGACGACGCGTGCCTCTTCGACGACGACAAGTACGTCACGCGCAACGACTGGGTGAAGGCCGGGATCGGACTCGACGGCGCGCGCGCGGCGTTCGGGGACGCGGCGCCGTTCAACTGGTCGCCGCTCGTGGTGCTGTCGCTCATGGCCGATGCGACGCTTTTCGGTGTCGATCCGGGAGCCTTCCACGCCACGAACGCCGCGCTCCACGCGATCGACAGCGTGCTCGTCTACGTGCTGCTGCGCGTGCTCACAGGGGCCCTGTGGCCCAGCGCGATCGCCGCAGCGCTGTTCGCGCTGCACCCGATGCGCGTGGAGTCCGTGGCCTGGATCGCGAGCCGCAAGGACGTGCTCTCCGCCGCGTTCGGACTGCTCGCGCTGATCGGCTACGCGCGCTTCGCCGTGCGCGGTTCGCTGCGCGCCTACGCGGCGTCGCTTCTGTGCGCGGTCGCCGCGCTGCTCTCGAAGGCCACCTGGGTCGCGCTGCCGGTGCTGTTCCTGCTGCTGGACTACTGGCCGCTGCGCCGCTTCGGAAACGCTGCGCCCGGTCCAGCCCTTTCCGCTCCGCCCGGCCCGCGCGCCGGACTCGTCCGCCTCTTCGCGGAGAAGGTCCCGTTCTTCGCGGCGGCCCTCGCGGTGCTGCTCGTGACGGCGAGCTTCCAGGAAGGCAACCGCATCTCGTTCGAGCAGATCCCGCTCGCGGACCGACTCGTCCACGCGATCACCGCTCCGGCGTGGTACGTCGCGAAGACGGTGTGGCCAGCGCAATTGTCGTCGCACTATCCCCACCCCTATCTCGCGAGCGACGGCGGCGAGCCGTGGACGGGCGCGCAGATCCTGCTCGGCGCGCTGCTGCTCGCCGCCCTCACCGCGCTGGCCGTCCGCTACCGGCGGCGCGGCTATCCGCTCGTGGGCTGGCTCTGGTTCCTCGTCGCGCTCGTCCCGGTGCTCGGGCTCGCGCAGTACGGCACCCAGGGCATGGCCGATCGCTACACGCATCTCGCCCACATCGGCCTGTTCGTCGCGATGGTGTTCGGCGGCTGGGAGCTGCTCGCGGCTCGGCTGCGGAGTCCTCTGGCGCAAGGCGTGGCGGTGGCGTCGGTGGCGGCTGCGCTCTTCGCGCTCGGATCGGCGGCCTTCGTCCAGACGCGCGTGTGGCGCAATGCGGACGTGCTCTTCGCCCATTCTCTGCAGATCTCGCCGCACAATGCGATGATGGAGCAGGGAATCGCCTACTGTTATCTGGGTGCGGGGCGTTTCGATGATGCGCTGCGACACAGCCAGGCGGCACTGAACCTGAATCCCGACCTCCCGAGGGCGCGCGAGGTGATGGCCACCGCGCTCGAGCGCCGCGCGGCCGCGCCGCCACCCACGCAGGAGCCGTAGCGATGGCCGGGAAGCGCCCGTTCTCGGCACTGCGCGTGCTCGATCTCTCGACCGAGATCGCGGGGCCGTACGCGACGAAGCTCCTGTGCGACCAGGGCGCCGACGTGCTCAAGATCGAGGAAGCGCCCGGCGACCCGCTGCGGCGGCGCACCGCCGCGCGTGTCGAGCTTCCAGAAAACACGGATTCCGCGCTGTTCCAGTTCCTGAACGCGGGCAAGCGCGCGGCGCTGTGCGGCGCCGACGAGACCTCGCGCGCGCGCCTGCGCGAGCTCGCGCGCGAGGCGGACATCGTATTCGCGAACAGCCGTGCCGAAGAGCTCCGCGCGGCGAACCCGCGCCTGTGCGTGGTCTCGATCACACCGTGGGGGACGACCGGCCCCTACGCCGAGAGGCCAGCGACCGAGTTCACGCTGCAGGCGGCGACCGGATTGATCGCGCGCCGCGGGATGGCCGAGCGCGGGCCGGTCGGCGCCGGAGGCCGGCTCGGCGAGTACGCCGCGGGCGCGTTCGCAGCGGTCGCGGCGCTCGGCGCGTGGACAGCCGCGCGTGCCACCGGACGCGGCCGACACGTCGACGTGTCGATCTTCGAGGCGATGATCGCCGTCGGCCCGGTGTTCTCCGATCTCAACGGCCAGTTCGTCGGCGGAGACCTCCCGATGTATCTCGACGCTCCGGGAGTCGAGCCCGCGGCCGACGGCTGGGTCGGATTCGCGCCCGTGACCAGCCAGCAGTGGGAAGATTTCTGCCTGATGATCGGCCGGCCGGAGATCGGCAAGGATCCGCGCTGGCGCTGGGCGCAGGAGCGTTCGGCGAACCTGCCATTCTTCCACCAGGTGATCCGCGACTGGACGCGTCAGCGCAAGGTCGCCGAGATCCTCGAGCAGACGGAGCTGCTGCGGATCCCGTCGGCGCCGGTCGGCAACGGCGAGACGCTGCCGCGCACCGATCACTTCACCGAGCGCGGCGTGTTCGTCGAGAACCCGCATGGTTTCGTGCAGCCGCGGCCGCCGATCGCGCTCGCGGAGGTCGATCGCGCGTCGATCGAACGCGCGCCGCGGCTCGGGGAGCACACGCCGGGCTGGCTCCCGCGCGCAAACGAGCGCGAACACGGGCCAAACACCACCGCCGAAGCACCGCTCGCGGGCCTGCGCGTAGTCGACCTCACCGCGTTCTGGGCCGGCCCGTTCGCAACGCAGACCCTCGCGATGTTGGGCGCCGAGGTGGTCAAGATCGAATCGATCCAGCGACCCGACGGCATCCGCTTCGTGAACGCGAAGCCCGGGCTGCCCGTGTGGGAGGCGAGCTCGATCTTCCAGAGTGTCAACACGGACAAACGCGCCATCACGCTGCGGCTCGACGGCGAGGAGGCGCGCGCCGCGCTGCGCACGCTCGTCGAGCGTGCGGACGTCCTGATCGAGAACTACTCCGCGCGCGTGCTCGAGCAGTTCGGCCTCGGCTTCGAGACGCTGTCGGCGTGGAACCCGCGGCTCGTGGTCGTGCGCATGCCGGCCTGGGGACTCGACGGCCCGTGGCGCGACCGGACGGGCTTCGCGATGAACATCGAGCAAGCGTGCGGAATCGCCTGGCGTGGTGGGTATCCCGATCTTCCGATGGTTGCGAACGTGTGCGATCCGGTCGGAGGACTGCACGCCGTCGTCGGACTCTTCGCTGCGCTCGAGCACCGGCGCCGCACGGGGCGCGGTCAACTCGTCGAGGTGCCGCTCGTGGAGCCGGGGTTGAACATCGCCGCCGAGCAGGTGATCGAGCACAGCGCCTACGGCGTGCTGCTCTGCTCCGAGGGGAACCGCAGTCCCGACGCGGCGCCGCAAGGAGTCTACGCCTGCCGCGGCGGGGAGCGGATCGCGATCGCGGTGGAGAGCGACGCGCAGTGGCGCGCGGTCATCTCGCTGCTGCCCGAGGGCTCGCTGGCGCAGTTCACCGACCGGCGCGCGCAGCACGACGCGATCGACGCCGCGCTCGCTCGCACGCTCGCGAACCGAGACGTCGCGATGCTCGAGCAGGAGCTGCTCGACAAAGGAGTTCCCGCGCAGCGGCTCGTGAACGCGCACTTCGTGATGCCGCACCCCCAGCTCGAGCATCGCGGCTATTTCCAGACGCTCGAGCATCCGGTGACGGGCGCCGCGCGCTATCCCGGTCTTCCGTACGTCGGCCTCGCCGACGGGCGGCCGCGGCGTCCGCCGCCTACGCTCGGACAGCACAACCGCGAGGTGCTCGCAGGCGAGCTCGGCATCTCCGAGGACGAGCTCGCGCGCTGGGAGCGCGAGGGAATCATCGGAACACAGCCGGCCTGGTTGCAAGCTGCGCCCAGTGAGCCGAAGGCGAACGAAGACCATAAGAAGGGAGACAAGTCATGAAGCTCGATCCGAACCGCACCTGGAAGCTCGTGGAGAAGCGACTCGCCGACGAACGCGACCCGACGCTGCGCCGCAACCTCGAGCTCGTGCTCGCGCACATGAAGGCCGAGGCGAAGGCCGACATCGAGGGGGTCGTCGCGACGCTCACGCAACGGCCGCGCTATGTCACCCACTCGATGCCGAACGACCCGATCCTGAACCCGACCGGCAGCAAGGACGCCGTGCGGCAGTTCTACGATCTCACGATCGTCCAGACGGGCGCGTTCCGGCTCGAGTTCGCGTGCGACCGCGTGATCGTCGACGCGGATTCCGTGTTCACCGAGGGCGTGATGCGCATGGCCTACCCGGGTACGACGTTGCGCGCGATGGGCATCGAGGTGGACGATCCGAACGCCTACTACGTGGGCGAGTCGCGCATGGGCGTGGTGTGGCCGGTGGACCAGGCCGAAGGAAAGCTCACGGGCGAGGAGACGTATTCGGGCGTCGACATGTTCGCGGGCATCGCGCAGCGCAAGATCTCGCTCGCGGACATCGCGCCGCTGGAGATCTGATCAGCCGTCAGGGCGAAGTGGGAGGAGACGGCGTGCGGATCCTGCTGGTCTCGGACCTGCACTATGTGCTTCCCCAGATCGACTGGGTACTGGGCCGCATTCCGGACTACGACCTCGTGGTGCTGGCCGGCGACCAGCTCGACATCGCATCGTCGGTGCCGCTGGATGCCCAGATCGCCGTGCTGCATGCCGTGTTCGAGCGAGTTGCCGAGCCGAACAAGCTGCTGGTCGCCTCGGGCAATCACGATCTCACCGGTCCGGACGCCGACGGTGAACAATGCGCGCTGTGGCTGGAACCGCTGCGAGCGCTGGGGGTCCGCGTCGACGGAGACGTCCTGGCCCTGCACGACGCCACCGTGACGGTGTGCCCGTGGTGGGACGGCCCGCGCGGTCATTCCCGCGTCGCGGGTCAGCTCCGAAGCGACGGCCAGCGCCCGCCCGGAACGTGGGTGTGGGTGTATCACTGGCCTCCGAGCGACTCGCCGACCTGTTGGACCGGAAAGAAGCACTACGGCGACGCCGATCTGCGCAGCTGGATCATCGAGTACCAACCCGACCTGGTGTTGACGGGTCACGTGCACAACCCGCCGTTTCGCGAGGACGGTTCATGGGTGGATCGGATCGGTTCGACGTGGGTCTTCAACGCCGGGCGACAGATCGGCCCGGTGCCCGCGCACATCGAGATCGACGTCGACACGCACGAGGCGACCTGGCGCTCGCTGCTCGGCGTGGAGGTGCAACGGCTCGACGAACCCCTGGTGCTCCAGCGCCCGTCGTTCTGACCCTGCGCTCCGATCAATACAGCGGGTCGGGCTCGCGAGCCGATCCCGGCTTCGCAGCGGGCCCGGTCCGTTGGGTGAGACCGGCCAACACCTTGTCCACCACCGCAAGCGATCCGCCCTCCCCGGCGTACTGACGCTTGAGGTCGGCGAGGAACGTCGTGACCAGGTTGAGGCGCTCGGCGAGGAGCCGGGCGACCGCCACCGTCACCTCGGGCTCGGTGCGCAACACTGCCGCGCCATCTTCGGCCACGTGCACGGTCGTCGGCGTGGCGGCTACCACGGTGGCCGTCGCGGGGATGTCGAGGAGAAGCCCGACCTCCCCGATGCACACACCCGGTTCGTTGATCGTCGAGATGCGCACACCGCCCTTCTGCACCTCGAGCGTGCCCTCGATCAGGACGTAGAGCGACCCCGATCGCTGCCCGTCGACCACGAGCGTCTCTCCAGGGGCGAACGTCTTTCGCGGCATCGTGGCGAAACGCTCGAGCAATTCACGCATGGAAACCTCCCTTACTGTGCGCGGATCCGCGGCAGCGGCCGCTGCTGGTCGAGCGTGCGCACGGAGAAGATGCGGTCGTCGATCTTCGGGTTGACCGCGAGCTTGCGCAGCACGAGGTCGGTGGCCGTGCCGCGCTCGAGGTGGCGCACCGCGAACAGCGTCGGCAGCAGATGCCCGCCCTCGCGGTGCATCTGGTCGCGCGGCGTCTCGATCACGCGATAGGGCGTCGCGGCCTCGGGCTTGAAATAGCGGTACTCGAGGATCGCGTGATCGGGCGCCACCGCGACCACCATCGACGCGTAGGCGCGTTCGTCGCGCGGCAGCGCGCGCAGCATCGTGCAGGGCTCGCCCGCCACGACCTCGGGAGGCAGCGGCTCGACCGTGAAATCCGCGGCGCGCTGGCGCTCGAAGTCCTCGTAGGTGAGGTCGCTGCCCAGGAACGCATCGAGCCGCTGCGCGCCGGCGATCCGGCGCGCGCGCAGCAGTGCGGGCAGGTACACGAATGTGTCGCGGCCACCGTCCGCCACCTCCGAGATCAGCACCGTGAGCCCACGCAGGCTCGCGGGCTCGAGCACGCGGCCGATCGAGTTGGACCGGCCGTCGATGCGCTTCGAGACGGCCTGCACCAGGCGGCGCTGCTCGCTCCCGCCGCGATCGCGCACCACGATCTCCATCTCGGAGATCATGTCCACCTCGAAGCGGTTCGCGAACGCGGCCTCGAGAACCGCCTGCGGGCTCGCGCTCTGCTCCTCCGCCGAAGCGGCAGCGGCGAGCGCGACCGCGAGCGGAAGGATCCAGCGCATCCGCGCAGCCTACCACCGTCGTCAGCTATCGTAATGCAACGGGGGTCTTTGCCATGCCGCGGGCAGAGCCGTATCGGCTCGTCGACCGATATCTCGCGGATTCCGGAACGGTCTTCCTGACCGGGATCCAGGCGCTCGCCCGCCTTCCGCTCGAGCAGCTGCGCGCGGATCGGCGCGCGGGCCTGAACACGGCGGCGTTCATCTCGGGCTATCCCGGCTCGCCGCTGGGCGGCTACGACGTGACCGTCGCATCGGCCGCCAGGCTGGCACCCGATCTCCCGGTCGTCTGCCGCCCCGCGATGAACGAGGAGTATGCGGCGAGTGCGGTGATGGGCTCGCAGATCGCGGCCGCGCAGCCCGACTGCCTCTACGACGGCGTCATCGGGATCTGGTACGGCAAGGCGCCCGGCGTCGATCGCGCCACCGACGCGCTGCGCCACGCGGTCTATGCCGGCACCTCGATGCACGGCGGCGCGGTGGCGATCGTGGGCGACGATCCGGCCGCGAAGAGCTCCACACTTCCCTCGTCGTCCGCGGGCGCGCTCTCCGACATGCACATGCCCGTGCTCTATCCGGGGGATCCCGCGGAGGCGCTCGACCTCGGCCGCCACGCGATCGCGATGTCGCGCGTGACGGGACTGTGGTCGGCGCTCAAGATCGTGGCCGACGTCGCGGACGCCACGGCCACCGTGCACCTGCACCCGGAGCGGATCGTGCCCGTGATGCCGCAGGTCGAAGGCCAGCTCTACCGCCATCGCCCCGACGCAATCCTGCTCGCGCCCTTCAGCGTGGAGCGCGAGCGCGAGATCTACGAGGTGCGCTACGAGCTCGCGCGCCAGTACGCGGTCGACAACGCGCTGAACGCGGTCGCGGTGGAGACGCCCAACGCGACGATCGGGATCGTCGCCTCGGGCATCACCTACCGCGAGGTGCGCGAGGCGTTCGCGCGCCTCGGGATCAAGAGCGACGACGAGATCCGAGCGTGCGGCATCCGCGTGCTCAAGATGGGGATGCCGCTGCCGTTCGATGCGGGCACGATCCGGAACTTCGCGCGCGGGCTGCGCGAGGTGTTCGTGATCGAGGAGAAGCAGCCCAACATCGAAGCGCTGATCAAGGACGCGCTCTACGGGCTCGCCGATCGGCCGATCGTGGTCGGCAAGATGGACGAGGTCGGCGAGCAGCTCGTGCCGGGCCACGGCGCGCTCGACGCGGACATCCTGGTGCCGATCCTGCGCCGACGGATCGAGGCGCGCGTCGGCGTGAAGCTGGCGCCCGAGCAGGCTCCCGCCGGGCACGCGGTCGCAGCGCTCTCGGTGCAGCGCACGCCGTTCTTCTGCTCGGGCTGCCCGCACAACCGCAGCACCGAGGTGCCCGAGGGCTCGCTCGTGGGCGCGGGGATCGGCTGCCACACGATGGTGATGCTGATGGATCCCGAGCGCATCGGCAGCGTCACGGGCGTCGCGTGCATGGGCAACGAGGGCACGCAGTGGATCGGCATGGCCGACTTCGTCGCGCGCAAGCACTTCGTGCAGAACCTCGGCGACGGCACCTACTTCCACTCGGGGCAGCTCGCGATCCAGGCCGCGGTCGCGGCGAAGGTGAACATCACGTTCAAGCTGCTCTACAACGGCACGGTCGCGATGACGGGCGGGCAGCATCCGCAGGGCCAGCTCGCGGTGCCCGAGGTCGCGCGCATCCTGCACACGCAAGGCGTCGCGCGCGTGCTGATCACCACCGAAGACGTCGAGCGCTACCGCGACGCGGCGCTGCCGAGCAGCGTCGAGGTCTGGGAGCGCACGCGCCTGCTCGAGGCACAAGAGCTGCTCGCGCAGATCCCGGGCGTGACCGTGCTGATCCACGACCAGGGCTGCGCCGCGGAAGCGCGCCGCCTGCGCAAGCGCGGGAAGATCCCGACGCCGCAGCAGCGCGTCGTGATCAACCACCGCATCTGCGAGGGCTGCGGCCACTGCGGCGAGGTTTCCAACTGCCTCTCGGTGCAGCCGATCGACACGCCGTTCGGGCGCAAGACGACGATCGATCAGACGACGTGCAATCTCGATTTCTCGTGCCTCGAGGGCGATTGCCCCTCGTTCATGACGATCACTCCGAAGCGCACTCGACGAGCTCGCAAGGACGAGAGCGCGGCGGTGCGCGAGGTGCTGCCCGAGCCGCCCGCGAATCTGCCCGAGCCCGCGCCGATCGTTTCCGAAGACGAGTTCGCGATGCGGATCACGGGCATCGGCGGCACGGGCGTGGTGACGGTGGCGCAGGTGCTCGGCACCGCTGCGATGCTCGACGGCTACCACGTGCGCGGCCTCGACCAGATCGGCCTGTCGCAGAAGGCGGGCCCCGTCGTGAGCGACCTGCGTCTGTCGCGCTCTGCGCCGACCGCGACCAATCGGCTCGGCGAGGCCCAGGCGGATCTGCTGCTCGCGTTCGATCAGCTCGTCGCGGCGTCCGAGAAGGGCATGCTCACGGCGGATCCCGCGCGTACCGCGGTGGTGGGCTCGACGTCGCCGACGCCGACCGGCGAGATGATCACGCACCCGGGCGTGCGGCTCCCGTCGCCGGGCGACCTAACGCGCCGCATCGCGGCCGTCACGCGCGCCGATGCGCAGCACTGGGCGGATGCATTCGCGATCACCGAGGATCTGTTCGGCCGCGCGACCACGGCGAACTTCTTCGTGGTGGGCATGGCGCATCAGGCCGGCTGCCTGCCGATCAGCGCCGCGCACCTCGAGGAAGCGCTCGCCCTCAACGGCACGGCCGTCGAGGCGAACATCGCCGCGTTCCGCTGGGGCCGCGCGCAGATCGCGGCGCCGCAGGCGGTTGCGGCGGCGCGCCGCGTCGACCTCGGCGACGACGTGCAGGTCGTGGCCTCGGCACACGTGGTGCCCGAGGCGATCGCGGCGCGGATCGCGGCGCTCGGCGCTCCGCCCGCGCTGCAGGCCGAGCTCACGCGCTATGCCGCGGAGCTGTGCGCGTGGCAGAGCGTCCGCACGGCGCGCGGGTGGCTCGATGCGCTCGAGCGCGTGAGCCATGCCGAGCGCGGAGTGGACCCCGAGAGCACGCGCCTGCTCGCGGCCGTCGCCGCGAGCCTGTTCAAGCTCACCGCGTACAAGGACGAGTACGAGGTCGCGCGGCTCATGACCGACGCCGACGGCCTTGCCGCCGCGCGCGAGGTCGCGGGACGGAACGGGCGGATCGCGTGGAAGCTGCACCCGCCGATCCTTCGCGCGATGGGTCTCACGCACAAGATCGCGATCCCGAGCTGGGCGGGGCCCGCGGTGCGCCTGCTCGCGAAGGGCAAGTTCGTGCGCGGCACTCCGTTCGACCCGTTCGGCTACGCGCATGTGCGACGACTCGAGCGCGAGCTGCCCGGCGAGTACGTCGCGGCGATCGACCGCGTGCTCGCGCGGCTCGACGCGTCCAGCCTCGATGCGGCCGTGAAGCTCGCAGAGCTGCCCGACCTCGTGCGCGGTTACGAAGGGATCAAGGTCCCGCGCGTCGAGAACTATCGGCAGCGGCTGCGCGAGGCGCTGGCGGCGTTCGAGTAGGAGGGCTGCAATGGCCGAATCCGCACCGAGCACCAGCCGCCGCGAAGTCGTGCGGGGATTGCTCGCGGCTCTGCTCGCTGCGGGAATTGCACCCGCGGCTCGCGGCCAGACGACGCCTTCCTCGCCGCCGATCGTGCGCATCTCACGAGGATCGTTCCCGCCCGAGAGGTACGAGGCCGTGAGGGACCGCCTCGACGAGGCGCAGAAGACGCTCGTTCCGGCGATCCGTTACCTCCCCGGCTGCCTTCACTACTTCGCCGCGATCGACCGCGAGTCGAGCAGCATGGTGAACGTGAGCGTCTGGGATTCCCTCGCGCACGCGCAGCAGATGCAGATCCTCGCGCCCATGCAGGCGCTCGCCGAGCAGTTCACCCGGGACGGCGTCCGCTTCGAGCGGCCGATCGCGAACTACGAAACGCTATGGGAGATCTCGTAGGGCGGGAGAGCGAAGCGATCCCGCCGGTCAGCCGGGAATATCCGCCTCCGACCACTTCCCCTCCGTCGCCATCGCGGGCAGCCAGGTCTCGACGATCTTGCCGTTTGCGATCCGGAACGTCTGCACCCAGTCCCACCGCAGGCTGTCGTTCACGAGCCACGTGCCGATCGCGGTGACGAATTCGCCCTCGGCCATCAGGAAGTAGTGGAAGTCGGAGATCTTCCAGTCTTTGACAGTCGCCGCGAGCTGATCGCGATACTGCTCCGCCGTGACCGTGCGCGTGCCGCCGAAGTCGTGGCGCGTGTAGGTGGGCCCCGCGATCTCGGGAACCAGATCGAACGCGCAGTGCGCCCACATCTCGTCGTACCAGCGACGCAGCACCGCCTTGTTCGCCTCTTCGCGGGTCATGTCATGGGGAATGTGCAGGGGAACTGGATTCAAATCCAGTTGACGTGCCTGTCCGTCGCCGGACCTTCGCCATGTGCATCTCCCCGAAATCGACCCGGGCGCGCTGCTGATTGTGCGCTCGGCAACGCAACGTGATGCCGTTCAACGGGTGGGACTTCGTCCAAGCCCAGGCTTCGACATGATCGAACTCCACGAACTCCCGCGAGTCACAGCGCCGTCCGTCCGACGAAACGTAGGTACAGCGACCCCCGTCGCGATTCCAGACGGCGCGGCGAGTCTCCGCTGGGATGTGTCGGGAAGGAGTTCCATTGGACGGTCGATCCGACGAGGCGGATCTCGGCGTCTGAGTCTCTGCGAACTTCCGCTTTCGGACCTGCGTGAGCACTACCGTGACAGCGCGAGCGAGAATCTTTCCGACGTCGCCATCCGGAATCTGATGGCGCGCACGGGGAGCGTGGGTGCCGGTGTCAGTTGCGGCATCGGCCCGGGCGGCGCAGGTACCTCCATCGGCTCGGGCAGCCGCCGCACAGTCGTCGGAACTGCGGGCCGCGGCGCGCGCTCTGCGAGCAGGCTCCGGATCTCGTCGGCGCTGCGATGGCGTGCAAATCGGATCAGCTCCGCGCAATTCGCGTTCGTTAGTTTTGGCGCGAGCAGCCCGACGGCCGTCAGGTGGAGATTACCGCGGCGTACCTCCTCCAGGATCTCTGGATGCAATCGGGCCGTACGTGCGGCCTGAATGCGTTTGTAGGCCACGCCTTCCGCGAAGTGAAGCACGCGCTGGCAGTAGATGAACATCGAGGAGCAGCCCTCCTCGAGATAGAGCCGCCGGGCATCGACCTCGCCGAGATGCGCAAGAAGATCAGCCTCGACTTCGTTTCCCCGGAGAATCAACTCCCGCACCCGAGAGAGCAACTGAGCGTTCGCCAGCTCAGCGAGCGAGTCCGTCATGTCGTCCACCTCACGATTCATCGGGGTGAGGTAGACGAAGACTAACACATATTTGATCGAAATGGGTTGTTATGTTACTCCGTCCCGCTTCTGACTGCGATTCTCCAGAACGAACTGGATTCAAATCCAGTTGATGAAAAACGCTGCGCCGATGGCCTGGCTACCATCTCGCGGGGAAGCGACTGAGCTCTTGAAGGTGAACGCGAATGGCCTCGTGTTCGTGTGGAGCTGGCGAGGCTTTTTGAGAGCACCAGACCACCACACAAGCGCTTCGGATTCGCCGAAGCCTCGCGAGACGCTGAGCGTCGGCTGGCTGGAGGTGGCGACTATTCGCAATCGGCGATCACGAAGTTGTGAAGATCACGCGACGAGCTCGTACGCCTCGAGCTTGGGCCCGTCCATCTCCGCTCGGAAGCGCTCGAACGTCCACGGCCAGGTCATCGGGATGCCGCGATCGTCGAGGTACCAGCTGCGGCAGCCGCTGCTCCAGATGGTGTTGCGCGCGGCCTCGACGCGCTCGGCCTCGAGCTGCTCGGTGGCCGCAGCGGACACGCTGATCTCTCGCGCGCGGCCCGAGCGCAGCAGATCGATCAGCTTCTCGATGTAGCGGAACTGGATCTCCGCGACCTCGATCAGCGAGAAGTTGCCGACCGGTCCGTTCGGCCCGTTCAGCATGAACAAGTTGGGAAACCCGGGAATCGCAATCGACAGGTATGCGAGCGGGCGCTTCTCCCAGAACTCGGCGAGGCGCACGCCGCCGCGTCCGATCACGTCGATCGGGCGCAGGAAGCGATCGACCTGGAAGCCCGTTGCGAGCACGAGCACATCGAGGTCGTGCAGGCGCCCGTCCGCGGTGCGCACGCCGCGCGGCTCGATGCGCTCGATCGCGGAGGTGACGAGCTCGGCGTTCGGGCGCTGGATCGCCTCGTAGAAGTTGTGCGAGATCACGAGCCGCTTGCACGCCGCGCGGTAGTTCGGGCGCAGCCGCTCCTTGAGCTCGGGGTCGCGCACGTTGTCTTCGAGGTTCTGCAGGCACGCCGCGGCGATCGCCGCCATTGCGGGCGAATCGGCATCTACGAGCCCGCTCGCGAACCCCTCCGCGAACAGCTTCGAGAGGTCGTTGTGCAGGCCGCGCAAGAGGTCCGGATCGTCGCGGAACGCGGCCTGCTCGTCCTCGGAATAGGCCGGATTCTCCTGGGGCATCACCCACTGTGCCGTGCGCTGGAACAGCGTGTACCTCGCGGCGCGTTCGGTGAGCGCGCCGGTGATCTGCACCGCGGTGGAGCCCGTGCCGATCACGCCGACGCGGCGGCCGTCGAGCGGCACCGAGTGGTCCCAGCGCGCGCTGTGAAACGCCGCGCCCTCGAAGCTCTCGAGGCCCTCGAACTTCGGAATCTTCGGGTGATGGAGCACGCCCGTGGCCGCGATGATCATGTCGACCTCGTCGCGTTGGCCGCTCCTGGTCTCGATCTGCCAGCGACCGCGCTCGAATGTGCAGCGCACCACCTCGTCGCCGAAGCGGAAGAACGGCAGCACACCGTGCTCCATGGCCGTGCGCTCGAGATACTCCTGGATCTCCGGGCCCGGCGAATAGCGGTGGCTCCAGCTCGGATTCAGCGCGAACGAGTAGCTGTAGAGGTGCGACGGCACGTCGCACCCGAGACCGGGGTAGGTGTTCTCGCGCCAGGTCCCACCGAGTCGGCTCGCCTTTTCGTAGACGATGAAGTTGGTGATCCCGGCCTCCTTGAGCTTGATCGCCGACAACACTCCGGCCATGCCGGCCCCGATGATCGCGATGCGGACGTCTCGCATGGCTACACGGGCCTCCGCTGCGAGAGACCCAGCGCGTTCTCGCGCATCACGAGCCGGATCTCCTTGTCGGAGAGGCCCTTCAGGTCGAGCGCGTAGTCGGTCGGCTCGGTGAGGCCCTCGGCGTGCGGCCAGTCCGAGCCCGCCACCATGTTCTCGGCGCCCACGAGATCGCGCAGCAGCGTGATGTCGTCCTCGTGGAACGGCGCGATCCAGATGTGACGCCGGAAGGTGTCGAGCGGATCTTCGGCGAAGTAGCTCGGCTCCTGTCCGTAGACCCGCTGCATCGATTGGAACAGCCACGGCACCCAGAACGAGCCCATCTCGATGCTCGCGATCCGGAGATTCGGGAAACGCTGGAAGAGCTGGTGCGAGATCAGCGCCGCGAACAGATCGAACGGCGGCTTCGACGGCATCGTGATGCTGCGGAACGGCGACGCCTTGAAGCTCTCGGTGGTGCCGCCCTCTCCCCAGTCCTTCGAGTAGTCGCCGTAGCCCGAGTCGCCGCCGTGGTAGACGACCACGACGCCCGAATCGTTGACGAGCTGCCAGAACGGATCGTAATACGGATCGGCCGGCGAGCGGCTGCCGCCCGCGTGGTAGACGAACGAAGGTCTCATCACGATGAAGCGCACGTCGTGCTCGAGCGCCCACTCGAGCTCGCGGATGCCGCGGTCGCGGTCCATGATCGAGATGTAGGGCGCGCCGTAGATCCGCTCTTTGTACGCGAAGCCCCAGTCGTCGAGCAGCCAGCGGTTGAACGCCTCGAACGCGCAGTGGACCGCCTCGGTGTCGCGCTTGAGCGCCTCTTCCATGCCGACGCCGAGCGTCGGGAAATAGAGCGCCTTCTCGATGCGCTGCTTCGTCATCACTTCGAGCCGCGCATCGCGGTCGCGGTACTCGCGGCGGATCGGCTCGAGCTCGCCGAACGCCTCGCGGATCGTGTGCCCCTTCGGATTCTTGCCGCGGTAGTACTGGTCGAGGCAGCCCGGGCGCGCCACCGGATTGAACGTGGGGTTGGGGATGAAGCGGTTGATTGCGCCCGCAACCAGGAGCTCCTTGCGCCCCTTCACCACCGCCCAGTCCATGCAGCGCCGACGCATCTTCGGGTCGAGATGGCGCGTAAACGCGTCCTCGGCCTCGTAGTAGTGGTTGTCGGCGTCGAAGATCTCGAAGGGAAGCTCGACCATCCGGGGGGTCTCCAGCCTGGGCGCGTGAGCGGGATATTCTACGCCGATGGCTCGGGTCGCACACGCACGGACGCGCCGCGGAGGCGGCGGCAGCGCCCCCGAGCGGATCGACCTGGGCGACGGGGCGTGGCTCGAGTGGTGGCACGATTTCCTCGCGGGCTCGGAGCGGCCGCGCGCGGAGGCGCTCGCGGCGGAGCTGCCACTGCGCAGCGACACGTTCGCGATGTTCGGCAGGACCGTCGCGGTGCCGAGACTGATCTCCTGGCACGGTGATCCGGGCTGCCGCTATCGCTACTCGGGCCAGACCTACGAGCCCGCACCGTGGACGCCCGGCCTCGCGCGCGTCCGCGCGCTGCTCTGCGAGCGCACCGGGATCCCCTGGAATGCCGTGCTCGCGAACTACTACCGCGACGGCCGCGATTCGGTCGGCTGGCACTCCGACGACGAGCGCGAGCTCGGCCCTGCGCGCGACGACATCGCGATCGCGTCGCTCTCGCTCGGCGCCACGCGCCGCTTCGCCATGCGCCACCGCGAGAGCGGCGAGCGCCGCGCGCTGTCGCTTCGCGACGGCAGCCTGCTCGTGATGCGCGGCACCACGCAACAGCATTGGCGCCATGCGCTGCCGAAGACCGCGGCACCGGTCGGCCCGCGCCTCAATCTCACGTTCCGGGTGATCAGGGCGAAGGCCGACGCTTGTCGGTGAAGAAGCGCCAGATCTCCGCGGCGGCGTCGAGGTCGGCGTTGGTCGCGCCGATCAGGCGCGGGAAACGGTGAAAGGGATGAGGGAACGTGTGGCCGCCGCCCTCGACCGTGAGCAGCACCACCTCGGGGCCGGAGCCGTCATTCCAGGTCTGGAGCCGCGCGCGCGAGTGATCGTGGGTTGCCACGTCGGGATACTCCACGATGCGCGGCGGGGATTCGTGACCCGCGAGCTTCGCGAAGTAGCCGATCGTGGCGTCGGTCGACAGCACCGTACCCCGGGGTTCGAACACGCCGTAGAGCGCCGCCTCACCGCCCTCGTAGGGGTTCATCGGGTCGGCGGTGCCGTTCAGCACCATGATCGCCACGGGCTTGCCCGACTTCTTGCAGTCGAAGTTCGCGTCGTCGGGCAATGACGCCGCCACGGGTGCCACGGCGGCGACCCGCTCCGGCAGCTCGAGCGCGACGCGGTAGGCGAGCTGACCGCCATTCGAGAACCCGGTGACGTAGACGCGGTCGGGGTTGGCGTGCTGCTCGGCCACGAAGAAGTCGATCATCGCCGACAAGAATGCGATGTCGTCGATGTTCTTCTTGTTCGCCGAGTAGGGTGCCGCGGCGCGGCAGTCGTTCCAGTGCTGCTCGTAGCCGTCGGGGTAGACGGCGAGGAAGCCGTGCCGGTCCGCGAGCCGATCGAACTCGTAGTAGGTCATGCGGCGCGCCGAACGACCATCGCCGCGCGAGCCGTGCAGCACGAATACGAGCGGCGGAGACTCCGCGGGCTTGGCGGGCCGGTACCAACGGAAGTGGCGCTCGCGACCTCCCGCGTTGAGCGACCCCTCGAGCAGCTCGCCGTCGAGTGCGGGCACCGGCTCGATCGTGGGCGTGTAGAGCCAGTAGCCCCAGGCCGCGCCGAGCGCGAGCACGAGCAGACCCAGCACGCCTGCAGCGATCTCGAGAAAGCGCGGCATCAGATCACCGCCACGACGCGGCCGCGCGTCCGGCGCGCGTGGAGATCGGCGAGCGCCGCGGGCACCTCGCGCAGCCCGATCACGCGCGTCGTGGTGGCGCGATATCGGCCCTCGCCAAACAGCTTCATGACGTGCTCATGCGCGGTCTCCTCGAGCTGTGCGCCGCGCGCACCGTAGCCCGCGCCCATGCACGTGCCCACGAGCGTCCAGTTCTGGAGATAGAACTCGTTCGGATGGATCTCGATCAGGCCGGCCGCGTGCCCCGCGAGCACGTGGCGACCTTCCACCGCGAGCAGCGGCCGCGCGCGCCTGCCCGGCTCGCCCTGCACGAAGTCGATGATCGCATCGACCGCCGCGGGGCCGACCTCGCGCAGCACGGCGGACACGAAGTCTTCGCGCTGGTGGTCGATCGCGATCTGCGCGCCGAGCTCGCGGCAGAACGCCACCTTGTCCGCACCGCCCGCGACCGCGATCACGCGGCAGCCCGCAGCGGCCGCGAGCTGCACCGCCGAAGAAGGAACGCCTCCGGCCGCGCCGAGCACGAGTACGGTCTCGCCCGCGCTCACCTGGCCGCGGCGATGGACCGCGTGATAGGCGGTGTGCGCCGGGATCACGAAGCCCGCCGCATCGGTATCGGAGAGCGCGTCGGGCACCTCGTAGATCACGGGCGGGAACATCACGGCGCGCGGCGCGAAGCTGCCGAAGGGCTGCGGCGTGAATCCCATCACGCGCTTGCCGATCCAGGTGGAGAGCCCCGGAGACGCCTCCTCGACGACACCGACCGCCTCCTGGCCCGATACGTAGGGACGCGCGATCGGCACCGGGTACTCGCCCGTCGCCATCGTCACGTCGGGCGTGGCAAGCGCGGCCGCGAGTACCCGCACGAAGACGTATGCAGAAGCGGGCGGCTCGTCGCCGACGCGCGTCCGCAGACCCGCGAGATCGACCGTGAGCTCGCGCATCGCCGCATGACTCGGCTCGGGCGCATCGCGCCATTCGAACACGTCGCTGGGGCTTCCCGTGCCGCGCACGACCCACGCCTGCATCGCTTGCTCTTCAGCTCCGCTTCATGCGCGCCGCGTACTCGGGGCCGAGCAGGCGCTTGGGGTGTACGCCATCGACGTAGCCGATGAACGGCTCGATCACGTCGTAGCCGAGCAGCTCCTGGATGCGTTCCGAGTAGCCGCGCGCGAGCTCGGGCGGCACCGCGAGCGCCATGTTCTCGATCTGCCGCACCCACGGCTCGCAGTACTGCGGCGTGATGCCGAGCCGCGTGGAAGTGCCGCGGTGCGCGCCGCCGCGGTGCACCAGCGTGCCCGCGAATAGCACCGCCGATCCGGCCGCCATCCGGATCCGCACCGCGCGCGGGTCGTCCGGCGCGGCCTCGTCCGAGGCGCCCCAGCGATGAGAGCCCGGGATCACCTCGGTGGCGCCGTTCTCGTCAGTGAAGTCGTCGAACGCCCAGATCGCCGAGACGCCCATCATCGGACGCGGGCGCGGGATCGCGACGTAGGCGTCGTCGAAGTGCCAGCCCTGCGGCGTCTCACCGGGGTGTACCTGGATCGCGAGGCACGCAGAGAGCCGGTAATGCGGCCGGAGCAGGCGGTCGCAGACCGCGAGCACGAGCGGGTGCTCGACGATCCGCGCGATCGCGGGGCTCTTCGCGAGCAGCGCGTATACGCGCTCGGAGCGGAAGCCTTCGAAGTCGTTGCGGCCGAAATATCGCCCTTGGAGCCAGGGCTTCAGCGAGTCCGCGATCTCGCGCACGTCGCGCGGAGTGATGAGGTCGGGCACGACGACGTAGCCGTCGCTCCGGATCGCATCCGCCAGGTCGTCCGGCCCAGACACGGCGGCGAAGGTACCCCCGCGAGATCGCGTCAGTCTAGGCCCTGCTGCGCGACCGCCGCGGCGATCTCGCCGACCCGCCAGGGCGTCGCAGCGCGGTGGTCGCGATAGGCCAGCATCTTCTCCGCGCCCTGCGCGAACACTCCCAGGTAGCCTCCCGACGCGGAAAACAAGCGCCCCGTGATGCCGCGCGCGCGTTCGCTCGCGAGGAACGCGTAGATCGGCGCCGCAAAGCGCGGCTCGGGCGGATCGAGCGAGACGTCGCGCATCGCGTCCGAGAGGATCCCGCGCGCATGGAGGTCGTGGATCTTGCGCTCGTACCCGGGCCCGCTCGACAGCCGGGTCCTGGCCCCCGGACAGACCGCGTTGACGCGCACGCCGTGCTCGCGCAGCTCGGTGGCGAGCGCAAACGTGAGGCTGTTGATCGCGCCCTTCGCGGCGGGATAGGCGACGCCCGCGTACATGCCCAGGAAGGAATGCGAGCTCGTGTTGATGATCGCACCCGCTCGCTGCGCCACCATGCGCGGAGCCGCGTGTCGGCAGCAGTGGAAGGTGCCGCCCAGGTGAACGTCGACCACGGCGCGCCAGTCGCGCTCGCTCATGTCGAGGATCGAGGCACCGTCGGGCTCCGGGACACCCGCGCAGTTCACGAGTACGTCGACCCTGCCGAACTCCGCGACGCAGCGCTCCACGAGTGAGCCGGCCGCTTCGAAATCCGCCACCGAGGCCGCGCACGCGACCGCCGTTCCGCCGCGCGCGGCGATCTCGCTCACCACCGATTCCGCCGCGGCAGATCGCCCATCGCGGTCCGGCGATCCGTTCACGACCACGCGCGCCCCCGCCGCAGCGAACGCGTGCGCCACCTCGCGGCCGATCCCGTGGCTCGATCCCGTGACGATCGCTGCGAGCCCGTCGAGCTCAGGCACGAATGGCGTCGGTGCCATGCGGCATGAACAGCGGGGCCGGATCCTCCGCGCGCGCCATCAGCTCGCGCGCGGGCTCGGGAAACTGATCGATCCACTCGCGCGGCGGCGGCTGTCCCTCGACGCGACGGCGCGCATAGGCCGATACCCGCCACAGCTCGCGCTCCACGTCCTGGCAGAACGCGCCGAAGCGGTCGTCTTCCGGAACGTCCGCGCGCGGCCAGATCGGGCCCTTGTAGACATGCACGATGTGGTTGAACGGAAGCGGCACGAGCGTGCGGTCCCAGGTGGGGAGCTGGACATAGCGCTTGCACCAGCTCTTCAGCACGAACACGGGCGCGCCACCCTTCGCGGCGATGTGGGCCGCGCCCTTCTTCATGCGGTAGATGGGTCCCTTCGAGCCGTCGGTGGTGAGTCCGTAGATCACGCCGGGATGCGACTTCATGCGCGAGACCATGTCGCGCACGATCGCGGCGGAGCGACGCTGATCTCCCGAGGAGGATCCACCGCGGAAGACCTGATATCCGCACACCTCGAGCATGCGCGTGATGATCGAGCCCGAGTCGCCCTGGCTCGCGAGCGCCTCGGGGTGGTACTTCCCGAAGGAGTAGGCGACGAAGAACACCTCGTCGTGCCAGAGCGCGAACACGCCGCGGCCGATCCAGCGCCGCGCGACACCCGGACTCGGGCCGAGCTCCTCCACGCGGCTCGTGCGGTACACGAACCACATGTAGGCGACATAGAGATAGGGAACCGTGGCGAGGCCGATCGCCATCAGGACGCGGCGCACCGCCTTCTTCACGCGGCGCTGGACGCTTCGCTTGCGCTCTAGCGCGGCGGGCTCGGCTCTCGAAGACATCGATCCTCTCCGGGGAGCACACCGTAGCAGCGACATCTGCGCGCTGCGCAGAGCGGAACTAGGTCCGCAGCTCGCCCTCGACCACCGTCACCGCCTGACCGCCGATCTCGCTGCGCCCGCGCTCGTCGAGCACGCGCACGTGCACGCGTCCGTCGCGGCCCAGCTCCGTGCCCTGCGTCGCGAGGTAGTCGCGACCCACGCGATCGAGCCACCCGTGGCGTGCCAGGTAGGCCGGCAGTGCCGCGTTCGCGCTGCCCGTGACGGGATCCTCGGGCACTCCGAACGCGGGTGCGAAGCAGCGGACGTGCACCGCGAAGTCGCCCGACTCGACGAACGAGAACGCCGCGACGCCGGAGACCGCGTGCTCCAGGCTGAGCGCGGCCAGTGCCGAGAGATCGGGCTTGAGCTCTGCGACCTCCGACTCATGCTCGAAGAGCACGAACAGCCAGGTCGGCCCGTTGCGGAGCGCCGTCGGAGCGGGCGCGGCGATCGCGCGCCCGAGCGCAGCCGAGATCGGCCGAGCCAGCTCGGGATACACCCCGACGCACACGGCCTCGGGCGTCTCGACGTGGATCCAGCGCTGCTCCACGTCTCCCGTGATCCGCAGCGGCAGGTCGCCCGCACCGCACTGTTGCACGAGCCGCCCATCGCGCGGCGTCACGATGCCCGCTTCGACCACCGCGTGACACGACCCGATGGTGGGATGTCCTGCGAACGGAAGCTCGTGCCCGGGTGTGAAGATGCGCAGGCGATAGGCCGGACCCGGGATCGTCGGCGCGAGCACGAACGTCGTCTCGGACAGGTTCGTCCACGCGGCGATCCGCTGCATGTCGTCCGACGAGAGATCGTCGGCGCCGAGCACGACCGCGACGGGATTGCCGAAGAATGGCCGCGCCGTGAAGGCGTCGACCTGCTTGAAGCGCAGCGACCGCATGCTCGGACGCTAACGAGTGGCGGTCCGGACATTCAATCCCGGAGAGCGCGCCCGATGGACCGGACAAGCTCAGAACTGCTCTTTGTACGGGCGCAGGTCGAGCTCGAGCGTCCAGGCGCTGCGCGCCTGCGTGTGGAGAATCCAGTAGGTGTCGGCGAGCGCGTCGATCGAGATCATGCCGTCGGCGCCGAGCTTCTCCTTGATCTGCGGCGCACGCGAGTTCACGAGCTCGCCGTCGATCACGCCGTCGATGATCACGTGGGCGACGTGGAGACCCTTGGGACCGAACTCGCGCGCGAGGCCGTGGGCAACCGCGCGCTCCGCGGCCTTCGCGGCTGCGAACGCGATGAACGGCGGGCGCGAGCGCAAAGACGACGTCGCGCCCGTGAAGATCAGCGTGCCACCGCCACGCGGGACCATGCGCTGCGCAGCCTCGCGGCCGCACAGGAACGCCCCGAACGCGCACACGCGCCACGCGTTCTCGAAGAACGCGTCGGTCATCTCGCCGATCGCGCCCGCCGCCATGTTGCCCGCGTTGTAGACGACGACCTCGGGCGGCGCGCCGGTCTCCTTCTCGACCGATTCGAACGCGTGCGCCATGTCGGCCGCGGAGCTCACGTCGGCGGCGATCGCGTGCGCGCGGCCGCCACCGGCGCGGATCTCGTCCGCGACCGCATCGAGCTTCGCAGGCGTGCGGCCGACCGCGAACGCGGTGAGGCCCTCGCGCGCGAAGCGCCGGCACAGCGCGCCGCCGAGACCCGCCGCCGCTCCGACGCCGAGGACGAGTGCACCTTTGCCCGCCGTCACGATCGCACTCCCGCGGCTCTCTCGCGCTGCGCCAGGATCTCGTCCTCCACCTCGCGCAACCGGTCCTTGCCGAAGAAGATCTCGTCGCCCACGAAGAACGTCGGGGAGCCGAACGTGCCGCGGCCAACCGAGCGCTCGGTATTCGCGATCAGTTCCTGCTTCACCGAGGGGTCGGAAGACAGCGCCAGCAGCTCGCTCGCGGGCAGATCCGATTTCTTCAGGGCCGCCTCGATCACGCCGGGATCATCCATCTTCTTTGGCTCTGCCCACATGTGCCGGTACACCTCGTCGACATAGCGTGCATAGCAGTCGAGCCGCTGGGCCGCGACCGCTCCGCGCATGATCTGGAGCGTGTTCACCGGGAAGAAGGGATTGCGGGCGTATCGAGTGATGCCGTGGCGCGCGAGGAAGCGGCGCATCTCGAGCTCGGCGTACTCGCCCTTGTTCTTGATTCCATGCAGCGAGACCGCCGGCGACACGTTGCCGGTTGCCTTGAAGACGCCGCCGAGGAGCACCGGGACGTAGACGAAGGGTACGCGGGTGCGACGCGCGATCTCCGGAACCACGAGGTGGGCCAGATAAGCGTTCGGGGATCCGAAGTCGAAGTGGAACTCTACGCAGACGGACATGGGGCCTCCATCTCACCAGCTCTCGCGGTGCGGGCGCAAGTCGAGCTCGAACGTCCATGCGTCGGGCGTCTGGTGGTGGAGCATCCAGTAGGCCTCGCCCACGGACGCCGGATTCATCAGCGCATCGGGCGGCAGCTGGGCGGGGTCGCGTCCCGACGCCGCGATCCGCTCGCGCACCCAGGCGGTATCGACGCCCGCGTCGATCACGAGGTGCGCGACGTGGATGTTCTCTGGGCCAAGCTCGCGCGCCATGCTCTGCGCGAGCGCGCGCAGACCGGACTTTGCCGCGGCGAACGCCGCATAGCCCTTGCCGCCGCGCAGGCTCGCGGTGGCGCCCGTGAAGAAGATCGATCCGCGCTTGCGCGGAAGCATCACGCGCGCGGCCTCGCGACCGGTGAGGAAGCCGCCCAGGCACGCCATCTCCCACACCTTGCGGAACACGCGGCTGGTCGTCTCCGTGATCGGAAAGCTCACGTTCGCGCCGACGTTGAACACGACCACCTCGAGCGGACCGATGTCGCGCTCGATCGCCGCGAACACCTCCTGCACGCTCTCCTCGTTGCGCGCATCGAGAGCGAAGGCGCGCGCACGCCCGCCGGCCGCCTCGATCTCGCCAACGAGTGGCGCCAGCTGGTCTGCCTTGCGCCGTCCGAGCGCCGCGACGTAGCCGCCCGCGGCGAAGCGCTTCGCGATCGATCCGCCGATGAAGTCGCCCGCGCCGACCACGAGCGCGACGCGGGGTTTCAGTCGATCCGTCCACCGAGCTTCTCCAGGTAGGGGCGCAGATCCGCCGCGAAGGCCGCGTGCGCACACAGCCGGTCGAAGTGTTCGATCGCGCGCGGGAAGTGGTCGCGCAGGGCGTCGTCGCAGAGCGGGGCGAGGCCGGCCGCCTCGCGCGCCACGCCGTGGACGCGCTCCGCCGAGAAGAGCGCGAGCTCGGTGGCGAACACGACATCCGCGAGCGTGAGCCCATCCCCGACGAGGAACTCGCGCCGCGGCGCGAGCGCGCGGTCGATGCCCTCGAGATAGCCGTCGCGCGCGGCGCGCGCTCGCTCGTGCGTCGCCGGCGAGACGCGCCGCGCGCCGAGATCGAGCAGATAGACCTGCGCTTCGCGTGCGAACACGAGGCTCGCGTCGAGGAAGCCGTCGATGCGCGACGCCTGATAGGCGTCGTCGCCGTACAGCCCCTTGCCCGGCGGCGCGAGCCGCGCGACGGCGCGCGCGATCGCGTTCGATTCGAAGATTCCCACCGCGCCGTCGGGGCTGAATGCGGCGGGTACCGTGCCGAACGGATGCGCGGCCAGGAACGCGTCGGTCTTTTGCAGCGCGCCGGCGAATCCAGTGCGGCCCGCGACCGCACGGCCCGCCTCACGCTCGTCCGCGGCGAGCGGCCGTGCGTCGAAGTCCCATAGCCAGCCGGCGAGCTCGCGAGGCGCTGCGCCGCGGATCTCCAGCGTCACTCCCGAGATCCGCGCCGCGATCGTCGCTTTCGCGAGCCGCGGGTTCGGTAGGTACGAGAAGATGCGCAGCGCGGGCGCCGCGCCGCTCACAGCGCCTCCACGCGCGCGGGCGTGTGCTTGTGCCACGGCGTACCGGCGAGCCAGTCGCGATCCTCGCCGCGCGTGAGGTCGTTCGGCGCGACGCCGGTCTTCATGCGCGCGCCCTCTGCATCCGGAAAGTCGAGCCCGAGTCCGTTCGGGAGCGACACGTGGCCGGACTGCATGCGATCCGAGAGCTCGACCGGGACGTCGGCGCTGCCGCGCCGCGTGGTCAACCGCACACGGCCGCCCTCGGCGACACCCACGCGCTTCGCGTCGTCGGGGTTCATGCGCAGCGCGCCGGAGCGGTCCTTCCGCCGCCACTCGGGGTTGCGGATGATCGTGTTGGCCGTGAACGAGCGCCGCTCGCCGGCCGACAGCACGAACGGGAACTCTGCACTCGCGCCGTTCGCGGGCCCCGCGGCGAGCGAGTCGAGCTCCTCGAACAGCTCCGTCACTGCGAGCTGCGCGCGCCGGTTCGGCGTGCCGAGCCGCGCGAAGTTCTCCTGCCAGTCGTCGATCGCGAACACGACCGCGCTCTTGCTCGCGAGCAGCGCATCGAAGAGCGCGTCGGCGGCATCGCCGGGCTCGCCCGTGAAGCCCGCGCGAGCGATCGACCCGCCATTGCGCTGCGCGACGATCTGACACAGCGCCCAGACGCCGGCCGCCTCGGCGAGGCCTTCGGGCAGGAGATCGCCGATCGCGCGGTAGAGCACCGCGGGTGCGATCGAGAACAGGTTCGGCGCCGCTGCCGCGAGCGCGAAGAACTTTTCCCGGAACGCCTTGCGGCCATCGAGCCACGCCGCGCGCAGCTGCTCCACCGCGTCGGCCGGCAGCCCACCGAGCGCCTCGACGAGCCGCGCGTGGAGCTCGGCCTCCGAGAACAGGCCCGGAGGCGGCGGCAAGAGCGCCTTGCGCAGATGGAAGTAGTTGTGCGGAAACTCGAAGTTGAAGAACGTCGCCTCGGCCTTCTCGAACTGGCTCGCCACGGGCAACACGTAGTGCGCGAGCCGCGCGGTCTCCGTGAACGCGACGTCGATCACGACGACGAGATCGAGCGCGGCGATCGCCTCGCGCATGCGCGCACTGTCGGCGAGTGAGTGCGCGGGATTGCCGCTCTCGACGAGCAGCGCGCGGAAGCGCTTCGGATGGTCGGTGAGGATCTCCTCGGGGATGACGTTGCACGGCGTGAGGCCGCCGATCACGCGCGAGCCCGTGACCGGAGTCCGCCGCGCCACCGCCGTCCTTGCCCGTCGCGAGCGGCACGAACGGCACCGGCACGTAGGCCGAGCCCTCCTTCCCGAAGTTCCCAGTCAAGAGCACGAGCAGCTTGTGCAGGTAGGAGACCAGCGTCGAGTGCCGGTTCATCTGCACGCCGAGGTCCTCGAACGTCGCCATGCTCGACGCCGCGGCGATCCGCCGCGCCGTCGCGCGCACGGTCGGCTCGGGCACGCCACACGCATCGCAGTACTCGGCGATCGGCAGCGCGGCGAAGTGCGGGAGCACCTCGTCGAGTCCGTCCGCGTGCGCCGCGAGCCACTCGCTCGCGAGGAGCTGCTCCTGGACGAGCACCCCGACCAGCGCTCCGAGCAGCCACGCGTCGGTGCCCGGCTTGACCTGGAGGTGGATGTCGGCGATCTCGGCGGTCTCGGTGCGCCGCGGGTCGACCACGATCAGGCAGCGCGCGGGATCCTTCGCGATCTCGCGCAGCGTCGTGCGCGCGCGCGGAATGCTGTGCGAGAACCACGGGTTCTTGCCCAGGAACAGCGCCACCTCGCAGTGCTCGAAGTCGGCGCGCGTGTAGCCGCCGATCATCTTCTCGGCGACCCAGAACTCGCCCGTCTTCTCCTGCGCGAGCGCGCTCGAGCGGTGGATCGACCCGAGCACCGAGCGCGTGCTGCGCGCGTACGCGCCCGGGAGATGATTGCCCTGACCGCCGCCGCCGTAGTAGAAGATCGACTCGCCGCCGTAGCTGTCGCGCACCGCGGCGAAGCGCTCGGCGACCTCGCGGATCGCGGTGTCCCAGTCGATCTCCTCGAAGGTCCCGTCGGCGCGCCGACGCAGCGGCTTCGTGAGGCGGTGCGGACCGTTCTGGTAGAAGTCGAGGCGCGACGGCTTCTCGCACGCATAGCCGCGCGAGGACGGGTGCGCGTCGTCGCCGCGCACGCGCACGAGCCGACGCCCGTCCTCACCGCCCAGCTGCACCTCGATTCCGCAGTTGCATTCGCACAAGATGCACGCGGTCGACTTCCATTCGGAGGCGGCGGAGCGATCGGCCATGTTCGGTCCTCGGGGCGCGTGTGGGGTTCGAAACGGGCTACCAGCTCTCTCCGAAGGGCCGGAGGTCGAGCTCGAAGGTCCAGGCGGAGCGCTCCTGGTGCACGACGTGGTGCACCGCGTCGGCGATCCCGCTCGGCTGGATGAAGAATTCGTCGGGCTGGTCCGGGAACGCCTTGCGCGCCCACGGTACGTCGATCACGGCGTCGGTGACGACGTAGGCGACGTGCACGCCCTTCGGTCCGAGCGTGCGCGCGAGCGACTCCGCGAGGATCCGCTGCGCCGCCTTGGTGGGCGCGAAGCCCGCGAACGCGGCCTTGCCGCGCCACGCCGACGTGTTGCCCGTGACGACGATCGCGCCGCGGCCCGCCTCGATCATCGCGGGCGCGAGCTCCTGGGCCAGCACGAGCAGCGAAGTGACGTTGACGCGGAAGCGGTGCTCGAGCGCCTCGGGCTTCACGGTGTCGAACGTGCCGAAGCCGCCCGCCACGGCGTTGTGCAGCAGCACCGACGGCACACCCAGCTCCGCGCGCACGCGGGCGAGCGTGCCGCGCAGCGCGTCGAGGTCGGCGACGTCCACGGGGAAGGACCGCGCGCTCGGCACCTCCTGCGCGAGCGCTTCGAGCCGCGCGGCGTCGCGCGCGAGCATCGCGACGCGGTAGCCGTCGGCCGCGAACCGCCGCACGAGGGCCGCTCCGGTGCCCGGCCCGACTCCCGTCACGACGCAGACCCGCGATTCCATCGGTCTCTGGATACCTGATCCAGTTGCTTTACGCAACCACAGTTTCGTGTAGACTCCGGGTCATGGGCCGCAAGCGATTCGCCGACATGAACTGCGGAATCGGCCAGGCGCTGGAGGCGTTCGGCGACTGGTGGACGCTCCTGATCGTGCGCGACGCGTTCTTCGGCGCGCGCCGGTTCGGAGACTTCGAGCGCAGCCTCGGCATCGCGAAGAACGTCCTGTCCGCGCGCCTGCAGCACCTCGTCGAGCACGAGATCTTCGAGCGCGTCGACGTGGGCAGCGAGGGCGAGCACTTCGAGTACCGGCTCACCGCGAAGGGCGAGGCGCTGCTGCCCGTGCTCACCGCGCTGCGCGATTGGTCCGACGAGTGGGTGTTCGGGCGCGGCAACGAGCCCGTGATCGTGCGCGACCGCCGCACCGGCCGGCGTCTCCCGAGGCTGCGCGTGACCGACGCCGACGGCAACCCGCTCACGCGGCGCGAGCTGCGCACCGTGCCAGGTCCGGGTGCGTCGCACGAGACGATCCGCCTGCTGACACCGCGCCCGCGCGCGGACTAGCGGAACAGCCCGCCGCCCGTGACGCGCAGCGGGTTCCATTGGCCGTAGGTTTCGCTGAGGTCGAGCGCGATCGCGGAGCCGCTGGAACGAGTGGTGCCGCTGCCGATCTCCGCCTGGGTGAACTCCACGCCGCCGGGGAGGTCGATCCGCACGCGGTGCAGATCGCCGCTGACCGGGCTCCGGATCGGCTGACCCGTGGACTCGAGCACGCCGGGGATCCGGACGCGCGCGGTGCGCGCGTCGATGTCGCACTCGAACTCGATCGGCCGGAAAAGCACCGGATGCTTGGTGTCGGTCATCGCGGCGAACACCCACCAGATCGTCTTGCCGGCCTCGGTCTCGCGGCCGTGCAGTACCGCGTCGAGCGCGTCCCGCTGCGCCGCATCGGCGCGCTCGTCGACGATCACCTGCATCTCGCCGCCGCCGCGATAGATCGGCCCCGGCCAGGCGTAGGTCACCACGAACCGGAGCCCGTCCAGCCGGGTATCGCCGAAGTGCCCGCGCGTGATCCGCGCCCCCTCGAAGCCGCGGCAATGGCCGTGGGTCGGATCGGCTTCGAACTGACACGGGCACGCCCAGATGCAGCTGCAGCTCCCGTAGCTGTCTCCCTCGATCATCCAGTCGGTCATCGCTCGCCGCTTTTCACGCCTGCGCGCTGGGCCGGCCCTTCGTCTTTGCGAGCCAGTTCGCGAGGTTCTCGAGCGCCGGATCGAGCGCCTGACCGACCGATGCGCCGAAATCCACGAACGCGAACAGCGTGATGTCGGCGAGTGTGAAGCGGCCCGGCACGATCGTGTCGCGCCCAGCGAGCTGCCCGTCGAGCCACGCGAGGCCGTCACGTGCGATCGCCTTGAGCCCCGCGGCCGCCTCGGGAATCGTGCGGATGCGGTCCTTGAACAGCGGCAGACCTTCCGCGAAGCGGAAACCGTCGGCGAGCGGCTGCGTGATCTTCCACTCGATCCGGCGCACCCACATGCGCGTCTCGGCGCGGTCCTCGGGCGTCGTGCCGATCAGCGCGGGCTTGGGCTGCGTCTCCTCGATCAGCTCGCAGATCGCGATCGTCTCCGCGATGATGCGGCCGTCGGCGATCTCCACGCACGGGAGCTGCCCGGCGGGATTCCTGGAGAGATACGGCGCCTGGCGGTTGGCGCCCTTGATGAGGTCGACCTGCTCGATCGCGGAGAAGGAGTACCCCTTCTCGGCGGCGAACATGCGCACGAGCTTCGGATTCGGGCCCATCGAGTTGTAGAACTTCACGCTTCCCTCCTGTTGCGACGCGCGAGGCGACACTCTACCACGCGCGGGCGGCGCCCCGGACGCGGGTCGCGTAGCCTGTGTTTGCGCGCTCGAGCCCAAGGAGATCCCCCATGACCCCGCACGACGCGATCCGTCTGTTCGCGAAGACGCTCGAGAACTTCGAGAAGTGGATGGACAAGGCCGAGGAGCACGCCAAGGACCGCGCCTTCGAGGTGGACGTGCTCGCGCAGTCCCGCCTCGCGCCGGATCAGTTCGATTTCGTCCAGCAGGTGCAATCGGCCTGCGATCAGGCGAAGTACGCAGCGGCCTATCTCTCGGGCACGAAGCCGCCGTCGCACCCCGACACCGAGAAGACGTTCTCGGAGCTGCGTCAGCGGATCGAGAAGGCGAAGAAGTTCGCCGCGAGCATCCCCGAGAAGGACTTCGCGGGCGCCGACGAGCGCAAGGTGGCTCCGCCCTGGATGGGCGGGAAGTGGGTGCGCGGAAGCGACTACCTCGCGGAGCTCGCGATCCCGAACTTCTTCTTCCACGCGACCATGGCGTACGCGATCCTGCGCCACAACGGCGTGAAGCTCGGCAAGATGGACTTCATCGGCGGGCTGCCGGCGCAGGAGGGGTGATTCCAGGACTGCGCAGCCGACCGGCAACACCAAACTCCCGCAGCGGGCCACTCACCAGGTGGCCCTCCCCGAAATGCACCCGCTCCTCCAGAATCTCCGGTTCCCCGGCTCGCGTTGCGTACGCGTTCGGCGCGCGCTCGTGTGTCTCGCGCTCGCGTTCACCGCGGCCGCCGCGCCCGCGCATGCGCAGATCGGCGGCTGCACCCCGAACTTCTCCGGGTCGATCGTCTACGTGATCGAGACACCCCTCGGTGACATCCCGGTCCAGCTCTACCCGAACATGGCGCCGCAGACGGTGGCGAACTTCCAGGCCTACGCCGACGCCGGAGACTGGGACGGAGCGCTCGTCCATCGCAGCGAGCCCGGCTTCGTGATCCAGGGCGGGGGCTACCGCCAGGTAGGCGATGCCTACGCGGCGATCCCCACGGATCCCGCGGTCGTGAACGAGCCCTGTCTCTCCAACACGACCGGCACGATCGCGATGGCGCGCATCGGCGGCCAGCCGAACAGCGCGACGAGCCAGTGGTTCGTGAACCTCGCCAACAACACCTTCCTGGACTCCGTCGACGGGGGATTCACGGCGTTCGGGCGCGTGATCGGAGGCGGCATGGCCGTGGTCCAGAACATCGCGGCCATGCCCCGGTTCGACGCGCTCGCCTACCTCCAGCTCCCGTTCAATCAGATCTTCCGCTCCATGCCGGTGTTCGCGCTGCCCACCGATCCGCCGGGCGGATACGGCTGCTCGCGCGCGGCACCGACCTACGGCCTCTCCGTCGAGCCGCCCACCAACCCGGTCGGTTTCATCTTCGATCCGACGCGCAGCGGCGGAAGCGCGCTCGTGCCGATCCTGCTCGACCCGCAGTGCACGGGCGCCGGGGCGATCGGTCCGCCGGACGTGCCGTGCTCGAGCGGGCGCACCGTGTACGAGATCAACCTGCCCGCGCAGCAGTTCATCAATGTTCCGCACGCGATGAGCTGCAACGCGGTTTCCGAGTCCGAGGACAGCTGGGCCGCGCGCCGCGCCGGAACGAACACTCATGTGCGAGCGAACGACTTCACGGTGATCTCCGTTCCGGAGCCCTCTCTGGAGTGGATGCTCCTGGCGGGTGCCAGCGCGCTCGCGCTGCTCCCCCGCCGCCGGACTACAGCCAGTCGCTGATCAGCTGATAGGTGGACCAGTAGTAGGGGTGCCGATAGGCGCGGTGCTCGCCCTCGAGCAGCGCGAGCTCCGCGCGGCGCAGCGCCTGGGCTTTGGAGAGCTTGTCGTCGCGCAACGCGGTGTAGAAGCGCGTCACGACCTGATAGGCCGCCTCGTCCGGAATCGCCCAGAGGCTTCCGACCGCCGACCGCGCCCCCGCGCGCACCGCCACTCCGGCGAGCCCGAGCGCCGCCTGCTCGTCGCCGCTGGCCGTCTCGCAGGCCGACAGCACGAGCAGCTCGAGCGGCGCCTCGGTGTACTTGCGCGGCGACACCACCACCCCGAGCCGGTCGAGCGTGATCGGGCCGTCGTGGGCTACGAGGAAGCTCGCATCCGGATCCCCCGAGAAGACCGCGTGCGACGCCACGTGCACGACGGTCGGCTCGCGCTCCACGAGCGCCTGCTCGAAACGCGCCGCCTCGAACCCGGCGTCCAGCATCACCTCCCCGCCGAAGAGCGAATGGATCGCGGCGATCTCCTCGCTCACCTTGGGCAGGGGATCGAAGTGCCGTCCTCTCACTTCGCCACCCTGCGACAACCCGGCCAGCAGGAACTTCTCCTGTTCGGGTGCTAGTCGCTGCGGATCGATCAGCGAGAATCCCGGTGTCACGGCGACCGCGAAGCGCTGCAGGAGGTAGCGACTGCCGTCGTGGAGCGCCGCCATCGGAACCGTGCGCAGCGCCGCGTCGGGCACGAAGACGAGCGTGTCCACGCCCTGTGCGGCCAGTTCTTCGGCGTAGGGCGCCACGAGCCACGAATGGAGCCTCTGCGCGGGCGCCAGGTGGGTGCGCCGCACGGGGCTGCGCACCCCCTCACGGAACTCCGCCACGGTCGCTGCGAGTCGCTCGCGCGACACCGGTACGCGTCGGCGTTCGAGCCCGTGCGGCAGGCTCACGAGCAGCTCCAATCGATCTTTCAGCGCGATCGGATACACGATCGCCGCGGTCGGCGCGTGGCGGCGCAGCACGCCGTCGAGATCGACCGTGCGCGCCTCGATGTCCGCGACGCACTCGTCGCGGAAGTAGTCGCGCAGCTCCGCCGCCCTGTACTGCTCCATCACGGCGCGCGCCTCGACGAGCAGCTGCTGCCGGGAACCCGCGGCCTCGACGCGGTCGGAGCTCGTGAGCAGCGCGTCGACGTAGTCGAGGTAGATCGGCGCGACGGCTCGTCGGAAGCGCAGCGCCGCCGCGCTGCGCGCCCGCTGGCTCTCGTTGCGCATCGATTCGATGATCTCGACCGCGCGCCGGTACGACCGCAGCGCCGCATCCGATCGCCCCTGCGCCCACAAGAGCCGTCCCTCCTGCCAGTGCCAGCGGTAGAGCGGATCGGGCGCGCCCGCGGCGTCCGCACTCTCGAGCGCACGGCGGGTGAGGTACAGCGCTTCGCGCGCGCGTCCGTCGGCTTCATAGAGCGCGCCGAGATTGCCCAGCGCGAACGACTGCAGGCGCGGCACCCCTTGCGCCCGCTCGCGCGCGCGCATGAGCAACGAGAACGCGACCCGCAGGCTGGCGTCGTGCTGCCGCGCCTCGGATGCGTTCTTCGCGAGCAGCTCGTACGTCTTCGCGAGATGGATCGCGAGCGGCACCTCGGTGCGATCGGCGATCGACTCGAGCTTCGCCGCGGCGCGCTCGAGCAGCGCCGCGGCCTGCTCGCGCTCGCCGGCCTCCAGCGCGGCGCGCGCGCGATTGGCCAGCAGGATCGCGTCGTGATCGCCGGGCTGCGCGAGCGGAGCCATGTCGTCGAACCCGAAGACATCTTTCGCCGAGGAAGGGCTCTCGGGCTGTCGCGACACGCGGAAGCTCCCCGCATCTCCGGACGCGCGCGCCGCACACGCACGCTGCAACCGAGACGACGCGTCGAGAAACGAGGTATCGAGGGTCGACACCTGACTCTCGACGTTGTTCTCGGGCGAGGTCGTGGTGATCGTGCCGCCCGTGCCCGTTCCGGCGTCTGCCGAGATCCGGCCACCGGAGACACCCGGAACGAAATCGGCGGATTCGAGCGCCGAGCCTCCGACCTCCGCCAGCTGTGGGATGACCTGCTCGGTGGCGAGCGTGATCGCGCCTCCTGTGCCGTTCTGTGTTTCGGCGAGAATCGTGCTGCCCCCTTCGAGGACGAGCAGCTCCGCCGCGGCCGAGATGTTCCCGCCGAGCCCTTCGTCCACGCTCGCCGTCACGCGGCTTCCGTCGCGCAACGTGATCAGGTCGGCGGCGGCGATCGCGATGTTCCCCTCGCGCGTCTCGGCCGGAGCAGGTCCCTCGCGCGCAAAAGCCGTGATCTCGGAGCCGGAGAGCCACACCTCGCGCGTCGCATACTCGCCGCCTGGCGCTCCGATCGCGATCGAGCCCGCGGCGCCGGGGCTCGCGCCGCCGAGCGCGGCGCTCGTGCCCGTGCTGTTCACGGCGAGGCTGCCGCCGTTCGAGAGCCGCAGATCGCCGACGTCGAGCCGCACGTCGCCGCCGGCGCCGGCGCCGCGGGTGGTCGCGGCGATCCCGCCGCCGTCGGTGATCTGCGAGCAGCGGCGTGTGGACGTCGATCGTTCCCGCGCTGCCGCTCGTGCGCTCTCCTGAGAAGGTGCTGATGCGCGCGAATTCCTGGTCGTTGGCGCGTCCGGAGATCAGGATCGAGTCGCTCGCACGAACCTCGACATCGCCCCCGTTTCCGACGGTGTCGGGCTCCGACGCCGTCAGTGGTCCGGTGCTGCTGTCGATCTGCGACGTGCCGAGGACCTCGAGCCGCGCGACGGCGACGGAGATGTCGCCCGCGTTTCCGTTGGTCTGGGTCTGCGCGATGATCGCCGCGCCGTCCTCGAGGCGCAGGGTCTGGGCGTTCACCGTGATGTCGCCCGCGTCGCCGGTGCCCTGCGCGTTCGAGAAGATCGCCGTATCGGTTCCGCGCAGCACGACAGAGCGCGCGGCGGTCACCGCGATGTCGCCGCCCTCGCGCAGCCGAGAGTGAAGTCGCGCTGATCAGTGCGCCGCCCGAAAGGAGGAGGTCTCCAGTGCGGATGGCGAGCGCGCCGTCCCGCGCCCGGGACGGTGTAGGTCCCGGGTGTCACGACCACGACCGGCGACAGCGCCACCCGTCGTAGAGATCTCGACCGACTCGCCGCGCGCGAGCAAGCCGACATCCGTGGATGAGGCCTCCCTCACGAGCGACACGGATCGCCGGCGTCCACTCGAATGCTGCCTCCATCGGAGCCGAACGAGCGCGCGCGGATATCGGAGTCGCGAATCAGGAGCGCACCTCCGATCGCGGAAAAATCGCCCGTCGCGTACCCGTTCAAGATCGCCACCAGGGAACCGGTCGCGTTCTGCCCGATCACCACATCTTCTGCTCGGACTTGAGCACCCGGAACGATGGAGGCAAGCCCGCCGTTCAACAGGTCAATCGAACGGCCCGTGGTCACGGGCGGCACGCCGGGTGCCGGCTCGAGACCCGACACGCTGACGGTCGATCCGTCCAGGAGCGCGATCGCGCCGAGCGCAATCGCCAGCCGGGGAGCAGCTCACGCTTCGGCGCCAGGATCGACGACGTTCCCATTGCCGGCGATCGAGGCGAAGCGTACCTGGCCACCGGGCGATCCCACGAACGCACCAGAGAGCTCGAGGTCACCACCGATCAGGTCGAGCGTCGCACCGCGCTCCAGGTCGATCGATCCCTCGATCCGGATCGCCGCGGGCGCGGAGGACAGGAAACCGAATGCCTCCGGCCTCGCAATCAGGACCTCGTTCGTCGGAGTGCGGGCCGAGAACGTGCCACCCGCTCCGTCGCGAACCTCGTCGGCGGTGGTGAGATGGAACGAGCCCCCGACGTCGACGCTGGAGTCGGGGCCGAAGAACACGCCCGACGGATTCAAGAAGTAGAAGTCGCTCTCGCCGAGCTCGGAGCGCAGCGCGCCTAGGATCTGCGACGGCTGCCCACCCGTTACGCGGCTCACGACCAGGTCGGCGCCGGGAATCCGGCGCTCGGCACGAACGTCGCGGAGCCGCCCGTGGGCACGCCGAACTCGTCGAAGCTGAACGAGAGCAGGCTTCCCGAAGCGACGCCCGCGTCCGATGGGATCACGAAATCGGGCCCGCTGAACACCTGGGCGGGCGCGAGCGTGTCGTCGGTGGCGATCTGCGCAGCGCTAGGTGGAACGGAGAGCAGCAGCGCGGCGCAGAGCGCACCGGAGACGAACCGACCCCGGTTCCTCACTGCGCGTTTCGGCTCCTCGAGCGCCGACGCGCGAGCGACCCGAGCACGATCGCACCCGCCCCGAGCCCGAGCAGGCCGCTCGGCTCGGGCAGACACTGGTCGGGGTACACCTCTCCGGGCGAGAAGATCGGAGTCTCGTTCTCGCGGCTTCCCCACTTCGCGATCTCGACCCCGCGGCCCAGGAAGCAGCAGTCGGGTACCGGTGGGTTCACCTGAGGCAGCGGGCCTTGCCCACGCAGGCGCAGCTCCTCCGCATTGCAAGCGGCCTGGTTGCCCTGAGCCGCGCAGTCGGAGAGATTCGAATTCCAGCAATAGCTCGAGCTCGACGGAGGAGGATCTCCGTTCGGGCACGCGTCGGGACAGATCTCACCCCCCGTGCACGAATTGGCCAGGCAGGTCAGCTCGCACTTCGCCTGCCATCCGCAGCACTCGAAACCGTCCGCGGGCGCGCTCGGTGGAGGCGTCTGGAAGTCGTAGCCGATGAGCTTGCAGCCGCGCAGAAACCCGAGGGCGAAGCAGGTGGTCTGGTCGGGAACCACCATCTCACAAGACCCGGGACCGTTCAGGTAGTCGGCGGGAGCAACCTGCTCCGGGGAGAACTGTGTCGTCTGGGCGAGATCCAGCCAGCGGTATTTCGGCACGTCGCTGAGCTGATCTCCCGCATTCGGGCCCGCACTCGGTTGAAAGGGCTGGGAGTTGCTGATGTGGAGGGTGTAGTCGCCCGTGCTGTAGCTACCGGTCCCGGCTGAACGTGTCGTCCCCCGGCGTACAGCCGCTCGTCGCATAACCGCCGGTCGTACTTCCATCGGGTCGGGTCAGTGTGGAGGGAAGGCTGCAGACTCCTCCGATCCCGGAGGGGTTGCGCGGATAGTTCGACACGGCGACGTGGTACGTCCCCGTGCTCGGCAGGATGATCGCGCCGACGAAGGAGTCGAGGTCGCTCGACGTCCCCGGATCTTCCGCGCTGTCGTCGCCCCACGCGATCAGCGTCGCGTTGGGGTCGAACAGGGAAAGGGTGGCGTCGAAGCTGGTCAGTCCGCAGCTCCCGCCACAATCGACGTCGAGGAATACCGTGGCTCCCGCGACGCCGGTGAAGGAGTACCAGTCCACGTCGGTCGTGGCGTCGTTGTTGCTGGACACCGACGCATGGGCCACGGTCGTCGAGTTGAATATCTCGGAGTTCGAGACCTCGTCGAAGTAGCCGTTCACGTCCGTGGCGCTGAAGCTCGCGTCGCCGACCTCACCTACCTCGACCAGCGTCGCCCGCGCCGCGCTCGCGAGTCCGAGTGCACCCGCGACCATCAACGCCGCCGCGATCGATCCGATCTTCGCCTGCCTCATGGATCGCCTCCGCGCCCCCCATGCGATCGTGGCACCGTCCCGGCCGCGCGCGCAGTGAAGTGTTTCACAGCTGCGGACGCGATTGAATCGCGAAATTCAGTAGACGCAGCGCAGGCCGAGATGCACCCCGCGGTCCTGAAGACTCGTCTCGCCGATCGGGTCGGTGTCCTCGATCGCCCCACCCCAGTAGACCTCGAAGGCGAGGTGTGAAGCGACGGCCATCCGTGCGCCGATTCCGGCCGATAGCAAGGTCTCGTTCTCGCCCTTCGGGAACGCGCCGCGGCTCTCGTTCCAGCCGTAGCCGGCGTCGAAGAACGGCGCGAGCTCGAATGCCACGGGCCAGCGGCCGAGGTTCGGGACTGGAATCGGGACGCGGAGCTCGACGGAGCCGACTGCGCCACTGTCGCGCACGACTTCGTTCTCGCGATAGCCGCGCACGGAGTCCCGCCCGCCGATCGAGAACTGCTCGAGGCCGAGCAGCGGCCGATCGGCCAGCTGCACGTCGCCGCGTGCGATCAGGGACAGCTTCCAGAGCGGCAGTCGGCGCGCCCACTGGAGCTGCACGAGGCCGGCAACGAACTGTCCGTCCGGCGTCGTCGTTCCGCGGTGTCGGGTGGCTCCGAGCGCGTCCAGCCCACCCGAGATCTGTCCCCGCGCCGCCCAGACCTGCTCGGAGCTGCGGTAGATCCATTCGAGACCTCCGCGCATCACGGCGAGCTCGGAGACACCCTCGTCGGGACCCACGACGAACGAGAATCGATCGCCGAACAGAAAGGATTCACCGCGGCGGTATTCGCCGCGCGCGAACGCCTCCAGCCGCGAGCTCGGGGAGTGGTGCAGCGGCTGGTGCAGCGAGATGCCATAGGTCTGCGTCTCGCTCTCGATGTCGAGCTCGTCGAACGGATCTTCGACGATGCGGCCCCAGGTGCGGCGCATCGCGAGCCCGAGGCGAGTGTCCCAGCGCGTGAACGGAACGAAGTACTCCGGACGCAGGTCGTGCATCCCCTCGCTGCCCTCGTACTCCACGCTCGCGACGTCGCCGAATCCGGTCACGTTGCCGTGCGCGAGCAACACCTCGCCCTGGGCGTCGCCGAGCGCAGGATTGAGGTAGTTGCTCGCGCCGAGCTCGGCGCGCCACGGCCTCGCCTCGGCGACGGCCACCCGCAGGACCGCCTCGCCCTGGCGAGCGGTGGGCAGCAGCTCGGCGCGCACCGAGCGGATGCGATCGTCCTGCTGCAGGACCTGAAGCCGATCGCGAAGTTCGTCGACGTCGAGCGGCGCGTCGCTCCCCGGATCGATCCGGCGCTCGAGATAGCTCGGACGCAGACGTCCGTCCGTCTCGATCTCGATCCCGGTGAGCCGCCCTTCGACGATCTCGATCTCGAGCACGCCATCCGCCCAGTCCTGGGCCGGAACGACCGCGCCCGAGGTGACGTACCCCGCGCGCACGTACGCGAGCGTGAGCTCGTCGCGCAGCGCCAGCACGTCCGCGTAGTCGAGCTCGCGGCCCTCGTACGGCTTCGCGATCGCGCCTAGCGCGGGATCCGCGAGCAGTGTGTTGCCACGGATCCGCACTTCGCGAACGAGTACTCGCTCGCCGGCCTGGAGCGCCCCACCGCGGTCGTCCGGCAGGATCAGCGGTGGCAGCGCGCCGCCGCGCTCCGCCGTGGGAGGCTCGAACGAGGGGACGTGGGGAAGCACCGGCTCCGGGCGGTAGGCGCCCGACTCGCTCTCCAGCTCGGGAAGCGGGAGTCGTTCGTCACCCGGGCGGACGTCTTGCGAGCGGGCGACCGATCCGCCTAGCAGGCAGGCGACACCCGCGAGACCGGCGAGGACGAGCGCGAGCGGGTGGCCGAACTGGAGCCTGCGCATTCGCCCTGCCCAACCCACCGCCCGGGCACCCTATCACAGTCCACGCGGGGCTGATCGGCTGCGTCGCCTAGCGGAACCGGGGAATCACCTTCTCGCCGAGCTGGCGGATCGTCTCGAGCGCCGCTTCCTGCGGCACCGTGCCCATCTGGATCAGGAACATCACCTCGTCGGCGCCCGCTTCGACGAGCCGAGCGACATAGCGCGTGGCGTCGTCGGCCGTCCCGTAGGCGTGGTTCGGGTTGAACAGTCCCGTCGCCTCGGTGCCCAGCTCGATCTTCTGCTCGTGGAGATAGGCGACGAGGTGCTCACCGGCGAGTCGCAGTGCGTCCTCGTCGCTCATGTCGGCGATCTCGATGCGCGGCGGCGGCGAGTCCGGACCCGGGTTGTACCAATGCCGGATCGCCTCGGTGAAGAAGCGCTGGCCGCGGTGGCCGATCGCGCGCGCCTTCGCTCCGTCGTCGAGCACGATGGCGGGACACAGCGCGGAGAGGTGCTCGACGGGCTGCTCGGGGATCTGCGACGCGCGCGTGCGCCGCTTCACTGCCGCGCGGTAGACGCGGTTCTTCTGCTCGATGTCCTCGGGCCCCGCGAAGCCGAGCACGAGCGCGCCGAGCCCCCATTCGCCGGCCTCGTTCAACGTGGTCTCGCGTGAGCACGCGAGGTACATCGGAGGGTGCGGCTGTTGGTACGGCTTCGGAATGATCGGCCGCGGAGGAATGTCGATCAGCGCGCTCTGGTGCGAGAACACCTCCTCGCGCCACATGCGCGGGATCATCCGCGCGCTCTCCTCGAGCTGCGCGGGGATCTCGTCCATCTGGGTCTGGAATGCGCCCGACTCCTGATAGGTTCCGCCCTTGCCGATGCCGAAGTCGACGCGCCCTTTCGAGAGGATGTCGAGCATCGCGATGCGCTCGGCGACCTTCACCGGGTGATTCATCCGGAACGGCAAGCACACGACGCCGTGGCCGATCCGGATCCTCTCGGTCTTCGCCGCGACGAAGGCGAGGAAGGTCTCCGGCGCGCTCATGTGCGCATACCACTTCAAGCAGTGGTGCTCGACCGACCACACGCGGTCGAAACCGACCCGTTCGGCGAGCACGGCCTGCTCGACGCAGTCGTGCATCACGCGGAACTCGCCCCCGTGCGAGGTGTCGTGGGTCTGCGCTTCGAAGATCATCGAGAACTGCATTGCGCGTTCCTTTCGCCTCGGGTCGTGCGCATCCTACCTCTCGTTACCGCTCACTCCGAGTCGGGTCGGGATCGGGGGGAGATTGACACGTTACGCCACGAGCATGAGTTCCACGAGCATAAGATCAACGCCGCGCGGCATCGTCGTGATACGATCCCAAAGCCCCTACAGTGACATACCACGCGCTGCGGCTTGCAAATGGATGTTAGTTCTCGGAGTAGCCGGCTGCTGCTCAGGGATGGTGTGCTGCGTGCTCTCCGCATCGCACTTGGAGACAAAACCACACGAAGGAGTACGGATGCGTTACTACCCCCTCTTCCGGACTGGCCTTGCACTGATGATGGCGGCCTTGCTGGTTGGCTGCGCGACGAACGGAGGCCCGCCTAGCCCCGGCGTCTGCGCGCTGATCGGCGGCGGCCTCGGCGCCGTAGGAGGCGGTATTGGCGGCGCCTACTACTCCGATGACCACGACGACCGCAGCGAGAACCAGCTGGAAGGGGTCGCCATCGCCGCAGGCACCGCCGTCGGCACCGCTGCCCTCGGTTATCTCGTCTGCAGTCTGATGGAGGAGGACGAGCCGAAGCCCGAGCCGCGGCCCGCGCCTCCGCCTCCCGCACCGAGGGCAGCCCCGACACCGCCGCCCGCGCCGGCGAAACCGGATCCCTGCGCCGGTCTCGTGCGACTCGAGAACGTCAACTTCGACAACGACAAGTCCGACATCAAACCGCAGGCCGCCGCGTCGCTCGACGAGACCGTCGTCGCGCTGCAACGCTGTGAGGACAAGCAGGTGCGCCTCAGCGCCTATACGGATTCGAACGGGTCGGACGCGTACAACCAGAAGCTCTCGCAGCGACGGGCCGACTCGGTGCGCGAGTACCTGGTCTCGCACGGGATCTCCGCGGGCCGCATCGAGGCGCGCGGGCTCGGTGAGTCGAATCCGGTCGCGGACAACTCGACTCCGGAAGGTCGCGCCGAGAATCGCCGCGTCGAGCTCGAACCCGTCAATTGACGGGCTGAACTCGGCGGTCGAACCACCAGGGCCCCCGAAAGCGGGGGCCCTGGTCATTTGTGCGTCGCGACCGAGCCAGGTCCGCGCGGGCGACAGCGGGCGTGGGTTCGGCGGCGTAGAATCGCGGCGGGAGGAACCCACATGTCCCGCTTCGGCACCCACGGACGCGTCCTGATCGCAGACCTCACCACTCGCACGACGCGCATCGAGGAGGTCGACGAGTCGGTCTACCGCCAGTTCCTCGGCGGCTACGGCTTCGGTGCCTATCTGATGTGGAAGCACTATCCGCCGGGCGTCGACGCGCTCGCGCCGGAGGCGTGCTTCGCGATCGTGTCGGGCCTGCTGACGGGCGCGCGCACGCCGTTCTCGGGCCGGATCCAGATCGTTGGGAAGTCGCCGCTCACGGGAACGTGGGCCGACTCCAACTCGGGCGGCAGCGTCGCGAGCCAGCTGCGGCGCGCGGGCTACGACGCGCTGCTGGTGACCGGCCGCGCGAGCGAGCCGAGCGTGCTCGTCGTGCGCGACGCGAACGTCTCGATCGAGCCCGCCGGCGATCTGTGGGGCCAGGAGATCCCGCCGGTCTTCGATGCGCTGCGCACCCGCTACGGCAGCAAGTCCGAGGTGGGCGTCTCCGCGATCGGGCCTGCGGGCGAGCAGCAGTCGCTGATCGCGAGCGTGATGAACGACCGCTACCACGCGTTCGGCCGCCAGGGCTTCGGCGCGATCTACGGCGCGAAGAATCTGAAGGCGATCGTCGTGCACGGCTCGGGCGAGGTGCCGATCGCGAACCCGTCGCGTTTCCGCGAGCTGTGCTCGGCGGTGACGCAGCAGTACAAGTCCGACCTCTCGTGGTTCACGCGATTCCTGGTCTGGATGACCAAGCCGAAGCCGTTCCTCGGCTTCCTCTACCGCGCGATGGCGCGCTTCGGGCTCAAGGTGGAGGCGCCGCAGAAGGCGATGCGCCAGCTGTGGGCCGACCGCGGCACCACGGGCGCCGTCGCGCTCAGCATCGAGAACGGCGACGGACCCGTGAAGAACTGGAAGGGCGTCGGCTCGCGCGACTTCCCGCTCGCCACCAAGAGCATCAAGCTCGACGGAGACGCGGTCGCGAAGTACGTCACGAAGAAGCTCTCGTGCGGCGACTGCCCGGCTCCGTGCAAGGGGATCGTGGCGGTGAAGAGCCGCGGGCTGTCCGACGTGCGCCGCCCCGACTACGAGACGATCGCGGGCTTCGGCGCGAACCTGCTGAACGACGATCTCGAGATCGTCACGGCGTGCCACGACGCGTGCAACCGCTACGGCATCGACGCGGTCAGCTCGAGCGCGACGCTCGCCTGGGTGTGCGAAGCGGTCGAGGAGGGAATCCTCACGCCGGCCGACCTCGACGGCATCGACATGCGCTGGGGCAACGGCGAGGGCGCGCTCGCGCTCACGATCAAGATGGGCAACGGCGAGGGCTGCGGCGCGTGGCTACGCCACGGCAGCGCGCGCGCGGCCGCGCACGTCGGCCGCGGCAGCGAGCGCTTCGCCGTGCACGTGCACGGTCAGGAGCCCGCCTATCACGACCCGCGCTTCACCTCGCTGATGGGCGTCTCGTACATCTCGGACCCGACGCCGGGCCGCCACACCACGGGCACCGCGTCGTGGCGCGAGACGTTCAACGCCGCGTTCCCGATCCCGGGCGCCGTCGACGAGAAGGAGACCGAGATCTCCTGGAAGGGCACCGAGGGCAAGGGACTCGCGCAGGCGCACTTCAGCAACGCGCACCAGGTGATGAATGGGCTCGGGCTGTGCCTGTTCACGAACATGACGGGCGGACTGCCGTGGCTCGACCTCACCAACGCGCTGACGGGCTGGAATCTCGACGCGCCCGAGTTGCAGCGCTGCGGGGAGCGGATCCAGAACCTGCGCGCGGCGTTCAACCGGCGCGAGGGAATCCGACCGCGCGACTTCGTGCCCCACCCGCGCATGATGGGCCAGGGCGACGGCCTGCTCGACGACGGGCCGCTGCGCGGCATTACGGTTCCGCTCGAGGAGCTGCGCCGCGACTACTACATTGCGATGCACTGGAACCCGGAGACCGGCAACCTCGATGCACAACACGCGCGCAAGCTCGGCATCGACCAGCTGCTGGCGGGCTATCTCGACGCATGAGTCTGGCGGGATGGGTGCGATCCTGGCTGCGGCGCCAGCCGGGCGCGTCGATCCGCGTGCGCGTGGTGATGAAGGGGCGGATCGGCGAAGGATGGCGTGACGTCGACCGGAAGCTCTCGCTGCCCGTCGGCGCCACGCTCGCGGCGTTGATCGCGCAAGCCGATCACGCGGGACTGCGCCTGTCGCAGGCGATCGAGTCGAGCCCGCACCTGCGCCACACGCTGATGTGGAACGGGCAGCGCACGCCCGTCGCGGAGAATCTCGAGCGCGAGCTCAGCGACGGCGACGAGCTGTATCTGCTCGGTCCGGTCGCGGGCGGGTGAGTCGAGAACTCGGGTAGAATGCGTGCTCTGGGCCTGCCAGCCCCCCTATCCCCAGGAGAGCGCGTTGTCCGGTATCACCCGTTACGGAAGCTATGTCCCCTATTTCCGCCTCTCGCGAACCGCGCTCGGCACGGGCCGCGGCGAGCGCGCGGCCGCGAGCTACGACGAGGACTCGGTGTCGATGGCCGTCGAGGCGAGCCGCGACGCACTCGACGCCGACAGCTCGCTCGACGCGCTCGTGTTCGCCACCACGAGCCCGCCCTACGCGGAGAAATCGAACGCGGCCACGCTGCACTCCGCGCTGTCCCTGCCCGAGACGGTGTCGACCATCGAGGTCGGAGCGACCTCGCGCGCGGGGCTCTCTGCGCTGCTGCTCGGCCTCGACCTCGCGGCCGCGGGCCGGCGCACGCTCGTGACCGCCTCCGATGTCGTGATCGGCGCGCCCGGCGGTACCCGCGAGAGCTCGAGCGGGGACGCCGCCGCGAGCTTCGTGTGCGGACCCGATGACGAGGCGATCGCCGTGCTGCGCGGACGCGCAACCGCCACCACCGAAGTGCTCGACGTGTGGCGGCTGCCCGAGGACGCGTTCGCGAGCCAATGGGAGGAGCGCTTCGGCGCCGAAGTGCTCGCGCCCGTGCTCGCCGAGGTGGTGATCCGCGCGCTCAAGGACGCGGGCACGAACCCCTCAGAGCTCGCCACCGTGATCCTCGACGCGACGCTGCCGCGCGCCACCGCGGGCCTGCCGCGCGCGCTCCAGCTCAAGCCCGAACAGCTCGCCGACCCGCTCGCGGCGTCGGTCGGGCGCGCGGGTGCCGCGCACGCGGGGCTCCTGCTCGCGCGCGCGCTCGACCGCGCACAGCCGGGCGATCGCATCCTGGTCGCGTCGCTCGCCGACGGCTGCGACGCCGCGGTGTTCGAGGTCACGAGCCGCATCGCACAGGGTCGGCCCAAGCACTCCGTCGACACGTGGATCGCGTCGAAGCGCAACGACCTCGCCTACAACACCTATCTCAAGTGGCGCGGGATTCTGCCCTTCGAGCCGCCGCGCCGCCCCGAGCCCGTGCGCCCCGCGGCACCGCCGATGCACCGCAGCGAGCACTGGAAGCTCGGCTTCATCGGCGCGCGCTGCACTGCGTGCGGAGCGGGTCAACTCCCGCCGCAGCGCGTGTGCAGCGCGTGCGGAGCGATCGACCAGATGGCTGAGGAGGCGTTTTCGAATCGGCTGTGCCGGATCGCCACCTACACGCTCGACCACCTCGCCTATTCGATGCAGCCGCCCACCGTGGCGGCGGTGCTCGACTTCGAGGGCGGCGGCCGGCTCGCGGGCGAGCTCACCGACGTCGAGCCCGCGAAGGTCGCTATCGGCGACGAGCTCGAGATGACGTTCCGACGGCTCTACACCGGGCAGGGCGTTCACAACTACTTCTGGAAGGCGCGGCCGCGCCGCTAGGAGGCAAGCGCGCCGCAAGTTTCGCGCAGCGAGCCGAAGGCGAGCGAAGTCCATCGGGCTGGCCGCGCGCGCAGTGAGCCAAAGGCAACGAAGGAGAACGAGATGGCTAGCAAAGGCATCAAGGACCGCGTCGCGATCGTGGGCATGGGCTGCACGAAGTTCGGCGAGCACTGGGACCAGGGCACCGACGACCTGCTCGTCGACGCGGCGGGCGAAGCCTACCGCTCGGCCGGCGTCGATCCGGCGCAGCTCGACGCCTACTGGCTCGGCACGATGGGCAGCGGCACGTCGGGCCTCGTGCTCTCCGAAGCGCTCAAGCTCGACTACAAGCCCGTGACCCGGCTCGAGAACATGTGTGCCACGGGCAGCGAGGCGATGCGCAACGCCGCCTACGCCGTGGCCTCTGGCGCCTACGACCTCGTGATGGCGATCGGCGTCGAGAAGCTCAAGGATTCGGGCTACTCGGGGCTCGTGGGCAGCCGGCCGCCCGACGACGGCACCGGCCAGAACATGTCGGCGCCCGCGATGTTCTCCCTGCTCGCGCCCGCCTACTGCAAGAAGTACGGCGTCAGCGAGGGCGAGCTCAAGGAGGTGATCGCGCGGATCGCGTGGAAGAATCACGTGAACGGCGCGAAGAACCCGAAGGCGCAGTTCCAGAAGGAAGTGCCGATGGAGGCGATCATGAACAGCCCGCGCGTCGCGGGCATGTTCGGCGTGTTCGACTGCTCAGGCGTCTCCGACGGCTCGGCCGCGGCGATCCTGTGCCGCGCCGAGGACGCGCACAAGTACACGGACCATCCGATCTTCATCAAGGCGCTCTCGTTCGTGGCCGGGCCCGCCGAGGGCTACTTCAACCAGAGCTACGACTTCACCACGTTCCAGGAGGTGGTGGAGAGCTCGCGGGACGCGTACACGCAGGCCGGCGTCACGAATCCGCGCGAAGAGATCTCGATGGCCGAGGTGCACGACTGCTTCACGGCCACCGAGCTCGTGCTCATGGAGGACATGGGCTTCTCCGAGCGCGGCAAGGGCTGGCAGGACGTGCTCGCGGGCCGCTTCGACCTCGACGGTACTCAGCCCGTGAATCCCGACGGCGGTCTCAAGAGCTTCGGGCACCCGATCGGCGCCTCCGGTCTGCGCATGATGTACGAGATGTGGCTGCAGCTGCGCGGCGAGGCGGGCGCGCGCCAGATCGAGAAGCCCAAGCTCGGACTCACGCACAATCTCGGCGGCCAGCCGGGGCGCTGCGTCTCGTTCGTGTCGATCGTGGGCAACTGACGGCGGATCACTCGGCCGCACGGGAGGAGCAGAGCGTGGCGAAGCTCGGCTTCATCGGCACCGGGACGATCGGCAATCCGATTGCGGCGCGGCTGCTCGCCGCGGGTCACGAGCTCGTGGTGTCGGACGTGTCGCGCCAAGCGACGGCGAACCTCGAGGGGCTCGGTGCGCGCCGCGCCGAGTCGCCGCGCGAGGTGGCGCAGCAGTGCGCGGTGGTGTTCAGCTCGCTACCCGGGCCCGCGCAGGTGCGCGCCGTGGTGGAGGGCACCGACGGCCTGCTCGCCGCGCAGCGCCCGGGCCTCGTGCACGTCGATCTCTCCACGAGCTCGTACGATGCAGTGCAGTCGCTGTGCGCTGTCGAGTCCGCTGCGGGCGCGGCGCTGATCGACGCGCCGGTGTCGGGCGGCGCGCACGGAGCCGCGCACGGAACGCTCGCGGTGATGGCGAGCGGGGAGCGCTCCGCCTACGACGCGGTGCGGCCGCTGTTCGACGCGTTCGCGTCGAACGTCTTCTACCTCGGCCCGTCCGGTCGCGGAACGATGGCAAAGCTCGTCAACAACCTGATCTTCCTCGCAGGGGCGCTGGTGGTGCAGGAGGGCTTCGTGCTCGCGGCCAAGGCGGGCCTGGGTGCGCGCGAGCTCCTGCCGATCGTGAACGCGAGCTCGGCCAAGCTCTACGCGGGGATGGCGCCGATGTTCTTCGGCCGCAACTTCGAGATGCCGCTGTTCAAGCTCGGCATCGCCGAGAAAGACGTCGCGCTCGCGCTCGAGAGCGCGCGGAACCTCGCTGCCGAGCTTCCGCTCTCGGAAGCCGCCGGGCATACCTACCGGCGGGCCGTGGAAGAGGGACGCGCCGAGCAGGTCTTCTTCGCCACGCTCGAGACGCTCGAACGCGCCGCGAGCACCGAGGTGGAGAAGATCTAGCGCCCCACGCCCCAGCGCGCGGCCGCGGCGGGATCACCCAGACGCCACACCGCCTCGTGCAGGCCCTGCATGCACGGCGCGTCGGAGAGCAACAGTCGCTTCTCCTCGGGCGTGAGCGCGTCGGGGCCCGCGTCGCGCGCGCGCAGTGCGAGCGCGTCGCGCTGCTCGCGCAGCTCCGGCTTGAGCTTGCGCGGACCGCGCAGGAGCCACGTGTGCGCCGCGTTCGTGCCCGGATCCGCCACCGCACGCGCAAAGCCGGGCGTCCGCGACGCGCTCGCAGCGAACGCAGACGAGAGCTCGCGCTCGAGATCGCGGATCTCAGTCGGGGGCTCGGCCTCCTCGGGCGTCACGAACAGTCCCCAGCGCCGCGCCGCCGTGCCCAGACGCGTGCGGCTCGCGAGCACCGAGAGCGGAATCGAGAGCACGAGCGCACCCGCCACGGGTACGAGCCAGAAGAACGCATCCGGGTGCAGCTCGCGCACGCCCCAGCCCCACGCGAGTGCGATCAGCGTGTCGGGCCCGTGGCGCCGCAGCGCCGTCCACCAGCCGGTCTCGTCGAGATCGTCCTGCCCAGCGCGCCAGGTGACGGCGCGCCCGACCAGGTTCTTGATCACGAAGCGGCAGTAGAAGAGCATGCGGATCGGCGCAAACAGCGCCGAAGCGATCGCCTCGCACAACACGCTGCCGATCAGTGCGAACACACCGCCGAAGCTCCTGGTGCGGCGCTTGATCAGCGCGAGCAGGAAGCCGAGCACCTTCGGCAGGAAGAGCACGAAGAACACCGAACCCAACAGCGCCTCCACGCGCTCGGGTCGCCACACCGGCCAGGTCGGGAACAAGCTGCGCTCGACCGGGAAGTAGTCCGGGCCCCAGTACGACCAGGCCGCGGCTTCCACCGTGGAGACGATCAGGAACCCGAGCCAGAGCACCGCGGAGACGTACGAGAAGATCCCGTTCAGGAACAGTCCGCGGTGCACGCGCACGATCCCCTCGGTGAAGAGCAGCCGCAGGTGCTGGAGATTCCCCTGACACCAACGGCGGTCGCGCTGCATCTCCTCGAGCAGCGAGCCGGGGGTCTCCTCCCAGGTTCCGGGCAGGTCGAACGCGAGCCAGATCGACCATCGCGCGCGGCCTAGCAGAGCCGCCTCGACGAAATCGTGGCTCATGATGTCGCCGCCGAACGGCGGCTTTCCGGACAACCGCGGCAACCCGCAGTACTGCATGAACGGCTCGACGCGAATGATCGCGTTGTGGCCCCAATACGGGCTGTCGCCGAGCTGCCAGTAGTGCATGCCCGCGGCGAACATCGGCCCATAGAGCCGCGCCGCGAACTGCTGGATGCGCGCGAACAGCGAACGCGCGCGTACGACTGCGGGCGTGCTCTGGATGATGCCGACGTGCGGGTTGCGCTCCATCAAGCCGACCAGGCGCACGATGCACTCGCCGCTCATCACGCTGTCGGCGTCGAGCACGACCATGTAGCGGTAGTGACGGCCCCAGCGCCGACAGAAGTCAGCGACGTTTCCGCTCTTGCGCTTGCGGCGCACGCGGCGGTGGCGGTAGTAGATTCCCCCTCGGAAATCATTCTCGCGATTCCAGCGCGCCCAGGCTTCCTCTTCGTCGACCCAGAGGTCGGGGTCGGCGCTGTCGCTCAGGATGAACAGGTCGAACGCATCGAGCGCGCCCGCGCGCTCGAGCGACGCGCGCACTGCGCGCAGGCCCGCGAATACGCGCTCCACCGACTCGTCCTTGACCGGCATCACCACCGCGCTGCGCACCGAGGGATCGATCGGCGCGCGCGGCTCGGCCTCGGTACGCGTGATGGAGAAGCGGTCGCCGCCGCGCAGCAGCACCCCGAAGCCGAACACCGCCGTCCAGAAGCCAACCGAGATCCAGCCGAACAGCGCTCCGAACGCGATCGCCATCGCGAGCTCGATCGGGTACCAGACGGTCGCGGGCAGCGTGCCCAGGAACAGCGCACCCGCGGCCACGCTCGGCGCGAGCACGAGCAGCATGAGCAGCGCGCGCCGGCCTCGGCCGCGCGCGTCCCAGGGCTCGCGCGCGCCGCGCCGCTCGCGGCGCCCCGGTCGCTCGGGATCGTGCTCGCCGGCCTGGCGGCGCCGGTGGCGCCGTTCGCCGAGCTTGCGACCGCGGTACAAGGCCGGGACCATCGGGCCGCGCGAGATCGGCGGTGTGGCCGCGAATTGCCGCAGCTCGAGCGGCTTGTCGCCGTGTACGCTGCCGGCCTGCCAGGCCGCGAACCTCCAGCGTGCGAACGCGGCAAGCCTGCCCTCTCCGCGCGTGCCGCTCACGAGCGGCTGCGTTTCCAGGAGCAGGCGCTCGGTCTCGTCGATCGCGTCGGCTACCGCGCCCGCGTGCTGCTCACGGCCGAGCGCGCGCTCGAGCGCGCGCTTGGCGATGCGCTGCACGTCCGAGAGCGCGAACCCGATCGCGCCCAGATAGGCGGTCGCGCGCGCGAGGGCACCCGGCCAATCCTGGAGGATCGTCTCCAGCGAAGGCGCGGGCCTCGCTTCGTCCTCCGGCGCGTCGGAAGCGACGCGCGGAAGATCGGGAAATGGCCGCTGACTCACGGACGGTCCCTCACGGATGCAATTGGTAGGACCAGGTCTCGGTGATGACGTCGCCGCCGTGGCGCAGGAACGCGCGCAGCTCGATCGGATGGTCGTCGGGTGGCTTCACCTGGAATACCAGACGCCACCCGTTGTTGATCGGGTTGTGGATCACCTGCTGCTCGAGCAGCTCGGCCGGGCCGCGCGCAGCTCCGTCGCTCCCGTGCGCAGCTGCCGTCACGACACCCTCCACCACGCTCTCGGGCGGGATCTTGCTGAGCGCCTTGCCTTCGAAATCCACGACGAGGCGGCGCGCGCCATCCATCGTGCCCCGGTCCTTGCGCGTCGAGGAGGACCAGCCGCCGGGCGGCCGGGTGCGCTCCTCGCCGTACCAGAACATCGAGTATGCCAGACTGACGGGGTTTTTCGGCGTCACGGGCGCTTCCGGCACCCAGTAGGACACGATGTTGTCGTTGATGTCCTTGTCGGTCGGGATCTCCACGAGCTCGACGCGCCCCGGGCCCCAGTCGCCCTTCGGCTCGATCCAGACGCTCGGCCGCAGGTCCTGGCGCGCCTCGAAATCCTGGTAGTGATCGAGGTTGCGATCGCGCTGGAGCAGCCCGAAGCCGCGCGGGCTCACGGTCGAGAACGCGGAGACCACGAGCGAATGCGGGTTCTCGAGCGGTCGCCACAGCCATTCCCCGCTGCGCGCCGCGATCAAGAGGCCGTCGGAGTCGTGCACTTCGGGCCGATAGTCGTCGATCGGCCCGTCTCCGTTCTCACCGCGCAGGAACATGCTCGTGAGCGCGGAGACGCCCAGCTTCTTGATCTCCTTGCGCGGGTAGATGCGCATTTCGACATCGACGCGCGTCTCGGGCCCCGGGGCTACGACGAAGCGATAGGCGCCGGTTCCGCTCGGGCTGTCGAGCAGCGCGAACATCGTGAGCTCCTGCGCGCCCGCCCCGGGCCGCACGAGCCAGTACTCGCGAAACCACGGGAACTCCTCGCCCGAGGGCTGCGCGGTGTCGATCGCGAGCCCGCGCGCAGAGATTCCGTAGGCCTGATCGCGTCCGACGGCGCGGAAATAGCTCGCGCCCAGGAACACGATGATCTCGTCGCGGTAGTTCGGGTTCTTGATCGGGTAGTGGACGCGCATGCCCGCGAATCCCAGATCCTGGGGTATGCGGCTGCCGAACTCGTTCTTGCCGTAGTCGAACATGTCAGGCGAGAACGGCACCGAGGACACGCCCGCGTTCGTCACCACGTTGACCTTCACGGACCGGTCGTAGAAGAAGCCGGCATGGAAGAACTGGACCGTGAACGGCAGGTTGCGGTCGAGCCAGAGCGCGCGGCTGGGCCGGAAGCGGATGTCGCGCCACTGGTCGTAGGTGATGTCGCGCAGCCATGCGGGCTGATTGCGCTCGGGCTCGCGGTAGGGCTGGGCCGCGAGCCGCTTGGCGCGCTTGGCGACGTCGTCGAGGCTGAACGCGGCGGCGCGCTCGGCGGCGGTGAGCGCGAGCGCTGCGCCCGCGAGCGCGCATGCGAGCAGTGCGCCAGCGGTTGCACACGCTCGGCATGGAGAGAGAGGGGGTCGGCATGGGCCGGTAGGTTTCCGGGGAGCGGAGCGCTCGGCAACCCCCGGGGTGGGATTTCTCCCACTTCCAGTGGCTGTCCGGGCGCTAGCCCGGAACCACCCATCGGGGCGGCCGTTTCTGCGCGAACGCGGCCATCCCCTCGGCTGCCTCCTCCGAGGCGAAGATTGCGGCGATCTTCTTCTCCGCGAAGCGAAACGCCTCGTCTTCGGGCAGCCGCGCGACCGTTCGCACGAGCTGCTTCGCCTCGCGAATCGCATTCGGACCGCCCTTCGCGATCGCGTCGATCTCCTCCTGCACCGCGGCCTCGAGCGCACCGGGCGCGACCACGCGGTGGAGCAGGCCGTAGCCGAGCGCGCGCTCGGCCGTGAAGCGCTCGCCTGTCAGGAACAGGCGCATCGTCTGGTGCTCGCCGAGCTTCGGCAGCACCACGACCGAGATCATCGCGGGAATCGCGCCGATCCGGACCTCGCTGAAGCTGAACACCGCGGAATCGACCGCGATCGCGATGTCGGCCGCGGCGACCAGGCCCACGCCGCCGCCGAACGCGTGGCCGTTCACCGCGGAGATCACGGGCTTCGGCCCGTGTCGCATCTGCTGGAGAACTCCGACGAACGGGTTGCCCTTCTCGGACTGGCCCATCGCACCGCGGTTCTTGAGATCGGCGCCCGCGCAGAACGCGGGGCCTTCGCCCGTGAGCACGATCGCGCGCACCGCGGGATCTTCGATCGCCTCGCGCAGATGCGCCCCGAGGCCGGCCACGAGCGCCGTCGAGAGCGCGTTGCGCGTGTCGGGCGACGCGAGCGTGATCCATCCGGCCGGCCCGCGCCGCTCGTAGCGCGTCACGTCATCTGCCATGTCTTCTCCTAAAAGCTTCTTCTAGAAACCGAGCTGCTTCGCGAGGTAATGGAGCATCGTCTCGTCGGAGCCGCCGCCGATGCTGATCAGGCGGCTGTCGACGAACGCGCGGCCCGCGGCGCTCTCCTTCATGTAGCCGTAGCCGCCCGAGAGCTGGATGCATTCGTCGGCGACGAAGCGCGCGACGCGCGCGCAGAAGATCTTCGCCATCGTGATCAGCTGCGTCGCGTCGACGCCGCGGTTGCACTCGCGGATGCACGCGTAGGTGAGCTCGCGCGCCGCGGTGAGCTGCGTGAGCATCTCGACGAACTTGAACTGCGTGACCTGCATCTTCGAGAGCGGCTTGCCGAACAGCACGCGCTGCTCGGCCCACGCGCGCGTGTTCTCCCAGTTGTCCTGCGCGGCTGCGATGCTGCTGATGCAGCCGACCAGGCGCTCGTCCTGGAACTGCATCATCTGCTGCTGGAAGCCGCGGCCGATCTCGCCGATCGTGTAGGCGATCGGCACGCGCACGTTCTCGAAGAAGAGCTGGCCGGTGTCCGAGCCCCAGTTGCCGATCTTGTCGAGCAGGTCGTAGCGGAAGCCCGGCGTGTCGGTGGGCACGATGATCTGCGAGAAGCCGCCGTAGCCGGCCTTCGGGATCGGTCACCGCGAGCAGGCACAGCCAGTCGGCCGTCGCGGCGTTGGTGATGTAGATCTTGCTGCCGTTGATCACCCACTCGTCGCCGTCGCGCACGGCGCGCGTCTGGATCGCGGCGACGTCGGAGCCCGCGCCCGGCTCGGTGACCGCGATCGCCGACACCATCTCGCCCGCGATCGCGGGCACGAGGAACTGCTGCTTCAGCTCGTCGCTGCCGAACTGGTGCAGCGAGGGCGTGGCCATGTCGGTGTGGACGCTGATCCCCATCGCGACGCCCGCGTTGTCGCAGCGGCCGATCTCCTCGAACAGGATCGCCATGTACGAGTAGTCGAGCCCCGACCCGCCCCACTTCGGGTCGTAGCGGAGCCCGAGCATCCCGAGGTCGCCCATCTTCTTGTACAGGCCCTTGTCGAAGCGGCCCATCGCGTCGAACTCGCGCGCGCGCGGGCGCAGCTCCTCGTCGACGAACTTGCGCACCGTCTCGCGGAACAGCGCGTGCTCGGGGGTAGAGAACAGATCGCTCGCCATGGGGGCCTCCGACCGGATTGTACGCGGCTAGTCCGTTCGGTGCTGGCGCACGAGCTCCAGGATGTCGTCGCCGAAGCGCTCGAGCTTCGCCGGACCGAGGCCGGGGATCTTTGCGAGCGCAGCGCGCGTGTCCGGCAGCTCGCGGTCGATCGCGAGCAACACGTTGTGCTGGAACACCATGTAGGTCTTCCAGCGCAGATCGCGCGCCTTGCGCCGGCGGTAGTTGTCGAGCGCGCGAGCGACCGGCCCGCCCCAGCGCTGCGAGCGCGCGCGCGGCGCGCTGGTCGCTGCGCCGTTCTTGCCGCTCGCGCGCGCTTCCCGCACCGGGCGGCCCGGAAGCCACAGCGTGGGATACTTCCGGCCCGTTCGGCGCAGCCGCCCCTCGCCCACGAGTGCGTCGATCGCTGCGGCGATCGAGCCCTCGCTGTACTCCGCGAGCGCGCCGTGCTCCGGCATCGCGAGCAGGCCACCGCGCGCGAGCGCCCGGGCGCGGCTGCCGCGCAGCGCGCGCGCGAGGTTGGTCTTGCCGACGGGACGCGTGATCTGCCCGACCGCACGCACCACGACCGCGAGCGCATCGTCGGACAGCTGCGCGATCTCGCTGCGCACGGGCGTGGCCGCACGGCCCGCGTCCGAAACGCCAGCCGCGCCCGTGCAGACGTCGCAGCGCCCACACGGCTCGCCGGTCGCCTCTCCCGTGAAATGAGCGACGAGCGCCTGCTGCCGGCAGCGCAGCTGCGTCGCGTAGCGCTCGATCGCCGCAATCGCTTCCGCGCGGCGCCGCGCGATCGATGCACCGCCGCCGCTCACGGAGGCGAGGCGCCGCTGGGTCATCAGGTCGGACGCGCCGAAGAACAGCAGGCAGCGCGCGGGCTCGCCGTCGCGTCCGGCCCGACCGGCCTCCTGGTAGTAGGCCTCGACGCTGCCGGGCGTCTGGAAGTGCGCGATCAGGCGGATGTCGGGCAGGTCGATCCCCATCCCGAACGCGTTGGTGGCGACGAGCACGCGCGTGCGGCCGGCTTCGAACGCGAGCTGTGCGCGCTCGCGCGCGAGCCCGGTGCGGCCCGCGTGGTAGTGGCCCGCACCGATCCCGGCCGAGCGCAGCTCGGAAGCGACGCGCTCGGTGACCTTGCGCGTGCTGCAGTAGACGATCGCGCGTCCGGCGCCCCGTTTGCGCAGGCCCGCCGCGTCGAGCTCGGCCACGAGCGCCGCGAGGCGCGCTTCGTGCGTGCGCAGCGCGCACACCGCGAACGCGAGGTTCGGGCGGTCGAGGCCCGCGCGCACGATCAGCGGGCTGCGCAATCCGAGCCCGCTCTCGATCTCCGCGAGCACGGCGGCGGTGGCCGTCGCGGTGAGCGCGATCATCGGTGCGCTCGCGATCTCGCGCAGCTCGGCGAGGCGCATGTACTCGGGCCGGAAGTCGTGGCCCCACTGGCTCACGCAGTGCGCCTCGTCCACTGCGAACAGGGCCACGCGCGTACGCGCGAGCATGCGTCGGAAGCTCGCGAGCGCCGCGCGCTCGGGCGAGACGTAGAAGAGCTCGAGCTCGCCGCGCAGGAAGCGCGCGACGGCGTCGCGCTGCGCGTCCGCGTCCTGCTGGCTGTGCAGCGCTGCGACGCGCGCCCCGCGCGCCGCGAGCGCACCCACCTGATCGCGCATGAGCGCGATCAGCGGAGAGACGACGATCGTCGTGCCCTGCCCGCGCCGGCCCGCCACCAGCGCGGGAACCTGGTAGCAGAGCGACTTGCCCGAGCCCGTGGGCTGCAGCACTACGACGTCGCGCCCCGCGAGCGCGGTGCACACTGCTTCCGCCTGACCCGGGCGAAAATCCTCGTGGCCGAACACGCCCTCGAGGATCTCGCGCGCGGCGACCCCCATCGACGCGTCGAGCACGCATGAGGAGTACCGCTTTCAGCGCCGGGAAGCGAGAGCCGAGAGCGCGCGGTCGGCGAGCGGGCGGAGGCCGCGAGCGGCGTTGCGCGCCTGTGCGAGCGCCTCGCGCGGCGAGGCCAGGAGCTCCTTGGCGCGCTCGACCGCGAGGTAGAACACCGGCACCACGAGAAGCGTCAGCAGCGTAGAGCTGAACATGCCCGCCGCGGTGGCCACGGCCATCGGCGCACGTGTCTCGGCACCGGGCCCGATGCCGAACGCGGCCGGCAGCACGCCGAAGATCATCGCGAGCGCGGTCATCACCACGGGCCGCATCCGGATCGGCGCGGCGTGACGGATCGCATCGACGGCCGATTGCCCTTCCGCGCGCAGCTGATTGGCGTAGTCGATCAGCAAGATCGAGTTCTTCGTGACGAGCCCGATCAAGAGCACGATTCCGATCATGCTGAAGAGATTGAGTGTCATGCCTCCGAGCCAGAGGCCGCCCAGCGCGCCGACCATCGAGAACGGCAGCGCAATCATCACGATCAGCGGCTGCACGAAGCTCTCGAACTGGGCTGCGAGCACCATGTAGATCACGAGCACCGCGAGCACGAGCATCAGCGCGAACTGGCTGCTTGCCTCCTTCATGGACTCGGCGTCGCCGGTCAGGCGCAGCGAGAGGTGCGGCGGCAGGATCTCGTCTGCGATCGCCTGCGCGCGCGAGATCGCCTCGTCGAGGCTGATGCCGTCGAGGTTCGCCATCACCTTCACGCTGCGCTGGCGGTCGGTGCGCGTGATCGAGGCAGCCGTGGCACCCTTCTCGATCTGCACGACGTTGCGCAGGTCGATGAGCTCTCCGTTGCGCGCGCGCACCCAGAGATCGCCGATCGCGTCGAGCGAGTCGCGGTTCTGGCGCTCCATGCGCAGCCGGATGTCGTGCCGCTGCTCGCCGTCGCGGAACGTGGCGACGTCGAGCCCGCCGATCATCGACTGCACGATCTCGGCCACCGTCGCGGCGTCGATGCCCAGCGCGGCCGCCTTCTCGCGGTCGGGCACCACGCGCACCTCGGGCAGCCCGAGCCGCAGGCTCTTGTCGAGGTCGACCATGCCGCCGCCCGCGCGCAGGCGATCGATCAGGTCGGTCGCGTACTGGTCGAACTCCTCGAGGCTCGCATTGCCCGCGATCTCGACCTCGAAGTCGCGGTTGCTCGCGCCCATCGGGTTGACGACCGAGACTTCCTGACCCGGGATCTCCGACAGCGCGTCGCGTGCCGCGCGCATGATCTCCTGGGCGCTGCGGCTGCGCTCCTCCAGCGGGACGAGCCGCACGTTGATCATGCCCTCGTTGGGGCCGCTCATGCGCCATGCATCCGGCCCGACGCGCCCGAACACCGCGGCGGTCTCGGGCTGTTCGAGCGCCCATTGCTGGTTCCGCGCGAGGATCGCCTCGGTCGCCTCCAGCGAGGTGCCCGGCGGTGCGCGGAAGCTGATCAGGATGAACCCCGAATCGGAGACCGGGAAGAACTCGCCGGGAAGCTGCCTGCCGGCTGCGATCGCGAGCACGATCGACCCCACGGCGATTGCGGCGGTCTTGCCGCGGTGCGCGAGCGTCCAGTCGAGCAGCTTGCGGTATCCCGTCTCGAGTCCGTTGAACCACTGCTCGAGGCGGTGGTAGATGCCGCCGTGGGCGCGCTCCTTCGGAGGCGACATGCGCGCAGCGAGCATGGGCGTGAGCGTGAGGGCCACGAACAGCGAGATCATCACCGATACCGCCACCGTGATGCCGAACTCGCGCAGGAACGCGCCCATGCGACCCTGGGCGAACGCGACCGGCACGAATACGGCCGCCACCGAGAAGGTCGCCGCGCACGCGGCGAGCGTGATCTCGCGCGTGCCCGAGCGCGCTGCCTCGAGCGCGTTCTTTCCGCCTTCGCGGTGCCGCTCGATGTTCTCGAGCACGATGATCGCGTCGTCGATCACCACGCCGATCGCGAGCGTGAGACCCAGGAGCGTCATCGTGTTCAACGTGAAGTCGAACACCCAGATGAAACCGAACGTGGCCATGATCGAGAGCGGAATCGAGGCCGCGACGATCATGGTGGGCCGGAAGCGCTGGATGAAGACGAACACCACCGCGACGGCCAGCACGCCGCCGAACAGCAGCGCAATCATCGTCTCCTCGAACGACTCGCGGATCACCTGCGAGTTGTCGAGGAAGCCCTCGGACTTGGCGATCTGGATGCCATCGGGAGCGGCCTCGCGGATCGGGTCCATGCGCCGGAAGAGCTCGTCGACGATCGCGACGGTGTTGCCCTTCGACTGCTTGGAGAGGCCGAGCGCGATACCGCGCTTGCCGTTCATGTAGCTCGCGTCGCGGACATCCTCCGAGCCGTCCTCGATCCGCGCCACGTCGCGCATCCGGATCGGCGCCTCGCCGTCCCACGACACGATCATGTTCTCGAGCTCGGCCACCGAGCGGAACTCGGCGTCGGTCTTGACCGCCCATTCGACGGTCTGCCCCTCGATGAAGCCACCCGGCCGGTCGACGTGCTCGCGCCGCAGCGCGCCGAGCACGTCGCTCACCGCGAGGCCGCGTGCGCGCAGCGCGGCGGGGTCGATCCAGATCCGGAGGTTGCGATCGCGACCACCCCACACCTGCACACCCGCGGCGCCCGGGATGCTCTCGAGCGCGGGCTTGATGTGCTCCTCGACGTACTCGGTGGTCTCGATGGCGGACAGGTCCGACGCGATCGGCGCGATGATGATCGGGAACTGCGAGTAGTCGGCCTTGCCCAGCGAGGGAGCCTCGATGTCACGCGGCAGACGTCGCATCGTGACGTTGAGCTTGTCGCGCACGTCCTGCGCAGCCGTGTCGAGGTCGTGCTCGAGCTCGAACTCGAGCGTTACACGCCCCTCCCCCTGGCCCGCCTGGGAATGGATGTGGCGCACGCCTTCGATCGTCGCGAAGGCCTCCTCGAGCGGATCGATGATCTCGTCCTCGATCGCGGTAGGCGACCCGCCCTCGAGCTCGACCCGGACGCCCACGAACGGGAACTCCATGTCGGGATAGCGGTCGACACCGAGGCGCACGAAGCCGAGCACGCCGAACGTGGCGAGCGCGAGCGCCATCATCCAGGTGAGGACAGGGCGCTTGATCGAGAGGTCCGAGAGACTCACAGCTCGGCGCCTTCGTCCTCGTCCGCCTGAGCCGCCACTGCGTGAGGCTCGGCTTCGCGCACGGCCACTTCGGCGCCGTCGGCGAGCCCGCCGTGGCCACGCCGCACCACGCGGTCACCCGGTGCGATGTCGCCGCGCACTTCGACACGTCCGGTGTCGTGAGCGCCCGTAGTGACCATGACGCGCTTGACGCGGTTGTCGGCGCCGATCCTGAACAGCATCGCGCCCTCGCTGCGCTGGATCAGCGCTTCCTCGGGCACCATCGCCACGCCGCTGCGCGGGGAGACGCCGAGGCTCACGCGCGCGAACAGACCCGGTCGCAGGTGACCCTCGTCGTTGTCGATCTCGGCCTTGATCCGGAGCGTGCGCGTGGCCGGATCGACGGTGGGAGAGATGAACGTCACCACGCCGTGGAACACGCGGTCCGGGAATGCGCCGACCGACACCTCGATCTTCTGGCCCGGGCGCACGCGCTCGGAGTCGAGCTCGGTGAGCGCGAACACGACCTCGAGCGGGTCGAGCGCCACGAGCTCCACGAGCGGCTTGCCCGGCTGCACGAACTCGCCGAGCTGCACCGCGCGCCGCGCGATCATCCCCTCGAACGGCGCGCTGACACTCGCGTCGGCGAGCGCGCGCTCGATCACCCCGAGCGCCGCGCGCTGCGCGTCCATCTGCGAGCGCGCGAGCGTCAATGCCGTCTCGGCGTCCTCGAGCTTCTGGTCCGACAACACGTTCTGGGTGCGCAGCTTGCGGATCCGTTCGGTCTGGCGGCTCGCGTTCTCGTAGTTGGCCTTCGCCTGCGAGTGCTGCGCGCGGCTCGCGGCGAGCTCGAGCCGTCGCCGCTCGGGATCGATCTCGATCACCACTGCACCGGCCTTCACGCTGCCGCCCTCGTCGACGGAGATCTCCGTGATGCGTCCCTCGATCTCGGCCGCGATCGTCGTGTGCAGACGCGCGTGGAGATCACCGCTCGCGCGGATCTCCTCCTGCAGATCGACCGACTCGACCACGGCCACTGACACGGACGGCAGATGACCCGCCTCCTTCGCGACATCTTCACCACAGCCCGCGGCCAGCAGCGCGAACGCCAACGCGAACAGAATCCGACTCATCGCCGTGCCTCGTGGGAATTGGGGCGCGTATCCTGGGATTGCGGGAGCGTCAGGCCCGAGAGCAGCGTGTCGAGAGCGCGCTCGCCCAGATTCGGTGACCAGGGGTGGTCGGGCTCGTTCACGCGCAGCGCGGAGAGACCGTGCAGCAGCGCCCAGATCATCTGGCCCGCCGTGTCGACGTCGACGTCGCCGAGCCGACCCGATCCCGCGAGCGTCTCGAGCGGCGGCCGCACGCGCGCGGAGAGGCGCTCCATCGCGGGAGGCGTGCGGCTCTCGCCCTTGCTCGACACGGTCCACATCAGGCGATCGAACGTGGGATGCTTGGCGCCGAAGCCGACGAACACGCGCAGCACGGCGCGCAGATCGACGAGCGCCTCTCCCGTCACGGGTACGCGCTCGATCTCATCCGCGAGCCTCGCGATGCGCTCTTCGAGCAGCGCATCGATCAGTCCGTCCTTGTCACCGAAGTAGTGGTAGACGGTGGGCGCGGAGTAGCCCGAGCGCTTGGAGAGACTTCGCATCGAGAAGTCGAAGCCGCCCGACTCGATCAACAGCAACTCGGTTGCGTCGAGGATCGTGCGGCGCGCCTCCTCGCGCTGGCGCGCGCGGCGGCTCTCGATGCTGGAGGTCGTGGCGATGTGAAGGCTCATAGAACAACGTTCAGAAGTATTAACATCGGTAAATTACTTGATCACTGTTATAGCACCTCCTCGCTCATTCTCAAATCGAGCTCACAAACCATCGATTTATCAGCACAATCGCCGATCCGGGGCGGTTGGCTTGCTGCCGAGAAGTAGAGCGGAGCCGGCCACGGGCCGTTGCACGGCTCGGGGCAACTTCGGATGGACCGGCCACCTGAAGGATCGAAGCGATCGAGGCTAGTACGATCCGCGGACGCGCTGCACGCGCGCCGGGAGGTTTCGATGAGTGAGATCCGGCGGCTGTTCGTCACGGGCGCGGGAACGGGACTCGGACAGGGGCTCGCGGATCACTACGCGCGCGCGGGTGCGCATCTGGGGCTCGTCGCGCGGCGCGAGTCGATTCTGCGCGAGCGCGAGAAGGAGTGGACGGCGCGCGGCGCGCGCGTCGAGGTGTACGCGGGCGACGTCGCCGACACCGACTTCATGGCGCGCAGCGCCGAGGCGTTCCTCGCGGCCGCGGGCGGCGTCGACCTCGTGTTCGCGAACGCGGGCGTCGGTATCGCCAACCGCGTGCTCGAAGGCGAAGCGCGCGAGATCGCCTGGCTCATGGGCGTGAACGTGATCGGCGTGACGAATACGGTCGTCCCGTTCATCCCGGCGATGGTGAAGCAGGGATCCGGCGTGCTGTGTGCGGTCAGCTCGTCGGCCGGACACCGCCCGCTGCCGGGCCGCGCCGCCTACTCGGCCTCGAAGGCGTGCGTTACGAGCTTCATGTCCAGCTTGCGCATGGACCTGCACGGCACCGGCGTGCACGCGATGACGCTGTGCCCCGGCTTCGTCGAGACGGCACTCACGGAGGGCCAGAAGGGCATGATGTTCCTGATCGACGTGCCCACCTCGGTCCGGTACATGGTGCGCGCAATCGAGGAACGAAAGCGCACCTACACGTTCCCGTGGCAGATGAACGTGCTCAAGGAGTTCATGGCGCGCGTACCGGAGTCCGTGATCCGGAGACTCGCGCCGCCTCCGCGCGGGCGCTCCTCGACCTGAGTCAGAGCCACGCGTATGCGTCGCGCATGGCGGCTTTTGCGTCGCGCTCGACCGGATCGCCGTGCGCCACGATGGCCTTGTCGAAATCCCACGCGAGGATCCGATCGACCTGCCGCCGCGCGAGCCGCCGGTTGCGGATCATCACGCGCTCGAGGTAGCCCACCCCGGGCGCACTGTTTCCCATCAACCGCGCCACGAACCGCGTGGCGCGCAGGTCGTGCGTCGACAGGTTCAGGAGCGCGTCCGCGCAGATCAGGAGCTTGCGCCGCGCGAAGCAGAACACGACCTCGTTCTCGCGGCGCGCCGAGAAGTAGACCTGCTCGATGTCGCGCGACCACCACGGATGCGGCTGATCGCCCAGCACGCCCGTGAACGCGAGGTCGGGGCGCTTCCACTCGAGCCCCGGGCACGCGAAGTACAGCGCCTTCGGATAGGCGGCCATCCAGGGGCCGACCTGCAGGTGATGGAAGACGCTCGGCGCGACGACGGCGCGCACCTCGCCCAGCGCGTCGATGCGGGCGCGCGTGTCGCCCTCGAGCGCCACGGGTGAATGCACGAAGAGCCCGCCGTCCGAGAGGCGCACGATCGTCATGCGCGTGCCCGTCTCGACGCCGAAGAACTTCTGGCGCCTCGTGTCGGTCCACACGTCTTCCGTGAACGGCGTCAGCATGACGCCGCCGATGATAGACGTTCGAACCGAACGACGAACCTGCGGACTACTCGCCCCAGCCGATCATGGCCTTCGTCTCGAGGAACTCCTCGAATCCGAAGTCGCCCCACTCGCGGCCGTTGCCCGACTGCTTGTAGCCGCCGAACGGCGCGCTGAAGTCGGGCGGTGCGCCGTTCATGCTGATCTGGCCGGCGCGCAGCCGCGACGCGACGCGTCGCGCGCGCTCGAGGTTGCTCGACGACACGTAGCCCGCGAGGCCGTACGGGGTGTCGTTCGCGATCCGGATCGCGTCCTCTTCGTCCTCGTAGGGCAGGATCGAGAGCACGGGCCCGAAGATCTCCTCGCGCGCGATCGACATGTCGTTGCGCACGTTCGCGAACACCGTCGGTCGCACGTAGTAGCCGCGCGTGAGACCGTCGGGACGGCCCGGGCCGCCGGTCACGAGCGTCGCACCCTCGTCGATGCCCTTCTTGATCAGGCCCTGGATCTTGTTCCATTGCGTCTCGCTCACCACGGGACCGATCCGCGTGTTGGCCCCGGCCGGATCACCCACCGTGATCTGCTCCGCGGTCGCCTTCGCGATCGCCACTGCCTCGTCGTGGCGCGAGCGCGGCACGAGCATGCGCGTGGGCGCGTTGCACGACTGGCCGCTGTTCATTGCGCAGCCCATCGTGCCGCCGCCGACGGCCGCCGCGAAGTCCGCGTCGTCGAGGATGATGTTGGCGGACTTGCCGCCGAGCTCCTGCGCGACGCGCTTCACGGTGGGTGCCGCCGCGCGCGCGACCTCGACGCCCGCACGCGTGGAGCCCGTGAACGACACCATGTCGATACCCGGGTGCTCGGCGATCGCCTGTCCGACGGTCGGACCGTCGCCGTTCACGAGGTTGAACACACCCGCCGGGACACCGGCCGCGTGCATGATCTCGGCGAACAGGATCGCGTTGAGCGGCGCGATCTCGGTCGGCTTGAGCACCATCGTGCATCCCGCTGCGAGCGCGGGAGCCACCTTGCACGCGATCTGGTTGATCGGCCAGTTCCAGGGCGTGATCAGGCCGCACACGCCGATCGGCTCGCGCCGGATCCGCGTCGTGCCGCGCTGCTCCTCGAATGGGTACTTCTCGAGGACGGCGATCATCTGCGCGAAGTGGCCGAGGCCCGTCGCGGCCTGGGCCGCCTTCGAGAGCCAGAGCGGCGCGCCCATCTCGAGCGAGATCGTCTCGGCGATCTCCTGGTAGCGCGCCTGATAGGCGGCGGAGATCGCCTTGAGCAGATCGAGGCGCTGCTCGCGCGTGGTCTGCGAGTAGGTCTCGAACGCGCGGCGCGCAGCAGCGACCGCAAGGTCGACGTCCTTCGCGCTACCGAGGGCGATCCGCGCGATCGGCTCCTCGGTAGCGGGGTTGATCACTGCGAACGGTCGAGCCTCACCGGAGGGGTCGACCCAGCGGCCGTCGATGTAGAACTGGAGGTGGTCTTTCATGGGGGGTCCTCCGCCGTCCGTGCGCTAGGCGCGCGGCGGCAAAATGATCGAGCGGTATTCGGTGTACGGTGCGATGCCCTCGGGCCCGAGCTCGCGCCCGATCCCGGACTGCTTGAACCCGCCGAACGGCGAGCGGAAGTCGAGCAGCATCGGTGAATTGATCGGAACGGTGCCGGTGCGCAGCTGCGCGGCGACCGCGGCGCCGCGCTCGGGATCGCGGGTCCAGACCGAACCCGAGAGCCCGTACGGCGAGTCGTTCGCGATCGCGACCGCCTGTTCTTCGCCGTCGTACGGGATCACGCACAGCACGGGGCCGAAGATCTCTTCACGGGCGATCACCATCGAGTTGTCGACGTCGGCGAACAGCGTCGGCTCGATGAACCAGCCCTTCGGCAACGCCTTCGGGCGGCCGCCGCCGCATACCGCGCGCGCGCCCGCCTTCTTGCCTTCCTCGAGATAGCCCAGCACGCGATCGCGCTGGCGCTCGGCGACGAGCGGCCCGATCTCGGTCGCGGGATCGAGCGCGTCGCCGACCTTCTTCGCGGCCATCACGGCACCGAGCGCATCGACGATCTCCTTGTAGCGCGCGCGCGGCGCGAGGATGCGCGTCTGCGCGGCGCACGCCTGTCCGTTGTTGAGCAGACCCGACGCGAGCAGCGGCACCGCGTGCGCCTCGAGGTCGAAGTCGTCGAGCAGGATCGCGGCGGACTTGCCACCGAGCTCGAGCGTGCAGCGCTTCAGGCCTTCGCCCGCGAGCGCCGCGACGCGCCGGCCCGTGGTCGTGCTGCCCGTGAAGCTCACCTTGTCGATCCCGGGATGCGAGACGAGGTACTCGCTGGTCTCGCGCCCGGCCGCGACGATGTTGATCACGCCCGGCGGAAGCTCCGCCTCGAGGATCGCCTCGCCTAGCAGATAGGGATCGAGCGGCGTCTCGGGCGACGGCTTCAGCACGACGGTGCAGCCGGCCGCGAGAGCGGGGCCGAGCTTCATCGCCATGATGAACAACGGCACGTTCCACGGGATGATGCCCGCGCACACGCCGACGGGAAGCCGTGCCACGCGCACGGGGCTGCCGAATGCACCGGGGCGTTCCTCGACCCAGTTGAAGTTCTTCGCCATGTCGGCGGTGATGTCGAGCACCATCGTCGCCGCGAACACCTGGGTGCCGATCGACTCGCGCGCCGGACAGCCGTTCTGCTTGCTGATCACTTCTGCGATCGCGGGGCCGCGCTTCTTGAGCGCCTCCGACAGGCGGCGGATCGCGTCGGCGCGCTCCTCGGGCGCCATGCGCGGGAACGGACCGCTATCGAACGCCTCGCGCGCGGCCGCGACGGCGCGGTCGATGTCGGCCTTCGTCGCGTCGGGCACGCGCCCGATCACTTCCTCGGTCGAAGCCGAACGCACGTCGATCCGGCCGCTGGCGTCCGAGGGAACCCACTTTCCCCCGATGAACAACTCACTGTGCTCCGCAATCGCCACGATCTTCTCCTCGATTTCTGTCCAATATACCCGGTCAGTCCGACAGGGCCTCGCGCATCGCGCGCAGCTCGCCCGGCACGTCGGGGCCCATCGGCGCGTACACGATTTCCGCGATCCCCTGCGCCTCGTACGCCGCGGCGCGCTCGCGCAGCTGCGCGGGCGTGCCCGTGAAAGTGGTCGCGCCGAGCGCGGGGTGGATGTGGCGCCGGTCGCGCTCGGTGAGCTCGTAGATGTGGCCCTCGTGCACGTAGAGATGGCGCACCGACTCGGGGAAGCGCTCGATCTCCGCGCGCCAGGCGGCGCCACCCGGCAGCTGATCGACGGCCACGGCACCGCCGGCCTGATAGCTGCCGTGATAGATCACGGCGATCGCGGGACCGATCGCGTCGAGCACGCGCGGGGATTCGTAGTTCTCGCCCTCGCGCAGCACGGTGCCGAACGAGAGTAGATAGGCGTCGCGCACGCCCGGCGTGATCACGCCCGCGCACATGATGCCGTCGGCGATGTCGCTCGCGTTCGCGAGCGCGCGCGGTCCGCCCACCGCGATGATCAACGGCACCTCGAGCGGGCGCTTCGCGATCACGCCGTGCGGGCTCATCAACTTGCAGACTGCGCCGTCGACCACGGCCTCCTCGCCGCGCAACAATGCGCGCAGCGCCACGACGTATTCGCGCAGCGACTTCAGGGGGATCGCGGGCTTGCCGAACATCGCGCGGCCCGTAAAGCCGCTGCCGATCGCCACGGCGAGCCGGCCGGGCGCCTGCGCTTCGATCGATCCGATCGCGGCCGCCGTCGTCATCACGTGGCGCAGGCTCGGCACGAGCACGGCGGTGCCGACCCCGATCCGCTCGGTGCGGTCGAGCGCGCGCGCGATCGCGATCCACACATCGCCGTAGAGCGCGGGCGAATCGTAGAACCAGGCGCGGTGGTAGCCGAGCTCTTCCGCGAACGCGGCGATCTCGGGGGCGTTCGGGCCCGGGACGATTCCGCACGACAGACGCATCGCCTAACTCTTCTCGCCGAGCACGCGCAGCGCGTTCTCGCGCAGGAACTTCGGCCACACCTCGTCCTTGAACGGAACCGACGGCAGCTCTCCGAAGATCCGCTCCAGCGAGAGGCCCATCGGCCAGTAGCCGGCGTAGATCACCTTGTTCGCGCCGCGCGTGTTGGCGTAGTCGACGATCGCCTTCGGGTAGTGCCTGGGCGCGAACGCGCTCGTCGAGTAGTAGAGGTTGGGCCACTTGAGCATGAGCTTCACCGCGAGATCTTCCCAGGGCTCGCAGCCGTGGCGGAACACGAACTTGAGCTCGGGGAAGTACCAGCACACCTCGTCGACGTGCTGGACGAGCTGCGGATACATCGGGATGCGCGGACCGGGCACGCCCGCGCAGCAGAAGATCGCGATGTCGAGCTCTACGCATTTCGCGTAGATCGGGTAGAACTGCTTGTCGTTGATCGGCACCTGCGGCACGAGCCCGCACGGGAACGCGCCCACCGACGAGATGCCGAGCTCCTCGTACTCGCGCACGATCCGGCGCACGCCGTCCATCGCCTGGTTCGGGTTGGCCTGGCCCTGCGGGATGAAGCGGTCGCGGTGCTGCTTCACCGCGCGCACGGAGATCTCGTTGTCGAGCGACACGCCGATCACCGCCTTCTCGATCCCGAAGCGGTCCATCTGCTCGAGCGTGTACTTGATGTAGTCGTCGTGCGTGCCGGTCTTGGGCACGTCCTTGAACATGTACTCGACGGGGAAATCGAACTGATCGATCGACTCCTTGTCGCGGAACAGCGGGCGCATGAAGTCGTAGCTGCGCGGCTGGTTCGGGCTCGGGATCCCGATCATCGTCTCGATGACGCCGATCCCTTTGGGCATCGCCATGGGGGGCTCTCCTGCGCGGGGGCTCTGCCGCCATGCTATCACGGCGTGGGCGCCCACTTGAGCCGCGGCCTGGGCTCGGAGAGGCCGTGCAGGAGCGCGTGCAGGAGCTCGTTGCGCAGCACTTCGGGCGCGTCGCTGCGCTCGGCGGCTGCGGAAAAGACCGCGGCGCACGTGGCCAGGAATGCAGCGGCCGCGAGGCTCGCCGACACGTTGCGGCGGAACTCGCCGCGCTCCTGGCCGCGGCGCACGACCGCCTCGACGAGCGCGCGCAGGTCGGGCTGGCCCGATTCGGCCGGTGCGCGCTGCGAGAGGAGCTGGTGCAAGAGCGCGCGCGTGAAATCGGGCCGGCGCCTCCAGTGCTCACCGAGCTGGTCTGCGAGCCGGCGATATTGCGAGAGAGCCGTGTCGCCGGGATCGCCCAGCCGATCCGCGAGCTCGGCCGCGAGCTCGCGATTCCATTCGCCGAGCAGAGCGGCCTTGGACGCGAAGTGCAGGAAGAAGGTGCCCTTCGCGACATCTGCGGCCGTGCAGATCGACTCGACCGTGACCGCGTCGAATCCGCGCGCGCTGAACAGATCCATCGCCGCGCGGAAGATCTCGGTTCGCGTCCGATCCTTCTTGCGCCTGCGCCGCGAGGTGCGCTGAACCGATCGGGGCGCCGCGATGGACCCGGAGGACATCTAAAGAACAGTATTCTATTAATAGACAATAGTCTATTAATCTCATAATTGATTGAAAATAAAAGGATTTAATCATCTGGAACTCCACGCACTTCATCTGCGTGACGCAGGGGTGAGTACGGCTAGAATCGCGGCGCGCCCACGTTCCGCGCGAGGACCACGATGACCGTCGAGCTCAACGGGATCGCCCACATCCAGCTCACCGTGAACGACCCGGAACGCTGCTGCGCGTTCTGGGAGAAGCTCTGCCACTTCTTCGAGATGAAGACGCTGATCAAGGGCGAGGGAATCGTCTATTGCATCGGCAGCCGCACGGGCATCCTCGTGCGCGGCGCGCCGCCCGACAAACGCGACCGCCCGTTCGACCAGGATCGCTCCGGGCTGCATCACCTGTGCTTCCGCGCGCGGGAGCGCGAGCAGATCGACACCATCTACGAGTTCGTGCGCGGCGAGCTCGGCGCGAAGATCATCCACCCGCCCGAAGAGGGGAAGCAGTTTGCGCCCGGCTACTACTCGCTGCTGTTCGAAGACCCCGACGGGATTCGCGTGGAAGTGAACTACGTGCCGGGCAAGGGTCACCTGGGCCAGGGCGGACGGCTCGGCGAGGGCGGCGCAGGTCCGTCGACGGGACTCGGGCGAGGTTAGGTGGCGTCGGGCATGGTGGAGACGACGCTGAACTACCTCGCCCCGATGGCGGAGCGGCCCTACTACTACACGTATGCGCCGCCTCCGGGCGTACCCGGGCGCAATACCCACGGCGACCGGCGGCGCGTGGTGGTGCACGACGCGCGCGAGCTCGTGCATGCGTCGCTCGACGTCGAAGGCTTCACGCTCGTGAAGCTCGTCTCGACGCTCCGCGACGCGTACGATCCGGAAGCGGTCGTGCGCGACTACCACCCCGAAGTCGAGGCGGTGGTTCGGCGCGCCACCGGTGCCCGCCGCGTGCTCGTGTTCGACCACAACGTGCGCAACACCGAGCGCACCGGGCAGGCAGGCACCCTGTCCCAGGCGCCCGTGCACTACGTGCACAACGACTACACCTTGCTCTCGGGCCCGCAGCGCGTGCGCGATCTCGTCGGCGGGGACGAAGCCGAGGAGCTGTTGCAACGCCGGTTCGCCGTGATCAACGTCTGGCGTCCGCTGCGCGGGCCCGTGCGACAGGCGCCGCTCGCGTTCTGCGACGCGAGCTCGCTCGCACAGGACGACTTCGTTCCCACCGACCTGCGCTATCGCGATCGCGTCGGCGAGGTCTACTCGCTCACGTACCGCCCGGAGCACCGCTGGTTCTACTACCCCGGGATGGCGGACGACGAGGCGCTGCTGCTCAAGTGCTACGACTCCGATCCGCGGCTCGCCTGCTTCACCGCGCACACCGCGATCGACGATCCCAGCTCACCGGCCGACGCGGGCGCTCGCGAGAGCATCGAAGTCCGGACGCTCGCGTTCTTCTAGATCGGAGATCCCATGGTGCTCGAGGGCTACACGAGCTTCCGCTTCACCCACGACGGCGAATCGAAGACCGTCTACCGGCGCGGCAAGGGTCCCGGCGTGGTGATCATCCACGAGATCCCCGGCATCACGCCGCCCGTCGAGCGCTTCGCGAACTTCGTCGTCGACGCGGGCTTCACCGCCTACCTTCCCCATCTCTTCGGCACGCCGGGCAAGCCGCTCTCGGTGGGTTATGCGCTCGAGCAGATGGTGCGCGCGTGCGTGAGTCGCGAGTTCCACGTGCTCGCCGCGGGCGGCTCGAGCCCCGTGACCGATTGGCTGCGCGCGCTGTGCCGCCACGCGCACGCGGAATGTGGCGGCCCCGGCGTGGGCGCGATCGGCATGTGCCTCACAGGCAATTTCGCGCTCTCGCTCATGGTGGACGAGAGCGTGATGGCACCCGTTCTCTCTCAACCCTCGCTCCCCTTCCCCGTCACGAAGCGCCATCGCGAAGGTCTGCACCTCTCGGCCGAGGACCTCGAGACCGTGAAGAAGCGCGCGCGCGCGGGCTGCGGCGTGCTCGGCATGCGCTTCACCGCCGATCCGATGGTTCCGTCGGATCGCTTCGAGCGCCTGCGCCGCGAGCTCGGGTCGGGCTTCGAGGGGATCGAAATCGACTCGAGCCGCGGCAATCCGCACGGCATCGCGCGCACCGCGCACTCGGTGGTGACGAACGATCTCGTCGACGAGTCCGGACACCCGACGCGCGCCGCGCTCGACCGCGTGCTGGGATTCTTTGCGGAGCGGCTGCGACCCGCCTGAAGGAGTGCTGTGTCCAAGTACGAAACGCTCGAAATCACGCGCGAGGGTCACCTGACCTGGCTCACGCTCGACCGGCCCGACGCGCTGAACGCGCTCTCGATGAAGCTCGTCGACGAGCTGCGCGATTTCTTCGCAGGGCTGACCGAAGACACCGAGACGCGCGTCCTGGTGGTGCGCGGGAAGGGCCGGGCATTCTGCGCCGGGCTCGACCTCAAGGAAGACCGCTCCGGCTCGAACCTGCGCGGCGTTTCGAACGGGTTGCGCGGGCAGCGCCACATCGCGGAGATCCCGCTGCTCATGCGGCGCGCACCGCAGCCGATCATCGCGGCCGTGCACGGCGCGGCCGCGGGCGGCGGCTTCGCGATCGCGCTCGCGGCAGACGTGCGCATCGCCGGAGAATCGGCGCGAATGAACGCGGCGTTCATCCGGCTCGGTCTGTCGGCCTGCGACATCGGCGTGAGCTACTTCCTGCCGCGCATCGTGGGCGCGTCGGTTGCGTCGGAGCTCCTGCTCACGGGCGACTTCATCCATGCCGACCGCGCGCTCGCCACCGGCCTCGTGTCGCGCGTGGTGCCCGACACCGAGCTCGAGAGCGCGGCGCGCGAGATGGCAGGCCGCATGCTGCGCAACTCGCCGCTCGCACTGCGGCTCACCAAGGAGTGCCTCGGCGTAAACGTCGATGCGGGCGGCCTCGCGGCGGCGATCGCGATGGAGGATCGCAATCAGATCCTCGCCTCGACCTCGAGCGATTTCCGCGAGGGCATTGCGGCGTTTCTCGAGAAACGCGAAGCGAAGTTCCAGGACCGTTAGTGATCGCGGCGTTCGCACAGCGTCTGGGCGCACGCGCGCTGCGCGCGCTCCCCGAGCGCTGGGTGACGCCGCTCGCGGGCGCGCCGACGGTGATCCGCGGGCGCACGCTCGACTCGCATTTCGCACTGATCACGCGCGCTTCGCGCGTGCCCGCGCTGCACACGCTCACGCCGGCCGAGGCGCGCGCGGTCACGAGCGATTCGCTCGCACCCGCGGCCGCGCCGATGCGCCCGCTCGAACGCCTCGAAGAGCACCGCGTGCCGGGTGCGCAGGGCGCGCTGATCGCGCGGCTCCATGCCCCGCCCGATCTCGATGGCCCACGTCCGCTCCTGCTCTATTTCCACCAGGGCGGCTTCGTGGTCGGCGATCTCGACTGGTGCGCGCCGTTCTGCAGCGTGCTCGCGACGCGCGCGCGCTGCCCGGTGCTCTCGATCGACTATCGCATGGGCCCCGAGCACCGCTTCCCCGCCGCGCAGGAGGACGCGTGGGCCGTCTACCGCTTTGCGCTCGAGCACGCCGAGCGCTTCGGCGGAGATGCAACGCGGATCGGCGTGGGCGGCGACTCGGCCGGCGGCGGTCTCGCCGCGATGATCGCGCAGCGCGCGCGCGCGGAGAGAGAGCGCGCGCCGTGCGTTCAGCTCTTGATCTATCCGTGGCTGCTCGCGTGCGCCGACAACGCCGCCTATCGCGATTTCGGCGCGTGTCCGCCGCTCGTGCGCGAGGACATCCCATGGTTCCTCTCCCACTACCTGAACGACGAACGCGAGCGCGACGACGTGCGGATGTCGCCCGCGCTCGCGAGCGACCTGGGCGGACTCGCGCCCGCGCTCGTGTACACCTCGGGCTTCGACATCCTGTGCGACGAGGCCGAGGACTACGCGCAGCGCCTCGCCGCAGCCGGCGTGCCGGTGGTGTACCGCTGCTACGAGTCGCTGCCGCATGGCTTCACCAGCTTTGCGGGTGTCGCGCCCGCGGCAGGGCGAGCACTCGACGAGATCGCACGCGACGTCGATCTCGTACTTTCGAAGGGAGGCGGATGAGCCGCGTCAAGACGATTTCGCTCTGGCTGATGGCGGCGTTCTACGCGTTCGCGGGCCTGAATCACTTCCGCGCGCCGGAGTTCTATCTGCCGATCATGCCGCCCTACCTGCCGTGGCATTCCGAGCTCGTCTTCCTCTCGGGCGTCGCAGAGCTGATGATCGGCGTGGGTCTGCTCGTTCCGCGCACGCGCGTGCTCGCGGCGTGGGGCGCGATTGCGCTGCTCATCGCCGTCTATCCCGCGAACGTCCACATGGCGATCGCCGACGTGCCGGTCGGCGATCCGCCGCAGTCCTCCGGGATCCTCCGCTGGGTGCGCCTGCCGCTCCAGTTCGTGTTCGGGGCCTGGGCGTGGTGGCACACGCGGCCGGATCCCGGCGCGCGCTAGGCGAGCACCGCCTCGATCAGATACGGCCCCGCGTTGGAGAGCGCGCGGCGAAACGACTCGGCGAAATCCTCGGCGGTATCGACGCGCGAGCCCGGAACGCCCATGCCGCGCGCGAGCGAGACCCAGTCGATCACGGGATGGGAGAGGTCGGTGAGCGCGCGCGCTTGCGGGCCGGGCTCGGCGATGCCCGCGCGCGCGAGCTCGACCTGAAGGATGCGATAGGCGCGGTTGGCGGCGACCACCACCACCACGTCGAGAGATTCGCGAGCCATGGTCCACAGCGCCTGGAGCGTGTACATGCCGCTGCCGTCGGCCTGGAACCCGATCACTTTGCGGTCGGGACACGCGAGTGCCGCGCCGACCGCGAGCGGCAGTCCCTGCCCGATCGCGCCACCCGTGAGGGCGAGATAGTCGTGCGGGGGTGCGCCGGCGGCCAGAGCGAAGTAGGCGAGCCCGCTCGTCGCACCTTCGTCGACGACGATCGCGTGCTCGGGCTGGAGCGCCGCGAGCGCATTCCCGAGCGCACCCGCCGTGAGCGGTCCAGACGGGACTCCGACACGCGCGGGTGTCGCGAGCGGAGCGCGCGCGGGCGCGCGCACGCGTTGCGCGAGCGCCTCGAGCGCACCCGTTGCGTCCTGCGCCTCGTCTGCGAGCACCGCTACGCGCGTGGTGCTCGAGGCCAATCGGCTCGGGTAGTCCGGGTAGCCGAAGAACGCCACGGGCTCGCGCGCGCCCACGAGCACCAGGTGCGCGAGCGAGCGCAGGCGCTCGAGGCCCTGCTCGGGGAAGTACGGCAGCCGCTCGATCACGGGCAGACCCGCACCGCGCTCGAGGCGCGCCGCGAACGTCTCGTGGATCAGCGCGCAGCCGGTCGCCGCCGCGATCCGAGCCGCCGCGCGGAGTGCGGGGGCGCGCAGCGCGCTGCCGCCGAGGAACAGCGCGTTCGGCCCCGCGCCCGCGAGCGCCGCGGCCGCCGCCTCCACGCTCGAATCGGAAACACTGCTGCGCGCGCGCGGCTTCACCGGCGCGGCCGGCCCCGCGACGCGATCCCAGGCGCAATCCTGTGGGACGATCAGCGTGGCGACCTGACCGGGCGGATCGAGCGCCGCCGCGATCGCGTCGGCGCCGTCGTGAGGTAGAGAGGCCGCCGTCGCGGACTTGCGCACCCATCCCGAAACGGGGCTCGCGAGCGAAGCGATGTCCGAAGTGAGCGGCGCATCCGCGGCCAGATGCCACGTCGCGTGATCGCCGATCAGATTCACGACGGGCGAATGCGCGCGGCGCGCGTTGTGGAGGTTCGCGATCCCGTTCGCGAATCCGGGCCCGAGGTGGAGCAGCGTGAGCGCGGGACGGCCGGTCATGCGCGCGTAGCCATCGGCTGCGCCCGTGCACACGCCCTCGAACAACCCGAGCACGGAGCGGATGCCAGGCACCGCGTCGAGCGCGGCGACGAGCTGCATCTCGGTGGTACCCGGATTCGCGAGGCAGAGGTCGACTCCGGAGGAGGCCGCGGTGCGGATCAGCGCTTCGGCGCCGTTCATGCGAGCCGCTGATGCGTCGGCGCGGTGAGACCCGCGATGTCGATTCCGAACGGACAGGCGCCCGTGCACGCCTGGTGAGCGCACGACACACACGCCTGCGCGTTGCCGGCCAGGCTCGAGTATTCGCGCTTGGCGAGCCCGACGTCGCCGTAATCGTGGGCGTACATGCGCGTGCGCAGCACCTCGTCGATCGACACGCCCTCCGGGCACGCCGCGAGACAGGCGCCACAGCCGTAGCGGCATTGCGTGGTGCCGTTGCGGGTCTCGTAGCGAGCGAGCAGGTCGAAGTCGGCGCGACTCACGCCCGTGGCGCCAGAGGCCCCGAGGTACTCGTCGACCTGATCGGGCGATCTCATCGTGACCACGAGCGCGTCGACGTGGGGCCCCGACAGCACCCAGCGGAACGCGGCCTGGGCGAAGGTATTGCCGCCGCGCTCGTACGAGCGCAGGTCGTTCAGGCGCGCGCCGCGCAGCGTCTTCATCGCGATCACGCCGACCCGTTTCTCCTTCGCCTTCGCCAGCAGGCGGGGCAGCTCGGGCTGCACGGCGACGAAGTCGAGCGACGCGGTGAGGCGCTGATGGAACGCGGGGTCCTGGCCGAAGTTGTGCGCGACGAGCACCGCGTCGACGAGGTCGTGATCGAACGCGTAGTCGAGGCACTCCGCGAGGCGCCCGCCATGCCCCGACATGCCCTTGAATCGGATCTTCCCCTGCTCGACCGCGCGATCGGTGAACTCGCCCCACGCGGAGTTCTTGAGCCGCTCGACATCGTTCACCGCGTGGTTGAAGTAGAGGTCGATGCGGTCGGTCTGGAGCCGGCGCAGGCTGCCTTCGAGAGCGCGGAACAGGTCCGCCACGCTGTCGCGCGCGCCACAGGCGACCTTGCTCGCGAGCGTGATCTTCTCGCGCACGCCGCGCAGCGCGCGGCCGAGTGTCTCTTCCGACGCTCCGTTGGTATAGCCCTCGGCCGTGTCGAAGTAGTCGATGCCGCGATCGAGCGCGTGGCGCACGAGCGCCTCGTCGCCGTCGAGGCTGCTCGATCCGAAGCCGATGTCACCGATGCGCAGGCCGGTGCGTCCGAGCGTCACGCGGCGGCGCACGCTCGGCGGCTCGGCCGCACGCGCGTCGATCAGCGGGAAGACCGAGAGCGAGACCCCAGTGACTGCGCTGCGGCGCAGGAACTCGCGCCGATCGAGCCCACCGGGGCGCTCGGACATCGGGATTCCTCCCGTCCCGATGATACGCGCGCCGATCGCTCGGGGCTACGACGCGTGAGCCAGCTCGACCTCGCCCGCGCGCACGCGCCGCTCGAACTCCGCGTCGTGATCGACGTCCGAGGTCGTCTCGTGCTCGTACTGGAGGATGTCGAGCGCGTGGAAGCGCTCGCGCTGTCGGCTCGAGAGCAGTCCGAGACTCTTCACGTTCGGGACGATCTTCGAGAACAGGCGGTGGCGGAACTGGGCGGCGAGGCCGGAGCGCTCGGCGTGCGCGATGCACTCGTCGGCGTCGAGCCCCATCCGCTCCCACACCTCGCGGCTCTTGATGCGGTCGCGCATCAGCACACACGCCTCGTAGACGAACTCCTCGCGTTCGTTGAGATCGCGCTCCGAGAGATCGCGACAGTACTCGCGCAGCGACAGGACGCCGAACGCGACGTGACGCGACTCGTCCTCCATCACCGCCGCGGTCAGGTCGCGCAGCAGCGGGTTGGTCGCGGTATCGCGGATCGTGCCGAACGCGGCCAGCGCGAGGCCTTCGACGATGATCTGCATGCCGAGAAACTTCATGTCCCAGCGCGAGTCGAGCAGGATCTGGTCGAGCAGCTTCTTGAGCTCGGGGTTGACGTCGTACTCGACACCGAGCTTCTGCTGGATGAAGCGCCGATACACCTCGACGTGGCGCGCCTCGTCCATCACCTGCGTCGCGCCGTACATCTTCGCCTCGTACCACGGCACCGCGTCGACGATCTGCGCCGTCGCCAGCAGCGCGCCCTGCTCCCCGTGCAGGAACTGGCAGAGCTGCCAGCTGATCGCCTCGTGGCGAAGCCGCTCGATCTGCTTCGCGTCGAGCGACGCCCAGATCTCGGTGCCGTAGATCCCGATCCCGGCGTCGGGCAGGAGGCCCTTCTCCGGATCGACGTCGATCGACCAGTCGAGCCGGTCGGTCGCGTTCCACTGGTCGCGCTTGGCATTCTCGTACAAGCGCTCGAGGCGCTGGCGCGGGCTCGCGTACTCCCAGTTGTAGGTGAGGCTCTGCGGAACGTCGATGCGCTCGACGGCGCGGCGGTCGCTCGGATGGAACTGGGTCATCGCTTGCATCGGGTTCTCCTAGGCAGGGCGCGTCGGGACGACCAGATAGGCGAGGAACGCGCGAGAGAGCTCGGCGGACAGATCCTCGTCGGTCCAGGTGAAGGCGCCGGAGCGCATCTCGCCAAACACGATCGTGTGCTCGAGCACGCCGAACACCATCGTGAGCGCGAACGCCGCGGCGCGGTGCGGGTCGGCGTGCTGGATCTCGGCGCGGTGCGCGAGCAGGAGCTCCGAGAGTCTCCCGCCGACGTGATGCGCGAGCCGCTCGCGCCGCGCCTGGAACACGGGGTCGACGCGCATGCGCAGCGAGAAGGCGCGCAGGAGTCCGCGCTGCTCGCGGTGGATCTCGACCAGGAAGCGCACGAACGCAGTGCTGATCTCCCCGATGCTCGCGCGCTGCCAGAGCGCCGGATCGAGCGCGGCATCGGCGGTGGCGACCGCCTGCACGAGAAAGCGCTCGTTGAGTGCGCCGAGCAGCGAGTCCTTGTCGGGGAACCGGCTGTAGAACGCGCCCACCGAGGATCCGGCGCGCCGCGCGATCTCGGCGACCGGCGCGTCGTCGAAGCCCTTCTCCGACACGAGCGCTTCGGCGGCGTCGAGCAGGCGATCGAGCGTCTGTTGGCTGCGCGCCTGCTGGGGCGGACGCACCCAGCGCAGCTCGGGGACCCGATCCGAATCCGAAATTAGAACCATAATTCTGGTTCTAGATATCCCAGCGGACCCAGCGCTGTCAAGGGCTTACGCTCCCGGCCGCGGAGGAACCCATGAATGAACTGACACCGGAGGCGGCCAGCCGGCTGATCCGGGACCGCGACACGCTCGTGGTTCCGCTCGGACCCGGGCAGCCCGTGGAGCTCATGCACGCGCTCGGCGCGCGCGAGCGCTTCGAGCGGCTCGAGGTGTTTGCGGCCCTGCTCGTCGACGCGTTCGCGCTGTTCACACGCCCCGGTGTCGAGCTCCGGTCGGGCTTCTACGGACCGGTCGAGCGCGCGCTGCGCGACGCGGGCCACGCGGTGCGCTTCGTGCCGGCCGACTTCCGGCGCTTCGCGCGCATCGCAAAGCGGATGGCGCCGCGCGTGATGGCGACCTGCGCCACCCCGCCCGACCGCGACGGCTTCTGCTCGCTCGCGCTACACGCGGGTGCGACGGTCGACGAGCTTTTGCGCTGCGGGCGCGATCCGAATCGCGTGTTGATCGTCGAGGTCAATCCGCGCCTGCCGCGCACCCAGGGCCTGCCGCCCGATCACCCCCACGCGATCCACGTGCGCGACATCGACGCGTTGATCCATTCCGAACGCGAGCCGCTCGCGCTGCCCGACCCGGCTCCCTCCGACGTCGAGCGCGCGATCGCCGAGCACGCCGCCGCGTTCATCGCCGACGGCGCAACGCTGCAGACGGGGATCGGAGGCATCGCCAGCGCGGTCGCGCAGGTCCTCGCCGAGCGCAGCGGCGGCGACTACGGCGTTCATTCCGAGATGTTCACCACGGGTCTCATGAAGCTGCACCGCGCCGGCAAGGTGACGAACCGGCGCAAGGGACTGCACGACGGCGTGTCGGTGTGCACGTTCGCGATGGGCACGCGCGAGCTCTACGACTGGCTCGACGGCGAGGGCCGCGAGCTCGTGCGCTTCTTGCCCGTCGACGCCGTGAACGACCCCGCGATCATCGCGCGCAATCGCTCGCTCGTGTCGATCAACAGCGCGCTGTCGGTCGATCTGGTGGGGCAGGTGGTCGCCGACCAGATCGGGGGCCGACAGTATTCGGGCATTGGCGGTCACGAGGAGTTCGTCGCGGGCGCCGCGTTCTCGGAAGGAGGCCGGTCGCTGATCTGCCTGCCGTCGCAGGCGAAGGGAAGCGCGGGACCGGTCTCGCGCATCGTGCCCGCGTTCGGACCCGGAGTCTGCGTGACCACGCCTCGCCATCAGGTGGACGTCGTGATCACCGAGTACGGCGCCGCGGAGCTGGCCGGGCTCACCAACGACGCGCGCCGCGAAGCCCTGATCGCGATCGCCCACCCGGACGCGCGCGCGGAGCTCGCTCTTGCGAAGCGCTAGCCGACCAGCCGCACCCGTCCGCCCACGACCTCGACGCGCGGCGCCGGGGCCAGCCGCAGGCGATGGTCGGCGCCGCAGCCCCGGCCCGTGCGCACGTCGAACGTCTTGCCGTGCCACGGGCACTCGACGCGTCCGTCCACGAGCGGAGCCTCGTCGATCGGGCCGAGTGCGTGCGGACACAGCGCGTCGTAGGCGAGCAGCTCGTCGCCGCAGCGCGCGACCACGACGGACCGCCCGCCGAACACGGCGCGCAGCGGCAGGCGCGCGTCGAGCTCCGCGGCGGGGCCGAGGTCGACCGGCTCGCGCGCGGCGCGCACGGCGCGCGGTGTATCGAGCAGCCAGCTGCGGCGCTGCATCATCGCCTCGTCCTGATCCCACAAGAGCGTGTAGAGCGCGATGTAGGAGGCGCCCAGCGCATCGCGGCGGTCCGCAGGGACGCCGGGCACCAGGAACTCCACCTCGATGTCGGTGTGATGCGCGTCGATCGGATCGAGCCGGGTCCAGATCTCGCTGCCCGCACCGGGCCCCGTGAGCGTGCGCGACACATAGCGGCGGTCGTCGCTCGCGACGAGCTCGAGCCGGATCGCCGCGCCGCCGGGCGCCCGCAGCCCGATCCGCGCGCGCCAGCCCGTTGCGTCCGCTTGCTCGAGCGCGACCGATGCGAAGCTCTCGCGGTGCAGCCAGGGCAGGTGCTCCCAGTCGCGCACGTTCTCCCAGACGCGATCGAGCGACGCACCGATCCGTCGCCGGTAGGTCGCGACCGAGCTGGGTTGGGGCGGCATTGCGCCCAGAGTAGCCATAGAGTCAGCCTTCGTGACGATGCGCGCGGGGGTGCTGATCAACGCGAACGCACGCAGCGTGCGGCGCGATCCGGGCCTCGTGGAGCGTCTACAGGACCTCGCATCGCGCGAGCGCACCGCGCTCACGGCCCACGTCGACGAGATCGAGCCCGCGCTCGCGTCGCTGCTCGAACAGGACATCGACGCGCTCGTGCTCGTGGGTGGCGATGGAACGCTTCCGCACACGCTCACGCACCTCTTGCACCGCCGCGATCCGGCCGCGCTGCCCGCGATCGTCCCGACGCGCGGCGGCACCGTGAACACGATTGCGAGCTCGCTGGGCGCGCGCGGCGCACCCGACCACACGCTCGCGCAGCTGCTCCGCGGCGATCTCTGCGAGCACCGCCGCGCGGTGGTGAGCGTCACCGCCGACAGCGATGCGCCCGTGCTCGGATTCCTGTTCGTCAACGGTGTGGGCGTGCGCTTTCTCGAGCTCTACTACGGCGGGGCGATGGGCCCCGCCGGTGCGCTCTCCGTGGTCGGGCGGCTGTGCACCTCGGCGCTGCTGCGCGGTCCGCTCGCGCACCGCACGTTCGCGCCGTTCGAGGCCGATCTCGAGGTGGACGGGAAGCGGATCGAGCAGCGACACTTCACGGTGATCGCCGCCGCCGCGGTGCGCCACATCGGGCTCGGCTTCGCTCCGTTCTACAGCGCGGGCAGCGATCCCGAGCGGATCCATTTCGCGACCACGGGGGCGAGCGCGGCGCGTCTGGCGCTCGAGCTGCCCGCGCTGCGCGCGGGGTCGCGCGGCGGATCGCTCGCGCATTTCCCGTGCCGCCAGGCCGAGCTGCGCCTCGCCGCGCCGCTCGCGTGGAGCATCGACGCGGAGCTCTTCCCCCCGGCACGCCGGCTCGCGATCCGCACCGGCCCTGCGCTGCGCTTCCTCTGCCCTCGGGTGCGGGCAGCCTGATATGCTGCGCGTAACCGCGTGAGGAGGACGTGATGGCCCTCGCCAGCCCCGCACCGCAGCTCGACGTCACCCGCCTCTCGGGCTCGCTCGGAGCCGAGATCCACGGCATCGCGCTCGCGAAAGCCGGCCCGGCCGACGCCGACGTGATCCGATCGCTCCTGATGGATCACCAGGTGCTGTTCTTCCCGAATCAGCGCCTATCACCCGACGAGCACATCGCCTTCGGACGCCTGTTCGGCAAGCTCGAGCCGCACCCGAACCTCGCGCTGGGCGGCGAGCGCCCGGAGTTCTTCGAGCTGCGCGCCAACTCGGGAGCCGGCGCGATCGCCGACGAGTGGCACAGCGACCTCACCTGCCAGGCCGAGCCTTCGCTGCTCTCGATCCTGCACATGGTGAAGTGCCCGACCGTGGGCGGCGACACGATGTGGGCGAACGCTTACAAGGCCTACGACGAGCTGTCGCCCGCGATGAAGGACTTCTGCGAGGGGCTCTCGGCGCTGCACGACGCGCACCCGCACGGCAACGTCGAGCAGATGGCGATCCACCCGGTCGTTCGCGTGCATCCGGTGACGAAGAAGAAGTCGCTGTTCGTGAACGAGCACTTCACGCGCCGGATCGTCGAGCTGTCGCATCAGGAGAGCGAGGCGCTGCTCTCCTTCCTCGTGCGCTGGATCCAGAGCCCGCGCTTCACGGTCCGATATCACTGGACTCCCGGCACGATCGCGATGTGGGACAACCGCTGCACGCAGCACCACGTGCTGAACGATTTCGAGGGCGAGCGCGTGATTCAGCGCGTGACGGTGATGGGCGATCGGCCGGAAGCGGCGCGCCCTCCGCGCTGGGAGCCCTACATCAAGTACTTCAGCGCAGCGAGCCACCGCGATCGCCAGCTCAAGAAGTTTTTGGACCGCCAAACGGAAGAGAATTAGGCGACGCGCGCGAGGATCTCGTCGAGCGGGAGCTCGGCGAGCGACGAGAGCTCGAGGTGCGCAGCGTCGAAGCGCAGGCTGCGCGTCATCGGACCCGGGATCGCCACGCAGCGCATGCCCGCTGCGACGGCGGCGGCCACACCGTTCGGCGAGTCCTCGAACGCCACCGCGTGTTCGGGCGGGACGCCGATCGCAGCGAGTGCCGAGCGGTAGAGCGTCGGGTCCGGCTTTACGCGCGACACGTCCTCGCGGCAGCGGATCGCGGAGAAGTGCTCGCGCAGCCCGAGGCGCGTGAGGTGTCCCTCGACCCATGCGCGCTCCGAGCTCGACGCCACCGCGAGCCGGAGGCCGCGCGCACGCGCCTCGGCGATCCGCTCCGGAACCCCCGCGCACGGCGCGAGGTCGGCGAGCAGGCGATCGCGCACGACGCGGCGCTGAGCGTGCAGCTCCTCGACGTCGAGGCCGGGCCGGCGTTCGAGCAGATAGGAGAGCGGCTCGAAGTGGGTTGCGTCGCTGCCGATCGCGCGCAGCCACAGGTCGAGCGGCAGCGGAACGCCGTGCACCTGGTAGGCGCTCTGCCACGACGCGTAGACCACCGACTCGGTGTCGAGGATCAAGCCGTCGAGATCGAAGACGAGTGCGCGGATCATCGCAGGCGCAAGTCTCAGAGATCGTCGAAGCTGCCGCTGCGGCCGTGTCCCGACGCGAAGCGCGACGCACCCTTGAACGTCTCGCCGGCGCGGACCGCCTCCATGCCGATCCTCCATTCGGTGTGCAGCGCGGCGTCGAGCGACTGGTCCCACTGCTCGTAGGCGGAGCGGCGGTCGGCGCGCATGCAGACCTGCGGGAACCGGCACAGCTCGCGCGCGAGCGCCTCCGCTTCGCGGCGCGCGGCACCGCGCGGAACGACGCGGTTCGCGAGGCCGATTGCGAGCGCCTCGTCGGCGCGCACCGGGCGGCCCGTGAGGATCAGGTCGAGCGCGCGGCCGTGTCCGACGATGCGCGGCAGACGCACGGTACCGCCGTCCATGAGCGGTACGCCCCAACGGCGGCAGAACACGCCGAATACCGCGTCCTCCTCGACGACGCGCAGATCGCACCAGAGCGAGAGCTCGAGCCCGCCCGCCACCGCATAGCCCGCCACCGCCGCGATCACGGGCTTCGAGAGCAGCATGCGCGAAGGGCCCATCGGACCGTCGACACCGAGCGGATTCCAGTCCTTTCCCGTGACGGGCTCGTCGACGCGATTGCCGCGCATCTGGCTGATCGCCTTGAGATCCGCGCCCGCGCAGAACGTGCCGTGATCGCCGAAGAACACCGCCACGTGCGCATCGGGATCGCGCTCGAACGCGAGGAACGCGTCGGCGAGCGCGGCCGCGGTTGGTCCGTCGACGGCGTTGCGCACGTCCGGGCGGCAGAGGATCACGGTGGTCACGGGTCCGTCGCGCTCGACGCGGACGGCGGGAGTCTCGGGCATGGCTTCTCCTTGTTCGATCCGGGAAGTCTATAGTGTTCCAACTCGGAGGAATCATGAAGGTCGATGCCGCGATCATGGATGCGAGCGCGCCCGGCGAGGCCGCGCGTCGCCTCGAGCAGCTCGGCTACGACGGCGGCTTCACCTTCGAAGGCCCGCACGATCCCTTCTTCCCGCTCGTGCTCGCCTCCCAGACTACCGAGCGCATCGAGCTCTACACCGCGATCGCGATCGCGTTCGCGCGCAACCCGATGCTGCTCGCGAACATCGGCTGGGATCTGCAGGCGCTTTCGAAGGGCCGCTTCCTGCTCGGGCTCGGCACGCAGATCCGCCCGCACATCGAGAAGCGCTTCTCGATGCCGTGGTCGCGCCCCGGCCGCGCGCATGCGCGAGATGGTGCTCGCGATCCGCGAGATCTGGCGCTGCTGGGCCGAGGGCGGCCGGCTCGATTTCCGCGGCGAGTTCTATCAGCACACGCTGATGATCCCGGCGTTCAACCCGGGCGCGAACCCGTACGGAAACCCGCCGATCTTCATCGCGGGCGTCGGACCGCGCATGACCGAGGTGGCGGGCGAGGTCGCCGACGGCTTCTTCGTGCACCCGTTCAACACCGCGAAGTCGGTGGCCGAGGTGACGCTACCCGCGATCGAGCGCGGCATCGCCGCCGCGGGTCGCGCGCGCAAGGACGTGAAGCTCTCGTTCCAGATCATGGTGGCGAGCGGCGCGAACGACGAAGAGACCGAGCGCACCCGCAACCTCACCAAGGGTCAGATCGCGTTCTACGCCTCGACGCCCGCCTATCGCGTCGTGCTCGATGCCCACGGCCTGGGCGATCTCCAGCCCGAGCTGAACGCGCTCTCGAAGCGCGGCCAGTGGGCCGAGATGACGGGCCTGATCAGCGACGAGCTGCTCGAAGCGGTGGCGATCTGCGCGCCGATGGATCGCGTGGCCGCGCGCGTGCGCGAGCGCTGCGGCGATCTCGCGGATCGCGTGAGCCTGCTCGCGCACTGGTCGCGCGATCCCGAGCCGTGGGCGGAGGTCGCGCGCGAGCTGGGGCGCTAGCGCCTAGAATTTGCTGCGCCCCGATGCGGAGTCGCAGGGTCCCGGCACGTCGAGCACGTTCTGCCCACCCGCGCCAAAGACTCCCGATGCGACGCAGGTGGTGCCGGGCAGCGCGCCCGGGAGACCGCCGACGCCCGCCATCGGTCGGATCAGCGCGTAGAAGCTCTGCACGCCGTCGACGTCGAGATCCGCGGTCGTCTCGGCCGTGAAGCGCGTGAGCGCGCCGGTGCCCATCGGATCGTCCGCGCCGACGCGGTACTGGAAGACGACACCGCCCTCGGGCGCCCAGCCGATCACGTTGAACTGCGTGTTGGTGGGCCACGGCACGCGCGACGTGCCCGGCAGCACCGCCGGCACGGGGTTCGGCACGCTCACATAGGTCCCGTGCTCGGCGTAGTAGGCGTCCTCGGTGGTCGCGATCCCCTTGAGGTGGGTGAGCGTCTCGGTGGCGCGCGTGCGCAGCTGGTAGCGGAGGAAGGTGGGGATCGCGACGGCTGCCAGCACGCCGATGATGCCCACGACGATCATGAGCTCGATCATCGTGAAGCCGTTGCGGCGGCGAGCGACGGTGGACAAACCGGACTCCCCGGCGCCGTCGGACCGGCGCCTCCTTCCGAACATCGACGCGGCGCCGCCCCCGCCTGAGCACCGCGCGTGCCCGCTCGTTCCGGCACCCTATCCTGTGCCGCCAATGCTGCGCGCGTTCGAGCACTTCTGGCGCATTCTGCCGGCCGTCCGCCGCACCGAGCGCGCGCGCGCGGTGTTCTTCACGGGAGTGCTCACCCTCGTGACCGCCGCGCAGACGATCGGCCTCGCCGGCTCCGAAGCGCTCTTCCTCACCGAGCTCGGAGCCCCGCTCCTGCCGCTCGCGTTCGTGATCGCGGCGATCGCCGCGATGATCGGCTCGGGGATCTACGCGGCGGTGGTCGGCCAGCTGCGCAACGACTCGCTGTTCTCGCAGATGTTGGTGGGCGCGGGGGTGGTGCTGATCGCGCTGCCGATCGTCGTGCCCGTGCCGGGCTCGAGCGTGCTGTTCGCGCTGATCGCGGCCTACTACCTGACTAACTCCGTGCTCGTGAACCACTTCTGGACCTTCGCAGGCGACTACTTCGACACGCTGACGAGCAAGCGGCTCGTGCCCGTATTCACGATCGGGTCGAGCGTGGGCGGGCTGCTCGGCGGTCTGATCGGCGCGTTCACCGCGGGCGCGCTGGGACCGCTCGCGACGATCACCGTGTGGGGGGTGCTCTTGTGCGCATCGGCCGCGCTGCTGGTGCTCGCCCGGCGGCCGTTGCGCCGCTGGGGCCCGCTCGGCGGTGAAGAAGCCGACGAGACCAGCGTCGCCAGCATCGCCGCAGCGGTGCGCTACGTGCGCAGCTCGCGGCTCGGGCGTTGGCTCGTGGTGTCGGCCTTCGGGATGGTGTTCGCGCAGTTCGTGGCGCAGTACATCTATCTGGACATATTCGTGCGCAGCCATCCGGACCCGACGTCACTCGCGGTGTTCATTGGCACCTTCCTCGCGCTCTCGAACCTCGTCGAGCTCGCGCTCGAGCTCTGGGTCACGCCGTGGCTGATCCGCCGCTTCGGTGTCGCGGGCTCGCACGTGGTGCACCCCGCGCTCACGGTCGCGAGCTTTGGCGCGCTGTTCGCGTCGGCCCGGCTCGACACCGCGATCGCGGCGCGCGCCAATCGCGAGATGGTCGAGAACGCCGTAGCGCAGCCCGCGCGCACGCTGATCTTCAACGCGTTGCCGACGCGCTTCCGGGGCCGGATTCGCGCGTTTCTGGAAGGCGTCGTCATCTTCGGCGGGATGAGTGGCGCGGGATTTCTGCTGCTCGCGCTCGAAACGCCGGACTTGAGAATGCTCGCGCTGCTCGGCGGTGGAGCCGCGCTCGCCTATTTCGTGGCCAATCTCGGTGCGGGCCGCGCCTACCTCGATACGCTGATCGAGGGCATTCGCACCGGCCGCCTCGACCTCGGCGATCTCGACGACGAGATCGGCGCCTGGGAGGCCGAACGGCTCTCCGATCTGTGCGACGAGCTCTTGCGCGCGGAGTCCGCGCGCCCGTCGCGTTCGCTGCTCCAGCTGATCGCGAGCCTCGGCCAGCGCGGTGTCACCGATCCGCTCGTACGCGGGCTCGCGCATCCGGTCGCGAGCGTGCGCGCAGCCTGCGCGCGCGCCATCGCAGGATCCAGCGGAACGGACGCCGCGCTGCGCGCCGCGCTCGCCGATCCCGACGCAGGAGTGCGGCTCGCGGTGATCGAGGCGCTGCCGGGCACCGCGCTCGCCGATTTCGAGCCGCTGCTTCGCGATCCCGACCCGCGCGTGCGCGCGGCGGCCGCCGCACGCTGGCCGTCGGCGTCGGAGCTGCTCGTGCCGATGCTCGCGAGCCCGGATCCAGACGCGCAGATCGCGCGCCCTCGAGCGACTCGCTGCAGTGTCATCCGACCGCGTGCCGGCCGACGCGATCGCGCGCGCGCTCGAATCCGACGATGCGCGCGTGCGGAGCGCGGCGCTGCGCGGCGTGCGCGGCCTCGGGAGCGTAGAGAGCGAGCGCATCGCGCGCGCGCTGAGCGATCCCGTGGCCGCGGTGCGCGTCTGCGCCGCAGAGGCGCTCTCCGCGGCCGGCGCCGCGGGTGTCGAGGCCGCACTGCCCTACCTCCGCGACGCGAGCGAGGCGACCGCGGGCGCTGCACTCGAAGCGGTCGCCGCAGGCGATCACCCGCACCGCAGACGCCTCCTGTTCGCGGAGCTGCGCCGGCGCGCCGAGCTCGCCTGGCAGGCGCTCGCGGCCCTGGAGCTGCTCCCGAACGAGGGCGAGATCGATGCGCGCTTCCTGCACGTCGCCGTCGCGGACGAGTTCGTGCTCCAGCGCCGGATTGCGTTTCGCGCGCTCGAGCTGATCGAGAGCCCGCGCGTGGTGCGACGGGTGGAGCGTGCGCTGCGCTTCGGCGGGTCGCGCTCGCGCGGCGACGCACTCGAAGTGCTCTCGAACCTCGGCGATCGCGCCGCTGCGCGATTGCTCGTGCTCATGCACGAGCCGGGTCTGATCGAGGAGCGGATCACCGCGATCGGCGCGTCCGTGGAGCTGCCCGCGAGCCGCGAGGCCTTCCTCGCCGATGCGCGCCTATCCGAGGACCGCTGGGTTCAGATGGCCCTGGCGGCGCGCGAGCCGCACGTGGGCGAAACTCCGCCTCCCGGGGCCGACGTCATGGAGCGCCTGCTCGCCCTCAAGCGTGTGCCGCTGTTCGAGAACCTGAACCTCGATCAGCTCGATGCCGTGCTGCGCCTCGCGCGCGACGCCACGTTCCTGGCCGGAGAAGTGATCGTGCGCGAAGGAGACCCGGGCGGAGAGCTCTATCTGCTGCTCGAGGGCAGCGCCGAGGCCTGGCTCGACTATGGCGGCTCCGACGCGCGCCAGCTCTCGACGATGACGGCGGGCGGCTATTTCGGGGAAATGGCGATCCTCGACGACGCACCGCGCAGCGCCACCGTGGTCGCCTGCGAGCCGACGCGGCTGCTCGCAGTGGATGGCGCGAACCTGAAGGCCCTCCTGCTCCAGATGCCCGAGATCGGGCTGGAGCTGCTCCGGATCATGACGGCTCGCGTGCGTGCTTCGGAGCGCCGGCTGCTCACCGCGCGTTAAGGACGCTCGACACAGAGCGGCGATCGAGGCTAGGCGGGGCATTCTGCCGCTTGCGGGGAGCCAGTGCGGCGTGCATCCTGCGGCCCCATGGGGGTGGGGAGCGCTTGATCACCATCGCGATGTCGAAGGTGATTCGAAGCCCGCGGGCTCGGGTCTGGCGCGCTTTGGTGTCACCCGACGAGCTGATCCGCTGGGACGAGCGCAGGATCTCGCTCGAGGCGCCGATCCCCGATTACCCCACGCTGGGCCGGCCCGCCCGCTGGCGCTGCCTGCTCGGCTCCGTGACGGTGTCGCACTGCGAGGATCCGCTCGAGGTGGTCCCCGCGGAGCGCCTGCGCTCCGCGGTGCGGCTCGCGTCGTTCGAGTTCGAAGAGACCTACACGCTCCTGGATCAGGTCCCGGATGCCACCCGCCTATCGCTGCGGCTGGTCGCGAACAACACGCTGCCGATGATCGGGGGCGAGCTCGACCGCTTCGATGTGCGGCGGCTCTCCGCGGAGCGCGTCGATCAGACCCTGGCGCAGCTGCAGCGCTGGTGCGAATCGTAGCCCCTCGCGCTTCGCACTAGATGTGCAGCGCCTCGGTCACCCAGCGCTTGGGGTCAGTGAAGCGCCCGCGGTCGAGCGGCGCGAGATCGATCGCACCGAAGCGCCCCGTGTCGATCCGCTCGGCCATCGCCTGTCCGACCGCGTAGGACTGCATCACGCCGCGGCCCGTGAACGCGTGGGCTTCGAAGAAATTGGCGAAGCCGGGAACGGCGCCGGCGATCCCGCTGCGGTCGGGAGTCACCTCGTAGAGTCCGGACCAACCGCGCACGTGGCCGCAGCGCTCGAAGCTGCTCGCGCGGTGCGCCAGACGCGGCCAGATGTAGGTTTCGAAGAACGGCTCGCCGTCGTAGTCGAAGTCGAAGCCGCTGCCCTCGTCGGGAATCGAATAACCCGCGAGCACGTGAGCGCCTTCGGGATGAAAGTAGAGGTCGCTCGCGTCGACGATCATGCCGAGCGCATCGAGATCGACGCCCGGCGCGAGATCGCTCGCGTGCACGTCGACGAGACAGATCTGGCGGCGCACCGGCTCGGTGACGTCCGTGACGCCCACCTTGGCCGAGAAGATCGGAGACCATGCACCGAGACAGTTCACGACCACGTCGCACGCGATGCGCACCTCGCCGCGCTGATCGGCCGCCTTCACGCGGTGGCTCACGAGGATCTCGCGCACGCGCTCCTCGTCTTCGAGCACGCCGCGGCGCTCGACCTCGACGACGTCCAGCGCGGAGACCCGCCGCAGGCTGCCGCCCGCACCTGCCACGCGCCGCGTCTCGACTCCGGTGACGTAGTGTCGGTTCAGGAAGCGCACGCCGAGCGACTCGGCTTCGCGGCGGAACCACGCGCGCACGGCATTCGGGTTGACGAGGCCGTCGCGCGGCGAGTAGGTCGCTCCGACCAGCTCGTCGAGTGCGCGGTCGAGCAGCGGGAAGCGCTCCGCGACGTCGGCGACTCCGAGCGCCTCGACGCCGAGCCCGCGCGCGTTCTGGAGCGACCGCTTCTCGAGCGCCTGGGCGTGAAGATCCGGATCGTCGTAGAGCCACAGATAGCCGCGGCGGCGGAAGCCGAACTCCTCGGCGTGCTCGCCGAAGAAGTCGAGCGTGGCGCGACACGCATCGATGTTGACGGGCTGCCACCAGGTGGCGCGTGCTCCGCCCGCGTTCAGCTCCGACGAGGCGTACAGACCCGCGAGGTCGAGGTCGACCACGGCCACGCCGCGCGCGCCGCGCACCGCGAGCGCCCACGCGAGGCTCGTGCCGATGATGCCGCCTCCGACGATCAGGATCTCGGCGCGATCGTCCGACACTCAGCCGCCGCCGCTCTTCCAGAACGCGTGCCAGGTCGCCCACTCCTCGGGCAGCGTTCCGCGGCCCTCCTGGCGCTCGGGCCAGTTCGCGGGCGGCTGGTCGAGCGGTCGCTCGGCGGCCTCGACTCCGTACCAGAGGCGGTGAATGCGGCGCACGAACAGCCAGGCTCCCTCGCGGCGCTCGTAGGTATCGCGGTAGTGGATCGCCTGCTCGATCCAACGTTCGCCGTCCTGGACCTGCGCGCGACAATAGACGCCGCCCGTCGCGTGATCCGAGTCCTGGAAGTCGATCAGGTGATTGCCCACGAACAGGATCGACACACCCGTTGCGGAGAGCGACTCGCGCCAGAACTCCCGCAGCGCGTCGTGCCCGATCCGGTCGCGTCCCACGCGCACGTCGGGCACGAATAGCGACACGAGCAGGTCGATGTCGCGCGCGTCGACCGCCCACGCATAGCGATAGGCGAGCTGACGGATCTCGTCGCGTGCGATCACGCGATCGAGCGCAGTCATGCCGTCGCCCCCGCTGATTCCCGTCACGCTCTGGAATCTAAGCTAGTCTCGCGGCGAATGCCTCGAGCCCGTCCGCTCGCCGGTCTCGCCGCGCTGCTCGTCGCCGCGGCCGCGGGCTGCGCCACGACCCAGATAGTGCGCATCGAATGCGTGCCGCGCGAGGTCACGCTCTACGTGGACGGGGAGCTGCTCGAAGGGAACGAAGCCGCGCTGCGCACGGATCAGCCGCACAAGATCTACGCGAAGGGGCCCGGCTACGAGCCGCGGCTCGTGGTGCTGGAGCCCGAGGTCGACGCCGACGGACGCGCTGCGTTCCGCGACGAAGACCTGTGCATCGAGGTCGTGCCGATCGGGATGGGCCGCGAGCTCGAGGTCGAAGTCGAGCGCGACCGCGAAGCGGTCCGCTAGCGCGCGGCCGCGACCGCGTCGCCGACCGGAACCAGCGGCAGATCGATCACGAACATCGCGCCGTGACCGGGCTCCGACTCGACGTGGATGTTCCCGCCGTGACGCTCGATGATCCCGTGAGAGAGAGACAGGCCGAGCCCGGTGCCCTCGCCCACCGGCTTGGTCGTGAAGAACGGGTCGAAGATCCGACTGCGCACGTTCTCGGGAATACCCGGACCGTCGTCCGCGAACGAGAGGCGCACGCCGAGCGGCGCGCGCCGCGTGCGGACCGTGATCTTCCCCTGGTCCTTCATCGCATCGCACGCGTTCATGAGCAGGTTCAGGAATACCTGGTTCAGCTGACCGGCATAGCAGCGAACGCGCGGGATCTCGCCGTAGTCGCGCTCGACCGCAATACCGTTCTTGAAGCGCGGCTCCATGAGCGCGAGCGTGCGCTCGATCTCCTCGTGCAGGTCCACGTCCTGGAGCTCGGCGTGGTCCATGCGCGAGAAGGTGCGCAGGTCCTGCACGATCTTCTTGACCCGCTCGGTTCCCTCGCGGCTGCGCGCGAGCAGCTTCGTGATCGCCTCGCGCGCGCGCTCCGGATCGCCACCCGTGCGCTGTGCGTCGACGAACTTGCGCACGTACTCGTCGAGCAGTTGCAGGTTGGCATGCACGAAGCCGATCGGGTTGTTGAGCTCGTGCGCGACGCCCGCCACGAGCTGGCCGAGACTCTTCATCTTCTCGGCCTGTACGAGCTGCGCCTGCGTGTCCTGGAGCTCGGCCGTGCGCTCTTCGACACGCGCCTCGAGCGTCTCGTTGAGCTTCGCGATCTCGTCGAACGCCTTCGCGTTCTCGATCGCGATCGAACTCTGGTTCGCGAGCGTGCGCAAGAGCGTCCGGTCGTCGCCTACGAGGCGGTCGCCCGAGATCTTGCGGCCCACCGCGATCACCCCGAGCAGATCGACTCCATAGAGGATGGGCACGAGCAGCTCGACCTCGAGCGTGTCGAAGACGTCGCGGCACGCCTCGCGGTATTCCACGTCGGGTTCCTCGTCGAAGTCGACGCGCGAGAGGTCCTCGCGGCGCATCCACAGGTGCTTCCAGATCGGGTGATCGGAGCGGATCTCGAGCGAGAGATCCTCCTCGTCCCACTCGCCGCGCGAGGCCGCCGAGCGCAGCACCTTCCCCTGGTCGTCCACCATCATCACCATCGCGCGCTCGACGCCCATGGTGTCGGTGAGCGCGAGCAGGATGCGGTCGGCGATCTCGGGCAGCGAGAGCATCGACACCATTGCCTCGGAGATCTCGCGCACGGCCACGCGGTAGGTCTCGCGATCGCGGTCGAAGAAGCGGTCCACCAGGTTCTGGAGCCGGTTGCGCAGCGGGTTGAACGCGAGGATCGCGAAGAACAGGAAGGTCACCTGGAACCAGCGGAAGCTGATGTTCAGGCGCGAAACCGCCGCATCGGCGAATGTGATCAGGAATGCGAACACGCCCGTGATCGCGAGCGTCGCGGCACCGTACGCCGCGGAGGACTTCGCGACGCTGCGCACTTCGAAGAGCTGACGGCGCACGATCCCGTAGCCGACGGCCACCGGGAACAGCGACAGCCAGAGCATTGCCACGTGTGACGGGAATGGCGTCTGCAGCAGCCACTCGGCCAAGTAGATCAACAGGATCGGGCCGAAGCTCACGAGCGCGGCCCAGAACATCAGGTCGGCGCGGTTGCGCAGCGGACCCTCGCCATGGTTGCGGCGCTCGAACGCCACGATCGCGAGCGACGCCACCATCAGGAGCTGGGTGAACACGTAGGAGAGCGTGAGGCCGAGGCCGACCGGCGCGCCGAACTCGCGCTCCGTGAGCGAGAACACGGCGAGGCAGAGCGCGGCCGCGTAGGGCAGCAGCTGCGCGCGCCGGTGCCTGACCACCCAACCCGGCTCGATTGGATAGGTGGTGAAGAGATGGAACGTGGTCGCGCCGATCAGCGGAACGTTCACGAGCATGCGCGGCCAGCCGAGCGGGATCAGGTTCGTCTGCGGCATGGTCGCGAGCTGCGCGGCCATCGTGCTGCAGAAGAGCATGAGCGCCCACGCCTCGGAGCGATCCGACTTGAGCCACCACGCGGCCCCGCCCGTCACGAGGTAGAACCCCGCGACGAGCACCATGAGCGCGTGAAGGGCGGCCGCAGTCGGCGTCTGGGTCCACGCAATCGGTTCGGGCGCGAGCGACACTTCGATGCGTCGCCCGTCCCTCTTCTCGAGCAGGTACAGGTTCGCGCGCGCGGGGTCGAGGTCGTGCACGCCCGCGCGCAGCACCTCGTGATAGGGGCGGCCGTTCATCGCCACGATCACGTCGCCGGGCTCGGCTCCGCTTTCCTGTGCCGAGGGCGCGACCTCGGCGATCACGGAAGTGGTCGCGAGACGCGTGTGGGTGAACGGGTGGTAGAGGCGATCGCCCGGGGCGCGCAGTGCCGCGAGCGAGAGCACGATCGCGACCAGCGACCAGGCGAGGAACAGGCCGGCGATCGCGCGGCGCACGCGAAGGGTGGACGACGGGTTCATTAGGGATCCAGGCACCCGGGCCCGAAGCTAAGACCCCACCCCATCCGGTGTCAAAACGCCCCTCCCCGAGAGGGAGTCGTTCGAGCTAGCGGCGCTCGGCGGGCGGTGCGGCGAGCGTCGTCGTGTAGTTCCAGCCGCGCGTGTTCAGCGAAACGACGTCGCTTGCGGAGTCGGGCTGCTCGGCGGTCGCTGCCCGCAGCCGCTCGATCATCTGGGAGAGCTCGTGCGCCGTCTGATCGTCGGCGTCGGCGCTCACCTGGCACGCGGGTCCAGCAGCCGAAGCCGCCTCCTCGGCGTTGGCCGTCGCCACGATGCCGGGCGACATCAAAGCGATCGTCGCGAACAGCGAAATCCACCCGAGCAGGATGCCGACCCGCCGGAGCAGGTCGGCAGAGGACGTCGAAGACGGAGAAGTCATGGGCATCTCCCGTGATAAGCTCGAACGGCTCCCGAAGCGCTTTTCGGCAGGGGGGCGCGCGGGCTTGAATCTTCGCGGCCCGCGGGATCAGGACAGCCCACCGGTGCGCAGCGCACGCGCAACTTCGGGAAACCGGGAGGGTCGATGCGGATCGTGAGCTTCGAGCGATCGGCGCGCCGAGCACGCGGGGCCGTGCCTTCCGCGGGCCTCGACGTGCTCGGGCGCACGGGGCTCGCACTCTCGAGCGAGCTGTTTGCGCCCGGCGCGCGGCGCCTGGGAGCGCTGATTTCCTCCGGTCCGGACACCGGCGCGGTCGTCGACCTCACGCGTGCGCTCGCGGTGAAGCTCGCGCAGGGCGATGCGGGTGCACCCGAGGCCGAGGCCGAATCGCTGATCCCCTCGGACCCGATCGCATTCCTCGCGCGCGGCGCGAGCGCGCTCTCCGCCGCGCGCAGCGCACTCGAGTTCGTGCGCGACGCGCTCGAGCGCTACGACGCGCCCGATCTGCGCGCGGCGGGAATCGTGTTGCCACGCGCGTCGGTCCGCCTGCACGCACCCGTGCCGCGCCCGGGAAAGATCGTCGGCGTCGCGCGCAACTATCCCGATCACGCGCGCGAGCGCGGTGACAGCTCACCTCCCGTGGAGCCGGTCCTGTTCATCAAGGCCTCGTCTGCGGTGATCGGCCCCGAAGACGAGATCGTCGTCCCGAGCACCGTGCGCGAGGCGGACTACGAAGGCGAGCTCGCTGTGGTGATCGGTCAGCCCGCGCAGCGCATCGCGCCGGAAGAGGCGGCCGCGAAGATCGCGGGCTACTGCGTCGCCAACGACGTGACGGCGCGCGATTTCCAGGGTGTGCGCGGCCAGCGCTTCCTCGGCAAATCGTGCGACACGTTCGCCCCGCTCGGGCCGTGGCTGGTCACCGCGGACGAGATCTCCGACCCGCAGGACCTCGGGCTCGTCACGCGCCTGTCAGGCGAGATCGTGCAATCGGCGCGCACCAAGGACATGCACTTCCCGGTCACCGAGATCATCGCGTTCGCCTCGCGCCTCATGCGGCTCGAGCCCGGCGACGTGATCCTGACCGGAACGCCCGGAGGCGTGGGCGCAGCGCGCGAGCCCGCGCGCTGGCTGCGCGACGGCGACGTGGTCGAGATAGAAATCGAACGCGTCGGGCGGCTCGTCAACTACGTGCGCGCGGAGCGCTAGTGGAGCGCGCAGCCGAACGCGAGCCAGATCGCGCTGGTCGCAATCAGGGTTCGCGTGAAGAATCCGAGCGTCACGAATCGCCCCTACGTGGTTCGCGCGCCACCCTATCACGAGCGCACATATCACGTAGAACTTTCTGCTGGGCGCGCAACTCGGAGCGCGCGAACACCGTTAGACGGGCGTGTAGCGCAGCAGCAGCCGATCGCCGCTCTTGTAGCCGTCGCGCATCTTGTCGCGCCAGGTGTCGATCTCGCGGGGATACTTCTTCGCGTAGAGCACGAGCAGGCGCTCGAGCAGCGCGTCGCCGTCCTTGACCGAATCCACGCGCGCGTCGAAGTGCGGCGCGCTGCGGAACGCTTCGTTCTTGCCGATCATCTGCTTCACGCGGCCGTGGTCGCCCACCCAGATCCGCGCGCGATCGCGCCCTTTCGCGAGCGCGCGGCTCTTCCAGGTGATCGGGGCCGTGTTGATCAACACGGCGCCGTCGATCCAGCCGTACCAGACCTCGCCGTGGCAGGTGCTCTCGCTGCCGTCGGCGCGCAGCGGCGAGATGTAGACGAACGGGCTCGACTCGAGCAGCGCGGTCGGGAGCTCGTTCGCCGCGCGTGCGCGGCTCGCGCCGAGGACCGGCCACAGCGCGGCGCCAGCGCACGCGACAAGGAACTCGCGTCTCGCAAGGAGGCCGACGGAGTCGGTCGACGCTGAGCGAGGCGCAGCCGAGCGGAATCGGGCTAGATACCGGATCCCTGGCCCTCCTCGCCGAAGTGGATCCCACACTCGCGATTGCCGGCGCTCTCCCACCACCAGCGCCCCGCGCGATCATCTTCGCCCGGGCGCACCGCCCGCGAGCACGGCTCGCAGCCCACCGACGGATAGCCCTTGCCGTGGAGCCGGTTGGTCGGGACGTTGTGTGCGCGCACGTAGTCGAGCACCTGCGCGCGCGTCCAGTCGGCAATCGGGTTCAGCTTGACGATGCCGCCATGGGTGTGGTCGATCTGGATCTTGGCCGTATCGCTGCGCGTGAAATTCTGGTCGCGGCGCAGCCCGGTCACCCAGGCGTCGAGCTCGCCGAGGTAGCGCTTCAGCGGCTGGACCTTGCGCACGCCGCAGCACAGCTGGCGCTTCTCGACCGAGTCGTAGAACAGATTCATGCCGTGCTCGCCGACCATCGCGGAGACGGCCGCACCGTCCGGCGCGACCACCTCGATGCGCTTGTCGTAGCGCTCCCGAACGCGGTCGATGAGGTCGTACGTCGCCTGCGGCAATCGGCCCGTGTCGAGAACGAACACGCGCGACTCCGGATCGATCCGGTCCATCATGTCGAGCAGGACGAGACCCTCGGGCGCACCGAACGAGCAGGACAGCGCGATCCTGGGTCGGAAATTCTTGATTCCCCAAGTGAGGATTTCTTGGGGGCTCCACGTCTCAGCCTCGCCCGAGCGGATGACGCTCAGAAGCTCGTTCGACAGCGGATTGAGGCGATTGGAGGACATTGGGTCCCAGCTGGGATCGGAGAAACCGTACCGGAACTCGAGACTATTTCAACAAATCCCGACTGATATACAGGGCTAATGAATGGCCTCGGGGTTCCCGGCTCCTCCTGGGAGTGCCGCTCGGACCGCATCCAGGTCGCGGCGCACGCTGGGATTCTCCGGAGCGAGCTGGACCGCCCGCTCCAGCTGCGCGAGCGCCTCGGCGACCTCCCCACGCCACGCGAGCACGCGGCTGAGGTTCTGGAGCGTCTCGACGTCGTCGGGGTCCCGGCGCAGTGCCGCGCGGTAATGCTCGATCGCCCGCTCGGGTTGCCCCGCGCGCAGCCGGATGTTTCCGAGGTTGGTGTTGGCGGCCGGATGCCCCGGGTCGATCGCGAGCGCCGCTTCGTAGCTGCGAACGGCGTCCTCGACCCGGCCCTGCTGCGCCTGGGCGACGCCGAGGTTGTAGAGCAGCACCGGGTTGCTCGGCGTCGCGGCCAGCGAGGCGCGGTAGAGGCTCTCGGAGTCGTGCCAGACGCGCGCGCGCGCGTGACTCGCAGCGCCGGACGCGGCGAGCGCGACCGCCGCGAGCGCCGATGCGGCGATCTGCGGCGCGGAGCGCCAACGCGCGCGCAGCGCGGCGATCAGGTCGCGCGCGCCCCACGCGAGCGCGATGAACGGCCCGATCAGCGGCACGTAGGTGTAGCGATCGGCGAGCCCCTGCGGCCCGATCTGCACCAGGCCGATCACAGGAACGAGCGTGCCGAGGAACCAGAGCCAGCCGACCGCGAGGTAGGGACGCCGCCGCGCGGCGAGCACGCCCGCGGTGATCGCGACCAGCGCGACGACCGCGGCCGCCACGGTCGCGTGCGACCACGGCTCTCCGCCGAGCTCGGGCGCGTACGGATGCGGATAGAGCACCGACAGATCGCTGGGCCACAGTGCGAGCCCGAGATAGCGGAACGGTGCGACCGCCGCGTGCGCGAGCCGCAGCGCGAGCGGCACGTCCGGCGCGTGACTGCGCGCGATGTGCTGTGCAGCGAACGCGGACGCGCTCGCCGCGAACGACAGCGCGAACAGCGGCAGCTTCTCGAGCAGCAGCCGTGCCAGCGCGGGCGAGGTCGACTGCGCGTCCCGCGCGCCGAAGCGCGTGCGGCGGAGTGGCCAGTAATCGAACAGCAGCAGCGCGAACGGCAGCGTCACGAGCATCGACTTGGAGGCGAGCGCCGCGGCGAACGCGATCACGCACCCCGCATAGCGCGCGGCTCCGCCGTGCCGGGTCCAGGCGACGTAGGCGAGCGCCGAGAGCAACCCGAAGCCGGTCGAGAGCAGCTCCTTGCGCTGGGAGACCCACGCCACGACTTCGACGTGGAGCGGGTGGAGCGCGAACAGCGCCGCCACGAATGCGCTCGCGAAGCGCTCGCGCGTCGCCGCAAGCAACAGCGCGAACAAGAGCGCGGTGTCGATCGCGTGGAGCAACAGGTTGGTGATGTGGTGGCCGCCGGCCCACATGCCGAACAGCTCCACGTCGAGCATGTGCGAGAGCCAGGTCAGCGGGAGCCAGTTGCTGTCCGCTCGCGAGGTCAGCGCCCAGGCCGCGCCCGCTGCCGACAGGCCACCCTGCACCTGCGCGTTGGACGTCACGTAGAGCGGGTCGTCCCAGCTCACGAACTCGAAGCGCGCGACCTGCGCATAGACCGCCCCGGTCGCGATCAGAGTCGCGAGCAGCATAAGCGGAGAGGCTAGGCGCAAGCGGGCTCAGTCTCCGAGCAGCTGCTCGACGGAGGAAATCTTGTCTTCCATGCGCACTGTGCGATCGCGCCGGTCGTCGATCTTGATCACGGTACCCACGCGCTCGGCGCCCGCGGTGAACACCGCCTCCTGCATCGCATGGACGAGCGCGTAGATGTCGCCGAGCTCACCTTCGAGCGTGGTGAACATCGGATCGAGCCGGTAGCGAACGCGGTCCTGTGCGCGCACGACCTCGAGCGCAGCCGCCACGTACCGGGAGACGCTGGTCCCGACACCGACCGGCGAGATGCTGACCGCCGCGATCGCCATCACTACCTCCCGACTCGAGTCTCGCGCACGCGCACCGCGTCCGGGTCGCGAACCGCCTCGGCGAGCGCGGAGACCCGCGCACCCAGGCCCGGGATCACGAGATCGGGTGCGAGCTCGCAGAGCGGCTCGAGTACGAACGGGCGCTGCGTCATGCGCGGATGCGGAACGACGAGGTCCGACTCACTGAGCTCGCAATCGTCGTAGAGCAGCAGGTCGAGGTCGAGCGTGCGCGGTGCGTTGCGCACCGGCGCCGCGCTCGCGACCTTCACTGCGCTCGATCGCGAGCAACCGCTCGAGCAGCTCGCGCGGTGCGAGGTGCGTGTGCAGACGCGCGACCGCGTTCAGATAGGGCCGCTGTTCGCCCGGCCCGACCGGATCGGTCTCGTAGATGCGCGAAGACGCGACGTCGCGAACCCCGCGCAGCGCGCGCAGCGCTGCGAGCGCGGCCGCGAGGTGGTGTTCGCGTTCGCCGAGATTGGATCCGAGCGCGACGTAGGCGGTGTGCTCGCCCGCCCGCGCGCGCTCGGCCGCCGGTGTGGGATTCGCCGTCACGACGCGATCTTACAGCTACACTGCCGCGCGTGGCCCCCCACACCGATATTGCCCGCGCTTCACACGCGCGTCCCCGGCCCGCGCTCGCGCGAGCTCGCGAGGCGCCTCGCGCTCGTGGAGTCGCGCAACGTCACCTGCCTCGACCCCGAGCCGATCTTCTGGCAGCGCGCGTTCGGCGCGAACGTCTGGGACGTCGACGGCAACCGCTATGTCGACCTCGGCGCGGCGTTCGGGGTCGCGAACGTCGGCCACGCGCATCCGCGCGTGGTGGGCGCCGTGGCGGAGCAGGCGGCCACGCTCATGCACGCGATGGGCGACGTCCATCCGTCACCGGTCAAGGTGGAGTTGCTCGAGGCGCTCGCGCGGCGCTTTCCGGGCGGAGGTCCCGCGCGCGCAGTGCTCGGATCGTCGGGCAGCGATGCGGTCGAGATCGCGCTGAAGACCGCGGCACTCGCGACCGGGCGCACGGGAGTCGTCGCGTTCGAGGGCGCCTATCACGGGCTCGCGATCGGAGCGCTCGATGCAACGCACCGCGACGAGTTCCGCGCGCCGTTCGCGGCACGGCTCGCGCACGCGACCGCGTTTGCGCACTTTGGGGATGCCGCCGACGTGCGCCGCGCGGCGGCCGCGTGTGGAACGCGCCGTCGGCGCGGTGATCGTCGAGCCGATCCAGGGCCGCGGGGGAGAGCGCGTCCCGCCCGCGGGCTTTCTCGCGGAGCTGCGCCGCGTGTGCGACGCCGAGGGATGGCTGCTCGTCGCCGACGAGGTCTACACGGGCTTCGGGCGCACGGGCGCGTGGTTCGCGTGCGAACACGAGGGAGTGCGGCCCGACCTGCTGTGCGTGGGCAAGGGCCTCTCCTCGGGCATGCCGATCTCCGCGTGCATCGGGCGCGCCGAGGTGATGGATGCCTGGCCGCCCTCGCGCGGGGAAGCGCTCCACACCCAGACCTTCCTCGGACATCCGCCCGCGTGCGCAGCTGCGCTCGCGTCGCTCGCCGTGCTGGAGGAGGAGAAGCTCGTCGAGCGCGCTGCAGAGGTCGGGGCGCAGGTGCTCTCGCGGCTTCGCGGCGCCACCGCCGACCTCGCGAGGGTTACCGAGGTGCGCGGCCGCGGGCTGTTGCTGGGCGTGGAGTGCAGCGGGCCCGAAGTGGTGCGCAGCGCACTCGGCGGCCTGCTCGCGCGCGGCGTGATCGCGCTGCCGGCCGGCGACGACGCGCGCGTGATCGCGCTCTCGCCGCCGCTCTCGATCGGCCGCGAAGCGCTCGATTTCGCGCTCGACGCGCTCGTGGACGAGCTGCGATGAGCGTCGCCGGACCCGACCCCGCGCGCGCAGAGCTCGATGCGGCCGTGATCGCGTGGACCCGCGAGACGTCGTGGCGCGGCGACGACGCGCGCTTCGAGGATCTCGCGCTCGCGCTGTTCGCGTTCCAGTTCGAGCGCTGCGCACCCTATCGCCGCTTCTGCGAAGCGCGCGGGCGCACGCCCGCGGTCGTGCGCCGCTGGCAGGACGTGCCCGCCGTCCCGACCGGCGCATTCAAGGAGCTCTCGCTCACGAGCTTCGAACGCGAGCGCGCCGCGTTCGTGTTCCGCACCAGCGGCACTACCGCGCACGCGCAGCGCGGCGCGCTGCTGCTCGATACGCTCGCGGTCTACGAGGCGTCGCTGTTCGCATCGTTCGCGCGCGCCTTGCTGCCCGACCTCGCGCCGCGCGAGCGGATTCCGTTCCACGTTCTCGCGCCGAGCGCGCGCGAGGCGAGCGACTCCTCGCTCTCGCACATGTTCGACATCGCGATGCGGGAGGCCGGAAGCCCGGAGAGCAGCCACTGGATCGAGAGCGGCGGGCTCGACGTGCCGCGCGCGCTGCGCGAGCTCGAAGCGGCGTCGCGCGCGGATCGAGCCGTGTTCGTCGGCGGCACCGCGTTCGCGTTCGTGCACCTGCTCGAGGAGCTCGAGCGCCGCGCCATCCGCTTCGCGTTGCCGCGCGCTGCGCGCGTGATGGAGACGGGCGGGTTCAAGGGGCGCTCGCGCAGCCTGCCGCGCGCCGAGCTCTACGGCTGGATCGAGGACCGCCTCGGTGTGCCGCCCGCGCGCATCGTCAATCAATACGGGATGACCGAGCTCGGCAGCCAGTTCTACGACTCGCTGCTGCGCGAGCCGGCTGCGCCGCGCCGCAAAATCGCGCCGCCGTGGACGCGCGTGCGGATCCTGGATCCGATCAGCGGCGAGGAGGTCGCACCGGGCGCGCGCGGCCGCATCGCGGTGCACGACCTCGCGAACACGGGCAGCGTGTGTGCGCTCGAGACGGCCGATCTCGGCTGCGCGATCGGCGACGGCTTCGAGGTGATCGGCCGCGACGCCGACGCCGAGGAGCGCGGCTGCTCGATCGGCGCCGACGCGCTGCTCGCGGACGCGGGGCCGTGACACCCGACGCGCTGCGCGCGCGCCTCGCGGCGCTGCGCGCGGCTGGCGAAGAGCTGCGGCGGCGGCCCGCGCGCGCAGTGATCGACGCGCTCGCCGCCGTGCTCGAGCGCTGGCGCGATCGCGAAGGGCCCGAGCGGAGCGCGCTCGAACGCGAGCTGCCCGCAGCGACCGGCTTCTCGCCGCAGAACGTGCTCGAGGGGCTCGCGCGTGGGCTCGCACCCTGGACCGGCGACGCGCTGCGCGCGCTCGCCGAGCGCGAGCTCGCGCGCAGTGGAGAGCTCGCGCGCGGGTACGACGTGACCTCGGTGCTGCTCGCGGGCTCGATTCCGATGCCGGCGCTGCTCTCAGTGATCGCGCCGCTCGCGCTGCGCTCACCCGTGCTCGTGAAGACCGCCGCGCGGGACCGGATCACCGCGCCGCTCGTCGCGCGCTCGATCGCGGCGATCGATCCCGAGCTTGGCCGCTGCGTGGAGGTGGTCGGATTCGCGGGTACGGATGCGGCGTGCATGGAGGCCTTCCTGGGCGCGAGCTGCGTACTCGCGACGGGCTCCGACGCGACGATCGCTGCGGTCGCTGAGCGGATGCGCCCGCACCAGGCGCTGCTGCGCCACGGGCACCGGCTCTCGCTCGCGCTGCTCGGCCCGGAGTCCTGCGACGGCGGCGCACTCGACGCCGCCGCGCGCGGCATCGCGCTCGACACGGCGCTCTGGGATCAGCTGGGCTGTCTATCGCCGATCGCGGTCTACGTCGCAGGCGACACCAGCTCGTGTCGGCGCGTCGCAGACGCGCTCGCGCGCGAGCTCGACGCAGTCGGTCGCGCGCTGCCGCGCGGCGCGGTCGACGCGGGTGCGGCCGCGCTGTTCGCCCACGAGCTCGCGGGCGCCGAGCTGCGCGCGGCCGCGGGCTCGCAGGTGACCGTGCACGCTGCGCGCGACGCGAGCTGGGCGGTCGTCTGCGAGTCCGAAGCGGCGCTGCGTCCGGCTCCGCTGCACCGCTTCGTCCGCGTGCACCCGCTCCCTGCACCCGAGCAGCTCGGCCACGCGCTCGGGCCGCTCGCGGCGCACCTCGCCGGCGTCGCGGTTGCGGGTTTCGGCCGCGCCCAGCCCGGGGTCGAAGCCGGGCTCCGCGCGCTGGGCGCCTCGCGGGTCTGCAGCCCGGGAGAGCTCCAGAGCCCCCCGCTCGACTGGCCGCGCGATGGCCTTCCCGCGCTGGGGTCGCTGATCGCATCCGGCGGCTGAAGGCACTGAAAACACAGGGTAATTCCATCAACGTGCCACTTCGGAGTCCATAGGGGACCTCAGCGGTCCGATATTTACAGGACCGGTTCGGTCCCTTATCGTGCAAGAGGACGTACGGAGCACAGCCATGATCCGCCTGGGCAGACTCACCGACTACGGCATCGTGCTGATGGCGCACCTCGCGAGCGCCGGGGAGGGCCCGCACGCAGCGCGCGACATCGCCGCCGAGACCCAGCTCCCGCTACCCGCGGTGAGCAAGCTGCTCAAGGCGCTCGCGCGCGAAGGTCTGCTCGCGTCGGCGCGCGGCGCGAAGGGCGGCTATCGGCTCGCGCGCCCCGCCGAGAGCATCACGGTGCCCGACATGATCGCGGCGCTCGAGGGCCCGATCGCGCTCACTGACTGCAACCTGCACGAGGGCGCGTGCTCACAGGAGCCGCGCTGCCACGTGCGCACGCCATGGCAGCGGATCAATCGGGCGGTGCACGACGCGCTCTCGCGGATCCGCCTGGCCGATCTCGCCGCGCTCGACGCACCCGGCTCGCTCGTCCCGCTCGCGAGCCTCGGCGTGGATACGACCGGCCTCGACACGCGACCGCTGACCTAACCAAGGAACCCCCATGTCCGAATCCGAGAATGCGGAACTCGAACGGCTCGCCAACCGCGAGTATCGGTACGGGTTCGTCACCGACATCGAATCGGAGATGATCCCGCCCGGGCTCGACGAGAGCGTGGTGCGCCTGATCTCCGCGAAGAAGCAGGAGCCCGAGTGGCTGCTCGAGTGGCGGCTGCGCGCACTGCACCGCTTCCTCGAGCTGCTCGAGGAAGAGACCGAGCCCACCTGGGCGCACGTCTCGTATCCGAAGATCGACTATCAGAACATCATCTACTACTCGGCGCCCAAGCCCAAGGAGAAGCTCGCGACCCTCGACGAGGTCGACCCGGAGCTGCTCGCTACCTACGAGAAGCTCGGCATCTCGCTCTCCGAGCAGAAGCGCCTCTCGGGTGTCGCCGTCGACGCGGTGTTCGACAGCGTCTCGGTCGCCACCACGTTCAAGGCGGAGCTCGAGAAGCTCGGCATCGTGTTCGGCTCGTTCTCCGAGGCCGTGCAGAAGCACCCGGAGCTCGTGCGCCAATACCTCGGCTCCGTCGTGCCCTACTCCGACAACTTCTTCGCGTGCCTGAACTCGGCCGTGTTCTCCGACGGCTCGTTCGCGTACATCCCGAAGGGCGTGCGCTGCCCGATGGAGCTCTCCACCTACTTCCGGATCAACTCGGCTGGCACGGGGCAGTTCGAGCGCACGCTGATCGTCGCCGATGAGGGCGCCTACGTGTCCTATCTCGAGGGCTGCACCGCGCCGCAGCGCGACGAGAACCAGCTGCACGCCGCGGTGGTCGAGCTGGTCGCGCTCGACGACGCGGAGATCAAGTACTCGACGGTCCAGAACTGGTACCCGGGCGACAAGGACGGCAAGGGCGGCATCTACAACTTCGTGACCAAGCGCGGCGCGTGCCGCGGCGCGCGGTCGAAGATCTCGTGGACCCAGGTCGAGACGGGCTCCGCGATCACCTGGAAGTACCCGAGCTGCATCCTGCAGGGCGACGACTCGGTGGGCGCGTTCTACTCGGTCGCGATGACCAACCATCACCAGCAGGCCGACACGGGCACGAAGATGCTCCACATCGGCAAGAACACGAAGAGCACGATCATTTCGAAGGGCATCTCCGCGGGGCAGGGACAGCAGTCCTACCGCGGTCTGGTGCGGATCGGGCCCAAGGCAGAGGGAGCGCGCAACTACTCGCAGTGCGACTCGCTGCTGCTCGGCGACCGATGCGGCGCGCACACGTTCCCCTATCTCGAGGTGAAGAACTCGAGCGCGACCGTCGAGCACGAGGCCACCACGAGCAAGATCGGCGAAGACCAGCTCTTCTACTGCCGGCAGCGCGGCATCTCCGAGGAAGACGCGGTGTCGATGATCGTGAACGGCTTCTGCAAGGAGGTGCTCCGCGAGCTGCCGATGGAGTTCGCGGTCGAGGCGCAGAACCTGCTCGGTGTGAGCCTGGAAGGAGCGGTGGGCTGATGGGGACGCCGATGCTCGAGCTTTCGGACGTGCACGCGACTGCCGGCGGTGCCGAGATCCTCAAGGGAGTGGACCTCGTCATTCCGCCCGGCCAGGTGCACGCGATCATGGGCCCGAACGGATCGGGCAAGAGCACGCTCGCCAACGTGCTCGCGGGTCGTCCCTCGGTGGAGGTCACGCGCGGATCGGTGCGCTACGAGGGCCGCGACCTGCTCGCGCTGTCGGCCGAGGAGCGCGCGCGCGAGGGAATCTTCCTGGCCTTCCAGTACCCCGTCGAGATTCCGGGCGTCGCGAACATGTACTTCCTCAAGGCCGCGCTCAACGCGGTGCGCAGCCACCGCGGAGAGCCGGAGCTCGACGCGATCGACTTCCTCGCGCTCGCACGCGAGAAGATGAAGCTCGTCGAGATGGACGAGAAGCTCATGCAGCGCTCGGTCAACGAAGGGTTCTCGGGCGGCGAGAAGAAGCGCAATGAGATCCTCCAGATGGCGATCCTGGAGCCGAAGTTCGCGGTGCTCGACGAGACCGACTCGGGGCTCGACATCGACGCGCTGAGGGTCGTCGCGGACGGCGTCAACGCGCTGCGCCATCCCGAGCGGTCGATGCTCGTGATCACGCACTACCAGCGCCTGCTCGACTACATCGTGCCCGACGCGGTGCACGTGTTGGCGGGCGGTCGGATCGTGAAGAGCGGGGGCAAGGAGCTCGCGCTCGAGCTCGAGGACAAGGGCTACGGCTGGGTCGAGGGAACGGCGCGATGAGCGCGCTCGAGACCGCGCGCGACCGCTTCGTGGCCGAGCACCGCGCGTTCGCGGAAACGCGCCGCGGAGAGCCGGCCTGGCTCGCGGCGCACCGACGCGACGCGATCGCTGCGTTCGCAGAGCGCGGGCTACCGAGCACGCGCGAGGAAGAGTGGCGCTACACGAGCCTCGCTCCGCTCGCAGCGCTGCCGTTCTCGCTCGCAGAGCCCGCGCGCATCGAGCGCGCCGATCTCGAGGAGCTCGCGACGCCGCTGTTCGCGTGCAGCCTGTACGCGTTCTCGAACGGCCGCGCGTTGCCCGCGCTGTCCTCGGCACCGGGCCTGCCCGGCGGAGCGCGCTGCGACAGCCTGGCCGCGCTGCTCGCGGACGGCACGAGCCCGATCGAGGCGCGTCTCGATCACTACGTCGACATCAAGCTGCACCCGTTCGCCGCGCTCAACTCGGCGTTCGCGAGCGACGGCGCGGTCGTGCGCGCGCCGCGCGGCGTCGCCTTCGAACAGCCGCTGCATCTGGTGTTTGCGAGCGTCGGCGGCGCGCAGCCGCACATGGCCCATCCGCGCGTCGTGGTCGTGGCGGAGGCGGGCAGCCGCGTGACGATCGTCCAGGATCACGTGAGCGTGGGCGAGGGTCCCGGCTTCACCAATGCAGTGACCGAGATCCACGTGGGAGCGAACGCGACCGTCCACTGGGTGCTGCTGCAGCGCGAGGGCGATGCGCACTTCCACGTCTCGAACCTCTCGGTGCGCCAGGAACGCGACAGTACTTTCAGCGCGCACACGATCACGCTGGGCGGCCGGCTCGTGCGCAACGACGCGGGTGTGCTCCTCGCGGGCGAGGGCGCGCAGTGCACTCTCGACGGTCTGTTCGTCGGCGGCGGCAACAGCGTGCTCGACAACCACACCGAAGTGGATCACGCGGTACCGCACGGCACGAGCCGGGAGCTCTACAAGGGCGCGCTCGGCGGCGCGGCGCGCGGCGTGTTCCGCGGCCGCGTGATCGTGCGACCCGACGCGCAGAAGACCTCCGCCTCGCAGTCGAACCCGAACCTGCTCCTGGGCGCGCGCGCCGAGATCGACACCAAGCCCCAGCTCGAAATCTACGCCGACGACGTGAAATGCAGCCACGGCTCGACGATCGGGCGGCTCGACGAGAACGCGCTGTTCTACCTGCGCTCGCGCGGAATCCCCGAACAGCGCGCGCGCGACCTCCTGCTGCGCGGGTTCGCGCTCGAGGTGCTCGAGCGCCTGCCCGCGCGCGCGCTTGCCGAGGGGCTGGACGATGCGGTAGTCGCGTGTCTGCGCCGCGCCCGTGAGGAGGCAGCGTGAGCTACGACGTCGCCGCCGTGCGCAAGGACTTCCCGATCCTCGCGCGCCAGGTCCACGGCAAGCCGCTCGTGTTCCTCGACAGCGCCGCCAGCGCGCAGAAGCCGCGCGCGGTGATCGATGCGATGAACGACCTCTACACGGCGCACTACGCGAACGTGCACCGCGGCGTCTATCAGCTCTCGCTCGAGGCCACGGACATGGTCGAGGCGGTGCGCGACAAGGTCGCCGCGTTCCTGGGTGCGCGCGATCGCCGCGAGATCGTGTTCACGCGCAACGCGACCGAGGCGATCAATCTGATCGCGTACAGCTACGGCCGCCGCCACGTGCACCCCGGCGACGAAGTGCTCGTGACCCACATGGAACACCACGGCAACTTCGTGCCGTGGCAGGTGCTGTGCGAAGAGCGCGGCGCGCTGCTGCGCGTGGCGCCGATCGACGACCGCGGCGTGCTGCTGCTCGACGAGTTCGAGAAGCTGCTCTCGCCGCGCACCCGGATCGCCGCGGTGACACACGTCTCGAACGTGCTCGGCACCGTGAACCCCGTGCGCGAGATCGCGCGCCTGTGCCGCGCGCGCGGCGTGCCGCTCGCTGGTCGACGGCGCGCAGGCGGTCCCGCACCAGCGCGTCGACGTGAATGCAATCGGCTGCGACTTCTACGCGTTCTCGGGGCACAAGCTGTTCGGCCCATCCGGCGTCGGCGTGCTGTGGGGCCGCGCCGAGCTGCTCGAGGCGATGCCGCCGTTCCTGACCGGCGGCTCGATGATCGAATCGGTGACGCTGCAGGGCACGACGTTCGCGGCGATTCCGCAGCGCTTCGAGGCGGGCACGCCCGACATCGCCGGGATCGTGGGACTCGGTGCGGCGATCGACTATGTCGAGCGGATCGGCTACGACGCGATCGGTGCGCACGAGCGCGAGCTGCTCAGCCTACGCCGAAGCGCGCCTCGCCGAGGTGCCTGGTCTGCGCATTCTGGGAACGGCGCCGCACAAGGCCGCGGTGATCTCGATCGTGATGGACGACGTGCACCCGCACGACCTCGGCACGATCCTCGATCGCGAGGGCGTCGCGGTGCGCACGGGACACCACTGCGCACAGCCGCTCATGGAGCGCTTCGACGTGCCTGCCACAGCGCGCGCCTCGCTCGCGCTCTACAACGACCAGAGCGATGTCGATGCGCTCGTCGCAGCGCTGCACGTGGCGCGCGAGGTGTTCGCATGAGCGCCACCAACGATCTACGCGAGCTCTATCAGTCCGTGATCCTCGACCACAACAAGCGGCCGCGGAATTTCGGCGCGCCGCTCGACGCGAATCGGCACGCGGAGGGGAACAACCCGCTGTGCGGCGACCGACTCTCCGTGCACGTGACGCTCGAGGATGGTGTGGTGCGCGACGTCGGCTTCGAGGGTCAGGGCTGCGCGATCTCGAAGGCCTCGGCGTCGCTCATGACCGAAGCCGTGAAGGGCCGACCTGTCTCGGAAACCGAGCAGCTCTTCCGCGCGTTCCACGAGCTCGTGACGTCAGACCCGCGCAGCACGCCCGACACGAGCCAGGTCGGCAAGCTCGCGGTGTTCGGCGGCGTGCGCGAGTTTCCGATCCGCGTGAAGTGCGCGACGCTGTGCTGGCACACGCTGCGCTCCGCGCTCGCGGACGGTCACGTCGTGTCGACGGAGTGATCGCAATGAGTGACGAAACGACCCCGCAGAAAGAGACCCAGAGCCCGGACTTCGACGCGATCGTCGAGGCGCCCGCAGCCATGCGCGCGGTGGGCGACCGCATCGTGCAGCAGCTCAAGACCGTGTTCGATCCCGAGATCCCCGTCGACATCTACGAGCTCGGCCTGATCTACAAGGTGAAGCTCGACGACAGCGGCGCGGTCCAGATCCAGATGACGCTCACCTCGCCGATGTGTCCAGCCGCCGAGGAGCTGCCGCCCGAGGTGGAGTCGAAAGCGCGCAGCGTCGAGGGCGTATCGTCGGTGGTGCTCGACCTGGTGTGGGATCCCCCCTGGAACCCCGGGATGATGTCCGAAGCCGCGAAGCTCGAGCTCGGAATGCTCTGAGCAGCCTGCCGATTGATTAGATCACCTAGCTAATGAATCCCTAACGAACGTCTCGCGCCCGGGTGTGAGAGCCTGTCGCGCGTCGGTTGACCCTGCTTCGCCTCGAAGCGTAAGGTCGCGGTCGCAGGTCGCTGCGGCGAGCTGCGATTCGGGAGGGATCACATGCGCGCTCGATGGTTCGCGCTCACCTTGGGCGTCCTGGCATCGCTCGGCTCGTTCGCGAGCTCCGCGGCAAACGCGGTGTGCAGCAACGTCACCGTCCCGGTCGCACTCGCGCCGGGCGCTCCGGTCAACCAGAAGATCTTCGGGCGGCTGTGCCGCCCCGGCCCGGCGCCGACGGGCACGCTGCTCGTGCTCGTGCACGGCATCACCTACGACCGCAACTACTGGGACTTCCCCGACCCGACGGGTCACACCGATCGCTACTCGTTCGTCGCCGCTGCGCTCGCGGCGGGATACTCGACGCTCGCGCTCGATCGGATCGGCGCCGGCAACAGCTCCCATCCGCTGAGCGCGTTCGTGACGATCGATACGAATGCCCACACGGTGCACCAGGTGGTCCAGGCCGTCCGCGCGGGCACGATCGCCGATGCCAATGGCAAGGTGTTCGATTCCGTGGTGCTGGTCGGCCACTCCTACGGCAGCTGGACGATCTGGTTCGAAGCCAGCCGCTACGACGACGTCGACGCCGTCGTCCTCACGGGCGCCACCCACGGGCTCACGACCGTGAATGCGCCCGTGCTCGTCGTACCGAATCTGTACCCGGCGCTGGCCGATCCGCGCTTCGGCGTGTTCTCGGGGCTCGATCCCGGTTACCTGACGACCCAAGTCGGTTCGCGTCACGGGGCGTTCTACGCGCCCGCCACCGTCGATCCTGCGGTGGTTCGCTACGACGAGATGACCAAGGGAACCGTCACGTTCGTCCGAGCTCCAGACCTATCCGCTGATCCTGTTGCACCCGCTCGACATTCGTGTGCCGGTGTTCCTGACCGTCGGCGAAGTCGACTCGCTCTTCTGCGGGCCCGCGCTCGGTGGTGCGCCGTGCACGAGCGAGCAGGCGCTGATCGCGTTCGAGGGACCGCGCCTGGGTCCGAACGTCCCGTCGATCGACGCCTACATCCTGCCCGCTGCGGGCCACGACATGAACCAGATGCTCAACGCGCAGCTCTACATGGAGGCCGTGCTCGACTGGCTCGACGCACTTCCGTAGGCACTCACATTCCGCGCTGCGCGACGCGGAGACGACGCCCATCTGAGATAGCCTCCCGCCGGTGCTGGCGCTGTGCTTCTGCGCGTTCCTCGCCTTCGGCGTGGTGCTCGTGCTGGTCGGCGCCAACCAGGCGAATCTCGCCGCACGAGCTCGGGCTCGATCTCTCGCAGTCGGGCCTGCTCGCCTCGTCGCTCGCACTCGGGCTCGGCGCAGGCGTCGTGATCGCGGGACCGCTCTTCGACCGCTATCCGCGCCGCCCGCTGTTCGTGGGATCGACCCTGGTGGCCGCCGCCGCGCTGCTCGGGGTCGAACGCGAGATGGGCTATGCGCGCTGGCTCGCGCACGCGGCGTTCGCGGGCGCGGGAATCGGGCTCTACGACACGCTGATCAACGCGGTGGTGGTGCAGCGCTATCGCGAGCGCGCGGTGCGGCCGATGCTCGCCGTGCACTCGGCCGCCACGGTTGGCGCGATGTTCGGACCGCCGCTGGTCGGCTGGATCGCCTCGACCCACCACTTCACGGACAGCTTCCACGCGCTCGGCTGGGCGCATGTGCTGCTCGCCGGGTGGGCCGCGTGCGTGCCGCTGCCCGGCCCGGAGCCGCGCGTACCGACACCCGATCGCGAAGCGCGTGCCTCACTCGCGCTCGCGCCGCTCATTCCGCTCGCAGCGGTCGCCTTCGCCTACGTCGGCGTCGAGTCGTCGGTGACGGTGTTCGCGGTTCCGTACGCGAGCGAGGCGCTCGGGCTCGACGCGGCGCGCGGACAGCTCGGCATCAGCGCGTTCTGGCTGGGTCTCCTGGTCGGCCGCGTCGCGTTGCTCGGCGCGCGCGTGCTCGACACGCACGCGCTCGACGCGCGCGTGCTCCTGGCCTCGGGCGCGGCCGCCACGGTGGTGCTCGCGGCGACGGCGAGCTTCGCGGGCACGCCGCTCGAGGTCGCGCTGTTCGCGCTCGGCGCTGCGCTCGGCAGCATCTATCCCGTGATGATCGCGCTCGCGGGCCAGGCCGCGCCCTCGGCGCGCGGCATGGCGACCGGCCTCGTGGCGGGTGCGGGCGCGCTCGGCGGCTTCGCGGTGCCCTGGCTCACGGGCGCCGCAGGAGACGCGGCCGGGATCGGTCTCGGCTTCGGCAGCCTTGCTCTCTGGTGCGCCGCGATCGCGGTGGCTGCGGCGCTGGCCCACCGTGTGAGATGATCCCGATTCGGAGTGCCCGACTCGCGGGAGGCAGGTCATGACCACGCCGGTCCACATCGTCGGCAGCTACATCTCTCCGTACGTTCGGAAGGTGCTCGCGGTGATGCACCTGAAGGGCGTCCGCTACGAGATCGACCCGATCGTCCCGTTCTTCGGCAACGATCGCTTCGGCGAGATCTCCCCGCTCCGGCGCATTCCCGTGTACATCGACGAGAAGGTCACGCTTTGCGACTCCACGGTGATCTGCGAGTACCTCGAAGATCGCCATCCCACGCCAGCGCTCTACCCGCGCGAGCCGGCCGACCGCGCCCGCGCGCGCTGGCTCGAGGAGTTCGCGGACACGCGCATGGGCGAGGTGATGATCTGGCGCCTGTTCAATCAGGTCGCGATCAATCCGCGCGTGTTCGGCGTGCCGACCGACGAGGCGGTGTTGCGCCACGCGCTCGATGTGGAGCTTCCGCACGTGCTCGACTATCTCGAGTCGCAGCTGCCCGAGCAGGGCTTCCTGTTCGGAGAGATCGGCGTCGCCGACATCGCGATCGCGGCCTTCTTCCGCAACGCGGCATTCTCGCGCTACCGCGTCGATGCCGCGCGCTGGCCCCGCACCGCGGCGTTCGTCGAACGCGCGCTCGGACACGACTGCTTCCAGAGGCTCGTCCCGTTCGAACAAGCCTCGATGACCGTGCCGCCGCCGAAGCAGCGCGAAGCGCTCGCGGCCGCGGGGGCGCCGCTCTCTGCAGAGACATTCGGCACCGACGCACGACCGCGCCGCGGCATCATGTCGATCTGAGCCGTTGGTGTCGGAACGCCCGATCCTCGTCACGGGAGCCAACGGACGGCTCGGTCGCAAGCTCTGCGCGCATCTCGCCGAGGCGAGCCCGCCGCGCGCCGTGCGCGCGCTCGTGCGCTCGGAGCGCGCGGCCGAGGCCGTACGCGCGCTGCCGGAGCGGGTGCGGCCCGAGGTCGCGATCGTCGACTACTCGCGACCCGGACATGCTCGCGAAGCACGCGGCGGGTTGTGATGCGGCGATCCATCTGGTCGGGCATCCTCAAGCAGACGCGCACCAACCGCTACGTGGACGCGCATGAGCGCGCATGCGAGGCACTCGCGACCGCGGCGGACCGCTGTGGGCTGCGCCGGATCATCGCGCTCTCGATCCTGGGCGCCGACCCCGCTTCGCCGAACGCCTGCCTCGCCTCGCGTGCGCGAGCCGACGCGATCCTGTTGCGCGCGAAGACGCCCGCGGTGGTGATCCGCGTGCCGATGGTGCTCGGCGCCGGCGACCCGGCTTCCGCCGCGCTCGAGCGCCAGGCGCGCGGTCCGAACGCGCGGCTCGTGAGCGGCGGAGCCGCGCTCGCACAGCCGATCGCCGCACGCGACGTGGTCGCCTCGCTCGCCGCCGCGCTCGACCGGCCGGGCCTCGACGATGTGGTGCTCGAGCTCGCCGGGCCCGAGTCGCTCCCGCACCGCGAGCTCGTGCAGCGCGCGGCGGCCGTGCTCGGCACGCAGGTGTCGATCGGCAGCGTGCCGGCCGCGCTCGCCCATGCCTTCGCGTGGATCGCCGAGCGCACGAGCGCGGAGCCTCCGATCACGCGCGCGATGCTGGGCGTGCTCGAGCGCGACGACGCGATCGACCCGGAGCCCGCGCGCGCGCGGCTCGGCATCGCGCTCACGCCGCTCGACGCGGCGCTGCGCGAAGCGCTCGCGGGGCACGAGCGATGACGAGCACGCCCAGCACTGCCGCGCGCCCGACGCCGCCGCTGTGGCAGCGCGCGCTGCCGTGGCTCCTGACACTCGTGTGTTTCGCGTGGCTGGGAAACCGGATCTCCGGCGCGGCTGCGCGCCAGGGCATGTCGGCGTACGCGTACCTGCTCGAGGTGTTCGCGAGCGTGAACTGGCTTCACTGGCTCGCGCTGATGATCCCCTACTCCGCGTTCTTCTTCCTCGTGGATTCGACCGTCGTCTGGCGCGTGGTCACGTGGTTCAATGCGCGCGTGCCGTGGACCGCGATCCTCCCGATCCGCGCGAGCGCGTACATCATCTCGATCCTGAACGAGCAGGTCGGCAAGGGCGCGATGGCTCTCTACCTGAACCGGCGCCACGGCGTTCCGGGCTGGGAAGTCGGCTCTTCGATGCTGTTCATCATGTTCTGCGAGCTGCTCTACCTGACCTTCTGGGCGTTGGTCGGTTATGCGATCTCGGGCGACGAGCTGCCCGCGCAGTTCCGGCTCGTGCCCTGGATCGCGCTCGGCGTGTTCGCGCTGTTCGGCGTCTGGATCGCGTTCTTCCGCGGCTGGATCGCGCCGGGCTCGGCACTGCGCGATCGCCCGATCTTGAAGGCGTTCCGCGAGGCGGGTCCGCTGCGCTATGTGGGTGTCGCAGTGCTGCGCTCGCCGGCGCTGCTCGCGGCCGTGATCGTCTACACGCTCGCGCTGCGGCTGTTCGGCGTCGAGGCGAGCTTCCTGCACATGCTCGGCGTCCTGCCCGTGATCTTCTTCGCGGCCGCAGTGCCCACGCCGATGCGCGCCGCGGCGATCACGATCTGGGTGGTGCTGTTCCCCGAGCGCGAGGCGCAGATGTCCGCGTTCGGCTTCGTGATGCACAACTTCTTCATCTTCTTCAACGCGACGATCGGCCTGTTCTTCCTGCGCCGCGCGAAGCGCGAGCTCCTCGAAGCGCACTAGCGATCCGGCCGCGGAAGACGCAGGCGTATACGCCGGCGTTGATCAGCACGACGAGGCCGCCCAGCAACCACTGGAGCGGGCGCGTGAGCGAGGCCGGGTAGAGGACGGGCAGCACGTAGTGCTCGATGAAGCCCGAGGTGTAGGTGGCGCCGCCGCCCTGTTCGCGAAGCCAGTTCTCGAGCGGCGTGAGCGGACAGGTCCAGCCCGCGAACTCGACGCACGCACCCCAGGCAGCGGCCGGCAGATGCAGCCATGCGACCCGCGGCCAACGCACGGCGAACAGACCCCCGCCGACCACGAAGGCGACGAACACGATGTGCAGGAGGACCGTCGCGTCTGCGAGAGCAGAGCTCACGCCTGCGCCGTGCGCGCGACGCAGATTGCCGAGAAGCCGCCGCCCGCACTGCGCAGGTTGGTGACCTGGCCCTGGTAGACGCGCGCGCCGAGCAACAACACCTCGTCGCGGTAGGCGTAGGCGCGCACATCGAACTTCATCTCGCGCGGGCCCGCCTCGGTTTCGACCTCGACGAGCCCGGGCTCCACGCGGCGCTGTGCGAGGAAGTCGGCGTCGCCCGCGATCTGTTCGAGCTTCGTTCGCGAGATCTTGTCGCCGCGGTACACGGCGCGGCTGCCGAACGACGCACTCGGCTTGAACACCCATTCCTTCCGCTCGAGCCACGCGCGCTCGCGGCCGAGCTCGGCGAGGTCGCGCGTCTCGGGGACCACCTCGGCGAGGTGCTGGACTTCCTCGGCGCCGGCGCCGAGCTCCGCGATCGCCGCGGCCGAAGAGAAGATCGCGAGCCGGCGCTTGTTCGCGAGCAGGTGGTGCTCGCGCGGCGCCGGCGTCACCACCACCTGTCGCGCGAGATAGGCCGCGCGCAGAGCGGCCGCGCGCGGCGAGGCGAGCCCGAAGTCGGTGTCGCGCAGATAGACGAGATCGACGCGCTCGCCGCGCAACGCGAGCCCGTCCTCCGCGAGCGCGAGCTCCGCCGTGTCGCAGATCGCGGCGCGGATTCCCTGCGCCTCGAACAGCTGCGCGAACAGCTCGAACTCCGGGTACAGGAACTGCTCGCGTGGCCGCTCATCCGCGATCGCGATCAGCGCCGGCCGCGCGCCCACACCGCGCACGGCCTCGAACTCGGAAACGAACGTGCGCACGATGCGCTCCTGGATCTCCTCGACCGGGAGCAGGTCCGCGCACAGGCACGCGAGCCGTTCCGGATCGCACAGCGACGCCGTGTGCAGCCCGTTGAGCAGCGCGCCGCCCGCGTTCGTGTTCACCTCGATCAGCTTCGGGCCGGCCGGCGTGATGTGGAAGTCGTAGCCCATGAACACGCCGAAGTTGCCGGGTGTGAACCGCGTGAACGCGTCGGCGCCGGCGTCGACGCGCTGCTCGTAGGCAGGCGAATGTGCGATCCGGAACAGGATCTGGACCGTGCGTTGGATCGCGCGGAACTGCTCGTGCGCGAGGCCGATGATCGTGCGCCCCGCGTACGGAATCGCCGGTGCGCTCATCGGACCTAACTACCCGGCGCGAAGGAGCGTTCCTCGAGCACCGATTCGGTCACGGTGCTCGCGGCCTTCTGGAGGTCGACACTGCGCGCCTGGCCAGTCTTGCGGCGTGTGATCTCGACCTTCCCTTCGGCGATCCCCTTGGGCCCGATCGTCACGCGGTAGGGAATCCCGATCAGATCAGCGTCCTTGAACTTCACGCCGGGACGGTCGTCGCGATCGTCGAGCAGGACCTGGATGCCCGCGGCGCGCAGCGCGTCGTAGACCTGCCCGCCCGCCTCGGCGATCGCGAGATCGGTCGGCTTCACGAGCGTCACGATCACTTCGTAAGGCGCCACCGCCATCGGCCACACGATCCCGTTCGCGTCGTGGCAGCGCTCGACCACCGCCGCCATCGCGCGCTCGATGCCGATCCCGTACGAGCCCATGATGATCGGCCGCGAGACACCGGCCTCGTCGAGCACCTTCGCTCCGAGCGCCTCGCTGTAGCGCGTGCCGAGCTTGAAGATGTGTCCGACCTCGATCGTCTTCACCACGCGCAGCGGATCGCCGCACGAGGGGCACCCATCCCCTGCGCGCACCTCGCGCAGATCGAGCCAGTGCTTCACGGCGATGTCGCGCTCGACGTCGACGCCGCGCAGATGGAAGTCGTCCTGGTTGGCGCCCGTCGTCATGTCGTGGCGGCCGTCGAGCGCGAAGTCGGCGATCACGGTGCGGCCCGTGACACCGACAGCGCCCAGGCTCCCCGGGCCCGCTCCCAGCGCGGCGCGGATCTCCGCCTCGCTCGCGGGACGGATCTCGCGCGCCTCCACCTGGTCGTGGAGCTTCTGCTCGGAGAGCGCGTGATCGCCGCGCAGCAGGACGAGCACGAGCACGCCGTCCACCGAGTAGACGAGCGTCTTGATCTGGCGCTCGGCCGGTGCGCCGCCCGCAAAGCTCGCGAGATCCTCGATCGTGCGCACACCCGGAGTCGGAAAGCGCTCGGCTGCACGCGGGCCCGGCGCGTCCTCGGCCGCCGCCAGCTGCGAGGTGGCCTTCTCGACGTTCGCGGAGTAGCCGCAGCGCGCGCAGGTCGCGACGAAGTCCTCGCCTGCGTCGCTCTCGACCATGAACTCGATCGACTCGCTGCCGCCCATGCTGCCCGACGACGCTTCCACCGCGAGCGTCTCGACGCCGCAGCGCCGGAAGATCTTCCGGTACGCTTCGAAGTGTCGCTGGAACGACGCGTCCAGGCCGGCCTGTGCGAGGTCGAGCGAGTACGAGTCCTTCATCGTGAACTCGCGCACGCGCAATACGCCCGACTTGGGACGCGGCTCGTCGCGGAACTTGGTCTGGATCTGGTACCAGATCTGCGGCAGCTCCTTGTAGCTGCGCAGCTCGCCCGCGAGCAGTCGCGAACACCTCCTCGTGGGTCATGCCGAGCGCGACGTCTGCGCCCTTGCGATCCACGAGCCGGAACATCTCGTCGCCCATCACCTCCCAGCGCCCGGAGCGCTTCCAGAGCTCGGCGGGGTGCAGCGCGGGCAGCTTGAACTCCTGGCCGCCGATCGCGTCCATCTCGGTCCGTACGATCTGCGTGATCTTCTGGCACACGCGCTGCCCGAGCGGCAGCAGCGAGTACGCGCCCGCCATCAGCTGGCGCACGAACCCCGCGCGCACGAGCAGCCGATGGCTCGCCGCCTCGGCATCGGCGGGGTCGTCGCGCAGCGTGGGAATGAATGCTTCGGACCAGCGCACGGTTCCCCCCTGGCGTCGCCGCTGAGGCTACTGGAAGGGGACGCCGAGCGCTGGCGCAGCGCGCTCGAATGCTGCGCGGATCTGGCCGAACACCGGACCCGGACCGCCGAGGCGCTCGCCGTCGAGGCTGCGCACCGGCACGAGGCCGGCTCCGCTGCCGGTGAGGAATGCCTCCGTGCACGCGAACAGGTCGAAGCGCCCGAGCGTGCGCTCCTGCGCCGGGATCGCGAGCTCGCGCGCGAGCTCGAGCACGGTGCGCCGGGTGATGCCCTCGAGCGCGCCGTCGGTCGCGGGTGGTGTCATGAGCACTCCATCGCGCACGCAGAAGATGTTGGCCACGGCCGCTTCCGCGATGTTGCCCTGTGCGTTCAGCACGAGCGCCTCGTCCGCGCCGCGCAGCCGCGCCTCGCGTTTGGCGAGCACGTTGTTCAGATAGTTGAGGCTCTTCACGCGCGGATCGAGCACGTCGGCCGGCGGCCTGCGCACGCTCACGGTCACGAGGTCCAGCCCCTCGCTCTGTTGGCGCTCGTCGTAGAGCTTGATGCGATCGACGATGCAGAACAGGCGCGGTTCGCGACACGGAAGCGGATCGACGCCGAGCGCGCCGACGCCACGCGTGCACACGAGCCGCGCGTAGGCCTCGTTCTGTCCGAACGCGCGCGCGGTCTCGAGCACGGCCGTGCGCGCGGCCGCGATTCCGCCCGGAAGCGCCAGGCCGATCGCGCGCGCCGCGGTGGCGAAGCGCGCGAGGTGGTCGTCGAGCCGGAACACGCGCGCGCTCCTGATCCGGATCCCCTCGAAGATTCCGTCGCCGTAGAGGAGCCCGTGGTCGGTGATCGGAATCCGCGCATCGGCGAGGGGAATCACACGTCCGTCGAGCCAGGCGCGCGCAGTCGGCTCACTCATGACCGGTCCCCGCGAGTCGCGCGGAGATGCGCTCGGCCGCGACGCGCACGTGCGCGAGCAACGCGCCCTCCGCCGACGCGGGCAGCCTCGGCGTCGGCGCGCCCAGCGCGAGCGCCCCGCGCATCTGGCCGCGCACCGAGATCGGCGCGGCGAGCACCGACAGGCCGGGCATCCATTCCTCGCGACTCGTGGCGGTGCCGTCGCGGCGCGCGCGCGCAACGGCGCGCTCCAGCTCGACCGCGCTGACGGGCGTGTGGTCCGTGAAGCGCTCGAGCGGCATGCGCACGAGAGGCGCGAGACCGTTCGCGAGGAAGAGCTTGCCCACGGCCGTCGCGTGCACGGGTACGACCGAACCCACCTGCGGCGCCGCGCGCAGAAAGCCCGTGCCCTCGGCCTTGTCGAGCACGATGAGCCTGCGCGCGCGCATCGCCACGAGAAAGACCGTCTCGCCCGTCGCCGCGGCCTCGCTCTCGAGCACGGGTCGCGCGGCGATCACGAGCGGATCGCGCTCCTGCGCGCCGAGCCCCAGCGCCATCAGCGCCACTCCCGGCTCGTAGCCGCCGCGCGCATCCTGCTGGACGAGGCCGCGCTTGGTCAGCGAGGCGAGCAATCGGTGGACGCTCGACTTCGGCAGGCCGATCGCCCGGCCGAGCTGAGTCACGCCCACGGGCTCCGGCGCCGCGTGCAGGTGGAAGAGAACGTCGACCGCCTTCTCGATGCTCGTGAGCGCCCGCAACTGCGAACCTCCCTGGTCGATCGGGAGAATCGCTGTTCCGTATGTCAGAATCAAGTTCCTTTTAACGGAACAACTCAGTGGTCGAGCAGCGCGAGCACCCCCGTGTAGGTGAGCAGCTCCGATCGGCCAGCGATCGGACCCAGCTCGCACGAGCCGAACATGCCCGCGAGCGGAGCCTCGCCGAGCGCCTGATGGAGGTAGGCGGACTCCAGGCCGGGTACGCCGAAAAATCCCGCGCCGCGTGCGCAGCAGTCGAAGTACAGCGCGAGCCCAGGCGGATCGGCGCCGAGGCCCGCGAGCATCGCCTTGAGATCCTCGCGCGCGGTTTCGGGCTCGCGGAGGACCAGCGCGATCCGGTCGCCCTTCGCGAGCTCGACCGGGATTGCGAACGCGTTCGCGTCCGGAGCGAACCCCGCGATATTGCGAACGAGATAGCCACCCGGGGCCAGCGGATTCGCGGCGTCGCGCGGCAGCGCCGCGAGCAGGAACGCAGCGGCGCGGCGCAGGTCCTCCGCGAGCGGCGCGCGTGCGGCTTCGCGATAGACATCGAGCGCGGGACGACCGTCGAGCTCGAGCACCCAGGGTCCCTGCGCGCGCGTGACCGTGAGCAGCTCGGTCACGGGGCGGCACGCCTGCGTGACCCCGATCCGGCGCGCGCGCGCACCGCGCAGCACCAGACCCGAGAGCGCGCCGCCCGCGATCTCGGAGCCGGACCACACGAGCGGTGCATCGCTGACAGGGTCCCCGGCTCCGGCACCCACCACGCCGGCGGGCCCGATCACCTCGCGGATCTCCGCGAGCAGCGCGTCGGGCTGGAGCGCGCGCGGATCCGGGATCAGCACCACGAGGTCCTGCTCGCGCGCACCGCCGGCGAGGCGCGCCGCAACCTCCTCGGCCGCGACCTGCTCGTTGCCCGCGAGGTCCGGTATCCAGAGCGTCTCTACGTCGAGCCCGCGCACCGCGAGCACGGACACGCCCGCCCCGCCCTCCAGCTCGTGCCCGACTCCGATCACACCGTGCGCGAGTCCGCCCACCACCCGTTTCGTGCCGAGCTCGGCACACGCCGCGGCTACGAGCGCGCGCGCGGTCTCGCGATGAGCGGGACCCGCGAACAAGAGCGCCGCGTCGGCTCCGCCCGCGGCCGCAATTGCCTGCGCGGCGGCCTCGCGCGCCGCGAGCTCGCCATCGGGATGGGTCGAGAACCCGGCTCCAGCCGTCCACATCGCCGCGGAGAGTACCCCGACACCGCTTTCCCCGGGGCAGCGCGTCGGCTAGCTTGCGGCCCTGACGCCGCCCTCGTTCCTCCCGCGGTGTTGGTGTCCCGCGCGCGAATCCTCCATCGAATCACGGGATGTCTTGGTCGTCCCCCCTCCCCCTCGTGGCTGATAAGACGATCCGCAATCCGATTGGCGGGTGCGATTGAGGGAAAGAGTGGCGGACTACGAACTGATCGAGACCCGCGCGGATCTCGAAACGCTCGCGCACGATCTGATGAGCGAGAAGGTGATCGCCGTCGATACCGAGGCGGACAGCTTCTATCACTATTTCGACAAGACCTGCCTGGTCCAGATCGGCACGCGCCGGCAGATCTACTTGATCGACCCGCTCGCGCTCGGAGGCCCCGCCGAGCTCGCGCCGCTCGGGCCCGTGTTCGCGTCGCCCGAGATCCGCAAGGTCTTCCACGCAGCCGAGTACGACATCTTCGTGCTCAAGCGCGACTGCTCGTTCCAGTTCGCGAACCTGTTCGACACGATGATCTCGGCGCAGCTGCTCGGCTATCCGTCCGTGGGCCTGTCGCGAATCGCAGCGCGTCACTTCGACGTGAACCTGCCCAAGGACGAGCAGCGCTCCGACTGGTCGCGCCGCCCGCTCACTCAACAGCAGATGAGCTATGCGGCCGCCGACGTGCTCTACCTGCTTCCGCTCGCCGAGCTCTTGTGGCGCGAGCTCAAGGAAGTGAAGCGGAACCGCTGGGCCGTCGAAGAGTTCGAGGCGCTGTGCCGACGGCGCTGGCCCGACCGCGAGTTCGACGAGCTGGGCTATCTGCGCATCAAGGGTGCGCGCAAGCTCGATCCGAAGGCGCTCTCGGTGCTGCGCGCGCTGTATCTGGTGCGCGACCGGCGCGCGCGAGAGATGGACCGGCCGCCGTTCAAGGTGCTCGGGAATCGCACGCTGATCGAAATCGCGGAGCGGCGTCCGAAGAAGCTCTCGGAACTGGCGGAGATCAAGGGCATCACGGATCTGCTCTTGCGCCGGCTCGGGCGCGAAGTGCTCGCGGCCGTGCGCGACGGGCGCGCGGACGAGCACGGCCCGATCCCGAAGCTCCCGCCGAGCGGGCGGCGCCGCATGGACCGCCACGCAGACCGGCGGCTGATCGCGCTCAAGCGCTGGCGAGCCGAGCGCGCTCAGCAGCTCGCGCTCGACCCGGGCGTCCTGTGTCCGAACTCCGCGCTCGAAGCGATCGCCTGGCGCGCGCCGAACACCGCGAGCGACCTCGAGGGACTCCCCGAGCTCAAGGGCTGGTTCTTGCGCGAGTTCGGCGCCGAGGTCGTGACCGTGGCGCTCGAAGCGCGCGAAGCCCGGGAGGGCGGGCGCCCCTAACGGGCGTCTCCCAAAACGACACGCCCCCCCGACGGAACCTCCGTCGGAGGGGCGTTCTGATCTGGAACCTGGCTTTCGCCCGGAAAAAAGGCGGGTGCCGTTCTGGGGAAGTCGCCTTTGATATAACCCGGGAGGTGCCTGAGGTCCGGACTCGATCGACCGTGCGCGCCCGCTTCCGTCCGATCGGTCCGCACCAGACCAATCCCATTTCCTGTCATCCCATGGAAGAGCACGAAGCGTGCCAGGGCCGGCGCACAAGGCAGCAATCGCAACTGTGCGCCTCTATTGAGATTCCGCGCGGCGGGGCCGAGGGCGCGCCGCATCCTCAGGCTGCGCTGCGGGCAGCGTGAGAATGCGGACCGCGATCGAGTTGGAGAGAAACACATTCGAAAACAAATGCTTAAGTCTGGTGCCGCCAATAGATGCGCAGCCATGCGAAGCTGCATGCTGCGGAGCGCGTGCGCGGCGCTCGCCACGCTGGCAGCGCTCGCGTGCGCGAGCGGCGCGGCCCGCGAACCCGCGGCGCCGTTCCCGCGCGCCGCGAACGTGTCCATGCATGTCGCGAGGGCTCCGAGCGCGGACGAGCGCTACTGCGCCTGGTACGGCGCGCGCGGAGTGGATGGCGTCCTGTACTTCGGCGAGGCGGCGTTCTGGTCGGCGATGGCGGGCGCGGGCGGAGACCCCACGGCCGACCTGCGGCATCCCGGGCCGCAGCGGATCGGCCGCTTCGATCTCGTGCGCGAACGCTGGCTCCCGCCGCTCGATGTGGGCGGTCCCGACAGCCGATCCGGCGTATGGGACGTACTCGTGGGAGCAGACGGCGACGTCTACTTCACCACATTCTTCGAGGACGCGGGGGCGGTGTCGCCCGCGACCGGACAGGTTCGGCGCCTCGCACTCGGCGGAGCGCTCAACGAGCTTGGCGAGGGTCCCGACGGAACGGTGATCGCGACGCGCTATGGCACGGGCGCGGATGACGGCGGCAACGGCGACGCGATCGCGTTCGATCGCGACGGCCACACGGTGAAGCTCTGGTCGCTCGTCGCGCCGCCGGGCTACCGCGTGGCGCCCAAGACGCCGCTCTGGGACGGCCTGCGCCGCGAGCTCTGGATCACGGCGGACCAGCTCCCGCTCGGCGCGCAGCCCAATGCACAGATGGGCGCGCGGCAGGATGCGATCGCGATCGACGCGAGCGGCCGGGCGCGGATCGTTCCCGAGCCGCCCGAGCTCTTGTTCGCGGCGAAGGCCCGCGACGGCACGATCTACCGCGCCGAGGCGGAGGGCAACGCGCTGTGGCTCGAGGTCGTGCCGCCGCCCGGACGCGGTGAGCCGAAGCGCGTGCCGCTCGACGACGCGTTCGCGCCCGAGCTCGACTTCGCGCAGGACATCCAGGTGGCTCCGGACGGGCGCGTCGTGGTGACGCGCTGGAGCGGGATCGTGCACGTGTTGCATCCCGACGGGCGCGTGCGCAGCGCTGCACTTCCGCGGCCCGACCCGGCCGGCCTCTACTACACGGGCGTCCTGTACGGCGATCGCATGTGCGTCACCTACTGCGCAGACGTGACCGTCGTTTGTGTCGACGCGCCGTGATTGAAGGGCAACACGCTCCCCCGTATCCTCCTCGCGTGTTCGCCGAACGCCGCCAACGAGTGCGCGATGCGATGGGCCCCGGCGCCGTCGCGATCTTCCGCGGCGCGAATCTGGTCACGCGCTCGCGCGACACCGAGTTCCCGTTCCGCCAGGACAGCGACTTCTGGTACCTGACGGGATTCGATCACCCGGGCGCCACGGCAGTGCTGCGCACCGACGGCGGTCCCGCCTACACGTTGTTCGTCGAGCCGCGCGATCGCGCGCTCGAGATCTGGAATGGGTATCGACCTGGGGCCGAGGGCGCCATCCAGGACTTCGGAGCGGACGAGGCGCATCCGAACACCGATCTGCTCGCGAAGATCCCCGACCTGATCCGCAGCGCGCAGCGCATCTACCACGTGCTCGGACGCGATCCCGCGTTCGACGCGCGACTCGTCGCGGCGCTCGATCAGATGCGCGTGCGCTCGCGCATGAATGCCGATCCCGCCGACGCGATCGTCGATGCGCGCTCGATCACGCACGGGATGCGGCTGTTCAAGGACCCTTCCGAGCTCGATCTGATGCGGCGCGCCGCGCAGATCAGCCGCGAGGGCCACGCTGCGGCCGCGAAGCTCGCCTGGCCCGGCACATTCGAGTACGAGCTCCAGGCCGCGCTCGAGTTCACGTTCCGGCGGCGCGGCGCGCGCGGACCCGCCTACACCACGATCGTGGGCGGCGGTGCGAACGCAACCGTGCTGCACTACGTGCGCAACGATCAGAAGCTGCGCGACGACGAGCTGGTGCTCATCGACGCGGGCTGCGAGCTCGAGGGCTACGCCTCGGACGTGACGCGTACCTATCCCGTGGGCGGACGCTTCACGGGGCCCGCGCGCGCGATCTACGAGGTGGTCCTCGCCTCCGAGCAGGCGGGGATCGAGCAGTGCCGCCCGGGCAGCACGCTGCCGGAGATCCACGACGCCGCGGTGAAGGCGCTCGTCGAGGGTCTGGTCGAGCTCGGCATTCTCGCGGGCGACCCCGCAGAGCTCGCCGCGCGCGAGGCCTACAAGCCCTACTACATGCACTCCACGAGCCATTGGCTCGGGCTCGACGTGCACGACGTGGGCAGCTATCGGCAGGACGGAGCACCGCGGCCGCTCGCTCCCGGGATCGTGTTCACGGTCGAGCCGGGTCTGTACATTGCCGCCGACGCCGACGTGGATGCGCGCTTCCGCGGCATCGGCGTTCGGATCGAGGACGACATCTTGATCACCGCCGACGGCCACGAGAATCTGACGCTTTCGATTCCCAAGGATCCGGACGAGCTCGAAGCGCTCGTGAACGAAGGGCGCTAGGCGCGCATGCCCGATCTCGAGTCCCTGCTCCGAGAGAAGCGCACCTTCAAGCCGCCCGCGGAGTTCGCGAAGCGCGCCAACTGGACGCGCAAGCAGCTGAAGGAGCTGCGCGCGCTCGGCGAGCGCGACCCGCAGCGCTTCTGGGCCAAGATGGCGCGCGAGAACGTCTCCTGGTTCAAGCCCTGGAAGAAGGTGCTCGACTGGAAGCCGCCGTTCGCGAAGTGGTTCGTGGGCGGCAAGCTCAACGTCTCGTACAACTGCCTCGATCGCCATCTCGAGGGCGAGAATGCGTGGCGGCGCAACAAGGCCGCGATCGTCTGGGAGGGCGAGCCCGGCGACGTGCGCACGCTCACCTACGGCCAGCTGCACGCCGAGGTGTGCCGGTTCGCGAATGCGCTGCAGGCGCTCGGCGTCGGCAAGGGCGACCGCGTGGCGATCTACATGCCGATGATCCCGGAGCTGCCGATCGCGATGCTCGCGTGCGCGCGGATCGGCGCGCCGCACAGCGTCGTGTTCGGCGGTTTCTCCGCCGAGGCGCTGCGCGATCGGATCGAGGACGTCGGCGCGAAGCTCGTCGTCACCGCTGACGGCGGCTTCCGGCGCGGAGCGCCGTATCCGCTCAAGGCCGCCGTCGATGCAGCGCTGCGCGGCGTCTCCGGCGTTGCACACGTGGTGGTGGTGCAGCGCACGAGCGAGCCCACGCCGATGGCGACCGGCCGCGACGTCTGGTGGCACGACGCGATGCGCGGCCGCAGCGCCGAGTGCAAGCCCGCGGCGCTCGACGCCGAGCACCCGCTCTTCGTGCTCTACACGAGCGGCTCGACCGGCAAGCCGAAGGGCATCCTGCACACCACGGGTGGCTATCTCACCCACGTCACGACCACCGCGAAGGCGATCTTCGATCTCAAGGAAGACGACACATACTGGTGTACAGCCGACTGCGGCTGGGTCACCGGCCACTCGTACGTCGTCTACGGGCTGCTCGCCAACGGCGCGACCACGCTCATGTACGAAGGCGTGCCGACCCATCCCGGACCGGATCGCTTCTGGGACATCATCGAACGCCACCGCGTGAGCATCTTCTACACCGCGCCGACGGCGATCCGCACGTTCATCCGGCTCGGCGACGAGCACCCGAATAAGCACGATCTCTCGTCGCTGCGCCTGCTCGGCACCGTCGGCGAGCCGATCAACCCCGAGGCGTGGATCTGGTACCACCGCGTGATCGGTGGAAAGCGCTGCCCGATCGTCGACACCTGGTGGCAGACCGAGACGGGCGGAATCATGATCACGCCGCTACCGGGCGAGATCGACACCAAGCCGGGCTCTGCGACGCGCTCGTTCCCCGGCATCGCCGCCAACGTCTACGACGAGAGCGGCAAGCCAGTGCGCGCGCCCAAGGGCGGCTTCCTCGTGCTCGAGAAGCCGTGGCCCGGGATGCTGCGCAACATCTGGGGCGACCCCAAGCGCTTCAAAGAGCAGTACTGGAGCCGCTACGACGGGATCTACCTCGCGGGCGACGGCGCGCACCGCGACGCGAACGACTATTTCTGGATCATGGGCCGGATCGACGACGTGATGAACATCTCCGGGCACCGCATCGGCACGATGGAGGTCGAGAGCGCGCTCGTGTCGCACCCGAGCGTGGCCGAAGCGGCCGTGGTCGGGCGGCCCGACGACCTCACGGGCACCGCGATCGTCGCGTTCGTGACGCCGCGCGCGGGCATCACCGCCGACGATGGTCTGCGCGCAGCGCTGCTCGATCAGGTGGCGGCGCAGATCGGTTCGATCGCGAAGCCGAAGGTGATCCGCTTCACCGACGCGCTGCCCAAGACGCGCTCGGGCAAGATCATGCGGCGCCTGCTGCGCAACATCGCGACGGGCGAGGAGCACGTCGGCGACACGACCACGCTCGAGGACTACAGTGTGCTCGCGCGGCTGCGGGAGTCGGACGAGAGCTAGTTCGTCTCCAAGCGCGATGAAGCGCGCAGAGGAGTCGACGATGGCGAACCGACCGGGCGACGGGCAGACGGCGCTGGTGACGGGCGCGAGCTACGGCATCGGTGTCGATCTCGCCGAGTGCTTCGCGCAGGATGGCTACGACCTCGTGCTCTCGGCGCGCAGCGAGGCCACGCTGAAAGAGCAGGCCGAGCGCATCGCGAAGCAGTACGGCGTGAAGGTGATGCCGATTGCGATCGACCTCGGCGCCCACGGCGCCGGCCACCGCCTGGCGGACGAGGTCCGCGCGCGCGGGATCGCCGTAGACGTGCTCGTGAACAACGCGGGCTACGGCAGCGCGGGCGGCTTCGCCGGCTCCGACGAGGTCGCTCAGCTCGGCATGATCGACCTGAACGTGCGCGCGCTCGTGGAGCTCACGCACGCCTTCTGGCCACAGATGCTCGCGCGCAAACGCGGCGGCGTGCTGAACGTGGCGTCGACGTCGGCCTTCCAGCCCGGCCCGCTGATGGCGGTCTACTACGCATCGAAGGCCTTCGTGCTCTCGTTCTCCGAGGCGCTGTGGCGCGAGGCGCTGGACACCGGTGTGAAGGTGAGCTGCCTGTGCCCGGGTCCGACAGCGAGCAGGTTTCGAGAGCGCGCGGGCACCGGGAAGACGCGGCTCACGTCGCTCGGAACGCCGATGACCTCGCGCAGCGTGGCCGAGGAGGGCTACCGCGGCTTCCAGGAGAACCAGCGCGTCGTCATCACGGGTGCGCGCAACCGGTTGCTCGCGCGCGCGGTGCCGTTCGTGCCGCGCCGCCGGATCCTCGATCTCGCGTATCGGCTGATGTCCCCGATGTGATCCGCGGCCGCGCGGGTTGGGATCAGAAGAAGATCCCTTTGCGCTCCGACCGGCCGCGGTCGAGCAGTGCGGTGATCGCGCCCTTCACGACGTCGACCTTCTGCTCGATCACCGCGTCCTCGTCGTCGGGCCCACCGTCGAAGCGCAGCGGCTCACCGAAGTAGATGTGGTACTTCACGGGCAGCGCGAAGCTCGGGCCGAGCAGGCCCAGCCACGGCGAGCTGATCGTGATCGGCAGAGAGGGAAGTCCGAGCCGCTTTCCGAGCCCCTCGAAATTTGCGAAGCCGGGCTGCTGCTCCTCGGCTCCGACGATACCGACCGGGACGATCGGGGTGTTCGTCTCGAGTGCGAGGCGCATGAACCCGAGCCCGAAGCGCTGCAGCTGGTAGCGCTGGCGGAAGGGCTTGTTCGCGCCGCGCGCGCCCTCCGGAAACACCATCACGCACTCGCCCGCCTCGAGCATCGCGGCGCAGTTGCTCGGTGTGCCGGCCATCATGCCGAGTCGACTCGCGAAGGTCCCGGCCCACGGCGTGCGCCAGAACATGAACTCCGCCATGCCGCGACACAGCCGCGGGGGACGCGCGTCGAGCAGCATCGACATCGCGAGCATCGCGCCGTCGTAGCCGAACTGGCCAGAGTGGTTGCCGATCAGGAGCATGCGCCCCTGCGGCACGGATGCGATGCCGTGGGTCTCGACCCGGAAGTAGTAACGGTAGAGCAGCGCGGAGGGCAGCAGCCCGCGCCGCGCCGTATCGGGATGGAAGCCGTAGGGATCGAAGCCGTAGGCGTTGAGCCGGGTCGGCGTCTCGCGCAGGCGCGCGCCGAGATCGCGGCCCAGCTGCCAGACCGGTGCGGGAACGAGCGCCTGCGTGAGACGCGCGGGTAGCGACGGCTGCTCTTCGAATCGATCGGGCATGCGATTGGGACCGGATTTGCGCGCGCGCAGGCGATGCGAGCCGCGCGCGGCGGCGCGTTAGGCCGCGGTGCCGAGCGCGGGCGGATTGCTGCCGCGCCGACCGCGGAACCAGCGCTCGCCGTCGCGCGTGAACGACACCGTCTCGCCGAGCTCGGGCGGCGCCGGGAGCGGCTCGCCGAGCAGGTGCATCGCGAGCGCGCGCGCCACGCCGCGGTGCGCGACCAGCAGCACGTTCTCGGCTCCGCTGTTCGCGAGCGTCTCGAAGCCCTTCGCCACGCGCTCGCGGAACGCCGCGCGCCGCTCGCCGCCCGGGAACTCGAAGTCGGCGGCGCCTTCGCGCCAGGAGCGATAGAGCACGGGGTCCTGCGCCTCGATCTCCTGGGCGGTCATCCCCTCCCAGCGCCCGAAATCGATCTCGCGGAACTCGGGCACGAGCAGCACGTGCGCGCCGTTGGCGAGCATCGCCGCGCTCTGCCACGCGCGCTGCAGCGGGCTCGCCGCGACCAGATCGAACACTTCGGTCGTGAGCGCGCGCGCCGCGGCGCGCATCTGCTCCCGGCCCTCGTCCGAGAGCGCCACGTCGCCGCTGCCGTGGAAGCGCTCGTGGGAGTTGCCGACGGTGTTGCCGTGGCGCAACAGGACGATGCGGCGCAACTGGTTCATGAGAGCCTCCCTGGGGAGTGCGCAGCATCGCCCCGAGCGGCGCAGGCGTCAACGCGCGCGTTGGGTATCTTCGCCGCGCTTCCGGGGGGGAGGGGATATGAAGGCATCGGGCTGGCTCCTGATTCTCGTCGTGATCGTCGTGGTCGGGATCGGTGGATTCGCGTGGTACCGATCCGAGAGCGAGGTCCCGGGCCTCGTCGCACCCGAGTCGGAGCTCGTGGTAGGCAAGAGCGGCGTGCAGCTCGACCTGCGCGCGAGCGACCAACGCTCGGGTCTGCGCTCGCTGCGCGTGGCGATCGCGCAGGCGAGCGGCGAGCAGGTGCTGCTCGAGGAATTGTTCCCGGGCAACCTGCTCTCGGGCGGCGTGCGCCACGAGCACGAGGCCGCCGTGCAACTCGATCCCGCTGCGCTCGGCGCCCTCAAGGGACCGGCCACGCTCTCGATCGCCGTGCGCGACTGGTCGTGGCGCGGAGGGCTCTCGGGCAACGAAGTGCGGCGCGACCTGCCGCTGCGCGTCGATCTCGAGCCGCCGCGCATCGAGGTCACGAGCGGGATCAGCGGCATCACCTACGTGCGTCAGGGCGGCTCGGGATCGGTCGCCTATCGGATCTCCGAGGCCACCGCGCGCGACGGCGTGCGCGTCGGCACGGTCGAGTACCGCGGCTTCCCGCGCAAGGGCGCCGGTGCGAACGAGCGCATCGCGTTGTTCGCGTTTCCCACGGACGTCGATGCGAAGGCGCCCGTGCGCGTGTTCGCGCAGGACGCCGCGGGCAACAGCAGCGAGGCGGGCTGGTCGGTGGTCGTGCAGCCCTACGCGCAGCCCGAGGGCAAGGTGCAGTTGTCGAATGCGTTCCTCGAGCAGGTAGTTCCGCGACTCGCGCCGCAGACCGCGGCTGGGGACCCTGACTCCGCGTTTCACGACGTGAACACGCGCGTGCGCAAGGAGAACGAGGACCGGATTCGCGTGATCATCGCCGGCACGGCGCCGGAGCCGCTCTTCTCGGGCAGCCTGCACCAGCTCGCGAACTCGAAGGTGACCAGCCGCTTCGGCGAGAAGCGCGTGTATACCGTGGACGGGCGCGAGATCTCACGCGCCATTCACTATGGCTACGACCTCGCATCCCTCTCCGCCGCGCCCGTGACCGCCGCCGCCGCAGGGCGCGTGCTGTTCGCGGGCGATCTCGGGATCTACGGCAACTGCGTGATCCTGGACCACGGGCTCGGACTCACCTCGCTCTACGGCCACCTGTCGCGCATCGATGTCGCGGCCGACGCGAGCGTCGAGGGCGGCCAGACGCTCGGCCTCACCGGAGCGACGGGCCTCGCCGGCGGCGACCACCTCCACTTCGCGACGCTGGTCGGCAACACCTACGTCGACCCGATCGAGTGGTGGGACGCGAAATGGGTCACCGATCACGTCGTGCCGAATCTGAATCCGCAGCCGCAGGCGCAGTGACTCCGCGCCCGCGCAGCGCGCTGCGCAGGAAGCTGCTCGCGTGGTATCGCGCCCACCGCCGCGATCTGCCGTGGCGGCGCACGCGCGACCCGTACGCGATCTGGATCTCCGAGACGATGCTCCAGCAGACGCGGGTGGAGACGGTGATCCCGTACTGGGAGCGCTTCCTCGCGCGCTTCCCCGACGTCGAGACGCTCGCGACCGCCGACACCGACGACGTGATCGCGCTGTGGGCGGGTCTCGGTTACTACTCGCGCGCGCGCAATCTGCACCGCGCCGCGCAGATCGTGATGGAGCACCACGCGGGCCGGCTGCCCGGGGACGTGGACGCGCTGCGTGAGCTGCCGGGCGTCGGACGCTACACGGCCGGCGCGCTCGCCTCGATCGCGTTCGACAAGCCGGCTCCGATCGTCGACGGCAACGTCGCGCGCGTGCTCGCGCGCGTTTTCGCGATCGACGCCGACGTGCGCAGCGCCGCAGTACAGGAGCGGCTCTGGAGCGAGGCCGAGCAGCTCGCGCGCGGCGATGATCCCGGAGCGATGAACCAGGCGCTCATGGAGCTCGGCGCCACCGTGTGCACGCCGCGCGCGCCGCAGTGTCCCGCGTGCCCGTGGCAGCCGCACTGCGCCGCTCGCGCGCAGGGGCGCGCGGAGCTGCTGCCGATCCGCTCGCGCCCGGCTGCGGTGCGCCGCGTGCGAGGCCGTGGCGGGATTCCTGGTCCGACACGACCGCGTGTTGGCCGTGCAGCGGCCCCAGCGCGGTCTGCTCGGTGGCCTCTGGGAGCTACCCGGCGGCGAGCTGCGCGAGGGAGAAGCTCCCGCGCGCGCACTCGCGCGCGCGCTGCGCGAGGGAATCGGCCTCGCCGTGTCCGCGTCCGAGCCGCTGGGCATCGTGGAGCACGCGTTCACCCACCGGCTGCTGCGTCTGCACGTGTACCGCGGCAGAGCGGGTGCGGGACGCGTCCGGCGTTCGGGCTGGGACGCACACCGCTGGGTGTCGAGATCGGCACTCGCGGCGCTCCCGCTCGGCGGCCCGACCCGCAAGGCGTTGGGCTTGCAGGCTAGTCCACCGTAGTCGGGGTATCTTCGCGACGTGTCGAGCCGCTTCGGTCACGCATTCCAGATCACCACGTTCGGCGAGAGTCACGGCGGAGGTGTCGGTGTCGTCGTGGACGGGTGTCCGCCGCGGCTGCCGATCGACGCCGCGGAGATCCAACGCGACCTCGATCGGCGGCGGCCGGGTCAGAGCTCGCTCACGACACCGCGCCAGGAAGAGGATCGCGTGGAGATCCTCTCGGGTGTGTTCGAGGGTGTGACGCTCGGCACTCCGATCGCACTGCTCGTGCGCAACCAGGACGCGCGGCCGAGTGCCTACGAGCACATGAAGGACGTCTACCGCCCTTCGCACGCCGACTTCACCACCGAAGAGAAGTACGGCGTGCGCAACTGGCAGGGCGGCGGACGCGCCAGCGCCCGAGAGACGGTCGGTCGCGTCGCGGCGGGCGCGATCGCGCGCAAGCTCATCGCGGAGCTCGGCGGCGTGGAGGTGCTCGCGTGGGTGCAGCGCGTCTACGACGTCGAGGCCAAGATCGATGCGGGCGCGGTTACGCTCGCGAGCATCGAGGCGAATCCGGTGCGCTGCCCCGATGCGGCCGCCGCCGCGGAGATGGCCGCGATCATCGAGGCCGCGCGCGCGCGCGGTGACTCGCTCGGCGGCGTGGTGGAGTGCGTCGCGCGGCGTGTGCCAGCGGGGCTCGGCGAGCCCGTGTTCGACAAGCTCGAGGCCGACCTCGCGCGCGCGCTGATGTCGCTGCCCGCGTCGAAGGGCTTCGAGATCGGCAGCGGCTTCGCCGGCTCGCACATGACGGGCATCGAGCACAACGATCCGTTCGTGCCGGGTCCCGACGGCCGACCGCGCACGGCCGCCAACCGCTCGGGCGGCGTGCAGGGCGGCATCAGCAACGGCGAGGACATCGTGGTGCGCGTGGCGTTCAAGCCCACCGCCACGATCTCGCAGGCGCAGCAGACCGTCACGCGCGACGGCCGCGCTACCACGCTCGAGGCGCAGGGCCGCCACGACCCGTGCGTGCTCCCGCGCGCGGTGCCGATGGTCGAGGCGATGGTCTGCCTCGTGCTCGCCGACCACTGGCTGCGCCAGCGCGCACTCGACGCGCTGCCGCGCTAGCTCCGCCTAACAGGTAAAGCGCACGATCGCGGCCCGGGATGCCTCACGACTCCTCGCGCCGCATCTCCAGAGCCTCCCAGCGCCCATACGCCGCGGCGAGCTCCGCCGGGAGCGCCGCCAGTCGCGCGTGCACGTGCGCTTGTTCGGCAGCTTCGCTCTTGTAGAACGCGGGCTCGCTCACACGTGCGCCGAGCTCCGCCTGCTCGCGCTCGAGCGCCTCGATCCTGCCCGGTGTATCCGCCAATTCCCGCGCCTCGCGGAACGAGAGCTTCTGGCGCCGAGGCTTCCCTGCGCGCTCGGTAGGAGACGGCGGGGAGGGCGCGCGCTTCGCGCTCTCTGTCGCTTTGGCGGAGGCCAACCGCTGCGTGTAGCGGATCCAATCCGAGTATCCGCCGACGTGCTCCTGCACGCGTCCTCCGCCCTCGAAGACGATCGTCGAGGTAACCACGTTGTCGAGGAACGCGCGGTCGTGTGAGGCCAGGAGCAGCGTGCCGGGATACTCGATCAACAGCTCTTCGAGCAGCTCGAGGGTTTCGAGATCGAGGTCATTGGTGGGCTCGTCCATCACGAGCAGATTCGCAGGCTGTGCGAAGAGACGCGCGAGCAAGACGCGGTTGCGTTCGCCTCCCGAGAGCGCGCTCACCGGCGTGCGCGCGCGTTCGGGACTGAACAGGAAATCCTGCAAATAGCCGAGCACGTGGCGACGCTGCCCGTTGATCTCGGTGTACTCGCTCCCATCGGCGATGTTCCCGATCACCGTCCGGTCCAGCGCCAGCTCGGCGCGCAGCTGATCGAAGTAGGCCACCTGGACTTTCGTGCCGAGGCGAACGCTTCCCGAGGTCGGCGCGAGTTCCCCGAGCAGGATCCGCAACAGCGTGGTCTTGCCCGCGCCATTCGGGCCGACCAGGCCGATCCGGTCGCCGCGCATGATGCGCAGCGAGAGATCGCGCACGACGGGCAGGCCGCCCCACGCGAACGCGACCTGCTCCGCGTCGATCACGAGCTTTCCCGAGCTTTCGCCCGGATCGAGCGCGATTCGTGCCTTTCCCTCCAGCTCGCGTCGCTGCGCGCGCTGTTCGCGCAGCCGAAGCAACGCCCGCACGCGACCCTCGTTGCGCGTGCGGCGCGCCTTGATGCCCTTGCGGATCCACACTTCTTCCTGGGCGAGCTTCTTGTCGAAAACCGCCTGCTGGCGCTCCTCTTGTTCGAGCGCGGCGGCCTTGTCCGCGACGAAGCGGGGATAGCTCCCCGGCCAGGAGGTCAGCGCACCGCGATCGAGCTCGAGAATCCGCGTCGCGAGCCGCGTCAGCAGCGCGCGATCGTGGGTCACGAAGAGAACGCCGCCGGAGAGCTCCTGCAGGCGCTCCTCCAGCCACTGGATCACTTCGATGTCGAGGTGGTTGGTGGGCTCGTCCAACAGCAACAGGTCGGGCTCGCTGACGAGCGCACGAGCGAGCGCGACGCGGCGCTTCCAACCGCCCGACAGTGCACCGAGGAAAGCCTCTCCGTCGAGCTCGAGCCGCGCGAGGATCTGATCCACACGCTGCCCGAGGCTCCAGCCATCGCACGCTTCGATTTCGTGCTGAAGCTCCTCCATGCGACGCAGCAGCGATGCGTCGTTCGCGACCTCGTGCGAAACGTGGTGGTATTCCGCGAGCAGCCGCCCGGCCGCGGAGAGCCCCTCCGCGACCGCGTCGTAGACGGTCGCGCCCGCGTCGCCGGGCAGCTCCTGCGCGAGGCGTGCAATCCGAAGCCCCGGCTGTCGCCACACCTCGCCGGCGTCGGGCGCCACTGCACCGTCGACGAGCTGGAGCAGCGTCGACTTGCCAGCGCCATTGCGGCCGATCAGGCCGATGCGCTCGCCGGCCTCGACCGTGAAGCTCGCATCCTCGAGCAGGGGGGCCTGCCCGAAGGCGATCGAGACGCGATCGAAGCTGAGGAGCGGCATGGGAGACCGGCCATGGTAGACGATGACGCCAGGCCCACTCGCCACGAGTCGCACGGGCCGCGCGCGACGCATCGCCAGGCGCGCATCCGCCTCGCTACCGCTCGATCGAGAGCGCGCCTTCCGGACAATTCTGCTCGCCCGCGCGCGCCTGGTCGGCGAGCGCGGGGGGCACTTCGGTCACGCGCAGCACGCAGTGCCCGGAATCGTCCTCGCCGAACACGTCGGGGCCGAGCACATAGCAGCGCCCGTGACCCGTGCACTTCGCCTCGTCGAGCCGCAGCTTCACGTCGCTACGCGCTCCACACCAGCGGCAGGTACATCACCTCGCGGATCCCCGGTGAGTAGGTGGGCGTCTCGCCCGGCTTGATCGAGTACTCGGGAATGCGCTTGTGCCACTCCTCCATCGCCACCTGGAGCTCCATGCGCGCGAGGTGCGAGCCGAGGCAGCGGTGCGGACCGATCCCGAACGCCACGTGCTTGTTGTGCTCGCGATCGAAGTCGACCGACTGCGCGTTCTGGAAGCGGGTGTCATCGGTATTGGCCGAGCCGATCAGGAACGTGACGATCTCCCCCGCCTTGATCTCGAAGCCCTGGATCTTCACGTCCTTCTTGGCGACGCGCGGCACCGCGGTGACGGGCGTCTCCCAGCGCAGGAGTTCCTCGACCGCGGCCGGGATCAGCCCGGGGTTCTCCACCAGCCGCCGGCGTTGATCGGGGTTCGCCGCGAGATAGGCGATGTTGCAGCCGAGCGTCGCGGTCACCGTGTCGAGGCCCGCCATCAACATCAGGTAGCAGATGTCGAGGATCTCGTTGTGCTCGAGCTTCTTGCCGTCGATCTCCGCGGAGAGGAGATCGCCGAGAAGATCCTGCTTCGGATTCACACGGCGCCGCGCGATCTCGTCGTCGAAGTAGGCGTACATCCGCTGGCTGGTGGTGTTCCGGATCTCTTCTGCCTTCGCGAGATCGTAGCTACCCGGCGGCAGGAACTTGTGCGGGCGGATGATCCCGTCCTTCATGTCGAGGAAGGTCGGCAGATCCGAGTGCGGCAGCCCGAACAGGCTCAGGAACGCAATGCACGGCAGCGGAATCGCGAACGCCGAATCGAACTCGCACTCGCCCTTCTCCGCGACCTCATCGATCAGCGCCTTGGCGTGCGCGCGGATCCCGGGCACGAGCTCCGCCATCTTCGGGCGCGAGAACAGGGGGTCGAGCAGCTTGCGGTAGCGCGTCTGCACGGGCGGATCGAGCTGCTGCGGAATCATCGGCCGCACGTTGCCGAGCTTCAGGTCGATCTCGGACGAGAAGGTCTCCGGATCGCGCAGCGCATCGTGTACGTCCTGGAAGCGCGACACGACCGGCGAATTCGTGAAGAACATGCGCCCGACGGGACACTTCGATCGGAGATCGGCATAGGCCGGCTGTGGACAGCGCATGATCTCGGGAAGGAAGAGTCGGATCTTCTCTTGGTCGTCGAACAGTTCAGCCATGGCTCGCTCCGCTCCAACCGGGGGCGCGTTCGGCGCTCCGCGGGATGAGGGTTAGCGCGCAAAACCCTCGAATTCACGCGGCCTTGAGCTCGCGCCACTGACGGTGAAACGGGGGATCGCGCCGCAGCGCGAAGAGATGGGCCGGCGCGGCGCTCTTCTCGCTGACGCTGGGCGCCTGCGAAGTACCATGGGCGGCGAATGAAAATCGAAGAGCTGCGACGGAACTGGGACGAATTCGGCCGCGAGCGCCCATTCTTCGCGATCCTCACGAATCGCGACGACTGGAAGCAGGACGAGTTCTTCGAGACCGGAAGCGTCGTGATCGCGCAGGTGATGCGCGACCTCGACGCAAGCGGGCTCGCCACGCGGCGCGAACGAGCGCTCGACTTCGGATGCGGAGCGGGCCGCTTGAGCCGCGCGCTCGGCGACTACTACGACGAAGTGGTCGGCATCGACATCGCCGCGTCGATGGTGGAGCTGGCGGGCGAGCTCAACCGCGACCATCCCCGCTGTCGCTTCGTGCTGAACGAGTGCGACGACCTGAGCATATTCGGCGACGCGTCGTTCGACTTCGTGCTGACGCTGCTCGTGTTGCAGCACATGCGGCCGGAGTACGCGATCGGCTACATCCGCGAGTTCGTGCGCATCTTGCGGCCCGGCGGAGTGCTGCTGATGCAGATCCCGAGCGGACGCCGGAAGGACGCGCGGCTCGACCGCCGCGTCGTCCGCGCGCTCGAGCGCCTGATCCCCGATTCGCTGCTCGAGCGGCGGCGCGAGCAGCGCAGAGCCGCGCGCAGTGCGCGGCCGGGCCCGCACATGGAGACGTACGCGATCCCCGAGCGGGAGGTCGTCGCACTGCTGAAGCAGCTCGGTGCAAGGGTCGCGCGCGCGGAGACGAGTGAGATGGGTCGCTACCTCAGCACGACCTACACGGTGCAGAAGTAGGCGGAGCCCTCGGCTTCCTGCGCTAGGGCAGCAGCACGAAGCCCGCGATCGCCGCCGCGAGCGCGATCGACACCGCAGCACCACCGAGCAGCGCGTGCAGGTTGCGCGCGTCGCGATCGCCGCGCTCGAGGCGGCGCCCCTGGAGCCCGGCGCCCGCGAACAGCACCGCCGCGATCCCGCCGAGCAGCGCGTGGAAGCTGCTCATCGGCGTCCAGTCGCGCAGCAGCGCGACCGAGAGCGGACCCAGCGCGAAGCCCACCAGAACGAGCACGACCGCGGGCTTCGCGATGCGCAGGTGCCGCGCGCGCGCGCCGTGCGACGGCGGGCGCCGCGCGAGACGCGCTCGCCGCAGCGACAGGCCGATGCGCAGCGCGAGCAGACACATGCCGATCGCGGCGATCATCCATGCGGGATGCCCGTACGCGAACCAGGAGGTTGCCGACGCGAGGGAGTCCGTCACTCCACCCGGCGAACCGCGCCGTCCGGAAGGCGACCGAGCAGCGAGTCGAGCGCGCGCTGCACGTAGCCCGCGTCGCGCGACTCGAGCGTCAACATCACGCGGAACGACTCCTCCTGGATGCGCGGGTACGAGCCGAGATGGAGCTCGGGGAACTCCGCGAGCAGCTCGTGGAGGTGCTCGGCGATCTCGCTCTCCATGCGCGTCACGTAGACGCGCTTGATCACGAACGGAACGCCGCGGAACCGATCGCGCGCCGACTCGAACTTCTTGCGCAGCAGCTCCGGGATGCCCGGGAAGATGTAGACGTTCTCGACCACCACGAGCGGGAACCAGAGATCTCCCGCGTCGATCAGCGTCGCGCCCGCGGGCACCTGGGCCATCTTGAGCTGGCTCGCGTTCGGCACCTTGCCCGTGGCGCGCTCGATCCGCGCCGCGATCGTCTCGCTGTGCTCGAGCTGGCGGCCGAACGCCGCCGCGATTCCGTCGATCGTGAGGTCGTCGTGCGTGGGTCCGATACCGCCCGACGTGAACACGAGGTCGTAGGTCTTGGACATCGCGCGCACGTTCTCGGCGATCACATCGATCACGTCCGGAATCGTGACGATGCGCTCGACGTCGACCCCGAGCGCGCGGAGCTCCCTACACAAGTACGGGGAGTTGGTATCGACCACCTTCCCCGAGAGGATCTCGTTGCCGATCACGAGAATGCCGGCGGTGGGCATGGGGCCAGTATACGGGACGTACTCGTTTTGCGGCCCGTTGGGCACCGCCCTACGCTGGCCCGCGATGGACGTCCAGGTCCACTTCCCGGGACAGGATCGCAGCGTTCGCGTGCCGGCCGGCACGCTGCTGATCGACGCCGTGCGCGGCGCAAAGCTGCCGATTGCGAGCGCGTGCCGGGCCGATGGGCTGTGCGGTCGCTGCGGCCTCGAGATCCTCGCGGGTCGGGACGACATCCCCGCCGAGACCCCCGAGGAGTCGCGCACCAAGCAGCGCAACCGGATCGACCCGCGGCTGCGGCTCGCGTGCCAGATCCGCGTGTGCGCGGATCTCTCCGTCACGGCGCCTTACTGGTGAGCCGCGCGATCCTGCTCGTCGACCACGGGAGCCAGCTCTCCGAGGCCAACGAGCTGCTCGATCGGATCGCGGATGCCGTGCGCGCGCGGCTGCGCGGCGCGATCGTCGAGGTGGCGCACATGGAGCTCGCCGAGCCGACGCTGGCCGCGGCCCTCGAGCGCTGCGCCGCGCGCGGCGCGAGCGAGGTGGTGGTGTGCCCCTACTTCCTCGGTCCCGGGCGCCACACGAGCCGCGACATCCCGCAGCTCGTCGAGCGCGCGCGCGCCGCACACCCTGCGCTGCGCGTGCGCGTGGCGGCGCCGCTGGGATTCGACGAGCGGCTCGTGGACGTGCTGCTCGCGCGCGTCGAATCGGCGGTCTGATCGGGTGCACACGCCCGCTCGGCCGACACGCGCCGGCTTCGCGATGTCGTCGTTCTGGTTCTGCAGCCTCGGCAGCCTCGGGATCTTCTTCCCGTTCTTCAGCCTCTACCTGCGCGAGAACCTCGCGCTCACGGGATGGCAGGTGGGCGCGCTGCTCGCGATCCCACCGCTCGTGGCGATCGCGGCGCAGCCCGTGTGGGGAGTGCTCGCCGATCGCACGGGAACGCGCGCGCGGGTGCTCGCCGTTCTCTCATTGGGCTCGGCCGCAGGTTATGCGTCGCTCACGCTCGGCTCGGACTTCGCTTCGATGCTCGTGCTGACCTCAGTGCTGTCGTGCTTCTCTACCGCACTCGTGCCCACGGCCGTCGCCGTCACGTTCGCGATCGCGCCGAACGTGACCACGCACGATTTCGGCCTGTACCGCGCGTGGGGAACGGTCGGTTACGGCGCGCTCGTGTTCGGCTTCCCGTTCCTGCTCAGCTGGATCGATCCCGCGCGCGGCCTGGCCGCTGCGCCGGGTGGACCCTCGGAGCCCGCGCTCGCGCTGATGTTCCCGGCCACGGCCGCGTTGATGCTGGTCGCGGCCGCGATCGCGCTCGCACTGCCGCGCTCGAGCGCGCTCGAAGTGCGCGCGGAGCGCGGCGACTGGCGGCGTCTGCTCGCCCACCGGCCCTACGTGCGCCTGCTCGGCATGGCGCTGCTCGGCTACCTGATGCTGCAGGGCCCGATGGGCATCTTTCCGATCTTCGTGCGCGCGCATGGCGGCAGTCTCGACACGGTGAGCCACCTCTGGGTGCTGATGCTCTCGCTCGAGCTCCCGCTCATCGCGCTGTCGGGCGCGACACTCCAGAGAGTGGGCGCGCGCGGGCTGCTCGCGATGGGCCTCGTGGCGGGCGGCGTGCGCTGGATCGTGTGCGGGTTCGCGCCCGAGTCGGATTGGATGATCCCCGCGCAGGCGCTGCACGGGATCACGGTGGCCGGGCTCGTGATCGGGAGCCCGCTCTACGTCGAGGCCGTCGTGCCCGAGCAGCTGCGCTCGACGGCTCAGAATCTCCTGGCCATGGTGGGGGTGAGCCTGGGCGGGCTGCTGTCGTTCCTGGGGGCGGGGCTGCTCCTCGACGCGGCGGGCCCCGACGCGCCCTATCAGGTCGGCGGCTGCGGAGCACTGGTCGTGGCCGCGCTGCTGCCCTGGTGGCTACCGCCGCCCCACCGAGCCGCCGACTGAGCTCGAATCCAGCTCATAGAGATAGGCGACTGCGATCACGAGCGCGTGGTCGACGCGACCCGCGCGCACGGCCTCGCGCAGCTCCGCAAGCGGCACGAGCTCGACGTGCGTCTCCTCGGTGCGATCGTTGCGCACCTCGCAGACGGGCCGCGCGCCGCGCGCGAGGAATCCGTGCAGGCGATTGCTGAACAGCGCGGGATTTGGATTCAGGGCGCCGAGCGGAACGATTTCGTCGGCCGCATAGCCGGTCTCCTCGAGCAGCTCGCGCGCCGCCGCTTCGGCCGGAGTCTCGCCCGGATCGACGAGGCCGCCCGGCGTCTCGAGCGTGACCTGCCCCGCGCCGTGCCGGAACTGTCGCACCATCACCACGCTCTCCTCGGGAGTGATCGCTACGACGTTCACCCAGTCGGACGAGTCGAGCGCGAAGAAGTCGTGCGCGTCGCCCGTGCGCGGCGAGCGCGCGCGAATGCGGCGCACGGAGAACACGCGGCAATCCTGGATCGCTTCGCTCTCGAGCGTGGTCCAGTGCCGCGGTCCCGTCATCTCCAGACTCCCTCCTACTTCGCGGAGCGGCGCAGCACGTAGAACACGTGGCCCGATGCGAGCCGCGAGAGCGGGAGACCCGCGGCGATCGCAAAGCCGCCCTCGCGCGCGATCCGGTCGACGTCGTCGCGCGAAAACGTGTGCTTGCTGCGCTTGCCGCGGAAGCGGCGCGAGAGCTCTCGCAGCAGGTTCTTGAGCGAGTTGCGGTCGAAGATCGTGACGATCACGGAGCCCCGGCTGATGCGCATGAGCTCGCGCAGATAGTCGGTGCGGCGCGCGTCCGATTCGATGTGATGCGACAGGCGCGCCGAGAAGACGACGTCGAAGGTGCGGTTCGCGAACGGCAGATCGAACGCGCTCCCCACGAAGCAGGGCTTGCCGTGCGCGCGGCGGAAGAAGTGCAGCATGGCGGGCGAGTAGTCGGACGAGACGAGCAGTTTCGACACGGGCAACAGAAGCGGCGTGAGGCGACCGGCGCCGCACGGCACGTCGATCACGGTCGCGTCGCGCGCGCCCGTGATCGCGAGCGCGCGTTGGATCACACGCCGTTCGAAGTAGCTCGAGATGCGCTTGTGGAGCTCGCGGTCGTACTTGGTGGAGTAGCTCGCTGCGCGCTCCTCGTGCCGGCGAGCGCCCGCGTATACCTCGAGCTGCCGATCGTTCAGAGCCACGTCAGTGCGACTCCGGTCCATAGCGGTGGCCCGTGACCCATTCGCCGAGCCGGCTGTGCCGGAAGCGGCGCTTCAGGCGCTTCGCGGCCGCCGAGAGCGGCGTGCGGTGACCCGCGCGCGCGGCGCCGTGGGCCACGAGCTCTGCGTTCACGCCGTCGGCATCGCGCGCGCCGAGATCGCGCGCGGCCGCTCGGTAGCGCGCGAGGAACAGCTTCCACTGCTCGCCGTCGAGGAACCGCGTGAGCTCGAGCGAGGCGATCGCGAGATCGCGCACGCGGTGCTGCACGCCGAGCCGCGCGACCGGGCGCGCGTAGGGCAGATCGATCAGCGCGATCCTCCCGGTCGCGGGCTGGAGCAGCACGTTCTTCCCGCGCAGCGTCGCCGCGAACACGCGCTGCCCGTGCAGCCGCGCGATCACACGCGGCAGGTACTCGAGCACGGCGAGAACCGCAGCGCGGCGCTCGGGCTCGCCGAGCATCTTGATCCGCCGCAGGTCGAAGCTCTGCTCGAACTCCGCCGTCACGAGGAACGACTGGGGAACCAATCCGAAGCGGCGCTCCTCGAGCCACGCGAGTACGCGCACCGCGTGCTCCGGCACCGCCGCCGCGACGAGATCCATCGCGCGCGCCTCGCGCCCGGCCCGGCTGCGCCGCGCGAACGTGTACACCGGGAACGCGCGCGGCTCGCGGTAGCGCTTCACCACGACCGGCCCGCACGACAACTGCAACCGAGCGACTCTCGAGCGGCGCACCTCTCCGATCTTCGGAAGCGCCTGCCAGGCGCCGTCGTCGCTCGCGCAGTGCGCGAGCGACGCCGCATCGGCGGCGCCGAGCGGCTCGCGCAGCCAGATCCGCACACCGCGATCCCCATCGCGCGCGCGCAGCCAGCCCGGGGCGGCACCGGAAGCCGGGATCTCGACCATCCCGTGACTCTACAGCGGCGTATCGAGCAGGATCACCACGCCCGTGGCGCCGGGCTCGACGGGCGCACCCTGCGCGTTGCCCGTCACGTCGCCGGGCGAGCGGCTCGTCGCGTTGCCATCGCCGTCGATCCGCGCGCTGAGCTCGATCGGGCCCGCGAACGGCATCGCCTGGATCATGCGGTCATCGGGGCCGATCGAGAACTCGTGCGGGAAGCGCGGATCCGCGACGCGCTTCACCGCGAGCGGCGGCCCCGCCCCGCGCCGCGCGATGATGAACAGCACCGCGTTCGCAGGGGTCCGCCCCTCGAACTCGGGCGCGAGCGCGACGGTGCCCGTGACGGGTGCCTGCGAGCCCCCGGCCGCGGCCTCGGTCGGCATCGGCGGAGCGCCGCGCTGCTCACCCGGCGCGGGCGGGAGCGCGGGCTGCGCGGGCTCGGCGCTCTCAGCGCCTTCGGGGAAGATCTTCGAGAGGTCCGGCTCGCGCGGCTTCTCGTTCGGGTCGAACGGCTCGAGGTTGCGATCGCACGCGGCGACCGCGAGCGCGCAACACACGAGCCAGAGCCAGCGGGACCGTCGCACGGCGCGACATTAGCGAACGCAGACGATGCGCTGGTCTGGTACGTTCGGACTCGCAGCATGAGCAACCCCCCCATGCGACCGCGAAGCGAGCGGCCCTACACGCTGCCCGAAGGCGGCTCCAACCCCTCGAGCCGCGCGCAGGGCACGACGCCGGGCAGCTTCGCGAACGCGCCCGAGGTCGGAAGACCGCTCGCGTTCAGCTCGCCCGACACGCCGGGGATGCCGCCGCCCTCGCCGCGCACCGCGTGGGACTTCATGCCGCGCGATTGGGAGCAGTTCGCCGACGGCAGCTGGCACCCGCCCGAGGGCTTCGTTCCGATCACGCAGCTCGAACATGCGCGGCTCGGCAACGTCACGCCCGAGATGGAGCGGGTGGCGGAGCGCGAGCCCCACCTCACGGCCGAGATGGTGCGCGACGAGGTGGCCGCGGGGCGCATGGTGATCCCCGCGAACAAGGTGCATCTCGCCCACGGCCTCGACCCGATGTGCATCGGCCGCGCGAGCACGACCAAGATCAACGCCAACATGGGCGCGTCGCCGGTGTCGAGCGGCACCGACGAGGAAGTGGAGAAGCTTCACTGGGCCGAGCGCTGGGGCGCCGACACGGTGATGGACCTCTCCACCGGCGGCGACCTCGACGCGACGCGCGAGGCGATCATCAAGAACTCGCGCGTGCCGATCGGCACGGTGCCCATCTACTCGATGATCATCGGTCGTCGGATCGAGGACCTCGACGAGCGCGCGGTGCTCGAGATGCTCGATCACCAGGCCCGCCAGGGCGTCGACTACTTCACGATCCACGCGGGCGTGCTGCACGAGCACCTGCCGTTCGTGAGGAACCGCCTGATCGGCATCGTCTCGCGTGGCGGATCCCTGCTCGCGAAATGGATGCTGCATCACGGGCGCCAGAACCTCATGTACGAGCTCTGGGACGAGATCTGCGAGGTCATGCGCCGGTACGACGTGACGTTCTCGATCGGCGACGGTCTGCGCCCGGGCGGGCTCGCCGACGCCACCGACCGCGCTCAGCTCGCAGAGCTCGAGACGCTCGGCGAGCTCACGGAGCGCGCGTGGCAGCACGGCTGCCAGGTGATGATCGAGGGCCCCGGCCACGTGCCGTTCGATCAGATCGAGTTCAACATGAAGCTCGAGCGCCGGCTCTGTCACGGCGCTCCGTTCTACGTGCTCGGGCCGCTCGTGACCGACATCTTCCCGGGCTACGACCACATCACGAGCTGCATCGGAGCCACGGCCGCCGCCTATCACGGCGCGTCGCATGCTCTGCTACGTGACGCCGAAGGAGCACCTCGGGCTCCCGAAGAAGGACGACGTCAAGCAGGGCGTGATCGCGTACAAGATCGCCGCGCACGCAGCCGACGTGGCGCTCGGGATCCCGGGCACGCGCGACCGCGACGACGAGCTCACGAAGGCGCGCGCCGCACTCAACTGGGAGAAGCACTTCGAGCTGTCCTTGGACCCCGACACCGCGCGCGCCTACCACGACGAAGACCTCGACGTGGACACCGACTTCTGCGCGATGTGCGGGCACGACTGGTGCTCGGTGCGGATCAGCAAGGAGATCACCGAGTTCGTCTCCGGCAAGGACAGCGATTACGCCTGGGATCTGCCGCGCGTGTCCGCGGCGCTATCCGCGGAGCAGCGCGAGATCCTCGAGCGGCGCGGCGTGCTCGCGCCCGAGGAGATCCACCGCCTCGCCGGCAAGACGCGCCGCGCGATGGGCGCCGACCGCGGGAGCCGCGCGAACTGCCACAGCGACCTCGCGTCGGATACGGACGCGCACGACCTGCAGGCCCGCGAGCTCGACCCGGTCACGCTCGAACCGCTGGCCTGAAAGCATTTCGCCCCGGTCCCATATGGGCCGGGGCGAAGCGTCCGAGTCTTGCCCCCCCCTGGCTCAACCCGAACAATCATCTGTTCGGAACCGCGTTGCCGGCCCTTGAGGTTTTTTTGCGGGTGGAGTGCACTTTCGCGCGCATGCAACTGAGCCCCCTCCGGGCACGTGTTCTCGGGCCCTTGCCGGGACGCCCCCCGCGCCGGCGCGGGCTTGGGGGGCGCTGAGCATGGTGCGCGGCTCCGCCGTGGCCCTGCGCAGCACCCTGTGGCTCGCCCTGGGTGGCTGGATGGGCTCGTGGGCGCTGTTCGCGCTCGTGATCGCGCGGGTCGCGTTCCAGGTCCTGCCCTCGCCCCAGGTGGCGGGGAACCTCGTGCGACCGCTCCTCGACGTGCTGCACTGGTACGGCGCCGGGGCGGGCCTGCTCCTCGCGGTGCTCGCGATCGTCCTGCGGCGCGGGCGCCTGCTCGTCGCGCTACCGGTCGTGCTCGCGCTTCTCTGCCTGGCCACCCAGCTCGGAGTGACCCCGCAGCTCGAGGCGCTGCGCGATCTCGCGTTCGGCCCCGGAGGCAACATCGAGGCCGCGGCTCAATATCGCCGCCTGCACGGGATCTCGATGGGAATTTTCAGCGCCGTACTGATGGGCACAATCGCCCTGGTGGTGCTCCACGCGCGCGAAGAGGCTCCGCAAACTGGCGATTCCGGATAGGAAATCTCAATAAATTTCCTTGGCTGATCGGGGGTCGCTGTTGTATCCTTTCGCGACTAAGGCCAAAAAGTCCTTTAATTTCAAGGCTTTAGCGTATTAGTGCGCGACGCCGAGGTGCAGCCGCATCCAGCCCGTGGAGAGGTTCGAGATTCGCGCCCTAACTCCCGGAATCGATCGCGGATCCGCTGCGGCGGTGCCCGCTTGGGGCGCCGCCCGACCGGCAACGAGGGAAACCCAGTCCATGTCAGTCACGATCAAGGTCGCTCTCGAGATCACGGTGTCCGACACCGCGCTCGAAGACGCGATGGCCGAGTACGACGAGCTGAGCGTGGAGGGCCTGGTGCGGGAGATCCTCGACAAGGCGATCGCGTGCGACCAGGTGATCGCGCGGGTGGACGAGGGTCCGAACACCCTCGAAGAGTACGATCAGCTCACTCCCTGACGAGGCAGGCGGGGCGCGCCTCGCTAGCCGAACAGGCTGAGCTGCACGGCCCGCTGCGGAGGCGGGTCCGGTAATACCACCGGGGCGGGGCCTGCGGACGTCCGGGGCGATAGATGCCCAGCGCCCGCGCGTAGTCGAGGATCTCGAAGTAGAAGGCCTTGAAGCGCGGCCCGTGGTTGAAGTGCCGCAAGTGCGCCAGCTCGTGGCAGAGCGTGTTCACGAGGCTCGAGTACTTGAGTGGACGGCCCGTGGTCGCGTGTCGCAGGCGGATCTTGATCGCGCCGTCCGCGTAGCAGACCCCGTAGCGGCTGCGCACACCGACCCGCTCCGCGGTGATCGAGCGGTACTGCAGACCGAATCGGCGCGAGATGCGCTCGGCGTCGAGGTTGAGGCGCTCGATCAGTCGTCGCGCGGTGGCTCGATCCAAGTGCGGCGAGTCTTCCAATGCAGCCGGGAGCCGTCAACCGATCGGAACGCACCCCCTTTGGTAACGTGACGCCGTGAGCGAGACCGAGCTGCTGCCGATCTTCCCGCTTTCGAACGTGGTGCTGTTCCCGCGCGTGAAGACGCCGCTGCATCTGTTCGAGCCCCGCTACCGGCAGCTCGCCCGCGACGTGCTCCAGGCCGACCGACGGATCGCGATGGCGGTCGTGCGCCCCGAGCACGTCGACGAGATGCCGGCCGACCCGCCGGTCTACCCGATCGCGTGTTCGGGCCTGATCACCGAATCGAACCGCATGCCGGACGGCCGCTACAACATCGTGCTGCTCGGCGAGCATCGCGTGCGGATCGTCGCCGAGGAGCCGCGCACCGAATCGCGCCTGTATCGCGTCGCGCGGGTGGTCCGGCTCGAGGATTCGTATCCGGAGACGGAGCGCGCCCGCGTGGCGCGTCTGCGCGCCGGGATCACCGTGGACGTCGGCATCCTGATCCGCCACGCCCAACCCGACAGATCGCACGCATTCGACCCGGAATTGTTCGGAGGCGTCGACGACGAGACCTTCGTCAACGCCGTTTCGAACGCGTTCGCGTTCCCGACCGAGGAGAAGCAGGCGCTGATCGAGGCCGACGACATCCCCGCGCGCTACGCACGGCTCGCGAGCGCGCTCTCGTTCCAGCGACTCGAGCTCGAGAGCAGTGGAGGGGGCCGCCACCACCTCCACTGAGTCGAGTGTTGAAAATTCGCGCATTTCGTCGAAAGAACATGAACGAAGTCGAATTTTCGAGATCGGCTCCGGCGAAACGAGCGGGGTTCCGCGCCGTCACGAACTCGCGACACTTTCTCCAAAGCCGAGCGAAGTGCGCGGATTTCGTTCACGTTCACTCGCAACAACCCGCGTTCCTCCGACGGAGTGGGCCCGCGTTTGAACGTTACAGAACGGTGTCGGGGGGATGGAGTTCACGGCAGGTACCGAGTTTGCGCACATTTGGGTGAAGTGGTCTACTCGCGACCCGCGCCGGGTTCAGGTTGGGTGATTTAGGGAAATCCGGCGTAAAACGTTCGTAATCCTCCAAAGATCGTCGGAATGCAGACCACCCCCCCGACGCTCTGGGACGGCGTCCTCCGCCGGCTCGGAGCCGAGATGCCCCCGTTCGCCCTGGAAGCGTGGATCGGCCCGCTCGTTCCGCGCGGCGATGCTCGGAAGGACGGCGCAGCGGGCGATCGCCTGACGCTGGGCTGCCCGACCGCGTTCCACCGCGATCGCGTACGAGAGCGCTTTCTCAGCGAGATCGAGCGCTGCGCCGCAGCCGAGGCCGGCGTGCCCGTCGCCGTGGACCTCGTGGTGGCGCCGCCGCTGCGAAGTGCGCCGATCGAGGCACACCCGGCGCCCACGCCGACCAACTCGGTGCCGCGGCTCCAGCCCACGGCGGCTCCGCCCGTGAACGGGAACGGGCAGTGCTCCGCGCCCGATCTGCAGCGCGAGTTTCCGTATCGATTCGACAATTTCGTGGTCGGATCGTGCAATGCGCTCGCGCGCGAGGCGTCGCTCGCGGTCGCGCGCAGCACCCAGCACTCGCTGAACCCGCTCGTGCTCACGGCCGCCCAGGGTCTCGGCAAGACCCACCTCGCGCGCGCGATCGTGAACGAGGCGCGCCAGTGCGGCGAAGCGCGCGCGATCTACGCCTCGGCCGAGGCGTTCACGAACGACTTCACGCGCTCGCTGCAGTCGCGGCGCATCGACGAGTTCAAGCGCCGCTTCCGCCACGGATGCCGGCTGCTCGTGCTCGAAGACGTGCAGTTTCTCGACGCGCGCAAAAAGGCGACCCAGCTCGAGCTCTTCCACACGCTGTGCCACCTGCTCGACGTCGGGGCGCGTGTCGTGCTCACGGCCGACCGCATGCCGCGCGACCTCGAGGGGCTCGACCCCCGGCTGCGCTCGAAGATCTCCTCCGGACTCGTCGCCGAGCTCGAGGCTCCCGATGCGATCGTGCGGCGAGAGATCCTGCGCCAGCGCGCGGCCGACGGCGGCGTTCGCCTGCCGGACCGTTGCCGCGAGATGATCGTGGAATCGGTGCGCGGCAGCGTGCGCGACCTCGAGAGCGTGCTGATCCAGCTCGTCGCGACGGCGTCGCTGCTCAAGCGCCCGATCGACGTCGAGCTCACGCTGGTCGCGCTGCGCAAGCTCGCGCCGATCCCGGGTCTTCGGCACCCGCTCGCGATCCGCGACGTGGTGGAGACGGTGGCGGCCTATTTCAAGCAGCGCGCCGACGAGCTCGCCGCGCGCTCGCGGCGCCGCGACGTGCTTCTGCCGCGCCAGCTCGCGATGTTTCTGTGCCACCGCTACACGGGCTCTTCGCTGTCGGAGATCGGCGCGGCGCTCGGCCGCGACCACTCCGCGGCGGCGAACGCGGTGCGCAAGGTGGAGCGCCGGATCCTGGAGAGCGCACCGCTGCGCTACCAGGTGGAGGCGTTGTGCGCGCGACTCGACGGGATGGTGGGGGAAAGGCGAGAGTAGGGAGCCCGGGGGCGGCAGAACGTCGCGGCGCAGCCTGCGCGCTCGCCCCCGGCTCACCTCGTCATTCCGGAGTTCTGCGTGTCGATCGACCCGCAATCGGTGCTCGACTTCTGGCTCGGCGACGCGCCCGGCGATCCCGCGCGCGCGGACGCCCGGGAGAAATTCTGGTTCGAAGCGTCGCCGGCGACCGATGTGGCAGTGCGAGAGCGCTTCGCGGCCGCGATCGAGGCGGCCGCGCGCGGGGAACTCGCGCACTGGGCGCAGGATCCGCGCTCGGCACTCGCACTCGTGGTGCTGCTCGATCAGTTCCCGCGCAACGTCTGGCGCGGCAGCCCGCGCGCGTTCGCGTATGACTCGGAAGCGCTCGAGACCGCAACCGCCGCCGTCGCCGCGGGTCACCTCGACCGGCTCACCCCGATCGAGCAGGCGTTCCTGATCCTGCCCTTCGAGCACAGCGAGTCGGTCGAAGCGCAGCGCGAGTGCGTGCGGCTGTCCGAGCGGATCGCGCGCGCAGCGCCGTCGGCCTGGCAACCGGTGCTCGCGACCTACTCGAACTACGCGCGGCAGCACCTGGCATTGATCGAGCGCTTCGGACGCTTTCCTCACCGCAACCAGGCGCTCGGCCGCACATCGACGCCCGAGGAGCTGGCCTTTCTGCGCGCGGGGGGCGCGACTTTCGGTCAGGGCATAGGGTAGGCTGCGCGCATGGCGGCCCAGATCTTCTTTGCGATCACGGCTCTGATCTGGCTCCCGTACGGCCTCTACTGCTTCTTCGTGCCGGGCTATCTCGCGGAGGCAGCTGGCGTCGCCGCGTCGACCGCAACCGGCACGATCGAGCTGCGCGCGATGTACGGCGGTCTGCAGGCCGGGATCGGCGCGCTCGCGCTGGCGGCGACGCTGCGCCCGGCGCTGATTCGTCCCGCACTGGTCGCGGGGTGCTTCGTGTTCGCGGGGCTCGCGCTGGCGCGGCTCGTCGCGACGATCTCGATCGGCGAAGTGACTTCGTACACGGTATTCGCGCTCGTTCTCGAATGGGGCTCGACCGCGATCGCCCTGTGGCTGCTGCGCGGGCACGCGGCGTCAGCCGCCGCCTGATTCGCCCAGCGGGTTGCGCGCGATGCCGCTCGTGATCGATCACGTACTCTCGGTCGATGCTCCGGCCGACCGCGTCTGGTCGGTGGTGTGCGATCTCGCGAGCTATCCCGAGTGGAACCCGTTCGTGGCGTCGTGTGCGTCGACGCTCGTGGTCGGGGATCCCATCTCGATGCGCGTGCGTTTATTCGCGAGCTTCGCGCAGCCACAGCGCGAGCAGATCCTCGAGCACGAGCGCGGGCATCGCCTGTGCTATGGGCTTCCGCCGACGCGGCTCGGCGCGCTCGTGAGTCGGCGATCGCACGAGGTCACGGCCCTGGGACCCGCGCGCACGCGCTACGTCTCCCACTTCGAGCTCGCGGGCTGGCTCGCGCCGCTCGTATCGCTCCTGCTCGGCCGCCGGCTTCGCGCGGGCTTCACTGCGATGAGCAACGCGCTCAAGGCGCGCGCCGAAGCACTCGGCCGCGCGTAGCTACTCGGGAATCAGCGTGTCGTAGCGCGCGTCGCGCTCCTGGTGCGCCCTGCCCACCGCATTGCCCACGCGCTGCGGGGTGGTGCCGCTCGGAGCTGCTTGCTCGCTGCCGAACAGCGACGCGAGGCGCCCGTCGAATGCGTTGTTGTATCCCTGCGTGTAGACCTCGACCGTGATCCAGATCCCGGCGACGGCCAGCAACAATCCGACGGCCTTGCCCATGGTGGTCCTCCTCGGTCCAGAAGGGCTCCTTCGGCCGGACGCCCGCGCTGCTGAACGTGCACGGATTCCGGCGGTTTGCGCGTGATAGAGTCGCGCGATGGAGAAGATCGAGCTCGAGCCGATCGCGGTCGTGCGTTCGCCGCGCGCCGAGGTGCGCGACGACGACTGGGGCGGGATCGAAGCGCAGATCGTGCTCGAACCCCGCTTCGAGGCAGATGCACTCGATGGGATCGAACAGTTCTCGCACGCGGAGATCCTGTTCTTCTTCGATCGTGTCGATCCCGCGAAGATCGTGGCGGGAGCGCGTCATCCGCGGAACAACCGCGCCTGGCCCGCCGTGGGCATCTTCGCGCAGCGAGGCAAGGGGCGTCCGAATCGGATCGGCAGCACGATCGTGCGCATCGTGCGGCGCGAGGGCCGGGTGCTCCACGTCGCCGAGCTCGACGCCGTCGACGGGACGCCCGTGCTCGACATCAAGCCCGTGATGCAGGAGTTCCTGCCCCGCGAGGATGTGCGCCAGCCGCGTTGGTCGAGCGAGTTGATGCAGCGCTATTGGATGGTCGACGCAGCGGAAGATTCCTGAGACATATCGGCCCGGTCGGACAGCCATGGGGCAATAAAGGACCGGCGGGCTAAACAGCCGCTTAACGCTGATTAACGGCGATTAACGCCCGCCTTAACGCGATCGGGCGCCGATCATGCGTCTCCGACGGCGATGGCCTTTTTTCCATCGGCTGCTGATTCGATGCCCGAAAATGGGGGTGTGATCCGCCGTCACCCATCCCCTATCGCGCAAGAATCCGAATCATCGACTAGCGGGGCGACAAAAGTCGCTATGCTATTTTCAGCAGATCTGCTATTCAGCAGCGTCTGCTATTTCAACCTACTCATTCCAACTTACTCATTCTGGCGGGGAGAGATCTGCCGTGCGAAAGCCGAGAGACTGGTCGAAGGTGATCGATCGTTTGAATCGCAGCCGCGGTGGCGAGCTGCGCGTGAAGATGGGCTCCCCGGGAAGCGCTCAAGTGACGCGGTGCCGGCTGCTCGCGCAGTGGAACAATCTCGAGGCCGAGACGATCGGCGCCACGCTCGTCCTTCGGCTGGGGCGCTGAACCCCGGCTCGGGCACCGACGCGCGCGTCGGTGCCAGCCGTCGGATAGACTGCGCGCTGTGACCCCCCTCTCGCAGCTCGGCAGACGCAGCGCACTTGCGCTGACGTGCGCCGCGCTGCTGCTGGGCGGGGTCGGAGTCTCGCGTGCGGAGCTCGATCGCGGCGCGCGCGATCCGCGCGCCGTCGATCCGGTCGATTCCGCGGCCGACCCGGTAGCGACATCCGCGCCCGAAGACGTCGTGCTGCTGCACGGCCTCGGACGCAGTGCGCGCGTGATGCGCCCGCTCGCGCGCGACCTCGCCGAGGCGGGCTATCGAGTGCACAACCTCGACTATCCGTCCACGCGTGAGACGCCCGAGGCGATCGTCGAGGTGCTGCACCGCGAGATCTCGGCCTGCTGCGCGTGGTCCGGCCGCGTGCACTTCGTGACCCACTCGCTCGGCGGCGTGATGGTGCGCGCGTATCTCGCGCGGCATCCCATGCCGCAGCTCGGGCGGGTCGTGATGCTGGCTCCGCCCAATCACGGCAGCGAGTACGTCGACGTCGCGGGCGACTGGAAGCTCTTTGCGCTGGTGATGGGGCCGACCGCAGTGCAGCTCGGCACTGGGCCCACGAGCCTGCCCAATCGACTGCCGCGCGCGGACTTCGAGCTCGGTGTGATCGCGGGCACCGGAAGCATCAACCCGCTCGGGCAGGCGTTCATCGAGGGTATCAACGACGGCACCGTGTCGGTGACGAGCACGCAGCTCGCGGGCATGCGCGACTTCATCGAGGTGGACGTGTCGCATACATTCATCATGCGCAACGCGGAGGTGGCGCGGCAGGCGATCGCGTTCCTGCGCGCGGGACATTTCGCGCGATGACGTCGCGACGCGCCTTGTCCGAAAGGGTGGAGCAGCTCCGCAGCGAGCTCGCCGCGAGCGCCTCGCTTTCGGCCCCCGAGCGCAAGCGCCTCGAGCAGCTGATCGCGGACGTGCGCGAGCACATCGAGCGCGAGGAGCACGAGCCTCAATCGCTCGCCGACCGCCTCCAGGACGCCACGAGCCACTTCGAGGAAACCCACCCGCGCCTCACGCTCGCGATCGGAGCCGTGGCCGAGGCGCTCGCGCGGCTCGGGATCTGAGCGCTCAGGCGATCGCGCCGCTTGCGCGGAGCTCGCCGATCTCGACCGCGCCGTAGCCGACCTCCGCGAGGACTTCGTCGGTGTGCTCGCCGCGCTGCGGAGGCAACCGCCGCAGCGACGCGGGTGTCTCGGAATAGCGCGCGGGGTGCGCGAGCTGGCGCAGCGTGCCTGCGCGCGGGTCCTCCACCTCGAACACAGTGCGGTTCGCGCGCACCTGCGGATCGGCCATGAACTCGCGCACGCCGTTCACGGGTGCCAGTGGCGCGCCGAAGCGCCGCGCGCGCTCCACGAGCACCGCCGTGTTCCACTTCGCGAGCTCGACCTCGAGCAGATCGTAGAGCGCCACGCCGTTCGCGAGTCGCGAGAGCAGGCCGTCGAAGCGCGGATCGGATTCGAGATCGGTGCAGTCGAGCGCGCGGCAGATCGCCGAGAACTGCGCGTCCTCGACGATCATCATCACGACGTGGCCGTCCGCGGTCTGCCAGGTGCGGTGGATGTTCGTCGCCGTGAGCATCCCGGCGGGCTGCTCCTCGACCGGATAGAACGATTCGGGACCCAGCACGTCCGGCAGCGCAAATGCGGCGTAGGCGTCGAGCATCGGCACGTCGATGCGCTGCCCACGCCCCGTGCGCTCGCGCGCGAACAGCGCCGCGATCACGGCCGACGCGGCCGTGAGCCCGGTGGCCTTGTCGGCGGCGATTCCGCGCACGAGCGCGGGCTGCTCGGGCGTGCCCTGCGTGTGCATGAAGCCCGAGAGTCCTTGGATCACCGTGTCGTAGGCGGGTTGATCGGCGTAAGGGCCATCGGGACCGAAGCCGCTGATCGCGGCGTACACGAGGCGCGGATTTTCGGCCGAGAGCGCGGTGTGGCCGACGCCGAGCCGATCCGCAACGCCGGGCCGGAAGTTCTCGACCACCACGTCCGAGCGCGCCGCGATGCGCCGCGCGACCGCGACGCCGGCGGGTTTCTGGAGGTCGATCACGATCGCGCGCTTGTTGCGGTTGAACTGCACCCAGACCGGGCCTAGCCCGGCGCGAAACGGCGGACCCATGCGCCGCGCGCTGTCTCCGCGCGGCGCTTCCACCTTCACGACATCGGCCCCGAGATCGCCGAGCACCTGGGTGCATAGCGGTCCCGACACCACGGTGGTGAAATCCAACACGCGGATTCCCGCGAGCGGCCCGCACGCCTCCCCGCCGATCTCGACCTTCATCGCCCTAGAAACTACTCCCCGATCCGGGCGAATTCTGCTCCAATGCGGCCCTCATTCGAGGAGGAGCCCCTTGATACCCATCACTGCCCTCTACGCGGGAATCCTGGCGCTGATCGCGATCACGCTCGGCGGCGTGATCGGCCCGATCCGGCTGCGCACGGGCATCTCGATCCTGCACGGCGAGAACATGGTGCTCGCGACGGCGGTCCGACGGCACGGCAACTTCACCGAGTCGGTTCCGCTCGCGCTGATCCTGCTCGCCGCGCTGGAGCTGAACGGCTGCTCGGCGGGGCTGTTGCACGGCCTCGGCATAGCCCTCGTGGTCGCCCGGATCGCGCATCCGATCGGTCTGCGGCACGACAACGTGCGCAACCCGCTGCGCGGGCTCGGCGCGGGCGTCACCACGCTCGTGACGCTGATCGCGGCCGTGATGCTGATCTGGGGGTTCTTCTCCCGCTAGCACTCGCGGTCTCGCTCAATCCCGGCCGGGCGCGCTCCGATACCAGCGGAATGGGCCCGTCCACACCCTCCGCGCTGCTCCGGCTCCAGGTCGGGACGCCCCAGCACTTTCGCTGGCTGCACGGGATCGTGAAGACCGTGCTCGTTCTGAACCTGCTCGATGCGGTCTTCACGCTCATCTGGGTGCGCTTTGGCTTCGCCCGCGAGGCGAACCTCATGATCGACCGGCTCGTCGAAAACCACGCGCTCGCCTTCATCGCCGTGAAACTCGGCCTCGTGGGGATGGGGTCGTGGCTGCTCTGGCAGAAGCGCAACCACGCGACCGCGGTCGTGTCGATCTTTATCGCGTTCGTGGCCTACTACCTCGTGCTGCTCTACCACGTGCAGTACGCGGCCACGCTCGTGCGGAGCTTGTTCGAAAGCTAGCGGTGAGGGCGCACTGCGCCGCTACACTCCGGCCGAACTCGCGCCCGGCTCGCGGGCGTGCACCCGGAGGTTTGCCAATGGCGGGTTTCATGCGTCCGTTCGAGTCGCAGGCGTATGCGGCGTTTCGCATCGTGACGGGCCTGCTGTTCCTGTGGCACGGAACCCAGAAATTGTTCGGGTTCCCCGTGCCGATTCCGCCCGAGTTCAACCCGCCCGTGCACGTGCTGTACGTGGCCGGGCCGATCGAGATGATCGGCGGCGCTCTCGTGATGATCGGATTGTTCACGAGCTGGGCCGCGTTCCTGTGCAGCGGCCTGATGGCCGCCGCGTACTGGATGGCGCACGGACTTCGCTTCATGGCGCCGCCCGACCAGGGCGGCGGCTGGATCGCGCTGTTCCCGAGCATCAATCAAGGCGAGCTCGCGATCTTGTACTGCTTCGCGTTCCTGTTGATCTCCGCGCGCGGTGCGGGCATCTGGAGTATCGACGGGACTCGCTCCGCGTAGCGCGCGCAAGGTCGCATCTTTTGCGGCGCGATTTTTCCGCTCCGAAGGGCTTCCATGGGGGGTGGTGGCGCGTCCGAGCGCGGCTCTCTAGGATTTCGCCGCTTGGGAACGCTGCTGCCCGCATTGCGAGTATCTCAGGGTTTCGAAGCTCTCGGGATTCGGGTTCGAGCCCGGGAATTACACCGTCGCGTGTCCGGCTCCCCGTTTCGTTAGTTCTGTAACTGAGGCTTCGAGGTCTGGTCGCGACTCATGTCACACTCGGGAGGATGTCCCGGGCAGTGAGCGGGATAATCAAGTGAAGAAGATCTATGTCGGCAACCTCCCCTGGGGCGCCTCCGATCAGGACCTCCGGGATTTCTTTTCCACCGTAGGGGAGGTCCACTCGGTGGCTGTGATCACCGACCGCGAAACCGGCCGCTCGCGCGGATTCGGCTTCGTGGAAATGGACGATGGGGACGCCGATAAGGCGATCAATCAGCTGAACGGACGTGACATGGGCGGACGCCCGCTGCGTGTCAACGAAGCCCAGGATCGCCGCCGCGGTGGTGGCGGTGGCGGCGGCGGTGGTGGGGGGGGAGGCGGCGGCCGCGGCCGCTGGTAGGCCCCGACCCAGATTCATCCGGTGGTGAACCCACCGGGTTCGAGCCGCGGAGTTCGCGAGAGCGGGCCCCGCGGCTTTTTCTTTGGGCGCTCACTCGACGGAGTCGATCGGCGTGGTGCTCGCAAACAGGTGCGCGGACAGCTCGCAGCCGACCCCGCGCGCGAGGTCGCGCGCGAGGCGCGACGCTTCGACGAGATCCTCCTCCCACACGTAGAAGCCCGGGCCCTCGACGCAGTAGCCGCGCTGACGGCGGCGGATCTCGACGCGTGCCCGTATCGGATACCGGCTCATGGCTCACTCCTGCGGTGGGTCTGCCGGGAGCATCGGCAGGCGCCGTGGAGCATCGGTGACGTCGCGGCGGGAGTTCAGTGAAATCCGCGCGTCGAGTCGAAAAAGTTCTTCGATGCAGCGCCGCTGCCGCGACCTGCATCCGAGATGCGCGTTCAGCCCCGCCGGTGCGATGCGACGATCCAGAGCGGATCGGCGCCCGCGGGTGAACGATCTGCGCGTGCGGGTTCTTCGAATCCGCCCGCGAGCGCGTGGTAGGTGGCCACGAGCTCGAAGCGCCCATCGCGAGGCAGCACGTGGAACGCGCGCACGGCCTTCGTCGGAAAGCAGCGATGCGACATCGCGACGATCGAGATCCCACCGGGACGCAGCACACGCCGCACCTCGGCGAGCACCGCAACGGGGTGGATCAGGTACTGGATCGAGACCGCATTCAACACCGCGTCGAACGATTCGGACGGATAGGGCAGCTCGGGGTGCGCGTTGAGATCGTGCACGCAGGATTCGGTGAGGCGCGGGTTCGCGGCGAGCTCCTCGCGGTTCATCCCGAGCCCGGCCACGCGCGCAAACACCACGTCGGCGGGCAGGTGCGACACCCACGAGGACATCAGGTCGAGGATGGCACCGCCTGGCGGGAGCACCTCGCGGTAGTAGTCGGTGAGCGCTGCGATCGTCGCGTCGTCGATGTGGTTCACGAGCCGCGGCAGGGCGTAGAACAGCGGATCGGGCGAAGCATCGACCCGATCGAACCACTCGCGCGGAAGCGCGTCCGGTGCGGACACGAGCGCCTACGAAGTGCGGGCGACCTGCGCCGCCTTGGCGGCAAAGCGCTCCTGCGCGAGGCGCCAGCGCGTCGGGCCCGAGAGCTCGCGTGCCACCACGGGCTCCAGCGACGGCGGGTCCTTCTCGGGATCCTCGTAACGCGCGAGGATCTCGTAGGTGGTGCTTCGCTGCACCGGCGTGCGGCCCACCTCGCGGATCAGCCGGCGCATCTCCTCGGCGGGCATATTCTCGCCGAAGTCGGCGCCCGACTCGCGGCTGATCGATTCCTCCATGAGCGTCCCGCCGAAATCGTTGGCGCCCGAGAGCAGCGCCATCTGCGCGACCTTCGGACCCATCTTCACCCACGACATCTGCACGTTCTGGATCCACGGGCGCAGGAACAGCCGCGAGACCGCGATCAGGCGCAGATCCTCGGTCATCGACGCGCCCGGGCGCGCGCGCATGTGGTTGAAGAGCACGTTCTTCTCGTGGATGAAGCCGAGCGGAACGAATTCGGTGAAGCCGCCCGTGCGCTTCTGGATGCTGCGGATCAGTGCCAGGTGCGCAGCGATGTGGCGCGCCTCTTCGATGTGGCCGTACATGATCGTCGAGGTCGAGCGCAGACCGATCTCGTGCGCGGCCGTGACGATCTCCACCCAGCGATCGCGGCGCAGCTTGTTGGGGCTGATGATCTTGCGGATCTCGTCGTCGAGGATCTCGGCTGCGGTGCCCGGCATCGTGCCGAGCCCGGCATCGACGAGCCACGCGAGCAGCTCCTTGAGCGGCATGCCCGACTTCTGGTGCGCGAAATGGATTTCCTCGGGCGAGAAGGCGTGGATGTGCAGCTTTGGGAACTCGCGCTTGAGCGCGACGAGGATGTCGCGGTAGTGGGTGTGGTCCTTGCGCGGGTGGATGCCGCCCTGGATGCACACCTCGGTAGCACCGCGCGCCACCGCGTCGCGCGCCTTCGCGACGAGCTTCTCCATCGGGTGGTCGTAGGCGTCGGTCTCGTCCTCGTGGCGCGAGAAGCCGCAGAACGTGCAGCCCACGTAGCAGACGTTGGTGAAGTTGATGTTGCGGCAGATCACGAAAGAGACGTCGTCGCCCTTGTCGAGCGCGCGCGCGGCGTCGGCGGCCGCGATCAGCGCGTGCAGATCGGTGCCGTTCGCGCCCAATAGCGCGATCGCGTCGCTCTCGGAAAGTTCGTGGCCGTCGAGCGCGCGGTCGAGCACCGCGGCAATCGCGGGGCTCGTCCTCGCGAGCAGTCGTTCGATCATGCGCTCACCTCCACCCAGCCCGCGTCGTCCACGAGTGCGAGCGCGGCATCGCGCACGCGCGGGTCGAAGAGTTCGGGATGTCCGAGCAGATGCTCGGGATAGACGGGCAGCCGTTCGACGAGGCGCTGGCCGGCCGCCTCGGTGCGGCGGCGCAGGTCGCGCAGCGCCGGCCACGGCGCCTCGGGGTTGATGAAATCGATCGTGAGCGGCGAGACACCGCCCCAATCGTTCACGCCCGCGCGCAGCAGGAGCTCGAGCAGGTTCGGTGCGAGGTTCGGTGGCGCCTGCACGTTCATCTTGGGCCCGAGAAGCAGGCGCGCGAGCGCAACCCAGCCCGCGACCTGCGCGTCCGAGATCGCCGCGACGCCCTGCATCGGCGTGCCGGGCTTCGGGTGGAACGGCTGCACGATCACTTCCTGGATGTGTCCGTAGCGGTCGTCGAGATCCCGGATCGCGAGGATCGTATCGATGCGCTCGGCGTCGTTCTCGCCGATCCCGAGCAGGATCCCGCTCGTGAACGGAATCCGCAGCTCGCCGGCCTCCGCGTGCATGCGAAGGCGAACGACCGGGTCCTTGTCGGGGCAGTAGTAGTGCGCCTGACCCTTCTCGCGCAGGCGTTGACTCGTGCTCTCGAGCATGAGCCCGAGCGAGGCGTTGCTCTTGCGCAGCTTCTCCATCTCGCCCGCGGATAGGATGCCCGCGTTGCTATGCGGCAGGATTCCGCGCGCGAACGCGAGCTCGCACGCCTGGACCAGATACTCGGCGGTGGTCGAGAGCCCGCGCGCAGCGAGCCAGTCGCGGTGGCTGCGATAGGCGATCTCGGGCTTGTCGCCGAGGCAGAACAACGCCTCGGTGCAGCCCGCCCGCAGCGCGCCGTCCACCGCGTGCTCCACCTCCGCGAGCGTGTAGGTCTTCGCGGACGGGTCGCCGGGCTGCTTCGCGAACGTGCAGTAGGAGCAGCGGTCGCGGCACAGATTGGTGAGCGGGATGAAGATGTTGCGCGAGACGCTGACGACGTCTCCCTTGCCGCGGCGCTTGCTCTCGGCCGCGCCGGCGAGGATCGTCGCGTGCACGCCCGGTTCGCCGAGCCCGGCCGCGAGCCGCTCCGCGGGTGCGCGCTCGAGCCGGCCCTCGTCGACCGCGCGCGCGACGATGCGCTCCGCCTCGGCGCGGGTCGGCGGGCTTTCGGGGTGGGGCTCGGGCATGGAGGTACTGTCAACCAGTGGGCGCGATCTTCGACTATATCACCCTGATCTGCGCCCGATAGGTTCCGATTGGTTGACGCTGTGTCGCCAGTCTTGCCGGGCCTACGCGCTCGCTGCTCGCTCGCGTTCGGGCTCCGGCCTTCGCTCGGCTTCGCCTCGCTGCGCGTCGGCCGACTCTGTCGGCCTCCTTGCGCCCCTAGTCCCGGTCCAGGTCCGCCCGCGTGCGGGCTACGCGGACCCCGGCGTACTGGAGCACGCCCGCGATCGGGGTGGGCTTGCGCACCGTCACCACCACCTCGTCGGCGGCGAACTTCGCGAGCACGGCGCACGCGATCCGGTCGCCCAGCGCCTCGACGAGCTTGTGCTGCTGGTTGCCCGCCACCTCCTCGACGATCTCGAAGACGCGCTTGTAGTGGATCGTGTCGCGGATCGAATCGCTGCGGCCCGCGCTGCGCAGGTCGCGCGCGATCTCGAGGTCGAGCAGCACCGGGCGGCGCATGCGTCGCTCGGCCGCCGTGACGCCGAGCGCAGCGGGGACCTGGATGCCCTGGAGCAGGATCACGTCGCGCAAGTCTTATGATCTCCGCTCGGCTCCGCCTCGCTGCGCGCGGCGGGACCGCTTGCCGTCAGTATAGTGCCGTGCTCGATTTGGAGGAGACGATGGACTTCGAGGCGATCCGAGCCCGCGAAGCGGCGCACTTCCTGCCCGTGGTGAAGCGCTTCCCCGTGGCGCTCGCGAGCGGCAGCGGCTCCAGAGTGGTGGACGTGTTCGGGGTGGAATACATCGACCTGATGGCGGGCTGGGGCGTCACCTGCATCGGCCATTCCCACCCCGCGCTCGTGCGCGCGATCGCGGAGCAGGCCGGCCGCCTGATGCAGACCACCAACATCTTCTACACGCTGCCGCAGCTCGACCTGTGCGACCGGCTCGCCGAGCTCGCGCCCGCGCCGATCACGCGCACCTTCCTCACCAACTCGGGCACCGAGGCGGTCGAGGGCGCGCTCAAGCTCGCGCACCGCGCCACGGGCCGGAAGGTGTACGTGTCGACGCGCAGCGCGTTCCACGGCCGCACGCTCGGCGCGCTCCAGGTGATCGGGACGCCCAAGCACCGCGACCCGTACGCGCCGCTCCTGCCCGAGCAGATCCTCGTGCCGTTCGACGATCTCGCCGCGGCGCAGCGCGCCGTCGACAAGAGCGTGGCCGCGTTCATCGTCGAGCCGGTGCAGGGCGAGGGCGGCGTGAACGTCCCGGACCCTGACTACCTGCGCGGGCTGCGCGAGATCTGCGACGCCACGGGTGCGTTGCTCATCTTCGACGAAGTGCAGACGGGGATCGGGCGCACGGGAAAGTGGTTCGCGTGCGAGCACGACGGCGTCGACCCCGACGTGATGACGCTCGGCAAGGGTCTCGGCGGCGGGTTCCCGGTGGCCGCGTTCCTGTGCAGCGAGGCGGTGGCGCGCACCGTCTCGCTGGGCGACCACGGCACCACGTTCGGCGGCAACCCTCTCGCGTGTGCGGCCGCGAACGCGACGCTGCGCGTGGTCGAAGAGGAGAAGCTCGTCGCGCGCGCCGCGGAGCTCGGTGCGCGCCTGCAGGAGCGGCTGCTCGCGTTTGCGAGCGCGAACCCGGAGACGGCGCTCACCGCGCGCGGGCGCGGCCTGCTGCAGGCGCTCGTGCTGCGCGACCCCGAGCGCGCGGCAGCGCTGCCGGCCCAGGCGATCGAGCGCGGCGTGCTCGTGAACGTCACCGCGGGCAACGTCGTGCGCTTCTTTCCGGCGCTCAACATCCCGGAAGAGGACCTGTGGTCGGCGCTCGAGATCGTGCTGGAGCTCGCGCGCGGCGATTAGCGCTGCATCACCTGCACGACGAAGCGGATGTTCTCGGCCGCCGCGAAATTCGCCATCGCGGTGAAGAACGCGTTGTCGCCGGGGCGTGGGTTCTCCACGCACTCGAGCTGGAAGCGCACGGGCCGCTCCGCGTATTGCGGGTACTGCTTCGCGAGGTGTCCGCCCAGCGCGTACTCGAGGTAGGCGTTGAACTTCGCCTCGAGCTGGCGCAGCTGCTCGGGATCGCTCTGCCACGGGCGCTCTTCGAGCATCACGAGCACGACTTCCCCGCTCGCCCGGTCGGGCGAGATCAGATCGATCACGCGCGGGTTGTGGACCCCGCGCGGTTCACGCTGCTCTTCCATGGGTGCGCGAGGGTAGAATGCTGCCCGGGAGGACGCAGCCTTGCCCGGTGCGCTCGACGGCTTCCGCGTGATCGATTTCAGCCAGGTGATCGCGGGTCCGCTCGCGACGCGCGTGCTGGCCGACCAGGGCGCCGACGTGATCAAGGTCGAGCCGCCTTCGGGCGACATCCTGCGCCACATGGGCGGAGTCGCGGGGCTCTCGCCCACGTTCGCCACCGTGAACCGCAGCAAGCGCTCGCTCGTGCTCGACTTGAAGAAGAGCGGCGGGGCCGAGGCGCTCCTGCGCCTGGCCGCGGACGCGGACGTCTTCGTGCAGAACAGCCGGCCCGGCACGATGGATCGGATCGGGATCGGTGAGAGGCAGCTGCGCGAGCGCAATCCCCGCCTCGTCTACGTCTCGATCAGCGGCTTCGGCGAGACCGGCCCCTACGCGCACAAGCGCGTGTACGACCCGATCGTGCAGGGGATGTCGGGCCTGTGTGACATCCAGGGCGCCGGAACCGGCCCGCCCGGGCTCGTGCGCGTGATCGTACCCGACAAGGTCACCGCTTTGACTGCGGCGCAGAACATCACCGCGGCACTGCTCGCGCGCGAGCGCACGGGCCGGGGACAGCACGTGCGTTTGTCGATGCTCGACGCCGTGATCGCGTTCGTGTGGCCCGAGGGAATGGCCTATCACACGTTCATCGGCGAGGGGCGGCAGATCAAGCCGGTGCCGCGGCGCGATCTCGTGTTCCCGACGCGCGACGGACACATGATCGCCTCGACGGTCGCGCTGCGCGAGTTCCAGGGCTTCTGCCGCGCGGTCGACAAGCCGGAGTGGCTCGAGGATCCGCGCTTCCAGTCCACGGCGGGTCTGGTCGCGAACGCCACCGCGCGGCTCGAGCTGATGGCGGAGGTGCTCCGGACCCGCACGACCGCGGAGTGGCTCGAAGCGCTCGACCGCGAGGACGTGCCTTGCGGTCCCGTTCTCACGCGCGACCACATCCACGAGAACGCGCAGGTGCGCGCGAACGAGATCCTCGTCGAGGACGACCATCCGGTGGCCGGGCGCATGCGCCAGCCGCGGCCCGCCGAGCGGCTCGACGGGACTCCTTCGGCGATCTCGCGCCCGGCTCCGACGCTCGGCGAGCACAGCGAGGAGGTGTTGCGCGAGGGCGGCTTCTCGGCCGCCGAAATCGCTGCGCTGCGCGACGCGGGTACACTGGGGGCGTCGCAATGAATGGCGCGCGCAGGCTCTGGGGCATCGGATCGCCGCGCACGCTGCGCGTCCACTGGATGCTGCTCGAGCTCGGCCTCGACTACGAGACGCGCCCGGTCATTCCGCGCACCGAGAGCATGAACGACCCGGAGCTCCTGCGCTGGACCCAGCGCGGCAAGATTCCGTTCTTCGAGGACGGCGAGGTCCGGATCGGCGAGAGCGGAGCGATCCTGTTCTACCTCGCGGACCGCTACCGCGAGCGCGGCTGGTTCGCGCCCGAACGCGGTACCACCGCGCGCGCAGAGTTCGACGACCTCGCGCTGTTCGCGCTCATGGAGCTCGACGCGACCTCGCTCTACGTCGTGCGCCGGCACGAGGGCCTGCCCGAGATCTATGGCGAGGCGCCGATCGCCTGCGCATCGGCGCGCAATTACTTCCTGCGCCAGGTGAGCGAGATCGAGCGCCGGCTCGCGGACGGCCGCCCCTACGTGCTCGGCGACTCGTTCTCGGCCGCCGACATCCTGCTCGTCTCGTGCCTCGCCTGGGCGCAGTTCCTGTCGATTCCACTCGCGGACCGGCTGCTCGCCTATCGCACCCACGCGAGCGCGCGCGAGGCCTTTGCGCTCGCAATGCAGGTGAACTTCCCGCCCGACGTGCTCGCGGCGCTGAGCAAGGGCAGCGCTGACTAACGCTCCCAGTCCTCGTCGTCCGCGAGTCCGCGGAACAGCTTCTCGAAGAAGCGCGCCACGGGATCGCGTGTCGGCTCGCGCTGGCGCCTCGGGGCCGATTCCTCGCTGGGCTGCTCGGGCTCGAACGGCTGCTGGCTCTGCCAGTCGGGACCACAGCTCTCGACAGGTGCGGTGCCGGGCAGGAACCACTCGTCGTTCCCCCAGCAGAACAGGCTCGCGCGGAGTCCCGTGGTCTCGTTGATCGCGACGCGCTCGAGGCCGGGCGGCTCCTCGAACGCCTCGGCACCGTCCTTGCCGAGCGCGCTGATCAGGAACCGACCGAAGATCGGGAGCGCCGCCTGCGCACCCGTGAGCCCGAGCGGCGTGCCGTCGTCGAAGCCGACCCAGACCGCGGCGACGAGCTCGGGCGTGAAGCCGACGAACCACGCGTCGCGCGCGTCGTTGGTGGTGCCGGTCTTGCCTGCCACGGGACCGCGATAGCCGAGATCGCGCAGCGGATGCCCCGTGCCGTGATTCACGGCACCCACGAGCGCCGAGGTCACGAGCGCGACCTCGGCGGGATCGAACTCGCGTACACGCTCGGGCGGCTGCTCGCTGAGCTCGTTGCCCTCCCCATCGGTCACGTGGATCGCATCGCGCACGGCGATCCGCTCGCCTCCATTCGCGAGCAGCGCGTAGGCGCGCGCGAGCTCGAGCGGCGAGACCTCTCCCGCGCCGAGCGCGAGGCTCGGCACCGGGTCGAGCGGCGAATCGATGCCCATGCGGTGCGCCACGTCCACGATCGTTTCGGGCCCGATCTCGAGGCCCACGCGCGCGAACGGCACGTTCACCGAGTCCTCGAGCGCGCTGCGCAACGTGATCGGTCCGCGGAACTCCTTCTCGTAATCCTCGGGCCGCCAGATCCCCTGCGGCGTGTCGACCTCGAGCGGCTCGTCGCGCAGCATCGATGCGAGCGTAAAGGCCGGAGTGCCGTCGGATCGGCGCGACAGCGCGGCGAGCAGAACGATCGGCTTGAACGCGCTGCCGGGCTGGCGGCGCGCCTGCGCCACGTGATCGAACTGATTCTCCGACCAGCTGGCTCCGCCCACGTAGGCGAGGATCGCACCGCTCTTGGGCTCGATCGCCACGAGCGCGGCCTGCAGCGGCGCACCCTTCGCGCGCAGACGCGGAAACTGTTCTTCGAGCTCCTTCACTCCGATGCGCACCGCGTTCTCCGCCGCGATCTGGAAATCGGCATCGATGCCCGTGAACACGGCGACGCGGTCCTCGCGCAGATCCAGATCGGGCAGCGCGCTCGCGAAGTCGCGCTCGAGCTTCGCGAGGAACCAGCGCGGCCGCGCCGACGCAGGCGGCTTGGCGACGTTGCCGAGCGGGCGCTTCGCGGCGGCCCTGGCCTGCTTCTCGGAGATCACCTGCTCCTGCGCCATCATCGCGAGCACCTGATTGCGGCGCTCGCGCGCGTGCTCGGGGTAGGTCCACGGCGAGTAGAAGCCCGGGCCGCGGATCATGCCGACGATCAGCGCCGACTCGCCGAGGCTGAGCGTCGACGCGGAGTGGCCGAAGTAGTGCCGCGCCGCGGCCTCGACTCCCACCACCGAGACGGGCCCGCGCTGGCCCAGATAGATCGTATTGAGGTAGGCCGTGAGGATCTCGTCCTTGCTATGCGCGCGTTCCACGCGCAGCGCGAGCCAGAGCTCGCGCAGCTTGCGCACGATCGTGCGCTCGTGCGACAGGAAGACGTTCTTCACGAGCTGCTGGGTGATCGTGCTGCCGCCCTCGCGCACGCCGCCCGCGCGCAGGTTCGAGACCAGCGCACCGGCGAGGCGGAAAGGGTCGACGCCGTGGTGCTCGTGGAAGCGGCGATCCTCGACCACGAACAGCGCGTCCATGAAGTGCTTCGGGAGGTCGTCGAGCTGGACCGGGATGCGATCGACCGGTGCATCGTCGGCGAGCGCGCCAATCGTCTCGGGATCCAGCCAGACTTCGCGCTGCTCGACGCCGTTCCCGTCGACGATCCTCTCCACGCGGTCGCTCCAGTCCAGCTCGACCTCGAAGAGCTGTGCCTCCTCGGGACCGTTCGCGCCCTCGAACTCGCGCCGGTGGACCGCGATGCGCGTGCCGTCATGGACGTACTCGCCGACCTCGGGCGTCGCGGAGCGCGTGCGCCGGTAGCCGAGCCGCCCGACGCGCCGCAGCAGGTGCGTCGACTCGACGTTCTGGCCCGGCGCGATCTTGTGCGGGCGAGCGAGCACGCGATTGGGGAGCGTGGGCTCGGGCAGATGCTTCGGCACCAGCGCGCCGACCCCGAGCACGAGCGCGGCGCCGAGTGCGATCAGGAACACGCGCAGCGGCCAGGCCGCCGCGCGCAGACGCGCGAGAATCCGATTAGTCTCCACCCTTACCGAGCTTCCTGCGCTGATCGTGGCGGGCGGCGCGGCTCTCGTCGGTCATCCACACCGCGGCGTCGGCGAGCGACTGCTCGTGGGTGTGTGAGTCGATGCGCGCGAGCGCTTCGGCGCAGAGCGCCGCCTTCGTGTGCGCATAGGCCTCGCGCGGGAACGCGGCCAGGCGCGCAGCGCGGCGCGCGACGATCGCGTCGAATTCCGCGGCCGGCAGCAGCTCGTCGACGACACCGAGCCGGACCGCCTGACTCGCCGGATAGAGTTGCGCGCCCAGCGTGAGCTCTGCGGCCTGCTTGTGAGTGAGCCGCAGCTTCACGATCTCGATCGCTGCCTTCGGGTACGACGCGCCGATCGCCACCTCGTTCGTGCCGACCTTCCAGTCGCCCGCGCAGCCGAGGCGGTAGTCGCACGCGAGCGCGAGGATCACGCCGCCCGCGATCGTGTGCCCCGCGACGCGCGCTACGGTCGGCTTCGGCAGCGCAAGCAACGCGCGGTGGGCGTCGCGGTACAGGTCGGTCATCACGGCGACCTGCTCCGCCTCGCGCCGCGGCGCCGACAGATCGAAGCCGCCGCTGAAGAACGCGCCCGCGCCCGTCAGCACGACCGCGCGCACCGATTCGTCGTCCTTCGCGCGCGCGACTGCGGTCTCGAGGTCTCGCAGCAGGTTGTCGTCGAGCGCGTTCGCGGGTGCGCGATCGAGCACGAGCCAGCGGACGCCTCCCTCGCGGTCTTCTTCTCTCACCGTCTTCATGTCTTCAGACCTCCGACGGAACGTCGTAGCGCCGCTGGTACTCCGCGTGGCGCGCACGCTCCGTGGCGAGATCGAGCCCCGTGTCGGCAAACGAGTACTCGTGCGTGCCGTGCCGATCCTTCGGACGGCGCGCGATCCACTCGCGCACTGCCGCCTCGGCGCGGCCGCCGAAGGGCGCTCCGAGCCAGTCGCCGATCCGCCGCAGTACCGCGATCGGATCTGCAACGAGATCGCAGTAGCGCACGTCGAGGATCTGGCCGTCCGGCAGGACACTCGAGTCGCGCTGCTTCATCACCTGGTCGCCGAGATAGGCGTGCCCGAACGCGATTCCGGCAACGAGCGCGGGATGGTCGACGTGATCGCTGCGCGTCCAGCGCAAGCTCGCCATCAGGTTCGAGAGCGAGCCGAGCACCTGGAGCGGATCGCGGTGCGTGATCACGACGCGCGCATCCGGATACGCCGTGAACAGCTCGCGCAGGTGGTTCAGGTGCGACGGAGCCTTGAGCACCCAGCGCTGCGCGGGCCTGCGCCACTGCAGCAGCTGGAGCAGCCGCCGGTGACGAACATAGAGCGGTGTCCAATCGCGCGTCCCCATCCACATCGTGTAGCTGGGGATCTGGTAGAACCCCATGAACATGTCGGTCGCGAGCTCGTGCGCGAACAGGTAGATGCACTCGTTCGGCAGCTCGGCGCCGAGCTCGTGCATCGTGCGCGTGGCGGGCAACGCGTGGTTCTGCAGCTCGATCTCCTGGGCCGCGCGCGCGATCGCGGGCGCGGAATCGACCTCGGGCGCGCGCGCCGCGTCGACGGGGTACATCATCTCCCACGCGAGCGGCGCGCGGTGCGCGGGATCGCGCCAGAGCAGCTCGTGGAGCAAGCTCGTGCCGGTGCGCGCGAGCCCGGTCACGAACAGGGGTGCGCGCACGACCTCGTGCAGGATCTCCGCGTGCTCGTGGATGAACGCCTCGGTGCGCAGCCGCACCTCGAGGATCCGCGCGAACTCGGCGCGCGCCATCAGCCGTCCGAGCAGCGTGAGCTGCGCGTCGCTCTCGAGCCCGCGCGAGAGCAGCGCGAGCCCTTCGCGAAAGCCCGCGTCACCGAAATCGGCGAGTCCCGTGGCGGCACGCGCGGCGTCCAGCAGCGACTCCTCGTCGAGCGGTATCAGCGCGCGGCCGCCGTTGCCCGCGCTCTCGCTGAGCGCGTTGAGCTGCGCAACCCAGGGCGCGCGGGGCGGGGGAGTCCAAGTCATTTCGGAGATGATACGCGCCGTACCGCGATCTCACTTCTCCTGATGCGTGAAAGTGCCGTCCCAGTCGGGTCCGGGCGGCTCGCGCCGCAGCACCTCGATCCGTTCCAGGAATACTCGATAGAGGCGTCCTTCGGGTTCGTTGCGCGCGAGCTCCCCGAAACGGGCCGCTGCTCCATCCCAATCCGCGTCCCGGAACCGCGCGAGCGCCTCGTGGTGGAGCTCTACGCTCTCGCGCACCGACGAAGGGAGCTGGCCCACGAGCCCCAGCGGTTCGTAGATGGCCACCGCCTTCTCCCGGCCCTTCACGCGCACGCGATCGAGCTCACGAAACAGGATGTCCGACGGACACGCGTCGCGCGTAGCACCGCTCGCGATGACCGCGACGCCATAGCGCGCGGTCAGACCCTCCAGGCGCGACGCCAGGTTCACACCGTCACCCACGACCGTGTACTTGAGTCGCGCGAGCGAGCCCATCCGACCCGCGACCACGTCGTCGGTGTGGATGCCGACGCCGATCGCGAGCGGTTGCGCGCCAAGCACCGCGATCTCGGCGTTGACAGCCGGCAACGACGACACGAGCGCGAGGCCCGCGAGCACGGCCCGGCGCGCATCGTCGGGGTGCGCGACGGGCGCGCCGAACAAGGCCTTCGCGCCGTCTCCCATGTACTCCTCGACGACACCGCCGTGACCCTCGATCGCCGTGCTGACCGCGGTGAGGAAGGTGTTGAGCACCTTTACGAGGCGCTGCGGATCCTCTCCTTCCGAGAGCGCCGTAAACGCCCGGATGTCGGTAAACAGCACGGAGACGCGGCGTTCCTCACCGCCGAGTACGATCTCGCGGCTGAGCAGCTCCTCGGCGATCTCGGGCGCCACCACCCGCCCGAGCAGATCGCGGACGCGATCCCGTTCGGCCAGCCCCTTCATCATTGCGTTGAACGAGATAGCGAGCGAGCCCAGCTCGTCGCGTTGCTCGAGGATGACGGGGTCCCCGTAGTTGCCGCGTTCTATCCGACGTGCGCCGCGCACGAGCTCCGCAACGGGGCGCGTGACGCGCGCCGCGAGGAGCGCGCTGAATAGCAGCGACGAGAGCAGCCCGAGTGCAAAGATGACGAGCAGCATCGCTCGCAGCGCGAGGAACGGTTCCAACGCCTCGTCGAGCGAACGCTGCAGTACCGCGATCAGCCGGCCCTCGTCGCCATCGATCGGCGCGAGCCACGAGACGAACTCGTCCCCGGCGATGTCGAGACTCAGGACCTCGGAGCCTGCCGGCACCCGCTTCGGGAGCCCCCGCTCGAGCTCGCGCAGCGCGCCCGCGTCGAGCGTCGAACAAAACACCTGCCATCCGCCGGGCTCCGAGCGCAGCAGCGTCACGTGGGTGCCCGTCTCCTCCTGCAGCTCGCGGGCGAGCGCGTTGTCGACCGAGAAGCCGATCGCGATCCACGCACTCGGCTCGGGCGTGAACAGCGGGACGATCGCGAGCTGGTACGGCTTCCCACCGAGCAGCTGGATCGCGGAGGCCTCGCCGAACTCGTGCGCTTCGGCGCGCTCGATCAGCGCACGGAGAGCAGCGTCGTCGCCACTCGCAAGCGGCGATGTGGTCGCGATCGACATACCGGGATCCAGAAGCATCATCAGCTGGGCGCCGACGCGCGCGCTGTGGTTCTCGAGCGCCGAGCGGACCGTTGCGGGATCCCTCGTCGCAACGACCTGTTTGAATGCAAAGTCGGACGAGAGCAGGCGCGCCTTCTCGACGAGGATCTGCTCGCGGACCTCGAGCGAGCGATCGAACGCGGCCGCGGTGAGCTCGAGCGCCTCGTCGATGTGCCGGCGGGCGCCGCGCAGGTTGGCGGCGTGGACCGAGAGCAGTACGGCGCCCTGTACGAGCAGCAGCACACCGATCACGAACGTGAGAATCCGGGCACGGAAGCTGCGGAATTGGAATCGGCGCTGGAGCGACAACGCTCGAGCCTCTCTTCTCAGCGATAGTCCGGATCGCTCGCCGGAGCGCGGCGGGGACTCCACACGCGCTTCTGCTCGATCTCGAAGTCGAGCCGGGGACTTTCTCCCGCTTCGAACCGCAGTGCGCGCGCGGTGGCCGCGGGCTCGCCCTCGAGACGAGGGTGCCAGACCTCCACGCGGTAATGACCGGCCGGAAGCTCTACCTTCGCCTCGCCGCTGCCGTTCGTGACCGCGAAGTACCGCGTATCCACGACGAACACGTAGGCCTTCATCCAATCGTGGATGTTGCAGCCGAGCGCGACCTCGCCGGGTCGATCGAAGGCGACGAGCTCTTCCGGCATCCCTTCGTAGAGGGGGATCTCGAAGGTCTTCGCTCGAGAGAAGGAGTACACGTGATGCCGGATCTGATCGCGGTTCGGGAAGTTGACGTGCGTCCCGACGGGCACCGCGGTGACGTACGGCACGAACTGCTTGTCGACCTGATCGATCTCGGTCCGGCCGGGCGCGGCCAGCTCTTGCTTCGCCGCCCCTTCGGTCATGGCGTAGACGACGGCATCCCGCACCGGCTCGCCGCCTCGGCTTCGCACGCTGGCGGTGAGAAGCTCGGCGTGGGCGGGAGCCAGCGCAGCGGTCACGAGCGCTGCGAGCGCGAGGCCATGCGATGAGAGTCTCCCCTTCATGGGTGATCCCCGTCAGTATCGGAATAGCACGGAACCCGTCACGGCGTGGTTCCGGTATCGAAGGCTCGTGCCGTCGCCCTCGGCGAGCTGGAAGCGATAGCCGAGCTCGACCGACCAGCGCTCGGTGAGGCCGTAGTTGAGTCGCGCGAACGGCGAGTAGGCGTTTCCTTCGACGCGATAGATCCAGCCCCCGAAGACGTGATCTCGCGCCACCGCGTCGACGTCATTGCGCGCGAGCACTTCGAAACGGCTCTCTCGAGCGTTCGAGTCGAAGTCGCCCCGGCGGTACGTGAAGCCCGCGCCGAGCAGCAGCTCTTCGGTGAGCAGGAGGCTCCCATCGAGCGTCAGCTCGTGGTGTTGCTGCTCGAACACATCGTCGGGCGCGCCGGCGACGACGTTGCTGCCGTCGCCCCCGTAGCGCCGCGTGAAGACGTACCGGAGCCGGGCGTCGAGGCGTGGCGAGAGGCGTTTTCCCGCTGCGAGCCCGGCAGAGAACTGCGGACCCCCGCGCTCGCCATCGCGCACCGCGCGCTGGCCGCCTGTCGCGAAGCCGCGCAGCCACGGAGCATCGCCCACGCCGAACTTGTGGAGCAATGCGAGCTGGCCGTTGGCCTCGATGGCGTCGAGCTGGGCGAAGTCGGTATAGACCTCGCCTGCGACGTCCCCGGCAGCGAGCAGCCGCGTGCGCTCCGCGATTTGAAAGAAGCGCCCCGCCTGAGCGTTCAGCCGGAAGGAGACGTCCCATTCGTGTTCGGAGGATTCGGCGGCCCGGTTGACGTTGGAGTCGTAACGCGACGCAACATCCGCATCGAGCACCCACTCCGTCCATTCTGCCTCGGCAGGAGCGGCGAGCAGCAGCGCCGCGAGCACGGCGATTCCGGGTGCGCGCGGCGGAGGGGTCGAGGCCATTTCGAGTAGCATAAGTGCGCGCGAGGAGAGCCATGGACGAAATCTCCGAGACCTCGAAAAAAGTGGTCGGCGAGGCGCTCGAGGCCTGGATCGGTGCCCAACGTCAGGCGATCGATCTGCTGCTTTCCGCTTCACAGCCGGGCCACCCGGTCGACTGGGGCGAGGGTGCGCGCTGGGTGACGCGGACCGCGTGCCTGGCCCAGGAGTGGGTGGTCGAGTACGCGGACCCGCTGCGCCCGACGATCTTCCGGTCGCAGGGTCCGACGCGCAAGCTCATGGTCGACAATCCCGACGTCGACTACTACTTCGCCTCGCTCGACGACCGCGAGACCTATCGCCTCACAGGCAACCGCGGCCAGGCCGCCGCGATCGGCCTCACGATCGGCACCGACATCCTGCGCGGGCACGCGGGGCGCACCGGAACGCTCGGCCAGTACCAGCTCGACGACTTCGCCCTGGAGCCGAACGGCGACTTCGAGATCGCGCTCTCGAAACAGAAGCACGACGGCAACTGGATCGCGCTGCCCGACGGCGCAGCGCAGATCTCCGTGCGCGAGACGTTCCACGACCGCACGCGCGAGCGGACCGCGCGGTTCGAGATCGAGCGCGTGGGGCCGGCCCTGCCACCGGCCGACTGGACGCCCGAGGTCGCCGCAGAGCGGATCGCGCTCGCGGCGCGCTGGCTCCTGTTCATCGCGCACAGCTGCGTCGCGATGTGGAAGGGATTCGCCGCGGCAGGCGTGAACCGGATCACGGGCGGCTCGGGCAAGGACCACACGGACAGCGCGCAAGCCGCCGAAGGCGGCGCGCAGCGAGGCGAAGCCGAGCGAAGATCGGACTGGCGGGACGAGGTGCGCACGCACACGGCCTCAGACATGGCCTACATGGGCGGCAACTGGCGGATCGACCCGAATCAGGCGCTGCGCATCACGATCCATCCCGCGCGCGGCGGAGCGCGCTACTGGGGGATCGTGCTCGTGAGCCCGTGGATGGAGTCGTACGAGTACCGCCAGCGCCACGTGTGCACGAACGATCAGCTCGCGCAGCGCAACGCGGACGGGAGCTGGACGATCGTGATCGCCCACCGCGACCCGGGTGTGCCGAACTGGCTCGACACGGGCGGGCGCAGCGAGGGCTATGCGCTGATCCGCTGGGTGCTGCCCGCGACGCTGCCGCCGAATCCGACCTGCGAGTTGATCGAGCTGTCGTAATGGCGGATCCGCCATCAGCCGCCGAACATTCCGCCGTTCACGTGGATCACGCAGCCGTTCACGTAGCTGCCGCGCGTGGCCAGGAACGCGACCACGTCCGCGACCTCTTCGGGCCTGCCCATGCGCTGCTGCGGAATGCGCATGAGGATCGCCGCCTTCAATTCGTCGGGGAGCTCGTCGGTCATCTCGGTGTCGATGAATCCGGGCGCCACCGAGTTCACGAGGATGTCTCGCCCCGCGAGCTCCTGCGCGAGGCTCTTCGCGAACGCGTCGAGGCCGGCCTTCACCATCGTGTACGGGATCTGGCCGGGATTGCCGGTGTGACCGACCACGCTCGAGATGTTGATGATCCGGCCGCTCTTCCGGCGCAGCATGAAGCGGCGCAGGATGCCCTTGGTGAGATACCACGTGCCGCGCGAGACCGCGGCCACTGCGTCGTAGTCGTCGAGCTTCATCGCGAGCATGGGCGCGTTCACGTTGAAGCCCGCGTTGTTCACGAGCACGTCGACGCGCCCCGCGACGTCCTTGAGCTCCGCGACCATTGCGTCGATCTCCTCGGGCACGGCGAGATCGGCGCGGATCGCGAACGCATCGCCGAGCGACTCGACCAGCGCGCGCGCCTTGTCCTCGCTCGAGCGGTAGTGCACGCCCACGCGAAAGCCCTCGGCCGCGAGCGCGCGGCAGCACGCCGTGCCAATCCCGGTGCCGCCGCCGGTCACGAGCGCAACCGGCTTTCCGCCGTCTTCGTTCTCGCTCTCGCTCACGACGAAGCTCCCGAGATGTGCTCGCCGCCGTCGACGCGGATCACCTCGCCGTTGATCCAGCCCGCTTCGTCGCTCGCGAGCAGTCCGATCACGTTCGCGACGTCCTCGGGCGTGGTGAGCCGGCCCATCGGGTTGCGCGACAACGCCTGCGCGCGCATGTGCACGGAGCCCGGAATCGCGTCCTGCGCAGGCGTGTGGGTGATGCCGGCCTGGATCACGTTGCAGCGGATGCCGTAGGGCGCGAACTCCACCGCGATCGAGCGCGCGAGCGACTCGAGCGACACCTTCGCGGCCGCGACCGCGGCATAGCCCCGCCAGGCCACCTCGTTGCCCTCGCTCGTGAGTCCGAACACGCGCGCGTCCTTCGCGAACAGCCCGCGCGCGAACAGCTCCTGCACCCAGCCGAGCAGGCTCGTGCCCATCGCGTGGATCGTGCGGGAGAAGTCCTCCTCGTCGAGGAAGTACTTGTCGGAGTACTCGGGCGCGCTCGCGAGACCGAGGGCCTGGGGATGGCCGGCCGTGAACAGCTCGTCGATCGCCTTCTGCAGCTCGCCCTCGGCGATGCCGAGCTTGCTCGCGAGCGCGGACGCCGCGCTGCGCCGCGTCTTGGCTTCCGTGACCAGCAGCTTCAGGTTCCCGAACGCCACCGAGTGCAGCAGCACGCGCACGCGGCCATCGCCCATCGCGCCCGTTAGCTCGTCGAGCACCTCGCGGCGCTTCTCGGCGTCGAGTGCGTCGGTGTTCATCGCGACGAGGCGCGTTCCCCCCGCGCGGATCTTCTCGAACTCGGGCTCGATCTTCGCGAGCATCGCGCGGCGATCGCGGTGCACCACGCACACGCTCATGCCGAGCGCGCCGAGCCGCTTCGCGGTCGCGAGCCCGAAACCGCTCGACCCGCCCAGGATCACCGCCCACTGATCGGCGGAGAAACTCATCGCGATCCTCCCTCGTCGATTCCGGACGATAGCCAAGCTCTACAGCGATCCGAACGCGGCGTGATACACGACTTCTCCGTTGCGACCGCCGAGCGCACCGTGCTCCATCTCACACACCATGAACGCGGGATTCGGCCCAGGAGAGCCGTAATAGAGCCCGAAATCCCAGGCGCGCCGAAAACCGAAGCGCGGGTAGTAGTCGGGGTGACCCAGGACCACCACGACGTGCTCGTCGGCCGCTGCGCACGCCGACAGTCCTGCAGCGACGAGCGCCGAGCCGATGCCCGTGCGCTGGCACTCCGGTGAGACGGCCAGCGGTGCCAACCCCATCGCGCGCGAGCGATGAGCGCCATCGCGGATCTCGACGGGCGTGAACAGAATGTGGCCGATGACGCGATCGGATGAATCGACCGCCACCAGCGACACCTGCGGTTCCGTGCGCCCGCGCAGCGCGTCGACGAGCCGAGCCTCGGCATCGGAGGGGAACGCCGCCGCGAGCACGGCGTGAACGGCAGAGTGATCCGCCGCGATCTCGTCTCGAACGCGCATCACGTGCCGCCGCCGCTCGCGAGCAGCATCTCGATGGTGTCGAGCAAGGTCGCGGCGGCGTGCATGCCGAGCGGCGGCAGGACCGACCCGGAATGAGCGCGAGCCCAGGCGAGCAGGGACCCGATGACGAGTTGATACCCGAATGCGTGTCCGCCGCGTTCGGGCCCGATCGACGTACCCCAGGCGTACAGGAGCGTCGCCCAGAACGCGCACCAGACAACGCCGATGCCTCGCGAGCGGAGGGCACCGAACAGGAAGCCGCGGTAGTAGAGCTCCGAGGAGATCACGCCCAGGGCACCGGTCGCCAACAGCAGCATTCGGCTCTCGTTCGACGAGAGGGCGTCCGAGAGACGGAAGTCCAATGACTCGTATCCGAGAGGTCGCACGATGCCATTGAAGATCATCGTGAAGGCGAGGGCGGCCGCGGACCAGGTGAGAAAGGTCGATATCGAAACGGGCTCGAGGCCCAGGAGCTTCCACGGCCGCGGTTCGACGATGGACACGATCACTCCGAGCACGACGAGCGTGGCGATCTCCGCGACGAGCGCCGCGCGCAGCAGGGCGACGAACGCCGGACCGAGCGTCGCGGGGTTGACCTCGTCGGCTTGGAGCGCGGGGGCGCCCGCGAACAGCCACAGCATCACGAACCCCGAGGCGGCGAACACGAGCAGAATCGTGAGCGCGATCTTCGGAATCGACCAACGCGTGAGCGCGATTTCGTCTTCCATGTTCGGAGCGCCTCAGCCTTGCTGCGGGTTGCCCGGCATGCCGAGACCCAGCTCCGCCACGATCGCCGGCAGATCCGCGCGCGTCGCGAGCGAGAAGCCGCAGCCCGGCGGCAGCGCCGCGGAGATGCGCTCGAAGTAGGGCCGCTCGTGGCGCGAGTCCACGACCACGACCAGACCGCGGTCGTCCTCGCTGCGGATCAGCCGCCCGACCATCTGCTTCAGGTTCAAGAGCATCTTGCCGAGCGTGGAGACCTCGAACGCGTCGCCGCCCGCGTCGCGCACGCGCGACTCGCGGCGCCGGCGCAGCTCGGTGGGCACCTCGAACGGCAGCTTCTCGATCACGACCGCCTCGAGCGCGGGTCCCGGCACGTCGATTCCCTGCCAGAACGTGCGCGACCCGAGCAGCACTCCTCCGCCACCCGCACGGCGGAAGCGTTCCACGAGCGCACCCGGATCGTCGGTGGCGCGCCGCGGCATCCACACCTCGATGCCGTCGGGCCGCAGCTCGACGGCGAGCCGCTCTTGCACATCGCGCATGCGGCGCAGGCTCGTGAACAGGCCGAGCGTGCGGCCGCCGAGCGCGCGCGCGAGGTCCGCGAGCACGGCGGTGGTGAGCTCGACGGGATCCCCGACGTCGGAGAGTGCGACGGCGCGCATGTGCGACGCGTACGGGAACGGGCTCTCGAACTCCGCGCGCCAGCTCACCGCCTCGCGCGTCTCCACCTCGAGGTCGCCGAGCGCCGCGAATGGATCGCGCCCCACGAACAGACTCGCCGACACGCACGCGAACGCCTCGAGCTTGTCGAGCAGCTCGCCGTGAAAGCTCGCTGCGGGCGACACCTGGCGCAGCACCATGCGCCAGCGATCGAACGGCTCGACGAGCCCCTCGAACGCCGCGACTACCGCGTCGTCTTCGGTGAACGCGGCGCGCAGCGCGCCAGCGGCATCGCGCAGCTCGCCGGCGCCGCGCTCGATCTGATCGGAGAGCGCATCCTCGGCGTCGCGCTCGGCGTCGAGCGCGGATGCGAGGTCGGCGAGGTCGTCGAGGCGCGCGGCCGTGCGCGCCGCGATCGCAGCAGCGCCGGGCAGCACGCGCGGCGCGTGCGCGGGCAGCTGCACCTCCGCGAACTCGCTCGCGCGCGGTGCGAGCTCGCGCGCGAGCGCGCGCAGCTCCTCCGCGATCTCGCCGCGCACGACGCGCGGATCGCCGCCCGTACGCGGCGAGAGCAGTGGGGGTGTGCGCCGGGTCGGCCCGCCGAACAGCTCGTCGATCCGCTCGAACAGATCCTCGGGCCGCAGCTCGATCGCATAGGCCTCGTCGGCGACGCCCGCGAGCTCGTGCGCCTCGTCGGCGATCACGTGCGTGAAGCCCGGGTAGTCGGGCGGCCAGCGCAAGAGCAGATCGTGGTTGGCCACCACGAGCTGCGCGCGAGCGAGTGCGGCACGCCGGCGACCGAGCGGGCACGCGGGCTCCGCAGCGCACTGCTCGCGCGTGCAGTGCTCCGCACGCGGCGCGACCGCGCGCCGCCGCAGATCGCGCAGCGCGGGGAAGCGCGAGAACAATGCACCGGGCAACGTGCCCACTTCACCGTGCGCGCGCAGCCGCGCGCACGCCGCGAGCGCGGCGTAGGCGAGCTGATCGCGCGGATCGATGCCAAGCTGGCGCCCCTCCGCGAGCACCTGTTGCGTGCGCCGCTGGCACAGGTAGTTCGCGCGGCCTTTGATCGATAGCGCGCGCAGGTCCGGGTAGCCGAGCAGCGCCGCGGCCGCGGAGATGTCGTGCGACAGCAGCTGATCCTGGAGCACCTTCGTGCGCGTAGACACGATCACGGGGTCGCGCACGCCGCCGGCCGCGCGCTCGATCGCGAACGGGATCGCCGCAGCGAGATAGGCGAGCGACTTCCCGACGCCGGTGCCTCCCTCGAGCAGCAGGCGCCCGCCGCCGTCGAGCAGCCGCACGAACTCGCGCGTCATTGCGATCTGCGCCGCGCGCACGCGGTAGCGCGGAAAATGGCGGCGGCCGCGCGCCTCGTCGCCGAGCGCCGCGGCGATCGCGTCGGCGTCGAACGGCACACGCGGCTCGCGCGTGGGCGGGATCGCGATGTACTGGAGATCGGGCGGCGGCTCGGGCGGCAGACCCGGCGCATCGAGCAGCGCCGCCCACGGCTCGTCGGGCGCGAACGCGTCGAGCGCAGCGCGCGCGGCGGACGCGCGCGCACCGCCGCTGTGCGCGTCCGAGCCCAGGCGTGAGATCAGGCGCGCGGTGTCGAGTGCGTCGTCGAGCGCGCGGTGACGCGCGTGCCGGCCGAGCTCGCGCTCGGCCAGCGTGTCCAGGCGCAGATCGGGTGCGTCCGGGAACGCGAGCGCGAACAGGTCCTGGGTATCGAGATAGCTCGCGCGCGCGAACGATGGCGAGACGAAGCGCGTGAGGAAGTAGCGCTCGAAATCGGCGTTGTGTGCCACGAGCGTGCGACCCGCGAGCACCTCGAGCAGCACGGGTGCCACGGACTCGATGCGCGGCGCGTCGGCGAGATCCGCGTCGCGCAGACCCGTGAGCGCCGTGACCGCACGCGGGACACGTCCGCGCGGGCGGATCCGCGCCTCGAACACACGCGCGCGATCGGTATCGACGAGCACGACGCCGACCTCGATCGGCTCCGCGCCGCCCTCCTCGGGCAGGCCCGTCGTCTCGAAGTCGATGATCGCGAGCGGTCCGACCGCCGCGACGAGCCGAGCGAGCGCCGCGAGATCGAGCCCGGCCTCGCTCGGTTCGAGCTCCCGCATACCCATCATCCGTAGGGCGGATTAGGCCAAAGGCCGTAATCCGCCATTGCTTACGCGTAGCCTCGAGAAAGCGGCGGATTACGCTCGCTTCGCTCGCTAATCCGCCCTACACGTAGATGCCGCCCTTGTACGCGCGGTCCTGGCGGATCATCACGTTGATGCACGCGGGCTTGCCCGACGCCGCGGCGCGCTCGAGCGCGGGCCGCAGCTGCTCGGGCCGCTCGACCAGCTCGCCGTGTCCGCCGAGCGCCTCGACCACCTTGTCGTAGCGCGTCGGATTGAGCAGCGTGCTGTCGAACATGCCGTAGATCGCACCCTGCGGCCGCATCATCTGGCCCCAGGCCGCGTCGTTGCCGACGATGCCGATGATCGGCAGGTTGAAGCGCACCGCCGTGTCGTACTCGAAGCCGTTGAGCCCGAAGCTGCCGTCGCCGTAGATGATCACGACGCGCTTGTCCGGGTTGCTCGCCTGCGCCGCGAGTGCGAACGGCATGCCGACGCCGAGCGTGCCGAGCGGGCCCGGATCCATCCACGCGCCCTCGCGCTTCACGGGGATGATCTTCGCCGCAGTTGCGACGATGTCGCCGCCGTCGCCGATCACGATCGGATCGTCGAGCGTGTCGAGCCAGTCGCGCACTTCGCGGCACATGCGCTGCGGATCGACCGGGCTCTCGTCGCTATTCAGCGCGGCCTCTACCTTCTCCTCGGCCTTCACCTCGATCGCACGCAGCTCGTCGCGGAAGCCGGAGAAGTCGAGCTGCGTGCCCGTGTTCTTCATCTCCTCGAGCAGCAGCTCGAACGTGCACGCGAGATTGCCGACGAGGCCGACGTCGGCCTGGCGGTTCTGGCCGATCAGCGTCGCGTCCATGTCGAGCTGGATGATCTTCGCGGTTTCGGGAATCGTCTTGCCGAACGCCATCCGGAAATCGAGCAGCGTGCCCGCGAGCACGATGCAGTCGATCGCCTTGAGCGCATCGCGCCGCGAGCGATTCAGGAACTCGGGCGAGGTCGGCGGCACGGTGCCGCGGCCCATGCCGTTCGTGTAGGCGGGCATGTGCGTCTCGGAGATGAACCGGTTCATCGCCGCGGAGGCCTGCGACCATTTCACGCTCGTGCCGGCCATCAGCATCGGCCGCTGCGCGCCGCGCAGCAGCGCGAGCGCCTCGCGTACGTCTTCGCGGACAGGCGATAGGCGCGGCGCCGCGGTGCGGATGCGCGGGATGTAGATCTTGTCCTCGGGCACCTGACCCATGAACACGTCCATCGGGATCTCGAGATAGGCGGGCCCCGGGATGCCGGACACCGCGTGGCGGATCGCGAGCTCGATGTACTCGGGGATGCGGTGGGTCTGATAGATCGCGTCGACGTACTTGGTGATCGGACGAACGACGCCGATGTGGTCCATCTCCTGGAGCGAGCCGCGTCGCAGGTTCTCGAACGGCCCCTGACCGCCGAACACGAGGATCGGCGAGTTCGCGCGCCACGCGTTCGCGATGCCCGTGACGCCGTCGGTGACGCCGGGGCCTGCGGTGATCGCCGCGACGCCGATCTTGCCCGGGTTGCAGCGCGCCCAGGCATCCGCCGCGTGGACCGCGGCCTGCTCGTGGCGCACGTCGATGATGCGGATGCCCTGCTCCTGGCAGCCCGCGTAGAGCGGCATGATGTGGCCGCCGCACAGAGTGAAGATGCACTCGACGCCAGCCGCCTTGAGAGCGCGACCCGCGAGAATGCCGCCGTGAACGTCGGCCATGGAATACCTCGTCGAGAAAGGGTTCTCGACGGTATCACCGCGCAGACGAGGCGGTCAAACCCGGCTAAATAGACGACGGGGGCTGCGCGTGAGCGCAGCCCCCGTCAGCGAACAGTGTCGTTAGCGGGTCTTATTTGACGAAATCGCCGCGGCGGTTGTAGCGCCAGGCCGACTCATCGTGGCCCTGCACAGCCGGGCGCTCTTCGCCGAAGCTCACCGTGCGCAGATTGTTCGACGGCACGCCGAGGTCGACGAGATATCGCTTCACCGCGTTCGCACGGCGCTCGCCGAGCGCGAGGTTGTACTCGGTGCTGCCGCGCTCGTCGCAGTGGCCTTCGACCGTCACGACGCCGAGGTTGCCCGCGTTGAGCTTGTCGGCGTTCTGGCGCAGCCCTCCGCGCGAATCTTCGCGGATCTCCGCGCTGTCGTAGTCGAAGTACACGGTCTGGAAGCCGGCCAGCTTGCCCGACCCCTCCATGCCCGACCCCTCGGGCGTCGGCGCCTCGCGGAACTCGCTGCCCGTATCAGTGCCCTCGCCCTCGTTCTCCGGGGTCGAGCTGCATCCCATCCAGGCGCTTGCCGCTACCGAGAGCGCCAGCACGCCGACGAGACGTGAGAAATTTCGAACGGTCATCATCTCCTCCTGGGAAGGGACAGATTCAAAAATTGTGGAAGCGTCCCGCACGATTGGGGGCCGACAATGCGACATCGGCACCCCCCGGCGCCGCGCATACAATGGCGAGTTCCCACCCCCGAGGCAAGAGTTTTCGCGGGTTTTCGCACCCCCCGCGCGCTCCTAAGCGAGTCCCTGCTGGACCAGATATTCCGCCACGAGGCACGCCCCCTTCGCGGCCCCCAGCTTGGTGTTGTGGGAGAGCAATACGAACTTGATCCCGTTCGGTAGAACGGGGTCGGGTCGAACCCGCCCCACCACTGTGGTCATGCCGTTGTTCCGGTAGCGGTCGATGCGCGGCTGCGGCCGGTACGGGTCGTCGCTCACCGCGATCAACTCGGGCGGCGCCGAAGGCAGGCCCAGATCGGTGAACTCGCGGCCGAACGAGCGCATCACCTCCACGACCTCCGCGGGGTCGGCGCGGCGCCCGAGCCCTGCGCTCACGCATTCGGTATGCCCGTCGCGCACGTTCACGCGATTGCAGTGCGCCGACACGGGCAGGTCGAGCGGCTCCACGCGGTCGCCCGACAGCCGGCCGAGGATCTTCGAGGTCTCGGTCTGGACCTTCTCCTCTTCCTTCGCGATGTACGGGATCACGTTGTCGAGGATGTCCATGCTGTGGACGCCCGGAGCGCGACCGGCGCCCGAGAGCGCCTGCATCGAGGTCATGATCACCGACTGCAGGCCGAAGTGGCGCGCGAGCGGCGCGAGCGCCACGACGAGGCCGGTCGCGGTGCAGTTCGGGATCGGTACCACGAAGCCCTTCCAGGCGCGCTCGCGCTGCTGGCGCTTCACGAGCACCGCGTGCTCGAGGTTCACGCCCGGAACCATGATCGGTACGTCGTCCTCGTAGCGGAACGCCGACGAGGTCGACACCACGGGCACGTGCGGCGCATAGCGCTCTTCGAGCGCTCTCGCGGCGCCGCTCTCGACCGCGGAGAACACCAGGTCCACGCCCGACACGTCGAGGTCGGCCGCGTTCACGACGCGGCGATCCGCGAACGACGCGGGCAGGCTCTCCTCACAGCTCCAGCGCAGCTGTCCGCTCGCCTCGGTGATCGCCTCGCGATAGCTCTTGCCCGCGCTCTGTGCGCTCGCCGCGAGCGTCGTCACCTCGAACCAGGGGTGGTTCTCGAGGGCGACCAGGAACTGCTGGCCGGCGACGCCGGTGGCGCCGACGACCGCGACACGACGGCGCGGGGTATCGGGCATGAGGGACCTGCTCGGGGTGATCGGTAGGGTGGGTTTTGCGGGGTTCCCGCAAATCCAAAGGAGCGTTCTGGAGTAGCGAATCCGGCGCTTTCGAGCCATCTGTGCATCAACTCCGGGCCGGTTCTTGCCGATGCAATCTGTATGCAGGAGCACGTGTCCACGCCCCTGGCATACCGACTCCAGCTGCTCGAAGAGCCGCGCGTCTCGAGTGCGGGCGTCGAGCACGGGCCGGCCCTTTGCCGCGAGCTCTTGCAGTGGCGCGACGTGCTGGGCGCGCTGGCCGCGGAGGTCGGCGAGCCCGAAGGCGTGCGCACGATCGTGTTCGACCTGCTCGCACAAGCGAGTCGGGGCAGACGCGTAGCGCTGCGTCTCGACGCCGAGCCCGGCGAAGCCGCGGCCGAGGTCGCGAAGGTGATCGCCGCGGCGCTCGGCGAACGCGCGCGGCCCTCGATCAAGCGCCTCGCCGACGACGGCACCGCCACGCTCTGGTTCCCGGACCTCGCGAGCTTCGAGGCGGTCGCCGCGGACGAGCTCGCCGGCTCGTAGGACCTCGTGGGCGGGAGGAGCCGAAGGCGGATCCCGCCTTCCGCGGCTCAGGTACCATCGTCGGCGATGGAGCGAGTCGAAGGCGCCCTGACCCCGTTCGAGGTCTACTGCTTCCGCTGCCGCGTCACCTTCCCCACGGAGGCGCGCCGCTGCCTGCACTGCGGCGGCCCGCTGTCCGCGAGTGGCGAGCGCGCGGGCGTCGGGTCTCCCGTCGCGCCGGGGATGCCGGTTCCGGCCGGCGAAGACGCCGAAGACGGGCCCGCACTGATGTTGCGGCGCTTCGGCGGCCTCGCGCTCTGGGGTCTCGTGGCGCTCTCCGCGGTGCTCTCGAACGTCTGCGGCCGCAGTTAGGGTTGGCGGATGGGTGAGCAGACTCCGCGGCTCGCGCTGCTGCGCCTGTCGGGCGAGATCGGGATCAAGGCGCGTCCGACCCGCATGCAGTTCCGCAAGCGGCTCGTGCAGAACCTGCGCGACGCACTCGTGAGCTCGGGGCTGCCGCCCCACCTCGAGATCTCGCACGACCGCCTGTACGCCTCGCTGCCCGCGCACACGCTCCTCGAAGGTCACCCGCTCGCGCGCGTGTTCGGCGTGTCGTCGCTGTCGCTCGTCGAACGCCACGCGATCACGGCGCTGCCCGACCTCGTGCGCATGGGCGCCGCGCTGTTCGCGGACGCCGTGCGCGGCCGGCACTTCGCCGTGCGCGCGCGGCGCGTCGGCCGCCGCGAGGCCAGCACCGCGAGCGCGAGCGAAGTGGAGCGCCAGCTCGGCGCGGCGCTGCTCCCGCACGCAGCCGGCGTCGACCTCGACAACCCCGAGGTGACGGTGCGCCTCGAGCTCACGGAGCGCGCCACGTCGTTCTTCACCGAGCGCGCGCAGGGCCCGGGAGGTCTGCCGCTGGGCGTCGAGGGCCGCGCGGTCTCGCTGTTCTCGGGCGGCTTCGACTCCGCGGTGGCGACCTGGCAGATGCAGAAGCGCGGCGTCGAATGCGATCTCGTGTTCTGCAATCTCGGCGGCGCCGCACACCTGCGCGAAGTGATGCGCGTGGCCATCCATCTCGCGGAGCACTGGTCCTACGGATCGCGTCCGCGCCTGTACGCGATCGACTTCGAGCCGGTCGCGGAGGCGCTGCGCGCCTACACGACGAAGCGTTACTGGCAGATCCTGCTCAAGCGTCAGATGCTGCGCGCGGCCGAGGCGGTAGCCGAGGAGATCGGCGCATCGGCGATCGTGACGGGCGACTCGGTGGGGCAGGTGTCGTCGCAGACGCTGCCGAACCTGGCCGTCGTGTCGCGCGCCACGCCGCTCGCAGTGCTGCGGCCGCTCGTCGGCTTCGACAAGTCGGAGATCCTCGCCCGCGCGCGCGCGATCGGCACCTACGAGCTCTCGGAATCGGTCGGCGAATACTGCGCGCTCGTGCCGAGCAAGCCCGCCACGCAGGCGCGGCTCGACGCGGTGTTGGCCGAGGAGGCGCGGCTCCCCGACGATCCGCTGCGCGACGCGCTCGCCGCGCGCACGTCGTTCGATCTGCGGGCGCTCGACCCGAAAGCCTTCGACGACGCGGAGCTCGCGGTCGAGGCGCTGCCCGAGGATGCCGTGCTGATCGACCTGCGCCCGATCGAGCAGTACCGCAGCGGTCACCACACGAAGGCGCTCCACCTCGACTTCGCGAGCGCGCTCGCGGCGTGGCCGAGCTTCGATCGCACGCAGCGCTACGTGGTCGTGTGCGAGTACGGCCTGCTCTCGGCGCAGCTCGCCGACCACATGCGCCGCGAGGGCTTCCGAGTCCACCACTTCCGCGGCGGCCAGCGCGCGTTGATGCGATCGGCGTAGGGCGGATCAGCCCCGCGCGTCAGGCGCCGTCCGAATCCTTCGGCTTCGCGGGCTCTTCCTTCTGCGCCGCCACTCCGCTCGCGTCCATGTCGCGCGCGGCCACCTTCTGCCCCGGGCGCGCCTTCTGCACGCCGTCGACCACCACGCGCTCGCCGGCCGCGACCCCTTTCGTGATCTGCTGCAGGCCGTCGTGCGACGGCCCCACCGTGACCACGCGCGATTCGACCGTGCCGTCGCCCGTCACCACGAGCACGATAGCTGCCGCCCTGCTGCTCCTGCACCGCGCGCTGCGGCACGAGCACGGCGTCGCGCACGTCGGGGCGGATCACGATCACGCGCACGAACTCGCCGGGCTTGAGATTCCCGTCGGGGTTCGGCACGCGCGCGCGCACGGCCACGGTGCCGCGCGTGGGCTCGATCGTCGGGTCGACGTAGTCGATCGCGCCCTTGTGCGGATAGGGCGTGCCGTCGCCGCGCACGATCTCCACGGGCACGCCTTCGTTGTCCGCGGGGAAGCGACCCGTCGCGATGTCGCTGCAGCACGCTGAGGCGATCGCGCTCGGTCGGCGCGAAATCGACGTGGATCGGATCGATCTGCACGATCTGCGCGAGCACGGTGTCCTGACCCGATTCGCCGACCAGGTTGCCGACGTCGACGAGCGCGCGCCCGATCCGGCCCGCGATCGGCGCGAGCACCTGGGTGTAGGAGAGGTCGAGATCGGCCGCTTTCACGCGCGCCTGCTCACTCGCGATCCTGGCTTCGGCGGCGTCGCGCTCGGCGCGCCGCGAGTCGAGCACCGCGACGCTCGCCACGTCGTCCTTCACGAGCTGCTCCGCGCGCGCGAACTCGCGCCGCGCGCGCTCGGCGTTGGCGCGCGCCTGCTCGAGCTCGCCCCTCGCCTCGGACAGCGCCACCTGATAGGTGCTCGGATCGATCCGGAACAGCACGTCGCCCTCTTTGACCATGTGCCCGTCTTCGAACCGCTGCTCGACCAGATAGCCGCGCACGCGCGCGCGCACTTCGACCGCGTTCACCGCGCGCACGTTGCCGGCGTACTCGCGCCGGTCGGGCACCGAGCCCTTGCGCGCGGTCGCCACGACCACCTCGGGCGCGGGCGGGCCGCCCGCGTCGCCGCTGCCGCAGGCGAGCCAACCCTGCGCCGCGAAGAGTGCGGCCAGCGGTGCAGCCCAGGCGATCACGCGCCGTCTTCATGCCTCTCCTCTCTGCGCGGGCACGCCGCGCAGCCGGCGCCCCACCCACTCAGCCGCTCCCTGCACGATCACGAACAGGGCGGGCACCAGGACCAACGAGAGTAGGGTCGCCACGAGCATTCCGCCGAACACGGTGGTCCCGAGCGAGCGGCGCGCCGCGGCGCCGGCCCCGCTCGCGACCACCAGAGGCAATACGCCGAGAATGAACGCGAAAGCCGTCATCACGACCGGGCGCAGCCGGATCTCCGCGGCCTCGCGCGCGGCGTCCACGAGCGACAGGCCCTCCGCGTGGCGCCGCTTCGCGAACTCGACGATCAGGATCGAGTTCTTGCGACGCGAGCCCGATCAGCGTCACGAGCCCGATCTGGCAGTAGATGTCGTTCGCGAGGCCGCGCAGCGCCTGCGCGCCGAGCGCGCCCACGAACGCGAGCGGCACCACGAGCAGGATCGCGAACGGCAGGCTCCAGCTCTCGTACTGCGCCGCGAGGAACAGGAACACCGCGAGCAGCGAGAGCGCGAGGATCACGCGCGCCTCGTTGCCGGCCTGGCGTTCCTGGTACGCGGTGCCGGTCCATTCGAAGGACATCGTGGTCGGCAGCACCTCGCGCGCGATCTCCTCCATCTTGTCGAGCGCCTGACCGGAGCTGTAGCCCGGCGCCGCCTCGCCCTGGATCCGCGCGGAGCGGTACACGTTGTAGTGCGGGATGTCGCGCGGCCCGGAGATCCGCTCGAGCGAGACCAGCGTGGACATCGGCACCATCTCGCCGCGCTCCGAGCGCACCCAGAGGCGCTTCACGTCCTCGGGGCTCGTGCGCAGGTCGCCCTCGGCCTGGGCATAGACGCGGAACAGCCGGCCGAAGCGGTCGAAGTCGTTGATGTAGGTGCCGCCCATGAACACCTGGAGGGTCTCGAACACCTCGTCCACCTGCACGCCGAGCGTCTTGGCCTTGGGGCGGTCGAGGTCGACGCGAACCTGCGGTGCATAGGGGCGGAACCCCGTGAGCAGATTCTGGAGCTCGGGGGCGCGCTCGGCCTCTTCGATCAGGCGCTGCGTCGCGGCGGCGAGCTCCTCGAGCGTCCCGCCGCCCTTGTCCTGGAGCTGGAACTCGAAGCCGCCGACGCGCGAGAGCCCGCGCAGCGGCGAAGGGTTGAGCGCGAACGCGCGCGCGCCCGGAATCGCGGCGAGCTTCGGCCGCACGTGCGCGAACACCGCGTCGATCCCCTGCCCCTTCTCGGTGCGCTCGTCCCAGGGTGCCAGCGTGACGAACGCCGAGCCGAAGTTCGGCGGGGAGGTGCCCGTCAGCGCGTCGAATCCGCCGTACAGGTTGAACCCGATCACGCCCGGCGTATCCGAGAGGATGCGCTCCACCTGGCGCGCGACCGCATCGGTGCGCTCGAGCGAGGCGCCGTCGGGGAGCTGGAAGCTCGTGATGAAGTATCCCTGGTCTTCATCCGGGATGAAGCCCGTGGGCACCGCACCGGAACAACAGGATGGTCGCGACGAACAGCACGGCGAGTACGCCGAGCACGAGCGCGCGGCGCGGAAAGAGCGCGCGCACGCTGCGGTCGTAGCGCTCGACCACCGCGGAGAAGCCGCGGTCGAAGACGCGGAAGAACGCCGGCTTGTGCTCGCGCTCGGGCCGCATCACGAGCGCGCACAGCGCCGGTGAGAGCGTGAGCGCGTTGAGCAGCGAGATCAGCACGGCGACGGTGACCGTCACGCCGAAGTTGCGCAGCAGCTGCCCCGTGGTCCCGGGCAACAGCGCCACGGGCGCGAACACGGCGCCGAGCACGAGCGTGGCCGCGACGATCGCGCTCGTCACCTCGCCCATCGAGCGCAGCACCGCCTCGCGGCGCGGATAGCCCTCGGAGAGCAGCCGCGACACGTTCTCGACCACCACGATCGCGTCGTCCACCACGAGCCCGATCGCGAGCACGATCGCGAACAGCGTGATCAGTATTGATCCCGAAGCCGATCGCGTAGAGCACCGCGAACGTGCCGATCAGCGACACCGGGATCGTGACGGCGGGGATCAGCGTGGCACGCCAATCCTCGAGGAACACGTAGACGACCAGGAACACGAGGGCGATCGCCACGAACAGCGTGGTCATCACCTCGGAGATCGACTCGGAAACGAATTGCGTGGGGTCGTAGCGGACCATCTGCTCGATCCCGGACGGGAAGCTCTCCGCCAGACGCGCGAGCTCCGCGCGCACGCCACGCGACACCTCGAGCGCGTTGGCCTCGGGGAGCTGGAACACGCCGAGCGTGGTGGAGGGCTCGCCGGTGAGGCGCGCGAATCCGGCATAGCTCTGCGCGCCGAGCTCGACGCGCGCCACGTCTCCGAGATGCAGCAGCGACCCGCCCGGCTCGGCGCGGATCACGATCTGCTCGAACTCCTCGACCGTGGAGAGGCGCCCCTTCGTTCGCAGCGGAATCTCGAGCTGAACGCCGGCGGGCGACGGCGGCGCTCCGGCGCGGCCCGCGGCGACCTGCACGTTCTGCTCGCGCACCGCGTCGATCACGTCGGACGCCGCGAGCCCGAGCGTGGCGAGCCGCTCGGGATCGAGCCAGATGCGCATCGCATAGCGCCGCTCGCCGAAGATGTTGACGTCGCCGACGCCGGGCACGCGCTTGAGCGAATCGAGCACGTTGATCAGCGCGAAGTTGGAGAGGAAGAGCGAGTCGCGCGAGCCGTCCGGCGAGAGCAGATTGGCCACCAGCGTGAGCTCGGGCGCCTGCTTGCGCACGGTGACGCCGAGCCGGCGAACCTCCTCGGGCAGGCGCGGCAGGGCGACCGCGACGCGGTTGTTCACGTTGACGGCGGCCAGATCGGGGTCGCGCCCGAGCTCGAACGTGACGAACATGCTCATCTGGCCGTCGTTCGCGCTCGTCGACGACAGATAGAGCATGCCCTCGGTGCCGTTCACCTGCTCTTCGATCGGCAGCGTGATCGTGCGCTCCACCACGTCCGCGGAGGCGCCCGTGTAGCTGGCCGAGACGAAGACGGTGGGCGGCGCGATCGGCGGGAACTGCGAGACCTTCAGCTGCGGAAACGAGATCGCGCCGACCAGCGTGATCAGGATCGCGACGACGGCTGCGAAGATCGGCCGGTCGACGAAGAACGCGACGAAGCCGGGCGCGCGGGGGCCATCGGGGGGGCTCGGGGACGCGGACAAAGAGGCTCTCTGTTGGGCGCGGACGGGGCGCACTTTCCTACGCCTGCTGCACGTTAGCTCGCCTCATCATGCGCCGCGGGTAGGTCCCGCAGAGTGTGAAGCGCTTCACACCCGGCCCGGCCCAAAGCCGCCATGCTCCCGGCCAGGTGCGGGCAGGTCGCCCGCGATCGTCGTTGACGGGAAGTCCCCGCCGCGGTTAGAAAGATTGACCCGGCGGGGAGCGGGTATCGATGCAGTGCTCGGCCTGTAGCGCTGCCAATCAGGATGGCGCCCGCTTCTGTGCGTCGTGTGGGGCGAGGCTCGCCCCGCCCGACAGCTGCCCGGGCTGCGGCGCGCCGATCCGGCCCGATCACCGCTTCTGCAGCGGGTGTGGCTTCGCGCTCAAGCCCGCCGCGCCCGCGGGCCCCGCGCCGCGCTCCGCGGACGACGCGACCGCGCGCAAGGTCGTGACGATCGTGTTCGGCGACCTGGCCGGCTCGACCGCACTTCAGGAGCGCCTCGACGCCGAGTCGGTGCGCCACTTCCGGTGCACCTAAGTCTCCGAAGGCGGCCGGCGCTGTGAGACGAAGGAGTTCCTCGAATTCGACCACGTGGAGGCGTGGTCCCGCACGAGGACGCACTCGATCGCTGCCATCACGTTGCGCTGTCGCGCGCACAACCAGCTGCGCGCGCTCCGCGACTTCGGAGATCGACATATGGCCCGATTCCGCCGAACTGGATCTAGATCCAGTTCAGCGAGCCCGGAGATGTCGTCGTAGGGCGGGAGGAACCGAAGGCGGATCCCGCCTTCGGCTCCCCAGCTCACGCGCTCGAGCGTCTTCTTCATCGCCTCGAGCCCCTGCGCGATCATGCCGCCGATGATCGGGCCGAGCTCGTGCGGGAGCAGGTCCGCGATCCAGACTGCGCGGGTGCTCGCCTCGCCCTCGGCGAAGACCTGCAGCGAAGCATTGTGATGTGTCATGCGCCCGCCGACGACCGACCACGCGAGGCGGCGCGCGGCGTCGTCGAGATCGACGATCAGCTCGCGCGCGACCATGCCGTTGCCGAACGTCACGACGCGCGCGGCGCCGCCGTCCTCGATCACCGTATCCGTGACGAAGCCGGGTGCGAGCCGCTCGTGGATCGCACCCACGTCGCGCACCGCGTCCCACACGCGCTCGGGGCGCACCTCGATCACGATCTCGTGATGAATCGACGCCATGTTCACTTCTCCTGCGCGAGGCACACGGCCTCGACGTTGTTGCCGTCGGGATCGACCAGGAACGCCGCGAAGTAGTTCGCGCTGTAGTCGGCGCGCACGCCGGGCGCGCCGTTGTCGTGCCCGCCCGCGGCGATCCCTTCCTTGTAGAAGCGCTCCACCGACGCGCGATCGGCGGCGCGGAACGCGAGGTGCGCACCGCGCTCGCCCGCGTCCTGGGTCTGCACGAGCCAGAGCCCCGTGCTGCCGTCCGAGCCGAAGCCCGCGCTCGCCGCGTCCTGCGCGGTCTGCTCGTGGCCGAGCGCCGCGAGCGCCGCGCGGTAGAACCGCGCACTCGCCGCGATATCTCTCACCCGAAGACCGATGTGATCGAACATGCCAGACCTCCTTTATGGAGGTGAGGCTAGAGACGCGCTGCGATTCGATCTTGGAGAATCTTGCGCTGGCCCTTCGCGGCGGTCCGGAAGCGGCGCGGCGAGACGCCGGCCGCGCGGTGGAACGTGCGCACGAAGTTCGAGAGGTCGGCGAAGCCGACGTCGAGCGCCACATCGGTGATCTTGCGCTCGCCCTCGCTGAGCAGGCGCGCAGCGCGGCGCAGTCGCGCGCGCAAGAGATACTGGTGCGGCGTCACGCGCATCACACGCGAGAACACACGCAGGAAGTGGAACGGCGAGAGCTCGACCGCGCGCGCGGCGGTCTCGAGATCGACGTTCTCGTGCGAGTGCTCGTCGAGCCAGAGCGCGGCTTCGACGGCGCGGCGGCGGTCGGCAGTGCGCAGTGAAGCCGCCGCGCGCTTCACGCCCGAGACGATCTTCACGAAGCGCGCCGTGAGCCAGAGCCCGACTTCGTCGAGCCCGAGATCGGTGCGCTCTTCCGCGGTGGCCTGGGCAAGCTCGCCGAGCACGACGAGCTCGGGCAGCGGCGGCAGGGAGCCCGCGCGCCAGACGTCGCTGCGCGCGCCGAGCGTCTCCACGAGCTCGGGCTCGAGCGCGAACGCGAGGCACTCGTCGCCGCCCGCGGCGTGGTCGTGCGTGCACATGTACTCGTCGCCGGGGTGGCCCACGAGCACCGACCCCGCCACCAGGTCGTAGGACTTGCCGCGCGTCTCGACGCCGAAGCTGCCCCGGCGCACGTAGGAGATCGTGAAGGCCGCGTGCCGCTCGACGTAGGGCGTATCGCCGGGCCCCGCAGTGCAGCGGTAGTCGGTGGCGGAGAGCGGTCCGCGCCGCAGCGCGGTGGTATCGGGCATCCCCAATAGTCTAGCCGTTCGCGGCTTTGTGCTCCGCCGCGTGGGCGCGGAAGCGCGCGAGCTTGTCCGCGGGCCAGACGGCGGCGAAGTCGGCGTACATCGCGGGGAACGCGCGCGCGCCCTCGGGCAGCGCGACCCACGGCAGCTTGGTGCGCGTGAAGATGTGGGCGTCGGGAGTGACCGACGCGGGGTCGTCGAGCGTGCCGCCGCGCACGAACAGCGTGTCGCCGGGCGGCGCGTGGTAGCGGCTCCAGAGCGTCGTGCTGCAGGCGTCGCAGAAGTACACGTCGTGGGGCTTTCCGGTGCCCGCGGCCAGCCGGACGAAGCGCGGTTCGGCGCCCGAGGCGAGGACGTGGTGCCGCTCGATCCAGAGGTTGATCACGAATGCGCTGCCGGTGAGGTACTGGCAGTCGCGGCAGTGGCACGCGTGGACGATCAGCGGCTCGTCCGTGAGCCGGTAGCGCACGGCTTTGCATGCGCAGCCACCTTCGCGCACTCGAGTTCTCCTTGTGGCGACACGCTACCGCGAAGCGCGCCGAAAACTTGGAGAATCTTGCTGTGAAGTCGCGGAGGCGGGATCCGCCTTCGGCTCCTCCCGCCCTACCCCTCCACGAGGTGCACGGCGACCTGGCGCGTGCGCGGGCCGTCGAACTCGAAGAGCCAGACCGCCTGCCACTTCCCGAGCAGGAGCTCGCCGTCGACGATCGGGATCAGCTCCGACGGCCCCAAGCAGCGACGCCTTCAGGTGCGAATGGGCGTTGTCGTCCTTGAGATCGTGGAGCCAGTCGTTCTCGGTCGGAATCAGCGACCCGAGCGCGCGCAGGATGTCCTTGCCGATGTTCGGATCGGCGGTCTCGTTGACGACGATCGCGCAGGTCGAGTGCAACACCATCACGTGGCACAGCCCGCGCGCGAGACCCGCGCGCTCGACGATGTCCCGCACGCGCGCGGTGATGTCGAAGCTCTGCTGCTCTTCGCGCGTCTCGACCGTGAAGATCTCGGTGCTGCCGGCCATCGGGCTCCTACGGTAGCAAGGCGCCTGCGCCGGCTGCGGAAATCAGGAAATGCTCAGCCCCGGATCAGGATCTCTGCGCCGCTCCGGCCGACATTCCGTGAGGCGCGGCCGCCCCTGCGCAGCCGCTCTACACAGGAGGAGATCCATCATGTCCAACCGACTCCAGACGCTTCGCATTCCTGGCCTGGGGCGTCATCTGCTACGCCCTGTTCTTCGCGTGCTTCCTGTACGCGATCGCGTTCATCGGCGACCTCGGGATCGCCCCGAAGACGATCGACTCGGGCGCGCCGGGCCCGGTCGGTCTCGCGCTGCTCGTGAACCTGGGCCTCCTGTCGCTGTTCGCGGTGCAGCACTCGGGCATGGCCCGGCCCGGCTTCAAGCGCGTGTGGACGAAGATCGTCCCCGAGCCCGCCGAGCGACCCACCTACGTGCTGCTCTCGACGCTCGCGCTCGTCGCGCTGTTCGCGCTCTGGCAGCCGATCGGCGGCACCGTGTGGGCCGTGCAGAGCGAAACCGGCGTGCTCGCGCTGCGCGCGCTCTACTTCGGCGGCTGGGCGATGCTGCTCTATGCCACCGCGCTGATCGACCACTTCGATCTGTTCGGGTTGCGCCAGTCGTGGCTCGCGTTCCGCGGGAAGCCGTACGAGCCGCGCCCGTTCGCGACGCCGGGCCTCTACGCGCACATGCGCCATCCGATCTACGTGTCGTGGGCGATCATCTTCTGGGCGGCGCCCACCATGAGCACCGGGCATCTGCTCTTCGCCGTCGTGGCCACCGCGTACATGGTCGTGGCCGTGTTCCTCGAAGAGCGGGACCTCGTCGCCTACTTCGGAGACGCGTATCGCCGCTATCAGGAGACCACGCCTCGGTACATCCCGCGCGTCGTTCAGTCGGTGAGGAACTCGCGGATCGCGCGGATCATCACGGGCGCGGACGGGTCGTCGGCCATCGGCCAGTGATTGTCGCCGACGAGCGGGACGAAGCGGGCACCGGGGATCAGCGTTGCCGCGACCTTGGCCGCCTCGAACGGAGAGACCCCGTCGTCGCGTCGGTGCACGATCAGCGTCGGAACCGAGAGCTTGCGCGCCTGCTCGCGAACGTCGCCTAGCATGCCGCGCAGGTAGGAGAGCGCGGTGTCGCGGTTGGTCGAGGCGCGCTGCATGCGGTCGAAGAGGATGCGGGTCTGTTCGTCGGCCGAAGGGCCGACGAACAACTCCGCGAGCATGCGCCCGAACCGGTTCGATCCCCCGGTCCCCCAGCCCGCCTTGATCAGCGACGCGATCACGCGCGCGAGACTGTCGAGCTCGGGCGTGCGGTCGAGGAAGAGCAGCCCGGGCGGGCCGTAGATGACGAGGCGGCGCACGCTCTCGGGATGGCGCACAGCGAAGTGGATCGCAGTGCCGCAGCCTTCCGACAATCCCACGAGGTCGATGCGCTGCTCGCCCGACGCGGCGACCACGGCCTCGAGATCGCGCAGGCGCAGCTCGGGGGAGAACTCGCTGCACGGGTCGGAGAGACCCATCCCGCGCCCGTCGTAGCGGATCAGGCGGCGCCCCTCACCCAGCATCTCCCAGAAGCGCCGCGCGTGCGGCCACGCCCACTCGTACTCGAGATTCGTGAACCACCCGAGCGCTCGCACGAGCGCGGGCCCGCTGCCGACCGACGCCCACGCGATGTTCGCGCCGTCGACGGTGCGACAGAAGCGGATCTCCTGCGACGCGCCCGCGGCGGACGGCGCTTCGGTCGGCTCGCGCGCGGGCGAATCGTCGCCCTCGACGTGCACCTCGGCCGCGAGCTGGTAACCCACGCCGCGGATCGTGCGCAGCAGGCTCTCGTCGCCGAGAGCGGTACGCGCGAGGCTCGCGAGCCGTTGGAGTGAGCCCTCCGCAACCACGGCGTCGGGCCACAGACTCGAAAGGATCTCTTCCTTCGGGACGACGCGGTGCGCGTTCTCGGCCAGCAGGCGCAGGAAGGCCCACACCTTGGGCTGGACGTCGACGCGCTGGCCCGCGCGCAGGAACTCGTACTGGTCGCAGTCGATCGCGCAATCGGCGAAGCGGAGCTTCACGCGGGAAGTCTACCGCGCGCGGGCCATCACACGCGCCGCAGGAACGGGATCACCTCGGCGAGGAACGCCTCGGGCGCGTCGAGGTTCACGATGTGTCCCGGCACCCGCGATGGTGCGCCGCTCGGCGCGCGGCAGGCGCGCCTCCATCACCTCGGCCGCGCGCAGATAGGCGTCGTCCTTCTCGCCCACGATCACGAGCGCGGGCACGTCGAGCTCGCCGAGCCGATCGATCGTCGGGCTCGCCGGCCCGGCCACGCGTCGCGCGAAGTTCGCAATGCCGTGCGGCGTCTGCGCGGCGATCGCCGCATGCGCGGCGCGGCTCGCGGGCGCGTCGGGCCGCTGTCCGACGAGCTGGGTCGTGGCGCGTGCCGCGTACTCGGCCATCCCGCGCCGCTCGGCCGCGGAGGCGAGGCGTTCGACCATCTTCTCCCAGCCCGCCTGCGCTTCCGGGTTCTTGAACCCGGGCCCCGTGTCGACGAGCAGCAGCGCGCGCGCACGCCGGGGCTGCGCGAGCGCGAGGTGCATCGAGAGCAGCCCGCCGAACGAGAGCCCGCCGAGCACGACGGGCTCGTCGCCCACCGCCCAGTCGAGCACGCGCGCGAGATCGTCGATCACGCGCTCGATGTGATAGGCGTCGGGATCGGCGGGCGCATCGGAGAGGCCGTGGCCGAGGTAGTCCCACAGCACCACGCGCGCACCCGCGGCGACGAGCGGCTCCACCTGCGGCCGCCAGTTCTCGTGCGTGGTGGCCAGCGCGCACGAGAGCACCACGGGGATGCCCGCGCCATGCGCCTCGGCGTATACGGCGTGGCCGTCGCGCGTGGCGATCTTCATGGACTTCGCTCGCCTACCCGATGGTCTTCGCTCGCCTTCGGCTCGCTGCGCGAAACTTGCGCTCGCTGCGCGAAACTTGCGGTCAATCAGTCGTCCTCTTCGAGGCGATCGCGCAGCGCGCGCGCCATCTGGTCGATCTGGTCGCGCATGGCACCCTTGATCGTGAACTCGGGCACGAGCGCCTTCGTGCGGCCGTCCATCTCGATGCGCACGCGCGTGGAGCCGGAGCGCGCGTGGAACGTGAGCGTGCCGCGCAGCTCGCGCCACACGTTTCCATCGCAGACCTTCTCGAAGTCGACGTTGCCGTCGGGGCGGAAGTCGAAGTGGAACGTCGCGACGCCCTCGCGGCCCAGCGCGGTGTAGGTGGTGCGCGTGGTGCGGCGTGCGCCCTTTGCAGCGACGAGCTCCGTCTTCGTATCCGGGAACAGCCCGAGCAGCGTCTCGTCGCGCGAGACGATCGCAATCGCCTCGTCGCGCGGCCGCTTCACTTCGAACTGCTTCTCGAGATGCATCGGAGCGGTCCTCCGATGCGCATTCTACTCCAGCGGACTCAGCGGACGTCGATCGAGAACGGCATCAGTGCGAGCACCTGGCGGTTGGCCGCCGCGGCGAGCCAGGCCCGCGCGGGCGCCAGGAGCTCTGCGAGCGGGTCCGCCTCCACCCGGCGGGCGCCGAACTGCCCGAACAGCTCGCCGATCTGCTCGGCGAGCGGGCGCGGGGACGGGTACGGCACCAGCTCGACGTCGACGTTCGGGTCGAGCTTGAGCTCCACCTTCGCGCGCGTCACCGCCTCGTGGAGCCCGCCGAGCTCGTCGACGAGCCCGATCTCCACCGCTTGCGCGCCCGTCCACACGCGGCCGCGCCCCACCGCGTCGACGCCGGGCGCGTCGAGCGGGCGTCCGTCCGCGACGCGCTTCACGAACAGCTCGTAGACCGAGTTCACCTCGCGGCGCAGGCGCTCGCGGCTCTCGGGCGAGAGCGGGCGCGATGCGACCTGCAGGTCGGCGTGGGCGCCGCGCGTGATCACCTCGCTGCCGATCTCGAGCTTCTCGAGCAGGCCCGCGATCACGGGCCGCACCACGAGCACGCCGATCGACCCCGTGATGCTGCCCGGCGACGCGATGATCGCGTTGGCGCCTGCGGCGGCCAGGTAGCCGCCCGACGCCGCGACGTCGGAGAACGACGCGATCAGCGGCTTGCCCTTCGCGCGCGCGGCCTGCGTCGCCTCCCAGACCACGTCGGACGCGAACGCCGATCCGCCCGGACTGTCGATCCGGAATACGATCGCGGCGATGTCGGAGTCTTCCGCGGCGTCCCGGAGCGCCTTCGACACCGTCTCCGACGCGAGCACGGGCGCTCCGCTCGGCGAGGAGTAGCCCTCGCCCGACGTCACCATGCCGCTGCCGTACACGATCGCGAACCGGGCCACGGGCGCGAAGCCGACGCTCTCCGGGTCGATACCCGCGTACACCTCGTCTTCGACGATCGGGCCGCCGCCCGCGCGCGCGACCACCTCGTCGAAGCGCAGCGTGCCGTCGACGAGGCCCAGCTTCTCGAGCTCGCTCGGCGCCGAGGGCGCGGCGTCGATCGCGCCGCGCACCACTTCGGGCGGAAGCGTGCGCGACTTGGCGATCCCCGCGACGAACTGCGCGTCGAGCGAGTCGAGCAGCGCGTTCTCCATCTCGCGGTTCGCCTCGCTCATCCGGCGCCCCGCGAACGTCTCGGCCGCACTCTTGTACTGCCCGACGCGCTCCACCTCGAGCTCGATGCCGAACTTCTCGAACAGGCCGCCGAAGAACATGAACTCGCCCGCGAGCCCGATCAGCGGCGCGCGTGTGGCCTCGGCCACGAACAGCTCCTGGGCCGCGCTCGCGACGTAGTACTCGAGATTGCCGCCGAACCCGTCGAGCTCGAGATAGGCGATCGTGCGCCGGCCGCCCTCGCCGAGCCGCGTGATCGCATTGCGGATCTCCTGCGCCTTGGCCCAGCCGATCTGGAGGTCGCGCACGCGGAACACCACCGCCGCGAGGCGCGCGTCGCGCTCGGCGAGCGAGAGGTCGGAGAGCAGTGACGCGAGCGGGCGCGGCGGCGCCGCCGCCAGACGCGCGATCAGCGGGGCCTCGGCGCTCTCGACGTACGAGCCCTCGAGCTCGATCACGAGCACGCTGCCGTTCTCGATCACGGGGCCCGAGGGCGAGAGCCACCAGGCGATCGCGAACAGCGCGATCATCACGAACAGGACGCGGCGGAGTCTCTTCATCTTTCCCCCCGCGCAGCGCGCGTTCAGGCGCGGAGCGTAGGTTATCTTTCGATGCGATGGCCAAGGAGGTGTACGTCGCCGCGGTCGGACTCACGAAAGTCGACCTGACCGGCCGCATCTTCGGCTCGATCTTCGACCTGTTCGCCGACGCCTACGAGCGCGCGCTCCAGGACTCCTCGGTGCGCAGCTTCGACGCCGTGCAGATCGGCGTGATGGACAGCGAGGAGTTCGAGAACCGCGCCAACATCGCCACCGTGGCGGTCGACCGGCTCGGCCTCACGGGCATTCCCGCCGTGCGCTCGGAGACCGCCTCCTCCACGGGCGCCACCGCGCTGCACGAGGCCTACTACAAGATCGCGTCGGGCGAGGCCGAGAGCGTGCTCGTGCTCGGCGGCGAGCGCATGAAGACCGTGAACACCGAGGTCGCCACGGCGATCCTGTCGAAGACGGTCGACCCCGAGGAGCGGCGATTCGGGTTCACGATGCCCGCGCTGATCGCGCTGATCACGCAGGCCTGGTTCCGCGAGATCGGGCTCGCCGACGACGAGGGCACCCAGGTACTCGCGCGCCTGATGCACCGCGCCCACGCACTGGGCGCGAACAACCCGCTCGCGGCGTTCCACGGCCGGCCCGAGCCGCTCGCGGCCTACTTCGACTCGCGCGTGAATCTGCCCGTGGCGACGCCGCTGCGCCGAAAGGACTGCTCGCCGATCTGCGACGGCGCCGCGGCGCTGATCCTCACGGCGCGGCCGCAGGCGGTGCGGATCGCCGGGATCGGCTCGGCCACCGACACGTCGTCGATCCTCGACCGCAGTGCGCTCACGTCGTTCGAAGCCACGCGGCGCGCCGCGCAGCTCGCCTACTGGCGCGCGGGTGTCGCCGACCCGCGCGCAGATCGAGGGCGTCGTGGCGGAGGTGCACGACGCGTTCAACAGCCTGCTCCCGATCGGGCTCGTCGACCTCGGCCTGTTCGATCCGTCGGAAGTGATCGAGGCGCTCGTCGGCGACGTCTCGCGCGAGCCGGGCGATCCGCTCACGAACCCCGTCACCGGCGTGCACGGGCGCCTGCCCACCAACCTGTCGGGCGGACTCAAGGCGCGCGGCCATCCGATCGGCGGTACGGGCCTGTTCCAGATCTGCGAGAACTACCTCCAGATCACCGACCGCTTCCCCAACCGCGAAGCGCAGGTGCGCAACGCCCGCTTCGGCATCTCGAACTCGATCGGCGGCCCCGGCAACAACAACTGCGTGACGCTGATCGAGCTCGCCGACGGCCGCCGCCACCGCGACGAGGTGCCCGAGCCGCGGCGCTTGTTCGAGTCGCGCGAGAGCCGCGGCCGCGAGCGCGAGCGCGCGCACGCACTGCACGGCGCGGAGGCGCGCGTCGAGGCCGCCACCACGATCCACGTGACCTCGGGCGGCAGCGATCCCGTGCACGTCGCGCTGCTCGAGATCGACGGGCGCCGCGTGTTCGCGAAGCTCGACCACGCGATGTCCGAGGCGGCGCCGATCGAGCAGGTGCTCGCGGGCCAGAAGGTGAAGTTCCTGGTCAAGGACGACGGCGACCACTACTTCCAGATCCCGCGCGAGCGGGGCCTCGACCTCGGGCGCGTGGTGCAGGCGATCCGGCGGCGCGTGGGCGCGTAGGGCGCTCGCCCGCAGGGCGTAATCCGCCATAATACGAGCATGCCGATCCGCCCCTACCGCCCCGAGGACGCCGAAGCGCTCGCGGCACTCGCCGTCGAGTGCGCGCGGGGCGAGGCCGACTTCGTGCTCAATCCGCTCTGGGAGAGTGCGGACGAGCTCGTCGCCGAGTTCGCGCGCTTCGGGGTCCGCCCCGAGGACCACGTGCTGGTGGCCGAGGAGGGCGACCTCGGCGACGCGCAGGGGATGGTCGGCTTCCTGCGCCGCCCCGATGACCCGTCGGCGGGCATGCTGTGCCCGATCGTGCGCCGCAAGGACCGCGGCCGCGGCGTGGGCGGCGAGCTGCTGCGCGCCGCGCAGAAGCTCGGCGGGGAGATCGGCATCGAGCTCGCCACCGCGGGCATCGGCACGCGCAACCGCGCGGGCTATTCGCTGCTCACGAGCCACGGCTTCCGGCCCGTGCGCCAGGCCTACGTGATGAAGTGCGAGCGCTCACCCCAGGTGCCCGAGGAGCCGATCGCGCAGCTCGAGATCCAGATCGCGAAGCCCGAAGACGCCGTGGAGATCCTCGAGCTCTATCTCGCGTGCGGATTCGAGCCGCGCACCGAGGATCGCATGCGCCGCGTGCTCTCCGACGGACGCCACGTGCATGCGGTCGCGCGCGCGGGCGGAGAGCTCGCCGCGTTCGTCGAGTTCGAGACGCACTGGCCGAAGCGCCCGTGGGTGGCGTTTGCGGGCGTCGCGAAGGAGCGGCGCGATCACGGCCTCGGCTCCGCGCTGGTCGCGTGGCTGCTCGCGCGTCAGTTCGCGGCCGGCGCGAAGGCGAGCCTCCTGGCTCTCTCGCCCGCGAATCGCACCGCGCTGCGCGCGTACGAGAAGGTGGGCTTCCGGCGCTTCCGCTTGATCGACGCGCTGGAAAAGAAGTTGTAGGGCGGGAGGAGCGAGCGAAGCGAGCGGATCCCGCCGTTCGCGGCCGCATGCTGCTGCTACGACGGCTCCAGCTCGAGCACCGCGATCTCGCGATTGCAGTGGATCCGCACTGCCGGACCTCCTACGCCGATGCCGCGGTTCACGTACAGGATCGACGCGTCGAGCTGATAGGTGCCGCGCGTGAGCGGCGTCATCACGCGCGCGAGGTTGATGCCCCTGCGCCCGACCGGGAGCGCGATCTGCCCGCCGTGCGTATGGCCCGCGAGCACCAGCGGGAAGCCGCGTCGCGCCGCGTGCCCGAACGCCTCGGGCTGGTGCACGAGCAACACCACGGGGCCGTCGGCGGGGCGCAGATCGGCGAGCGCGTCGATCGCGGGGACGTGCAGGCCGCGCTCGAAGAAAGGACCGCCCGGATCCTCGACGCCCGCGAGATAGAGCGGCTCCTCGGTCGCCAGCCGCACGAGCTCGTCGCGCAGCAGGCGGATCCCGGGCGCATGGCGCGCGAGCGCAGTCACGACGCGCTCGGTACCCACGTAGTGGTCGTGGTTGCCGAGGATCGCGAACACGCCGTAGCGCGCGCGCAGGCCAGCGAGGCGGCGCGCGCCGTCGTCGACGTAGATCGGGTCGAAGTCGAACAGGTCTCCCGTCAGCACGACGACGTCGGGGCGCGTTGCGTTGGTGCGCTCGACTATCGCGTCGAGCCGGTCGGCCTCGAGGCGATTGCCGATGTGCAGATCGCTGATCTGCACGAGGCGCAGGCCCGCGAGCTGCGGCGACAGCTTCGGCAGCGGCATCGCGCGTCGTGGTGACTTCGATCCGGCGCTGTCCGACCGTGAAGCCCCACGCCACCTGCGCGGCGACCGAAGCGACGAATAGCGCCGACGCGACGCGGAAGATCGGATCGACCCACGCGGCCGGCGCGCCGAGTGCGAGCGCGGCGCCGCCCACGAACGCGTAGACCACCCAGCTCGCGAGCACGGAGAGCCCCACGAAGAGTGTCGCGACGCCCGACTCCATGTAGACGCGCGCGATGCGACTCCTGCGGCCGCTGCGCTGGCGGCGCGCGCGTTGCATCGCGGGCACGGTCGCGGCGTTGGCGGCCGAGAGCGCGAGTGCGGCGCCGAGCCACGGCACGAGACCGCCGCTGGGCCGCTCCAGCGCGATCGTCCACAGCCAGTGCGCGATCAACGCCTGGAACAGGCCGAGCGCGACCGCGAGGTTGGTCACGAGCCGCGAGAACAGGCGGCGGCGCAGGAAGGTGAGTACGGGCATTGGGGTCCGATGCGGGCAGCCCGATTACTAGCTTCCGGCTGGGCTAGGGTCGCATGCATGGCGAGGGCAGACGCGGCCGAGATCGAAGAACGCGTGGCGAAGCTGCGCGCGCTGATCGATCGCGACCCGGACGACCCGACGACCTGGTTCACGCTCGGGCGCGCGCTGCTCGACCTCTCGCGCTGGCGCGAGGCGATCGACGCGTTCGGCCACGCGCATCGCGCGCAACCCGCGCTACACGGCTGCGCACCGCGATCTCGGCCGCGCGCTGCTCGAAGCGGGCGAGGTGGCCGAGGCCGCGCGCGTGCTGCGCAGCGCGCTGGACCTCGCGCGCGAGAGCGGAGATCTGCAGACCGGGCGCGAGATGGAGACGTTCCTGCGCCGCGCCGAGAAGATCCTGGGCGTGCCCGCGTCAGGCCGCGCGCGCGGCGGCACCGCCGACCCCGAGCGCGCCCGCGCCCAAGCGCGTCGAGAACGCCGAGGCGAAGGCGCTGTACCGGCGCGGCTTCGAGCACTTCGCCAACGACCGCCACGACGAGGCGATCGCGCTCTACGAGCAGGCGCTGAATCTCGACCCCGCGCTCGCGATCGCCTGGAACGGCCTCTCGCTCGCCCACCGCCAGAAGGGCGATCTCGAAGCCGCGATCGTCGCCGGCCGACGCCTGATCGAGCTCGAGCCCGACGACGCGCTCTCCCACACCAATCTCTCCATTCTCTATCAGCGCCGCGGCATGATCCCCGAGGCGGAAGAGGAGAAGGCGATCGCCATGCAGATCCAGATGAAGCAACAAGCGCGGGCGCGGCGATGAGCGGGATCAAGTCGCTGGGTCTCTCGCCCGAGCTGCACGCCTACCTCGTGGCGCACGGCCCTCCTCCCGATCCCGTGCTCGACTCGCTCGCGCACGAGACCCGGGCACTCGGCCCGATCGCGATGATGCAGGTGGCGCCCGAGCAGGGCGCGCTTCTCACGCTGCTCGTGCGTCTCCTGGGTGCACGGCGCGTGGTCGAGATCGGCACGTTCACGGGCTACTCGGCGCTGTGTCTCGCGCGGGGTCTACCCGACGACGGCAAGCTCTTGTGCTGCGACACGAGCGAGGAGTGGACCGCGATCGGAAAGCGCTACTGGGAGAAGGCGGGAGTCGCGCACAAGATCGAGCTTCGGATCGCGCCCGCGATCGAGACGCTGCGCGCACTGCCGAAAGAGCCGCACCTCGACCTCGCCTTCATCGACGCGGACAAGGTCTCCTACATCGACTACTACGAGGAGATCCTCGTGCGCCTGCGCACGGGCGGGTTGATCCTGGTCGACAACGTGCTCTGGTCGGGGAACGTCGTGAACCCCGACGCGAACGACGCGAACACGGTCGCGATCCGGCGCTTCAACGACCACGTCGCAAACGACCGCCGCGTCGATACCGTGATGCTGCCGATCTCGGACGGATTGACGTTCGCCATGAAGAAGTAGGGCGGGAGGAGCCGAAGGCGGATCCCGCCTTCCGCGGCTCGTCATCGCGTGCGCAGCGCCGCGAGCACCTCCGCGAAATCACGCGGATCCGGACTCTCCGCCGCGATCCCCGCATAACGCAGCGACGCCGCGTGTAGCATGTGGCGCGCGGCGCCCGTCGCATCGCCGTCCGGCGCATAGCTGCGATCCCCCGCGAGCGGATGGCCGAGATGTGCGAGTGTCGCGCGCACCTGGTGCAGGAAACCCGTCACCGTGCGCACCTCGAGCAGCGTCGCGCCGCGCAGACGTTCGAGGACGCGCCAGCTCGTGGTCGTCCGGCGCGCATCCTCGAGCTCGTCCGGATTCGCTGCGCGCACGAGCGCGGGCCGGTGGCGCGCGACCACGAGCGGCAGCTCGATCTCGCCGTCCGCGGCCACGCTGCCGACCGCGATCGCGCGGTAACGCTTCTCGACGCGGTGCTCGCGGAACGCCGCGCGCAGCCGTTGCCACTGCTCCTCGTCGGTCGCGAGCAGCAGCGCGCCCGAGGTATCGACGTCGAGCCGGTGCACCACCCCGCTGCGCAGCCCGCCTTCGCCGATTCCCTGGATCTCGGGATGGCGCGCCACCACGGCGCCGAGCAGCGTCCCGCGCTCGCCGGCCGCGAGCGGGTGCACGGGCACGCCGGCGGACTTGTCGGCCACGAGCCAGCCGGGCCCCTGCGCGAGCACGCACAGTGAAGCCTCGGGCTCGGCCGGAATGCGCTCGGCGTCCGCGCGCACCTCGGCCTCCACATCGATGCGCTCGCCCACGTGCAACGCGAGGCCCTTGTCGCCCTCGCCGAGCGGCCGCCCGCCGATCCGCACCGCACCGCTCGCGAGCAGCCGACGCGCGCGCCCGCGCGTGAGATGCAGGCGAGTGGCGAGGAAGACGTCGAGCCGGCGTCCGGATTCGGACGGCTCCACCTCGAGCGATTCGCCGATCGGTGCCGCCATCGCTTCGCAGAGTGTAAGGCGCCTGCAGTGTTGACACACTGCGGCACACCGTCACACTCGCAGGCCGGAGTCCTCCCCCGTGGCCGTTCCGCAAAAAGACCGCGTCCAGATCATGGACACGACGCTGCGCGACGGCGAACAGACGCCCGACGTCTCCTACACGCCCGGAGAGAAGCTCCAGATCGCGCGCATCCTGCTCGCGGAGGTGAAGGTCGACCGGATCGAGATCGCCTCCACGCGCGTGTCCGAGGGCGAGCGCGAGTCCGCCGAACGCGTCACCGAATGGGCCGCCAAGAACCGCCTGCTGCCGCGCGTCGAGATCCTCGGCTACTGCGACGGCCGCCCGTCGGTCGACTGGGTAGTCGGCGTCGGCGGGCGCGTGATGAACCTGCTCGTGAAGGGCTCGGAGCGCCACTGCCGCACCCAGCTCGGCATGTCGCCCGAGAAGCACCGCGACGCCGTGGCACAGACCGCGCGCAATGCGCGCCGCAAGCGGATCCGCCTGAACGCCTATCTCGAGGACTGGTCGAACGGCGTCCGGGATTCGTTCGACTACGTGTTCGCGATGGTGCAGCAGCTGCGCGAGTCGGGCATCGACCGCATCTACCTCGCCGACACGTTGGGCGTGTTCGCGCCCGAAGACGCGGGCCGCTACGTCGGGCTCATGACCTCCACCTGGCCCGACACGGTGTTCGAGTTCCACGGCCACAACGACTACGGCCTCGCCAACGCGAACTGTCTCGCGGCCGTGCGCGCGGGCGCGCGCGGCGTGCACACGAGCGTGAATGGGATGGGCGAGCGCACCGGCAACACGCGGCTCGCCGAGATCGTCGCGACGCTGCACGATCACAGCGAGTTCCGCACGGGCGTGGTCGAGTCGCGCCTCTCGTCGGTGTCGGGGCTCGTCGCGACGTTCTCGGGCAAGGACCTCGCCGCGAACACGCCCGTGGTCGGACGCGACGTGTACACGCAGACGGCCGGCATCCACGCCGATGGCGACATGAAGGGCGATCTCTACGCGAGCCGGCTCGCTCCCCAGCGCTTCGGCGGCCGCCGCAAGTACGCGCTCGGCAAGCTCTCGGGCAAGGCGTCGCTCGACCAGAATCTGAAGAGCCTCGGCATCGCGCTGCCGCCCGAGGATCGCGCGCTCGTGCTGCAGCGGATCATCGAGCTCGGCGACAAGAAGCACACCGTCGTCGCCGAGGACCTGCCCTACATCATCGCCGACGTGCTCAAGACGCCCGAGGAGCAGCTCGTGCGCGTGCACGACTACCGCGTCGTGGTCGCCACGGGCGAGCAACCCTTCGCCGAGGTGGCGCTCTCCTACAAGCGGCGCAGCGCGAAGGCGCGCGCGAACGGAGACGGCGGCTACGACGCGTTCATGACCGCGCTGCGCAAGGCGGCCGAGGAGCTCGGCCTCGAGGTGGCGCTGCTCACGGACTTCCGCGTGCGCATCCCGCCGGGCGGCCGCACCACCGCGCTCGTCGAGACCGTGATCACGTGGCGCCGCGAGTCGCGGCCGCGCGACACGTTCTCGACGCTGGGCGTCGACTCGGATCAGCTCGCCGCAGCCGTGATCGCGACCGAGAAGATGCTCAACGCGCTGGCCTCGCGGCGCCGCTCGGTGTGAATTCGCTGCGCACCACCGCGGTGCTCGGCGCCGCGCTCGTGTGCGCGTGCGCGTCCCCGCCCGAGGTCGATCCGCGCTACCGCCCGAGCGCCTCTGCGCTCGAGATCATTGCGGTGCTCGAGCGCCACGTACCCGACGACACCTATCGCTTCGAACCCGCGCGCGATTTCACCGACCGCAACGTCTACCGGAGCAGTCTGCTCCGGCTCGAGAACCTGGAACAGCTTCACGCCGACGCGCTGCGCGCGGGCCATCTCGACGGCGCGATCGCGTTCGCGAAGGGCCGTGCGCTCGAGCGGCTGCGCGCGTACGACCTCGCGGCGGACACCTACCACCTCGCGGCGGAGCGCGAGGCGGACCTGCGCGACGAGGCGCTGCGCAGCGCGGACCTGCTCGACGCGCTGCACGAGGCCGTGAGCGCGCCGTCGCCGCTCGCGCCCGCGAAGGCGACCGGCGAGCGGATCGGCGAGCTCGCGCTGCCCGACAGCGACGCCGCGCTCGCGCGCTTCGAGGAGCGCGCGGCGAAGCTCGAGGAGCTCGCGCAGACGGCGCAGGGCACCCACCACGCGCACGTAATTGCGGAGGAGATCGAGCGCGCCGATCTCGAGCGCGCGCGCTATTTCACGCGCCTGCGCGACGTGCTGCCGGACGGCGATCTGCGCGCGGTCTCGGAGCTCGAGCGCGTGGCGCTGCGCCACGGCGACAGCAAGCGCGCCGCGCGCCACCTGCTCGCACTCGCCGACCTCTACGCCGACCTGTCGCTCGACTACGTCGAAGCGCACCCGCCCGAAGGGCTCGACTTCGACCCGGGCGCGTTCCGCGACCTCGTCGATTCGGGCTCGCGCATCTACGAGATGGTCGCGTCGCGCGACGGCGCCCCGGAGAAGGTGGAGGCGGCGCGGCGGCTCGAGGCGTTCCTCGCGTTCGCGCTGTCGGTCGACCGCGATCGGTTCACGCCATGAGGCGCGCACTCGGGGTGTGGTTGTTTGCGGCCGGTGTGCTCGCGTGCGCGACACCCGCGGCGCTGCCCGAGGGTCTGATCGCCGTGCCGAGTCAGCGCGCGTCGATCGTGCCCGATGCGCTCGACCACGCTGCCGCCGATCTCGCGCTGGCCGTGCTCGCGGCCGATCGCGATCGCGCGAGCAGCGCACTCGACCGGCTCGAGACCGCCGAGCTCGACCTGCGCCCGGAAGGTCCGGCCACGGGACTCGTGCCCGCGGGTTTCGAGGCGGCGGACTCGGTGCGCTTCCCGGGCCGCGCGGGACTCGCCGCCACCGAGCTCCTGCTCGAGCGCGACGATCTCGACGCCGCCTCGCGCGCGCGCCTCGAGCGCTGGCTCGAGGACGATCCGCTCGCGCTCGCGCTCCAACGCATCGACGAAGCGCGCTACACCGCCACGGCGCAGCTGTTCAACACGGTGTCCGAACCCGTCGGCCGCTCGATCTTCAACCCGATCTTGATGCCGTTCGCGGTCGGCAACGCTCTCGCTCACTATTCCATCGACTACGCCCGCGACGACGCACTGCCGCTCCAGCGGCGCCAGGCGCTCGTGCACTGGCAGCGCTTCGTGCGCGAGTACCCAGACGCGCCCGAGGTCGCCGAGCTCTCGCCCGAGATCGAGGCCTATCAGACGAAGTGGCGCGAGACGCAGGCCGAGAACGCGCTCGATCGCGCCGAGGACGCGCTGGGCGACGGGCTTCCCGACGCGGCGTGGATCTACGCGCGTCGCGCGCGCCGCTACGTCGACAGCGAGGACGCGCGCGAGCTCCAGGAGAAGGCCGAGGCGCGAATCGCCGCGAGAGAGAGCGCGCTCGCGCGAACGCTCGAGTTCGGCGGCACGCGCGAGGAGCTCGCGGGAGAGCGCGCCACCGTCCTCGCTGTACTCGCGGGTCGCGAGGACCCGCCCGAAGCCACGATGGAGCGCCACCTGGAGGCGCTGCAGCACGACCCCGTCCGCAATCCGTATGTCGCGTTCGTGCGCGAGCGCTCGGCCGAACGCTCCCGCACGGTGCGCTGGGTGCTGTTCGGCCCGCTCACGATCGCACCCGAGCGCGGGAAGCTCGGCTTCACCGCGTGGCTGCTCGACCTGCCGTGGCGGATCCAGGGCGCGGCGCTCTTGCCGGTGCGCCTCGTCCAGCTCCCGTGGCGCGACTCGACCCCCGGTGCGGCCGAGACCGCCGTGCACGCGCGTCGCTATCTCGAGCAGAGGCCGCGCGGCGCGCACGCGCACGAGGTGCGCGACTGGCTCGAGGAGTTCGAGCGCGATCGCGAGAACTGGGTCGGCGCGCTGCGCGTGGCGGAGGGCCGACCCGACGCTTCCGACGCCGAGCTCGACGTGCTGCGCGAGCGCGCCGCCGAGCAGGCGCTGAAGGTGGCATCGGACGAGAAGAGCAACGCGTTGCGCCCGCGCCTGCTCGCGAACGTCGCGCGCGCGTTCCCGGAGACGCGCGCGGGCGACGAAGCCGGCCGCGCCGCGCGCGAACAGACGGCCGATCACACCGCGCACGCGGTGCAGCTCTCGCGCGGCTTCCTGCTCGAGAATCCCGCCATCGCGGGGCCGGGTGGGCTCGATCTCTCCACGGCGTTGCTCGACGACGAGCCGAGCAACGGCGAGCTCCACCCGGATGGCGTCACGCTCGTGGGCGGGCGCGACGTGGTGATCTCCGTGCTCGCGGAGAGCGGCGACGAAGACGATCCGCCGCGCCGGCTCGGTGCGCAGCTCGCCGAGCCGGATTTCGCGCGCCTGGTCGCGCGGCTCGAGGAGACCAGCTTCCGGAATTCGCTGCTCGACGAAGACGACGCGCTCGAGCCCAACGCGGAGCGCGACGTGGTGTTCGAGCGCGCTCGACTCGGGCTCGCCGACGACGTCGACGAGCGCCCCGAGGCCGAGGCGCGTTATGCCTACCGCGGCATGCGCGAGCGCTACGGCATGGTGCGCAGCCGCGAGCCGCTGCCGATCGAGCTCGTCGTGCAGGGAGATCTCACGAGCCTCCAGCTCGGCGCGTTTCCGCGCCTGCGTCCGCCGAAGACCACCCCCGACGCAGTGCTGTATCGCGATTAGGGTTTCGTGCTGTAGGCGCGGTCGAGCAGATCGACCGGGTGCACGACCTGCGCGCGCAGGCCGCGCGCGGCGAGGCCCGCGCGCAGCTGCATCAGGCAGCCCGGGTTGCCGGTCACGACCAGATCGGGGTCGGCGGCCGCGAGCGAGTCGAGCTTGCGCGCGAGCACCGCGCGCGACATCTCGGGTTGGGTGAGGTTGTACGTGCCGGCGGCCCCGCAACACGCACCCGGATCCGCGTGCGGAATCAGCTCGAGACCCGGAATCAGCGCGAGCAGGCGGCGCGGCGCAGCCGACACCTTCTGGCCATGGATCAGGTGGCACGGATCGTCGTAACACACACGCGCGTCGATGCGTCCGGTCGGTGCGCGCAGGCCCACCTCGTCGAGCCACTCGCAGATGTCGCGCGCCTTGGCCGCGAACGACTTGCCACGGAGCTCGATCCAATGCTCCACGTCGCGCAGCGCGGCGCCGCAGCCCGCCGAGTTCGTGATCACGACGTGGACGTCCGAGAACGCGATGATGTTCTTGCGCGCGAGCGCATGCGCGGTCTCGGCGTCGCCCGCGTGCGCCTGGAGCGCACCGCAGCAGCCCTGATCGGGCGGCACCACCACGTCGAAGCCGTTGTGCGCGAGCACGCGCACCGTCGCGTCGTTCGTGCCCGGGAACAGCTCCGCCATCACGCAGCCCGTGAGGAACCCGACTCGCCCGCGCCGCTCGCCGCGCGCGGGCAGGAGCGCCGGATGCGCGCGGCGCCGATGGCGCGGTGGGACCCGCGGCAACAGAGCGCGCATCGTGGCCAGGCGCGCGGGCAGCAGCTTCGCGAACACGCTGTCGAGCCGGAGCTTCTGCGCGATCGCGAGCAGATCGAACGCAAAGCCCAGGCGCTTGCGGTTCGGAATCACGTGGCGCAGCACTGCGCGCTCGATCCGGGAGAGCGCGTCCTCGCGCAGGCCGGCGAGCTGCACCTCTTCGCGCACGCGCTCGACCATCGCGCCGTACTGCACCCCGGACGGACACGCGGTCTCGCACGCGCGGCACGCCAGGCACAGATGCGCCTCGTCGCGCACCACGTCGCCGAGCTCGATGCGGCCCTCGGCCACGCCGCGCATCAGGTAGATGCGGCCGCGCGGCGACGACTGCTCGCGCCCGGTCTCGCGATAGGTCGGGCACGCGGGCAGGCACAGACCGCAGTGCACGCAGTCGAGCGACTTCTCGTAGATGTCCTGCCAGCCCAGGCGCGACGCGGCGCGCGAAGGCAATCTCGTGGGCGCCGTCATCAGACGAGCCCCGCGAAGCGGCCGCGATTGAGCACGTCGTTCGGGTCGAAGCGGGCCTTGAGCGCGCGCGAGAGCGCCGTGTCCGCGGGCTGCGCGCCGAACACGTCGCGGCCGCGCTTGGCCTCGTGCGGTGCGCGCTCGCAGAGCCAGCGCCCGCCCCCCGCGCGCGCCGCGCGCGGCGCGGCATCGAACAGCGCGCCGGCCTGCTCGGCCGATCCGCGCGCACAGACGAGCCCGAGACCCGGCATCACGAGCAGCTCGGCGCCCGAGCCGCGCAGCTCCTTCACGCACGACGCGAGCTGCGCCGCCAGCGAGGAGACCACAAACCGGACCGAGCCCGCGAGGCCCGCGAAGCGGAGCGTCGCGGCGGCGTCGCGCAGCGCAGGGCTCGCGCTGCGCAGACCGAGCTGCTCGAGCTCCGCGGCATCGCGCTCCACGCTCGCGGCGTCGCCCGCGAGCTCGACCGTCGCGCGCATTCCGCGCGTCTCGTCGCTGAGCAGGCACGAGCGCGCGGTGGTGAGGCGCGCCGCGAGCACGCCGAGCGGGATCGCCTCCCCATCGCTCAACTCGTCGCTCTGGAGCACGCGCACGGCCGCGGGCCGCGGCTGGAGGCGGAGCCATGCGCCCGTGATCACACCGATCGAGCCGAGCGAGCCGACGTAGAGCTTGGCCATGTCGTAGCCCGTGACGTTCTTCACCACGCGACCGCCGCAGCGCGTTCGCAGGCCGTCCGCGAGCACGACCTCGCAGCCGAGGACGACGTCGCGCGGGCGCCCGAAGCCGAGTGCGCGCGGCGCGAGCGCCGCGGTGGCGAGCGCACCGCCGAGCGTACCGCCGCGGCCCGCGTCGTCGAGCGGCAGCTCCCAGCCCGACCCGGTCACGCGCGCGCGCAGCTCTGCGAGCGGTGTCCCCGCGCCCGCGTGACACACGCCCTCGCTCGCGTCGAGCTCGTCGACGCCGCTGAACGCCTCGAGCGAGACGAAGCAGTCGGCGCGGCGCGGCGCGTTGCCGAACGCGAGCTGTGTGCCCGCGCCGAGCGGAATCGCCGCGCAGCGCTCCTCGCCGAGCGCCGCGAGCAGCGCGGCGAGGTCGTCGGCGTCGCGCGGCACGAGCGTCTTCGTCACGGGAACGCCGTCGACCGCGATCGGATCGTGGGAGCGCAGTGCTTCCCCGAGCTGCGGCGCGAGAGCTTCCAGGCCGTTCACGCGACTAACCCAGCGGGACCTGGTCGTAGCCGCGGGCCTTCGGATTCGACTCGGCGCAGAAGCGCGTGGTGGGGAAGATCTTCCCGGGATTGCACACGCGCTCGGGGTCGAACGTGGTGCGCAGCCTGTGCATCGCCTCGAGGTCGGCGTCGTTGAACACGAGCGAGATGTACTCGCGTTTCTCGGTGCCGATCCCGTGCTCGCCCGTGATCACGCCGCCCGCCGCGACGCACAGCTTCAGGATCTCCTCGCCCGCGGCCATCACACGCGCGAGCAGCTCGGGGTCGCGGCGATCGAACGAGATGTTGGGGTGGACGTTGCCGTCACCGGCGTGGAAGACGTTCGAGAGCGTGAGGCGATGGCGGTCGCCGATCTCGCAGATCTTCGCGAGCACTTCGGGCAACGCGCGGCGCGGCACGACCGCGTCGTGCACGTAGAGATCGGGCGCGAGCCGGCCCATCGCGCCGAACGCGCCCTTGCGCGCGCGCCAGAAGCGCTGGCGCTCGGCCTCGTCGCGCGCGATCTCGATGCGATCCGCGCCCGCTCGCGCACACAGCTCGCGCACGCGCTCGATCTGCGCGGGCAACGCGACCGCGGCGCCGTCGAGCTCGACGATCAGCACGGCGCCCGCGTCGCGCGGCAGGCCCGCCGCGTATACCGAATCCTCGACGGCGCGAATCGTGCGCTGATCGACGATCTCGAGCGCCGCGGGCACGAGCGCCGCCTCGATCACGAGACCCACCGCGCGGCACGCGGAGACCACGTCGGGGAAGATCGCGAGCAGCGTCTCCACCGACTCGGGGATCGGCGAGAGGCGCACCGTGATCGCGGTGACGATGCCGAGCGTGCCCTCGCTGCCCACGACCGCGCCCACCCAGTCGAAGCCGGGCGCGAACCCCGTGGCGTTGCCGAGCTCGAAGCAGCTTCCGTCGGGCAGCACGAGCTCGAGCGCCAGGATGTGGTTGGTGGTGGTGCCGTACTTGAGCGTGTGGGGTCCACCCGAGTTCTCGGCGACGTTGCCGCCCAGTGTGCACGCGAGCTGGCTCGACGGATCGGGCGCGTAGAACAGGCCGTGCGGACGCGCCGCGACCGAGAGGTCCGAGTTGATCACACCGGGCTCGACCACCGCGATGCGATTGGCCGGATCGATCGCGCGGATCCGATTCATGCGCGAGCACTCGATCACGACCGCGCCGTCGTTCGCGAGCGCGCCGCCCGAGAGCCCCGTCCCGGCGCCGCGCGGCACGAACGGCACGCCGTGGCGGCGGCACGCGCGCACGATCTCCTGCACTTCCGAGCGCGACTCGGGGAACACGACCGCGCTCGGATCCGCGGTGTGCAGAGTGAGGGCGTCGCACTCGTACACGAGCAGCTCTTCGCGCCGGTGCAGACAGCGATTGGCGCCGACGACCGCCTCGAGCGCGTCGATCAGGGTCATGGGGCCAGTGTAGGGCGGGAGAAGCCGAAGGCAGTCCCGCGCAGGGGCCCGCCATCCGCCGCCTGACGGGCGGCCATTACGCCAGCCCGAGCCGCTCCATGTCCTCTTCGGACAGACCGAGGTGATGGCCGATCTCGTGGCGCAGCGTGATCTGGATCTGATCGATCAGCTCGTCGCGATCGCGGCAGATCTTCTCGAGGTTCTTCTTGAACAGGACCACGCGCGTCACGTCGATCGGCTGATGGGTCGGCCCGGCTCTCGGTGCGCGGCGTGCCGATGTAGATGCCGAGGATCTGCGGCGACAAGCTCTCTTCGTCCATGAGAGCCTGCGACGGATAGTCCTCGACCAACACCGGCACGTCCTGGACGTACTCGCGGATCGAGCGCGGCAGATTGTCGATCGACTCCGCCACGGCAGTGTTGAAGAAGTCGAGGTCGACCGTCACGGGCAGCGGATACTGCTGCGGGTCGAGCGCGTTCGCGGCTTCGAATGCGCGCTCGGAGTTCTCGCCGTCGCCCACGCGCTCGAGCACGAGCGCGAGGTGGTAGAGCGCGTGCCCCGACTCGGGGTCGAGCGCGGTGGCGGTCTCGAGCGAGCGGCGCGCGTCCTCGAAGCGGCCGAGCTCGAACAGGATCTGTCCGTCGAACGCGCGGTACACCGGGACCTCGCCCGCGGTCTTCATCGCACGCCGGGTCAGGAACAGCGCCCCCTCGAGATCGTCGAGGTAGAACACCGCCTTGGCCTTGAGGTAGTGGACCTCGCCCTCGCTGCCTCGATCCAGGCGCGGCAGCTCGACGCGACCCGAGAGCAGCTCGTCGCAGAGCGACACCGCCTGCTCGTACTCGCCCATGTCTTCGACGAGGAGCTCGGCGCGGTTCAGATGGGCGGTGATGAACTTGGGATCGGCCTTGAGCGACGTCTCGAACTCGTAGAGCGCTTCCTCGACGCGGCCGTCGTCCCAGAGGATCTCGCCGCGCCCGTTGTGGGCCTCGGCACCGTCGGGGTGGGCGCGCAGCGCTTCGTCGAGCCACGCGAGCGCTTCGTCGGTGCGCCCACCATGGGACGCCTCCATCGCCTGATCGAGACAATCCCAGTACCGATCGTTGTTCTTCATGCCCCGTCCGCTGGAGTTGGGGAGGACTCCCCAGCCGGTTGGTCGACGGCGCAGCATAGCATGAGACGAGTGGGCGAAGGCGCCTACACCTCCGTCGACACAAATCTATAAGCGGCTGATTTTACAGGATAAAAACCTGTTCTAGCCGTGGGGGATCCGGCCCTACCCCGAGGGGATCCCCAGTCGGGGAGCGGACCTACAAGTGCTCTGCGAGCACGAGAATGCGCTGGCAGTTGCTGCACGTGTGAAACCCTCCGCCGCGGCGCAGCTCGAGCAGAACCTGCGGCGGCAGGCTCACGTGGCAGCCCTTGCACTGGCCCTTTTCCGCGATCGCGACGGCGGGTCGGCGGCGCGCGGCGATGCGCTCGTAGCGCTGGAGCACCGGCGCGTCGACGCCACCGACGAACCCCTCGCGGTCGCGCCGCAGGTTGCCGAGCGTCTGATCGAGCGACTTCTCGCGCTCTTCGAATCCGCGCTCCTGCTGCGCGGCGCGATCCTCGACGCCCTTCGCAGCAGCGCGCGCGCGGTCGAGCCCGGTGCGCGCGGCCTCGATCCCCTCCATCGCCTCGAGGATCCGGGTCTCGGCGTCGGAGATCGACGCGCGCGCCTGGTCGATCTCGTGCAGGAGTACCTTGTAGGCCTCGTTGGTCTTGATCTGGAGCTGCTGGCCCTCGAGCTTGGTCACGAGTGCCTCGCGGTCGGCGACGGCGGCCTCGTGGCGGCGTTGCTCCTGCTCGGCGGCGACCAGCGCGGCTTGCGCGGCCTCGACCGCGGCCTGGCTCTTCTCGCGCTCCTGGGAAAGCGCCGCGCGCGCCGCGGGCAGGCCGCGCCTCTCGTCCTCGAGCTCGGCGATCTGCACGTCGACGCGCGAGAGATCGAGAAGGGCACGGATCGCTTGCAACAGGGTCTCCTCGTGGAGCGGGCGCCGGGAGGATATCGTCGAGCGCTGCGGATGCGAACCACGTTCGGAAGCGACGGACCGTCCACCACCGTCGTCGTGGCGGCCTACAACCAGGCCCACGAGCTCGCACTGGTGCTCTCCGCGCTCGCGGCGCAGACCGACCCGAATTTCGACGTGGTGGTCGCGGACGACGGCTCGGACCCGCCCGCCGAGCGCGAGCTCGCGGATCTCGCTGCGCAGCTTCCGTTCCGGATCGACTGGATCTGGCAGGAGGACGTGGGCTTTCGCAAGATGCGCGCCCAGAACCGCGCCGCGCTGCGCGGGCGCTCCGAGCTGCTCTTGTTCCTCGACGGCGACTGCGTGCCCTATCGCAGCTGGGTCGCCACCTATCGCCGCCACGCGCAGCCAGGCGAGTTCCTCGTGGGCGGCTACATCTTCCTCTCCGAAGAGGAGACGCTGGGTCTCACGCCCGAGGCCGTGCGCGCGGGTGCACACGAGCGCCCGCTCGATCTGCGCACATGGTGGCGGCTCCACGCGGCCGACTGGCGCAACCATCTGTATGCGGGGCGCCGCGCGGACCGCCCGCGCATTCGCGGCGGGAACTTCGGCGTCACGCGCGACCTGTTCGAGCGCGTCGACGGCTTCGACGAGGCGCTCTCGGGCTACGGCAAGGAAGACTCCGAGCTGCGCAACCGGATGCACAATGCGGGCGCGCGCGGGATCAGCCTGTGGACGCGCGCGCTCTTGTGTCATGTCTCGAGCCGCGTGTTTCCGGGCGTGCCGAGGCCCCAGACCCCGCGCGGCCTGTACGAGGAGAGCTTCCAGCGCGTTCGGGCGCGGGTCGGACTATCGTCTCACGCCGGAGAAACGCCATGAACGTCCCGCTCGTCGATCTGCGCGCGGCCTTCGCCCCGGTGAAGGACCAGGTATTCCGCGAGTTCGAGTCGATCCTCGACGGAATGCAGCTGTTCCAGGGGCCCAACACCGTGGGCTTCGAGGAGGAGTTCGCGGCCTACTGCGGTGCGGCCCACGGCATGGGCATCTCGAACGGCACCGACGCGCTGTTCGCGGCGCTGGTCGCGTGCGGCATCGGCCCCGGCGACGAGGTGATCGCACCCGCGCATACCTTCTTCGCGACGATCGAGGCGATCGTCCACGCCGGCGCCGTGCCCGTGCTCGCCGACGTGGAGCGCGACACGTTCACGCTCGACCCCGCGGCCGTGCGCGCGCTCGTCACCGATCGCACGCGCGCGATCGTGCCCGTGCACCTGTACGGCCAGGCCGCCGACATGGACCCGCTGCTCGAGATCGCGCGCGAGCGCAGCCTGCGCGTCGTGGAGGACGCCGCGCAGGCGCACGGTGCGAAATACAAGGGGCGCCCGGTCGGCAGCCTCGGCGACGCGGCGAGCTTCAGCTTCTACTTCACGAAGAATCTCGGCGGCGTCGGCGAAGGCGGCTTCGTCACCACGAACGACGCGGCGATCGCCGAGCAGGTGCGCCTGCTGCGCCACCATGGCCACGTGTCGAAGTTCGAGCACGCGATCGTCGGCTACAACCTGCGGCTCGACGAGCTTCAGGCGGCAGTGCTGCGCGCGAAGCTGCCGGGCCTCGACGCGGGCAACGCGCAGCGCCGAGCGCACGCGGCGCACTACGGGCGTCTGTTCGCGGGCTCGGCCGTGCAGGTGCCGGTGTGTCGCCCCGGCAACGAACACGTCTACCACGTGTACGCGCTGCGCGCGCCGCGCCGCGACGAGCTCGCCGCGCACCTCGCCGACCACGGTGTCGGCACGGGCATCCACTACAAGAATCCGGGCCACCTCCAGCCCGCGCTGCGCACGGTTCCGCACCGCGCCGGCGACATGAAGGTGACGATCGAGGCGTGCCGCGAGCTGATCTCGATTCCGATGTACCCGCAGCTCACGGCCGAGCAGGTCGAGTACGTCGCGGCGCGGGTGCTCGAGTTCGTGGCGGGCTGAGGGCTAATCCGCCGCCCTGCACGCGCCGTCGCCTTCGCGCGCGCGGCCGGTCAGGCGCAGCCGATTGCGCGCGAACCAGGCGTATGCGGCGTCGAACGCGCCGCGCAAGAGCGGCCAGCGCGACGGCGCGAGCACCCAGCCGAGCCCGACCGCCGAGTACACGCGCCTGAACACCTCCATGCCCTCGACCACGGTGCCGTCCGGCAGCACGGCGTGCATGCGCGCCATCACGCGCTCCTGATCGAGGCCATAGCGCGCAGCGTCGAACTCGGGCGCCGCGATGTCGATCGCCCCGATCGCGCCGCGCCCGCGGTCGCGGCGGCGCAGCATCTCGATCTCGCGCGAGCAGAGCGGGCAGGCGCCGTCGTAGAGCACGGTGATCTCGGGACGCGTCTCACGCATACGCGGCGAAGAGCTCCTCGAATGCCTTGATCTGATTCCCAGCCGCCGACGACGGAACGAGGATCGGCACGCGCACACCCGCGTCGAACCACGCCTCCACGCCCTCGCGCACCTGCGCCGCGGTGCCGAACAGCGTCACGTCGGCGAGCCAGCGGTCGCTCATGAGCGAGGTGATGCGGTCGCGCTCGCCGCGCTCGATCGCCTTCTCGATCGCCGTCATCTCCTCGACGTAGCCCGCCTCGCTCCAGTAGTTGCGGTAGTTCGGCAGCGAGACGTACATCACGAGCGTCTTGCGGTTGCGCTCCATCGCGGCCGCGCGGTCGTCGCTGATGCAGATCGGGATCATGTCGCCGACGAAGAACTTCGGGTCGCCGCGCTTTGCGGCCGGCAGCGCCGAAAGCGAATCGCGCATGTGCGAGCGCGCCGCATTCGCGAACACGACCCCGTCGGCGATCTCGCCCGCGAGCGCCACCATGCGCTTGCGCAGCGCCGCCACCACGATCGGAGGCAGCTCGCCGACGTGCTTGTTCTTCGCGAGCCCCTCGACGAACGCGCGCATGTCGGCGAGCGGCTTGCCCGCGCGCACGCCGAGCCGCTCGTTCACGGGAGCGTGGGAGACACCCACGCCGAAGTGGAAGCGCCCGCCCGAGAGCTCGTGCACGAGCGCGGCGGACTGTGCGTAGTCGGAGACCTGGCGCGTGTAGAGGTTCGCGATCGCGGTGCCGAACGGAATCCGCGACGTGGTGAGCGCGAGCGCCTCGCACAGCCCGAGCGCGTCTCCGAAGCTCGCGCAGTAGGCGCCCGCAAAGCCCTTCGTCTCGAGCTCGCGCGCGATGTCGAGCGTGGCGCGGCGGCGGCCCGGTACGGCGGCGAGTGCGACGGCGGGAAGTGCCATGCTCAGACTGCCGTGAGACCGCCGTCGATCGCGAGCTCGGCGCCGGTCATGAAGCGCGATTCATCGGAGGCGAGGTAGAGCACGAGGTAGGCGATGTCGGTGGGCTGGCCGTAGCCGATCGCGCGGCCCGGCGCCTGGAGCTCCTCGATTTCGGAGATGTTGGCGCGGCCCGAGCGTGTGATCGCAGCCACCATCGGCGTATCGATCCCGCCGGGATGGATCGAGTTGCAGCGGATCCCGTCGCCCTTGTCGCGGCAGTGCGCCGCGACGGTCTTGGTGAGGATCCGCACCGCGCCCTTGCTCATGCTGTAGGCCGCGAACGGCGGCGTGCCGATCAGGCCCGCCGCCGACGAGATGTTGATGATCGAGCCGCCGCCGCTCGTGCGCATCACCGGGATCGCGTGCTTGCAGCCCAGGAACACGCCCTCGGCGTTCACGGCCATCACCTTGCGATACTGCTCGACGGTGGTGCTCTCGATGTCGGCGATGATGATGATGCCCGCGTTGTTCACGAGCACGTCGAGCCGGCCGAAGCGCGCGAGCGTGGCGTCGATCACCGAGCTCCAGCTCGCCTCGTCAGCGACGTCGTGGCGCACGAACGCGGCGTCCCCGCCGATCGCCTTGGCGGCCTCGCGGCCGAGCTCCTCGTTGACGTCCGTGAGCACGACGCGCGCGCCCTCGTGCGCGAGCACCTCGGCAGTGCCGCGGCCGATGCCCGAAGCCGCGCCCGTCACGATCGCCACCTTGTCTTCCACGCGTCCCGGCATGCTTCCTCCTTCGGCGCGCTGCTAGGCGCCGAACGTCTCGCCCACGAGCTCTTCCGACACGGTCCAGAGCTGGCGCGCGGCTTCGGGGTCGCGCGCGTACGCCTCGTATCCTCCCGGATCGTCTTCGCCGGTGCGCAGCGACGCGATCTGGCAGTCGTCGAGATAGAGGCCGCCCTTGCCCTCGAGCTCGGGCGCGGTCGCGGCCCACACCGAGGTCGCGGCGCCCTGCTCGGGCGTCTTCCAGAGCATCTTCCCGCCCGGCGCGCGCGACATCAGCTCCGCGATGTCGTCTTTGGATAGATGGCGACCGAGCTCCGTGACGATCCCGCCCGGATGCAGCGCGTTCGCGCGCACGCGGCGATCGGCGAGCCGCCGGTCGAGCTCGACCGCGAACAGCACGTTGGCGGTCTTCGCCTGGCCGTAGGCGCTCCACTTGTCGTACGGCCGGCGCTCGAAGTGGATGTCTTCGAACACGACCGGCGAGAAGCGGTGGCCGCGCGAGCTCACCGAGATCACGCGCGATGGCGCACTCGCGACGAGCAGCGGCGTGAGCAGGCCCGTGAGCAGGAAGTGTCCGATGTGATTGGTGGCGAACTGGCTCTCCCAGCCCTGCGCCGTGCGCGCGAGCGGGCACGCCATCACGCCCGCATTGCAGAGCAGCACGTTCAGGCTCTTGTGGCGCTTGGTGTATTCCTTCGCGAACGCGCGCACGCTGTCGAGCGACATGAGCTCGAGCTCCATCACGTCGATGCGCGAGCTGCCGGTCGACTTGCGGATCTGTTCCGCGGCGGCCTCGCCCTTCGCGACGTCGCGCGCCGTGAGCGTCACTTTTGCGCCGCCCTCGGCGAGCGCGCGTGCGCTTTCCAGGCCGAGACCGCCCGACCCACCCGTGATGATCGCGGAGAGGTTCGAGAGATCGAGGCCCGCGACGACCTCCGAAGCGGTCGACTCGGCGCCAAAGTTGCGGTTGGGTGCCAAGGGGGGCTCCTCGCGTTGGGGGCTCCATCGTATCGCGATACGCGAAGCGGCGGGATCGCGTCGATTTCCCGCCCTATTCCCGCAATGCGAACGCGAGCAATGCGTCCCCAGGACCCGTGAGCGGATTGCCACCCGCCGCGATCACGACGAACTGCCGCGCATCGGGGCGCAGCCGGTAGCTCATCGGCGTCGCATTGCCCGTGTACGGGATCCGCGTGCTCCAGATCTCGGCGCCCGTATCGGAGTCGAACGCTCGGAAGGACCGGTCGCTCGTCCCTCCGATGAAGTAGACCCCACCCGCCGTGATCAGACCGCCCGCGAAGACCGGCGAGCCGAGGTGGCGGAAGCCCGGGATCGCCCAGATCGGGAACGGCGCCTGATCGCGGATCGTGCCGAGCGGCACGCGCCAACGCACTTCGCCCGTGACGAGGTCCACGCCCGTGAGCGAGCCCCAGGGTGGCGGGCTGCACGGCGCGCCGAAGCTCGAGAAGAGCGGGCTCCGGATCACGCCATAGGGCGTGCCGTGCATCGGATAGGCCTCGGTGGGATAGACCACCGAGCCCTGCGGTATCGCGTCGAACTCCGCGCGCGGCACGAGCTTCGTCACGATCGCGAGATGCGACTGGTAGGCGACCATGAGCCCGCTCTGCGGATCGAGCGCGACACCGCCCCAGTTCATGCCGCCTAGCGTGGCCGGCATCTGGATCGAGCCCTCGAGCGTGGGCGGCGTGAACGGGCCGTCGTAGCGGTAGCGCGCGAGCTGCTCGCGACACGACCTCGTGTCCCAGGGCGTGAAGCCGAACATGTTCTCGGGCGTGAGCTCGCTCGGATGCAGCGGCGCGGGGTGGGTCGGGAACGGCTGCGTCGGTGCGAGCATCTCACCGGGCGCGCCGTCCTGCGGCACCGGCCGCTCCTCGACCGGGTAGAGCGGAGCGCCGGTCTCCCGGTCGAGAACGAACACGTGGCCGACCTTGGTCGGCTGGATCACGGCGGGCCGCCCGCCGCCCACCTTCGGGTGCTGGAAGAGCTGCGGCTGCGCGGGCGTGTCGTAGTCCCAGATGTCGTGATGCACTTCCTGGAAGTGCCAGACGACGCGCCCGGTCTTCACATCGAGTGCGATCGTCGAGCTGCCGTAGTGGTCGATGCCGCGCCGCAGGCCGCCGAAGCTGTCGGGCGACGGATTGCCGGTCGGCACGAATACGAGCCCGCGCTCGGGATCACCCGAGAGCGGCGCCCACACGTTCGGCGTGCCGCGCTGATACAGCTCACCTTCCACGAGCGGATCGGGCTTCCAGCCCGGCGGCACCGGATCCCACGCCCACACGAGGCGCCCGCTGCGCACGTCGAACGCGCGCACGACGCCCGAGGGCGCGTCGGTCTTGAGCTGATCTGCCACGAGCGCGCCTAGCACCACCGTGTCGCCGATCACGAGCGGGGGCGAGGTCGGGTAGTACTCCCAATCGGCAACCGAGCCGCCGATCCCCTCGCGCAGCGCGACGCGGCCGTTCGTGCCGAAGTCTTCGCACGGCTTGCCCGTGTCGGCGTCGAGCGCGATCAGCTCCGAGTCGCGCGTTCCGTAGAGCAGCCTTTGCGAGCACGCCTGGCCCGCGGCCGCCTCGTCCTCCCAATAGGCGACACCGCGGCACGTCAGCGGGTACGGTCCGCCGGGCTTCTTGTGGCGCAGCTCGGGATCGAACACCCAGCGCTCGGCTCCTGTCTCGGGGTCGAGCGCGAACACGCGCATGTGGGGCGTGCAGTAGTAGAGCGTGTCGTTCACGACCAGCGGCGTCACCTGGAGCGATGTGGGAGCGCTCTCGGCGGTGCCCGGGCTGAAGTCGCCGGTGCGGTGGCTCCAGGCCAGTTCGAGGCGGCCCACGTTCGCGCGCGTCACCTGGGTGAGCGGCGAGTAGTGGAGGCCACCCTTGTCGCCCGCGTACTCGGGCCAGTCCGCGGTCGGGCCCGAGAAGTCGAGCGGACCCGGGGTGCACGCCGCCGCGAGCAGCGCGGCGGCCGCGACGTAGTGAACGACCCCGGATCGCATGGCGCCGCACTTTACTCGCGCCACGAGTAGAATGCCCGCGTGCCTGGCTTCATCGGACTCGCCGGCAAGAACGTGCTCGTGACGGGCGCCGCGAGCGGAATCGCGAAGGCGATCGCGCTGCGGCTCGGCGAGGAGCGCGCCGTGGTGGGCGCCCTCGACCGCGACGAGGCCGGCGCCAAGCAGACCGTCGCAGAGATCGCGCGCGCGGGCGGCCGCGCCTACGCCTACGCCGTCGACATCGTCGATGGCGACGCGGTCGAGCACGCGGTGGCCGCGTTCGAGCGCGAGGCGGGCGCGATCGGCGGGCTCGTGAACGGCGCGGGCTGGGACGCCGCCGCGAACTTCGTCGACACCACTTCCGAGGAGTGGCGGCAGGTGATCGACATCAACCTCTACGGCCCGCTCCACGTGACGCTCGCGGTGCTGCGGCGGATGGCCGCGGCGCACGCGGGCCGGATCGTCTCGATCTCCTCCGACTCGGGGCGCGTGGGATCGTCGGGCGAGTCCGTGTACGCGGCGTGCAAGGGCGGGATCGCCGCGTTCTCGAAGTCGATCGCGCGCGAACACGCGCGCGACGGCATCACGATCAACGTGGTTGCGCCGGGCCCCACCGACACGCCGCTATTCGCGCGCTTCGACGCGAGCGGCAAGCTCGCCGCGGCACTCGAGCGCGCGATCCCGATGCGGCGGCTCGGGCAGCCGACCGACTACCCGGGCCTCGTCGCATTCCTGCTCTCCGACGAGGCAGCCTTCATCACGGGCCAGACGATCAGCGTGTCGGGCGGCCTCACGATGCACGGCTGACGAACAAGGACAGGCGGAGTCATGGAGTACACCGACATCCTCTACGACGTGAAGGACCACGTCGCCACGATCACGATCAACCGGCCCAAAGTGCTCAACGCGTTTCGCGCGCGCACGTGCGACGAGCTGATCCAAGCGTTCCAGGACGCGGGCTACGACCGCGACGTGGGCGTGATCGTGCTCACGGGTGCGGGCGAGCGCGCGTTCTGCACGGGCGGCGACCAGTCCGACCACGACGGCACCTACGCGGGCGGGCGCGGACCGGTGGGCATGGCCGTGGAGGAGATGCACACGGCGATCCGCGACGCCGCCAAGCCCGTGATCGCGAAGGTGCGCGGTTATGCGATCGGCGGCGGCAACGTGCTCGCGACGATCTGCGACCTCACGCTCGCGGCCGAGTCGGCGATCTTCGGCCAGGTCGGCCCGAAGATGGGCTCGGTCGACCCCGGCTTCGGCACCGCCTATCTCGCGCGCGTCGTCGGCGAGAAGAAGGCGCGCGAGATGTGGTACCTGTGCCGCCGCTACAGCGCCGCCGAGGCGCTCGCGATGGGTCTCGTGAATGCCGTGTTCCCCGACGACCAGCTCGACGCGGGCGTCGCCGAGTGGTGCGCGGAGCTCGCCGAGCGCAGCCCCACCGCGATCGCACTCGCGAAGACGTCGTTCAACGCCGACACCGAGAGCATTCGCGGGCTCACGGGCATGGCGTTCCAGGCCGTCGCGCTCTACTACGGCACCGACGAGTCGAAGGAAGGCGTCGCTGCGCTCAAAGCCAAGCGCAAGCCGAATTTCAGGAAGCCGTCATGACGAACCGCTGGATTCACATCGCCGCAACCGCTGCATTCGCCGCGGCTGCCTGCGACTCGCTCGACCGCGCCGCCTGCCGCGGACGGCGCACCCGACGCGGCGGGCGCCACGCCCGCGAGCGAAGCGACGCGCGCCGCGAACGCCGTGTTCGAGAAGCTGCCGCTCGCCGACCAGACCGACTTCGATGACGCGCAGCGCGGACTCATCGCGAGCGAGCCGGGTCTCGTGATCAAGAGCGCGTCGGGCGCGACGGTCTGGGATACGACCGCGTACGAGTTCCTCGACGGCGACCCGCCCGCGAGCGTGAACCCGAGCCTCTGGCGCCAGGCCAAGCTCAACGATCTGCACGGGCTGTTCGAGGTGGGAAGCGGCATCTACCAGGTGCGCGGCTACGACGTTTCGAACATGACGATCATCGAGGGCCAGACCGGCCGGATCGTGGTCGACCCGCTCACCGCACGCGAGACCGCGGCGGCAGCGTGGAAGCTCGTCGAGAGCAAGCTCGGGGTGAAGCCGATCCGCGCGGTGATCTTCACGCATAGCCACATCGACCACTTCGGCGGGATCGAGGGCGTGATCCCGGTCGAGCAGATCGCCGCGCAGAAGATCATGGTGGTGGCGCCGGTCCGCTTCCTCGAGGAGGCCGCGAGCGAGAACGTGCTCGCGGGCGTCACGATGCTGCGGCGCGCGCAATTCATGTACGGCAGCAACCTGCCGCGCGGCGTGCGCGGGCACGTCGACACCGGGCTCGGCAAGGCACCCGCCTACGGAACGGTGGGCCTCGCGGTGCCGACCCATCTCGTGAGCGAGACGCCGACCGAGCTCGTGATCGACGGCGTGATCTTCGTGTTCCAGTACACGCCCGATTCCGAGGCGCCCGCGGAGATGACGTTCTACCTGCCGGAGCGCAAGGCGTTCTGCGGCGCCGAGATCGTCTCGCACACGATGCACAACCTCTACACGCTGCGCGGAGCGAAGGTGCGCGACGCACTGCGCTGGAGCGGCTACATCGACGACGCGATCCAACGCTTCGGAGATGCCGAGCTCATGTTCGCGAGCCACAGCTGGCCGATGTGGGGCAACGAGCGGATCCGCGACTATCTCGCCAAGCAGCGCGACACCTACAAGTACATCCACGACCAGACGCTGCGGCTCGCGAGCTCGGGGGCCACGCCGCGCGAGATCGCCGAGCAGCTCGAGCTGCCCGAGTCGCTGCAGCCCTCGTTCGCGAACCGCGGCTACTACGGCACCGTGCGCCACAACGCGAAGGCGGTGTACCAGTGGTATTTCGGCTGGTACGACGCCAACCCCGCCAACCTCGACCCGCTGCCGCCCGAGCAGGCGGGCGCGAAGTACGTCGAGTTCATGGGCGGCGGTGCGGCGGTGCTCGCCAAGGCGCAGGCCTCCTACGACGCGGGCGACTATCGCTGGGCCGCGACCGTGCTCGATCACCTCGTGTTCGCGGAGCCCAACAACAAGGCTGCGCGCGAGCTGCTCGCGCGCTGCTACGACCAGCTCGGCTACCGCGCCGAGTCGGGCCCGTGGCGCGATGTGTACCTCACGGGTGCCTACGAGCTGCGCCACGGCGAGCCGGAGGACGGCGCGCGGCTCTCCGGCGCGTCGCAGCTGCTCCGCTACACGCCGATCGAGCGCTTCTTCGACGCGATGGCGGCGCGCCTCGACGGTCCCGAAGCGAACGGCGTCGCGCTCGCGCTCGATTTCGTGTTCACGGACCTGGGCGAGACACACCGGCTCTGGATCGAGAACTCGGTGCTGCACCACCGCAAGCTCGTCGAGAAGCGCGTGGAGACGAAACCCGACGTCACGGTGCGGCTCACGAAGGACTTCTGGCTGAAGCTCGCGACGGGACAGGCGGGTCTGCGCGACCTCGTGTTCTCGGACGACATCGAAGTCGACGGCAGCCGCACGGATCTGCTGCGCTTCTTCTCGCTGCTCTCCGCGCCCGATCCGAACTTCGCCATCGTGCGGCCGTGATGGCGGATCAGGCCACGCGCAGCGACGCGAGCGGGACGAGCTTGCCGACCGGCGCCGCGACCTCTTCTTCGGGCAGCTGGAAGCGCCAGAACACGAGACCCGTCATGCGGTTCTCCGCGTCGATCCAGTTCGGCAGGCCCGGATCGCTGTGCGCGATCACGATCCGGAAGCTGCCATCGCGCTCGAGCTTGGTCTGCTTGCGGTTCAGCGACACGCGCCGGTGCGCGTAGTCGTAGGTCTGCATGAAGCGGTTCCAGAGCACGACGTTCGCGAAGCGCGCCTTCTTGGGCCATCGCCCCTCGATCACGAGCGCCTGGTCCGGCGGCACGAGATAGGGCGCCATCGAGTACGCGTTGTCGACGGCGCCGAAGCCGCCCTCGGCGGGCTGCCACTTCATCGGCGCCTTGAACTCGTTCGGAATCCGCGAAACCCAGGGCGGCGACTTGGCCGGGTCCATCGGCGGCTGATCGAGCGTCGCGGCCTTGAAGTAGTTCGCAACGCGGCGGATGCCCGTGGCGATGCTCAGGTCGTTCGGCGACAGCGGCGGGCCCGGGTTCTCCAAAGGCTCCACGGAGAGGCGCACTTTCGGGTTGGGATCCGCAGCCGCCGAATTCAGCGTCTCGAAGTAGTGGCGCGTGGTGAGCGTGCCCGCATCGGGCTCGAGCGCGAGGCGATTGCGGCCCTTCTCGTTCGGGCCTAGCACCACTTCGAACGACCCGTCGCGCTTCACGTCGAACTGCGTGTCGTTGAGCGCGCCCGCGACTCGCTTGGGATAGTGCCCGTCCGCGTTGCCGCCCTCGATCGTGAGCGACGTGTAGACAGCGCCGCCCGTGTTGCCGCGCACGCGGTAGCGGTGCTTCGGATCGAGCGGCGCCGTGAAGTAGATCGCGTCGGGGTTGTCGCCGAGCAGCTTGAGCGTGGGCGTCACGAAGCGCACCGCGCGCGGGCGCAGCGGGTCGGCCTCGAGCCACTGCTCCATGCCCGAGTGCAGCACGTGCATCAGGAAGCGATGGCCGTCCGCGATGTCGCCGGGCCGCTCGATGTTCCAGTCCTTGCCGAGGTAGCGCTCGTCCGCGTCGGCGAGCAGCGCGAGCAGCTCGCCCCACGCCTTGCGGCTCTCCGTGCCGAGCAGCCCCGGCGGAGCGACCGGAGTCGGGTCGGGCGGCGCTTCCGCCTGCGCCTGCGCAGCGCCGTGCTGGCAGCCGAGCGCGGCGAGTCCGCTGGCCATTCCGAGCGCCTTCAGGAAGTCGCGTCGCTCCACGTCTCCACCTCCGATCGCCTTCGTTTAGAATCAGGGCAATCATGGCACGCCCGATCCTCCAGAGGAACGCAGAATGAGCCAGACCCGCGACGGAGTTCACATCCATACCTGCCCGCTCTGCGAAGCGATGTGCGGGCTCGAGATCACCGTCGAAGGCGGCCGGGTCGAGAAGATCCGCGCCAACAAGCACGACGTGTGGAGCAAGGGCTACATCTGCCCGAAGGGCACCGCACTCGGCGAGCTCCACCACGACCCCGACCGCCTGCGCGCTCCGCTCGTGCGCCGTGGCGGACACGTTCCACGAGGTGACCTGGGACGAAGCGTTCGCCGAGGTCGAGCGCCGCCTGCGCGCGGTGATCGAGTCGAACGGTATCGATGCGGTCACGGTCTACATCGGCAACCCCACCGCGCACAACTTCTCGCTGTCGCGTTACGTGGCCGCGTTCGCGCCGATGTCGGGCATCCAGCGCCTCTACTCCGCGGGCACCGTCGACCAGTGGCCGAAGAACGTCTCGTCGGCGCTCTTGTTCGGCGGGATGTGGACGTTCCCGATCCCGGACCTCGACCGCACCGACTACCTCGTCGTGATGGGCGCGAACCCGCACGCGTCGCAGGGCAGCCTGCTCGCCGCCCCTGACCTGCTCTCCCGCCTCGACGCGATCCGCGCGCGCGGCGGAAAGGTGGTGGTGATCGATCCGCGCCGCACCGGCACCGCGCAGCACGCCGACGAGTGGCTCCCGATCCGCCCGGGCACCGACGCGGCGCTGCTGCTCGCCGTGGCGCAGGTGCTATTCGAGGAGGGCCGCGTCCGCCCGGGCCGGCTCGCCGCGTTCACGAACGGCATCGACGAGGTGAAGCGAGCTCTGTCGCGACTTCACGCCCGAGGCGGTCGCGGAGACCTGCGGGATCGCGGCCGATGCGATCCGCCAGCTCGCGCGCGAGCTCTCCGACGCGCCGCGTTCGGCGGTGTACGGCCGCATCGGTACCTGTAATCAGGAGTTCGGCACGCTCGCGTCGTGGCTCGTCGACGTGATCAACGTGCTCACGGGCAACCTCGACCGCGAGGGCGGCTCGATGTTCTCGAACCCGATCGCGTGGTCGCTCGCGAACCTGACCCCGCCCGAGTTCGCAAACGGCTTCGAGTTCGGGCGCTGGCGCAGCCGCGTGCGCGGCGCGCCCGAGGTGCTGGGCCAGGTGCCGATCTCGTGTCTCGCCGAGGAGATCGCGACGCCGGGTGACGGCCAGATCAAGGCGCTGATCACGATCGCGGGCAATCCCGTGCTCTCCGCGCCCGACTCCGCCAAGCTCGACGCGGCGCTGCCCGCGCTCGAGTGCATGATCAGCCTCGACAACTGGTTGAACGAGACGACGCGGCACGCGCACGTGATCCTGCCCGGCTCGTCGGTGCTCGAGCAGCCGCACTACGACGAGCTGATCTGGGGCTGGGCGGTGCGCAACGCGGGCAAGTACTCGCCGCCCGTGTTCGACCCCGAGCCGGAGCGCCCCGCGGAGTGGCAGATCCTGCTTGATGCTCGCGGCGATCCTGCAGGGCCAGAAGGCCGCGGACGTGAACGTCGAGGCGATCGATCAGCTGTTCTTCGCGGGCATCGTCGCGCTGACGGCGTCGGATCCGACCTCCCCGATCGCCGGGCGCGATCCGGGCGAGATCGTCGCGCAGTCGGGCGCACCCGGGCCCGAAGCGCATGCTCGACTTCGCGATCCGCACGGGTCCCTGGGGCGATGCCTACGGCCAGAAGCCCGATGGCCTGACACTCGAGAAGCTGGCCGCGCAGCCGAACGGGATCGACATGGGTCCGCTCGAGCCGCGCCTGCCCGGCCTGCTCAAGACGCCGTCGCGCAAGATCGAGCTCGCGCCTCCCTACATCACGGGCGACGTCGCGCGGCTGCGCGCGCGCCTCGCGCGCCGCGACGAGGGGCTCGTGCTCGTGTCGCGGCGCCACCTGCGCTCGAACAACTCGTGGATGCACAACGCGCCGTCGCTCGTGACGGGCAAGGACCGCTGCACGCTGCTCGTGCACCCCGACGACGCCCGCGCGGCCGGGCTCGTGCACGGCAAGTCGCGCGCGGATCACCTCGCGCGCGGGCAGCATCGTCGCGCCCGTGGAGGTGAGCGACGAGATGCGGCCGGGCGTGGTGTGCCTGCCGCACGGCTGGGGCCACGACAAGCCCGGCACACGGACCGCCGTGGCGTCGAAGCACGCAGGCGTGTGCAACAACGCGATCGCGCCGGGTGAGCTCGTGGACGTGTTGTCGGGCAATGCGATCGTGAACGGGATCCCCGTTCAGGTATCACCCGCGTGATGGCGGATCATGCGAGATGGGCGCTTTGCTTGAGCTGCTCCCACGCCTGGGGCTGATGAGCCGCCCACAAGAACGCCGCGATCCCGGCCGCAGCGAGCAGGTTCGCCGTCGCCACGCGCCAGAACCCGAGCGCCGTGATCACGCCCGGAAGCAGGAACATGCCACCCACGAGGAAGATCCACTCGATCGCCGCGAACACGCCGAACAGGATCGTGAACGGATGACGGGAGTGGAGCTCGACCTCGTGCGCCACGAGCGTCACGCCGATGCCGATCACCGTGAACGCAAGGAAGTGCGCGATCGTCGCGTAGGCCACCCAGTCCATGCGGACCTCGCTGATCGACGAGGCCTCGACGCCGCCGAACAGCACGCCTCCCAGCAGTGAAGGCGTGAACAGCATCTGCCCGTTCCAGGCATCGATGACCAGGAAGAACAGCGCGATCACCGAGCCGCCGATCGCCGCACTGTAGAGCGATTCGTAGGCCAGGTCCGCCCGCGTCCGCACGCGGGCCTCTTGCATCAGATCGGACATGAGATCCTCCGTTGACCGTGGCCAAGTGGCCACCGCCCGGGAATCGGTTCTCAGCCGGAGATCCAACTCCCGGCGCAATCGGAGTGTACACCTGCGTCCGCGCACAGGTCTAGGCGCGTACTAGCAACCAGGCCCCGACCACGAGCATCGCCGCACCGGCAAAGCGGCTCCCCGAAACGCCGCGCACCATGGCTTTTTCGACCAGCACGAAGATCGTGAGCGCCGCGATCCAGAAAAGATTCATCACGCCGCCCACGAACAGGAGGCCCATCAGGAGCCAGCAACAGCCCAGGCAGTACATGCCGTAGCGCCAGCCGAGCCGCAGCGCCCCGCGCACGCCCGGGCGGAAGTTCTGCGCGAAGAAGAACACCGGATTGCGACAGTGCGAGAGGCACACGTCCTTCCACGGCGTGAACTGCCAGACGCCCGCCGCGATCAGCAGGACCGCGCCGAGCTGCGGGCTCGTGGACACGAGCGCGGGCGAGAGCAGCGCCGCGCTCTCGAGTCCCCACTGTGCGGCGGTAGCGGCGACGCTGAACAGTGTCCACATCGCGAGGTATCCCGCGACGAATACCGCCGTGGGCGGCAGCACCGAGCCCTCGCGCGCGGCCTTTCGCACCACCTGGGCGTAGAGCAGCGTCATCGGCGTGGCCGAGGGCAGCATCATGCCCACCATCATCACGGCCCACATCGCGAACATCAGCGCGAAATAGAGCGCGCTCCAGGGTTGGAGTGCGCCCATCGGCCCCATCCAGGGCATCTCCACGAGGTAGTACCACGAGAGCGCCGTGGCGCCCGCGAGCGCTGCCAGGATCGCGATGCGGTCGATGCTCGTCAGCGATCCTCTCCCGTCGGGGGATCGCGAGTGTCACCCAGGTATAATTCTCGGGTCAACGTGCTTCGCGTCCTTCCGAGAATTCCGAGAAGGGAGGCTCTGATGGAGCGATATCGGGTCGTCTGCGCGGCCGCGATCTTCGCGTTCGCAGCGTGTGCGAGCCCGTCTCCGCCGCCCGAGAACCCTCCTACGGCGCCCGTGGGTGCCGTTCAGCGCGAGATCAAGGCCGGCATGGACCAGAGCGCCGTGACCGAGGCGCTAGGCCCGCCCAGCAAGGTCTCCAACGACTCCCAAGGGCGCGAGACGTGGACCTACGACGCGATCTCGAGCAACCGACTCGACACCACGCGCTCGATCGGCGGAGCGCTCGTCGTGCTGAGCGCCGACCCGAGCTCTGGCGATGAGAATCAGCGGACACTGACGCTGGTCATCTACTACGACGACGCGAAGAAGGTCCGCGAGTTCGCGTACAACTACTCGTCGTACTAGAGCGACCACGAGACCCAAAAATTAAGGGAGGAAGCTGGCCCCGTCCGACCAGCTTCCTCCCCGGGTGGTGGTCCCGACCTCTCAGGAATCGTGTTGAATCCCGAGCATGCAATCGCGGTACGCGACTCGCGCCGCATCCGAGTAACGATTCTCATCGGACAATCCGACGAGATTCGGATCATCGTCGCGTACCGAGGCGGCTCCACCGATAGCGCCGGAATCTTGTGCAACCTGGGCCGCATACTGGTTGCACTCTTCCATCCGGCTCTGCGAAGGTTTGTCAGCGAAGGCGATTTCGTCCGGGCTCGCGCCTTCCTCACGCGTGATCGCTATCGCAAGTAGCGCCAGCAAGGCGATACCCACGATTCCGGCGAGCGCGAACGCAGTGCCCTTCTTGCTCTCTGTCGAGCGCGGCGGTTCGCCTCGGCTCATCATCGGGTCTGACATGACTAGGCTCCTTTCTCGACCGATCTCATCTCGGTCGATGAGGTTCCTGTGCATCTTTCTGTGGAACCCGGGGGTACGAGGTCTGGCCGGGGGTCCGGCTCCTGAAAAATCGGGGGGATCCAGGAGACGGGCCCCCGGCCGCTCAGGTCGGCAGCGCGTGGTTGGGCTTCGCGCGCCGGCCCGTCGACGGGGCCCTATGGCCTTATGTTTTGTGGGCCTCGTCGGCTGGAATCATCCGCACTTGGTTCGCGACTAGCACGACCGGAGCATTGATTCCGCAGACCATCGTATTCATTCCACCCTCTCGGAAAGGGAGATCCGAGTTCATGGGGGGTTAGTGCAACCCGCGTGCCAGCTCGTGCTCACGTGACGGGCATCACGTAAAAACGCACGAGAGCGCGTCTGGAGCGCCAGAGAGCCGTCGAACTCGCCTCTCGAGCCCACCCGCAGGTCGCTCGCAGGAAATTCTTACCGGTAGATCCGGTCTTCCGGCAGCGCGATCCGGAACGTCGCACCCTCGCCGGGGCGACCCTCGGCCGAGAGCTTCCCGCCGTGCCGCTCCGCGATCGACCGGCTGATCGCGAGCCCGAGGCCCTGGCCCTCGGCAGTCGCGGCGTCGAGTCGCTCGTGCGGCTCGAAGATGCGCTCCGCATCCTCGGCAGCGAAGCCGCGCCCGTTGTCGACCACGAGGACCTCGACGCCGCCCTCGCGACCGGCCTGCGACTCGATCCGGATCTCGCACTGCACGCCCTCGCGGCGGTACTTGAGCGCGTTCTCGAGCAGGTTGCGGAACAGCTGGGTCAGCTGGCGGCCGTCGCCGGAGACGATCGGCAGCGTCCCTACCGACACCTTCGCGCCGATGCTCTCGAGTGAAGGGGAGAGCTCGGTGGTCGCCTCGCGCACCACCGCGGCCAGATCCACGCGCTCGGTGACCGCCTGCGCCGCGGGCTCGGCCACGACCGCGATCTGCGCCGAGATCAGGTCGGCCATCTTGACCGCCATCGCGCGGATGTTCGTGAGATTGCGCCGGGAGATCTCGTCGAGCGCGTCGGCGGCCTGCACCTCGAGGAGCTCGATCCAGATCATCTGCGTACCGAGCGGCTGGCGCAGCTCGTGGGAGAGAAACGACGCGAAGCGCTGCAGCTCGCCGTTCGTGCGCTCGAGCTGTGCCGTGCGCTCTTGCACGCGCTCCTCGAGCCCTGCGTTCAGGCGGCGCACCTCCGCCTCGGCGCGCGTGTGGCCCGCCATCTCCACCTCGAGCGCCTCCGCGCGCTGAGCGGCCACGTTGCGCAGGAACAACGCGATCGCAGCGAGCACGGACAGCGCGAGACCGCCCGCGAGCGTCGCGATCGGCAATAGCGAGTGCGCAGTCGCGATCATTTCGTCCGACGGCTCCACGCCGACCTGGAGCTCGACGCCGCCCGGCATCGCGAGCGTGGCGTGGCTCACGGGATGGGTCCGGTCGTCGCGCGAGGTGCTCTGATCGCGATAGAGCTCGACCTCGCCCGCGCGGATCTCGACCGTGAACGCGGTGTCGAGGCTCGCGAGGATCTCCTTGAACAGCTCGCGGCTCTGATAGGTGGCCGCGAGCCAGCCGCTCGTCGTTCCACCGTCGACGAGTGGAGCAACGATGCGCAGGCGCGGCTCGCCGTCGCGCGGCATCACGGGCGGGATCAACACGGCGCGCCTCTGCGCGACGCTGTCCGCGCGCAGCCGCTTGAGATCGATCGCGGGCAGCTTCGTCTCGAGCGGATAGGTCCAGCTGTGGTCGCCCGAAGCGTCGACCCACGCAATCGAATGGAGGCCGGGCGACTGTGACAGCACCAGCCGCACGTCCGACTCCCAGTCTCCGCGGCGCGGCAACAGCCGTTTCTGCCATTCGCGCGCGAGAATCGAGAGCGCGTGCATGCGCGCATCGAGCTCGGCGCGGACTTCCGCACTCACGCGGCGCGCACTCGTCTCGACCAGCAACGCGAACTGTTCGCGCTCGCGCATCGCGAGCGCGTGACTCACGAGAACCGAAAATACGGCAGCGGCGAGCCCTGCGAGGATGGGCCAGTGCCAGAGCTCGAATCTCGCCTGCCGGCTGAGGCGCCGCGCAGCGCCTACCATCGCGCCCTCCCCCGCCGTGAGCCTTGCACGCGGCCGCCCGAGGAGCTTAGCTGGACCCGGCATGACGTTGCAGGACCCGCCGAATACCTCAGCAATTTCAGCGCAACATGCGCGCAACGTCGCTCCACGCGCGCTGCTCGTGGACGACGAGCCGTCGCATCTCGAGGCCCTTCAGGCGCTGGTCGAGCATCAGGGGTTCGAAACGCGCACCGCCACTTCCCTCGAGACCGCGCGCCAGGTCCTCGAGCAGGAGAACTTCGACCTTCTACTGACCGACCTCCAGCTGCCCGACGGCAACTCGCTGGATCTGCTTCCGCTGATGGAGCAGCGGCCGGCGATGGACCTCGTGCTGATCACCGGGCACGCGAGCGTCGATACGGCCGTGCGCGCGATCCGCGGTGGTGCCACCGACTACCTGACCAAGCCGATCGACATGCGGCGGCTCGAGAAGGTGCTCGCGCATGTCCAGCGCGCGGCGCGGCTGCGCGGGCAGGTCGGTGCGCTGCGCGAGGAGCTGCGATCGCTCGGGCGCTTCGGCCGCCTGATCGGCGCTTCGACGGGGATGCAGGCGGTGTACGACCAGATCCTCAAGGTCGCACGCACGGGCGCCACCGTGCTCGTGACGGGCGAGACCGGTACGGGCAAAGAGCTCGTGGCCGAGACGCTGCACGAGTTGTCGGAGCGTTCCGATGGCCCGTTCGTGCCGCTGAACTGCGGCGCGATCTCGCCGAACCTGATCGAGTCGGAGCTGTTCGGGCACGAGAAGGGGAGCTTCACGGGCGCCACCGAGCGGCGTGCTGGCTGCTTCGAGCGCGCCAACGGCGGCACGCTGTTCCTCGACGAGATCACCGAGATGCCGCTCGACCTCCAGGTGAAGCTGTTGCGCGCACTCGAGAGCAGCACGGTGCAGCGCGTGGGCGGGAGCGGCCTGATCGCGACCGACGTGCGCGTGGTGGCGGCGACGAATCGCGACCCGCACCCGGCCGTGGAGGATGGCTCGCTGCGCGAGGATCTCCTGTACCGGCTGCTCGTGTTTCCGATCCACCTGCCGCCGCTGCGGGCGCGCGACGAAGATCTCGATCTGCTCGCGGATTTCTTCCTGGCTCAGCACAACCGCCGCGCGGGCACGCACAAGGAGCTCACGCGCGCGGCGCGCGAGCGGCTGCGCCGCCATAGCTGGCCCGGGAACGTGCGCGAGCTCAAGAACGTCGTGGAACGAGCGTTCATCATGGCCGAGACGGACGTCGACGCCGAGTGCATCTCGCTCGCGGGCACGGTCACCGCGCCCAAGGATGTGGCGGAGAATCTCGGGATCCGCGTGGGGATGTCGGACGCGGAGGTGGAGCGGATCCTCACGCTCGCGACGCTCGACCATTACGGGGAGAAGAAGCGCACCGCCGAGATTTTGGGGATCAGCCTCAAGACCCTGTACAACCGGTTGAAGTCGTACAAGGGCTGAACGGGCTGCCGCTCTCGCTACGACGCCGCGGCAATGGACGGCGAGACGCCGTCGGCGATCTGGAGCAGCTCATCCACGGCCGCCTCGAACGCGCGCGGGATCGTCTCGATCTCGGGCACCGCGTCCGGGCAGCCGATCGCGCCGATCCCAAGGCTGCCGTTGTAGCTCATCACCGTGAGGTTGAGCGCGCAGCCGTCGTAGATCGGACCGAACGGATGGCACGCGGTGACCTTGGCGCCCGCGCAGTAGAGCGGCATGGTCGGACCCGGCACGTTGGACATCACGAGGTTGATGACCGGGGGCAGGCTCTGCGACAGACCGAGCCGCGTGTAGAGCTGCGACGCGCCCGAGAGCAGCGTGGGTGAGATCAAATCCACCCAATCATTGAGCTGACCGCCCAGCAGATCGAACGAGCGCATCGCCTCGAGGCTCGCCTCGCGCGACGCGGTCAGGCGCTCGAGCGGGTCGCCGAGATGCACCGGCAGCCGTACGAGCAGCACCGAGACTGAATTCCCGAGCCCGTCCGGCGCGCGCTCCGCGAGCGCCATCGGCACCGCGGCCACGAGCGGCTGACGCGGAATCTCGCCGTGGGCGCCCAGATAGCGGCGCAGCGCACCCGCGCAGGCCGCGAGCACGACGTGGTTCACGGTGGCCGCATAGGCGTTCTTGACGCGCTTCACCTCATCGAGCGGAACGCTGCCCAGCGCTACGGCGCGCCGACCTGTAACGCGCCCGTTGAGGCGAGTGCGCGGAGCGCTGGGCAGCGGAGACTCCCGCTGGGTGAGGCTCGAGAACGCCAGACGTGCACTCCTCTCCGCGCTGCGCAGCACCTGGAGCGCACTGCGGAGAGGCCGAGCTCCGAGCGAGAGCGCAGCATCCGCGATCAGGCTCGCGGACGTAGGAACTGGCTCACGCTCGGGCTCGCCTTCCGGGGGGGTTCCCGGGCGAACGTTTCGGTCGGGATCCAGCAGCGCGCACATCAACGCCGCGCCGCCGATGCCATCGACGGCGGAGTGGTGGATCTTCGCCACGAGCGCGAAACGGTGGCGCTCGAGCCCTTCGATCACCCACATCTCCCAGAGCGGGCGATCGCGGCGCAGCGGCACCTCCGCGATTCGCGCGATCTCCTCGAAGAGCTCCGCGTCGCCGCCCGGCGTGGGCAGCGCAGACCGGTGCAGGTGAGCGTCGAGATCGAAAGCGGGGTCATCCGCCCACACGGGGCGGCCCAGCCCGAGCGGCACCTCGACCAGCTTGCGCCGAAAGATCGGCAGCGAGCCGAGCCGGCGCTCGATCTGCCCGCGAATGCGTTTGAAATCTTCGCGCGGGCCCCGGCCCAGCGACTCCAGAACCAGCGCGCCCATCACGTGCAGCGGCGCATCTCCCGTCTCTGCATAGAGAAACGCCGCGTCCATTCCACTCAATCGCCGCACGAAAACCCCCATCTGACTCGAAGCGAACTCGGACGGAATGGACCGCCCCGAGGACGCCCCGGTTCATGACGATGTGATGACGAGTGGGAGGGAGCTCAGCGACGCCGAGCGAGCCACGCGTTGGCGAGCTCTACGCCCCACTCTCGTGCTTGCTTCGGGCTCTCGTCCCAGACATAGAAGCTGGGGCCCATCACGATCTGGCCCTGGCCTACCGACCACGGGCCGCGCTGCTGCTGTGTCGCCAGGGGCTCCAGAGGAGCGTTCACCTGGGAATCATGCTCCCGATGCCGCAGTTCGTCGTTGCGCATCGATCCTCCCGATTTGAGCCCGCATGCAAGTGCAACGGATATGCCAGCGCGAAGCGGTGACCGATGTCACCACAATGCCACGCGAGAAGGCTTCTCGTCGCTTCTCATCGCGCTCGTGACGAGCGCGAGAAATTTCGCAGCGCAGAATTACCGGTCGCGGCGCGTAGGATTGCCATGCGCGCAAGCAATGATTGCCACCTTGTTAGTCGGTCGAGCTGTCGAGTACGAGGCGCAGGATCGCGCTCGGGATCGGTCTCGCCTGTCTCGTCCTGCACCTCGCGGCATCGCTCGAGGATGCGCGCGAATTCGGGCCCGGGCGCGAGTCCGCGATTGAGTAGATGACGCCCCCACACAGCGTCGTGCGGTCCCCCATCCGGAATCGCGAGCTCCCGAATCGCGCGCAGGAAGTCCTGCCCCGCTGCGAAGACCTGCTCGCGCGCCTCGCGCGTCGTCCGGCCGAAGTGATCGGCGCGCGCCACGAGCTCGAGCAGCTCGGGCGACACGTGAGCGTCACTGAGCCGGCGCATCAGCCGGCGGTATGCGCTGGCCCCCGCGCCGCCGCGCGGCAGCTGTTCCGGCGCGCGGTGGTGCTCGACGAGCGCGAGCACCTGCGCGACCAGCGCGTGCGGCGCGCGCAGCCGCTCGAGGAAGCACTGCGTCGCCTCGAGCCCCCCGCGCTCGTGGCCGTACGAGCGCACGCGGCCGTCTTTCTCGTGCGTTGCCGCGGGCTTGCCGAAGTCGTGGCAGAGCACCGCGTACATCAACGCGGGGGCGTCCGCGGGACCCTGGGTCGACGCGCGCAGCCGAGCCGCGGCGTCGATCGCCATCCCGGTATGGACCCAGACGTCTCCTTCCGGATGCCACTTCGGGTCCTGCGGTACGCCCACGAGCGCGGCGAGCTCGGGAAAGAAGCGCAGCATGTCGGTGCGCCGCAGCACCTCGAGGCCGCGGCTCGGGCGCTCCGCGCGCAGCAGCAGCTTGTCGAACTCCACGCGCAGCCGTTCGCCCGGCAGATCCGAGAGGTCGAGCGCGCGGCAGAGCTCGAAGAGCTCCGCGTTGGGGTCCAGCTCGAAGCGCGCCGCGACCTGCATCACGCGCAGCCCGCGCAGCGGGTCGGACCCGAACGTGCGCGGGTCGGCCGCGCGCAGCACGCGTGCCTCGAGGTCGGCGCGACCCCCGAGCGGGTCGAGGGTCTCCCCGGTGATCAGGTCGTACCCGATCGCGTGGATCGTGAGGTCGCGCCCGCGCGCCGCGGCCGCGAAGTCGAGCCCGGGGTCGGGGCCGTGTGCACCCCGCGGCAGCACGAAGTCGATGTCGTGCCCGCGCACCCGCATCACCGGAAACGAGCGCCCGTAGGCGTGCACCTCGCCGAAACCGCGCAGCACCGCCTCGAGCTCGGGTGCGGTGAGCCCGAACACCTCCACGTCGACATCCTTGCCGCCGCCGGTCGGCCGGCCGAGCCGCGAGAGCTCCCGGTCGCGCACGGCGCCGCCCACGGCGATCGCGCGACCGCCGCGCGCGCGGATCGCCTCCGCGAACGGCCGGAGCGCTTCGATCACCCCCCGATCGTACCCGGTACGCTGGATACGTGGACACCGATCGCCGCGGCTTCCTGCACTTCGTGGCTGGCACCACCGCGCTGCTGGTGCCGCGGCTCACCGCCGCCGCGCGCACGGCCGACGCGCAGACCGCACTCGGGATCCACCGCGCCACGCGCAACACGCGGCTCGGAGCGGTCGGCACGGTGGTGCGGGCCGGTCTGCGCGCCGAGCTCCCCCCGTTCAAGGAATACGCGGGAATCCCGCGAGAACCGCTCGCGATGCCGTCGTGGGAGGCGGGCCGCGCGCTGTTCGAGGTGGCGCGCGGCCATCGACCTGCGCGCGCGTTCGCGCCCGAGCCGTGCTCGCGCGAGCAGCTCGCGCGGATCCTGTTCCTCGCCAACGGCGTGACGCAGCGCGGAGCGGGCCGCTCGCTGCGCGCGGCGCCGTCGGCCGGCGCACTGTTTGCGGGCGAGCTCTACGCAGTGGTCGAGCGCGTGTCGGATCTCGCGCCGGGAATCTACTACTACGACGTCGATGCCCATGCGCTCGTACTCGTGCGCAGTGGTTCGTACACCGCGGAGCTGGCGCGCGCGATCGGCGACCCGATCGATGCGTCGCGCGCCGCCGCAGCGGTGCTGATCACCAACGTCTTCGCGCGCTACCGCGCGCGCTATGCGAACCGCGGCTATCGCTATGCGCTGATCGACGCGGGCCACATCGGCGAGAACCTGCGCCTCGCCGCGAGCGAGCTCGGACTCGGCGAGGCAGCGCCCGGGCGCTTCGAGGACGACCGCCTCCACGCACTGCTCGGTGTCGATGGGCGCGCGGAAGCCGTGTGCGCGGTGCACCTGGTCGGGCGCGCAGCAGAGCCCGCGGCGGGCGCCGCGCGCGGGAACGCGCTCGTGGAACGAGCAACCGCTGCGCCCGGGATGTCGGCTCCGGAGCGCTACCACGAGGCGACCAAGCTCGTGCTCCACGGCCGAGACGGGTGCGCCGCCGCCGGTGCCGGAGACACGAGTCGCAGAGACGAAGGGCGCCGTCGATTCGCGGATGCCCGTGCACGCCGCGATCCGCACGCGCCGCTCGACGCGCCGGTTCGAGAGCCGCGCGCTGTCGCGCGCCGATCTGCTCGCAGTGCTCGCGCTCGCGCGGCACAACCCCGCGCTGCACCGCAGCTCGGGACTCGATCTCTACGCGGTGGTGCACCGCGTCACCGACGTGTCCGCGGGCGTGTACCGCTACGAGCCCGCCGCGCACCGACTCGCGCCACTGCGCCGCGCCGAGCTGGACCGCGCGCTCGTGAGCACCTGCCTCGGGCAGGAGCAGACCGGCGAGGCGGCGGCCGCGATCGTGGGTGTCGCTCGCGTGGCCGAGTCGTCGGCGCGCGGTGGTGCGCGCAGCTACCGCGACCTCTTGCTCGACGCGGGCGCCACGGCGCAGCGCATCTACCTGGGCGCCGAGGCGCTCGGGCTGACCGCACGCAACCTCGCCGCCTACTACGACGACGAGCTCGATGCCCTGCTCGGTCTCGACCCCGAGCGCGAGGTGGCGGTGCATCTCACCGCGGTGGGAGCGGGTGACTGATGCCGATCGCTACCGGCGCCCGCGCAACGCGTCGAGCTGCGACCGCTGGAACACCGCCGTCACCGGCACGCCCGGAACGCGCGCGCGGATCGCGTCCATGCCGCCCTCTTCGCGGTCGACCAGCACCGCCACGTGCACGATCTCGAGCCCCTCTTCGAGGCAGCGCTCGATCGCCTTCAGCACCGAGCCGCCGCTCGTCACCACGTCGTCGACGATCGCGATCGGGCTCTCCGCGCAGCCCTCGATCCACTTGCGCGTGCCGTGGTCCTTGCGGTCCTTGCGCACGATGAAGTAGTCGCGCACAGGGCCCTGCACGAGTGAGTGGTACGCAATCGCCTGCGCGATCGGGTCGGCGCCGCTCGTGAGCCCGCCCACGCAGCGCGGGTTCGTGCCCGCGCGCGCGAACTCGTCCAGGAACGCGGCGCCGATCAGCGGCATCGCCTCCGCGAAGCAGGTGGTGAGCTTGCAGTCGAAGTACGAGGTGCTGCGGCGCCCCGATGCGAGCAGGAAGTCGCCCTCGACGTAGGAGCGCGCGACGAGCAGCTTGGCGAGATCCGGGTGTCGGTCCATCAGCCGAAAATCTCCGCGATCGTGGCCTGAATTGCCATCGCCGCCGCGCGCGGGTCGGGCGCGGAGCGGATCGGCCGGCCCACCACGATGTAGTCCGCTCCGCTCGTGAATGCCTCCTCGGGCGTGACGATGCGCTTCTGATCGTCGGGCACGCGCCGGTTCTCGAACGGTCGGATCCCCGGCGACACGATCAGGAGCTGCTCGCCGAGCTCTTCGCGCAGCGCGCGCGCCTCGAGCCCCGACGAGATCACGCCGTCGCAGCCGAGCGCGAGCGCACGCCGCGCGCGCGAGAGCACGAGGTCTTCGACGGACACGGACGCCGGCACACCGAGGTCCTTCAGGTCGCCCGCGTCGAAGCTCGTGAGCACGGTCACCGCGAGCAGCTTGAGCCGGTTGCGCGGCACCGCGCACGCGGCCGCGACGATCGCGTCGTTGCCGTGGATCGTGGCGAACTCGGCGCCGCAGTCCTTCATGCGGCGTACCGCCGACGACACCGTCTCGGGTACGTCGTAGAACTTCAGGTCGACGAACACCTTCTTGCCCGCGTCGACCAGCTGCGCCACGAGGTCCCAGTAGTTCCCGCTCATGAACAGCTGGAGCCCGACCTTGTAGAACCAGACCGCGTCGCCGAGCTGCTGCACTAGCGCGCTGGCCTGCTCGCGCGTGTCGACGTCGAGCGGGAAGATCAGCCGCTCGCGCGGCGGAATCTTCTTGTTCGAGGGGGGCGGTTGCACGGTCGGGATCGTACCGCGCTTCCTCACGGGATCGCTGCGACTGCGTCCTCGATCAAGCCCGGGGCTCACTCGTGCTCGAGGTACCCCTCGATCGCCTTCTCCAGCTCTGCCGCCACGAATCCCCACGGCCCGGGCGCACCGCGGTAGGCGATCGTGCCGTCGCGGCCGATCAGGTAGAGGCGGTCGGGCAGCGCGTAGTATTTCTGATCGGTCGAGTTCTCCATGTCGTCGATCAGCGTCGGAATCGAGAGCTCGAGGCGCAGCGCGCACGCGTCGGCGACTGCGACGCGGTCGCCGAGCGTCTTCGGCTGCGGGAAGTACACGACGTCGCGTTCGTTGTCCTCGACCTGCCAGCCGTCGGTAGGGTGCGCCTCGCGGATGTAGACCACGAAGAACGCGACTCGATCGCCGAAGCGATCCTGGAGCTCTTCGAGGTGCCCAACCTGGGCACGGAACGGCGGTCAGGTATAGCTGCCGAAGATCAGTGCGACAGGCCGCGTTCCCTCGAAGCTCGAGAGGCGCACGCGCGCACTGCTGCCGCGCAGCGGCAGATCGAAGTCCGGCGCGGCGGCGCCTACCGCGGGCGCGTGCGTCTCGCGCGACGCGATGAACTGCATCATCTCCAAGCGCTCGGCGTCGCCGAGGCCGGCCATCCAATCCATCATGCGCGCGAAATCGCCCGGTGACAGATTCTGCCGGAGCTGTTCGATGAAGTTCATCGGGCCCGGAATGTACTACGACTCGTCGGACTCGGGGACCACCGCCGCCGACACGCGCTCGCGCCCGCGCAGCAGCGAGATCTCGATCGGCTTCCCGATCCGCTCCACCGTGAGCAGCCGCTGCAGCGCGTCGACGGACGGCGTCGGCTCGCCGTCGAGCGCGAGCAGCCAATCTCCTGCGCGCAGACCCGCGCGCGCGGCCGCGCTCGGTTCCGAGAGCGACAGGATCTCCACCGCCGAATCGCTCGCGAGCCCGAGCAGGCGCGCGAGCCGGCGATCGATCGGGCGCGTGCGACCCGCGAGCCCGAGCCGCGCGCGGCGCACGCGGCCGTGCTGGAGCAGCTGGCTCACCACGAAGTCGGCCGTCGTCGCGGGGATCGCGAAGCCGATCCCCTGCGCGAACGCGATGATCGCGGTGTTGATCCCGATGACCGCGCCGCTCGCATCGAGCAGCGGGCCACCCGAGTTGCCCGGGTTCAGCGGCGCCGTGTGCTGAATCACGCTCTCGATGAGCCGCCCATGCACGCTCCGCAGCGCGCGGCCCGTGGCGGAAACGATCCCCGACGTCACCGTCGAGTCGAAGCCGAGCGGGTTTCCGATCGCCACCGCGAGCTGACCCGGGCGCGCGAGCCGCTCCGCCTCGAGGTGCGCGAACGGCAGCGCGCTGCCCTCGACCTGGAGCAGCGCGAGGTCGGTGGCCGGATCGCGGCCGACCACTCGCGAGCCTAGCGTGCGACCGTCGGGAAGCGCCGCGTGCACGCCGTTCGCCGACGCGGCCACGACGTGATCGTTCGTGAGCGCATAACCGTCGGGCGCGATCAGCACGCCCGAGCCCGAGCCTCCGGGACCGCCCGGCTGCCCGCCGGACCACTTCCCCGCGCGCACGCCGATCACGGCGGGCCCGACGGCCTCCACCACGTCGATCACTGCACGCGAGTAGGCGTCGAGCAGGTGCACGTCGCGATCCGGCGCCGCCGCGGGTGCGGGCGCTTCGCGCAGGTCAGCCGCGCGCGTCGAAACGAGTCGAAGACGGAGATTTTCCATGGTCGAGTATGGCTAGGCCCGCGCCGCGCCTACGCAAGAGGGTTCGTTATGTCTTCGAACCACATCGCGGGGGAGCGGCGCCCGCAGGCATGCGATACTGCGCGCCGAGGGGCAGATTATTGATGCCGTTCAAGAGGATCGGTTACATCGCCGCGGTCCTGTTACTCGCCGCCGCCACTCCGGCCTCCGCGATCGGTCCCGCCCTCGAGACCAACCCCACCGACCTCGACCGCGCCGTGCGCTGCCCCGTCTCGTTCTCGGGCGCACACGAGCCCGTGCTGCTCGTGCAAGGCACCGCGGGCCGCCCCGAAGATCACTGGGCGCTCGGTTACTCGAAGATCATGCCCGACCTCGGCTACGACGTATGCACGGTGCGTCTGCCCGACCTCGCGCTAGGCGACATCCAGGTCGCGGCCGAGTACGTCGTGCACGCGGTGCGCGCGATCGCGGCGAAGTCGGGCAAGAAAGTGGACCTGGTCGGCTACAGCCAGGGCGGGCTCGAGCCGCGCTGGGCATTCAAGTACTGGCCCGACGTGCGCGAGAGCGTGGACGATCTCGTCACGCTCGCATCGCCGCACCACGGCGCGATCGCCACCGATGTGTTGTGTCTGGCCACCTGCCAGGCGGCCGTCTGGCAGATGAACTACCTGGGCCCGTCGAACTTTCTCCAGGCCCTCAACGCCGGCGACGAGACGCCCGGCGCGATCGACTACACGAGCATCTACAGCCTCACGGACGAGCTCGTGCAGCCGGCATTGCCGACGCCGACCGCCGCGCTCGCGGGCGCCACCAACATCGCGATCCAGGACGTCTGCATCGGTCGACCCGTCCAGCACGGGCTCGAGCCGTTCGACGCCGCGGTGTTTGCGCTCCTGCTCGACGCGCTCTCGCACCCGGGGCCCGCCGTTCCCGCGCGCGTGGGCTCGGCGGTCTGCACCGAGCTCTTCGTACCCGGCCTCACGCCCGACGACGTGGTGATCGCGCAAGAGGTCGTCTACGCGAACGGACTCGAGTCGGTCGGACTCCTGGGCCAGAAGGTCCCCGCCGAGCCTCCGGTCCGAGAGTACGCGCTACCGGAGCCTTCGCGCGCGGCGGGGCTCCTGGCGGGAATTCTTGCGCTCGTTCTCGTCGGGCGGATTCGCCCGAAGGGCAGCGTAGTCCGCCGCAACTCCACACGAGGTCTCGCCGTCCTCGCTGCGGCATCGATCGGCCTGACGCTCACCGCTGCAAGCCCTGCATCAGCCGGCCCCGCGCTCGAAACCGACCGAGCCACGCTCGACCGCGCCATCCAATGCCCGATCGCGTTCTCGGGTGAGCACGAGCCCATTCTCCTCGTACACGGCACCGCGGGTCGACCCGAAGACCACTGGGCGCTCACCTACCAGAAGGTCCTGCCCGACATGGGCTTCGACGTGTGCACGGTGCGCCTGCCCAGCTTCGCGCTCACCGACATCCAGACCTCCGTCGAGTACGTCGTGCATGCGGTGCGCGTGATCCGGGAGGCGTCGGGCAAGAAGGTGGACATGGTCGGCTACAGCCAGGGCGGGCTCGAGCCGCGCTGGGCCGTGAAGTACTGGCCCGACGTGCGGGCCGCGGTAGACGACATCGTGACGCTCGCGACGCCGCACCACGGCACGCTGCTAGGCGATGTCGCGACCGTGGGCGGCACGTTCGCCCCCGCGGTGTGGCAGATGCGGCCGAGCTCGCTCTTCATCAGCGCGCTCAACGCCGACGACGAGACGCCCGGTTCGATCGACTACACGAGCCTCTACAGCCTCCACGACGAGCTCGTGCAGCCCGTCCTGCCCACGCCCACCGCCGCACTCGCGGGCGGAACCGCGATCATGATCCAGGACATCTGTCCGGGCCGGTTCGTCAATCACGGCGGCCAGCCCGTCGACGCCGCTGTCTTCACGCTCGTGCTCGACGCGCTCACGCACCCCGGCCCCGCCGATCCGGCGCGCCTCGACACGCTCGCCGTCTGCACGCAGCTCTTCCTGCCCGGCCTGACTCCCGACGACGCCGCCGCCGCGGAAGCCGTCGTCTACGGCAACGGCGGCGAGACGATCGTCTTCGGCCCCTCCGTCACCGCCGAGCCCCCGCTGCGCGACTACGCCGACTAACGCACCCGTCCGCGCCGGATCAGGTTGATCAGCCCCAGCAGCAGGATCGCGCCCAGGAGCGACACCACGAAGCTGCGCAGGCTGAGCCCCGCATTGATCGAGCCACCCAGCAGCTGTCCACCCAGAAACGCGCCGACGATCCCGATCAGCACGTTCCCGAGAATGCCCTGCTGCGCGTTCGTCTTCATGACGATGCTCGCGAGCCAGCCGACGACGCCGCCCACGATCAACCAGACGATGATGCCCATAAGAGGCCCCCACTTCTACGGTTCGTTGTTTACGCGCGCCACCGCCTCCGCCCGCTCCCACATCTCGACATACGCCCGCGCCGACGAGAACAACATGTCGACGACCTCGTCGTCCGCACCGACCAGGTTCATGTCCGCAATCAGGTCCGGCAACAGCCCATAGTGCGCCAGCCCATCGCGATTGAAATCGAAGTCGCGCTGCCCGGCCCGCGTGCACTGCGTCGCCTCGCCGAACTGGTCCGTGAACGGATAGTCGAGCTGCGCTCGCTGGTCCTGCGTCCCGCGATCTCCACACGCATGCGTCCCGAATCGCGGACCCGGCTGTCCCGCGAATCCATTGAAGTCGGTTCCGAAGCCGACTCCACCCTTCCCGCCCATCTCCTTCACCGCGTACGCGAGCGCGTGTGCGACCGCCTCTGAAGACGTCGGGCACTCATCGGGAATCTCATCCTCACCGCGATACAACCGCCCCTGATTGGTGATCATGCCCACCACGCCACCGAGCTCGCGAATCGCCGCGAGAACGGCGGGGGACTTCTGCAGCTCCGTCGTGGTCTCGATCACCTCGCCGGGCCGCACGAATCCCACCTTCTCCCCGTCGCGAAGCCTGCGCTTGAGGTCGCGCGGCCAGCTGTGCGAGCTCAGCAGCGGATAACACGTGCGCCCGCGCGCCAGATCGGCGCAGTTCGCGCGCGCGAGCTCCAGGGTTCCATCCATCGAGCGCTCCGACATGTGCTCGAGATCGATCAGCATGCCCCTGCGCATCAAGCCACGGACGAGCTGTTCGCCATCCTTCGTGAGACCCCGCACGTTGCAATGGCCCTCTTTGCCCTTCGGGCTTCGCGGATAGCGCGGAAGGTAGGAACGCCCGACCGACAGCATCGCCGTAACCAACGTCGCGGAGGTGCCGCTGAACTCGAAGTCGACCCGCTCGTCCTCGCACCCCGCTGGATCCGGCTGCAGCAGCGTATTGCGCAGATAGATCTGGTTGACGTTCATGTGGTCGTCGTAGATCGCGGCGCCGCCGAAGCCGTTGTCGATCAGATGGATGGGAATGAGGTGCCGGACGCCAGCGCCGTACATCCAATCGAGCGCGGGCCCGTACGATTCGGAGCGGCAGCGCGCATCCCCTTCGACCCCGCATTCGAACAGCGTGTCGACTTCGACCGCGAGCACGAGCGCCAATCGGTTGTCGCGGATGATCTCGGCCGCTTCCTGCGACGAGTGCGCGAGGCGCATCCAGCCGCCCTCGCGCTCCGCAATCGCGTCGAGCATGCCCCGCATCGCTTCGATCTGGAGCGCGATCACGGCGTCGTCGCCGCACGGTGCATCGGGATCCTTGTGGAAGCGCTCACAGAGCGTGCGACTGTGCGTGATCGTCATGACCATGAGCCGCAGACCATGGCGATACGCGCGATACACCCAGTCCACGTACATCTGTTGATGGAGCAGCATCCAGTAGTTCGGCCACTTCGCGAACGTCGGATACCCCTGCGTCCCGTGAGACCGCTCGATGAAGCGCACCGAGAGGCCGGTCCTCGTATGGCGCAAATCCGCGTGACGACACGGCCCGAGCGAATCGCCGAGCTGCTGCTCGGGCGGCGCGTCGATCGGCGGATAGCTGTGACCATGGAACCCGTACTGCCCGAACGACACCTCGGAGAACATGTGCGCGTGATAGTCGGCGAAGCCGGTCAGCGTGGGATTCGAACCACCGATCGGCCCGCGAATGACGGGGCCCTCGCAGGTCGATGGAGAGTCCGGCGGCGCGGGTGGCGCGCTCGCGCATTGCACGGCTCCGGTGAGGACGATCAAAGCGAGGATCTCGACCACTCGCCCGCGTCTACGGGCCCGGAAGTACATCCCTATCCGCACGCCCCGCTTCCCAACACCCGCGCGATCTCGTCGTCGTCGAGCCCGAGCACTTCTTGCAGGACCTGATAGGTGTGCTCGCCGAGGCAGGGAGCCGGTGAGCGCGCTCCGTGGTCGTAGCCCGAGATGCGGTAGGCGTGGCCTTCGTACGGGACGAGGCCCATTTCGGGATGCTCGAGCGGGCGGAAGAACTCGCGGTGGGCGAGCTGGGGGTCTTCCTGGTGATCGCTCGAGCGCTGAACCATGCCGGCCGGGATGCCGGCGGCCTGGAGCCGATCCATGAGCGCGCGCGGCGGGTGCTTCGCGGTGAACGCGGCGAGCTCGCGGTCGATGAGATCGCGCTGAGCGAGGCGGCCGGGCAGCGCGTCGAGCTCTCGTGCTCGCGCCCACTCGGGATCGCCTAGCTCGCGCCGCAGCGCGCGCCACTGCTCGTCCGTCTCGCACGCGATGGCGCACCACTGGTCGTCGCCCTGACAAGGATAGGAGTCGTGCGGGACGGCGGTGGCGGAGTAGTTGCCCGCGCGGCGCGCATCCTTCCCCGTGATCTGCGCCTCGAGCAGCTCGGGGCCGAGGAAGTGCAGCGACGATTCCATCTGCGCCTGATCGATGTACTGCCCCTCGCCGGTGCGGCGGCGATCGTCGAGCGCGGCCATGAGCACGGTGGCGAGGAAGCGCGGCGCGATGGTGTCGGTGTAGGCGTTGAACGGGCCGCCGGGCGCGCGGTCGTCCCAGCCCGTCACCTCGTAGAAGCCGCACACCGACGCCGCGTGGTAGCCGTAGCCCGCGAGCTTCGCAGCGGGTCCGGTCTGACCCATCAGGCACGTGCTCGCCATGATCAGGCCCGGATTCAGCTCGCGTGCGACGTCGTAGCCGAGGCCGAGCTCGGTCATGGTGCCCGCCGTGAACGAGTCGAGGCAGATGTCGGCCCATTGGAGCAGGCGTTTGGCGATCGCGATGCCTTCGGGGTGCTTGAGGTCGAGCTGGAGCGAGAGCTTCGAGGTGTTGAACGAGCCGAAGAACTGGCAGCGGTTGATGCCGCCGATGCCGTCCTTGAACGGACCGACGAGTCGGAGGCGGTCGGCGGGCTTGTCGGTTTCGACGCGGACGACCGTGGCGCCGTGGTCGGCGAAGACTTTCGCGGTGATCGGGCCCACGCCGATCCAGGAGAAGTCGGCGAATTTGACGCCCTCGAACGGCAGACGGGGCTGTGCCCGCGTGGTCGCCGTCGCGGGCCGGGTGCCGCGGAAGGCGGGATCCGCCGGCTTCGCCGGCTCCTCCCGCCCTACGATTTCTGCCGTGTGCTCGCCGAGGTCGGGGGCGGGACGGAACGAGATGGGAGTGCGGGAGAGGCGCGCGAACGAGCCCGCGGCGCGCAGGGTGCGACCGTCGGGAAGAGGGATGGGACGCCAGAAGTCGCGGTGCGCGAGGTGGTCGAGCGCGAGGACGTCGGAGGTCGTGTTGACGGGCGCGAGCGTGATGCTGCGCGCGATGCCGCCCGCGAACAGGTCGGCCTTGGTGAGCTTGCGCGTGAACTGCTCGATCTTCTCGCGCAGTGTGGGCAGCGGAATCGCGAGCTCGGCCCCCGTGAGCATGCGCGCTTCGTAGGTGCGCCAGTCCTCGAGCGCGGCCCACGCCTCGTCGATCACGCCCGTCTCGATCATCCACGGAATCAGCGGCACGAGCGTGGCAGTCGTCGCGATCAACGTCACCTCGCCGTCCGCGCACGGGTACACGAGCGGCGTGACGAGCGTGCTGAGCTGAAGCCACGTCCCATTGCGCTCGATGTTCTTGCCCTGGATCGCGTGCGCGATCATCGCGTTGAGGCCGGTCCAGAACACGGCCGCCTGCACCGACACGTCGACGAACTGCGCCTCGCCGGTCTGCAGCCTGCGCTCGTGCGCGACCAACGCCGCGAGCGCGCCCTCCACCGACGCGTGGTACCAGGTCTGGGGAACCGTGATGCGCACGGGCCGGCGATCGGGCTCACCTAGCAGCGACATCATCCCGCCCATCGCGGAGAGCGTGAGATCGGTCGCGAGATGGTGTGCATAAGGCCCGTCCTGACCGAACGGGCTGATCGCGACGTACACGAGATCGGGCCGCAGCTCGCGCAGCGCCGCGAAGCCGAGCCCGCGCGCGTCGGACGCGCCCGGGCCCGCGTTCTCGATCACGAAGTGCGCGCTCGCGACGAGCGCTTCGAAATCCGCGCGGCCGCGCGCGCTCTCGAGATCGAGCACGACGCTGCGCTTGCCGCGCTCGAACGCGTGGAAGCGCAGGCTCGCGAGGGTGTCGGGGAGGCCGGGCACGAGCGGCGCTGCACGCCGCGCGTCGCACCCGCCCGGCGGCTCCACGCGGATCACGTCGGCGCCGAGCCCCGCGAGCACCATCGCGCCGAGCCCCGCGCGCGCGTCGGTGAGGTCGAGGACGCGGTAAGGAGAGAGGGGGCGAGGAACCGTCGCGAGCTCCGACACTGCCATTCCCCACCATTATGCACCGGCCCGCGGCGGGTTCGGGTTCCCATTTTTACCACTCGATCCCGAAGTGGCACGGATCGTGCTATCTCGACGGAACGTGATGGGGACGCTCTCTGCGCGCAGGCCGGTGCGTCGCACCTCGCGCATGGCGCGAGTGGCAGCGCTCGCGCTCGCGGGAGCACTCGGCGCCGCAGCGCCCTCGGCTGCGGAGAAGCCCGACGACGATCAGTCCACCGTGGAAGGCAACGTGGCGGGCGAGCTCTCCTTCCTCGCCGCGCCACCGTTTCCCGAGCTCGATATCAGCGAAGCGCTTCGGATGCACCTCGCGTTGTTCACGGCACCGCAAGCGTCGATCGGCGACGGAGACATGACCGTGGTGCGACCCGAGCTCCGAGCGCGCTTGACGTGGCTCGCAACCGAGCGCTTCGTGTCGCGCATCGCGCTCCAGCTCGCGGAGACGCAGTACGACTTTCAGGGCGACGTCTGGGGCACGGGCACGGACGTGCATCCGATCACCGGACAGACCTTCGACGCCGACGAGCGGATCGGCGATCTCGACCTGCACGCGTTCCGGATCGCGATCGACGGCGCCCGCTTGATCAGCGATTCCACGGACTGGTTCGTGAAGGGCGAGCGGTGGTCGGTGGTCGGATCGATCTACGGCGGGTCGCGCTGGGAGAACGGGGACTTCGATGACGGCACGTCCATGGGCGGCGCACTCGGTTTCGGCTACGAAGTCGGGAAAAGACTACGCCTGGCGCTCGGCGTCTCGCTGCGGTCGCCGTTCCACGATGCAGAGGTGGACCTAGACCCGATCTTCGCACTGCGCTGGCGGCCTAACGAGCTCGTCACGCTGCGCACGCGCGAGCTGGGACTCCAGGTGGAGGTCGGGGTCACACCCGCGTTCGGCCTCTTCATCGCGGGCTTCCGCTCGAGCGACGGATACCGGCTCAGCGATCGCCCGGGGTTCGGCGATCTCTCGTTCCGGGAACGCCACATCCGGATCGGGGGCGGAATCGACTGGATCCTCGCCAACTGGCTGCAGCTCGAGCTCGAAATGGGCGCGCTCCTGGACCGGAGAATCCGCGTGCACGAGGAGGATCTGGGAACGCTCTTGTCGCGCCGCTCCGACCCGTCGCCCTACGTCGAGATCCGCTTCGAGATTCACCTCTGAGAAAGGGAAACGACATGCATGCGCAGCGATCGGGCGCGTGGCTTCTGTGCGCGGTGCTGCTCGCGACGGCGGCGGCAAGCGCCCAGGAGCAGGACTTCTCGAAGATCTCGCTCAAGACGACGCAGCTCGCTCCGGGTGTCGCGATGCTCGAAGGCGTGGGCGGCTTCGCGGGCGGGAACATCGCGGTGTGTATCGGAACCGACGGTCCCGTGATCGTGGACGATCAGTTCGTGCCGATGGTGCCGAAGATCGTCGCGGCGGTGCGCGCGCTGCAGGACGCGCCGATCCGGTTCGTGATCAACACACATTTCCACGGCGATCACACGGGCGGCAACGAGCCGATGACGGGCGCCGGAGCCGTGATCTTCGCGCACGAGAACGTGCGCAAGCGCATGTCGATGGATCAGTTCTCGAAGTTCATGAACCGGAAGATGCCCGCGCAGCCGGCCGCGGCGCTGCCCGTGGTCACGTTCGCCGAGGGCGTCACGCTGCACTGGAACGGCGAGACGATCCAGGTCGAGCACGTCGCGCCCGCGCACACGGATGGCGATGCCCACATCTGGTTCGCGAACGCGAACGTCGTGCACATGGGCGACACGTTCGTGAACGGCTTCTTTCCGTTCATCGACGTCGAGAGCGGCGGAACGATCACGGGCCTGATCGACTCCGCGAACCGCGCGCTCGCGCGCGCGAACGATCAGACGAAGATCGTCCCAGGCCACGGCCCGCTCGCGACGCGCGCCGACCTCGTCGTGTTTCGCGACATGCTCGTGGACGTGAAGGGGCGGGTCGAGAAGAGCATTGCGTCGGGCAAGACGCTCGAGAAGTTCGTCGCCAGCAAGCCCCTGGCCCACCTCGAGGCCGAATGGGGCGACGGCTTCATCAAGACCGATCAATTGATAACGCTCGTTTGGATGAGCCTCGGCGGGAAGTAAACGGGGGGTCCGAGAGGTCGCCTCGTGATATCGTCCGAGTCCCCCAAGGAGGACCCCATGAGCGACCCGACCCCCGCACCGATCAAGCATCCCGACCGCTTCTTCATCGACGGAAGCTGGGCCTCCCCGTCCAGCTCGTCGAAGATCGACGTCATCAATAGCGGCACCGAGGAATTGTTCGTCCAGGTCGCCGAGGCGCAGGCCCCCGACGTCGAGAAGGCGGTCGCGGCAGCGCGCCAGGCATTCGACCGCGGACCCTGGCCGCGCATGAGCCACGCCGACCGGGCGAAGTATCTGCGCGCGATCGCAAGCGAGATGGACAAGCGCACCGATGATCTGGCGCAGATCTGGACGAACGAATCGGGCGTCATCCACGGCATCGCGAAGGGCGGCTCGGCCGGGATCGGCGCCATCTGGCGCTACTACGCCGATCTCGCCGACACGTTCCCGTTCGAGGAGCAGCGCCAACCGGGACCCGGGAGCGGCAACATCGGCCTGCTCGTGCGCGAGCCGGTCGGTGTCGTCACGGCGATCATTCCCTGGAACGCGCCGTCCTCGCTGATCGCGTACAAGTGCGCGCCCGCGCTGCTCGCGGGCTGCGTGGTGATCCTCAAGTGCTCGCCCGAGGCCCCCGGTGCGGGGTACATCCTCGCGGAGGCGTGCGAGGCGGTCGGCCTTCCCTCCGGCGTGATCAACGTGCTCACCGCCAATCGCGAAGTGTCGGAGCTGCTCGTCCGTCACCCCAACGTCGACAAGGTGACCTTCACGGGGTCGACCGCAGCGGGGCGCAAGATCGCCTCGATCTGCGGGGAGCGCATCGCGCGTTGCACGCTCGAGCTCGGCGGCAAGTCGGCCGCGGTGATCCTGGACGACTTCGACATCGGCCGTGCCGCCGCGACGATCGCGGGCTACGCCCCGTTCCTGACGGGCCAGGTCTGCTCGTCGCTCACGCGGATCGTCGTGACGAAGAAGCGCCACGACGAGCTCGTCGACGCGCTGAGCGCCTCGTTCAAGCAGGTGACGGTGGGCGACCCGTACAGCCCCACGACGCGCATGGGTCCGCTCGCGATGAGCCGCCAGCGCGATCGCGTCGAGCACTACATCGCCAAGGGCAAGGAAGAGGGCGCGAAGCTCGCGACCGGAGGCGGGCGGCCGAAGGACCTGGCACGCGGCTGGTTCATCGAGCCGACCGTGTTCGGCAACGTCGACAACCACTCGACGATCGCGCGCGAGGAGATCTTCGGGCCGGTGCTCTCGGTGATTCCGGTCGACAACGAAGCTGCTGCAGTCGATGTCGCCAACGACTCGATCTACGGCCTCAACGCTTCGGTGTTCACCAACGACGTCGAGCGCGCCTACTCGACCGCGCGCGAGCTGCGGTCGGGCACGGTTGGCCACAACTGCTTCCGCACCGACTTCAACATCGCGTTCGGCGGCTTCAAGCAGTCGGGCATCGGCCGCGAGGGCGGCGTCGAGGGCCTGTATCCGTTCCTCGAGTCGAAGACGGTCCTGCTCGATGAGAAGCCCGCGCACGTAAAGTAGGCGGGGCGTCGACCTTCCCAGCTGACCGGCTCCGCGGAGCTCCGGGTGACCCGATCCTTGCGCGAGTGAGGATCGGGTCGCCGCACGCGGATTGCGCTCGCTTCGCTCGTTAATCCGCCCTACGAGAGACCGAGTTGCGCACGATTTGCTTGTGCCACTCGATATTCTTTCCGGGCGCGGAGTAACCGGCGTTCCGCAACCGGGCACTCAAGTTAGGCGTGCCCACCCTGAACCTCCTCGCTTGCTCGATGCGGCGTTCACTGCTGCACGTCGCGGTGTTTTCGTTCGTCGGCCACCTGCTCATGCTCGTGCCGTCCATCTTCCTGCTGCAGGTGTTCGACCGCGTGCTCGTGAGCCAGAGCCGCGAGACGCTCGCAGTTCTGCTGCTCGGGGCGGTGATCGCGCTGGGAATTGCGCTCGCGCTCGACTACCTGCGCGGAAGGCTGCAGGGCGTGCTCGGCAACATGGTCGGCGACGCGCTTGCGCCGGCTGTCGCGCAGCTCGTGATCGCGGCGCGGGCACGCGCCGCGGAAGGCGTGCCCAACGAAGCCCTGCGCGACGTCGGAACGCTGCGCGCCCTGTTCTCCTCGCACGGCCTGATCGCACTCTTCGACGCGCCCTGGCTCGTCGTGTACGTGGCGGTGATCTGGCTCTGCCACCCGCTGCTCGGCCTCGCGGCGCTCGCGAGCGCCGTGGTCATGCTCGCGCTCGCGCTGTTGAACGATCGTCTGACGCGCAGCGGAATCGAGATGCTACAGCGCGAGGCGGTGCACTCGAACCGCTATCTCGAGGCTTCACTCGCCAACGCCGAGGTGGTGCATGCGCTCGGCATGGCGCCCGGGCTGATCGGCCGCTGGCGGCAGCTCAACGGCAAGGTGAACGAGCTTCAGCGCCCCTTGGCGCGCATGACGGTCGCGCTCACCGCGAGTGCGCGCTCGCTGCGCCAGGTGGTCCAGATCGCCATGCTCTCGATCGGCGCGTACCTCGTCGTCACGCACGAGGCCACCCCGGGCGTGATGATCGCCACCACGATCCTGCTCGGGCGCGCGCTCGCGCCCGTCGAGCAGATCGTCGCGAGCTGGCGCGTGCTGGCCGAGGCGCGCATGGCGCACGCGCGGCTCGTCGCGCTGCTCGGCACCGGCGCGAACGGGTCGGAGCTCATGAAGCTGCCAGAGCCTCAGGGTGCGATCGCCGCGCAGAACCTCGTCTACCGGCCGCCGACTAGCGACCGCCTGGTGCTTCAGAACGTGTCACTCTCGCTGGCGCCCGGCGAAGCGCTCGCCATCGTCGGCCCGAGCGCCGCGGGCAAGTCGACGCTGGTGCGCATGCTGGCCGGGATCTGGAAGCCCTCCGCGGGCGTCGTGCGCCTCGATGGCGCGGACCTGTCGCGCTGGCCGCGCGAGGCGCTCGGCCCGTCGATCGGCTACCTGCCGCAGGACGTCGAGCTGTTCCAGGGAACCGTCGCAGAGAACATCGCGCGGCTCGGGGTGGTCGACTCCGAGCAGGTCGTCCGCGCCGCGCAGCGCGCGCGCGCACACGAGATGATCCTGTCGCTTCCGGAGGGCTACGACACGCAGGTGGACGTCGGCGGCGTACAGCTGTCTCCGGGCCAGCGCCAGCGGATCGCGCTCGCGCGCGCTCTCTACGGCAACCCGCGGCTCGTGATCCTCGACGAGCCGAACTCGAATCTCGACGGCGCGGGCGAGCGCGCGCTGGCCGATGCGCTCGCCGAGCTCCGCGAGCAATCGGTGACCGTGATCGTCGTAACCCACCGCAACACGCTGATCCAGCACGTGACGCACATGCTCGTGCTCGAAGCGGGCCGCGCCCTGCACTTCGGCGCGGCCGCGCAGGTGCTCGCGGCGATCGAGCGGCAGAAGTCCGGCATTCCCGCCAACGTCGTCCCGATCTCGCGCCCGGTCGAGATCGTGCGGCTGGAGCAGACGTCGTGATGCAAGCCGCGCCGACGCCGGCCGTCGACGAATCGCTCTTCGAGCACGCGCGCGAGGCATCGCAGCTGTGGACGCGCGGGCTCGCGGTGCTCGGATTCGGACTGTTGCCGGTTGTGCTGTGGCTCTCGATCGCACCGCTGTCCTCGGCCGTGATCGCGAGCGGCTTCGTGAAGGTCGACCTGAACCGGCGCCTGGTGCAGCACCAGGAGGGCGGCATCGTGCGCGAGGTCCGCGTGCGCGACGGCCAACAGGTCCGGCAGGGAGAGCCGCTGCTCGTGCTCGGCGATGTCGCGGTCGACGCGAACCTGCACCAGTACACCGGCCGCCTGCAGGCCGAGCGACTCGGGATTGCACGGCTCGAGGCCGAGCAGGCGCTCGCTCCTGCCGTGGATTTTCCCGGCGAGCTGCTCGCCGCGGCGAGCGAGCCGGGCCCGCTCGCGAAGCAGCTCGAGAAGGAGCGCGCGCTATTCGACGCGCGGCACAGCGCGCTGCTCAACCAGACCCAGCTGTTGCACAAGCAGCGCGCGCGCGTCATGCAGGAGATCGCGGCGCTCCAGGCGCAGCTCGACCGCGGCGACGAGTCGCTGCAGCTGCGCCAGACCGAGCTCGCCAACAACCGCAAGCTTCTCGAAGACGGCTATATCTCGGCGGCGCGTGTGCGGCAGCTCGAGACGGTGTCCACGGACTATGCGGCGGACATCGAGGAGCGGCGTTCCGAGCTCGCGCGCGCACAGCAGCGGCTCGCCGAGATCGACCTCAAAGCCAGCACGATCGAGGGCCAGTACCGGCAGACCGCGAGCGACGAGCTGCGCGAGAGCGCCACGCGCGTCGCGCAGCTGGAGCAGGAGCTGCGCAAGTGGACGGATGCGTCCGAGCGCCAGCTGATCGTGGCACCTGCGAGCGGCGAGGTGATCCATCTCAAGTACGCGACGCCAGGCGCGGTGATCTCGCCGCGTGAGACGATCGCGGAGATCGTGCCGCAGGACGTGAAGCTCGTCGTCGAGGCGCGCGTGCGGACCGAGGACATCAGCCGCATCTACCGCGATCAGGTTGCGAACCTGCGCTTCACGGCGTTCAAGCACGGCGTCACCAAGACGGTGGCGGGCCGCGTCGTGTACGTGGGCGGCGATCGCCTCGTCGATCCCGACACGCACGAGCCCTATTACGAGACGCTGATCGAGACCGATGCTGCGTCACTGCGCGACGCCGGCAACCTGAAGCTGCAGGCCGGCATGCCGGCCGAGGTCTACCTCGAGGGCGAGAAGCGCACCGCACTGCAATACCTGCTCGAGCCGGTCACCACGGGACTCCGGCGAGCGGGCAGAGAGTCCTAACCACCAACCAAGGCAACTGCCGAGAGACACGACCATGGGTTCGATGACCTTCCTGATCAATGACTCGTCCACCGGCGGGAGCACGCCCGTCGTGCAGATCGTGATCACCGAGAACGCGGATGGAACGGTCACGTTCACCGTTACCCAGCTCGCGGGTTACGTCGGTGACCTGCGCGGCCTGTTCTTCGACATTGCCGACGAGAGTCTGATCGGCAGCCTCAGCGCTTCTTCTGCCGCGAATCTGACGGAGTTCCAGCAGGGCAACGACACCGTCTCCGATCTGGGCAATGGCGCCAACATGCAAGGGCTGCTCGGCGATGCCGGCGGCTACGACGTGGGTGTGGAGATCGGCTCATCGGGCCTCAAGACGACCGACGACGTGCGCACCTTCACGTTCACGCTCGACTCGAGCGCGCGCGATCTGACGCTGGCCGACTTCAGCAACGTTTGCTTCGGCGCGCGCATCACGTCGGTCGGGCTCGATTCCAACCTAGATGGGACCTTCGAGACCTCGCGCAGCGGCTCTTCGAAGACGGGCGAGGTGACCTTCGCGGTGATCACGCCGACAAAGGACGAGGCGTCGGTGTTCGAGGACGCCACGGCGAGCGGAAACGTGCTCGCGAACGACGGCGCCGGTGCGGGCGACGTGCTCTCCGTGACCGGCTGGAGCGGCGGTGCGGTCGGCGTCGAGTACACGTTCGTCGACCTCGCCAACGCCAAGATCAAGCTCGATGCGAATGGCTCGTACACGATCGACGCGAGCGATGCCGATTCGCTGGCCGCCGGTGAATCGGTGAGCCACACGTTCACCTACAACGTCCTTCAGACGAATGTCGACGGCACTACGACGCATACTGTGTCCTTCAAGGTCACGATCACGGGAACCAACGATGCGCCCGTGATCGCGGGTGAGGTGTTCACGGGCGGCGTGACCGAGGCGGGCTCGAATGTGGACACGGGGACGCTCAGTACGAGCTCGAGCTTCAGCTTCGACGATATCGACGTCACGGACACGCACACGGTGACCTTTTCGCCGGTCGGGTCGACGCTCGGAACGCTGTCCGCGCTCTCCATCTCGGACCCGGCCACGGGTGCCGGCGACGGCACAGTCAGCTGGACTTACGGCGTCAACGCCGCCGACGCGGCCTACCTGGCCGAGGGTGAGACGCGCGTCGAGGAGTTCACGGTCACGGTGACCGACGTCAATGGTCTCTCGGACAACGCGACGGTGCGCGTGACGATTGCGGGTACGAACGATGCGCCCGTGATTGCTGGTGACCTGTTCACGGGCGGAGTGACCGAGGCGGGCTCCAACGTCGACACCGGCACGCTCACCACGAGCTCGACCTTCGCGTTCGATGATGCGGACCTGACCGACGCCCACTCCGTCGGCTTCACGCCGGTCGGCACGACGCTGGGGACCCTCTCCACGCTCTCGATCACCGACCCCGCCACGGGCCTTGGCGACGGCACCGTCAGCTTCACCTACAGCGTGAACGCCGCCGACGTCGCCTACCTCGCCGAGGGCGAGACCCGGGTCGAGGAGTTCACGGTCACCGTGACCGATGACGCGGGCACACCCCTGTCCGACTCCGCCACGGTGCGGATCACGATCACCGGCACGAACGACGCTCCGGTGATCGCAGGGACGCTGTTCGACGCGGGCGTGACCGAGGCCGGGTCGAATGCCGACACGGGCACCCTGACCACCAGCGACAGCTTCAGCTTCGACGATGCCGACCTCACCGACGCCCACACCGTCGGCTTCACGCCGGTCGGCACGACCTTCGGGACCCTCTCCGCGCTCTCGATCACGGACGCCGCCACCGGCGCTGGCGATGGGACAGTCAGCTACACGTACTCCGTCAACGCCGCCGATGTCGCGTACCTGGCCGAGGGCGAGACCCGGGTCGAGGAGTTCACGGTCACCGTGACCGATGACGCGGGCACACCCCTGTCCGACTCCGCCACGGTGCGGATCACGATCACCGGCACGAATGACGCTCCGGTGATCGCAGGGACGCTGTTCGACGCGGGCGTGACCGAGGCCGGGTCGAATGCCGACACGGGCACCCTGACCACCAGCGACAGCTTCAGCTTCGACGATGCCGACCTCACCGACGCCCACACCGTCGGCTTCACGCCGGTCGGCACGACCTTCGGGACCCTCTCCGCGCTCTCGATCACGGACCCCGCCACCGGCGCTGGCGATGGGACAGTCAGCTACACGTACTCCGTCAACGCGGCTGACGTCGCGTACCTGGCCGAAGGCGAGACCCGGGTCGAGGAGTTCACGGTCACGGTGACCGACGACGCGGGCACGCCGCTCTCCGACAGCGCGACGGTCCGCATCACCATCACGGGCACCAACGATGCCCCGGTGATCGCAGGGACGTTGTTCGACGCCGGAGTCAACGAGGCCGGGTCGAATGTCGACACGGGCACCCTGACCACCAGCGACAGCTTCAGCTTCGACGATGCCGACCTCACCGACGCCCACACCGTCGGCTTCACGCCGGTCGGCATGACCTTCGGGACCCTCTCCGCGCTCTCGATCAGCGACGCCGCCACGGGCCTCGGCGACGGCACCGTCAGCTTCACCTACAGCGTGAACGAGGCTGACGTCGCCTACCTCGCCGAGGGCGAGACCCGGGTCGAGGAGTTCACGGTCACGGTGACTGACGACGCGGGCACGCCGCTCTCCGACAGCGCGACGGTCCGCATCACCATCACGGGCACCAACGATGCCCCGGTGATCGCAGGGACGTTGTTCGACGCCGGAGTCACCGAGGCCGGGTCGAATGTCGACACGGGCACCCTGACCACCAGCGACAGCTTCAGCTTCGACGATGCCGACCTCACCGACGCCCACACCGTCGGCTTCACGCCGGTCGGCATGACCTTCGGGACCCTCTCCGCGCTCTCGATCACGGACGCCGCCACCGGCGCTGGCGATGGGACAGTCAGCTACACGTACTCCGTCAACGCCGCCGATGTCGCGTACCTGGCCGAGGGCGAGACCCGGATCGAGGAGTTCACGGTCACCGTGACCGACGACGCGGGCACGCCGCTCTCCGACAGCGCGACGGTGCGGATCACCATCACGGGCACCAACGACGCGCCCGTCATCGCGGGGACACTGTTCAACGCCGGAGTCACCGAGGCCGGCTCGAATGCCGACACGGGCATCCTGACCACCAGCGACAGCTTCAGCTTCGACGATGCCGACCTCACCGACGCCCACACCGTCGGCTTCACGCCGGTCGGCACGACCTTCGGGACGCTCAGCACACTGACCATCTCGGACCCGGCCACGGACGCCGGCGACGGCACGGTCAGCTACACGTACTCCGTCAACGCCGCCGATGTCGCGTACCTGGCCGAAGGCGAGACCCGGGTCGAGGAGTTCACGGTCACCGTGACCGATGACGCGGGCACACCCCTGTCCGACTCCGCCACGGTGCGGATCACCATTACCGGCAGCAACGACGCACCCATCGTGGCGGCCATCGACGTGACCGGTGGTGTGACCGAGCTGACGACTCCGGCGGGCGATCTCACCGACACCGGCACGATCGCCTTCAGCGACGTGGACCTGCTCGACGTGCACAGCGTCGGTCCCGTGACGCCCAGCGCGGGCGCGCTGGGTGCGCTCACGGCCAGCGTGACCACGCAGGCCAGCGATGTGAACGGCACCGGTGGCGTGATCACCTGGAACTACAGCGTCGCGGCCTCGGCGGTGGAGTTCCTCGCGGCGGGCGAGACGAAGATCGAGACGTTCACCTTCGACCTGAGCGACGGGCAAGGTGGAAACGTCGCCCGCACCGTGTCCGTGACGATCACGGGCACGAACGACGCACCTGACCTGCGCATCGTCACGACCGACGGCGCCGCCGCGACGCTCACGGAGACGAACGCCGGACTGACCGCCAGCGACACGCTGACGGTCACCGACGTCGACACGACCGACGTGATCGGCTCGGCGGTGAGCTCGGTGGTGGCCTCCGGCGCCACGGCCGGGCTCGGTCTGACGAACGCGCAGCTGCTCGCGATGATGACCGTCGCGCCCACGTCGGGACTTCCGGCCGACAGCGGCGACGCCCACAACCTGACCTGGACGTTCGATTCGGGCGCGCAGGCCTTCAACTACCTGAACTCCGGCGAATCGCTGGTGCTGAACTACTCGATCTCGTCCTCGGACGGCCATGGCGGCGACGACACGCAGCAGGTGACCGTGACTATCAACGGCAGCGCCGACGGCCCGACCGACATCGTGCTGACGGGCTTCACGCCGGGTCAGACCAACGTTCCCGCCGGCTCGCTCGGTCAGTTCAGCGCGGTCGGCGCCGCCGGCGCGGTGACGTTCAGCGCGACACTGGTCGAGAAGGATCTGGCCGGCACGACGCAGTCCGACGCGACGGCCGACATCACGGTCAGTTCGTCCGGTCTGGTCTCGGGCGTGACCGGCCCTAACGGCATCCAGGAGGGCCGCATCTACGAGCTGAACACGACCGCCACCGACGGTGGCGGAAGCCTCACGCAGCTGTTCCGGGTCGTGACCGGAACCACCGGGGGCGAGACGATCAACCTCGGCTCGACACCCGACGACCTCGTGTTCCTGGCCGCGGGCAACGACACGATCTTCTCCGGCTCCGGAGACGACACGGTGTACGGCCAGTCGGGCACCGACCTGATCCACGGCGGTGACGGCAACGACTACCTGGACGGGATGAACGGCACCGACACGTTCTTCTTCGACACACCGCTGAACGCCACGACCAACGTCGACACGATCAACGACTTCAACGCCCAGAACGGCAACCCGAATGCCGACACCGTGTTCCTCTCCACATCGGTGTTCGCGGGCATCGGCAGCGGCTCGGGTACGCTAGCCGCCGCCGACTACGCGAGCGTCAACACCAGTGGCAGCGGAGATGTGAGTGCCCTGTCGGTAGGCGCCTCCGTGAACATCGTGTTCGATTCGTCGACGGGCGGGCTGTTCTACGACGCCAACGGCGGCTCGCTCGCCGATGCGACCAAGTTCGCGGTGGTCGACGTGGTGGCCGGTACGTTCGACAACGGGGACATCAAGTTCGGGCCGTAAGGGTCCGTAGGACTGGAACGCCCGAGAGCGTTCAATTCGCGAAGTCGATGATGTCGAGGTTGAGCGGACGCTGATTCTTGCGCGGCTCACCGGTCGCAAGCCGCTCGTCGAAGAAGTTGCCGGACAGGAAGTCGTCGGCGCCGAGCACCTGCTGCAAGGGCAGCTGACCTCGATACGTGTAGCTGTCGAACACGTAGGGCAGGCCGTTTGCGGTGAGGATGTTGGGCCCGTCCATCAGCTGGAAGTGGAGGTGCGACGCGTTCGCGTTGCCGGTGTTGCCGAGCAGGGCGAGCTGGTCGCCCTTCTTCACCTTGTCGCCCACCTTCACCTTGATCGAACCCTTCTGGAAGTGCGCGTACATGGCAAAGACGCCGCCACCCAGGTCGAGGATGACGTGGTTCCCATCGATGTTCTCGAGCGTGATCTTCGCCGCGGTCACCGGATCCTGCGTCGGCTGGACGCCCGGTGCGTTCGCCTCCACGCCGTCGAGGACGCCCGTCACGGTTGCGTCTGCGACCGCGAACACGGGTTCCCCGTAGTCGACGAAGCTCTCGTTCTTCGTATTGTCGCCGGTGTAGAACGCACCCTCGTCGTTCGCCCGCTTCCAGTCGATGGCGAACGTCTGGCTGTTGCCGACGACACCGTTGGCCGGAAGGATGGCGTTGCGGTGCGGGAATCCCGGCAGGCAGCAGCCGTTGAGCGCCACCCAGTTGGTGCCCTCGAGCGGCGGGCCGATGACCCGCGGCGTACCGGCCGAGATGTCGAAGGGGGTGGTCAGGTAGTCGAAGGGTCCTAGCTGCCGAGAGGTGAGGATGCTCTTGCCCGTCCCGTAGACGTGGTGAAGCACGGCCTTGGGCGCCATGTCGAGCGAGCCGAAGGCGAAGTCGACGTAGAACAGGCGGCTCTCGTGGACGGGAATCGAGTTGTCCTCGACCTGCTGGCTGTACACCTGGCGCAGGCGGTTGCAGTCCCCGTACGCGCAGTTCGGGTCGACCAGGTTCGCGCCCGAGAACGAGGCGAGGACCTTCGTCGGTTCCGCAGCATCGACGATCTCGAGCTTCTCCAGCGTCGTCGGGAAGGCGGAGACGTTGAGGATGAGAAGGTCGTACGCGACGTGGTACTTACCGTCGCTTCCAAAGAACGGGAAGGCGCCACGGGCGATCGGAGAGAGGGACAAGGCCGTGTAGGCGTCCGGCACGGTGATCCCGAGAGCAGCGTCCCCGCCCAGGGTGTTGCCCACGAGAGCCTTTGCCGACGCACTCGAGGAGCTCGGCGAATCCGGCGAGCAGGCCGCCGCGAGGGCGGCAGCGATGACGAACGGGACCAATCGGTGCATTTCGGAAGCCTACTTCCTTTCGACCGCCCCTCCAGGGGTTAGGTCATCGAGTTGCACTAGGCCGATCCACGTCGCGCTCCTCTCTCCTGCGCGAAACGCGGCCTAACGGGCGTACACCTAGAGGATTCGACCCGGGTACGGGCTTAGTTCAACAAACGTGGAGCACGCGGGCGTACTATGGAACGGCGCGGGCCCATCGCGACTATCGCTCTCGCTGAAGAAGTGCGGTCGAAGCTCTCACTGGATAGGAGGCGACATGCTGAATCATCCGAAGGCGACGATCGCTGGATTGGCGCTCGCGATGGTCCTGGTGGCGGGGAATTCGTATGGCGGCCAGGACAGGACGTTCGTTCCCTCCACGAATCGCGAATGCGCTGGCGCTTCTGCTTGCGTCTCGACGACGTTTCCCGCGGTTTCGGTGCCGGCAGGACAAAAGCAGTCGACCCGCCTCGAGTGCCCGAACACGCACCCCAATCTCTGGGGCTGGGACGTCGCACATCATGAACACACGCAAATCGACCTGGTCGCCGCGGAGCCCGGAGCAGTGACCGTCGAGGGAATCAACAAGTCCGACACCGCTGGAGAGTTCGCGGTGAGCCTGGGGTGCTCGAGCGAACCTGTCACGCCCACACAGATGCTCAAGACACGGGTCCTTGCCCGCACCGATGCGCAGCAGACGAAGAAGCGCACCCAACGAGCGCCGGGCACGAACGGTCGATTGACGTCCGCGCAGGCCGAGAACCCTTGCACGATCAGCAACCCACCCGTGCCGAATTGCGAGGTCCAGACGCAGCAAGGTTTCTTCATGTGGGGATGGCATACGAACCGCATGTTCTTCGATTGCACGGGGGATCATCACTTCGCCTGGAACTACACCTACACGGAGGAAGGCGGAAGTGGAGTCACCTCCATCGGATATGAGTTCGCAGAATCTCCGCAGTCGTTCGATATCTGGTTCACCAACTGGAGCATCTATACGACGGGCACCATTACCGTCTCGCTCGCTTGCTCGAGGACCAACTCGTTCGGAGGGGACGCATGCGGTCCGATCACGAGTGATCCCGGGTGTACGGAACTGCCCAACACCAGGAAGGACAATTGCAGCAAGACCAACCCGAGCGCGTGCTTCTTCACCTGGAAGGAGCAGTGCTCTCCGACGGACCCGATCCTGGATTGCACCATAGACTTTCTCCCCCCCGCGTGGTGCCAGGCTGAGTGCCCGAGTGCTGAATCGCAGTGACCGAATGGAACGCCGCCGCTGAACGTTAGGCGGTCGCCCCGGCGGCGCGCAGCTGACTCCGGTTACGAGCTCGACAGCTTGATTCCGACCCGCTCGAGCATTGCGTTGCGCCGCGCGACGAGGTTCTCGGCGCCCGGATTGCGTTCGATCGAGCGTGTGACGACACCGAGGGCGTCGTACCAGAGTCCCGCGCGCTCGAGTGCCTCGAGGGTTTCGGGCGCGGGCTCGGGAGGCGCCACACGCCGGATTCCGCCGACCGCGCGGTCCTCTCCGGAATGCTCCAGATCGACGAGCGAAACCGACCACCGATAGGACGTGCCTTCGTCGAGCGAGATACCGAACTGGGACAGCTCGATGCGCTGGATGCCGGCCGCATCGGGCGCCGGGAGCTGGACCCGCACGAGCGGCTCGTCCTCTCCCTCGCGGATCAGCTTGAATTCGCAGGGGAAGCGCGACCCCTCCGAAGCATGCCAATAGAGGGTGGGCTGCGCTTCCGTCGTCCACCCCGCTCGCTCGGGTGCCAGCGCTTGCAGTACCGCAACGCCCGGAGAGCCCGATTGCGAGGTCGCTCGGACGACCGGGCCGGCCGAATCGGGGGAGTCGAAGACCGAGACCTCCGCAAGCTTCTGCGGCTCCGCGAGCGCGACCCGGACGGGTGGCTCGCGGCGGCTCCGCGGATGGATTCGAGATCGGCAGTCGCAGTCGCCGCTGCCGCCGACTGGGTTTCCTTCGCCGCTTCTGTGTTCACGACCGGCTCTTTGCGCGCCAGGACCTCCTCGGGGGTCATCTCCGTACGACCCTCCCGCTTCGGCGCCGGTGCGGCCTCCGGTTCGGGTTCGGACGCGTCGCGTTCGGGAGCGGCGGCCTTCGCGCCGGATTCGTCCGCGTCGGCCATCGCGTCGGGTTCAGCAGCGTCGGCCTCTGCGCGGCGCTCGGGTGCGTCGGCCTTGCCGACACTTTCACTGCCGCGGACAGCTCGGACTCGAGCTGACCGGTGCGCTCCCGCGCGCTCTGCAGCTCGGATTGCAAGCTCGCGAGCTCTTCCTCCCCCACCGGATCGGTGCTCCGCCGCGGACCGAACATGATCGCGATCAAGAAGCCGGCTACCACAGCCACGAGCACGGGCCCCCACTGGAGCTGCCGATCGCGGCGCGGCTGGAATCCCTGATAGCGCATGCGAGGCTCGAGGACATCGCTGCGCACCGATCTCGGGGAATCGGAATCGTCCGCATAACGCGCCACCCGATCGCTCGAATTCTCCTGGAGCGATCCCTCGTCTTCCACTGTACGCGTGCTCACGCAATCACCTCGCGTTCTGTCGGTCGCATGGACCAAAATGGGGCGCGCTCTCACCGAAAGAGCAGCTAGATCCAAGCTGCATAGTTCGTGCCACGAGCCTTCGGAGCCGGCAGGCGCTGAACCGGTCACGAATCCGCGGATCGCGCTGCCGATTCTACGAATTACCCGTGCGTGGAAGATCCGCAATGCCGGAATGACGGTCCGCCGAAGGTGCTATCGCTGTCTGGGACGAGTGTGTCGGACGAGGAGGATCTGGCGATGGCTGAGTACAAGGCTGAGTACAAGATAGGAACACGCAAGGAATGGGAGGCGGCGCGGGCGGAGCTCGCGAAGCTCGAGGGCGAGCAGGCGGAGCGAAATGAAGAGATCAAGCGCAAGCGGCGTGAGCTTCCCTGGGTGCCGGTCGAGAAGGAGTACGAGTTCGATACCGAGAACGGCAGGAAGAGCCTCGCCCAGCTGTTCGACGGCCGTTCGCAGCTGCTCGCCTACAACATCATGTACGGGCCCGACTACCAGGTCGGGGCATGCCCGGGGTGTACGAGCGTGGCCGACGGGTTCGACGGGCAGCTGATCCACCTCAACCACTGCGATGTCACCTTCATCTGTTTCTCGCGCGCGCCGAGCGACAGGCTTGCGGCCTACAGGAAGCGGATGGGCTGGCAGTTCCCGTACGTGTCGACCTACAGAAGCGATTTCCCATTCCGATTTCGGGCTTGCGATGACCGAGGAGCAGGCGGAGCAGAGTCCCGAAGTCAAGAAGATGATCGATGACCCGCCCGAATGGCTGCAGTTCTGGTCAAAGCAGGTTGGCGCAGAGCTCAAGGACGGCCTGCGCGAGGCGCCGAGCTACATCGCATTCGCACGCGAGAACGGGACCGTCTACCACACCTACACGGTGCAGGCACCGGACCCGTTCGTCGCTCCGTTCTTCAGCTTCCTGCTCGATCGAACACCCAGGCCCCAGCCCGAGGAGCCGCTCAGCTACCGCAAAGACGAGTACCCGGAGTGAAGCGCCAGACGTTAGGCGTGGGCTCTCCAGACTCGAACCTCACGGGATAGGAAAAAGCGCCCGGCCCGATGACGTCCGCAGCCCGGTCGGCAACAATCGCCCCCCTGACCGGAGACGCGCCACGAAGGTTCAACCCGCTGCGTTCCTGCGCACCACCCTGCCGCTGGGCATTTCGCAGCTCGAAACGCTCGATAGCGGTCGCTACCACTCGATCTGGCTGCCGGATCACATGGTCAGCTTCTGGCCCGACTCGATCTGGACGCCGGAGTTCACCGATCTCGCGACCACCTCGCCCTCGCCGCATCGCCACCTCGACGCGATGGCCGTCGCCGGCGCGGCGGCGGTGCTGACGAAGAACGTGCCGATCGCGACCAGCGTGGTCGACACGGTTCGCCGCCACCCGGCGATGCTGGCGCAGTCCGCGCTGACCCTCGACCATCTCTCGCGCGGGCGCTTCATCCTCGGCCTCGGCAGCGGCGAGACCGAGAACACGCGTCCCCTACGGCTTCGACTTCTCGAAGCCGGTCGGCCGCTTCGAGGAAGCGCTGAAGGTCATCCGCCTGCTCTGGGAGAGCGACGGACCGGTCGATTTCGAAGGCAGTTCTTCAGCCTGCAGCACGCGCGGATGGACACCGAGCCCTACGAGGGCCGCTTCCCGCAGATCTGGATCGGCGCGAGCGGTCCGCGGATGCTCGAGATCACCGGCCGCTACGCCGACGGCTGGTGGCCGGCGGGCGCCTGGACGCCCGAGGACTATGCCGCCAAGCTGAAGCTCGTCCGCGACTCCGCCGAGCGCGCCGGGCGCGATCCGATGGCGATCGTGCCCGCCTTCATCATCACCTGCCTGATCGGCGACGATGCCGAGCTGGCGGAGATCCTGGAAGCGCCGCTGGTCAAGGCGCTACGTGCTGCAGATCCCGGCCGCGGTCATGCGCCAGTTCGGCTATCGACATCCGACTCGGCGACGAGTGGCGCGGCTATCAGGACATCGACCCGGCGTCCTGACCCGCGAGAGGATCCTCGCCATGCTCGAGAAGGTCGACGTGCAGTCGATCCTCGATATCGTGCCCCACGGTACGCCCAGCCAGGTCGCGCGCACGGTCAAGGGCTTTTGCGACGCGGGCCTGCGGGTGCCGAAGATCCTCGACTACGGCGGCATGGCCGGCCTCGCCTACGCAGCGCGCTCGCCGCAGAAGGTGCGCGAGGCCGAAGACGAATTGATGCGGCTGGTCGGGGCATGAGCGTGGCGCCGGGGATCCTGGACGCGCGGGCGCTGCTCGCCGCGGCGGAAGCCGAGACGGGCCTTGGCGACTTCGGCGACGCGACCTTCGTCGCGCGCTTCGCTCAGGCGGTGGAGCAGCTGCGCGGCGCCGGGATGGACGAGGCGGGCCAGCGCAAGGCCGCCGAGGTCTGCCACTGGCTGCTGACCTCGCGGCTGCAATTCTTCGACGACCACAAGCGCTACGCGCTGGAGCCGAGCGGATCGTGAAGCCGCTGTTCGCGACCGGCGAGCCGCGCTCGGGCACGACGCTGCTGCACGCGCTGCTGTCGGTCGACCCCGATGCGCGGGCGCTGCGCTTCTGGGAGGTCATGTACCCGTCGCCGCCGCCGGGCCTTGCCGCGCCGGACGACCCGCGTCGCGCACAGGCCGATGCCAACTGGCGCGAGATCCTGCGAGCGCTTGCCCAAGTGGCTGCATCAGCCATCCCTACAACGACATGCTCGGCGACGGCCTGCCCGAGGACGAGCGGACCTGGGCCTTCGACTTTCGCGTGATGACGCCCACCGCCTGGTGGCGCGTGCCGATGGGCATGAGCATCGGCCGGCTGCCGGTCGATGCTCGCGGCGCAGTACCGCATCGCACAAGATGATGCTCCAGCACTGCCAGTACCGGCGGCCGAAGAATTACTGGGTGCTGCAAGGGCTTCCACGGCCCCGGTTGGAGGCCTTCTTCGAGGCCTATCCGGACGCCAGCGTCATCTGGGTGCATCGCGATCCGGTGCAGGTCGATCGCCTCGCGCATCAAGATGATGGGCGACCTCACGGAAGGCCTGACCGGCACGTCGACTGGGCCGAGCAGGCGAAGATGCACCTCGCTGCGTCCGCGAGCGAGCTTCCAGTCCACGCTGGCCAATCCGCTGCTCGACGATCCGCGCATCCATCACGTGCGCTACCCGGATTTCGTCGCCGATCCGGTCGGAACGATCCGCGGCTTCTACGCCTTCGCCGGCGTGCCCTGAGCGCGGAGACGGAGGCGGCGATGCGCGACTATCTCGCGAACAACAAGGGCGACCGCTACGGCAAGTTCGTCTACTCGACCGAGCTCATCGGCGAGGACATCGACGCGCTGCACGAGGAGTTCGCGCCCTATCGCGAGCGCTTCGGGCTGGAGATCGAGAAGCGGAAGTAGACCGCTTCGAGGGTGAGAGAGCGCAGATGCACGAGCGGATCTCGATCCACCATGTCTGCTTCCTCGGCGCCAGCTTCACCGAGCTTGCCGGACACTGGCGAGCGCTCGGCACGCGCCGCGTCACCCTGATCAGCCCGTCGCTGCTCGCCGAGGGCGGACTGGCGCAGGCGCAGGCGGCGCTGGCCAGCGGCGACTACCGGGTCGAGACCGTGTGCCACATCTTCACGTCGGGACGGCGCTCAGCCCTGCGCCGGCGGACTGGCAAGCGCCGCGCGAGGCGCTGTTGCGGCTGATCGGCATCACGGCCGAGCTGGGCGCGCCGCTCGATCTACATGCTGACCGGCGGGCACGGGACGCTCGCGCTGGGAACGACGCGGCCGAGCGCTTCTGCCGCCGCGGTCGCGCCCTGTGTCGAGGCGGCGCGCGCGGTGGGAGTCGCGCTGCCATCGAGAACGCTTCCCCGCTCTACGCCGATATCCACATCGCGCACGGCCTGCGCCGACACGCTGACGCTCGCGGAGATGGCCGGTATCGGCATCTGCATGGACCTCTATTCCTGCTGGCCGGAGGCCGGGCTGCGCGAACTGATCGCGCGCGCCGTGCCGATCTGCCAGCTGGTCCAGGTGAGCGACTATGTGCATCGGCGATCGCTTCCTGCCCGCGCGCGCCGTGCCGGGTGACGGCGCCATTCCGCTCGAGCGGATCCTCGGCTGGCTGCTCGAGGCGGGCTATCTGGGGCGTTCGATCTCGAGCTGCTCGGCCCGCGGATCGATGCGCGAAGGGCATCTCGCCGGCGGTGCGCAGCGCCGCCGAGCGGTGTCGGCGATCTGCTGACTGCGCTGGGCGCGTGACGACGAGGAGTCACGGCGATGGCTTATGGCGACAGTCCCGACGATGCGGCGCTGCGCGCGGCGTGGGAGCACTTCTGCGACCGGCTGCAGCGCGGCGGGCGATCAGGTCTTCAAGGACCACAATCCCGCCAACCCGCTGCAGCGCGCCGACGCGTTCCGCTTCCTCACCCAGAACCTCGGCCAGGCCTTCGACCTGGCGCTGGAGACCAAGGACCCGCGCTACCCGGTGCTCCACGCCTTCTGCACGCCGCTCCGCAAGCTCGGCGGCGACGCCGCCGACTTCACTACCGGCAGGCGTGGATCGACGGCGAGTGCGTCTACCGGATCACACGGCAACACGCGGCACCGCGCGCTTCCTCAACTTCACCGTGCAGGGACCGCGCCCGGAAACGCAGCCGGGCACCGACTGGCCGAGCCTGCACGAGCCGTTCGGCGACATTCCCGAAGCCAACCTGTTCGGGCATCAGATCGAAACCGCGCCGGACGGCAGCTTCGAGCTTCAGCTCGGCGGCCCGCAGCGCGGGGCGAACTGGCTGCCCACCACGCCGGGCTCGCGCAAGCTGTTCATCCGCCAGGGCTTCGACCGCTGGGACGAGACGCCCGCGCGCCTCACGATCGAGCGCGTCGGCATGGACGCCCCGCGCCCGATGCCGACGCCCGAGACGATCATCGCAGCGCGATCGACTGGGCCGGGCGACTTCCTGACGGGCGTGATGCGCGACTGGCCCGATCACCCGTATCGCTACAGCGGCGGGGTCGTCGATCCCGCCATCGTGAACGCCTTCCCGCCCGACCGCGCCGCCGACACGGCGCCGACGCGCAGCGCGGCCGCGCAGCCGCGAACATGTGCTGGGAGCTTGGCGCCGACGAGGCGCTGATCCTCGAGTTCGACGCCCACGACGGCTTCTGGATGGTCTCGATACATGGGCGTCTTCTTCAACAGCATGGACTATCCTCTACCGCCCGGTGAGCTACACGCCCGCCGGACCGCGGTGGACGGCGACGGCAAGGTGCGGCTGGTGCTCGCGCACGACGATCCGGGCTATCACAACTGGCTCGACACCCAGGGCTTCGAGCGCGGCAACCTCACCTATCGCAACCTGATGAGCAGCACCGTGACCCGCTTTCGCACCGAAGTGGTGAAGCGCGGGGCGCTCGGCGCAGCCATGCCGCAGGGCAGCACGCTTGTCACGCCGGAGGAGCGATTAACTCAGATGCGCGCGCGCTTCGACGGGATCCGGCAGCGCTACGGGCTGTAGACAAGGGGCACACACAGCATGGAGCTACTCAAGGGGTTCCGCGTCCTCGATGTGTCGTCGCATGGCGCCGTGCCGATTGCGGGGAGCATCCTGGCCGACTGGGGCGCCGACGTCATCAAGGTCGAGGACCCCACACACGGCGAGATCATGCGGGGCAGCGTCGTCTGGGGCGTGCCGCCGCCCGAGGGCGGCTCGAGTCACTTCTATCACATCTTCAACCACGGCAAGCGCTGCGCCGCGATCAACCTGAAGCACGAGCGCGGACGTGAGGCGCTGTTCAGCTCGCCGAGCGGAGCGACGTCTTCTTCACCAGCTTTCTCTCGGGCGTGCGCCAGCGTCTCGGCATCGACGTCGACGACATCCGGGCGCGACAGCCGGAGATCATCTATGCCCGCAACACGGGTCGCGGGACCAAGGGTCCGTTCGCAGAGCTGGGCGGCTACGACGCCACGTCGTTCTGGTCGAGGGCGGGGTTGGCGAACGCGGCCTCGCCTCCGGGCGGCGATGCCGACGGCGATGCCGGCGCCCGCCTTCGGAGACAGCCAGACCGGCTTCGCGCTGGCCGTCCGGTGTGGTGGCCGCCTTGCTGCACCGGGAGCGGACCGGGAAGGGATGGTGGTCGACACCTCGCTGCTCAACACCGGCATGTGGGCGATGCAGACGGCGATCGTGACATCGACTTTGTTGGGCACCGACGAGATGCGCCGTCCCCGCGCGGCAGCGGTGCCCCGCTGGTGAACTCGTACCGGACGAAGGACGGCCGCTTCGTCCACCTGTCCATGGACCAGCAGCACTACTGGCCCTCGTTCTGCGACGGGGTCGGCCGGCCCGAGTGGAAGACCGATCCGCTGATCGCGACCCACGAGGCTCGGGAGGAGAACAGCGTCCATTGCGTGAAGCTGGTCGAGGCGCTCTTTGCCGAGCGCACGCTCGCCGAGTGGAAGGAGGTCCTCGCCGCTCAGCGAGGACCGTTCGATCCGGTGCAGAAGGTGGGCGAGCTGGCGTCCGACCCGCAGGTGGTAGCGAACGGGTACATGGCCGAGGTCCAGGACGAGGCAGGCCGAACGCTCAGCCTCGTCGCGCCGCCGATCCAGTTCGACGGCGCGCCCTACGAGACCCGGCCGGGCCCCGCCACGGGGAGCACACCGACGAGGTGCTCGCTCGAGGTCGGCTACGACATGGACGAGGTCATCCAGCTCAAGGTCGACGGCGCGATCCACTGATGGAAGCGCCGATTTGAAGGACACGACCGCCGAAGAGAATCGCCGCGTTAGGCGTGGGCCCTCCAGGACTCGAACCTGGGACCGTCCGGTTATGAGCCGGTTGCTCTAACCAACTGAGCTAAGGGCCCGCGCGCCGGGATTCTATCGTGAGTCGCGGCGAGGCGGGAAGCGGTTTGGCGGATTACGCCCTTCGGGCTAATCCGCCCTACGAGTGACTCGGTACCATCCGCGCATGGATCGTGGGCGCTACCGGGTGATCCAGTGGTCGACGGGGGCGGTCGGTAAGCTCGCGCTGCGGGCGTTGATCGAGGACCCGACGTTCGAGCTGGTGGGTGTGTACGTGCACGACGCGGGCAAGGCCGGGCGCGATGCGGGGGAGCTCGCGAAGCTCGGCGTTCGCACGGGGGTCGTGGCGACAAACGACGCGGCGGTGCTGCTGGCCACGCCGGCGGACTGCGTCGTATACACGGCGGTTGGCGAGACGCGCACGCGCGACGCGGTGGGGGAGATCGCGGCGCTGCTCCGATCGGGCAAGAACGTCGTCTCCACGTCGATGATGAACCTGATCCACCCCGCGAGCGCCAATCCCAAGGTGACCGAGGTGCTCGCGGCCGCGTGCCGCGAGGGCGGAACGACGCTGTTCACGAACGGGATCGACCCCGGCTGGACGGGCGACCTGATGCCGCTCGCGGCGCTGTCGCTGTGCGAGCGCGTCGAGCGCGTGCGCGTGCAGGAGATCGCCGACTACGGAACGCACCCGGATCCGTCCTGGGCGATTCCGTTCGGGTTCGGCAAGCCGCCCGACGCGCCCGCGCCGATCCTCTCTGCGGGCGTGCCGACGCTCTACTGAAGCGGCATGGTGCGCCTGCTCGCGGAGGCGATGCACGTCGGGCTCGACGAGATTCGCGAGAGCGTCGAGCGCTTCGTCGCGGTCGAGCGAATCGAAGTTCCGATGACGGTGATCGAGCCCGGCACCGTCTCGGCGATCCGCTTCGAGGTGACGGGCTACGTCGCGGGCCGACCCGTGATCAGCGCCGAGCACGTGACGCGCACGCGCGCGGATCAGGCGCCCGACTGGCCGCAACCGCCCGCGGGCCGCGCGTCGGTGCACCGCGTCGCGATCGAGGGCTCGCCGTCGCTCACGCTGGATCTCACGCTCAAGGGCGGCGCGTCGGGCCGCGGCGGCGTGCTCGCGACCGCGATGCGCGTGGTCAACGCGATTCCTGCGGTGTGCGAAGCGGCGCCGGGACTCGTGACCGCGCTCGATCTGCCGCTCGCACCGGGACGCAAGCTCGTGCGCACCGACGACGCGCCAACATGACGCGCGTCACTCCGCCGCTTCGGGCGTCACTTCCTCGGGCTCGGCCTCTTTCGTCTTGTAGACGGTCTCGCCCTCTTTGATCGTCTCGAGCACGCGGATCGAGCGCAGCGCCTGGCCCGTGGTGTTGAGCGGGTTGCGGTCGAGGATCACGAAGTCGGCGAGCTTGCCGGCCTCGATCGAGCCCTTGGTGGCCTCCTCGAAGTACTGGTAGGCCGCGTCGATCGTGATCGCGCGCAGCGCCTCGGCGACCGTGATGCGCTCGTCGGGCCCGATCACGGCGCCCGAGCGCGAGGTGCGCTCGGTGGCGGTCCAGAGGATGAACATCGGATCGAGCGGCGTCACCGCGTAGTCGCTGTGGTTGGTGAAGTGCAGCCCGCGCGTGGTCGCCGAGCGCAGCGGCGAGAGGAACGACGCGCGCTCGATGCCGAGATTCTTCTCGTGGACGTCGCCCCAGAAGAACGCGTGATTCGTGAAGAACGACGGCACCGCGCCGATCCGCGCGTAGGAGTTGAGCTGCTCGGGCCGCATGAACTGCGAGTGGATGATCACGGGCCGGCGGTCTTGCGGCGCGCCCGCGGCCTCGTGCGCGGCGAGCACCATGTCGATCGCGGCGTCGCCGTTGGCGTGGGTGTAGGTCTGAACGTTGTTCTGGTAAGCGAGCCGGAACGTCGCGTCGAGCTCGGCCTGCGAGAGGATCGGTTGGCCGCGCCACCCGCGTTGCCCGGCCGGGCCCGGCACCTTCATCGGCTCGGTGAAGAACGCGGTGCGCGCCTGGGCCGAGCCGTCGACGATCGACTTCACGCCGCCGAGCTTCAGGTGCCCCTGAGCGCTTCCGAACGCGATGCCGGGCTGACCGACGATCGTCGCGAAGGTGCGCGCGTCGGGCAGCGCCACCACGTCGAGGAACAGGCGCTTCTCGGCGGCCGCGCGCTGGAGGATCGCGAGATGAGCCGCACCCGTGAGGCCATCCTGGATCGTGGTGTAGCCGTTCGCGGCGTAGTGCATCTGCGCGGCGCGCAGCGCCTCGAGCGTCTGCTCGGGGCTCGGCTGCGGGAGCTTCGCCGCCGCCGCGAAGAACGCCGTCTCCATGATCAGGCCGGCCGGCTCCTGGCTGCCGGCCTTGCGCACGATCTGCCCGCCCGCGGGCGTAGGCGTCTGCGCGCCGATCCCCACCGCTCGCAGCGCGGCCGAGTTGAGCACGGCGCCGTGGCTCGAGACGTGGATCACCGCGACCGGATTGCGCGGGAAGCGCGCGTCGAGGTCGTCGCGCGTGAGCTCGCGCTGCTCGGCCAGGCCCTCGCGGTCGTAGCCGTAGCCGACCACCCAGGTGCCGTCGCGCGCGCCGACCTTCTTCGCGTGCGCGTCGAGCGCCGCGAGCAGGGCCGGAATGTTCTCCACCTCGCCGACGGGCGGACGCGACACGTTCGCCCAACCCATGATCGACACACCGTGTGCCATCAGGTGGCTGTGCGGATCGATGAAGCCGGGCAGCAGCGCACCCGCGCCGAGGTCCACCACCTCGGTATCGCGGCCGCGGTGTTGGAGCACACTCTTCTCGTCGCCCACGATCAGGATGCGGCCGTTTTTCACGGCCACCGCGCGCGCGATGGTGCCGGTCGCATCGATCGTGAGGATGTCGCCTAGGAAGATGCGGTCGGCCGCCGGCTCCTTGGCTTCGCGCGGTGCGCCTTCGCGCACGAGTGGACCCATGCCCGAGCACGCGAGCGCGAGCGCAGCGGCGAATGCGGCCGCGAGCGCGGCAAAGCGATCCAGCATACGACCCTCCACGGGCCGGAATCGTAGGCTGTTTCGCGCCCTTCGCCCTACTGGTTGGACGTCGGATCGCGGCGGTAGAGGGTCTTGCGGTCGATGCCGAGCAGCCGCGCGGCCTCGCCCTTCTTCCCGCCCGTCACCAGGAGCATCTTTTCGATGTAGAGGTCTTCGACCTGGCGCAGCGTGAGCCCGTGGCGCGCGGCATCGTCGAGCGCCCGCTCGAGCCCGCCGTCGGCCACCGCGTTCGACGCGGTCGGGAAGCCCATCTCGTCGTTGCCCGCGCCGAAGATCGGCAGGTCCTGCGCGCTGAGCAGATCGGCGTCGGAGAGCGCGAGCGTCCGCTCGATCACGTTCTCGAGCTCGCGCGCGTTGCCGCGCCACGTCTGCGTCTGCAGCCGGCTGATCGCGTCGCGCGAGAAGCGCCGCGGCCGGTCGCCGCTGTGCCTGCGCGTGAATGCCTCCACCAGCGACGGCACGTCTTCGGGCCGCTCGCGCAGCGGCGGCCAGATGGATCGGGATCACGTTGAGCCGGTAGTAGAGGTCCTCGCGGAACCGCCCGGCCTCCATCTCGACGTCGAGGTTGCGGTTGGTGGCCGCGATGATGCGCACATCGACCTTGATCGCCTGCGTGCTGCCGACCGGTCGTACCTCGTGGTCCTGGAGCACGCGCAAGAGCTTGGCCTGGAGGCCCGCTCCCATGTCCCCGATTTCGTCGAGGAAGAGCGTGCCGCCATCGGCGCGCTCGAACAGGCCGCGCTTGGTCGCGACGGCTCCCGTGAACGCGCCGCGCACGTGGCCGAACAGCTCGCTCTCGAGCAGTCCCTCCGGAATCGCGGTGCAGTTGATCGGGAGGAAGGGCTTGTTCACGCGACGGCCGTGGTGATGCAGTGTGCGCGCCACCACCTCCTTGCCCGTTCCGCTCTCGCCCGTGATCAGGACGCTCGCGTCGACGTGCGCGGCGCGGCGGATCACCGCGAACACGTTGCGCATCGACGGGCTCTCGCCGATGAGCTCCTTGAAGCTGGAGCTGCTGTTCGCACCGCGCAGCTTGCGGTTGTTGTCTTCCACCGAGCGGCGATCGAGCGCGCGCTTCACGGTGCGAATCACTTCTTCGGGCTGGAACGGCTTGGTCGTGTAGCCGAACGCACCCGCGCGCATCGCGTCCACTGCGGTGTCGATGCTGCCGAACGCGGTCATGAGCACGACCGGCGTGTCGGGGCGCAGCTCGCGCAGATCGCCGACCAGCTCGAGTCCCGACTTGCCCGGCATCTTGATGTCGGAGAGGACGACGTCGAAGTCGGTCTCGCGCGCCAGCTCGAGCGCGGCGCTCGCGGTCGAAGCTTCCGAAACCACGTAACCCTGCTGGCGGAACAACGACTCGAGCATCTCGCGCATCGCGCTGTCGTCTTCGACGAGCAGGAGTTGTGCAGCAGCCATATCTGTTTCCTCTCGAGGGAACGGCTCGAGGATCCTCGGGCAGGTTGAGGGTGTGTAAGTGCTGTTACGCAATCTCCACGGGGGGGGGAACCCGTGATAATTCTACACACTAACTACTTTCAATCGACGTTTTTCTCAGGGGTATTTCGCCGCGACCAGGAGTCGAGACCGGGAGATATACCCCTGTTTGCTTTTCACTTGCCGGCTGCCCCCGCGGGACGCATCACGATCGTGAACTCGGTTCCGGCTCCAAGCTCACTCGTTACGTCGATTCTGCCGCCGTGGTCCGCCACGATGCCCTTGCACACCATGAGGCCGAGCCCGTTGCCGTGGCCTGCCTCCTTTGTGGTGAAAAAGGGCTCGAAGATCCGCTCGAGATCGCTGGGCGCGATCCCCACGCCGGTATCCCCGACGCGCACCGAGACCTCGCCATCGCTCTCGCCGAGCGCCACCCGGAGCTCCCCGCCTCCCGGCATCGCATCGGCTGCGTTCAGGAACAGGTTCAGGAACAGCTGCTGGAGGCGCTCGGGGTCGCCGTCCACGCGTACGCCCGGCGCAAGAGATTGCTTCACGCGCACGCCCCGGGTTTCCAACTGTTCGGAAACAAAGGCCAATGTCTGGTCGATCAGCGTGGCGAGATCGACGGGCTGGGTGCGCGCGCGGCGCGGGTGCGCGATCTCGAGCAGCGTGTGGATGATGCGCGAGATGCGCTCGATTTGTTCCTGAATCGTCTGGATCCGCCACTTCGCGTCTTCGCCCGAGACGCTGCCCTCGAGCAGCTTGGCGTGCCCCTGGATCACGCTCATCGGGGTGCCGATCTCGTGCGCGAGACCGGCCACGAGCGTGGCGATCGAGGCGAGCTCCTCGGCCGCGCGCGCGCGCGCGGTGGTCTGCTGGAGCGCGACGCCCTGCTCGCGCAGGCTGCGCTGGAGGATGCGGCTCTGGCGCGCGAGCTCGTCAGCCAGGTACGAGAGGCCCTGCTCGTGCCGCTCGATGTACGACTCGACGGCCACTTCCACGTCGAGGGCCATGCGCGCGGCCAGCGCCGATACCACTCGCGTGGCCTTTTCGACGTCGTGCGCGAACTCTCGCCCCAGCACGGGGGCGAGAAGGGAGAAGAACTGGACCGCGAGCCGGATCGTCCACTCGGGCCCGAGGCCCGCCCGCTCCTGCGCGATGGCCGATCGCTCGCGCTCGCGCATGTACTCGTCACCGAAGTGCGTATTGGCGAGCGACACCAGGTGATGACGCCGCCCGGCCACGAAGCGCTCCTTCGCGCGAGGCTCCAGGAACAGTCGGCGGGTTTCGGGAAACAGTAGTAGTTGCCGGTGGAAGGACTCGACAACTTCATCTGCGTGGGCGACCAGGATCGGACGCAGCTCGGCGAGCAGGGTCAGCTCTTCCCGGTCGAGCCCCAAATAGCTCAAACGCTCTTCGACGGGTTTGCGGGCCATGGGCGCAAAACATCCTCTGCGCGAAACGAACCGCTGTCAACCGGCTCTGCAATAGGCTGGCCTCCTTTTTGCACTACCCCTGCGCATTCCTACTCGGAGGAGGCGACATGGGACTCTTTGATCTGCGGCACCACATGATTCTCGATCACCGCGACCTGCGGACCCGTCTGAACGAGATCGAAGCGCTGGCGCTCTCGGTGGCATCCGGTCGCTCGGCCCTGTCGCCTTTCCTGTGCGTGCGCGGTCTCGAGCTGCTCGAAGCGCTCGAAACCCAGATCACCTGGGAAGAGAAGTATCTGCTCCCGGCGATTCGCGAGTTCTACGGTCCCGAGCGCGCGGCGCGCGCCGAGCAGGAACAGCGCGCACAGCGCGAGATGCTGCGCTTCCAGCTCGAAGAGATCACCGACCGGAGTCGGCCGCCGCTCTTGATCGCAGACGGACTGCGCGATCTCGCAGCCATGGTGCGCAACGAGCTCGACGAGGAAGAGCGCCTGTTCTTCGATCCCGATCTTCTGCGCGGCGAAGTCTTCGCCGACGTCGAGGTCGGCTGAACGTTTTATCGGGGGAGGTCAGGACACCACTCCGCCGCGGGCGCCTTACCCAATAAGCGCCGCGGAGGGAGCCCGCGGCGGAGTGGCCCCGAACTACTTTCCCCGGACCAAGCGACCCGAGCGGGTGCGGTTACAATGCACCCGCCATGAGCCCGACCCAGCCTTCCCATTGCGTCGCCGTGATCGGCGGCGCCGTTGCCGGCGCGGAAGTCGCCGGTGCGCTCGCCGAGCGCGGCATCGAAGTGGCGGTGTTCGAACAGAACCGCCGACCGTACGGCAAGATCGAAGACGGTCTGCCGCGCTGGCACGTGGCGCTGCGCGAGAAGGAATACGAGACGATCGGCAGCAAGCTCTCGCTGCCGGGCGTCTCGTTCGTTCCGCATACCGAGATCGGCCGCGACATCGGCTTCCGCGAGCTCGCCGATCAGTGGGGCTTCACGGGCGTGGTGCTCGCGTGCGGCGCGTGGCGCGACCGGCCGCTGGCGATCGACGGCGCCGACGCCTACGAGGGCCGCGGCCTCATCTACCAGAATCCCTTCATCGTCTGGTTCAACCACGCGGACGAGCCCGGCTACCAGGGCCCCGTGTTCGAGCCGCGCGACGGCGCGCTCGTGGTTGGCGGCGGCCTCGCGTCGATCGACGTGGTGAAGGTGCTGATGCTCGAGACCACGCGCGCGAAATTGCGCGAGCGCGGCATCGAGGTGGACCTCGTCGAGATGGAGGTGAAGGGCATCCCGAAGACGCTCGAGCGCCACGGCCTCGCGTTCGAGGATCTCGGCATCGAGGGCTGCACGCTGTTCTACCGCCGCAGCGCAGCGGACATGCCGCTGATGGAGATGCCGGACGGCGCCGACGAGAAGCGACGCGAGAAGGTGTATGCGGGGCGCCACAAGATGCTCGCGAAGGCGATGGAGAAGTACCGGTTCCGCTTCGAGCCGCTTTGCCTGCCCGACGGGCTGATCGTCGAGGGGGGGCAGCTCGTGGGGCTGCGCTTCCGCCGAACGAAGATCGAGGGCAGCCGCGTGATCCCGCTCGACGAGACCTTCGAGCGGCGCGGCGTCTACACGATCAGCTCGATCGGGAGCGTTCCGAAGGAGATTCCCGGCATCCCGATGAAGGGCGAGCTGTTCGAGTTCACCGACTGGGACATCGGCCGGCTCGCCAACTATCCGACGGTGTTCTCGGCGGGAAACGTCGTGACGGGCAAGGGCAACATCGTGGCGTCGCGCAAGCACGCTCGCGAGGTGAGCGCGAAGGTGATGGAGGCGTTCCTGGGCCTGGGCGAGAACGGCCATGAGGGCGAGGAGAAGCTCGGCGAGGCGCTCGCCGAGGCCGCGCGCGCGCAGGCGTCACAGATCGCCGACGCCATCTGCGTGCAGCCGCGGATCGGCGCGGCCGCGCTTGCATCGGTGCGCGAGCGCGTGAGCAAGCGCCAGCAGACGGTGGGGTACGGCGGAGACTACGCCGCGTGGGTTGGCGCGGGCTAGTCTCCTGACCGCTATGCCCCGGATCGTCGTTGCCCTCGCCGCACTCGGTGCGCTCGCGCTCTGCGGCTGCTTCAACATCGGCGTCGTCACGGGCACGGAGATTCCCGCCGACCGGGTCGCGAACATCGTCCCGGGGCAGACCACCAAGGACGAGATCCTGCGCTGGTTCGGCGCGCCCTATGAGGCCACCGACGGCGAGGTGCTCACGCGCATGTTCGACGCGGGCGAGATCGCCGCGGAGGACCTGGTCGCGCTGCCGTTCAGCGACATGCTCGCGTTCGAGATTCTCGAGGGCGACGCGCGGATCATGATGACGATCGTGTTCAACTGGGCGCGCGTCGACGTGAAGCGCGACCGGCTCGTGGTGTTCTTCGATGAGCACGACCGCGTGCTCTACTACGGCGTCACGCGCCAGCGCGGGAAGGAGCCGGAGGCCGTGGAAACAGCCGAGCAGAGCCGCCGCAAGGAAGACCCCGTGATCCAGCGCTTGCGGGGCAAACGGCGATGACGCGCGCGCTCGTGGTCGCCCTGGCGCTGCTGTGTGGTGCCTGCACGATCGGGCGCGACTACGTCGGCAACACCTTTCGCTCGGATCCGCGCGTGGTGCTGCACCCCGGCGTCACCACGATGAGGGAGGCGCTCGAGTTGTTCGGCGCGCCCGAGAAGATCCAGCGCCGTCACAACGGCGAGGTGCTGATCTACCGCTACGTGCGCGAGAACACGAGCGAGCTCGAGCTCGAGGAACCGATCGTCACCGGCATCACCCTGTTCATCTACGAGAAGCACCAGCTCAAGGCGAACCGGCTCACGATGTTCTTCAACGACGAGGGCATCCTCACCGCGTTCGGCTACACGGACGGTGTGAACGAGCTCGAACCGTTGTGATCGCGGATCGCGCTACTCGGTGAAGCTCTTGAGCAGCCGGCTGCGGCTCGGGTGCCGCAGCTTGCGCAGCGCCTTCGCCTCGATCTGCCGGATCCGCTCGCGCGTGACCTCGAAGTCCTGACCCACCTCTTCGAGCGTGTGGTTCGCGCGCTCGCCGATGCCGAAGCGGAGCTTGAGCACCTGCTCCTCGCGCGGCGACAACGTCGAGAGCACCTTGCGCGTGTTCTCGGCGAGGTTGTGGCTCATGATCGCTTCCTGCGGGCAGATCGCGGCCTTGTCCTCGATGAAGTCGCCCAGATGGCTGTCGTCCTCTTCACCGACGGGTGTCTCGAGGCTGATCGGCTCCTTCGCGATCTTGAGCACCATCCGCACCTTCTCGACCGGCAACTCCATGTGCGAGGAGAGCTCTTCGGCGTCGGGCTCGCGGCCCAGCACCTGGATCAGGTGGCGCTGCGCGCGCACGAGCTTGTTGATCGTCTCGATCATGTGGACGGGGATGCGGATCGTGCGTGCCTGATCGGCGATCGCGCGCGTGATCGCCTGGCGGATCCACCAGGTGGCGTAGGTCGAGAACTTGTAGCCGCGCTGGTACTCGAACTTGTCCACGGCCTTCATGAGGCCGATGTTGCCCTCCTGGATCAGGTCCAGGAACTGCAGCCCGCGGTTCGTGTACTTCTTCGCGATCGACACGACCAGGCGCAGATTGGCTTCGACGAGCTCGCTCTTCGCCTCGTGCGTGCGCTCGGCGGCCTCGTGCAGCGTGTCGAGCGTCTCGCGCAGCTCGGTCCGCGTCATGCGCAGATCGGCCTCGATCTTCTCGATGCCGCGCTCGTGCTCGTCGAGCTGGTTGATCAGCTCCTGGATGTACTCCGGGTTGCCGCGCAGCCGGTCGAGCGCCTCCTTGGCCACTCGGCTGCGGCGCGTCGACAGGCGCGCGAGCTCGCGGAACCGCGCCGGGTCGATGCCGAACGGATGGGTCACCTTGCGCGCGCGCTGGGCGAACCGCCGCACCTCGGTGTGGGCGGCCTCGAGGCGCATCTGGGCCTCGAAGATCCGCGTGCTCGCATAGCGCGTCTCGCGCAGCTGCTCGACGATGCGGTCGTAGATCTCGGCGATCTCCGCGCGCAGGCGGCGGCGCGTGTCCTCGCTCGTGCGCGAGTTGCTGATCGAGGCGTGCTTCTTGGCCGCGTCGCCCTCGAACTTCTTGACCTTCGCGATCGTCGCGAAGAAATCGCGGCGCCGCTCTTCGGGGCTGTGCACGGGCTCCATGTCGTCGAGACCGTCCACGACGGACTTGAGCTCGACCTTGTTCTTGCGCAGCTCCTCGGCCACCGCGAGTACTTCGCGCACGCCGAACGGGGTGCCGAGCACGGCGCGTTGCTGCGCGTGCTGGCCCGACTCGATGCGCATCGCGATCTCGACCTCGCCCTCGCGCGTGAGCAGCGACACCTGGCCCATCTCGCGCAGATAGACGCGTACGGGATCGTTGGTGGGCGCGTCGTCGATCCCCTTCGAGGGCGACGAGCGGCGCGGCGCGGGCCGACGTCCCGCGACGACGCGGATGCCGGCTTCGCCGATGAACGCGCGAACCTCTTCGAGCCGGTCTTCGCCGAGCTCTCTCGGGATCGCGCGGGCCATCTCTTCGGGCGTGAGATAGCCGCGCTGCAATCCGTCCGCGACCAGTTTCTGGATCGCGGGCAGATCACGCACCTCTCTTCGCGGGGGGGTGGGGGCGCTGGTGGACATGGGGGGGTGGAACTCCTCGACACCGGTGGGACGGGCACCGGAGGGATCGCGGCTATGGGTGGTGTGTGGCCGCGAGCCTCTCTTTAGTGAGACGATCTTTTTCTTCCAGGATGGCCTGCACATCCGCGTCCGGATCGCGCAGCCGTTTCGTGAGTGCTTTCAGGCGTTCGCTCAGTCGCTCTTTGCGGAGCCAGCGAATCGTGTCGTCGATCGTGCGCGCGGCGGCTCCCGCGTCGATCGCCTCGTCGCCAGCCGAGAGCTGGCGCAGCAAGCGCTCCTCGTCGGGGCCGAGACGGCCCGCGAGCTCCTCGAGGGGCACGGAGCGGTCTTCGATGGCTGCCTCGAGCAGCGCCGCGATCAGCTCGCGCAGCGGACCCGCCGGCACGAGCTCGTGCATTTCTTCGCGCGAAACGCGCCCGGCGAGATCGGGATGCTCGACGAGGCTGCGCGCGAGTTGCCGGATCTTGCGCTCTTCGGGTCCGCCCGCGCGCACGGGGATCGGCACCGCGTCGCGCGCGTCCCCGCCCCGCGCGGCCGCGCGCACGGCGGCCTCTACGTGGCGTACCTCGGTGCCCACCGCGAGCGCGAGGCGCTGGGCGAAGCCCGATTGCTCGACGCCGGACGGGATCCGCGAGAGCAGCGGCGCCACCACGGCCACGGCGTCGGCTTGCTCGGCGGGCGAGCTGCAGCCGCGCGCCACGGCGCGGTCGATCGCGAAGTCGAGAGCGTCGGGCGCGCTGTCGATCAGCGTGCGCAGCGCTTCCGCGCCATCGCGCGCGAGCAGATCGTCGGGGTCGGTGCCGGGCGGCAAGAGCGCGGCGCGCACACGCAGGCCAGCGGGCAGGAGCACTTCGAGCGAGCGCTCCATCGCGCGTTGGCCCGCCTCGTCGCCGTCGAATAGCAGCACCACGTTGCGCGTGCGCCGGCGCAGGTTGCGCGCGTGCGCATCCGTGAGCGACGTACCGCAGGTGGCGAGCGACTCCTCCACGCCCGCGCGCGCGAGCGCGATGCGGTCGAAATAGCCCTCCACCAGGACGGCGCGGTCGGCGCGCCGGATCGCCGCGAGCGCGGAGGACAGGCCGTAGAACGCCTCGCGCTTGTGGAAGATCGGGCTCTCGGGCGTGTTCAGGTACTTCGGCTCCTGGTCGGCGCCGAGCGCGCGCCCGCCGAACCCGATCACGCGGCCCCGCGCGTCGCGGATCGGGAATGTGAGCCGCCCGCGCAGCCGGTCGTAGAACCCATCGCCGCGCTCGCGCGGCGCGAGAAGGCCCGCCTTCTCGCCGGTGGATCCCGAGATGCCGCGCGCCGACAGCGCGCGCGCCACGGTGTCCCAGCGGTCGGGCGCGAAGCCGATCTCGAAGCGCTGCGCGTCCTCCGGCTGGAGGCCGCGCGTGGTGAGATAGGCCGCCGCCGGATTGCCGGGCTCGGCGAACGCGGCGCGATAGGCCTCCTGGGCGACGTCGTTGGCGGCAAACGCGGCCTCTGAGATGCCGCTCTCGCCGCCGCGCGTTTCCGGTATTTCGATCCCGCACTCGCGCGCGATGCTGCGCACTGCCTCGGTGAACGTGAGGTTCTCGACCTTCATGAGGAACGAGAACGCGTCGCCCCCCTCCTGGCACCCGAAGCAGTAGTAGCTGCCGCGGTCGGGGTTGACGTGGAACGAGGGGGTTTTCTCGCCGTGAAAGGGACACAGTCCCTTGTAGCTGCGGCCCGCGCGCTTGAGCGAAACGGTGCGCCCAACGAGCTCCACGAGGTCCACGCGATCGCGAACCTGTGCAATGGTCTCGTCGGGGATGCGGCCCAATCGACTACCTCAGGTGCTCAGCGCGCCATTCGGCGCATCTTCTTCAGCGCTCGTTTGCGTGCGGCCGCCGCCTTCTTCTTCTTCCGCACACTCGGCTTGTCGTAGTACTCGCGGCGCTTGAGCTCGCTGAGAATGCCGGCCTTCTCGCATTGCTTCTTGAAGCGCTTCATCGCGACTTCGAACGGCTCGTTGTCGCGAACTTTGATCACGGGCATTGCGGAGCGTCCCCCCTACACGCCAATGCGACAGCGCGCGCGGCGTCTCGTCGTCAGGCGGCAGCTCGACTCCACTGTTGTGGTCGCCTGACTATCGATTGTGTCGAATTCGCCTCGCCTAGCGCAGTTCTCGAACCGGGTTCGGGAGGCGGCAAAAAACATAAAAAAGTCGAGCACTTCCGTTATGTTCGCAGCGGGTTTGCAAGCTAGCGCACCCTTGCGGGGGCATCAACGGACGGCGACGGGGGGCGCACAGGGACACCCAGCTCGAGCAACCGCCGTTTCACCTCGGGCACGGTGGTCTGGCCGAAATGGAAGATCGAAGCCGCGAGCGCGGCCTGGCAGTGACCCCCGGCGGGGCCGTCGTCCAGCGCGCTCGCGAGGTCCTCGGCGCTGCCGCCGCCTCCGGATGCGATCACGGGGATCGGCACGCGGTCGGCCACGGCGCGCAGCAGCTCGAGGTCGTAGCCGCGGCGCGTGCCGTCGCGGTCCATGCTCGTCAGCAGGATTTCCCCTGCTCCGGCCGCGGCCATCCGGGCCGCCCACTCCACGGCGTCAAGGCCGGTGGGCCGGCGGCCCCCATGGGTGCACACCTCCCAGGTCATGCCCTGGCCCGGCTGGGCGCGCCGCGCGTCGATCGCGACCACGAGGTTCGCGCTGCCGATCATGACGGCGGCCTCGCCAACCAGTTCGGGGTTCGAAACAGCTGCGGTCATGATCGAGACCTTGTCGGCCCCCGCGTTGAGCAGGTCGCGCACGTCCTGGAGCGAGCGCACGCCGCCGCCCACCGTGAGCGGCATGAACACGCTCTCCGCGGTGCGCGCCACGACGTCGAGCAGGATCCGCCGCTCCTCGTGGCTCGCCGTGATGTCGAGGAAGGTGATCTCGTCGGCTTCCTGTTCGTCGTAGCGCCGCGCCACCTCGACCGGGTCGCCCGCGTCGACGTGATCGACGTACTGGACGCCCTTCACGACGCGGCCGCGATCCACGTCGAGACACGGGATGATGCGCTTGCACAGCATCACAGGCTCGCGAGGCGCCGCAGCGCCGAAGAGAGGTCGATCGCGCCCGTGTAGAGCGCGCGGCCCACGATCGCACCCGCGATCCCGCGCGCGCTCTCGCGCGCTGCGGCGACGAGATCGTCTTCACTCGACATGCCGCCCGAGACGATCACGGGGATGCTCACCGCGTCGGCGAGCTCGGCGCTCGCCTCGAGGTTGGGACCCGCGAGCATGCCGTCGCGCGCGATGTCCGTGTGCACGAGCGCGGCCACGCCCGCGTCCTCGAAGCGCTTCGCAATCTCGATCACGGTCGCTTCGCCCGTCTCGAGCCAGCCCTCGACCGAAACGCGGCCGTCCTTCGCATCGAGTCCGACCGCGATCCGCCCGGGGAACCTCCGCGCCGCGCTGCGCACGAGCTCGGGATCGCGCAGCGCCGCGGTGCCGAGCACGACGCGGTCCACGCCCGCGCCGAACGCGGCCTCGACCGCGGAGATGTCGCGCAGGCCGCCCCCGAGCTGCACGGGCAGTGCGCCGACGGCTGCGGCGATCGCGCGTACAGCCTCGGTGTTGATCGGTCTGCCCGCGCGCGCGCCGTCGAGGTCGACCACGTGCAGGCGCGGCACCGCGTGTGCGGCGAAGCGGCGCGCCGCGGCGGCCGGGTCGGACTCGTAGACGGTGGCCGCGTCGTAGCGGCCCTGCGCGAGGCGAACGCATTCGCCGCCGAGCAGGTCGATCGCCGGGATCAACTCGAAGCGCGTGGTCATCGCAGTTTCTTGAGCTGCCCGGCCGCCGCGTCGAGGCCCCATCGCGTGAGCTCGGCGGCCGACATCCAGCGCGAACCCGCAGCGGGATAGCGGCGCGCCTCGAGCGCGTTCTCGGACACCGCGACCTGGGTGTGGTCGAAGCGCGCGGTCCAGAGCACGCGCGTACCGGGCGCGGTTCGCAGCGTGAGCTCGATGCCCACGCTCGCGGGACGCGTCGCGCCGAGCTCGCCGCCGCGCCGCTCGCGGTATCGGTACACCTTGCCGAATAGCGCCGAGGTCGCGCCGAATTCGCGCGCGACGCCGTCCGTGAACGCGGCGTCGTCGCCGTGCGGCACGGACTTGCCCGCGGCCTCGAACACCCGCACGACGTCGCTCGCGGAGATCACCTCGAAGCCCGCGCTGGCCAGCGCTTCGCTCGCGATGCGCGATACGACCGCGGCCGCGTCGGCGGCTTCGCCGCCGCTCACGCCGGGGTCGCCGCTGCCGCGGAAGTCGGGCGCGGGAAGGAATGGCACCACCGCGATGCGCGCGAGCGTCTTCGGATCGACGTCGTGCACCTCGTCCTCGACGATCGGACCCGCGCACGCAAGTCCGCCCAGCGCGATTGCGCATGCGAGCACACGCCTCACGCCGTCACCCAGGCGCGAAACGCGTCGAGGACCGTGCGACCGGACGTCTGGCTCTTCTCCGGGTGGAACTGCACTGCGAACACGTTGTCGACGGCGACGGCCGCCGCGAACGGCGCGCCGTAGTCCACCACGCCCGCGACGATTGCGGGGTCGCGCGGCATCGCGAAGTACGAGTGCACGAAGTAGAAGTTGTCACGGCGCGGCAGCCGCTGCGTGAGCGCGTGATCGCCCTGGAAGCGCACGTCGTTCCAGCCGATGTGCGGCACGCGCTCGGGTGCACCCGGTGTCCCCGGATCCGGGAAACGCTCGACGCGGCCCGCGAGCAGCCCGAAACCCGGCGTGATGCCGTGCTCGTCGCTCTCTTCGAACAGGAGCTGGAGCCCGAGGCACAGGCCGAGATAGGGGCGGCCCGCCTCGATCGAGTCGCGCACGGCTTTGTCGAGTCCGCTCGCCGCGAGCTTCGACACGGCGTCGCGGAACGCGCCCACGCCCGGCAGCACGACGCCGTCGGCCTCGCGCACCGCCGTGGCGCTGCTCGTGACGTCGGGCGCGAGCCCCGATCGCTCGAGCGCGCGCGACACACTGCGCAGATTGCCGGCGCCGTAGTCGACGACCGCAATGCGCGGAGCGGAGGAGGAGGGGGGGCTCACGCACGAACGATAGCGGGTCGCAGGGCGGATTAGGCGCCGGAGCGGTTACAACGCGCCCTTGACCGTCGGGAGTCCCACGCCGCGCGGGTCGCGCTCGAGTGCGATGCGCAGCGCGCGCGCGACACCTTTGAACACCGCCTCCACCACGTGGTGCGGGCTCTCCCCGTAACGGAGATCCACGTGCAGATCGAGCCCGGCGTTGTGCGCGAACGCGTACAGGAAGTCTTCGGTGAGACGACCATCGAACGTGCCGATCATCGAGTGGTCGAGCTTCACGCGGTAGACGAGATAGGGGCGGTTCGAGACGTCGACCGCCACTTCGACCTTCGTCTCGGCCATCGGCAGGATCTGCGTTCCGTAGCGGCGGATGCCGCTCGCGTCGCCGATCGCCTCGCGCACCGCCTGCCCGAGTGTGATGCCGACGTCCTCGACCGTATGATGCAGGTCGACCGCGAGATCGCCCGTGGCCACGAGCTCGAGGTCGAACACGCCGTGCTTCGCGAACGACTCGAGCATGTGATCGAAGAACGGGATCCCCGTGGAGACCTGGTAGCTGCCGCTGCCGTCGAGATCGATCGCGACGCGGATCTCCGTCTCTTTGGTCTTGCGCTGGATGCTCGCGCGGCGCCGCTCGCTCACAGCTCGAACTCCGCTTCGCTGCGCGCGGCTTCGCGCTCCCGGCGCGCGCGCCGGATCTTCTGCAGGCGCAGGTCCACCGACCGGCCGTGACCGGTCAGACCCTCGAGCGCCGCTAGCCGGATCACGTCGAGCCCGAGCTCGCGCAGCTTGGGCGGCTCGAAGCGGATGATGTTCGTGCGCTTGAGGAAGTCGTCCACGCCGAGCGGCGAGAAGAAGCGCGCCGATCCGCCCGTGGGCAGCACGTGGTTGGGTCCAGCGAGATAGTCGCCGACTGCCACGGGCGTGTAGTGCCCGAGGAAGATCGCGCCCGCGTTCACGACGTCCTTGGCGATGCGCTCGGCGTCGTTGCTCGCGATCACGAGGTGCTCGGGCGCGTACTGATTCGAGAGCGCCACGCACTCCGCGATGTCCTTCGCGACGATGATCGCGCCGCGCGACGTGAGCGACTTGCGCGCGATCTTGGCGCGGTCGAGCGTCTTGAGCTGTTTGGCGATCTGCTCCTGAACCCGGGCCACGAGCGCCTTCACGGGCGTGATCAGGATCGCCTGCGCGAGCTCGTCGTGCTCGGCCTGCGAGATCATGTCGGCCGCGAGCCACGCGGGCGTGGCGGAGCGGTCGGCGATCGCGAGCACCTCGGTGGGCCCGGCCTCGCTGTCGATGTCGACGTCGCCGAACACCATCTTCTTGGCGGTCGCGACGTAGATGTTCCCGGGGCCGACGATCTTGTCGACGCGCGGCACGCTCTCGGTGCCGTAGGCGAGCGCGGCCACCGCTTGCGCGCCGCCCATCTTGAACACGCGGTGCACGCCCGCGACGCGCGCAGCCATGAGCACCTCGGGGCGCAGCTTCCCGTCGGGCCCGGGCGGCGAGACCATGATGATCTCGGGCACCTCGACCACCGAGGCCGGCACCGCGTTCATGATCACGGTGGACGGATAGACCGCCTTGCCGCCCGGCACGTAGATGCCCACTCGCTGGAGCGGGCGCACGCGCGTGCCGAACACGCCGCCGCCCTCTTCGCGCACCTCCCAAGAGGAGGGAATGCGCTTGCGGTGGAAGTCCCTCACGCGCATCGCCGCCTTGCCGAGCGCGGCGCGATCGGCCGGGTTGATCGTCTCGCCGGCCTCTTCGAACTCGCCGCGCGTCACCTCGAACGCGTCCAGGTTCGCGCCGTCGAACTTCTTCGTGAGCGTGCGCACCTCGTCGTCGCCGAGCTCGCGCACGCGCTCGATGATGCGCTGCACGGTCTTGGTGACGTCGTCCTGCACTTCCTCGCGGCGGCGCACGAGCTTCGCGAATGCGCGCTCGAACCCATCGTGCTTCGTGTCGAGCACGGGGAGGATTGCACCTTTGGCGGACTCACGAGCCATCGTCACCCCTCCCGCCTGATCTCCGCACCGAGGCGGCGGAGCTTCTCCTCGATGCGCTCGTAGCCGCGATCGATGTGATAGACGCGGTTGATGATAGTTTCGCCTTCCGCGGCGAGTGCCGCCACGACCAGACCGGCCGAAGCGCGCAGATCGGTGGCCATCACCTGCGCGCCAGAGAGGCGCGCCACGCCGCGCACGTGCGCGGAGCGGCCCGAGAGCGTGATGTCTGCGCCCATGCGCTGAAGCTCGGGCACGTGCATGAAACGGTTCTCGAATACGCGCTCGGTGACCACGGAGGCGCCCTGCCCGACGCACAGCGTCGCCATGAGCTGCGCCTGCATGTCGGTGGGAAATCCCGGGAACGGCGCCGTAGTGACCTGGAGCGGCAGCGGTTTGTGCGTCATGCGCAGGTGCACGCTGGTCGGATCGGTCTCGATCTCGGCGCCGCACTCGGCGAGCTTGTCGAGCGTCGCCTGCATGTCGGCGGGATCCACACCCAGCACGCGAATCTCACCGCCCGTGGTGACCGCGGCCGCGAGCAGCGTCCCCGCCTCGATGCGATCGCCGGCCACGCGGTGCCGGACGCCGCGCAGCACGGCGACGCCCTGGACCACGATCCGGTCGCTGCCCGCGCCGTGGATCTCTGCGCCCATCTTCTGCAGCACGTGCGCGAGCTCCATGACCTCGGGCTCGCGCGCCGCGTTCTCGATCACGGTCTCGCCTTCGGCGAGGCACGCGGCCATGAGCACGTTCTGCGTGCCGTTCACCGTGGTGAGATCGAACGTGACGCGCCCGCCGACGAGTCGTGCCGCGGTGGCCTCGACGTAGCCGTGGTCGAGCGTGAGCTTCGCGCCCAGCGCGCGCAGACCCTTCAGGTGCTGATCGACGGGCCGCACACCGATTGCACAGCCGCCGGGCTCGGACACGCGCGCGGCGCCGAAGCGCGCGAGCAGCGGGCCGAGCACGAGGAACGACGCGCGCATCTTGCGCACGAGGTCGTAGGGCGCCTCGGGGTTGCGGATCGTGCTCGCGTCGATCCGCACCGTGTGCTCGTCGTCGGGATCCCACTGCGCGCGCGCGCCGAGCGCGCGCAGGATCTCGAGCATCGCCCCGACGTCGCGCAGACGCGGCACGTTCGACAGCACCGTCTCGCCGCGCGCGAGCAGCGCGCCCGCCATCAGCGCGAGCGTCGAATTCTTGGAGCCGGAGGCCTCGATCTCGCCATGCAGCGAGCCGCGGCCCCGGACGACGATCCGATCCATTCCTACCCCCCGCCGGAAACGTAACGCCGGTCGGGGCGTTCCGGGGCGCCCCCCCGATGGCCTTCGCTCGCCTCCGGCTCGCTGCGCGAGACTTGCCGACGACCCGAGACCACGCGCGCGCGGCCCGCGAGGTCGCGGTGCACGGCGGTGGTCAGACCGGCCTGCTCGAGCCACGCCTGCACCTGCTTGGCCTGGCCCGGAGCGAGCTCGAATGCGAGCCCGCCGCGCTCGGTCAGCAGTGCGGGGACCTCGCGGGACAGGAGCTCCAGTACCTCCAAGCCCGTCGGCCCCGCGAACAGCGCGGAGGCGGGCTCGTGGGCCAGCTCGGGGGCCAGCCCCCCGCGCTCCGCTTCCGCGAGGTAGGGCGGGTTGGCCACCACGCAGTCGAAGCCGGCCGCGAGCGGGGCGCACCAGTCTCCCCGCAGGAAATCGATTCGAGCTGCCATTCCAAGTGTTTCGGCATTTTGTTGCGCGATTTTGAGTGCCTCGGGCGAGCGGTCGGTGGCCACGATCCGGGCCCGCGGGCGCTCCTGGGCGATCGCGAGCGCCACGGCGCCGCTGCCCGTGCCCAGGTCGAGCACGCGCACGGGCGCGGCCGGCTCGGGCAGCAGATCGAGCGCGGCCGCCACGAGCGTCTCGGTGTCGGGGCGCGGGATCAGCACCTGCGGGCTCACGCGCAACGGCAGCGACCAGAACTCTCGCTGACCCGTGAGCTGCGCGACCGGCACGCGCTCGCGGCCGCGCGCGCGCACGAGCGAGCGGAACTGCGCGCGCTCGCGCTCGAGGATCGGCTTGTCGAACTCGAGGTAGAGGCGCAGGCGGTCGCAGCCGAGCGCATGCGCGAGCAGACACTCCGCGTCGAGCCGCGGCGTGTCGATGCCGCGCTCGCGGAAGTGCTCGGTGGTCCAGCGCAGCAGGTCGAGCACGGTCCAGACCTGCTCGCGGGTGTCGACTTGGCCGGCCGATGCGTCAGTCACGGGGTGTCGACACCTGGTCGAGCAGGTCGTCGAGATCGCCCGCGAGCACGGCCTCGAGCTGGTGCACCGTGACGCCCGCGCGGTGATCGGTGATCCGGCTCTGCGGGAAGTTGTAGGTGCGGATCTTCTCGCTGCGCCCGCCCGTGCCGACCTGCTGGCGGCGCTCGCTCGCGCGCTCGCCCGCGACGCGCTCCTGCTCGGCCTCGAGCAGCCGCGCGCGCAGCACCTTCATCGCCTTGTTCTTGTTCTTGAGCTGGCTCTTCTCGTCCTGACACTGCACCACGACGTTCGTCGGCAGGTGCGTGACGCGCACCGCGGAGTCCGTGGTGTTGACGCTCTGGCCGCCCGGGCCCGACGAGCGGAACACGTCGATGCGCAGGTCGGCCGGATTGATCTGGATGTCGACCTCCTCGGCCTCGGGCAGCACTGCAACCGTGACCGTCGAAGTGTGGATACGGCCCTGAGTCTCGGTGGCCGGCACGCGCTGCACGCGGTGCACGCCGCGCTCGTGCTTCAGCCGGCCGAAAACCTGGTCGCCCGACACCGCCGCGATCACCTCCTTCACGCCGCCGGCTTCCGACTCCGAGAGCGAGAGCGGCTCCACCTTCCAGCCGCGGCGCTCCGCATAGCGCGCGTACATCCGGAACAGGTCGTGTGCGAACAGCGCGGCCTCGGTGCCGCCCGTGCCGGCGCGAACCTCTAGGATCGCGTCTTTATCGTCGTTCGGGTCGCGCGGGATCAAGAGCAGCCGGATCGCCTGCTCGAGCTCGGCGCGACGCGGCTCGAGCTCGGCGATCTCGCTCTTGGCGAGCTCGCGCAGCTCGGCGTCGCCGTCCGCGAGCATCGCCTGCGCGTCCTCGAGATCGGACAGGAGCTTTCTGAAGTCGGCCGCGGCGGTGGCCGCGGGGCGCAGGCCCGAGAGCTCCTTGGCGATCTTCGCGAACTCCGCGGGGTTCGAGGCGACGGCGGGCTCGGCGAGGCGCTCCTCGAGCTGCGCGGCGCGGTCCGCGAAAACCTGGATCTTCGGCAAGAGGTCGGACATGGCGAACCCGAAGGCCGTCAGCCTTATGAATTCATCGAGGCGAGAAACTCGTCGTTGGTCTCGCTGATCTTCACCTTCTCGAGCAGGAACTCCATCGAGTCGACCGGGTTCAGCGGCGCGAGCACCTTGCGCAGGATGTACATCCGGTTGAGCGTGGACTCGGTCATGAGCAGCTCTTCGCGTCGCGTCGCGGAGCGGTTGATGTCGATCGCGGGATAGGTGCGGCGATCGGCGAGCTTGCGGTCGAGCACGATCTCGCTGTTCCCCGTGCCCTTGAACTCCTCGAAGATCACCTCGTCCATGCGCGATCCGGTCTCGATCAGCGCGGTGCCGATGATCGTGAGGCTGCCGCCCTCTTCGAGGTTGCGCGCCGCGCCGAAGAAGCGCTTCGGCTTGTGCAGCGCGTTCGAATCGACGCCGCCCGAGAGGATCTTGCCCGAGTGCGGCGCCACCGTGTTGTGGGCGCGCGCGAGCCGCGTGATCGAGTCGAGCAGGATCACGACGTCGCGGCGGTGCTCGACGAGTCGGCGCGCCTTGTCGATCACCATGTCGGCGACCTGCACGTGGCGCGTGGCCGGCTCGTCGAAGGTCGACGAGATCACCTCGGCGCGGACGTTGCGCTCCATGTCGGTCACTTCCTCGGGCCGCTCGTCGATCAAGAGCACGATCAGGTAGGCCTCGGGGTGGTTCTCGGCGATCGCGTTCGCGATCGCCTTGAGGATCATCGTCTTGCCGGCCTTGGGCGGCGACGTGATCAATGCGCGCTGACCCTTCCCGATCGGCGCGATCAGATCGATGATGCGCGTGGTGAGGCCGCCCGACTTCGCCTCGAGCCGGAACTTCTCCTGCGGGTACAGCGGCGTGAGGTTGTCGAACAGGATCTTGTGCTTCGCCGCTTCGGGCGCCTCGAAGTTGATCTGGTCGACCTTGAGCAGCGCGAAATAGCGCTCGCCCTCCTTCGGCGGCCGGATCTGACCCGTCACCGTGTCGCCCGTGCGCAGGTTGAAGCGCCGGATCTGCGAGGGCGAGACGTAGATGTCGTCGGGGCCCGCGAGGTAGTTCTGGTCGGGCGCGCGCAGGAATCCGAAGCCGTCGGGCAGCGTCTCGAGCACGCCCTCGGCGTAGATGCGCCCGCGCTTGGCCGCCTGCGCCTTCAAGATCGCAAACACGAGGTCCTGCAGGCGCATGCCCGCGGCGTTCTCGACGTGGAGCTCGTCCGCGAGCGCTGCGAGCTCGAAGAGCGACTTCTCCTTGAGCTGCTTCACGTCGAGCTGCGGAGACTCGCCCGCGTCCGCGTCGAACTCGAGCTCGGCGTCTTCCTCGAGCTCTGCGGCGATCTCGCGCGTCTCGGATTCGCTCCCCGATCCGGGTGCACCGTTGCCGTTGCCGCCGTTTCCGCGCGCACGACGAGTCACGCGCCGCACGCGCGACTCGGTGGAGGTCGGATTCTCGGTGGGCCCGGTGCTCAGATGACGCTCCCCGCGGTCGTTCCGCTCGCGCAGTGAGACTCGGCACGAGCGGCACGAGCGCGCGCCCATGCGCTTCGGTGCCGAGTCAGGAAATCGAATTGGTTGGGATTAGGGGGTTGGATGCGCGACTCGGCGACCCAACCGGAGGATCGGAGGAGCGAGGCTATGGGTCGGTTCCAACACTGTCAAGGATTCGCAGCCGCGATCCAGTGTACGAGTCGTCCTGCGCGCGGCCCGTCGCGCCGGTAGGAATGAAAGCGCCGATCGTCACACGATGTGCAGGCGAGCGCGGTCGCCCCGATCGCGTCCGGCGACACGCCTGCGCGTAGCAGCGCACTGCGCGAGAGCGCGCCGAGATCGAGCCAGTGATGACCGGGCCGGCTTTCGCGAAGCGCCGCGTCGAGATCCGCACCGAAATGGCGCAGTGCGTCGAGAACCGGCGCGTCGACTTCGTAGCAACAGGGGCCGATATGCGGTCCGATCGCTGCGCGCAGCGTCTGACGCGGTGCTTCACGCCGCAGTGCGTCGATCCCCGCCTCGATGACGCCCGCCGCGAGCCCGCGCCAGCCCGCGTGGATCGCGGCCACGGCGCCACCGTCCGCGCTCGCGGCGAGCACGGGCACGCAGTCGGCCGTGACCACCCCGATGGGGTGCGCGGCCGCGCGCGCCACCACAGCATCCGCGTCGATGCCGTCCGCGCACTCCTGCGCGCTCGCGACGCGGGTGCCGTGCACCTGGCGCGGCCGCACCAGGTCTTCGGGCGGTGCATCGCCGCGCGTGCCGAAGCCGTGGCGGACACCGCACGCGCGCAGCAGCGGGTGTTCGATGCTCATCGCTCCCGCCGTTCGAGCGCTTCGATCCGCAGAGCCATGTCCGCGGGCAGCTCGGCCTCGAACCGCACGCGCTCGCCCGTGCGCGGATGCACGAGGCCGAGCACGCGCGCGTGGAGCGCGGGGCGGTCGAGGCCGGGCTCGGCGCGATCGCGCCCGCGGCGGCCGTAGACGGGATCGCCCGCGATCGGGAGTCCGACCGACGCGAGGTGCACGCGGATCTGGTGGGTGCGCCCGGTCTCGGGGCGCACTTCGAGCAGGCTGCGCGCGCTCTTCGGGAAGCGCCGCGCGACGGTCCAGCGCGTGCGTGACTCGCGCCCGCCCTCGCGCACGACGGTCATGCGCTTGCGGTCGCGCGGGTGGCGCGCGATCGCGGCGTCGACCTTGCCCGAGTCGCTCGAGGGAATGCCGCGCACGAGCGCCTGATAGACGCGCTCGATCGTGTGCGCCTGGAACTGCTGCGCGAGCGCGCGGTGCGCGTCGTCGTTCTTGGCCACCACGATCACGCCCGAGGTGCCGCGGTCGAGTCGGTGCACGATCCCGGGCCGCAGCACGCCGCCGACCGGCGCGAGGTCGTCGCAGTGGTGCAGCAGCGCGTTCACGAGGGTTCCTCCCGCGTGACCCGGCCCCGGATGCACGACCATGTCGGCCGACTTGTCCACGACCACGATCGCCGAGTCTTCGTAGAGGATGCACAGCGGGATCGCCTCGGGCAGCGCGCGCGCGGGGATCGGGTCGGGAGGCGACGCGTCGATCCAGTCGCCCTCGGCGACGAGCTGGCTCGCGGCGGCCGCGCGGTCGTTCCAGCGCACGCGGTCTTCGTCGATCCAGCGCCGCGCCTGCGAGCGCGACTCTCCCACCAGGCTCGCGAGCGCGGTGTCGAGACGCTGTCCGTCCTCGCTCTCTCCGACGAGGTAGCGCGGCGGCGCCACAGCCCCCGCTTACTTGCGAGAGAACAAGCGGCGCTTGCTGGCGCCCCTGCGCTCCTCGCAGCGCTGCAGGTAGCTCGCTGCGACGCGCTTCGCGTCGAGGCCGAGACAAGTCGCATAACCCACCACGAACCCGCGCACGTAGACCGCGGCCGGCAAACCGTCGAAGCGCTCGTCCTCGATGAATGCGAGGTAGGTGGGGTTGACCTTGGTGATCTTGGTGATCTCGTCGAGCTCGATGCCCTGGCGCAGCCGCGCGCGCCGCAGGCGCGCGCCGGTCCACTCGCCCTCGCCCTCTTCGAGCTCGTCGAGCGTGTCGAGCGGCGCGAGTACGGACGCGGCGGGCCGCACCGGCTCGCCCTCGAACGAGGGCTCGGAGGCGCTGCGCAGCACGGGCGGCGCTTCGACCGGTTGCGCGGAGAGCTCGACGTCGTACGCGCGCCGTGTCTCCGGGTCGACGAGGATCCGATACGCGACCTCGATCCGCTCGCGCAAGAGCTCCACGTCGCCCATCTCGAACACGGGATAGCCCGCGAGCGAATCTTCGCAGTAGGTGTCGCAGGCGAGGCGATAGGCGCGCTCGATCTCGTCGCAGCCCGCGCTGCGCGGGACGTCGAGGGTTTCGTAGTAGTCCTGCTCGATGACCGGTTTCATAGCGAGGCACTCACTTCCGTAGCGGCGTCGAGGCGGGGCGCGATCAGCTTGCGCGCGATGCGCGCGAGGTAGACGGCCGCGTCGGAGCGCGGGTCGGAGTCGACCAGCGGCCGGCGCGCGCGCACCGAGGCACGCGCCGCGGCGTCGTGATTCACGTAGCCGAGATAGTCTGCGTCGATCGCAAAGTACTTGCGGCACACGCTGCGCACGGAGAAGCCGAGCCGGATGTCCTCGGCGGTGCGCACGTCGTTCACGATGATGCGCGGCCGAAACGCGCGCATCACCTCGACGAAGCGATGCGCCTCCTCGGTGTCGATCGCCTTCACCTCGCGCAAGAGATCCAGCGGCGTGCGGATGCCGCGCTCATTGCGCTCGTCCATCGCGAGCGCGATCACCTTGCGCACGTCCGCCGAGAGCATCGAAAGCTTGAGCCGCCGGTAGAACGCCGCGCGCATGAACGCATAGGCGTTCTCCACCGAGGTGGGCTCGGGCGCGATCACGACGACGCCGTCGTCGCAGACCATGAAGTAGTCCATGACGGTGGCGTCGGCGCCCGCGCCGAGATCGATGAACACGTAGTCGGCGTCGAGCGTCCGCAGCGAGCGCACGAACTTCACGCGCAGCGCGTGCGAGGGCTGCGGGTTGGCGAGGTTCGGACGCGTTGCGGCGATCAGCCGCAGATTCGGGAAGGGCGTCTCCTCGAGCAGCTTGCGCACGTCTTCTTCACGCTCGGCGGCGTACTCCGCGACACTGGTGCGCGGCCGCGGGACGCCGAGCGCCGTGTGGAGATTGGCGCCCTCGAGATCGCCGTCGACGGCCACGACGCGATGTCCGGCCTTGGCCAGAGTGGTGGCGAGATTCGCCGCCACGAAGGTCTTGCCGACGCCCCCCTTGCCGCCGCCGAACGGAATCAGGCGCGGCGCACCGAATACCGGCGGTACCTCGTTCGTCGCGCTGATCACCTCTCACCCCCCAGTTCGCTCGCCCGTCGGCGCGCGCCAGTTGCGGACCCCCCGGCCCACAACGCGCGAGATTTTCATCCTCCTGCCGCCACCCCCGGTTCCGGCGCCGCGATGTGCAGGAACGGCCGCCACTCTTCGTAGCGTATCTTCGCACCGATGTGCGTGAGCATCGGAGTCCAGCTCGGCTTTACCGGCCGGCGCTGCAGTCGCAGACGCGCCTGCGTGGGCGTGCGACCACCCTTGCGGCGATTGCAGTCGATGCAGCTGCACACCACGTTCTCCCAGGTGGTGCGGCCGCCGAGCGAGCGCGGGATCACGTGGTCGAGATTGAGCTTCGAGCGGTGGGGCTTCCCGCCGCAGTACTGACACGTGTAGTTGTCGCGTGCGAAGATGTTGAGCCGGCTGTAGCGCACGTGGCGCCTCGGCACTCGGTCGTAGCCCTGTAGCAGGATCACTCTTGGCGCCCGGATCGAGCCGTCGGGGGTGCCGACGCCCTCGTCGCCGTCGGCCTCGACGCGCCGCCAGGCGTCGAAGTCGAACGTCTCGTAGCGCGCGTTCACCGCGAGCGCGGTGCCGCGGTAGATCAGAGAGAAGGCGCGCCGGACCGATGTGACATGAATCGGTAGATACGAGCGATTGAGTACGAGAACGTTCGAGTCCAGCATGCGTCTCGCCAACGGAGCGTAAGCGACAAGCTTCGACGCATCAACGCAGCGCTTCGAACATCGCGTGCACGAGCCGGTCCTCTTCGCCCTCGAGCAGGGTGCGCACGTCGAGGATCAGGCGGTCGTCGCGGACGCGCGCGAGCACGGGCGGGTGCCCCGAGCGCAGCCGCGCCGCGAGGCGCTCCGCTCCGACGGGGGCCTCCACGCGCACGACCCAGCTCTCGAGCGCGTGCTCGGGCAGCGAGCCACCGCCCGCGTAGCTCTGGTCGGGCTCGACGTGCGCCTTCGCGCGAAAGTCCTCGCTCGCACACAGCCTCTCGGCGAGCGCAGCGGCCCGGCGCCGCAGCTCGTCGGGCGCCGCGAGTAGTTGCCGCAGCAGGGGAATCTCCTGTTCGGCGCGCCCCTCGAGATACGCGGACAGCGTCCAGTCGAGCGCCGCGAGCGAGAGCTTGTCCATGCGCAGCGCGCGGGCGAGGGGGTGGCGCCGCAAGCGGTCGGCGAGCGCGGCGTCGCGCGTGAGGAGGATCCCGGCCTGCGGCCCGCCCAGCAGCTTGTCGGCCGAGAAGCACACGGCGTCTGCGCCGCGCGTGAGGCGCCCCGGCGCCCAGATCTCCTCGGGAAACCCACGCCGTGAGAGATCGATGAGCGTGCCGCTGCCGAGGTCCTCGACGAGCGGCAGGTCGTGCGCCTGCGCGAGCTCGGCCAGATCGGCGAGCTCGACCTCGGCTACGAAGCCCCGAAGGGCAAAGTTGCTGCGGTGGACCTTGAGCACGAGCGCGACGTCGGCGTCGATCGCCGACTCGTAGTCGCGAAGATGGGTCCGGTTCGTGGTGCCCACCTCGACGAGGCGCACGCCTGCCGACGCCATGATCTCGGGCACGCGGAACGAGCCGCCGATCTCCACGAGCTCCCCGCGCGAGACGACCGCGGCCCGGCCCTGCGCGAGGCCCGCGAGCGCGAGCAGCACCGCGGCGGCGTTGTTGTTCACCACGAGCGCGCCCGCCGCGCCCGAGAGCAGGCGCAGCTTGTGCTCGACCGCGGCGCCGCGCGAACCGCGCGCCCCGGGACCGAGATCGAGCTCGAGGTCGCCGTAGCTGCGCGCCGCGAGCTCCACCGCGCGCGCGGCGCCCGGCGCGAGCGGAGCCCGGCCGAGATTCGTGTGCAGGAGGATCCCGGTCGCGTTGATCACGGGCTGGGGATGCGGGCGCGCGAGATCGGCCGCGCGCGCGGCCGCGCGCGCAATCAACTCCGGCTCGGAGGCCGCCGCGGGCGGGTCGGACACTGCGCCGAGCCGCTCGCGCTCGGCTTCGAGCACCTCGCGGGCCGCTTCGCGCAGCGCCCAGATCGGAAGATCGGAGGAGGCGTCGCTCTCGAGCGCGCGCACGAGGCGATCGACCGCCGGTAACGATCGTCTCGCGTCGCTCTTGACCTCACTTCGCGAATTCATGATTCTGTGACTCAAATTTTCGCGCGGTCCTAAGGGTTTACCCGCGGGAGGCAAGGCGTTTCCGGAGCTGTACGACCGGCGGTCCAGTCACCGGCCGGTCTAAGGAAGAACCCCGGCGACGCACTCGAAGTCTCCTGAATCACGGGTGGGCCCTTCACGGGGGAATCGGACGAGCTGGACGGGCGGCGGGGCGCTGCGCGGAGCTCGAAGCCGAATCACAGGACCGCACCGTATAGACACAAACTGTGCGAGTCAACGTTTTCAATAGCGATTTCGGGACATTAGAGATAAGTCTCGTCCGCTGGCCGCGGTCTCGCGCCGCGGCCAATTCCAGCTAGGGCCCCGCCGCGCGCCGGGACTCACCCGGCGTCGACCCAACTCCATTCCAAAAGCCCGAACGGCTCGCCAACGCCGGAGATACAGGCGTGGCGTCCAATGGACAGCGTTCGGGGGGCGGCCGCCCCGCGACCTCGAACGAAATCATCATCAATGCCAGTGGAGGCGAGACCCGCGTCGCCCTGGTAGAGGGCGGAAATTTTGCCGAGCTCCACATTGAACGCGAACGCGATCGCAATGTGGCGGGGATGGTCGCCAAGGGCCGCGTGACGCGGGTTCTGCCGGGCATGCAGGCCGGCTTCGTGGACATCGGGCTCGAGAAGGCCGCGTTCCTCTATGTGGGCGACTACCTCGATGACGAGGGGCTGCTCGACGGCGAGGACGAGGATCGGCGGCGCCGGTTCCGGCGCAATCAGCGCCAGGTGCCCCGGATCGAGACGGTGCTCCAGGAAGGCCAGGAGATCATCGTCCAGGTCGCGAAGGAGCCGATCGGCACCAAAGGTGCGCGGATCACGAGCCATCTCTCGATCGCGGGCCGCCATCTCGTGCTGACGCCGTGGTCGAAGCGGGTCGGGGTGTCGCGGCGGATCGGATCAGACCGCGAGCGCCGCCGGCTCAAGGACATCGTCACGCGTTCGCGGCCGAAGGATCTCGGCTTCATCATCCGCACCGCGGGCGAAGGCACGCGCGAGGCCGACATCGAGGCCGACGTCGCCTACCTCGCTGCGGTCTGGGAGGAGATCCGCGCGGCGCAGGTCGGCGCGCGTGCGCCCGCGACGCTCTACGAAGAGCTGTCGCTGCCGCTGCGCGCGATCCGCGACTTCGCGAACGGCCGCACCAGGCGCATCGTGGTCGACGATCCCGTGATCCACGAGAAGATGGGGCGCTTCCTCGACCGCTTCGTCGCGGACCCGAAGCCGCGGCTCGAGCTCTACCAGGAGACCGAGCCGCTGTTCGACCGCGAAGGACTCGAGGTGCGCATCGACGAGAACCTCGGCAAGAAGGTCTGGCTCAAGTCGGGCGGCTATCTGATCGTCGACCAGAGCGAGGCGCTCACGGCGATCGACGTGAACACGGGGCGCTACGTCGGAAAGCGCGATCTCGAGGAGACGGTCCTCAAGACCAATCTCGAGGCCGTGCAGGAAGTGGTGCACCAGCTCCGCTTCCGCAATCTCGGTGGCCTGATCATCATCGACCTGATCGACATGGAGAGCGCCGAGAACCGCGACAAGGTCTACCGCGCACTCCAGGAAGCGCTGCGCGGCGACAAGGCGCGCACCAACATCCTGAAGATCTCCGAGCTCGGCCTGGTGGAGATGACGCGCAAGCGCACGCGCGAGAATCTCGTCCAACAGCTCTGCGAGCCGTGCAGCTTCTGCGAGGGGCGCGGCTACGTGCTCTCCGCGGAGACGGTCGCCTACAAGCTCCTGCGCGAGATCCGCAAGGATCTTCCGCGCTTCGGCGGGCGCCAGATCGCGGTATCGGTGAGCCCGCGCGTGGGCGAGATGCTGCTCGGCCCCGCGCGACGCGCGCTGGCCGCGCTCTCCGAGCAGCTCGGCCGCGAGATCGAGGTGCGCACGCGCCCGGGTCTGCACCAGGAGCAGTTCGAGGTGGAGGCGATCGACCACGGGCCCGCCGTGACGATCCCGGTCCCCTGGCTCGAGAGCCGCGAGCAACGCGCGGCGGCCGAGGCGGCGCGCCGCGCCGCCTCACAGGAGCGGGCCGCCGCCGAGGTGGAGTCCCTGCGCGCGGCCGAGGAGCCGGCTCCGGGCGAGGCCGCCAACGAGGCCCTCGCGGTCGAGCGCTCGATCGAGGAGCCCGGCGACGTGCCCGCGCCGCCTTTCGAGATCGCCGCGGCCGCGGTCGACGCGCCGGTTGACGCGCAAGGCGAAGACTCCATACTCCCCCGGCTCCAAAGCAGCGAGGACTCGTGATGTACGCGGTGATCCGCACCGGTGGGAAGCAGCACCGCGTCGAGCCGGGCCAATCGGTCCGCGTCGAGAAGCTCGCGGGCGCGGTCGGCGATCGCATCGAGCTCTCGGAAGTGCTGCTCGTGGCTGGCGAGGGCGAGCCGCGCGTGGGCCAGCCGCTGGTCGCGGGCGCGAAGGCGGTCGGGACGATCACGGTCCAGGGCCGTGGGCCGAAGATCCGGATCTTCAAGATGAAGCGGCGCAAGAACTACCGGCGCCGCAACGGCCACCGGCAGGATTTCACCGAGATCCGCGTCGACACGATCGAGGGCTGAGGACGGGCGATGGCACACAAAAAGGGTCAGGGCAGCTCACGTAACGGCCGCGACAGCAACTCCCAGCGGCGCGGGATCAAGGTGTTCGGGGGCGCGCGCGTGCAAGCGGGCGCGATCCTGGTGCGCCAGGTCGGCACGCGCGTGCACGCGGGCCGCGGCGTCGGCGTGGGCCGCGACTACACGCTGTTCGCGCTCACCGCTGGCGTCGTCTCGTACGGCCGTTCGCGCGGCCGGGTCGTCGCCAGCATCGGCTGACGCAAGTTTCGCGCAGCGAGCCGAAGGCGAGCGAAGGCCATCAGGCTGGGCGCGCGCGGCGCGGGGCTCGCGATGAACACCGAAGACAAGACGTTCATCGACGAAGCCGCGCTCGCGGTGCGCTCGGGATCGGGCGGCGACGGATCCAAGAGCTTCCGGCGCGAGAAGTACGTGCCGTTCGGCGGACCCGACGGCGGCGACGGCGGGCGCGGCGGCGACGTGATCCTGCAAGCCGACCGCAACCTCGCCACGCTGATCGACCAGCGCATGCGCCGCGAAGTGCGCGCGGAGTCGGGCGGCGCGGGCGCGGGCACGAACAAGCACGGCCGGCGCGGCGCCGACCTGATCGTGCGCGTGCCGGTCGGCACGATCGTGCGCGACACCGACGAGGATCCCGAGGCGCCGCCGCTCGCCGACCTGGCCGCCGACGGCGCGCGCTGCGTGGTGGCGCGCGGCGGACGCGGCGGACGTGGCAACGCGCGCTTCGCGACCTCGACGCGCCAGACGCCCGACTTCTTCGAGCCCGGCAAGCCCGGCGAAGAGCGACAGCTGCTGCTCTCGCTCAAGCTGCTCGCCGACGTCGGCCTGGTCGGCTTCCCGAACGCGGGCAAGAGCACGCTGCTCGCGCGCATCTCGGCGGCGAAGCCGCGCGTGGCCGCGTATCCGTTCACGACACTCGTGCCCAACCTCGGCGTCGCCGAGGTGGGCGAGCGGCGCTTCGTGGTGGCGGACCTGCCCGGGCTCGTGGAAGGCGCGAGTCACGGCGTGGGGCTCGGCGATCGCTTCCTGCGGCACGTCGAGCGCACGCGCGTGCTCGTGCATCTGCTCGACGTCGGCAACGCGCTGCTCGAGGGCAGCGACCCGCTGGAGCGCTATGACCTCATCCGCTCGGAGCTGTCCGCCTACGCGGGCGAGCTCGCGCAGCGCCGCGAGCTCGTCGCGCTCAACAAGATCGACCTGATCGCCGACCGCGAGCTGCTCGACGCGATCGAGTCGGCGCTGCGCGCGCGCGGTCGCGAGGTGTTCCGGATCTCTAGCGCGACGGGCGAGGGCGTCGGCGCGCTCATCGCGCGCGCGGCGCGCGTGCTCGACGAAGTCGACGCGGAGCCGCAAGTCGCGCGCAGCGAGCCGAAGGCGAGCGACCAGAGGGAGAGGGCGTGAGCGAGAACCTGCGCCAGGCAGCGCGGCGCGCGCAGCGGATCGTCGTGAAGGTCGGCAGCGGCTTTCTCACCGACGACGGCCAAGTGCGCAGTGCCGCGTTCGGCCAGATCGCGCGCCAGGTCGCGAAGCTCGTCCAAGACGGCCGCGAGGTGGTGGTCGTGTCGTCGGGCGCGATCGCGGTCGGCAGCCGCGTGCTCGGCTGGAAGCACCCCGGTCACTCGATCCCGGAGAAGCAGGCGGCGGCCGCGGTCGGCCAGATCGGGTTGATCGAGATGTACCGCCGTCGCTTCGCGCGCCACGACCTCGAGGTGGCGCAGATCCTGCTCACGCGCGCGGGGCTCGAGCAACGCGAGCGCTTCCTCAACGCGCGCCACACGCTGCACACGCTGCTGCGCCTGGGCGTCGTGCCGATCGTGAACGAGAACGACACGGTCGCCACCGAGGAGATCCGCTTCGGCGACAACGACAACCTGTCGGCGACCGTGGTGAACCTGGTCGGCGCCGAGCTGCTCGTGATCATCTCCGACGTGGACGGACTGTTTCGCGAGCCGCCGCGCGCGGGCGAGCCGCTGCCGCCGCTCTACGACGTGGTGGAGCACATCGGCCCCGCGGTGGTGCGCGCCGCGGGCGGATCCGAGCGAGCGTTCGGCCGCGGCGGCATGATCACGAAGCTCCAGGCCGCCAAGGCCGCGGCGCGCTGCGGCGCGTCGACGGTGGTGTGCAACGGCCGACGCAAGGACGTGTTGCTGCGCGTGGCCGCGGGCGAGTCCGTCGGCACGCTCTTCCTCGCGACCGACCGGCTCGCGAGCCGCAAGCATTGGCTCGCGTTCACGACGCGCACGCGTGGCGCGCTGATCGTGGACGACGGCGCCGCGCGTGCGCTGGTCGAGCGCGGCAAGAGCCTGCTGCCGGCCGGCATCACGGCGATCCGCGGCGAGTTCGGGATCGGTGATCCCGTGGCGTGTATCGACGCGCGCGGGGTCGAGATCGCGCGCGGGCTGGTCGCCTACTCCTCGGAAGCGATCGAGCGGATCGCGGGCCTGCCGACGCAGCGCATCGACTCGGTGCTAGGATATTCGAACGGCGGCGAGGTGATCCACCGCGACGATCTGGTGCTCTCCGGTTCGGCAGAGAACGTGGACAAGCCCTTCGCGCCGCCCGAGTAGCCATGGACCTGAAAGAGCTCGTCCACGAGATCGCGGTGAAGGCGCGCGCCGCTTCCGAGCAGACCGCCGAGCTCTCCTCGGCGCAGAAGGACGCGTGGCTCTTGCGCTCGGCGCAGCGACTCGAAGAGGCGCGCGAGCGGATCCGCTCCGCGAACGCGCTCGACGTGGCCGAGGCGCGCGAGAAGGGCGTCGAAGCGCCGCTGGCCGCGCGGCTCGAGCTCTCCGACGCGAAGTGGCGCGACATGATCGCGGGTCTGCGCGACGTCGCTGCGCTGCCCGATCCGGTGGGACGGATCGAGCAGACCTCGGTGCGCCCGAACGGGCTCGAGGTCGGGCGCATGCGCATCCCGCTCGGCGTGATCGGCATGATCTACGAGTCGCGCCCGAACGTGACCGTCGACGCGGCGGCGCTGTGCGTGAAGGCCGGCAACGCGGTGATCCTGCGCGGCGGCTCCGAGGCGCTGCGCTCGAACCTCGCGCTCGCCGAGGAGCTGCGCGCCGCGGCGCGCGACTGCGGCATCTCCGAGGACGCGATCGCCGTGATCCCGCGCAGCGACCGCGAGGCGATCGACCATCTGCTGCGCGAGGACGCGCTCGTCGACCTGATCATCCCGCGCGGCGGGCCGGGCCTGATCCGCAAGGTCACCGAGACCTCGCGCATCCCCGTGATCAAGCACGACGCGGGCGTGTGTCACGTGTTCATCGACGCGAGCGCCGACGCCGAAATGGCGCGCGCGATCGTGCTCGACTCGAAGCTGCGCCAGATGGCGGTGTGCAACGGGCTCGAGACGCTGCTCGTGCATGCGGATGCGGCCGCGCGCGTGATGCCGGGCGTGCTGAAGGCGCTGCACGAGGCCGGCGTCGAGATCCGCGGCGACGCGCGCACGCGCGAGATCTTCGGCGACGCCGTGCCCGCGAGCGAGTCCGACTGGTCCGAGGAATATCTCGCGCCGATCGTGGCGGTGCGAGTGGTCGACGACCTCGACGCGGCCGTGGCGCACGTGCGGCGCTATGGCACCTCGCACACCGAGGTGATCGTCACGGAGAGCTATGCGAGCTCGCAGGCGTGGCTGCGGCGCGTGAATTCGTCGACCGTCGGCGTGAACTGCTCCACCGCGTTCGCCGATGGCTTCCGGCTCGGGCTCGGCGCCGAGATCGGGATCTCGACCTCGAAGCTGCACGCGTTCGGGCCGATGGGACTCGAGGGGCTCACGACGCAGAAGTACGTCCTGCGCGGAGACGGTCAGCTTCGCGAATGACGCGGATCGGCGTGCTCGGCGGCACCTTCAACCCGATCCACCTCGGCCACCTGCGCGCCGCGGAGGAAGTCGGGGAAGCGCTCGGGCTCGAGCGAGTGCTGCTCGTGCCGTCGGCGCAGCCGCCGCACAAGTCGGGCGGACCGCTCGCGCCGGGCGCGCTGCGGCTCGCGTGGGTAGAGGCGGCCTGCGCGGGCAATCCGCGGCTCGCAACGTGCGACATCGAGATCGCGCGCGGCGGCGCGTCGTACACGGTGGATACGCTGCGCGCGCTCGCGGAGCGCGAGGCCCCCGCGCGCCCCGTGTTCATCATCGGCAGCGACGCGTTCACGGAGCTCGGCACCTGGCGGGAGCCCAAGCAGCTGTTCGCGCTGGCGGACTTCGCGGTGATGGCGCGGCCGGGCACGCCGGGGCGTCTCTCGGACTGGATCCCCGGCGCGCTGCGCGGCGACTTCGAGCTCGAGCCCGGCGGCGCGGGCGCCGTGCACCGCGCCACGGGGAGCAGTCTGCGCGCGGTTTCGATCTCGGCGCTCGCGGTGTCCTCGTCCGACATCCGCGATCGGATCCGGCGCGGGCAGTCGGTCCGCTACCTGGTGCCCGAAGCGGTGCGCCAAGACATCGAGGCGAGCCGGGTATACGCTCGCGGAGAATCGTAAGGAGAAGGATGGCAACCAGAGCGGAGCGCCTCGCGCGCGCGAACCGGGTGGCCGATGCCGCCCTCGACAAGAAGGCCGTAGACCTCGTCGCGCTCGACGTCAGCGCGCTCACCTCCTACGCCGACACCTTCATCATCACCACCGCCACCTCCGACCGCCACGCGCGCGCGATCGCCGACGGGCTCCGCGAGGCGGAGAACGCGAGCGGCGGCCGGCCGCTCGGCGTCGAGGGCTACGAAGAGGCGCGCTGGGTGCTGATCGATCTCGGCGACGTGATCGTGCACGTGTTCCAGGCCGAGGTGCGCGAAGCCTACGACCTCGAGCGGCTCTGGAGCGACGCCCAGTCGATCGCGCTGTCGGCCGCGTCCGGGTAGGCCGGACGGCTCGGAACGGCCCGACTCGCCCGCTCGTCGAGCTCGCGCGCGAGCGCGCGCACCGCCTGGCTGCCCGAGCGCATGAACCAGGCCGGCACGCAGGCATGCACGAGGCAGGCGAGGCCCGCGCCGATCAGCCGCAGCCCGAAGCCGCTCGCCGCGGCGAAGTGCTCGCGATAGGTCTCGCCGACCGAGTGCGGGTGGTCCACGAAGCTGCGCGGCATGCCGATGCCCATCCGCAGAGAAGATCGGCACAATCGAGGCCTGAATCATCTCAATTTTCGCGTAAAATACAGATTTACAGGTGATTTTCTACCTGTAAGTGTAGATCTAATAGATAAAGTTAATCGAACCGAACGGAGCGCTAGCATCGCAACACCCCGGTCCCGCGGAGTGCGCGATGGATCGCTGGGCCTGGCTCGGGGCCGCGGTCGATACCCTCTTGCCGTGTGCGTGCGCGGGCTGTGCTGCGGCGGCGCCGGCGCAGCGCGTGCTGTGCGCGCGCTGCGAAGCGCAACTGCCCGCGATCGCGGCCGACGCGTGTCCGCGCTGTCAGCTCCATCGCGCGGCCGCGGGCGCGTGCGCCGAGCTGGATCCGCTCGAGGCCGCGGTCGCGGCGGTCTGGCTCGAAGCACCGGTCTCCGATTGGATTCGCGCGTTCAAGTATCCGCCGCGCGGCTTGCGCGGCCTCGCGCCGGGCCCGATCGCAGCGGTCGGCGAGCTCGCTGCGCGCTCGGCGCAGCTCGCGCCCGGACCGTCTCCCGAGCTCGTGGTGCCGGTTCCGCTGCACGCGCGCCGGCTGCGCGCGCGCGGATTCAATCCCGCGCTGCTCGTGGCGCGCGCAGTAGCACGCTGTGTGGGAGCGCCGCTCGCGCCGACCGCGCTCGAGCGCGTGCGCGACACTCCGAGCCAGACCGGACTCGACGCGACCGCGCGACGGCGCAACGTGCGCGGTGCGCTGCGCGCGCGGCGCGCGATGCCGCCGCGCGTTTGGCTCGTCGACGACGTGATCACCACGGGCGCCACGTTGCGCGAAGCGGCGCGCGCGCTGCAGCACGCAGGCGCGCGCTCGGTGGTGGCGGTGTGCGCGGCGCGCACACCGGAGCCGCGCGCGCGCTAGTTCTTGCGGCCGACCGTCTCGAGGAGCACCTCGATCAGCCGATTCGGATCGACCGGCTTCTTGAAGATCACGCCCTCGAGGCCCTCGAGCCGGCTGCGCTTGATCACATGTTCGCGGTCGTAATGGAAGCCCGTCATCATGAGCACGGGTAGCTCCGGGTGGGTCTTGCGGATCGCGGTGTAGAGCTCGTAGCCGTCCATCTCGGGCATCACCACGTCGGAGAGCACCGCGTCGAGCGGCGTCGACTCGACGCAGCGCAGGCCCGCCGCGCCGTCGTGCGCCACCGAGACGTCGCAGCCGGCGGCCTCGAGGATCTCCTTCACGCTCTGACAGATGCCGAGGTCGTCGTCGACCACGAGCACGCGCACGCCCGAGAGGCGCAGCGCCGTGGGCGACTCCGAGCGCTTCTCGCGCAGGTCGATCATGCGCCGGGTCGGGCCGACGTAGTTGATCGTCTCGTAGGTCTCTTCCTCGGCTGCCTCGCCGAGCCGCGACAGGACACCCGAGATCCGGCTGACCTCGCGTCGCATCGCATCGAGGCGCTCGCACTCGACGGAGACGTCGTCCTCGCCCGCGAGCGAGATCAGGTCGTGCTCGAGCAGCTGGAGCTGGTTCACGATCACGGCGAGCGGGTTGTTGATCTCGTGCGAGAGCCCGACCGCCACTTCACCGAGTGTCTCGAGCTGATCCTTGCGCAGGATCTCGCGCAGGTCCTTCGCGAAGCCGATCGTGCCGTCCTCGTTGCCCTGTGCGTCGTAGAGCACTGTGCCCGAGATCGCGACCGGAATGTCCTCGCCGCTCTTCGCACGGAACGTGGTCTGGAACGTCTCGACGATGCCGCGCCCGCCGTGGTCGTCCTCGCGCATCGCCTTCATCACGCGCTTCGCCTCGGCGAGGCTCGGGTAGAGCGTGACGACGTTGCAGCCCAGGATCTGATCGGGCTTGTAGCCGAGGATCCGCGACGCGCCGTCGTTGTAGTAGATCACGCGCCCCGCGCGATCGGTCGCCACGACGATGTCGGTGGATCGCGCGATCAGGCGCTCGAGGGTCTCTTGCGAGAGACTGGAGAGGCCCATGGCTACCCGAGTCTAGCCCTCGTAGCGCGGCCCGCGACGATACGGATCAGGCGTGCTCTCGCTCCGCGAGCCAGCGCTCCGCGTCGATCGCCGCCATGCAGCCCGTGCCCGCTGCGGTGACGGCCTGGCGGTACGTGGGGTCCATCGCGTCGCCACACGCGAATACACCCTCGATCGAGGTGCGCGTCCCCTGTGACACGCGGATGTAGCCGGTCGCATCGAGATCAATCTGCCCGCGGAACAGCGCCGTGTTGGGCTGGTGGCCGATCGCGACGAACAGCGCCTCGACGGGCAGCTCGCTCGTCTCGCCGTTCACCACGTTGCGGATCCTAACGCCCGTCACGAAGTCGTCACCGATCACCTCGGCGACCTCGGAGTTCCACAGGAAGTCGATCTTCTCGTTCCGCAGCGCGCGTTCCTGCATGATCTTCGAGGCGCGCAGCGTGTCGCGGCGGTGGATGACCGTCACGCGCGGCGCAAAGCGCGTGAGGAACAGCGCCTCTTCCATCGCGGTGTCCCCGCCGCCGACGACCGCCATCGCCTTGCCGCGGTAGAGCGCACCGTCGCAGGTCGCGCACGCCGACACGCCTCGGTTGGTGAGACGCTGCTCGGACGGCAGCCCGAGCCACCTCGCGGTGGCGCCGGTCGCGAGGATCACGGCGTCCGCGGTGAACGACTTCTCCGCAGTGGCGATCCGGAACGGCTGCTCCTCGAGCGCCACTTCGGTGGCGTCCTCGAGCCGCACCACCGCGCCGAAGCGCTCGGCCTGCTTCTGGAACAGCTCCATCATCTCGGGGCCCGAGACGCCTTCGGGAAAGCCCGGGTAGTTCTCCACGTCGGTGGTCAGCATGAGCTGGCCTCCGAACTGGAGACCGGCCACGACCAGCGGCGCGAGCTCGGCGCGCGCGGCGTAGATCGCCGCGGTGTAGCCGGCCGGGCCGCTGCCCACGATCACAACTTTGCGGTGCTCCGTGTCGCTCATCGCTCTCCGATGGGTGTCTACAACAGCGCGTCGAGCTCACCCGACGCCTCGAGGCGCGCGAGCTCGTCGTAGCCGCCGATGTGCCGCTCGCCGATCCAGATCTGTGGCACCGTGGTGCGCCCGCTGCGCTCGACCATCTCGCGGCGCCGCTCCGGCTGCTCCTCGATGTCCACCTCGTCCCACTTCTGGCCCTTCGCGGCGAGCAGGCGTTTGGCCATCCGGCAGTAGGGGCACCAGCTCTTCGAGTACATCTGGATCACGGCGGACGCTCGGTTTCGAGGGTAGGCGATTGGATGCCGGAAGTGCTCAGAGCGGTTCGGTGATCGGGATGTCTTCCCAGAGCAGCTGCAGGAAGGTCCCGATGAAGAACGACATGAACGCCATCATGAACACGGCCGACGGAAAGACGTAGTAGGGGGCGACGCCGAGCACGAGCGGAAGCTCGCCGATGAACGGCGGCGACGCGGAGCGCAGCATCTCGATCGTCATGCTGGCGCTCGACCCCTGCCACGCGCGCGCGGCCATGAAGTGCCCGATCATGCCCGTGAGCAGGATGCCGATGCCGGTGGCCTGGAGCAGGCCGAGCAGGAAGATCTGGCGCGCGCGCGCGAACGCCACCGCGTTGCCGCCGAGTCGGCGCTGCACCTCGACGTAGAGGAAGAGCAGCGTCGCCGAGCCGAGCAGCGCCACGATCGTGGCGAGCGTGCGCCAGGACTGCGCGGCGAGGCTCCACACCTCGTCGATGAAGAAGATCGGCAGGTAGCCCACGATGATGCCCGCGAGAATGCGCGGCACCGACGCGTGGAAGAGTGTGAGCTCGCGGCGCCACAGGAAGCGGTAGATCATGAACCAGGCCACGGTGATGTTCACGCACGCGACCTCGAACGCGCACATCCAGTCGAACACGCGCGGTGCGCGGTCGTAGAGCAAGGCCGCTGCCACGAACGGGCTCGCGATCGCGATCAGCGCGGCGAGATAGTTGGGCGTGTTGTGGCGCGACAGGATCGAGTCCGCGTCGAGCTTCTCCTTCGCGACGTTGTCGGCGTGCTGGATCATCGCGGCGGCGTGGTGGATGTCGTACTGGTGCAGGAACCACGACTCGAGCTTCCCGAGCACGCGCAACACGTCGCGGTTGCCGAGCCGGCGCAGGTAGGGCGCAAGCTCGCGGCCGCGGCACACGAGCGGCGTGTGCTCGCGGCTGATCGCGGCGCGCACCTCGGCCTCGCGGCTCGCGAACGGAGAGTTCTCGGCCTCGAACGCGCCGTTGCTCTCGTCGAGACAGACGTCTTCGAGCCAGCGGTAGAACGCGCGCTCGGCGAGCCGCAGCAGCACGCGGTTCACGGTGTCGGGGTCGCCGTGGTCGATCGCGTGGAAGAAGCCCGCCTCCGAGAGATCGTCGACGGGATCGACCGGGTCGATCCGCCCCGAGACATAGCCCTCGAGATAGTCGGGCGAGACGCGGCGCTGCACGAGGTGATCGAGCGCGCCGAACAGGAGCTTGCGCAGGTGAAACAGCGACGTGCGCAGGCCCGGGTGATTCTCGGTGTCGCGCCCCGACGCAAAGCGCGCCATCACCTCGGAGAGCAGCGCGAGATCGGCGTAGATCTGCTCGAGCCGCTTCGGCTCGAGGCGCGTATCCGCTTCGAGCGCGTGCAGCACGCGCTCGAGGTAGCGCGGCGCCGCGACCAGCAGGCGCGCGATCAAGAGCTCGGAGTCGCGCCGGCGCGCGTGCTCGGCGAGCAGCTGCGGCTTCTCGCCGAGATCCGCGAGCTGGAGGAACAGCTCGGCGGGATCGTGGCGATCGGCGTGGAACGAGAACGTCTCGGGGAACACGCGCTGGTAGCCGTCGCCGCGGTCGCACTCGAAGCGCACCTCGCGCGCGTGGAACGCGTAGGTGAAGCGGAACACGAGATTCAGCCGCTCCACCCGGAGCTCGAGCCGTTCGAGGGGTGCGCTTTGGGCTGCCACTCGGTTCAGAGTGTCGCTTCGCGCAGCTGCTCGCCGGACTCGTAGTAGTCGGCAACGCGCTGCGCGAGGTCGGCGACCCGCGGCGGCAACTCGTCGCCGAGCGGCCACCGCGCGCTCGCGACGCGCATGCGGTCCTGGAGCACCTGCGCGTCCGGGTACTCCTCGCTCGCGAGCGCATCGTCCACGGCGAGCCAGTTCTCGACCGACGTGCGCGCGCGCGAGATGCGATCGGCGAGCTCCTTCATGCCCGGCGTCTGCACGGACGCCCCGCGCACGGCTTCGCCGAGCTCGATCAGCTGTCCGCGCCCCTGCTCGAAGTGCGCGCGCACGGGGCCGTCGCAGGACACCCACTCGCCGACGAGGTCGTCGAAGCGGCGGCGCAGCGGCTCGTGCGAGACCTCGCGGAACAACACCACGCGCCCGAGCGCCTCGCCCTGCGCGGAGAGGCGCCGGCTCGTGATGCGGAAGCGGTGCTGGCCGATGTCCATGTCGCTGTAGGTGGGGCCGTCCTCGGTGGCCACCGCGAGCGTGGCCGCCGCGACCGCCTCGAGCCCCTTGTCCTTGAGCAGCTCGTCGAAGCGGCGCCCGCGCGGATCGCGCTCGAGTCCGAAGTACTCGCGCACGGGGCGGTTGATCGCCTGGATCACACCGGCCTGATCGAGCGCGATCGCGCCCGAATCGAGCTCGTCGATCACGGCCTCGAGGAAGCGGTTGGCGCGCGAGAGGTCCGCGAGCAGGCGCTCGTTCTCGACCGCGAGCTTGTGGTGCTCGACCGCCTGCTTCATCAACTGCTTGAGCTGGTCGGGCTCCCAGGGCTTGGTGATGTAGGCGTAGACGTGGCCCGCGTTGATCGCCTGGATGATCGCATCCATGTCCGAGAAGCCGGTCAGGATCATGCGCACGGTGGTCGGGTGGCGGCGCCATACCTCCGCCACGAATTCGACCCCGCTCATGTCGGGCATGCGCTGGTCGGTGAGCACGACCGCGAACGGGCCCTTCGTGTCGAGCATGTCGAGCGCGCGGCGCGGGTCGGTCGAGGTGACGACTTCGTAGTCGTCCTCGAACGTGAAGCTCATCGTCTCGAGGATCGCTTCCTCGTCGTCGACGACCAGGATTCTGGGCCGGGCGGTGTCCATCACGGACTCAGTATCGCGCGTATTCGATCAGTCGATCCACCGAGCGCTGCCACTCGCCCTCCCAACGATCGATGACCACCTGACCCGGGCTCCGTCCCAGCTCGAGCTGCTCGAACACGGGATCGAGGAAACCGGTCTCGTCGGGGTCGCGTCGTCCGGCGTGCCGGAGCCGGCGCAGGCCGTCGCGCGACAACTGCGCGAGATCGCGCGCGATCTCGAGCACGGGCTCGTCGCCGTAGCGCGCCGCGAGCCCGCGACGCGCGACGTCCACGCGCGCGGCCTCGCGCGCGGCGAGCGAGTGGATGCGCAGGCGCTCCCACGCGGCCGCGAGCGACTGCGCGTCGTAGAGCAACCCCTTCCAGAACGCGGGCAGCGAGCAGGTGAGCCCGGGCGGCACCGCGTCGGCGCCGCGCATCTCGAGCACGCGCTTGAGCCGCACCTCCGGGAACGCCGTGGTGAGGTGACGCTCCCAGTCCGCGATCGTGGCGCGCTGGCCATCCAGGCCCGACTCGACGAAGCGCCGGAACGTGAGCCCGTTCGCGGGGCGGTACTCGTGGTCGCGCACCAGGAAGAACATCGGCACGTCGAGCGCCCACTCGACGTAGCGCCGGTAGCCGAAGTCCTCGTCGTAGGCGAAGCCGAGCATGCCGGTGCGATCCGGATCGGTGTTCTGCCAGATGTGGAGGCGGCGCGACACGAAGCCGTTCGCCTTGCCCTCGGACAAGCTCGAGTTCGCGAAGATCGCCGAGACGATCGGCGACACCGCGAGCGCCATCCGCATCTTCTCCACCATGTCGGACTCGGACGCGTAGTCGAAGTTCGCCTGCACGGTGGCGGTGGTGAACATCATCTCGAGCGACATCGAACCGTGGCTCGGCAGGTACGCGCGCATGATCCGGTAGCGCGCCTTCGGCATCACGGGCACGTCGACCACGCCGTAGAGCGGGTTGATGCCGAGCCCGAGCCAGTTGATGTCGAACCCCTCGTTCGCGCTCCGCATCAGCGCGAGGTGCGAGTGGAACTCGTCGCAGGTCTCGTGGATCGTGCGCAGCGGTGCGCCCGAGAGCTCGAACTGCCCGCCTGGCTCGAGCGTGATGCTCGCTCCGTTCTCGTGGGTTAGCGCGATCGGCTGGCCCGCCTCGAGTACGGACTGCCAGCCGTCCTCGATCTCGGCGATCCGGCGCAAGAGTGCCCCGATCCCGCGCGGTCCTTCGTAGGGCACCGGGCGATTGGTGCCCGCGTAGAGGCCGATCTTCTCGTGCTCGGTACCGACCCGCCAGCGCTCGGGCGGCTTCTCGCCCGAGCGAATGAAATCGACGAGCTGATCGATGGATTCGACGCGCGCGGAGAGGTCACTCAAGCGGGGTTCCGTCCGAGGGCGCTCTAGGGGGTGGCCGCCTCCTCGAGAAAGATCTCGAGGAAGTCCGCCAGCGCGCCCTGGACCTCGTCCCGGGCGTCGATCGGGTAGCTCTTGCAGGGGCCTTCGATCTTTCCGGAGCGGAACGGGCCCACGAACGTGACGTCGCCGCGGCTCTTGGCGGTGATGATCGCTCGGTAGCGGCCGCGCACGAGCTCGAACTCGACCGAGCGCAGGTGCTTGTCGTCGACCCGGACCGGCGAGACCTCCACGCGCAGGTGGGGGGCGCCCGCGGCGGACGCGGAGCGGTGGAACCCCTCGAGCGCCGCGACGACCTCGCCGTGCAGCTCCTCGACGCACTTGCGTGCGCGCTCGAGCCCTTCGCCGTGTACCGCCTCGCGCTCGCCGAGTTCGCGGCCCAGGGTCGCCAGACGCGCCGACAAAGCAGTGGGGGTCAAGGACCGCTCCAGTGCGGGCGCTGCGCGGGGGATTCGCACATAGAGGAATGCTCGCACAGATGCCGGCGAGCAGAAAAGGGTACTGCGCGGACCCCGGCCTACTGGCCGTCCGCCATCCGGCGCTGCCCTGCGAGCTCGGCGAGGCGCAGGTCGCGCGTGGCGCGGAACAGTGCCACCTGCGACTTCGAGATCGGCAGGCCCGCGGGCACCCGCAGCCCGGACGGGTCGACGTACCGGCCGTGCTTCTGGATCCGGAAACAGACGTGCGGGCCCGTGGCGAGCCCGGTCTGACCGACGAAGCCGATCACCTGCTTCTGCTCGACCCGGTCGCCAACGCGCAGCCCGTCCGCATAGCGCGACAGGTGCGCGTAGGAGGACACGTAGCCGTTGTCGTGCCGCACCTGGACGAAGTTCCCGTTCCCGCCCGTCCAGCTGCGCTGGATCACGACGCCATCCGCGACCGACCAGACCGGCGTGCCGATCGAGGCCGCATAGTCGATGCCGCGGTGGGGCCGCGTGACCTTGAGGATGGGGTGGCGCCGCGCCGAGCTGTAGCTCGAGGTGATCCGCGCGTGGCGCAGGGGCGCCATCAGGAACTCGCCCTCGACCGACGAGCCGTCGGGCCGGTAGTAGCCGCCGCGTCCGTCGCGCGCTTCGAAGTAGACGGAGGTGTAGGTGCCGGCCTGTCCCTGGAAACGCGCCGCGAGAATCCGTCCCGGCCGCACGTAGGTCTCTCGGCCGCCGAACTCGCGGTAGAGCCGCTCGTAGAGGATCTGATAGCTGTCGCCCGGGCGGACCTTGCGCTGGAAGTCGACGTCCCACGCGAAGATGTCCGCGAAATCGCGCGCGAGCGACCCGTCCTCGCCCAGGTTCGTGATCGACTGGTAAAGGGTCGAGGTGATGATTCCCGCGATGCGCGACGAGCGGGCCTCGAGCTCGCCCTCCTCGATCGATACGCGCAGCGTCCCGCCGACGCGCGCGACCGTGTAGCTCTGGATCGGCGAGAGGTGGTAGCGGAATTCCTGAACGCTCCCGGCGCCGTCCAGGACGAGCCGATAGCTGTGGCCCGGCATCGCGCGCCGGAAGTTGAAGTGGCCCTTGAGCGCCTGCGCGATCTGGTTGATCGATTGAGACGACACGCCGTCGGCGCGCAGCATCTCGGAGAGCGTGCGGCCGCGCGTGATCACGCCCTCGCTGATCTGCCACTCGGGCGGACGCGGCGGGGTCAGCCCGCGGGCTCCCGACGGGGCGACCGCGAGTGCGGACAGCGGGGCGGCCGGCGCAAACCCGTCGCGCTTGCGCGCGGGGTCCGCGTGGGCGGCCGTCGACATGCCCATCACAGCGAGAGCGGCGATCGCAGCACCGGCCCAACGGGTTGCTGCGTGGCGATCGATCCGACGACGAGATTCGGGTCCGGGTCCGGTCGGCTGGTGCGACATCGGCGACTTGCTTCCTTCGGTTCAGGCTTTTGGGCGGAACCTGGGGGTGGATCGCGCCAGTCGGTTTATGGACTGATCGGAGCTTTCTAGACGATTTCTTGGACCACCGCGACAGTCTCGGCTCAGATTCGTGTACCCCACGGGGCGCGCGAGGAGAACCGGGACCCTCCGGCAATCGGCGCGCAACACTAATGGCTTGAGCCCGAATTGTCAGGTGGAACGCAGTTCCTGAACCGCGCGGTGGAGCGTTTCGAACAGATTCTCCACCTCACCGACCTCGAGGCACGAGAACGCGATGCGGAGATCGTGGCCTCCGGTGGCGATCGTGCCGATGCCATAGGCGTCGAGCAGGTGCAGGCGGACCCGCTCGGCTTCGACGCCCGCGATCTGGACGCACATGAAGTAGCCGCTGTTGAAGGGATAGACCTTCCAGCTCTCGCGGAAGCGCGGCGCCCGGGCCACCTCGTAGACCCGCTCCGCCCGGATGCGCAGCGTCTCGTTCTTCTGGGCCCGCTCCGCGGCGATCTCGGGCGAGGCGAGCGCCTTCCCCACGATCGATTGGGAGAGCTGGGGCACGTTCGATACCGCGCTGCGCACGGCCCCCTTCACCTTGGCCTCGAGCACGTCACACACCTCCGGGGCGCTCGCGGCGCGCCCGGGACCGAAGGTGATGAAGCCGCAGCGCAGGCCCCAGACGAACAGCTCCTTGGTGGCGCCGTCGAGGCGGATGGCGAGCAGGTTCGGGTGCCGGTTCACGAGGTCCGCGAAGAGCGAGTGCGTCGCCGACTCGCCCCCGAGGTGATAGAAGAGCCCGAAGTACGCGTCGTCGAGGAGCGCCACCACGCGCGTGCCGCGCTCGGCCTGACGCAGGAGGGTCTCCGCGATCGACCGGCTCTCCGCCGCGGTGGGCATGTAGCCGGTCGGGTTGTTCGGGAAGTTCAAGAGCGCGATCACCTTCTCGCGCCCGGTTGCGGCCTCCTCGATCGCGCTTGCGAAGCTCGCGCAGTCGAAGCCGTCGCCCGCGAAGAAGGGATGGGTGAGGATGCGCGCGCCGAGCCGCACCTCGTAGGTGAGCCGGTAGTTGCCCCAGAGCTTGTCGGGCAGGACGATCACGTCTCCGGGATCCACGAACAGGTCGCCCGCGAGCATGAGCCCGTGGGTGATCGCACTCGTGACGATCGGCAGTCCGAACGAGCGGCCGACCAGGCCCGGGTTCTCCGCGATGATCTTGTCGCGCCAGCGCTCGCGCAGCTTCTGCTGGCCCGCGGGCGGCGCGTAGTTGAACGCCTCGTCGGGGGAGATGCCCACGAGGTGAGCCGCGATCGACGGCAGGTGCATCGGCTGGCCGTTCTCGGTCGCGATGCCGATCGTCGCGTTGATCCGGTGCGCCTTCTGCTTCGCCTCGGCGCCCTGGGTGAGGATCCCCTTCGGGAAGTAGAGCCGCCGCCCCAGCGCCGAGAGCATCTCGAACACCTCGGGCGCGGCCTTCGCGAGGCGCTCGTTCAGCTCGCGCGCTAGCGGGAGGATGTTCTCTTCACCGGTGTGTGCGGGGGACATGTGGTACCGGGATTCGCGGTCGGGCGAATCTATCGCATCTAGAGTCGACGGTGCAGCACGTCCATGTGCGGGCCATAGCCCTGCGCGCGCCAGAACGCGCGCGCATCGAGGTTTCGCGACGAGACGCGCGCCTCGACGCGCTCGGCGCCGCGGTCGTGAGCCCAGCGCGTTGCCGCGGTCACCAGCGCGCGCCCGCATCCGCGCCGACGGAGCTCGGGGGCCACGAACAGATCCGTGATCTCGGCGCGGCAGGTCTCGGGGTGGATCGGCGGCGCGCGCCGCACGGAGACGATCGCGAACGCCTGGGGCCGATCTGGCTCCCCGGCGACGAAGATCGCCGTATCGCGGTCGCGCATCTGCGCCGCGAGCAGGCGCCGCGCCTCGGCCTCGGCTCCCTCGCGCAGCGCGAAGTGGGGGTCGAAGGTGGCGTGATGGCGCGTGAGCTCCAGCCAGAGCGTGCCCACCCCGGCGAGATCGCCGTGCGTCGCGCGCCGCGGTTCGCCGTCGGCGCTCAAATTCTGCGCTCGACCTCGGGGAAGGTGCGCCAGACCGGAATCCCGCAGAAGTGCGATCCCTCGGTGCAGCGCGGCCGCGCGAGCCCATTGCGCACCACGCACGGCGGGCCCACGTGCTCCATCAGGGTCGGGTGCACGGAACTCACCTGCTCGATCTCGTCCATCGAGGCGCGCCAGATCTCCCACTGCGCGTTCAGACAGCTGCGCATCGTCCACTTGTGGATCAGGTCGAGCAGCGTGCCCGACTCCTCGAAGCGGACGGCGAGCGCGTTCGGCAGCACGTAGAGCGCGACCTCCGGGCTCGCGCCGAGCTCGAGCAGCCGCGCGCGCGCCTTCCACTGCTCGGCGATCGCATCCTCGAAGAGCATGTGACACGTCGGGTCGCCGCGAATCAGCTCCGGCGCGATGACGTCGGGCGAGCCGGGCACGGTGCGCGAGAGCAGCGGGCGCGAGCCCGGCACCGTGCGGTGGCGCTGATCCTGCGAGTCGGCGGTGTGCGAGAGCTTCTTGCGGAACACGAAGTGCGCGTGCGCGAGTGCGCGCATCACGGGTGAGTGCGTCGAGACGTTGAGGTGCTCGAGCCGGTAGCGGTTGATCCTGGGATCGAGCGCGGCCGCGAGTGCGTCGGCGTCCGAGAGGTCGATGCGGCCGAGCACGTGGCGCACCGCATCGGCCACCACCTCGGGCGCGCGCGCGCTCCAGTCGACGAGCCGCGACGTGCGGCCGCCGAGCGACTTGTCGAACGCCTCGAGCGCGGCCGGATCGCCGAGCCCAGACGGCGCGAGCGCCGTCTCGATCACGGCGTCGGGCTCGAGCGGCGCATCGCCGACGCGGCCGAAGAAGCTCGGGTCGAGCCGCTCCACCTCGGCGACCATGAGGCCGATCACGCGCGCGGCCTCGCCGGGTACGTCGCCCACCCGCGCCATGCGGCGCAGCCGGTGCATCACGATGCCCGAGACCGTGTAGACCATCGCGGTGTGGCACGCGACGGGGATCGCATAGCGCGCGGTCTCGATCGCCTTCTTCTCCGCCTCGCGCTTGAGACTCTTGCCGAACGCCTTGTTCGCGCGGCGCTCGACGCGCCAGAGATCGCCGAGGATGTCGCGCGCGATCGGCGCGAGCTGCTCGGTGAGGTCGCGATAGGCGCCCCACGCGCGCTCGACCGACGCGCAGTACACCTCGCGCGCGGCGTCCGAGAGCTCGGGCGGTACGTGCGCGGACGGCTCGCCGAGCTTCACGTAGCGCTGGCTCTGCTGCTCGGTGTTGTAGAACGGGAAGCCGTGCAGCACCGACCACACGAGCTGGCGCGAGATGCCCGACAGCTCGAACTCGAACGTGGCGTGCTGGAAGACCGTGTGGTGGCCGCCGCCGTAGGTGAGCGGACCGATGCTGTCGCGCTGGCGGTCCGTGATCTCTTCGGGCGCCACGACGCGATCCGAATAACACGTGCGGGCTGCCGCGATCGCGTCGTCGTAGGGCGCGTCGGTGGCACTGCGCAGGCGGACTTGCGGACCGCGGTCGATCACCGGCACAGAAGTTACTTCCACGCCTCCCCCCGGCGACGCCCGACGACGCAACCGCCGGACGGCCCGATTCCGCGCCCGCCTCGGCGACCCCCGTCCCCCGAGCGCAGAGGCTCAATCTGACAGAGATCCGGGTTTCCTGCGAGAGAAAACCTTTGCCCACACGCTGCGCTCTCCGCCGGGCGCCCGGGCAGACTGCCCCAAAGTCTTTGTGCTTTGTGTGCCGGCAGTTCACCCGGGGACTTGCCTGTCCAACCGGAGCCCGATGGCATTGGCACAGCGATTGCGCGGAATTTTGGCGCACCGCTGTAACATTCGTTTGGGTTTCAATGGCCACCGTCTGGATCGTCCACCGCGACGACCGCGCTCGCGCGGCCCTGATCCGGCTCGCCGGTACCTCGGATGCCGTGATCGGGCGCCCGTCCGACCCGTTGTTCGACGCGGCTCCGGCCGCGGACGTGGTGGTGCTCGGGCTCGCGGGCGACTGGGAGCCCGAGCTGGAGTTCGCTCACCGCCAGCGCCACCGCCTCGCACACGCGCACTGGGTGCTGATCGGCGACAAGGAGGCCGCCGCGGCCGCGGTGGCGCAGTTCGATCGGCTCTCGGCGGAGTTCCTGGCCTACCCGCCGCGCGCGGACGATCTCGCGCGCGCGGTGCGGCCGAGCCCCGCGCCGCGGCCGCCGCTCTCGCAGCGCGCGCAGCGCGAGGCTGCGGCGACGCGCTTCTCGCGCTGGCTCGCCGACCTCGATCTGCCTGAGCTGCTGCGCGCGCTCGATCCGCATCTGTCCGGCGTTCCCGTGCTCGTGCGCGGCGAGCCGGGCACGGGACGCGGCGCGCTGATCCGCTACCTGCACCACCTCGGCGGCACCGGCGACGGCGCGCTCGCGCACATCCCGTGCGGCGCCGACACCGAGCTCTCCGAGATCGAGGGTGCGCTGTTCGCGCTCGGGCGCGCGCATCCGCACCTGCCGAGCCTGTGCGTCTGGCTCGACGAGGTCGGACTGCTCGCGCCGCGCGTGCAGCGCGCGCTCGCGGCGTGGCTCGAGGCGGGTCCGCCCCCCGGCGTGCGCACGCCGATCCTGCGCTGGCTCGCGAGCGTGGACACGACGGGCACCGCGCTCGACAGCCGGCTCACGCGCGCACTCGGCACGATCGAGATCTCGCTGCCGCCGCTGCGCGAGCGCGCACATCGGATCGAGGCGATCGCCCAGGACGTGCTGACGGCCTGGGCGCGCGAGCACCGCGAAGCGCCGCGCCGCTTCGACGCGGCCGCGCTCGCGTACCTGCGCGATCACGCGTGGCCCGGCAACCTGCGCGAGCTCGAGGCCGTGGTGGAACAATCGCTCGCGGGCACCGCGCGCGACCCGCTCGGAATCGACGATCTCGTGCTCGAGGGCACCGTGCTCGCGCCGCTCGACGCCTCCGCGGTGGGCACGCTGCTCTCCGACGACGAGACCGAGAACGAAGCGCCGCCCGCGCGAACACCGAGCGAGCTCGCGCCCACGAGCGGCCTGCCGCCGATCATCGGCGCGCCCGCGATCGACTTTCCTCGGCTCGGCGTCGACCCCGCGCGCATCCGCGAGGACGATCCGGGGCTGCGCCGGCTCGCGAACGCGCTGATCCACCAGGTGCGCAACCCGCTCGCAACGATCCGGACTTTCTCGGACCTCCTGCCCGAGCGCTTCGACGACCCCGACTTCCGCGCGCGCTTCCCCGAGATGGTTCGCGAGGACATCGGCCGCATCCACGGGCTGCTCGCGCGGCTCGAGCAGCTCGCGTCGCTCGATGCGCCGCGCCGGGACAAGGTGGACGTTTCGGAGATGATCGAGGGCCTGCTCGAGGATCGCCGCGAGGCGTTCCGCCGGCGGCATCACCTCGTGCTCAAGGAGCTCGACTCGAGCCATCCCGCGGCGATCGCCGACGCGGCTCAGCTCCGGCTCGCGTTCGAGGCGCTATTCGACAAGGCGATCGCGATCGTCCCGGACCGCGGAGACCTCTACATCGCGTTGCGGCGCCACGAGACCGGCTCGAACGGGGCCGCCGTGCGCGTGCTGCTGCGCTTCTGCGATCCGTCGGCGGCCGGCGCCGATACGCTCGGGCCGCTGCAGAACTCGATCGAGTTCCTGATCGCCGAGCTGATCGTGCGCGCGCAGGGCGGCCGCCTCACGCTCGGCGCGAGCGAGGCCGAAGAGCGCGTGCTCGTCGTGGACCTGCCGGCGCCGTAGTCGGGGACACGGCGTGTCGACCGCGGCCGCTCAGGATCCGGATGACTCGGGTCGCGCAGGCAGCGAGATCCGCACCTCGAAGCCCCCGATGCGTCCGGGCCGCAGCTCTACCTCGCCCGCGGCGTCGCGCGTGATCAGGCGCACGGTCGCGAGTCCGAACTGGATTCCGTTAACGGAGCGCTGCGCACGCGCTTCGCTGGGCTGATCCTCGATCGAGACCGTCACCACTTCGCCCGCGGGCATTAACGCGTGCGTACTGCGGATCGTGAGCTGGCCCAGACCCGCGAGCCGCGTGCGCGCGTCGAGCACGAGGTTCAGGATCACGAGATCGAGCTCGCCCGGAGCCAGATGCACGGTGCCCGCGCGCGGATCGAGCTCGAGCGCGACGGAAACCCCCGACGGCAGCAACAACTGCACGGCGGCTTCGAGGCTGCGCAGCGTCGGGTTCACGGGCACCCACTTGCGCAGCGACACGCCGCGCCGGCGAGCGTCGATGATCGAATGCGCCACGCGTCCCGCGAGCGAGAGCAGATCGAGCCGCGCCGCCGCCGTGACCTCTGGAGAGCTCGTGAGCCGATCGCTGCACGCGGCCACCACGTTCAGCAGGTTGCTGAGCTCGTGGGCCACCTTCGCCTCGATCTGCGTGGCCGAGAGCTGGGACGAAGCGTTTCCGCCGAAGGGAGGTCTCGAAGTGTGCTCAGTGGCACTCACGATCATTGGTACTCCTGGGTGATCCCCTACGTCGGGATGCCCGCAGAACCCCGCCACGAGTCGCCCGAACGGCGCTATGGCGCGGGCCGCCGCTGTGCCAAGATGGGCTTCCCGGAGGGGCGATGAACGCCGCCGACGCAAGAGCCCGAATCAACGAGACTCTTCAGGGTCCCGTGGGTCGGGCCGAGCTGGACGAGCTGGTCCCGCTCGTCTACGACGAGCTGCGTCGCCTAGCGCGGAGCTACCTGCGCCGGGAGCGGCCCGACCACACCCTCCAGCCCACGGCGCTCGTCCACGAGGCTTTCGAGCGGCTCGTGGATCAGCGCAACGTCGAGTGGGAGGGGCGCAGTCACTTCTTCGCGATCGCGGCGATCGCGATGCGGCGCCTGCTCCTGCAGCACGCCGAGAAGCGTCGCGCGGTCAAGCGCGGAAGCGGCAAGCAGAGCCTCACCCTCGACGACACCGCGGCCGCGCTGCTCGGAGGGGAGATCGACCTCGGCGAGGTCCTGGACCTGAACGCGTGCCTGCAGCGCCTCGCCGAGATCGAGCCGCGGCATGCGAAGCTCGTGGAGCTGCGCGTGTTCGCGGGCATGACGATGACGGAGTGCGCGACGCATCTGGGCACGTCGCTGCGCACGGCGGAGCGCGACTGGCGCGTGGCGTCGGCCTGGCTGCGGCGCGAGCTCGCGCGCACCAAGACGCAAGACACGTGAGCACGCGCTACGCCGAGGCGAGCGAGATCTTCCTCGCCGCGTGCGAGCTGCCCGCGGCCGAGCGCGTGGCCTACCTCGACGCGACGTGCCGCGGCGACGCCGAGCTGCGCGCCGAGGTGGCGGAGCTGCTCGCCTACGACGTCGACCCGGCGTCGATCGAGCCCGACGCGCCGCCGCACGAGGCCCTCGAGCCGGGTGCGCTGTTCGCGGGGCGCTACCGCATCGTGTCGCAGCTCGGGCGCGGCAGCATGGGCGTCGTGTACCGCGCGGTCGACGAGCGGCTCGAAGAGACCGTCGCGCTCAAGGTATTGCGCACGAGCTCGCCCGTGCGCCGCGAGCAGCTCGTGCGCGAGGTGCGACTCGCGCGTCAGGTGACCCATCCCGCCGTGTGCCGCGTCTACGACTTCGAAGAGGCGGGCCACGAGTGCTTCCTCACGATGGAGCTCGTCGACGGTGAGAATGTCGCCACGCTCTTGTTGCGCGTGGGGCGACTCGCACCGGATCGCGTGCTCACGATTGCGCGCGAAGTGCTCGACGGGCTCGCCGTGGCGCACGCCGCGGGCGTGCTGCACCGCGACTTGAAGCCCGCCAACCTGCTCATGAACGCCGCGGGGCGCGTGTACATCACCGACTTCGGTATCGCCGTAGGCGGCGAAGGCGACGACGCACTCACGCTGCCGGCCGGAACGCCCGCGTACATGGCGCCCGAGCAGCGCTCGGGCGCAGCGCTGTCGGCGCAGACCGACTTGTACTCGCTCGGAGTGCTGCTCTACGAGCTGGTCACGGGTGCGCGGCCGGCCAACCCGCCGGATCCGCCCTCGCGCCGCGCTCCCGATATCGACCCACAGCTCGAGCGCGCGATTCTGGCCGCGCTGGAGCCCGATCCCGCGCGCCGCCCGTCCTCTGCGCGCGTGATGCTCGGCATGCTGCGCCCGTCCGAGCCCGTCGCCGCGCCCGAGCCGCCCGAGCGAGCGGCTCCGCCCGAGCAGCGCCTGATCACGGTGATGTTCCTCGAGCGCGGCGACTCGAGCGAGTTCGCGCCCGCGATGCCACCGGAAGAGCTGCGCGAGATCCTCTCCGCCGAGCGCACCGCGACGCGCGCGGTGCTCGAGCGCCACGGCGGCTACGTGGCGCAGCGGCTCGGCCGACAGCAGCTGGTGCTATTCGGATTCCCGGTGGCGCGCGAGGACGCGCCCATGCGCGCGGTGGCCGCGGCGCTCGAGATCCAGGGAGCCATCCTGCTGCTCAATCGCGAACTCGCGCCGCGCCTGTACGCGCCGATCGAGGTGCGGATCGGGATCCACACCGGCCCCGCGATCGTCGAGGTGCCCGAAGGCGAGAGCGACGCGTTCGCGTACGGCGCCACGATCGACGCGGTGACCGCGCTCGCCGAGCGCGCGAAACCGGGTCAGGTGCTCGCGAGCGCCGATCTGCAGCGACGGATCGGTAGCTCGGAAGGCTGGATTCCGAGCGGAAGCGAGATCGTTCCGGGCCTGCGCGCCCCGATGCACGTGTTCGAGGTCTGGAACCAGGAGAGCGTCGCCGCGGCCGGTCCCATCGCGCCGTTCGTCGGGCGCGAGCGCGAGCTTGCGCTGCTGCGCGAGCGTTGGCAGCGCGCAGTGGCGGGCGAGGGGCAGCTCGTCCTGGTGCGCGGAGAGGCCGGCGTCGGCAAATCGCGCCTGCTGCGCGAGTTCCGCGCGCAGATCGCCGGCGAACAACACCGCTGGTTCCACGCGCAGTGCACGCCCTACACGCTCAACACGCCGCTCTTCCCGTACAAGCAGGTTCTCGCGCAGGCAGCCAACCTCCCGTCCGAGCTCCCGGCGCCCGAGCGCATCCGCCTGCTGCGCGAGCAGCTCGCCGGCTACGGGATCGAGCGGTCCGATCTGATCGCGCCGCTCGAACGCATGCTCTCGCTGCGCGGTGTCGAGGAGGCCACCGCGAATCCCAAGGCAGAGCGCGACTCGGTCTACGCGGCGATCTTCGCAACCACCAAGGGCGCATCCGAGCGCGACCCGCTCGTGTTCGTGTTCGAGGACCTGCACTGGGCCGACCCTTCGAGCCTCGAGATGCTGTCGCTCGCGCACGCGGTCCGCGAACAGCTGCGCGTGATGCTGATCTGCACGATGCGGCCCGAGCTCGAGCTCGCGAAGCCTGCGCGTGAGAACGCGGTCGAGATCGACCTCGGCCCGCTCGAAGCGGGTCAGACGCGCCGGATCGCGGAGTTCTTCGCGGCGGGCCGCGTCGCCGATGCGTCACTCGACGCGATCGTGGCGCGCTCCGAGGGCAATCCGCTGTTCGCGGGCGAGCTCGCGCGCCATGCGCGCGAGACCGGCTCCCCCGACGACGCGATCCCCGCCTCGCTGCACGACTCGCTGATGGCGCGGCTCGATCGGCTCGGCGACGAGCGGCGGGTCGCGCAGGTCGCGTCCGTGCTCGGGCGCGCATTCGCGCGCAACGTGCTTCGCCGACTCGACACCGGCGAGGAGCGCGAGCTCGACGAGGCGCTCCACCAGCTCGAGAAGGAGCAGCTGATCGCGGGCGTCGGGCTCCCGCCCGGAGCGCATTACGAGTTCCGCCACGCGTTGATCCGCGACGCCGCGTACGAGTCGATCCCGCCGCGGCGACGCGCCGCGCTGCACGCGCAGGCAGCGCGCGCGATCGAGTCCGCCCACCCCGGTTGGAGCGCGCGCAATCCCGAGATCCTCGCGCACCACCACGAGTGTGCGGCGCAGGACGATCTCGCCGCGGCGGCCTGGGAGCGCGCCGCCGACCGCGCGCTGGAGACCGCTGCGAACGTCGAGGCCGCCCGCCACCTCGAGCGCGCGCTCGCCGCCACCGCGCGGATGTCGGCTTCGCACGAGCGCGACGAGCTCGAGCTTCGACTGCAGCTCAAGCTCGGCCGCGCGCTGCTCGCCACGCGGGGCCGCACCGCGCCCGAAGTCGAGCGCACCTACACCCGTGCCCACGCGCTTTGTCGCGCGCACAAGCCGACGCCGGCGATCTTCGCGGGCCTCACGGAGATCTGGGTCCACTGCGCGTCGCTCTGCGACGGGCGCGCGCTCGAGATGGCCTCGGAGCTCTCCGAGGTGGCGAAGGCGTGCGGAGACGTCCGCCTCGAGGCGATCGCCGAGGGCGCGCGAGCACAGCTCTATTGCTTCATGGGCCGACACCGGGACGCGATGAGCGCGGCGGAGCGGACGCTCGCGCACATCGACTCGGCGCGCCGTGCGACCGGAGCCGCGGCCCTTCCGGTGATCGACGCGCTCTCGCTCGTCCACGTCTCGACCGCGCGCAGCGCCTGGCTGCTGGGATTCCCCGACCGCGCGCGCCACGAGGCGAAGCGCGCGCTCGAGGTCGCACGTGCGGTGAGCCAGCCCTACAACGAGGGCCTCACCGATTCGCTGGTCGCCTACGTCCACCTGTGGTGCGGCGAGGACGATCGCGCGCTCGAGCTCGCCGAAGGCAACCTCGCGCGCGCGGCGCGTTTCGGATACGGCCTGTTCGAGGCCGCGGCGCTCGGACTCCGCAGCGAGGTGCGACTGCGCGGCGGCCGGCCGCAGGCCGCGCTCGAGGACGCGCGCGCCGAGCTGGAGATCCGCCGCGCGTTCGGCACCGTGTTCGGCACCGGGCTCAGCCATCTCCAGCTCGCCCAGGCACTCGCGCGCGTGGGCACGCTCGACGCCGCGATCGACGCGGCGCGCGAAGCAGTGCGGCTCTCGAGCCTGCCCGACGACTGCGCGCTGCTCGCCGAGGCACACCGCGTACTGGGACTCTTGTTGTTGCGCCAGGACCGCGGCGCGGAAGAGGGACTGCGCGAACTCGCGCGCGCGCTCGAAGTCGCGCGCGGGCAGGAAGCGCTCTCGCTCGAGCTGCGCGCCGCGATGGCGATCGCGCGCAGTCCGCGCGCCGATCTCGAGCCGTTGCGTAGCGCCTACGCGCGCTTCCGCGAGGGGTTCGACACGGCCGACCTCATGGAGGCGCAGGGAATCTTGACGGCAGCGGGCACGCGGCCCACGCCGATCGCGCACTGATCGCGCGGAGCGCGCCGATCGGCTGACGGTGTGTCAGAGATGTGTCAGAGATCGGACACGGCGACACCGCGGAACCGACGCCGCCACCTTTCGCGGCGCTGTCCGAATTCGCGAGATCGGTCGGATAGTTGACGCGGAGTTTGCACTCGAATCGCACATCGGGCACGCAACTTGCGGTTCCGTTCTCTGCGCCATCCCCCGCGGAGACCCGACATGGTCGAACGGACCCGGGAAACGATCCTCGTGGTCGACGACGAGCGCGGCCCGCGCGACTCGCTGCGCATGATCTTGTCGTCGTCGTTCCGCGTGCTGACCGCGGGCAACGCGATCGATGCCCTCGCGATCCTGCGCCGCGAGCCCGTCGAGATCGTGACGGTCGATCTCAACATGCCGGGCATGAGCGGTCAGGACCTCTTGCGCCGCGTGCACGAGGAGTTCCCGAATACCGAGATCATCGTGATCACGGGCTGCGCCACGGTCGAGAGCGCGGCCGAGTCGGTGAGGATCGGCATCTGCGATTACCTCGAGAAGCCGTTCGACGTGGTGAAGGTGGGCGCGGCGGTCTCGCGTGCGATCGCGCGCGGCCGCGCGCGCAGTGGCCTGCGCTCGTTCCTCGAGGAGCTCGGCAGCGTGGTTGGGCGCGACCAGGACGCCGCGGCGATCCTGCGGGAGGTGGAGCACAGCCAGAAGCTGCGCGGCCGGCTGTCGCAGCTGCTCGCCGAGCGCGGCGACGAGGGTGCCGCGCTCGAGTCCCACGTCGAGGAGCTGCGCACGGTGGACTTCCTCGAGGTGCTCGCGGAGACGATCGAGACCAAGGGCCGCTACATGCGCGGCCACGCACGGCGCGTGTCGTTCTATGCGGGCGTGCTCGCCGAGCGCATGGGGCTCTACGGCCGCGAGCAGGAACAGGCGCGCATCGCCGCCTTCCTGCACGACATCGGCAAGGTCGGCATCCCGAGCGAGCTGTTGCTGCGCGAGGGGGCGCTCGATCCGAACGAGCGCAAGATCGTCGAGCAGCACCCGCTGATCGGCGCGCGCCTGGTGCGGCCACTGCTCCTGCAATCCGATCTCACGCTCGCGATCCAGCACCACCACGAGTGGTGGGATGGTACGGGCTACCCCGACGGCCTGTCGGGCCAGGACATCCCGCTGACCGCGCGGATCGTCTCGGTCGCGGACGCGTTCGACGCGATGAGCTGCGACCGGCCCTACCGCCGCGCGCTGCGCCGCGAGGTGGTGCTGGGCGAGCTGCGGCGCTTCGCGGGCGTTCAGTTCGACCCGCACCTCGCCAAGGAATTCGCGGCGATCGTCGAGTCGAACGCGAACGACGTCGACATCACGGTGCTCGCCGAAGCGGCCGAGGGTGCCGCCCCGGAGCCCGAGCGCACCTGATCGCGCGCGCGCGATCGCTCGAAGATCACGTGATAGGCCGCCGGAACCTCGGTGCGCCCGAACTCGGCCGTCGGCGCATAGCGCGCCCGGAACTCCGGCTGCGCCGCGAGCTCGCGCTCGGCGTACTGACACGGCTCGGGCGGATCGCGCTCGGCAGAGAAGCACAAGAGGATCGCGTCCGGGTCGCGCGCGAGCAGATCGCGCAGGTACGGATCGAGCTCGCCGCGGTGGCGCAGCGTGCGGTCGTAGCTCGCGAGCCCATAGAGATCCCAGACCGATCCCGAGAAGCGATAGCCGAGCAGGCCGATGTCGCCCGCGACCACACTCCCCGCGGCCCCGAAGCGCCGCTCGAGATAGTCGGCGGACGGGACGTTGCGCGCGGCCACCGCCGCGGGATACGCGCGCGAGCGCGCGAGCAGGCGCAGCGGGTTGGCCGTGGGGTTTACGAGCTGCCACAAGAGCAGGAAGCCGCCCGCGAACGCCACGGCCGTGCGCCGAGGCCGATATGCGGCAGCCGCGCGCGACGCGCCCGCGAGCGCCGCGGCGGCGCACGCGGCGAGACAGGGCAGCACCGGCACGAAATAGCGGTCGAACCAGGCCATCGTGCTCACGTCCTCGAGCACGAGCTCGCGCGCGCTCGCGAATGCGGCGAGCGCCGCGACCACCGGGGCCAGCGCGATCGCGCTGCGGCGCTCCGCGAGCCACGGCGCGGCCGACGCCACCAGCACGAGCGGAAACGAGCCCGCGAGGAACACCGCGGTGTGCGACGCGAAGACGTCACCCGCCGCTCCGATGCGCTTGAAGTAGATCGGGCTCGGAAACAGGTGACCGTAGTGATGCCAGCGCCATGCGAAGTAGGTCGCATAGCCCGCTGCGAGAAGCGCCACCCATGCGTGCTCGCGCGCGAGCGCGCGGATCGCGATTCCCTCGCGCTGTCTCACGATCACGCGCGCCGCAACCGCTGCGCCCACGAGGACGGGTCCCTCCACGCGTCCGAGCGCCGCGAGCAGGAGCACCGCGCAGCACCACCCGGGTGATGCGCGCTCGGCCATGAGCAGCCACACGCCCCACGAGAGCAGCAGCCCGAACAGCGCGGTCTCGAGGCCCGAGACCGCCCAGAAGCCGAGGCCGGTCGAGACCGACAGGATCCCCGCGCCGAGCAGCGCATGGCCCGGCCCCGCGCCCGCGCGTCGCGCGATCGTGTACGCGAGCGCGAGCGAGCTCAGCGCGCACAGCGCGCCGAGCCCCTTCGCCGCGGTCGCCGGATCGCCGCCGAGCCGCAGCACCGCGGCCGCGAGTGCCACCGACGCGAAGTTGGAGTACGCCTCGATCGGCTCGCGCGCGTCGAACGACGGCGATCCGTGCTCGACCCAGTTTCGCGCGTGCCGGAAGCTGATGTACGCGTCGTCGACCGTGACCGGCCAGGCGTCGACCAGGAGCGCGCAGAGCACCCCGGCCGGCACCAGCAACGCGATCCGCGCGGCGCGTTCCCCCATCGCCGGCGAAGCCTAGCCCGTGATAGGGTCGCTCCCTCGGCTACGCTCTCGGCATGTTCGGCATCGGAATGACCGAGCTCATGGTGATCTTCGTGATCGGGCTCGTCGTGCTCGGCCCCAAGCGCCTGCCCGAGCTCGCGCGTTCGCTCGGGCGCAGCCTGGCCGAGTTCCGGCGCGCTTCGAACGACATGCGCCGCGAGTTCATGAGTGTGACCGAAGACGCCGACCTCGCGTCTCCGCTGCTCACGCCGCGCACGACACCGCCCGCCACGCCCCCAGCAGCTCCCGCGGCGGCGCCGAGCGCGCCGGCCGCTCCCACCGATCCGCCCCGCGATGGATGAGACGCGGCTCCCGCTCACCGACCACCTCGCCGAGCTGCGCACGCGGATCATCCGGATCCTGCTCGCCTGGCTGATCGGCTCGGTGGCCGCATGGCGCTGGAGCGACGAGATCTTCGCGCTGCTGCTCGCGCCCGCCGTGCACGCGCTGGGCGAAGGACAATCGCTCCAGGCGATCGCACCGTCCGAGATCTTCTTCTCGTACGTGAAGTGCGCGCTGCTCGCGGGCTTCGTGTTCTCGCTGCCCGTGGTGTTCTGGCAGGTGTGGGCGTTCGTGGCGCCGGGTCTCTACGCGAGCGAGAAGAACACCGCGCTGCCGTTCGTGATCGTGTCGACGGCGCTGTTCGCGGGCGGCGCGGTGTTCGGCTACTCGCAGATCCTGCCCGTGATGTTCCTGTTCTTCACGAGCTACGACTCCGAGATCGTGCAATCGGCGTGGTCGATGCACGAGGTGCTCAAGCTCACCACGCGAATGTTCCTGGCGTTCGGCATCGCTTTCGAGCTGCCCGTGTTCGTGTTCTTCCTCTCGCTCGCGGGGATCGTCGACGCGCCGAATCTCTGGCGCGGAACGCGCTATGCGGTGCTCGCGATCTTCATCGTGGCCGCGATCATCACGCCGTCGCCCGACTGGGTGAGCCAGCTGATGCTGGGCATCCCGATGGTCTTCCTGTACCTGATCGGGGTCGGCGTCGCGTACTTGTTCGGCCCGCGCCGTGAGCCCTCGGCGGCCGCCGGCACGTCGCTTCCGGCGCGCAGGGTGGAGTAGGTCTACTCGGACAGCTTCATCACGCGAGCGTGGTCGACCCAGATGAACAGTCCGTGCGCCTCGACCGTGACCTCGCCCGCGTGGAGCACGCGCGCGCGACTCGTGATCTTGCGCCCGTCGACGCGCTCCACCCAGCCTTCGAACACGAGCGGTACACCGAGCGGCGTGACCTTCTTGTACTCGAGCGAGAGCGTGCGCGTCGGACCCGCCGAGCCCGAGTGGATGTTGGCGATGTTGATCACCTGGTCGAACGCGGCCGCGAGCACCGCGCCGTGCACACAGCCGGGCGGGCCTTCGTAGGGCGTGTCGAAGATGGCGTGGCCGATGGCGAGCGGCGGCTGCCACTCCATCTCGATCGGCAGCGCGATCGGGTTGTAGATCCCGAGCATCACGTCGTAGGGAAAGAAGTCGTGCGGACCCTCGGGCTGCCGGAGCCCGCCGTAGCGAGAGGGCGGCACGGTGGGCACGGCGGGTTCCAGCGCGTCCGCGATCGCGGCGATGCGCTGCGCGGCGTCGGCGGTCCACGCGGCGTCGCCCGTGTTGTTGACGGTGATCCGCACCAGGCGCCGCACGGCGTCGGCCATCGCGCGCAGCTCGCGCTCGCGGCCCGCAACGTTCGGGTGGATCGATGCGGCGAAGCGTCCGCCGGGCTGATTCAGGTGCGGGCGCGCGGGATCGGCCATCGCGCTAGGTCGCTCCTCCGACGTCCGTCTCGCACCACGCGCGGATCAGATGGTGCGCGATCGCGAACGGCGGCGGCGCTGCGAGGTCGGTCTTGCGCCCCGCGAGGGCGGCGCGCAACGCCTCGCGCGAGAACCAGCGCGCCTCCTCGAGCTCCGCGGGATCGATCGTGATCGCCTCGCTCTCCGCTTGCGCCACGCAGCCGAGCATCAGCGAAGACGGGAACGGCCACGGCTGCGACGCGAGATAGGTGACGCGCCCGACGCGAACGCCCGCCTCCTCGAACACCTCGCGGCGCACCGCGTCTTCGAGGCTCTCGCCGGCTTCGACGAAGCCCGCGAGTGCCGAGAACATCGTCGCGGGCCAGCCGGGACCGCGGCCGAGCAGACAGCGATCGCCGCGCACCACCACGGCGATCGCGACGGGGTCGGTGCGCGGGAAGTGTTCGGCCTGGCAGTCGAAGCAGACCCGGTTCGCACCGCCGAGAACGCTGCGCGTGTGACCGCCGCACGCGGCGCAGTGCCCGTGGCGCACGTGCCAGTCGATCAGCGTGCGCGCGTGTGCCGCGATCGCCGCGTCTCCGGCGGGCAGCAGCGCCACCGCGGCGCGCAGGTCGTCGAACGACGCGACGTCGGCGATCCCGAACGCGACCTCGGGCTTCTCGACCGCCGACACGTCGATCGCGAAGTGCGCGACGCCGTCGCCGCTGCCCAGGAACACCGACTCGGGCGCCTCGATGTCTTCGAAGAACTCGCGCTTCGCCCAGGCCAGACCTCGCGGCTCGCGCTTGAGCAGCGGCTTGCCCTGCCACACGGGCAGGAACCGGCTCGTGGGATCCGCGAGGCGCTCGTCGAGCCAGGCGCGGTCGCGGCGGCGCAGCCCCTCGCGGTCGAGCGGACTGCCGGAGAAGGGAATCGGGTCGTGCATCTCGGGCGCATGCTACCCGACCGTCCGCGCCGCGCGCTTCGCCTATAGTCGTGATCCAATCCCCGCACGACGGAGACCCACGTGGCCACGAAGCAATCCGCCCCCAAGATCGACACGGGCATCCCGGCACAGCAGCGCAACGCGATCGCGCAGAGCTTGTCTCGTCTGCTCGCCGACGAGTACACGCTCTACCTGAAGACGCACAACTTCCACTGGAACGTGACGGGCCCGATGTTCAACACGCTGCACCTGATGTTCGAGCAGCACTACAACGAGGCCGCGCTCGCGGTCGACCTCGTCGCGGAGCGGATCCGCGCGCTCGGATTTCCGGCGCCGGGCACCTACGAGCAGTTCGCCAAGCTGTCCTCGATTCCCGAGCAGCGCGGGGTTCCGAAGGCGATGGAGATGGTGCGGCTGCTCGTGAAGGGGCACGAGGCGTGTGCGCGCACGGCCCGCGACGGGTTCCCGATCGCCGAGGAGGCGGGCGACCAGCCCACGTGCGACCTGCTCACGCAGCGCATGCAGCTGCACGAGAAGACGGCGTGGATGCTGCGGAGCCTGCTGGAATAGCGCGCGCCACGTGGTTGCCCGCGGTTCACGCCCCGCGGATCTCTCAGGAGAGCAACGCGAGTGTCGCAGCCCTGACGCGCGCGGCGCGCGCGGACTCGGATTCGGGCTCCATGCGCACGTCGGGTTCGATCGAGAAGATCTTCTGACCCTTCGCGACGACGGTGCCGTCCTTGCCCGCCATCAGCTCTTCGGTGACGGTGCCCGCGAACGGCGCGAGCACCTTGTTGAACATCTTCATCACCTCGATGATGAAGAGAGGCTGGCCCGCGTCGAAGTGCTGGCCAACCGACACCATCTGGGGAAGATGGGGCGCCTCGCGCGCGTAGTAGGCGCCGCCCATCGGCGTGACGATCTCGTCCGCGCTCGCGGGCGGCGGCGGCGCGAGCGCCTTGGCGAACTCCGACGCCTTGTCCGCGTCGAGGAAGCGCGCCGGGAATACCACCTTGAGCGTCTCGTCGACGGTGACCTCGGAGAAGCCCGAGCGGATGCCCAGGCGCGGGATCACGAGCAGGAGCTCGAGCCCTAGCTGGTGCCCGCGGTGCGCCGCGACACACGCCTGCCAGAGCGCGTCGTCCTGGGTCAGGCGGTCGTCGCGCTTGCCCGAGAACAGCTTCTCGAAATCGGCTCCGCGCGCGCCCGAGCGCCGCGTCACCTCGGCGTAGAACGCCTCCGCCGCGCCGAGGATCAGCGCGTCGTCCTCCCAGATCTTCTCCGCCGGAGGTGTCTCGGGGTTCTCCTCCATCTGCAGGTAGTGGTAGAGCTCGCGCAGGAAGCGGATCGGGTTGTCCGTGAATACGGGCTCGGCATCGCGCGTGGTCCAGAGGACGCCGTCGAAGCGGCCCAGGAACCCGCCGAGCACATGCGCGTTCGCGAGCAGCCGCTGGATCGGGCGTAGGAGCAGCGTCTGTTTATTCGCGAACACCGCGCTCGCCTCGGCGTCGGGCATCGCGCGCGCCATCTCGCCCATCGCGAGCTCGAGATCGACGTCGCGCGCGAGCTGGGCGAGCGCGCCGACCGCAGCCAGGTAGGACGCCATGAAGCGCGTGTCGGGCTCGGCCAGCGGGCCCTTGCCGAGGAACCAGTTGATCAGCCCGTAGTGCACGGGCGCGTTGGTCTGGAGATCGTCGCCGCGCAGCTCCATGCAGCGCAGCACCTCGGCCATGCGCTCGTAGTTGTGGCGGCGCCCGTCGCCGTCGGTGAGCAAGAGCGCGATGTTCGAGTCGTAGGCGCCCGCGAGCGAGTAGTAGATGAACGAGCCCGTGTCCGGGTTGCGCGCGCCGATCCCCTGATCGAAGCGGATCTCGCCCGGGATCGCCTTCGACCAGCCGCGCACGAGCCCGCCCGCGTGCGGCTGGAGCGCCTGGTTCGTGGCGTTGATCCGCACCTCGACGCCCGACACCGCGCGCGGCACGCGCTCGGGCTCGGGCAGCCGCGCGCCGTGCAGCGCGAGCAGCGCCATTGCCTCGATCAGCTCGTCGACGTAGAAGCAATCGTTCGGATCGTCGGGGTTGGTGAACTTGAGGCGGTAGACGAGCTCGGTGACGCCGTGCTCGACCTGGATTCGCGTGTTCATCTCCATGAAGAAGTGATCGAAGCCCTCGACGATGCACTCGAACGTGGAGACGCTGTCGAGCCGGACCGCCTGGCCGAAGCGCGAGCCCTCGTTCTCCATGCGCTCGAGCGTGCCGCGGTCGCCCTCGAGGATCTCGCGCGTCTTGCCGGTCGTGAGCGCAATCTCGGCGTCGAGCAGCTCGTGCGTGAGCGACACCTCGACGAGCTTCTGCTCGTGCATCTGCACCGAGCAGTCGCGGCCGCCCAGCGCGATGCACCAGCGGCCGTTGCCGATCAGCTGGATCTCGTTGTGCCGCGTGCTCTCGAGATTCAGCTCGATCAGGAAGTTCCGGTTCGAGCCGGGCGGGAGCACCTTCGACTCCGCGAGCACGTCCATCACCGCGGGCTTGACCTGCTCCACGCGCGACACCACGCGCTGGCCCTTGCCGCCGCCGCCGCCGATGTGCTTGAAGCGGATCCGCTGGCTCGCGTACTCGCGCCAGATCGCGCGGCACTCGATCTCGGCCTGCGCCTGGAGCTCCTCGATCGCGACGAGCTCGACGAGCTTCGCGTAGCCGGCCTGCAGCAGCGCTTCGGCGTTCTCCTCGAGCTCGGCCGAGGGGTCCCACGTGAAGGTGAGCCCGTGCTCGGCTGCGAGCGCTTCGAGCGCCCTGCGATCCGCTGCACGGCGTAGCAGCGCGCGCGCGCTCACGGTGTCGACGCCCGGGATCACCGAGTTGCCGAGCGAACGCGCGAGCTTCTTCGCCTCGTCCTTGGCGCCCGCGCTGCGCACCACGCGCGACGACGGCCCCATGAAGCCCACGCCCGCGCGCTCGATCGCCTCGATGAACTCGGCGTCTTCGGCCATGAAGCCGTAGCCCGCGAAGATGTGGGTGTAGCCATGTGACGCCGCGATCTCGACGATCTCGCGGATTCGCTGCTGCTTCTCGGCCTGGCCGACGCCCATGTAGTCGGGCACGCGGTGCACGTTCTGGGGGAATCGGAACCCGCGCAGCTCGGGTGCGAGGCAGCGCGGGTAGATCACCGAGTCCTTCTCCGAGAGCAGCATCCCGTACTCGCGGACGCCGATCGCGTCGAAGATCTCGAACGCCTCGAGCCGGACCGGTCCGCGGCATACCACGAGGCACTTGATCGGCGCCGGGTCGAACGAGCGCACCCAGGAGGAGTCGCCCTCGGCGTAGGCGCGCCGTACCAGATCGCGCCCGCGCATTATTCGAACTCCCGCTGCGGCCCGCCCATCGCCGACGGCGTGTAGGTGCGCATCAGGAAGTTCAGGTTCTGCGCGAGCACGCGGCGGCTGGTGCCCGGCATCACCACGCGCGACACCGAGCCCAGCGCGAGCGCTTCCTTCGGGTTCATCAGCTCGCCCTCGTAGCGCGCCGTGAGCGCGGCCAGGCCCGCGTCGCGCGCGGCGTCGGCCTTGTCCTTCGGAGTGCCGCCCGCAACCGCCTTGCGGTAGGCCGCGTCGAGCTCGCGGATCTCGTCCTTGTACACGAACTCCTTGCCCGCGGGCCCCATCACGGCGATCCGCGCCATCGGCATCGTGAACACCATGTCCGCGCCCACGAAGTGCGAGTTGTAGCTCGCGTAGGCGCCGCCGAATGCGTTGCGGATGATCAGCGTCATCGACGGCACGCGCACGTCGATGATCGAGTCGAGGAAGTGGCGGCCCTCGAGGATGATGCCGCCGGCCTCCTGCTCCTTGCCGGGCAGGAATCCCGTGGTGTCTTCGAGGAAGATCAGCGGGATGTTGTAGAGGTTGCAGAAGCGTATGAAGCGCGTGCCCTTGCGCGCCGCGCCGATGTCGATCTGCCCCGACGCCACGGCCGAGTTGTTCGCGACGATCCCGATCACGTGGCCGCCGATCCGGCCGAATGCCGTGATCAGGTTGCGCGCGCGCGCGGGCTGCAGCTCGAAGTACTCGCCGTGGTCGCAGATCTGCTGGACGAAGAGCGTGATGTCGAGCGGCGAGTTCATGCCGGCCGGCTGGCGGAACGTGCGCCGGAACAGGATGTCCTCCTCGACCGTGAAGCGGTCGATCGGATCGCTGGTCGGGCCGAACGGCGCAAACTCGGCGTTGTGGTTGGGCAGGTAGCCGAGCAGCCGGATCGCCGTGCGCAGCGCGCCGAGCTCGTCGTCGGTCGTGAGATCGGCGACGCCGTTCATCCCGTGCACGCCGGGCCCGCCCAGGTCTTCGGCGCTGACGTCCTCGCCGAGCACGCTCTTGACCACGCCCGGGCCCGTGAGGCCGATGAACGTGTCTCCCGCCTGGATCACGAACGAGCCCTGGCGCGGAAGGTACGCGCCGCCGCCCGCGTTGTACCCGAACATCAGGCTGATGCTCGGTACGAGGCCGCTGATCCGGCGCAGCGCCGTGAACGCCTCGCTGTAGCCGTCGAGACCGCCGACTCCTGCGGGCACGAACGCGCCGGCCGAGTCGTTCATGCCGATCAGCGGGATGCGGCGGTCCGCGGCCATGTAGATCAGGCGCGCGAGCTTGGCGCCGTTGGTCGCGTCCATCGAGCCCGCGCGCAGCGTGAAGTCGTGGCCGTAGACGGCGACGTCGCGCCCGCCGATGTCGAGGATGCCCGTCACGATCGACGCGCCGTCGAGGCTCGGCCCCCAGTTCTGGAACGTGAGGTTGGGCTCGCAATCCGTGAGCACGCGGATCCGCTCGAACACGGTCATGCGCTGCTTGGAGTGCTGGATGCGTACTCGGTCGGGGCCGCCTCCGCGCTTGGGGCGTTCGAGCAGGTCGAGCCCGAGCTCGAGCGCCTGCGTGTAGACGCCGTCCTCCGCGTGCCCGGCCGGCGGCGCGGGCGCGAGCGGGTTGTCGAGCCGGTAGCGCGAAGATGACGAGGCGGGCGCGGCCATTCCTAGAGGTTCGCGACTGTCTCCTCGAGCCTGCGCGTGTATTCCGCGAGGTCGAGCTTATGCCGAGCCACGCCGCTCTCCATCGCGGCCTGCGCCACCGCGACCGGCACGTACATGAGGATCCGCGGATCGAACGGCTTCGGGATGATGTAGTTGGGGCCGAAGTCGAATACGTCGTTGGGGTAGGCGTCGCGCACCACCTGGGGTACGGCCTCGCCGCGCAGCGCGAGCTCGGCCAGTGCGTGCACCGCGGCGAGCTTCATCTCCTCGTTGATCTTGCGCGCGCGCACGTCGAGCGCGCCGCGGAAGATGAACGGGAACCCGAGCACGTTGTTGACCTGGTTCGGGTAGTCCGAGCGGCCCGTGGCGATGATCGCGTCGGAGCGCGCGCGCCGCACTGCGTCGGGCGTGATCTCGGGGTCGGGGTTCGCCATCGCGAAGATGATCGGCTGGTCGGCCATGCTGCGGACCATGTCCTCGGACACGACGCCGGCCTGGGAGAGACCGACGAACACGTCGGCGCCGCTCAGCGCCTGCGCGAGCGTGCGGGCCGAGGTCGGCCACGCCCACTCCGCCTTGTACGGGTTCATCCCCTCGCGGCGGCCCTCGTAGATCACCCCGTTGCTGTCGCAGAGCGTGATGCTGCGCGCGGGGACACCGAGGTCGCGGTACAGCCGCGCGCAAGCGATGCCGGCCGCGCCCGCGCCGTTCACGACCACGTTGAGCTCGCCAAGCGTGCGCGAGGTCAGCTTGATGGCGTTGAGCAGTGCCGCACCCGATATGATCGCGGTGCCGTGCTGATCGTCGTGGAAGACCGGGATGTCGAGCGTCTCGATCAGCCGCGTCTCGATCTCGAAGCACTCGGGTGCGCGGATGTCCTCGAGGTTGATCCCGCCGAACGTCGGAGAGATCAGCTGCACCGTGCGCACGATCTCGTCGATGTCCTGGCTGTCGATCTCGATGTCGAACACGTCGATGTCGGCGAAGCGCTTGAACAGGACCGCCTTGCCTTCCATCACGGGCTTGCCCGCGAGCGGCCCGATGTTCCCGAGTCCGAGCACCGCGCTGCCGTTGGTCACCACGGCCACCAGGTTGCCGCGGCACGTGTAGCGGTAGACCTCGTCCGGGTGGCGCGCGATCTCGCGGCACGGCTCGGCGACCCCAGGGGTGTAGGCGAGCGACAGGTCCCGCTGGGTCGCCGTGGGCTTGGTGGGGCTGATCTTGATCTTGCCGGGGCGGCCTTCGGAGTGATAGGCAAGCGCCTGCTCACGCGTGATCACGTTTGCGACCTCACGCGCCGGGGGAACGGGTCACCGGGTGCGCGTACGGATCGGGGAGCGGGCGATCTTACCAGATTCAACCAGCGTTCCGAAGGCGGCGGTCTCTGGGTCCGGCCGGATCAGGCCGTATAGCCGAGTGCCGTGGACAGCTCCTCGGCCGCCCCCACCACCTTGAAGCGCAGGTCACCGTTCAGCGCCTCTTCTCCGATCCGGAACAGCGGTGCGGACACCGAAAGCGCCGCGACCAGCTCGCCATCACCCGCGTGCACGGGTGCTGCCGCACAGCCCAGCCCTTCCTCGAGCTCGCCGATGTCGAGCGCATACCCGAGGCCCGCCACCATGCGCAGGTGCTCGAAGAACTTGACCGGGTTGTCGATGCTGCGGTCGGTGCGCTGCGGGAGCTTGCCGCGCTTCACGATCTGTTCGTCGAACTCGCGCCACACGCGCTCGGGTGAGCAGCCGAGCAGGACCTTGCCGAGCGCTGTGCAGTGCAGTGGGGCACGACGCCCCGTGCGTCCGCCGATTGCGATCTCGCGCGCGGGAACGCGTGCATCGAGATGCACGACTTCGAAGCCATCGCGCACGGCGAGATGAACCGTCTCCCCTGTCTGCTGCTGCAGGTGATCGAGCACGGGCCGCGCGCGCTCGAGCAGCGGGCGCGCGCGCGTGAACGATTGACCCAGCGCGTGACAGGCGAGACCAAGGCGGTAGCGCCCCGTCTCCCGGCACTGCTCGATGAAGCAGAGCTCTTCCATCGTGGCGAGCAACCGGAACACGTTGTTCTTCGGAAGCCCGAGGCGGCGGGCGAGATCGGCTACTCCAACCTCGTCCTCGTCGCGAAACACGTGCAGCAACCGCAGCGCATTCGCCACCGCCTGGATGGCGTAATCGCTCTTCGGCTTCTTCGTCATCGGCCTGAGTCCTCGACCCCTCAGTCCGCGATCATTCCCTCGGGCGAGGTGGCGATGGAAAGGGGGAATCCATCACACCGTCGGTCCCGAGGGGCGCCGTCTCCTCGATTCAGTCTGTGGAGTGATTCGCGCACCGAACGGATACTGGGACTCGTGCGCGGCGGTCCCTACTTATCGCAGCGCGTGGAAGCATGTCAACGGCAACGTGTAGATAAAATGAAGAGGTTGCGAACCTAACACGCTCCGGTGTACACCCCTCGCCGCCGCAGCCTCCGACGATGAAGACGAAATCCGCCGTACGCGGGCAATCGCCCGCAGCCGATCTTTTTTCAAGCCGCGGGCTCGTCGGGTTCGGCGGCGGCGCGGTCCTCACCCTCGGTCGCGAGCAATTCGAGGATCAACAGGCCCACACCGACGACGATGAAGCTGTCCGCGAAGTTGAAATCGGGCCAGCTGTAGCCGCGCCACAGCTTGAAGTGGAGGAAGTCAACAACTTCTCCGCGGAAGATCCGGTCGATCAGGTTTCCGACGGCACCGCCGAGGATGAGTCCGAGTGCGAGTGCCGAGAGTCGGTCCCCCGGGGCCAGCTGGCGAAAGAACGACAGGATGATCAGCACCGCGACGATCGACACCGAGATGAACATGAGCATCCGAGTCTGCGGGTCACCGTCGGCGAACAACCCGAATGCGGCGCCCGGATTGCGCACGTGGGTGAGGTAAAAGAACCCCTCGATCACGGGAACGCGGTCGGCGTAGGAGAGGTTGCGCTCGACGATCAACTTCGTGATCAGATCGAGCGGCAAGCTGATCGCGAATGCGCCTAGCGCGAACATTTGCTTCGGAGTCATCACCCTCTCTTCTTCTGGTCTTCGCTCGGCGGCCACCTTATGGCCTTCGCTCGCCTACGGCTCGCTGCGCGCGGCTTGCAAGCTATCGGAGTTCCGCGGCGGAAAGTTCACCGTCGCCCCAGACATCGGGCGCACTGCGCGCCGCCGAGTCGAGCAGAACCTGTGCCTGCTCGCGATCTCCTTCGAGCGCGAGCGCCGCCCCGCGCAGCCCGTCGCAATGCACCTTCGCCCCGGGGGAGCCAGGCTCCTGCGCATCGAGCAACGACTCGGCGCGGTCGAGATGAGCGAGTGCGCGGCCGGGCTCGTCCGCCTCCACATAGTGTCGGGCGAGCGCGAGATAGACCCAGGGATTGCTCGCGTCGAGCTGGAGCGCGCGTTCGTAGCGTCCGCGCGCGCGCGCCGAGTCGCCGCGCTCGTCGGCTTCGAGTCCCTCGATCACGAGGCGCTGGCTCGCGCGGAACTGGTCGTCGCCGCTCGACGTGACATCGGACACGCGCGGCGCGGGCGGTCCCGGCAGCAACCCGCTGCCCGCGGCGCAACCGAGCACGAGCCACAGCGCTGCGATCAGAAGTGATCGGAGAGCCACCGGAAGAAGCCTCGCTCGGACCGTTGCACCCTCTGTTGCCCCCGCTCTGTCCGGCGACGCCCGTAGTCCCCGTCGGGGCAGAACGTAGTGGGCAAGGTGCCGGGCAGGAAGTACTCGGTGCGGTGGTCGGGACAGCCCGACAGCGCGATCGCGCCATCGGGTGTGATCTCCGCGCGCTCGAGTGCGGCTGGCCGCGGGAACACGCCGCGGATCATGCCGCCCGATTCCTCCTCGATGAACCGGCGCCAGATCGGCAGCGCACCCGCTGCGCCGGGCATCCCGACGCTGCGCGGCTCGTCGAAGCCGATCCACACCACCGCGACGAGGTCGGGCGTGAAGCCCATGAACCAGAGATCGCGCTCCTCGTCGGTGGTGCCGGTCTTCGCCGCGATCGGACCGCGCAGCCCGCCCGCGCGCACGCCCGCGGCCGTGCCGCGCTCCGCGACTCCCTCGAGCAGAGAGGTGGCGAGGTACGCGGTGCCCGGGTCGATCACACGCTGAAAGTTCAGCTCGCGCCGAGCGAGCGCGCCGCCCGCCGGATCGACGACGTCCTCGACCGCCTGTGTCTCCGGCCGCACACCTCCGCTCGCGAGCGTCGCATACGCGCGCGCGAGCTCTAGCGGGGAAACCTCCGCGGTGCCGAGCGCGAGGCTCGGCACGGCGGGCAGCGGGCTCTCGATGCCGAGCCGCTGCGCGACGTCCACCACGTTGCGCATCCCGACGGCTTGTCCGAGCCGCACCGTGGCGACGTTGAGCGAGCGCTCGATCGCTTCGCGCACGCCGACCCGATCGTGGAACTCGCCGTCGAAGTTCTTCGGGCGCCACGGCCCCGAGGGTGTGGTGATCTCGAGCGGCGAGTCGTCGAGGACGCTCGCGAGCGTGATCGTGGGGAGCGAGTCGCGCTGCTCAAGCCCCGCGATGTAGACGAACGGCTTGAACACGCTGCCGGCCTGGCGCCGCGCCTGGCTGCAGCGATCGAATTGCGACGTGCGGTAGTCGCGCCCGCCCACGAGCGCGAGCAGCTCGCCGGTCTGGGGTCGCACCACCACCAGGCAGCCCTGGAGCTGATGCGCGGGATCATCGCTCTTGAGCTTGGGCCGGCGCTTCTCGATCTCGCGCAGCCCGTCCTCGAGCGCCTGCGCGGCAATCCGCTGCAGGCGCCGGTCGAGCGTCGAGTAGATGCGCAGCCCCTCCTCGGTGAGCTGCCCGGCCGTGTAGGTCTCGGTGAGCTGCCGGTGCAGGAAGTCGAGGAAGAAGCGCGCGTCGCCTGGCTCGGGCGTCACCGTGGCGAGCCGGATCGGCTCGGCGCGCGCCTGCTCGAACGTCTCGGGGTCGAGGCGATGTTGCTGCACCATCAACTCGAGCACGAGGTTGCGCCGCTTCAGCGCGCGGTCGGGATCGCGATAGGGCGAGATCCCGTTCGGACTCTGGATGATCGCGGCGATCAGTCCCGACTCCGCGACCGACAGCTGGCTCGCCGACTTCCCGAAGTAGAGATGGGCGGCTTCTCCGACGCCGTGCACCGCGGTGGCGCCCCGCTGCCCGAGATAGATCTCGTTCAGGTACGACTCGAGGATCGCCTCCTTGTCATATCGGGCCTCCACGATCAGGGCCATGCACGCCTCGCGCAGCTTGCGCCGCCATCGGCGCTCGGGCGTCAGGAAGAAATTCTTCACGAGCTGCTGCGTGAGCGTGCTGCCGCCCTGCTCGATCCGGCCCGCGCGCAGGTTCGCGAGCATCGCCCCCACGATCCGGCGGAAGTCGATCCCGGAGTGTGTCGCGAAGCGCTGGTCTTCGACCGCGAGCACCGCATCGACGAGGTGCTGCGGCAGATCGGTGAGCCGGACCAGCTCGCGCTGCTCGCGCACGGGCCCGTAGTAGGCGCCGAGCGGCTCGGGCTCGAGCAGCACCGCGCCCACGGAGCCGCCCGGAATCTCGCGGATGTCGCTGATCGTATTCCCGCGCAGCCAGATCGCGATGTCGCGCGACGCCTCGGGTCGCGTCGGGTGCTCGAACGCGCGCAGGTGGACGCGGATCCGCGAGCCCTCCCAGACGTACTGCCCCGGGGGCAGCTCCCGGCTCGATGAGGCCTGGCGGTAGCCGAGCCGCGCGAGCGCATCCTGCAGGCCGAAGCGCCGCCAGTCGAGTCCCGGATATAGGATGGCAGGCGCGCTGTACACGCGAGAGGGAACCCGGAACTGAGTTCCCTCGAATCGCTCGCGGACCTGGTGGTCGAGCGACACGACCATCGCCGCGATCGCAAAGCCGGCCACGAACGCCGAGCCCAGGACCGTCCAGGCGATCGGACGCCACGGCCAGCGTCGCCGTCGTCGCGCTTGCGGCACGTCTCCCCTTCCCCGTGCAGGGGCCCGCCTTCGCTCGCCCCTTTTATGGTCTTCGCTCGCCTTCGGCTCGCTGCGCGAAACTTCCGCTCGCTGCGCGTCGACCGACTGCGTCGGCCTCCTTGCCCCCGGGCGGTTGAACCTAGCTTGCGCGCGGGTCCGCCGTCACCGAGATTGGGCCCATGGCCGGAGAACGCAACAAGCCCTGGGGGGGGCGATTCCGCGAGGACACCGATCCGAGCGTCGAGCGTTTCTCGGCGTCGATCGACTTCGATCGCGCGCTCGCGCGCTACGACCTGCGCTTGTCCGCGGCTCACGCCGAGATGCTCCACGGCGCGGGGCTGATCTCGGCTGAGGATCTCGCGGCGCTGCAGCGCGGGCTCGGCGAGATCGGCGCGGAGATCGAGGCGGGGCAGTTTCCGTTCGACGCGGCGCTCGAAGACATCCACATGAACATCGAGGCGCGGCTGCGCGATCGCATCGGCGCGCCGGCCTCGCGGCTGCACACGGGGCGCAGCCGCAACGATCAGGTCGCCACCGACCTCCTGCTCTACCTGCGCGACGCCGCGCGCGCCGCGCGCGCGGGCCTGTACGAGCTGCAGTCCGTGCTGCTCGTGCGCGCGCGCGAGCACCTCGACACGGTGTTGCCGGGCTACACGCACCTCCAGCGCGCGCAGCCGGTGCGGCTCGCCCACCACTGGCTCGCGTTCGTCGAGATGTTCGGGCGCGACGCGCAGCGCTTGCGCGATCTCGAGGGCCGGCTCGCGCACTCGCCGCTCGGGTCGGGCGCGCTCGCGGGCACCACGCTCCCGCTCGATCGCGACGCCACCGCGCGCGCGCTCGGGTTCGTGGGGCCGTCCCGCAACAGCATGGACGCGGTTGCCTCGCGCGACGCCGGGCTCGAGTTCCTCGCAGACGGCGCGATCGCGCAGGTGCACCTCTCGCGGCTCGCCGAGGAGCTCGTGCTCTGGTCGACCGCGGAGTTCGGGTTCATCGAGCTCGCCGACGCGTACTCGACCGGCTCGAGCCTGATGCCGCAGAAGAAGAACCCCGACGTACCCGAGCTCGTGCGCGGCAAGGCGGGCCGCACGATCGGCAACCTGGTCGCGCTGCTCACGGTGCTGAAGGGCCTGCCCCTCACCTACAACCGCGATCTGCAGGAGGACAAGGAGCCGATCTTCGATACGGCGCGCACGCTGCGCGACTCGCTCGAGGTGATGGCGGGCGCGATCGCCACGCTGCGCGTGAACGAGGCGCGCATGCGCGAGGCCGCGAGCGATCCGATGCTGCTCGCCACGGATCTCGCGGAGGCGCTCGTGCGCGAGCAGGTGCCGTTCCGCGAGGCCCACGAGGCGGTCGGGCGGATCGTCGCGCACTGCATCGAGAAGGACGCCGACCTGCGCTCGCTCTCGCGCGAGGATCTGCGCGCGTTCCACCCCGCGTTCCCGGCCGCCGCGGGGGAGCTGCTCTCGCTCGAGCGCGCGCTCGAGGGCCGGTCTCTGCCGGGCGCCACCGCGCGGCCGCGCGTCGCCGAGGCGCTCGACGCCGCCGACGCCGAGCTCGCAGCGGCACGGCGCGAGCTGGAGGCCGCGCGATGACTCACAAGCTTCGCGCGGCGACGGCGATCTGCGCGCTGATCGCAGCGGCGCTCTCGGCCTGCGGTCACTACGGCGCGCCCGTGCGCGCCGAGCGCGCGCGCGGTGACGCAGCCGCGGCACCCGTGACGCAGGACGCCGATCGACCCGACGACACCGAGCGCGATCGCCATGACTGATCTCCGCTTCACCAAGATGCACGGCGCCGGCAACGACTTCGTCGTGCTCGACGGCCTGCGCGACGCGCTGCCGCCGATCGAGCCGCTCGCGGCGCGCTTGTGCGATCGCCACTTCGGGATCGGCGCTGATCAGCTGCTCGTGGTGCGCGCGGGCACGAACGCCGACTTCCGCATGGAGATCTGGAACGCGGACGGCTCCCAGGTGGAGATGTGCGCGAACGGAATCCGCGCGTTCTACAAGTACTTGCGCGACCACGGTCACACGAGCCGCGCCGAGATCGGCGTGGAGACGCTCTCGGGTGTGGTGCGGCCGCGCTGGGCGGGCGACGACCGCGTCACCGTGGACATGGGCCGGCCCGTGCTCGCGCCCGCGAAGATTCCCACCACGCTCGCCGCGGGCGACGGGCCCGTGCTCGACGTGCCGCTCGCCGTGGAGGGCGAGAAGCTGCGCGTTTCGTCGGTCTCGATGGGCAACCCGCACGCGGTGATCTACGTGGACGATGTCGACGCGGCACCCGTCGAGCGCTGGGGGCGCGTCATCGAGCGCCACCCGGCGTTCCCGAACCGCGTGAACGTAGAGTTCGTGCGGGTGTTGGACCGGGGCCGGATCGCACAGCGCACCTGGGAGCGCGGCGCCGGCGAGACGCTCGCGTGCGGGAGCGGTGCGTGCGCGGTGGCCGTAGTATCCATGTTGCGAGGCGCCGTCGACCGGCGGGTGTCGATCGAGCTGCGCGGCGGCGTGCTCGAGATCTCGTGGCCCGCGGACGACGCGCACGTGGAGATGACGGGCCCCGCGTCCGAGGTCTTCTCGGGATCGATCCGAGTCTGAGGTAGCGATGTTCGAAGGCGTGTTGACGGCGCTCGTGACCCCGTTCCGCGACGGTGAGATCGACGAGTCTGCACTGCGCGCGCTCGTCGACCGGCAGATCGAGGCGGGCATCGACGGCCTCGTGCCGTGCGGCTCCACGGGCGAGTCCGCGACGCTCTCGCACGCCGAGCACCGGCGCGTGGTGGAGATCGTGGTGCACGCGACGCGCGGCCGGGTGCCGGTCCTGGCGGGCTCCGGCTCGAACAACACGCGCGAGGCGATCGAGCTGACGATCTACGCCAAGGAAGCCGGCGCGGACGGCGCGCTCTTGATCTCGCCCTACTACAACAAGCCCACCCAGGAGGGCTTGTACCTCCACTACGCAGAGATCGCGCGGCGCACCGCGTTCCCGCTCGTGCTCTACAACGTCCCCAGCCGCACCGCGTCCAACATGCTGCCCGCCACGGTCGCGCGCCTCGCCGATCTCGAGCAGGTGGTGGGGATCAAGGAGGCGTGCGGCGATCTCGGCCAGATCTCCGACGTGATCCAGCACTGCCCGGAGGACTTCTGTGTGCTCTCGGGCGACGACGCGCTCACGCTGCCGATCCTCGCGATCGGCGGAAAGGGCGTGATCTCGACCGCGGCGAACGTCGCGCCCTCCGAGTTCGTGTCGCTGGTGCGATCGTTCCGCGCGGGCGACGGCGACACGGCGCGCCGCTGCCACCTGCGCCTGTTGCCGCTGATCTCTGCGCTGTTCGTCGAGACCAACCCGATTCCGGTCAAGGCGGCGCTGCATCTCGCGGGCGCGATCGGCCCCGAGATCCGGCTGCCGCTCACGCCGATCACGGCGCCGAATCGCGAACGGCTCCAGGTGGTGCTCAAGGAGCTCGGGCTGATCGGATGAGCGCACGAAGAGTGCTCGTGGTCGGCGCGCTCGGCCGCATGGGCCAGTGCGTGCGCGCGGCGCTCGCGCAGGAGCCGTCGCTCGTGTTGGCCGCGGCGCTCGAGGAGAAGGGCCACCCCGAGCAGGGCGCGCGCGTCGAGAACGGGGTGGTGGTGAGCGACGACATCGCAGCCGCCGTGGCCGAGTGCGACGTCGCGATCGACTTCAGTGTGCCGCAGGCCACGCTGGCGATCGCGCGCGCGGCCGCCGACGCGGGCACCGCGTACGTCACGGGCACGACCGGCTTCTCGCGCGCCGAGGCCGATGCGTTCGACGCGCTCGGCGCGAGGATCCCGATCGTGCGCGCGGCCAACTTCTCGCTCGCCGTGAACACGCTCGCCTGGCTCGTGCGCGCGGCCGCCGAGCGGCTCGGCCCCGACTACGACGCCGAGATCGTCGAGCTGCACCACGCCGCGAAGCGCGATGCGCCGAGCGGCACCGCGCTGCGGCTCGCCGAGGCGATCGCGCAGGGACGCGACGCCGCGGCAGATCGGCTCGTGCTCGAGCGAGCGGGTGAGATCGGCGCGCGACGCCCCGGGGCGATCGGCGTCCAGGCGCTGCGCGGCGGCGACAACCCCGGTGAGCACACGGTGATGTTCGTCGGGCGCGGCGAGCGCCTCGAGCTCGTCCACCGATCCCAGACGCGCGACCACTTCGCCTCGGGCGCCGTGCGCGCAGCGGCCTGGCTCGCGGGCCGCGCTCCGGGGGTCTACCAGGTCGAGGAAATCTTCGGCTTGCAGTAGGGCGGGAGGAGCCCGAAGGGCGGATCCCGCCATGACCAGGGCTGCAATGGCGGGATCGCTTCGCTCTCCCGCCCTACGACTGGGCATCCATTGCCCATTGGCGCGGCAGGAGAGTGGTGGCGGCGGCCGGAGCGCGCCGCGCGATGGTACGGCGGTTGCTTTGGAGACGTTCGATGGCCGCAGGACTGCGCTCCGAACGTCTACCGCGAAACACCGCGCCGGTCGCCGAGGTCGGCCTCGACGAGATTGCGCGCAGCGCCGAAACGCTGCCGCTGCGCGACTTCCTCGCGATCGCAGAGGCGTGGCGAATCGCGCGCGCACTGCGCGACCACCGCGGCAACCGCTCGGCGGCCGCGCGCGCACTCGGGATCGGCCGGCGCACGCTCTACACGAAGATGGAGAAGCTCGGCCTCGTGCCGACCTGGACGTTCGGCGCGCCTCCGCACAGCGGCGAGTCGCGCGAGAACTGAAAGGGCTCCGAGCCTTCGGCGCTGCGCGAAGCATGCCTGATGGTCTTCGCTCGCCTTCGGCTCGCTGCGCGAAACTTGCCCGCCCGGAATGCGAAGGGCGCGACACCCGTGCGGGTGCCGCGCCCCTCTGATTCAGATCCAGTCGCTCGGACTAGAAGGCGTAGACGACCTGGGCCAGGCCCACGGTCTGGTCCTTGGAGCCTCCGGCCGTGTTGGTCAGGAACTCGTTCGGAAGCGCGCCGCTGAAGTTGTCTTCGACGACGCGATCCCAGCGCACCTCACCCTTGAGCGTGAGGTTCTCGGCGAGCTCGTACGCGATCGTACCGGTCGCGCCGTAGATCTCCGCGTGGCGGAAGATCGTGCCGATCGGCAGGAAGTCGGTTGCGGGCGCGTCGATGATGCCGCCCGTCGACTTGTCGCGCACGTACTCGAGCCGCAGCGCTGCCGAGAGCACCTCGGTGATCGGGACGTGTCCCGCCACCGAAACGCCCCACGCCGCCGGCGCCCCGCCCTCGACCCAGAGATAGTCCGCATTCACGTAGGCCGAGAAGGCGTCGCTGTTGAAGTTCGCGAGCATGTTGAGCAGCCCGAGCCTCTGCCCGTTGGTGTCGGTGCTAAACGAGCTAGCGGGGCCCTCCGCGCCATAGGCCGCGGTCGTCGCGAAGCTGAACATGTCGGTACCGAACCCGACCTTGGCGAGATAGCTCTTCTCGGAGTTCACGTCGGGCGAGCTCGTGCCCAGGCTGATCTGGTTCACGACGCCGGCGCCGAGCGTGACCGGACCCACGTCCGTGCTCGCCATCAAGCCGACGTGATCGATCGGCTCGAGCAGGTTGTAGACGTTGCCGCGGGTGATCGCCCAGTTCTTCGACGCGTCGGCCGTCTCGGCGCCTACCGGCGTCGCGAACTTACCGAACGTGAAGTTGACGCCTTCGCCCACCGGTGCGAGCCAGTTCACATACGCCTGGTGCACGTAGTAGTCGCTCGTCGAGTCGAAACTGTTGCGGCGGGTGCCACCACTTACCGCGAAAGAAGATCCGCCACCGGACAGACCCACGTCCGGGATCCCGTCCCCATCAAGGTCGGTCGAGACCACTGCTGTGCTGTCCCCGCCCTGGCCCAGGAAGCCCGCCGTCGTGCCGTACAGAATCGTCGCGTGGAATCCCGCGCGGCTCTCCGCCGTGGCTTCCTTCCCGATGTCGAACCACACCTGGTCGACCTGGAAGCTGTTGTGGTCCGGGTGGAACGGGTAGAACAAGCCGCTATTGCCGGTGTTCTGCAGGTTCCCGTTGCTCGAGAAGTTCCCCGACCCCGGATTCGTCGGTCCCGTCGGATTGTGGAAGTTGTAGGCGTAGCTTCCGGCCACGCTCATGTTCACATCGATCGCCTGCCAGAACTCACCGACACCCGAGAGGGCGTCCTGCTCCTGCTGCACATCCCGCACGGCTTTCTGAGAGTCCTCGAGCATCCCACTCTGGTGCTCCATCTGCTCCTGCTGAGCATCGACCTTCTGCTCGAGCCCTTTCACGAGCTCGCGCATTTCGGCGAGCTCGTTCTCGACCTCGGAGCTCGCAAACGCCGGCCCGGCTACGAGCGAGCTCGTGACCATAAGGCCGACCAGCTTCGTTCCCAACCTCATCGTGTCCTCCCTGAGACCACGTTGTTATTCCGATGCATCGCAACCCGACGAACATCCCGGGAACCCGGGGGTCGCTGGGCGCGAGCGAACGGAACAGGTCTTGGCGGGGGGACGGGCCGGATAAAAGCACATCCAATCGGCTTGGCAACGCTTCGCGAAAACTTTGTGTGTCAAATTTTTGACATCGGCCTAGCACACGTACGCTCCGTCACCGTTCTGTGTCGTTCTCGCGAATCTCCGCTGCGATCTTCTCTGGCGTTGGCATAGCCCCCCACCTCCGATCCAATCGCGCGAACTCGTTAGGCTTCGCAACCGCCGTGCTGGCCAGCATTCGCGCTTGCCCGCGCACTAGGCGGCCTGCCCGGCGTCTGGGCAATCCTCGGCAGACCTGGGCTGCGACTCGGCTGGCCCGAACGCGCTGATTCCGGCGCAGGACAGCCGTGTTCCGCCTACTTCGAGCGCGCTCCGGGCTGCGCGCGGCTTGGCACGGAGGTTGCGCTGGAGTGCGGCCACACCAGGGGCCGCGCGCTCCGAGACGTTGCGCTTCGCGCGGGGGGATACGCGCGTGGCGGCGCGCGGCCCAGGTGACCATTCATCGGCACGCGAGCGGGAGCTCGCATGCGGCAACGCCATCAGGAGGAAGCGATGAAGAAGATCGAAGCGATCATCAAGCCGTTCAAGCTCGACGATGCGAAGGAGGCGCTAGGCCAAGTCGGCGTGCTCGGTATGTCGGTGTCGGAGGTGAAAGGCTTCGGGCGCCAGAAGGGCCACACCGAGCTCTATCGCGGCGCCGAATACGTCGTCGACTTCCTCCCGAAGATCAAGATCGAAGTCGTGGTGCCCGACGATCTCGTCGAGAAGGTGACGCTCGCGCTATGCGAAGCGGCGCGCACGGGCAAGATCGGCGACGGCAAGATCACGGTGATCCCGCTCGAGAACGCGATCCGGATCCGCACGGGCGAGAGCGGAGACGCGGCGCTCAGCTGACGGCTTTCGCGGGCTCGCCCTCCACCACGTCGTGCCGGCTGCACCAGGTCAGCCCGCCGTCCTCGTAGATCTGCTCGACGAGGCGCTCCGCGAGCGCACGCGGCCCCAGGAAGCGCAGGCGCATGCCGTCGGGCTCGATCACCGAGCTCTCGACGTCGGCGTGCTCGAGCACGCGATCGAACGCTCGGGTCAAGCGACCCAGGTTCTCGAACTGCAGCACGTACACGCGCATCCCGCGGCCTCCGCAGGCTTGCGTTAGCAAGACCCGGGCCAACCGAGTTGGGAGCTGCTAGTCGCGGATCTCCGGATTCAACCGCGTCGCGAGGCGGTAGAGCGCCCAGCCGAGCCATTTCCGGATCGGCTCCGTGCCGGGGCCCGCGAAGGCCTCGCGCGCCGCGCTGAGCTCCGAGTCGACGCTCGAGAGCAGGCTCTCCCACCGCAACGTCCATTCGGTTCTCGTCTGCACAGCGCCCCTCCTCGTCCTCGATGCGCGCTGCAGGCGACTTGGATGTCGTACCGCGCTGGCATCGCTCTCATGGGGGAGGCCGCTCACCTGCGGCCGCGCTTCGCGGCCGTCGGGTGCAGCGGCCTCAACTCATTATTAGACGGCCGAAATATAGCGGACCCCGCCGGCGAGCTGCCGACGGGGTCCGTGATTCGATCGACGGTGCGCGTGACTTCGCGTCACGCCATCGACTAAACGTCGAAGTAGAGCTCGAACTCGTGCGGATGCGGCCGCATCCGCACGGCGTCGACCTCGGCCGTGCGCTTGTACTCGATCCAGGTCGACAGCACGTCCTCCGTGAACACGTCGCCCTTGAGCAGGAAGTCGTGATCCGCCTCGAGCTCGTCGAGCGCCTCGTCGAGGCGACCGGGCATCGTCGGGATGCCCTTGAGCTCCTCGGGCGACAGGGCGTAGATGTTCTTGTCGAGCGGCGGTCCCGGATCGATCTTGTTCTCGATCCCGTCGATGCCAGCCATCAGCATCGCCGCGAACGCGAGGTACGGGTTGCACGCGGGGTCGGGGTAGCGGACCTCGACGCGCTTGGCCTTCGGGCTCGGCGAGTACATCGGGATCCGGCACGACGCCGAGCGGTTGCGCGAAGACAGCGCGAGGTTCACGGGCGCCTCGTAACCCGGGACGAGCCGCTTGTACGAGTTCGTCGTCGGGTTCGTGATCGCCGCGATCGCGCGCGAGTGCTTGAGCACGCCGCCGATGTAGTGCAGGGCCATCTTCGACAGGCCCGCATAACCGTCGCCTGCGAAGAGCGGCTTGCCGCCCTTCCAGAGCGACTGGTGGACGTGCATGCCCGAGCCGTTGTCGGCGTAGAGCGGCTTCGGCATGAACGTCGCCGTGAGGCCGTTCTTGCGCGCGACGTTCTTCACCACGTATTTGTACATGAGCAGCTGGTCGGCCATCTTCACGAGGCTCGTGAAGCGCATGTCGATCTCGGCCTGGCCCGCGGTCGCCACCTCGTGGTGGTGCGCTTCGACCTGGATGCCGATCTTCTCCATCGTGAGCACCATCTCGCTGCGGATGTCCTGCTGGCTGTCGATCGGCGGGACCGGGAAGTAGCCCTCCTTGTGCCGGGGCTTGTAGGCGAGATTGCGGCCGCTCTCGTCGCGGCCGGTGTTCCAAGCGCCCTCATCCGAGTTGATGCTGTAGAAGCCGTGGTCGGGGCCCGTGCTGAAGCGCGCGTCGCTGAAGATGAAGAACTCCGCCTCGGGACCGAAGTACGCGGTGTCGCCGAAGCCGGTCGACTTGAGGTAGGTCTCGGCCTTGCGCGCGATCCAGCGCGGGTCACGCGAGTAGGGCTGGCGCGTGATCGGGTCTTCGATGTTGCAGATCAGTACCAGCGTCGGATGATCGAAGAACGGATCGATGAACGCGGTCTCGGGATCCGGGACCATCAACATGTCGCTCTCGTTGATCGCCTGCCAACCGCGGATCGAAGATCCGTCGAAGCCCATACCGTCTTCGAACGTGCCCTCGTCGACCTCGCTGATCGGATACGAGCAGTGCTGCCACTGACCCGGGAAATCCGTGAAGCGCAGATCGACGATCTTCACGTTGTTCTTCTTGGCGAACTCGAGCACCTCTTTGGCGTTCATCCGAAACTTCCTCGCAATTCTCGTAGCTGGGGGTTCGATACCCGCGCCGGCGCACGCCGGGGCAGGGGACTGACTTTAACCAGAGGGGCCCGGCCCGACTAGACCGCGCTGGCGCCGCGCTCGCCCGTGCGGATCCGGATCGCCTCTTCCACGCCGAACACGAAGATCTTGCCGTCGCCGATCCGGCCCGTGTTGGCGGCTTCGGTGATCGCGGCCACCGCCTTGTCGGCGAGCTCGTCCGCAACGACCAGCTCGATCTTGATCTTCGGGAGGAAGTCGACGACGTACTCGGCGCCGCGGTAGAGCTCGGTGTGGCCCTTCTGGCGTCCGAAGCCCTTCACCTCGGTCACGGTCATGCCCTGGATGCCGATGCCCTGCAGAGCTTCCTTGACCTCGTCGAGCTTGAACGGCTTCACGATCGCTTCGATCTTCTTCATTGCGCCGATCTCCTCACGCTCCCGCCGATGTTGACGCGGCCTCCCCCGGGGCGGATCCGCGGGTCGTCAAGGTACCCCACCAGCCCGTCGGCATGGGAATAATCCGGTCGGGGGGACGGAGCACACCAAAGCAAACCGCGTGCCGCGCGAGGGCGCTCCGATGAGCCTACCCCGGCCCAGGTCGGCCCGGGTTGCTCAGATCGAAGGCAAATCCCTGCCGAGATTCTGGGCTTCCGCATGCTCCTCGCTAGGCCAGAGCGCGAGCTCGTCGAGCAGTGCGAGCGTGCGCGGACACTCGCGCGTCTCGCCGCGCGCGCGCGCCGCTGCGAGCCGGGCGAGGTCCTCGACGGTGTCCAGGTCGAAGTGGGGAGCGAGCGTGCGCACGCGCAGTCCGCGTGCCGCGGCGCGCGCGAGGGTGTCCGTGAGCACCGATGCCGTGCTCATCGGGTGGTCGAACAGGCCCGGCGCCGCGCAGCGCAGCGCGATCCAGCCGTAGCCACCGTCGCTGTCGGGTCCGACGGCGAGGTCGACGTCGTCGAGCGCGGCGAGCCCTTCGCCGAGCGCCGCACTCGGCAGTGCGGGGTTGTCGCTGCCGCGCAAGAGGATCCGATCGAATCCCGCGGCGGCCGCACTCGCGACCGCGTGCTCCATGCGTGCGGAGAGATCCGGTCCGCACTGCGCATGCCCGCGAAATCCGGGCGGACAGCGCGAGAGCAGCTCGGCGATCGCGTCGGGCGGATCCACCGCGAGCCACGTCTGCGCTCTCGCAGCGGCGGCGGCGACCGCGGTGGTGGCGAGCACGTCGTCGAGCATCGCTGCGTAGAGCTGCGCGGCTTGCTCGGGCGAGAGCGGCGGACACATGCGCGTCTTCACCGCGCCGGGCGCGGGTCGCTTCGCGAACACGACGACGACGCGATCGGTCAATGCCCATCCACCTTATCCGCTTCGTTCGCCCACCTATACGCGGCCTTGCACGAACGGAAGCGTGGCGACCCGCGCGCGCGCCGTGCCGACCGCCACCTCGGTACCGGCCTCGGCGTGCGCGCTCCGCACGTAGCCGAGCGCGATCGCGCCGGCGAGCTCGGAGCGACACGCGCTGGTGACGCTGCCGACGGTCTGGCCTGCGGCGAGCACGGGTGCGCCGCGCGGCGGGAGCGCATCGACGTCCCCGTCAAAGCGAAGCCCCACGAGCCGATGACTCGCGCTGCCGCGCGACTGCATGCGTGCGACGATCTCCTGGCCCGTGTAGCAGCCCTTCGACAAGCTCACGGCGCGACCGATCAGGCCCGTCTCGGCGGGCAGAACGTCCTCGCCGAGCTCGGCGCCCTGCTGCGGTGTGCCCGCTTCGATCCGGAGCACCTCGAGCACGTCGGCACCGGCTTTCTCGAGGCCCTCCCCCGCGGCCGCGAATGCATTCGCGACGACATCGGCGGCGGCTGCGGGCACGAAGAGCTGATAGGCCGCCTCGCCGCTCCATCCCCACGCGCTCGCGACTACGGGAGCTCCCGCGATCGACAGCTCGACGCCGCTGTCGGGCGCGAGATCGATCGGCGCGGCGGCCACGCGCGCGAGCAGCGCCGGCGCGCTCGGACCCTCGAGTGCGAAGCGACGCCAATGGTCGCTCGCGTCGGACAGCGCGACGTCGTCGGAGATCACATAGCGCTCGAGGCGCTTCTGTACGTCCGGCAGCACGTCGCGCGCGAGCTCGAGCCAGAGCTCCTGCTCGCGCGCTAGCACGTGCAGGTCGGCGACGATCCGACCCTGGGCCGTGAGCAGCAGTGCGTGGCAGCCAGAGCGTTCGGCACCGGGTGCGAGACCGGTCACGTCGTTCGAGACCATTCCGTTGGTCCAGCGCACGCGGTCGGCGCCGCGCACCTGGAGCAGACCGCGATCGGGCAGCGCGAACCATCCGGCGCCGCGGCGGATCCGCGCCGCGCAAGCCGCAGCATCGCTCACCCGCGCGACTCCGACGCCGTCGAGGCGGGGATTGGCAGCGGATAGAGCTGCTCCACGCGCGCGAGCTGTTCCTTGCGCCATTCCTCGTAGCGCAGCGCGGCGACGTCGTAGTCGTGCTCGTTGTCGATGTCGACCGCGCAGCCGCCGCCCTCGGTGATCACGAACTGGAAGTCGCCGCGCAACAGCGACGAGCAGCCGCGCTCGATCCGCGCGAGCGGAATCCAGCGCCGCACGTGATCGGCGACCCAAGCCCTTCCGCGGCGGTCGAGGAAGCCCGCTACGTGCATGAGGCCGTAATACCAGAGCACGGCCAAGCCTCCGCGCTCGCTGCGCATCAGCCGCCAGGCAAGCCCGACGATCTGCCAGGGCTCGCGCTGGTGTCGGTGCTCGTACAGCTCCTCGACGTAGTAGCGGTTCATCACGCGGCCGGGCCGGATCAGATGAAGATTGCTCTGGCGGAAGCGGCCCTCGCGCAGATTGAAGTAGGCCATGTGGATGCCGCCCTTTCCGGGCGCTTCCGGGTAGAACGCGCGCATCGACTGTTCGGTCACGAGACCCACCGCGTAGTCCGCGCCGGTCGCGATCGAGCGCCGGATGAACTCGGAGATCTCGTGCGGCGTCGCGAACGGGAGATCGGTGGACAGGAACAGCGCGGGGCCGTCCTCGGGCGTCGGGTCGCGGCCGTCGTCCGGCGCGCCGGGCAGTGCGCGGCGATAGGTCTCCCAGCCGTTCTCGTAGAGGCTCCGGAACTGCGGAATGACGTGGAGCGGCTTGCGCAGCGCGGCGCGCAGCGCGGGGTCGCCGAGCGCCTGCTCGAGGCGCTCGGAGTTGCCGACCACCCACACCTCGGAGACCTCGGGCACGGCCTGGAGCGTGGTGACGACGTGGGCGACGAGCGGGCGCCCGGCGATCACGAGATAGGCCTTGCTATCCCCGTAGATCGCTCGGGAGGCCTTGCGGTCACCCGCGGTGACGATCGCGGGAACGGACGTGCGCAAGCGGTCGTTTCTCCCTTTGCGAGGTTACTTCGCAGCGCTAGGGCGAAACAAGCCTGCAATCGGGCCCCGGGCGGAGCTCGCCCAGGCGCTTCGGACTGGTCTCAGGCCGCGTCGGCGGCGGCGGGGGAGGTGCGCTGATACAGGAAGCGCAAGAGCTCGGCGCGCGCGTGGACGTAGGTCGGGTCTTCGGTCAGCTCGAGCCGCCGGCGCGGGCGCGGCAGGTCGACCGCCAGCACCTGGCCGATCGTCGCGGCCGGGCCGTTGGTCATCATCACGACGCGATCGGCGAGCAGCACGGCCTCGTCGACGTCGTGCGTGATCGTGATGACGGTGTTCCCGAGGCGCGCGTGGATCTCCATGAGCGTGTCCTGGAGGTTCGCGCGCGTGAGCGCGTCGAGCGCGCCGAACGGCTCGTCCATGAGCAGAACCTTGGGCTCCATCGCGAGCGCGCGCGCGATGCCGACGCGCTGCTTCATGCCGCCCGAGAGCTCGCTGGGCCGTTTGTGCGCGTTCTCTTCCATGTGCACGAGCCGCAGGTTGTGCTGGGTCCACTCGTGGCGCTCCGCGGCCGACTTGCGGCTGCGGAACACCTTGTCGACCGCGAGCCGCACGTTCTCGTAGGCGGTGAGCCACGGCAGCAGCGAGTGGTTCTGGAACACGACCGCGCGGTCGGGGCCGGGCCCGTCCACCTCGCGGCCATCGAGGATCACACCGCCCGAGGTGCAGGCGGCGAGCCCTGCGATGATGTTCAGGAGCGTCGACTTGCCGCAGCCCGAGTGGCCGATGATCGTGACGAACTCGCCCTTCTCGATCTTGAGGTCCACGTCGCGCACGGCGCAGTGGAGCTTCGATCCCATGTCGAAGTACATCGCGACCGACTCGAGCGAGAGGTAGGGCGTGGTCACGGGCGGCTCCTTCAGCTGCGCTGCCGGCCGCTCACGCGCGCGCCCAGGAGCGAGATCATGCGGTCGAGCAGGAAGCCGACGATGCCGACGTAGATCGAGCGCGAGGATGATCTCGCTCATGAGCGAGCTGTTCCAGGCATCCCAGATGAAGAAGCCGATGCCCACGCCGCCGACCAGCATCTCGGCCGCGATGATCGCGAGCCACGACAAGCCGATCCCGATCTTGAGGCCCGTGAACATGTAGGGAACCGTCGCGGGCAGCATGATCTTGAAGAAATACTCGAGCGGCGACAGGCGCAGCACGCGCGCGACGTTCACGTAGTCCTCTGGGATCTCGCGGATCCCGACCGCGGTGTTCAGGATGATCGGCCAGATCGCCGTGATGAAGATGACGAAGATCGCCGAGGGATCGGCCTGCTGGAACGCGGCGAGCGAGATCGGCAGCCACGCGAGCGGCGGCACGGTGCGCAGCACCTGGAAGATCGGATCGAGCCCGCGATAGGCGAGCGTCGACTGGCCGATCAGCACGCCGAGCGCGATACCGACCGCGGCCGCGAGCGAGAAGCCGAGCGCCACGCGCTTCAAGCTGGCGGCGAGGTGCCAGAACAGGCCCTTGTCGACGCCGCCGTGGTCGAAGAACGGATCGGAGATCAGCTCCCAGGTCTCCGCGACCACCTGCGAAGGCGGCGGCAGTGCGGCGCCGACGCCCCGACACGCAAACTCCCAGAGCCCGAGCAGGAGGCCCAGCGCGACCACCGCGGGCAGCGCATTCCGCAGCGACTCCCCGAGATCGCGCAGCGCCGCCTGGATCCGCTCGGACGAGTTGGTTCCGTCCGCCCGCCCCGGCATCTCGATCATCGTCGTCACGCGCTCGCTCATCGACTAACCCACACGCTTGATCGCCAGACTGGCGAGGTAGGCGGCCGGATTCTCGGGATCGAAGACCTTCCCGTCGAAGAAGGTCTCTTTCCCGCGCGAGGGAGAGGCCGGGATCTGGTCGGCCGGTACGCCGATCGCCTTGGCCGCTTCGCGCCAGAGGTCTTCGCGGTTGACCTTCGCGATCAAAGCCTTGGTGTCGAGATCGGCCGGCAGGTGGCGCCAGCGCTGGTCCTCGGTCAGGAACCAGAGCTCGTGGCTCCGGAACGGATAGGAGGCGTGATCCCTCCAGAACTTCATGAGGAACGGGCTGCTCTCGACGACCTTGCCCGTGCCGTAGTCGATGCGTCCCTGCGCGCGGCCGGCGATGTCCGCGACGGGAACCTTGAACCACTCGCGCTTCGCGACGATCTCGCACATCTCCTGCTTGTTCGCGTCGAGGTCGCACCACTGCGCGGCCTCCTGCACCGCGGAGAGCAGCGCCACCGCGGCCTTCGGATGCGCGTCCACCCAGTCGGCGCGCATCGCGAAGCTCTTCTCGGGATGGTCCTTCCAGAGCTCGCCCGTCGTGAGCGCCGTGTAGCCGATCTTCTGGTTCACGAGCTGGGCCGGCCACGGCTCGCCGACGCAGAACGCCTCCATCGTGTCGACCTTCATGTTCGCCACCATCTGCGGCGGCGGGACGACGATCGTCGATACGTCCTTGTCCGGATCGATGCCGCCCGCAGCGAGCCAGTAGCGCATCCACAGATCGTGCGTGCCGCCCGGGAACGTGACCGCGACCTTCACGGGCTTGCCGCCGGCGATGCGCGCGGCGAAGGCCTGCTCGAGCGGACTCGCGTCGGTGCCGACCTTCAGGTCGAGATAGCGCTTGGCCACCGAGATGCACTGCCCGTTCGTGTTCAGGCGGGCCAGGATGTACATCGGCACACGGACGTTGTTCTTGGTGACCTTGCCCGTGCTGATCAGGTAGGGCATCGGCGTGAGGATGTGTGCGCCGTCGATCCCGCCCGCGGCCGAACCCAGCTCGAGGTTGTCGCGCGTGGTGCCCCACGACGCCTGCTTCAGCACCTCGACGTCGGGCATCCCGTACTTGGCGAAGAGCCCCTTCTCCTTGGCGATGATCAGCGGCGAGCTATCGGTGAGCGCGATGAAGCCGAGCTGAGCGCGCTTCGTCTCGGGGGTGTCGGTCGTGGCGGCCCATACACCCGACGGAAACGCGCTGCGCACCGCCGAGAGCAGAGCGGCGGCGCCCGCGACCTTCGCGGCGCCCGTGAGCAGCTCGCGGCGGCTGATGCCTGCGCTCGGAGCGTCGTCGGCCGAAGCGGCCGGCGCGGATTTCATCGTGCGCTCCTCCTGTGCAAGACGTCGTCAACGAAAAAGGCGTCCGAACGAGGGCCGCGAGGTCGCGCACCCAGTGGACGCCTTTGTCCCGCGGACCCCGGCGTTGGAGCACGCGTGCCGGCCGCCATCGCAAGGTGCATGCCAAGCGAGAACGCGCGAGACGACTCCGGGGACGCATCGCTGACGCGAGCGCAGGCATGCCCGGCGCTTTCTTGGGCAGTGCGCGGAGCTCCGTCCACGGCCCAGCGCGACGTCGCCTAACACATTTATCTCCTACAGAGCACAAGTGAGCTCGTACGAGCACATGCGCTGCGCTCGCGAGCCGGGCACAGCGCTTGCGAGCTGAGCCGCGGGGAGACGCCACCGCCGTGAAGGACAAGCTGCGCGTGTTGCTCGTCGACGAGCGCGCCGATCGCGCGCGCGATCTCGCGCGCACGCTCGAGGACGCCGGCTGCCAGGTCGTCGCGGAGCTGGTCGGGTCGGTCGATCTGCACGCGACGCTGCGCGCGGTCCAGCCGGACGTCGTGATCGTCGACATGGATTCGCCGGATCGCGACACGCTCGAGGACATGCAGCGGATCACGAGCGAGCAGCCGCGCCCGATCGTGATGTTCGTGGACGAGAGCGACAGCGAGAGCATCCGCACCGCGGTGCGCGCGGGCGTGGCCGCCTACGTCGTAAAGGGCTCGAGCGCAGAGCGGATCCGGCCCGTGCTCGAGGTGGCCTGTGCGCGCTTCGAGGAGTTCCAGACGCTGCGGAGCGAGCTCGCGCGTGCACAGTCGAGCCTCGCCGATCGCAAGGTCATCGAGAAGGCGAAGGGAATCCTCATGGACAAGCGCGGATTCAGCGAGGAGGAAGCGTTCCGGGCGCTGCGCAAGATGGCGATGAACCAGGGCATCCGGCTCGCGGAGGTCGCGCGCCACGTGCTGGCCGCCGCGGAGATCATCTAGTGGATCCGAAGCTTCGCTACGCCGCGCACGCGGGTGGATCCGAAGGGATCGAGAAGAGTCGGCTGCGGATCGGTTTCGTCCCGCTCGCCGACTGCGCCCCGCTCGTGTTCGCGAAGGAGCGCGGGCACTTCCGGCGCCACGGACTCGAAGTCGAGCTCTCGCGCGAAGTGTCGTGGGCGACGCTGCGCGACCGCGTCGCAGCGGGCGCGCTCGACGCCGCGCAGATGCTCGCGCCGATGCCGCTCGCCTCGACGCTCGGCCTCGGCGGGCTCGAGCTGCCGATCTGCACCGGGCTCGCGCTCGATCTCGACGGCAACGCGATCACGGTTTCCGAAGCGCTCTACCGGCGCCTCGCAGATGCGGATCCCGATTCGCTGATCGGGAGGCCCGTGTGCGCGACGGCTCTGCGCCAGGTGATCGAAGAGGATCGCGAGGCGGGCCGACCGCCGCTGCGCTTCGGCATCGTGTTCCCGTACTCGATGCACGATCTCGAGCTGCGCTACTGGCTCGCCTCGGCTGGCATCGATCCGCAGCGCGACGTGTCGCTGCGCGTGGTCGCCCCACCTTTCATGGTGCAGCGCCTCGAGGAGGGTCATCTCGATGGCTACTGCGTGGGCGAGCCCTGGAACGCGCTCGCGGCGCTGCGGCGCAGTGGTCGCACGCTCGTCACCAAGCACGAGATCTGGAACCACTCGCCGGAGAAGGTGCTCGGCGTGTCGGAGTCGTGGCTCGAACGCCACCCCGCCACCCACCGCGCGATGCTGCGCGCGCTGCTCGAGGCTGCGATCGAGCTCGACGACGCCCCAGCGCCGCTTCGAGGTGGCGCACGTGATCGCGGGTGAGAGCTTCGTCGACGCGCCCGTGAGCGCGCTGCACCGCTCGCTCGCGATCGTCGGGAGAGCCGAAGCCGGACCCGTGTTCGGGCCCGTCTTCCACCGCAACGCCGCAACCCACCCCTGGATCTCGCACGCGATGTGGATGCTGTCGCAGATGCTGCGCTGGGGATACATCGAGAAGCCGATCGACATCCGCGGCCTCGCGCGGCGCGTCTACCGGCCGGATCTGCACCGCGAGGCGGCCGCCGATCTCGGGCTGCCGGCCCCGCTCGTGGACGAGAAGACCGAGGGCGGACATCGGTCCCCGTGGATCCTCTACGACGCGAGCACCCCGATCGCGATGGGTCCCGACCGCTTCTTCGACGGGCTGCGCTTCGATCCCGACCGGATCGTCGAATATCTGGAGTGCTTCGCGACCTCCTCGCTGCGCGTTCGCATCGACGAGCTCGCGGAGCACAACTCGTGATCGCTCTCGATCTGCGGTTGGCTCAGCTGTCCGACCGCCGTACGCCCTGCGCGACTAACAGGCAGCCGCGGCCGCTTCGTGAGGCAGGCGCAGCACCACAGTGCGCGCGGCGACATCCTGGCTGGCACGAGTCTTGATAGGAGGTGCGAACGGACAACGGCGTCCCAGAGCGGTCGATGCACGGCCGCTCGGGCGCCGTTCGTGTTTTTGGCGAAGGAGCGATTCCTGATGCTGCGCATCTCTGTGACACTGCTCTCGGTAGCCCTGTGGGTCGCGGCCGCGGCCGCCGATTCTGCCGACGACGTCGCCAACGGCATCGCCGTGCCGATCGTCGGCGGCACCGTGAAGCTCGACGTGCGCGCGCGCTGGGAGCACGCCGACATGGACGGATTCTCGCCCTCGAACGCGGCCACGGTGCGCACGCGGCTCGGCTACGCCACCCAGCCCTGGGAGGGGCTGTCCGGCTACGTCGAAGCGGAGAACATCGCGGTCGCCGATCACGACGCCTACTTCGACGGCATTCCGCCGAACGTCCGCGACCGCACGGTGATCGCGGACCCACCCGACACCGGGGTGAACCAGGCCTATCTCCTGCTCGACCGCCCCGACTGGCTCGGCACGTCCGTGAAAGGCGGCCGCCAGCGCATCGTGCTCGACGACCACCGCTTCATCGGCAACGTCGGCTGGCGCCAGAACGAGCAGACCTACGACGGTGCCTGGGCGCAGAGCTCGTTCGGTCTCGAGCGCCTCGCGGTCGGCTACGGCTACCTCGCCGCGGTGCGCCGGATCTTCGGCAACGAGGGCCCGCGCGCGACGCGCGACTTCGACGCAAATTCGCACCTCGCCCGCGTTGCAGTCGACGTGGCGCCGTGGCTCCAGCCCGTTGCGTTCGCGTATCTGCTCGACCTGCGCGACGCCGAGGCCGAGTCCTCGAACAGCTACGGCGTGCGATTCACGGGCACTGCGCCGATCGCGGAGCGCTGGAATTTCGCCTACCAGGCCAGCTACGCCTACCAGACCGACGGCGGCACGAGCGGCGGCGAAAACCCCGCCGACTATCACGCCCACTACGCGTTCGCCGACGTCTCCGTGGGATTCACGCCGATCGCGGCGATCGGCGCCGGCTACGAGCTGCTCGGCAGCGACGACGGGCGCGCGCGCTTCGCCACGCCGCTGGCCACGCTCCACAAGTTCAATGGCTGGGCCGACGTATTCCTGAACAACGGCGGCGTGAATGGACTCCAGGACGCCTTCGCCTACATCTCGCCGACGCTGCCCTGGAAGCTCTCCGCGCAGGTGATCTACCACCAGTTCTGGAGCCACGAGCACTCCCACGACATGGGCCGCGAGATCGACGCGGTTCTCTCGCGCAAGTTCGGCGCCTATCTGACCGTGCTCACGAAGGCCGCCTTCTACGAGGACGGCGGACCGTTCTCGCCGCGCGACACGACCAAATACTGGGTCGAAGCCACGGTCGCGTTCTGAGCCGCTGCTGCTGACGTGGGCGCCCGATGCACAACGAAGCGGCGACGGTCCGGTCGCGCGCGCGCGGCGGTCGTCTAGCTGCGTGTTTCACTGGCACGACTCTTGAACTCTGACGATGCGATCGGAGAACTCCTTTGGCGGCGCTCGGCGCAGCTGAGCCGGGTTCGACTCGATCGCAAGGCAACGGCGCCTTGAGGAAGCCACGGGCTTTCTCGCAGGGCGCCGTTTTTTCGTTCGGACACAGCGATGCAGCGCCTCGTCGTGATCGGCAACGGGATGGTGGGCCACCGCTTCTGCGAGCGGCTCGTCGATCTCGGTCTCCAGAACCACTTCGAGGTGACGGTTTTCGGAGAGGAGCCCCGCCCCGCGTACGATCGTGTGCACCTCTCCGAATTCTTCGCGGGGCGCGGCGCGGAAGAGCTCTCGCTGACATCGCGCGATTGGTACAGCGAGCACGGCCTCGATCTCCAGCTCGGCCGGGCCGCCACCCTGATCGATCGCGAGCGACGGGAAGTGGTCGCGGAGGGCGGTGAGCGGTTCCGCTACGACGCGCTCGTGCTCGCCAGCGGGTCGACGCCTTTCGTTCCCGCGATTCCCGGGATCGACCTCGCGGGCGTGTTCCTCTATCGCACGATCGACGATCTCGGGGCGATTCGCGCCTGGGCGCGCGACGGGCGGCGCGCCGCGGTGATCGGCGGCGGGTTGCTCGGGCTCGAGGCTGCCAAGGCGGTGCTCGACCTCGGACTCGAAGCGCACGTGATCGAGTACGCGGACCGGCTGATGCCGCGGCAGCTCGATCGCGCGGGCGCTGCGCTGCTGCGGGATGCGATCGAGGAGCTCGGTGTGCACGTGCACCTCGGGGTCGCGACCGAGGCCCTGGTCGGAGACGAGCGGGTGCGCGCACTCCACTTCTCGGATCAGCCCGAGCTCCGCGTCGACCTGGTGATCGTCTCGGCCGGGATCCGGCCGCGCGACGATCTCGCGCGCGCAGCCGGGCTCGAAGTCGCGCCGCGCGGCGGGATCGCCGTCGACGACGCGCTCCAGACCAGCGATCCGCGGATCACCGCGATCGGCGAGTGCGCGCGTTCACCGCGGCGTTCACTACGGCCTCGTCGCGCCCGGCTACGAGATGGCGGACGTCGCGGCGCGGCGACTCGCCGGGGAGGACGTCCGCTTCGCGGGAGCCGACCTCTCGGCGAAGCTCAAGCTGCTCGGCGTCGACGTCGCGAGCTTCGGCGACTACTTCGCCGACCTCGAGCGGCCGGACCAGACCCGCGCGCTCGTGTTCGAGGACCGCACCGAGGGCGTGTACCAGAAGCTGCTCTTCGATCCGGAACGCGAGCGGCTGCTCGGCGGGATCCTCGTCGGCGACGCGAGCGCCTACGTCCAGCTCTCCTCACACGCCGTGTCCGGCGCCCCGGTCCCGGCACATCCGCGCGAGCTGCTATTCGGAGCTCCCGGCGCTCCGCGCAGCAGGAAACACGGCGAGCCTGCCCGACGCGGCGCAGATCTGCTCGTGCAACAACGTCACCAAGGGCGATCTCGTGCGGTCGATCGCGGATGGCGGCCTCACGACGGTCGCGGACGTGAAGAAGTGCACCCGGGCCGCGACCGGCTGCGGCGGGTGCCAGCCGGCCGTGGTTTCGATCCTCGAGGCCGAGCTCGCGAAGAGCGGTCACGAGCTGGTGCGTCACCTGTGCGAACACTTCCCCTACACGCGCCAGGAGCTGTTCTGGATCGTCAAGCTCGGCCGGATCGAGAGCTTCGACGCGCTGCTCGACGGCCATGGGCGCGGGGACGGCTGCGAGGTGTGCCGGCCCGCGGTGGCGTCGATCCTCGCCGCCACCTGGAACGATCTCGTCTTCGAGCACGCGGCGATCCAGGACACCAACGACCGCTTCCTCGCCAACATCCAGCGCGGCGGCACGTACTCGGTGATCCCGCGGATTCCGGGCGGCGAGATCACGCCCGAGAAGCTGATCGTGCTCGGAGAGGTCGCGGTGAAGTTCGACCTCTACTGCAAGATCACCGGCGGCCAGCGCATCGATCTGCTCGGTGCGCGCGTCGATCAGCTCCCGGCGATCTGGGAGGACCTCGTGGCCGCGGGCTTCGAGAGCGGCCACGCCTACGGCAAGGCGATGCGCACGGTGAAGAGCTGCATCGGGTCGACCTGGTGCCGCTATGGCGTGCAGGACTCGACCGCTCTCGCGATCCGGATCGAGGAGCGCTACCGCGGCATCCGCGCTCCGCACAAGCTCAAGTCGGCCGTCTCGGGCTGCATCCGCGAATGCGCCGAGGCGCAGAGCAAGGACTTCGGCGTCATTGCGACCGAGAAGGGCTGGAACGTCTACCTGTGCGGCAATGGGGGGAGCCATCCGCGGCACGCCGACCTGTTCGTGACGGATGTTTCGCGAAGACGAGGTGATCCGCGTTCTGGATCGCTTCCTGATGTTCTACATCCAGACCGCGAAGCCGCTCCAGCGAACGGCGCGCTGGCTCGAGGAGCTCGAGGGCGGGATCGCGAGGCTGAAGGAGATCATCCTCGGCGACGCGCTCCGCATCTGCGACCAGCTCGAAGCCGACATGCAGCAGCTCGTCGACACCTACTACTGCGAGTGGAAGGCAGTGGTCGAGTCGCCGGAGCTGCGCGCCCGGTTCCGGCACTTCGCCGACGGCGGCGACGCCGACGACGCGATCGCGTTCGTGCGCGAGCGCGATCAGAAACGCCCCGCCGACTGGGCCGCGCCGGATCCGCCCGCACCTAGCGGCGAGGTTCCCGCGGAGCACACGTGGACCTGGCAGCAGCTCGCGCGCGCCGAGCAGTTCCCCGCGAACGGCGGCGCAGCGGTCCGCTACGGAACGGTTCAGCTCGCGATCTACAATTTCACGCGCCGCGGCGAGTGGTTCGCGACGCAGGCCTCATGTCCGCACCGCAAGGACAACGTGCTCGCGCGCGGGCTGCTCGGCGATCAGGCGGGCGAGCCGAAGGTCGCGTGCCCGCTGCACAAGAAGACCTTCTCGCTGCAGACGGGCAAGGGCCTGTCCGATCCCAACTACCAGGTGCGCACCTTCCCGGTCGAGCTGCGCGGCGACGAGGTCTGGGTGAAGCTGCCACCCGCCGAGTCGCTCGAGCGCGAGCTCGCGTGCGCGAGGCGCGCGTGAGCGCGGCACCGCTCTTCGAGGCGGATCGCGTTCCGCGCCTGCTCGACGAGCTGCTCGCCGAGCAGCGCTCGCTCTCGGCGGTCGACGTGTTCTCCCGCCGCCACGACGACGGCCTATCTAACAAGCGCGTCTACGAAGAGCGGATCCCGGTCGGGCGGACGCCGCTGCCCGGCCAGCAGCTCGCGTTTCGTGTCGACCTCGACTCGTGTACGGGCTGCAAGGCGTGCGTCACGGCGTGCCACAGCCTGAACGGGCTCGCGCCCGAGGAGACCTGGCGCGATGTCGGGCTGCTGCTCGGAGTCGGCGAGAACGCGGGGGCCCAGCAGATCGTCACGACCGCGTGTCACCACTGCGAGGATCCGGCGTGTCTCGCGGGCTGCCCGGTGCAGGCCTACGAGAAGGATCCCGTGACGGGGATCGTGCGCCACCTCGACGACCAGTGCATCGGCTGCCAGTACTGCGTGCTCAAATGCCCGTACGAGGTCCCGAAGTACAACGCCGAGCTCGGGATCGTGCGCAAGTGCGACATGTGCAGCAGCCGGCTCGCCGGCGGCGAAGCGCCGGCCTGCGTGCAGGGTTGCCCGACTGGCGCGATCTCGATCGAGATCGTGGACACCGTCGGACCGGGCGGCGCGCGCGAGCTGCTGCCGGCGGCGGCGGCCGAGATCCCGGACTCGGCCTACACCCGGCCGACGACGCGTTACGTCTCGCGCGAGCCGATCGGGCCGCTTCACGCCGCGAATCGCGATCGCCTCCACCCGGCTGCCGCGCACGATCCGCTCGCGGTGATGCTCGTGCTGATGCAGCTCTCGGTGGGAACGCTGCTGTTCGCGGGGCTCGCGGGCGCGCTCGGCGTCGAGAGCGCGATCGCGCGGTCGGCGGCGCTCGCGCTCGCCGCGGTCTCCGCGCTGGCGGGCCTCGGCGCGGCGACGCTCCACCTCGGCCGGCCGCTCTATGCGTTCCGCGCCTTCCTCGGCTGGCGCACGTCGTGGATGAGCCGCGAGATCCTCGTGTTCGGCGCCTACGTGCCGCTCGTCGCGCTGTGCGCCGCGGCCAGCGCGCTCGCGTTGCTGCCCGGCGCGCCCCCGCCGCTCGTGGATCTCGCGGAGACGATCCTGCCCGCACTGCGCGGCGGCGCCGTCGCGTTCGGCATTGCGGGCACGGTGTGCTCGATCATGATCTACGTCGACACCCGCCGCCGCGCATGGGCATTCGCGCGCACCGCGTCGACCTTCGCCGGCACTGCGCTCGGCCTCGGCGCGCTCGGAACAGGCGCCGCCCTCGCGCTAGGCACATGGATCGAGCCGGGCCGAGGGTTCGTGTTCCCGGCACTGCTGATCGCGATCGGCGCGCTCGCGCTCGCCGTGAAGGTCGCGGGGGAGACAAGGCTCCTCGCGCGGCGTCGCGCAGCGACGAACGACGCGCTCGTGCGCACGGCCCGCCTGCTCGCAGGTGCGCTGCGCCCGAAGCTGCGCGCTCGCCTCGCCGCAGCGGCAGCGGGTTGGATCGCCGCAGCAGCGGCGCTCGCGTGCGGCATCGCCGCGGCTCCGGGCTCTGCTGCCGTGTTCGCGGGCGCGGCACTCGCGTGCACGGCGCTCGGCGAGCTCGTCGAGCGCCATCTCTACTTCACGTCCGAATCGAGCCCGGCGATGCCGGGCCATTGAGGGGGATCGGGTGGGTCTTCTGCCGAAGCTCGACCTGCGCGCGCTGACGCGGCGCGCAGCGCAGCTGCTGCGACAGACGGACGGACCGCTCACGCGCGACCTGCTGCGCGAGCCCGGAGCATTCGGCCTCGGCCAGGTGCCCGCGCGGCTCGCACCCGACGCCACCACCACGGTGGTATGCGGCTTCTGCTCGACCGGCTGTGGTCTCACCGTTCACCTGCGCGACGGCCAGGCGGTGAATCTCTCGCCGGCGTCGGCCTATCCCGTGAACCTGGGCATGGCGTGCCCGAAGGGCTGGGAGGCTCTCGCACCGCTCGCCGCAGCCGATCGCGCCACCGCGCCGCTCCTGCGCGACTCGAGCGGCGCGCTGAACCCGGTTTCCTGGCCGCGAGCGATCGGAGAATTCTGCACGCGCGTGCGAGCCGTGCAGCAGCAGCACGGCCCGGAATCGGTCGCGTTCCTCGGCTCCGGTCAGCTGCCGACCGAAGAGCTCGTGTTCTTCGGCGCGCTCGCGAAGTTCGGCCTCGGCATGGTGCACGGCGACGGCAACACGCGGCAGTGCATGGCCACCGCGGCGACCGCCTACAAGGAATCGTTCGGCTTCGACGCACCGCCCTACACCTATCGCGATCTCGAGAAGTCCGACGTGATCGTGCTCGTGGGATCCAACCTGTGCATCGCGCATCCGATCCTCTGGGAGCGCGTGTGCCGCAATCCGGACCGTCCCGAGATCGTCGTGATCGACCCGCGCGCCACCGAGACCGCGCAGGCCGCAACGCGCCACTATGCGATCGAACCGAAGAGCGACCTCGCGTTCTTCTACGGCATCGCCCATCTCCTGATCGCGCGTGGCGCGGTCGATCGCGAGTTCGTCGCGAACCACACGGTGGGCTTCGAGGCGTTCGCGGAGTTCGTCGCGGAGTTCACGCCCGCGCGCGTGAGCGCCGTGTCCGGGATCTCCGAGCGCCAGATCGGCGAGCTCGCCGACGTGATCGCGCAGGGCGCGCGCGTCTCGTTCTGGTGGACGATGGGCGTCAACCAGAGCCACGAGGGCGTGCGCGTGGCGCAGGCGATCATCGCGCTTGCCCTGCTGACCGGAAACATCGGCCGACTCGGGACGGGTGCGAACTCGATCACGGGCCAGTGCAACGCGATGGGATCGCGGCTCTACAGCAACACGACGAACCTGTTCGGGGGCCGCGACTTCGCGAACGCGGCGCAGCGCGGCGAGGTGGCGGAGATCCTCGGCATTCCCGCGGAGCGGATTCCCGACCGGAACGGCTGGGCCTACGACCAGATCGTCGAGGGCATCCGCAGCGGAGCGATCCGCGGTCTCTGGATCGCGGGCACGAACGGCGCGCACTCGTGGATCGACCAGAGCGACTTCCGCGCACTGCTCGAGAAGCTCGACTTCCTGTGCGTCCAGGACCTCTACGCCGACACCGAGACCGCGCAGCGCGCGCACCTCGTGCTGCCGGCTGCGGGCTGGGGCGAGAAGGACGGCACGTTCATCAACTCGGAGCGCCGGATCGGGCTCGTGAAGAAGGTGAGTCGCGCACCGGGCCAGGCGCTGTCGGACTTCGCGATCTTCCGGCTGATCGCGGACGCGTGGGGCTGTGGCGCGCTATTCGAGCGCTGGAAGACGCCCGAGGACGTGTTCGACACCGTGAAGGAGCTCTCGCGCGGCCGGTTCTGCGAGATCACGGGCATCCGCGACTACCGGATGCTCGACGAGGAGGGCGGCGTGCAGTGGCCGCTGCGCGAAGGGGAAGCGATCACGGCCAACGAGCGGCGGCTGTTCGAGGGCGGTGTGTTCGCGCACGCGGACGGCCGCGCGCGCTTCTGCTTCGACCCGCCGCGTGCGGTACCCGAAGCGCCCGATTGCGAGTATCCGTTCGTGCTGCTCACGGGACGCGGCTCGTCGGCGCAGTGGCACACCGAGACGCGCACGAAACGCTCGCCCGTGCTGACGAAGCTCCACGCCGCGGAGCCGTGCGTCGAGATCCACCCCGGCGACGCCGCGCGGCTCGGCATCGCGAGTGGCGAGCGCGTCGTGCTGCGCTCGCGGCGCGGCGAGGCCATGCTCGTCGCGCGCGTCACGGCCTCGGTGCAGTGCGGTCAGCTGTTCACGGCTATGCACCACGAGGGCGCCAACCGCCTCACGCTGCGCGCGTTCGATCCCCATTCGCGCCAGCCGTCGTACAAGCACTGCGCGGTGCGCCTCGAGCGCATCGACGGCAGCTGATCCCACCCGCGGCACCGACGCCTGGGAGATCGCTCGTCAGACCAGGTCCTCGCGCAGCGTCCGCGCGCAGGCGCGGAAGAAGAACGCCGCAGACGCGCCGATCACCGCCATCATGAGCAGCGACCAGCGGATCGCATCCACGCCGAGCGTCGGCGCGAGCGCGTCGTTGAGCGCGCCGACCACGAGCGGCCCGATGAACAGGCCGGCGAAGTTCAGCACCGCGAGCTGCGTCGCGGCGGCCACCGCGCGCACTCGCGGCGCCACGAGGCCCTGGGTGAGCGACCACAGCGACCCGACGTACATGTTGTTCAGGAAGTAGAACGGCGCGAACGCGGCGAGCGAAGCGACCCGGTCGCCCGCGAGCAGGAACACGAGCGCGAACGGGAACGCCGCGAGCGACTCGATCGCCGAGAGCCACGCGTACCAGCGCACGTCGCGCGCGGCGACGCGGTCGGCGAGATGACCTCCCAACGTGATGCCGAGTGCGCCCGCGATGCCGCCGATCACTCCGAACGAGACGCCCACCTCGGTGGGCGTCATCGCGTGCACACGGATCAGGAACTGCGCTCCCCACGAGATCACCGCGTAGCCGAGCAGCGCCTGGCAGCAGGCCGCCGCGAGCAGGAAGCGGAAGGCGCGCTTCCCGAAAAGCACCGCGATCACTTCGCGCAGCGACGCCCCGTCGGCCGCGTCGCCCTCCTGCGCGGGGCGCGGCGGCTCCGTCACCGTGGTCACGAGCAGCAGCGCGAGCGGAACGCCCAGCGCACCGCCGGCGAAGAACGCCGTCCGCCAGTCGAAGTGATCGCGCACCCAGCCGCCACCCGCGAAACCGAACATCATCCCGAAGTAGATCCCGATCCCGTAGATCGCGAGCGCGGTGGCACGGCGCTTCGGTTCGAAGACCTGCGACAGGATCGAGTGCGAGGCCGGTGTGCAGGCCGCCTCACCCACGCTGACGCCGAAGCGCGCCAGCGCGATGTGCCAGAAGTTCTGCGCGAGGCCCGACGCGGCCGTCATCGCGCTCCACAGGACCAGGCCCACCGCGATCACGTTGCGCCGCGAGGTCAGGTCGGCGAGTCGCGCGATCGGGATGCCCGCGAGCGAGAAGAACGTCGCGAAGGCGGGGCCGAGCAGGATCCCGAGCTCGGTGTCGGAGAGGTCCATCTCGCGCTTGATGTCGCCCGCGACGATCGCGAGGATGTTGCGGTCCACGAAGTTCAGGATGTGCACGAGCAGCAGCACGCCGAGCACATAGGCCGGTCTCATCGCGCGATCGCCCCCGCCGTTACGGCGGGCAGAACCCTAGGAGAGCCCGAGGGCTATCGCAGCTCGAGACCCGCCAGCTCACCGGCCGCGCGCCACTCCGCGAGGATCCGGAAGAACTCCACGGGCCCGCCGCCGTAGAAGCCGTTCTGCGCGGCGAGGTCGGAGAGCTTGCCCTCGTTGTTGTAGTAGCCCGGCGTGCACGACTCGAGGAACTCCCGGCCGCGGCCCGACAGGCGCAGGATCGTGTCGATCCACTCCGCCTCGGCCGCCTCGGAGACCTCGATCGCGCTCGCGGCGCGCTCCAGCACCTGCGTCACGATGTAGGCGATGTGCTGGCTCTGCTCGTTCAGCATGTGCGGGTAGTTCACGGTGAAGCCGGCCTGCTGCGGACTCATGATGAAGCAGTTCGGGAAGCCCCGGCTGTGCATGCCGTGGAGCGTCCGAACGCCCTTCTCCCAATGCTGCGTGAGGCTCGCGCCGTCGCGACCATGGATCTCGTAGCCGGCGCGGCGCGTGTACGCGGTGCCGACCTCGAATCCGGTGGCGAAGATCAGGCAATCGAGCTCGTACTCGACGCCGCCCGAGATCACACCTTTCGGTGTCACGCGCTCGACACCGCGGCCCTGGGTGTCGACGAGCGTGACGTTCTCGCGGTTGAACGTCTGGAGATACTCGTCGTGGAAGCAGGGCCGTTTGCAGAACTGGCGGTAGTAGGGCTTCAGCGCTTCGGCCGTCGCTCGGTCCTCGACGATCGCATCCACGCGCGCGCGGATCTGATCCATCTTCTGGAAGTCGGCGAGCTCGACCGTGCGGCCGAGGCTCTCGGCAGAGCCGGCCGCGCCCGGCTCCTGCTGCAACATCAGGAGCAGCTTGCGGATGATGTCGGTCCAGCCGTCGTTCACGAGGTCTTCGGCCTGGAAGCCCCCCGACACCAGGATGTTGAAGTTGTCCATCCGGTGCTGGTGCCATCCCGCGCCGAGCCCGTTTGCCCAGGCCGGATCGGTGGGGCGGTTCGCGCGCACGTCGATCGACGACGGCGTGCGCTGGAACACGTAGAGATGCTCGGCGGTCTCGCCGAGGTGCGGCACGCACTGCACCGCGGTGGCGCCAGTGCCGATGATGCCGACGCGCTTGCCGCGCAGTCCGGTGAGGTTCCCGTTCGAATCGCCGCCTGTGTACGCGTAGTCCCAGCGGCTGGCGTGGAAGGTGTGGCCGCGGAACGACTCGATCCCGGGGATTCCGGGCAGCTTGGGCCGATTCAGCGGGCCGTTCGACATGCACACGAAGCGCGCCCGGAAGCGGTCGCCGCGGTTCGTGGCCACGATCCAGCGCGCCGACGCCGCGTCCCAGCGCAGCTCGGTCACCTCGGTCTGCAGGCACGCGCTGCGATAGAGGTCGTACTTGCGCGCGATCGCGGCGCTGTGGGCGAGGATCTCGGGCGCGCGCGCGTACTTCTCCGTGGGCACGTAGCCGAGCTCTTCGAGCAGCGGCAGATAGATGTAGGACTCGACGTCGCACATCGCGCCCGGATAGCGGTTCCAGTACCAGGTGCCGCCGAAGTCGCCGCCCTTCTCGACTACCCGCAGGTCGTCGATGCCGGCCTCGCGCAGGCGCGCACCCGCGAGCAGGCCGCCGAAGCCACCGCCGATCACCGCGACCGTCACCTCGTCTTCGAGCGGCTCGCGCGTGAAGCCGGGCGCGACGTAGGGATCCTCGAGGTAGCCTGCGAACGCGCCGCGCACCTCGACGTACTGGTCGTTGCCGTCGCTGCGCAGGCGCCTGTCGCGCTCGGCGCGGTACTTCTCGCGCAGCGCGTCCGGATCGAAGCCGAGCTCGGGGCCCGCCATCACGCGCGCGGCAGCAAGCGCCCAAAGGGCGCGCGCAGCGAGCTGCAAGTTTCGCGCAGCGAGCCGAAGGCGAGCGAAGACCAGCAGGCGGGCCCGAGCGAAGTCAAACGGGCTGCCCGATGATGGTCACGCGCTCCATCACGCGCACTTGCGGATCGTAGTCCGACGCGGCGTAGTGTTGGACCGCGCAGTTGTCCCAGAACGCGAGGCTGTTCTTCTGCCAGCGGAAGCGGCACTGGTACTCGGGCACGTCGGCCTGGCGGTAGAGGTGTTCGAGCAGCGCGCGGCTCTCGTCGGTCGCCATGCCCTCGATGTGGCTCGTGAATGCGACGTTCACGTAGAGGCATTTGCGGCCGGTCTGCGGGTGGGTCCGCACCACGGGATGGCGCGCGGGCGGGAACTTCTCGCGCTGCTCGGCCAGCTTCTCGGGCGTCATCATGAGGCCGAACGTGTTCGAGAAGTCGTGCACGGCGACCGCGCCGTCGACCTTCTGCTGGACGTCGGGAGCGAGGCCCTCATACGCCGCGCACATGTCCGCGAACAGCGTGTCGCCGCCAAGTGCGGGCACGTCGACCGCGCGCAGCACCGAGCCGAGCGACGGGCGCAACCGCCAGGTGACGTCGTGGTGCCAGATGTTCTCGACGCCGATTACGCGCTCGTTCTTCGAGAACCGGACGATCTGCTCGTAGCCCTTCTTCGCGGGGATGAACGGGTGCTCCTCGAGCTCGCCGAAGCGCTTCGCGAACGCGAGGTGGTCCTCGGTCGTGATGTCCTGGTCGCGGAAGAAGATCACCTTGAAGGCGTAGAACGCGCGCTCGATCTCGGCGAAGGTTGATTCATCGAGATGGCCGAGGTCGACCCCGCTGATCTCGGCGCCGACCGTGGCGCCGAGCGGCGCGACGCCGATCCGCTCGAAGCGCAGCGCGGCGAGCCGCTCGCGCTCGTCGCGCACCCATTGTCGCGGTCCGAAATGGCGGAGCGGCATCGCTAACCTCCCTTCGCGGGCGCCCGCGCTTCGCTCGGCTTCGCCTCGCTGCGCGCGCCGCTTCGCGGCGCTTGCGGCGTGAAGCGCACCGGCATCTCCTCGATGCCGACGATGAAGTTGCTCGGGCGCAGCGGCAGATCTTCGCTCGCGAGCTCGATGTCGGGCAGGCGCCGCAGCACGTGCTCGAACAGCACGCGCAGCTCGAGCCGCGCGAGGCTCGCGCCAAGGCAGAAGTGGGTGCCGAAGCCGCCGAACGCGACGTGGTCGTTCGGGGTGCGCTCGACGTCGAAGCGGTCGGGCTCCGGGAACGCGCGCTCGTCGCGGTTGCCGGCCGGATAGAGCAGCAGCACGCGCTCCCCCTCGCGCAGCTTCTCGCCGTGCAGCTCCACGTCGCGCGTGAGCGTGCGGTTCATGTTCTGGATCGGCGAGACCCAGCGCAGCATCTCCTCGACCGCGGTCGGCAGCAGCGCGGGGTTCTGGATCAGCTTCCGCTTCTGTTCCGGATGCTCGAGCAGCGCGCGCAGGCCGCCCGTCATCACGTGGCGCGTGGTCTCGTCGCCGCCGATCAGGATCAGCAGGCTCTCCTGGAGGATCTCCTCCTCGCTGAGCCGATCGCCGTCGAGATCGGAGTGGACGAGGATGCTCATGAGATCGTCGGTGGGGGCCCGACCTCGGCGGTCGGCGAGCACGCCCTGCGCGTAGCGCATGTACTCGTCGACGATCGCGACGCTGCGCGCGCGGCGCTCCTGCGGATCCTCGATCGCAGCCACCTCGCCGCCGCCGAGCATCTCGTCGGACCAGCGCAGGAGCATCCCGCGGTCTTCGGGCGCCACGCCCAGCATGTCGCCGATCACCACCATCGGCACCCAGCGCGCGATGTCGGCCACGAAGTCGCACTCGCCGCGCGGCGAGACCGCGTCGATCAGCTCGTCGCAGAGCGCGTGCAGCCTCGCCTCGTGATCCGCGACGCGCCGCACCGTGAAGCCGCGGTTCACGAGATTGCGGCGCCGTTTGTGGAGCGGATCGTCGAGGTTGATCATCGAGGGGATCCACGACCCGGGCTCAGGCCGCGAGCTCTTCCCCGAGCTGAAAAGCTCCGGGGTCTTCGACGCGTTCATGATGTCGGCGTGGCGCGTGAGGCCCCAGATGCCGCCCAGCTCGTCGACCGCGGGCTCGAAGTAGGCGGGCGCGTGATCGCGCATCCAGCCGAACCGCTCGTGCGGATCGAGGTAGAACGACCGGCCGAGCAGGTGGATGTCGTCGCGGGTGGGGTGGTTGGGCATGGGGGCCTGGCCATTCTATCAACGATATCCTGAGCCCGTGCGCCGTCTCGTCTGGCCCTGCCGCGTCGCCGTCCTTGCCTTTGCGATCCCGGTCCTCGCCAGCGCGCAGGGCGGCGCGTTCTCGATCGCGGTGGTGCCCGACACCCAGAACATGATCGACTACAAGCACCAGCGCGCGAGCGGGTTCCCGTTCGATGCGAGCGATCTGTTCCTGGCCGAGATGCGCTGGATCGCCGGCCGTGCGAAGTTGCGCGGAGGCGACGTCGTGTTCGTGGCCGCGGTCGGCGACGTCTGGCAGCACCAGACGAAGACCATGGACGAGTTCCACGCGAAGCGCGGCTTCAAGGCGATCGAGAATCCCTGGTTCGCGAACGAGCTCGAGGTGACGAACAAGACCCGTTCCGTCGAGATGCCGATGGCATTCTCGGGCTACAAGCTGATCGCCGAGACCAAGATCGCGTTCGGAGTGGCTCCGGGCAACCACGACTACGACGCGATGTGGAGCGACGCGCGCTATCCGCCCGTGTCCGACGCGCGCCAGATCGACATGACTGCGAAGACGCTCGGCATGCTCCACGTCGGCGGGCTCGACGGCTTCCGCTCCATCTTCGGTGCACAGCGCAACGCGCGCGAGCCGTGGTACATCGCGAGCCACACGGGCGGGTCGAGCAGTGCCCAGACGTTCTCGGCCGGCGGCTACGACTTCCTGCACATCGCGCTCGAGATGTCGCCCACCGATGCCGTGATCAAATGGGCGAAGTCGGTGATCGCGAAGCACCCCGGCAAGCCCACGATCATCACGACTCACGACTACCTGAACGCGAAGGGCGAGCGGCGCGCCAACCCGATCGTCGACCTCGCGGCGGCCGACTCGACCCACAACAGCGCCGAAGACCTCTGGAAGGAGCTGATCCAGCCGAACGATCAGATCTTCCTGGTGCTGTGCGGACACCATCACGGCGTCGCGACGCGCACGGACAAGAATGCGGCCGGACACGAGGTGCTCCAGCTGCTCGCGGACTATCAGGATCGCGGGCAGGCCTCGCTCGATGCGGGTGTGCCGCTCGTGCGCGGCAAACCCGTTCCGATCGGCGACGGCTGGGTGCGCCTGCTCACCTTCGACACCGCCGCCGAGGTCCCGACGCTGCGCGTGCGCACCTACTCCGCGCACTACCGCGCGTTCGCAGACGAGCTCGCTACCTACGCGGCGTGGTACAAGCCGCACGAAGCGCCCGATCTCGACGACGCGGCCTTCGTGGCGAAGGACTCGTTCAGCGTGCGCCTCCCCGACTTCCGCGCGCGCTTCGGTGCGCCGAAGTGATCGCGAGACGGCTCGCCGGGATCTGCCGGGCGGTCGCGCTCGCGTTGCTCGCGGCGGCGCCCGCGAGCGCGCGCGTGGTCGAGTTCCCGATCCAGCTCGACCTCGCGTTCGTGCGTCAGCGCATGGTCGAGGCGCTGTTCGACCAGCCCAACGAGAGAACGCGCGTATGGCGCGACCCGAGCCAATGCAACGAGATCGTGCTCTCCCACCCGAAGCTCGCCGAGCGCGGGGGAAGGCTCCACGTGGTGGCGGACTTCGAAGCGAAGCTCGGCGCACCGATGGGGACCTGGTGTCTGAACGCCACGCGGCGCACGGGGATCCTCGATGCCGCGCTCGAGGCGCGTCTGCACCCGAAGCTGCCGATCGTCGAGTTCCGCGTCGTGGAATCCCAGCTGCTCGACCCCGACGGGGTGAAGCGCTTCTCGGGTGCGCTCTGGGATTGGGTGCGATCACAGGTGCACCCGCATCTCGAGACGATCCGCATCGATCTCCATCAGCCGGTCACGGAGCTCAAGACCTTCCTGCCCGTCTTGTTCCCGGGCTCCGGCACCGAGCGCCTGAAGAAGCTGATCGATTCGTTCGCGCTCGTGAGCGTGGCGGTCTCGACGCCGGGCATCGCGCTGCGCGTGCGGCTCGACGTGCCCCCCCCGACCAAGCCGAGTGCTGCGGCTCCCCAGACCCCCGAGCCCGCGCTCACGCCCGCGGAGCACGCGCGCTGGGAGAGCGCATGGAAAAGCTGGGACGCCTTCCTGACCTTCGTCGTGAAGCACAGCTCCAGGGACGCCGGCGACGAGGTGCGCGATGAGCTGCGCGCGCTGCTGCTCGACGCGCGCCAGGACATCGACCTGATCCTGGTCTCGACCGAGCCGAGCGGCGCGGATCCCGTGAAGCCGCTGTTCCTCTCGACCTGGAGCCGCCTCGCGCCGATCCTGCGCCAGCTCACGCACCTGCCCGGCCAGAGCGCTCTGCACTACCTGAGCCTGATCGCCGCGGCCGACGCATTCGGCGCGCTCGAGCAGCTCGGGCCCGACTACGGCGTCGAGCTCACCACCGACGGGCTGCGCCGAATGGCGCGCATGATCGAGCCCTCACCGCTCTCGGACCCGACCGCGTACAGCGAGGCGATCGACACCGAGCTGCGCGACCTGTTCGGGTTCGGACCGCCGCTCGAGGAGCCGGAGCCCGAGGAGACGCCCGCAGACGAGATGGCGCCCGAGGGCGAGAGCACTCGCAGCGTCGAGCCCGCGGAAGCGCCGCCCGAGGCTGCGCCCGAAGCCGAAGCCGCGCCCGAGCCGGCTCCAGAGGCTCCGCCCGAAGTACCCGCTCCCGAAGTACCCGCTCCCGAAGCTCCCGCTCCCGAAGCTCCCGCTCCCGAGCCGCCGTCGCCGCCGCCCGCGCCCGACGCGCCACCGCCGCCGCAGTCGTTCTTCGATCGCTCACCGCGCTTCCAGATCCTGCTCGTCGCGGGACCGATCGCGAAGAGCCTCGACAAGTGGATCCCCACGCGCGAAGAGCTCGCCGTGTACCTGCCGCAGGTGGGCGACCTTCTCGGCGCCACGGCGCTGCGCACGCAGCGCAAGAAGGTGGTGCCGGGCAGCTATGCGAAGCTGTTCCGCAACCTCGTGCTCACGACCGCGTGGCAGGAGAGCTGCTGGCGCCAGTTCGTGCGCAAGAAGGGTGCGGTGCAGCCGCTCACGTCGTCGGCGGGTGCGCTCGGCATCATGCAGGTGAACCCGCACGTGTGGCGCGGCTTCTACGACGTGAAGTCGCTGCGCAGCAGCACCAAGTACAACGCGTCGGCGGGCAGCGAAATCCTCCACCACTACCTGTTCGACTACGCGATCAAGAAGCGCGAGGACAAGGTGCGCAAGAACTTCGACGATCTCGCGCGCGCCACCTACGCCGCCTACAACGCGGGCCCGCGCCAGCTCGACCGCTACCGGCGCTCGTTCGGGAAGGGCAAGGTCGGCCACCGCATCGACGCCGACTTCTGGAAGAAGTACCAGGAGATCAAGAAGGGGAACGATCTCGGCGTGAAGTCGTGCTTCCCGGGGCTCGCGACCTGACGCGCTGCTAGGCCGGCTGCTTGTGCGACTCGCGCACGAGCTCGCAGATCTGGAGGTGGTACTCGGCGTAGTAGCGCTGCTTGCCGAGCTCCTGGGCGACGCGGTGCTCCGGATGGTCGCGCCACGTCGCGAGAGATTCGAGCGAATCGAACTCGATCACCGACAGTCGCTCGCCGTCCTCGGCCGCGTAGTCGCGGATCGAGCGGAAGCCCGGCATCGCGGACACGATCTCGAAGAGCTTTCCGGCGCGCTGGCCGTACTCCGCCTCGTCGATGTCGGGATTGAACCGATTGCGAAACGTGACGACGACCATGTGTTTCTCCGCAGCGGTGGCTTCAGGTGGATGCCGTGCACGGGATCGCGGTTACAGGGTCACCGCATGACCACCGACGGATCGCCGATGTGCCGCGCGACCATCGCCGCGAACGACACGCGCCCGGCACCGAAACGCACGAGATCGGCCTTCGCGAAGCGCGCCGCCTCCGCGGAGATCGGCACCGCGTCGCGCGCCTTCAGGTGCGCCTCGGCCACGCGCTCCATCTGCACGAAGCTGCCGACCGCGTCCGCGACACTCTCGCCCACCGTGAGCAGGCCGTGGTTGCGCAGGATGATCGCGCGGTTCCCGCCGAGCGTGTCGGCGATCCGCTTGCCCGCATCCACGCTCTGGACCTGCACCTCCTCGTCGTCGAACAGCGCGTGGTCCTCGAAGAAGACGCACGACTCCTGCGTGATCGGCTGGAACATGCGCACCTCGGCGGAGAAGGGCGTACCCCAGCCCGTATGCACGTGCGTAGCGCTCACCGCATCGGGGCGCGCCATGAGGATCGGGTGATGAATGTAGTAGGCGGCGACGTTGATGATCCCGTTGCCCTCGACGAGCTCGCCGTTGGGGCCCACGAGCACGAGGTCCGAGACGCGCGCTTCGTGGTAGGAGGGGCCGTAGCGCAAGAGCCAGAAGCAGTCGCGGCGCTCCGGATCGCGCGCGCTGATGTGGCCGTCGCCCGCGTCGCCCCACTTGTTCGCGGCGAGCAGCCGGTAGCCGAGCGCCACCTCGATCTTGCGCTGCGCGCGCTCCTGCTCGACCGTGCGCCCGCCCGTGTCGCCCGCCATCTGCTCGCGGTAGTCGTCCATTGGATGCTCCTGCTCCCCCCGCGGAGAGACTACCGATCCACGTGCCCAAGGTCGCGGCCCGGGGCGACGCGGTCGCGCACGAGCTGTTTGAGCTGCTTGATCTCGGGGAACCCGCCCGCCTGCGCGCGGGAGAAGATCGTCTGGCCCGCGAGCCGTACCTCGAACACGCCGCCCTCCGCGTTCGGCACGAGCGTGACTCCGCCGAGCTCCTGCTCGAAGGTGGAGAGCAGTTCCTGTGCCATCCAACCGGCGCGCAGGAGCCACCGGCAGCGCGTGCAGTAGACGATCTCGATCACGGGTTGGGCCACGGCAACACTCCGAGCGCGTATGATGGCGCAGCATGGAGCTTCCCGACGAGACCACGTCGCGCATCCTCGAGCGGTGGCCGGTCGCGACGCTCGCGACGATCTCCGAAGATGGCCAGCCGCACGCGGTGCCGATCGTGTTCGCGCGCGTTGGGGACGCGCTCTGGTCGCCGATCGACGGCAAGCCGAAGCGCGGCTCTGAGCTCGCGCGGATCCGCCACATCCGGCGCGACCCGCGTGTGTCGCTGCTCTTCTCGCACTACGACGAAGACTGGACGCTGCTCTGGTGGCTGCGCGTCGACGGCGAGGCGCAGATCCGAAGTGCGCCGCCGGATCACGCGGGCGCCGAAGAGACGGCCGCGCTCGCGGCGCTGCGGCGGAAATACCCCCAGTACGCGCGCGTCCCCGTGCTCGGTCCCGAGGCGCTGCTGTTGCGTATCGGTGTCACCGCACAGCGCAGCTGGTGCGCTTCCGAGGCAGCCGTCGCATATATTTCGCCGTAGGGCGGGAGAAGCGAGCGAAGCGAGCGGATCCCGCCGTCACAGCAAGGAGGGATGCTATGCCGGTTCGAAAGGTCGACTACTGCTACACGGTGGTGAGGGCGGGGCGCCCGGGCGAAGCGGTCGCGGCGCTCAAAGCGCTGCGCAAGGCGAAGGTGAACCTGCTCGCTTTCACGGGCTTTCCGACGCGCGGCGGCAAGGCACAGCTCGACTTCGTCGCCGACGGTCTCGCAGGCGTGAAGCGCGTCGCGAAGCAGCAGGGCTGGCGGCTGTCCGGCGCGAAGAAGGCGTTCCTCGTGCAGAGCAGCGATGCGGTGGGCGCGTGTCACTCGCAGCTGAAGAAGCTCGCGAAGGCCGGGATCAACGTCACAGCCGCGGATGCCGTCACCGCGGGGCACGGGCGCTACGGGATGATCCTCTGGGTGAAGCAGAAGGACTACGCGCGCGCGGCGCGGGCGCTCGGCGCGCGCTAGGGGGCGCACAAGGATCAGTGGTGGAGCCGAGCGGGATCGAACCGCCAACCTCTGCGTTGCGAACGCAGCGCTCTCCCAGTTGAGCTACGGCCCCGAAAACCGATTGGGATCGGGACGGTAGGATCGCGCCGTCCGCGCGTCAAATGCGCGTTCCTGGAGCGCTTTCTGGCCCGGCACCCCATCGATCCCACGGGGTTGTGTCCGCGCGCAGGTAGGGGCAGCCTGTAGGAATGCCGATCAACATCGAGCGCATCCTGGTACCGCTCGACTTCTCGGAGAACACGCCGGCGCTGCTCGAATGGGCTGCGCACCTGGCCGAGGAGCACTCGAGCAAGGTGATCCTGCTCCACGCCTACCATCTGCCCGTGGAGTTCCAGCAGCTCGAGGGCGCCTACCTGCCCCCGGACTTCTGGGCCAGCGTGCGGTCGGAGGCCGAGCAGCAGCTCGCGGAGCACGCCAAGCCGCTGCTCGCGCGCGGTCTCATGGTGGATACCGCCGTGTGCGAGGGCTATGCCGCCACGGTGATCGTCGAAGAGGCCGCGCGCCTCGACGTGGACCTGGTCGTGATCGGCACGCATGGCCTCTCGGGCATCAAGCACCTGCTGCTCGGCAGCATCGCCGAGCGCGTGGTGCAGAAGGCGCCGTGCCCCGTGCTCACGGTGAAGTCGGGCAAATCGCAGTAGAGCAGCGGCGCTACAACCCGAGCGCGCGGTCCTGCGCCTCGGGGTCGGCGTGCTCGAACTGGAGCACGCCGAGCTGCTCGTAGGCGTGGCGCACGCGCGGCGTGAGCAGACCCAGCCGTTTCACGTTCGGCACCACGCGCGCGAACAGCTGCTGGCGGAATGCCGACATGATCGGCGAGGCGAGGATGCGCTCGCGCACCTCGGCGCGGTCGAAGCCCATCACGTCGGCGACGTCGTCGCCGATCAGGCGGTCGCGCATCATCACGCTCGCCTCGATGATGAAGTCCTCGCGGTCGCGCAGCTCGCTCGCGGACATCTCGCGGTAGTAGCCGTCGAGCGACAGCACGCCGAACGCGACATGGCGCGACTCGTCGCGCATCACGTAGTGGATCAGCTCCACGAGCAGCTCGTCGTCGGCGATCTGGTACAGATTTCCGAACGCGGCCATCGCGAGCCCTTCGACCAGGATCTGCATACCGAGGTACTTCAGGTCCCAGCGTGAGTCGGTCAGGATCGCGTCGAGCAGCTTGCGCAGGTTCTCGTTGATCGGGAACTCCCACTCGAGCTTCTCGCGCAGGTAACGCGCGAACACCTCGACGTGGCGCGCCTCGTCCATCGCCTGGGTCGCGGCGTAGTACTTGGCGTCGATCCAGGGCACGCACGAGACGAGCTGCGAGGCGGTCATGAGCGCGCCTTGCTCGCCGTGCAAGAATTGCGACAGCTGCCACGCGAGCATCGCGTGGCGCACGTGGGCCTGTTCCTTCGCCGAGCAGCGCAGGAATGGGCCGTAGTCGGCGAGCGGGTTGAACGCGGCCGGGATGATCTCGCTCTCGGGATCGACGGGTGTGTCCCAGGCGAGCTGCGTCGTGGCGTTCCACTGCTCGCGCTTGGCCTTCTCGTAGAGCTCGCGCAGGCCCGCCTGCGAGGGCTCGTAGCGCCATGTGTATTGGGTCTCGAACGAGGTGCCGATCCGGTCGAGCGCAAGTTTCGCGCAGCGAGCGGGAGGCGAGCGAAGACCATCGGGGTGGGTCATCCGGACGGTTATCGGCCCGGCGCCGACCGAAATTAACGCGAACGATCGCCGAGAGCGCCCGCGGGGTGGCGGCGGTGGTATTCGGCGCGCGTGAGGCCCACCGCGTGCTCGGCGCCCGCGGCCAGCGCGGCGAGCACGAGCAGCTCGGCCGCAGCGCTCGCGCGCGGAGCCAGTCCGAGCGGACCGCCCTCGCGCGCGACGCCCGCGTCGAGTGCGGTGTCGGCGGCCTTCGCGAGCGCAGAATCGAGCACACCGGTCACGGCGATCACGTGCGCGCCCATCTCGCGCGCGACCGCCACGGCCGCGAGCAGCTCCGCCGTGGCGCCGCTGTTGCTGATCGCGATCACGACGTCTCCCGCGTGGATCTGGCCAGCGCTGCCGTGTGCAACTTCGGTCGCGTGCAGGAAGTAGGCGGGTGTGCCCGTGGACGCGAACAGCGACGCCGCATAACGCGCCAGGTGCTCGGGCTTGCCCACTCCCGTCACGTGGATACGGCTGCCGCCCTCGCGCGCCCGCGCGAGCAGCGCGAGCGCCGCCTCGAAGGCCGTCGCGTCGAGCCGGCGCTGCAGCCGATCCAGCTCCTCGACCGCCACGCCGAAGCTCGCAAGTGCCTCGGCACAGGAAGGCGCAAGCGGCGTGGAGATCGGCATCGCGCGCATGACGCGCGCAGCGTCGGGATACAGCTCGAGCACGCGCGCGCGAGCTCGCTCGGGATCTTCGGGGAACGCGCCGAGCTGCTCGACGCACGCGGCGCCGCACGCGTGGGCGAGCCGCGCGGCTTCCTCCCATCCGAGCCCGGCCGAGAGCGCCGCGAGCAGGCCGCCCAGGAACGCGTCGCCGGCGCCCGTGGTGTCGACGATCTTGACCGGCCGCGCGGGCACGTAGCCCTCGAACCCCTCGGCCGCGATCGCGCAGCCGGCCTCGCCATCGGTGACCACGACGGCCTGGTTGCCGAAGCGCCCGCGCAGCGCGCGCGCGAGGCGGAGTGGATCGCCGCTGCTCGACACGAGCTCGCGGCACGCGATCTTCGACGGCTTGAGCAGATCGGCGCTGCGCAGCACGGCTTCGAGCGCGGCCTCGTCGCCGAGCCCCGACGCGAGCGCATCGCTGGGCGGCACGTCGAGATCGACCGCAGTCGCCGAGCCCGCCGCGCGCGCGAGCTCGAGCGCTGCGTGCGCCGCTGCGAGCGGAAGCTGCGACACCTCGGTCGTGACGCGCCGAGCGCGCCGCACGAACGCCGCGTGCGCGCGCACGCGCTCGGGCGTCGTCTCGGACGTCGCCGCGGCCGCCATGTAGATCGCGCGCTCGCCGGCGTCGTCGACGAAGATCTCTGCCACCGAGCTCGCGCTGCCCGTGCGGTCGATCGAGTGGGCGATCCCGAGCCGGTCCATCGCCGCGCGCAAGAGGCGCCCGTTCTCGTCGTCGGCGCCGAGCCCGAAGATTCCCGTGCGCAGTCCCAGCGCCGCGGCCCAGCCCAGGTGATTGAGCACGACGCCGCCGATCCGCGTCTGCACGGGCCCGCCGCCGGGATCGCGCAGCATCACCTTCTCGCCCGCCCCGATCGCGCGCGGCGCGCGGTGCATGCGGTCGACCACCATGCTGCCGATGCCGACGACGTCGAGATCGGTCACGCGACGCTCACCCACAGCGCGCCGAGTCCTGAACTAGCCTGCGCCCGAACAGCGTCGAACGCGGCGTCGAACGCGTCGACGTGCTCGGGCGCGAGCGCGGGCGTGCCCGGTGCCACGGCGTCACACTCGATCACGCCGAGGTGGCGCAATGCGCGCTTGATGCAGGCGATCGAGCGCTTGCCGGCGGGCGTCTGGCAGCTCGCGCCGAATGCGAGCGCGATCTCCCGCGCGCGCTCCATGCGCTCGGCGTCGCCCGATCGCGCGACCTGCCACGCGCGGGCCCACTCGCGCGGCATGGCGTTCGCGGGTCCAGACACGACGCCGATCGGCAGTCCGCCCTGGAGCCGGTACCGGTTCCAGTGCTCCGCGACCGTGCCGAGCCAGCCCGTGCGCGGCCGGAACAGGTCGAAGATCAACATCGCGTTGCCGACGTAGATGCCGAATTCACCGCGCTCCGAGAAGCCCGCCGCGGCGCGCGTGTAGTTGCCGAGCACCTTCTTCGACGCGGAGACCTTGATCCCGCGCACGAAGTCGAGGCGGCTCATCGCCTTGACCTGACGCGTGCGGATGTGCGGCACGCGCGGGTCGATGGCGATGTCGGCGTTGTCGTAGAGGTACACCGGGATGCGGCGGCGGCGCGCGTCGAGCAGGTCCGCCACGTCGCGCGCCACGAACGCCACGGGATCGGCCACACCCTCGATCGAGAGCGGCGCGAGCACCGCGGCGTCGGCGCCGTGCGCGATCGCGAAGTCGAGATTCGCGAGCGTCTCCTCGCGCGAGTGCGCCGTGACCCCGGCCCATGCCTCGATCGGCCGGTCGCCGCGGCCGAGCGCGGCGTTGCACTTCGCCACCTCCTCGGCGCAGATCTGCACGACGCGCTGGCGCACGTCGTTGTCGATCCGATCCCACTCGCCCGTGGTGCCGGCCGCGAACACGATGTCGGCGCCGTAGCCGTCCTGCACCACGAAGCGCACGAGCGCGCGCTGGCCCTCGGGGTCGAGCTCGCCCTGGGCGTCGAGCACCGTCACCACGGGCACCGACAGCCCGGGCCGCGGCCGCGCTTCCTCGACCGATCGCATCGCGCAGAATCATACCCCGGCGGGTCTTCCCCGCCGCGGTGTGGGTCAGACGGTCTCGAAGAAGTAGGTCATCCGCACCTGGAGGGCGGTGGCGAGCTTGTAGAGCGTCGACATCGAGGCCGCCGACTTGCCGAGCTCGATCTGCGAGATCAGCGAGACCGACAGTCCCGTGCGGTTCGCGAGCTGCTTGAGCGTGAGCGTCGACTCCGAGCGGCGCTCGCGCAGTCGCTTGCCCACGATCTGGTTGAGCCGGGTCTCGACGTCGACGAGCAGGCCCTTCTCGCGGATCGCCGCTTCGATCACGTGGCGCAGCTCTTCGAACTCGACCGGCTTCTGCAGGTAGTCGAACGCGTGCTGCTTCATCGCGCGCACAGCCACGTCGACGGTGGGCATCGCGGTCATCGAGATCACGCACAGGTCCGAGTCGGCGGAGCGCATGCGCGCGAGCAGGTCGAGCGCGCGGTCCGAGGGCGGCGACACGTCGGCGACCACGATCTGGTAGGTCCCGTGCTTGATCTCCTCGATCACGGCCTCGGGGTTCGTGTTCGACGACACGCGGTAGCCCAGCTCGGTGATCATCTCCTTGAGATCGAGGACGGTGCCCTCGTCGGGATCCACCACCAGAACGTTCAAGCGGTTCTTCTCGGACATTGGATGCTCCTTTCTCGCTAGTGCGTAGGGCGGAGCCTGAACCCGCTGCCGGGCCAGTGGAATCGGCTCCACCGAAGACATCCCGGTGTTCGGTATTCCTGCCAAGTTCCTTTAGGCCTAGATTGCGCGCGCAGGCGAAAAATCCGCTCTGCGCGCTGAGGGCCGCCGGAAAAAGCTGGATTTACCGCTACTTGGAAGCGGGCGCACCCGTAGCGGACGTGAGCCAACCGCGCTGGAACAGCGCCGCGGGCGCCTCGGCGCGCGTGACGCGCGTGATCTCGAGCCGCGCGCGCAGGTTCGGCGCGATCACGTCGATGAAGCTCGGCGCGCGGATCCCCCCGAACGTCTGGAGCGGGCCGAAGCGGTACTCGACGCCGTCTGCGCGCACGATCCGCTGCGGCTCGAAGCTCGCCATGTCCACCCAGAACGAGGGCAGGGGATGCTCCGCTTCGGCGGGTCCGATCGTGCGCCCGCCAAATACATAACAGTCGTGCGAGCCGAGCTTGCCGAGCACCACCTGCTGGCCGTCGACGCCGAACGTCGAGAGCGCGGCCCCGAGCGCCTCGCCCGAGCTGGCCTGGAGCAGGAATACCGGCGGCAGGAATGGATGGGGATCTTCCAGCATCTCGCCGTTGCGGCTCGCCTGATACGAGCTGCTCTGGAGCAGGTGCCGCTCGACGAATCCGCCCCAGGTGTTGCGCAGCTCGAGCCGCGCGAGACCCGAGGGATGCACGGCGAGCTCGCCCTCGGCCGACGGCGCGGCGCCATCGACGCGCAGCTTTACCGAGAACAGGAGCGGTGAGCTGCGACCCGACGCCGCATTCATCTCGGCCACCGCGCGCGCGATCCGCGCGGGCTGCGGGATCACCGCGCGCGCGGGCGCCGCTGCGAGCGCGGCCAGGCAGAGCGCGGCGGCTGCGTGCGCCGCCGTGCGCAGCATCACGCGCGCACCCCGGCGAGCTTCGAGCGACCCGCGTACTTCGCGCGCGCGCCGAGCTCGGCCTCGATCGCGAGCAGGCGGTTGTACTTCGCAACGCGGTCCGAGCGCGAGAGCGAGCCGGTCTTGATCTGGCCGCAGGCCGTGCCGACCGCGAGATCGGCGATCGTCACGTCCTCGGTCTCTCCGGAGCGGTGCGACACCACCGCCGCATAACCCGCCTCGCGCGCAAGGCGGATCGCCTCGAGCGTCTCGGACAGCGTCCCGATCTGATTCACCTTGATCAGGATCGCGTTCGCGACTCCCTGATCGATGCCTTGCTGGAGGATCTTCGGGTTCGTCACGAACAGATCGTCGCCGACGAGCTGGGTGCTCCCGCCGAGCTTCTGGGTGAGCGACTTCCAGCCGCTCCAATCCGATTCGTCGAGTCCGTCCTCGATCGACACGATCGGATAGCTCGACACCCACTCCTCCCAGAACCCGATCATGCCCTCCGTGCTGTGGGTGGCGCCTTCGCCCTCGAGCACGTACTTGCCATTCTTGTAGAACTCGCTCGCGGCGGGGTCGAGCGCGATCGCGATGTCTTCGCCGGGCCGGTAGCCCGCGGCCTCGATCGCGGCGAGCACGAGCTCGATCGCCTCGCGGTTGCTCTTGAGGTTCGGCGCGAAGCCACCCTCGTCGCCGACCGAGGTCGCGTAGCGCTTGTCGCCGAGCAGCTTCTTGAGCTTGTGGAACACCTCGGCGCCCCAGCGCAGCGCCTCCGAGAACGTGGGCGCGCCGAGCGGGAACAGCATGAACTCCTGGAGGTCGACCGTGTTGTCGGCGTGCGCGCCGCCGTTGAGCACGTTCATCATCGGCGCCGGCAACAGGTGCGCGCCGCTGTCGAGGAAGCGGTAGAGCGGCACGCCCGCGGCATTCGCGGCCGCGTGCGCGGCGGCGAGCGACACGCCCAGCAGCGCATTCGCTCCGAGCCGCGACTTCACCTCGGTGCCGTCGCACTCGCACAGCGCGCGGTCGAGCGCTTCCTGCTCGGCGAGCCCGCCGAGCCGCAGACCCGCGACGGCGCGAGCCAGCTCGTCGTTGACGTTGGCCACGGCCTTCAGCACGCCCTTGCCGCTGTAACGCTTCGGATCCGCGTCGCGCAGCTCGAGCGCCTCGCGCGAGCCCGTCGACGCGCCCGACGGGACGGCCGCGCTGCCGACCGCACCGCTCGAGGTGCGCACGTCGACGGCCACGGTGGGGTTCCCGCGCGAGTCGAGGATCTCTCGCGCGCGCACGGCTGCGATCGTCACGGTCACGGGGGGCCTCCGCCGAAATGGGCTGGGAAAGCTATCACCGTCGTCGCGATCCGCTTATTTCGCGAGAATTCCAGAATCGGGAGACCTCACCCCGGACGGATTGCAACACGTCTTTCCGCGAGTATGGCCCTTCCTTCCATGTCAATCCGGGCGCCACGATCGCACTCGTGACGTAGAAGTAGTTGTTCACGAGCTGGATATACATCGCATTCGTCGCCCTGATGAAGTTGGCCGGAGATTCGATCGTCGCCGAGTGGTTGAAATAGCTCGTGTTGGAAACCGTGATGCTATCCACGTTGTTCAGATGGATCGCGCTATGTACGGGTGCGGGTGGGAAGGGCCCACCCAGGGCCACGTTGTCTACCACGAGTTGTAGAAGTCGTCTGCCGGTCGGAAGATCGATGTAGATCGTCTTGTCGCACGTCAAGTTCAGTTGCTCAGTGCGGACATTGGAGATCTTCAGGTGACTGCTGACGCTCGCCGTAGCACCATCCTGCACCACCCATTTGAGCGCGCCACACCCTCCTACCAACGCGTTTTGGCCGTCGATCGTCATGTTCGAAACGAGCACATCATCGTCGAGCGTGATATGCCAATTGGTTCCACCTGCAGGGATGATCGAGTAGAGATCCTCGATGTGGACATGGTCGGCATCGATCGGATGGTTAGGGTTCTTCCCCATCACGACCGGACTATCGGCTTGAATGAACACGTTGCGCATGTTGAAGCCTTCGCGGCCATCATTCTGTACGCCAACGCTCGCATGGCTTCCCGGGTCGACGAAGTTGGTGATCTGAAGGTCTTCGAGTGAGAGATAACTCGTATCGAGACCGTGGATCGCTGTCTGGGCACACGAGCCATTTCCACGGAGCCATAGATTCCTGACTTTGCCGCGAAACGAGGTCATGGATCCATGGGAGAATCGAATCAAGTCGCCGCAACCGACGAACTTCAGCCGCGCTGTTCCCACTCCATCCGTGTAGAGAGTGACGTTGTTTTCGGCCACGATCAGTACCGCTCACGACGAAGTAATCGCCGGGCGGAAAATAGATGGCGACCTCGGAGCCCGCGTTCATGAGGCACTTTTGGATTGCGAAGGAATCGTCAAGGGTGTCGTCGGGAATCGCATTCGGGAAGGATGAATTGCACTTCGTCACGTCTTTCTTGCCGAATGCCTCGGCCGTCGTCGCCATCGACATCGCGCAGAAGAGCGAAATCAGGAACGCTGCTCGTCGGTTCCGCATGACGGTCATCCCTGTCTGTTAGTTCCGCGTGGAGGAATCGCCCAGGTCGGCCAAACCATTCGTTCGAGCTCGACCGGCAGAGAATAGGCGAAGCAAGCTGGCTTCCTGCCGCCGGCCGAGAAGCAGCACCCGGTCAAAATGCCCCGGAGCGGGCGGCTCGAAGTGCGCCGCCGTTCGTGGCTGATGCGTGTGGGTGGCTCAGGAGGAGGGCGGCCTCGCGGGAGCAGGGCCGCCCTTACAGATCACGCCCCACGGGAGATCACCACGAGGAGCAAGCTCTCACCCCTCCACGCGATCGCAGCGAGGTCGTCGCGCGGATCAGCGCGGCGGAACGCGAGCGTCGAACTCGCCGACGACGAATGCCGGATCGATCCTGCACTGGTCTGCCGGCCCGATCGCCAGGCACACGCCCTGGATGCCCGCCGCTGTCGGCTGCGGCCCGCCCGCGATCCAGCCGCGCAGCGACTCCCAACCGGCGATCAGCTCGGGCCCGCTGATGCCCGTGCAGTGGGTGTTGCCGGGCTCGTCGACGATCGCCGTGGTCAGGTTCGCGGCCGGAACCTTGTCCGCGTAGTCTTCCTCGTTCTCGACGATCACGAGGCCGTCTCCGTCGGTGTGCAGCGACACGATCTTGGTCGCGCCGACGTCGCCCTTGGGCGTGAAGTACCGCTCCAGCCGTTTGTGCGCCTGGGGGTCGTACGCGACGCGCTGGATCTCGTCGTCGATCGTCTCGTCGTTGTAGGTGACGCCGACGTTGCCGACGCCCTGGCCGCCCGCGAGCTTGTCGGCGGCCCAGATCAGGTTCGACAGACCGTTCGTCACGAACACCATGTCGAGGATGATGAAGCTCTCGGGCAGCTGCGTGACCGCCTTCAGCGTATCCAGCCGCGCCTGCTGCTCGGGCGTGCGGAACGCCGGCGGCGTGAGCACGCCCGTGCACGTGTTCACCGCGGTCGCGACCGCTGTCGGCGAGAGCCCACCCGCCGGGAAGCCCGGCGACGGCAGACCCGTCGCGCCGCCCGGGAACGTCCCGCCGGCTACCCCCGCGCAGACCGCGTCGTAGACGAGGCGCAGGTCGATCGCACCGTCCCAGGAGCGGCTGCCCGAGAGCGCCCCGCAGACCGGGTATGCGCCGACCACGTTCGCGCCGAGCTTCTCGATCCCCTGCGCGGAGACGATGCCGCCGAGGCTGAAGCCGTGAAGGATCACGTTGTTCGGAGCTCCGAAGTTCGCGGTGACGATGCCGATGAGCCGATTCATGTCCTGCTGCGTGCTGAACAGCGTCCAGCAGCAGTTGCTGTAGCTCGACGCGGCGACCGCGTATCCCTCCGAGAGCATCAGCGGCGCGAGCGGTCCGAGCCCGGGATTTGCCGCGGGCGAATTGAAGTCGAAGCCGTGGTTGTTGATCACGAGGTCGCCGTTCCAATCATCCGGCACGGTGATCTGGAAGAAGGCTCCGAGCTTCTCCCCGGTGATCGTCGTGTCCGCGAGCGCCGGTGCGGCGGCGAGCAGCACTAACCCCAACGCAAACGTCCAGACAAACGTCGACTGAGCGAATCGCGAAGTCCGCATCACACACCCCTCGTGGGCCGGTGACGAGCCGGCTTGTTGGCGGCCCAGAACCAAGAGGATCCTGGACTAGTTCGAATGGCGAATCAAGTGGTCGCGAGCACCAAATTGCGGTCGGATCATCATCGCCCGAGGTCAGGGAATCTCCTCCGCTCCCTCGATCGTCCAGAAGCCCGCCCAGTCCTGCCCGATCGGCCGACCGTTGGCGAGTGCCTCGGCGCGTGCGCGCGCCGGCTCGACTCCCTCGATGCGCTGGCTGCGTTCGTAGAACGACTGGAGGTCGAGCCAGACCTGGGGGTCGTCGGGCGCGAGCGCAGCCGCTCGCTCGAGATGCGGGAGCGCCCGCTCGTAGTCGGTCATCATCGTGAGCAGGCGCCCGAGGTGTGAACGCGGCACGCGGTCGTCGGGATCGGCGGCCACGGCCGCCTCGAGCTGCGCGGCGGCCTTCGCGAGGTCCCCGCGCCTCCACTCCGCGATTCCGAGCCCATCGAGCGCGCGCGCCGATTCGTTCGGCCGATGCTCGGCGGCTGCCGGATCGGGCTTCGGGAGCTCGATCGGTCGCACGGCCTCCTCCCGCGTGGTCTGCTTCTTCTCGAGCGTCCAGGTCTCCGGCTCGCCGGTCTTTGCGTCTTCGAAATGCATCTCGACCTTCTCACCGAGCGGAAGCGCCTCGCCCTCCTTCATCGCGCGCGGACCGCGCGCGCGATCGAGCCACACGAACGCAGCGAGTGCCGCGAGCACCAGGACGACGGCCGCGGCGAGCGTGCGTCGACTCACCGGGGCCTCTCGCGCCGCCGACGTGCGAGCGCGGCGAGCACCGCACAGCCCGCGCCGATCCCGAGCATCGCGCTGGGCTCGGGCAGCACCGCGAGATCGACCGGCGCCGCGAGCCCGTGCGCGCCCGCAGGCACGAGCGCGCCGAGGTATGCGCCCGTGCCCGCGTCGTAGCGGCGCACGTTGTCGTCGCCGTGGCTCGCGACGAGCAGCGCGCCGTCGGGTGCGAATGCGAGCGCGGTCGGCTCATCGAGGCCACCGCTGCCGCTCGCGACGCGCGTCGCGACGAACGCACCCGTGGTTCCAGAGAACACCGCGACCGAGTCGGTGAAGAACGACGTCACGTACAAGAGCCCACCGTGGAATGCGAAACCGTAGGGATCGAGGGCGCCGCCGCCGTTTCCGGTCGCGTCGACGAACGCGCCCAGGAAGCTGCCCGACGCGCCGTCGAACTGCAGCAGCTCGCCGCTCGCGCTCGCTACGAACAGATCGGAGTTCGGGCCGAACGCGAGCTGGCGCGGAGCGAAGAGCCCGCCGTTGCCGCCCGACACGAATGTGCTGACCGCTCCACTGGCGGAGTCGATCCGGTTCACGCTGTTTCCGCCGAAGCACGCAACGAACAGGTCCCCGCTCGGGCCGTATGCGACGTCGTTCGGGAAGAGGCCGCCGCACACGTCGCCCAGGCTGCGCAGCGGTGCGCCCGTGGAGGCGGCGTGCTCGATGACCTCGTCGGCAGACACGCTCGCGACCGCGACGCGCGTCGCGTCCGCCGACAGCGCGATTCCGCCGTCGAGTGCGGACGTGACGCCCTGCGCGCGCACGCCGCTCGGCGCACCCGACGCGTCGTAGTAGACCACCGCGTTCGCGATCGGGTTCGCGACCAGGAGCGTCGTGCCGCTCCACGCCAGGTCCTTCGGGCTCGCGAGCCCGCCGGCGCCGGGTGCGACCAGCGGCGTGACCGCGAGCGTGGCGAGGTCGATCGACACCACAGCGTTCGACAGGCAGCCGGCGACGGCGAGTGCCCCGCTCGGCGCGATCGCGAGCGCGCAGGGATCCTGCACGCCCGAGCTCGCCGGCAGGACGACGCGATCGAACACCCAGCTCCCGCCCGTGTTCAGGTATTCGACCACGCGATCCGCCCCCGTGTCGGCGACCAGCAGACGCGTCGCCGAGCGGAATGCGAGATCGGAGGGATCCGTGAGCCCCGCGCCGATCACCGTCGCGCCGGCACCGCCCGCGGCCGGGAACCGCACCACGCGGCCTCCGTCGCTGTCGACCGCGTACACGTCGCTGCCGTTCACGGCGACGTCGGCGAACTCGGCACTCGCGGTCGAGCCGAGCGTCGTCACCGTGCCGCTCGCGAGATCGAGCCGCTTCACCGCATCGTCGGACTCGGAGTCGATGTCGTTGGCGTCGGCGAAATAGAGCAACGCACCCGACGCTGCGAAGTCGATCCCGTTGGGAGTGCGCAGGCCCGTCTTCACCACCGGCGTGAGGAGCGCGCCGGTCGCCGTGTCGTAGCGCCAGATCTCGCCCGTGCCGCGGCTCGACACGAACAGCGCACCGTCGGTGGGCCGCAGCGCGATTCCGCCGGGGTTGCGAAATCCCTGGTCGATCGTGTGCGCGAACACGCGCGTGAATGCGCCGCTCGCGGCGTCGAAGCCGAGCAGGTTCTGGCTCTGCTGGCCGGCGACGATCAGCTCCGCACCCGACGCGGAGGCCGCTAACAGGAACCCGGCGACGAAGATCGCACAACGCATCCGGCGGGTAGCCCCCAGCCGAGTCTAGTGCGCGCAGATCGATGCGCCTGCCGCGCCCGAGCGCGGCGTGATCTAGCATGCGCGCGTGGCTTCGATCCGGATCGAAAAGGCCGAGGGCAAGGACGCGATCGCCGAGTTCGTGGCGCTGCACGACCGCGTGTACGCATCCCGCGCGGTGCGCTGGCAGAGCCCGCCGCTGCACGGGCCGATGTTGCTCGGCTTGACCGCCGCCACGCAGGAGCGCGAGCTCCAGCCCTTCGTCGCGCGCGAAGGCGGCGAGGTCGTCGCGCGCGTGTGCGCGGCCGTGGACGGACCCTACCTGAAGCACTGGAACGAACGCGTCGGCCACCTGCTCATGTTCGAAGCGGAGCCGGGCGCACGCGAGGCGGTGCGCCAGCTGCTCGACGCCGCGTGCGCATGGCTCGCGGAGCGCGGCATGCAGGCCGCGCGCAACGGCTTCGGCCTGCTCGAGACACCATTCACGACCGACGACTACGAGGCGCTGCCGCCGAGCACGCTGCGGCAGAACCCGCGCGAGTACCACGCGCTGATCAAGGGTGCGGGCTTCGAGACCGAGCGCGGCTTCGTCGACTACTCGATGCCCGTGCTGCCGCACCTCGTGGAGCGCTGGCAGAGCTCGCTCGAGAGCGCGCAGCGCGCCGGCTTCGAGCTCGCGCCGTTTCGCGAGTTCCCGCACCCGCAGCGCGCCCAGCAGCTCTGTGATCTCTGGAACGCGACGTTCGCGAGCCACTGGGGCTGGAGTCCGCTCTCGCCCGGGCTCGTCGGACTGTTCGTGCTCGACGGTCAACCCGTGCTCGACAGCTCGGTGTTCGCATTCTCCGACGGTGAGCCGGTCGGCTTCTGCTTCGTGATGCCCGACGACGTCTCGCACGCCGAAGGGCGCGCACCGCGGCCCGGCGAAGGCACGAACTCGCTCGCGATCGGCGTGCTGCCGCGCGCGCGCGGCCGCGGTCTCAATTACGCGATGGCGGCCTACGGCTACCTCGAGCTCGTGCAGCGCGGATTCTCGCACGTCGCCTACACGCTCGTGCTCGACGATAACTGGCCGTCGCGTCGCACGGGCGAAGGCCTCGGCGGTGTGCTGCGCGCCAACTACCTCGCCTACCGACGAGACTTCGCGCGCCGGTAGGGCGGATCGACCCGCCTAGCGGCCGGCGCGCAGCTCTTCGCGCTTCGCGGAGTGCCGGCCGAGGTAGCGGATCAGCACCTTCGGATCGACCGGCTTCACGAAGTGGTGATCGAAGCCGGCCGCCTGGCTGCGCGCGCGGTCCTCCTCCTGGCCCCAGCCCGTGAGCGCCACGAGCAGCATGTTGCGGCCCCACTCCTGGGCGCGGATCAGCCGGCACGCGTCGTAACCGTTCATGTTCGGCATACCGACGTCGAGCAGCACGACGTCCGGGCGGAACGCCTCCGCCTCCGCCACCGCGCGCACTCCGTCGCAGGCCGTGCGCACCTCGTTGCCCTGCAGCTCGAGCAGCGCCGAGAGGCTCTCGAGACTGTCGTGATTGTCGTCGACCACGAGCACGCGCTGCGCCGAGGGCTCCCAATCGATCGGCTCGTCACGCTGCTCGCTCACGCTCTCGGACACCGCGGGCAGCGGCAGGCGAACCGTGAACTCGCTGCCAGTGCCGGGGCCCTCGCTCCGCGCCACGACGGTGCCGTGGTGCATCTCGACGAGGCGCTTGACGATCGTGAGGCCGATCCCGAGACCGCTGTGGCGCCGCTCGAGCGTGCGATCGCCCTGCGAGAAGATGTCGTAGATCTTCTCGAGCATTGCGGGCTCGATGCCGTCGCCGCTGTCGCGCACCGCGACCTCGACCTCGCTGCCCGACCGGCCCGCGCGAATCGCGATGTTCCCGCCGCGCTCTGTGAACTTGCTCGCGTTCTGGAGCAGGTTCGAGAAGATCTGCGTGAGCCGCATCTCGTCGCCTTCGACGACGAGTCCGTCGTCCTCCACCTCGACGTAGAGCTGCTGACTCTTGTGCTTGATCTCGGGCTCGACGCGCTCGACCGCGTGCTCGAGCGCCTCGATCAGCTTCACGGACTCCGAGCGCAGCTCGAGCTTGCCGGTCGTGATCCGGGAGACGTCGAGCAGATCGTCGACGAGGCGCACGAGGTGGCCGAGCTGGCGATCGATCACGTTGACCGAATGGCTGCGCTGCACGGGCTCTGCTTCGGATCGCAGCAGATGGATCGAGTTGAGCATCGGCGCGAGCGGGTTGCGCAGCTCGTGCGCGAGGATCGCGAGGAACTCGTCCTTGCGCCGATCGCTCGCGCGCAGCGCCGCGGTGCGCTCCTCGACGCGGCGCTCGAGCTCCTCGTTCATGCGCTCGAGGCGTCGGCTCTTGCGGTACAGGTCCGCGAACACCCCCACCTTCGCGCGCAGGATCTCGGGGACGACCGGAACGCCGACGTAGTCCATCGCGCCCGCGTGATAGCCCTTGAGGCGGTAGACGTCGTTCACGAGCACGGCCGACACCAGGATGATCGCGGTGTTCCGGTAGCGCGGGTGCCCGCGGATCATCGCCGCGAGCTCGAAGCCGTCGAGGCCCGGCATGCAGACGTCGATCAGCACGACTGCGATGTCCGCCCGCAGCAGCTGGTCGAGCGCCTCGCTCGCCGACGTCGCGCGGATCAGCGTCGCGTCGAGGTCGGAAAGCATCGCCTCGTAGGAGAGCAGCTTTCCGGGTTGATCATCGACCAACAGGATCTGTATGCGTTCGTCTTCACTCACGCGCTACCCCGATTTCTTCTGGCCCCGATTCCTAGCGGTGCAGCCACATCCTCAGCGCAGACAGCAACTGTTCCGTGTTCACCGGCTTCGCGAGATAGTCCGAGGCTCCCGCCTCGAGGCACTTCTCGCGGTCTCCCTTCATCGCCTTCGCCGTCAGGGCGATGATCGGCAGGCGGCGCAGCGCCGGGCGCTGGCGGATCGCCTGCATCGTCTTGTAGCCGTCCATCTCCGGCATCATGATGTCCATGAGCGCGAGCTCGACGTTGGGCGTGGCTTCGAGCAGCTCGATCGCCTCGCGTCCGGTGGTCGCCGTGAGCACGTTCATGCCGCGGCGCTCGAGCACGCTCGAGAGCGCGAAGATGTTGCGCACGTCGTCGTCGACCACGAGCACGGACTTGCCGGTCAGGAACTCGTCGGAGCCGTGCAGCCGCTCGAGCATGCGCTGCTTCTCGGGCTTGAGGTCGGCCACCACGCGGTGCAGGAACAGCGACGTCTCGTCGAGCAGGCGCTCGGGCGATTCGACGCCCTTCACCACCACGCTGCGCGCGAGGCTCTTCAAGCGCGTGTCTTCCTCGAGCGAGAGCTCCTTGCCCGTGAACACGACGACCGGAATGTCGCGCAGCTCGGCGTCGTCGCGGATCGCCTCGAGCACGTCGAAGCCCGAGATGTCCGGGAGCCGCAGGTCGAGCACGACGCAGTCGTAGGGCTCCGCGCGCAGCGCCGCGAGACACTCCTCGCCGCGTGCCGACCGCGCTGATCCGGATGTCTTCGTCGCCCAGCAGCTCGCCGATGCTGAGCTGCTCGGCCGGGTTGTCCTCGACCACGAGCAGTCGCTTCGGACGCGGAGCGATGAACTCCTTCATGCGCGTGAGCGCCTCGTCGAGGCCGGTCGCGCTGGTCGGCTTGGTGACGAACGCGAACGCGCCGCGCGCGAGCCCGTGCTGGCGGTCCTCGTCGAGCGTGACCATCTGCACGGGAATGTGTCGCGTGAGCGGGTCCTGCTTCAGCTCGGAGAGGACGGTCCATCCCAGCATGTCGGGCAGGAACACGTCGAGCGACACCGCGCTCGGGTTGATCCGCCGCGCGAGCTCGAGCGCGTCGGCGCCGTTGTGGGCGACGACCACCTTGAACCCGTTGTCGTGCGCGAGATCGAGCAGGATGCGCGCGTAATGCGGATCGTCCTCGACGACCAGTAGCGTGGTGTCGTCGTCGGTGAGGCCGTCGCGATCGTCGGAGATGGGCTCGACGACGCGGTCGGGCGGGCGCGGCTGCTCGGCGACGTTCGCGCGCATCGCCGCGGGGTCGATCGCGGGCAGGTCGCTCGGCTTGCTCGGCGCCGCCGGACCCACGTAGCGCAGCGGCAGGTAGAGCGTGAACGTGCTGCCGAGGTCGGGAACGCTGCGCAGCTGGATCTCGCCGCCGAGCAGGTTCGCGAGCTCGCGGCTGATCGCGAGGCCGAGACCCGTGCCTCCGTACTTGCGGCTCGTGCCTGCGTCGGCCTGCTGGAACGCCTCGAAGATGATCTTCTGCTTCTCGGCGGGAATGCCCACGCCGGTGTCGGATACCTGGAACGCCACCACGGCCGGCACGCCGGCGAGCACCTGGTGCTCCGCGGTCCAACCCGAAGCCGCGACCGAGACGTCCAGCTTCACGCCGCCTTCGGAGGTGAACTTGAACGCGTTGGAGAGCAGGTTCTTGAGCACCTGCTGCAGGCGCTTGGGGTCGGTGACCATGCTGCGCCCGAGCGCGAGGTCGGTCTGCACCTCGAACGAGAGGCCGCGGTTCTCGGCCTCGTGGCGGAACGTGCGCTCGACCGTGCCGATCAGGCTGCTGAAGTAGACCTCCTCGGCGTCGACCGTCACGGTGCCCGACTCGATCTTCGACAGGTCGAGGATGTCCGTGATCAGGTTGAGCAGGTCGGTGCCCGCGGCGTGGATCGTGCGCGCGAACTCGATCTGCTTGTCGCTGAGGTTGCCCTCGGGATTGTCGCCGAGCTGCTGACCGAGGATCAGGATGCTGTTGAGCGGCGTGCGCAGCTCGTGCGACATGTTGGCGAGGAACTCGGACTTGTACTTCGACGTGAGCGCGAGCTCGGCGGTCTTGCGCTCGACCTCCACGTTGCGCTCGGCGAGCTGCTGGGCCTTCTGCTCGAGCTGCTCGTTGGACTGCTGGAGGTCCTTCTGCCGGCTCTGGAGCTCGCTCGCGAGCTGCTGCGACTGCTTGAGCAGACCCTCGGTCTGCATCGTGGCCTCGATGCTGTTCAGCACGATGCCGATGCCCGTGGTGAGCTGCTCGAGGAACGTGACGTGCGATGCCGCGAAGTCGTTCAGCGAGGCGAGCGCGAGTACGGCCTTGTTCTCGCTCTCGAACATCACGGGGAACACGACCACGTTGCGCGGCAGCACCTCGAGCAGCGCGGACCCCACCGGCACTGCGTCGCGCGGCACGTCGGTGACGAGGATGCGGCGCTTCTCGAGCACGCACTGGCCGATGAAGCCGTCGCCGATCTTGAGCCGCTCCGGATAGCCGGTATCGGCGTTGTTCGCATAGCTCGCGAGCAGCTTGAGCTGCTGATCGCCGCCCGGATCCATCTGGTAGATCACGCCCTGGTGCGCACCCACGAGCGGCACGAGCTCCGAGAGCAGCAGCTTGCCCACCGTCACGAGGTCGCGCTGGCCCTGGAGCATGCCCGTGAAGCGGGCGAGGTTCGTCTTGAGCCAGTCCTGCTCCATGTTGCGCTCGGTGGTGAGGCGCAGGTTCGTGATCATCGTGTTGATGTTGTCTTTGAGCTCCGACACCTCGCCGCGCGCATCCACCTGGATCGCGCGCGTGAGGTCGCCCTTGGTCACGGCGGTGGCCACGTCGGCGATCGCGCGCACCTGGTCGGTGAGGTTCGCCGCGAGCAGGTTCACGTTGCCGGTGAGGTCCTTCCAGGTACCCGCGGCGCCGGGCACGTAGGCCTGGCCGCCGAGGCGGCCTTCGACGCCCACCTCGCGTGCCACCGTGGTCACCTGGTCCGCGAAGGTCGCGAGCGTGAGCGTCATGTTGTTGATCGTCTCGGCGAGCGCGGCGACTTCGCCCTTCGCCTTGACGGTGAGGCTCTGCTTGAGGTCGCCGTCGGCGACCGCGGTCACGACCTTCACGATTCCGCGCACCTGCTCGGTCAGGTTCGCGGCCATCACGTTCACGTTGTCGGTGAGGTCCTTCCAGGTGCCGGCCACGCCGGGCACCTGCGCCTGGCCGCCGAGCTTGCCCTCGGTGCCGACCTCGCGCGCGACGCGCGTCACCTCGGCCGCGAACGCGTTGAGCTGATCGACCATCGTGTTGATGCGTGTTCTTGAGCTCGAGGATCTCGCCCTTCGCGTCGACGGTGATCTTGCGCGACAAGTCGCCGCGCGCGACGGCCGTCGTCACCTCGGCGATGTTGCGCACCTGCGTGGTGAGGTTCGCGGCGAGCAGGTTCACGTTGTCGGTGAGGTCCTTCCACGTGCCGGCCACGCCGGGCACGACCGCCTGGCCACCGAGGCGGCCTTCGGTGCCGACCTCGCGCGCGACGCGCGTCACCTCGCCCGCGAATGCGTTGAGCTGGTCGACCATCGTGTTGATGGCCTCTTTGAGCTGCAGAATCTCGCCGCGCACGTCGACGGTGATCTTCTTCGACAAGTCGCCGCTCGCGACCGCGATCGTCACGTCGGCGATGTTGCGCACCTGCGCCGTGAGGTTGCCGGCCATCGAGTTCACGTTGTCGGTGAGGTCCTTCCAGGTGCCGCCCACGCCGAGCACCTGCGCCTGACCGCCGAGCTTGCCCTCGGTGCCGACCTCGCGCGCGACGCGCGTCACCTCGGACGCGAACGCGTTGAGCTGGTCGACCATCGTGTTGATGGTGTTCTTGAGCTCGAGGATCTCGCCCTTCACGTCGACGGTGATCTTGCGCGACAAGTCACCGCGCGCGACGGCCGTCGTCACCTCGGCGATGTTGCGCACCTGACCGGTCAGGTTGCTCGCCATCGAGTTCACCGAGTCGGTGAGGTCCTTCCACGTACCCGCGATTCCGGGCACCTTCGCCTGGCCGCCGAGCCGGCCTTCGGTGCCGACCTCGCGCGCGACGCGCGTCACCTCGCCTGCGAACGCGTTGAGCTGGTCGACCATCGTGTTGATGGTCTCCTTGAGCAGGAGGATCTCGCCCGACACGTTCACGGTGATCTTCTTCGAGAGGTCGCCGCCCGCGATCGCGGTCGACGACCTCGGCGATGTTGCGCACCTGCGCCGGTCAGGTTGCTCGCCATCGAGTTGACGTTGTCGGTGAGGTCCTTCCAGGTACCCGCGACGCCGGGCACCTGCGCCTGGCCGCCGAGCTTGCCCTCGGTGCCGACCTCGCGCGCCACGCGCGTCACCTCGGCCGCGAACGCGTTGAGCTGATCGACCATCGTGTTGATGCGTGTTCTTGAGCTCGAGAATCTCGCCCTTCACGTCGACGGTGATCTTGCGCGAGAGGTCTCCGCGCGCGACCGCGGTCGTCACTTCGGCGATGTTGCGCACCTGTGCCGGTCAGGTTGCCCGCCATCGCGTTCACCGAGTCGGTGAGGTCCTTCCACGTGCCGGCCACGCCGGGCACGATCGCCTGGCCGCCGAGCTTGCCCTCGGTGCCGACCTCGCGCGCGACGCGCGTCACCTCGGACGCGAACGAGCGCAGCTGATCGACCATCGTGTTGATGGCCTCTTTCAGCTGCAGGATCTCGCCGCGCACGTCGACGGTGATCTTCTTCGACAAGTCGCCGCTCGCGACCGCGATCGTCACGTCGGCGATGTTGCGCACCTGGCCGGTCAGGTTGCCGGCCATCGAGTTGACGTTGTCGGTGAGGTCCTTCCAGGTACCCGCCACGCCGGGCACCTGCGCCTGGCCGCCGAGCTTGCCCTCGGTGCCGACCTCGCGCGCGACGCGCGTCACTTCCGCCGCGAACGCGTTGAGCTGGTCGACCATCGTGTTGATGGTGTTCTTGAGCTCGAGGATCTCGCCCTTCACGTCCACGGTGATCTTGCGCGAGAGGTCTCCGCGCGCGACCGCGGTGGTCACCTCGGCGATGTTGCGCACCTGGCCCGTCAGGTTGCCCGCCATCGCGTTCACCGCAGTCAGTGAGGTCCTTCCAGGTGCCGGCCACGCCGGGCACGATCGCCTGGCCGCCGAGCTTGCCTTCGGTGCCGACCTCGCGCGCCACGCGCGTCACCTCGGACGCGAACGAGCGCAGCTGATCGACCATCGTGTTGATGGCCTCCTTGAGCTGCAGAATCTCGCCGCGCACGTCGACGGTGATCTTCTTCGACAAGTCGCCGCTCGCGACCGCGATCGTCACCTCGGCGATGTTGCGCACCTGCGCCGTGAGGTTGTTCGCCATCGAGTTGACGGACTCGGTCAGGTCCTTCCACACACCCGACACGTCGCGCACCTGCGCCTGGCCGCCGAGCTTGCCGTCGGCGCCGACCTCGCGCGCGACGCGCGTCACTTCGCCCGCGAACACGCCGAGCTGCTGGATCATCCGGTTCACGATCGTCGCGGAGCGCAGGAACTCGCCCTCGAGCGGGCGGCCGTCGACGTCGAGGCGGACGGTCTGGAGCAGGTCGCCCTGCGCGACCGCGGAGATCGCGCGCGTGACTTCGGTCGTCGGCCAGACGAGGTCGTCGATCAACGTGTTGACCGACGTCTCCATCTCGCGCCACGCACCGCTGGAGCGGCCGACGTCGAGGCGCTGGCGGATCTTGCCCTGCTTGCCGACGACGTATCCGACGCGCTGCAGCTCCGCAGCCATGCGCTGATTCGAAGAGACGATCGCGTTGAACGTGTCGGCGATCTTGCCCGAGAGTCCCGTCCAGTGATGCGGCAGGCGGACGGAGAAGTTTCCCTCCTGCACCGCTTGCATCGCTCGCAGCAGTTCCTGCGAGTCGAACTGGGGCAGATCCTCCACCCCGTTCTTGACGACCGGTGTGGCGCCACGCGGACTCTTCATTGGAGACCTTGGAAGCGGCCCCGAGCCCTCGACAGGGATCGTCGTTACTCGCCCCCCGCCGAGCTGGCTGGACCCCTAAACATTCGGTTGGACGAGGATTGCCCTTTATATCAAGGGCGCAATGGGGAAACCGGGGTTTTATTTTGAAGACCGCTGGACGAGCTTGGATTCGCCGGGTTGGCGGTCGGACTTGCCTAACCCGGTGGCCCCGGGAAGGCGCGGCGCGGGATCACGAGCGGCGCCCCGTCGGGTGCGTCGAGCACCTCGGCCTCGACCCCGAACACACGGGCGAGAAGCGGCGCGCGCAATACCTCGGAAGGCGGGCCGCAGGCCGCCAGCGCCCCATCGGCGAGCAGTGCGAGCCGGCCGCAGCTGCGCGCCGCGAGCGTGAGGTCGTGGGAGACGACCAGCGCGGCGCCTCCCGCGCGCGCGAACTCGCGCACCCGCTCGAGCACGACCGCGCGGTGGCGCAGGTCGAGGTGGGCCGTGGGCTCGTCGAGCAGCAGCACGTCGGGGTCCTGGGCCAGCGCGCGCGCCACGAGCACGAGCTGGCGCTCCCCGCCCGAGAGCTCGGCCATCGGGCGGTCGGCGAGCGACTCGATCCCGACCTGCGCGAGGCACGCCCGCGCCCGCTCGACGTCCGCCGCGGTCTCGAAGCCGAAGCCCGTGCGGTGCGGCGCCCGGCCCATCAACACCACCTCGCCCGCGCGAAACGGGAACGGCACCGTGACGTCCTGCGGAACGACCGCCACGCGGCGCGCGAGCTCGCGGCGCGCGAGCGACGCCACGGGCGTTCCCGCGACGCGCACCTCGCCGCGGTCGGGCCGCAGCACGCGCGTCGCGGCGCGGAACAACGTGGTCTTGCCGGCGCCGTTGGGGCCGGCGAGCCCGAGCACTTCGCCCGGGAAGAGCTCGAGTGAAACGCCGCGCAGCACGGTGCGCTCGCCGAAGCGCACCGCCACGTCTTCGAATGCGAGCGCGGGTGCGCTCACGGCGCCGTGCTCCGGAGGTGGTGGCGCCGGAGCAGGTAGAGGAAGAGCGGCCCGCCCGCGAGCGCGGTGATCGCGCCCACGGGCAGCTCGCGGCCGCCAAACAGCGTGCGCGCCGCGGTGTCGCAGAGCACGAGGAAAGCGGCGCCGCCGAGCGCCGCGGCCGGCACGAGCAGGCGGTGGTCGGGACCCAGCCGCAGCCGCAGGAGGTGCGGGACGATCAGGCCCACGAAGCCGATCAGCCCCGCAACCGACACGGCCGCGCCCACCATGAGCGAGGTCGAGAGCAGGAGCACGCGCTGAAGGCGGACGACGTCCACGCCGAGCTGCGCGGCGGACTCCTCGCCGAGCGAGAGCAGGTCGAGGTCGCGCAGCAGCGGCAGCGCGCAGCCGAGACCCAGCGCGAGGAACGCGCCCACCACGGGAGCCGCGTCCGCGCGCACCGCGGAGAGGCTCCCGATCAGCCACAGGAACAGGCTCGTGCCCTCGGTGAGCCCCGCGAGCGACGCGACGAACACGATCGCCGCCGACGCGAACGCGTTGAACACCACGCCCGTGAGCAGGAGGTGAGTGGCCGACACGCGCCCGCGCACTGCGGCAACCGCGTAGAGCGCGGCCGTGGTGACGAGCGCCCCCGCGAACGCTGCAGGCGTCACGGCCGCGGCGCCCCAGCCCAATGCCGAGCCCAGCGAGAGCGCGAGGATCCCGCCGACCGCCGCGCCGCCCGAAACGCCGAGCACGTAGGGATCCGCGAGCGGATTGCGCAGCAGCGCCTGGAACAGCGCGCCGGCCACCGCGAGCGCGGCACCGACCGCCGCCGCGAGCAGCACGCGCGGCAGCCGCACACGCAGCGCGATGTCAGCCGCGATGCCCGCGTCGTCGCCCGCGAAGATCGCGCGCAGCGCCTCGCCGGGGCCTAGCGAGCTGGGCCCCGCGGCCAGGCCCACCACGAGCGATCCGAGCAGCAGCGCGCCCAGCAGCGCGAGCCGCAGCGCCGCCGCGCGCGCCGTGAGCACTCTCATCGCTCGGGCCCGCGCACGGCCGCGGACAGCGTCGCGAGCGAGCGGTCGAGATAGGGACCCGGGATCGTGATCGTGCGGTCGAGCGTCTTCACGCGCCCGTGCTTCACGGCGGGCAGCGACGGCCAGTGCGACCAATGCGGTCCGCGCCTCCGTGGCCGGATCGGCGGCGTCGAGGATCAGGTCGGGCGCCGCGGCGATCAGCCACTCGATCGAGACGCGCGGGTAGGGGTCGTCAAACTTTCGCGCGAGATTCTCCGCGCCCGCCGCTTCGAGCATCGAGTCGAGGAAGCTGCCGAGACCTACGACGTAGAGCGGCTCGCGCTGGAGCACGAGCACGGTCCGCACGCGCGGCCCGCTCGCGGCATCGGCCAATGCCTTGCCCCAGGCCTTGCTGGATCGTCTCGACGCGCGCTAGCGCGACGGCGTCGCGCCCGACATGGCTTCCCGAGACTGCGATCGAGCTCAGGACATCCAGGAAGCTGATGTTGGGCAGTGCGAGCACCTCGATACCGAGCGCCTTCGAGCCGTTCGCGCAGCTCGCGCTGCTGTGCACTCGGCACGAGCGCCACGGCCGACGGCTTCAGCGCAACGATCGCCTCGAGGCTCGGATTGAACAGCCCTCCGACGCGCGGCAGCTCGCGCACGCGGTGATCGGACTGCGCGGAACTCTCGTCGACGCCCACGAGCGCATCGCCCGCGTGGAGCGCAAGCAGGATCGCCGTGAGCGATGGCGAGAGCGACACCACGCGCGGGGTGTCTGCGTCCGCGCGCGTGGCGAGCGCGAGCGCAAGCAGGAGGTAGACGGCCGGGCGCCGCGCAGTCACCGCGGCAAGGTAGCGGGCGCAGTCCATCGGGAAGGATGGGGCCGGAGGCACGGCCGCCGGCCCCATCGGCGTCCGCTGCTATTCCGCCTTGACCGTCGTCTTGCCGTCGAGCGTGAGGTGCGGGCGCAGCTTCGCGAGGCTCGCCTCGCCGATACCCTTCACCTCGAGCAGATCGTCGAGGCTCTTGAAGCCGCCCTTCGCCTCGCGGGCCTCGATCACCGCCTTGGCGCGCGACGCGCCGACGCCGGGCAGCATCTCGAGCTCCGCCGCGCTCGCGGTGTTGACGTTGACGACGCCGGAGAGCTTCTCCTCGGCGAACGCGGGCGAGCCCGAGAACACGAGGAGAGTGGCGAGCGCCAACGCGGCGCCCGCGGCCTGTGCGAATCGAACCATGGGAGTAGCTCCCGGGACCGATCGGGGATGAGAGGTTGAATCCACCTGTTCGATCTCCGCTCGCCTTCGGCTCGCTGCGTGCGCCGCTTCGCGGCGCTTTGCTAGCGATCGCGCGCGACGGCGAAGTCGGCAGCGGCGAGCAGGTCGCTCTGAGCGCCTCCATCGGGGAAGGGAGCGATCGCGTTGCGCGCGCGGCGCGCGTGCTCCTCGGCGCGGCGCACGGTGTCTTCGACGCCGCGGTAGCGCTGCACCACTTCGATCGCGGGCGAGAGATCGAGCGCGACCGCAGCGTCCGGGTCGGGGACCAGCGACACCGCCTTGAGCAGCGAGGCCACTGCCTCGCGCTCGGCGGCCGAGCAGCGCTTGAGCGCGAGCAGGAGCGGCAGCGTCACCTTGCCCTCGCGCAGATCGTCGTAGGGCCGCTTGCCGAGATCGGCCTCGCGATCCTCGTAGTCGAGCGCGTCGTCGCGCAGCTGGAACGCGAGCCCGAGCTCGCGCCCGTACTCGGCGAGCCGGCGCCGCTCGGCGCGCGTGACCCCGCCGAGGATCCCGCCCGACTCGCAGGCCGCAGACAGGAGCACCGCGCTCTTGCGCTCGATCACCTGGAAGTAGTGCGCCTCGGTGACCGAGGGATCGAAGCTGCGCTGGAGCTGGAGCAGCTCGCCCTCCGCCATGCTGCGGATCGTGTCGGCGAAGATCCACAGGATGTCGAGGTCGCCGTCTTCGACGATCATCGACGAGGCGCGCGCGTAGAAGAAGTCGCCCGCGAGCACGGCGCGCCGGTTGCCCCAGAGCGCGTTTGCGGAGGGGCGGCCGCGGCGCAGCACGGAGAGATCGACCACGTCGTCGTGCAGCAGCGTCGCGGTGTGGAGCAGCTCGACCGCCGCGGCGATCTGGATGCGCCGGGGCCCCGTGTAGTTGCAGAGCTCGGCCGCGAGCAGGAGCAGCGCGGGCCGCATGCGCTTGCCGCCCGAGGCGAGCACGTGATCGCCGAGCGCCGAGAGCACCTCGCTCGCCGACACGAGCTGCTCGCGCATCGCGCTCTCGACGAGCGCGAGATCTTCGGTGAGCCGCTCGAGCGCGGCTGCATAGCCGGCCGGGCCGGCGGCGGGCGAGCGGTTCGTCATCGCTGCGAAACCCTAGCCCGACTCGCCTCGCGCTGTCAAAGGGAAAATGCTGAAAAGATCAGCAAATTCGAATGGTTAACTAGCGGGCTCACGACGTGTGAACGGCCGTGGACGAGAGCCACGCCACGGCCTCGGCGAGATCGTTCACGGGCACGAGCAGGGCGCCCGGCGGCGACGCGAGCGCGGCCTGCGCTCCGGCCGGTACGAGCAGGCGCCGGAAGCCGAGCCGCGCCGCCTCGGCAACGCGCGCATCGAGCCGCGCCACGCGCCGGATCTCGCCGCCGAGACCGACCTCGCCGCACGCGGCCACGTCGGCGGGCAGCGCGAGATCGAGCCGGCTCGACGCGAGCGCGAGCGCAAGCGCGAGATCGGCGCCGGGCTCTCGGATCCGCACACCGCCGACCGCGTTCACGTAGACGTCGCGCGAGAGCAGGTCGACGTGCGCGCGCCGGTCGAGCACCGCGAGCAGCAGCGCGAGCCGCGCGTCATCGACGCCGATCGCGGTGCGGCGCGCGGTGCCGTAGCCCGCGGGCGCCACGAGCGCCTGGATCTCCACGAGCATCGGACGACTGCCCTCGAGCCACGGCACGATGCACGACCCGGGTGCGCCCGCGCGGCGCTCGGCGAGGAACAGCTCGCTCGGGTTCGGCACGGCCTCGAGTCCCACGCCGCTCATGTGGAACACGCCGATCTCCTGCGTCGAGCCGAAGCGGTTCTTGTGCGCGCGCAGCAGGCGGAACGCGTGGAAGCCGTCGCCCTCGAGCTGGAGCACGACGTCGACGAGATGCTCGAGCACGCGCGGTCCCGCGATCGCGCCCTCCTTGTTGACGTGGCCGACCAGCACGAGCGCGGTGCCGTGCGCCTTCGCGGTCGCCGCGAGCAGCGCCGCGCACTCGCGCACCTGCGCGACCGAGCCCGGCGCCGACTCGATGCGCTCGCTGCGCAGCGTCTGCACCGAGTCGACGATCACGAGCGAGGGCTGCATCTCGCGCCACGGATCCGCGAGCGCCTCGACGCAGGTCTCGGGCAGCACGACGAGCGCCTCGGGCAGCGACGCGAGGCGATCCGCGCGCAGCCGGATCTGCTCCGGACTCTCCTCGCCCGCGACGTAGAGCACGGGCCGGCTGCTCCCACCTGATGGTCTTCGCTCGCCTTCGGCTCGCTGCGCGAAACTTGCGGCGCCCGCCGCGAGCTGCAGCGCGAGCGTCGACTTGCCGACTCCGGGCTCGCCTGCGAGCAACACGACCGATCCGGGCACGATGCCGCCGCCGAGCACGCGGTCGAGCTCGGCGATCCCGGTCGCGAGGCGCGGCACGGCGTCCGCATCGATCTCGGCGAGCCGGCGCGGCTTGGCGCTCTGCGGCTCGCGCGCGATCAGCTCACGCGGCTCGGCGGGCGCGACCGCGCGCTCCTCCACGAGAGTCGACCACGCACCGCATTCGGGGCAGCGCCCCAGCCAGCGCGGCTGCTGAGCGCCGCATTCGGTGCACGCGTACACGCTGCGGCTGCGCCCCATTCAATGCCCTTCGGTCTTCGCTCGCCTTCGGCTCGCTGCGCGAAACTTGCACTGCGCGCCGGACAGCTTGCGCGCGAGAGTAGCCGCGCAATGCGCGATGCGGCGCTGTAAACCGCGATCGGGACTGCGGTTGACAGGGGTCGGGTGCCCTCTCTAGGGTTGGCCCGCCACCCGAGGAGACCCCCCATGTTCGAGAAGTACGAACGACTCGCGGCGCGCGCGCTGGCGGACGAGCCGCCCTCCGAGAGCGAGGCCCACTGGATCCTGGACGGGCCCGACGTCGCGCTGCTGCCGCTGCTGCACGCCGCGTTCGCGCCGCGCGAGCAGCACTTCGGCCGCCGCGTGATGGTGCACGTGCTCAACAACGTGCAGAACGGGCTGTGCCCCGAAGACTGCGGCTACTGCTCGCAGTCGCGCGACTCGAAGTCGGCGATCCGCAAGTACGCGATGAAGGATCGCGAGGAGATCCTCGCGGGCGCCGAGGCCGCCGCACGCGCGGGGGCGACGCGCTACTGCATGGTGATGTCGGGGCGCGGTCCGACGCTCGCGATGACGCACCGGCTCGCCGAACTGATCCGCGAGGTGAAGCAGCGCTACCCGATCGGGGTGTGCCTCTCGGTGGGTCTGCTCGAGGAGGAGCACGCGCGCATCCTCGCCGACGCGGGTCTCGACCGCCTGAACCACAACCTGAACACGAGCGAGTCGCACTACGGCGAGATCTGCTCGACCCATACCTACGCCGACCGCGTGCGCACGCTGGTCGCCGCGAAGAAGTGCGGCATCGAGGCGTGCAGCGGACTGATCCTCGGCATGGGCGAGCAGAGCGCCGATGTCGTCGAGGTGAGCTTCAAGCTGCGCGAGCTCGAGGTGCCGTCGATCCCCGTGAACTTCCTGATCCCGATCGACGGCAACCCCGTGCAGTCGGACGGCTCGCTCACGCCCGAGCGCTGCCTGCGCGCGCTGTGCCTGATGCGGCTCGTGAACCCGCGCGCGGAGATCCGCGCCGCAGGCGGGCGCGAAGGGCACCTGCGCGGCATGGAGGCGTTCGCGCTCTGGCCCGCGAACTCGCTCTTCGTCGAGGGCTATCTCACCACGCGCGGCGACTCGCTCGCCGACACCTACCGCATGATCCGCGAGGCCGGCTTCGAGGTGGACGGCAATCCGCTCCAGCCCGGCGAGACGGCGGGTGGAGCCGAGGCCGCCGCATTCCGGCTACGTGGCGCAGCTCCGCTGCTGCGCCCCGAAGTCGCGCGCGGCGACGCCTAGCACGATGGGTCTCGCGGAGATCGCCGCCGAGACACTCGGAGAGATCCGCGAGCGCGGCACCTACCGCCACATGCGCGTGCTCGAGGGCGCGCAGGCGCCGCGCATGCGCGTAGACGGGCGCGACGTGCTCTTGTTCGCGGGCAGCAACTACCTCGACCTCGCGCGCCATCCTCTCGTGGTGGAGGCGTCCGCGCGCGCGGCGCGCGAGATCGGCTGCGCCGCGGGCGGCTCGCGCCTGATCAGCGGCAACCTGGCCGTGCACGAGGCACTCGAGCAGGAGCTCGCGAAGTTCTTCGAGACCGAGGCCGCGCTCGCATTCAACAGCGGCTACGCCGCGAACCTCGGCGTGATCCCGGCGCTGGTCGGGAAGGGCGACGCGGTGGTGTCGGACGCGCTCTCGCACGCCTCGATCATCGACGGCTGCCGGCTCTCGCGCGCCGACGTGTTCGTGTTCCCGCATGGAGACCTCGCCGCGCTCGACACCGTGCTCGGTGACGCGGCGCGCGCGCATCGCCGCGTGCTGCTCGCGATCGACGGCGTCTACAGCATGGACGGCGACGTGGCGCCCGTGGCCGAGATGGTCGCGCTCGCCAAGCGTCACGGCGCCATCGTGCTGCTCGACGACGCGCACGGCACCGGCACGCTCGGCGCGCGCGGTCGCGGCAGCGCCGAGCTCTGCGGCGTCACCGAGGGCGTCGACGTGCTGCTCGGCACGCTCGGCAAGGGCCTCGGTTCGTACGGCGCGTTCGTGGCCGGCACGCGGGCGCTGCGCGAGCTGCTCGTAAACGTGGCGCGCTCGTTCATCTTCAGCTGCGCGCTCGCACCGCCCCAGGTGGCCGCCGCACACGCGGCGCTCGAGCTCGTGCGGCGCGAGCCCTGGCGCCGCGAGCGGCTGCAGGCCAACGCCGCGCGTCTGCGCGCACGGCTCGCGACGCGCGGCATCGACACGCGCCCGAGCACCACCCACATCGTGCCGGTCGTGATCGGCCAGAACGATGCGACGATGGCCGCTTGCGAGCGTCTGCTCGAGCGCGGCTTCTACGCCCAGGGGATCCGCCATCCCTCGGTGCCCGAGGGCATGGCGCGGCTGCGCCTCACGCCGATGACCAGCCACGGCGAGGACGAGATCGACGCGCTCGCCGATGCGGTGGCGGACGAGGTGCAGCGGGTCCGGTGACGCTCGCGCGCGCCCGCGGCGGCATGTTCGTGACCGGCACCGATACGGGTGTCGGCAAGACGGTGGTGGCGTGTGCGCTCGTGCGCGCGCTGCGCGCGCGCGGGATCGACGCGGGCGCGATGAAGCCGATCGAGACCGGCGTCGGCGCGCAGGGGCCCACGGATGCGATCGCGCTGCGACTCGCCGCGGGTCTGGGAGATCCCCTCGGCGACGTCTGCCCGCAGCACTTCGCGCTCGCCGCGGCGCCCGAGGTCGCCGCGCGCGCGGAGGGCCGCGCCGTGGATCTGCCCGCGATCGACGCCGCACACGCGCGGCTGCGCGCGCGCCGCGAATTCCTCGTCGTGGAAGGCGCGGGTGGGCTGCTCGTCCCGATCGCGCAGAAGCTCTCGATGGCCGATCTCGCGCAGCGCATGGCGCTGCCGCTGCTCGTGGTGGCGCGCGCGGCGCTCGGCACGATCAACCACACGCGCCTGGTGCTCGAGGCCGCGCGCGCGCGCGGCCTGCGCGTGGCGGGCGTGGTGATCAGTCACGCGAGCGGGCAACTGCCCGACGCCGAGCTCCGGAATCTCGCGCTGCTTCGCAGCGAGCTCGGCGCACTGCTCGTGGGCGAGATCCCGCCACTCGCTGCGCGCGCGTTGCCGGCTCCCGAGCATCTGGACGTCGACGCGCTGATCTCAAGCGCCGCCTCCGGAGAGTCGATGGGCAAGGAGGCCGACTAGTCGGCCGACGCGCAGCGAGGCGAAGCCGAGCGGAGGCGGGCCCCTGCACGGGATGGCCGGGGAGAGCCGCGCGTGTCCACCGAGGCGATCGACGACGATCTGCGCATGCTCGAGTTCAAGCTCGCGCAGCTCAAACGCGACTACGACCAGTACTTCCTCGGCAACCGACCGCGCGAGCCGGTGCAGCTGCGCAGCGAGATCAACAAGGCCGTGATCGAGCTCACGAGCACCGCGATCAAGAACACCGGGGCGCGCTTCAAGTTCACGAGCATCTGCTCGCGCTACCAGGCGTACCGCCGCCAATGGGACGAGACGTTGCGCAAGATCGAGGCGGGTACCTACGAGCGGCACCGCTTCAAGGCCCGGCTGCACGAGCAGCAAGCGCCCGGCGAGTCGGCGGCCGTGCCTCCCGTGTCAGCGCCCACCCCCGGCGATCTCTACCAGAGCTACGTCGACGCGCGGCGCACGTGCGGCGAGAGCGTGAGCGGCCTCACGCGCGAGAAGCTCGAGTCGATCATCGCCGAGCAGCGCGACGCGCTGCGCACCAAGTTCGGCGAATCGGCCGAGTTCTCGTTCCGCGTCCAGATCGAGGACGGCAAGGCGCGGCTCAAGGCGTCGCGCGTCAAGAAGTCCGCGTAGCGAGGAGAGAGCGCGCGCGCTTGGCGAGCTGCGACTCGAACGACGCGCGCGGCACGGCGATCTTCTGGCGCAGGTCGCTCGCGCGCAGCAGGCGGCGCGTCGACGCCGCGACGTGCTCGGCGATCTCGGGCGCCTCGAGCCCGCGCGCGCTCGCGCGCGCGTAGCCCGCGAGCGCGCGGTAGTAGCCCTGCTGGCCCGGAAGCTTCGTGCAGCCCAGCGCGAGCGCCTCCACGATCTCGGCGCGCTCGCGCGCGGTGAGCTCGCGCACGCGCGCGATCCGCTCGCCCCAGTCGTCGAGCAGCGGCGCGATCGGCAGCAACAGCTCGGGAACGCGCCGGAGCGCGCGCGGCCCGCGCAGCGGGTAGTTGCGGTGGCCCTCGCTCGCGAGCAGCGCGCGGTAGAGAGCGGCCGCGCGCCCGAACGCCCCGCCGTAGCGCGAGACACCCGTGCGCGCGAGGTCGCCGAAGCGCTCCACGAGCAGGCTCGCCTTTCCCGCGCCCGCGAGACCCTGCATCACGTCGCCCGCGTTGTGCGTGAGCACGCCGGCGAGCCGCACCAGATCGAGCTCGGACCCCCGCGCACGCTCGAGCTCCGCGAACGCGCGCGCCTCGCGCGCGAGCTCGTCCTCGATCGCGGCCTCGAGCTCGGCCGCGCCCTCGCTCTCTTGCGCACGCAGCGATGCGATGAGCCCGCCGCATAGCACCGAGAGCCGCTCGCCATCGTGGCCCGAGACGACGCCCTCGGGAGTCTGCACCTGGCGCGCCGACACCGCCGAGACGTCCCACGCCGACAGCCCGAGCGCGAGCGCGCGCATGCGCGCGAGCTCGGGCGTGCCCACGGCCTCGCGCCAGAGCGCGCGGCGGATCTTGGTATCGACGTCGGTGGGCACGAAGCTCGCCGCGCTCGCGAAGTGCGCGGCCAAGCAGAGCGCGAAGTAGTCGGTGCGCTGCTCCGGGGTGGGCACTTCGCTCGGTGCGAGCCAATCTTGCAGGGGCGCGCCTTCGCTCGCCTCCGGCTCGCTGCGCGTCGGCCGACTCTGTCGGCCTCCTTGCACTGCGCGCAGCACGCGCCACCAGCCGAGCGGACCCGCGGCGAGCTCGTGCAGCGACCCATCCCCGCTCGGCGCCGCGACTCCCGCGCGCTGCGCGAACGCGGGCGCGAGCAGCCACGGCAACGCACTCTCGACCAGCGACACGAGCGTGCGCGGGCCGATGAAGCCGCCGAACGCGCCGGATCGCTCGGGGAGGGGTTGGGGCGCGGAATGCATGCTCGCCCAGCATCGCACGCCCGCGGCCCGGGGCCTACTTCCGCTGGCTCACCGCGATGCGATTGTTCGCGCGTTCGAGCGCCGCCTGGAGCTCCGCGGCGCGCGCGGGGTCGGAGCTGCCGGATCCGGCCAGGTCCTGCTCCGCGCGCTGGCGCGCCTGCTCGGCGCGCGCCGGATCGATGTCGGCCGCGAGCTCGCACGCGTCGACGAGCACGGTCACCTGCTCGCCCGAGACGTCCGCGAAGCCCGGCGACGACGCGGCGTAGATCGTCTGGTTGCCCGTCTTGATCTGGATCTCGCCCGGGCGCAGCGCGGTCAGGAAGCGCTCGTGCCCGGGCAGCACGCCGAAGTCGCCCTCGCTGCCGGGCAGGACCACCGAGTCGACGTCGCCGCGATAGGCGGGCCCCGACGGCGTCACGATCGTGAGATCGATCGGCATCAGGCCAGCTTCTTCGCCTTCGCGATCGCGTCCTCGATCGTGCCGACCATGTAGAACGCCTGCTCGGGCAGGTCGTCGTGCTTGCCCTCGAGCACTTCCTTGAAGCCGCGGATCGTGTCCTCGAGCCGAACGTACGCGCCGGGCGTGCCCGTGAACTGCTCGGCCACGTGGAACGGCTGCGAGAAGAAGCGCTCGAGCTTGCGCGCGCGCGAGACGGTGATCTTGTCCTCTTCGGAGAGCTCGTCCATTCCGAGGATCGCGATGATGTCCTGGAGGTCCTTGTACTTCTGCAGCGTCTGCTGCACGCCGCGCGCGACCTGATAGTGCTCCTCACCGACGATCTGCGGGTCGAGGATGCGGCTGGTCGAGTCGAGCGGGTCCACCGCCGGGTAGATGCCGAGCTCGGAGATCCGCCGCGAGAGCACGGTCGTTGCGTCGAGGTGGGTGAACGCGGTGGCGGGCGCGGGGTCGGTCAGGTCGTCGGCGGGCACGTAGATCGCCTGCACCGACGTGATCGAGCCCTTCGTGGTGGAGGTGATGCGCTCCTGGAGCTCGCCCATGTCCGTCGACAGCGTCGGCTGATAGCCCACTGCGGAGGGAATCCGGCCGAGCAGCGCCGACACTTCCGAGCCCGCCTGCGTGAAGCGGAAGATGTTGTCGATGAAGAGCAGCACGTCCTTGCCCTCTTCGTCGCGGAAGTACTCGGCCACCGTGAGCGCGGAGAGGCCCACGCGCGCGCGCGCGCCGGGCGGCTCGTTCATCTGGCCGAACACGAGCGCCGTCTTGTCGAGCACGGTCTTGCCGTCGGGCGTCTTCGCGTCGGCCATCTCGTGCCAGAGGTCGTTGCCCTCGCGCGTGCGCTCGCCCACGCCACCGAACACGGAGTAGCCCGCGTGCTCCTTGGCGATGTTCGTGATCAGCTCGAGGATCACGACGGTCTTGCCGACGCCGGCACCACCGAACAGACCGACCTTGCCGCCCTTCGGATAGGGCGCGATCAGATCGACCACCTTGATCCCGGTCTCGAACGCCTCGACGCTCGTCGACTGGTCGACGAACTCGGGCGCTGCGCGGTGGATCGGGTACGTGGCCGTCGAGCTGATCGGGCCCTTCTCGTCGACGGGCTCGCCGATCACGTTCATGATCCGGCCCAGCGTGGCCTCGCCCACGGGCACGCGGATCACGTCGCCGCTGTTGCGCACGTCCTGACCGCGCATGAGCCCGTCGGTGGTGTCCATCGCGATCGTGCGCACGGTGTTCTCGCCGAGGTGCTGCGCGACCTCGAGGACGAGGTTGTCCTCGCGCTCGTCGATGCCCGTGTTGGTCACGCGCAGCGCGGTGTAGATCGCGGGCAGCTCACCGGGCGGAAACTCCACGTCGACCACGGGTCCCATCACCTGAACGATCCGACCTGACTTCATGTTGCCTTCCTCGAGACTCAGAGCGCTTCGGCGCCGCTCACGATCTCCACGAGTTCCTTGGTAATCGCAGCCTGCCGGGCGCGGTTGTACTGCAGCGTGAGAGCGTCGATCAATTCCTCGGTGTTGCGCGTGGCCGCTTCCATCGCGGCCATGCGCGCCGCGTGCTCGCCCGACTGGTTCTCGAGCAGCGCGCGGAACACCTCCACCTCGATCGCCTTGGGCACGAGCACGTTGAGCAGCTTGGCGGGATCGGGCTCGATCTCGTAGGCGAGCGCCTCGCCATCCTTATGGCCTTCGCTCGCCTTCCCACCTTTGCGGGAGCCCACGCTCCGCTCGGCTTCGCCTCGCTGCGCGGCCGCTTCGCGGCCTTGCTCGCTGCGCGAAGCTTGCGCCTCTTCGACTCCGGCCGCGAACGGCAGGAGCGTCACGGCGCGCGGCGTCTGCGTGACCGCCGAGACGAACTCGCTGTACACGAGCACCACCTCGTCGACTTCGCCCGAGGCGTAGCGCTGGGAGAGGTATCTCGCGATCGAGGTCGCCTGAGCGAACGTCACCCAGCTCACCTGGGGATAGTGCTCGCGCAGCGATTCGGGCACGCGGCGCTGGAACGCCTCGCGCGCCTTCTTGCCGGCCGTGGAGATCCAGACCGTCGCACCGGCCTGCTGCCTGGCGCGGCCCACCGAGGCCGCGAGCTTGTTCACGTTGGCGTTGAAAGCGCCGCACAGCCCGCGGTCGGACGTGACCACGAGCAGCTCGACGTTGCGGACCTCGGGATGCGTCACGAGCAGCGGGTGATCGCTGTCGGTCTGGGCGCGCGCCACTTCGGCGAGCGTCGCGCGCATGCGCTCCGCGTACGGACGCGCCCTCTCGATCGCGTCCTGCGCGCGGCGCAGCTTCGCCCCGGCGACCATCCGCATCGCGCGGGTGATCTGCTGGGTCTTGCGCACGCTCGTGATGCGGCGCTTGATGTCCTTGAGACTGGGCACGTCAGGCGGCCTGGCCCGCCCGCTTGGTCGGGACGAAGACTTTCGCGAACTCGTCGAGCGCGGCGCCGAGCTTGCGCTTGGTGTCGTCTTCGAGCTTGCCGCTCGTGCGGATCGCCTCGAGCACGCCCGCGTGGCGCGAGCGCAGGTGCTCGAGCATCTCCTTCTCGTATCGCCCGATGTCCTCGAGCTCGAGCGGGCGCACCCACGACGGACGCCCTTCCTGGGGCGTGCACGCGAAGATCGACACCACCTGCTCCTCCATCGGCAGCGGCGAGTACTGCGGTTGCTTGAGCATCTCGGTCTGGCGCGCGCCGTTGGCGAGCTGCTCCTGGGTGGCCTTGTCGAGGTCGCTGCCGAACTGCGCGAACGCGGCCATCTCGCGGTACTGCGCGAGGTTGAGCTTGAGCGTGCCCGCGACCGCCTTGGTCGCCTTCGTCTGCGCGGCGCCGCCCACGCGCGAAACCGAGATGCCCACGTTCACGGCCGGGCGCACGCCCGAGTTGAACAGGTCGGTCTCGAGGAAGATCTGGCCGTCCGTGATCGAGATGACGTTGGTCGGGATGTAGGCCGACACGTCGCCGGCCTGCGTCTCGATGATCGGCAGCGCGGTGAGGCTCCCGCCGCCGAGCGCGTCGCTCATCTTCGCCGCGCGCTCGAGCAGGCGCGAGTGGATGTAGAACACGTCGCCCGGATACGCCTCGCGGCCGGGCGGACGCCGCAGCAGGAGCGAGAGCTGACGATAGGCAACCGCCTGCTTCGACAGGTCGTCATAGATGATCAGCGCGTGCTTGCCGTTGTCGCGGAACCACTCGCCCATCGTGACGCCCGTATAGGGCGAGATGAACTGCAGCGGCGCGGGCTCGCTCGCGGTGGCCGCCACGACGATCGTGTAGTCCATCGCGCCGTGCTGGCGCAGCTTCTCCACCACCTGCGCAACGGTCGACTGCTTCTGGCCGATCGCGACGTAGATGCAGAACACGTCGGTGCTCTTCTGGTTGATGATCGTGTCGATCGCGATCGCGGTCTTGCCGGTCTGGCGGTCGCCGATGATCAGCTCGCGCTGGCCGCGGCCGATCGGGGTCATCGCGTCGATCGCCTTGATGCCGGTCTGGAGCGGCTCGTGCACCGACTTGCGCGCGACGATGCCGGGCGCCTTGAGCTCGACGCGGCGGGTCTCCTTCGCCTGGATCTCGCCCTTGCCGTCGATCGGGTTGCCGAGCGCATCGACCACGCGTCCGATCAACGCCTCGCCCACGGGCACTTCGATGATGCGGCTCGTGCGGCGCACGAGGTCGCCTTCCTTCACGTGCGTCGCCTCGCCCATCACGGCGATACCGACGTTGTCCTCCTCGAGGTTGAGCACCATCCCCGAGATGCCGCCCGGGAACTCGACCAGCTCGCCGGCCATCGCGTTCTCGAGGCCGTAGACGCGCGCGATGCCGTCGCCGACCGACAGCACGGTGCCGGTCTCGGCGACGTCGATCTCGCGATCGTATTCCTTGATCTCGCGCTTGAGGATGTCGGTGATCTCGCCGGGCTTGATGTCCATCAGTTTCCTCTCGAGAGGGTGTCGCGCAGCTGGGAGAGCTGCGTGCGAAGACTGCCGTCGAACACGACGTTGCCGACCGCGGCTACCGCGCCGGCGATCAGTGAGGGATCGACCGAGACGTCGAGCTCGACGCGCTGGCCCGTGCGCGCGGCGAGCGCGCTCTGGAGCCGCTGGCGCTGGGCGTCGTCGAGCGGCGCCGCGGCGGTGACGCGCGCCTTGACGAGCCCCGCAGCCGTATCGGCGAGTCGCTCGAACTCGGCGCGGATCGCTTCGAAGTCGACCAGGCGCCGCTGATCGATCGCGTACGCGAAGAAGTTGCGCAGGGTGGTCTCGAGCGAGAGGCGCTCGCACAGCGAGCGCAGCACCGCGCGCCGCTCGGCCACCGGATGCAGCGGCCGGAACAACGCATTGCGCAGCTGCGGCTCGGACTCGAACAACCCGGAGATCTGGGCGAGCTCGGCGCGGATCTTCGCGACTGCGCCCGTCTCGTCGGCGAGCATGAACAACGCTCGCGCATAGCGGCGGGCTGCGGCAGAGCTTCGCATCGCACTCCGCCTCCTACTTCGCTCGCCTCGGCTCGCGGCGCGCGTCGCCACGCGCTCGATGAACTCGTCGATCAGGCGGTTGCGGTCCTGCGCGGTGACCTGCTCGCCCAGGATCCCGGCCGCGAGCTCGATCGCGAGCTGCGAGGCCTCCTCACGCAGCCGCGTGCGCGCGCGGCGGAGCTCGTGCTCGACCGCCGTCGCCGCATCGGACCGGATCCGCTCGGCCGCGGCGCGCGCGTCCTCGAGCAGGCTCGCGCGCTCGGCCTCGGCGCGCTCCTGCGAACCGGCGCGGATCTCCGCGAGCTCGCGCTCGAGATCCACGAGCTTCCGCTGCCACTGCGCATAGCGCTCTTCGGCCTGGCGCTTCATCGCGGCGGCCTCGTCGAGGTCCTTGCGGATCGCCGTGCGGCGGTCGCTGAAGAAGGCCTGGATCGGCTTGCGCGCGAAGTAGATGAGCACCGCGATCAGCAGGACGAAGTTGATCGTGGGGTAGAGCAGGCCCCCCTCGTCGGCCGCGCTCGCGGGGGCCGCCGAAGCCATCATCGCCAGCACCGTCCAGATCGCAGCGCGTATCACAGCGCCCTCCCGAGCACCTGTGATGCGGCCTGACGCGCGAGCTCCTGCGCCTGGCCGCGCAGCGCGCCGCGCGCGGACTCGAGCGATGCGTCGAGCTCGGCGCGCGCGCTCTCGAGCCGCTCTTCGGCAGCGCGCCGCGCCGACGCGATCTCGCGCTGCGTCTCGCTGCGCACCTCGGTGAGCAGCGCGCGGCGCCCGCGCTCGCCCTCTTCGCGCGCTTCGCGCACCGCCTCTTCGTAACGCGCCAGGATCGCCGCGGCCTCCTGCTCGAGCCGCTCCGCCTTGGTGCGCGTGCCTGCGGTGCGCGCCTCGCGCTCGTCGAGCACGCGCAGGAGCGGCTTGAACACGAATGCGTTCGCGGGCGCGATCAGCAGCACGAAGAACGCGATCAGCGTGAGCATCACGGTCGGGTCGGGCACGAGTACGAGCCCGCCCTCGGACGCGGCCGCGAGCGAGGGCAGGAGCAGCAGCGCGCCCATCCAGATAGCGGCGTGCGGCATCGACAGACGGCCCTCGGCGCTTCGCGGCGTTTGCAGTCGCTTCATGGAACGGGGATCCCCCACGATGGGCGACGGAGGCGCCGCGAGGGCCGCGCCCGCTTCACCGCTTCCCGATGAGGTGGTGGATGAGAAAGTGGGGCTATAAAACACGAGAACCGGCGGAGACCGCCGGTCTTTGGGCGGCGGAATTCTTACATAGCCGCGACGAACTTCAAGACGCCGACGCCGTCGTCGCGGGCCGGCGGTCGAGCTCGACGCGAGTTACGCCGTCGTCGACCCCGGGGTTTCCGCAGCGGCAGAGGCCGTTCACTGTCGCGCCCTCGGCCACGGTCATGCGCGGCCCTGTCATGTCGCCGCTCACGATCGCGTCGGGTCCCAGGTCGATCGAGGTGCGCGCGCGGATATCACCGAGCACGGTGCCCTCGACCACGATCACGTCGGCCTCGAGGTCCGCCTCGACGATCCCGGTAGCACCGACCCACACCGACGACCCGGCCATCACGGTTCCGTGGACGCGCCCGTCGATCCGGGCCGGCTTCGGCAGCACGAGCAGGCCCTCGAAGTCCATGTCGGGGCCGAGCGCGACGTCGAGCTCCGGCTCAGACATCGCCGAGCAGCACGCCGGTGATGCGATCGAAATCCTCGGCGCCGAAGTACTCGATCTCGATGCGCCCGCGCTCGGCACCGCCTTTGACGCGCACACGCGTCTGGAAGCGCTGGCGCAGCGCGTCCGCGACGCCCTGCAGGTGCGGATCCTGGCGCCCGCGCGACCGCTCGGGATCGGCCGCGGGGCGCGGCGTCGGGCGAGCGATCTCCTCCGCGGCGCGCACCGAGAGCTGCTCGGCGACGATCCGATCGCGCAGGTGGCGGCGGCGCTCCGGGTTCGAGAGCGAGAGCAGCGCCTTCGCGTGGCCGATCGTGACGTGGCCCGCCTCGACATCCGCCTGGATTTCGCGCGAGAGCTCGAGCAGGCGCAGATGGTTCGCGATCGAGGACCGGTCCATGCCGACGCGTTGGCCGATTTCCTCTTGCGTTGCCCCCGTGTCGGCGAGCGCGCGGAAGGCGACCGCGAGCTCGATCGGATTCAGGTCGCGGCGCTGGACATTCTCGACCAGCGCGACTTCGAGCCGGTCGCGCGGGTCGATTTCGAGCACGACCGCGGGAATTGACGCAAGGCCGGCCTGTTTTGACGCACGCCAACGCCGCTCGCCCACGACGAGCTCGTAGCGGTCGCCCGCGCGGCGCACGACGACCGGCTGGAGCACGCCGTGCACGCGGATCGACTCGGCGAGCGCGTCGAGCGCGCCGGGCTCGAACGTGCGGCGCGGCTGATCGGGGTTCGGGTCGATGTCGGCGACGGCGATCTCACCCGCGCGCTCGCGCGGCTCGACGGGTGCCGGGGCTTGCGAGGCCGGACGCGCGCCCGGAATCAGTGCGCCGATGCCGCGGCCGAGCGCGTTGCGGGGATTGCTCATGTCGATTCTCCTGACGGCGCCGGGAATGCGGGCGACGGTGGCGCCACCGGCACCTGCGGCGGCGGAAGACGGCGGATCAGCTCTGCGGCGAGCTCGAGATAGGCGATCGCGCCCTTCGAGTGCACGTCGTAGAGCAGGATGGGCATTGCGTGGCTCGGTGCCTCGGACAGCCGCACGTTGCGCGGAATCACCGTCGTGAACGCCTGCGCTGCGAAGTGCGTGCGCACCTCGTCCTGGACCTGGCGCGACAGGTTGTTGCGCGCGTCGGCCATCGTGAGCAGGACGCCCTCGAGTGCGAGACCCGGGTTGAGTTCGCGCCGCACGAGCTCGATCGTCTCGAGCAGGCCCGCGAGGCCTTCGAGCGCGTAGTACTCGCATTGCAGCGGGATGATCACCGCGTCGGCCGCAGTCAGCGCGTTGAGCGTCAAGAGCCCGAGCGAGGGCGGGCAGTCGATCAACACGATCTCGTACGCGTCGCGGATCTCCGACAGCGCGCGCTCGAGCCGGCGCTCGCGGTTGATCGCGGACACCAGCTCGATCTCGGCGCCGTAGAGGTCGCGGCCCGACGGCACGAGATGCAGATAACGCAGATCCGTGGCGCGCGTCATCGCCTTGATGACGCAGTCGCCGCTCAGAGCGTCATAAACCTGGGGCTGGCTGCCGCTCTGGCCGAATGCGCTCGTCGCATTGGCCTGGGGATCGAAGTCGACCAGCAGCGTGGAGCGCTCTGACGCGGCGAGGCTCGCAGCCAGATTGACGGCGGTCGTCGTCTTACCGACGCCGCCCTTCTGGTTGACGATGGCGTAGACCCGCCCCGGATGGGTCATCCCCACTCACCCCCCGCCCGCTGCGCTCGGCTCCAGAGTCACCCCAGCTTGATCCCCCTGGGGATAGCGTCTCTTTTCCCTTGATAACACAAGTGGATGCGCGAATCCAAGCGACGAGCTCGCGCCCGTGCGCGGGAACTCGAGTTTCCAGCGTATTTCCGACGAGTTACGCGCTGGAATCGAGTGGCCGCAAATACGCGATCCAGACCGACCGCTCGGGTCCGCGCGGCGCGGCGTAGCGAAGTGCCCGTCCTGGCAGGAGATCCGGGTGGCTGAGCTCGGTGCCCGGTACGGTCGCGAGTGCGAGCCAGCCCCCGGGCCCCGCCCAGGGACGCATCCAGCCCAGGGCCCGATCGGGATGAGCCATCGCCTGGGCGACCACTCCCTGACTCGGCTGGACCTCGATCTCTTCTGCCCGGCCGAGTAGCGCGACTGCGTTGTCGAGGCCGAGCTCGCGGATCGCGGCGCGTTGGAAATGATGGCGGCGCTCCCTCGATTCGACGAGCCGAACCGAGCATTCGGGGCGGGAAATCGCGAGTGGTAGCCCCGGGATACCGGCTCCCGACCCTAGATCCGCGATCGTCTCGGCCGTCGGGAGCACCTGGCCCAGCGCGGCGGACTCGAGCAGCAACCTCTCTGCGATCGCAATCGCTCCGCGGTGACCCGTGAGATTGATCCGCTCACTCCACCGATCCAGGAGCCGCGCGAGCTTCTCCCAGCGATCCAGCGCGCCAGAGTCGGCGCTGAGCCCGAGCTCCGCGAGCCCTTCTGCCAGCACCCGGCGCAGGTCTTTCGTGTGTTCCACGTGGAACCCTGAAGTGGTGGCGGAGGATTCCGTTCCACGTGGAACAGGTCCAGCCATCGACGCACGAGGGGGAGCAGGCACCCCCCGGGCTCTCTACCCGGACAGGCGGATCACATCCGCCCTACTCGTTGGGGCTCGCCTGGCTCTGACGCAGCGCTTCCTCGTACTCGGGAGCGCCCTTGGGCACCACGACCACCTGGCGGAACCGACCCTCGCCGATGCTCATCGTGGCGACGTCCTCGTACTCGCGAACGCTGATGTGGATCGTCCGGCGGTCGCGTCCGTTCATGGGGTCGAGCGCGATCGCGCGTCCCCCCTCGAGCGCGCGCTTCACCACGCGCTCGGCCAGGCGCTCGAGATGCGCCTCGCGCGAATCCGAGCCGCCTTCCACGTCGAGCACCACGCGGCCCGTCGCCTGCTCGTCGCGGCGCAGCAGCACCTGGTTCGCGAGCAGCTGCAGCGCATCGAGTCCGCGCGCTTCACCCCCTGCGAGCAGCGCCGCCGCAGGGCCCTTGATCTCCACGACGGTGTTCGCCCCGTCCTGGCTCTCGCGAATCGCGAACGGGCCCACCTCGAGCCGCTCGATCGCACCCTTCACGAACTCGCCGATCTCACCGAGCGTGCCCTCGACGGAGCCGATCGAAGGCTCGTTCGAAACTGGGGGGGCCGGCGCGAACTCACGCGGACCGCGGTCTCGCTCGCGGCCCTCGTGGCCACCGCGCATCTCGCGGCCCTCGTAGCCCCCACGCATCTCGCGGCCCCCGCGTCCGTCGCGGTCGCGTCCGCCGCGGCCCCGATCCCGGTCGCGATCGCGACCCCCACGCCCTCGATCTCGATCCCGATCGCGGCCGCCTTCACCGCGGTCCGAGCGCTGCGGCGGCTTGCGATCGCGCGGTACCGCGACGACCACGGTGCGCCCCGAGAGCCCGTAGACCTCTCCGGGCGCGGGCTCCGATACCAGGAGCTGGTCAGCCGCGAGGCCAAAGAACGAGCGCGCTTTCTCGAGCGCCGCCTCGCGATTCTCGGCGACGAACTCGTGCGGCTCCTGCTTGGGGTCGTACACGGGACACTCCTCTCGGACTTCGTCAGCTCGCGGCGGGCTTCATCTGGCGACCGAGCCAGAGCTGATGCGAGATCGCGAGGACATTACTCATCATCCAGTAGAGCACCAAGCCCGACGGAAACGAGTAGGAAACCACCGTCATCATGCCGGGCATCATGATCAGCATCATGCGCGCCTGTGCAGGATCCATCTGGACCGGCGTGATCTTCTGCTGGACGAACATCGAGGCGCCCATCAAGATCGGAAGCACTCGCACCGGGAAGTCGGCGCCCGGGATCGTGAACAAGAGATCGGGCGCAGCGAGGTCGTCGATCCAGCCGAAGAAAGGCGCCTGGCGCAGCTGGATCGAGCTGCGCAGCGCGTAGAACAGCCCGATGAACACGGGCAGCTGCAGGAACATCGGCAGGCAGCCGCCCAGCGGGTTCACCTTCTCCTGCCGGTAGAGGCTCATCATCGCCTCGGACTGCTTAGGGCGGTCGTCCGCGAACTTCTCCTGGATCTCCTTGATCTTGGGCTGGAGCAGTCGCATGCGCTCCATCGAGCGCATCTGCTTCACCGTGAGCGGCGCCATCGCGACACGCACGAGGATCGTGAGAATGATGATCGCCCAGCCGTAGTTGGGCACGAACGAGTGCAGCACCGCGAGCAGCCAGCCGAACGCGCGCGTCACGGGCTCGACGAACGACCAGCCGAGATCGATCGAGCTCACCGCCGCCGGAGCGAACGCCTCGAGGCGCTCGATCTCCTTCGGTCCGAAGTAGGCGCGGTACTCGCGCGTGGCGCTCTGCGCGGGCGCGAGTGTCACGGGATCGAAGTAGATCTGCACGACACCGTGCTTCCCCTCTTCCAGCGTCACGACGCGCGTGCGCGCGGTCGCGGGCTGATCCGGAAAGAACGCGGCGAGGAAGTAGGGAGTCTGCACACCGGCCCAGTCGATCTCGCCGACGAATTCGACCGGCGCCCCGCCCTGCTTGCCCGTGAGCCAGCCGAACATGCCCGCGCTGCCGAGGCTCGCGAGCGCAACGTGCTCGACCGATCCGAGGTGGAGCGCGCTGGCGCTCAGCTCGCGGAAATCGTTGCCCACGCGCTCCACGAGCGGCAACTCGACGAGGAACATCGGCGCGATCGGCGCCGCACTGCGGTTCGACACATCTATGCGTAGGCGGAAATCGTAGCCGTCGTCGGAGAACGCGTAGGTCTTGCGCACTGCAACACCGCGCGCTTCCCACGCGAAACGCACTTCGGTGTCGGACCGGCTCTCGACGCGCCACCTCTGCTGCGACAGATCGCCGAGCGCGAGCTCCGCGAACGGCGTGGCGCCGGTCGCGAGCCGATCGCCGCGGTCGACGAGCCGGATCGGCTCGTCGTGGCTGTCGCGGTACTGCGAGAGCTCCCAATCGCGCAACGAGGCGCCTTCGTTCGAGAGCTCCGCGCGGTAGAGCGGACGCTCGATCGCGATCGACTCCGCGGGGGCCGCCGGTGCGTCGGCAGGCGGGGCAGGCGCTGCGGGCGCGACCTCGGGTGCGGGTAGCTCGGGGAAGCGCTGCGCGGGCGCGGCCGGCGCCTCGGTGGCGGCGGGCGCCTCGGCCACCGTCTCCGGCTTGGGGCGTGGCGGCTGCATCATCGTCCAGACCGAGAGCACGACGAACGAAAGCGCGAACGCGAGCAACAGGTTGCGGTCCACGTCGTCCCTCAGGGCACCGGGTCGTAGCCGAAGCCGCCCCAGGGATGGCAGCGTCCGATGCGCGTCAGAGCGAGCCGGACGCCCCGGATCACGCCGTGACGCGCGATCGCCTCGCTCGCGTACGCCGAGCAGCTCGGCTCGAAACGGCACGCGGGCCCGATCAAGGGCGACAGCACGAGCTGATAGATGCGGATCACGGCGACGATCGCCCGGCGCAGCCCATGCGTCGGCGCGCTCGGGTGGGGCAAATGGACCTCTGCACTCACCGGACGCCCTGCGCGACCCGGCTCAGCTCGGCGAACACCCCGTTTCCCGTGAGGTTCGCCGACTGACCGCGCGCGATCACCACGAGGTCGCGTCCCGACAGGAGCTCCTGGCCCTCGCGCCGGAACCACTCGCGAATTCGCCGTTTCACGCGGTTTCTCACCACCGCGTTCCCGACCTTGCGCCCGACCGTGACACCGAGCCGGGCGTGCGCGTCTTCACGCGTGGCGCCCACGAGCATCACGAACGCCGCCGAGCTCTGGCGCCGTCCCTGATTGCTCATCTCCCGAAACTCGCGCGATCGCCGGATCCGTACCTCCCGGGGGAACGGTCCGGTCGGAGGGATCACCCTCGCTTCGACGGAGTCGACGGAGTGAGCCGCTTCCGTCCCTTGGCGCGGCGACGTTTGAGCACGAGTCGGCCGCCCTGTGTCTTCATCCGCGCAGCGGAAGCCATGGACACGACGGCGCCGGATCCGGCTCGGTTGATAGGTGCGCTTCATGAGTACGGACCTTGGAGTCAGCCGGTGAAGCGCTGGAGGCCTACGGCCACAGCGAGCCCGGTACGCGGGAGGCGGCAACGTTGCCGCGGCTCCGAGTGCATGTCAACCGATCGGATTCGCATGCAATCTGCGACGCGAAATCGAATCTCCGGCACGACTCGCGTGGTACCATCGCCTCGACGGAGTGATCTGCGCAGAGGATCACTCCCGTTCGGGGGGTTCTGCACAGATCGTTCGGGCTCCCCGGCGAGCCTAGAAGTCCGTGCGCCGTCGGTGCGTTGACTGAGTTCTGTCCTCCGGCGCACCCTTCTTCCTACTACTGTTGAAGGTCGAGAAAGCACCAGAGAAGAAAGAAACACAGCTCTCTGGCAAGGAAAGACCAGCCATGAAGTTCACGATCGAGAAGAGCGAGTTCCAGCGCGGCCTCGGCCGGATCCAGTCGATCGTCGAGAAGCGCAACACGATGCCGATCCTGGCCAACGCGTTGCTCGAGGTGACTGGCAAGAAGGACGGTTCGCTCGAGCTCGCCGCAACCGACCTCGAAGTGGGTATCCGCAGCTCGCATGCGTGCGAGGTCGCGAAAGCCGGTCGCCTCACGGTCTCCGCGCGCAAGCTGCACGAGATCGTGCGCGAGCTTCCCGACGAGAAGGTGCACCTCGAGGCCTCGAGCAACGCCTATCTGACGCTGCGCTGTGCGCGTGCCGAGTTCACGCTGGCGGGAACCACCGCCGAGGAATACCCGAGCCTGCCGAACTTCGCGCCCAAATCACTCGCGACGGTTCCCGCGGCGGTGCTGTCCGAGATGATCGAGCGCACGATGTACGCGGCCTCGACCGACGAGACCCGCTACAACCTGAACGGCGTCTTCGTCGAGCGGATCGCCGAGACCGGCAAGCTGCGCATGGTGGCCACGGATGGTCATCGCCTCGCCTACGTCGACCGCGCACTCGGCGAGAGCCTCACTTCGCTCGCGGACGCGGGCGTGATCATCCCGCGCAAGGGCCTCGCCGAGCTCAAGAAGCTCGTCGACGAGGAAGACGCCGACGAGATCGAGATCGGCTTCGAGGGCAACAACGGTCTCGCGCGCAAGGGCACCGTCACGCTCACGATGCGCCTGATCGAGGGTGAGTTCCCGAACTACCGCCAGGTGATCCCGAGTGAGCACGGTCAGCAGCTCACGCTGCCGACCGAGGTGTTCACGCACGCGCTGCGCCGCGTCGCACTGCTGTCGGCCGAGCGCAGCAGAGCGGTGAAGCTCGAACTCTCCGAGGGCCAGATGCGGCTGTCGTCGAACAATCCCGATCTCGGCGATGCGCGCGAGGAGCTCGACGTCGACTACGCGGGCGAGACCACGAGCATCGCCTTCAACGCGCGCTATCTGATCGACGCCGTCTCGGCCGCGCGCAGCAAGGAAATCCGCTTCGGGTTCCGCGACGCGCTGTCGCCCGCAGAGCTCTCGCCCAGCGACGACGCGACGCGCTCGCGGTCGTAATGCCGATGCGGCTCTGAGCGTGGCTCGCGCTTGATTCTCCCTGTCAATTCGAATAGTTAGAGCCTTTACCCCGGGTTAGGCTTCCGTTACTCTCCGGCCGGCCCACGAACTTCGGGGCCGCCCCGCTCCCCCGCGCGGCTCACCGCCGCCGCAGCCCTGGGAACTCCGCGATTTGAGCTACGACGCCAGTTCCATCGAGGTGCTCGAAGGCCTCGACCCTGTCCGCAAACGGCCCGCGATGTACATCGGCACGACGGGCCCCGAGGGTCTTCACCACCTCGTCTACGAGGTCGTCGACAACTCGGTCGACGAGGCGGTCGCGGGCTTCTGCAAGCAGATCGACGTGATCCTGCACCAGGACGGCAGCGTGACCGTGACCGACGACGGGCGCGGAATTCCCGTCGACGAGCACCCCACCGAGAAGCGGTCCGCCGCCGAAGTGGTGATGACCACGCTCCACGCGGGCGGCAAGTTCAACGACAGCACCTACAAGGTCTCGGGCGGTCTGCACGGCGTGGGCGTGTCGGTCGTGAACGCGCTCTCCGAGCGGCTCGAGCTCGAGATCCGGCGCGGCGGCGCGGTCTGGCGCCAGACCTACCGGCGCGGCGAGCCGGAGGCGCCGCTCCAGGAGATCGGCACCACCGACAAGACCGGCACGCGCGTCACGTTCCTGGCCGACTCGCAGATCTTCCCGCAGACCGAGTACGAGTTCGACGTGCTCTCGCAGCGCCTCCGCGAGCTCTCGTTCCTGAACGCGGGGCTGCGCATCAACATCAGCGACGAGCGCAGCGGGAAGAAGCACGAGTTCTGCTACGAGGGCGGCATCGTCTCGTTCGTCGAGCACTTGAACCGCAACCGCGCGCCGCTGCACCGGCCGCCGATCCTGGTCTCGGGCGAGCGCGCGATGATGCAGGGCGGCACGCGAGGTGCCGGTCGGGATCGAGATCGCGATCCAATACAACGAGAGCTACAACGAGTCGGTCTACTCGTTCGCGAACAACATCAACACCGTCGAGGGCGGCAGCCACCTGATCGGCTTCCGCACCGCGCTCACGCGCACGCTCAACCGCTACATCACCTCGCAGACCAAGAACGGCAAGGGCGAGTCGGCCGAAGCGCTCTCGGGCGACGACACGCGCGAAGGGCTCACCGCGGTGATCTCGGTGAAGCTCCCGCAGCCCGAGTTCGAGGGGCAGACCAAGGCCAAGCTCGGCACGTCGGACGTGCGCGGACTCGTCGAGAACATCCTCTACGAGCAGCTCGGCGACTACCTCGAAGAGAACCCCACCGTCGCGCGCCTGGTCATGGCGAAGGTCCAGGAGGCGGCGCGCGCGCGCGCGGCCGCGCGCAAGGCGCGCGACCTGGCGCGGCGCAAGGGTGCGCTCTCCGACCACAGCCTGCCCGGGCAAGCTCGCCGATTGCCAGGAGCGCGACCCGGCGAAGTCCGAGCTGTTCATCGTCGAGGGCGAGTCGGCCGGCGGCACCGCGAAGCAGGGCCGCTCGCGCGAGACGCAGGCGATCCTGCCGATCAAGGGCAAGATCCTGAACGTCGAGCGCGCGCGGCTCGACAAGATGCTCTCGAGCCAGGAGATCCAGGCGCTCGTCACGGCGATCGGCTGCGGAATCGGGCCCGACTTCGACGTCAGCAAGGCCCGCTATCACAAGATCATCATCATGACCGACGCGGACGTGGACGGGAGCCACATCCGGACGCTCCTGCTCACGTTCTTCTACCGGCAGATGCGCGATCTGATCGAGCGCGGCTACCTCTACATCGCGCAGCCGCCGCTGTTCAAGGTGAAGAAGGGCCGCAGCGAGCGGTACATCAAGGACGAGCGCGCGCTCGAGGATCACCTGCTCGACCTCGCGCTCGCGGGCGCGAGCGTGCGCGCAGGTGACGTGCTCGCCCCGATCGCAGTGGGGCCGCTGCGCAGCCTGCTCACCGCGGCGAGCCAGTACAAACGCATCCTCGCGCGGATCACGATGCGCCGGATCGACGAGCGCGTGATCGACCAGGCGATCCGCGAAGGCGAGCCGAGCGAGGCCACACTCGCGGACGCGGCCGCGCTGCGCGACCGCGTGGTACCCGCGCTCGCATCCCGGCTCGAGGCGCGGATCGGCGCAGACTTCACGGCGACCTGGCAGGTCGATCCCGACCCCGAGCACAGCGCGCACCGGATCGTCGTGGAGACGCGCCGCGCGGGCGTCGTCTACCACACGGCGCTCGATACCGCGTTCGTGCGCTCGCCCGACGCGCAGCGGCTGCGCGAGCTCTGGCAGAACATGCACGAGGTCGGCGTGCCGCCGTTCCACGTCCAGCGCGAAGACAGCGAGCCCGAGCAGATCGGCGGACCGATCCGGCTGCTCGATCGCCTGCTCGAGATCGGCGCGCGCGGGCTCTCGATCCAGCGCTACAAGGGCCTCGGCGAGATGAACCCCGATCAGCTCGCCGACACGACCATGAACCCCGTCTTGCGCACGCTGCTCCAGGTGCGCGTGCCCGACGACGTCGAGGCCGACGACGCGTTCAGCACCCTGATGGGCGACGACGTCGAGCCGAGGCGCCTGTTCATCGAGCGCAACGCGCTCGATGTCCAGAATCTGGACATCTGACCGCAAGTCTCGCGCAGCGAGCCGAAGGCGAGCGAAGACCAGCATGAGTGACGGGATCGAGATCACGCCCCCGCCCCAGCCGCCCGAGCCCCCGCCGCCGGGCGGGGGGCGCCGTCGGAGCCGTTTTCGCCGCCCGTGAACATCGAGGACGAGGTCCGGCGCTCGTTCCTCGACTACTCGATGTCGGTGATCGTCTCCCGCGCGCTGCCCGACGTGCGCGACGGCCTGAAGCCCGTGCATCGGCGGATCCTGTACGCGATGCAGCAGGAAGGGCTGCTCTCGACGCGCGGCTACTCGAAGTCGGCCGGCGTGGTCGGCGAGGTGCTCAAGCACTACCACCCGCACGGAGACAGCGCCGTCTACGACTCGATGGTGCGGATGGCCCAGGACTTCTCGCTCCGCTACCCGCTCGTCGACGGCCAGGGCAACTACGGCTCGATCGACGGCGATCCGGCGGCCGCCTACCGCTACACCGAGGCGCGCCTCACGCGGCTCGCCGAGGAGATGCTGCGCGACATCGACCGCGAGACGGTCGACTTCGTGCCGAACTTCGACGGCGGCATGATGGAGCCGGTGGTGCTGCCGTCGCGCTTCCCGAACCTGCTCGCGAACGGCTCCTCGGGGATCGCGGTGGGCATGGCCACCAACGTGCCGCCGCACAATCTGCGCGAGCTGATCGACGCGATCACGCTCGTCGTGCGCAACCCCGGTTGCACGCTCGACGACCTGCTCGAGAAGATGCCCGGACCCGATTTCCCGACCGGCGCGATCATCTGCGGCCACGAGGGGATTCGCTCCGCCTACGCGACGGGCCGCGGTCTGCTCACCGTGCGCGCGCGCGCCGAGATGGAGACGACCAAGCGCGGCGAGCGGATCGTCGTGACCGAGATCCCTTTCATGGTCAACAAGTCGTCGATGCTCGAGCGGATCGCCGAGCTCGCGCGCGAGGGCAAGATCGACGGCGTCGGCGACCTGCGCGACGAGAGCAATCGCGAAGGCATGCGCGTCGTGATCGAGCTCAAGAAGGACGCGCCCGGCGACGTGGTGCTGAACCAGCTCTACAAGCAGACGCCGCTGCAGACCACCTTCGGCGTGAACCTGCTCGCGCTCGTGAACGGCCGGCCCCAGACGCTGCCGCTCAAGGAGGCGCTCCAGCACTTCATCGACTTCCGGCGCGAGGTGGTGGTGCGGCGCGCCACCTACGACCTCGCGCAGGCCGAGTCGCGCGCGCACCTGCTCGAGGGCTTCGCGATCGCGCTCGACCACCTCGACGAGGTGATCTCGATCATCCGCGGAGCCGACGACACGGGCGCTGCGCGCACGGCGCTGATCACCCGCTTCGAGCTCTCCGAGCGCCAGGCCAACGCGATCCTCGAAATGCGACTGCGTTCGCTCACCGCGATGGAGCGCCAGCGCGTGCTGGACGAGCTCGCGGAGGTGCGCGCAAAGATTGAGGAATTGAAGGCCCTGCTCGCGAGCGACGAGAAGATCCGCGAGGTGGTGGTCGAGGAGCTCGCCGAGATCCGCGAGCAGTACGGCGACGAGCGGCGCACCGAGCTGGCCGCGGCGGTCGAGGGGCTGACCACCGAGGACCTGATCGTCGAGGAGGACATGGTCGTGACCGTGTCCCACCACGGATACATCAAGCGCAACGCGCTCACCGAGTACCGCGCGCAGCACCGCGGCGGCAAGGGCGTGAAGGGCATGGAGGCGCGCGAGGAGGACTTCGTCGAGCGCCTGTTCATCGCCTCGACCCACGCCTACATCCTGTTCTTCACCACGCGCGGACGCGCGCACTGGCTCAAGGTTCACGAGCTGCCGCAGCTCGGGCGCGCGGCGCGCGGCAAATCGCTCGCGAACGTGCTCCAGCTCGCCGACGGCGAGCGCGTGCGCGCGACCCTGCCCGTGCGGGCGTTCGACGAAGAGGCCTACGTGCTTCTGTGCACGCGCAAGGGCGTGATCAAGAAGACGCGCCTCGACGCGTACTCGAACCCGCGCCGCGGCGGGATCATCGCGATCACACTCGACGACGACGACGAGCTGATCGCCGCGTGCCGCACCAACGGCCACCACGAGGTGATCATCGCGACGAGCGACGGCAAGTCGATCCGCTTCCCCGAAGAGCAGGTGCGCGCGATGGGACGCGCTGCGGGTGGCGTGCGCGGCATGATGCTGCGCGAGGGCGACCGCGTGGTGGGAATGGAGATCCTCTCGCCCGTCGCGACCGTGCTCACGGTGACCGAGCGCGGCTACGGCAAGCGCACGCCGCTCGAGGACTACCGGGTCCAGCGGCGCGGTGGCATGGGCATCATCACGATCCGCACCTCCGCGCGAAACGGGCCGGTCGTGTCGGTGGCGCAGGTGGTCGACGACGACGAGGTCATGCTGATCACGGACGGTGGCAAGGTGCTGCGCGCGCGCGTCGCGGGCATCTCCACGATGGGCCGCGCGACCCAGGGCGTGCGGATCATGAACCTCGCGGACGACGAGAAGATCGTGTCGATGGCGCGCCTGGCCGAGCGGGACGTCCCGGAGCCGGGCAGCGGCACCGCGTGAAGACGGGACGCTCGCGGCGCCTGTTCGAGCGCGCGCGGCGCGTGATCCCGGGCGGCGTGAACAGCCCCGTGCGCGCGTTCGGGGCGGTCGGCGCGACGCCGCGCTTCATCTCGCGCGCGCGCGGCGCGCGGATCTGGGACGCCGACGGCAACGTGTATATCGACTACGTGGGGTCGTGGGGCCCGATGATCCTCGGGCACGCGGATCCGGACGTGCTGCGCGCGGTGCGCGCGGCGCTGCGCCACGGCACGAGCTTCGGCGCGCCGACCGAGCTCGAGACCGCGCTCGCGCAGCGCGTGGTGGCCGCGGTGCCCGGAATCGAGCGCGTGCGCTTCGTCTCCTCGGGCACCGAGGCGACGATGAGCGCGCTGCGGCTCGCGCGCGCGGTGACGGGTCGGCCGCGGATCCTCAAGTTCGAGGGCTGCTACCACGGCCACGCCGACGCGCTGCTGGTCGGCGCAGGCAGCGGTGTCGCGACGCTGGGGATCCCGGGCTCGCCCGGCGTGCCCGAGGCGTTCACCGAGCTCACCGTGACCGCACCCTACAACGATCTCGGCGCGGTGTCGGATGCGATGACGCGCTGGGGACGCGAGATCGCGTGCGTGATCGTCGAGCCGGTTGCGGGCAACATGGGCCTCGTGCTGCCGGAGCCGGGCTTCCTCGCCGGGCTGCGCGAGCTGTGCACGCGCGCGGGCGCGCTCCTGATCTTCGACGAGGTGATGACGGGCTTCCGCGTCGCGCGCGGCGGCGCGCAGGAGCGCTTCGGCGTGGCACCCGATCTGACCTGCCTCGGCAAGGTGGTGGGCGGGGGCCTGCCCGCGGCCGCGTACGGCGGTCCGGCCGAGCTGCTCGACCGCATGGCGCCCGACGGGCCCGTCTATCAGGCCGGGACGCTCTCGGGCAACCCGCTCGCGATGGCGGCCGGCTGCGCGACGCTCGACCGGCTCGCAAAGCCGCGCGTCTACGCGCAGCTCGAGCAGACGAGCCGGGCACTCGCGGACGGTCTCGCGGCCGCGGCGGCCGAAGCCGGGGTTCCGTTCACGTCCGCCGCGATCGGTGGGATGTTCGGCTTCTTCTTCCACGCGGGGCCCGTGCGCAACTTCGCGGATGCGAAGAAGGCCGACGCGGCGGCCTTCCGCCGATTCTTCGCCGCGATGCTCGACGCGGGCGTCTATCTCGCGCCCTCGGCCTTCGAGGCGGGCTTCGTCTCGCTCGCTCACCGTCCGGCCCAGATCGCCGCCACGATCTCCGCTGCGCGCGCGGCATTTCGGGCCGCAAGTTTCGCGCAGCGAGCCGAAGGCGAGCGAAGTCCATGAGACTTGCCGCAGTGCGTTGAGGCTCGCGGAGGCGTTGGCTAGCATGCGCCGCGTTCCGACAGACCCCACCGATCCTCCGAACGAAGATCCGGCGTCGCCCGAGCAGACAGTCCAGCGGCGCGGGGTCGCGGCTTATCAAGGCGCGTTCGAAGCGGTGCTGGCGATCCCGATCGCGATCGGCGGCGGGTACTGGTTGGACGGCCGCTTCGACACAACACCCATCCTCCTGCTCGTGGGCGCCGCGATCGGTTTCGGCGCGTTCGTGCTGCGCCTCTTGCGGCTGGGCCAACAGCTGCGACAACTCGACGACGATCCCAAACCGTGACGATCCAGCCCATCGAACGCCTGAACTTCGCGCTGTCCGCGGGCGCAACCGCCGCCGCGTGGTGGCTCGTGTCGCCCCTGTTCGCGCTGAGCCTGGGCTTCGGCGCGCTGCTCGAGGCCGTGAACTTCCGCGGGCTGCACCAGCAGGCGCAGCTCCTGTTCTTTGGCGAGATCAAGAGCGGCGGCGGCTGGACGGGTCTCTATGCGCTGCGCTTCGGCCTGCTCGTGATCGGGATCGGCGGAGCGCTCGCGCTCGGCGCGCACCCGGTCGGCCTCGTGATCGGGCTCTCGCTGATCATGCCCGCTTCGATCTGGGCTGCGTGGCGCAGCCGTCCCGCGATCGATCCGAACGCCCCGGCGCTCCCGCTCGATGATCCCGCCTGGGAGAGCTGGAACCCGTGGCTCGCGCGCGAGCGAGAAGCGAGTGACGAGGACGACGAATGATCTTCCACGACTTCGAGCACCTCATCCACGTGCCCTGGGTGATCCAGGCCGCCGTGATGGCGGCCGTGTTGCTGCTGCTCGGTGGTGTGCTGGTGCGGCGGCGCATCGCGACCTCCGACGGCGGAGTGCTCCCGGACGAAGGCGTCACGGTGCGCAACCTGCTCGAGGTGCTCGTCGAATGGCTCTCGGGCATGGCGCGCGAGCACATGGGCCCCAAGTGGCGCACCTACTTCCCGCTCGTCGGGACGATGTTCTTCTTCATCCTGATCTCGAACCTGATGGGCCTGGTCCCGGGGCTCGCGGGTGCGACGAGCGACGTCAACACCACCGCCGCGTGGGCGGTCATCGCGTGGGTGTTCTACACGGTGATCGGGATCCTCGAGCACAAGCAGAAGTACGTCGTGAAGTTCCTCGGGCCGAGCTTCTTCGAGCGCGAGATCTTCGGCCGCCACGTCCACTTCCGGCTGCTCGCCCCGCTCTTCTTCGTGCTCGAGATCCCGCTCGACCTCGCGCGCATCGTCACGCTGGCCGTGCGCTTGCTCGCGAACATGTTCGCCGACCACACCGTGGTCGCGGTCTGGATCTCGCTGGTGCCGATCGCGGTGCCGGCCGTGTTCATGGGGCTCGGGCTCGTCGTCGCGTTCCTGCAGGCGTTCGTATTCGCCCTGCTCACGATGATCTACATCCGACTCGCGCTCGACGAGCCGCACTAGCGGCGACTCGCGCGCACAACCCACCAAAGGAGTGACTGGATCCATGCGCAAGTTTCGATCGACCGTTCTGTGGACCCTGATGTTCGTAATCGCGCCGCTCGCAGCGATGGCCCAGGAAGGCGCGGGCGATGGCGGCTCGAGCTGGGGCTATGCGCTCGGCGCGGGCCTCGCGGTCGGCCTCGCGGGGCTCGGCTGCGGCATCGGCCAGGGTCTCACCGCGGGCAACACGACCGCGGGCATCGCGCGCAATCCGGGCGCTGCGGGCGCGATGTTCGTCAACTTCATCCTCGGCATGGTGCTGATCGAGTCGATCGCGATCTACGGGCTCGTGATCGCGTTCATGCTCCAGGGCAAGATCTAGCCACCTCGGTTGAACGCCGGGCGGGAGCCAGCCACGGGCCTCACCCCGTTTGAATTCCCGCGGCATGCCAATGCCCCCGCCCGGCGTCCGAGAACCCGCCGACCCCCGGTCCCGTTAGAGGGGTGCTGGCGGGCACGCCTTGCGGCGCGCCTTTCTCGGGAGCAAGCGGCATGCCACGCTGGGGCGATGTGCCGTTGCACCGCAGCCTCGACTCGGCCCCGGGCGTGAACGGATCGCCACGCGATGGCCGTGAACCGGGGGACGCTCGTCGCGCTCGAAGGGCTCGACGGCTGCGGCAAGTCGACGCAGGCGGTGCGGCTCGCGCAGGCGCTGCGCGAGCGCGGCCGCGATGTCGTGCAGACGCGCGAGCCCAGCGACGCCCCGACCGGGCAACGCCTGCGCGCGCTGCTGCGCGGGGGCGATCACCTGTCCGTCGAGCGCGAGCTCGCGCTGTTCGTGGAAGATCGGCGCGAGCACGTGGCGCGCACGATCGAGCCCGCGCTCGCGGCGGGCCGCTGGGTGCTCACCGACCGCTACTTCCTCTCGACCGTCGCCTATCAGGGCGCGCGCGGCCTCGACTGGCGCAGGATCCTCGCCGACAGCGAGGCCGAGTTCCCCGCGCCCGACGCCGCGCTGCTGTTCGAGTTGCCCGCCGCCGAGGGCCTCGCGCGAACGCGCGCGCGCGGTGCGGCCGATCCGCGCTTCGAGCACGGCGAGTACCTGACGCAGGTCGCGGCGATCTTCGCGGCGATCGAGCGCCCCTACCTCGTGCGCGTCGACGCGTCGGGCAGCGCGGAGGCCGTGACCGCGCGCGCGCTCGGCGCGCTGCAGGAGCGATTCGGACTCGACTGAGCCCAGGAGGAAGCCATGTCCACCCCCGATGACCGCGCGCTCGATCCCGAGCGGCTCAAGGAATTCGCGAAGCAGGTATTCGGCGCGCTCGGGGGCGCGATGACCTCGGCGATGATCTGCCTGGGCGACCGGCTCGGCCTGTACCGCTCGCTCGCGAACGATGGGCCCGCCGACAGCACCGAGCTCGCGCGGCGCACGGGGCTCTCCGAGCGCTGGCTGCGCGAGTGGCTGTACCAGCAGGGAGCGGCCGGCGTGCTCGAGCACCGCGGCGACGAGCGATTCGCGCTCTCGCCCGAGGGACGCGCCGTGCTCGCCGACGAACGCCATCCCGCGTTCGGCTGTGGGATGTTCGCGTCGCTGCCCGAGACGATCGCGATCGTCGACCGCATGCCCGAGGCGTTCGCGAGCGGCGTGGGTCTCGACTACGACGCGCTCGGCCCCGGCGCGGCCGCGGGCATCGAGCGCGGCTTCGCGCCGTGGTATCGCGCGCTGCTCGTGCCGATGGCGCTGCCGCGCATCGCGGGCGTGGTGCCTGCGCTCGAGCGCGGCGCGCGCGTGGCCGACGTGGGCTGCGGCGCGGGCGTCGCGCTGCTCGAGATGGCCAGCGCGTTCCCGAACTCACACTTCCACGGCTACGACATCTCGCACCACGCGCTCTCGCGCGCCGAGTCCAACCGGCTCGCCGCGGGTCTCGACAACGTCGAATTCCACGATGCCAGGCGCGAGCCTCTGCCGCGCGACGCGAGCTTCCACTTCATCACCACGTTCGATTGCCTGCACGACATGACGGATCCCGCGAGCGCGATCGAGGGGATCCGCGCCGCGCTGCGCGACGACGGCACCTGGCTGGTCGCCGACATCAAGGCGCAGGACGGCTACGAGGCGAACGTGCGCAAGAACCCGATGGCCGCGCTGATGTACGGCACCTCGGTGCTCACGTGCATGTCGTCGGCGCTCTCCGAGCCGGGCGGGCTCGGGCTCGGCACGCTCGGGCTGCACGCGGATCTGTTGCGCCAGATGGCTGCCGAGGCCGGCTTCGCGCGCTTCGAGCCGCTCGACCTCGGGCATCCCGTCAATGCGTTCTACGTCGTGCGGCCCTGACGGGGGAGCTACTCGACGTCGGATGCGCCGAGCGCGGCGGCGTCGGCGAAGTAGCCGTGTCGCTCGATGTAGCTGTTCCCGCGCATCTCCTCGATCCAGGTGCGGTACTCCTGCTCGAGCTTGCGCTCCCAGAGCTCGCGCGAGAGCGATTCCTTTGCCTGCTCGTAGGTGACGGGCTCGAGCACGCGGCGCTCGACGAGCTGGAGCACCGCGCAGCCGAACGGCAGCACGAGCACCTCGCTCATGCCGCCGTCGGGGACGCCTTCGAGCGCCTGACTCATCCACGGCGCGACGCTCGCGAGCGGCAGCCAACCGATGTCGCCGCCGTCGCGCGGCGCGGCCTCGGAGACCTGCGAGGCCACCTTCTCGAACGGCTCGCCGCCCGCGACGCGATCGCGCGCGAGGCGCACCTCGTTGCAGGCGACGTCCTGCGTGCGCTGGGACGCGCCGCCGTACGCGCGCAGGATCTGGCGCACGTGCACCGAGTCTCCCGTGTCGCGCTGCTTGCCGTAGCGGGCGGCGTAGAGCTCCTCGATCTCGCCGTCCTCGACCTTGACGCGCTGGCCGAGCATTCCCTGGATCATGTTGCGCCGCTCGAAGTCGCGCTTGATCTGGAGGCGGTACTCCTCGACCGTGAGCCCGTGGAACACCACGCTCGCGTAGAGCTGCTCGAGCGTGAGGCCGTTCTCCTGCGCGATGCCCTCGATCGTGCGCGTGATCTCTTCGTCGGTGGCCTTCTGATTGCTGTCCTCGACGATCTTCTCGACCAGGCGCGACTCGATCAGCCGCTCGAGCCCGTCGGCGCGCAGCTTGGCGATCTCCTGCTCGGGCGCGCCCGCGCGGCGCATCGCCTCTTCCTGGGGCCGCACCGATCGCAGCACCTCGGACACCAGCACGATCCGGCCGTCGACCTGCGCGGCGATCCCGTCGATCAGCGTCGCGTCGCCGACCGCGCGCGCAGGCGCAACCGGGGCCAGCGCGAGCGCGGCGGCCAACAGGATTTTGCCCATGCGGAGCGGCACGCGCGGAGCATGACAAAACCTCGCGCGCGGTGCCGGATGCTCAAGCCCACAACCCTGGCCGGCCGATGTTCCGTGGACCAGCGGAGGCCCCCCATGATCATCTCGACGACCGAGAGTATTCCCGGCCGTACGATCAAGCGTTTCTTCGGCGTCGTATCCGGCAGCACGGTGCGCTCCAAGCACATCGGGCGCGACCTGATGGCCGGCATCAAGAACATCTTCGGCGGCGAGCTCAAGGGCTATACCGAGCTTCTCCAGGAGAGCCGCGAAGACGCGCTCCAGCGCATGGTCCACGAGGCGGAGAGCCTCGGTGCGAACGCCGTGGTGAACGTGCGCTTCTCGACCAGCTCGATCACGCAGGGCGCGGCGGAGCTGTTCGCATACGGCACTGCGGTGCAGGTGGACTAGGTGGGCGCCGCGATCGAGGGGCTGATCCAGATCGTCCTGCCGCTCGCGCTGCTCGGCGCAGCGTTCTTCACGGGGCGGCGCGTCGAGCGACAGCACTACGCGAGCATCCGCACGCGCGAGAACGAGCTGCGCATGCTGCCCGCGGTGACGTTCCGCCAGATCCCGAACGCGTGGGCCGTGGACGCCGTCGGCATCGTCTCGGGCAGCGTCGTGATCTCGGTCGACCACTTCAAGCGCTTCCTGGCCAGTCTGCGCACGATCGTGGGCGGGCGCGTCCAGAGCTACGAGACACTGCTCGACCGCGCGCGCCGCGAGGCGATCCTGCGCTGCAAGGAGGACGCGCGCGCGCGCGGCTTCCAGGCGATCGTGAATCTGCGCCTCGAGACCACGCGCGTCGCGCGCGCGAGCCGCAACAGCAAGGCGACCACCGGCGTCGAGGTGCTCGCGTTCGGCACTGGGCTGGAGCTGCGCAGCGATCCGCGTTGATCGCAAGCGCCGCAGACGGCCGCGCAGCGACCGACGACGAGCGACTTCTAGACCAACTCCCGGCCGAAGGCATCAACACCAGCGACGATCACCCGCTGCGCGAGTTCGCGCTGCTCGTGGTCGGCCTGGTCGGTGCGGTGGTCGTGTTCGTCGTGATCGCGGCGCTCGTGGTCGATCGGCTCGTGCTGCTCGCCCCGCCCGCGTTCGAGGCGCGCTGGTTCGCGGATTGGGCGCTCGCGGGTGCGGAAGACCCGCGCAGGCCGGCTCTACAGGCACTGGTCGACCGGCTCGCGTCGCACTGCGGCGATCCGCCGTACATCCGGGTCGGGGTGCTCGACGACGAGCCGGAGCCGAACGCGCTTGCGCTGCCGGGCCGCGTCGTCCTCGTGACCTCGGGACTTCTCGAGACCGTGCAGAGCGAGAACGAGCTCGCGCTCGTGCTCGCGCACGAGATCGGCCACTACGAGGCGCGCGACCACCTGCGCGGCCTCGGTCGCGGCCTCGGGCTCTGGGTCGTGGCCAACGCGCTCGGTTACGGCGACGAGCTCGTTTCGGGGCTCGGCAACCTCGCGGGCCAGCTCGCGCAGCGCAGCTTCGACCGCCGCCAGGAGACTGCAGCCGACGAGTTCGGCCTCGCTCTGGTCCAGGCGGAGTATGGACACGTCGCCGGCACCTCCGACTTCTTCGCGCGCCTGGCTCGCGAAGACGGCTCTGCAGGTGCGCTGCCCCGCATCCCTGGCTACCTCGGCACGCACCCGCTGTCAGCGGACCGCGTCGCTGCGCTCGAGGCCGAGGCGGTCGCCCACGGCTGGGCGACCGAGGGCGCGCTCACACCGCTGGAGCTCCCGACGGCGGAGTGAGCGCGCGGATCCGCTCCTGCACGTCGACGCTGCCCGTGCACTTCCATGAGCCGTCGGGCGCGAGACAGAACACGCGTGACTCCGCGTCGAGATAGATCGCGAGCAGCGCGTCGATGCGCGCCACGAGCGCGGAGTCTTCCACGGACACGAGCGCCTCGACGCGCAGATCGAGGTTGCGCTGCATCAGGTCGGCGGAGCCGATCCAGGTCTCGCCCTGGCCCGGCGCGCCGAAGCGGAAGATGCGCGAGTGCTCGAGATAACGGCCGAGCACCGAGCGCACCCGGATCCGCTCGGACAGGCCCGCGACGCCGGGTCGCAGGCAGCAGATGCCGCGCACGATCAGGTCGATCTCCGCGCCCGCGGCCGACGCGTCGTAGAGCGCGTCGATCACGGTCGGATCGGAGAGCCCGTTCAGCTTCGCGATGATCCGGCCGCCCGGGCGCGCCTCGCGCGCGATCCGCTCGAGCATTCCCGCGCGCAGACCCTCGGGCGCCACGAGCAGCTTCTCGTAGGATCGCCAGCCGCTTCCGCTCGTGAGGCGCTGGAACATCTCCGCGACGTCGCGCGTGACGTCCTCGCGGCTCGTGAACAGGCCGACGTCTTCGTAGAGCGCGGCCGTGACCGGGTTGTAGTTGCCCGTCGCGACGTGGCAGTAGCGCTGCAGCCGCCCCGCTTCCTCGCGCACGACGAACGCGAGCTTGGTGTGGGTCTTCAAGCCGAGCACCCCATACACCACGTGCGCGCCTGCGCGCTCGAGGAATCGCGCGCGCTCGAGGTTGCTCGCCTCGTCGAAGCGCGCCTTGAGCTCGACGAGCACGACGATCTGCTTGCCGCGCGCGGCCGCGCCCTGGAGCGCCTGCACGATGCTGCTCTCCGAGCCGCCCGTGCGGTAGAGCGTGGTCATGATCACGCGCACCGCGGGATCCTCGGCGGCCGCGGTGAGGAACGTGCCCACCGAGCTCTCGAAGCTCTCGTAGGGATGGTGCACGAGCACGTCGCGCTCGCGCAGCGTGCGGAACACGGCCTCGCCCACGCGCTCTGCACCGAGTCGACCGCGGAACACCTCGGCCGGAATCCACGGCGCGTCTTTGTGCTCGGACGGCGCGCGCTCGTGGAGCTCGGACAGCCCGCCCAGATCGAGCAGCCCGGGCACCTCGTACAGGTCGTCGCGCTCGAGACGCAGCTCGCGCAGGAGCAGGTCGCGGATCCGCGGATCGAAGCCGGCCGCCACCTCGAGGCGCACCGCATCGCTCGCGCGGCGGCGCCGGTACAGGCCCGCCTCCACCTGCTTCACGAGATCGCCCGTGGTGCGGTCTTCGTCGAGCTCGAGATCGGCGTCGCGCGTCACGCGGAAGAAGCTCGCGCCCGCGATCTCGTCTTCGGGAAACAAGAGGCCGAAGTGCGCGCGGATCACCTCCTCGACGGGCGTGTAGCGGCCCGGGCCGACCTCCCACCAGCGCGGCAGGAAGGCGGGCACTTTCACGCGCGCGAGCCGGCGCGGACCGCCGCCGCGCGCCTGCACGAACGCGCCCACCGAGAGCGAGAGACCCGAGACGAACGGGAACGGGTGCGTCGGGTCGACGCCGAGCGGGATCAGCACCGGCGAGATCTGCTCGTCGAACGGCGCGAGCGTGCCCGCGCGCTCCTCGTCGGTGAGGTCTTGCCAGCGCACGATGTCGATGCCCGCGCCGCGCAGCGCGGGGCGCAGCTCGCGCTCGAACGTCTCGTGCGCGGCCGCGAACAGCTCGAGGACGCGCTCGCGGATCGCGGCGAGCTGCGCCGCGGGCGTGAGTCCGTCGGGCGCGGGCGTCTCGTCGCGCTCGGCCACGAGGTCCTGGAGCTCGGACACCCGCACCTGGAAGAACTCGTCGAGATTGCGCGAGAAGATCGCGAGGAACTTCGCCCGCTCGAGCACGGGTCGACCCGCGTCGCGCGCGAGCTCGAGCACGCGGCGGTCGAAGTCGAGCCAGGACAGCTCGCGGTTGAAGAAGCGCTCGGCGGAGTGGCGCATTCCACCAGAGTAGATCGGCGGTCCGACCGCGGCCGTGTAGATCGGGTGACGCCTCGGTCGTCAGCCGATGGCCGTGGTCGGATCGATCATCCGGAGCACTTCGGTGATCTTGTTGGCCGGGAAGCCGCTCTTGGCGGCGTGGTCGCGGATCGCCTGCTCGTCGTCGGCGAGGTAGACGCACACCGTGCCCCCGTCCACGACGTAGGACTCGATCCACTGCGCCCGGGGCGAGAGCTCGGCCAGCACGCCGTTCGACTTCTTCGCGGCGTCGGCGAGCCCGCACGAGTCCAGCTGTTCGACGCCCGGGATCCTTCGCTCGATCAGGAACTTACGCATGTCGGTCCTCCTTGTGTGGCGCCAGTCTGCGCCTCGCCCGACCTCGCTACCAGATGGCTGATATGCCAACGTATGGTGGTGATCCAGACAAACGACTCGATCGAGGTCAGCGTGCTGTTCCTCGAGGGCGGACACGCCTCCACCGCGGTCGGGCCGCTCGAGGTCTTCCGCGATGCGGGCGTGCTCTGGAACGAGCTCGCCGGCCAGCCCCACGCGCCGTGCTTCCGCGTGCGCAGTGCGTCGATCGACGGCGCACCCGTGTGCCCGAACTCGCCGTACCGGATCCAGCCCGATGACGCGCTCGACGCGGTGGCGCACAGCGACCTCGTGTTCGTGTCCTCGGGCGGGCTCCCGATCGGCGAGGTGATCGCGCGCAACGCGCCGATCGTCGATTTTCTGCGCGAGGTCCACGCGCGCGGCGCGCGCGTCGCGGGTGTGTGCTCGGGCGTCTCGCTGCTCGGCGCCGCGGGGCTGCTCGACGGCCGCGCCGCCACCACCCACTGGGCGCTCGTCGACGAGATGCGCACGCGCTTCCCGAGAGCGCGCTGGCAGCCCGACGACCTGGTCACGGAGGAAGACGGCGTCTACTGCGGCGGCGGTGTACACGCGGCGCTCGACCTGGCGCTCTACCTCGTCGACCGGCTCGCGGGCCGCGACACCGCGCGCGAGTGCGCCAAGGCGCTCGTGCTCGACATGCCGCGCGAGTGCCAGGCCGGCTTCTCCGTGCTGCCGGTGGGCGCGCGCCACGACGACGAGTCGGTGCGCCGCGCCGAGCGATGGATCCAAGGGCACTGCCGTGAAGACGTGCGCTTCGACGCACTCGCGCGCGAGCTCGGCATGAGCCCGCGCAACTTCATGCGCCGGTTCAAGGACGCCACGGGCACCACGCCGCTCGACTATCTCCAGCGCCTGCGCGTGCGCGCGGCGCAGCGCATGCTCGAGGACGATCACCGCGGCGTGTCGGAGGTCGGCATGTCGGTCGGCTACGGAGACGCGGCGTTCTTCCGCGGGCTGTTCAAGCGCCACACGGGTCTATCGCCCGCGGCGTACCGGCGGCGATTCGGAGCGCGCGACTAATTCATCTCCGCCGGCGCTGGAGCGGCAGCCTCGGGCGCCGGCTCTGTCTTCGTGGCGGGCGGGGCCGACGGCTCCTGCTTCGCTGCGAACTCACCCTGCACCTTGCCCACCGCCGTCACGATCTCCGCCTGGACCGCAGGCATCACTTCCGCCATGTAGGTTCCGAACTTCTCGTTCGCGGACTTGCCGAGCTCCGATCCATAGAAGTCGGCCAGTGCGCTCAGTTCGCCGGCGGTAAAGTTCTTCGCCATTCCCTCCTGCATGATCGAACGAAGCTTCGGCACATCGACGTTCTTCTTCATCAGATCGACGAAGTGCGCGCGCTGATCATCGGGCAAGCGCGTCGCGATGTTGTCGACCATGTCCGTGACCAGGGCCTCGGGGGGCATGGCCGCGAAATAGCGCTCGATCTGAGCAGAGCGATTCTCCGGCGTGTCTTCGACGAGCGCGGGTGCCGAGGCCCGGTCGCACGCGACGGCCATCGACAGGATCACAATCGCTAGGCCGGCTACGGACCGCTGATCGGATTTCATCGTGCTCTCCTGGAAAGGGGAGTACCGAGTTAGCACCTCACTGCGGCGCCCGCACATCGCGTACGGACTATCCCGCCAGGCTCGTCATCACGCGTCGCGCCGCGTCGAACAGATCCTGCGGCTCGCGGCCCTTGGGCATCGGGGCGAGGATCTTGTGTCCCGGCGTCACGCGGATGCCGCCGCCGGCCTGCGTGAGCAGGCGCAGCAGGCGCTGCGGATCGACGCGGCTCTGCTCGGCGGCCGTGAGCACGATCTCGCCGTTCGCGACGTCGACGACCGCGACGCCGAGCGCGCGCGCCTGGATCTTGAGCCGGATCACCTCGAGCAGGTGGTGCGCGTCGGCGGGCAGCGGGCCGTAGCGGTCGAGGATCTCGTCGCGCAGCCGATCGACCTCGGCGTCGGCGCGGCAGCTCGCGAGGCGCTTGTAGAGCACGAGCCGCTCGTTCACGGTCGGCACGTATTTCTCCGGCAGCCGCGCGGGCACGGGCAGCCGGATCTCGGGATCGATCTCGGCCTCGTGCGCGAGCCCGCGCATCGCGTCGATCGTCTCCTCGAGCATCTCCATGTAGGTCTCGTAGCCGACGTCGGCGAGGTTGCCCGACTGCTCGGGGCCGAGCAGGTTGCCCGCGCCGCGGATCTCGAGGTCGAGGTTCGCGAGCCGGAAGCCGCTGCCGAGATCGGACAGGTCCTGGATCGCCTCGAGCCGCTTGCGCGCGTCGGGTGAGAGGTTGTCGGGAGTGTTGACCATCAGGTAGGCGTAGGCGCGCTGCGTGCTGCGGCCGACGCGCCCGCGCAGCTGGTAGAGCTGGGCGAGGCCGAGCGCGTCGGCGCGGTTCACGATGATCGTGTTCGCGCGCGGGTTGTCGAGGCCGCTCTCGATGATCGTGGTGCAGAGCAGCACGTCGGCCTGGCCGTGCATGAATCCGAGCGTTCTCTTTTCGAGCTCGCGCTCGGGCAGCTGGCCGTGCGCCACGATCACCTTCGCCTCGGGCACGATCCGAGCGAGCGTCTCGGCCATCGCGCCGATCGTCTGGACGCGGTTGTGCACGAGGAACACCTGCCCGCCGCGCCGCATCTCGCGCAGGATCGCCTCGCGCATCACCTCCTCGGAATAACGCCCGACCTGCGTGCGGATCGCGAGGCGGTCGGCCGGCGGCGTGTCGATCACCGAGAGGTCGCGCAGTCCCGCGAACGCGAGCTGGAGCGTGCGCGGGATCGGCGTGGCCGTGAGCGTGAGCACGTCCACCGTCTTCTTGAGCTGCTTGACCCGCTCCTTGTGCGCGACGCCGAAGCGGTGCTCTTCGTCGATCACGAGCAGACCGAGGTCGCGGAACATCACGTTCTTCTGGAGCAGCCGGTGGGTTCCGATCACGACGTCGACGGTGCCGTCGGCGAGCCCCTCGAGCACGCGCTTCGCACGCGCAGGCGTCTGGAAGCGCGACAGCGCCTCGATGCGCACCGGGTAACCCTTGAAGCGTTCGCCGAACGTCTCCTCGTGCTGCTGGCACAGGATCGTCGTGGGCACGAGCACGGCCACCTGCTTGCCGTCGAGCGCGGCGCGGAACGCCGCGCGCACCGCCACCTCGGTCTTGCCGTAGCCGACGTCGCCGCAGACGATCCGATCCATCGGCCGCTCGCGCTGCATGTCGGCGAGCGTGTCCTCGATCGCGGAGAGCTGGTCGGGCGTCTCGTCGTAGGGGAACGTCGCCTCGAACTCCTCCTGGAGACGATCGCGCGGCGAGAACGCGAAGCCCTGCGCGAGCTCGCGCGCCGCGTGCACCGCGAGCAGCTCGCGCGCGAGGTCGCGCAGCGAGTGCGCGACGGACTTCTTGGCCTTGCGCCAGGTCTCGCCGCCGAGCTTGTCGATGCGCGGCACGTGTCCGTCGGAGCCCGCGTAGCGCTGCACCTGGCTCATCCGGTGCACGGGCACGAACAGGCGCGCCTGCTCGGCGTATTCGATGCGCAGGAACTCGCCCGCGATGCCGCGCAGCTCGAGATCGACGAGGCCGCGGTAGATGCCGATCCCGTGCTCGGCGTGCACGAGGTAGTCGCCCGGCGCGAGATGCGCGAGCGATTCGAGCGCGGCGCCTGTCGGCCAGGCGGGATGTTTCGCCGCGCGCCGCGCTGCGCGCGGCCCGAAGATCTCCTCCTCGGTGACGAGCGCGAGCCGATCCGAGGGCAGCGAGAAGCCCTCGGAGAGCGCCGCGATCCGGATCTCGACGCGCCCGGCCGCCGACCAGCGCCAGCACGGGCGCGGCTCGGTCTCGACGATCGCGGCGACCTTGTAGTCGGCGAGCAGCCCGCGCAGGCGCTCGGCGTGCGAGAGCGAGCCCACCGAGAGCACGATCCGGTATCGGGCCGAGCGCCACTCGGCGATCCGGCGCGCGAGCGGCGCGAGCGCGGTCTCGCTCGCCCGCGCGCGCGTGAGCGCCGCGCGCAGCTCGGCGTGACCGCGCGTCGAGATCGCGAGCCGGTCGATTCCGTCGGAGGGGTCGGCCAGGTCGATCTGCTCGAGCACGATCGCGCGGCGCGCGAGCGCGGCGCGCTCGAGATCTTCGGGCCCCAGCGCGACCTCGCTCGGCGGGCACACGAGCCGCCCGCTTCCGCGTGCGAGCTCGTAGTTCTCGAGCGACTCCTCGGCATAGCGCAGCATGCGCTGGCGACCGGACTCGAGATCGTCGACTACCACGAGCGTGTCTTCGGGCAGGAAGTCGAATACGGTCTCGGTGCCGGGCAGGAGCAGCGGCGCGAGCGCCTCGGCACCCGGCGGCACGTGGCCGCGCAACAGCGAGTCGACGAGCTCGTCGACCGCGCGCGCGGAGATACCCTCGCGTGCGCCGAGCGCGCGCAGCCCCTCGGAGCGCTCGATCACGAACGCGCGATCGGGCAGGAGGTCGCGCGGCGGAGGCGCCACGACATACCCGAGCGGCGTCTGGCTGCGCTGGCTGGCCGGATCGAACTCGCGGATCGATTCCACCTCGTCGCCGAGCAGCTCGATCCGCACGGGCGCGGCGCGGTGCGGCGGGAACACGTCGAGGATTCCGCCGCGCACCGCGAGCTCGCCGCGCTCCTCGACGAGCGGCATGCGCGCATAACCCGCGCCGACGAGCGTCGCGATCAGCGCATCGCGATCGATCGTCTGCCCGAGCTCGAGGTGTACGGTGCGCCCGCGCACGAAGTCGCGCGTGGGCACGCGCGGCGCGAGCGCGGTCCACGGCGCCACGACGATCGGCGCGGGCTCGGTTGGGCCAATCCACCTTTCCGAACTTCGCTCGGCCCATTCGTCCGGTCTTCGCTCGCCTTCGGCTCGCTGCGCGAAACTTGCGGCTCGCTGCGCGCGGCCTCCGGCCGCTTGCAGCCAGCGGTACAGGACGTCCATGCGCTGCGCGACCACGAACGGCTGCGGCGAGAAGCGCTCGTAGGGCTGCGTGTCGTAGCGCGGGAACGCGCGCACGCGCCCCGCGCCGGGCACTTCGCCGAGCGCGTGTGCGAGGTCCACCAGGAACGCGTCGCCCGCCTTCGCGTTCGGAACGATCACGAGCAGCGGCCGGTCGCCGTGCGCGCGCGCGAGCTGTGCCACCCACACCGCGCGCGCGGCGCCGCGCAGGCCCGCGATCCGCACCGTGCGGCGGCGCCCGAGCAGACTGCCCGCGAGCTCGGCTGTGCTCTGCGAGCCAGCCTCCTCGGGCTCCGTCGGGATCTCCGCTCCGTTCATCGAACTTCCTGTGCGCGCACGCACGAAAGCCCCGACACCGCCCACCTGGGGGTGGGGGGTGCGAGGCGAGTCCTTCTCGAGATTCTCGGCCGAGGGTACCCGGCGCTTGACGCGGGGTCACCGAGCCTGCGACCGTGCTCCCCTCACGCGCCCGAAAGCACAGGAGACCCCCCGATGCCCAGCATCGTCGCGACGATCAAGGTGAAGGAAGACAAGGTCGAGGAGGCGAAGAGCTTCCTGAAGCAGCTGGCCGCCGACACGCTCGCCAAGGAGAAGGGCACGCTCGTCTATCTGCCGCACCAGCGGAAGGACGATCCGACCACGTTCATCCTGTACGAGAAGTACGAGAGCGACGAGGCCCTCAAGATCCACGGCAAGAACCTCGCGAGCGTGGGCGCGCAGTTCGGCGCGCTGATCGCCGGAGCGCCGACGATCGTCCACGTAAACGAGATCTAGCGCGCGTCGACGCGGTCCACGCCGTCGAACGGCGGCGTATAGAGCACGTACGCGAGCGCGGGCCCGCCGCTCTCGTTCGCGAACGCGTGCACGGTGCCGCGCGGCACGTAGAGGACGCTGTGCTCGCCGACCGGCAGCGCGGCATCGCCGATCCGCATCGTGCCGTGCCCGCGCACGACCACCACGAACAGGTCGTGGCGATCGTGGCGGTGCGGCTTCTCCGCGCCGCGGATCGCGACGAGGTGGTGGCTCGTGGCGGTGTCGCGCCCGAGCTCCACGACGCGGAAGTCCTCTTGCGGCGCGAGCGGCGCGCGTTCGGCGAGCGCGGCGAGCGGTATGCGCACGCGCTGCGCCCCGAGCAGTGCGTCCACGGTAGGCGCGGGGTCGCTCGCGGGCGCGGCCGCGAGCAGGAGCAGAGAGATCGCGAGTGCGCACGGGAGCGCACGGCGGTTTCGCATGGCTAGTCTCCTGGGATGAGGTGCAGAGGGTACGCGCGCGCGGCCGCGATCGCGCTCGCCGCGCTCGGCTGCGCGTCCGGGAGTGCGCGCGAGGGTGCCCGCGAGTCCGCCGCGATCCAGGATTTCGCGATGCGCGCGCGCGTCGAGCGAGTCGCGGTCGGCCAGAGCGCGGTGGAGGCCCACGCGATCCTGGGCCGCGATCCGGTACACCGGCCCGGGCACCCCGCGGAACCGTTTCCGAGCCCGCTGCGACAGGTCTCGCTCGAGACGCCCACCGGAGATTCGCTGCGGATCGAGGTCTACGTGGTGGCCGCGCGCAGCGCCGAGGGCTGCCCGGACGTCCAGGTCGACGACGTGCCCGTGGTGTTCCGCGACGGCGTAGTCGCGGCGCGCGGCTGGGAAGCGGTCGAGGCGGGCTGGCGCAGCTGGGGCGGCTCGCTCGAAGCGCTGCGCCGCATCCGCGACACCCACCGCTGCGACGCGCCGTTCGCTGCGAGCGCGCCGCAGTGAACCTGCCGGCCCCGTGCGTGCGCAACGCGCGCGCCGACGACCTGCGCGCGGTGTCGCTCGCACTCGCGCGCGCGTTTCGCGACGATCCGGTCCATCGCTGGATCCTGCCGAACGAATTCGACTGGGCGATCGCGAGCGACGCGTTCTTCGCGATGGTGATGGGCGACATGCTGCGACACGAGAGCGTGTTCACGACCGAGGCGCGCGAGGGTGCGTCGTTCTGGGTTCCGCCCTACCCGCAGATTCCCTCGCTGGGGGAGCGGCTCGCGATGGCGGTGCGCTGGTACGCCGCGCTCGGGCGCCGCGCCCGCGCGGTGGGCGAGCAGCTCGCGCGGATCGAGCGCGCGCATCCGCTCGAGCCGCACTGGTATCTCGCGGTGCTCGGCACCGATCCGCGCCACCAGGGCCGCGGCGTCGGGTCGGCGCTGCTCGCGCCGATCCTCGCGCGCTGTGACGCCGATCGCGTTCCGGCCTATCTCGAGTCGTCGAAACGCGCGAACGTGCCCTTCTACGAGCGCCACGGGTTCCGAGTGCTGGGCGAGCTCGCGATCCAGGGCGGTCCCGTAATCTGGCGCATGCTTCGGGAGGCGCGCGCATGACCTTCGATCCGCTGTTCTACGCCGCAGCGCTGTGCGCAGCGAGCGCCGCGCTGTGCGCGGTCGTGGCGATCGCGCTGGTGCGCCGCTCGCCGCGCGGCGCCATGCGGCTCGGCGCGGGCGCGCTCTCGCTGCTGCTCGCGCTCGCGCTGCTCGCGGCGAGCGCGCTGTGTGCGGTGGTGATCGCGGGCCTGTCGGGCTATCGCGCGCTCACGTTCGAGGAGCTCGCGGCGACCGTCTACACCGTGCCGACCGGCCCGCAGGCGTTCGAGGCGCGGATCGTGCTGCCCGACGGCAGCGAGGCCAACTACGTGCTCGCGGGCGATCAGTTCGCGATCGAGGCGCGGATCCTGAAGTGGCATCCCTGGGCGAACCTGCTCGGACTCCACACCGCGTACGAGCTCGACCGCGTCACGGGGCGCTACACGCGGATCGAAGACGAGCAGCAGCGCCCGCGCACCGTGTTCCCGCTCTCGCCCGAGCACCGCGTCGATCTGTTCGCGTGGCGCGCGCGCCTGCCGTGGCTGGCTCCGCTCGTCGACGCCGAGTACGGCTCGAGCACGTTCACGCGCGCGGACCGCGCCGCGAGCTACGAGGTGCGCGTGTCGACGACGGGGCTGCTCGTGCGCGAGGTCCCGTAGCCGGGAAGCGATCCCTTCCCCGCCGGGACCCGCTCGACAGCCCCCGGGTCACTTTCTATAGTGGGCGCCCTTCTTTCCCCTTCCAGGCCCCAACCCTCCGGGCCTCCGAGGCATCCCGTGGCGATCGAGTTCATGTGCCGCAAGATCGGCATGACCCAGCTCTTCAACGAGGCCGGGGAGTGCATCCCCGTCACCGTGCTGGACGCGCAGCCCAATCGGATCGTCCAGAAGAAGACGCTCGAGCGCGACGGCTACAGCGCGCTCCAGCTCGGCTATGGCGAGCGCGCGCAGCGCCACGCGAACAAGCCGCTCCAGGGACACGCGGCGAAGGCCAACGTGCCGCCGCCCAAGGCGCTGCGCGAGAGCCGAGTTCCCGCGGAGGAGCTCGAGAAGTACGAAGTGGGCGGGGAGATCGCCGTCGACATCTTCAGCCCGGGCCAGCGCGTAGACGTGATCGGCACCTCGAAGGGCAAGGGCTACCAGGGCGTGGTGAGGCGGCACCATTTCTCGATCAAGAAGCGCACCCACGGCACCCACGAAGTCTTTCGCCACGGCGGCTCGATCGGCCCCGGCTCGTACCCGGGCCGCGTGATCAAGGGCCTGCGCATGCCGGGCCATATGGGCGACGCGCGCGTCACCACGCTGAACCTCGAGGTGGTGCGCGTCGACCCCGAGAAGCGCCTGCTGTTCGTGCGCGGCGGTGTTCCCGGCCACAACGACGGGGTGGTGCGCGTTCGCGCCTCGGTGAAGGCCCGCGGGTAGGCCGCGGGGCCGGCCATGGCCCGCCCCTACCAGCGCAAGGACTCCTTCCACCAGCGCGCGAAGCGCGAGGGCTATCGCTCGCGCGCGGCCTACAAGCTGATCGAGATCCAGCGCCGCACGTCGGTGCTCCGGCACGGCCAGCGCGTGATCGACCTCGGCTGCTGGCCGGGCGGCTGGATGCAGGTGGCCGCGCGCGAGGTCGGGCCCACGGGCCGCGTGGTGGGCGTGGATCTGGCCGCGATCGAGCCCGCACTCGAGTTTGCGAACGCGATCGCTTTAGTGGGCGATCTCGCGCAACCCGCGGTCCGGGAAGCGGTTCTCGCCGCAGCGGGCGGCCCGGCCGACGTGCTGCTCTCGGACGCGGCGCCCAAGCTCACGGGCGTGCGCGCGACGGACCGCGCGCACGAGGAGTCGCTGCTCGCCGCGATCGAGGACGCGCTGCCGGATCTTTTGCGGCGCGGGGGTTCGCTCGTGCTCAAGCTCATGGAGGGTCCCGAGGCACAGGCCGCGGAGCAGCGCCTGCGCGCTCGGTTCGCGAGCGCGCGCTCGCTGCGCCCGGACGCGAGCCGCAAGGGCACGACCGAGCGCTACTGGATCGGGACTGATTTCGATGGAGGAAGCGAGTGATGGCGGCGCGACCGTTCAAGGTGCTCGGATTGCAGCAGATCGCCGTGGGTGGGCCCGACAAGCTCGCGCTGCGCCGGCTCTGGATCGATCTCCTGGGCCTCACGCTCGAGGGCGAGTTCCGCAGCGAGCGCGAGAACGTCGACGAGGACATCGCGGTGGCGGGTGCGGGTCCGCACCGCGTCGAGGTCGACCTGATGCAGCCGATCGACCCGAACGGCAAGCCGAAGGTGCACGACCCCGCGCTGAACCATGTCGGACTCTGGGTGGACGACCTCGCCGCGGCGGTGCCGTGGCTCGAAGCCCAGGGCGTCCGCTTCACGCCGGGCGGCATCCGCAAGGGCGCGGCCGGGCACGACGTCTGCTTCATCCACCCGAAGAACGGTGGCGAGGGCGTGCTGATCGAGCTCGTGCAGGCGCCGCGCGAGGTGATCGAGGCCGCAAGTTTCGCGCAGCGAGCCGAAGGCGAGCGAAGACCATCAGGCGGGGCATGAGCAAGGAGGCCGACGAAGTCGGCCGACGCGCAGCGAGGCGGAGCCGAGCGAAGGCAGGAGCCCGAGCGCGAGCGAGCAGCGAGCGCGCAGGCCCGGCAATGTACGCGTTCGGCGATTCCGAGCGCGCGGCGCGCCGCCTCGCGCTGGTCGCGCGCGTGTTCGAGCCCGCATCGGAAGACTTCATCGCGGCCTGGGGCCGGCGCGGCAGCGCAGTCGCGGTCGACCTCGGCTGCGGTCCCGGCCACACCACCGAGCTGCTCGCGCGCGTGCTCTCGAGCGAGCGCTGCGTGGGACTCGACGCGTCGCCCGCATACGTCGAGCTCGCGCAGGAGCGCGCGCCCGCGGGCTGCGAGTTCTTGTGCCATGACGCGCTCGCCGCGCCCTACCCCTGCGGCCGCGCCGACACGCTCTTCGCGCGCTTCCTGGTCTCGCACCTCGCCGATCCCGAGGCCGCGATCGGCCTGTTCGCGTCGCAGCTCGCGCGCGGCGGTCGCCTGCTCCTCGACGAGGTCGAGTGGATCCGCAGCGACGGCGAACCGTTCCGGCGCTATCTCGCGCTGGTCGAGGCGGTGCTCGCGGCGCAGTCGCAGTGTCTCTACGTGGGCGCGCGGATCGGCGCGCTCGCAGTGCGCGACGCGCGCGTGCGCGAGAGCCGCGTGCGCGAGCTCGCGGTCGACCCGCGCGATGCGGCCGGTATGTTCTCATTGAACTGGGAGACGCTGCGCGATCACGCGGCCGTGGCGGCGCGCACGACGGCCTCCGAGCGCGACGAACTCGGAGAAGCCCTCGCGGCGCTGCGCGACGGCGAGGAGCCGGCGCCTCCGATCACCTGGGGGCTGCGTCAGGTGGTGTTCGAGGTGTGAGTCGGTGCAACCCCGGATCCGCAGCATGCTGCTCGCCTCGCTCTGGTGGCTCGGGTGTGGCGGAGGCTCGCGCGAGGTGCCCGCGCCGATGAGCGACGACTACGCCGAGTCGCGCGCGCGCATGGTGCGCGAGCAGCTCGCCGCGCGAGGGATCCGCGACGCGCGCGTGCTCGAGGCGATGGGCCGGGTGCCGCGCCACGAGCTGGTGCCGGACGGCGAGCGCGCCGACGCGTACGACGACAATCCGTTGCCGATCGGCGCGGGCCAGACGATCTCGCAGCCCTACATCGTCGCGGCGATGAGCGAAGCCGCCGCGCTCACGGGCAGCGAGCGCGTGCTCGAAGTGGGCACGGGTTCGGGCTACCAGGCCGCGGTGCTCTCGGAGCTCGCGCGTGAGGTCTACACGATCGAGATCGAGGCCGCGCTCGCCGCGCGCGCGAAGGCCGACCTCGAGCGGCTCGGCTGCACCAACGTCCACACGCGCACGGGCGACGGCTACCGCGGCTGGCCCGAGGTGGCGCCGTTCGAGGCGATCCTCGTCACCGCGGCGCCCGATCACGTGCCGCCCGCGCTGCTCGAGCAGCTCGCGCCGGGCGGCCGGCTCGTGATCCCGGTGGGCCCGAGCTTCGATCAGGAGCTCTGGCTCTATACGAAGACCGATCGCGGCATCGAGCGCAAACGCCTGATGCCGGTGCGCTTCGTGCCGCTGCGCGGCGAGAGCGAGAAGCAGAACTAGCGCTAGAACGGCGGCGACGGCACGAACCAGTGGATCGCGGCGCAGACTGCGATCACGAGCTCGATGCCGGTCGCGGCGAGCAGCAGCCGGCGTGTCCGCCACGTCGGAGCGATCACCGCGAGCAGCGCGAAGGCCACCGTCCACAGCGGCACACCGAGCAGCTGGGCGAGCCAGAGCAGGCCGAGCGGCCAGAGGACGGGGTGGCCCTCCACGCCGGGAATCACGAGTGGCGACAGCACCGCGAGCAGACCCGCGCTCGCGAACGCGAGCGAGAGCACGGCGACCCCGTGCCAGAACCGCTCCTGGCTGCGCAGGAAGAGGAGCGCGACGAGCGTCGTCGGCAGCGCGAGGGCGGCGAACGCAGCGAGCGCCGTGAGCGCCTCGCCTCCGGCGTACATGCCGCCCGACGTGTCGTAGGGCAGTGCCGAGACGCGTGCGTTGTATGCCCAGCCCGCCGCACAAGCGGCTGCGAGCGAGGCCAGGTGGCCCGCGCAGATCGCGACGATCTTCGCGGACCGCGACATCGAGCTCAGGCCACCGATCCCGCCGCGCGCAGTGCGGCGATCTGCTCGCGCATGCCGAGCTCGGCGAGAATCTCGTCGGTGTGCTGGCCGATCGTGGGCGCGGGCGCGCCCGTCTTCGCGGGCGTCGCCGCGAAGCGCGCGGGCGGGCGCGGCTGGCGCAGGCGCCCCGCAGCGGGGTGGAGCGAGTCTTCGAGCACACCGAGCGCGACCACCTGCGGGTCGAGGTGGTGCTCGGCGGGGCCTAGCACGGCACCGCACGGCGCGCGCTCGCGCTCCATGCCGCGGATCGCCTCGGCCGTGGTCATGTTGCCCACCGCGGCGTACACGCGCCGCAACAGCGCCTGGAACGCCTCCGTGTTCTGCCGGCGCGCGATGATCGTCGCGACCTTCGGATCGTCGTAGCCGTCCACGCCGACACCGCGGCAGATCGCCGCGACGTCGTCGTCGGAAACCGGCGCCGCGATCACGTAGCCATCCTTGGTCGGCCAGAGCTTCTGATCGCGCGAGAAGCTCGACGGCTGCTTTCCGTCGGAGTCGAGCAGCACCTCGTTGCCCGCGGCGTCGGCCCACACGAAGCTCATCACGCTCTCGAGCATCGAGAGCTCGAGGTGCTGTCCACCGGCGCCGGATCGACTTCGCTCGCGCGCGAACAGCGCTGCGGTGATCGCCTGCGCGGCGGTGAGCGAGGTGATCTTGTCGGCGGCGGTGTGGCGGATCAGCTGCGGCTCGCCGCTCGCGCCCGCTTGTACCGCGGCCAGGCCGCCGTAGGCCTGCACGACCGGGTCGTAGGCGCTCTTGTGCGCGTAGGGTCCCGACGCGCCGAAGCCGCTGATCGAGACGTACACGAGGCCCGGATTCGACGCCGAGAGCACGTCGTAGCCCAGCCCGAGCCGCTCGATCACGCCGGGGCGGAAGTTCTGCACGAACACGTCCGCGCGCGCGGCGAGCGCGCGCGCGATCTCGCGGCCGGGTTCGGTGTGAAGGTTGATCGCGATCGAGCGCTTGCCGCGGTTGGCGATCTGCGCCATCGCGGAGACGCCGCCGATTGCAGGGCCCACCCAGCGCCCGATGTCGCCGATCCCGGGCGGCTCCACCTTCACCACATCGGCGCCCTGATCCGCGAGGATCCCGACCGCCCACGGTCCCGAGAGCGCGATGGTGAGGTCGAGGATCCGGATTCCGTCGAGCGGTCCCACGCTTCTTTCCCTCCCCACTTTCGTGTAGCTGCGTCATTCTACTCCGGCCCCCGAGGTCGATCCGTGCGCGATTGGCTTTCCGATGTCTTCTCCGGGCGCCCGGCCTGGATCAACGCGCTGATGGTGTTCTGCGCGTACATGGCGTTCGTGTACGTGCCGTGGGACTTCCTCTGGAAGCCGGTCTCGCGCGACGAGGAGGTCTGGGTCGGGATCATGTTCACGGGCTGGGGCGCGAAGCTCACCGAGCCGCTGCACTGGGCGATCTATGCGGCGGGCTTCTACGGCTTCTACCGCATGCGCTCGTGGTTGTGGCCGTGGGCGGCCGTGTACGTGGGCTCTGTGGCGGTCGGCATGCTCGTGTGGCCGCTGATCTACGAGAAGAGCTTCGGCCTGTTGCTCGGAATGATCGCATTCGTGCCGTTTGCGCTGCTCGCGCGCGCGCTCTGGGAGGCCGAGCAACTGTTCGGCGAAGAGCGCGTGCCGATGCGCGAGCGCTACGGCGACTGGGCGCTCGTGACCGGCGCGTCGGCCGGGATCGGCGAGGCGTTCGCGCGCGCGCTCGCGCGCGAGGGGATGTCGGTGGTGCTCTCGGCGCGGCGCGCCGACCGGCTCGACGCGCTCGCATCGGACCTCGAGAAGGCCTTCTCGGTGGAGACACGGGTGGTGGCGGAGGACCTCGCCAACGCCGAGGGCGCCGAGCGCGTCGCACGCGCGGTGTCGGACCTCCCGATCGCAGTGCTCGTGAACAACGCGGGCTTCGGCGCCGCGGGCCGCTTCGACAAGCTCCAGGCCGAACGCTTGCGCGACATGGTGACCGTCAACTGTGTCGCGCCGATGCTGCTCGCGCGGAGGCTCTTGCCGCGCATGCAGGAGCGCGGCCGCGGCGCGATCATCTTCACGGGATCGGTCGCGGGCCGGCAGCCGTTGCCGCTGCACAACGTGTACGCGGCCACGAAGGCATTCGACCAGCTGCTAGGCGAGGCGCTCTACGTCGAGCAGCGCCGCTTCGGGGTCGACGTGCTCGTCGTGGAGCCCGGCTCGACGGAGAGCGAGTTCCACGGCGTGGCCGGCGAGCTACCGCACGCGGGCGAGTCGCCCGAGGCCGTGGTCGAAGTCGCGCTCGAAGCGCTCGGACGCCAGCCGTCCGTGGTGTCGGGCTGGTGGAACTGGCTGCGCGCGAACGCTTCGCAGCGGCTCGCGCCGCGCTCGCTGGTCGCCCATCTCGCGCACGAGTACACGCGCCGCCACACGCCCGAGGACCTCCAGTAGTGCCGCGCGCACTCTCGCACTGGCTCGTGAAGTCCGATCCCGACACCTACGGCTGGGACGAGCTCGTGAAGGACGGCCGCACGCGCTGGGACGGCGTGCGCAACCCGCAGGCGCGCAACAACCTGCAGGCGATGCGCGCGGGCGACCTCGCGCTCTTCTATCACAGCGGTGAGGACAAGGAGATCGTCGGCGTCGTGAAGGTCGTTAAGGCGGCCTATCCCGATCCCACGACGGACGACGAGCGCTGGGTGGTAGTCGACCTCGCGACCGTGGCGGCGCTGCGGGAGCCGGTGACGCTCGCGGAGATCAAGCGCGATGCCGCGCTCGCGCAGATCGCGCTCGTGCGCCAGGGTCGGCTCTCGGTGATGCCGATCGAGCCGCGCGCGTTCGCGCGCATCCTCGCACTCGGCAAGACGAAGCTCTAGGAGCGAACCGTGACCGACGCCCCGATCGACGTCGACGCACTCGGCGAAGACGTGGGGCTGTTCGAGGCGATCCGCACCGCGCGCGCGATCCGCCGGCTGCGGCCCGATCCGGTTCCGCCGGCGCTGATCCGCAAAGTGTGCGAGGCCGGCACGTTCGCGCCGAGTGGCGGGAACCGCCAGCCGTGGACCTTCGTCGCGGTGACCGAGCGCGAGCGGCGCGCGTGGATCGCGGAGCGCTATCGCACCGCGTTTCACCGCTATGCCGAGCAGGCCGCCGAGGCGGCCCGGTCGCCCGATTATCCCGACGCGAAGCGCCGCAACGTGCGCGCCGCGACATACCTGGCGGACCACCTCCACGAGGCGCCCGTGCTGCTGTTCGTAGCGGGCTGGAAGCGCCGCGGCGAGCCGCAGACCCAGGCGCTGTTCCCGTGCATCCAGAACGTGCTGCTCGCGTGCCGCGCCGTCGGGCTCGGCGCGTCACTCACCACGCTGCACCTGGCATTCCACGCCGAGATCGACACCTATCTTGGCCTGCCGCCGGAGCAGCCGAGCTGCGCGATGCTGCCGATCGGCTGGCCGCTCGGGAAGTACGGGCGCCCTCCGCGTCGGCCCGTCGACGAATCCCTGCACTGGGAGCGCTTCGGTCCTAACGCGCGGCCCGCGAAATAGCGTCGGCGACGGCCTCCACGTGTGTAGTGGTGAGCGCGTGCGTGGCGTCCGCCATCGTCTCGAGCGCGCCGTGCGGCGCGAAATCGCTGATCGCGCGCGCGATCCGATGCGTGACTTCCGGGCTCCGTTCGCCGACCACCGAGAGCACGGGCATCGCGAGCTTTCGGAACGCCTCGACCGAGTAGCTCTCGCGAAACGTCGCGCGAACGTCCCGGATGTTCGAGGCCGTGTCGCTGATCAAGTACGAGGTCAGCGAGTCGGGCATGCTCGCGAACGCACCGTCGCCGAACCACAGATCGATCATCTTCCGCACGGCCCTGTGATCTCCGCCCGCGAAGCTCGCGAAGTAGTCGTCGAAGACGGCCTTCGCGGCCGCGAAGGCGTCGGACGCGCCCGCGAGCGGCAGGATCTTCAGCGCGACGGGCTCGAACAGCGCGAGCGAGCGGATCGGCGCGTTGCCGCGCAGCGCGACCGAGAGCGCGACCACGCCGCCGTACGAGTGGCCCGCGAGCACTGCGGGCGGGCCGACCTCGCGCACGAGCGCCTCGACGAGCTCGCTCGCATAGCCCGCATCGGGCTCCTGCTCGGGCGGCTGGGGCGTGGTCTCGCCGTAGCCGGGCAGATCGGGCGCGACGACGCGAAAGCGCGCAGCGAGTCGCTCACCGACTCGCGTCCACGCGCGCGCATTCCCGGGCGATCCGTGGATCAGCAGCGCGACGCGGCCGCTCCCGTAGTCCTCGTAGCTCAGGCGGCGTTCATCGATGGAGAGCGTCGGCATCCGCCCCGACTCCGATCAACCCAGGACCGCGAGATCTCCCGCGCCCGATGGACCCGCGCTCACGGCTGGCGCGGATCCAGTCGCACGAAGAGTCTCGGCGGGTAGCCCGTCATGAACCGGAACCACGGCGAGTGGGGATGCTCGGCGTCGACGCGATCGTGCTCCTCGCCCGTCACGGGCACGGCGCGATAGTCGGCCTTGTTGCCGTCGATCGTGGCCTGCACGTCCGGGTTCGCCAACGCGCGCCGATACCATGCGCGCGGCCAGTGGTTCGCAGACACATAGATCTGCCCGCCCGAGTCCAGACGGGAAACGACCCGGTCGTGTGCGGTCCCGTCGGGATCGGAGGTCGTGATCACGAGCGTCGACTCGGCCGGCGTGGGCTGCAGCGTTCCGATCATCGTCTCGAACGCGGCGACGATTCCCACGTAGACCAGAACGGCGATCAGGACGATCTTCAGGGCCTTCATCGATTGGAGCTCCTCCGCTGGTTGCGTGACGAGGTGCGCTGGGGCCGGCGTTTGCCCCCCGTGGTGGGGCGGATCGTGGAGGAAGCTTTGCGTGTGCCGGCCTCGGAAGCGAGGGCGCGGCCCTGCGCCACGGCTGCGCGCAGCAGCGCCGCGAGCGCCGGCGCGCGCAGATCCGCGGGAGCTTCGATGCGGACGTGGCGGATGCGCGCGCCCGAGCCCGCGAGGATGCGCTTCGGATCGGACAGCTCGGCCCCGCGATTGAAGCCGAGATTCACGTAGCTCGAGTAGGCCGCGACGTGACAGAAGGCCTCCTTGAGCTGACCCGAGTACGTGTAGGCCGCCGAGACCGCGTTGTAGGCGTCGTAGATCAGCTCGCTCGCGCCCGGGGATGCCTCGAGAACGAAGCGTCGAGTCGCGAGGAAGAGCTTCGAGACATCCTCGGGAAACGCAGCGAGGAATTCGCGGAGCTCTTTCGGTGCCTCGAGCAAGTCCCCTCCCATTGCGAGGGGACGATAGCCGCGCGGTCGTCAGCCGAGCCACGCCGCACGCAGTGCGGAGGGCCCGCCCCTCTCGACGACGTCGCCGTGCCCCGGGACGATGCGTTCGAAATCCCAGCGCAGGATGTGCTCGAGCGAGCCCCGGAACGCCGCGCGATGGGAGATGGTCAGGTAGCGGATCAGCCGGCTCGGCCCGAATCGCCGCCACATGCCGTTCGCGCGGAAGATCGCGCGGCCGAGCCGGGTGGGTGAGCGGTGGATGTTGAAGCACAGGTCGGTAATCACGAGCGTCCGCGACGCGCGATGGAACAGCACCACTTCGTGGAGCCGGAACCCGCGCACGAGATGGCAGTCGACGCTGCCGCCCCACGCCGCGGGCGGTTCGTGCGCAAGCGAAGCGTGGAACGAGAGCGACTTGCGCCGCAGCGGAGCGGAAGGCGCCGCGAGGAGCTGCGCGTCCGGGAAGCTCTGCGCCGCGGCACCCGCGAACATGCCGTGGGCTTCGGGGACGACGATGAAGCCGACCCGGCCCAGCGCAGCGAGCTCGTCGCGAAGCTCGCGCGTGATCGGCGCCGGCGAGTGCAGGATGAGCTGTCCGTCGCCGAGTCGGATCACCGTCATGCGCACCGGAATCGGAACCAGCCCGGCCGGCCAGCCCATCTCGTACTCGGTGCTCCAGAGGTCCGCGTCGTGCGCAACGAGTGCCATTCGGCGTGCTGCCCTCTCAGATCTTGAAGCCGCCCGGCTCCACGCGGACGAGACGGGCCGTCGCCGAGCCCGTCGCGAGGAGTTCGCCGGCCGCGTCGTGGAGCTCGCCTTGGAGGAAGGCCACCGAGCCTCCGCGGTGAACGACCCAGCCCGTGCCGAAGATCGGCCCGGGCTTGCCCGGGCGGACGAAGCTCACCTTGAGCTCGAGCGTCGGTGCGAACTCGTGCGCGCCGAACGTCGTGGCGAGCGCCGGCCCCATCGTGTCGTCGAGCATCGCGGCGAGGATGCCGCCCTGCACGTTGCCGATCGGGTTCGTGAACTCGTCGGTGGCCTCGAACTGGACCCGGATGCGCCCGCTGCCCGGCACCGCTTCGAGCACCTTGAACCCGAGCAGCTTCGCGGCGGGCGGGCCAGGAACCTCGCCGCGCACGGCGGCCCAGAAGGGGTTCTCACCGTCACTCATGACACTCCTTCCGTCGCCTAACGAGCAAGAAGGGGCGTGTCATCGTGCCCCTCGGCGGCCTATGCGCCGCGCATGAACGCGTTCGAGAGCGCATCGGCGTACTCGTTCCACTTCGAGCCGTCGTGCGCCCGGATCCAGCGCAGCGTGACCTTCGGATGCGCGTTGGCGAGCGCGTAGAGGCGTTTGACCAGTTCGAGGTTCGCGATCGGGCCGGTCTTGCGACGCCAGCCGCGCGCTTCCCAGCCCGCGGCCCACTCGTTCACGGTCTTCACGCACAGCTGACTGTCGGAGTAGACGGTGACCTCGGCGTCGGCGGGCAGGAGCTCATAGGCCGCGATCAGCGCCGCGAGCTCCATGCGGTTGTTGGTGGTGGAGGGATCCACGCCCGATTTCTCGGCGCGGACCTGGTCGTCCTCTACCCACACCACGCCCCAGCCGCCCGGGCCCGGGTTGCCCTCGCACGATCCGTCCGTGAACACGCCGCTCTTCGGTCCGGCGGTGTAGCGCGCGAGCACTTCTTCGGGCGAGAGCAGCTGGTTCGACACGCGCGCGAAGATAGCCGCGCGTGATCACCCGGCCTGCTCAGAACTCGATGTCGATCCCGAGAATCGGCGCGAATGCGCGCGAGTCGACGTCGTCGAGCTGCGCGTCGAGCCGGTCGCCCAGCGAGAAGCCCATCAGGCGGTAGCCCGCCGTGAGGCCGATGCGCTCGGCGAGCGGGAGCGAGGCACCACCCTGCAGCCCGAACCCCGCCGAGCGCCGGCCCACTGAGAACCCCGCGCCCTCGGCCCAGAGCCGCAATCCGGCCCAGTCGCCCGTGAACGCTCGCGCGCCGCTCACCGGGGGCCGCCACAGCATCGTGTCGAGCCCGTTCGCGGAGGCCGGCAACGCGCTTGCGGTGGTGAGCAAGACCAGAATCGCGAGCAATCGGGCGATGCGTGTGGTCATGGGGCTGCTCCCAACCTCGGGCCCCTCCGAAGTGCTAGGGAAATCGACCACTCCGAGGACGCCCCGTGTGATCGAAGTCACAATTGCGCGCGAGCTACCGGTGAGCTGCCGGGCCGCTGCCTTCGCTGGAGGGTCCGCCCGACCGGTAGTCGGCCAGGAACGCCTCGCGGAACTCTGCGAAGCCTCCCTCGAGGATCGCGGTGCGCGCGTCGGCGACCAGGCGCTGGTAGAAGCGCACGTTGTGTACCGAGGCGAGGATCGCCGAGAGGATTTCGTTCGCGGCGAACAGGTGGTGCAGGTAGGCGCGCGTGAAGCCGGCGGCGCAGGTCGCGCAGTCGCAGCTCGGGTCGATCGGGTAGCCGTCGCGGCGATAGCGGCGGTTGGTCAGGCGCACGCGACCGCGCCGCGTGAACAGCGTGGCGCTGCGCGCATAGCGGGTGGGGATCACGCAGTCGAACATGTCGATGCCGAGCCCGATCGCCGCGAGCACGTCCTCGGGCAGGCCCACGCCCATCAAATAGCGGGGCTTGTCCTCGGGCAGGAGCGGCGTCGTCCAGCCCGTCACCTGCACGAGCAGATCGTGGCCCTCGCCCACCGACACGCCGCCGATCGCGACGCCGGGCAGGTCCATCGCCACGACCGCCTGCGCACAGCTCGTGCGCAGATGTTGATAGGTGCTGCCCTGTACGATCCCGAACAGCGCCTGATCGCGGCGGCCCGCGTGCTCCTTCGCGCAGCGCTCGAGCCACGCGAGCGTGCGCCGCACGCCCGTGCGCGCGTCCTTCTCGTCGGCGGGGTACGGCGTGCACTCGTCGAACGCCATCGCGATGTCGGAGCCGAGCGCGTGCTGGATCTGGATCGAGCGCTCGGGCGTGATCTCCACCGGTGTGCCGTCGACCTCGCTCTGGAAGCGCACGCCGCGGTCGCTGATGTCCGCTTTGGGCAGCGAGAAGACCTGGAAGCCGCCGCTGTCGGTGAGGATCGGCCCATCCCAGCGCATGAACGCGTGCAGTCCGCCGAGCTTCGCCACGAGCTCCTCGCCGGGCCGCAGCGCGAGGTGATAGGTGTTCGCGAGCACGATCTCGCTGCCGGTTGCGATGACCTGATCGGGCGTCATCGCCTTCACCGCGCCGTGCGTTCCGACGGGCATGAATGCGGGCGTCGAGAACGGCCCGTGCGGCGTCGAGAACGCGCCCGCGCGCGCGTCGCCGCTCGTGCCTTCGAGCGCGAAGCGGAACGGCTGCGAAGGGGCGGGGCTCATGGGAGGACCGTAGGGTAGGCGGACGCCGTCGCCACTCGCGGTGGCACGGACGTCTCCTAGCGGTAGGTGCTCCGCTCGCCCTTGCTGCGCGAGAGCCGCTTGCGGCGGAACTTCGCCTTGAGCTTGGCGCGATGGCGCGCGCTCTTCTTGCGGTTGCGGTGCGGCAGCGGCTTCGCCTTCTTCACGGGTCGATCTCCCCTTTTGGGCTCCGCTCGGCTTCGCCTCGCTGCGCGCCTGACGGCTTGCGGCCCGGCAAGGTAGGTGAGGCCTCTTGGGCCCGCAAAGCGCACCGCGTATGCTGGCGGGCGCCTGGAGGCCGCCGTGTCGGATCCCCTCGAGCGGATCGCCGATTTCGATCTCACCGAAGAGCAGCGGCTCGTGCGCGCGACCGTCCGCGAATTCGCCGAAAAGGAGCTCCTGCCCCACGTCGAGCGGTACGAGCGCGAGGAGCGCTACCCGCTCGAGCAGATCGCCAAGCTGCCCGCGCTGGGCCTGCTCGGCCCGATGATCCCGGAGCGCTACGGCGGCTCGAAGAGCGACGTGGTGACCTACGGAATCATCTGCGAGGAGCTCGCGCGCGCCGACTGGGTGGTGGCATCGGTGGTGTCGGTCTCCAACTCGCTCCTCGCGAGCTCGATCCTGCGCTGGGGCACCGAGGCGCAGAAGGAGAAATGGCTGCCCGCGATCGCGGCGGGCGAGTGCATCTGCTCTGCGTGTCTGACCGAGCCCGGCGGCGGCACCGACCTCGGCAACCTGAAGACCACTGCCACGCGCGTGCCGGGCGGCTGGCGCATCAACGGCACCAAGGTGTTCATCTCGCACGCCGCGCACGCGGGCCTGTTCTTCCTCGTGGCGTCGGTCGACCTCGCGAAGAAACACAAGGGCGTGACGGCGCTGCTCGTCGATCCGCGCGTCTCCGAGGGGATCACGATCGGCGCGTTCCCGATGCGCACGCTCAAGCGCGACAACGTGGCCGAGGTGCACTTCAAGGACGTGTTCGTGCCCGACGAGAATCTGCTCGGCGAGCCGGGCGGCGGCTTCCCCGTGCTCGGCTCGGCGCTCGACATGGGCCGTTATTCGGTGGCGGCGCGCTGCATCGGACAGGCACAGCGCTGCGTCGAGCTCGCGGTCGCCTACGCGCGCGAGCGGGAGGCGTTCGGGCAGAAGATCGGCGAGTTCCAGATGATCCAGCAGAAGATCGCCGACATGATCTGCCGCACGGAGGGCGCGCGCGGCGTGGTCTACCGGCTCGGCCGCATGAAGGACGCCGGGATCGAGCGTGCGAGCATGGAGGCGTCGCTCGCGAAGCTCATGGCGAGCGAGGCGGCCACCTACAACGCGCTCGACGCGATCCAGATCCACGGCGGATACGGCGTCACGGCCGAGTACGAGGTGGGGCGCCTGCTGCTCGAGGCGAAGGCGCTCGAGTTCGGCGAGGGCACGAGCGAGCTGCACCGCAAGCTGATCGCGGAGCACGCACTGGGCTTGCGATCGCAGTGACGCCCAATCTCCTCTACTGGAGCGCCGCACTCGCCAATCTGGGCGTGATCGTCGCGTGCGGCACGCGCGGCATCCGCGCAGTCCGGCGCGGCGACGTGCGCACGCACCGCCGCATGATGCTCGTGTCGAGCGCGCTCGTCGCGCTCTTCCTCGTGTCCTATCTCGCGAAAGTCGCCTGGCTCGGCCGGGAGGACCGCAGCGCCTGGACCGGGCTCGATTTCGCGATCCTCTACACCCACGAGATGTGCATCGCGGGGATGCTCGTCGCGGGCGGCTATGCGCTCTACCGCGCACTGCGCTTCCAGGACCGGTTGCGCCCGACCTGGTCGATCCCGCCCGGCCCAGGCGCCCTGCCCGGACGCGAGCAGCATCGGCGAGCGGGTCGGATCGCGGGCTGGACCGGCGTGCTCGCGTTCGTCACGGCGATCGGCGTCTGGGTGGGGATGCTGCTGCGCGCGCAGCAATGACGGAGGGACCATGCACCTGAACCTCGGCTCGATCCTCCAGGCGACCACGGCGCTCTCACCCGACCGGGTCGCGGTGCGCCTCGGCGAGCACGCGCTCACCTACGCCGAGCTCGACCGCGCCGCGCGCGGCATCGCCACGAGCCTGCGCGCGCGCGGCATCGAGCCCGGCTCCTCGGTCGCGATCCTGATCCCGAACCTGCCCGAGTTCACGCAGGTCTACTACGGGATCCTCTACGCGGGCTGCACGGTGGTTCCGCTCAACGTGCTGCTCACGGCGCCCGAGGTGCAGTACCACCTCGAGGATTCGCGCGCGCGGCTGTTGTTCGCGCATCCGCTGTTCGAGGCGCCCGCGAAGGCGGGGGCGGCGGCCGCGGGAGTCCCCGTGGTGTGGGCGGCCGGCGACGGTGCCGACACCGTCGCGTCGCTCGCGTCGGCGCCACCGCTCGACGCACTCCACCCGACGCTCCCCACCGACACCGCGGTGATCCTCTACACCTCGGGCACCACGGGCAAGCCCAAGGGTGCCGAGCTCACCCACTCGAACCTCTACATCAACTGCGCGGTGGTGCTGCCGAAGCTCCTGCCGGCCAGTCACGACGACGTCGCGCTCGCGACGCTGCCGCTGTTCCACTCGTTCGGGCAGACCTGCATCCAGAACGCGACGATCGCTGCGGGCGGCAGCTTCAGCCTGCTCCCGCGTTTCACGGCCGACGATGCGTTCGCGATCATGGAGCGCGACCGCGTCACGCTGTTCGCGGGTGTTCCGACGATGTACTTCGCGCTGCTCAACCACGAGGGCCCCGCGCGCGATCTCTCCGCGCTTCGCCTGTGCGTCTCGGGCGGCGCGGCGATGCCGGTCGAGGTGATGAATGCGTTCGAGGCGAAGTTCGGCGTCGAGATCTACGAGGGCTACGGGCTCTCGGAGACTTCGCCCGTCGCGTGCTTCAACGCGCCGGGCCGCCCGCGCGCGGCCGGCTCGATCGGATATCCGGTGTGGGGCGTCGAGATGGCGATCCTCGACGAGAAGGATCAGCCGTTGCCCGACGGCGAGCGCGGCGAGATCTGCATTCGCGGCCACAACATCATGAAGGGCTACCTGGGCCGCGCCGACGCTACGCGCGAGGCGCTGCGCGGCGGCTGGTTCCACTCGGGCGACGTCGGGATCCGCGACGCGAACGGCTCCTATCGGATCGTCGACCGCGTGAAGGACATGATCATCCGCGGCGGCTTCAACGTGTACCCGCGCGAGATCGAGGAGGTGCTCTACGCGCACCCCGCGATCGTCGAAGCCGCGGTGATCGGAGTGCCGCACGAGAGCCACGGTGAAGAGGTGAAGGCCGTGATCGTCTCGCGCGACCCGAAGCTCGGCGCCGAGGAGGTGATCACCTACTGCCGGGAGCGGCTCGCCGCCTACAAATACCCGCGCATCGTGGTCTTCGCGGAGAGCCTGCCGAAGGGCCCCACTGGCAAGATCCTCAAGCGCGAGCTGCGAGGCTGATCCCAGCAGCTAGCATCCGCGCGGGGTGAGTATTCCGTCCGCACCGCGCAGCGGCCGCCGCGCGAGTCCTGTGCTCGGGTGGTTGGTCCGGCAGAGCACCGAACGCGCGCGCACCGTCCTCGGCGCCTGGCTCTTCTTGTGCGCGCTCGCGAGCGCGGGCATCGCGCAGCTCGAGTTCGATCCCACCACGGAGAGCATCCTCGCGCAGGAAGGTCCGGCCTGGAGCTTCTACCGCGACAGCATCGCGATGTACGGCGGCGACGAGATCCTCGTGGTCGCGCTCGAGAGCGAGCGGCCGTGGGATCCCGCGCTGCTCGCGCGTGTCGCCGCGCTGTCGGCAGAGCTCGCGCGCGTGCACGGTGTGCGCCGCGTCGACAGCCTCGCCACGGTTCCCGTGATCCGCACCGATGCGGACGGCGATCTGCACCTCGACCCGTCCGTGCCCGAGGCGGCGCAGCCCGACGATCTCGCGCTCGCGATCGTGCCCGAGCTGCTCGCGCGCGATCGTCTGGCCCCGCGCAGCCTCGTCTCGACCGACGGGCGCGTGATGGCGATCAACCTCCTGCTCGAAGGCGACCTCGGTCACGAGATCGAGGCGATCATCGACCGCGTGCGCGCCGCGATCGCGGGTGGGCCCGCATGGGTCTCGGGCGTGCCGATCTTCCGCACCGAGTCGAACCGGCAGAGCGAGAGCGAGATCCTGTTCTTCGTGCCGCTCACGATCGCGGCGGTGGGAGCGCTGCTCTACGCCGCGTTCCGCTCGCGCCGCTCGGTCGCGGTGTCGCTCGCGGCGAGCGGGCTCGGCACGCTCTTGATGCTAGGCGCGATGGGCGCGACGCACACGCCGCTCACGTTCTCGACCATCATCCTGCCACCGCTCCTGCTCGCGCTCGGCAGCGCGTACACGATCCACGTGCTCGCGGCGACGGGCGGCTGCCGATCGCGCGCGGAGCTCGCGGAACACATGCGCGAGGTGGCTCGGCCCGTCGCGCTGTCGGGGCTCACCACGGCGATCGGCTTCCTCGGCGTCGCGCTGGTCCGGATCGAGGCGATCCGCGATCTCGGCGTGTTCGGCGCGGTCGGAACGTTCGCCGTCGCAGCCGCCGCGCTCACCGTAGTGCCCGCGGCGCTCTCTCTGTTGCCGCTCGATGCACCCGAGCCGCGGCTGCACCGGGCGATCGGCGAGCGCTGGGCGCTCGCGCTCGTCGGGTTCGTGGCGCGGCGCCGCCGCGCGGTACTCGCGACCTGGGGGGTCGGCATCGCCGTGCTCGGGCTCGGACTTCCGCGCATCTCGGTCGAGACCGACGCGACGCGCTGGTTCCCGCGCGGCAGCGAGGTGCGCGACTCGTACGAGGCGATCCGGGAGCGGCTCTCCGGAATCAGCCCGATGAACGTCGTCATCACTTCGGAGGACGGCGCCTCGCTCGCGGAGCCGCGGGCGATCGAGGCGATCGACGGGCTCGCGGGTGCGCTCGCGGGGCGCAGCGACGTGGGCAAGGTGATCTCGATCGCGGATCCGCTGCGCCAGATCCACGCCGCGTTCGCGGGTGTTCCGGATGCGGGCGTTCCGCAGGACACCGCACTGATCGAGCAATACCTGCTCCTGCTCGCGTCGGTCGACCGGATCTCCGACGTGCTGCGCGAAGACCACGCGAGCGCGAACGTGCTGCTGCGCGTCGACGACAACAGCTCCGACAATCTGCTCGACGTCGCGCGCAGCGCCGAGGGCTGGTGGCGCGAGCACGGACCGCCCGGCACGAGCGCGCGCACGACGGGGATCATGTTCGAGTTCGCGCGCGCGGAGGACGAGATCGCGCTGGGCCAGATCCGCGGGCTCGCCGCGTCGCTGCTCGTGGCCGGAGCGCTCGCGCTCGTGATCTTCCGCTCGCTGCGCGTCGCGGCACTCGCGATGGTGCCCGACGCGGTTCCGCTCGTGCTCACGTTCGGCTTCATGGGCCTCGCGGGAATCCCGCTCGACGCGGCGACCGTGGTGGTGGGCTGCCTCGCGCTCGGCATCGCAGTGGACGACACGATCCATCTGCTCTCGGGATTCACCGAGCACCCCGAGCACCGCGTGGATCCGAAGCGAGCGCTCGTGGACACGTTCCGGCGCGTGCTGGCACCGATGTTGCTCACGACGCTCACGATCGCGATCGGCTTCGGCGTGCTCGGGCTCTCCGATTTCGCGGTGACGCGCAATTTCGGTCTGCTCACCGCGGCGACCGTCGGCGTGGCGCTGCTCGCCGACCTCACGCTGCTGCCGGCGCTGCTGCTCGGCAACGGCGTGCGGATCGCTTCGGAGCGGCCGACCGCCTAGCTCGGTCTCTAGTTGGGCAGCAAGAGCGCCCGGACGTCCGGGTCGTTGATCATCCCGCCGAAGCCGCTCCAGAGCAGCGTCGTGGTGTGGGTCGTGATCGTGTCGAGCGACACCTCGGGGTGGTCGCGCCACCAGCGGCCCACGTGCGCGCCGAGCCCGATCAGCGCGTTCGCGTAGATCGGCGCGGGCGCGGGGTCGAGGCCGAGCGTGCGGATCGCGCGCGCGATCGCGTCGCTGATCCGCGCGGCGAGGTCGTCGAGCATCACGCCGAGACCGACATCGGAGACGTGAACCGGCGCATCGCGCGTGAGCACGGCATGGCCCTCCGGGTGCTCGCGCACGTAGGCGAAGAACGCGCGCAGTCCGCGCTCGAGCACCGCACGCGGTTGGCCCGGCGCCGCGATCGCGCTGCCGACCGCCAGCTGCACGCGGTCGATCTCGGCGGTCACGACCTCCTCGAACAGTCGCTGCTTGTCGCCGAAGTGGCCGTACACGATCGGCCGCGACACCCCGGCGCGCTCCGCGATCTCCTCGAGCGTGGCGGCATCGAAGCCGCGCTCCGCAAAGACCCCGCGGGAAACCTCCAGGAGCTGCTGGCGGCGCTCCGCGCGCGGCAGGCGGGGATTTTTTTGAGCGGGCACCGTTGACGAGGATATTTCAGCTCTGTAAGTTACGCTCTTGTAAGTTACACGCTCGAAACCACTGAATTCCCATGGCAGGGCGTCGGTAGGGATTCGACAGGAGAAACGAAGATGACCACTTCTCATCCGCAGCAGCAGAAGAACCCGATCCGCCTCGGCGCCGCGTTCCGCGCGCTGTGGCGGCTCGCGCTCGACAACGACGACACCACCCAGGTGTTCCGGATCGTCGACGCGCTGCGCGGCAACTCGGAGATCCGCAACGTCGAGCGCATGCGCCAGTCCGAAATCGGCCGCGAGATCCTGGCCGAGCGGCGCAGCCTGCTCGACGTGCTCGCGAACCGCGAACACCTGCGCGCGCTGCCCGAAGGCTCGCTGGGCCGCGTCTACCTCGCCTTCATGGAGCGCGAGGGTCTGACCGCCGACGGGCTCGCCGAGGCGTCCGACGAGGGATACCAGCAGCGGAACGCGGACCCGGACGCGCGCACGTTCGGAGACCTGGCGCGCGACAGCCACGACCTCTGGCACGTCCTGACCGGCTATGGCCGCGATCCGCTCGGCGAGCTGTGCCTGCTCGGCGTGCTGTACAGCCAGATCCGCACCCCGGGCGTTGCGTTCATCGCGCTGCTCGGCCTCTTCCAGGTGCCGTTCGAATACCCGGGCGCGCCGTCGGTGCGCGCGGTGCTGCAGGGCTTCCGGATCGGGCGCCGCGCAGAGTGGATGATCGCGCAGGACTGGCAGGCGCTGCTGGCACTGCCGATCGACGAGGTGCGCGCGCGGCTCCGCCTCGAGCGCCCCACCTATTACGAGCAGAGCCGGCCGCTGCACGACGCGTCGCGCTCGCGCAGCCGCGCCGCGGCCGCGCAGGTCGCTGCGTAGCTCGACGGCCGAACCATCGTCTGGCTCGGCTATGGTGAGCAGCCATGCTCGAGGTGCGAGAGCTCACCAAGCGCTTCGGCGATCGCGTCGCGGTCAACGGGCTTGCCTTCCAGGTCCGCGCGGGTGAGATCCTGGGCCTGGTCGGCCCGAACGGCGCGGGCAAGACCACCACGCTGCGCTGCGTCGCCGGAATCCTCTCGCCCGACGAGGGCGGGGTCACCGTCGACGGCGTCGAGCTCGCGGCAGATCCGCTCGCGGCCAAGCGGCGGCTCGCGCTCGTGCCCGACGAGCCGCATCTGTTCGCGCGGCTCTCGGTGTGGGAGCACCTCGAGCTCGCGGCGCGGCTCTACGACGTATCGGGCTGGGAGCCGCTCGCGCGCGAGCTGCTCGAAGAGCTCGAGCTGGCCCCGCGCCGCGACACGCTCGCCGAGGCGCTCTCGCGCGGAATGCGCCAGAAGGTCGCGGTTGCGTCGGCGCTGATCCACGCGCCGAGCCTGCTCATGCTCGACGAGCCGCTGGTCGGCCTCGACCCGCGCGGGATCCGCACGCTGTTCGCGACGCTGCGCCGGCACGCGGGATCGGGGCGCGCCGTGGTGATGAGCAGCCACCTGCTCGGGCAGATCGAGCCGCACTGCACGCGCTTCCTGATCCTGCGCGAGGGCACGAAGCTGTTCCACGGCTCGAAGGCGGAGATCGCGGCGGAGCTGCCCGCGATGCACCACGACGCGAGCCTCGAGGAGATCTTCTTCGGCGCCACCGAAGCGGAGGCCGAGGCTGCGGCAGGGCGGCGATGAGTCACCCGCTCGTATGGCTCTGGTGGAGCGACTCGCGCAACGTCGCCCGGAGTCTGCTCGCGCGCCTGCGCCAGCCGCGCGGCGCGCTCGCGCTCTCGGGCCTCGCGCTGTTCTGCGCCGCGGTCGGATTCACGACGCAGAGCTCGCCGGGCTTCGCGCGCAACGTGAACACCTATGGCGCGCCGAGCGTGATGGGGCTCGTGATGCTCGGCGCATTCTCGCCGCTCGGGCTCTATTTCCGTCCCTCCGACGTCGATTGGCTGCTCACGGCACCGCTCTCGCGCACCGCGCTCGTGCTCTACAACGTGGCGCTGCGCGCGCGCACCGCGTTCTTGTCCGGTCTCTTCCTGTCGCTGCTCCCGACATGGCGTGGCGCGGGCTGGTGGCAGGCGTTCACGGGCTACACGCTCGTGTTCCTGCTGCTGCAGATCTCGGGGCAATGGCTGGCCGTGGTGCGCGCGTGGCTCGCGCTGCACGTGGCGCCCGCGCGGCGCCGGCTGATCGCGGTGGCTTTCGCGGTCGTGCCGCTCTCCGCAGTGGCGTACGAGTTCAGCGCGCGCCGCGACCTCTCGCTGCCCGACTTCTTCCGCACGTCGATTTCGCTGCGCGTGATCGGTGCCCCCGCGCGGCCCTTCCTCGCCACGGCCGCGGCGCCGACCGCGCTCGACTGGATGCTCACCACGGGCCTGTCGCTCGGCGTGCTCGCGGTGATGATCGTGCACATCTGTCGCCTCGAGGTGCCCTACCGCGAGGCCGCGATCCAGCACAGCGAGCGACGCGCGCTGCGCTTCCAGCGCATGCGCGGGGGCGGCGGCGCGTTCGGCGCGTCCGAGTCGACGGCGCGGCGCGTGCCGATGTTCCCGTACCTCGCGGGTGCGGGGCCCGTTGCGTGGCGGCAGATCCAGGAGCTCGTGCGCAACCCGCGCGGCGTGTTGCTGCTGCTCTCGATCGTGGGCCTCGTGAGCGCCGCCGCGATCTTCATTCCCTATCTGCGCGGCGGCGATCCGCTGCTGATCGTGCGCATGGGCCGCACCGGGATCTTCCTCGTGACGTTCCTGCCGCTCTTGATGGGTGACAACCTCGCGTGCGACTTCCGCCGCGACCTCGACCGCATGGGCCAGCTCAAGAGCTGGCCGATCTCGCCGCTCGCGCTCGCGACGGGACAGATCCTCCCAGCGGCTCTCTTCGCCACCACCGTGCAGGTGATCGGTGTGCTCACGCTCGCCGTGACGACGTCGGCGATCACGCCCGGGATCACGCTGCTCGTGCTAGGCCTGATGCCCGTGGTGAGCTGGGTGGCGCTGTGCATCGACAACCTCTTGTTCCTGTGGATGCCGTACCGCACCGTGCCCGAGGATCCCGGCGACGTCGCATTCGTGGGTCGCACGTTCGCGACCGCACTGTTCAAGTTCGCGGTGCTCACGATGATCCTGGGCGCCACGCTCGCGGTCGGCGGGGCCGCGCTCGAGGTCACGGGCTCGCGCGTCGCGGCGGTCGGGGTACCGCTGTTCTGCCTGCTCTCCGCGTGCGCGGGCGGCACGTTCGCGGTCGCAAACGCCTTCCGGCGCTACGACGTCGCGCGCCACGCGCCCGTTTGATCAGAACTCGATGATGTGTCGCACGCCGCGCTTGGCGCGCAGCTCGTCGAGCGCTTCGTTGATGCGCGCGAGCGGGTAGCGCGCGGTGACCAGCGCCTCGAGGTCGAGCTTGCCGGCGCGCCAGAGCGCCAGGAAGCGCGGGATGTCGCGCTGCGAGTTGCAGCTGCCGAGGATGCAGCCGATGAGCTTCTTCTCCTGGATGCCGAACAGCGCGACCGGGGAGATCGTCACGGGCTGCGTGATCGGCACCGCGCCGACGACGACGATCGTGCCGCCCTTGCGTGCGGCGGCGATGCCGGCCTGGAGCAGCGCGGCGACGCCGACGGCGTCGAACGCGTAGTCGACACCGATCCCATTCGTGAGCTCGCGGCAGCGCGACACGACGTCGACCTGGTTCGGATCGATCAGGTGCGTCGCACCGAGTCGACCTGCGACCTCGCGCCGCGCCGTCACCGGGTCCGAGACGATCACGACGGCAGCGCCCGCGAGCCGCGCCCCCTGCACGATCGAGAGACCGATCCCTCCCGCGCCCATCACGAGCACGGTGGCACCCGCCTCGACGCGCGCGGTATTGAGTGCCGCGCCCACGCCGGTCTGCACGGCGCAGCCGATCACACACGCGATCTCGGTCGGCACGTCGCTCGGGATCTTCACAGCGCCCGTGGCCTGGGTGATCACCTGCTCGGCGAAGCCGCCCACGCCCACGCCGCGGTAGACCTTCTCGCCGCGCCGCGAGAGACCGGTGCTGCCGTCGGCGAACGCGCTCGTCAGGATGCTGTCCGAGTTCACGCACAGCGCGTGCTCGTTGCGCACGCACCAGTAGCAGGCGCCGCAGGGCGGGCACGGCGTGAGCACGACTTTGTCACCGCACGCCAGGCTCGTGACGCCTGGCCCGACGCTCTCGATCTCGCCGGCCGCCTCGTGTCCGAGCACCACGGGGAGCTGCTGCGCCGGACCGAGCTCGGCGTCGATGATGCCTAGGTCCGAGTGGCAGATTCCGCAGTGCCGCACCGCGACACGCACCTGGCCCGGTCCGGGCTCCGCCACCGAGAGATCGTCGATCAGCGAGAGCGGTTTGTTCTGCTCCTCGAGGAGTGCCGCGCGCATGGGTTCTCCTTCGCTCCACAGCGAAGCGTGCATGCTACACGCGCCGGCGCTGGAACTGCAGCGTGATCTTCGAGGCGTTCGCCACCGAGGTGCAGGCGGGAGCGCCCGTGGAGAGCTAGTGGCGCGCCGCGAACCCGCGCGCATGGTCGTGCGCGTAGTGCTCCGCGAGCAGATCGCGTCCGAAGTCGCCGTCGTACTCGCGCAGGATCGCGTGCACGTGGTCGGCGGCCTCGTCCGTGTTGTCGAACTCGATCAGGAAGGTCGGGCCCTGCACGCGGTAGTAGCCCGGCTCGCCGGGCGAGAGGCTGCCGGCCCACGCGAAGTGGATCGCGTCGCGCCCGCCCGCGTCGATCGCCGCGCGGCGCTCGGCCGCGATCGCGTCGCTGAAATTCGCGTAGTAGGTGTCGATCAGCGCGTCGAGCAGCGCCTGCTGCGCGGGGTCGAGCTCGGCGTGTGCGATCCCGCTCGCCGGTGCGCGCGCGATCTGCGGCCCCTCGCCCAGGAACATCGGGCGGTTCATCGCGGCGATCCCCGACGCGGATTCGAACTCGAGCTGCGCTCGGGTGCGCTGCTCGGGCCGCAGCGCGGTCCACAGCTCGAGTCCGCGGTCCTCCTCGTCGGCGAGCACGCGCAGCCCGGCGCGCTCGTGGCCCGTGGGCACTTCGCGCGGCTCCCCGCCCAGGAACAGCGGCGTCACCGACACGGCGGTCGCGCGCGGCACGGTCCAGTTCAGCGAGACGTGATGGCCGTCGAAGCGCAGGCCCCAGGGCGTGGCCTCGCCCGGCATCCCGTAGATCGAGGCGAAATAGCGCTGCTCGCCGTGCACGAAGCCGCCGAACAGCGACCCGAGCCAGGTCTCGCGATCGCGCAGCGCGATCTCGCGCTCGTTGCCCATGATCGCCTGCACCTTCTCGAGGCCGCGCATCGAGAGCGTCGTGGCGAGTGCGCCGACCCATGCCTGCCATTGCGCGTCGCTCATCGCGTCGCGGCGCACCCCCTCGAGGCCGACCGGCGCAAGTCGCAGGTCGAAGCGCTCCTCGTCTTCGAAGGGGTAGAGCGCGGTTTCGCGCAGGTCGTCGCCGAGCTCGGCGAGCCAATCCTTCACCGCGGAGGTCAGGTCGGGCGCGGCGTCGGCGCGCACGAGCACCGCGTGCGACGAGAGCGCTGCGACCGCGAGCATCACCGCCATGCGCGAGCGATTGCGTGTCGTCATGAACTCCTCACAGCCCCGCGACGAAGTGGACGCCGAGCGCGCGCGCGACGCTCTCGATCTGACCCGCGCGCTCGTAGACGTACGCCGAGGGATGCACGGCGGACATCCGCTTCGGGCTCGGCAGCACCGCCGCGAGCCGCGCGGCCTCCGAGAGCGTGAGGTCGCTCGCGGGCTTGCCGAACATCAGCTCGCTGGCGGCCGCGGCGCCGAACACGCCGGGGCCGAACTCCGCGACGTTCAGATACACCTCGAGGATCCGCCGCTTGGGCCAGGTCTGCTCGAGCCAGACCGTGAAGTACGCCTCGAGGCCCTTGCGTACCAAGCTGCGTCCCGGCCACAGGAAGAGATTCTTCGCGAGCTGCTGCGAGATCGTGCTGGCGCCGCGCGGCTTGCGACGCCGCTCTCGGGTCGCCTTCACGATCGCCTCGACGTCGAAGCCCTGGTGCTGGGCGAACTTCTGGTCCTCGGCCGCGATCACGCAAAGCACGAGGTTCTTCGAGATCGCCGGATAGGGGATCCAACGGTGGCGCGTCACGTGTCCGTTCAGCTGCTCGCGCAGCATGAACGCGCTCGTGGGCGGCGGCACCCAGCGCCACGGCAACACGAGCACAGCGCTCGCGAACAGCACGAGCGCGGCGAGCTTCAGCGTGAATCCCGCGAGCCGCCGGCCGAAGCCGCGCGGACGACCGCGCCGCGCGAACGTCACCGCGCGCGATCCGCCTCGCGTTGGGCGCGCAGCGCCTCGAGCTCGGCGAAGCGCGCGCGCTCGATCGAGACGAAGATCCCCTCCGCCTCGGCGCACAGCACGTCGCCCGCGTGCAAACGCGCCTCGGTGTAGAGCTTGCGTCCCTCGCTGCGCACGTACTCCGCGGTGAAGCGCAGCTCCGTGTGCAGCGGCGTGGGCTTGCGGTAGCGCACGACGAGCGTGCCGGTCATGCCGGGCCGGCCCGAGAGCGACTGCACGAAGCCGAGCACCTCGTCGAACGCCGCCGCGACGAAGCCGCCGTGCACGTTGCCGGGCGGGCCCTCGTACGCCGAGCTGAACACCGCGCGCGCCTCCGCCGTGCGCTCACCCGTCTTCGCGATCGTGATCGGCGGTGCGAGCGGGTTGGCGAGGCCGATCATCGGGCTGCGGTCGAAGAATGCGGCCACGTCGCCCGCGTTGGCCGACTCGGCGAAGCCGTGCACGAAGCGCAGGCGCGGGTGGGCCGCGAGCGCATCGGCATAGCGCTCGAGCGCATCCGCCGCGCGGCGCAGCTCGTCTTCGGGCGCGTCGCTCGACGTGAGCCGCTCGATCACGACCCGCATGGCGTTGGCGAGCCGGCGCTTCTGGGCCCACTTGCCCGGCTCTTCCTTGGTCGTGTCCCAGGCCGGCTTCAGCAAATCGGGTGACTCGTTCACGGACGGCTCCCGCTCCCGAAGATCTCGAGCGTCGCGTCGAGGTTGTCCTGGAGCCGACCGCGCGGCACGCCGACGGTCGGCGCGTAGAGCAGCGGCTGGTCGGTGAGGTCCTTCCAGAGCGCGAGGCGATCGCGCGCCTCGTCGGGCGTGCACGCGATCGCGATCTCCTCGACGAGCGCATCGGGCACCGCGGCCGCCATCGCCTTGGTGTCGAACGTGCGCAGCGCGGCGCGGCACGCGTCGCCGACTTCGCGCATGCCGTGCAGATCGAGCACCGAGTGGTAGATGCCCGTGGTGAAGTAGAAGCCGATCTGGTTCTTCGCATCCGCGATCGCGAGCTCGCGATCGTCCTGGATCGAGGTGACCACGTAGGGCGCCAGCGCGCAGGCCCCCTCGCGGCGGCCCGCCGCGCGCTCGCCCGCGCGCAGCCCGGGCAGCGTCACCTCGCGGTGCCAGCGGCGCGTCGCGATCGGGTGGCCGACCAGCCCGTCGGCCACGGCGCCTGCGGCCGCGATCATTCCGCGGTTGACCGCGGCGATCCAGATCGGGATGTCGACGCGCGGCGCGCCCGGTCGCGCATAGATCGGAACCGAGAGCTTCCAGTGCTCGCCTTCCCAGCGGAAGCCTCCGCCCTTCTGCGCCTTGAACGCGGCGCGCAGCAGCAGGGCGAGCTCGCGCATGCGCGGGGCCGGCGCCGAGAACGGCACGCCGTACCAGTCCTCGTTCATGCGGCGCGTGGCGCTGCCGAGGCCGAGCACGAGCCTGCCCTCCGAGAGCTCGTCGAGGTCCATCGCGGCCGCCGCGTGCACGAGCGGGCTTCTTGTGAACGCGTTCGCAATGGCGGTGCCGATACGCACGCGCTGCGTGGCCTGCGCGATCGCGCCGAGCGGCACATAACCGTTCCGATTGAAGAACTCGATCGTGAACACGCCATCGAAGCCGGCCGCTTCGGCCCGGATCGCGAGGTCGACGTCGGCGCGCGCCGAGCCCGCCGTGAGAATGATGCCGATCCGCATGGGACCTCCCGCTTGATGGTCTTCGCTCGCCTTCGGCTCGCTGCGCGAAACTTGCGCTCGCTGCGCGAAACTTGCGGCCGGGTAGGGCGCAGCGCCGGATGATACGCGCGACCCGGCTCCGGCCCCTCCCGTTGAAATTAATCGAACGTTCGATTAATTTAGGGCCGCATGGGGTCGAAAGCGAAACCGAAGCCGCGACCCGGGCGTCCCCGCCAGGCGGAAGGCTCACCGCAGGTTCGCCAGCGGCTGGTCGAGGCCGCGATCGCCCTCGCCCACGAACGCGGCTTCCAGGCGGTCGGCGTACGGCAGATCGCGAGCGCAGCGGGCGTGACGCCGGGCATGATCGCCTACTACTTCGGCGGCAAGCGCGGTCTCTACGAGGCGATGATCGACGCCACCTATCAGCGCCTCGTCGAGCGCATGCGCGCGCTGCTCGACCGCTCCGCGACCAACGGCGATCCGATCGCGCGCCTGGTCGATCTCCAGATCAGCACGCTCGCCGACACGCCGTGGCTGCCGCCGCTGCTCGCGCGCGAGGTGCTCGCGCGCGAATCGCCGCTGCGCGATTTCCTCGCCGAGCGGATCGCGAAGGGTCCCGGCGTGCTCGTCCCCCAGATGCTGCGCCGCGAGATGGCGGAGGGGCGGATCCGCGACGACCTCGATCCGCTGCTGGTCATGCTCTCGATCTTCGGGATGGGAATGGTCCCGTATCTCATGCACCCCGTGGCCGGCCGTGCGCTCGGATACGAGCTCGACGACGACTTCCGCGATCGACTGATCGCGCACGTGCGCGCTGTTCTCGCGCGCGGACTCGCGCCCGTGGAGGCCGAAGCATGATGCGCCGCCGCAAGTTTCGCGCAGCCAGCCGAAGGCGAGCGAAGGCCATGAGATTCGCCGTAGCGCTCGCGACGGGGCTCGCCGCGGCGGCGTGCTCCGAAGACGCCGAGCCTCGCTTCGTCGGCACGCTCGAGCGCGATCGGATCGAGCTGATCGCGGAGGCGTCGGAGCCGATCGTCGAGCGCGCGGTGCCCGAAGGCGCGTTCGTGAAGGCCGGCGACGTCGTGCTGCGTCTCGACGCCGAGCGGCTCACGGCGCTGGTCGCGCAGGCGCAGCACCGGCGCGACGCCGCGGCCGCGCGCATCCCGGGGGCCCAGAGCGCGCTCCAGACCGCCGAGCGCGAGCTCGCGCGGATCGTGAAGCTGCGGGCGACCGGTGTCGCATCGCCGGAGGCACTCGACCGCGCCCACGCGCAGCGCGACGGTGCACGCGCGGAGCGCGACGCCGCGCGCGCCGAGCTCTCGCAGGCCGAGGCCATGCTCGTGGAGGCGCGTGTGCACGCGGGGCGGCTCGTCGTGCGAGCGCCGCGCGATGCCCAGGTCGATGCACTGCCCTACGAGCTCGGCGAGCGCCCGGCCGCGGGCGCCGTGGTGGCGATCCTGCTCGCCGACGGCGCGCCCTACGCGCGCGTCTACGTGCCCGAGCAGGTGCGCGCGCAGGTCGTGCCGGGTGCGCGTGCCGCGGTGCACATCGACGGCGTCGAAGGCGAGTTCGCGGGGCACGTTCGCACGGTCACGCACGAGGCCGCGTTCACGCCCTACTACGCGTTGACCGAGCGCGACCGCGGCAGGCTCAGCTTCGTCGCGAAGATCGACCTCGAAGGCGAGGCCGCACACAAGCTCCCGACGGGGCTTCCGCTCGAGGTCGAGCTCGTGCCAGTGGCAAGTCTCGCGAAGTCATCAGACCCGGCCAGCAAGTGAGTGAGCTTGCGATCGAGACGCGCGGCCTCACGAGGCGCTTCGGCAACCTCGTCGCCGTCGATCACGTCGATCTCGCGATCCCGCGCGCGCAGATCTACGGCTTCCTCGGGCCCAACGGCTCCGGCAAGACCACCACGATCCGGATGCTATGCGGCCTCTTGCGCCCGTCCGCGGGCGAGGCGCGCGTGCTCGACTTCCAGATCCCGCGCGATGCCCAGAAGCTGCGCCGCAAGATCGGGTACATGACCCAGCGCTTCTCGCTCTACGAGGAGCTCACGATTCGCGAGAACCTCGAGTTCATGGGCGAGATCTACTCGCTGCCCGCCGCGCGCCGGCGCCAACGCGTCGACGCGCTGCTCGCGGACTTCCACCTCGACCGGCCCGATCAGCGCGCGGGCACGCTCTCGGGCGGCCAGCGGCAGCGTCTCGCGCTCGCGGCATCGCTGATCCACGAGCCCGAGCTCCTGTTCCTCGACGAGCCGACCAGCGCCGTCGATCCGCAGAATCGGCGCGACTTCTGGGAGTCGCTGTTCGCGCTCGTCGACCGCGGCACCACGATCCTCGTCTCCACCCACTACATGGACGAGGCGGAGCGCTGCCACGCGCTCGCGATCCTCGACGATGGGAAGCTCGTGGCACAGGGCGCCCCGCGCGAGCTCGAGGCGCAGATCGGGGCGGTCGTGCTCGAGATCGAGACCGAAGAGATGCGCGGTGCTCGTGCGGCGCTCGCGGACGTGCGCGGGCTCTGGAGCGTCGCGCAGCTCGGCACGCGCCTGCACGCGCTGATCGATCCGGAGGTGCAGGATCCCGGCGACGCCGTGCGCGCGGCGCTGTCGCACGCCGGTGTCGAGGCGCGCGTGCAGGTCGCGGAGGCGAGCCTCGAGGATGTGTTCGTGGCCGCCACCGGACGCGGAGGCGCGCGGTGAGGGGCGAGGCGCTCGGACGCATCGCGGCGATCGCGCGCAAGGAGGTGCTGCAGCTGCGCCGCGACCGCCTCACGTTCGGCATGATCGTGGGGCTTCCCGTGCTGCAGCTCCTGCTGTTCGGCTACGCGATCAACCAGGACGTGCGGCACCTGCGCGCGGGTGTGGCCGATCTCGCGGGCACGCAGCGCGCGCGCCTGCTCGTGCAGGACGCCCAGGCCACGCAGGTCGTGGAGGTGGTCGAGCGCGCGCGCAGCGCCGCCGAGCTCGAGGCTCTGTTGCGCGCGGGCGAGATCTCCGTGGGGCTGCTCGTGCCGCCCGACTTCGAGCGGCGCGTCGAGCGCGGCGATCGCGCGCCCGCGCAGCTGCTCGTGGACGGCAGCGACCCGATCGTGCTCGGCGCGGCGCGCGGAATCGCCGCACTGCCCGTGAGCGCGCGCGCGGCGCCCGCGCGGCACGCAACCGAGACCTTCGAGGTGCGCGCCTACTACAACCCGGAGCGCCGCTCGCAGGTGCAGATCGTCCCGGGTCTGCTGGGCGTGATCCTCACCATGACGATGGTGCTCTTCACCGCGGTGGCGATCGTGCGCGAGCGCGAGCGCGGCAACCTCGAGCTCCTGATCAACACGCCCGTGCGCACGCCCGAGCTCATGGTCGGCAAGATCCTGCCCTACATGGCGATCGGCATGGTTCAGGTGACGCTGATCCTGCTGGTCGGGTACTGGTTCTTCGACGTGCCGATCCGCGGCTCGCTCGTCGACATCTACGTGGCGAGCCTCGCGTTCGTGACCACCTCGCTCGCGCTCGGCCTGTTCATCTCCACGCTCGCGGCCACCCAGGTGCAGGCGTTCCAGATCACGTTCTTCACGTTCCTGCCGCAGATCCTGCTCTCGGGCTTCATGTTCCCGTTCGACGGCATGCCGCGCGCTGCGCAGGTGATCGCCGAGGTGTTTCCTCTCACGCACTTCGTGCGGATCACGCGCGGGATCCTTCTGCGCGGGGCGACGCTCTCCGAGGTACACACGGAGATCTGGCCGCTGATCGCGTTCCTGGCCGTTGCGCTGGGCGCGTCGATCGCGCGGTTTCGCAAGCGCCTCGATTAGCCCGTTTCGAGCTGTGACCGGACCTGTCACACCCTCGCGGAAACCTCCTTGCGACGAGATCGAACAGGGAGGCGCTTCGTATGCAGAACAGGCTTGCGATTCCGGGAGCCGCGTGTGCGGTGTGCGGGTCGCTCGAGGTGCGCACCGACGCCGTCGAGTACGGCGGCAAGCCGCGCGCAGCGAGCCAGGGGCGAGCGGAGACCAGCAGCTGGCTCCTGCTCGCGGAATGTCCGCGCTGCCAGCACCGCTGGACGCAGCCGCTGCGCGAGGTTCCCGCGCTTGCGCGTGTCGCGGTGCGCGTGTCGTCGCCGGCGGTGCAGCCGGAGGTCGCGAGCGCGGCGTGATACCGTCGGGCGGTGCGGCTCGTCCTCTACACGGGCAAGGGGGGCGTCGGCAAGACGACCACGGCCGCCGCGGCCGCAGTGGTCGCGGCCGAGAGCGGCTTGCGCACGCTGGTCGCATCGGCCGACGTCGCGCACAGCCTCGGCGACGTGGTGGGTGTGCGGCTCGGCCCCGAGCCGCGTCGGCTCGCGCCGGGGCTGTACGGGCTCGAGATCGACCCGCGCGTCGAGAGCGCGCGCCACTGGGGCCGCATCCAGCATTTTCTCGAGCGCACGTTCCGCCATCAGGGAATCGAGGCGGCCGTCGCGGAAGAGCTCGCGATGCTGCCGGGCGCGGAGGAGCTCACGACGCTGCTCGCAGTCGAGCAGCTCGCCGAGAGCGGGGCCTTCGACCTGCTCGTGCTCGACTGCGCGCCCACGGATGCGGCGCTGCGCCTCGTGACGCTGCCCGAAGTGGCGAGCGGCATGGTGCGGCTCGCGCTCCAGCTCGCGGGCACGTTCTCGGGGATCGCGCTGCCGATTGCCAAGCGCCTGATGGCGGCGCCGCTGCCCGAGCCCGCGGTGTTCGGCGAGGCGGAGGAGCTGGTCTACCGGAACCTCGCGGCGCTGCGCGCGCGGCTCTCCGCGCCGGAGACCACCGTGCGTCTCGTGGTGACGTCCGAGCGCATGGTGATCGACGAGGCGCGCCGCGCGCACACCGAGCTCGCGCTGTTCGAGGTGGCGTGCGACGCCGTGGTCGTGAACCGCATGCTCCCGGACGAAGCGCTGCGCGAGCCCTTCTTCGCCGACTGGGGGCGCGTGCAGGCCGAGCGGCTCGCCGAGGTCGAGAGCCTGTTCAGCCCGCTGCCCGTGTTCCGGGCGCCGCTCCAGGACGACGAGGTGGTGGGCCTCGAACGGCTCGCCGCGCACGGTCGCGCGCTGTTCGGCGACACGCCGCCCGATGCGGTGCTGTCGCGCGCACAGCCGATCCGCTTCGCGCGCGAGCGCGGCGCCTACTGGGTGCGCGTGCCGATGCCCGGGGTCGACCCGGCGCAACTCGACGTGGCCGTGATCGACGGCGACCTCGTGATCTCGACGCCCGCGCGCCGCCGCAAGCTCACGCTGCCGCGCCGCTTCGCGCCGCTCCAGCTGCGCGCGGCGCGCGTCGACGGCGGCACGCTGCACGTCCGCTTCGAGCGCGCGGCCGAGGCCGTCTGATGCGCGTGCTGCTGCTCACGGGCAAGGGCGGCGTCGGCAAGACGAGCATGGCGCTCGCCACCGCGCTCGCTGCGGCGGAGCACGGTCACCGCTGCGCGGTGATCTCGACCGACGCGGCGCACAGTCTCGGCGACGCGCTCGGGCGCGAGGTCGGGCCGCGCCTCGTGCCGATCTCGGAGCGCGTCTGCGCGCAGGAGGTGTCGGCGCTCGCCGAGCTCGACCGTTCGTGGTCGGAAATCCAGGCGTGGCTCCAGACGGCGCTATTCGAATCCGACAGCCTCGCGGCCGAGGAGCTGCTGGTGTTTCCGGGTCTCGAAGAGCTCGTGGCGCTGCGCGCGGTGCACGAGGTGGAGGTCGCCGGAAAGCACGACGTGTGCGTGGTCGACTGCGCGCCGACCGGATCCACGCTGCGCATGCTGCGTCTGCCCGACGTGCTGCGCCATCTCATGGAGAACCTCTGGCAGTGGGAGCGCCGCACCGCGCGCATGCTGCGGCCCGTGGCCGAGCGTCTGGGCGCGGGCCGGTTCGTGGCACCCGAGTCGGTGTTCGATGCGTTCGAGCGCCTGTACGCCGAGGTCGAGAGCGTGCGCCAGATCCTGCTCGACGAGGATCGCACGAGCGCACGGCTGGTCGTGAACCCCGCGCGCGTCGTGGTGGACGAGACGCGCCGATCGTTCGCCTATCTCTGCCTCTACGGCGTGGCGACCGACGCCGTGCTCGTGAACCGGCTTCTGCCCGAGACGGCTGCGAACGGCTACTTCGCGCGCTGGGCCGAGCGCGAGCGGAGCGAGCTCGCGGACATCGAGAAGTCGTTCCCGGTGCCGCAGCTGTTCGCGCCGCTCCTGCCCAGCGAGGTGCGCGGAGTGGATGCGCTGCGCGCGCTCGGGCGCATGGTCTACGGCGAGCGCGACCCCGCGGAGCTGTTCGTGCGCCGGCGACCGGTGCGCCTCACCAAACGCGACGGCGCGGCGCTGCTCGAGATCGACCTGCCGAGCGCGCGCGCCGACGAGGTGGACGTCTGGATCCACGGCCACGACCTGTTCGTCTCCGTGCGAGACTTCGAGCGCCGCTTCGCGCTGCCGAGCTCGATCGGTGGCCTGCCGATCGCGGACACGCGCTGGTGCGACGGCGTGCTCGAGGTGCGCTTCGCTCGGGAGCGCGCCGCCGCGCCGTGAGCGCGGATCAAGCCGCAGCGCGTCGGATCGTCTCGCTGGTGCCGAGCCTCACCGAGGCGTTGTTCGAGCTCGGACTCGGGCCGCGCGTCGTGGGTGTCACGGATTGGTGTATCCATCCGGCCGACGCCGTCGCGGAGCTGCCCAAGGTCGGCGGCACGAAGAATCCGTCGATCGCGCGCATCCTCGAGCTGCGCCCCGACCTCGTGATCGCGAACCAGGAGGAGAACCGCGAGCGCGACGTCGAGCGCTTGCGCGACGCGGGCGTCCCTGTGTGGGTGACCTACCCGCGCACCGTCGCGGACGGCGTCGCGCTCGTGCGCGAGCTCGCGGAGCTCGGTGCACCGCCCGAGCGCGCACAGCCGCTGCTTCGCTCGCTCGAGATCGCGCTAGAGCGCGCGCAGAGCAGCGCGCCCGCGCGCCGCCCGCGCGTGTTCTGCGCGATCTGGAAGCGGCCGTGGATGGCGGTCGGCGCCGACACCTACGCGGACGATCTGATCGCGTTATGCGGCGGCCTGAATGTGTTTCGCGATCACAGCGAGCGCCGCTACCCGATCGTGGACGAGGCAGAGATCGCTGTGGCGCAGCCCGAGGTGATCCTGTTGCCGGACGAGCCCTACGCGTTCGGCGCGCGCGACGTCGCGGAGCTCTCCGCGCTCGCGATTCCCGCCGCGGCCGCGGGCCGCATCCACTGCCTCGATGGCACGCTGATCTCCTGGTACGGTCCTCGTATCGCGCGCGCGATCGCGCAGGTGTCGGCGCTGCTCGCGGAGCCTCCGCGAGGGCCCGGGAAGCAGGCGTAGGCATTAAGCCGCACCCCTTCCGGAACCCGCGCCGCACCTCCTGATTGCGGTCAAGCGCTGCCGGCGCGTTGCCGATACGCTGCGCATCAGAAGGGGCCTATCCAGGCTCGGAGTACGCCTGCCCGATGCACCTGCCGCACCATCGCCGCCCGCGCATGCTTCCCGCGCTCGCCGCGGTGGCAGCGCTGTGCACGGCGGTTCCGGCCCTGGCGGCGCAGATCACCGCGGTGCGCGTGGGCGCGCATCCGAAGTACACGCGCATCGTGTTCGAGCTCGACGGCCGCGCTGGCTACCGCGTGGAGCGCGTCGGCACTGACGCGGCGCCCGAGCTGCGGATCACGATCGAGGCGTCGTCGTCGGCGCGCGAGCTGCGTTCGTCTGGCGACGTCCGCGGCGTGAAGGTCGACGCCGGCACCAAGGCGCGCGCGCACATCGCGCTGCGCCAGTCGGGCCTGCGAGTGCGCGAGATGATGATGTCCGATCCGCCTCGGATCGTGCTCGATGTGATGAAGCCCGAGACGGCGCTCGCGGCCGCGGGCAAGCCCGCACAGAGCAAGCCGACAGAGACCAAGGCCGCGCAGAGCAAGCCCGCTGCGACCAAGGCTCCGGAGGCCAAGCCGGCCGAGACGAAGCCCCAGAGCAAGATCGCGGAGATCCGGCACGCGGGGTCTTCGGCGAAGCCCACCCCGCCCGCCCCGGCCCCCGCGCCCAAGGCCTCGCCGGCTCCCGAAGCGCCGAAGACGGCGCAGGCTCCGAAGCCCGCACCCGTTCCCGAGGCTCCGAAGCCCGCACCCGTTCCCGAGGCTCCGAAGACCGCGCAGGCCCCGAAGCCCGCACCTGTTCCCGAGGTTCCGAAGACCGCGCAGGCCCCGAAGCCCGCACCGGCTCCCGAAGCACTGAAGACGGCCGAAGCGCCGAAGGCCGCTGCGACTCCGGCGCCGACCCCGGCGCTACCGCCGGCTCCGCCGAGCCCGACCGCGCCCGGGGCGAAGCTCGAGGGGCCCGCGATCACGCCGCCTCAGTCGGCGCAGGCGCCCGTACCCACACCGAGCGCGATCACGCCGCCGCCGGCCGTTCCTCCGACACCGGAGGGTGTCGCGAAGCTCCCGCCGGCCGAGCCGAAGCCCATGCCGCCCACAGCGGCGCTGCCGGCTCCGGTACCCAAGCCGGTGCCTGCGCCGCAGGTGACACCGGCTGCGCCGTCCGAGCCCGAGATGGGCTGGAGCGAGCGACTCACGAGCGATCCGATCTGGATGGGCGCGGCCGCCGCGGCGCTGCTGGGTCTGGGCACGATCGTGCTGGTGCTGCGCCGCCGCCGCGCGCTTCCGAACGACCTCGACGTCACTGCCATCGCAGACGAAGTAGAGGAGAGCTCCGACGACGAGTTCTCCGAAGCGTCCGGGCGGATCCCCTCCGGCGGATTCGCGATGGACGACGTCGCCGACACGCCGATCACTTCGAACAGCCCGTTCGGAGGGTTGTTCGAGAAGCCGGCCGGGCCACTGTGGCCCGCCGCGCCGCTGCGCCCCGCAGCGCAGCCCGCAGCAGCCGAAAATTCGCTCTTCGATGACGCCGGCGATTCACCCGGTGACTCCGATGCGACAGAGGGAGACGCTCCGATGGAACAGGAAATGGAAATGCCCCGGCGCATGACTCCGCCCGCCGCCCGCATGGGAGGCTCAGCGGCACCGTCACCGGCACCCTCGCCCGACTTCACCCGCATGTTCCAGGAACTCGAGCGCAAGATCGCGACGCTCGAGGCGCGACTCGACGAGTCGAACGAGGCGCGCGAGAAGCTCGAGCGCCAGGTTGCCGCGCAGAGCGAGGAGCTGCGCGTTCAGCGCGCGGCGATCGCGCGCACCCAGCGCGCACTGCGCACGATGAACCGCGGCGAGGAAGACAAAGCGTCCGAGCCCGCGCTGCGCGACGGCGACACGCAGGCCAAGACCCGCGTCACCCCGTAGCGGCCTCGGCGATCGCGAGCGCGCCAACCGCGCCCGCGTACTGCCCTTCAGCGAGGAATCGGGGCGAGCGCCCGAGCATTGCGCTCACCGCGCCCAGGATCGCGGTGAGCGTCGGATTCGCGCGCAGCGTGGAGCCGCCGAACGCGATCAGCTCGACGGAGTGGCGCGCGGCGAGCCCCGCGCAGATCAGCCCGACGTTCTCGCCGACCAGACCCATGATCCCGTGCGCGAGATCGGCCGCGGCGGCGGGCTCACTGTCCGGGCGCGCGAGCTTTGCGAACGAGGCCGCATTGATGTCGCCCGGCAGCAGGAAGTCGCCGGTCGGGTAGATGTCGCGGATCAGGAGATCGACGCGGCGGCGATCGCCGCGCTGCGCGAGTGCCGCGATCGCGTCGAAGTCGCGCTCGCGGCATAGCGCACTGGCCAGACCCACGATCGTGCCGCCGCCCAGCGCGGTTCCGCCCGCGCGCGTGACGCGGCCGGGCTCGACCAGGAGCGCCGACGTCCCCGTGCCGACCGACACCACGAGGAAGCGCTCCGGCGCCTCGCGCGCGAGCAGCTGGCGGGCGCCCTCGGCCCAGGCCTCGAACTCGTCCACCATCACGGCCGGCCGCGCGAGGCGCGCGGCGAGTCGCGGCGCGCCGCCTCCCGTGAGGCCGAGCCCGCTCGGCGCCAGCTCGTCCAGCCGCTGTGCGACCGCATCGAGCGCATCGGCGGGCAGGGTCTCGGTGGTGGTCTCCCCGCCCGCTCCGCGCACGGCGAGCTTCACGAGCGTGGCGCCCACGTCCGCGCCGGCCGGGGCGCTGCGGGCTCGGGTGCGGGCCTCGGTCGTCATGCGCGCTCTTTTGTATCGGGCGTATGCCGAAAAGGAAGCTGGGTGCGCGCACGCACCCGCGAGGGGCGAGGGCGCCTAATGTACATCCGGCACTACGGGCTGCGAGAGAAGCCGTTCTCTCTGACGCCCGACCCGCGCTTCCTCTACCTCTCCAGCTCGCATCGCGAGGCGCTCGCCCACCTGCTCTACGGAATCGAGCAGGGCGAGGGCTTCATCGCGGTCACGGGCGAGGTCGGCACGGGCAAGACCACGCTGTGCCGCACGTTGCTCGAGCGGCTCGGCGCGGACTCCGAGGTGGCGTACCTGTTCAACCCGCGGCTCACGGGGCTCGAGCTCTTGCAGGCGGTCTCGCGCGAGCTCGCCCTGCCGTGCGAAGGCACGCGCGCAGAGCTGCTCGACCAGCTCAACCGCTTCCTGCTCGATGCGAGCCGCAATCACCGGCGCGTGCTGCTGCTCGTCGACGAGGCGCAGAACCTGCCCGTCGATACGCTCGAAGAGCTGCGCATGCTCTCGAACCTCGAGACCACCACGGAGAAGCTGCTCCAGATCGTGCTGTTCGGGCAGCCGGAGCTCGACGCGCTGCTCGACTCGCCGGAGCTGCGCCAGCTGCGCCAGCGCATCGGCGTGCGCTGGCGGCTCGACCCGCTCACGGACCCCGAAGCGTGCGACTACGTGCTCCATCGCCTGCGGATCGCCGCGGGCAGCGAAACCGATCTGTTCACGCCCGCGGCGCTGCGCGAGCTGCGCCGCCGCTCGCGCGGCGTGCCGCGCCTGGTCAACCTGCTCGCGGACCGCGCTCTGCTCGCGGGCTATGCTGACGGCTCTTTGCGGGTCGAGCGCGCGCACGTGGGCCGCGCCGCCCGAGAGATCCTGCGCGCCCGGAGCCGGCGGCGCGGGAGAGTGAAGCCGCGCTGGCGGATGCTGGCCAGGAAGAGGTCCGATTGAGCACGATCCTCAAGGCGCTGCGCCGGCTGGAAGAGGAGAAGGCCGCCAGCGAGGAGCCTCGTCCGCTGCGCGAGCAGATCGCGAGCGCCCCGCGTGGCGCGCTGCGCTCGCGCCGCACCGGCTGGCTCGCCGCCGCGTTGTCGCTGGTGCTCGGCGTCGGCGCGGGCGGCGGCGTGATCTGGTGGCTGTTCGGAAATCAGACCCCGGCGCCCGTGGTCGCCTCGGCAGCTCCCGCGGTGGCTCCGCCGACCGCGGTCGCGCCGCCCGAGCCCGCGCGAGTCCCCGGGCTGCCCGATCAGGCGTTCGCGTCCGACGTGGAGCTCGTCGACCGTCCCGACGCGCTTCCGCGCATGTCCGACAGCGAGCCGATGGAGCCGGATTCGGGGGATCCCGCTCCGGGCTCGGTGCGGCCCGTGACGAACTCGGCCGCCGCGGAGCGCGCGCGTCAGGCGGCGCTCGCGGAATACAACGCGGCCGAGCGAGCGCGTCGCGGACTGCCTCCCGCGCCCGTGCCGCCCGCACCGCCGATCTCGCCGGATCCCGTGCCCGTGCAGGAGGCGCAGTCCGCACCCGTGGAAGTGGCTTCGGCCGCGCCCGCACCCGCGCCGATCGCGAGCGCCGCAGCGCCGACGGCTCCCGAGCCCGTGCCGGCTCCGGTCGCTCCGCCGGCTCCTCCGCCCGTCGCGCAAGCGCCCGCCGCGGAGCCCGCACCCGCGCCGGCACCCGCGCCGAAGGTCGCGGCTGCGAAGTCCGCGCCGTCCAAGCCCGTCGCGCGGCGTGCGCCCGCGAAAGAGGCGCGCGCACCTGTACCCGCGCCGCCCGCGGTCCCGACGATCGCGGTCTCGGTCGAGAAGACGCAGTGGCATCCGCTCGCGGATCGCCGCAGTGCGTGGCTGCGCGTTCCCGGCGAGACCGACGCGCAGCGCGTCGTCGAGGGCGACGTGATCGACGGATTGATCGTCTCGGCGATCGAGCCGTCGGGCGTCGTGTTCGAGCGCGAGGGCGAGAAGATCCGCCGCCCGCTCGGTCAGCCCTGACTTCGCAGGGTCAGTGCAGCGACACTGACCCGTTCGAAGTCCGCAGCTTGATCAGCTTGCCGCCGAGGCCGAGCCGACCTGCGACGCGGCCGTTGGTCTCGCGGCCCTTCGGACACAGCTCGCGGTCGTTGCGGATCACGCCGTTGTCGACGCGGATGTCGACGTCCGCATCGACGTGCTCGGGCAGGTCGAGCACGATCCGGCCGTTGCTCGTGGCGAGCTGAACGCCCTCGGCGCCGAGGTCGTCGAGCGAGGCGCGGATCAGCCCGTTGCTCGTCGAAGCGTCCACCGAGCCGCGATGCTGCTCGATCTCGATCTTGCCGTTGCTCGAGCGCGCGATCAGCTTGCCGCACGTACACGAGCACGAGACCTTGGCGTTGGTGGTGTTGATCTCGATGTCGCCGATCACGTCGCTGACCTTCGCCGACCCGTTCGTCGACTTGGCGCGCACGAGCCCGCGGATCCCCTCGACGTCGATGCGCCCGTTTGCGGCGGCGACCCACACCTCCATCGCGCGCGGCAGCTTGATGCACAGGTTCGCGCTGCCGCGGCGGTTCCACTTGCGCGGCACCTCGACCTCGAGGCCGAGCTTGTCGTTCATGTCGTAGACGGCGAGCCGGATCTCCCCGAGCAGTGCCTCGGCGGCCTCGCGCGATTCTGCGCGCGCGGTCTTGTGCGCGGTGACCTCGATGTCGTCGCGGTCCTCGCCCGTGATCCGCGTGACGCCGTTCGAGTTGTGGACCTTGAACACGTGGCTCTTCGGCGCCGGAAACACCTTCGTCTCTTTGGTCTCGGCGCGCTCCGCCCAGGGAATCCCGGGCAGAAGACTCCGCAACAGCGCCTTCAGGCCCTGCGCCGGCTCTTCGTCGTGATCTCGGTCGCGTCCCCAGCTCATCTTGATGGCATCTCAGTGGAAGCGGCGGTCCCGCTCGCGCCGTTTCGACTCCCATTCTTCGTACTGCACGGCCCGGAGCTTTTGGCGCATGCGCCAGCGGCGCCAGCGGTGCTTGATCATCGCGAGCGAGAACTGCTGCGCGCCCGCGTCGCCGGTGCTGCGCAGGAAGAACCAGCCCACCGCGGCGCCGGACAGATGTCCGACGTGGCTCACGTTGCCCGGGTCGAACAAGAGCGACATGAAGAACAGCGCGGGAATCAGCCAGATCGCGCGGAACGCGACCGGAGGGAAGATCAGCATGATCGTGCGCTCGGGCCAGGTGAGCGAGTACGCGAGGATCACGCCGTAGATCGCACCGGAGGCGCCGAGCGTGGGAATCGAGAGCGTCACAGCGCGGCGCGCCGAGCGCGTAGAGCAGGTACGGGACGGTCGCGATGAACACGCCCGCGCCGACGCCGCAGATCAGGTAGAAGCGCAGGAATCGCTTCGCCCCCCAGGCCATCGCGAGCGGCGCACCGAACATCCAGAGCACGAAGCAGTTCATCACGATGTGGCCGAGCCCGCTGTGCAGCCACATGTAGGTGAACGGCTCCCAGAAGTAGCCGCGTTGCCAGACATCCTCGGGTCGCACGGCGAGCAGCGAGCCGACCCCGGGCGCGAGATTCTGCGCGAGGAAGACGCACGCGATCGTGATCAACAGTTGCTTGACGATCGGCGGCGTGAATGGCGGCCCGAATCCCATGCCTGTCCCTGTGCCGCCTGACGGCCGATACCCGCGTCCACCGTACACTCGCTTCAGTCCCCCGCTACGGATTCGCGCTGCGTCCGGCGCGCGGACGTGGCAGCAGAACGTGTCGAATCCATCGATTGGCGGGAAGGGCGCGCGTATCCCGCGAATCCAAATCAGATTACGGCACGGTGAAGGCGCGCGTCAACGAAGACTTCCCGCGGGAAGGGCCTCGAGTGCTTCCCGAGCCCGCGCCGCGTCCAGCCCCGACAGGTCGAGTACCGGCATCTCCAGGTGCAGTCGGGCGGCCAGCGAGGCGATCCGGTCGCGGCACTCGGCCGGGGTACCGACCGCGAGCGCGGGCGCGACCTCCTCATCGGACAGCGTGCGGAACCACGGGTTCCAGCGCCGGAATTCCGCGAGCGCCTCGACCGCGGACAGGCTCTGGGGGCGCGTGAAGATCCAGAGCCGGCGGCGGATCGCCTCGGGCGGGCGCCCCAGCGCGCGGCACTCCCGCTCGAGCTCCGCGGCCGACGCATCGACGCGCGCCGGGATCGCAGGCCAGTTCACGTTCCAGATGTCCGCGTGACGCGCGACCACGGCGAGCAGGCGCTTGCCCTTCGCGGCCACCTCGATCGGGATCCGGCCGCCCGGCGGCACCGGGCGCACGCGCGCCCCCTCGAGCGAGACGTGGCGGCCCGAGCGCGTCACGGTCTCGCCGCGCCAGAGCGCGCGCACCGCGTCGAGCGTCTCGTCGAGCCACTCGACGCGCTCGCGCGCGGGCAGGAGCGGCAGCCCCCACGCGCGATCCTCGGGGCGGTCGCCGATCGATGCGAAGAAGTGGAAGCGGCCCGGCGCGATCCGCTCCGCGGTGGACGCGACCTGCGCGAGGTGCGCGGCGTTCCAGTGCTGCACGAGGCGGATCGAGGCGATCCGGATTCGCTGCGTGCGCACGAGCAGCGCGATCGTCGCACTCCAGCCGTCGAGCACGTCGGTCTCGCGCCGCACCGCGAGCTGGCTGACGTCGCCGTCGATGTACGCCGTGTCGTATCCGAGCGCCTCGGCGCGCGAGACCAGCGCCACAAGCTCTTCCCAGGCGAGGCTGTGCCAGCCCAGGGCCACACCCCACTTCACTGCAAGACGCCCACGTGGCGCGCAGCGTGGATCAGCGCGAGCGCGCTCTTCGCGTCGCGCAGCTCGCCGCGCCACACCAGGTCGAGCGCGTGCGCGAGCGGCACGCGGATCACTTCGATCACCTCGTCGTCGTCGTGCTGCATCGGCACGGGCTCGAGGTCGAACGCCGCGAACAAGTGGATCACCTCGTCCGTGAAGCCGGGCGTGGTCCAGATCGAGCCGAGCGCGGCGATCCGGCCCGCCCGATAGCCGGCCTCCTCTTCGAGCTCGCGCGCCGCGCAGCGCTCGGGCGCCTCGCCCGCGTCGAGCTTGCCGGCGGGCACCTCGAGGATCGTGCCGCCGGCCGCGTGGCGGTACTGGCGGATCAGCGCCACTTCGCGCTCGCCCGTGAACGGAACCACCGCCGCGGCACCCGGGTGGTGCACGATGTCGAGCAGGAGCTCGCGGCCGTTCGGCAGCGTCACGCGCTCGTGCGACACCACGACGCGGAAGCCCGTCTTTACGGTCGCGATCGGCTTCGACATGCGTGGCAAGGTAACGTCGGTGCCGCGCGGGGGCCTCGCATGACGATTCGAACCGAGAAGATGATCGCGATCGCGATGCCGGGCGAAGACTGGGCGCTCGAGGGGATCTTCAACGCGGGCGACGGGCCGGATTCCGGCGGCGCGGTGGTGGCGGCGCCCCACCCGCTCTACGGAGGGAGCATGGACTCGCCCGTCGTCTCGGAGCTGAGCTTCGCATGTCAGCAGGTGGGCCACGCCACGGTGCGCTTCAACTGGCGCGGCGTGGGCGCGAGCGGCGGCGCACCGACCGGCGATCTCGCGCTGGCCGACGCCGACTATGCGGCCGCTCTCGACTTTCTCGAGGAAACCGTGCCGGGGCCGATCGTCGCGGCGGGCTATTCGTTCGGGGCCGCGGCGGCCGTGCGCGTCGCGATCGTGCATCCGCGCGTGCGGCGGCTGATCCTGGTCGCGCCGCCGCCCGCGCTGCTCGACGGCGGCGTATTGGATCGCTTCCGCGGCCGCATACTCGCCGTCGCCGGGGATCGCGACACCTTCGCACCGCCGGCCGAGCTCGACCGGCTGTTCGAGGGGGAGCGGCGCAGCCTCGCGGTCGTGCCCGACGCCGATCACTTCTTCCAGTGCGGGATCGGCGACATCTCGCGCGCGGTCGCGGGCTGGCTCGACGCTTGAGCGCGGGTCGCGCTTCGCGTTAGTCGGTCGCGGCGCGGCGCCGGCTCGGTGCCAGGCCCTTCAGCGTGAGCGTCTTGCCGAAGCACAGCAACACGTCGCCCGTGAGGATCTCGCGAGAGGGCTTCGGATTCGGGATCGTGACGCTGCCTCGCTGGATCGTCAGCACGATCACGTCGCGCTCGCGCAGCGCGGCCTCCTCGATCGTCTTGCCGCAGAGTTCGGAGCGATCGTCGACGGGCACCTCGATCACGCCGTAGCCGCTCTGGAGCGTGAGCCGCTGCCGGATGTCGATCTCCGGGAACAGCACCTCCTCCTCGATCAGCTTCACGATCTCACCCGCGACGTCGACCTTGGTAGCGGCCTCGATCGCCTCGAGCCCCGGCGACGAGTTCACCTCCAGGAGCACGGGCCCGTCGCGGCCCTCGAGCAGATCGACGCCCGCGACGCGCAGCCCCATCACCTGGGCCGCGTGCACGGCCACGCGCTCGTACTCCGGCTCGAGCCGGATCTCCTCGCAGCGCCCGCCGCGGTGCACGTTGCTGCGGAACTCGCCGTCCGCGGCGACCCGGCGCATCGCCGCGACCACGCGGTTGCCGACCACGAACGCGCGCACGTCGCGGCCGCGGCTCTCCTTCACGAACTGCTGGATCAACACGCTCATCCTCGCGGGGCCCGAGAGCGTCGCGACGATCGCCTCGGCCGCTTGCGTCGACTCGGCCAGGATCACGCCGATCCCCTGCGCGCCCTCGAGCAGCTTCACCACCACGGGCGGCCCGCCCATGCGCTCGATGCCCGGGATGATCTCGCGCTCGTGCCGCACGAAGAGCGTCTTGGGCAGGCCGACGCGGTGCCGCGAGAGCACCTGGAGCGCGCGCAGCTTGTCGCGCGAGACACTGATCGCGTGCGACGGATTCACGCAGAACACGCCCATCTGCTCGAACTGGCGCACGACCGCGGTGCCGAAGAACGTCACCGAGGCACCGATGCGCGGGATGACCGCGTCGTAGTGGGTGAGCGCGCGGCCCTTGTAGAACAGCCGCGGACTGCCCTGCTCGATCTCGATCGAGAACGACAGCGTGTTGAGCACGCGCGCCTCGTGACCGCGCGCGATCGCCGCTTCCTTGAGGCGCCGCGTGCTGTGGAGACGAGGGCCTCTCGACAGGATGGCGATGCGCATCGGACCCTCTCGTCACGCCCGCGGCCGACCGGGATGGTACACCGTCGGCGCACGTGGGTGCGATGCGATGTGCTCTAGAACGGATCGAGCGCGCGCGCCGCGGCGTCGGCGTCGGGGAAGCTCTCTTCGCGCAGGTCCTGCGCAGCGCGGTCGGTCTCCTGCGCGGATGCGGCGGTCTCGGTCGGCTCGCTGCCCGCGACGAACGACTGGAAGATCGTCGAGCTGCTCTCGGTCGACGCGAGCAGGCCCGTCTCGCGGTCGATCCGCGCCCAGACGATCTTGTCGTTCGCGGGTACTGCGAAGTCGCGCATCGGGCGTCCGTCGAGCGCCGCGCGCATGTAGTCGACCCAGATCGGGAGCGCCGCGTGAGCGCCGGTCTCGCCGTGGCCGAGGAATCGGGTCTCGTCGAAGCCCACCCAGACGCCCGTCGCGACCTCGGGCGAGAAGCCCACGAACCACGCATCAGCCTGATCGTTCGTGGTGCCGGTCTTGCCGGCGACGGGACGACCGAGGCTGCGCGCGCGCTGTCCGGTGCCCTCGAGCACCACCGCGCGCATCATGTCCGTGACCAGATACGCCTGCTCGGGCGGAAGGACCTGATTCGGGTCGGCGGGTGCTTCGCCGGCTGCGCCCGCGACGACCGCCGCCGCAGCGTCGGGCTGCTCGCCGCGCTCGATCGCCTCCACCGCGGCGTCGACGGCCTCGTCGGTGAGCGCGGTGGGAGCCGGCTGCAGCGCCTTCGCGTTGGCGACACCGGCTACCGGGGCGTCTTCGAGCGGATCGCCGAACGGCACGTTCTCGAGCAGCACGTTGCCATCGCGGTCGAGCACGCGCGCCACGAAGCGCGGCACGACCTTCCGGCCGCCGTTCGGGAACACCGCATACGCGCGCGTGAGCTCGAGCAGCGACACGCCGTTGGTGCCGAGCGCGGTCGCGAGCGAGGGCTCGAGCGGTGAGCGGATGCCGAGCCGCCTCGCATAGCGGATCACGGCGCCGATGCCGATCTCGTTGCAGAGCTGGATCGTGGCGTTGTTCACCGACTTCGAGAGCGCCTTGCGCAGCGTGATCGGGCCGTAGAACTCGCGCTCATAGTTCTGGGGCTTCCAGACGAAGCCGGAGCTCTGATCCGTGAAGACGTTCGGGCGGTCGTGCACGATCGAGGCCGGCGTGTAGCGCGGGTGCCCGGCATCGTCGGCCATCGAGAGCGCCGCGCCGTACACGAGCGGCTTGAACGCCGAGCCGGGCTGGCGCCGCGACTGCGTGGCGCGATCGAACTGGCTGCGCGCGAAGTCGTAGCCGCCCACGAGCGCGACGATGTCGCCGCTGCCCACGTCGATCGAGAGCAGCGCACCCTCGACCTGCGGCTCCTGGAACAGCGCGAGGCGCAGCGGGCGCTCGCCGCCGTCGCCCCCGTCCTTCGCGGGCTTCTCCTTGTCGGGCACGGGTGCGGCCGCGAGCACCTCGAAGCGCGCGACGTCGCCGACCGCGAGCGCCTTCGCCCACTCCGAGTCCGCGAATGCGACCTCCCCGCGCAGCTCGGGAGCGAGCGCCACGCGCGCCCGCCCCGCGTCGACCTGCGTCACGACGCCCGTGAATTTCTCGCCCACGAGCTCGCCCGCCGCCGCGGCCGCGACCGCGGCGGGCGCGGCCGGCTCGAGCGGCTCGCCCTTCGCATCGGCCGGAGCCGGTGCAGCGAAGCCGTTCTCCTGCGCGACCTTCGCGAGCTCGTCTTCGAGCGCGCCCTTGGCGACGCGCCGCAGCGGACCGCGGTAGCCGTTGCGCTGATCGAGCGCCTCGAGCCCATCGTGGACCGCGGTCACCGCGGCGTGCTGCAGCTTCGCGTCGAGCGTCGTCTCGATCCGCAGCCCCCCCGAGAGCACGAGCTCGCCGCCGAGCAGCTGGAACATCAGACGCCGCACCTCTTCGGTGAAGTAGGCGGCGTCCTCGAACTCGTCGCCGAGCGATCCGTCGACGAACTGCGGCTTTGCGGCGATCGCGCGCGCGTGGGCCGACTCGTCGATCGCGCCCGTCTCGAGCATGCGGCGCAGCACGTAGCGGCGCCGTCGCTCCGCGCGCTCGGGATGCGAGAACGGCGAGTACTTCGAGGGCGCCTTGGGCAGCCCCGCGAGCTGCGCGGCCTCCGAGACCGTGAGCTCACCGACCGACTTGCCGAAGTAGCTGCGCGCGGCCTCGCCGATCCCGTAGGCGCCGTGTCCGAAGTAGATCTGGTTGAGATAGAGGAACAGGATCTCCTGCTTGGTGAAGCGCTGCTCGATGCGCCGCGCGAGGATCATCTCGCGGATCTTGCGCGTGTAGGTGCGCTCGGGTGTGAGGAGGAGGCCCTTCACCATCTGCTGCGTGATCGTGCTCGCGCCCTCGACCTTCCCGCCCGCGAGCAGGTTCTTCCACACCGCGCGCGCGATGCCCGTGAAGTCGATCCCCTCGTGCTCGAAGAAGTGCGCGTCCTCCGCGGACACGAACGCCTCGATCACCTGCCGCGGAACCTCGTCGAGCGGCACGAGCCGCCGCCGCTCCTCGAAGTACTCGCCGATCGGGACTCCGGTGCGATCGACGACCGTGGAGACGAGGCGCGGGCGATAGTCCGCGACGCTGTGAGGGTCGGGGAGGTCGCGCAGGAACAGCCAGTAGAACGCCGCGCCGCCGCCGAGGCCCACGCCGACGAGGAGGCCGACCACCACGAGCAGAACACGCGTCCACGGCGAGCGCCCGGACGACTGGGAAGTCATCGACTCTCCGAAGGAAACCTACCGTAGCCAAGCCGGCTCTTCGTGCGCTACCGCTTCGGCCGAACAAGGGGTTTACCCAAGTGAGTGCGACGCCGCACCTGTCGATCGCGTTCGTGATGGATCCGATCGCTTCGATCGACATCCGCGCCGACACGACATTTGTGCTGATGCTGGAAGCGCAGCGGCGCGGGCATCGCGTGCTCTACGTGGACCCGGGCGACCTCTCGGTCGACGCGGGGCGCGTGCTCGCGCGTGTGCGCCCCGTCACATTGCGGCGCGAGCAGGGACGCCACGCGGATCTCGCGGACGCGCTCTCGATTTCACTCGACGATGACGTCGACGTCGTGCTGCAGCGCAAGGATCCCCCGGTGGACTCCGCATACGTGATCTCGACGCAGATCCTCTCGCTGTGCCGTCGGGCGCTGGTGCTGAACCGCCCGGCCGGGATCCTCGCCGCGAACGAGAAGCTCTACGCGCTCCACTTCGCCGACCTGATGCCGGACACGCGCGTGACGAGCTCGAGCCGCGAGCTGATCGACTTCCTCGCGAAGCTCGGCGGCGAGATGATCGTGAAGCCGCTCGACGGCCGCGGCGGCGAGGGCGTGTTCCACGTGCGCAACGACGACCGCAACCTGTTCTCGATCCTCGAGCAGGCGACGCGGTTCGGCACGGTGCGCACGATGGCCCAGGCCTACGTGCCCGCGGTACGCGCGGGCGACAAGCGCATCCTGCTCGTCGACGGCGCGCCGATCGGCGCGGTGCTGCGCGTGCCCGCGGCCGGCGAGACGCGCGCGAACCTGCACGTGGGCGGCAAGCCCGCGAAGACGCAGCTCGACGAGGCGGATCGCCGGATCGTCGACCGGATCGCTCCGTGGCTCGCGCGCGACGGCCTGTTCTTCGTCGGCATCGACGTGATCGGGGGCCTGCTCACCGAGGTCAACGTGACCAGCCCGACGGGCGTCCAGGAGATCAACGCGCTCGAGGGCCGCTCGCTCGAGGGGGAGATCCTCGACGCGCTCGAGGCCCGCGTCGCGGCCCACAAAGCGGCGCTTTCGTAGCGGCAGGCTCGACGGGGGCCTCGACGGAGCCTCCGACGGAGACCCCTGAGAACGGCGTTTGGGCTGTTTCGCAACTCCGACGGTAAATACCTGGAAAGCCGTTGACAGCCCGTCGGTGGAGCGCAACAGTCCCGACGGTGCGGGGGACTCCCCCCCTCGGTCTCCGTCGGGCCCGTGCCCGGACGCACGCCTCCGAGATCCTCCAAAGTTCCGTCTGCCCATCCCCCCTCCGACGGGACAAAACCCGAAAAGGAGATGGCCGATGGCCACGGTAGTCGAGAAGACCGGGATCAAGCGTGAGAAGGGCTGGCTCTATTACGTCGACAAGCGAGGTGACGTGAGTCGCGCCCGCATGGCCCGCGGCGGCGGAAAAGTGCCGAAGGGCAAGCCCCAAAAGGTCGCGAAGTGCGGCATCCGCCGCGAAGAGGGCTTCCTCTACTTCATCGACAAGAAGGGGAACGTTTCGAAGGTGAAGATGAAGCGGACCGGCGCGCGCCGGCGCAAGACTGCGGCGCGCGGACGCACCGCGGCTCGGCGCGGCAGACGGAGCGCGATGAAGCGCGCACCGCGGCGCGCGCGTGCGAAGCGCCGCACCGCGCGGCGGGCTCGCCGCTAGCTAGAGGCCGAAGCCCCGGCGTGCGGTAGCTACGCGCACGCCGGGGCACGCCTCTGCAAGGCCGCGAAGCGGCCGCGCAGCGCAAGTTTCGCGCAGCGAGCCGCAGGCGAGCGGAGGCCATCAGGAGCGCGCAGCCGAGCGAAGGTCGGTTGGGTGGGGCTAGTGTCCGCCCATGGTGCTCCGCGCTGGCGATCGGTCGGACGCCTCCGCAATCGCGTCCGAGGTCGAGGCGGCGCGCGTCGCTGCGCACAAGCACGCGATCCTCGTCGTCGACGACGAGACCGCGATCCGCGAGTCGCTCGAGCTCACGCTCCGCGACGACTATCGCATCTTCACCGCAGCGACGGGTGAAGAGGGCCTGTCGATCCTCGAGCGCGAGAAGATCGCGCTGATCATCTGCGACCAGGAGCTCCCCACGATGAAGGGCGTGGAGTTCCTCGAGAGCGCGATCGGCATCGCGCCGCGCGCGATCCGCATGCTGCTCACGGGCTACGCCGACATCGGCTCGCTCGCGCGCGCGGTCAACGAGGGCCGCATCTACCGCTACTTCACCAAGCCGTGGGAGCCCGACGAGGTGCGGCTCAACGTGAAGCGCGCGCTCGAGTCGTACGACCTCGCGAGCGAGAACGCGCAGCTCGCCGCCGCGCTCGCGCAGGCCAACGAGCGGCTGCGCGCCGAGAACGTCTACCTGCGCCGCGAGGTCGAGCGCCGCTACGCGTTCGACCAGATCATCGGCTCGGGCCCCGCGATGAACCGCGTCTTCGAGGTGATGGAGAAGGTGGCCGGCACCGACGCCACCGTGCTGATCACGGGCGAGACGGGCACGGGCAAGGACCTCGTCGCGCGCGCGATCCACTACAGCGGGGCGCGCAAGGCGCAGCGCTTCGTCGCGCAGAACTGCGCGGCGCTGCCCGACACGCTGCTCGAGAGCGAGCTGTTCGGCCACACGCGCGGCGCGTTCACGGGCGCGCACCAGGACAAGAAGGGTCTGTTCGAGGTGGCGCACCGCGGCACGATCTTCCTCGACGAGGTCGGCGAGACCCATCCCGGGATGCAGGTGCGCCTGCTGCGCGTGCTCCAGGACGGCGAGATCCGGCCGGTCGGGTCCTCGGACACGCGCAAGGTCGACGTGCGGATCATCGCGGCCACCAACCGCGATCTGCGCAAGGACGCCGAGGAGAACCGCTTCCGCGAAGACCTGTACTACCGGCTGCGCGTGGTGGAGATCGCGCTGCCGCCGCTGCGCGAGCGGCGCGAGGACATCCCCGCGCTCGCGCACCACTTCCTCGACGTCTCGGCGAAGAAGATGGGCCGCAACCTGAAGGGCTTCACGAACGCCGCGATGGACCGGCTCGTCGCGCACGCGTGGCGCGGCAACGTGCGCGAGCTCGAGAACGAGATCGAGCGCACGGCCGCGCTCGCGGCCGACGCAGAGATGGTGAGCGAGGACATGCTCTCCGAGCACATCCGCGGCGCGGTGCTCGACGCCGACCCGCGCGTCGACGGACTCCCGCCCGAAGTGGCGCTGGGCGTCGCGGTCGACGCGCTCAAGCGCCGCATGATCCTCGACGCGATCGAGCGCACGGGCAGCAAGACGCGCGCGGCCGAGCAGCTCGGCATTCCGCGCCAGTCGCTGCAGAAGATGATGAAACGGCTCGGGCTCGAGTGATATGGTGAGGCATGGCGAGCGTCCAGAGCGTCGAGACCGTCCACGTCGCGCGCGTGGACACTCCGATCGGCGAGCTGCGGCTCGCGTCGACGGATGCAGGGCTCGCGTTCCTCGAGCTGCCGCGCTCGAACGGCAGCGGTCTCGCGGGCTGGCTGCGCCGCTGGGCGCGCGGCGCGCGCGTCGAGCAGGGCTTCGCGCCGAACCAGCGCGCCGCGAAGCAGCTGCTCGAGTATCTCGCGGGCAAGCGCCGTGACTTCGACCTCCCGCTCGATCTGCGCGGCACCGAGTTCCAGCTCGCGGTGTGGCGCGCGCTGTGTGCGATCCCGTACGGCGAGACGATCTCGTACGCGGAGCAGGCGCGGCGCGTCGGCCGCCCGAATGCGCCGCGCGCGGTCGGCGCCGCGAACGGCGCGAACCCGATCGCGATCATCGTGCCGTGCCACCGCGTCGTGAACGCCGACGGCAAGCTCGGCGGATACGGCGGCGGGCTCCCGCTCAAGAAGCGGCTGCTCGCGCTCGAGCACGCGCTGCCGCGGCAGGGGGATCTGCTGTAGCGGTGCTCGACGGCGGATTACGGCCTTTGGCCTGATCCCCCTTCGCGCTCGTAGAGCGCCACGGCGCCGACGCCTACCTGTTCGAGCAGCGCAGAGCGCTCGGCGCGCAGCGCCGGTGCGCCGTCGGGTGCAGCCGCGATCGCGGCCGACAGATCGGCGATCGCGTCGTACCAGATGCCGTTGCGTGCGAGCACGCGATACGAGGGCTCGCCCTTGGCGAGCTCGGCGCTGAGCCCGGTCGGGGGCGCGCGGCGCTCGATCGCACCGCCCGCAATCACGTCGGCGTCGCGCGCCTTCGGGTCGAGCACGAGCGCCACGTACCAGTCATAAGTAGTGCCCTCCTTCAGCTGAACCCCTTCCTGCGCGAGATCGACCAGGTGGACGCCGGGCTGCATCGGGCCCGTCAGCTGCTTCACGACGAGCGGCTCGACGGCGTCGTCGGCGATCACCGTGAGCTCGATCGGCTGGCTGGTGGCGGCGGACAGGTACCACGCGAGCGTGGGCTGCGCGCGCGTCGTGAGGCCGACATGGTCGGGCGCGAGCACTGCAAGCCGCGGCGCGTTCGCAGCGCCGCGCGTGCCGCCCCCCGTGCGCGCGCCGACCGCGCCGCGCGGCGGCGGCACGTAGACGGTGAGCGACGAGCCCTTGCCCGCGGCGGGCTTCGCCTTCGCGGGGGCCTTGTCCTTCGCGGAAGCGCCGCTGTCCGACTTCGCGGGACGAATCGGCTCCTTATCCTCTGGGGAAGCCGGCCCGGCGCCCATCATCACGGCGAGCAAGTACCAGCGCGAGTGTGGATTTCGTGGACCTCATCGAGAGTCCCTCCTATCAGTCGATCCGCGCTCGGCGCGCACGCGGTAGATCGCGACCGGTTCGCCGCGTCCGCGCAGCACGTGCTCTCCGAGCGATTCGGTCTCGAATGCGTCGCCGAGGAGGCGGTGGGTGGAGCCGCCGATCAGGATCCGGAACCGCGAGCCCCGGCCGGTCGCGGCCTCGGCCTCGAACTCCTCTTTCTGGAAGCTCTCGAGGCGCGCGGCCGTGTTCACGGTGTCGCCGACCGTCGTGTACTTCATTCGCGCGGCGCTGCCGAGGCTCCCGATGACGGCTTCGCCCGTGAACAGGCCGATCCGCATGCGCGCGGTCGGCAGCCCGCGGCTCTCCCACTCGTCGTCGAGCCGCTCGAGCGCGCGCCCCATCGCGAGTGCGCAGCTCACCGCAGTGCGCGCGTCGTCGGCCACCTGCGACGCCTCCTGGTGTCGGATCGGCACGCCGAAGTTGGCTTTGATGCCGTCACCGGAGTAGTCGTCGACGAATCCGCCGTGCGCCTCGATCACCTGGGTCATCACGTCCATGTACTCGTTGATCCACTGCATGAGCTCGACCGGGTCCATCTTCTCCGCCGCGCCCGTGTAGCCCTTGAGGTCGGTGAGCAGCGCGGTGATCACGAGGCGCTGCGAGCGCGGGCGGTTGCCGTCCATGAACTCGCGGCGCCGCTGCCAGAGCTCGTTCGCGACCGGGCCCGAGACATAGCGGCCGAACAGGTCCATCACGGCAGCGCGCTCCGCGCGCGCACGCCGCGCGACGTCGGCGAGCACGATTCCGCCCGATGCGAGCGAAGCCGCGAGCGGTCCCGCGGCGGGCACCCAGAATCCCGCGCCGAACAAGAGCCAGCTCGCACCTAGCAACAGCGCGATCGCGCCGAGCGCGCCCGCGGCCAGCGTCGCGGGGCCGCTCACCGCAGCGGCGATGCTCGCGATCCCCACGCTCCACGCCAGTGTCCACGCGATCTCCTGGCCGCCGCTCCAGAAACGCAGCGGCGAGGACGTGCCCAGCGCCCAGCGCACGAGCTGGTCGGCCAGATGGGCGTGGACGGCGATGCCGGGAATGGCGCCGCCGCGCAGCGCGGTCTGGAACTCATCCTTCACGCTCTCGGCAGTCGTGCCGAGGATCACGATGCGATCGCGCAGAGCCTCCGAGGGGATCCGCGCCGCGAGCGCGTCGTCGAACGCGTACTCGGCGAACCCGTCGCGCCCCGCGCGCAGGTCGAGCAGCACCTGGTATCCCCCGGCATCGAGGCCGACGTAGCCGCCGTCGTCCGACTCGAGCGGCGGGAAGGCCGTCGCCCCAAGCTTCAGATGCTCAGGCTGATCGGGAGCCGGGCCCAGCGAGATTCCGCGCGAAGACAGATGATGCAGCGCGAGCTGGAGCGCGAGGCCGAGACTCGGGTTGCCTTCGGCGTCCCAGAGCATCAGCACGCCGCGCCGCAGCACACCGTCGGGGTCGACCACGACGTCGTTGAAGCCCAGCGAGTCAGCGCTCGCGAACTCCGGCGCCGCGACTCCCGGCACTCCGGGCTCCGGCAGCTTCTCGACGAACACGAGCCCGGGCGTGCGCTTCACGAGCGCCGCGAGCTCGGCGCGCCCGCGCGCGTCACCCACCGCGACATCGCGGTAGAGATCGACGCCGATCGCGCTCGGCTGCGCACTCGCGATCTGCTCGATCGCGCGCGCGAGGATCGCATCGGGTAGCGGATGCCCGTGGCGTTCAATCTCTTCCTCCCGGATGCGCACGAGCGTGATCGGAACTCCCGCAGGGGCCGCGCCCGCGCGCGCGGCAACCGCAGCGTCGTACAGGCGCAGATCTGCCCACTCGAGCCAGCCCGCGGCTCGCGCTAGGCACGCCGCGGCGCCTACTCCGAGACCCATGCCGATCACGGCGGCCCACCTCACGATGGCGCCATGACGAGGAATAGGTCGGGAAGACATCGCCGCATCGTACCTCCAGAAGGATTGGCCTGGGGGGAAGCAATCATTGGTCACTCGAAGTACCGGAAGGGCTTTGCCTTTCGATCACCGCCTGTGACGAGGCGCTCCGAGGATTTCCGATTGCGCTCGACAACGCGTATGACGCACTTCACACCATCGACCCGCGCGCCGTACGCGCGCCGCCGCAGTCGACTGGCTCCAGCCGCGGGGCGGCGCTACCGATCAGGGGTCGTGCTCGAGATCATCGTGACGCTGATGACGCTCGCGTTCGTCGCGATCCCGATCGTGATCGTGGTGAAGATCGCGCGCCGCGTCGGGCAGGTGACCCAGCGGCTCAGGGATCCGACGCGGCTCCAGCAGGTGTTCGCAGAGTCCGCCGCGGCGGCGCTGCGCCGCGCAGGCGCCGATCCCAAGGCGATCGCGAAGCTCGAGGTGCTCGGGATGGGCCGGCCGGGTCAGCCCAAGACGGCGGACCTGCGCGTGGCGCTGCAACAGGCGCGCGCGACGCTGGGTGCGCAGTCGCTCGAGGCGCCGACAGAGCTCCCGGAGCGCGTGCAGCGCGCCGAATTCGGCGTCGTCGTGCCGCCCGCGCCGCGGCCGATCGAGTCGCTGCGCGCCGTCACGCCTCTGCGGCGCACCCCGCGGATGCGCCCCAGCTCTTCGGCGAATCGGCCGCTCAGCCTCGACGCGGGTGACCAGTTCCGGCTGTCCGAGCCGCCCGACATCCAGGAGCCGCAGGGCCCGCTGCCGTTCGGCGCGAACTGGATCGCGTTCGCCGCGGTGCTCGCAGCGGCTGCCTACTACTTCCTGCGCTAGTTCAGAGCGCCTCGGACGTGCTCAGCGCGCCGAGCTCTTTCTTGAGCGCACTACCCATCCGCGACGCCGAGGCCGTGAACGCGCCGAGCACCGCCTGCGAGGTGATCTGCGAGTACCACTTCCCGTTCTCCGACTCGAGGAACGCGACGTAGGGCTCGAGCTCCGCGTCGCTGAAGCCGCGGTAGACATAGAGGTAGGTCACGCGCGTGATGCCCTGCATCTGCGAGCGCATGCGGGGGCGCTCTGCATCGAGCATCTGGCGCAGCGACTCGAGCTGCTTCGGAGAGCCGCTCGTCGCGTCGGCCGCGACGGCCACGGCCAGCGCGGTCGCGAGCGAGAGATCCACCGCGAAGTCGGTCGCGCCGCTCGCCGTGTCGATGCGTCGCACGAGCGCGAGCCGCGAGGCCGGGGGATTCGCGTTCTCGGGCAACTCGGACCAGGTCTGGACGCGCGCCATCAGCTCGGGATCGGCCATCGCCTCCTCGGCCTTCGTGAAGGCGCGGCCGCGCTTGGATTCGAGCCAGCCCATGACCGGCTCGGCACGCGCGGGCTCGATCTTCGTCTCGATCCGCGCGAGCACGTCCCGCTTCAGGATCTTGCCGTCGTATTCGGTCAGAGCGGCCCGCTCGATCGCCTTGCGCACGAAGGGCGGCATCTGGGTGACCTGGGGCCCCATCCCCTGGACGACCTGGGCACTCGCGGACTGCAGGACGGGATCGATCCCGGATGCGCGGTAGATCGCCTTCGCCCACTTGGCGTGCGCCTTCGTCTCCGCGTGGGCGAAGCTCGGCGCGAGCGCGGCGGCGATCACGAGCAGCGCGATGCGCAGTGCCATGGAGACGTGCTCCTCAGATCTGCTCGAGCGCCTGGGTGAGGTCGGCGATCAGGTCGTCCGCGTCCTCGATGCCCAGCGACAGCCGCACGAGCGAATCGCGGATTCCGAGCGCCGCGCGCTCCTCGGGCGTGCGGTCCCAGAACGACATCAGCGCGGGCACCTCGATCAGGCTCTCGACGCCGCCGAGGCTCGGCGCGATGTACGGGATCTTGCACGCGTCCGTGAAGCGGAACGCGCCCTCGATCGAGGTGTCGAGCTCGAACGTGACCACGCCGCCGAAGCCGCGCATCGTGCGTGCGGCAATGCCGTGATCGGGATGGCTCGGAAGCCCCGGATACCAGACCTGGCGCACGCGTGGGTGCGCCTCGAGCCAGGTCGCCACGCGCAAGCCGTTCGCGTTGTGCCGCTCCATGCGCACCGCGAGCGTCTTGATCCCGCGCAGGAGCAGGTAGGCCGCATGGGCGTCGATCACGCCGCCGAGCACGCCGATCGCGTCGCGCACGGGCGCGACCTGCGCCGCGCTGCCGAGCACGACGCCGCCGAGCAGGTCGTTGTGGCCGCCGAGATACTTCGTCGCGCTGTGGATCACGTAGTCGGCGCCGTCGGCGAGCGCGCGGTGGTTCACGGGTGTGGCGAACGTGGAATCGATCACCACCTCGACGCCGCGTGCGTGCGCTATGCGCGCGGCCTCCGCCACGTCGATCACGCGCAGGTACGGGTTGGTGGGCGACTCGGTGAAGAACAGGCGCGTCGTAGGCCGGATCGCGTCGGCGAGCTGCTTGGTGTCGCTGGGCTCGATCACGGTCGTCTCGACGTCGAGCTTGGTGAGGTACTGCTCGATGAACTGGCGCGTGCGCCGGTAGCAGTCGCTCGTCACGATCAGGTGGCCGCCGCGCGGCAGCAGCGCGAGGAAGAGCGTGGTGGCCGCGCACATGCCGGACGCGGACAGCACCGCGGCTTCGGCGCCCTCGAGCTCGCAGAGCTTGCGCTCGACCGCGCGCCAGGTCGGGTTTCCGTAGCGGCCATACTCGTCGCGCACCGCGCGTCCTTCTTGGTACGCCGCGAGCGTCTTCGAGTCGGGAAACCAGAACGTGGACGTCTGATAGATGGGCGTGGTCACCGCATCGGTGGCCTGGTGGGCCCGCTCGCCGCCGTGCACGGCGCGCGTCGAGTCGCCCGGAGGATCGGGGCGCTTGCTCATGCTGTTCCCGCTTTCTTATGGTGCTTAGCAGCGCGGGTGCGGGCCCCAGGGCCGGGTCGCGGGTCTGCAAGCACCGGAAATCACCCGGTTTTTCGAGCCGGACCTCACCAGCGTACGGGGCCGCCTGCGGGGCGTCAACTTGGGGTCCCACCCTTGCAGGGGCCCGCCTTCGCTCGCCTACGGCTCGCTGCGCGTCGGCCGACTCTACGAGTCGGCCTCCTTGCGACCGCGGTTCCGGTACAGCGATGCGTCGATCGCGGCGTGCATCGCGGCCTCGTCGAGGTGCCCGCCCAGGAACGCATTCACGGTCCGGCACACGGCGGCCGGATCCGCGATCGCGTCCTTGTAGTGGATCTCGCAGAGCGCGAAGTTCGCACGCGTCCGGCCCAGCACGCGCACGCGCGCGATGTCGTTGCGGAACGCCTCCTTGACCGAGGGCGCATCGCCGGCGTTCGGGTTCGCGGTCGCGAGCCGGTCGAGCATCTTCTGCTGGCTCGTGAGCACCTCGTCGAGATCGCGGCGCATGAACAGCACGCGGTAGTCGTTCTCGTCCGGCAGGTCCTTGATCAGGAACGAGATCACCTTCACGGCCTTGCCGCGCGCCGCGCGCAGGTACGACTTGTCCGTCTCCGTCTCGAGGTGCTTGATCCGCTCGAGCTCGAAATAGCCCTTCGGGTTGTCGACGTCGGCTGCGCGCACTTCGTCGGCGAGAATCTCGACGCCGCCCGCGTCGAGCATGAGCATCATCATCGAGGTGCCCGAGCGCGGCAGGCCGCTCACCACGACGATCGGCTCGCCGCGCGATCTGCGCGTGAGGCGGCGCCACAGCGCGTGGAGCACGGTCTAGAGCGTCACGCCGAACACGCCCTTCACGGCGAATCCGGCGGCGAGCGAGAGCACGAGCGTCCAGAGCACGATGCCGAGCTCCCCGGCCGGAAGCGGACCGAGCGTGCGAGGATGTATGCCGAGCTCGATCGCGAGCACGGGGCCGTCCGAGGGCAGCGCGGGCTCGCCGGGGTAGAGGATCGCCTCGAGACCGCGCAGCCGCCGCAGCGGCACCTTGCGCGCATCACCGCCAACCGCCCAGCCCTTCTCGTACACGGTGCCGCCGATCGCGACGCGCAGCACGTGGTCGCCCGGCTCGTCGGCGCGCAGCCGCCAGAACACCTGGTAGTCGGCCGTGGCGACGGGCGGCGCGTCGAGCGCGACGCCGTCGGGCAACGCGAGCGTCGCGTCGCGCGCCGATACACCGGCGTCCGGATCGAGCTGCACGTGCAGGAGCTCCACCGATCCGCGCGGAGACGGCGCGTAGGCGTAGTTCGCGACCAGTTGCGCGAGGATTACCACGAACGGCCCGAGCATGATCACCATCGGCAGCATGTGGTTGCCGAGGTAGACGAAGTTCTTGAGCACGATCATCCCGGTCGACCGCAGCACCTGCAGGATGTCATGGCTGAACAGCCGGATCTCGAGCAGCCGCATGCTGATCTGGCTCTTGACGCGCGCGAGCGCCTTCTGGTTCGAGACGACCTTGTAGACCGCGATCGCGAGCACGCCCATGAGCGTCGGCCACACGAACAGGTCGAATGCCGCGTGCTCGTGCCCGAACGGTGCGAGCAGCGGGTCGAAGACGGTGTTCGCGATCCGGTTGAAGGTCTGCATCCGAGGCGCGGGCGCTAGGCCCTCCCGACCGGCACGGCGAGCACGGGACACGGTGCGCTGCGCACGACCCGCTCGGTGTGGCTGCCGCGGCCGAGCGCGCCCAGGAATCCGTCGCGCCCGTCGGTGGTCATCGCGATCAGATCGGCGCCCAGCTCCTGCGCGGCGCGCACGATCTCGTCACTCACGTCGCCGCTGCGCCGCTCTTCGCGGAACCGGAACGCGGGATCCTCGGGTCTGGCCAGCCCGGGCATCGGCCCGTCGCCGACGTGCAGCAGCACGAACTCGACCGGCTCGCCGGCGATCCGGGCCGCGCGCGCGGCGTAGTCGAGCGCGGGTTGAGCCGACGGCGCGCCCGTCACCGGCAACAGCACCCGCGACAGATGGATCGCTCCGGTCTTCGGGTCTACGAAGCCGTGTCCCTGCGCCGGCACGAACAGCGTCATCGTGCGCGTCTCGCGCGCGACTCGTTCGGCGACGGAAGACCGCAGCCACCCCGGAACACCCTCGCGGCCCTCCGTGGCGAGCACGATCAGGTCGGTGTCGTGCTCGGTGAGGAAGTCGATGATCGCGGTCGCGGGGCTGCGGCTCCGCAGGTTGACCTTCCGGACCGTGACGTCGAGCTGATCGCGGATCGCCGAGCGCGGGCTTCCCGGCTCCAGGCACCCCCAGGATTCGAGGGTTTTCCGGACGGCCGGGAACTTCGACCACTCGTCCTCGGCGAGGAAATCCCGGCCCGAGTGGAGGATCGTCAGCCGGGTCTGGCGCAGCAGCGCCACGGCGAGCGCGTGGGCGAACGCGACGTGGCTCGCCTCGGAAAAATCCGTCGGGTGGAAGACGGTTTCGACGAAAGCCGGTTCCGACACGCCGGGCAGAATACTACTTCCGGGCGAGCGCCGCGTTCACGATCTCGCGCGCTTCGCTCACGATCGCGTCGAGGTGGGCGGAGTCGCGGAAGCTCTCGGCGTAGATCTTGTAGATGTTCTCGGTGCCGGACGGGCGCGCTGCGAACCAGCCGTTCTGGGCCGTCACCTTGAGCCCGCCGATCGGCGCGCCATTGCCGGGCGCGGCCGTGAGCTTGGCCGTGATGGGTTCGCCTGCGAGCGTGGACGCTGCGACGTCGTCGGGAGCCAGCGCCCCGAGCCTCGCCTTCTCGTCGGGCGTCGCGGGCGCGTCGATGCGCGTGTAGTGGGGCGCGCCGAATCTCGCCGCGAGCTCCTGGTAGTGCTCACCCGGGTCGCGGCCCGTGCGCGCCGTGATCTCCGCCGCGAGCAGGTTCAGGATCAGACCGTCCTTGTCGGTGGTCCAGACGGTCCCGTCGCGGCGCAGGAAGCTCGCGCCCGCGCTCTCCTCGCCGCCGAAGCAGCACGAGCCGTCGAACAGGCCCGACACGAACCACTTGAAGCCCACCGGGACTTCGAGCACGCGCCGCCCGAGGTCGCTCGCGACCCGATCGATCATGCTGCTCGAAACGAGCGTCTTGCCGATCACCGCCTGTGCCGGCCACTGCGGGCGGTGCGACACGAGGAAGTGGATCGCGACGGCGAGGTAGTGATTCGGGTTCAGGAGCCCCGCGGACGGCGTGACGATGCCGTGCCGGTCCGAATCGGGATCGTTCGCGAAGGCCACGCGGTAGCGATCCTTGAGTCCGACGAGCCGGGCCATCGCGTAGGGACTCGAACAATCCATCCGGATCGCACCGTCGTGGTCGACCGTCATGAACGAGAAGGTCGGGTCGACCTTCGCGTTCACGACCTCGATGTCGAGCCCGTACACGGTGTTGATCGGCTCCCAGTAGTGGACGGCCGCGCCGCCGAGCGGGTCGACCGCGAGCGCGAGCCCCGCCGAGCGGATCGCATCCATGTCGACCGCGTTCCGCAGGTCGTTCACGTACGGCAGAACGAGGTCCTCGCGATGCGTGGTCGGCGCGCGCAGCGCGTCTTCGCTCGGAAGGCGCTTCACGCCGGCATTGGCGGCGCGCAGGAAATCATTCGCGCGCCCCTGCACCCAGCGCGTCGCGTCGGTGTCGGCCGGCCCCCCGTGCGGCGGGTTGTACTTGAAGCCGCCGTCCTCGGGAGGATTGTGCGACGGCGTCACGACGATCCCGTCCGCGAGGTGATCCGCGCGCGCGCGGTTGTAGGCGAGGATCGCGCGCGAGATGACCGGCGTCGGCGTGAAGCCATCATCGCGCTGGATGACCGTTTCCACGCCATTCGCCGCGAGCACTTCGAGTGCGGTGCGCTCGGCGGGACCCGACAGCGCGTGCGTGTCCTTGCCCAGGTAGAGCGGGCCATCGATGCCCTGCGTGTGCCGGTAGTCGCAGATCGCCTGCGTGATCGCGAGGATGTGCGCTTCCGTGAACGATCCGCGCAGCGACGAGCCGCGATGGCCGCTCGTGCCGAAGCTGACGGCCTGCGCGGAGTCTTCGGGGTCCGGAACGCGCGAGTAGTATTCGCGTTCGAGCCGGGACACGTCGACGAGCATGTCCTTCGGGGCGGGCTTTCCCGCGAGCGGTGAGAGCGCCATCCCCTCGACCTAGACGTTGTCGGCTTCGGTCGAGCTGCCCCGAGCCTGGACCTGCGAGGTGTCGCCCCAGCGCCACTCGGTGATCTCGGGCATGTCCTCGCCGTATTCTTCGATGTACTGCTTGTGCTCGATCAGCTTGTCGCGGATCGCCTGCTTGAAGTAGGCGGCGCGCGCGCCGAGCGTCGGCACGCGGTCGATCACGTCCTCGACGAGGTGGAACCGGTCGAGGTCGTTCAGCACCACCATGTCGAACGGCGTGGTCGTGGTGCCCTCCTCCTTGAATCCGCGCACGTGCAGGTTGGCGTGGTTCGTGCGGCGGTAGGTGAGGCGGTGGATCAGCCACGGATAGCCGTGGAACGCGAAGATGACTGGCTTGTCCGTCGTGAACAGGACGTCGAACTCCCGATCGGAAAGACCCTGCGGGTGCTCCTCGGGCGGCTGCAGCCGCATCAGGTCCACGACGTTGATCACGCGGATCTTGAGCTCGGGCAGGTGGCGGCGCAGCAGCTGCACCGCCGCGAGCGTCTCGAGCGTGGGCACGTCGCCGCAGCAGGCCATCACGACGTCGGGCTCGCTGCCCTGGTCGTTGCTGGCCCAGTCCCAGATTCCGATCCCCGCGATGCAGTGCTTGACCGCCTGGTCCATCGAGAGCCACTGCGGCGCCGGCTGCTTCCCGGCCACCACGACGTTCACGCAGTTGCGGCTGCGCAGACACTGATCGGTGACGTGCAGGAGCGTGTTGGCGTCGGGGGGCAGGTAGATCCGGATCACCTCGGCCTTCTTGTTCACGACATGATCGAGGAAGCCCGGGTCCTGGTGGCTGAATCCGTTGTGGTCCTGACGCCAGACGTGAGAGGACAAGAGGTAGTTCAGCGAGGCGATCGGCCGCCGCCACGGGATCTCGTTGCAGACCTTGAGCCACTTCGCGTGCTGATTGAACATCGAGTCGATGATGTGGATGAAGGCCTCGTAGCAGCTGAAGAAGCCGTGCCGACCCGTGAGCAGGTAGCCCTCGAGCCATCCCTGGCACTGGTGCTCGGACAGCACCTCCATCACGCGGCCGTCCGGCGAGAGGTGATCGTCCTCGGGCAGGATCTCGGCCATCCAGCAGCGATTCGTCACCTCGAGCACGTCCTGCCAGCGGTTGGAGTTGTTCTCGTCGGGGCTGAACAGACGGAAGTTCTCGCGGTCGAGGTTCAGCCGCATCACGTCGCGCAGAAACTTGCCCTGAACGCGCGTCGATTCGGCCGTCGCCGAGCCGGGCTCGCTCACGTCCACCTTGTAGTCGCGGAAGTCCGGGAGTCGCAGGTCCTTGAGCAGCAGGCCGCCGTTCGCGTGCGGGTTCGCACTCATGCGGCGCTCGCCCTTCGGCGCCAGCGCGGCGAGGTCGGGCACGAGCCTGCCCTTTTCGTCGAACAGCTCTTCGGGCCGATAGCTCCGCAGCCACTGCTCGAGCACGCCGACGTGCTCGGGCGAATCCATCTCTCCCATCGGGACCTGGTGGCTGCGCCAGTATCCCTCGCAGAGCTTGCCGTCGATCTCGCGCGGACAAGTCCAACCCTTCGGCGAGCGCAGCACGATCATCGGCCACGTCGGGCGCTTCAGGTCGCCGCCCTTGCGCGCGTCCGCCTGGATCTCGCGGATCTCGCCGACGACGCGGTCGAGTGTCGCCGCCATCTCCTCGTGCATCCGCTCGGGCTCGTGGCCCTCCACGAAATGGGGGCGGTAGCCGTGGCCCTCGAAGAACCGCGTGAGCTCGTCTTTCGGAATGCGCGCGAGGAAGCACGGGTTGGCAATCTTGTATCCGTTCAGGTGCAGGATCGGCAGCACGCAGCCGTCGCGCGCGGGGTTCAGGAACTTGTTGCCGTGCCAGCCCGTCGCGAGCGGTCCCGTCTCGGCCTCGCCGTCGCCGACGACGCACGCGACGATCAGGTCCGGGTTGTCGAACGCCGCACCGTAGGCATGCGAGAGCGCGTAGCCGAGCTCTCCGCCCTCGTGGATCGAGCCGGGAGTTTCCGGCGCCACGTGGCTCGGGATGCCGCCCGGGAAGCTGAACTGCTTGAACAGCTTCTTCATCCCGTCTTCGTCCTGCTCGATGTTCGGGTAGACCTCGCTGTAGGTTCCCTCGAGATAGGCGTGCGCGACCAGCGAAGGCCCGCCGTGTCCGGGCCCGATCACGTAGATCATGTCGAGGTCGTACTGGTTGATCACGCGGTTCAGGTGCGCGTAGAGGAAGTTCAGGCCGGGCGACGTGCCCCAGTGGCCGAGCAACCGCGGCTTGATGTGCTCGCGCGCGAGCGGCTTGCGCAGCAGTGGGTTGTCGAGCAGGTAGATCTGCCCGAGCGAGAGGTAGTTGGAGGCGCGCCAGAGCGCATCGATCTTGTCGAGCTCGATCTCCGAGAGTGCGGCCGGATGCTTCTCGTGGCGCTTCGCCGTCGCAGGGTCCATGGATCTTGCCTCCTTCCCTCAGGCTAACTCCTGGGTCCGCGATTCGTCGTTCTTCGCGGGGTTTCAGAACGTCAGGCGCACGCTGCGCGCGCTGCTGCGCATCGTCGCGCTGTGCTCGTCGAAGCTCACGACGCCCTCGCCTTCCGCGCCCGTGAGCGGACGCGCGAGCGGCGGTCGCACCACGATGCCCCCGGGCGGCTCGCGCAGTCCCGGCGCGAGCTCGAGGCGCAGCGCGTTCGGGGCGTCCCGCCACAGCCGGTAGCCGAGCCGACCCCACCACGTGGGCAGCTCCGCGAGCTCGACGCCGTCGCCGTCGAGCCACGCCTCGGACACGCCCGCTGCGAGTACGAGTGATGCGTCGCCGGGCGATTCGTACGCGAGCATCCACAGCACGGCGAGCACGTACTCGGCGCCGATCCACGAGTGCGGAACGTCGCCGAGATGTCCCGGGCTGCGCGGATCGCGCCAGGAGATCTCGGGCCATTGGTTCCATACACGCGGGCGGCGATCGGAGAGGAAGAAGTCGAGCAGCTCGTGCGCTTCCTCGCGCCGGCCCAGGCGCACGAGCGCGCCGACGATGCGGATCTCGTAGGCGGTGTAGTTGTTCCAATCGATCTCGTTGTTCTTGCGGCGCCGGAAGCCCGCGAGGTACTCGTCGTAGCTGTAGCGGAGCGCCGCCGCCGGCAGGCGACGCGCGGCATCCGTGGTCACGAGCGCGGTGGCGGTCGCGGCGGGATCGAAGTCGGCCCACTCGACCGAGCCCGGGACATACGGGATCTTGCGCTCCGCGATCGTCGCCTCGATCGAGGCATACAGGCTCTCGCCGAGCGCATCGGAGAGCTCGCGCAGCCGCTTCGCTTCGACCTGCTCGCCGAGCGCTCGCGCGAGGTCGGCCGCATCGCCGAGGCCGCGCACCGCCCAGAAATCGTCCCAGTAGGCGTGTACGGGATGGGCCAGGTAGCCCTCGTGACTCGCCGACTCCGGCAACAGGCCGTGGCACGCGCGCTTCTCGGGCACGCGGAACTCCGGGCCCAGGCGCTGGGAGCGCAGCTGCTCCAGATAGCGCGTCGCGGCCAGCACGGAGGGCCACAGCTCGGCCGCGAAGTCGAGGTCGCCCGTCATGCGCCAGTACTCGGCCACCGTGAACGCGAGCTGACCGTGGCTGTCGTGCTCGGGCAGCCAATCGGCGCCGTTGTGATCCACGGCGCACGGCACGTTGCCGTCGGCGGCCTGATACTGCGCGTACCAGCGCGCGAAGTCGCGCACCTCCGCATAGCACCCGATCCGCAGCAACGCGGCCGACATCGTCGCGCCGTCGCGAATCCACGAGCGCGTGTAGCGCCTCGGGCCCGGCTGGAGCGCCGCTCGATCGCGGTTGACGAGGATGTGCGCGGCCGCGGTGCGCAGCGCATCCACGCAGTCCGATGCGGCGCCGACCCGGATCGCGACGGAACCGAGGCGGTCCTGCCAGGAGCGCGTGACGACTTCGAGCGAGGCCGCGCGCGCGGCTCGGCACAGCCCCTCGGCGTCGCAGGAGCCGGGTGCCTGTTCGCCGAACGGCACCGCGACCTCCACGTCGCGCGTCTTGCCCGGCTCGAGCTCGAGGTCCCAGCACAGCGCACCCGATGCGTGCGCGAAGTCGTCGCGCACATGCGAGCGCGGCGGAAGCTCACCGCGCACGAGATGTCGCATGACGCCTCCCTGCTCGAATGCGGAGGCGCCGAAGCCACTCGGCGGATCCAGCGGGACCACGACCTTGCGGCCGTTCACGGCGACGGCGCCCGCCTCCCACGCGAGATCGGAGATCGCACTCGTGCCGCCCATGCCCTGGAACGACTGCCACGGCGGCGTCACCTGGAACGGGCGCAGCGCCGCGAACAGACGCACGCGCTTCGCGCTGCGGCCCGTATTCTCGACGCGGTAGCGCACGCGCGCGCACGCGGGCGCTCCCTCGGCGCTCGCGAACGCGGTCGTGGAGAGAACCAGATCGCGCCAGCGCCACTCCGACGAGGGAATCGGAAGGAAGGACGCCGCGAGCGACTGCGAGACGTCGGCGTCCGCCCACGTGACGAGCTCGCCGTCGGCGAACAAGAACGGCTCGAGCGAGAAGCTCGCGCGGTCCGGCTCGACCACTCCTTCCTCGTTCATGATCGCCGCGGTCGTTCCGCCATCGACACCGACGGGTGTCCAGTAGGTCTGCGAGTGGTGCAGCCAGCGCGGATGCAGTCCGCGCCGCTCGCGCTCGGCGACTGCGTGGAAGAAGTCGTGGAGCGATCGCGAGAACTCGAAGGGCTCGACGCGCAGCGACGCGATCGCGAATCCGGTCGGACTCGCGGCCTCTTGCAGGAAGAGCCGCAGGTGTCTCGAGTGCCCGCCGCCCGCCACGTAGACGTAATGGCGCGAGCCCTCCGCCTGACGCGCCGACCAGAGCGTGTTCCACTTCTCGCCGTCGTCGGAGGCCTGCACCCCGAACGAGCGCGGCTCACCGCCGGGCGCCCAGTCGATCGACAGGCCGCCATACTCGTGCTCGGTGCCGAAATCGAGCGCGAGCCACTGGGGCGCCGCGCCGGGCTCGCTGCGCCAGCAGGTCGCAGCATCGCCGTCGATCGCGCGCTCGGCGGGATGTCCCGCCGCGGTGCTCGACGCGCTCGTGCGCGGCGGCTCAAGCAGCGTGAGGTCTTCGAAGCGCAGGTCCTCGATCCAGACGGTGCCCTGCCCGCCCGGCCCCGCGGCGATCGCGAGCTCGATCGCAGCGAGCTCGCGCAGCGGTCCACCGCCGGCGGGGCCCCACGCGAACGTCACCTCGCTGCTGCGGATGCGAAGCGGCTGCCAGTCGGCGGGAAGCTCGAACGCGTCCCGGTGCCACCACCATACGTTGCGGTTGCTCGGGTCGACGAGCTTGAGCTCGAGCTTGTTCGCGGGTGCCGCGCCGCGGATGCGCATCGCGAGCGCCCAGCTCTCGGGCATCGAGCGCGAGAGCAGGCGGCGCGCGACGACGAATCCGCCGCTGCCCTTGAAGTCGAAGTCGAGCCGCATCGCGCGACCGTGCGGGCTCGGCTCCTGCGTGATGCGAAGCTCCGCGAGACCCGATGCGATCGGGCTCCAATCCGAATCGCCGCGGAACTCGTCGAGCAGCTCGCTCTGCATCTCTCCCTCAGCCGAGCTCGATGATCAGCGTATTCACGTCCGCGCGCAGGCGCTCGCGCAGCAGCGCCATCGAGACGCGGGCGCCGCCTTCGCGGTACGGATTGTCCGTGCGCTCGAACGCGAGCTCGGCTCCGTTCAGGCGCAGAGCGCGCGGCGCGAATCCGCGTGCGCCGATCCGGTAGTGCAGCTCGACGGGCCGACCGGCGATCTGAGCGGTCGCGCGCAGCCCGTCGAGCTCGCGCGGCAGCACGGGGTCGATGCCGAGCTCCGCATTTCGCAGGCGCAGTCCGAGCAGGCACTCGCGCACGAGCCGTACCGCGATTCCGGCTCCGCTCGAGTACACGCGCCAACCGCCCTCCACGGGCACCGCGCCCGTCTTCACTTCGCCGTAGCGGTCGGCGGCCTGATAGCGATCCGGGAAGGCCGCGTCGGAGCTCGAGGTGTAGCAGTTGATCTGGCGCAGCCGCGCATTCGGCACCACCGCGCGCAGACCCACTGGATTCGCCTGGCGCAGCGCCCGGAAGAACGCGTCGGTCTCCCCGAGATGCGCCATCGCCTCCGCATAGCGGAGGTGGGCGTGCGTATACATGAGGCCGATCTCGCGGCCGAAGAACGTGCCCGTCTCCGCGCGCTGGAACTGGCGCTGGATCCCTCCGCGATACGGAAGCGGCCGGTCGAACAGGCGCGCGCCGTCGGCCGCGAGCAGATGGCGGCGGATCACCTCGACGTGGTGCCGAGCCTGCTCGGGCGTGAACAGGTCGGCGAGGATCGCGTGGATCATCGCGAGCACGCTGTAGGAGATCCCGGTCGTACGATCGCGCGGGTGCAGCCAGTGCTCCACGTCGCCGGTAGCGGGGAAGTGCGCGAGGCCAGTCAAGACTCCGTCCGCGATGAGCACGCGCTGGAAGTCGTCGCGGATCAGCGGGAGCTCGCGCTCGAGCGTGTCGGCGAGTCCACCGCGACCTGCGCGGCGGAGCGCCTCCGCGAGCGTGCAGAGCGTCTGGTGGTGCAGCGTGACGGTCCACGCGCTGCACAGCCGCTCGGCGAGCGCGGGGTCGGCGGGCTGGAACGAGTCGTTCCAGTCGCCGTGACCGTAGGCGGCGAGTCGCGTGCCCGGAATCACGCGGCGCGCGATCAGGCCGAGCGCGCGCTCCGCATGCGCGAGCAGCGTCGCGTGCTCGGCGCGCGCATCGCCCTCCGGATGGAAGAACGGGACCGTCTCGTCGAGCACGCCCGCGTCGTCGGAGGCGAGCAGGTACTGGGCCAGCGCGAGAAGCGGCCAGAACACGATGTCGCCGTGCGAGTCGCCGGGTCGGATCGAGCGCTCCCGTTCGAAGAACATGAACCACTGCGGCCAGTCGCCGTCGGGATTCTGGTTGCGGAACACGCGCAGCAGGAGATCGCGCACGGGTTCGGTGCGGCCGATCGCGAGCAGGAGCTCCACGGGTCCCTGACACACGTCGCGCGTGCCCCAGCCGCCGCCCGAGTACTGATCGAGCCCGCGCGGCGCGAGGTAGTGGATCAGCGCATCGTGTGCGTACCACGGAAGGATCTCCGCGAACGGCGCGAGCGCGGTCTGTGCGGGCTCGCCGTGCTCCCGGTGCAGATCGAGCGGGCCCGTCATGTGCGACCAGTAACGGTTCGCGGCCTCGGCGTCGTCGCGCGCGCGCGCTTCGCTCGCGGCCGTTCGCGGCGAGCCGAGCAGCTGACCCGTGATGCGCAGCGCGAGCGAGCGCGTCGGCGCCGCGACGAACACGAGATAGGGCAGTCCGCGCGACGCGCCGTCCTGGAACAGGAGCTCGTCGCCGCCGACCTGCTCGAAGCTCGTGCCCGCCGCCGGATCGAAACGGAAGCCGCCGTCCGGAAAGCGCCGGCCGAGATCGGTGTCGGGGAGCACGCCCACGGCGACGCCCTGTGCGTCGCGTGCCACGCGCGCGGGAACCGCTTCGGAGCCGTCGTCGCCGTTCACGGCCAGGTGATTCGAGATCAGGATCCGGCGCGCCGGCCCCTCGAGCACGTCGATCTCGACCCAGAGCTCGTGGCGGTCGACCGCGGCCCAGCTTCGCACCTGGAGCACGCCGCCGCGCGCATCCCGGTAGATCCAGCGCGCGCTGCTCGGCGTCATCTCGAACGCGGACGGCGCGTCGAGCAGGTGATAACCGTCCTCGAGCTCCACGAAGATGCGCTGGCCGTGCGAGCGGAACAGGCCGAGGTAGCCGTGCGTGGTCGAGAGCAGCCGGTTGATGCTCACGTGGCCCTGCGTGACCATCGAATGGAAGACGCCGCCCATGAAGACCGTCGAGGTGAGCGATTCCTCCTCGGGGACCAGCGCTTCACCCGTGCGCAGGATCTGGCCGTGGCTGCGCAGCGTCGCGCGCTCCTTCGCAGGGAGCACGACGTGGGAGTTTGCGCCGTGGAAGAACGAGAGCGCGCGTCCGCCATCCTCCTCGACCGCGCGCGTGTCCGCGCCGAACAGGGTCGCGATCTGCGCGGGATCGAGCTCGCGCGCGTCGAACAGCGGCCTCGCCGAGAACATCGTCGCTGCGGGGGCGCTCGCGTCGCGCGCTGCACTCGACGGAGGCGGCTTGGCCTCCGGCAGCGCCAGCGCGCGCTCCACGGTGGCGAGATCGCTCTCGGAGCTGGCCGCCGGGTGATCGATCTCGATCCAGCCGAAGAACCCGCGCGCGGCGTGCGCGCCCGGCTCGAGCGACACGGGCTCGTCCTGGAGCGCGGCCAGCGAGTGCTCGTGCTGGCACCGCTCGCTCGACAGGTGGTCCGCCGACGGTGCGAACGGTGTGCCGGTCGTGCGCGCGGCGACGCCGTAGTACGAGAGCGCGTCGCTCGCGAAGTGGGTCGCGCGGCCGAGCGAGCCGATGACGGCCCACGGATGGCGGCCTCCGATCGACAGATTCTGCCGGATCGCCAGCACGACGCCGCGCGACGCGTGCGCGAGCGGCGTGTAGTCGACGTACTGGCTCGCGTAGTACTCGTTCAGGCGCACGGTGCCGTAGTCGGCGAGCGCCACGTCCTGGACGTGGAGCAGGTCGACGGTCTGCGGAGTGCGCGTGCTGTTCTCGAGCTGGACGTGCCAGAACCACGCTGGTGCGGACTCGGCCAGGCGGAGTGACACGTTGAAGCGTATCCCTTCCCACTCGCCGCGGACGTCGAGACCGCTCTCGTCGATGTGGACCGCGCCCGGGCTGTGCGGGCCGAGCAGCGGAGTCCACGTGATGCGATCTGCGCGGCGGCGCAGCACGAGGTTCGCAGGCCCCCCTTCGAGCTCGTTGCCCAGGAACGCGTTCAGGATCACGTCCTGGCGATCGATGCGCCGGACCGATGCGTTGGCGTTCAGCTGCGCAGTGACCCCCGACGAGCTCGCGAGACGAATCGCGCCGGTGGGGGAGGGGCTCATCGCCGGGTGAGTCTGGCACGCCTCCACCCCGGGCGCGATGCTGCGAGCCCGAAGGAGCACCGCATGGCCACCGCTCGCAAGCCGACTCTGCGCGGTCGGAACCTCGCACGCGCTCTGTGGCGGATCGTCCGCATCTACTGGACCTCGCCCGATGCGAAATGGGGCCTGCTGCTGCTCGTCGGCGCGGTGGCGCTGGAGTTCGGCGCGGTCCAGACCAGTCTGTACGTCTCCGACACACAGCGGAGCACCGTCGAGGCGCTCGAGGGACGCGACCTGAACGCGTTCCTGCTCCTGGTCGGGTGGTTCGTCGGTCTCTCGCTGTTCTTCGTGGTCGTCTCCTCGCTGCGCGTCTATCTGCGGCAGCTGCTCGAGATCCGCTGGCGCCGCGGCCTCACGGGCGACTACGTCGAGCGCTGGATGGGAGGGCACGCCTACGGACAGACCCAGCTGCACGGCGACGCGATCGACAACCCCGATCAGCGTATTGCCGAAGACATCCGCGACTTCGTCGCGAGCGCGCTCGGTCTCTCGCTCTCGCTGCTCGCCGCGGTCGCGACGCTGGTCACGTTCGGCGATCTGCTCTGGACGCTGTCGAGCGGATGGTTAATCCCCACCGGAGACGGTGCGCAGCGGCAGGTGCCGGGCCTCCTGCTCTGGGTGGCGATCGCGTTCTCGATCCTGTCGATGTGGCTCACGCACCTGCTCGGTCGCCGCCTCGTCCCGATCAACTACGACCGCTTCCGCTACGAGGCGGACTTCCGCTACGGCCTGGTCCGTTTCCGCGACCACGTAGAGGAGGTGGCGCTCTCGCGCGGCGAGGCCGTCGAGCGTCTCGGGGCGCTCCAGCGCTTCCACGGCGTGGTCGGCGTCTTCCTCCAGCTGGTTCGCGCGGAGCTCCAGCTCAGCATCCTGACCGGAACGCTGGGTCGCCTGAGCAGCCTCGTCCCGATCCTCCTGGCCGCGCCGTCCTATTTCGAAGGTCTGATCACGCTGGGCCTGATCGTGCAGACGCGCGTGGCCTACGACCAGGTGTCGGGTGCGCTCTCGTGGTTTGTGAATGCCTATCGCGAGATCGCGCGCTGGCGCGCCAACATCGAGCGGCTCGCCGCGTTCACCGACGTGATGGACGCCACGGCCGCGGACCTCGCGCGAGCACAGATCCAGGTGGCGACGGGCGAGTCCGAGGCGATCCGCATCGTCGATCTCCGGCTCGAGTCTCCGGCAGGGCGCGTCCTGGTCGATCGCGCGAGCGTCACCGCTGGAGCGGGCGAACGGGTCGCCGTCCTGGGACCGCCGGGCCGCGGCAAGACGACGCTGTTCCGCGGGCTCGCCGGCCTCTGGCCGTTCGGCGCGGGCCGGATCGAGCGGCCCGCTCGCGATCGGATGCTATTCGTGCCGCAGCGCGCATATCTGCCGCTCGGAACGCTGCGCGCGGTGGTCTCCTATCCCGAAGCGGAGCACAGCTTCGACGACGCGCGGATCCGGGAGGCCCTGACCTCGGTCGGACTCGGACATCTCGGCGATCGGCTCGACGCGACGGAGCCCTGGGACCAGCAGCTCTCGGCGCACGAGCAACAGCTGCTCGCGATCTCTCGCGCGCTGCTCCACGAGCCGGATTGGCTGCTGCTCGACGAGGCCACTTCCGGTCTCGACGAGACCACCGAGCGCCAGGTGTACGACACGCTGCTCGCGCGCCTGCCGCGCACGGGCGTGATCGCGGCCGGGCTCCGGCCCCAGACGATCGAGCTGATGCCGCGCCGTTGGACGCTCGCCGAACGCGATGGCACGGGCGTCCTGTTGGCGGCTTGAGGAGGGAAACGAGCCGGCGATCAGGAGATGTAACCGAGCCCCTTGAGGCGGTTCCGGATGTCCTCATCCGATCCCGCGTCCTCGAAGTGCAGCATCTCCTTCTCGAGCACGTGAGTGACGAACTCCTCGGTGGTCGCATAGCCCGCGACGTCGGCGATCTTGCGCACGCGGTCGTAGAGATCGCGATCGATCTTGACCTTGACGGTCTTGCCTCCGAGCATCGGGATCACTCCTCTAGTGGATCGGCTCGCCGACCATACCCGGCGCCGGGCCGATCCCATAGTGGGCGAGCAGCGCCACGGTGAGGTCGGTGAGGTCGTAGCCGCTGCCGCGCAGCTTGCGGTTCGTGAGCAGGATCCCCGGCACCACTTCGGGCGCCATGAGGTGGTTTCCGGACCAGCGCGAGGTGTTGTCCTCGAACACCGCCTCGGTGATCTCGCCGAGCGTCGACTCGTCCGAGGCGCCGTAGCCGCGGTCGTAGCCCACGATCAGGTCCGGGCCCTCCGCTCGGCGCTCGGCGCTGTAGACGTCCTCGGAGCGATCCACGCGCACCACCACGCGCTGCCCGCCCTTCGGGTCGCGCAGCGCCGTGAGCAACTCGGCGAGCTCGCGCGCGAGCGCAGGCGCGTCGGCCGGCGCCACGATCCCCTGCCCTTCGCGCCCGGCCAGGTTCAGGTAGAGCCCGTTGAATCCGAGCCCGTAGGCGCGCGTATGCGCCCAGTCGACGTCCCCCGCGACGATCTGACCGGTGTGCTTGCCGTCGCGCAGCGCGAGGTAGCCGTTGTCGCGCAGCCACGCGTTCAGGTGCAGCTTGCGCGTGTAGGGCTGGAAGCCGTGATCGCTCATCACCACGAGCCAGGTCTCGGGCGGCAGCCGCTTGCGGATCTCGCCGAGCTCGCGATCGACGTCGCGGTAGAAGCGCTCGATGTCGTGCGCGTGGCGCGCTGCGACCGCGGGATCGCGCGCGGGATGTGGCGGTGCATCCGGTTGCTTCGGGTCGCCGTGCCGCCACAGCATGTGACACTGCAGGTCGATGTCGGAGAGATAGACGAACGTGGCGTCGCCGGGCGTGAAGCGGTCGAGCGCGAGCTGCACCATGCGCCGCGTGTCCTGCTGCACGAGCGCCACCTGTGCGAGATAGTCGTCGTCGGTGAACACGCCATCCTTGAGCGCATCGGTCTCCTCGGGCATTCCCTTCGTGTAGAAGAAGCCGAGGTTCTCGAAGAGCTCGTCGAGGAACGCGTCGGGGCTCGTGAGCGGCACTGCGGGGCTCGCGGGCGAGATGTTCACGGGCGACGCGTAGACGCGGAAGCCCGGCGCGAGCTCCACGGCATAGAAGCGCACCGCGCCTGCCACGGTGAGCAGCCCGAACGGCAGCGCGTCGTAGTCGACCGCCATCCAGTCCGACCACTCGCCTTCGCGCAAGAGCGCGCGCTGGCCCCCGATCTCGACCACCGCGGCCGCGCGGTCGGCCGCGAGGTGGATCGTCACGCCCTTCGCGAGATAGTCGTCGTTGCCGGGCACCGCGCCGGGCTCGAGGTGGAACTGATCCGGTGGCCCGCGCAGGATCGCGTTCACGGTGTCGGGCACGCGATCGAGATCGAGGTCCTGCACGCGCACGAGCTGGATGTCGCCCTTGGGATCGTCGGGTACGGGGCGGTCGGTGTAGAGCGTGTAGGTGCCGTAGCCGCCGCGCACGTCGACGGTGCCCATGCCGGAGAGCACGCGCGCCTTCGAGGGCGGCGTCGGGAAGTTGCCCGGGATGCGATAGACCTCGACGTCGACGCCGTGCTGCTCCAGCACATCCCACCACGGCGTTCCACCGCGGTTGTTATGCGACTCGGGCGCGGAGGTGGGGATCACGTAGCCGAATACGTGCAGCGCACCGCCGGGATCGGTGACGGGCGGTGTCGCCGACGAGATCGGCTTGTAGGTAGCGGGATCGCGGTGGATGAAATCGAAGATCCCATGGCCACCCGGATTCATCCCCGTGACGAAGTTCGACCACGCCACGGGACTCTGCGGCGGCGTCGAAGTGCCGAGCGGTTGCAGCGTTCCCTCGTCGCGCAGCCGCGCGAAGTTCGGCATCTCGCCGCGGGCGAGCAGGCGCTCGAGGATCACGGGATCCATGCCGTCCACGCCCATCACGAACACGCCCTCGGCCGCGTTCGCGGCGAGCGCGATCGGCAGCGCTGCGAGCGCGATGAACGACCGCGCGAAATGCGCCGGCAGTCTCATGATCCGCTGCTGGCGCGCCGCCCGGGCTCCGAGAAGATCCGCGCGCCCGGCGCGGCCCCGCTCTGCGCGAGGGTGGTCGGGTCGAGCATGCCCGCCACCTCCGCCGGTGCGCCGCCCTCTGCGAAGATCATCTCGCCCTGCATGTATCCAGGGATCGGCTGGCCGAACAGGCGCATCACGCTCGCGGGGATGTCGACGAGGCGCGGGCTGTCGGTGCGGATCGCGCGGTTGCAGAACAGGACGCCCGGCACGATCGAGGGATCGACGCAGTGATCGCCGGACCAGCTGCGCGTGTTGTCCGTGAATACCGCTTCCGTCACCTGGCCCGTCGCGCACTCCCAGCTGTGGCGGTAGCCGCCTTCCCATCCGATCAGCAGGTCGGGCGCGTCGAAGCGGTACGGACCGCCGAAGAACTGGTGCGCCACCGCGACGCGTCGCACGCACCGTTCGCCCGTCTGCGGGTCGACGAGCTGGCCGAGCTTGTCGGCGAGCTCCTGCACGAGCCGGCGGTACTCGCTGCCCTCGGCGACGATGCCGGATCGCTCGCGCCCGCGGCGGTTCACGAACAGCCCAGTCAGGCCGATTGCGAACGCCCTGGTGCGGCTCCAGTCGATGCCGTCGAGGTAGTCGCCGCTCGTGCGCGCGTTCTCGTCGGTGAGGAACAGGTAGCCGTTGTCGCGCAGCCAGCTGTTCAGGTTCACGCAGCGGCGGAAGTTGGTGAAGCCGTGGTCGCTGATCACCATGAACGTGGTGTCGGGGTCGTCCACGAGGTGCCAGACCTTGCCGAGCAGTGCATCGACGCGCTCGTAGACCTGCCCGATCGCGTCCTTCCACACCTCGGTGTCCTTGTCCGCATTCGCGGGATGGGTCGGGTCGAGATAGCGGTAGAACATGTGCTGCACGCGATCGGTGGTGTCGAACACGGTCGTGACGAGGCCCCGCTTCGACTGCTCGATCGCGTCGAGGAACATCCGCTCGCGCTCCTCGTGGAAGCACATCGCCTGCTCGAAGAACACCTTCTCGTCGACGACGCGGTTGTTGAGCGCCCAGGTGTCCTCGGCGAGTCCGAGCGTGGCGAACTTGCCCTGCTTCTTCGCGAGGTAGATCGCGTACACCTCGGGATGCGAGATCGGCATCGCCGGGTGCTCCGGATCGATGTGGATCGGAGTCATGTAGAGATTCACTTCGGGCGCCGCCGAGATCAGGTAGAACTTCGCGATCCCGCGCACGGTCACGCGGAGCCCGGCCGCGAATCCGAGCTCGACCCAATCACTGTATTCACCGACCGCGAGCGTCTTCGCCTCGACGCCCTCGATCTCGAGCCGGGCGCTGCGGCCGTCCGCGGCCGGCACGAGCGTGAACGGGAGCGTCATGCGCCCGCCCGAGCGCAAGAGCGCGTGGTCGGGGCCCACGATCCGCGACCGGATCACGCCGTCCTTGCGCCGCAGCACGGTCTGCTCCCCGCCCACGAACGCGGCCTGGCCGTCGCGCGACTCGGTGCTGAAGAACGAGAACGTGCCCTGGCTGCCGCGCAGATCGGGTACGCACATGCCGGACAACAGAAGCCCATTCTTGAACGGCACGGGCGGGAACGTGATCGGCACGCGTTGGATGATCGAGAAGATGTTCTTCTCGCCGAGCAGCTTCCAGAAGTGCTGGCTCTTCTGGCGCAGCTTCATGCGCGGCTTGCCGAGCGGGATCGCATACGGCCCCACGTTGACCGACCGCTTGGGGTTGATGATCGCCGTCGAGGAGAGCATCGGGGCGTAGGTGCACGGATCGCGCGTGAGGAAATCGTAGATGCAGTGCCGGCTCGCATCGACGCCCGTCGCGAACGTCGACCACGCGACCGGCGACATCGACGGCACGCTCGTGTCGAGCGGCCGGAACACGCCGCGCTCGGCGAGCTTCGCGAAGTTCGGCATCCGGCCTTCGAGGATGAACTTGGTGGCGAGGCCCGGATCGAGCCCGTCGAGGCCTAGGATCACCACGCGCTTGCTCTGCGCGTTCTTGTACGGATTGCCGACCGCGATAAAGCGGTAGAGCATGCGGAGCGGCCAGGTCAGGATGATCGCGAACGCGATCACGAACGTGGTGACGAGCACGAGCAGCGATCCCACGAACGCGAACCCGGCGCCGGGCCCGATGTAGGCATGCGCCGCGGCCGGGATCAGGCAGGCGGCCAGGGCGGCGGTGGCGTGACGCGGGCGCATCGCCATAGACTACCTGCCGTGCGGAGAATCGGCGCCGTCGCGCTCGTCCTGACCCTGCTCGCCTGTGCGGAGTCCGCGCGCGACGCGCTCGACGAGGCCCGCAAGGCGCTCGGCGAAACTCGTTATTCCGAGGCGGTTGCGGCGGCAGATGCCGGCCTCGCGCGCGAGCCCGAGGAGATCAACCGCTGGGGTCTCGAACTCGTGAAGCTCCAGGCGCTCGCCCGATCGGGCCGCGGCGACGAGACGCTCGCCCAACTCCAGAAGCTCACGACCGAGTGGCCCGACAACATGCTCGCGGATCAGTTCGCGGCGACGGCCGACGAGCTCCGCGCAGCGGGTCAGGGAGCGGCGGCGATCCAGGCGCTCGACCAGGGCCTCAAGCGCTTCCCGGACGATGCGGCGCTGCGCGGCCAGATCGAAGAGGCGAAGGCCGCGCCCGCACCCGGCAGCGACGAGCTCAAGATGCTCGAGTCGCTGGGCTACATCGACAAGTAGGGCGGGAGAAGCGAGCGCAGCGAGCGGATCCCGCCTTCCGCGGCTGTGGCTGCCTACTCCGCGCCGAGAATGGTGCGCCGGCGCGTGCGGTACTCCGTCTCGGTGATCTTGCCCGCGCGGCGCGCCTCCTCGAGATCGGCGAGGCTGCGCAGCTGCTCGGGAGACAGGTTCTCGGGCAGGCGCATCGACGGGTCGCCCTGGTCCTGCACCTCCCCCGGACTCTCCATGAGGATCTCGCGGTGCTCGACTTCTCCACTCGGCAGCACGCGCGTGCGCGAGGGCTTTGCGAAGACCGGATCGCGCCAGTCGATCGCGACGCTCTGATCGTTCATCAGCGACATCGCGGTCCCGGTATAGAGTCGGAACCGCTGCGGGTTGTCGCCGATGCGCGGCTCGGGGATGCGCTCTTCGCGCGTCTTCGGAATCTCCCAGTCGTGCCGCGACATGTGCACGTAGAGCCGCTCGTCGCGCGCGTAGGCGACGAAGCTGGTCAGGTAGTCGTGGTCGAAGACGCCCCAGCGCTTGGTGTCGCGGATCACCATCACGACCACTTCCTGGTTCGGATCGGCCGAGGCGAGCGCCTTCGAGACGGCCTCGCCGACCGCGTAGACGGCGTCGCTCTGGATCGCGGGCACGCGCTCCTTGTCGCCCTCGAAGCTCACCAGGAAGCCGGTCGGCGGCTTCAGGTCGATTCGCGAGAGGATGTGGGCGAGGCGCACGGGCGCGATCGTGACCGGGTGCGAATAGCCCTTGTCGACGGTGCGCATCCAGCGAACGTCCGAGCGCAGGAACACCCGGATGCCCTGCTCCTCGAAGATCGGCTCGGGCTGCGTCATGCAGCCGGCGGTGCAGGCGGCGACGAGCGCAGCGCAGAGCCCGAGCACGCGGAGCGGGCGGCGTCCGGCGGTATTCATGGCGCGCAGTCTACCGGCCTCAGCTCGCTCCAGTCCACGCTGCAACCGCGCGGTGGGTGAACCAGCTCGCCGTGTACGCGAGCGCGAGCAGATACGTGAACGCGAACGCGGGCCAGCGCCAGCTGTTGGTCTCGCGCGCCATGATCGCGAGCGTCGAGAGGCATTGCAGCGCGAACACGAAGAACACGAGCAGCGCGGCGACGGTGGGTGGGTCGAATACCGGGCGCCCCGTGCGCGGGTCGACGTCGGCGCGGATTGCACTGCGCAGCGAGGTGCCCTCGTCGCTCGAGGCGTAGATCTGCGCGAGCGTCGCGACGATCACCTCGCGCGCGGCGAGGCTCGCGAGCAGGCCGACGCCGATCTTCCAATCGAAGCCGAGCGGCGCGATCAGCGGCTCGATCGCGGTCCCGGCGCGGCCCGCGAAGCTGTGTTCGAGCGTGTGGCGCGCTGCCTCGGCCGGGCTCGCGCCGGGCGGCGCCTCGCTCTGCGGGAAGTGCAGCAACACCCAGAGCACGATGCTCACGGTGAAGATGATCGTGCCGGCGCGCCGGATGAACGCCCATGCGCTCTTCCACACCTGCGAGAGCCAGAGCTTCGCGGTCGGCACGCGATACGAGGGCAGCTCGAGGTAGAACGGCAGCGCCGAGCTCGGCAGCAGCGTGCGCTTGAACACCGCCGCCACCACGAGCGCCGACACACCGCCGATCAGGTAGAGCGCGAGCAGCACGAGTCCCTGGAGCCCGAGCGGACCCCAGACCGTTACCGCGGGTACGAACGCGCCGATCAGGAGCGCGTAGACGGGCAGCCGCGCCGAACAGGTCATGAGTGGCGCCACGAGGATCGTGACCAGGCGGTCGCGCGGCGACGGGATCGTGCGCGTCGCCATGATCCCGGGTACCGCGCACGCGTACGAGGAGAGCAGTGCCACGAACGCGCGCCCCTCGAGTCCCACGCGACCCATCAAGCGGTCGACCACGAACGCCGCGCGCGCCATGTAGCCGACGTCTTCGAGCAGGTAGAGCAGCCCGAACAAGAGCGCGATCTGGGGCAGGAATGCGATCACGGCGCCGACGCCCGCGACGAGCCCGTCGGCCAGGAAGTCGACCCAGAGGCCGGGTGGCAGGCTCGCGTGCAGCCAGGCCGCGCTCCCGACGATGCCCGCGTCGATCGCATCCATCGCGGGCGTGGCCCACGCGAAGATCAGCTGGAAGAAGGTCACCATCACGGCCGCGAACAAGAGCGATCCCGCGACCGGGTGCAGCACGATCCGGTCGATCGCTTCGGTCATGCGGTGGATGCCGGGCCGCACGCCCACCACGCTCGCGAACACCGAATCGGCCCATTGCGAGCGCTCGAGCGGATCGCTCGGCGGGAGCAGCACGGGTCGGCTCCACTCTTCGGGGCGGCCTAGCAACCGCACCAGCGCGTCGAGCCCGCGGCCGCGGTGTCCGACCACGCCGAGCACGGGAATCCCGAGCGCGCGCTCGAGCCGTGCGAAATCGAGCGTGCCGCCGCGCGCGGCGAGCTCGTCGGTCATCGTGAGCACGAGACAGGTCGGCCGCTCGCGCAGCATCACCTGCGCCACGAACGGCAGTGAGCGCTCGAGGCTGCACGCGTCCGCCACGACGACCAGCGCATCGGGTGCCGCGGCGAGCTCGCCGTCGAGCACGCGCAAGACCACGGCTTCGTCGGGGCTCAGTGGATCGAGGCTGTAGGTGCCGGGCAGGTCGATCACGACCGCGGCGCGCGTGCCGAGCAGCACCTGGGCCTCGCGTCGCTCCACGGTGACACCGGGATAGTTCGCCACCTTCGCGCGCAGCCCGGTCAGCGCGTTGAACAGCGTGGTCTTCCCCGAGTTCGGGGCGCCGATCAATCCGAGCCGGATCGCAGCGCTCGGGGCGCTCATCCAGCGATGAGCGGATCGCGCGCCGCGCCCTCGAGCGGCGCCACCGAGATCCGCTCGGCTTCGGATCGGCGCAGGCAGAAGCGCGAGCCGCGCAGCTCGTAAGTGGTCGGGTCGCCGAGCGGAGCGCGCCGGATCACGCGCAGCTGGGTGCCGGGCCGGAAGCCGAGGTCGAGCAGCCGCCGCCCGATCGGACTCGACCCGTCCACTGCCTTGATCTCCGCGCGCTGGCCGGGCCCGAGCCGCGAAAGAGGTACCGAGATGGGCAGGGAGACGTTCATGGCTGATCGAAAATGAAATCCGATTTCAAGAAGCCGCGCCAGCGTAGCTCGGCCCGGGTGAGCTCGCCCGCGACTCGGCCGACGCCGCGGGTACGGCCGCGCGAAGGCCCGCCAGATTCGTTGACGCGCTTTGGACCCCCCACTACCTTCCGCGCGGTTTTCGTCGCCGGGACGGGGACTTTCGCTCGAAAACACCGGCTGGTGTCGAGCCGCGAAGGGGTAGCTGCAACATGCTCGCGGAGTACGCCGGTGTCCTCGTCGTGGTCGTGATCGGCGTGGCGATCGTGTGCTTGTTGCTCGGCATCCACCTGCTGATCGGGCCGCGTCGTCAGTTCGCGGAGAAGCAGGAGCCGTTCGAGTGCGGCGAGCACCAGATCCAGGCGCCGCGCCAGCGCTACGCGGTCAAGTTCTACATGGTCGCGATCCTGTTCGTCGTGTTCGACGTCGAGGCGATCTACTTCTACCCGTGGGGCGCCGTGTTCCAGGAGCTCGGCTGGTACGGCTTCGTCGCGATGTTCGTCTTCACGATTCCGCTCGCGGTAGGCCTGCTCTACGAGTACATGAAGGGCGGGCTCGAATGGTGATCTCCGCGGAGGCGCGCACGCGCATCGACGCCGAGATCCAGAAGTACCCGCGCAAACGCGGCGCGCTGCTTCCTGCGCTGCACATCGTGCAGGGCGAGATCGGGTTCGTGAGTGCCGATGCCGCGCGCGCGGTCGCCGAGATTTTCGAGATCCGCGCCGTCGAAGTGATGGAAGTGGTCTCGTTCTACAACATGTTCTACGACGCGCCGCAGGCGCGTCACCACGTCTACGTGTGCACGAACCTGCCCTGCTCGCTGCGCGGCGCGCGCGGGCTGTACCGGGAGCTCGAGGAGCACCTGCGCGTCGACGAGTCGGGCACTACCTCCGACGGCCGGATCCACCTGGGCCACGAGGAGTGCCTCGGCGCGTGCGCGTATGCGCCGATGCTGCGGATCGACGACACCTATCACGAGGATCTCGACGCCGAGAAGGCGAAGGCCCTGTTGGACGCACTGGCCTAGCACTCCCCCATGCTGACCGTTCCCTACACGACCCAATACCTCACGCAGCATTTCGCGGACGACGAGTTCACGACGCTCGCCGGCTACGAGCGCAAGGGCGGCTATCGCGCAGCGCGCAAGGCGCTCACGGAGATGGCGCCCGCGGACGTGATCCAGCTGATCAAGGACTCCGGCCTCCAGGGGCGCGGCGGCGCCGGCTTCTCGACCGGACTCAAATGGTCGTTCATGCCGACCAGCACCGATCAGCCGAAGTATCTCGTCTGCAACGCCGACGAATCGGAGCCGGGCTCGTTCAAGGACCGGATCCTGATCGAGCGCGGCTCGCACCAGATGCTCGAGGGCATCCTGATCGCGGCGTGGGCCACGGGCGCCCAGAAGACCTTCATCTACATCCGCGGCGAGTACGCGCGACCCGCGGCGACCCTCGCGCGCTGCATCGAGGAGGCCTACGAGAAGGGCTACCTCGGCGCGAATGTGATGGGCACCGGCTTCCGCCACGACGTGGTGCTGCAGCGCGGCGCCGGCGCGTACATCTGCGGCGAGGAGACCGGGCTGCTCGAATCGCTCGAGGGCAAGAAGGGTCAGCCGCGCAAGAAGCCGCCGTTCCCGGCGCAGTACGGCGCGTTCGGCATGCCCACCACCGTGAACAACGTCGAGACGTTCTCGCACGTGCCGCACATCGTCGCGAACGGCGCGCCGTGGTTCCGCAGCTTCGGCACCGAGAAGAGCCCCGGCACCACGATCTTCGGCGTGTCGGGGCACGTCATCCGGCCGGGCCTGTACGAGCTCCCGCTCGGCACGCGCCTCGACGAGATCGTGTTCGAGCACGCGGGTGGCGTCGCGGGCGGCCGCAAGGTGAAGGGTGTGATTCCGGGCGGCATGTCGATGCCGATCCTGCCCGCCGACCAGCTCGACGTTCCGATGGCGAACGAGCACCTGCGCGAGCGCAAGACGATGCTCGGCACCGGCGGCGTGATGGTGATGGACGAGACGACCTGCATGGTGCGCGTCGCGAGCGTGATCACCTACTTCTTCCGCGACGAGTCGTGCGGCCAGTGCACGCAGTGCCGCGAGGGCACCGGCTGGATGAACAAGATCGTGAACCGGATCGAGCGCGGCGCCGGCAACGAGGAGGACCTCGCGATCCTGCTCGACGTCGCGGCCAAGATGGAGGGCCAGACGATCTGCGCGTTCTCCGACGCCGCGGCCTGGCCGATCCAGGGCCTGCTGCGCCACTTCCGCCTCGACTTCGAAATGCACGTGCACGACAAGCGCTGCCCGTTTCCGGGGAGCTTCGAGCTCTGATGCCGCGCATCACGATCGACGGAAATCCGATCGAGGTCGCCGAGGGGCGCACGCTGTTGCAGGCGCTCGACGACGCCGGCCTGCTCATGAACGGCGTCGACGTCCCGCACTACTGCTGGCACCCGAAGCTCTCGATCGACGGCTCGTGCCGTCTGTGTCAGGTCGAGGTGGAGGGCCTGCCGAAGCTCCAGATCGCCTGCAACACGGTCGTGCAGGACGGCATGGTCGTGCGCACCGACAGCGCGCGCGTGAAGCAGGCACGCGAGGGCGTGATGGAGCTCCTGCTCGTCAATCACCCGCTCGATTGCCCGATCTGCGACCAGGCGGGTGAGTGCAAGCTCCAGGACTACGCGTACGAGTACGGCGTCTCCGCGTCGCGCTCGCGCGAGCCGCGCCGCGCGCTCAAGAAGAACGTCTCGCTCGGGCCGACGATCGTCTTCGATCAGGAGCGCTGCATCCTGTGTCGGCGCTGCGTGCGCTTCTGCCGCGAGGTGCCCGGGACGGGCGAGCTCGTGGTCACGAACCGCGGCGACGAGTCGGTGATCGAGACCTTCCCGGAAGTGCCGCTCGACAACGATTATTCGATGAACGTGGCCGACATCTGTCCCGTTGGCGCGCTCACCACCAAGGATTTCCGCTTCAAGATCCGGGTCTGGTTCCTCGACGACGTGCCGGGCATCTGCACCGGTTGCGCGAACGGCTGCAACATCCATCTCGGCGTCGCAAACAACAAGGTGTACCGCTATGTGCCGCGCCGGAACGACGCGGTGAACGACACCTGGATCTGCGACCAGGGCCGGATGTCCTACCGGGAGATCGGCGCGCCCGATCGCATGCGGCGCGCGCTCGTGCGCGGCGAGCTCGGCGTGCCCGAGGCCTGCGAATTCCCCGACGCGATCCAGGCGGCCGCGCAGCGCCTGGCGCGGCTGCGCGACGCGAAGGGCGCGGGTGCGATCGCGGGTCTCGCATCGGCGCACGCGACCAACGAGGAGCTGTTCGTGTTCCGGCGCCTGCTCGACGCGTTGGGCGCCGGTGTGTCCGGCGTCGCGATCGCGCGCGGTCGCGCCGACGGCAAGCTGATCCAGGCCGAGAAGGCCGCCAACGGCGCCGGCGCGCGCGCGCTCGGCTTCGGCGACGCGGCGGCGGTGTGCGAGCAGATCCGCTCGGGCGGCGTGGATGGGCTGATCGTGCTCGGTCACGACGTGCTCGGCGCCGACTACCTCGGCGGCGTCGATGCGCTCGCGCGCCTCGACACGGTCGTGGCGCTCGACAGCCACGCGTCCGACCTCCAGCGCGTGGCGCACGTGCTGTTCCCGACGCGCGTGGCCGCCGAGAAGCACGGCACGCTCACCAACCACGCCGGCCGCGTGCAGCGGGTCGAGCCCGCGGTCGAGCCCGCGTTCGATGCGCGCGGCGAAGGCGAGGTGCTCGCAGCGCTCGGTGCCGCGCTCGGTCTGCCGGGCTTCGACGGCCGCTTCGACGCGCACGAGGCTTCGAAGGCGCTCGCGCAGAGCGTGCCCGCGTTCGCGGACGCCTCGCTCGACACGATCGGCTCGGGCGGCGCTCCGCTGGCCGGGAGCCGTGCCTCGTGATCGTCGAGGTAGTGATCAAGTCGCTGTTCATCCTGCTCGTGGTGGTGGCCGCGCTCGCGCCCGTGATCACGTGGATCGAACGCAAGCAGAGCGCCGTGATGCAGGACCGGATCGGCGCGAACCGCGCCGACATCGCCGGGATCACGGTGCTCGGCCTGCTCCACCCGCTCGCCGACGTGTTCAAGCTGCTCTCGAAGGAAGACGTCGTTCCGACGGGCGCGAACCGGGTGATGCACCTGATCGCGCCAGTCATCGCCGCGGTGCCCGCCGTGATCGCCTACGCGGTGATTCCGTTCGGCGGCGTCTACACGTTCGGCTCGCACACGATCTCGCTCGTGGCCGCCAACCCCGACTGGGGCCTGCTCTACATCTTCGCGATCGGCTCGATCGCCACCTACGGCACCGTGATGGCGGGCTGGGCGAGCAACAACAACTGGTCGCTGCTCGGCGGCCTGCGCGCGTCGGCCCAGATGATCTCGTACGAGGTCACGATGGGGCTGTCGGTCGTCGGCATCTTCATGGTGTTCCAGACGCTCCAGCTCCAGGACATGGTTATCGCGCAGGACACCACGTTCCGCGTGCTCGGCTTCCTCGAGCACCTGCTCGGCGTACCCGTGCCGCAGTGGCTCGACTGGGTGCGCCTGCCGGCCTGGGGCCTGTTCTATCAGCCGCTCGGCTTCCTGATGTTCCTGACCACGATCATGGCCGAGAACAAGCGGCCGCCGTTCGACCTGCCCGAAGGCGAGTCGGAGCTGATCGCGGGCTACTTCATCGAGTACTCGGGCATGCGCTTCGGCCTGTTCTTCATGTCCGAGTTCATCGAGGTCGTGGTGATCGCGGGCCTGATCGCCACGCTGTTCCTGGGCGGCTGGGCGATTCCCTATCTCTCCACGGAGACGATCGTCGGCGCGATCAGCCCCGTGTTCAACGAGGGCTTCGCGAACGGCATCTGCATCCTCCTCCACTTCCTCACCTTCATGATCAAGGTGGTGGTGATGATCTGGGTCCAGATGCTCCTGCGCTGGACGCTGCCGCGCTTCCGGTACGACCAGGTGATGGACCTGTGCTGGAAGATCATCCTGCCGCTCTCGATCGCGAACATCTTCGTGACCGGCTTCGTGATCCTGCTCGTGAAGGGGACGCCGTGACGGTTCCGGTATTCCTGTTCTACCTGTTCGCCGTGCTCTCGGTGCTCGCAGCGCTCGGGATGGTGCTGAACACGCGCAACACCGTCGCCGCGGCGCTCTCTCTCGTGGTCACGATGGTGGCGCTCGCGATCATCTACCTCTTGCTCGAGGCGCATCTCGTCGCGGCGATCCAGATCATGGTCTACGCGGGTGCGATCGTGGTGTTGTTCCTGTTCGTCGTGATGCTGCTCAATCTGCGCAGCGACGACTTCGCACCCGGCCGCGCGCGCTTGACCAAGCTCGCGGGCGCGCTGCTCGGCGTGTTCGGGGTGGCCGAGGTGATGCGCCGCGTCGGTGCGCTGCCCGCGGCGCCACCGCTGCCGGCGGGCTTCGGCGGCTACCGGTCCGTCGGGATCGCCCTCTACACCGACTACATCCTGCTCGTCGAGATGGCGTCGCTCCTGCTCACGGCCGCGATCGTGGGTGCGCTGATCCTCGCGAAGCGGAAGATCGATTGAGGCGCCCATGATTCCGCTCGACCACGTGATCGGACTCTCGGGGATCCTGTTCGCGATCGGCGTCGTGGGTGTCGTCACGCGCCGCAACATGATCGTGATCCTGATGTCGATCGAGCTGATGCTCAACGCCGTGAACCTCGCGTTCGTGGGCTTCAACCGGCTCTGGCCCGCGAACTACGACGGCCACGTGTTCGTGCTGATGGTGATCACGGTCGCGGCGGCCGAGGTGGCGGTGGGGCTCGGCATCGTGATCTCGATGTTCCGCAACCGGGATTCCGTGAACATCGAAGACGTGAGTCTGCTCAAGTGGTGAACGAAACCGCGGAGAACCTGCTGCGCTGGATTCCGCTGCTGCCACTCCTGGCCGCGGCGTTCCACGGCGTGGCGATCGGCATCGTGCGGCGCAGCACGCCGCGGCCGGTCGTGATCGCTCTGTCGTGCGGCAGCGTCGCGCTCTCGTTCCTGATCTCGTGCATCGCGTTCTCGAAGCTCGTCGGCATGCCCGAGGGCAGCGTGCTCGTCGACCGCCTGAGCACCTGGTTCGGGGCGGGCATCGGCGCGACGCGCTTCACGGCCGAGCTCGCGCTGCGCGTCGATCCGCTCTCGGCGGTGATGGCGCTCGTGGTCACGGGCGTCGGCTTGCTGATCCACGTGTACTCGGTCGGGTACATGGACGACGACCACCGCGACGACCGCGGATTCCAGCGCTTCTTCTGTTACATGAACCTGTTCACGTTCTCGATGCTCGTGCTGGTGCTGGCCGACAACCTCGTGCTGATGTTCCTGGGCTGGGAGGGTGTAGGCCTCTGCTCCTATCTGTTGATCGGGTTCTGGTACAGCGATCGCCACAACGCCTACTGCGGCAGCAAGGCCTTCATCGTCAACCGCGTGGGCGACTTCGGCTTCCTGATCGGGATCTTCCTGCTGTTCGCGTCGTTCGTGGAGGCGGGCGTGCCCGCGGGTGTCGGCTTCGCCGACATCTCGCAGCACTTCGCCGCGATCGCCGAGCGGACGATCGCGACGCCGTGGGGCTCGGAGTGGCGCCTCGTGGACGTGATCGGGCTGTGCCTGTTCGTGGGCGCGGCCGGCAAGTCGGCGCAGATCCCGCTCTATGTGTGGCTGCCCGACGCGATGGCGGGCCCGACGCCCGTGTCGGCGCTGATCCACGCGGCCACGATGGTCACCGCGGGCGTGTACATGGTGTGCCGCCTGTCGTTCCTGTACGCGGCGGCGCCGTTCGCGAGCGCGGTGATCGCGTGGACGGGCGCGCTCACGGCGCTGTTCGCGGCCACGATCGCGATCGCGCAGACCGACATCAAGAAAGTGCTCGCGTACTCCACGGTGAGCCAGCTCGGCTACATGTTCCTCGCCGCGGGATGCGGCGGTTACACGGGCGCGATCTTCCACCTCGTGACCCACGCGTTCTTCAAGGCGCTGCTCTTCCTGGGCGCGGGCGCGGTGATCCTCGCGATGCACCACGAGCAGGACATCATGAAGATGGGCGGCCTGCGGCGCAGGATTCCGCTCACCCATCTCGTGTTCTTCTGCGGTGTCTATGCGATCTCGGGCTTCCCGCCGTTCTCGGGCTTCTTCTCCAAGGACGAGATCCTCGCGAGCGCGTTCGCATCGCACGTGCCGGGCGCAGAGATCCTCTACGGCATCGGGCTGCTCACGGCAGGGATCACCGCGTTCTACATGTGGCGGCTGTACTACCTCGTGTTCCACGGCGAGACGCGCGCGTCGAAGGACGTCTACGAGCACGCGCACGAGCCCGTGAACTGGGTCACCAATCCGCTGATCGCACTCGCGGCGCTGTCGGCCGTGGGCGGCGTGCTCGGCATTCCCCAGGTCATCGGCGACTGGTTCGGTGTCGAGAACCCGCACAGCCTCGCGAACTGGTTGTCGCCGATCTGGCCGAGCGCTGCGCCGCACCACATCTCGCACGCGACCGAGTACGCGATGATGGGCGTGGCGATCGGAATCGCGGTGTTCGGGTGGGTGATCGCCTACCGCCTGTACGCCGCGCGCCCCGAGCTGCCTGCGCCGCGCTTCGCGGGCCTCCACAGGCTGCTCGCGAACAAGTACTACGTCGACGAGATCTACGATGCAATGATCGTGCGCCCGCTCGTGCGCGTCTCCGACGCGGTGTTGTACCGCGCCGTCGACGCGGGCCTGATCGACACCGTGGCCGTGAACGGGAGCGCGCGCGCGGTGCAGCTGTTCGCGTCAGCGGGTCTGCGCCGACTGCAATCGGGCCTCGCCCAGGGATATGTCGCGTCGATGCTCGCGGGCACCGCGGCGATCCTCTGGTACCTGCTGAGTTAGTGATGCAGGACCAGCTTCTCACGATCGTCACGTTCCTTCCGCTGCTCACGGGACTCGTCCTGCTCGCGACGGGCATCGCCGCGCGCATGCTCGGCGCGAGAGGTCTCCCGGATTCGATCTGGCGCGCGGCCGGCTTCGCGAGCAGCCTCGTCACGTTCGTGATCTCGATCGGTCTGTTCACGGGCTTCGACCCGACCGAGACCGACTACCAGTTCGTCCAGCACGTGCCGTGGATCGCCGACTACGGCATCCACTACTACGTCGGCATCGATGGCATCAGCCTGCTTCTCGTGCTGCTGACCACGTTCCTGATGCCGATCACGCTGCTCGCGTCGTGGCACGACATCACGAAATCGATGAAGAGCTACGTGTTCTTCATGCTCTTCCTCGAGACGGGCATGCTCGGTGCGTTCGTCTCGCTGAATCTGTTCCTGTTCTACGTGTTCTGGGAGCTGATGCTCGTGCCGATGTACTTCATCATCGGCATCTGGGGCGGTCCGCGCCGGATCTACGCCGCGGTGAAGTTCTTCCTGTTCACGATGGTCGGCTCGCTGCTCATGCTGATCGCGCTGTTGATCGTGTACACCCTGTTCAAGCAGCAGACGGGCATGCTCACGTTCGACTTCGTAGCACCGCCCGGCTCCAACGTGCCCGCGCTGCTCGACACGGTGATTCCGGTCGCGGGCACGTGGTGGCAGACGCAGTTCTGGCTGTTCGGCGCATTCGCGCTCGCGTTCGCGATCAAGGTGCCGATGGTGCCGCTCCACACCTGGCTGCCCGACGCCCACGTCGAAGCGCCGACCGCGGGATCGGTCGTGCTCGCGGGCGTGCTGCTGAAGATGGGCACCTACGGCTTCCTGCGCTTCGCGCTGCCGCTGTTCCCCGCGGCAGTCGCCGACTGGACGCCGACGATGCTCGTGCTCTCGGTGATCGGGATCGTGTACGGGTCGCTCGTCGCGATGGTGCAGGAGGACATCAAGAAGCTCGTCGCCTACTCGTCGGTGGCGCACCTGGGCTTCGTGATGCTCGGGATGTTCGCGCTGAACGTGCAGGGCGCGTCGGGCAGCGTGCTCCAGATGATCAACCACGGGCTCTCCACGGGCGCGCTGTTCCTGCTCGTGGGCATGCTCTACGAGCGGCGCCACACGCGCCTCGTCACTGCGTTCGGTGGCGTCGCGAAGCCGATGCCTGTGTACGCGTTCTTCTTCGGCCTGGTCACGATGTCGAGCATCGGCCTGCCGATGTTGAACGGCTTCGTCGGTGAGTTCCTGATCCTGCTGGGAATCTTCCTCGTTCACCCGTGGTACGGGGTGATCGCCACGAGCGGGGTGGTCCTCGCAGCCGCCTACATGCTCTGGATGTTCCGGCGCGTGATGTTCGGACCCGTCGACAATCCGGAGAACCGCAAGCTGATCGATCTCGATTGGCGCGAGAAGGCGGTGCTCATCGCGATCTCGATCCCGATCGTCTGGATCGGCGTGCATCCCGATCCGCTGCTGCGGCGCGTCGAGCCGAGCGTCTCGACGCTGCTCCAGGACGTGCACGCGCGCGCCGCGATCGCAAATGCGCCCGCTACCGCTCCCGCGCTCGCGCGAATCGGCGGCGAGGAGCTGCCGTGACCCCGCCCCAGCTCAACCTCTCCGTACTCGGTCCCATGGTGGCCGTGGGTGCGGGTGCGATGTTCGTGCTCGTGGGCGAGGTGCTGCTCTCGCGCCGCAAGACGCTGCTGGGCCGGCGCCTCACCGAGTCGTACATCGGCAGCGTGCTCGCGCTGATCTCGATGCTCTCGCTCGGCGCGGCCACCTACATGGCCGCCGACGTCGCGCGATTGGGCACCGCGCTGGCCTTCGAAGTCGGCCATCCGATGTTCCAGCTCGATCCGTTCTCGGCGCTCGTGACCGCCGTGATCGGGCTCGCAGCGCTGCTCTCGTGCGCGCTGTCGATGCACTATCTCGACGAGCTGCGCATCAACCACGGCGAGTTCTACGCGCTGATCCTGTTCGCGACCTCGGGGATGATGCTCCTGGTGGCCGCGGTCGACATGCTGCCGGTATTCCTGGGCCTCGAGCTCATGAGCATCCCGATCTATGTGCTCGCAGGCTTCGATCGCCGGCGTCTTCGCAGCAACGAATCGGCGATGAAGTACTTCCTGATCGGCTCGTTCGCGAGCGCGATCCTGCTCTACGGCGTGGCGCTGCTCTACGGCGTGGCCGGGACGACGTCGTTCGCGGGCATCCGGGCCGCATTCGATCCGGCGAACCCGCTCGCGGTCGCGGGGCTCGGCTTCGTGGTCGTGGGCTTCGCGTTCAAGATCTCGTCGGTGCCGTTCCACCAGTGGACGCCCGACGTCTACGAGGGAGCGCCCTCCGCGGTGACTGCGTTCATGAGCGTGACCGTGAAGATCGCCGCATTCGCGGCGTTCCTGCGCGTGCTCGCGCTCTCGTTCGAGCCGCTCGGCGATCTGCTCGGGAACCTGCTCTGGGTGCTCGCGGCGGCCACGCTCGTGGTCGGCAATGTGATGGCCGTGATCCAGGAGAACGTCAAACGGCTGCTCGCCTACTCGAGCATCGCGCACGCGGGCTACCTGTTGATCGGCTTCGTGCCCGGCACCGCCGAGGGCTACTCCGCGGTCGTGTTCTACCTGATCGCCTATCTGTTCATGAACCTGGGCGCATTCGGCGTGGTGGTGGCGCTCGCGAATCGAGGTCAGGACTGTGAGCGCATGAGCTCGCTCGCGGGCCTCGCGCAGCGCCGGCCCGGGCTCGCCGCGCTCATGACGCTGTTCATGGTCGCGCTCGCGGGGATCCCCGGCACGGCCGGGTTCACGGGCAAATTCCTGATCTTCAAGTCCGCGGTCGACGCAGGCCAGGTTCCGCTCGCGATTCTGGGCGTGATGATGAGCGTCGTGTCGGTCTACTACTACCTGCGCATTCCGGTGCTCATGTACATGCGCGATCCCGGCGACGAGGCTCCGCGCGTCGGGCTCGACAGCGGCGAGATCGCCGTGCTCGCCGTTTGTGCCGCAGGCGTTCTCTACCTCGGACTGTTCCCGAACGGCGCGCTGCCGATCATCGGCGAGGTGAACGTGCTCGACTGGGCGCGCGACTCGGTCGGCGCACTGCTCTCGAGCACCAGCGCTGCTGTGCGTTAGGCGAATTCAGGAGGACCCCCATGATCGACGCAAACCAGATCCGCAAGCTCTACGAGCGCTACCCCGAGATGGTGACGAAGGGCGACGTGGAGGGGATCGTCGCGCTCTACGCCGACGACGCCACGATCGAAGACCCGATCGGAGCGCCGCCCCACCGCGGGACCGATGCGATCCGCAAGTTCTACCAGGCGGCCGCGGGCTCGGTGACGATGAAGCGCGTCGGGCCCGTGCACGTGGCCGGACGCGAGGCCGCCACGCCGCTCAAGGTGCTGATCGGGCCCGAGGGCGGACCCAGGCAGGTTCTCGACATCATCAGCGTGATGGCGTTCCGCGACGACGGCAAGATCGCGTCGATGCGCGCGTTCTGGAGCTTCGACGCGATGCGCCCCGCGACGCCCGAAGACGAGGCCTAGATCGGTTCGAGGCCGGTCCTGCCGCCGAGCCGCGGAAGATCGTCGCCCACGGCGGTCCACGCCGCCCGGTCGTCGAAGTGGATGTGCATCTGCGGCTCGCGATCGATCGGACCGTGCAGGCACGTGAGCACCACGTCGATCTGGGTCGGGTGGAGTGCAATGTCGCACAGGAGCGAGCTGCCGCAGCGGCCGCAGAACGAGCGCGTGCCGTGTTCGGACGAGCGATACACCACGAGCTGTTCAGCGCCCGACGTGACCGCCACGTTCTCGCGCGCCACCGCCACCCACGTGACGTAGCCCGCGCCGTGGTTGCGCTGGCACATCGTGCAGTGACAGTGCACACACGCGAGTGTGGGCATCCTCACTCGCAGCTGCACCTCGCCGCACAGGCACGATCCGGTCACGCTTCGCTCTGCCATTCGCCTACTCCGCGCTCCGCGCGCGGGCGCGCGTGCGAGGGGCAACCTACCATTGCGCGCCTCGGCGCACCAAACCGGGAGAATCCTTGAGCCCGAGCCCCAACAAGAAGAAGCCGGCGCCCGAGCCGGAGACCGAAGATTCGAGTTTGATTCGCCGCGTCTGGGACCAGGTCGGGCCGATCGCGCTCGCGGTGTTGATCGCGCTCGCGATCCGCGCCGTGATCATCGAGTCCTACTACGTGCCCTCGGGCTCGATGCTGTCGACCATGCTGATCGGCGATCACGTCTTCGTGTCGAAGTTCATGTATGGCGCGCACGTGCCGTTCACGGGCATCCAGGTGCGTCCGGTACGCGACCCGAAGCGCGGCGAGATCGCCGTGTTCGCTCTCGGGCGCGGGCCGAGCGGCGTGATCTGCCCGCTCGATCAATGCCCCGACTACGCCGAGGAGGGCTTCGTCAAGCGGATCGTCGGGCTTCCCGGCGACACCGTGGCGTACCGGGATGGAAGGCTCATCCTGAACGGGAAGGTCGCTTCCCAGCGCGATCTCGCCCAGGAGTTCGTCGACGAGCGCGGCGTGAAGATGCGCGTGCTCGAGGAGGACCTCGGCGGCTGCTACCACGCCGTGCTCGACATTCCGGGCAGCGGCGGCCTCACCCAGGCGCCGATGACGGTCCCCCCCGATCACTATTTCCTGATGGGCGACAACCGCGACAACTCGAACGACAGCCGCGCGTGGGGAACCGTGCACCACGACAACCTGAAAGGCCCGGTGCTGATCAACTACTGGTCGTGGAACAACAACCACTCGTGGCTCGCGATGCTGAATCCGCTCACCTGGATCAAGCTCCTGGTCGGCGAGATGCGTTGGGGCCGGATCGGAATGACGTTCGACTGCGCGACGAGCCCTGCCCCCGCAGCGACGACGAACGCACAGCGCTGACGATCCGGATCGCGTTCTCGCGCGGGTCCGGGAGCATCCCCTAGCGAGCTCGACACGACCGCCTACGAGAACGCCAGGCAGTCGCGTAGCGCTAGCGCTTCTGTTCATCGCCCCAACGGTGGTAGGCCACCTGCCAATCGGCATCGGCAGCGGTTACCGGGGGCATGTGCAGGTGCCTGTTGCTTTCCCCTGGAAGCGCCAGCGCGTTGATGTCTCCGTAATCGCCGAACACATTGTGGTCCAGCCCGCGATGATTCGGTCGGCTGAAGAACGGCGCGAAGTGCCAGTAGAGGCGATAGTCCCGCTGCAACAGCCACGATAGACACCATCGTGTGTTATCACTCTTTTTGGCTTCGAAATACAATGCCGGACGGTGCTTCGCGATGGTGTGCTCCGCGCCTCTCAGCACGTCGTCTTCCATCCCTTCGACGTCGATCTTGATCAGGTCGCACCGCTCGAGCTGCAAGCTGTCGATGGGTGTCACCGCGACCACCTCACCATCCGCGGCCAGCCGTGTCGCGCCGAAGTTCTCGGCGAGCGTGGGATCGAGCGCCGGGATGCGAGCGCTCCCCGCGGTCGCGCCGACCGCAGCCCATCGCGCGTCGACGTTGGTCAGGCCGTTCAGCGCGATGTTCGCGCACAGATGCTGAAAGACCAGCCGTTGCGGTTCGAATGCGATCACCCGGCCACTCGGCCCGACGTGCGCGGCGAGCGGGAGCGTGACGGTGCCGACGTTGGCTCCGACATCCAGCACGAGGTCGCCCGCCCCGACGAGCCGCACCATCACGCGATTCTCGGTTTCGGCGAACTCGCCGTAGAGCTCGAGCGCTCGGCCGATGATCTTGTCGGCGGCCAGAAAGAGCATCAGGCCGTGGCGCCACGGACGGAGCCGGCTCAGCCGAAGGTCCAGTCCACGGAACGCCGCTTCCGTTGAAGTCATCTCCGTTCTACGAATCCGGGTTGCGGAGTCGCACGAGGTCGAGCTTGGCGAGCCACACCAGCGTTCGCTGGACGGCGCGGCGATCCGCGGGCGAGAGCGCCCCGAGCAGGTCAGCGCTCCTGCATTCACGATGTCGGTCGAGCTCGGTGAAGAGCGCGTCGAGGGTCTCGGGCCGGCAGATCAACGCGCGTGCCAATGCGTTCATGAACAAGCTCGTCCGCTCGTGAAGCGCGTGCGGAACCGCTCCGGGAAGGAGACTCACGAGCGTGTCGGCGTGCAGGCGCTCGGAGGGATAGCCGGCGAACAGCGCGAATGGATCGGCGTTGAGCGGTGCCGGTGATGCGTGCGGCCGAACCGGCGCGTTCTCCTCCTCGGCGGAACGCCTCGCCGCGAGCTCCGTCCAGAGCTCTTCGTATTGCGCGATGATCACGGGCCAGTCGAAGGCGGCGACGGCGCGGCGGCGCGCGCGCACACCCATCTCCTGCCGCAGCTCGGGGCGCACCATCAGCGTCTCGAAGGCGCGCGCCATCGCGGCCACTTCGACGGCCGCAAACTGTCCGGCGTGCCCGATGTAGTGATCGTAGTCGTCGATTTCGAGCTGATGACGCCGCGCGAGATCCTCTCCGGATCCCGCAGGAGCGAGCCAGGTCGGGATCAGGAAGCCCTCCACGCCGTGTCGAGGACCGTCGCGGTAGCCGTCCCAATCCGAGACCACGGTGGGAAGGCCCGCGGCCATCGCTTCGACGGGTGCCAGGCCGAACGTCTCCTGAATGTTGTCAGACGGCGATGCGAATATGTCGGCCGCGTGCCAGACGTCGTGCTGAATCTCGGGATTGCGCCCATCGACGGTGACGACTTGCACGGATGGGCAGAAGAGCCGCGCCGCGTCTTCGAACTGCTTCTGGGTGCCGTCGTTCGCGAACCATCCCGCGAGCAGCAGGTAGAGAGGGCCGGGACTGCGCTGGGCCGCGCATTCGAGCGCGAGATAGAGCGGGAGAGGGTGGGCCTTGGCATGGAAGGAGAGACGGCCGACGAACAGAACGACGAAAGCGTCGAGGGGTATCCCGGCGCGCGCGCGCAGCGCGCGTCCACGGGAGGCCGCCATCGTTCCCGGCGCGAGCGCTTCGCAATCGACTCCGAGGGGGATGATCGGCCGCTGTGGTCGGTCTGGCTTGAGCCCTCCCATTCGCGCGCTCAAATAGTCCTCATACCCATCGAGCAGCTGCTCGACCATCTCGTAGACGGCTTTCGAGGTACAGATGAGAGCGTCCCAGCTCTGGAACGGCGCCACGAGGAGCTCTCCGACAGCCTTCATCGCGCGGACGCTTGCGGTTGTGTGCGTGATCCCACACAGGCTGAAGCGGCGCTGCCCATCGCGCCGGCGGATCCAGGCCCAATCCGCCGGCGGAACGCCGGGATAGAAGAGACAGCCCACCTCGGCGAGCGTTTCCGGCTCACTCGCCGGGATCCAGCGGACCGCCCGGCTCGCCTTCGCAGCCGTGACTCGCGCCTGGAAGTCCGCGAAGTGCTCCGCGGTCGGGGTCACCGCGACGAGTTCCGACGCCGCCGCGTAACGCGCCATGGCGCTCAGGAAACTGGCACCTGCCACGTGGCGCCCCATCAGCTTCCGACGCGACGTGTCGAATCCGTCGCGTTCGTAGTAGATGGCGGCTGATCCGGGATTCGGTGTCGTTTCGTGATTACTTACAGCTACTTCAAGGCTGCTCATGTCTTCGAATCTTCGCGGTCTGGCCGCTCGACGACACTCCCATGAATTCGGCGGCGTGTATACCCCCTTTGGGGGACGGGCTGCTCAAGCAGCAATGAAAAGCCTCGACCGGAAGGTGAGTAATCAAAAACCTTCACTGGTAACGAGTAATGAGAAGTCTTAACTGGTAGGCGAGTCATGAGTCGTCATAACTGGTAGGTGACCGATTCATTCCATCCTCGAAGAGTTCACAGGGCATGATACGTTGGTGCGTTCAGCGGATTCGACTAGCATCCGTTACCCGTCCACGCTCGCATCAAACGCGCGGGGCACCCCCATGTTGACGACCGGGCACTCGACGACTGCGGACCCGGAATCGCGCTCCGACGGTGGTGCGCTGCTCACGCCAGACGAAGTGCGGCGGTTGTTGGAGGTGTGCTCGAGCCAAGCGTCCACCGGGCTGCGCAATCGCGCGATGATCACGGTGATGTATCGCTGTGGGCTCCGCGTATCGGAATCGATCTCCCTCGCCGAGATGCACGTCGATGGTCTCGACAGGACGATTCACGTCAGCCGACCGAGCCGGGTGGTCGCGCTCGATGCATCCTCCTATCAGGTCCTGGACATGTGGATCCGGAGAAGGAAATCCCTCCAGATCCAGCCGACAGCTCCGCTGTTCTGCACGCTCCGAGGGGACCGACTCAGCCCCTCGTACGTACGCGCGCTGTTCACGCGGCTCGGCGCGAAGGCGAGGATCGGGAAACGCATATCGGCCGAGGTACTGCGCCGCACGCTGGTGGCCGAGCTGGCGCGCGAAGGAGTACCGATCGGGCTGATCCAGGCCCAGCTCGGCCATCGGAGCTCTGCGACGACTGAGCGCTACATCGCGCGCGTCGCGCCCCGCGACCTCTTCGAGGTCATGCGCGGGCGCAACAGCTGGCTGCCCTGAGCACCCTCGACGAGGCGCGCCGCCGCTGCCGCCGGGCGCTCCTGTACCCCGCGGCGTTCAGCCTCGCGCTGAACGTGCTCGCACTGACCATCCCGCTGTACATGATGCAGGTCTACGATCGCGTACTCGGGAGCCGCAATACCGATACGCTTCTGTTCCTGACCCTGATCGCGGTTGCGGCTCTGCTTGCCTTCGCCGCGCTCGACTGGGTGCGCGCCCGCATGCTGGTGCGCGTCGGCAACTGGGTGGAGCGGAGCCTCGCCCCCGAGACGTTCGCGCGTTCTCTGGAAGCTCAGCTGCAGGGCTACACCTACCGCGCCGAGTCGCTGCAAGACCTCGCGCAGCTGCGAAACTTTCTCTCCGGCCCCACGTTGCTCTGCTTCTTCGACGCCCCGTGGACACCCATCTATCTGCTGGTGATCTTCCTGATCCACCCGGCGCTCGGCTCGATGGCGCTCGTCGGTTCTCTCGTGCTGCTCGGTCTCGCGGTGCTCAATGAGATCACGACGCGGGAGCGGCTCAAGGCAGCGAACTGGAACCAGATCACCAACGCGAGGAGCGCCGAGGACGCGCTGCGCAACGCGGAAGTGATCGATGCGATGGGAATGTTCGGGCCGATCGTCTCGCGCTGGGATCGTCAGGGCGAAGAGGTGATCACCGACCAGCAGGTGGCGAGCGATCGCGGCGGCGTGATCGCCTCCACGAGCCGCTTCCTGCGGCTCGCGCTGCAGATGGGAATGCTCGGGCTGGGCGCCTTCCTCGTGCTCGATAACGAGATGACGCCGGGCGGAATGATCGGCGCCTCGATCATCCTCGCGCGCGCCCTCTCGCCCGTGGAGCAGGCGATCCTCACCTGGCGGCAGCTGGTCGGCGCGCGCCAGGCGTACGACCGCCTCGTCGAGTTCTTCGGGCGCGCCCGCCTGCGCGAGCGCGGCACTGCCCTGCCCACGCCCAAGGGGCGCCTGGACATCGAGCGAGTCGTGTATGCGTTCCCGAAGGCCGAGCAGGCGCTGCTGAAGGGGATCGGCTTCTCGCTACCGGCCGGTGGTTCGCTGGCATTGATCGGGGCCTCGGGCTCGGGCAAGACCACGCTCGCGCGAATTCTGGTCGGCGTGCTGAAGCCGGTATCGGGCGTGGTCCGGCTCGACGGAGCCGATGTCTTCACGTGGCCGCGCGAAGACTTCGGCCATCACGTCGGCTACCTGCCGCAGGACGTCGAGCTCTTCGGGGGCTCGGTGCGGGAGAACATCGCGCGACTGGTGGAAGCGACCGACGAAGAGGTCGTGAAGGCAGCTCAGCTCGCGGGATGTCACGAGATGATCCTGCGCCTTTCCGAGGGCTACGACACGCAGATCGGTACGGCGGGAAGGCGATTGTCGGGCGGCCAGCGCCAGCGCATTGCCCTCGCGCGCGCTCTCTTCCGGGAGCCGCGGCTCGTGGTGCTCGACGAGCCGAACGCCAATCTCGATTCCGACGGAGAGCACGCCCTGATCCAGGCGCTCGCCTATCTGAAGCGGCGCGGCGCCACCGTGATCGTGATCGCGCACCGGATGAGCGTCGTGCAGGCGATGGATCGAATCCTCGTGTTGAAAGACGGCGCCATCGAGCAATACGGCCCGCGCGACGAGGTGCTCGCGAACCTCGCCAGGGTCGAACCCGCCGCGGTACCCGCTCCCCGCCCCGTCTTCCCGCGCGCGGTGGAGTCGAGTGAATGACGACGGGCGCGACCGACTTCGAGGCACGCAGCGCTCGCGCGCTCGCCGAGGGCCCGCAATTCCAGCGCGAGCTCTACCTGGGTGCCGCCGTCGTCGTTCTCTTCGTCGGGGGCTTCGCGCTGTGGAGCCTGCTTGCGCCGCTCTCGAGCGCCGCTGTCGCACCCGGCCACGTCGCGGTGCGCGACCAGCGCAAGACGGTGCAGCACCTCGAGGGGGGGATCATCCGCGAGATCCGGGTGCGTGAAGGCGACTCTGTGAAGGCGGGAGACGTTCTGCTGCGTCTCGACGAGACGCAGTCGCGCGCATCGCGCGAGATGTACCAGGCACGGCACGACGCACTCTCCGCCGAGTACGCGCGGCTCAGCGCCGAGCGCGAGACCGCCGAAGCGGTGATCTTTCCAGCGGGGCTGACGGACCGGCGAAGCGAGCCTCGTGTCGACGAGCTGATCACCGGCCAGGAGCGCATCTTCGCCAAGCGCCGAGAGGCGTATCTCGGTCGCGTGTCGATCCTCGAGCAGACGATCGTGCAGCTCGAATCCGAGGCGGCGAGCTACGCCGCTCGGGTCGAATCGACCGAACGCCAGCTCGACAGCGTCCGGGAGCAGATGGCGAGCATCGAGACGCTCGTCGAGCGCGGCTTCGAGGCGAAGCCACGGCTGCTCGAGTTCCGCCGCCAGGTCGCCGAGCTCGAGGGGATGCGCCAGAGCTCAGCGGCGCTGGCCGCGCGCGCCCGGCAGAAGATCGGCGAAGCCCGGCTCGAGATCAGCCAGACCGAGAGCGATCTGCTCAATGAGGTGGTTTCTCAACAGCACGATGTTCGCGAACGCCTCTCGGAGACCGAGGAGGCGCTGCGCGCGGCCACGGACGTGCTGACCCGGCGCGACGTCGTCGCGCCGATTGCTGGAACCGTCGTCAAGCTGCGTTATTTCACGCCCGGGGGTGTGATCAATCGCGGCGACGCGATCCTCGACATCGTCCCGACGGGTGGCGACCTGCTCGTGGAGGCTCGCATTCGCCCTACCGACATCGAGATGGTGCGCGTGGGCCTCGAGGCCAACGTGCGCCTGACGGCGTTCCGGCAGCGCGTGGTCCCGATCCTGGTCGGACGCGTGGATCATGTCTCGGCGGACGCGCTCGTCGACAAGGAGACGGGAGTCTCGTACTACGAGGCTCATGTCTCGATCCCGCCCGATCAGCTCGCGCGGTTCAGCGACGTCGTGCTCCAGCCCGGCATGCCCGCCGAGGTGTTGATCGTCACGGGCGAGCGGACCTTCTTCCGCTACGCGATCGCACCGCTCTCCGACAGCTTCTTCCGCGCACTGCACGAGGAGTAGTCAGCTCGACGGCGGCGGGCGGTGCTGAACCGCTATTTCGGTCGCTGCTGACGGGTCGTCAAGCCGATGGTTTGCTCGCCTGATACTTCGAGCACTGTCGGTATCGGTACCGCCGATCCTGTGTAGTCCCCGACCGTCCTCTCACGAGGGCACCGGCCTGTTGTTATTTCGATCGCTCGCGCAGCGAATGTCGTTTCACCGCGACTAAGCACTCCCGTGCTTTCGATGAACGATCGATCGGTCGGTGAAGAAATCGCGACTAATCAGCGCACAGGGGAAATAATTCCCCTTGTCGCCGCTGCGCGGTGGTAAGTTGCCGGGGCATTTCGCCGCGCAGCCTCGGCCGCGCTCAACCGCGAAGGACCACACGATGCCCATCACGTACGACCCGCCGTCTGGCGTCAACCACCTCGACGGAAACGACGACAGCCTAACAGTCAATCTCGACAACGAGACGCTGGGCACCAAGTCGAACGTCACCGGTGCGGTCGCGGCTGGCACGGGTCCGCTCACGGGCAGCGACGTCGTCGATCTGAACTTCGACACCGATGCCAACACCGTCGGCGATGATGATCTCGAAATCCAGGACTTCTCGAGCGTCATCATCAACGCCGACGCGGACGGCTCCGACGTCACGCTGTCCGGCAACCTGTCGCTCGCGGCAATCGACGCGATCACGTTCACCGGCGGTGGATCGGACGATTCGTTCGACGGCTCGGGAATCACTTCGACCACACCGCTCACGCTCAACGGCAACGGCGGTGACGACACGCTCACCGGCGGCGCGGGCAACGATTCGCTCTCGGGTGGTGCAAACAGCGACACGCTCCTCGGCGGGTTGGGCAACGATATCGAGAGCGGCGGCACGGGCGACGACACGATCATCGCGGGCGCTGGAAACGACACGATCACGGGCGGAGATGACACCGATACCTACGACGCGTCGGCGACGACACTGGGCGTGAGCGTGACGCTAGGCGGCTCGGCCACCGGCACGGAGATCGGCACGGATTCCGTGGCGAGCGTCGAGAATGCGATCGGTGGATCCGGCGCCGACACGCTGACGGGCGACATCAACGCGAACGCGCTTTCGGGCGGCACCGGGAACGACACGCTGCGCGGCAATGGCGGCACCGACACGATCGACGGCGGTCACGGAGGGCGCAGGCCTCGGCGACATCGCGGTGTACAGCGACGAGCTCCTCTCCTCGAACATCACGTACACGGGCAGCGCGTGGCAGGTGGCTTCGGGCACCGACGGCACCGAGACGCTGACCGAGATCGAGACGCGTTCAGGACGCCAGCGGTCCGGACTTCCTCGCTGGTGGGCGGCGGCGGCTTCACAACGATCCAGGCCGCGGTGAATGCAGCGACCGCCGGTGACACGATCATGATCGCGTCGGGGACCTGGGACGAGAACGTAACGATCGACAAGTATCTGACGATCGTCGGCGACGGCGCGGGCAGCACGATCGTGACGCCTCCGGGTGCCAACCAGTCCGGCTTCGTCGTGACCACGAATCTCGGTGCGGTGGGCACGCTGACGCATCAGCGGGATCACGTTCGACGACGCGGGTCGCAGCGGCATCCAGGTGTCGGGCGCGGCGGGGATCGATCAGCTCACGATCACGAACTGCGACTTCACGAGCAACTACCAAAACGGCATCGAGATCCAGGCGAACTCGGTGAGTGCCGTCACCAACACGACGATCACCGGCTCCAATTTCACGGACAACGGCGGTCAGTTCGTGGGCGACCCCGTGCACAGCTCGAGCGGAGACGGAGACATCCTGTTCTTCGGGTACGGCGGCAATGCGTCGCTGTCGAACCTGACGCTCACCAACGGATCTCAGGACGGCACCGTCGGGATCATCCCTCCCAACACGAAGTACGCGGAGAACGGGATCCAGTTCCGCGCCGATACGGGTTCCCTGGGCACCGTGACGCTCAACGGACATCACGGTCAGCGGGCTCTACGAGAAGCGGGCGATTACGTTCAACAACTACGACGACGTCAACAACCTCACGGTTACGGACGTGGACGTCACGGCCGATAGCACGCGGTTCAACGAGTCGGTGGTCTTCGACGGCGTCGGCGGGAACATCAACTTCGGAGCGTTCGACTTCGACGTGTCCGGCGCACCGGACCCGGTGTCGCTGCAGGGCGACGCCGGCGCCAACGTGATCACGAGCGGCAACGAGAACGCGATCATCGTCGGCAACGGCGGCAGCGACACGCTGAACGGCGGCGGCGGGAACGACACGTTCGTCGAGTTCGTGGGTGACGGGAGCGACTCGATCACGGGCGGGCTCGGCACGGATACGCTGAATGTCCTGCTCAACAATGGCGTGGGTACGACGTCGAATCTGTCCGGGATCGTCAACGGCCTGAATCAGCTCGAGCTCACGTGGAGCGCAGCGGGCAGCGGGGTCGACACGGTCAGCGGCGTCGAGAACATCGCCATCACGGCGGACCCGAACGGCTCGACCGTGACGCTGACGGGCGACTTGTCGCTGGCGGGCGTCTCCCCGAGCACGGTGACCTTCACGGGTGGCGCGGGCGACGACGTGTACGACGGCTCCGGCGTCACCGGCGTGAACCAGGTGGCCAACGGCAACGGTGGCAACGACACGCTCTCGGGCGGCGGCGGCAACGACACGATCGACGGCGGGATCGGCAACGACACGCTGTCGGGCGGCGCGGGCGTCGACACGGTGACCGGCGGCACGGGGAACGATTCGCTCACGGGCGGCGCGGGCGACGACAGCCTCGACGGCGGCGCCAACAGCGACACCGCCCAGTTTGCGGGCGACTTCGCCGATTACTCGGTGGGCTTCAGTCTGGGTCCGCCGCAGATCACGGTGGTCGACGACCAGCCGGGAATCGATGGCAACGACGGCACCGATACCCTGGCCAGCGTAGAGTCGCTCGTGTTCGCGGACACCACGGTTCTGATCGTCGACCAGACCGGCACCTTCGGCTCGTTCACGACGATCCAGGCGGCGGTGAATGCGGCGAACGCCGGCGACACGATCCTGATCTCGTCGGGTACGTACAACGAGAGCGTGACGATCACGAAGGATCTGACGATCGTCGGGTCCGGCAGCTCCGGCCCCGGCGCCACGATCGTGACGCCTCCGGGCGCCAACCAGTCCGGCTTCCTGATCGACAGCGACCTGGGCGCCGGCGACACGCTCTCGATCAGCGGGATCGCCTTCGTGGACGCGACCCAGAGCGGCATCCAGTTCACGTCCAGCGCGACGCTGGGCACGCTCGCGATCGACGATTCCGCGTTCACGAGCAACTACCGCAACGGCGTCGAGGTGCTCAACGGGACCAACCTCGGCAACATCGACGATCAGCAATTCGACGTTCACGGACAACGGCGGTCAGAACACCGGCGATCCGGTGCAGTCGTCGAGCGGCGATGGCGACATCATCCTGTTCCAGTACAACGGGAACGCGACCCTTTCGGATCTGACGCTTTCCAACGGCGGCCAGAACGTCGCGATCGCGGAGAACGGGATCCAGATGCGCTCCGACACCGGTGCGCTGGGCATCGTGTCGCTGACGGACATCACGATCAGCGGCAGCTACGAGAAGGTGCCGATCGCGATCATCAACTACGACAATATCAACGGCCTCACGGGGTCGAACGTCGTGATCACGGCGGACAGCACGAGCTTCCAGCTCGCGGTGAACATCGACGGGGTCGGCGGGAACATCGACTTCTCGACCCTGGGCATCGACGTGACGGGCGCGCCGGACCCGATGGCGCTGCAGGGCGACGCCGGCGCCAACGTGATCACGAGCGGCAACGAGAACGCGATCATCGTCGGCAACGGCGGCAGCGACACGCTGAACGGCGGCGGCGGGAACGACACGTTCGTCGAGTTCGTGGGTGACGGCAGCGACTCGATCACGGGCGGGCTCGGCACGGATACGCTGAATGTCCTGCTCAACAATGGCGTGGGTACGACTTCGAATCTGTCCGGGATCGTCAACGGCCTGAATCAGCTCGAGCTCACGTGGAGCGCAGCGGCAGCGGGGTCGACACGGTCAGCGGCGTCGAGAACATCGCCATCACGGCGGACCCGAACGGCTCGACCGTGACGCTGACGGGCGACTTGTCGCTGGCGGGCGTGACCCCGAGCACGGTGACCTTCACGGGCGGCGCGGGCGACGACGTGTACGACGGCTCCGGCGTCACCGGCGTGGAGCAGGTGATCAACGGTAACGGTGGCAACGACACGCTCGAAGGTGGCAGCCGAGAACGACACATCGATGGCGGATCGGGCAACGATACCCTGACGGGCGGCGCGGGCGTCGACACGGTGACCGGCGGCACGACGAACGATTCGCTCACGGGCGACACGGGCGACGATAGCCTCGACACGGCGTTAACAGCGACTTGCCCGTTTCGGGCGACTTCGCCGACTACACGGTCAGCTTCCTTACGGGTCCGCCGCGGATCTCCGTGGCCGACAACGCAGCCGCTACCCGATCGACGACGGCACCGACACGCTGACCGGCGTCGAGTCGCTCGAGTTTGCGGACACGACCGTTCTCATCGTCGACCAGCCGGCACGTTCGGCTCGTTCACGACGATCCAGGCGGCGGTGAATGCGGCGAGCGATGGCGACACGATCCTGGTCTTGGACGGCACGTACAACGAGAACGTCCTCGTCGACGTGGCGGTGACCATCACAGGTGCATCGGGCGATGCCAGCGACGTGAGCGTCGCGGGGTTCACGATCGACGGTGCGACCGTGCCTGGCGCGAGCGATCGCGTGGAGATCTCGAACCTCACGCTCGACTCGTCGCTCGTGGCCGCCACGGATCGCGGCATCCGGTTCAACGGCACCGTTCAGCAATTCCGCGACGCAGCTCGGCACGATCGCGATCGACAACGTCGTGGCCTCCGGTTACGACCTGAACGCCATCTTCATCAACGGCGGCGGTAACGCGCTCAACGTCGAGATCTCGAACCTCGCCAACTCGAGCGGCAATGGCGACAACCAGCTGGGATCGGGTGGTGCGGGCGACATCCTGCTGTTCGAGTACACCGGCGAACGCCGCGGCATTCACCGGTGTGACGGTGACCGGGACGACATCGGCAGTGCCCGCGTTCAGCGCCGACCACGGCATCCAGAATCGCCGGCTATCTCAGCGGCGGAATGCCCGTGGCGTCGAGCACCGATGCGCTGCGTCGTGTAGCTTCGACGGCGTCACGTGACCGGCGATCTACGAGAATGCCCTCGTCTTCGATCCAGGGCTACACCGATATCGAAGGTCTCTCCTTCAGCGGCACGACGATCGGAGACGCCGGGCAGCTCGGCCGCTTTGGATCGCGGCTCTACATCGACCCGAGCCTGCGGCAATCCGTTGTCTCCCGCGCCGGCCGATGGGATCGACGAGATCGATATCTCGGGTATCACATTCGGCGGCGGAACATTCGGCAACTTCGGTGTCACGCCGAACGCGACCGCGTTCATCAACGGCTCGTTCGTCGGCGTGGACGCCATCACGGGCTCCACCGGCAACGACATCGCCTTCGGCCTTGCCGGCAGCGATACGGCCTCGCTGGGAGACGGCGACGACTGGTACCTGAACCTGCCCTCCACAGGGAACGATGTCGTCAATGGCGGCATTGGCAGCGACACCGTCTTGTTGCTGAACATCACTCCGCCGAGCACTCCCAGCGCGTCCCCGATCACCTTCGCCGTCACGGCACCGGGGACCGACACCGTCGAGCCCGGCGGAACGACCGACGTGCTCGTGACGATGAACGCTGGTGCGGCTGGCTCCGTCACGTTCGACAACACCGAGAATTTGACGATCGTTCTCGGCGACGGCGGCGACACCGTGAACATCACGGGCGACTTCGCTCCGACGGCGCTCGAGACGGTCACGGTCACGGGCGGCCCGTTCGGGTGGCGACGGGGCGGACATCGTCAACGCCTCCGGCCTCACTTCGACCCAGTCCCTCGACGTTCGACGGCTGGCGGAAACGACACCGCTGACCGGCGGAGCCGGCAACGACCTGATCGACGGCGGCGCGGGCAACGACACGATCAACGGCCTCGGCGGCAACGACGCGGTCGCGGCCGGCGCAGGCGACGACTCGATCACCTACGCGTTCGGCGACGGCTCCGATGGATCGACGGCGGCGAAGGCGGGGAGACCGCGCTCGGCGACACGCTGACGGTGAATCTCGACAACGGCGGGGCCGGGACTTCGGGCCTCACGGGCACCGTGCCGGCCGTTCCGGGCGACGAGCTTTCGCTGCTCTTCGACGATGCGGCGACCACGACGGTGACCGACGCCGAGAAGCTCGTGATCAATGCCGACGCGGACGGCTCGACTGTCACGCTGTCGGGAGACTTGGCGGCGACGGGGATCACCGACAGCACCGTGACCTTCAACGGCGGCCCCGCGAACGACGTGTTCAATGGGTCGGGGGTGACGTCGACGACGACGCTCGCGCTGAACGGCAGCGGCGGGAATGACTCGCTCACGGGCGGCGCCGGCAACGACCCGATCGACGGCGGTGCCAACGACGATCACGCTGGCCGGCAACGGAGGCGTCGACGGGCTCACGGGCGGCCTCGGAAACGACTCGCTCGACGGCGGCGCGGGCAACGACAACCTCGCGGGCGATGCAGACAACGACACGCTCGTGGCCAGCGCGGGCAACGACGCGGCCGACGGCGGCAGCGATACCGACACGTATGACGCGTCGCGGCCGCGCTGCGGTGACGCATCAGCCTGCGAGCGGCACGGCTTCGGGTTCGGACGATCGGCAGCGACACGCTCACGCCAGCGTCGAGAACGCGACTGGTGGCTCGGGCGCCGACACGTTGACTGGCGACGGCGCCGCGAACGTGCTCACGGGCAACGGCGGAGCCGACGTGATCTCGGGCGGTGCGGGCAACGACTTGATCGACGGCGGAGCCGGCAACGACACGATCCACGACGGGGACGACATCGACGACGCCGACGGCGGTGCCAACGACGACACGTTCCATGGCGCCCTCGACGGGGACGACGACACCTACCGCGGATCGTCCGGGACCGACACGATCCGGTTCTCGACCGCAACGGCTGCGGTGGTGATCGATCTCACCAACGGCTTCCTGCCGTTCGGCAATGCATCGGGCTCGGAGATCGGTGCCTCGAATCGCCTCTACGACTTCGAGAACCTGCAGGGAGGCTCGGGCAACGACACGCTCACGGGCAACACACTCGCCAACGTGATCTACGCGAGTGCGGGCACCGACACCAACGACGGCGTCGGAGGGACCGACACCTACGACTCCTCGGCGGCCGTGTCGGGTGTGACGATCAACCTCACCGCCGGGACCTACTCCGGGATCGGAACCGGCACGCTCACGAGCATCGAGAATGCGATCGGCGGCGGGGGATCCGACAACATCATCGGCAGCTCGGTGGCGAACGTCCTGACCGGAAACGGCGGGGCGGATGGAATCTCGGGCGGAGACGGCTCCGATCGCCTGATCGGCGGCGCGGGCAACGACACGCTGGTCGGCGGCAATGGCGACGACACGGCGGTGTTCAGCGGCAACTACGCCGACTACACGGTCGACACGTTCAACGGCACGGTCACGGACAACAACCTGGGCGACGGCAACGACGGCACGGACTCCTACTCCACCATGGAGCATCTGGAGTTCGCCGATCAGACGATCGATCTGGTTCCGTCGCCGATCGCCAACGACGACCTCGATGCGACGGGGCCCTCCGGCAACCTGGCGGTCAGCGTCCTGGACAACGACACCGCGAGCGACGGGATCACGCCGCTCACGTCGGTCAGCGTGACGGCGAACATCGTGAGCGCTGCGCCGAGCAACGGGCTCGCGCTCGTGCTCGACGACGATCGCATCCTCTACGTGGGCGACGATGGCTACTCGGGGTCCGACAGCTTCGACTACACCATCACCACGGCGGAGGGCAGCGACACCGCGCAGGTCGACCTGGTCGTCCAGGCGCCGGGCTCGCTCGCAGAGTCGAGCTTCATCAACGGCAACAACAGCAACGAGATCCTCGTCGGCACGGCCGACGCCAACTTCATGTTCGCAAATGGCGGCAACGACGATCTCTACACGCTGATCGGAGAGGACACGGCGAACGGCGGAAGCGGAAACGACCTGCTGGTCGCCGACGGTGGCGCGAACCAGCTCACCGGCGGTATCGGCACCGATCTGTTCGTGCTGACCCACGAGTCGAACGATGTCAACGACTTCGAGATCATCACCGACTGGAACCAGGGCGAGGGCGATCAGGTGCTGATCGCGCTCGAGGGCCTGACCCAGGACAATGGCGACATCACGTCGAGCGAAGTCGGGGTTCTCGTGTTCGGTGGCGACACCTTCCTGCTCGCAGACCTCGACAACAGCGACGGTACGGGTAGCGGCGGGCTCGAGTCGGTGATTGCTCGCCTCGACGACGTCACGGGCGCCACTGCGGCGGACATCATCTTCAACGACCTGGTGTAGACGGGATCTCGAGGGAGACATCGAATGCCGAAGCTTCGCATGACCTATCTGTTCTTCGGTCTCGCCGTGGGCACGCTGGTTGCGAGCGGCGCGCTCGCAGCCACCGTTAACCTGTTGCTGATCGGCAACGTGACGAGCGTCGCGGACAGCCCGTTTGCTCCGGGATGCCCCGAGCCCGCCGCGAACTGCGAGACGGAGGGCGTCAACGTCGGCGACGACGTGACTGGGGAGCTGGACTACGACGACAGCCACGGCACAATCACACGGCGGCGACATCGTGTCGTACGAGCTGACGAGCCTCGAGATCGTCGTGCCCGATGCCACACAGGTCGGTGGCACGTTCACGCTGACTCCCGTCGCATTGAACTCGGCCACGCGGATCATCTTCCGCGGGAACGGCGCGTACTACCACGGGCTGGTCCTTCCGAACAACGTGACGGGCCTCGGCAACCTCGACGGCAAGTTCGATCTGGACGATCTCTCGCTCGAGGCCGAGGGGTTCAACGAGCCGGAGTGGCCGGGCTTCCGCTTCAACCTCGGCGTACCGGTCGTGGAGTTCCCGGAGCCGGGACTGCTGTCGATGCTCGCGGCGGGCTCGGCGGCCCTCGCCCTGCTCGAGGCGCAAGCGGATTCGGGTCCGGCTCTAGTAACCTCGTGGTGCCTTGCCCCCTGACCTCACCTATGACGTAAGCGACGGCTCGAGCAATAGCTCGCAGAGCCCGGACTTCACCTCAGGGGACCGGCTCGTCGTCGATCTCGACAACGGGGAGAGCGATCGCACCGCGGTAGTCGGCGCGATCGACGCGCTCACCCCCGACGTTCTCACGCTGCTGTTCTCGTACCTCGGCAGTACGGGCGACGTCATGCGCGTACGATCACGGTGCGCGACGTACCGGTCGTCGCGTTCCTCGGGGATCCCGACGGATCCGACGTCACGCTCTCGGGGGATCTTGCCTCCGTTGGCGTGACACGCATCGAGTTCACGGGCAGCGACGCCGCCGACGTCTTCGACGCCTCGGGGATCTCGGCGGGCACCGCGGTGGACGTCGACGGCGGCGGTGGCGCCGACACGCTCTTCGGCGGCGCCGGCGACGACGCACTTCGCGATGGCGCCGGTGCGGACGAAGTGCACGGCGGCGCCGGCAACGACGTCATCGATGGCGCACTCGATGCGACCGAGGACAGCTATCGCGGAGACGAAGGCGTCGATACGGTGCGCTATGCGACCGCAGCCAGCGCAGTGACGATCGATCTCACGGGCGGCGGCCTGCCGTTCGGAATCGCATCGGGCGCGGAGATCGGCTCCGATCGCCTGTACGACGTCGAGAACATCCAGGGCGGTCTGGGGAACGACACGCTGATCGGCGACGACGCGGACAACGTCGTGTTCGCGAGCCCCGGCGACGACGACGTCGAGGGTGGTCTCGGCTCCGACACCTACGATGCATCCGCCGCGTCGACGTCCGTGACGATCGACCTCGGCGCGGGCACCGCGAGCGGCGCGGACATCGGCGACGACCAGCTCGCGGGCATCGAGAATGCGACGGGCGGCTCGGGCGACGACACGCTCGTCGGAAGCTCGGGAAACAACGCGCTCGACGGCGGCGCCGGCATCGATCTCTACGATGCCTCGGCCGCGACGAGCTCCGTGACGATCGACCTGGACTCGGGCTCGGCCACGGGCGCGGACATCGGCAGCGACACGCTCGCGAGCGTCGAGAACGCGACGAGCGGCTCGGGCGACGACACGCTCGTCGGAAGCTCGGGCAACAACGCCATCGACGGTGGCGCCGGCACCGATCTCTACGATGCCTCGGCCGCGACGAGCTCCGTGACGATCGACCTGGACTCGGGCTCGGCCACGGGTGTGGACATCGGCAGCGACACGCTCGCGAACGTCGAGAACGCGACGGGGGCTCGGGCGACGACACGCTCGTCGGAAGCTCGGGAAACAACGCGCTCGACGGCGGCGCCGGCACCGATCTCTACGATGCCTCGGCCGCGACGAGCTCCGTGACGATCGACCTGGACTCGGGCTCGGCCACGGGCGCGGACATCGGCAGCGACACGCTCGCGAGCATCGAGAACGCGACGGGCGGCTCGGGCGACGACACGCTCGTCGGAAGCTCGGGCAACAACGCGCTCGACGGCGGCGCCGGCACCGATCTCTACGATGCCTCGGCCGCGACGAGCCCCGTGACGGTCGACCTGGACTCGGGCTCGGCCACGGGTGTGGACATCGGCAGCGACACGCTCGCGAACGTCGAGAATGCGACGGGTGGCTCGGGCGACGACACGCTCGTCGGAAGCTCGGGAAACAACGCGCTCGGCGGCGGCGCCGGCATCGATCTCTACGATGCCTCGGCCGCGACGGGTTCCGTGACGGTCGACCTGGACTCGGGCTCGACCACGGGTGCGGACATCGGCAGCGACACGCTCACGAACGTCGAGAACGCGACGGGCGGCTCGGGCGACGACACGCTCGTCGGTGACGGCGGCGCGAACACGCTCTCGGGCGGCTCGGGCGACGATGTGCTCGAGGGTGCAGGTGGCGACGACGTGCTCGACGGCGGCGCCGACAACGACACGCTCGACGGCGGACCCGGCGCCGACCTCTTGCGCGACGGCGCCGGTACGGACGAAGTGCTCGGCGGAGCGGGCAACGACGTAATCGACGGGGCGCTCGACGCGATCGAAGACAACTATCGCGGCGGAGGAGGCGCCGACACGATCCGCTATGCCGCAGCGATCGGCGCCGTGACGATCGACCTTTCAGGCGGTGGATTGCCGTTCGGGACGGCATCGGGCCTCGAGATCGGCGCGGACCGCCTGTTCGACTTCGAGAACCTCCAGGGAGGGGTCGGGAACGACACGCTGATCGGCGACGGCGCTGACAACGTCGTGTTCGCGAGCCCCGGCGACGACGACGTCGATGGCGGTCTCGGATCCGATACGTGGGACGCATCCGCCGCGTCGGCGCCCGTGACGGTCAACCTCGGTACGGGCACCGCGAGCGGCGCCGATTTCGGCGACGATGAGCTCGCGGGGATCGAGAACGCGACGGGGGGCTCGGCTGACGACGCGCTGACGGGCAACGGCCACGACAACGTCCTCATTGGGAACGCGGGTGCCGACACGCTCACCGGTGGCGGCGGCGACGACACGATCGTGGCGACATCGGGCGACGGCAGCGACACGATCGTCGGTGGCGGTGGCAGCGATACCTACGACGCCTCCAGGGCGACGGGGGCCATCGCGGTGAACCTCGGCACCGGCACCGCGACGGGCTCCTATATCGGCAGCGACTCGCTCGCGAGCGTCGAGTCCGCGCTAGGTGGTGCGGGCGCCGACTCGCTGATCGGGAGCGCCGGAGCGAACACGCTCTCGGGCGGCGCGGGCAACGATGTACTCGCGGGCGCCGGTGGGGGCGACACCCTGATCGGAGGCGCAGGCAATGACTCGCTGACCGGTGGGGACGGCGACGACGAGCTCATCGGCGGCACTGGCTTCGACATCGCGCACTTCGCAGGGCCGAGAGTGGACTACAGCATCGACCTCGAGCTGCTGACGGTCACGCATGACGAAGGATCCGAAGGCACGGATTCGTTCAGCACGGTCGAACGGCTCGTCTTCGGCGACGGCGTGATCTTCAACATCCAGCTCCCACTTCCCGCCGACGACACATTCGTGACGAGGCCGTCCGGCAATCAGATCGTCGACGTGCTCGCGAATGATCTCGACGCCAACGGCCTGCCGCTCGATCCCGACGACGTCCTCTCCCTGGAGATCAGTAGCTTCGCCAGCGAACGGGCTCGCCTATTCGCTCGATGACGATCGGATCATCTACGTCGGCAACGATGGATTCACCGGGCTCGACAGCTTCGAGTACGCGATCGAAACCAGCCACGGTGTGAACACCGCGCGCGTGCAGTTGTTCGTGATCGGCGCCGGATCGCCTCCCGAGACGAGCTTCGTCAATGGAGGCAGTGGCGACGAGGTGTTGGTCGGTACGGCGAGCAACAATTTCCTGTTCGCAGCGGGCGGTAACGACGACCTCTACGCGCTGCTCGGACACGACACGCTGAATGGCGGCGCCGGCGCCGATTCCCTGGTGGCCGAAGGAGGGCAGAATCAGCTCACCGGCGGGCTCGGGACGGACCTCTTCGTGCTCGGCCACGAGCCGCAGAGCCTCAATGATTTCGAGATCATCACGGACCTGAACCCCAGCGAGGGCGACCAGCTCCTCGTGGCGGTGGAAGGTCTCGTGAATCCCGACGGCCTGATCGACGGCGACCGCATCGCGCTGCGCTCGCTCGGCAACGGCGACAGCTTTCTGGTCGCCGATCTCGACGACGACCTCGGCACCGGCGAAGACGGGCTCGAGGCCATCCTCGCGCGCCTGGACGGAATCGAGGCCCCGGGAGCGAGCGCGCCCGCGGGGGCTGACTTCTCGGCGGCTCCCGCCGGTCCTGAACCTCGGTTCCCGAAGCATGGGCGGACCAGCCGGAGACGCTGGTGGCGATCCTCGCGAACGATCTCTGGTTTGGAGCGTGACGAATAGTGTCGTTTCTGCACTGTTGGGCACCCCTCCGCCAACGCGATGCCCCCTGAGCAGAAGCGACACTCCTCCGGGGTGAGGACACCCCTGTTAACTATTCGTGACGTATCAGAAAAAAGGCTGGACCTCGGAGCCGATTCCGGTCAAGATGACCCTGTTCCAGTACCGGCAGAATGGACCCGAGTAGCGACGGGTAACACGCGGATACGGATCCGGAGAAGGGGAAGCGAGATGCAGCTGTCTGCTTTGCGCAGCGTTGGGTTAGTCGGCTTCGGATTGATCGCGGCTCTTGCGGTCTCCTCAGCCTCGGCGCTGACGCTGAACTACGGCAACAAGACGAACGCGTCGATCGAGTACAACAACATCCAGGAGACCGCGACGAATCCGGATCCGCCGCTGCTAGTCAACGGTGGAGACCCGAATAACATCTTCCTCGCGGGCACGACGCTGGTCTTCGACGTCGATCCGTCGTTCTTCGCCGAGACGACATCCGCCTCCGGAGAGCTCGTCGACACCACGCTCACGCTGGACATCGAGATCCCCACCGGCAGCAACCTGCGCATCGGATCGATCACCATCATCGAGGGCGGCGACTACAACCTCTCGGGTGACGGATCGGCACAGGTGATCGGCAGCCTGCGCTATCGCGTCACCGAGCTCGACTTCATCACCAATCTCTCGATCCCGGATCAGACGGTCGACATGGTGTTCTCGCCGGCGGGAAGCGGCGGGGACGCGCCGACCGGGCACTACGTGAGCCCCGAGGATCCCGACGGAAACTGGGACGGCACGCTCAACGCGAACGTGGCGGCGCTCACGACAGCTGCCACCGCGATCGAGATCTTCATCTTCAACAATGCGCTCGAGGCGTTCTCGTTCGACGGAGGCACGAACCGGATCCAGAAGAAGACCTTCTCGATCGAGGTGACGCTCGTGCCCGAGCCCACAACCGGCGCGCTGATGGCGCTCGGGCTCGTCGGCCTCGCGATCTCGAGACGCCGGCAGAGCTGAACTCAGGTCTTCGCGCGATCCCGAAGCCGCCGCACCTCTCCGCGGCGCACGGTCAGGCGCTCGGCGTCGAGCAGCTCCATGAGCGGCACCGCCGTGCGGCGCGAGGTGCCGATCAGCGCCTTGTAGGCGGGCGTGTCGAGCTCGTCGTGGCTTTCGAAGTACGCGCGCACTCTCGATCGCGATCTCGCCCGCACGCGCGAGGTACTCGAGCGCGACCTGGGTCACCTCGGGCGACACGTTCTCGGGCAGCGTGCCGCGCTGCGCGCCCACGGACATGCCCGGGCGCAGCGGCTCGGCCGCGTGATAGGCGTCGAGCGCGGCCACCAGCTCGCGCCCGAGGCGCGCGAACGCGGCCGGATCGAGCACGTGCTCGCCCGCGGAGACGAGCGCACCGCTCGCGCATGCGCGGAGGGTCACGGCCGCGATCTCCTCGGAGACGCGGCCCGTCTCGCACGCGAGCTCGGCGCGCGTGATGCCCGCGAAGCCCGCGCGGCGCACGCGCACGTCGGTCTCTGCAATGTTGGGTAAAACCCCTCCTCCAAACTGTGCCCCCTGAGCAGAAGCGACACTCCTCCGGGGTGAGGACGCGCTCGTTAACTATCTGTGACATATCAGAAAAAATGCTGGACCTCCGAGCCGATTCCCGTCACGATATGCCTGTTCCAGTACCGGCAGAATCGACCCGAATAGCGACGGGTAACACGCGGATACGGATCCGGATAAGGGGTAGCGAGGTGCGGCTGTCTGCTCTGCGCAGCGTTGTGTTAGTTGGGTTCGGCTTGATCGCAGTACTTGCGGTCACCTCAGCCTCGGCGCTGACGGTGAACTACGGAGACAAGCAGAACACGCTGATTCAGTACAACAACATCCAGGAATCAGCGACGAATCCGGATCCGCCGCTGCTCGTGAACGGCGGCGATCCCAACAACATCTTCCTCGCCGGCACTACGTTGGTCTTCGACGTCGATCCGTCGTTCTTTGCCGAGACGACCAGCGTCTCGGGAGACCTCGTCGACACGAGACTCCTGTTGGATATCGTGATCCCGCAAGCCACCAATCCCAATGCGCGGATCGGTTCGATCACCATCCGTGAGTCGGGTGATTACAACTTGTCGCTGGACGGTTCGGCGCAGGTGATCGGCAATCTCTTCTACCGGGTCACCGCGCTCGATTTCATCACGAATCTCTCGATTCCGTCTCAGTCCGTCAGCATGGGCTTCACTCCGCTTGGGACTGCCGGGGACGGACACTGGGTAGACCCCGACCCCGACGCCATCTGGAACGGCGAGCTCATCGCGAATGTTGGTGCGCTGACCACGCACGCGACTGCCATCGAGATCTTCCAGTTCGACAACTCGCTCGAGGTCTTCTCGTTCGACGGCGGCACCAACGACATCCACAAGAAGACCTTCGAGATCGTGGTGACGTTCGTGCCCGAGCCCACGACCGGCGCGCTGATGGCGCTCGGGCTCGTCGGCCTCGCGATCTCGAGACGCCGGCAGAGCTGACTCAGGTCTTCGCGCGATCCCGAAGCCGCCGCACCTCTCCGCGGCGCACGGTCAGGCGCTCGGCGTCGAGCAGCTCCATGAGCGGCACCGCCGTGCGGCGCGAGGTGCCGATCAGCGCCTTGTAGGCGGGCGTGTCGAGCTCGTCGTGGCTTTCGAAGTACGCGCGCACGCGGCTGCGAAGAGCCTCGACTGCGCGCACATCGAACCAGAGATCGGGACGCGCGCGCACGAGGCGATGCTCGCGCTCGAGGTACGCGAGCAGGTCGCGCGCGGCGGCTTCCGAGAGTGCGACGTGCGACGCCACGTCGCGCAGAGAGGGCGCTTCGAGCGCGGCCGCGGCCAGCAGCGCGGCGATCGCGTCGCAGGCCTTCTGGGCAGCGGGGTCGAGCGTCGGCTGGTGCTTCGAGCGGCGCACGTGGTCGCTCTCGATCGCGATCTCGCCCGCACTCGCGAGGTATTCGAGCGCGACCTGGGTCACCTCGGGCGACACGTTCTCGGGCAGCGTGCCGCGCAGCGAGCCCACGGACATGCCCGGGCGCAGCGGCTCGGCCGCGTGATAGGCGTCGAGCGCGGCCACCAGCTCGCGCCCGAGGCGCGCGAACGCGGCTGGATCGAGCACGCGCTCGCCCGCGGAGACGAGCGCACCGCTCGCGCATGCGCTCAGGGTCACGGCCGCGATCTCCTCGGAGACGCGGCCCGTCTCGCACGCGAGCTCGGCGCGCGTGATGCCCGCGAAGCCCGCGCGGCGCACACGCACGCGCACGTCGGTCTCTGCGTCGCGGCGCGCGAGCTCTTCGAGCTCGGCCACCAGCTCGGTGTCGCTGCGCCGGCGGTGCGGCGGAGATACGTCGAGCACGGTGCCGCCGCCGAGCGTGGCGCCGATCGCGGTTCGTGCGAATCCGCGCAGCACGAAGCGATCGCCCGGCAGGAGCGCCATCGGCGCCGTGAGGTGCAGCCGAGCAAACGCGCTCGTGCCCGGCGCGAGCACCGGTTCGCCGATCGGCGCGATCCTCGCGAGCCGCTCGGCGGTGCCCGCGAGCAGCGACACGGGCGTCGGCTCTTCCACGGGAGGCGCTTCGGCGAGCCAATCGACGCGCGCGTCGATCGTAGACGTGGGCGCGAGCGCATCGGGCGCAGTCAGCACGAGTCCGCGCGAGAGCAGCTCGAGCGCGACGCCCGAGAGGTTTACCGCGCAGCGCGTGCCCGGTTGCGCGACTTCAACCGCGACGCCGTGGCTGTGCAGTCCGCGCACGCGCGCGCGCCGGTCGTCGGGCAGGAGCGTCACGGCGTCGCCCACGTGAAGCGGGCCGCCGATCAGCGTGCCCGTGACGACGGGTCCGAACCCGCGCATCTCGAAGCAGCGGTCCACGGGCAAGCGCGGCGGCCCCGCGCGCGGCGTGCGCGCCTCGGCCGCGAGAGCGAGCTCGGCGAGCGCTGCGCGCAGAGGATCGAGGCCCGCGCCCGTCACCGCGGAGACGCGCACGATCGGCGCCCGCGCGAGCGGCGTCTGCGCGAGAAGCGTTGCCACCTCCTCCTCCGCGAGGTCCGCCACGTCCTCGTCGACGAGATCGACCTTCGTGAGCGCGACCACCGCGCGCGTGATCCCGAGCAGCTCGCAGATCGCGAGGTGCTCGCGCGTCTGCGGCATCACACCTTCGTCGGCGGCCACCACGAGCAGGAGCAGGTCGATGCCCGCGGCGCCCGACACCATCGTGCGCACGAGACCCTCGTGGCCGGGCACGTCGACCATGCCGAGCCTCGTTCCGTCTGGCAGGTCGAGCGGTGCAAAGCCGAGCTCGATCGTGATCCCGCGCGCCTTCTCCTCGGGCAGGCGATCGGTGTCGACGCCCGTGAGCGCGTGGCACAGGGAGGTCTTTCCGTGATCGATGTGACCCGCGGTGCCCAGGATCAGTGGGCGTCGAGCGTCGCGCGAAGGACTAACGCGGTCCAATGCGGTCGAAGCCCGTGTAGCTGCGGAGCGCTTCGGGGATCGCGATCGAGCCGTCGGCCTGCTGGTGGTTCTCGAAGAGAGCGATCAGCGCGCGCGCGATCGCCACGGCCGTGCCGTTCAAAGTGTGCACGAGCTCGTTCTTCTTGCTGCCCTTGCGCCGGAACCGCGTGCGCAGGCGCCGCGCCTGGAAGTCGGTGCAGTTCGAGGTGCTGGTGACCTCGCCCCAATCGCCGCGCTCGCCGCGACCGGGCAGCCAGGCTTCGATGTCGAACTTGCGGTACGCCGGTGCCCCGAGGTCGCCCGCCGCGATGTCGATCACGCGATAGGGAATCCGCAGCGCCGAGAACACGCGCTCCTCGATGCGCAGCAGCTCGCCGTGCATCGCCTCGGAATCCTCCGGGCGCGTGAACGCGAACATCTCCACCTTCGTGAACTGGTGCACGCGGTACAGGCCCTTGCTCTCGCGCCCCGCGGCGCCGGCCTCGGTGCGGTAGCAGTGCGAGATACCGCCGATCTTGATCGGGAGGTCGTCCTCCTCGAGCACGGCGTCCTCGTACATTCCGCCGAGCGTGATCTCGGCGGTGCCGATCAGGTCGAGATCGGTGCCCTCGACCGAGTAGATCTGCGTCTCGGGCCCGCGCGGGCTGAACGCCATCGCGTCGACGATCCGACGCCGCGCGAGATCCGGCGTGGTGTAGATCCGGAAGCCCTCCTCGAGCAGCAGATCGAGCGCGAGCCGCTGCAGCGCGAGCTCGACGATCACCGCCTCGCCAGAGAGGAAGTAGAACTTCTGGCCGGTCACCTTCGCGCCTGATTCGAAGTCGAACAGGCCGAGCTTCTGGCCGAGCGCGACGTGATCCACGGGAGTGAAGTCGAAGCGCGTCGGCTCGCCGACGCGGCGCAGCTCGCGGAAGTCGGCCTCGCCGCCGCTCGGCACCTCGGGGTGCACGAAGTTCGGGAACGCCTTCATGCGCTCGTCGAGTGCCGCGCGCGCATCTGCGAGCCTGGCTTCGAGCGCGGCGACTTCCTCCTTGAGGCGGCGTCCCTGCGCGGTATGGGCCTCTCGCTCCTCGGGCGAGAGCTTGCGCTTGCCGGCCTCCTGGTGCTCGTTGCGCAGCCGGTTGGCCTCGTTGAGCTCGGTCTGGAGCGCCGAGGCCGCGCGCTGCGCGGCGACCGCAGCGTCGATATCGAGCGCGACGCCGCGCCTTCGGCCGCTCTCGGCGATCTCGTCGCGTCTCTCGTCGAGGCTGCGCGGGTCGAGCATGGTCGCGGAAGGGAAGCACAGCGCCCGGGCGCGGTCGATTCGATCCACCTGTCCGATCTTCGCTCGCCCCCCTTATGGTCTTCGCTCGCCTACGGCTCGCTGCGCGAAACTTGCGCTCGCTGCGCGCCGGCCTCCGGTCTGATTGCGGTCCGGAAGTAGCGTCCGGGCGACGTGCCGAGCGCGCGCCGGAACATCGCGATGAACGCGCTCGGCGTCTCGTAGCCGAGGTCGAGCGCCACCGACGTCACGGGCTCACCCGCCGCGAGCTGTTCGAGCCCGCGCAACAGGCGAGCTTGCTGGCGCCAGGCGCCGAACGACAGCTTCGTCTCGCGCTCGAACACGCGCTCGAGCGTGCGCGCGGAAGCTCCCGCGAGCTGCGCCCAGTCGGCGAGGGTGCGCGGATCGCCCGGACTCGCGCGCAGCGCGTCCGCGACGCGGCGTGCGCGCGGATCGCTCGGCAACGGCAGGTGCAACGGCGCGGTCGGTGCGGCGCGGATCTCGTCGGCGATCACGGCCACGAGCCGCGCCTCGGGTCCGTCCTCGCGGTACGGCTTCGCGAACTCCACCGCGCGCAAAATGCTCTCGCGCAGCAGCGCCGAAACCTGCACGACGCAGCACGTGCTGCCCGCGAGCGGCCCGAGCGCTTCGGAGAGATAGACCGTGCGCATCGACACGCGGCCGGTCATCCGGATCGCGTGGCCCACGCGCGCAGGAACCCAGACGGCGCGCTCGGGCGGCACCACCCAGGTGCCGTGCTCGGTGGTCACGGTCATCACGCCGCTCGATGCGTAGATCAGCTGAGCAAACGGGTGCTGGTGGAGCGCGATCTCGTGGCCGGGTTCGTACTCGGCGGCGAGGCCTTCGAGCGGCCGCGCGAGCGCGTGGGGGACGAGCGGCGCGCGTGTCGATTGACGGATATTCGACATCAGTTGTCAGAATACGCGAAGAACGTCGTCGATCCATCGGCGAAAGTCGCCATATGAACACCATCCACCGCTGGTACTGTCGATCTGGAACCTGGCGCCGCACCGTGCGGGAGCGCCTCCTGCCCTGGGTGCTCGGCGACGTCGATCTCGGCGGCGACGTGCTCGAGGTCGGGCCCGGGCCCGGGCTCACCACCGATGTGCTCGCCGAGCGCGTCCCCCACCTGACCTGCGTCGAGGTGGATCCCGCGCTCGCGGCATCCCTGGCTCGACGCCACGTGGGCGAGCGGGTCGAGGTGGTGGAGGCCGACGCCACCGACCTGCCGTTCCGGGCGGGCCGCTTCACGGGCGCGGTGTCGTGCACGATGCTGCACCACGTGCCGTCGGCGGCGCTGCAGGATCGCCTGCTCGCCGAGGTGGCGCGCGTGCTCGCGCCCGGCGCGTGGCTGGTCGGGTCGGACAGCCTCGTGAGTCCGCTGTTCCGGCTCGTGCACTGGGGCGACACGATGGTGCCCGTGGATCCGAACACGTTCGGAGAACGGCTCGAGCGTGCCGGATTCGCCGAGGTGCGCGTCGACCGCGTCGAGCGATCGTTCCGGTTCCGGGCCCGGCGCGCGGCGAATGGAGCGGGGCTCCCCTGCTAGAGTGGGCGTCCATTCTGGCTGGAGGATCTCATGGGCGACCCCCACTCGATCGACGACCTCGAGGCGCTGCGCGGCATCATCGGCGATCCGATTCCCGGGCTGGGCCTCAAGAACCAGAACACGATCAGTGACGAGGCGCGCGAGTACATCGAGCGCTCACCCTTCCTCGTGCTCGCGACCTCCGATGCCGAGGGGAATCTCGATGCCTCGCCGAAGGGCGACGATCCGGGCTTCTGCCTGATCGAGGACGAGCGCACGCTCGTGATTCCGGATCGACCCGGAAACAAGCTCGTGTACGGGCTCCAGAACATCCTCACGAACCCGCGCGTCGGCGTGATCTTCATGCTGCCCGGTACGCCCGAGACCGTGCGCGTGAACGGAACCGCGACGCTCACGGCCGACCCCGATCTGCTCGCGCGCCTCGCCGCACGCGGCAAGCCCGCCGTGCTCGGGATCCGGATCCACGTGGAGGAATGCTTCCACCACTGCGCGAAGGCGTTCATCCGCAGCAAGCTCTGGAAGCCGGAGAGCTGGTCGGCGCGTCTGAAGATCTCGTTCGGCGCGATGGCCGTGAAGCGATTCAAGCTCGCCGACGACGTCGCTGCGAAGTTCGACGCCGCGGTCGAGGACGACTACCGCAACAACCTCTAGCGAGCCTGCGCGACCTTCGGCTCGGGGCTCGGTGCGCCGGCCTCGAGCACAGGGAAGGCCTCCGGCATCAGCGCGGTGAAGATCTGCACCGGCAGCGAGCTCGTGAAGTGGTAGCGGCCCGCTTCCGGACCCGTGACCACCGCGGTGAGCACGCCGAAGAAGCGGTCGTCGATCAGGAACGCGAACACGGCCGAGCGCGAGATCGGCCGCTCCTCGAGGATGCGCTGATCGCGCGCGATCACCTTGAAGCGGTGGTCGCCGGTGCCGGTCTTGCCGCCCACCATCGCGACCGAGCCGTCGGCGTGGCGCAGCGCGCCGCGCGCGCGCGCTGCGGTGCCGCCTTCCACCGTCGACACGAGCGCGCGCCGCACCACGGCGCATACCTCGGGTCGCAGCACCTGCTCGGGCGCGGACAACGACGGCGCGAGCAGCGTTTCGTAGGGCGTGTCGGCGGCGAAGCGCATCGACTCGATCCGGCGGATCGGCACGCGCACGCCGTCGCTCGCGAGAATGCCCATGAGCTCGGCCAGTGCGGTCGGCCGATCCGCCGAGGTGCCGAGCGCGGTGGCGAGTGACGGAACGAGCGAGGGGAACGGATAGCCCGTGCTCTGCCACTGTGCGTGGATGCGCCGGAACGCCTCGCGCTCGAGCATCGTGCGGATGCGGCGATTCTGCGCGAAGCGCTGCTTGGAGCGGAACAGCCAGCGGTAGGCATCGAGGCGCTCGCCGCGGCTCGCATCGATCACCTCGGCGAGCGTCGCACGGGGGTGCTCGCGCAGATGGGCGAGCAGCCAGAGCTCGAGCGGGTGCACGCGCGCGAGATAGCCGCGGTCCTGGAGCGACCAGCGCGCGGGATCCGACTGCGCGTAGAGCTTCGCTACCAGATCCTCCGCGAGCGCCGCATCCGGCAACAGGGCGACGAGCCGCTCGCTGAACGACGCGAGATCGGCGTTCGGGTCTACGGCTCGGATCGCAGCGGAGACGGCCTTTGGCGAAGGCTTGCGGTTCTCGTAGAGCTTCGCGAGCACAGCGTCGGGCTCGAGCGCCGCGAAGCGCGAGTAGGCCTTCGCGATGAACACGCTGCCTTCGGAGTGGGCGAAGTTCCAGAGGTACGCGCGCCGGCGCGAGTCGTCCTTCGGCGCCTGGAGTATCGCATCCAACTCGAGCTGCGAAGCCATCACGTGATCGACGACGTCGCGCATCAGGCGCACGAACACGAGATTCACCGAGCGCTGGAACGCTTCGCGCACGCTCGGACGGCGCTCGTCGTCGGCGGAATCGAAGTTCGAGAAGCGGTGCTCGCCGCCGCCCGTGAAGAACGCCGCGTACGGGCTCCCCGAATAGCGGCGCTCGAGCGATGCGTCGAGAACGTCGGCGAGCGACGCGCTGGGATGCGCGACCATCTCCGCCTGGACCCAGCGCCCGAGCCGGTCCGAGGGCGGAAGCTCGAGGGCGGCGCGCTCGGCGATCGGCAGCGCGGCGAGCCGGTCGTGCACCTGCGCGATCAGCTCGAGATAGGTCACGAACGTGCGGAGCTTGGCGGTCGAGCCGAGGTCGAGCTTCACGCCGTCGCTGAGATCGAGCGCGCCGTCGGAGTTGTCGACCTGCGCGCGCAGCCGATGCGCGTCCGCGCCGCGCTCGTAGACGTTCAAGCTGAACTTGACGCCGTCGGAAGTGCCCGGGTCGAGCAGCCGAACGCCCAGGAGGCCGGTTTCGGCAGCCACGCTCGGATCGGAGAGGCGCTCGACGCGCGCAGAGAGCAGCTCCTGCGCGCGGGCGTCGAGCGTGCTCTCGACGCCGAGATCGAGGCGATCGAGATCGTAGAAGCCGCGTGTTCCGAGCAGCCCCGCGAGTCGTGCGCGCACGGGACCAGCGAGGCGTCGCGCGAGCCGATGGTTTCCGCCGTCGGGCTGGCCGGCGCGGGAGGGGCGGAAGTCGACCGCGAGCGCCGCGTCGCGGAGCTCGGCCGAGATCACGCCCGCGCGCGCGAGCCGCGGCAGATGAGCGCGCGTCTGCGCGACCAGCTCGTCGGGATGATCGAGCAGCAGCGTGGTGGGGCGCCGCTGTGCCACGAACAGCGAGAGCGCCAGCACGTAGGCGCGTGCCACCTCTTCGCGATCGCCGTTCTCGAGCGCGATCGGAGCGGCGAGCCGCCGGTTCACCTCGTCGAAGCTCGCGCCATACCAGGCCGCCAGGCCGTCGCCGAGCCCGATCACTTCGCCGCCGCCCGGCACGGCCGAGAGCGGCACGCCGTTCAAGTAGTCGACCACGACCTGGCGCCGCGTTTCGGTGGTGACGTCGCCGTCCTGGTACGCGCGCAGACTCGCCGAGAGCATCTGGCGCAGCTTCTCGTGCGGCGAGCTCGTGATGCCCTCGGGCGAGTGGCGGAACTTCTCGATCTGCGTGGCGAGCGTGCTGCCGCCGGGCCCGCCCGATCCGGTGGCGGTCCAGAGCGCCCGCACGAGTCGATCCCACTCCACCGCCGGATTGCGGCGCGGCGCGGCGTCGTCGAGCAGCTCGCGGTTCTCGATGAACAAGAGCGACGCGACCAGCACCGGCGGGATGTCCTCGAAGCGTGTGTACGCGCGCACGGGGTGCGTCGCCTCGAACAGCGGCGCACCCGCCCGGCCACGGATCTGAAGGCCCGCCTGGGGCTTCTCGCGGTAGGGCGGGAACAGCCCGTAGCTCGTGATCCGCTCGAGCTCGGCATTCGAACGCGCCTGCGCAATCACGTCGAAGCCCTGCGCATGCAGTAGCGAGACGGTCCGGCGCAGACCCGCGTAGCCCATGCGGCGGTCGTAGGGGCCTTCCGGTGCCGGAAGATCCCAGCTCGCCACGCCCGGCCGCACTTCGAAGGCGGCGCCGCGCGCTGCGCTGTGGAAGAGGTAGGCCTCGAAGCCGAACGTGCGCATCTCCCAGGCCGCGAACACCGCGACCCCGGTGGCGATCAGCAGCATCAACGTGAGCCGGACGCCCAGGCGCGCGGCGCGGCCGCGGCGGGACCCGGTCCCGGTTCCCGTTTCAGGTAGAGACGCGGGGAGGTCGCCGGTCCGGGGGGCCGGCGTGTCGACGAACGGAAGGGGCTCGGCCTGAGACACGTCGAGGGCTCCAGCGGCTCGCCAGGACGGCGATGCGCCTCGCAACGTAGGTACCATGGATTCCAGTGGAGGTGTCATCGATACACTGCGTTTGGTTGCGCAAAACAGCCTGCTGGTTCAGTGCAGACCGACGGCAGCTCTGCGCGACCCCCATTGTGGGCACGTCGCGCAGGCATCCAAGCCACAGGCCCGTGACATCCCGGGATTTCGGGGTCTCAGGGGCTACCGGACCACCCTCTTTGGGCAGGTCCTAAACGAACAGGCACCCTTTCGGACAGGGTCCTAGACGAATTTTTCTGGACGCGCGAAAATAGAACACGTTTCACACCCCGCGTCCTACGAGGTCGACCCCTATGTACATCGGATACACCGAGGAGCAGGAGGCCCTGCGCAAGGAGATCCGGGCCTATTACGAGAAGCTGCTCACGCCGGAGGTCCGCGCGGCGCTCGCCAAGGAGCACGGGGTCGGACCGAACCACCGCAAGGTCGTCCGACAGATGGGCGCCGATGGCTGGCTCGGGATCGGTTGGCCGACGCAATACGGCGGTCAAGGCCGCTCCGAGATCGAGCAGTTCATCTTCTTCGACGAATCGATGCGCAGCGGCGCCCCCGTGCCGATGCTCACGATCAATACGGTCGGCCCCACGATCGCGCGCCACGGCAGCGACGAGCAGAAGGCGTTCTTCCTGCCGAAGATCCTCGCGGGCGAGATCCATTTCTGCATCGGCTACAGCGAGCCCGGCGCGGGTACGGACCTCGCTGCGCTCAGCACGCGCGCCGACCTCGTCGGCGATGAGTACGTGATCAACGGCCAGAAGCTCTGGACGAGCCTCGCGAGCGATTCCGACTACTGCTGGCTCGCGGTGCGAACCGATCCGAAGGCGTCCAAGCACGCGGGCCTGTCGATCCTCATCGTCGACATGAAGAACACGAACGGCATCCGAATCGACCCGCTGCACCTGATGGGCGAGCACGACATCAACGCGGTCTTCTTCGACGATGCGCGCGTGCCCGCGAAGAACATCGTCGCGGGCCCGAACAAGGGCTGGAAGCTGATCACGGGTCAGCTCAACCACGAGCGCGTGACGCTGTGCTCGTCGGGTGTGCTCGAGCGCAGCTTCGACGAGACGCGCGCGTGGGCGCAGCGCGCCCAGCTGCCCGACGGGCGCAAGGTGATCGACCAGGAGTGGGTGCAGATCAACCTCGCGCGCGTTTACGCGGGCCTCGAGTTCCTGCGCCTGATCAACTGGAAGGTCGCCTGGACGGCCACCAAGGGCAGTCTCTCGCCCGCTGACGCCTCGGCAACGAAGGTGTTCGGCACCGAGTTCTATCTCGAGAGCTTCCGCCTGCTCATGGAGATCCTCGGCCAGCGCGGGTACCTCAAGCGCGGATCGCCCGAAGTGGTGTTCGACGGAATGCTCGAGTCGCTCTACCGAGGTCTGTTGATCCTGACCTTCGGCGGCGGCACCAACGAGATCCAGCGCGACCTGATCGGATTGTTCGGCCTCGGCCTCCCGCGCGTTCCGCGCATGTAACCCTGCGAAGGATCCCCCCATGGACTTCTCGCTCTCCGAAGATCAACAGGCGATTGGCGACCTCACGGCGAAGATCCTCGCCGAGAAGGGCAGCCACGAGCTGCAGCGCGCGCTCGAGAAGCGCGGCGAACCGCGCTTCGACCGCGAGCTCTGGCGCGCCGTCGCCGACGCGGGTCTGCTCGGCATCTCGGTGCCCGAGGAGCACGCACGGCGCCGGGCTCGGTTTCCTCGAAGTGGCCGCGATCCTCGAGCAGGTGGGCCGCCACACTGCGCCGATCCCGCTGTTCGAGACGGTCGTGCTCGCAGCGCTGCCGATCGCCGAGTTCGGCAGTGCGGAGCAGCGCGCCGCGTGGCTGCCGAAGATCGCGAGCGGCGAAGCCATCGGCACGGCCGCGCTCGTCGAAGATGCGCCGAGCATCGCCGCGCGCGACGGTGACGGGTTCCGGCTCTCGGGCAAGAAGCTCTGTGTTCCCGCGGCGGCGTTCGCCGACGTCGTGCTGGTTCCCGCTCTAGTCGATGGCCAGGAGACGATCTTCCTCGTCGACCCCAAGGCGAAGGGTGTCCAGCTCGATCCGATGGCGACCACGAGCGGCATACCCGAATCGCTTCTGACGCTCTCGGGTGTGCGCGTCGGCCCCGACGCCGTGCTCGGCACCGTCGGCAGCGGCGCGAAGGTGCGCGCGTGGCTCGAGCTGCGCGCGACGGCCGCGCTGTGCATGATCTCGCTGGGCCTGTGCGAAGCCTCGCTCGACCTGACCTCGGAGTACATCAAGACGCGCAAGCAGTTCGACCAGCCGATCGCGATGTTCCAGGCGGTCGGTCACCGCGCTGCAGATGCGTTCATCGACACCGAGGCGATCCGGCTCACGAGCTGGCAGGCGGCGTGGCGGATCTCAGCGGGTCTCGACGCAGCGAAGCAGGTCGCCGTGGCGAAGTTCTGGTGCGCCGAGGGCGCCAAGCGCGTCGTGCACGCCGCGACCCACCTGCACGGCGGCGTCGGCGTCGACAAGGAATACCCGCTCCACCGCTACTTCCTGCACGCGCGTCACTTCGAGCTCGCGCTCGGCGGAGGCACTCCGCAGCTGCTCAAGCTCGGCAAGCTGCTCGCGGCCGAGTAGCGTTAGTCGCCCGGCCGTTCCAGCTGCCAGTTCCCGACGTCGACCCAGCGATCGAATTTGCGGCCGATCCGGAACAGGTGCCCGGCTTTCACGAAGCCGAGCCGCTCGTGAAAGCGCACCGACGGCTCGTTGGGCAATGCGATGGCGCCGATCAGGTGGCGGTACCCGCGCGCGAACGTGCGTCGGATCAGCTCGGTATAGAGCGGCGCCCCGAGACCCTTCCCCTCCAGGCCGTGGCGCAGATAGATCGTCGACTCGGTCGCCTGTCCGTAGGCAGCGCGCTCGCGAAACCGCCCCGCGTAGGCGTAGCCGAGCAGCTCGCCCGCGCGATCGAGCACGAGCCACTCGTGCGCTGCGAGCACGCTGTCGATCCGCCGCGCCATCTCGTCGTCGGACACGGGATCGACCTCGAACGTGATCACCGTGTTGACGATGTACCAGTTGTAGATCGCGGCGATCGCCGCAGCATCCGCGGACGTGGCGGACCGGATCGACGGGGCATCGTTCATCGCGCCGCACATGCTAGCCAGGAGTGCGCGGCGCGCGCCGCTCAGAACGATTTCGAGACGTGCACCAGCAGCTCGCCGCCGCCGCGGTGGCCATCGCGGATCGCGTCGAAGTTGTAGTTGTACTCGATCTGGATCTGCGAGCGGAACAGGAAGGCGGTCGTGAGGCGGGCGCCGACCGGATAGAGCAGGTCGTCCTGGCTGCGGACCGGTTCCGAGAACCGCGCTGGACCCAGGCGCTCGCGGTCGAGATACCCGACGCCGCCGTACGCCGAGAGGTAGGCGAAGAACATCAGCTCATAGCGGTACTCCGCGAGCGCGATCGCGTAGTGCTTATCCGGCGTGAACTCGTTGATCGCCGAGCCCGGGAGGATCGGGCGCGCGAGCGACATGTACTCGTTGCCCCTCGGTCCGCCGCCTACGCGAGGCTGCGAGAATCGGTCGAGACCCCAACCCCGTCCTCCGTGCACGAGCGAGACCAGGCGGTGGCGCTCGTTGAGACCCGGGATGCCCATGGCGGCGACGGCGAAGGCCTGGATCAGCTTCGGCTCGCGGCCCTCGCTCGCTCGGTGCGCGCGGTCGAGCCCCCAATCCTCCCAGTTCGATCGCCAGCCGTAGATCCCGTCGAAGCCCACCGCGAAGCCGCGGTGCGCGAGGTCCATCAAGTTGCGCTCGAGCGAATCCCACCGCATCGCGAGGCGCCCCGCGAGCTCGAAGGTGTCCTGCGGCAGCACGAAGTTGTCGGCAGAGTTTCGCTCGTGGAAATAGAGATACCTGGGCTCGGCCAGCAGGTAGATCGAGAACATGTTGTCCGGCCGCTGGGGGTGAACGCCGTCGGCGAACACGAGCGGAGACCAGCCGGGGACGAGCTGGCGCCGATAGCCCACGCCCGCGCCGCCGCGCACAGACATCTTGCGCAGCTCCTGGTTCTCGTCGCGCTCGCCATCGACCCACTGGGCGTTGTCGTCGAACCAAACCGCACTGTTCTCGAACGTGAACACGGCTTCGAACGGGCTGTCGCCGAACGAACGCGCCGCGACGACGTCGTTGACGAGACCTCCGACGGTGGCGCGCAGGAACCGCCGCTCGTCCGGTCGACGCCAGAAGTAGAGCGACGCGAACGGAATGTTCTGCCCTTCGTCGGGGCCGTTGAAATATGCCGCGGTACCCAGATCGATCGCGGACGTCGAGCGGCGATCGCGCGGCTCCTCGGCGACGTCGAAGCCGAACAGGTTCGTGCGGAACCCCTCGCCCGCGCGAATCGAGCGATAGTCGCGGCTCTGATCAAACGGATCGATCCACCTCAGGTTTTCGTCGGCGCCACCTGTCTGCTCCTCTTCGGCGCGCGCGGGAACCGCCAACGCGATCGAGATGCACAGAGCCGCTGCATACACCCACATCGAAGCGCTCCCTCGGATCGGATCGGTCACTTTTCTTTCCTCTCCTCCCACTCGACCGCGGTCGTCTGGCCGCCGTTGAGCGCGGCGATGGCGCTCGACAGCGTGTCCGTGCTCTGGTCGAGTGGCATCGCCACTTCGTAGGAGACCTCTTCTTCCGACAGCGAGCGCAGTTCGAAGGTCGCGCGGTGCTCCCGCAGCAGGAACTCGACGCCGGGCCGCAGTGTTTCGGGCTTCGGCGACTTGATCCCGAGCAGGAAGCGCTGGACGGGCCGCGGCTCGAGCGACTCCACCCACCAAAGGAACGCGAGCAGGAACGCCGTCGCGAAGATCGCGATCAGGTACACGCCGACGCCGCAGGCGAGACCGATCCCGAGGCACGCGAGCATCACGCCGGCGTCCTTTGGGTCGCTGATCTTCGCGCGGTAGCGCACGAGGCTCGCCACGCCGACGATGCCGAACGCGCGCGCGAGGCTCTGGCCGACCACGAGCATCACGATCGCTCCGACGATCGCGAGCAGGATCTGTGTCTGGATCACGACGGCCTTGCGCTCGGGCGTGCCCGAGCGGCGCGGCCGGAACGCGAGAACGGCCCCGAGCAGCGCGGCGAGCGGCAGCCTGAACGACGCTTCGACGAGACCGGGCAGCTGTCCGATCAGGTCGGGCACCGGATCGGCCGGGTGCGCGAGCTCCGCGGGCACCGGCTCGACCGGGTGCACGAGCTCCTGGGTCTGGGCGACGGCGCTCGAGGCAGCGATGACAACCCAGAGCAGCAACAGGATTGCGCGGGACACTGCGATTCCGCGGCTCAAGTCCGCTCGGACTGCGCGAGCGCGAGGCCCTCGCGCACCTTGGCTTTCATGCGATCCGTGAATGCCGCGCCTTCCGCATCGCTGTAGCCAGCGGCGCGGAACGCATCGCGCCACTGCCGATCGGAGAGCTGTGCGAGGCGGCGGCAGGTCCACAGCACGTCGTCGACGGAGATGTCGTCATCGACGCCCCAGTTGAGCATGACCGGCCTGAACACCAGGTCGACGCGGTCGTTCTCGACCCCGCGAATGAAGCCCTCCCGCGAAAAGTCGTGGACGTCGCTCTGTGTGCCCACGAAGACCCGCGCGGAGCCACCGAACGAATCTCCGAGATCCTTCACGACGTAGCGCCGCGGCGGATTCGCTCCGGGAGTCGCGTAGATCTTGTTGTTCGACGTCTTCAGATCCCACGAGTTGAGCATCGCCATCATCACGACGAGGCCGCGCAGCTCGCGCGTGCCGACGAACGGGTTGTCCTGCCAATCCCACTCGCCGTCCTTCTTCCACTCCTTGCGCTCGAGCCGGAAGCGCGCCTCCTGCTGCTCACCCGCTTCGGGTCCGTTCTCGATCCGCCAGTCGTGCACGTAGTAGACGGGGGGCTGATGGAAGCCGATCGCCCAGAGCAGGCGCGAAGCGGCGACTTCGGGCTTGGCTTCCGGGCCGAGCTTCGCGTCCCACTTGCGTCCCTTCGCGTCGACGACTTCGAAATTCGTGCTCACGCCGCTCTCGTCGCGCTCGATGAACCGGAAGGGCGTGTCCGTGCGCGGCGCGTTCGAGCGCCCGCCCGGGCCGAAGAAGAGATCGCGCGAGGGGATGTCGGGGTCCGACTCGACGAGCTGATCGCGCGGCGGATCGGCCGACGGTTGCGACCCGCGCGAGAACGGCAGGCACGCCGTACACGCGATCGCGAGACCCGTGGCGGCGCCGCGCATCCAGAATCGCATCGAACGAAGAGCTGCGTGTGCCATGCCCCTCGCGAACGCAATCCGTGTGCCATGCGCCCGGTCCGCTCGAGGCCGCGCTGCTTGCAAGGATGGGAATCCGCGCACGGCGCGGGTGAAATTTCTACAACCTGCCGGCGCGCCCCATCCTCTAGACCGCGCATGCGTGCACGATGCGATGCTCGGGGTTCCCTCCGAGTCCGTCGCTGCGCCCCGCGCAGTAGCGCGTTTCGAGCTCGGCGGGGCCCACGTCCTCGATCGGCGCGAAACCGCGCTCGGCGAGCGCGCGCGCGAGGACGGGAGGGTCGTAGGTGGAGACGCGGGGCTCTCCCTCGCGCGCGAGGCCGGCGTTCTTGGTCTGCGCGATCAAGAGCACTTCCGGAGCGAGCTGCTCGAGCGGGATCGGATAGTCGAACACCAGCTCGCTGCCGGGGGCGACGCTCGCGCGGATCTGCGCGAGCGTGTCGAGACCGATCGCGACGGGCAGGTACATCGTCACGCCGATCCAGGTGACGAACGCGGGCCGGGTGGGATCGAGCGAGCTGCGTGCGAGTGCTTCTCCGAGCGACTCGCGCTCGAAGTCGACCGCGGCGAACTCGACTCCGTCGAGCGGAGCGCCGAGCGCCGTGAGCCGCTCGCGCTTCGCGCGTTGACTCGCCGGGTGGTCGACCTCGATCACGCTCACGCGCGGGTCGCGGCGCAGGCACGACGAGTCGAGCCCGGCCGCGAGCACCACGAGCTGGCGCACACCGCGCGCGACCGCAGCCGCGAGCGCGTCGTCCGCATAGCGCGCGCGCAGCACGATGTGTCCCTGGCTCGGGCGCAAACCCGTGCGCTCGAGGAACGCGCGGTAGCGACCCGACTCGACCGCCGCGCGCAGCTCCGGCGCGACCAGTTGCAGGGCCCACGCGTCGTCGAGCACGGGCGCGGGATCGTTCAGGCGGTGGTCTGCGCGCATCGCCGCCACGTACTCCGCGGTGTTGCTGCTGCGATCGCGTTCCATGAGTGCTTCCTAGCCGGGAGCGCCCGCGCCGATCCGGTAGCGGCGCAGTTCGGGCAGTGCCCAGGCGGTAAACGCTACGACGAACAGGCACGCGACGCCGCCGAATACGACCGCGAACGTGGCACTGGTCGCCGCGGCGAGGAAGCCCGACTCGACCGCACCGAGCTGGTTGGATGCGTTGATGAAGATCATGTTGACGGCCGACACCCGCCCGCGCAGCGCGTCGGGCGTGGTGAGCTGCACGACGGTGGCGCGCAGCACCACGCTCACCTGATCCGCCGCACCCGCGAGCATGTAGAGTGCCACCGAGAGCGGGAACGAGCGCGACAGGCCGAAGCCGAGCGTCGCGACCCCGTAGACGGCGACTGCGATCAACAGGACCGGACCCGCGCGATGGATCGGCGGGCGGATCACCAACAGGAGAGCCATCGCGAGCGCCCCGATCTCGAGCGCGGAGGAGAGCAGACCGTAGCCGCGTGGCCCGACCGCGAGGATCTCGCTCGCGAACACGGGCAGGAGCGCCGTCGCGCCGGCGAAGATCACCGCGAACATGTCGAGCGCCATGCAGCCGAGCACGATCGGGCTCCTGCGCACATAGGCGAGCCCTTCGCGCACGGCGCTCAGGCTCGGCGGGGTGCGCTCGCCGACCTCGCGGATCGGCTTCACGAAGACGAGCCCGATCAGGTTCCCAGCCACGAGCGCACCGAACCCGGCGTAGGCCGCCTCGACGCCGGAGGCCGCGATCAGCACGCCCGCGAGAGCCGGGCCGCTCGCGAACGCGAGCGCCATCGCTGTCGATGAGTAGGTGACCGCACGCGGGAAGCTGGCGACCGAGACGAGACTGGGAAGGAACGCCTGGCGCGCGGGGCTCTCGAACGCGAACGTGATGGCGTTGGTGAACACCGCCGCGTAGAGCAGCGGCACCGAGATCGCGCCGTTCGCGGTCGCCGCGTAGAGCAGCGCTGCGCCTGCGAGATACGGGATCTGCGCGAGCCGCATGATCCGGAGCCGGTCGTAGGCGTCCGCCACCGCGCCGCCCACGAGCGTGAGTGCGATCACGGGAAGGAACTGGACGAGTCCGATCGCGCCGAGTGCGGCTTCGGAATCCGTGAGCGCGAAGACGTGGTAGTACACCGTGGTGCGCAGCAGCGTGAGCGCCGTGGCCGCGCAAAAGCGGCTCGTGAGGTAGACCCAGAACGAAGTCGAGAAGCGCGCGGGTTCGCTCAGATCGGCCCCGGTCCCGGTTCGAGTCCGAACGTGATGCGACCGAGGCGCTCGAAATGCGACGGCGCGATCGCGACGTGCTGTGTCACCGCGTGCGCATCGCGCCAGCAGCGCTCGAGCGGGTTGCCGAGCGCGATCGCGTTCATGCCGGCGGCGTTGCGCGCGAGGTCGACCGCGCGCGCGAAGCCCTCCGCGGCCGTGACATAGGCGAGGCGCAGGCGCACCTGGTCGTCCACGGTCGGCGCCGCGCCCGCCTTCACGCGCGCGAATACGTCCCGGCCCGCGCTCGTGACGTGGGCGCGCGCCGCGTCGACGAGCCCGCGCGCGCGCGCGACGTCGATCTGGGCGCTCGCGCGGTCGCGCAGCATGCCTGGGCTCGCGATCGGCACCTTCTCGCTCGCGAGCTTCACGAGCTCTTCGATCGCGCGCCGCGCGATGCCGATCCCGACGCCCGCGATCGAGGCGCCGAGACGCGAGAACAGCGGGAGCGACGCGAGCGGATCGTAGGGACGCGGCTTCGTGCTGAAGAACTCGAAGCAGCGCGCGGCGGGCACGTAGACGTCGCTCACCTCGACGTCGTGGCTGCCCGTGCCGGCGAGGCCGTTCGTGCGCCACGTATCGAGTACGCGCGCCTCGCGCGTCGGGAAGAACGTGCCCACGATCACGGGCGCGCCCTGGCTGGTCATGCGCGGCCGCGGTTCGTCTCCATCGAACACGAGGCCGCCGGCCATCAGCCAGTTGCTCTGCGACACGCCGCTCGCATAACGCAGTCGCCCCGACACGCGATAGCCTTCGCGCTCGGGCGTGACCCGGAGCGCCATCGGATTCACCGAACCCGCGATCAGCGCGCGCGGTGCGCCGATGATCTCCTCGAGCGCGTCCGGGTCGTCGAGCATCGCGGCGAACGATCCGCCGCCGGCGCCGATGGCGAGGTTCCAGCCCGCCGATCCGTCGGCTGCCGCCACCTCTTCGTACACGGGCAGCGCCTCTACCGGATCGAGTCCGGCGCCCCCGAAACGCTCGGGGATCTGCAGCCGGAACAGCGCAGCGTCGTGGAACGCCTCGACGACCGGCGCGGCGAGTCGCCGCTCGCGTTCGCTCTCGTCGGCGTGGCTCCGGATCAGCGCTGCGAGCGCAGCGGCGCGCTCCACCCACGGCGTCGCATCGGGCATGGTGTGTTCCTCTCCAACGTGGCGTCGAGCGACGGCGAGGACTATACAGACACGCGCTTGCCCAAGTGAGGACTCCATGCCCATTCGCGTCGTGCAGTGGACTACCGGCAACGTGGGACGGCGCGCGCTGCGCGCGATCGCGGCCAACCCCGGGCTCGAGCTCGTCGGATGCTATGCGTGGAGCGCCGACAAGGTGGGGCGCGATGCGGGCGAGCTCGCGGGAATCGAGAAGCTCGGCGTGGCGGCCACGAACGACGTCGATGCGCTGCTGGAGCTGCGGCCCGATTGCGTGAGCTACACGCCGATGTGGCCGAACGTCGACGAGCTGGTGCGGATCCTCGAGGCGGGTACCAACGTCGTGGCGACGGCGGCGTTCATCACGGGGCACGGCCTCGGCCCGGCTGCGCGCGCGCGCCTCGAGCAGGCTTGCCAGCGCGGGAAGAGCACGCTGTTCGGCTCGGGCATGAACCCGGGATTCGCGAACCTGCTCGGTCTCGTCACGGCGGGCATCTGCGACCGGGTCGACAAGATCTCGGTGCTCGAGTCCGTCGACTCGACCGGATACAACTCGCCCGAGACGGAGATTCCGATCGGCTTCAGCCATCCGATCACGAAGCCGGAGCTCCCCGAGATGGTGCGCAAGGGCACGGCGGTGTTCGAGGACGCCGTCCACATGATGGCCGACGCGCTCGGAGTCGATCTCGACGAGGTGGTGTGCGAAGCCGGCTTCGCGGCCGCGACGCGCGACCTCGACCTCGGGTACATGAAGATCGACGAAGGCTGCGTGGCGGGTGTCGAGGCGAGCTGGCAGGGCCGCGTGGCGGGCCGAACGCTCATCGATCTCCAGGTGCGCTGGCGGAAGGGCCAGCACATCGAGCCCGACTGGCCGCTCGAGCACGGCTATCTCGTGCAGATCGAGGGCCAGCCGTGCGTTCGGACGAAGCTCGAGATCCGCCCGCCGAAGAATTTCGCGGCCAAGAGCTTCGAAGACTACATGCAGCTCGGCATGATCATCACGGCGCTACCGGCCGTGAACGCGATTTCGGCCGTGTGCGAGGCGCCGCCCGGCATTCGCACCTACGCCGATCTGCCGCTGATCTCCGGGCGCGGATTCATGCGCGGATAGGGTCGATCTCAGAGATCGAATTTCACGCCGGTGAGCTGCTCGGAGACGTCCCAGAGCTTGCGCGCGACGTCCCGATTCTGCGCGAGCGGGCTCGACAGCGCGCGCGCGGGCGGCCCCACGAGGCCGAGGCGCGGGCCGAAGTAGTCGCCGCCACGCACGTCGGGGGCGGTGGCCGCGTAGAGCGTCGGCAACGCGCCGGCCGGCGCGTCTTGTGCGAACACGCGCACCGCCGCGTGCATGAGCTCGGAGTGGCGCTGCAGCTCGGTGCGCGTGGAGCCCGGATGGGCGGCTGCGGAGATCACGTCGAGGTTCGCGCTGCCGAGTCGGCGCGCGAGCTCCCGTGCGAACAGCAGATTGGCGACCTTGCTCTGCCCGTAGGCGAGCGTCGCGTTATAGCGCTTCATCGAGTTGAGGTCGGCGAAGTGGATCCATCCGACGAAGTGCATGAGGCTGCTCACGGTCACGACGCGAGCGCCCGGCGTCGTGCGCAAGAGCGGCATCAGGTGCGCGGTGAGCGCGAAGTGGCCGAGGTGGTTGATGCCGAACTGCAGCTCGAAGCCGTCCCTCGTGTAATCGAGCGGCGGCATCATCACGCCCGCGTTGTTGCACAGGATGTCGAGCCGATCGACCTCCGAGCTGACCTCCTTCGCAAACATCGCAATCGACTTCTGCGAGGCGAGGTCGAGCGAGGCGAACAGCACGTCGGCGCCGGGCGTCGCCTCGCGGATCCGCGCGGCCGCCTGCGGGCCCTTGGTGCGGCTGCGACAGCCCAGGATCACGCGCGCGCCCTTGGCCGCGAGAGCACGCGCGGTCTCGAAGCCGATCCCGCTGTTGGCGCCCGTAACGACCGCCACGCGGTTGGAGAGATCCGGAATGTCGCCCTCGCCCCAACTCATTGCGTGCCTCCCGTGCGGCTTGCTTCGTCGGGAACCGAGAAGCGCAGCCGGTACTCGGCATAGCGCTCGGCGATGCTCTCGGCGGAGAGGCCAAAGTCGGAGGGATCGTACACGTGGCGGCCGTGCACTTCCTGGTGTCGGTCGCGTACCCACACTTCCATGCGCCGCGCGTGCAGCGGACTCACCTGCGCTCCGAAATGCGCGTAGAGCGCGCGCACCGCGGCTACGGGGTCGGCCATCAGATCGGCGTACTGGAGGTGGTGACACCAGTCCCTGCCGTTCTGGCGCCGGTCGAACTCGATGCCCGCGGGTGACCGCGAGGTGAAGCTTGTCGTTCCAGTCGGCTCCGATCGCGAGCGGATCGTTCGTGCGCACGTTCAGGCGCTGCAGCGATGTGTTCAGACTCGCCACCGACGTCACGACCTTCGTCGGGTCGCGATGGGTCCAGACGATTCGCGCGTCCGGATAGAACTCGAGCAGCGTGTCGAGCGACCAGAGATGCTGCGGTGTCTTGAGCGACCACACGGGCGTCGGGATCCGCGACTGCAGCACCTGGAGGGCGAGGCGGTGCATCGCGTAGGCGCCGTGCATGTCTGTCTTCTCGAGCCAGCGGCCGTAGCTCGGGAGGTGGGCCTGGGTCTCGATCAGCAGCGAGCGCAGGTCGAAGAACAGGAATCCGACGCACTCGGTGGCGATCGTGGCACCCATCGGGTGCATCGCGCGAATCGCCGGATTCAACGCCTCGATCTGCGCCACCTGCTTCGCAGCCGCAGCGATGCGGGGGTCCTCGGCGTGCGTGGCGAGATCCGGCGGCGGAACGGGACTGGTCGACTCCCAGTGCAGGAGTGGCCGCACCTCGGGGTCGAGCGCGAGCAGGAGGGAGAGCAACGTGGTGCCCGTACGAGGCAGCCCGACGACCACCCAGGGCCGCTCGATCTTCTCGTCGCGCACCTCGGGATGACGCGCCGCCCAGTCGATCAGGCGCAGTCGCCCCTCGAGCGCGTTCGTGATCAGCCCGCGCATCGCGATCCGGCCGAACGTGGTGAGGTTTCCCTCGAGCTCGAGCGCTAGGCACAGCACCTCGAGCCCCTCGCGCCAGCCCGGGTCGCCGAAGTCTTCGAGGCCCGCGCGATCGCAGGCCGCGCGCGCGATCGAGTCCGGCTCGAGCGACGGCACGTCGAAGCCGACCCAGCGCAGCCCCGCGCCCACCGCGTTCACGCCGCGCAGCAGCCGAGAGTGCAATCCGGCGTCGCGGAACGTGTACGACGGAGCGGAGTCGTCTCCCATCGGGGCCTCGCCGCTCAGCTTACTCCGTTCAGCGCTAGGGCGGCGACCCGACTTTCCTCAATCTCCGAAGCAGGTATCCACGCTCCGCGCCGCGGCGAGCCAGGGGTGGTCCTTCGGAACCAGCTTCTTCTTGCCCGCCACGTCCTCGAGCGGAACGGCTACGACCTGGTCGCCGCGCACGGCGGCCATCGTTCCGTAGCGTTTGTTCTCCACGAGCTCCGCGGCCCCTGTTCCCACGCGCGTCGCGAGCACGCGGTCGGCGGCCGAGGGTGTGCCGCCGCGCAGCAGGTGGCCCAGGATCGTGAGTCTCGACTCCTGACCCGTGAGCGACTCGAGCTGCTGGGAGAGCTCGAGCGTGTGAGCCGTGTGCCGCTGGTGGAACTCTTCGAGCTGAGCGGAGTACGAGCGCCGACCGTCCTTGCTCTTCGCTTCTTCGCGGCGGCGCAGCAGATTCTGCACGCGCGCGTGCTGCTCGCGGCTCATCGCGCCCTCGGCCACCGCCACGATGCTGAAGTGCTTGCCGGCCTTGCTGCGCGCCGTGATCGCGGCGGCCACCTTCTCGAGGTCGTAGGGGATCTCGGGGATCAGGATCACGTCGGCGCCACCCGCCATGCCGGCGCCGAGCGCGAGCCAGCCCGCGCGGTGGCCCATCAGCTCGACCACGATGATCCGGTTGTGGCTCGTGGCGGTCGAGTGCAGCCGATCGATCGCCTCGGTGCCGATCTGTAGCGCGGTGTCGAAACCGAACGTCACGTCGGTCTCTGCGACGTCGTTGTCGATCGTCTTCGGCAGCGTGACGATGTTGAGCCCCGCCTTCTGCAGCCGCAGCGCGTTCTTCTGCGTGCCGCCGCCGCCGATGCACACGAGGCAGTCGAGGCGGTGTTTCGCGTAGGTCTCGACCACCGCATCGGTCATGTCGAGGACCTTGCCGCCCACGGGCATCTTGTGCGGCTTGTCGCGGCTCGTGCCGAGGATCGTCCCGCCGTCGGTGAGGATCCCCGAGAGCGAAGCCAGGTCGAGCTTCACGGTGCGGTCGCGCACCACGCCGCGGAAGCCATCGAGGAAGCCGAGCACTTCCATGCCGTGGGCCTGGATCGCCGCGCGGCCGAAGCCGCGCAGCGCCGCGTTCAACCCCGGACAGTCCCCGCCGCTCGTGAGGATTCCGACGTGCTTGGGCACGCGCGGAAGCTAGCTCGATCTGTGCGTTCTAGCGCGGTACCGCCAGGCTCTGCGGCAGGTCGTAGAGCGACACCATGTTGCCCGCGCAGATCCAGTACCGCTCGCTCGCGGGCACGTCCAGCATCGTCTCCTCCACGATCTTGCGGCTGTACGGCCAGTCGCAGCCGTGGTGCGGGTAGTCCGTCGACCACGCGATGTTGCGGATCCCGATCGCGTGGCGGTTGCGGATGCCCGTGCGGTCCTGGATGAACGTGCAGGTGAAGTTCTCGCGGAAGTAGTGGCTCGGCAGGTGGCGGATGTTGACGCCCGTGTGCGTGCGGTTGCGCCAGTAGAAGTTGTCGACCTGCTCGAGCGCCTCGGGAATCCAGCCGATCTCGGTCTCCACGCCGATGATCTGGAGCTTCGGGATCCGGTCGAACAGGCCGCCCATGATCAGCTCGAACATGATCGGCGGGAAGTTCAGGAAGCCTCCGAGCGCCATGCCCGCGATCGCCGCCGGACCCTCGATCGATTGCTTCGTGTTGCGCTTGCGCTGGATGTTGATGTGGATCGAGACGGGCATGCCGAAGTCAGCGGCGGCGCGGAAGAACTCGTCGTCCTTCGCGGTGACGTCGTCCTCGCCGGCCGGCCACGCGGTGATGATGCAGCCGCGCGCGCCCATCTCGCGGCAGCGCTTCAGCTCCTCGATCCCTTCCTTCACGCCCAGGTTCGGCATCTGGGCCAGAAAGAACAGCCGCTCCGGGTCCGCCGCACAGAACTCCTGCGCCATGTAGTCGTTGTAGGCGCGCACACCCGCGCGGTGATAGTCGCGGTCGGGGTTGCCCATGAACGAGAACATCGTGCGCTGCGACGGGTAGATGAACTCGGCGTCGACGCCGTCGAAGTCCATGTCCTCGAGGCGCGACTTGCCCTCCCAGCAGCCCCGGCGGACGGTGTCGTAGGTGTACCCCTTCCACTTCATGTCCTCGAAGCGCATGCCCGGCGTCGCGACGAGGCCGATGTGCATGAGCGGCCCGTCCTTCACGAACTGCCACGCGTCGCCGCCTTCCTCGTCCTTCACCAGCTTGGGTGCGCGATCGTGGTACTGCTTGGGCAGCCAGCGCTCCCAGATGTGGGGCGGCTCGACGACATGGCAGTCGGCGTCGATCAGTCGGTATTCGCGCATGGGGTTTCCTCGCTGGCGGGGGGAGTTAGGCAGAATCTGACGGACCGTCAGAAACGCACCTTAGCCCCCGGCTGGCGGTCGTGTCAATCGCCCAGTTGACGGCCCGCGGCGGCTGCCCGGAAACTGGGCCCGTCGGAACGCCTCGCAGAACTTCGCGAAGGAAAGGGAGGGGGGCATGTGGCGCTTCCTCTCCCGGCTCCAGACCGAGCAACCTCTCCTGCTCTTCCTCGCGTTCGGCCTCGCCCTGCTGGGTGCGGATGCGTTGTTCCGATCGGGCGATCCGGGCGGCGGAACGCCCGAGATCGTCATCGGCGGTGAGCAAGCGCGCCGGCTGCTCGATCGCTATCCGGACGCAGCGCGCCAGATCCCGACGCCCGCGCAGCTGCGCGCGGTGCTCGGACTCTGGATCGAAGAGGAGGTGCTCACGCGCGAGGCGCAGCGGATCGGCCTCGATGCGGGCGACGTGATCGTGCGTCGCCGCCTCGCCCAGAAGATGCAGGAGCTGCTCGAACAGCTTCATCCCGTCGCGGAGCCCAGTGACGGCGAGCTGCGCGCGCTGCTCGACGCGGATCCGATGCGCTACGGCCACGCGGCCACCGTGAGCTTCGAGCAGGTGTTTCTCTCGCGCGGACGGCGCGGCGCGTCGCTCGTCGCCGACGCCGCGCAAGTGCTCGAGCAGCTGCGCATCGACGGCGCGGGGTTTCGCGAGCTCGGCGACTCCGCGCCCACGGGTCCGGTCGTCTCCGCGGCCACGTCCGACGCTCTGCGCGATCGCTACGGCGGCGCGTTCGCCGCCGCGCTCGACTCGCTTCCGATCGGCGCGTGGCAGGGGCCGATCGCATCGAGCCTCGGCATGCACCTCGTCCGCATCACGGCGCGCGAGCCCGGGCGGTCCGCGGATCTCACCGAGGTACGCGACAAGCTCGCGCGCGACTGGCGGATCGAGCGCCGCGCGGCGCTCGACCGCGAGGCGATCGAGGCGATGATCGCGCGCTATCCGATCGCGGTGCACGCGCCCGAGGAGTCCGATTGAACGGGCGCCACGCAGTCTGGATTCTCACCGGTATCGCGCTGGTCCTGCTGCTGGGCGCGCCGGCTGCGGGCCACTCGTTCCGCTCGATGTTCCTCGACCTGCGCGAGACGAGCGGCAGCGCGGTCGAGGTGACGATGAAGATCCCGGTCCAGGAGCAGGGCTTCGCCGTACCCGTGATTCCGCGATTCCCGAAGGCGTGCTCGCTGATCGGCCCGTCGCAGGGCGAGCGAACTTCCGAAGCGCTGATCCGGCGCTTCGCGCTCGAGTGCGAGGGCGGCCTGCGCGGGCGGCGCGTGTCGATCGACGGTCTTTCTCCGCTGGTCCCGGACGCCGCGGTATCGATGCGCTTCGCCGATGGGACGCTGCGCGTCGCCGTGCTCGATTCGAGCCACACGGCGTTCGTGTTCGGGCCGGAGGGACGCGACCCCGCGCGCGGCGTCGCGGCCTACTTCCCGATCGGCATCCTGCACATCCTCACGGGCCCCGATCACCTGCTCTTCGTGCTGTGCCTGATGCTGATCCTGCGGGTCGCGCGCGCTTCGACGAGCACCCTCGTCGGCACGATCACGGCCTTCACTGCCGCTCACAGTCTCACTCTCGCGCTGGCGATCCTGGGCGGCGCACGGCTGCCCGACCGCGTGGTCGAGGCCGCGATTCCCGCGAGCATCCTGCTGCTGGCCGTCGAGCTCGCGGTGGCTCCTTCGCGCACACGGCGGTCGTACACGTTCGAGCGCCCGTGGCTCGTCGCCTTCGCGTTCGGCCTGCTCCACGGCTTCGGCTTCGCAGGCGCACTGGAGCAGATGGGCCTCCCGGAGTCGGCGCGCGGCGCTGCGCTGCTCGCGTTCAATCTGGGTGTCGAGGCCGGCCAGCTGCTGTTCGTATCCGTGATCGCCGTGGGCGCGTTCGCCGCGCGCCGCGTGTTGCCGTCGCGGCTGCGACTGCCGCTGCCGATTGCGACGGCCGCGATCGGGGCCGTGGCGGCCTACTGGACGATCGCGCGCGTCGAGGCGGGTTGGGGCGGGTAACCCCCGACCGTTTGGGAGCCTAACCGAGCACTCATTGAATCCGGGCGGTCGCGGGCCTTAGAGTGGCGGACCTCGATCCCGCCGTACCCGAGGCTCCCGATGCCCCCGAAGAGAGCTCTGCCCGCAACCATCGCACTGGTCTTGTTCGCGGCGCTGTCGCCCTCGGCCGCGCTCGGCGCGCCGTCGTGCCTCGGAAGCGAGTCCGGCAAGAAGCAGGCGTTCTTCGGCGATCTCCACATCCACACGAACTACTCGCTGGACACCTATTTCTTCAACTCGAACAACAGCCCGCGCGATGCGGTGCGCTTCGCGAAGGGCGAGCCCGCGTGCATGGTGCCGGCCGGAGGCAACAGCAGCGATCCCCACACCTGCGATCACACGGTCCGGATCGACCGCCCGCTCGACTTCGCCGCCGTGACCGATCACGCCGAGTTCCTGGGCGGCTGGATCTACGTCTGCGAGGGCGGTCCCGGCGGGCTGCTGCCCCCCGGAGCGAATCCGGTCTGCGAGCTGCTCGGGCAGAACACACGCGACAACATCCGCGAGCTTGCGCGCGGCAACACTCCGCCGACCACGGCAATCGTACTCGGCACGCTCGAGCAGCAGCAGCTGATCCGTCGGACCGCCTGGCAGGACATCCAGCTGATGAACGATGAGGAGAACGAGCCCTGCTCGTTCACGACCTTCGACGGCTACGAGTTCAGCTCGAACAAGAACGGCCAGATGCTTCACCGCAACGTGATCTTCAACGGGACCGTGCGTCCCGCCGACGTGTTCCCCTCGACGAACTTCGGCGGCTACCTGGTCGAGGGCGATCCCAACGTGAACGACGAGTGGAAGCTTTTCGATCACCTGAAGAACGAGTGCATCGGCGTCGCCGGCTGTGAGGTGCTCACGATCCCACACAATCCCAATCTGTCCGACGGCCGGATGTTCCTGCCGCCCGATCCGCTGACGGGGCTGCCGATCGCGCGCGACGCGCTTCCGCTGACTCCACAGGACGCGCTGACGCGCCACGACATGGACCGGCTCGTCGAGATCTCGCAGCACAAGGGCCAGTCGGAGTGCGCAGCCGGCCTGAACGACTTTCTCGAGGGCGAGGAGACTTCGTGCGGCTTCGAACAGTACAAGCACGTGTGCGGTCCGCAGTCGCGCGCGAAGAACGGCGGCACGCTGCCGGCCCAATGCGCGGCCTGGTGTTCGACACCGCCGAATCCCGCGAGCGACGCGCCCTGGTGTCGGAATCTCACGATGGGCAGCTCCGACAATGTGCGCTGTGACGCCGCGGCCCCCGATGGCGCGAGCACTCCCGAGGACTGCACGACGCCGTGGGACATGGTCCGCAACTCCTACATCGCCGGGCTCCGCATGCGCTCGGTGGTCGGCGTCAATCCGTATCAGGGCGGCTTCATCGGCTCGAGCGACAATCACAATGGAACCGCCGGCAACACCCAGGAAGCGGTGTTCGAGGGACACGGAGGGCTGCTCGACAACGAGGCGAAGAAACAGCTCGGCTTCTGGAGCTGCTCGAACGAGGCCGATCCGCTTTCTCCGGGCGATCCGAACGCAAACACGAACTGCCAGGATCGCGAGTTCCTCGATTGGAGCCGGCCGCTCAACCCGGGCGGGCTCGCGGGGCTGTGGGCCGAGGAGAACACGCGCGACGCGCTGTTCTCGGCGATGAAGCGCCGCGAGGCGTTCGGGACTTCGGGCACGCGGATGGAGATCCGCGCGCTCGCGACCTGGGACGACCTCGAGTCGCAGCAGATCCAGGGTTGGTGCAATGCGCTCGATCAGGGACGCAGCCCGCTCGACTCGGGCGCACTCGAAGGTGTCGCGATGGGCGGCGTGCTCCCGCCGCATGCCGATCCGGAGCGGGCGCCCGCGCTGATCGTGTGGGCGCGCCAGGATCCGCTCGACGATCCGGCGTTCGGCCGCGCGCAGGCGGTCCCGCTCCAGCGCACTGACATCGTGAAGGGCTGGGTCGAGAACGGTGAGCTCAAGACCAAGACCTTTGACGTGTCGTCGACGAGCGCACCCGTCACCAAGCCGAACGGGGACTGCTCGGTGAACGTGGCCACGCATCCCGAGCGGCTGTGCGCGCTCTGGCGCGACCCGGAATTCGATCCGAGCCAGGACGCCTACTACTACGCGCGCGCGTTCGAGATCCCGACCTGCCGCTACACCGCCTGGCAGTGTCACGTGCGCGCGCCGGGCGCTCCGGTCGACTGCTCGAAGCTAGACGGCAACGGCGTGTTCTCGGGGGAGTGGTCGCACTGGCGCGGCTATGAGGGCTGCTGCGCGATCGAGCGCAATGCAGACTCGCTCGGCTTCGCAGGCGCATCGCCCGTCACGCCCTTCGATACCGTGGAGGAGCGCGCGTGGGCCTCGCCGATCTGGTACGAGCCGCTTCCCGAGCCGTCGTCGCTCGCGCTGCTCGCGAGCGGCGCCGCCGTGCTCGCCGCACTCGCGCGTCGACGCGCGCCTCGCTAACCCAGCGCGCCCGCGGCCCGCAGCGCGGCGATCTCGCTCTCGGAGAGGTCGAGCACGTCGGCCAGCACGGCCGCCGTGCTTGCGCCGAGCGGGTCGGCGGGCGGCGTGCTCGTGTCGGCGCGCGAGAGCCGCACCGGAAACGCGGCGCCGAGATAGCCGGTCGGCTCCGCGCGATCGGGGTGGAGCAGCGGCACCAACGCACCGCGGTGTCGGACCTGCGGATCCTCGCGCGCGCTGAATGCTCCGCGCACGGGACCCACGGGCACTTCGATCGCGAGAAAGCGCGTCACGACTTCGTCGGTGGAGTGGCGCGCGCACCACTGCGCCACCGCGTCGTTGACCGCTCGGCCTTCACGGGCGCGATCGGCGAGCGTCGCATAGCGATGCGCGAGCTCGGGTCGGCCGATCACCTCGCAGATCTGCTCCCACTGTCGCTGACTCGTCACCACCACGGCCGCCCAGCCGTCCGACGTGCGGAACACGTCGAGCGGAGCACCGCGCGGGTCGCCATTGCCGACGCGCTCGGGCACGCCCTGTCGCTCGTATTCGTCGAGCGGCTCGTCCCAGAGCAGGCTCACGAGCGCGTCGAGCATCGCGACGTCCACTTTCTGGCCGCGGCCGTCGCGGTCGCGCTGGCGCAGTGCGGCGACGATGCCGAGCGCCGCGTAGATCGCGGGCACCTGATCGCCGACCGTCGCACCCACCTTGGTGGGCGGTCCGTCCGGGAAGCCGGTCTTCGCCAGGAGTCCCGACATCGCCTGCACGACGAGGTCGAGGCTCGAGCGGTTCGCGTACGGGCCGTCGTGGCCGTAGCCCGTGATGCTGCAGTGCACGAGGCGCGGGTGGAGTCGCTCGAGCTCTGCATCGTCGAGTCCGAGCCGGGCGAGCGCGCCCGGCACGAAGTTCTCGATCAGCACGTCGCTCGCGAGCAGCAGCCGACGGAACACGTCGAGGCCCGCCGCGTTCTTGAGGTCGAGCACCACGCTGCGCTTGCCGCGCTGGCGCCGCAGGGGCGATAGGGCGAGGTCGCGCTCGCCGCGCCCTTCTCGGTGCACGCCCGAGGGTCCGATCCAGGGCGGCACCTGCCAGGTCACGTCGCCGCCCGGAGGCTCGACGCGGATCACCTCGGCGCCCAGCGACGCGAGCAGCCATCCGCACACGGGACCCGAGACGATGCGGCTCGCATCCACGACGCGGCATCCCTCGAGCGGCTTCATCGCGCGCATGGTGCATGCCGGGCCCAGCAGCAGCAAGCGGCGGTAGAATGCGGCCATCGAGAGGCAGTGGAGAGCACGTGAGCTGGGAACGCGAAGTCGAAGAGCTGCGCAAGCGCCGCGCCGCAGCTGCGGAGCTCGGCGGTGCCGAGGCGATCACCAAGCAGCACGCGCGCGGGCGGCTCACCGTGCGCGAGCGCATCGACGCGCTCGCCGACAAGGGAACGTTCCGCGAGCAGGGCGGGATCGCGGGTGTTTCCGAGACCGACGCCGAGGGCAACCTCGTCGACTTCTCGCCGACCAACGCCGTGATCGGAACCGCGAAGATCGACGGCCGCCCCGTCGTGATCTGCGGCGACGATTTCACGCTGCGCGGCGGCACCTACTCGCCCGCCGGTATGCAGAAGGCGGAGTACGCGGATCGTCATTCTGCGCGACTGCGCGTTCCCAACGTGCGCCTGCTCGAGGCCGGCGGCGCATCGGTCTCCGGAATCACCGGCGTGAAAGGACGCTCGGGCTACGACTTCGTCGCGGGTGCGAGCTCCAACCACGCTCTGCTGGAGGCGCGCGCCACGGTCCCGATGGTCGCGGCGGCGCTGGGCCCGGTCGCGGGCTACGCCGCGGGGCGGCTCGTCGCGGCGCACTTCTCGCTCATGACGCGCAAGACCTCCCAGGTGATCGTGGGCGGGCCCGCGCTCGTCGCGCGCGCCACGGGCGAAGCGGTCGACAAGGACGAGCTCGGCGGCGCCGACGTGCACGGAAGGAGCGGCGTGGTCGACAACGTCGCAGAGGACGAAGCGGACGTGTTCCGCCAGATCCGTGCGTTCCTCTCCTACCTGCCGTCGAACGTCTGGGAAGGTGCGCCCGTGCGCGCGTGCGACGATCCGCGCGATCGCGCCGAGCAGAAGTTGCTCGCGATCGTCCCGCGCGAGAGCCGCCGCGCCTACAAGATGCGCCGGATCGTCGAGGCGGTCGTCGACCTCTCGTCGTTCTTCGAGCTCACGCCCGGCTACGGCCGCACGCAGATCACGGGCCTCGCGCGCGTGGCGGGCCACCCGGTGGGAGTGTTCGCGAACGATCCGTACGTGTACGGCGGCAGCATGACCGCGGAGGGAGCGCAGAAGCTGCGCCGGTTCCTCGAGCTCTGCGACAACTTCCATCTGCCGATCGTGTCGCTGATGGACGAGCCGGGCTTCATGATCGGCACCGACGCCGAGAGGGCCGCGACGATTCGCTACGGCATGGAGGCGATGTTCGCGGTCAACCAGACGATCGTGCCGTGGTTCACCGTGGTGGTGCGCAAGAGCTTCGGCGTCGCGGCGGGGCTGCACCTCGGACCGAGCGGCACGGTGGTGGCGTGGCCATCGGCGCAGAGCGGCTCGATGCCGCTCGAGAGCGGCGTCGAGCTCGCGCACGGCCGCGAGATCGCGCAAGCCGCAGACCCCGACGCGCGCCGCCGCGAGCTCGAGCGCGAGTACGCGCGCGCGCAGTCGGTGTTCCCGCGCGCCGAGGCGTTCGGCGTCCACGATCTGATCGACCCGCGCGAGACGCGCGCGCGACTGTGCGACTGGATCGACGAGATCCAGCCCGTGCTCGCGCTCCAGCGGGGCCCGCGCGCCTACTCGGCGCGCCCGTAGTCCTCCAGAAACCCAGTTCGCAGTGGCTGTTCCAGGAGCGAGTTGCGGATCGCTGCGGCTTCCCTGCAGCTTATTTCCAACACTTGTTTTGTGATTTGGATCACAATGTCGAGCAGCATCGGGTGTCGGGTCGGCCCGTCCGCCGAACCTGTGGCTCACCCGGTGGTCCTCGGAGATGCGCAAGATGGTCGACGAGCGCGTCGTTCGCACGGGGATGCTGACGCTCGGGATCGCGGGATTCCTGGCCGCCACCGCGGGCACGGCGTCGGCCCAGTCGGGCCTCGTCGCTGCGTACGCGTTCGACGAAGCGAGCGGGCCCACCGTCGCCGACGCCTCGGGGTTGGGAAATCACGGCTCGATCAGCGGCGCGATCCGGACGCCGTCGGGCCGCTACGGCCCGGCGCTGAGTTTCGACGGCACGAACGACGTCGTGCTGATCCCGGATTCGAGCTCGCTCGATCTGACGACGGGCATGACGATCGAGGCCTGGGTGTATCCGACGTCGGCGATGTCGGACTGGAAGGTGATCCTGCAGAAGGAAGTAGATGCCTATTACCTGAACGCCAACACGAGCGACAACAAGGTGGGAGTCGGTGGGACGTTCGCTGGGAACTGTTGCACCACCGCGCAAGGACCGAACGCGCTGCCCTTGAACGAGTGGACCCACATGGCCGGCACCTACGACGGAGCGTCGCTGCGCCTGTACCTGAACGGAACCCAGGTGGGCAGCCAGAGCCGCACTGGCAGCCTCGAGGTCAATAGCAACCCGCTCCGCATCGGGGGCAACACCTACAGCGATGAGTTCTTCCCGGGACGAATCGACGATCTGCGGATCTACAACCGCGCGCTCTCGCAGTCCGAGATCCAGAACGACATGAACACCGCCGTCTCGGGAGGAGCGCCGCCGCCCCCGCCCCCGCCGCCCCCCACGTCGACGCTCGGATCCTGGGGCTCCGTGATCGCGTGGCCGCACATCGCGATCAGCGCGGCCAACCTGCCCGACGGGCGCGTGCTCTCGTGGTCGTCGACCGAGACGAACGCGTTCCCGAGCAATCGGGAGTTCACCTACTCCTCGCTGTTCGATCCGAGCGCCGGGACGTTCCAGACCACCAACAGCAACTTCCACGACATGTTCTGCGCGGGTGTCTCCACGCTCGAGGACGGTCGGGTCGTTGCGGCCGGCGGCAATCCGTTCGACACGCGCACGAGCACGTTCAACCCGGCGACGCTCGCGTGGTCTGCGCTCGCGGGAATGGCACAGAACCGCTGGTACAGCACCGTGCTCGCGCTGCCCGAGCAACGAGCTGTTCGCGACCTTCGCGAACGGAGCCGGCAATACCTCCGAGCGCTACAGCGCCGCGAACAACAGCTGGACCGCGACGACCGGCGCGACGATGCAGGACCTGCTCAACGAGCAGAACTCCGAGAACGGCCAATCGGCCGCGAACGGTGCTGGGGGTCTCGAGTGGTGGGGCCAGATGGCGGTCGCGCCGGACGGGCGCGTGTTTCACGGCGGGCCGACCCAGACCTGGCACATCTTCGATCCGCGCAACTCGGGCAGCGTGCAGTCGCTGGGTCAGCCCGTCGGCACGCGTACGCGGATGTGGGGCAACGCGGTTACGTACGACAAAGGCAAGGTGCTGCTCGTGGGCGGCTCGGACCGCACCCAGAACCCGCCGACCACGAGCGCGGTGTACCGCGTCGACCTCAACGGCCCGACCCCCGTGATCACGGCGGCGGCGCCGATGGCGAGTGCGCGCGCGTTCCACAACTCGGTGACGCTGCCGACCGGCGACGTGCTCGTGATCGGCGGCAACAACACCGGCGCGCAGTTCGACGACGCGGGCTCCGTCCTGACCGCCGAGGCCTGGAACCCCACCACGAACCAGTGGCGCACGCTCGCGAACATGGCCGTGGCCCGCACCTACCACTCGACGGCGATCCTGCTCAAGGATGGCCGCGTGCTGTCGGCGGGTGGCGGCGCGTGCGGCAACGGCTGTGCGGCGAACCATCTCGACGGACAGATCTTCTCGCCGCCCTACCTCTACTCAGCGGACGGCAGCCTGGCCCCGCGGCCCGCGATCACGGCGGCACCCGCGATCGGCGACGCGGGCTCTTCGATCACGGTGTTCGCGACGGGAACGATCGCGAAGTTCAGCATGGTGCGGCTCTCGGCGACCACGCACGCGATGAACACGGATCAGCGCTACCTGCCGATCGCGTTCACGAGCAACGGCGACGGCTCCTACGCGCTGCAGCTCGAGCCGAACCCGAACGTGCTGCTGCCGGGCTACTACTGGATCTTCGCCGTCGACAGCGCGGGCGTGCCGTCGATCGGCCAGACCTTCCAGGTGCTGCGCAACGACGGCAGCACGGGCAATGGTCTCGACGTGGAGGCCGAGAGCGCGGTGCTCGCGGGCTCGTTCACGGTCGGCCTCGACGCCGCTGCGCGCAACGGCCGCTACATCTCGGTTCCGAGCGGCACCGCCGTGACGAGTGGGCCCACCAGCCCGAGTCGGGCCGTGCTCACCTTCAACGTGAGCCAGTCCGGCCAGTACAGGCTCGAGGGCGCCGTCTACGCGCCGAGCACCTCGCAGAACTCGTTCTGGATCACCGTGGATGACCAGCCCGGCAGTGGCTTCGACTGGGAGGCACCGGTCAACACCACCTATCAGACCGATTTCGTGAGCGACCTGGGCGGCGCCGATCCCGTACTCGTGGCGCTCAGCGCCGGAACTCACACGGTCGAGGTGATCCACCGCGAGGCGGGCACCCGCCTCGACTGGATGCGGCTCGTGTTCTCGGCCCCGCCGCCGCCCGACCTCGATACCGACGGCGACGGTGTTCCAGACTCCACCGACGCGTTCCCGAATGATCCCACGGAGTGGGCCGACACGGACGGCGACGGCCACGGCGACAACTCTGACGTGTTCCCGAGCGATCCGGGCAAGTGGCTGGTCGAGCACGGCGTCGCGTCGGTGCCGTCTCCGTTCAATTCGACGACGCTGATCGTGGAGGGCAGCAGCGGCGCCGACCGGGTCTGGAGCGTGAATCCCGACGCGCGCACGGTCACCGTGATGAGCGCCGCGGGCGCGGTGGTGGCCGAGATCGGCGTCGGTGATCGGCCCTGGTCGCTCGCCAAGGCGCCGCTCGCGAACGAGGTGTTCGTCGCGAACAAGGGATCGGCGACGATCTCGGTGATCAGCACGCAGACGCTCGCGGTCGTGCGAACGGTCACGCTGCCCGTGGCTTCGCAGCCGCACGGCATCTCGTTCGCATCCGGAAGCGACACGTTCTACGTCGCGCTCGAGGCGCTCGGGCGCGTGGACAAGCGCACGCGTTCCACGGGAGCGCTCTCGGCCAGTGCCGCGCTCTCCGGCAAGCCGCGCCATCTCGCCGTGAGCGCCGACGGCCAGACGCTCTACGTCACCAACTTCGTCACGCCGCGGCTGCCCGGCGAGGACACGAACGTGGTCAACGTGAGCGGCGGCGGCGGACAGCTGTTCGTGGTGGCGACGGGCGCGATGACGCTCTCGCAGACGGTCACGTTCGGCTACTCGAGCCGCGCGCCCGCCGAGGTCTCGGGTCCGGGCATCGCGAACTACCTGAACGCGCCAGTCCTCTTCGGCTCGAAGGCCTACGTGCCGTCGAAGCAGGACAATGTCGAGGGCGGCGCCTATCGCGGCCGTGTGGGAATGATCTTCGACCAGACCGTGCGCGCGGTGACGTCCGTCGTCGATCTGCCCTCGCGAACGGAGCTCACCGGACAGCGGATCGATCACGACAACGCGGGGCTCGCGACCGGCGCGGCGATCACGGGCGACGGCCGGTATCTCTTCGTCGCGCTCGAGACCAGCAAGGAAGTGGCGGTCTACGACACGCAGCAGGGCTTCCAGCTCGCGCGGATTCCCGTCGGCCGCGCGCCCCAGGGCGTCGCGTTCTCGAGCAACGGCCGCACGCTGTACGTGCACAACTTCATGGATCGCACCGTCACGCGCTTCGACGTCACGAACATGGTCGCGCTGGGCTCGACGCAGGCAACCGCTCTCGGCAGCGTCGCGACCGTCGCGAACGAGCTGCTCGCGCCCAACGTGCTCCAGGGCAAGAAGCTGTTCTACGACGCCGCCGACGACAGGCTCGCGCGCGACAACTACATCTCGTGCGCGTCGTGCCACAACGACGGCGGCCAGGACGGACGCGTGTGGGACCTCACCGGATTCGGTGAGGGCCTGCGCAATACGATCGAGTTGCGCGGCAAGGCCGGCATGGGCAACGGCCCGCTGCACTGGACTGGCAACTTCGACGAGGTGCAGGACTTCGAGGGGCAGATCCGCGGTCTCTCGGCCGGCACCGGCCTCATGAGCAACACGGACTTCAACACGGGCACGCGCTCGTCGCCGCTGGGCGATCCGAAGGCCGGCATCAGCGCCGATCTCGACGCGCTCGCGGCCTACGTCGCCTCGCTGAACACGGCGCCCGCGAGCCCGTTCCGAAACGGCGCGTTCTCGGCGCAGGCGGAGCAGGGCCGCGCGACCTTTGCCATCAAGGCCTGCGGCAGCTGCCACTCCGGTGCGTCGTTCACGGACAGCGCGCTCAACACCCGACACAATGTCGGAACGATCCATGCCGGCAGCGGTAGCCGGCTCGGTTCGGCGCTCGACGGCTTCGACACGCCGCCCCTGCTCGGCAGCTGGGGCGCCGCACCGTATCTCCACGACGGCTCCGCGGCGACGCTCGATGCGGCGATCGCGGCTCACGTGACCACGACCACCGCCGAGCGGGCCGCGCTCGCTGCGTTCCTGCGCGAGCTGAACCCCGGCGACGTTCAACCGCCACCGCCGCCCCCCGATACCGATGGCGATGGCGTTCCCGATCCGCAGGACGCCTTCCCGAACGATCCCACCGAGTGGGCCGACAGCGACGGCGACGGCCACGGGGACAATTCGGACGCGTTCCCGAACGATCCGACCCGGTGGCAAGGGGACGTCGTCGTCAATGCGCAGGCCCAGGTCGTGTTCGGGCGCGGCAATCCGTGCGGCACGAACTACACCTCGATCACCTCGAAGTGCATCGGCAACCTGCTCGCGCTGACGGGCGTCGTGGTGAACCCGACCACGATCCAGAGCTCGCTGCACACGGGCAAGCAGGCCAAGAGCTTCGTCTCGACGAATAGTGGCACCGCGCTGGCCAATCTGATCTTCGACCTGGGCGCGCCGGGCGTCGCCGACGCGATCGTGATGTGGCACTACAACGGGCAGCAGACCGACCCCGAGATCCGCGGCTACGAGATCCGCACGAGCAATACGCTCGCCGCAGGTGGACAGGCGCTCGTGAGCCCGGTCACCGTCGCAACGGGCACCTTGGCCCGGGGAACGGTCAGCAACGCGGGCCAGCGCGTGAACGGCCTAGCGCTACAGCGCTACGTGCAACTCGTCGGCACTTCCAACTACGGGGCCGGCAAGCAGAACGCGCTCGGCGCGATCGCCTTCGTGAACGCGCCGTAGCCTAACGCCGTCGATACACGGGATCGCGTCCCTCCGCGCGCGCGGTCTTGAACTCCGCGTAGTCGTCGGACGCCTGCGTCAGCACCTGGGTGACCGCCTCTTCCTGGATCGAAGCCTGCACGGCAGTGTTCGCGAGCCGCCCCAGCGTGCGTCGGAACATCTTCACCGTGAATGCGGGCATCTTCGCGATCTCGTGCGCGACCTGGAGACACGTGTCGTCGAGCTCCGCGTCGGGCACCACGCGCGACACGATTCCGTGGCGCAGCGCCTCCTGCGCGTCGAGCACGCGCCCCGTGAGCGCGAGGTCGGCCGCGATGCCGTGGCCGGCCATCTGAAACAGGCGCGCCGTGCCGCCCGAGTCGGGTACTACGCCGTGCTGGATCTCGGGCAGCCGCATGCGGGCGCTCTCGCCCGCGATCCGCAGGTCGCAGAGCAGCGCGCGCTCGAACGACCCGCCGATCACCCAACCCTTCAACGCGGCGATGATCGGTGCCGGCACCGTGAAGAACATCTGCGTGCCCGAGTGCCCGCGCTCGATGAAGTCGAGGTTGCTGATGTCTTCGGTGCGCACGCCGAGCTGGGTCGTGTCGCGCCCGGACGAGAACGACTTGCCGTTGCCGCGCCACACGATGGCACGCACGTCGTCGCGGCGGTGCAGCTCGGCGAGCGCCTGCCAGAGTTGGGCGTCCATCGCATCGTTTGCGGCGTTGTGTTTATCGGGCCGGTTGTTGCTGAGCACGGCGACCGGGCCGTCGTACTCGAGGGTGATGAACTCGTCGGCCATCGCGTCCTCCGTCGAGAGAAAGAGAACCTACTTCGGCGTGTACCAGACCGGCGAGGTCCAGGCGCGCTCCTGCACGGTCTTCGGGTAGGCCTCGTCGCAGCACGCTTCGAAGCCCACGCGGATCGTGCTCGAGTCCTCACAGCGCACGCCCGCCGCGTTGCAGGCGAATGCGCTCCAGCGGCACGTGGGGTTCTGCACGGCGCGCGCGTAGTAGAGCGCGGGAGTGCGCGGGTCGAAGTCGGGGTCGCGCCACACTGCGCAGAGCTGCGGGAATCCAGGTCCGTTCGTCTCGCAGCTCTCCGGATCCACGCTCGCGCGGCTGGCGGCGTCACCCGCCACGTCGATGACGGCTTCGTGCGCGGTGCCGTCTTCGACCCAGAGCTTGATGATCTGGAGGCGCTGCAGCGGAACGCCGGGCAGTTCCGCGGTTCCGGGATCCTGGAGCGCCCACGCGGCGACGACGGGCGCCGCGCTCGGAGAAGGAGCCGCGCCGAGCTCACCGCCCATCGGCACTCCGGCTGCGTCGGCGCGCTTCGCGAAGTCGGCTCCGCACAGATCCGATTCGAGGTTCCAGCCCGCGAACAGACGGAACACGATGCGCGGGCCCGAGGTCGCGAACGTCTCGCGGCGCCGCAGCGCCTCGAACAGCGCGTCGCGCGAATTCTCTTCGGCCCAGATGCCCGCGAGCCCGCCCGGGTTGTACTCGATCGGATCGAGCAGCGCGTCGGGCAGCTGCTCGCCGATCGGAATGCCCGCGCCGCCGTGGCCGGGATAGCCGCGTTCCTCGACGAGCCCCGCGGCTCCGAGGTGGGTATCCGTGCTGCCGATCAATCCGAAGCGGAACGGGTTGGCGCCGAGCTGTTCCTGGTACACGAGGCCTGCGCCGAGCGCCGTGCGCGTGAAATTGCTCGGCGCGGGCGACTCGTTCCGCGCGAGCGGCAGGAAGCGACCCATGAACGTGTCGTAGGGCAGGAGCTCCGAGGTGCAGAGCTCGTCGCTCGTGCCCGCGCCGATCCGGCACTCCGAGTCGCCCTTGTGCTGCACCACCTCCACGAGGCGCTCGTTGTCGGCCCGCCGCGCGGCGTACTCCGGCGTGAACGGCTCGCCGCTGCGCAGCTCGACGGGTGCGAACATGAAGCCGCCCGAGAGATTGGAGTTGTGCGGGATCACCACGGCATCGCAGTCCGGCCGAGAAGCACGGCAATCGCGGTCGAGCGCGTCCCAGAGGTCCTCGGGCGTCAGCGCATCGACCGCGCTCGCGGGCATCTCGGGCACCGCGGCGTTCCGGAAGATCACGTTGCGGTGCAGGTTGCTGGCCGACTGCACGCTCTTGGTCCACTCGTAGCCCACGAAGGTCGTGAAGCGGCACGCGGAGCTGCGGTCGTAGGCGGCCTCGGCCGCCTCCTGCATCTCGCGCCAGGGGCCCTGCCCCGCGGCGATGCAGTCGCGGCCGCCCTCGCCACAGAAGCCGAAGCGCGGCGCGCCGCGCGCGTTCATGAAGAAGAACGCGAGCCGCGGCCAACCGCGGTAGATCACGCACACCGTCGAGTCGAAGCCGGGTGACCCGGGTGAATTGCAGACGCTCACCTCGCCGAACAGCTCGGCGTGATCCGTGACGGCGGCGAAGTCGAGCGGGCGCGCGAGCTTCACCGTGCGGCCGGGCTCGCCGCGATCCGAGAACGGGTGCAGCCCGAGCGGCTCGCCGCGCGCGAAGGCGTAGGCCTCGCTCGGCCGTGTGCGCGTGCCCTGGGTGCTCGCGTCGAGCGAATAACGCGTGTGCACGTGCAGATCGCCGAAGTACGGCCTGCGCAGCGCGTCGCGCGCCGCACACGGCTCGCGCTGCTCGGTGCGCTCGACCGTCGCTGCGGTAGCCGGCGCGAGCAACACGAACGCCGCGAGACCGAGAACGATGCCGCGCCGACTCACTCGAACAGGTGCCAGAGGTCGGAGTGGAGGCGCGTGCTCGAGAGCGGCGTCTGGTAGATCGGCAGACATGCCGAAACGACGAGCAGGAACACTGCGGTGCCGACCGCGGCCGCGCGCAGCGGTGGCTCCGCGATCCGCTCGACCGCCCGCGCCGCGAGAGCCGCGCCGAGGTAGAAGAGGCCGATGTAGAGCGCCGCCTGCACGAAGCCGAGCGCGCACATCCTGATCAGCGTGTGGCCGCCCTCGGCCACCAGCACGAGCGAGAGCAGCGACCACAGGAACGCGAGCCGGAGCACGGGGGCCCATTCCACCTCGCCGAGGTAGAACGGCACGGGCATCGTCGCGAGCGCGACGAGCCAGAGCCAGCGTCGAGAGGCGGTGCGGGACACGCGGGCATTCTAACCGGGTGGGAGACCCGGCCGCACCGCGAACGCACTGCCTGCGCGCAGGTCGATGAAGCGATGCACGTCCTCGGTGATCACGCGGCGGCTGTCGTCGTCCCGGTAGAAGCGCGTGCGCGCCTCTTCCTCGCTGCGGAACCACAGCTCCGAGATCGCGTCGAACTCGGCCGGCTCGCCGGCGCGCGGCTCGACGTAGTTCTGCACGTAGCGCGCGATCCCGGGGTGGTGGACGCGCGCGAGTGGCGCATGCCGTTCCCGGTAGTGCTGTTCGAAGGCCGCGAACGAGAGGTCCGCGCGGCGCCGCACGAGATAGGTCAGCACCACGGCGTCGGCGCCGGGACCGAGCTCGTCCCAATGCAGCACCTCTCGCACGCGGTAGAGCGCCGACGTGTGGGGGCCGAGCGTCGCCTCGGCCTCGGTGCCCTGCGCCGCATCGCGCGGCCAGGCCAACACGAGGCCGGCGTGCCGTTCGGCGCGCGCGGGTCTCTGTGCGAGCGAAGCGAGGATCGCGTCCGTTGCGTCGGCGCGCAGCCACTGGTGCGGAACGTCGAGCTTCGGATCGTCGCCGCGATCCGAAAGCAATCCCACCAGCTTGTGCACGCGCGCTACACGCGCCCGAAGCGCGGTGGCCGCTTCTCGAGGAACGACACCACGCCCTCTTTGAAGTCGGGCCGCCCGAAGCTCTCCACCATCAGCTGGACCGCCTCCTTCTCCGACGGCCCGAGCTCGCGCGTGAGCTGCTGATAGACCTGGCGCTTCATGATCTGCAAAGAGGCGGGCGAGCATGCGGACGCAAGCTCGGCCACGTACTTCTGCACCGTCGGCAGGAGCTCGTCGTGCGGAACGACGCGGTTCACGAGCCCGATCCGACACGCCTCCTCCGCGGAGACGACGCGCGACGAGAACAGGAGATCGAGCGCGTGCGCGGGCCCGACCAGTCGGGGCAAGAGCCACGCCGATCCCCACTCCGCGATCAGTCCGCGCTTCGAGAACGCGAGCGTGAACACGGCGCGGTCCGAGGCGAATCTCAGGTCGCAGCAGAGCGCGATCGGCACGGCCATACCCGCGATCGGGCCGTTGATCGCGGCGATGATCGGCTTTCGCACCGACATCAGATAGGTGTAGGTGCCGCGGAAGTCCGCCCCCGCCGCAGGGTCGCCCGGGTCGGCCAGGAGCTCGGCCGGAGCCCCGGAGCCGCGGCTTCCCTGGCTGATGTCGCTCAGGAGCTTCATGTCGGCGCCCGCGCAGAAGCCGCGCCCTTCGCCCGTGATCACGATCGCGACCGCGCCGGGGTCGGCCTCGGCCGCAGCGACGGCGTGCTTCACCTCGGCCCCCATGCGGTCGGTCCACGCGTTGAGCGCCTGCGGGCGGTTCAGCGTGATCGTCGCAATCGGGTCACTCACCTCGTAGCGGATCTGCTCGTACATGGGGGTCTCCTCGTGAACGGGACGGGGCTCATCGCTGCGGTGACAGGATCATCACCGGAATGTTGCGCGGGGTGCGGGCCTGATAGTCGTCGTAGTCGGGATAGATCGCGACGAGCCGCGGCCACAGCGCCGCCTTCTCTGCATCGTTTGCGCGGCGCGCGACCATGTCGCGCACGGTGCTGCCGATCTGCACCTGGGCCTCTGGATGCTTCGCGAGGTTGTGGTACCAGGCCGGGTGGTGGCTCATGCCGCCCTTGCTCGCCACAATCACCACGTCCTCACCGTCGGCGAGGTAGATCAGCGGCGTGGTCCGGCGCGTGCCGCTGCGCGCGCCAGTCGTCGTCACGAGGCAAACGGGCGCGCCGCGCATGAACCGGCTCCCGAGTCTTCCGCCGCTCAGCCGAAACACGGCGGTGTTCACCACCGACATGATGCGCACGGCGACGGTTCCGAATCGCTCTTCGCTCGGGGTCCAGGGTCGGATCTTGGTCTCGGGCATCGGCTCCTCCTCGTGCGCGCGACGCGCATTCTACTCGACGCTGGCGATCCGGTGCGCGACCGCCATCGCTGAATGGGCCGACGCGCCGTCGACGCGCACTTTGCGGTGTGCGATCAACCACTCGCCGTCCGACCGCCTGAGGCGATCCGCATAGCGGCCCCAGTGATCGAGCCCCACTTCGGTGAAGACGAGGAAGTAGGAGGCCGCCGTGGCAGCGTTCGGGCCTGTGAGCTCGATCTTCACGCTCGAGACGTGGTGGCGCACGAGCGGCCTTCGGCTCCGCTCGCGGCTGTCCGTGACCACGCGCGAGAGGCGAGAGAGGATCGCGGCGCGCCCGATGAAATCGTCTTCGTCTTCGAGATCGAGCACGCCGTCCTCGGCGAAGCAGCGCACGAGCGCATCGAGGTCGCCGCGGTCGCCCGCGTGGTTGTAGCGGCTGATCACGTCGCGGATCTGCTCGCGTGCGATCGCCTCGCTCGCGTCCATGCGGCTCCCGGGTGCTCTGCGCCGCCCAGTTTCGCATACTCGCCGCCCGTGACCACGATGTCCTATCCCGCTGCGCTGCGCCTGCACGCGGCCCGAACGCCCGAGCGCACCGCGCTCGTTTGCGGCGAGCACGCGATCTCGTTCCACGAGCTCGACCGCGCCTCGACACGGCTAGCGCGCGCGTACGCCGAGCGCGGCGTCGCGCAGGGCGACTTCGTCACGATCGCGCTCCCGAACGGCCCCGAGTTCGTCGTCGCGTGCTTTGCGATCTGGAAGCTCGGCGCGGTCCCTCAGCCGGTCTCGTGGCGTCTTCCCGAGAAGGAGCGCGCCGCGATCCTGGTCGAGGCGAAGCCCGCGCTGGTCGTCGGTGTCGAGCCGGACGCGGCCGCGGGCGCGCCGAGCGTGGCGGCCGGATTCGTCCCCGAAGAGCACCACGGCGACGACCCGCTGCCCGATCGCACGTCGCCGTCGCGCCAGGCGCTCGCCTCGGGCGGCAGCACCGGGCGCCCCAAGCTGATCGTCGACGCGCTGCCGGCCGAATGCGATCCGACCCAGCCCTTCTACGGCAACGAGCCCGGAAACGTCGTGCTCGTGCCCGGTCCCCTCTATCACGCGGCGGGCTTCCTCAACACGAGCATCACGATCCTGATCGGCGGCACTGCCGTGCTGCTGGCGCGCTTCGATCCGGCCGACGCGCTCGCATCGATCGAGCGCTACCGCGTGAAGTGGGTCTCGTTCGTGCCGACCATGCTGCTGCGCATCTGGCGCCTGCCGGAGCAGGAGCGCAAGCGCTACGACGTGTCCTCGCTCGAGCGCGTGGTGTCGAGCGGTGCGCCCTGCCCCGCGTGGCTCATGCGCGAGCTGATCGGCTGGTTCGGCGCCGACCGCGTGTTCGAGGCGTACGGCGGTACGGAGCGCATCGGTGGAACGCTGATCTCGGGCCGCGAGTGGCTCGCGCATCCGGGCTCGGTCGGCCGGCCGACCGGCGAGCGCAAGATCCGAATTCTCGACGAGGGCGGTCGCGAGCTGCCGCCCGGAGAGGTCGGAGACGTGTTCATGATGCCGCCGGGTGGCCGCGGCTCCACCTATCGCTACATCGGGGCCGATGCGCGCTCGACGACCGACGGTTGGGAGACGCTAGGCGATCTCGGCTATCTCGACGGCGACGGCTTCCTCTATCTGGTCGACCGACGCACCGACATGATCGTGACGGGCGGATCGAACGTGTACCCCGCGGAGGTGGAGGCCGCACTCGAGGCGCATCCACGCGTGCGGTCGTGCGCGGTGATCGGCCTGCCCGATCCCGACCTCGGTCAGCGCGTCCACGCGATCGTGGAGGCCGAGCTGCCGCTCGGCGACGAGGACCTCCGCGCACACCTCGCAGAGCACCTCGCGCGCGGAAAGCATCCGCGCAGCTTCGAGTACGTCGATGCACCGCTGCGCGACGAGGCGGGCAAGGTCCGGCGATCGGCACTGCGCGACGCGCGCATGCCGCGGAACTGAAGATGGACCCGCGCACTCCCGTGCTGGTCGGCTGCGGGCAGGTCAAGCAGCGCTGCGATGATCCGCGCGAGGCGCTCGAGCCGCTCGCGCTGATGGCCGAGGCCGCCGAGCGCGCGGCCGACGATGCGGGCAGCCGCGCGCTGCTCGGCGAGCTCGACTCGATCCGCGTGCCCCACGGCCTCTGGCGCTACTCCAACCCTGCGGCGCTCCTGCGGGAGCGCTTCGGCTGCGCAGGCGCGCAGACCGCCTGGGGGCCGATCAGTGGCAGCACCGTGCAGCGCATGCTCGCGCACGCGGCGTGCGAGATTGCCGCGGGGCGGCGCAACGCCGTGCTGCTCGTCGGAGCGGAGGCCGAGCGCAGCAAGCGGCGCGCGAAGGCCGCGGGCATTCCACTCGGGTGGACGGAGCAGCGCGGCGACGCACCCGATGAGGACTTCGGCTTCTCGGCGCGGGATCCGGGCTTCGGAAAATGGGAAGCGCGCTTCCGGCCCCACCCTCCCCAGGCGTTCGCGTTGTTCGAGAACGCACTGCGCCATCGACGCGAAGAGGCGATCGCGGATCACCGCGCGCGCATCGCGGATCTGTGGTCGCGGTTCTCGCACGTCGCTGCGAACAATCCCTACGCGTGGATCCAGAAGCCGATGTCTGCGGCCGAGATCGGAACGCCGAGCGAGACCAACCGCCTCGTGGCGTTCCCGTACACGAAGTTCCTCGTTGCGAACATGGTGGTCGATCTGGGCGCGGCGCTGATCCTGTGCTCGGTCGAGATGGCGCGCCGCCACCAGATCCCCACCGATCGCTGGATCTTCCCTCACGCGTGCACCGACGTGTTCGAGACGACACCGCTCGGCGTACGCGCCACGCTCCACGATCAGGCCGCGATCCGCGCCGCGGGCCGCCGCGTGCTCGAGCTCGCGGCCGTGACCGCCGAGCAGGTGACGCACGTCGACCTCTACAGCTGCTTCCCCTCTGCGGTGCAGATCGCGGCGGCCGAGGTCGGCCTGTCGACGCAGCGCGACCTCACCGTCACGGGCGGGCTCACGTTCGCCGGCGGGCCGTTCAACAGCTACGTCATGCACTCGCTCGCGACGCTCGTCCAGCGGCTGCGCGGCGATCCGGGCAGCATCGGCCTCGCGAGCGGCATCGGCGGCTACATGGCCAAGCACTCCTGGGGCGTCTACTCGAGCGAGCCCCCCTCGTCGGGCTATCGCTACGAGGACGTCACCGCGCGCGCGGCGTGCGAGACCGTCGCCTGGGACGAGGACTACACGGGTGAGGTCACGGTCGAGGCGTTCACCCATCTTCCCGCGCGCGATGGCGGCGACGACGGCGAGGACGATCACCTGCTCGCGGCGTGCCGGATCGACGCAGGGCGGCGCACCTGGGCCACCACCGACGATCCCGATCTGCTGAGCCTGATGCAGCACGAGGAGATCGCGGGCCGGACGGGCCGCGTGCGCCCGGGCGGCGTGCTCGAGCTGCGCTGATCAGCCCGCGAGCAGTGACGGCGCGTAGCCCTCGGGCGCGCCGAAGCCGAGCAGCTGCAGCACGGTCGCGGCGAGATTCGCGAGACCCGGTGTGCCCATGCGCTGCGACAGCGCGATCTTCGCGCTCGGCGCGTAGACGTAGAACGGCACGCGATTGAGCGTGTGGCTGGTCTTGGGCCTGGGTCGACCTTCTTCGTCCAACAGGATCCCACCGTCGCGGCCCCGCTCGAACATGTCGTCGCAGTTGCCGTGATCGGCCGTGACGATCAGCGCGCCGCGCAGCGACGCGATCACGGGCAGCAGGCGCCCGAGCTGGAGGTCGACCGCCTCGACCGCGACGACCGACGCCTCGCGGTCGCCCGTGTGGCCGACCATGTCGCCGTTGGCGTAGTTCAACCGCGCATGGCGGAAGCGGCCCGTCTGCAGCTCCGCGATCAGCCGGTCGGTGATCTCGGCCGCCTTCATCCACGGCCGCTCCTCGAACGGATGCGTGTCGCTCGGGATCTCGACGTAGAGCTCGCGGGTCGGGTCGATCATGCCGCTGCGGTTGCCGTTCCAGAAATAGGTCACGTGCCCGAATTTCTGCGTCTCGCTGATCGCGAGCTGGTGTACGTCGTTGTGCACGAGATACTCGCCGAGCGTGCGCTCGATCTCGGGCGGAGCCACGAGGAAGCGCTTGGGCAGCAGCAGATCGCCGTCGTACTGCATCATGCCCGCGAAGAGCACGTCCGGGCGCTTGCCGCGCGCGAAGCCGTCGAACGCCTCGTCTTCGAAGGCGCGCGTGAGCTCGATCGCGCGGTCGCCGCGGAAGTTGAACAACACCACGGCGGCGCCGTCGCGGATCGGTCCGACCGGGCCGTTCGCGTCCGCGATCGTGAAGGGCGGGAGGTACTGGTCGTTGATCGACGGGTCTTCGCGGTAGAGCGTCTCGATCGCCTCGCGCGCGCTGCGGAACGCGCGCGCGTCGCCGCGCACGTGGGTGTTCCAGCCGCGCTCGACGATCCGCCAGTCGGCCTGGTAGCGGTCCATCGTCACGAGCATTCGACCACCGCCCGACGCGATCCGGTAGTCGCGATGGGGATGGCGGCGCAGCGTCTCGAGCAGTTCCTCGAGCGCGTCGACGTAGCCGGGCGCGCTGCGCTCGGGCACATCGCGGCCGTCGAGCAGGATGTGTATGCGCACCGCGCGCACGTCCTCTTCGTCGCAGTGGCGCAGCATCGCGAACAGGTGGTCGATGTGGCTGTGGACGTTTCCGTCGGAGAGCAGACCGATGAAGTGCAGCGGCTGGCCCGACTCGCGCACGCGATCGACGAGCCGTTGCCAGACCTCGCCGCGGAACATCCGCCCGTCGGCGATCGCCTGGGCGACGAGCTTCGCGCCCTGGTCGAAGATCCGGCCGGCGCCGAGCGCGTTGTGCCCCACCTCGCTGTTGCCCATGTCGTCGTCGCTCGGCATGCCCACGGCCGTGCCGTGAGCGCACAGCGACGTCGCGAGCGCGTGACGCGCGAGCCAGTCGAGATTCGGCGTGCGCGCGAGCCACACCGCGTCCGACTCGTCGTGCTTGCCGATGCCGACGCCATCGAGCACGCACGCCACCACGGGGCCGGCTACGCCGTCACCGCGCGCGTGCTTCGGGAGCTTCCATTGTGTGCTCATCGCGCGGACATTGGTTAGTACAGCCGGCCTTCGGATGCCGGCAGGTCCGCCGCGACCGCCCCGCGCGCCCAGAGCCACACCCCGAATGCGTAGACGCCGCAGATCGCCGCCCCCGATCCGAGCGTGGCGGTCACACCGAGGTCCGCCGCCGACTTGCCCATCATGAGGCCGCCCCACGGAATCAGCCCCGCCCAGCAGACCTGGAACAGGCTCATCACGCGGCCGCGCTTCGACTCGTCCACGATCGACTGGATCAGCGTCTGGAGGCTCGTCATCACCGCGAAGTAGGTCCAGCCGATCACGAATTGCGCCACCAGTGCGTACGCCAACACGTGAATGAACGCGAACGATGCCATCGCGGCGCTGTAGACGATCATGAGCGCCGCGGCGGCCTGCATCGAGGGTCCCTGCGCGCGGTAGCCGATCGAGAGCGCCCCGAGCATCGCGCCGCCGCCGGTCGCGACGATCATCCAGGTGAAGTAGTGCGTGCTGCCGAGCATCTGCTCGGCAAAGACGGGCAGAATCACCGAGTGGGAGACACCGAACAGCGACAGCATCGCGACCATCGCGAGCGCCGGCAGCGCCGGTTTCCGCTCGCGCGCGTGCTCGTATCCCAAGGCGAGCCGCGCAAAGATTCCGCCTTCCTCGTGCTCGACCTCGTAGTGGTCGACCGGCATCATCGCGATCAACACCGCCGATACGAGCGCCGCGAGCATGAAGCACGCGAACGCCCACTCGAAGTGGTGATTCGCCACGAACGGCGCCGCGGCGACCGGGCCGACGACGCGCGTGAGGTTGTTGGCGGCCGACTGGAGCGAGACGGCGCTCGGCATGTCGATGTCGGGAACGGCGTTGGCCGCGAGCGCGAAGCTCGCGGGTCCCGCGAACGCGAAGCTCGTCCCCAGACCGAGCCCGAGCGCGAGCACGAGCGGCGGGGTGATCCAACCCGCGGCCGTGAACGCCGCGAGCGCCCCGGTCAGCACGGCGACCGCGCCGTAGCTCGTGAGCATGATCCGCTTGCGGTCGAAGCGGTCGGCCGCGACGCCCGCGAGCGGCGCGAGCGCGAACGCTGGAATGAACAGCGCGAAGAACAAGAATCCCAGCCAGATCGGATCATTGTGGGCGAGCTCGACCATCAGGCCCTGGAGCCCCATGTGCGAGATCCAGAATCCGGTCTGGTTGACGATGAACGCCGCGAACAGCAGGCGATAGGGGCGGTGGGCCAGGGCCCGGAAGGCGCGCCCCCCGGTCGTCCCGAGGAATCCGGGCGCAATCTCGGAAACGCCCATGGCCACCGGGTCGGCCGGGTTGAGCGCAGCGTCCCCCGGATTGGCGCCGAGGGTCTCTTCGACGTGGATCTTGACCATGGTGGGAGCGGGCGACGGCGGTCGTCGTCGCCGCGGTGGCGCGCGAAGCGCCCCATTCTATCGTACTCGCCATGCTCGATCTCGAACGACAAGGGGACGTCTTCGTTCTGCGCATGGACGCAGGTGAGAACCGCTTCGTACCCGACACGATCGCTGCGTGGAATGCCGCGCTCGACGAGGTGGAGAAGGCCGCAGCGCCGAAGGCGCTCGTGACGATCGGCAGCGGCAAGTTCTACTCGAACGGCCTCGATCTCGATCACATGGCCAAGTGCGGAGACATCGACGGCTACGTCTCGAGCGTGCTCGCGATCATGAAGCGCGTGCTCGTGTTCCCGGCCTATACGGTCGCTGCGGTGAACGGGCACGCGTTCGGCGCGGGCGCGCAGATCGCGCTCGCACACGACGCGCGTGTCATGCGCACGGGGCGCGGCTTCTTCTGCATGCCCGAAATCGACATGAAGGCCTACCTGCACCCGGGCATGACCGCCATCATCCAGGCACGCCTGCCGCACCAGAGTGCGCACGAGCTGATCGTCACGGGCATGCGCTATCCCGCGGAGCGCGCGCTCGAGCGCAAGATCGTCGACCGCGCGGTTCCGGAGGAAGAGCTCTTGTCCACCGCGCTCGCGATGGCGGAGGAGTGGGCGGCCAAGGCCGATCCCGTGATGGGCGTGCTCAAGCGCGACATGTACCCGCGCGTGCTCGCGGCTCTCGACCAGAAGCTCGCGCCCTCGAACTAGCGCGCGATGGAGGTCATCTTCGAGAGCCCGATCTGCCGCCTCGAGGACATCCCCGACGGCGGCGCGAAGGGGCTCGTGCTGCCCGACCCGGACGGCGCAGGTCCGCTGCGCGTGATCGCGCTGCGCACGGGCTCGGACGTGATCGCGTATCGCAACCGGTGTCCGCATCGCGGCACGCCGCTCGATCTGCGCCCCAACGACTTCCTCGACCGCGAGGGCCGGCACATCGTCTGCGCCACGCACGGCGCGATCTTCCGCCGCGAGGACGGCTACTGCATCGCGGGCCCGTGCGCGGGCGATCGCCTCGAGCCGATCGCAGCGCGCGTCGAGAACGGCATCGTGCTCGTCGACGCCTTCACGCCCGAGCTGTGACTCGTTCGCCGCGCTAGAACGGCGCGAAACGGATCGGCAGCGCCGCGAAGCCGCGGAAGAACTCGGAGCGCAGGCGCTGGATGCCCGCCGCGTCGATCTCGTATTCGGGCATGCCGCGCAGCACTTCCTGGATCAGCACGCGCCCTTCGAGCCGCGCGACGTGCGCGCCGAGGCACATGTGCTGGCCATGGCCGAATGAGAGGATGCGCGGCGCGCGGCGACGCAGATCGAAGATGTCGGGATCGGCGAACTCGCGCTCGTCGCGGTTCGCGGAGCCCCAGAGGAAGAGCACCCCGCTGCCCGCGCGCAGCTGCTTCCCGCGCATCTCGAAGTCCTGCGAGATCGTGCGCCCGAGCATCTGGGTCGGCATGTCGATGCGGAGCGTCTCGTGAAGCGCGTCGGGTACGAGCGACGGGTCGCGTACGCATTCGGCGCGCTGATCGGGATTCTGCGCGAGGCGCCACAGCGCCGCCGAGAACACCTTCGGGAACGTCTCGCTGCCGCCGATCGCGAGCATGTTCAGATGCACCGCGACGCGCATGTCGTCGGCGCGCTCGCCCGCGACCTCCACGTGGTGCAGCTTGTGCATCACGCTGCCCTCGGGTGCTCCGCGCGCACGCAGCTCCTTCGAGAGGCGGAACAGATACATCGCGAACTCTTTCGCGGCTTCGATCCCGCGCGGGGTGCTGCCGCGCTGCCCGGGCTCGCGCTCGAAGTAGGTGTTCACCCAGGCCAGGACCTGGTCGGCGTCTTCGAGCGGCAGTCCGAGGATCGTGCACACGACGCGCGACGCGACGTATCCGCCGAGCTCGATCACCGCGTCTGCCGAGCCGCGCTCGCGCACCGCGTCGATCGCCTCGCGCGCAAACGCGCGTACACGCGGCTCGAGCGCGGCCACGGCGCCGGGCTTGAACGCGGGGTTGAAGTACGAGCGCACCGGCCCGTGCTGCGGCGGATCGAGGCCCGAGAGGTTCGGTGAGATGGGCGTCTGTTTCGTGACGAGATGGGTCGAGGTGGTGCCGAACTTCGAGGTCAGGTTGCGCTGATCCTGCTCGAGGCTCCATACGTCCTCGAAGCGCGACACGAACCAGCAGTCGAACTCTTCGAGGTAGTGGATCGGCGATTCGTCGCGCAGCCGCTTGTAGGTCGGGTACGGGTCGTCGAAGATCGCATCGCTGAACGGGTGGTATTCGACCATCGGAGCGCGGAGGACGGTACCATCCCGCGCGATCGCGAGCAGGAGGAACAGGAAATGGGCCGCTTCGACGGTAAGGTCGCACTGATCACGGGAGCTGCATCGGGCATCGGAAGGGCCACGGCGGTGCGGCTCGCGAGCGAGGGTGCGCTCGTGTTCGGAGCCGACATCGACGAGGCCGGGCTCGCGCGCACGTCCGACACGATCGCCGCCGCGGGTGGGAAGATGCAGGGAGGCCGCTTCGACCTCACGCACCGCAACGACTGCTTCGGCGCGGTCGCCGCCGCCACCGGGGCGTACGGCCGGCTCGACGTGCTCGCGAACGTCGCGGGCGCGAGTCAGTTCCACATGTTCGAGCAGATGCCCGAGGAGAACTGGAACTTCCTGATCGCGCTGAACCTCTCGGCGGTCGCGTTCACGTGTCAGGCCGCGATTCCGCACCTGATCGAGACCAAGGGCGCGATCGTGAACGTGGCTTCGGTCGCGGGGCTCATGGGCCAGGCGTATACCGTCGCCTACTGCGCTGCGAAGGGCGGCGTCGTGCAGCTCACGAAATCGCTCGCCGCAGAGTACGTGCTCACGGGCCTGCGCGTGAACGCGGTGGCGCCGGGCGGCGTCGACACGCCGCTGAACAAGAAGATCGACTTTCCCAAGGAGATGAACTGGAAGCTCGCAAAGCCCTACGTCGGCCACCGCGGGATGTGTCAGCCGGAGGAAGTCGCGGGCGCGATCGCCTATCTCGCTTCGGACGAGGCGCGTTTCGTGCACGGGTCGATCCTGTCGATCGACGGCGGCGTGGCCGCGAGCTGACGATGCGGAAGACCTGGATCGCGGCAGGAATCTTCGGGCTCGCGTGCGCTCACTCGCCCGAGCTCCGGAGCGAATGGACCGCGAACCCGATCGCAGTCGACGGCGCCTACGCCGAGTGGTCGGGGCGATTCACGCGCATCGACGAAGAGCGCAGCGTCGCGCTCGGCGTCGCGAACGACGGCGCGAACCTCTACCTCTGCCTCGTCACGCGTGATCTCGATGTGCAGACCCTGATCGAGCGCGTGGGCTTCACGCTCTGGATCGATCCCGCCGGCGGCGCAGCGCGGCAGATCGGCATCCGCGTCGCGCCGTTCCAGGCTGGCTCCACGGCCACCGCGCCCGCCTACATCGAGATCGTGCAGCGCGGGGCCGAATACGGCGAACAGCTCGTCGGCTCCACGGCAGGGCCGATCGACGTCCAGGCTGCCGCGCGCGCCGACGTGATTGCGTACGAGATCCGGATCGCGCTGGGCACGCCGCTCTCGGGAACCAGCACGCTCGCGGGTGTGACGCTCGCGCCGGGGGCGCGGGTCGGTCTCGGCTTCGAGACGGACGAGCTCACCTCGCGGCGGCGCACCCACATGCCGCTTCCCCCGGCCGATCAGCCCGCACCCGGGCCGGGCGATCCCGGCCGATCCACGAACGATCCGCGCTACGAAGACCCCGAGCTCGTGCGCGAGCTGCCGCGCGCGCGCAAGATCGAGCCGCTGTACGCGTGGGCGGTCGTGGTGCTCGCGAGCCGCGGTCCCGCGCGCTGAGCGCGATCGTCAGTCGATGCAGGCCTTGAACGCGAGGCCCTGCAGCCGGTAGCGCCACACCACGAAGTCCGGCGAGAGCTCGCCGTTGGTGACGAACGCGAAGGCGAGCTCGCGGTCGGGGTCGGCGAAGCCGATCTGACCGCCCGCACCGCCGTGGCCGAAGGTGCGCAGCGTGCTGCCGCGCCCGTGCGTGCCCATGTGGAAGCCGAGCCCCCAGCGCAGCGGGAAGCCGATCGTGCCGTCGATGTCGCCGGGCCGATTGGTTGGCGCGGTGACCTGTGCGAGGCCGTCGGCGGAGACGAGTGACACGCCGCGGCCGCTTCCACCCTGCGCGAGCACGGCGTACACCGCGGCGAGATCGCGCGCGGTCGCGATTCCGCCCGCCGCGGGCAGCACCGCGCGGTGCGTCTCGGGGCGGTTGAAGTCGTGCGCGAGCTCGGGGGTGTCGCGATACTGCGGAGGCACCGCGCGTTTCTCGGTGAGCTCGGGTGCCTCGAGCGCGAGCGCGGCCGCGCTTGCTTCCGGTCCCGCCACACCCGTCGCGCGCGCGGCGTTCAGCACGATCTCGTGATAGCACCACGCGACGCGCGCCTCGAGCGCCGCGTCGTCGGGCAGACCCACGTAGAGGTCTCGCAGGCCCAGCGGATCGAACACCTCCTCGTGCAGGAACCGGCCGCAGTCGCGGCCGTCGATCCGCGAGACGAGCTCGTTCACCATGTGCCCGTAGTTCATCGCGTGATAGGCGTTCTTCTCGCCGGGTGTGAAGCGCAGCCGGATCTCGATCATCGCGCGCCGGATCGCCTCGCGATCCCCCCAGTGATCCACGTTCAGCCATCTCGGTCCGAGCGGGAAGCCGGCGCGGTGGCTCATCACGTGGCGGATCGTCACCTGGCACTTCTCGGGCACCACGCTCGCGAACTCCGGCCAGTACTTTGCGACCGGCTCGTCGTAGTGGAACGCCCCGCGCTCGTAGAGCATGAGCATCGCGAGGCCCGCGAGGCCCTTGGTGGCGCTGAAGATCACGAACAGCGACTCGGGCGTCACGGGCACGCGCGTGCGCACGCGCGCGAGTCCGCCCCCGGCCTCGAGTACGCGGACCCCGCGCCGGTACACCGCGAGCTGCGCGCCGTGGAACAGCTCGCCCTTCTCCACCGTCTTTTCGAATTCCGCGACGAGCGCGTCGAGCACGGCGGGATCCATCCCGACCGACTCGGGGGCCGCCTCGGGCTCACTGCGCCAGAAGAGCTCTGCCATGTCAGTACTCCGCGCGCGTGCGCCGGGCGCCCAGCTGCTTCGTCGATGCGTAGGCGCGCTCTTCGAGCCGCCCGTCGCCTAGCACGACCGCAGGGCTCTGCCCGTCGATGTGTCCCATGATGCCCTTGTAGAGGCTGTATCCACACAGCTCGAGCAGCCGATCGGGGAACGTGCGCGTGATCTCGCGCGGAATGCCGAGGTACTGGTTCTGCTGCGGCCGGCAGAAGCCCGCGCAGTACTGGACGTTCACGCCGATCCGCCACTCGTTCTCGGTGGTGTTCGCGCCGCCGCCGTGCCAGAGGCCGCCGTCGATCACGAGCACGCTGCCCGCGCGCATCTCGGCGGGGATCGATTCGCGCCCGTCCGGCCGGCCCGACTCGAGGTGCGTACCCGGAAAGATGCGCGTCGCGCCGTTGGCGTCGGTGAAATCGGTGAGCGCCCAGAGCGACGTGCACATGAGCGCTGGGTGGGGCCGCGGCACCGTCATCACGAGGTCGTCGGGATGCACCGGCTGGGCGCGCTCGCCCGGGCCGATGTCGATCGCGGTCAGGCCCGAAAGCAGGCAGCCCGCATCGAGCACGCGCTCGACCAGCGGCAGCACGGCCGGGTGAACGGGCATCTTCTGGAAGATCGGGTCCTTCGCGAGCAGGTTGTAGGTGCGCAGCGTTGCGAAGCCCTCGGCCGGGTTGCCGCGCGGCGCCGCACCGCTCTCTTGCTCGATCCGCCGGATTGCCGCCACGAGCGCGGCGACGAGTTCCGGCTCGATCGCGTTCTCCAGGATCGTGTATCCCTGAGTGCGCAGCTCGCCGAGCGGGCGTTCGAGGTCGGCTTCACTCACGGTCGCCATCCTAGCGCCCCGTGAATCTGGGATCGCGCCGCTCGACGAACGAGGCCACTCCTTCGCGGGCGTCCTCGGAGTTGGCGAGCTCGGCCTGGTCGGACGCGAATGCGGCGACGGTGGCGGCGAACCCGTGGTCGAGATAGCGGCGCGACGATGCCTTCGTCGCCTGTACCGCACGCGGGGCCATTGCCGCGATCCGGTCGGCGAGCTCGAGCGCGCGCGCGAGCTCGGCGCCGCGCGGCACGATCTCCTGCACGAGGCCGATCCGACGCGCCTCTTCCGCACTGAACTCGTCGCTGGTGAGCAGGTGATACATCGCGTTGCCCCAGCCCCCGCGCTCGACGAAGCGGATCGTGGCGCCACCCGTGGCATGGATCCCGCGCTTCGGCTCGAGCTGCGAGAAGCGGCAATCATCGGCGGCCACCACGATGTCACCCGCGAGCATCATCTCGATGCCCGCGGTGTACGTGATCCCGTGCACCGCGGTGACGATCGGCTTGCGGCACGCGCGCGCGAGCGCCATCGGATCGACGCGGTCGTTGCGGTCGCGTTCCCGCCGCGCGACCGCGTCTCTCATGCCCTCGGTCCACTTCGGGAGGTCGAGGCCCGCCGTGAAGTGTTTGCCGTGTCCGAACAGCACGCCCACCCAGAGCTCGGGATCCTCGTCGAGTCGCGTGTAGGCGAGGCCGAGCTCGCGCATCATCTTGGGTGTCAGTCCGTTGTACTTCTCGGGCCGGTCGAGGCCCATCAGCAGGATGCGGCCGCGCTGTTCCACGCTGATCTGGCCATCCGGATGGCGTTCGCTCTCGCTCATGGTGGATCTCACTCCTCATGGACTTCGCTCGCTGCGCGAGACACTCCTTATGACTTCGCTCGCCTTCGGCTCGCTTCGCGAGACTTGCTCAAACCTTTGTGATCACGTCGTCGGCGAAGCGGCGCATGCCATCCTTCTTCTCGCTCAGCACCTTGGTGTCGCCGTGGCTGAAGATCCAGGGCAGCGTCAGCACGTGCGTCACGCCGATCTTCTCGAGTCGCCGGTAGCCCTCGAGCGTGAACGCATCGCTCGCGCTCGCCATCACGTCGAACGGCTCGCCCGCACGTCCCTGCTCCGCGCGGTAGCGGCGCACCGTGTCGATGCAGGTCTCGATCTCGGCCGTCGTCTGCAGGTCCGAGAGCCAGCCGTCGTTGCGCGCGGCGCGGCGCAGTGCCGCGTCGGAGATTCCGCCCGCCCAGATCGGGATCCGCGCGGGAGGCTTCGGGTTCGACTCGAGCGCGTCGAAGCGATAGAACGGGCCCTGGTGCGAGATCATCTCGCCGGTCCAGAGCTTGCGCAGCACCTCGATCATCTCGTCGGTGCGCTTGCCGCGCGTGCGGAAGTCCTGGCCGAGCAGCGTGTACTCGACGTTCGACCAGCCGACGCCGAGAGTAACGGTCACCCGCCCACGCGACAGGACCGCCGCGGTGGCGATCGACTTCGCGGCCAGGAACGGGTTGCGCATCGCGAGCACGAAGACGTTGTTCGTGAAGCGCAGCCGCGTGGTCACGGCGGCGCAGGCGCCGATCGCCACCCAGGGATCCACCCAGGGTGTGAATGCCTGCCAGCGACGTGAACCGTCCGCGGTGTAGGGGTAGGGAGTGTCGAGCCGCTCCGGATGCACGACGTGATCCGGGAACGCCATCGCCTCGAAGCCGCACTCTTCGGCGCAGACGGCGAGCTCGAGCAGATGATCGGGATCATTGAACGCGGCGGAAAGGACGAACTTCACGATCGCTCCGGGGCGGCGAACGTACCACCCGGCGGTTCCGGGGGCAGGGGTCGGTCGGAGAGCTAGGATCCGCGGCGATGCACTCGCTGCGACTCGCACTCGTGCTCGTGCTGCTCGCATGCGCCGCATGCAGTGAAGTCGACCGCACGCGCTGGCGAGCGCGGCTGGGATCTGCGGATGCGCAGCGAGCGCTCGGTGAGCGCTTCGCGACTGGCGACGGCGTCGAGCGCAATCTCGACGAGGCGTTCGTCTGGCTCGAGAAGGCGGCCGAGAACGGGTCAGCTCCCGCCCAGATGCGGCTCGTCGAGCTCTACGGCGAGCGCGCGGCTCCGGACGATGCGGCGCGCGTCGACCGCTGGCTGCGTGCGGCCGCAGAGGCGGGCAACGCGCGTGCCCAGGCGCGACTCGGCGAGCAGATGCTCGCTGCGGGCGGGGACCCCACCGAGGCCGCGACGTGGATCGCGCGCTCGGCCGAGGCGGGCGATCCGAGCGGCCAGCTCGCGCAGGCGCATCTTCTCGCGCGCGATCCGAGCAAGAAGGCCGAGGCGATTGCGCTGCTCACGCGCGCCGCGGAACAAGGCAACGCTGACGCGGCGTTGGAGCTCGCGCGAGCGGGTACGGCGGGCGCTGCGGAGATCGACGCCGAGTCGACGCTGCGCTGGCTGACGGTGGCCGCAGAGGCGGGTCAACCCGAGGCGGAGCACGCGCTCGGCGATCGCTACGCGAACGGGACCGGAGTGGAGAAGGACGACGTTCAGGCGCGCGTCTGGTTCGAACGTGCGGCGACTCAGGGCTATGCGCCCGCTCAGGAGTCTCTCGGCTTCTTCTATCAGATGGGGCGCGGTGTGGACACGAGCCCCGCCGAGGCCGCGAAGTGGTACCGCCTGGCTGCCGATCAGAAGCAGCCCGCGTCGATGAATCAGCTCGGCGTTCTGTACGCGCAGGGACTGATCCCCGACGAGGAGACCGCCGAGCAGATCGCCTTCTACACGAGGGGCGGGGGCCAGCACGTCTCGGACGTGACCGAACAGCTCGAGCGCGTGGCGGCGGTGGGCCGCCACAACAACGATCTCAAAGCGGTCGAGTGGTATCGCCGATCCGTCGACGCGGGCTTCGCTCCCGCCCACACGAATCTCGCGAAGATGTACGCAGCGGGGCGCGGCGTCGAGGCCGATCCGGCCGAAGCGGTTCGGCTCTACCAGCGCGGCGCCGAGCTCGGAGACTCGGTCGCGATGGCCGAGATGGCCGTGCGCTATTCGCACGGCAACGGCGTTCCGAAGGATGACGAGGCTTCGCTGCGCATGCTGAAGGCGGCCGCAGAAAAGAACTACGCGCCCGCGCTCATCACGCTCGGAACGATGTATGCGTCGGGTGCCGGTGTTGCGGCCGACCCCAAGGAAGCGCTGCGTCTCTTCCGCACCGCGGTCGAAGCGGGTGAGCCGGCTGCCGAGGTTTCGTATGCCACGTTGCTCGCCTCGGGCATGGTGGGTGAGCCCGACGACGCTACGGCGCGCACGCTGTTCGAGCGAGCGGCAGAACGCGGGGATGCCATCGCCGAGTACAGCATGGGAATTTTTCACGCCGACGGTCGCGGCGGGCTGACGGCGAACCCACGCGAAGCCGTGAAGTGGTGGAAGCGAGCTGCAGCGAAAGGGCAGCCGCAGGCACAGGTGAAGCTGGGAATGGCCTACATCGAGGGGAAGGGCACGAGCACGAACATCGTCGAGGGCTATGCGTGGCTCGCCGCGAGTGACCTGCCGGAAACCAAGCCCATACTCGAGGCGCTCGAAGCGAAGCTGCGGGCGCCGACGCTCGCGAAGGCGAAGAAGCTCGCGCAGGAGCGCCAAGCGCTGCGCGAAGCCAAGTCGCCCGAGAGCTGATCGGGTGGCGGGGCTGCTCGTCGGTCCGGGTTTCTTGCGCGGCTATGCCACACGGGTCGCGTCGCTCGCGCGCGAGACCGGTGCGGAGCTCGAGCCGATCGCGTTGCCCGAAGATCCCGCGGCGCGGCTGGATCGCGGCGAGGTCGAGCGCATCGAGCTCGCGTACTTCTCGGGTGACGTGTATCCGGTCCATTCCGCCGCGTTCTTCGCGGCGGCGCTCTCCGCCGACAAGCTGCGCTGGATGCACTGTTTCAACGCGGGTACCGACCATCCGATCTTCGCGCGCCTGCTCGAGCGCGGTGTGCGCCTCACCAATTCGCCGGGCGCGAGCGCGGTTCCGATCGCGCATAGCGCGATCGCGGGGCTGCTCGCTCTCGCGCGCGGGTTGCCGCGCTTCGGAGCCGCTCAGCGCGAGCGCCGCTGGCTCGAGCCGGGTTCGGTCGCGTCACCCGCGGATCTCGGCGGGCAGACCCTCGTGGTGGTGGGCCTCGGCGGCATCGGTGGCGAGATCGCCCGGCTCGGACGCGCGCTGGGTCTGCACGTCGTCGGCGTGCGACGCAGCACGAATCGCACCGGAGCACCCGCCGACGAGCTCGTTGCGCCCGCGCAGCTGCGCGACGTGCTACCCCGCGCGCACTGGCTCGCGATCGCGTGTCCGCTCAGCGACGAGACGCGCGGCTGGATCGATGCCGCGGCGCTCGCACTGCTCCCCGACGGCGCCCACGTGATCAACGTCGCACGGGGCGAGATCGTCGACGAGGTCGCGCTCACCGCGGAGCTCGTCTCGGGCCGCATCGCGGGTGCGTACCTCGACGTGTTCGAGAGCGAGCCGCTACCGGCGGAGTCCTTGCTGTGGTCGCTGCCGAACGTGATCGTGACGCCGCATGCGGCGGCGCTCTCGGCGGGGAACCAGGCTCGCCAGGCCGAGCTCTTCCTGGCCAACCTGCAGCGCTGGGCGCGCGGCGAGCCGCTCTCGAACGTGGTCTAGATCAGGCGATCCGGTACGTCGAGGCGGTACAGCGTCTTGCAGTTGTCGTGAAGCATCTTCTTCACTTCGTCCTGCGGGATGCCTCGGAAGAGGTTCTCGATCGTGACGCCGGAGTTGGGCCAGTCGGTGCCGCTGTGCGGATAGTCGGTCGACCACATCAGGTGGTCGATGTGGAGTCGGTGGCGCAGCTCGAGGCCCGAGCGATCGACCATGAAGGTCGAGTAGAAGTTGCGATGGAAGATCTGGCTCGGCATCTCCGACATGGTCTTGTGCGCGCCCGTCCACCAGCGATAGCGGCGGAACATGTCGTCGCTCTGCTCGAGCAGCGTCGGGATCCAGCCGATGTTCGCCTCCACGAGCACGATCTTCAGACCGGGGAAGCGCTGGAAGATCCCCGAGAAGAGCAGATCGCACGCGACGTCGAGCGTCTGCCCGCCCGACTTCGCCCACGCCGCGCGCGCGAGGAACGCGAGCGATGCATTGCCGGCGGGCTCGGGAGTGCGGCCGGCCGCCGGTGCAGCCGGCGCGGCCTTCACGAAGCTCCCGATGTGCACGCCGATCGGGAAGTCCGCCTCCTGTGCTCGCGACCAGAACGGCGCATCGCTCGCGCTCGGTACGATGGAGCCGCTCGGGAACGAGGAGATGATCGCTCCGCGGTGGCCGTTCTTGAGCGCGTAGTCGAGCTCGGTGACCGCATCGTCCAGGCCCGTGGTGGGAATGATCGCCTGCGCAGCCAGGCGCCCGCGCGCGGGCGCGGCGAACGCGGCGATCCAATCGTTGTAGGCGCGCACGCACGCGAGCTGCAGCTCGCGCTCCTCCGAGTACACCTTGGCGCCTTTCAGTGTCACCGAGGGATAGAGCACCTGCGCGTAGATGCCGTCGGCGTCCATATCTGCGAGGCGCGCCGCGGTATCGAAGCTGCCCGGGCGCATCCCCTCGTAGGTCTGCCCGGAAAGCCCCATCTCGAGCATGCTCTGCCCTGCCGCGGCCGTGAGGCCGACGGGCGACTTCTCCCGGCCGCCGTCGAAGTGCCAGAAATCCCCGGCGTCGGTCTTCACGAGCTTGGGCGCGCGATCTCGCCACTTCGCCGGGACCGCGTCCTGCCAGAGGTTCGGCGGCTCGTTCACATGCGCGTCGGCGTCGAGAATCGGGTAGTCGATGCTCGCGAGGTGAGAGAACGGCGCCGACATGCAGGCCTCCGGGCTAGGTGTGCAACCTCACGGGCAAGCGAGCGAAGCCCTGCACGAACTCGGTGCGCAGGCGCTCGGCGCCGCTCATGTCCAATTCGTACTCGGGATCGCGGCGTAGCAGCTCCTCCAGCGCGATCCGCCCCTCGGCCTTGGCGGTGTGGATGCCGAGGCAGGCGTGCGTGCCGTGGCCGAAGCTCAGGATGCGCGGCGGGCGGCGAGCGATGTCGAAGCGATCCGGGTCGGCGAACTCGCGCGGATCCCGGTTGGCGGACGCGTACAGGAAGAGCACGGTCTCGCCCGCGCGCAGCTTCTCACCGCGCACCTCGACGTCGCGCACGACGGTGCGGCCGAGGAACTGCGTCGGCATGTCGTAGCGCAGCGCCTCGATCATCGCGTCGGGCGCGAGGCTCGGATCCGCAGCCACCGCGGCGCGCTGGTCCGGATGTTCGAACAGTCGGCGCGCGAGATTCGCGAACACCTTCGGGAAGGTTTCCGACCCCCCGATCAGGAGCAGCGACATGTGCGAGGCGATCACGGGATCCTCGAGCTTGTGCCCGTCCTGCTCGAAGTCGATCAGCACGTCGAGCGGATGCGCGCGCGCGGTGCCTTGCGCGCGCCGGCGCGCGGCGAGCGCGGCGAAGTACTCGATCATCTCCATCATCGCCTTGATGCCGTCGGCGGTCATGCCGTCGACGCCTTCCTCGTGGCCGAAGAAACGCTGCACGAGTCGGTAGAGCATGTCTCCGTCCTCGAGCGGGATGCCGGAGACGATCGACGCCACCTTGAGCGCGACGCGCGTGCCGAACTCGCCCACGAGATCGCCCCCACCCTTCTCGACCAGCTGATCGAGCGCGTCGGAGAAGAGCTGGCGGATGGTGGGCTCGAGCTCGCGGATGCGCGCGGGCGCGAAGAATGGGCGCAGCTGCGCGCGCAACGCCGTGTGAGCGGGCGGATCCATGTTGTTGATCATCGGCGTGACCGGCTGCGCCTTCGTGAGCAGCTGGCTCGGCGTCGTTCCCTGCGCGACCGAGAACGATTTCACGTCGAGGCTCGCATTCCACACGTCTTCGAAGCGCGACAGCACCCAGCACGGGTAGTTGGCGAGCCGGTACACCGGAGCCTCGTCGCGCAACTGGCGATAGACGGGATGGGGATCGGCCATCACTGCTTCGGCGAACGGGTTGTACGAGATCATCGAGCGCTCCTGGAGTGACGCCGGATCCGGCGACGCCGGCCCAGGGTAGCTCTACCGCGCGAGAGGGCACCGCTATCATCCGAAGCGGCGGAGGACGATCCATGACCGACCCGGTGCTGCGCTCGCTCGACGACGAAGGCGTGCTCGTGGTCACGCTGAACCGCCCCGCCAAGAAGAACGCCTTCGACGATGCGCAGTGGGATGGCCTCCGCGACGCGCTCAACGCCGCGCGCGAAGATCCGCGCATTGCGGTGGTGGTGGTGACGGGCGCCGGAAGCGATTTCTCCGCGGGCCAGGACCTCTCCGCGTTCGGCCAGTCGTCGGCACCGCGCGACGACGGCCATCCGAACGGCTACTACGGCTGCATGGAGGCGCTCGTCGCGTTCGACAAGCCGCTGCTCGCGGCCGCCAAGGGTGTCGGGGTCGGGATCGGCGCCACGTTCCTGTTCCATTGCGACATCGTGTACGTGGGCGAGAGCGTGCGGCTGCGGCTCCCGTTCGTGGCGCTCGGCCTGGTTCCCGAAGGCGCGAGCAGCTACCTGCTGCAACAGGTGATCGGTTCGCAGCGCGCGGCCGAGCTCTTCTACACCGCCGAGTGGATCGACGCGGGCCAGGCCGTGAAGCTGGGCATGGCGGCCGGCGTGTTTCCCGACGCGCAGCTGCTCGAAGCGACGCTCGCCGTCGCGCGAGAGATCGCGCAGCATCCCGTGTCCGCGCTACAGGCCACCAAGCGCACGCTGCTGCGCGCGCACCGCGACGGGATCCGCGCGGCGTTCGAGTCGGAAGATCAGGGCATGAAGGAACAGGCGGGATCGCCCGAGAACATCGAGGCGGTCCGGGCGTTTCTCGAGAAGCGCAAAGCGAACTTCGGGCAGTTCCGCCGGCGCTCGGACGCGTAGCGCTACGCGATCGGTACCGGGCGATCCGGCTCCGGCACCCGGTAGAGCTTCGCAGCGTTCTCCCAGAGGAGCTTACGCCGCACCTCGTGCGACTTTCCGGCGAGCCCCGCGTCGATCTTCTCCCGCACGTTGCCGTACAGGCAGACCGGGTGCGGATAGTCGGTCTCGAACAGGATCCGGTCCACGCCGATCCGATCGATCAGCCTCTGCGGAGCGAATTCCTCGAAGAAATAACAGCCGTAGACCTGCCGCTGGAAGTACTCACTCGGCTTCATCTCGAAGATCGGGCGCTCTCGCCGGACCTTCGAGTACTCGAACGCGTAGTCGGCGGCTTCCAGAACGAACGGGATGAATCCGATCCCGCTCTCGACCGATACCACTTGGAGCTTCGGGAAGCGCGCAAGCACACCCGAGAACAACAGGTCGACGAGCTGCTTGCCGTTCTCGAGGAACAAGCCGACGGTGGTCTTGGCGTTGAGCGCGCCCATGCCGTAGACCTTCATGCGCTCGGGAGTGAACTCTTCGACCAGGCTGCCGCTGCCGATGTGGAAGCTGACCGGGAGCCCGGTGTCCTGGGCCGCCGCCCAGAGCGGGTCCCAGTGCGGATCCGCGAGCGGCGGGAAGCCGAACTTCTGCGGCTCGCCCGTGAACAGCACGCCGCGGTGCCCACGAGCCGCGCTGCGCTCGATCTCGCGCGCAGACGCCGCGGGGTCCCAGAACGGCGTCGCGAGGATCGGGATGAAGCGGCGCGGATCGGGGCTGATCCAGTCGATCTGGAAATCGTTGTAGGCCTCTACGCACGCGAGCATGAGCTCGGGGTCGCCGAGCTTCAGGAACGATTCGTTGCCGAAGCCGCCCACGTTCGGATAGAGCGCCATCGCCCAGATGCCGATCGAATCCATGTACTCGAGCCGTGCCTTTGCGTCGTAGGCCGCTCGCGGTACCTCGGCGAGCGTGCGCGGCGCCGACGGGAACGGCTCCGGCCAGCCCGCCACCGCGGTGTGACCGACCGTGAGCAGCGACTTCGAGTCGCCGATTCGCCACACGTCCCAGCCGAACTCCTCGTCGTGCACGACGTGCGGCGCGCGATCGAGAAACTTTGCGGGGAGTCGTGCGGTCCAGACGTCGGGCGGTTCGGTGATGTGGGTGTCGCAATCGATCACCCAGTCTCGCTCGATCGCGTCGGGGGTGGGCATGGCGATCCTCCGAAACTCGCGGGGCGCCGCGGCGCTGCACAGTATACGCTCCGTTCCCACGATGGTGCGCCGCCAGATTCTCATCACCAACGCCCTGCCCTACGTGAACACGGATCTGCATCTGGGGCATTTGCTCGAGCACGTCCAGACCGACATCTGGGTGCGCTTCCAGCGCATGCGCGGCCACGAGGTGCGCAGCTTCTGCGGCGACGACACACACGGCACCGCAACGATGATCCGCGCGCAGAAGGAGGGCCGCGAGCCGGAGGCGTTGCTCGAAGACGTGCGCCGCGCGCACGAGCGCGACCTCGCCGACTTCGGCGCCGTCTACGATCACTACGGCAGCACGCACAGTCCTTCGAACCAGCGGCTCGTGAACGAGGTATGGGCTGCGCTGCGCGCGGGCGGCCACGTCACCGAGCGCGAGGTCACGCAGCTCTACGACGCGCAGGCGGGCATCTTCCTCGCCGACCGGTTCGTGAAAGGGAACTGCCCGCGCTGCGGATCGCCCGATCAGTACGGCGACAACTGCGAGGTATGCGGCGCCGTCTACGGTCCCGAGGAGCTCGTGAATCCGGTCAGCACGCTCACGGGCGCGCGCCCGGAGCTCCGCTCGGCGATGCACTGCTTCGTCGTGCTCGAGCGCTTCCACGACTTTCTCGCGCAGTGGACGCAGGCGCCCGGCCGCATGCCGACCGAGACCGCCAACTGGCTCGCGAACGGATTTCTCGCCGAGGCGCTGCGCGATTGGGACGTGTCGCGGCCCGCGCCCTACTTCGGCTTCGAGATCCCCGATGCGCCGGGCCACTACTTCTATGTCTGGCTCGACGCGCCGGTCGGATACATGAGCTCGACCTGGGATTGGTGCGAGAAGACGGGCGAGGATTTCGAGCGCTGGTGGGGGAATCCCGACTGCGAGATCCACCATTTCATCGGCAAGGACATCGCCTACTTCCACACGCTGTTCTGGCCCGCGATGCTCGAGGCGTGGGGTCGACCGCTGCCGACGCGCGTGCACGTGCACGGCTTCCTCACCGTCAACGGCGAGAAGATGAGCAAGCGCAAGGGCACGTTCGTGTTCGCGCGCACCTATCTCGAGCACCTCTCGCCCGACTATCTCCGCTACTACTTCGCGACCAAGCTGTCCGGCGGCGCGTCCGACATGGATCTCCACCTCGACGAGTTCGTCGCGAAGGTGAACGCCGACCTCGTGGGAAAGGTGGTGAACCTCGCGAGCCGCACAGCGCGCTTCGTCGAGGGCCAGCCACTCGCCTCCGACTACCCGGACGACGGCGGTCTGTTCGCTGCGGGCGCGCGTCTCTCCGACGAGATCGCGGCCGCGTACGAGGCCTGTGATACCGGAAAGGTCACGCGGCTCGTGATGGCGCTCGCGGATCGCGCCAACGAGTACGTGGAGGCGCGCGCGCCGTGGACGCTGCGCAAGCGCGGCGATGCCCAGGACGAGCTGCGCGACGTGTGCAGTGTCGCGCTCAATCTCTTCCACCAGATCGCCGTCTATCTGTCGCCGATCCTGCCGCGCCTGGCCGCGGACGGCCGCGCGCTGTTCGGACTCTCGGCCGCGCCGAGCTGGGACGAAGCATCGCGACCGCTGCTCGGCAGCGAGGTCGGGAAGTTCCAGAGCCTCATGACGCGCGTCGATCCCGAGCGCGTGGCGTCGGTGATCGCTGCGAGCTCCGCCTAACGTTCGCTGGGCGGGGGATCGCGGCGCGTGCCCCGCATCAGCTCGTGCAGCTGCTCCTGGATCCGATCGAGCTCGTTCTCGCCGAGCAGACGCGAATAATCGCGCCAGATCTCCTCGAGCACCTCGGCGGCGTCGCACACGAAGTCGAGTCCCGCCGCGGTGAAGCGCACGATCTTGGCGCGCCCATCCTCGGGATCCGGAGTCCGCTCGACGTATCCGAGCTGCTCGAGATCGTCGACGATCTGGCCCATTGCCTGTTTCGTCATACCCGCGTGCTGCGCGAGTGTCGTGAGGCGCGTGCCGTCCCGGCCTAGGCTCGCGAACACCACCTGGTGTGAGGGCAGGAGTTCGGTGTGGCCGCGCGCCTGCAGCGTGGCGCGCGCGCGGCGCTCGAAATCGCGCGACAAGTGCTGGAACAGCACGCCGATGTTGCGGCGCCCGAACACCGCGAGTGAGCGCTCGATCAAGTCGGGGTTGCGGCTGCGGCGCGGCGATGCGGCGAGCGATTCAGCCATGCGGCGACCGTAAGGCGGCTTGACCAAATAGTCAAGATGACTTACTACTCGGCGTCCTTCGTCGCCGTCCGCGGGAGATCGAATCGGATGCACTTCGGCCTGACCGAGGAGCAGCTCTTGCTCCAGGAGACCGTGCGCGGTTTCGCCGCGGGCGAATGTCCCGCGCCGCGTCTGCGCGAGATCTTCGACGGCGGCGCAGGGCACGATCCCGCGCTCTGGAAGGGCCTCGCGGAGATCGGCATCGCGGGGCTCACGGTGCCCGAATCGTTCGGCGGCGCAGGACTCGGCTTGCTCGAGCTTGCGCTCGTGATGGAAGAGCTCGGCGCGAGTGCGCTGCCGGGCCCGATCTTCGGCCACTCCCTCGCGTGCCTTGCGCTCGCGCTCGCGGGCAGCGACGAGCAGCAGCGGCGCTGGTTGCCTGCGCTCGCGTCGGGCGAGCGGGTCGCGACGATCGCACTCGCGGAGTCGAGCGATGTGTGGGACCCGGAGGCCTGGACGCTCCAAGCGGGTGAGTCGTTGCGCGGCGTCAAGCGCCACGTTCCGCACGCGGTGGTCGCGGATCTCGTCGTGGTGGGAGTGCGCGGCGGCCGCTTCGCGGTGGTCGAGCGCGGTGCAGCGGGCATGCGCATCGAGGACGAGCGCGGCGCCGATCGCACGCGTCCGATCGCCGAGCTCGGCTTCGACGGCACGCCCGCGGAGCTGCTCGCTGGGGCTCCTGCTGCCGCCGCGCGCGTGCGCGACGCAGCGCTCGTGGCGCTCGCCGCGGATGCATTCGGGGCCGCGTGGCACCTCACGCGCATCACCACCGAGTACGCGAAGGCGCGCCAACAGTTCGGAACGCCGATCGCGCAGTTCCAGTCGGTCAAGCACCAGCTCGCCGACATGGCGACGCAGGTCGAGCCCACGCGCGGTCTGTTCTGGTATGCCGCTCATGCGTGGGATCAGATCCCGTCCGAGGCGCCGCGCGCGGCGGCGATCGCAAAGGCGCACATCACGGCACGCGCGAGCGAGGTGGCGCGCGCGGCGGTCGAGCTGCACGGCGGACTCGGGTTCACCTGGGAGTGCGACGTCCAGATCTGGTTCAAGCGCGCGATGTTCGACCGGATCTGGGGCGGAGCGCCCGAACACCACTACGCGCGCATCGCCGAACTCGGAGACTGGTAGATGGATCTCACCTACGGCGAGCGCTACGAGGCGTTTCGCGGCGAGCTGCGCGAGTTCTTGAGCGGATGGCCGCTGCGCGGTGCCGAGGCGGAGCTTCCCGCGGCGGATCAGGAGCGGATCTTCCGCAAGCGCGGCATCGAAGCCGGCTACGTCTACCGGAGCATTCCCGCCGAGTACGGCGGCGCCGGACACGACAGCGATCCGCTGATCGACCGCGTCATCCAGGAGGAGTACGCGCGCAGCGGCGCGCCGGGCAATCGCCTCGACCAGGGTCCCGGCCTGCTCGTGCCCACGCTGCTCGAGTTCGGCAGCGAAGAGCAGAAGCGGCACTTCGTGCCGCCGACGCTCGCGGGCGAAATGAGCTGGTGTCAGGGCTACAGCGAGCCCGGCTCGGGCAGCGATCTCGCGTCACTGCAGACGAGCGCGCGGCTCGAGGGCGATCACTGGGTGATCAACGGCCAGAAGATCTGGACCAGCAATGCGGCCGATGCCGACTACATGTTCGGTCTGTTCCGCACCGAGGCCGGCGCGGGCAAACACGCGGGCATCTCGTACCTGCTCGTGCCGATGGACGCGCCCGGCATCGACGTGCGGCCGCTCAAGCAGATGACGGGCAGCATGGAGTTCAACGAAGTCTTCTTCGACGACGTGCGCACGCCGGCCGAGAACATCGTCGGACGGCGCGGCGAGGGATGGGCGATCTCGCGAGCGACGCTCAGGCACGAGCGCAATCTGATCGGCAACCCGCGCCTGATGGTCGGCCAGCTCGAAGTGCTGCTGCAGATCGCGCGCAGCACGGTGCGCGGCGGCCGGCCCGCGATCGAGGATCCGGTCGTGCGTCGTCGCATCGCCGAGATCGAGTGCTCCGTGCGCGCGTGCGAGACCACCAACCTGCGCATGCTCTCTGCGTCAGCACGCGGTGAGGAGCTCCAGGTGATGCTTCCGATGATGATGATCAAGCTCTTCTCCACCGAGGTGATGAAGCAGATCGCGTGTGCGGCGTTCGATCTGCTCGGCAGCGATGGCCTGCTCGAGCCCGAGGCCGCCAACGACAGCATCTACGACGAATCCGCAACGCTGCGCGGAGTCGTGCACAACTACATGTATTCGCTCGGGCCCGCGATCGCCGGTGGCGCTTCGAACATCCAGCGCAACATCATCGGTGAGCGCGGGCTCGGACTGCCGCGCGATCTCCGGCCTTCCTAGCTCTTGCGCTGCGACGAGCGGTCCGCGACGGCGATGTACGACGCGCCGCCCGTCGGCGGGCGCGCATAGCGGACCGCGCGCAGGCGCTCGAGTCCTTCGCGTGCGGCCGCGATGAGCTGGTCCTCCGCGTCGTAGTCGAACGGATCGCCCAGCAGCTGCTCGGTGAAGCCGCCCCGCTCGGGCCGGTTCGCAACGAGCCAGTCCACGGTGCGCCGCAGCGCTTCCGGGGTCGGCACCGCGTCCCGATAGCCGAGCTCGCCCTGGAGCTTGCCGAGATCCATGAGACGGTGGTCGCTGGCCTCGTGCGTGAGCAGCGGCCATGCGGGCAGCGCGACCTCGGACGGCACGCCGATCACCTCGAGCGGATGACCGAGGATGCTCGCGATCGTCTCGGCGCGCTGGCGCAGCGTGAGCGTGTGCTCGTCGCCGCAGTTGTAGGACTGGCCTGCGGCGGCGTCGGGCCGGTCGACGGCCAGGAGCACCGCGTGCGCGAGGTTCTCCGAATAACCCGCGGTGGCGAGCGTGAGCCCGCCGTCGGGCAACACGATCGCGCGCCGGCCGTCGAGCACGCGGCGCACGATGCACCACTCGAGCGGAAGAGGCTGGCGCGGTCCGTAGACCGTCGGATAGCGGAACATCGCCGCGCGCGGGTGATACTCGAACACCGCCTCCTCGGTGCGGCGGATCATGAATCCCTTGCGCAGCTCGTCGGCGCTCTCGACCTGCGGTGCGTCTTCGCGCACGGGCACGGCGAGCCCGCGCGGCGCGAGATCTTCGGGGCGCATCCAGCCGCGGTAGAGCGGCACGCCTCCCACGCCCACGAAGAGCTCCGTCCGGCCGACGCACGCGCGCGCCACCTCGCGCAGCCGCCCATAGCTCGCCACCACCACGTCGAAGCGGCGCTGCGCGAGCGCCGCATCGAGCGCGGCGCCGTCGTAGGGATCGGCGTGGATGTGCTCGACGTCCGCGGGGATCTCGTCGATCTCGTGAGTACCGCGGTGCAGGATCGCGGTGGCATAGCCGCGCGCGCGCAGGCCGTTCACGATGAACGGGCCGGTGGGGCCCGTGCCGCCGACGACGAGCGCGCGCAAGTTTCGCGCAGCGAGCGGAGGGCGAGCGAAGTCCATGAGGCTAGGCCACGCGCGTCAGCTCGACGCGGGCTCGGATCGGAAGATCGCGCGCCGCGTGAAGGCCTGGATCCGCGCCACGAGCGCAGCCGGATCTTCGCGCATGCCCCCGCGCAGCCAGTGCGCCAGATGCACCTGCCCGCTCGCGAGCACGAGGCTCTGGAGCAGCTGCGGCGCCTCGTCGACGAGCTCGCCGTTCGCGACGCCGCGCTCGAAGAGCGGGAGATCCACGAACGCCGCGGCATCGCTGGGGAGCTCGCTCGGGTCGAAGCCCCAGCGCTCGGCCTCGCGCAGATAGATGCGCAGATAGTTGGGGCGCGACGTGAGAAAGCGCGTGGACATCTCGCTGCGCGAGAGCAGCGTCTCGCGCACCGAGCTGCGGGCAGGGATCGCGGCGTAGCGGCGCGCGAGCTCCTCGAGGTTCTCGCGGTGGATCGCGCGGTAGAGGTCCTGCTTGCCCGGGAAGATCGCGTAGACCGTGCCGGTCGCGACGCCCGCGGCCTGGGCGATGTCGGCGACCTTCGACTCGGCGTAGCCCTTCTCGGCGAAAACCTCTTGCGCGGCCTCGAGGATCAGGTCCCGGTAGGCCCCGTGGCGGGCCTGGCGAATCTTCTCTTGTGCAGGGGCCCGCCTTCGCTCGCCTTCGGCTCGCTGCGCGTCGGCCGACCCGGAGGTCGGCCTCCTTGCCTTCGCACGCGCCTGGACCGGCATCGGACTCCCCCTCGTGCGTTCGGATGAATTGCAGTTCAGAAATACGAATGGTAGTATTCCAGAACCGAATCACGAGTCAAGGCGAGCGGGACCCGATGGCCCGCACCGCGCGAGAGGACGAACACCGCGATGTCGCACATCGACTTTCCGGCTTTCGACGCAGACAACCACTACTACGAGGCCGAAGACGCCTTCACGCGCCACATCGAGCCGAAGATGCAACGACGCGCGATGCAGTGGGGCGTCGTGAACGGCCGCAAGAGCCTGCTCGTGGGCGGCAAGATCAATCGCTTCATCCCGAATCCGACGTTCGATCCGGTCGCGAAGCCGGGTTGCCTCGATCAGTACTTCCGCGGGCGCAATCCCGACGGCAAGAGCATCCGCGAGGTGTTCGGCGACCTCGAGCCGATCAACCCCGCCTATCGCAATCGCGACGCGCGCATCGCACTCATGGACAGTCAGGGACTCGAGGGGATGTTCATGTTCCCGACGCTCGGCGTCGGCATGGAGGAGTCGCTGGTCCGCGATCCCGAGGCGCTGTGCGCGGCGTTTCGCGCCTTCAACCGCTGGCTGCACGAGGACTGGGGCTTCGCATACAAGGAGCGCCTGTACTCGGCGCCCTACATCACGCTCGTCGACGTCGACAATGCGGTGCGCGAGCTCGAATGGGCGCTCGAGCACGACGCACGCGCGATCGTGATGCGCGCGGGTCCGATCGAGACTCCGGCTGGCGGCCACTCGCCCGCCGAAGAGCGCTTCGATCCGTTCTGGTCGCGCGTGGCGGAAGCCGGCATCACGGCTGCCTATCACTCGGGCGACTCGGGCTACCTGCGCTTCTTCGAAGCGTGGGGACTCGCCGGCGACTTCCAGTCGTTCGACTTCAATCCGCTGCGCCTGTGCATGTCGCCCGCGCCGATCATGGACACGATGGCCGCGCTCGTGTGCGGCGGGCTGTTCGATCGCCACCCCCGCCTGCGCGTCGCGACGATCGAGACCGGCAGCTCGTGGGTCGCACCGCTGATCAGCCGATTCAAGAAAGCCTACGGTCAGATGCCGTTCGCGTTCCGACAGGATCCGGTGGAGGCGTTCCGCAAGCACGTCTGGGTGGCGCCCTACTACGAAGACGACCTGCCGAACCTGCGCGACCTGATCGGCGCCGATCACGTGTTGTTCGGTTCGGATTTTCCGCACGCCGAGGGGCTCGCCGAGCCGACCGAGTTCGTGGCCGATCTCGAGGGCTATTCCGCGAGCGAGAAGCGCCTCGTGATGCGCGACAACGGCATGTCGCTGGTGCGGCCCATCTAGGAACGTTCGTGCTAGCGTGGCCGCCCCGACGGTGTTCCGTCGGTGGCCGACCTGTGCCCCCCAACCCTGACGGAGTCGGACATGGCCCAACCCCCCGACGTGCTGCGCGGGCCGCACGTTCTCGAGTATCCCTACAAGCGCTCGCTGGGTCCCGTGCTGTCGCGCTTCTTCACGAGCCTGCGCGATCGCCAGTTCGAGGGGATCAAGGCGCGCGACGGCCGCGTGCTCGTGCCGCCGCAGGAGTACGACCCGAACTCGGGTGAAACGATCTCGGAGTGGGTGCCGGTGGGTCCGGGAGGCCAGGTCGTTTCGTGGTCCTGGGTCTCGAAGCCGCGCAAGAAGCAGCCGCTGCAACATCCGTTCGCGTACGCGCTGATCAAGCTCGACGGCGCCGACGTACCGATGCTGCACGCCGTCGACGCGCGCGAAGAGTCGAAGCTCGCCGTCGGCACGCGCGTCGTCCCGCGCTGGGCGAACGAGCCCAAGGGCGGCATCAACGACGTGGTCTGTTTCGATCTGGAGAAGAAATGAGCGACCCGATCAAGTCGATCGTCACACCGGTCCGCCTCGAGTACGACTTCACGGCCGGACAGGCCGCGACGCTGTTCCTGCGCGGCCTCGCGAGGAAGAAGATCGTCGGCGCGCGCACGGGGCCCGGACAGCCCGTGCTCGTTCCGCCGCGCGGCGCCGACCCGCGCACTTCCGAGCTCGCTCAGGAAGCGGTCGAGGTGTCGGACAAGGGCACCGTGGTGACCTACTCGGTGATTCGCGTGCCGTCCGAGAACATCAAGTTCGATCTGCCCTACGTGGCCGTGAACGTGCTGCTCGACGGCGCGGCGATCGGATTCTTCCACGTGCTCCAGAACTGTCCGCTCGACAAGGTGCGGATCGGGATGCGCGTCCAGGCGAAGTGGGTCGCCGACGACAAGCTGGCCCCGACGGTCGCGAGCATCGAGTACTTCGAGCCGATCGACGAGCCGGACGTGCCCTACGAGAAGATCAAGGAGAACACCTGATGCGGGACGTCGCCATCGTCTCGTTCGCGCAATCGAACGCGCTGCGCGAGGTGCGCAACGAGGTCGAGATCCTGCTGCCGGTCGTGAAGGAGGCCGTCAAGCAGAGTGGCCTCCCGCGCACCGAGATCGACTTCACCTGCTCGGGCTCGAGCGACTTCCTGCAGGGTCAACCCTTCGCGTTCGTGATGGCGCTCGACGGAGTCGGCGCGTGGCCTCCGATCAAGGAGTCGCACGTCGAGATGGACGGCGCGTGGGCGCTGTACGAGGCCTGGGTCAAGATCCAGACCGGCGAGGCGGAGTCGGCGCTGATCTACTCGTTCGGCAAGACCTCGCCGGGCGATCTCGCCGAAGTGCTCGCGCTCCAGCTCGACCCCTACTGCGTGACGCAGCTGTGGCCCGACGCCGACAGCATCGCGGGGATCCAGGCGCGCCTCTATCTCGAACGCGCGCGCAAGACCGAGCGCGACCTCGCGGACGTGGCCGTGCGCAGCCGCCGCGACGCGCGCGGCAACCCGCACGCGATCGCCAAAGGTGATTTCGACGCTGAGAAGCTGCTCGCCGAGCCGTACCGGACCTCGCCGCTGCGCGATCACGACTGCCCGACCAATAGCGACGGCGCCACGGCGATGGTGATCGCCGCGGGCGATCTCGCACGCAAGCTCGCGAAACGCCCGGTCTGGATCCGCGGCATCGATCACCGCATCGATCCGCCCGCGCTCGGCGTACGCGATCTCACGCGCGCACCCTCGGCAGAGATCGCGGCGAAGAAGGCCGGTGTTGCGAAGGATCGCATCGACTTCGCGGAGCTCGATGCACCGTACACGCACCAGGAGCTGATCCTGCGCGAAGCGCTCGGTCTCGGGGCCGACGTCCGGATCAATCCCTCGGGCGGATCCCTGTGCTCGCGCACGTTGTTCTCGTGCGGACTCAACCGGATCGGCGATGCGTTCGCGCGCATCGCGCGCGGAGAGGGCGACCGCGCGGTGGCGCACGCCACGCAGGGCCACTGTCTCCAGCAGAACCTCGTCTGCGTACTCGAAGGGGAGTGAACGATGGCCAACCTGTGCGGCGTCATCGGCATCGGTCAGACCAAGTACGACGCGAAGCGCATCGACGTGTCGATGCCCGGCCTGTTGCGCGAAGCGGCGCTGCGCGCGCTCGACGACGCGGGACTCACGTTCGCGGACATCGACGCGGTGGTGATCGGCAAGGCGCCCGACATGTTCGAGGGCGTGATGCTGCCCGAGAACTACCTCGCCGACGCGATCGGCGCGACGGGCAAGCCGCTCCTGCGCGTTCACACCGCGGGCAGCGTCGGCGGCTCGACCGCGAACGTCGCGATGAGCCTGGTCCAGGCGGGGATCCACGAGCGCGTGCTCACGATCGGATGGGAGAAGCAGTCCGAGAGCAACGCGATGTGGGGCCTGTCGATCTCGCCGCCGTTCTCGGTGGCCGTGGTGGCGGGCGCGGGTGGCTACTTCGCGCCGCTGATCCACGCCTACATCCAGCGCTCGGGTGCGCCCGAGGACACCGGGATCCGCACCGCTCTCAAGGATCGGCTGAACGCGCTGAAGAATCCCCTGGCGCACCTCCAGATCCCCGACATCGACTTCGACAAGATCGCGAACTCGCCGATGCTCTGGGATCCGATCCGCTATCTCGAGAGCTGCCCGTCCTCGGACGGCGCGTGCGCGATGGTGATCGCGAGCGAGAAGGTCGCCGAGCGCGCGCCGACACCGGCGGCCTGGGTGCACGCGACCGCGATGCGCAGCGAGCCGAATCAGTTCCCGGGCCGCGACGCGGTGAACCCGATGGCCGGCCGCAAGGCCGCCGCCGATCTCTACAAGCAGGGGCGCATCAGCAACCCGCGCAAGGAGATCGACTGCGCGGAGATCTACGTTCCGTTCAGCTGGTTCGAGGCGATGTGGATGGAAAACCTGGGCTTCGCTCCCGAGAACGAGGGCTGGAAGATGGTCTACGAAGGCGCGACCGCGCTCGACGGCGACATGCCCGTCAACATGAGCGGCGGCGTGCTCTCGTCGAACGCGATCGGCGCGTCGGGGATGATCCGCTATGCCGAGGCCGCGATGCAGATCCGCGGTCAGGCGGGCGAGCACCAGGTGGACGGCGCCCGCAAGACGCTCGGCCACGCCTACGGCGGCGGGTCGCAGTACTTCTCGATGTGCCTGTTCGGCAAGGACAAGCCGTAGGCGGGGCCCAGGGGCGCCCCGCCACCGGATCCGGGCCCGACTCGCAAAATCGCAGGCCAACGACCCGATCTACCTGTAGAATGGGGCAGCCCCCCATTCGCGTGTCGCGGCCCGATCGCCCTGAGGCGGCGGCCGCAGAGAGGGAGGACCGGTCATGGAAAGCGTCAGCCTGGAGGGTTGGTACATCCTCCTCCGATGGTTCCACGTGCTCGCGGGAATCACGTGGATCGGGATGCTCTACTACTTCAATCTCGTGCAGACTCCCTTCTTTGGCACCGAGCTGGGCGGCCAGGCCAAGAGCCTGATGACGCGCGGCCTCGTACCCAACGCGCTCTGGTGGTTCCGCTGGGGCGCGATGTTCACGTTCATCACGGGTGTGCTCTACGTGCTCACGCGATGGGGTCACGAGAGCGTCCCGCTCAGCAGCAACTACATGACGCGCATCCTCACGGGTGGACTGCTCGGCACCACGATGTGGGCGAACGTCTGGTTCGTGATCTGGCCGGCGCAGCAGGTGGTGATTGCGAACGCCACCAAGGTGGCCGCGGGCGGTGAGGCCGACCCGGCCGCAGCGCCGCGCGGGGCGCGCGCGGGTCTGGCGTCGCGCACCAACACGCTGTTCTCGATCCCGATGCTGTTCTTCATGGTGTCGGCGTCGCACTTCAACACGCTCGGCATCGAGAAGAACCTGACGCTCTACTGGATCCTCACGCTCGCGCTCGTGGGCGTGCTCGAGCTCAACGCGCTCGTGGGAACCGGTCTGGCGCGCCAGAAGCCGCTCTCGACCGTGTCGGGAACGATCCACCTCGGGCTCGCGCTCACGTTCATCCTGTTCGCAGCGATGGCGATTCTCTAGACGGAGGGAACCGTGCGGCTGCGGCAGATCGCTCTCGCAGCGATGGATCTCGAGGCGACCACCGCAGCGCTCACCGACGTGCTCGGCGCGGGAGAGCCGTTCCGCGATCCGGGCGTTGCCGTGTTCGGGCTCGTGAACGCGGTGATGCCGATCGGCGAGACCTTTCTCGAAGTGGTCTCGCCCGTGCGCGACGACGCCACCGCGAAGCGGTGGATCGACAGACGCGGCGGCGACGCGGGATACATGGTGATCGTCCAGTGCGACGATCTCGCGACGCTCTCGCGCGAGGTCGAGCGCGCGAAGGGCGCGGGCGCCGCGGTCGTCTGGGAGGGCGAGCACGAGGGCGGGCGCACCGCGCATTTCCACCCGCGCGCGCTAGGCGCGATCGTCTCGCTCGACGGCATGCCGTCGTGGGGCGAATGGGTGTGGGCCGGACCGGGCTGGCGCGAGCGCACGCGCACGTCGACGGCCACCGCGATCACGGGCGCCGAGCTCGCGAGCCCCGATCCGGAGAAGCTCGCCGCGCGCTGGAGCGAGCTGCTCGGGATCGGGGCGCGCGCCTGCGCGAGCGGATTCGAGATCGCGCTGACGCGCGGAGGCCGGATCGCGTTCGTGCCGGGCGGCCAGAGCGACGCGCTCGTCGGCGTCGAGGTCGCGCTCGCAGACCGCGGGCGCTTCGAGGCCCGCGCCCGCGCGCGCGGAGTGCTCGGCGCGGACGGCGCCGCGTCGATCGCGGGCGTGCGCCTGATTCCCGCCGGCTGATCCCGCCTACTTCTTCACTTCGCCGAGATAGGCCGCGAGCGCGGGGATCTTGTCGGCGAGGTACTCGAAGCGCGGCATCGTGTTGCTGCCGGGACGCTTCGGCGTGTAGCCGGGCGGGTACTCGCCGCGCAGCACCTTCGCCTCGAGCAGCTCGACCGACGCGCCCGCGTTGGCGGGGCCGAGGGCGCCGTCGAGGTTCGGGTTCCCGTGGTGACACGCGATGCAGACGTTCTGGTAGACCCGCTCGCCCTCGCGCGCGAGATCCGAGAGCGCACGATCGTCCGCAGCAGAGCACGCGAGCAGCGGAATCGCGATCGCGGCAACGAGATGGATACGCATCGGGCGCGGACTGTAGCCGGAGGCTAGACACGGCGCGCCGTGCAGTGTGAAATGGGCGGCGATGGATGCCGCTGCCTCCTGGTCGACGCGGGCCAACGCGCTCACGCTGCTGCGACTTCTGCTCGCGCCGGCATTCGCGGTCGCGGTGCTGTCGGACGCGCCCGGCATCGCCGCGGCGCTGTTCTTCACCGCCGTCGGAACCGATCTCGCCGACGGCTGGGTGGCGCGCCGCTACGGTGAGGAGAGCCGATTCGGCGGCTTTGCGGATCACGCCGCCGACGCCACGTTCGTCGTCACGGGCACCGCCGCGCTCGCGCGCATGGGTGTCCTGCCGACGCCTTTGCCGTGGCTGATCGCCGCGGCGTTCATCCAGTACTCGCTCGACTCGCGCGTTCTCTCCGCATCGGGTCTGTTCCCGAGTCGGCTCGGGCGCTGGAACGGCATCGCGTACTACGTGATCGCCGCGATCCCGATCGTGCGCGACGCGCTCGGGTTGGGTTGGCCCTCTCCATCGCTAGTGCTCTGGCTCGGCTGGGGGCTCGTCGCGAGCACGGCGATCTCGATGCTCGACCGGCTGCGGCTTCTGGTCGCGGCGCGAAGCCGCTCATAATCCCCATTATTACGCAGTATTAAATGGAGATTTCCGTGGGATCCTCGGGATGAAATCTCCTATTTCGTTGTGATTTAAGCCTCTTAAGGATTCGATATTATCCTATTTATATAGTCGGGATTTGTTGATCGATTTCCGCCTGCGGACTAGTATCGAGACCAAGGCGAGTCGCCGCGCACGAGCCCGCATTCGCGTAGACTGCAAGGCGACGACCCGTCCCCGTTGCTAGGCGGGGAATCCTCCAACACCGATCTCGACCCCCCGCCGCCCGCGGTCGACTCGGGAGATGGCCATGGCTGACACCCGTACCCCGGAGTCTTGGAAGGACACGCTCGCGGATCGCATGAATCCCGGCTGGGCCGAGGAGATCGATCAGTTCGAGGCGCAGCTTCAGCTGCGCAAGAAGGGGAAGATCGACGAGAAGGTGTTCGCCGAGACGCGCCTGCGACGCGGCGTGTACGGGCAGCGCTACGACAACGGCCAGCGCCACGACGGCATCGCAGAGCGCGCAGCTCGCGTTCGACGACGAAGCCCACGAAGGGCCCCGACACGCTCTGGGACGCGCCGGGCATGCAGCGGATCAAGATCCCCTTCGGCGGCGTCTCGCCCGAGCAGCTCGACGTGCTCGCGGCGCTCGCGGAGGAGTACTCGGACGGGATCCTCCACGTCACCACGCGCCAGGACGTCCAGCTCCACTTCGTGCACATCGAGGACACGCCCGATCTGATGCGCCGGCTCGCCGCGGTCGGGATCACGACGCGCGAGGCGTGCGGCAACTCGGTGCGCAACGTCACGGCGTGCCCGCTCGCGGGCGTGTGCAAGACCGAGCCGTTCGACGTGTCGCCCTACGCGCAGGCGCTCATGAGCTTCCTGCTCGGACATCCCGACGTGCAGGACTTCGGGCGCAAGTTCAAGCTCGCGTTCTCGGGCTGCGAGCACGAGGCGTGCGGTCTCGTGCAGATGCACGACTCCGGCTACGTCGCGCGCGTCGTCGACGGCAAGCGCGGCTTCGAGGTCGTCGTCGGCGGCGGGCTGGGCGCCGTTCCGCACCAGGCGAAGGTGCTCTCGGAGTTCACGCCCGAGGAGGAGCTGCTTCCGGTGACCCAGGCGATCGCGCGCGTGTTCGCGCGGCTCGGCGAGAAGCAGAACCGCGGCCGCGCGCGCATCAAGTTCCTGGTCGCGAAGCTCGGCATCGAGGAGTTCCGCCGGCTCGTCGTGGAGGAGCGCAAGACGCTGCCCCACGACGACCGCTGGACCGCCTATCTGAACGACATGCCGCACACGCGCGGCGAGGCGCCGCGCCCTGCCGGCGGCGTCGTCGCAAAGCAGGGGCTCGTCGAGGGCTACGAGGAGTGGCTCGCCACCAACGTGAGCCCGCAGCGCCAGAGTGGCTACTCGGTGGTGATGCTGAACCTGCCGCTCGGCGACCTGACCGCCGATCAGACGCGCGGCCTCTCCGATCTCGCGCGCCAGTACGTGGGCGAGAACCTGCGCACCACCGTCGAGCAGAACATCGTGCTGCGCTGGGTCTCCGACGCCGATCTCCCGGACGTGCACCGCGACCTCGCCGCGCTCGGCCTCGCCGCTCCTGGCGCCACCACGATCGTCGACGTGACGAGCTGCCCGGGCACCGACACCTGCAAGCTCGGCATCTCGTCGAGCCGCGGGCTCGGCGCAGAGCTGCGCAATCGGCTCGCCGCGAAGTCGGTGTCGCTGCCCGAGGCGGTGAAGAGCCTCAAGATCAAGATCTCGGGCTGCTTCAACTGCTGCGGCCAGCACCACGTCGCCGACATCGGCTTCTACGGCAACAGCCGCAAGATCGACGGGCGCACGGTGCCGCACTTCCAGGTGATCCTGGGCGGGCAGTGGACCGAGAACGCGGGCAGCTACGGGCTCGCCGTCGGCGCGGTGCCGAGCAAGGCCATCCCGGAGGCGGTCGACGCACTCACGGACGCCTACGCCCACGGTCGCGAGAATGGCGAGCGCTTCCAGGCGTGGTGCGCGCGCATGGGCAAGCGCAACCTGAAGGAGCTGATCAAGCCGTTCATGCCCGTGGCGCCCTACGCCGAGGACCCGTCGTTCTACAGCGACTGGAGCGACGTGCGCGAGTTCACGATCGGCGACCTCGGCGTGGGCGAGTGCGCGGGCGAGGTGGTGTCGCTGTTCGGCATCGAGGTGGTGAAGGCGGAGGCGCAGGCGTTCGACGCGCAGATCGCGCTCGACGAAGGCGACCCCGAGACCGCGGAAGAGCTCGCCTACGCGGCGATGCTCTCGGCGGCGCGCGCGCTCGTGCGCATGGAATACATCGACGTCACGCAGAATCCCGACGACATCGTCGCCGAGTGGAAGACGCGCTTCTTCGACAGCGAGCGCTTCTTCGACCGCTTCGCGAAGGGCCTGTTCGGCCGCTATCTGCTCGACCGCCACGCGAGCCCTCCCGAACGCGTGACGGCGGAGCTCGCGTCGCAGCGCGTCGAGGAGGCGCAGCTGTTCATCGAAGCCGCGCACGCCTGCGAGGCGCGCGAAGCGGTGCGCCAGGCGCCGCCGATTCCGGGCAGCGCGAGCGAGCCGGAAGAAGTGCAGGCCGAGGCCTGAGTCGCGAGACATGGACCCGAACCGTCTCGCTCTCAAGCTCTTCGCCGTGCAACCGATCGCGCGCGCTGATCTGCACCGTTTCATCGGCGTGTTCCACCGCTTCATCCAGGAAGCGGCCGTGCCAGGCCAGCTGATCGACGTAGCCGACTACGCCCACGTTCCCGAAGGGCCCGGCGTGATCCTGATCGGGCACGAGGTCGACTACGGCATCGACCTCGCGCGCGGGCGCACGGGCCTGCTCACCCTGCGCAAGCGCGCCGGCAGCGAAGACGTCGCGGCGCTGTTCCGCGACGCACTCGCGAAGGCGCTCGTGGCTGCGAGCGCGCTCGAAGCGGACGATCACGCCGCGATCCGCTTCGCGACGAGCGAGCTCGAGATCTCGTTCCCGGACCGTCTCGCGGCCCCGAATACGGCCGCTGCGTTCGAGCTCGCGAGCAAGGAGCTGTTGCCGGTCGCGCGCGCGATGTTCGGCGAGGCGGTGACGCCTCGAGAACGCAGCGGCGGACGACCCGAGACGCATGCTCACGCTCGTGCTCACGGGTGGCAGTGGTGATCTCGCGTCGCTGCTCGCGCGCGTGGAGGGACGCTAGTGCCGGTACAGAGCCCTTGGGACATCAGCGTCGAGGATCTCAAGCGGTTGCGCGACGAGCGGGCGGACTTCGTGTTGATCGACGTGCGCGAGCCGCACGAGTACGAGATCTGCCATCTCGACGGCCAGCTGATTCCGCTCGGCAAGCTCTCGGGACATCTCGCCGAGCTCGATCGCGGCGCACACATCGTCGTGCACTGTCGGAGTGGCGGCCGCAGCGCGAACGCGGTGAAGGCGATGCGCGGAGCCGGCTTCGAGAACGTCTGGAACCTGAACGGCGGGATCCTCGCCTGGATCGAGCGCATCGATCCGAGCCTCACACCCTATTGAGGACTCGCGCGTGAGCGACGAGCGGCTGCGCAAGGCGCTCGAGGCCATCGACGCCGCCAACAGCGGAGATCCCCACGCGATCCTCGTGCGCGGATCGCGCCGCCCCAAGGAGCAGGCGCACGCCGAGCTCGTGTCGGAGTGGATCGGAAAGCTCGAGCCCGATGCGAGCGAGGCGCTGCAGCTCGCGGGGCGCGCACACCACCTCCGCCGCTGGGCGATCCCGCGCGCGGACTATCCCGAAGGACGCGAGGGATATCTGCGTTGGCGGCGGGCGCTGCACGACTTCCACGCCGATCAGACCGCAGCGATCCTCGAAGCGCACGGCTATGACGCGGCCCTGATCCGGCGCGTCTCCGATCTCCTGCACAAGCGCGGGCTCGCGCGCGGAGAGCACGAGGCGCAGGTGCTCGAGGACGCGCTGTGCCTGGTATTTCTCGAGACGCAGTACCGCGAGATCGCCGAGCGCCTGTCCGAGGAGAAGCTGCTCGACGTCACCGCGAAGACTCTGCGCAAGATGAGCGGGCGCGCCGTGGAGCTCGCGCTCGAGCTGCCGCTCGACGCGCGCGACGTGGCTACGATTCGCCGCGCCGCGGCGCAGGGCGCCCAGTGACACCAAGGAGATCCCCGTGGACGTACGAGACGGATTCACCGACGCCGTCGGCAACACCCCGCTGATCCGCTTGCGCAAAGCATCCGAGCTGACGGGCTGCAACGTGCTCGGGAAGGCCGAGTTCCTCAATCCGGGCGGCTCGGTGAAGGATCGCGCCGCGAAGTACATGATCCTCGACGCCGAGGAGCGCGGAGACCTGCAGCCCGGCGGCGTGGTCGTCGAGGGCACCGCGGGAAACACCGGGATCGGACTCGCGCTGGTCGGCAATGCGCGCGGCTACCGCACGGTGATCCTGATGCCCGAGACGCAGAGCCAGGAGAAGAAGGACATGCTGCGGCTGTGCGGGGTCGAGCTGCGCTGCGTTCCCGCGGTTCCGTACAAGGACCCCGATCACTACGTGAAGCAGGCCGAGCGCCATGCAGCCGAGCTCGCCAAGAGCGAGCCGGGTGGCGTGCTCTACGCGAATCAATGGGACAACCCGAGCAACCGCTCCGGCCATTTCCGATCGACGGGTCCGGAGATCTGGGCGCAGACCGGCGGCAAGGTCGACGGCTTCACCTGTGCGATCGGCACGGGCGGCACGCTCGCGGGCGTGGGCGAGTTCCTGAAGTCCGTGAACCGCGACGTGCGCATCGTGGCCGCCGATCCGTTGGGCGCCGCGATGTACCACTGGATCAAGCACGGCGAGCTCAAGGCCGAGGGCAGCTCGATCACCGAGGGAATCGGGCAGGGGCGCGTCACGGGGAACATCGCCGAGGCACAGATCGACGACGCCTATCAGATCCCCGACCCCGAGTGGCTTCCGATCATCTTCGACCTGCTGCGCGAGGAGGGCCTCTGTCTCGGCGGGTCGAGCGGAGTCAACGTCGCGGGCGCGATCCGGCTCGCGAAGGAGCTCGGTCCCGGGCACACCGTGGTGACGGTGCTCGCCGACTACGGCACGCGCTACCAGAGCAAGCTGTTCAACCCGGAATTCCTGCGCAGCAAGGGGTTGCCGGTGCCCGAGTGGCTGGCCTGACCGCAAGCGCCGCTAATACTCCGGGACGTAGATCTCGCACGCGCCCTTGTGGCCGCCCGTCATCACGAGCAGGCGCCCGAGCGCTATGTACTGCTGGATCATCATGCCGAGCTCGGCAATTTCCGCGTCGCTGAAGTGCTTGCGGAGCTCGGCCACGAACGCGGCGTCGACGCTCCGGAAGTCGAGCGCGGCGCGCTCGGCGAACTGCACCGCGAGCGCTTCGCGCGGCGCCAGCTCGCGCTCGGCAGCGGGCCGGTGGATCTGCGCGATCGTCTCTTCGTCGAGCCCCTGACGCGTCGCCGACGCGTAGCGCGCGAACAGTCAGGTATCGCATTGGTTGAGGGCGGCGATCTTCAGACGCGCGAGCTCTTTGATGCGCGCGGGCACGATGCCCTCGATGTGGCCCGGCTTGAAGAACGCGAAGTAGCGCCCGAAGTGCTCGGGGATCAGCGCGGCGAGATCCAGTGAATCGCTCATGTGTTTCTCCAGGGGGAGAGGGTGGGCGAGGTCCCCGGCATTGCCCAGCCAGGACAGGGGGGCGCCCGGCGCGGAGCGGGGTACCCTGCGGGAATCGCGCTGCACCTGAATCTCCTAATTCTGATTTGAAACCGAGGACTTGAGTGCTCCGCCCCCTCGTTGCGCACCTGCGCACGGCTGATTTTCCGCAACCTCGGAGCGCCGGGCTGCAACTCCTTAGATGGGTGCGCGTGCAGTTGGTCGCGCGATCCGGAAAGGATCGCCCGCGACGGGGTTGGCGCGTGCCGAGGAAGGAGCTCGTTGCGCTGATGATCGCTCTGCTCGCCGCGATCCCGGCCCTCCATGCGGAGGAACGCCGGCCCACGCGTGGCGAGCGGCTCGCCCTCGAGGGGCGCTGCGAAGTGGCGGTGCCCGAGCTCGAGAAGGAGCTGGAGCTCGTGCCCGCGCCCGAGTCCGCACGCGTCGCGTGGCGACTCGGCCAGTGCGCGCTGCGCGCGCGGGAGTACGCGCGTGCGGCGGGGGTGCTCGAGCGCGCACTCTCGATCGACCCGAGCCTCGCCGAGGCGAACCTCGATCTCGCGCGCGCGCGCTATCACACGGGCGACCTCGACGGCGCGGACGCCGCCCTGCGCGCGGGTGAGAGCCTGTCCGGCGACGCGCTCTGGCAGCTCTATCGCGGCATGGTGGACCTGGGCCGCGGCGATGCGGACGCCGCCGTGGTGGCGCTGCAGCGCGCGGTCGACATCAACAAGGCCACGTTCCAGACGCGTGCGGACCCCCAGGCCGTGGAGCCGGTCGCGTCCTATTACCTCGGCGTCGCGCTGCGCGCGGCGGGCCAGGAGAAGGACTCTCGCGACCGGCTCAACGAAGTCGCCGACGGGTGGGCGGGCACTGATTGGGCGAACGAAGCCAACCGCGCGCTCGAGCGCGCCGGTGGCCGGCGCGTGTGGCTCAATCTGGGCGCTGGGCTCGCCTACAACGACAACGTCGTGCTCTCGGGGCGCGAGACGCCGCTGCCCACCGACATCAGCCACGAGGACGATCTCCTCGGTGCGGTGGTCGCGCGCGCGGGTCTCGATCTCGGACAGTGGGGCGCCAACTCGGCGGGGCTGCTCGCGAGCTATCGCGGTCGGATCCACTCCGACCGCGACGAGCTGCGCCAGTTCGACAACCACTTTCCCACTGCGTCGCTGTGGCTGAATCACGCGCTGCGCGCCGATACCCACGTGCGCTTCCGCTACGACTTCGGCTACGCGTGGGTGGACACCGATCCGTTCCTGATCTCGAACGGCGGGCGCCTCTCGCTGATCCGCGCCTGGTCGGCGCGCTCTTCGACCGAGCTCTACGCGAGATCGTTCGTCGACGACTATCGCGTCTCGTTCGACGACGTTCCCGATGGCCCGGGGGTGACCGGGGGTGCGTGCCCGTCGCTCCCGCCTGGCTTCGCCGTATGTGGCCCGCCGTTCATCAACGAGCACCAGGAGCGCGACCTCGACGGCTACGGAAGCGGCTTGGGCATTTCGCATGCGTTGACCCTGCCGCTCGGGCTGCCGCCACTCTCGGATCCGGCGCTCACCGGTGGCTACGCCTATACCTATTTCGAATCCGACGGAACCGAGTACTCGCACGAGGCGCATCGTGCCTTCGTGGCTCTCGGGTTCGCGCTGCCCTGGAGCCTCGGGCTCGACGTCGAGGGGAGCTACACCTACCGAGACTTCCGCCATCCGACGACGTTCCCGAACCGCGAAGATCTGGTGCGCGCGGCGCAGCCGATACCGCAGCAGTACTTCCTCAGCGACTCGGCGCGCAGCGACGAGCGGATCGGCTTCGACGCGCGGCTCTCGATTCCGCTCGTCGATCCGTTCTCCGTCTCCGTGCTCTACAGCTATCTGGACAACCTCTCCTCGGCGGACGTGTTCGACTACGATCAACACGTCGTGGGATTCCTCCTCAACGTGAACTTCGCGAGGACGCTATGAACCTGCACAACGCTTCTGTCGTGTTTCTGGTCAGCAGCTTCCTGTCTTTCGCAGCCGTCGCCGACAACCTGGGCGCCGCGATCGCGGCCCCGGGCGACTGCGCTCAGTCGGTCGGCGAGTTCGTGATGGCGCCCGTATACGGACAGCCCGCGGGAGTCTCGGGCCCCGCATCGAATCATTTCGCTCCGAGGAACGGGACCGCCACGGATCTCGTGCAGCTGGTTCCGCTCGAGCTAACGCGCACTCCTGCGAACACGGCGACGGCGGTCCAGTCGGCGACTCAGGCCGTGAGCACGACCGTTTCGGGCACGACCGAGGTCGTCACCAATACGGTTTCGAATACGACCCAGGCCGTGAACAACACCGTGACCGGCGTGACCGGGGTGGTCGAGGGTGTCGCGGGCGGCACCACGAGCGCGCTCACGAATACGGTGAGCGGGGTGACCGATACCACGAGTGAAACCGTGACCGGTACGACCAGTTTCCTCGGCACCGTGACGAGCGCCGTCAGCGAGACCGTCGTGAGCGGCCTCGACTCGATTGGCAGCGGCCTGGGCAGCCTCACGGGCGGTACCACGAGCGGCGTTACGGACAGCGCGTCGAGCGGCGTCGAAACGATCAGCAGTGGGGTCACCGGCACGACGAGTGGTCTCACGAGCACCGTGTCGAGCGGCGTCGAAACGCTGAGCAGTGGGGTTACCGGCACGACGAGCGGTGTCACGGAGACCGTCTCGAGCGGCGTCGATTCGCTCAACGGCGGGCTCACGGGCGTCACGAGCGGCGCCGGCTCGCTCGGTGCGGAGACGCTCGGCACGACGACCACGCTGACGACCGACACGCTGAGCACGACGACGGGCGCAGTCGGCGGGCTCACGGGTGGTCTGACGTCGGGGCTTGGTCTCTGATGGCCCAGCTGCGCATCGTTTCCGGCGGTCTCGCGAACGCCGCGGTCGAACCCGACCGCGACGGCGCGCCGGAGAGCGACCGCGCAATGCTCGCGCGGGTGGTCGAGCGCGACCAGGCTGCCCACCGCGTGATCTTCGAGCGCTACTACAAGCGCGTGCTCTCGTTCCTGCGCCGCCGCCTCGGCGACGAAGGCCTCGCCGAGGAGGTCGCTACCGACGTGTTCTTCGAGGTGTGGAGGAACGCGGCCGCCTACCGCGGGGAGTCGCCGGTCACGACGTGGATCTTCGGCATCGCCAATCTGAAGGCGCTCTCGGCGCGGCGCTATTTCTCCCAGCCCCGGCGGTCCTCGGTGCGCGTCGCCACCGACGACACGCTCGCGCGCATCCCCGACCCGGCCGACCACATCGAATCGATCAACGCGCGCGAGGAGCTCGGGCGCCTCGTCCGCGCGATCGAACGTCTCCCGGCCGGACACCGCGACGTACTACGGCTCGCGTTCATCGAGGGCTTCTCGTATCCCGAGATTGCGGAGAGGCTCGCCATCTCCGAAGCCAACGTGAAGACGCGAGTCAATCGGGCGCGCACGCGCCTGCGCACCATGACCGGACTCGGAACGGAGGACTGACGCCATGACCACGACGACCAGCTGCCCCGAAGCGATTCTGACGTCGATTCCCTGGTATCCGGATGGTCTGACCCCGGAGGAGTGTGGCGCGGTCGAGGCCCATGCGGCCGATTGCCGCGCGTGCCGAGCCGAGCTCGCGTTCGTGCGCGGCGACGAAGAGCCCGCGATCGATCTGCCCGACATCGAGCGGGTCTATGAGCGCGTACTCGACCGGATCTCCTCGCACTCGAATGAGGAGTCGGTCGCGCAACCGCGCCGCAAGTCGGCGGCGATGCGCGTCGGTGCCGCGGCGCGGCAGGCGTCGATTGCCGCGGGACTCTTCGTGGCGGTGATCTCGGGAATGCTCGCGACCGGCGCGATCTGGGTCGCGCGGGTTGCGCCGACTTATGAGACGGCGGCTGCGACCGATGGCGCTGCCGACGGCGGTGGCCCGAGCCTGCAGGTGGTATTCCGCGAGGACGCGAGCGCCGAGCTGATCCAGACCGGGCTGCGCGACATCGGAGCCACGGTGATCTCGGGACCGACCCAGCTCGGTGTCTATCGGTTGCGCCTCGCGCCGGGAGCCGACGTGAGCGCGGCGATCAGCCGTCTCCGCGAAAAGAGGCACGGTGTCGCCGCATTCGCTGAACCGTCGCGCAGCTAGCCGTTCGCCTGTGGCCAGACCGCGGCAACGCGCTCTGGCCGGGGTTTTCGCTGCGCTGTTCGCGGCATCCGCCGCGTTCGCCGACACGCGGAGCCCCGCCGAGCCGGAGCTGTGCGCTCCGATCGAAGCGCCGCGCCAGATTGCGCAGCTCGCGCCGAGCGAAGAGCCCGGCGTGATGGGCAGCCACGTGGGCGTGGCCGAGGGTCCGATCGTTTCGCTCGCGCAGAGCCACGACGAGAAGGGTTCGCAGCAAGCCGGTGGCGAGGCGCTGCTCGTGCTGCCGAAGCGAGCCGACGGGACCCTCGCGCACGGCTATCAGCTCGCGCCCGGTGCGCGGATCGCGGATTCGTTCTGGAGCCCGGTGCTGTGCGCGACGATCGCTCGGGTCGTCGGAGATCCGCTCAGCGATCCCTATGACCTGGTCGCGAAGCTCCCCAGCGATGCGGTGGTGGCCCCCAATCACATCTACGCGAGTGCTGCGGATCGCGTGGAGCCGGCTCCCGCCCCCGCGCCCGACTCCTACCGAAAGCTCCAGCACTCCCTCGACGAGCTCGGCGTCGATGCAGCGCGCGCGGTCTCGACGGGCGCGGGTGTCCGCGTTGCGGTGCTCGACTCCGCGCCCCAGACCGACCACCCCGACCTGCCTCCCGTGCGGGTTTCGCCGCTCACCGCGGGTCCCCAGGGCGTCGGCGTGCACGGCACGCTGACCACGGGCGTCATCGCGGCGGTTGCGAACAACGGCTTCGGGATCGCCGGCATAGCGCCCGCGGCCGAGGTGATCGCGATTCCCGTGTGCACTCCGCTCGGCGCCACGCCGCGCGATTCGTGCGGACTGTTCGACGTGCTGCGCGGGCTCGATCTCGCCTGGAAGGAGCACGCGCAGGTGCTCAACCTGTCCCTCGTCGGACCTCCCAATCCGCTGCTCGAGCGCGCGGCAAATCGCCTCGATGATCTCGGCGCGATCGTGGTGGCCGCAGCTGGCAACGAGGGCATCGACGAGGCGCGTTATCCCGCGGCGTATCCGTCGGTGATCGGCGTCGGTGCGATCGATGCGAAGGGGGCTCGCTACGACCGGAGCAATGGAGGCCCCTCGGCGCGGATCTGGGCGCCGGGTACGGAGATCCTCTCTACGGTCCCCGGAGGAGCGTTCGCGTTCGCGAGCGGAACGAGCTTCGCTGCGGCGCACGTCACGGGCGCGCTCGCAGTGCTGATCGGAAGCGGCGCCACCCCCGATGCGGCGCGACGCGCGATGTTCCAGACCGCGCGCTCGGGCGGACCGTCGTCGCCGCAGATGGCGCCGCTGTGCAGCGCGCTCGGACAGCTCGGGCACGCTTGCCCGCAGTCGTGAGCGGACGGGCCGCGGTTCCACCACCCGTCCGCGCTGCGTGGCGATGCGGAGCCGCCAATCGGATAGATTCCGGGGGACCGCCGCCCGATCCGCAGCGGGGGAGTGCTGGGGATGATGCGAGCTCCTTTCCGGCGCTCCGATGCGCTGAACTTCCGGCCGATCGCCGTGTTCGCGGCGGCTCTCGCGGCGATCGGAACCGCGTGCGGCGGCGGTGGCGGTGGCGGCGGACATGGCGGACCGCCCTATGCGGTGACGGGCACGATCCTCGCCGCCGCGGGCAGCGCGGTCGACTCGGACACCAACGACGGCGACGCGCCCTTTGTGCGCAACAACTCCGCGGGCCAGGCGCAGGAGATCGGGAATCCCGTCACGCTCGGCGGATACCTGAACCGGCCCGGCGCAGGTCCTTCGGGCGGGCCCACGAGCACGTCGGGCGACCTTTCGGATTGGTACCGCGTCTCCATCGCAAGCGGGCAGACGATCCGCCTGCAGAGCGCCGAAGACGCGAGCACGGGCGATCTCGACCTCGAGCTGCGCCGGCTGGATCAGACGCTCGTGCAGAGGAGTGCGACGCGCAGCCGCACCGAGGAGATCGTGCCTGCCGCCTCGGGTGACTACTACGTGGTCGTGCTGGTCAGGACGGGATTCTCGAACTACACGCTCACGATCGGGCAGCCGCCGACGGGCGCGGGCGTCCGCGAGCCCGAGTTCGTTCCGGGTCAGGTTCTGGTGCGCTACCGCGACGATCGCAGCCACCCGCGCGCGAGCGGTGCGGTGCGCGCGCGTGGCGTCGGGATGCGACACGTCCGGGGTGAGCCCGATGGGCCGATGCTATTCGAGGCCCTTTCAGTCGGCGAGCGGCGCGCGGCCTTCGAGGCGCTCGGGCTCGAGCTCACGGCGGAGATGCGCGGAGTCGGCGGATCGCGCGGGCGCCGTGGACTGCAGGACGACACCCGGCAGATCGCCACTGCGCTGCGCCGCCGAGCGGACGTGCGCAGCGCCGACCTCAACTACGTGCGCACGGCCGATGCGATTCCCGCCGACGAGTTCTATCCGTACCAGTGGCACTACGGCCAGATCAACCTGCCGCCGGCCTGGGACGTCACGGCTCCGAACAGCGGCGTGATCGTCGCCGTGGTCGACACGGGCGTGAAGCTCGGGCATCCCGATCTTGCCGGCCAGCTCGTGACCGGCTTCGATTTCGTCAGCGACCTCGAAGCTGCCAACGACGGCAACGGCTGCGACCCGGATCCCGAGGATCCCGGCGACAACTCGCCCGGCGGCAGCAGCTATCACGGCACCCACGTCGCCGGCACCGTGGCTGCGCGCACCTCGCTCGCGTTCGCGTCCGGCAACACGACGGGCGTCGCGGGCGTGGCGTGGAACGCGAGGATCATGCCGCTGCGCGTGCTCGGCGTGGATGGCGGCACGGACGCCGACATCATGGAGGCGCTGCGCTATGCGGCGGGCCGGACGACCTCGTGCGCGGGTGCCGGCGCGTCGAACCCGGCGCGGATCGCAAACATGAGCCTGTCGGGACCCGGGTACAGCCAGACCTTCCAGGATCTGATCACGGACCTGCGCAACACAGAGCAGATGATCTTCGTCGCGGCCGCGGGCAACCAGGCGTCCACGCAGCCCCAGTATCCGGCAGCGTTCAGCGGCGTGATCTCGGTGTCGGCGGTCGGGTCGCTGCGCACGCTCGCACCCTATTCGAGCTTCGGCTCGACGATCGACGTGGCTGCACCGGGCGGAGACTTCCAGCACGACGCCGACGGAGACGGATTTCCCGACGGTGTGCTCAGCACGTCCTTCGAGGACGGTCAGGGCTTCGGGTACGCCTTCTTCCAGGGCACCTCGATGGCGACACCCCACGTATCCGGCGTGCTCGCGCTGATGCTCGGGAAGAATCCGGCGCTCACGCCGTTCGACATCGACAACGCGCTGAATGCCCACCAGATCACCGAGGACATCGGCAGCGCCTCGTTCTTCGGGAACGGTCTGATCGATGCGGCTCGCGCGGTGAACCGAGCGGTCGGCGGCGGTAGCGGCTCCACAGTGGTCGACGCGGTGCTGCGCATCGATCCCGACGGCTTGAACTACGGATTTCTCGCGAGCGAGCTCCATCTCTCTGCAACCAACGGCGGCAACGATCAGCAGCCGCTCTCGGTCACGGGAGTGAGCTTCACGAGCGACGATGGGGCGGCATGGCTCACGGTGGCGGCGGAATCGGTCGATGCCGCCGGCCTCGGGACCTATCGCGCCACCGTGGATCGCACTGGGCTCGCCGACGGCCTCTACACCGGGATGATCCGTTTCACGTCCGACAACGGAGTCGGGATCGCGATGATCGACGTCGCGGTGATCATGCAGGTGGGCGACGTGAGCAACGCGCAGGCCAACGCGGGTCACCACTACGTCCTCCTGCTCGACCCGGTCACGCGAAAGACGGTCGCGGCGTTCGGCGCGGACGCGAGCAACGGCGCCTACGCGTTCGAGTTCTCGCGCGTGGATCCGGGTGACTACCTGCTCGTCGCCGGCACCGACTCGGATGGCGACATCACCATCTGCGACGCAGGGGAGGCCTGCGGCGGCTTCCCCACCACCGAGACGGTCGTGCCGATCACGGTCGATCGCGACATCGCCGACGTCCGCTTCGTCACGGGCTTCGACGCGAACGTCGGCGCCGCCGCCTCGAGCACGGCGCCGGAGCCGCAGCGCGGCTACTCGCGCGAAGTCGGCGAAACGCTGGACCCGGTGGCCGCGCAGGATGGATCGGGGTAACCCTCCCGGATGGATCCCCGCTACGTGAGCCAGACCAACCGCGGCGTACCGCCCGCGCGTCCGGGCGAGTTCGCACCGCTGCGGATCGGGCCGCTCGCGCTCGAGGCTCCCATCGTGCTCGCGCCGATGGCGGGCATCACGAATCCGCCGTTCCGCACGCTGTGCCGCGGCTTCGGCGCAGGTCTGTACGTGAGCGAGATGATCACGGCGCGCGCGCTCGTCGAGCGCAACGCAAAGACGTTGCGGCTCGCGGGCTTCGACCCGAGCGAGAAGCCGCGCAGCCTGCAGCTCTACGCCGTCGACGAGCACTACACGCGCGAGGCGGTGCGCTGGCTCGTCGGCGAGGGTCACGTCGATCACATCGACCTGAACTTCGGCTGCCCCGTGCGCAAGGTGACTCGGCGCGGCGGCGGCGCCGCGATTCCGCTCAAGCCGAACCTGTTGCGCGCGATCGTGCGCGCGGCGGTCGGCGCAGCGCGCGCGGTGCCCGTGACGATCAAATTCCGGATCGGCGTCGACGAGCGGCTCGAGACGTTCCGCGACGCGGGCCGGATCGCGGAGAGCGAGGGTTGCGCCGCGGTGGCGATGCACGCGCGCACGGCGGCGCAGCTCTATGCGGGAGAAGCGCGCTGGGAGGCGATCGCGGAGCTCGTCGCACAGGTGCGGAGCATCCCGGTGCTCGGCAACGGCGACATCTGGGAGGCCTGGGACGCGCTGCGCATGATGCGCGAAACGGGCTGCGCGGGCGTGGTGGTCGGTCGCGGCTGCCTGGGACGCCCGTGGCTGTTCCGAGACCTCGCCGACGTGTTCGCGGGCCGCGAGCCCGAAGATCCGCCCACGCTCGGCGAGGTGGCGCGCATCATGTTCGATCACGCGGAGCGCCTCGCGGGTTGGATGGGCGAGCGGTTGGGCCTGCGCAACTTCCGCAAGCACGCGACCTGGTACACGAAGGGTTTCCCGGACAGCACGCGCCTGCGCGACGCGCTGATCCGGATCGAGAGCCTCGCGGATCTGCGCGCGATCCTCGACGGAGTCGACGCGTGCGTCCCGTTCCCGCCCCACGCGATGCGCCTGCCGCGCGGCAAGCGCGGCGGCACGCAGCGGGTCGCGTTGCCCGACGGATACCTCGACGATCTCGGCGACGCGACGCCGCCCGCCGCAGAGCTGGAGGCAGCGGAAGCCGTGTCGGGTGGGTAGGGCGGATTAGGCCGAAGGCCGGCACGACTGCGAATTCGCCGGGCTGGGGCGAGCATGTCAAGCCGAAGCAAGATCGCCTGGGGCGTTGGCGCAGGCCTCGTCGTCATCCTGCTGGTCGGCGTGTTCGCCGTCAACGCGAGGTTCTATGGCATTCCCGCGTTCGAAGCGTGGCGTGCGGTCAGTTCCGACTTCCACGGCGGCCAGCGCGCCGACATCAATGGCATCAGCCTCTATTACGAGACCTATGGCAGAGGCCCACCGCTGCTCGTGATGCATGGCGCCGTCGCGTCACTGGAGACCATGCATCCCTTCATCCGCGCGTTCGCGCACGATCGTCTCGTCGTTGCGCCCGACAGCCGCGCCCACTACCGCAGCACTGACGCGCCAGGGCCGCTGACCTACGAGCAGATGGGCGCTGACATGATCGCCTTGCTGGACTCGCTGCACATCGAGACGGTCGACGTGATCGGCTGGAGCGACGGCGGCATCATCGGGCTCGACATGGCGATGAAGCACCCCGAGCGCGTACGCCGCCTCATCGCCATTGGCGCCAATGTCTCGCCCGATGGCATAGCGCCGGAAACCTTCAGCTCGGCGCGCATGGCGGAAATCGGGGCTCAGGCGAAGGTGCTCTACGACAGGCTCGCGCCCGACCCTTCGCACTTCCCCGTCGTGCTCGAGAAGATCGCGACGATGATTCACACGGAACCACACTATTCGCCAGCCGAACTGGCTCGCATCACCGCCAGGACCCTCATCGTTGCGGGCGAGAACGATATCGTTCTGCGCCCCCACACCGATCTGATCGCGCGATCGATTCCCGGCGCCGAAGAGTTGATCGTGCCCGGCGCGCCCCACGAAGGCCCGCTCACCATGCCCGACACCTATGTGCAGATTGCGCGCGACTTCCTGTCGCGGGACTAGTCCGGCCGCTGCCGCAGCAGCGCGTGTGCGCTGCGCGCGCCGTCGATCGCGGCGCTCATGATCCCGCCCGCATAGCCCGCGCCTTCGCCGGCCGGGAACAAGTTCGCGAAGCCCGTCGCGACGCGGAGTTCGGCGGAGCGCGGCAGCCGCACGGCGCTCGAGCTGCGCGACTCGATCCCGACCAGCTGGCCCATGGCGACGAAGCCCGGGATCTCGCGCTCGAAGCGTGCGAGAGCGCCCCGCAGCGCATCGCGGATCCAATCGGGAAGCAGCGCGTCGATGCGCGCGGGCGAGATCCCGAGCTTGTAGCTCGTGGGGCGCAACGCGCGGCTCTCGCGGCCCGCGCGGAAGTCCTCGACGCATTGCGCGGGTGCGCGGAATCCTCCACCGCCCGCGTCGAAGAAGCGCCGCTCGAGCTCCTGCTGGAGCTCGACGCCCGCGAAGGGCCCGCTCGAGTCGTTGGAATCCACCGTGACGACGAGCCCCGCATTCGCGTAGGGAGACGAGTGCCGCGAGTTGCTCATGCCGTTGGTGCAGAGCAGGCCCGGCTCGGAGACCGACGCGACGATCTGACCGCCCGGACACATGCAGAAGCTGTGCACGCCCGCGCGGCCGGTCGCGCCCTTGTCGACGAGCGCGTAGTAGGAAGGGCCGAGGCGCGCGGCGAGCGCGGGATCGCCGTAGCGGCCGCGGTCGACGAGCTCCTGCGGGTGCTCGACGCGGACGCCGAGCTGGAACGGCTTCGCGCGCACGACCACGCCCTGGTGCGCGAGCGCGCGCAACGTATCGCGCGCGCTGTGGCCCGGCGCGAGCACGACGGCATCGGCACGCAGCTCTCCGGCCGACGTCTGCACGGCGCGAATCCGCCGCGGCGCGGCGTCGTCCATCGCGAGCGACTCGAGGCGCGTACCGAAGTGAAAGCGCACGCCCGATGCCTCGAGCTGCGCGCGCAGCCGCGGAAGCACGCGGTGCAGCCGGTCGGTGCCGATGTGTGCGCGCGCGTCGAAGGCGATTGCCTCGGGCGCGCCGCACGCGACGAGCACCGCGAGAATCGGATCCTCGAGCTCGTGCTGGGTCCGCGTGTAGAGCTTGCCGTCGGAGTAGGTGCCGGCGCCGCCTTCACCGAACAGCAGATTGCGCTCGGGGTCGATCTCGCGGCTGTTCACGAAGCGCGCCACCGACTTCCCGCGCTCGCGCAGCTCGGGTCCGCGATCGAGCAGCTCCACGCGCACACCGTGCAGCGCGAGCACGTGTGCGGCGAACAGTCCGGCCGGTCCGGCGCCCACCACGACCACGACGCGCCCGCGCCAGGCGCGCTCGAAGCTCTCGAGCTCGAAGCGCGCGAGCGGCGGGAGCTTGCGCGCGCGCCCGGCCGCGAGTGCCCGCGCGAGCTCGCGGCTGCGTGCGCTCGCGTCGATCGTGACGTCCACGTGCACCACGAAGCGCGGCTCGGCGCGGTGGCGACCATCGAGCGCGCGTCGCGCCACGCTCAACGTGCGGATCTGCTCGCGCTCGACTCCGAGCACCTCGGCGGCGCGATCGCGCAGCACGGCCTCGGGCTCGTCGAGTGCGAGGCCGAGCGCGAGCACGCGAATCCGCTGGCCCGGCTCGGTGGCTCCTCGGTCGGTCGCATCCACGTTCGGCGAGGATAGGGCGCGCTAGCTTTGGCGGCCTCGGAGGAATCGTGTCGAGCCGGATCGTTCGCGCAGCCGACGTCGGAAGTTGGGACGACGAAGTCGACGTGCTGGTGGTGGGGCTGGGTGCCGCGGGAGCAGCCGCGGCGCTCGAGGCCGCCGCAGAGGGTGCGCACACGCTCGTGCTCGAGCGCGCGAGCGGCGGCGGTGGAACGTCGGCGATGAGCGGTGGCGTGCTCTACCTGGGAGGGGGCACGGCGCTCCAGAAGGCGTGCGGCTTCGAGGACTCGCCCGACGAGATGTTCAAGTACCTGATGGCGTCGGTCGGGCGATCGCCCGACGAGGCGAAGATCCGCATGTACTGCGATGGGTCGGTCGAGCACTACGCCTGGCTCGTCGCGCAGGGCGTGCCTTTCAAGCCGGTCTTCTACGAAGGCTGCAGCGGCGAGCCGCCCACCGACGACGGTCTCGTGTGGTCGGGCTCGGAGCAATCACATCCCTACCGCGACATCGCCGTGCCTGCTCCGCGCGGTCACGTCCCTCAGATGAAGCATCAGACCGGCCCGCTGCTCATGCGCGTGCTCACCGCCGCCGTGGCCGCGAGCCGCGCGCGCATCGCCCCGGACCATCGCGTCCGCGCCCTCGTGATGGACGGCGCAGGTGCGATCGTCGGCGTCGTGGCGGAGACGTTCGGCGCGCACCGCGCGCTGCGGGCGCGCCGCGGCGTCGTTCTTGCGACGGGCGGCTTCATCCACAACGATCGGATGCTCGAAGCGTATGCGCCGCTCGCACGCCGTTGCAGTGTGCGCGTGGGCGCCGAGGGAGACGACGGCTCCGGCATCCAGCTCGGCATGGCTGCGGGTGCGGCCACGCTGCACATGGATGCGGTCTCGATCTCGCTACCCGCGACACAGCCCTGGGGTCTCAAGCGCGGCGTGCTCGTCGACGCGCAGGGCCAGCGCTTCGTGAACGAAGACGCCTACTACGGGCGGCTCGGCGAGTTCGCGCTGCTGCATCGCGGCGGTCGTGCCTGGCTCGTGGTCGACGACGCGGTGTTCGAGCAGCCCAGCTATGAGCGGAGCCTGGCCGCCGTGGGCGACTCCCCCGCCGAGCTCGAGCGCGAGCTCGGTTTGCCGGACGGCAGCCTCGCCGCAACGCTCGCGCTCTACAACCGCCACGCGGAGTCGGGCCGCGACCCCGTGTTCCACAAGGATCCGCGCTATGTGACTCCGCTCGTCCTGCCTCCGTTCGGGGCGTTCGACTGCACCACCGAGAACTCGCTCTACGCCGCGTTCACGCTGGGGGGCCTCCACACCGACACGGAGGGCCGCGTGCTCGACGGCGACGGCGATGCGATTCCGGGTCTGTTCGCGGCGGGCCGCAGCACGTCGGGCCTCTCGGTGGGCGGGTACAGCAGCGGGCTGTCGCTCGGAGATGGCACGTTCTTCGGACGCCGCGCGGGTCGCGGCGCGGCGGGCGGCTAGATCGTGTCCGGGGGTTGGCCGCTCGTGTTGTTCTGCGTGTTCGCGACCCACCTGCCGTTCTTCGCCTGGCGCTGGCGAGTGACTGGCGAGCGGCGACATGCGGCCACCACGCTCACGTTCTCCCTGCTCGTGATCGCCTACGGACTCGCCGTATTCGCGCCGCAGCTGCACGTGGGTCACACGCCTCTGTTCCAGGTCATGCGCGTGATCGCGTGGCTGTCGGCCGCGGTGAGCATCGGCCTGCTCGTGCGCCACCACGCCATGCGCCTGCGCGGCTCGCGCGTCTAGCGACTCCCGCGAACAGAACGCTCGTGTGCAACTAACGCGCAGAATGTTCTGCGCGCGGAGAGTTGTTACCACCGCGACGGGTACGGTCACTCACTACCAGCCCGCCAAACGGCGGGGCTGTGGGAGGCCGACGCGATGCGGATGCGGTTGCTGCTGATTCTCCTGGTAGCCCTTGCGGGTCTGGGTGCGGACTGCGGCGGTGGCGGAGGCCACGGCAGCACGGCCGCGTCGTCCTCGACGTCATCCGTTTCCGTCGCGGCGGAGAACGACGACCAGAACGGATTCACGCCCGCGGTGCCCGAGCCGAGCTCGCTGCTCCTGTTCGGGGCGGGCCTCTTGATCGCGGGTACGGCGATCCGGCGCGAGCGCTAGCTCCGAGCGCTGCCGCGCTACGGGTGGATCGAGTAGGCGAACACGCCGGCGTCGACGCGTCGCCCGATCCGGATCGTGCGGCCCGCCACGCGCTTGCTGAAGCTCGTCGAGCCCGATCGGTCGGCGACCGCGCGCTCCGCGAGTGCCATCATCTGATCCGTCACAGCCTGGGCCTTTGCGGCGAAGATCGCATCGTTGATGCGCTCCATCGCGAGGCGCGCCGACCCGGGCAGCTCTGCGCGTGAGCCAGGCACGGCGGTCGTGAACGCGACGCGCTCGGGGCCGACCTCATAGTTTGTGCGCCCCACGCGCGCGGTGTAGGCGACGCCCCCGCGCACGCGCGACTCGCGCCAGTCGGATACTCCGGGATCGGCCGCAGTACGCGGCGCGCGCATGCGCGCGACGATCTGGGCGACCTCGAATCCCCCGATGTAGTTGCCGCCGGGCGCAATCGCGGCCGCACTGCCCGCCCGGCGCGGCGCGCTGCGGTCGATCTTGCCCTGCGCGTGGCGCGCCTGGGTCTGCGCGCGCCGCTGCGCGCTCGCTCGGCGCGCCTCGACCTGCTTGCGCGTCGGCTCGGGCAGCATCTTGAGCAGGCTGCCCGGGATCCGCCCGAGCTCGGTCACCTGGCTCGGCTCCATCAGGATCCGTTCGAACATCGCCGCCTGGTCCGTGGCGGTGTAGAAGAAGTAGAGCTTCTGGCGATCGATGATGTAGAAGTAATCGGGCCGCCCGTGCTCGGCGACGTAGCTCGCGAGCGTCTCGTCGTGCTCCAGCTCGGCCCGGAAGCGCTCGGCACCGCGGCCCTTCGTAGGCGCGAGCGGAACGCCCGCATACTGCTGCGCGTTGTAGCCGTGCTCGACGGAGGCGCACCCGAGCGCGAGCGCCAGTCCACACGCGCAAGCGATGCGCAGCAGGGCGGTGCACAGACGGCGAGCCTGGCGTCGTCGATCCACGAGAACTCCGGCCCGGGCGCGATCGGCCCGGGACTCCGGTATCTCATCGACCCATTCGAGGGGCGGCCTGAGCGCGCGGTTCCGGTCCGATTGCGCGCGCTCGCGTACCGCTTCAACGCGCGCCGATCCGCACCGGCAGATGCTTGAGCCCGAACAGGCGATTGTCGCGGGTCCAGACCGGATCGCCCGTGACCTCGATTTCGAGCCCGGCCGCGACCAGCTCCTCGAGCATGACGCGGATCTCGAGGCGCGCGAGATTGGCTCCGAGGCAGTAGTGGACACCGTGCCCGAAGCCCAGGTGCGGGTTGGGAGCGCGGCCGACGTCGAACCGGAACGGGTCCTCGAACACGGCGTCATCGCGATTCGCGGACATCTCCCAGAACGTGAGCTTGTCTCCCGCGCGCAGCCGCTGCCCGCCGAGCTCGGTATCGCGCGCGAGCGTGCGGCGCTTGTACACCGATGGCGTCGTCCAGCGCACGATCTCTTCCACCGCGGTACCGAGCAGTCCGGGCTCACGCTCCAGGCGCTCCCACTCTCCGGTCTCGAGCAGCGCGAGCAGGCCGCCCGCGATCGCCTTGCGCGTGGTCTCGCTGCCGGCCACGAACAGCAGGAAGAAGAACATCAACAGCTCGCCGTCGGTCAGGCCCGGCGGCTCTTCGCCCGGCAGCGCCGCGTGGATCACCACCGAGAGCATGTCGTCGCCCGGCGCGAGCCGCTTCTCCGCGATCAGCTTCGCGCCGTAGCTCTGGATGCCCTCGTGCGCTTCGCGGGCTGCCGGGGTGGTCTCGCCGAGCTGGCGGCCCGAGTACTCCATGGTGATGTCCATCCAGTCGCAGAGCTCGGTGCGCGCCTCCTGGGGTACGCCCAGCAACATGCAGATCGCCTGAAGCGGCAGCTCGCGCGCGACATCGACTACGAAGTCGCAGCGGCCGCGCTGCGCGGCATCGGCGAGGATCAACCGCGAACGCCGGCGCAGCTCGGCCTCGAGGTTGGCGATCTGCCGCGGTGTGAAGCCCTTGTTCACGAGCCCGCGGATCCGGTCGTGGCGCGGCGGGTCCATCATGTTGAGCATCACGCCCGCGAGCGGAGTGTCTTGCAGGAACGAGCCGCCATGCGGCCGGCTGCCGCCCGTGACCGACGAGAACGCGATCGGATCGAGCAGCACGCGCAGCGCGTCGGCATGTCGACTCACCACCCAGAAGCCGTCGCCGTCGGGGGTGTGAGAAGTGGGCTCGTGCCAATAGACGGGAGCCTCGCGGCGCAGCCACGTGAACACATGCTGCGGGAAACCCTTCTCGAACAGGTCGAGATCGGTCAGGTCGAAGTGCACGGGGCTCCGCTCCTTGGTGAACAGCAGCTCGAGATTCGCGGGTGCGTAAGGCGGCCTAGTATACGACCGACGCAGGAGGAGGAGTGATGACCGCGGCCCCGATCACCGAGCTGTCCGAAGAGGAGCGGATCTTTCGCGAGACGGTGCGGGAATTCGCGGAGTCGCGCATCCGGCCGCGCGTGCCCGAGATGGAGCGCGAGCGCTGTCAGCCGCCCGAGCTGATCGCAGAGCTGTTCGAGCTCGGCTTGATGGGGATCGAGATCCCGGAGAGCTACGGCGGCGCGGGAGCGACGTTCTTCATGACGATCCTCGCGATCGAAGAGGTGTCCCGCGTAGATCCGGCGCTCGCGATTCCCGTCGACGTGCAGAACACGCTCGTCGTGAAGCTGATCCTGCGCTGGGGCAGCGAGGAGCAGAAACAGCGCTTTCTCCCCCGTCTCGCGCGCGACACGGTCGGCTCCTACGCGCTCTCGGAGGCGCGCTCGGGCAGCGATGCGTTTGCGCTCGAGACGCGCGCGGAACGCATCGGCGACGGCTGGCGCCTGAACGGCCGCAAGATGTGGATCTCGAACGCGGCCGAATCGGGGCTGTTTCTCGTGTTCGCGAATGCGAACCCGGACGCGGGCTACCGCGGCATTACCGGATTCATCGTCGAGCGCGACACGCGCGGCCTACGCATCGGAAAGCGCGAGGGCAAGCTGGGCGTGCGCGCATCGAGCACCTGCGAGGTGCTGCTCGACGACGTCGAGGTGCCGGCGGCGAATGTGCTCGGCGAGGTGGGTCAGGGCTACAAGCTCGCGATCGAGACGCTGAACGAAGGGCGGATCGGGATCGGCGCGCAGATGCTCGGGCTCGCCGAGGGCGCGCTCGAGGGCGCCGTGGCCTATGCGGGGCAGCGCGAGGCGTTCGGAAAGCGGATCGCCGAGTTCCAGGCGCTGCAACACCTGCTCGCCGAGTGCGCGACCGACGTGGAGTCGACGCGCCTCCACGTCTACAACGCGGCGCGCATGTGCGAGGCCGGGCGCGATCTCGCGCGCGCGGGGGCGATGGCGAAGCTCGTCGCGAGCCGCACCGCAGAATCGGTCGCGAGCCGCTGCGTGGACGTATATGGCGGCATCGGGGTCACGGAGGAGTGCCCGGCCGAGAAGTACCTGCGCGACGCGAAGGTCGCGCAGATCTACGAGGGCACCACGTTCATGCAGCTCAACACGATCGCGCGCAGCGTGCTGCGCGATGGTGCGTGACTAGCGTCGGCGCTGCGAGGCTGCGATCAACAAGCCCGCGGCGAACACGAGCGCGGCCGAGGGCTCCGGAACGGGAACGCTCGGCGCCGAGATCAGGTGGCCTCTGCATCTCGTGTTGCCCTCGTCGCAGTACTGGAACTTGATCGTCCACTGCTCGATCAGCGTTCCGCCCTCGACGAAGAACGCCCAAGTGTCGATCCCCGGATCGTCGACGATGTTGACGTAGCCGCTCGTGCAGACGAAGTCGGAGCTGGAGGGACCCGCGCACAGGCCGCTCGAGCTGACGGATCCGAAAATCGGGTCGGCCCACGTGCCGTCGGTGAACGACACGAGCGTGACGTCGTCCGCGTCGTTGATCGCCTTGAATCCGGCCTGCACGATTCCGTCGGCGTTGCCGGTGTAGTTCGTCGTGTCGATCCCCAGGAGCACGTTCCAGTTCCCGCTTCCGTCCGACTCGACGTTCAGGAAGATGCTCGAGCCCTCACACCCGAACGCGTCGCAGTCTTCCAGCGAGAACGATTCGGCGCTCGCGGAAGAACCCGCCAACGCGAAAGCGACAAGAGCGGCCGTTACGGCCAGCGATCTCATGGACCCTCCTCGAAGATGCGACCGCGCGAGCGGGCATCCCCGGAGGATATGTTGCACTGAATTGCGTCCAGGTGACATTTAATTTTTCACATGTTGACACTGTCTACTCGATGGTAGACAATGTCTACGAATGGACCCCTCCTCCGAGCCTCTCCGCGATCGCCTGATCCAGACCACGCTCGACCTGCTCGCGCGCGAAGGCCTGGAGGGGCTCTCGCTGCGCAGCATCGCGCGGCACGCGGGGGTCTCGCACGGTGCGCCGCTGCGCCATTTCGCGAGCTTCGCCGGGCTCCTGTCCGAGGTCGCGGCGCACGGCTTCCGCATGCTGTCGGAAGTGATCGAGAAGTCCGCGGCCCAGCTCGCGCCGGGCGTCGGGCCGCTCGCGAGGTTGCGCGCGGGATCGCGCGCGTACGTGGAGTGTGCGGTCGCGAACCCCGCGCTGTTTGCGCTGATGTTTCGCCCCGAGCTGCTCGACGCCGACAACGCCACCTTTCGCCGCGATGCCGGCGCCGCATTCGAGAACGTCGTGGTCCGGGTGCGCGCAGCCCAGGACGCCGGCTGGCATCCGCAGCGCGACACGCGCGTGCTCGCGGGCGCGGTGTGGGCATCGCTGCACGGCCTCGCGACGCTCTGGGCGCACGGTGCTCTCAGCGGACCGGTTCCCCGCGCGTCGCTCGAAGACGCGCTCACCACGGTGCTCGAGCTCCTGATGGACGGAGCGCCCGGAGGCACGCGATGACCGAGAACTTCTTCCTGACGGGAAACTTTGCTCCGGTGGCCGACGAGCACACCGCAATCGATCTGCGCGTGACGGGCCACATTCCCGAACAGCTCGAGGGTCGCCTGCTGCGCATCGGGCCGAACCCGATCGCGCCCGACCCCGCGAACTATCACTGGTTCCTCGGCAACGGCATGGTGCACGGTGTCGAGCTGCGCGGCGGACGCGCCGCGTGGTATCGCGGCCGCTTCGTTCGCGACGACGAGGTGGTCGCGGCGAAGGGGTGGCCGCCCGTCTCCGGCCCGCAGCGCGCGGACTCGCTCGGCGGCGGCATCGCCAACACCAACGTGATCTCGCACGCGGGCCGGACGTTCGCGATCGTCGAGGGCGGCAACCTGCCGGTCGAGCTCGGCCGCGAGCTCGAGACGATCGGGCGCAGCGACTTCGCGGGAACGCTTCCGGCCGGCTTCAGCGCGCACCCCAAGCGCGATCCCGACACGGGCGAGCTGCACGCAGCGGTCTACGGGGTCGGAGAGGAGCGGATCCAGTACGTGGTCGTGGGCGTGGATGGGCGTGTGCGCAAGACGGTCGACGTGCCGGTTCCCGGCTCTCCGATGATTCACGACTGCGCGATCACGCGGAACTACTTCGTACTGCTCGATCTGCCCGTCGTGCTCGACAAGGCAGCGGTCGAATCGGGTATCGGCCTCCCCTACTCGTGGCAGCCCGAGTACGGCGCGCGCGTGGGTCTGCTGCCGCGCGAGGGAGGCGCCGACGACGTGATCTGGCGCGAGATCGACCCTTGCTTCGTCTTCCATCCGCTCAACGCGTTCGAGGACGCCGACGGGCGCGTGGTGATCGACGTGGTCCGTCTGCCGCAGGTGTTCGCGAGCGAGCGCTATCAAGCGGGCAACGGCCCGCCGACGCTCGACAGATGGATCATCGACCCGCGCGGCGGGCCCGTGAAGCAGGAGCGCCTCGACGATCGTCCCCAGGAGTTTCCTCGCCTCGACGAGCGGCTCGTCGGGAAGCCACACCGCTACGGCTATGCGGTCCAGGTCGGCGAGGGGTTCCGCTTCGAGGCGCTGCTCAAGCACGATCTGCGCGAGGGCCGCACCGAAGTGCACGCGCAGGGGCGGTCGCGCACGTTCATGGAGCCGGTCTTCGTGCCGCGCACTGCGGACGCGGACGAGGACGACGGCTGGGTGCTCTCCTACACCCACGACGAGGACACGAACCGCAGCGACGTGGTGATCCTCGCGGCCCGCGACTTCTCGGCGGAACCGGTCGCGACGATCCATCTGCCCACGCGCGTGCCGTTCGGTTTCCACGGCAACTGGATTCCCGACCCGTCGTAGCTAGGCTCCTGCCCGCGAAGGCGGACGGGGGTGGGGTGCATGCGCTGGCGACCGAGAGCATTCACCGCACCCTTCGCGCTCGCGTGTGCGTGTGGCCTCGCGTGCGGCGGCGGAGGCGGCGACAACACCATCGTCACGACGACGCCCGCGTTTCCGCAGGCTTTCCTCCCGCCGGTGTTGCCGGGCGGATCGGGCGGATCGGGCGATGTGACGATCCGCGTGGAAGGGGATCTCTTCGCTGTCACGGGAACGTCCGACGTGACGCGCGTGTCGCGCGTCGACGGCTCGGTCACGACGTTCGCGGTAGGCGGCGCAGCGAACCCCGCGCTGCTCTCGATCTTCCCGGGCTTCGGAACCGATCCGCGCCTGTTCGCGGGTGATGATGCCGGCAGGATCTGGGAGATCTCCGGCGACGGCAGCTCCTCGGAGCTGTTCGTGGACACGGGCAGCGATCCGATCACGGGCCTCACCTTCGCGCCCGACGGCTACGGCGGCTTTGGCGGGTCGCTGTTCGCGGCCGCGGGTGCATCGGGCGTGCTGCGCATCACGACGGACGACCCGCCCACCGTCACTCCGTTCGCGAATCCCGGCGATCGCTATGTCGACCTGGCGTTCGCGGGCACGACTCTGCTCGCGATCGACGCCACCCACGCCGAGCTCGACATCGTGAACACCGACGGAACGGTCACGTCGTTCCAGGGCGGCTTCATCACTCCGGTCGGAATCGGCTCCGACGGCGGAGCGGGGGAGATCTATGTCGCCGATGCGGGCGACGCGACTCACGACGGCGTGCTCTACACGGTCCCGGTCGCGGGAGGCACGCCCACGAAGCGGGCGGCCTATCACTTCGATCCGGACGCGCCCAGTGGGATCGGCTTCGACCAGATCGGCACGATCGCGTTCATCGCGACCAGCCCGCGCGCGATCCGCGGCGCTCAACTCTCCCGCGTCGATCCCGCGAATCCGAACTTCGGGCTGATCATCGGCGGCCCCAGCGTCGGCTATGGCGATCTCGAGTTCGACCGCCTCGGCGGGTTCATCCTCGTGGCGAACGATCCGGGCACGGGCGGCACCGTCGACAGCAACTTCCTGTTCAGCATTCCGCGCGACGGGAGCTCCGTGACGTCGCTCGGATCAGCCATCGGATCGCCGCTCGAGGACCTGCTCGGCGTGGCCGTCGATTCGAAGCACCCGGCGGCGACCACCGGGGTCGACGAGGTGATCTACGTCTCGACCGGCAGCGGCAACATCTACCAGCGCGCCGCGGACGGGACCGTCTCGTTGCTCGTGAGCGTCTCCGCGAGTGCGGTCCTGGGGCTCGAGCTCGCTCCGTCGGGCTTCGGCTCGTTCGGCGGAGACCTGATCGCGACCACCGCGGACGGCCGCGTGTTCGCAATCGATCCGGTCAGCCCGAACCCGCCCGCAGAGATCGTGCTGAACCAGTCCGTCTCGCGGCTCTCCGATCTCGTGTTCTCGTCGGAAGGGACGCTGTACGCGGTCGACAACGGCACGAGCACGTCGCGCATCCTGCGCATCGCGCCGAACGGCGCCGTGACCAACCTCGCGGCGAACACGACTCAGCTCGGTCAGCCCGACGGAATCGAGATCGACGAGGGAGCAGATCGCCTGCTCGTCACGAGCCGCACGAGCGGCGGCGACAAGCTGCTCGCGGTGGATCTCGGCTCGATCCCGGCCGCAGTGACCGCGCTCGCGAACGTCTCGATCGACGACGGTTTCTCCCCGACCGGTGTCGTCTACGACCGGCTCGGCACGGCCGTCCTGCGCCAGGGCAACGACTCCAGCTCGCTGCGCGCGTTCTCCGTCGCTCCGTAGGCCTAAGCCGCGCTCGCCGGATCGATCGAGAGCCATAGCCGCAAGAGATGGCGCTTGCGCTCGGGCTCCGGGTGATCCTCGTAGGCGGTGCGCGCGTGCAGGATCGCGTGGTTGGAGAGCCACTGGATGTCGCCGGGCGCGAACTCCATGTCGAGATAGAAGTCGGGCTGGCTCGCGACGGCCTCGTAGAGATCGAGCAGCTCGCGCTCGCGGTCCGTGAACGCGGGCACGTCGGCGTGGCGCACCACCGAGCGGAAGTAGTCGCTGTGGTAGAAGGTGCGCAGCCGCCCGCCCGCGAACCGACACGGCGGGATCGGCAGATAGCGCAGCGCGCCCGAGGCATCTTCGTTGCGGATGTCGAGCAGGAAGGGCTCGTAGAGTCGGGATACGAGGTCGGGGCGGCGGCGCACGAGCTCGTCGTACACGGCCACCGAGCTGACGATCCGGCTCGCACCGCCGCGCTTGGCCGTGTTCAGGCACAAGAGACCCACCACGTCTGCCGCGTCGCAGTGATAGTCGATGTTCGCGGCGGTGCGGTAGAGACGCACGAACGGGTCGCGCGCATTCGCACCTGTGTCGCGCACGTGACCGAGCAGATCGCCCTGCGGATTCTGCGCGCCGGGCCGGCCCATGTGCAGGCCGAGACACCAGAAGCACAGGCTCGCATCCTGCTCGCTCCACTCGCGCACGGGCACGCCCGAGACCACCTGGAAGCCGCGGCCGGTCTGGATCTCGTCGCGCCAGCGCGCGATCTCGCGCTGTAGCGTCGGGAGCGGAAAGTCGACCGCGCGCAGATCGCCGAGTGCGCGCCCCGTTCCGCGCGCGTGGACCACGGCGTGGCGCAGCTCGTCGATCTGGTCGCGCGTGAGCACGGTGCGCCAGATCGCGGGGTCGGCCACGTCGGCGCGCCGCCACGACGCAGTGCCGCCGATCGAACCGGGCGCGGGCCGCTCGTGCGGGCGATTGAAATAGTGTCCCGACTGCTCGGCGTAGGAGAAGTACCGATCCATCGCGGCCTCCCGAGTCACGATACCTCCGCACTCGCGCCGCGCGGTAGGCGGGGAAGGCCCTCTTCGAGCGGCACCGCGAGCGCCCCGGCGACCATCGAGAGCATCGTGTACTGCCCCACCACGAACGCGATCTCCACGAGCTGCCCCTCGTTCCAGCGCGCCGCGAGCGCGTCCCACGTGGATTGCGCGATCGCGTGCTCTGCGTGGAGCTCATCGGCCGCCAGCAGCAGCGCGCGATCGTCGTCCGACCAGTTCTCCGCGTCGGGGCCGACCGCGACGGCGGCGATCTCCGCGTCGGACAGTCCCGCCGCACGCGCGTAGAGCGCGTGATGGCCCCACTCGAATTCGCTGCGGCAGTTCCAGGCCGCGCGCAACGCGAGCAGCTCGGAGCTGCGGCGCGGCAGGACGCCGCGGCTCGCGAGCGCCGCGGCAAAGCCCAGAAACGGCTCGAGCAGGTGTGGGTGATGTGCCACCGCGCGCAGCAGGTTCGGGGTCTGGTGATCCCATCCGGCGCGCGAGAGCAGCTCCAATCGAGCGCGGGCCTGCATCACACGAGCGCCTCCCTCGACTGTGGACGGTAGAATCTACCGCGGTGGCAGAGATCCCCGCTGATGTTCGAGCGCGCCTGTTGCGCGACTATCCGGGCGAGACGAGCTTCGAGGTGATGCGCCTCGTCGAGGCGCTCGAGTGCAGCGCGCGCGTGCTGCGCTCGATCGTCTACCTTGCGGCCGGGAATTTCGAGGACCTCGAGCGCTTCGCGCGCGCCTCCGAGATCGACTGGCGCGACGTCGTGTTCTGGGCCGAGTACGAAGATCACAGCGCGGAGAGCCCGCGACGCGTCCGCTCGATGGAGGAGCCGCTTCCGTAGCGAACGCCCGCGTAGCGGCGCCGATATCCAAGTCCTGGTTCGCGCTGCTAGGCTCTGCGGCGTTCGCCAAGGAGGATTCGATGCAACGTTTCGTTGCGACGGCAATGGCGGTGGCGGCGACCCTGTTGGCCCCGATCGCGCTCGCGCCGGCTGCCTCGGCCGAGCCTGTCGAGGTCCACGTCTACAAGTCGCCGACCTGCGGCTGCTGTGAGAAATGGATCGATCATCTGCGCGGCAACGGATTCAAGGTACGTGCCACGGACGTGCCCGACGTCACGCCGATCAAGCAGGAGAACGGAATTCCGCTGGAGCTCTCGGCGTGCCACACGGCCTTCGTCGGCGGCTACGTCGTGGAGGGCCACGTTCCGGCGGCCGATGTGCGCAAGCTGCTCGCGGAGCGCCCCGACGTCGAGGGACTCGCGGTTCCCGGCATGCCGATCGGTTCGCCCGGCATGGAGGGCCCCAACCCCGAGACCTATCAGGTGCTCTCGTTCGGATCGCAGGGCGTTCGCGTCTTCTCGAAGCACGGCCCGTGACCCGCGCGAGCGTCGTGCCGATCTACCGACGCCCGCTCGACCTGGCGCTGGCGTTGTTCTTCTCGGTTTCGGTGCTCTACGGCTTCCTGTTCAGCCTGCCCGAGGGCATCGGAGTGCCCGTGGCGCCCGACAGTCCGTGGCCGCCGCTGCGATCGCTCCATGAATGGGCAGTCGCGGAAGAGCCGGCGCACCTCGATCCGCCGCCGAACCTGATCGCCGCGTGTCTCTTCGACGGTTTCTTCTCGGCGCCCGCGCTGCTGTTCGTGATCGTGGGCCTCGTCGGGCTGCGCTCGTGGCTGTTGCCGCTCGGTCTCGTGTACGCGGGCGCCGCCGTCACCAACATGTTCTTCTACTTCGTGCAGACCTTCCTGGGTCCGCATCCGCCGCCCAACACGCTCTACTACCTGGTGTTCAATCTGCCCTGGCTGATCGCGCCCGCGGTACTCGGCGCGCGCGTATTCTTCGGCGGCGATCTGCGGGCGGCGCGCGGTGGCTGAGCGCGCAGTCGCGCGTCGCCGCTCTCTCGAGGTGGAGTTCTTCCGGATGCTGAACCGCGTCGTCGAGCCGATCGTGCGACGCGGCTTCGGCTCGCCGCGCCTCGCGCCGAGCGGGTTCATCGTGCTCGAGACGGTGGGCCGCAAGAGCGGCGAGCTACGGCGCAACCCGCTCGCGGCGACGCGCATCGGCCGGCACATGATCGTGGCCACGTTTCGCGGCGACCGCTCGGATTGGGTGCGAAATCTGGTCGCGCAGCCGCGCACGCGGTATTGGACCCGGGGCCGCCCGCACGACGCGAGCGCGTTCGTGATCCGCGAGGGCTCGCGCGTTCCCGCGTCGCTGCCCGCGCCGCTGCGGCGCGTGGCGCAGTTCCTGGTTCCCTACACGCGAGCGGGTTGGGCATTCGCCGTGCTCTCCCCGCGCAAGGGCGCGCGGCGCAAGACCGCGGGCGCCTGCTAGGAGGTCCCTTGCCCGTCGTGAGCTTCGATCACGTCGCGCTGCCGACCCACAAGCCCGAGGAGCTGATCGCATTCTACGGCGCGCTCGGCTTCCAGGTGCCCGACCTCGCGAAATGGCGCGCCGCCGGCGTCCCGTTCTTCTCGATCCACCTCGGCAACCAGAAGATCAACGTCCACGCGCCCGGGTTGTGGCAGCGCGAGGACTTCACGCTGCGCGGGCCGACCGCGCTCCCCGGCTGCGGCGACCTCTGCTTTGTCTGGGAAGGCGGCAAGGAGCGCCTGCACGAGACGCTCGCGGCCGCGCGCGCCGAGATCATCGCGGGGCCCGTCGAGCTGCCGGGCGCGCGCGGCAAGGGAGTCTCCGTCTACGTACGCGATCCCGACGCGAATCTCCTGGAATTCATCATCTACGACTAACGACGCGGCTCCAGGCGGAACAGGATCGCCTCGCTGCGCTGGCGCTCGTCGGGCTCGAAGTCCTCGTACTTCTTCTTCGCCGCGTCGATGAAGGCGGCCATCTCCACCTCGTCTGTGGTCCGCACCGCGTTGAGTTCGTAGAGGTCTTCGCCCACGCGCAGGCGCACGCGCGGATCCGCCGCGATGTGCTTTGCCCAGGCGGCCGACTCGCCACGGCCCGAAGCGACGTAGAACGCGTGACCCATCGCGACGCCCCAGACGTTCACCGAGTACGGATCCTCCGGACGGGTCTCGAGCTGCACCGTCTCGACGGAGTGGGTGAACGACCAGTCGCCCGGCGCGGGCTTCACTGTTCCGGACAGCTCGCCCCCCGGCACCATGATCAGTGGGCCGCAGCCCAATGCGAACAGGAGCGCGACCACGGGCCAGTCCATTCTCATGCGAGACCTCCAGGGGAGATAGGGAACGTCGAGAGCACTATCAGCGTGCCATAATGCAGCGCGCCTCGCGCGCCACGCGCAATCGAGACGAATGGGAGACCTCCGTGCCGATCAGCCCGATGGACGAGTATCTCGCCCACCAGACCACCGACACGTTCGATTACGTGTTCACGAGCGACCGCAACTTCTACGATCGCTACTACTTCAACTGCCATCCCTCGAGCGGCGAGCTGTTTCTCGTCGCGGGGCTCGGCCAGTATCCGAATCTCGGCGTCACCGACGCGTTCGTCTCCATCTCGCACGGCACCCATCAGTACACCGTGCGCGCCTCGCGCGAGCTCGGCAACGACCGGATCGACACGAGCGTCGGACCGCTCTCGGTCGAGGTCGTGAAGGGGCTGCGCTCCCTGCGCGTGCGCTGCGCGCCGAACGAATGGGGAGTTGCGTTCGATCTGCTGTTCGAGGGCACGGTGCCCGCGCTCGAGGAGCCGAAGTCGTTCAATCGCACGCGCGCGCGGATCACGCAGGACGTCTCGCGTTATGCGCAGGTTGGAACCTGGAGCGGCGAGCTGGAGGTGGGCGGTCAGCACTACGACGTGAGCCCTGCGACCTGGAAAGGCGCGCGCGACCACTCGTGGGGCGTGCGGCCGGTCGGCGAGCCCGAGGCGCCCGGGATCCGCTGGAAGGACATGGCGAATCGCACGATGGGCCTGCTCCACAACTGGCTGCCGATGCAGTTCGACGACTACATGATCAAGGTCTCGCTCGACGAAGATTGCGACGGAAACCGGATGCAGCAGGAGTCGGTGAAGGTGTGGCGGTTCGGGATCGACAAGCCGAACGAGGACATGGGCTTTCCCGAGATCGAGACCACCTATCTCTCGGGCACGCGCGAGCTCGCGAAGTCGGTGGTGACGCTGCACCCGCCCGGCGGCCGTCCGTTGCGCAGCACGAACACGCCGCTGCGCACGGTCTATCTCGCAGCGGGGTCGGGCTATCGCCCCGACGCGGACTGGGGGCACGGCACCTGGCGCGGCGAGCACGTCGTGCAGGGTCTCGTGCACGACCTCGGCACGCCCGAGCTGCGCAAGCCCTGGTCGTTCCTGAACGAGACGCTCTGCCGCTACGAGCTCGACACGGGCGAGGTCGGCTACGGCATGCACGAGACTCTCTGCGTTGGCATCCACCGCCCGAGTGGATTCACGACGCCGGACGCGGTCGCGCCGTAGCCGGCGAGCGGGAAGGTCGCGCTGAGCTAGCATCGCGCCCGCGCGCCCGGGGAATCCCCATGACCACGCCTCGCGCCACGACGTTCGAGTTCGATCCCCTAACGACTCACGCCGATCCGTATCCGATCTACCGTCGTCTGCGCGACGAAGCGCCCGTGCACCACAACGAAGCGCGGCGGATCTGGTCGGTGACGCGCTTCGACGACGTGATGCACGTGCTCAAGACGCCCGAGATCTTCTCGTCGCGCGCGATGTTCACGATGGTGATGGCGGGCGGCATGGAGAAGACCCCGCCGCTCACGTTCGGGATCCTGCGCTTTCTCTGGCAGATCGTCTGGAAGGTGCGCCTCAACCCGCTCGAGTTCTGGACCGCGCGCAATCTGATCGCCGAGGACGGCGAACGCCACTCGTCGATGCGCGCCATCGTGAACCGCGGCTTCACGCCGAGACAGATCGCAGCTCTGGAGTCGCGCGTGCGCGAGGTGGTCGAAGAGTGCATGGCGCCGCTGCGCCGCGGCGAGCCGTTCGACGTGGTCGCCAATCTCGCGGTCCCCGTGCCCGTGACGATCATCGCCGAGTTGCTCGGAATACCCGCCGAGCTGCACCGCGACTTCAAGCGCTGGTCCGACCTCGCCATCACCATGACGACCGGTCCCGACCGCGATCAGTTGCGCTTCGAGCGCAAGAACATGGATCAGATGATCGAGTTCCTCGCGACGATGCGAAGGCTCGCGCGCGAGCGCCGTGCCGAGCCGCGCGACGACCTGATCAGCACGATCCTCGCCGAGCAGGACGGCGCGACGGCGCTGACCGACCGCGAAGTGGTCCAGTTCATCCTGCTGCTGCTCGTGGCCGGCAACGAGACGACCACCAACTTGATCGGCAATCTCGCCAACGCGCTGCTCGAGCACCCCGACCAGGTGCAGAAGGTCGCTGCAGACCCGGGCCGCGTTCCAGATCTCATCGAAGAGGGCCTGCGTTACGACTCGCCGGTCCAGGTGGTGTTCCGCACGACCACCGAGGAGACCGAGATCCGCGGTGTGCGAATCCCGAAGGGCGAGTACGTCGCAGTCTTCCTGGGCTCGGCCAACCGCGACGAGCGGCGCTTCCCGGACCCCGACCGGCTCGACATCGACCGCGACGCGCAGGGCTTCCCGGGCTTCGGCTTCGGCAAGCACTTCTGCCTCGGCGCATCGCTCGCGCGGCTCGAGGCCCGCGTGGCATTCGAGGCGCTCGTGCCCGAGTTGCCGAAGCTCGTTCGCGCCGAGGGTGCGATTCCGCGCGTCGACTCGTTCCTCGTGCGCGGCCCCAAGCGGCTCGCAGTGGAGCGCGCGGCATGACCCGCTCGAGTTCGATTCCGAGCTAGGCGCGAGGCGCCAGGTCCCAGGTCAGCCGCTCGAGCTCCTCGTGATGGGCCTCGTCGATCTGCTCGGGCTCCAGGTAGTCGACCGCATAGCGCAGGTAGAGGCGCTTCTCCACGAAGAGTGCGTAGAGGTGCGGGTCGATGTGGCCCTCTTCGCACATCGCCCCGAGGATCCGCAGGCACTCGCTCAGGCTCTTGCCCGGCTTGTAGGGGCGGTCCTTCGCAGACAGCGCCTCGAAGACGTCGGCCAGTCCGAGGATCCTTCCCTGCATCGAGATCTGGTCTCTCCGGAGTCGATTCGGATAGCCCTGCCCGTCCATGCGCTCGTGATGGGAGCCCGCAATCGCGGGAACGTTGCGCATCTGCTCCGGGAACGGCAGCTCTTCGAGGAGCTTGATCGTCGCCACCGCGTGGTACCGGATGATCTCCCGCTCTGCCGGGTTCAGTGTTCCCTTCGAGATGGTCAGATTCTCGACCTCCTCGTTGGAGAGCAGCTCGCGCTCCACTCCGCGCGCGTCCGTCCAGCGGCGCGTCGAGCCAAGCTCGCGAACGGTGCGGCTCAGGGATTCGGGCATGAACTCCCCGCCCTGGTTGCAGCGCCGCAGCAGGGACAGCTCCTGATCGAGCGCGGCGAGCTTGCCCGCGAGCTCTGGCGTGAGCGCCCGCTCGGCGTCGATGCCGATGCCGGCGAGTACGCCGCAGAGCGCGCGGATCCGCTCGTCGCGGCGCAGGATCTCGTAGCGGAGCTCGACGAGCTCGATCCGGTCGAAGATCGTCTCGAGCTTGGTGGCCTTGTCCATGACGTGGACCGGCGTGACGACTTTGCCGCAGTCGTGGAGCAGCGCGGCGATGCGCAGCTCGTAGCGCTCCTCCGGCGTCAGTTCGAAATCCTTCAGCGGCCCGGAAGTCTCGGCGCAGGCCGCATCGGCGATCATCTCCGTGAGGATCGGCACCTTGCGGCAATGGTTTCCGGTGTGCGCCGATTTTTCGTCGATCGCGCGGACGGTCAGCTGGATCAGCCCCTCGAAGAGGGCGCGGAAGCTCTCCACCAGGCGCGTCTTGGCCAGCGCCACGGCCGCCTGCGATGCGAGGGAAGACGCCAGCTCACAGGCTTCCTCGTCGAAGCCGTGCGCGCGCCCGTCCGCGTCGAGGGCGCGATAGAGCAGAAGGACTCCGCTGATGCGACCGCGCTCGTTCCGCATCGGCACTCCGAGCAGCGACCCGATCGAGAAGCCGTAGCGATCCTGCAAGCCCTGCCACTCGCGGGGATCCAGCGCCTCGGCACCCGCCGCGCCGCGCCGCTGTCGCAGCGTGCCTTCTGCTGCGCAGCGCTCGACGCACGCTACGCCTAGCGCGGCATCGAAGTCGGAGCCGCGGGACTTGCCGTCGACCATCAGCACGGTGTGGTCGAACCGACCGTCTTCGCTTCGCAGGAACAGGGAGCCTCCGTGGGCCTTGGTGACCGAGATCGAGCCGCGCAGGACGATGTTCAACAGGCGATCGATGTCCACCTCGCCGGACAGGGAAACGCCGATCGCGTTGACCGTGGCCAGCATGTCGAGGCGTTGCTGGATCTCGCGGCTCATCTGGTTGAAGGCGCCCGCGAGCTCCTGAAACTCATCCTGGGTTTCGATCTCGACGGGTGCGAAGCGCCCCGCCGCGATGCGCCGCGTGCCCTCGACGAGCTTCTCGATCGGCACCAGGCGGCGACGGATCTGCGCGAGGCTGAGCAACGTGACGGCCAGCAGCGATACGCCGACCACCAGCGGGAACGTGGCCTTGAAGTTGTCTGCCGGCCGGTAGATTTCGGCGGTGGGCCGCGCGTGGGCCACCACCCACTCGCCGCCGCCGAAGCGCGAGGCGAGAAAGAGCGGCCAGGAGGCGCCCAGCAGACGCTCATCGTCCGCGGTCCAGTAGCGGCGGTGCTCGCGCGGATCGGCGGGCAGCGAAGTGGCCCGCGAATGTGCGGCGCGCTCGGTGGCAAAGAGCCGAGCGCCGCTCCCGTCCTCCACCCAGTAGTGGTCCGAGAGGTCGCGGCCATCCGCGGCGAAGACGTAGGTCGCGGTGAGATCCGCCGCGAGGATCGGACTCCGTGCGCCGAAACGCGGGCTGCGCATCAGCGTGAGCCGAGCGGGGCCGTCGCCGCGGGGTTCGGCGAGCAGCACGCTGCCGCCGGCGCGGAGCTGCTCTCGCTGCGCGGGAGTGAGGCGCGCCTCCTGCGCGCGTTCGACCAGCCGCAGGTGGCGAGCGCCGTCGTGCGTGATTTCGCGCAGCGTGGTGTCGGCGGCTGCAATCCGCTCGGGCGACGGCGCGCGGAGGTCTGTGAGCACCATCAGCATGCCGTTGTCGAGCAGCATCAACCGCTCGAGGATCGACATCCCCGCGTTCTTGCTCTCCCGGTGGAGGCGCGCAAAGGCATCCTGCTCGAGCTCGCTCAGCACGCTCTGATAGGCGAAGACGGCGAACGCGGCCACGGGGAGCAGCGCGCAAGCGACGAATAGCGAGACGACGCGGCGTGCGACGCGGCTCTGGAGGCCGCTCGAAACCCAATGGAACCGCTCCGGCCTCATGGGGGATCAGTAGTATTCGGCGAGGCCGATGTAGCCGCCGTTGTTTGCGCGCACGATGTCGTCGGTGCTCTCGGGCGCGGATAGCGGCGGCTTGCTGCGACCGTCAGGGCCGAAGCTGTAGAGGTCGTAATCCGTGTTGAGCGGCACGAGAAAGCGGTCCTTGCGGACGGGGGTGGCGCCCTTCTTGGGCGCCGTTCCCGCAATCTTCAGATACTGGTAGGCGCGGCCCCAGGGATCGATGGGCGGAACGTCCTGGACATCCGAGAGCGAGGCGGGCGGGATGCCGTCGTCGTCGATCTTGGAGGCATCGATCGAGATGGAGATGTTCTTGATGTCCGCGATGGCGCGCGTCGCTCGAGCCTTCTCGATGTACTGGAAGTAGTTGGTCCCGGCGATCGCAGACAGCAGTCCGACGATCCCGACGGCGATGACGAGCTCGATCAGTGTGAAACCGGAGGTGCGGCGTCGGGCGAGGCGGCGAGTGCCGCTCCGTGCTGCGTCGGTTCCCTTCGCCATGCTGCGAAAACGCACCTAGCCGCGCTTCGGTTCGCCGAGCTGGATCCGCAGGTCGGCGGCGTGCTTGATCACGGCGTCCAGCGCGGGCCGATGCTCCGCAGGCAGCTCGCTCTCGAGTACCCCGAGCGCCTCGCGCAAGGCGCCCGCGCACGCATCGAGCGCCGCCCGGCGGCCGCGCAGCGCTTCGATCATCCGGTTGAGCGCATCCGCCTCTTCGTGGAGGTAGTCGGTGCGTCGGATCACGACCGGATCGGGAACGCGGTCGGCTGCGATCTCGCTGTAGGCGCGGACCCAGCGCACTAGAGGCGCCTTCATGCGCTCGTAGAGCCAGACGCCGCTCGCCATCGAGCAGAAGAGCGAGACCGCGACGACGGGCCAGAAACCGGCGTGGAGGAAGAGGATGTGGTCCGCCACGCCGATCATTTCGTCCGGACGCAGCCCATCGCGGCCGAGATGGGTCATCACAGGGACGAAGAGCGAGACGGCAATCACGGCGGCGAAGCCCGCCGTGGCGGTGACGCTCGTGATCACGAGGTGAAGGCGCAGCGTACTTCGGCGCCGGGCATCGGTGGTCAAGTCGGATCCTCCGCGCGTTCCGAGAGCCAGGTGGCGTCTTGCCATCGCACCCAGGTCTCATCGTGGTAGTCGAGCTGCAGGGTGGGCGGGGTCCCGTCGTGGTAGAGGATCCCGAGCTGGCGTTCATTCCCCGACCGGTCTTCGTAGTGGAGCACGTAGTGGGTGCCGTGCTGCCGCGGCGTGGACTTGATGCCGTTGAGTCGATACGTCTCGCTCACATGGCGGCCGATCCCGAAGACCAGCCACTCATTGCGGATCTCGAGCGAGCGATCGCGCAGCGAGTCGGCGCGGGAGTGCCAGACGTGGAGGAGTTCCGCGGGAGGCTGCATGGCCTGCTCTCCGCACGCGGCTCCGACCAACGCGACTGCGAACAGGAGCGGTTGCCACCGCGCCATCTCGTACCCCCCAGTTCGAGATCCGGCCCAGGGCAGATCGGTCGGTCTCGCGGCCGGCATGAGGGGAGAACGGCGCCTGTTAGGGACAGGGGGCGACGCCAGTTAGTTCGATCTAGCTAACTATCTGGCTAACACCGCGCTAAACCTAACGCTTCGCTTGACCGAGTTGGTATGGCCCTCTAGGATCGCCGCGCGCTCAGCAAGGGGGGTGTCATGATTCGCACGCTAGGCCTGGTCTGTGCTCTCGCCTGGGGCCTGGGCCTCCATGGCCTACCGATCGCCGCCGCCGAAATGTACGCCGGCGTGTCTCCGGTGACCGCCGCAGGCGCCCCTGGCTCGCTGCTGCGCATCGACGATGCGACCGGTGTCGCCGCCGTGCTAGGCGACCCGGTCACGCCGGGCGGAATCTCCGGTCTCGACTTCGACTCCACTGGCCGGCTGTTCGCGTCCACGCGCGACGGAAACACCCAGCCCTCCTTCCTCGTGGAGATCGACCCGAACGCGGGAACGCTCCTGCACACGGTCGGCAAGATCGTCACCGCGACCGGCCAGACGGTCGGGATCTCCGACCTGGCGTTCCAGCCCGGTACGGACACCCTCTACGCGACCTCCGCCAACAACGCTCCGTGCATCTTCTGCGTGTACACGATCAACACGACCACCGCTGTCGCGACGCTCGTGGGCAATCCCGGCATCGCGAACGGTGGCCTGGCTTTCGGCCCGGACCCGAATAACGTGTCCGGTTCGCTGCTGTACCTGGTCGAGTCGGGCGCGTCCCCGACGCTGGCCGTGCTCGACCCGAGCAACGCCAGCGTGGTGAGCCAGCAGCCGCTGCGCTTCGCGTCCGGGCAGATCTTCGAGGGGAGCCCCGTGGGCGGAAACGAGGCTCCGCTGGACGGTCTGGGTACCCGGCGCTGTCGACGGTGCGCTCTTCGCGACCGGCGCCGCCGGCGCGCTCGCGGTGGTGACGGTCGGCCTCGACGGACAGGTTCGTTTCCTGTCCGAGAACGTCGGCGCGAAGCCCACCGACATCGCCTTCAAGCCGCCGATCTGCCCGGGTGGCAACGACAATCTCGACGCGGACGACGATGGAGTCCCCGACTTCTGCGATGCGTGCGCGAGCTCCGACGACGGCCTGGATGCCGATGGCGACGGCGTGCCGGATGGCTGCGACATCTGCGCGGCCGGGGACGACTCCGTCGACGGCGACGGCGACGCGGTTCCGGACGCCTGCGACGTCTGCGCTCTGGGCGACGACGCGCTCGATACCGATGGCGACGGTGTTCCCAACGCGTGTGACCCGTGCGCCACGGATCCGCACAATGACGCCGACGGCGACGGAGTCTGCGGCGATTCGGATGTCTGTCCCGGCGGCAGCGACGCGCTCGACACCGATGGCGACGGCACGCCCGACTTCTGCGACGTCTGCGCTCTCGATTCGCAGAACGACGCGGACAACGACGGCATCTGCGAGTCGGATGACGACTGCCCGTTGATCTCCAACTCGGACCAGGCGGATCTCGACGAAGACGGTGTCGGCGACGTGTGCGATCCCGATCTCGACGGAGACGGGGCCCTCAACGAGGATGACAACTGCATCTACGATCCGAATCCCTCGCAAGCCGACGTCGACCACGACGGCCTCGGGGACGCGTGCGATCCCGTCGTCGACGACGCCGACGCGGATGGCGTCGCGGATGGGGTGGACGCTTGTCTGGGGACGCCGTCGGGTGCCACCGTCGACGCCAGCGGTTGCTCCATCTCTCAGCTCTGTCCCTGCCAGCACTCGCAGAGCGGTGACAAGTGGAAGAACCACGGGGGCTACGTCTCATGCGTTGCTCACACCGCCGAAGACTTCGTCCTGGCCGGTCTCATGACCGGGGCGCAGAAGGATGCCGCGGTCTCGCAGGCCGGGGCCTCGAAATGCGGAGCGAAGTGATCCTTCCACTCAGCAGCTAATCTCCGGTCGCGTGCCCGGGAGGTCCTCATGACGCGGCCGCTCGACTTCGACCCGCTCGCGAGTCACGACGACCCGTACCCGATCTATCGGCGCCTGCGCGACGAAGCTCCCGTGCATTACAGCGAGGCGCGGCGGATCTGGTCGGTGACGCGCTTCGACGATGTGATGCACGTCTTGAAGACGCCCGAGATCTTCTCGTCGCGCGCGATGTTCACGATGATCATGGGCGGCGGCCGCGAGAAGCTCCCGCCGCTCACGCGCGAAACGCTCCGCTTCATGTGGGGCATCGTTACGAAGATGCGGTTCAACCCGCTCACGTTCTTCAGATCGCGCAACCTGATCGCCGAGGACGGCGAGCGACATTCGACGATGCGCGCGATCGTGAACCGCGGCTTCACGCCGCGTCAGATTGCGGATTTGGAGCCGCGCGTGCGCGAGATCGTCGAAGAGTGCATGGCGCCGCTGCGCCGCGGCGAGCCCTTCGACGTGATGGCCGATCTCGCGGCGCGCGTCCCCGTCACGCTGATCGCCGAGCTGCTCGGCCTGCCCGCCGATCAGCACCGCGACTTCAAGCGCTGGTCCGACTACACGATCTCGTATGCGACGGGGCCCGATCGCGACGAGCGGCTTCGCATATGGCGGAGCATGCAGCCCGTGCTCGAGTTCCTCCTGGCGATGGAGAAGCTCACGCGGGAGCGGCGAGCGAACCCGCGCGACGATCTGATCAGCACGATCCTCGCGGAGCAGGAGGGCGGGACGGCGCTCGACGACCGCGAGGTGATCCAGTTCGTGCTGCTATTGCTCGTGGCCGGCAACGAGACCACCACCAACCTGATCGGGAACATCACGAACGCGCTGCTCGAGCACCCGGAACAGCTGCACAAAGTCGCCGCGGACCCGAGCCGCATCCCCGATCTCGTCGAGGAGGGACTGCGCTACGACTCGCCCGTGCAGGTCGTATTCCGCAAGACCACCGAGGACACCGAGATCCGCGGCGTGCGGCTCCGGAAGGGCGAGTACGTGGCGGTCTTCCTGGGCTCGGCGAACCGCGACGAGCGGCGCTTTCCCGATCCCGACCGGCTCGACCTCGACCGCGACGCGCAGGGCTTCCCGGGCTTCGGCTTCGGCAAGCACTTCTGCCTCGGCGCGTCGCTCGCGCGGCTCGAGACGCGCGTGGCGTTCGAGGCGCTCGTGCCCGAGCTCACGCGGCTCGAACGCGCGGACTCCACGATCGCGCGCGTCAGTTCGTTCCTGGTGCGCGGCCCGAAGCGGCTCGCGGTGAAGCGCGCGGCCTAGCCCGCCCCTGGCTGGACCTGACATGACCGCCCCCCGCTCCATGTCGTTCGAGTTCGATCCGTTCGCGAGCCATGCCGATCCGTACCCGATGTACCGGCGGCTGCGCGACGAGGCTCCTGTCTACTACAGCCCTGAGCGCCGTTTCTTCCTGGTGACGCGCTTCGACGACGTGGTGCACGTGCTCAAGTCGCCCGAAAACTTCTCGTCGCGTGCGATGTTCACGATGACGTTCGGTGGCGGCAGCGAGAGCTTCCAGATCACCTGGGCGATGATCCCGTTCCTCTGGAAGCTGCTCTGGAAGCTGCGCGCAAACCCGTTGGCGTTCGCGCGTGCGCGCATCCTGATCGCCGAGGATGGCGAACGCCACACCTCGATGCGCGCGATCATCAACCGCGGCTTCACGCCGCGCCAGATCGCGGACTGGGAGCCGCGCGTGCGCGAGATCGTCGAGCAGTGCGTGGCGCCGTTGCTGCGCGGCGCGCCGTTCGACGCGATCGCCGACCTCGCGGTTCCGCTGCCCGCGACCATCATCGCCGAGATGCTGGGCGTTTCCCGCGAGCGGCACGCCGACTTCAAGCGCTGGTCGGACCGCGTGATTGCGATGATCTCCGGACCCGAGCGCGAGCACCTCTTCGCACCGCGCAACACCACGCCGCTGCTCGAGTGCATGGTGGCGATGCGGGAGCTCGCGCGCGACCGCCGCGCGCACCCGGGCGATGATCTGATCAGTGCGATCCTCGCCGAGCAGGACAGCAAGATCGCGCTTTCCGATCTCGAAGTGGTCGAGTTCGTGATCTTTCTGATGATCGCCGGCAACGAGACCACCACCAATCTGATCGGCAATCTCACCCACGCGCTGCTCGAGTACCCCGACGTGCTGCGCGAGGTGGCGGCCGATCCGAGCCGGATTCCCGCGCTCGTCGAAGAGGTGCTGCGCTACGAGTCCCCGATCCAGGTGGTGTTCCGCACCGCCATCGCGGACACCGAGATCCGCGGCGTCCGGATCCGCAAGGGCCAACACGTCGCGGCGTACCTCGGCTCGGCCAACCGCGACGAGCGCCGCTTCGAGAACCCCGATCGCGTCGTTCTCGATCGCGACCTGCAGGGGTTCGCGGCCTTCGGCTTCGGCAAGCACTTCTGCCTGGGCGCGTCGCTCGCGCGGCTCGAGGCACGCATCGCGCTCGAGGCGCTCGTGCCCGAGCTACTCCGGCTCGAGAGCGCCGAGCCCCACGTGGCTCACCACGATTCGTTCCTGATCCGGGGCCCGAAGCGGATTTCGCTCCACCGCGCGGCTTAGGAACGGAACCGCGAGCAGCAGCAATCGGAGCACCTACAAGGCCTCGCGCACGAACTTCCCGTCGCGCACGATCGCCACGATCCGGTCGCGCAGACACGAGATGTCGTTCGCGGGATTGCCGTCGACGACGATCAGGTCGGCGAGCTGGCCCGCGGCGATCGTGCCGTGGCCCGGATCGAAGCCGAGCGGTCCGGCCATCAGCCGCGCGCCGTTCGTCGATGCCCAACGCAGCACCTCGAGCGCGGGGATGCCGAGCTGCTTGGTGTACACCTCGAACTCCGACACGTAGTCGCCGTGCGGCATCATCGCGAAGCCGAAGTCGTCGCCGCACACGAGCGACACGCCCGCAGTCACGAGGTCGGGCAGGATCCTGCACGTGTACTCGAAGTCTTCGCGCACGCCGCGCAGCCGCGCGAGCACCTGCTCGTGTGTTTCGGCGAAGCCCTCGCCGATCGGGAATGGGCCCATCGCGTAGTTCCAGCTCTCGGCGAACTGCAGGAAGCGTGTGCTCCAGAGCAGGCTCGGCGTGACCCTTGCGCCGGCCTCGAGCACCGCGTCGATCCCCTCGGCGTCGATGCGGTCGGCGTGGTCGATGATGTCGACGCCTGCGCGCGCACACTCGAGGATCGCGATGCGCGACGGGCAGTGCGCGCGCACGAGCTTGCCGTGATCGTGCGCGACGCCGACTACCGCGTCGATCTCGGCGCGCGTGAGGTAGCAGACGTCGCGCACCGGAGACGATCCGTGGCCGGGCGCCACGGAGATCTTGATCACGTCGCAGCCGCGCCCGATCTCCTCGCGCGTCGCCTGGCGGAACTCCTCCGCGCCATCGAGCCGCCGCGTGAGGCCCGGGTGCTGGATGCCCATGAAATACGAGCGGTTGGTGCCGTCGGCCATGTCGCCCGACGCCATGAACTCGTGGCCGCACGCGGCGATGCGCGGACCCTCGACGATCCCGAGGATCATCGCCTCGCGCAGACACACATCGAGGTTGTCGCCGTTGCTCGATCCGATCACGCCCGTGACGCCACACTGCAGCGCGATCTGCGCGTTGCGCGCCGCGATCATGCCCATGTAGGGCGCGGGCGCCTCGAGCCCGAGAATCGGCGCAGCGCCCATCGTCGGCGACGGACCGAAGCCCGAGTGGAAGTGTCCCTGGACGAGACCCGGCATGACGGTCTTGCCCGCGAGGTCGATCGTGCGGTCGCCCGGGCGCGCCTGCGCATTGCCGCCCGCGTGCGCGATCCGATTGCCCTCGATCACCACGGTCGCGCGCGACTGCGGCGGTCCACTGCCATCGATCAGGTTCGCATTCGTGAGCACCACGCGCGGCTCGGACATCTCTTCGCACCTCCGGGAATGCTCGCAGCAGTATAGTGTGGCGCTCAACAGGTATCCGGAGGAGCACATGCGCAGAACGCTCGCTGCGGTAATCGCCGTCGCCGCCGTCGGCTCGATCGGGATCGCCGCGTGCGGGCCGATCGCCAAGCGCGTGATGCGCACGGGCGCCGAACGCGCGCTCGCGGCCGATCCGATCGCCGACCTGCCCGACGGATTGCACGTGGCGCTGTGCGGCGCAGGCGGCCCGATGCCGAGCTCGAACCGGTCGGGACCGTGCGTCGCGGTCGTCGCGGGGCGCACGCTGTTCGTGGTGGACGCGGGCACGAACGGAGCGCGCAACCTGCAAGGGCCGATCGGCTGGGCGCCCGCCCGCGCCGCGGCCGTATTCCTGACCCACTATCACAGCGATCACATCGACGGGCTCGGCGAGCTGGGACTGCTGCGCTGGGTGGGAGGCAGCCATCGCGACCCGCTCCCGCTCTACGGTCCGGAGGGTCTGCTGGACGTCGCCGAGGGCTTCGATCGCGCCTATCAGCACGACGCGCGCTACCGCGTCGCGCACCACGGGGCCGCCGTGGTTCCGCCCGAAGGCGCGGGTTTCGATGCGCGTCCGTTCGATGCGCCCGCGCTCGGCGCGGCGCGCGTACTCTGGGAGCGCGACGGCATCCGCGTGAGCGTGTTTCGCGTCGAGCACGAGCCGGTCGTCCCCGCGGTCGGCTACCGCTTCGACTACGGCGGCCGCTCGCTCGTGGTCAGCGGCGACACGCGCAAGTCCGAGAGCCTGCTGACCCAGGCGCGCGGCGTGGACCTGATCGTGCACGAGGCGCTGTCGCCGCAGCTCGTGGCGATCCTGCACGACGCCGCGGAGAGCGCGGGAAATGCCGGGCTCGCGAAGATCACCACGGACATCCCCGACTATCACACCACACCGGTCGAGGCCGGTGAGCTCGCGCAGGCCGCGGGTGCGCGCCATCTGCTCTTCTACCACGTCGTTCCGCCGCTGCCCGTGCCCGGGCTCGAGAGCGCATTCCTCGACGGGGTCTCCGGCGCGTTCTCGGGTGGCATTACACTGGGCCGCGACGGCACCCGGATCTCGCTGCCGAGCGGGTCGCAGGCGATCGACGTGTCCCAGCCGTGAATGTGCGATGATGCAAGCCCCTAAAGGTGGATAGGAGGGAGAGATGAAACTCGGAATCGGTGTGGCGCCGTTCGGGGCCAAGGCGAGCATCAATCTGGACTTCGTGAAGCGCGCCGAGTCGCTCGGATTCGACTCGGCCTGGACCGCCGAGGCGTACGGCAACGACGCCGTCACGACGGCGACGTGGGTGCTCGCGAACACGACCAAGCTGCGCTGCGGCACCGCGATCATGCAGATGCCCGCGCGCACGCCCGCGATGACGGCCATGACGGCGATGACGCTCGATCACCTCTCGGGCGGACGCTTCATCCTGGGCCTCGGGCCCTCGGGCCCGCAGGTCATCGAGGGCTGGCACGGCGTGCCGTATGGCAAGCCGCTCACGCGCACGCGCGAGTACATCGCGATCGTGCGCCAGATCCTCGCGCGCGAAAAGCCGGTCGAGTTCCACGGCGAGCACTACGACATCCCGGTGACGGGCCCGGGCACGACCGGTCACGGCAAGCCGCTCAAGAGCATCCTGCACGGCAATCCGAACCTGCCGATCTACACCGCGTCGATCAGCCCCGCCGGCATGCGCTGCGCGGGCGAAGTCGCCGACGGCGTATTTCCGATGATGGTGGACCCGGAGAATTTCGACTCCGTGTACCTGCCCTATCTGCAGGAGGGTTTCGCGAAGGCGGGCGGAGGGAAGAGCCTCGCGAACTTCAACGTCGTCGCGATGGTCAGCGTGATCATCAGCGACGACGTCGAGAAGGCGCGCATGCCCGTGAAGGGCATGCTCGCGCTCTACATCGGCGGCATGGGCGCGCGCGACAAGAACTTCTACAACGATCTCGCGAAGCGGTTGGGCTACGAGGAAGCCGCGGTGAAGATCCAGAACCTCTTCCTCGATGGAAAGAAGTTCGAAGCCGCCGCGGCGGTACCCGACGAGCTCGTCGACGCCGTGCACCTGGTGGGCTCGAAGGAGCAGATCCGCGATCGCCTGCAGGTCTGGAAGGAGGCGGGCAAGAAGCGTTGGATCGACACGATCCAGGTCGGCTCCGGTCAGCCGGAAGCGCTCGAGCTGCTCGCCGAAGAGCTCCTGTAAGCCGCCGTGGCGGACCCGCTCGAGATCGACGTCTTCTGGTCGTTTCGGAGTCCATGGTCGTACCTCGCGACGCCGCGGCTGCGCGAGTGGCAGCAGCGCTATGCGCTGCGCGTGCGCTTCCGTCCCGTGTATCCGCTCGCGATCCGCACGCCCGAGTTCTTCGACCGCGTGCACAAGCTCTGGCCCAGCTACTTCATGCGCGACCTGTTCCGCGTGGCCGAGTACCTCGGGCTGCCGATGGCGCCGCCGAAGCCGGATCCCGTCGTGCAGGAGGTGCGCGACGGCCGTTTCGTGACCGGCAGCGAGCAGCCCTACATCCATCGGCTGACGCGGCTCGGTGTGCTGGCCGAGGAGCGCGGCCACGGCATCGAGTTCGCCGACGAGGTCGGCCGCGTGATCTGGGGCGGCACGCCGAACTGGGATGCGGGCGATCACCTCGCGGCGGCTGCGCGGCGCGCGGGTCTCGACCTCGCCGAGCTCGACGAGCTCGCGCACAAGGAGCGCGACCGGATCGAGGCCGTGATCGAGCAGAGCCAGAACGACCACGAGGCGGCCGGACACTGGGGCGTGCCGACCTGCGCATTCCGCGGCGAGCCGTTCTTCGGACAGGACCGCCTCGACGTGCTGCTGTGGCGCCTCCAGAAGAACGGCCTCGAGGAGCGGAAGTAACCTACACGTCGAGCCGGTACGCGTCGCCGTCGCGCACGAGGCGTCCCGCGGTGGGCCCCGCGAAGTGCGTTCCGATCACGAGCACGGGTGTATCCGCATAACGCGCCATGAACTCGCGCCGCGTGCGGTCGGCCTGTGCGCGGTCCCAGTCCACCTGCGCGCCCCAGTGCGGCCTCGCGAACTGCGCGGGATGGTGCACGAGGTCGCCGGTGATCACGGCCTCCTCGCCGCGCGATCGCACGTGCACCGACACGTGTCCGGGCGTGTGTCCCGGCGTCGGCTCGAGGCTCACCGCGGCGTCGACCGCGTGATCCGTCTCGACGAGATCGACGAGCCCCGCATCGAAGATCGGGCGCACGGAATCGCCGAGCACGGTCTGGTTGATCGGATTGGCGTCGGCCGACCAATGCTCCCACTCGGACCGCGCGAGCAGATAGCGCGCATTCGGGAACGTCGGAACCCACCGGTCGTCGACGAGCCGCGTGTTCCAGCCCACGTGATCGATGTGGAGATGTGTGCAGATCACCGTGTCGATCGACGGCGGTGCAAAGCCCGCCTTGTCGAGATCCTCGAGGAACGGGCCTTCGAGCATGCTCCAGGCCGGGATCGGGCGCGGCTTGTCGTTGCCGATGCAGGTGTCCACGGCGATCCGCCGCTCGCCGACCTCGAGGATCAGCGTGTGCACCGACGCGAGCGCATGGCCGCCCGGCGCCAGGAACGGTCCGAGCCAGTCGATCTCGGCGAGGTTCTCGACCGTCGCATCGCGGAGCACGAAACGGATGTCGGGTGCCTCGAGCTCCTGCACGCGCGTGATCCGCACGTCGCCGACCTGCCAGCGCAAGAGCTCCTTCATCGCGTCACTTCGAATCCGGCGGCCACGCGATCCCACGTCGCAGGCCCGACGCCGCGCTCGCGCAGCGCGAACTTCTGCACGCGGCCGGTCGGCGTGTGCGGCAGATCGTCGGCGATCTCGAGATAGCGCGGTACGAAGAAGTAGGGTGCATTGTCGTTCACGAAGCGCGCGAGCTCGGCCGGCGTCACGCTTGCTCCTTCCTTGAGCTTCACGAACACCATGAGCTCGGCCTCGCTCGGGAGGTTCGGGTCGGGAATGCCGATCGCCGCAGCCTCCGACACGGCAGGGTGCGCCGCGAACGTCCGCTCCACCTCGAACGAGGACATGTTGCGGCCCTTGTGGCGGATGTAGTCCTTCTTGCGGTCGACGAAGAACCAGTCGCCATCCTCGTCGCGCCGGCCGAGATCGCCCGTGTGGTACCAGAGGTTGCGCCACGCAGCGACCGTCGCCTCTGGGTTGTTCCAATAGCCGGAGAAGATCGTGTTCGGCTCGGTCGGCCGAACGCAGAACTCGCCCACCCCACCGGGCGCGACGGTCCGATCGTCGTCGTCGAGCAGGGCCACTTCGAGACCCGGTAGCGGCTGGCCGAGCGAGCCGGGCTTCCTCGGCAGCGTGTCGTAGCGGTGCAGCAAGCCGAGCACCTCGCTCTGGCCGTAGCCCTGGTCGAGCGACTCGATCCCGAAGCGCTTCTTGAACGGGTCGATGAGCTGATCGGGCATCGGAATGCAGCCTGCGTGGCGCACCGGGTTCTGCGCGTCGTCGGCGCGTTCGGGCGCCTGCCACAGGTAGATGTGCATGGTGCCGAGCGTGAAGATCTGCGTCGCGCCGTAGTGTCGGATGCGGTCCCAGAACGTCTGCACGGAGAAGGCCGGATCGAGTCCGACCGGAATCCCGGCCACGAGCGCGCGGTACACGTGCGCCACCCAGGCCGCCGAGTTGTACATGGGCAGACAGCCGTAGAGCACGTCTCCGTCGCGAATCCCGGAGTTCTGCGCCCCCGAGAGCGCGGCGCGGATCCACACGTTGTGGCTCTGCATCACGCCCTTCGAGCGCCCCGTGGTGCCCGACGTCCAGAGCACGCACGCGGTGTCGCCGGGGCCCGTGCCGGGATCTTCCGGCGCCGCGACCTTGCCGACCCGTCTCGCGATGTCCGAGGCGGAGATCGCGGGCCACGGCAGCGCGCTGCGCGCGCTCGCGTCGCCGAGCACGATCGCGCGCTCGAAGAGCAGGCCCGTGGCGACCTCCGCCACGCGCGGCACCAGCTCTGCGTCGACGACGAGCACGCGCGCGGCGGCGTCCTCGAGCGTCGCGCGCAGCCATGCGCCGCGATAGTCGACGTTCACGGGAATCCAGATCGCACCGAGCTGGAGGCAGCCGAAGGTCGCGTACACGAAATCGGGGCTGCTCTTGAGCAGGAACGCGACCGAATCGCCGCGCGCGACGCCGAGCTCGCGCAGCGCCGCAGCCCACGCGTTCGAGCGCGCGAGCACCTCCGCGTAGGAGATCCGCTCGTCGTCGACGTGCAGGTAGGTAGCGTTGGGGTTCGCCTCGGCCTGGCGGCGCAGCACGCCATGCAGCGTGCGGTCGCGCGGATCGGAGAGATCGGGGAAGTGCATCGCGAGAGTCTAGACGCTGCCGCCGCTAGCGGCGCGCCGCGTCCTTCACCTGGTAGATCCGCGCCATGTCCTGGGACACGACACCAGCCGCGGGCAGCGCGATTCCGCAGGACCGATGCTAGACGGAAAGGCGCCCGGCGCAGCGCGGCGGGATCACGCCGGTCGCGGCCATCCAGGCGATCGTGTCGCGCAGTGAGTCCTCGATCGCCGTCGGCGCGCGGCCGAGCAGCGCGCGTGCCTCGCGATCGTCGACCGGGACGCTGCGCGTGAGGATCTGGGCGGCCTCCCCGGTGAGCTGCGGGGAGCGGCCGAGCCAGCGCTGCGCGAGATCTCCGGCGCGGCCGAGCGCGCGCAGCACGCGGCCGGGGATGCGCTGGGCCACGAGGTCGCTGCGGCCGGTCAGCTGCGCGAGCAGCTCGAAGTAGCGCTCGTGCGCGACGAACGCCGCGGTCGCCATCACGCGCGGGGGCGGGTCGGCGGCGGCGACGAGCGCGGCGAACAGGTCGGCGAGGTCTCGTACGTCGGTGTGGGCGAGCCCGCCCTCGGTAACGAGGACGTGTCCCGCGCGCAGACCCATCGCGAGCACGCCCGGGCCGCTGCCGACGGTCGGATCGTTCGGGCCGAGCACCGAGAATGGATAGACGGTGACGATCGGTGCTCCGCCGTCCTGGAGAGCGCGCGCGCAGCGCTCGGCCTCCGCCTTGCACGCCGAGTACATCGTCGCCGGGCTCGCCACCGCGTCGGACGCGCGCATCAGTGGACCCGGCGGCGGAAACAGCGCGAGCGCGCTCGACACGAACACGATCCGCGCGAGGCCCGCCTTGCAGCCCGCGCTCAGCACGGTCTCGGTGCCGCGCATGTTCACGGCCTGGAGCAGCGCCGCGTCGGAGAGCGCGTGCGAGAACAGTCCTGCGCTGTGGATCAGAGCGTCGCAGCCGCGCAGCGCCTCGCCAACCGACGCCGGGTCGGTGACGTCTCCCGAGCGCGCTTCGATCGCGCCCGCGAGTCCGAACGGAGCCATCACGCGGTCGAGCTTGTGCGGATCGCGCACGAGCGCGCGCACCTCGTGTCCCGCGCGGGCGAGCGCCGCCGCCGCGTGGCAGCCGATCATCCCGGTTGCGCCGGTCACGAGCACCCTCATGCGATCGGGCCGATCCAGCTCGCCCAGAAGTCGAGCAGCGTCATGCTCACGATCGCGACGAAGCAGGCCTCGATCACCGTGCGCGAGAGGGTCCAACGCGGCGCGCCCGGATCCTCGTCGAGCCGGAATACGTTCGGGAAGCTCACGATGAAGTACATCGCGTAGAAGAACGAGCCGAAGCGCAGCATCGCGTTCACATCGACGTACCAGACGTTCGCGGCGGCATCGTCGGTGATGTAGAGGTAGGTCTCCGCCCACGCGAAGAAGAGCGCCGTCGCGGTGACGATCGCGACCCAGCCCGCGCGTCGCGCCGCCGCGCTCCAGGGAAGCGTGAAGCGCCGCACGCGCCGCATGCACACGACCGCGGCGCTGTGGTAGACGAGGAAGAACGCCACCGAGTTGAGATACATGCCCACGGGCACCTTCTTCCACTCAGCTGCGGCGGTCGCCTCGTCGGGTCCGATCAGCGCCGAATCGAAGTAGGCGTGCACGGCGGGGAAGCGGTAGCGAAGGCCGAGCAGCTCGAAGAAGTACTCGGTGTGGTAGTAGGTGGCGAAGAACACCCAGACTGCCATGTACACGTTCAGCTTGAACCAGTAGCTGCTGGTCCACGGCACATCGCTGTTCCGCCGCAGCCACGCGGGCAACAGCACGCAGTAGGGCAGCCACATCGCTGCGTTCTGGACCACGTGCCAGAAGGTGCCCGCGTCGAGCCAGCCCATCTGCTGCATCACCGCGTTGTAGATCACGAACACGGGGATGAAGGTCAGGAAGAGCTTCTCTGCCCAAGCCTTGTCGGGATTGTGCGAGAACCACGCGGATTCGCCGTGCGCCAACGCCGCCTCAGTCCTCGACGATCGTGATCACGCGGCTCGGGCAGTAGCGCGCAGCGGCTTGTGCCGGCACGCGCAGCTCTTCGGGCGGCCGCTCGAGGATCACCTCCACGCGCGCGTACTCGCCCGGGCGATCGACGACGCGGAAGATCTCGGGCGCCTCGCTCTGGCAGACGCCGTGTCCCTGACACAGGTCGAGGTCGACGACGACTCGCATGGTCATGCACTCCGTCGGCGATAGCGCAGCAGGCACGGCTCGCTCGGCCGCAGGATCAGCGAAGGCATTACGTCACGGTAGCTCTCGGGCGGGTCGACCGGCTCGAACTGGTAGCGCGCGAGCAGCGCACAGAAGATCGACTGCACCTGGAGCAGCGCGAACGCGTTGCCGACGCATTTGCGCCGACCGCCGCCGAACGGAATCGCGCCGAACACGCTCTTCGGAACCGGGCGCGTGGGGTCGAAGCGCTCGGGATCCGGGAACACCTCGGGCACGCGGTGCGAGACGTAGGGCGAGATCGCCAGCACGGTGCCGGCCGGGAACACATTCCCCTTGTACTCGAAGTCGCGCATCACCGTGCGCATCAGCGTCACGAGCGGCGGGTGCAGCCGCAGCACCTCGGCGATGAATCGATCGAGCGCAGGCAGCTCGCGCAGCCCCGCGATCGAGAGATCGCCCCCGGGCCGGTACACCGTGTCGATCTCGTGCGCGATCGCAGGAACCCACTGCGGATTGCGCGCGAGCTCGACGGCCGTCCAGCTCGCCGTGTTCGAGCTCGTGTGGAAGCCCGCGAACATGATCCACACCACCATTCCCGGGATCAGCTCGTCGGGGAGCGCGCTGCCGTCGATGTAGCGCGCGTTCATGAACACCTCGAGCATGTCGGGATGGTCGCCACCCACGCGTCGACGTGCGCGCACCGACTCCATCAAGAGCTCCTGCAGGCGCGCACGTGCGCGATCGCGCTTCGCGAATGCCTCGTCGGGCGAGTGTGCGTCGAGCACCGCCTGCGGAGAGATCGCCTGCTCGAGGTCGTGGAACAGCGCACCGAACTCCTCGGTGAGCTTGGCGCGGAACTCGGATCCCATCAGGCAGTGCGTGGAGGTGCGCAGCACGAGCTCCTTGAACTCGTCGTAGAAGTCGCGCTCGCCCTCGTCGCCCCAGCTCGCGATCCAGGCCTCCACTTCCTGCGCGATCACGCGCGCATAGCCCTTCATCTTGTCGGGGCGCAGCGCGTGGGTCAGGAACTTCACCTGTTGTCGCTCGATCTCGAGCGGCGCGCCGTACTGGATCCCCTCGCCGAACACCGGGACCATGTACTTGTAGGGCTCGGCCGCGGAGAGCTGATCCTCGGGCGCGCGGTACACCGCTTCGTGTGCCTCGGGTCCGACCATCAGGATGTTGCGGACGCCGCCGAGGTCGAACTCCGCGAGCTCACCGCACTCGCGCCACGCGCGGAGCATGAACAGCGCCGGGTTGGCGAGGAACTCGGCGGTGTGGCCGAGGCCGGGCACGGCGCCGCTCACGGGGGTGGGGCGGGGCGGGGAAGCGGGCTGGGCGGGCATGGAGATCCCTCCGAAACCGAGTGGCGATCAGCCGAAGCAGGAGCGGCGAACCCCTTGTCCTGACACGGGAATCCCGGTCCCCAGGCCAGGGGTACGCGTGCGCTCTGCGCTGATCCGGTCTACTGTTCGGCTGCGCGCCCCGGACTCCGCTTGCGCGCTGGCGAGTGCCGCTTCCACCCCCCGTTTGGAAATCTTTCGGGGCGTGTGAAGGGCTTCACAGGGACTGCGCCTGGGACCGCCGAAACTGCCCCCATTGGAGGGCGAATCATGGATCGCATAGAGGTGATCGAGATCGTTCATCTCGGCTTCCGGGCCGCGGTCGTCTGCCTGTTCATGGTTGGTTCGATCTTCGCGTTCTTCCCTCTTCACTGATCCTCAGCGCACGCGGCCCCCGATTCCGCGCGCCGAGAAGATCGGGAGGTCGAGCGTCGAGACGACGCCGGGCGCATGCGCGCACACCGCCGGAATCGCGTTCACCACGCGCATCGCGGTGCCGAGGATCCCCGCCGTGTTGTGGTCGCCGTCTTCGCCCACCGGCTCGATCTCGCAGTAGAGCGACGGCGAGCCCTTCACGGCGATCTTGTAACCCGAGTGGCGCTTGCCCGAGAGGCGCTCCCAGTCGGGCCCGATGTCCTGGCGCAGCCGATTCACGTGCGCGGCCACGAGCGCGGGCTTGCCATCGACGATCCCCTGCACCTCGAAGCGCACGCCCGCGCAGGTGCCTTTCTCGATCTTGCCCATGCGCGTCTCGAACGTCTCGGGCGCGGGCAGCCGCTCGTGCTCTTCGCGGATCTCGTCGAGCGAGACGCCGAGCGCATCGGCGAGCATGAGCACCATGCAGCCCCAGCCGCCCTTGAGCATGCCGGGCCGCAGCAGGGGAGCGTCGTAGTCGAGCGGACGTCCGTAGCCGAAGAACACGCCCGTGAACCCCGGGTCTTCGTAGGTCGAGTAGTCCATGCACTCGGTGACGCGGATCGAGTCCACGCGCTCGCAGGTCGACGCGAGTGCGAGCGGAATCACGTCGCCGGACCAGCCCGGATCGAAGCCCGAGGTGAAGAAGGTGGTGCCGCCCTCTTCGCAGGCCTTCTGCAGCGCGTCGCGCAGCTTCGGAGAGAACGACGGGGTAGCAGAGCGACACGAGCGACGTGTTCACGACGTTCTTGCCCGATCGCAGAATCCGCGTGAGATCGTCGATCGTCTCGCGGATCCGCGTCTCGCCCTGCGCCATGTAGCAGACGCAGTCGGCGTCGAGCGCGAGCAGCGCGTCGACGTCGTTCGTCGCGCGCACGCCGGTCGGGCTCGGCAGGCCGCACAGCTCGGCGGCATCGACGCCCTGCTTCTCCTTCGAGTGCGCGTGCAGTCCCACGAGCTCGAGGTCGGGGTGGCGCACGATGCCGCGCACCGCGTTCTTGCCCGCATTCCCGGTCGACCATTGGATCACGCGCAGCGGTCTCTCCTGGGGGTTCGCCATGGTTCGCTCCTTTGGGACGGAGGGTAACGCTATTTCCATTGCAGATGCAATGTAAATGGGATAGCGTCGTCGGGTGTCCGACGCCCAGGAGGTCCCCCCATGCCCGCGTCCTCGCCCCGCCCGCGCATCGTCGACGCCGACGGCCACGTCCTCGAGCACCCCACGGCGATGCTCGACTACATGCCCGAGCGCTACAAGAAGCGCTGCTTCCACGTCGAGACCGACGCGAAGGGCGTCGAGTGGTGTTACTACGACGACCTCAAGATGTACGCGAACCGCATGGCGCTCGCGGGCGCCGGCGGCATGACGCTGGAAGAGCGCACGCGCGTGCTCAAGGGCGAGATGCGTTATTCGGACATCCGCTCGGGCGCGTTCGACCCTGCGCGACGCCTCGTCGAGATGGCGCAGGACGACATCGAGCAGGCGGTCGTCTATCCGACGCAGTTCCTCGGCATCTCGAGCCGCCCCGACCTCGATTTCGCCGAGGCCCAGGCGCGCGCGTACAACCGCTGGGTCGCCGACTACTGCAACGAGGCTCCCACGCGCCTGTTCGGCATCGCGGCCGCGCCGCAGACCGATATCGAGCGCTGCATCCGCGTCGTCGAGGACGCGCGCAAGCTCGGACACGTCGGGGTGTTCCTGCGCCCGAACCCGAACCAGGAAGGCCAATGGTTCTGCGACGGATCCTACGACCGGCTGTGGGCCGCGCTCCAGGATCTCGACCTCGCGGTCGGCTTCCATCCCTATCTGATGCCCGACATGCCCGGTGCCGTGCGCCAGCTCGGCCTGAACGAGTTCCTCGCGCCCGGCGCGAAGTCGATCATGGAGATGACTGCCGACATCGACAGCATCGCCGACGGCACCTACGGCAACAAGAACATCTTCTTCACCCAGGCGCTCGGCAACGTGTTCGACATGCAGATCGCGCTCACGATGCTGATCTGCGGCGGCGTGCTCGAGCGCTTCCCGCGCCTGCGCTGCATCTTCCTCGAGGCGAACGGTGGGTGGATCGTGCCGATCCTCGAGCGGCTCGATCACCACTACGAGATCTTCCGCTGGGAAGTGCCGCAGCTCAAGATGAAGCCGTCGGAGTACTTCAAGCGCCAGTGCTGGATCTCGTTCGATCCCGACGAGAGCACGCTCAAGCTCACCGCGCAGAGCCCGCTCGTGGGTGCCGACCGGATCATCTGGGCGAGCGACTATCCGCACCCCGACGCGAAGATCCCGGGCGTCGTCGGCGAGCTGCGCGAGCAGATGGAGGGTCTGCCCGACGCGATGCAGCGGCGCATCTTCGGTCTCAACGCGATCGACTTGTACGGGTTGCCGGAGCCGAACTGATCTCGGCCGCCTCACCAACGCGCCGGATATAGGCCACGAGCGCGTCGAGCTGCTCGTCGGACAAGTCGTCGTGCGCCGCCATGCTCTCGCTGAGCCCCGCGGCGTCGCCGCCGTGGCGGATCACGAAACGGATCCGGTCGTCCGTCGTCGAAGCCTGCCAGCGGCGGTCCGCGAAGTCGCGGGGCGGCGGGTCGAGCGAACGTCCCGCGAGACCGTCGCCGCGCCCCGCGTCGCCGTGGCAGCTGCTGCATCGCTCGGTGTAGAGCGCGGGAGCGCCCGCGTCGCGCCGCGCACTCACGAGGTGCACGAGCTGGCCCACGTGGTAGCAGCCGAGCGCGAGCATCGGCGACGAGTGCGAGCGCAGCGCGCCAGATCATCGAGCCGGCTGCGGGCGGCGACCCGCGAGCGCGTAGACGGACGGCGCGCCCGCGAGGAACCAGATCGCGATCAGTGAGTCGAGGGTCGCGCAGCCGAGCGAGGAGAGCGGCTGCCAGGGCCAGATCGGGTCGCCGTAGAGATGATGGACGATGTCCCAACCCGTATGCAGCAGCCACGCGACACCGATCCAGCGATACGAGCGCAGCCCGAGATACGCCGCTGCGGTGGCCGCGGGAATGAACGGATACTCCCAGAACCCGAGCCCGCCGTTCAGATAGGCGGCTCCCGCTCCTGCAACGAGAATCGCGTTGAACTGCTGCCGCGCCGGCTCGCGCACGAGCGACATCACGAGCACGAAGGCGAGCGCCTGCAGCGCGGGGCCCCACACGGCCATCACGGCGAACTCGGAAGTGATCGTCTCCATCGCGAACCTCCAGCGGGCGGCGGCGCCAACGTACCGCCTCCGGGCGTGGCTGGAATGACAACTTTCGACAGGATCCAGCCAATCCGATCCGATAGATTCCCGCCGTGGCCAGACGACCCGCGGTGCACGAGGTGGCGGTGGTGGCGACGCACGGCGTGCTGCCGTTCGACCTCGCGACGCCTACCGAGATCTTTCGCGGCACCCGGCTCGCCGATGGCCGCGCGCCGTATCGCCTGGTGGTATGCGGCGTGACGCGCACGGTGCGCACGGCCGATTTCGAGATCCGGGTGCGCGCTGGCCTGGAGGCGCTCGCGCGCGCCGATACGATCATCCTTCCCGGCATCGCCGACGTCGGTGCGCCGATCCCGCGCAAGCTCGTGCAGGCGCTATGCGCCGCGGCGGACCGCGGCGCGCGCCTGGCTTCGATCTGTTCGGGCGCCTTCCTGCTCGCGGCAACGGGTCTGCTCGCGGGCAAGCGCGCCACGACGCACTGGCTCGTCGCGGACGAGCTGGCGCGGCGCCATCCCGCGATTTCAGTCGACCCGAACGTCCTCTTCGTCGACGAGGGGAATCTGCTCACGTCGGCGGGCGCCACGGCAGGGATCGACTTGTGTCTGCACCTGGTCCGCCGCGACTTCGGGGCCGCCGTCGCGGCCAACACGGCGCGCATGGCGGTGGTCGCGCTCGAGCGCGAGGGCGGTCAGGCGCAATTCATCGTTCACCCGCCGCCGCCGAGCGATGGCGAATCGCTGGCGCCGCTCGTGACCTGGATCGATCAGAACCTGCAGCCGCGATCTCTCGCTGCTGGCGCTCGCGCGGCGCGCGGCGATGAGCACTCGCACGCTCTCGCGCCGCTTCCGCGAGCAGATGGGAACGACGCCGGCGCATTGGGTTACGCGCGCGCGGGTGCGCCGGGCGCAGCAGCTGCTCGAAACGACGAGCCACGCCGTCGAGCGTGTGGCCGCGCTCTCGGGCTTCCACTCCGCGACCACGCTCCGCGTCCAGTTTCAGCAGATCGTCGGGACGAGCCCGAAGGCGTACCGGCGCGCGTTCCGCGGCAGCAGCGCCTGAGCGATCACGAGCCCTGCGGCGAGCAGCCGATCACCTTGGTCTCGAGATACTCCTCGAACCCCATCTCGCCGTTCTCGCGCCCGAGCCCGCTCTGCTTGTAGCCGCCGAACGGCGAGTCGACGTTGAACCACATCCCGCCGTTCACGGAGATCGTGCCGGTGCGGATGCGCCGCGCCACCGCGAGCGCGCGCTCCTCGCTGCCCGAGCTGACCGCGCCCGACAGGCCGTACACGGAGTTGTTGGCGATCCGCACCGCGTCGTCGTCGTCCTCGTACGGAATCACGCAGAGCACCGGACCGAAGATCTCTTCTTGCGCGATAGCACTATCGGGGTCGACATCCACGAAAAGGGTCGGCTCGACGTAGAAGCCCTTCGACAAGTGCTTGGGTGCGCCGCCTCCGACCAGCACGCGCGCACCGTCCTTCCTGCCCTTCTCGAGGTAGCCGAGCACGCGCTGCTGCTGGCGCTTCGAGACCTGCGGCCCCTGGAGGTTGGCCGGGTTGGTCGGGTCGCCGTAGTTCCAGTTCTCGAACGCGGCCTTGAGGATCGCGAGGCCTTCGTCGTAGCGCGAGCGCGGGAGCAGGAGACGTGTGGTGATCGCGCAGCCCTGGCCGCCGTGCACGCAGGTCATTGCGCCCATCGGCAGCACCGCGGCGAAGTCGGCGTCGTCGAGCACGATGTTGGCCGACTTGCCGCCGAGCTCGAGGAACACCTTCTTGAGCGTGGGCGATGCGCATTCCATGATGCGCCGCCCGGTCGCGGTCGAGCCAGTGAAGGTGACGAGATCGATGCGCGGATCCGACGACAGGATCTCGCCCGTGAGGTGGTCGGACGACGCCACGATGTTGACGACGCCGGGCGGGATCTCGGTGTGCTCGGCGATCACCTTGCCGATGTGAGTGGCCGACCACGGCGTGTCGGGCGCGGGCTTGAGCACGATCGTGCAGCCCGACGCGAGCGCAGGACCCAGCTTCGCGATGTTCAGGTAGAGCGGCACGTTCCAGGGCGTGATCGCGCCGACCACGCCGGTCGCCTCGCGCCGCAGGATGCGCCCATTCGCACGCCCGAAGAACGGGATGTCCTTCATGCGCCGCTCGTACACGTACGAGCCCGCCTTGTCGGCCCAGTAGGCCATCATCTCGATCGGATCGTCGATGTGCATGTAGCTCGTGAGCGTCACGGGCGCGCCCGCTTCGTGCACGACGATCGAGCGGAACTGCTCCTTCTCGGCCTTGAGCCCTTCGTAGAGCTGCTTTACGCACTTCGCGCGGAACGCGTGGTCGGTCGACCAGCTCGTCTCGTCGAACGCGCGCCGCGCCGCGGTCACCGCGCGCAGCATGTCGTCCTTGGTGCCGTCGGCGACGGTGCCGAGCACCTCTTCGGTGGAGGGGCTCACGTTCTCGAACGTGTTGCCGTTGCTGGCAGTAGCGAGCTTGCCGTCGATCAGGTTGCGGGTTTCGGGTGCGAGCGGAGCGAGTGCCATGGCATTTCCTTTCTAGAGGCGGGAGATCTGACCGCCGTCGACGTTCACGATCTGGCCCGTGATCCACGACGCGGCGTCGGAGAGCAGGAAGAGACACGCGTCGACCATGTCTCCGGGCTGTCCGAGGCGCGCGAGCGGCAGCTGCGCGACGAGCTGCTTCGCGAAATCGCCCGCGGTGCTGCGCAGCGCGCTCGTCTCCGTGGGACCCGGCGCAATCGCGTTCACGCGGATCTTCTGCGGGCCGAGCTCGCGCGCGAGGCACTGGGTGAGCCCGTTGATGCCGTTCTTGGCGAGGCTGTAGTAGCCCGCGCCCATCCACGATGCAGTCGAGGACTGATTCACGATCGCGCCGCCACCGCGCTCCCGCATCGAGCGGAAGCACGCGCGCGTGCACAGGAGCGCGCCGTTCATGTTGACGTTCATGAAGTGCTGGTAGTAGTCCCAGTCCACGCGCAGGAGCGAGTCGAGCTTCATGTCGCCGAAGATCGCGGCGTTGTTGACGAGGAAGTCGATGCCGCCGAACGCCTCCACGGTGCGATCGGCCAGCGCGAGCGTCGATGCGGGAGACCCGACGTCGACCTCGACGAAGATCGCCTCGGCGCCGGTCTGGCGGATCTCCTCGGCGACGCGCTCGCCGTTCTCCTTCTTGATCTCGGCGACGACTACCCGGGCGCCTTGCGCTGCGAGCCCCGTCGCGTACGCCTCGCCGATCCCGCCGCCCGCTCCCGTGACGATCGCGACCTTGCCCTCGATTCCGTCGAGCTTCACTTCGCGTACTCCTTGCTGCGGCCGCCGGGCTGCACCTCGATGACGGTGGTGTACGACTCCTCTACGGGAGCAGAGACGGCGCGCACGATCGCGCGCGCGGCGCTCTCCGACGGCATCGCGTGCAGGCTGCGCAGAATTCCCCAGTGCTTCCAGCTCTGCAGGATCTCGGGGAGGCGCGCGTGCGGCATCTGGCTGTTGAACTCGCTCCAGGTCGGGCCGACGCGCACGAGGATCGAGCGCACGCCGGTGCCCTCGGTCTCCATCGCAAGCACGCGCGCGAACGCCTCGAGGCCCGCCTTCGCGGCGTTGTAGGCGCCCTGGAACGTTCGCGGCCGCATTGCGGCGTCGGAGCCCACGAAGATCACGTCGCCGACGCGGCGCTCGATCATGCCCGGTACGACGCGCCGGGTCATGTACATCGCTCCGAGCAGGTTCACCTCGACGTCGAGGCGCAGCTGGTCGGTCGTGGCCTCCGCGATCAGCGCCGACATGTTCTGCCCCGCGTTGTTCACGAGCAGATCGATCGGGCCCAGCGCGGACTCGACGGCGGTGCAGAACTCCTCGACCGATGCGGGATCGGTCACGTCGAGGCGCTTCGCGAGTGCCACACCGCCTTCGGCCTCGACCTGCTTGGCCACGCCCTCGAGCCGATCGACGCGCCGCGCGCCGATCGCCACGCGCCATCCGCCACGGCCGAGCTCCACGGCGGTCGCGGCGCCGATGCCCGACGAGGCGCCCGTGACGATCGCTGTGCGGGGGGATTGCACGCGCAGCACGGTAGACTATTTACATAGCGGATGCAATGTAAGCTGTGATACCGTGGAATCGCTCGGAGGTGTGCGATGTCGCTTCGCGTCGGATTCATCGGGTTGGGGAACCAAGGCAAGCCGATCGCGGCGCATCTCGCGCCGTCGGGATTCGAGACCACGGTCTACGACCTCGCGCCGGAGCCCGTGCAGGAGCTCGTGGCAGGCGGAGCGCGCGCCGCGTCGTCGCCGCGCGAGGTCGGTGAGCGATCGGACGTGATCGGGATCTGCGTACCGGCCGACGAACACGTGCGCGCGGTGGTGTATGGCGACGACGGCGTGCTCGCGGGTGCGAAGCCGGGCGCCGTGATCGCGATCCACAGCACGATCCTGCCCGCCACCGCGATCGAGATCGCCGAGGCCGCGAAACCGCTCGGCGTGGCCGTGCTCGACGCGTGCGTCACGGGCGGCGCGGAGCGCGCCAAGGCAAAGCAGATCACCTACATCGTCGGCGGCGACGCGGACGCGCTCGAGAAGGTGCGGCCCGTGTTCGAGTGCAATTCGGTGAAGATCATCCACGCCGGCGCACTCGGCGACGGCGCGAAGCTCAAGTTCTGCATCAACCTGATCACCTATCTCCAGTGGGCCGCAGCGTTCGAGTCGTTCCAGCTCGCGAAGGCGATCGGGCTGCCGCAGTCGGTGCTCGAGGAGGCCGGGCAGGCGAACGGCCAGCTCACGCAGCTGATGGTCAACTACCTCGGCGGGGTCAAGCTGCCCGAGGCGGTCCGCACGTCGGAGCCCGTGCAGAAGCTCATGCGCAACCACATGATCATCGCCGAGAAGGATCTCGCGGGTGTGCTGGCACTCGCGCGCGACGCGGAGATCTCGCTGCCGGTCACCGCGCTCGTATCGCAGCAGATGGCGCGGATCTACGGAGTCGAGGACCCCAACCGTCGGTAGTGGTAGGCTCCTGCCAGACCATGCGTCTGGACGACATGATTCTCGTGAGCGTCGACGATCACATCGTCGAGCCGCCGAGTGTATTCGCGAATCACGTCCCGAAGAAGTGGGCCGACCGCGCGCCGCGCTTCGTCTACGACGCGAAGCGCCGCGCGCAGACCTGGGTCTGGGAGGGAGGCGCCGCGGCCACGCCGTTCATCTGTGCGGTCGTGACGCTGCCGAACGAGGAGTGGGGATACGATCCCTCGACGCTCGCCGAGATGCGCCCGGGCTGTTACGACAGCGCGGCGCGCGTCCGCGACATGGACGCGAACGGGATCCTCGCATCGATGTGCTTTCCGTCGTTCGCGGGCATGAGCGGGAGCTTCTTCGCGAGCTGTGCGGACCGCGAGCTCGCGTTGGCATGTCTCCAGGCCTACAACGACTGGCACATCGACGAGTGGGCCGGCAGCCATCCGGGCCGCTTCATCCCGCTGCCGCTGTGCGCGCTGTGGTCGCCGGAGCTCTCGGCACAGGAAGTCCGGCGCGTGGCGCGCAAGGGCGCCACTGCGATCGCGTTCTCGGAGGCGCCCGAGACCTTCGGCCATCCGAGCATCCACAGCGGCGCCTGGGATCCGTTCTTTGCCGCGTGTCAGGAAGAAGGCGTCGTGATCGCGGTGCACATCGCGTCGAGCAACATCACCATGCCCGTCGAGTCCCGGACGCCGATCGAGGTCGCGAGCACGCTGCCGTGCTGGAACTCGCTCGCGTGCGCGGCGAACTTCCTCTGGTGCAAGTCGCTCGTGAAATACCCGGACGTCAAGATCGCGCTCTCCGAGGGCGGCACGTCGTGGATCCCGGGCTTCCTCGACCGGATGGAGCGCCAGTTCCACCTCCAGCGATGGATGCAATCGGATCTCGGCGGTCTCACGCCGACCGAGAAGTTCCACCGACACTTCCTCGCCTGCTTCATCTGCGATCCGTCGGGCCTGCTGCTGCGCGACCGGATCGGCATCGACAACATCGCCTACGAGGTCGACTACCCGCATTCGGACTGCAGCTTTCCGGGCTCGCCCGAGGAGCTGTTCGAGCACTTCACCCTCGCGAAGTGCAGCGATTCCGAGATCGCGAAGATCGGGTTCGAGAATGCGCTGCGCTGGCTGCGCTTCGATCCGTTCCGGCACGTGCCCCGCGAAGCCGCCACGGTGGGCGCGCTGCGCGCGCGCGCGCGGGACGTCGATCTGCGCACGCGGTCTCGGGCCGACTACCGCAGGGAATACGAATCGGTACACGGCCCGATCGCCTGACGCGTCACGACACCATGGACCTGCAGAGCCTTCCGCTGATCTCGGCAGACAGTCACGTGGAGGAGCCCAGCACGCTCTGGCACGCCGAGCTCTCCCCCGCGATGCGCGAGCACCTGCCGCCCGAGCTGGGTCCTCAGCACGCCTCGGCGGCCCAGTTCGCAAAGCGGATCGGCATCGAGGACACGGCGCACACGCGCGAGATCACCGAAGCCGCAGCCGCCGCGGGCGTCTCCGACCTCGATGCGCTGCGTGTGCTCACGGCCGACCCGGATCGCCGCTTCGCCGCGATGCGCCGCGACGGGATCTCGGGCGAGTGCGTCTACCCGAGCGCGGGGCTGTACGCGTGGAACATCGCGGACGCGCGCACGGGCGAGGCCTGCTGCCGGATCTACAACGACTGGATCGCAGATCGGCTCGCGTCGCGCTCTCCGCGCTTTCGCTGCGCGGGCATGATCCCGACCTGGAGCGTCGACGCCGCGATCGCGGAGGTCTCGCGCATCGCCGACCTCGGGCTGGCTGCGGCCATGCTGCCGCTCGTGGGCACGCCCGAGTACAACCACCGCGGCTGGCAGCCGCTCTGGAGTGCGATCGAGGAGATCGGTCTTCCGGTCGTGATGCACCAGGGCAGCGGGCACGACATGTTGTTCTACCGCGGCCCCGGCGCTGCCGTGACGAATCTGCTCTCGACGCAGTCGATGGCGCCGCGCGCAGCCGCGATGCTCGCCACCTCGGGCGTGCTCGCCGATCACCCCGGACTCCACTTCGTGTTCGTCGAGACGAACGCGGGCTGGCTGTCGTGGGCGATGTGCACGGTCGACTACTACTACGAGGCGTTCCAGCAGTACGAGGGATGGGTGAAGCCGATCCTGCCCGAGAAGCCCAGCCACTACATGAGGCGACAGATCCACGGGACGTTCCAGTTCGATCCCGTCGCGGTCCACAACCTCCCGCTCACGGGCGCGGCGCCGCTCTTGTGGGGCTCCGATTTTCCGCACGCCGAAGGCACCTTTCCCCACTCGCGCAAGATCGTCTCCGAGCTGTTCGCGCACACCCCGGTCGACGACGCGGCGCAGATCGTCGCGGGCACGGCGGCTCGGCTGTTCCGCTTCGACCCGAGCGTGCTCAGGACGCGGGTGTGAGTACCATGGCCCGCGGGAGGGAAACTCGTGAGACTCGATAAACCGCGCGTCGCGCCGCTTTCCGACGACGAGATGGACCCGGAGACGCGCCAGCGCGTCGGCCAGGGCCCGGTCGGCGAGGGCTCGATCCTCAACATCTTCCGCACGCTCGCGAACCACCCGGGCCTCTTGAAGCGCTGGCTCGTGTTCGGCAACCACGTGCTCGCCAAATCGACGCTGCCCGCGCGCGAGCGCGAGCTCGTGATCCTGCGCATCGGCTGGCTGTGCCGTGCGGGCTACGAGTGGGGTCAGCACGTCGCGATCGCGAAGGCGGTGGGCCTGTCCGACGAGGAGATCGCGCGCATTCCGAAGGGCGCTGCCGCCATCGGCTGGAGCACGCTCGAGCGCGCGCTGCTGCGCGCCACTGATGAGCTGCACGACGACGCGTTCATCTCGGATACCACGTGGACGGAGCTCGCGAGCTCGCTCTCCACGCAGCAGCTCATGGATCTCGTGTTCACGGTCGGCCAATACAATCTCGTGTCGATGGCCCTGAACAGCTTCGGCGTCCAGCCGGAGCCCGGCCTCGCGCCGCTGCCGCGTCCGTGAGCGCGCGCCTCGCGGGCAAGGTCGCGATCGTGGTGGGCGCCGGGCAGACGCCCGGCGACACGATCGGAAACGGCCGCGCCACCGCGGTGCTGTTCGCGCGCGAGGGCGCGCGCGTGATCGCCGTCGATCGGCGGCTCGACTCCGCCGAAGAGACCGTCGCGATGATCCGCGCCGAGGGCGGCGAGGCCGAAGCCGCGTGCGCCGACGCCACCCTCGAGGCCGATTGCGCGGCGCTCGTCGCCACGTGCGTGAAGCGCCACGGCCGGATCGACGTGCTGCACAACAACGTCGGAATCGGCGGCGGCGACGCGAGCCCATCGCACGTGAACGAAGAGGCGTGGGACCGCATCCTCGCCGTGAACCTCAAGAGCGTGGTGTTTCCGTGCAAGCACGTGCTGCCCGTGATGCGCGAGCAGAAGGGCGGGGCGATCACGAACGTGTCGTCGATCGCGGCGATCTGCGCCACGCCCGCGGTCGCCTACAAGACCTCGAAGGCGGGCATCAACGCCTACACGCAATCGCTCGCGGTCGGCAATGCGAAGTACGGGATCCGCGCGAACGTGATCATGCCCGGTCTCATGGAGACGCCCATGGCGATCGAGGGCCTCTCGCAGGAGCTCGGCATCGCGAAGGAAAAGCTCGTCGCCCAGCGCCACGCCGCGGTACCGCTCGGCGGGCACATGGGCACGGCCTGGGACGTGGCCTGGGCCGCGGTCTTTCTCGCCTCCGACGAGGCGCGCTTCATCACGGGCGTGATGCTGCCCGTCGACGGCGGACAGAGCTCGCGCGTCGGCTGACGCGTTACAGGCGCTTGCCGGTGTCGAGCGCCTTCGGCACCCACGCGGGCGTGCGCTTCTCCGCGAACGCGCGCATCCCCTCGCGCGCCTCGCCGGCCTTCCAGAGCGACCAGTCCATGCTCATGCGATCGACCGGGCCATAGCGCTCGTGGATCATGCGCTTCACCATCATTCGCGCCTCGGGCGCGGTGCGCAGGATGTTCTCGGCGACTTCGCGCGCGGCGTCGGCGAGCTGGTCGTGCGGGACCATGCGCGCGACGAGCCCCATCTCCACGGCCTCGCGCGCGTCGAGCTTGCGGCCCGTGAACAGGAGGTCGCGCGCCCGCGCTATGCCGACGTGGGGCGGCAGATAGGCGGCATAGCCCGAATCGGCGATCCCGCGCAGGAGCTCCGGCGCGCGAAACGTCGCGCGCTCGCTCACGACCGCGACGTCGGAGAGCATCGCGATCAGGAGGCCACCGCCCTGACAGATTCCGTTCACGGCGGCGACCACGGGTGCGGCGCTGTGGCGGATCGCCTCGAACGGCAGCACCTCGTCGCCCGTGAGGGCGTCGACGACCGGATTCGGGTCCTCGCGCACGCCGCGCAGCTCGCCGCCCGGGGCGAACACGTCGCCCACACCCGTGAGGATCAGCGCGGTCGGCTCGCTGCGCGCGTTCACCCACTGCACCGCGCGCTTGACGCCGTAGTACATCGCCGGAGAGAGCGCGTTGCGCGACTTGGGCCGGTCGATCGTGCACCAGGCGAGGTGATCGCGCCGTTCGAGCCGGAGGAACGGCGTTCCGAGGTCGACCGTCTCGAGATCCATCGAGCTCACGCCACCCGGCGCGCCTGGGTCGGCTCCGGGTTCACGCATAGCATCCGGCGCAGGAGCTCGAGCGTACCGCTCACGATCTCCTCCGCGTCGGGTTGATTCGCGGAAGCGAACAAGCGGCCTCCGAGCTGGACCTGCATCACGGCGGTCACGGACGCTGCGAGCAGCTCGGGGTCGCCCTTGTGGAACACGCCTTCCTCGATTCCCTGGCGCACGATCGCGGCCACGTAGCCCGTGCCGGCGCGCCAGTGCTCGCGGGTGTTCTCGGTATTGGGATCGAGCCCCCAGGCGTGCCCTTCGCGCAGCAGGATCCGCCGATAGGCGTCGTGCTCGAGCAGGAAGGTCACGAAAGCGCGCAGCCCGGCCTCGAGCTTCTCGATCGCGGAGGCTTCGCCGTCGCTGCCGCGCACGCGCTCGAGGAAGGCCAGCCCGCGCACGGCCTGGATCTCGGTCCAGATCTCGTTCTTGCCCGGGAACGTGGCGTAGAGCGTCTTGAGCGAGATGCCGGCCTCGGAGGCCACGTCCTGCATCGTGCTCTCGTCGAAGCCCTTCTCCGCGAATACGCGCTCGGCGCACTCGAAGATCAGGTCGTGATACATCCGCGACCGCGCGGCCTCGAGATTCGAATTCTTCTTCTTCATTGGGGATATCCAACCTCTCCAACCCGTAACAGGGATTTTCTCGCTGACGCGGCGGGTTCGCAAGAACAATCCCGGGCGTATCCGTAGAAAGCCCGGGGACGATCCGCCATACCCCGGGGGTCGCTAGATTTCCTGATAATTTACTGAGGAAACTAAAATTAATCCGTTTGCGTATATTGACTATCGTAAAGATAATCAATATTTTCCTATTCGCCTACCCCCTACTCCCCCAGGTGAATCGATCGTGCAGCGAATGTCGGGCCACGACGCCCAGTTCATCTACGACGAGCGGCCCGAAGAGCCCCAGCACACGCTCAAGATCTCGTTCCTCTCCGAGCGCGCGAGCGCGGTGTGGAGCTTCGAGTCTGCGCGCCGCGATCTCGCGCGCCGCGTCGCATCGCTCGAGCCGCTGCAGTGGCGCGCGCTGCGCGTGCCGTTCGATCTGCACCACCCGGTATGGGTCGCGGACCCCGCTCTCGACCTCGACTGGCATCTCCGGCGCGCCGCGGTTGCGGCTCCCGGCGGACGCGACGAGCTCTGTGAAGCGATCTCGCAGATCGTGTCCGTTCCGCTCGACCCCGACCGCCCGCTCTGGGAGCTGTGGTGGCTCGAGGGATACGAGGGCGGCATCGTCGCGGTGCTCAAGATCAGCCACGCGCTCGCGGACGGCTCGGCGAGCCGGCGCCTGCTCGAGCTGCTGCACATGCCCGAGCCCGCGGTCGAGTCCAACGCGGCCGCCCCTCGAGCGCTTCCCTCGCGCTGGACCCTGATCAAGCACGCGCTGCGCGATCTCTGGCGCGGGACCGTCCACCACATTCCGTCGCTCGTGCGCGCGACCTCCAACGCGCGCGCGCGCGTGGCCGCCGCTCGCGAGGGCGATTCCATCGCAGCGGAGCCGAGTCCGGATGCTCTGCGGGGTCCGCACCATCCGCTCGGTGGTCCGCTCTCTCGGCGGCGTGCATTCCACTACTTCACGACCCCGCTCGCGACCGCGCGCGAGATCCGCCAGCAGCTCGGCGGCACGATCAACGACGTCGTGGTCGCCTCGGTGGCAGGAGGCGTGCGGCGCTGGCTGCTCGAGCGCGGCGCGCTGCCGGGCCTGCCCACGCGCGCGTTCATGCCCGCGTCGATCCGCCGCGCAGACGAGGAGCTGCTCTGGGGGAACCGCGTCACGACCCGCCCGCTCGACCTCCCGACGCAGATCGCAGATCCGATCGCGCGGCTGCGCGCGGTTCAGCACGAGACCGCGCGCGCGAAGGAAGAGCTGCGATTGCGCGAGGGCGCGCATCTCGAAGACTGGCTCCGCTGGCTGCCGCCGTTCGCGATCAAGTCGCTCAGCGGGTTCATGCGCGCCTATGTGCGTTGGATCCCGAACTTCCCGGGCGGCTGCGCGATCTCGAACGTGTGTGGACCGGCCGAGCCGCTCACGGGGCCCTGGGGTGTGGTCGAGAACTTCGTCTCCGTGGGTCACATGAAATTCTCCGCCGGACTCAACACCACGGTATGGAGCTACGGCGGACAGCTGAACTTCGGCTTCTACGCGTGTGCGCGCGCGGTGCCCGACCTGCCGCGTCTCTCGCGCTACGTCGCGGATGCGTTCGAAGAGCTGGTGAAGGCCGCGAGCCACGAGTCTTCTGGTCTTCGCTCGCCTTCGGCTCGCTGCGAGAAACTTGCGGCGCGCGCCGCCTGAGAGGAAACCATGTCGAGCTCCGATCTCCTCGTCTTCGGCCGCGCGCTGCGCCTGCTGCCCGACCTGCTGCGCGCGGGACCGAGCCGCCGCTTCACCGCGGCCGATCTGCTCGAGCGCCAGTGCCGCCGCCGCCCCGACGCGCCGTTCGTCCGTTTCGAGGGCCGCGTAACGAGCTACGGCGAGCTCAACGCGCAGGCGAATCGCTTCGCGCATTGGGCGCTCGCGCGCGGGCTCCGCAAGGGCGACGTCGTGGCGCTGCTCATGGAGAACCGGCCCGAGTACATCGCCGTGTGGATGGGTCTTGCGAAGGCGGGCGTCACGACGGCGCTGCTGAACACGAATCTGCGCGGCGAGGCGCTCGCGCACAGCGTGCGCACGGCGGGCTGTGGCGCGGTCGTGCTCGGCGCCGAATGCGCGGACGCGTGGCAGTCGCTCGGGGTGGATGCGCCCGCCGTCGATCTGTTCGCGCTCGCCGATCCCGGCCGTGAGGGGCTGGAGCTTCCGCCCCACGCGAAGTCGCTTGACGAGGAGTCGGCGGGATTCTCGCGCCACGATCCGCCGCGGAGCGTGCGCGCGGATCTGCGCGGCGGCGACCCGCTCTTCTACATCTACACCTCGGGCACCACGGGTCTGCCCAAGGCGGCGCGCTTCAGCCACAGCCGTTTCGTCGCGGGTGGTACCTACGCGCTGCTCGCGGGGCTCTCGGACAGCGACGTGCTCTACTGCGCGCTCCCGCTCTACCACACGGTGGGCGGCGTGGTGTGCGTGAACGCGGTGCTGCGCAGCGGCGCAACGCTCGCGCTCGCGCGCAGGTTCAGCGCGCGCCGGTTCTGGGACGACATCGTCGACAGCGGCGCGACGGCCTTCCAGTACATCGGCGAGCTGTGCCGCTACCTCGTGAATCAGCCGCCGCATCCGAAGGAGCGCGCCCACTCGCTGCGCTTCGCGCTCGGCAACGGACTGCGGCCCGACGTCTGGGAGACCTTCCAGCAGCGTTTCGCGGTGCCGCGCATCGTCGAGTTCTACGGAGCCACCGAGGGGAACGTCTCGATGGTGAACTTCGCGGGGCGGCCCGGGTCGGTCGGCAAGGCCGCGCCCGGGACCCAGGTGTCGCTCGTGCGCTTCGACGTGGATGCCGACGCGCCGCTGCGCGACGCGGCGGGTCGCTGCGTGCCGTGCGAGATCGGGGAGCCCGGCGAGCTGATCGGCCGGATCGCCGAGGCCGGTCGCACCGCGGCCGGGCGCTTCGAGGGCTATACATCGCGCGAAGCCACCGAGAAGAAGATCCTGCGCGACGTCTTCGAGCCGGGCGACGCGTGGTTCCGCACCGGCGACCTGCTCTCGCGCGACGCCGACGGCTACTACTACTTCGTCGATCGGATTGGCGACACCTTCCGCTGGAAGGGCGAGAACGTCTCCACCCAGCAGGTGGCCGAGGCCGTCGGCGGCGAGCCCGGAGTGGCGATGTGCGCCGCGTACGGCGTTGCGGTGCCCGGTGCCGAGGGCCGCGCGGGCATGGCCGCGGTGGTGCTCGACCCCGAAGCAGCGATCGACGGCGCGAGCCTGTACGCGCGCGTCGAGCGCGAGCTTCCCGCCTATGCGCGGCCCGCGTTCGTGCGCATGTGGGTTGCACCCGACGTCACGGGAACGTTCAAGCTGCGCAAGGTCGAGCTCCAGAAGCAGGGCTTCGACCCGGCGTCGACGTCGGATCCGATCTTCTACCGCGACGACGAGAGCCGCGCCTATCAACGGCTCGACGCGCATGTCCACGCGCGCATCGCGTCCGGCGCGCTGCGCTTCTAGGCCACGCGCGCATCGAGCGCGAAGTGAATTTCATCCAAAGGTTCCAATCAGGAGAATCTCCGATGACCACCGAGACCACCGTGAAGCAGCTCCCCGACGGCGATGCCGTCTTCCTCTCCACCGAGACCGACACCACCTGGGGTCACGTCGGCGGAATGACGCTGCTCGATCCGACCGGCGCGCCCGATTTCGGATACGAGAAGCTCGTGCGTTCGATCGAGGAGCGGCTCGTGCTCGTTCCGCGCTTCCGTTGGAAGCTGCTCGAGGTGCCGCTCGGGCTCGATCGCCCGTACTGGGTGGAGTGCACCGACTTCGACGTGCGCAAGCACGTGCATCGGATCGCGGTGCCCTCGCCGGGCGGCATGAAGGAGCTCGGTGAGCTCGCGGGACACCTGTTCGCGCGTCCGCTCGATCGCTCGCGACCGCTCTGGGAGGTCTGGTACATCGAGGGCCTCGCCGACGGCAAGGTGGCGATGTTCATGAAGAACCATCACTGCCTGATGGACGGCCAGGCGGGCGTCGGCCTCGCCGAGGTGCTCACGGACCTCTCTCCCGACGCGACGCGGCCGCCGATCGTCCCCGACATCATGAAGGAGGGAAGGCCCGAAGCTCCGAGCAGCCTCGGAATCGCCGTGCGCGCCGCGCGCAACGCGCTCGAGCGCCAGGGCAAGCGCGTCCAGCATCTCGCGACGGGAGCGCGCGCGATCGCGTCCTCGTGGTGGCCGAGCGGAGACCGCGAGTTCGCGCCGCCGGGTTGGAGCGACGTCCCGCCCCTCTCGTTCAACAAGCTCGTCGGCCCGCGCCGCAACTTCGCGTGTGCCTCGCTCGACCTCGAGGAGCTCAAGGCCGTCAAGAAGCACTTCGACGTGACCCTGAACGACGTCGTGCTCGAGGTGATCGGCGGTGCGCTGCGCCGCTGGCTGCGCGCGAAAGGTGAGCTGCCCGATCGGCCGCTCGTCGCGGTGTGCCCGGTCTCGCTGCGCGCGCAGGAAGACAAGTCGCTGAACAACCAGATCACGATGATGCCGGTCTCTCTCGCGACCGATCTCGAGGACCCCGCGGACCGGCTGCGCCGGATCGCGAAGAACTCGGTGCGGTCGAAGGAGAGCGTCGCGGGCAGCTTCGACGTGCTCACCGCGGTGGCGGAGAGCTTTGCGCCGGGTCTGGTGGGCTTGCTCATGGGCGCGGTGGCGCTCGCACCCGACAGCGTGCCGCTGCCCGGAAACCTCGTGGTATCGAACGTGCGCGGCACGCCGATCCCGCTCTACACGGCGGGTGCGCGCATGGAGTCGATGTACCCGATGTCGGTGCTCTCGGCGGGCCAGGGCCTGAACGCCACGGTCGTCTCGTACATGGGGAAGATGGAGTTCGGCTTCACGGTCGATCCCGATCTCGTGCCCGACGTGCAGGCGCTCTGCGAGCAGATCCACGGCGCGTTCGAAGAGCTCCAGGCGGCCGCGGAGGGAGTGGTTCACCGGGCGCGTTAGCCGGCACATCAGGGGCTTAGGCACGCGCTATTCCGGCGCTATTTCCCCGCTATTCGCACCCGAAGGAGCAGGGTGATGGGCCCCAGCTCGCCCTCGCGCTGGCAGAACGGGCTTCCACTTCTCGACCGCCCGGGTATATGATCGCGCCATCCGAGCGACGCGAGGTGCTCCCCTGACCTAACTCGAGGGGCCACCGCTCGTCCCACGCCGCGAGGAGGGACGTTCGTGATCAGAAGCCTGTTGTCAGCCGTTGTGATCGCCTTGATGTGCGCTGCCTGTCAGCCCCTGGAGACGACGCAGGACCGGGGGCCCTTGCGGTTCGAGAGGACGCCGGGCGGATTCGACTCGATTCCGCTCGAGTACGGCAACTTGATCTCCGTGGCTCCGATCCCGGACCAGCCGTACAGCCAGATGATGTGGTTCGTGCAACCGGATCAGACGATCGTCGGTGTGCGGGTCAACGTCGCTCTCGGGACGCTCCCGCTGGTGATGAAGATCCCGCGGAAATGAGCTCCCCCCGAGCAAGGAAGGAACCATGGATCTCGACCGTCTCACTTCACTGATCGCTCGCGGAAGCACGGCGGTCGCGGCGCTGCTCGTGACGCTCGCCGTGGCCGAATGGGTCGCGAACTTCTTCCAATACACGATTCTGCGCGGTACCTACGCACCGGGGCGACTGCTCGAGTTCGCCGCCATCGTGATGCTCTTCGTGATCACCGTGATGCTGCGCCAGGTGAGAGACGAAGTGCGCGCGGGCAGGACCTAGGGCCGCTCCCAGAGCCCGTCACCCGCGGGCTCGAGGCCGGCGCGCCGTGTGGCCTCCGCCATCGGCATGGTCGGCGGCAGGTGCACGTCCCAGGGAGCGGGGCCGCCGAACAGATAGGACTTCTCGCGCTTGAACGGGGTGCACTCGAGCAGTCGGCCGCCCGGCGTGAGCGCGGCGCCCAGCTTCTCGACGGCGAGGTGATAGTCGACGACGTGCTCGAGCACGTTGTCTGCGATCACGAGGTCGAAGCCGCCCACGCGGCGCGCGGCCTCGGCCGTATCGATGCGCCAGACCCCCGCGTCCTCGACGATCGGATCGATCACGGTGATGTCGAGCCCGTGCTTCCGCGCCCGGAACGCCATGAACCCGGCGTTCATCACCGAGAGGTCGACGTAGAACACCTTGGCTCCCTTGCGCGCGAGGGCGATCGAAGTGCGTCCGCTACCACCGCCGAAGTCGAGCACGCGCATGCCGGGGGCCGCCTGCTCGAGCGCGCGCGCCCACGGCTCCGAGTCGCCGCTGAACAGGTAGACGCGGCTGCCGCGATAGAACCAACCGTACTCGCGCGCCTCGCGCGGGCGCACCCATCCGTGCTCGTCGCTGATCCGGCGGCCGCGGTCGCGGCGCAGGTACTCGATCACGGTGTCACGCGGCAGACCCGTGAACTCCACGAGGTCCACGACCTCCTCTTCGCGGTGGACCTCGGGGCGCTTCCGCGGCTGGAACGGACGCGAGAGCTCGCGGCGGACGTTGTTCTTCAGCCGCTGGAAAAGGGTCCGTTTCTCTCTGCCTGCCATGGCATCTCCCCGGTGCCGCGCTCAGGGCTGCTGTGACGTGCGGTCTCGCAGGCGCTGGATCACCTGCGGCAGTGCGGTCCGCTGCGAGCTCTCGATCAGGCTCTTCGGCAGCGGCAGCTTGGGCTTCGCGTGGATCCGGTAGGTCACCTTCGTCTTCGCGCCGCCTTCGACGGCGACCAGACGCCAGCTGCCCTCGTTGACCTCGTAATCGCCGCGGATCAACTCCCACACGCGCATGTAGCTTCCGTTCTGTGCGTCGACGGTCATCGTGGCCCGACTCACGCTCGTGAGGTCCGAGAACGGAAACGGCACGTCCGCCGTCACTTCGCACACCGCGGTGAACTCCGAGGATTCGTCGCCCGAGCGCGACAGCTCCTTGCTCGCGGCGATGCGGGGCATGTTCCTCACGTAGTCGGTGCAGTGTGAGACGAGATCCCACACGGCCGACGGCGGTGCGTTGACAATGCCCTCTGCGAAGTAGCTGGGAGCGTCGTTTCCGTTCTCCGTCTCGGTCCAGGTCTTGATGTCGTCGGTGGCGGCACCGACACGGCTCGAGGACAGAGCGATCCCGAACAGCGCGATCGCGAGGAAATAAGCGCGGGGCGTCATGGCGCGACCAGCTTAGCCGATCGGATCGAGGCGCCCGGTCAATCCCCCTTGTAGATGGAGAGCGGCAGCGCGATGTCCTCGAGCGGGCGGCGCTCCGCGGCCACGCCGAGCACGAGTACGGTCAGAGCGGCCAACAGCATCAGCACCGACGCCAGCACGTAGCCCAGAAACAGGTCGTGGCGGCTCCCCGACTCGATCAGTGCCCCGAACAGCGTCGGCGCTACGAGTCCACCCATTCCGGTGCCGACCGCGTAGAACAGCGCGATCGCCATCGCGCGGATCTCGAGCGGAAACAGCTCGCTCACGGTGAGATAGGCGGAGCTCGCGGCGGCCGAGGCGAAGAAGAACGAGATCGACCAGAGCATGGTGTGCGTCTGCGCGTCGAGCGCGCCGCGCACGAAGCCGATCCCGGTCAGCAGCAGCAGAATCCCGCTCATCCCGTACGTGAACGAGATCATCGGCTTTCGCCCGATCGAATCGAACAGGCGCCCGAGCAGCAGCGGGCCCAGGAAGTTGCCCAGCGCGAACGGCAGGAGATACGCGCCCACGCGCTCGTCGGGGACGGCGTAGAAGTGCGTGAGCGTGAGCCCGTAGGTGAAGAAGATCGCGTTGTAGAAGAATGCCTGCGAGATCATCAGCACGAGGCCCAGCACTGCACGCGAGCGGTAGTGAGAGAGGATCACGCGCGCGATCACGCGAAAGCCGACGCGTTCGAGCGGCGCGATCCGGATCCGCGCCGGCGTCGTGGCATCCTCGCGCGCTGCGCAGCCCGCCTCGATCGCTGCGACGATCGCTTCCGCCTCGACGTGTCTCCCGCGCACCATGAGCCAGCGCGGCGATTCCGGCACGAAGCGCCGCACGATCATGATCCCCAGTGCGAGCAGCGCTCCGAGCCCGAAGGCGGCGCGCCAGCCGACCTCGTGCCCGAGCACGCGCGGGTCGAGCAGCACTGCGCTGAGTACCGCGCCGAGCGCGGTGCCGAGCCAGTAGCTGCCGTTGATCGCGAGACCCACGAAGCCGCGCGCGCGCGCGGGGATCAGCTCGTCGATCGCCGAGTTGATCGCGGCGTACTCGCCGCCGATGCCCATGCCCGTGAAGAAGCGGCACGCGGCGAAGGTCCAGAAATCGATCGAGAGCGCCGTCGCGCTGGTCGCGATCACGTAGAGCGAGAGCGTGATCAGGAACAGCCGTCGGCGGCCGTGCCGATCGGTGAGATGGCCGAAGAACAGCGCACCGATCAGTGCGCCCGCGATGTAGACGGTGCCGGCGAGCCCGACCTGGGTTGCGGAGAGGCCCAGCGTGCCGGGCTCCTCGAGCACGCTGCCGAGCGCGCCGACGATCGTGACCTCGAGGCCGTCGAGTGCCCAGGTCACGCCGAGCGCTATGACCACGAGCCAGTGGAAGCGGCTCCACGCGAGCCGGTCGAGGCGCGCGGGGATGTCGGTCTCGAAGGCGCTCACGTCGCGTCGAGGCGGCGCCATGAACTCACGGCTCTGCGCGCGCGCCCGCGAGGTGCGAAACCAGCTCGTAGAACAGGCGTGTGCCCGATTTGAGGTTCGCAATCGAGAGGTGCTCGTCGTTGCCGTGCACGAGCGAGGAGTCGCGGTCGCCCAGCTCGAAGGGGACGAAGCCATAACAGGGGATGCCGCGCTCGCGGAAGTGGTGGCAATCGGTGAATCCGATCGCGAGCGGGCTGGAAACCGTCGCACCCGGATGGCGGCGCGCCGCGATCCCGCGCAGCACCTCGAACAGCTCGTGCTCCTGCGGAGACGAGGCGGGTGCGAACGAGAGCAGCGTATCGATCCGGACCTTGTCGTCGGCGATCACCTGTTTGAGCTCGTCCACGAAGGCTTTCGGATCCTGATCGGGCAGCAGCCGCACATCGAGCTCGGCGGTGGCCTCGGGCGGGATCACGTTGGTCTTGCTTCCGCTCGAGAGCACTGTCAGCGAGATCGTATTGCGCACTTGCGCGTTCTGGCGTGGATTGGCCGTAAACTCGGCCGCGAACTTCGGATCTTCGAGAGCGCCGCGCAGATCGCGCAGGCGCTCGCGCCGCGCACCGCTCTCGAGATGAGCCGTGTCGGCGTAGAAGCGTTGCACCTCGGGGCCCACGTGCAGTGGTGTTGACCAGGCTTCGATGCGCGCGAGCGCGGCGACGATCCGGCCCGGTGCGGAATCGGCGCGCGGCATCGAGCCGTGGCCCGGGGGACCCGTCGCGGTGAGGCGCAGCCAGAGCGGAGCCTTCTGCGCGGTCTCCACCGCGTAGTAACTCACAGCACCCGCGCGATCGACCGCGATGTATCCCCCCTCGTTCAGGATCACCCCGACGTTCGCGAACAGATCGAGATGCTTCTTCGCCATGAAGCCCGCGCCGAACGCGCCGCCTGCCTCTTCGTCCGCGACGCCCAGGAAGACCACGTCGCCCGCGAGCGAGGTGTGCCCGCGCGCGAGCGCGAGCACCGCGACCGCACTCGCGATTCCCATCCCCTTGTCGTCGATCGCGCCGCGTCCCCACACCGCGCCGTCTCGGATCTCGCCCGAGAACGGGGCGACCTTCCAGAACCGTGCCTCCGCGGGCACGACGTCCATGTGGTGCATCAGCACGACCGCGGGCTTCGAGCCGTCGCCGGAGAGACGCGCGACGATGTTCGCGCGGCCCGGAGCCGACTCGTAGATCTGCGAGGGGATCCGGTCGCGCTCGAACAGCTTCTGGAAGAACTCGGCCGCGCTGCGCTCGTTGCCGGGCGGATTGGTCGTGTCGAGCCGCACATAGCGCGTGAGCAGGCGCACCGCCTCGTCTTCGAGCGACGGCCACTCGGGCGCACCGGCGTGGGCGGTGGCGCCATGCGCGAGCACAGCGGCGATCGCGAGCGGAGCAGCGAGGCGCTGGCGCATCGCGCGATCAGCCGACGTCGCGCGCGCGCTCGCCGCGGCGCACGGGAATCGCGCGACCCGTGCGAGCGAGCCCGGCGAACTCGGCTGCGAGCGCGGGCCCCGACGCCTCGTGCTTGAAGAACACGTACGTCTCTTCCCAGGCCAGTGCGCGCACGCGCGCGAGCCAATCGGCGAGATCACCGGCGTGGTAATCGCTGCGCCGCAGGCGCAGATAGCCGAAGCGCGCGGTCGGTTGGAGAGCGGCGGGAGTCTCGTCCGTCTCCGACGCGACGAGCGCCGCGCCGCGTTCGTGCAGACAGGCGAACACGGGCTCGGTGAGCCAGGATGCGTGGCGGAACTCGAACGCGGCTCGCGCGCGCGCGGCGAGGTGATCGAGGAAGCGCTCGAGGCGCGCGAGATCGGCGGGCAGGTTCGGAGGCAGCTGCACGAGCAGCAGACCGAGCCGCGCACCCAGTGGCTCGAGCTGACCCAGCAGATAGTCGAGCTCCTCCTCGACGTCCGCGAGGCGTTTCCGGTGCGTGATGCGCTGGCTCACCTTTACCGCGAAGCGGAACGTATCGGGCACGGCATTGGCCCAGCTCTCCACGACCTCGCGCCTGGGCATGCGATAGAAGGTGTTGTTGATTTCCACCGCGGACAGACGCGCGGCGTAGTAGGCGAGCATCTCGGCCGGCGCGATCTTCGCCGGGTAGAAGTTCCCCCTCCACTCCTTGTAGGAGTAGCCGCTGGTGCCGGCGCGGATCTCCATGGAGGACTCCGGGGGTACGGGGCGCGATTATGCCACAGGAGCAGTGGGAGCTACGCTCGCACGCGAATCGGAGGGTGGAGTGGATCTCTACGACAACCCCTTCAGTCCCTACGCATTCAAGGTGCGCGCGGCGCTCTATGAGAAGGACCTCGCGCACGAGAAGCGCGAGATCCGCACGCACGCCGACCGCGAGCTCCTGCTGCGCGTGAACCCGCGCGGAGAGGTTCCCGCGCTCGTCGACGACGGTGCGGTCCTGTGCGATTCGAAGGTGATCTGCGCCTATCTCGAGGAGCGCTACCCGGACCCGCCGCTCTACCCAGGCGACCTCGCGCAGCGCGCTCGCTGTCGCTACCTCGAGCTGAAGTCCGACACCGAAATCGACGCGTGCGTGTTCTTGCTCGGGATCATCAAGCTCACGCGGCCCGAGCTCGTGCAGCAGGTGCCCGATGCGCTCGCGCGCAGCGAAGAAGTGCTCACGCGCCACTACACCTATCTCGAGCGCGAGCTCGCGGGACGCGAGTGGTTCCTCGGCGCATTCTCGCTCGTCGACATCGCCCTCACACCCCACCTGCGCTCGGCGGCCTTCATGGGGTATCCGCCCGACGAGAAGCACCCCGCACTCGCGGCGTGGCTGGCGCGCGGGGCGGCGCGGCCCTCGCTCAAACGCGCGATGCGCGAGCTCGCCGAGGGCTACGCGGCGTCGCAACAGCCCGACAGCCTGTTCGACCCGAAGCGTCTGCACTGGCGCAACGACCGGATCGAGTTCGCACTGCGCGCGGGGCTCGGCGAATGGCTCGCGGACGAGCTCGAGCGCGATCGCGCGTTCTTGTCGCCGATTCCGTAGCGGGTCCGGCGTCGCGCGATCAGGGTCGATCGATCGCGTAGATCGAAACCGATCGCCCCGCGATCTGACGCGCCTCGGCATGACGAAGCCCGAGCTTCTCGGCGACGCGGATCGACGCCGTGTTTTCGGGCGCGATCGCGCTGATCGTGCGGCGCGCACCGACCACCGCGAACGCGTATTCGAGCGCTGCGCGCCCGCCCTCCGTGGCGAGCCCCTCGCCCCAGCGCTCGCGCGCGACGAGCCACCCCACCTCGAGGCCGGGCCAGCCCTCGGGCCGGTAGAGCCCGATCCGCCCGATCAGCGCGCCGCTCGCTTTGTCCTCGGCGGCCCAGAGCCCATAACCGCGAATCCGCCAATGGCCGACGATGTAGGCGAGTGAGCGCCACGCTTCGTCGCGGTCCATCGGCTCGCCGCGCGCGATGTAGCGCATGGTCTCGGCATCGCTCGTGATGCGCGCGTACGCGTCGAGATCGTCGCCGCGAAACTGGCGCAGCCAGAGGCGCTCGGTCTCGAGCTGGGGGTCTTCCAATGGCGCGTTCGGTTCAGTTGTTTCCAAGCGGCTCGGGCCCGTTGGCGATCCACGGCGCGACCACGCGCACTTCGAGCCGCACGCAGGGCAGGCCGCGGAACGCCTCGGGTGCATCCGACGTGTCGGCGCAGAATCCCACCTCGACGTCGCCGGCGCGCTCGAACGATTCGACCGTGCGCCCGTTGCGGCGCGCGATCGTCGTCGCGGGGCCGCGCGCGATCCGACCGACCAGATAGAAGCTCACCGTGTAGCGGTGTCGGCCGGCCGCGAGGCGCGACTCGTGGCGCGCCCACGCTTCGAGCTGCGGGTCGATCCCCAGCCAATCCAGGAACTCGAGCACCTCCGGGCTGTAGACCAGGTGGCGCGTGGTTGCGAAGTTGAAACACTCCTCGCAGCCGCAGTCTTCCGCTCCGCCGCACTCGATCAGCGCGTACGCTTCGCGCGTGAGATCGGGCTCGTTGTCGATCGCCCATTTCGAGAGTGCGACCGTCTGCATCACCCATGATCCAAGCACAAGTCGCGCGCGCGGTGAAGAGAAAATCTTGCACGGCGCTGCGAAGATGCGGCGAAACGCAGACCTGCACGGGTCTGGGGCGGATCCCCCTTACGGCAGCGTGAACGCGATCAGCGCGTCGCCGGGCTTGCTCGGAATCAAGCCGTGTCCACCCGCGGCCACGACGACGTACTGGCGGCCGTCCTCGCGCAGGCGGTAGGTCATCGGAGTCGCGTGCGCCGTCGTCGGAAGTCGCGCGCGCCAGAGCTCCTCTCCGGTCTCGGTGCGGAACGCACGCAGGTAGCGATCGGTGGTCGCGCCGATGAAGGTGAGCCCGCTCGCGGTGGTGATCGGGCCGCCGATGCTCGGCACGCCCTTCGGAACCATCATCCAGATCGGGAACGGCGCGAGGTCGCGCGCGGTGCCGAGCGGAATCTCCCAGCGCTTCTCACCCGTGGCGACGTCGACAGCCACGAGCGTTCCCCACGGCGGCGGATTGCACGGTGCGCCGAACGGAGAGGACAGGAAGTGACGCTGGAGTGCGTAGGGAGTTCCCTCCTGCGGCTCGTAGCCGAACGCGGGCGGTCCGTCGGGGAACTGCTTCTCGTACTCCGCGCGCGGCACGAGGCGGATGTAGGTGGCGAGCTGGACCGTGTTGATCACGAACAGGTGTCGGTCGGGGTCGACGCTGCCGCTGCCCCAGTTCGAGCCGCCGACCATGCCCGGAAACTGGATCGTGCCCTCGAGCGAGGGCGGCGTGAAGATGCCCTCGGAGCGCGCGCCCGCGATGAGCTCGCGGCACTTGGCGCGGTCCCAGGGTGTGAAGCCGAACGCATCGTCGGGTGTGAGCGTGGCGGGGTGGATCGGCAGAGGCTTCGATCGGGAAGGGCTGGGTCGGCGACAGCGTCTCGCCGGGTGCGGCGCCCTGCGGAACCGGGCGCTCCTCGACGGGGAACAGCGGCGTGCCGGTGCGCCGATCGAGGAAGAACAGATGGCCCATCTTGGTGGCCTGGATCAGCGCGGGAACCGCGGCGCCGTTCGCCGCGAAATCGAGGAACACGGGCTGCGCGGGCGCGTCGTAGTCCCACAGGTCGTGGTGCACGGTGCGGAAGTGCCAGCGCACGAGACCCGTGTCGGCGTCGAGCGCGACGACCGAGCTCGAGTAGAAGTCGAGGCCGTCGCGCTGTCCGCCGTAGTAGTCGGGCGACGTGTTGCCCGTGGGCACGTAGACGAGGCCGAGCGCGGGATCGGCCGAGAACGGAGTCCATGCGTTGGCCGTACCGCGCCGGTACGCGTGGCCGGGTTCGCCCGGGAACGCGGGGCTGCCCGGCGGCACCGGATCCCACGCCCACACGCGCGCACCCGTGCGCGCATCCCAGGCGCGCACGACGCCGCCTGGCGAGTCGGTGCGGCGGTTGTCGAGCACGAGCGCGCCCGTGATCACGCGATCGCCGATCACCGTCGGCGCCGAGGTCACTCCGTACTCACCGGGTTTGACGTCGCCGATGCCCTCGCGCAGGTCCACGGTGCCGGCGGACCCGAAATCCGCGCACGGGGTGCCGGTGGCCGCGTCGAGCGCGATCAGCCGCGCATCGAGCGTGCCCGTGTAGATGCGCGTGCGGCAGCTCGCGTCCTCGGGCGCGCGCGAATCGACCCACGCCGACACGCCACGGCAATTCATGTTGTACACGCCTTCGCGTGACGCGTGCGGATCGTACGTCCAGCGCTCTGCGCCGCTCTCGGCGTCGAGCGCGATCACGCGATTGAACGGCGTGCAGAAGTAGAGCGTGTCGTTCACGAGGATCGGAGTGGCCTGGAAGCTCGAGCGCATCCCGAGGCCATGTGAGCCGTCCTCCATGTCGCCCGTGTGATAGGTCCAGGCCACGTCGAGCGCGCCGACGTTCTCGGGCGTGATCTGGGTCAGCGGCGAATGGCGCGTTCCGCCCGCGGTACCACCGTATTCGGGCCAGCCCGCGATCGGCCCGCCGCTCGGTATCGGGACCGCGGGTCCGCACGCGAGCCATGCGAGCGCGATGAGCAGCGGTATCGAAGCGCGTGCGCGGACTTGCATGGCGCGATTCTGGTGCGGCGCCCTCCCGTTCGCAATCGGCGGGAACAGAGCGGGAAGTGGTTTATCATGCTGCGGCGATGCCCGCGGATGCTCTCGAACGCTTCGCCCGCTCGATCGAAGCGGCCTTCTACAAGAGGGACGTCGCGTCGTTCCGCAGCGCGCTCGCCGCGGAGGAGGCCGCAGCCGCGGGTGCGCTGGGCCGCGCCACGGGGATCGACGATCCCGACCTGCTCGCGCGGCTCGTCGAGCTCGGGATCCGCCCCGAGACGCTTGCTGCGCTCACGCTGATTCCGTTGATCGAGACCGCCTGGGCCGATGGCGTGATGCATGCAAAGGAGCGCGAGGCGGTGCTGCGCGGCGCGGCCACGAGTGGAATCGCTCCCGAGAGCGCGAGCTACCGGCTGCTCGAGATCTGGACGATGGAGCGGCCCGCGCGGGAGATCCGAGAGATCTGGTGCGAGTTCATCGCGGCGATCGCGAGTTCGCTCAACGAGCGCGAGCGCTCCGCGCTGCGCACGAAGTTGATGGGCCGCGCCTGGTCGGTGGCGAACGCAGCGGGTGGCTTCCTCGACACGACACCGAGCGTGTCGCCCGAAGAGCGCCTCGCGCTCGATGCGCTCGACGCCGCATTCGACGCGGCCGAACGCTAGGCAAGCGGGCCACGAGCACCAGCCGCGATCCGCTCTCGCTGCGCGTGCTGATCGTCACGAGCGGCTTCCCGCTTCACCCCGAAGACGGGGGGCCGCGCGCGGCGCTCGACTTCTGCCGCGCACTGCAGCGGCACGCGAGCGTGACGGTGCTCGCGCCGTCACAGCCGGGTGCGGCCGATCGGGAGCGCTGGGACGAGCTCGAGATCCGGCGCTTCTCGTACTTCGTGCCGCGCTCCCAGCAGCGGCTCGCCTACGGCGCGGGGTTGCGCGAGACGCTCCACCGCTCGGCGCGCGCGCAGCTCCAGATTCCGGGCTTCGTCGCCGCGCAGACGCGCGCGCTCGCTGCGCTCGCCGACTCGATCGGCTGCGAAGTGGTGCATTCGCTGGGGGTTCTGCCGCAGGGGCTCGCGGCGGCGTGGGTACGAGGGCGCCAGCGCCGATTTACACACGTGACATCGCTGTGCGGCAGCGACGCCTACTTCCTGCCGCGCATCCCCGGGTCGCGCGCGCTCGCGCGTTGGATCGCCGCGCGCAGCGATGCCGTGCTGGCGCCGGCCCAGAGCGCGCGCGAGTGCTTCGACCGCGTGCTCGGTGAGCCCTCGAACGCGCGCAGGGTGCCGGGGGGCGTCGACGTCATTCACTTCCGCAGCACGGAATCGCCGCGCATCTCGGACCCGTTTCCGGATGGCTTCGTGCTGTATGCGGGGCGGCTCGTCGAGCAGAAGGGGCTCGACGTGCTGCTGCGCGCGCTGCCGCGCGTACGGGAGCGGCACCCGGGCCTGGGTCTCGTCGCGCTCGGCGGCGGCCCGCTCGAGGAAGAGCTGCGCGCTTTCGCGCGCGAGCTCGGGCTCGCGGCGTGGGTGCGGTTCGCAGGTCCGGTCGACCGCGCGAGCGTCGCGGCCCATCTACAGGCGTGCCGGGCCGTGTGCGTGCCGTCGATCGTCGACCGGCGCGGCCAGGCGGAGGCGGCGCCCCCCGTGCTGCTCGAGGCGCTCGCCGCGCGCGCGCGGCTCGTTGCGACCGACGCGGGCGGTGTTCCCGATCTGATCGCGCCCGGCCACAACGGTTGGCTCGCGCTCGCGGGCGATCCCGACGACCTCGCGGCACGGCTTCTCGAGGCCCTCGCTGCTCCGCTGCCGCACGGCGTGGATGCAACCGCTGACGCCCACGACTGGGCGCGTGTTGCGGAGCAACATCTCGAGATCTACGAAGACGCGCTGCGGAGTGGTATACCCGGGCGCGGAGATCGATGAGGATGGCAACACTAGAATTCTTCTTCGACTGCTCGAGCCCCTGGACCTACCTCGCATTCCACAAAGTGGAGGAGGTGGCCCGCGACACGCGCGCACAGCTCGTGTGGCGCCCGTTCCTGGTCGGCGGCGTGTTCAACAGCGTGAACCCGTCGGTCTACGAGGCGCGCCGCGCGCCCGTGCCCGCGAAGGCGCGCTACTACGGCAAGGATCTCGCCGATTGGGCGCGCCACTACGGTCTCGCGATCGGCCAGCCGCCGGTGTTCCCCGTGAACAGCGTGAAGGCGATGCGCGGCGCATTCGTCGCGCTCGAGCACGGCGTGCTGCCCGGCTACGCGCGCGCGGTGTTCGAGGCCTACTGGGGCGACCTCGCCGACATCTCGCAGGATTCCGTGCTCGAGGGAGTCGTGGCGCGCGCGGGCCTCGACCGCGGCGAGTTCTTCGCGAAGATCGCCCTGCCCGAGTACAAGGAGAAGCTGCGCGCGAACACCGACGAGCTGATCGCGCGCGGGGGCTTCGGATCGCCCACGATGTTCGTCGACCGCGACGACATGTACTTCGGCAACGATCGGCTCGCGCTCGTGCGCGACGCACTCGAGCGCGCCGCGTGACCGAGCGCGCCCCCGGACCGCCGGAGACTCCCTCACTCTCGATGCTGCTCGCCTGCCTCGAGCTCGAAGCGCTCGACCGCGATCTCTACCTGGGCGATCCGGGCCCGGGCGAGGGCCGGCTGTTCGGCGGCATGGTGGCGGCGCAGTCCGTGGTGGCCGCGTACCGCACCGTCACTGACGACCGGCCGCTCCACTCGCTGCACGCCTACTTCCTGCGCCCGGGCCGTCACGATCTCCCGATCCGCTTCGTGGTCGACCGGATCCGCGACGGCAAGACGTTCACCACGCGCAACGTGGTGGCGCACCAGGGCGGCGAGGCGATCTTCGATCTCGCCGCGAGCTTCGCGCACCCCGAGTCCGGCATCTCGTACCAGGACGAGATGCCCGAAGCGCCGCCGCCCGACACTCTCGAGGATTGGGAAGCGCAGCGCGCGCGTGCGCTGGGTCGGCGCGATGCAATCCACAGCAGCGCGGTCGAGCTGCGCCTGTGCGACGGCTACGACTTCGAGAACCCTACACGGACCTACGAGCCGCGCCAGCGCAACTGGGTCCGCGTGAAGGGGCCGCTGCCGGACGATCCCGTCGTACACGTGGCCGTGCTGGTCTATCTCACCGACCGCGCACTGCTCATGACCGCCGCGCGTGCGCATGGCCTGCCGTGGAGCAAGCGCATGTCGGCGAGCCTCGACCACGCGGTATGGATCCACCGCCCGATCGCGCGCGGCTCGTTCATGCTCGACGAGAGCTGGATGCTCTACGCCTCCGAGAGTCCTGTTGGGCATGCAGCGCGCAGCCTGATCTTCGGGCGGGCTCTACACGCGCGATGGCGTCCGCTTCGCGTCGGTGGTGCAGGAGGGGCTGATCCGCGCCACGCGCTGATCAGAGCGTGGGCGCCGTCAGCATCGTGAGATCGATGCCGAGGATCTCCTCGGCGCGTGCGATCTGCGGCGCGAAGCGCGTGATGCCGACGATGCCCGCATCCACGGTCGGGACGCCGATCGCGCCGACGTGCACGCCCACGGTCACGAGCACGCCGACCGCGCGGCCGTCGTCGCTGATCACGAGGCTGCCCGAATCCCCCGGCAGCGCTGCGAGCTCGGCGAAGACGTGATCGGGATCGGGCATGCCGAGCGCCACGCCCGTGCGCGCGGGCAGCACCGAGCCGATCACGAGGCCGTTGCCGTAGTGCTGCAGGACCACCGGGCCGGCCGGCTGATCACTGTTGATCCCGGTCGGTCCGCCGAAGTGACACATCTGTGCGCTCATCGGTACGCCGCTGTCGAGCTCGATCACCGCGAAGTCCTTCGGGTCCTGCAGGATCGCATAGACGAAGCGCCCGATCGGCGCGCCGGCGCTGTCGCGCGCCACGGGGCCGGCGCCGGAAGCCCAGGAGAACTCACCGACGTCGCCGCCGATCGGCGACTCGCCGAGGATGCAGTGGCCGGCCGTACCCATGTAGAGCCCGCCCTCGCTGTCCGCGAACGCGGCGTTGAACGTGCACTGGCCGGTGTCGCTGTTGACGATCGCGCCGGGCCTGACGCCGGGGCAGGGTGTTATGCCGATCGGCGCCGCGAGCGGGACCTCGATCAGCTTCGTCTTCACTCCGCCGAGCGACCAGTTCCACCAGCGCTTGAGCAGACCGGTGGCGGCCGGAGCCATCACGAGCACGAACAGAGCGGAGACGATCGCAGTCCGGAACGCGATATCGCGAGCGCACATGGTCACCTCGGGTGATGAGTGGTGTCGTCATCGATCCCAGGCGGCCACCGGGGTCGCGCAGCGAAAACCTACTCCGGCATGCGCGAGCGCGGAAGGGGTGCGGTGCCGTCCGGACTCGCCCCGACCCCTGTCAGTAGTTCGCGAGGCGAACGATCGCCTAACCCTCGGCGCGCTCCGCGAAAATCGCGTCGCGGATCGCGATTGCGCCGTCGGCGAGCGCGTCGTCGGTCGCGAGCGTGTGTGCGTGGCAGCGCGCAGCTGCGAGCACGTCGGGGAGCACGCTAGTCAACGCAGCGAGCGTCTCCGCGTTCGCCGCGATCACGAGCCGCTCCACTTCTCGCCCCATCGACACCGCGCCGTCGGACTTCGCCTTGAGGATCGCGTTCCAGCACGCGACTGCGAGGTCGAAGCTCTCGGGCGCGGCGGGCTCGGGCACGCGCGCGAAGTCGCGCTCGCTCGGCCACGGCGCGGCATGAATGCTCGGCTGGCCCTTCTCGGCGGCGAACGCCCACGACCACACCTCTTCGCTGATGAACGGCAGGAACGGCGCGAACAGGCGCAGCAGCACGTCGAGGCCGAGTCGCAGCGTCGCCACTGCCGAGCCGCGGCCCGCGGTGTTCGTGTCGCTGCGCGCGCGGACCTTGGCGAGCTCGAGGTAGGTGTCGGTGAAGTGGGACCAGAAGAAGGTCTCCACCTCCTGGAGCACCAGCGCGTGCTGGAAGGTCTCGAAGTTGTGCGTCGAGCGCAGGACGAGTGCGAAGAGCTTCGCCGTGAATGCGCGGTCGAGCTCGTCCGAGATCGGCGCCACGTCGGCTTCCTGCGCGAGCACGAACTTGCCCGCGTTGAAGATCTTCGTGACCAGGCGCTTGCCGATCTTGAACACCTGCTCGTCCAGCGCAGTATCGACGCCGAGCCGAGCGCTCGCGGCCCAGTAGCGCACGCCGTCGGCCGTGTACTCGTCGAGGAGCGGAAGCGGCGTGGTCACGTTGCCCTTGCTCTTCGACATCTTCTTGCGGTCGGGATCGGTGATGAAGCCCGACACGGCGATGTGATGCCACGGCACCGAGTTCTCGTGCAGCAGCGCCTTTGCGATCGTGTAGAACGCCCAGGTGCGGATGATGTCCTGGCCCTGCGGTCGCAGGTCGGCCGGAAACAGCGCCGCGTAGCGCGCCGGGTCGGTGATCCAGTGCGAGCTGATCTGCGGCGTGAGCGAGCTCGTGAACCAGGTGTCGAAGATATCGGTCTCCGCCGAGAAGCCGCCCGGCTGCTCGCGCTGATCGGCCGAATGTAGCCCGGCGGCAGATCCGTGGTGGGGTCCACGGGCAGCGAGATCCGCGCTGGGCAGGATCGGGTGCGCGTAGTCGCGCTCGCCGGAGGCGTCGAGCGGGTACCACACCGGGATCGGAACGCCGAAATAGCGCTGTCGCGAGACGCACCAGTCCGCGTTCAGGTTGCGCGTCCAGTCCTCGTAGCGCTTCGCCATGTGCGTTCGGATGCCAGTGCACCTCGGCGCCCTTGGCGAGCAGGGCTTCGCGGTGCTCGAGCAGTCGAACGAACCACTGGCGCGTCGGAACGAACTCGAGCGGGCGGTCGCCCTTCTCGTAGAACTTCACCGCGTGCGAGATCGGCTTCGGCTCGCCGCGCAGCGGCGCACCACTGCCGGTGGCGCTGCCGGCCGGATCGCGCAGCAGCTCGACGGAGATCTTCTGCGCCTGCGCGACGTTCTTGCCCGCGAGCTGGGCGTAATAGCGGTTGGCGCTCTCGGGATCGAGGCTCTCGTAGCCTTCGCTCCCGAACTCCACGGCCGCGAGCCGCCCGTTGCGCTGCACGAGCTGGCGCAGCGCCAGGCGATTCTCGCGCCACCACTCCACGTCGGTGGCGTCGCCGAACGTGCACACCATGAGGATGCCGGTGCCCTTCTCGGGATCGGCCTTCTCGCTCGGGAAGATCGGCACCGGAACGCGGAACAGCGGCGTGATCGCGCGCTTGCCGAACCACTTCTGATAGCGCGCGTCATTCGGGTGCGCGGTGACGCCCACGCACGCCGCGAGCAGCTCCGGGCGCGTGGTGGAGATCGCAAACGCGCCGCCGCCCTCCACCCCGAACTCGATGTCGTGATAGGCGCCGGGCCGCTCGCGATCTTCGAGCTCGGCCTGCGCGACTGCGCATTGGAAGTCGACGTCCCACATCGTGGGCGCATGGCGGCTCTCGACGTGACCCTTCGCGAACAGATCGAGAAACGAGTACTGCGCGACGCGCCGCGAGCGCGGATCGATCGTCTGGTACTCGTGCCGCCAATCGATCGAGAGTCCGAGCCGCTGCCAGAGCGCCTTGAACGAGCGCTCGTCTTCGCGCGTCACGCGCTCGCACGCCTCGATGAAGTTCGGGCGCGACACCTGGCGCGGCGGCTCCTTGCGGTCTTTCGCGCTCGCCTCGGCGAGCTCGAGGCCCGGCTCGTAGGGCGCACTCGGGTCGCAGCGGATGTGGAAGTAGTTCTGGACGCGGCGCTCGGTGGGCAGGCCGTTGTCGTCCCAGCCCATCGGGTAGAAGACGTTCTGGCCCGCCATGCGCCGGTAGCGCGCGATGAGGTCGGTGTGGGTGTAGGAGAAGACGTGACCCGGGTGCAGCGACCCCGAGGCGGTCGGCGGCGGGGTGTCGATCACGAACGTCTCGGCGCGCGGGCGGGAAGGGTCGTAGTGATAGATCCGGCTCTCCTGCCAGACCGCGTGCCAGCGCTGCTCCGCGGCCGCCGCCTCGAAGTGCTTGGGCAAGGTATTCGGATCGATCGCGCGGTGGCGCGGGCGGTCGTCGGACAACCTGCAAACCCCGGAAATGAAAGAGGAGTAGGGCGGATTAGCCCAACGGGCGTGATCCGCCAATCCAGTGCGCTCGACCCATCCTCGGATAGAGATAGGACCCCCGCGGGCGCCGACTTGCGACCCCCCGGGCTGCTCGATAGCTTTCCCGACCCGCCGAACCCTCGCGCCCATTGCGCGGATCCAGGAGCGATAAGTGGCCAAGACCTCTCAGGTGCTTCGCGACAGGCGCCGGAAGAAGCTGATCAAGAAGCACGCCGCGAAGCGCGCCGCGCTGCGCAAGGTGCTCAAGGATCCCGAGGCCTCGATGGACGACAAGCTCGAAGCGCAGCAAAAGTTCGCGAAGCTGCCGCGCAACTCGTGTCCGACGCGGCTCAACCGGCGCTGTGAGATTTCGGGCCGGTCGCGCAGCTACTACCGCAAATTCTCGATCTCGCGCATCGCATTGCGCGAGCTCGCGCTGAAGGGCCAGCTCCCGGGCGTGCGGAAGTCGAGCTGGTAGGGCCATGAAGGAAGGCATCCATCCCGATTATCACAAGGTGGTGTTCGTCGACTCGGCCACCGGCAACGAGTGGGTCAGCCGCTCGACGATGAAGTCGTCGGACATGCGCGAGATCGACGGCGAGCAGGTGCCCGTGATCCACCTCGACATCTCGTCGCACAGCCATCCGTTCTGGACCGGCACGATGCGCGAGCTCGATCACGACGGAAAGATCGACCGCTTCCGCCGCCGCTACGGCAAGACCACGAAGAAGTAGGGACGCGATGGCTCGTCAGTGCGATCTCCTCGGCACCAAGCCGCAGTTCGGACACAGCGTGTCCCACTCGAACCGGCGCACCAAGCGCCGTTTCAACCCGAACCTGCAGCAGGTCACTTTCTACAGCGAGGCGCTCAAGCACGACGTGGGGCTGCGCGTGACGACGCGCGCGATCCGCACCGTGCAGAAGCACGGTGGAATCGACCGCTTCCTCGTCGACATGGACGCCTCGAAGCTCGGTCCGGTGGGACAGCGCCTCAAGCGCCGCGTCCACAAGGCGATGGGCGGTGTCCCCGCTTCTTCGTAGGGCGGGAGGAGCCGAAGGCGGATCCCGCCTTTCGTCGCTCAGTCGTCCGACTCGCGCTCGCGACCCCAGAACACCTGGTCCGGCGTCGACAGCGCGCGGCGGTACGCGTCGTCGTGCAGTCCGAGCAGGCCCGGGCGGCGCAGCTGCGGCAGCACCTGCACGTCGTAGATCTCCTCGCAGGTGCGCTGGTAGCGCAGGTCGGCCACGAACGCGCCCGTCGGCAGGTGCAGCAGCGTGATGCCGCAGAACACCTCGCGCCGTCCCGCGAGAAGAAGATCGCCGAAGGTGTGCTGCTTGCGGATCTTCGAGGTGCCCACGAACAAGTAGTCGCCGCAGCGCGCGAGCCCGCGCGCGAAGCCGTCGACGCGGTGCACCACTTCGAACTGACCGCGTGCGGTGTCCACCGCGATCACCTCGCCCGTGGCCGAGAGCAGCGCGTAGAGCGTTCCGTCGTACACGCGCGGTGAATGCGGCATCGCGAGCCCGGAGAGCATCACCTCTCCGCTCGCCACGTCCACGAGCACGCCGCCGCGCTCCTTGTTCGCGCGCCATCCGCCCGCGGTGTCGGTGGTGCCGAGCGCGGTGACGTAGCGCGGCGCACCGCCCTCGAGCGCGAGCCCGTTCAGATGGCAGCGGTCTTCGGGTGCGAGCGCGGAGACGAAGCGCGGCTTCCAGACGGGCCGGAAGCTGAAGCGCGGGTCGAGCTGGAACAGGCACGAGAACAGCGTGTTCACGCCGACGAGCCCGTGCTCGGTGAAGACCATGTCGTGCACCGCGAGCGCGCCGCAGTGGTGTACCGAGCGCGGCACGAACAGCGCATCGTAGGTGTCGGGTTGGCGCGGATACGACGCCGCGAGGCGCGGCTCGTTCGCGAGCAGCACGAGCGAGTGCTTGGTCGCAACGGCCATGCGGTCGCCGTCCACCGCGAGTCCCATCGGCTCGTCGAATGTGCGCGGCAGCTGAACGAGGCGCTCGCCGTCCGAGCGGATCACGATCACCTTGCCGGCTTGGTAGGTGGAGACGACCAGCGAGCAGCCGAGCTCGGCCAGGATCTCGGGCAGCTGCGGCGTGTGCGCGAAGGTGAACGGCGTCGTAGGGGTGGGCGCAGCCATCGGTGCGGGATTCTGGCACTCCCAGGTATCTTGGCCACCGGAGGACAGCTATGTGACGCAGCGCGCGGGCGACGCGCGCAAGCTCGCGGGTTGGCTCCAGGAGGCGCTGCGCCTGCACAAGGCCGGGCGGCTCGACAAGGCCCGCCCGCTCTACGAGGAAGTGCTGCGCCTCGCGCCCGACGAGCCGCGCGCGCTGCACGGGCTCGGCGTGCTGTGCAACGACTCGGGTGAGCCCGCGCGCGCGGTGGAGCTGTTGCGCGCCGCGATCGCGGCGCGGCCCGACTCGGCGGTCTACCACAACAACCTCGGCAACGCGCTGCGCGCGCTCGGCGAGGGCGACGCGGCCGAGCGCGCCTATCGCGACTCGATCGAACGCGATCCCGATTACGCGCTCGCGCACCACAACCTCGGCGCGCTGCTGCTCGAGTCCGGAAGCACGAATTTCGCACGCGACGCGCTCGAGCGCGCACTCTCGCTCCATCCCGGCCTCGCGCCCGCGGCGCTCGCGCTGGCGGGCCTGCTCGCGCGCACGGGACAAGTCGCCGACGCGGAGGCGTGTCTGGATCGCGCGCTCGAGGCGGCACCGCAAGAGCCTCACCTGCTCTCCGAGCTGGCCCATCTGTTGCGGCGCGAGGGTCGCGTCGACGAGGCGATCGCGTGTCTCGAGCAGCTCATCGGCGCCGTGCCGCAGCGCGCAGGCGCGTTCAATGACCTCGGCGCGCTCTACCAGCTGCGCGGCAACGTCGACGGCGCGCTCGCCTGCTTCGAGCGTGCGACGGACCTCGAACCCGGCCTCGGCGAGGCGCACTTCAACCGCGCCAAGCTGCTCGACGACCTCGGCCGCGCCGAGGAGGCGCGCGCGGCGTTCGAGGCTGCGCGCGATCGCGCGCCCCACCTCGCCGCAGAGGCGAGCTGTCACCTGGCCGTCGTGGCGCGCCGGCTCTGCGACTGGAGCGGCGAGGCCGAGCGCATGCGAGAGCTCGCGGCGCAGGTCGAAGCCGTCGTGCGCGGCGCGCCAGAGCGCGGCCTGCCGTCGCTCGCGCTCGAAGTGCTGCCGATCCCGGCGCCGCTGCGGCTCGCGGTGGCGCGGCATCTCGGCGCGGGGATCGAGCGCGAGACCGCCGCGGCGCGCGCGCGCTGCGCGTTCCGCCACGCTCCTGCGCAGCGCGAGCCCGAACGCCTGCGCGTCGGCTACGTCTCGCCCGACTTCCGCACCCACGCTGTCGGAACGCTGATCTGCGATCTGTTCCGCCACCACGACCGCGGTGCGGTCTCGGTGCACGCCTACTCGCTCGTGTCCGTCGACGACGCGATCTCGCGTCGGATCCGCGCAGGCGTCGACGAGTTCCGCGACGTGTCGCGCGAGTCGCCCGAGGCGGTAGCGCGGCGCATCTACGCGGACCGCATCGACGTGCTCGTCGACCTCGCGGGCTACACCACCTACTCGCGCCCCGCGATCTTCGCGCTGCGCCCCGCGCCCGTGCAGGTGCACTGGCTCGGCCATCTCGGCACGCTCGGAGCCGACTTCCTGCCCTACATCCTCGCCGACGATCGCGCCGTTCCAGAAGAACACGCCGAGCAGTTCAGCGAGACGATCGTCGCGCTTCCGCGCGGATTCGCGCCCGCGTCGCCGCTGTCGATCGCGCCGGCGCCGCCGCGCGCCGAGCTCGGCCTGCCCGAGCGCGCATTCGTGTTCTGCTGCATGAACGGCCTGTACAAGCTCGATGCCGAGACGTTCGCCACGTGGATGCGCATCCTCGCGCGCGTGCCCGAGAGCGTGCTCTGGCTGCCCGACGAGGGTTCGGCCACCGCGCGCGCGAACCTCGCGAGCGCGGCGAAACAGAGCGGTGTCGATCCGGCCCGGCTCGTCTTCGCGCCGCGCGCCCCGCTGCCGCACTACCTGGCGCGCTATCGCGCGGCCGACCTGTTCCTCGACACCTTCGCGTACAACGCGGGCGCCACCGCAATCGGTGCGCTGTGCGCGGGGCTGCCCGTGCTCACGAGACCCGGCGATCGCTTCGTCTCCCGGATCGGGGCGAGCCTGTGCACGTCGGCCGGGATTCCCGAGGCGATTTGTGAAGATTCCCGCGCCTACGAGGAACGGGCGGTCGTGTGGGCGACCCGCCCGCAAGAACTAGCAGCAGTGCGCAAGCGGCTCATCGAAGCGTGCGACTCGGCTCCGCTCTTCGACCTCCCCGGCTTCGCGCGCCAGCTCGAGTCCGCCTATCACGCGATCTGGCGCCATCGTTCGGAGAGCAGTTCGTCGCGCAGGATTCCCGTTTCCACTTGAGCCATCCCGGGCGGGCGTGAGATCCTTCCCCAGCTGCTATTCGGGGCGGACCTTGAATAAACAAGGATCGGTCGCGCTCGCCACGGCCTGCGAACGGGCGCTCTTCGCGAGCGCGCGCGGCGCGGCCACGCGCCAGCAGGTGCGCGCGGCGGCGCGGTGCTTCGTGCGCCGCCATCGCCGCGATTCGGGCTACCTCGTGTGGGTGCTGCGCAGCGTAGGCGCGTCGTCGCTGCTCGCGGTGGCACTGCTCGGGCTCGGCGCAGCGCCCGTGCGCGCGGAGCTCGTGCCGTTCCGGGTGCTCACGGGCGCAGCGAACCCGTTCGAGGGTCTCTCCGCGGGCCTGAGCCAGACATCGCTCGCGCTCGGCGACCTCGACCGCGACGGCGACCTCGACGGGATCGCGGGTGAGCAGAACGGCGAGTTCCGGTACTTCCGGAACAACGGCAGTGCGCTCGGCGGCTCGTTCACACTGCTCGCGGGCTCGGGCCTGGACGGCGAGGATGTGGGAGACACTTCGCGGCCCGCGCTCGGCGATCTCGACGGCGATGGCGATCTCGATCTCGTCGCGGGGGCCCTGAACGGGGCATTCTTCACCTACCGGAACACGGGCGACGCGGCGAACCCCGCGTTCATCCCGCTCACGGGTTCGAGCAACCCGCTGGACAGTCAGAGCGCGGGCAGCGCGTCCGCCCCCGCACTCGGCGATCTCGACGGCGACGGCGATCTCGACCTGGTCGCGGGCGAGCAGGGCGGCGCACTCCTCTACTTCCGCAACACTGGCAGCGCTGTGAGCCCCGCGTTCGCGGCCGCAACGGGCGCGTCGAACCCGCTCCCCGGACAGGATCTGGGAAGCAACTCGAACCCGGCCCTCGGCGACCTCGATGGCGACGGCGATCTGGACCTCGTCGTGGGAGAGCTCGCCGGGTCGTTCCTGGTGTTCGAGAACACCGGCAGCGCGACGAGTCCCAAGTTCATCCAGCGCACCGGCGCTGCGAATCCGCTCGCGGGTGCGGGCCTGCCAGGCGACTCGGCCCCCTCGTTCGGCGACTACGACGGCGACGGCGACGTCGATCTGGCCGCGGGCCAATCCAACGGAGTCTTCGCGGCCTTCGAGCATCTGGGTGGGAAGCTGGTGCCGCGCACGGGCACGGCGAATCCGCTCGCGGGTGCGACCCTGGCAGGCGACTCGGCCGCCTCGTTCGGCGATCTCGACGGCGACGGCGACCGCGACCTCGTCGCCGGCCAGTTCGATGGCACCTTCCGGTTCTTCCGCAACACCGGCAGCGCGGCGAGCCCGGCGTTCGCGGAGCAGACGGGTGCGGCGAACCCGCTCGATGGCCGTGACGTGGGGGACTCGGCGATCCCCGCACTCGCCGATCTCGACGCCGACGGCCGCATCGATCTCGTCGCGGGCGCGAGCGACGGCACCTTCCGCTATTTCCGAAACACCGGCGGCCTCGCGACCCCGGCGTTCACCGAGCTCACGGGCGCGTCGAACCCGCTGAACACTCAGGATGTCGGCGGCCGCGCGGCTCCGAGCCTCGCCGACCTCGATGCGGACGGCGACCTCGATCTGTTCGCGGGCGTGGACGACGGCACGCTGCGCTACTACCGCAACACGGGCAGCGCGGCGGCCCCGGCGTTCGCGGAGCAGATCGGCGCGGGTAACCCGCTCGATGGCGTCGATATCGGGAGTCAGTCCGTCCCAGCGCTGGGCGATGTCGACGGCGACGGGGATCGCGATCTGTTCATCGGCGAGCTGTTCAGCGCCTTCCACTTCTTCGAGAACACCGGCAGCGCGGCGAGCCCGGCCTTCATCGAGCGCTCGGGACCGGAGAACCCGCTCGATGGGGAGACCGCGGGGGGCTTCGCAGCCACGCCCGCGTTCGTCGACCTCGATCGAGACCGCGATCTCGACCTCGTGTCGGGCAATTCGAACGGCACGTTCACGGCGTTTGCGAACTTCATCCCGCAGGTCGTCCCCGCATTCGAGCTCACGGGCAGCGCGGACCCGCTCGTGGGGCTCACCGCGGGTACGCTCTCCGCACCTGCGCTGGGGGACCTCGACGGCGATGGCGATCCCGACCTGGTATCGGGCAATCGCGACGGGCAGTTCCGGTACTTCCGCAACACCGGCAGCGCGACGCGTCCCGCGTTCGCGGCGATCACGGGGGCGGCCAACCCCTTCGATGGCGTGGACGTGGGCGACTATTCCAGTCCCGCGTTCGGCGATCTCGACGGGGACGGCGACCTCGATTTCGTTGCAGGCGAGTTCGCGGGCGAGTTCTTCTATTTCGAGAACGGGGGCGGCCCGTTGAGCCCGGTGTTCACCGAGCAGACGGGCTCCGGCAATCCATTCGACGCCCTGCTCGTACCGGCGGGCTGGTCGACTCCTGCGCTGGGCGATCTCGACGGCGACGGCGATCTCGACCTGGTGACGGGCGAGGCGCTCGGCGGCTTCCACTACTACGAGAACGTCCTCGACGCCGTGAGCCCGGTGTTCAGCGAGCAGACGGGCCCTGCGAATCCGTTCTACGGCTACGGCGCCGGGTCCTTCTCGACGGCCGCGCTCGGCGACTTCGACGGCGACGGTGATCTCGATCTCGTCTCAGGTGAGGTCGCCGGGGGCTTCGCCTACTTCAACAACACCGGCAGCGCGACCGGCGCGGCGTTCGCCGCGCTCACGGGCGCGGCGAGCCCGCTCGCGGGCGCTGATGTCGGCAGCGGCTCGGCTCCCACGACCGGCGATCTCGATGGCGACGCCGATCCCGACCTCGTCACGGGCAAGCTCAGCGGCGCGTTCAGCGTGCACTATTTCCCCGAGCCCGCGCGCGGCCTGCTCTTCGCATCCGGCGCGGCCCTGATCTCGCTGCTCGACCGCGCGCGCCGGCGATCCCCGCGCTAGATTGCCGTTCGAGCTCCGCAAGGAGCTCGGGGGGACGGAGAGGGGTGATCCGCTTCCTTCACTCGGGCGATTGGCAGCTCGGGATGACGCGGAGCGTGCTCGGCGACGAAGCGCAGGCTCGTTTCGCCGAAGCGCGGCTCGCGGTCGTTCGCCGGCTCGACGAGCTCGCGCGCGCTCAGCGCTGCGACTTCGCGCTCGTGTGCGGAGACGTGTTCGAGTCGAGCCAGGTCGATCGCCGTACGCTTGCGCGCGCACTCGACGCGATCGCGGCGTTCGCGATGCCGGTCTATCTGCTGCCGGGCAATCACGACCCGCTCGATGCAGCCTCGCTGTATCGCTCGGCCGCGTTCCGCGATGCCGCACCCGGACACGTGCATCTCCTCGACGACGCGCGGCCGCGATCCGTGGCGCCGGGCGTGGAACTGGTCGGCGCGCCGTGGCCGAGCCGGCGTCCCGCGCAGAACCCCGCGCTCGCTGCGCTCGCGGCGCTCGGCCCGGCCGGACCGCTGCGGATCCTCGCTGCGCACGGCGGTGTCGACGCGCTCACGCCCGACCGCCGCGACGCGTCGCTCCTGCCGCTCGCGCCGATCGAGCAGGCGCTCGCGCAGGACCGGATCCACTTCGCGGCGCTCGGCGATCGCCACTCGAAGACGCGCGTCGGCGCCTCGGGCCGGATCTGGTACGCGGGCGCGCCCGAACCGACCGACTTCGACGAGCGCGAGCCCGGCTATGCGCTCGTGGTGGAGCTCGACCGCGACGGGGTGCGCGTGGAGCCTCACCACGTGGGCACCTGGCGCTTCGCGCGCACCGAGCCGATCGAGCTCGCGCGCGCGGACGACCTCGACGCGCTCGTCGACCGGCTCGCGGACTTCGACGCGAAGGAGCGGACCGCGCTGCGCCTCGAGCTGCGCGGCTCGCTCGATCTGCGCCAGGGGGCGCGCCTCGAAGCGCTGCTCGAGCGCGCGCGCGACCTGTTCGCGGGGATCGACGTGCGCAGCGCGGAGCTCCGGATCGCCGCGCACGACGGCGACCTCTCGGACCTCGCGCTCGCGGGCTTTGCCGCGCGCGCGGTCGCGCGGCTCGCCGAGGAGGCGCGCGGCACCGCAGCCGATGCGGCCGTCGCACGCGACGCGCTCGCGCTGCTCGTCCGTCTCGCGGGCGCGCCCGAGGGCGCGCGATGAAGATCCTGCGGCTGCGTCTGAGCCACTACCGCGGCGTTGCGGAGCGCGAGGTCGCGTTCGCGCCGACCGGCGTCACGATCGTCGCGGGCCCGAACGAGGTGGGCAAGTCGAGCCTCGCCGAGGCGGTCGAGCTCTTGTTCGACGAGCGCGACGACACCGCGAAGCAGCGCGTGCGCGAGATCCAGCCCGTGGACCGCGACGAGGGCAGCGAGGTGGAGGCGGACATCGAGCTGGGCCCGCTCGCGTTCACCTACGCCAAGCGCTTCCACCGCAAGAGCGAGACGCGCCTGTGGATCCGAGCGCCGCGCGTCGAGCACGCGACCGGCCGCGAGGCGCACGAGCGCGTGCGCGCGCTGCTCGACACGCACCTCGACGGCGCGCTGTGGCGCGCGCTGCGGATCCTCCAGGGATCGCCGCTCGATGCGCCCGCGCTCGGCGGATCGGCGAGCCTGGCCGCGGCGCTCGACCGCGCCGCGGGCGTGGGCGCGGGTGGCGAGCGCGAGGAGAGCCTGTTCGAGCGCGCGCGCGTGGCCTTCGAAGAGCACTTCACCGCGACCGGTCGCGCGCGGCGCGGTCTCTCCGCGGCGCAGCAGGCGCTCTCGGTCGCACAGGCTGAAGCGCAGCATCAGAAGAGCCGGCTCGACGCGCTCGAGCGCGATGCCGACTCCGAGGCTGCGCTGCGCGTGCGCGTCGCGGAGCTCGAGCAGCAGATCGCCAGCGAGCGCAGCGCGCTGCGCGTATTCGAGGCGGAGCTCGAGGCGCTCGCGGGGATGCGGCGCGAGTGGGAGCGCGCTGACGACGCGGCTCGACGCCGCGCGTGCCGAGGAGGCGGTGGCGGTGTCGCTCGCGCGCCAGCGCGGACAGCTCGTCTCTGCGCACGCGGGCGCGCACGCGGAGATGGAGAGCCTCGCCGAGGTGCTCGAGAGCGAGGAGCCCGCGCACATCGCGGCGGCGGCCGGGCTGCGCCACGTGGAGGAGCGGATGCTCGAGGCGCGCCGCGCGCGCGACGCGGGCGCCAAGGTCGTCGCGCAGGCGCGGCGCGACGCCGCACTGCGGCGCGGCCAGCGCGAGCAGGCCGACCTGCTCGAGCGCGTGATGCGCGTCGAGCGCGAGCGCGACGAGGCCGCGCGCGCGCGTGCCGTGCTGGCCGGGCCGGCGATCGACGAGGCGCGCGTGGCGGAGATCGCGGCCGCCCAGGTCGCGGTGGAGCGCGCGGAGGCGCGGCTCGCGGCCGAGGGCCCGCGCGTCCAGGTGATCCCCACGGTCGATCTCGAGGTGATCGTCGACGGACGCCGCGTGAAGCTGTGCGCGGGCGTTCGCACCGAGCAGCGCGTTGCGGAGGCGATGCTCGTCTCGCTTCCGGGAGTTGCGGACATCACCGTGATCGCGGGCGCGGGCGTGGCGGAGCGGCGCAAGGTGCTCGAGCAGGCGCTGACGCGCCTGCGCACGATCTGCCTCGAGGCCGGCGTCGACGATCACGCGGGCGCGGTCGCTGCGTTCGCGGCGCGCCGCGCGGCCTCGGCCGAGCTCGCGCGCAGCGAGCAGCGTCTCGCGCAGGCGCTCGGCAGCGACACCCCCGAGTCGCTCGCGCGGCGGATCGCGAAGCTCGCGGCGCGCCTGGCCGCGCTCGCGGGCGAGCGCGTGTCGAAGGCGCCGATGCCCGAAACGCTCGAGGCGGCCGAGCTCGACCTCGAGCGCGCCGAGTCGGCCGCCGCGCGCGCGCGGGAGAGCGCCGAGGATCTCGCGCGGCGCCACGAGGATGCCGCGCTGCGCTTCCAGCGCTGCGATCAGCACCGCAGCGAGACGCGCAAGCGGCTCGAGCTGGCCGGCCAGACGCGCTCCGATCTCGAGCTCCGGCTCGCCGCCGCGCGCGAGGAGGCGACCGACGAGGAGCTCGACGGGCGCCGCGAGGCGCGCGCGAATACGACGCACGAGCTCGAGGCGCTCGCGCGCGCCGCCGCGGCGCGCATTGCAGAGCGCGAGCCCGAGAAGCTCGAGGAGCGTGCGACGCGCGCGCGCGAAGCGCTCGCGTCCTACGAGCGCACGCTGCGCGAGCAGCGCGACGCATTGCTGAAGCTCGGCGAGCGCCTCGCCGTGATCGGCGGCGAGGGGTTGTTCGAGCGCTGGCAGGGCGCCGAGCGCGCGCGAGCGCGCGCCGAGCGCGAGCTGGCCGGTCTCGAGCGGCGCGCGCATGCGGCGCGGCGTCTGTTCGAGGTGTTGCGCGCGGAGCGCGACGCCGCGCGCAGCCACTATGCGGCGCCGCTCGCCGATGCGATCGCGCAGCTCGGCCGGCCGCTCTACGGCGCGGATTTCGCGGTCGAGCTCTCCGACGAGCTCTGTGCGGTGCGGAGGATCCTCGCGGGCAAGAGCCTGCTCGCGAGTCAGCTCTCCGCGGGCGCGCGCGAGCAGCTCGCGCTGCTCACGCGGCTCGCCGCGGCGCGGCTCGCGGGCGGCGTTCCGCTCTGGCTCGACGACGCGCTCGGCCACACCGATCCGGAGCGGCTCGCTGCGCTGGGCCCGCTGCTCGGCGCCGCGGGCGAGGCGAGCCAGGTGATCGTGCTCACGTGCTCGCCCGAGCGCTTCCGCTCGGTGCCGGGAGCACACCTCGTGCAGTTGAATTCGTAGAGTTCGCAGAGGCGATCTTGGAAGGACAGGAACGACCGCGGCCCCACGACGCCGCCGCGCGCGAGATGCGCCGCCGCCGCGAGCAGCTCGCGCGCGTGACGCTGCTCCGCCACGGCGAGCCCGACTGGGCGCCTGAGGGCACCTCGGTGCCCGACCCCGGCCTCACGCCCTACGGCCGCGCCCAGGCGCGTGCGGCGGCGGCGCGGATCGCCGCGGCCGGCGTCGATGCGATCTACGTGAGCCCCTACCAGCGCTCGCAGGAGACGGCCGAGCCGCTCGCGCGCGCGACCGGGATCACGCCCGTGACGTTGCCCGGGCTCGCCGAGATCGGCGTCAACGTCGACGGGCTCTCGCAGGAAGACGTCGACCGCTATTTCACCGAGGCATCGCAGCGGCCGCTCGCCGAACACTGGAGCGGCTGGCCCGGCGCCGAGACGTTCCGCGACTTCCATGCGCGCGTCACCGCGGCGCTCGAGGACCTGCTCGCGCGACACGGCCTGCGCCCCCACCGCGACGCGGCGCACGACTTCACCCAGTGGGATGTCTCGGGTTCACCCGCGCAGATCGCGGTCGTCGCGCACGGCGGCACCAACGCGGTCGCGCTCGCCCATCTGCTCGACGTGCGACCCGTGCCGTGGGAGTGGCTGCGCTTCGAGAGCGAGCTCGCAGCCTACTCCGTGGTGCACGCGCGCCCGATCGGCCCGCGCGGCAGCGTCTGGTCGCTGCAGAACTTCAACGAGGTCGATCCGCTGGTCGAGGCCGGGCTGCGAGAGAGGTAGGGCGGAAGGAGCCGAAGGCGATCCCGCCTTCCGCGTGATCGCTTCGGCGCGCCTTCGGCACGCGGCGGGATGCGCTCGCTTCGCTCGCTTTCCCGCCCTACCGTTCGCGCCGCATGAAGATCGGACTGGTCGGCTATCCCGGCAGCGGCAAGAGCACCGTCTTCGGCGCGCTCACCGGGCTCGACGTCGCCACGGGATATGGCGTGGGCAAGGCGAACCTCGGCGCCGTCAAGGTGCCCGACGCGCGCGTCGACGCGCTCGCGGCACTCTACACGCCCAAGAAGACCACGTACGCCGAGATCACGTTCAGCGACCTCGGTGCGGGAAAGGGCGAGGGTCTCGACCGCACCGCGCTCAACGCGATGCGCAACGTCGATGCGCTGTGTCAGGTGTTGCGCGCGTTTCCCGACGCTGCCGGCGAGAGCGGCGATCCGCTCGCCGAGCTGACAGGCCTCGAGACCGAGACGCTGCTGGCCGACCTCGAGCTCGTCGAGCAGCGCGTCGCGAAGCTCACCAAGGATCGCAGCAACCCGCGCGAGCTCGCGCTGCTCGAGCGCGTGCAGCAGGCGCTCGAGAGCGAGCGTGCGGTGCGTTCGCTCGATCTCAGCGACGAGGAGAAGAAGTCGCTCGCGGGCTATGCGCTGCTCACCGCGAAGCCGCTCCTGCTCGTGCTCAACGTCGCCGAGGGCGACGTCGCGGCGCCGGCGCCCGAGGCGCTCGCGCGCGCGGCTGTCGATCGCGGGCTCGGCCTCGTCGTGCTCTCGGCGCGCGTCGAGATGGACATCGCACAGCTCGACGCGGCGGAGCAGGGCGATTTCCTCGCGTCGATCGGGCTCGCCGAGCCCGCCGTCCACCGCTTCATCCGCGCCGCGTTCGCGCTGATCGACCTGATCAGCATGCTCACCGCGGGCCCCGACGAGTGCCGCGCGTGGCCCGTGCCGCGCGGCACGCTCGCGCCGCGCGCGGCGGGCAAGATCCACAGCGACATCGAGCGCGGCTTCATCCGCGCCGAGGTGATCCGCTGCGAGGACCTGCTGAAGCACGGCAGCGAGTCCAAGTGCAAGGACGCCGGCGCGCTCCGGATCGAGGGCAAGGAATACGTGATCCAGGACGGCGACGTCGTGAACTTCCGCTTCAACGTCTAGCGCACGACACCCGCCCTGATGCTATGTGGGACTCGCTCAGGATCAGAGACCGGGCGCCTCGCTGATCACGCTGTTCTGCAGCAGATCGGCGCTGGGATTCGCAGTGGCATCGCTCCAGAACTTCTGCCACTCGGGATCCGTCTGCATCTTCTCCCCGAACTCGCCGAACGCCTTCCAGCTCCCCACCTCGGCCGTGTAGATGAACGAGAGCGGCTGGCCGCCGAAGTTGGTCTGCCAGACGCGGATTTGGGCTCCGAGGCGCTCCTGGATCTTCTTCGCCTTCGAGACGCTCGTGGCGAACTCCTGAAGTTTCTTGTCTCTCGGCCGCCAGATCGAGACCATCGTAACTGCGGACATGGGTGGTTTCTCCTGCGATTACATGTTAGGCACAGCTTATTCCCTCTTGCACGATCTCCGCATGGAGATTCCTTGTCGAACGGGCAGTCGGGGGCTTCCGCCCACTCGCAAGAAGCGGGTATTTGCGACGCGTGAGGCAACAATGCCTCGCGTTCTGCAGCCTCGTGTGATGTGATTCCGTCGGATTCAAACGATCTCGACGGAGGAAGCTCGATGCGAAAACTAATCGCTCTGATCCTGGTCTGTCTTCCGCTCCATGCGTTCGCCGAAGTGATGGACTACACGAAGTGCAGGACGGATGACGGCAAGACGATCGCGGACGTCCAGGCCTGGGCGAAGGACTGGCGAGCGCTCGCAAAGAAGGAGAAGGTCGAATACGAGGTGCGGATCCTCGTTCCGCACGCCGATGCCCAGCTGCACGCGAACGAGTTCTTCATCGAGGGCAGCACGCCGAGCCTGGAGACGCACGCGAAGTCGTGGCAGTGGTGGTATACCGACGCCGACGCCGCGACTTCGAATAAGCAGCTCACGGCGGCCGACTACCTGCGATTCGGGCGCGGTGTACCGAAGCACGGATTGATCGCGATCCGGAGTATCCTGGGGACGCTCGCCCGAGGTCCCTATGTCCGAGATCGCCGCTCCCCGGGTTCCCGCGCTGCCCTCCGGACTCGTCGCGATCGTGAAGCGCGAGTGCCCCACGTGCGTGACGGTGGCGCCCGTGCTGCGCGAGCTCGCGGCGAAGACGAAGCTCACCGTCTACACCCAGGACGATCTCGACTTCCCCGAAGGTCTCGCTCCCGAAGACGACACGGCTCTCGCGGTCTCCTACCACCACCGGATCGAGACGGTGCCGACACTGCTGCGCGTCGAGAACGGCGTCGAGGCCGAGCGCGCCGTGGGCTGGCACCGCGGCGACTGGGAGAAGCTCACGGGCATCACGGGCCTCGGTGCGGGTCTGCCCGAGTGGCGGCCCGGCTGCGGCTCGAAGAGCGTCGATCCCGACATCGCGCCCGAGCTCGCCGTGCGCTTCGAGGCGCACAAGCTCGCGTCGCGCCGCATCGCGCTCGCACCGCTCGAGGACGAGGCCGAGGCGTTCTTTGCGCGCGGCTGGACCGACGGACTGCCCGTGGTGGCGCCCACCGAGCGCCGCGTGCTCGCGATGCTCGCGGGCACGACGCGCGCGCCCGACGAGATCGTCGCGGTGGTGCCGCCCGACCTCGCGCCCGCGAGCGTCGAGAAGATCGCGATCAACGCGGTGATGGCGGGCTGCCTGCCCGAGTATCTGCCCGTGGTGCTCGCCGCGGTCGAGGCGATCTGCACCGACGCGTTCAACATCCACGGTGTGCTCGCCACCACGATGCCGGTCGGGCCCGTCGTGATCGTGAACGGCCCGATCCGACGCCGGATCGGCATGAACTCGGGCAAGAACGTGTTCGGCCAGGGCAACCGCGCGAACGCGACGATCGGTCGCGCGGTCCAGCTCGTGGTGCGCAACATCGGCGGCGGGCGGCCCGGCGAGGTCGACCGCGCGACGCACGGCAATCCGGGCAAGCTCGGCTTCTGCTTTGCGGAGGACGAGGAGGGATCGCCGTGGACGCCGCTCGCGAGCGACTTCGGCGCGGCGCCGGGCACCGATGCGGTGACGGTGTTCACGGGCGAGGGACCGCGTTGCATCGTCGACCAGCTCTCGCGCGACCCCGAATCGCTCGCGCGCACCTACGCGGTGAATCTGCGCACGCTGCACCATCCCAAGCTCGTGCTCGCGTTCGATTGCGTGCTCGCGGTGGGTCCCGAGCACTCGCGGATCTTCCGCGAGGCGGGCTGGAGCAAGGCCGACCTGCTCGCGCGCATCCACGAGCTGCTCCAGATCCCAGGCACCGAGCTCGTGCGCGGCGCGGGCGGCATCGCGGAGGGGCTGCCCGAGAGCGTTGCATCCGCGACGCTGCCGAAGTTCCGGCCGGGCGGACTCCTGCTCGTGCACTGCGGTGGCGGTGCCGGGCTCTTCTCTGCGATGATCGGCGGCTGGGCCTCCGGTGCCGTCGGCAGCGCGCCCGTGATGCGGGAGATACGGCCGTGAGCCGCCTAATCCTCGATCCCACGCACGAGCGCGCGCCCGCACAGCGCGAACGCCTTCCGCGCCTGGGCTCGCTCGCGGGCCGGCGCGTCGGGCTGCTCGACATCTCGAAGCCGCGCGGCGACGTGTTCCTGAACCGCCTCGAGGAGCGCCTGCGCGCGTGCGGCGCGGAGGTCGCGCGCTACCGCAAGCCCACGTTCACCAAGCCCGCGCCGCCCGATCTGCGCCAGGAGATCGCGGTGAACTGCGATGCGGTGGTGGAGGCGCTCGCGGATTGAGGCAGCTGCACGTCGTGCAGTGTGCACGACACGGTGGATCTCGAGGCGCGCGGCGTGCCGAGCGTGTTCGTCGCGACGGTCGAGTTCATCGACGGCGCGGTGGCGCAGGCGCGCGCGCTAGGTGCGGACCCGGCCGCGGTCTATGTCGAGCATCCGATCCAGGATCGGACCGACGCGGAGATGGTGGCGATTGCCGATGAGGCGATCGACGCGATTCTCGCGAATCTGGTCGACGCGGACGCCTGAGCTCGCGCTGCTCGCGCTGGTCGCGCTCGCGAGCCCGGCCGCGCGCGCGACCGAGGAGTGGTCCGTATTCGAGCCGGACGGCGGGCGGTTCCTGGTCGCGCTGCCGGCCGAGCCCGCGATCGAGCGCGACAAGCGCCTGACCCCGGTCGGCTACGTGTACCAGACCAAGTACTGGCTGCGCGTGCGGGACTCGCTGCTCGCGGTGGAGGTGCACGACATCCCCACGGTGGCCTCGGCCCTGCTCACCGATGACATGATCCTCGATCAGGCGCGCGAGGGTCTGCTTGCGCGACGTCGACGGCACGCTGATCGAAGGCAACTCGATCGAGTTTGGGGGCGAGCCCGCACGGGATTTCCGCTACCGGCTGCCCGGCAAGGCCGCGCTCGAGGAGCGCGTGATCGCGGTGCTCGTGGACACCCGGCTCTACCTGGTGACAGGGATGGCCCGGGCGCCGGCCTCCCAGCCCGATCTCGCGCGTTTCTTCGCCTCGTTCCGCTGCTGGCCGGAGGGCGCGAAGACCCCGACCCGATAGGGGCGATTTTCCTCAGAATTCTCTCAAGGGCTGCCGGTGATCCGCCGTTGGGTTTCCTAAGGCGGACGCTCAAATGGTTGCATCTCGGATTCTCTCGCGCGGTTGCTTCGGTCTGGCTGCGGCGCTGTTGCTCGCGTCCTCTGCGAGCGCGCTCGACATCACGGGCCTCGCGATCAATACCACCGGCACCAACTCGGCGAACTCGTTCAACGACAACGTCACGAAGACGCAGGTCGCGAGTTCGACGAGCATCACGCTCAACTCGGGCGGCCCGGTCGCGGATACGCTCGGCTCGAGCCTCTCGGTCCAGACCCGATACGCGTGGCTGGTCGCGGCCGATCGCGAGAACCCCGGCAGCCAGATCACGCAGTCGGCGACCGCGGCCTATCAGATCACGTTCACGGTCTCCAATCCGACCGGCGCGACCTACCAGATCGACATCGATACGCTGCGGCTCGGCTCGCTCAGCTGGGTCGACGACACCACGGGCAACAGCACGCTGACGCTCGGCGCGATGACCGCCACGGTCGACGGCAGCCCCAACGCGACGCTCGGGCTGCCTTCCGTCGGCCCGACCGCGAACAGCGCGACGACCACCACGGCCATCAACCAGGATGGCACCACCTACTCGATCGTCAGCAGCGCGCTCTCGCAGTCGTTCACGCTGGCGTTCACCTGGGCCGGCAGCAGCGCGACCAGCAACAACGACGAGGCCGCGATCCGGATGGGCATCGCCGGCAGCCTCACGAACGTGACGGCGGACGACTACCCGGGTTCCCCGAGCGGCGACGGCCACTTCGTAAACGTCAGCGCGACGATCATCAGCGCCACCGTGCCCGAGCCCGGACCCGGTGCGCTGCTCGGGCTCGGCCTGGTCGCGCTCGCGCTTCTACGACGCCGCGCGCGCGAGTAGCTCGCCAGCACCGCGGACGGCCGCGGCCCGATCGATCGCGCGCGTAGCGTCCAGTAGACTGCCACGCGTGATCCGGTGGCGGCTCCTGCTCGCGGCGATGGCGATCGCGCTCAGGAGAGGAGCGCGTGCGGCGCCGGGCGGCGCTTGCGCTCCTCGAGCTCGCGGCGAGCTGCGTCGCGACGCGCGTCCTCGCGGATCGCGCGCAGGCGTACGCGCATGCCGTCGTCCGCACCCGCGAGCTCGCGGTCGAGCTGACCTTCGGTGGCGATCCGCGCGATCTGCTCGCGCACTCCGTCGAGCGCACGCACGTCGGCCTCCACCGACAAGCCCTCGAGCGCCTCGGACAGACGCCGCCGCGCGACCGCGTTGGCGAGCGTCGCGAGCATGCGCCCCTTCTCGCGTGCGAGGCTGCGCAGCTCTTCTCGGAAGCGCAGCAGATTGCTCTTCGCGTCGTCGGCCTCGCGGCGCACCGTCTCGAGCTCGCGCTCGGTGCGCTCGAGGTCCTCGGCCAGGCGCTGCTTGTGCTCGATCAGCGTGAGCGAGAGGTCGTCCTGTCCGCGGCCGACCGCACCGCGCACATCCTCCTCGACGCGCGCCACCTCGATGCGCCGCTCGTGGATCTCGGCCTCGAGCTTGTTGCGCATGTAGAGGATCCCGGCGACCGCCTCCTTGAGCTCGCGGTACTGCCGCGCGCGGTCCTCGATCGCCTGCTCGTACACGGCAGCCGGATTGCGGCGCTCGCTGCGCCGCAGCCAGCCGTTGCACGCGACGCGCACGAGGTGCATGAATCGCGCGAGGACGCCGTGGGGTCGATCGATCGTGGGGTTCATCGTTTCCTCCAGTCTTGCCGGGCCTTCGCGCTCGCTTATCGCTCGCGCTCGGGCTCCGGCCTTCGCTCGGCTCCGCCTCGCTGCGCGTCGGCCGACTTTGTCGGCCTCCTTGCGGTCCAATCTTCATCGCGCAGTCCGAGCTCGCGGATCTTCTGCTGCAGGCTCTGTCGCACCATGCCGACCTGCTCGGCGGCGCGCGAGATGTTTCCGTCGCACGCGCGCAGCGCATCGAGCAGGAACGCGCGCTCGAAGCGCTCCACTGCGCGGCGCTTCGCCTCCGAGAACGGGAGCCCCGCACTGCCCGCGGCGGGCGCGACCGGCGCCGCGTTTGCGGGCGCACCGTCGAGGCGCAGATCGTCTTCGCCGATCACGGGTCCGCTCGCGAGCACGGCGGCCTGCTCGATCGCGTTGCGCAGCTCGCGCACGTTGCCGGGCCAGGCGTGGCGTACGAGCGCGGCGAGAGCGGCTTCGCCCAGGCGCGGCGCCGCGCGCCCGAGCCGCTCGGAGACCTGCGCGAGGAAGCGCAGCGCGAGCGCGGGAACGTCCTCGGGGCGCTCGCGCAGCGGCGGCAGCGACAGCTCGACGACGCGCAGCCGGTAGTAGAGATCTTCGCGGAAGCTCCCGCGCGCCGACCTCCTGCTCGAGGTTGCGGTGCGTGGCGGCGACGACGCGCACGTCCACCTCGATCGGCGCGGTGCCGCCGACGCGCTCGAAAGACCGCTCCTGGAGCACGCGCAGCACCTTCGCCTGCGTCTCCGGCGCCATGTCGCCGATCTCGTCGAGGAAGATCGTGCCGCCGCTCGCGGATTCGAAGCGGCCCTGTCGGCGCGCATCGGCGCCCGTGAACGCGCCCTTCTCGTGGCCGAAGAGCTCGCTCTCGACCAGCTGAGCGCTGATCGCGGCGCAGTTCACGGCCACGAACGGGCGGTCGCGCCGCGGGCTGCGCTGGTGCAGCGCCTGCGCCACGAGCTCCTTGCCCGTGCCGCTCTCGCCGCGCACGAGCACGGTGAGGTCGGTCTCGGCGACCTTCTGGATCGCCTCGAACACGCGCCGCATCGCGGCCCCCGAGCCGATCAGGTTCTCGAAGCCGAACTCGCGCTCGACGCGCTCGAGCAGCAGTCGGTTCTCGCGCGCGAGCCGCGTGCGCTCGAGCGCGCGCTGCACCACGAGCCGGATCTGGTCGTTGTCGAACGGCTTCGGGACGTAGTCCTCGGCGCCGGCCTTCATCGCCGCGACCGCGATCCGCTCGGAGCCGTGCGCGGTGATCATCACGACCGCGGACTCCGGGCGCAGCGCCTTCGCCTTGCCGAGCACGTCCATCCCCGTCAGCTCGCCCCCGAGCGCGAGATCCGTGAGCACGAGGTCGTAGGGGCTCGCCTCGAGCATCGCGATCGCGTCGTCTCCGCCGCCCGCGATCGCCACGTCGTAGCCCGCGCGGCCGAGCAGGCCCGCGAGTGCGATCTGGATCGCGCGCTCGTCCTCGACCACGAGGATGCGCGGCCTCACGAGCGGTCGTCCGCGTGCGGCTTCGGGAGCGAAATCGTGAACTCGGCGCCCGCGCCCGGCTGCGAACTTGCCTCGATCGTGCCGCCGTGCGCCTCGACCACCTTCTTCGCGATCGCGAGCCCGAGGCCCGTGCCGGATTCCTTCGAGCTGTAGAACGGGCTCCAGATCTGCGCGAGCGCGCGCGCGTCGATGCCGGGACCGTTGTCGCGCACGCGCAGCCAGACCTCGGTGCCCGCGAGATTCTCGCCCGCGAGCACCTCGAGGATCGGATGGCCGTCGGAGCGCTTCCGCGAGCGCGTCGAGCGCATTGCTCACGAGGTTGATCACCACGCGCCGCAGCTTCTCGGCGTCTGCGCGCACGACGCCGTCGCGTCCGTTCTCGCGCACGAGGCGTACGCGCTGCGCGTCGATCCGCTCGCGCAGCGTCTCGAGCGCGGAGTCGACCACCGAGCCGATCGATACGTCGGCGAGGCGCATGTCCTCCTCGCGCGCGTAGCGCAGCAGGTGCGCGACCGAGCGCTCGACGCGGTCGAGCTCTTCGAGCGCCACCTTCGCATAGCCGACGTTCTCGCCCGACGTCGGATCCTCGCCCATCTGCTGCACGAGACTCTTCGCCGCGGTGATCGGGTTGCGGATCTCGTGCGCGACCTGTGCCGAGAGATCCTCGAGCGAGCGCGCGTGCTGATCGGAGAGCGCGTGGCGCTCGCGCGAGACGCCCGTGGCGACCTTTCGCTGCACCTGCCGCTCCACCTCGCGCTCGATCATGCGCCGGCGCAGGTCGGGCCCGACCACGGCGCTCACGAAGTGGAACGCAATGCCGATGCCCCAGAAGAACGCCACGCCGAGGCCCGCTCGGCCGCGCGTCGATGCGAGCAGGAAGGTGCACACGACCGCGTAGGTCAGCAGGTGGGTGTAGAAGCCGATCCGCGCCTGCGCGCGCTGCTTCGCATGGCGCCACGCGCGCTCCTCGTCCGACAGCGGCCGTCCGTGGCGGCGGCGCCGGCGTCGCCGCCGGCGTGCGTCGCGTGATTCATCGCCGTCGTCCGCGTCGTCCCACGAATCGCGCTTCACGGGTCCTCCGCAGTGCCATTCAGTATGAGCGGGCGAGAACGGGAATCCCAAGCGCATCATGGGGAACCCGGAGAGCAAGCCGCGTGCCCGGTCTTCACCCCTAGGAAAATCAACGAGTTGCAGCCGGGCAGCCACCGGAAGTGCAGCACGCGCACTGCACCTGGCAGCGCTTGGCTGCAGTCGTCTTGTTGCACCCGAGCGCGCCGGGCAGGAGCGCTATCGTGCGCGCTCGCTGGTCTTCGCTCGCCTTCGGCTTGCTGCGCGAAACTTGCGTTCGGAGATCCCCCCTGTCCCTCGAGACCATCGTCATCGCCGGCGGCTCGCTCGCCGGGATCCGCTGCGCGGAGGCGCTGCGTCGCCGCGGCTACGCGGGCCGGCTCGTGCTCGTGGGCGCCGAGCGCGAGCGCCCCTACGACCGCCCCCCGCTCTCGAAGGAGCTGTTGCGCGGAGATCGCGAGCTGGATCAGATCCGCCTCAATAAGCCGGAGGCGTTCGACGCGCTCGAGCTCGACCTGCGGCTCGGCGTGCGCGCGCAGTCCCTCGACGCGGAGGCACGGCGCCTGACGCTCGAAGGCGGCGAAGTGATCGCGTACGACGGCCTCGTGATCGCGACCGGTGCGGTTGCGCGGCCGCTGCCGGGCGCACCCGCGCTCGCGGGACTCTTCACGCTGCGCACGATCGATGACGCGCTCGCGCTGCGCGCGCACCTCGCGCGCGGGCCGCGCGTGGTGGTGGTGGGCGCTGGCTTCATCGGCGCCGAGGTGGCAGCGACCTGCCGCCGGCGCGGGATCGAGGTGACGATGGTGGAGCCGCTCGCATCGCCGATGGCGCGCGTGCTCGCGCCCGAGATCGGCGCCGTGTGTGCGAACGTGCACCGCGATCACGGCGTCGACCTGCGGCTCGGCGTGGGTGTCGAGGCCGTGATCGGCGGCGAGCGCGTCGAGCGCGTGCGCCTGTCCGACGGCAGCGAGATCTCCGCCGATGTCGTCGTCGTGGGCATCGGCGCCACGCCCGCGACCGACTGGCTCGCGGGCTCCGGGCTCGAGCTCGCCGACGGTGTGGTATGCGACGCCACGTGCGCCACGCGCGCACCCGGCGTAGTCGCGGCCGGCGACGTGGCGCGCTGGTACCACGAGGGCTACCGCGAGTCGCTGCGGATCGAGCACTGGACCAACGCGGTGGAGCAGGCGGACGCGGCGGCGGCGCGTCTGCTCGACGGGCCCGGTACCGCGCCGTTCGCGCCGATTCCGTTCGTGTGGTCCGATCAGTACGACCTGAAGATCCAGGCCGCGGGCCGGATCGCGCCCGACGACGAGGTATTCGTCGCGCACGGCTCGCTTGCCGAGCGGCGCTTCGTTGCGCTGTTCGGCCGCAAGGGCGTGCTCCGCGGTGCGCTCGCGGTCAACCGCGTGCGCCAGCTGATGGGCTACCGGCGGATGATGCGCGAGGGGGCATCGTTCGAGGCGGCGGTGGCGTCGGCGCGCGCAGAGCCTGATGGTCTTCGCTCGGCCCGCCTAATGGACTTCGCTCGCCTTCGGCTCGCTGCGCGCGACTTGCTGTTCCAGATATCGCCGCACCACGCCGACCACGCCACGCGCGAGTGCCTCGTCGGGCGTGAGGAAGTCCGCCCAGACCACCTCGAGCCCATCGACGCGCACTTCGGGCGCCGTGCTGCAGCGCAGCTCGAAGAAGTGGGCGTGGTCCTGTGCGCCGCTGATCGTCTGCACGATCTCGCCGTAGTAGGCGAGCTGATCCGCCTCGGCCCGGATCCCGACCTCTTCTTGCAGCTCGCGCTGCGCGGTATCGAGCAGCGTCTCGGTGCGCCTGCGGCCGCCGGCCGGGAACGACAACCGCTCCCGATAGGAGTTCCGGATCACGAGCACGCGCTCGCCGTGCCACACCGCGATGTACGGGCCGTGGAGCACGGGGCGCCGCACGAACCACCAGGCGAGCTGGAGCCGATAGGCGAAGCGCAGCGCGAGGTGCAACAGACCACGCATGAACGCGGATCGTAGGGCGGATCGGGGCGATGGCCGTAACCCGCCAGATCCAGCGACCGCACGCCGCGCGAAGGGCGCGAAGCAAGGCCGCCTCCGTCTAAGACCACGGAGCCCCCGCTCGTGGTCGAGGCTCACACCCGACAGAGGCGGCCTGGTACGTTCGCTCTTTCTGAAGGGCCCGGAGTGGCCAACCCAACTGCATCAAGGCCACTGCATTCCAGCCATCGCCAACTCTCGGGCGCGCGCAGTTTTCCACAGCTCGCGAATTCGCAATGTGATGGGCATCACACGCGCGGCTTGGTTATGTTCGTTTTCGCGAGATGAGGGGAGTGGGCGCTGGACGATGGATCGTTCTTCTGTGCTGCCCGCGGATGTTCTGGCGTTCATCGAAGATCAGATCGATTCGGTGCCGCATCTGGAAGCGCTGCTCTTGTTGTGGGAGAGCGCGCCGGATCGCTGGGACGCCGACCGGATCGCCGCGCGCATCTACGTGGCGCCGGACACCGCGGACCAGATCCTTCGCGATCTGGCGAGTCGAGGACTCGTCAGCATGAACGGCGAGGGTTTTTCCTATGACCCGGCGTGGGACGAGCGCAGTGGTCTGATGAGCCGAGTGGCGGGGGTGTATCGCAAGAATCTGATCCTCGTCGCGCACTCGATCCATTCGAAGCCGTCGGCCGCCGTGCGCGAGTTCGCGCGCGCGTTCTCGATCAAGAAGGACTGAACACTGGCGCCGATCGTCTACATCGTCGGCACGATCGTCACGCTCTTGTGCACGTTCCTGCTGCTGCGCGCCTACACGCGCGTCAGGCTCCGACTGCTGTTGTGGAGCGCGATCTGTTTCGCGGGGCTCACGATCGCCAACGCACTGGTGTTCGTGGATATCGTGGTGGTGCCCGACGTCGATCTCTACCTGTGGCGCCTCGGCGTCGGCGCGCTCGCGATGGTCCTGCTGCTCTTCGGTCTGGTGTGGGAGAGCGACAAATCATGATCGAGGGCTTCCTGCTCGGCGTGATCGTGACGGCGTCGCTGACCGCGAGCCTGTTCTTCCTCAAGTTCTGGAAGCAGACCCGCGACGTGCTGTTCATGGCGTTCGCGGCGGCCTTCGCAATCGAAGGGGTCAACCGCGCGCTGCAGCTGTTCGCGGAGAACCCCGCCGAGGCGAAGCCGTCGATCTACGTGGTACGCGGGCTGGCGTTCCTGTTGATCCTGGGCGCGATCGTGCACAAGAACCGCCGGGGTCCGAGCACCCCCGCGGCTTCCTAGACGAACGCGGGCGGTCAGCGACGAAGCCGACCGCCCGCGTGCCCGCGTTGGAGCGGAGATGGGTGGCGCGCCCAGCATGACTCGAACATGCGACCTTCAGGTCCGCAACCTGACGCTCTATCCAACTGAGCTATGGGCGCTGAGAAGCGAAAGCTAGCGAAGTTGTTGGGGATCCCGCTCCCTCGGAGGGAATGCCCCGCCTCGCCGCGGGCGCCCAGCTTGGCACACCCGCCCGCATCGCGCTGCTCGTCCGCGCCGCGACCCAGCGCGAACGATTCGGGCTACCCGCCGAAGCGTCGCAGTGGCGCGAACGCGGTGAGCGCGTCCAGCACCGCGGCGCTGCCGCCGAGGGTCGCGCCGGGCAGCACGGTCGTGAATCGCCCGATCTCGCCGTGCAGGGCGAGATAGTTGAGCACGATGGCCTCGGCCAGCGCCGGGACGTTGTCCGCGATCGGCGACGTGTTCGTCTCCACCGAGCCCGAGGCGCGATAGCGCCCGATCTGATTCTTTCCCGGAGCGGTGAGGCCGGGACGTCCGTCCGGATCGAACACCAGCATCACGGTCGAGGACGTATCCGAGTCGTCGCCGCGCCACGCCAGCTTGCCCGCGCCATCGACCGAGTTGTCGACCACTCCGTCGCTCGACAGCGAGCCGTCGCTCACGAGATAGATCACGAGCGGCCGGCCGACCGCCGCGGCGTACTCGAGCGCTGCGCCGACCGCCTGACCCGCGATCTCGTCCTTGCGCTCGCCCGTGGCGCGCGTGCCGTCGTGATAGTCGTAGCCGCCCAGCTCGATCGTCCCCGCGCCCGCGAACCCGCCGAGCACGAGCTTCATGATCGACGCGGTCTTGCGAAACTCGCTCTGCGTGAGCTCCGCCTGGCTGATGATCGCGGTGAGCCGCGGGTCGAACGTCGGGTCGAGCTGGTTCGGATCGCCGAACCGCTCGACGAGCTCCGTGGTCTCCTGGTAGGAGCAGTTGATCAGCGCCTTCACGAGGTCGGTCTCGGGGAGCTTCGTCACCTTGCTGCCGCTGATCGCCTCCGCTGCCGCCATCACGGCCGCGGCGTCGGCTGAGTTCCCCAGCAGCGACACGAGCTGACCCGTGTCGACGAGACCGCGCGCCTCGCCCGGCGACGCGACCTTGGTCGGGCGCACCGTGGGGTCGAACATCGACATCGGCATCGCCGAGTTGCCGCCCGAGTCGCTCGCCTCGGTGCCCACGAGCGCGAGCAGTCCGCCCTCGGCGCCCGCGGCGCGGATGCCATACACCGGATTGTGCGGGTTGTTGTCGGTGTCGTTGTCGGAGCGCGCGCAGAACACCGCGCCGTTCGTGCGGTCGAGCGTGGTCTGGGTGGCGCGCCGCCGGATCCCGCGCAGGAGCGCGCTCTCGCTGTGGAAGGCGAGTCCGAGCGAGGTGTCGACGAACAGCGGATCGACCGGCGTGCGGCCCGCGGGCAGGCCGACCTTCGTGTAGCCCTCGGGCGAGAGCGGGTCGAGCTGCGTCTGCGTACCGACCAGCACGTTCGAGCCCGCGATGCTGGCACCGCCGGCGAGGTCGAAGACCAGGAACGGGATCTTGTTGCCTGCCGCTCCGAGGCCGCACGACACCACCGCCTGCGCGCGCGCCTCGCTGCTCTTGAACAAACCCAGAAGACTCGGTGCGGCGATCCAGGCCGCGCCCGTGATGAAGCCCTGGGCGAGGAACTGGCGCCGCGTCACCGGCCGCGGGTGATTCGCGTGGCGGAACGGGGCCAGCTGCCCTTCGCCGTATCGCTTCGACATCGCTTCGTTCTCCTGCCTGCTCCGCGCGTTCAGTGCAGCGTCACGGCTGCGCTGCTGAGTACGGCAGCGCACGCGCCCTTGACGATTGCGTTGGTGCGCTGCGCGGTGCAAGCGCCCGGCGTCGCGCACGCCACGAGCAGGCGATCGGTCATCGCGTCGAGCTCGGCCAGCACCTGTTCGCGCGACGGCTGCATGGCCAGCGCGTCACCGACCATCCGGTCGAACAGCGGATCGAAGATCAGGTCGCGCTGCGCGGGGGTCGCGAACGCCGTGGTCGGCGGCGCCGTGAAATCGAAGCCCGGGAAGAACGCGTCGCGGCCCGGACCGTCGATCAGCGCGGAGCAGTAGTCGAGCGCGAGCTTCGAGATCGCGACCTGCTGAGACGACACGAACGAGCGCACGTCGTGACCCGACGGCAGCTGCTGCTCGATCTCGGCGAAGGTGCCCGCCGCGATGCTGCGGCTCTGCCCGGTCAGCGAAGCGAACGACGCGTTGATGCGCAGGAAGTCGCGGATGCCGTTTACGGGCAAGGGCGTCGGATCGAGCGGGATCGGCGCCAGCGGCACGTCGTCTTCGACGACGACGTTCTGGTATCCGCCGAGGTGATCGAAGACGAGCGTGAACTGGTCGCCGTCGGGACCGTTCGCGCCCTTTGGAATGATCGTGCACTGGCGCGACAGCTCCTGCTTGGTGGCCGCGGCGGTGGTGTCGATCGTCTCGAAGCCCTGCCCGCTCGGCGCGATCTCGCCATTCACCGCGATCTGGATGTTCGCGATCCGGGAGCCGTTCGGTTCCGGGCTGCGCAGTGTCGGCTGGCAGAACTGATAGCTGTAGGGGTCGAAGTCGGTGACCGTGAACTCGACCGCATTGCCCTCGCCCATCCACTCTGCCACGTCGAAGCGCAGCAGGCGCCGCTCGCCGACTCCGGCCTCGAAGTTCTGCTGGATCTCCGATTCGGTGAGCGCCTGCGCGTAGATCGCGACCAGCCGGATCTGCCCCTTCCACATCCCGCTGTTGCCGGGCTCCGCGCCGAGCGCGAGCCGCTGCATGGGGTCCCAGTTCCAGAGGCGTCCCGGCGCGATCGGGTCGACGTCTCCGGTCCAGTGGCCGTCCACGTAGATCCGGCGCCCGCGGAACTGGTCGTAGACCACCACGACGTGCTGGAGCCGGTCCTGTGCGTCGCGGTCCGCGTCGGAGGTATTCAGCGCCGGCAGACCGTTGAAGCCGCCGTCGAGCGCCCCGGTCGAGATCGAACGCGTGCGCGCCTGATATCTGTACTCGGACTGGGCGAGCATGAAGCTGTTGCCGTTGCCCGAGTAGGTCACCACGCGCGCCGCGGAATCGGCACCCTGGTCGATGTTGTCGGGCGTGATCCAGGCCTCGACCGTGTACTGCTGCGTGCCGACCTCCGGATCCGCGATCCGGTCGTAGATCCGCCGGCTCGCCTGGGCCGTCGCGATCAGCGTTCCCGCCTCGAAGTCGACGCCCCACGACGTCATCCAGTCGACCTGATCGCGCAGTGTCAGGTCGATCGGCGGCATGTTTCCGCTCGTATCGTGCGCGACGCTGCCGCTCCCTTCCTTGAACTCGTAGAGCGCGACCAGGTTGCCCGTATAGCGCTCGCCTCCGGTGTCGATGATGCCGTCGGCAAGCGACTGCGAACGGCTCGCGAGCGCTCCATCCACGGTCACGCCGCCGTCGCCGTAGTTCACCGCGTCGGCCCAGGCCTGGATCGCCACGGCCAGCGCCGCGCCGTCGTCGGCGCAGTTGCTCCAGCAGTTGTGCGCGAGCGCCGAGACCTTCACCACGATCCGCGACGACGCGGGGCTGCCGAGGTTCACCTTGCCCTGGCCCGTGATCGCCCGATAGGCCGTCGCGACGTCAGAGTGCGCGATGTGCGGCGAGCCCGGGCCGCTGCCCGCGTGACAGGTGGCGCAGTACTGGCGCACGATCGGGTACACGGTGGACTGGAATGCCGCGATGCCACCCGCGGACGCCGAGAGATCGAGGAACCCGTTGCTGGGCGTCGACGCATTCTCGTTGCTCGAGCCGCCGCCGTAGTCGCCGCACGCGGCGCACAACGCCGCCACGAACAGCAGCGCGACCCACTCCCGAACGAGAGCGCGCAGCCGCATGGCTATTCGCCCTCCGTGCAGTGGATCGCGACCTCGGCGAACACCTGGCGCATGTCGTAGCGGCCGTTGCGCTCGAACTCGGTCGCGATGGCCTGGATCGCGGCGGCGTCTGCGGCGTCGCGCGGCGGTCGGAAGCAGACGTGCGCGAAGGCCTTCTGCACCTGGCAATCTGCGAACGCGCGGCTGTGCGCCACCTCGGCGCCGAGCCCCTTCGCGCCGAATCCCCGACCAGTCTCGCTCTCGTTCCACCCGAGTGCGGCGTTCTGGCCCTCGCGCCAGAGATTGATCCAGCTGTTGTCGGTGGTGAGGTGTCCGCCCGGGAAGACGCCCGTGTTGATCGCGTACTTACCCTGCACCTGGCCGGGCATGTGGACGGTGCGCCCCTGCGCGGCGTCCCACTCGAAGTAGGCGTAGGCGCCCGAGACCGCATCCATCCCCGAATGACAGCCGACGCATTGGGTGTGGAAGATCTCGCTGTCGCCGCCCGGGCTTCGGTTCACGTCCTGGCGGATCCGGTCCGCGGGGCGGCTCGTGTCCTTGAGGGCCTCCATGTCGCGGCACAGGAAGTTCATGGCCGTGAAGCGCCACATGCGGCGGTTCGTGCCCGCGCTGAAGAATGCCTCGCCCGCTGCGCGCGTCGTCACGACGCCAGCCGCATCGTCCGCGCCGATCTGCGAGCCCGGCAACGAAGACTGCGGAACAGCCATGAGCTGCGCCGGGTTCGAGAGGTCGACACCCATCGACTGGATCTCGATGTAGTGCTGATTGCTCGTTTGCTGATAGGGCGTCGGCACGAGGCCGGGCGCCGCGACGTAGACGAGGTCGGCGGTGAGCACCTGGTCGAACGGAACGCCGTCGCGGATCATCCCGATTACCGTGGCGGTGTAATCGTTCAGGTCCGCGAATACGGTCTGCTCGGCGTTGGTCCACGGCGTGACGAAGTTGACCAGCGAGACGTTGTAGAAGTCGCGCGAGCCGATCGCGATCATCGCCGCATCGAGCAGCTGCTCGTGGGTCGGGGCCGTGCCGATCCGCGCGGTCATGGTGACGAGCTGCGCCTCGCTGGGCGGCACGCCGACCAGGCGGTCATACATGCGCTTCGCGCGATCCCGCGCGTCCGCATGCGCGGGCGCCGCGAGCGCCGCGAGCATCACCACCAGCAGGACCCGTAGGACGGTGCGGGCCTTCATCGGTCTCCTCGACGCGAGGCCCTCACCTCGGCCAACCAAGAGCAGTTCGGGCCCGCGGCAGGCGCGAATCGTGACGCTCGTCACGACTAACGGGAAATAATGCCCCGGGTGCACGGGTTCAATCCGTGTGCTGCGCGAGCCGATGAGAGCAGGTCCGGCCATGTCGCCCCCTGCGCACCCGCACCGTCTGGCAATCGCGCTCGCGCTCGCGCTCGCGCTTCCGCTGCTCGCGAGCGCGCAGCCGCGCGAGGCGGAAGGCGCCCTGGACGGCGGCGAGCCGCGCCTGCTCGCGCGCGTGCGCGTGGATCCGCGAGGCGAGGCGCGCTGGCGCGTCGGCGTGGAGCTCGTGCCCGACGCGGGCTGGCACCTGTACGGCCGCGATCCCGGCGAGGTCGGTCTGCCGCCGCGAATCGACTGGCAGCTCGCGGGGGCGCGCTTCGGCGAGCTCGAGTGGCCGCCGGCGATCCGATTCTTCGACGCGAGCAGCGGCATCGAGAGCTTCGGCTACGACGGTCCCGTGCTGCTCGCGACCGATGCAGAGCTGCCGCCCGGCGCACCGGCACTCGCCGTGAGCGTCGACGCACTCGTGTGCGCCCACCTGTGTCTGCCCGCCCATTTCGAGCTCGCGACGCCGCTCGACGCCAGCGCGCCGAATGCGGCCGACCGCGCGCGCCTTGCGGGCGCTTCGCGCGAGCAGGCGGATCCCCCATCGCCCCTTGCGCCGGCGCCCGCAACCGTCTCGTGGCTCGGCGCGATCGCGCTCGGCTGGCTCGGCGGGCTCGTGCTGAACCTGATGCCCTGCGTGCTGCCGGTGCTCGCGATCAAGCTCGCGGCGCTCGCGGAGCTCGCGCAGCGCTCGCGCCGCGAGCAGATCCGGCACGCTGCGGCGTATGCGGCCGGGATCGCGCTCTCGATGCTCGCGCTCGCGGCGGTCGTTGTGGTGCTGCGCGGCGCAGGGACCTCGGTGGGCTGGGGCTTCCAGCTCCAGGAGCCCGTGTTCGTCGTGGCGATCTGCGCGCTGCTGGTCGCGTTCGCGGCGAATCTGTTCGGGGCGTTCGAGATCGCGGTGGATGTGTCGCGGATCGGCGCGCTCGGCAGCCGTGCGCCCGGCGCCGCGCGCAGCTTCTTCGACGGGCTGCTCGCGGTCGCGCTCGCCACGCCGTGCTCGGCGCCGTTCCTCGGCACGGCGGTCGGCTTTGCGTTCGCGAGCCCCGCGCCGATCATCGCCGCGATCTTCCTCTCGATCGGGCTCGGACTCGCGTCGCCGTTCCTGCTCGCCGCGGGCTCACCCGCGATCGCGCGCCGCATTCCGCGCTCGGGCCCATGGATGGCCGACCTGCGCGCGGTGCTCGGCTTCGCGCTCCTGCTCACGGTGATCTGGCTGCTCTGGATCCTCGGCCGCGTGTCCGGCCCGGACGCGATCGCACCGGCGCTTGTGCTGCTGCTCGCGATCGCCGCGGCGAGCTGGACGCTCGGGTTCGCGCAGCGCCGCGGGCGCTCACTCTCGGGCATCGCGATCGCGCTCGTGCTCGGCGCGATCGCCGCGCCCGGGATCGTGACGTTCCATCTCGAGCCCGGCACACCCGCGGAGCCGGCTGCTCCGATCGCGCGTGCGCGCGCGTTCTCGGCGGACGCGGTCCGCGAAAGCCTCGCCGCCGGACATCCCGTCTTCGTCTACTTCACGGCCGACTGGTGCGTCACCTGCAAGGTGAACGAGCGCGCGCTTGCCGATCGCCGGATCGAGCCCGAGCTCGCGCGCGGCGGCTACGACGTCTACCGCGCCGACTGGACGCGACGCGACGCGGCGATCGGCGCGGCACTCGCCGCGTTGGGCAAGGCCGGCGTGCCCGCCTACGCCGTGTACACGGCTGCGGATCCCGCGCGACCACGCCTGCTGCCCGAGCTGCTCTCTGCGGACGTGTTGCTCACCGCGCTGCGCGACGCCGCGCCCGCGCCCGTGGCGACTCGGTGACCCCGCTCACGAAGCGGGCGGTCGCAGACCGCGATGCGTGTACGAACCACGGCTCGGAGGCTGGAACGATGACCGCGCGCATCCGGACATTCGCTGCAGCTGCGGCCCTGTCGGCCGTGCTCGCGGTATCCGCCACCGCGCTCGAGCAGGGCGACAAGGTCCCCGACTTCTCGGCGCCCGGCGTCGCGGGGGGCACCGTCTCGCTGAACGCGCATCGCGGAAAGGTCGTCTATCTCGACTTCTGGGCGTCCTGGTGCGGGCCGTGCGCGCAGGCGCTCCCCGCTCTCGACGAGCTGCGCCAGGAGTTCGCGGCGAAGGACTTCCAGGTCATCGCCGTGAACGTCGACCGCGAGCCCAAGCTCGCGAAGGCGTTCCTGGCCAAGCGGCCCATCGGCTATCCGAGCGCGCAGGATCCCGCCGGTGCGCTGCCGTTGCGCTTCGGCGTCGAGTCGATGCCCACCTCGTTCCTGATCGACCGCGCGGGTGTCGTCCACCACGTACAGCGCGGCTTCCGGCACAGCGATGTCGATGCGTTGCGCAAGATGATTCAGCAACTCGTGGCGGACCGCCGATAGGCGCGACATGGGCGCCAGGCTCGGTCTTCCCCTTCTGCTGCTCACACTCGCGTGCCTCGGATGCGCAGGGGTGCGCCCGTGGGAGCGCGACGTGCTCTCGCGCCCCGATATGGCCTGGCGGCCCGATCCGCACGGCGCCGAGCTCGCGGACCACATCCACTTCAGCAAAGAGGGCTCGCTGATTGGCGGCGGTGCCGGAGGTGGCGGATGCGGCTGCAACTGAGCGCCGCGCGCCGCCGCGAAGGGAATGACCGGTGAGGTGCAAGCGCGCGAGCCGGGCCGCGCAGCAGCGCGCGCGCGAGCGGCGCCGCCATCGCCGCCGGCTCGCGCGGCGGCCGAACGCCTTCTTGCGCGCGCTCAGCACGAGCGCGGTCGCCCTGCACGGCTTCGCACTGCCCGCGGCTGCCGATGCGCCGCCGACCGACATCCGCACCGACTATCACTATTCGAACTACCAGGAGGACTCGCTTTCCTCCCGGAAGGTCGTCTCGGGCGACAACAGCCGCTACGAGATCGACATCCACCAGTTCCGCGTCGATGCCGGCCTGACCGATCGGATCGGGATCGGACTCGACCTGTCGCACGAGGCGATGAGCGGCGCGACCCCGTGGTACATCACGCCCGGCCCCGACGGAGAGCCGCAGCAGGTGATGACCCAGGCCACGGTCGACGAGCAGCGCACCGACGCGCTGCTCTCGGGCGACTACTACTTCGATCGCGGCAAAGCGAGCCTCGGTGGGGGTGTCTCGCTCGAAAACGACTATCTGGCGTTCAACGGCAGCCTCGGAGGCGAGCGCCAGTTCAACGAGGGCAACACCACGCTCTCTGGCTCGTTCGGCGCATCGTTCGACCGCATCACGCCGACCGACACCCACAAATTCCCGACGCGGCCCGACGAGGAGCACAAGCAGAGCTACAACGGGACGCTCGGCCTGAGCCAGGTGCTCGGCGGTGCAACGATCGCGCAGACGTCGCTCACCTATCAATACCAGCACGGATTCCTCTCCGATCCGTACAAGCTCTCGTTCGTGGCCGGCGTCCCGGAGACCGATGAGCGCCCCGACGAGCGCCACCAGCTGGCCTGGCGAACACGCTTCCGCCATCACTTCCGGTCGGCCGAGGCCTCGCTGCACTTCGACTATCAGCTCTACGCCGACGACTGGGACATGATCTCGCACACGTTCGAGCTCGCCTGGCATCAGACGCTGTTCGACCGCCTGCTGATCGTCCCCTCGTTCCGCTACTACTCGCAGGGCCAGGCGGACTTCTACGCGCCGTTCTACGCCGCGCCGCGCAGCGACGGCCTCCGGTCGAGCGACTATCGCCTGTCGCCGTTCGGCGCGTGGTCCGGTGGCGTCCGGGTCGAGTGGCCGTTCGAGGTCTGGAACCTCGCTTGGGCGATCGACGGGGCGTTCTCGCGCTACGAGAGCGACTCCGACATCGCCCTCGAGTCGGTCGACGTCGAGAACCCCGGCGTCGTCTCGTACAACCTCTACACGCTCGGCCTCCGGCTGCGGTTCTAGATGGCGCTCCACCGCTTTCGCTTCAAGGCGATGGGGTGTCCGTGCGAGCTCCAGATCTACGCGGAGTCGCCGCTCGAGGCGCGCGCCTGGACGGCGAGCGCGCGCGGCGAGATCGAACGGCTCGAGCAGAAGTACTCGCGCTACCGCGCCGACAGTCTGCTCTCGCGCATCAACGCGAGCGCGGGCGATGCCAGCGGTGTCGCGGTCGACGGCGAGACCGCGGCGCTGCTCGATTACGCTGCCACGTGCCACGCGCAGAGTCGCGGCCTGTTCGACGTCACGTCCGGCATCCTGCGCCGCGCCTGGGACCTCCGCTCCGGCCGCTTGCCCGACCCGGCGCAGATCGCCGAGCTCCTGCCGCGCGTCGGCTGGCAGAAGGTGCACTGGTCGGGCAGTCGCATCGCGCTGCCGATCGCGGGCATGGAGCTCGATCTGGGCGGCTACGTGAAGGAGTATGCGGCGGACCGCGTCGCCGCACTGCTGCGAGGCATGAGATGCCGCGCGGGGCTCGTCGATCTCGGCGGCGATCTCGCGATCGTCGGCCCCCACCCGGACGGACAGCCGTGGATCGTCGGGATCCGCGACGCGCGACACGCCGAGCGCGCGGCGCTGACAGTGCCCGTGTACGCGGGCGGCGTCGCCACGAGCGGCGACTACGAGCGCTGCATGGTGGTCGACGGCGTCCGCTACGGACACATCCTCGATCCGCGCACGGGCTGGCCGGTGGCTGGCCTCGCGAGCGTCACCGTGTTCGCATCGTGTTGCCTGATCGCGGGCAGCGCATCGACGGTCGCGCTGCTCCAGGGCGAGGGAGCCCGCGCGTGGCTCGACGGGCTCGGCCTCCCTCACACCCGACAGGCGCACGGCGGCGAGATCGAGTGCCGGCTCGCTGCGGCCCCGCGCGCTCCGCGGACGCGTCGCGCGCGCGGCGGCCGGCGAGGTCGCACGACTCCCGCTGGAAGAGAGCGCGCTCCGCGACGCTCCGTGTCGGAAGAGTGACGGCGATCACCGAGGGGTCAGTACTTCGGCGCGAATAGCCGATGACTCCACCGGCAACCCGCCGGAAGAACGGAGGGAGAATGCGCAGCGTCCGATTCACCCAGCTCGCCCCGCTCGCGGTCGCGGCCGCGCTCGCGGCCGTCTCCCCCGCGCGCGGCACCGAGCTCTACCTCGCCGGCGATCTCGGCATCTCGTGGTACGAGGGTCGCGGGGTGGGTGTGAACGACGTCGTCCCGAGCCGAGACGTGGGGACGAGCGATGACTCCTCACCGGTCTACGGCGGAGCACTCGGCGTGCAGTTTCCGCTCAACGCCGCGCTGCCCTGGAAGATGCGGATGCCCGGGTTCGGCGTTCCCTACTGGCCGGGCCGCGAGCTGCGCTTCCGTGAGGGAGACGAGTTCCAGTTTCCCGACTGGAGCGTGCGCGCCGAGGTCGAGCACCTGCGCGGTCGCGATGCCGAGCTGACCACGCCGAGCTTCAACCCACTCGATTCCTACCGCTCCGACGTGAAGTCGTGGACGCTGATGGGCAACCTGCGCATCGACGTGCCGATCCATACCCCGGTGCGAGCGATGTACGGCCGGGTTCCGTTTCTCGAGCCGTTCACGCTTTATATGGGCGGCGGCGCGGGCCTTGGCAATACCGAGCTGGCCGTGAGCACGGGCGTTCTGGCCGGAAACGACGAGGAGCAGCGGTTCGCGTGGCAGGCCCTCGCCGGCATCGGGTATGACCTGAACGACCATGTGAAGCTCAGCCTCGGCTGGCGCTTCGTCGACCTCGACTCGGTGAAGGCCCAGCTCGTCGATCAGGCCCTGATCAATCGCGGCCGCTACCAGATCGATCCCGAGGCGCACGAGTTCACGGCGTCGCTGTCGGTCTGGTTCTGGCGGCTGCCGCCGCTGCTAGGCGACTAGATGACCACGAGCAGACGCGGACGGCGTCAGCGCCGCCGCGCCTCGGTCGCGGCCGTGATGGCGCGACCCGCGGCGGCGGTCGCCTACCCCGGCTACAGCGAGCCCGAGGACCAGCGCCGCACGTTCGCTGCCGTCACCGGCGCAGCGCTGCTGCACGCGGCGGTCATCACCACGCTGTTCGTGCTCGCGAGCTTGGTCCCGCCGGTCCAGGAGCGGATCCTCCATCTCCAGATCCTGAAGCCCGAGCCGCCGCCGGTCGTCATACCGGAGCCGCCGAAGCCGGTTCCCGTCGAGCCGCCGAAGCCCGTGCGCGTCGAGCTGCCGAAGCCGCCTCCGCCTCCAAAGCCGATCGTGAAGCCGGAGCCCGTTCCCCCGCCCCCGGTCGCAAAGCCGGCGCCGCCGGCACCCAGGCCCGCGCCGCGACCCGCGCGTCCCGACGTGCGCCCCGAGCCGATCCGACCGGACCCGATCGCTCCGCCCGAGCCGATGCCCGCGCGCGTGGCGCGGCCGGCCTTCGACCGCCGGTCCTCCGTGCGAGCCCCGGTGGCGCAGATCGACCGAACGGCCGCGCGCGCCGAGCTGCCCGACGCCGTGACGGTGGCCGCGAGTCGCGAGCCCGCGCTCCCCGCCCGCGCGGCACGGCCGCGCGCCGCCGCCTGCGGGGATCGACCGCGTGGTGCCTCCGCGGCCCGAGCTAGCGGCCGCCGCGCCGGTCCCTCGCCCCAGGGCGACCCCACCGGCGCCCGCGCGCTCGGCGCGCCCGGCCGCGCTGGCCGAGAATCCGGTCCCCGCCCGGCGCCCGGGACTGCGCGGTGTAGCGCTCTCCGAGCTGCTCCCGTGCGTGAGCGACGCGCGTGAGCGCGCGCTCGTGCAAAAGACCGTCGCCGCGGCGCGAAATGCCTCTCTATGTGAGAGCCCGGTCGGCCGATTCCATTTTGTCGAGACCAAGAATGTGAACGCGTTCCTGATGTCCATCGAACAGGCACCTGGGCAGCGGTCTGGAGACCGCTGTGAGGTGCTCACGCTCGCGCTCGATTGCCTCGCCAGCCTACCCCCGAGGAGCCGTAGATGAAGGCCGGAATCCTGGCCGCGCTATCGCTGTTGATCTCTGCGCTCCCGGTGGGAGCCGCAGAGTCCGAGTGGTCGGGCTACCTCGACTACGCCTACGTGTACTGCTCCGCGGAACCCGAGGCACTGCGCACGCGCCTCGCGCAGTACGGCAAGGAAGCGGGTATCAAGCTCGAAGACTACGTCTCGGTGTCGCTCGGCTCGTCCGCGGTGAAGGCAGCCGCCGATGCCGACACGGTGGTGCGCCGCGCGGCGATCGCGCGGCTCCTGCTCTACCTCTCGACGGGCGACGGCAGCCAGCTCGCCAAGAGCGTCGAGTCGATCCAGACGCTGTCCGGTCGGCTCGAGCGCAACGAGAACGGCTACTGGTATCACTACATCCTCGCGCAGCGAGCACTCGAGCGCGGCCAGCGCTTCGATTTCGTCGGCGAGATGCTCGATCTGTGGCTGCACGTGATCGTGCCGCTCGAAACCCCGTACGACACGCTGCAGACGCTTTCGCTGTCCGACGCTCCGCGCTCGGGCTTCGTGTCGGCGCTGCCCTATCTCTACGAGAACATCGCGCGCCTGATCCTGATTCGCAGCCAGCAGCTGGGCATGCACGACGGGCTCGACCCGCTCGCGGCGATCGTGCGCATGCTCGCGGACGGCCGGGTCGGCGCGCACCCCGACGTGATCCCGCCCGAACTCTCCGCGCGTGACTACGTGCGCCGCATCCTCACGCGGCTCGACGGCAGCGAGTCGGACTCGGGCAGCCTCTCGTTCACGCTCGCGTTGTACGAGGCCAGCAAGTATCACGACGCAGCGCGCGCGCTGCTGGCCGAGAAGGGCTTCGACTCCGAGACGCTGAAGGCGCTGCGCGTGTCCGGCGGCGCCTATCAGGCCGCGCTTGCCCAGGCCGTGACGCTGCAGGGCAAGGCCGCGGTCCATACGCGCGTGCTGCGCCAGATCGGCGAGGTGTACGCGGCCAAGCAGCGGCTCGGCGTGGATCCGGAGATCGAGATCCCGTTCGGCATCGAGGAGGCGATCGAGGTCTACGGAGAGCTCGTCGAGAGCGAGCGCGAACCGGCCGCGCAGGGCTATCGCTCGCGCGACGTCTACCTCGCGGCGATGCGCGGGCTCTGGGAGGAGATCCAGGAGACGAGTCTCAACGCCGCGGATTACTACCTCACGCGCGCGAGCCGGAAGCCGCACCTCGCCGACGGCTACGCGCACGACGCCGCGCGGCTCTACGCGCGCTACCTCGCGTTCTTCCAGAAGGTCGCGACGGCCGAGAACCGCGACACGGTGCCCGACTCGGCGTACTTCGCCGCGTACGAGGCGGCGCGCGGCTACGGCGACGCGCTGCAGAGTTTTGCGGGCGGGACGCTGTCTCGCGCCGAGCTGGAGCAGTCTGCGCAGCGCTACGTCGCCGCGCTGCGCCTGTTCCCGTTCGATCGCCAGCTGTGGCCCGCGCTGTCCGCCTCGCTCGAGCGGGTCGGGCGCGAGAGCGACTACCTCGAGCTGGCGCGGCCCGTCGCGGAGAGAGTCTCGACGTCGCGCGCGATCGACGCGTGGATCCAGGGCAAGGAGCCGGGATACAAGTCGATCTCCGTGATGCGCCAGGCGCTCTCCGACAGTCAGGTGCTCGTCTACCTCGGATTCGCCGAGCAGGAGACGGCGGACAAGCTCGGTGGCGGCCTCGGCGAGCTGCGCGCGCGCCGCGAGGAAGCGAAGAAGCAGCTCGACGCGCTGAACAAGCAGCGCGCGACGCTGGGGCGCTCCGTATCCGCGCCGCCTGCCGCGCGCGATCCCGGCGCGAGCGACGAGGGGCACTCGGGGGTCGACCCGAGCGAGGTCGAGGAGCTCGACGCGCGCATCGCGCAGGCGACCACGAACCTCGTGCGCATCGAGAAACAGATCGAAGCGCGTACGCAGGCGCTGCCACTGTTCAAGGCGACGCTCGGCACCGAGTCGCTTGCTGACGAGCTGAGAGTGCGCCGCGACCACCCCGTGCACAAGCTGCTGCGCCGGATGTTCTACGAGGGCCGCGCGTGAGGCCGCGCCAGGAGGGTTCGACGATGGCCAACGGGATTCGTGTCGCGCGCCGCGTGGGCGCGGGATTCCTGCTCGCCGGCTGTGCCGCGCTGGCGCTCGGCTGCGCCAGCGACGAGCGGATCGCCGACGAGTGGGTGGCGCAGGCGGCCGTGCGCGAGACGACCGCACCGCTCGGCGGTGAGGCGCTCGCGCAGCGGAAGCGCGACCTCGGTCGCGCCTACCGCGATCTGGGACACTTCCTGGTGACGATGGACGGGCTGTTCCGGCGCAACGACCGCAACGGCATGATCATGTTCGACGAGTTCATCGATTTCTACGTGGGCAAGCACGTCGTTCCGATGCTCGAGCCGGAATGGCAGAGCCGCCACCCCGAGGTGGCGGTGCTGGACGCGAATGCGCGCCTGGCCGTCACGGCGCTCTGGACGAAGATCGGCTCCTCGTCCAGCGCGGGACGCATGCTCGACGATATCGACCGCCGCTTCAAAGGCCGCGGCGAGATGCTCGTGGGTTACCCGATCGGCGGCGAGAGCACGCTGCGCGAGGCGGTGGCGAGGTTGCGCAAGAACGGCGGCTGGAGCGGCTGACGCGCGACGCGGAGATTCGGCGCCACCTCAGCGCGCTTGGCCGTGGAGGTCGAGCGCGTCCACGAACGCCTTCGGCTTGCGCCGGTACAGGCGCCGACTCTGCTTCTCGGCCTTTCGCTGGAGCTTCTCGCGGCGGCGCTCGATCTCCTCGAGCAGCGCCTGGCGAGCGGACGCCGAGCGACGGCGCTCCGCGACCTTCGTGCGCAGCAGGGCGAGGTCGTGGTCATCGCCGAGCGCGTCGGCGATCGACTCCGCACGCTTCACCCGCTTCTCGATGCCGCGGCCGCGGGGGCCGAGGACCTTCAAAGCCTTGCCCAGGTGCTTGGTCTCCTTGCGCGACTCGTGCAGCGTCAGATCGCGTGTGTCTGCCTCCGCTCGGGCGAAGGCCTTGCGGCCCTTGCGGTAGAGTCGCTCGACGCCGCGTCGCAGAGCATCGTCCGTCGGCGCGGGCCAGCGCCGACTGTCAGTCAGCACGGATTCGACCGAGCGCCGGACGCGCGCGACGCGCGCCGGCTTCAGTACCTCGCTGCGCGCGCGCTTCCGCGTTCTTTGCAGCTCCTGTTCCAGCATGTCCAGCTCTGTTCGGGGCCGCGCCTCATTCGTGCTGGCGCGCAGCTTCTCGACCGCATCGATCAGCGCCTTGGCGTCGCGAACTCGCGATAGCGGGCGTGCGGCATCGCGAATCCGCCGATTGGCGCGCCGATAGGCCGTCTCGCCGATGGCATCGCGCAGCAGGCGCAGCGTCGCCCGGGCGCGCTTCAGATCCTTGCGCGCCTCGTGAACGGAGGCGTCGCGCAGGGGCGCCTTGCCCTCGAGCTCCGAAATCGCGTCCCTGAGCTTGCGCTGCAGCGCGCGCTTCGCGCCTCGGGGTTTGAGGGACGAGAGTAGGTTCTGCAATGCTCCTGCCTCGGTTGCGGCACCGCGAATGGACGTCGCGTGCGGCGATACGGCGATGAGCGATGCAGAAGCCGTGCCAGCGGCAGCGTCGACATCGAGCTCAGTTGACGGAGTAGTTGCGTCCCTCGAGGCAGGTCTTGACCGCGCGCTCGTACTTCACGCGCTGAGCTTCGAGCTTGGCTTTGTGCTGCTCCTGCTGCTTCTTGCGCGCCATCTCTTCGTCGCGCCGCTGCACCTTGCGCAGCACCGGGTCTCCCTTGAGACCGGCCACGGGACTGGATTGCACGCCGGTTTTGCGCGGCGGCGCGCTAGGCGGGTTCTTGGGGTCGAAACCCGTGTGCGCCACGGCCCACCGGCGGCATTCGTACTGGTCCTTCTCCTGCTGCGCCGCGGACTGATCGCGTTTCGGAGTGACGCCGCGCGCGGACGAAGCGAGCGCGATCGCGAGGAGCGCGCAGACGAGCGAGACCCAGGAGCGATGCACGGCGGGACCCTCCTCGACCTGGCGGCGTCAGCGCGGGCTGAGCACGACCACCGGGATGTCGCGGGTCGTGTTGGCCTGGTACTTGTCGTAGTCAGGCCACTCGGCGGCCATGATGGGCCACAGGCGCTTCTTCTCCGCGGCACTCGCGGTTCGCGCCGTGACGGGCAGCACCGCGTCCCACACCTGGATGCTGACATCGGGATGGGCGACCAGGTTCTTGTACCAGCCCGGGTGATCGGGAGATCCACCGCGCGACGCGACGATCACGTAGTCCTCCCCATCGCGTCCGTAGATCAGCGGAAATTTTCGGATCTCGCCGGATTTCCGGCCTCGGGTGTGAAGGACCAGGATCGAGGTGCCGTTCCAGTCGTGGCCAGTCTTTCCCGCAGTGGCCTCGTACTGCCGAACGTGCTCGTCGCCGAACAGGCTGAAGTCGGGCATAGCGTCAGCGTGACACAACTGATGTAGAACTTCATCCGGGGGGCGCTGATCATCGGCTGACGACTGCGTCAGCCCGATCAGTCGATGACGGCGTCGCGCAGGGCATCGACGGCGTCGAGATCGTCGAGCGCGGCCATCGCACGCGCGCGGAAATTCGTGGTGAACATCCGCCTCGCTTCGGTGTTGTACGGCGGAACCAGGGACAGGAACGAGGCGATCACGCCGTACGCCGCATGGATCCGATGCGCGAGCCAGGCGTCCTCGAAGGGGATGGGGCTGCCCCCGATGGTGCGACGCACGTCGAGGTAGTGCTGGATGAGGTCGCGCTCGTCGCGGCGACGATCGTCGGACTCGAGTCCCATCGTGAGGAAGAAGCTGAGGTCGCGCATCGGCGTACCGATCCTGGCCATTCCCCAATCGAGGAACCCGACCCGGTCGCCGTCGAGGAAGAGGTTGCCGATGTGGGCGTCTCCATGGATCAGAGTCTGCGGGCCGGCGTCCCACGCGGCTTCGATCCGTTCGTGATGCTCGATGTAGAGCTCGACGACGGCGAGATAGGCGTCGCTCAGCCGGTCGCGGCAGTGTTCGAGCACGTAGCGAAGCGTGCGAGTCACGAAATCGGCAGGCTTCGAGCGCAGCGAAGTGGCCCAGGGTGCGACGGCAGCGAGCCGCGCGGGATCCTCGTAGCGGACGTGCAGGTCGGCCAGATCCGCGACGGCGGCTCGCGCGAACTTGCCCGGCACGGCCCACGATCCGTCGGATATCTGGGCGCCGCGCGCGGCGAGGTCTTCGAGCAGCAGGAGGAACGCGCCGTCGGCATCCGCAGACGCGAACTCACACGCCGGCACGCGCATCGACAGCGACGGCGTGTCCCCCGCGTAGAAGTTCACCTCGCGGTTGCCCATGCCGGCGGCGCCGATGCGAGCCCGGTGCTCGGGATCGCGGGGAGGCAGCTTGCAGAACAGCGTGTCCGGCGCTCCGGCCTGGACGTCGTAGGTGAGGCCGAGGCGGAGGTGATGGTTGGTGCGTTCCGTGGCGTCGAGTACTTCGACCGCGGCCAACCGGACCCCGGGATGTCGCCGGGAGAGTGCAGCCGACAGCCATTCGGGCGTGAGCCCGCTCGCATCGATCGGAAGCCGCTGCGTCATTGGCCCGACTCTAGCGAGGCGGGCATCGCGATCGCGCGCGGCTACCGATCGATCTTCACCCGTGCGCGTTAGCGGCGTCGACGCGGCCGAGCCGGCCGGTAGCGTCCGTCCCGCGCGCCCGGTCGCTGGATCGCCGAGCGGCGACCCGGCCCAGGGCGATCCGACTCCGCATCGAGGCGTTCGCTCGGAATGCCCGGGGCCTGCAGGCGCGGGATCGTCGCGCCGATCATCCGTTCGGTATCCCGCAGCCACGCGCGATCCTCGCCCGTGACGAACGTGCGCGCGACGCCTTCGCGCTCCGAGCGGCCGGTGCGTCCGATCCGATGCGTGTAGGCCAGCGGGGTAGTCGGGACGTCGAAGTTGATGACGTGGGAGACGCTGCTGACGTCGATTCCGCGCGCCGCGATGTCGGTGGCGACGAGAACGTCGTAGTGGCGCGATCGGAAGCCGCTCATCGCGCGATCGCGTTGCGACTGCGACATGTTTCCCTGGAGTGCGATCGAGCGGTGCCCGTTCTTCTCGAGCTGCTGCGCGAGGCGCCGCGCGCGGTGCTTCGTGCGCGTGAAGACGATCGCCGATTCACAGGTCTCCTCGGCCAGAATGCGCTCGAGCAGGTCGTGCTTCCCGTGCTCCGTCACGGCGTAGAGCGCGTGGTCGATCGTCTCCGCGGGTGCGCGACCCGAGAGCTGGACCACGTGCGCGTTTCGCAGCATCCCGTCGGCGAGCTGGCGGATCGCGTCGGGCATCGTCGCCGAGAAGAGCAGGTTCTGCCGCCGCGAGGGCAGTGCGGCCAGGATGCGCCGAAGGTCGGGCAGGAAGCCCAGGTCGAACATGTGGTCGGCTTCGTCGAGGACGAGGATCTCGACGCTCGAGAGGCGCAACGCGCGCTGCTGTACGAGATCCAGCACGCGACCAGGACAGCCCACCACGATCGCGGGGTTTCGACGCAGCGCACCGATCTGTGTGCGTACGGAGACTCCGCCGAAGATCGTCGCGGTTCGGATCTGAGTGAACCGCGCGAGCAGACGGATCTCCGCGTCGATCTGCTGGGCGAGCTCGCGCGTGGGCGCCAGGATCAGGGTTCGGGGATCGCCCGGACCGGAGGATTCGAGCATGCGCTCGAGCACGGGCAGGGCGAACGCCGCGGTCTTACCGGTACCGGTCTGCGCAAGGCCGAGCACGTCGCGGCGCGCGATCGCGGCGGGGATCGTCTCGGCCTGGATGGCGCGCGGCGTTTCGAAGCCGGCCTCGCGGATTCCGCGGCCGAGCGCGGAATGGAGCCCGAATGCGTCGAATCCGCTCGGGACGGAAGGTTTCAGAGAAGGTGCTGACATGTAGCTGTGATTCTCCGGCAGGAGTGCGCACGAGGGCGCAACTCCGCCGCTTGGTTCCAGCCCACACAACAGCGGGGCGAGAGAAGGTGTAGGTGCGGCCCGACCTCGATCCGGAAGTATCAGTGCCGAGGAGAGGTCCTGTTGTTTGCCGCGGTCGGACTTGCCGACTCGATGCGCTGTTTAGCTCGTCTCGCAGGCTTCCGCCAACGGAGAGGCGCTCGCGGAACACTCGGGCCGGGAGGCCCCGATCACAATCCGCATTGCTTCAGGTAGGCGAGATCGCCTTCGTTGGCCCGAACGTTCGTTCCGAGAACGTAGTCGGCCAGAGGGAACACGACGTTGAAGTTCTTGTTCCCGTGTTTGTGGTGCAGGCAGTGGTATCGCGCCAGAAGCCTGTAGATCGGCCAGGTGCTGAAGGCCCTCTGCTCCGGCTTGTGCATCTCCAGATGAATCTTGTTCCAGGTCCAGTGATGAAAGGTCATTACGGCCACGAAGCTCGCGGCCCCCTCCCACGAGACCAATGCAATGGGCGCAGCGAACGGAATCGCCTTGATCGGCGCCTTGCGCACCGTCAGCCGTATCTCTTTGTCTTCACCCCGAGCGACCGGTTCATCGCTGAATATGTCGGAGTAGTGCTTGTGATGCACCAGAGCGTGCGCCTCGAAAATGCGTTTGAAGGACGCCGTGCGCTCGCTGAGAAAGTTCTTTCTGTGCATCAGCTTCCGGTGGACCTGATGCTCGACGAACGACATCAGAATGCACGAGAAGACGAGCCAGGCAGCCATCTCAAGAACGAACATGAGCGCTCCTCGACCCGAGCAATTCGCCCGACGAAGGGGGCGACGCGGCCCTATCGATCCGCAATCTCAGCGCAGGCCTCTTCCCGCTGCTGGAAGCTCGGATCGCAAGTCCAGCGGTTTCCCCCGTAGTCGAGGTGAGCGTTCGCTGGCACGTTCAGGGCAACGCAGCGGGGTCCCTGCTTCTGGAAGCCTCGCTCGCAGCGGAAGTCGCTTCCTGAGGAGTCGATGTAGCCGTTCGTGGGCAACTCGATCGCAACGCAGGTTTCGCCGTCCTCGCGGAATCCGCGCTTGCACTTCCAGCTGTCGCCGGAACGGCCCAGGTACCCATTGGCCGGGATCTCGACTCGCTCGCACGCATCGCCGCTCGCGCGAAACCCGCGTTCGCACGACCAATGGTCCCCCGAGTCGTCGAGATACCCGTGTTCAGGGACCACAACGGCGACGCACGACTCACCGGTCCGGCGATATCCTCGATCGCACTTCCAGATCTCGTGAGAATGAAGAAAGGAGTTCTCGGGCAGATCGATCAGCGCGCAGGCTTCGCCGGCTTTCCGATAGCCCCGGTTGCAATCCCATCCGCGTCCGAACGCGTTCAGATAGGCATTCGCAGGCACTGCGATCGCGATACAGGACTGACCGACGGCCTCGTACCCCCGGTCGCAGTCCCATCCGCCGGAGCGATTCGCATGGGCATTGGGAGGCATCTGCTTCGCGTTTTCGTCCTGGGTCGTCGCTACGCAAGGCCAGGAGACCAGAGCAAGCGAGACGATCAAAAGTCCGCGCGAGGTGATTCGCCGAAGAAGACTCATGGCTGAAACTCTCCGTTCATCATGGCGTTGCCATCAGGACGGGAATGAGCTTCCGCCTCGCGCTCTCCCTCGCGCACGCCGGCCCAGAAGCGGGCGCGCGCCTTGGCCGTGCGCCGCTCGGCAGCCCGCTTCCCGAGCCACTGCCTGAGACGTGCGAGCACTTCACGCAATTCTTTTCCCATGCTAGTTCCCACCGTCTCGCATCAGATCGCGAGGAACGGCTCTCGCTCGTTGTCGAGTCCGCGGCTGCCACCGAACGCGTCGTAGTTCCGCCACTCTTTCCCATAGGCTTCGTTCGCAGACCCGGCGTAGCTGTAGGCGAAGCGCGTGTATGCGCTTGCCGCGTTACCCACGCGAGCGAGTGTCGGGGCGTCCACCGGAAATCGTGTCCGGTGGTGCACTCCCCACGACGCCTGCGACGCGGAGGCATACCGCTCATCGCGACTCGGCGTGCCCACCCATTCGTGCAGGCGACGTCTCAGATCCGAATCCGACCGCCCGACGTAGAACACGCTGAATTCGTCGCCATCCATGTATCCGAGTGCGTAGTTGCCCGGAGAAGTGCGGGTGATCAGGTTGTCGATCGACTCGTCATCGAGCGGATAGGACCCCCGCATCTCGAGCGACCGCATCGTCGAATAGCGCGCCGTGCACTCGGGACAGATGGAGAGCGCGTGCTCTCCCGGATGGAGTCGCTCACACCAGAAGCAGCTCGCCAAGGGCGATGTCTGCTCCATGGCCTCGTTGTGTTTCATGATCAATCTCGCACCCGTCGCGAACTGGGAATCCAGGGAATCGGAGTCGGAAGCTCACCGGGAATCGGACCGGGGAAGGGCGGAGGAATCGGGCCGAGGCTTCTCGACCGGGAGGACTCCCTTTGCTCGGCCAAGCGGCTCCCTCCCCGTGCCCCGTGGAATCGTGAATCCGCGGAACCGCACGCGGTTCGGCAGACTGTGCTAAACTGACACAATATGCTCGAGTTGTCAAGCAGACAGATGATTTGCTTTATATATCAAGCAAAACGAGAGGCAGCGCCCGATGCAAAGCGGCAGCAAACGGCCTCGCAAACCCGGCGAGCCCGTCGCGCGGCCTTCCGAGCTCGGCGGGCTACTGGCCGATCTGCGCAAGGCGAAGGGGCTCTCGCTGCGCGAGGTCGAGGAGGCCGCGGGCAAGGCGGTCTCGAATGCCTATCTGAGCCAGCTCGAGAATGGGAAGATCGGTAAGCCGTCGCCTAACGTGCTCTACAGTCTTTCCGAAGTCTATGGCGTGCCGTACGACGTACTGATGGAGAAGGCCGGATACCTGCTGCCCTCCGAGAATGGCAGCGGGCGGGAGAAGCGGTTGGCGGCCTTCGCGATCGACGACCTGACCTCCGGCGAGGAGGAGCAGCTGCTCAAGTACCTCGCCTTTCTTCGCTCGCGAAGTTCGTCATGACAGCGCTACCGCCGATCCAGGCAAACGGAGTATCCAGCGTGAGCCAGGCCCGTGTATACGTCAGCTTCGACATCGATCACGACCGGGAGCTCTACGATCGGCTCCTGGCGCAAGCGCGAGGATCGGGCTTCTGCGTGTCGGGTGAATCCGAGTTCCTTTCCTCGGCCGAGACGTGGAGCGAGCGAACACGCCGCCGGATCCGCGAAGCAGACGAAGTGATCGTCATCTGCGGTGAGCACTCCGAGGCGTCGCAGGGCATGAGCGCCGAGATCCGCATCGCCCAGGAGGAGAAGACGCCGTACTTCCTGCTCTGGGGCCGAGGCGGAGCGATGTGCACGAAGCCGGTCGGGGCGAGGTCCGCCGAGGGCATGTACAAGTGGACGCGGGAAATCCTCGAGGATCAGGTCGCCATCGCTCTGCGTCGGGCGCGCGGGCGGCCGACGGCCGAGCCTGCCCCCGAGCGGGTTTCCGAGCGGGTTCGATACGGCTGATCGTCGCAGGCGGCGGCGGTCGAGCCGGTCGAAGGCGCGTTTTTAGCGCGCTGCTTGATCATTTTAGCGATTGATGTAGTCTTAGCACACCGACGAAGTTCATCCGCGAAGACGACATTCTCGCGGTGCTCGAATTAAGGAGAATCCATGTCTGCGAAGGAAATCAAATACGGACAAGACGCGCGGGAGCGCCTGCTTCGCGGTGCGGATCAGCTCGCCCGCGCGGTGCGCGTGACGCTCGGCCCCCGCGGCCGCAACGTGATGATCGAGAAGAGCTGGGGCGCTCCGACGATCACCAAGGACGGCGTCACGGTGGCGAAGGAGATCGACCTCGCCGACCCGTTCGAGAATCTCGCCGCGCAGATGGTGCGCGAGGTGGCGAGCAAGACGTCCGACGTCGCGGGGGATGGCACCACCACCGCCACCGTGCTCGCCCAGGCGATCTTCCGCGAGGGAGCGAAGCTCGTGGCCGCAGGGATGAATGCGATGGACCTCAAGCGCGGCATCGACAAGGCGGTGGCGGTACTCGTCGAGAGCCTCGCCAAGCAGACCAAGAAGACCCGCTCGAAAGAGGAGATCGCCCAGGTGGGCACGATCTCGGCCAACGGCGACGAGACGATCGGGCAGCTGCTCGCCGAGGCGATGGAGAAGGTCGGCAAGGAAGGCGTGATCACCGTCGAAGAGGCGAAGGGCATCGAGACCACGCTCGAGGTGGTCGAGGGGATGCAGATCGACCGCGGCTATCTCTCGCCCTACTTCGTGACCGACACCCAGGCGATGGAGGTGGTGCTCGAGGATGCGGTGGTGCTGCTCCACGAGAAGAAGATCAGCAGCATGAAGGACCTCCTGCCGTTGCTCGAACAGGTGGCGCAGTCGGCCCAACCGCTCTTGATCGTGTCGGAAGACCTCGAGGGCGACGCGCTGGCGACACTCGTCGTGAACAAGATCCGCGGCTCGCTCCAGTGCGCGGCCGTGAAGGCGCCCGGCTTCGGCGACCGCCGCAAGGCGATGCTCGAAGACATGGCGATCCTGACCGGCGGGCGCCTGATCGCCGAAGAGCTGGGCCTCAAGCTCGAGAGCGTAGTGATGAAGGATCTGGGCCGGATCAAGAAGGTGGTGATCGACAAGGACACCACCACGTTGATCGAGGGCGGAGGCACGAAGAAGGAGATCGAGGCCCGCTGCAACGAGATCCGCAAGCAGCTCGAAGACACCACTTCGGACTACGACCGCGAGAAGCTGCAGGAGCGTCTGGCGAAGCTCGCCGGCGGCGTCGCGGTGCTGAAGGTGGGCGCGGCGACCGAGACCGAGATGAAGGAGAAGAAGGCCCGCGTGGAAGACGCGCTGCACGCGACGCGGGCGGCGGTGGAAGAGGGCGTCGTGGCCGGAGGCGGCGTCGCCCTGCTGCGCGCCCAGAGCGCACTCGACGGGCTCGAAGGCAGTCTGCGCGAGCAGGACGAGCGCGCGGGTGTCAGCATCGTGCGCCGTGCGATCGAGGAGCCGCTGCGCTGGATCGCCGCCAATGCCGGCCTCGAGGGTGCGGTGGTCGTGCAGAAGGTGAAGGAAGGCCGCGGTTCGTTCGGCTTCAACGCGGCCACCGAGAAGTACGAAGACCTCGTGCAGGCCGGCGTGATCGATCCGACCAAGGTCGTGCGCGCGGCGCTTCAGAACGCGGCGAGCGTGGCGTCGCTCTTGCTCACCGCGGACGCGCTGATCGCGGCGAAGCCCGACGAAAAGGGCGGCCACTCCCACGGCGGTGGCATGCCGGACATGGGCGGGATGGGGATGTAATCCGAGATCGGCGGGCTTTCGAGAAGCGTGAGCGACTCACCGATCGCCGGAATTTCCGCTATAGCCGATCCCGACCTGCTTGATTGATCAAGCGAGTCACCCAATACTCCGCCCGATGCGAACCGGCCGCAAACGACCTCGAGCCAAGCGCCCCGAGTTCGTAGCGCGGCCCGGCGAGCTCGGCGCGCTGCTCGCCGACTTGCGTACGGCGAAGGGACTCTCGCTCCGGGAGGTCGAAGAGGCCACGGGGAAGGCCGTCTCGAACGCCTACCTGAGCCAGCTCGAGAACGGGAAGATTCGCAAGCCGTCGCCTAACGTGCTGCACCGCCTGGCCGAGGTGTATGTGGTGCCGTACGAGGCCTTGATGGAGAAGGCCGGATATCTGCTGCCCTCCCAGAATGGCCCCGGGCACCGCAAGAGACTGAAGGCCTTCGCGATCGACGACCTGACCGCCGAGGAGGAGGAGGAGCTGCTCAAGTACCTGGCGTTCCTCCGCTCCCGCGCTTCCTAGACGATCAGCCTTCCGTCAGCGTCAGCAGGATGTCGGCGAACCAGGCGCAATTGAGTCCCAGCGCCTCGTCTTCCTTCACTTCGCGCGGGCCCACATCGAGCCGCGCCGAGTGCACTCCGAGCAGCATCCAGGGAAGATCGCGGTGGGCCGGCTCCGGCTGCGACATGCGCATGATCACCGGCGCTCCGCTGCTACCCGAGTGCGTGCGCGCGTCGGTCAGGAAGTAGCCCTCGCCCTGGAACCGCAGCCCGAGGGACGATGCGACGACGGCCTGCCGGACGACCGGGATGCGATGCAACCGGTCGTAGAATCCCAGAGGAAAGCCCAGGATCAGGACCGCGGTGCCGATCTCCACGGTGTCATGCGATGCGATCAGGTGCAGCGGCGTGAAACTCCGGAACACCGCGGTTTCGGGCAATGCGGACCGATCGATCTCGATCGCCGCCACGTCGATCCCGCCGGCCGAATCCATGCCCTGTCGCCAGACGCTCTTGCCCGCCTGATACAGCGGAATCGAGAATCCCGTCGTGCTGGCGATGTTCTCCGGATCGTCATGCAGCTCGATCTCGATCCGGTCCGGGAAGTGCTTGCTCGGCGCATCGATCATGACGTGCCGACTCGTGACGAGGAACAGCCGGTCGTCGCGCTCGAAGAAGAAACCGCTGGCGTTGGTCAGCGGGCTCTCTCCGGCGAAGGTCGCAACCGGGGCCGCGCTGAGCAAAATGGATTCGATCATCGGGGAGATGATCCGGTAGCTCGCCTAGCAGACTGTGGGAGCGAGAGCGAGACGGAGGGCAACCCCTCCGTCTCGCCGGCTCACCTTGCTACCGGCTAGTAGCGATCGCGGCCCCGGCCGCCGCCGCCGCCGCCGCCGCCATCGCGTCGACCGCCGCCGCCGCCAGCCACCACCGCCGCCGCGCTTGTCCTGCGCCTCGTTCACGCGCAGGCTGCGGCCGCCCATGTCGGCTCCGTCGAGAGCGCGAATCGCGTTGGCTGCATCGCCCGCGTCCTGCATCTCGACGAACGCGAAGCCCCGGGCTCGCCCGGTCTCGCGGTCCATGATCACGTTCACCGACTCGACCGCACCGTGCGGTTGAAAGAGAGAGCGGAGCTCGCTCTCGGTGGCGCTAAAGGGAAGGTTTCCTACGTACAGTTTCTTACTCAACGATCGTTCCTTTGCCGCGCCGCTCTATCTGGAGTGCGGAGCGGCCGTGGCACGGCTGCGAGTCGGACAATCCGAATCTGAACCATCTCGTGCCTTTGACTGCTCATTCCGAGTCGACGATCGGCTCCGGAGAGCTGTCTTCACGCGTGAAGTATAGAGAGGAACGGTCAGGCCACCAGTTCCCCTCGGGATGGCCCTCCTCGCTCCCTCGATGACCTCCGCGATGTCATTCGGACAGCGTGTCTCCGCTCCCGCCGAACTCCTTCGGGAAGTCCTTGAACTTCGGCAGACCGTCCTTCACCGAGAGCACCTTCTCCTGATAGTGCACGTGGACGCCCGGCTTGTAGTCGAGCCCGCGCACTCCGCCGGCCGGCACGTCGGTCATGCCCATCACGGGATGGCGTACGAGTACGGGCGTGCCGCAGTCGCGGCAGAATTGGCGATGGCTCGCCTCGGTCTTCTTGAACTCTCCGAGCCGATCCTCGCCGCGCACCACGCGCACCTTGTCGGTGGGCCAGAGCGCGGCCGCGTGGATCGGCGCGCCGAGCCAGCCGCGGCAGGAGCTGCAGTGGCAGTACGCCATCACCGCGGGCTCACCCGTGATCTCGACCTGGACGTTCCCACACATGCACTGACTGGACTTCATCGGGCTGCTCATGCCACTACCTCCGGTTTGGGTCGCAGTGTCTCACACCGTCGACTCAGCTCCCATCGGGCTCGGCCGCGCGCTTGCGCATGAAGCGGACGAGGGGGATTCGCCGCTCGGTGAGGGCCTGGTAGTCGCGGTAGTAGGGCCGATCGCGCGTCAGCATCTCCCACACTTCGGCGTACTCCGCCCCGTCGAGGATCTGCGCCTCAGCCCAGAACGCGTCGTCGCGGATGCGCACCATCACCTCGGGGTTGGCGCGCCGATCTTCGAGATTCAGGTACCAGCCCGGGTGCTCGGGCGCGCCCGCGTAGGAAGCCACGACGATCGGATGGCCCTCGTCGTCCTCCCAGTAGGGCAGCGCGGCCTTGCGTACCGCGCCGCTTCGCCGGCCGATGCTGCGCACCAGCAGGTGCTTCATCCCGGCTCCCGTCCATACGGCGGGGTCGTTCGACGCCTCCATGGCCGCCACGTGCTGATGCGTGGTCGGCCGGATCGTGCTGCGTTCGGGCGTCTCGAAGGGATCGCTGGGCTGGGGCTTCGGCATAGTCCGGCAGTATGCCGCGTTCGGCCGCGGCGTCAGCGAGCGTCGGACGCGCGCGCGACCGGAAGCCGAGCGCGGTGAGCCGATGTCCACGATCATCGCGGCGCAGCAGCGCGGTGCGAGCCGGGCTCGTCCGCCAGATCGAGGAGCCGCGACGATGAAAGCCGTCCTGTGTCGGAAGTTCGGTCCGCCCGAGTCGCTCGAGATCGTCGAGGTCGACGATCCGACGCCCGGACCGCACGAGATCGTGATCGACGTGCGCGCCGCGGCGATCACCTTCCCCGACGCGCTGATGATCGAGGACAAGTACCAGTTCAAGCCGAAGCCGCCGTTCGTTCCTGGCGGCGACGTCGCGGGCGTGGTCAGCGCAGTGGGCGAGGGCGTCGCAGGCTTCTCCGTCGGCGATCGCGTCACGGGCGCACTCGGCCTGATCGGCGGGTTCGCCGAGCGCGCCAAGGTACGCGTCGACGCCGCGCGCCGGCTCGACGACGCGGTGGGCTTCGCCGAGGCGACGGGTCTGCTCTACGCCTACGGGACCGGATGGTACGGGCTCAAGCATCGCGGCGAGCTCGGGCGCGGCGAGACGCTGCTCATCCTCGGTGCGTCCGGCGCGCTCGGGATGGCGGCGATCGAGCTCGGGAAGCTGTTCGGCGCGCGCGTGATCGCCGCGGCCGGAAGCGCCGAGAAGCTCGCGCTCTGCCTGGAGCGTGGTGCCGACGCGATCATCGACTACGAGCACGAAGACCTGAAGCAGCGCGCCAAGGAGCTCACCGACGGAAACGGCGTCGACGTCGTCTACGACTGCGTCGGCGGCGAGTTCGCCGAGGCGGCGCTGCGCTCGGTCGCGTGGAAAGGACGCTTCCTGGTGATCGGCTTCACCGCCGGCATCCCGAAGATCCCGCTCAATCTCGCACTGCTCAAAGGCTGCCAGATCGTCGGCGTCTTCCTGGGCGCGATGACGGGCAAGGAGCCGGAGCTGCGGCAGGAGATCGAGCGCGACCTGCTCGCCGAGCTGGCCGCGGGCCGCCTGCATCCGCACGTCTCCCGGCGCTATTCGCTCGAAGAGGCTCCGCAGGCCCTGCGCGACATGCTCGATCGCAAGGTCGTCGGCAAGATCGTGATCGAGCCCTGGGGTCGGGCGCTATCGTCGGAGAAGTGTAGGTCCGTGCGAGCCACGGCCGACGGACGGAGGGGGAGATGCGGATGCGCCTCGAAGGCGGGTGCTATTGCGGCGCGGTGCGGTATGTAGCGGAGGGCGAGCCTGTCCTCAGAGCGCAGTGCCACTGCCGCGCCTGTCAACATGTCTCGGGTGGGGCGCCCAACTTGTTCATGCTGATGCCCGCAGAAGAGTTCCGCTATACGAAAGGCGCGCCGAAGACCTACAGACGGCCCGACAAAGCCGACGCCGTGACGCGTGAGTTCTGCGCCGAATGCGGTACGCACATGACCACACGGCGGCCCGGCCTGCCGCCGGTGGTGCTGAAGATCGGCACGCTCGATGATCCCTCGATCTACGGTCGCGCCCAGATGGCAATCTTCACGGCGGAGGGTCATCCCTTCCATCTCATCGCGGATGGCGTTCCCGCGTTCGAGGGGATGCCGCCGCGGGCCTGACGAGCGATCCCTCGTCAGTTCTCGAACGCCAAGTGGCCCGTCTGTCCTCGCTGAGCGACATGCAAGGCGTTCCGTTCGATCGTTTCGGGCCCCCGAAGCAACGCCTTGAAGAAGACGCGGAAGTAACCCGGGTCCACCACAGCGTTGGTGCGCGCAATCTCGGGGAGCAGCGCGGCATGAAGCTTCTGGAGGTTGTACCACGGCACGGCTGGGTAGACGTGATGGCCGATGTGATAATTGATGTTATTCCAGAAGTAGCTGTTCAGCTGATTGCTGATGATCGTACGCGTGCCGAGCAGTTGTCCCCGCTCCCAGGGCGTGTCGTAGTGTTCGGCGATGAAGCGGACGCTATTCAGAAGCGAAAAGATGTAGATGGGAACCAGCCAGATTTCGAGGAATCGGCCGAGCTCCCCGAGAGTCGAGGTCCAGACGCAGAGGCCGGTAATTACGACGACTCGAAGCAGGAGCTCGGAGCCGTGGATCAGCGACTCCCTTCGGTCGAACTTCTGCAGGGGATAGATCACCGAAAACTGGATGATCGTGAGCACGCCGCCCATCACGATGTACGCATAGAACAGCAGGAAATCGAGTGCCCCCCGCTTCCCCATCGTGAATGCGTCGGGATCTCTCGTGCTCCGGTTGTAACGATGATGCTCCAGATGATCTTCTCTGAAGGAAACGAACGTGATGATGATCGGAATCGTCGAGAAGATGCCGAACGCCCAGTTCTTCCAACTCGCCTTGAAGAGCACGCCATGGACGCAATCGTGCATGAACGTGACGACACTCATCCAGAGGTAACCCATACATCCGTAAGCGAGCCAGCGAATCCACGCCGACGGCGTCGTCCATGCTAGGTAGCCCGCTCCAATCAGCAGAGCGTAGACGAGGAGAATCTTCAGGTTGTGCCACCAGGCCTGGCGGTACAATTCCTTCAGCAACGTGCGCGAGATCCTGTGCGCTTCTTCCAACTGATTCATCCGGATATCGATCGATTCAGTCCCAGATGGGCGACGACTGAAATCCCCTGATCCGGGGATACCGACCGACGATGTCGTGGAGTGTGCCCCCTGACCCAGGCCGCGCTTCGGGTGAATAGGGCCCCGCCCCGGGCACCGTTCTTCTAGGCCACGGAGGGCGTCAGGGCGTGGCGAGCCGCGGCGGCGTCGGGTCGCGATCGGGCTTCGCGTCGGGGATCCGGAAGCCCTTGCCGGGCGTCCAGCCGGAGCGCGCCATTACCTGGCCGACTTCCGCGACGTTCATCAGGTCGAGCTCGTAGTCGAACTTCCCGTTGCCCGCGTAATGGAGGATCGACAACGCCGGGGCCTGATATGGGAGTCCATCGGCATCGGCGCCGGGCAGCCGGTTCCACCAGAACGACACGATGCGGTCCCCGTCGGCCATCGTCCACATCTCGGGGAATTCCCAGCCTTCGAGTCCGATTATCGACCAGTCGAAGAAGTCGGCCATCTTGGCGCGGCCCTCGATGCGGCCCCAGGCCGGATCGATGAAGACGCAGTCTTCGGTGAAGAAGTCGCCGATCGAGGACCACGGCACCTCACCGCGCTGCGCTCGCGTGCGCTGGTTCACGTACGCCCGATAGGTCTCGAGCGCCTCCCGTTCGCGATCGTCGTAGCTGGGCACGGTTCCCTCATCGGGGCCGGATGCTGCGCCGCCCCAGCACCATCGGCAGGTCCAGGAAGGTGCGGATGCCGGGCGCGGCTTCGCAGACGAGAGGGATCGCGTTCACGGCGTGCATGGCGGTGCCCAGGCAACCCTGGTCGTTCTCGTCGCCGCCGTCCGTCGCGATCTGCACCGTGCAGCGCATCGACGGCTCGCCCTCGACGTCGACCGACCAGCCGCGGCCGTGCGGCCACTCCGGCGCGAGGTCGCCCCGCGTACGCGTCACATGCTCGATCACGAGCGCCGGCTGCCCGTCGATGATGCCGTGCAAGCCGAAGCGCATCGCCGCCACCGTGCCCTTCTCGATCGTGCCGCACGTGATGTCGTACGTGTCAGGCGCGAGCACGGGCTCGAAGAAGCCTCGTATTGCCTCGAGCTCGACGCCTAGCCCGTCGGCGACCATCCGCAGCGGCGCGTCGAAGATCTTCCCGGCGAGGATCCCGAGCCGGATCAGGCTCGGCTTGTCGGGCGGATGCCCGAAGCCCATCAGATCGAAGAGCGTCACGCGGCTCGGATACGTGGCGTAGTCGAGGATCTCGCGGACGGTCACGCGCTCGACTCGCTTCCACAGGCCCGAGAGCACGAGCGGCAGGACCTCGGAGGCCCAGCCCGGCTGGATCCCGGTTCCGTGGAAGCTCACGCCGCCGGCCTTGCAGGCCGCCTCGAGGCGCTGCACCACCTCGGGGCCCATCACGCTCGGATAGATCAAGTCGGTGAGGACGGTCGTCACGACGTTCTTGCCCGACTCGAGGATCCGGCAGATGTCGTCGAGATGGGGGCGCGGGTCGAGGGCCATCTGGCTCATGTGCACGACGCAGTCGGCGTCGAGGGCCAGGATCTCTTCTGGGTCAATCGTCGCGGTGACGCCGATCGGGCCGATGCCGACTAGCTCGCCGGCGTCGCGCCCCGCCTTCTCGCCGCTGTAGACGAGCGCGCCCACGAGCTCGAGTTCCGGATGAGCGGCGATCGCGCGCAGCGCGTGGCTGCCCGTCGCCCCGGTTGCCCACTGGATGACCCGATACTTGCTTCCTCCCCCCTCTGCCAACTCGTCAAGGTCAGCCCTCCTTCTTCTGCGCCTGCTGGGCCGCGAACGCGCGTCCGATTGCGTCGAGATGCTCCTGGATCCGCTCTGGATCGTGGACTCCGATCAGGTCCACGGTCTCTCCGCCCACGAGCAGACGGCCTCCGTCGACGACCAGGTCGCTCCCCGTTATGTACGACGCGTCGTCGGAGAGCAGGAACGCGACGGCCCCCGCGATGTCATCGGGACGGCCGACTCGCTGCAAGGGCAGGATCGCAGCCTCCTGCGCGTCGCGGCCCTCGGTGAGAACCACCTGCGCGCTGGGCGTCGCGATCAGGCCGGGCGAGACGAGGTTTATGCGCACGCCGCGGGTGCCGAGCTCTCGCGCGAGCGCGCGCATGAGCGAATTCAGTGCGGCCTTCGCGGCGTCGTATGCGGCGATCGTGGGGTTCGTGAGGCGCGCGCCGATCGAGGAGATGATGACCGCTGCGCCGCGTGCCTCGTGCATGCCGGCCGCAAGCGCGGCCTTGACCAGTGCAAGCGCCGGCCAGGCGTTTCCGACCAGCGTGTGCTCGAGGTCGCGGTGCGAGATCGAGAGCAGCGGCCCGAAGTGCGGGCTCACTGCAGCGTTCTGGACGACGTGAGTCACGCGGCCGAAGCGGGCGCGCGCGGCCTCGACGATTCCTTCGACGACGCCGGGCTGCGTGATGTCGCCCGGCACGGCCAAGGCGTCGGCCCCCTGCTTCTCGAGCTGCCGCAGCGACCGCTCGAGCTCCGGCCCGGGGCGCGCGTTGATCGCGACGCAGGCGCCCTCGCGGGCGAGTCGGCTCGCGATCGCCAGCCCGATGCCCTTCGAGCCGCCCGTGATCACCGCGACGGCACTCTCGAAGCGGCGTCTCGACTCCGTCGGTCCGGTGTCGGTAAACATCTAGATATAAAGGACCGGAAACCTCCCGATGTCAAGGAGGATTCGGAGTCCTTCGTCACGCGCCCGAGCTCTCATCGCCGATCGGGGCGTTCCAGCGCTTGAGCGCGGGAATACCCCGGTAGTAGGCGAGGATGTTCAGCGTGGATGTGTCGAGCAACAGGTGGCTTCCGTGGCTCGGCGGCAGCCCGATCCAGCGCGCCGCGAACACCCGGAAGACATGGCCGTGGGCGAAGAGAGCGACGGAACCCCGCACGCGGCGCACCTTCTCGATCAGCCGGTCGACGCGGGTAGCCACTTCACGCGGACTCTCGCCACCGGGACAGCCGTTGTCGAAGATCAGCCAGCCAGGGACACGGCGCTCGATCTCGTCGGACGTGAGGCCCTCGTACTCCCCGTAGTTCCACTCCATGAGATCGGGCTCGACCTGTGCGCGATCGCCCAGTCCTGCGAGCCCGCACGTCTGGCGGGCGCGCTGCAGCGGGCTCGACAGGACGAGGTCGAATGTCCTCCTCGCCAGCACGGGCGCGAGCCGCTCTGCCTCCCGGCGTCCGCGCTCCGTGAGCGAAACATCCGTGACACCCGTGTGCTGGCCCGAGAGACTCCACTCCGTCTCCCCGTGGCGGATCAGAAAGACCTCTTGAGCGTTCTGCATCCGACCACTCCTCCGCGTGCCTAACCGCTGTGTGTTCTCACGATCGTCCTGGCTGAGCTCCGCTCGTTTTCCGGCCTCACTGGCTGAGCAGGCGCACCTCGGCGCTCACGCGGCGGCGCCGATCGCCTTTCTCCCGGTGCCGATCTTGCTCGTCCTCAGAGGGGAGAACCCAGAGCCAAGACTCCTGCCCGATCGAGCGCCGCATTCAGCAGCTCGTGAACACCACGTCCGTCATCTTCATCCAGTGCCGCTTCGAGCAGCGCCCGCGCCTGATCCATGGTGAAGCTGCGAATCACGAGTTTCACCCTCGATAAGCCCGCAGGGCTCATGCTCAGCTCGTCGACTCCGGCGCCGAGCAACACCAGCGCGCCGGCAGGATCACCGGCGAGCTCACCGCATACACTCACTGGAGTGGACCGTTCGTGAGCCTTTTGGACCACCTCGACGACCGCATCGAGAACGGCGGGATGCAGACTGTCGTACGGAGTACTCACTCGCTCATTGCTTCGATCGACAGCCAGAATGTACTGGGAGAGGTCGTTCGTACCGATAGAGAGAAGATCCACGCGCTCCGCGAAGGATCGGGCCGAGAAGACGGCGGAGGGAACCTCGATCATCACGCCGGTCCTCGGCATCGCCGTCGCCTCGCCTTCGTCCAGCAGCTCGCGATGCGCTCGCGCCAACAACTCGAGCGCCTGGTCGAGTTCATCGATCCTCGTGACCATCGGGAAGAGCACCTGCAGGTTCTCGACACCCGCATTTGCCCGCAGCATCGCGCGCAGCTGGATCATGAAGATCTCGGGATGCTCGAGCGAGAATCGAATTCCGCGACAACCGAGAAATGGGTTGTCCTCCTTCACCGGGAAATACGGAAGGATCTTGTCGCCACCCACATCGAGGGTGCGCACAGTGACCGGTCGCGGTGCGAACGCTTGCAACAGCTCTCGATATACCTCGTACTGCTCGCTCTCGACCGGGAACGCGTCACGCAGCAGGAACTGGTATTCCGTGCGGTAGAGGCCGACGCCTTCGGCTCCGCTGGCCAGAGCCGCCTCGAGGTCGGAGACCAGTCCGATATTGGCGTACAGCGGCAGCCGGACCCCGTCCAATGTTTCAGCCGGCAGGTCCCGTAGTGCCCCGAGCCGTTGGGAGGCTGCCTGGCGCTCTGCAATGCTCCGCTCGAACGCATCGAGGGCAGCGCGCGGAGGTTGGATGTAGACCCGACCTTGGTCACCGTCGACGACGATCGTGCGGCCCTCCAGCAGGCTCGCGGGTAGAGACGAGAGGCTCACGACCGCCGGAATTTCCAGGGCGCGTGCCAATACGGCCATGTGGGAAAGGGCCGAGCCGTGCCGACAGACGATGCCGGCGAGTTGGCTCACGGGCACCGCAGCTATCTCCGTGATGCTGATCGTGTCTCCCACCAGGATGCATCGCTCCGGATACGATCTTTCCAGTTCGATCTGCGAGTGGAGGTGGACGAGGATCCGCTGGCCGATCTGGCGAACATCTTCGCCGCGCGCGCGCAGGTAAGGGTCGTCAGCGCGGTCGAATGGTCGGGCCTGATCCGCGATGGTGTCACGGAGCGCACCCGGCGCCCAATTCCCCCCGCGGATTCGTTCGACCGTCTCTCGTACCAGTTTGTCACTTCCGAGCAACATCACGTAGACGTCGAAGATCTCGCGTACCTCGCTCGGGATGGCGCCGGCCAGCCGTTCGCTGCTGGTCCGCACTTCCGCCTGAGCAGCTGCGACCGCGGCTCGAAAGGCCTTCTCCTCCGAAACGATGTCGTCAACGCCCCGATCCGGCACCGACTCCAAGGTGGCCAGCGGGTCGAGCAACGCCGCTGTTCCGACCGCGAGCCCGCCGGCCGCCATTACACCCTGGACGTGGACTGTCTCCTGGATGCCGCCGCTCAGCAGGCTCGCAACTTCGCCGGCGGCCGCGTGCTCGTGGATGATCGCCGCCAGTGGTGGCGCGATCGTGACGAAGAAGGGCACCTCGTCGCGACCGAATTCGCCTGTCGCCTTCCAAGCCGCCAGCACTCCCACGATTCGGTGATCATGGATCAGCGGCATGCCGAGGAAGGCGTCGTATCCGGCGGTGTCGTGTTCAGGAGGAGCAGAGTGGTTGGTTGAGCGGGCCGTCCGGTTCTGGAGAACGACCAGCCCTCGGCGTTCGATGATCAGGCTCAGCAGGCCGGCCAGAGGAGCGGGTATTGGAAGCGCCACGTCGGCGCCGCTCGACGAAACCCGGACGAGCTGATTGCTCGTCGCGTCGATCAGACAGACCACGCAGGCATCGACGGGGAGGGCGCCCTTGACCCGGCGGGCGATGATGGCCATGACTTCGTCCAGATCGGACGCGGTGTTGGCCTCGCGCAGAATCGCTTCGAAATCAGCGCGCATCGAGTCGAGCTACCCGGAACCTTCGACGGGCCGAGTGACGAAGCCGTACCGATGCTCGAGATTGGCGAGCTGCTCGAGTGCCTCGTTGCCGGACATAGCCATGAAGCGTGTCGGAGGATGCATCATGTGTCAAGCAGATTGCGTATTCGCTTGATAGATTTATCAATATATGTATACTGAGCAGAGGCGCTACGAGCGCGACCTGCCCGAACCGGCGGTCCAGCAAGGAGGATGATGCGCGCCATCGACGCGGACACTTCGACGATCGGCGAGCCGGGGCTCCGGCCGAGCACCCCGCAAGCGCTCTGGCAGTCGGTCCGTCCGCTGGCGGAACCGCCGGCGGAGACTGCGCGGCGCCCTCTCACCGTGCTGCTGGTCGACGACAACCACCAACACCGCATTCCGCTGGTCCGAGCGCTCCGCGGCCAGAAGTACGACGTGCTCTACGCGGCCAGTGGCCCCCGTGGAGAGGATCTGTCCCGGACGTCGCGTCACGAAATCGATGCACTGGTGGCTTGTGCTGACATGAAGCGCATGAATGGCTTCGAACTGGCGCGTCGCTTGCGCTGCGCGCGCCCGGAAATCGGAGTGCTGGTGATGTGCCGGCACTCTGCGAGCCCGGAGGAAGCACGGATCGTCCTCGAGCGCGGCTACCCGGTGATCGAGGAACCCTTCACCCCCGAGGACCTCTGTCGCCGACTGACGGGCGTCCTCGCCTCTCGTCCGAACAAAGTCTGCAGGTCCCAACCATGAGTTCCCCGTCGACACAAACGGCGATCAAGCCAATCCATATCGGCTCGCGCGTTCGCATCGCCGGCGAACCGGCTCTGCTTGCGGCGCTCCACCGGCTGACGGGACTCCGGCCCGAGCCGGGGCAGATGCTCTGCGCCGGCCAGGACGCGAGCGTCACGGGCTATCGGCGCAGTCCCGTGGGCGACCGTTCATTGTACGCGCTGGAAGGCGCGCCCGGGCTCTGGCCCGAGGAGTGGATCGATCCGATCTGACGAGGCGCGAGCTATTTCGTGGTCGTCTTGGTGTTCTTGAACAGGCCTTGCTTGTCCTGCTTGGATCTCGCGTCAGCAGCGGCCTTGTCCTTGGCGCTTTTTTTCTGAGTATGGTCGCGCTGCTTCGACTTGGGTGACCGGTCACTCATGGTTCTCCGGCGTAATTGCAAGTCTGTGCTCGTGCGATCCAGTGAGGTAGGCCTCCACGAACCAGAGATGCTTGTCGAGGCCGCGCGATATCTCAGTGAAGGCGTCGGCGGCACTGGTCTGATCACCGATCTGCCCGCACTCGTCGTTCGCGGCGCGCGCGTTCTTCGTGGAGTTCATTCATCCGCCACGCTACCCCGAGGCGCGAGCGTGCGGGATCCCCGGATCCTGGGGATTCGCGCGCCGAGTGTGCGGAGGAGCCTCACGCGCCCAGTGCCAACGTGCCGAGGATCCGACGCGTGCGCATCAGCCTGAGCTTGACAGCGCCTTCGCTCTTGCCCGTCTCACGCGCGATGGCCGCGACGGAACGGCCGCGCGAGTAGCGCAGATGGAATATGTCGCGCGTGGTCGCGGACATGTTGCGCTGCAGGAATCGGGTGCAGCGCTCCCAGATTCGTGAGGCGTCGATGCTGTCCTCGATCGACGCAACCGGCGCGGCAAGGGCGCCGGCTTCGTCGAGCGGCGCCATCTTGGGGGGTCGGCGCGAGTAGCGGCTGAGGGTCGTGTGGCGAGCGATGCCGAAGATCCAGGTCAGCAGGCTGGAGCGGCCCTCGTACCGGTCGATCGAACGGTACACCTGGAGGAAGACGTCCTGGGCGACGTCCTCGGCCTCGGTCGGGTCGCCGAGCCGACGGAGCGCGAATCTGAACACACGGGGATGCACGCGGCGGTACAGCTCGGCGTAGGCCTCCTCGTCACCCGCCCGCAGTCGAATCACGAGCGCATCGTCCTGCGCCCACCGCGAGGAGTCCGCTAGCTTCATCGGCTGCGCACGGTCGCTAGCACGAGCAGGAGGGGACCGGTCGCCAGGCTGCGTTGACTTCAACTGGATCGATCAAGCGTCGCCACATCGGACGCAGCATGGGGGCGTTCCTTTTCGCATCGACGACAGGAACGCTAGTCCGGTTGGGGAGACGGGCAGTATCCCCGGATCCGGGTATACCGAGTGGCTAGACCGTGGAATTCCCTGCAGCCAAGCCGGAGGACACTCGGCCCGCAACGGACCGGTGTCCTCTCCAGCTCGCCGGAGCTGTGCCGGTAGCGCCGTACCTCTAGTGGCTGCGAGCCATTACCTCGACGCGCCCGTCGCGCTTCGAGCACGTCTCGGTCGAGTCATCGCACTCGCCCCGTTTCGCGCCGAAGCGGCCCGTCTCGATTCGGTCACCGGAAATTCCGGTTCGGATCAGCGCGTCCCGCACATTGGCGATACGCCGCGCGCTCAGGTCCACGTTGTACTGGTTGACGCCGCGCGACAGATCCGTGGAGCCATCGATCCCGACGCGGACGGACGGATTCTGCTTGAGGTAACCAGCGACGTCGGAGATCTTGTTCATCTCGGACGGCCGAATGTCCGCCGTGTCGAAATTGAACATGATGTCCCGGAGCGTGATCCAGCCTGTCTCCGAGGCAGCCGGACCCGGCGAGGTCATGCCGGGCTGGCCCTGTGTGCCCGTCAGGCCGGTGACCCCCTGGGCGCCGGTCATGCCGGTGGGACCCGGCGGGCCCGTATTGCCACGCGGGCCCGTCGGACCCGTGCAAGCGAGCGCGAACAGCGCGATAGCTGCCAGCAGCGGTGAATGATTCATCATGGTGCTTCCCTCCTAACAGGGTGAAACGACAGAGGGTGAAACGAAATACGTCACACACTTCTTGTTTCTGGCCATCAGGCCTCGTCATTGAACCCTATGCCGAAGGCGAGACCGCCGGTATCCCGGTATCCATGGGAATCGCGCACCGAAGCCGCTGATTTCCTCCACAGCACCAGATCGAGTGGGCGAGTTTCCGACGACTAAGGAGCTTGCGCGGCCGACGCTCTACCGGTCGGCTCGATGCCGTTGGTCACCACGTAGTCTCGCGCACGCTTGGCGCGTTCGCCGAGACGTTCGCGCATCTCCGGACCGCTTCGGGGCGTCAAGAGCACTGTGAGTCCGCTACCTACGGCCATACCGACTCCGATCCATCCCGCGCACGACGCGACGCGAATCGCTCGCGATCGACGGCGCTCGAGGCCGATGCGGTGCAGCAGCTCATAGGCTTTCGGCGCGTGGCTCACAAGCGCGTGGCTCGCAAGATTGGCGATGGTCATGATCGTGTGTCTCCTGTTCATTTGAGTTTTCTCGTTCGCGTCGTTCATCGGTCGTCCTCCGTTGCAGAGTCATCGTTTGCTGCAGCTCGCAGCCGGATCTCTTCGCCGAGCCAGGCCGCAGCGGCGCGGGTACCGGTCCCGAACAGCAGCGCGATCGTCCCGCGAGGCAAGCCTCCGCCCAACACGAACCCGAGTCCGGCCGCGGCAGCGGTCGCGACGAAGGGCTCCGCCCCAACGGCTTCTTCCAGCAGACGCAGCGCGCCGTCCTTCGCCGACGCGACCCGCGAGAGGAGCCTGTCGAGGTCCGAGCGGAGCGTTCTCGGCACGGCCTCCTCTTCGTGAGGCTCGTGGGAGGCCATTCAATCCCAAGTCGCTGACGCCGCGGACATGCGCTCAGTCCTCCCGCATCCATCTCGCGACAGCAAAACCCAGCGCGAGGGCGCCGAGAACGACCGGCAGCGGATGCGATCGGATGAAGTCGCGCACGCGAGCCTCCTGCTCGACCAGCGCGTGCACACTCTGCGGCAAGAGGCCCTCGAGTTCCGCAGCGGAGACCGCGCTGATCTCGTCCGCTCCGTTGCCTCTCACTTCGTTGCTTTGCGCGTCGATCATGCCTTTCGTCCTCCGAGCCATGCACCCACGAGGAATGCCCCAGCGGCCCAGAGCAAGGGCCTGGATCGGATCCAGTGCCGCACATCGATCGCCCGGCGGGCCACATCCTCGAACTCCTGCACTGCGTCGTGGAGCTCCACCGCCTGCTCGTCGACGCGCTCACGGAGCGTGTCCAGTCGCGGATCGGCGGAAGAGCTCATGTAGAGGCCTTCTCCGCGGTCTGCTGCCGCCGCGCAATGGCGATCGCGGCGCCGACTCCGACATGGAGGATGCCGACGACGATCTCGGCCGCGAAACGCGGAACGTAGTCATCGATCGCGTCGACCACGCCCGCTACGACGAAGATCCAGCCCACCAGCAGTGCCATCGCTCCGAAAATCGTGCCGACGGCAGCAGCGAGGAGATTCCGGCCCTGCGCGGCGAGCTCCTCGACGAGCAGGTCGATGCGGCGAACGATCAGTTCTTGCCCGGCACCGTATACCCGCTCGAGCGCGTTTCCGAAGCTCGGATCCTCGCCGTCTTCGACGGGATCACCGTCATACACTTGGGAGCTCGAGAGGCTCGACATCGCTCTTCCCTCGGGTACAGCGCTGGGGCAGATGCACGCTACTTGGAGCAGGAGACGGTTGGTATCCCGAGATCCGGGGGAATTGCGAACCGAAGGAACTGATTTCGCGGCGATGACTTGCCGCGCGGCGGGAAGTTCTTCAGGCTGCCGACCACAGCGACCGGCGTGCGTACGTGCTCGGAACGCGCCGGGAGGAATTCATGCCGATCCACCACACTACCGAGCTGATTCTCAAGCACGTCGGCGCGGCGATGGCGGCGGCCGCCACCCCGGTGCCGCTAGTCGACATCGCCGCCGTCGCCGTGATCCAGGTTGAGTTGGTGCGGCGCCTGGCGCTCAGCTACGGGGTCGACTACAACGCCGCGCGCGGCCGTGCCGCGGTGCTGGCGGTGGCCGGGGCTTCGCTGGCACGTGTGGGAGCCAGCGCCGTGAAGTCGCTTCCGGGAGTTGGTTGGCTGCTCGGCAGCGCCACCCAGGCCGCGCTGTCCGGGGCTTCAACGTATGCGCTCGGCGAGGTGTATCGCGAGCACTTCGCGCGCAGCGGGACGCTCGACGCACTCGACGGCGAGGCGCTGCGCGCGCGCTACCGCGAGGCGGTGGAGCGCGGCCGAGAGGTCGTCCGCAAGCTCCGCCGCTCGATGCGCGACGAAGCGGTCGCTCCGGACGAACACCGCGCGACCCGCGAGCGCCTGGAGCGTCTGCGTCGCACGGGTGTGTTGACCCAGGCGGAGTTCGAGCGCCTGGTCGAGCCTACCGAGCCCGAGGTGGGCTGAGGGTCGGCGCGCGGACCCCGACTTTCTCCCCCGAGAGCACCACGATCGAGGGCGGCGCGCTCGAGCGCTCTCCGGTCAGCGCGCGCACCCGCGCGATCGGAGTGATCTCCGCACGCGGGGTTGCGCTCTCTTGGAACACGACCGCAGCGTCGGGGTCCTGGCGCTGGAGGATCTGGACCAGCTCGCGCGCGGTCACAGGGTACGCACCTGGGGAATCCCTCCTCGAAGCCCGGCGGTCTCCGGGCCCGGGCTCTATATACGCACCGTTTGACCGCACTCAAGGGGACGCGCGCCCCGGCCAGGATGCGCCGAGGAGCGCGAATCCTCGCCTTTGGTCCGCGTTCTCCGTGGTGTCGACGATATGAACGGATCCCGCATCGCGGTAGGTTCGAAGGATTGGGAAAATCGAACCCGATAAGAGTGACGGCAGGTGGATGAGGTCCATCCAAAGGACGAAGCATGCTCGAAGCGATCGCAATCAACCTCGCGGTTCTGTGGCTTCTGGGTCATCTCCTTTTACCCGATGGGCATTCACGTTTTCGTCGTCGACCACCCGTGCTGACGCGTAAGGCTCCCGCGAAGGACCGCTCCACTCTACGCGTATCCGAATAACGCGGAGTCCCCAGTCCCGAAACGAGCCTTCCCGACCGGTTGGTCGTCGTTGTTCGCAGGGATGCTGCTTGGCACGATCACAGGCGACGACACCATGGAAACTGCGGGAGCGGGCCCGCCTCAGCGCAAGAGACCCAACGCCCTGCGGTCCGCGTAGCCGAGCGCGACGAGGAACATCACGCTCTTGCCAGCGGCGTGCGGCGCGAAGAACTCCGTCACCTCGTCGTCGTAGAAGGTGAGCCCCGAGGCGCCGAACCCCTGCGCGTAGGCCGCGAGATACAGACGGCCGCCCGTGATTCCCCCCTCGAGCTGGGCGGCGCGATAGCCGCGATTGCCGAACCGATCGAGGACGCGCGGCAGGTCCACCAGACTGTAGACGTTGACGGCCGCGTCGGCGGCCAGCGGCTGGTCGAGCGCGAGATGTCCAGCTTCGTTCCGAAAGCTCCCCTCGCGCAGCAGCTCGAGCGATTGCTCGTCGCGCCGGTACGTGTAGCTACCGGGAGCGAGGCCTTCGACCGCGTTCACGATCAGATAGAGATCCAGGAGCGCCCGTTCCGGCGGCTCCAGAAAATCCGCGGGTATGTCTGCGGCCGCACACTCGAGCGCTCGCGAGAGGGCCTCGAACGAGATCGATCGCGTGCGGTCGAAGGCTCGGGTCGATCCCCGCCGCCAGATCACCCGATCGAGCGACTCGTCGGCCTGCGAAGAGTCGAGGCGCAGTCGCGTGAGCGCTCCCGTCGGCGCGGGCTCCTTGCGTTCGGAGAGACTCCCCTTCCAGGTCCGCGCCTCGTCGCCGTCGGCAAGCGACGAGGCGGCGTGCGCGCACCGGATCTCCGGGAAGTCGATCTCCTTTCGCGAGAGGGATCGGGTTGTGAGCTCGAGTTCCGTCGGGACGGAAACCGATGGTGCCGGTCGCGGCGCATGCCCGAGCGGCACGCAGGTGAGCGCGCCCTCGCGTCGCGGGTCGAGACCTAGCAGGCGCTCCACTGGCCCATCCGCCCAGCCGAGCACGATTCGCGGTGCGAGCACCTCGGTCCCGGCGACGGCGAGCAGGTTGGCGTGGAGAGTGCCCGCGTCCCAGAAGCAGTGCCGCCAGGCCCGCGCCTGATACTTCCAGCTGTTGCGCCAGTAGGTCGAGGCGCTCACCAGCACGACCGGCGCCCGCGCGACCGCGGGATCACCGCCCGATGCCTCGATCAGCACGCCGCGCCAGTCCCCTTCTCGCAGCCGCCTCAACGCGAAGTCGTGCGGGCTGAAGTGATAGGCGCCCGCCGGGAGCGCCCCGAGGTCGCCCGTCACGAGGTACAGATCGACGTGGTGGAGCGCGCCGGTATTGGCGTAGGCACGGAGATAGATCTCTCCACCAGAGTGACGCTTGCGCTTGGTGATCCCGGCCGAGAGCTGGAGCACGCGCGCGAGTGCCGGGAGGTCCGGGCTGCGCGCATCGCCGGACCCGTTCCCTGCGGACGAACCGCTCGTAATCGCGGCCAACGCAGGAATGGCAGACTCGGGAAAGTCTCGCGGGAGAGGGATCCGTTCGAGCTCCGGATAGATCTTGAACGGAAGCGGCTGGTTCTCCCAGTCGAGCGCGTAGTGGCTCGTCCGGACGCTGTGCGCGCTGTGTTTCGTCGCCTCGTGGTAGGCGAGGATCTCGCGAATATCCCGATTCCCCATCGTCACCACTAGCGACGGAACGGCGGTTCGGAGCTAGCTCGGCTTGGGCAGCATCAGCAGGAACGCACCATCTTGATTCCGCTCATCGGGTCGCCTCCTGCAAGGAAGCCCGACTCATCCCAAAGCCCTTCGACCCTGGACCACACGGAGCAGGACCACCACGATCGCAAGGACCAGCAGGATGTGAATGAACCCACCCATCGTATAGGAGGAAACCAGACCCAGTAGCCACAAGACGACCAGGATGACCGCGATAGTTTCGAACATTATGCCCTCCGAGTTCAATCCAGAACGCGACTCAGCGGAGAGCGCGTTTGGCCTTGTCGACCAGCTTCTCCGCCTTCTGCTTGATCTTTCCGACTGCCTGGTCGGTCTTCCCCTGCCGCTTCAGCCCCTTGTCGTTGGTCAAAACTCCGGCAGCTTCCTTCACCCGACCCTTCACTTCATCAGCCTTGCCACTCGCCATGTTGGATTCCTCCTGATGTTTCGTTTCGTGCCGACCGTGAGTCCTACTCCGGTCGGCGCTTCGCTTCGATTTTGTCACCCACCTTCAAGCTCTTCAGCGTCTCGGCGGACGCCTCGAACTCGTGGGGCTTGCCGTCGCTGCTGCGTACCGTCACGCGACTCCGGTCGAGATCGATCTTCGTCACCTCTCCCGCGATGACCTCGGAAGCCTGCTCCGCTGCCGTTGCCGCGCGCGGCGCCGCGAGGATGCCTTGCCCGAGCGCGACGGTCAGCGCGATCGCTGCGAGACCGAGACTCCTCCTCATGACTCCTCCTCTAGTCGTCATCGTTCGATTCGTGCTGGGTGATGTCATAGATGGCGCCTGCCGCCGCGCCGACACCCGTTCCGATCATGGCGCCCTTGCCGGCCCCGTAGCCCGTTCCGTGACCGACGGCCGCGCCAACGCCCGCGCCCACTCCTGCACCGATCAGGGTGCCGCAACCCGCAAAGATCAGGACTGCGAGCATCAGAGCCAGAAGCGCCCTCGTTATGCGAGCTGTCATCATGGACTCCTTTGCTGATTGCCGCCGCACGAGTGTGGCGGCCTACTGGGCCTTCACCGTGAGATCGCCGACCACCGAGCGCACGCCGTCCGTGGTTCGCGCGAGGGTGAGCGCGGTCAACCGGTCGGGCTGACCGCGGACCGTCCCGGTCAGACGCGCGACGCCGTCCGCCACCTCCACGTCGATGTTCGAGTCGGAGAGCTCCCCACGCGCCGAAAGGCGCTTCTCGATCGCGTCCTTCACCCGGTCGTCTTTGTGCTCGACCGCAGCGGCCGACACCTGCGGTACGACCTGGAGATCGTTCTCGACGCTCTTCACGCCGTCGATCTTCTTGATCTCCGCCTCGGCCGCGCGCCGCGCAGCCTCCGTGGACACGGTGCCGAACAGGGTCACGACGCCTCCCAGCGTGTCGACGTTGATGTCGCGCGCGGGAGTCTCGGAGTTCGCGATCAGCCGGACCTTCGCGTCGGTGGTGATCCAGGCATCCTTCGTCGCCGACGCTGCGGGCGTTTTGGAATCGCTCTTCGCCTCGCGCCAGATCTCGTCGTCGGCCAGGGCATCCGGGCTCTCGATCTCGCTGGCGACGCGCTTCACGCCGGGCGTGGCGCGGGCCACCTCGAGTGCGTCGAGGTGTGCGCTGAGGTTCCCGGCTTTTCCGCTCAGCAGTACGACGCCGCGGTTCACCGACTTCACCTTGATCTTGCTGTCGCGCAGAGCGGGATCCGCGTCGAGCCGCTTCCCGACCTCTGCGGAGAGCGCCTCGTCGGCCACGGCGGCCGTTTCCTGGCGGGTCTTCGCGACGACCTGCAGCAGACTTCGCAGCTCGTGCACGCCCTTCACGTCTCGCGCCGCGCGCTCGGCGCGAGCCTTCTCGTCGGCGCTCGAGACGGTTCCGTGCAGCGTGACCTTGCCATCTGTCGTATCCACGCGAACCGCGGTGGCGCTCACGTCCTCGGCCACGAGGAGCGCCATCTTGACCTTGGTGGTGATCCAGGCGTCGGGCGTATCTGCTGCGCTCGCGGGGATCGCCCAGCTCGAGCTGGCAATAACTAGAACGGATGCGAGCACGAGTGAGTGATTCATCATATTGCGCACGAGGATGGCTGCGACCGAACCCAGCACGAGCAAAAAAATGACTGACATATGTCTCCCTGATTCGTTGAACGAGCGCAGCGCGTGGGGCCTGCGCACTCGATTCGAACGATCATGGTATTCACGCAGGAGACGCACGGACATCCATGGATCCGTGGATACCCGGCGGCGGAAGCGCGGATTCCATGCACGCACCCATTGCTCATGGTTTCGCGGCCGAGCGGGCGACCCGTCCGAATCCCCCCTTCTGGCGCGCCATTTACCCGCGCGCGGCGATACCGGCCGCCTCTGCGACGCGTCAGGATGAGGAGCGGTTATGAGCGGCTGGGCAGGTCTCAATTTCTTGGGCGAGGTGAGCGCGCGGCATCGCTCTCGCCACGACAAGCGAATCCACGCCAGGCGCATCCTCTACGTGGACGCCGAGCTCTCGATGCGGCTTGCCGTGGCGCGCCTGCTGCGCGGCGCCGGTGCGGTATGTATCGGCACGGGTACTCACGACCAGGCCGCCGTACTGCTCGCGTTCGAGCCCGCTCTCGACCTGGCGATTCTCGACTTCGAGATGCCCGACGGCGACGTGGGCGGTCTGGTGCGACGCCTGCACTGGCAACGGCCCGCTCTGCCAGTGGTGGGGACGAGCGCGGGAGATCGGAGCTCGGAGTTCGCCGCGCGGGGAGTGAGCCGCTTCCTGCCGAAGCCCTGGGCACTCGATGATCTGATCCACGTCGCGGATTGGTCGGAAGTGCCAGAAAGTTAGTCGAGTCCACACCTTCGGCGCGCGATCTACCCGGATCTGGGGATACTCCCGATCTTCTATGCGAGGGATGCTCGCGGTTGACTGCCGCGCGGCGACTGCCGCCACTCGCGGAACGGGAGAAGCTCGACCGCCTGCTCGTAGCGGCAGATCTCCTGATCGCGCAGAAAGCTGCGGCCCGACCCGCGTGTTCAGGCCCACAGCTAGAGTGTCACCATGGCCGCCAAGAGAGGCACGACTCGCGCCCCACGGACTTCCGGCAGGAAGCGGAAACCTGCTCCCCAGAAGGCGAGTGAGAGCGCGCCGAAGCAGCTCGGCCCGGGCTCCGTTCCCACCGAGTCCGCTGCTGCGCACGCGCCGGACACGGGGCCGCTGATCGTCGGAGTCGGGGGTTCAGCCGGTTCGCTCTCGCCGCTGCGCGAGTTCCTCGCGGCGCTCCCCGTCGACTGCGGCATCGCATTCGTCGTCGTGAGCCACCAGGCTCCCACCGGTCACAGCATGCTCCCCGAGATTCTCGCGAAGTGCACCGAGATGCCGGTGCGCGAGATCAGCGAGGAGACGCGCGTCGAACCGAATCACGTGTATGTCGAACCTCGCGGGCACCACGTGGAGATCCGCGGGGAGATGTTGCGCATCGAGCCGGTCGGGCTGCGCGGAGTTCCGCATCTGCCGATCGATCTCTTCTTCCGCGCGCTCGCCCGCGAAAGGGGGAGCTTCGCCGCCGGCATCTTGCTCTCCGGCACCGGAACGGATGGCACGCTCGGTCTTGCGGCGATCCGCGCCGCATCCGGTCTCTCGCTCGTGCAGGATCCCGAGACCGCCGAGTTCGACGGAATGCCGGTCAGTGCGATCGAGGCGCGCGCGGCGGACTTCGTCCTGTCGCCGGCGGAGATGCCAGCACGTCTGCTTGCCCATCGGAAACTGCTCGACTCACGAGCGCGCGCGGACGCCGCGCCCGAGATCGCGGGCAACGAGCTCGATCGGGTCCTCGCGGTCATGCGTCATCGCGGAGGGCGCGATTTCTCCGAGTACAAGCACGCGACGCTGGGTCGGCGCATCGAGCGGAGAATGCATCTCCACGGCATCGACGGCATGGAGGCGTACGCGCGTCTACTCGAACAGAGCGATGACGAGATCGATGCTCTCTGGCGTGACTGGCTGATCGGAGTCAGCAGCTTCTTCCGCGACCCGGAAGCCTTCCGGGCGCTCGAGCCCGCGCTTTCCGATCTTCTCACCCATCGCGAAGACGGTTCCCTGCTGCGGATCTGGGTCCCAGGTTGTGCGACGGGTGAAGAGGCCTATTCGCTCATCATCTTCTTGCTCGAGACCCTGAGACAGTCGAAAAAAGACCTGGAGGTGCAGGTATTCGCCACGGACCTCAACCCCGAAGCGATCCAGGTCGCGCGCGCGGGGCGCTATCCCGAGGGCATCGCGGCCGACGTGAGCGAACGGCGCCTCACCCGGTTCTTCTCGAGAGAGGACGAGTCTCTTCGCGTCAAGAAGGAGCTGCGAGATCTCGTGGTTTTCGCGGTTCAAGACGCGCTGCACGACCCGCCGTTCACGCGCGTGGATCTGGTGTCCTGCCGGAATCTGCTCATCTACCTGGAGCCGAATGCGCAGCGGCGCCTGCTCCGCTCCTTCCACTACTGCCTGAATCCTCGCGGAATCCTTCTGCTCGGTTCAGCCGAGAACGTTGCCGGCTCCGAGGAGTTCTTCTCGCCGCTCGACGGGCACTTCAAGATCTTCCGGCGAAATGACGCAACGGCGCCGCAGCCGACGCTTCGCTGGCCGGCGACGCACGGCGCGAACCGCGCCGCCGCGGCGGGCGTCCGCCCAGCCGGGGCAAAACCCGATCTGGCGGGCCCGCTGAGCAGCGCGCTGGCCGAGCGTTTCGGTCCGCCGGCCGTGCTCGTCGACGAGCGTGGCCTGGTCCAGCAGATCCATGGCCGCGTTGGCGCCTATCTCGAGCTGCCGGCGGGGCGAGTCAACGTGAACATCGTCGACATGGCGCGCGCAGGTCTCCGTGTACCGCTCGCCTCGGCGCTTCGCGAGGCGAGCGAGGCGGACGGGCGGGTCGCAGAGCGAAGCGCCAGCGTCGACGTCGGAGGAGGAGAGCGGCTCGCGCTGCACCTGAAAGTGGCGCGGCTCGACGAGCCGCGTGTCGCGGCGCGGCTGTTCCTGGTCTCGTTCGAGCCGGCGGAACGCAGCCCGCGCAAACGCGCGCGCAAGAGCGAGCCGATCGCCAAGCGGCACCGGGCAGGGCGTGGGGCGAAGCTGGAAGAAGAGCTTCAGAACGCGCGATCCGACCTGCAGGGCAACATCGACGAGCTCCAGGCGGCGAACGAAGAGCTGGCTTCCGCGAACGAAGAAGCGCAGTCGGCCAACGAGGAGCTCCAGAGCACGAACGAGGAGCTCCAGACCGCCAAGGAGGAAACGCAGTCGCTCAACGAGGAGCTCCATACCGTGAATGCGGAGCTCACGGAGAAGATCGAAACGTTCGAGCGGGCAACCGACGACCTGCTCAATCTCATGAACAACATCGAGGTCGCCACCATCTTCCTGGACGAAGAGCTGCGGGTGAAGCGCTTTACGCCGCAGGCACGCAATGTCGCGCACCTGATCGACACCGACATTGGACGTCCGCTCGCCGACCTGGTCACCCTCGTCGACTATCCCGATCTTCTGTCGGATGCGGCGAGCGTGAGCGAGACCCTTCACGCTTCCGAGAAGCAGGCGTCCGCTCGCGACGGCAACTGGTACCTGGTGCGAATCCGGCCCTATCGCACCGCTCGAAACACCGTCGCGGGCGTGGTCATCACGTTCGTCGACATCACGGATGCGAAGCACAGCGAACGTCTCCAGGCGGCCCGCCTGCTGGCGGAGAGCATCGTGGATGCGGTGCGCGAGCCCTTCCTGGTGCTGGACCGCGAGCTCCGCGTCGTTCGCGCGAATCGCGCCTACTATCGGGCGTTTCGGGTCGAGCCGGCGCAGACTGACGGTCGACTGATCGGGGATCTCGGAAGCCATCAGTGGATCATCGCCACACTGCGCGAGCGCCTGGAGAAAGCCATGCAAGAGGGCGACGGGCTTCGACGACTTCGAGGTGGAGGGCGAGTTTCCCCATCTCGGACGGCGTAGGCTGGTCTTGAATGCCCGCCCCGTGTCGCCCCAAGACGGCACGCCCGCCGACCTCGTCTTGCTCGGGATCCAGGATCTGAGCGAGCCGCAGTCAGGAGCACCCGAGGAGAGGCACCGATGAGTCCCCGGCGCCGCAGGCAGAGCCCGCCCGACTCACTCCGAGTGCTCGCCGAGCGTCAGATGGCGGAGTCGGCGCCCCTCGATCTGAAGAGCCTAACGCTCGACGAGATCCAGGCCGTCCTCTACGAGCTGGAGGTGCACAAGATCGAGCTGAAGATCCAGAACGAGCAGCTGTGGGAGGCGCAGCGGGCAACAGAGTCGTCCAACGAGCGTTTTCGCCGTCTCTACGATTCGGCTCCCACCGGCTACCTGACGCTCGATTCCAGCGGAATGATCGTCGAGGCCAACCTAGCCATCTCCCTGATCCTGCAGACTCCGCGCCCGCAGCTGATCGGGAGAAAGCTTTCGGCGTACGTGGCTCCTCACTGCCAGGATCGCTGGCGTCTCGCGCGGCGTGATCTGATCGAGGGTCGGACGCGCATGGACCTCACGCTGGAGACCGTGTCGGCCGACGGAAGCGCGCTCGATCTCCAGATCGTGGGCACGTTCGCCCCGGCTACCGCCGCCACGCCGAGAGAGATCCGTCTCGCGCTGATCGACGTGACGGAGCTGCGCAGGACCGAGCGCGCATTGCAGGCTGCCGTGGCGGCTGCGACCCTGGCCGAAGAGCGGGAGCGCCGCAAGCTGGCGGCAGATCTGCACGACGATGCCGGCCAACTGCTCTCGCTGGCGTCGCTGAGGCTGCACGCGTTAGGCGAAGCCGGAGAGGTGGAGCGGGGCGCCCGGATGGTCGAGCTGGAGGATCTGCTCGTGGAGATCCGCCGCCGGATCTCCTCGCTGAGCTTCCAGCTGAGCCCGCCGCTGCTTCACGATGTAGGGCTGATCGCGGCCGTCCAGTGGCTCGCAGAGGATCTGGAGACCAGCCATGGGCTCTCGGTGATGATCGTCGAGGAGCACGACTTGGAGCTCGATGAGAACGCGCGCGTCACGTTCTACCGGGCGATTCGCGAGCTTCTCCTCAACGTGGTGAAGCATGCGGGCGTCAAGGAGGCCCGTATCCGGGTCTCACGGGAGGGAGCGATGGCGCGGATTGCCGTGGAAGACAGCGGTGTCGGCATGCCCCCGAGAGCCAAGCGCTACGGCTTTGGACTGCTGGCAATGCGCGAACGGGTGGAGCAACTGGGCGGGTCGCTCGAAACCCGCACGACTCCGGGCAGCGGAACCACGGTCGCGGTCATCCTTCCGACCCGTCCCTCTCTACCGGATGTTCAAGGAGGTGCGCGATGACGACCCGTATTCTGCTCGTGGACGATCATGTGTTGATGCGAGAGGGATTGCGCTCGATCCTCGAGGCGCGAAGCTAGCGTCGAGATCGTCGGCGAAGCCTCGAGCGGCCGCGAGGCGGTGGTGCTCTCGCGCACGCTCGAACCCGACGTGGTGGTCATGGACGTGGGCATGAAGGATCTGAACGGAATCGATGCCACTCGACAGATCCGACACGAGTTCCCCAAGGTCCAGGTGATTGCGCTCTCCAGCCATTCGGACAGCCGCTACGTGAACGCCATACTCGAGGCGGGCGCGTGCGGCTACGTGCTCAAGGCGAATGCCTCCGCGGACCTTCGAAAGGCGCTGCAAGCTGCCCGGCAGGGGAAGAGCTATCTCTGCGCGGAGGTCACGAAGGGGGTGGTGGACGCCTCCCTCCAAGGACCCCGGAGCCGAGTGGACCCGTCCGTGCTCTCCGATCGCGAGAGGGAAGTTCTGCAGCTCCTGGCCGAGGGCCACTCGTCTCCGCAGATCGGCAAACGCCTGTTCATCGCCACCAGCACGGTCGAAACGCACCGGCGCAGCATCATGCGCAAACTCGAGATCCACAGCGTGGCGGATCTGACGAAGTGGGCGGTTCGCGAAGGCCTGACCGAGCTCGAAGGCTGAATTCGTCCGGGACGGCCACGAAACCCTCGGTTCCAGAGCGCGCTCTCCCCAGATCCGGGGATGGTCGACGGCGGAGGTCGTGCGAGATCCTCCGGGGTGGGGGGATCCAGGATGAACGCGCTCGGCGTCGCGGTGTGGGAGCAGCGGCTCGGGATCGCTGAGCGCGCGTGTGCCGATGCGCAGGCGTCGAGTCGCTCCAAGGACGAGTTCCTGGCGATGCTCGGTCACGAGCTGCGGAACCCCCTGTCGGCGATCCGGAACGCGATCGTCAGCGCCCAGCTCGATCCCAGACGGTGCGAACGAGCGCTCGAGCTTGCGTGGCGCCAGACGGAGCAGCTCGATCGGCTGGTCGATGACATCCTCGACATTTCGCTGGTCGAGCCGGGTCGCGTCCGGCTGAAGAGACGATGTATTCCTCTGATCGAGATCATCGAGCGCGCCGTGGAGACCATGCGTTTCTTCGTCGAAGATCGAGGTCATACGCTGTCCGTGTCGGCGCCGGCCGACCCCGTTCGCGTCGATGGCGATCCTGTGCGCCTCGAACAGATCGTCGTGAATCTGGTCAGGAACGCGGCCAAGTACACGGAGTGTGGCGGACGCATCGATCTGTTCGTCGAGCGCGACAGCGCCGAGGCGGTGCTGCGCGTACGCGACACCGGAATGGGGATCTCAGCGGACATGCTGCCGCGCATCTTCGACCTGTTCTTCCAAGGGGAGCGCACGCTCGAGGACACGCAGGATGGGTTCGGCATCGGGCTCTCGGTGGTGCGCCGCCTGGTGTCGTTGCACGGCGGCCGGATCGAGGCGCGCAGCGACGGGCCTGGGAAGGGAGCGGAGTTCGTCGTGCATCTTCCCGCCGTCCCGATGCGCGAATCCGAACCCGCGGCTCCTTCTCGCCCGATCCTCGCGCAGACGCGAGATTCCCAGTGTCTTCGCGTGCTCGTCGTCGAGGACAATCCTGACGCGGCGGAGAGCCTGTGACGATTAAGACCCACGCCGCTGTAGAGCATGGTTTAGAGGTGACCGATTACTGTGCGGTTTTGCGACAGTGGATACTGCGGATGTCGCCATTGCTGCCCTCCCCTGCTTGATGCTTGATGTTATGGATTCAGCATAGGGCGGGAGCAGTTGCGGGCGAATAGGCAGGCGTCATGGCGCAATCGTGACAAACGCACAAATTTCGGAGAATGCTTCTACCCCTCTATCCCCTTTTTCACACACAACGGGGCGAAAGGGGACTATCCGAGAACCCCCTTTCGCCCCCTTGTGAGAGAGGGCCGGGGATAGAGGGGTCCAAGCATTCTCCGAAATTTGTGCGTTTGTCACGATTGCGCCATGACGCCTGCCTATTCGCCCGCAACTGCTCCCGCCCTATGCTGAATCCATAACATCAAGCATCAAGCAGGGGAGGGCGGCAATAGCAACATGCGCAGTATCCACTGTCGCAAAACTGCACAGTAATCGGTCACCTCCAAACCATGCTCTACAGCCACGTGGGTCTTAATCGTCACAGGCTCTCGGCCGCATCAGGATAGTCCTCGACGACGAGCACGCGAAGACACTGGGAATCTCGCGTCTGCGCGAGGATCGGGCGAGAAGGAGCCGCGGATTCAGATTCGCGCGGGAGGACAGCGGGGAGTCCGCACGACGAACTTCCGCTCCCCTTCCCAGGCCCGTCGCTGCGCGCCCAGATCCGGCCGCCGTGCCGCGACACCCGGCGGCGCACCACCGAGAGCCCGATGCAGCGCCCGCTCTGCGTGTCCTCGAGCGTGCGCTCCCCTTGGAAGAACCGGTGGAAGATCACGGCGGCCAACACGCTGGTCGATCCCCATTCCGGTGTCGCGCACGCGCAGCACCGCCTGGGCGCTGGGGCACTCAACAAACAGGTCGATGCGTCCGCCACGCTCCGACTCCATAGCGTTCCTGACCAGATTCACGACAATCTGTTCGAGGCGCGCAGGATCGCCATCGACGCGAACGGGGTGCGCCAGCGCAGACACGGACAGCGTATGACCTCGATCTTCGACGAAGAAACACATGGTCTCCACGGCACACTGGAGATCTCGATCAGAGGAATACATCGTCTCTTCCGCGGAACAGCGACCAGGCTCGACGAGCGAAATGTCGAGGAGGTCATCGACCAGCCGCTCTAGCTGCTCCCAGTTTGGCGCCACGCAAGCTTGAGCGCTCGTTCGCACCGTCTGGGATGGAGCTAAGGGGTCACGATCGCGTTTGCGGATCGCCGACAGGGGGTTCCGCAGCTCGTGACCGAGCATCGCCAGAAACTCGTCCTTGGAGCGACTCGACGCCTGAGGCATGGGCACACGCGCGCTCAACGATCCCGAGCCGCTGCTCCGACACCGCGACGCCGAGCGCGTTCATCCTGGATCCCCCCACCCAGGAGGGACCCGCACGACCTCCCCTCGTCGACCATCCCCGGATCTGGAGAGGGCGCGCTCTGGAACCGCGGATTCGTGGGCGTCGCGGGGGAATTCAGGCTTCGAGCTCGGTAGGCCTTCGCGAATCGCCCACTTCGTCAGATCCGCGACGCTGTGGATCTCGAGCTTGCGCATGATGCTGCGCCGGTAGGCGGCGACCGTGCGGGTGGCGAGACGGGCGTTTTCCGATCTGGGGACGTGGGCCCTCGGCCAGGAGCTGCAGAACCTCCCTCTCGCGCTCGGAGAGCACGGACGGGTCCACCGGCCTTCGGGGTCCTTGGAGGGAAGCATCCGCGGCCCCCTTTGTGACCTCGGGGCAGAGATAGCTCTTGCCCTGCCGGGCAGCATGCAGCGCCTTCGCAGGTCCGCGAGGCATTCGCCTTGAGCACGTAGCCGCACGCGCCCGCCTGGAGAATGGCGCTCACGTAGCGGCTGTCCGAATGGCTGGAGACGCAATCGGCTGAAGGACCTTCGGGGAACTCGTGTTGCATCTGTCGGGTGGCATCGATTCCGTTTCAGATCCTTCATGCCCACGTCCCATCGGCAGCCACGTCGGGTTCGAGCGTGCGCGAGAGAGCACCACCGCCTCGCGGGCCGCTCGAGGCTTCGCCAACGATCTCGACGTTAGCTTCCGCCCTGGAGGATCCAGACGCAATCCCTCTCGCCGTCAACATTCCATAATAGTCCACGAGCAGAATACAGATCGTCATCGCGCACCTCCTTGAACATCCGGTAGAGAGGGACGGGTCGGAAGGATGACCACGACCGTGGTTCCGCTGCCCGGATCGTGCGGGTTTCGAGCGACCCGCCCAGTTGCTCCACCCGTTCGCGCGTCGCCAGCAGTCCAAAGCCGTAGCGCTTGGCTCTGCGGGGGCATGCCGACACCGCTGTCTTCCACGGCAATCCGCGCCCTGGCTCCCCTCCCGTGAAACCCGGATGCGGGGCCTCCTTGACGCCCGCGTGCTTCGCCACGTTTGAAAAAAACCCGCGAATCGCCCCAGGTAGAACGTGACGCGCGCGTTCTCATCGAGCTCCAAGTCTTGCTCCTCGATGATCTTCACCGAGAGCCCGTGGCTGGTCTCCAGATCCTCTGCGAGCCACTGAACGGCCGCGATCAGCCCTACATCGTGAAGCAGCGGCGGGCTCGCTGGAAGCTCAGCGAGGAGATCCGGCGGCGGATCTCCACGAGCAGATCCTCCAGCTCGACCGTCCGGGCGCCCCGCTCCACCTCTCCGGTTCGCCTAACGCGTGCGGCCTCAGCGACGCCAGCGAGAGCAGTTGCCGGCATCGTCGTGCAGATCTGACGCCAGCTTGCGGCGCTCCCGCTCTTCGGCCAGGGTCGCAGCCGCCACGGCAGCCTGCAATGCGCGCTCAGTCCTGCGCAGCTCCGTTGACGTCGATCAGCGCGAGATGGATCTCTCTCGGCGTGGCGGCCGTAGCCCGGGCGGACGTACCCACGATCTGGAGATCAAGCGCGCTTCCGCTTGCCGACACGGTCTCCAGGGCTGTAGATCCATGCGCGTCCGAGACCTCGATCAGATCACACCGCGCGAGAAGCCAGCGATCCTGGCGGTGGAGAACCACGTACGCCGAAAGCTTTCTCCCGATGAGCTGGGGGCGCGGAGTCTGCAGGATCCGGGAAATGCCTAGGTTGGCCTCGACGATCATTCCGTGGGAATCGAGCGTCAGGATGACCGGTGGGAGCCGAATCGTAGAGACGGCGAAAACGCTCGTTGGACGACTCTGTTGCCCGCTGCGCCTCCCACAGCTTCTCGTTCTGGATCTTCAGCTCGATCTTGTGCACCTCCAGCTCGTAGACGACGAATTGGATCTCGTCGATCGTTAGGCTCTTCGGGATCAAGAGTTTACGGCTGCCGCCATCTGACGCTCGGCGGGCGATCGGAGCGAATCGGGCGGGCTCGGTTTGGGGCGCCGGGGACTCCATCGGTGCCTCTCCTCGGGTGCTCCTGACTGCGGCTCGCTCAGATCCCGGATCCCCGAGCAAGACGAGGTCGGCGGGCGTGCCGTCTTGGGGCGACACGGGGCGAGCGTTCAAGACCAGCCTACGCCGTCCGAGATGGGGAAACACGGCCTCCACCTCGAAGTCGTC
>CAWHTE010000006.1:0-71975 GCA_963832165.1 uncultured delta proteobacterium | reverse complement strand
GCGCGACCTCGCGCGAGCGGCGGGTGCGCGGCCCCAGGACGTGGGTTATGCGGGGCGCAAGGATCGCGTCGCTGTCGCGACGCAATGGATCTCGGTGCCCAACCTCGATCCGGACGCAGCGCTCGCGCTGGAGCTCCCGGGTGCGCGCGTGCTCGAGGCCGTGCGCCATCCCCACAAGCTCCGCACGGGCCAGCTGCGCGGAAATCGCTTTGCGATCTGCCTGCGCGACGTCGACGCGGCCGCACGCGCACGCGCGCACGCGCGCAGCGCCGAGATCGCGGCGCGCGGCCTTCCCAACCGCTTCGGCGACCAGCGCTTCGGGCGCGAGGGCGACAACGCCGAGCGCGCGCGCCGCTTCTGTTCCGGTGAGCTGAAAGTGCGCGATCGCCGCGACGCGCGCTTTCTGGTGTCGGCCTGGCAGGCCGAGGTGTTCAACGCCGTGCTGGCCGCGCGCCCGGTTCCGCTCGACGAGCTCGAAGCGGGCGATCTCGCGATGCGCCACGACTCGGGCGGCGTGTTCGCTGTGAGCGATCCCGCGCTCGAGCGCGATCGCGTGCTCGCGTTCGAGATCAGCGCGACGGGTCCGATATTCGGCCCGCGCATGACGTGGCCCGGCGGCGCCGTGGCGTTGCGCGAGCGCGAGGTGATGGCCAAACACGGGCTCGACCCCGACGCGCTGCGCCTGCCCGGTGTGCGCGCGCGCGGTGCACGGCGCGCTCTGCGCGTGCGACCGAGCGAGCTCTCGATCGAGGGCGACGGCGACGAGCTGCTGCTGCGCTTCGAGCTGCCGGCAGGAAGCTACGCGACGGTGGTGGTCGAGGAGCTGTTCGGGACCGTCGAAGACGCGAGCCGTTCGGCGCGCAGCGAGAGCGAAGATCGATCGAGTACGACCCATGACACACAGAGCGGACGCGGGGTATCCTGACCCGGGGTCCGCGCGAGGTCGCAGGAGAATTTCCGTGAAGATCGCCCGCAATGCGACCGAGCTGATCGGGCGCACACCCCTCGTGCAGCTCAATCGCATCGTGGCCGGTGTGAAACCGCGCATCGTCGCGAAGCTCGAGAGCTCGAACCCCGCAAATAGCGTGAAGGATCGGATCGGTCTCGCGATGATCGAGGCGGCCGAGCGCGACGGCCTGATCGAGCCGGGCGTCTCCGTGATCGTGGAGCCCACGAGCGGCAACACGGGAATCGCGCTCGCGTTCGTCGCGGCCGTGAAGGGATACGACGTCATCCTCACGATGCCCGAGTCGATGAGCCCCGAGCGGCGCGCGGTGCTGCGCGCGTTCGGTGCGAAGTGCGTCCTGACCGATCCGGCCAAGGGCATGCCCGCAGCCGTCGAGAAGGCGATGGAGATCTGCGAGCAGATCCCGAACGCCTACATGCCCCAGCAGTTCCGCAATCCGGCCAACCCCGAGATCCACCGCCGCACCACGGCCGAAGAGATCTGGGCCGACACCGACGGCCGCGTCGATGCGCTCGTGGGCGGCGTGGGAACGGGCGGCACGATCACGGGCGTGGCCCAGGTGATCAAGGCGCGCAAGCCGAAGTTCCGCGCGATCGCGGTGGAGCCGTCCGCGAGCCCCGTGTTGTCGGGCGGTCCGCCCGGTGTGCACCCGATCCAGGGCATCGGCGCGGGCTTCATCCCCGAGGTGCTCGACATGTCGATCGTCGATCGCGTGATCACGGTCTCCGGCGACGCATCGCTCGAGATGGCGCGTCGTCTCGCGCGCGAAGAGGGCTTGCTATGCGGGATCTCGTCGGGGGCCGCCGTGGTGGCTGCGATCGAGTACGCGTCCGCAGAGGGGAAGGACGACGACATCATCGTCGTCGTGATCCCGAGCTTCGGCGAGCGCTACATCCAGACGAAGCTGTTCGATCCCTACCGGTACGAGGGGAGTGACGACGTCTTCGAGCGATAGATCGCGCGACGCCGAGATTGAAGGCGAATCCGCGTTTGCCGCGAGCGAGCGGCGCGAAGCGAGGAAGGCGCAGTCGCGCATCCGCATCCTCGATGCGGCGCGCGAGATCTTCTTCCGCGACGGATTCATGGAGGCCAACCTCGACGACGTCGCCAAGGGCGCCGGCGTCGCGAAGGGCACGCTCTACCGCTATTTCGAGAACAAGGCCGAGCTCTACGTCGCGGTGCTCGCGAGCAACGGAGAGCAGTTCGAGCGCAAGCTGCGCGACGTCGGCCGCGACGAGTCGTCCGCGGCGCCGGATCGCATCCGGCGCATCGCGCGCTTCTACCTCGCGCACTGGACGCAGAACCGCGAGTACTTCCAGATCTTCTGGGCGCTCGAGAACCAGGCGGTGATCGGCGAGCTGCCGGAGGGCGTGCTCGAGGAGGTGACGCGGCTCTGGCAGAGCTGTCTGCAGATCCTCGCCGAGATCGTGCAGGCCGGGATCGACGAGGGCAGCATCGAGCCGTGTGATGCCTGGGAAGTGGCGAACCTGTTGTGGACGCTCGCGAACGGGCTGATCCAGAGCGAGGCGAGCCCGCCCCATCGCCGGATCCGCCGCCGCCCGCTCGCGGAGAGCTTCGTGCGCGCGATCGATCTGGTTCTGGCGGGCCTCACCCACTCGCGCGGGGTTTGAGACGCACTCCGTTGACAGCCCCCGGACGCTGCGGGATGCTCGGTTCGCGCGCCGAAATGACTCGAAGTCACTGGGCGCCACGCGTAGGGGGGTGAACGCATGGGTGACGACGTCGAGTTGCGTATCCGATCGATCCTGGCCCAACAGCTCGGCCTCGAGCCTGCGGAGATCCGGCCCGAGGCGAACATTCTCGACGATCTCGGCGCGGACTCTCTCGATGTGGTCGAAATGGTGATGTCGCTCGAGCGGGCGTTCGACATCGAGATGCCGGACGAAGAGGTCGAGACGATGCGCACGATCGCCGATCTCGAGCGCTTCGTCTCAGGCGCGCTCACCGCCTGATCGCGCTCGTTCATCGTTAGGCCAGCCGGTCGAGCCTCCCGCTGAGCACGGTGTACACCGCGGCGCCGGGCTGCGGCCTCGTCGGGCTCCCGACTACCCGTCGCTGGCCGCGGCCACCGCCAGGATTTCCGGCGCGTCCGCCTCTAGCAGGAAGCCGTCGGCCACCGCGGCTCTCGTGGCCTTCTCGAAGCGCGCGAGCTGGTCGGCGCGGCCGCCCGGATAGAGCCGGGCGCGTGCGCCGGGGTCGAGGGCGCGCGTCGTCCCGAACAGGAAGGCGAACTCCGCGCCGCTCTGCCCGAGCCCCGAGAGCACCGCCGTCGGCGCCTCCACCCACGGCGTCCGGAGGCCGCCCCGCGCGATTCCGCACGAATCGAGGGCGAAGGGACTCTTGCCGCCCTCCACCAGCTCGAGGCGCGCTGCCGTCGGCGGCGGCGGACCGCCCGCGGCCCAGCGGTCGAGGTGCGCTAGCGCGGCCTGGAGCACGTAGTGCTGCTGCGGTCCCGCGTTCATCGGCCCGTCCATCTTCATGCCGAACACGCTGTCCGTGGGAGCGAGCAGCCGCGCGAGCTCCGCCGGCGCGAGGCCACCGTCGTCGGCGCCGCTCGCCACGAGCAGGTAGGTGTCGGCGTGCGCCGCACCGGCGATCTCCCAGAGCCGGAAGCGCTCCGCATCGTCCTGGCGCGCGCCGGCGCTGCCGAGGCCGACCACGTCCGTCTCGGACTGCACGGTCAGCACCGGCACGCGCACGTCGTCGCGGATGCGGTCCGAGCCGGCGACGTGCGACACCGACCAGTTTCCGCTCCGCACGGCCTCCGCACGCTCGGCCGGCGTCCCGCGGATGATCGAGCTGCCGTCGAGCGGAGCGCCCTTGCCGCCGCGGCCGTGGATCAGGAAGCCGTCGAAGACGCGCGCGTCCGTGTCGACGGCGTTCACATAGGTGACGAGGAACATCGCTGACTGCGACTCGCCGATCGCGAGCACGCGCCGCGGCACCAGCTCGCCGAGCAACCAACCCGCGCGCGCCGCGCGGGCCACCTGTGAGAAGATGTCGAACGCGAAGGCGTCGCCGGGATGCGCGAGCGCGTCGTAGCGTTCCGCATTCATCTTCTTCAGCGGGAACGACATGGCCGCGAAGCCGCCGCCTTCGATGCCGACCTTCTGCGCCGAGACGCCCACCCACGCGAAGCCCTCGCGCATCAGGTGCCGGTGCACGAAGCTCCAGTCCGGCGCCGCGTCGAGGCCGCCCGAGACGTTGAACCACTCGACGACCACCGTGCCGTTGAAGCGAGCCGCGTCGAGAGGACGCCGCACGACGGCGCGCGTCCGGAACGCGGCCTGCTGCGGAGTCGTGTACGAGCGTGCGGTGCCGGCGAGGAAGTACTCCTCGTTCGAGTAGCCGAGCGCGGCGAGATCGTACGACATGGGCTGGCCGAGGAAGTGCGTGCCGGAGATCGGGCCGGTGATTTCCATGTCGGCACTCTATCGCGACCACCGTCGGACGGTCGTTGAGCCCGTCCTGGCTGTCCAAGAAGAGGGCTCGACGAGTTTCACTGGTCTCCGAGCGCCCACTCCAGATGATTCATGGCGCTCCCGGGCCGCACGCGAAGTAGAGTTGCGGGCGGAGGGACGAACGTGCACAAATCCGATCTCGTGATTCCGGCCTCGATGCAGGGAATGTATGACCGCTTCCACTTCGCTCCGGCGGTGCGCACGGGCGAGCTGCTGCTGTGCTCGGGGCAGATCGGAATCGGCCCGGACGGCCGCGCTCCCGACGACCTGGAGAAGCAATTCACGCTCGCGTTCGAGGCCGTGAAGACGATCCTCGACGAGGCGAAGCTCGACTTCTCCGACATCGTGGAGCTCACGACCTTTCACGTCGGCCTGCTCGGGCAGTTGGGCGTGTTCATGGCGGTGAAGGATCGCTACCTGCCGGCACCGTTCCCGGCGTGGACCGCGATCGGCGTCAGCGAGCTCGCCTTCCCGGGCGGGCTGGCCGAGGTGCGCGTGACGGCGCGGCTACGCAAACCCGCCGCGCGCGCGGCTGCGGGAGCGAAGCGAGCGAAGCCGAAGCGCGCCGCCAAGAAGAAGCCGGCGCGCAAGCGTTAGGCCGAGAGCGGTCGATCAATCGCCGGTGCTGACCCGCCCCTTCGGCAGGAACACCGCGCCGGTATGGCTGTCGGAGAAAGACGCATTCGCGGCCGGGCACCGAACGCGCTCCGCTTCGAGCTGCCGCTTGCTTCTACGGGCCGGGCGAGCGGATCCTCCAAATGAGCGCGCGAGCCCGCGATCCTCGCCTGCTAGCTTTCTAGCGTGCCGAACTCCTCTCCGCGCGTCGTCCTCGTCGACGGCACCAACTCGATCTATCGGGCGTTCTTCGCGCCGATGACCGACCTGCGCGCCACGGACGGCACTCCGACCAAGGCCGTGCTCGTCTTCACGACCATGCTGCTGAAGACGCTGCGCGAGGAGGCGCCGGACTACTGCGCGGTCGTGTTCGACGCGCGCGGCAAGACGTTCCGCCACGAGATGTATCCCGAGTACAAGGCGGGCCGCGAAGCGCAGCCCGAGGATCTCGCGGTGCAGTTTCCGCTCGCGCGCGACGTCGTCGACGCGCTCGCCATCCCGATGCTCGAGGCGCCCGGGGTCGAGGCCGACGATCTGATCGCGCGCCTCGTGCGCTGCGCGCCGGCCGGCGCACGCGTGTCGATCGTCTCCTCCGACCGCGACCTCATGCAGCTCGTGAACGAGCGCGTGCAGCTGCTCGACGGCATCCGCGACCGCCGCTACGGGCCCGCAGAGGTCGAGGCGCGCTTCGGCGTCCCGCCTGCGCAGCTGCTCGATCTGCGCTCGCTCGTCGGCGACACGAGCGACAACATTCCCGGCGTCCACGGGATCGGCGAGAAGGGCGGCGCCCAGCTGATCCGCGAGTGGGGCGATCTCGAGACGCTGCTCGCGCACGCGGGCGAGGTCAAGAACAAGCGCGCTCGCGAGGCGCTCATCGCGCACGCGGAGGACGCGCGGCTCTCGAAGCGCCTCGCGACGCTGCGCGACGACATCTCGTTCGAGGTCGACTACGAGCGCTATCGCCGCGCCGAGCCCGACCGCGCGCGACTGCGCGAGCTGTACCGCCGGCTCGAGTTCGTGCGGCTGCTCGATAGCCTCGACGCGGAGAGTCCGGCCCCGCCCGGCGAGGCGGTCGCGGCCAGCGCCGTCGCGGTCGAGGTCGAGGTTCTGGCTCCGGGCGAATGGGCTGCGCTCGCGACTCGGATCGCGGAGCTTCCGAGCGTCGCGATCGAGTGCATCGACGAGGGCGGCAGCGCGACCGCGGCGCGCCCGCTCGGCATTGCGATCGCGGCGTCCGGCGATCGCGCGACGTGGCTCCCGCTCGCGGGTGACGCGAGCTTCGACGCGATCGCGACGGCACTCGCGCCCGTGCTCGCGGGCGACGTCGCGTGGATCGGCGCGAACACCAAGCGCACGCAGGCGCTGTTCGCGGAGCGCGGCTTCACGCTTCCGGTGCCGTGGTTCGACGTCGAGCTCGCGGGCCAGCTGCTCGACGCGACCGGCGCGCACGGCGTCTCTGCGCTCGCGGCGCAGCTGCTCGGCCGCGCCGTGCCGACCTGGGAGGACCTGGCGGGCCGCGGCGCCAAGCAGATCGCGGCGAGCTTCGTCGCTGCCTCGCAGATCGCGCAGTGGGCCGGAGAGCGCGCGGGCGCGGTGGCCGCGCTGCGCGCGCCGCTCCAGCAGCGGCTCGACGGACTCGGGCTGACCGACCTCTACGAGGAGGTCGAGCTGCCGCTCACGGGTGTGCTCGCGGAGATGGAGCGCGCGGGCGTGCGCATCGACGAGGGCGTGCTGGCCGGGCTGTCGCGCGACTACGTCGGCCAGCTCGGCTCGATCGAGAAGCAGATCTACGCCGCGGCGGGCCAGGAGTTCCTGATCTCGTCGCCGAAGCAGCTCCAGGAGATCCTGTTCGAGAAGCTCAAGCTCCCGGTCATGCGCAAGACGAAGACCGGCTACTCGACCGACGAGGGCGTGCTCGAGCAGCTCGCCGCCGTGCACGAGCTGCCCGAGCGGATCCTCGCCCATCGCCGCCTCTCCAAGCTCGTGAACACCTATGTCGACGCGCTGCCGCGCCTCGTCGACGCGCGCACGGGGCGCGTGCATCCCACCTATCACCAGCTCGGCGCCGCGACCGGACGCCTCTCGGCCACCAACCCGAACGTCCAGAACATTCCGATCCGCACGGCCGAAGGCGTGCGGATCCGCGAGGCGTTCGTGCCTGCCGAGGGCTCGGTGTTGCTCTCGGCCGACTACTCCCAGGTGGAGCTGCGCCTGCTCGCGCACTTCTCTCGTGACGACGGTCTGCGCGAGGCGTTCCGCCGCGGCGACGACGTCCACCGCCAGACCGCGGCCGAAGTCTGGCAGGTCGCGCCCGAGGAGGTCACGTCCGAACAGCGCGCGCGCGCGAAGGCGGTCAACTTCGGGATCATCTACGGGCTGTCGTCGTTCGGGCTCGCCAATCAGCTCGGGATCGCCGCGGCCGAGGCCCAGGAGACGATCACGACCTACTTCGCGCGCTATCCGGGTGTGCGCGCGTTCATCGACGACACGATCGCCGCGGCCAAGCGCGACGGCGCGGTGCGCACGCTGCTGGGCCGCCGGCGCGCGCTGCCCGACCTCCAGTCGCGCAACCGCACGCTGCGGCAGGCGGCCGAGCGGATGGCCGTGAACACGGTGGTGCAGGGGACGGCCGCGGATCTGATCAAACGCGCGATGCTCGGGGTGGCGGCGGCGCTGCGCGAGTCGGAGTCGCGCGCGCGCATGATCCTCCAGGTGCACGACGAGCTCGTGCTCGAGGTTCCCGAACGCGAGGTCGAATCGGTCGCGCAGCGCACGCGCGAGGTGATGGAGGGCGTGTTCTCGCTCGGAGTTCCGCTCCAGGTCGACGTGGGCGTCGGCCGCAACTGGCGCGAAGCCCACTGACCGGTGGTGCCCCCCGGCGCGAAGCGAGACTCGGCGCGGGCCGGCGAGCCCGACACCGGGCCCCCCGAAGCGGAGCTCGTCGACCGCGCGCGCAAGGGCGACCACGCCGCGTTCCGGGTCCTCGTCGAGCGATATCAGGACCGGGTCTACGGCCTCGCGCGGCGGATCCTGCGCGACCCGGAGCAGGCCCGCGACGCCGTGCAGGAGGGGTTCCTCAAGGCGTATGCAGGGCTCGCACGCTTCGAGGGGCGCTCGGGTTTCTACACCTGGCTCTATCGGACCGTGTTCAATCAGTGCATCGACATGAAGCGGCGCGACCGCTCGAGCCGGCACGAAGAATGGGACGACGAGATCGCCCGCGACGTGGCCCCGGGCGCCGATGCCGCTCCGTTGCCGCTCGGGACCGAGCTCGCAGACCCCGCGAACGCCTACCACCGTGGCCAGCTTCGGGAGGCGCTGGCGGCTGCGATCGAATCCCTGCCCGACGACGCGCGTCGTACCCTGGTGATGCGCGAGGTCGATGGCCTGTCGTACGAGGAGATCGCCCAGGCGCTGCACATACCGAAGGGAACGGTGATGAGCCGACTCCACTACGCCCGCAAGCGCGTGCGCGACACCCTGATCGAGAGCGGGGCCGTGGAGGAGATGAAGCGGCACCCGGAAGAACCGACCGCAGGAGATCCCGAATGAATCCGCAGAGTCGCGGCGAGAGCCCGAATCTCCTGCACGCGTACCACGACGGCGAGCTGTCGGGGCTCGCGCGCTGGCGATTCGAGCGTCGGCTGCGCCGGTCGCCCGAGCTCCAGCGCGAGCTCGAGGCGCTGGCGCGGGTCGGCGATTGGGTGCGCGACGGCCACGTCGAATCGCCGGGCCCCGACCTCTGGGACGCGATCGCGCTGCGGCTGCCCGCGATCGATGCGCGGCGCGCCGAGGCGGCCTCGGCGGGGTCGGCGCTCGAGCGGTGGGCGCGGACCCTCTGGGGCCGGCCGATCCTGATCTACGGCGCCGAGCTCTCGGCGCTGGCCCTCGCGGTCGTGTTCGCGTTCCAATGGCTCACCCCGCCGCCACCGCCCTCCCGCGTGGTGCGCTGGCTCGACAGCGGACCGCGCGACGTCATGGTGCTCGAGGACGCCGCGCCGGATACTACGATCATCTGGGTCATCGGTCCGCCCGGCAAGCGCGCACCGCGAGGGGAAGATGGAAAGGTCTAGCCGCGTACGCGCCCGGATCGCGCTGGCGGCCGCACTCGCGGTGTCGCTCGCGCTGCTCGGTTCCGGGACCGCATCTGCGCAGGACCCCGGCAACAATCCCGATCGCGTGCCCGTGAACGTGATGGTGGTGCAGACCTCCAACAAGAAGGGCGAGGTCGACCCGCGCGCGCACGAGCTGCACGAGAAGCTCAAGAAGCAGCTCCGCTACAAGAGCATGCGCGTGATCCAGGAGGAGCGCGTCGACCTCGAGATGAATCGCGTCGGCACCGTGCTGCTGCCGGACGGGCGCAAGGTGCGGATGCGGCCGATGCACAAGGGCGCGAAGGGCCTCCTGATGGCCGTGGACGTGCAGGGCGCCGTGAAGCTCGACGCGCGCGCCCCGAACCACCACAAGGTGGTGATCGGGGCCGGCGAATACGAGGACGGCAACCTCGCCGTGTCGATCGAGCCGGATTACGACGACTGACCCCTCGGGGAGCACGGCCCAGCGCACGCCGCAAAAAAATCTGGGTTTGTGCGACACCAATCCCTGCGGCCGACCACTTCCCTATCAGACAGCTAAATATCCCCTTCCCAGGGAGGCCCGGGGTTCTCGAACTCCGGGCCTTTCCCTTTGTGGGGACTCCGCTCGGCTCCGCTGCGCTCTCAGCGCGGTGCGAGCAGCGCGACGCAGAATCGCTGCTCGGCATCGAGCCAGCGCGCGTCGAGGCGCAGCGATGCGGCGCTCGCGAGCTTCGCGATCTCGTCTTCCGAGTACTTGGTCGAGTCCTCGGTGTGGATGAAGTCGCCGCGTTCGAAGCGGAAGCTCCTGCCCAGCGCCGCGATCGGAACGACGCAGCTGCGCCGGCAGACCAGGCCGATCTCGACGCGTCCTCCTCCATCGACGACGCGCGCGCGGTGGCTCCAGTCGGCGAGGTCGAACCCGCCGCCGAGCTCGCGGTTGATGCGCGCGAGCAGGTTCTTGTTGAAGCGCGCGGTGACGCCCTGCGCGTCGTCGTAGGCCCGCTCGAGCTCGCGCGCGTCCTTGCGCAGGTCGATGCCGAGCAACAGCCGGTCGTCAGCGCTCATCGCATCGCGGATTCCGCTCACGAAGTGGTGCGCGTCCGCGCGTGCAAAGTTGCCGATGTTCGATCCGAGCCAGGCGATCAGCTTCGGCAGTCGCGTGTCCTTGCCGAGATGGTGCAATCCATCGCGGTACTCGCTCGCGATCGCGGTGATCTCGAGGCCGCGATAGTCGGCCAGGAGCGCCTCGACTGACTCCTCGAGCATGCTGTGCGAGATGTCGACGGGCACGTAGCGCAGCCCGCCCTGATGGCGCAGGAACGCTTCGATCAACAGACGCGTCTTCGTCGAGCTGCCGCTGCCGAGCTCGGCGAGATAGAGCGGCGTGGGACAGCGCCCGGCGATCTCGTCGGCGTGGCGCGCGAGGATCTCGTGCTCGGCGCGCGTGAGGTAGTACTCGGGCAGCTCGCAGATCTCCTCGAACAGGCGCGAGCCTTCCGCATCGTAGAAATAGCGGCACGGCAGCGAGCGCGGCTCGCTGCCGAGGCCGTCGTCGACCGCCTGCGCGAAGGAATCGCACCGCTCGATCCGATCCGACTCGATCCACGCGTAGCGCCGCGAGCGTGGCGCGCGTTGCATCCCACCTCCGAGGCGCGTCTTGCGAGAATGCACCGATCGCTCCGGCGCCGCAAGCGGCGGCGCTACCGTCCCGGCCGTGTTGCTCCGTCTCGAGGACGTAGCGCGCAGCTTCGGCGCGCGGACGCTGTTCCGCGGCGTGGATCTCCACGTCGCGCCCGGCGACCGCATCGGTCTGATCGGCCGCAACGGTGCGGGCAAGACCACACTGCTGCGCATCGCCGCGGGCGAGGAGGAATCCGACACGGGGCGCGTGATCGCCGCGCGCGGCGTGCGTGTGGGGTTGTTGCGACAGGAAATCGATCCAGCGACGGAGCGCAGCGTGCGCGAGGAGGCCTCGCTCGCGACGCAGCACGTCGCAGAGCTCGAGGCGGAGATCGCCGCGCTCGAGCGCGAGATGTCGGCGCTCGGCGAGAGCGGCGGCGAGGTGCCCGAGGAGCTCGCGGAGCGCTACGACCGCGAGCGCGCGGCGTTCGAGTTCGCGGGCGGATTCGAATGCGAGGCGCGCGTCGAGCGTGTGCTCGCGGGCCTCGGCTTCGCCGCGAGCGAGCTCGACCGCCCACTTTCGGCGTTCAGCGGCGGATGGCGCATGCGCGTGGAGCTCGCGAAGCTGCTGCTCGGCGCGCCCGACGTGCTGCTGCTCGACGAGCCGACCAATCACCTCGATCTGCCGTCGATCCAGTGGTTCGAGGAGACGCTCTCGGAGTATCGCGGCGGCGCGATCGTGATCTCCCACGACCGCGCGTTCCTGCGCCGCCACGCCACTCGCATGGCCGAGCTCGACCGCGGATTGCTCGAGGTGTTCGACGGCGGCTTCGATGCCTACCTGCGCGCGCGCGACGAGCGCCTCGAGCTGTTGCGCGCGCGCCAGCGCACGGAGCAGCGCGAGATCGCCGAAGTCGAGCGCTTCATCGAGCGCTTCCGCTACAAGGCCTCCAAGGCGCGGCAGGTGCAGAGCCGGATCAAGGCGCTCGAGAAGCGCGAGCGCGTCGAGGTTCCCGAGCAGCGCGCGCGCGCAATGCGCCTGCGGATCCCCGCGCCGCGGCGCTCGGGCGACAACGTGCTCACGCTGCACGACGTGCACAAGCGCTACGGCGCCAAGGCCGTCTACACGGGCGTCTCGCTCGCGCTGCGGCGCGGCGAGCGCGTGGCGCTGGTGGGCCCGAACGGCGCGGGCAAGTCGACGCTGCTGCGGATCGCCGCGGGCGTGCTGCCGTTCGACGGCGGAGAGCGGACGCTCGGCCACAACGTGGACCTCGCCTTCTACGCGCAGCACCAGCTCGAGGTGCTCGACCCCCGGCGCAGCGCGCTCGAGGAGATCGAATCGGGCGCGCTGCTCGAGGACGTGCCGCGCCTGCGCGCGCACCTCGGCGCGTTCCTGTTCTCGGGCGACGACGTGGAGAAGAAGGTGGCCGTGCTGTCGGGCGGTGAGAAGGCGCGCCTCGCGCTCGCGAAGCTCCTGCTGCGCCCGAGCAACTTCCTCGTGCTCGACGAGCCCACCAATCACCTCGACGTCGAGTCCTGCGCGGTGCTCGAGGACGCGCTGCGCGACTACAGCGGCACGATGTTGTTCATCTCGCACGATCGCGACTTCATCGATGCGCTCGCGACGCGCGTCGTGGAGGTCGTGGCGGGATTGCTCCATTCCCATCCGGGCAACTACTCCGAGTACCAGCGCTCGCGCGAACGCGTGGGGCAGCCGGGAGCCGAGACCGACGTGGCGCGCGCCGACGCCGCGCCTGCGAGCCCGGCCGACGCCAAACGCGACCGGATGGCCGCGCGCGAGCGCGAGAAGGAGCGCGCGCGCCGGCTCGAGCGCGCGCGCAAGCGCCTGGCGGCGCTCGAGGAGGACATCCTCGCCGACGAGGAGCGCATCGAGGAGATCTCGCACGAGCTCGCGCAGCCCGACGTCTACAGCGACGGCGACTTCGTGCGCGCGGCGCTCGCCGAGCGCGACCAGGTGCGCGCGGCGATCGATGCGCGCTACGCGGACTGGGAGGCGGCCGCGGCCGAGATCGCGTCGCTCGAGCGCGACCCGTCGGAGACGCCGCGGTAGACTGCGCGCAGGGCGGAGTAGCCGAGGCGGATCCCGCCTTCCGCGGAGTCTCTCCCTGGAGCTCAAGGTCTACTTCGACTACAAGAGCCCGTACGCGTACCTCGCGATGGAGCCCGCCTTCGCGCTGCCGCAGCGCTACGACGTGCAGGCGCGCTTCATCCCGTTCACGCTCCGGATCAAGGGACCCGGCCAGCGCAGCATCTATTCGGACTGGAAGGCGCGTTATTCGTACATGGACGCGCGCCGCTGGGCGAACGCGCGCGGCGGATTCCTGATCCGCGGACCGCGCAAGGTCTACGACTCGTCGCCCGCGTTGATCGGGGGCCTGTTCGCGCAGCGCGAGCGCTTCTTCGAGCGCTACAGCCTCGAGGTGTTCCGGCGCTTCTTCGAGCACCGGCTCGAGATCGATCTGCCCGAGCAGGTGGCGGACGTGATCGGCGAGCTCGGTCACGACCCGGCCGCCTATCGCGAATTCCTCGCCGGAGACGGCGCGAAGGCGCTCGATGCGTGCGTCGAGGAGGCGCACGGCGACCACGTGTTCGGCGTGCCGATGTTCTGCGTGGGCGGTGAGCTGTTCTGGGGCCACGATCGGATTCCGCTGCTCGAAGAGCGGCTGCGCGAGCTCGGTCTCGCCCGGAGGACCTGAGAAATGCAAAGACTCAAGGGGCGCGCCGCGATCGTCACGGGTGCAGGACAGGGGATCGGCCGCGGCATCGCGCGGCGCTTCGCGCGCGAGGGCGCGAACGTGCTCGTGGCCGAGTTGGTCGAGGAGAGCGGGCGCGCCTGCGCGGCCGAGCTCGCCGCGGAGTTCGGCGTGCGGTCGCTGTTCGTGCGCACCGACGTCGGCGTGCGCGAACAGGTGGTGGCGGCGGTAGAGCGCACGGTTTCCGAGTTCGGCAGCGTCGACATCCTCGTGAACAACGCGTGGGGCGGCGGCGGCGTGGCGCGCCTCGAGTACAAGACCGAGGAGGCGCTCGAGCACGGCTGGCGCGTTGGCTTGATGAGCGCGTTCTGGGCGATGCAGACCGCGTTTCCGCACATGCGTGCCGCGGGCTGGGGCCGGATCGTCTCGGTGTGCTCGCTCAACGGCGTGAACGCGCACATGTACACGGTCGACTACAACGCCGCGAAGGAGGCGCTGCGCGCGCTCACGCGCACCGCCGCGCGCGAATGGGGGCGGCACGGCATCTGCGCGAACATCATCTGTCCGGCGGCGGCCACGGTGGCATACGAGGCGTTTCGCGCCGCGAGCCCCGAGAATGCCGCGAAGCTGCTCGAGCAGAATCCGCTCGGCAGGATGGGCGACCCCGAGGCGGACATCGCCCCGGTGGTCGCGTTCCTCGCCTCGGACGACGCGCGCTACGTCACCGGCAACACGCTCTTCGTCGACGGCGGCGGACACATCAACGGAGTGTCGTGGGCGCCGAGCCTGCCGGATTAGGCGTGGGCGACAGGCTCCGGAGGTAGGCGACGAGATCCGCGATCTGCGCGGGCGTGAGCCGCTCGCCCAGCGGCGGTACGGGGCCATGTCCCCAGGCTCCCGGGCCGCGGTTGATCGCGTCGTAGAGATAGGCGTCGGAGGTCGCGGCGATCCAGTCCGCGCAGTCGAGGCGCGGTGTGCTCGCGGGCGTGCCGAGTGCGCGCTGCGCCGGCTCGCTCGCGTGGCAGCGGTTGCACTCGCGCTCGAACACGGTCGCGCCGCGCTGTGCATCGCCGGCGAGGTCGAACGCCAACTCGGGCGCCGCGCGCGGAGCCGGCGCGGGACATTCCACGGGCTGCGGCGGCGGCGGTGCGCTCGCGCAAGCCGCCGCGAGCGCGATCGCCAGGGCCGCCATGCTCCTCGGGACCATCGATTCCTCTCTTCACCCCCCGGCTCGGGGCGACTATTGTAGGACTCCCGGATGCGAAGGAGCTGCGATGCCCGAATTCTGCAAGGTCGAGCGCGAAGGCCACCTCTACATCGTCACGATGAACCGCCCCGAGGTGATGAACTCGCTGCACCCGCCCGCGAATTTCGAGCTCGAAGCGGTATTCGACGAGTTCGTCGCCGATCCGGAGCTGTGGGTGGCGATCATCACGGGCGCGGGCGACCGCGCGTTCTCGGCGGGCAACGACCTCAAGTACACCGCGGCCCACAACGGACGACTCGAGATCAACCCGAAGGGCTTCGCGGGCCTCACCGCTCGCTACGACAATCCGAAGCCCGTGATCGCCGCCGTGAACGGTGTCGCGATGGGCGGCGGATTCGAGATCGCGCTGGCCTGCGACATCATCGTCGCCTCCGAGAAGGCCGTGTTCGCGCTGCCCGAGCCGCGCGTCGGGCTCGCCGCGCTCGCGGGGGGCATGCACCGTCTGCCGCGCGCGATCCCGCTCAAGCACGCGATGGGCATGCTGCTGACCGGGCGCCGCGTGAGCGCGGAGGAGGGCTACCGGCTCGGCTTCGTGAACGAAGTGGTCCCGGAAGGCGAGTCGCTCGCGGGCGCGCGGCGCTGGGCCGAGATGATCCTCGAGTGCGCGCCGCTCTCGGTGCGCGCGTCGAAGCAGTCCGCCTATCAGGGCCTCGGCAAGGGCTCCGTCGAGGATGCGTCCAAGGCCTCGTACGACCAGGTGGTCGCGATGGTCAAGAGCGAAGACTTCCTCGAGGGTCCGCGCGCGTTCGCCCAGAAGCGGGCCCCGGTGTGGAAGGGGCGCTGAGCCGCGCGATTGACCCGTCCCTGGACGACACTCGAACGCGTCGCATCGCCCGGCGGCGAGCTCGAGCTGCGCCAGCGCGGCGAGCGCGAATTCCTGATCACGGTCGCGGGCCGCGTGCTCATGACCAGTGCGGCGCATCGCTCCGAGAGCGCGCTCGCGGAGTGGCTCTGCGAGGACCTGGTCGATCGGCGACCCAAGGTATTGATCGGCGGGCTCGGCATGGGCTACACGCTGCGCGCCGCGCTCGACGCGCTGCCCCGAGCGGCGCGCGTGCGTGTCGCGGAGCTCGAGCCCGCCGTGGTGGACTGGTGCCGCGGTCCGCTCGCGCCGCTCACCGATCGCGCGCTCGACGATCCGCGCGTCGACGTGGTCATGGGCGACGTGATGGGGTCGATCCGAGCCGCCGCGCAAGGCGCTATTCCGCGCTTCGATGTCATCGCGCTCGACTTGTTCGCGGGTCCACGCGGCACCCGCAGCGAAGACGACCATCCGATCTGGGGCGTCGCGGCCATCGCGGACATGGCCCGCGCGCTCGCATCCGGCGGCGCGCTCGGGATCTGGTGCGAGGAGCCGGCGCCCGGGCTCGCGCGGCGTCTCGCGCGCGCGGGTCTCTCCGCGCAGATGCGCCGCGTGGGCCGCGGCGGGCGCCGCCACACGCTATACCGCGCGCAGCGCTGAGCGCGGCCGCAGCCCTTGTGGCGCCACGGGCGGACACTTAGTCTGTCCCTCCCGTTTCCGCGTTTCCATCCGCCGACACCGCTGGAGGTCCCCCCCATGGCCCGCGAAGCCGTCATCGTCGACAGCGTCCGAACCGGTCTCACCAAGGCCCACCGCGGCTCGTTCAACATCACCGAGCCGGTCGACTACACCGCGCACGTTCTGCGCGAGGTGGTCGCGCGCCACAAGAACCTCGATCCGATGGAGATCGAGGACGTGAACCTCGGCTGCGGCATTCCGGAGGGCTGTCAGGGCATGAACATGGGGCGCATCGCCGCGATGGCGGCGGGCTTCCCGAAGGAGGTCGCCGCGACGACCGTGACGCGCTTCTGCTCGTCGGGCTCGCAGGCGATCGCGATGGCCGCGCACGAGATCCTGCACGAGGGCGCCGAGGTGGCGATCGGGGCCGGCGTCGAGACGATCACGATGATGCAGGACGGCACGTCGAACCGGAATCGCATGGTCAACGCGACCGCGCAGAAGCGGTTCCCGGGCCTGTACTTCCCGATGGGCCTCACCGCCGAGGTCGTGGCCGAGCGCTACAAGATCTCGCGCGAGGACCAGGACCTCTACGCGCTGCAGAGCCAGCAGCGTTATGCGAAGTCGGTGAAGGAGGGCAAGGTCGCCGAGGACATCGCGCCGATGAAGGTGCGCCGGCGGATCATCCAGAAGGACAAGGAGCCGTACGACGAGGACTTCACCGTCCTGGCGGACGAGTGCAACCGCCCCGACACGACGCTCGAGGGCCTCGCGAAGCTCCAGCCCGTGTTCAAGAAGGCCGAGGAGGGCGGCACCGTGACGGCCGGCAACGCGTCGCAGCTCTCCGACGGCGCATCGGCGACGCTGCTCATGAGCTCCACGCGGGCGAAGCAGCTCGGCATCGAGCCGCTCGGCATCTACCGCGGCACCGCGGTCGCGGGCTGCGGACCCGAGGAGATGGGCATCGGGCCCGTGTTCGCGGTTCCGAAGCTGCTCAAACGCCACGGCCTCAAGCTCGACGACATCGACATCATCGAGCTGAACGAGGCGTTCGCATCGCAGCTGCTCTACTGCGTGCGCGAGCTCGGCATCGACAACGACAAGCTGAATCCGCTCGGCGGATCGATCTCGATCGGCCACCCGTTCGGCATGACCGGCTCGCGCATGACCGGTCAGCTGCTGCGCGAGCTCAAGCGCCAGGGCAAGCGCTACGGCATCGTGACGATGTGCATCGGGGGCGGTCAGGGTCTGGCGTCGCTATTCGAAGTCGCCTGAGCGACCGGGCACATTGGCGATCGCGGTGAGCGACGGAGCGGCGTCCGGCGATCCGAAGCGGATTCTTCCGGATCCGCCGTCCTGCGACGCGCGCGACGCCGAGCATCTCGACGTCTGGGGGTTCGCGGACAGCGGCTTCGCCGTGGATGCGGGCGAGGTCACGTTCACGGGCGACCGCTATCCGATCTCGGGCCAGCGGCTCTCGGACTTCCTGCCCTGGGCGCGCACCACGCTCGATTCGCCGCTCGCGCCCGACGAGGTGCACGCATCGAGCTATCCCACGCCGATTCCGGAGCGCGTGGTGAACGCCGCGTTCGAGGCCGAGCTCGCCAACGCGCTGCGCGGTGACCAGATCGACCGCGACGCGCGCTTGCGGTTGCGCCACGGCCACGGCCACACGCAGGAGGAGATGTGGGCGATCAAGTACGGGCGCCTCGAGCGCGTTCCCGACCTGATCGTCCGCCCCGAGAGCGACGAACAGGTGCGCGCGATCGTCGCACTCGCGGCGCGCCACCGCGTCTGCCTGATCCCGTACGGCGGCGGCACGAACGTGACCGAGTCGCTGCGCTGCCCGCGCGACGAGACGCGCAGCATCGTCTCGGTGGACATGCGGCGCATGAACCGGGTGCTGTGGATCGACGCGGAGAACCGCACCGCGTGCATCGAAGCCGGCGCCAACGGGCGCGAGATCGGCGAGGTGCTCGCGCGCCACGGATTCACGATCGGCCACGAGCCCGACAGCTTCGAGTTCTCGACGCTGGGCGGCTGGGTGGCGACCCACGCGAGCGGCATGAAGAAGAACCGCTACGGAAACATCGAGGACATCGTGCTCGGCGTGACCGCGGTGACGGCGCAGGGCGAGCTCGCGCGCGAGGCCGCGCCGCCGCGCGAGTCGGTCGGCGGCGATCCGGCGCGCTGGCTGCTCGGCTCCGAGGGGCGGCTCGGCATCGTGACGCGCGCGGTGGTGAAGGTGCACCCGCTGCCCGAGGTGCAGAAGCACGGCTCGGTGATCTTCCGCGAGTTCGAGGCGGGCATGGCGTTCCTGCGCGACGTCCAGTGCTCGGGCGCCGTGCCGGCCAGCATCCGGCTCATGGACAATCTGCAGTTCCAGTTCGGTCAGGCGCTCAAGCCGCGCAAGTCGGGGCTCGCCGCGCAGAAGAGCCGGCTCGAGAAGTTCTACGTGACGCGCGTGTTGGGCTTCGAAGTCGATCGGATGGTGGCTTGCACGCTCTTGTTCGAGGGAACACCCGAGCAGGTGGCGGCGCAGGAGCGCGTGGTCTACCGGCTCGCCGCGCGCCACGGCGGGATCAAGGGCGGCGCCGAGAACGGCCAGCGCGGCTACGCGCTCACGTTCGCGATCGCCTACATCCGCGACTTCATGATGAATCACTACGTGGTCGCGGAGTCGTTCGAGACGGCCGTGGCATGGTCGCAGTGCGTGCCGCTGATCCAGAACGTGAAGCAGCGCCTGTGGCAGGAGCACGCGAAGCGCGGGCTGCCGGGGCGACCGTTCGTCGCCGCCCGCGTGACGCAGCTCTACGACACCGGCGTGTGTGTGTACTTCTATTTCGCCTTCTACCACCGCGGGGTGGAGAACGCGAGCGAGGTGTACGCGGAGCTCGAGCGCGCCGCGCGCGAGGAGATCCTGCGCAGCGGCGGCTCGCTCTCGCACCACCACGGCGTGGGAAAGCTGCGCCAGCACTTCCTGCCCGCCATCTTCTCCCCCGCCGCGCTCGCCTGGCGCGAGGGATTGAAGCGGGCCATCGACCCCGACAACCTGTTCGGGTGCGCGAACTAACCGAAGGAGCACGACATGAGCAAGACCGCTGCGGCACTGGAGCTGTGGAACAAGCACGTCGGGAGCGAGGAGGGGGTTGGCGAATGGTTCACCGTCGACCAGTCGCGCATCAACGCGTTCGCCGACGCCACGCTCGACCACCAGTTCATCCACGTCGATCCCGAGAAGTCCGCGAAGCTCTCGCCCTACAAGGTGACGATTGCGCACGGTTTCCTGACGCTGTCGCTCGTGCCCCACCTCGGCGGCAAGATCCCGCCCGTCGAGCCGAGCGCCTATCAGGGGCTCGTGATGGCCGTGAACTACGGGCTCGACAAGGTGCGCTTCCCGAGCCCCGTGAAGGTCGGCTCGCGCGTCCGCGCGCGCCGCTCGCTCCTGGAGGTGGAGGCCAAGGGGCGCACCACGCTCCAGCTCAAGCAGGTCGTGACGATCGAGGTCGAGGGGGAGTCGAAGCCGGCCTGTGTCGCGGAGACGCTGACGCGGCTGATGTACGCGGACTGACGCTTTCTTCACCCGCGTTTCGCGTGGCTCGGGGTGGTTGGCTTGCTGCGGCTCATGGCTCGCCGGCCTGGGGGCGACGTTCTCTCTCGCCCGAAGGGTCCGAAGCCAGCGATTGCTTCAGGCTTTCAGGTTGCCGGTCCAACCCAAGTTGCCACGAGCCGTGCGACGGCCCGTGGCCGGCTCCGCTTTACTTCGCCGCAGCAAGCCAACCACCCCGGCACTCGAACTCGTACGCCCTGGAAGCGTGAACCTCTCCATGCGCTAGGCCGGGCGCTTGAATTCGCCGCCGGAGGCGTTGGTGATCCTGGAGCATATGCGTCTCCGAGCCGGCAACCGTTGGGCTCCGGTGCACCGTCGTGCATGCCGACGGACCCACAACGCCGACGCGGCGAATCAACGCCCGGCCCCAGGCAACGGACACCGCGGAATGGACTTCGGGCTAATCCGCCCTACGACGGACACGCCGCCACCGCCCCGGCCGCACGAAACGATGAGGCCCCGGCCGCGAGGAACTAGCGGACCACCACCCGGATCGGGCGGCGGAAGCGCGAGACGAGCGATCCCGCGCGGGTCGGGCGTTCGGGCGAGAGCCCGTTGCGCACCCGGAGCCAGTCGACGAGCGCCATCCACTCCTCGTCGCGCAGGCTCACGCAGCCGAGCGAGACGGGCTTGCCGAGCTCGATCGGGTCGGCGCCGCCGTGGATCTGGATCGCGCCGAATTCGAGCGGGATCTTGCCGACACCGAGCGGGCCGTCGCTCGACGGCCGCCGCGCCTGCGCGCCGAGCCGCCGCGAGTGCGGGCCGGGCATGAATCCGGGGTTGCGCACGACGTGGCGCGGCCGGAACTCGCCGGTCGGAGTCGGATGCTCGGGCGAGCCGACCGCGACCGAGAGCGCGGGCCCCACGGCGTCCGCGGAGAGATCGCGGGCCTCGAGCGAGAAACGCGTGCGGTCGACCTCGATCAAGAGGCCGGGATCGGAGGTGCTGCCGAACAGGATCGGCAACAGCACGAGGATCAGCGGACGGTGGATTCGCATGCGGCGCGAGTGCGCATCATCCGATGCGGACCGCGCGCCGCGCAATCGAAATTTCTCACTTATCAGGCTGGCCGCCCTGCGACAGGCAATCGCTCCTGCGCATGAACCGCATCGACCCGCCTATCGTGCACGCGACCGCGGGGTCGCGCGTGTCGGCGGGTGTGTCACCGATCGACTTCGCGTTCGCCCACCAGCCTGCGCCGGCCTGCGGCGCCGGAGCCGGCTGTGCGGGCGCGGCGGCGTTCTTTCCAGGGCCGAGCTGGTCGAGGACCTTGTCGCCCGCCTCGAGCTCGTCGAACACGAAGCAGCCCGACGCGAACAGGCAACACAGCAGCAACGGGATCACACGCCTCATCGCCCAGATCCATCGGCAGATCGGGCCGGGTGTGTTAGCCCTCAGCTCTGGAGCGTGAGCACGTGACCCGCGTCGGGGGCGATGCGTCCCTCGAGCGTGTCGAGGTAGACGGGCTGTACCTCGGTGCGGCCGCCGCGCACCACGCGCAGCGCGCGGTCGGCCTGGGCGCGGAACGCGCCGAACGCGCTGCCGATCCGCTGCTGGAAGCCCTCGGCCCCCCAATCGCCGAAGCGCTTTTTCAGCTGGTTGGGCGCGAAGAAGAAGCTCGGCTCGGCGCCCGGCAGGCTCTTCTCGCGCTTGGTGTGCTCCCAGTGCGTCATGCCGACCGAGAGGCTGTGGATGAGGTTCGCCCCGAAGTGGTGGTGGACCGCGCTCTGCACCGCGCCGTTGCCGGCCATGTCGACGAAGAGCGCGGGCACGCCGGGATCGAGCGACGCGATCGCATCGTAGGTCACGGTGCGGTCGTAGCAGCCGAGCCCGGCCACGAACGCCCGGTTGCCCGGAGACGTGAGGCCGACCACCTCGATCCCGCCGCGCTGCGCGAGCTGATGGGCGAGCCCGTACGCCGTCTTGCTCGATGCGCTCGAGAGCAGCGCGGTGCGCGCGCCGAAGAACCGGCTATCGGCGAGGAAGTCGTCGATCAGGAACGCCGTGACGAACAACGGCTGGAGCAACATCTGTGCTTCCTCGCCGCCTTCGCCCGAGACCACGGCGCGGTACTGGTTGTAGGCGCCCGCCATCGGTGCCCGGTGTTCGGATCCGTCGATGAACCCCGCGCTGTCCGGACGCACGGGCGTCACCACGAGGTGCGTCGACATCGGGTAGTAGCCGTACAGGCGCATGCCCTCCGCGACGCCGGCGCAGCGCGACGCGGCCACGTCGGCGAAGCCCCAGACCGGCACGCGACCCCAGCCGCTCTCTGCCGGGAAGAAGTTCCAGTAGGACATCAGATCGCCGGCAACCGCGTAGGTGATGTTGTTCGCGGTGAACGCGAAGTGGTCGACGCGCAGGAGCGCTTGCCCGTTGGCGGGCTCGAGGCTCTTCGGATCGGGGGCGGCGAAGCGCGTGGTGCGCAGATCGTCGCGGCGGACCTGGAAGTCGACGGCGTCGGTCATTCGGGGGGGCCTCTCGCGGCGGCTCGTCCGGGTCGCCGGAGTGGCCGGAGCCCGCGTTAACGCAGCGCATTCGGTCGTCCGATGTATAGGGCGTTCCGCGAGGAGCCGCGATGATCCTGCCGATCGGGCATCAGGAGCGGGAAGTCCGCCGCCTGCCCTGGGTGACGCTCTCACTCATCGCCGCGTGTGTGCTCGTGTTCCTGTGCACCGACACGAGCGCTCCGCAGGGAGCGGGCGCGCAGGAGCGATTCCAGGAGGCGGCTGACTACTGGCGGCAGCGCGCGTACCTCTCGGCCGACCCGAAGATCCGCGATCACGTCGCGTACGACGTGATGCCGAACCAGCGCAACCAGTATCTCTCCACGCTGCCGGATCTCTCGCCGTACGGCCCCGACGAGGACGGTGGGCTCGCCGCGCAGCAGGCCGAGCTGAATCGGCTGACGGACCTCGCGCTCGGCGCGACCGCGCCGGATCCGAGCACGCAGAGCGCGTTCGAGCGCTTTGGCCTCGTGCCTTCGGCGCTCTCCGCGCGCAGCTTCATCACGCACATGTTCATGCACGCGGGCTGGTTCCATCTGCTCGGCAACATGTTCATGCTGCTGCTCGCGGGACCGCCGATCGAGGATCGCTTCGGTCGCGCGATGTTCGCGGCGTTCTACGGCCTCGCGGGCGTGTTCGCGGCCGTGTTCTACGTCTCGCTCGCGAGCGACCCCAACATCCCGATGGTCGGCGCGTCGGGCGCGATCGCGGGCGTGCTCGGCGCCTTCGCCGTGCGCCTGTGGAGCACCCAGATCCGCTTCGCGTATTTCTTCATGGCGGGCCTGCGTCCGATCTTCGGCACGTTCGAGGCGCCCGCGTGGGCGATGCTCTCGCTCTGGTTCGGCAACGAGCTGTTCCAGGCGTGGCTCTGGGACGCGGTCGGTCTGGCCGGCGGGGGAGTCGCCTACTGGGCGCACGTGGGCGGCTTCGCGTTCGGAGCCGGCGCCGCATACGCGGTGCGCGCATCCGGCATCGAAGATCGCTTCATCAACCCCGCGATCGACGCGCAGCTCACGCGCTTCTCGGCGAACCCCGTGCTCGAGGAGGCGATGGTCGCGCGCGAGCGCGGCGACGTGCAGGGTGCTCTCGCGATGCTGCGGGCGGAGTGGGAGCGCGCTCCCGACGACGGGATCGCGCTCGCGCTCTGGGACGCGGCGCTCGCGTGCGGAGAGGCGGCGAGCGCAGCACCCGCGATGCTCTCGGCGGTGCGCGGCGCCGCGCAGCGCGGCGAGCAGGAGCTCGCTGTGCGCCACTGGTCGGAGCTCGCGGATCACGTGCCGCAGGCGTACGCGGATGCGGGCACGCTGTTGCGCTTCGTGCCACTCCTGCTCGCCGAGAACCAGCGCGAGCGCGCGGCGATCGCGCTGCGCCAGGCGGTCGATTCGAGCAACGCGGCGACGACACCGGGCCAGGCGCTGCGCGTCTTCGAGCTCGCGCGCGAGCTCGATGCAACCGCCGCCGCGGGCGCTGCGCGGCGCGCACTGCAGTCTCCGGATCTGCACGAGGCGAAGCGCGCGAAGCTGCAGAGCTGGCTCGACGAGCACGGCGCGCAGGTCCCGCCGCCGGTGCCGGTCGCGCCGAGCGTGCCGGAAGTGGCCGCGGCGCCCGAGCGCGCCGTGTTCGGCGACGACGGCGTGGTCGAGCTCTCGCGCTTTGCGCGCGCGAAGCTGACTCCCGCGCGTCCGGTGCGGATCGACGACGAGGGCCTCCACCTCGTGCTCGAGGGCGACCGCACCGCGCGCGTGAAATGGTCGCGGATCCAGGCGGTCTCGGTCGCGATCATCGCGAACCTCGCTGCCAAGCCGATCCTCTTGATCGACCTGCTCGCGAACTGGAATGCGAGCGAAGCCGAGGAGCTGCAGGGCATCCGCCTGCGCAGCGACGGCTTCGACCCGCGCAAGCTGCTCGGGATCGACGGCGATGTGCGCCGCGCGTACGCAACGCTCGCGGGCCGCATGATCCAGGTGACGCGCGGCCAGCCGCTGCCGAGCGCGGAGCAGGCGCTCGGCAATCCGTTCGCGCGCTACGAGAGCCTCGCGGCTTACGAGCGGATCGTGCTCGAGGTGGCGGAGTAGCTTTGTCGGGCCTTCGCGCTTACGTCCGGACCACCATGTAGTCCTCGCGCGGGAAGTGGACGACGACTTCACCCGCGCGCTCGGTTCGGCGCCGCACCGCGATCTCGTGCACGTCCGAGGGCACGAGCTCTCCGCTCACCGCGCCGGACCCGATCTCCTCGGGCAGCACGACGACGCGGTCGCCGTAGGCGATGCCGTCGGGCAGCGCCGCGGGAACGCCCTCGTACGGCGCCGGCGTCGCATCGTGTGCGATCGCCACCGCGTCGGCCGAGTCGAGCTCCTTGCGCTCGCCGTGCCCGATCGCGGCGACGCGCCCGAGCCACCTGCGAATGTACGTGCGGCGCTCGAGCAGCGCGGCGGTCAGCGGGTTGTTGTCGAGAATGTAGGTGGTGTGATAGGCGGCGAGATCCGCGAGCGACGGAGACGCGCCGAGCAGGAAGGCGCGATCGTCGCCGAGCTGGCGCTCGAGCCGGTCGAGGTTCGACGAGAGCTGGAGCAGCTTGGCCGGGACGATCGCCTTGATCCTGTCGAGGTCGAGCCCAGGCGCCATCTTCTTGCGGTCTTCGATGAACGCCTCGTCGAACACCGCGCCGGATCCGAAGAACACCAGGATCGCCATCATGAAGCCCGTCTCGGCCCAGCGCGCGAGACCCCAGACGGTCGCGACGTCGCTCGTCGGAAACAGGCTCGGCGTCGGGTGCAGGCGCTCGAGCACCTGCGCGCACAGCTTCGAATCGCAGTAGATGTCCGCGCCGATCTGCATCATCGGCGTACGTCGGTATCCGCCCGTGAGCTCGGTGTAGTCGGGCTTCGGCATCACGATCGGGATCTGCACCGATCGCCACGCGAGTCCCTTCAGCCCGAACATGAGCCTCACCTTCTCGGAGTAGGGCGAGACTTCGTAGTGGTGGAGGATGAGTTCTGCCATCGGGTCAGTATCGCTTCGATCGCGGGGACCGCTACCTTCGCCGTCGCGCGTGCAGTCCACGATCCGACTCGGCGTCTCGAGTTGTCTGCTCGGCGAGCGCGTGCGCTACGACGGCGGGCACAAGCGCGACCGCGCGGTCTGCGATCGGCTCGGCCGATTCGTGGAATGGGTGCCGGTGTGCCCCGAGCTCGAAGCCGGCCTGGGCGTGCCGCGCCCGCCGATGCGACTCGTGCGCGATGCGGACGGCGTGCGACTCGTCGAGATCGCGAGCGGCCGCGACCACACGCGCGCGCTCCAGCGCCTCACCGCCGCGCGCGTGCGCTCGCTGCGCACACTCGATCTGTGCGGCTACGTATTCAAGAAGGACTCCCCGAGCTGCGGGATTGCGCGCGTGAAGGTCCACGCGGCGGGTCGCACGCGGCGCACCGGCACGGGGCTCTACGCTCGGGGCCTGCGCGACGCGTTTCCCCATCTGCCGATCATCGACGAGGCGCAGCTCTCCGATCGGGCGCAGCGCGAGCACTTCATCGAGCGCGCGTACGCCTACGCGCGCGTGCGCGCGCTGTTCCGCGGGCGCTGGACGCGCGTGGCCGTCGCGGAGTTCCAGGCCGCGCACGAGCCGGATCTGCGCGCGCGCGCGCCCGCGCTCTGCCGCAAGCTCGCGCGCCTCTCCGCGGGCGCCGCCGCGACGCCGCGCGGCGAGCTGCGCGAGCACTACACGGCCCTGTTCATGGCGGCGCTCGCGCGCCCGGCACCCGCGGGAGGTACAGGCTAGTTCCCGGCCTGCCGAACCAGGGAGGAAGGGCGGGCCAAATATCGTGACGCGGAAGACCACTCTCGCCGTCGTGTTGTGCTCCGCGCTCGGCTACGGGGCATACGACTGGAGCCAGAAGAACGTCGAGGTCGTGACGCTGCACGCGTCGGGTGGATACAGCGACTACTATCCGCGCCTGTTCATCGTGGACGACCCGCCCTCGGCCTGGGTGCGCGCCGAGCGGCCCGACCGGATGTGGCTCGCGTCGGTGCGCGAGAACCCCGAAGTGGTGGTGCGCCGCGGCGATGTCGACGTCGCCTATCACGCCGTGGTGTGGAACGGCGAGGGCGACCACGAGCACGTCGACGCGCTGTTCCGGGCCAAGTACGGCTCGATCGATCTCGCGGCGGCATGGTTCTGGCGCCGCGACGACGTCCCGATCCGCCTCGAGCCGCGCTACTGACGGCGGACGACGACGCTGCCGATCGAATAGCCCGCGCCGAACGAGCAGATCACGCCGAGGTCGCCCGGCGCGAAGTCCGCGCGCTTGCGGTGGAACGCGATCACCGATCCCGCGGAGCTCGTGTTCGCGAACTCGTCGAGGATCACGGGCGCCTCATCGGGCTCGGCGGGTCGCTTCAGCACGGTCTTCGCGATCAGCTGATTCATCGCGAGGTTGGCCTGGTGCAGCCAGAAGCGCCGCACCTGGCTCGGCGCGATGCCGAGCTCCGCGAGGTGGTCGCGGATCAGCTCCGCCACCATCGGGCACACCTCTCGGAACACCCTGCGGCCGTTCTGGCGGAACACCAGCTCGTTCGGATCGCGCGGATCGTCCTCGCACCAGTTCAGGAAGCCGAAGTCGTTGCGGATGTTGTTCGAGAAGCGCGTGGCGAGGCGCGTGCCGAGCACCGTGAACGGCGCGTCCGCACGGCACGCGTCCGCGGGTTCGATCACGGTCGCGGTGCAGGCGTCGCCGAAGATGAAGTGGTAGTCGCGCAGCGAGAAGTTGGTGTGGCCGGACGTGAGCTCCGGGTTCAGGACGAGCGCGCAGCGGGCATGGCCGCGCGCCACCGCGTCCACCGCCGCCTGCATGCCGAACGTGGCCGAGGAGCAGGCGACGTTGAGGTCGTAGGCGAAGCCCGAAGCGCCGAGCGCGTGCTGCACCTCGATGGCGACCGCGGGATATGCGCGCTGCAGATTCGAGCATGCGACGAGCACGAGATCGACCTCTTCGGGCGCGCGCCGGGCCTGGGCGAGCGCCTCGCGCGCCGCGGCCACGGAGATCTCGCACTGGATCCCGGGCTGGTCCTCCGAGCGCGTGGGCAGGTGCGGGCGCAGCCGCTCCGGGTCGAGCACGCCCTGCTTGTCGATCACGTAGCGGTTCTCGACACCCGAGGCCTTCACGATGAAGCGCTCGTTCGGCAGGTCGCGCGCCTCGCAGGTGCCCGCCTCGATCTCGGCCTTGTGCTCGAGGTTCCAGCGCTCGGTCGCCGCCGAGAGCGATGCGACGAGCTCCGCGTTGGAGATCCGATCGGGCGGCACCCAGAGCCCCGTCCCGGAGATCACGCACTCGGCCAATCCACCCCTCCTGGGCCCGTTCGCACTCCGACGCAACGATGCGCCGTGGTGAGAATCGTGGCGGCAGAGAGTACAAGCGCAGCGGTCGGAGGGCCGCTGGCGCACCCCGATCGTGAGCCGGGCCGCAGCGCCAACCCCTCATTCGTGCGCAGGTTTTTCGCCAACGCGTGATTTCTGCTCAAGAACTCCCGCGCGCGGGTCGATCGGTTCGGCATGGCGCACAAAGCGCCCCGGGAGGTAGCGATGGCCGTTCGACCGCTCGTATTCGGAGCCCGTCTGCGCGAGGGGGCACGCACCGTGCGCGTGCGCCGTCACGATCGCGACGCGCGCGGCTACGTGGTCGAGGACAGCGACTCGCGCCGCGCGACGCGGCGCCACGACCACCCCTCGCTCGAGGGCGCGCTGCGCGACCTCGCGCGTATCTGGCGCGCGCGACTCCACTAGACGCGTTAGCGTTCTCGCTCGGCGGTGGTCCGCCCGGCGGAGGAGGACGCGAACGTGAAGGACATCCTGGGCTACGAGGGAACGCGCTGCGTGGTGGTCGGCGCCGCGACGGGTATGGGCGCCGCGTGCGCGAGCGCGCTCGTGGAGATGGGCGCGGAGGTGATCGCGCTCGACATCGCGCCGATCTCGCTGCCCGTGAAGCAGGCGATCGAGGTCGACATCACCAAGCCGAAATCGATCGAGGCCGCGGTGCGCCAGATCGGCGGCGAGGTCCCGAAGGTGTTCGTGTGTGCGGGCGTGCCGGGTCCGCCGCGCTTCGACGCGCTCACCACGATGACCGTGAACTTCGTCGGTGTGCGCCAGGTGATCGAGGCGCTCCTGCCTCAGGTTCCGCGCGGCGGGGCCGTGGCGCTGATCAGCTCGGTGGCGGGCGTGGGCTATCCGAAGAATCTCGCGAAGCTGCGCGAGCTGTGCGAAACGCCCACGTTCGAGAGCGCCGTCGAGTGGTGCAAGGCGAATCCGGACATCGCCAACGGCTACCTCGGCTCGAAGCAGGCGCTGATCGTCTACACCAAGCTGCGCGCGTCGCAGCTCGTGTCGCGCGAGATCCGCATGAACGCACTGCTTCCGTGTCCGACGGAAACGCCGATGCTGCCCCAGTTCTACGAGCAGGCGGGCGGCCAGCAGAATCTCGAGCGCTTCTTCCAGGCGCCGATCGGACGCCCCGCGACCGCGGCCGAGATGGGCGATCCGCTGATCCTGTTGAACAGCGATGCGGCGCGCTTCGTCTCGGGGATCGCGCTCGAGGTCGACTACGGCTACTGCGGCGAGGTGCACGTCGGAGTGCGCCAGGGACTCCTCTAGCGGAGCATCCGTGAGCGTCGACGTCCGCACGCGCGACGACGGACCGGCTCCGCCGCTCGACGCGGAGCGGTTCTTCCGCGAGACGCTGCCCGAAGCGCTCGCGGTGCACCGGGAGAAGGTCGCTCCGGGCGCCGCGCGCCTGCGCCTGCGCCCGCTCGAGATCGCGACGTCCGAGACGCGCGCGACCGTGTGCTGGCGCGGCGACGGAGCGGAGGTCGCGACGGGCTCCGGTCCCGAGGGCAGCGTGGTGTGGCAGCTGTCTCCGGAGGCTTTCGCTGACTTCGTTCGCGATCAGTCGACGCCGATGGCGATGTTCAGCTCCGGGCAGCTAACCGTCTCCGGAGGTGGGCTCGGCCATCTGCTCGACTGGTGGCTCGTCCTGCGCGCGGCGCTCGACGGCCGCGCGATCCATACACCCAGAAGTGTCGCATTTCGCGCGCGCGACGGATCGCCGCTCGACCTGGGGCGCGGGTTCCTCCCCGACGACGATCCCGCGGAGATGAGCCACTTCCTGCACGAAGCCGGCTTCCTGCACCTGCGCGGCTGGCTCGACCCGGCGCTCATGGATCAGATCTCCGCCGACATGGACGCCGCGGTCGCCGACTATCGCGACGGCGACGGCTGCAGCTGGTGGGTGACGATGGGCGACGGGTCGCGGCGGCTCGTGCGCATGCAGAGCTTCGACGCGAGGTCCGCGGTCACGGTGGAACTGCTCGACGGCCCTGCGTTCTTGCGGATCGGCGAGCTCACGGGCGACGGCCACTACCACCCCACGGTGGGGGGCAACCGCGTCGAGGCGCTGTTCAAACCGATCGGGGTCGTGCAGGGCATCTCCGACGTGCCCTGGCACAAGGACTGCTCGCTCGGGCGCCACAGCTACGACTGCTCGAATCTCACGACGGGCATCTCGGTGACCGGCGCCGCCGAAGATTCGGGACAGCTGCGCGTGCGACCGGGATCGCACCGCGCGCTGTGCTGGCCCGCGTTCGCGCAGCCCGGCCTCGATCTGCCCGATCACGCGCTGCCGACGCAGAAGGGCGACATCACGGTGCACCTCTCGTGCACGCTGCACATGGCGCAGCCGCCGGTCGGGCGCGAGCGGCGCGTGCTCTACACCGGCTTCCGGCTGCCCGATCGCTCCGGCGCCGCAGCGCTCGCGCGCCAGAAGCTGCGCGCGGTGCGCGAGGTGGCGCCCGTGACCGTTTCGCAGGAGCCGAGCGACGCGCGTCGCTGAGTGGGGTCCGCATTGTCGGAGCGTGCCGGTAGATCGATCGCGCGGCGAGCGGGCCTCCAGCTCGCGGCGCTCGCGCTCGTCGGCGCCGTGTCGGTTACGGGCGTCGCGCGCGCGCATGGACCCAGCCCCGACGACAAAGAGGTCGAGGCGCGGCTCGATCCGCTCGCGCCCGAGCTCGCGGGCGTGCGCGCGCAGGTACACCGCACCGTCGAGTATCAGCTCGTCATCGAGAACACCACCGACCGCGTGCTCGAGGTGCTCGACGAGCGCGGAGTCGCGTTCGTGCGAATCGGTCCCGCTGGCGTGGAGGGAAATCTCGCGTCGCCCGCGTGGTACCGCGGACTCGCTCCGGAGGGACAGGTTCCGAAGAAGCTGTCCGAGCGCTTGAAGCGCGGCGAGGCGGTGGCAGCGCACTGGGTCCGCGCGCAGCGCGAGCCGACGTGGGGATGGTTCGACGCGCGGCTAGTTCCCGAAGAGCACGAGCCGGGCAAGCACGCCGCGCGCCGCTTCGAAGTGCCGGTGCGGCTCGGCGACGTCGCGAGCGCGCTGCGCGGCCGCTTCGTCGCGCAGCCGCCGCGCACGGGCGCGCTCGCGGCGCGCCTGCTCTCCGACACCGATCTCGCGCCGGACGTGCACATCTCGCTCGTGCCCGGGCGCGCCGGATCGTTCCTGCTGCAGAACGATTCGCCCGAGCCCATCACCGTGCTCGGGCGCGACGGCGAGCCGTTCGTGCGGCTTTCACCCGACGGGGTCGACGCGAACCTCCGCAGCGCGACGTTCGCCGAGGTGGCGCGTCTGCGCGGCGGGGCGAGCCTCGCGCTCGAGCCGCGGGCCGACGCAGCGCCGCATTGGGAGCGCCTGACGAGCGCGCCGCGCTTCGGCTGGGTCGATCCGCGCACCGTGTTCGCCGACGGCAATGTCCCGGAGGCGGTGGCCAGGGGAAGCAAGTCGGTCGAGATGCTGCGCTGGGCGGTCCCGGTGCGGATCGGCGCCGCCGAGAATTCGCGGGTCGTTCGCGTCGAGGGCGTGACCGAGTGGGTGCCTTTCCCGGCCCGGCCATCCCACCCCTAACGAGTGCTCGCGCGAGCGAAATGCCCCAAAACAGGGATCCGACCATCGGTAAACAGGTCGGAAAAGATTTGCCCCAAAAGAGAAATGCCCCTCCAGAAGCGGGGCTACTTTCGAGCCGGATCCGGGAGCGACGCCGTAACGGCTGGATTCGACGGGCTTTTTTTGCGCTCTGGTGAAAATGGAGCGTGGCCCGAAAATTGCTTTGTGATTGGAGCGATTCCTGGGAAGGATCACTCTAGCTCGGGTCCGCCCGTGTGCGCGTGGGCGGCCCCGAAGGGGAAGGGGATAGGATGCGGGTTCGTGCTGTCGCTGCGTGGATCGCTGTCGCTTCGCTGACGTTCTTCAGCTCCGCCCCTGCGCAGGCCGTCGGAAGCTTCTATGCGGCAGTCGTCTATGAGGGGCCGCTCGGGCCCGTGACCGTCCCGATCAACAACATCCGAACCTCCACCGGACCGCTCGGGGATCTGATCGGCACCGTCACGAACTGGACCTGTATCACGGCGTGCCTCCCCGGCGACTTCGGGATCACCGATCTCGACATCACGTTCGACACGGATCCCGTGATCACGTTCAACGGGAACGTCCTCGACTTCGGCGCGCCCTCGGCGTTCTCATTCATTTTCAGCCAGTCGATCGTGCCGACCCCGGCACCTGGCGTGGCGACGTCTTCGCTGTCGGGCAGCACCACGAACGGCGGCGGCGTAACGGGCGTGGTGTCGATCAGTCCGAACGCGCCGCCCGCCGGGATCTCGCAGGACCCCGGCGGGGTCGACGAGATCATGGTGTATTCGCTGTCGACCAACGGCGCTGTCACCTGGCAGAACGTCGGGATCGATCTGGGTCCCGCGTTCAGCTCGAATCCCGGGCTCGTCTCCGACACCTACGGCCCGTTCAACTCGGCGGCGGTCGCAGGCCCGGCGGGCAGCGGCAACTACACCGACATGCGCGTCGACGTGAACTTCACGCTCTCGGGCGGCAACGACCGCTTCACGTTCAACGGCGACGCCACGATCGTCCCCGAGGTCTCGACCGGACTGGAGATCGCGCTCGGATTGCTCGGCTTCGGACTCCTTCGCCGCCGCCGCCAGAGCTGATTCGCGCAGGCCTTCCGGGAAAAGGTTTTCCGCGATCGCGGAACGGTCCGGGAGTTCTGCCCCGGCCCGCGCTCGGCCCGCGTGCGCCAGAAGCGCTCAATCGACCGGAATCAAAGACTTTTTCGATCCAACCGGAATAGTTCTGGAGCTGGTCCGGAAATTGCTCTAGAAAAGTACAGCCACACGGGAAGGGGGCTCTGGGCCTGTCTGCGTGAAGGCCCATACGGGAAAGAGGGGCTGATGATGCTGCACAAGCGTTCCCTACTGGCCGGACTTCTCGTCCTCGCCGCCGCCTCCGCCGCCAGCGCGGTCACCACGGCCACCGTGAGCGTCAACGGGGCCGAGCCCATTTCGATTCCGCTCGAGGGCGTCGACAAGTCGAGCTACTACTGCGCCGGCTCCGCGGGCTGCAGTTCACCCGCGATCACGGGTGACGGCTACAGCATCACGATCGACGCGCTCCTCGATCCGGATCCCGTGATCGACTACGGCATGACGGTCGTGAACAACACGGGTGGCGCGCTCGCGATCTCGGTCCTGCTCAGCCAGTCGATCACGCTGACGACCGCGCCGGGCTCCGTGAACACGTCGATGTCGGGCAGCACGACGAACGGTGGCGGCGGCGCGGGCCTGGTCACCGTCACCCCGCTCGGGTCTCCGGTGCCGACCGACTCCGACGGCATTCCCGAGATCCAGGTGTTCACGCTCTCCACCGACGGCGGCGGGTCACTGTCCAACGCGGACATCGATCTCGGCACGCTGTTCAACTCGAACCCCGCGCTCACGTCCGACACCCACGGTCCGTTCAACTCGGCGATCATCGCAGGCCCGATTCCGGCGGGCTTGTACGACTTCATGCGCCTCGACCTGAACTTCTCGGTCTCGGGCAGCGGCGACACCTACACGTTCAACGGCAGCGCGCGCGTGGTTCCGGAGCCCGAGACGGCGGTGCTGATGCTGCTCGGTCTCTTCGGGCTCGGCTACTTCGGCCGCCGCCGATCCGCCTAGCGACTCAGCGAGCGCGGTACGAAACGGGGCAGGGGCGCGCTGCGCGCGCCACCGCGCCCAGCTGGCGCGGCCGCGGCTCGGCGCTCGCGAAGCGCGCCGCGAGCTCGTAGCGCAGGGCGAGCCGGCGCAGCGCGATGCGGATCGCCGAGATCGAGAAGCGCTGAGCGGGGCACGAGTGTCGGCCGTGGCCGAACGTGCTCACGAGCTCGCGCGCCGCGAGCGGCACGTCGCCAGAGAGTCGGCGGCCTTCGTAATGGTCGGGGTCGAAGACCTCGAGGCCGGGTGCCGCGCTGCGGTTGTTCAGCGACAACATCGTCGCGAGGAACGTGCCCGGCGGAAGCTGATAGGCGCGCTGGCCGTCGTGGACCTCGACCGGTCGCATCACCTGGCGCAGCGTGAGCGAGTTCTGCGCCATGCGGATCGACTCGTTCGCGCAGCGCTCGAGCAGCGCGTCGTCGCCTGCCTCGATGCGCGCCAACAGATCCGGGCGCAAGAGCACGTTCACGAGCGTCCACGCGAGCGCGGCGTACAGGTTCGACTGCGCGCCCATGTGGATGATCATCACGTCGCGCGCCACCTGCATCGCGCGCTCGCCTGGCGGTGCGTCGGCCCAGGCGTCCCACATCTGCTGGAGGTAGTCGCCCGGACGCGCCCCCGTGCGCTCGCGCTCGGCGAGGATCTCCGCGATCACGGCCTCGATCCCGCGCATCGCGCTGCGCTCGATCCGCTTGCCCGTGGCGGTCGCGAACAGCGCGCGCCACGGGCGCACGAACGAGTCCGCGGTGTCGAGCCGGTCGAACAGCGGCACGAGGCGATCGAGGTGGCGCGGCGAGGCGGCCTCGGCGCCCGCCCAGCAGCCGAGGCCGAGTCGATGCCCGAGTCGGCGCGCCCACGCGAACGCCTCGAACTCACCCGAGGAGCCGAGCGCCGCGAGCTCGTGATCGACCGCGCGCTCGAGGTTGTCGAGATAGCCCTCGACCTCCTGGTTTCCGAACAGATCGTGCGGGCGGTGGCGCCGTCCGACCGCGAGCTCGAGCGGGATCTTGTGCTTGAACACGAGCGTGAACGTGGCGAGCCCGAAGCTCGCCTCGTTCTCGGGCAGCGCGTAGAGGCGCCGCACGCCCTCGGCCGAGAACACGAAGAACAGCCGGTAGCCGAACACGTCGACGACGAACGTGTCGCCGAGCTGCGCGCGCGCCCGCCGCAGATACTCGGTGGGACGCCGCAACAGGCCGGGCGCCGAGCCCACCCAGGGCCAGCGCCCCGGCGCGATCGGCGGCATCGGTTCGATCGACACGCTCGCGATTGTAGTCCCCGCTCCGGTTAGAATGGCACGCTGATCCGAGGGGGAACGATGGCGAGCATCTTCACGAAGATCATCCGCGGCGAGCTGCCCGCGCGCTTCGTCTGGAAGGACGACCGCGCGGTGGCATTCCTGACGATCAACCCGGTCAAGCCCGGCCACACGCTGGTCGTGACGCGAGACGAGGTCGATCACTGGATCGATCTCGATCCCGACCTCGCGAGGCACGTGATGACCGTGTGTCACGGCGTCGGGCGCGCGATCCAGCGCGCGTTCGCGCCGAGGCGGGTGGGGCAGTCGATCGTCGGGATCGAGGTGCCGCACGTGCACGTGCACCTGATTCCGATCGATGCGATCAGCGATCTGAACTTCGCGAACGCGGATCCCTCGCCGAAGCCCGAGGCGCTCGACGCGGCCGCCGCGAAGATCCGCAGCGCGCTGCGCGAGCTCGGCTATCGCGAGGTGGCCGACTAGTGGCACGCGGGCCGCGTCTGGGCATCTCGTTCCCGCTCCAGGACGAGAAGCTCATCACACAGGCGAGCTTCGTCGCGGAGCTCGAGCTGCTCGGCTACTCCGACGTGTGGACGAGCGAGGCGCAGGACCTCGACGGCTTCGTGCCGCTCGCGCTCGCATCGCAATGGGCGCCCACGCTGCGGCTCGGCGTCGCGATCCTGCCCGTGCAGACGCGCGGTCCGGCCGTGCTCGCGATGAGCGCGGCCGCGCTCGCGGAAGCGGCGCCCGGGCGCTGCGTGATCGGGCTCGGCAGCTCGTCGGAGTACATCGTCTCGTATCAGAACGCTCGCCCGTTCGAGAAGCCGTTCCAGCAGACGCGCGACACGGTGCGCTTCCTGCGCGCGGCGCTCACGGGCGGGGAGGCGAGCCGCGAGTACGAGACGTTCACGGTGCGCGGATTCAAGCTGCGGCGCCGGGTGGAGGTGCCGCCGCCGCTTCTGGTGGCGGCCCTGCGCGAGGGCATGCTCGAGCTGGCCGGGCGCGAGGCCGACGGCGCGATCCTCAACTACGTGACACCGGACGACGTCGCCAAGTCCGCCGCTCTCGTGCGCAAGTTCGGCGACGGCAAGGAGATCGCCGCGCGCATCTACGTCTCTCCGACGCGCGACGCCGAGACGGTGCGCAAGGTCGCGCGCTGGTCGCTGGCGCCCTACCTCTCGGTCCCTACGTATCGGCAGCACCAGGAGTGGCTCGGCAACGAGCGCTACTACACCGAGATGTGGAAGCGCTGGGGCGAGGGCGACATCAAGGGCGCGCGCGCTGCGCTCTCGGACGAGGCCTGCGATCGCCTCTACATCCACGGCACGCCCGACGAGTGCCGCGCGCGGATCCAGGAGTACTTCGACGCGGGCCTCGACACCGCGATCATCGGCCTCGTCGAAGAGGCGCTCGACCCGCGCGAGGCGGTGCGCCTGCTCGCGCCGGAGTGAGAGCGAGCAACCGACAAGCGCACGGTGATGGGCGCTGGGAAGGTCCAGCTCGTCGCCGGCTCGCTGGCCGCCCGCTCGTTCGGGTTCAACTATACGAGTGCGGGACGTGGGATCGTCACGCTCGACGTGCCGGAGCCGCCTGCGATCGCGGGCGCGATCGCCGCGCTGCTCGTGCTGGCCGGCTGCCGATCGCTGGCTCGCCGGCGCTCGCGCTAACCCTAACCCGCGAGCAGCGCGTCGAGGTGCGCTTCGATCGTCTCGAGCGCGGCGAGCTTCTGGGCGAGCTCGGCTGCGCGGCCGGCCAGATGCTCGTTGTCCAGCGTGGCGCGAAGCGACTCGACGAGACGCGCGACGGAGAGGTCCTTGCGCGCGATCGAGGGCGGCCCGATCCCGAGCTCGGAGACGCGGCGCGCGAAGTAGAACTGATCGAGCATGTGCGGGATCGCGATCTGCGGCACGCCTGCGCGCGCCGCCGTGTGCGTGGTGCCCGCGCCTCCGTGATGGACCACCGCGGCCACGCGCGGGAACAGTCGGGCGTGGTTGACATCGCCGATCGCCATGACGTGCTCGGGCAGTGCCACGTCGCCGAGCCCCGCCCAGCCGCGCGAGATCACCGCCCGACAGCCGAGCGCGTCGATCGCGGACAAGAGGCGCTCGGTCGTCGCGGCGGGGTCGACATCCGGCATGCTGCCGAATCCGAGGAAGACGGGCGCCGGCCCGGCGTCCAGGAAGTGCTCAAGCTTCTCGGGCAGCGGCTCGCCCTCGCGCGAGTGAAGACAAGGAATCTGCACGACGTCGAGCGGGCAGTCGTCGGGTAGCGAAGCAATCGGGCGATCCACCGCGAGCACGGGGTGAGGCGAGAGCATGTGGCGCATGACGCTGCGCACCGGCGGCAGCCCGAGCTCGCGGCGCGCGCGATTCAGATCGCGCAGCACCATCCCGGCGAACAGCGCCCGCGCGCTCCACCACAGCGCGCGGTTGGCCAGCCGGCTGCGCACCTGGAACGGAAAGAAGACGGGCGTGTGTTCAGGGGAGGGCAGCAGGGCCGGCGTGTAGGCGACGAAGCGGAACGGCACGCCGTGCAGCTCGGCAGCGGAAGCGCCGGCGAGGATCGTTCCCGCGGTCAGCAGCCGATCCATGCCCGCGACCGCGTCGGGCAGCACGCGAAACTGGTGGGCGAGACCCAGCTCTCCCCAGTCGCGCATCCGGCGCGCGAATCGAAGGCCGCCCGCGTGTACCGCGGCTGCGCTCTCGGACATGAAGCTGCGCACGTCGGCGCCGAACGGGACGAACTCCGCGCCGCTCTTCGCCACGACCGCGCCGAAATCGGGCGGGGCGCAGAAGCGCACCGTGTGGCCCGCGGCGATCAGCAGCTCGGCCAATGCGAGCATCGGATGGATGTCTCCGCGGGTTCCCTCGGCCGCAATCGCAATCCGCATGGGCCCCGGATCGAGTCGACGGCGCCGCGGCTTGAGCGCGCGCTACAGCAGCTCGAGCAGGCGCTCGGGCGGGCGCCCGACCACGGCGCGCGCGCCGCGCACGAGGATCGGCCGCTCGATCAGGATCGGGTGCTTCGCCATCGCGTCGAGGATCGCCGCATCGCTCGAGCTCGCACCGAGCCCGGATTCCGCGAACGCGGCCTCGCCCTTGCGCACCCACTCCGCCGCGGGTCGTCCGAGCCGCTCGCGCAGCGACGCGAGCTCTGTGCGCGAGAGAGGCTCCTCCAGATAGCGGCGCTCGGTGAACGCGACGCCCCGCTCGCTGAGCAGCGCGTGCGCCGCGCGGCTCTTCGAGCAGCGCGGATGGTGCAGCAACACGAGCGCATCGTCGTCGGGGAGTCCCATTCGGATCACTTCGCGGCCGGCGCGGCAGCGGGAGGCTCCTCGAGCAGCGGTGACTCGAGCACCTTCGACGGCGCGCCGCTCGCGCGCTTTGCGGCAGCGCGCAGGTCGGCGAGCGAGACCTCGCGGACCTGGATCAGCGCGCGCGCAACGTCGTCGAGCCGGGCCTTGCCGCCGCTCTGCGTGTGGATCTCGCGATCGAGCTCGTGCAGGAGCAGCACCGCGCGCGCGGTGATCTTGCCGCTCGAGCGGCGCGCGTGCAGGCGATCGACGCCGCGCGAGAAACGCTGCATCCACGCGAGCGACTTCTGGAACCGGCTCGCCGACAAGAGCCCCGCGCGCCGCGGCAGCTCGATCGAGTAGTACTCGGCGAGGCCCTCGGCGATCCAGTCGTTGCCCTCGGCGCCGCGGATGCGCGTGATCGCGTGGAAGAGCTCGTGCATGAGGCTGCTCGTGCCGTTCTCGGAGAACAGCGGGCGATCTGCGTGCAGGAACAGCGAGCGCGGACCCGACAGGCCGCCGCGCCACATCGGGTCGCCCGCGGAGACGACGAGCAGCTTGGGCGGCAGCTCGCCGAACGCGCGCTCGACGTGCGGCAGCGTCACGTTCGCGAACGCCACGACGTCGTTGCGGTGCACGGGCTCGCCCTTCGGTCCGCCGACGCTGAACTCGCAGCCCGCGATCCACTCGCGGCGCGTGCCGACCTCTCCCGCGATGATCCATCCGACCGGGCGATCGAAGCGGTGATTGGGATCGATCACAACGAACTCGCGCGCGTTGCGCGCGAGGCGATAGGGCGTGTCGACGTTGGTCCAGCCGTCGGGCAGCGTGAAGCGCAGCCGCGCGCGTGCATCGGCGCCGCGCGTTGCGATCACCGAGGCGGCGGGCACGAGGTCGTCGCCGCGCACGATCACCCAGCGCGGGCCGATCTTGGCGTCGAAGCCGTCGCCCTTGCGCTGGTGGTCGATGCGATAGCGATAGTGCAGCGAGCCGCCCTTCTCGGGCGGCTCCCAGGTGACGCGGTTGCCCGCGCGCGCGACGCGGCCGTCGCCGCGCACCTGGTCGTAGCGGCTCGGATCCATGCGCAGGCGAATCCGGGTCGCGCGCGCGCCGTGAGGGCGGATGGCGATCGTCACCGCGGCGGCGCCTTCCTTCGGCACGAACCGCACGTGGTAGTCGACGTCGTAATGGTCGGTTGCGGCGCCCGCGGGTCCTGCGACTGCGATCGCGACGAGCGCGGGCACCACATGAAGCCAGAGGGTCGCGATAACCCAGTGCGATCGCGGTGTTTCGGTGGACCGGCCCAAGATGTCGAGCCATATTAGCGGGCCAGCGCCCGGGCAAAGCAACGGCGGAGTCGCCGCCCGAACCGCTCGCCGAAAATCGCTCGAGTGGGCCCGGGGGGGCGGTCGATAAGACTACGGGGGCCTGTCAGGCGGGTCCCACGAGGGGGCGGATCCGGATGGGACTGCGACTGCGCGCGCTGCTGTGGTTGCCGCTGCTGCTCGCTTGCGGCTGCCACACCCTCGGTTCGGTCGTGCAATCGTTCCAGTACGAGCCGCCCCAGGCGAAGCCCGTGCAGCGCAAGCCCGCGCCCGAGATGGCGCAACTCGGCTGCGAGTTCATGACCGTGATGATCGACTACTCGCGCGAGGGCAACTCCGCGGTCGGAGAGCGCGTGGCCAAGGCGATGACGAAGGAGTTCAAGGCGCTCGGCACGCGCGTCACGCGCTCGAGCGACGAGGCCTACTGGTCGCTCATGATCCTCGCGTCCGAGAATTCGCGGAAGGACGGGTACGTGTTCAGCGCGATGCTCTCGGCGCGCAACATGAACGAGGGCTACGACCCGGGCGTGACGGTGTATCAGCGCAACGGCGAGGTCGCTCCAGAAGCGAGCCAGGGCGAGCCCACCAAGATCCCCACGCTCTACAACGGGCTCTCCTACGGCCCGTACGACGTGCTCGAAACCCAGGCGCGCGCCTACGTGCGTCAGGCCTATGCCGCCGTCTACCCGTTCGCGCAGAAGCTGTGCGCGTTCGAGGCCGTCGACCGCAAGCGCGAGGAGTCGATCGACGATCAGCTCCCGGCCGGCCCCGCGCCGCTCTAGTCGGTCATTCGTCGCAGGCGCGCCTGCGCGCGCGCGTGCTCGCGCCCGGCGAGCGCGCGCCGCAGCGCGAGGTGCAGGATCTGCGGCTCGGCGCGGCGCTTCGACACGAACGCGTCCGCGCCTGCGCGCACCGCGCGCTGACCGATGTCGGTCTCGTCGCTGCCGGTCAGCACCACGATCGGCAAGTCACCCGCGAGCTCGCGCGCGGCCACGAGCGTCTCGAGGCCACCCGCGTCGGGCAGCTCGAGGTCGAGCAGGATCACGTCGCTCGCGGCGAGGCGATGCCAGGCGTCGTCGAGGCGCGCGGCGCACGTGACGCCGAAGCGGGCCTCGGTCGAGTTGACGAGCCAGCGCTCGATCAGGCGCCGGTATTCGGGGTCGTCCTCGATCAGCAGGATGTCGATCGGTCGCTGTGAGGCGTCGCTCGTTCGGGGGGTCATGCTGCCACCTCTTGTCCCTGTCGCCGCAGCGCGGCGGTGCGCCGCTTGTGGCGTTCGACCGCGTTCCGGAGTGTCCGAGCCACGGGTTTCACGTCGGTCAGCGGCTTGACCAGATAGTCCTCGGCGCCGGCGCGGATCGCGCGCACCGACATCTCGTCGTCGTCCTCGCCCGTGAGCACCACGATCGGAAGGTGCTGCGCTACGCCGCACGCGGAGGCGATCGTGTTGAAGCCGTCTCCATCGGGAAGCCCGAGATCGAGCACCATCACGTCGAACTCCTCGTGCTCGATCCGCGTGAACGCGGAGGTCAGGTCCGAGACGTGCGTGATCTCGAAGCGCGCCGCCGGATAGCGCGAGAGCCGGCGCACCACCAGTCGCGCGGCCTCGATCTCGTCCTCGACGATCAGCACGCGGATCGCGTCCTGCTGCGATTGGCTCATGACTGCGCCCCTTCCTCGCTCGTAATCAGCGAGCGCAGGAACTTCCGGCAGCGCACCAGGTCGAACGGCTTGGCCAGGAACGGGGTCGCCCGGCCGCCGACGCTGTAGAGGTAGCGGGAGAGCGGATACGCCGAGGTCATCGCGAACACCGCCTGGGGCTGGAGCTCGAAGCATTCGCTGCGCAGCGCGATGCCCGACAGGTCTCCGTCCAGGCGCCAGTCGGAGATCACGGCGTCGTAGAAGCCGGTTGCGAGCAGATCGTGCGCGGCCTCCGTGTTCGTGCACCAGTCGACGGCGACCGGCGGGGCGAGCGTGCCGGCCGCGCGGCGCACGAGCGGTTCGAGCTCGCGGTCGTCCTCGACGACCAGGATGCGCGGGCCGTGCAGATCCGCGAGCTCGGGCAGCCAGCTCTCCAATCGCGAATTTCGGGACGGGTGTGCGCTCATCTGGGGGGTCTCCTCGAGCGTTGGTGCAGGAGGTATCGGAGAGCCCCATTGAGCCCCCGCGGAGCCTCCGCGAAGAAATCTGGATATCGTTCCCGCGTGCGGATGCCCTGGGCGAGGCGGTCGGCGGCACCGGTCGAGCTACCGCGCGTCGGGATCCTGACGCCGTACGAGCTGCGCCGCGGGCTGTCCACGCTCACGCGCCAGATCGAGTGGGCCCTGGACGGCCGCGCCCAGGTCTTCCCGGTGCGCAAGCTCGGCCGCGTCGATGGCTCGTTCGAGCGCGTGCGCGCACACCGCGCCGACCGCGAGCTCGCGCATCCGCGCGTCGTGGCTCGCGGTACGCGGCTCGTGCGCTGGCTCGCCGAGCTCGACGTGTGGATCGGCGTCGAGCGCGCGTCGCCGCGGCTGTGCGCGCATTGCCGCAGCGTGGGCGTGCGCTCGATCATCGTCGCGCTGCCCGACTGGCTGCCGCCCGACCCGGCCACGCGCGTGCGTGAGCTCGCGGAGGCGGACGTGGTCGTGGCGTACGGCGCGGCCACCGCGCGCACGCTCGAGCGCGAAGGGCTGCGCAACGTCGTCGTGCTGCCGCTCGCGCTGGCCGCACCGCTCGGCGCCGCGCGCCCGACCGGCAAAGACACCGTGGTCTACTTCAACGTGGGCGTGGGCGGTCCCGTCGATCGACGCCAGGTGAAGCTCGTGTTCGAGACGTTCCGCGCGCTGCTGCCGCGCTGTGAGTCGCTGCACCTTCTCGTGAAGGTGCACCCCGACGCGCGGGGCGCGCTCGGCGCCGTCGAATCGTTCCACCCGCGCATGCGCGTGCTCGACCGCGAGGTCTCGAACGAGGCGATGCGCGAGCTGCTCGCGGGCGTCGACGTCACACTCTTCCCGAGCCGGTTCGAGGGAGTGGGCTACCCGGTGCTCGAGAGTCTGCACGCAGGAGTGCCCGTGATCGCGACCGACGGTGCGCCCATGAACGAGATCGTCGAGCACGAGCGCAACGGACTGCTCGTGCGCGCGCGCGACGCGGGCAGCTACGGCGCGCAGACGATCCGCGACGTGGAGCCGGACGACCTGCGCGCCCAGATCGAGCGCTGCGCGACCGATCGCGCGCTGCTCGACCGCCTCAAGGCCGGCGCCAGCGCGGGGCGTGCGCAGGCGGCCGATGTATTCCGCGCGGACTGGCGCGCGCTGATCGAACGGCTCGCGCCGCGGCGGCTGAACCTCGGAGCGGGGGAGGACGCGCGGGCCGGCATGATCAATCTCGACATCCGGCCGGTTCCGGGCATCCAGGTGGTCGCGTCGGCCGCGGCTCTGCCGTTTGCCGACGGCAGCCTCGACGCGGTGCTCGCCCAGGACGTGCTCGAGCACTTTCCCCAGGCGGAAACCGAGTCGCTGCTCGACGAGTGGGTTCGCGTGCTGCGCGCGGGCGGCGTGCTGCGCGTGCAGACGCCCGACGTACGCGCGCTCGCGCGTGCGCTGCTGCGCGGCCGTCTCACCACCGAGCGCGCGATCGAGTGGATCTACGGCGCTCAGGACCACCCCTACAACTTCCACAAGACGGGATTCGACGAGCGGCAGCTGCGCGCGCTGCTCGCGGCGCGCGGGATCGAGGACATCCGGCGCGAGCGGCTGCGCGTGTCGTCGAAGAACGTGTGCCTCGAGGGCCGCCGCCGGAGCTAGGCCACTGTCGACGGGCGCGCGCCTCCGGCCGCGACCCGGTGGCGGGCCGGCAGCAGAGCGAGCAACGCGCTGGGATCCTGCGCCATCTGGGACAGTGGATACCCGTCGAGCACGCGCATGAACGCCTGCTGCGCGCGCAGGAGCGCGCCAGTCACGCCGCACGCGGGCGTGATCGGACAGTGGCCACCGCCCGGCTGGAAGCATTCGACGAGCTCGAAGCGCTCGAGCGCGCGCACCACGTCACCGATCGTGAGCCGGGCTCCTTCATCCGAGAGTCGCAGGCCGCCGCGCTGTCCGCGTTGCGACTCGATCCAATGCAGCCCCGCCAGGCGCTGCGCGATCTTCGCGAGGTGGTGGTGCGAGATCCGGTACGCGTCGGCGATCTCCGGAATCGACACGATCCGGTCCGGGTGCAGCGCGAGGTAGAGCAGCACGCGAAGGCTGTAGTCGGTGCGTCGGGCGAATTGCATGCGGTGGCCCTCCGAGTCGAGCGCGGGCTCAAGATCCCGAAGTCCGCATCCGACAAACCGGTATCGGCCGTGCCGATTACCCCCTTGAACCCGAATGCCGAGCCCCCGTCGCTCGCGAGGATCCCCCGATGTCGCTCCCCGTCGAATTACTGCGCAGCTCCTTCTCACTCGTCGTCGAGCGCGAGCCCGAGCTCGCCGCCCGCTTCTACGAGACGCTCTTCTCGCGGTATCCGCAGGCGCGGCGCCTGTTCGGGCGGGATTCGGACAGCCAGGCGAAGATGCTCACCGAGGCGCTCGTCGCGGTCGTCGACCATCTCGAGGACGCTCCGTGGCTCACGTCCGCGCTCGGCGACCTCGGGGCGCAACACGTCGTCTACGGCGTCACGCCCGAGATGTACGGCTGGGTGGCCGAGTGCATGCTCGCGACGCTCGCGGATGTCGCCGGCAGCGCCTGGACGCCCGCCCTCGCGAACGCCTGGAGCGATGCGCTGAACGCGGTCGCGAGGCTGATGCTCGCAGGCGCCGCGAAGCGCTGATCCCGACTGCTAGCCGCCTCCGCGCACGCGCGGCGCGAGCTCGCGCACGAGCGCGTCCGCGATCGCGGCGTGGCCAGCCGGATCGAGGTGGCTGTCGAACGCGTAGTAGAGCAGCGCGGGTGCGCGCGCGCTTGCCAGGAGATCGGTCGCATCGAGCCAGAGCGCGCCGCGGCGCTGTGCGACCGCGCGCGCGGCCTCCGCGACCGGGTTCTCCTCGCGCGCGCGCAGGAACACCGGATACGCGGGGATGTAGAGCACGGCGACCGGCACGTTCGCGCGCGCGGACTCCTCGAGCAGCTGATCGAGCAGCTGCGCATTCCACGCGATCCGCTCGCGCCACGCGTCGCGCTGGGCGGGATCGTGGAACGAGAACGGCCCCTCCCAGTTGCGCTGCGGTGTGAGGTCGATCGCATAGCGCTCGATCGCCTGCGCGCGCGAGAGGATCGGCTCATCCGGCTTCGCGCCGGGCTTCACGTAGGGCGTGCGCGCGAGGCGCTTCCCCTTGATCCGCCGCTGGAGCTGGCGGAACCGGTGCTGGAACACCGTCGAATCCCACGCGTGGCGAAGTCGGCGGCCCTGCGTGTCGAGCGGGCCGATCGCGCGCGGCAGCTCGCCCGCGCGCTCGCCGTAGTCGAGCTCGAAGCGGTCCATGAACTGGCGGTTGTCGTCGGCGTCGTTGTCGAACAGCTGCACGAGCAGCCAGTCGGGCGCGAAGCGCTCGCGCACGAAGCGCGCCTGCGCCACGAACCAGAGCGGGCAGCCGCCGTTCTTCGCGCCGTTGATCACCTCGATGCCAGTGGCGCGCTCGAAGCGGCTCGCGAAGCCGTCCTCGAACTCGACTCCCCAGCCCGCCGCGAACGAGTCGCCGAGCAGCGCGACGCGCGCGACGCCGGGTGTGCGCGCTGCGCGCCGGTCGAGCCGGTCGCGGTAGCCGAACTCGTTGATCCGGTAGCGCACGCGGAACTCGGGCTGGAGCAGATCGGCGGTGGCGCCGGGCTCGTAGGGCACGAGCACGCCCCCAGATCCGATCTGGCGCTCGAGGTAGACGTCGTCCACCACGCGCCGGGCGATCGCCTCGCCCCCGAGCAGCGCGCACAGGAGCGAGAAGAGCAGGGCGATCCAGCGCACGCGGCGATGGAAGCGAACGCGCGCGCGCGCGTCGACCCCGCGCGCGACGCGCAGATGCCTACAACGTCTTCAAGTACTCGAGCAGTGCGCGCCGCTGAGCGTCGGTCAGAACTTTCACGAAAGCATGACCCCCGTTCTTCTTCGAGTACAGGTGCGTGTTGTAGATCATCCGATCTGCGAGACCCTGGTCTCCGACCGGCGGCGGCACGACCCAGGTCGGCCACACCGCGCCGCCGAGCAGCGTGTCCTTGACCCAGTCGAGCTCCTGCGGAATATCGCGATTCCCCTGGCACTGGTAGTACGGGACTCCGTCGCGCCAGGTGACGCACTTGAGCACATCGTGCTTCCAGCCCAGGCGTGTGTAGTCGTAGGCGCTGTTGGGTCCGGTGATCTCGTGCTCGAAGCCGGGGACGCGCACGGCAGCCGTGCTGCGCTGGCGTCGCCAGACCTTCGGCCTCTCCTCGGGCTTGAGCACCTGCCAGACCGTCGGCACGGAGCCGTTGTGGAAGTAGGGTGCGCTCGCCCAGACGCCGTGCAGCGGAGGGGTGACATAACCCACCGTCTTCGCCTCGAACGGACAGACCCCCTCGACGCGGCCGATGTACTGGCCCGGCGTCACGGCGGGGCCGAGGACGCGTCGCACCAGCGCGTACAACTGGTTCAACGGGTCCTCGAGCGCGTTGATCACCGCCAACAGCATCGGGTCCATCGTGGACGAGAATCCGTCGATCTGTCGCCTCAGGTGATCGGCGATGTTCGAGGGCGTCGACGAGTCGATGACGCCGATGTAGTCGTCGAGGGCCTCGATGATCGCGCTCTTGTTCTCGGGGAAGGAGTAGTTCGGCTGCGCGTCGGGGTACGACCACCAGAACGTCGAAACGTGGCCGTCGATCTCGGCGGCCCAGCCCTCGGCCTGTGCCGGATCGGTATTGATGATCTCGAGCGGAACCGTGTATCCGGTCATGCCGGCGAGCTTCGGATCCGGCAGGAAGGTCGGGTCGCTCGCATAGCGCGGCGAGTACACGCCGTGACAGCCGGCGCAGGATCCGTTGCCCTTCGGCCGAGGGATGTCGGCGTTGCCCTCCTTCCACAGATCCTTGTTGTGGAAGAGCACGGCACCCTGCTCGGCCAGGGGGCGATTGATGCAGCCCTCCGCATCTCCCGCCGCGCGAGTGCCGTTCGGGCCCGTGCAATAGCCGAGCGGGTAGCTCGGCGCCTCGATCGTGAGCGTCCAATCGTGTACCGATTCGAAGACGCCCTCGTTCTCCTTGACCTGTTCGCCCGACAGGCCGTTGACGCTGCCGAAGTACATGTTGCCGCGCGACGTGTCGCTCGAATGGCCGCCGAACCACAGGTAGCGGGTCTTGTTGTGCAGCCACCACCACGCCGGCGGATCCTGGTCGCCGAAGTTCGCGTGCAGCGGATACGCGAACACGTGGCTGAACTCGAGCGTGTCGAAATCGCGGATCGCGACGATCGCCTCGATCTCGGTGTCGGCGGCGTTGGTGCCTCGCGTGGTGTTGACCAGAGGCACATAGCCGAGCGCCGGGACTACCGGCGGCACCTGCTGGGGGTACACCGCATACTGTTGGGCGTTGATCAGATCGGTGATCAGCACCCCGAGCTCGGTGTTGGTGTTGGGCAGCCCCATGAACGTGCCGTTCGCATTCCCGCCGTAGCTGCCGGGCTGATAGTTGCCGTCGCGGCTCACGACCTCGCCGCTGCCGATCTGTCCGCCGTGGCAGGAGAAGCAGTTGAGCCCGATCGTGCCGGCGTACTTGCCGTCGGCGGTGCGCCCCTGCGCGAAGCCGAGCGGCAACCGACCCGTGCCACCGAAGGTCTTGCTGAGCAGCGCCTCTTCGCCCGGCAGCGGATACGGGTTGTAGAGGTGCTCCGGCATCGGCGAGTGCCCGTAGCGCTCGGACAGCTGCTCGTCGAAGTTCGCGGGGCGCTCCGTGAGTCCCCACACGCGCCACAGATTGTTCCAGGCCTGCGCGGTGGCGCCGCCAGAGATCGCGTGGGAGACCCCGCTGTAGTCGCCGCCGTGACCGTCCTCGCGCGACTGGTCGGTCGGGAACAGCGCGACCCAGTCGTGGCCTTCCTGGACGCTCTGCCGCCACTCGCCGCAGGTCTCCGGATACGGGCGAGCCGAGTAGATCGGCTTCAAACCCCTCGCGATGCGGATCGCGTTCTGCTGCGCCTGATTCTCGAACAGCTGCGGGACGTGGCAGATCTCGTACGGGTCGTTGAAGTGGACCGCATGCGTTTCGCTGTCGATCAGACCCGCCGAGCCCGCGAAGCCGGCCTTCTGCAACAGCACGCGCGGATCCTGGCTCCAGTCGATCGGCGTGCCGTCGGGCGCGCCGTCGCAGAGCTGATTCACGAAGTAGCGCTTGCCGGGATTGCCGAGCAGGGGAGGCAGCGTCTGGGCGAAGCCCGGCGACGCGATCAGCGCGATCGCGAGCGTTCCCATCGCCGAACGGTGGATCGCCGTCATCGCCATTCTTCTAGCCGAGGACGCGGTGGACGTGTGAGACTCGAACAGGCCTAACTGATTATCAGTTCGGGCCAAGTCGTTCGATCGGCGAACCAGATGGTGGGTTGGCCCGAACGATCAATGCGAAAGTCCCGATTGCTCCTCACCGGGGATCGGTGCGACCGTAGAGAATGGAAGAGCTGGAGGAGTTCGTCGCTTGCCGCAGTTCACCCTGACCGTAAACGGGCAGCAGCACACCGTGGACGCGCCCAACGGCATGCCGCTCCTGTGGGTTCTGCGCGACCTGCTCGGCATCACGGGGCCGAAGTACGGCTGCGGCATCGGCGTGTGCGGTGCCTGCACGAGTCACATCGGCGCGAACAAGGCCGCTCGTCCGTGCACGGTGTCCGTGGAGTCGGTCCGCGACCGACCGATCACGACGATCGAGGGGCTCGCCAACGGGGAGGAGCTCCACCCCGTCCAGCAGGCCTGGATCGACGAGGATGTTGCGCAGTGCGGCTTCTGCCAGCCCGGGCAGATCATGACCGCGGTCGCGCTGCTCGCCTCGAACCCGAACCCCAGCGACACCGACATCGACGCCTCCATGGATCTGAACGTCTGTCGCTGCGGTACCTACGTCCGGATCCGCGCGGCGATCAAGCGCGCTGCGGCCGCCATGAGTCAAGCCGGGAGCTGAGACTCCTTGTTGAACGGCTGGACACGAGTTTGCGGCCATGAGAGCATGCTTGATGTTATGGGCCAGGAGACGCGCGTCCCCGCCGCGTACATCAGGCTGGTCCTCGCGGCTGCCGCACGTCGCGGGATCGATCCGAGCGACCTGCTGCGACCGGTCGGCCTCTCGCCCCAGCAGATCGAGTCCGTGGGATACCGGCTCTCCGCCGGAGATGCCGTTCGAGTGATCGAACGCGCGATCGAGCTCACGGGCGACGCCGGCCTCGGCCTCGAGCTCGGTCTCGAGACGAAGCCGACCGGACACGGCGATCTGGGCTTTGCCGCGATGAGCTGCGACACGCTCGGCAAGGCCCTCGATCTCGTCGTCCGCTACGTGCAGCTGCAGCTGCCCGACGTCGCGCTGCGCGTGTTCGTGGACGGATCCCACGTCGTTCTGGAGTCGAGCGAGCGGAATCGCGTCGCCCCGGCGATCCGGCGCTTCATCCAGGAATGCCTGATCGCCGGCCTGTGGCAGATGGGCGCGGGTCTCCTGTTGAACTATCGGCCCGCGGACACGGCGATCTGGTTCGACTGGCCCGAGCCGGACTACTTCGAGCGCTTCCGCTCGAGGCTCCCGCAGACGCTGTTCGGCATGCCTGCGATCCAGCTGCGGTTCTCGGCGGTCTTTCTCGATCTGCCCCTTCGCCTGTCCGATCCCGAAGCGGTGCGGCGATTCGTCGAGCAATGCGAGCGCGAACGAGTGGTGCTCGAGCCGTACGGTGGCGACGTGGTGGAGCGAGTGCGCAACGCACTCGTCGCTCGACCCGGCAGCTTCCCCGATCTCGACGCAGTCGCCGCGAAGCTGGGTGTGTCGGGACGCACGCTCAAGCGAAAGCTCAAGGAGCGCGGCTTCGGATTTCGCGTGCTGCTCAACGAGGCGCGTCTGCGAGAAGCGCGCCGGATGCTGCAGGACTCCGACTTGCACATCCAACACATCTCGGAGTCTCTCGGCTACAGCGACCCCGCATGTTTCACGCGCGCGTTCCGGCGCTGGAGTGGCACCACGCCCAGTCAGGCGCGAACGAGAATTCCGCGTGTGCGGAGCTGACCGGAGAATCCATGCACAAGCTGAGCGCCCTTCTGATCCTGCTCTGTCTCGCACCCGCCCATGCCCAGACGCTCGTCGGCGTGACCGGAGAGGCCGGGCTCAACCCCGAGACGCTGTTCGAGATCGATCCCAGCGACGCCTCGTCCACTTTCCTCATGACGTTCGGCAACGGAGAGGACGGCGAGACGATCGGCTTCGATCCCGACGACGATCTGCTCTACCACGCGTCGGGGCGCACCACGAACCAGGTGTGGGAGAAGATCGATCCCTGGACGCTCTCGGTCGTTGCCACGGGCCCGTTCACGGCGACCGGTTCGACCGCGGAAGAGAACACGGCGATCGTCCACAACCCGGCGACGGGCCGCTTCCTCGTCGCGAACTTCAGCAGTCAGTTCTTCGACACGACCACGGTCGGCGTCGGGACGCTGATCGGAAGCGTGCCGGAGAAGCTCAAAGGGCTCGCCTTCTCGGGCGGTGTGCTCTACGGGGTGGCGCAGGCGGGGGCCGAGCTCTACCGGCTCAATCCCGCCAATGGCTCTGCGCTCTCCACGGCCATCATGACCTACCAGGCCACCGCGATCGACGGCTCCAACGGCCTCGCGACCCATCCGGACACGGGGCAGCTCTGGCTGGCCTTCCGGTTCGGCGAGACGCTCGACCGCCATCTCGGTGTGGTCGACCCCGCGAACGGCGTGATCACCTACGTGGGCGCGATGGACGACTTCTTCGCCGGGATCGTCTTCCTGCCCGAGCCGTCCACCGCCACCGGGCTCGCTGCGGGCTTTGCGGCGCTGCTCGCGGCCGCGCGACGCCGTCGCGCTCATCAGCCGGGTCGTTAGCCCGCTGAACTACGATCTGCTTGCTTTCTGACGGTCCGTCAGGTCAGACTGCACCGCCGCTTTCACCTATGTGCTGGAGGAATGCTGTGCAGAAGCGTTCGATCGCACTGCTCGCAACCGCCGTCGTGCTCGTGCCGATGGCGTCCCGAGCCGGTCACCAGGGGTGCAACTGGCCGATGTACGGGCACGACCCCGGCCACAGCTTCGCGCAGGGCCCGGGCTGCTCGCAGATCACCACCGCGAACGTGGCCACGCTGACCGAGAGGTGGTTCTTCGACACGGGCGAGGCGTCGGTGACCGCTTCGGCCGCGGTCGTGAACGGGGTCGCGTACGTCGGCGACTGGAGCGGGAAGTTCCACGCGATCGATGCGAACACGGGCGCGGAGCTGTGGAGCTTCCAGATCGACGATCTGCAGAACAGCTATCCCGCGCACATCGTGTCCTCGGCAGCCGTCGACACGATCCGCGTTGGCGACGATTCGATTCGAGTCGTGGCGTTTGGCGGCGGCGCCACGCTGTACGTGCTCGACCCCGTCACCGGAACACTGCTCGCGAAGCAGGACCTCGACCCGCGCGTGAACGCCGATGACTCCGGCGAGATCGAGATCGAGTCGTCTCCCGTGATCGCGCACCTCGCGGGTGGCGATCGGATCTTCGTCGGGATGGACGTCCACAACGACGCGAACGTCGGCCGCACCGGCCTGCACTCGTTCGCGCTGGTGCCCGACGAGGACGGCCCCACGCCGTATCGACTCGAGCTCGTCTACAAGTTCGATCCCGAGACGCGCACGCTGCGCACTTCGATCACCGACGGGTCGGGCACCGGGCGCGGATGCGGGGGCATCTGGTCCTCACCCGCGGTCGATACGGACGCGTTCGGCGGCGCAGGGCTGGTGGTGTTCGGCACCTCGAACTGCGTGAACCCCGCCGGCGGCAGCGGCGAGGCCGAGAGCGAGGGCGTCTACGCGCTGCAGGCCACGACCGGACAGCTGCAGTGGGAGTTCCATCCGCGCGGATTCAACGTGTACGACGACGACTTCGGCGCGTCGGCCAACCTGTTGCCGGGCGGCCTCGTCGGCAACGGCGGCAAGGACGGCTTCTACTACGCGTTCGATCGCCTAACCGGTGCACGCACATGGACGAGCCACCCGGGGCAGTCGGGTCACGTGCAGCCGCACTTCGCGATCGGCGGCATGATCGGATCGCCCGCGGTCGGCCAGGTGAATGGCGAAGCCGGCGATCTTCCTCAACGACCGCGGTGTCGACGCCGATCGGAGAGCCGGTCGATCCTCCCGGCAGCGGATCGATCGATCCGACGCTGGCCGAGGACCCGCTTCGGATGCTGTCGCTGCACGCGATCAGCGCGGTCGACGGGCGCATCCTGTGGCGCTCCGCGATCGCGCGCCCTTCGTACGGCGCGCCGACCTACGCGAACGGCATCGTATTCGTTCCGGGGACCCTCAGCTTCTCGCTGCAGGCCTACGACGCGAACACGGGCCTGATCCTCGCGGAGCACCCGCTGCTCGGAGCGCCGTCGTCGTCACCCACGGTCATCGGCGACACGATCTTCATCGGAACCGGGACTCACGATGGAGCCGATCCCGCCCCAGGCCCAGCGCAACGGTCTCCACGCCTACTCGATCCCGGTATTGCCGATCGGGCAGGGCGCCGGGATCCTGCTCAGCCCGCAGGGCAACGACCTCGACGCCTACGACCTCGCGGCCGCCGTGCCGGCCACGACGCGTACGACGCCGATCCCCGCACATGAGGCGGCGCACGAGGGTCCGCACCCGTATCCGCCTGAAATCCAGCGCGGCCATGGCAACGACTCGAACGGGCAGGTCTGCGAGATCAGGCAGGCCGACGGCTCGGTTCGTTATCTGATGGGCGAGGACAGCGACCAGGGGCTCGATCCGGGAATCGACGGGCACCCCTCGGGCCTGTACCAGGGCTGGGGCCTGTACGTCCCCACCGGTGGCGTGACCGGGCCGTGGACGATCACCGACAAGCTCGTGCCGGCCTACAACTTCAGCGATCCGCCGAACGATCACCTGCCCGACAACACGGGTTGCGCGTTCACCAAGGGCGCCGACGCGAACGACCCCGCGGACGACATCCTGTTCCTCGTCGACATCGGCGTCGGCGCGTTCGACGTTCCGGGCGTCGGCTCGCTGTTCGCCTACTACCGCGACGCCAACGGCAACTTCTCGCACGATTCGAAGTACTGCATCCTCGACAACCACCTCACGACGGCCGGCTATCTCGCGATCGACCCCGACGACGCCTCGGTGCTCGTGCCCGAGAGCGGCCGTTCGAGCGGCGGGGTGATCAGCCGCTACACGACGCCGTTCCCGCCGCCGACGGGGTCGAGCTGCTCGTACAACCTCGCCGCGCGCAAGGTGCCTTTCATCCAGGACCTCACCTCGTTCACGCCGATCTCGATCGCGCGGCGCGGCAGCACGTGGGTGGTAGGCAACGTGGTCCCGCCGCTCGTGAGCGAGTACGGCCTCGACGGGACGTTCTCGCGACCGCTCGTAGAGCTGCAGCCGACTCCTGGGATTGCGGGAATCGCCGTCGACGCGCCGGGCAACGTGTACTTCGCCAACCTGGGGCTCGCCCCGTGCGCCACGGTCCTGTGTCCGGTGCCCGGGCTCGGCACGCTCTGGAAGCTCTCGTTCGATCCGATCCTCGACACGCCGCTTCCACCGGTACTGGTCCAGGGCAATCTGACGTTCCCGGAAGGCCTCGGGATCGCGGACCCGCTTCCGGAGCCGCCCGCGATCGCTGGCATGCTGGCCTCGGTGCTCGCGCTCGCGGGTCTGCACCAACTACGGAGACGTTAGGCGGTAGCGGCGGCCTGCGCGTCGCGATAGAACGCGTGCTCGAGCTCGGCGAGCCGGGAGAGCTGGCGGCCGGCCTCCGCGAACAGCTCGGGATCGCAGGTCTCGCGCTCGCTCTGCGCTTGGAGCGGTACCGCGAGCGCGCGCCAGTCGTCGGCAATCTCGTCCATGCGCGACGCGAGTGCGCCGAGCGCAGGCACGAACGGCGCGGACTCGCGCAGGAAGTCCGCGTAGAGCGAGCGGAAGAAGCTGCCCGCGGCGCCTCGCTTGATGATGATCTGGTAGCCGAAGCGCGCCGCCCACGACCAGTCGGGTGCCTCGCTCCAGCCCGGGAAGCCCGCGGCGAGCGCGCGCATCGCCGGCACGCCCGATGCGGGTAGCTCCGCCGACGGCGCGAGCATCTCGCGCGCGGTGCAGTGCACCGCTGCGCGGATCGCCGCGTCGATCGGACGCGCGAGTCGCACCCCTTCGGCGCAGTCGCCCCAGCGATTCTCGCAGCGGACCGGGTAGTCGGGTGCGTTGCGCGCGCGACGCAGCTCTTCGAACGAACAGCTCTGGAGCTCGGGGAACTTGCGGTCGGCGATCCAGACCTGTGCGCGCTCGGCGTCGTAGCCGACGGCCACACAGGTGTGTCCCGGGAAGTGACTCGTGGTGTGGTGATAGCCGAGATAGAAGGTGTCGGTCGCGAGCAGCACGGGCACACCGGCATCGAGACGCTCGCGCAGCAGCGCTTCGGCGCGCGCGTCGTCGGTCTCCTCGCGCAGCGCGAGCGCGACCCCCGTGTTCGCTACGAGGTTCTCTTCGAAGTTCGGCGTGCGCCCGTGGAACATGCGCGTCGGGCTCAACGCATCGCTCTGGAAGTAGAAGAAGCCGAGGCCCCCCGCGAGCCCGAACACCATCCCTTCGGACAGATCGGTGCCGTGATGGGCGAGCAGGTTGCGCAGCGCGGTCGAAGCGCAGTGCTCACCGGTGCGGTGGGGGTAGGAGTCGATCCGGACGCTCACGCGGTGAGCATAGTCGTGGCGGGAAGACTTCGTCGCCCCGCCTCGCGGGCTACGCGCGCTCGCGCCCCGCAGCGATCCGCCGGCGGCGGCCGCTCCAGGTGAGCGCGGCGAGACCGCCGGCGACGAGCAGCCCGGTGCCGGGCTCGGGCACGATCGTGAACGACGTGCCGGACGTGTTCGTGAGGCCGAAGAAGTCGAGCGATTCGGGGCCCGCGGTGTCCCACGCCACGGTCACGAGCCCGACCGCATCGGCGACCAGCGTCGCGGTGGCGCTCTGGTTCTGATCGACGAGGGAAGGCAAGGCCAGGCTCGTCTGGTGGAATACGTCGGCAAAGCCATCGCCGGTCGAGAGCCCGAGCGAGAACCAGGGCACGAGCAGCGTGGTGTGGAGCGTCTGAGTCGAGCTCACCGTACTCGTGAGCGCGGCGTCGTACACGAGCCGGCCCCAGATCTGATTGTCGAGGTCGAGGCCCCCCCGGATCCCGGTGACCGTGAGCGTGATCGTCTCGCCGACGAGGTAGGTCGGCTTGTCTGCCGACACCGCGAGCGAAGCGGCGCTGGCGGGACCTGCCAGTCCGAGACAGATGAAGAGTGCGACGCCTAGATGTGTCACCTGCCTCATGCGCGGCTCCCTCTCGTGCGAAGACAAGGCTTCCACGACGAGATCGGGAGAAGCGGCGAGCGAGTTGAGACGAGATCGTGGGGCATTTTGGGACTCCCCGACGGCTGCGTCCGAACCTACGCGCGCCAGTGCACCCGAAGCGACCCACCCGACTCGCTCGCGCCGAGCTCGAGGCACTCGATGCGCCCGATCGATCCCTCGAACTGCGCCTCGTCGCCGATCCGCCGCTTGAACATCTCCGCGAGATCGCGCGTGAGCTCGAGCAGCGCGACCTCGCTCGTCGCGCGCTCGCGCCCGGTCAGGCCGATCTGCAGGTCGAACGCGGCCTCGGGATCGACCCGGTCGCGCAGCACGTGGCGCCGCAGGCGCGCCACCTGGAACGGCGGAGTGAGCTCGGCGAGGCAGTTGAGCCCGCGCAGCAGCAGACAGAAGCCCGTCGTCTCGCGATGCGTGTCGGTCACGCCGAGCACGATCCGGCGCGAGCCCTCGCGCACACCCACGTAGTCGACACCCTTCTGCTCGAGCGCGGGGTGCAGCTCGCCCGGCAGCGGCGCGAATGCACCCGCGAGGCAGCGGATCGTCTCGATCGCTTCGCCCGCGTGCACTTCGAGTCGCAGCGAGTCGAAGTACGGCTCGAGCACGAGCTCTTCGCGGCTGGCCTCGAGCAGCGCGTCCTCTCGGTCGGGGTCGAGCTTGCCCTCGACCCAGTAGTAGGACTCGAGGAACTCCGAGATCAGCACGTCGGGGTTCTGGAGGTAGTCCGCGCACTCCTCGACCTGTGCCGCGGGCTCCAGCGCGCTGGCGCGCTCGTAGCGCAGCCGGAACGGTGTGATCAGTGCGTCCATCCGGCACGGGGATCGGCCATTTGACCTCCCGAATTGAGGTACGGTTTCCGGCCCATGCCGTTCCAGGGCCTGCTGGTCGCCAACCGCGGCGAGATCGCGATCCGCGTGATGCGCGCCGCCGCGGCGCGCGGATTGCGCAGCGTCGCCGTGTACTCGGAAGACGAGGCGGGCGTACAGCACACGCGCAAGGCCGACGCGGCGCAGCCGCTGCGCGGGAGCGGCGCCGCCGCGTATCTCGACATCGACGGCATCCTCGCCGCGGCGCGCGCGTCGGGCTGCGACGCGCTGCACCCGGGCTACGGATTCCTGTCCGAGAACGCCGAGCTCGCGCGCCGCTGCGCGGCTGCGGGCGTGGTGTTCGTGGGCCCGAGCCCCGAGGCGCTCGAGCTGTTCGGCGACAAGGCGAGCGGCGCGGGGGCTCGCGCAGCGCTGCGGCATCCCCGTGCTCGAGGGCACGTCGGACGCGACCTCCCAGGGCGAAGCGCGCGCGCTGCTCGCGCGGCTCGGCGCGGGCGCGTCGCTCATGATCAAGGCGGTCTCGGGCGGCGGCGGCCGCGGCGTTCGGCCCGTGCACTCCGAGGCGGAGCTCGAGAAGGCGTTCGAGCGCTGCGCGAGTGAAGCCGCGGCGGCGTTCGGCAACGGCGATCTCTACGTGGAGCGCTGGCTCCCGCGCGCGCGACACGTCGAGGTGCAGGTCGCCGGCGACGCGAGCGGCGCCGTCGTGCACTTCGGAGAGCGCGAGTGCAGCCTGCAGCGCCGACACCAGAAGCTGGTCGAGATCGCACCCGCGCCGTGGCTCACGCCGCCACTGCGCGAGCGCCTGCTCGCGGCGGCGGTCGAGCTCGCGCGCGCCGCGCGCTACACGGGTCTCGGCACGGTGGAGTTCCTCGTCGACGCCGATCGGCCCGACACGTTCTACTTCATCGAGGCCAACGCACGGCTCCAGGTGGAGCACACCGTCACCGAGGCCGTGACCGGCGTCGACCTGGTCGCGTTGCAGCTCGATCTCGCCGAAGGGCGCTCGCTCGCGGAGCTCGGCTTCGCGCAGGCGGACGTGCCCGCGCCGCGCGGCTACGCGATCCAGCTGCGCGTGAACACCGAGAAGCTGCGCGCGAAGGACGGCCTCGCGCTGCCCGCATCCGGCACGCTCACGGCGTTCGAGCCGCCCGAGGGACCGGGCGTGCGCACCGACACCGCCGGCCACGTCGGCTATGCGAGCAATCCGCGCTTCGACTCGCTGCTCGCGAAGGTGATCGTGCACTCGGCATCGCGCGACTTCTCGGCGCTGCTTCCGCGCGCCGAGCGCGCGCTCCGCGAGTTCCGGATCGAGGGGATCGAGACCAATCGCGGCCTGCTGCTCGCACTCTTGCGGCATCCCGATCTCGCGGAGCACCGCATCACCACGCGCTTCGTCGAAGAGCACGCCGCCGAGCTCGTCGCTGCGGCGGCGCTGCCACAACCCCCGCTCTACTTCGAGTCCGCAGCGACCGGACCTTCCGCGCCGCGCGTCGGAGCCGCGGTCGATCCACGCGATCCGCTCGCGGTGCTCGCGCACGGCAAGTCCGCCGCGCCGTCGACGCCCGCCGCGGCGCCGCGCGCGCCCGCGCGCGCCGAGCCCGCTGCACCGCCGGGGACCGTCGCCGTGCGCGCTCCGCTCCAGGGCACGATCGTGAGTCTCGCGGTTGCGGAGGGCGACGCGGTGGCATCGGGCCGCGCGCTGCTCGTGCTCGAGTCGATGAAGATGGAGCACGTGATCGAAGCCGATCGCAGCGGGATCGTTCGCGCGCTCGCGGCGTCGCCCGGTGAGACGGTGGCCGAGGGCCAGCCGCTCGTATGGCTCGAGGAGGCGGACGTCGCCGCCGACGCGGGCGACACGGCGCCCGCGCAGGGTCCCGCGCAGATCCGACGCGACCTCGCCGAAGTGGTCGAGCGCCACGCGCTCGGCTTCGATTCTCGCCGCCCCGATGCGGTCGCGCGGCGTCGCAAGACCGGCCAGCGCACCGCGCGCGAGAATGTCGAGGACCTGTGCGATCCGGGCAGCTTCATCGAGTACGGACCGCTCGCGATCGCGGCACAGCGGCGCCGCCGCACGCTCGAAGACCTCACGGTGCGCACGCCCGCGGACGGTCTGATCGCGGGCATCGGCAGCGTGAACGGCGACGTGTTCACGGCCGACCGCGCGCGCTGCGCCGTGCTCGCCTACGACTACACCGTGCTCGCGGGGACCCAGGGCATCCAGAACCACCGCAAGAAGGACCGCCTGTTCGAGCTCGCGTCGCAGTGGCGCCTCCCCGTCGTGATCTTCACCGAGGGCGGCGGCGGACGCCCCGGCGACACCGACGGCACGGGGGTCGCGGGCCTCGACTGCACCACGTTCCACGACTTCGGTGCGCTGTCGGGCCTCGTGCCGCTCGTGGGGATCAACTCGGGCCGCTGCTTCGCGGGCAATGCCGCGCTGCTCGGCTGCTGCGACGTCGTGATCGCGACCGCGAACTCGAACATCGGAATGGGCGGGCCCGCGATGATCGAGGGCGGCGGACTCGGCGTATTCCGGCCCGAGGAGGTCGGTCCGATCGACGTGCAGGTGCCGAACGGCGTCGTCGATCTGCCGGTCGAGGACGAAGTCGAAGCCGTCGCGGTGGCCAAGCGCTACCTCGCCTACTTCCAGGGGCCGCTCGCGGGCGGCGAGAGCGCCGATCCGCGCCTGCTGCGCAGCGTGATCCCCGAGAACCGGCTGCGCGTGTACGACGTGAGGCGCGTCATCGAGGGCATCGCCGACACGGGCTCGGTGCTCGAGCTTCGGCGCGCGTTCGGGCGCGGCATGGTCACGGCGTTCGCGCGGATCGAGGGGAATGCGATCGGCGTGATCGCGAACAACCCGACGCATCTGTCCGGCGCGATCGACAGCGATGGCGCGGACAAGGCCACGCGCTTCATGCAGCTGTGCGATGCGTTCGACATCCCGATCCTGTTCCTGTGTGACACACCGGGCATCATGGTGGGCCCGGAAGTCGAGAAGACCGCGCTCGTGCGCCACGCCGCGCGCATGTTCGTCACGGCGGGCAGTCTCACGGTGCCGTTCTTCACGATCATCTTGCGCAAGGGCTACGGGCTCGGCGCGCAGGCGATGGCGGGAGGCAGCTTCAAGGCGCCGGTCTTCTGTGTCTCGTGGCCGACCGGGGAGTTCGGCGGGATGGGGCTCGAGGGCGCGGTCAAGCTCGGCTACCGCGGCGAGCTCGCGGCGCTCGAAGAGCCCGAGGCGCGCCGCGCGCTGTTCCAGCAGATGGTCGATCGCATGTACGAGATCGGCAAAGCCGTGAACATGTCCTCGGTGTTCGAGATCGACGACGTGATCGACCCGGCCGATTCGCGGCGCTGGATCGTGCGCGCGCTGGCCTCGGTGCCGCCGCCCGCACCCCGCGCGGGCAAGAAACGGCCCTGCATCGACCCCTGGTAAAGGGCCGCCATCGCTCAACTCGGAGCCCCGAGTTGCCGAAGTGACAGGGCGAGGAACCGGGCGCAGCAGGCGCCGCGGGTGCCGGGGGCTCTGCGTGAAGACGATCCTGATCGCCGACGACCAACCCCACCTGCGCCTGCTCGTCTCGAAGACGCTCAGCGGTCCCGACTACCGGATCATCGAGGCGCGAGACGGGAACGAGGCCTACGCGCTCGCGATGCGCGAGAGCCCGGACGTGCTGATCCTCGACTGGATGATGCCGAACCGGACCGGAATCCAGGTGGTCGAGGCACTGCGCCGGGAGCCCGGCCTTCGCGACGTGCCCGTGATCATGCTGACCGCGCGCGATCAGAATGCGGACCGCAATCGGGCCGTGACGTTGGGAGTGCACAGCTACCTCGTCAAGCCGTTCAGTCCGATCGAGCTGATGGAGACGGTCGAGAAGATTCTCGGCGAGCGCGGCTGCGGATAGCGGCGGGGGGAAACGAGACTTGACCATCCGGTCGCTCGGATCGCGGTTTGCGGGCGTCCTGCTCGCGTGCGCGCTGATCCTGGGCGCGCCGGAGGGGCTCCTGGCTTCCATGTTCGCGGGATGCTGCATCGCATGGCTCGGCATGGGCCTGCGGAGCCGCTTCGCGCGCGGCAGAGCGCGCGTGGCCGAACCGGTGTCGCGGAGCGAGGGCGATCTCGCGCAGCTCGCCGAGCGCTGGGGCGCCTGGATGGATGCGCGCTTCCCGCTCGCGGTGAGCGGCGATACCGGGGGCACGCCGATCGAGCTGAAGGACCGCTCCGGCTCGCGCGGATCCGGTCGCGTGCAGTGGATCGGCGGATCGTTCGAGGCGAGTCTCGAGCGCGAGCACCGCACGGCTCTGCGCGCGTGGGCGCAGCGCGCCCAAATGGGCGACTCGCAGTGCGATCCGCTCGAGGTGCTCGCGCGCAGCGCGAGCGACGCGCGCTGGTTCGAGCTCTGGCTGCGGCTCGCGGGCGACGCGGGTCGCGGTGCGCTCGCGATCGACGGGGTCGCGCGCGACATCACCGAGCGCCGCGAGGCCGAGCTCGAGCGCGTGGTCACGACTTCGATCGAGGGCGAGTGGTTCCGCAACGGGTCGCTCGAGGTCGCGCTGATGCGCGTGCTGCGCACGCTCGCACAGCAGCTCTACTGTGAGTACGTGGAGCACTGGTGGCTCGACGACCAGTACGAGGTGCTCCAGGCGGGCGAGTGCTGGCACGCCGGCGGAACCGAGCTCGATGCGTTCGCGCGCAACTTCGGCAACCGGAGCTTCGGCAAGGGCGTCGGCCTCGCGGGCCGCGTCTGGGCCGATGGCTCCTCCGTGCGAATCGACGATCTCGCGCGCGAAGTCGACCCGCGCTGTGCGCGGCTCGCGCAGGTGGGGCCGTTCGCGTCCGCGCTCGGGCTGCCGATCCGGATCGGCGACCGCGTGCTCGGTGTCGCGGTGCTGCTCTCGGCGTCGCGCCCGATGGCGCCCGCGGCGGAGGAGCGCCTGGAGCGGATCAGCGCGCAGCTCGGACGGCTGGTCGATCGCAAGCGCAGCGAGCGCGCGGTACTGGGCAACGAGGCGCGCAAGAACGCGATGCTCGAGTCCGCACTCGACTGCGTGATCACGATCGACGAGGTCGGTCGCATCGTCGAGTTCAATCCGGCCGCCGAGAAGACGTTCGGGCGCCTGCGCGCCGACGTGCTCGGCAAGAAGATGGACGAGCTGCTCGTGCCCGAGGAGTACCGCGAGCGGCACATCGAGGCGTTCCGCCGCTGTCTGGGTCCCGGCGGCGGCCGGCCTGGCGGTCGGCGCCTCGAGCTCGAGGGTCTGCGCGGCGACGGCTCCCGGTTCCCGATCGAGATCTCGGTGACGTCGATCCACATCGGCGACACGCCGAGCTTCACCGCCTACCTGCGCGACATCACCGATCGCAAGGAGCTCGAGCGGCTCAAGGACGAGCTCGTCTCGACCGTGAGCCACGAGCTGCGCACGCCGCTCACGAGCATGCGCGGGTTCGTCGAGCTGCTGCTCGAGCGCGAGTTCTCGCCCGAGGATCAGCGGCGCTTCCTCACCATCGTCGACACGGAGATGAAGCGGCTCGGCAAGCTGATCGACGACTTCCTCGACCTGCAGCGGCTCGAGGCCGGCAAGCTCGACTACCATTTCGAGCGCCAGTCGCTGCGCTCGTTGATCGAGGAAGCGGTGCGGATGTTCGAGCACACCAGTGCGCAGCACCGCTACGAGCTGGCGCTCCCCGACGGCGAGCTCGCCGCGAGCGTCGACGGGGACCGCATGCGCCAGACGCTGCGCAACCTGATCTCGAACGCCACCAAGTACTCGCCCGACGGCGGCACCGTGACGATCGGAGCCGAGCTCCGCGACGCCGAGGTGCGCGTGTGGGTGCGCGATCAGGGCATCGGCATGGACGAGGCGACCCAGAAGAAGCTGTTCACGCGCTTCTACCGCGCCGACTCGACCGCGACGCGCCGGATCGGCGGCACGGGCCTGGGCCTCGCGCTCGTGAAGGAGATCATCGAAGCGCACGGCGGACGCGTGGGCGTCTCGAGCAAGCCCGGCAAGGGCAGCGAGTTCTGGTTCGCACTCCCGCTCTCCGCTTCGTAGCGGCTCCGGGTCGGCAACCCGATCTCGTTTCGCTACACGACCGCCATGCCCTCGGTAGAGGACGCGACCCAGATCGTCGGTCCGATGGTTCTGTTCCTGTTGATGACGGTCGTGGGGCTCGAGCTCACGCTCGCGGATTTCCGGCGCGTCGTATCGTCTCCGCGCGCGGTGATCGGCGGCACGCTCGCGCAGATCGCGCTGTTGCCGCTGCTCACCTGGGCCGTCGTCGCGATGCTCGACGTGCCCGCAGTGCTCGCGGCGGGGGCGATCCTCGTCGCGGTGGCGCCGAACGCGGGCATCACGACGCTGCTCGCGGCGCTCGCGCGCGCCAACATCGCGCTCGCGGTGACGCTGACGGCGCTGGCGTCGGTGCTGTGCGTCGTCACGCTGCCCACGATCGCGGCGCTCGGGCTGCGCGTGTTCCTGGGCGAGGCGGTCGCGGTCGAGGTGCCGGTTGCGGCGCTGATCGCGCAGCTCGCGCTGTCGCTCCTGCTCCCGATCGCGATCGGCATGACCGCGCGCGCGCGCTGGCCGGAGCTCGTCGCGCGCCACCACGTGCGGATCCAGCGCAGCGTGATGATCGCGATCGGCGCGCTGATCGCGCTCTCGATTCCATTCGTCGACTTCGAGGAGATGGGAAGCCTCTCGCTGGCCGACGCGCGCGCGGGGCTGGCGCCGGCCGCGCTCTGGGCACTCGGCGCGATGGCGCTGGGGTGGGGCGTCGCGCGCTTGCTCGCTCTGCCCGCGGACGACCGCTTCACGTTCATGATCGCGTTCACGACGCGTAACATCGCGGTCGCAGCGATCGTCGCGCTGTCGGGCCTCGGCCGGCTCGACCTGGCGCTCTTCAGCGGCGTCCACTGGATCACCGCCTATCCGCTCGCGGTCGCCGCGGCTCTCGCGCGGCGCTGGACCACGCGCACCGTAGGGCGGGAGGCATCACCTTCCCAGCTATAAGCGTTTTTCCAACGCTTCCCGGGGGTGACCTATGGCTTTACACCCTGCTCGCTGTGCGAGTCGCACCGCGCAGTGAGCCGGTTGTCAGCCCGAGGTCGATCGAACCGAACAGGGCTAACGGGTGACCCGTCTACGTGACGCTGGCATCTAATCTGTTATGCGCGACACGAGCCGAAGGCGGATCCCGCCTTCCGCGGCTCTCAGCGAAGCTCTCTCGCCGGTTCGAAGCACTGTCGGTCACTCCGAGCCGTAGACCAGAAGCCCAATCCACACGACCAGGAACCCGATGAATCCACCCTTGGACGGCTTCCAGTTGTGCTCGCTGTGCTGCTCTCGCCCCATCGGGTGGCCGAGTAGAAACGCAAGCCAGAGCATCCCGAGATGCAGGACGGTCCTTTGGTCCATGTCTCTTCGTATCGGATCGCCGATCAGGCGGCATTATGATCCGACCTGATCGGCCGGAGGGGTCATGCGGACAGCGAACTAGGGAAGAGGTTGTGGCGACCGTCTGGCTCGGACTCGCATCGCCTGCGCAAGCGTTCGGCGGACCCTCGGTGTGGGATTTCTGCAAGGCGGCAGCAGAGGACATCCTGGGTGAAAGGGACGGATACGGTAACTCCTATGCGACGCCGCTAGTCAAGGTACCCGGCGGCGTGGGAGTCGCGATCGGTGGTTTTCCGATGATGCTCGTGGGCTTCGCGGCTGGTGCCGTGCCCGGCGTAGCCGCCGCTCCGTTCGGAAAGGGCAAGGAAGCTTTCGGGTATGTAGCGGGCTCCGTGGCCGCAGCGGGGGCAATCACCGGAGCGGTGCTCGTCGGCGGGCCGTTCTGGTTGGTGGATCTCGTAATCCCCGGAGGCCCGTGCGGCCCAGATCCTGCGCCGAGACCAATCCAGCACCCTCTCAGCCACCGCTTGAGTCTGCACCTGAAGCACCCCTTAACTCTCCTCCTCGCTAGCGTGCCGATCTCCGCGCGCTCAACGTAGGACTAGCACCGTTCGACGATCGTTCGTCTCGCGCGCACTGGCGCGGCGTGGCGGGTGTTGCGCGGTAGTGCCGCTCGGTTCGGAGCGCTGTTTTGCACTTAGGGAAGGGCGGCGCGGTCCCCGTCGGCCGCGCGAGGCAATCCGAGCCTCGACTCTTCTTCTCCATCTGCGGTCCGACTCTTGACCGAATATAATAAATACAGCTATATTCAAGTTGATGGCGAAGCAGATCGAGATGAAGTTCCGCAGCCATGGCGGCAAGCGCGAAGGCGCGGGACGCAAGCCCGCGTCGGCGCGGCCGCCCGTGCATCACGTCAAGCGGCCGAAAGTGCCGCAAGCGGCAGCCCGGCACACATCACGCTGCGAATGCAGCGTGATGTTCCCTCGCTGCGAGATCGGCGCTTCGTCCGCGAGTTCGCGGCGCGCCTGCGCCGCGGCTGCGAGCGCGGCGAGTTCCGCGTCTGCCACTACTCGATCCAGCGCGACCACGTGCACTTCGTGGTCGAGGCCGCCGGCAAGGAGGCCCTGGGGCGCGGGATGAAGTCGGTGGGGATCCGGCTGGCGCGGACCGTGAACCGGGTGTTCGAGCGCGTGGGACCGGTGCTCTTTGGTCGTTACCACCTCCGTGTGCTGCGCACGCCGCGCGAAGTGCGGAATGCGCTCGCGTACGTGCTCTTGAATGCGCGCAAGCATTGGCGCCAGAAGAACGGAAGTGCGCCGCCCGTGGCGCTCGACATCGCTTCGTCTGGCGCCTGGTTCGACGGCTGGAAGCGGCCGCCGCCGATCGCGGAGGCCAAAGGCCCACGACCGGTGGCGCCACCGCGGTTCTGGCTCTTGAGGGAAGGATGGCGTCGGCGGGGGCTGGTGGATCCCGCGGAGGTGCCGGGGAGCGCTGCTCTAGCGCGCCGCCTTGCTCGAACCGGCCGGCTGTTTGGCTTTTGAGGGAAGGAATCGACTCCACACATCCCTCCAAAGCCAAACCCGCGCCCGCACGACGCCGGTCCTCGAGCTGGAGGTTGAGCCGTACGTGTCGGTCCGGGCGGCTAGTCGAGCCTCTCCGACGGCAGCAGTATCTGGAAGCGCGCGCCGAGTCCGGTCGGATCGTTGCCGGCGCCGATCCATCCGCCATGCCGGCGCACCATGCCGAGCGCCGACGCGAGGCCGAGGCCGCGCCCCATGAACTTGGTGGTGTAGAACGGATCGAAGAGCCGCGATTGCGCGTTGGCGTCGAGTCCGGGACCCGAATCGCTCACCGAGAGCAGCGTGTAGAGCCCCTCGGTGAGATCGGGTGCGCCGCGCCCCGACGCGAGCAGCTCGGCGTCGGCCCACAGGCTGCCGGTCTGGATCCGGATCTGGCCCGAGCCCGGCCGGACCGCCTCACCCGCGTTGATCACGAGATTGAACAGGAGCTGGCGCAGCTCGAGCGGATTCGCCGAGACCGCGGGGCCGGGCGTCTCGAGGTCGAGCTCGAGCGCGATCGACGCTCCCGCGATCGCCTCGAGCTGCGGGCGCTCGCTCAGCACGAACTCGGTCAGGTCGATCGAACGCATCGTCGCCCGATCGGCGCGCGCATAGTCGCGCAGCTGCACCGCGAGATCGACCGCGCGCAGCGCCGACTTGCGCGCCTCGAGCAGGTGGAGCCGCACGTCCGAGGGCGCCGAGATGTCGGCGAGCCCCGTGAGCGCATCGTCGGTGTGGTCGAGCACCGAACCGAGCAGCTGGTTGAAGCCGAATGCCGCGCCGAGGCCGAGCACCCCCAGACTCTGCATGCGCTCGGCTTCGTCGAGCTGCTCCTGGAGTCGGTGCTGCTCGGAAACCATGCGCGTGCGCTCGATCGCATAGCGCAGGCAGCGGTGGATCAACGGACCCGTCTCGAAGTCGCCCTTGCCCAGATAATCCTGGGCGCCCGCCTTGAGCGCGCGCAGCGCGAGGTCCCCGTCGGCCGCGCTCGTGAACACCACGATCGGCACGATCGCATCGGCGTCGCGCAGCCGGCGCACCGTGTCGGAGCCGGTGCTGTCGGGGAGGTGCAGGTCGAGCAGAACGACGTCCGTCTTCTTCTTGCCGAGGTGGTCGATTCCCTCCGCGAGCGTCTGGACGCGCTCGAGTCGGATGCTCTCGAGCGATCCCAGCTCGCGCTCGAGGCGCCGTGTCACGAGCAGCGCATCGCCGATGTCATCCTCGATCAACAACACTCGGATCGGGGACGCGTGCATGCTCGCTCCTCTTCTGATCTTCACTCTTCGAGAAGATCGACACTCAGCCAGTAGTTGGACACGGCGTTGATCACCTGGATGAAGGTCGAGGCGCTCTCGGGCTTCACCACGTACGCGTTGCAGCCGAGCCGGTAGCTCTGTTCGATGTCCTGGTCGCGCGAAGAGGTCGAGATCACGACCACAGGCATCGCTTCGAGCCGCGCGTCGCTGCGCACCGCCGAGAGGATGGCGAACCCGTCGCAGCCGGGCAGATTCAGATCGAGCAGGACGAGGTCCGGGCGCGCGAGCTCGGACTCGGGGCGGCGCAGCAGATAGTCGAGCGCGGTGTCACCGTCGTCGATCACGAGCAGGTCGGCCTTGCGCTCGTCGTTCACGAGCGCGCGGCGCACCAGGTATTGATCGCCCGCGTCGTCGTCGACGAGCAGCACGCGCGCCGGGCGGTGCGCGCTGGGGGCGGCGTTCGCATTCGCCCGCGAATCGCTCACGAGACACCCCGCAACGAGCCGCTCAACGTGAACCGGAAGTGCGAGCCCTGACCCTTGACCGATTCGACCCAGAGCCGGCCGCCGTGCCGGTCGATCGCCTTGCGAGCGATGGCGAGCCCGATCCCGGTGCCCGGGTACTTGTCGTTGGAGTGGAGCCGGCGGAACGGCCGGAAGATCTCCTGCACGCGCTCGGGCTCGATTCCGATCCCCTCGTCCTCCACGCCCACGACCCAGATGTCGTTGGGGGCCGGCGCCGCCGAGAGGTGGATCCGCGGCGGCATTCCCGGCGTGACGAACTTGAGCGCATTCGAGAGCAGGTTCTGATACAGCGCCTCGAGCAGCGTGGGATCGCCGCTCACCTCGGGCAGCGGATCGCGCGTGATCACGGCGCGCGTCTCGGCGATGCGCAGATCGAGCGCTTCGATCACGCGATCCACGCAGTCGTCGAGTGACACGGAGCGCACCTTCATCTCCGCCGTGCCGGTGCGCGAGAGGGTGAGCAGGTCCTTCACGAGCGTGCGCATGCGTCGCGCCGCGTCGGTGATGAACTCGAGATCCTGCGCGGCGCGCTCGGGAAGATCGCTGCCGAGGTCGCTCCGCAGGAGCTCCGAGAACGATACGAGCTTGCGCAGCGGCTCCTGGAGATCGTGCGAGGCCACCGACGCGAACTGCTCGAGCTCGGAATTCGAGCGCGCGAGGTCCAGGTTGGCGCTCTCGAGCGCGTCGCGCTGGCGCGCGAGCTCGCGCTGCGCGACGCGCACTTCGGTGATGTCGCGGATCGCCGCCGAGACCACGGGACCCATGTCGGTTTCGAGCGGGGAGAGGCTGATCTCGACCGGGAACTCCTCGCCGCTCTTGCGGCGCGCGTAGAGATCGATGCCCATCCCCATCGGGCGAAGACGCGGCGCGGCGAGGTAGTTGTCGCGGTGCACGCGGTGCCGATCGCGATAGCGCTCGGGCAGCAGGACCTCGATCGGCGCGCCGGCCAGCTCCGCGCGGTCGTAGCCGAACAGCTTCTCGGTCTGTGCGTTGACGAGCACGATCTCGCCCGCGGCGTCGATGATCACCATCGCGTCGGGAGCCGACTCGATCAGGTCGCGCGAGCGCAGCTCGCCGCGCGTGCGGTCGGTGACGTCTTCGGCGATGCCCGCGATGCGAACCACGAGGCCGTCGCGATCGCGCACCGGGAACGCGCGGTCGTGGATCCAGCGCTCTTCACCATCGCCGCGGGTGATGCGGTACTCGGCGTCGAAGCCGCCCGAAGTCGTCTGCCTCTCCCAGAGCTCCTGCACGCGCTCGCGGTCGCGCGCGTCGATCTCGTCGATCCACTGGCGGCGAAAGCTGGACGGGTGAGCGAGCTTGAAGCTGAACGCGTCGCCGATCTCACGCCCCCAGACGCGCGTGAAGGCGGGGCTCACGAAGATCAGCCCGCCCGACGGCCATTCACAGAGGTAGAACACCTCTCGCACGTTCTCGGCGAGCTGGTGAAATACCGACTCGCTCTCGCGCAGCACGCGCTCGGTGTGCCGGCGCTCGTGGAGCTCGCGCCGGGCAATGCGCCAGGTCCCGATCAAGATGGCGGTGACCGCTACGAGCGACACACCGAGTGCGAGCGCGAGTACCGAGCGCTCGAAGTCGTCGCTGATACCGAACGCGACCATTCCCACGAGTGCGGTGCTGATCGCGATCAACGCGAAGTGCAGGCGTGCTATGCGCCGCAGCGGATCGATCGTCGTCGGCAGGAGCGGGGGCGACAGCATTTCGGCGTGATCCGTGTTCACTCGAAAACTAGTATTCATCGATCGATAAACACTCGCAATGCTAGGCAACGCGCGAATGCGCCCAGAACCCCGCCAGAAGGGGCGATTCGCCCCAGGCAGTCGGTGTCGTGAACGCCGCGCGCAACCGTTTGTTAAGCGCGCTCGATGAATGTGGACAGGCGGCTCGCGCCGCCGATCAGTTTGCGGTCGGCAGCAGCACTCGGCAGCGCGCACCGCGACCGGTCGATTCGTTCTCGGCGGCGATCCATCCGCCGTTTCGGCGCAGCGCGCTGAGCGCAGCGGCGAGGCCCATGCCGCGGACGCCGTGCTTGGTCGTGGAGAAGCTGTCGAAGATCCGCGACAGCGCGGCGGCGTCGAGCCCGCGTCCGGAATCGCCGACGCAGAGCTGCGCGTACAGGCCTTCGCCGACCTGGGGCGCACCGCGGCCCATCGTGAGCAGCTCGGGATCGGCCCAGATCGTTCCGGTCTGGATGCAGATCCGGCCCGTGCCGGGCAGGATCGACTCGCTCGCGTTGATCACGAGATTGAACAGCACCTGGCGCAGGTCCAACGGATTGGCGGACACCGTCGGCGAGGGCGACTCGAGGTCGTACGCGATCTCGATGCCGGGGCCCGCGATCGCCTCGATGTGAGGCCGTTCGTTCAACACGAACTGCGCGAGGTCGATCGACTCCGTCGCGCACTGCTCGGGTCCGGCGTAGTGGCGCAGCTCCGCGGCCAGCTCGAGCGCGCGCAGCGCCGCTTTGCGTGCGTCGAGCAGGTGCAGCTGTGCGCCCGCGGCGCTCGCGATACCCGCCAGCTCGCTGAGCGCTCCCTCGGTGTGTTCGAGCACGACGCCGATCAGCTGGTGGAAGCTGAGCGAGGCGCCCGCGCCCAGCACGCCGAGGCTCTGGATGCGCTCCGCCTCCTCGAGCTGGTCCTGCACGCGCTTCTGCTGGGCCCGGATCTTCATGCGCTCGATCGCGGCGCGCATCCGCGCGACCAGCGGCTCCATCTCGAAGTCGCCCTTGGAGAGGTAGTCCTGCGCGCCGGCGTGGAGCGAGCGGATCGGCAGGCCCGGATCGCCGCCGCTCGTGAACACCACGATCGGCATGGTCGGGAACGCCTCGCGCACGCGCCGCACCGTGTCGGACCCGAAGCTGTCGGGCAGGTGCAGGTCGAGCAGCACGACGTCGGTGTGATCCTTGCCGAGCCGATCGAGCCCCTCGGAGAGCGTCGCCGTGCGTTCGATCTCGATCCGCTCGCCGTCGCTGCTCTCGCGCGCGAGGCGCTTGGTCACCATGAGCGCATCGCCGTGGCTGTCTTCGATCAAGAGGACGCGGATCGTGGGGGACGTCACGTAGGGGCCACCCGTCGTGTGTGCGGATGCCCGGTCCCAGAGGCGCGAAGCCCTGGGAAGAGGGTCCGCGATTTAGTTAGTACGCCAAACTAGGATGGTGAGGGCCGCGCCGTATGGCAACGGGAGAAATGCCCCATCCGGTCGAACTCGATCGATCGTGAAGGCCTCTCGCAGGGGCTTCGCGCGCTGCGTCGGTTAGCGTGAACACATGGGATTCCGCGAACATCCGCTCGTGACCCGCGACCGGGGCGTCGTGTGGCACCCCTATGCCCCGCCGGTCGCCGGTCCGCTGTTCCCCGTCGAGAGCGCGAGCGGCGTGATGCTGCGGCTCGCCGACGGCCGCGAGCTGATCGACGGGATGTCGTCGTGGTGGTCCGCGATCCACGGCTATCGCCATCCGCGCATCGAGGCCGCGGTGCGCGCGCAGCTCGAGCGCCTGCCCCACGTGATGTTCGGCGGACTCACCCACGAGCCCGCCGTGTCGCTGTGCGAGCGCCTGGTCGATCTCGCACCGGCCGGGCTCGCGCGCGTGTTCCTGTGCGACTCGGGCTCGGTGGCGGTCGAGATCGCGATCAAGCTCGCGCTCCAGTACTGGCACGCGAAGGGTCTGCCGCGCCGCAAGCGCCTGCTCGCGCTGCGCGGCGCCTATCACGGCGACACGTTCGGCGCGATGGCCGTGTGCGATCCCGTGACGGGCATGCACGGGCTGTTCGCGGGCGCGCTGCCCGTGCAGCTGTTCGCCGAGCGACCGCGCTGCCGGTTCGACGAGCCGTGTCGCGAAGAGCACTGGAGCGGGATCTCCGATCTGCTGCGCGCGCACCGCGACGAGCTCGCCGCGGTGATCCTCGAGCCGATCGTCCAGGGCGCGGGCGGCATGTGGTTCTACGCTCCGGACTACCTGAAGCAGGTGCGCGCGCTCTGCGACGAGCACGGCGTTCTGCTGATCGCAGACGAGATCGCGACGGGCTTCGGGCGCACGGGTCGCATGTTCGCGTGCGAGCACGCGGGCGTGTCGCCCGACCTCCTGTGCGTAGGCAAGGCGCTCACGGGCGGTACGCTGAGCCTGGCCGCCACGCTCGCGACGAGCGCGATCGCCGAGGCGATCGGGCGCGGCGAGCCCGGTGTGTTCATGCACGGGCCCACGTTCATGGGCAATCCGCTCGCGTGTGCGGCGGCCGGAGCGAGCCTGGACCTGCTCGCGTCCGAGCCGTGGCGCGAGCGCGTCGCGGAGATCGCGTCCGGGCTGGCCGCGGGGCTCGCTCCCGCGCGCGCGCTGCGCGGCGTCGCCGACGTGCGCGTGCTGGGCGCGATCGGCGTGGTCGAGCTCGACGAGCCGGTCGACATGGCGGTGGTGCAGCCCGCGTTCGTCGAGGCGGGCGTCTGGATCCGGCCGTTCGGGCGGCTCGTCTACACGATGCCGCCCTACGTCGCCGAGCCGGACCACGTCGCGCGGATCACGAGTGCGATCTGCGAGGTGATCGGGGCGACCGCGCGATGAGCGCGTCGCAGGCCGAGGTGACCCAGGCTCCCGGCGGCGTGCCCGTGAAGGCGTGGACGCGCGGCGTGCCGTTCGAGGAGGAGGCGCGCCAGCAGCTGCGCAACGTCGCGAGCCTGCCCTTCATTCACAAATGGGTCGCCGCGATGCCCGACGTGCACTGGGGGATCGGCGCGACCGTGGGCAGCGTGATCCCCACCGTCGGCGCGGTGATTCCCGCGGCGGTCGGGGTCGACATCGGCTGCGGCATGATGGCCACGCGCACGAGCCTGCGCGCGAGCGATCTGCCCGACGATCTGGGCGCGCTGCGCACCGCGATCGAGCGCGCGGTGCCACACGGGCGCACGGGCGGCAAGCGCGGTCGCCGCCGCGACGCGGGCGCGTGGGGCAGGGTTCCCGACGCGGTCGGACGCGTCTGGGCGCAGCTCGCGCCGGGCTTCGAGCGGATCGCGGACGCGCATCCCGCGCTGCGCGAGGTCAACCACGTGACCCACCTCGGCACGCTCGGCACGGGCAATCACTTCATCGAGGTCTGTCTCGACGAGGGAGACCGCGTGTGGTTCGTGTTGCACAGCGGATCGCGCGGCGTCGGCAACCGGATCGGGCGCTATTTCATCGCGCTCGCGCGCGAGGACATGGAGCGCGAGATGATCCAGCTTCCCGACGCCGACCTCGCATACCTGCCCGAGGGCAGCGAGCACTTCGCCGACTACGTCGAAGCCGTGGAGTGGGCGCAGGGTTATGCGCTCGCGAACCGCGAGCTCATGATGCGCGCCGTGATCCTGGCTGCGCGCGGCTGCGCGGGGATCCCGCCGTTCGCGGTGGAGGAGAGGGCGGTCAACTGCCACCACAACTACGTGTCGCGCGAGCACCACTACGGCAAGGACGTGCTCGTCACGCGCAAGGGCGCGCTGCGCGCGCGCGCGGGCGACCTCGGCATCATTCCGGGCAGCATGGGCGCGAAGAGCTACATCGTGCGCGGCAAGGGCAACCCCGAGAGCTTCGAGAGCTGCA
>CAWHTE010000005.1:0-375508 GCA_963832165.1 uncultured delta proteobacterium | reverse complement strand
GGAGGCGGTCACCCAGCCGATGCGCATGATCACGAGCTCGCGAAGCCGGTGGTCGAGCTCGCCGCGGAACAGGAGCGACACGAGCAGGTCGGCGAAGCCCTTGGCCGTTGCGGGGCGGTGCAGGAGCACGCGGAAGATGTTCAGGTCCGCGAACGCGGTGGGCACGCCCACCGTGTCGGCGGCCTTGCGCGCGGCCTCGGGATCCAGGAGCTCGACGCGGCGCTCGCTCATGCGGCCTCCTGCGCGCGCGCCCACCAGCGGTCGAACGCGGCGATCACGTCGGTGGGCACGTCCAGCTGCAGCCAGTGCCCGCAGCCCGGCATCTCGATCAGCTCCGCGCGGCCGGGCGGCAGTGCGTCGCGGATCGTCTGCGACGCCTTCGGACCCATGAGGTCCTTCTCGCCGACGAGCAGCAGCACCGGGCACGCGATCGCGGCGAGCTTCGGCGTGAGCGGGTCGTGATGGAGGCTGCACAGCATGCGTGCGACCTGCGCGATCGCGCGCGCGTCGCCGCGCACGCGCCGGCCCGAGCCCTCGCCGTAGATCGCGCGCACGAGTCCTTCGCCGCCGTGCTGCTCGGCCGCGAGCGCGATCCGCTCGTACCAGGCCGCCGTGCGCTCGCTGCAGCGGCTCGCGGTGCCGAGCAGGACCAGGCCCGCGACGCGATCGGGCGCCGCGAGCGCGGCCGTCATCGCGACGATCCCGCCCACCGAATGGCCGACCAGGACTGCGCGTGAAACCTCGAGCGCGTCGAGCACGCGCAGCAGATCGCGAGCGAGATCCTCGCGCGTGCAGGGACCCGCCGGCGCGCCCGACTCGCCGTGGCCGCGCTGGTCGATGCGCACCACGCGGCCGCGCTGCGCGAGCGGCTCCGCGAGCGCGTCCCATACTTCGAGCGTGTCGGCGAGGCCGTGCACGCACAGGAACACGGGCTCGCCGCTTTCCGAGTCCGCATAGCGCAGCGAGTAGTCGCCGATCGCGATCCGGCCCTGCATCACCGCGTACGCGCTCCCACGATCCCGTCGGGATCGGCGCTCCCGCGCAAGAGTTGGAACGGCCGCCCGCCGTGGCGGTGTCCGTCGGCGAGCCAGCGGCAGCCGGCGCTCGCGTAGTGCGCGGAGATTGCGCGCCGGAATCCCGGGCTTCGGTTGCGGCCGGAGCCGTGCAGGAGCAGCGGGTGGAAGAAGACCGTGTCGCCGGGCTCCATTTCGAGGTGCACGCGGTCGGGATGCGCACCGACGCCCTCGGCGCCGAAGTAGCCCCCGTTCACGAACTCCCAGTCGGGGTTGCCGTGCCGCAAGAGCTCACCTCGGTGCGTTCCGGGCACGACGGCGAGGCAGCCGTTCTCGCGCGTGCAGGACTCGAGCGCCGTCCAGGCGGCAACGATCTGCTCGGCGGGGCGGAACGGGAAGTAGAGCAGGTCCTGGTGCAGCGGATGGCGACCGTCCACGTCGGGCGGCTTGTTGATCAGCATCGTGTGGATCGATGCCACATCCGGCCCGGTGAACTGCTCGACCCAGTCGAGCAGGAGCGGGTGCTCGACGTAGGTCCAGAGCACCGCGTCGTTCTCGAAATCCTGGATCTTCGCGATCGCCTTCGCGCGCGTGTCGGGTTCGACGACGCCCTTGGCAACCATCACGTCGCGCATCACGAGCATTCCGGCGGCCGGCGGCGCATCGCCACCGAGCAGCTCCTCGAGGCGTTCGAGCCAGGGCGCGATCTGTTGAGCGCTGAACAGCGCGCGCACCACGAGGTAGCCGGTCTTCGCGTAGGTGTCGCGCTGCTCGGGGGTCACGCGCGCATGATAACCGAGAGGCCGGTGACCGAGTGGCCCTACACCATGTGGATGCGCGGATCGCGCGCGCGCGCGAGCAGGCTCTGGACGTCGGGTCCGTCCTTGCCATGGATCGCGTAGCCGAACGCGAGCGCCACCCGGTGCGGGGTGTTCACGCGCTCGTCGCGCGTCACGTCCTCGGACACCGCACGCGCGAGGTCGAGCACGCGCTGCGCCGGGTCGTGGCCGGGCTCGGGGACCAGCAGCGCGAACTCCGCGTTCTCGCAGCGCGTGAGGACGTCGAACTCGCGCGAGTTGCGTCGCAGCGCATCCACCACCGTCTGGACCACGCGGCGCGTCTTCACGGGATCGCCGGCCGCCTCGACCTCGGCAAAGTTCGCAATTCGAACGACCACGAGCGCGAACGCACCGTCGCGCGCGCCCGCGCGCGCGGTCTCCTCGCGGACCCGCTGGGCGAGATAGGCGGCGTTGGGCAGTCCCGTGTCTTCGTCGAAGTTGCGGAAGCGCCGGGCTTTGTCGTAGAAGACCGCGTTCGCGATCGCGCGCTCGAAGTACGACACGAACTGTGCGAACAGCTGGGCGTCCTCGTCGTTGAACGAGCCCGCGGTAAAGCGGTCCGCGGCGATCTTGTCGTAGAGCGCGAGCGTTCCGACCAGCTGCCCGTCGCGGCGCAGCGGCGCGGCGAGCAGCGAGCGCACTTCGCTGCCGTGCGCCGAGAGCCGCGCATCGGCCGACACCTCGCGCTCGAGGCGCGGCGCGCGTCGGCGCAGCACGTCGACCGAGACGTCCTTGTCGAGCCGGAACAGCCGTTCCTGGAGCCGGCCGTCCGCGGATCCGAAGTAGGACCGGATCACGAAGCGCTGGGTGTCCTCGTCCTGCAGGCGCAGCACGGCGTGATCGGCCTCGAGCACCATCGCGGCCGACGACGTGCCGAGCCGCAGCACCTCCGCGGGGTCGGTGGTCGTGATCATGCGGATCCCGGCCTCATGGATCGCGGCCGTGCGCTCGGCGCGCGCGGCCATCTGCACGGCGCGCTCGGCGTCGGCGATCTCGCGCGCGGCGGTCGAAGCGATCTCGAGCAGCGTCTCCTCGGCAGCGCGCCCGCGCGGCGGCTCGGCGCCGCTCTGGATCGACAGCACACCGACGAGCTCTGTCTCGTTCACGAGCGGGAGGGCCGCGTAGGCGACCGCACCGTCGGGCTGACGCAGGAAGGCCGGGGTGCGGCTCTGGGCGGCCCGGCCGTCGATCCCGCGCCCGGGCTGGACGCGGTACTCGCCGCCGAGGCTCCCGCTCGCGAGCGTGGTCGCGGCGAGGCGCAGGCCGCCCGCCGCGCGATCGAGCTGGTAGATCGACGCGATCCCGCCGCCCGTGCGCGCCGCGACCCACTCGCACAGCCTGCGCAGGCGCTCCGCGATCGGCTCGCGCCCGGACAGGATCGCGCGCACCTCCTGCACCGCCGCATAGCGTGCGGCCTGGCGAGCGAGCGCCTCGTGCTCCTGCGCACGCGCGATGATCTGCGCGTCGAGCCGCGCGAGCTCTTCCGTGAACGCGAAGTCCTCTTCGCCGAACGCGTCGGGGCGGGTGCGGTGGTGCAGATTCAGCACGCCGAGTACGCGGCCGTCGTGCAGGAGCGGAACCGACACCGCGGACTCCACGTCGAGCCGCTCGCGCACGATCCGAAACCGCGCCCGATCGGCCTTGCCGCGCAGGCGCAGCGACCGACCTTCCGCGGCGACGCGGCCCGCGATCCCGTCGCCGAACGGCACGCGGATCTTCGGCCACAGCTCGCGCTCGACGCCCACGGCCACGCGCACCGAGAGCTCGCGGGCCGATTCGTCCGCGAGCATGAGCGAGCCGCCCTCGGCGCCCGTCACCGCGATCGCGATCTCGAGCATGCGCGCGAACAGCTCGTCCGCGTCGACTGTGAGGTTGTAGGACTCGACCACCTCGTGGAGCGCCTGGAGCAGGTCGGCCTGGCGATCGTGTGACGGCACGCCGAATCCCCAGAGCAGACGCGCCGTGAGCGGCGATACGACCTGGAGGCCGCGCTCGAGCGCGGCGGGAAAGCGCTCCGCGAACGAACGCTCGGCGCCCGCGTCGATCACGGCGTGCAGCGACGCGTCGCCGAGCAGCGCCTGCGGATCGTTCGTGAGCGTCTGCTCGAGCAGCGCGGCGACGCCGGGCGGAAGGTGCGGCAGCCGCGCGTGCAGCTGCAGCGCATCGGGATCCACGACCGCCGCGATCTCGACGGCCGGATTGGCGCTGAGCAGCGGAATCAGCGCGAGGGCCTCGTCCGAGGCCCCGTAGATGCCGATCCGCTTTCGCATCAGTCTCCGCTCTCTCCGAGCAGAGGATCGATCCGCACCGTGAGCACCACGGTCGAAGTTCCTCCCTCGTCGTCTCCGAGTACGAGCGGGATGCGCACGCTGCGCTCGTCGGCGCGCGTCGCTTCGCCGACCGAGACGATCGTGAGGCTGCTGCCGATCCGCGCGCCGCCGCGCACGTCGGCCGGATCGGGTTCGTGCAGCCACGGTTGATCGGAGAGCGCCGCTGCGGCCGCTTGCGACTCCGCGTCGATCGCGCGCATGTCGGGGTGATCGGCCTCGGCGAGGATCGCCTCCTCCATCGCCTGCTGTGGCGTGGGCATCACGCGCTCGGTGGCGACGGGCTCGGGCGCTCGCGTTGCGACGGCGGGCTCCGCCGCGAACGGCGCGCGCGTGGAGCCGAGGCTCTCGCCGCGCAGCGCGCGGATCACCTTCTTCGAGATCGTCGAGAGCGCCTGGAGCAGACCGGTGCCCTGCGTGGCGACCGATTCGAACACGGTCGCGCCCGCGAGCCCGAGCCGCCGGTGCAGCTCGTCGGCGTCGTAGGCATCGGCGAGGTCGCGCTTGTTGTACTGGACGACGAGCGGCATCTCGTCGATCGGGCGCGCGTAGTCTTCGAGCGCCTTGGCGAGCTCCTCGACGCTGGCGAGGTTCTCCTCGAGGCACTCGCGACGGCAGTCGACTACGAGCACGATCCCGTCGACCTGATCGAGCAGCTGCTTGCGGGTCGGCGCGTGCTCGGGCGCTCCCGGCACGGCGATCAGCTCGATCCGCGTGTGTTGACCGCTGACGTCGCCGAGCTCGATCGGCAGCACCGTGTAGCTGACGGAGGGATCGAAGCGCGTCGGCACCTCGCGCATGTCGCCGCGGTGGTCGGGCCGCAGCTTGCGATAGACGCCCGCGAGGCTCGTGCGCTTGCCGGCGCCCTCGATGCCCCAGTACACGATCCGCGCGTTCACCTCGGCGCCGCTCGGGCTGACTTTAGCCATCAGACCTTTCCCTTTCTCGTCAGGAGGCGCCGCGCGTGGGTCGAGATCACGGTCGGGACGTCCTTGCTCTTCATGAGCTTCTGGAGATCCTTGTCCTGCAGATAGTTCACGAATTTCATCGCGTTCGCCTGCGGCGTCTTCGGGTTCGTCGCGAGCGCGAGCTTCATCTGGTAGCTGCGCGTGGCGTCCTTGTTGCGGCAGATCACGCGGATCACCTCGTCGCCGACGGCGCGCGACTGCGCCACGGAGAGCAGCTCCTGCTCGGTGATCTTGGGGCTCGTGATCGCGGCGATCGCGACGATCTTGTTGCGATCGCGCACGAGCAGGCTGCGCGCCTCCTTGTTGCCGAGGCGGCCGAGCTTGATCTTCTGGAACACGGACAGATTCTGGATCAGGCTGTAGAGGCTGCCGCCCTGCTCGAGCTCCTTCTCGTCGACGGGCTCGGCCCGCTCCTCGACCAGTGCGGAGAAGCTCGCGCCGAGCACCACCTCGAGCGCGGTGCGCGCCTGCTCCTCGCTCACCTCCTCGACGGGGGTGGGGGGCGGGGCGTCGTCGTCGTCATCCCGCTCGGGTGCGGGCACGCCCAGGAACACGAGGATGCGCTCGATCACCGAGCGGCCCGTCATCGGATTGGCGCCGAGCGCCTCGACGATCGGGGGGCTGCGCATCAGGCGCAGCTGATTGTTCGCGACGATCTCGACGACGCCCTTGAACGGCCGGCCCGCGAGGTACGCGATCGTGCGGTCGTCCGTGGCGGGATTGAGCGCGATCCGCTCGAGGCGGTCCTCGCTGTCGGAGAACGCGCGCGCGAGGTGGTCGAGCAGGGCAGGGTGCGCGGGCGCGGTGAGCACCGCGCCGATCACGGCGTCGGGCAGATCCTCGAGGCTGTCGCGCGCTGTCGACTTCACCTCGGCGTCCTCGTCGTGCATGAGCGCGAACAGCACCGTGGCGAGCTCGACCGGTTGGAGCGGCAGCGCGCCGCGCGCCGCCATGAGTCGAACCTCGCGCGGCGCATCGCGGCGCGCGTACTTCTCCGCCTGCGGCGAGAGCGCGAGGCGGATCTTCTTGGGCTGGCGTTCCATCGACACGCACTCCGTTCACGCGGGACGCGCTCCCGCGCCGTCCGAGCCGAGTCGGGGACGACCGGCTCAGGACGCTTCGTTCTTCTTGGCCTGGGCCTCGGCGATCACCTTCTCCCGGACGTGTGAGGGCGCCTCGTCGTAGTGGGAGAATTCCATGTGGAACTCGCCCTGGCCGCCCGTGATGCTCGTGAGCGCGCTCGCGTACTCGAGCAGCTCCGACATCGGTACCTGTGCCGCGATCACCTGCGAGGTGCCCTGTGCCTCGCCGGACCCGACGCGTCCGCGCCGGCTCGAGAGGTCGCCCATCACGTCGCCGACGCAGTGGTCGGGCACCGACACGTGCAGGTTCATCACGGGCTCGAGCAGCGTCGGCGAGGCGGCCTCGATCGCCGCCTTGAAGCCGAACGATCCCGCGAGCTTGAACGCCATCTCGTTCGAGTCGACCGAGTGGTGCTTGCCGTCGATGCAGCGCACGCGCACGTCCACGACCGGGTAGCCCGCGAGCGGTCCCACCTGCGCGGCCTCGATCACGCCCTTTTCGACGGCCGGGATCAGGTTGCGCGGAATCGAGCCGCCGACGATCTCGTCGGAGAACTCGATGCCCGCGCCGCGCGGCAGGGGCTCGATCGTGAGGTAACAGACTCCGAACATTCCCTTGCCGCCGCTCTGCTTCTTGAGCTTCCCCTCGACGTTCTCGGCCTTCTTCTTGACTGTCTCGCGGTAGGGGACCTTCGGCGTGCGCAGGTCCACGTCGACGCCGTACATCCGGTGCAGCTTGTGGACCGTCATCCGCACGTGCAGCTCTCCGCGCCCCGTGAGCAGGTATTCGCCGGTGGACGGATCGCGCCCGAGCTGGAGGGTCGGATCCTCCTCTACGAGTCGGCCGAGCGAGGTGAAGACTTTATCCTCATCTCCCTTTGATTTCGCGCGGATGGCATAGGAAATGACACCCTGGGGAATGGTGATCGGGGCAAGCGCCACACCGCCTTTTTCCGCAGTGAGCGCATCGCCCGTGTGAACGTGCTTGAGCTTGGCCACCGCGATGACGTCGCCCGGGCCGGCCTCCGGCACCTCGACGTGCTCGCTGCCGCGCATCAGGAACAGCTTCCCGATCCGCTCCTTGCCGTCGCGCGTCGCGTCGAGGATGGGAGTGTCGGGGTGGATCCGGCCCGAGACGACGCGAAAGATCGAGAGGGTGCCGGTGTAGCGGTCGATCGCGGTCTTGATCACCTGTGCCGTGAACGGTGCGTCGGGATCGGCCGCGATCTCCTCACCGCTCGCGCTCGAGAACGCGCGCGCGCGGTCCGCCGCAGACGGCAGAAGATCCGAGATCGCGTGCAGGAGCGGGCGGATTCCCAGCTCGTGGGTCGCGGAGCCGCACAGCACGGGCAGGATCGCGCCCGAACGCGTGCCGGAGACGAGCGCCTGGCGCAGGTCCTCGCTCGAGAGCTCGCCCTCCTCGAGGTACTTCTCGAGGATCGCGTCGTCGCACTCCGCGGCGTCTTCGACGAGCTTCTCGCGCGCTGCCGCGATCTCGTCGGCGAGCTCGGCCGGCGGATCGCTCTCGCCCGCGGCCGTGTGCGCGCGGCCCGTCCACAGGTCCACCACGCCGCGGAGTCCCTCGTGCTCGCCGATCGGCAGCGTGAGCAGCACGGGCTTGGCCGAGAGCGCCGCGATCGATTCGAGTGCCGTGTCGAGCGACGCGCGCTCGCGGTCGAGACCGTTCACGAACGCGACCATCGGGATTCCGTGCTCGCGGCAGAAGCGGTACGAGCGATCGGTGCCCACGCGTGCGCCGTCCAGCGCGGACACGACCAGCACTGCGCCGTCGAGGCGCTGCAGCACGATCTGCGCGTCGCCCGCGAAGTTCGAATCGCCGGGCGTGTCGACGAGCGAGTAGTGCTTGCCACCCGCGTCGTAGCTGAACACGCACGACGTCATCGTCGACTTGCGCTCCTTCTCTTCGGGCAGCTGGTTCAGCACCGAGGTGCCCGCGACGACGCTGCCGAGCGCGTGGGTGGCGCCGGCCGCGTGCAGGATCGCCTCGCCGAGCGACGTCTTTCCGTCGTGTGCGTGCCCCACGAGCGCGAAGTTGTGTGTGTCGCTGACCTTGATGTCTTTCATGGGGCGGCTCCTTCTCCGGTATCCACCTGATGGGTCTTCGCTCGGCATTCCTTCTGGTCTTCGCTCGCCTTCGGCTCGCTGCGCGAAACTTGTCTCGCTACGCGCGCGCTACGCGCGCTTGCGATTCTTTTCATAGATGATTCGCAGTCCCTCGAGCGTGAGGAACGGCTCGACGCGCTCGATCGCGGCGCTCTCGTTCGAGACCAGACCCGCCAGCCCGCCCGTCGCGACCACGCGCGCGGGGCCGAGCTCCTTGCGGATGCGCTCCACCATCGAATCGACGACGCCTGCGGTGCCGTACAGCAGCCCCGATTGCAGCGCGGCGGTCGTGGTCTTTCCGATCACGGACTTGGGCCGAGCGATCTCCACGCGGTGCAGCATCGATGCGCGCTCGAACAGCGCCTCCATCGATGTGAGCATGCCCGGGAAGATCGCGCCGCCGAGATACTCCCCGTCGGCGGAGATGCAGTCGAACGTGGTCGCGGTGCCGAAGTCGACCGCGATCACGGGGCCGCCGAACATCTCGTAGGCGGCGATCGCGTTCACGATCCGGTCGGCGCCGACCTCGCGCGGGTTCTCGTAGCGCACGGGCATGCCGGTGCGGATGCCCGGGCCTACGATCAGCGGCGGGCGCTCGAAGAGCTTCTGCGAGACGCGCTCGTAGATCGGCAGGAGCGGGGGGACCACGCTCGAGATGATCACGTCGGACACTTCGTGGACGTCGCGCTTGGCCTGGGCGAACAGGCTCGTGATCACGAGCCCGACCTCGTCGCTCGTGTGATCGCGGTGGGTGCCCACGCGCCAATGGTGCGAGAGAACGCCGGGACCCTCGCCGTTCGCGGTCACGGGGTAGTCGAACCACCCGAGCGACACGTTCGTGTTTCCGATGTCGACGACCAGCAGGGCGGTCACGCGGACTCCTTCGCGAGAGACACGTCCCCGGCCAGGAAGCGGACCTGGGCGCCGCTCGCGAGGGCGAGCCGGAGCGCCCCGTCGTCATCGATTCCGTGCACCCAACCCTCCTGCTCGCTGCCATCGAGCTCGCGCACGCGCACGCGGCGTCCGCGCATCCGGAAGCGGGCCTCGAACCGGGGCAGTATCCCACGGAACCCGGTCACCGCGCAGGCGTCGAGCATGCGTTCCAGCCGCGTGTAGAGAGCGCGCGCGAAGGCGGCGCGATCGATCGGGCGCCCCGTGTGAGCCGACAGGCTCGTCGCGCTGGCGCGGAACTCCTCGGGGAAGGTGGCGGGATCGACGTTCAGGTTCACGCCGATCCCGAGCACGAGGAACGCCACGCGGGTGGCCTCGGCGGCGAGCTCGAGCAGGATCCCGCACGCCTTGCGCCCGTCGACCAGCACGTCGTTGGGCCATTTGATCTCGACGGCGTCGTCCCCGCCCGATGGCCTTCGCTCGCCTTCGGCTCGCTGCGCGAGACTTGCGTCGATCGCTTCGGCCACGGTGTCCGCGACCGCCACCGCGGACGCGAGCGTCCACGCGGGGGCGTCGGGCAGGCTGAGCTCGGGGCGCAGCACGATCGAGGTGTAGAGGTTCAGGTAGGGCGGTGAGTGGAAGCGGCGCCCGAGCCGCCCGCGCCCCGCGCTCTGGCCCTCGGCCACTACCGCGGTGCCGTGCGGTGCTCCCTCGCGCGCGAGATCGAGCGCGACGCGATTGGTGGAATCGGTCTCGTCGAAGTAGTGGACGTGCTTCGCGAGCCATCGGGTGGTGAGCCCGTGCGCGATCTCCTCGGGATAGAGGCGATCGGGCGCGCCGCACAGCCGGTAGCCGCCGCCGGGGGCGGCCTCGATCTGGTAGCCGCGCGCGCGCAGCGTCTCGACGTCCTTCCAGACCTGGGCGCGCGAGATCCCGTACTCCTGGGACAGCGCTTCACCCGAACTGGGCCGGTCGCCGGCGCGGCGCAGCGCGTCGAGCACGCGCACCGGCCCCGCGCTCACTTACGAGCCCCTCCGACAGCAAGCTCGAGCGCGACGTCTGCCGCGGGTGCCGAGTGGGTGAGCGCGCCGATCGAGATCCGCTGCACGCCGGTCTCCGCGACCGCGCGCACGTTGGCGAGATTCACGCCGCCGCTCGCCTCGAGCAGGGCTTTGCCCTGCAGGCGCTGCGCGATCCGGCGCAGCACGTCGATGCCGCAGTTGTCGAGCAGCAGGAAGTCCGCGCCTGCGTCGACGGCGGCCTGCGCGTCCTCCTCCGATTCGACCTCGACCTGCACGCGCAGGCCCGCCGGCGCCGCCGAGCGCGCGGCCTTGAGCGCGGGGACGACGCCCCCCGCGAACGCGACGTGGTTGTCCTTGAGCAGGATGCCGTCGTAGAGGCCGACGCGGTGATTGCGCGCGCCGCCGACCGCGGTCGCGTACTTGTCGAGCGCGCGCCAGCCCGGCAGCGTCTTGCGCGTGTCGACGATCTCGGCGCCGGTTCCGGCCACGGCCTCCACATAGCGCCGCGTCGCGGTCGCGATGCCGCACATGCGCATGAGGAAGTTCAGCGCGGTGCGCTCGCCCGCGAGCAGTGCGCGCAGCGGCCCGGAGATGCGCGCGAGCGGGGTGCCGGCCGCGACCGCGTCGCCATCGGCGGCTGCGGGCTCGAATGCGAGCCGCGGCTCGATCACTGCGAACACCTCGCGGGCCACCTCGATCCCGCAGACCACGAGATCCTGGCGGGCCTCGATCACGCCGGGCGCTTCGGCGTCCGGGGGCACGACCAGAGCCGAGGTCACGTCGCCGGAGCCGAGATCTTCATCGATCGCGCGCTCGACGAGCGCGCGCCAGAGGCGGGGCGGGGGAAGCTCCACCGGGGCGAGCATGGGACCAGGGTAGCGCGAGGGCCGCGCCGGAGGGCCGGAGTTAGGAGGAGCCTCCGCCCTTGAGCCGGCGGATCTCCTCCTGGATCAGCGTCTCCGCGAGCTTCGGAACGACTTCCCAGGCGACCTGCTCGATCCGCGCGATCGCCTCGCGGACGATCTTCTCGGTGATCGGAGCGAACGCATCCCAGGCGATCTTCTCGAGCATGTCGTGCAGCTCGGCGCGCGAGAGCTCGGGGGCTCCCGACGCGGCCGACGACACTTCGAGCGCGGGGGACGCTGCGTAGGAGGCGTCGTCCCAGGGCTCGGCCTCGACCTCTTCGCCGGCCGACAGCGGCTCGCCGGCCAGCACCGGCTCCGCCTCGAACGGCTCGCGCGCGAACGGATCGAAGGACTGGCCTCGCGGTGCGCGCTCGATCGGGGGGAGGGTGGTCTCGAACGGGTCGGCGCCGAGCGGCTCCATGGCTTCGGGCGCCGCGAACGGCTCGGGCTCGGCGAGGTCGAACTCGGCGTCCTCGGCCTCGAGCGCGAGCGACTCCGGTCCGTCGTCGTCCATCGAGAACAGCTGCGTCGCGGAGTCGGGAGCGCGCGAAGGCGCGATATCCGAGGAGGACACGTCGAACTCGGAGTGGGCCTCGGGATCGAGCAGCGCCGTGTGGGCGAGCGGGTCCTCGGCATCGATCGGCTCGAGCGTGTCGGCGTTGCCATCGAACGAGAACTCGAACGCGTCGTCCTGGCTGCCGCCCGGCGCAGCGGCCAGGATCGCGACCGTGGCCTCGGCGCGGCGCCCGGGCGCGGCGGCGGGAGCCGGCGGCGCCTCGGCGAGGTCCTCGTCGCCGAACTCGAATGCGGCGTCGGGCTCGTCGAGATCGAACGCGCTCGCGGACGGGACGGGCGGCGGCGCGGGGACGACCCGCTTCGGCTCGTCGGAGAAGAAATCGAATGCGTCGTCCACGGAGGCCGAAGCGGCGGCGGGAGCCGACTGCGGCGCGCTCGCGCGCGGCGCGGGTGCGGCGGCGAGCAGCTGCTTCACGCGATCCACGAGCGTCTGGGCCTCGAACGGCTTCGCCACGTGTCCTGCGGCACCGACCGCGGTCGCCCGCGCCTGATCGAACGCCTCGAACGTGCCCGTGAGCAGGAGCACCGGGACGTGGCGCAGGTTCGGGTCGGCCTTCACGGCCTCGCAGACCTCGTAGCCGGACAGGCCCGGCATCACGACGTCGGCGAGGATGATGTCGGGGCGGATCGTGCGCGCCTTGGCCACCGCGTCGCGGCCGTTGTCGACCGTGGTGATCTCGATGTCTTCGTTGGCGAAGCTGATCCCCACCACCTTCTGGATGGTGACGCTGTCGTCAGCCAGCAGCAGGGTCTTGGGCATGAATTCCCCCGGTCGCGGGCGCACAGGCTCGCGGAAATTCCCTCGTCCCCATTTATCGTCGGCAGATTCACCCGCATTGAATGGTTTTTCTTGGTCCAAGTCCAGCACGCCCTCCTTTTGCGGGGGACCGCCTTCGCTTGCTTTCCTGAAGGGCCTTCGCTCGGCCCACCCGATGGTCTTCGCTCGCCTTTGGCTCGCTGCGCGAAACTTGCAGCTCGCTGCGCGTCGGCCGACTTCGTCGGCCTCCTTGCGGAGACGTTCAAGCGCTGCGCGGAGTGCTCCGATGCAGCGAGAGCCCGCATGCTGACCCCGGCCCCGGGGGTGCACGGAGGGGCCCTGTTCGATGAAGCTCAGCGCCGCTGCCCTCTCGGATGTCGGAATGCGGCGCACCGCGAACGAGGACGCCTATGCGCTCGCTCCGGAGCTCGGGCTCTACCTCGTGGCGGACGGCATGGGCGGCCACGTGGCTGGCCAGCTCGCGAGCCGGCTCGCGGCCGAGCACGTCGTCGAGGCGCTCGAGCTGGTCGCCCAGCGCAGCGCCTCGCTGACCGAGAAGCTGCGCTACTGCGTGGCCGCTGCGAACCACCACGTGTTCGCGACTGCTCAGGAGAAGCCCGAGGTCGCGGGCATGGGCACCACGCTCGTCGTGCTGCTCGCGGGCGGGGGACGGCTCGCGCTCGCGCACGTGGGCGACAGCCGCGCCTATCTGGTGCGCGGCGGGCGGATCCGCCAGCTCACCGACGATCACTCGCTGGTCGCAGAGCTCGTGCGGCGGCGCGAGCTCTCGCCCGACGCCGCGCAGGACCATCCGCACCGCCACGTGCTCACGCGCGCTCTCGGCGTGCGGCGCTCGGTCGATCCCGACCTCGCCGAGCTCACGCCCGCGCCGAACGACGTGATCGTGCTGTGCTCCGACGGACTCACCACGCTCGTACAGGATCCCGAGATCGCCGCGTGCGTCGCCGCGGAAGCGGATCTGGACCAGGCCTGCGCGCGTCTGGTGGGCCTCGCGAACGCGCGCGGCGGCGACGACAACATCACCGTCGCGCTCGTCCGCTGCGACGAGCACTCGTAGCCCGAAAAGAGAACCGCCCGGGGTGAAGGCCTGACCTACACCACCGGGCGGCACAGAGGTCCGACAGGACCCTGCGGACTAGCGTTCCAGCATGCTCTTGAGCTTCGCGCGCAGGCGCAGAACCGACTTGGTGTGGATCTGGCACACGCGCGACTCGGTGATCCCGAGGATCAGCCCGATCTCCTTCATGTTGAGATCTTCGTAGTAGTAGAGCGAGATCACGAGGCGCTCCTTCTCGGGGAGGCTCGCGATCGTCTCGGCGATCACCTGCTTGGTCTCGTTGAGCTTGAGCGACGCGAACGGATTCTCCGAGTTCACGTCCTCGACGATGTCGGCGAACGTGCCGGCGCGATCGCCTTCGGCGTTCGTGCCGCGGATCTCCTCCAGGTTCACGAGCGAGATGCCGCGCACCTGGTTGAGCAGCTCGTGGAACTTCTCGAGCTGAAGGCCCAGCGAGTCGGCCACTTCCTCCTCGCTCGCGGTGCGGCCGAGGCGCTGCTCCACCTCGCCGTAGGCGCGCTCGAGCCGGCGGCTCTTCTGTCGCACGCTGCGCGGGACCCAATCGAGCGAGCGGAGCTGATCGAGGATCGCGCCCTTGATCCGGAACTCCGCATACGTCTTGAACTTGCAGTTCTTCTCGGGGTCGTACTTCTCGATCGCATCCATCAGACCGATCACGCCCGTGTTGTGCAGGTCGTCGAGGTCGATGTGCGACGGCAGGCGCACGGCGATGCGGTTCACGATGTAACGGATCAGCGGCGTGTGTTCGAGGACGATCTGCTCCTTGAGTCGAGCCGGGATCTCATCGTTGCTTTCCTTCGCCTCGCGCAGCAGTGTTTCCATTCGACGCGGTTCTCCCTTGAATCGCTGTGGCGCTCGGTGCATCCCCCGCCACCGAGTCGCGTGCCCAAAGTCGAATGACACTGGAAGCACGCACTGTGCCAAGGCCGAAATCGGCAGCAGTGCCGCGAAACGGCACCCGTCCCGGCGCTGGGAACCGCGCGACCGAAGATGCGGAGATCCTTGCGATCACAGCGGTTTTGGGCCGCGTTTGCCCGGGGCCGCTACGCAATTGGATGCACAGAGCTGCCGCCGCTCGCGATGGCAGAGCTCCGCTGCCGCCCCGCGGTTCCGCCGGAGAGCCGACGCGGTGCGGGGTTTCTTGACGCGCTGGGGGACGTAGTCCGCCCCCGTTCTAGCCGGGCCTTCGCGCTCGCTGATCGCTCGCGCTCGGGTTCCGGCCTTCGCTCGGCTTCGCCTCGCTGCGCGTCGGCCGACCTCGTCGGCCTCCTTGCCAGCCGAGCTGGGATCAGGACTCGAGGCCCAGCTTCTTGATCTTCTCGATCAGCGTCGTCCGGTTCAGGCCCAGGAATTCGGCGGCCTCTTTCTTGTTGCCGCGGCTCTTCACGAGCGCGTCCCGGATCAGATCGGACTGGAAGCGATCCACCGCGCTGCGGAAGTCGCTGTCTCCGTTCGTGGGCGATTCGCCGTCGCACGCGGGCGCGGGTGCACGCCGCATCGATTCCGGCAGATCCTCGATATCGAGGTCTCCGCCGCCGCGAAGCACCGTGACCCGCTCCATGAGATTCTCGAGCTCGCGCACGTTGCCGGGCCAGTCGTAGCGGCACAGCATTTCGAGCGCGCGGTCGGAGATCGACTCGATCTTGGTGCCGCGCTCCGAGTTGAGCACCTCGAGGAAGTGCATCACGAGCAACGGAACGTCCTCGCTGCGCTGACGCAGCGGAGGCACCTCGATCGGGATCACGTTGAGCCGGTAGAAGAGGTCTTCGCGGAAGCGGCCGTTGCGGATTGCCGTTTCGAGATCCTGGTTGGTCGCGGCGATCACGCGCACGTTCACGGTCTCGGACTTCGAGGAGCCCACGGGCTCGAAGGTCCGCTCCTGGAGCACGCGCAGGAGCTTGACCTGCAGGTTCGGGCTCATGTCCCCGATCTCGTCCAGGAAGATCGTGCCGCCGTTCGCGAGCGAGAAGCGCCCCTCACGCGAGCTGATCGCGTTGGTGAATGCGCCGCGCACGTGTCCGAACAGCTCCGACTCGAGCAGCTCTTCGGGGATGGCGCCGCAGTTGACCGTGACGAGCCGGCGCTCGACGCGGCGGCTGTTGTAGTGGATCGCGCGCGCGATCAGCTCCTTGCCCGTGCCGCTCTCGCCCGTGATCAGCACCGTGCTGTCGGTGCGCGCCACCTTCGACACCACGTCGAGTACGCCGCGCAGCGCGCCGCTGTGGCCCACGATGTTCTCGAAGCGGTACTTCGTGCGCAGCTCGCTCTGGAGCGCGCGGTTCTCCGCCTTGAGTCGACCGTGCTCGATCGCCTGCTCGACCAGGCGCCGCACCACGTCGAGGTGCCCCTGATCGAACGGCTTCTCGAGGTACCAGAATGCCCCTGCGCGCAGTGCTTCGATCGAGCTCTCGGCGCTGCCGTAGCCGGTCACGACGATGCAGGGCAGGTCGGGATCGATCTCGTGGATCTGGCGGACGAGCTCGAGACCGTTCAAGCCGGGCATCCGGACGTCGGCAACGACCAGATCGAGCCCACCTTGTCCGAGCAGCGCGAGCGCTTCGGCAGCATCTCGCGCCTCGCTGACCTGATGACCAACGCGAGAGAGAATTCGCCCGAGCGAACGCCGGTACAGCTCCTCGTCGTCTACGACGAGGACGTGCGACTTAGCCACTTGTTCTCCTCCGCGCCGCGGAGGGGGGGTGGTGCTCGAACGCCAGGCGGCCAGCGTAGCCGAGGCGTTGCACCCGTCAACGGCCTCCGCGCGACTCGAACGCAGTTCGCGTGCGACTGAAATGATTCAAGTCGGAGTGCGTTCGGACGAAGAGCGAACCATGACCATTGCGCCCATGCGCACGGATGGAGCGCCGGGCCGCGAAGAGCCGGTCACGGTGCTCCTGATCGACGACGAGCCGCTGCTCTTGCGCTCGCTGCGTCGAACGCTCGAGGGCGAGGGCTATCGCACCGCGATGGCCGAGTCGGCCGATTCCGCGGAACCGCGCCTGGCCGAATCCGAGCCCGACGTCGTGCTGCTCGATCTCGGTCTCGGACCCGACAGCGGTCTCGCGCTGCTCGAGCGCTTGAAGCGCGAGCGTCCCGAGGTCGAAGTGATCGTGATGACCGGCAACGCGAGCATCGAGAGCGCGGTCGAGTGCATCCGACGCGGCGCGTTCGACTATCTCGCGAAGCCGTTCGACGAGCACCGCGTGCGCACCACCGTGCGCCGCGCCGTCGAACGCCGCCGCCTGGTGCGCCGCAACCGCGAGCTCGAGGAAGCGCTGCGCGAGCGCGGCGCCGGCCCCGAGCTGATCGGGCGTTCGCCGCGCATGCGCGCGCTCGCCCGCACGATCGCGAGCCTGCGCCACAACCAGAGCCACGTGCTCGTGCGCGGCGAGAGCGGCACGGGCAAGGAGCTCGTGGCGCGCGCGCTGCACGCGGTGAGTCCGCGCGCGAGTCACCGTTTCGTGCCGGTCGACTGCGGCGCGCTGCCCGAGTCGATCATCGAGAGCGAGCTGTTCGGGCACGCCAAGGGTGCCTTCACGGGCGCGACCGGGGCGACGGGCCTGTTCCGCGTCGCCGACGGCGGGACGCTGTTTCTCGACGAGGTGGGCGAGCTGCCGCAGGCGGTCCAGGTGAAGCTCCTGCGCGCACTCCAGGAGAAGGAGGTGCGGCCGGTCGGCTCGGCGGAGTCCGTCTCCGTGGATCTGCGGATCATCGCCGCGACGCACCGCGATCTGCAGCAGATGGTCGCGGACGGCTCGTTCCGCACCGACCTGTTCTACCGCCTCGACGTGGTGCGGATCGAGATCCCGCCGCTGCGCGATCGCCGCGAAGACATCCCGCTGCTCGCGCAGCACTTCATCGCCAAGCACGCGCGCCCCGGGCTGCCGATCGAGGGCATCGACGACGACGCACTCGAGCTGCTCTGCGCACACGAATGGCCCGGCAACGTGCGCGAGCTCGAGAACGTGATCGAATCGGCGCTCGCGCTCGCGCCGGGACCGCGCCTGCGCGCGGCCGATCTGCCGCGCGAACGCCGGACGTCGTCCTCGCCCGTCGCGAGCCTTCCCGCGGATCTCCCGCTCTCGCTCGCGAGTTACGAGCGCGCCGCGCTCGAGCGCGCGCTCGCGGAGGCGCGCGGCGATGCGCGCGCGGCCGCGCGCCGGCTCGGGATCGGCCGCAGCACGCTGTACCGGAAGCTCGCGCACCACGGCCTCCGCGCGCGCTAGCCCGCGCTCCTGCGGCCAGGAGCGCGCGCGAACGCGCCTGCGTTACGCTTGGCGCACCCCCCCTCTCATGGCCGCGCGCCGATCGGATCGATCGGGCGGAAACGGGGAGCGACGTGACGAGCGATTCGATCGGCTGGGGGAAGCCCGGCGCGGGTCCGCGTATTCTCGTGGCGGAGCTGGACCTGGGCCCGCGTGTGCTGTCCGCGTCGGACGCGCTCGGCGTGCTCACGATCGGACTGCTCGCCGCTGCGCCGGTCGAAGTCGTGACGGTGGCGAGCCTCTCCGAGTGCATCGATTGCGCGAAGCGCTCCCACTTCGACCTCGTCGTGGTCGACGAGGGCCTGGGCGCCGAGGCGGAGGAGATCGTGGCGCGCCTGCGCCGCAGCGGGTCCGCGTTGCTGGTACTGCAGCGCACGCCGAGTGATGCCGCGGCGCTCGCGTGGTTCCGGCGCGGAGCGGCCGAGGTCGTGCTGGCCGACCGCGACTTCGGCGGGCTGCGGCATGCGGCGCGCGAGCAGCTCGAACGCGTGCACGCGGCGCGCGCGGGGGGAGAGGGCGGCGACGGTGTACCCGGGGCCGCCGACGGAATCCTGCGCCATCTCGGCAGCGCGGTCGTGCTCGTGGACGCCGCGGGCGACATCACGTTCGCGAACCCGGCCGCGGAGCAGATCCTCGGCGGCATGGTCGATCTGCACGGCAGGCCGCTGCGCGACTTCCTCGAGGAAGACGTCGGCAAGAAGCTGCTCGCGAGCGCGCTCGAGCGCGGCGAGGCCACGCCGGGCGTGGAGACCCGGATCCGGCGCATCGACGGGTTCTTCGTGCCGATCGCGCTCTCGTGCGGGCCCGTGATGGGAAGCGAGGGACAGCCCAGCGGCGCGGTAGCCGCGTTCCGCGACCTGTCCGACGCGCAGCAGTGGCGCGCACACGTGCTCCAGACCGAGAAGATGGCCTCGATCGGGCAGCTGGCCGCGGGCGTAGCCCACGAGATCAACAACCCGATGGGGTTCATCCACGCGAATCTGTTCCAGATGACGGAGTACGTGGCGGATCTGCGCCAGATCTGGAGCCGCGCCGAGGTGCTGCTCAAGGCGGTGAACGGCGACGATGCGGAGACGGTGCACCGCGCGGCCGCCGAGCTCAGCGAGGTGGCCACCGAGCTCGACGTCGGGTTCCTGCTGCAGGACCTCGCGAAGGCGATCCGCGAGTCGCAGGAGGGTTCCGAGCGGATCCGCCACATCGTGCAGGACCTGCGCGACTTCTCGCACCACGACACGGGCGAGCGGGTGCTCGCGGACATCAATCAATGTCTCGATTCCACGGCCAACATCGTGTGGCCCATGATGAAACACGTCGTCGTACTGTCGAAGCACTACGGCGATCTGCCGCCGGTGCCGTGCTACCCGATGCAGCTCAAGCAGGTGTTCATGAACCTGCTCGTGAACGCGTATCAGGCGATCGAAGAGGTGGTGTCCAAGCGCGGCGGCGGGATGGGCACCGTCACGCTCTCCACGGCTCCCCACGACGGCGGAGTGCTGGTCGAGATCACCGACACCGGCACCGGAATCGCGCCCGACCACGTCGACCGGATCTTCGACCCGTTCTTCACCACGAAGAAGGTGGGCGCCGGAACCGGTCTGGGTCTGTCGACTTCGTTCAACATCGTGCGCCGGCACGGGGGCACGATGCGCGTCGAGAGCGCGCTCGGGCGTGGCACCACGTTCCGGATCCACCTGCCATTGCTGAGCGAAGACAGCGGGAGCGACCTGGAGAACGGGAGCGACCTTTGATCGACGGGCGCCGACCCGTCGTCCTCCTGGTCGACGACGAGCCGCGCATCCTGTCCGCGCTGCAGCGCGTGCTTCGCCGCGAGGGCTACGAGCTCTTGAGCGCGCAGACACCCGCGGAAGCGCTGCGCCTGGTCGAGCTGAGCGCGGTCGACTGCGTGCTATCCGACCACAAGATGCCCGGCATGACCGGTATCGAGCTGCTCGAGCGGATCGCCATACGGCGCCCGGACGCCGTGCGCGTATTGATCACGGGCTGGAACAGCGAGATCGATCGCGACGGGCTCGAGCGGCTCGGCGTGCACGCGGTGCTCTCGAAGCCCTGGGATGACACCGTGCTCAAGGAGACGCTGCGCACCGCGGTGGGCGGGGAGCCGATGTAGGGCGGATTAGCGAGCGAAGCGAGCGTAATCCGCCATTCGAATCCCGGAATGGCGGATTACGCCCTTCGGGCCAATCCGCCCTACGTGAGCCGGCTCAGGTACTCGAGATCCTGCTTCTGAGTGGCCTTGCCGCCCATCGCGAGCACGCGGTAGCCGCCGCGTTCGCTGCGCATGTAGTAGATCCGGTACTTGCCCGCGAAGCCCAGCTCGAAGATCGAGAGGTGCGGCGGCAGTCCGCCCACCTTGCGGCGGATCGTGGCGGTGTCGGGGTCGTCGTCGAGGCGCTTGAGCACCTCCTCCGCGCGCAGCTTCTGCGACTCGTCGCCGAGCGCGACCAGGTCCGCGATCGCCCGTTCGTCGACCTCGAGGTTGCGGTACAGCGCGCCGAAGCGCTTGGCGATGCGTTCCGTCTCGCGCGAGCGGCCCTTGCTCTGCGACACCTGCTTCTTGTCCTCGCTGCGCAGGCGGTCCTGGAGGCTCGCGATCTCCGTGTCCTTGTTCGAGACGTCCGCGAGCGCTTCGTCGAGCAGGTCTTCGAGTGCGCGGCGCTCCTCCTCGAGCGTGCGCGCCGCGTTCGCGCGCAGTGCCGCCTCGCGCTCGGCCAGCTCGCGCAGCTTCGCGTGCAGGTCGGCGCGCTCCTGCTCCAGCACGTCGATCTCTGCCGCGCGCGCGCGCTCGGCCGGCTCGACCTCGTGCAGGCGATCGCTCACCTTGGCGAGCTCCTCTTCGATCGCGCGGGCGCGGTCGACCGACGAGTCGCGCGCAGCGATCGCCGCAGCGAGGTGCTCCTGCGCCTGTCCGGTGATCCGGCGCGTATAGACGAGCAGACCCTGCACCAGGATCGCGCCATAGCCCACGAAGATCCCGGTCGACAGCGGGGAGCCGTGGGGCACCGACACGTACACGTCGGCGATCGCGGGGAGGAGCTGGATCCACTCGCGCATCACGCCGCGGGGGCTCCGCTCGGGGGGCGGCGGCAGCACCTTGCCGCCGCCGACGTAGAGCGGTGTCAGCCCATCCGCACCTAGCACGGTGGCGTTCACGCGCACACCGCCGTAGCGGACCCAGGGCGACTCGGACACGAGCTCGGAGACGCGATTCTGGATCTGCGTGACGATCGGTCCGTCTGCGGGATTTACGCGCGTGGCGCGCTCGACACCGGCGCGGAAGCTCGCGTGGAGCGCGCGCTCGACCCCGGCGATGCTCGCGATGTAGAGCGCCATGAATGCGGCGATCGCGAAGTAGGTGACGCGGAACGATGCGAGCCGCTCGAGCCCGCTTCCGGGGGCCCGCCGATCGCCGCCCGGGCCCGCTCCGGAGTCCGGGCGCACCGCGGCCGCCGCAATCCGTTCCGCCACCCAGCCATCATACCGGAGCCCACGCTACCGTCCCGCTCCCATGCGCGTCGTCGACCTCGATCGAGACATGCGCGACGTGATCCCCACGTCGACCAGTCCGGACAGCGACTATCTGTTCGAGCAGATGACGCGCCGCACGCTCGATTGCGCGCGCGGCGCACCGGGGCACCGGGTGCTCGACGTCGCGAGCGGATTCGGACAGGATGCGCGAGCGCTTGCGGAATTCGGTGCGATCGCTGTGGCGGCCGAGCCGTCTGCGCGGATGTCGGCACTCGCGAAGCTGCAGGACCGCAAGGGCAGCGCGCCGATCTACCACGTGCGCGGCTGGGCCGATGCGCTCCCGTTTGCGACTGGCAGCTTCGACGCGGTCTACTGCAAGGGCGCGCTCGATCACTTCGACACGCCGGCCGAGGCGATCACGGAGATGGCGCGCGTCACGCGCGAGGGCGGCCGAGTGGTGCTCGCGATCGCGAACTTCGAGTCGTTCTCGTGTCGCGTAGCGCGCAAGCTGGATTCGTGGAGCGCGCGCAGGGGGCGCCAGCTGGCGCGCGGGCGCCGTCACTATGACGTCCCGCACGACCACTTCACGCGCTACGACCTCGGCTTGATGCGCGAGCAGGCGGGTGAGTGTCTCGAGCTCGACTTCGTCGAGGGGATCTCGCTCGGCTGGGGAATGCCGCGCTGGTCGCGGCTCGCGCGCCAGCTGCCGGCGTCGCTGACGCAGTGGCTGCTCGGGACGTTCGACGCGATCGCGCGGCGCTGGCCCGGGGGCGCGGACGTGATCCTGCTCGCGGGCACTCCGCGGCGCGGCGCCGCGGGCTGATCGTCGCGTCGGCGGGGCAACGGGTTGCCCTGGCCGCGCGGATGTTTGTCGCTCCGGCCCGGGCTTCGGCAGTGAACGCGGAGTCACGCGGCGTTCGAGCCGATGCGCGACGGGTCGTTCGCACCGCCCGCGCGCCTGCGCCCTTGCCTGCGCGACTAAATCATCCGCCCGGCCTAGCGCATCGAGAGGTTCACGTTTTCAGGGCGTACGAGTTCGAGTGCCGGGGTGGTTGGCTTGCTGCGGCGAAGTAAAAGCGGAGCCGGCCACGGGCCGTCGCACGGCTCGTGGCAACTTGGGTTGGACCGGCAATCTGAAAGCCTGAAGCCATCGCTGGCTTCGGACCCTTCGGGCGAGAGAGAACGTCGCCCCCAGGCCGGCGAGCCATGAGCCGCAGCAAGCCAACCACCCCGGCCGCACGAAGCGATCAGGATGGCCGCACGCGAGGCCGCACGCGATCAGCTCGACTGAACCAGCTCGGCGTAGACGTCCGCGGTCCGCCGCGCCACGCTCGGCCACGAGTAGGCCGCGACGACGCCCTTGCGGCCGAGCGCGCCGAGCTCGGCGCGCGCGGCGGGCTGCGCGAGCAGCTCGGCGATCCCGCTCGCGAGCGCATCCGCGGAGTGCGCGCGCACGAGGATCCCGCCGCCCGCGGTGCCGATCACCTCGGGCAGCGAGCCCGCCGCGGTGGAGACGACGGGTGTGCCGCACGCCATCGCCTCGGCAGCGGGCAGGCCGAAGCCCTCGAATAGCGACGGCACCGCCACGAGCGCCGCGCGCCGGTACAGGCCCACGAGGGTCTCCACGGGCACGCGTCCGACCACGTCGATGCGGTCCTCGATGCCGAGCGAGCGCGCGCGCTGGAGCGCGGGGTTGTCGCGGTGCGGGTCGTCGACGAGCGTGAGGCGGGTCGGGCGCGGCAGCCGCGCGATCGCTTCCACGAGCGTCGGCACCCCCTTGTTCGGGTCGCTCGCGCGCCCGACACAGAGCACCTCGTGGGGATCGCGTGCGACCCCGGCATCGGGGCTGAACAGATCGGTGTCGACGCCGTTGGCCACCATCCGGATCCGCTCGGGCGCGACGCCGAAATCGCGCTCGATCTGGCGCGCGCTGACCTCGGAAGACGTGAACAGGCGGTCGACGCGGCGCGCGACGAACGCCTGCATCCCGACCGGATAGAACTTCATCGTACCGATCGCTTCGCGCAGGCTCGTATCGCGCAGGAACGACGAGCGGCGGTCGACCGTGAGCGGGTGATGGACCGTCGTGACCACCGGCAGGCCGAGCGCGCGCAGGCCCAGGAGTCCAAAGCCGAGGCACTGCACGTCGTGCACGATGTCGTAGCGCTCGCCCGCGCGCAGGCTCGCCGCGATCGCGCGCAGCGCGCGCACGCTGAACGCGAGCGGCTCCGGCAGGAAGCCGAGGTAGCTCGCGCCGAGCTCGTAGAACTCGAGCGGGTTGAGCAGGCGCGTGCGCGGCTCGGGGATCAGGGCGCGGCGATCCTTCGAGAACCACTTCCCCCAGTACTGGTGGTTGCGCAGCGGATTCACGTTGCGCGCGAACGGCATCGGGTCGGGGTAGGGCGGACCGACCCAGACGTCGACGCGGTGGCCCAGCCGCGCGAGCTCGCGCGCGAGGAACCACAGATACACGCCCTGACCGCCGCAGCGCATGTTGCCGCGATAGGCGACGAACGCGATGCGCAGCGGAGTCACCGCGAGCCGTCCGGCGCGTAATGAACCGAAGGCGAGCGAAGTCCACGAGGGGGGCGCACCGCCACGCGCGGCTTCTCGGCGTACAGGATCACGCTCTTCGGGCAGAAGTAGTTGAGCGCGTTCTCGAGCCGCGCCATCGCGGGCGATACGCTCGCGCGGATCAGGAACCGCCGATACGCGCGCACGAGCGCGCTCTCGTCGGCGCGCGGCAGGCCGGCCACCGAGCGCAGCAGCCAGTAAGGCGTGTGCAGCGCGTGCGCGAAGCCGACGCCCTGGGTGGCGAGACCCGCGCGCGCGAGGCCCTCGGCGAGCTGGCGCGGACGAAAGATGCGGATGTGGCCGCCGGGCGATTCGAAGTAGTCGTCACCGACGTGCAGGTAGAGGTGTTCGCTGGTCGCGGTCGGGATCGTCACCGCGACGAGCCCGCCCGGACGCAGCACGCGCGCGAGCTCGCGTGCGGCGCCCGTGAAGTCGTGGACGTGCTCCATCACCTCCGAGCAGATGACCTTGTCGAAGCTCGCGTCGGCGAAGGGCAGATGGAACGCGTCGCCCTGGAGCATCGCGCCGAGCCGGCCGAGCTCCGCGCCGCGGAAGCGCAGCGCGCCAGCGGCCTTCTTCAGCGAGTCGCGGTCGAGGTCGAGGCCGACGACGTGCGCGCCGCGCTCGATCGCACCGAAGCAGTGGCGGCCCTCGCCGCAGCCCGCATCGAGCAGTCGCTCGCCGCGGCGGACCCTAAGCCGCTCGAGATCGACCGTGAGCAGCACGCAGCGTCTCCTCGAACACGCCGATCAGCTCGGCGGCGGCGCGCTCCCAGCGGAACAGCCGCTGCACGCGCGCGCGTGCAGCGCGCCCCATCGCCTCGGCGAGCCCCGGCTCACCGAGCACCTCGGTGATCGCTTTGGCCATCGCCGCGGGGTCGCGCGGCGGAACCAGCCGGCCCGCGCTGCCGTCGGTGCCGACGACTTCGGGCAGTGCGCCCGCGGCGTTTGCGATCACGGGCAGTCCGCAGGCCATCGCCTCGCTGGCCGGGAAGCCGAATCCCTCGAAGAACGAGGGCACCACGGCTGCGCGCGCGGTCGAATACTCGCGCACGAGCTCCTGGGTCGTGAGCATGCGGCGGTGCAGGATCACGCGATCGCCGATGCCGGTGCGGCGCAGGTAGCGCATCACGAGCCCGTCTTCGGGGATGCGTCCGTCCACGATCTTGAGCGTGGTGTCGGGCAACAGCGCCATCGCCTCGAGCAGCGAGCCGAGTCCCTTCTTGCGGTCCTCGGTGCGGCCCACGAACAGCAGATCCGCCTGCTTCTCGACCTCGACCGGGTGGAACAGATCGCTGTCGGTGCCGTTGTAGACGACGCGGATCTCCTTCTCGGGGATCCCGAAATAGCGCTCGATCTCCGCGCGCGACGCCTCGCTCACCGTCACGATCCGGTCGAGCCGCGGCGCGACCTGCTGCTGCATGAACAGCGGGAAATAGAGCGTGCGCTTGATCTTCTTGGTCAGGATCGGATCGATCGCGAAATCTGCCTCGCGGTCGATGTGCAGCGGATGGTGGATCACCGACACGACCGGCACGCCGGTCGCGCGGATCCCGAGCAGCCCCCAGCCCAGGCATTGGTTGTCGAACACGATGTCGAAGCGGTGCTCTGCCTGCAGTCGCTTCCAGCGCGCGAGCAGTCGCAGCGAGAAGGTCTGCATCTCCGGGAACACGCCGATCCGCGAGACGCCGAGCTCCCAGAGCGAGAGCGGCTTGAGCAACGCGAACGGGTTGTCGCGCCGCGCCCAGTCGGGGTGCCGGACGCCGAACACGTTCTCGTTCGGGATCACGTGCAGCGGGATGCCGGGCTCGAGCTCGGGCAGCGGCGGGCCCGCGATCACGTGTACTTCGTGGCCTGCGCGCTGCCACTCGCGCGCGAGGTAGGCGGCGTAGATGCCCTGACCGCCGCAGAACATGTTCCCGCGATAGGTGAGCAGCGCGATCCGCAAAGGGGGGCCGGGAGCTCTAGGCCGACTGCTGCGTCGGCGTCGCCTGGGTCGGCGCCTCGGACTCCGCAGCGCGGCCGGGATCGTGCTCGGGCTCGACCCGGATCGTCGCGATCGTGTAGCCCACCCAGAACACGAGACCGAGCACGAACGAGACCGCGAAGGCCACGGGAATTGCGAGCGCCAGGTAGCTCTGCTGGAGGAGTCCGAGCAGGAACAGCGCGGCGAGGATCACCACGCCCACACAGATCAGGCCGCCCTGGGTTCGCGAAGAGTCGCTCATCGATGGCTCCGAATGGCTTCGGGGGTGGGTTGCAGGCGGAATGGATGGGAGGGAAGGACCCCGATCGGGATCGATCGGGCCGGGATGATCCCAGCGCCGTGACGGCATGTCAAATGCGGATCCGAGTTTCAGCAGCCTCGCGCAGCGAGCCATCGGCGAGCGAAGGCCATCAGCAAGCCTCGCGCAGCGAGCCATCGGCGAGCGAAGGCCATCGGGTACGTTTCCGACCCATGTACGTGATTGGTCTCATGTCCGGCACTTCCGCCGATGGCGTCGACGCGGCCCTGGTCGAGTGGCCGCCCGGCGAAGCGGCGCGCCCGTTCCGCCTCGTCGCGCAGCGCGAGGACGCCTTTCCCGCGGAGCTTCAAGAGCGCATCCACGCGCTCGCGGCCGGCCGCACCCCCGCGAGCACCGCGCTGCGCGAGTTCGCCGCGCTCGACGTCGCGCTCGGCGAGCGCTTCGCAGAGGCCGCGATCCTGGTGGCGCACGACGCGGGCGTCCCGCTCGATCGGGTCGCCGCGATTGCCTCGCACGGTCAGACGGTCGCGCACCACCCCGAGCTGCACGCCACGCTCCAGATCGGCGACCCATCCGTGATCGCGGAGCGCACCGGCGTCACGACGGTCGCGGACTTCCGCCCGCGCGACATCGCCGCGGGCGGGGAGGGGGCGCCGCTCGCGCCGTTCTTCCACTTCGCGGCGTTCGCGGATCCCGGGGAGAGCCGCGTCGTGTTGAACCTGGGCGGAATCGCCAACGTGACGTGGTTGCCCGCGGGCGCGAAACCCGACGACGTGATCGCGTTCGACGTGGGCCCGGCCAACTCGCTGATCGACGGCGTGGTGCAACGCGCGACGCGCGGTGCGGAGCGCATGGACGCGGATGGGCGCCGCGCGCTGCGCGGCACGGTCGACGCGGCACTGCTCGCGGATCTGCTCGACGACGACTTCCTGCGCGTCTCGCCGCCCAAATCGACGGGGCGAGAGCGCTATGGCCTCGCGGAAGCCGAGGCGCTCGTCGACCGCTGGGGCGATCGCGAGCTCGACGACCTCGTCGCGACGCTGCTCGCGTTCAGCGCCGAAGCGGTCGGACACGCGTGCCGCGAGCATCTGGGCGCTGGCGGGCGCATCGCGCGGCTGCTCGTCGGCGGCGGCGGCGCGCGGAATCCCGCGTTCCTGCGCGCGCTGCGCGCGTCGGTGCCCGGCGCCGCGGTCGAGACGTTCGACGCGCACGGCGTGCCGGTCGGCGCCGCGGAGGCGATCGCGTTCGCGCTGCTGGGTCGCAACGCGCTGCTGGGTCTCCCGAACCACCTGCCGCGCACCACGGGCGCGCGCGGCGAGCGCGTGCTCGGCGAGATCGTTCCGGGCGGCCGCGGGCTCAGATTCGGATCGTGAGGCCGTCGTCGGCGGCTTCGAACTCGCTGCTCGCGCGCCGGGTCGTCATCTCCTCGCCGAGGTGCGTGATGATCCAGCGACCGCAATCGAAGAGGTGCTTGTTCTCGACCAGCTCCTCGTGCGAGAGGTGGTACTCGAAGTTGTTGCGGTGATAGGTGCACTCGCAGATGAACAGGTCGCTGCCCGCGACCTGACGCGGCAGTCCCTCGAACCAGCCCGTGTCACCCGAGTACGCGATCTTCGCGTCCCCGGTGTCGATCAGCAGACCGTGCGGGTGCGCGTCGGGATTGTGGTGCGTCGCGAATGAGCGGACCTTCAGCGAGCCGACCTCGCTGCGGACGCCCGCCGGCAGCTCGACGAACTGGATCGGGAACGCCCACTCGCGTCCCTCGAGCGGGTGACCCATCGCGGCTGCGAGCCGCTGCACGCGCGCCTCGATCCCAGGCGGCCCCGCGATCCGCAGCGCGCGCTTGCGCTGCTCCTCGTAGAGCGCGTCGAGCAGCAGGAGCGGGATGCCGCCGAAGTGATCGCCGTGAAAGTGCGAGACCAGGATGTCGTCGATCTCGTCGATCGCGATGCCGAGTGCGTGAAGGCCGCTGCCCGTGGTGGCGCCGCAGTCGAGCAGCGCACCGCCCGAGGCGCCGCGCACGAGGATCGCAGACTGCCGCCGTCCGCCTGCGCCGAAGGCATCGCTGGTTCCGACGAAGGTGATTTCCGTCACGTCGGAGCGGCGCGCGACTTCACCCGGATCCCCGGTCGCCGGTTCACGGTGCACTCCTGCCGGAGTTCGGGTCTAGAGAGTGGAGCCGTCCGCCCGCAAACACTGCGTCTTGAGCGCGACAGCCGTCGGGTACCCGCTCTCCGTCCCATACCACGACCCTGTTCACGCTAGCGCCACTGCCGAGGATCGCGCCAACGCCGATCACGCTCTCGTGCTCGAAGCGCACGCCGGCCGCGCGCGCGACGGCGTCGGCGTCGAGGTAGGAGAGCGGCGCCGCTCGCCGATTCACGGCGAGGTACTCCGCGAGGGTGCCGACCGGCTCCCAAGTACAGGGCAGGAATGCGCCGTAGACGTCGCGCGCGCCGGCCGCGAGCCGCGGCGCGAGCCAGTGGTCGAAGTGCCCGAAGACTTCGCGCTCGGGCAGCGTGTCGAGCGCGCTCGCGGACACGACGTTGGCCCAGGCGTACAGCCCCGCGCGCGCCTCGGCGCCCGCCTCGCTCGCGAACCGGAAGCGCGATCCGATCCGACAGACCACCCCCTCGCGATCGACGCCGATGCTGCCGAACTCGGCCGCGCGCGGGTCCTCGCGCAGGAGCAGCGTAACGGCCGCTCCGCGCTCGCGGTGTGCGCGAACGAGCGCGCCGAGGTCGACGTCGAGCAGCATGTCGCCGCCCACGAGCAGGCAGGGGTCGCTCTCGCGCAGGAACGCGGCGACGCGCCGGATTCCGCCGCCCGTGTCGAGCAGCTCGCGCTCGCGCGAGAACGTGAGCGCGAGGCCGGGCGGGCAATGGCGCCGCGCGGCGGCTTCGAGCCGCTCGGGCAGATGGTGTGTGTTCACGACCACCTCGCGCACGCCGTGGTGTGCGAGCAGCGCGAGCTGGTAGGCGATCAGCGGGATTCCGCGCACGGGTACGGCCGGCTTGGGAAGCCACTCGGTGAGCGGGCGCAGCCGCGTGCCGAGGCCCGCGGCGACGATCATCGCTCGCATGGCGACTCCGGCAGCTCGTGGATCAGCGCGGCGAGATCGGCGACGCGCGTGTCGCGCGCGCTCGCGCGCGCCGCGGCGCGCTGCAGCTGGCGCACCGCGACGGGTGCGTAGCGCAGGAAGCGCGAGTCGCCGCGCTCGCGCGCGGCGTAGAGGAAGCGCGCGTGGTCCTTGCCCTTGCGCGTGAGCGTGAGCAGATCGAAGCGGCGCGCAAAGGTGTCGGCGTCGGGCGCGTCGGGCAGTGCGGCGCGCACGGCCGCGCAGTGCGCGTCGATCTCGTCCTCGGGCAGCTCCACGTACGAGTCGCGCAGCAGGCACACGAGGTCGTACTCGGGCGGCGCGAGGAACGCGCCCTGGAGGTCGATCATGCACAGGCGTGCGCCGCGCGGAGCACCTTCGCGCACGTAGAGGTTGCTGCTCTGGAAGTCCCGGTGTGCGAGCCGCTGCGGAGCTTCGCTCATCTGCGTGGCGATCCACGCGAAGGTGTCGCGCACCACGGCGGTCTCGGCGGCCGTGGTATCGCGGCCGCGCGCGGCGAGCCCGTAGCGCGCGAAGAGATCGCCCTTGTACGAGAACAGCGCGGCGTCGAGCGACCGGGCGAACGCGGCGACACCGGGTGCCGGCGCGACCGACTGGATCCGCGGCACGAGCTCGCACGCCTCGCGGTAGAGATCGGCGCGCGCAGCGGGCGCGAGCGTTTCGGCCGCGCTCTGGAGCGAGAGCGTCCCCGCGTCCTCGAGCAGGTCGATGCCGGCCGCGGGATCGCCGCCGAGGCGCCGCGGCACCGGCAGCCCGGCGCTTTCGAGCAGCGCGCGGATCGGCTCGTGGGGCGGCTCCGGTGCGGTGCTCGCGGGCCGACCGGCCGGATCCTCGGGCGTCTCGATCCGCGCCACGGCCGTCGCGGTGCGGGTATGGATCCGCGCGAAGCGGCGCAGCGAGAGCGCAGCGGGCAGCCACTCGATGCGCAACGGCTCGAGTCCCGCGGCGCGGCACACGCGGAGGAGCTGCGGCTCGAGCGCGTCCGGCTCGCTCATCGCGCGCTCAGTCGAAGAAGAGGTGACACGCGGCGGTGGCACCGGCGAAGCCCGCGAGGTCTCCGATCAGCAGGGCCGGGAGCACGTGTCGCATCTCCCGGACGCCCACGGACCCGAAGTACACGGTCAACACGTAGAAGGTCGTCTCCGTCGACCCCTGGAGCGTGCTCGCGACCATGCCGACGAAGCTGTCCGGCCCGTGGGCATGCAGGATCTCCGCCATCACCGCAAACGAGCCCGAGCCCGAGAGCGGACGCAAGAGCGCCATCGGCAGCGCGGCTGCGGGGAATCCGATCGCGCTCGTGAACGGATCCAGCGCGCCGATCAGGAGGTCGAGTGCACCCGAGGCGCGGAACATCCCGACGGCGACCAGGATCACCACGAGATAGGGCGCGATCCGGACCACGACATCGAGGCCCTCGCGCGCGCCCGCGACCATCTCGTCGTAGATCCGCACGCCGCCGCGCAGACCCACGAGCAACAGGCCCACCACGAGCAGCACGATCAGCCACTGATTCACGATCTCCTTCGCGATGTCGGCGCGCGTGCGATCACCGGGCACGGCGATCGCCCAGACGACCGCCGCGAGCAGCGCGAGTCCGATCGCGATCGTGAGCGCGTTCCGCACCGGGCTGGCGGGGCCGGGCATCGGCAGCGTCGTGTCCGGCAGATCGGGCGCCGCGCTGCGCGCCACGGCCGGCTCGGCATCGGGAAGCGGGCGCGCGGCGTAGCGCTCGCGTCTGCGCAGCAGGAATACGACGAGCACGCCGACGGTCATCGCGCAGGTCGTCGCGATCAGCGTCGGCACCCAGATCGCGCTCGGCGCGGCGGAACCCGCGGCCGCTCGCACCGCCATCGTTCCGGTCGGCGGCATCAGGTGGATCGCGGTCGCGTTGATCACGAGGAACAGCACCATCGCGTCGGTCGCGACGCCCGGATACGGATTCAGCTTGTTCAGCTCGGCCATCGCCTTGAGCCCGAACGGCGTCGCGGCGTTGCCGAGTCCGAGCATGTTCGCGGCCATGTTCATCACCATCGCGCCCATGGCCGGGTGATCGGGCGGCACTTCGGGGAACAGGCGCCGCAGGATCGGCGAGAGCCCGCGCGCGATCGCCGCGAGCAGCCCGCCCTCGCTCGCGACGCGCATCACGCCGAGCATGAAGATCATGAACCCGGTGAGCTTGATGACGTCGCCGATCGCGGTCTCGGCGCTCTTGAAAGCGGCAGCCGTGACCGCGGGCATCGTCCCCGCGTACGCCGCGTACAAGACGGAGATGAGCACGAGGCCGAGCCAGATTGCGTTGAGCACCCGCGCCCCCATGCGCTGGAAATTGCCCGGGCGCAAGCTCCCGGATAACTTCGCCCGCGTCAATCCCCGCCTTCCCCCGGATTGGATCGGTGTGCTGTCGCGCCAACTGTTGCGCCAACTGTCTGCCATGGGTGGGGTGCTGCTCGCCGCCGCCGGCCCGCTGCGCGCGGCCGAGCCGGCAGCGCCCGTGGACTCGGCGCTGCGGCGCGCGCTCGCCCACGCGCTCGATGCGCGCGCGCTGCGCGGAGCGCGTGTGGGTGCGCTCGTGGTGGACGACGCCGATGGACGCGTGGTGTTCGAGCGCGACCCCGACCAGCCGCTCGTTCCCGCGTCGAACCTGAAGATCCTCACCGCGCTCGCGGCGCTGCGCGTGTTCGGGCCCGCGCACACGTTCGCGACGCGCGTGTACGCCGACGCCGAGCCCGACGCCGAGGGCGGCGTCGGCACGCTCTACGTGCGCGGTGGCGGCGACCCCGGCCTCACCTCCGAAGACTACTGGCGGCTCGCCGCCGATCTGCACCGCGCCGGGCTGCGCCGCGTGCGCGGCGACATCGCGGTCGACGATTCGCTCTTCGACGGTGAGCGCTGGCACCCGAGCTGGCAGCCGACCACGGCGCGCGCCTACGTCGCGCCCGTCGGCGCACTGATGGCGAACTACAGCGCGTACGCGGTGGTCGTGGAGGGCGCGAAGCGCAACGGCGAAGCGGTTCGGATCGCGGTCGATCCACCGCTCGCGTTCTTCCGCGTGTCGAACCAGGCGCGCACCGGGAGCGGCCGGCGCCTCGTGGTGGACCGGCGCGCGATCGAGGGCGGCGAGGAGGTCGTGGTCGGTGGCACCTGGCCGCGCGGCGCCGAGCGCACGTTCCAGCGAAGCGTGCTCGATCCCGCGGGCTATGCGGCGAGCGTGTTGCAGATGCAGCTCGCGGCGGTCGGGATCCCGGTCGGGGGCACCGTCCGGCGCGCCTATGTGCCCAAAGCCGCGCACGAGCTGGTCGCGTTCGAGGGGCGCCCGTTGTCCGACGTCGTGCGGCGTTTCCTCAAGTTCAGCAGCAACCCGATCGGCGAGGCGCTGATCAAGTCGCTCTCCGTCTCTGTGGATGGGGGACCCGGCAACTGGAAGGGTGGCGTCGCGGTGGTGCGGCGCGAGCTCGATGCCCTCGGCCTGCCGACCGCGGGCCTCGTCCAGGTCGACGGCTCCGGGCTCTCCTACGACGACCGCGTCCCGCCGCGCCTGCTCGTTGCGGCGCTGCGCGAGGCCTCCCGCTCGTTCCGCTACGGCGCCGAGTTCGTCGCGAGCCTGCCGATCGGCCACACCGATGGCACGCTCGAGAAGCGCGCGTCGCGCGCAGGGGCCGAGCTTCGCGCGAAGACCGGACTGCTCACGCGCGTGACCGGACTCTCGGGCCTCGCGCGGCGCGCCGATGGGCGCACGCTCTCGTTCTCGATTCTCGTGAACGGCTTCCGCGGCGGAGCCGACGAGGCGATGGCGGCGGTCGACGTCTTCGCGGGCGTGCTCGTCGACGGCGGCGGGACCTGACCCGCCGCAGATCGGCTACGAGCGATCGTACGCCGCGAGCACGAGCTGCGAATACTCGCGCGGCAACGGGCCGCCCGCGGCCACCACCTGGTCGATGCGGCCCGGGCCCCAGTTGTAGGCGAGGAGCGCGGTGCGCACGCTGCCGTTGTAGCGGTCGGTGAGCTGGCGCAGGTACGCGACGCCGAGCTGCACGTTCGCGATCGGGTCGAACAGGGTCTGCGGGCCGTGCCACTCGACGCCCACGATCGGAGCGAGCCACTCACCCGTGCTGGGCAGGAGCTGCATCAGGCCGAGCGCGTCCTTCGGGGAGACGGCGTAGACATCGAAGCGGCTCTCGACGTGGATCACCGCGAGCACGAGCTGGGGATCGAAGTGGTAGCGGCGCGCCTCGACCACGATCGTCTGCGCGAGCCGATCGACCTCGGCATCGGTGAGGCCCGTGCGCGCCTGGTGGACCGCGAGCCGCGCGCGCACCGCTGCGACGGACGGATCGCCCGTAGCCGGCGCGGCGGCGACGGGCGCAGCGAGGTCTGCGATCGGCAGACGCGCAGGGGTCACCGCGCACGAGAGCGAAAAGAGCACGAGGGCTGCGAGCGGAAGGACACGAATGCGGGACAACTGCAGCATGATCAGGCGCTCCCCAGCGGCGAGAGTCCCAACGCCTGGATCGCAACCCAGTTGTTGTAGACCGCGACGGTCGTGCCCGCGATCACCAGTCCGAAGAAGAGCCCTTTGGTCAGCTTCGGGATCTGGTGGGTCGAGAGCAGGAACGCGATCGCCCCGAGCGTGACGCCGCTATCGATCAGCAGCCCGGGCACGAGACCGAACGAATCGAATAGCCACTGCGCGAGCGGGTTTGCCTCGGCAACGTGCCAGCCCGTGACGGGCGCCCGGAGGCAGAGGTACGTCGTCCAATGGTCTGCTGCGGACAGCAGGATCGTCAGGATCGCCAGGACGTACACAGAGCCTCCGGATTCGGTCTCGGGGCTCCTGAAAAGCAAGCCGCGTGCCCCAATCGGCTCGAAACGCGAGTTCGGCCGCGGCCGTGCGGGCTTGCCCCGGCCGGTTGCCTGTCCATCGAGCGGCAGCGCCCGGGTGCGGTCGCGGCAGGAGGGAAGTCTTCTTCCACTCCGGAGGTCGCCTGCCGCCACCGGTTCCGTGCGGGGACCCCCTCCGGGGCGGAATCAGCCCCGCGGCAGGGGTCCCATGTTCCGTGCCTTCCGAAGGCCAGATCGAGCGGAAGCGCTACTGCGACTATCAGGCGCGCGCTACGGGCGCCCGCCGCGCTTCATCTTTCCGCGACCGAGCAGCAGCCAATCCATCGACACGTTCTCTTTCACCGCGAGCGTGATCAGAAAGTCCGTGTGCGGTGTCGTGCCGCTCTCGTAGCGATTCACGTTCTGTTGAAACACGCCGAGATCGCGCGCGAACTGTCGTTGCGATCGCTCGCCGCGAATCTGAGCAATTCGATCGGGCAGCTTGCGTTTGATGCGGTCCACCGAGGCAATCGTCATTCCGTCTCTCTCCTGTGTCGCCGCAAGCGGGGGTTACGGGACGGCGATCCTAGCAATGAGCGCGTGGCGGGCAACATGAAAATGCGCGACCACTGTGAACAGAACTGTGAGAGAAACGCACAAATGCGTGTCACCGGCGGTCGACTGGGAGGACGACGTCTCGTCGCGGCACCGTCGGGAGTTCGTCCGACGGCAGATCGCGTGCGCGAGGCGTTGTTCGCGCGCTTGCGCGATCTCGACGGCGCGTGTGTGCTCGACTTGTACGCAGGCACGGGCGCGCTCGGCATCGAAGCGCTTTCCCGGGGGGCCGAGCGCGCAGTGTTCGTCGATCGCAGTCACGCGAGTCTCGCTGTGCTGCGCCGCAATCTGCACGCACTCGAGCTCGACGAATGCGCGCGCGTCGTGCGCGGTGACGCGCGCGGAGCACTGCGGCGCCTCGCCGGTGAGGGATGGCGCTTCGATCTGGTGCTCGTCGATCCGCCCTACGAGGATCGCGCGCTCACGGGCCCGCTCGCTCAGCTCGTTTCGGGCCAGCTGCTCGCGCCGGGCGCGACCGTGGTCGTCGAGCGCAGTCGGCGTCATCCTCTGCCGGCGATCGATGGTCTGGTGTCGCACGAGGTGCGGCGCTACGGAGACACCGAACTCGAGTGGTTGGGGGCCGGCCTCCCGGCGCCGGCCGATCAGGGGGGTTCAGAAGCATGAGCAGTGCGCGGCGGGTCGCGCTCTTTCCGGCCAGCTTCGATCCGGTGACCAACGGCCACCTGGACATTGCGCGGCGCGCGCTGCGGCTGTTCGACGAGGTGGTGCTCGCGGTCGCGGTGAACGTCGGGAAGACCGAGACGTTCTCGCTCGAGGATCGCATCGAGATGCTCAGCTCCGTGGTGAGCGAAGAGCCCGCGCTCCGGGTCACGGCGTTCGAAGGGCTCACGGTCGACTACGCGCGCGAGATCGGCGCGATCGCGATCATTCGCGGCGTGCGCGCGATGTCCGATTTCGAGTACGAGTTCGAGATGGCGCTCATGAACAAGCACCTCTACGCGGACGTGGAGACGCTGTTCATGATGCCGAGCCAGGAATACCTCTACGTGAGCTCCTCGCGCCTCAAGGAGCTGACCCGATTCGGCCGCGAGGTGGACGAGTTCGTGCCGCCGCTCGTGGCCAAGAAGCTGCGCGAGCGGTTCGCGTAGGGCGGATTAGCTCGCGCGTACCACCGAGCTACACGCGGATCACCGACCGAGCGGAATCCGCCATCCCGCAGCCGCCTATCGCCGAGGGCGGATTACGCCCTTCGAATGGCCTTCGCTCGCCTTCGGCTCGCTGCGCGAGGCTTGCGGGGCTAATCCGCCCTACAATGAGCAGCGCGTGGAAGAGCGGCGCATCCTCCTGGCGGTGACCGGCGGCATCGCGGCCTACAAGACGCCGGAGCTGGTCCGCGCGCTGCGGCGCGCGGGGCACGCCGTGCGCTGCGTCATGACGCGCGCGGCGGCCGAGTTCGTGAGCCCGCTCGCGCTGCAGACCGTCTCGGGCCAGGCCGTGCGCCGCGACCTGTTCGACGCGGCCGAAGAGGGGCAGATCGATCACATCGCGCTCGCGGACTGGGCCGAGCTCGTGATCGTGGCGCCCGCCACCGCGCACGCGCTCGCGCGCTTCGCCGCGGGGCTCGCCGATGACCTCGTCTCCACCGTGGTGCTCGCGACGCGCGCGCCGCTGCTGCTCGCACCCGCGATGAACGTGAACATGTGGCGCCATCCGGCCACCGCGCACAACGTGGGGATCCTCACCGAGCGCGGAGCGCACTGGGTGGGCCCGGACGCGGGCGAGCTCGCGTGCGGCTGGGAGGGCGAGGGCCGCATGAGCGACCCGGCGCGGATCGCCGAGCGCGCACAGGAGCTGCTCGGCCCGCGCGACCTCGTGGGCGTGCGCGTCCTGGTCACCGCGGGCGGCACGCGCGAGCCGCTCGACACCGTGCGGTTCCTGGGCAACCGCTCGTCCGGGAAGATGGGCTACGCGGTCGCGCGTCAGGCGGCGCGGCGCGGGGCCGAAGTGGTGCTCGTGAGCGGCCCCAGCTCGCTCGCGACACCCGCCGGTGTGCGGCGGATCGACGTGGGCAGCGCGCTCGAGATGCGCGACGCAGTGCGCCGCGAGTTCGCGAGCGCCGATGTCGTGGTGAAGGCGGCCGCGGTGGCCGATTTCCGGCCCGCAAGCGTCTCGGGGCGCAAGATCCGCAAGGAGGACCTCGCCGAGGGCGCCGGGATCGCGATCGAGCTCGTGCGCAATCCCGACATCCTCGCCGAGCTGTGTCGCGAGAAGGGGTCGCGCGTGATCGTGGGCTTTGCCGCGGAGAGCGAGGACGTGATCGAGTCCGCGCGGCGCAAGATCGCGCGCAAGGGCTGCGACCTCCTGGTCGCAAACGACGTCTCGGCGCCCGACTCCGGCTTCGACGGCGACCGCAACACCGTGAGCTTCGTGTGGCCCGCGGGCGACGTCGAGTCGCTGCCCCCGCTCGACAAGGACGAGGTCGCCGATCGTCTGCTCGACCGCATCGCGAAGCTGCTCGGAGAGCGCGGGTGAGGTTGCGCCACAGCCTGGCCCAGATCGCCGGGCTTCTGCTCTGTGCGCTTCCGCTCGCGGCGGACGCCGCGCACGTGAACGTGGTGACGATCGACGGCTCGATCAATCCCGCCTCCTCCGACCACCTGCAGCAGGTGATCAAGCGCAGCGAGTCGGACGGTGCGGCGGCCGTGCTCGTCGAGCTCGACACGCCGGGCGGGCTGCTCGCCGCCACCAAGGACATCGTCCAGGCGATGCTGAATGCGCGCGTGCCCGTGATCGTGTTCGTCTCGCCGCAGGGCGCATGGGCGGCCTCGGCCGGCGCGTTCATCACGATGGCGGGTCACGTCGCGGCGATGGCGCCCGGCACGAGCATCGGCGCGGCGTCACCGGTCGGCGCCAGCGGGGAGGGCGGCACGCGCGACGACGAGGGCAAGCGCGAGGACGTCGGCGCCGAGAAGGCGGAGAAGTTCACGACCGCGTTCATCGAGGCGATCGCGAAGCAGCGCAAGCGCAACGTCGAATGGGCGTCCAAAGCGGTGCGCGAGGCCGAGGCGATCAACCAGGACGAGGCGCTCCGGCTCGGCGTGATCGACGTGGTGGCGGCCGACGTCGATGACCTGTTCCGCGCGATCGACGGCCGCAAGGTGGAGGTGGCGGGCAAGACGGTCGAGCTGCGCGTCGCGGGCGCAGAGCGCCGTACGATCGAGATGCCGCCGCTCACGCGTCTGTTCAATACGCTCGCGAGCCCGGATGTCGCGTTCATCCTCCTGCTCGCGGGGCTGCTCGGTCTCTACATCGAAGTGAACCAGCCCGGCGTGGTCCTGCCCGGCATCGCGGGGATCGTGTGCCTCGTGCTCGCGGGCATCGCATTCCAGATCCTGCCGTTCTCGTGGGTGGGGCTCATGATGCTCCTGCTCGGGATCGGTCTGATCGCTGCGGAGCTCATCGTGTCCGCCTACGGCGTCCTGCTCGTCGCGGGCCTGCTGTGCATGCTGCTCGGGGGCACTATGGTCTTCGACCTTCCCGAGGTGAGCGATTTGTCGGTGTCGTTCTGGCCGGTGCTCGTGCCTACGGTCGGTGCGTTCGTCGTGTTCGCGGGACTCGTGGCGTTCGCGGTCGGGCGCACAATGATGCTGCGCCAGACCGCCGGCGTCGACGAGCTGATCGGCACGACGGGCAAGGCGGTGGGAGATCTCGATCCGGCGGGCAAGGTCTTCATCCGCGGCGAGTACTGGAGCGCCGTCGGCATCGAGACGATCCCGCGCGGCTCGCGCGTCGAGGTGATTGCAGTCGAGGGCCTGCAGCTGCGCGTGCGACGCGCGCTGGGTACGCCCTAACGCGCGGCGGCTCGCGCCAGGAGGAAGGTTATGTCGACAGGGCTTCTGGGTGCGTTCGCGATCCTCGCGGTGCTGTTCCTGATGGGCGTTCGCGTGCTGCAGGAATACGAGCGCGGCGTGATCTTCCGGCTCGGCCGGTTCCGCGAGGTGAAGGCGGCCGGCCTCAAATGGATCATCCCGGGCGTGGACCGGCTGGTGCGGATCAGCCTGCGCGAGATCGTCATGGACGTGCCGGCGCAGGAGGTGATCACGCGCGACAACGTCTCGCTGAAGGTGAACGCGGTGCTCTACTTCCGCGTGCTCCACCCGGAGAAGGCGGTGATCCAGGTCGAGAACTACCTCTACGGCACCTCGCAGATGGCGCAGACGACGCTGCGCAGCGTCTGCGGCCAGCAAGACCTCGACGAGCTGCTCGCGGAGCGGGAGCAGGTGAACCAGAAGCTCCAGGAGATCATCGACAACCAGACCGAGCCGTGGGGCGTGAAGGTGCGCGCGGTCGAGGTGAAGCAGATCGACCTGCCGGTCGAGATGCAGCGCGCGATGGCGCGCCAGGCCGAGGCCGAGCGCGAGAAGCGCAGCAAGGTGATCCACGCCGAGGGCGAGTTCCAGGCGGCGCAACGCCTCGCCGACGCGGCGCGCGTGCTCTCGTCGCAGGAGTCGGCGCTCCAGCTGCGCTATCTCCAGACGCTCGCCGAGATCGCCACCGAGAACAATTCGACCACGCTGTTCCCGATCCCGATCGACATCCTGCGGCCGTTCTACGAGATGGCGCGCAAGAGCGAATCGACGGAGGGGCGCTAGGCAGTGGCCGACGAGGAGCCGGAGGGGCTGTCGACCGAGCAGCGCGTGCGGCGCTCGGTCGCGCGGACGCTGGGCAACCTCACGCTCGGCACGGTGCTGGTCGGCGCACTCGCCGTGTGGCTGTCGCTGGGCGCGTACACGCTCGATCCGGGCGAGGCGGCGATTCTGCTGCGACTCGGCCGCCACGTCGGCACGGTCAGCGACGAGGGTTTCCACTGGACGCTTCCGCCCCCGATCACGATCCGTGTGGTCGAGAACGTGGGTATGGTGCGCAACGAGGACTTCGGCGTCCCTGGACCCGACCAGCCCGCCGACGCGGATGCGCTCGTGCACGAAGCGAGCATGCAGACGAGCGACAACAACATCGTGCGCGTGAGCTTCACGCTTCAGTATCGGATCGGGGATCCCTACGCCGCGCTCTACAAGGTGGACGATTTGAAGTCCGTCGTGCGCAGCGCGTCGGCCGCAGCCATGCGCGAGGTGGTGGGCCGCATGACCGTGGACGGCGTGTTGCGAGAACGCCGCGCCGCCCTGACCTCGGAGGTGCGCGCCACGTTGCAGGGCGTGTTCGACCGCTACAGCAAGGACATGATCGCGGTGGACGCCGTGGAGCTTCAAGACGTCCAGGCTCCGTTGCAGGTTCGCGCCGCATTCGACGACGTGGTCGCCGCGATCCAGGACGCGAGCCGGCATGTGAACGAGGCAGAGGGCTATCGCAACCAGGTGATCCCGAATGCGCGGGCCGAGGCGATCGAGCTCGTAGAGGCTGCCAACGGCTACCGCGAAGCGCGCATCGCCGAGGCGGCCGGCGAGGCCGCGCGTTTCACGGCCGTGAGTGCCGAGTACCGGAAGGCGCCCGCGGTGACGCGCAAGCGCCTCTACCTCGAGACGATGGAATCGGTGCTGCCCGGCGTCGAGAAGGTGATCGTGAAGCCGGGCCAGGTCGTGCCCTATCTGCCGCTCGATCGAGCGCGGGCTGCGAAGTGAGGAAGTTCGCGCTGTTCGCGCTGTTCGGCGTCGCACTTGCGGTGCTCGCGGTGGCGGCGGGCAACCTCGGGATTCCGCCCGTCGTGATCACGCGCGAGGGAGAGCAGAAGCTCGTGCTCTTGTTCGGCGACGTGCGCGACGTGACGGAGCCCGGCATCTCGCTTGCGTTCCCGTTCGTCGAAGTGATCCGGACCTATCCCAGCGCGTGGCTCTACAACAGCACCGACGCTCAGGGAATCCAGACCAAGGACGGCGAGCAGCTCGTGGTCGACAACTACACGATCTGGCGGATCGCAGACCCACGCAAGTTCAACTTCTCGTTCGGGAGCGTTGATACCGCGGAGCAGCGAATCGACCGCGTCGTGCGCGACGCCGTGCGCAGCGTGATCGGCCGCCACACGCTCTCCGAGGTGCTCGAGAGCCAGCGTGCCGCGATCATGGCCACGATCACCGAGGGGGCACATCAGCAGCTGGCGCCGCTCGGGGTCGAGGTGAACGACGTGCGGATCAACCGCACCGAACTGCCGCCCGGCACCGAGGAGTCGGTCTACGCGCGAATGAAGACCGAGCGCGAGCGGCTCGCGAAGAAGAACCGCGCGGAGGGCGACGAGCGCGCGCGCAAGGTCCGAGCCGAGGCCGACCGCGAGGCGCGCGTGATCGTCGCGAACGCGCGTCGCGATGCCGAGATCCAGCGCGGTATCGGTGACGCCGAGGCGGCGCGCATCTACGGCGAGGCCTACTCGGCCGATCCCGATTTCTACGCGTTCGTGCGCAGCCTCGAGGCGTACCGCAAGACGATCGACGGGCACACCACGCTCGTGCTCTCGCCCGACACCGAGTTCTTCAAGTACCTCGAGGGTCAGGGGCGCGAGTGAGCGCGCGGCGCCCGCGCGCCGATCAGCCGCTCATGCGCGCGAGCCGCCACGCCCCGAACGCGGAGAACGCGCCGAGCACGAGCCACGGGGCCACCGACGCGGCCGGGCCGAACCCGCCGGCGCCGATCACGCTGGCGGTCGTCTGCAGCCCGTAATAGCCGCCGAGCAGCGCGATGCCCTGGAGCACCGCCGCGCCGAGGCTGCGCGCGCGCTCCACCGAGAATCCGAGCGGAGTGGCGAGCACCGCGAACAGCAGCACCGAGAACGGGTCGACCAGCCGCGCATGAAACAGAGAGCGAAAGCGCCTGGTGTCGCGGCCTTCGCTGTCGACCGCATGGATGTACGCGCGCAGGCGCGGAAGCGAGAGCTCGCGCGGGTCCGCGCCCAGCAGCGCGAGGTCGGCCGAGCTGCCGAACTCGAAGAACGCCGATTCGCGCGCCTCGGTGCGCGGTGCGGCTTCGGGTTCGCCGGTCGGGAAGTCGCGAAACAGCGCGTTCTCGAGGCGCCAGCGGTGATCGGGCTGGATGTGGGCGACTTCGGCCTGCACGCTGCGCACGAGCCGGCCTGCGGCATCGCGCTCGTAGATCGCGACACCTTGGAGTGTCCGGGTGTCGCGGTCCGCCGCCTTGATGTTGAACAGCGTGTTCCCGCGTTGGTACCAGAATTCGCCCCGCGACTGGAACAGCTCACCGCCTTCCGACCCGCGGTCGACGCGCTGCGCGGCGCGGAGCACGACCGTCTCGTTCAGGTACAGCGCGAGCACCGCGAACACGGTCGCCGTGGCGAGCACGGGTGCCGCGAGCCGCAGCGGTGCGATGCCGCTCGTGCGCGCCGCGAGGATCTCCAGCGCGCGCGCGGGGAGCCCGAGGCACAGGAACGCCGCCCCGAAGGAACCCACGGGGAGCAGGAACGGCAGGTAATAGGATGGGAGACGCAGGAAGAGATAGGAGGCGGCGCCCATGATCCCCGCGCCGTACTCGATCACGTGATCGAAGTTCACCATCATCTCGACGATTGCGACCACGAGGATCGAGACGATGAGGATTGCGGCGTAGTAGGTCAGGTAGCCGAGAACGAAGTAGCGCGAGAGGATGCGCACCGCGGGAGGCTAGCATCGCGCTCCCGCGGGAGAGCCCGGGTGCAGCGCGCCCGGATCACGTGCGAGGCACACGCTTGAGGGTCTTGAAGGGCAGCGCGGCAGCGGCGGGATCGCTGGTCAGCCCGGTCGTCACGGTCGGGAACTTCGACGGGATCCATCTCGGCCACCAGGCGATCCTGCGCACGGTCGTCGCGCGCGCGCGCGTCGTGGGTGGAGAAGCGGTCGTCTACACGTTCGATCCGCACCCGCGCAAGGTGCTGCGACCCGACAGCGCGCCGGGCCTGCTCACGACGCTCGATCAGAAGATCGAGCTGCTCGAGCAGCACGGCGTCGAGGCGGTGATCGTCGAGCCGTTCACGCTCGACTTCGCGCGCACGGACGCGGAGACATTCATCCGCGAGTGCCTGCATCGCCGGCTGCGACCCGTGGAAGTGTACGTGGGATACGACTTCCACTTCGGTCGCGACCGCAGCGGGTCGATGCGTCTGTTGACCGAGCTCGGGCCCCGCCTGGGCTTCGCCGTGACGATCATTCCGGAGGTGACGGTGGACGAGGGCGACGTCAACTCGACGCGGATCCGCCGCCTGCTCTCGGACGGTCTGCCCGAGCTCGCCGCGCGCATGTTGGGCCGCCCGTACGCGGTGCGCGGCACGGTGGTGCGCGGCGACGAGCGCGGCCGCACGCTCGGCTTCCCGACCGCCAATCTCGACCCGGAGAGCGAGGTGCTGCCGGCTCCCGGGGTGTATGCGGGCGAGCTGCGTCTGCTCGACGCGGGCGATCCTGCGGCCGGCACGCGCCTGCCCGTGGTGACGAACGTCGGGCGCCGGCCGACCTTCGAGCGCGGCGAGAAGGTGCTCGCCGAGGCGCACGCGCTCGACTGGAGCGGCGACCTCTATGGGCGCCGCGTCGAGCTGTCGTTTCCGATCTGGCTGCGCGCGGAGCGGAAGTTCCCCAGCGTCGACGCGCTGCGCACCCAGATCGGCGCCGACGCAGACGAAGCGCGCCACCGGCTCGCCGAGCAGGACGTTTGAACCAGCGCCTGCGCATCGCACTTGGCCTCGCGGTCGCGCTGCTCGCAGTGTGGTTCGCGCTGCGCGGCGTGGACTTCGGCGCACTCGGGGCCGAGTTCCGGCGCGCGCGCTGGGGCCTCTTGATCGGGATCTCCGTGCCTTCCTATGTCGCGGTGGTCTGGTTGCGCGCGCTGCGCTGGGGTCACCTGACCGACGCGATTGCGCCGATGCCGCGCGCGGCGCTGTTTCGCGCCGTCGCGGTCGGCTTCATGGCCAACAACATCTTCCCGCTGCGGATCGGCGAATTCGTGCGCGTGGGCTTCCTCGCGCGCGAGACGCAGGCCCCGGTCCCCGCCGTGCTCGCGACGGTCGTGCTCGAGCGCGTGATCGACGGCCTGTCCGTGCTCGCGATGGCGCTCGCCGCCATGGCGTTCGCGGGCGGCGAGAGCGAGGTGTTCCGGCGCGGAGTGCTCTGGCTCGCGCCGGTCGCGCTCGTGCCGCTCGCAGGGCTCGTCTGGCTGCGCGCAGCGCCGGAGTCCCTGCTCGGACTCGCCGCACTGATGCTGCGCCCGACCCCCGCGCGCATCTCGGAGTGGGTGCTGCACCAGCTGCGCGGCTTCGCGGCGGGCCTCGGCGCGCTGCGCGGCGGCTCGCATCTCGCGTGGATCGCGGTGGAGTCGATCGCGGTCTGGCTGATCGTATCGACGCTGCCGATCCTCGCCGCGATCTGGGCGGTCGGGCTGGACCTCGGGGGCCCGGTCCGCACGCTCGCCGCGTGCTGGATGACGCTCTCCGCGCTCGGCGTCGCCGTGGCGCTGCCCGCGGCGCCGGGGTTCTTCGGCCTCTACCACTCCGCGTGTCGCCTCGCGCTCGAGCAGTTCGGCGTCTCCGCGGAGACCGCGGTCGCGATCGGAACGCTCGCCCACGCCGTCTTCTGGTTCACGATGACCGGCACCGGCGCGCTCGTGATGCGCTCGCGGCACGTCCACCTGCGCGATCTGCCCGGCTCGGCGCCGAGCGGAGCCGCTGAATAGCAGCCTGGGAGCCTCAACCGCGGCCGGCTGGCTCCGAGGGAATGGATTTCGATCCATCGAAGCGGCGCATAACGTCTGAATCTGGCGCCTAACGCGCGATTCATCGATGGGCTGTTGACTCCTCTGGAACATAGCCCTAATCTACACTGCGATGCGTCACATAGCGGAACAGCTCGAGCTCGATCGGGTTCGGCATGGGGGTCGAAGACCCGGCGCCGGACGGAAGCCAGGTCTGAACCCGCGGATACGGCATCGATCGCGCGGCGCGTTCGCGCATCGTCTACCGTGTCACGTGACCCTGAAGGTCCGCGAAGGAATTCCTTCGCTGCGCACGGTCCGGCTGGTGCGCGAACTCGAGCGGAGCTTCGCTGCCGGCTGTGAGCGCGACGATTTTCGGCTGGTTCACTACTCACTCCAGAGCAATCACGCCCACCTGATCATCGAAGCCGCCGATGCGAACGCTCTCGGCCGCGGAATGAAGGCGTTGGGCGCGCGCCTCGCGCGAGGAGTGAATCGCATCTTCGGGCGCTCGGGGCCGGTCTTGGCCGATCGCTACCACATGCGCGTGCTGCGGACCCCACGCGAGGTGCGGAATGCGCTCGCCTACGTGCTGCTGAACGCACGGCGGCATGCGGCGAAGGCCGGCCGGACTCTTTCGAGTGCTTTGCGGATCGATCCGGCGTCCTCGGGGCGTTGGTTCGATGGCTGGAAGAGACGGCCAACGGTCCAGGTCGTGGAGTCGTCGCCGGTAGCCCTACCTCGATCCTGGCTCCTGGCTATCGGCTGGCGGGGGAGCGGGTTGCTGGATCCGGAGGAGATCCCCGGACGTTCGGTGTAGGGGGCGGGACTGCCCAGGCACTCCTGGTTTGGCTTTCAGGGAACGAAGGGGGCGGCTTTCCCTCGAAGCGGAGCTGCTTCACGCGACTCTGCGATGAGCTGGATCTGAATCCAGCTCGCTTGGAACCCTCGCCCGCGGCTGCAACCTGCGTGCGCGCGGCTGCGCACTTCGTCCGAGCGGTGACGGTAAAGGTCACTGCTCCGCGGACCGATATCTCTGCGGCATCTCGGCAGAATTGCGCGCTCGCGCAGCTCCGCTGGGACTGCACGGCTGGCGCGCGGGGGGGTTGTGAACGAGCGGATCGGCGAGCTCCTGGTCAAGGAGAACCTGCTGACCAAGGAGCAGCTTCGCGACGCGCGCGCGAGTGCGAAGGGCACCGGCAACCGGCTGGGCTCCGAGATCACGAAGATGGGCCTGCTCGACGAGAACGCGCTGGCCGATTTCGTCGCGAAGCAGTACGGCGTCCCGTCGATCAACCTCGACGAGTTCGAGATCGACCGCCGAGGTCATCGAGCTCGTCCCCGAAGAGGTCGCGCTCAAGCACAACGTGCATCCCGGTGAACCGCGCCGGCTCGACGCTGATCGTCGCGATGGCCGACCCGTCGAACATCTTCGCGCATCGACGACATCAAGTTCCTCACCGGCTACAACATCGAGCCGGTCGTCGCCTCGGAAGAGCGCGATCCAGGCGCGCCGATCGAGCGCTACTACGACAAGACGGCCTCGCTCGAAGACGTGATGGGCGACTTCGACGACGCCGACATCGACCTGATCCACGAGGGCGAGGAGATCGACGTCGTCGAGCTCGAGAAGGCCGCCGAGGACGCGCCGGTCGTCAAGCTCGTGAACCTGATCCTCATCGACGCGATCAAGAAGGGCGCGTCCGACATCCACATCGAGCCCTACGAGAAAGCGTTCCGCGTCCGCTACCGCATCGACGGCGTGCTCCACGAGGAGATGAAGCCGCCGATGAAGCTGAAGAACGCGATCACCTCGCGCCTCAAGATCATGGCCGAGCTCGACATCGCCGAGCGCCGCCTGCCGCAGGACGGCCGCATCAAGCTCAAGCTCGGCAAGCGGCAAGGAGATGGACTTCCGCGTCTCGGTGCTGCCGACGCTGTTCGGCGAGAAGATCGTGCATGCGTCTGCTCGACAAGTGCAACCTGCAGCTCGACATGACCAAGCTCGGCTTCGAGCAGAGCCAGCTCGACGACTTCAAGAGCGCGATCCACCTGCCCTACGGCATGGTGCTCGTCACCGGGCCCACCGGCTCGGGCAAGACGACGACGCTCTACTCGGCGCTCTCCGAGCTCAACAAGATCAGCGAGAACATCTCCACCGCCGAGGATCCCGGTCGAGTTCAACCTGGCCGGCATCAACCAGGTGCAGATGCACGACGAGATCGGGCTGAACTTCGCCGCCGGCCTGCGCTCGTTCCTGCGGCAGGACCCGGACATCATCATGGTCGGCGAGATCCGCGACTTCGAGACCGCCGAGATCGCGGTCAAGGCCGCGCTCACCGGCCACCTGGTGCTCTCGACGCTGCACACCAACGACGCGCCGTCGACCGTCACGCGCTCCTCAACATGGGCATCGAGCCGTTCCTGGTCACGGCCTCGGTCAACTGCATCGTGGCGCAGCGCCTCGCGCGCAGCGTCTGCGCCGACTGCAAGGAGCACGACGAGGAAGTGACGGTCGAGGCGCTCGAGGAGGCCGGCATGGATCCCGCGGTCGCCAAGAGCATGGTGGCCGTGAAGGGCCGCGGCTGCCGGATCTGCAACGAGACCGGCTACAAGGGCCGCATCGCGCTCTACGAGGTGATGGCGCTTCAGCGACGAGCTCAAGGAGTTGGTGCTGCACGGCGCCTCGGCCGCCGAGCTCAAGCGCGAGGCGATCCGGCGCGGCATGCAGACGCTGCGCATGAGCGCGCTCGACAAGCTCGCGGACGGAACCACGACGCTCGCCGAGGTCTTCCGCGTCACGGCGGCGGACAACTAGGCCAGGAGTCGGATTCGATGGCGAACCTGCATCAGCTGCTCAAGGCGATGATCGAGAAGGGCGCGTCGCGACCTTCACATCACCACCGGCTCGCCGCCGCAGCTGCGCATCGACGGCAAGCTCGTCCCGCTGCAAGCATGCCGCCGCTCTCGCCGCTCGAGACCAAGCAGCTCTGCTACTCGGTGCTCACCGACGCGCAGAAGCACCAGTTCGAGGAGAAGAACGAGCTCGACCTCTCGTTCGGCGTGAAGAAGCCTCTCGCGCTTCCGCGCCAACGTCTTCATGCAGCGCGGCGCGGTCGCGGGCGCGTTCCGGACGATCCCGTTCAAGATCATGTCGTTCGAGGAGCTCGGCCTGCCGCCGTCGTCGCCGAGCTCGCGAAGAAGCCGCGCGGCCTGGTGCTCGTCACCGGGCCGACCGGCTCGGGCAAGTCGACGACGCTCGCCTCGATGATCGACAAGATCAACACCGAGCGGAACGACCACATCGTCACGATCGAGGACCCGATCGAGTACCTGCACCCGCACAAGAGCTGCGTGGTGAACCAGCGCGAGGTCGGCGCCGACACGCAGAGCGTTCAAGAACGCGCTCAAGTACATCCTGCGCCAGGACCCGGACGTCGTGCTGGTCGGCGAGATGCGCGACCTCGAGACGATCGAGGCGGCGCTGACCATCGCCGAGACCGGCCACCTCGCGTTCGCGACGCTGCACACCAACTCGTGCGGTGCAGACGATCAACCGCATCATCGACGTGTTCCCGCCGCACCAGCAGTCGCAGGTGCGCGCGCAGCTCTCGTTCGTGCTCGAGGGCGTGCTGTGCCAGGCGCTGCTGCCGCGCGCGAACGGCCCCGGGCCGCGTGCTGGCGCTCGAGGTGATGGTGCCCAACGCCGCGATCCGGAACCTGATCCGCGAGGACAAGATCCACCAGATCTACTCGCAGATGCAGATCGGCCAGGAGCAAGTTCGGCATGCAGACGATGAACCAGTCGCTCGCGAGCCTTCACCTGCGGCGCCTGATCTCGCTCGAGGACGCCATCGGCCGCAGCTCCGATCCGGAAGAGCTGCGGAACATGATCTCGAAGGGCACGAGCGGCGTGACGATGCCCGGCCACCGCGTCGCTGGCGCGAAGGACTGAGGGGGCTCTCGACTCGAGAGCGGAGGAGTAGAGGGCGATGCCGATCTTTCAGTGGAAAGCGCGGACCCGCACCGGGAAGCTGAAGAAGGGCGAGATCGAGGCGATGAACGAAGCCGCCGTGATGGCGCAGCTTCGCTCGCAGCTGCTCCTGCCCGTCACGGTCAAGGAGAAGTCGAAGGACCTCAGCGAGTACCTGCCGTTCCTCAAGCAGGGCATCAAGACCCGCGAGCTCGTGATCTTCACCCGCCAGTTCGCGACGATGATCGACGCCGGCCTGCCGCTCGTGCAGTGCCTCGACATCCTCGGCAACCAGCAGCCGAACAAGACCTTCAAGGCGATCATTCGCGAGGTGAAGGCGGACGTCGAGCAGGGCTCGACCTTCGCCGACGCGCTGCGCAAGCACCCGAAGCTCTTCGACGACCTCTACGTCAACCTGGTCCAGGCCGGCGAGATCGGCGGCATCCTCGACACGATCCTGAACCGCCTCGCCGTCTACATCGAGAAGGCGGACGCGCTCGAAGCGCCAGGTCAAGGGCGCGATGGTCTACCCGACCACCGTGCTCGTCGTCGCGATCGGCGTCGTGGTCCTGATGCTGATCAAGGTCATCCCGATCTTCGAGAAGATGTTCGCGGACTTCGGCGGCGAGCTGCCCGGGCCCGACCGCAGTTCGTCATCGAGCTCTCGCACTTCATGCAGGACTGGATCGCGCTGTTCATGGTCGTACTCGTCGGTTCGTTCATCGCGTTCATGACGGCGCGCCGCAAGAACCTGAAGTTCCGCCGCGCGACCGACGCGATCGTTCCTGAAGATGCCCGTGTTCGGCCCGCTGCTGCGCAAGGTGGCCGTCGCGCGCTTCACGCGCACGCTCGGCACGATGATCTCGTCGGGCGTGCCGATCCTCGACGCGCTCGACATCGTCGCGCGCACGGCCGGCAACATGGTGATCGAGGAGGCGCTCCGGAAGGTGCGCGCGGCGATCACCGAGGGCAAGACGATCGCGGAGCCGCTCGCGGAGTCGGACGTGTTCCCGGGCATGGTCGTGCAGATGATCGCGGTCGGTGAGCAGACCGGCGCGATGGACACGATGCTCTCGAAGATCGCCGACTTCTACGACGAAGAGGTCGACGCGGCGGTCGAGGCGCTCACCGCGATGCTCGAGCCGCTGATGATGGTGTTCCTCGGCGGCACGGTCGGCGGCCTGCTGATCGCGATGTACCTGCCGATCTTCAAGATCGCGGACACGATCGGCTGAGCGACGCGCAGGAGCGGGGATCCGGAACGGGAGGGCGGAGCAGGTGAGCTCGCGCTGGCCGAACCGCGACCCTCGGGTCGAGCGGGTGCTGCTCGTGCTGATGGCATCGCGGCTCGCGCTCGCGATCGGCGGTCTCGCGATCGGCATCACGCTCGATGCGATCGGGCGCGAGACGCCCGCGACGCAGTGGCCCGGCTTCTACGTCGCCGTTGCGCTGTGCTTCGTCGCGACGCTCGTGTACCGGCCGCTCGTGGGCCGGATCGAGCGCCCGCGCGCGTTCGCGGCAATCAACGTGGCCACCGACCTCGCGCTGGTATCGGCGCTCGTGCTGTTCTCGGGCGGCAAGGATTCGGTGTTCACGTTTCTGTACGTCGCCGTGGGGCTGTACGCGGGTGTGCTGTTCCCGGGCGTGGGTGCGCTCGCGTGCGCGAGCGCGGGGACGCTCGCCTACGCCTGCGTGCTCTTGCTCGGCCACCGCGGCTGGCTCGGACCCGCGCTCGGCTCCGAGCCGTTCGCGGTGCTGTTCACGAGCTGGGCGGTCCACGCTTCGGCTCTGTTCGGCGCATCCGGGCTCTCGGGCTTCCTCGCGCGCGAGCTCATGCGCACGGGCACCGCGCTCGCCGAGCGCACGCAGGACCTCGAGCAGCTCCGCACGCTGCACCAGCGCACCGTGGAGAGCCTGAAGAGCGGGCTGCTCACCACCGACCTCGAGGGCCGCGTCACCTCGTTCAACCAGGAGGCGCAGCGGATCACCGGGCTCGCGCGCACCGAAGCGCTCGGGCGCGACGTCGAGCAGGTGCTTCCGGGCGTGCGCTCGCTGCTTCCCGGGCGCGCACCCGAGCGAGCCTGGCGCGCGCGCGCGCATGGTGTTCGCGGGGCCGGAAGGGAGCTCGCTGCATCTCGGCATCGGCGCCTACGTGCTGCGCGACGCCTCGAACGCTGCGGCGGGCGAGGTGGTGATCTTCCAGGACGTCACCGACGTCGTGGCGATGGAGCGCGAGCTGCGCCGCTCCGAGCGGCTGGCCGCGGTCGGCGAGCTGTCCGCGAGCATCGCGCACGAGATTCGCAACCCGCTCGCGGCGATCTCGGGCTCGATCCAGATGATGAAGTCGGACGGCCCCGGAGGCCGCGTCGACTCGGACCGGCTGATGGGGATCGTGCTGCGCGAGGTCGACCGGCTCGACGGGCTGATCACCGACTTCCTCTCGTTCGCGCGGCCGGGCGAGCCGCGCATCGAGCGCGTGACGCTGGCCGACCTCGTGGGCGAGGTGCTCGAGATGTTCGAGGCCGCGCGCCCCGCGGCGGTGGGGGTCGAATGCGATCTGCACGCGGGGCTCGCCGTCCACGCGGACCCGGGTCAGCTCCGCCAGGTGCTCTGGAACCTGCTCGTGAACGCGGCGCAGGCGATGCCCGACGGCGGCGCCCTGCGCATCGAGGCGCGGCCGTCTCGCCGCGGGGCGGCTCAAGGGGAGCGCTTCCCGGGCCGAATGGACGAGAAGAAACCCGTGTGGGCCGAGATCACCGTGATGGATCAGGGTGTCGGCATTCCCAAGGAAATCGTGGATCGCGTGTTCGATCCGTTCTTCACGACCAAAGCCGGCGGTACCGGTCTGGGTCTCGCGATCGTGCACCGCGTCGTCGCGGAGCACCACGGGCTCGTGCGCGTCGAGCGGCGCGCAGGCGCGTTCCGGACCGCGTTCTGCCTCTTGCTTCCGAACGCAGAGGTCGCGTCGTGAGCGCGCGCGCGCGGGTCCTCGTCGTCGACGACGAGCAGAGCATGCAGGAGTTCCTGGAGATCTTCCTGCGCAGCGAGGGCTATGACGCGGTGACGGTCGGCGACGTCGCCGCCGCGCGTGTCGCGCTCGAGCACGACGACTTCGATCTCGTGATCACCGACCTCCAGATGCCGGGCGGCAGCGGCCTCGAGCTGTTGCGCGACGTGCACGCGCGCCAGGATTCGGGCGCCGAGACGCTCGTGATCGTGATGACGGCGTTCGCGACCACCGAGACCGCGATCGCAGCGATGAAGGAAGGCGCCTACGACTACATCACCAAGCCGTTCAAGGTCGACGCGATCCGGCTGATCGTCGAGAAGGCGATCGAGAAGAAGTCGCTGTCGAGCGAGAACCGCCGCCTGCGCAGCGAGCTGCGCAGCCGAACCCGCGAACGCCACCTGATCGGCACGAGCGCGGTGATGCAACGCGTCGTGGACCTGATCGCACAGGTGGCCGCGACCAAGGCGAACGTACTCATCTCGGGCGAGAGCGGCACCGGCAAGGAGATCGCCGCGCGCGCGATCCACGATGGCAGCGAGCGGCGCGACAGCCCGTTCGTCGCGGTCAACTGCGGCGCGATCCCCGAGAACCTGCTCGAGTCGGAGCTGTTCGGCCACGTGAAGGGCGCGTTCACGGGCGCGGTGAACAGCAAGCCGGGCCTGTTCGAGACCGCGCACGCGGGCACGGTCTTCCTCGACGAGATCGGCGAGCTCTCGCTGCCGCTCCAGGTGAAGCTCCTGCGCGTGATCCAGGAGCGCACGTTCCGGCGCGTCGGGGGCACTTCCGACATCCGCTTCGACGCGCGGCTGGTCGCCGCGACCAATCGCCGGCTCGAGGAGGAGGTGGCGGGCGGGCGCTTCCGCGAGGACCTCTACTACCGCCTGAACGTGATCGAAGTGGAGCTGCCTCCGCTCCGCGATCGGCGCGAGGACATCCCGCTGCTCGTCGCGCACTTCGTCGCGAAGTACGAGAGCGAGCTCGGTCGCGAAGTGCAGCGCGTGAGCGACGCGGCGCTCGAGAAGCTCGTGGCCTACGACTATCCCGGCAACGTGCGCGAGCTCGAGAACGTGATCGAGCGCGCCGTGGCGCTCTCGCGCGGCGGGGAGATCGGCGTCGAGGTGCTCCCGCCCACCGTGGTGCGCGCGCGGAGCGGATCGGGGCGCGATCGGCTGCCCGCGGAAGGGATCTCCCTCGAGAGCGTGCTCGCAGACTACGAGCGGGGCCTCCTGGTCGAGGCGCTCGACCAATGCGGGGGCGTGAAGAAGCGCGCTGCGCAGCGGCTCGGGATCTCGTTCCGCTCGTTCCGCTACCGGCTCGAGAAGCTCGGCCTCGAGGAGCCCAGCGCGGGCGGCGAGGACGAGCCGGAGTAGCCGTTCGCGGCGCTTCCGCGCCTAATCGCGGATCTCGAGCTCCTTGAGCTTGTACAGCAGCGCTCGGTGGCTGATCTCGAGCAGTCGCGCGGCCCGGGTCCGGTTGCCCGCGGTTGCGCGCAGAGTCCGGCGGATCAGGTCGATCTCGAACGCGCGCCGCGCGGCGCGCAGCGCGAAGGGATTCCCGGATTCGGGCCCGTGCGTGAGGTCGTCGGGCAGCTCGCGCGCGGAGATCGAGTCCTCGGCCGAGAGGTCTGCGGCGTGCTCGAGCACCGCGGCGAGCTCGCGCACGTTCCCGGGCCAGCGATAGGCGATGAGCACGTCGAGCGCGTCGCCCGTGACCGTGAGCTGGGTGCGGCCGCGTGCGGCGGCCGCGCGCGCGAGGAAATGGTCGACGAGCAACGGGATGTCCTCGCGCCGCTCGCGCAGCGGGGGAACGCGCAGGTGGACCTCGCGCAGCAGCTCGTAGAGCTCCTTCCAGAACGCGCCGCGCCGCACGAGCTCGTCGAGATCGGCGCGCGTCGAGGCGATCGCGCGGGGTTTGGCGCCCTCCGAAGCGCTGGCCGACTCGGCGTCGCGCAGCGCGCTGACGAGGCGTGTCTGCAGCGGCAGAGGGAGTGCATCGATCGTATCGAGGTAGAGCGTGCCGCCGTGCGCGTCCGCGAGTGCAGAACCGGGTGCCGAGCTGCGGCCGCTGCCGAACAGGCGGTACTCGCGCTCGCGATCGGACCCGTGCGCGCAGTTCACGGCGACGAACGATCCGCCGCGGCGCGGCGACTGGGAGTGGATCGCGCGCGCGATGCCCTCGCGGCCGCTCCCGGGCTCGCCCGTGAGCAGCACCGCGCTGCGCGCGACTGCGACCCGTTCGAGCTCCTCGAGCAGGTCGATCATGACTGGCGACGCCGCGACGATCGGCCGATCGCCCGCGGCGCGCGCGAGGTCCTCCTCGAAGAGCGATGCGCGCCGGCGCAGGCGCTGGCGTTCGCGCGCGCGGCGCAGCGCGAGCAGCACCGCGGCGGCCGGCGTGGGAAGCGCGAGCACCTCGGCCCAGCCGCGCGCGATCGCCTCGGCGGCGAGCGCGTCGAGCCCCTCGTCCGAGGTCATCACGCAGCGGCCATCGGGCAGGCGCCGCGTCAGCTCGGCCGCGAGCGGTGAGCCCTCCCGAAACGGCATGCGCCAGTCGCACAGCACGAGATCGAAGCGCGACCCGTCGAGCGCCGCGAGCGCGGCGGGCGTGCCGGCTGCGCAAACCACTTCACACCCCGCGGCCTCGAGTGCGCGCTGGACCTCCGCCCAGGCGGCAGGGTCGCTGTCGATGATCAGGATGCGGGCAGCCACCGTGGGGATATCGGATCGCCCTGCGCGCTGCGTGAGTGCATCCCGGGCTGCTGGCCTGCTGCGCAGTAGTTGCCCGCAGCCCGCCTACGCGCGCGCTTGCGCAGAGTGAGCAAGCAGTCTCAAGTCGCCCAAACCTCGCGCCGATACGAGCGAAGTCCTTTTGCCGTGCTCGGAAAAAGGTGCGGATGCAGGGTTGCTGGAGGGGGAGAGTGCCGAGCAACAACGTGCAGCGATATCGCGAAGCTCTGATGATGAGCAAAGCGGAGCTGGCTCGCAAGGCGGGCCTGTCGACCTTGACGATCGATCGCGTGGAGGCGGGACGTCCGTGCCGCCTCGACACCAAGCGCAAGGTGCTCCTCGCGCTCGGTCTTCGCATCAGCGACAAGGACCGCGTGTTCGGCATGCGCACCGACGCGCCGATCGCGGCCGCGCTCCTGTCCATGCACGAGAACCAGACCTGAGACTCGCGTCCCGGGGAGATCTCATCGTGAAATTCAGCCTTCCGCGTTTCAACTCCCGATCGATCGTCGGACTCGACGTCGGCTCGTCCACGATCAAGGCCGTCGAGCTCACGATGAAGGGCCGCTCGGGCGGCTTCGAGCTGTCGCACCTCGGCGTCGCGAACGTGCCCGCCGAGGCGATCGTGCAGGGCGCGTTCCTGAACGCGAGCGCGATCACCGAGGCGATCCGCGAGGCGATCGACAACGGCAAGATCAAGACCAAGAACGTCGCGGCCGCGGTGTCGGGCCACTCGGTGATCGTGAAGAAGGTGAGCCTTCCCGCGATGAGCCGCGAGGAGCTCGACGAGCAGATCCGCTGGGAAGCGGAGCAGTACATCCCGTTCGACGTCAACGAGGTGAACCTCGACTTCCAGATCCTCGGCGGAGGCAACGACGAGGGTCAGATGGAGGTCCTGCTCGTCGCCGCGAAGAAGGACCTGATCGACGACTACGTGCAGGTGATCCACGAGGCGGGCCTCGTGCCGGTGGCGATCGACGTCGCGGCCTTCGCCGTGGAGAACGCGTTCGAGGCCAACTACGCCGAGTCGCGCGGCTCGACCGTCGCGCTCGTGAACGTGGGCGCGCAGGTCGTCAACATCAACATCGTCGCGGGCGGCGTGCCGTGCTTCACGCGCGACATCACGACCGCGGGCAACCAGTACACCGAAGAGATCCAGAAGGCGCTCTCGATCAGCTTCAGCGAAGCGGAGCGGATCAAGCTCGGCGGACGCAAGAGCGGCAGCCAGGACGTGGTGCCGCAGGAAGTCGAGCAGGCGATCCAGAGCGTGACCGAGACCGTGATCGGCGAGATCAGCCGCTCGCTCGACTTCTACGGCGCGACGAGCGCCGACAGCCGGATCGAGAAGGTCTACCTCGCGGGCGGCGCCTCGAAGGTGTCCGGCTTCGCGAAGGCCTTCCACGACCGCACCGGCCTCGCGGTGGCGGTGCTGAATCCGCTCACGCGGATGCTCCCGTCGAGCCGCTACGAGCCGGACTATCTCGATGACCTCGCGCCCGCGCTGGGCGTCGGAGTGGGACTCGCCCTGCGGGAGGAGGCCCGGTGATCCAGATCAATCTCCTTCCGGTCCGCGAAACCAAGCGCAAGGCGGACGTCAAGCAGAACGTGCTCGAGCTCGTTCTGATGATGATCCTCGTCGTGCGCGCTGATCGGCTTCGCGCACTCCGATCTCAGCGGGCAGATCGAGACGACGACGAACCGCATCGCGCAGATGCAGAACGACATCGCGAAGTTCCAGCCGCAGCTCGATCAGGTGGCCGCGTTCCGCGCCAAGAAGGCCGAGCTGCAGAAGAAGATCGACGTGATCGCGGGCCTCGACCGCGCGCGCAAGGGCCCGGTGCGGGTGATGGACGAGCTGGCCACGCACACGCCCGAGCGCGTGTGGCTCGACGCCATCTCGACCAAGGGCACCCAGATCGAGATCACCGGCCAGAGCCTCGACAACGAGCTCGTGGCGGTGTTCCTGGGCTCGCTCGGTGACTCGCCGTACTTCGCCAACGTGGATCTCGAACAGCACCGAGCTCGGGAACGGCCCCGACGGCCTCAAGGTCGTGAAGTTCCGGATCCAGGCGACGATGGTCGCGCCGCAGACCGCGCAGGCGGCGCCGGGCGCTCCCGCAGCGCCGGCTCCCGCGACTGCGCCGGCCTCGCAGAAGCAGGGCTAGACGAGGACGCCATGGAAGTATCTCCCGGACTCCAGTCTCAGCTCGATCAACTCGCGAAGCTCTCGCGCGGCGCGCGCGCGGGCATCCTGCTGGGCGTCGCGCTGCTGATCGGCGCGCTCTACTACTTCGGGTACTACCAGGCCGAGCACGAGCGCCTGACCGGCCTGCGCGCGCAGGAGCTCGAGCTCCAGCGCAAGCTCTCCGAAGTTCGCACGATCGCCGCGAACATCCATGCGTTCGAAGCGGAGATCACGCAGCTCGAGGCTCAGCTCGGGGTGGCGCTGCGCCAGCTTCCGAACGAGAAGCAGCTCGAGGTGCTGCTGGCCGACATCAGCAACCTGGGCAAGACGGCCGGCGTCGAGATCAAGTCGTTCAAGCGCGAGAACGAGCAGGTCCACGACTTCTACGCGGAGGTCCCGATCTCGGTGCAGATCGAGGGGACCTATCACGAGATCGCGCGATTCTTCGATTCCGTCTCGCGACTCCCGCGCATCGTGAACTTGGGTGCGCTGGACATGAAGGTGGCGTCGTCCTCGGCGGCCGAGACGCGTCTGGTCGTGTCGGGCACCGCGACCACCTTCCGCTTCGTGAGCAAGAGCTGAGGCGAGGGGCATGACGAAACGACGCAGAAGCTCGTTCTGGGCGCTCGCGACGGTGGCCTCACTCGGGACCGCGATCGGCTGCACCGAGCAGCCGCCGGCCGGCCTCACGGCCAACGAGTTTGCGCAGGCGCGCGAGGAAGCCACGGTCACGCACACGGCACGGGCCGTGGCGCCGCCCGCGGTCAAGCCGCGTGGCGGAGCCCGCGATCGATCCGATCTCGGGTGTGGCGCAGATCGAGACCGGCTATGCCTACGACGCGACCGGCAAGCGCGACCCGTTCCGCAGCTTCGTCTGGGACCGCCCGGACAAGATGCAGGCGGTCGCGGAGGCGGGCCCGCTCGGCCAGTTCGATCTCTCGCAGCTCGAGGTGGTCGCGGTCGTGTGGCGCACGGGCAACGCGCGCGCGCTGGTCGAGGATCCGTCGGGCGAGTCGTACATCATCGGAGCCGGCGCCGCGATCGGGAAGAACCGCGGACACGTGATTTCGATCGATGACAACACGGTCGTCGTGAAAGAAACCTATGTCGATTACCTGGGTCAGGAAACGACCAAGGACGTTGAGATGCGGATGCGTCGGAACGAGGGGGGTTGATTTCGATGCGGGGCTTGAAAACCTTCGGGATCCAGGTCGCGATCGGAGCCGCGCTGTGCGGCCTGATCAGCGTCGGAACCTTCGCATGCGCGAGCTCGCCGCCGTCGGCGTCTAGTGCGCAGGGCGAAGTCGTCGACGTTCTCGTCGAATCCTCGGACGATGGCACCACCATCACCGTGGTCGGGCCGGTCGATCCGGTCTACACGGCCTATCAACAGAACGATCCGGATCGCCTCGTCGTCGATCTCGCCAACGTGAAGCCGGGCGACGTCGCGTTGGTTCCGGTTGGCGACGGACGCGTCGAGGACATCCAGGTCACCGCGGTCGACCAGGCCGGTGACGAGCCGATGACCCGTGTCGAGGTCCGCCTGGCATCGGCGGCCGAGCACGAGGTGACCGCAGGGCCCGAGGGCGTCGTGATCGCGCTGTCTCCGGTCGGTTCGGGCTCGGATGCGCAGGATCCGTGGACGGCGCCCCAGGGCGACGAGACCGCGCAGGCCGACGAGGCCGAGGCCGGAGCCTGGACGGGCGAGCCCGCCGAGGGCGAGCTCTCGATCGAGGCCCCCGCCGCGACGCTGCTCACGGGCGTCGACGCGCGCGCGGTGGGCGCAGGCACGCTGATCCATCTGCAGAGCGATGGCAGCGTCGACAGCGCCGTGACGTTTACGCTCGAGAATCCGGCGCGGCTCGTCGTCGATCTGCCCGCGATGAAGAGCAAGGTCGCGAAGCCGACCGTGGAAGTGGGTTCTCAGCAGGTCGCGCGCGTGCGCGTGGGCAACCACGACGACAAGGTGCGCGTGGTGGTCGACGGCGGATCCGAGGCGGCTCCGTTCGAGGGCCGGCGCGTGATTCCGGTGCCGTCGGGCCTCGTGGTGGCGCTCGGCTCCGACGCGGCGCTCGACGCCGAAGTGGCCAACGCATCCGGCGCGCAGCCGGCGCTTGCGGAGAAGTCCGCCGGTGAGCCCGCGCCCGTGAAGGCGACGGCGAGCGGCCCTGCGAAGATCCTCGGCGTGGAGTTCGACGCGCAGCCCGAGCGCGACCGCGTGGTCGTGCTCTCCGAGCAGCCGATCGACTACCTCGTCTACGAGCCGGATGCCGAGACGCTGATCGTCTCGATCGCGGACGCGACGATCGCGCCCGAGGCCCGGGTGCGCATCGCCCCCGAGAAGGTCGGTTCGGTGTCGCTCGTGAGCGCGTTCGCGCAGCCCGACGTGAAGACGCCGGAGGTGCGCGTGGTCGTGAAGCGCGCCGCGGGCCTCAAGCCCGAGGTGACGAAGAACGACGCGGTGCTGACGCTGGACTTCGCGAACGGCGCGGACAAGATCGCGGCGATTCCGCCCGCGTACGCGGAAGGCTCACAGCCGGCCGACGGCGCGCCGGCGGATCCGGCTTCGATCGCTCCCGAGGGCGCGAGCCTGCCCACCGCCTCGGCACCGGCCGATCCGGCGTCGGGCACGCCGCCCGCTGCGATCGAGATCCTGAACGAGGGCGGTCTGATGGACGGCAAGGAGTACGTGGGCCGTCACATCTCGCTCGACTTCAAGGAGGTCGACATCGCCGACGTGCTGCGGCTGATCGCAGAGGTCTCCGACCTCAACGTGATCGCGGGCGACGAGGTGAAGGGCAAGGTCACGATCCGACTTGTGGACGTGCCGTGGGACCAGGCGCTCGACGTGATCCTGTTGACGAAGGGTCTCGGGTTCGCGCGGATCGGCAACGTGTTGCGGATCGCGGCGAACGACGTGCTGGCTCAGGAAGAGGAGCTCCGGCTCCAGGAGCGGCGCGCGAAGGAGAAGCTCGAGGACCTCGTCGTGAAGCTCCAGCCCGTGAACTACGCGATGGTGGGCGACGTGTCGAGCATGGTGAAGGAGCTCCTGACCGAGCGCGGCACCGTGAACGTCGACAAGCGGACCAACACGATCATCATCAAGGACATCCCGTCGGTGATCGACGAGGCGACGGCGCTGATCAAGGCCGTCGACGCGATGACGCCGCAGGTCATGATCGAGGCGAAGATCGTCGAGGCCGGCCTCCAGTACTCGCGGGAGCTGGGCACGCGCTGGAACTTCGGTGCGAATCCGCTCACCGAGGGCACGCTCGGCGGACGCGACTACCTGTTCACGCCGGGTTCGGGTGGTCTCGTCGACGGACACAACGTGGTGTTCGGCAACCCGATCACGTCGAACCCGACGGGCATCCTGGGCATGGCCGCTTCGGTGCTCGACGAGAAGTTCAACTTCGACCTCGAGCTCCAGGCCGCCGAGGTGAACGGCGAGGGCAAGGTGATCTCGAGCCCGCGCGTGGTGACGCTCGACAACAGCCCGGCGATCATCGAGCAGGGCGTGTCGATCCCGTTCCAGACGTTCGAGAACGGGGATGCCCAGCTCGAGTTCGTCGACGCCGTGCTCAAGCTCGACGTGACTCCGCACATCACGGCCGACGGCAGCATCATCATGAAGATCAAGGTCAGCCGGAACGCGCCCGACGACAGTGTCGCGACGCTCGACGGCACGCCCGGTATCGCGAAGAACCAGGTGCAGACCGAGACGCTCGTGAAGGACGGCCAGACGCTCGTGCTCGGCGGCATCTACGTGGTCGATCGCTCGGAGACGGGCACGGCCGTGCCCTACCTCTCGCGGCTGCCGTTCCTGGGCAACCTGTTCAGGAGCAAAGAGGTCAGCGACGACCGCAAGGAGCTCTTGATCTTCGTGAGCCCGCGCGTCGTGGACACGCAGGCGCCCGCGGCGAGCTAGCGATCGGCCGTCTCTGGACGGCGTGAAACCAGGCGCGGCGGAGGCCTCCCTCCGCCGCGCTTCGTTTTCGCGGGCGCGGCGCCCGCTTATACTCGGCGCGTGCCGAACGACCGATTGCCGAAAGTCTCCGCGGGCCGCGCGCTGCGCAGCGTGACGGTCGAGCTCGGCGATCGCTCGTACCCCGTGGAGATCGGCGCGGGAACGCTCGCGGGGCTCGGAGAGCGCGTGGTCGCGTGCACGGGTGCGCGCCGCGCCGTGGTGATCACGGTGCCGCCGGTCGGGCGCCGCTATGCGACGCGCGTGCTGCGCTCGCTGCGCGCTGCCGGAATGGCCACCGCGCGCATCGACGTGCCCGACGGCGACGCGAGCAAGACCCTGCGCGTGGTCGAGCGGGTCTATCACGAGCTGTTGCGGGCCCGCGCGGATCGCCACAGCGTTCTCGTCGCGCTCGGCGGAGGCATGGTGGGCGACCTCACCGGCTATGCAGCCGCCACCTATCTGCGCGGGATCCCGTTCGTTCAGGTGCCCACGACCGTGCTGGCGATGGTCGACGCGAGCGTGGGCGGCAAGACGGGCGTGAACCTGCGCGAGGGCAAGAATCTGGTCGGCGCGTTCCACCAGCCGCGGCTCGTGGCGGTCGACGTGGCGACGCTGCGCACGCTGCCGGCGCGCGAGCGCGCGGCCGGCTTCGCCGAGGTGGTCAAGAAGGCGATCATCTGGGACGCCGAGCTGTTCGAGACACTCGAGCGGGACGTCGAGGGCTTGCTCGCGCTCGAGGAGTCCGTGCTCGTGCCCGTGCTCGGGCGCGCCGTGGAGATCAAGGCCGAGGTGGTCCGGCGCGACGAGCGCGAGGCCGACGTGCGCATGCTGCTCAACTTCGGCCACACGCTCGCCCATGCGATCGAGGCGCTCACGCACTACCGGGGCCTGCTGCACGGCGAGGCGGTCGCGATCGGGATGGTCTACGCGGCGGAGCGCTCCGAGGCCCTCGGCTACGCGCCGCTGGGCACCGCGGCGCGGCTCGAGAAGCTGTGCCGACGCCTGGGCCTGCCGACCCAGCCCCCGCCGTTCCCGAGAAGCGCTTATCTCTCCGCGCTCCAGGTCGATAAGAAGAGGCAGGACTCGCGCATCCACTACGTGGTGCTCGGGGGTGTGGGGTCGGCGCGAACGGTGCCGCTCCTGCCCTCGGAGGTCGCGGCGGCGCTGCCGGCGCGACTGCCCCGGTCGGGGCGCGGGACCGTTGGGGCGGCGCGGCGCCGCGTCCGCCGGTAGAGGGGAGAGGGATGGCCGGCGCAGCGGAGGATCGGATCGCGGAGCTCGCGAACGCGCTTCGCGCGCTCGCGGAACTGCGCCAGCACGACGCCCGGGGCGGGCTGCGGCGCGAGATCGACTCGTGGGCCGAATCGGCGCTCGCGTCGGCGCGGCCGCTCTTGCAGCGCAGGGCGGGCCCGGTCCCGGCCGGCGTCTCGGAAGTCGAGCTCGAGCGCGCGTTCGAGGCGGCCGAGCCCGACCTCGCGCACATGATCACGCCCGACTCGATCGCGGAAGAGGCGGCGCTATTCGCTGATGGCGCTGCGGATGAGCACAGCACGGTCGCGTCGACCGGCGCCTTCGCGACGCGCACGATGGCGGATCTGCTCGAGCGCCAGGGTGATCGCCGCGGCGCGGCGCGCATCCGCGCGCAGCTCGGAGACGTCGCGGCGGCCGATCGGCCCGCGCGAGAGGATGCAACGGTGATCGCGGCGCTCGAGCGCTGGCTCGTGAACGCGCGGAGAGCACAGACATGACGTTCCGATCGATTCTGCGCAGCATCGTGGAGGAGTGCGGCGGAGGCCTCGGCGCCGTATTGATGGGCGCGGACGGAATTCCGATCGAGGAGTACGTGACCGATCGGATTCCGGAGGGCCCGCTCCAGGAGGACATCGGCAGCGCCGGGATCGAGTTCTCGCGCATCCTCGAGGAGATCCGCAAAGCGGCCGACGCACTGGGCGGCGGCGCCGTGAGCGAGACGGTCGTCTCGCTCGCGCGAATGAGCCTCGTGTTCCGGCCGATCGATGGCGACACGTTCCTCGCGCTCGTGCTCTCGGCCGATGGCAACCTCGGCAAGGCGCGCTATCTCATTCGCCGGCATCTGCTGGCGATCCGCCAGGAGCTCTGAGGGTCGCCACTCGCCAGTCGGAGGGGGGCCATTGAGCGAGCTGCGCCGCATTCAGGTCATCCACGGCCCGAACCTCGACCTGCTCGGAACGCGCGAGCCCGAGATCTATGGGGCGACCACGCTCGAGGAGATCGACGCCGCGCTCGCCGACTCCGCAAAGGAGCGCGGCGCCGAGGTGGAGTGTTTCCAGAGCAACCACGAGGGAGTGCTCGTCGACCGCATCCACGCCGCGATCGGCTGGGCGGACGGCATCCTGATCAACCCGGGCGGGCTCACCCACACGAGCGTGGTGCTGCGCGATGCGCTCGCGGCCACGGGGATGCCCGTGGTCGAGGTCCACCTCTCCAACGTGTTCGCGCGCGAGTCCTTCCGCCATACCTCCTATGTCTCGGGGATCGCGGTCGGACTCGTCGCGGGCTTCGGCGCTCGCAGCTACACGCTCGGACTCGCGGCGCTGCTGGACGTGCTGGACGGCTGAACTTTCCCCCACGGGAACCTCAACCGGGAAGCCCACGCAACCGAAGAGAGGAAAAGTACCGGAGTGCTCCGGTGCCGTTCACTTTTCGGTGTCGCGCCGCGGGCTTCCGCGCTGCGAGCCGAAGCCGGGCCAAGACCATCTGGCAGGACGGGGCTGTCGTTGGCGGCGGACAAGCGGAAGATCCTCGAGCTCGCGCGCAAGCTGGCTCAGAAGAACGCCAAGGATAAGGCGCTCGCCGAGTATCAGAAGCTCCTCAAGCTCGATCCGAAGGACGCCAAGCTCCGGCTCGAGGTGGGCGATGCCCATCGGCGCTGGGGTCAGGTCGAAGAGGCCGTCGACACCTATCGCAAGGTCGCCGAGCAGTACATGGCGGAGGGCTTCGATGCCCGCGCCGTGGCTGTGTTCAAGCAGCTCCTGAACCTCGACCCGGACCGGCTCGACGCCTACGCGCCGCTCGCCGAGCTCTACGAGCGGATGGGACTCACCGGCGAGGCACTCACCGCGCTGCAGACCGCCGCGGACGGATATCACCGCCAGGGCCGCAAGAGCGAAGCGCTCGACCTGCTGCGCAAGATGGCGAACGCGGATCCCACTAACACGCGGAGCCGGATCAAGGTCGCAGACCTGTTGCGCCAGGAAGGGAAGAAGGACGACGCGATCGCGGAGTACCTGCTCGCGGCCGAGGAGCTCGAGCGGCAGGGCGACGTCGAAGCCGTGGGCGGCGTGTTCCGGCGCATCCTCGAGATCGACGAGCGCAACGTGCGCGCGCTGGCGACGCTCGCGAAGAGCCTCGACCGGCGCGGGAAGCTCGCCGAGGCGATCTCGCTCGCCGAGCGCGCGCTGCAGCTCGACGACGGCAGCACCGAGCACTACGAGCAGCTCGCGGCGCTGTACGAGCGCGCGAAGAAGCTCCCCGAATACGAGCGCGTGATGCGCCGGCTCGCCGAGCTCTATCGCAGCCGTGGCGACGAGAGCCGCGCGCGCGACATCCTGCAGCGCTTCGCCACCGTCGGCGACCTGGGTGAAGAGGCAGCGCACGAGGACGACATCGGACCCAGCGCCGAGGACGAGCTCGCGGGCGGCGGACTGCTCGACGACGACGCGGGCGCATTGTTCGGCGAGGAGTTCCCCGACAGCGAGGGCGCGCCGGAGCTCTCGATCGACTTCGGCAGCGAGCTCGAGATCGGCCCGGGTGCGTCGCTCTCGGGCGCGCCGCGCCCGAAGGTGGGCGCCGAAGCCACCATGATCGGGACCGAGGGCGAGGAGCTCCTGCTCGAGGACGTGCACGAGCCGACTCCTCCGGGCTCGGGCGACCTGGAGCAGCTGCTCGCGGAGGCGAGCGTCTACCTGCGCTACGGCAAGCGCGACAAGGCGATCGCGCACCTGCAGCGCGTGGTCCAGGCCAATCCCGGCCACCGCGCCGCGCTCGAGAAGCTCGGCGAGGCGTATGCCGAGAGCGGCGATCACGGCCGCGCCGTGGAGGTCTGGCTGCGCGCGGCTCAGCGCGCGCACGACGAGCGCGACGCCAACGCGCTGCGCGTTCTGCGCGGCCGCATCGCCGTGCTCGACGAGACCGCCGCCGCGCACATTCCGACCGAAGTGCGCGCGCCGGCCGTGCCCGATCACGACGATGATCTCGTGCTCGAGGATGACGAGGATCTCGAGGACTTCACGCTCGACGTCGGCGCGGATGCGCCCGAAGCCGAGAACCGGATCTCCACGAGCGAGTCCGAAGAGGACTTCGCCTTCGGCGGCGGGTCCGAGGTGGAGATCGCGCTGGACGACGAGCCCGAAGTGGAGCTCGCGCTGGGTGACGAGCCGGAGGTGGAGCTCGCAGTCGACGACGAGCCGGATGTCGAGATCTCGCTGGACGGCGAGCCCGACGTGGCACCCGTGCGCGAAGCCCCGCGCATCGCGAACGACGTCACGCAGCGAAGCACTTCGAAGCAGCAGGTGCTCGACGATCTCGAGGAAGCCGACTTCTACATGCAGCAGGGGCTGCACGACGAGGCGGAGGCGATCTTTCGGCGCGTGCTCGCGGCAGCCCCGGGTCACTCACGCGCTCTGGCGGGCCTCGGAGAGATCTCTGCGGCTCGCGGCGAAGCGCCGCGCGTCGCGCCGCCGCGTCCCGTGGTGGCCGTGGACCCGGACGAGACGCCCGAACCCGAGATCGACTTCGGCCAAACGGGCGAGCTCACCGAACCGGAGAGCCCCGCGCACGAGCTCGACGAGGTCGATATCCCGGTCGACATCTCGGAAGAGGAGATCGGCAGCGGCGCACCCGCGATCGGTGCGGAGCTCGACGACTTCGCCTCGCTCGACCTCGACGACGCCGAAGTCGAGGTGCGCGACGAGCCCGCCCAGGACGGCTCGGACACCGAGGAGCTGCTGCGCCCGGTCAGAGAAGAGCCGGCGCCCGCAGTCGTTGCGGCAAAGCCGCCCAGCGATGACGACGGCGGCTTCGATCTCGCCGCCGCGCTCTCCGACGTGTTCGACGACGACTCGAGCTCGAATATCCGCTCGCCACTGCCCGCGGGCGACGACGGCTTTGCGGCGGTGTTCCAGGCGTTCAAGAAGGGCGTACGCGAGACGCTCTCGGACGGCGATCACCAGGCGCACTACGACCTCGCGATCGCCTACAAGGAGATGGGCCTCTTCGACGATGCGATCTACGAGCTGCGCACCGCGATGGCCGACCCGAGCCGCACCGCGGAATGCCTGCACCTGATCGGTCTCTGCGCGATCGATTCGAACCAGGCGCCGCTCGCGATCGAGCACCTCGAGCAGCTGCTGATCCTGCCGGGCCTGCCCGCCGACGCGCGGCTTGCGGGGCGCTTCGATCTCGGACGCGCGCTCGAGGCGGTGGGCGACATCGAGGGTGCGCGCCGCGAGTGGGGAGCGGTCGCGGCCCAGAAGCCCGCGTTCCAGAACGTGCGAGCGCGGTTGGCAGGCCTCGGCGAGCCGAAGCCCGAGCCCGCAGAAGATGGCTTCGAGTCGTTCGAGGACGTGATCGAGCGCACCGGCGATTCCGAGCCCGAAGAGGTCGCGGTCGGCGGTGAGACCTTCGACGACCTCGTGGCCGAGGCGAACTCGGGAGATCCCGTCCTCGACGCCGACCCCGTGCTGGATGCGGAGCCCGTGCTCGAAGCCGAGCCGATCGCCGAAGAGCCGCCGCCGCGTCACCCGAATCCGGCGCCGCCGCGCCGCAAGAAGAAGATCTCCTTTCTGTAGGCGAGGCATGGCGCTTGGACCACCTGCATCACTTCGGTATCGCCGAGGATCCGTTCCGGAGCGACGCGCACGAGAAGTTCGACGCCGAGCTCCCGTCGCAAAACGACGCGCTCGCGCGGCTCGACCGCGGGGTGCGCCAGGGGCGCGGGCTCCTGTTGCTCGTGGGCGGGGTGGGCGCGGGCAAGACGCGCGTGGCGCGCCGGCTGTTCGAGGGGCTCGAGGAGGAACAGTTCGAGGCGGCGATGATGGTCGTGCTGCGCCGCGAGGCCGGTGTCGAATGGCTGCTGCCCCGGATCGCGAATCAGCTCGGCGTGGAGCGCGCTGACGTCGACCGCGAGGCGGTGATCCGCCAGATCTACGAGCGCCTCGCGATCATCCACGAAGACGGGCGCCGCGCGGTGCTGATCATCGACGATGCGCACGGGCTCGCGAACGCCGACGCACTCTCCGAGCTGTGCGGGCTCGTGAAGCTCGAGTACGAAGATCGCCGACTCCTCTCCGTGGTGCTCGCGGGGGCTCCGCCGCTCGACGCCGCGATCGCAGCCGACCCGCTCGTGTCGCACCACATCGACATGCGCGTCCCGCTCGCTCCACTCGGGCGCGGGGAGGCGCAGGAGTATCTCGCGGTGCGCATGGAAGCCGCGGGCGGCAGCCCGGAGATCTGGCTCGCGGGCGCGAGCGCGGCGCTGCACGAGCTCGCGGAGGGCGCCCCGGGCCGCATCAACACGCTCGCGGACAACGCGCTCTACGAGGCCTGGCTCGCGGGTCATCCGCAGATCACGCGCACGGACGTCGAGCGCGCGCACCGCGATCTCGGCTGGGCCGATCCGGGCGATCACCCGATGCGCCGGCTGACACCGGTGCAGGCGGAACGGACCGACCCGGAGCTCGATGCGGCGTTCGCGCCGCGCGTGGTTCCGATCGCGGATCGCGAGCCGCCGCCCAAGGACGACGTCGACGAGCTGTTCATGGAGCTGCTCGACGAATAGTCGCGGCCGCTGCGGCGAATTTCCGGTTCGTTGAGCAACGCGGAAACCCGCTCGTCTTCGAGCGGAAACGAATGCGCAGCGGATCGGCAAGCGAGCGGCAAGCCGGAGTTGCCGTCGAAGTGCGTCTCGCGGAAGGGGTTCTGCCTCTTGCGGAGGTGCGGCTCTCAGCAATGCGCAACTGCGAACACGCTGGAAGATTGAGACTAACGCTCGACTAAAGACGTTAGGCCGATGTGTCGCAGGACACTGCGGAATCAATATTGTGTCCGCCGTCACGCGCGCTGCGTGCGGGAAGGACGAACGAGGCGTTGCCACGCAAAATCGGGGAGGCCGGTAGCCCGTGATGGACGCAACCGTCGAGAGGCATTCTGTTCGCCGCAGGGCCCGTGCGCACGCGCAGCGCTGGATCTGCTTTGCCGCTGCGCTCGCCCTGCTGTGCGGAGTCTGGGGCGCTGCCGCTGGTGCCGAAGAGGCATCGAAGCAGCAGATGCAGAGCCTGGACGAACAGGTCCAGGAGATCAAGTCGGACGTGTTGGGGATCGCCGCTGAGCTGAATCAGCTCGAAGAGCGATTGCTCTACCCCTCGAACACGCAGGTGGCGCTGTTCGTGTCGATGAAGGATGGGGAGACGTTCCGGCTCGACTCGGTGCAGGTGCAGATCGATGGCCAGCTCGTGGCGCATCACATCTACACCTTCAAGGAGCTCGAGGCGCTGCAGATGGGGGGCGTGCAGCGGATCTACACGGGCAACGTCGCGACGGGCGACCACCGCCTGGACGTCGCCGTGCTCGGCAAGACGCCGAGCGGCGGGGACTACACGCGCAATCAGAGCTTCACGTTCAGCAAGAAGGTGGAGCCGAAGCTGGTCGGGATCACGCTGGCCGACGCCGGGGACGCCAGCATCCAGCTCGGAGCCTGGTAGCCCACCTTGCGCGCAGCACTGGCCACGATCACCGCGTGCGCCCTCGTGGCGCTCGCGACTGGGAGCTCGGAAGCGAGCTCATACCAGGATTGGGACACCGCCCCGGTGATTCCCGAGGACAGCCGCATCGAGCTGCGCGATCTCTATTTTGGCGAGGCGCTGTACTACGCGTTCCAGAATCAGTACTTCGAGGCACTCGGGCGCCTCGATGCCGAGGTCGCGGGGCACTTCGGCGTAGACGAGCCGGCGCTCGACACGCTCCAGTACCACATCAAGACCGCAGAGTTCTCGGTCGGCGCGTTCGAGCTCAATTACCGCATGCATCACCGCGCGGGTCGCGCGATCAAGGCCGTGCTCGAGGCCGACGTGGAAGACGAGGTGCGCAACGTCGCGGCCTTCCGGCTCGCGCGCATCCACTTCCAGAAGGACCAGCCGGTCGACGCGCTGCACGCGCTCGATCGGATCCATGGGAAGGTGCCCGACTCGATTCGCGACGAGGTCGAGTTCCTGCGCGCCAATGTCTACACCGCGATGGGCCGACCCGCGGACGCCGCGCGCGTGCTCGAGGGGTTGCAGGGCTCCGAATCGCTCGAGGGCTTCTCGACCTACAACCTCGGCATCGCGCGCCTCCAGGAAGGGAACGCGAAGGAGGCCGTGCAGCAGCTCGACGCCGCGGGCCAGATCTCGGCCAACGACCCCGCGACCGTCGCGATCCGCGACAAGGCCAACTTCGTGCTCGGCACGATGTTCTTCGAGGCGAACGAGTTCGGCGCCGCGCAGAAGGCGCTGGACCGCGTGAGCCTCGAGGGGCCGTACTCCAACCAGGCGCTCCTGCGCGCGGGCTGGGCCGACGTCTCGGCGCAGAACTTCAAGCGCGCGGTGGTCCCCTGGAGCATTCTGGCCGAGCGCGAGCCCACCGACGCCGCGGTTCAGGATGCGCTGCTCGCGCTGCCCTACGCCTACAGCAAGATGAACGTGCACGGGCGCGCTGCGGTGCTGTACGGGCGCGCCGTCGAGACCTTCGCCCAAGAGCTCACGAAGGTGGACGCCTCGATCGCGAGCATCGAGAAGGGCGAGTTCCTGAAGGACCTCGTGCGCGAGGAGATCCGCCAGGACAAGGACTGGGTGATCCGGCTGCGCAGCCTGCCCGACGCGCCCGAGACCTTCTACCTGATGACGCTGATGGCGTCGCACGACTTCCAGACCGCGCTCCAGAACTACCTCGACCTCGAGGACATGCGCAAGAAGATGGTCGCGTGGGAGAAGGGTCTCGACTCGTTCGACGATCTGATCCGGCTGCGCCGCGAGTATTACGAGCCGCTGCTGCCCGAGCTCGACCGGAATTTCCGCAGGCTCGATGCCCAGATGCGGCTGCGGCTCGAGCAGCGCAAGTCTCTGGCTCGCCGCCTGCAGCACATGCTGATCGCGCCGCGCCCCGACTACCTGGCGACCTCGCACGAGCAGGCCGCGACCGCGCGGATCGAGAAGCTCGAGGCCGGTCTCGCGGGTGCGAACGGGCCCGCCCAGGAGATGGCGATGCAGCGGCTCGCCCGGCTCCGGGGCGTGCTGCGGTTCACGCAGCAGACCGACTACCACCGGCGCCTGACCGACACCCACACGCATCTGCGCGAGCTCAACGCAGACATCGAGCGGCTCCAGACCCAGTACGACTCGTTCGTGCGCACGCGCCAGGCGGCGACCCACAGCTACGTCGGATACGACGCTCCGATTCGCAACCTGCGCTCGCGGATCACCGCCTCGCTCGAGAACCTCGACACGCTGATGACCGCGCAGGGCAAGGTGGTCGAGGTCGTCGCGAGCCGCGAGCTCCGCGTGCGCCGCGAGCGACTCGCGGAATACCAGAACGAGGCCCGCTTCGCGTTCGCCGACAGCTACGACCGCGCCGCCAAGGCGCAGGCCGCGGCGCAGTAGGCCCCGCCATGAATCACTGGGCCCGCACGACACTCCTGTTCGCGTCCGCGGTGGCGGCCGCGTGCGCCGGGAACTCGGGGCAGACGCTCGCGAAGCTGCACTCGGTCGAGCCCGATACCGCCGAGGTGAAGGTCGAGGACAGCCTCGACAAGGCGATGTCGGGTTACCGCAAGTTCCTCGACGAGGCGCCCGAGTCCGCGCTCACGCCCGAGGCGATGCGGCGCCTCGCGGACCTCAAGCTCGAGAAGGAATACGGGCTGCTCGAGGACTCGAAGATCCGCGAGATGCCGGCTCCGGAGCCGAGCGCCGTGCCCGCCGAAGCGAAGCCGGCGCCGCGCAAGGCGAGCGAGAAGCCGAAGCGCGCTGAATCCGATCAGGAGTTCGAGCGGCGTGCGACCGCGCCACGGAGCTGCCGTCGGGCGCTCCGCGCTCGCTCGACCTGCCGGGTGGGAAGGAGCAGGCGCCCGACGGTCCGCTCGAGGCGATCGCGCTCTACGACCAGATCCTCACCGCCTATCCGAACTACCCGCACAACGACCAGGTGCTCTACCAGAAGGCGCGCGCGTTCGACGAGCTCGGCCGCGTCGACGAAGCGGTCACGGTGATCGACCAGCTGGTCGCGCAGTATCCGGCGTCGCGGCATCTCGACGAAGTGCAGTTCCGGCGTGCGGAGTACTACTTCGTGCGCAAGAAGTTCCTCGACGCGGAGAAGTCGTACGGCGCGATCACGGCGATGGGTTCGCGGTCCGAGTACTACGAGCTCGCGTTGTACAAGCTCGGCTGGACCCTCTACAAGCAGGACATGCTCGAGGAAGCGCTCGACCAGTACATGGCGCTGCTCGATTACAAGGTCTCCACGGGATACGACTTCGATCAGAAGAACGACGAGGACACCGAGCGCCGGATCGCCGACACCTATCACGTGATCAGCCTCTCGTTCTCGGGCCTGGGCGGGCCGTCGTCCGTGGTCTCGTACTTCGGCGCGAAGGGACACCGGGGCTACGAGGACCGCATCTACCGCGGCCTCGGCGAGTACTACCTCGAGAAGCTGCGCTTCCAGGACGCCGCGGCGAGCTACCAGGCGTTCATCGAGCTGAATCCGCTGCACAAGGTGTCGCCGCACTTCAGCATGCGCGTGATCGAGATCTACGGGAAGGGCGATTTCCCCAAGCTCGTGCTCGAGTCGAAGAAGCAGTTCGCGGCCACGTACGCGCTCGAGTCCGAATACTGGCGCCACTTCGACATCGACAAGTCGCCCGAAGTCCGGGGCTTCCTCAAGAAGAACCTCCAGGACCTCGCGCATCACTATCACGCGCTCTATCAGGCGGAGGGCCTCGAGAAGGAGAAGCCCGCGAACTTCGCCGAAGCTCAGCGCTGGTACCGCGGCTATCTCACGTCCTTCCCGAAGGAGCAGGAGACGCCGGCGCTCCACTACCGGCTCGCGGACCTCCTGCTCGAGAACAAGGACTTCGGCCAGTCGGCGCGCGAGTACGAACGCACCGCCTACGAGTATCCCGATCACGAGAAGAGCGCGTCGGCCGGTTATGCAGCGATCTACGCGCATCGCGAGCACGAGAAGGCCGCATCGGGCGACGACAAGGTGGCGGTCAAGCGCAACGCGGTCGCGAGCACGCTCCGCTTCGTGGACAAGTTCCCGAAGCACGAGCACGCCGCGGCGGTGCTCGGCGCGGCCGTCGACAACCTGTACGAGATGAAGGAGTTCGAGCGCGCGATCGCGACGGGCACTCGGCTGATCGAGAGCTATCCGGGCTCCGATCCGGCGATCCGGCGCGCGGCGTGGACCGTGGTCGCGCACTCCTCGTTCGAGACCTCGGCCTATCCGCAGGCCGAGCAGGCCTACACGCACGTGCTCGAGATGACCGCGGGCGAGGACAAGGCGCGCCAGGGGGTGATCGACAATCTGGCCGCCTCGATCTACAAGCAGGGCGAGCAGGCCAATGCCGCCCAGGACTACCGCGCGGCCTCCGACCACTTCCTGCGCGTTGCGAAGGCGGCTCCGACCTCGAGCATCCGGCCCTCGGCCGAGTACGACGCGGGCGCTGCGCTGATGAGGGTCGAGGATTGGGCCAAGGCCGGCGCCGTGCTCGATGGCTTCCGCAAGGCCTACCCGGAGCACGAGCTCAACCGCGAGGCCACCAAGCAGATCGCGTTCGTGAAGCGGGAAGAGGGCAATCTCGCCGGTGCGGCCGCCGAGTACGAGCGCGTTGCGGTGGAGTCCGAAGACCCCGAGCTGCGCCGCGAGGCCCAGCTCGAGGCGGGCGATCTGTACGAGAAGGCGAAGTCGACCGAGCGCGCGCTCGCGGCCTACCTCAAGTACGTGAGCGAGTTCCCCGAGCCGATCGAGCCGGCCGTGGAGACGCGCTGGAAGATCGCGGGCATGTACTCGGCGGCGCGCGACCAGGTCGCCTACCACGGCCAGCTGCACCAGATCGTGGACATCGACGCCAACGCGGGCGGGCAGCGCACCGCGCGCGTGCGCTTCCTCGCCGCACAGTCGGCGCTCGTGCTGGCCCAGGAGCTCTACCGATCGTTCGGCGAGGTGGCTCTGACGCTGCCGTTCGAGCGCAGCCTCAAGCAGAAGCAGCAGCGCATGAACACGACGCTCGACGCGCTCGGCGCGCTCGTGGACTACGAGGTCGCCGAGGTGACCTCGGCCGCCACGTTCTACATGGCCGAGGTCTACGCGGACTTCAGCCGCGCGCTGCTCGAGTCGGAGCGCCCGGGCGGCCTCTCGGCCGCAGAGCTCGCGGAGTACGACGCGACGCTCGAAGGCGAGGCGTTCCCGTTCGAGGACAAGGCGATCGCGGTTCACGAGAAGAACCTCGAGCTGCTGGGCTCGGGCGTGTACAACCCCTGGATCGACAAGAGCCTCGCGCGGCTCGCGGCGCTCTCGCCCGGCCGTTATGCGAAGTCCGAGACGAGCAGCGGCCCGGTCGCGGCGATCGACAGCTACGCGTATCGCGCACCGGCCCGGCCGGCGCCCGCGCAGCCCGAGCCGGCGCAGCCCGTGCAGCCGGAGCTCGCGGAGAGCGTGGAGCCGAGCGCGCCCGCGGAGGCGGCCGTCCCCGAGGAAATCGCGGTTCCCGAGGCCGAGGCGCCCGCGCCGCCGGCCGCACCGGATCCCGCGGCGGCCGACGAGCCGATGGCGGAGAACTGAGAATGTCGCAGCACCAAAATCGCGCGCTCGCTCTGTTCGCCGCCGCCTGCCTGGCCACCGCGTGCGCGGGCTCGGCTCCGGCGCGTCCCGCGCCCGTCGAGGTCCAGGACCTCTCGGGCTTCACGATCACCGAGACCGTGCGCGCGAGCGGATCGGCGCGGTCCGGGTTCGACGGTGCGGTCCGCGCGCTCGAGCAGAAGCAGTACGACGGCGCGATCGCGCAGCTCGAAGAGGTGACGAAGGCCGCGCCGGATGCGACGTCGGCCCACATCAACCTCGCGATCGCCTACCGCGAGAAGGGCGATCTCGCGCGCGCCGAGGCCAGCCTCGTGAAGGCGCTCGAGCAGAATCCGCGCCACCCGGTCGCGCACAACGAGATGGGGATCGTGCTGCGCAAGACCGGCCGCTTCGCGCAGGCGCGCAAGAGCTACGAGCAGGCGCTCGCGCTCTATCCGAGCTTCCACTACGCGCGGCGCAATCTCGGGATCCTGTGCGACCTCTATCTGCGCGACGCGGAATGCGCGCTCGAGCAGTACGAGCTCTACCTGCAGGCCGTGCCGGGTGACGCGGAGGCCGCGATGTGGGTCGCCGACCTGCGCGCGCGGGCCGGAAAGTGAGGAGTGCGATGCTGCGCTCGATCGTGTCATGCACGGTGATGCTCGCGGCCGCCGCCGCGCTCGCGGCGGAGGAGCCCAAGGAGACGCCGGCGGCGCCCAAGGGCGACAAGGAGCTCGCGGGCATGGCGATCGTCGGCAACGACGACGCGCCCAAGGCGCTCGTGATCGTGCCGTGGAAGAGCTCGGCGCTCGGCAGCGCGCTCGACGTGTCGCGCGCGCTCGATGATGGCCGCCAGCCCGTCGACAGGGACGTGTTCCTGCGCGAGCTCGACTACTACCAGATCAGATCGGAGTCGTCCGGAACCAGCGGTTCCGGCGCGCGTTAGGACCGAAGGCAACCACGACAGATTGATGGGGAGGATCGGGTGATGGACTTCATGTATTCGATTGTTGGATTCTTCGCGGGGGGCGGCGTGTTCATGCTCCCGATCGCGTTGGTGCTGGCCGCCGGCGGCGCGATCGCGCTCGAGCGCTACGTCACGCTGGTCCGCCTGGGCTCGGTGAACAAGGGCACATGGGCCCGGCTCCAGCCCGTGCTCGCGGCCGGCGAGTTCGAGCAGGCGCGCGAGATGACGCGCAACGACGAGACGGCGATCTCGCAGATCCTCGCCATGGGACTGGCTCGCCAGGGCGCAGTGCGCCGGCGCGAGGACGTCGAGGTGGCGATGGAAGAGGCGATGATGGAGATCGTCCCGCAGCTCGAGAAGCGCACGCACTACCTGGCCACGTTCGCGAACCTCGCGACGCTGCTGGGCCTGCTCGGCACCGTGAGCGGTCTGATCCACGCGTTCGGCGCGGTGGCGACCGTGAACCCGGCCGAGAAGGCGAACCTGCTCTCGGCCAGCATCTCGGAGGCGATGAACTGTACGGCGTTCGGTCTGATGACCGCGGTGCCGTTCGTGTTCATCCACGCGTTCCTGCAGACCAAGACGATCGAGCTGGTCACCGGTCTCGAGATGGCCTGCACGAAGTTCCTGAACGCGGTCACCGAGCGCCACGCCGCCAAGGCGGGTCGCCTCGGTCTCGTGCAGCCGCAGGCGGCGCAGGGTTAAGGGAGATCGTCAATGCGACGGAAACACAGACATCCGCAACGCAAAGCGACAGAGCTGATGCTCGTGCCGATGATCGACATCTTCACGGTGTTGGTCACGTTCCTGCTGATGACAGCGGTGTTTTCGCGCATCACGATCATCGAGCTCGACCTTCCGAGCTCGAACACCGCCGTGGCCGCGACGCCGCCGTTCCGGCTCGAAGTGATCGTCCGCAAGGAGGGCTTCGAGCTCACCAACGGCACGGCGCTGATCGCGACGATCCCGAAGGTGGACGGAGCGTACGACATGAAGACGCTCGGGGAGCTCGTGGTGTCGCTGAAGAGCGACTACCCGGATTCGGACGACGCCTCGGTTCTGCTCCAGCCCGACATCGACTACGACAACATGATCCAGGTGATGGACGTGATCCGCAGCGTCGAGCTGCCCTCGAACAGCGAGCTCGTGGCCAAGCTCACCCCGGCGGCCGCTGCTCCGGACGCCGCGGCCCTGCCGGTGAAGGCGGAGCCGGCCAAGGCGGGCGGTCCGAGGGCGGTGCTGCCCAAGACCATTCGCGTGGCCCTGTTCACCGACATCTCGGTCGGCGACGCGCCGTGACGTTTCACTCCCCCACGGCGAACAGCAACGGAGAAACACCCCGATGAGCATTCTGAACATCGCGCGCCGCAACGTGGCGAAGGACCGCAGCCACCACACGGAGACGGAGCTGAACCTGATCCCGATGATCGACATCATGTCGGTGATGGTGGCGTTCCTGCTCGTGTACTCGGCCGACGTCGAGGTGATCCAGAACAGCAAGGGCGTCGAGGTTCCCCACTCGGTCGCGGAAGAGCTGCCGAAGCAGTCCGTGGTCGTGATGATCACGAAGGACCAGATCTTCGTGCAGGGCGAGCTCGTCGCGAACGTCGAGGACGTGCTCCACGCCGAGACGCAGCTGATCGCGCCGCTCCGGGCTGTGCTCGAGCGGCCGATGGTCGCGGGCGGTGCGCCCGTGACCGAAGAGGACATCGCGTCGCGCGAGATCACGGTGATGGGAGACAAATCCCTGCCGTACGACGTGGTGAAGAAGGTGATGGCGACGTGCACTGCCGCCGCCTACGGGAAGATCTCGCTCGCGGTCATTCGGAAGGACGAGCCGGTCTCCGTTGCGAGCCTCGAGTCGGCCTAGCGCCGGCGTCGTCCGGTGTTGAACGCATATCAAGACACTTCCAGATCTAGGTGATCCATGGACTCCGTAACCGGCCAAGATCAACAGGCGCTCCTCGCACAGCTTGCCGAGGCGCAGGAGAAGCTCGACGGTCTCGCGGGCAACCTGCGCGCGATCGATGGTGAGCTCGAGGCGCTGTCCACCGAGCGCAGGCAGCACCAGCTCATGAGCGCCGCGTGCGGCGCGCTCGAGGAGCTCTCCGAGCTCGGCGGCGCCGGCCTCTTCTGGGGCGAGCGCGAGGCCGCCAGCAGTCAGCTCCTGATGCGGGTGCGCAGCCATGTGGCGGGCTTCGAGAAGCGCATCGACGAGATCGAGGAGCGTCGCCAGGAGGTGCTCGAGGAGGTTCTGCGCCAGCAGGACGCCGCGGATTGGATCGCCGACGATGTGCGCGAGGCGCAGGAGCAGGAGCTCCGGCGGCTCGAAGAGTGGGAGGTCGACCGCAACCCCAGCGAGCTTCCCTATCACCCGATCGTGATGCCGTGGTCGCGCGGCGACGAGGCCGACCAGCGTTTCCGCAAGAACATGGGAACGAACCTGGCGATCACCTTGCTGCTCATGCTCGTGATCCCGCTGGTCGAGATTCCGCTGCTCGAGCCCGATGCGCTCCCCCCGCTGCCGGACAACGTGGTGCGCCTGATGACGAAGGCGCGGCCGCTTCCGCCGCCGCCGCCGCCCGTGCAGCAGGTCCCGGACGAGAAGAAGCTGATCGCGGACGAGACCGTTCCCGAGCCGGCCAAGAAGGACACCGGGCCCGGCAAGGGCAAGACCGAGGGCCCCAGCGAAGGTCCGGCCAAGGGTCTGCTCGCGTTCAAGGAGCAGCTGTCCGGAATCAAGGTGAATCAGCAGCTCGCGCGGCTCGGCGCGGCCGCCAACCTGACCAACGCGGGCGCGGAGAGCGGCGCCGTCCAGCGCTCGATGATCACGAGTCAGGCGCCCGGCTCGAGCGGAGGCATCAACCTCGCGTCGCTCTCGCGCGGCGTGAACTCGGGCGGCAGCGGTGGAGGCTCCGGATCGATCCAGGGCGTCCAGATCGCGCGCGCGACGAGCACGATCGCGGGTGGAGGCGGCGGGCGCGGCGACTCGGGCACGGGCCTGGGCACGGGCGCCAAGGCCGGTCGCACCGACGAGGAGATCCAGATCGTGTTCGACCGCCACAAGGCGGAGCTCTATCGCCTCTACAACCGCGAGCTGCGGCGCGATCCGACGCTGCGCGGGCAGATGATCCTGCGCCTGACGATCGAGCCGAACGGCAGCGTCTCGCTGTGCCAGCTGAAGGGCTCCGACATGCGGGCGCCGGATCTGGCCGCGCAGGTAGTCGCGCGCGTGCGGGCCTTCGACTTCGGTGCGAAGGACGTGGGAACGGTTTCGATCCTCTACCCGATCGACTTCCTGCCGGCGGGCTAGGCGGATCGGTCGACCTAACTAATCGCAATATTGTGTCGCACGTCACGGGGGTCAAACGGCGGTCGGCCGTGGTTTTCTGATGACATAGCGGGTCCAAAAGGCCCGTAACGATTCAGACAAAGGCAAACCCACCGAAAGGTGGCGACGCAAAGTCTCCGGTCTTCCGGGCCCAGGCTCGATGACAGCGGGACCGCCAAAAGAATCGAGGCCCGATTCGGTGGGCTGCCTCGTTCTGCACTGGCATTTGCGCGCGTCTCGCGGTGGTGGAACGAGGGGTTGGATGTTCGGGCGCGGTGGGTTGGGTGGGGGGACGCTGAGCAGGGCGCTAGGCGCACTGTTCGCCAGCGCATTGCTGCTGGGCGCGGCTCTTCCGGCGAACGCGGCGGATTGCGGAGGCCCCGGCGATCCCGACGTGTACGACGGCTTTGCGGGCGATCCGGCTCCCTCCCAGATCAACATCTCGGGCAACTGCACGATCCGGAACTACCCGGGCGGCATGTCGACGAACTTCAGCTTCTTCACGCAGCCTGGCCAGCAGGATGAGCGGTGGCTGATCATCTTCGACAACGTCGTGCACACCGGCCAGATGTCCTGCAACCGGGTGCTGGGCCACAAGATCTGGTTCGTGAACGGCTCGTCGAGCGGCATCCACGCGAACTGCCAGAACCTGTTCATCCCGGTCGAGAAGATCGACAAGGACAACCCGCCGGGCCCGCCGGTCGCGTCGATCGGAGTACCGTTCACCTACTCGCTGCGGATCCCGATCCTGTTCGACCCGGCGGGCCAGGTCGTGGTCGACGACCAGGGCTCGCCCAACGACCTCCACAGCATCACGGTCACGGACGATCTCAACGCGACGGGCGCGAGCCTCACCTATGTGAGTCACACCGCCACCTACCTCGACGGCGGCGCGCCGGTTCCGCACACGTTCAGCAACGCGGGTGGCTTCCTCACATTCAGCAACTTCCCGGTCATCCCGGCAGATACGCAGTTCGTCATCGAGATCACGGTGGTGCTGAACGACGTCCCCCAGAATGCTCCGGGCACGCAGTTCATCAACACCGCGAAGTGGCACTTCGGACGCCTGATCGACGGCGTGTTCTACGAGCCGCTGCCGGGCGAGTGGGGCGTCACGCCGCCGATGACGATCTCGTCGCCGGCGCTCGTGATGACGAAGACGGGTCCCGCGACGCTCGGGCGCACGCTCAACCTCGGCGAGTGGGGCACGTTCGGACTCGACCTCCAGAACACGGGGCTCGTTCCCGCGTGGGACGTCACGATCGTCGACCGGCTGCCGGACGTTGCGAGCGGTGGCATGTGCAGCGTGACGCCGGAGATCCTCTCCGCGCGCGTGTTCGCCGCCGACGGCACGACGCCCGTGCCGGGCAAGGGACCGCTCACGCAGGGCGTCGACTACACGTTCGGCTTTGCGGGCGCACCCACCTGTGAGCTCACGCTCACGATGCTCACGGCGGCGGCCGCGATCGGCCCGAACGAGCGGCTGATCCTCACGTACCGGACCCAGCTCGATCCCGACACCGCGGATGGCACCCCACTCACGAACATCACGGGCGCCACGCAGTGGTTCAACGACGACGACAGCAACGCGAACCGGATCCAATTCGACCGCATCGTCACGGACGGCACTCCAGCGCTTCCCGACCACCAGGACGCCCATACCGTCACGGCGGAGCTGTTCGGCTACTTCTTCGAGAAGTCGGTCGCGAACGTCACCACGGGGGTGAACCCGGCCGCGACGGCGCTCCCGGGCGAGCGGCTGCGCTACACGCTGCGCCTGCAGAGCACGAACGTCCCGCTGAACAACATCGGGTTCCAGGACGACCTCGGTGCGATGAACCCGACCGCGGTGTTCGTGCCCGGATCGCTCACGATCGTCGGCAGCCTGCCGCCGGGCGCCACGAACTTCTCGAATCCGAACGGCGGCACCAGCGGCGCCGGCCTCCTCGATATCCGCGACATCGACATCCCGGCCAACAGCCAGGTGCAGGTCCAGTTCGAGATCGATCTGGCCGGGGGCATTCCCAACGGCACGGTGGTGTTGAACCAGGCCGACCTGATGCGCAACTCGCCGCCGCCGCCGGCCAAGATCGCGGACAGCGACGACCCCAACATCAACGGCCAGGCCGATCCCGACGTCGATGGAGACGAGGATCCGACCCGCATCGTGATCGGGACACCAGCGCCGACCGTACTCGACAAGAACAACACGCAGGCGACCGCCGCCATCGGCGAGACGTTCACCTACCAGATCACGGTTCCTGCGACGCCGGTCCCGCATCCGATGTACGACGTGCGGATCACCGATGATCTCGACGCGTCGGCGGCCGACCTCGCATTCGTCTCTGCGGCCAAGGTCTCGGGCTCGGGCGCCTGGACGACCCCCGTGAACACGGGAACGCCGACGAATCTCGTGATCGAGGACCCCGCGATCGGGATCGACATCCCGGCTGGCGAGCAGGTCACGATCGCGATCACGGTGCGGCTGCTCGACACGCCCACGAACGTGACCGGGCTCCAGTTCACGAACACGGCCGACTACACGTTCAACCTGACCAACGGCAGTCCGCTGAGTCAGCAGCCCGGTCTCCCCGACACCACGCCGCCCATGACGATCGTCGGGCCCGACGCGATGACGCTCGAGAAGAGCGGCCCCGTCTCGATGTCTCCGGGCACGCCCGGGACGTTCACGCTCGATGCGCACAATACGGGCACGGGCCCCGCGTGGAATCTACAGGTCCTCGACCTGCTGCCGAACACGGCCGGCGGCGGCACCTGCGATGCGCCGCCCACGGCGATCACCGCGCGCGTGTTCGAGGCCGATGGCACGACGCCGGTCTCGGGTGCCCTCGTCCAGGGAACGGACTTCAGCGCGTCGTTCGCGGGCGATCCGACCTGCGAGCTCACGCTCACCATGCTGTCGGCGGCCGCCGTGGTCGGCTCCGATCAGCGGCTGATCGTCACCTATCAGACGGTGCTCGACGCGGGCGGCCAGAACGGCGCCGGGCTCACGAACATCGCGGGCGCGGTGCAGTGGTTCAGCGCGGCCGCCGCGGCGCCGAGCCGGCGCGAGTTCACGCGCACGATCACGGATGGCACTCCCCTCGCGCTCGACCACGAGGACGCGCACACCGTCACGGTCGGAATCCCGGCCTATCTGTTCGAGAAGACCGTGATGGACGTGACGAGCGGTGCGAATCCGGCCACGGCCGCCTCGCCGGGCGACCTGCTGCGCTACACCGTGCGGTTCGTCAATCAGAGCGGCGCCGCGCTCACGAACCTCGCGATCTTCGACGAGCTCGATCGCCTGAACACCCCCGACCCGCTGTTCGAGCCCAGCACGCTCGTACTCGTGAACGTTCCCCCGGGTGCGGATATCAGCAATACGAGCGCCACGGGCGGCGCGCGGGGCACGGGCGTCGTGGACGTGCGGAACATCAGCGTGGCGGCTGGCGCGACCGTGGTGCTCGAGTTCGAGGTCCAGCTCGCGTCGCCGATCTCGAACGGCACGCTCGTGACGAACCAGTCCGCGCTGAGCATCAACGGAAGCCCGTTCACGGTCAGCGACGACCCGGTCCCGAACGGCCCGTCCGATCCGTTCGTGTCCGGCGACGAGGATCCCACGGTGCTGACGATCGCCTCGGGCGCGGTGTTCCGCGTCCAGAAGATCTCCACCGATCTCACGGGCGACCCGAACGTGCTGCTCGCGGGCGAGACGCTGCGCTACACGATCACGGTCAAGAACATCGGCACCGCGAACGCGACCGACGCCGCGCTGCGCGACGCCGTGCCCGCGAACACGACCTACGTCGCCGGCAGCACGACCCTCAACGGCACTGCGGTGCCGGATGGACCCGGCGGCAGCTCGCCGCTCGCCGCGGGCATCCTGATCCATGCGCCCGAGAATCCCACGCCGGGCGCGATGCGCGCCGACGGGTCCACGACCACCAGCAACGTCGCCACGATCGTGTTCGACGTGGTGGTGGCTGCGGGCGCGGTCGACGGCACGGTGATCTCGAACCAGGGCTTCGTGGATGCGCCCGCGGTCCAGGTGTTCGACCAGCCCTCGGACGATCCGGACACCGCCGTTGCGGACGATCCCACGCGCGACGTGGTGGGCGCGGTGCCGCTCCTGTTCGCGCCGAAGTCGGTGGCGATCGCGATCGACGGCGGGTCGCAGGGAATCGTCGATCCGCTCGACACGCTCCGCTACACGATCACCGTCTACAACACGGGTGCGGTCACGGCGACCGGCCTCACGGTGACGGACAGCGTTCCCGCGAACACGACCTACCTCGCCGATACCACCACGTTGAACGGCTCGCCCGTGGGCCAGCCCGATGGCGGCGTCTCGCCGCTCGCGGGGGGCATCGCGATCCCGGATCTCGCGCCGGGCGAGAGCGCCGTGATCCAGTTCCTGCTCCAGGTGAACGCGGGCGTGGCGTCGGGCACGCTGATCAGCAACCAGGCCATCGTGGCGAGCGACCAGCTCCCGAACCTGCCCACGGATGGCGACGGCAACCCCGCGACCGGGCCCGAGCCGACCGTGGTGGTGGTGGGCGATACGCAGGCGCTCACGATCACCAAGACGGTCGCGGTGGTCGGCGGCGGCGCCGCGCTCACGGGCTCGACGCTCGAGTACGTCGTGCGCGTGACGAACGTGTCGTCGGTGCCCGCGGTCGACGTGGTGCTGAGCGACGACCTCGACGCGAACCCCCCGCCGGGTGCGCTCACCCTCGTGGCCGGGTCGGCCACGCTCAACGGCAACACGGGCGGCGTCTCGGTGGTGGGCTCCCTGATCACGGCCGACTACGACGGCACGTACGGATCGCTCGCGCCGGGTGCGTCCGCGGTGCTGCGCTTCCGCGCCGTGATCAACGCCCCGAACGGAACGCCCGTGACCAACACGGGCGTCGTGGACTGGAACACGCCCCCGCAGCAGCTCACCGCGAGCGTGACGATCGTCGTGGGCACGACCCCGGGCGTGGGCGTGCTCAGCGGCACGGTCTGGCACGACTTCAACTTCGACAACGTGATCGACAGCGCGCGCCTGCTTGCCGGGCTGGACCGTCGAGCTGCTCCGGAACGGCTCGGTGCTCGCGACCGTGCTCACGGATGCGAACGGCGCCTACCAGTTCGGCTCCGTGCCGCCCAACGACGTGAACGGCGACCAGTACGCGCTGCGCTTCCGCGCTCCGGGCGCAGGCGCGAACACCGCGTCGCTGGGCATCGCGGACTCGCCGTTCACGAACGGTCCGCAGCAGATCACCGCCATCGTGGTGACCTCGGGCGCCAACCTGCAGAACCTGAACCTGCCGATCGACCCCAACGGCGTGGTGTACAGCGCGCTTCCGCGCACGCCCGTGGCGGGTGCCACCGTGACGATGACGACGCTGGGCGGCACGCCGCTGTCGGCGAGCTGCTTCGTGGATCCGGTGCAGCAGGGCCAGGTGACGCTGGCCAACGGCTTCTACAAGTTCGACGTGAACTTCTCCGATGGGTCGTGCCCGCCCGGTGGTGCGTTCCTGCTCGCGGTGACGCCCCCGGGCAGCGCCTTCGGCCCCGGCGTTTCGACGATCATCCCGCCGACCACGGACCAGTCGACGGCCGCGTTCTCGGTGCCGACGTGCCCGGGCGGCCCGAGCGACGCCGTTCCCGCGACGCTCGCGTTCTGCGAAGCGCAGTTCCAGACGACCGCGCCCGCAGCCCGCCGAGGCCACGACCTACTACCTGCACTTCACGCTCGACAACAGCGCAGGCGAGGGCTCGGCGCAGCTCTTCAACAACCACATCCCGATCGATCCCGTGATCGACGGCCTCGTCTCGATCACGAAGACCACGCCGCTCCTGAACGTGAACCGCGGTCAGCTCGTGCCGTACGAGATCGTGGTGACCAACGCGCTCGCGCCGGATCTCACCGACCTGATCCTGCTCGACCGCTTCCCGGCCGGCTTCCACTACGTCGAAGGGTCGGGCCGGATCGACGGCGTGCCGAACGAGCCCACGATCAACGGCCGCGATCTGGTGTTCAGCAACTTCGGCGGCCTGCCCGGTCTCTCGCATCGCACACTGCAGCTCGTGCTCGCAGTGGGCGGTGGCGTCACCGAGGGCGAGTTCACCAACCGGGCGCAGGCGCTCTCGGGAACGGCCGGCGTGCCGTACTCGGGCGAGGCGTTCGCCACCGTGCGCGTCGTGCCGGATCCGACCTTCGACTGCACCGACGTGATCGGCAAGGTTTTCGACGACGGCAACCGCAACGGCGAGCAGGACAAGTCCGAGCGCGGCCTCCCGGGCGTCCGGCTCGTAACGGCGCGCGGCCTCGTCGCGTCGACCGATCCGCACGGCCGCTTCCACATCACGTGCGCCGTGGTTCCGCGCGAGGGCCGCGGCAGCAACTTCGTGCTCAAGCTCGACGACCGCTCGCTGCCGAGCGGCTACCGCATGACGACGCGCCAGGTCCAGGTGCAGCGCGCCACGCGCGGCAAGGTGCTGCCGTTCCACTTCGGCGCGGCGATCGGGCGCGTGGTCGGCATGGACCTCGCGGACCCGGTGTTCGAGCCGAACTCGACCGTGATGCGCGAGCAGTGGAAGCCGCGCGTCGACCTGCTGATCGAGGAGCTCGCGAAGGGCGAGGCGATCCTGCGCCTGTCCTACATCGCCGACGTCGAGGACGCCTCGCTCGTCGACGAGCGCGTGGCGGTCGTGAAGCAGATGATCGCCGAGGCGTGGGCCGCCAAGAACCGCGGCCCGCTCACGATCGAAGTCGAGATCTTCTGGCGCCGCGGCGGTCCGCCCGCGGCCCCGGCCGGAACCACGGCCGGCGCGCTCGGGTCGCTGTTGCCGTCGGTCGACGCAGGCCCGCCGCAGCTGCCGTCGGTCGATGCGGGTCCGCCGCTGCTCGAAACGACGCCGGGCAACTCGGTCGAGCGGCAGATGTCGGGCGACACGCCGTTCCAGACCTGGTCGCAGGACCCGGAGACGCTCGAGAACCAGCTCGGCGACCGGTTCGAGAAGCAGGAAGTCACGACCGAGCACGCGAAGATCGTGAAGCTCAAGGGCATCGTGCCGGCGATCCGCTTCGAGTCGGGCGTCGCGCAGATTCCGCAGAGCTACATCGCGAAGCTGCGCAGCGTGCTCGACAGCATGCACGACCTTCCCAACGTGCGGTTGCACCTGGTGGGCCACGCCGACGACCAGCCGCTGTCGCCCGCGCTGTCCGGTGTGTTCGGCGACAACCAGGGTCTGTCGCGCGAGCGCGCAGGCGAGGTCGCGGAGTTCCTCCAGACCGCGCTCGGTCTGCCGCCCGAGGCGATCTCGTTCGACTGGGCGGGCGACACCCAGCCGATCGCGACGAATGCGACCGAGGAAGGTCGCGCGCTGAACCGGCGCGTCGAGGTCGAGGTCTGGTACGACCAGATGGAGGAGGCGTCCTCGGTCGAGGACGTGCTCGTCAAGGAAGAGATCAAGCGCGTCAAGGTCTGCCGCACCGAGACGGTGTGCAAGCTCCGCTATCAGGAGGGCCACGCCCGGCGCGCGCGCGTGAAGAATCTGATTCCGCCGCTGCACGCGGGCGAGGAGAACGTCCAGGTCACGCAGGAGTTCGTCGCCCAGATCAAGCAGGCGCTGCACGACCTGCGCGACAAGCAACACGTCGCGGTCAAGTTCATCGGGTACACCGATGACGCGCCGCTCCAGGGCCGTGCCGAGCGCATCTACGGCACGCATCTGGCGCTCTCGAAGGCGCTGGGCCACCGGGCCGCGCTCGCGGTGAAGGACGCGCTTGCGCTGCCGACGGCGGCGATCGCGAGCGACGGCCGCGGCGCGAGCCGACCGATCGCGTCCAACCAGACCGACCGCGGTCGCGCGCTGAACCGCCGCGTGGAGGTGGAGTTCTGGTACGACGATCCGCTCGCGGATCTGCCCACCGAGCCCCAGATCTGCCCGGATGCGGCGGGCGCCGACCTCGTCACCGTGGTCTATGACCCGCCGTGGGGCCCGATCGAGCCGCTGCAGGTCGATGCGCACGGCGAGGCGCAGGTGCCGGCCGGCTACGGAGAAGTGTTGCGGCGCGCGCTCGGCGACGTCGCGGACAAGACCCACGCGCGCCTGCGCTTCATCGGCTACACGCGGAACGAGCGGCTCGACCGGCGCACCGCGTCCGTGTACGGCGACGACGTCGGCCTCTCGGCTGCACGCGCGCGCCGCGCGATGGACCGGATCAAGACCGACCTATCGCTGCCCGACGCGCAGGCCGAGCACGAGGGACGCGGCTACGTACAGTCCGACGATGTGGTGAACGCGGGCTTCGTGCAGGGCGAGACCTCCTACGTGGTGGTGCAGGTCGTCTACGACGATCTCGCGCTGATCGACGACTACGAGGGCGTCGAGGTCACGCCGATGACCCGCGAGCTCGAGGCGAAGGACCCGCTCGCGCTGAACCTGATGCGGATCACCGTGGACGGCGAGCCGATCGACGACCCGGGTCGCAGCCTGGCCGACATCCAGCGCTGTACGGACGTGGCGCTCGAAGACGCGGAGATGCAGTTCCGCTTCGACGATCTCAAGGCGGTGCCGCGCCTCTCCGTGACGTCCGACCCGATCACGGCGCCCGTGCCCGCGGATGCGGGGGAGGGTGATCTGGGACCGGCCGTGCGCTTCCGGGGCTACACGAACTACGCGCATTGGATCGAGCGGTCCGAGGTGCGGATCTTCGAGAAGGGCCAGTCGGTCCAGGCCGAGCCGCTCGCGGTGGCCGAGGTCGACGCGCAGGGCAACGCGCAGTGGCAGCCGACCGCGGAGTGGTTCGCGTCGCCTGTGCGCGAGCTGCACTACGTGCTGCGCGCGTACGACAAGGACGGGCACTTCGACGAGACGCAGCCGCAGTCGCTGTGGCTGAAGTACGCCGACGGGTCCGAGCCGGGCCCGGACGGCACCGACGGCGCTGATGGTGCCGCGCCGCCCGCGGACAATCTGCTTGCGAACTACGGCGAGACGGGCCCGTCGACGCGCAACATCCCGCTCGACAACGTGGGCACGGTCGCGGTGCACGGCCGCGGCATTCCGCCCAAGCACGCGGTGTGGCTCGCGGGGGCCCAGGTGCCCGTGGACGAGCACGGGAACTTCGCCGCCGAGGTCGTGCTGCCGCAGGGCATGCACACGGTCGAAGTGGCGGTGCTCGACGAGGCGGGCAACGGCGAGCTGTTCCTGCGCGACCTCGAGATGAAGCGCAACGACTGGTTCTACGTGGGCATCGCCGACTTCACGGCGCAGGCGAACCTGAAGGGCAAGCCGAGCCGGAACGGGCTCGAGGGCAACGACGCGCCCTACGACCCGAACTCCAACGCGGACGGCCGACTCGCGTTCTTCACGACGGGCAAGTTCTGGGACACCTGGAAGCTCACCGCGAGCGCCGACACGCGCGAGGAGCCGGTCGAAGACCTGTTCAGCGACTTCGTGAAGAAGACCCCGGAATCGCTGTTCCGGCGCATCGATCCCGACTACCACTACCCGGCGTTCGGGGATGACGGCACCGTGAAGGAGGCCGCCCCGACCAACGGCAAGTTCTTCGTGAAGGTCGACCAGCGCGAGAACCACGCGATGTGGGGCAACTTCAAGGTCGGCTATCTCGACAACGAGCTCGTGCAGGTCGACCGCGGTCTGTACGGCGGCAACGTCCACTACCAGACGCTCGGGACCACGAAGTACGGCGAGCAGCGCCTCGCGATCGACGGCTTCGCCGCCGAGCCTGGCACCGTGCCGAGCCGCGAGGAGTTCCGCGGCACCGAGGGATCGCTCTACTTCCTGCGGCGCCAGGACATCCTGATGGGCTCCGAGCGGCTGCGGATCGAGGTGCGCGACAAGGACTCCGGCCTCGTGACGGGCGTCGTGCACCTGCAGCCGACGGTCGACTACGACATCGACTATCTCCAGGGCCGGATCCTGCTCACCGAGCCGCTCTCGTCGACCGTGTCCGATCAGCTGTTCGTGCGCAGCGAGAACGTCTCGGGCGACGAGGCCTGGCTCGTCGCGCAGTACGAGTACACGCCCGGCTTCGAGGACCTCGACGCGCTCGCGCTCGGCGGCAGCGGCCGCCTCTGGGTGACCGACTGGCTCGGGCTCGGCATGACCGGCAACCAGAACGACGACGACGAGACCGACAGCAGCCTCTACGGCGGAGACGTGACCGCGCGGCTGTCCACGGACTCGTGGGCGAAGGTGCAGGCCGGCAAGAGCGAAGGGCTCGTCGCGAGCTCGTTCCGGTCCGACGACGGCGGCTTCCTGTTCGCGAACATCGGCAATGCGACGCTCGTCGACGCCGATGCGGAGGCGTATCGCGCGGACGTGAGCGTCGGCGTGGGCGACTTCATCGAGGGCGCCCCGGGCCGCCTTGCGCTCTACGGGCAGACGCTCGAGGAGGGCTATGCGGGCCCCGGCAATACCGCGCTCTTCGACACCGATCAGTTCGGCGGCGTGCTCGGCGTGCCGATCACGAAGCGACTCGAGCTGATTGCGAAGGGCGACCAGAAGAAGCAGGACGACGGGCTCGAAACGCGCGCGGCGGAAGTCGACCTGGGCTACCGGCTGACCGACAACTGGAGCATCGGCACCGGCGTCCGCAACGACCGGCGCAGCGACGATTCACCGACCGTGCCGCTCACCCAGGAAGAGGGCGAGCGCACCGATGCCGTGGTGAAGCTCGGCTTCGATCCGCAGGGCAGCTGGCGCGCCTACACGTTCGGCCAGGGCACCGTCGCGAAGTCGGGCGACCGCGAGGACAACTCGCGCGGCGGTGTCGGCGGCTCCTATCGCATGAGCGACCGCTTCGTGCTCGACGGCGAGGTCTCGGGCGGCAATCTCGGGCCCGCGGTGCGGCTCGGTACGCGCTACCAGCAGTCCAAGGATACGCAGCACTACCTCTCCTACGGCTTCGAGAACGAGCGCGAGTACGGCGCGATGCACCAGCGCCGCGGCACGCTGGTCTCGGGCATGAAGACGCGCATGTCCGACAGCGCGAGCGTGTTCCTCGAGGACCGCTACCAGCACGGCGACGCGACCGGGCTCTCGCGCGCGATGGGCATGAACTTCACGCCGAGCGATCGCTGGAGCCTGGCTGCGAACTGGGGCTTCGGCACGCTGGTCGACCACGACACCTACGCCGAGACCGATCGCAATGCGGGCGGGCTCCGGCTGTCGTACGGCTTCGACGAGTTCCACCTGTCGAGTGGCGTGGAGTATCGCGACGACGAGGTTCAGCAGCTCGACCTCACGCGGAACGATCGCGAGACGTGGCTGTTCCGGAACAACTTCCGGCTCCAGATGACGCCGAGCGCGCGCGTGCTGGGCAAGCTCAACCACATGTTCAGCGACAGCTCGCTGGGCGAGTTCTACGACGGCGGCTACACGGAGGCCATCCTCGGCTATGCCTATCGCCCGGTGACGTTCGACCGCCTGCACACGCTCGCGAAGTACACCTACTTCTACAACGTCCCGACCACCGACCAGGTGACGCTGCAGAACATTCCGGCGCAGTTCATCCAGAAGAGCCACGTGGCCGCACTCGACGTCACGTACGACTTCAACAAGTACTTCTCGCTCGGCGGCAAGTACGCGTTCCGCCTCTCCCAGGTGAGCCTCGATCGCGACGATCCGCACTTCTTCGACAACAACGCCCACCTCTACATCGTGCGCGGCGACTACCGCTTCCTGAAGAACTGGGAGGGCACGGTCGAAGGCCGCATGCTCGACCTCACCGACCTCGACGAGCGCAAGATCGGCTCGCTGTTCACGATCTACCGCTACCTCGGCGACAACATGAAGGTCGGCGTCGGCTACAACTTCACGGACTTCTCCGACGACCTGACCGACCTCTCCTACGACCACCAGGGCGTGTTCTTCAACCTCGTCGGCTCGATGTAGTCCTAGCGGGCCGCGGTCGCGCGTCGCACCAGGTACAGCGCCACCGCGAAGATCAGCGCACCGCTCGGCTCGGGTGCAGGCGTCCCGCTGCCGGAAGAGCTGACGATCGGCGGTTCATAGGTAGGTGGCGGTTCGGTCGTCGTCGGCGGCACGTAGGGCGGCGGAGGCGGCGGCTCCTCGATGACCGGCGGCGGAGGCGGAGGCTCGACGACGGGCGGCGGCTCCGGAGGAGGCGGCGGGACGTAGGCAGGCCCGTCGATGAACACCGAATAGGTCCCGGGAGCCGAGGCACCGAAGAAGTCGAGAGAGTCGTCGGACCAGTCGATCGAGAGCGTGCCGCCGTACTGCGCGACGAGCTGTACGGTGGTGACCGAGAGTCCGTCCGCCGCGAGGGGCTCGAGCCCCGCGATCTGGTTCCAGACCACCGAGAAGCCATCGCCTGTGTCCAGGTCCCCGACAATCCATTCTCCCCCGGCGCCCGAGAGCGGGGTCTGGGTGGCCGCGAGGGTGTCGGCGAGGATCGAGTCGTACGTGATCAGACCGAGTGCGCCGTAACCGCTGCCGCCCTGGGGGTCACCCGTGATCGTGAGCGTGATCGTGTCCCCGACGGCGTAGTCGGACCGGTCGGAGGTGATCGCGATGGTCGCGGCTTGCACCGCGGTCGCAAGGAAGAGGATCGAAAGTCCAAGAAACGCCTTCATGGCGTCCTCCCTAGAGTGCGATGGAACGAACCCGGGCCCGAATCCCAACACAGCTTTAGGGTCTTCAGCGTGAATTGCGGCGCTAGTTGGTGGTAGCAACGAGGCGTCGGGTGACACCTATCATTCCAGCGCGAAATCCACCACGACCGTGCGCAACGCGGGGAACTCCTCTTCGTTCCACGCCGCCACGAATCCGCCACCCGGCCTGGCCGCGAGCGCTGGGCCCGACGCGTGTACACCGCGGGACACGACGGATACCGGTCCCAGGTTTCCCTGTGCGCTGATCGCCCGCGCGGCGATCTCGCTGCGCACGGGCGAGCGGCGTTCCCAGATCAGCAGGCCGGCGCCGTCCGCGTCGACCGCGAGCGCAACCCGATCGGGCTGAGATCCCGATCCCTCGTGCACGGCCGTTGGAGCCGCGAATCCGGCATCCCCACGCGCGGCGAGCCAGAGTGCGGGTTCGCCGCTGCTTCCCTCGGTATACCAGGCAGCGATCGCGCGGCCGTCGGGCGCAAACGCGAGCGCGCCGCCGCGATGCGGGCACGCCGCGAACACCCAACCGTCGTCGCGCACGCGTTCACTCGGGGTGAACGCGAACGGCCCAGGCGGTGATAGTGCGAACACCATGTCGCGAACCTGACCCGGGAACTCGTCACGCCACAGCAACCCGACGGAGCCGCCCGGGTCGGCGGCCACGGCGACGCGACAGCACGGACACGTGCGCTCCCCGAGATCGGCCCGCTCGACCACCGCGCCATTCACGACGCGGGCTGCGCGCGTCACTGCGCGCTGGCCGGGTTCGATCCATGCCGCGATCACGGCACCCCGCGCATCGATTCCGAGTGACTCGAAGCCGCGCGAACCCGGTCGGTCCTCGTTCAAACGCAGCGGCGCCGCGAAGCTGCGACCGCCATCGGGGGAGGTGGCGAGCACGAGATCCGATGCGAACGGCGGTGCACCCGGATCGCGGCGCGGCGATGCCCAGCTCACATGGATGCGGCCATCGGCTCCGATCGCGAGGCCCGGTGCCTGATGTCCGCTCGCGACCGGCTGGGTCTTGGGGTCCACGCGGACCGGCGCGGCAGCGTCGGCGTGCAATGCAATGGACTGCACGTGCCGGCCCGAGTCGTCTTCGCGGATCCAGGAGACGTGGGGCGTGCCGTCGGGGGCGAGCGCGAGCGCGGGATCGGTCACGTGCGCCGCGTGCGGCGCTCCCGGGTGCGCGAGCTCGCGCCTTGCCGATTCGGTCGGGACGAGCGGAACGCCACCCGCATTGCAGCCGGCGAGCGCGCACGCCAGGGCGAGCGACAGCGCGTGCCTCAATGCCAGCGCCATTCCACCCCTCCGAAGACGCCGCGGCCGTCACCGGGCTCGAAAAAACGCTGATCGCCCGCGTCTACGACCACGGAGGAAACGTAATCGCGATCGGCGAGGTTCCGCCCTTCGACGAACAGCGACACGCCGCTGCGCAGATGGTCGTACCCGGCCCGCACGTTGTAGATGGCGTACTCCCCCGCGGAGTTGACGTTCTCGCTGTCGACGAACCAGCGCACCGGCACCCACTTGACCTGCGGCGCGAGCCAGACGCCGGAGCCATGCTGCCAGCGCAGCCCCGCCGTGGTGAAGTGGCGCGGCGCCCCGGGCAGGTCGTTGTTGCCGAACAGGTCGTCGCGAACGAACTCGTAGCGCGCGTAGGTATAGGCCGTCTGCGCGCGCAGTTCCCCGCCGCCTTCGAGTCCGAACGGCGACGCGAGGTCGCGTACGAGCTGGAGATCGAGAGCCACCTCGACTCCCCAGTGCCGCGATCGGTCGATGTTCGCGTAGGCGGGGATCGTGAAGGGTGCGCCGGGAAACGGCGCCACGTTGACGTTGCGGATCTCGTCGCTGCAGCTCCATGTCGAAGACGGCGACGTCGAACGACAGGTAGTCTGAGATGGCTCCTCGCACCCCGATCTCGAACTGCCAGGCACGCTGCGGATCGAGCGCATCGAGGTCGAGCCCGGGGGTTGCGTTGCCCGGCGCCGTCAGCTCGAACAGCACGCCGGGTTCGACCGCATAGCCAGCGTTCGCGTACAGCTCGGCCCCGGGAGCCGCGCGCCAGATCGTGCCCGCCGACGGCGCGGCGAACCAGTACTCCACCGAGTCGGTTTCGCCCGCCACCTTGTCGCGCACGCGACGCCACGCGAACTGGCCGCGCGTGCCGCCGACGAGCGAGACCGCATCGAACACTTCGAGGTCTTCGCTGAAATAGAATGCGGCGTTTCCGGCTTGACCGAGCTGGCGGGAAAAGCTCGTACCGCGGTGCCCCTGAAGATTTTCGTAGATCGTCTGGGGCTGGCGCGTGTAGGCGGCCTGGAGTCCAGCGTCGAAGCGGCTGTCGAGCGAGAAGATCGGGTGCTCCGACACGAGCCGCAGCTCCGAGCCCGCATTCCATGTCTCGTTGTCGATGATGCCGAACGCGAGTGGGTGGTGGAGATCCTGGAAGCTCGTCTGGGTCTGCCAGTCGATCCGGACTTCGTCGCTGACCGGAAGCGACAAGGTGGCGGCGCCGCGGCCGTACTCGAAGTCGCGGCGCTCGTCCTGGAGATCGCTCGCGAGGTTCGCCGCCTTCGGGTCGGCGTGCAGCTCGCCGTGGTCGAGCGCACCCGGAAGCCGTTGCCGATTGCGCACCCCGTTCAGATCGACGCGCAGCGAAGCGCCGCCGTCGAAGTGGCGCGCGAACGACCCGTAGGCTCGTTGCCGGTCCTGCTCCGCGTGGTCGCGGTACCCCTCCTGCTGCGTGTGGGAGAGCGCGAGGAATGCATCCCAGGGACCGCCGTGGTAGGCGCCCGACCCATAGGTCTTCGAGAACCCGAACGCGCCGCCCTCGCTGCGCAGGCGCAGCGGTGCGGCGTCGCGGCCGGTCTGGGTGACGATGTTGACGGCGCCTCCGAGCGTGTTGCCCCCGAAGCGCAGCGAGTTGGCACCCTTGTACACCTCGACCCGTTGCGCCGCGAGGAACTCGAAGACCTCGACATCGGAGAAGCCGTCGGCGTTCTGGAACGGGAAGCCATCGAGCAGAATGTTCACGCCGCGCGTGTGGAAGTTGTTGCGCAGACCCGAGCCCCGGATCGAGATCTGCGGCTCCTCGCCCGTACCGCGCGCGCGCACGTAGACGCCCGGCACGGATTCGAGCACGTCCTCGAGCGTCGCCGCGCGAGTTCGCTCGATCGCTTCGTCGACGACGAGCGCAACGCCGCCCGGTGTGCGCCGGAGCTCTGCGAGCGCTGCCGCGTCGCTCTGCTCGCGGTCGTTCTCGACGGCTTTGTCCCGAATGACGATCGTCTCGGGCTCCGTCGACGAATGGTCGGCGGATACCCGGACAGGGGATATCGAGACGATGGCGAGACAAATCGCTGCGGCGCACGGCGCGCGCATGGGCTCCCCGCGAATGCGAGAGTTCACGTTTCAAGCGCGCACGGGCGCGCTCGGCGCTGATCCGATCAGGCGATCAGCGGAACGTGATCGGGGGGAGCCGGAGCGAAGCGGGCCGGCGGCGGCGGCGCCGCGATCCGCAGATCGCGATCGGGCGCGCCCACGAGAGCGAGCTCGGCGAGCAGCAGCGCGGGACCGATGCGCGCGGTGCCGCTGCCCGGTGCGGTTCCGGTCTGGCAGCCGCACGGGCAGCGTGCATCCAGCCATTCCGAGGGGGAATCATCCGCCTGGGAATGGCCGGGGCAGGGGTGTGTTCCCGCGAGCGCTACGGAATCCGGCTGGTCGTGCGCGGGCAACGCCTTCGGGCACGGTGCGGACCCCGCCGCGAGATGGGTCGCGACCAGGAGTACCGCCGCGAACCGCGCTGACACCGACATAGCCGGGAGCAAGCCTCGCACAGCGCTGCGAGCCATCGCAACCGCGGCCCAGGACGCCACAAGAACCGACGCTGCAATCAAGGCTGCTCGGAGCATGTAATCTTGACGCAGTAGGGACTATGGCTGTGATCGGAACTCGCGATGCGACGGGAGTGATCGCCCCCGACCGGTGGTTGCACGGGCGCTGGGTCGACCTGTTCATCGGCTGTGGTCTCGGGTACGTCGTCCTCGTGCCGATCCTGCTCGGTTACGGATACGCCACGGGCGTCCAGACCTGGCCGATCGCCGCAGTGACGGCATTCGCGATGCTGATCAACGCGCCTCATTACGGGGCGACCGTGCTGCGGGTCTACGAAAGCCGCGAGGATCGCGCGAAATATCGCTTCTTCGCTCTGCACGCGACCCTCGCGCTGGCGCTCGTGCTCGCAGGCGCGTCCCGCAGCGTCTGGCTCGCCTCGGCGATCATCACGATCTACATAACCTGGAGCCCATGGCACTTTGCGGGCCAGAACTACGGGCTCGCGCTGATGTTCCTGCGGCGGCGCGGCGTCGAGGTCGACGCTGGTACGAAGCGCCTCTTCTACCTGTCCTTCGTGCTCTCTGCAGCGCTCGCGATGCTCGCGATCCACGGTCGCGAGGCGCCGTTCAGCGTCTCACAGCCCACGCTGAACACTCCTGGAGCGCCGAGGGCGATCGCGCTCGGGATTCCCGGGAATGCCCTGGTCTGGCTCTCTGCGAGCGCTGGGATCGCCTATCTCGGCTGCCTCGCGGCGGTCGCATGGCGGCTTCGCGGCCGCGGATCGGCGTCGGATCAGGCGCCTGCCTGGGCGTTGGTATTGACCCAGGCGCTCTGGTTCGCGGTTCCCGCGTTCGCGACGGCAGACCCGACTTCCACCTGGCGCCCGACACTGCTGCCGTTCGCCGCAATCTGGGTATCGACCGCCCACTCTCTGCAATACCTCTGGATCACGGCCTACTACGCGAAGCGTTCGCAATCGCGGGACCAGGTGCGGTCGTATCTATGGAAGACGCTGCTTGCAGGCACCGCAGTGATCAACGTGCCCATCCTCTTGTTCGCTCCCGACCTGCTCGGCACGCAAGCCTGGGACGCCGGCCTCGCGATGACCACCTTCTCGATCGTCAACATCCACCACTTCATCCTCGACGGCGCGATCTGGAAGCTGCGCGATGGCGGGATCGCACGTGTACTGCTGCGCCCCTCCGCGGCACCGGAAGCGAATGCCGGCGAGCGTTCGCGCAGATCCGGGTTCGCTGCGCTCGTCTGGACCTTGGCGGGACTCTCGCTGGTGTTGCCGGCCATGGTCATTTTCGAGGAGGTGGGGATGCTCCTCGATCCCACTCCCGAACGCGCGGCAACGAAACAGCGGCACCTGCGTTGGATTGGACGCGAGTCCGTGGCGCTTCACCTGGCGGCGGGCCGCGAGAGTGAGGAGAACGGCCGCGATGAATCCGCGATCGAACACTATCGCCGCAGCATCGAGCTGTTCCCCAACGCCCAGGGCTGGAGCGGACTGGGGGATGTGTACGTCCGCCAGAAGCGGCTCGCACTGGCGCTCGAGGCCTACGAGCAGGCCGCGTCCCTGCAGCCCGAGTCGCCGCGGCTGCTGTTCCGGCGCGCGCAGATCGTTCTCGCGCTGGCGGAGAACGGGACGCGGCCGGATCCCGATAGACAGCAGACGATGACCATGCTTCGGCGCGTGCTCGAGCTCCAACCAGCCCACACGCCAGCTTCGCTGCTACTGGCGCGGCTCGTCGCGAGCGCTGGCCGACGCGACGATGCCGTGCAGATCCTCGAGCGCGCGATCGAGCACCGTCGTGATGAGCCGTCGCCCCAGCTGAGCGCGCGCCTTGCGGAGCTGCGGCAAGCCGATCCGTAGGAGCGTCACCGCGGGACGTTTGGAGCGCGAGACGGGGTTCGAACCCGCGACCCTCAGCTTGGGAATTCGAAAGAGGGCCTAACAGTGGCGCCTAGTTACGCTCATATGCGCGGAGAGGTGGAGACGTTGGCGGTTTTGGTCGAGACTGACCCCAGGAGTAACCTCACTTCCGCCAGGGCCTAGGCGGCGGAGTAGCTCTCCGTCGCCGAACACCGGCAGCACCGTCGGTCGGCCCTGGCGCTCACACACGGTGCACCGCGGGAGTGCAGCGGCATGGGCGATCTCTGGGAACGGATCCGAGCTGCGAACGCCAAGGCGCGGACGCAGGAGCGCGTGACGTTGCGGTTCACCGCTGTGGACCTCGAGACGCTGCTCACCGCGCACCAGCGCGAGTCAAGCATCGAGATCAGCAATCGCCTCCATGAGCAGCTGGTCAAGCCCCTCTTGGAGATCCGCAAGAGGGCGACCCCGAAGAACGCGTGGAGTCTTCTCAAGGGGCTCCGGCTGGTCGAGGTCGATCAGAAGCGCCTGGAGATGCTGTTCGTCGCCGGCTGCTACGCGGCGCTCACCGATCAGCTGCACGAGGGCTATCCGGGCGTCGGGTGGTCGAGAGGAGAATCGGGGATCGAGAACCGGCCGGGACCTGAGGTGTTCTACATCAAAGACGCCGATTCTGAGCCAGTTCTCGACGAGCAGCTTCGCGAGCGTGTCTTAGGGGCACTCGATGCCGCCGAGCGTGACGGTCTCGATTTGCGCATGGTCGCGCTCCGCGCGGTGGCCGCCTATCTCGGAAGGAGCGATCAAGCCGTGCGCGGCTACCTCGAGCGGGCGAGAGAGATCGTGCGCGAGGAGTGGAGAGACTTACGAGCCAAGTTGAGTGAGCAGGTTGCGAATGAGGCGTTCGCCCACCGCAACATGGAGATCCCTGCTCGTCACACCATCGAGAAGGCGCGCGGAACGGGCATCCCCGAGTAGGGTCCACACGAGTCACGGATGATTCTGTGGACGTCCACACGAACGCGTCTTTTTTCGTGGATCCTCACCGAGGCATTAGCGCGCGACTAGCGCGCGACTAGCGCCATCGGCGACCATCGTGCGCGATGGGGAAGCCGCTATCACTCCGGGGTCTCGAGCGCACGTTCGGGATCAACCGCGAGGTCGCTCGCCAGGCGATCGACGACGGCGAGCTTACCGCGTACCGAATCGGCGAGCGCCGGTTCCACGTTTTCCCCGAGGACGCCGAGGCCTTCCTGCGACTCCACCGCGTCCAGCCGACGGCGCACGCCGAGCGCGTCGTGGAGAAGCACCTCCAGCGCGAGGCCGCGCACCGAGGTGGCGCACCGTGAGGCTCCAGATGTGCGAACGCCCGCGGGCTGGGGAGCGACGCAGGCGAAGCACGAATCGAATCGGTGGCGCTCTCGACGATACCGCGCGCGCGAAGCGCGCGTCAAGCGATGAGCTGGTGCGCAAGCTAGTGGTGCGCGCGTTGGTCCTCACAGCGCTGGAAGCGAACGGGTGCGCGTTCGCCGGACCGATCCGCGATGGACTCGAGCTTTCCCTCTCTCGCGCGCTCGACGCGATCGAGGGTGCAACGTGAGCGCCGCGGTCGCGAACAACGTGGTGGTGGCGATCTCGTCCCGCGCCGACTACGCGCGGTGCATCCGCGAGCGGCTCATGGAGTCGGTCCAGGCCGTGCTCGACGTCGGGAAGATGTTGACCGCGGCGAAGGCCGCTCTCCCGCACGGAGACTTCCAGGCGATGGTGCGCGAGGACCTCGGCTGGTCGCCCCGGACCGCGCAGAGGTTCATGGCGATTGCGCGTCACCCCGTGCTTTCAAATGCGACACACGTGTCGCATTTGCCGGCCAGCTGGTCGGCGCTCGCCGAGCTCGCGCGCGTCGAGCCGAAGCGCCTGGAGGCTGCGATCGCGGATGGCACGGTGCGCCCCGATATGCCGCGCACCGCGACGAACAGGATCGTCAACGAGCAGAAGTTCCGCGAGTGGCAGTTCTCCGAGCGGCCGCAGCGCGCCGCGTCCAGTCCGCCGCCCCCGACGCCGCCTACGCCCTGGGAAGCGCTGCGCGCCATCGTGATGAGCGTCGGAGAGCTATTCGTCCAGCTCGAGACGCTCCACACTGACGCGGTTCACACGCTATGCGACCTTCCGCTCGCCCCGGACGACCGCCGCCACGCCGATGCGTTGGATGCGCTCGCGATGGCCCTGGAAAGGGCGCGTGACGAGATCGGCGCGCGCTACGACGACTTGGCCGGTATGACCAACCTGCCGACGCGGGAGCAGGCATGAGCGAAGCCGCGAACGTCCACGACCTCGGCGCTGATCGGATCGCCGATCTGCTCGCGGAGCTCTTCTCCGCCTCGAGCCCGAGCGCACACATCTACGACGGCGGAGAAGGGTTCAAGACGCGCCACCGTGGCCTCGTCCGCGAGGACTTCGAGGATCACGTGCGCGGGCGCGTGCGTGTCGGCGCGATCCCGTTCGTAGACGCACGGCACGTCCGATGGGGTTGCATCGACCTCGATGCGAAGAACTGGGGCACCGACGATCCCGACGACCCCGAGATGATGTCGGTCGCCGATGCGATCATGGCGGCGCTCGGCGCGCACAAGATCCACGCGGTGTTCGAGCGCTCGAAGGGCAAAGGCTGGCACGCCTGGGTTTTCTTCAACGGCCCCGCGCCGGCCGCGAAGGTCCGCGCGTTTCTTCGCCGGATCGCGCTCGACGCGGGCGCGCCAGACGCCGCCGATCTGGTTTGTCCCCGGCAGGACGAGCGGCCCGAGACCGGCAACGGAATGTGGCTGCCGCTCGCGGGCATGAGCCGCGCGCCGTTCACGCACTTCTACGAGCTCGACGCTGACAGCGGCGACTGGCTGCCCGCTGAGAATCAGGCCGCTGTTTTGCGCTCACTGATCGAGCAGCAGAACGCCGCCCGCCTGATCCCCGATCTCGGCAGCGCGAGCGACGAACGCCAAGACCCTGGCGCGCACAGCTGCGCGTGGATCCTCGACGAGCTCGCCGAACACGGTCTGCGCCTCGAGGGCGTGATCCTGCTGCGCGGCTCGAAGCCGGAGCACGAGAAGATCAACTTCGCGTGTCCGTTCCATCAGGCAAAGCAGAAGCGCGCGCGCGGCGGATCCGCGGTCATGTGGGTCGACGGGCACGGGCTCTGCTCGAGCGCGAAGTGCGATCGCAGCTGGCGCACTCTGCGCGAGTTCGTCGAGATGCTCGGCGGACCCGTCAAGCGGGCGAGTGCTCCGCTCCTAACGCCCGAGGAGTTCGCGGCCGACGAGCCGCCCGAGGCGATCGTCGATCGGCTCGTGTTCGAAGCGGCGGTGCACAACCTCACCGGCGGATCGAAGGTCGGAAAGACCTGGGCATCGTTGCAGCTCGCGATGTGCACGGCGACGGGAAGCAAGTTTCTCGGCCTCGACGTGACGCGCGCGCCCGTGCTCTACGTGTGCCTGGAGATGTCGGCAGGCATCGTGCGCAAACGCATGGAGGCGATCGCGCGCGACACGAACATCCCGATGCCCGAGATCGGACGCGACCTGTTCGTGATCGCGAACACGCGCGAGCGAGCCGCATCGATGGACCTCACCACGGCCGCGGGCCGCGACGAGCTACACGAGCGAGGCGAACAGTCCGGCGCTCGCGTGGTGTTCCTCGACACGGCCTACCACTTCCATCCCGGCGTCGACCCGAGCGACAACGCACTCATGGGCGTGTTCTACCGGGACATGCTCGAGTTCGCGCGATCCTCCCGGCGAGCGCTCTGGTTCCTCGACCACATGCGCAAGGGAGATCCGGGCGGCCCCGTGTCGCACTCCGCGATCGGCGCCGTCACAAAGGGCGGCGCCGCGAACGTGATCGCGAATCTGAAGCGCTCGAAAGGGATCGGAGGATTCTCGTGGGAACTCGACGTCGAGTCTCATTTCGGCTCCTGGGAAGAGCCGATCACCTATCGCCGACCCGAGCGCGATGACGGGAAGATCGGCGCCGGGTGCGTTCTCTGCAGCGCCACCGAAGCGCGCGGCCTCGACGAAGCGACCTTGCGCAAGCTCTTCGAGCAGTACGGCACCGCGGACCGCGACACGGGGCGGCGCTGTTTCGAGTCACAAAACCTCATGATCGAGGCGCTCGAGAAGGCCGGATTCGCCGGAGAGGGATCGCGGTCAGACGGGCAAGAGCTCGCCGCGCGCATCAAGCGAGAGTTCTGCGCGGACCCCGCGGCCATTCGAACGGAGACCCGCGAGAGGGCGCTGATCTGGACGTATCCGGGCACGCGCAATGCGATCCGGTTCGTGCTGCGGACGAGTGGACCGAGTGGACCGGAGCGGACCGAATGAAGCCGATATTTCTCAACCCGAGGGGAGCGGACCGACTGGACCAGAGTGGACCGGAAAACGACTGGACCACTGGACCTATAAGAGAAGAGCTAGTCCAGTCCAGTCGAGGAGTGGACAGTCCGCACACTGCGGGGCGCAGAAGCGCGCCCGCGTGCAGTGGCGGACTCCCCCAGCGAGAGAATGCGGTCAGCCCCGCCGCGCTCGCGCCCCTGCGCGCCTGCCGATCTCGCTCGAGCTCGACGGCATCGCGTCGGCCGCCCGCGCGGTTGCCCATTTCGGCCCGCATCGGTTCGGGGATCCGAGGGTCAGGAATCGGATTCGAATGGGATGGCGATGGCTTGCGCCTAGCGCGTGAGCACTCTTGGGGTCATTTCGGGGTGTCCGCATGAGGAAAGGACAGCTCGCGACCCCCGAGCAGCGCGCGAAGATGAGCCGCGCGAACCGCGGCGTGTGGCTGCGCCGCAAGGCCGCCGCGCGCATCGCACCGTGGGAGGTGCTCGAGCTCTCGCGCACCGGCACGCTGCCGGCCGATCGCCGCGACTACGTGGCCGACGCGGTGGGCGAGGGCCTCGCGATCGTGGCCGACCTGGGTGGCGCCGAGCAGCTCTCCGCGCAGTTGCTCGCGCTCGTGCAGGACGCGCAGCGCGCGGGTCTCCTCCTCCGCGTGCTGTGTGCGCGTGTGCTCCAGTCCGAGACGCCCGACCTCGAAGCGGTCGCGAAGATTTCGACGCTGATCACCTCGCGCCGCGAGACGTTGAAGACGCTCGGCCTCGAGCGCCGCGAGCGTGACGTGCCCTCGCTCGCGTCGTACCTCGAAGACCTCGAAGCGAAGCGCCACGCGCCCGCAATCGACGCGCCGGGCGCGAACGGCAGCGCATCGGACCCCGAGCCCGCGCCCGCGGAGATCGTCGCGCAGGAGCGAAGCGAATGAGCGCCTCAGTCTGTTACGACTACCAGCCCGCAACGGTTTCACCGTGTGACGTCGTGCGGGTAGACAGCCGCAACGCTGAGCCGGTTCGCTGCACCCACTGCAGGCAGGCGCTGACACGTAGGGAGCCGATAGCGGTAGTCCCGATCCCGTGCTGCGCGCGCTACCGCTGCGGTCGCGGCCGGCTCCTCGCCCGCTGGTGTTCGGTGTGCCTGCAGAGCTATCGGCCGATCTGGATCGACCAGGGCGTGCGTTACGTCCCGCGCGGCTACACGGTCAAGCCGGACCACGAAGCGCCGTGCGCCGAGTGCGGGCGGCTGATGTTCTACGTCGAGATGCGCGGCCGCGTCTGGTGGCCGATCACGTGTAGCGATGACTGCAAGCGCAGCCGGCGCCAGCGCCTCGAGCGGGCGCGCGATGCGCGGCGCCGTGCTCACGTTGTGACGACGTGGCGACCCTGCACTCGCTGCGGTGCTTCCTTCACCGGCCGCACCGACGCCCGCTGGTGCTCGAGCCGCTGCCGCCAGGCCGCGTACCGACGACGTCTCGACAAGACTTTGTCGGTCGGCCCGCCCGCGCGAGGTGTCGCCGTGAGCGCCCGCATCCATCGCAGCGAAGCGCCGCTCCCGCGCGTCAAGCGCCCCGCGCAGCGCCCGGCGGTAATTGCTCAAATTTGCGCATTTACCCAGAACGAAGCGGGGGAGGTAGAGGCGTGAACGCACACACACCGATTCACCGGTCCGAAGCCCCGCGTCCGACCCGCGCGCAGCGCATCGCCGACCGTCGCGAACGCTCGTCCCTTGCACGCCGCGAGCTCGCCGAGTCCGACGGCCAGCTCGCGCTCGACCTCGAAGCCCGGTGCGGCGGTGTCTCTGGCGGAGCTGCCCCCGCAGCGAAGATGCCCGAGGCGCCGCCGCACTTCACCCCCGAGGCTGGGCGATGAGCGTGCGAGCAGCAGTCGAAGGCGGCCTCACGCTCTACGTGCGCGTCGCGGGCGGCTTCCTGCCGATCGAGCCGGCGATCCGGCCGGACTCGGCCATGCGTTTTCACCGCGGCGTTGCGCCGCGATTCGCTACCTGGCGAGCGGGCAATCTCCGTTGGCGAGCGCGGGCGCTCACAAAGGCGAGTCCTCCGGGCTCGCTCGCTGCTGTCGGCCTCGAGGAGGGGCCGGGGATTGCATGACGGCAAGGGCTCGCACCCGCGCACCTATTCACTGCGCCGAGAGGCGCTCAACACGAGAGGAGTAGAGCGATGAATCGCAAACAGCACGAGGACGGGCTCCGCGTCGGCGGCGTGATCGGCGTGGTGATGACGCCGGAGCGCGTCAACGCTCTCCGGCACGCGACGCCCAAGGCGCGCCCGGCCGCCGCGCCAGCGGCCGCATCGCCCGCGGCGGCATCGCCCGAACGTCGGGCGCTGATCGATCGCCTGGTCGGGAAAGGTCGCGACCGCGCGATGCTCGAGCGGTGCACGGACGCTCAGCTGCAGGATTTTGAAACGCTCGAGCATTTGAAGTCCGAGCAGCGTGCGAAGCAGCCGCCGGATCCGACCTCCGAGGAGTACATCCGCGCGAACTTTGCGCCGCTGCCCCCGCGCGCATCGCGCAAGCCCGCGGAGCCGGACTACACCGCGGAGGAGCGCAAGGTGCTCGCGGATGGCTTCATGCCGATCCGCTCGATGGCGCGGCAGCTCGGCGGCCGCAAGGGAGCCGGCCAGTGAACGCGGTCGAAGCGCTCGACGATCGGGTGCGCGGGGTCGTCGAGCTCCTGCGCGCGCTCGACGCGGAGGCGGTGGAGCTCGAGGAGACGATCGCCGCGGCGATGGCAGCGGATCCGCCGAACGAGGAGCACGCCACGCTCGCCCAGAAAGGGCGCGACGAGCTCGCCCGCAAGCGAGAGCGGCTCGAGGCGCAGCGCGCGGCGGTCGAGCAGGGCCGCAAGGCGGCCGAGCGGGCCGACGCCCAGGTCGAGGTCGGGCGGCTTTTGCCGCAGATGGCCGAGCAGTCGCGTGAGCTCGACGCCGCGGCCGATCGCTTCACGGCTGCGCTCGACGCGCTCGCGGCCGCCGGCCCTGAACTGCTGCGCGCGGCGGCTCGTCGCGGGCTCGCGCAGCGCGAAGTCGAGGCGCTCGAGCGCAGGTTTCGGTTCGAGATCGACTGGCCCGCGTGCGCATCGGCGAAGCGGATCGCGCGGGCGAACGCGGGCAGCGGCGGCCTGGTCGGCCGGATCTCGGACGTGAGCGCGGAGGCCATCGACCAGGTGTGCCGCGCGGCAGCGTTCGTGTCCGACTCGCGCAACGTCGGCGAAGAGTGGGCGAAGTAGACCTAACATTGCCGCCACGCGGCACAGGAGGAGAACGGGATGAGTGATCTGGTCAAGGCGAAGTTCAAAGGCCCCGGAAAGCACGCACTGCGTGTGGAGGGCACCGAACCCGTCTACGCGACGATCGGCGAGGAGGTCGAGCTTTCCGCCGCGCAGGCGTGGAATTATCGCGACCGCTTCGAGTTCCCGGAGGGTTTCGAGCCGTCGCCGCCGAATCGTCGGCCGGCGTACATGGTGCCCGCCGGCGATAAGCTGAAAGCCGGCACCCCGGCGGAGCAGGGCTGATCGTGCGCGAGGTTTCGATGGTCCCCCCGTGTGTTCGTGCACGGGGGTGGCCGGCGCGCAGTCGGGCGGCGGTCCACCCCTGGCTGCGCGCCACCTCGCGCGCGGTGCGCATGAGCCCGTCGGCGAGCTTTCTCGTGCTCCCGTGTTCGCCTTCCACGGGAGCACTGGCGCGGCGGCGCGAGGGGGTCTCCTGCCGCCGCGCCTACGCCGTCCGTGTGTTAGGCGTGCGCGGCGCTCTCGGGCTGAAAACGCACCGCGGGCCGTTTCAGGGTGCACGGAAGCCCGAGTTTGCCCCGGCGAGGTCGGGGTCGACGGGGAAGTCGGGGGCGCTGTGACGATCCTCGCCGCACTCGACGATCCGCACCTGTTCGGCGCGATGTTCGCCGGGCCGACCTGGCGCGCGGGGTGCGCATGAGCCTGACGATCCTCGATGCGCTCGACGATCCGAGGCTATTCGGGTCCGCGTTCCCCGGTCCGACCTGGAACATGTGGCGCGTGCTCCTCGCGGCGTTGTGTGCGCTCCCGCCTCGAGACGGGGATCTCGAAATCTTCCGCGCCCTCACCGGCCGCACGACCTGGCCGACGAAGCCCTTCTCCGAAGGCTGGTTCGCGATGGGGCGCCGCGCCGCGAAGTCGAGGATTGGAGCGCTCCTCGCCGTGTTCACCTGTTGTTTCCGCGACTGGGCGAGCGCGCTCGCGCCCGGCGAACGCGGCGTCTTCATGATCCTCGCCGCGGACAAGCGGCAGGCCGGCGTGTGCTTCCGCTATGTCGAGGCCCTCGTCGACGGCGCGCCGATGCTCTCCGCCATGGTAGAGCGCCGCACCTCGGAGGCGATCTACTTCACGAACCGCACCGCGATCGAGGTGCACGTCTCGAACTACAGATCGGTTCGCGGACCGACACTGATAGGTGTCATATGTGATGAGATTAGCTTCTGGCGCAGCGACGATTCCGCCAACCCGGACGCCGAGGTGATCGCAGCGCTGAAGCCCGCGATGGCCACGATCGACCGCCCGCTACTCCTCGCGATCAGCAGTCCCTACGCGCGATCGGGAGAGCTCTGGCGCGCTTACCGCGCGCACTACGGCAATGACGACTCTGACGTGCTCGTCGCGCAGGCGACCAGCCGGATGATGAACCCCACCCTCTCCGAGGCGCTCGTCGAGCGTGCGCTCGCGGAGGACGAGCCCCGCGCGCGCGCCGAGTGGCTCGCGGAGTTCCGCAGTGACGTCGAGACGTTCCTGACGCGCGAGAGCGTAGAGTCCGCCATCGTTCCGGGTCGCTACGAGCTGCCGGCGAATCCGAGCGCCACCTGGGCTCCGAGCTACTCCGCGCACTGCGACCCTTCGGGTGGTAGCGCCGATTCCGCAGCTCTCTGCATTTGCCACGCTGAAGGAGAGCGCGTCGTAATCGATCTGCTGCGGGAGGTGCGGGCCCCGCACTCCCCTAGCGCGGCGATCGAAGGATTCGCCGAAGACCTACGGCGATTCCACCTCAGCCAAGTATCCGGCGATCGCTATTCGGCTGGTTTTGTAGTCGACAGCTTCGCGTCGGCGGGAATCCGCTACGTGCATTGCGAGAAGACCACCAGCGGGCTCTACGCCGAGTTGCTTCCCATGATGAACGCGGGTCGCGTCGAGTTGATCGATCACCCGCGGCTCGTCGCGCAGCTGTGCGCGCTCGAGCGCCGCACCTCGCGCGGAGGGCGCGATCTGATTTCGCACCCGCCGGGTGGGCATGACGATCTCTGCACGGCCTTGGCGGGTGCGGTCTATTCCGCGCGCGGCGATCAAAGTCAGGCGTACGTGTGGGGCTCGCGCCGGATGATTCGCCCATACGCGGTCGCGGAATAGGGGGGTCCATGGAGCTTCTATCTCTCGGCTTCGACACCCGCCCCGCCCGCGAAGGCGCGGTCGAGGGCGAGAAACGCCGCGCCCGTGGGGTCTGTTCACGGCGAACAGATAGCTCCCGTCGGAGCTCGAACGCGGTTTCCGGTCGCGACCCGACTCCGGAGGCCGGATAATCGAGGCCGACGGCGCGCGAGGGGGGCGTTCGTGTGTCCGAATCAATTTGCTGGCAATTGAAATAGATTGGGGGTAGGATGGCTCCGAAACGGGGGAGGCAGGAGGCGCCGCGAGTGGGGAGACCGCCGAAGCCGGCCGACGAAGCGCGCCGCAATCGCGTCGTGGTGATGCTCACCGATGGTGAGCTCGCGACCTTGCAGGCGTGGGCGGCGGAACGCGGGCTCCCGCAAGGGACGATCGCGCATGAAGTTCTTGCGCGCGTGCTGCGGCGGCGGACCTAACGCCTCCCCATAACGGAGGGCGCATGGCGAAGAAGACGGAACGATTCGAGGCGACGGTGATGTCGCTCCCCGCGATGGAGGGCGCGGCGCTGCGCGAGTTTCTCTCCGAAGGCGCGCTTGGGATCGGCGAGCTCCTGGCCGATGCGCTCTTCGACACGAACGCGGAGCGCCGCGACTGCGCTAGCTATCTCGCCTTCGACGTCACACACGTGATCGAGGCGGCGACCGCACTGGCCGAGGGCCGCGAGGCTGCCCTCGTCGAGGATGATCTGGTGCCGCTCGACGTGCGCGACCGCCTCCACTCGCTGCGACTACTCCTCGAGGTGCCGCAGCAGAACGCGGAGAGCTTCGAGCGGCTCGCGCTTCGCCGCGCGCTCCTGGCGCGGATCTGCTCGCTGTTCGACATGGCGGAAGCGCACCGGAAGGCGGTGGCGTGATGGCCGCGAAGAAGCACGCGACGAACGGCAAGGCGAAGCGCGAGAAGCTCGAGTCGTTCGACACCGGCTGCCTCCCGCCGCCGTGCCGCACGCTCACGCCGAAGCGCGCCGCGCAGTGGCTCAAGAAGGATTTCCGCCATTGGCAGGACCTCGCGAACCGCGCGGCAGCAGGTGGCAACGAGTCGACGTGGCTGCGCGACTCGATCGGCTACGTGGTCGATGCGTGCACGCGCGCGATCGAGTCCGGGCGCCCCGTCGAGCTCCGCTGCACCGAATCCAGCACCGCACTGAAAGCCGGCCGGCTCCCGAGTTACCTGCCAGTGATCGAGCACCTCGAGCTCCTGGCCGCCGCGCTGCGAGCGCCGGTTGACGAGGAGTACGAGTTCACCGACATGCAGCCGGCCGTGCTCGCGCTGCTCGCGGACCTACTCGAAGTCGCGAAGCACGGGCAGCGCGAATTGGAAATCGCGCGCGATGACCGAAGGGCGGAAGCGGAGAGCCGCAAGAAGCTCGAGGACCCGTACCGCCGGATCGACGAGCTCAACGCGCAGCGGCGAGCTCTGACGGCCGAAGCGGAGCGAGCACGTGAGCAGATTGAGCCGCTGCTCGCGTGGAGGCGAGATCTCGAGGCGATCGACGAGGAGATACTCGCGATCCACAACCGGGATCTGAGCGAGAAGGCCCAGGCCCGGCGGGCGGCGAGTGCGTGATGGCGGACGTAATCCCGTTCGAAGCGGCATGCGCGCGTTTGCAGCAATCGAAATCGTTGGGTGCGCGCTGGCGTCGCGAAGAGCGCGCAGCCGCTCTCGGTGAGCTCGCTCGCGAGCAGGCGCGCGTGCGCTCGCACTCCGAGCAGGAGCGCGAGAAGTGGATGCGCGACGTCGAGACATGGCCGGCGCCATTTCGCGCCCCTGCGGCGTGGGTTGTCGAGAATCACACGCTACCGGGCTATCTGAGCAACGGTCACACCCGAATCGAGGTCAAGCGCGCGAGCGCGGATGGGTACTTCCAGGAGCGGACGCTTGCGATCATTCAGTGGATCCGGGATGGGGCAGGCCGCCTTCGCGCGTCCAAGACGGTGGAACACGGATGGGTCGAGAAGCGTCGTCGCGACATCGACGGCCATTGCCGCGAGCTACTCGGCCATCTCTGGCTCTACGGCCGGCGCCGGATCGAACGAACGGACTTCGAGAAACACGCTCGGCGAGAGCTCACCGAGGAGCTCGCCCGCATCCCGCGCAAGATCGAGGCAACGCGCGTCGCGATTCGTAGGGCGCAAGCCGTGCTCGACGGTGGCGTCGTGGTGTCCGGCGAGCGGAAGGGGCAACCGCTCACTCCGGGCGCCGCCACGCGAAAGCGCTCGCGTGTCCAGAACCTCAAGGCCGAGGTTGCATGGCTGCGCAAGCGCCGGCGCATCATCGAAACCGAGCCCGACCCGCTGATCGCGTGGGGGCTCTACACGCGCGCGCACCGCGCGCCGGAGGTTTCAAGATGAAGCTCTACCTGTTCGCGCTCGCTCTCTTTCTCTCCCTCCCCGCCCACGCGGCGGGGTTCTACTACGAAGCGGCGCAGACCGCCGATCACCAGCACGTTGTCATCTACTTCTCGGCCGCGCCGCCCTTCGACGTGGCCGACGACCACATCTACGGCCGCGTGAACTTCACCGGAGCCAACCTCTATTCCGTGCAGACGTCCGTGATGGACGGCTGGGTCACGGACCCGCTCCAGAGCGGAGATGGCTGGACGGATGTTTTCTCGCAGGGCGGCTCGAGTCGGTCGATCCAGTCGTATGAGCCGGGGAACTACATCCGATCCTATTTGATCTTCGATGGCTCACCGACCTCCCTGATCTGGGACGGCAACACGTTCGACTTCTTCGGCCTCGACGTGGCGCTCTGCAACATCGCGAGCGATGGCGTCCCGATCACCAGCACGCTCGACTACAACGTGCCGGAGCCGAGCACCGGTCTACTGATCGGGCTCGGGCTCGTGTTCCTCGCGCGACGACGGAGCCGACGGGTAGTGCAGCGCCGCGCGCCGGAGGTGAGCGCGTGAGCGGCCCGGTGATCTCGCTCGAGAAGGCGCGCAAGTGCAAGCTCAATGCGGATTGCGACGCGATGCTCGACGCGCACGAACGCGATCTCGAGGCGCACCCCGAACGGATGGCGGACGTTGCCGGAATGCTGCTCGGCATGGACGCGCGCACGCTTGCCCGAGTCGAGCGCAAGCTCGCGGCCGGTGTGTTCGAGCGGGGGCCTCGCAAGGGGCAGCCGTACGACGCCGATGCCCACTTCAACCTCGAGGCGTGGGCGGCTCGGCTGCGGGTCGCGATCGGCGATAACCGCGCGCGTGTTGCGCGCGCAGTGGGGCCGAGGCTTGCCCTGCTACAGGCGAAGGAAGAGGGCCCGGAGGCGTCGGCGTGAAGCGCGATTGGGACCTGATCCGAGAGCTGCTGATCGCGATCGAGGACGCGCAGCCCGACACCGACGGAGCGATCCGAGTGGAGAGTCTCGAGGTGTCTTTGGGCACCACCGAAAAGCGCGTGGAGCACGTCGCGCTCCTCCATGAAAAGGGCCTGATCGATGCGGTCGACGTCGGGAAGTACGATGAGCGAGCGTTTCTGATCCGCCGCCTAACGTGGGAGGGACACGACTTCCTCGAGGCCGCCCGTGATGACACCAGGTGGAACCGCGCGAAAGCGAAGCTGGCGAAGGGCGGGAAGGGCATCACGTACGAGACGCTCAAGGCGGTGCTCGTCGAATTGATGAAGGCAGCAGTTCGCGGCGATCTGCCGCTCTAACGGAGGCACGCATGAGAGCCGCCATCTACGCGCGTATGTCGACGGACCGACGCGAGGAGGAGCTCACGCGATGAGCAAGAAGCGCGACGATCGCAACCTCACCAAGCGCGGCGGCGTCTACTACTACCAGCGCGTCGTGAACGGTCGGCGCGTGCGCTTCTCCTGCGAAACGGGCGATCTGAGCGTCGCCGCGCAGGTGCGCGACCTCTACGAAGCGCGCAAGGGTATCGGCCGACTGCCGGCCCCGATCCTCGAGTCACCGACGCTGCGCGCATTCGCGAAGCGCTACCTGAAAGAGGACACGCGCCACCTGGCCGCGTCGACGCGCTCGGACCTCGAGCGCTCCTACCTCAGGGCGAAGAAGGAGCCGGAGCCGGGCGAGATCGCACCGACCGATCTCGGAGAGGACGGGCTCATCATGGAGCAGCTCGGCGATTTCCGGCTCGACGAGATCACTGCGCCGCGCTTGCGCGAGTGGTGGGCCAAGGTGGTCGAGACGCCGTACAAGAATTCGAAGGGCGAGGAGCGCACGCGCGCCGCGAGCACGGGGCGCCACTACGTGAACGCTCTGGCGGCCGTGCTCGAGTACGCGCGCGACCTGGGCGCGCTCGACTCGATGAACGCGGTGGAGGAATTCCGCCGGCAGCTTCGGCGTCGCTCGCGCGGCAAGGGTGCGCGGGCGGCCGCGGCCGAGGATCGCATTCGCCCGATCGAGCGGCCCGACGAGGTGGGCAGGCTGCTCGGCGCCGCGCGCGTGGAGGGCCTCGCGTCTCGTGTTCTCGTGACCGTGCTGCTCGACGCGGGCCTGCGCCTGGGCGAGGCGCTCGGGCTTCGGTGGGGCGCGATCGCGTTCGGCTCCGACGGCGATGATTCCGGCCGCCACCTCCACGTGCGCGAGAATCGGCCGCGAGGTGGCGACCCGGAGCCGCCGAAGAGCGGACGCGACCGGCGGGTCGCGCTCTCGCGCCGCCTGCGCGCCGCGCTGCTCGAGCTCTACGTCGACCGCTTCGAGCCGGGCCCGGAAACGCCGATCTTCGAAGGGATCGACCCTGGCAACTTCCGGCATCGCGAGTGGCGCCGGATCCTCAAGCGCGCCGCGATCGGGCACCGCGCGATGAAGGACCTCCGCGACACCTACGCGTCGCAGCTGCTCACGTGCGGGGTGAACGTCGCCTATGTGAGCCGCCAGCTCGGTCACGCGGACCTCAACGTAACCACCGACCACTACGCGCGATGGTGCGGCGGCGACGAGTACCGCGAGCCGATGCGACTCGGGCCGGGTGAACTTCCGGCGGACCTGCTCGCGCGGGTCGCTCCTGAAGTGACCTCAGAGTCACCCCACCTCGGGGCGGAGATGACTCAAAGCAGAGAACGAGTCACCGACGCGAACACCGAAAACCGAGACCGCATAACGCCTTACGGGGCGGGCGGGGTGGAGCGCGAGACGGGGTTCGAACCCGCGACCCTCAGCTTGGGAAGCTGATGCTCTACCAACTGAGCTACTCGCGCGTGGAGCCGATCCTAGCAGAGAGGGATTCCCCGAGGCGGTCGAAACGCGAGGGACGTCGCCGCGGGTTCGCGATCCGGTCGGGCGCTGGGGACTTCGCTGCCATGCCTCCGCGTCGTCGGAGACCTGGGTAGCGCTCTGCCGCCGGAAGCGGTATCAAAGTGTCATCACCCGGTCCCGCCGATGCCCGCGATGACACTCCGAAATCTCGATGCGAAGGTCGCGGAGGCACTGCGCCGCCGAGCGGCGCGCGAATCCCGCAGCCTCAACGCCCTGATCTGCGACATCCTCGCGCGCGAGGCCCAGGAGGATCTGCGCCGTGAGCGAAGTCGCGCCCAGGATGCCCAACGGGAAGCGCTGCGCCGGCGGATCAAACGTCAGTTCGGTGAGAGTACCCCGAGCGAGAAGCTGATCCGGGAAGACCGCCGGCGGTGAATACCGTCGTCGATGCAAGCGTTGCCGCGAAGTGGTACTTCCCGGAAGCCGGGCAGGCGTCTGCCGCCGCGCTGCTCGCGGATGGCAACGAGGGGCGTCGGGTCCTGATCGCGCCCGACCTGATCGATCTCGAGCTCGCGAGCATCCTCTGGAAGAGGGTGCGTAGCCGTGAGTGCAGCGAAGAGTTCGCGCGCGAGGTTCTCGAGCTCTGGGATAGCGACCGCCCGCGTCTGGTCGGCTCCCGCTGGCTCGTCGACCGCGCATTCGAACTCGGCCTTCGCCTGGGGCACCCGGTCTACGACTGCCTCTACCTCGCCGCCGCGATCGAGTACGGAGCAGCGCTCGCCACCGCGGACCGCCGCCTCGAGCGCATCGCCAGGACGGTGCTGGGCGAGGTTCTCCGCATCGGCGATTGAACTAGAACGGCGGCGTGCGCGGCGGCGTGTGCGCGCCGCGGTCTTCGAAGAGATGGACCGACTCGGTGGCCGCGTCGCCGCGCTTCGAGGCGGCCCGGCGCAGGATCGCCGCGTAGCCGTGGTCCACGCAGCCCGGGTCGACCACGCCGAGCTCGGTGAGGCGATCGTGCATCGCGCGCAGGTTGTAGTGGGGCACCGTGATCAGCAGGTGGTGCTCCATGTGATAGTTCACGCAATTGGGCGCGATCAGCAGGCGCTCCCACCACGCGGGGATCGTGGTGCGCGTGAGCCCGCGCGGCTCGGCCGCGCTCGGCGTGAGCGCGTGCTCCGCGATCGAGCGGATCCGCGTGACGAGCGTGTTCGTGGTGAGCCACGCGCCCGCCCAGAGCAGGTAGAGCGCGGGGTAGCCGGCCGCCGTGAGCAGCGCGAGCAGCAGCGCGTTGGTGGTCGCGAATCCGATCGCGGCGCGGCGCGACACGGGATCCTTGCTCCAGCGCCCGAACGTGCGCTGGAACGCGGCCACCGCGAACTTGAATCCGGTCTGGCCCGTCAGGTCGCGCACGATCTTGCGCCGGAGGCTCGCCGGCGTGATCGGGAACGGCGTGATGAGTCCCAGGTCCGGGTCGTTCTTCGAACCGGTATGCGCGTGGTGCTGGAGGTGATAGGGGCGATACGGACGGAGGTCGCTCCACACCGGATAGGCGCACAGCCAGTTGCCCGCCCAGTCATTGACCTTCTTGTTCGAGAACAGCGAGCGATGGGAGGCCTCGTGCATCAGCACGGCGAGGCCGAGCTGCCGCGCCCCGATCAGGAAGAGTGCGAGCACGATCGTGAGCGGGTTCGTCCACACCACCACGAGCGCCATCGACGCGAATACGATCGCCCAGTCGAGCGCGATCGATGCCCAGCTCTTCCAATCGTCCATCGCGAGCCAGCGGTCGATCTCGTCGCGCGTGACGATGTCGCGCCAGGTCGGCGGAGTGGTCTGCGGATGTGCTGCGCTCATGAGTCCTCCAGATCGTTTCACGCGCTCTGGGCGAAGCCCTCGGCGGCCCAGCGCGTGTCTGCGGGCGCGGTGCGATGCGGGACACCGAAGCGCCCCAGGAAGCCGGCCCAGGCGTTGCGCCCCAGGCGGTCGTAGGCGCGCATGCTCTCGAGCAGTGCGCGGCGCTCGCGTTCGTCGACGAGCGGGGAGGGCAGCAGCGGGTCGAGCACGAGCTGCTGCAGCACCCGCCCGCCGAGCGCGAACGACTCGACCATCGCGTCGGCATCGGACAGACCCGCGAGCCGAGCGCTGCTGCGCTCGATCTCGCGGCGCGCCGCGCGGTAGCCGCGCACGAGCGCTTCGCCGTCCCAGAGGGCGCGGGCGCGGGCGTCGGCTGTGGGCTCGAGCTCGCCGAGCTCATATACGAGGGCTGCCGAAGGCAGCCCGAGCTCTCTCAGCGCAACGCGTACCCCATCGACTCCCTCGCGGAGATTCGCGGGCCGCACCAACAGCCCGGGCGCGAGCAGCTCGAAGCCGAACAGGCGCAGCGCGCGCGCCGCGGGGTCGATGCGTGCGCGCCGCCGCCGCGCGGTGTCCGCGTGCACGGCGATCCAGCGCCCGTTCCAGGGGCGCGTGCGGCGATCGAGCTCGCGCCAGCTCGCGACCACCGACTGCACGGGCGCGGCCGCAGCGCCGAGCCGGTACTGCCCGCGCTCGTCGCTCTCCACGCGTCCTTCGGCGAGCAGCCGGTGCAATGCCACGCGCACGCTGCCGTCGGCGATCCCGAACAGCGCGCCGGCCTGGACCAGCGCGGCCACGGGCATGCTCCCGCGCCGCAGCGTCGAGAGTAGGTCGACGATCAGGCTGCGCGGAGTGGGCTGTCGCACCTGGCTGATATTACACGATCAGTAAAACTGGAGCAACTCGTGTAATGACCTACCAGGTCCCCACGTTCGGCATCGACGCCCACGGCTCGGTCTTGGGCAGCGGGGCGCCGTTCTGGAGCAGCTCGATCGAGATCCCGTCCGGGGAGCGCACGAAGGCCATGTGTCCATCGCGCGGGGGGCGGTGGATCGTCACGCCCGCATCGAGCAGCCGCTGGCACAGCGCGTAGATGTCGTCGACGCGATAGGCGAGATGGCCGAAGTTGCGGCCGCCCTCGAGCGTCTCGGGATCCCAGTTGTAAGTGAGCTCCACCTGCGCGTTCGTGTCGCCGGGCGCGGCGAGGAACACGAGCGTGAAGCGCCCGGCGTGTACCTCGGCGCGCCGCAGCTCCACGAGCCCGAGCTTCGCGCAGTAGAAGTCGAGCGACTGCTCGAGGTTCGAGACGCGCACCATCGTGTGCAGGTACTTCATGATCTCTGCTCGTTAGGCTAGGCCGGAACGCTCACGACGCGGATCAGGTTGGTGCTGCCCGTCTCGCGGCTGCGACCTGCGGTGACCACGCACACGTCACCAGGTGCGGCGATGCCGAGGTCGCGTGCGCGCGCCAGCGCCGCCTGAATCTCGTCGTCGTCACCCGCGGCGGCGTCGGTCTCGAGCAGCACGCCGGTAACACCCCAGTTCATCGCGAACGCGCGCGCCACGGTGGGCGAGTGCGAGACGCCCAGGATCGGGCAGCGCGGTCGGTATTTGGAGATCCAGCGCGCGGTTCGGCCCGATTCGGTCAGTGCGATGATCGCCCCGGCCTGGAGATGGTTGGCCATCGTGATCGCGGCCTGGCACACCGCCTCGGTTACCTCGTGTGTGCGCGCCGCCGAGACCTGCTGCAGGTGGCCGTACTCGCGCAGTCCCTTCTCCGCTTCGAGCGCGAGCGACGCCATCGTACGCACGGCCTCCACGGGGTACTTCCCGGCCGCGGTCTCGTTCGAGAGCATCACCGCCGACGTGCCGTCGAGGATCGCGTTGGCCACGTCGCTGACCTCCGCGCGCGTCGGCAGCGGCGAGCTGCGCATCGAGTCGAGCATCTGCGTCGCCGTGATCACGGGCTTGCCGTTCATCACCGTGGCGCGGATGATCCGCTTCTGGGTGAGCGGGACCTCCTGGAGCGGGATCTCCACGCCGAGGTCGCCGCGCGCCACCATCGTGCCGTCGGCCTCCGCGACGATCTCCTCGAGATTCTGCACGCCCACCGCGGCCTCGATCTTCGCGATGATCGGGATGTTGGCGCCGTGCTCCGTGAGCACCTGGCGGATCTCGCGCACGTCCTCGCGGCCGCGCACGAACGACGCGGCGATGTAGTCGACGCCGTTCTCGACCGCGAACACGAGATCGGCGCGGTTCTCGGCGGTCATCGCGGGCATGCCCAGGAACGTGCCGGGCAGGTTCACGCCCTTGCGGTCGGCGAGGTTGCCGCCGCGCGTGATCCGGCAGCGGATCTGGTCGGATTCGACCGCCTCGACCTGCAGCTCGATCACGCCGTCGTCGATCAGGATCTTCGAGCCTGTGACCACCTCTTCGGGCAGCTGCGTGTAGGAGACCGTCGCGCCGCGCGCATCCCCGATCCGGCCGTCCGTGTAGAGCGTGAACGGATCCCCCGTGACGAGCCGGGCCATGCCGCCCTCGACGCGGCCCGTGCGGATCTTCACGCCCTTGGTATCCAGCATCACGGCGACGTTCGCGCCGAGCTCGCGCGCGGCCTGGCGCACCAGCTCGAGCCGCTTGCGGTGCTCGACGTGGGTGTCGTGCGAGAAGTTGAGCCGCGCCACGTTCATCCCGGCGTGGATCATCGCCTTGATCGTGTCGAGGCCGTCGCAGGCGGGACCGATCGTCGCGATCAGCTTGGTCTTGCGGATGTTGCGCGCGCGCATCGGTAGTTCCTCGCGGGGGAAAGCGGCCTGTCCCTCTGTATCGCAGCCCGCCGGCAGCGGCCATCGGGAAAGAGCAAGTGTGGCCCCTCGGGGGTCCCATCCTTTAGGAGGGCGCGCGCCCGGACGATCCGGAGGCGATGTGGTTGAACGCACTCGCAGGGCTGCTGCTGGCCGTGTGCGTGGCAGCCGGGGCGTGGCGTGGCGGGCTCGCGACCGGGCTCGCGATCGCGACGCTCGTGGTGTCCTATGCGGCGGCCGTGCTGCTGGGCCCCGCGTTCGCACCGGCCGTGGGCGCACGGCTCGGGCTCGGCCCGCTCCCGGCCACGGTGGCCGCGTGCACGGCCGTGTTCGCGGTCGCGTATGCGGTGCTCGCCATCGCCGCGCGCTTTGCGCGTCGACTCGGTCCGCGCTCGAACGCGGGACGCAGTCCGCGCGATCGCTTCCTCGGCGCGAGCTTCGGCGCGGTGCGAGGCGCAGCGCTCGCGCTGATGGTCGTGTACCTCGCGCTGTGGGTCGACGCGCTGCGCGCAACGGGCGCGGTCGCGGTGCTGCCCGAGATCGGCGACTCGGTTGCGGCCGACTTCACGAGCGGCGTGGTCCAGAGCGCGATCGAGACCGCCGTCGACACCACGGAGCCGAGCGCCCGCTTCGTCGCCCGCTTCGCGGCGCGTCCGCAGGTGGCCGCAGCCGATCTCCAGACGGTCCTGGACGACCCGAGCATCGCGGAGCTGCGCAGCGACGCCGACTTCTGGAGCGACATCGAAGCGGGCTATCCCGACATGGCGCTGCGGCGCCGCAGCTTCCAGAGCCTCGCGCGCAACTCAGAGCTGCGGCAGAAGTTCGCGGATCTGGGACTCGTCGCCGATGAGGCGGCGTTCGACGCCGAGGTGTTCCGCCAATCGATCGCGCAGGTGATCGAGCAGATCGGTCCGCGCCTGCGCGGACTGCGCGATGATCCCGCGGTGCAGGAGCTGCTCGCGGACCCGGCCGTGGTCGCGATGCTCCAGAGCGGGGACACGATCGGGCTGCTCGCGCACCCGAAGTTCCGCGAGCTCGTGAACCGGCTCAGCGCGTCGCCGCCGCCCTCCCGGGACGGTTGAGGGCGCGCGGGTCGCGGACCCTAGAAGAGTGGCAGATCCGAGTCGGGTGCGTAGGCCGAGATCTCGCAGGCCAGGCAGATCAGCTCGAAGCGCGGCGGCTCGTAGCGGGTCTCCGGCGTGGCGAGGTCGACGTGGGCGATCGGATTCGAATCGGTATTCGGGAGTCGCATGAACAAGATGGATAGCACTACGGCGCACGGGGCCGCGAGCGGCGGGGAAGGGCTTTGCGCGGGCCCGGATCCGGGTCAAGCTCGCGCGGTCAGCCCCCGAGGTCCCATGCCGCGCACGCGCAGCGACGAGATCATGCTCTGGGTCGCCGTCGCGGTGGTGTTCGCGCCCGGGGTGATGACGCTCGCCGAGCGCTGGGCGTCGGCGGAATATTTCCAGCACGGCTTCCTCGTGCCCGTGGTCTCGCTCCTGACCGCGCACCCGAGGATCCGCGGGCTCGGGCCGAGCCAGCGCCACCGCTCCGCGCTGCTGGGCCTCGTGCTCGCGCTCGCGGTCTACGCGCTGGGCGTGGTCGCGAGCGAGGCCGCGCTGCAGGGGCTCGCGATCGTCGGCGCGATCACGGCGCTGGTGGGATACCGCTGGGGGGTGCGCGGCGTCCAGCGACTCGCGTTTCCGCTCGCCTTCCTGCTCTTCATGGTTCCGCTGCCCGAAGCGATCGTGTTGCCGATCGTGACCTACCTGCAGACGCTCGCGAGTGCGGGCGCGGTGGCAGTGTTGCACGCGCTCGGCGTGGCGGTGATGCGCGACGGCAATGTGATGCGGCTCCCGAGCGGAGACGCGCTGTTCGTGGCCGAGGCGTGCAGCGGGATCACGTCGCTGTTGAGCCTGATTCCGGTGGGCGTGCTGCTCGCGCGCTTCACGCAGCGTGTCACGTGGAAGCGCGTGGTCCTGGTGGCGTTCGTGGTGCCGGCGGCGCTGTTCGGCAACATGATCCGCGTGGTCGCGACCGTGATCGCAGCTGGGGCGTGGGGCGCGGAGCGCGCCACTACGGGTCCGCTGCACGAGTCCGCGGGGCTGCTCACCTCGGCGTTCGCGGTGCTGCTCATGGTGGCGCTCGGATCGTGGCTGGCGCGCGGCGAGGGTCCCGCGCGCCAAGCGAGCGCGTGATCCCATGTCGGATCGCGGCGCGCTCGGCGAGCTCCCGCTCACTGAACGCGTCGAGGCGCTCGCGACCGCGCTGGGCTTCGACCTGGTCGGTATCGCGCGCGCGGAGCCCGGAGCGCGCGCGGCGTTCCTGCGCGAGTGGCTCGCGCGCGGCTTTGGCGGCGAGATGGCCTATCTCGCGCGCGGGGTCGAGCGGCGCGAGGATCCGCGCTGCGTGCTCCCGGGCGCGCGCAGCGTGATCGCGCTCGGCCTCGTCTACGATCCCGGCGCCAGGCCCGAGCCGCACGCGAGCTCGTTCCGGATCGCGCGCTATGCGGGCGGCGATGACTACCACGACGTGCTGCTCGACCGCGTGCGCGCGCTCGAGGCGGCGCTCGCGCCGCTCGCGGGCACACCCGTGCGCACGCGCGGCTACGTCGACACGGGTCCCGTGCTCGAGCGCGCGTTCGCGGCCGACGCGGGGCTGGGCTGGATCGGCAAGAACACCTGCTTGATCCATCCACGCCTGGGCTCGTATCTGTTCCTGGGCGTCGTGCTCACCGATCTCGAGCTTTCGCCGGGTACTCCCGAGCCGGACCACTGCGGGACCTGCCGCGCGTGCCTCGATGCGTGTCCGACCGACGCGTTTCCGGAGCCGTATGTGCTCGATGCAACGCGCTGCCTCTCGTACACGACGATCGAGCTGCGCGGGCCGATCCCCGAGCCCCTGCGCGCGGGCCACGGAGACTGGGGCTTCGGCTGCGACATCTGCCAGGAGGTGTGTCCGTGGAATCAGCGCGAGCGCCGCACCGTGCCCGCAGATCCGCTCGGGCTGCGCGCGCGGCTCGCACCGCGCGAGGCATGGCGCGCTCCCGCGCTGGCGTGGGTGCTCGATCTCTCGCTCGAGTCGTGGCGCGAAGCGACGCGCGGCACGGCGCTGCGCCGCACCGGCTATCGCGGCCTGCTGCGCAACGCGCTCGTGGCCGCGGGCAACTCGCGCGACGCCGCGCTCGTGCCTTCGGTGCGCCGCCATCTCGAAGGCGGCGATCCGGTCCTGGCCGAGCACGCGCGCTGGGCGCTCGCGCGCCTCTCGGATGGCGGATTACGCGGTGGGTGATCCGCGCTTCGATCGGCGATTCACGCGCTAATCCGCCCTACGTAGGGCGGATTAGCCCGAAGGGCGTAATCCGCCATCGCATCGTGTAGGGCGGATTAGCCCGAAGGGCGTAATCCGCCATCGCATCAAGCCGGCTTGCGCGCCGCGAGGCGCGCGACTGCGGCCGGCCGCGGCTCGTCCGAGAGCCCCTCCCAGTAGAGGTCGACCGCGAGCCGCGGGAAGAGCGTGGGCAGCTCTCCGGGGTTCAGAAGAAATGCTGGATTGTCAGGGCCATAGCCCAGATCCCTCTGGTGAATCGTGAAGGTCTCGTAGAGCAGCCAGCCGCCGGGTGCGAGCAGGGCTTCGAGCGCGGGCGCGAGCGCACGGTGGAGATAGCGGCAGACGACCAGCGCTCCGCAGCGGCGCTCGGCGAGCGGCAGCGCGGGCGCGGACTCGAGATCCGCGCGCACGGCGCTCACGGGCAGCTGGCGCACGCGCGCGGTGCCCGCGAGCTCGGCGAGGAAGTCCGCGTTGCGGTCGAGGCCGAGCACGGGGATCCCGTGCGCTGCAATCGCGAGGGCATTGCGACCGCGGCCGCAGGCGAGATCCACCACGGGCCCGCGTGCGGCCGCGCCGCGCAACTGCTCGAGGTGTGCGAGGACGTGCTGCGACGCGTCGCTCACGCGGACGCGCGCGCGGAAATCGCGCGCACGACGCGCGCGGGGAAGTCGGAGATCACGCCGTCGACGCCGAGCGCGATCAGCTCGGCGATCTCGGACGGCTCGTTGATCGTCCACACGTGCACGTGGACGCCGTGTGCGTGCGCGGCCGCGACGAGTTCGGGGGTCACGAGCGGATGGCCCGCGAACTCGGCTGGGATCTGCAGCGCCATCGGCCCGGACGGCGGCGCGACGCCGTCGCGCGCCGCGCGCACGAAGCCCGCGACATCGCCCGTGCATGCGCCGAGTGCCACGCGCGCGCTGCAGTGCGACACGGCGCTGCGCAGCTTCTCCATGAGCCGGTCCTCACCCGAAGTGACGAGCGTGATTTCTTCGCGCCCGGCATCGCGGATCACTCCGAGCACGCGCTCGCTGATCTCGGGCCGATCTTCCTTGAGCTCGAGGTTGAAGCGCATGCCCGGCAGCGCATCGAGCGCCTCGGCGAGGGTCGGGATGCGCAGGCCCTCGCCGCGAAACGGCGTGCGGCCGTCCGGCGTGCTGAAGCGATAGCCGGCGTCGAGGCGCCGGATCGCGTCCCAGTCGAGATCGCGCGCGGCGCCTTCGCCATCGGTCACGCGCGCGACGTCGCCGTCGTGCAACAGGATCGGAACGCGGTCGCGCGTGAGGTGCACGTCGGTCTCGATCACGACCGCGCCATCGCGCACCGCGCGCTGGAACGACGCGATGGTGTTCTCGGGCACCTCGCCCGCGCACCCGCGGTGCCCGATCGCGAGCGGTCGCGGCAGGGCGAAGAACGGGTGCATGAACCCTACGGTATCATGCGACGCCCGATGACCCGCGCGAGCCGACGATGACCGTACTCACGCGCGATGCAATCCGCGCCGAGCTCGACGCGGGGCGGCTCGTGATCACGCCCTTCGAAGCGGATCAGCTCGGCGCCGCATCGATCGATCTCACGCTCGGCCACGAGATCCGCGTGATCGAGCATCCCGAGCAGGCGATCGATCTCGTGGCCGACTCCGACTATCGCGATTACACGCGCGTCGCGACGCTCGCGGAGCCCTACGTACTCATGCCGGGCAGCACGATCCACGGCATCACGCGCGAGCGGATCCGGCTGCCCGCGAACCTGTGCGGATTCCTGGAAGGGCGCAGCCGTTTCGCGCGGCTCGGCCTCATGATCCACGTCACCTCGGCGTTCGTGCAGCCCGGCGTCGACAACCGCCAGGTGCTCGAGATGAGCAACGTCTCGGGTCATCCGCTGCGCATCCACGCGGGCGTGCGCCTGTGTCAGATCGTGTTGATGCGCACCGAGGGCGAGGCGCGCTACGAGGGGCGCTTCGCGCGACAGGACCAGATCTAGCGCATGCGAGCCGTGGCTCAGCGCGTGCGCGAGGCCGCGGTGCACGTGGGTGGCGAGGAGATCGCGCGCATGCGCGAGGGGCTGCTCGCGCTGGTCGGCGTGGCGGTCGACGACACGCTCGAGGACGCGGCCGAGCTCGCGCGCAAGCTGGTCGGGCTGCGCGTGTTCCCGGACGCCGATGGCCGCATGAACCGCTCGCTGCTCGACACGGGCGGAACGCTCGGCGTGGTCTCGCAGTTCACCTTGTTAGGTGATGCGCGGCAGGGCAAGCGGCCCTCGTACACGCAGGCCGCACCCGCCGACCGCGCCGCGCCGCTGCTCGACGCGCTGCTCGAGGCCGCGCGCGAGGCGGGCGTGCCCGTGGTCGCGGGCCGGTTCCAGGCCACGATGGACGTGTCGCTCGTGAACTCCGGGCCCGTCACGATCCTGCTCGATACGCGGCGCGAGTTCTGAAGCCACGCGAAGTTCGCACAGGGGCTTGACGTGGCCCCAGGGGGCGCTCATGCTCCCGATCGGGGGGATACGGCGTTTGGTTGCGTCCAAGGCTGGACGTACGGCGCCGTCCCGAGGTCAGTCGTCTTCGTGAGATGAACCTCGACGTGGTTCCGGCTGGGGGGCTGGGCTGCGCCAGAGCCATCTCCTTTCGGGGGTCGTGCGTCACGACTCCGGAAGAGCGCGGGGACAATCGGGGCCGGCGTGGTGCCGGCACCAAGCGGCGATCGCTGCCCGCGTGCAGCGATCGGGAGGTTGGACATGAATGCAGTGCGACGCAGCGCGATCCTTACGGCGCTGATCCTGGTGGTGGCGGCCGCACCGACGGCGGCGCGGGCGGATCTGGGTTCGGGCCCGAGCGAGGGCGGCATCGGGGCGGTGGCGGCCCTGAGCACGCTCATCTACGGGCCGGTGAAGCTTTGCTACGCGACGATGGGCCTGCTGATCGGCGGCATGGGCTGGGGCCTCTCGGGCGGCGATACCCAGGTGCTCGAGGCGATCGTGTCGCCCGCCGTGCGCGGTGACTACGTCCTGACACCGGACCACATCCGCATGGAGCGCACCATCGAGTTCTATGGCCGCGAGCCGCAGTACCGCGAGGTGCAGCAGGCAGCGGCGGCACCGCCGGACGCCTCGTTCGAGTCCGCGGACTACTGAGCCAGATCGATCTTCGGATCGTCGCAGATCTCGGGGCGCCAGCCACGCGCTGGCGCCCCGAGACTGCTGGCATGGGTCAGAGCCGGGTGCTTTGCTCCGCGTGATGGCACCCGAAGCCAGTCCCGACATCTTCCTGGCGTTCGTCGCGGGGTTGCTCTCCGTGCTCTCGCCGTGCGTGCTGCCGCTGATGCCGGCCTATCTCTCGCTCGTCTCCGGCCTGTCGGTCGAGGAGCTGCGCGAAGGCGATACCGACACGGAGCTGCGTCGGCGCGTGATGCGCGCGGCCTGGGGCTTCGTGTTCGGGTTCTCGGCCGTGTTCGTGGTGCTCGGGATCGGCGCCGTGGCCGTGGGCCGCGTCGTTCGCACGTGGCGACTCGACCTGTTCGGTTTCGAGATCGGGATCAGCCAGATCGCCGGCGTGATGATCCTGTTGCTGGGTCTGCACATGACCGGGATCGCGCCGATCCGCGCGCTCTACCGCGACACGCGTCCCACGTTCGCGGTGAACCGGCACGGCACCGCGAGCGCGGCGCTCGTGGGCGCGGGCTTCGCACTGGGCTGGTCTCCGTGCATCGGGCCGATCCTCGCGGCGATCCTCACGCTCGCGGGCGGGCGCGAGACGGTGCTGCAGGGGATGGGCCTCCTGCTCGTCTACTCGGCCGGGCTCGCGGTTCCGTTCCTGGTCGCGGGCTGGAGCATCGAGCGTTTCTTCACGGCGTTCGCGCGCGTGAAGCGTCACTTCCGCGCGCTCGAGATCGGCTCGGGACTCGTGCTCGTGGGGGTCGGATTCCTGCTCGCGATCAATCGCTTCACGATGCTGAACGGCCCGCTCGCGTTCCTGAACGACTTCATCACCTCGGCGGAGCGGGCGCTGCAATGACCGCGCGCACGGCGGTGCTCGCGTGCGCGTGGCTCGCGCTGTCGCTTTCGTGCGCGCCCGAACGCGCCCATCCGCCCGCGCCCGACTTCGCCCACGTCGACCTCGACGGGCGCACCGTGAAGCTGTCCGACCTGCGCGGGCAGACCGTCGTGATCGACTTCTTCGCGACCTGGTGCGAGCCGTGCGTGCTCCAGCCGCCCGAGCTGAACCGGGTGTGGAGGGCGCACCGGTCGTCCGGGAAGCTCGTCGTGCTGGGTCTCGAGGTGGGCGGTGCGAGCGCCGAAGAAGTGCGCACGTGGGGAACCGAGAACGAGGCGGTCGCCGAGTACCCGCTGCTGGTCGGGGGCGATGAGGATCTCGCGCGGCGCTACGACGTCTACGGCTTCCCCGCCACGGTGATCGTCGACCCGCAGGGCCGGATCGATACCGTGATCGTGGGCGTCTCGACGGCGGCGGAGGTCGAGGCCGCGATCGCGCCGCTGATGGGCTCGTAGGGCGTATCCGCCCGGCAGGATCGGCTCAAGCCCGTCCTCCAACCGGTCGAAATCGCTGTGGGATCCCGCGCCGGGCCACGGCTCGGCCTCGCGCTGGCGAGGGTGGAGGAGGCCGTGTCCCAGCCCCAGCCCGAAGAGCTCACCTCGGTCCGAGTGCGGCGCTACTACCAGCGCACGCTCTCGCCCGGCGAGGTGATCTTCGATGCGGGCGACCCGGGCGACCAGCTCTACGTGGTCCAGTCCGGAGAGGTCGAGCTGGTCCGCGAGACCCAGGACAAGCAGCGCGTCGTGGCGCGGCTCGGGCCCGGCGACTTCTTCGGCGAGCTCGGTGTGGTCGGCGGCGAGCGGCGCAGCTCGCGCGCCGTCGCGGTCAACGCCACGCGGCTGATCGCACTCGACCGCGAGACGCTCGAGGCGATGTGTCTCGAGCAGCCGATCATCGCGATCCGGATGATCCGCGTGCTGGTCGGACGCCTCGTCGAGGCCGAGCGGCGGCTCGCGGCGCTCGGCGTCGACGACCTGATGCGCCCGGTCGTGCGCTCGCTCTTGCGGCTCGGGGTCACCGAGCGCGAGGTGGGCATGCGCGTCGAATCGAAGCTGTCCCAGATCGCGTCCGCGGCGGGCCTGTCGATGCTCGAGGTGCACCGGGCGCTGCATCAGCTCTTCGATCGCAAGCTGGTCACCCTCGAGGACGACGTGCTCCACATTCCCAACTGCGAAGCGCTGAGCGGGTCGCTCGAGTCGAGTTAGAGGCGAGGTAGTTTCGCTGCGAAACGGCGCTGCTTCGTGTAGGGTGCCCGCGCATGCCGCTGGGCGTCCGCCTCTGCATCGCGGCTCTCGCCGTGGTCCTCGCGCACGCCGCGGCTGCACAGACCTCGGACGGCCTGTCTGATCTCTCGGAGCGGCTGAAAGAGGAGCCGTTCGAGCTCACGGCCGACGCGCTCCACTACGACATCGAGCGCGAGCTCTACATCGGGCGCGGCAACGTGGTGATCCGACAGTCGGGGCGCACGCTGCGCGCCGACTGGGTCGCCTTCAACCGCAAGACCGGCGCGGGCGTGGCGAGCGGCAACGTGAAGCTCGAGGACGCCGGGGACCTCGTGACCGCCGACTTCGTCGAGTTCGAGCTCGAGACGATCCAGGGCACCGTGCACGGGGGCCGGCTCGAGTCGCAGACCTCGCGCTTCCGCGCCAGCGCGGCCGAGATCGCCAAGACCGGACCGCGCACCTACTCGTTCCGCGAAGGCCGCTTCACCACCTGCCGCTGCCCGAAGCCGGACGACGTCGAGCCGTGGGTGCTGGAATCGGAGGAGGCCGAGCTCGAGGTCGAGGGCTATGCCACCGCGCGCAACACCACGTTCGACGTGTTCGGCGTGCCCGTGGCATGGATCCCGTGGATGGTGTTTCCGGTCAAGACCGAGCGGCAGACGGGCCTCTTGTTCCCGGAGTTCTCGCTCGGCAGCTTCGACGGCTTCGAGTTCGGGCTGCCGTTCTTCTGGGCGATCACCGACCAGGCGGGCCTCGTGATGACGCCGCGCTACTCGGTGGAACGGGGCGCCGGCGGTGCGGGCCGCTTCGACTACGTGTCGGGCGAGAACTCCGAGGGCGTGGCGCAGGCCGCCTACTACCGCGACATGAAGATCGATCCGAAGACGCCCCAGGAGCCGTTCGGCCGCAACCGCTGGAGCACGTCGGGCGCGCACGACTGGTATCTGCCCGCCGAGCTGCGCTTCGAGACCAACTATCGCTTCGCCTCGGACAACGAGGTGCCGTTCGATTTCCGCGAGCTCGAGGTCCACCGCCACGACCGCTTCCTGGAGTCGGAGGCGGTGCTCTCGCGCTCGGTCGGCACGATCGGGCGGACCGGCGCCCGCGTGGGGGGACGCTTCGTCGACGACCTGCAGAACCCCGACGACCTCGACCGCGACCGGTACCTGTTGCAGCGCTGGCCGACCGCGCGCGTCGACATCCTTCCGGGCCGCGTGCCGGGCATCCCGTTCCTGATGCCCTCGTTCGACGTCGAGTACACCTGGTTCGAGGCGCGCAAGCGCGCCGAGCACGAGCTGGAAGTGCCGCCGGAGTTGGTCGGAGCCCGCGGCTTGTTCCTCGACACGGGCGTCGACGCTCTGCCCGACCCGACGCCGGGACTCGTGACGCGCAGCGAGCTCGGCCCGCTGCCCGATCCGTTCCAGGACGACTTCGATCTGTTCGGCGGCACCGAGGGCGATGGCGTCTACCAGGAGGGCGAGCCGCTGACCGATCGCGGCCACCGCATGCAGCTCCAGCCCCGGCTCGCGGTGCCGCTCGATGCCTGGGGCATATCGCTCGTGCCGGAGGTGGGCTGGCACGAGACGCTCTACGACTCGCGCGTGCGCGACTTCCGCGAGCGCGGCTTTCCGACGGCGCGCGTCGACCTGTCGACGCGATTGCGCCGGCGCTACGCAGAGCTCGTGCACGTGCTCGAGCCCAAGGCGGGTTATGCGCTGGCCTACACGCGCCCGCAGGATCGCAACGCGCTGTTCGTGCCCGCGACGGCGGTGCCGCTCGACCGGATCCGCGCGCTCGACCTGGACGCGGTGACGCGCGACGACGCCGATCGGATCGACCGCGCGAGCCGCGCGACGGCGGGCTTCGGCAACCGCCTCTACGGATCCCGCGACGGCAGGAGCGCGCTGCTCGCCGACTTCGTGCTGCTCGGGCTCTACGACGTCGAGAACACGCGCTTCGATGCGGTGATCCTCGACGGCCGCGCGTTCCCGCTCGAGCAGCTCGACCTGGGCTTCCACGCCGATGTCGATCCCACCGCGGGGCGCGTCGACGAAGGATTCGCGGAAGCGCGCTGGAGCTTTCCGGGCGTCGCGCTCCACGGCGGCTACCGATGGGCGCGGGAGATCCCGCTCTTGTTCGAGGACTTCCCTGCGGGCGATCGCTTCGGCCAGCACACCGAGGTCGACCACATCAACCAGATCCGCGGCGGCGTCTCGTTCGATCTCACGGCGCGCTGGAGCGTCGCCTACGGGATCGCCTACTCGATCGAGGGCAATCGCTCGCTCGCGAATCAGGGCCGGGTCGAATACCTGTCGCGCTGCGGCTGCTGGGCGCTCGGCGTCGAGCTGAGTCAGGACCGCAAGCGCGGCGTGGATGCGAAGCTCATCTATCGCCTGGTCGGTCTCGGCGGCGAGCCGCCGCGACCGCGCCCGAGCTTGCTTGACGGCAACTAGGCCCTCTGGTAAGCCTCCGAACCGGCGCCGGTTTTTGCGCCTCTACACCCCGGGCCACTGCGGCCCGTTCGAGTTCGCACCGTGCTTCGCCCGTCCCAGGAATCCTTCGAGGAGCTCGCCAAGCGGGGCAACTGGGTACCGGTGGTGCGCGAGATCCTCGCGGACATGGACACGCCGCTGTCCCTGTTCCGGCGGCTCGACGACGGCCACACGAGCTTCCTGTTCGAGTCGGTCGAGGGCGGCGAGAAGTGGGGCCGGTTCAGCTTCATCGGCACGGGAGCGCGCGCGCTGTTCCGCGCGCGCGGCAGCGAAGTGGAGTGGGAGCAGGATGGGCGCGTGGAGCGCATCCACGCACCCGGCGATCCGCTCGAGATCCTGCGCGCGAAGCTCGCGGCGCTGCGGCCCGTGACGATCGAAGGAACGCGGTTGCCGCGCTTCCTCGGCGGCGCGGTGGGCCTGGTCAGCTACGACTGGGTGCGCTTCGTCGAGCGCGTACCGGACGAAAACCCCGACGAGACGGGCATGCCCGATCTCTGGTTCGTACTGCCCGAGACGATCGTCGTGGTCGACAACATGCGCAAAACCGCGGCGATCGTGCGCCACGTCCCGGTCGAAGCCGGCACGGATCTCGGCCGCGCGTACGCCGAGGCGGCCGCGGCGGTCGAGGCGGTGGTCGAGCGCTTGCGCGAGCCGCTGCCGGCCGAGCCGCGCAGCGTTCCCGTGCGCGCGCCGATGGACGTGCGGCGCAGCGTGACGCGCGAGGCGTTTCACGAGAGCGTCAAGCACGCGAAGGAGTACATCGAGGCCGGCGACATCTTCCAGGTGGTGCTGTCGCAGCAGTTCCGGATCCCGCTCCAGGTGGATCCGTTCACGATCTACCGCCACCTGCGCGTGATCAACCCGAGTCCCTATCTGTTCTTCCTGCGCTGCGAGGGTCCCGTGCTGATCGGGTCTTCGCCGGAGATCCTCGTGCGCCTCGAGGACGGCAAGATCGACGTGCGCCCGATCGCGGGCACGCGCCCGCGCGGCCGCACGCCCGAGGAAGACCGCGCGTTCGAAGCCGATCTGCTCGCCGACCCGAAGGAGCGCGCCGAACACCTGATGCTCGTGGATCTCGGGCGCAACGACGTCGGGCGCGTCGCCGAGTACGGCAGCGTGGTGCGTGAACGAGTACGCCACGATCGAGCGCTATTCGCACGTGATGCACATCGTCTCGAACGTCCAGGCGCGGCTGCGCAAGGGACTCGACTGGCTCGACCTGCTGCGCGCCACGTTCCCGGCCGGAACGCTCTCGGGTGCGCCCAAGGTGCGCGCGATGGAGATCATCGACGAGCTCGAGACGCTGCGACGCGGGCCCTACGGCGGCTGCGTCGGCTACATCGACTACTCGGGCAACATGGACACCGCGATCGCGATCCGCACGTTGCTCGTGAAGGACGGCGAGATCTTCCTGCGCGCGGGCGCGGGCATCGTGGCGGACTCCGACCCCGAGTCGGAGTACCAGGAGACGGTCAACAAGGGCCGTGCGCTGATCGAGGCGATCGACATGGCGCGAGAGGGAGTCGACTAGCGAGTGCCGTCATGCGGATCGCAATGATCGACAACTACGACTCCTTCACGTACAACCTCGTTCAGTATCTCTCCGAGCTGGGCGCGCAGGTCGACGTGGTGCGAAACGACGCGGTGTCGGCCGCGGCGCTGCTCGACGGCGGTCCGGCCGGCGTCGTGATCTCGCCGGGCCCGGGCGATCCCGATGCCGCGGGCATATCGCTCGACGCCGTGCGCGCGTGCGCCGAGCGCGGCACGCCGCTGCTCGGCGTGTGCCTGGGACACCAGTCGATCGGCGCGGCATTCGGCGGCCGCATCGTGCGGGCGCGCCGGATCATGCACGGCAAGGTCTCGGTGATCGAGCACGACGGGAAGGGCGTGTTCGAGGGCGTCGCGTCGCCGCTCGAGGCGACCCGCTACCACTCGCTCGTGATCGAGGAGTCGTCGTGTCCCGCGGAGCTCGAGATCAGCGCGCGCACCGCGGACCGGGAGATCATGGCGGTGCGCCATCGCTCGCTGCCGATCGAGGGGGTGCAGTTCCATCCCGAATCGATCCTGACCGCGTGCGGCAAGCAGCTGCTCGGCAACTTCCTCGCGCGCTGCCGCGGACGAGCCGCCGCGTGAGCGTGCGCGCCGCGATCGATTGCGCCGTGCGCGGCGAGGAGCTGTCGCCCGAGCTGCTCGAAGCGGCGTTCGCGGAGATCGCCGCGGGAGAGGCGACGCCCGTGGGCATCGCGGCGCTGCTCGTGGCGCTGCGCACGAAGGGCGAGACGGTCGGGGAGATCGTGGGCGCGGCGCGCGCGCTGCGCGCGGTCGCGGTGACCGCTCCCTGCCTCGATCCGCGCACGGTCGACAGCTGCGGCACGGGCGGCGACGGCGCCCATACCTTCAACATCTCGACGACCGCGGCGTTCGTGGTGGCGGGCGCGGGCGTGCCGGTGGCGAAGCACGGCAACCGCGCCGCCTCGAGCAAGTCGGGCAGCATCGACGTGCTCGAGGCGCTCGGCGTGGCCGTGGAGCTCGAAGTGGCCGCGTCCGCGCGCGTGCTGGCCCAGGTGGGGATCGCGCCGTTCTTCGCGCGGATCGCCCATCCCGCGATGCGCCACGTGGCGCCCGTGCGCCAGGAGCTCGGGATCCGCACGCTCATGAACTGCATGGGGCCGCTGCTCAACCCGCTCGGCGTGCGGCGCCAGATGATCGGCGTCTACGACCCCGCGCTGGTACCCACACTCGCGTCCGCGCTCGCCCAGCTCGGATCGGAGCGCGTGCTCGTCGTGCACGGCGACGATGGGCTCGACGAGATCACCACCACGGGGCCCACGCACGCCGCGCTGCTCGACGGCGGCTCGGTGCGGGAGTTCACGATCTATCCGCAGACGCTGGGCGTTCCGCTCTACTCCGGCGACGGGCTGCGCGGCGGCGACGCGGCCGAGAACGCCGCGATCGCGCTCAAGGTGCTCGAGGGCGAGGAAGGGCCGCGCCGCGACATCGTGATACTGAACGCGGCCGCGGTGCTCTGGGTGGCCGGTGCCGCGGCCGATCTCGCGGAGGGGCTCGCGCTCGCGCGCGAGAGCATCGACTCGGGTGCCGCGCGCGCGAAGCTCGCCGCGCTGGTCGCGGCAGGGCAAGTTGCGCGCAGCGAGCCGAAGGCGAGCGAAGGCCAGCAGCGTGCGGAGAAGAAATGATTCTCGACCGGATCCTCGACCACAAGCGCGGCGAGCTCGCGGCCGCGCGCTCGCGCGAGGCGCCCGAGAAGCTCGCGCGCCGCGCGGAGGAATCCGCGGCGCCGCTGCGCGACTTCGCGGGTGCGATCGCGCGCGGGCCCGAGCCGCGCGTGATCGCAGAGGTGAAGCGCCGCTCGCCCTCGCGCGGCGAGATCCGCGCGGACTTCGATCCGGTCGCGTGCGCGATCGCGTATGCCGAGGGCGGGGCCGCCGCGATCTCGGTGCTCACGGACGAGTCGTTCTTCGGCGGGCACCTCGACTTCCTCGCCGCCGTGCGCGGCGCGGTCGCCGTGCCGCTCCTGCGCAAGGACTTCGTGATCGACGCCTACCAGGTCGACGAGGCGCGCGTCGCGGGCGCCGACGCCGTGCTGCTGATCGCGGCGGCGCTCGAGCCCGAGGCGCTCGCCTCGCTGCGGAAGCGCGCCGAGGCACTGGGACTCTGCGCGCTGGTCGAGGTGCACGACGAGGCGGAGCTCGACGTCGCGCTCGCGTCGGGCGCGCGCGTGCTCGGCATCAACAACCGCAACCTGCGCACGTTCGAGACCGATCTGGGTGTCACCGAGCGGCTCGCGCCGCGTGTGCCGGAGGGGGTCGTCGTGGTGGCGGAAAGTGGCATCTTCACGCGCACCGACATGGCGAGACTGGCCGCGTCCGGCGCGCACGCGTTTCTGGTCGGCGAATCGCTGATGCGCGAAGCAGATGTGGCTGGCGCATTGCGGCGCCTGCGGAGGGCCTCGTGAACGTTCGTATCAAGATCTGCGGGATCATTCACCCGGACGATGCCGAGAGCGCGATCGCGGCGGGCGCCGATCTGCTCGGGCTCAACTTCGTGCCCACCTCGCCGCGCTTCCTCGAGCTGAAGGCCGCGATCGCGATCGCGGAGCGCGTCGCGGGCCGCGTCGAGCTGGTCGGCGTGTTCCAGAACGCGGAGCAGGAGGAGATCGATCGCGTGCTGCGCCGCGTCGACCTCGATCGGTTGCAGTTCCACGGGGACGAGACCGAGGAGCAGGTCGAGTCGGTCGACCTGCCCGTGATCAAGGCGATCCGCGGCGCCGACCCCGAAGCCGCCGAGCAATACCCGGGCACGATGCTGCTGCTCGATCACCCGACGGAGGGCGGCGGGCGCGGCAAGCCGTGGAAGTGGTCGGACGCCGCAGAGCTGATCGAGAGCGGCTGCGACGTGATCCTGGGCGGCGGGCTCGACCCGGACAACGTCGGCGGCGCGCTCGCCGATCTCGGCGATCTGTTGCCGTGGGGCGTCGATGTCGCCTCCGGGGTCGAGGGCCCCGGGCACCGCAAGGATGCCGAGAAGATCAAGCGCTTCGTCCAGGCGGTGCGTGCGGCCGAAGCACCGGAGCCGGAGCCGGCCGAGGCGAAATGAGCGCAGCGCGGTCCGGATTCACGCAGTGCCGCCGACGAGCGCGGTCGCTTCGGCGACTACGGCGGACGCTATGTCCCCGAGACGCTGATCGCCGCGCTCGACGAGCTCACCGAAGCGTATCCGCGCGTGTCGAAGAGCCCCGAGTTCAAGGCCGAGCTCGACGACCTGCTCGCGAACTATGCGGGTCGGCCGACGCCGCTCTTCTTCGCGCGCCGGATGACCGAAGACCTCGGCGGCGCGCAGATCTGGCTGAAACGCGAAGACCTCGCGCACACGGGCGCGCACAAGATCAACAACGTGCTGGGCCAGTGCCTGCTCGCGCGCCACATGGGCAAGCCGCGCGTGATCGCGGAGACGGGCGCGGGCCAGCACGGCGTCGCGACCGCCACGGCCGCGGCGCTCCTGGGTCAGAGCTGCACCGTCTACATGGGCGCCGAGGACGTCGAGCGCCAGTCGCTGAACGTCTTCCGCATGGAGCTGCTGGGTGCCGAGGTGCGCCCCGTCGAGAGCGGCTCGAAGACGCTCAAGGACGCCACCAACGAGGCGCTGCGCGACTGGGTCACCAACGTGCGCGACACCTACTACTGCATCGGGTCGGTGATGGGGCCGCATCCGTACCCGACGATCGTGCGCGACTTCCAGCTCGTGATCGGGATCGAGGCGCGCGCGCAGATCCTGGCCGCGACGGGGCGCCTGCCCGATGCGATCGTCGCGTGCGTCGGCGGCGGCTCGAACGCGATGGGAATCTTCCATCCGTTCCTGGCCGACGCGGGCGTGCGGCTCGTCGGCGTCGAAGCGGCCGGCGAGGGCCTCACGACCGGACGCCACGGCGCCGCGCTCTCCGCGGGCGCGCCCGGCGTGCTGCACGGCATGAAGAGCCTGCTCTTGTTCGACGATGACGGCCAGGTGTTTCCCGCGCACTCGATCTCGGCGGGGCTCGACTATCCCGGCGTCGGGCCCGAGCACGCGCACCTGCGCGACAGCGGGCGCGCCGAGTACGTGACCGCAACCGATGAAGAGGCGCTCGACTCGTTCCTCTATCTCTCGCGCACCGAGGGCATCATCCCCGCGCTGGAGTCCGCGCACGCGGTGGCGCACGCGCGCCGCCTCGCGCCCGAGCTCGGCCGCGACGCGCTGCTCGTGATCAACCTCTCGGGGCGCGGCGACAAGGACGCGCCGCAGGTGCGCGAGCTGCTCGCGAAGCGCCGCAAGTCATGAGCCTTCGCTCGGCTTCGCCTCGCTGCGCGTCGACCGACTTCGTCGGTCTCCTTGCATGAGCCGGCTCGATGCTCGTTTCGCTGCGCTGCGCGCTCGCGGCGAGAAGGCGCTGATCCCGTTCGTGACCGCGGGCGATCCCGACCTCGCCACCACCGAGGCACTCGTGCCCGCGCTCGCGCTCGCGGGCGCCGACGTGATCGAGCTGGGCGTGCCGTTCTCGGATCCGATGGCCGAGGGACCGACGATCCAGCGGTCGAGCGAGCGCGCGCTGCGCGCGGGCGCGTCGCTGCGCAAGGTGCTCCAGCTCGTCGGGCGCGTGCGCGCGCAGGTCGAGGTGCCGATCGTGCTGATGGGCTATGCGAACAACCTGCTCGCGATGGGCGAGGAGGAGTTCGCCGCCGCTGCGGCCGAGGTGGGGGTCGACGGGCTGATCGCGGTCGATCTGCCGCCCGAGGAAGGGGAGGGCCTGCACGCGGCGCTGCGCGCGCGCGGCGTCGATCCGGTCCTGCTCGCGGCGCCCACGACCCGGCCCGAGCGGCTCGAGATGCTCGCGAAGCGCACGGCGGGCTTCCTCTACTTCGTGTCGCTGACCGGCACGACCGGCGCGCGCACTGCGATCTCGGCGACGCTCGAGGCCGAGGTGCGCGCGGTGCGCGCGGTCTCCGACGTCCCGGTCTGCGTGGGGTTCGGCGTGTCGACCCCCGAGCACGCCGTGCGGATCGCCGCTTTCGCCGATGGTGTGGTCGTGGGCAGCGCGCTCGTCGACCGGATCGAGCGCGCGGGGTCGGGCGACGCGGCCGTCGATGCGGCCGCCGCGTTCGTCGCCGAGCTCAAGCGCCCGCTGCGGAAGTAGGGCGGGAGGAGCCGAAGGCGGATCCCGCCTTCCGCGCGCTTCTCAACCCGTGAGCCGCTCGTACAGCGCCTGCACCTGGCGCTCCGTCTCCGCGATCGTGCCGCTGTTGTCGATCACGTGATCGGCGAGCTCGCGCTTCTTGTCGAGCGCCATCTGCGCGCGCACGCGCTGCTCGGCCTCCGCGCGCGTGCAGCGGTCGCGCGCGATCTGCCGCTCGATCTGCACCGGCTCGGGCACCCAGACGACGACGGTCGTCTCGACGTTGCGCGCGGCCGAGCTGCCGCGCCCCGACTCGCGTCCCTCGAAGAGCAGCGGAATGTCGAGCACGACGAGCTTCGCCTTCTCGGCCAGCGCGGCCGCGAGCCGGCGCGCGAACTCGGCGCCGACCTGCGGGTGCACGATGTGGTTGAGCCGCAGCCGCGCGGCCTCGTCGTTGAACACGATCGCGCCGAGCGCCTTGCGGTCGAGCGCGCCCGCGGCGTCGAGGATGCCCGGGCCGAACTCTCTCGCGAGCTCTTCGACCATCGGCATCCCGGGTGCCTGGAGCTCGTGCACGATCGCGTCCGCGTCGATCACGCGTCGCGCCGAGCGCCTGGAACAGGCGCGACACCGTGCTCTTGCCCGAGCCGATCCCACCCGTGAGTCCGATCACGACCGTCACGCGGGCAGGGTGGGGGAAGCGGTGAGGATTGCAAGGTCAGCGGCTCACTCGCGAGCGCCGCTAGGCCGAGGGCCCATCCTCGGGCATGTCGTCTTCGTGCACGATCACGCAGTTCTTGCCGTCGGCCTTGGCGCGGTAGAGCGCCTGGTCGGCCTTCTGGAAGAAGCGCTTGCGGTTGCCCGTGAACGCGGCGACCCCGACCGACACCGTGACGCGCAGCGGGCGCAGTGAGTCGTCGACGATGAACGACGACTCGGCGATCGCCGTGCGCACCTTTTCCGCGAGCAGATAGGCGCCCTGCGTGTCGGTGCCGGGAGCGAGGATCACGAACTCCTCGCCGCCGTAGCGCGCGCAGAGATCGCTGCCGCGCACGGCGCCGTTCAGGATCTGCGCGATGCGCGCGAGAATCTCGTCCCCCGCGGCGTGGCCGAGGCGGTCGTTCAGGCGCTTGAAGTCGTCGATGTCGATCACGAGGATCGCGAGCGGCTCCTGCGTGCGCTCCACGCGCCGGATCTCGCGCGTGAGGTGGTCCTGGAAGAACCGGTGGTTGTGGAGCTTGGTGAGCCCGTCGGTGATCGAGAGCTGGTTCAACACCTCGTTCGCCTGCTGCAGGCGATGGTTGCGGTCCTTGAGGTGCCGGTTGGCCTCCTCGATCTCCTCGCGCTGCGCGCGCTGCTGCTGGATCATGTCGTTGAACGTGCGCGTGAGGAGGCCGATCTCGTCGCGCGACGACACCTCGGGCACCTCGAGCTCGGCGTGTCCGAGCATCACGCGGCGCACGGCCTCGGACAGGTGTCCGATCGGCCGCACCACGCGCGCCGTGATGCGATAGGCGAGGATGCTGAACGCGAGGATGATGCAGAGGTCGATCGTGAACACGCGCGTCACCACCGAGAACACCGGCGCGTAGGCGGTCTCGAACGGCGTGATGATCGCGACGTGCCAGTCGAGCAGATCGATCCGCTGCGACGCGGCGATCACGTGCTCGCCCTCGATCTCGGTCTCGCGCAGCGCGCCGCGCGAGTGGAGCGCGTTCACTTCGATCCGGTCGAGCGCGAGGTCGCCCGGGGGCTTGCCCGCGCGCGCGAGCACGCGGCCCTTGCCGTCGACGAGCGCGATCAACGCGTCCTCGTTCGGGAGCTCCACCTCGAGCAGCGGAACGAGCCGCGCGAGCGAAACGACGCCCACGAGCTCGACGCCATCCGGTGCCCGCGCGCGCGCCACGGCGAGTGCCCAGCCGCCCGAGTCGAGCTGGATCGCCGCGACGCGATCCTTCGCGCGCAGCGCAGCGGCCGCCCGCTTCGGCGCGAGGCCCCAGGCGCGCTCGCGAACGCCGTCGCTTCCGTAGACGGCGAGCCCGTCGAGCTGCGCGTGCTCGCCGGCGGACAGCGTCGCCGCGTCGGCCTGCGGATCGTTGGCCGCGTACTCGAGCTGCAGCCGCACCTGGGTCACCCAGGGCTCGATGCGCTGGGCGGCGTGGTCGAGCGAGAGCGGGTAGAGCCGCTCGATCATGCCGCGCAGCGAGCCGCTCGTGGACTGGATCGAAATCCACGACACGATCGTCGCGGTCACGAACGTCGAGGCGAACACGAAGAGGATGAGCTTCGACGCCAGGCCGCTCCATCCAGCGGGCCGCTCGCCCGTGACGTCACGGACCGGAGCCTTCGACGGTTGAATGCTCACGCCGCTGCGCTTATCGACGCTGCTCGCGCACCGCTTGAAGCCGGATAGCGCGAGTGGATTCGCGAGGTTAAACCCTCCCCCCGCGGGAGAGGGAGCCTGTGCGGGCGGCCGGCCCGGTAACCTGCCGAGATGCAACGGAAATCGGGCCGCGATCGTTTGCGGCCCGCAAGGGGGTCGAGTACTCTGCGCCCTGATTTTTCAAGGGGTTAGCGCGTTTTCTCCATGTCGCGTGCCGAATCGGATCGCCCGCTGCTCGACCCGGCTGCTGCCGAGCTCGAGATCGAGCGCCTGCGCGCGCGCATCGACGCGGTGGACGACGCCATCCTCGCGCGACTCAACGAGCGCGCGGAGCTCGTCACCGAGGTCGGCCGCGCGAAGCAGATCGCGGAAACCGCGGTCTACGAGCCCACCCGCGAGCGCCGGATCGTCGAGCGCCTCCGCGAGGGGAATCCGGGGCCGTTTCCGTCCGAGGCGCTCGGCCCGGTGTTCCGCGAGATCATCTCGGGCACGCGCTCGCTCGAGGACGCGATCCGCGTGGCCTATCTCGGGCCCGAGGGCACGTTCTCGCACCAGGCCGCGCGCGAGCACTTCGGCTCGCTCGCAGTGCTGTGCGGCGTCGCGAGCATCTCCGACGTGTTCGCGTCGGTCGAGTCCGGGCGCACCCAGCTCGGGATCGTGCCCGTCGAGAACACCACCGAAGGCGTGGTCACGCAGACGCTCGACTCGTTCGGAGATCGCGACGTCACCGTGTGCGCCGAGCGCGTGCTGCGCGTGTCGAACGCGCTGCTCTCGAAGAGCGGGCGGATCGAAGACGTGAAGCGCGTGATCTCGCACCCGCAGCCGCTCGCGCAGTGCCGGCGCTGGCTCGACCAGCAGCTGCCGGGTGTGCCGCGCATCGAGATGGCCAGCACGGCCGCGGCCGCACAGCGCGCCGCCGCGGATCCCGAGTGCGCGGCGATCGGCTCTCTGCTTGTCGGCCGAGGTGTACGAGCTCGCCGTGATCGCGTCGAGCATCGAGGACCGCCGCGACAACAGCACGCGCTTCCTCGTGATCGGCGGCGATCCGCCGCCGCCGAGCGGGCGCGACCTCACCTCGATCGTGTTCACGATCCGCCGCGACGAGACCGGCGCGCTCCACCGGCTGATCGAGCCGTTCGCGCAGGAGAAGGTGAACCTCACCTCGATCCAGCTGCGGCCGATCGCGGGCAAGCCCTGGGAGTATCTGTTCTTCATCGACTGCGAGGGCCACCGCTCGGAGGCGGCCGTGCACCGCGCGCTCGAGGCCGCGTCGCGCGTCGCCCACTCGACGCGCGTGCTCGGCTCGTTCCCGCGCTCGGAGAGCGCGCGGTCGCCGTCTGCGGTGGGGAGTCGCTGACGTGGCGCTCGAACGCATCGTGAAGCGACACATCCGCGAGCTCGCTCCCTACGAGCCCGGCAAGCCGCCCGAGGAGCTCGAGCGCGAGCTCGGGATCGAGGGCGCGATCAAGCTCGCCTCGAACGAGAGCGCGATCGGCCCGTCGCCGCGCGCGCTGGCCGCGGTGCGCGACGCGCTCGCGGGCGTCCACCGCTACCCCGACGGCGCGTGCTTCGATCTGCGCGCGGCGCTCGCCGAAGCGCTTCGGAGTCGGCGAGCAGCAGTTCGTGTTCGGCTGCGGCGCCGACGAGATCCTCGAGCTGGTCGTGAAGGCGTTCCTGGGCCCCGGCGACGAGGCGGTGTTCGCGTGGCCGTCGTTCGCGATGTACCCGATCGTGGTGAAGGGCATGGGCGCGACCCCCGTGACGGTGCCGCTCGACGCCGCGCTCGTACACGACCTGCCCGCGCTGCGCGCCGCGATCACCGAGCGCACGCGCGTGGTGTTCGTGTGCAATCCCAACAACCCGACCGGCACGAGCGTCGGGGCCGCGGCATTCGACGCGTTCGTGCGCTCGCTGCCCGCCGAGCTCGTGCTCGTGGTCGACGAGGCCTATCGCGAGTTCGCGCGCCGCCCCGACTTCCCCGACGCGATCGCGTGGGTCGGCACGCCGCCCCGGCACGATCGTGATGCGCACGTTCTCGAAGATCTACGGCCTCGCGGGGCTGCGCGTGGGCTACGGCGTGTGCGACGCGGAGCTCGCCGACTATCTGAACCGCGCGCGCCATCCGTTCAACGTGAATCGGCTCGCAGCGGCGGCAGCACTCGCGGCGCTCGACGACGAGGAGCACGCGGAGCGCTCGCGGCGCGTGAACGCGGAGGGCGTGCGAGTACCTCACGCGCGAGCTCGGCGCGCTCGGCGTCGAGGTGTGGCCCACGCGATGCGAATTTCGTGCTCGTGCGCGCGGGGGAGGGGATCTTCGACCGGCTCCAGCGCGAGGGCGTGATCGTGCGTCCGCTCGCGGGCTTCGGCATGCCCGACTGCGTGCGCGTGACGATCGGACTGCCCGAGGAGAACGAGCGCCTCGTGAAGACGCTCGCGCGCATCCTGGGGCGCACATCGTGAGTGCGCCGCTCGCGCGCGTCGCGGTCGTCGGGCTCGGGCTGCTCGGCGGGTCGGTCGCGCTCGCAGCGCGCGAGCGCGGTGCCGCGCGCGAGGTGGTCGGCGCCACGCGCAGCGCCGAGGCGCGCGCGGAGGCGCTCGCGCGCGGGGCGGTCGATCGCATCGCACCGCTCGCCGAAGTGGCCCGCGGCGCGGACCTCGTGGTGCTCGCGTCGCCGGTCGGCGCGATGCCCGCGCTGCTGCGCGAGATCACGCCCGGGCTCACGCCCGGTACCGTGATCACCGATGTCGGCAGCGTGAAGGCGCCGCTCGTCGATACGCTCCCGGGTCTTCTGCCCCCGGGCTGCAGCTATGTCGGCTCGCATCCGATGGCGGGCAGCCACCACCGCGGCATGGGGCACGCGCGCGCCGACCTGTTCGAGCGCGCGGTGTGCATCGTGACGGAGGCGGCCGACCCGACCGCGGGTGCGCGCGTAGTGGCGTTCTGGGAGGCGCTCGGAGCGCGCGTGGTGCGGCGCACGGCCGCCCAGCACGACGCGGAGGTCGCCTGGGTGAGCCATCTGCCCCATCTGCTCGCCTTCGCGTTCGCGGGGTCGCTGGCCGGGGCCCCGGCCACGGCCGCCGAACTGGCGGGGGCGGGCTTCCGGGACTTCACCCGGATCGCGCGCAGCGATGCCGAGCTCTGGGCCGACATCCTGACCGCGAACCGCAAGGCGCTCGCAGCGCCGCTGTTCGGGGCCGGGGCGCAGCTCGAGGCGATCGCGAGGGCCCTCGAAGCAGGCGACGCGGAGGGGTTGGACCGGCTACTCTCCGCGGCCCGCATCGCGCTGTTTCCAGAGCCGGCGTCCAGAACCGAAACCGATGCCCCGCGTGCGCGCGGCGACCGTTCCAAGGGAGATCCCGATCAAGGCCTATGAGCAATACCGAATCCTTCGCTGACCTGTTCGAGAAGAGCATCCGCTCCCTGAAAGAGGGAGAGGTGGTGCGCGGCAGGGTGCTCGCAATCGACGACGAGCACGTGTCGATCGACATCGGATTCAAGTCCGAAGGAATGGTCGCATCGTGGGAGTTCATGGACGAAGACGGCACCGTGCTCGTCGCGCCCGGCGACGAGGTCGACGTGCTGCTCGAGGAGGCCGAAGACGACGACGGCCGCGTCGTGATCTCGAAGGAGAAGGCCGACCGGCTCAAGGTCTGGGACGACATCAGCCGCGCGTACAAGGCCGACGAGGCGGTCGAGGGCCTCGTGCTCTCGCGCGTGAAGGGCGGCCTCGCCGTCGACATCGGCGTGAAGGCGTTCCTGCCCGGCTCGCAGGTCGACCTGCGGCCCGTGCGCAACCTCGAGCACATCGTCGGTCAGCGCCTGCAGTTCAAGATCATCAAGTTCAACAAGAGCCGCGGCAACATCGTGCTGTCGCGCCGCGCGCTGCTCGAGAGCGAGCGCAAGCGCATGCGCGAGACCACGCTCCAGACGCTCGCGGCCGGCCAGATCGTCGACGGCGTGATCAAGAACCTCACCGACTACGGCGCGTTCATCGACCTCGGCGGCATCGACGGCCTGCTCCACGTCACCGACATGTCGTGGGGCCGCGTCAACCACCCGAGCGAGATCTTCCAGGTCGGCGACGAGATCAAGGTCAAGGTGCTCAAGTTCGATTCGGACAACGAGCGCGTCTCGCTGGGCCTGAAGCAGATCCAGCCCGATCCGTGGATCGACGCGTCGATGCGCTATGCGATCGGCAAGCGCATCTCCGGCAGCGTCGTCTCGCTCGCCGACTACGGCGCGTTCCTCGAGCTCGAGCCGGGCATCGAAGGGCTGATCCACGTCTCCGAGATGTCGTGGACCAAGCGCATCAAGCACCCGTCCAAGGTGGTGAACGTCGGCGACACGGTCGAAGCGGTGGTGCTCGACGTCGACGAGCGCGATCGCAAGATCTCGCTCGGCATGAAGCAGATCGAGCCGAACCCGTGGAGCGTGATCGAGCAGAAGTACCCGGTCGGCACGCGCGTGTCGGGCGCGGTGCGCAACATCACCAACTTCGGCGTCTTCGTCGGGCTCGAAGAGGGCATCGACGGCCTCGTGCACGTCTCCGACATCTCGTGGACCGAGCAGATCAAGCACCCGAGCGAGAAGTTCAAGAAGGGCGACGATGGTCGAGGCCGTGGTGCTCAAGATCGACAAGGAGAACGAGAAGTTCTCGCTCGGCATCAAGCAGCTCCAGGCGAACCCCTGGGACGAGCTGCATGCGGCAAGTACCCGGTCGGCAGCGAGGTGACCGGCCCGATCACGAACGTGGCCGACTTCGGCGCGTTCGTGCAGCTCGAAGAGGGCATCGAGGGCCTGATCTACAGCAGCGAGCTCGCCGACGAGCGCGTCGACAACCCGGCCGACGTGGTCCAGCGCCGGGCCAGCAGGTGACGGCGCTCGTCACGCGCGTCGATCCGGACGAGCAGAAGATCTCGCTGTCGATCCGCGCGCTCACCGATCGCGAGCAGCGCGAATCGCTCAAGAAGCTGGCGGCCCAGCAGTCGGCGCGGCAGGCGACGACGCTGGGTGACCTCCTCGCCGAAAAACTCGCCCGGAAGGCCGAGGGCTCTTCCGGGCCGGAAGGGGAGGAGTAGGCCATGACCAAGAGTGGACTGATCGAGGCGGTGGCGGAGAAGACGCCGCACATCTCGAAGAAGGACACGGAGATCGTGGTGAACACGATCTTCGACTCGATGGCGACGGCGCTGCGCGAGGGCGAGCGGATCGAGATCCGCGGCTTCGGCAGCTTCCAGGTCAAGGTGCGCGAGGCGCGCGAGGGCCGGAATCCGAAGACGGGCGAGCCCGTGCACATCTCGGCGAAGCGGACTCCGTTCTTCAAGGTGGGCAAGGAACTGAAGGAGATGGTGGACGCGGGGCGCCAGCCGTCTTCGTCCTCGAACGACTAGCTCCGCTGATCACGGACGCCCCCCCGGAGAATCCGTCACATGCGCTGGGTGCGTCGCTGGATCGGCGGTGGCCCTGGTTGCCGCCCTGCTCGTGGGTGGATGGGGGCTCAAGTCCGGCAACGATGAGGTCGTTGCGGTCGACTTCCTGTTCGGCGAGATCCAACTCGAAGTCTGGGAAGCGCTGCTGTGCGCGTTCGCAGCCGGATTCGCGCTCGCGGGTGGCGGCTGGCTGTGGAGCAGCCTGCGCTCGCAGATGCTCGAGCGGCGGTACCGCAAGGCGGTGGGCGGGCTCGAGTCCGAGATCCACCAGCTCCGCAACCTGCCGCTCGACACCGCGGGGTCGCAGGCCGCCGCGCAGAGCGACAGCGCGACCGCGCGCCGATGGGGGCGCTGATTTGTTCGACTGGATCCGCCGGCGCCGAGGCGCGGTTCCGCCGCGCGACGCCGATGCGGCGACGCGCGCGGCGCTGCTCGCGGTGCTCGACCGCGATCACGAGCGCGCCGAGCAGCTGCTCGTCGCGAGCGCGGAGCTCGATTCGAACAGCGTCGAGCCCTACCTGGCGCTCGCGCGCTTCTACCGGATGCGCGGCGACGTCGGGCGCGCGATCCGGCTGCACCAGAATCTGCTCTTGCGCCGCGATCTCGACCGCGAGCAGCGGATCACCTGCCTCGCCGACCTCGCGGCCGACTTTCGCCAGGGCGGCTTCCTGCAGCGCGCGATCGCCTCGTACGAGGAGGTGCTCGAGCGCGACCCGCAGCACGCGCCCGCGCTGCGTGCGCTCGTGAAGCTGCTCGGCGACGCGCGCGAGCACTCGCGCGCGATCGAGATGCAGCGCCGCCTCGCGCGCGTGGAGAATCGCGACTCCGCGGCGGAGCTCGCGGCGCTCTGGGTGGACATGGCCGAGGCGGCCCAGGCCGAAGGCCGCACGCGCGATGCGCGGCGCGCCGTGAAGCGCGCGCTGCACACGGACCCGCGCTCGGTGCGCGCGTGGATCCTGCAGGGCCAGATCGAGGCGGAGCGCGGCCGATCGAAGGCGGCGCTCGCCGCGTGGTGCCGCGTGCCCGCGATCGACCGCAAGAGCGGCGCGCTCGTGTATCCGCACATCGAGTCGGCCTATGCCGCGCTCGACCGCTCGCGCGAGTTCGAGGGCTACCTGCGCGGGCTGCTCGCGGAGCGCCCCGACGACCTGCACGCGCGGCTCGCGCTCGGGCGCGCGCTCGCGGCGCGCGGCGAGATCGAGGAGGCGCTCGCCGAGCTGCGCCGCTTGCTCGACCGCGAGCCCGATCAGCTCGCGGCGCGCGCGGTGCTCGGGCGCCTGCTGCTCTCCGAGCACCGCGATCCCGAGGCGACCAAGGAGTACGCCGAGCTGCTCGACGTGCTGGAGCGGCGCGGCTTGTTGCGCACGCGGGAGCGGATCGGATGAGCGAGAAGTCCGCGCTCGACACGCCCATGATGCGCCAGTACCTCGCGATCAAGTCGGCGCATCCCGATGCGATCGTGTTCTACCGGATGGGCGATTTCTACGAGATGTTCCTGCGCGACGCGGAGATCGCCGCGCCGCTGCTCGACATCGCGCTGACGACGCGCGACAAGAACAAGCCCGACGCGGTGCCGATGTGCGGCGTGCCGGTACACGCCGCCGACCAGTACCTCGCCGTGCTCGCCGAGCACGGCCATCGCGTCGCGATCTGCGAGCAGGTCGAGGACGCGCGCGCGGTCTCGGGGCGGCAGCTCGTGCGGCGCGAGGTCGTCGAGGTGGTGACGCCGGGGCTCGCGAGCGATCCGCACGCGATCGACGCGGCGGCCGAGCTCGCCGTGGCGGCGCTGTATCCGGGGCCCGTGATCGGACTCGCGGTGCTCGACGCGACCACGGGCGACCTGCGCGCCACCGCGCTCGAGCGGCCCGCGGGCGGTCTGCCGGCCGCGCTGGTCGAGGAGCTGCGTCGCGTGGCCCCGCGCGAGCTCTTGATCCCCGACGATGCCGAGCTCGCCGCGTCGCTCGCGCGCGCGCTGCCCGACGCCGCGCGCCAGCGCGTCGGCGCGGAGTGCTTCGACGTCGCGCGCGCGCCGCGCCACCCGGACGGCCTGCGCGCGGACGCAGACGACCCGGCTTCGCGCGCGGCCGCCGCGCTGCTCGACTACGTCGGCCGTCATCAGCCGTTCGCGCTCGCGCAGATCGCGCGGCTGCGGCGCTATGCGCTCTCGGATGCGATGGTGCTCGACGCCGCCACGCGCGCGCACCTCGAGCTGTTCCGCAACGCCGAGGACGGATCGCGCGCGCGCACGCTGCTCGCGCGGATCGACGAGACGCGCACGCCGCTCGGCGCGCGTCGGCTCGCGCGCTGGCTCGCGTATCCGCTCGTCGACCCCGAGGCGATCCGCGCGCGCCAGACCGCGGTGGCGTTCCTGGCCGAGCGCGACCGGCTGCGCGCGCGCGCGCGCACAGCGCTGGGGCCCGTGCGGGACCTCGAGCGGCTGCTCGCGAAGGCCGCGCGCCCGGGCGCATCCCCGCCCGACCTCGCCGCGCTGCGCGGATCGCTCGAGGCGCTGCCGGGGGTCGCCGCGGCGTTCGGCGCGTGCGGAAGACGACCTGCTGCACGTGGAGCGTCCCGCCGCGCTGCCGGTGCCCGAGCCCGTCCCGCGCGTGGCGGAGCTCTTGCGCGAGGCGCTCGAAGAAGAGGTGCGCCCGCTCCCGCGCGGCTCGCGCGGTGCGCTCGAAACCGGCTATATCCGCGCGGGCTTCCACACGGAACTGGATGGGATTCGCGAAGGCGTCCACAAGGGTCGCGAATGGATCGCGGGGCTCGAGGCCGAGGAGCGCGCGCGCACGGGGATTCCCACGCTCAAGATCCGCTTCCACCCCGTGCACGGCTACGGCATCGAGGTGACCAAGGCGAATCTCGAGCGTGTGCCGGCGGACTACGAGCGCCGCCAGACGCTCGCCAATGCGGAGCGATTCGCGACGCCGCGCCTGCGCGAAATCGAGCGGCAGGTGCGCGGCGGCACCGAGCGCGCGGCCGCGCTCGAGCGCGAGATCTTCGAGCGCCTGCGGCTCGCCTCGCTCGAGGCGGCCGCGGAGATCGCGCGCGCCGCGGAGGCGGTGGCCGAGCTCGACGCGCTGGCCTCGCTCGCGGAGGTCGCGCGGCGCGACGGCTGGACGCGCCCCGAGGTGGACGCGGGCCTGCGGCTCGAGATCCGCGCGGGCCGCCATCCCGTGATCGAGCCGCTGCTGGTCGCGAGCGGGGCGGGTGCGTTCGTGCCCAACGACGCCGAGCTCGACCCGGCCGTCCGCCAGGTGCTCGTGCTGACGGGCCCGAACATGTCGGGCAAGAGCACCTATCTGCGCCAGGTGGCGCTGATTGTTTTACTCGCGCAGCTGGGATCGTATGTTCCCGCTGAGAGCGCGCGGGTGGGGGTGGTAGACCGCGTGTTCACGCGCGTAGGCGCCAGCGACCGGCTGGCCCGGGGTGAGTCGACGTTCATGGTCGAAATGCGCGAAACCGCGGAGATCCTGGCGCATGCGTCGCCGCGCAGCCTGATCATTCTCGACGAGATCGGGCGCGGTACTTCCACGTTCGACGGGCTCTCGATCGCGTGGGCGGTTGCGGAGTACCTGCACGACACGCCGGGGCTCGGCGCGCGCACGCTGTTCGCGACCCACTATCACGAGCTCACCGATCTCGCGCGCACCAAGCCGCGCGTCGCGAACGCGCACTTCGCCGCGCGCGAGTGGAACGACGAGGTGGTGTTCCTGCGCCGGCTCGTCGAAGGAGGCGCGAGCCGCTCGTACGGCATCCAGGTGGCGCGTCTCGCGGGGCTGCCCGACCCCGTGCTCCGGCGCGCGCGCGCGATCCTGGCCAACCTCGAGGGCGGCGAGCTCGACGCGCGCGGCCGCCCGCGCCTGGCCGCCGATGCGGGCGATCCCGCGCCCGACGCCGATGCGCAGCTCGCGCTGTTCGGCGAGCCGCGCCGCGATCCGCGCGAAGCTTCGGTGCTCGACGCGCTGCGCGCGCTGCGCGCCGAGGAGACGACCCCGCTCGAGGCGCTCGCGGCGATCGCGCGCTGGCAGGCCGCGCTGCGGGAGGACGAGTCGTGAGCCCCGCGGCCTCGGGCGTGCTCGCCGCGCTCGCCGCGTTGCTCGCGGGCGTCGATCGCCCGCCGGCGCTGCTCGACGTCGTGGAGCTGCGCCACTGGTCCTATCCCGACTACACGCGCGTGGTGGTGGAGCTGTCGGGCGAGGCCGTGCTCAAGGGCACGCCGCAGAAGCTGCCGCCCGCGGACGGCCGGCCCGAGCGCATCTACCTCGACCTCGAGGGCGTCTGGGTCGGCACCCGTTTCGATCAGGGCGTGCCGGTCGGCGACGGCCTGCTGCGCGGGGTGCGGATCGGCCAGAACACGCGCCGCGACGCGCGCGTCGTGCTCGACCTCCAGACCTACGTGCGCCACCGCGTGCTCCTGCTCACGCACCCCAACCGGCTCGTGATCGACGTCTACGGATCGCGTCTCGATGCGCGCTCGACCGAGCCCGGGTCCGCACCCGCGCCCGGACACGGATCCGGGTCCGGGTCCGGGTCCGAGACGGCGCGCCTGCCGGCCGACCTGCGCGTTCCGCAGACGGTCGTGCTCGACCCCGGACACGGCGGGAACGACCCGGGCGCGATCGGCGTGGGCGGGCTGCGCGAGAAAGACGTGACGCTGCGGCTTGCGCTCGCGCTCAAGCCGAGACTCGAGGCGCGCGGCTTCTCGGTGGTGATGACGCGCAACGGGGATCGCACGCTCTCGCTGGAGGAGCGCACGGCGATCGCGGAGGGTGCGCGCGGCGACGTGTTCGTGTCGCTGCACGCGAACGCCGCGCGGCGCCGCTCGCTCCACGGCATCGAGACCTACTACCCCGATGCGAACCACGAGCGGCACAGCCTGCGCGTCGCGGCCCGCGAGAACGGCGTGAGCCGAGCGCAGCTCAACGCACTCCAGCGCACGCTCGCGAAGCTGCGCGTGGGAGAGGTGTCGCCCTCGTCGCGGCGCCTCGCCGAACACCTGCAGCGCGAGCTGATCACGGGGCTTCCGCGCGAGTACCGGCCCGTCGCCGATCTCGGCGTGAAGAAAGGTCCGTTCTACGTGCTGTTCCTGTCGAGCATGCCCTCGGTGCTCGTCGAGTCGGGGTTCGTGACCCACGCGGGCGAGGCGAAGCGGCTGCGCGACGACCGCTACGTCGGGGCGCTCGCGGAGCAGATCGCACGGGGGCTGTCCGATTACCGAAACGGGTTCGGATCGGTCACGGCGAGCGTGCCGTGAGCCTGCCCGACGTATCGGCGGTGCTGCGGCTCGATCAGCGCCCGAACGAGGTCGCACTCGCCGCACGCAGCTACCTGGCCGCTGCGCGCGAGCACCTGCGCGATCGGCACGCCGCGGGCGCCTCGGGCCGCGAGCTGAACAAGTCCCACTCGGATCTGATCGACGGGCTCGTGCGGCGGCTGTTCGAGCTCTCGGAGGCGCAGTACCTGAACGAGGGGGGCGAGGGCCCGAGCGAGTTCTGCGTGGTGGCGGTCGGCGGCTATGCGCGCCGCGAGATGAGCATCCACTCGGACGTCGACCTCCTGTGCCTGTACCGCGACCACGTGACGAAGTACGTGAAGGCGGTGGCGGAGCGGCTCCAGACCTGGCTCTGGGACGCCCAGGTGACACTGGGCGGCTCCACGCGCACGCTCGCAGACACGATCCAGCTCGCGCGTGGCGACACCACGGTGTGCACCTCGCTGCTCGCGCCGCGCTTCCTCGCCGGCAGCGGGATGCTCTTCCACCAGTTCACGCGCATGGTGCAGGACCGCCTGCTCGATCGGCCCGAGCCCTTCATCAAAGGGCTGATCGAGGCGACCCAGCAGCGCCACACCCGCTACGGAGACTCGCTCTATCTCCTGCAGCCGAACGTGAAGGAGGGCGCGGGCGGGCTGCGCGACTACCACGCTGCGTGGTGGGCGATGCAGGCGGCGCTGCCGGGCACGCGGAGCCGCAGCGACTTCCTGCACCAGGGGCTGCTCACGCACCAGGAGATGCAGGGCATGAACGAGGCGCTGGAGTTCCTCTGGCGCGTGCGCAACGAGATGCACCTGTTCGCGGACCGCAAGCACGACCAGATGAGCTTCGACCTCCAGGAGCACATCGCGGTGGCGTTCGGCTACGAGCCGGAAGGGCCCGAGGGACTGCCCGTCGAGCACCTGATGCGCGACTACTACCGCCACGCGCGCAACGTGCTCAACTCCGCGTCGCTGATCATGGAGCAGTGCCACGCGCGCGTGGCGAAGCCGCGCCGGCGCCGCGTGCGCGACGTGGAGGAGGGGCTGCGCATCGCCGACAGCCAGCTCGAGATCCCGCATGGGCTGCAGCTGCGCCGCGATCCGCTGCTGCTCTTGCGCGCGTTCGTGGTGGCCCAGCGCCACGACGTTCCGCTCACGCGCAAGGCGCGCCGGATGATCCGCGAGAACCTCGATCTGATCGACGACGACTACCGGCGCAATCCAGCCGCCGTCGCGCTCTTCCTCGAGATCCTGCGCGCGGAGCGGCGCGTGACGCGCACGCTCGTGACGATGAACGAAGTCGGGCTGCTCGCGCGCTTCCTGCCCGAGTGGGAGCACATCGTCAACCGCTGGCAGCACGTGATGTACCACACGTACACGATCGACGTGCACTCGATCTTCCTGGTCGAAGAGGTGCGCCGGCTGTGGAAGGGCGACTTCGAGAAGGAGCTGCCCGGACTGACTCAGCTCGTGCGCGACGAAGACGATCTCCTGCCGCTGATCCTGGGCTGCCTGATGCACGACATCGGCAAGGGCTTCGGCGGGGACCACTCGCCGAAGGGCGCGGTGCTCGCGCGCACGTGCCTCGAGCGGATGGGCCTCGACCCGGAGCTGATCGACACGGTGGTGTTCCTGGTGCAGGAGCACCTCGTGATGTCGCACATCGCACAGCGGCGCGATCTCTCCGACCCGCGCCTCGTGCTCGATTTCGCGCGCACGGTGGGCAACCGCAGCCAGCTGCGCCTGCTCTACCTGCTCACCGTGGTCGACATCCGCGCGTCGTCGAAGAAGGCGTGGACGGAGTGGAAGGGCAGCCTGATCCAGGAGCTGTTCGAGAAGACCAGCGAGCTGCTCGAGACGGGCGCCGACGACATGGCGCGCGCGACGGAGCTGTTCGAGCGGCGTGTCGAGACGCGGCGCACCGCGGCGGCCGAGGAGCTGCGCGGCGAAGGCGTCTCGGAGGCGGCGATCGGCGAGTACTTCGACCTGATCCCGCAGCGCTACTTCATCTCGCATACGCCCACGCAGATCGCGCGCCACGCGCGCGTGGCGATGGAATACCGCCAGGGCCGGCTGTTCACGCACGGGATCCGGGAGATGCGCGGCGACTTCACCGAATTCATCGTGTACACGCGCGACGTGCACGGGCTCTACTCGAACGTGTCGGGCGTGCTCAGCGCACACCACATGAACATCCTGGGTGCGCACGTCTACACGATGCGAGACGGGATGGCGCTCGAGATCTACCGCGTCACGACGCCCGCGGGCGACGAGGCAGCGCGCGAGATGGTCTGGCAGGACTTCTTGAAGTCGCTCGAGCGCGTGATCGGGGGCGAGATCGGCGTGGCCGAGCTCTTGACGCGTCGCGGGCGACCGCTAGGCAGCGGCATGGCACCGTCGCCGCGCCAGTCCGAAGAGGTGGAGATCTCGAACGAGGAGTCGGACTTCTACACGATCGTCGACGTGCTCGCGAATGATCGTCTGGGTCTCCTGCACGACCTCACGCGCGTGATCGCGGAGCACGGCTACGAGGTCTACATCTCGAAGGCGGGCAAGGTGCTCGACCAGGTGAGCGACACGTTCTACCTGAAGGACGACGAGGGCCGGAAGATCTCGGACGAGGATGCGATCGCGGCGCTGCGTCGCGACCTGCTCGCGGCGATGGGGTCGGGCGATGGGCATGCAGCCGCAGCCGTCTGAGATCGGGAGCGGAATCGACGCGTTCCTGCGCCACTCGGCGGTCGAGCGCGGGCTTTCGCCGCGCACCGTCGAGGCGTACGGCCGTGACCTCGCGCAGCTCGCGGGCTTCCTCGATGCGGCTGCGGTGCGCAGCCTGCACGACGTGGCGCCCGAGCACCTCGCGGGCTTCGCGGCGGCGCTCTCGCGGCGCGGCCTCGCAGCGCGCAGCCGCGCGCGCGCGCTCGTCGCCACGCGCCGTCTGCTGCGCTTCGCGGGCGCAACCCTCGCGTTCAGCGTGGATCCGGTGCGCGGTGTCGACTCGCCGCGCGTCGACCGCACGCTGCCGCGCATCCTGCGCCGCGACGAGACCGCGGCGCTGATCGAGGCGGCCGGGCAGGGCGAGGGTCCGCTCCCGCTGCGCGACCGCGCGATGCTCGAGGTGCTCTACGGCGCAGGACTGCGCGTGTCGGAGCTCGTGGGTCTGCCGCGCGCGGCGCTCGAACAGCGCGGCGGGTGGCTGCGCGTGGTCGGCAAGGGGCGCGTCGAGCGACAGGTGCCGCTCGGCGAGCCCGCGCTCGAGGCCGTGGCGCGCTATCTCGCCGAGGCGTGGCCGCTACTCACGCGCGGCGCGCGCCGCGAGCCCGAGGCGCTGTTCCTGACCCGGCGCGGACGCGCGATGACGCGCCAGAACTTCTTCGCGCGGCTGCGCGCGATCGCGCGGCGGGCCAACGTCGCGAGTGACCGCGTGTCGCCCCACGTGCTGCGACACGCGTTTGCCACCGATCTGCTCGAGGGCGGCGCCGATCTGCGCGTGGTGCAGACGCTGCTCGGCCACGCCGACCTCTCGACGACCCAGATCTACACGCATGTGAGTCGCGCGCGGTTGCGCGAGACGGTGGAGCGCCGCCATCCGCGCGGCGGAGGCTCTGCCCGGTCGTGACACGCGAGTCTCGAGCGCATGCAGCGCTCGCGAGCCTGCCGCCCGCGTCCGCGGAGCTCGTGCGCACGGTGCTGCGCGCGGCCGATACGGACGGCGTATCGGTGCTGCTCGTGGGTGGACCCGTGCGCGACTGGCTGCTCGGCCGTCCGCTCGTGGACATCGATCTCCTGATCGAGGACCCCGATCCGGCGCGCGCGGGCGCGCTCGCGGCGCGCGCGGCCGGCGCGGCGGGCAAGGTGACCCGCTACGAGCGCTTCGGCACCGCCGAGCTGCGCACGCCCGAAGCCGCGATCGACTTCGCGACCGTGCGCAGCGAGAGCTACGCGCACGCGGGCGCGCTGCCGACCGTGGCGCCGGGCGATCTCGCGCAGGACCTCGCGCGGCGCGACTTCAGCGTGAACGCGCTCGCGCTCCCGCTGTCACGGGCGGCGCGCGCGCGTCATCCCGAGATCGTCGATCTCTTCGACGGCATGGCGGACCTGGCCGCGCGCCGACTGCGCATCCTGCACGAGAAGAGCTTCCACGACGATCCGACGCGCGCGCTGCGCGCGGGGCGGCTCGGTCCGCGGCTCGACTTCTCGCTCGCGCCCGGCTCGCGCGTCGCGCTGCGCAGCGCGCTGCGCGACGGATGCTTCGGGCCCGTATCCGGTGACCGGCTGCGTCGCGAGCTCGAGCGCGTGTTCGAGGACGCGCACCGCGGGCTCGATCCCGCTCACGCGCTGCGCCTGCTCGACGACTGGCACGTGCTCGGCGCGCTCGAGCCCGGGCTTCGGCTTCCGCGCGAATCCGCGCTGCCGCTGCGGCGCCTCGGACGCGCGATCGCTCAGCCGCCCTGGAAGAGCGGGCGGTGGCGCGCGTGGATGGCCGGCTTCGGGGTATGGCTCGGGCCGCTGCCCGCCGCACTGCGCCGCCGCGCGCTGCGCCGGTTCGGCGTACGCGGCGAGCCCGCGCGGCGCGTCGCCGATCTGCCGCAGGAGGCGGAGCGCGCGGTGCGCGCGCTCGCGCGCGGGCGCGGGCGCGGCGCGATCGATGCGGTGCTCGGCGACCTCTCCGAGGAGGCGCTCTACGCGGTGTACGCGGGTGCACCTCCGGCGCTGCGCCGGCGCGTGGTGCGCTATGCGAGCGACGACCGCCATCGACGCTTGCCCGTCACGGGTGATGACCTCGTCGCGGCGGGTCTCGCGGGCCCGAGCGTCGGACGCGCACTCGAGCGGATCCGCTCCGCCTATCTCGACGGTGCGCTGCACTCGCGCGAGGAGGCCCTCGCGCTCGCGCAGGAGGTGGCGCGGCGCAGGCGGCGCCCGAAGCGGTGAATCACCACCGCACCCGTGGTCGGAGCGAACTAGCAGTAATCGGCGCCCGAAACGCTCATGCGAGCTCTCGCGGCACTACCTCCGTATCACGTGCAAGGGGAGGGATTCGCGCAGCGAGGCGCAGCCGAGCGGAGTAGTCCAACTGGATTCCCGCAAGGTCCGAGGAGTAACATTCGGCCAAATGCCCCGGCTAGCGGGCACCGCGGAGCGCTCGACCATGAGAGTCACATTCGCAGCGATGTGGGTTGTCGTCGCGCTGGCCGTCGCGGCCGCGACGGGCTGCTCCCGAGAGCAGGAGCAAGCGCCGGGAACAGAGCCGCAGGCTGCGCCGCCGGGCACCTCGCCGGCATCGTCCGCAGACGAGGCGCCGATCCCGGACACCGCCTCGCCGTTCGACGCGCTTCCGGAAGGCGTGCGGAGCAAGATCGACGCACCGTTCACCGGCGACTTCGACGCGATGGTCGAGCGTCGCGCGATTCGCGTTGGCGTGACCTTCAACCGCACGCACTACTTCATCGACAAGGGGCAGGAGCGCGGGCTGACGTACGAGTCGTTGAAGCTGTTCGAGAAGGATCTGAACGCGGACTTGAAGACCGGCAACCTCAAGGTGCACGTGGTGATCGTGCCGATGTCGCGCGATCAGCTGTACCCGGCGCTCACGAGCGGCAAGGTCGACATGGTCGCGGCCATGGTGACCGTCACGCCCGAGCGGGAGAAACTCGTCGCCTTCTCGGAGCCGACGCGCACCAATGTGAGCGAAGTGGTGGTCACCGGGCCAGGAGCGCCGCCGATCGTCACGGTGGACGATCTGGCCGGCCAGGAGGTGTTCGTCCGCAAGGGGAGCATCTACGACGAGAGCCTCGTCAGCCTGAACGAGCAACTGAAAGCGCGCGGCAAGCCGCCGGTGGTGATCGACGGTCGCCCCCGACGTGCTCGAAGACGATGACGTGCTCGAGATGGTCAACGCCGGCCTCGCGCCGATCACCGTCGTGGACGACTATCTCGCCGAGTTCTGGAGCAAGGTGTTCACCGACCTCACGGTGCACCGGGACGTCACCGTGCGGTCTGGCGGCATCCTGGCCGTCGCGTTTCGCAAGGAGAATCCCAAGCTCCGAGAGGTCGTCAACGCGTGGATCCGGAAGCACGGCAAGGGCGACGCCTTTCGCAACGTGATCGAACGTCGCTATCTCCAGAACGTCAAGTACGCGAAGAACGCCGCGGCCGATGCCGAGCGCCGGAAGTTGCAGGCGGTGGTCGAGCTGTTCAAGAAGTACAGGGCGCAGTACAACCTCGATTACCTGCTGATGGCGGCGCAGGGCTACCAGGAATCGACGCTCGACCAGAACGTCAAGAGCCCGGTTGGCGCGATTGGCGTGATGCAGGTCATGCCGCCGACCGGAAAGGAGCTGAACGTCGGCGACATCACCGAGATCGATGCCAACATCCACGCCGGCGTGAAGTACATGCGGTTCATGGTCGACCGCTACTACACGAACGAGCCGATGGACAATCTGAACAAGGCGCTCATGACGTTCGCGTCCTACAACGCCGGGCCGGGACGCATCCGGCAGCTCCGCCGCGAGGCGGAGGAGCGGGGCCTCGATCCGAACGTGTGGTTCGGCAACGTCGAGCGCGTCGCCTCGGAGCGGATCGGCCGCGAAACGGTCACCTACGTGAGCAACATCTTCAAGTACTACGTCGCCTACCGTCTGCTCACCGAGCAGCAGGAGCGACGCGCAGCGGCGAAGGCACAAGTCGGGAAGTGAACGCGTCGCTGGGCTCCGGGCGCTTGCGGGCGGTCATCTCTTTCGGACGTGGATTCTCAATGTGTCCGACCGCCGACGAGGAGGGAGCGTGGACGAGCTCGAGTTCCGCGATGGCGACGGGGTGGACGTGTTCTACCGACGCTGGCTGCCGGGCGGAAAGCCGCGGCGGGTCGTGGTGATCGCGCACGGGATGTCGGAGCACTCGGGCCGCTATGGGCGCGTCGCCGGGGCGCTCACGCACCGCGGCTATGCGGTCTACGCGCCCGACCATCGCGGCCACGGACTCACCGCCGCCTCCACGGGCCGCGGCCGCACGGGCCCCTCGGGCATGAACGGCGTGCTGGGCGATCTCGCGCAATTGATCGAGATCGCACAGGCAGACGTCGGCGCGCTGCCGACGGTGCTGTTCGGGCACTCGATGGGCGCGCTGATCTCGCAGGCCTTCGCCGAGCAGCGCGGCGCCTCGCTCGCGGGTCTCGCGCTGTCGGGCTCGCCCGGCGCGGACGGGGCCCTGCTCGAGACGGCAAGCGCCGTGCGCGAGGCCGTCGAGGCCGGCCTCGCCGATCAGCCCTTCGCCGGCCTCTCGGCCTTCAATGCCGGAATCGAGAACGCGCGCACGCCCTTCGACTGGCTCTCGCGCGACCCGGCCGAGGTCGACGCCTACATCGCAGATCCGTTCTGCGGCGATGCACTGCCGATGACCCACGGTTTCGTCGCCGACCTGATGGCCATGGCGACGCGCGAGATGGAGCCCGATGCGATCGCCGCGATCCCGCCCCATCTCCCGATCCTGCTGCTCACGGGCGACGCCGATCCCGTCTCGAACGGTGGCTCGAACGTGCGCGTGCTCGAGCAGCGCATGCGCGGCGCGGGGCTCGATGTGGAGGCGATCTACTACCCGGGCGCGCGCCACGAGGTGTTGAACGAGACGAACCGCGAGCAGGTCCATCGCGAGCTGCTCGGCTGGCTCGAGCGGATCGAATCCGGCCACTGAGCGCCGCCGCCTTCGGGCGCCCCTACGGCTCTGCGATCTCGTCGAGCCGCTCCATCGTGTCGGCGTACTCGAGCGCAAACTCCTCCATTACCGCGCGCACCGACTTGACGTGATTCAGCGAGCCGACGATCTGGCCCGACGAAGTAGTTCGCGAGCTCGGCCGATCGCCGCGTCGGTTGTGAGCCGTGCGCTGGATCCGCTCCTGCGCCTCCGCGACGAGCTTCGATCTGCAGCGGCATCGGCAGCGGCTCGGGGTTGCGCCGGGCTGTCCCACTCGTCGGTCCACGCGGTGCGCAGCTTGCGCGCCGGCTTGCCCGGTCAGCGAGCGCGACCGCACCGTGTCGCGACGACGTCGGCCGCGAGGAACTTCTCCTTGACCGACCGGGTGGGTCTCGGCCTCCTCGGTGGTGAGCCACACCGAGCCGCACCACACGCCCTCGGCGCCGAGGGCGAGCGCGGCCGCCATCTGGCGGCCGCGTGCCGATGCCGCCGGCGGCGAGCACCGGGATCGGGCGCGACGCGTCGACGACCTCGGGCACGAGCACCATCGTCGCGATCTCGCCGGTGTGGCCGCCGGCCTCGTTGCCCTGGGCGACGATGATGTCGACGCCGGCGGCACTGCTGGCGCTCGGCGTGCTGCGGCCGTGCCGGCCAGCGCGGCCACGAGCACGTCCGCGCGCGTGCGCCCGCTCGACCATGCAGCGCGGCGGCGGCCCGAGCGCGTTGGCGATCAGGCGGATCGGGTGGGCGAAGACGACGTCGAGCAGCGGCTCGGCGCCCTTGTGCGACCAGGCGCCAGCCGACGCCGGCCGGTCATGCGCTCGTCCTCGTCGGGCAGCGGCGGCACGCTCGTACTTCTCGAGCAGCGTCGTCGACGAACGCGCGGTGCTCGCTCGGGGATCAGCGCCGCCGAGCTCGGCGGCGTCGATGCCCGCCCTCGCTCGGCGCCGACGTACTTCGCGGGCAGCAGCAGGTCGACGCCGTAGGGGCTGGCCGCCGACCTCGTTCGTCGATCCACGTCGAGCTCGATCTCGAGCTGCTCGGGGTGTGCGCGACGGCGCCGAGCACGCCGAGCCCGCCGGCCTTCGTGACCGCGGCGACGACGTCGCGGCAGTGGCGTGAAAGCGAAGATCGGGAACTCGATGCCGAGCTCCTCCATCAGCTGGGTTCGCATGGACCTTCCTCCTCGATCGCGGGCGATCGGCTTCGATCCGGCCCTGCGCTCGATGATAAATTGCCGGAAACCGGAACGCCTGGATGAAACGACCCGTGGTGACTCTCTCGATCGCCGCGCTCGCCTGCGCGGTCGCGCTGGTGCTCGGCAGCTCGCTCTACTTCGCGCGCGTCGCCAATCCGCGCGTCGAGCGCGAGCTGATCGGCGATCCGGATGGTGAGCGCGCGCAGAAGGTGATGCTGTTGACGTTGCCGAGCGGCCGGCGCATCCCCGTCAACTATCTGCGCGAGGGCAACCGCGTCTACGCCGCCGCGGACGGTCGGTGGTGGAAGGAGATCGTGGGAGACGAGAAGCCTGTCACGCTGTGGCTGCGCGGCGAGACGCTCGCGGGCCGCGCGCGCGCCGTGCGCGACGACCCCGCCCACACGCGTGACGTGTTCGGGCGGCTACGACCGAACGCGCTCCCGGGCTTCGGCACGCTGGTGGAGATCCAGCTCGGCGGAAGCTGAGGAGCCAGGCCAGACGCCGATAGCGTCCGGCAGCCTGGGCGGCTTTCTCCCCGGCTCCGTCGGTCTTGCCGGACGCCCCGATCCGCTCGAGCTCCTGCAGCAGCGCTGCTGACTGCGACCCGGTTATTCTCGAAGGGCCCGGTCGCCGTTCGAGTTCGCGCATGTCGTTTGGAGAGCGGGTTGCGCTCGCGGCGCTGAGCTCGTTGCTGCTCGCCGTGCCGGTGCATCGAGAGGCGGGTTGGCCGCTCGGCGGGGTGTTCCTGATTCCGCTGCTCGCGGCGGCGCGCAGGGCGGGATGGCTCGAAGCAGCCGCGCTCGGCGTCGTTCGCGGGAGCGCTCCATGGGATCGCGACTCGCCTGGCTTCCGGCGGCGCTCACGGAGCTCGGCGCGTCGCGGCCTGCGTCGCTCGCGGGGCTGGTGCTCGTGTCGCTGTGGGCGAGCCCGGCCCGGTGTTCGGGCTCATCGGAGTCGCGTCGCGCGCGACGGCGCGCTGGGGTCCGGGGCCGCGCGCGCTCGCGATCGCGGCGGCTGTGTTCGCCGGCGAGACCGCGATCGGACGGGTGTGGTGGGGCGTGCCCGCGGGCCTGCTGGGCGTGTCGCAGCGCGGTGCGATCGGCGTAGCGCAGCTCGCCGCGGTGGCGGGTGTGCCCCTGATCTCGGCGCTGCTCGTCGCATCGAACTGTGCGCTGGCCGATCTCGGACGGAAGCGCGCGGGCGCAGCACAGCTCGCGCTGGCGCTCGGCGCGAGCTGGCTCGCGCTGGCGCACTTCGGTCTTCCCGTCGCCGAGGCGATGCGTCCACACGCGTCGACCGAGACCGTCGATCTGCTGCTGGTCCAGCCGGACCTGCCGCGCGGCGAGCGCTGGAACGACGCCCTCCAGCCGCTCCACCTGCACCGCGTGCGCGCCTTCGCCGACCGCGCAGTGGCACGCGAAACGACCCGAATCGATGCACTCGTGCTGCCCGAGAATCTGCTCACGGCGCGCGTGGACGGGTCGCGCGAGCTCTCCGCGTCGCTCCTCGCGTGGGTGGACGAGCTGGGCATTCCGGTCCTGACCGGACTCGTGATGGCGTCCAGCGCGGGCAGAACGGAGCGCTACCGGAGCTCGGTCGTGTGGCTCGAGCCCGAACGCGGAATCACGGCGCGGCTCGACAAGGCGCGCGCGATCCCGCTGCTGGAATCGAGCCGGCGCTTTCCGGGCGATGCGCTGCTCGTGCGCCTGTTCGGCGGCGCCGCCGCGTGGAATCGCGTCGAGGAGGTCGAGGGCCCGCCGACCTTTCGCGGGCCGGTTCGCGTCGCGCCGCTGCTCTGCTACGAGGTCCTGTTCCCCGGAATCGCCGCGCGCCGGCGGACGCCCGCCGCTTTCGCGCTCGTGAATCTCGCCGACGACAGCTGGCTGCAGAGCGCGGCCGCGCGCCGGCAGCTGCTGGAGCTCGCGCGCTTTCGCGCGATCGAGCAGCGCCTCGCGCTGGTGCGCGTTGCGCACGGCGGGCTCTCCGCGGTCGTGGACGAGTTCGGGCGCGTGCGCGACGAGCTTCCGCAGGGCACGTGGTCTGCGCGGCGGATCTCGCTGCGGCCGCCGCCACCGCCAGACTGGCGCGAGCGCGCGGCGCTCCTGGCACTGCCCGCCGCCGCGTTTGGCGTCGCGCGCTGCGCCTACCGGTACGCGGGCACGAGCACGCCGCGCAGGCAGTAGACGTCGAGCGCGACCAGAAGCAGGACGACGCTGATCGTGAGCGGAAGCATGCGCTTCGGGCTGCCGATCAACCGGTAGATGCCGAGCGCGAGCAGGAACGCGATCTGCGAGATGCACGGGAAGAGCAGGCGGCCCTGCGGATTGGTGATCATGAGGTTCATCGCGAGATGCACGGCGAGCGTGGCTCCGAACGCTGCGAGCAGGTATCGCCGCAGCAAGCGCGAGCCCAGGCTCTCCGGGAGCAGGCGCTCGCGTCCCGCGATCCATCCGAGCGCGCCGGTCCAGGTGATCGCGAAGAATGCGAGGAGGGTCGCCCTCGGCACGAGCACGTTGAACCAGCCGAACCGGCCCCAGAACGACTCGAGCGTGCGTTGCCAGTAGTTTCCCGCGAGGAGATAGAGCTGACCGCCGAGTCCGTGTGCGCGGTGCATCATGTCCGTGGACGCCACCACGGCGTCGATGCCGAGCAGGCCGCCGCGGTACTTGGCCGCCCAGATCAGGTACGGGCCCGCGAGCAGCAGCACGAGTGCGGCCGCGCTCGCGACATCCCTGCGCACCTGGGGCCGCGCGCGATGATCGACCGCGACGAGCGTCACGGCCGCGACGGCGAGGCCGGGCAGCGTAGAGGTCTTCGTGAGCGCGCCGAGCCCGATCAGCAGTGCGCCCGCGAAATAGTCGCGGCGCGCGGGAGCGCGCTCCGGGTCTTCGAGTGCGCGCACCACGATCCAGAGCGCCGCGGCGCCGATCGCCGCGGCCGCGGGGTCGTTCGAGAAGTAGCCCGAGCTGAACAGGAACTGTGGATTGAAGGCGACGAGCGAGCCCGCGAGCAGCGCCATCCGCGCATCGCGCGTCAGCCGCCACATGGCCGCGAAGGTCAGGATCACCGTCAGCAGGCCGAAGGCGAGGCTCGTGCTGCGCAGCACGCGCAGCGGCTCGAGGCTGCCGTCGGTCACGAACTGGCGTTTGCCGTGCTCGAACGCGGCGATCGCGGGGCCGCCCGCTTTCTCCTGCGGGTGGGAGTAGTACGGGAGCAGGGCGAGCCGGAGCTCGTCCGCGGCATGCGCGACGTCGATCCCGGTATTGCCGAGCAGCGGCGCCGACACCGCATAGACCAGCGGCGCCTGCATCCCCTCGCCGGGCACCTCGAGGGACTGCTGGCGCGGCAGGCGGGCGTGCGTGTACACGAACGCCGCGTAGTGGATGTGCGAGGGCTCGTCGGGAGCCTCGAAGAGCGGGACCGCGTCGCGGTAGGCGAGCGCGAGCCCGACGTAGAAGGTGAGCAGGAATGCCGTCGCGGCGGCCACGGCGTGCGGGCTGCTCGGATTCACGAAGCTCGCGATGCGCTGGGCGAGCTCGCGCTCCCGCTGCTGCAAATCGTCCATCGGGGCCGCAGGGTAAGCGTTCGCGCGGGCTCGCGCGCAAATTTTTCACGCGCATCCGGGCGCTTGCCTCGGCGGATCCGATCTCCGATACTCGATCGCGCCTCCCCCCTCCGCCGAGCCTGTGCCGGAGTGAGCATGACAACCGCGGGTCCGCCCCCTTCGGACGGAACGCCCGATTCTCTTGCGGGAGCCACCGACGCGATCGAGCGCGAGTGGTCGGCTGGCGCCTCCACGTGCGCCGTGAAGCTGCCGATCTTCGAGGGCCCGCTCGACCTCCTGCTGCACCTGATCCGGATCGACGAAGTCGACATCACCGACATCCCGATCGCGCGGATCGCCGAGCAGTACCTCGAATACCTCGAGCTCATGCGCGACCTCCAGCTCGACATCGCGGGCGAATACCTCGTGATGGCGGCGACGCTGGCCTGGATCAAGTCGCGGATGCTCCTGCCGCCGGATCCGAGCGCGATCGCGGACAAGGACATCGACCCGCGCGCGGAGCTCGTGGCGCGCCTGCTCGAGTACCAGCGCTTCAAGGAGGTCGCGGGCGAGATCGGCGACCGCCAGCTGCTCGGGCGCGACGTGTTCTCCGCGCACGCGCAGGGCGTCGAGCCTCTGCCCGAGGCCGAGCGCGAGATCGAGGTCGGGCTGTTCGAGCTCGTCGACGCGATGCGCCGCGCGCTCGCGCGCGGGGGACACACCGGCGCGGCGCACGAGGTGGAGGTCGAGACGATCACCGTGCGCGAGCGCATGGTGGCGGTGATGGGGGCGCTCACCTCGCGCGAGGCGTGCGAGTTCGAAGACCTGCTCGCGGGCGATGCACCGCTCTCGCGCGGACTGATCGTCGCCACGTTCCTCGCCATCCTCGAGCTCACGCGGCTCGAGGCGATCGGCCTGTATCAGGGGGTGGACGAGCTCGGTGCCCCGCACGGCGCGATCCACGTGCGCCGGCGCGGCGAGGGCGGCGCGAGCGACTGGGAGCAGCGCGTCTCCGAGCTGATGTAACGACCTAGGGCGGATCGGCCCGAAGGGCGCAATCCGCCGCGCGAAGAGGAGAACCGATGGAACGTGAGCAGGAGCGCCGCATCGTCGAAGCGATCATCCTCGCATCGAACGAGCCGATGCCGCCCGCGCGGATCGCCGGGGTGCTGCCGTCGTGCAATCCGTCCCAGGTACGCGCGATCGTCGACGAGCTCAACGCGGAATACGCCGAGCAGCGACGCGCGTTCGAGATCTGGGAGGTGGCGGGCGGCTACCAGCTGCGCTCCCTGCCGGAGTTCGCTCCCTACCTGCGCGAGATCCAGACGACGCGTCCGCTGCGGCTTTCGCCCGCAGCGCTCGAGACGCTCGCGGTGATCGCGTATCGCCAGCCCGTCACGCGCGCGGAGATCGAGCACGTCCGAGGCGTCGATGCGGGCGCGGTGCTGCGAAGCCTGCTCGACCGCCAGCTCGCGCGCATCGCGGGACACCGCGAGGTGCCGGGTCGCCCGATCGTGTACGCCACGTCGCGCCGTTTCCTCGAGGTGTTCGGTCTTGCGAAGCTCGGCGATCTGCCCGCGCTGCGCGCGATCGAGGCGCTCCCGGAGGCGGGCGAGGTCGAGGAAGTGGCGGCGCCCGCGCTGCCCGCGCTGCCCGACGACGACCTCGGCGAAGACGACGTCGACGACATCGAGCTCGCCCCGCTCACCACGCACTAAACGCACGGGGTTGCGCGGCGATCCGCGAGGGTTCAGCCGCGCGCAGAACCCGCGCCAAGCAGGCGAGCGCACGCGGGAAAGATCGCGCCTCGAAATCGCGCGACATCTGGCTCGTATCCCATTGATTTTGCTTTATTTTTCAAGGTAGACTGGACGCTGAGAGGTGTCCCGCCATGCCGATCCGACCGAGCCTCTTGAGCGCGTTCGCGACCCTGCTCGCCGCCGCCCCGGCCGCTGCCGCGATCAGCGGCGTGTGCCCGGATGGCAGCATCTTCATCGTTCAGAGCGCCGACGCAATTCCGTGTCGCGAGGCCAAGCGCGTCGACCCCCAGGACCTCCCGCCGCTCCAGCCCGAGCTTCTGCCGCGCCCGTATGGCTGGGAGCGCTTCAACCGGCTCGCGGATCCGAACAATCCCTACAACCTCGTCGAGTCGGGGGTCCCGCCCTCGGCGCCGCCGAGCCCCGCGACCGCACCTGCCCCCGCGACGGCACCCGTACCGGCGACCGCGCCCGCGGCGCCTCCGACGGCGCCCACCCAGGTCGCAGCACTCACACCCGCGGCCGCGCGCAGGCTCGACCTCGCGCTGACGCCGAGCGACGTCGAGGACCTCGACGAGATCGTCGCGCTCACGCAGTCGGTCGCTCCGGCGGCCGTGTCGCGCTTCAGCGCCGACGGCGAGCGCACCGCGATGCTCCAGCTCGCGCGCTCGGCGCTGTTCGAGCAGCGCGTGCATGCGGCGCTAGCGACCCAGGGCGGCGGACAGCGCGGCCCGGTCGTGGTGTTTCGCGCCGAAGCGCGCAAGGCGGGCGCGATCCACGCCAATCTCACCTTCGTGCAGGGCCACGTCGCATTCCACCCCGATCCCGCGAATCCCGATCAGCTCGGCGTGATCGACGGTGCGCTGGGGGATCTCGCCGCGGGCCAGCGTGTGCTCGGCTATGCGGTGCTGCCCGCGCACCTCGACGCGTCCGCCCCGATCGACATCTACTGGGACGACCGCCGGACCACGGCCACGCTCTCGTCGCTGCACTAACGCGCGAGCCGCGCGAGGCGCACCGCGAGCGCCTGCGCCCCGAGCCCGGCCGCGATCTCCGCGAACGCCGGGGTCGGGCCACGCCAGAGCCAGTCGTCGAGCGCGCCCACGGCGGGTCCCTCGCGCGCGAGCGTGGCCAGCCGCCGGAACAGCAGCGCATCGGCGCGCTGCGCCTCGAGCGTGGCCGCGAGCTTGGCCGCGCCGCGCACGGGCACGGCCCAGTCCTGGGGCGACGCCGGGATCTTCTCGAGGTGGCCGTAGTGGCCGATCACGGCGGCCGCCGATTTCGCGCCCCACCCGGGCAGCCCCGGGAAGCCGTCGGCGCTGTCGCCCACGAGCGCGAGATAGTCGGGAATCGATTCGGGGTCGACGCCGAACTTCGCGCGCACGCCCGCTGCATCGAGCGCCACGCGCTGGCGCCGGTCGAAGAGCTGCACGCGCGTGCCGATCACGCACTGCGCGAGGTCCTTGTCGGGCGTGCAGATCAGCACGCGCTCGACGCGCGGATCGGCCGCGGCGAGGGCGGCGGCCGCAGCGAGGCCGTCGTCGGCCTCGTACTCGACGAGCGGCCAGACCGCGAAGCCCGCCGCGGCAAGCGCCTCCTCGAGCGGCTCGAACTGGGAGCGCAGTGCGGGGTCGATGCCCGCGCCGGTCTTGTAGTGCGGGTAGAGGTCGTTGCGGAACGACTCGATCACGTGGTCGGTCGCGACGCCCACGTGGGTCGCTCCTTCCTCGAGCAGGCCGACTAGCGACGCGAGCACGCCGCGCACGGCGGCCACCTCCTGCCCGTCCGCGCGCGTGTGCGAGGGCAGCGCGAAGAAGTGGCGGAACAGCTCGTAGGTGCCGTCGACGAGATGGACCTTCACGGGCCCGCGATGCTACCGCGGATACGTGACGTAGAGCTGCGTGTAGACCAGCGACCCGTTGGGCGCGCGCGCAATGCCGATCCCCGTGGCGTTGAACGGCGGCGCGAACAGGTTGGTGCGGTGCACCTCGGACTCGATCCACGCGCGCAGGATCTCGCGGTTGGAATCGGGCCGGTCGGTGATGCCGATGTTCTCCGCCGCGAGCGAGAAGCCCTCGACGCGCGCGCTCTCGAGCCGGTTGAGCGCGTTGTGCCCCTCCGGGCTCTCGTGCGCGAAGAAGTGGCGCGCGACCATGTCCTGGCTGTGCGCGAGCGCGACCGCGTCGAGCTCGGGGCGGCGCTCGAGCGGGATCAGGTGCTGCTGGGCGCGCACCGCGTTCACTCCGTGGTGCAGCGATGCCTCGAGGCCTCCGAACGCGCCCGTCGCCGTCTCGCCGCGCGCGCCGAACGGCGAGAACCACAGCGCGAGCCAGAGCCCGAACAGGAACGCGAACGCCTGGACCGGGGTTCGCGGCACTACTTGGGATCCGCTTCCGGCGGGTTCGCGCTCAGCACCGATGCGTCGAGCACCTCGCGGCGCGCGAGGCGGCCGTTCTCGTAGTGGGAGACCACGTCCATCTCGCCATCGCCGTTCGAGTCCTCTTCGACGCGCGAGACGCGCTCGCCCTGGTCGAAGTAGCTGATCAGGTCGGTGCGGCCGTCGCCGTCGTCGTCGCGCTCCTCGCGCGCGAGGCGGCCTTCCTGATAGTAGGCGACGTGGTCGCGGAAGCCATCGCCGTTCGCGTCGCGCTCGAGGCGCGTGATCACGCCGGCGCGGTAGATGCTCCACGAATCGATCTGGCCATCGCCATTGCCGTCGACGCGCCGTCCGATCACCTGTCCGCCGCGCAGCGCCGTGAACGCATCGCTTCTGCCGTCGAAGTTGGCGTCCTCTTCGAGCTGCACCACCTGGTGCGACGCGGGATCGTAGACGAGCGTGCGGTCGGGTCTGCCGTCGAAGTTCTCGTCGAATACCTCGCGCGCGATCGCGCCGTTCTCGCGCGTGATCCAGTGGTCGGTGCGGCCGTCGCCGTCGCGATCGACCTGGCCGGTGCTCGGGGTGGCAACGGGTGGCGCGGGGTTCGCGGCCGCGATCACGGGCGGCGCCGAGACCGGGGGCAGGGGCGCCTGTGTGGGCTGCACCGGCGGCATGGGCTGAGTCGGCTGCACGGGCTGCACGGGCTGGGCAGGCGCGGGATTGGCGCGGCGGCGCAGCGCCGCGAGCTCGTCCGAGAAGCTCGAGCCGGGTGCGACGGGCGCCGGTGTCGCTGCGCTCGGCGCGGGCGGCGGTGTGGCCCCGCGCTGGGCCAGCTCGCGCTCCATGCCCTGGAGTCGCGTGGTCTCGTAGTCGGTCGGCGCGGGCGCGGTCTGGAGCTCGGGCCGCGCCTGGTGCTCGTTGCGCGGCACGGTCGGCGCAGGCGCGGGGTCGCCCGCCATCTTGTCGGCGCCGTACTTGATCGGCGCCGCGAGCGCCACGAACGGCAGCGCGATGTACTTGAGCCACTTGGGCTCTTCGTTGATCTTGATGTGCTGCGTCTCTTCGATCTCGGTGCCGCCGAGCATCGCGACCCCTGCGCCGCGCGGCGCCGCGGATCCGCTGCTGCTCGCACTGCCGTTGCCCGAGCCGAACTCGGGCGGCGGCACGGCCACGTTGCGCGCGACCGCGTTCTGCGGCACGGGATAGTTTCCGGAAGTCGGTGCGGGTGCGGGAGCGGGCGCTGAACCGGGCTTGTAGCTGGGTGCCGCGCCCGGTGCGTAGGTGTTCGGCGGAGCGCCCGGCTGCGACAGCACGCCCTGTCCGTAGCCGGCCTCGCGAGGATGGAAGTTGCCCGGATGCATCGGTGCGTTCCCGCCCGGGTAGATGACGGTCGCGCCGGCGCCGTGGTTGACCACGGGCGATCGGTCGAGGTCGTTCTCGCGTTTGTGAACGGACCAGCAGCCGAGCGTGTGCGCGGCGCTGAGCGTGACGAGGGTGATCGCAAGGCTGCGAGCTCGGCGCATGGAGGGTCCTCCCGGGATTCCAGGTGTGCGCTCCGCTGGTGCAAGAAACGTGCGCGGTCAGCGCAATCGCCGAGTCGGTCCGCTCGCGCGGCGCGTTGCGCGATCTGACTGCGCACGAGTTGCGTACATCACGAGCCGGCAGCTCGGGGCGCCGCGCTTCCCAGAATCGGTAGTCTGGGTGCGAGTCTATGTGTGGCCGATTCACGCTGACCTCCACTCCCGAGTCGCTCGCAGAGCGTTTCGGGCTCGGTGCGCCGCCGGACTGCGCGCCGCGCTTCAACATCGCGCCGGGCCAACACGTGCTCGCGATCCGCGCGGACGGCGGAGAGCGCGCCGCGGGACTGCTGCGCTGGGGGCTCGTGCCCGCGTGGTCGGGTCCGGAGGCGGCCGGCGCGGCGCTCATCAACGCACGCTCGGAGACGGCCGCGGTGCGCCCCGCGTTCCGCGACGCGTTCCGCGCACGGCGCTGCATCGTTCCCGCGAGCGGCTTCTATGAGTGGGCCGACCGCGGCGACTTCCGGCAGCCGTACTGGATCGCGCCGAGCGACGGCGCGCCGCTCGGCATCGCGGGACTCTGGGAGCGCTGGATCGCCCCGGGCGGTGCGCGGCTCGAGACCTGTGCGCTGCTGACCACGGCCGCGAACGCGCGCATCGCCGAGCTGCACGACCGCATGCCCGCGATCCTCGCGCCCGATACCTACGCGGCGTGGCTCGACCCCACGCGCGACGTCGCCTCGCTCGCGGAGCTGCTCGCGCCGCTCGCGCCCGATGCGCTCGCGCTGCGCCCGGTCGGCACGCGCGTGAATCGGATCGAGAACGACGACGCTGCTCTGCTGGACGCGGTGCCCGAGCCCCTGCGCCAGCCGTCGCTGTTCTAGCGGGCCTTGGGCTTCGCGAGCTTCTGCGCGGCCAGCAGCGACTCGACCGCGTGATCGGACGGCGCGATCCGGTCGTCGGCGGACGAGAGGACCTTCGCGATCTTGCCACCCGGTGCGATCACAAACGTCGTGCGCTCGGTGAACGCGTGATCGATCGCCTGACCGCGTGTGTCCTTGGCTCCGGGCTTCGCATCCATCACCGCGAGACCGAACGACCGCGCGATCGCGCCGTCGGGATCGGAGGCGACGGGGAACTTGCCCGCGCAGTACTTCGGATCGGCGGAGAAGTCGTTGAGCCGAGAGATACTGTCGTGCGAGACGCCGATCACGGTCACGCCCGCCGCCTTGAACGCGTCCATCTGGGTCGCGAACGCGTGGGCCTCGAGATTGCAGCCGGTCGTGTACGCCGACGGATAGAAGTAGACCACGACGGGTCCCTTCCCGAGTGCGTCCGTGAGCGAGAAGTTTGATTCCTTACCGGCCACCGACACGCGGGCCGTGAAGGTGGGCGCGGCCTCGCCCTCTTTCAACGCGGCCAGCGCCGGCAGCGCGAGCGCGCTCGACAGCGCGATTCCCAGGAGCAGTCTTCGCATGGTTCCTCCTCGCGAGCTAGGGGCGCGTCCCGTGCCGGAGTCCGAGCCGCTCGCGGCGATACCGCCCTGACTGTACCTCCTCGCACCACTCGCGGTGCTCGAGGTACCAGCGCACGGTGGCGGCAAGACCCCGGGACAGGTCGTGCGCGGGGCGCCAGCCGAGCTCCTTCTGCGCGCGCGCCGAGTCGATCGCATAACGCCGGTCGTGTCCGGGGCGGTCCGCGACGAATCGCTTGAGATCCGCGTACGCCCTTGCGCCCGCGATCGCGGGATTGCTCGCGGCCGGATGCACGCGCTCGAGCTCTGCGCACAGCGCATCGACGATCTCGAGGTTCGTGCGCTCGCCGAAGCCGCCCAGGTTGTACTTCTGCCCGGGCTGCCCGCGCTCGAGCGCGAGCAGAATGCCCTCGCAGTGGTCGTCGACGTAGAGCCAATCGCGCACGTTGCGGCCGTCGCCGTAGATCGGCAGCGGCTGTCCCTCGAGCGCGTTCAGGATCATGAGCGGGATCAGCTTCTCGGGGAACTGGTAGGGGCCGTAGTTGTTCGAGCAGTTCGTGATCAGCACGGGGATTCCGTAGGTCGCGTGATAGGCGCGCACGAGGTGGTCGGCGCCGGCCTTGGAGGCGGAGTAGGGCGAGTTGGGCTCGTAGGGCGTCGTCTCGGAGAACGCGCCCGTCTCGCCGAGCGAGCCGTAGACCTCGTCCGTGGAGACGTGCAGGAAGCGGAAGCGCGCTCGTGTGTCCGCGTCGGCGCCTGCGAGGTGATGGCGCGCCGCCTCGAGCAGCTCGAACGTGCCGGTCACGTTCGTGCGCACGAAATCGGCGGGAGCATCGATCGAGCGGTCGACGTGGGATTCGGCGGCGAAGTTGAGCAGGGCGCTCGGCCGGTGCTCGCGGAATGCGCCCGCGACCGCCTCGCGGTCGGCGATGTCGGCGCGCACGAACGAGAAGCGCCGGTCGGAGGTGAAATCGGCCAGATTGGCGAGGTTGCCCGCGTAGGTGAGCTTGTCGAGCACGACGATGTGCGCGCGGGTTTTGGCGAGCGCCATGCGCACGAAGTTGCAGCCGATGAATCCGGCGCCGCCCGTGACGAGCCAGGTATCCATGGGGTGGCCTAGACGTAGTTCCCGGTGGGCGTCGCGAGCCGGCTGCTCGCCTTCTGGAACCGCTCGACCTCCTCGTGGAAGTCGGCCGTGGTGACGGGCGTGACGCCGTCTCCCGCCGCCTCGCAGCGCGCCTTGCGGCGCAGCACCGAGTGGAGGATGTGCACCCAGTCGCCCGGCATCGGTCGGATCGGCACGCTCGACACGATCTGTTCCCAGTTGATCTGATCGAAGAGCGAACGCCCGGCGAGCTTCTCCGCGTCGGCGGCGTGGATGCGCAGCGCCTCGATGATGTCGCCGGGATAGCTCGGACTCACCTCGACCACGCGCTCGAGCCGCCCGGGCTGCGTAAACGCGCGGCGCAGCGTGCCCGGGTGCGACGTGGATCCCAGCACGAGCACGTGATCGACGGCGATCGCGCGATCGACCATGTCGAGCAGGAAATCCATCACGGGGCCCACGGGCAGATCGAGGCGGCGCGTGCCGATCTCCTCCGCCTGCAGGAACTCGAGCTCGTCGAACAGCACCGTGAGCGGCGGCATCTCGGCGAGCGCGGTCGACCAGCCCGCCACGAGCTCGCCGACCTTGCCGCCGCGGTGGACCACCTCGAGCACGAGCTTCGGGATCGCGAGCGAGAGGAACGACGTCTGCGTGAGGCTCGCGAGCGAACGCGCGAGCAGCTCCTTGCCCACGCCGCGCTGTCCGAATAGCAGCACGCCGCTGGGCGGATGCGTCCCCCAGCGCGCGTAGACGTCCGGGTTGGTGGCCGCGCTCGCGTAGGTCTGGATCTCGTCCTTCGCGTCCGCGAGCCCGCCGATCCGCGCGAGCTCCTGGTTCGGCATCGGCTCGAGGTGCGACGCCTGGGCCATCGGCTCGAACTTGCGCGCAAAGCTCGCCCAGATGTTCTGTGCGCGCTCGCGCACGATCGTGCGGTCTTCCACGCGTCCGATTCTAACGCGTTCAGCGCGTCGAGAAGAGCTCGGCGATCCGCCCATCCACGGAAGCCATCCGCGCGCGGTGGCGGGCCCAGTCGCGCAGCTCCTTGATCCGCTCCTCGTAGGTGTCGTAGAGCGGAACGGTCTGCTCGATCGCGTTGGCGAGATCGTTGTCGGAGAGCTCGCGCGATTCCGCGAACGCGGTGTAGAGCGCCGAGGCCACCACCTGCTCGAGCTCGGCCCCGGTCAGGCGCTCGGCCGCGAGCGCGAGCTCATCGACCTCGAAGTGCAGCGGATCGCGCCCGCGTTTGCGCAGGTGGATGCGCAGGATCTCGGCGCGCTCGGGGGCCGTGGGCAGGTCGACGAAGAACAGCTCGTCGAAGCGCCCGCGGCGCAAGAGCTCGGGCGGTAGTCCCTGCACGTCGTTCGCGGTCGCCACCACGAACACGGGCTCGCGCTTCTCGGACAGCCAGGTGAGGAACCAGCCGAACACGCGCGACGCGACCGGATCCGAGAGCGCCGCGGCGAACCCCTTCTCGATCTCGTCGATCCAGAGCACCGCGGGCGCGAGCGAGCCCGCCACCTCGACGGCTTCGCGCAGCGCGAGCTCGGGGCTGCGCTCTCCTCCGAACGCAGCCGCGAGGTCGAGGCGCAGCAGCGGGAACTGCCACTCGCGCGCGACCGCGCGCGCGGAGAGCGACTTCCCGCAGCCCTGGACGCCGAGCAGGAGCAGCCCGCGCGGCGTGGGCAGCCCGAATGCCACCGCCTCGTCCGTGAACGCGCGCCGTCGCTCGGCGAGCCAGCTCTTGAGGTCGCCGAGCCCGCCGACGTCGTCGAGCCCGGTACCGTCGTCGAGGAATGTGAGCGCGGGTGTGCGGTGCAGTGCGCGGCGTTTGTCGCGCACGATCTCGGCCACCGCGCGCCCATCGAGCGCGCCCGCGGTGCGCAGCGCCTTGCGCAGCACGCGCACGGCCTCGCCCGATGAGAGCCCGAGCGCGCCGCGGATCGCCTGGCCCAGTACCTGCGCATCCACCTTGGTCTCGCCCTGCTCGAGCACGCGCTGGAACAGATGCGCGATCTCGGCCGCATTCGGCAGCGGCAATGCGACGTGGCCCGCGTCGCGTTCGATCTCGACCGGCAGATGGAAGACCGGGCCGACCAGCACGATGCACTGCTTGCGCGCGCCGAGCTGCGGAAGCAGATCGCGCAGGCGCCGCAGCCCGATCGCGTCGTCGAGCCAGCGGTGCGCATCGAGCATCGCGAACAGCGCGGGCTGGTCGCAGCGCGCGATCGCGGAGAGCCCCGCGTCGAGCGAGCCCGCACCGTCCCCGTTGCCCGAGAGTCCCGCGGCGACGGTCCAGGTGACGAGCGCGCGTTCATTGCTGCTCGCGACGCGCTCGAGCAGGTTCAGCGCGCGCTCCTCCTCGAAGGTCTCGAAGATGGCGAGTCGCCAGCCCGCGCGCACGAGCGCGCGCAGCTCTTCCGCGGCGGCACCCCCGCTCACTCGGTGTCCACCGTGACGCGGGCGACCTCTTCGTAGGTGGTCAGCCCGTCGGCGAGCTTGCGCAGCGCGGCTTCGCGCAGGTTCTCCATGCCCTCGATCCGCCCGGCGCGGTCGATCTCGTTGGCGTCCTTGCCCTCGTTGATGAGCGCGCGCACGCGCTTGCCCACGTCGAGCATCTCGAACACGCCGGTGCGCCCGTAGAGGCCCGTGTGCCGGCAGTCGACGCAGCCCTCGCCCCAGCGCACGACGAGCCGCTCGCGGCGCTCGACGGGCACCTTGATGCCGAGCGCCGTCACCTGGTCGGGATTCAGCGTGCCCTCGACTGCGCAGCGCACGCAGATGCGCCGGATCAGGCGCTGCGCGAGCACGCCGCGCAGCACGCTCGAGAGCAGGAACGGTTCGACGCCGAGCTCGACCAGGCGCGTGACCGCGCCCGCGGCGTTGCGCGTGTGGAGCGTCGAGAACACCAGGTGGCCCGTGAGCGCGGCCTGCACCGCCATGTTCGCGGTGTCGGCGTCGCGGATCTCGCCGACCATGATGATGTCGGGGTCCTGGCGCAGGATCGTGCGCAGCGCATTCGAGAACGTCACGTCGATCTGCGGGTTGACCTGCACCTGGCAGAAGCGCGAGTCGACCATCTCAATCGGGTCTTCGACCGTCGTGATGTTGAGCTCGGGGCCCGAGAGGTAGCGGAGCGTCGAGTAGAGCGTGGTGGTCTTGCCGGAGCCGGTCGGGCCCGTGACGAGGATCAGCCCGTTCGGGCAGGTGATCCACTTCTCGAAACGCTCGCGCTCGGCCGTGGTGAAGCCGAGGTCCTGCAGGTTCGTCATGAGCACGCTCGGGTCGAACACGCGCACGACGATCTTCTCGCCGAATGCGGTCGCCATGCTCGAAACGCGCAGCTCCACCTCGCGCTCGGCGCGGTGGGTCTTGATCCGGCCGTCCTGCGGGCGGCGGCGCTCGGCGATGTTCATGCCCGCGAGCACCTTGATCCGCGAGACCACCGCGCCGTGCACGGCGAGCGGCAGGTTCTCGATATCGTGCAGGATGCCGTCGATCCGGAACCGGATCACCGCGTCCTTCGCGCGCGGCTCGAGGTGGAGGTCCGAGGCGCGCTGCTCGAACGCGTAGTTCAGCAGATAGTCGACGGCCGCGATGACGTGCTCGTCGTTCGAGGTCGCCGCGAGCTCGGCGTTGCTGCGCAGCTCGACGAGCTGCACGAGCGCGCCACCGGTGGCCCCGCGGCCGAGCTGCGCCTGCGCCTGATTTACCTTCGAGCGGAAGCCGTAGACGCGATCGATGATCGCGATGATGTCGGACTTGGCAGCGACGACGTAGCGCAGCGGCGCCTGGATCATCTGCTCGAGCGAGTCGCGCAGCGCGGTGTCGAACGGGTCCGTCACCGCAAGCGCGATCGCGTCGCGCTCGCGCGCGATCGGGATCACCACGTGGCGGTGCGCGAACGGGCGCGAGAGCATCTTCGCGACCAGATCGTTGTCGATCGCGAGAGGGTCGATCTTCAGGTAGGGAGCGCCCGCGGCCGCCGCGAGCACCTTCGCCACCGAGTTCTCGTCGATCTTGCCCTGCTTCGGATCGGGATCGGGGAAGTGCGCCGCGGCCACGATCTCGGCCGGCGACACGTCATAGCGCGCGGCCGCCTGCGAGCGCACGGACCCGACGCGCTCCTTGAGCACGCTGCTGCGCAGCGTGGTGGCGCGCCCGGCTACCTCGCGCGCCTGGCCCTCCGAGAGCAGCTGGTGCTGGACCAGCAGCTCGAGCACCTCTTCGAGCCCGAGCGCGGGACGCAGCACGCCGCGCTGCACGCCTCCGGGCGCAGCCCCCTCCGATTGAGCCTTCGCCATCGCCCCGACGTATCGGCGGGAAGTCGCACGGGCCGGAGCCGTGCGAGCGTTCCGGTGGCACTGGACGCGTGCAGACCCATGGCAGCTACCATCCGCCGCTCGATGACTCCCCCGGACGACAACGGACACGCTCGCGCGCGCCGCTCCCTCTTGCGGCGCGATCCGGTTCTGGCCGTCGTGATCCGGCGCGTCGGGCCGTGCTCCATGGAGCACCGCGGCGATCCGTATCGGATGCTGCTGCGCTCGGTGATCTACCAGCAGCTCGCGGGCGCGGCCGCGCGCACGATCGACACGCGCCTGCGCGCGCCGTGGCGCGGGCGCTACCCGCGGCCCGAGCTGCTGCTCGAGGCGCCCGACACCCAGCTGCGCGCGGCCGGGCTCTCGCGCCAGAAGATCGCCGCGGTGCGCGCGGTGGCGACCGCGTTCGCCGCGGGCGACGTGTCGAACCGAAGGCTGCGCGCGATGGACGACGCGGACGTCGTTGCGGCGGTGACGCAGATCCACGGGATCGGGGAGTGGACCGCGCACATGCTCCTGATGTTCTCGCTCGGGCGGCCCGACGTGCTGCCGGTCGGCGACTACGGGGTCCGCAAGGGCGCGATGCAGCTCTACGGGCTGCGCGAGCTGCCGAAGCCGCGCGAGCTCGAGGTGCTCGCGGAGCCGTGGCGTCCCTACCGCAGCGTCGCGTCGTGGTATCTGTGGCGCGTCGCCGATACGATCGCGCCGGGGAATTGAAGCCTCGCTCCGCTATCTTGCGCGCCGGCCGTCCCCATCGTCTAGAGGCCTAGGACACCGCCCTTTCAAGGCGGCGACACGGGTTCGACTCCCGTTGGGGACGCCAAATAGCACGCATTTCAGTTAGTTACACCCACCTACGGCCATCACAACTGCGTCACAAGTCGGAGCCCTTCCTCCGGGTTGAGCCCCAACGGGATCGGCACCGGTTGCGTTCGCTGTAAACGAAATCCGCTCGCGGCGCGGAGTCGGAAGGCATGGACGCTTTCCGCCTTCGCACCGAATCCGAGCACATGCTCGCGGTGCTCGTGATGGCGCGCGGGGACCGGAAGCTGTCGTGAGGTCCGGCGCACGTCGGACGGTCAGCGCTGGCGCATCGACGCGAGGCCCTTCGGGTGGATCCACGGGCTCGCCGGTGTGTCGTTCGCGCGACAACCGAGCGATGGCCGAGGCTGTGCTCAACGTGATCCGCGTGAAGATCGCGCAGGGGACGCCGCGGGAGGAAGCGGTCTCGGAGTTCCTGCCCGTCGTCGCCGACATTCACCGCATCGCCAACCGCTACACGGGCTGGCTCGAACACATGGACGGGCTCGTTCAGATCGGCGATCGGAGCCCGCTCACCGTGCGCGAGTATCGACGCTACGGCCGGAAGGGCGGGGAGGTGGCGTGGTCGGGCGCGCGCGGATTGACGGAAGTCACCGAGGGCGCGCTCGAATCGTGGTCGCTGTGGATGGCGAAGGAACGCGCGCTCTACGCCCAAGACGCGCCGACACGTGCTCGGCGCATTTCGCGCGTTCCTGCGCTGGTGCCAGCGCCAGCGCACGTTGCGCGAGGTTCCCGCGTTCCCGCACGTCGCCCAGGCCAACTACACGCCGACGATTCTCTCGCCTGCGACGCAACAGGCGATCCTCGATGCGATCCCCGAAGCCGACCGCGGCGCGCACCTGGCGATGGCGTTCATGGGGCTGCGTCCCGGCGAGGTTCGCGCGCTCACCGTCGCCGACTACCGCCCCGGCGATCCGCCGCGGCTCTCGATCACGAAGGCAGTGCAGGGTCCCGGTCCGAGCGCGCGCGTCGGCCCGACGAAGACGCGCCGCAATCGCGATGTGCCGGTGCCCGAGCTGGTGGCCGCATGGATCGAGGCACGCTGGCCCGCCGAGAAGCGCCTCGCGGCCGATCCTGGTGCGGTGCTGCTCCCGAACCCCCGATCGGGTCGGCGCTGGTCCCACTGGCAGCTCCGCGAGCGGTGGACGGCCGCGTGCACCGAGGCCGGGCTGCCGAAGCCGGTGAAGCTGTACGAGGGCACTAAGCACACGTTCGCAACCGAAGCGATGGAGCGGACCAAGAACGAGCGCGCCGTTCGCGACTACCTCGGGCACGCCGACTCTCGCAGCACGCGGCGCTACGCGAATCGACTCGACCAAGGGATGCTCGAAATCGCGCGACGTTCGCGAGCGCAGTAGGATTTCCACGGGTGAGTGAGGCGATTCGACTACTGACGGCCGCCGAGATCCTTGCAGCGCCCGACGCTCCCGTCGGAGAGCGAGCGTGTGACGTTCTGCCGCCGCCGTGGCTCGTGCAACACGTGCGCGAACTAGTGGCCGAACACGATCGCCAGTACCGCGCGATTATGCGCACGCTCCAGCCGATGCTGGATGTGGCCCAAGAGGCGCTACGCGCGGTACTCGCATCCTTGGACTTCGAGGCGGCCGCACAGACCGTCAGGATGGCGGAGGGCTACGTTGAGGAGGCGAAGACTCCGGCGGAGCCAGACCTGGCGTGGTCCGCTCGTGCGATGCGGCACCGCGGCGGATGGCCCTACGCAGACGATGCGCGCGATCTGGCGGCGGAATGGATTGCAGATGCATGGATTGCAAATGCTTTCGGTGGGTTCCACGGACACCCCGATGCGCGCGCGGAGGTGAAGCGCGCACTCTGGCGAATTGCGATCCGTGAGGGACGCCAGCGGGAGGAGCTGCGGCGGGAGCTGGTACTGGCGGCGACCCCCGAGGCGGCCGCGAAGGTCGGTTCGCTTCCATTCCATCTCTGCCGCCGCGAGAATCCGCGTTTTCGGAAGGCGCTCGCTGACGCCGTGTTTTCAATCGTTCGGCGGGACGTTCGCGAGATGATGGACCGTCCCCACACCGATCTAAACGTCGAGGACCTCCCCGCGTCGGATCGCGAGGTGGAATTGCAAATCCAGTGCGCCCGTTCAGCCACCGCGCTCAGCCCTCGCGAACGCGAGATCGTCGCCGCGATGTACGAGAACGGTGGCGAGAGCGAGGCTGCTGCCGAGCACGTCGGGCTCGCGTCATCCACCGTTCGCGTCCACCTCGGTCGGATCCGCGCGAAATTTCGTAGGGCCGTGTAAGCGCAAACACCTCCTGGCTCGGAGTAGACGGGCAGGAGGTCGGAACCCATGCGCGAGGCTCTACTGATCGAGTCCGTCCTGGGCGGTGGCGTCCGCATCCTCGGCCGCTCGGACGACCCCAAAGTGGTCCAGCGCCTTGCGTCGGAGCTGGCCGCGCTCGAACGGCGGCGTCTGGCGCGTCTTGAGAGGCCGGTGCGGCTCGTCGCGTCCGAGGCGACGGCGGAGCCGGGCGAATGACGGCGGCGGCCGCGATCGACCGCGTCCACGTCGCGCTCGAAGATGCTGGGCTCGGCGGGCTCGACCCGAGCGGACGCGCTCGGTGTCCACTCGAAGACGGCGCACCGCCTTGGATGGCCGCCCGCGCGGGTCGCGATGGTGGCGTTGTTCTGCTCTGCGGTTGTGGGAGATCGGATTCGGAACATCTCGACGCGCTCGGGCTCGGTGAGCTGTGCTCGCGAACCGCCGGGGCACGATCTACTGCCAATGGCAGTACCGCGGGTGGTGAGTTCTTCGGCGAGAGCGGATTCACCCCATCGCGCGCAGGCGTCCTGCTCAAACGCGAACATCATCTCGCCCTCGGCGACGACGATCGGCTGTATCGCTACAGCGATGGCGTCTACGTCGCCGACGGCGAGCAGCACGCGCGCGCCTGGGTGCGCGACCGGTTGGGCCAGAAGTTCAAGCGGCGGCATTCCGACGAAGTGATCTCGTGGCTGCGTCTGAAGCGCCAACGATCCCGCACCGTCCACCTGAGCAATTTCTCAACGTCCGCAACGGGCTGCTCGACTGGCGCACCGGTGAATTGCGCCCGCACACACCTGAGCACCGCAGCGCGATCCAGATCCCGATCGAGTGGCACGTGCACTCCTGCTGTATGCGGATCGAAGCCTTCCTCGGAGATGTGCTGCCCGACGAGCCGACCGTGCAGCTCGTGCTGGAGATCATCGGATACGCGCTGCTCGCGGATCTTTCGCTGCACACCGCGGTGCTGCTCCTCGGGCCGGGTCGAAACGGCAAGTTGGTGTTGCTCTCGATCATCCGCGCGCTGCTCGGAGCGGCGAACGTCGCCTCGGTACCGCTGCAACTATTCTCCGAGTCTCGCTTTGCCGCCGCCGCGCTCTATGGAAAGTTGGCAAACGTCTGCGGCGACCTCGACGCCAGGGCAATCGAGCGCACCGACGTGTTTAAGATGATGACCGGCGGCGACGCGATCTACGCCGAGCGGAAGTACGGCCAGCCGTTTTCGTTCACGAGCTTCGCGCTGCCGATCTTCTCGGCGAACGAAGCGCCGTACTCCAGGGACCAGAGCGAAGCGTCGTTCGAGCGCTGGATCGTGGTCCCGATGCAGAGCGTGATCGCCCCCGAGAAGCGTGACCCCTACCTCGTCGCGAAGTTGACGACGCAGGCTGAGCTTGAGGGGTTGCTCGTGGCGGCCGTCGATGCCCTGCGCCGACTCATCGAACGCGGGCGCTTCGAGCTACCGAAGGCCGTGCGCGATGCAGGTGGCGACTATCGGCGGCAACTCGACTCAGTGGCCGGGTGGCTCGACGATCGCTGCTCGCTGAGCACGCGCAGGCCGTGACGCCGCGAACGGCGCTGTACGCGAGCTATCGAATATGGTGCGCGGACAACGGGCACCGCTTCCCACTGCGCGCCGAGGCCGTGTACGAGCGGCTGCGCCAGAACCCCGACCTCGAAGAGACGGCGCAGCACGGCGGTGTTCGAGGATTCAAGGGGGTGAGGACCCGATGACTACCAGGGCCAAGGTGCACGCGGTGCAGGTGGTGCAGCTCTCGCTAACTCCCCCCCACGCGCGCAGGGAAAAGGATGTGGAAGGCAGCACCGGCTGCACCAGCCGCACCGGATTCGAGGCCGCATCCTGGGGCCGCTCCGCCTCGAAAGTGGCTGCGCGCCGTTCGTGCTCGCGATCGACGCAACCGGGCGACCTGCACTGATCGAGTGGTCGCCTGCGATCCTGCGTCTCGCCGCCCCGCTTCGCTCGCGGCTGCCCACGCCGGACGATTCGTCCACCGCTGCGGATCACGTGGATGCGTCCATCGCCTCGCAGCCTTTGCCGCCGCTCCAGTCACGCGATTCACGTGCTCCGTCGCGAGCTTCGACGCCGGATGCCCGCAACGAACATCGACATAGGCTGCGAGAACCGAGAGCTGCGACCGCCCCCCGCGCCCGTCTCCCTCTTATCCTGCGAAATCTCGCAGCCTAATTGGACTCGACTCCCGCCCAAACCCCGCGATTCTGCGACCGCTCCCCACAACCGCCGGTACAATAGGCTGCAAGCTCTCGCAGCGTTTGCTGTTGGGGGAGCGCAATCCATTAGTAGTTGGGCGGCGTGAATGGAACACCACCAAATTGCGCTCGAGGGTTCGGATTGATTGCCTCCGTAGTGTTCTCGGCCTGCTTGCCGCAGATGCGAAAGCTGCGTATGGAGCGCAAGGAACTACTGATCGCTCTTCTGCCGCTCCTTTTCTCCTGCGGGGGGGAGGTTGAGCGGCAAGCCGCTGAAACCAGAGATTTCGTTGAGGGCGTCGTCCCGCTAAGTCTTGCCGACGTCTCGGCGAAGATCCGCGATGGTGCGCTAGGCGAGAAGTTGGTGGACAGAGCTACTGTTCGCCTTCCCGGCAGGTCGCTAGTAACCCCGCACCTCGAATACAGGTCATTTTCACTTGGTAATTTCGTTCCGACAGACGAGAATACTTGGCCGCCTCCAAGTCGTAACAGTAAGGATGACCCTGCGATGGACCGATACCGTCGCCTTTCGGCCGAGGCGAGAAAGCACGATATCTTCCTTAATGGTGCTATGGAGTGGTATTCCGAATACACGGCATCTGGAAAGCCTCTGCCATTTCACTGCGACTTCATCATCCATCTACGGGATGATGGTCCCACCCGAACCAAAGTCGAAGTACTGGAGTACAACCCGCGGGTAAGATTCGGGACGAGGTTCGTTATTGGACACGGGGCACCCGCATTCGTAGCGGACAGCAAGCTTGTCCCCCCGACCACGAAAGATCGAGTTGAGATGCTGCAGCGAGTTCAATCGCTCGCGAGATGAGCTGTTGAATGGCAGCACGCCGCCCAACAAGGCGCTGCAGCTGCCGAGCGCCAGTGGATTCTCGTGGCATCGCCGCTTGGGCTCGCTTCGCCTCGCCAGCGGCTCTTGCGGTCTGGCGGCGTGGCGCCGTGTTGTAACATCGCGGTCAGCGCGCTCGCAGCTGAGCGCCGATCCGTTGGGCAGCGCCGAATGCTTGAGCACCTCACACCAGGCAAAGAAGCGTGGTTCGCGAGCGACTCACCGAGTTCGCCCGTGAGTGTTGTGTTCGAAGACGACGGCGAATCGGGCTACTTCTACGCACACGATCGCGAACGCGGTTCAATCCTAGACGCGGTCCAGATCTACAAGGCGTCCCAGTTTGCCGATAATCACCACGAGGCGATCGTGCGCGTCGTCTGGTCTCCAGACGGCCAGAAGGCCGGCCTTTTCATCAACGACCGCCTCTACGCGGTGGTCGACTTCTCTACAAGGTGCGCCTACGCTCGTTCGAACTTTCCACCGCCAAGTGGGGAGTGGGCAGCTCCGGACCGGCATCCCTGGCGGGACGACCTTGATGCACTGCTTCGGTAGCGTCCTTGTCTAGATGCGCTAGGCGCTGCCCAACAAGGCGTTGGAGCTGACCGTCCTGCGCCCTTCCGAACGGTGGTAGCATTCTGGCGGCGAGCGTTGAGAGCCGTCGCGAATCGGTCAGCGGCCGGCAGCTCAACGCCGATCCGTTAGGCCGCGGCAAGAGAATCATGCTGGATGCGTTCCAATCCGATGCCTGTCGACGGCTCGACGTCGCCCTCACAGGCGCTTGGCTTCCAGCGGCGGTTCGCGACTGGCGCGGTACAGCGGCCGCATCCGAACCGATCGTTGCGGTGTCCTTCGTCATCCGAGCTGGCAAGGTTTCCTGGTGCAAGTCCGAGCGTGGTGCTCCCGGGGGGCATCCCGTCCGGCTGTTTCTCGGGCACTACGACTCGGGCGGTCGCGACATCCAAGTCGCATTCGAAATCGGCGACGGACAGGCTCGCTCAAGAACGATGGTCGCCTCGCGCGAGTATGTCCCCCCTATCACAACTCCGCGTTCTATCTCAACCGCCACAATCGTTTCGATCTGCACGGTCTCTGGCGATCCGCCAGTTCACATACAAACTCTCTTCCTTGCGGCCGCGGATGTCCAGGTTGGGCGAAACGGCCTCTGGCATCTTCGCTCGCAACTGGTTGCACACGTTCCTGAGAGCTTCCGCGAGCTGCTTACCCATGGCCGAGCTGGCGAGCTGGCCGCGGCCTAACAAGGGATCATAAGTAGGTCACGTCCTCGATCGAGGCGCGCTGCATGGGAAGGCAGCATCGAGGCGCGGTGGCGGTCTCCTCCGCTGGGGACATGCTTCGGGTTGAAACACGACCTGGGCATGGACGCCCAACGAAGGAGGACCGCAATGGAACGCTATCTCGGAGCCGACGTGCACGCCGCGAGTGTCACGTTCTGCGGGTTGGATGCGTCGGGGAAGCAGATCCGGCGCGACGTGGTGGAGACGAATGGGAAGGCGCTCGTGGGCTACCTCCAATCGTTCGCGGGGAATCTGCACTTGTGCATCGAGGAAGGCGAGTGGAGCCAGTGGCTCTACGAGATCCTCTCGCCCCATGTGGACGAGCTCGTCGTGTACCGCGGTGAGTGGAAGCCGGGCCAGAAGAGCGACGCGATCGACGCGCATGGGCTCGCGGAGAAGCTGCGCACCGGGGGGATCAAGCGGCCGGTGTACAAGGACGCGAAGCTCTTCACGGCGTTGCGCGATCGGGCTCGGACGTACACGATGGTGACCCGGGACGTGGCGCGGGTGAAGAGTCGACTGAAGAGCTTCTTTCGGTCTCGCGGCCTGCCGTGTGCGGGCGACGCGCTGTACAAGCTCGAGGAACGGGCGAAGCGTGCGCAGGCGCTGCCGCCGGCGACACGGGAAGCCGTCGAGCTCCTGGGACGCGAGCTCGATCAGCTCGAAGCGCTCAAGGCCGAAGCGGAAGCGGCGATGCTGCGCGAGTCGCATCGGCATCGGATCGCGCGGATCCTCGAGACTGCGCCCGGGCTCGGTCCGATCCGGGTCGCGCAGATGCTGCCGATCGTGGTGACCCCGTACCGCTTCCGCACCAAGCGGCAGTTTTGGGCCTACTGTGGCTTTGGGGTCGTGATGCGGTCGTCGAGCGACTGGGTGCAGGACCAGGGCCGATGGGTGAAGGCTCGGGTCGTGCAGACGCGCGGTTTGAACTTCAACCACAACCGGATGCTCAAAGCGATCTTCAAGGGCGCGGCCACGACCGTCGTCGCGCACTGCGGACCGAATCCGCTGCGCGAGGGCTACGACCGGCAGCTCGAGAACGGCACGAAGCCGAACCTGGCCAAGCTCACGGTGGCGCGGCAGATCGCCGCGATCGTGCTGGCCATGTGGAAGACACAGGAGGAGTACGACCCCGGGAAGATCCACAATCTCGTCACCCACTGATCGCTCTGCATCGACGGAGCATCGTCTGCTACAGCGAGATCTGGATCTCCGGGGCACAGGGTCGAGGGGAAGCATCCGTGCCAACGCGTGGCCGCGACTGCGGTTGCAGGCCCAATAACAAGGATATGCCCCCTCGCAGGACCGAATGAAGCGATGGCCTTCGAGGCCCCGATGGAAGCATGGTTCGCAAGCCCGCACGCTTCACGGCCCGAGGAGAACGCGGAGGAGGATGGCGGATGGACCCGTACGGTGCCGATCGATCGAATGATGCCTGGACGTTCGACGCCGCTAGGTCGAATAACGGAGTACCATGCTCTTGACATCGCCTACTATGGAAGGCGCTGCAGCTGACCGGCCTCCGCCTTAGCGGCCTGTGGGAAAGTTCCAGCCCCGCGGAGGCCGGATTCCAAAAGGACCGGCGACCCCGAGCGAAGCGCTCCAGGTGCTACGCTTTCCGTAGCACATAGACTTCGCGGGTCCTTCCTGGAGTCCTTGCTTGCGGAGTCGGGCACCGCGCCCGATCGGCCTAGGCACTGCAGCCGCTAGGGGGTTGTTTATATGAGCGGGACGGAAGACGAGAGCGAGTTGACCTACAACCGCTCCGACCTGGCGCGTGAGTACGGCGTGAGCCTGGTAACGGTTGACAACTGGGTTCGCCGCGGCTGTCCGCACGAGCGGCGGAGAAACGGAAGGAGCGACTACCTCTTTCGGCTGCACGAGGTTGCACAGTGGCGCGCCCGTCAGCTGGCGGAGGATTCGCAGCGGCGCGGCAAGGGCCGGTTCCTGATCCCCGATGCCGCGGCCGAGTGGCTCACTTCACTGATGATGGGCTTCGCGCAGCCATTCTGGTGGAACGTCGATCTGCACGGAGGGACCCGAGCGCGATCTCAGTGGCCGAGTACATCGTGAGCGCCGACGAGTACCGCCGCGAGTCTGGGATCGATGGCGACGAGATGATGTTCCGCGTCCTCTATGGGATGCCGGTGCTGCCTCCGGCACCCGGAGACCCCGAGAACAAGGATCCGTGTTTCGTTGCCGCACGCGCGCACGTGGTTGTTCTTGTTCTCGGGCTGTCATCGAGTCTCTCGGTGGTGACGGCATGGCGAAACGGATCGCGATGGAGGCACAGCGGCTGCGCGGCTACCCGACCTGCGAAACCGGCGTTGCGGGCGAGGACGGGGACGAGAGCGGGGAGACGACGCTGGACGCATGAACGGAGCGGCCGCGCTCTCGACCGCCCGGAACGATCTCGCCGAACACGCGCTCGCCGCACGACGGGTGGTGGGCGAATCAGTGGCCCCGGTGGTTCGAGCCGCGCCTGTGGCGGCGAGAGCAGTGAGCCCGTAAGATGGTTTGATGCGTCGCAAAACCAAAGGCGAGTGGGGAGGACCGAGGCCCGGATCGGGTCGGAAGCCTCTCCCTCCCGGCGAGCGGCGCAAGATACGGGTGACGGTGAACCTGACCGCCAATGAGGCGCGGGCGTTGGAAGACGCCACGGGCGACGAGTCGCCGAGCGATTTTCTACGAGCGCTGCTGGTGCGCCACCTAGCGCGGCGACCGTCACAAACCCGTCACAACCTCGCGCGGAGGAAAGAGTCGTGATTGCAAGCGGTTGCGGAGAAACCCAACGGGTTCGACTCCCGTTGGGGACGCCACTGCTCCGTTGCAACCGCGATCCGTTCGCGCATGATCGCGACATGAGAACCTGCGGCGGCGCGATCGGGCCGTGATGCCGGCATTCCTGCGCGGTATTCCGGAGCGGCTGTTCGCGCTCGACAGCCGCTCGCTGGCGCTGTTCCGCGTCGGGCTGGGGCTGCTCGTCGTGATCGACGCAAGCGGGCGCCTGGGCGACACGACCGCGCTCTATGGCGACGCAGGCGCCGTGCCGCGCGCCGTCGTGCGCGAGTTCATCGGGGGAAGGTGGCTTCTCTCGCTGCACCTGCTCGATGGGAGCGCGCTATTCGCGGGCGGCCTGCTCGTGATCCATGCGCTCGCCGGGGTGTGTCTCGTCGCGGGCTACCGCACACGGCTGGCGACCGCGCTGGCCTGGGTCCTCACGCTCTCGATTCAGCACCGCAACCCGCTCGTGGTGAACTGGGGCGACTCGGTCCTGTGCCTGCTGCTGTTCTGGTCGCTGTTCCTGCCACTGGCCGAGCGCGCTTCGATCGACCGGCGCGGCGGCACGCCGGCCCGGGGCTTCCTCGGATTCGGCAGCGTCGGATTCGTCTTCCAGCTCGCCTGCATCTACTCGTTCTCCGCGCTGCTCAAGACGGGAGCGAGCTGGTCGGATGGCTCTGCGGTGGCGGTGGCGCTGCAGAACGAGATGATCGCCAGACCGCTTGCGGCAGTCGCTCTGGGCTACCCCGAGCTCCTCACCGCGATCACACACGCGGTGCGCTATTTCGAGGCGATTGCGCCGCTCTTGCTGTTCGTGCCGCTCGGAGTCGGTCCGCTGCGCACCGCGCTCGTGCTCGGCTTCTGGGGCTTCCACCTCGGGCTGCTCCTGCTGCTGGATCTCGGGCTCTTCTCGTTCGTGTGCATCGTGGCCTGGTGCGCGCTGATTCCGGGAACCCTCTGGGATCGGCTCGGTGTTGGGGCCGGTGGAGCGCCCGACCTGCTCCGGAAACGGCAATGGCTCGCGCTCGCGTGCCTGGGCCTGGTGCTCGTCTCGAATCTGGGCACGCTGCCCGAGCGGTCGATTCCCGCGCCGCTGCGAGCACCGCTCCAGCTCAGCGGGCTCACTCAGAAGTGGGGGATGTTCGCGGACCCGGGCCGTGGTGACGGCTGGCTCGTGGTCCTCGGACGGCGTGCCGACGGCGCGGAAGAGGATCTGCTCTGGGGCGGTGCGCCGTCGTGGTCGACCCCAACGCGCCTGTCCGAGCTCGATCTCGGCTGGCGCTGGCGCATCTATCACCGGGGCTTGTGGCGTCGGCGGCCGGCAGTCCGGCAGGCGTACGCGGTGTGGCTGTGTCGCAGCGAGAATGCGCGACGCAATGACAGGGCACAGCTCGAGAGCGTGACGATCCACCTCCTCAAGGAAGCGCCTCCGGCGTCTGGCGGCTCCGATCGCGTCGACGATGTCACGATCTGGGATGAGCCCTGCGCGCCTAGCACCCCTGCAGCCGAAGCGACGCGATGAGCGGATCGGGGTTTCGCTCCCCGCGCCAGAACCCGTGGTGGATCCCGCCGTTTCTGGGCGGAGTGCCGCAGGGTGTCGAGCCCGCGCACCTGCGCGTGCTCGGATTCGTGACGCTCGCGATGTTCTTCGAGAACTACGACCTCGGCATGTTCGCCAACGCGCTGCCGCAGATCGCTGCGACGTTCGGTCTCGACAAGGCGATGCAGGGCGAGTTCACCGCATGGACGCGATTCGGAGCATTGCCCGCGTTCCTGCTGCTGCCGCTCGCCGATCGCATCGGCCGGCGCCGGATCCTGCTGCTCGCGATCGCGGGCATGAGCGTGGGCTCGTTCGCGACCGCGCTCGCGCAATCGCCGGCGCAGTTCATCGCCGCACAGATCGCCACGCGCACGTGCATCGTCGCGGCCGCGATCACGTCGTTCGTGGTCGTCTCCGAGGAGTTCCCCGCCCATCACCGCGGATGGGGGATCGGCATGCTCGGCGGCGTCGGCGCAATCGGCTACGGCTTCGGTGCGCTGCTGTACGGCACCGTCGAATGGCTGCCGTTCGGTTGGCGCGGGCTGTACGCGCTCGGCGTGATCCCGCTCCTGTTCCTGCCCGCGCTGGCGCGCGGCCTGCGCGAGACGACGCGCTTCGCGGCGATGTCGCGCAGCGGAATCGTCGGCCCGCGTGGGCTGGGCGGCCTCGCCGAGCTGCTGCGCGCCCACCCGCGGCGCGCGCTCGCGATCGCGCTGATCGGCGGCCTGTCGAGCGCGGGCACGGGACCGTCGTTTCAGTTCGTCTCGGAGTTCCTGCAGACCGAGCACGGCTGGCGCCCGGGCGCGTTCGCGGCGCTCACGGTCGTGTTCGGCGCATTCGCGATCATCGGAAATCCCGTGGCCGGTCGACTCGGTGATCGCTACGGCCGCCGGAAGGTGGCGGTGTGCGTGATCGCGCTGTTTCCGATCGCCTCGCTCGCGTTCTTCGCGGGGCCTCCTGCGTGGGTGGCGCTCCCGTGGACGCTCATGGTGTTCCTGTCGATGGCGATCACGGTGACCGTTCGCACGCTCGCCACCGAGCTGTTTCCCACCTCGCTGCGCGGCACCGGCGCGGGCAGCCTCGCGCTGCTCGAGACGCTCGGCGTGGGCACGGGGCTCCTGCTCTACGGCGCAGGGATGGAGGCGTTCGGGTCGCAGTCGATCGCGCTGCCGCTCGTGGCGCTCGCCTGCCTGGGCGCCGCTGCGAGCGTGGCGCTCGTACCCGAGACGGCGCGGCGCGAGCTCGAGGATGTGGCCGGCTAGCGCGCTGTAACGCCGGGCCGGCCTGCGGCGTTACTTCCTGCATGAGGATTCCCGCAATCGCAGCGCTCTCGCTCGGGGTACTGCTCACGGCGGCGCTCGCGGTGGCGTCGTGGGGCGGACGCGAGGCGGGCGATCCGCGTGAGGCGGAGATCGTGTTCGTGTGCCAGAACGGCGTGGCCATGAGCGTGTGGTCGGCGTCGTACTTCAACCGGCTGGCGAGTGAGCGCGGTCTCCGCGAGCGGGCGGTATCCCGAGCGTCGACGCCGAGCTTCCGAGACGTCCCGCTGCGCATGGTGCTCGCGCTCGCACTCGAGGGCTACCGCCTGCACGGCTACCGGCCCCGCGTGATCGACGCCGAGGACGCGAACCGCGCGCGGCTCGTCGTCATGATCGACACGGGGCTGCCGGCCGAGGCGCGCGTCGACGATCTCACGACCGAGATCTGGAGCGGGTTTCCGCCCATGCGCGAGCAGTACTTTCCGTCGCGCGCGGCGCTGAAGGAACGCGTCGAGTCGCTCGTCGAGCGGCTGGCCGCAGCTCAGCGCGCGGGTTCCGCGCCCGGCGCGAGCCACGCGATCGCGCCGATCAGCCCGCCGTAGTAGAGCAGGTTCGGGATCACGCGCAGCGCATAGCCGAGTTCGGTGCCCGTCGCGAGAAGGATCGCGTCGGCGGTGGCCCACAGTCCGTAGTAGAGCAGCACGAAGCGGCTCACCGCGCGCACCCAGGGCAGTGCGCGCGCGTTCGGGTGCCAGCGCAAGAGCCCGAGCGTGAGCGCGCAGAACGCGAGCTCGTAGACGAAGAACAGCACGCGCGTGTTTCCGGGCGCGATCGCGGGTGCGGCGATCTGCGCAAAGATCGGAACGATCAACGTGAGGCCGAGTGCCCGCAGCGGCATGCCCCGGGCGAGCGCGATCCGCCCGTCGGGCGCCGCCGTCTCCCAGAGCAGCAGATAGCGGAGATCGCCTGCGAGCACGAAGAACAGCGGCACGTAGCTCGCGAGACGGCCCGGCAGCGTGCCGATCCCGTACACGTGGGTCGACGTGAGCCATGCGTCGAGCAGCGACAGCACCACGAGCGCGAGGCCGTAGCGCCGCACGCTCGCGTGCAGATCGCGCCGCGAGAGGCACACGAGCCCGCCCGCGATCGCGGCCACCCAGAGCGCGAGCGGGTGCTGCCACGCGCTCGCGTAGAAGGCCTCGAACGGGCCGGCGCTAGTCACGCTTCGACTCCGCGCGCGGGTAATCCACCATCGCCTGGAGGTAGGCGATGATCGATGCGATCACGGCCTCGCGGTTCGGCAGCGCGGGGTTGAGCCGCTCCATGCGCGCGTTGGGCGCGATCCGACTCGGATCATCGATCCAATCGCGCAGCCACGCGGGATCGCGCCGGCCGGCCGGGCCCGCCGTCGCATTCAGCTCGGGACCGATCTTGCCGCCTTCGCCGTTGACGGGATGGCAGCGGCTGCAGTGGACGCGGAACGCGGCAAAGCCCTCGTGCACCTTCGGCGGCGAGCTCGCGGGCGGCGCCATCCGCGGGAAGCGGTCGCGGCTGCGGATCAGCTCGACGCCGACGAGCTGATAGGGCCAGCCGTAGTCGCCCTCCGATCGCACCTGTGTGTCGTCGAGGTTCTCCCAGATCAGGTAGAACGGCGCGAGCGAGACGTCCTGCACGCGCCCCGACTCGCGCTTGCGGATCGTGAACGCGGGCGAGCCGACGCGCTCGAACGCGAGCCACGCCGCGTGCGCGAGCACGCGCGCGACCGGCACCGTGGGCTGGTACCCGTCGCGGCACGTAAACAAGAGCTCGTCTTCCACGCGCCATTCCGCGCCGTAGAGGGCGTCGAGCACGCGCTCGAACCGCAGCGCGCTGAACTCGATCTCGCGCTGCTCGTAGGGCTCGAACACGCGCAGGCGCTCGGGGCGCGTGATCTGTTCGAGCGCAGCGAGATCGCGCGTGGCGACGGGCTCGCCGTGGCGCCGGAACGCGATCGCGCGGTCGTCGCCGCGCGCGGGCAGGGCGAGCGCGAGCGCGAGGGCCGCGCTAGCCGCCGTCCAACGTGCCAAGCGCGAACTCGGTGTGCGTGATCGACGATTGGCTCGCGGGTCCGCGGCTGCACATGCACAGGTGCTGTGCTCGCGCGCGCACGCGCACGCCGCGCGCGCGGCCGTGCTCCATCATCACGTGCGCCACCTCGCGCACGAGGTCCTCCTGGATCTGGAAGCGGCGGGCCAGCGCATCGACGAGTCGCGGCAGCTTGCCGAGCCCGAGAATCCGGTCCCCGGGCACGTAGGCGATGTCGACCTCGCCGAAGAAGGGCAGGAAGTGGTGCGCACACAGCGAGTAGAAGGCGATCTCGTTCACCTCCACCGAGCCCGGGCGCTCACCGGGCTCGAGCATGCGGGTCGTCTTGAGGATCGACGCGGGATCGATCTGGTAGCCCGCGAGCAGCTCGCGGTACGCGCGCGCGATCCGCTCGTCGCTGCCGGGCTCCGCGAACCAGCGCAGTGCGCGCGGATCGTCGGTCACCTGCTTCGCGAGCCATTCCACCAATTTCATCGGGTTGTGCCTCGTTCGTGCGATCGAACAGTAGCGGGAGAGCAGCGCTGCGCGGCGCGCGGCGCGGCGCCGGTCAAGCGCGTGACGGCGCGCTCGAGCACGCGCCAGAAGCCGGTGGCGTCGAGCATCGGGTTGAGCCAGCCCCCCGTGATGCAGTAGTCGGTGGTGTGGCCGGCGCGGTGGTGACGCGCGTGGCGCCCGGGCGACAGGATCCAGCCGGTGCGCTGGAGGGTCTTGACCCAGCGCGGCGGGTCGGGCGCGTGCGACCACTTGTGAAGCTGGTTGGCGAGCGCCCCGGTGACGATGAGCGTCCACGCGAATGCGCCGAGGAACGTGCGATCCGCGAGCCAGTCCTGCACGGGAGGCAGAGTGAGCAGCGCGAACGCCGCGCACGCGGCGGCGGCCGGATGCCCATTCACCTCGACCCAGTCGTGGTCGAGCATCGCGCGCGGGGTGTCGTGATGCTCGCGAAACGACTGGATCAGTCCGGGTCCCAGCCAGCGCGTGCCGGGGCCGCCCCAGGTATCGCACGCCCAGTGCACGAGGCCCGTGACGAGATCGGCCGCACACGCGCCCAGACACCCGCCCACGAGCGCGAAGAGCACGTCGGCCGCTCGCAGCGGCGGCAGCCAGCCGACCGCGTGATAGGCGGCGAAGAGTGGCGTCGCAGCAATCGCGAGCGCAAACAGCGCTCGCGAAACAGGCCCGAACTCTCCTGCGGCGACTTCGCCGCTGCGCCACGTCCCGCCTCGCAGGCCGACTTCCTCCGCCCGCTGTCCGGGCGTGAGTAGCTTAGCCAGCGAGGCGGGCTGGCGCGGGGGCCGGCTGGTGCGAGCCCGGCCCCCGCGCGCGTCTCAGCGCCCGCGCGCCTTCTGCGCAGACGGCGCCTGGGGAACGGTGCGGATCGCGTCGCAGCCTGCGAGCGGAACACCGTCCATCGTCGCGCCGGTGAGGCACATCGACGTGTCGCCGTACGCGGTGCCGGTAGCGGGCACGTGGTAGTGCGCCACGAGATCGACGAAGCCATCGCCGTTCGCGTCGAACATCTCGTACTTCTTCGCGGGTGCGGCGCCCACGCCCAGCGCGAGCGAGTCGGGGTCGACCGACGTGACGTCGAGCGAATCGGAGCCGAGCAGCGCGACCGGCAGCAGGCCGTTGGCGCCCGGGTTCACCGGGTTCTCCGCGCTGTCGGGCCGCACGTCGATCATCACGTCGAGGCGCGGCGGAGCCTCGGGAGCGTCGAGACCCCAGTGGACGTTGTCGGCGCCGAAGTAGCGCGCGCCGCGCGTGTCGCCGACGAACACCACCTGGTCGACCTCGGCCGAGAGCGCGACCGTCATCCACTGGTTGAGCCCACCGAGCGTCACCGCGTTGCGCTCGACGAGCGCGCCCGTCGAGGTATCCCTCGAGCGCGAACGTGCCACCCGGAGTTGCGCCGGCCGCGGCCGCCACGTCGACCGAGAACGCGGGCACGGGCGCGTCGAAGGTCAGCGCGAGCCGGTAGCTGCGGCCTTGGAAGCCAAGGAAGGAGGGGCCGTTCGTGCCCTCGAGCTCCCAGCCTCCCGGGTCGCCGTTGCTCATGCCGTCCCAGATCCCCCCGTCATCGGTGGAGAAGAAGTGGACGCCCAGGTGGGCGTACTCCTCGCTCAGCGTGGAGCTGACGGAATTCTGGGCCGGGATCTCTTCGAACGAGATCACCTCGGTCGCAGTGGCCGGACCCGCTAAGAGCCCGGCCAGAAACAGAGACATCGTCGCGATGCGCACGGAGCGGACCTCCTGATGGGGCCCTCCCTCCTCCGGGCTTTGTGCGAGTTCAGGGGGAGTGATCGGCCTCACAACTCGCGACTTATGTGACCCCGATCACCGTTGCGCGGCCCCGGAAGCGCTCTGCGCACGCGAGAGACACCTGCGAGGCGAAAACGAGGTGAAGGAGAAACCCGATAGTCCGCGCAGGGCGCCGGAAAATTTCTCGCCACGGCCTCGGGGCAGACCGCCACATCCCTGGCAGCAAATCCCGCTGGAATGAGGCCCCCGCTGTGCACCTGCGCCCGTCGCTCCTGCTGACCTGCGTCGCTCTCGTCCCCGCTGCCGCACTCGCGGCGGGCTTCGGCCCGCCGCTTGCCGTTCCCGCACAGCCCGTCGTGCCGCTCGGCCCGGTCGAGATCAGCGCGCCGCCCGAGGCGCCCCCGGTCGCCGCGCCGCCGTTCGAGCTCGTGTTGCCCGATCCCGCTGCGCCGCAAGGCGCGCCCGATCTCGGCGTTCCGCCGGGTCCGCCGGACCCGCTCCCGGGCGGAGAGATCCCCGAAGCCCCGCCGGACCTCACCACGGACGTGGAGCTGCCGGAGGGGGCGTCCGGGGTCGTGCTCGGACTGGCGCCGCCGTTCGGCGGCGAGCTCGGCGGTGGACACGCGAGCGCGGGTCTCTCGGCGATCGTGGTGCCCGAACCCAACACGGCGCTGCTGCTGCTGCTCGGTCTCGCGGGCCTTGGCTACGGGTTGCGCCGGCGCTGAGCCAGCGCGGATCTCAGGCCGAACGCACGCGCAGCTCCTCGAGCGCGCGAAAGAACAGCCACGGCCGCCACCGAGGCTCCGTATCGACGAGCGCGAGCGCGGGCATCCGCTCGAGCAGCGCGCGAAACGCGAGCGAGGCCTCGAGGCGCGCGAGCGGGGCGCCCAGGCAGAAGTGGATGCCCCAACCGAATGCGAGATGGCGGTTCGGGGAGCGCGTGAGGTCGAGTCGATCGGGGTCTGCGAACTGGCGCGGGTCGCGATTGGCCGCCGAGAGAAAGGGCAGGACCATCTCGCCCGCGCGCAGGCTCGCACCGCCGAAGCTCTGATCGCGCGTCGCGACCTTCACGGTCGCGGGCACGGGGGATTCGATCCGGAGCAGCTCCTCGACCGCGGGCGCGTCGAGCTCGGGGTGCGCGCGCAGCAACGCGCGGGCGTCGGGGTTGCACAGCAGGTGGAGGAGCCCGTTCGCGAGCAGGTTCGTGGTGGTCTCGTGCCCTGCGAACAGCAGCAGCACGCAGTTCGAGACGATCTCGTCGCTGCCGAGCGTGTGTCCCTCGTGCTCGGCACGCAGCATCAATCCGATCAGATCCTCGCCGGGGCTGCGCCGCTTCTCGCGCAAGAGGTCCGTGAAGTAGGAGACCAGTCCTTCCACGCCCGCGCGCGCGCGCGTGAAGTTGTCCTGACCGTCCACCGACCCGCCGAGGTACGCCGCGAGCTGATCGGACCAGGTCTTGATCGCCTCGATGTCCGCGCTCGGGGCGCCGAGCAGCAGCGCGATCACGAGCGCCGGCAGCGGAAACGCGAACTGCGATACGAAGTCGATCTCGCCCTTCGCGAGCGCCTCGTCGATCAGCGCGTCGATCGCGGCCTGGATCCGGTCGCGGCTGCTCGCGAGCTGGCGCGGGGTGAACGTCTTCTGCAGCAGCGCGCGCAGGCGCGTGTGATCGGGCGGATCGCGAAACACGAGCCACTCCGAGAGCACCGAGGCCACCGCGCGCACGTCGGGGCGCTCGCTCGTGAACTCGGCGCGCACCTTGCGGAAGCGGTCCGACGAGAACAGGTCGGGCCGGTTCCAGATCTCGAGCACGTCGGCGTAACGCGTGACGACCCAGGCGCCGAGGCCCTCGCTCCAGTGAACGGGTTCGCGATCGCGCAGCCACGCCAAGGTGGGGTAGGGATCGCGCGCGACCGCGGGCGACTTCAAGTCGAGATCGGCGCGCACGCGCGCGAACGTAGCGTTACAATGCGCGCCGTGTCCGACCCCGCCCTCGACCCCCGTGCGTTCGCCGACTCGCTGCGCGAGCTGATCGAATCCCGCCGCAGCTTCGGCGGGCATCCGCTCTGGCACCGGATCGCCGAGGGCGGTGTCGATCGCGCCGGTCTGCAGCGTTTCGCGGTCCAGTTCTTCCTGCAGGTGCGCGAGTTCCCGCGCGCGGTGAGCGGGCTGCACACGCGCTGCCCGGACATGCACCAGCGCATGGAGCTCGCCGAGAGCATCTACGAAGAGGAGACGGGACGGATCTCGGGCTGCAACATGCCGCACCCCGAGCTGTTCCTGTTGTTCGGCACCGCGACCGGCCTGCCGCGCGACGCGTTCGAGCGCGGAGCGCCGCTTCCGTCCACGGCCTCCCTGATCCACTGGTTCGAGCTCTCGACGCGGAGTCTGTCCTACATCGAGGGCGCCGCGGCGATCACGCTCGCGGCCGAGGGGCAGGTGCCGGGTGCGTTCGAACCGTTCGCGCGTGCGCTCGAGAAACACTACGGCCTCTCGCGCGAGCAGGTCGCGTTCTGGGACATCCACGAGATCGCCGACCGCGACCACGCGGGAGTCGGCGATCACGCGGTGGTTCGCCACGCCGACAGCGCAGACCTCCAGCGCCGCATTCGCGCGGCCGTCGAGACCTCGCTGGCGCAGTGGTGGCAGTTCTTCGACGGGATCGAGCGCGCGATCGACGGGCCGCCGCCGCGCGCCTGACTTGCGCCGCGCTGCTGCGCCCAGGCTGCGCGCTGCTGCGCCCGGATGTGACGCCGGTCCTCAAGCTCGTCGCCGGACCCTCCGAGGCGAAGAGCGAAGAGGACCAGTGCGCATGGGCTCGGGTTCGAATGGCGTAGCGATCGAGCGAGGCAGCGGCGTGCCGATTCGCGAGCTGCACGGCCACGCGCGAAGTCTTCCGCGCGCGGAGTTCGAGGAGCGCTACGGACGCGCATTCCTGCTGCTCTCCGCGGCGGACCTCTCGGTGGCGCGTCCCACGATCACCGAGGTGCGGCTCGACGAGAGCGGAGTCCGGCGCGCGGAGTCGACCGCGAGCCTGTCCCTCGTGGTGTATCCGGTGCGGCGCAGCGGCAAGTCAGCGAGTCATCTGATCACGCTCGGCCGCGCGCCCGACAACGACGTGGTGGTGCCCGACGTGAGCATCTCGCGCTTTCACGCCTTCGTGAAGGAAGGTGCGACCGGCGCCTGGCTGATGCAGGACGCGGGCTCGACGAACGGCACCACGGTGAACGGCCACTCGGTCCCGCGGCAGGGCCACGGACCGGCGGCCGAGCTCAGCCCGGGCGACGACGTGCGCCTGGGTCAGGTCGAACTCACGTTCCTCGACTGCGAGGCGCTCGTCTCGTTCGCGCTCCGGCTCGAGCGCTGACGAGTCCTACCCCTCGGAGACGTTCACCGCGATCTCGGAGCGACCGTTCTCGTTCTCGCGCGCACGCACCTGAACCGAGCGGGTCCCCTTGGTGCCGTCGAGGCCGCCGTCGGGTGCGTCGGCGACGCTCCAACCGCCCTTCGAGAGCTCACCCCGGTAGTGCTCGAGGATCTGCTCGACCGAGTCGTCACTTTCGAATGTCGCGAACACGCCGAGGCCCGCCATCGTCATGGAGGGGCCGGGCGCCGCGCCCGGATACACCGGGACATCGCTCGGGTAGCCCTCCGGAATCACCCCGTCGTTCGCGATGGCCTCGCCCGCCGCTTCACCGGGCGTCGGTGCTGCGGGTGCGGCCCCGGGATCCGTCGCGGGCGCCGCCGTGGGATCGCCGGGCGTGGCTGCGGAGTCCGGGCTGGGCGATTCGCCGCTGCCGCACGCGAGCGCGATCGACGCGAGCGCGATCGCGCACACGAGGATCGGCGCGGCGAGCCGAGGTCGGATCGATCGGTCCGGGGATTGCCGTCGCATAGCACCTCCTTGGAGATCGGGCGCAGATCCTACCCCGCAGACAGAGCTCCGCCCACTCCGGGGTGCGCCATCGAGCGGGTGGGTCCGTTACTCTCCGCTGCCGACCGACGGATCGGCCTTCGAAGCGGGGGATCCACCATGAACGCGCGTCCGATCGCGATGTCCGCGCTGTTGTTCACGGCCGTCGCGTGCGCCGGGCCCACGCCGCCGGGGGGGGCGAGCGCAGAGGCCCAAGAGCTGCCGCGCGCCGAGCCCGGCGTGTTGTACGCGATCGGCTCGGCACTCGGCGACCAGCTGAAGGACTACCACCTCGACGAGGACGAGGTGCGCGAGGTGACGCGCGGCGTACGCGACTCTTCGCTGTTCATACCCTACGCGGGCGTGCGAACCGAAGAGACCGCGACGGACGTCAGTCTGTTCCACGAGCGCCGGCTCCAGGAGCTCGCGCGGCGCGAGGAAGTCGAGGGTGCGTCCGCACTCGAGCAGGCTCTGAGCGAGCCCGGTGCCGTGAAGAACGAGAGCGGGATGGTGCTGCGCGTGATCGCGGCGGGGTCGGGCCCGTCGCCGTCGATCTTCGACTTCGTAACGATCAACTATCACGGGACGCTGCGCGACGGCAAAGTCTTCTACTCCAATCGCGGCGAAGAGCCGTACCGCGTGCAGCTCGGCACGACGACGCGCTGCTGGCAGGAGGCGCTCGCGGGAGTGGGGGCCGGAGCGCGCGTGCACGTCGTGTGTCCGCCCTCGCTGAGCTACGGATGGGGTGGTTGGCCCGGCCTGGTTCCGGGCGGCGCCGTGCTCAGCTACGACCTCGAGCTGCTCGCCGTGGAGCCGCACGCACCGCCGCCGAACTGGGTGCCACCCAGCTGAGCCGTGCCGAGCTCGTGAGCGTCGCCGCGCGGTGCGGCTGTGGCGCGGTCCACAAGAGCATCGCGGCGTAGGCGCGCCACGGGCGCCAGCGCTCGGCGCGCTGCTCGAGCGCGCGCGCGTCGCAGTCGAGGGCGTGGCGCAGGCCGAGGTCGCCAGCCGGGAACGCATCGGGCTCGCCTAGCGCGCGCAGCAGCACGAGCTCGGCGGTCCACGGTCCGATGCCCGGCAGCGCCAACAGCGCTGCGCGCGCCGCGTCGGGATCGGCCCCCGGCGCGAGCGCGAGATCTCCGCACGCCACGGCCGAGGCGAGTGCGCGCAGTGCCCCCGCGCGCTGGCGCGTCAGGCCGATCTCCTCGAGCGCAGCGTGGGCGAGTGCAGCGGGCTCGGGAAACAGCAGCGTGGGTCCGCGCTCGGAATCGATCAGCGCATCCGGCAGGCGCTCTCCGAAGCGCGCGGCGAGCCGCCCTGCGAGCCGCGTCGCCCCCGCCACGGTGACCTGCTGCCCGAGCACGATCCGCACCGCGATCTCGAACGGGTCCCAGGCGCCGGGCACGCGCACCCCGGGCCGGCTGCGCACGCGCGCGCGCAACAGGGAATCGGCGGCGAGGTGGCGGCCGATCTCGCCGGGATCGGCGCCGAGATCGAACACCGATCGCACGCGCTCCGCGAGCGCGAGCCAATGCGTGGCATCGGCTCCGTCCGCTCTCACCTCGAGAGCGCGCGCGTCCGCGGGCGCGCTCACTTCGACGACGACGGGTCGGCCCGCGACGCGCAGTGCGCGCCGCACGCGACCCTCTGCGATCACCTCCACGCCGGGCACCGCGCGCGCGGCGAGATAGCCGAACAGGCCCGCGGCGTCGAACGGTGCGCGATAGGGCAGGCGGATCGCCGCAGGCGCGCCGGCGTTCGCCTTCCGGCGCTCGGCGCGCAGCTCGCGCGGCGCGCGCTGGAAGGTCTCGCGCACGGCCTCGTTGAAGCGGCGCAGGCTCGTGAATCCCGCCGCGAGCGCGACGCGCGACACGGGCCAGTCGGTCTGCGCGAGCAGCGCGGCCGCGAAGTGCACGCGGCGTGTGCGCGCGATCGCGAGCGGTGCGGCGCCGAGATGGGTCGTGAAGAGTCGGCGCAGCTGGCGCTCTCCAATCCCGAGCCGTGCGGCGAGATCGCCGACGCCGCCCGCGTCGAGCGCTCCTTCGGCGATCAGGCGCAGCCCGCGCGCGACGGTGGCCGACGTGCCGAGCCAGGCCGGCGTGCCGGGTGCGCTCTCGGGGCGGCAGCGCCGGCACGGGCGATATCCCGCGGCTTCGGCCGCGGCCGCGCACGCGACGAAGCGGCAGTTCTGGCGCCGCGGCGTACGCGCGGAGCAGATCGGGCGGCAGTAGATCCCGGTGGTGCGCACGGCCACGAAGAAGCGCCCGTCGAAGCGCGGATCACGCGCGCACATCGCGCGGTAGCAGACGTCGGGATCGAGTCGCACGATGGGTTTGTAGCAGGATCGCGCGCGGCGATGCGCGGTTTTCGGACGTGCTCGTACCGGCCTGCGCCTCGGCCGCTCGCGGCCGAGTTCCAGTAAGCTTGCCGCGCTCTCGCCTCCGGGCGGCAGTCGAGCGGGGTACGGTGGCACAGCAAGGCAACGGTCGGGCGCTGTGGCGAGCACTGCGACCCGAGCAGTGGGCGAAGAATCTCCTGTTGTTCGTGCCGCTCGCGCTCACGCCGGCCCAGCTCTCCGACACCGAGAAGTGGATCGTGCTCTTCGCGGCCTTCGCCGCCTGGAGCGCGATCGCGTCGGCGGGCTACCTCGCGAACGACTGGCGCGACCTCGCCACGGATCGCGCCGACCCCGCGAAACGCGATCGGCCGTTTGCGAGCGGCGCGCTGTCGCTGCGCGTCGGTGCCGTCGCGGCGTTCGCGCTCACGCTGCTCGCGGTGGGAATCGCCGCGCTGATGACGCCCGTGGCGTTCATCGCCCATCTGGTCGCCTATCTCGTTCTCACACACGTCTACACGCTCTACGCCAAGCGCCTGCTCTTGATCGACGTGCTCGTGCTCGCGGGCCTGTACACGCTGCGCCTGCTCGCAGGCGGCGCGGCGGTCGGGATCACGCTCACGCCGTGGCTGCTCGCATTCTCGCTGTTCTTCTTTCTCGATCTCGCGTTCGTCAAGCGCTACGGCGAGCTGCAGCGCTTCGTGCGCGCGGGCGCGGGCGACCCGAAGGGCCGCGCGTACCGCGGCGACGATCTCGATCTCGTGATGATGCTCGGCACCACGAGCGCCTACCTGTCGGTGCTCGTGTTATGCCTGTACATCAACAGCGAGCGCGTGGGTCGCCAGTATCTGCACGAGAGCGCGCTCTGGTTTCTCGTGCCGCTCCTGCTCTACTGGGTGAGCCGGATCTGGTTCCTCGCGCGGCGTGGCGAGCTGCCGGGAGATCCGGTGGCGTTCGCGCTGCGCGACCGCGTGAGCTTTGCCGTGGGCGCGCTGATGGCGCTCGTACTCGCCGTGGCGATGGGTCTGTTCTAGGACCCAGGCGTCCGGACCCAGCCGCTACGGGCGATCGACGACGCGGTCGGCGATTTCCTTGGCCTTGCGCTCGAGCAGCGAGAGGCTCACGGGGCGCTCCTGCGCCGAGAAGCCCGCGAGCAGCGCGCGGTCGGCGAGCAGGTTGATCAGGCGCGGGCAGCCGCCGCAGGTCGCGTAGAACACGCTGCTCGCGCCGGGCGGGAATACCGACGCGTAATCGCCGCCCGCGACGCGCACGCGATGCTCGAGATACGAGTCGACCTCGTGCTCGCGCAGCGGCTGTACGTGGTGCTCGAGCGCGATCCGCTGGCGCAGCGGCGCCATCACGGGTGAGGCCAGGATGTCGCGCAGCTCGGGCTGTCCCGTCAGCACGATCTGGATCAGCTTCTCGGTGTTGGTCTCGAGGTTCGACAGCAGGCGCACCTGCTCGAGCAGACCGTCGGCGAGGTTCTGCGCTTCGTCGATCACGAGCACCGTGTTGAGGCCGCGCTCGAGCCGGCGCAGCAGGAACTGGTTGAGCGCGATCAGATAGTCGGCCTTGGTCTGGAAATTGCCCTCGAGCCGGAACTCGGCCGCGATCAGCTTGAACAGATCGAGCCCCGAGAGATCGGCCGTGTTCATGATCAGCGCGGTCTCGATGTCGGAGGGGATCTGGTCGATCGCCGCGCGCAGCAGCGTGGTCTTGCCGCTGCCGACCTCGCCGGTCAGCAGCAGGAAGCCCTTGCGGCGCGTGATCCCGTAATAGAGGGTGGCAAAGCCCTCCTCGTGGGTCTCCGACGGCCAGAGAAAACGCGGATCTGGCGTCAGCGAGAACGGCTGCTCTGAGAAACCGTAGAACGCTTCGTACATCGATTGCCTTAACGGCCGGATCCGACTCCGACGCAAGCGCGGAAGGAACCTACCGCAGCCCCTGGGGGCATACAATCCAACGACAGCGTTCCGTTCAGGATCGAGCGCGCGAGCTGATAGGATTTCGCGCGATGGGGCCCGGCAGTGCGATGAAGAGTGTAATTGCGCGCGCGATCGTCGTGCTCGCGGCCGCCGGGCTCGCGCTCGCGTGCGGCGAGATCGACCGCACGCGCTTGAAGGCGCGCTTCGGCGATGCGGACGCCCAGGTCGCGCTCGCGGCGGCCTATGCGCAGGGCGCCGGAGTCGAGAAGAGCACGGCCGAGGCCGCGCGCTGGTATCGCGAGGCCGCCGAGCAGAAGCGGGCCGACGCGGCCGGTGCGCTGGCGCGCCTGTATGCGGCCGGAGATGGCATCGCACCCGATCCCGATCAGGCGCTCCACTGGTTCGAGGTCGAGGCCGAGTCGGGCGGCACGGATCTGCATTTCGCGCTCGCGCAGCGCCTAGAAAAGGGCGATGGCGTGCGCGAGGACCCGCAGCGCGCGTTCGAGTGGTACCAGCGCGCCGCCGAGGCGGGACTGCTGGAGGCCCAGCTTGCGCTCGGGCTCGCGTACCTGGACGGACGCGGCACGATGCGGGATTTCGGCAAAGCGTCGGAGTGGTACCAGCGCGCGGCACAGGCGGGGAGCGCCGAGGCCCAGAACCGGCTGGGGCTGCTCTACACCAGCCACCTGGGTCCGGGGCGGAACTTCGCCGAGGCCGTGCGCTGGTTTCGCAGCGCGGCCGACCAGGGACATGCCGAGGCCCAGCTGAATCTCGCGGTGCTCGCGGAGCGCGGGCTCGGCATGGAGCCCGATCCGCACGCCGCTTTTCAGTGGACGCTCAAGGCTGCCGAGTCGGGCAGCCCGAAGGCGCAGGCGCGCATCGCGGAGCTCTACGAGAAGGGCAACGGCGTCGAGGCGAACCTCGACGAAGCGCGCCGCTGGTATATCGCGGCGGCCGAGAAGGGCGAAGGTGCCGCGGGGCTGCGCCTCGCCGAGCTGATCGAGTCGGGCGCGTACGGCACGCCCGATGCCGCAGAAGTCGCGCGCTGGCTGCGCGCGGGAGCCGAGGGCGGCAATCGCGAGGCACAGTCGCGTCTCTCCGAGTGTTATCTGGAGGGACGCGGCGTCCCGGAAGACGACGCGCAGGCGTTCCATTGGACGCGCGAGGCGGCGGGGCAGGGGCACGCCAAGGCGCAGAACCGGCTCGGGATCCTCTACGAGCGCGGCATCGGGACAGAGAAGGATCGGGTCGAGGCGGCGAAGTGGTACCGGCGCGCGAGTGAGCTCGGCGATCGCGATGGCACGCTCAACACGGCGCTCGGATATCTGGATCAGCGCGGCGATCCCGAGAAGCTGGCCGAGGGCCTGCGCCTCTTGCAGCGCGCCGCGGAGGCGGGCCAGTCCGATGCGCAGGTGCTGCTCGGGGAACGGTTCCTCGAAGGAACGGACGTGCCCAAGGATGAAGCCGAGGGCGTGCGCTGGATCCAGCGCTCCGCGAACCAGGGCTTCGCGCGCGCGCAGTCCACGCTCGGTCTGTTCTACGCCCAGGGCCGGCGCGGCATGCGCAAGGATCTCGTCACCGCACATGCCTGGCTCTCGCTCGCGGTGGAGGGCGGCTTCGACAAGGCGCGCGAGAACCGCGACACGCTCGCGTCGGGGCTTTCAGCGGCGCAGCGCGAGCGCTCGGCGCGCCTGCAGGCGGAGCTGCGCGCGAAGACCGCGGCGGAGCCCGAGCCCGCTTCCGCACCCGCCGCGTCCGCGCGCTGAACCCTACGACCCGATCGCGACCAACCTCCAACCGCCGCCCGGGTGTACCGCGATCACGCGCGTGGCCTGCGACGGCACGCGCGGAAACGCGAGCGAGATCGCCATGGTCTTGAGGTGCTGCAGCGCGATCTCGTCGCCTGGAATGCCGTCGATGTTCACCGATCCGATCACCTGCTGGTCGACATCGCCCGCAGCGGCCGCCAGCGTGATGCTGCCCGACGTCGCTCCGTTGACGAGGTAGGTGACGATGAGCCTCCCATCCGGGTAGCGCCGCAGCACGTCGATGTGGCCATCGCCGTTGTAGTCGCCCGTCGACGCGAGCTCCGCATCGGGCGAGGTCCCACCGAGCCGGAGGACGCGGTTCAGCAGCTTGGAGAGCGACAGGCTGCCCAGCAGATCACCCTTGAGCAGCCACACGTCCAGCGTCCCCAACACGTCGTCGTACCAGAGCAGATCGATCCGGCCGTCGCGATCGAAATCGCGCGCCGCCGCCAGCAGCGCGTTCGGCGTACCCGCGAGATCCATGATCCGCGTGAAACCGCTCGATGTCAGGCCCCACGCCGAGACGATTCCGGTGTCCATGCGCTGCATCAGCAGCTGCTCGACGCCGTCGCCGTCGAAATCCACGGCACCGACCGGAAGCAGGGCGGTCGGGCCGACACCCACGGCTCCCGGAATCGGTGCGAACGTCGCCTCGTCCCAGACCGCCATCTGTCCGGTCGTCGCGTTATGCCAGACGATATGGTCTCTACCGGCCAGCAGTGACGCGCGTCCGAATACGCGCCAGGGCGACGGCAATGCGAGGCGGTTCGCGAGCACGACCGACGCGTCGGCGAGCGAGCGCTTCGCGATCGCCGGACACGTCGTACAGCGCAACAGCCACGACCCGATGGCGGGGAAGCGGGGCGCGGGTACTACCGATACGAGATCGGATAACACGGAGCGCGGTCCTGCACCGGCGGCGCCGCCCGAGTCGGCGCCGACGGCCGCGACCTGGACCTGGATCTGCTGACCCGGCGTCACGGGAAATTCGACAGTGGGCTGGGTGACGTAGGAGTACGTCGCTAGCGCGCCGCCGTTCACTCCGCGCCACACCCAGTAGCCAACGGGGCTGCCGCTCGCGGGCGTCCAGGCCATGCGCACGCGGTCGACACCGACGAGAACCTGAGTTGCTGCAGCTACACCGCTCGCGACCCCCGCGAGCGCAATCGCGGTGAGCGCGGCCGCCGCGCGGGCGCGGCGCGGCCGTGATCTTGTCACTTGCATTTCTCCAGCGTTGAGACGGCAAACGCGGGGGAGGTCGCCGATACGAGGGATGGATGGCACCGACTCGACCAGGTCGGTGCGCAGAGGGATCAACTAAGGAGCGCGCAGGCTAGGGGAAGTTGCGCACTCGACTTGTGACGGAAATCACCGGATTGCAGCGATTCGCGAACAATTCTCGATCAGGCGGAATCGATATCGTCGTCTGCGAGTGCATTCGCGCGAACCGGGTGCGGTGCGTACTCGGGTCCATCGTCCCAGCCCGGGATCGCGCGCGCTTGCTCGATCCACGAAGCGGCGAGATCGTCGTCGACGACGACGCCGCTGCCGTCGAAGCCCTCGGTGACGGCGTCCCAGAGCTCCTGGCCGCCGTTCTCCCACCACGCGCGCGATGCGAACTCGAAGTCGATCGATAGCTTCTTCACGCGATCATCCGGCGACATAGAGCAGCGTGCCGTCGCGCTCGTGGCGCCGCTCGGCGCCTCCAGCCATGCGCAGGTGCTCGAGATGCGCGTAGGTCTCGCTCTCGGCCATCGGCCCCCAGCTGCGCGGGTGGAAGAGCGCGCGCGAGAACGCCTGTACGGTTTCGGGCACACCGAAGTCGCGCGAGATCTGTCGCACGCGCTCGAGCCGCTCCACGTGATGCCGTTTGATGGCGCGGCAGCGCGCGGCGAGGTCGTCGAACGGATGTCCGTGCGCGGGCAGCACCTGCGCGATGCCCTGGATCTCCGCGACGCGGTCGAGGCTGTAGAAGAACGATGCGAGCGGATCGGGCGAGCTGCTGATTCCGCCGATGTGCGGCGTGATCGTGGGCAGCACGTGATCACCCGAGAGCAGCACGCCCGACTCGGGATCGTGCAGGCAGATGTGATCGCCCGTGTGACCGGGCGTGTGCGTCACGAACCACTCGCGCCTGCCGAGCGTGAGCACGTCGCCGTGCTCGACCGGGCGCGTGATCACGGGAAGGAACGAGCGGCCGAGCCAGTGGGCCGCGCGGAAGCGCATGCGCGTGAGGAAGGGCGGTCGGGGCCGCGAGCCGCCCCAGGGTGTGCGGCCTGCGCTGCGCGCGCGCTCGAGGATCGCGTGGGCGTCGTCGATCGCAGTCTGGAGCGCTTCGGGTAACACGTCTTCGGCGTCGTCGCCGGGAGCGCCGTGCGCGTGGCGGTGATGCGCGGCGAGATCGTCGACCGACACCTCGGGCTCCTGGGAGGTCGGGAACGGTCCGAATGAGAAGCGCCGATGCGCGACGATCTGCGCGCCGGTCTCGCGCGCGAAGCGCGCCGCGCCGCCGAAGTGGTCGGGGTGCGAGTGCGTGACGATCACCGTGTGCACGTCGCGCGGTCGCAGATCGGCCTGGGCGAGCCGGGTCTGCAGCACCTTCCAGGTCCCCGGACCCGGCAGGCCCGGGTCGATGATCGCCGCGCCGCGATCGTCGGGGATCGCATAGCAGTTGACGTGGCCGAGTCCGGGCAACCGGATCGGCAGCTCCATCCGGAGCACGCCGCCCGGCAGCTCGCTGATCTCCGGCCGGGCCGGCTCCTGTTCCTGACGGCGGGCCATCGCCCTCGGACGCTAGCTCACTCGATCCGTGCTCCGGCACCGCTCGCGGCGCGCCCCCGTTTCAGCTGCTCGAGCCCGCTCACCACGTCGGGCGACGGCGGATCACCGAGCGCGCGCGCAACCGCGAGCCCGCGCTCCGCCACGGCGGGCGGGGCTCGCATCGCGGGCTGCGACACGAGCGCCTGGAGCGAGCGCCACGCCACGTCGCGGTTGCCCTGGCGCGCGGCGATCTCCGCGCGATAGAGGTACAGGCGCGGGAGCGAGACGCGCTCGAGCAGCGTCTCGAGGATCTCCATCGCGGCCTCGAGATCGGCGGGCTCACCGAGCTCGAGCCGCCAGCGCACTCGCTGTTCCACAGCCTCGCCGTAGAGCGCGTCTCCCGGCCGCCATTCGGCGAGCTGTGCGTCCCGTGCGCGCGCGACCGACAGATCCTTGCTGCGCAGCGCTTCGATCAGCGCGCGCGCGCGAGCGGGCAGGTGCGCGGTATCGGCCTCCGGGTCGGTCAGCGCGAGTCCGATCGCTGCGCTCTCGGGCGCATGATCGCCTGCGACCTTGGCGAACTGAGCTCGTGCTCTGACCTTGTGCCCCGCGTCCCACGCGAGCCACCCCAGCGCGAGCTCGCGGCGACCGGGTTCGAGCTGACTCGCGAGCCGGCGCGCGCGCCCGGTCCGGCCGTCCTCCGAGAGGCGCTGCAAGAGGCTCTCGGCGTCGATGGTTCCTAGCAGGCCCGGAAGCGGATCGTGGACCGCGAGCTCGCGATTGATCCAGGCGCTGTCCTTTCCGAGCGTGGGGCGGTCGGAGGTCGCGAACCGGTTGCGATCGTCGGTGTTCGGCGCTGCGCCGTCCGTGAATGCGCGGATTCCCGCCTCATCGAGCACGAGCCCGGCGATCGCGTCCTCGGCGCGATGGATGCCCGCGCGTGCGAAGTCGCGCGGGGAGCGCGCGATCGCCTGCACCGCGGTCGTCGCGATGTCGAACGGTGCATCGGACCCCACCATGATGATCGCGGCCGAGTGTCGATACACCTGCACGTGCGCGAACACCTCGAGCTGCGCCGCGAGCAGCGCGCGCAGGCGGTCCGGGTCGGCGAACGCGGCGCCGATCCACTGCACGAATACACCTGCGGGCTGGAGCCGGGAGTGGACCAGCTCGAAGAACTCGCGCGTGTAGAGATGGGAGGCGCCCGAAGTCCAGGGATGACTCGGCTGGGAGACGATCGCATCGAACCGGCCACCGGAAAGCATCAGCGCGCCGCGCGCATCGCCGAGCCGCACCGACACGCGCGGGTCGGCGAGCGGGTCGCCGTCTGCGCGGCCGCGCACCGCGACGTTGGCCTCGACCACCTCCGGCTCGAGCTCGATCACATCGATCTCGCTCACCGTGCTCGGCACCGCCCCGACCGTCATCCCCGCGCCGAGCCCGATGATCACCATGTGCGCGGTGTCGGGGCGGAGCAGGACCGGCAGCACCGAGAGCCAATGCGCCGCGGTGGGCTCGGGCGGGAAGCCGATCGGTCGGATGAACGATTCGGGCAAGCCGTTGTTGGTGAGCCGCCAGCCTCCGCTCTGCTCGATCAGCGCCACGGTCGACGAGCGGCCGACCGCGAAATGGACGAAGGCGCCGTCGTACGCGCCGCCGAGCGGAGAGGCGTGCAGCAACCGGTCGGGTGCCGGCGTGGGAAACACCAACAGGAACAGTGCCGCCGCGGCGGCTGCAGCGGCGAGCGCGCGGCGCGCGGGCTGCCCCAGCAGGCCCGAGACGAGCGCGAGCGCGCAGTTGAGCAGAGCGCCCGTCACGACCGTTCCCACGAAACCGATCCACGGCAACAGGAAGTACCCGGTGCCGATCGCCCCTGCGATCGAGCCCAGCGTATTCCACGCGTAGACGCGCGCGGTCGCTGCCGACGCGTCGCTCGCATCGCGCGCGAGCAGCCGCACCGCGAACGGGAACGTCGCGCCGACGCAGAGCGTGAGCGGCAGGAGCACCGCCATCGAGAGCAGCGCTCCGGGCGCCAGCGCGTTCACCGACACCCCGAGCGCGCTGGCCCAGTCGCGCAGCCGATCGGCCGCGCAGAACGCGAGCCATGCGGCGGTGCCGCTCGCGAGCTGCGCGGCGCCGAAGCCGATGGCCGCCGCTGCGGGCGTCTTCGCCCAGCGCGAGGCGAGCGCGCTGCCGAGCGCGATGCCCGCGAGAAAGCTCGCGAGCATGGTCGAGAACGCGGCCGTGCTGCCGCCGATCACCTGTCCGAGCAGGCGGAACCACAGCACCTCGTAGCCGAACGAGACGGCACCCGAGACGGCGATCGCGGGCAGGATCCACGGCACGCCGCTCGCGCGCGGAGCGTGCGCTGTGGCCGTCGTCGGCGCGCGCCGCGCGAGTGCGGCCGCCGCGGCGAACACGAGCGCGTTGACCGCAGCGCCGAAGTACACGGTGTCGCGCAGCCCGAGCGCGGGCAGCAACACGAACGCCGCGACCACGGTTCCCGCGATCGCGCCGGTCGTGTTGGCGGCGTAGAGCAGACCCACGCGCGGCCCGATCTCTTCGTCGCGCGTGACCGCGTGCGCCGCGAGCAGCGGCAGCGTGGCGCCCATGAGCGCCGTACACGGCACGAGCACGGCGAACGCCCCGAGCAGGTGAAACGCATGGGTGGCGATGCCGAGCGTCTCGGGAAGCGCGTCGAGGCCACCGAGCCAGCCGAGATAGAGCGCGCTCACGGCGCGGATCGCCGCGGGCAGCGCGAGCGCCCACAGCGCGATGCCGAGCTCGAGCAGCCCATACGCGAGGACGGGCCGGCGGATCCGGGGTGCGACGCGCGCGGCGATCGCGGCTCCGAGCGCGAGGCCGCCCATGTAGGCCGCGAGCACGGCCACGACGGCGAGCTCGGAGGTCCCGAACACGAACGCAAACTCGCGCGTCCACGCCGTCTCGTAGAGCAGCGCAGAGAACCCGGAGAGGAAGAAGCACGCGAGCAGGAGCGCGAAGGTCATGGTCGGCGGGCCCGAGCTTAACCTCACCGCCGAGGTCGCGCGGCCCGACCCCGCGGCCCCGGGCGGTCCTTGACGGCAGCGGTAAGCTCGGGGCGCGCGCTGGAGGCACCCGTGATGCGGCACGGTGTCGGCGATCGCAGAGTGGCGATCGGAGTTCTCGTAGCGGGGCTCGGACTCGCGCTGACCCGGGGCGCAGGCGCCTCGACCTCGGCGAGCTACGCGGCCGATCCGTACGCCCCGGCCCCGGAGCGCTGCGCGGAAGGGCCGGGTCCGATCGAGATCCTCGCCGCGGACGTGGTGATTGCGATCGATCGCTCGCGTTCGACGCTCAATCCGACGGGGCTCGACATCGATGGCGACGGAACGATCGGCGAGTTCCAGCGCAGCGAGTACACCGACCGCGGCGATTCGATGCTCGCGGCCGAGCTCGCCGCGGTACAGCGGCTGATCGACGTCGCGCGGCTCGGCGGCATGCGCTTCGCGATCGTCTCGTACTCGGGCCGCAAGGACTACCCGCTCGAGGACTCCGTCACCCAGCGCGTCGACCGGCGCGACGCGCGACTCGAGAGCGCGCTCACGGACGATCTCGGCGCACTCGAGGCGGCGGTCGCGCGGGTCGGAAGCCGCGGCAGCGACGGCGCGTCGAGCTTCGCGCCCGCCATGCGCCTTGCCGTGCGCAGCCTCACGGGCGACGACCCGGCCGGCGCGCGGCGCCGGCGCGTGCTGTTCCTGGCCGACACCCCGACGCCGGTGCGCTTCGCACCCATGGAACGCATCGCGCGCGACGACTGGCGCATGGAGGTCGAGGCCGAGCGTGCGATCGCCAAGGGCATCTCGTTCCACTCGTTCGGAATCGGCGATGCGGCCCAGGCCGGTTCTGGCGGACACGCGCTCGCGCAGATCGCGGGGGCGACCGGCGGCACCTACCGCGCCGTGCCGGATCCGCGCAACCTCTATTGTCAGCTGCTCGCTGCGCTCGGAGCCGGCGACCCGCGCTAGCGCTCGCGACCCGCGCGCGCGTCCGGGTTTTTGCGCGAGGGCTGCGTGATACTGCTGCGCGATGTTGCGATCCGCCGTCCTCGCGTTGACCGTCGTCTCGGGCTTCACGGGTCTCGCCTACGAGGTCACCTGGCAGAAGTACCTCGCGATCCTGCTCGGCGCACACAGCGAGGCCACCGCGGCCGTGCTCGGGCTGTTTCTGGGTGGGCTCTCGCTCGGGTACTGGCTGTTCGGCGCGGTGACGCGCCGGCTCATGCAGCGCGATCGAGGGCGGCCTGCGCCGCTCCTGGTGGTGTACGGCGCGGTCGAGGCCGGAATCGGGGTCTGGTGTATCGCGTTTCCGTGGCTGTTCGCGCTCGTGCGAGGTGCGTCGGTCGCGCTGCCGACCGGATCCGGTGCGTTCGCCTTTGCGGTCGACGTCGTGCTCGCGGCCGTGCTGATCGTGCCGCCCGCCACGCTGATGGGCGGGACGATCCCGATCCTGACCCAGGCGCTCGCGCGCGACCTCGACGACGCGACGCGCGTTCACGCGCGGATCTACGGCTGCAACACCGCGGGTGCGTTCGCAGGCGCGCTCGCGACGGGTTTCTGGCTGATCGAGTGGCTCGGCCTCGACGGGGTGCTGCGCGCGATGGGCGCGACCAACGTCGCGGTAGGCGTGGTGCTCGCACTGCTGGGCCTGCGCCGCCGCGAGCTCGCCGCGCTCGAGCCGGACGCGGCGGCGCCGCTGCGCCCCGAGCTGTTCGCGATCTACGGCACGGTCGCGCTGCTCGTGGGCTTCGCGATGATGGTCCTGCAGACCACCGTGATCCGGGTCGGCGGACTCGCGTTCGGATCGTCGGAGTACACGTTCACGATGGTGGTGGCGGTGTTCGTGCTCTGCATCGCGCGCGGGAGCTTCGCCGTCTCCGATCGCAAGACGATCGGCCGATACGCGCTCGCGACCACGCTCTGGGGTCTCGCGCTGCTGTTCGCGGTCCTCTATTTCGCGATCGAGACGGCTCCCTACTTCGGCCACGTGCTGCGCGTGCTGTTCCGCGACTTTTCCGCGGCGTTCTACCCGTTCTACCTGGCCGTGTTCGGCACGATCCTGCTCGTGCTGGGGCCCGCGGTGCTGCTCTCGGGCGCGACGCTGCCGCTGCTCTTCCACACGCTGCGCCGCGAGGTTGGCGATCTCGGGTCGCAGGCGGGCCGGCTGTACAGCGTGAACACGGCGGGCTCGCTGCTCGGCGCGCTGCTGGGCGGCTATGCGCTGCTCTCCTGGCTCGACCTGCACCACGTCTACCGGATCGCGGTCTGCGCGCTCGCGCTCGCCGCCGTGATCGTCACGCTGCATCAGATTCCGCGCATCCGCTTCGCGGGCGCGGCGGCGCTGCTGCTCGCGTCGTTCGGGGCGATCTACGCGTTGCCGGCCTGGCGCCCCTCCCACCTGCTGGCCGGGACGTTCCGCGAGCGCCAGCCGACCAGCTGGACCTTGTCGGGCCCCTCGGTGTTGAACTCGCGGCGCGAAGCGTTCTCGTTCCACGACGACGACCCCAACACCTCGGTCGGGGTGATGGACGGTCGGCCCAGCGGGAAGCTCGGGAAGCTCGAATCGCGCAGCATCATCATCAACGGAAAATCCGACGGCAACACGAAGGGCGATCTCGACACGGTGGTATTGCTCGCGCTCGTGCCGGCGCTGTTTGCCGATCACGTCGAGCACGCGTTCGTGATCGGCTTCGGCACTGGAATCACCGCAGGCCAGCTCGCCGCGCTCGACGAGACGCAGAGCGTCACCGTGGCCGAGATCTCCTCGGGCGTGATCGAGGCGGCGCCGCTGTTCGACTTCGCCAACCTGAACGCATCACAGAACCCGAAGGTGAAGTTCGTCCACAGCGATGCGTACCGCGCACTCGTGCGCAGCGGCCGGCAATACGACGTGATCGTCTCGGAGCCGAGTAATCCCTGGGTTGCCGGCGTCGAGATGCTCTACTCCAAGGAGTTCCTGACCGAGGCGCGCGATCGGCTCACACCGCAGGGCGTGTACTGCCAGTGGTTCCACCTGTACGAGACGAGCCCGGCAGTGGTCGAGATGCTCCTCAAGACCTACGCATCCGTGTTCGACCACGTCTCGGTCTGGTCGGTGAACCAGCTCGATCTGATGCTGATCGGCTTCCGCGACGCGGATTCGGCGCTCGACCTCGCGCGCGTCGAGCAGCGCATGAATCGGCCGGACTTCCGCGCGGGCCTCGCGCGTCTGGGCATTGCCGATCCCGGGAGCCTGTTCGTGCACGAGGCGCTGCCGGTCGACGTCGCGAACGCCGCACAGCTCGAGGGGCCGGTGCATTCGCTCTACCACCCGCGCCTCTCGCTCGAGGCCGGGCGCGATTTCTTCGTGGGCGCGCGCGGCGCGCTGCCCTTCACGGGTTACGGAGCGGCCGCCGAAGTGGGCGCCCAACACTCGATGCTGCGGCGATATCTGAACGAGCACAACGGAGACCTCGCGGCGCAGACCCGCGAGGCGGTCGCGATGCGGGCGTGCTCCCTTCAGCTGCCCAGCTGTGGAGCGCTCGTGGCGGAGTGGTTTCGCGCGGATCCGGACTCCGAGGCGGTGCGAAAGCGTGCTCGCGAACATGAAGGGGCAGGGCGCTCCCGTGTTCGTGCGCCGGCTCGGGTTCCTGCAGCAGGCCTCGGTGCCGCCCGAGAAGAGCCGCATCCAGCCCGCGATCGCACTCGAGGTGACGCAGCTCTTCATGCGGCAGTACTGCGCACGTGGCGCCGTTCAATCCCGGCGCACTGCTCGCGGTGTGGGAGCGCTGCGGGAAGAACCCGCGCGGGGTCGAGCTGTGCAAGCCGGGGCTACATGCGGCCGAACGGCTCGTGCTGGGCGATCGGCCGCCCGATACCGGGAATTGGCTGAATCCGCAGCAAGACACGCTGCGCGGCACCGCGCACCAGGCGCCGCCGCCGGAGCCTGCGGCCGAGCCCGCGCACGAAGGCGGCGAGCTATGACGGGCTCTAACGCTTGCGGCTCGGCTCTTCGCTGCGCGGCACGATGAAGGGTGACAGCGCCTTCGCGATTCCTTCCGTGAGATGCTCGCGATCGGCGAACGGGTCCTGGATCGGGACGAACGTGAAGCTCGGCTCGCCGACCTCGGTCGTCGCGAGCCGCGCGCGGACGAGCAGCACGAGACCCGTGCGCGTCTCCTGGAGCTTGTTTCCCGCGGCATCGAGCACCACGGCGTGCAGTGACGCCGCGGGCGCCGCGCCCTCGATCGGCGCGTCGTCGGGGACCTGGATGACCCCGCGCCCCGGCGCGTCGACTTCGATCGTGCGCTCGACTCCGTCCCAGCTCGCCTTGGTGCCTGTCAGCGCCGCGCGCTGGATGTAGAGCGACGGCACGATCACCGCGTCGAATTCGGCGCTTTCCTTCAACTTCTCGACGAAGATCCGCGCGGCATCATCGAAATCCGGCTTCTTCGCCCGCATCGAGTCCTTCTGCCGCGGCCTGGGCGTCGCGGATGCTCGTGAGCCAGAGACCGCGCGCGGAGGGGAACGACACCGTCTTGAGTGAGGAGCCCTGCGCGCGCAGGTAGGACTCGAGCGCGCTCCAGACGGCCGGGCTCGAGGGCTCGAGCTCGGCCGGCATCGCGACGGGCACGTTGAGCGGCAGGATCACGATCCGCTCGGGAACCTTCGCGAGCACGGTGGTCGCGTGGGGCGGCTCGCTCGCGCAGGCGGTCCACAGCGCGGCGGCCAGGCCGGCGCCGATCCAAAGTCTCGCTCCGCTCGCGCGTCCCAAGGCGGGTCCGGACTCCTGACGCTGCCTCGGGCGGGAGGCGCGCGCGGAGTCTAACATGAGGGGTGGAATCCCCTGGCCCGGAGGCCTCGATGCGGGGTCTCGGATTCGTCGCTCTAGTCGCTGCACCGCTGCTGGCGTGCCTGGCCGTCGGCTGCGAGACGCCGCCGCCGATCTCGGTCCAGTACGACGCGCGCGAGGACCTCGCGCCGCTGCGGTCCTGGGACTGGATCGACGGCCGCGCCGTGGTCGTGACGCGCGCCTTCGCACGACGAGAACCTGCTCGCGGACAAGCTCACCGCGCTGGTCGAGAACGAGCTGCACGCGCGCGGGCTCGAACGCGCACCCGGCCAGGCGCAGGTGCGCGTCGCCGCGCTGCTCGTGGTCTGGCGCTCGATGCAGGCGCACCGGCGGTCGAGCGCCACGCAGACGCTGCCACAGCTTCCATCATTCCGGGTCCTACGAGATCCAGGGCGACGTCACCGAGATGCGCGCGTACGACCGCTGCCGGCTCTCGGTGTTCATCACGAGCTCCGGTCAGGAGCGGCTCCTCTGGCAGGCACAGCTCGACGAGCGCTTCCTGGACGGACTCGCTGCGAACCTCGACGAGGCGGTGGCGCGCGTGCTCGCGGTGTACCCGCCCCAGAGCGCGGCAGCGGCTCCTGCCGTACCGGCGACCGCGAACTGATCGCGGACGTTAGTCGCTGGTCCCCAGCCACGAGAAGCGGATGCCGACGCCAGCCCGATAGATCCAGGGCTCGACGCGCACGCGCCAGGTCGCGACGTCGGTGTCGATCCCCGTCGTGGCGGGGTCCAGGTCGGCGTCGTTGTGCGATTGGCTCACGGTCACCCTGATGTCGCGGTCGCCGGGCAGATAGTAGGCGTGCATGCCGAGGAACAGCGAAACGCCGAGCGGACCGATGCGAGCCGTGTCCACCTCGAGATCCACGCCGGGCCCGACGCCGTCGAATACGCCATGGTCACTGCCCGCGATGATCGATTCGCGCAGAAGGCCGGGCTCCGCGACCAACGTCCCGGCCCCGGTGAGGGGGTCTCTCTCGGTGTAGAGGTTCGTGCAGCGCGTGGTCGGAAAGCAGGTCGGATCGACCATGTATCCCTTCATATGACTTCATACTGGATCCAGCCCGCCGACGGCTTGATCCGGAGCTGGCGCCCGAAGAGCTCGAAGCCGAACGCCACACCCGCCTTCGCGGCCAGTGCCACTCTGCCCCATTGCGCGCTCGTGACCATGCCCTGGCCGTTGGCCTCGGCCTCTGCGAACGGAATCTGACGCGGGCCCTCGCGGACCTGCCGGATTGGTCACGTGGTGAAACTCGTCCTCTTCCACCGCGAGCACCGCGCTGACCTCGGGGCCGCGAATTCGCGAGGGCTTCCCCTCCTGAGCGGGCTGATGCTCGCTCGCGAACAGGGGCAGGATCTCGCCGCTCACGAAGAAGCGCGGGCGGGTCGGAATCGGCAGCGCGGGCGTCATGAGCTCGAGCGAGCCGCCCACGAAGGGGGTCACGACGTTGTCGTCACCCACCCGCGAACGGCGCAGTTCGAGCGGTTGCGGGACGTCGTCGTCGAACCGGATCGAACTCTGCGAGCCATCGATCCCCTGCTCGACCACGCCACTGATGATCGAGAACGATGGCACGAAGCGGTTCTCGCCGTAGGGTGCGTCGGGCTCTTCGGACGCTGCGATGCCGGGCGCGCCGGCGATCGCCAAGAGCGTCCAACCGGCAACTACTTGATTGACCCCAGCTCGCATGTGGCCGTAGGATTACCACACGGAGTTGCGTAAAAGGAAGCACGGAGTCGCAGGAGGTTTGCTCTCCTACATGACAATCCGGAAACCGCTGGGGAACCGGCTCTCGCTCCTCGGCGGGCTTGGCGCCCTCGTCTCGCTCGCGCTCCTGTTCGTTTCCCCCGCTCGCGCGCGCAGGACGCACCCGGGCCGCCCGGATCCGGGGTCGAGGAGATCGTCGTGCGCGGCGCGGAGTCGGAGGCCGCGTCCGACTTCAAGGTCGCCGACTCGGTGACGGCGTTCAGCGCGGCCGACCTGGTCGCGCTCGGCGCCGCCAACATCGCCGACCTGGCGGCGTTCACGCCTAACCTCGAGATCGTGACCGCGGGCGCGACGACCCCCACCTTCTTCATCCGCGGCGTCGGCCTGAACGACTTCAACGCGAACTCGACCGGCGCCGTCGCGGTCTACGCCGACGACGTGGCGCTGAACGCGCCGGCGCTCCAGCTCGGCACGCTCTTCGACATGGAGTCGGTCAACGTGCTGCGCGGGCCGCAGGGAAGCGGCCTCGCGCGCAACTCCTCGGCGGGCGCGATCAAGCTCTACACGCGCAAGCCCACCGGCCAGTTCAACGGCTACCTGCGCGCCGAGGGCGGCAACTTCAACCACGAAGACTACGAGGGCGCGATCGAGGCGCCGATCTTCGAGGAAATCCTGTCCGCGCGGATCGGATTCCGCTTCCAGCAGCGCGACGGCACGATGCGCAACCGCTGCGGCAGCGCGCCTCCCTACGACCAGCGCGCGGTGATGCCCGACGCCGGCGTGCGCGCCGCCAACCGTCAGACGGACCGCGATCCCCCGTGGTCGCTGTGCGGCGAGCAGGTCTTGGTGATCGTGAATCCCGATTCCGGGCTCTCCAATGTCTCGGAGGTTCCTCCCGGCCTCGAGGACTGGGTGAACAACCGCAACAACTGGGCCGCGCGCGGCACGCTGCGCTTCGAGCCCACGCTCGAGACCTCGTTCCTGCTCGGCTTCCACGGCGCGCGCCGGGACGAGCTCTCCCGGCTCGGGCAGTCGTACGGCGTCACGGGCAATTACTGCCTGAACGGGGATGTCAACAACTGCGCCGCGGTCCAGGCGTTCCCGAACGGGGCGCGGATCAACAACCTGCTCGGCGGGAATCAGGGCACCACGGGCTACATCGCGCCCGAGGTCATACGCCGGATGAACGAGCTCGCGCCCTGTTACAACAACGCGTTCAACCTCACGATCACGTGCGGACCGCCGGTGGGGACGAACCCGAGCTTCGTCCAGCTCGACAACGCGCGGCGCCAGGTCGCGAACGAGCTCGCGCGCAACCTCGACGAGCGGCCCTGGTCGGGCGACTTCGACTTCGTCGGCGACACCACGAACGACGTCTACGGGATGTACCTGAAGAGCGAGATCCTGCTGCCGTTCGAGATCGACCTCACGAGCACGACCGGCTACGACACATACAACCGCGCGATCGGCCTCGACCTCGACCAGTCGCCCGAGACGCTCTTCCACATCCGGACCAAGGACCACGGCCACCAGTACACGCAGGACATCTCGTTCGCGGGCGAGCACGAAATCATCCCCGAGTCGCCGGTGCGCTGGGAGGTCGGCGGCTACGGACTCAGTGAGAAGCTCAAGATCGGTGTCAACAACGACCTCGGAATACTCACGGTCGCCGCGGTGAGCAATCGCGCCTACGAGCAGAACGTGCTGAGCCTCGGGGGCTACGGGCAGTTCGGGTTCGACTTCTGGGACGACTTCACGCTCGACGGGGGCGTGCGCTGGAACTTCGAGAAGAAGAAGATCGACTACCAGCTCGAAGACCTGGGGCAGCCGCTCGCGCTCAACGAGCGCGACACCTGGCGCGCGCCCACGGGCATCCTGAAGCTCACGTACCGGTTCAACGAGGACACGCACGTCTACTGGAAGTACAACCGCGGCTGGAAGCCCGGGCACTACAACGCGACGGGCTCGCGAATCCAGCAGATCTCGATCGCGGATCCCGAGACGATCGACGCGTTCGAGACCGGTCTGCGAGCGGAGTTCTTCGGCGGAATCCTCTCGGGCGACGCTTCGCTGTTCTACTACAACTACGCGGACTATCAGATCTTCACGGCGCAGCAGTTCGCGGGCAGCGGCCCCGAGTTCGTGATCCTCAATGCGAACGACGCCGAGGTGTACGGCGCCGAGATCGATGCGCTGATTCGGCCCTGGGTCGGCGCATTCGTGAACGTGCGCTTCGGCTGGCTCGAGACGCAGTTCCTCGACTTCACGCTGCTGCAGCAGCAGGTCATCGCGCGCTCGGGCCAGCAGATCACGATCAATCGCGAGCTCCAGAACTCGGGCAACCCGCTGCTGAACTCGCCGCGCTTCAAGGTCAGCATCTCGGCCGAGCAGCTGATTCCGCTCGGCAGGTACGGATATCTGGCGCCGCGCTACGACGGCGCGTGGAGCGACGACACCTACTACGACGCGACGAAGGGGCGGGGCATCCCCAACAATCAGGGCATCACCTTCCTTCCCAAGCTCACGATCGGGCAGCGCGCGTACTGGCTGCACGGCGCGCGGCTCGCGTATCGCACCCCCGACGGCCGGCTCGAGGTCGCGGGCTGGGTCCGCAACATCGAGAACAAGGCCACCAAGACCTTCGCCTTCGACGGCAGCACGTTTCAGCGCACGACGATCTACTACGTGAACGATCCGCGCACGTTCGGCGGAACCGTCACCGTCACGTTCTGAGCCGCGGGCTCAAGGCAGCGCATAGCCGAGCGCGCGCAGGTGGTTGAGCTCGAGCTCGCCGAGCTCTCGCGTGGGCGTGTCGCCCCAGGGCGCAGAAGTGGTGAGCTGTTGCTCGGCCCGCTCGCGCAGCCGTGCGACGAGCTCGGGCTGCTCGCGCGCGCGATCGCGCAGCTCGTCGGGATCCTCGCGCGAGTCGAACAGCTGCTCGACCACCCGGCTGCCCTGCTCGACGCGCACGTAGCGGTGGCCCTCCTCGACCACGGCGACCGCGGGCTTGGGCGCGAGCGAGGGCTGGCCCCACGTCTGATCGATGTGGGCGAACCCCGTGCGATCCGCGACGGCGCTCTGATCCCCGCGCGCGAGCGCGAGGATCTCGGGCACGAGCGAGCGGCCGTCCACGCCCTCTGGCATCGCGAGGCCGAGCAGGTCGAGCACGGTCGGCCAAACGTCGACGTTGCGCGTGGTCGCGTGGACGGTAACCCCGGACTCGAGCCGGAACGGAAATGCGATCAGGAACGGGACCTCGGTGGTCTCGCGGTAGACCTCGCGCGCGTGCCCGTCGAAGCCGCGCTCGCCGAATGCCTCGCCGTGGTCGGCCGCGATCACGACCACGGTCTTGTCGAGGTAGCCCGCGTCGGCGACGCCCTCGAGCAGCACGTCGATCACGCTGTCGGTGTGTCGGATCGCGTTGTCGTAGATGTCCGGGTGGTCGGTGCCGAACAGCGCGGATTCCTCGTCGTAGAGGTATTCGTGGACGTCCATCAGGTGCAGGTAGAGATACCAGCGCTTGCGGCCCGCCACGCGCAGGAACTCGAACGCCGCCTCCACGGCATCCTCGTCGGTGCCGCGCTCCTTGATCGTGGGATTGGCGAGCTTCACGGTCGCGGGCACGGGCCGCGGGCTCGGGCGCTGGTAGACGTCGTATCCCTGTCCGAAGCCGAACGTCGGCGCGACCCAGCCGTTGCGGTAGATCCCGATCGTCTGGAAACCCGCCTTCGCGAGCATCTCCGCGGGCAGCTCGGCGGCTTCGGGGAGCACGTGGTCGAAACGCGTCACTCCGCTGCGCGGCGGGAACAGACCCGTCCAGAGCGAGGCCATCGATTCCTTGGTCCACGACGATTGCGAGAGCTGGCGGCTGAAGCGCACGCCGCTCGCGGCGAGCGCGGTCGAGCGTCGGGCTCGTGTCGCGCGCGTATCCGTAGCTGCCGAGGCGATCGGCGCGCAACATGTCGACGAGCACGAACAGCACGTTCAGATCGCTGCGCTCGCGCAGTCGCGCGATGTCGTCCGCGGTGCCGATCGGACGGCGATCGAGGCCGTCGGGCCGCTTCTCGATCAACGTCGAGAGGAATACGAGTATGATCACACCCGCGGCGACCAGCCACGGCCAACGCCGGTCGAGCAGCGAGCCCTGCACGGCGCGCAGGCTAGCGCAGCCGATCTGGGCTGCCTTCGCGCGCGCTGCGTATACTCGGCCCCCCATGCGCATCAGTCGCGGCGTTCTCGCCGCATGCCTCGCAGCTCTCGCACTCGCGAGCTGCACACAGGTCGATCCGCTCGAAGCGATCCGGAAGCAACAGGCAAGCGGCAACTTCGAGGGCGTCGATCGAGCCGCTGCGCCAGCTGCTCGCGGAGGACCCGAGCATCCAGAGACCAACTACCTCTACGGGCGCGCGCTCGCGATCACCGGGCGCAACAGCCTGGCCACCTTTCCGCTGCGCAAGGCGATGGAGGATTCGACGTGGCTCGTGCGAGCGGGACTCCAGCTCGCCTACTCGTCGCTCGCGACCGCGGACTACAACGAGGTGGTCGACGCCGCGGGGCGCGTCCTCGAGCAGGAGCCCGACAACAAGGAGGCGCTGCTCCTGCGCGCGAAGGCCCACGCGCAATGGCGGAAGGATCCCGAGCAGGCGCTCGCCGACGCGAACCGCGTGCTCGAGCTCGATCCCGACTCGGTGGTCGCGTACGAGCCGCGAATCGTCGCGCTGCTGCTGCTCGACCGGATCGACGAAGTGCGCACGTCGATGGCCGAGCTCGAGCGCCGGATCGACGAGGTGGAATCGCCCGAGAGCGTGCGCGCGTGGTACTGCGCGACCCGGGCGATCTTCACCGAAGAAAGCGCCGACATCGAGCGCGCGCGCTCGATCTGGAAGAACTGCCTCGCGGACCATCCCAGCTCACCCGAGGTGGTGTGGAAGGCGATCCAGTTCCACGACGGTCTCGGCGAGTTCGAGCAGTCGACCGCGGTGTTGCGCGCCGCGCTCCAAAGCGAGCCGAGCGCGCAGGCGTACCGGAGCACGCTGGCCGCTCGTCTGCACGTGGCCGGACGCACCGCCGAGGGAGACGAGCTGTTGCGCGCGGCCACGCGCGTCGAGGACCCGGCCACCGCCGCGGGCGCCTGGCGCGACCTCGGCAAGTTCCGCATGTCGGTGCAGGAATTCGGCGGCGCGGCGGAGGCGCTGGAGCATGCGCTCGAAGCCAACGAGAAGGCGGGACCGGTCGCTCCGGAGCTTCGCTTCGAGTACGCGGATGCGCTCGTGCTCGCAGGCCAGCTCGATCGCGCCAAGCAGGTCGCAGAGAGCATCACTGTGCCCGCGCATCAGCACATGATCCTCGCGAGAGTGGCGCAGAAGCAGGGGGACCCCGCACGTGCTCTCGCGGAGTACGACGCGGGCTTCCGGATCTGGCCCGACAATCCGTGGACGCGTTACTACGCGGCGCGCGCGGCCGAAGACCTCGGGAACTTCGACCGTGCGATGGAGGAGTACCGGACCGCGATCCGGATCGATCCCGCCGCCACCGAGGCGCGCACGCGCGCCGCCATGCTGCTCCTCGCGGAGGGTAAAGCGCGCTTCGCGGCGCAGCTGTTGCGCGATCTCGACAACAAGCCGCTCGAGCCGCAGGGGCGCCTGCTCGTGCTGCAGGTCGTGGGACGCCTCGGCACTCCCGAGGAGGTCGACGGAACCTGGTCGCGCTTCGTGGCCCTGGAGCCGGACGCGGCCGCGCGCGGGCTCGCCGAAGCGGCGAGCGGTGTCTCGGAGAGCTCGGGGGGGCCGAAGGCGGCTGTCGAGGTACTCCGGCGCCACGCGCGCGAGGTCGATCTCGAGGATCCGCGCAACGCCGACGCGCTGCGCGCGCTCGTGCGCTTCTCGCACGAGGCCGGTCGGCGCGAGACGCCGGCCGAGCTCACGTCCGCGCTGCGCGCTCGCCCGAACGCGGCCGTATTCCAGGAGATCCGAGGTCTCGATCTCGAGCTGCGCGGCGACAAAGCCGAGGCCGCGCGCGCTGCCTATGCGCGAGCCGTCGAGCTCGATCCGAACCAGGCGCGCGCGCTCGCGGGGATGGGACGCCTCGCGCTCGCGAGCGATCCGAAAGGGGCCCTGGCGCTGTTCGACCGCGCAATCGCCGCCGACGGCAGCGATCCGAAGCTCGGGATCCTGGCTTCGCGCGCGCTGATCGCGGCGGGCCAGCCCGATCCCGCCGCCGAACGGCTCGACGCGCTGCTGGGCGCCCACCCCTTCGAGAGCGAGGCGGCCGCGCTGCGCGCCTCGATCGATCTGGACCGCGGTCTGGCGACGGATCGCACGCTGGATCGGGCACGCCGCGCCGCGAGGTTCGGCGGGGGTGCGGATGCGCTCGACCTGCTCGCGAAGGTCTACGAGAAGCGCGGCGAGGCGAAGCAGGCCGAACAGATCGCCCAGCGCGCGCGGGCACTGCGGGAGAAAGGATCGTCGGGTGAGGACCAAGACGCGGTCCCCGAGGGGAAATAGATGCGCTTAGCCCATCTATCTATTGACTCCACACCGCAAAATATGTTGGACTGAGCTCGGTTGGATCCAACCCAGAGGGGTCCTGCGGGGCTCCTCGTCAAGGAGAGATGACTATGTCGTTCCATAGCAAGTCGCTCCGCGTTGCGTGCCTGTTAGTCGCGATCGCTTTCGCGGGTGCGGCGCAAGCGCAGACGACGGAATACGCGATCAGCGGAGGTGCTCAGGCGCAGATCGGAGGTGGTCTGCCGCTGCCGGTGCAAGCCGCTACGAACCCCGTCGACGGCGGAAAGCTCAGCATGGGTGGCGCGATCGGCACGGGAATGAACTTCCCGCCGCTGCTGATCCCCGCCATCCCGCTCGGGCGGGTCAAGCAGACGAACGGCGTTGATCCGAAGCAGATGACGGTCCAACCGGGGCAGTTCTTCCGGCTGGCCCCCGGGCCGCTCTTCGCGGGCGTTCAGCTCAACAACCCGAACGTGATGCAGGTGCGCACGAACATCCTGTTCTCGGGTCCCGGTAACTTCGGTCGGAGGCGTGGCCGACAACGCGGTGTTCAAGAAGGGCTTCCGCGCCGGCGGTGCGACTCCTCTGGTACTGCCTGGCCCCGTGGGTGGGTCGTTCGTCATCTACACGAAGACCGTCAACCAGTTCGGCGGCGGCTCTGCCACACGCGTCGACGACGTGACGCCGATCAAGGTGTGGCTGGCGCTCGGCGGGATGGCGCCGTGCGTACACCCCGATTTCGGCGGCGCTCAAGCGAACTGCGTAGCAGACATCGTGTTCGCGTTCCCGAACTCGAAGGCAGCCGCGGGTGCCGCGATTGTTGGGCCCGATGACGCCGTACACGAACAAGACCTTCCCGGTGAAGGCGATGAGTCCGGGCAAGGTGAATGTCAGCGCGCCGACCGCGATGGGTCTCATCAGGCAGTCGAAGCAAGCGGTCGGTGGAACGAGCGGCATTTTCACGAACATGGCCACGAGCTGGGGCTTCCCGTGGACGACCGGCATGATCACGCTGTCGGATGCGGCCGCGGCGGCCACGCCGGAGCTGTTCACGATCACGGGTAAAGACGGGCGCGTGGGCGGAGTCGGCACGCTCTCGCTCGTCTCCGGAGCGCTGAGCAACCGGACGCTCTCGAAGGGCAACTCGAACCGGAGCTGGGTGCAGTACAACATCGCGCCCGAGCCGGGCGCGGTGCTCGGCGCTGGCGGTGCGCTCGCGATGCTGGCGATCTGCCACGCGATCGTGCGACGGCGCTCGCGCTAGGTCTGTCTCTCTGGATCTGACGCCCGGGGCGGGCCGCACGTCGGCCCGCCCCGGGATTCATCCGTCTCGCTGCGCGGACGCGCTCAGCTCGGATTGTCGAGCTTCTCGAGCTGGCGCAGACGCCGCTCGACGTTGTTCTCGGGGCGGCGGATGATCTCGAGCGTCTCGGCGTCGAGCGAGGCTTTGCTGAGCCACGCCTCCGCGGCGGCCTCGTCGCGGTGGCGCCAGTTGCGCACGATCTCGATCGTGAGCGCGTTGCGGTTCCCGGGCTCCTCGATCCGTGGCACCCACTGCGAGCGCCTCGACGGGCGAGTCCTTCCCGAGCAGCTGCACGTAGACCGGAAGCAGGGGTTCGAGCCATGCCTCGGGCGGATTCGGACCGGCGAGCTTCTCCGCAGCCCAGCGCATCGCCGCGGCGCGATCGCGGTTCCCCCAGACGCGGTAGGCGGCATGCACCGCTAGTTCAGTGTCCCGGTTATCGGGCGCGGTCGAGAGCCACGCGAGCGCGGCCGGCCCGTCCTGCTCCACCCAGCGGTTGGCGATCCGCTTGCGCAGGTTGGATCCCTGCGGCCCCTCGCAGTGCGCGTCGCAGAACCGGCTCGCGGCCTTCACGTCGACCGAAGTCAGCGCGGTCGCGACGTTGCGGAACGCCTCGAGCTTGTAGGTCGGGTCGTCGTCGGGGATCGCCTCGGCCCACTTCACGAGCCGCGTCGGTCCCATCCTTGCGGATCTTCGCGATCGAGTAGGCGTAGATCGCGCGCTGGCGCTGGATGCCCATGCCGGTGTCGTGGATGAATTCCTCGATCCCGGGCTTGCCCGACTCGATCCAGCCACGCACGAGCGCGACCATCGCCGCGGCGCCAACGTCGCCCTCTTCGAACGTGTAGATCCGCGTGGCCTCGAGGGCCTCCTGGGGATTCCCGCGCGCCCAGGTGGTGAGCGAGGCGTGGACGGCGGCCCAGCGGTATCCGCGCGGGGATTCGGCAAGCGCGTACAGCGAAGCCTCCCTGGGCTCATGCGATGCCCAGTAGCGCAGCAAGAGCTCGAACTCGGTGGCGCCCATCTCGAGGGGGGCCGCCTCGGCGAGCACGGACTTGACCGTCGGCACCGCGTCCGGGCCCAGGCTGGGCAGGAGTTCGCCGAGCTTCCTCGCCTTCGAGAATTCGTCGGGATCGGCGATCAGCGCGATGAGCTCGTCGTAGGAGATCGACGACGCCGAAGCTCCGGATTTCGCGGAGGGCGGGTCCGATGCGTCGCTGCACGCGGTGATCGCGAGCGTCGCGAGCAACAGAGCCGTGGTGGAGTGAACCGCTGTGGAGTAGCTCGTTTTCATGGGCTGCGAGATTACCCCAGCGATACGAGATGCAAGGGGGATTGTTGGGTTAGAGTCGGCGGCCGACCGCTCTGCCGGGAGTCTTGATTCGCATGGATCTGCGCTTCGCGCTGCTGCTCGCCTGCTTCGCGCTGTCGGGCTTCGCGGCGCTGCTCTATCAGACGGTCTGGACGCGCGAGCTCAGCTTCGTGTTCGGGACCTCCGAGCTGGCCGTTGCGGCCGTTCTCGCCGCCTACATGGGGGGTCTCTCGCTCGGCGCAGCGGTCGCTGCGCGGATCGCCCCGCGCGTGCGCCGACCGGTCTGGCTCTATGGATGGCTCGAGCTCGCGATCGCGGTCTCGGCGCTCGCGGTGCCCCTGGGCATTCGCGCGCTGGGTGCGCTGTACGTGGGGTTGCTCGGCGGCGCGGCGGAGCTGCAGCACGGCTCCGCCGCGAACGCGCTGCTCCAGCTCGCAGGTTCGTTCGCGGTGCTCCTGCTGCCGACCGCGCTCATGGGCGCCACACTGCCGCTGCTCGCGCGCTATGCGGTGCACAGCGATCGCGAGATCGCGGCGCGCGTGGGCGGCCTGTACGCCATGAACACGGCCGGCGCAATCGCGGGCACGCTCTGCGCCGCGTTCTGGCTGATTCCCGAGCTCGGTCTGCGGCGCGCGGTCTGGGTCGGCGCCGGCCTGAACGGCGCGGTGTTCGCGCTCGCAGCAGTCGCCGCGCGCGGCGCCGCACCCGCGCTCGCGGTCGAGTCCGGGTCCGAGTCTGAAGCTTCCGATCGATCCGGTCGCGCGGCCGCCCGTGCGGCGTGGATCCTGCCCGCGATGGCGGTGTCAGGTGCGGTCTCGTTCGCGTACGAAGTGCTCTGGACCCGTCTGCTGGGTCACGTGCTCGGCGCGAGCCTGGCGGCGTTCGCGACCATGCTTGCGAGCTTTCTGCTCGGCATCGCGCTCGGCAGCACCGCCGCCGCGCGGTTCGCGCGCACGCGTGAGCGCGCGCGCACCGGCTTCGCGCTCGCGCAGCTCGGGATCGCGCTCACTTCGTACGGCGCGTTCGCTCTCGCCGACCGGGTGCCCGCGCTCGAGCGCTGGCTCTCCGCCGGTCCTGCGGCGCCGCTCGCGAGCGCGGCGATCGCAGTGGCAGCGCTGCTGCCGATCACGCTCTGCATCGGCGCGACGTTTCCGCTCGCCGTGCGCTGGCTCACGCTCGCGCCCGAACAGACGACGCGCGCGACGGCTCGGGTCTACGCGTGGAACACGATCGGAGCGATCGCGGGCGCGCTCGGAGCGGGGTTCGTGCTGCTGCCGCAGCTGGGTTTCGAGGGGACGCTCGCGCTCGGCGTCGCTGTGAGCCTGCTGCTCGCCGTGGCCAGCGCGTGGTTTGCCGCACCGCGCCGCGCGGCTCTCGCTGCGGTTGCGATTGCGGCGCTGGGCGTGTTGCCGCTCTTGCCGCCGACGCGGCCCGAGGCGCTGTTGCGGCAGTCCTCGCTGCGCAGCGCACCGCTCGCGGGCGAGATCCTGTACACGGCGGTCGGGCGCTCGAGCACGGTGATGCTGACCGACCAGGGAGCGCTGTTCCGCCTCGCCACGAACGGACTGCCCGAGGCGGTAATCGATCGCGCCGGTGTCGTGCCGCTGCCGGGCATCGTCGCGCGCTGGCTGGGACTCTTGCCCACGCTCGTGCGCCCCGAGACGAGGGAAGTGCTGGTGGTGGGCCTGGGCGGTGCGACCGCGCTCGAGTCGGTGCCCTCGAGCGTGGAGCGGGTCGACGCAATCGAGCTCGAGCCCGAGGTGCTCGCGGCCAATCGCGTGCTGTCGGGCGCTCGCGCGCGCGACCCGCTCGCAGACCCACGCGTGCGCGTGCACTTCGGGGACGCGCGCGGGTCGCTTGCACTCACCGCGAAGCGCTATGGCGCAATCGTGTCCCAACCCTCGCATCCATGGACCGCGGGCGCGTCCCATCTCTATACGCGTGAGTTCTTCTCCCTGGTGCGCTCGCGGCTGGAGCCCGATGGCGTGTTCGTGCAGTGGATCGGAATGCCGTTCATCGACGAGGCGCTGTTGCAATCACTGCTCTCGGCGCTCGTCGAAGTATTCGGCCACGTGGAGGTGTACTGGCCCGGCGAGCGGGGTGTGCTGTTCGCGGCATCACCCGCGCCGATCGCAGGGCTCGCGGGCGCCGCCCGCGCGCTGGCGGCGACACCCGACGACTACGCGCGTGACGGCCTGTTCCGCGTCGAGGACTTCGCGAGCGCGTGGTTGCTCGACGAGGACGGCGCGCGCGAGCTCGCGCGCGGCACGCCGCCGAACAGCGACGACGAGAACGAGCTCGCATCGCGCGCGTGGCGGCTCGGAGACCGCGCGCTCGGAGAGAGCTCTCTCCGCGCGCTGGTCGCTCCGCACGATCCGCTCCGCGACGCGCGGGGCGACCTCGACCGCGGCGCCGTGCTGCGCGCCCTCGTACTGCGAGGCGGTGCAGACCGCGCCCTCGAGCTCGCGCGGGGCGACGGCGGGGCAGCCGCCGAGCGCGGTCAGGGCTGGGTGGAGGTCACGAACAACCGCGCGCGCAGCGGGGCGCGGCACTTTGCGCGCGCGCTCGCGATCGAACCGGGCGATCGCGACGCGCTGCGCGGCCTCGTGCTCAGCCGGCGCACCGATCTTGCGCGCGGACCGATACCCGAGCTCTCGGAGAGCGCGCTCGACGCGCCCGCCGCCGCGTTGATCGCGGGTTGGCGGCGCGCCGACGAGCGCGACTGGTCGCGCGTCGCCGAGCTCGACGCCGAGATCGCGCAGATCGGGCGCGGCGACCCACTGTTCCGCGAAGCATCGCGGCTGCGTGCGCGCTGGCGCCTGGAGTCGGGAGACCGCAGCCACGCGGCGGAGGCCGTCGCGATCGAGGACGCGGTGTTGCGAAATTTCTGGCACGGAGAGGACGCGCTGTTGCACGCGCGCGCTGCGGTTGCGGCCGGTCTGCCCGAATCGGCCTGGCCGACGCTCGCGCGAATCGCCGAGCTCGCCCCGCCGACCGAGCGCGGCAGCGATCTGATGAAGCGCGCGCTCGAGATCGCCGACCGGCTGGCTGCGGACGGAGCGGGTGCCGCGCCCACATCGGGCACGGACGACTGGCGCCCGCGCCTCGAGCGCGTGCGCGCGGACCTCAGAGCGCGCTCAGGTCGTCGCGAAAGAACGTGATGAAGCGGTCGAGCCGTTGCTTCGCGCGGTCTACCTCGGCCGGACGATCGGTGACCGAGTAGGCGACGAGCTGAACCACAGCGCGTTTGCGCTCGCGCCGGAACGGGCTCGCTTCGAGCGCCAGCAGCGATCGCCAGCACTCGCGCCAGAATCCGCCCTCGCGCACGCGCCAGGTGTAGGTGATGGCGCGCTCGGCACCGCTTCCGCGCCACGCGACCGAGTACTCCGCGTCGAGGTCGAGGTCCCAGATCCGGGCGCGGCTGCGGTGGAGCACCTCCCAATCGGGGCCCGGCCACGCGAGCTGCGAGGAGAAGAGGTGGCCCACGTCGTCGGGAGGGCGCTCGGGATCCATCGCGATCAGGAGATCGATGAGCTGCGGCGGAGGCGTCGGCGATGCGCGTTCGTAGCGGCGGGTCAGCCGCTCGCCGGGAGCCGGGGGCCCGATGAAGTAGGGCTCGGCGACGAGCGGCCGGCTGCTCCAATCCGCGCGGATCTCGGGGAACTCGATCTCGGCAGGCTCGAACACCCCGCTGCGAGGAGGAAACGGAGAGAGCACGAGCGAGAGCGCTGCCGCGAGGCCGATCAGCGCCACCCCGGCGAGCTGTGAGCCCGTCGGGCGCTCGGCCGGCGCGGGGGGAGCAATGTCGCGATCGCTGTCCGGACTCGCGGCGAGGTGACCGACCGCGTAGAGGATCGCGGTGCCGGCCGCCAGCACTGCAACACCCTGGAGTGTATGGCCGCCCTGGAGGGCGGCCTCCGCGCCCGGGTAGAGCGCGATGTAGGCGACGCGCACGGCATTGAGCGCGAAGCCGATCGCGGGCGCGCTCGCCGCGAGCAGCCATCGACGCCGACTCGGGAGCTGGACGAGCTCTCCGACCAGGATCGCGATCAGCGTGAGCGTGAGGATGCCCTGGAGTCCGCTGCAGCCGTCGATCACGTGGACCACGTGCTCGGCGTCGCGCAGCACGATCCCCTCGCGGATGAAATCGCTGCCGATCAGATCGAGGAGCCCGTGGGACGCCCAGGCGGCCGAGCGCTGCAGCGCCCACACGACCTCGTGTCGCAGCGGTCCCGGAATGCGCACGCCGATCAGCAGCACGGCGGCCGGAAGCAGACACGTCCGCACGCCGCGCGGCCCGCCCGCGATGCTCGCGAGCGCCAGGACGTGCGCAGCGAGCGACGCGAGCAGGAGGTCGGGCGTGCGGGTGAGCAGCGCCCACGCGTAGAGCCCGGTGCTCGCGATCGCGAGAACCGCGCTCTGCACCGCATGTGGCGCACTCGGCAGTGCGCGCAGCTGCTCGCGCCTTCGCCAGAGCAGCCAGCCAGCGATGACCAACACGAGCGCAGCGGGGAGCTGCGTGGGGCGGAACAGCCAGCTCTCGATCTGCTGGGCGCTCGGGCGCGCGAATGCCACGAGTACGAGCGCGCGATAGGCGAGCGCGCCCAGTGCGAACACCAGTACGGGTACGGCGAGCCGCTTCATTGCGCGAAGATCGGGCTGGACCATGCGGCACCGCCATCGCGCTGGACCACGCGCACGTAGAGATGGTCCCCTGCGCGCAGCGGCGCGATCGGCTGCTCGCTCCGCCACTCGAGCTCGCCCGCGAGCGGCAGCGCCGTGGTCTCGGCGCGGCGCACGAGATCGACGCGTTCGAGCGGTGCCTCGGCGACCACTCGCACGTGCAGGATCGCGCGCTCGCCGGGGGCGGCGGCGTCGATCACGCTGCCCATGGGCGCGCCGTCGAGTGCCACCTCGAGCAGGATGCGCGCGCCGTTGGTCGCATAGACGCGCCGCTCCATGAGCGCACGCCGGATCGACTCGCGCGAGAGCTCGCTGGCCCAGATCGCGGCGAGGCCGAAGCCGTGGGGCGTATCGAGATGGCTCGCACCCGGATGACCGTCGTGGCTGTCGCCGCTCCCGATGAAGCCGAGACGAACGCCGTCCGCGAGCACGTCGCTCACGAAGTTGCCCGGGACCGGATCGTAGATCGGCAGCGGCGCGTCGGGGGATTCGCTGTTGCCGTGCGCCGAGACGATCTCGGTGACGGGCTCGAGGTCGGGATCGGGCCGGTAGCGCCAGTTGGTCGAGATCGGCCCGCCCGCGGAGTGGTGGGCAAAGGTCAACGCGGGCTGCCCGCGCAGCGCGTCCCAGAGCTGGTTCGGTGTCTGGTAGCGCGGATCGAACGCGGAGAGCACGGAACCGTCGTCGCCGAAGTAGAGCACGTGGCGATGACCGTGCAGCAGGCTCGTCCACTCGTAGCCGAGCAGGGTCACGAAGCGGCCCGGCTCGTCGAATTGCGACGCCGCCTCGCGGATCTCGTCCCAGTACGCGGGTTGCTCATCGAGGTACTCGATCCCCCAATGGTCGTGGTCGGTCAGTGCGGCCGCGTCGAGTCCCGCGATGTCGCGCGCATAGCGGTAGTAGTCCTCGGGCGTGCCGGTTCCGTCGGAGAGGCGGGAGTGGCCGTGGAGATCGGCCCAGTAGAGTCGCGGCGCGTTCGCGGCCACGGTGAGCGGGTTGCTCTGTGCGGCGAGCGGCTTGGCGAGCGCAGGAGACGATGCCTTTGCGGTGGTGCGGAATACGCCCGATCCGGCGGCGAGCGCGTCGACGCGCTTCTGGCCGCGATCGGCCACGGCGAATCCGAGCACGCGCGGCAGCTCGAGACCCGCCGAGCTCGAGAGCTGCACCTCGCCCGCGAACGGCACTCCCGCGTTGCCGAAGCGATCGAGCACGGAGACGCGCACAGCGACGCGATCTCCGGGCCGCGCGACCGTCGGCAGCACCACGCGCAGGCGCGCAGGCGGACCCGCGGCGATGTCGACGCTGGGCGATTGCGCGAGGTAGCGGCGCGCGCCATCGCCGTCGCCGTCGACGGCGAACCAGAGGCGCTCGCCGCGCTCGGCGTCGACATCGACGGCCGCGAGCGCGGGTCCGGCACCGTAGGTGAACTGGATCCGCTCCCCGGGTGCGAGACGCCGGTCGCGGAACACGACCGAGAGGACCTGGCCGTCCCATCCGAACAGGAACCGGAGTCTGGCGACGGGCGTGGTCACCTCGGTGAAGCCGGGTGCCGCGCGGTCGAGCGGCTGCGGCGGATCCCATCCCCACCACGGCGAGACGCGGAATGCCAGCGAGCCGCCCTTCGCGATCCCCTGTGGGCCTGCCTCGTAGGTGAGGCGGATCCGCGCGCGATCTCCCGCGCGCAGCGCGATCGGCTCGCCCGACGCGTTCTCCACCGAATCGATCCACGCGCGCCCGCCGCCGTCCGAGGGGTGGCGCGGCGCCGCCATCTCGGCGCGCATCGTCTCGAAGATCTCGAGCTTCGCGTCGCGCGAGAGGCCCAGGCGCTCGTCGATGTCGCCCGTGGCTCCCGCCCCGGGCGCGGGCTCGGCGCTGTGCTCGCCGCCGCACGCGGCAGCGAACGCCAGCGCGCCCGCGAGCGCGAGCCGGGATCGCCTCCGCGCCAAGGGACGAGCCGCGCTCAATCCTCGCCCGGTCGGTAGTGGAGCGCAGTCAACAGCACGCCCGCAAAGAGCAGCGCTCCGCCGATCGGCGAGAGCACGACGCCGAGACCGGGATCTCCGCCGTAGATGTAGATGCCCCCGAGCAGGAAGCCGCCCGGCAACAGGATCGTGGCCGCGATCAGGCATGCAGCCGCGGCACGCGGCCACGTCGCGGTGCCGTGATGCGAGGCGCGCAGCAGCATGCCGAGACCGATCGCGAGCACGGAGAGCAGCACGCCGTGCGCATGCGCGAGGGTCCACAAGAGCCTGCGCGTTTCGAACTCGAGATACCAGCGCACCTTGAAGCCGTGCAGCGCCTCGAGCGCGAGACCGAGCGTGAGATAGGCGAGCAGGGACCACAGGCCGAACCGGACCAGAGAGCCGGCGAGTCGAGAGCTGTGCATCGGTTCGGTTTCGTCCATCGAGCGCCGTGGGTCCGCGCGGTGATTCTCGCGCAGAGTCTACTCCGCGAGGTTGATCGGCCGGTTGTCCCGGCGCTGCAGCAGACGCGCGAGCTCGACCGGATCGATCTCGCCGCGCTCATCGAATAGCGTCGCCGCCGCATGTTCCGCCGAGGGGGGCCGATACTCCCAACGCTCGCGGATCGCCGCGGTCGCACGCGCTCGCGCGTCCGGATCGGCGAGCTCGTCGAAGCGCGTGTCCGAGTACCCGGGCAGCGTGCGCAGCGATCGCGTCGCGATGATCCGCACGGCGTCGTAGGGGTCCTCCATGAGCTGTACAAGGTAGGGGACGAGCCATTGCGTTCCCGCCGTGTGCTGGGCTGGCTTCCACCCCATCGACCAGGCCACGAGCGCGCGTACGCCCGCATCCCCCTCGAGCGCCCAGCGCACGCCCGCGGCGATCCGCCGGTCGTCCTCGACGAGCGCGGGCAGCTCCTGGCCGTACCAGCGCGCGAGGTGATCGGCCGCCCAGCCGAGCGGGCGGTCGAGGTGGCAGAGGTTGCAGGCATTGGGGCGCTCGCTGCCCGGCCCTGCGGTCGCCGCGCGCGGGCTCGTGCCGATCTCGTGACCGCGCACGGCCTTGAGCAGGCCGTAGGCGGTGTGCGGCATGTGGCAGTTCTGGCACTCGCTGCCGCTCGAATCCGGGTCGTGATGGGTGTGCGCGGCGGCGGTCGCGGCGTCCTCGAAGCGCTCGTGACACTGGAGGCACGCGCGATCGGTTTCCATTCCCGCAGAGAGCTGATCATCGGCCCAGCGCGAGAGCTCGCGTTCGTCATCGACCGGCTTGTGCAGCGTGTGGCACGAGAGGCAGGACAGCTCGCCGCGCTGATAGCACGGCGACTCGAGCAGCGCGTTGTACTCACGGCCGACCACGCGCACGATGCCGTCGTCCCAGAACGCGCCGCGCACGAGGTCCGGGAATGCACGCATCGTGCGCTGCGTGAACGGGCGCGAGAGCGTCGCGTTGGAGATCACGTTGGCCGCAACTTCGAGATCGTCGCCGGGGCGGAAGGCCAAACCGTTCTCGGCCCACTCGCGAGCCTGCTCGTCGGAGTGGAAGATCTTCACGGCGTGACACTGGCCGCACACCTGGGACGAGCGCACGTGGGAGAGCCGACTCGGGTTGGCGATCGCGGGATCGGGATCGCTTGAGAAATGGGCGCGGTAGCGATGGAGCGGCGAGCGATGGGCCTCGACATGCTCGCGGCCCGCGCCGTGACACGATTCGCACGCGATGCCGAGCTCGGTCACATGCGAATCGGCGCTCGCGATCTGCGACCCGGAGAGGCGAGGGCGCGGATGAGTGGTGTGGCAGGCGATGCACGTGTAGTTCCAGACCGAGGCGCGGCTCGCGTCTGCATCGGGCGGCGTGACGAAGGCCGAAACGCGCGGGATCCAGCGGCGCTCGTCGCGCAGGTAGACGAGCGGGAACGCCTCGAGCATGCGCCCGGCTCCGCTCGCGAACCAGTACACCTGCATGTGATGGGAGCCCGTGGTCTGCTGGAGCTCCACCACCTCGTCGCCACCCGACGCGACCCCGCGCACTGGTGCAATCTCGCCGAAGAACCGACCGTCCCGCTCGAACAGGCGGTAGCCGACGCCGCCGAACGCGACGCGCACGTCGCCGAAATCGCCGATCACCGCGCGCGCCGAGGCGGTCTGCGTCATGGTGCGGTGATAGGAGGCGTGCCAGCTCGAATACTGTTCCGGGTGACAGGAGCGACACGCGGCCGAGCTCGTGTCATCGGGCGCGGGCTCCTCGAGCGGCAGGTCGCGCGGCGGGGGCGGCGAGGGCGGTACGCGATGGCTCGCGGCCGCTGCGATCAGCGCACACGCGGCGATCCCGGGGCCGAGCGCGAAGAGCGCCGCGGCGAGCCGTCGGTCGGATGCGCGGCGGCGCGCGGTGAGCGCTGCGAGCGATCCCGCGAGCAGCCCGAGGACCGCAACGACGGCGAATTCCGACACGGTTTCGCGAGGATATCACCGTGCATTTCCCACTCGACCCGGTCGCCTTTCTGGTAAGCTGGCCGCGCATGCGCCAATCGACCCCGCCGAGCCCGGTGCGCCGGATCGCCGCCGCGCTGCTGGTCGCAGGTCTGCTCGTGCCCGCTCCGGGATGGGCGGCGGACGAGGAGACCCCCGCAGAGGAGACCGCGGCTGAAACGACCGCGGAAGAGGGGACCACCGCGGAAGAGGCCGAGGGCGAGGAAGCCCCGGCACCGGCCGAGAAGCACTGGTACACCCCCGTGGTCCACAACACGGACATCGGGATCGATCTGGTGCTGATCCGACCGATGGCCGCGATCACATTGGTGGCCGGCGCGCTGCTGTATGTGCCCGCCGTGATCATGACGGCGCCGAACGGCAAAGAGAGCATGGGCGACGCCTACGAGCGTTTCGTGCGCGAGCCCGGCGAGTATTTCTACTCGCGACCGCTCGGCGAGTTCTAAGCGCACCCACGGTTCGCGATGCTGCGCTGGCTCGTCCTCGCGCTCACCGCCATCACGGGCTTCACCGGGCTCGCCTACGAGGTGACCTGGCAGAAGTACCTCGGGATCCTGCTCGGCGCGCATAGCGAGGCGACGGCCGCGGTGCTCGGCCTGTTCCTGGGCGGCCTCTCGCTCGGCTACTGGGCGCTCGGCGCGCTCGCGCGAACGCTCGTGGCGCGCGGCGAGCGCAGCGGGAGGCCCGCGCCGCTGCTCGCAGTCTATGGTGTGGTGGAGGCGAGCATCGGGCTGTGGGCGCTCGCGTTCCCATCGCTGTTCCCGGTCGTGCGCAGCGCCTCCGTGTGGCTCCCGACCGGAGACGGCGGCTTCGCATTCGCGGTCGACATCGCGCTCTCGGCGTTGCTGATCGTGCCGCCCGCGATGCTCATGGGCGCGACGATTCCGATCCTGACTCAGGCGCTCGCGCGAAACCTCGCCGATGCGACGCGGCTGCACGCGCTCGTCTACGCCTCCAACACCGCCGGCGCGTTTGCAGGTGCCCTCGCGACCGGCTTCGTGCTGCTGCGCTGGCTCGGACTCGAGGGGATGCTGTATGCGGCGGGAGCCGTGAACCTCGCGGCCGGGGCGGCGCTCGCTTTGCTCGGTGCTAAGCGCCGCGAGCTCGCCGTGCTCGAGCCGGGTGCGCCTGTGCAGCTGCCGCGCGGCGCCGCGGCCACCTACGGCGCGGTCGCGCTGCTCGTGGGCTTCGCGATGATGGTGCTGCAGACGGTCGCGATCCGCGTCGCGGGACTCTCGTTCGGATCCTCGGAATACACGTTCTCGATGGTCGTCTCGGTGTTCGTGTCGTGCATCGCGCTCGGGAGCTTCGCGGTCTCGGCGCTGCCGCGCATCGGGCGCGGGGTGCTGATCGCGGTCCTGTGGCTGCTCTGGGGATCATTTGCCGCGCTCTACTTCGCACTCGAGACTGGACCGTACTGGACGCACGTGCTGCGCTCGCTGTTCCGCGACGTGGACGCCATCTTTCCCGTCTACTACGCCTCGGCGTTCGCTCTGCTCTGGCTCGCGCTCGGGCCCGCGGTGGTGCTCTCGGGTGCGGTACTTCCGCTGCTCTTCCACGCCTTGCGGCGCGAGGTGGGCGACCTCGGCGGACAGGCGGGCCGGCTCTACAGCATCAACACGCTCGGATCGCTCGCGGGCGCGCTGATCGGCGGATATGCACTGTTCTACTGGCTCGACCTGCACCAGGTCTATCGCGTGGGGGTCGCTGCGCTCGCGCTCGCGGCGGCGATCGCGACGCTGCGGGAGCTGCCGCGGATCGGTCTGCTGGGCGCGGGAGCGCTGCTGCTCGTGTCGCTGCTGTTCGTGGGATCGTTTCGGGCCTGGGACGTCGCCTACCTGATTGCGGGGACGTTCCGTGAGCGCAAGCCCGAAGCATGGACCTACTCGGGCCCGTCGGCGATGCCGCAGCACGAATGGGAGAAGCCGCTCTCCTACGACGACGATCCCAACAGCTCGGTCGCGGTCTTGAACATTGCGATCGCGGGTAAGGATTCGCGCAGCATCTTCGTGAACGGGAAATCCGACGGGAACAGCGACCTGGACTACTCGACGATGGCGATGGCGGCGCTGGTTCCGGCGCTGTTCGCAGGCCGCGCGGAGAACGCGTTCGTGATCGGCTTCGGCATGGGGGTGTCAGCCGGCGAGCTCGCCGCGCTCGACGAGTCGAAGAGCGTGACCGTGGCCGAGATCTCGCGCGGCGTGATCGACGCGGCCCCCTATTTCGACGAGACGAACGGCGGAGTCACGACCCACCCGAAGATCCGGATCGTGCGCAGCGACGCGTATCGAGCGCTGCAGAAGCAGCGGCGCCAGTTCGACGTGATCGTATCGGAGCCCAGCAATCCATGGGTCACGGGAGTGGAGATGCTGTTCTCGCGCGAGTTCCTCGCCGAGGCGCGCGACCGGCTCACTCCGCAAGGCGTGTACGGCCAGTGGTACCACCTCTACGAGACGAGCCCGGAGGCGATCGAGCTCGTGCTGCGGACCTACGCATCCGTGTTCGATCACGTCGCGGTCTGGTCGGTGAACTTCGCCGACATCCTGCTGCTGGGCTTCCGGGACGGGGCCTCGGCGCTCGACCTCGCGCGCGTCGAGGCGCGATTTGCGCAGCCGGATTTCCGCGCTGCGTTCGCGAGGATCGAGCTGTCGGAGCTCGGTGAGCTGCTCGCGCACGAGACACTCCCGCTCGGCGTCGTGCACGGCGCTGCGCTCGAGGGGCCCGTGCACTCGCTCTATCACCCGCGGCTGTCGCACGAGGCCGGCCGTGCGTTCCTGATCGGAAATTCGGGGTGGCTGCCGTTCACGGGCTATGGCGCGGCCGCGCGTGCGGGCGCGGAGAACTCGCTCGTGCGCCGTTATTTCGCGCGTTTCGACGGCATGGTTCCCGAGCCGCTCCGGGCTCAGATCACGGCGGAGGCGTGCGAGGCGAGCACGTGCGGAGCGCTCGCGACGCAGTGGTTCCGCGCAAACCCGGGTACGCCCGCGCTGCGGCGTTTCCTCGGCCGGCTGCCGGGCGAGAATGGGCCCCGGCTCGTGCGCCAGCTCTCGTGGTTCTTCGAGCCCGCGGCGACGACCGATAGACCCCGGATCCGGCCCCGCGTCGCATGGAAGGCGACCGAGCAGTTCATCGCGTACTACTCGCATGCCGCTCCGTTCGACGCGAATCGCCTGCTGGACTTCTGGCAGCGCTGCGGCATCGCTCCGATCGGCATCCAGCGCTGTGCCGCGGGTCTGCGCAACGCGCAGGCGCTGGTGGCGGGCAAGCGGCCGCCCGCGGGCGCGTCGTGGCTGGTCGACGCGGCTGCGGACGAAGCGCGCAGAGCCGCGCGCGGGGAGCGAAAGCGCGATGAGCCCGAGGAGGCCGAGGACGACGACGCGGCGGTGGAGCCATGAATGCCGCGAGCGTCTGACCCGACTCGAACTCAGTGAACAGCGGCAGATGCGCCACGAGCGCACGCGCGGCTTCGTCGTCGAGGGTGGGGACGATGTGCGCTGCCTCGACGAGCGCATTCGCGAGCGTGCCCGGAGCGGGGGTGAGCGCCTCGAGCGCGTCCACGGCGGCGTCGAGCTCCGCACCGCGGAGGCGATGGAGCGCCGTCCAGGTGAGCCGCCGCGCCGCGAACAGCGACCGCGGCCGCTCGTGCAGAAGCTCGCGATCGATCGCAGCGGACTGCTCGTACAGGCCGAGCAGCGCGTAGAGCGTGGCGAGGCGCGCGCGCGCGGAAACGCGCTCTGCGGCGTGCGGCGAGCCCGCCGCCGCATCGAGCTCGCGCCAATCGGTGGGCAGGAGACCGTGCGCGGCGGCCCAGCCCGGGGACGCCGTGATGACCGCCTGCGCGTCGAAGCCGAGCCCTGGGTCGAACGGAATGCGCTCGCGAGCGTAGTAGGCTGTGACGCGCTCGAGATTCGCGCGGTTGCGCTCGTCGGCGCGCAGATAGACCGCGCTGTCGACGTTGCGGAATACCGTGAGCCAGCCGCGTGTATTCTCGAGATGCGCTGTGGTGTAGCGTTCGGGCTGATTGGCTCGCGGGATGCTCGGATCGCCCGTCGCGAAGAACACGTCGATGGCATGGTGATCGAGCAGGTCCGCGAAGTCTCGCTCGCCGGGTCGGCCCGTGCGCGCGCGGATCGCGGTGCCGTCGCCCATCACGGCGGCGGGCACGTTGAGCGAGCCGTTCACGAACACCTGCAGGCGCGGTGAGAGCCAGTAGCCAAGAAAGTTTCCGCTCTGATAGTCGTTCCAGAGCCGACCCTCGAGTTGGGCATCACTCATGAACCACACGGCGTGGGCGTGGAACTTCTCGGGCGGGTAGGGGCGGTGATAGACGGCGGGATGGATCCCGCGCGAGATCATCGGCCAGTCGCCGAGCCGCGCGAACGCGGGCGCGAGCAGCAGCGCCGCAGCGACGCCGGCCCACGCCCACGCGCGACGCGCGGCCGGGTCCGAACCGAGTGCGCGCGCGACCTGTCCGACCGCGAGCAGCGGCGCGATCCCGAGCCACACGAGCCGAACGGCCGCGAGCATCGCCACGAGCGAGATCGCGGCGACCGCGAATAGCGCGGGATCGAGCGGGACCGACGTGCGCGCCGCCCGCCGAGCGCGTACGTGCAGCCACAGCGCGGCAGGCGTGGCGACCCAGAGCACCCACACGATCGCCCAGCTCGTCGCGCTCGGCGGCAGGTTCGCCACCGGCAGCGCGAGCAGCCGCACCGGCGACCACTCGTCGGCGATCCACGAAAGCTCGGGTGTCGCGCCGCCGCCCGCCGCGAAGTAGAGCGCGTGCGCGCGCACTCCGAGCGGGTTCGCGAGCGAGCCGACGAGTGCCGCGCCGAACGCGGCGCCGAGCTGCCGCGCGCGCGCGATCGTCTCGGGCGGCGCGGCGGCGCGCAGCGCCGCGAGCGCGGCGGCCAGTGCCGCCGCACCCAGCAGGGCGAGTCCGAGCACGAAGCCGCCGTGCGCGTTCGCCCACAGCGCGAATCCGAGCGCCGTGGCTGCGAGTCGCGCGAGCGGCCGCGCCGCGCTCGGCGGGCGCGCCAGCGCGCCCAGCAACACGACCGTTGCGAGCAGCGTCACGAGCTCGGGGCGCAGCTGGAACAGGCGATAGGCCGCGAGTGCCGCGAACAGCGCGGTGCCGAGGCTCGCGAACACGCGCGATTGCGACGCGCGCCAGAGCGCTCGCCAAGCCAGGCCGAGGATTGCTGCGACGAGGATCGCCTGGAGCGCGCGCAGCCCCGTGAAGCCGAGCACGCGCTCCACCGCGTGCAGCGCGAGGTCGCTCGCCCAGGCGGCAGGCGCCGGGGGACCTGCCGCCGTGAACAGGAACGGGTCCGCGCCGAGCCACGGTCCGGACTCGGCGTACGCGCGCCCCATCGCGAGGTGCCACCACGTGTCCTCGGCGAGAAGCGGCTGCGCAGCGGCGACCAGCACGGCGCCCACGACCGCGAGCGCCGCCGCGTGCACGATCAGCGCGGGCGACGCGATCTCCCGGCGGCTAGTCGTAGCCAACCCACGAGAAGCGCAGCCCGAGCCCGGCGCGGAACAGCCACGGATTCACGCGAAACGTGAAGTCTGCGTGGTAATCGACGGGATCGCCGAGCGTATCCGGCCCGATCGTGCTCGTCGTGGAGAGCGCCATGTCGCGGTCGCTGAACACGTAGTAGCCGCCGCCCGTGAGGAAGAGCGAGAGCAGGTAGGGTCCGAAGCGCCCCGTATCCATCTCGAGGTCGAAGCTCGGGCCCACGCCGTCGAACCACTGCGCGTCGTGGGCCTTCAGCGTGACGATGCGCGTGAAGCCGTCCGTGCCGGTAAACTGGATGCCATCGAGATCACAGGTGTCGCGCGTCGCGTCGCTCGGGTGATTGTTGACGCAGAGCGGGCTTTCGACACGCCCGCGCAGGTCGATCTCCATGCGGAGGTAGTTGACCGCGGACCGGAAGCGGAACTGGCGCCGGAACGCCTCGAACGCGAACGAGACTCCCGCGTTCGCGCCGAAGGTGAGCCCCTGGACCTCGGAGCGCGTCCGGCTGCCCTGGCCGAGCAGCGAGGTCTCGTCGAGTGCCTCGGTCACGCCGGGATTGTCGGGCTCGCGCAGCCCGGTCGGCCGCTGCTTCTGCGCGACGTTGCGGTCGATCCCGAACTGGTACGGCAGCTCGACGCCCGCGAACAGGCGCGGCCGGCCCAGCACGGGGAACGCGGGAGCCATCAGCGAGAGATTTCCGCCGACATAGGGCGTCACGATCCGCTCGTCGTCGCTGTCGCCTTCGCGCAGCACGCTGCCGTAGTCCGGCTCCGCGGGATCGCACGACGTGGGCGCCTCGCTGCCGGGAACGCGGCAGTCGGACGACACAGTTGCGTGTTGGCGTCCCCAGATCGCGCCGCTCGTGATCGCGAGCGAGGGAATCCAGCGGTCGTCGGCGAACAGTGCTGCTTCCTGGGCACGTGCAGCCGGTGCGGTGAGCCACAGGGTCGCCATGAGCATGCAGAAGCCGATCGGGTGCGCGAGAAGATGATTGACCCGCGGGAGCATGGGCGCTTAGCATTACCACACTCCACACCCGAAGACGCAATCGAGCGGCTCGGGCCCAGGAAAGAGGCGCGCCCCCTGTCGAAATCGCTCGGGACGTCGCTTGCGGCGGCGATCCTCACCGCCGCCGTGGTGCTCACGGGTCTGCCCCCGACCGCTCAGGGACAGACGCCGGATACACAGCCGCCGGGCGGCGCGGCGCGAGCCCCCGGCCAGAAGGTCGAAGAGATCGTCGTGCGCGGGACGACGCAGGGGTCGATGGATTTCACGGCGGCCGACTCGGTCACGTCGTTCAACGCGGCCGATCTCCAGGCGCTCGGCGCGCAGAGCATCGAGGATCTCGCCGCGTTCACTCCGAACTTGGAGATCGTCTCGTCGGGCGCGACGACGCCGTCGTTCTTCATCCGCGGCGTGGGGCTCAACGACTTCAACGCCAACGCGGTGTCGTCGGTGGCGATCTACCAGGACGACGTGAACCTCTCCGGACAGGGGCTCCAGCTCCCGACGATCTTCGACGTCGAGGCGGTCAACGTGCTGCGCGGGCCGCAAGGGACCGGCCTCGCGCGAAACGCCTCCGCGGGCGCGATCAAGCTCTACTCGCGCAAGCCGACCGGGCAGTTCAATGGCTTCGGGATCGCCACGGCCGGCAACTACAACTACCAGGACTACCAGGGCGGCGTCGAGGCGCCGATCTGGAAGGACATCCTCTCAGCGCGCCTCGCGTTCCGCTACATCGATCGCGACGGCTTCGTCGAGAACGGCTGCGGAGGGCTGGCCGCCGAGCGCATCGGGTTCGTGCGGCCGTTCGTGGGCATTCCGATCGCGCGGTGCCGTGCCACCGAGATCCGAGGGGTCCCTCCGATATCACCCGGCGGCACGGGCCTCAACATCTTCAGCAGCTCGGCCCCCAACGTACCGGCCGGGCTCCCCGATGAGGCGAACGACCGCCATGTCTACGCATTGCGCAGCACGTTCCGCTTCGAGCCCGGCCTCGACAGCTCGTTTCTCGCGGGGGTGCAGTACGCGAAGCTGCACGAGCGCTCGCGGCTCGGACACGCCTACGGCACGTCGGGTCAGGCGTTCGGCAGCACCGACATCCTCGGGTACAAGAAGCCCGAAGTCGCGCTGATGCAGCTGAAGCGGTTTCACGAGGTCGCCGACTGCGACATCACCGTCAGCGCCTGTGTGAACCGGCTGCAGCCGATCGCGATCGAGCTGAACGAGTCGGATCTCGCGAAGAATCTCGATGACGAGCCCTACATCGGCTACTACGACCGGGTCGGTCCGACCCGGAACGAGGTGCTCTCCACCTACATCCGCGGCGAGTACTACCTGCCGTACGGCATCGACCTGCGCACGGTCACGGGCTACGCGACCTACGACCGCCTGATCGACGTCGACCTCGATTTCTCGCCGACCGTCCTGGCCGAGGTCGCGCAGGACGACGACCTCTATCAGCTCACGCAGGACTTAGCGTTCTCGGGCGACCTCGGCGACTTCGACCCGGCCACCTGGGAGTTCGGCGGGCTGTTCCTGTACGAGGACCTGAACGCGCTCCAGGACATCACGCTGCGCCAGGACACGGCGGCGTTCCTGATCTCGGGCCGCAAGTACTCGCAGCAGATCCGCAGCTGGGCCGTCTACGGGCAGTTCGAGCGCGATCTCTGGAACGACTTCGTGATCGACGGCGGCGTGCGCTGGAACTGGGAGCAGAAAGAGCTTCGGATGATGACGCTCTCGGGCCTCAACAACGGACCCGAGCGCGCCCAGCGCCGGCCTGCCTACTTCAACCCCGACGAGGCGTGGAACGCGCCAACCGGCACGCTGCGTCTCACGTACAACTTCACGGAGGATGCGCGGTCGTACTGGAAGTACACGCGCGGCTGGAAGGCCGGCCACTACAACGCCACCTCGCCGCCGCGGATCGACGGGGTTTCGGTGGCGGACCCCGAGACGATCGACGCGTTCGAGACCGGGTTCCTGGCGAGCTGGTTCGGCGGCATGCTCGACGCCGATTTCTCGCTGTTCTACTACGCCTACTCGAACTACCAGCTGTTCACGATCGAGACCGACTTCGGCACGCTGCCCGCGTTCGTGGTGCTGAACGTGGACAACGCCGAGGTCTACGGCGCCGAGCTCGACCTGGTCGCGAAGCCGTGGCCGGGCGCGTTCTGGAACGTGCGCGGCAGCTGGCTCGAGAGCCACTTCGTGGACTTCGTCCAGCAGCAGGTCGAGCAGCGGACGATCGGCGATACCGTCGTGACGGTCGTTCGCGAGGTCGACGCGACGGGAAATCGGCTGCTCAACTCTCCGCAGTTCAAGGTCAGCTTCTCGCTCGAGCAGGCGATTCCGCTCTGGAAGTACGGCGCGATCATTCCGCGCTACGACGGCGTCTGGACGTCGGAGAACTTCTTCGACGTCACGGAAGGGCGCGGTATTCCGCGCGGCGACGGGACGTTCCGCGTGCCGAAGCACACGTTCTCGCAGAAGGACTACTGGATGCACAACGCGCGGCTCTCGTACGCGCCGCCCACGCAGAATCCGGTCGTCTCGGTCTGGGTGCGCAACATCGAGGACAAAGCCGTGCGCCAGCTCGGAGCCGACGCCACCACGTTCCTCTCGACCACGCTGCACTACGTGGGCGACCCGCGCACCTACGGCGTCGACGTGGTGTTCACGTTCTAGCTCGACGGGTGGCGGGTTACGCCCTTTTTTGGCCCAACCCGCCCTACGGAACCGCGTAGCCGAGCGCGCGCAGCTGGTTGAGCTCCATCTCCTCGAGCTCGCGGCGTTCGGGCGCACCCCAGCGCGGCGGAGCTGCGAGGTAGCCGTCGACGATGGCGCGCAGCCGCGCGACGTCGTCGGGCCGCTCGGCGGCGCGGTCGTGGATCTCGATCGGATCGCCTTGCACGTCGAACAGCTGCTCCTCCGTGGCGTCCGGAGCCGTCACGCGCACGTAGCGCAGGGGTCCCTCGCGCACCGCGACGTTGGGTGCGGGCTTGCGCCGACGCTGACCCCAGTTCTGGTCGAGGTGGGCGATGCCGATCGGATCCGAAGTGGGGCTCGGCTCGCCGCGCGCTGTCGCGAGCACCACGGGCACGAGCGAGCGGCCGTCGGCGTCGGCCGGCACGGTCAAGCCGAGCAGGTCGAACAGTGTCGGCCAGATGTCGACGTTGCTCGTGCGCGCATCGATCACGAGGCCCGGGTCGAGCCGGAACGGCAGCGAGATCACGAACGGGACCGTAGTCACCTCCGGGTACACGTTGCGCGCGTGGCCCTCGAACCCGCGCTCGAGAAATGCCTCGCCGTGGTCGGCGGCGATCACCACGATCGTGTTCTCCGCGTAGCCCTGCGCGGCGAGCTCGGCGAACAGCACGCCGAGCACGCTGTCGGTCCAGCGGACCGCGTTGTCGTAGACGTCCGAGATCGCGCCGCCGAACAACGCGCTCTGCTCGTCGTAGGTGTACTCGTGCACGTCCATGAGGTGCAGGTAGAGGAACCAGCGCTCACGGCCGCGCACGCGCAGGAACTCGAGCGCGGAGCTCACCGCGTCTTCGTCGGTCCCGCGGTCGGAGACGGTCGGGTTCGCCTGGCGCAGTGCCGGTGGCCGGGGCCCGATCGTCGGGCGAGTGTAGACGTCGAAGCCCTGATCGAAGCCGAACGTGGGCGCGACCCAGCCGTTGCGGTAGATGCCCACGGTGCGGAAGCCGGCCTCGCGCAGCACCTCGGCGGGCAGCTGGGCATCGGCCGAAAGGATGTCGTCGAACCGGGTCACGCCGTTCTTCGCGGGGAACAAGCTGCTCCAGAGCGAGGCCATCGAGCACTTCGTCCACGAGGACTGCGAGAGGTGATGCGCGAAGCGGATCCCGCCGGCCGCGAGACGATCGATCTCGGGGCTCGTGTCGCGCGCATAGCCGTAGCTGCCGAGCCGATCCGAGCGCAGCGTATCGACCAGCACGAACAGGAGGTTCACGTCGCGGCGCTGGTGCAGCGCGGCGATCTCGTCGGCGCCGCCGCGGGGGCGCCAGTCTCCGGGCAGGTTGATCTGCGTGAACGTCGAGACGAACACCACGACGATCACGGCTGCGGCGAGCAGCCACGGCCAGCGTCGGTTGCGCAGCGGCTCGTTCATGGCGGTGGGACTATAGTCCGCGCGTGCGCCCGATCGAATCGCCGCTGGTTCGCAATGCCTGCGTGTTGCTGCTCGCCACCGCGGCCGCGATCGCGGGCGTGGCCTGCGGCGAGACCGATCGCCTCGCCGAGGTTCGCGCGCTGCAGGAGGCCGGCGATCTCTACGGCTCCCTCGAGCCGCTGCGCGAGCTGATCGAGGACCGGCCAGACGATCCCGAAGTGCAGTTCCGGTACGGAGCCGCACTCGCGACGCTCGGCCACGTCACGCAAGCGGAGTTTGCGCTCGAGAAGGCGATGGAAGACCCGAAGTGGAAGGTCGCCGCGGGCAGCCGGCTCGCGTACGGCGCGCTGCAGACGATGAACTACGACCGGGCGGTCGACGTGGCGAACCGCGTGCTCGAGAGCGAGCCCGACAACGTGCCGATGCTGCTCGTGCGCGCGGAGGCGCGCGCGCGCGCGCGCAAGGAGCTCGAGCTCGCGCTCGCGGACGCGGAGCGCGCGCTCGAGCTCGAGCCGGACCGCCTCGACGCGCAGAAGCCGCGCATCCTCGCGCTGCTCGCGATGGACCGGATCGACGACGTCGAGGTCGCGATCGAGGATCTCGGCAAGCAGCTCTCGGAGAGCGAGACGAGCGAAGAGCTCGCCGCCTGGCACTGCGCGACCCGGGCCGTGTTCACGGAAGAGAAGGCGACGTTCGAGAAGGACCCGAAGGCCGCTAAACGCGCCGAGGAGCTCTGGAAGGACTGCCTCACGCGCTTTCCGAGCCACCCGGACGTCGTGAACAACGCGGTCGAGTTCTACGATCGCGGCGATCGCGAGCACTCGATCGACGTGCTGCGCGCCGCACTCGCGAAGGAGCCGACTGCGGACTCGTATCGCTCGCCGCTCGCCGCGCGCCTGCGCGACGCGGGCAAGCCCGAGGAGGGCGAGGCGGTGCTGCGCGAGGAGGCGGAGGCCGAGGAGCCGCACCGCGCCGTGATGGGCGGCTTCGAGCTCGCCGAGCACTTCCAGGCGCTCGGGGACTATGCGAAGGGGCTCGAGGCGGCCGACCGCGCGATGAAGACCGCGCGCGAGCTGGGCGGCATGGGTCCCGAGCTCGCGTTCGAGTATGCGGACGCGCTGCTGCTCGCGGGAGAACTCGATCGCGCCGAGCAGCTCGCGCGCGAGATGACGGTGCCGGCGCACCGCGCGCTCGTGCTTGCGCGCGTCGCGCAGGATCGCGGCGACTACCAGCGCGCGAATCAGCACTTCGAAGAGGCGTTCCGTGTGTGGCCCGACAACGGCAACGCGCGCTTCCTGGCCGCGGTCGCCGCGGAGGCGAGCGGCGATTTCGATCGCGCGATCGAGCAGTACCGCTATGCGATCCGGATCACGCCCGGAGACATCGAGGCGCGCACTCGCCTGGCCCAGCTCTACGCGGCAGAACGAGATCTCCAGTTCGCGCTCGAGATGCTCGCGGGTCCCGACGTGCCGCGCGATTCGGAGGCGGATCTGCTCGTGCTCGAGCTGCGCGTTCGACTCAAGGAGCCCAGGGCTGTCGACGCGGCGATCGCGCGGCTGCGCGACGCGAAGGCAGCACCCATCGCGCGCGCGCTCGTGCAGATCGCACAGCAGGCGGGTGGCGATCACGCGCGATCGGCGCTCGCCGCGGTGCGCAAGTCGGCCGCAGCGCATCCACGCGAGGCCGACTGGCAGGAGGTGCTCGGACGCGCGCTCGAAGCTACCGGTGCGCCGCGCGAGGAGGTCCGCGCGGCCTACGCGCGTGCGCTCGAGCGCGACGCGCAGAACGCAGGCGCACTGCTCGGGCTGGCGCGGCTCGCGAGCGATCCGAACGAGGCGCTCGCGCTGTTCGATCGCGCCGCGGCATCAGACCGCACGGACGCGGAGGCCGAGATCGGCGCTGCGCGTGCGCTCGCGGCGGCGGGGCGCGCGAGCGACGCCGAGGCGCGGCTGGTCGCCGCACTGCCGAAGCACCCGCTCGCGCGAGAGATCCCGAACCAGATCGTCGAGCTTCGGGTGGGGCGTGGTGATTTCTCGGACGAGACGCTCGCGCTGGCGCGCCGCGCGGTCCGGCTCGGTGGCGGGGCGGATGCCTGGGAGCGGCTCTCGCGCATCCATGCGGGCCGCGGCGACACCGCGAAGGCGGCCGAGACATCCGCGCAGGCTCGCACGCTGCGCGAGGGTCGGAAGAAGCCGGTCAGCGCCGAGAAGAGGCAGGAATAGTTAGTAACGCTAACCACTTAGCGCTACCAGACCCTACACAACTCCTGTTACAGTGCGACTCTACGCGATTCACGCGAAGGAGGAGTCCGCCATGATGGCAGGGTGCGCCCACAAGGCTCGGCTCGGTTTCTTCATGTTAGTTGGTATCAGCTTAATCGCTGCGAGTGCCGCGCACGCGCAGGCGGGGGCGGTCAAGCGGCCGATCTCCGGGAGCAATCTGCGCTTCCAGATTGGCGGTGAGCTCCAGATTCCGATCCAGGAGCGCACGAAGTGGACACCGATGGGCGCTCCCGTCGTGAACCCGTGCGTCAAGCCGGACGGCCGCGTGCCCACGATGACGATGTCGCCGCTCGGCGGCGTCAAGGGCGTGAATCCCAAGCCCGGCGCGGTCGCGACGTCGTTCGCCACCGGCCGGGTGCGCATCCCCACCAGCGCATTCACGCTGCGCGCGGGGGCTGGGAAGGCCTATGCGACCCAGGTGATCGGGGTGAAAGCACAGAACCCGGTCGCGTTCCAGGTCGCGACCAACTTCCAGATCCGGGTGCCATTTCCGTCGATGACGATGACCCCGACGCGCGGCGTATACCCGCACCTGACCGGCGCTCCGCCGGCGAAGGCGCGTAGATACGGCGGAATGAGCGGCCGCACCGGTCCAGACCTGCTCTCCTGGTGTCCGGGCTCCACCGCCGAGGTGATCAGCGGGATCAATCCCGGATGTGCGAAGACGCAGGGCAATCAGGTCCGGCTGCATAGCTGCTACACGTCGCCGAATCCGTGCCCGGGTACGGGCTACATGACGAGGCCGGTCAATGGCTTCGCGAGGTACACGCGCACGGGCAAGATGCTCGGCGGGCCCGCGAACGGGAGGCTCAACGGTAAAGCCAACGCGGTCATTGGCGCGAGCCCGGCTGGCGCGTTCATAGTCCCGCTCGACATCAACGTCGATCCGGCGTTCGGCGGCTCGTTCGGACAGATCTTCCAGCAGAATCCGGGCAAGGGCCCTGGGTTCGCGTTCGTCAGTGCCAATGCGTGCGGCCTAATCAACAAAGTCTCCGGGCCGCTGGGCCTGAAGGTCGCCTCGAACCGCTCCAGCGGGAGCTTTGGCATCCCGGGCACGCAGGGCATGCTCACGGTCAAGGTCGCGACCGGCAAGGGCGACAACGAGACGTACATCGTCACGGGCTACGACAAGCGCGGCGTCACGCCGCTCGGCCGCAAGGGCGCCGGCAAGGTGCAGTTCGTGACCGGCTCGATCTCGATCCGATCCCTCACGGGAACGAACGCGAACCATGGCGTGCTCAACTTCAACGTCCCGGAGCCGACGGCGGTTGCGGGCGCGGCGGTGGCGCTGCTCGTGCTGGTTGCGTGTCACCGGGGGATGAATCGCCGGCGGTAGTCGCAAGGAGACGAAGCGCGATCTACTGCGGTCGACGAGGGAGTCTGCCGTGCCAGCAGGGTGCGCCCGCGCGTTCCAGATCGCATGGTTGGTGTTATGCTGCGCGATCGCCGCGAGCGGCGCGCAGGCCCTGACGCCCGTGAAGCGGCCGATCTCGGGTAGCAATCTGCGCTTCCAGATCGGTGGCGAGCTCCAGGTTCCGATCCAAGAGCGCACGAAGTGGACCGCGATGGGCGCTGCCGTCGTGAATCCGTGCATCAAGCCGGACGGCCGCGCGATCACGATGACGATGCAGCCCTTGGGGGGTATCAAGGGCATCAATCCGAAGCCCGGCGCGCTCGCGACGTCGTTCGAGACGGGCCGGGTGCGCCTCCCGACCAGTGCGTTCACGCTGCGCGGGCCCGCCGGGAAGGCCTATGCACCACAGATCATCGGGGTGATGTCGCAGAACCCGATCGCGCTCCAGGTCATGACGAACGTCCAGATCCAGGTGCCGTTCCCGTCGATGACGATGACCCCGACGCGGGGCCTCTATCCGCACGCTGCGGGCGCACCGCCCGCGAAGGCGCGCAAGTACGGCGGCATGAGCGGCCGCACCGGTCCGGACCAGATCTCCTGGTGTCCGGGCTCCACCGCGGCGGTGATCAGCGGAATCAATCCCGGATGTGCGAAGACCCAGGGCAACCAGGTCCGGCTGCACAGCTGCTACTCGTCGCCGAATCCGTGCCCGGGTACGGGCTACATGACGAGAGCCGTGAACGGCTACATGAAGTACACGCGCACGGGCAAGATGCTCGGCGGGCCCGCCAACGGGAGCCTCCAAGGCAAAGCCAGCATCATCATTGGCGCGAGCCCGCTCGGTGCGTTCCACATCCCGATCAGCAACAAGGCCGATCCCGCGATCGGTGGCTCGTTCGGGCAGGTGTTCCAGAATAACGCGGGCAAGGGGCCGCTGTTCCTGACCGTCATGGCCGATGCGTGTGGCCTGGTGTCCAAGCTCGGCGCTCAGCAGGGTCTGAAAGTCGCCGAGAACCGCCTCACCGGCAGCTGGGGTGGCCCAGTCACGCAGGGCATGCTCTCGATCAAGGTGGCGACCGGCAAGGGCGACAACGAGACGTACGCGATCACGGGCTACGACAAGCGCGGCGTCACGCCGCTCGGCCGCAAGGGCGCCGGCAAGGTGCAGTTCGTGACCGGGTCGATCTCGGTCCGCTCGCTCACGGGAACGAACGCGAACCACGGCGTGCTCAACTTCAACGTCCCGGAGCCGACCGCGGTTGCGGGCGCGGCGGTGGCGCTGCTCGTGCTGGTTGCGTGTCACCGCGGGATGAATCGCCGGCGGTAGTCGCGATCGGGACGGACTGAGGTCGTCAAGAAGCGGGATCGGGCTCGGGCTCGATCTCGCGCCTTGGCGTATTGCGCGGGGCGGTGACCTGGACCACGCGCTCGCGATCTTCTTCCGAGAGCGGCGACTGCGCGATCCACGCCTCGGCCGCGGCCGCATCGCGCATGCGCCACTGGCGCGCGATCTGGACGATCGTGGTACGACGGCGCTCCTCGTCGGTGATCCGCTCCGCAAAGCGGATCCCCTCGAGCGGTTCGTCGAACGCGATCTGCCGCGCGAAGAGCGGCAAGCCGGGCTGGAACCAGTCCTCGATCCGGTCGGCGCTGGGCATCCAGCGTCGGACCGCGGCGAGGTCGGCGGAGCCCCAGCTGCGCGTCGTATCGACCACGGCACCGTCGCGTTCCGGGCCCGCGGGCTGCTCGGACAGCCAGCGCATCACCGCCGGTCCATCGACGGCGACCCAAGCCCGCGCCACGCGCGCCATGAGACCGTCCGCATAGGGCCCTTCGCGGTGCCGCTCGTACCACGCGACGCCCGCGTCGGGGTCGGCGTACGCGAGCTCGGTGGTCAGGCGGTGGAACGCCTCGAGCTTGAAGTTGTCTTCCGATTCCGGCAGCGACTCCCACCACGCGATCGCGGCCGGCGCGCCATCCTTGGCGATCCTCGCGCGCATCAGCGCACCGAGCGCCTTCTGGCGCTTGAAGCCGTAGCCGAGGTTGAGCACCCAGTCCTCGACCCCGGGCTTTTCGGACAGCACCCAGCCGTGCACGAACGGCTTGATCAGGTTCGTGTTCGGTCCCGAGATCCCGCCCACGAATGGACCCGCCTGCTGCGGATCGGTCTCGGCGAGCTTGCCGACCGCGACATCGAGCATGGATGGGCGGTAGGCCGCAGGCGCGAGCGTGGTGGCCCACTTGGCGGCGCCCAACGGATCGCGGTCGGCCCAGAACTGGGTCAGCAGCATCGCGCGCGGCGCGTCGAGCGTCTCGCTGGGATCCAGGATGATCGGTGCGATCGCGCCGACCGCTTCGGGGCCGAGCCGAGTCAGCAATTGTGCGAGCTCCGCTGCGCTCTCGGTCGACGCGGGCGCGCGCAGTACCTCCGCGATCGCGCGGCCCGCCTCTTCGGCGCTCTGCGCCGGTGCGGCACTCGGCTCGGATGCGGTGGGGGTGCTGCGGCCTGCGATCGCATGAACGAGCCCGGCACCGAGGACGGCGCCGACGCCGGCCGAAGCTAGCACGGCGGCAAGGGAGAATCGATTCTCGTTCGACACGGCTTCACCTCGCGAGGCGGCCGAGACTAGCGCGGATTCACTCTGCGTCGCCGAGCCACGCGAAGCGGAACGTGAGCCCCTGAACCTCGGAGCGAGTGCGGCTGCCGACGCCGAGCAGCGGTACGGTGGAGCTGCGGAGGTACGCGCCATGACAGGGAGAACCTCGAGTCTATTAGTCTGCGCACTCGTGTCGCTGGTCGGGGCTGATCCGGCAGCCGCGCAGGTGAAGCGGCCGGTCTCGGGGCAGCTCCAGTTCTACATCGGCAGCGGCCTCCCGATTCCGATCCGACCCAAGGGCACGCCGATGGATGCAGCGTGTCTGCCGAAGGGCGGCATCAAGGGCGTCAAGGCGGTCAAGAACGCCAGGATCACGACCTATGCGAACGGCGCGATCAAGCTGCCGCCGAGCCAGTTCACGCTGCGCGGTCCGGGCAATCCGTACAGCGGCAAGGTGCAGGGCGTGATGACACAGAACCCACTCGCGCTGCAGGTCTACACCAACGTCAAGCTCTACTTCCCGGGCCCGGGCGGAGCTCCGCTCCAGCCCCATTCGGGCGGAAACATTCCCGCACCGCCCGGTGGTGCGAAGGGCCGCACCGGCCCCAACACGGTCTCGTGGTGCCCGGGCTATACGGCCACCGTGGAGTTGGGCCTGAATCCAGGATGCAGCGTCCCAGACAATCACGCGTCGGTGATCATCCACACCTGCGGCACCGTGTCGGCAACGAATGCGCCGGGCTGCCCGGGACCGAATTACACGGTGAAGATCATTCCGGGCTTCATGAAGTACACGCGCGTCGGCAAGATGCTCGGCGGGCCCGGAAGCGGAAAGCTCGGCGGGCACTTCGACGCCGCGATCGGCGCACCGGGCGGCGGCGCATTCTTCGTCGAGGGCTATGCGCCGTCGATGGGCGGCCAGCAGGGCATGGGGTTCGGCGCCTACTTCCAACGCAACGTCGGGAAGGGGCCGGTCAAGGCACCCGTGTTCTTCAACAGCTGCGGGATCGTCACGTTCATCGGCACCCTCGGTGGGGACAAGGCCCTCTCGAACCGCACCACCGCCACGTTCGGCGGGCCGCTCACGCAGGGCAAGCTGACGGTGAAGGTCGATACCGGGGCGTCGTACGAGTCGTACATGATCGCCGGCTACGACAAGCGCACCGCGAAGGGCGCGGGTCGGCTCGCGCTCGTTGCGGGGGCGATCGGCGTGCGCTCGCTGACGGGAGCGAACGCGAACCGCGCCTTCCTGTTCTTCGACATTCCGGAGCCTGGTGCAGTTGCGGGCGCCGTGGTGGCGTTGGCCGTGCTCGCGTTGTGTCACCGGTTGGTGACGCGGCGGGCTAGGGCGCTGGCTTCGCGCCAGGAGTGAGCGGCGTCCTCGCGCGGGCGCGGTCGGCCTCGGAGAGCGGCGACTGCTCGAGCCATGCCTCGGCAGCGGGCTTGTCGAGCCGGAGCCAGCGGCGCGCAACCTGCACCGTCGTGAGCGTGCGCGTGGAGGGATCCTCGATCCGCTCCGCCCATGCCATTCCCTCGGCGGGCTGCTTGGCTCCGATGAGCTTGGCGTAGATCGGGAGACCCGGCTGGAACCACGACGGAACCGGCTCGCCCTTCTGCGCGGGAGTCCAGCGAGTGAGGTCGTTCAAGTCGCTCATCCCCCATGAGCGCACCGCGTCGAGCACCGCGCCGTTGCGCTCCGGGCCCGGCTCGCGCTCGGAGAGCCAGCGCATGGCTGCGGGACCGTCCACGGCCACCCACGCGTTGCCAACGGCGAGCAGCAGGTCCGCGCCATAGGGTCCGCTGCGGTGCTTCTCGTACCACGCAGCGCCCGCCTCGGGATCGGCGTAGGTGAGCTCGGTGGCCACGCGCCGGATCGCGTCGAGCTTGAACCCGTCATCGGAGTCGGGCAGCGCGTCGGCCCAGGCGGCGACCGCCGGCACGCCCTCGCGCCGGATCATCTCACGCGCGTACGCACCGAGTGCCTTCTGACGATCGAACCGGACTCCGAAGCCGCGGATCCAATCCTCGAGACCGGGCTGACCGGACCGCACCCATCCCTTTACGAGCGGCTTCAGCAGCTGACTGTCGCTGCCCGCGAGGCGGCGCGCGGCTTGCGGATCCGATTCCGCGAGCCGCTCGATAGCGAGTCGGAGCGCGAGCGATTTGTAGAGGAACGGCGCATTGGCCACGGCCCAATCCGCTGCACTCTTGGGATCGCGATCGACCCAGAACTGGATCAGCAGCAGCGCGCGTGCGGAATCGATGTTCTCGCTCGGATCGCGCAGCGTGGGCTGGATCGCGGGCACCGCTGCAGGCCCGAGCTCTGCGAGGCGGTTCGCGAGCCGCTGTGCGTTCGCGAGCGTGGCGGGCTCGCGCACCATCGCAGCGAGCTCGGTGCGCACCTGCTCGGCGGAGACCGGTGCCCCAGATCCGCTCGGCGCGGTTCCGCTCGAGTCGCTCGAGTGGGTGGCGGTGCCGCGACCGAGCGCGAAGCCGGCTACGGCCGCGACGACCCCGAGTATTGCGATGTTCCACTTCGACATTCGCGACCTCGACGGCGGGGGGCGATCTTACAGCGCCGCGAGCGAGTCGCGGAAGTCGGAGACGAACGCGTCGAGCGTGCGCTTGGCGATGTCGTAGGCGACGGGGCCGCCCTGGGGCGTGGGAGCTATGAGCTGTACGACCGCGCGCGGTCGAACGCGCCGCCACGGACTCGAGTCGAGCGCAAAGAGTGCGCGCAGCGACTCGCGCGCGAGCCCCTCGTCGCGGGGGAGCCAGACGTAGACGAGCGCGTGCTGGGGGCCGAGACCGAAGGCCGCCTGCGACAGCCAGACGTCGCGGCCGAGCGGATCGAGCGAAGTGCGGCGGAGCTCTTTGAGCCACCACGGTGCCCCGGGCCATGCGAGCTTCGACGTGAAGAGGTGACCCGTGTGCAGCTCCGGCAGGTCCGGAACCTCCGTAGCGACGAACAGCTCGACGACGCGGACGCGCCCATCCTGGCCGGGTTTCTGATAGCGCCGATGCACGGACTGCCCCGGCAGCAGCGTTCCGATGAACATCGGGTCAGCGGCGACCGCCTCGCTCTGCCAGCCCGCGCCCGCGTCGGGGAAGGCGAGGTCGGCATGGGTCGCGGCGGCCGGGAACGGCGGTACAGCGAAAGCGATCGCCCAGAGGGCGGCGAGCGCGATGGCTGTGGCCCGCCACGGCAGTGTGCCGGCGCCCGACGTCGGGACGCTCGGCGCTGCGCGCACGTGCGTCATTTGTCCGATCTGCCCGATTTCTGCGATGTGGCTCCGCGCGAGTGCAGCGCCAGTCGCGTACAAGATCAGGGTTCCGGCGCCTAGCACCGCGAGCCCCTGCGGCGTGTGATCGCCGGCGAATCCCGCGAGCTCTTCGGGGTGATCGCTCGTGGCGACCCAGGCGATCCGCACGAGATTGAGCGCGTGGCCGAGCAGCGGCGCGATCGCGAGCAGCAGCCATTCGCGCGCGCCCGCACGCGCGAAGAGCTCGCGCACGATCAACGCGACGAGCGTGAGGATCAGGATTCCGCGCAGCCCGCTGCAGCCATCGATCACCTGGAACTCGTGACCGCCCGACGCGATGATCACGCCCGCATATTCGGCGGTGCGTCCGATGATCTGCAGGAGATCGGTGGCGTGCTGTGTGGCCCAGCGCTGCAGCTGCCAGACCAGCGCAGCTTCGAGCGGTTCGGGGATCGCGAGCCCGAGCAGCAACGTGAGCGAGGGAGCGAGCAGCACGCGGGAGCCCGCGCGCCCGCGCGCCGCGGCTCCGAAGGCGAGCACGAGTGCCGCGGCCGATCCGAACAGGAGGTCGGCCGATTGAGTGAGCGCAGCCCACGCGGCGACGGCTGCGGATATGGCGAACCCGGCTGCGGCAAGCCCGGTGCTGCGGTGCGCCGGCAGTGCACACAGACGCCCGCGCCGACGCCACGCGAGCCAGCCCGCGATCGCGAGCACGAGCAGGGCGGGCATCGGGGCGGGGCGAAACAGCGCCGCATCGAATGCCGCATCCAAACCGAGGCGGGAGGGCACGAACAGGCTCGGACGCCACAGCGGTGCGTAGGCGAGACCCGCCAGCACGAACGCGGCGACCGGCCACGCCCAGGAACTCGGTCGCGACGCCTCGGTTCGTTCCACGCGAGCGCGAGCGTAGCCCGCGATGCCCCCCGGTTGTGGTGGGCTTTCTGGTAGGCTGGCCCCGTGCAAGCCGGTTCTACGCGGCCCGGATATGCGAACTACGTGCTCGCGATCCTGTTCCTCGCGTACGTGATCAATTTCGTCGACCGCCAGATCATTTCGATCCTGCTGGTGCCGATCAAGGAGGAGCTCGGCGCCTCCGACTCGATGATGGGTTTCCTGGCCGGGCCCGCGTTCGCGATCTTCTACGCGGTCCTGGGCATCCCGATCGCGCGGCTTGCGGACGTCTGGATCCGTCGCTCGGTGATCGCGATCGGGCTGACGCTCTGGAGCGGGATGACTGCGGTCTCGGGCCTCTCGCAGAGCTTCACGCAGCTGGCGCTGGCGCGGATCGGCGTGGGCGTCGGCGAGGCCGCGCTCTCGCCACCCGCTCACTCGCTCCTGGCTGATTATTTCCCCGTGCAGAAGCGAGCCACTGCGCTCGGCGTCTACTCCATGGGTATCCACATCGGCGTGCTCGTGGGCCTGGTCGTCGGCGGCTGGATCGAGGAGCTCTGGGGCTGGCGCGCGGCGTTCATGGTGGTTGGGCTGCCCGGTCTCGTGCTCGCGCTGATCGTGCGCTTCACGGTCCGCGAGCCGTTGCGCGGCGCGCAGGAGGCGGTGCCGGTGACGGGCGAAGCGCCGAAAGTCGGCGAGGTGGTGAGGTTTCTCGCGACGCGGCGCTCGTTCATCCATCTCTCGCTCGGCATCGGATTCACGGCGTTCTCAGGTTATGCGTTTGTGGTCTGGGCGCCGAGCTTCCTGCGCCTCGTGCACGACATGACCGGCGGCGAGCTCGGCACGAAGATCGGCCTCGGTCTCGGCGTGGGCGGCGCGATCGGCTCGGTGCTAGCCGGCGTGATCGCCGACCGGCTCGGGCGGCGCGACGTGCGCTGGTGGATGTGGGTGCCTGCGATCGCGTGCGCGGGGCCGCTGCCGTTCACGCTCACGTTCCTGCTCATGGACGATCCGAACCTCGCGCTGCTGCTAGCGTTCCCGGGCGTGGTGATCGCCGCGATGTACCAGGGTCCCGTGTTCTCGGCGGTGCAGACGCTCGCGCCCGTGCGCATGCGCGCGGTGGCGGCGGGGATCCTGATGTTCGTGACGAACATCATCGGGCTCGCGCTGGGCCCGCAGAGCATCGGCTTGCTGAACGACTACGTGTTCGCGGCGCACGGCGACGAGGCGGTGCGTTACTCGCTGCTCTGCGTGCTGCTCGTGATGGGGATCTGGGGGGCCGTACATTTCCTGCTCGCCGCGCGCGCGCTGCCGGCCGACCTCGCGCGCAAGGCGGCGTGATGGCGGACTATCGCGCGCTCCAGTTCGACCGCGTCGGCGACGTGCTGCGCGTGGCGATCGCGCATCCGACGAGCGAGCTGAACACGGTCGACGGGCTGCTGCACGGCGAGTTCGCGCAGCTGTTTCGCGACCTCAAGCGAGAGTCCGAGGCGCGCGCGGTGTTGCTCGTCGGGCGCGGGCGCGCGTTCAGCGCGGGCGGCGATTTCCGCTGGTTCCCCACGCTCGACGATCTCGAGAAGCTCGATCACCTGCGCCGCGACGGGAAGCAGATCATCTGGGATCTGCTCGACGTGGAGCTGCCGATCGTGGCGGCGCTGAACGGACCCGCGGTGGGTCTGGGCGCTTCGCTCGCGCTCCTGTGCGATGCGATCTTCATGGCCGATACGGCCACGATCGCCGACCCGCACGTGCGGGTGGGAATCGTCGCGGGCGACGGCGGCACGGCGATCTGGCCGCTCGTGCTCGGGCCCGCGCGCGCGAAGCAGTACCTGCTCACGGGCGATCCGGTGACGGCCGCGGAGGCGCTCGCGATGGGGCTCGTGAACCGCGTGGTGCCGGCCGCAGATCTCGAGGCGGAGGCGCTCGCGTTTGCAGCGCGGCTCGCGGCCGGTGCGCCGCTCGCGGTGCGCTACACGAAGCAGGCCGTGAACAAGCTCGTGAAGGATGCGCTCAACACCGCATTCGACACCGCGATGGCGCTCGAGATCGTGACGTTCCAGAGCGAAGACCACCGCGAGGCGCTCGCGGCGCTGCGCGAGAAACGAACTCCGGTCTTCAAGGGGCGATGAGATGGTGGATGTCTACGAGGCGATGAGCACGCTGCGCGCGGTGCGGCGGCTGCGGCCGGACCCGATCCCGGAGCCCGTGCTCGAGCGCGTGATCGAGGCGGCGAGCTGGGCGCCGACGGGCGGCAACGTACAGCCGTGGCGCGTGATCGCGGTGCGCGATCGCGAACTCGTGCGGCGCCTGGGCGATCTCTACTCGGTGCGCTGGTTTGCGTACTCGAAGGCGCACATAGCGCAGCTCGAGGGCGCGCCCGAGGCGCTGCGCAAGCGCACCCTGGGCATGGTCGAGTCGGGCGACTACCTCGCCGAGCACTTCGCCGACACGCCCGTCGTGCTCGTGTTCTGCTTCAATCCCAAGATGATGGTGATCACCGATCTCGCGCAGGACCGCGTCTCGGTGGTCGGCGGGGCGTCGATCTACACCGCGGTCGAGAACGCGCTGCTCGCGTGCCGCGCCGAAGGGCTCGGCTGTGTGCTCACGACGCTCTTGTGCGAGGCCGAGCCCGAGGTGCGTGCGCTGCTCGAGATTCCGCAGCCGTGGGCCACCGCGGCGGCGGTGCCGATCGGGTACCCGCTCCGAGGAGGGCACGGCCCGCTCTCGCGCCGGCCGGTCGCGAAGCTCGCGTTTTCGGATCGTTGGGGAGCGGAGTGGGGCGCGAAGTAACCGTCGATACCGTGACTGCAGCGCGCGCGATGAGGGGCGAGCTGCGCGCGCGCGGGGACGAGATCGAGCGCGCGCGCCGGATTCCAGCGGACCTCTCGGCGAGCTTTGCGCGCGCGGGGTTCTATCGCATGTGCGTGCCCGAGGTGTACGGCGGTCTCGAGCTGCCGCCCTCGGACACGATGTACACGATCGAGACGCTCGCGCAGGCGGATGGATCGTCGGCGTGGTGCGTATTCATCGGTGCGACCTCGGGAACGGTGCTCGCGCTGCTGCCGCCCGATTCGGCGCGCGCGCTGTTCCACAAGCCCGAGGTGCTGCTGGGCGGCGTGTTCGCGCCGCGCGGCAAGGCGGTTGCGGAGCCGGGCGGGTTCCGCGTGAACGGCCGCTGGCAGTGGGGGTCGGGCACGCAGAACGCGGACTGGGTGATGGGCGGCTGCGAGGTGATCCGCGACGGACAGCCGGAGCTCCTGCGCAACGGCACGCCGCGGTCGCGCATGATGATTGCGCCCGCGACCGAGATCGAGTTCTTCGACACCTGGCACGTCTCGGGGCTGTGCGGCACGGGCAGCACCGACTTCGCGATGAACAACCTGTTCGTTCCCGACGCGAGGGCGGTCGGGATCGGCGTCGATGGGCCGCTCGAGCGGCCGCTCTACGCGTTTCCGCAGTTCGGACTGCTCGCGATGGGAATTGCCGCCGTCGCGCTCGGGCTCGCGCGTGCAGCGATCGACGCGCTCGTGGAGATCGCGGGTGGGAAGACGCCGCAGGGCAGTGCGAGGCCGCTCGCCGCGCGTGCCGCGACGCAGAGCGACGTGTCGCGCGCGGAGGCGCTGCTGCGCTCGGCGCGCGCGTTCTACTACGAGGCGATCGAGCGCGCGTGGGAGAACGCGTGCGCGCACGGGCGGATCGAAGCGGAGCACCGGCGCGATGTGCGGCTCGCCACCACGCACGCCACGCGCGCGTGCGCGGACGCGGTGGACCTGATGTACGACCTCGGAGGTGGGACGTCGGTGTACCACCGCTCGCCGCTGCAGCGGGTGTTCCGCGACGTGCACGTGGCGACGCAGCACATGATGGTGAGCGCTGCCACGCTCGAGCTCACGGGCCGGCTGCTCCTGGGGCTCGAGACGGACATCACGCAGCTGTGACGCACGAGCGCGAGGAGCGCGTGCGCGTCGGGATCCACGTGGAGGTCGGGCCGCTCGACACACGGCGGGCACTCGCGCTGCGCGCGCAGGGCGCGGGGCTCGACCACGTGTTCGTGGCCGACCACGTGAGCTTCCACACGGGCTTCGGGATGGACGGGCTCGTGCAGGCGGCGATGATCGCGGCACTCGCACCCGAGATCGCCGTGCACATCGGTGTGTACCTGCTCGCGCTGCGGCATCCCGTGACGGTGGCGCGCCAGATCGCGACGCTGTGCGAGGCGGCGCCGGGCCGGCTCGTGCTCGGTGTGGGCGTCGGCGGAGAGGATCGCCGCGAGATCGAGATCTGCGGCGTCGATCCGAAGACGCGCGGGCGCCGCACCGACGAGTCGCTCGCGGCGCTGCGCGCGTTGTTGCGCGGCGAGCCGGTCAGTCATCAGGGCGAGTTCTTCGCGTTCGAGCAGGCCTGGATCCGGCCCGCACCGGACCCGCCCGTGCCGATCGTGGTGGGTGGACGCTCGAGCGCCGCGCTGCGCCGCGCGGGCCGACTCGGGGATGGCTGGCTCGGTGTGTGGTGCTCGCCGCGGCGTTTCTCGGAGGCGCGCGCGGAGGTGGAGGCCGAAGGGGCGGGGCGCGGCGTCGCGTGGCGGCACGGGCTCCAGGTATGGGTGGGGCTCGACGCCGATCGCGCGGCGGCGCGCGAGCGACTTTCCCGAGTAATGGAAGGGATGTATCGGATTCCCTTCGAGCGATTCGAGAAGTACTGCCCGTACGGCGAGCCCGCGCGGATTGCAGATTTCCTGGCGCCGTACTGCGACGCGGGTGCGCGCGATTTCAACGTGATGGCCGTGGCCGAGTCGCCGGAGCGAGCGATCGATGGCGTGGCCGAGGTGCGCGGGCGGCTCGGTGGCCATGCATAGCCGCGCCGCTGCGTTTCTCCTGCTCCTGGCTGCCGGGCTCGCGCTCGGATGCACGGGTCCCGTGATCCGCGACATCCCGATGCTGCGGCCCAACGACCCGCACTTCGAGATCGAGCACACCTATCCCGTGGACAGCCCGCAGTTCGAGCGCGCCGTGGGCCACCTGCTGGGATCGCAGGTGGTCCGCGGCAACCGCGTGGAGACGCTGCGCAACGGCGACGAGATCTTCCCGGCGATGCTGCGGGCGATCCGTGCGGCGAAGCGCTCGATCACGTTCGAGACCTTCGTGTACTGGGATGGAGAAGTCGCCAATCAGTTCACCGATGCGCTCGCCGAGCGCGCGCGGGCCGGCGTCCCGACGCACGTGGTGATCGATTGGATCGGCAGCGCGCGCAAGACCGCGGACCATCTCGAGCGCATGAAGGCGGCCGGCGTCGAGGTCAATCTCTACCACGAGCTGCCGTGGTACGACCCGACGCGATGGCGAGCGCTGGCCAACGTCGAAGACCGCACGCACCGCAAGATCCTCGTCGTCGATGGAGAGGTCGGCTTCACGGGCGGCGTCGGGATCGCCGACGAATGGCTCGGAGACGCGGCTCCCCCGAGCATTGGCGCGACACCCATTTTCGCGTGACGGGCCCCGTGGTCGCGCAGCTGCAGGCCGTCTTCGTGGTCAACTGGCTCGAGTCGGGCGGCGAGCTCCTGCACGGGGATGCGTACTTCCCCGCGCTCGCAAGGACCGGCCTGCATCGCGCACACGTGTTCCAGGGGTCGCCGCAGGAGGCGACCGAGAACATCGAGCTCATGTACCGGATCGCGATCGCCTCGGCGCGGCGCTCGATCAAGGTGTCGAGCGCCTACTTCGTGCCCAATCCGGGGACGATCAAATCACTCGTGCAGGCCGCCGAGCGCGGCGTGAAGGTCCAGGTCATCGTGCCGGGCAAGCACCTGGACAGCGCGCTCGTGAAGGCCGCGTCGCCCGCGCTCTGGGGCGACCTGCTGCGCGCGGGCGTCGAGATCCATCGCTACCAACCGACGATGTTCCACTGCAAGGTGATGATCGTCGACGATGCCTTCACATCGCTCGGGTCGACCAACTTCGACAACCGCTCGTTTCAGCTCGACGACGAGATCAATGTGAACGTGTTCGGTCGACGGTTCGCAGCGGAGCAGGCGCGGATCTTCGCGGACGACCTCGAACGCGCGAAGCAGTTCACGTACGAGGACTGGCAGAACCGGCCCTGGCGCCAGAAGGCCGTGAACTGGATCATGCGGCCGTTCCGGCGCGAGCTCTAGAACTGGAACTCTACGAAGCGGTGACCCGGATCAGCGCAATCGCCACGGCGCCGACCGTGAGCGCGGCCGCGAACCCGACCGCGAGCGGACGCAGGCCGAGCCCGCGCAACTTGCGCAGATTGGTGCCGAGCCCGATCGCGGCCATCGCGACCGCGAGGCAGATCGCGGAGAGCGAGAGCCCTGAAGCGATCAGGCGCTGCACGGGCTCGCCGCCGGAGAGATCCGCGAGCGTGCGCAGCAGCGCGAGCGCGAGGAAGCCGATCACGAAGAGCGGCACGGCCTGGGTGAGACGCGGCATGCGTACGCGTGCGCCCGCGATGCCGCGCTGGTGCCACCACGCTGCGCCCGGCACCACGACGATCATGAACGCGTTGCGCAGCAGCTTCGTGACCGCCGCGGTCTCGAGCACCGTGGGGTTGCCGAGGTGCTGCGCGGCGAGTGTGCCCGCGCCCGCGACCTGTGCGGTGTCGTGGATCGCGGCGCCGAGGAACAGGCCCGCGAGGTGCGGATCGCCCGCGAACAGGATCTGCGACAGGAACGGATAGGCGATCAGCGCGAACAGGCCGAAGAGCGTGACGCAGCCCACCGCGTAGCTCACCTCGTCATCGCGCGCTCCGATCGCGGGGCCGGTCGCCGCGATGGCGCTGTTGCCGCAGATCGCGGTGCCCACGGCGATCAGAGTGCCCAGGCGCGCGGGCAGTCCGAGCCAGCGCGTCACGAGCGCCACGAGCGCGAGCGCGGTGGCGATGCAGGCCGCGACGATCGGCAGTGCGGAGAGGCCGATCTCGCCGACCGCCGCGAGCGAGAGGCGCAGACCGAGCAGCGCGACACCGACGCGCAGCACGCGCTGGACGCAGAAGCGCAGCCCCGGGTCGTAGGTGGCGGGCAGTCCGATCGCGTTGCGGATCGCGAGCCCGAGCGTGATGGCCACGAGTGCGGGCGGGACCGGGCTCTGTGCGAAGCCGAGCCATGTCACGCCGATCCAGTCGCTCGCGGCCACCGCGAGCAGCGCCAGGACCGCGGCGAGCGCGATTCCCGGAAGCAGGGGGACCGCGGGATGCACGCGCCAACCCATGAACCCCGGAACCATGGGCCCCGGAACGACAGGCTCCGGGACGCCTTCCATCGCGCCGGCGAAGCGGAAGCGCTCCGGGTCCTCGTAGCCGCGGGCGGTGGCCATGGGATCTCCAGCTCGTTTCATCGGGAAAGCCGTTACATCGGCAAAACGTATACCCTGGGAGACCCGGCTACCTCCCAAAGTGATGCATCCTCTGGCAGATTCATGGGAGAAAATGATCGAAAGGGGGCGGTGCCATGGTGAAAATCGACTCGATCGACCGCCGGATCCTCGAGGAGCTCCAGCGCGACGCCGCGCGCCCGGTCGAGCAGATCGCGAGCCGCGTCGGGCTCAGCCAGAACCCGTGCTGGCGGCGGATCAAGCGGCTCGAGGCCGTGGGGGTGATCCAGCGCCGCGTCGCGATCGTGGACGCCGCGCAGCTCGGCGTCGGGCTCACCGTGTTCGTGTCCGTTCGCACCGACCAGCACAACGAGAGCTGGCTCGAGCGCTTCGCGAGCGGCGTGCGGCGGATTCCCGAGGTGGTCGAGCTCTACCGCATGAGCGGCGAGACCGACTACCTGCTCAAGGTGCTCGCGCGCGACGTGGCCGACTACGACCGGATCTACAAGCAGCTGATCCGCACCGCGGAGCTCCACGACGTGAGCTCGAGCTTCGCGATGGAGCAGATCAAGTACACCACCGAGGTCCCGCTCGGTGGTGTTGGCGGCGAGTAGGGCGCCGGTATCCTGCGCGAGGTGGAGCGGCTATTCGACAAGAGCCACGAGTACGATGCCATGCTCGAGCGCGGGCTGCGGCTCTCGGGTGAGAGCCGCGACTACTTCATGGCGGGGCGCGTGCGGGATCTGCGCGCGCAGCTCGGCGGCTTCGAGCCGCGCCGCGTGCTCGACTTCGGATGTGGCATCGGCGACACGGCCGCACATCTCGCGCAGGTGTTTCCGGCCGCGCAGGTGCTCGGCGTGGACACGGCGCCCAACGCGATCGAGCACGCGCGGCGGCTGCATGGGGGCGAGCGCGTGCGGTTCGCGCTGCTGCGCGACTTCGCGGAGGAGAACGCGTTCGACCTCTGTTATGCGAACGGCGTCTTTCATCACATCCGACCCGCAGAGCGCCTGGGCGTGGTGCGCACGCTGCACCGCGCGCTCGTATCGGGTGGGCGCTTCGCGCTGATGGAGAACACGCCCTGGAACCCCGGTACGCGCTGGGTGATGGCGCGGATCGAGTTCGACCGCGACGCCGTGCCGGTGGGTCCGGGCGAGGTGCGGCGCCTGCTGCGCGAGGGCGGCTTCGCGCACACCTCGCGCCCGCGCTTTCTCTTCGTGTTTCCGCGTGCGCTGCGTTGGCTGCGCTTCCTGGAGCCGTGGTTCGCATCGCTGCCGCTGGGAGCGCAGTACTACGTGGTGGCGGTGAAGGGGTCATGACCGCGGCTGGATCTCAAATCGGGCCTCGACCCATGTTGACGATCGTGGTGCCCGCTCTCGACGAGGAGCAGGCGATCGGCGATACGCTGCGCCGCTGCTGCGAGGCGCGCGCGCAGATCATCGCCGAGGCCGGACTCGACACGGTCGAGATCATCGCAGTGAGCGATGGCTCGACCGACCGCACCGAGGAGATTGCGCGCGGCATCGAGGCCGTGACCGTGCTCGCGTTCGATGCGAACCGCGGCTATGGCGCAGCGATCCAGAGCGGGTTTGCGCACGCGCGCGGAGAGCTGCTCGGGTTCATGGATGCCGATGGCACGTGCGACCCGCGTTTCTTCGGAACGCTTGCGCGTGCGATCGAGACGGAGGGCGCGGATCTCGCGCTCGGCTCGCGCATGGGCCGCGATAGCGAGATGCCGCGCATTCGAGCGATCGGGAACACGCTGTTCGCGTTGATCCTCGGCATTCTCGCGAAGCAGCGTCCCGGCGATACCGCGAGCGGCATGCGCGTGATCCGGCGGTCGGCGCTGCGCGATCTGTACCCGTTGCCCGCGGGACTCCACTTCACACCTGCGATGAGCGCCCGCGCGCTGCTCGAGGGGAAGCTGCGGATGGTCGAGCTGCCCATGCCGTATGCCGAGCGCGTCGGGCGATCGAAGCTGCACGTGCTGCGCGATGGGCTGCGCTTCCTCACGTGCATCGTGCAGGCGGCGGTGGCGTATCGACCCGCACGGCCGCTGTTGCTCGCCGCGGCGGCGCTCGCGGTGGTGGCGCTCTCGGTGGCGGCGCAGCCGATCCAGTTCTACGCGAGCGAGGGGCGGCTGCACGAGTGGATGATCTATCGGCTCCTGCTCGCGTCGTTGTTCGCGACGACCTCGGCAGTGGTCGGGATGGCCGCAGTGGTGGCGGAGGGCATCGCGTCGGCCGCGCACGGGCGCGCGCGCGCGGAGGCGGGGGTGACGGGCTCTGCGCTGTCGCTGTTCAATCGGCGCAATCGGCTGATCGCGGAGGCGATCCTGCTCGGCAGCGCGGTGTGGATCGCGTCGCCTGGGGTTGCCGAATATCTGCGCTCCGGACACGTGACGATGCACTGGTCACGCGCGTTGCTCGCGTCTCTGCTCGTGGTGCTCGCTTTCGTGTTCGGGCTCACCACGTTCCTGCTCCTCATGCTCGACCTGATCGCGGCACAGCGCGACCCGGGTGCCCCTCTGGCGCCGCCGGATCGAGTTCATCCCGCGCGCCCGGGGGCGTAGGCCTGGGTGTAGGATGGGGCCGGAGGTGGCCCCCCATGGTGTTTGCCGGCCTCGCCGACGTCGTGCGCAGCCATGCCCGTGAGCGCGGGGACCGCCGTGCGCTGATCGCGGGCGATCGGGTGTGGACCTACCGCGAACTCCGCGACGAGTCGGCGCGCGTGGCGCAGATGCTCGCGGCGGAAGGGGTGGGGCCGCAGGACCGCGTGGCGGTCCTCGACAAGAACGGCCCGGAGTTCTTCGCTGTGCTGTTCGGCGCGGCCATGGCTCGGGCGGTGACACTCGCAGTGAACTGGCGGCTCGCCGCGCGGGAGATGGAGTACATCCTCGATCACTCGCAGGCGAAGGTGCTGTTCGTGGGCGAGGAGTTCCTGGGCCACGTGGCGCAGATGAACCTGCCGCAGGTCTCGCGCGTGGTGGTGTTCGGGAGCCCGGCCGCGGCGGGGCAGGTGGGTTATGCGGACTGGCAGCGCAACGCGCCTGCCACCGACCCGATGCTCGCGTGCGATCCCGACGAGACCTGCTTCCAGCTGTACACCTCGGGCACCACCGGGCTTCCGAAGGGCGTCGAGCTCACCCACCGCAACTTTCTCACGGCGATGGAGATCGGCGCGAAGACGTGGTCGTTCGACACCGAGAGCGTGAATCTCGTGGCGATGCCGCTGTTCCACATCGCGGGCAGTGGGTGGGGCCTGGCGGGGCTGTGCAATGGCGCGATCAACATCATCGTGCGCGAGGTGGTGCCGGGGGAGGTCCTGCGCCTGATCTCGGAGTACCGGGTGACGAACGCGCTCTTCGTGCCGGCGGTGCTGCAGATACTGCTCGCTACGCCGGGTGTCGAGCGCGTCGACTACTCATCGATGCGCACGATCGTGTACGGCGCGTCGCCGATCAGCGAGGAGGTGCTGGTGCAATCGATGCAGCGCTTCGGCTGTGGGTTCGTGCAGGCGTATGGGCTCACGGAGACCACGGGGGGTGTGGTGGCGCTGTTCGAGCGCGACCACGATCCGGGTGGCCCGCGCGCGACGCTGTTGCGCTCGGCGGGTCGGGCGTGGGGGGATGTCGACATCCGGATCGTCGACCCCGAGAGCCACCGCGATCTTCCCGATGGAGAGGTCGGCGAGGTGTGGGTGCGCAGCGCACAGAACATGAAGGGCTACTGGCGCAATCCGGAGGCGACGGCGCAGGCATTCCCGGAAGGACGCGGCGCCGACGGGCGGGGTTGGTTCCGCACGGGCGACGCCGGCTATCTACGCGACGGATACCTGTTCATTCACGACCGCGTGAAGGACATGATCGTGTCGGGCGGTGAGAACATCTATCCCGCGGAGATCGAGAACGTGTTGATGAGCCACCCCGCGGTGGCGGACGTGGCGGTGATCGGGGTGCCGTCCGAGCGCTGGGGCGAGACGGTGAAGGCGATCGTGGTGGATGCGCAGGATCGGGTCGCGAGCGACCAGGAGCTGATCGACTACTGCCGCGAGCGGCTCGCGAAGTACAAATGCCCGACTTCGGTGGATCGGATTGCGGCGCTGCCGCGCAACCCGTCGGGGAAGATCCTCAAGACCGAGTTGCGCGAGCCGTATTGGAAGGGGCACCAGCGCCGCGTGAACTAATCGCGCGGCGGTAGCGTCACCAGAGGCCGACCGGTGCCTTGCGATCGCTGGAGCGCAGCAGCCGCCGGCGGTTGCGATCGCCGCGGCGGTTGCGGCGCATGCGCGCCTGGAGTTGGACGCGTTTGCGCTCGAGCTCTTCGGGATCGCGCTTGGCGGTTTCGTGGAACTCGCAGAACTTCTGATAGGCCTCGAGCTCGTGGCGCAGCTCCTGGAGTACGAGCTCGACCATGATCGCGTCGTCGAGGTAGCCGAGGCCCGGGATCCGGTCCGGGATCAGGTCGTCCGGATCGACGAAGTACGCCAGCACGTTCAGCACGCGCGCACGATCGTTGCCGGTGAGGCGCCAGCGCTGGTCTTCGAGCATCTTGACCAGCTGAGCGAGCTTGCTGATCCGCTCCTGGACGTACTCGGGGGCCTCGGCTTCGGCGACCTGGGCCATCAGATCGGCAGCCGCCTTCAGGACCACGGACTCGTCTGAAGAGAGCTCCCCCTTCTTGACGGTCTGGAGGCAGCTCCGGAAGTAGCGGACATCCTTGTCGGACAGGTCGAGTACGATGCGCATGCGAGCATCCTAGTGCGTCTCGCTGCGACCGGGCAGAGTTTTTTCGGTGTCAGCCCATGCGCACCTCCCCCGGGCCATAACAGAGCAGCGGCAGGTGGTTAGGGCGGAGCAGGAGCGCGAAATGCAACGCATGGGGAGCCCGCCCCGAGCAGGAGATGACGCCGCCGTGAACACCGCGCTGGTGGTGCCACGAGCAGAGCGTGGTCAGGTTGCTGAGTGCGTTGGTACCACCCTGGGAGCGGAACACGATGTGGTGTCCGTGGAGGTTGCGGTAGGACGAGCAGCCCGGAACGGTGCAGCGCCAGCCGTCTCGCTCGAAGACACGGTGGTCGCGCAGCGCGTGATCGTGGGGATCCTGCGCGACCCAGGTGGCGACCGCGTGCGCGAGCATCGCTTCGAGTGCCTCGCTTTGGGAGGCGGGGCGTCGCCGGAGGTGCTCGAGCCTCCGCTGCACGATGGCGAGTGCCGCGCGGAACAGGTGGGCCACCTCGAGCGAGGCGGCGACGAACAAGCGCACCCGCTCGGTCTGGGGGACGGGGTGCTCTCGATCCGAGGGCGGGTGTGTGATGGCACCGATTTGGAGATCGACGGGGTCCGACGGACAAGGCGGCGGCGCGAGAGACGGAGGCTCGAAGACTCCGGTGCCGAGTGCGCGCTCGATGTCGTCCGACAGGCGCCGCACGCTCACGCGCTCGGCGTGAAGAACCCAGGCTTCGCGATAGCGGCGGGTGGCGGTCTCGAATAGAAGCGGAACGAGCGCATGCGCCTGCACCCACGAGAGCCGACCCGTGGCGAAGGCCTTGCGAAGCGGCGGGCATTCGGAAGCCGCGCGCGAGACCCTCAACAATGCGCGCGCGCGGCTTGCGGCGATGCCCAGGCGCTCTTCGGCGTAGATGTCGAGGCTTGCGAATCCCATGGCACGCGGGAGCCCGAGTACGACGGCCTGCTCGAGCCGGGCGGCCAGATGAGCGAGGCGGCGCGTTTCACGGCGGACGGCGCGGCGCAGGCGCGCATCGAGTTCGAAGGGATCCGCGTTCTCGATGTCGTGCGTGAGTGAGGTGATGAATGGGGGAGGTGGGCCGGGCTGGAGCGGCGCCTGGGGTGGCACTCGTTTGGCGTCTGCGCGTGACAGCTCGAAGTCTTCGTGGCTCATCGCCGGCGGCGCCGATTTGGAGTCGTTGGATGACTCGCCCTGGAACCCGACCGCGGAGATCACCTCGGCCGTCACCGCTTCCAGGAACGCGCCGGCCGAGAGCGTGTGCCCCGCGACGCGATTGGCGACCTGGCGCGCGTGCCACCAGCGCGCGCGCACCGACGGTGTGCAGCGAACGATCACGCCAACGCTGCGCTCATCGTCTTCCTCGGGTGCGCCGATCCCCGCGGAGGCTTCTCGCGCGCGTCGATCCACCTGGCGCACCTCGCGTGCGAGTGCTGACGCGGTGAGGCGCGAGGCGCGCGCGAGCCACTCGCGTTCGTCGTCGGGCTGCGCCACGCGACACAGCAGGCGCAGCTCGGTCCAGCCAATCTCACCCGCGAGGAAGGCCTGTTCGAGCCTCGGCAGAGACTCGAATGCACGATCGACGCGGGCGAGGTCTCGCAGCTCGCGCGGCGAGATTCCGGCACGTTCGACCGCGTAATCCGCGAGCCGCGCAAAGCCGAGCCGCTCCCAGCCGCGCACGGCCACCAATCTCCCGGCCACCCGCGCGAGAGCGCGCCGGAGCGGACCGGCCGAGTGCGCTAGCTGGTAGAGCTCCGCATCCAGATCCTCGGACCGGGGCGGCGGAGACCGGCGCGGCTCGATCCCGAGCAGCCGCGGTGCGACCCGCGATCGCGCGACCGTCTCGAACGTCGGCACTCGCGAGCGCGCTCGTCTCAGCGCGCTTCCGCTTCCGTCGACCACGATGCTCACTCCCCGGGACCGGGGCAGCTTCCATCGTGCGGGACGGGTGTGACAGATCCGGTCACAGGTCATGGTCACGGTCACAGGGATGGGCGATCGCTCGAGCGACCCTCGGAATCCCCAGAGGGAACCCCGCGCGGCTCGATTCCGGTGGGACCCGGCGGCGACCTCATTGGTAGAATGGGAGCGCGAGGAGAGGGGGCGAGATGATCATCGGGCTCTCGGGCCGCAACGGCGCCGGCAAGGGTGAGGTGCTCGCCTTCCTTCAGTCGCGCAGCTTCTACGCGCTGTCGCTGTCCGATGTGATCCGTGACGAGCTGCGGCGCCAAGGCCAGGAAGAGACGCGCGAGCGCATGATCGATGCCGGTAATGCGATCCGGCAGGCGCGCGGGCCCGGTGGCCTGGCAACGCTGCTCGCCGAACAGCTGCTGCCCGACCGCAACTACGTGATCGATTCCGTGCGCCACCCTGCCGAGGTGGAGGTGCTGCGCGCGCGCACGAGTCGCTTCCAGCTCTGGTGGGTGGACGCCGACGAAAACGTTCGCCTAGCACGCATGCGCGCGCGCGGGCGCGGCGGCGATCCGCAGACGCTCGAACAGCTGCGCGAGCTCGAGGGCCGCGAGCTCGGCGGCGCCGACCCCGCCGCGCAACAGCTCCTCGCCGTGCATGCGCTCGCCGACACCACGCTGAGTAACGACGGCACGCTCGCTGAGCTACACGCCCAGGTGCAGGCGCAGCTGGAGCGCTCCTTTTTTTTTGAACGACCTAGCTGGGACGAATACTTCATGGCCATTGCGCGCGTGGTGGCGTCGCGCAGCAACTGCGTGAAGCGCAAGGTGGCCGCCGTGATCACGCGCGACCGCCGCATCATCTCCACGGGCTACAACGGAACCCCGCGCGGCACGCTCAACTGCAACGAGGGCGGCTGTCCGCGCTGCAATAGCTTCGCGGAAGGCGGAACCCGCCTCGATGAGTGCTTGTGCTCGCACGGCGAGGAGAACGCCATCACCCAGGCCGCCTATCACGGGGTCCTGGTGAAGGGCGGGACCCTCTACACCACCTTCAGCCCCTGCCTGATCTGCACCAAGATGATCATCAATTCCGGCCTCACCGAAGTTGTGTACAACGCCGACTACCCGCTAGGTCAGACGTCACTCGATCTACTGCGAGAGGCGGGTGTGAAGGTGCGAAAGGTCCCTCTCGCAGGGGCTTGATTCAGGGGTTCGCGCGCACGCGTTTCGCCAGCAGGCCAAACTTCTGCGCGCGATAGATCACCGCGCCGCGGCTCATATTCATGCGTCGAGCCGCCTCTGCGAGGTTCCCGCCGGTCTGGTCGAGGATTGCGAGGAGTTCGTCGCGCTGAAGGCGTAGCGCATTCCGGCGGAGCGAAGGGACACCCGTTGGCGCTTCCTCGATCAGGGCCGAGACGAGGCGTCTAGTGATCAAGCCGTCGGGAGAAAATGCAACAAGCTTCTCAATGAGCGCTGCGAGCTGAGACACGTTCCCCGGCCATGTTTGTTGCTGCAATAGCTTCAGCGCAGGTGTAGTGAATCTGGTATTCGGTCGCCCTATTCGGCGCGAGGCGTGAAGTCCGAGACTCTCTACAAGGGGAATTAGGTCCTCACGGCGAGCGCGAAGCGGCGGAATGTTGACCACGAAGCGGAGGAGGATCCCGGCGAGCTTGGGATCGAACTCGTCTCGCCTCGAGAGTCTGTCTAGATCAGAATTCGTTGAAACGATGACTCTCCGAGGAGCATCCTGTGCGGCCCTTTCGGAGTCGCTGATTCGTTCGCACCAGTAGGCTTGGTCTACTCGAGAATGCCGCTCTATCTCATCGATGTAGATTGCTTTTGATGCCTCATGGCGAGTTAGGGGGCGTCCGGTAACAGGCGACACTTTGAATAGATCATTCGCACCCACGCCGTCCAATTGTGCGAGGCAGCGAACTGCGTGGTCGCGACCGGTACCCTTTTCGCCACAGAACAGAACTGGAATTCGCAAGCCAGCGAGCGCTCTGATTTGCTCTCGGATCCGCGAGGTTGCTTGGCTTCGCCCTGCAAACGATTCGGGTGCTTCTGTCCGGCGACGGCGTTCGGGGTTAGTCGCAAGCGCGGCCTTAATTCGGGTGGATAGCTCGTCCGCGTGACAAGGGAAGGGAATGACATCGGCGGCACCACGGCGGATTGCAGTGATGGCGGCGGGAATTTCGCCGGCGGGAGCGTGAACGACGAATGGGGTGGTCGAGACGTCGCGAATGCGAGCGAGTAGGTCAAGGGCAGTTAGACCAGGAAGCTGCAAGGCTGCCAAGACGAGGTCTGGTCTATCTGCCGTAAAGCACCGCCAAGCAGATACTCCGTCCACAGCTTCAATGCATGACATTCCGCACGAGGAGAGGGTCTCGACGAGCATTCCACGGTTCTCTCTGATGGGGTCAGCGACTAGGACCCGGCTGCGTTCAGTGAGCTGCATTAGGCCGTCCTCGGCGTTCTGGGGTGACGAGGAGCATAGACTTGGCGCCTCCGGCGATTCGTTAGCAGTTTGTTGTTTCGGAAGTCCCCGTGCCCCTCGGGGCAACTAGAAGAACGGCTCGCATGGGATAATGAATTCATGAACGCGTTTGAGGACGTCGCTGTCGTTCGATTCGGCGAGTACGAACTTTCCAGATCAGAACGATTGTTATTGCGGCGAGGACGTGTAGTACAGCTTCAGGCAAGGCCACTCGACCTGCTGTTCTACCTGATCGACAACAGAAACCGAGTTGTCTCGCGCGAGGAACTTCACCGCACCGTGTGGAAGGGGGTGCGTGTAAACGAGCAGGCGCTTCGCTTTGCAGTGCACGCCGTCAGACGGGCCATTGGAGACACCGGACACGCTCAGCAAATCATTCGGACAGTTCGGGGGAATGGCCTGCAGTTTGTGGCGCAAGTCGAACCGGCTTTGGTTCGGCTCGATCGTGCAGAGAGAAGCTCGCGAACTCAGGATGATCATTCGTTCCTCGGACGCGAGTCATTTCTAGAATCTGTGGAGCGTTCGCTTAGCAATGCTGCTTCGGGTGGCTATCGCACGATCCTTGCAACTGGTGAAGCCGGCATTGGAAAGACGACCGCCCTATTGCAGGCAGCAACTCACGCGAGCGATCGCGGTTTCCGCGTGGGATCCGCCAGATGCGTAGGCACTGATGAAGCGCCGGCTCTTTGGCCGTGGACTCAGGTACTTCGTCAGCTCGTAGAAGGTGAGTCTCGAGAATGGATCGTGCACACGATGAGCAATGGAGCTGAGGAGGTCGCCTGGGTTCTTCCCGAACTGCAAGAAGTAGTCTCACCCTCCGCAAGTAGTCCGACGGACGACGCGCGAGCATCCCGTCATAGGCTCTTCGAGAGCATTCTGACCCTCGTTAGGAAGCTCTCATCGCTGGGGCCCATCGCGATCTTCCTCGATGATCTGCATGAGGCGGACCAGGCTTCCAGGCTGTTATTTCAGCATCTCGCAGCAGAGTTGAATGGATCTCACGTGCTTCTGTTTGGGACTTTTAGGACGCATGGAAGTAGCTATCAAAAGTGTGTCGGGATGGTGTCGTCAGTTCTCCGGTCGCGAGGTGCGGAACTGATCACGCTCGGGGGTCTATGTGCGAACGATGTGGCGATCATCACCGAGCGTCGCGTGGGGACTCAACCGAGCGCTGAGGCGGTGAGAGACCTTCTCGCGAAGACTAATGGAAACCCATTCTTCGTCTTGCAAGTACTGAATGTACTTGAGAATGCGGGTCGCCTTGAATCTCTAACGACAGCGCAGCCTCTTGAGTACTCAATTCCGCGCGGAGTTCGAGATTCAATAATGAGGCAGACGGAGTTGCTGCCCGCCAGCGTCAAGGGTCTGTTGGCAATGGCTGCCGTGATTGAAAAAGAGTTCTCTGCTGGTCTCTTGGAGCATGCGTTGGCGATGGATGCATCGCGAGTTCTTGCCGGTCTCGAAGTCGCAATAGACCATGGCATTTGTGTAAACGACGACGAAGTCGGTCACTATCGATTCGCGCATGCCTTGGTTAGAGAGGCTGTCTGCGCGTCGCTCACGGCGGCGGAGCGCGCTGAGAACAACGGGCGCATCGCTCTCGCTATGGAGGAAATGGCTGGAGTAGAGCTTGGTCCCCTAAGTGCTGAGATTGCGCGCCATTTCGCAGCCGCGTATCCGACTCCGATTGCCGCTAAGGCGATTAGCTACTTAATACGTGCCGCTCGGTGGGACATTGAGCGGGCGGCATTCGACTCAGCTGCGGCTCATCTCGAGCGTGCGGTCGTCCTCTTGGAACGTCTGTGTCCAGAGGACAGCGAGCTGCGCTGTGAATTGTGCTTGGAGCGGGGCTTGGCGTACGGGTTCGCTGGGAATCGCGAGAGTTCACGCAACGCGTTAATCGAAGCTGCTCGGTTGGCGGAGCACTGCAAGCGACCTGACCTCGGCGCTAGAGCTGCACTGTCGTTTGCTCCGGACCTATTGGCAATTGAGACGGGGGTCTACGACCGCGACTTGGTTGGGCTACTTGAGGGTGCGCTCGGAAAGCTTCCAGCCGACGCGCGGGAGCGACCGCGAATACTTGCGAGACTTGCTGTGGCGCTTCACTGGTCCGACGAGCCTCGGGAGCGACTCAAGGCTCTTGTAAAAGAAGCGATTGTCGCAGCTGAGGCGCGAGAAGACTTGCAGATGGTTTCGTTCGCAAGGACTGCAGGCAGCCTGGCCTTGTATTCTGTTGAAACACCGCATGAGCACATTCGTCGATCCACATCGGCTAATACAGAGGATGGATCTACGGCGCTCCTCCGGACGATTCTCCGGATTACTGCGCTTTGGCAGGTTGGCGAGATGCGTGAGGTTGATATTGAGATTGGTGGATTCGGAGCTTTGATTCAGCGAACTCGCAGGCCGAGCGCCGCTTGGTATGTCGGGATGCTACAGGCAACTATCGCGCTAATGAGAGGGAATTATGCAGCGGCACGTGAGCATGGCGAGGAGTTCCTACGGCAGGGATTAGCGGTTGACGATCGGAACGCGCTTCACAGTTTTGCTTTGCAGCGTGCTATGGCCGCGATTGATGTGGGAGGTTTGGAGGAGATTGAACCCGCAGTAGTCGCAATCGCATCGGATTTTCCGAGAGTAGAGGGCTGGCAGGCTGGTGTTTGTTATCTCTATTGCGAACTCGGAAAGCTTGATGAAGCACGCGATGTTATGGAGGCGGCTATTGCCAGAGGTGCACTGAGCAGCTTTCCACGAAACGCGTGGTTCGGGACGCTAGGATCTCTGACGCTAGCGTGCCGAGTGCTCGAGTCTCCTGCGCTTGTCCGCGAGCTGTATTCCCTGTGGGAGCGCTTTGCGGGACAAATGGCGGTCGTGGGATTTAGCAGCTTCTGCTGGGGATCAACCGACCGATTCCTTGGTGTACTAGCCGGCCTGATGTGTCAATGGAATACCGCTCAGGCTCACTTTCGTAGGGCAATCGTCGCGAATCGAGCGGCAGGAGCAGGCCCGGCCTTGGCGCACACGTATGCTGACAACGCTTCGATGCTGGATCAGAACCGTGTGGGCAGCGGGCGGAAGTACTGGAGCCTGGCACTGCAGCAAGCTAGGGCGCTCGGTATGGGGAACCTCGAGCAGCGGATACTGCGCGAGGCTCCCTAGCGGGATCCGACGCCGATGCCTTGGAAAGCTCAGACGGGCGTAGTATAAAGAGACCGTTTCCGGCCCCCCGCCGTGAGAATATATGGGCCGCCATGTACGGGGATCCCGGACAGTCTCTCGCCAAGACGATGCGGTAGGAACGAATGTCGCCGCATAGAGGCGGTGAGACGACGAAGAGACTCGATCGCATTGCGAGCGAGACCTTTGGAGCGCTCCACCGGGATTCTATTTCGAATCCCACCGAAGTGCGGGCGATCCTGGAACGTGCAGCGCAAGAAGGAAGTGTGCTGAACGCAGGGATTGACCGAACAGCGAGGATTCTCCACGTCGATTTGAACGCGCTGTTGCTCGCCGTGACGAACATCAGCCTACATGCCAACTCCCAGCTCTTCTTTAGCCTCGAGCTTGCCGGTACCCAGTATTTCTTCGCATGTTCAGCCGTCTCCGCAGTGGGAGCGCGAACGCTGCGAGCAACGATTCCCCGGTCCGTCTATCGCGCCGAGCGGCGTGATCTCGGACGGAGTCACGCGGATCCGCGCCGGGTAATGATTCAGAGCGGAACCCCAAGCAGATGGTCCGAAGTCGAGGTGATGGACCGGACACGTCATGGCATTGGGATTCGGATGCCTCAGGCTTTGGCGGAGAGCCTTCCTCTCGAAATCGAGCTCCGAGTTGGTCACGAGGGAGAGCCGGCATTTGGACGCGTCCGTCATCGGACCGCCGATAGCACTCGGCCCGGATGGTTGAAGGTTGGTCTGTCAGTAAGCAGCGTCCCAACGAGCGAGCTACTCAACGTTGACCGCCGAGATCAGATTCTCGGTCGTGGCCCGACAGTTCGCGAAACGATGCAGCTTGCGCGTGCGGGCGTTAGCGCACTTGCTCTGAAAGCGGGCTTCGCGATTAACAGGCGACGGCACCGGGTGCACGTCGTCGAGTACGAGAACGAGCGAGGCGAGTCAATTCGTGCGATTGAGAACAGATGGGGGGCGCACTCGAACGGTGTTGGCGTGATAATTCCACCCGCGTGGGGGCGCACCAAGGAAACGATGCTTCCTTTAGCGATGACGCTCGTGGAGTCGTTCCGAAGACTCGGGGAGCCGATTCGGGTAATTCGATTCGACGGGACTAACCGGCGCGGAGAGTCCCACATTGACCAAGACTGTCGTCAGCCCGGTGACGAATATCTCCGCTTTACCTTCTCGCAGGCGGCTCGGGATATCTCAGCAACCGTCGATTACTTGTTGAGCGACCAAGCGCGGGCCCCAAGGAAGATCATCCTTGTCACTTTCAGCCTTGCCGCGGTCGAAGCAAGGCATGCTCTCGCCCGCGATCATAGGGTCTCCGGATGGGTTTCAATCGTCGGAATGGCTGACTTGCATTCCGCGCTCAGGACAATTTCCGGTGGGATTGACTTCGGAAGTGGCCTGCTTCAAGGAATGAAATTTGGTCGACACGAACTAGCCGGTGTCGTCGCTGACATGGACTACACGGGCTTGGACGCGATAGAGAACGGAATTGGCTTCCTGGAAGACGCCCGGAGAGAAATGGCGCACATCGAGATTCCGATCACGTGGATCCACGGGCGACACGATGCCTGGATGGATCTCAACCGCGTGATTGAGATCATGTCGTGCGGGCCCACGGAGACTAGGCGGATTATCGAAGTTCCGACTGGCCACCAGCTGCGGAGTGGGCACAAGGCTCTTGCGACATTTCAGTTGATCGCGGAAGAGGTCAGCGAGATGGCGTTGGGCGAGCGGAAGAGCGGCGTTCTGCCTCGAGTCACCCGCGTTGCCGCCGCCCGCGCTGCGGAGCTGGCGAGAATCCCGTTGGCGCAGCCTGATGTGAGAGCGTTCTGGGCGGATTACCTGCTGGGTCGAAGTCGTATCGTAGGTATGGAGTTGCTTACGGCAACAGCCGCCTATCGAAACTTCATGGAAGCGCAGGTCCGGATGCTTCAGCTTGCAGAAGGTCAGCGGGTTGCGGATCTCGGAGCCGGGACGGGCGAGTTCTCCGTAGGTCTACGCGGAGGCCTCGGGCCTAAACGAGCCAAGGTGATCGAGGTCGATTTCGTTCGGGATGCACTGATTCGCGCTAGGTCGCGGAGGGATCCAACACAAGAGCAATGTGAAGTTTTGACGACGCAATGTGTTGGCAACCTAGATCTCCGAAGAGGAATGGCGATTCCGCTCGCCAGTGGGTCAATCAACGCAGTAATCGCATCTCTGCTGATCAGCTACGTAGAGAGCCCTGAGCGGCTGCTTCGCGAGATCTACCGAGTTCTCATGCCTGGTGGGCGCGTAGTTCTATCGTCAATGGTGCAGGATGCGGACGCGACGATGCTTTTCCACGATGGCCTTCTCGAGTACGCGACTCCTGAGGCCCGAACTTTGCTCGGCAGGGCGGTTGATAGCTCCTTTGATTCTCTTGTGCGTGACTTTCTGAACGATGGTTCGCGGCTACTTGATCTTGAGGAGAGTGGGCGCTTCCGGTTTTGGGAGGAATCGGAGCTTCGCTTTGCTGTCGCGAACGCGGGATTCGTAGAAGTCCAGGCGGGGCAAGGGTTTGGCGACCCCCCTCAAGCAGTGATCGTAAGCGCACGCCGGCCGTAGACTGGCTCCGTGCGCGTGCGAGCCACGCGCAGAAGCGTGGCTTAAGTATTAGTCGCGATTGGTCGATTGGCGGAGGCGATGGGTATCATCGACCGCCAGGCCAGATCCGCCTACGCCGAATATCGCGCGCACGTTGAGCTAGCGGAACTGCCGCGAGCGACGCGGAACGGTGCGCTTATCGTCGCCGCATTTACCACGGCGTTCATGGCATTGGATTGGTTCGTCTTTCGAGAACTGTTCCTGCGCATGCTTTGGGTACGAGTCGCCTGCGATCTTGTAATGATTGCGATCGCCACATTTACAGCAAGCCGATACCCCAAGGCGTCTTGCATCGTTGGCGTGCTCTGCGCGGGATGGATGCTGCTGGAAGTAATTGGGGTTGTGGGAGGGGCCGGTGGGCAATACACGCCGGGCCTGATGCTGCTGTTCCTGGGAATGCCCGTATTGCTTCCGCTTACAGCAATGCAAGCGGCCGGAATCGTTGCTGTACTTGTTGTGGGGTTAGGTGCACTTCCGATTACTGAGTCTGCTGCTCTAAGCTGGCACGCCTATTTGCTCGCTTTGGCGTTTCCACTTGCGGCGGGTGCAGAGAGTGTTGTCGCCTGCGCTCTTTTGGATCGCATGCGCTTCTCCGACTTCCTGCAGCGCCGCGAGATCGAGCGCGCGCGCGACGAGCTGAAAGAGCTCGACGCCGCGAAGTCGCGCTTCACGGCGAACATCCACCACGAGCTGCGCACTCCGCTCACGCTCACGCTGGCACCGGTAGAGGCGATGCTGGGTGGAGAGTTCGGCGAGCTCAACCCGATGCAGCAAAGCTATCTGGAAACCGTGCAGAGCAACGGGCTTCGGCTGCTCAAGCTGATCAACAACCTGCTCGACCTCGCGAAGATCGAGAGCCAACAGCTCCAGGTGCGGCGGCGGCCCGTGCGGCTCGCGGAGGTGTGCGAGGGGATCATCTCGGGCGCGCGTCCGCTCGCGGAACGAAAAGGCGTGCGGCTCGAAGTGGAGGGGCTCGAGGAGCTGCCCGAGATCCACGCCGATCCCGAGGCGTTCGAGAAGATCCTCGTCAATCTGCTCGGCAACGCGCTGAAGTTCACCGACGGTGGCGGCGCGATCCGGGTGCACGGTGTGCACGAAGGGAAAGGCGGTGTACACATCGTCGTGGCGGACACCGGCGCGGGGATCCCGCCGAACCAGCTCGAGCGCATCTTCGACCGCTTTGCGCAGGTCGATGGCTCGAACACGCGCCGATACGAAGGCACGGGGATCGGGCTCGCGCTCGTGAAGGAGCTCGTGGAGCTGCACGGTGGGCGCGTCTGGGCGGAGAGCCACGGGCTCGGACATGGCGCGCAGATCCACGTGGTGCTGCCCGCAGGCGAGAGCGACGCGGCAGAAGACGCGGTGTCCGAGGCGATCGATGCGGCAGAGCTCTCACCGGCACTGCGCAGCGCGATTGCGGGAATGGAAGCGGAGCTCCGCCAGGACGAGCCCGACGGCGAGGCGAGCGAAGGCACCGACAGCGATGCCAGCGATGATGGCCATCTGCGGGAACAGATGAAGTACGTGGAGCTCGAGCGGAACGTCGAGCGCGCGGAAGGGCAGTGGAAGCGCAAGACGCGGCCGAACTATCCCGACCATCCGCCCGGTACGCCCGAGGTGCTGCTGGTGGAGGACAACGTCGACATGCGGCGCCTGCTCCACCACCTGGTGGGACAGGAGTTCCGCGTGCGCGTGGCGCGCAACGGACGCGAGGGCCTCGAGGCCGCGCGCGCGCATGCGCCCGACCTCGTGCTCACCGACGTAATGATGCCCGAGATGACGGGTATCGAGCTTTGCGCGGAGATCAAGCGCGACCCGGCGCTCGCGAGCGTGCCCGTGGTGCTCGTCACCTCGAAGGCCGAGCGCGAGATGAAGATCCAGGGGCTCGAGCACGGCGCGGACGACTACGTCACCAAGCCGTTCCATCCGCGCGAGCTGCTCGCACGCGTGCGATCCCTCGTCCGGCTGCGCCACGCGCAGCAGGAGCTCGCGGTGCGCAACTCGCTGCTCGAGACCACGAACGAAGAGCTCATGGCCACGATGGAGGAGCTCAAGCAGGCCGGCGCTCAGCTCGTCCACGCAGAACGGCTCGCGGCCGTGGGTGAACTCGCGGCCGGCGTCGCCCACGAGATCAACAACCCCGTGAACTTCGCGATGAACGCGGCCCGCACGCTGCGCGCGGTGGTCGCTGACGTGCGCAAGGTGGCCGAGCAGGTGGCTGCGATCGACCCGGGCGACACCGATGCGATGCGCCGCCAGATCGATGCACTCGAGGCGCTGCGCACGAAGCTCGGCTTCGACGAGAGCGCGGCCACGCTCACCGAGCTCACCGACATCGTCACCGAGGGGCTCGACCGCACGGCGGCGCTCGTGGGCGACCTGCGCGACTTCGCTGCACCGGGGTCCCGCGACCGGGGGCCGGTCGACCTGGCGCGCGGACTGCGCACGACGCTGCGCCTGATGGGTCACACGCTGACGTCGGCTGGGGTCCAGATCCATGCGGATATCCCCGAGGGGCTCCCGCAGATCCGCGGCGATGTGCGCGCCCTGAACCAGGTTTTCCTGAACTTGCTCAAGAATGCGGTCGAGTCATTCGAACAATCCGAGCGCGGGGCCGGATCCGTCTGGGTGACGGCCCGCACCGAGGAGGGCGCCGTGCTCGTGGAGATCCGGGACGACGGTCCGGGCGTGGCACCCGAGGTGCGCGACCGGCTGTTCGAGCCGTTCGTCACCACGAAGGTCGGCCGGGGCTCAGGGCTCGGGCTCTCGATCAGCCGGCGGATCATGGAAGAGCACGGCGGATCGCTCGATATCGGCTCGGTCCACGGCGAAGGCGCCCGCGTGGTGATGCGCTTCCCGCTGCCGGATCACCCCGGCTCGAACGGCGAGGGGCGTGATGCGGCCTAACCCCGAGATGCTCCGCGAGCCGCGCGAGTATCCGATCCTTTATGTCGACGACGAGCCCGAGAACCTGCGCATCTTCGAGCTCACGTTCCGGCGCGAGTTCTCCATCGTCACCGCCACGAGCGGCGAAGCGGGCCTCGAGATCATCAACACCCAGCCCGTGGCGGTGGTGATCTCGGACCACCGGATGCCCGGCATGACCGGCACCGAGTTCCTCGCGCGCGCGGCCCAGATCGATCCGAAGACGATCCGGATCATGGTCACGGCCTACGGCGATGCAGCAACGCTCCAGGACGCGATCAACAACGGGTCGATCTACCGCTTCATCCCGAAGCCGTGGAACCCCGAGGACGTGCGCGCCACGCTGCTGCGCGGCATCGAGGCCTACGCGCTCGATCGCGAGCGCTCGCAGCTCTTGAACGAGCTCACGGTGCTGAACCGCGTGTCGGGAATGCTCAACCGCGAGCTCGAGCTCGATCGGCTGCTCGCGTTGATCCTCGCCACGATGCGCAGGGATCTCGGCTACGACGGCGCGAATCTCCTGCTGCGCAACCCGAAGAACCGCTCCCTCGAGTGGGTTCTTCCCTCGGTGCCCGACGAGATCGACCTCGCGCCTGCAGCGCTTCAAGTTCACGGTGGAGAACGCGCACGACTTCGTCTCGCGGCTCGAGGACGGCATGTCGCTCACGCTGCGCGGCGAGCACCTGCTCGAGTACTCGAACGTGGTGCGGCAGTGGCTATCGGAGGTCGCGGCCGACGAGATCCTCGTCTCGCCGCTGTTCGGCAAGGACGGCCTGATGGGCGCGATCACGGTCGACAACCGCCGCGGTGGCCGGCGCTTCACTGCCGACGACATCACGCTGATCGAGGGGCTCTCGAATCAGGCGTCGATCGCGGTGGAGAACGCGCGCCTCGTCGAAGACCTGCGCCGCTCGCGCGAACAGATCCGGCGGGCCGACCGGCTCGGATCGCTCGGCATGCTCGCCGCGGGTCTCGCGCACGAGATCAACAATCCGCTCGTGGCGATCAACACGTTCCTCGCGATGGCGCCCGCGAAGCGCGCCGAGGCCGACCTCGAATTCTGGGGCGAGTATCACGCGCTGACGGTGAAGGAAGTGGATCGCATCCGCGAGCTGCTGCGCACGATGCGCCGGCTCGGGCAGGCCGGCGCTGGAGGGATCTCGTACGAGACGTTCGGGCCCGACGAAGTGGCGCGCGAAGTCGTGACGCTGCTGCACCGCGAGGCGGAACTCGGCCGCGTGGGCCTGATCCTGCGCGCGGAGTCCGCGACGCCCAAGATCGTCGCAGCGCGCGATCAGATCCACCAGGTGGTGCTGAATCTCGTGCTGAATGCGCTCTCGGTCACGCCGCCCGAGGGTGAGGTGATCGTGCGCACGGGCCCGGCCCCGGACGGCAACGGCGTGGAGATCGAGGTGCGAGACACGGGGCCCGGGCATCAAGCCCGAGCACCTCGAGCTGATTTTCGATCCATTCTTCACCACGAAGGGCCCCGACGCCGGCACGGGCCTCGGCCTGATGGTGTGCCACCGGATCGCGACCGATCACCGCGGCACGATCGAGGTGACGAGCCGCGAGGGGCGCGGGGCGGCGTTCCTGGTGCGTCTGCCGCTCGACGCCCGCGAGCCGAACGCCGAGTGAGCTAGTATCGCGCGCCTGATGCGGGTCGCGCAGGTTCTGGCTCTCATGGGAGCGCTGCTGCTCAGCGGAAGCGCGTCGGCGGCCGATCGCACGCGGATCGTGATTCTGCCGATCGTCGTGCACACCGCGGCGTCGAATCCCGGCTACGTGAGCCGCGGCATCACCGACATGATCTCTTCGCGCCTCGAGCAGACCGGGCGCGTGCAGGTGGAACGCGTGGAGGATCCCGGCGCGGCCACCACGGTGCTCAAGAAGGCGCTCGACTGGGGCCAGGCGCGCGGCGGCGACTATCTGATCTTCGGCGCGTTCACGCAGTTCGGCGATGGCGCGAGCCTCGACGTGCACTGCCTGCCGCTCGATGTGAAGAGCGAAGCCGAGGCGGCCGCCGCACGGCGCATCTTCATCCAGAGCGGCACGATGGGCGACATCATCCCGAAGCTCGACGAGATCGTGGATCGCGTCGCCGTCTATACGAAGGTCGCAAGCGGTGCGGGTCCGCCGGGCGCGCCCGCGAGTGCCGCAGCACCGAGTGCAGGACCGTCGCCCGACGTGATCCGCGATCTGATCCGGCGGCTCGAGGCGCTCGAGAAGGCCGTGTTCAAGGGTGGCCCGGGCGAGAGCACAGCCGCACAGGGGGCCATACCTCCGCCAGAGTCGTAGTGTGTTGTATCGTCCCGGCCGCGTTTTCGGGCGGTGTAGCTCAGTCGGTTAGAGCGGCGGCTTCATAAGCCGTAGGTCGTTGGTTCGAGTCCAACCACCGCTACCACTCCTCCTTCGGAGTCGGCGCGACAGAACGCCGTTTTGTGACGGCTGACACGATCGTGCGTCATGGGTTGCGACTGCCTCGCGCTGTGGCTACCTACCCGAGCGTCGGGGAACAGAGGAGGAAGTTCGAATGGGGTTTTCACCCACACGTGTGCTCGTGATCGCGTTGCTGCTCGCCGCTCCTGCATTGGCGCAGGACGATCCGTACGCGGCGGAAACGCCGAACAGCGACTATGGCTATCGCGATGAGGGAACATTCTCGCTGAAGCCGGGCCTCGGCTTCACCTCGAGTCCGACCTCGCTGCTGCTCGGTTTCGAGGGCGACTACCGCGTCGCGGAGCCGTTGTCGGTGGGTCTGCTCACTGAAGTGGGAATCGACGACGACATCACGATCGTCTCACCCCAGCTCTTTGCCCGCTACTGGCCCGACCTCGGCGAGTTGATCGACCCCGATGTCTCATTCATCGAGCCGTATGCTCATCTGGGAATCGGATTTTCCTGGTGGGATGCAGACGTCTACAAGGGCGTCGACGACGACGACACCCACTTCCTGCTCTCCCCGGGCTTCGGTGTGGACTTCCGCATCAACGAGACCGTGGCGGTGGGCAGCCAGATGCTCTTCAACGTGATCCCGGCGGGGATCCACGACGACAACCCGATCGACGACACGTTCTACTACTCGTGGGAAGTGATCGGGCTGCGCTTCCGGTTCTGAGGAGGTCGCGGCTTCGGCGGGTCAGGGCCTTCGGCCCGACCCGTCCTGCGAGAGTCGGTGCTTCTGAACCTTGCCGGTCTCGGTGCGGGGCAGGGTGTCGAGCGCGACGAAGTCGCGCGGCAGCTTGAAACGGGCGAGGCGCTCGGCGCCCCAGGCGCGCAGCGCCTCGCCGTCCACTGCGCATCCGTCGCGTGGCACGACGAATGCGCGGCCGACCTCGCCCCAGCGCGGGTCGGGCACGCCCACGATCGCAATATCGCGCACCGCGGGGTGCTGCGCGTAGGCGGCCTCGACCTCCGCGGGGTAGACGTTCTCGCCGCCCGAGATGTACATGTCGCGCGCGCGTCCGACGAGCGTGAGGAAGCCCTCGTCGTCGCGTGTGGCGAGGTCGCCCGTGCGCAGCCATTCGCCGCGCAGCGTCGCGGCGGTCTCGTCGGGGCGGTTCCAGTAGCCGAGCATCGTGATCGGTCCGCGCACGACGATCTCGCCGGGCTCGCCCACGGCGCAATCGACCCAGCTCTCGACGGGTCCGTCGATCGCGGCCTGACTCACCACGCGCAGCTCGGCGTGGAACACGGGCCGCCCGACGCTGCCCGCTTTGCGGATCGCATCGCTCGCGTCGAGACAACAGAGAATCGAGGTCTCGGTCTGGCCGAAGCCCTGCTTCAGCACGATCCCGCGTGCCTCGAAGCCCCGGATCTGTTCGACCGGCACTGCAGCGCCCGCGCCGAACAGGAAGCGCAGCGAAGGCGGCGGCGTCGCGTCGCCCCGCGCTTCGAGGTCCGCGAGCAACGCGGCGAGCTGCGTGGGCACGGCGCCCAGGAACGTGATCCGCTCGGACGCCACGCGCTGCCACGTGCGCGCGGCGTCGAAGCGCGGCTCGAGGTAGACCGTCGCGCCCGCGTAGAGCGCGGGCAGCGAGAGGATCGCGAGCCCGAACGAGTGGAAGAGCGGGAGCGCAACGAGGACGCGGTCTTCGCGGCGCAGTCCGAAGAAGAGCTCGGCGTTGAGGCTGTTGTAGAGCGTCTTGCGGTGCGGCAGCAGCGCGCCCTTGGGCTGGCCCGTGGTGCCCGATGTGTACATGAGGATCATCGGGTGATCGGGCGCGACGGGCAGGATCGCCTCGTGCGGAGCGTGCGCGGCGAGCTCGGCTTCGTAGGCGTCGGGGCAGGCGAGGCGCTGCGGCGCGCCGACGTCGGCCGCGAGCGCGTCGAGCGAGTGCTCGTGCACGAGCAGCGTGGGAGTGCAGTCCGCGAGCAATCCGCGCACCTCGGGTGCCGTGAGCCGCGCGTTGATCGGCACCGCGATCGCGCCGATCCGTGCGGCCGCGAACACGAGCTCGAGGTAGGCGCTGCGGTTGCCGAGCAGGAGCGCCACGCGGTCGCCCGCGCGGACCCCGCGCGCGGCGAGCAGCGCCGCGCAGCGGCCCGTGCGCTCGTGGAGGGCCCGGTAATCGAGGCTACGATCCGCGTCGACCACCGCGAGGTGATCCGGCCCGATCTGCGCCCTCCGCAGCGTCCACGCACCGACGTTGTGCAGCGGCGAGCTCATCGGACGGTGAAATAGCAGAGAGGAGGCGGCCGTGAACCTGCTCGGACAACCCGCGTACGTGGGCCGCCACTGCGGATCGAACGTCTACGAGGCGGAGAAGGGGGTGGTGGACTTCTACGCCGACGCGCTCGGCGATCACCATCCGCTGCAGGCGCAGTATGCGCCACCGCTGCTCTACCACTCCGAGTGCTACAAGTTCGTCGGCGAGTGGTACCTGAAGAACCTGTTCGGGAACCTGCACGGCCGCCAGGACTGGTTCCTGTTCGCGCCGATCCCGCTCGGAGCGCGCGTGCGCACGCGCTCGACGATCATCGAGCGCTACCAGCGCCGCGGGCGCGAGTGGATCGTGAACGAGACCGACGTATTGCTGGACGCGACGGGCGAGCTGCTCGTGCGCGGCCACACACACCAGTCCTTCCTGCCGCCCAAGAAGGACCAGGGCGAGGGCGGCTTCGTCGTCGACGAGAAGACCGCGCAGAAGAAGGCGCCGCCGCCGCCGTTCCCGACCGCCACGGGCCCCGATCTCGCGCCGCTGGAGAAGACCGTCGACGAGCGCCGCTGCTGGATGTTCTCGGGTCCGGGCCGCAACTATCACACCGATCGCGAGCAGGCGAAGAAGCTCGGCTTCCCGACGATCGTGGTGCAGGGAATGATGTCGACCTGCTTCGTGTCGCAGCTCATGCAGGATCACTTCGGCGAGGGTTGGCTGCGCGGCGGGCGCATGTCGGTGAAGCTCACCAACGTGCTCTGGGTCGACGAGACCGTGAACGTGCACGGCCGGATCAAAGACGAGCAGGCAGAGGGCACGCGCACGCGCGTGCACTGCGAAGTGTGGCTGGACAAGACCGACGGCACGCGCATCCTCGCGGGCGACGCGAGCGCACTCAAGTAGGGGCGGTGTGAGGCGAGACCCCGTGCGCCGTGTCGAGCGCGAGCTCGAGCGGGCGGCGGTGCGCCTCGATCTGCGCGGCCACACGGTGCTCGCAGCGGTGTCGGGCGGACTCGACTCGACCGTGTTGGCGTGCGCGCTCGCAACGATCGCGGCGCGGGGCGGGTTCGCGCTCGCGATCGCTCACGTGCACCACGGTTTGCGCGGCGCGGACGCGGACGCCGACGAGGCGGCGGTCGCGGCGCTCGCGCAAGAGTTGGGCGCGCCGTTTGCGGTCGAGCGGGTGGTGCCGGGCGCGTTGCGAGAGGGAGTCTCGAGTCGGAACCGACCGACGCTCCAGGAGGCCGCGCGCACGCTGCGCTACGCCGCGCTCGAGCGCATGGCGGCGCAGATCGGCGCACAGCGGATCGCGACGGCACACCACGCGGACGACCAGGCCGAGACCGTGCTGCTGCGCCTGTTCCGCGGCACGGGGCCGGATGGGCTCGGCGGAATCCCCGATCGCTCGCCCGACGGCCGGATCGTGCGGCCGCTCCTGCGCCTCTCGCGCGCCGAGCTCGAGCACTATGCGGCGGCCCGGCGCCTCGCGTGGCGCGAGGATCGCTCGAATGCCTCGCCCGATTACGCGCGCAATCGGCTGCGCAGCTGGCTGCCCTCGTTCGCGCGCGATTTGAACCCGCAATGGCTCAGGGCGATTGCAGATCTTGCCGAAGCGCAACGCAGGGATACGGAGTGGATCCGCGCGTGGGTCGAGCGGGAGGCGGGCGCGCGCTTCACGAGCGAGGGAGCGTGGCTGCGGATCGACGCGAAGGACTGGGGTGCGCTGCCCGAGGCGCTGTCGAGGCGGCTGGCCCGCGAGGCGCTTGCACGCGCGGGCTCCGCACGGCACGTCGAGCGGGTACACCTCGAGCGGATCGAGCGCTTCCTGCGCGATGCATCGCCGGGGCGGCACATCGAGCTGCCCGGCGGGCTCGAACTTCGCTGCGATCGCGCGGGGTTCCGGCTCGGGCCCACGGGTGGAGATTCCCCGACCCCGCGGACATAGGGCGAATTCGTCTGCTAAGCTGCATTCACCACTCGGTTTTTTCGCCCGCGCCACGGAGAGCTATTTGAACAATCAGTACCGGAACATGGCGCTCTGGGTGGTGATTCTGGTGATGATCATCCTGCTCGCGACCATGTTGCGGCAGGGCCAGCAGGCGCCGCCGCCGCTCGCCTACAGCGAGTTCATGAAGAAGGTCGACGCCGGCGAGGTCCAGTCGGTCGTCATCGAAGAGAACCTGATCAGCGGCAAGGACAAGGCCGGCAAGGACTTCACGAGCTACGCGCCCGCGATCACCGAGGGCCTGCTCGCACAGCTGTCGGGTCACGTCGAGACGGTGGACGCGCGGCCCAAGCCCGAAGCGGGCTTCTGGCGCCAGATCCTGATCATGTGGTTCCCGCTGCTGCTGATCGTGGGGCTCTGGATCTTCTTCATCCGGCAGATGCAGGCGGGTGGCGGCAAGGCGATGAGCTTCGGCAAATCGCGCGCGCGGCTGCTCACGGAGAATCAGCACCGCGTCACGTTCGAAGACGTCGCGGGCGTCGAGGAGTCGAAGGTCGAGCTCGAGGAGATCATCGAGTTCCTGCGCGAGCCGAAGAAGTTCACGCGCCTGGGCGGGCGCATTCCGAAGGGCGTGCTCCTGATCGGTACGCCCGGCACCGGCAAGACGCTGCTCGCGCGCGCGGTCGCGGGCGAGGCCGGCGTGCCGTTCTTCTCGATCTCGGGCAGCGACTTCGTCGAGATGTTCGTGGGCGTGGGCGCGTCGCGCGTGCGCGACTTGTTCCTGCAGGGCAAGAAGAACGCGCCCTGCATCATCTTCATCGACGAGATCGACGCGGTCGGCCGACACCGCGGCGCCGGCCTCGGCGGCGGTCACGACGAGCGCGAGCAGACGCTCAACCAGCTGCTCGTGGAGATGGACGGCTTCGAGAGCAACGAGGGCGTGATCCTGATCGCGGCCACCAACCGGCCCGACGTGCTCGACCCGGCGCTGCTGCGCCCGGGTCGCTTCGACCGGCGCGTGGTCGTGCCGCGGCCCGACCTGCGCGGCCGGATCGCGATCCTCAAGGTGCACACGCACCGCGTGAACCTCGCCGACGACGTCGACCTCGAGATCATCGCGCGCGGCACCCCGGGCTTCGTGGGCGCCGATCTCCAGAACCTCGTGAACGAGTCCGCACTGCTCGCGGCGCGCCGCGACGCGAGCCAGGTGCACCGCGTCGACTTCGAGTCCGCCAAGGACAAGGTGGTGCTCGGCACCGAGCGCAAGAGCCTGATCATGAGCGACGAGGACAAGCGCTCCACGGCCTATCACGAGGCCGGCCACGCGCTCGTCGCGCTGCTCTCGCCGCATGCGGATCCCGTGCACAAGGTCACGATCATCCCGCGCGGCATGGCGCTCGGCGTGACCTGGACGATGCCGCTCGAAGACCAGTACAGCCTGAACCGCGAGCAGCTCGTCGCGCGGATCCGCCACGCGATGGGCGGCCGCGCCGCCGAGGAGCTGGTGTTCGGCCAGTTCACCACGGGCGCCTCGAACGACCTCAAGCAGGCCACCGAGATGGCGCGCCGGATGGTGTGCTCGTACGGCATGAGCGACAGGATCGGCCCGGTGTCGTTCGCGGACGACGAGCACGACGTGTTCCTCGGCCGCGACTTCGTCGCGCGCAAGGACTACAGCGAGTGGAAGGCGCGCGAGATCGACGAGGAGATCACGCGCCTCCTGCACGAGCTCTACGCCGAGGCGAAGCAGATGCTCACCGAGCACCGCGCCACGCTCGACCGGATCAGCGACGCGCTGCTCGAACGCGAGACGCTCGAATCGCAGGAGCTCAAGCTCCTGCTCGAAAACCGATCGCTCCCCCCGCTCCCCACACCCGTCATCACGGCGAAGAGCCCCGAGCCTCCGCCGAAGCGGGCCGGGGCGGAGCCCTCCGGGAAGAAGTTCCCCGGAGACAAGCTTCCCGACCCCGAGCCCGTTCCGGGCTAGGGAGGGCGCCGCATGTCGGCGATCTTCCGCCGCGCGAGAACGGTGGTGATCGGCGTACTGAACGCCACGCCGGACTCGTTCTCGGACGGCGGCCGATTCGTAGCCAGCGCGGGCGAGCTCGATCTCCCGCGCGCGATCGATCTGGCCGCGGCGCTGATCCGCGACGGTGCGGACGTGCTCGACGTGGGCGGCGAATCGACGCGGCCCGGGCGCGGCCGAGGTGCCCGCGGAACTCGAGTGCGCGCGCACGGTGCCGCTGATCGAGGCGTTCGCGAAGCGCTTCGCGGTGCCGCTCTCGATCGACACGCGCAAGGCGCGCGTTGCAGAGGACGCGGTCGCGGCTGGCGCGCACATCGTCAACGACGTGTCGGGATTGCGCTTCGATCCGGCGATCGCGGGCGTGGTGGCGCGCGCGGGCGCGACGCTCGTGGTCGGCCATTCGCGCGGCACGCCCGAGACGATGCAGGCGGCACCCCATTACGACGCGGTGATCGACGAGGTCGCGGCCGAGCTGCGCGAATCGCTCGCGGTCGCGCGCGCGGCCGGAGTCGCCGACCGCGCGCTCGTGATCGACCCCGGCATCGGCTTCGCCAAGCGGCCCGAGGACAACCTCGCACTCCTGGTCGGAATCGGCGCACTGCGCGCTGCGGTGGGCGGCGACCTGCCGGTGCTGGTGGGACCGTCGCGCAAGTCGTTCCTGGGCCGGATCACGGGGGACGTGGCCGCGGCGCGCGACACCGCGAGCCACGCCGCGTGTGCGATCGCGGTCTACGAGGGTGCCGACGCGGTGCGAGTGCACGACGTCGCGGGCGCCGTGCGCGCGTGCGCGGTCGCGCGCGCGCTCCGGCAAGTCCATGAGGCTGGGCGCGGAGACGCCGCATGATCGAGACGGTCTGGAACCTGCTGCGCAACCTGCTCGAGTACTTCGGCGCGAACTTCGATCCCGTGCGCGACGTGATCGACATTCTGCTGGTCACGATCGGGATCTACTGGCTCCTGCTCCTGATCCGCGGCACGCGCGCGTTCCAGATCCTGCTGGGCCTGCTCGTGCTGTACGCGGCGAGCGTGGCCTCCGAGATCTTCCAGCTCGTCACGCTGCGCACCGTGCTCGAGAACTTCGTGCAGTACGGCGTGTTGATCGTGATCGTGCTGTTCCAGCACGACATCCGCCGCGCGCTCGCGCGCGTGGGACGTGGCTTCTTCCCGTCCGCGGTGCTGCAGCGCGAGACACAGATGCTCGAGGAGGTCGTGCGCGCGTGTCAGGAGCTGTCGCGCAAGCGGGTCGGCGCGCTGATCGTGCTCGAGCGCGAGATCCAGCTCGTCGACCAGATCGAGACGGGCACGCAGCTCGACGCGGCGGTCAGCAAGGACCTGCTCATCTCGGTATTCATTCCGTACTCGCCGCTGCACGACGGCGCCGTGTTGCTCCAGAACGGCCGCGTGTCGTACGCGGGCTGCATCCTGCCGCTCACGATGCGCGAGGATCTGCCGGACGGCGTCGGCACGCGCCATCGCGCGGCGGTCGGGCTCTCGGAGGAGACCGACGCGGTCGTGGTGGTCGTGTCCGAGGAGACGGGCGGCATGTCGGTGGCGCTCACCGGCGCGCTCGTCCAGGGGCTCGACGCGCCGCGCCTGCGCGCCGTGCTGCGCGACATCCTGAGCGGCGAGCGCCGCGATCTGCGCGACATCCCCGACACCGAGCTCGCGATCGAGCCGCTGCCGGCCGTGACGGACGAGGCGGCGCCGCCCGCGCAGGACTCTTCGCTGCGGGCGGCGGGTTAGGTCAGGCGCCATGCCGCTGCGCATCGGAACGCTCCTGCTCGCGTGGGCGATCGCGATGGTGCTCTGGGGCATGGCCCACGGCAGCTCGGACATCGAGCGCGGCGTCGACATTCCGATCGTGTTCGATGGCGTGTCCGAAGACCTCGTGCTCGTAGACCAGAGCGCGCGCGCCGTGAACATCCGCGTGCTCGGGAGCCGCGCGGCGCTGCGCGACGTGGGGCCCGGGAAGATGGAGTACCGGATCGACGTGTCGGGCGCGCAGCGCGGCGAGGCGGTCTACGAGATCGATCAGGGGCGGATCGAGGAGCAGCTGCCCAACGGGGCCCGGATCGTGTCCCGCTCGCCCGCGAGCATCGAGATCAAGTTCGCGCCGCGAGGGCGCAAGTCGATCCGCGTGCGGGCCGATATCGTTGGGGACCCCGCAGAGGGGTACAACGTGGCCTGGGTGGAAGTAGACCCGCCCTACGTCTGGCTCACGGGTGACCGGCGCGAGGTGACGTCGATGCGCGAGGCGATCACGGAGCCGCTCGAGATCCGGGGCGTCCGGGAGTCACTCGATCGGGAGGTGCGGCTCGCGCTGCCCGATCACGTGTGGATGGACGAGGCACGGCCCGTGAAGGTGCGCGTGCAGGTCGATGAGATCCCCGCACGGGGAAAGCGGGGCCAGCGATGAGCAAGGAGCGGCTGTTCGGCACGGATGGCGTGCGCGGGCGCGCGAACGTGCACCCGATGACGGCGGAAATGGCGCTGGCGCTCGGCCAGGCCGTGGCGCACGTGCTCGCGACCCGGCGCAGCGAACGCACCCAGATCATCATCGGCAAGGACACGCGCCTTTCGGGCTACCTGTTCGAAGACGCGATGGCGGCCGGAATCTGCTCGATGGGCGTCGACGTGCTCCAGGTGGGCCCGATGCCCACGCCGGGCATGGCGTTCCTGACCGCGGACATGCGCTGCGACGCGGGCGTGATGATCTCCGCGAGCCACAACAGCTACCAGGACAACGGCATCAAGTTCTTCTCGCGCGACGGGTTCAAGCTGCCCGACGAGCTCGAGCTGCACATGGAGCAGCTGATCCACTCGGGCGCGCTCGCAAAGCACCGCGCAGACGCCGACGCGATCGGGGCTGCGCGAAGAATCGACGACGTCGCCGGGCGTTACGTCGTCTTCCTCAAGAAGAGCTTTCCGCGCGAGCTGTCGCTCGAGGGCGTGCGGATCGTGCTCGATTGCGCGCACGGCGCGTCCTACAAGGTCGGGCCGACCGTGTTTCGCGAGCTCGGTGCAGAGGTGGTCGCGATCGGCGTCGATCCGAACGGGCGCAACATCAACGATGCGTGCGGCGCGCTGTTCCCGGAGCGGACGAGCGCGAAGCTGCACGAGGTGCGCGGCGACGTCGGCGTCGCGGTCGACGGCGACGCCGACCGCTGCGTGATGCTCGACGAGCGCGGACAGACCGTGGACGGCGACGCGCTGCTCGCGCTGCTCGCGCGCGACGCGCGTGCGCGCGGTGTGCTGCGCGGTGGATCGGTGGTGTCGACCGTGATGAGCAACCTCGGCCTCGAGCGCGCGCTTGCGCGCGAGGGAGTCGGCCTCGTCCGCACGGCGGTCGGCGATCGCTACGTGGTGGAGGCGATGCGCGCGGGTGGGTACAACCTGGGCGGCGAGCAGTCCGGCCACGTCGTCCTGCTCGATCACAACACGACGGGCGACGGCCTGCTCACGGCGCTCCAGGTGCTCGCGATCATGCGCCGCACCGGACAGCCGCTCTCCCAGCTCGCGGCCGGCTTCGAGCGCGTGCCGCAGGTGCTCGTGAACGTGACCGTCGCGCACAAGCGCCCGGTCGAGGAGCTGCCCGAGTTCCAGAAGCGGCTGCGCGCGGTGGAGCAGGAGCTCGGCACCGATGGTCGCGTGCTCGTGCGCTACAGCGGCACCGAGCCCAAGGCGCGCGTGATGGTGGAGGGCGACGACGAGACGCGCGTGCGCGGGTATGCGGCGGAGCTCGCCGCGGCGCTCCAACGCAGCCTCGCGGGATCGGCCTGATGCGCAGTCTCACGCTCGAGCTCGACGCACTGCCGAGCCTGCGCGATGCGATGGCCGCAACCGATGTCGACCTGCCCGCGGCATCGACGCTCGCGGAGCTCGCGGGGGTCGACGCCATAAGGCTCGGCGTGAACCCGGACCTCAAGCCCGTGCGCGAGGAGGACCTGCACGACACGCGGCGCGCGGCGCGCAGGCTCGAGCTGCGCATGCCGCCGCTCGACTCGCTCATGCGCGTGGCGCTCGACGTGCGGCCCAACTCGGTGCTCCTGGCCTCCGATCGGCGCGAGGGGCGCAGCGCCTCGACCCCGCTCGACTTCCGCACCGGAGCCGGCGGGCTCGGGAGCATGCTGCGCACGTTCGCGGATGCGGGAATCGCCGTGGCCGCGCTCGTATCGCCTACGCTCGACGCGGTGAAGACGGCACACGCGCACGGGTTCAACCAGATCGAGCTCTACACGGGCGGGATCGTGGATCTGCCGCCCGTGGAGCGACGTGCCGCGCTCAAGCAGCTCGGCGACGCCGCGCGGCTCGCCTCGAAGCTCCAGATCGGGCTCGGGCTCGCAGGGGGGCTCGGCTACCGCACGCTCTCCGAGGTGATCCAGGCGGCGCCCGCCGCGGAGCGGGTCGCGGTGGGCCGCGCCGCAGTCACGCGCTCGCTCCTGGTCGGGCTCGACCGCGCGCTGCGCGATCTGCGCGAGCTGCTCCTGTGACGCGTGCTGTGTGGCCGCTCGTCAGCGCCGCACAGATGCGGGCGCTCGACCGGCACACGATCGACGAGCTCGGCGTACCCGGTGACGTGCTCATGGAGAGCGCGGGGCGCGCCGTGGTGCAGGCCGTGCTCGCGCGCCTCTCGCCCGGCGAAAGCGTGTGTGTCGTGTGCGGGCCCGGGAACAACGGCGGCGATGGACTCGTCGTGGCGCGCCACCTGCACGCGCTCGGTGTGCCCGTGCGCGCGGCGTTGCTCAGCGAGCGTCTGTCCGGCGACGCCGCCCCGCAGCTCGCGCGCGCGCGTGCGGCGGGCGTACCGCTCGAAGGCAAGCGCTGGCGCGCCCCGGCAGCGGGCGTGATCGTCGACGCGCTGTTCGGCACGGGTCTGGCGCGCGCGCTCTCGGGCGACGCGCGCGCGAGCGTGCAGCGGATCAACGCGGCGCGCAGTGCGCGGCCGGATGCGATCCGCGTGGTCGCGGTGGATCTGCCGAGCGGGCTGTCCGCGGATACGGGACAGGTGCTAGGCGCCGCCGTGGCCGCAGACGTCACGGTGACGATCGGGCTGCCCAAGCTCGGCCTCGCGTTCGAGCCGGGGCGCGGACTCGCGGGACGCATCTTCGTGGCGCGGATCGGCATTGCCGATGCGGCCCCCGACCTGCGGCTCGACGCGACGCTGTGGACGCGCGCGGGCGCGGCTGCGGCGCTGCCCGCGCGACCCGCGGACGCGCACAAGGGAACCTTCGGCCACGCGCTGCTCGTCGCCGGCTCCGAGGGCAAGACCGGTGCGGCGGCGCTGTGCGCGGAAGGGGCGGGGCGCGTCGGCGCGGGCCTCGTGACGCTCGCGTGTCCGGCCGGGCTCAACGACATCCTCGAGGCGAAGGTCACCGAGGCGATGACCGCGCCGCTGCCCGACACCGGCGCGCGTTGCTTCGCGGCGGCCGCCGAGGAGGGGATCGTCGCGCTCGCGGCCACGCGCGATGCGGTGGGTCTCGGACCCGGGATCGGCCGCGCGCGCGAAACCACGGGTCTCGTGCGTGCGCTCGCGAAGCGGCTCGATCTGCCGCTCGCGGTGGATGCCGACGGCGTCGTGGCTTTCGCGGGCGAGCTCGATCTGCTGCGCAGCCGGCGCGCGCCGACCGTGCTCACGCCGCATCCGGGAGAAGCGGCCGTGGTGCTCGGCGTGAAGGCGGGCCAGGTGAACGCGGATCGCGCGAGCGCCGCGCGTGAGCTGGCCGCGCGCAGCGGTGCCGTGGTCGTGCTCAAGGGGGCAGGCACCGCGGTGGCGTCGCCCGACGGCGAGCTGATCGTGAACCCGACCGGCGGTCCCGCGCTCGCGAGCGGCGGCACCGGCGACGTGTTGCTCGGCATCATCACGGGGCTGCTCGCGCAGGGTGTCGACGCGCTGCGCGCGGGTGCGCTCGGCGCGTTCCTGCACGGTGCCGCGGGCGATCGCATCGCGGCGCGCCGTGGCGACACGGGTCTGCTCGCCCACGAGCTCCTGACCGCGCTGCCCGCCGTGATCACGGCGCTGCGCGACACGCCCGTACCCGCGCCGTTCGAGCGCGAGCTTGCAGCTGCATTCCCCGAGCCCTGAGGCCACAGAGCGGCTCGCGGCCGCGCTCGCGCGCGCGATCGACGCGGCGGGCGCGATCGTGTTGCTCTCGGGTCCGCTCGGCGCCGGCAAGACGCGCTTCGTGAAGGGGCTCGCGTCCGGGCTCGGTATCGATCCGGATCGGGTGCAGAGCCCGACCTTCGTGCTGGCTCAGGAGATCCCGCTCGCGAGCGGCCGCGCACTCGTGCACGTCGACTGCTACCGGATCGGGAGCGAGGCCGAGCTCGAGTCGGCGGGCCTTCTGGACTGGCTCGCGCCGGGTGCGCTCGTGGTGGCGGAATGGCCCGAGCGCGCGCCGGGCGCGTGGCCGGCCGATCGGCTCGAGATCCGCCTCGCGCGCGGCGGCGCGGAGAGTGAACGCGAGCTCGAGATGGAAGCGCGCGGACCGAACGCCGCCGCACTGCTCGCGCGGTGGCGCGCGGAGCTTCAACCGATGGTCGAGGGGTGAGCCGCTACGAGCCCTGGGGCACGAGATGTTCGAGCGCGAGAGCGACGCCCTCGCGGAGCGGCTCGGGGTGCTGGAACAGGTCGTCGCGGAGCTCGACGTCGTAGTCCGTGTAGCCCTCGGGCGCGTACAGGCGGTCGACGAGCTCGAGCCCGCCGACGCCTTCGAACACGCGCTCGCCCTCGGCGGAGAACGCGAACACCTTGAGCGAGGCCGCGCGGATGTCGCCGCGCAGCTGCCGCGGAGGTGTGTCGGCGGCATAACCCTTGCCCACGCGCTCGACGGTTCGCTCGACGCCGTGCCAGCGCGAGAGGCCCGATGCCATCCGCGAGCTGCGCACGAATAGATAGGGAATGATCAGGATCTGAAAGTCGCGATCGCGGCGCAGATGCTGTGCCATGAAGCGCGCGACGCCCGCGAAGCGATTGCAGTCCTTCTTGCCCTGCGAGCGGCACTCCGCCTCGCTCGCGCGCCAGGCGGCGCTCGCGTCGGAGAATCCGATCGCCTCGACGGCCTTTCCGTGCTGGGCGAGGTAGTCGAGCAGCGCCCGGTCGACGTACCGGGCCGAGTCGATCAGCTCGCCGGGCATCTTCGACACGAGGTTCAGCGGCAGCACGATCGCGCGCTCGAAGTCCGCGGCGCTCCTGCGGTACAGGTGGTTGCGCGGGGCGGCGCATCCGGAGATCAGCGCGATCGCGGCGGCCAGCAGCGCGGCGCGGCCCACGATCCCAGCGCGTAATTGCACGCGGGTGTCGGTCACGGACTCATCCTATCACGCGGGCCCGACGCAGGTGGCCCGCCGCTATCGCGTGCGCGCCTGCGCGGGCGGCACGCCCGCGAGGAGCCACGGCACCTCCGAGCGTTCGAACGCGGGCAGGAGCGCCAGCCGCGCACGCGCCTCGTCGGGCTCGAACGCGCCGAGGTTGTGCGCCGCGCGCGCGATCGCGTGCGAGAGCGCATCGTCCTTGGGGCGATCCGCTAGGCCCGCCGCCGCTTCCTGGGCTTCGGCGTAGCGCTCCAGATGGAGCAGGTTCCACGCGAGGCGGCGACGCGCGCGCACGGCCTGCGGCCGCTCGCGCAGGATCTCGCGGTCGAGCGCCGATGCCTCGGCATAGGCTCCGAGCGAGGCGTAGATCGCGGCGATGCGATCGCGCGCGAGCGCAGCGCTCTCACCCGCTCCCGTGCGCGCGACGTGATCGAGGGCACCGAAGCCCTCGGGCATGAGACCGTGGTCGCGCGCCCAGTCCGGGGCGGCGCGGATCGCCGCGAGCGGCTCGAAGCCGCGCGCGGGATCGAACGGCACGTACTGCGAGGCGTAGTACTGCGCGATGCGGGCGAGGTTCTCGCGGTTGCGCTCATTGCTGCGCAGATAGAGCGCGGCGCCGAGGTTCCGGAACACGGGGATCCAGCCCGGCGTGTCCTCGAGGTGCGCCGTGGTGGATACCCAGGGCCGGTAGGGATTGCCGGTCTCGGGCAGACGGATGCCCAGGAACAGATCGATGCCGGAGCGATCGAGCAGCGCAGCGAAGGTCTCGCCGGGCTCGACGCCGCGGCGGATTCCGATCGCGGCGGCTGCGCTCAAGGTCGCGGTGGGGACGTTGAGCGTGCCGTTGGTGAGCGTGCGGATGCGCGGCGCGAGCCAGTAGCCCGCGAAGCCGGCCTGGAAGTAGTCGCAATAGAGTCCGCCCTCGAGACCCGCATCGCGCGCGAGCCAGACCGCCTCCGGGTAGTACTTTCCGGCCGCGTAGGGCGCTGCATAACCCTCGAGGGTTCGCGGCAGCGCGCGGGTTACGAGCGGCCAGTCGCCCCAGCGCAGGAAGAGCGCCGTACACAGCGCGGGCGCGAGCGCGAGTACCCAGTTTCCGCGCGCGGTGCCGCGCAGCGCGCGTGCGAGGAGCAGCAGCGGGAACACGCCGAGCCAGAGGAAGCGCGACGCGGCGAGCATCAGCGCGAGCGAGATCGCGGCCGCACCCACGGCGGCCGGGTCGATGCGATCCGCGCGCGCTCCTGCGCGCAGCGATGCGATCGCGCGCGGCACGAGCAGCGCGGTACCCACGAGCAGACCCCAGACGAGGAACCACGCGACGGGGGTGGGCGGGAGCGTCGGCTGGGGCCACGCCAACGGATTCACGGGGGACCACTCGTCGAGCACTCGTGTGAGCGATGGCGTGCTCGTCCCGGCCGCGAACCAGGCCGCATAGGCGCGGACGCCGATCGGGTTGCACAGCGTCGCCGCGAGCCCGGCCAACCAGGCCGCGCCGAGCCGGCGCGCGCGAGCCTTCTCGGACTCCTCGCCCGTTGCGATCGCGCTGACGCCCGCGGCGAACGCGGCGGCGCCCAGCAAGAGCAGGCCGACCGGAAACGCCGCGTGCGCGTTCGCCCACAGCGCGAACAACGCGGCGCACGAAGCGATGCGCGCGAGTGACGGCGGTCGCTCGGTGTCGATCAGTGCCCGGTAGAGCCCAAGGGAGAAGGCGATCGTGACCAGATCGGGGCGCAGCTGGGCCAGGCGATAGGTCGACAGCGCGATGAAGATCACGGTGCCCGCGCTCGCGGCGAGCGCCGATCCGCTCGCGCGCCGCAGGAGCGACCAGACCAGACCGAGCACGGCGGCCACCGCCGCCGCGTGCAGTGCACGCAGTCCCGCAAAGCCCGCGAGCGCGTGAGCTCCGTGCAGCGCGAGATCGAACAGCCAGGCCGAGGCCGAGGGCGGACTCTGCGGTGCGATCAGCAGCGGATCCTGTGAAAGCCACGGCCCGTGCTCGCCAAACGCACGGCCCAGTGCGAGGTGCCACCACGCGTCGTCCGTGAACAGGGGCTGGCCTACGGCGACTAGCAGCAGCGCTGCGGCGACGGCGGCGGCGACGTGGCCCAGGGCGCTCTGCCAGATCCGGGGCGTCATCTGGGCGGTAGGGTGGGCAAAGCTCTCGTCGTTGCCCACCCTGCGTGTGGCCTGGCTCGGGATCCTGCGCGAACCTACGGGCCCCGCTCGAGCGTCGCCTCCTCCACCCGAAACACCGGTCCCGGCACGCATGGGAGTCATCCCGTGGCTCTGATCGTCCAGAAGTACGGCGGCACGAGCGTCGGCGACCCGGATCGGATCCGGAACGTCGCGCGCCGCGTCGTGGAGACCGTGAAGGCCGGGAACCGCGTGGCCGTCGTGGTGTCGGCGATGAGCGGGCAGACCGACCGGCTCGTGGCGCTCGCGCGCGACCTCGGCGGCGAAGACGCGGACCCGCGCGAGTACGACCAGATCGTCTCGACCGGCGAGCAGGTGACGATCGCGCTCACGGCCATGGCGATCCAGCGCCTCGGCCAGCCCGCGCGCTCGTTCACGGGCGCCCAGATGGGCATGCGCACCGATACCGCCCACACGCGCGCGCGCATCGAGAGCATCGACACCGCCGTGCTGCGCGACGCGCTCGAGCGCGGCCAGGTGGCCGTGCTCGCGGGATTCCAGGGGATCGACGAGGCCGGCAACGTCACCACGCTCGGGCGCGGCGGATCGGACACGTCGGCCGTGGCGGTCGCAGCGGCTCTGCGCGCGGACGTGTGCGAGATCTACACCGACGTCGACGGCGTGTACACGGCCGACCCGCGGATCGTGCCGGGCGCGCGCAAGCTCGAGCGCATCTCCTACGACGAGATGCTGGAGATGGCGAGCCTGGGCGCGAAGGTGTTGCAGATCCGCTCGGTGCGCTTCGCGATGCGCTTCGGCGTGCCGCTGCACGTGCGCTCGTCGTTCAACGATTCGACGGGAACCTGGGTGGTTCCGGAGGAGCAGGTGATGGAAGAGCTGGTCGTCTCCGGAGTGACCTACAACCGCAACGAGGCCAAGATCCGCGTGCGCGGGGTGCGCGACGTGCCCGGCGTCGCAGCGCGCCTGTTCTCGCCGCTCGCGCAGGACGGCGTGGTGGTCGACATGATCATCCAGAACCTCTCGCAGGACGGCGCCACCGATCTGACCTTCACGGTGCCGCGCGATTCCTACGCGCGCTCGCTCGAGGTCACGCGCCAGACCGGGCGCGAGATCGGCGCGCAGGCGGTCGACGGCGACCCCGAGATCGCCAAGGTGTCGATCGTGGGTCTCGGCATGCGCGACCACGCGGGCGTCGCGACGCGCATGTTCCAGGTGCTCGCCGACGAGGGCATCAACATCCAGCTGATCTCGACCAGCGAGATCAAGGTCTCGGTGGTGATCGAGGAGAAGTACACCGAGCTCGCGGTGCGCGCGCTGCACGCCGCGTTCGTGGAGGCCGGTGCGGCGGCGCCGGCGGCGGAACGCTGAGACGGCTCGAGTCGCGCGAGATCCACGCCGGCCTGGGGCTGGCGATGGCGCTATTCGCGCTGGAGATCGGCCGTGGCGCGCTCGCACCCGCGGGCGATCGGCTGGAGGCCTGCGAGCACCCGAGCGAGCTCGAGGCGATCGACGGCCACACGCGGCGCGTGCAGTGCGGTGAGGCGCCCGGCGGAGCTGCGCTGCGCGGTCCGGCGCGCGTGCTGTTCGGGCTCGGTCTCGACCCGAATACCGCGGATGCCGCCGCGCTCGAGGCGCTGCCGGGGGTCGGGCCCGCGCGCGCCGAGGCGATCGTGGCCGGGCGCGCCCACGGCGCCTATCAGTCGCTGGCGGACCTCGGCCGCGTGCACGGGATCGGCCGCGTGACGCTGCGGCGCGCCGCGCCGTGGCTCCAGTTCGGGACGCGCGTCGCGCGCGAAGCCGATAGCCTCGCGGGTGACACCGAATCAGGGCAGGAGGCGCCGTGAGCGTGCTGGAGTGGCCCGCGCGGATCCGCGACTTCTTCGCGCACAAGATCTGGGAGATCGAGCCCGAGCAGCGCTCGCGCCTGTCCGCGATCCGGCTGCTGCAGTTCTCGATCATGCTCGGCGAGGGCTTCATTCGCGACCAGCTGCTCCTGCGCGCGAGTGCGCTCTCCTACTTCACGGTGATCGCGCTCGTGCCGCTGCTCGCGGTCGTGGTGGCGATCGCGAGCGCGGTCGGAATCGGCAGCGCGAGCTTCATCGATTGGCTCGTGGGGATGATCTCCGCGGGCGCGCCCGGTGCGGCCGGCGTGATCCGCGCGCTGATCGAGGGCGTGGACTTCACGGGCTTCGGCACGCTCGGCGGCGCGGTGCTGTTCGTGACCACGGTGCTCGGGCTCGGGACCGTCGAGAGCTCGCTCAACGACATCTGGGGCGTGGCGAGCGGCCGCGGCTTCGCGCGCCGCTTCGCCGACTATCTCGCGGTGCTCGTGGTCGCGCCGCTGCTGGGCGGCCTCGCGCTCTCGCTGGGCGCCTCCCTGCAGCGACACTGGCCCGCGTCGCAGCTGCCCATGCCGTTCATCGCCGACCCGATGAACGCGTGGATCCCCGCGGCGATGCTCACGGTCGCATTCACGTTCCTGTACTGGTTCCTCCCCAACGCCGCCGTGCGCGTGGTCTCGGCGGCGATCGGTGGCGTGTTCGCGGGCGTGATGGTCACGGTGGCGCAGTCGGTCTACGTGAACTTCAGCGTGGGCGTCGCGCGCGCGGACGTGTTCTTCGGCGGCTTCGCGCTGCTGCCGCTCTTGTTCGCATGGATCTACGTGTTCTGGGCGATCGTGCTGCTGGGCGCCGAGATCGCGTTCGCGCACCAGAACTTCGCGCTCTATCGCCAGGAGACGCACGGCAAGCCGGCCAGTCCGGCCCAGTGCGAGGCGATCGCGCTCCAGATCGCGCTCGACGTCGCGCGCAGCTTCGGCGCGGGCGCGCCCGCGCCCGCGGCCGACCAGCTCGCCGACGAGCTCCAGGTGCCCGTGCGAATGGTCCGCAGGGTGGCGATGCAGCTGATCGACGCGGGCATCCTCTCGACGCGCGTCGCAGAGGTGGGGCAGGAGCCGGGCTTCCAGCTCGGGCGCCCCGCGGAGGCGATCACGGCGAGCGACGTCGCTGGCCGCGGTGCGCGGCGCGCGCGAGCCGGCCGAAGATCGGCGCAGCACGGGCGCGTTCGTGGAAGACCTGCTCGACGAGGTCGACGGCGCCGCCCGCAAGGGCGCAGGCGACCGCACGCTCGCGGACCTGATGCGCGAGCTGGGCCCTCCGGGGTCGATTGACCCTCCCGTCTCACACGGTTAGGGTGCGGGAGCGAAGGCCATGATGCGAATCTACCTCGATCACAACGCGACCACGCCCGTGCGCGAGGAGGTAGCCGCGGCCATGCTGCGCGTGCTGCGCGACGTGCCGGGCAACCCGTCGAGCGTCCACGCCGAGGGTGCAGCCGCGCGCGCAGAGCTCGACCTCGCGCGCGAGCGCGTGGCGCTGCTGCTCGGCGTGGCGCCCGCGGAGATCGTGTTCACGGCCGGTGCGACCGAGGCCAACAACACCGCGCTCGCAGCGGTCGCAGCGCGACCCGACGGGCGCCGGCACGTGGTCGCCACCGCAATCGAGCATCCCTCGGTGGATGCCGCGCTCGCGTGGCTCGAATCACAGGGCCATCCCGTGACGCGCGTGGGCGTCGGCCGCAGCGGCCGCGTCGCGGTCGACGACGTCGCCGCGGCGCTGCGCGACGACACTGCGCTCGTCACCGCGATCTGGGCCAACAACGAGACGGGCGTGCTGCAGCCGATCGAAGAGATCGCAGCACTCGCGCGCGCGCGTGGCGCCTGGATGCACAGCGACGCCACCCAGGCCGTGGGCAAGCACGCGATCGCGCCCGGCGCGCTGCCGATCGACCTGCTCTCGCTCTCGGCGCACAAGTTCGGCGGGCCGAAGGGCGTCGGTTGCCTCGTCGTGCGCGGCGGGATCGCGCTGCCGCCGTTCCTGCGCGGCGGGCCGCAGGAGCGCGGCCGGCGCGGCGGTACCGAGAACCTCGCCGGGATCGCGGGCCTCGGCGCCGCGTGCGAACTCGCGCGCCGAGAGCTGCCTGAGCGCGTCGCGCGTTGTGCGCTTCTGCGCGATCGGCTCTGGGAAGGCATCGCGGCGAAGGTGCCCGGCGTGTCGCGCAATGGCGATCTCGAGCACGTGCTCGCCAACACGCTCAATCTCGCGTTCCTCGACACGCCCGGCGAGCTGCTGCTCCAGGCGCTCGACGTCGAGGGCATCGCGGTGTCGGCCGGCGCTGCGTGCGCGTCGGGCTCGGTCGAGCCCTCGCACGTGCTGGTCTCGATGGGTCTGTCCAAGTCGGAGGCGCGCGGCACGCTGCGCTTCAGCGTCGGGCACGGCACCGACGAGGCGCAGATCGACTCCGTGCTCGCGCGCCTGCCCGATCTCGTGGCGCGTGCGCGCGAGGCACGGGCATGAGCGCGCGCCGCGTCGTCGTCGCGATGTCGGGCGGCGTCGATTCGTCGGTCGCGGCGTCGCTCGTGGTGGAGCGCGGCGACGAGGCGATCGGCGTGACGATGCACCTCGCGGGCTCGAGCTCGCGCTGCTGCTCGCTCGACGACGCCGACGATGCGCGCCGCGTCGCGGATCGCCTCGGCATGCGCTTCTACGTCGCGAACTACCGCGAGCGCTTCCAGCGCGAGGTGATCGACGAGTTTGCCAATGCCTATCTCGCGGGCCGCACGCCGATCCCGTGCGTCGTGTGCAACCAGAGCTTCAAGTTCGAGTATCTGCTCGAGCGCGCGCGTGTGTTCGGGGCGGAGTCGGTGGCGTCGGGGCACTACGCACGCGTGGACCGCGACCCCGACACGGGCCTGCGCCGGCTGCGCCGCGCCGTCGACGCGAGCAAGGACCAGACCTACTTCCTGTTCGGGCTGTCGCAGGCGCAGCTCGAAGCCGTGGAGTTTCCGCTCGGCGAGATGACCAAGCCCGAGGTGCGCGATCGCGCGCGGTCGCTCGGGCTCGCGACCGCGGACAAGCCCGAGAGTCAGGAGATCTGCTTCGTGCCGGACGGCGACTATGCGCGCGTGGTGGAGCGCGTCGCGGGCGCTGGCGCACTGCCGGGCGACGGCGACATCGTGGACGGCGAGGGCCGCGTCTTGGGACGGCACCGCGGGATCCACCACTACACGGTTGGCCAGCGCCGCGGCCTCGGGATCGCGGCCGACGAGCGCCGCTACGTGACCGCGATCGACGCGCCGCGCAACCGCGTCGTCGTGGGCGGGGAGCGCGAGCTCGAGGCGCCCGTGGCACGCGTGGAGCAGGTGCGCTGGATCGCGGGCGCGGCGCCGCCTGCGGGCACGCGCGCGCAGGTCCGCATCCGGCATCAGCACGCGGGTGCGCCCGCGCAGCTCGAGGCGGGCCCCGACGCCACGCTCGTGCACTTCGATGCGCCCGTGCGCGCGGTGGCGCCGGGTCAGGCCGCGGTGTTCTACTGCGGCGACGTGGTGCTCGGCGGGGGGTGGATCGCGGGGGCGGAGCAAGGAGGCCGACGAAAGTCGGCCGACGCGCAGCGAGCCGCAGGCGAGCGTAGGGCGGAGCCCGAGCGCGAGCGGATAGCGAGCGCGAAGGTCCGCCTAGAATGAGCTCGGGCCAGGAACCGGTCGCCGCACCCGAGGTCGATCCGGTGGCCGTGCTGTCCCGCGCGTTCGGCTACGAGTTCCGCGATCGAGATACCCTGCTCACGGCGCTCTCGCACGCGTCGTATGCGCACGAGATGCGCGGCGACCGCGGCAACGAGCGGCTCGAATTCCTCGGCGACGCGGTGCTCGACCTCGTGGTGGGCGAGGCGCTGTACGCGGCGCATCCGGAGTGGCACGAGGGCCAGCTCACGCGCGCGCGCGCGTCGCTCGTGCGCGGCGATGCGCTCGCCGAACGCGCGCGCGAGCTCGCGCTGCCCGCGCTCGTGAAGCTCGGCCGCACCGAGCTGCGCTCGGGCGGCGCGGAGAAGGATTCGATCCTCGCCAACGTCTTCGAAGCCGTGATCGGCGCGCTCTATCTCGACGGCGGGCTCGCGCCGGTGCAGGCCTATGTGACGGCCTGGTTCACAGGCGACCCGCAGAGCTCGCTCGTGGCCGACGCAAAGACCTCGTTCCAGGAATGGGCGCACGCCGTGCTTCGCGCGACGCCGAGCTACCACACGGTGGCCGACAGCGCGATCGAGGACGACATCGTGCGCTTCACCGTGGAGGTGCGCGTGGCCGGCGAGCCCTGGGGCACGGGCACGGGTCGCAGCAAGCGGCTCGCCGAGCGCGCGGCGGCCGCGGCCGCGCTCGCGCGCCGCCCGCAAACGCCGACGAGCGAGCCCGAAGATTCGCAGGAGTGCCCGTGACCGCGCATCGCGCGGGTGCGGTGGCGATCCTCGGACGGCCGAACGCGGGCAAGTCGTCGCTGCTCAATGCGGTCCTGGGCGAGAAGCTCGCGATCGTGTGCGCGAAGCCGCAGACCACGCGCAGCCGGATCCTCGGCATCAAGAACCGCCCGGACGCGCAGCTGCTCTTCTTCGACACGCCCGGGCTCCACACCAGCGAGCGCACGTTCAACGCGATCTTGAACCGGCAGGCGCACGAGGCCGCCGACGACTGCGACGTCGCGCTCGTCCTGTTCGATCTGCTGGTCGGGTTCGGCGAGGATCATGCGGCGCTGCTCGCACATCTGGCCGAGCGCGGCACGCCCGTGGTCGTGGCGGGCACCAAGCTCGACCGCGCGGGCGCGCGCGAGGCGGTGTTGCCGCCGAATGCGCCGAGCGCGTTCCGCGTTTCCGCGCATTCGGGCGAGGGGCTCGATGCGCTGCTCGACGCACTCTGCGAGCGGCTGCCGGAGTCGCCGCCGCTCTATCCCGAGGACGATCTCTCCGATCGGCCGGTGCGCTTCCTCGCGGCTGAGCTCGTGCGCGAGGCCGCCACCGATGCGCTGGATCAGGAGGTACCGTACTCGCTCGCGGTGGAGATCGAGCAGTTCGACGAGTCGCGCAGCGATCTCGTGCGGATTCGCGCGAACCTGATCGTCGAGCGCGCGAGCCAGAAGGGGATCGTGATCGGGGAGGGCGGCCAACGGATCAAGCAGATCGGCATCCGCGCGCGCCGCGAGATCGAGAAGCTGGTCGATGCGCAGGTCCACCTGGAGCTCTGGGTGAAGGTGGAGCCGCGCTGGTCGAAGCGGCCTGCGCGCATCAAGGCACTCGGGTACGTTTGAGCCGCGTGGCTGCGCCCGGCGTCTGCATCTACGAAGTAGGTCCCCGCGACGGGCTCCAGAACGAGCCCGAGACCGTGCCGACCGAGGCGAAGCTCGAGCTGGTGCGCCGGCTCGCGGCCGCGGGCCTCGCGCGGATCGAGGTGACCTCCTTCGTGTCGCCCAAGTGGATCCCGCAGCTCGCCGACAGCGACGCGCTCGCGGCGGCGCTGCCCGAGATCCCGGGTGTGCGCTTCAGCGCGCTGGTGCCCAACGAGCAGGGCTACGCGCGTTTTCGGGCCGCGGGTGGCGTCGAAACGGCGGCGGTGTTCATCTCCGCGAGCGAGACCCACAACCGCAAGAACCTGAACTGCAGCGTCGCGGACCAGCTCGAGCGGATCCGGCCCGTCGCGGAGCGCGCGCTCGCGGACGGAATCGGGCTGCGCGCCTACGTCTCGACCGTGTGCGGCTGCCCGTACGAGGGTGCGGTGGCGGTCGGCGCGGTGACCGCGCTCGTGGAGAAGCTGCGCGCGCTGGGTGTGGCGGAGATCTCGCTCGGCGACACGATCGGCGTGGGCGTGCCGAGCGGTGTGCGCGCGCTCGTCGCTGCGGTGGCGGGCGTGGCGCCGCTCGACGGCGTCGCGCTGCACCTGCACGACACCTACGGGCGCGCGCTCGCGAACGTCGCCGCGGGCTACGAGGCCGGCGTGCGCACGTTCGACAGCTCGCTCGGTGGGCTCGGCGGCTGCCCGTATGCGCCGGGCGCGTCGGGCAATGTCGCCACGGAGGACGTCGTGGATCTGTTCGAGAGGAGCGGCGTCGCCACGGGGGTGTCGCTCGATGCGCTCGTCGACACGAGCGCGTGGCTCGAGAACCAGGTGCTCAGGCGACCGCTGCCGGGGCGCGTGTACCGGGCCCTGCGCGGCGCGCGCGAGCGCGAGGCAGCCCGATGAAGCGCGAGCAGGATGCGGTCGAGCGGCTCGAGAAGATCCGCCGGGGCGGCGACGCGAAGTATCACGAGAAGGCGCGCGCCGAGGGCAAGCTGTTCTGCCGCGAGCGGCTCGCACTGCTGCTCGACGCCGACTCTTTCGTCGAGGACGCCGCGTTCGCGAACAGCCTCGCGGGGGATCTGCCCGCGGACGGCGTGGTGACGGGGGCGGGCCGGATCGACGGCCGGCCCGTGTGCGTGATGGCGAACGACTCGACCGTGAAGGCGGGCTCGTGGGGCAAGCGCACGGTCGAGAAGATCCTGCGCGTGCAGGAGCGCGCCGAGCGCGCCGGTGTTCCGCTCGTGTACCTCGTGGATTCCGCGGGCGCGCGCATCACCGACCAGATCGACATGTTCCCGGGCCGGCGCGGCGCGGGGCGCATCTTCCACAACCAGGTGCGGATGTCGGGGCGCGTGCCGCAGGTGTGTCTCTTGTTCGGGCCCTCGGCCGCGGGTGGCGCCTACATCCCCGCGTTCTGTGACATCGTGGTGATGGTCGAGGGCAACGCGAGCATGTACCTGGGCTCGCCGCGCATGGTGGCCAAGGTGATCGCGCAGGACACCACGCTCGAGGAGATGGGCGGTGCGCGCATGCACTGCACCACCTCGGGCTGCGGCGACATTCTCGTCGCGACCGAGCCCGAGGCGATCGCGGTCGCGCGCGCCTATCTCTCGTATCTGCCCTCGAGCTGCGACGCCCTGCCGCCGATCACCGAGGCCGTCGCGCCGATCGCGAGCTGCGACGATCTCGAGGCGCAGATCCCCGCGCAGGAGAACAAGACGTTCGACATGCTGCGCGTGATCGAGCGCTTGATCGACGCGGACAGTCTGTTCGAGATCAAGCGGCTGTTCGCGAAGGAGCTGATCACGGCGTTCGCGCGCATCGACGGCCACCCGGTCGGGATCGTCGCGAACCAGCCCAAGGCGAAGGGCGGCGTGCTGTTCGTCGACTCGGCCGACAAGGCCGCGCGCTTCATCTGGCTCTGCGACGCGTTCGGACTGCCGATCGTGTTCCTCGCCGACGTGCCCGGCTTCATGGTCGGCGTGCAGGTGGAGCGCCAGGGGATCATCCGCGCGGGCGCGAAGATGATCTCCGCGGTGTCGTCGGCGACCGTGCCGCGCTTCTCGATCATCGTGCGCAAGGCCTACGGCGCCGGGCTCTACGCGATGAGCGGACCCGGCTTCGAGCCCGAGGCCACGCTCGCGCTGCCGGGCGCCATGATCGCGGTGATGGGCCCCGAGGCGGCCGTGAACGCGGTGTACTTCAACAAGCTCGAGGCGCTGCCCGAGGCGGAGCGCGCGGTCGAGGAGGAGCGGCTGCGCGGCGAGTTCCGCGAGGACATCGACATCGAGCGGCTCGCGAGCGAGCTCGCCGTCGATGCGGTGGTGCCGCACCGCGAGCTGCGCAACGAGCTCGCGGCGCGGCTGCGCGCCGCGTGGGGCCGGCGCGATCCGGCGCCGTCCAAGCGGCGGAACATCACGCCGGTCTAGGTTTGAGCCGACGAACGCGATATCTGCTCGCGGTCGCCGCCGTCACGGTGCCGCTGCACTTCTTCCGGCTCTCGGAGCCGCGATCGGTCGTGTTCGACGAGTCGTGGTTCGGCGAGTTCGTGAACGCGTACGTGAGCTCCGGGGCGTACTTCTTCGACGTCCACCCGCCGCACGCGAAGCTGCTCGTGGCTGGCGCGGCGGCGCTGGGCGGGTACCGCGGTGACCAGGAGTTCGGAGCGATCCATCGGCCGATCACGAAGGTCTCGCCCGCGCTGCTGCGCCTCGTTCCGGCGCTGGCGGGCACGCTGATCCCCCTGCTCGTCTTCGCACTTCTGATCCAACTCCAAGCCAGTGATTGGGGAGCGCTGTTGGGAGCGCTCGCCATCGCGCTGGACAACGCGCTGCTGATCCAGACGCGCATCCTCGTGCTCGATGGCGTGCTCGTGGCCGCCACACTCGGCGCGCTGTCCTGCTACCTGGCCGCGCTGAACGCGCGCGGCGCACCGCGCCTGGTCTGGACGCTCGCGTCCGGGCTGTGCGTGGGGCTCGCGGTGGGCACCAAGCTCACCGGCCTCGCCGCGCTCGCGATGGTCGGCCTGTGCGGCATCGCCGCCTGGCTGCGCGATCGCCGCTTCTCGGTGCTGCGTACGCTCGCGGGAGATGCGTTCGCGGTGACGGCGGCGGCACTCGCGGTCTACGCCGCGGGCTGGTGGCTGCACTTCGCGCTGCTCTCCGAGCCCGGGCCCGGCGACCGGTGGGGCGCGCCGACCGGCGACTGGCTCGCGGATACGCTCACCGTGCAGGTGCGGATGTGGGGCGCCAACACGGGTCTTCCCGCGAGCCACGGTTATGCGAGCCCGTGGTGGAGCTGGCCACTGATGCTGCGCGCCGTCTCCTACTGGAGCGGGAGCGGCAGTCATCTCTTCTTCCTGGGCAATCCGGTCGTGTGGTGGGGGACCGCCGTCGGTCTGGTGCTCGTGCTCGCGGCGCTTCCGCTGCGCGCGTTGACGGAGCCGGCGCCCGGCGATCCCGAGCGCGCGTGGCCCGCGCAGTTGTGGATTCCCGTATGCGGGTGGTTGATCTCCTACGCACCGCTCTCGGGCGTATCGCGCGTGCTCTTCCTCTACCACTACCTGACGCCGCTCGTCTTCGGCGTGATCGCGGTGGCGCTCTGGCTCGATCACAGTGGCTGGTGGACCCGGCCGGGAAGCTGGCGCGAGCAGCGCGGCAGCGTGTGGCTCACGGTCGCGGCGCTGGTCCTCGGCTTCGCGCTGATCAGCCCGTTCACGCTGAGCTACGTGAAGGCGCCCGACTATCAGCGCACCGTGTATACATCCGTGCCGGGTTGGCGCTGAAATGCAACGCGGGAGGGCCGAGGCCCTCCCGCGCTATCAAACACGCTCGCTGTTAGGCGAGTCGCCCGGGCTCAGACTCCCGGAGTGGGAGTCGGAGTCGGCGTGGGGGTCGGAGTCGGGGTCGGACCGCCGGGGCAGACGCCGTCTGCGCCGAGGATGTCATCCTCGTGGCCCGCTTTCGGCGTGCCGGTGACGGGATCGAGGTGAGCCGCCGCGCCCTGCGGCGAAACGACGATCACGCTGAACTTGATCGTGCCGTCCTGACCGTCCGCATGGCAGACCGTGACCTTGTCGGGCGGAGCCGCCTGGGACATCGACGTCGAGAAGACGATCGACCCGGCGGAAACGCCCGCGATCAGCCCAACCAGCAGCAAGCCTTTCTGATAACCAGTCCAGACCTTCATTTGGAGCCTCCGAATAGAGTGGAATCCACCGCGTTTAGCGCGCTGGGGGGCATTATTACTCGCTCTAGAACGGCATTTGCAAGCAGATTGTGGCCGCGGCGCCGCATCGCGTGACGGCGCGCGTCAGCGCGGCGACTGGTGCCCGGGCTTCAGCATGAGCCCGATCGGCCCTCCCGGGACGGAGAAGGTCTCGACCTTACCGTCCTGCAAGACCTCGACGCGGATCGTGTCCCCGGGCCGGCTTCGGGTGGCCAGGTCGCGCAGCTCCTCGATGCTGAACACGCGCTTGCCGTCGTAGCTGAGGATCGTGTCTCCGGGGCGGAATCCGGCAGCTTCGCCGGGCGAGTTCGCGAGCACATCGGTGATCTGTGCGCGGTTGTTCCGGCCCGTCGCGTAGAGGTAGCGGTCGTAGTCCGACTCGTTCAGGCCTCGGCGAAGATTGCTCTCGAGGGCGTTCAGCTCCTCCTGGTATTGCGCCGTGCCGAGCCATCCCTCGCGTGTCGCGCGGTCGATCAGCCGGATCTTCTCGAGCTCCGTGCTCTCCCAGCGACTGCGCAACTCCTGCGCATCTGCGGGCGCCGTGCCCGCGGTGACCAACGCGTTCCCATCGAACATGGAGCGCCGTGTGCCGCGGTCCGGCGTCGCCGCGGAGCTCGCCGCGTCGGGGCCTGCGGCGGTGGCTCCGGATTCGATCTGCTCACGCAGCGAGGCCACTTCGGCGGCCAGATGCTCGCGCTCCTCGATCTCACGTTCGAGTGCCATCCGCAGCGCGACGATCTCCTGGTCCGAGCCCGATGCGGCGAGGCCGGGCGATCGCGCCGGCCGCGGCTGCGGACTCGCGAGCTCCTCCGAGTCGCTGCACAGCGAGCAGCTGGCGATCCAGACCAGCAGCGCGCCCGCGACTGCGCCCGCAGCCCATTCCCGGGGTCCGAAGCGCCGTCGCGCGCGCGATACGGTGGGCGAGGGCGGCATGGGTCGGATCCTACTGCGCCGCGCGCAACTGACTCAACCGCAAGGCATCTCCCGCTCCTTCTCGCACGAGAATCGACCGCGTCGGTACGCAACTTGCACATCCTGCAGGATGTAATTCTGCGCGAGCTGCCCGGGGACCCACTCGATGAATACGCCGACTTCACCGATCGCACGGCCAGGCCACAACTGCTGGCGCGTCGAGCCGGCGTCGCGCGTGGCGTTCCTGATCGACGGCGAGGACTACTACCGCGCGGTCGCCGAGTCGTTCGCGCGCGCCGAGCGGTCGATCTACATCGTGGGCTGGGACGTCAACAGCCGGACGCGGATGATCGAGCCCGACAATCCCTTCGGTCTGCCGCACGAACTCGGTCCGATGCTCGATGCGCTCGTCGCGCGGCGCCGGCGGCTCCACGCGCGGGTACTCGAATGGGACTTCCCGATGCTCTATGCGCTCGACCGCGAGCTGCTGCCGCTGGTGCAGTTCGGCTGGCGCACGCATCGCCGCGTGCACATCCGGCTCGACTCGCTCCACCCGATCGGCGGATCGCAGCATCAGAAGATCGTGGCGATCGACGACAAGATCGCGTTCGTGGGAGGTATGGACATCTCGCACGGCCGCTGGGATAGCTGCGAACATCTCCCGCACGACCCGCGGCGCGTCGATCCGTGGGGGCGGCGCTATCCGCCTTATCATGATCTGATGATGGTCTGCGATGGCGCGGCGGCGGCCGCGCTCGCAGCGCTCGCTCGAGAGCGCTGGCGCCGCGCGGGCGGACGGCTGCGCAAAGCGGTGCGGACCGCGGGCGATCCGTGGCCCGCGAGCGTGAAGCCGGATGTCGAGCGGGTGGACCTTGCGATCGCGCGCACCGAGCCGGCCTATGCCGACCGTCCTCGGGTCGCCGAGGTGGCGAGCGCGTGGATCGATCTGATCCGCGGTGCGCGGCGCTCGCTCTACATCGAGAACCAGTACCTGACCAGCGCTGCGGTCGGCGACGCGCTCGTCGCGCGGCTCTCGCGCGACGACTGCCCCGAGATCGTGATCGTACTCACCCACTCGAGCTCGGGCTGGCTCGAAGAGGCGACGATGGGCGTCCTGCGCGCGCGCCTGCTCGAGCGGCTGCGCGCGGCCGACCGCTGCGACCGCCTGCGCGTCTACTTCGTGTGTGCGGGCGAGGGCGTCGACGTGAAGATCCACGCCAAGGCGGTGATCGTCGACGACGAGATCCTGCGGATCGGCTCCGCCAACCTGAACAATCGCTCGATGGGGCTCGACAGCGAGTGCGACGTATTCATCGAGGCGCGCGGCCGCAGCGACGTGAAGACGGCGATCGTCGCGCTGCGCGATCGCCTGATCGGTGAGCACCTCGACGTCGCGCCGGCGCGGGTCCACGCGGAGATCCAACAGCGCGGGTCGATCGGTGCCGCGATCGAGGCGCTGCGCGGGCGTGGGCACACGCTCGTTCCGCTCGCGGTCGACCGCGACACGTGGATCGACACGGTGGTCCCCGACTCCGCGCTGATCGATCCGGAGCATCCGGTCGGCATGAGCGACCTGATCGCGGAGCTGGCCCCGGAGGACCCGGTCGCGGCGCTGCGCGGTCCGCTCGAGCACGCCGCGATCATCCTGGCCGCAGCGGCGGGCGTGGCCGCGATCTGGTATGCGACGCCGCTCCCGGCGCGCATGGCGACGTTCGGCATCGATGCATGGCTCGCGCCATGGCGCGACAGCCCGATCGCACCGCTGCTCGCGAGCGCGGTGGTCGCCCTCGGTGGTGTCGCGATGGCCCCGGTGACCCTGCTCGGAGCGCTGTGCGGATTCGTGCTCGGGCCGTGGATCGGGTCCGCGGCGGCGTTCCTCGGCGCGCTCGTGGGCGCGCTCGCCGGCTATGCGATGGGTGTCTACGTGCGGCGCGACACGATCCGGCAGCTGGCCGGGCGTTATGTCGACCGGGTGAGCCGGCAGCTCCGGATCGGCGGTCTGGGCGCGATGTTCGCCGCACGGCTGCTGCCGCTGGCGCCGTTCGGGGCCGTGAACGTGGTCGCGGGCGCGACGCACTTCCCGCTGCGCCCGTTCCTGTTGGGAACCGTCTGCACATTGGCGCCTGGGCTGTTCGTGATGGCGGTGCTCGGTCACGGCGCCGCCCGGGCGATCGGCTCGTACGGCTCGTCGATGCTCGCAGGAGCGACCGCGATCGCGTTTGCGATGATCGCCGCGATGCTCGGGATCCGGCGCCATCTCCGCGTGCGAGCGCAGGCGCGCGAGGGCGCGCCGGGATGAGCTCCCGATCGCTGCGCGCGCAGCCGCATTTCGCCGTCGTGGCGACCTACAACATCCATCGCTGTATCGGTGCCGATATGCGCCGCGACGCCGATCGCGTGGCGGCCGTGATCCGGGAGCTCGATGCCGACATCGTCGCCCTTCAGGAGGTCGATGCCCGCTACCACGTCGAGGATGGCGACGACCAGGCGGAATACCTCGCGAGCGCGACCGGCATGTCGGCCGTCTACGGGCCGGCGCTTGTCCGCCACAGCGGCAGCTATGGAAACGCGGTGCTGACGCGCTGGCCCGTGAAGGGGGTGCGGCGCATCGAGATCGGTGTGCCCGGGCGCGAGCCGCGCGCGCTGCTGGATACCGACATAGAGGTTGGTGGTCTGCCGGTGCGCGTGCTGGTCACCCACTTCGGCCTGCGGCATTCCGAGCGTCGGCTGCAGACCGAGATGCTCGTGCGCACGGTCGGACACCACGGCGACGGCTGCACGATCCTGCTCGGCGACTTCAACGAGTGGGCGCCGATGGGCCACACGCTGCGGCGACTGAACGCGGTGTTCGGTCGATCGCCCGCCGTGCGCAGCTTCCCGTCCCCGATGCCCGTGCTCGCGCTCGATCGGATCTGGGTGCACCCGCAGCACGCGCTGGTCGAGCTGGGCGCGCATCGCAGCCGGCTCGCGAGCTGGGCGTCGGACCATCTTCCCGTGCGCGGCGTGCTGGAGGCATGGACGTGAGCGAGCGGACGAAGCGGTTCGCGCGCGCGGCGCTGACGCTCGCGTTCTTCGGGGTCGTCGTCTGGATGGTGAGCGACGAGCTGCGCGAGGTCGATCCGGACGAGATCCTCGCCGCGCTGCAGCGGCTGTCGGCGCCGCGCCTCGCGGCGGCATTCGCGCTCACGGCCGCAGGCTACGCGGTGGTCGCGTGCTACGACCGGCTGTCGGCGCGCTATGCGGGCGTGCGGCTCCCCGCGGTGCTCGGCTTCTCGATTCCGTTCGTGAGCTATGCCTTCAACTTCAATGTCGGCGCGATGGTGGGAGCACTCGCGTTCCGCTACCGGCTCTATTCCCGGGAAGGCGTCGACGCGGAGCGGATCGCCGCGATCGCGGTGTGCTCGATCGCCACCAACTGGTGCGGTTGTCTGAGCGTACTCGGCGCGATGCTGCTCACCGACCCCTCGGCGCTCGCGCTCGGGTGGGATCTCTCGCCGGCGGTCGGACGCAGTCTCGGGCTGCTCGCGCTGGTACCCGTGGCCGGGTACCTGATTGCGGCGAGCGTGCGGCGCGCACCGATCCGGATTCGCGGCAGCGACTATCGGTTGCCCGGGCCGCGCTTCGCGCTCGCGCAGATCGGTCTCGGCAGTGCCTACTGGATGCTCGTGCCGCTGATCCTCTACGCGCTGCGTCCGCTGGAGACGTCGATCACCTACACGCAGATTGCGGCGACCTACGGCCTCGCCGCGCTGGGTGGCCTCATCGTGCGCGTTCCGGCCGGGCTCGGTGTGCTCGAGGCCGTCTTCCTCGCGGTCTTTGGCGACCGCGTCGGGACCGCACCGATCCTCGCGATGATCTTCGCGTGGCGAGCGATCTTCCTGCTCGTGCCGCTCGGCGTCGCGGCGATCGTAGTCCTCGTGCTGGAGTCGCGCGGCCGCAGGGCTTCGCTACGCGGGCGAGGCAAGGCCCGTGCGGCGCAGCGCGTTGCGCACGGCGCTCGGTCCCCAGCGGCCGCGGCGCGGCGTCGGTAGCGCGAGCTCCTCGAGCAGCGCGGCGAGGTCGCGCAGCGAGGCCGACGGATTCGAGAGGAGAAGCTCGCGCAGCGCCGGGGCGAGCGCCTGCGCGCGCGCATCCGCGCGCGCGCGCAGCGACGCGACGCCCGCGCGCGAGCCGATCTCGGGCCGCGGCGAGCCGAGCTTCACGCCGCGCCGGCGCGCGGCGTGAAGCGCGTCGCGGCTGCGGTCGGAGGCGGCGTTCTGAGCGTGGCGTGCGACGTCGCACAAGAGCTGCAGGGTGGGGCGTCGCACGGCGCCGCGATCCGACGCGAGCAGCGCGACACGCGCGGCGAGCAGCGCTTCGAGGAACGCGAGGTCACCGCCGAGCGCGGCGAGGCTCGGCACGAGCAGCGACGCGCGCGCCTCGCGGCTGCGCGCCAGGGCGCGCGTGAGCTCGGGACGCTCACGACCCCGCTGGACCTCGACGAAGGGCTCGATCACGACGAGCCGGCGCGTGCGTGCGAACGCGGCCGTGGTGCGCGAGAGCTCGGCGAGCCGGTCGGAGGCGCCCGGGCCGGAGCTCCGGGGGACCGCGTAGTAGGTGACGACGCGGGTCGCGGGAGGCATCTCGTTCCGAACTTAAAGGATTTGTTGGAGATGGAACACCCGAGCGTCGGCGGCTCCCCGGAAGCACTCGTTCGGCCCGACTGGCGGGCGGCCCGGGGCCTGTGCTAGCCAGTTGACGTGAGCTGGCAAACAGATGCGGCCGAGGAGGCCCCGCGCGCGGCCCGTCCGGGGTCCGGGCGCGACGACCTGTCGATCGCGGAAGTGCGTTCGCGCGCGGGCATCTCCGCGCGGACGCTGCGCTACTACGAAGAGCTGGGCCTCCTGCCGGGCGTGCGGCGGCGCGCGGGGGGCCGGCGTGTGTATGGGCCGGACGAGATCGAGCGCCTGGGCTTCATCTCGCGGCTCAAGGCGCTCGGCCTCTCGCTCGCGGAGATCAAGGAGCTGAACGCGGTGTATGCGATCGGGGGCTCGACGCGCGCGATGCTCGCGCGACTCGACGAGCTGCTCGCGCGCCATCGCGCGGACGTGGAGTCGCGGATCGCAGAGCTCGTGGCGCTGCGCGAGGAGATCGACGCCTATCGCGGGCGCGTGGGACATCGGATCGGCGGCGCGGCCGGCTCGAACGGCGCGAGAAGGCGGCAGAGGGGGGGCGCATGAGCCCCGCGGCCCCGGTCGTCCCGCTCCATCCGCTGCGCGAATCGGACCGCGTGCGGGTGGTGACCGCCGCGTCGCTGTTCGACGGCCACGACGCGGCGATCAACATCATGCGGCGCCTGCTCCAGGCGCAGGGAGCCGAGGTGATCCACCTCGGCCACGACCGCTCGGTCGAGGAGATCGCGGTCGCCGCGGTGCAGGAGGACGCGCGCGCGGTGGCCGTGTCCTCGTACCAGGGCGGCCACATGGAGTTCTTCGCCTACCTCGTCGAGCGGCTCCGCGAGCTCGGCGGCGAGCACATCCGCGTGTACGGCGGCGGCGGCGGAACGATCACGCCCGAGGAGGCGCGCGAGCTCGAGACGCGCGGTGTGGCGCGGGTCTTCGGTCCGGCCGAGGGCCGCTCGCTCGGGCTCGAGGGCATGATCCGCTCACTCCTGGACGAGTGCCGCGCGGCGCCGCCGCGCGCACTGCCGGACGTGTCGGCGCTCTCGCCAGGCGCGCCTGGCGTCGTCGCGCAGTGGATCACGCAGATCGAGACCGCGGGCGAGGACGACCCCGCGGCGGCGGCCTGGCGCACGGCGCTCGCCGCGAGACGCTCGCGCACCGCGGCGCCCGTGATCGGCTTCACGGGTACGGGCGGCGCGGGCAAGTCGAGCGTCGTGGACGAGCTCGTGCTGCGGCTGCGCCGCGCGCGGCCCGATGCGACCGTGGCGCTGCTGCTCGTGGATCCGACGCGGCGTCGCACCGGCGGGGCGCTCCTCGGCGACCGGATCCGCATGAACGCGATCCACGGCCCGCACATCTTCGTGCGCAGCGTCGCGACGCGGCGGGCCCACCTCGCGCTCTCGCGGACCGTGGGCGATGCGCTGCGCGTGCTCCAGGCCGCGGACTTCGACCTCGTGATCGTCGAGACGGCCGGGATCGGGCAGAGCGATTCGGAGGTCGTCGATCTCGTCGACACGTCGGTCTATGTGATGACGCCCGAGTACGGTGCGCCGTCGCAGCTCGAGAAGATCGACATGCTCGATCTCGCCGACGTGGTGGTGCTCAACAAGAGCGACCGCCAGGGCGCGCTCGACGCGCTGCGGGACGTGCGCAAGCAGTGGAAGCGCAACCGCGCAAAGTTCGAGTTGGCCGACGCCGACGTGCCCGTCTTCCCGACGATCGCGCGGCAGTGGAACGACGCGGGCGTCGACCGGCTGTTCGCGGCGCTCGCGCCGCACCTGGGTCTGGACCGGCCGCCCGACACCGTGCGGACCGCCGAGGATGCTGCCCGGCGCGCTGATTCCGGCCGCGCGCGGGCGGTATCTCGCGGAGATCGCCGAGACCGTGCGCGCGTGGCACGCGGAGACCGAACGGCTCGCCGAGCGGGCCGCGGACGCGGCCGCGCTCGACCGCTCGATCTCCGCACTCGACGCGCAGAGCGCCGAGGCGCCGGCGCTGCGCGCCGCGCGCGACGCGGCGCTCGCCGACCTGGGTCCCGAGCTCGCCGACGCGCTGCGCGAGTGGCCCGAGGTGCGCGCGCGCTATGCGGCCGATACCCAGTCCTACGAGGTGCGCGGCCGCGCGATCGACGTGGAGAACCACGTCGAGACGCTCTCGCGCACGCGGCTGCCCAAGGTCGCGCTGCCGCGCACGCGCGACTGGGCGGAGCTCGCGCGCTTCCTGCGCCGCGAGAACCTGCCCGGGAGCTTCCCGTTCACGGCGGGCGTGTTTCCGTTCAAACGCGAAGACGAGGATCCGACGCGCATGTTCGCAGGGGAGGGCACGCCCGAGCGCACGAACCGCCGCTTCCATCTCGTCTCGCGCGGCATGCCCGCCGCGCGGCTCTCGACCGCGTTCGACTCCGTGACGCTCTACGGTCGCGATCCCGCGCCGCGCCCCGACATCTTCGGCAAGGTCGGCAACTCGGGTGTCTCGGTGTGCACGGTGGACGACGCGAAGAAGCTCTACTCCGGCTTCGACCTCGCAGCGCCGAGCACGTCCGTCTCGATGACGATCAACGGGCCCGCGCCCACGGTGCTCGCGTTCTTCCTGAACGCGGCGATCGATCAGGGCGTCGAGCAGCACCTGCGCGAGACGGGACGGCTCGACGCGGTCCGCGCCGAGCTCGCAGCGCGCGACCTCCCGCGCTATGCGGGTCCGCTCCCGGAGGGCCACGACGGGCTCGGGCTCGCGCTACTGGGGGTGTCGGGCGACGAGGTCATCGACGCCGAGACCTACGCGCGCATCCGCGCCGACGTGCTGCACCGCGTGCGCGGCACCGTGCAGGCCGACATCCTCAAGGAGGACCAGGCGCAGAACACCTGCATCTTCTCCACGGATTTCTCGCTGAAGGTCATGGGCGACGTCCAGCAGTACTTCATCGAGAACGAGATCGACAACTTCTACTCGGTCTCGATCTCGGGCTACCACATCGCCGAGGCCGGAGCGAACCCGATCACCCAGCTCGCGTTCACGCTCGCGAACGGATTCACCTACTGCGAGTACTACCGCGCGCGCGGGATGAGCGTGGACGACTTCGCGCCGAACTTCTCGTTCTTCTTCAGCAACGGGCTCGACGCGGAGTACAGCGTGATCGGGCGCGTCGCGCGGCGGATCTGGGCGATCGCGTTGCGCGAGCGGTACGGCGCGACCGAACGCAGCCAGAAGCTCAAGTATCACATCCAAACGTCGGGTCGGTCTCTGCACGCACAGGAGATGGCGTTCAACGACATCCGCACGACGCTCCAGGCGCTCACGGCGATCGAGGACCAGTGCAACAGCCTGCACACCAACGCCTACGACGAGGCCGTGACGACGCCCACGGAAGAGAGCGTGCGGCGCGCGGTGGCGATCCAGCTGATCATCAACCGCGAGCTCGGGATCGCGCGCAACGAGAACCCGCTCCAGGGCGCCTACGCGATCGACTATCTCACCGAGGCCGTCGAGAACGCGGTGCTGGAGGAGTTCGAGCGCCTGTCCCAGCGCGGCGGCGTGCTCGGCGCGATGGAGACGCTCTACCAGCGCAGCAAGATCCAGGAGGAGAGCCTCCATTACGAGTCGCAGAAGGATTCGGGGGCGCTGCCGATCATCGGCGTGAACACGTTCGAGAACCCGCACGCGGAGGCGCCGCGTACGCGCGAGCTGATGCGCTCGGACGAGGGCGAGAAGCGCGTTCAGCTCGACAACCTGCGCGCGTTCCAGCGCCGGCACGCCGAGGCGGCGCCGATCGCACTGCGCCGGCTCCAGGAGGTCGCAGAGAGCGGCGGCGAACGTATTCGCCGAGCTCATGGAGACGGTGAAGGTCGCGAGCCTCGAGCAGATCACGTATGCGCTGTTCGAGGTGGGCGGAAGCTATCGGAGATCGATGTAGCGGCGGACTGCGGCCCGTCCTACGACGGCGGGCATTTCGTGACGTGCGAATGGGAAGCGGGCGGCACGTACCACTTCGGCGTGCCGCCGTTCTTCGCGATCTCGCGTTGCAGCAGGTCGAGCTCCGAGTGCGCGATTCCGCTTTCGGGATCGAAGTCGAGCGAGCGGTGATAGGCGTCCTCGGCCTCGGAGAGCCGGCGCTGCTCGAAACGGATGTAGCCGCGCTTGCGCCAGGCGCGAGCCAGCTCGCAGCGGTCCTGCGATCGGGAGAGCGTGACCCCGACGACTGCATCCGCGCGATCGAGCTTGCGCTGGGAGACGAGTGCGTGCACGAGCTCCAGGCGCGCGGTCTCGCGGTGCGGCGCCATGGCGACCGCGCTCTCGAGCCACTGCTCGGCCTCGTCGTAGTCCTCGTGCTCGATCGCGCAGAAGCCCGCCACGAAGAGCAGCCAATGAGGCTTCGGGGATACCCAGGTCATGCCGCGCGTGGCGAAGGGAGGCTCGCCTCGGCCGAGCGAGAGCAGTTGGAGGAGCTCAGCGCGGTTCTCCGCGGCCGCGGGCGCGCCGTCGAGCCCATCCCGTTCCTGCTCCCAGGCGCGGATCGCCGTGCGCAGCGTCGGCAGCGACTCCGCGCACGGAACGCGGTCTGGATGGAGCGCCAGCGGGTCCGGGAGCTGCTCGCCCGGGATGACGGATCGGACCTCTCCCGAGCGCGGTTCCGGCACGGCGAAGGTCGGCGCCTGGATCGGCTCGCGCGCGAGTTCGGCGAGCGCCGCGAGATCGATCTGCGCGAGCTCTTCGGCCGGGATCGTCCAGCCCGGCTCGAGCAGGGATGCCAGCACGTGCTCCGGGAGGCGCCCCTGGTCGTCGAGTGCGACGAGCAGGTCGAGATACGGATCGGGCCCGGTATCGGGCGGTCGCTCGTCGCGCCAGAACCCGGCCAGCGCCGCGCGCGCCCGAAGCTCGATCCGATAGTCGTCAGTTGCCGGGTTGTGCCGGACGCCTTTCGATTCGTCGTACGCCCGCGTGCGCGCGTAGCGGTAGACGCCCCAGGCCTTTCCCTGCGTCGTCGACGGGATCAGCGGCGCAGGTTCGACCGCGTCGCCGACGCTCTCGGGTGCGGTCTGCTCGGGCGGGCTCGCACACGCGCCCAGCATCAATACGAGCCAGGCAGCGAATCGGGTCCAGCCGCGTGATCGGCGCACGCCGCAATTTTCACACGCCACAGAGATGGCGCTAGTCCTCGCGCGGCACCCGGTAGTGCTCCATGTACGGCGCGAGGTCGCGGCGGATGCGCTCCGGGTCGAGTCCCCAGTCTTCGGGCGTGTACTTGTGCGCACCGAACTTGCCCTTCGGCTTGTGGCCGAGGTAGTCGCGGATCCGGTCGGCGTGGGTCGACTGGAACGTCCGCCCGAGGTCTGCATACAGGCGCTCCATCGCGTCGATCGGATCGCGCATCAGATCGGCGAACTGGACGTTCACGAGCCGGCCCGGCAGTGTGCCCGCGCGGTCGCGCTCCGTCAGCGCGTACAAGAGCAGCCCCGAGCCGTAGCCATCCATCTTCTCGATATCGACGTGGTCGCTGCGCAGCCAGCGCACCGCGGCGAGCGTGGACAGGCCCGAGGGCAGCGTCTTGACCGGATCGCGATGGGTCATGATCACGGACGCATCGGGATAGGTCGCGAAGAGCAGGTCGAGCATCATCAGGTAGACGGGCGTCTTGAGCACCCAGGTGCGGCGCGGCGCGCCGTACTGGAGGCTCTGGAGCACCGCGCGGTGATAGGCCATCGCATTCGGGAAGTCGGGCACGAAGCCCGGGATGTCGGCGGCCATCGGCCAGTGGAAGCCGCCGAACGAGGGCTGGCGGATCGCGATGCATTCCATCGGCAGCCGCGCCGCGAGCTCGTGGACCGCCGCGAACTCGGGCTGCACGTCCGACCACAGCTCCTGCTCGCACTCGGCGATCTGTGCCCGCAGCTCGCCCGCGAGCGAGGCCGGCGGCGCGGGGTGGAGCGCCTCGTAGGCGAGCGGACTGCGCGCCTCGGGGTCGAGCCACAGGAGCTCGTGCAGGATCGTGGTGCCCGAGCGCGCGGGCCCCGCGATCACGATCGGCGCCTCGATCGGCTCGCGCGCGATCGCGGGCTCCGCTCGGCGGCGCTGCGTGAGCAGGAGGCGCGTGATCAGGCCGCGCAGGATCTCCTGTCGCGTCATGAGCCGCCCGACCAGGTGGAGCCGCGCAGTGCTCTCGATCTGCTCGACGAGGTGCTCGAGCCGGCCGCGCCAATCGCCGTCGAAGTCGCCGAAATCCTCGAGCCCCGCCGCGATGCGCGCCTGCTCGACCAGCGCGTCGGGCTCGAGTGACACGAGATGGTGTGCGCCCAGCACGGAGTCGCCCATGTAGTTCATGCGGCGCACCCAATCGGGACGGCGATAGTGCTCTTGCAGGCGGATCACGAGGATCCGGATGCTACTGGGTGCGTGTATCCGACGGAAGTCGCGGCTGCTGGGCCACGACGAGGTCCGCGCGCACCCAGAGCGCCGGCTCGAGCCCGTCGACGCGCCTGTACTCCGACGCGTGATCGCCGAGATAGCGCGCGATCGCGGCGGCCTGCTCGGGGCTGTAGAAGAACTCGCGCGTGCCCGTGAACAGCACCACCGCGGGCCGGTTGGCCTCGAGCTCGCGGCGGTAGCTGGCTTCGCTGAGCCAATCGCGGCTCGGCAGCTCGAGGCGCCGCACCGTCTGCTCGGTGGTCACGCCGGACGGCATCCAGGTCTGGATCAGCCCGTACAGCGCGTCGTGGCGCGCGATCGGGTGGAACGGCGGCGGCACGAGGATCCGCTCGCCTTCGGGTGCGAGCTCGCGCACCGCCGCGTGAACCTGCGCGAAACGGATCGCGTCGAGGCTGTTCCAGCTCCGCGCGAGCGGCACCGCGGCGAGCCCTGCAGCGACGAGACACGTGCAGGCGAGCGCGAATCGGGGCGCCGGCCGCCAGCGCCGGCCGAGCGCTTCGGACAGGCCGCCCAGGTACGGCACGAGGATGGCCGCGAGCACGAATACGGGCGCCGTGTACTGCACGTACGGGAACGGAACGATCCAGAGCTGGAGCCCGCACGCGACGAGCACGGCGAGCTCGAGCGTGGTGGGCATCTCGCTCTCGACCCGCAGCCACGCCAGCCACGCGAGCACGCCCGCGAGCGCCACCGCGAGCGAAGCGCGCGCACTGATCACCTCGTCCCAGAGATCGCGCGGGAAGCCCGCGTGCGTGGCGACGTAACCGTGATATCGGATCGCGAGGTCCCAGGCCGCGAGCGGCTGGATCCCCACCGCGAACAGGAATCCCATGGCGAGTGCGAGGCCCGTGGCGATGCCGATCGCGTAGCCCGCGAGATCGGGCGCGAGCGGCTCGCGCACGTCGCGGCGCACGAAGTCGATCGCGACGAACGCGGGGAACAGGAGCGCGAGCTTCGGGAGCGCGAGTGTGCAGAGCGTGCCGGCGACTCCGAGCTCGGCCGCGCGTCGCCAGCCCGCGCGCGCGTGGATCGCGCGCGCGAGCACGGCGAACGCAGCCGCCCAGACCCAGACGTCGGGCCGGAACTGGACGCCGAAGTCGATCGCGAGCGGGTGGCAGGCCGCGACCGCCGCCGCGGCGATGCACCACTCCGCGCGCAGCGCGGGCCGCGCCGCACGCGCGGCCGCGAGCAGTGCGGCGAACCACGCCACGCAGCCGAGCACCGAGAGCGCGCGCAGCCCGAACAGAAGCTCGGGCCCGTCCGGCAGCAGCGACACCGCGGGCGCGAACAGGTACCAGAGGAAGGGCGGGTGGACCTCGAAGAAGTCGCGGAACGGCACGAGGCCCTCGGTGATCTGCCAGATCGCGTGGGCCTGCATCACCTCGTCGTAGTCGAAGGCGCGCCCGCACACGCCGCTGCCCCACGCGACCAGCGCCGTGACGAGCGGTATGGCGAGCAGGGCGCGGGACATTCCCCCATCGATCGGCGCACGGGCGGCCGATCATGAACCGCGCTGCGATCTCCGTGCTGCAACTTGGCGGGGCAGCTATCGTTTTTGCTTCATCTGTACGAGGAGCCCCCGCTGACATGAGCCGAACCTCCAACGGCGGCGCGGATCTGGCGCGCTGGCGCGATCTCGCGCGCCAGGACCTGCGCGACCGCGACCCCGCTGCGCTCGAACGCGAAACCCCGGACGGGCTGCGCATCAAGCCGCTCTACACCGCGGCCGACCTCGAGAGCCTCGCGCAGATCGACACGCTGCCGGGCGTGTTCCCGTTCGTGCGCGGGCCGCGCGCGACGATGTACGCGAACCGTCCCTGGACGATCCGCCAGTACGCGGGCTTCTCGACTGCGGAGGAGTCCAACGCGTTCTACAAGGCGAACCTCGCGGCGGGCCAGCAAGGCCTCTCGGTGGCGTTCGATCTCGCCACCCACCGCGGCTACGACTCGGACCACCCGCGCGTGGTCGGCGACGTCGGCAAGGCCGGTGTCGCGATCGACTCGGTCGAGGACATGAAGATCCTGTTCGCGGGGATCCCGCTCGAGCAGGTGACCGTATCGATGACGATGAACGGCGCGGTGCTGCCCGTGCTCGCGTGCTTCATCGTGGCGGGCGAGGAGCAGAACGTTCCGCAGGAGAAGCTCGCGGGAACGATCCAGAACGACATCCTCAAAGAGTTCATGGTCCGCAACACCTACATCTATCCGCCCGAGCCCTCGATGCGGATCGTTGCGGACATCATCGCGTACACCGCGCGCAACATGCCCAAGTTCAACTCGATCTCGATCAGCGGCTACCACATGCAGGAGGCCGGCGCGACGACGGTCCAGGAGCTCGCGTTCACGATCGCCGACGGCCTCGACTACGTGCGCGCGGCGCTCTCGAAGGGGCTCGACGTCGACGAGTTCGCGGGGCGGCTCTCGTTCTTCTGGTGCATCGGGATGAACTTCTATCTCGAGATCGCGAAGATGCGCGCGGCCCGGCGGATCTGGGCCGAGCGGATCCAGAGCGAGTTCGGGCCCAAGAAGGACACGTCGCTGATGCTGCGCACGCACTGCCAGACATCGGGCGCGAGCCTCACCGAGCAGGACCCGATGAACAACGTGGTGCGCACCACGATCGAGGCGATGGCCGCGGTTTTCGGCGGCACACAGAGCCTGCACACCAACGGCTACGACGAGGCCGTGAGCCTGCCCACCGATCAGGCCGCGCGCGTCGCGCGCAATACGCAGCTGATCCTTCAGGAGGAGAGCGGGATCCCCGCCGTGATCGATCCGTGGGGCGGCTCGTACTTCATGGAATCTCTCACCGAGAGCGTGTATCAGGCCGCCAATGCACTGATCGACGAAGTCGAAGGGCTCGGGGGCATGACCAAGGCGATCGTCGCGGGCATGCCCAAGCTGCGCATCGAGGAGGCCGCGACGCGCCGGCAGGCGCGCGTCGACAGCGGGGAAGACGTGATCGTGGGCGTGAACAAGTACCCGCCGCCCGAACCCGTCGACCTCGACGTGCGCGACATCGACAACAGCGCGGTGCGCGAGTCGCAGGTGCGCAGGCTCCAGGCTCTCCGCGCGCAGCGCGACGCCGCGGCCGTCGCGCACGCGCTCGACACGCTGCGCGCGCTCGCGCGCTCGGGCGAGGGCAACCTGCTCGCGGCTGGGATCGATGCGGCGCGCGCGCGCTGCACGGTGGGCGAGATCTCGGGCGCCCTCGAAGAGGTGTACACGCGCCACCGCGCCGAGGTGAAGGCCGTGTCGGGCGTGTACGGCGCGAGCTACCAGGGCGATCAGGACTTCGCCGAGGTGTCGCGCGAGGTGGCCGCCTTCGCGCAGGCCGAGGGACGCCAGCCGCGCATGCTCGTGGTCAAGCTCGGCCAGGACGGCCACGACCGCGGCATGAAGGTGATCGCCACGGCGTTCGCGGACCTCGGCTTCGACGTCGACGTCGGGCCGCTGTTCCAGACGCCCGAAGAGGCCGCGCGCCAGGCGATCGACAACGACGTGCACGTGGTCGGCGTGTCGAGCCAGGCGGCCGGGCACAAGACGCTCGTGCCCGCACTCGTGCAGGCGCTCGCAGAGCAGGGCGCTCCGCAGATCGCCGTGGTGGTGGGCGGCATCATTCCGCCGCGCGACTACGCGTTCCTGCGCGAGAGCGGCGTCGCGGCGGTGTTCGGGCCCGGCACCCCGGTGCCGAAGGCGGCCCGCGAAGTGCTCCAGGTGCTTCGAGCGCGGGATAGACACTGAGCGCAGCGAGCCGCAAGTTTCGCGCAGCGAGCCGAAGGCGAGCGAAGGCCATGAGGCGTGCCGAGCGAAGTCGATAAGGTGAAAGATCTGGTCGACGTTCCCGCCGCGATCCGCGCGGGCGATCGCCGCGCGATCGCGCGCACGATCACGCTGCTCGAGAGCACGCGCGCCGATCGCGCCGAGCGCGGCCAGGAGATCCTCGACGCGCTCGTGTCGGACACGGGCGGCGCGCTGCGCGTCGGCATCACGGGCCCGCCCGGCGTCGGCAAGAGCACGTTCATCGAGGCGCTCGGTCTCTATCTGCTCGACGCGGGGCACCGCGTGGCCGTGCTCGCGGTCGACCCGAGCAGCCCCGTCACCCGCGGCAGCATCCTCGGCGACAAGACGCGCATGGAGCGGCTCGCGCAGCGCGACGAGGCGTTCATCCGCCCGTCGCCGTCCGGCGGCACGCTGGGGGGAGTCGCCGCGCGCACGCGCGAGGCGATGCTCGTCTGCGAGGCGGGGGGATATGACGTCGCGATCGTGGAGACGGTGGGGATCGGCCAGTCCGAGATCACGGTCGCGGGCATGGTCGACTTCTTCCTCGTGCTGTTGCAGCCGGGCTCGGGGGACGAGCTGCAGGGGATCAAGAAGGGCGTGCTCGAGCTCGCGGACGGGCTCGTCGTGAACAAGGCCGACGGCGACGTGCGCCCGCTCGCGGAGCGCGCGCGCCAGGACTACGAGCGCGCGCTCTCCCTGTTGCGCCCGCTCTCGCCGAGCTGGCGGCCGCGCGTGTTGTCCGCGAGCGGGCAGACGGGCGAAGGAGTCGACGCGGTCTGGCAGATGGTGCTCGCGCACCGCGATGCGCTCGGCGCGAGTGGAGAGAGTGCGGCGCGCCGCCGCGAGCAGACCCGCGCCTGGATGTGGAGCCTCGTCGACGAGGGACTGCGCCGCTCGTTCCGGTCGCACCCGATCGTGGCCGACCGGATTCCCGCGCTCGAGCGGGAAGTCCAGGAGCTCCAGACCACTCCTGCGCGCGCGGCTCGCGCGCTGCTGGAAGCATTCCGCTCCGACTAGAACGCGCGGGCCGCGGCACCGCAATGTGTGAGCAGTTGCCTACATATCGGCCCGCAACTCGCCGATGAGCCCCCCGTACAGGTGTGTCGGTTCGGGGGCTCGAGGGGCATGGTCCAGATCAACATGTCGGAGCGCGAGATCACCGTGAAGGTGGTCTATTACGGACCCGCGCTGTCCGGCAAGACGACCAACCTGCAGATGCTCCACCAGCTCGTGGACACGGGCTCGCGCGGCAAGATGGTGACGCTCGATACCACGGGCGACCGCACGCTCTACTTCGACTTCCTGCCGATCGAGTTCGGCACCGCCAACGGATTCTCCGTGAAGCTGAAGCTGTTCACGGTGCCGGGCCAGGTGATGCACAAGTCGACGCGCAAGGTCGTCCTCTCGGGCGCCGACGCCGTCGTGTTCGTGTGCGACTCGCAGCGCTCGAGCGCCTCCGCGAACGCGTACTCGTGGCGCGACATGGAGGCGAATCTCAAGAGCAACGGGATCGACTTCGACAAGATTCCGAAGGTCGTGCAGTTCAATAAACGCGACCTGCCCGACGTGAAGTCGCTCGAGGAGATCAAGGCGGCGTGGGGCTCGGTGTCCACCTTCCCCGCCGTGGCCACGAAGGGCGAGGGCGTCCGCGAGACGTTCCGCGAGCTGTTGCGCCAGCTCTACCGCGCGATCGACGAGCGCCACAACTTCGGCGCGAAGTTCGGCGTGTCCGAGGAAGACTTCCTCAAGGGCGTGTTCCGCAACCTCGGCTGATCCAGCGCGTCTTTCCCGGACATCGACTGGATTTGGATCCAGTGCCCGATGATCATGGGTGGCGTGGAACCGCTGAAGGATCCCGTGTGCGGGATGAGCGTCCCGCCGGACGGCCCGCATCGGTACGTGCACGCGGGTCGGACGTACGGATTCTGCTCGGCGCGCTGTCTCGAGAAGTTCCGCGCGGAGCCGGAGCGGTACCTCGCGCCCATGGCGGTGGTGGCGGCGACACCGCCCGGAAGCGAATACACGTGCCCGATGCATCCCGAGGTTCGGCGTCAGCGCGCCGGGCGCGTGTCCGATCTGCGGCATGGCGCTCGAGCCGCTCCGCGCGACCGCTGACGAGCGCAATCCCGAGCTCGACGACATGACGCGGCGGTTCTGGGTGAGCCTCGTGCTCACGGTGCCCGTGTTCGCGATCGCGATGGCGGAGATGGTGCCGGGCTTCTCGGGGCACTCGGGCTCGCCAGCGCGGACCTGGATCCAGCTCGCGCTCGCGACGCCCGTCGTGTTCTGGGGCGGCTGGCCGTTCTTCGTGCGCGGCTGGACCTCCCTGCGCACGCGGCGCCTCAACATGTTCACGTTGATCGCGCTCGGGACCGGCGCGGCGTGGATCGCGAGCGCCGCGGCTGCGCTCGCGCCCGGATGGTTTCCGGACTCGTTCCGCGACTCACGGTGGCGCGGTGCCCGTGTACTTCGAATCCGCGGCCGTGATCGTGACGCTCGTGCTGCTGGGCCAGGTGCTCGAGCTGCGCGCGCGCTCGCGAACGGGCGCCGCGATCCGGCAGCTGCTCGGGCTCACGCCCAAGACCGCGCGCCGGATCGCTCCGGACGGCCGCGAAGAGGACGTGGCGCTCGACGCCGTACAGGTGGGCGACCGCCTGCGCGTGCGGCCCGGGGAGAAGGTGCCCGTGGACGGCGTGGTGTTCGAGGGCCGCAGCCACGTCGACCAGTCGATGGTCACGGGCGAGCCCGTCCCGGTGTCCGTGGAAGCGGGCGATCGCGTGATCGGCGCCACGATCAACGGGACCGGCGCGCTCGTGATCCGCGCCGAGCGCGTGGGTGCGGACACGCTGCTCGCGCGGATCGTGCAGCTGGTCGCCGAGGCGCAGCGCAGCCGCGCGCCGGTGCAGAAGCTCGCCGACGCGGTAGCGGCGTGGTTCGTGCCGTGCGTGATCGCGATCGCGGTGGCGACCTTCGCGGTCTGGGCGATCGCCGGCCCCGAGCCGCGGCTGGCCTACGCGCTGCTCAATGCGATCGCGGTGCTGATCATCGCCTGCCCGTGCGCGCTCGGCCTGGCCACGCCCATGTCGATCATGGTCGCGACGGGCCGCGGCGCCACGGGGGGCATCCTGTTCCGCAACGCCGAAGCGATCGAGGTGATGCGCAAGGTCGACACGCTGGTCGTGGACAAGACCGGAACGCTGACCGAGGGGCGACCCCGATTGGTGTCGGTCGTTCCTGCGCCCGGCTTCGCAGAAGACGATCTCGTGCGGCTCGCGGCGAGCCTCGAGCGCGGCAGCGAGCATCCGATCGCGAGTGCGATCGGGAAGGGCGCCGCGGAGCGCGGCGTGCAGCTCGCGGACGCCTCGCAGTTCGAATCGATCACGGGCAAGGGCGTGCGCGGCAGGGTCGAGGGGCGCGACGTCGCGCTCGGCAATCGCGCGCTGCTGGACGAGCTCGGCATCGCTGCGGGCCCGCTCGCCGAACGTGCGGAAGCGCTGCGCGCCGAGGGTCAGACCGTGATGTTCGCCGCGGTGGACGGCGCCGTGGCGGGCCTGCTCGCGATCGCAGACCCGATCAAGGAGACCACGCCCGACGGCGATCCGCGCGCTGCACGCCGAGCGCGTGCGCGTGGTGATGCTCTCCGGAGACAGCCGCACCACGGCGGAGTCCGTGGCGCGCCGGCTCGGGATCGACGAAGTGATCGCGGAGGTGCTGCCCGACCAGAAGGCCGAGGTCGTGAAGCGCCTGCAGCGCGAGGGTCGCATCGTCGCGATGGCCGGGGACGGCATCAACGACGCGCCCGCGCTCGCGCAGGCACACGTGGGCATCGCGATGGGCACGGGCACCGACGTGGCGATGGAGAGCGCGGGGGTCACGCTCGTGAAGGGCGACCTGCGCGGAATCGCGCGCGCGCGCGAGCTGTCGCACGCGCACGATGACGCAACATCCGGCAGAACCTCTTCTTCGCGTTCGTGTACAACGCGGCGGGGGTTCCGATCGCGGCGGGCGTGCTCTACCCGTGGTCGGGGCTGCTGCTCGATCCGATGATCGCCGCGGCCGCGATGAGCGCGAGCTCGGTCTCCGTGATCGCCAACGCGCTGCGGCTGCGGCGGGCGCCGCTGTGAGGCCTCAACCCGCGCCGGCCGCACTCCGAAGAGCGCTGTGCTGGATTGACGCGGCTCCGGAGGCTTGTTACCGCTCCATGGCGATGAGATCGCGCCTTCCCGCGCTGCTGGCCCTGACCCTGGCGCTCGCCGCGCTGCCTGGCGTGCGCGCGTTCGCGAACGCGATGTGCGCGCCGTGCTGCCCCGAGCGCTCCGCCGCGGCGGATCCGGCCTGTGAAATCGAGAGCTCCGACTGCTGTGAGCTCGTACCGGCTGCGCCTGCGGCGCCCGAGCCCGTGAAGGCGAAGCCCGTGACGCCGGCCCTCTCGCTGGCGCCGCGGCCCGCGGAGCCGATTCCCGCCAGCCATCTCGCGCCTCTCCGTGCGCGCGAATTCGCGTCTCGCGCCTCCGCGCTGCAGCTCTCGGTCGTTCGACGACTCTGATCCGCGCGGCTCGGCATCAGTAGGGCGGATTAGCCCAAAGGGCGTAATCCGCCATTTCTGCGCCCGGAATCGGCGGAGCCCGGCCTTCGGCCGGATCCGCCCCATCACACGTCGAACGCGAGGAATTCATGCGCGCGACCATCGCGCCTCTGCTGGCCATCGCCCTGTGCGGCTGTGCAGTCGCTTCATCGAGTCGTTACCGGACGCTCCGCGAAGACTGGGAGCGGACGGCGCCCAGCGCGCCCTCCGCCGACGCGGGCGACGAGCTCTTTTCAGGCATGGTCGAGCTTCCGCGAGGCGTGCTCGTGCAGCAGGTGCTCGAGCGCAACCCGAGCCTGCGCGCTGCGCGCTATGCCTGGCGCGCGGCGCTGGCGCTCTATCCGCAGGTCACCGCGCTCGACGACCCGATGCTCGGCGGCTCGCTCGCACCGCGCTCGTTCGGGACGCACCGCGTGGACGAGGCCTACACGCTCGAGCTCTCCCAGGCGCTGCCGTTCCCGGGCAAGCTCGCGCTGCGCGGACAGGCTGCGCTCGGCGAGGCGGAGGCCGCCCAGCGCGACTTCTCGGCGGTGCGTCTGCGGCTCGCGCTGATGACCTCGCTGCTCTACGACGACTACTACGTGGCCGCGCGCTCGCTCGAAGTGAACACCCAGCACATCGAGCTGCTCGAGTCGTTCCAGCAGATCGCGACGACGCGCTACGAGGCCGGTCAGGCCGCGCAGCAGGATCCGATCCAGGCCGAGGTGGAGCTGACCCATGCGCTGCACGACCGCGTCGTGCTCGAGGCGCAGCGCCGGATCGTGGCCGAGCAGATCAACGCACTGCTGCACCGCAGCTCGCGCGCGCCGCTGCCGCCCCCGCCCGCGCACGCGGCGCTGCCGACCGCGGACGAGCGCGCGCTGGATCCGCTCGTGGCGCAGGCGTTCGAGCGGCGCCCCGAGCTCGCGGCCGCCGCAGCGCGCGTGAATGCCGGGCAGGCGCGCGCGGACCTCGCGCGGCGCGAGTACTGGCCCGACTTCACGGTGTCGGGCGGCTACGACCGCTTCTGGGAAGAGAGCGAGCTGCGGCCCTCGGTCGGGCTCGCGATGAACGTGCCGCTGCAGCTGCCGCGGCGCAGCGCGGCGGTCGAGGAGGCCGATGCGCGCCTCGAGCAGATGCGCAGCGAGCGCGCTGCGCTCGAGGACGAGGTGCGGCTCGACGTCGAGCGCGGCGCTGCGCGCTATGCGGAGGCGCACCACGTGCTGCACCTGATCGGAGACCGCCAGCTTCCCGCATCGCGCGACCAGGTCGACGCGGCGCGCACGGGGTTCGAGAGCGGGCGCAACAGCTTCCTCGCGCTGATCGATGCGCAGCGCAACCTGCGCAGCGTCGAGCTCGCATACCAGCAGGCGCTCGCGGACGTCTCGCGCCGCCGCGCCGAGCTCGACCGCGCGATCGGCGAGATTCCGGGGGTGGCGTGGTGAGCGCGCTGATTCGATGGCTCTCGCTCGGTGCCGTGTGGCTCGGACTCCTCGCCTGCGGATCGCGCTCCGAGCCGGTGACCGTGCGCGCGCAGGGCCTCGAGATCGAGGTGGCGGTGGAGCCCGCCGAGCTGCGCGTGGGCCAGAACACGCTCTGGGTCGAACTCCGCGACGCGTCGGGGAAGCCGGTTGCGGGCGCCGACGTCGACGTCGAGGTGGTCATGCACGCGATGGGCGCGATGCCCGCGATGGGCGGGCCCGCGCACGTGACGGAAGAAGGAGAGGGCCGCTACCGCGCGGAGTTCGCGCTCGACATGGCCGGCAGCTGGAACGTCGCGATCGCCGCGCAGCCGGCCGGCGGGCCGGTCGCGCGCGCGCAGGGATCGCTCGCGGTCGGCACGTCCGGCGTGCGTCTCCAGGGCGCCGCGGCGGAGGCCGCTCCGGCGCCGCAGGGCGAGGGGGCGCCCGAGTTCGCGATCGAGCCCGGGCGCCTGCAGCGGATCGGCGTGAAGATCGCGCCCGCCGAGCGCCGCGCGCTCGTGTCCGCGGTGCGCGCGGTCGGCCGGGTCACGTCCGAGGAGACCACGCTCGCGGACGTCGCGCTCAAGATGAACGGCTGGGCCGGAGCGGTCCACGCCAATGCGATCGGCGCGCCCGTGAAGAAGGGGGACGTGCTGTTCGGCGTCTACAGCCCGGAGCTCCACGCGGCGCAGCAGGAATTCCTCACGGCGCTGCGCAGCCAGGAGCGCGCGAGCGCCACGAACGCGCCCGACCGCTCCGACTATCTCGTGCGCGCCGCGCGCAACCGGCTGCGGCTCTGGGACATCGCGGATGCCGACCTCGAGCGGCTCGCGAAAAGCGGTGAGCCGCTCGAGCACCTGCCGATCCGCTCGCCCGTGACCGGCTACGTGGTCGAGAAGAATCTCGTCGAGGGCAGTGCGTTCGAGGCCGGACAGCGCCTGTACCGGATCGCGTCGCTCGCGCGAGTGTGGATCGAGGCGGAGGTGTACGAGTCGGAGCTGTCGCTCGTGCGCGAGGGGCAACACGCGAGCGTGACGCTGCCCTATCAGCCCGGGCACACCTTCGAGGCGACCGTCGCCTACGTCTATCCCACGCTCGACCCGAAGACGCGCACGGCGCGGCTCCGCCTCGCGCTGCCCAATCCCGACCTCGCGCTGCGGCCCGACATGTACGCGAACGTGCGGATCGAGGCCGACCGCGGCGAGCGGCTGGTCGTGCCGCAGTCCGCCGTGCTCTACGCGGGCGAGCGCAGCTTCGTGTTCCGCTCGCTCGGCGACGGGCGATTCCGCCCGCAGCGCGTGGAGGTCGGGCTGCGCAGCGGCGAGGACGTCGAGATCCTCGCGGGACTCGAGGCCGGCGATCCGATCGTCACCTCGGCCACGTTCCTGATCGCGTCCGAGAGTCGGCTGCGCGCCGCATTGGAGCAGTGGTGATCGCGCGCCTGATCGAGTGGTGCGCGCGCAATCGCGCGCTCGCGATCCTGACCGTGGTCGCAGCCACCGCGTGGGGTGTCGCGTCGCTGCGCGGCACGGCGCTCGACGCGATTCCCGATCTCTCCGACGTCCAGGTGATCGTGTTCACCGAGTGGCCGGGCCAGAGCCCCAACCTCGTCGAGGACCAGATCACCTATCCCATCTCGGCGCGTCTGCTCTCGGCGCCCAACGTCCGCTTCGTGCGCGGCCAGTCGTTCTTCGGACTCTCGTTCGTGTACGCGATCTTCGAGGACGGGACCGACATCTACTGGGCGCGCAGCCGCGTGCTCGAGTACCTCTCGGGCGTCCAGGGCCAGCTTCCGAGCGGCGTCGTGCCCGTGATCGGTCCCGACGCGACCGGCGTCGGCTGGGTGTTCGAGTACGCGCTCATCGACCGCACGGGTCGCCACGACCTCGCAGAGCTGCGCAGCCTCCAGGACTGGAACCTGCGCTATGCGCTCGCGAGCGTGCCCGGCGTCGCCGAGGTGGCGTCGGTGGGCGGCTTCGTGCGCCAGTACCAGGTGCAGGTCGACCCGAACAAGCTGCTCGCGCGCGACCTGCCGATCCAGGACGTGATCCGCGCCGTGCGCGAGTCGAACGAGGACGCCGGCGGGCAGGTCGTCGAGTTCGCGGGACACGAGTACGCGGTGCGCGGGCGCGGGCGCGTGCACGCGCTCGAAGACCTGCGCCGCATCCCGCTGGGCGCGAGCGACGGGGGCACGCCGGTCTACCTCGAAGACGTGGCGACCGTGTCGTTCGGTCCCGAGATGCGCCGGGGCCTCGTGGAGCTCGACGGCGAGGGCGAGGCGGTCGGCGGGATCGTGGTGATGCGCTACGGCGAGAACGCGCTGCGCGTGATCGACGCGGTGAAGGAGCGCCTGGCCGAGCTCCAGGCCGGGCTGCCCGAGGGCGTCGAGGTCGTGACCACCTACGACCGCTCGGAGCTGATCGAGGGCTCGATCGCCACGCTGCGCCGCACGCTTTTCGAAGAGCTGGCGATCGTTTCGCTCGTGATCTTCGTGTTTCTCCTGCATGTTCGCAGCGCGCTGATCCCGATCCTCACGATCCCGGTCGGGGTCGTGCTCGCGTTCATCCCGATGGTCCAGCAGGGACTCACCGCGAACATCATGTCGCTGGGCGGGATCGCCGTGGCGATCGGCGCGATGGTCGACGCCTCGATCATCCTGGTCGAGAACGTGCACAAGCGCCTCGAGGGCTGGGAGCACGCGGGCCGGCCCGGGCCACGCGACGCGGTGATCCTGCGCGCGATGCAGGAGGTCGGCCCGAGCCGTCTTCTTCGCGCTGCTCGTGATCACGGTCTCGTTCCTGCCGATCTTCACGCTCGAGGCGACCGCGGGGCGCCTGTTCAAGCCGCTCGCCTACACGAAGACCTACGCGATGGGCTTCGCGGCCGTGCTCTCGGTGACGCTCACGCCCGCGCTCGCGGCGCTGTTCATCCGCGGCCGGATCCGCAGCGAGGACGAGCATCCGATCAACCGCGCGCTCGTGCGCGCCTACGCGCCGGTCGTGCGCTGGGTGGTGCGGCGGCGCGGCACCGTGATCGCGGGGGCGCTGCTGCTCTTCGCGACGACGGTACCCGTGGTATTTGCGCTCGGCAGCGAGTTCATGCCGCCGCTCAACGAGGGCACGATCCTGTACATGCCGACCGCGCCGCCGGGCATGTCGATCACCGAGGCCGCGGACGTGCTGCAGCGCATGGACCAGGAGCTCATGCAGTTCCCCGAGGTCGCGCGCGTGTTCGGCAAGATCGGGCGCGCCGAGACGTCTTCCGATCCGGCCGGCGCTCTCGATGGTCGAGACCGTGATCACGCTCAAGCCGCGCGAGCAGTGGCGCGAGGGCATGACCTGGCAGCGGCTCGTGTCGGAGATGGACCAGACGCTGCGCTACCCGGGCATGCCGAACATCTTCTGGATGCCGATCCAGACGCGCACCGAGATGCTCGCGACCGGCGTGCGCAGCCAGCTCGCCGTCAAGGTGTTCGGGCCCGACCTCGCCGCGATCGACCGCGCCGGGCGCGAGATCGAGGCCGTGCTCGCGCAGATCCCGGGCACGCGCAGCGCCTTGGCCGAGCGGCTCTCGGGCGGCTTCTTCCTCGACGTCTCGATCCGGCGCGAGGACGCCGCGCGCTACGGCGTGCGCGCGAGCGACGTGAACGAGGTGGTCGAGACCGCGATCGGCGGGCGCAACGTGTCGCAGACGATCGAGGGCCGCGAGCGCTACCCGATCAACGTGCGCTACGCGCGCGATTACCGCGAAGACCTCGACGCGCTGCGCCGTGTGCTCGTGGCGACGCCGGGCGGAGCGCAGGTCCCGCTCGCGCAGGTGGCCGACTTCTCGTTCGCGATGGGCCCCGATTTCGTGCGCAGCGAGTCGGGGCGCCTGGTCGGCTACGTCGCCGTGGACATCAGGCGAGCGCCCGATCGTCGACTACGTGAACGAGGCGCGCCGCGCCGTGGCGGAGCAGGTCTCGCTGCCCGCGGGCACGCGGATCGCGTGGGCGGGCCAGTTCGAGCACTACGAGCGCGCGAAGGATCGGCTGCTGCTCGTCGTGCCGCTCACGATCGCGCTCGTGGCATTGCTCTTGTTCCTGAACACGGGCTCGCTCGTGGAGACGGGCATCGTGCTGCTCGCGGTGCCGTTCTCGCTGATCGGCGCGTTCTGGCTGCTCTGGGCGCTCGGCTACAACCTGAGCGTCGGCGTCTGGGTCGGGATCATCGCGCTCGCGGGGCTCGACGCGCAGACCGGCGTCGTGATGCTGCTCTACCTGACGCTCGCGCACGGCGAGCGCGCCGCGCGCGGCGAGCTGCGCAGCGAGCGCGACCTCGAGGACGCGATCGTCGAGGGCGCGGCGCGCCGGATCCGGCCCAAGCTCATGACCGTGGTCGCGATGACGGCGGGCCTCCTCCCGCTCCTGTGGAGCAGCGGCAGCGGCGCGGACGTGATGAAGCGGATCGCGGCGCCGATGGTCGGCGGGCTCGCGAGCTCGTTCGCGCTCGAACTGCTGGTCTATCCCGCGCTGTTCGCGCTCTGGAAGCGGCGGTCGCTTCCCGGCGTGATCCTGCCGTTCCAGATGGACGGCGTTCCCGGCGGAGCTTCCGGGGATCAAGCCGCGCACGACCTTCGTCTACGAAACGACGTCGGCAATCCGCACCTACTGGTATCACAGCCACTCCGACCTCCAGAACAGATGGGCCATTACGGCCCGATCGTGATCGACCGGCTGACGCGATCCCGTGGCGTCGGACCGCGAATACGTGGTCGTGCTGTCGATTGGAGCTTCCTGCACCCGCACACGATCTTCCGGAAGCTCAAGGCGCAACCGGGCTACTTCAATCGACAGAAGCAGACGCTTGCGAGCCTGTCGCGCGCGAGGACCAGCCGCTCGCGGACCGCTTCCACTGGGCGCAGATGCGCATGGACCCCACCGACGTTTCCGACGTCACGGGTTCCACGTATACGTTCCTCATCAACGGCACGGCCCGAGCGACAACTGGACGGCGCTCTTCGAACCTGGAGAACGCGTCCGGCTGCGTTCGTCCGACCCGATCAGAGGTTGGACGGCGTATCGGTCGGCTCCGAAACGGAGCGCACCACCTCGGCCACCTGAGGATCGGGTGCCCACTCGGCGAGGTCGGCCTGCGCGACGATGCCGCAGCACCGCCCGGCGTGATCGACGATCGCGACGCGCCGGATCTGATTCTCTTCGAAAGCCTCGCAGCACGCTCTCGACGCTCGCGTTTTGCTCGAGCGTGACGCAGGGCTCGGTCATGCAGTCGCCCACCGTGAGCTCGAGCGGATTCTGGTCTTTGGCCACCACGCGACACGCGATGTCGCGGTCGGTGATCATGCCGATCGGCCGGACGCTCTCGAAGTCGTCGACGACCGGGATGCCACCGCAGTCGTTCTCGACCATGAGGCGCGCGACGTCCTTCAGCGGAAGATCCCGCATACAGCACACGGGATCACTCGTCATAATCTCCTGTACGAGCATGACTCCCTCCTCGGTTTCGATGAAACGCAACGCGTGCAATCGATATGCCGGGGAGGGGAATCCGGCGGGAGCTGCACAGCGCGCCGAGACCAGCTCTCGCTTGTAGAAGCTGCAGCGCGAAGGGAACTCTGACATGAAAGCAACGGTGGCCGATGGCCGTGTGAGGGCAGGGGCTGCGGCTACGCGGGCGCTGCGATTGCACAAATGCCCAAACAATGCGCAGGTTTGACACCGAATTCCGCCATTGATACGGTGCGGAACCCGCCCAGGTACACCCCGCGCGCCCGCCGGAACCCCGCTTTCGGAACACGGGGTCTGGACTGACGGATGGTGGCCTGCCCCCTATGACCCAAAAGCCCAAGCTTCAGCTCGCGCAGAACCCGGAGCAGATCCGGGCTGCGATCGCTTCTGTCGAAGCGGCCGTCGCCGACATCCGCGCCGGCAAGCTCGTGATCCTGGTCGACGACGCCGACCGCGAGAACGAGGGCGACCTCTGCGTCGCCGCCGAGAAGGTCACGCCCGAGACGATCAACTTCATGGCCCGCTACGGGCGCGGCCTGATCTGCCTGTCGATGACCGAGGAGCAGCTCGACAAGCTCAACCTCGGCATGATGGTGCCCGACTGGGAGAACACCTCGGGCTTCGGCACCGCGTTCACGGTGTCGATCGAGGCGCGGCGCGGGGTGACCACGGGCATCTCCGCGGCCGACCGCGCCACGACGATCCTCACCGCGATCGCTCCCGACGCGAAGCCGACCGACATCGCGCGGCCGGGCCACGTGTTCCCGCTGCGCGCGCGCCCGGGCGGCGTGCTGCGGCGCGCGGGGCAGACCGAGGGCTCGGTCGATCTCGCGCGGCTCGCCGAGCTCACGCCCGCGGGCGTGATCTGCGAGATCATGAACGACGACGGCACGATGGCGCGCATGCCCGATCTGATCGAGTTCTCGCGCCAGCACGGCGTGAAGATCGTCAGCATCGCGGACCTGATCCAGTACCGGCTGCGCAAGGAGAAGCTCGTGCGGCGCGCCGCGGTCGCGATGATGCCCACGCACGCGGGCGGCGAGTTCAAGTGCATCGTCTACGAGAACGACATCGACCACATCGATCACATGGCGCTCGTGAAGGGCGAGATCGGCCCCGACGACGCGGTGCTCGTGCGCGTGCACAGCGAGTGCCTGACCGGCGACGCGTTCGGGTCGATGCGCTGCGACTGCGGCGAGCAGCTCGAGGCCGCGATGAAGCTGATCGAGAGCGAGGGGCAGGGCGTGCTGCTCTACATGCGCCAGGAAGGGCGCGGGATCGGGCTCAAGAACAAGATCCGCGCCTACGGGCTGCAGGACGACGAGGGCCTCGACACGGTCCAGGCGAACGAGCGGCTCGGCTTCCCGGCCGACCTGCGCGACTACGGCGTCGGCGCCCAGATCCTCGTGGACCTCGGGGTGCGCCAGATGCGCATGATCACGAACAACCCGGGCAAGCGCGCGGGCATCGAGGGCTACGGCCTCACGATCGTCGACCGCGTGCCGCTCGAGATCGCACCGAACGAGAAGAATCTCGAGTATCTGCGCACCAAGAAAGAAAAGCTCGGTCACGTCCTTCATCTGATGAGTTGAGGCGTTTCCCAGCCCTACGGAGACTTCATGTTCGATTCGATTGACGACGTCCTCGAGCAGCTCACGGCGCAGGACTACATCGGTGACAAGAAGATCGGGACCGTCGTGTTCCTGGCCGCCAAGCTCGAGAAGCCCGTGCTCGTGGAGGGGCCGGCCGGCGTCGGCAAGACCGAGCTCGCGAAGGTGGTCGCGAAGGCCACCGGCCGGAAGCTGATCCGCCTGCAGTGCTACGAGGGTCTCGACGAGGCCAAGGCGCTCTACGAGTGGGAGTACTCGAAGCAGCTGCTCTACACGCAGATCCTCAAGGAGAGGTTCACCGAGGCGATGGCCGGGGCCTCTACGCTGCGCGAGGCCGCCGAGCGCGTCGGCAAGGAGGACAGCGTCTTCTTCTCCGACCACTTCATCGTGCCGCGCCCGCTGCTCACCGCGATCACCTCGGACGAGCCGGTGCTGCTGCTGATCGACGAGGTCGACAAGTCGGACCCCGAGTTCGAGGCGTTCCTGCTCGAGGTGCTCTCGGACTTCCAGGTGACGGTGCCCGAGCTCGGCACGATCGAAGCCAAGCGCAAGCCGCTCGTGTTCCTGACCTCGAACAACGCGCGCGAGATGAGCGACGCGCTCAAGCGCCGCTGTCTCCACCTCTACATCGACTTCCCGAACGAGGAGCTCGAGAAGCGCATCCTCGAGACGAAGGTGCCCGGCGTGGCCGCGGGGCTGGTCGACGATCTCGTGGGCATGATGCATCGGCTGCGCCAGCTCGACCTGAAGAAGACGCCGTCGATCAGCGAGACGCTCGACTGGGCGCGCGCACTGCTCGCGCTCAACGCCCAGGAGCTCGACGCGGAGCTCGTGAACCAGACCTTCAACGTGATCCTCAAGTACGAGGGCGACGTCCGCAAGGCGCAAGCGGAGCTCGACAAGCTGCTCCAGAAGAAGACCGGCGAGGCGCGCGCCGCCAAGCCGGCCGCGGCGCCCGAGCCGGCGCCTGCAGCCACGAAGAAGGGCGCACTGCACTAGCAGGAGGACGAACGTGATCCAGCATGTCCGATTCCGAAGCCGGAGCCGTGTCGGCCATCTGACCCGAGGACTGGCGCTCGCGACACTGGTCGCCGCGCCCGCGCTCGGACTTCCGGCGGACTACGACGAGACCTTCCAGGCCTGCCTCGAAAAGGCACCGGCGGATCGGGCGGAGTGCTGCAAGAGCACCGCCAACGAGTGCGCCGCGGAGTGCGAAAGTCTCGCCGAGTCGCAGAGCGACATGACCCCCGCGGCGCGAAACGAGTACCTGGTGGCCTGCCAGACCGAGTGCGCCACCTCCGAAGGCGATTGCACTACCCCGCCCGGCGAGTAGGCGCTTCAACGGATCCGCCCGACCTAGAGTGGCCCCTTGCAGAAGAAGATCCTCGAGTTCACCAACATCCTGCGCAAGAGCGGGATCCGCGTCTCCACGGCCGAGGCGATCGACGCCTTCACGGCGCTCGACGAGCTCGCGCTCGATGACCGGGAGATCTTCAAGGACGCGATGCGCTCCACGATGGTGAAGCGCGGCGAAGAGGTCCCCACCTACGACCAGCTCTTCGACCTGTTCTGGTCGGGCTTCTACGACAGCCTGCGCGAGTCGTTCGGCCAGGCCACCGGGGGCCTGGCCGAGATGGGCGCCGACTTCGAGCAGCTGCTCCAGCAGATCATGCAGATGCTCCAGGGCATGGAAGGAGAGAGCTCGGGGGATCTCTCCGAGCTCGCGCGCGCGCTGCTGACCCAGGACCTCACCCAGCTCGAGAACCTGATCCGCCAGGCCGCCGAGCAGGCCGGGATCGACCGGATCGAGAACTTCCTGCAGGTCGGCTTCTTCAGCCGCCGCACGCTCGAGCAGCTCGGCATGGAAGGCGCGGGGGAGCAGCTCGAAGAGCTTGCGGCGCGGCTCGAGGCGGCCGGCATGTCGCCCGAGCAGATCGCCGCGCTGCGCCGGCTGATCGAGGGGCTCATGGAGGCGCTGCGCCGCAGCGTGCGCTCGTTCACCGAGCGCGAGCTCCAGAAGCACAACCACGACTACATGGAGAAGTTCCGGCGCGAGACGCTGCTCGAGAAGAGCTTCTACCACCTCACCGAGGAGGAGATCCGCAAGATGCGCGAGGTGGTCGAGCGCCTCGCCCAGCGGATCAAGAACGTGCTCTCGATCCGCCGCCGGCGGCTCAAGCGCGGCAAGCTCGACCTGCACCAGACGCTGCGCCGCAACATGCCGCACGGCGGGATCCCGTTCGAGCTGATCTTCAAGCAGCGCAAGAAGGATCGGCCCAAGCTCGTGATCCTCACGGACGTTTCGTCCTCGGTCGCGAACGTGTCGCGCTTCATGCTCCAGTTCGTCTACACGCTCCAGGAGGCGTTCACGAAGATCCGCGCGTTCGTGTTCGTGGCCGAGCTCGGCGAGGTGACGCCGCTGTTCCAGGAGAAGGACATCAACGACGCGATCGAGGAGGCGCTCGAGGGCGGGGACGTGATCAACGTCTACACGCGCTCGAACTTCGGCTTCGCGTTCCACCACTTCTGGCAGAACTTCCTGTCCGCGATCGACAACAAGACGACGGTGCTGATCCTCGGCGACGCGCGCAACAACTACAACGACCCGCGCGCGTGGTGTCTGCGCGAGATCCACAACAAGGCCAAGAACGTGGTGTGGCTCAACCCCGAGAACCCGAGCGCCTGGGGCTTCGGCGACAGCGTGATGGACAAGTATCTGCCGTACACGGATGTCGCCGAGGAGTGCCGGAACCTCCGCCAGCTCTCGCGGGTGGTCGACGGACTGCTTCTGTAGTTGTCACGGCCCGTGGCCGGCTGCGCTCTACTTCTCGGCAGCAAGCCATCCGCCCCGCATCCGTACGGTCCGCCGATCCGCGCCTAGCAGGGCTCGAAGACAAAACGCCCCGCCGATTTCTCGACGGGGCGTTTGTTCAAAGGGGGGAGGGCGGTGGATGGATGATGGGGGGTGAGAGGTTGGACATTTCGATTAGAAATGCCAGATCCACCGCCGCTCCACACAAACGGGATCTGTGACGCATTGTGAGCGGCCCCGCGAAGCTTGTCAAACGCTATTTCGCATTCTCGCTGACAGGGGCGGGACGGGCCGGGGGTGGCGCGGGGCTGACGCGGAAAAACAGGAGCTAAAACCGAGGATTAGGCTCTCTCACACAGAATTTGCTCGATCCGGGTTGGAGCCGGGGCGCGGGGCCATGTCGGCCGCCTTCGGGTAGGTTCCGCGGGTCCGTTTCCGACCCCCGTTCCAGAGGTCTCCTTGGCGGCGCTCCGACGCTTCCACATCCGCACCTACGGCTGTCAGATGAACGCGCTCGACTCGCAGAAAGTCGCGGCGCTGTTGTCGGGTGAGGGCTATCGCGCGACCGCAGAGCTCGAAGACGCGGATCTCCTGATCATCAACACGTGCTCGATTCGCGACAAGGCGGAGCAGCGCCTCTACTCCGACCTCGGTCGACTGCGCGAGTGGAAGGAGAGCCGGCCCGGTCGCGTGATCGGCGTCGCGGGCTGCGTGGCGCAGCAGGAGGGCGACGCGATCCTGCGCCGCTTCGCTGCGGTCGACTTCGTCTACGGCACCCACAACCTGCGCTTCGTGCCGGCGCTGGTCGCGTCCGCGGAACGCGGAGTGCGCGGGCTGCGCACCGACGAGAATCGCTCGCTCGAGCGCTTCGATCTGCCGCAGCACCACCCCGACCTGCCGAGCGAGACGCCCGGGCGCGCGTTCGTCACCGTGATGGAAGGCTGCGACATGTTCTGCACCTTCTGCGTGGTCCCGAACACGCGCGGTCGCGAGATCAGCCGGTCCGCGGAAGCGATCGCAGCCGAGGTGCGCGAGCTCGCGGACGCGGGCGTATGCGAGATCACGCTGCTCGGACAGACCGTCAACGCGTACGGCCGCCACGACGTACGGCGCGGGCGCGCGGCCGCCGCGGGCACCGAGAGCTTCGCGGCGCTGTTGCGGCGGCTCGCGGACGTGCCCGGGATCGAGCGGATCCGATACACGAGCCCGCACCCGGCCTTCTTCGACGACGACCTCGTGCGCGCCCACGGCGAGCTCGCTGCGCTGTGCCCGCACGTCCATCTGCCCGCGCAGAGCGGCTCGGACGCGGTGCTCGAGCGCATGCGCCGGCCCTACACCGCGGACGCGTACCGCGCGCTGTGCGAGCAGCTGCGCCAGGCGCGCCCCGACGTCGCGATCACCACCGACCTGATCGTGGGCTTCCCGGGCGAGACCGACGCCGACTTCCGCGCCACGCTCGCGCTGTTCCGCGACGTGGGCTTCGTGGACGCGTACACGTTCAAGTACTCGGCCCGGCCCGGCACGCCCGCGGCCGGGTACGCCGATCCGGTCGACCCCGGCGTCGCGCAGGAGCGCCTCCTCGAGCTCCAGAACCTCCAGCACGACCTCACGCTCGAGGCGCACCGGCGCCGCGTGGGCAGCGAGACCGAGGTGCTGATCGAGGGCACCAGTCGGCGCGGAGATCAGTCGTCGGGCCGCGACCCCTACCACCGCGTGGTAAATCTCGCAGCCGCAGTGGAACCCGGCTCGATCGTGCGCGTGCACGTGGTCGAGGCGACGCCGCACTCGCTGATCGGCGAACCGGTCGGGATCCCGGTGAAGAAGCTCGGGTTCTCCGCCGATGTAGAGAGGCGCAGCGCTCAGCTCTGAGGGGACGCCCCCTGAGCGATGGGGGAGGCATGCCCAGGGGCCGGATTCTCGCGGTCGACGATCAGCGCTACTTCCGCGAGCTGATCGAGGGCCTGCTCGTCGAAGAGGGTTTCGAGGTGCAGACCTGCGCGAGCGGCGAGGAAGCACTGCGCCTGCTCGATCACGCCGTGTTCGACGTGATCGTGACCGACCTCGTGATGCCCGTGATGACGGGGATCGACCTGGTCCAGCGCGTGAAGGAACGCGACCCGGACCAGGAGATCATCGTCGTGACGGGCGTCGTCGACGTGCAGAGCGCCGTCGACGCGATGAAGGTCGGCGCGACCGACTACCTGCTCAAGCCATTCGACCGCACGACGCTCGCGACTGCGCTCGAGGGGATCCTCCAGCGCGCGCGGCTGCGCCAGGAGCGCGACCGCCTGCTCGCCGAGAACATCGAGTTCCTGGGCGAGCGCGCGCTGTTCGAGCGCGCGCTCGCGCTGTTCCGCGCGCCCACGCTCGACGCGCTCTCGGTCAAGGTGCTCGAGGGCCTGTGCCGCGAGACGGGCGCCCAGGGCGGCGTGCTCTGGTGGCGGGGCGAGGGCGCATCGGACGAGCTCAAGATCGCCGCTGCGCACGGACTCGTGCGGATCGACGAGGAGCGCGAAGAGCTCGCGCTGGGCGAGCTGCCGCAGGCGTTGCGCGCGAGCGACGCGGCCACCGCGGTCGTGGACTGGAGCGACAAGAGCGGCGCGCGGCGGCCCGCGCTGGTCGTGGCGCTGCGCCAGGCCGGCCAGCTCGACGGCCTGTTCCGGCTCACCGACAAGGTCGGCGGCGAGCTCTTCGACGACGTCGACCGCGCCGCGGCCGAGAAATTCCTGTCGTTCGCAGACGCCGCCTATCGCAACGCGGAACGCTTCGCGCGCCTCGAGCGGCGCACGCTGCAGGACCCCGACTCGGGCGCCTACCGGATCGAATATCTGCACGACGTGGTGCGCAACGAGATCGAGAAGGCGAACCGCTTCGGTCGCAGCTTCTCGGTCCTGCACGCGACGGTGGAGCCGCTCGAGCCGCTGCGCGAGCGACTCGACGATACGGCGTTCCGCACCTGGCACGCCTCGCTCGCGCGCCTCTTCTCCCGGCTCATGCGCGCGACCGATCTGCTCGCCGTGGACCAGGACGGCGAGTTCTACGTGCTGCTCGCGGAGACCGCCGCGGTCGGCGCCGCGACGTTCAAGCAGCGCACGCGCCTCGCGCTCGAGCGCAGCGAGCCGATCACCTCGATCAAGCCCGCGCTGCGCCCGCAGGTGATCGTGGGCAGCGTCAGCTATCCCGGCGACGGCACGCAGCTCGAGATGATCCTGCGCGTGCTCGAACGGCGCATCGCCGACGACCGCCGCGCACGCGAGCGCGAGCGGCGGCTCGCGGCGCTTCCGATCGGAGACGCGCTCGCGCGCCTGATCGAGAGCGGCGAGGGCGAGCCGGCCGCAGCGGTCGCCTCGCTGTTCCGGTTCGCGATCTCCGAGGTCGGCCGCCGGCCGCGCGAGCGCAACCTGATGTTCTGCCGACCCGGCGCGCTGTTCGGCGATGCGCTCGCCGAGGGCCTGCGCCAGCGCTCCGACTCGCCGTGCGGCACCGACCTCGTCGTGCTCGCGGAGCCGACCGGGGTCGCCATGGCCAAGGACGGCATCACCTGGCTCCCCGCGAACTCGCTCGCGGGGCCGCCGTTCGCGGTGCACTTCGGCGACGGACCCTCGTACGTGCTGGTCGCGGACGAGGCCTCGTCGGAGCCCGGCCGCGTGCGCTGGTTCCACTCGAGCGACCGCTCGCTCGCAGAGTCGCTGGCATTCCGGCTGCAGCGCGAGCTGCGCGTGCCGAGGGTCGTCTAGATGGCGCTCCGGGTATTGGTCGCAGACGGCGACGCGGAGCGCGCGCGCAAGATCGCGAACGCGTGCCGCCAGCTCGGGATCGACGTGATCCTGGCCAGCCACGGCGCCGCCGCGCTCGAGATCGCGCTCGCGGACAAGCCCGCCGCGATGGTGGCGCAGGTCGCGCTGCCGCTGATCGATGGCACGCGCCTCGCGGAGATCCTGCAGACCAACCCGCACACCTGCGCGATGCGCATGCTCTTCGTGAACGATGGAGAGCACGACGAGTCGGCCGCCTCGCCCGCGCTCGGGCGCGTGATTCCGGGCCGCGCCGACCCCGAGACGATCGCGCGCTTCATCGAGGCGCTGCTGCGCGAGCGGAGCCCGCAGCCGGTCGCGGGGACGGGTACGCCCGGTGTCGAGGGCAAGCTGTCCCAGATTTCGCTGCCCGAGCTGATCGAGCTGTTCCATGTGAACCGCAAGACCGGTGTGATCGAGCTGCGCGACGGAACCGGGCGGCGCGCTCCGAGTGGCCGCATCGACCTGTGCGACGGCGACGTGGTGCAGGCGCGCGTCGGCAGCGTGGAAGGAGAGAAGGCGCTGTTCCGGCTGCTCGCGTGGCGCCGCGGCAGCTTCTCGTTCCACGAGCAGTTGGTGGTGCGCGAGCGCGGCTCGATCGAGCGGCCCACGCGCGCGCTGCTGCGCGAGGCGCAGCGCCAGGCCGACGAGTGGCAGCGCAGTGGCCAGGATCTGCCCGCGCCGCACGCGCGCGTCGCGCTCAAGGTGGCGCGTTCGTCGCTGCCCAGCGTGCTGCACCCGCTGACCCAGGAAGTGTTCATGATGCTCGAGCTGTCGAGCCGCGTGTCCGAGGTGCTCGACCGCTGCACGTTCCCCGACTACCAGGTGCTGCGCACCCTCCAGACGCTGGCACGGCGCGGCATGATCGAGCTGCGCGCGGACGGCGCGGTGCCCGAGCCGGCTGCGGGAGGTCTGTTCGGTCCCGCGCTCGCGGCGCGGCTGCGCGATTGGCTCGACCAGGGCAGGCCGCGCGACGCGCAGCCGATCGACGCGAAGATCGTGCTGTTCGCGTCGGAGCCCGAGGCGGCGCGCACCATCACGGGTCTGTTCGCGCGCCTGCCGGGCGTCGAGCATACGCCGCGCGCGGGCAGCGAAGACGCGGACCTGGCAGCGATCCTGCGCATTCCGGTCGACGACGAGATCGCGATCGAGGTGTTCGAGATTCCCGCGACGGCGCGCTTCGCGCCGCTGTGGCCGCTCGCCGCACACGGAGCGCTCGCGGCGCTGTTCGTGCACGGCGGCGGGATCGATGCGTCGGCGGAGGCGCTGCGCACGGCGGTGGAGCAGGTGGGCGCGCTGCCGCGCGCGCGCTGCTTCCACGTGCTGCTCGAGGAGAAGGACAAGGACCAGAGCGGCGTCGGATCGCTGTGCGAGAAGCTCGGGCTGTTCGACGAGCGCAGAGCGCTCGCGGTCACGCCCGAGGTCCCGGCTGCGGCCACGGCGGCGCTGCGCGAGCTGCTCACGCGTCTGGTGCCGTAGCGGGGGAATCGGGTCGGAGGTCGGCGCACCGTTGACCCGTTGCGGCCACGCCATTAATCTCCGGCATGGCCCACCCCGACACCGATTCGACGTCCCGCGACCTCGACCTCCGTGACGGCCTGACCTTCGACGATGTCCTGCTCGTGCCCGGTGCGAGCGAAGTGCTCCCGGATCAGGTCGACGTGCGCACGCGCCTCACGCGCGAGATCACGTTGAACATCCCGCTGCTATCCGCGGCGATGGATACAGTGACCGAGCACGAGACCGCGATCTGCCTGGCGCAGAACGGCGGCATCGGGATCGTGCACAAGAACATGCCGATCGCAGCGCAGGCTGCCGAGGTCGACAAGGTGAAGCGGTCCGAGTCGGGCATGATCTCGGACCCGATCACGATGCGCCCCGAGCAGCGCATCTACGAAGCGCTCGAGGTGATGGCCCGTTACAAGATCTCGGGCGTCCCGATCACGCGCGAGGGCAAGGCGGTCGGCATCCTGACCAATCGCGACCTGCGCTTCGTGCGCGACACGCATCAGGAGATCTCGCGCTTCATGACGAGCGAGGGGCTCGTCACGGTGCCGCCCGGCACGAACATGGAGCGCGCGAAAGAGCTGCTCCACCAGCACCGGATCGAGAAGCTGCTCGTGGTGGACGACCAGGGCAATCTGCGCGGCCTGATCACGATCAAGGACATCGAGAAGAGCGAGCGCTTCCCGCACGCGTGCAAGGACGCACACGGCCGGCTGCGCTGCGGCGCCGCGGTGGGCGTCGGCGAAGAGACCGCCGCGCGCACGCAGGCGCTCGTCGATGCGGGCGTCGACGTGGTGGTGGTCGACACGGCGCACGGTCACTCGAAGGGGTGATCGAGACGATCGCTCGAGCTGCGGCACCTGTTCCCGGACCTTCCGCTCGTGGGCGGCAACGTGGCCACGGCCGAGGGCACCGAGGCGCTGATCAAGGCGGGCGTCTCGGCCGTGAAGGTCGGCGTCGGGCCCGGCTCGATCTGCACCACGCGCATCGTCGCGGGCGTGGGCGTGCCGCAGTTCACGGCGGTGGTCGACGCCGCGCGCGTGGCGAAGAGCGCCGACGTGCCCGTGATCGCGGACGGCGGCGTGAAGTTCTCGGGCGACGTGGTGAAGGCGCTCGCGGCCGGCGCATCGAGCGTGATGATCGGGTCGCTGTTCGCGGGCACCGACGAGGCGCCCGGCGAAGTCGTGCTGTATCAGGGCCGCTCGTACAAGGTCTACCGCGGCATGGGCTCGATCGGCGCGATGACCCAGGGCAGCGCCGACCGCTATTTCCAGGCCGGCGTCAGCGATGCGGGCAAGCTCGTGCCCGAGGGCATCGAGGGCCGCGATCCCGTACCGCGGCAGCCTCACGAGCAACATCCACCAGCTCGTGGGCGGGCTGCGCTCGGGCATGGGCTATGTCGGCTCCCCGACCCTCGCCGCGCTGCGCGACCGCGCCCGCTTCGTGCGGATCTCGGCGGCCGGGCTCCAGGAGAGCCACGTGCACGACGTGATCATCACGAAGGAAGCCCCGAACTACCGGTTCGAGTAGCCGTTAGTCGATCGAACTACTGTCGGGTCCTGCGGATTCTGTTTCCAGGATCCGACGCTGCGGGTGTAGGCTGTGCCCGCGTGAAGTAGTACATAGGTGCGCCCGCGGTAGCCGGCGAGACTCGCGATATCGACGACCGACGGGCCCCGAGCCACCCGATCGAGTCCGGAGAATCGCGATGACAGTGATCCGCCGATGCCTCCTCGCCGCGCTATTCGCAGTCGCCGCGCCGCTCGGCGCGTCCGCCTATCCGCAGTCGTATGGCTTCGTCTGGGCCCACCTCCCCACCACCGGCTTCTACACGCCCGACGCGTTCTACGCCTACAACAACTCCGGCACGCCGCCCCACATCATTCGCAACGGCACCGGGCAGTACTCGGTCGTGTTCCCGGGTCTGCATGCGAGCTACGGCTTCTCGGAAGGCAACGTGCAGGTGACGGCCCGCGGGACGACCGCCGACTACTGCAAGCTCGCGGGCTGGAGCGGAGACGTGGTGTCGGTCGCGTGCTTCGACGCCGCCGGCAATCCCGTCGACTCGCAGTACACGGTGCTCTACGTGCAGCCGTTCGGCGGCGTTCCCAATTCTCACGCGTTCGCGCTGGCCGATCAGCCCGCCAACCCGTCGTACACCCCCAACGCGGCCCGCTCGTTCAACGGTGACCCGATCACCGCGACGCGCCTCGGCGTCGGCAGCTACTCGATGGAGTGGACCGGGTTCTCCGCAGCCAGCTCTGGGAACGTCCAGGTGACCGCGCATGGATCCGGAAACGCGCGTTGCCGGAGCGCTGGATGGTCAAGCGACACGGCCTTCGTGGCGTGCTTCGACCCTTCTGGCGCTCCGGTCGACAGCGGCTATTCGATCCTCTACTGGCGTGACCCGAGCGGGCCGAACGGCCTCGCGTGGGCGTGGGCCGATCAGCCCAACAACGCGAACTACACGCCGGATGCCTCCTATTCCTACAGCGCGGGGGCTGGGACGATCACGGCCACGCGATCCTCGGCCGGCGTCTACTCGATGACCTGGGCCGGGATGAGCGGCATCGGCATCAATGGCGGAAACATCCAGGTGACGGCCCACGGCACCAACGCGCTGTGCAAGGTCTCGTCGTGGGGTGCGAGCGCGGTCGGGATCCGCTGCTTCGACACGGCGGGCAATCCGGTCGATGCCCAGTACAACGTGCTGTTCCTCAAGCCGCCGAAGAAGCCGTGGATGCAGACCTACGCCTTTGCGTGGGCGTTTTCTCCGTCGGAGCTGTCCTACCCGCCCTACAACTACAACCATCTCGCAGAAGGGCCCAGCGTGACCTCGACCTTCGCCAATCGCTCGGCCCCCGGCGCCTATTCCGTTTCGTTCTTTACGTTCGACGGGTTCACCGACGGCGGGAACGTGCAGGTCACGGCCAACGGCGCCGCTGGGGAATATTGCAAGGTGCTGTCCTGGACCGCCGACACGGTCAACGTGCGCTGCTTCAATGCTGCCGGTGTCGCCACCGACACGGCGTTCCTCGTGCTCTATCTCAAGGCTCCGTTGCAGCCGACCGGCCTCGCGTACGCGTGGGCGAACGACGCGACGGCCGCGAGCTACACGCCCGCTGCAAACTACTCGTACAATCCGAGTGGCGGCGCGATCACGGCCACGCGTCTCGGCACCGGCAGCTACGGGATGAGCTGGGCGGGATTCGGAGCCCTCGCGACCGGAGGGGGACACCCGCAGGTCACCGCCTACGACGGGTCGAACAAGCGCTGCCAGATCGCGAGCTGGGCGAGCGACACGGTCAGCGTGCGCTGCTACGACAGCGCCGGCAACCCGGCCGACTCCCGGTACACGATCATGTACGTGCGCCCGGACGCCGTCGACGACGGACTCGCTTTCGCCTGGGCGAACGAGCCGGCGTCCGCGAACTATGTCCCGAGCGAGCCATTCAGCTTCAACTCCGGGTCCGGAACCCACGCCCAGCGTCTAGGGACCGGCCTCTACCGGATCTTCTTCCTGGACTTCGTGCTAGGGGGTCTCGGGGATGGTCTCTTCGCCGGGAACATCCAGGTGAACGGCTACGGCACCACCGACGCGCGCTGCGCCGTGGAAGACTGGGACGACGGGAACTTTTCATTCTCTGCGGAAGTCGTCGTCCGCTGCCACGATTCGGCCGGTGCGCCTGTCGACACGCGCTACAACGTGCTGTACCTGAGGCCGCTCCCGGCGCCGGAGCCGGGAGCGGTTGCGATGCTCGCCTCGGGTGTCGTGCTGCTCGGCTGGCTGTCGCGGCGTCGCCGTCGCGCTAGGGCGTAAGGCCGCCCAGCAGCGACTGGATCGCCGTGAAGCCGGGGCCGCCGGTGGTCATGTCGCCGTCGAGCGGCGAGATCGAGATCTTGCCGGCGCGGTGCGCGTCGGTGTCGGCGTTCTTCACCTCGTCCGGGCCGGCCGGGAACAGCACGCCCACGCCCACGGAGCAGGCCTGCCCATCCGCGATCGCGGTGCAGTTCGGCAGCGCCGGATTGCCCGGCACCGGAGCGAAGCCGAGGTTGCGGTCGAAGAGCGGCAGCTCGAGATCGGAGCGCGCCGCGAGCTTCGTGATCGCCACGCCCGTGATGGCCGGGTAGGGGACCGGGAAGTTCACATTCAAGGCCTTCACCTGCTTGGGCAGCAGCGCACTGCCCGGCTGTGCCTCGAGCGTCGCGATCAGGTTCGCGATGAACGCCGAGGCCGGCGCGTAGGCCGAGTTGGTCGATCCGAAGGTCGGGTTCTCCGAGAAGATCACTCCGACGCTGCCCGCGATCGCCGGGATGCCTTCGAACGCGCCCGCGAGCGCCGCACCGACCGTGCCCGACGTATTCGAGGTGGGCTGGCTCATGTTCTGGCCCTGGTTGAGGCCCGACACGATCAGATCCGGCGGATTTCCCGCGAGCACCACGAACAGCCCGGCCTTGACGCTGTCGACGGGCGTTCCGCCGTAGCGGCCGGCCACGGTGGGAGCCGCGAGCGAATACTGCGTGCCGCACGCGTCGGTGCTCACGCGCGTGAGTGCCATTGCGCTCGAGGAGCTCAGCGCGCCGGTGTTGATCGAGCCGCCGCGGCCGCTCTGGTCGGTGGCCGGTGCCACGAGCGTCACGTGGTGACCCGCGGCGCACAGCGCCGTGCGCAGGGCCTGGATGCCCGGCGCGGACTGACCGTCGTCGTTCGAGAGCAGGATGTCGAGTGCGCTCGCGGCGACCGGCGCGAAGACGAGGACGAGGATGAGCTGGATCGTTCGCATGGGATTCCTCCGAATGGGTCGCCATCGTGGTCGGCATCGGCGCGCGGATCTACTCGCGATCGCGGGTCGGATCCGGTTTCGCAACTACTCGATTTGCAGCGGGAATTCCGCGCGGGCGCGCCCGAGGATGTAGCTCGCTCACGTTTTTCGCGCCGCGGCCGGCGTAGAATCGGCGGGTGAGCGCACCCGCCCCGCACCGCCGTCGCTCTCCGAAGCAGCTGCGCTCGCGTGCGATCGTCGACGCGATCGTTCAGGCCGGGCGCGAGCTCCTGGGCAGCGAAGGTCCGCGCAGTCTCACGACGAACCGGATCGCCGAGCGCGCGGGCGTCTCGATCGGTTCGCTCTACCGCTACTTCCCGAACAAGGATGCCGTGCTCGCCGCGATCTACGACGCCGACACCGGGCGCGAGGCCGCCGAGATCCGCGCGCATGACAGCTGGCAGATCGACTACGGGCCGCTGCGCGAGGCGGTCGTGGCGATCGTCGACTTCCAGCTCGACCGGCACCGGCGGCTGCTCGAGCTGGGTCAGGAGTTCTACCGCACGCACCACGGAGAGTTCGCGCTCGGGCCGCGCATGGCGGACGTGGAGCGGCACATGCTCGACCTGCTCGCGCGACACGCGGGTGTCGTGCGCGTGCGCGACGTGGGTCAGGCCGCGTTCATGCTCGCGCGCGGTACCTCCGCGATCGTGCGGCGCGCGCTGGAGGAGCAGCCCGCGAAGCTGTCCGAGCCCGCGTTCCGCGAGGAGCTGATCGATCTCGTCGTGAGCTACCTGACCGCGGAGCGGCCGCGCTAGCCGCGATGGCGTCGGGGTTCAGGAGCTCAGCGATCGACCGGGCGATTCGAATCGGGCTCGCCGCGCTGCTGCTCGTCGTGTTGGCCGCGGCCGGTTGCCGCTCCGATGTCGGCCCGCAGCTCGCGCCGCTCGCGCCCGACGCGCGGATCCTCGCGTTCGGCGACAGCCTCACGTACGGCAGCGACGAGGCTCCCGACCAGAGCTACCCGGCGCAGCTCGGCCGTCTGCTCGGCCGGCCGGTCGTGAAATCGGGTGTTCCCGGAGAGACCACGGAGCAGGGCCTCGCGCGCCTGCCGCGCGAGCTCGACCGCGTCGATCCGGGCCTGCTGCTCCTGTGGCTGGGCGGCAACGACTTCCTGCGGCGGATCGATCCCGCGCACATCGAGGCGAATCTCGCGCGCATGATCGAGATCGCGCGCGAGCGCGGCATCGCGGTGCTGCTGATCGGAGTGCCGCCGCTGGGCCTCGTATCGCTGCGCGGCGCCGAGCTCTACGAGCGGCTCGCGCAGCGCTACGGGCTGCCGCTCGAGAACGACGTGTTCGCCGAAGTGCTGTCCGACCGCGACCTGATGCTCGACCTGATCCATCCGAATGGGCGCGGCAACGAGCGGATCGCTGAGGCGATCCGCGATCGGCTGCACGCCGCGGGTGCCGTGTGACGCCGGAACGACTAGACTGCGGCGAACTCTCCCACCGTCGGAAAACGGCGGATCCCCCGATCGACCTCCCGATCCAGCACCACGAGTTCAAACCTAGGTGACGACGCCTTCCGAGCGCGATCGCATCCTGATCCTCGACTACGGCTCGCAGTTCACGCAGCTGATCGCGCGGCGGATCCGCGAGCAGCGCGTCTACTGCGAGATCCATCCGCCCACGCTGTCGCGCTCGATGATCGAGGCGTGGGACCCGGCCGGCATCGTGCTCTCGGGCGGGCCGTCGAGCGTGCTCGACCCGGGTGCGCCCGACCTCGACCCCGAGATCGTCGCGCTGGGCCGCCCCGTGCTCGGGATCTGCTACGGCCTCCAGCTGCTCGCGCACCGGCTCGGCGGGGTGGTCGAGAAGGCCGACGACCGCGAGTACGGCCGCGCGCTGTTCAAGCTCGACCGCGACGACCCGCTGTTCGCCGACCTGCCCGGCGGAGCCGAGCGCGTGGTGTGGATGAGCCACGGCGATCGCGTGCTGCGGCTGCCCGAGGGCTTCGTGGTGCTCGGCACGAGCGAGAACTCGCCGTTCGCGGCGGTGCGCCACGCCGAGCGCCCGATCTGGGGCGTGCAGTTCCACCCCGAGGTCGCGCATACCCAGGCCGGCACCCAGATACTCGCGAACTTCGCGCGCCGGATCTGCGGCTGCACGGGCAGCTGGACGATGGAGGCGTTCATCGCCGAGACCACGGAGCGGATCCGCGCGCAGGTGGGCGACCGCCGCGCGGTGTGTGGGCTCTCGGGTGGCGTCGACTCGTCGGTGGCCGCCGTGCTCGTGCACGAAGCGATCGGCGATCGGCTCACGTGCGTGTTCGTCGACAACGGTCTGCTGCGCGAGCGCGAGCGCGAGGAGGTCGAGGCGCTGTTCCGCGAGCACCTCGCGATCCCGCTCGTCACGGTGCGCGCCGAGGATCGCTTCCTCGACCGGCTCGAGGGCGAGCGCGACCCCGAGCGCAAGCGCCGGATCATCGGTCACACCTTCATCGAGGTGTTCGAGGAGGAGGCGCGCCGGATCGCGAGCGACGGCTGCGGGCCGGTCGACTTCCTCGTGCAGGGCACGCTCTATCCCGACGTGATCGAGAGCGTCTCGGTGCGCGGTCCGTCGGCCACGATCAAGACGCACCACAACGTGGGCGGGCTGCCCGAGCGCATGAAGCTCGCGCTCGTCGAGCCGCTGCGCGAGCTGTTCAAGGACGAGGTGCGCGAGGTGGGGCGCAAGCTCGGCCTGCCCGACGCGCTCCTGGGGCGCCACCCGTTCCCGGGGCCCGGGCTCGCGATCCGCGTGATCACCGACGTCACGCGCGAACGGCTCGCGGTGCTGCGCCGCGCCGACGCGATCGTGGTGGAGGAGATCCGGCGCGCGGGGCTCTACGACGAGCTCTGGCAAGCCTTCGCCGTGTTCCTCCCGGTGCAGAGCGTGGGCGTGATGGGCGACGAGCGCACCTACGAGAACGCGATCGCGGTGCGCTGCGTGACCTCCGTGGACGCGATGACGGCCGACTGGGCGCCGCTTGCCCACCGAGGTGCTCCAGGCGATCGGCACGCGCATCATCAACGAGGTGAAGGGCGTGAACCGCGTCGTGTACGACATCTCTTCGAAGCCGCCTGCGACGATCGAATGGGAGTAGGGCGGGAGAAGCGAGCGAAGCGAGCGGATCCCGCCATGACGAACGAACGAATACGGGGGGCGGGGGTGCCTCGGCCGTTCGTCCATCTGCATCTGCACAGCCAGTACTCGCTGCTCGACGGCGCGATCAAGATCGATCCGCTGTTCGAGCGCGCGAAGGCGCTCGAACATGCCCGCGGTCGGCGCTCACCGATCACGGCAACCTGTTCGGCGCGATCGAGTTCTACGAGGCCGCGCGCGCGCGCGGGCGTGAAGCCGATCATCGGCTGCGAGGTCTACGTCGCGTCGGGCTCGCGCTTCGATCGCGAGAAGCGCGACCGCGACGAGAGCGGCTTCGACGCGATCAACCACCTGCTGCTGCTCGCGCAGAACGAGACCGGCTACCGCAACCTGATCCACCTGGTCTCGAAGGGATATCTCGAGGGCTTCTACTACAAGCCCCGGATCGACCTCGATCTCCTGCGCGGACACAGCGAGGGGCTGATCGCGACCTCGGGCTGCCTCTCGTCGATGATCTCGCGCGCGATCACGGGCGGACAGCTCGACACGGCCTGGCAGCTCGCGAGCGACTTCGCCGACATCTTCCGCGACCGCTACTACCTCGAGATGCAGCGCCACGGCATCGACCTCCAGGACCGCGTGAACGCCGAGCTCGCGAAGATGGCCGTCGGACCTGCGGCTGCCGCTGCTCGCGACCAACGACGCGCACTACCTCGAGGCGTGCGACCACGAGCACCACGACGCGCTGCTCTGCATCGGCACGGCCACGAATCTCGACGATCCCGAAGCGCTTCCGGTTCGACGGCCAGGGCTTCTACGTGAAGGACGGCGACGAGATGGCGGAGGTGTTCCACGACCATCCGTCCGCGCTGGCGATCGTCGCTCGAGATCGCCGAGCGCTGCGACCTCGAGCTCGGACTCGACACGGGCCGCTACCAGATGCCCGAGTTCCAGGTGCCCGCGGGCACGACGCGCGAGGGCGTGCTCGACGGCGCAGTCCTGGGAGGGACTGCGCGCGCGGCTCGGGCTCGCGCCCGACGAGCCGATCCCGCCCAAGCACGGCGAGTACGTCGAGCGCATGGAGCACGAGCTCGGCGTGATCCACGTCGATGGGCTTCGCGGGCTACTTCCTGATCGTGGCCGACTTCATCGCGCTACGCGCGGCGCAACGGCATCCCGGTCGGCCCGGGCCGCGGCTCCGCGGCGGGCAGCCTCGCGCGTGGTCGCTCGGCATTACCGGCGTCGATCCGATCGAGTACGACATCATCTTCGAGCGATTCCTGAACCCCGAGCGCATCTGCATGCCCGACATCGACGTCGACTTCTGCATGAAGCGGGCGCGACCAGGTGATCCGCTACGTCGCGCGAGAAGTACGACGACCCGGGCGACGAGGGCCGGCGCGTCGCGCAGATCATCACGTTCGGGACGCTCCAGGCGCGCGCCGCGGTGCGCGACGTCGGCCGCGTGCTCGGGCATGCCGTTCGGCGACGTCGACCGGATCGCCAAGCTGATTCCCGAGACGCTCGGCATCACGCTCGACGAGGCGCTCGAGCAGTCGCCCGAGCTGCGCGCGCGGATCGATGCCGACGGGCAGGTGCGCAAGCTGTTCGAGACCGCGCGCAAGCTCGAGGGCCTGACGCGCCACGCGAGCACGCACGCGGCCGGCGTCGTGATCGGCACCGATCCGCTGATCGAGACCGTGCCGCTCTATCGCGATTCGAAGTCGGGCGACGTGGTGACCCAGTACGACATGCGCTGCGTCGAGAAGATCGGGCTGATCAAGTTCGACTTCCTCGGGCTGCGCACGCTCACCACGATCGCGGCCGCCGCGCGTGCGCGTGCGCGAGCGCGACGCCGACTTCGACATCGACACGATCCCGCTACGACGACCCGAAGACCTACGAGATGCTCGGCGCCGGCGACACCGAGGGCGTGTTCCAGGTGGAGTCGGGCGGCATGACCGACCTCACCGTCAAGCTCAAGCCGCGCGCGTTCAAGGAGCTGATCCCGATCGTCGCGCTGTACCGGCCCGGCCCGCTCGGCTCGGGGATGGTCGACGACTACATCAACCGCAAGAACGGGCTCACGCGCGTCGAGTACCTGCTGCCCGAGCTCGAGCAGCTCACGGCCGAGACGCTCGGCGTGATCGTCTACCAGGACCAGGTGCTCCAGATCGCGAACCGGCTCGCGGGCTACAGCCTCGGCGAAGCGGACCTGTTGCGCCGCGCGATGGGCAAGAAGAAGCCCGAGGAGATGGCCAAGCAGCAGGACCGCTTCGTGCACGGCGCGGTCGAGCGCGGGATCGACAAGAAGAAGGCAGAGCAGGTGTTCGCGCTCATGGCCGAGTTCGCGGGCTACGGCTTCGCGAAGTCGCACTCGACCGCCTACGCGCTGATCACGTACCAGACCGCCTATCTCAAGGCGAACCACCCGCGCGAGTACATGGCCGCGCTGCTCACCACCGAAGCGGCGAACCACGACAAGCTCTCGCTCTACATCGCGCACGCGCAGAAGCGCGGGATCGACATCCTCGCGCCCTCCGTGAACGAGTCCGAGCGCGACTTCACGGTGGTGCGCGAGGGCGTGCGCTTCGGCCTCGCGGGCGTGAAGAACGTCGGCGACGGCGCGATCGAGGCGATCCTCGAGGCGCGCGCGCGCGGGCCCGTTCCGCGAGCCTGTTCGACTTCGCGTCGCGCATCGACAGCCGGCGCGTGAACCGGCGCGTGGTGGAGAGCCTGGTCAAGTGCGGCGCGTTCGACGCGGTGCACGCGGAGCGCGCCGAGGTGTGGGCATCGCTCGACGTGGCGCTCGAGGCGGGCGCCGCGGCGCAGCGCGATCGCGAGATCGGCCAGGCGAATCTGTTCGGCGGCACGGAGCGGCGGCGGTGCGCCCGCGCCCGCGCTGGTCACCGCGGCGCCGTGGACCGATCGCCAGCGGCTCGAGCACGAGAAGGAGGTGCTCGGCTTCTACGTGTCCGGCCATCCGCTCCTGGCCGTCTCGACCCAGCTCGCGCGCTTCGCCGACACGCGCGCGGGGTCGACCGAAGGCCGGGACGGGCGCGAGGTGCGCGCGGGCGGCCTCGTCACGGCATTGCGCGAGACGCGCACGCGGCGCGGCTCGCTCATGGCGTTCGGCGCGCTCGAAGACCTCGAGGGGCGCTTCGACATGGTCGTGTTCGCGGAGCCGTACGCGCAGTACGGCGGCCTGCTCAAGCAGGCGCACCAGGCCGAGGGCGGAAACGGCCCGACGCCCGTGCTCGTGATCGGCACGCTCGAGGGCGGCGACCCGCCGAAGATCCTCGTGCGCGAGGTGTACGAGCTCGAGCGCGCCGAGGAGAAGCTCGCGCGCGAGCTCACGGTGCGGATCGGCGCGGAGGAAGCCACCGCGGATCGGCTCACCGCGCTGCGCGCGCGGCTCGCGAAGAGCCCCGGCGAGTGCGCGGTGCGCATCCACCTCGTGATTCCAGACCAGAGCGAGACGGTGCTCGCGATCTCCTCGCTGCGCGGCGTGCGACCCGACGAGACGCTCAAGCGCGATCTCGACGCGCTGTTCGGGCGCGCTGTGACGGAGGTGCGGGTATGAGGCGGTGGTGCACTTGCGTCGCGCTCGCGGTGTTCGCGGCGACCGCGCTCGCAGCCGCGGCACCCGCCGCACAGGAGCAGAAGAGTCAGGCGGTCGGGGTCGCACCGATCACGAAGCAGGACGCCGCGCCGCGCGACAGCGCGCTGCGCGCGGCCGTGCGCAATGCGGTCACGGAGGCGGCCATGGCGATGCTGCCCGCGACCTTCGTGGCGCCCGCGCCTGCGCCCGACCAGCCCGAGCGAGAGCCGAACGCATGGCTCGCCGAGAAGCTCGGCGACGATCCGTTCGTCTACGTCACGCGCTTCCGGATCGTCGAGGACCGCGGCCGGCGCCCCGCGATGTTCAGCGCGGATCGCTCGGTCGAGTACGAGTACGTGGTGCTGGCCGAGGTGAGTCTCAACGCCGACGCGATCCGCGCGCAGATGGAGAAGCTCGGGCTCGTCGAGCGCAGCGCGCGCGGGCCGACGCAGAAGATCCTGCTCGTGGTCGAGGGACTCACGAGCTACAAGCCGCTCGCGCTCGTGCGCGAGACCCTCGCCAAGGACCGCGGGGTGCGCTCGGTCCTGCCCGTCGAGTTCACGCCGGGCCGCGCCGTGCTGGCGGTCGATTCCGACCGCGACGCCGCGGCGCTCGTCGACGGCTTGAGCCAGCGGGCCCCGGAGGGGCTCTCCATCGTCCGGGTCGAGCAGGATGCGGGCCGCGCGACGGTCCGCGTGCAATGGCAGCCGCCTGCACCCCCACCGACGGCCGAGAAGCCGGTCCCGATTGACATGGAGTAGCGAAATCGGTATCGCTTTCGCGTCCTTAGCCCGGACCAGGCACGTAGCTCAGTGGCTAGAGCACCACCTTGACACGGTGGGGGTCGGCGGTTCAATCCCGCCCGTGCCTACCAGACGGTGCGACGGCAACGAGCCGAGCGCACCGGGAAACATCCAACAGGAACCGCCATCGATATGCACCGCCCGTGTTCATGAACGATCTTTGCCGGGGGTGCAATCAACGCGCGTTGGATGGCCGCCGAGCCGGCGGCCGAAATCGCACTGTGAGCGCCTAGCGCCGTGTCGGGAGCTGCCCCGGCGGCGCGCTCCCAGGAGGACCTTGGAATAGCGGAATTCAAAAAGAGTCCGAAGAACGACGGACCCCGGATCAATCAGATGATTCGCGCTGCGGAGATCCGAGTGATTGCCGACGACGGCGAGCAGCTCGGCGTGATGACCCCCGAGGCCGCGATCGCGCGCGCGGAGGAGGTCGGGCTCGATCTGGTCGAGGTCTCGCCTGCGGCGCGGCCGCCGGTCTGTCGGATCATGGACTACGGCCGGTACAAGTACGAGCAGAAGAAGAAGTCCAACAAGAGCAAGGGGCACGCGGCGAGTCTCAAGGAGATCAAGCTGCGGCCGCGCACGGATCAGCACGATCTCGATTTCAAGCTCAAGAACGCGCGGCGCTTCTTGATGGAAGGCGACAAGGTCAAGGTGACGGTGATGTATCGCGGACGCGAGATGGTGCATCGCGAAATCGGGCGCAAGCAGCTCGACCGGGTCGTGGAGCTGATCGGCCAGATCGCGGCCGTCGAGAACCCCCCGCGCATGGAGGGGCGCTTCCTGTCGATGATCCTGGCGCCGAACCGCGAGGCGATCGAGAAGGAGCGCAAAATCGAGCTCCGCGCCGCGCAGGAGGAGGCCGCTGCAGCGGCGGTCGCCCCGGCAGACGAAGCGAGCTCGGAGGGAGCCTGATCCAATGCCCAAGATGAAATCGCATCGCGGCGCCGCGAAGCGCTTCAAGCGCACCGGCACGGGAAAGCTCGTGCGCCGCAAGGCGAACAAGCAGCACATCCTCACCAAGAAGTCGTCGAAGCGGAAGCGCAAGCTGCGCCAGTCCGCGCTGGTGTCGTCGGCTGAGGCCAAGCGCCTGCAGCAGATGCTGCAGAACTAGTCAGCACCTCTGGTTCGAAGAGGCAAAGGAGACAAGCGATGCCGCGAGTCAAACGCGGAACCAGTTCGAAGAAGCGGCGCAACCGCATATTCGAGGCCGCGAAGGGCTACTACGGCACCCGGCACCGGCTGCTCAAGACCGCGCGCGAGGCGGTGCACAAGGGCTGGAAGTACGCCTATCGCGATCGCAAGCAGCGCAAGCGCGAGTTCCGGAAGCTCTGGATCGCGCGCATCAACGCGGCCGCGCGCGAGCACGGCATCTCGTACAGCCGACTGATCCACGGGCTCCAGGTCGCCGGTGTGGAAGTCGATCGCAAGATCCTCGCCGAGCTCGCCGTGAAGGACCCGAAGGCGTTCGGCGACCTGGCCGCACTGGCGAAGTCCAAGGCCGCCTAAGCACGGCGATGTCGGGGAGCGACGACCTCGACGCGCTGCTCGCGGAGGTGGAGCGCGCCGTCGCGTCGGCGGGATCCAGCCAGACGCTCACGGAGGTGCGCGCGCGCTTCCTGGGGCGCAAGGGCAAGGTCTCGGAGCTCTTGCGCGGGATCGGCGAGCTCTCGCCCGCGGAGCGCGGTCGAGCCGGAGCCGCCGCCAACGAGGCCAAGCGCCGGATCGAGGCGCTGGTCGACGAGCGCCGCGCCGAGCTCGAGCGCAGCGCCACCGATTCGGCGCTCTCGCAGCGCGCGCTCGACGTGACGCTGCCCGGCGCGTCGCCGACGGCGGGTCACCTGCACCCGATCACGCACGTCACGCGCGACATGGTCGAGTTCTTCGCGTCGCTGGGCTTCTCGGTGGAGCTGGGCCCCGAGGTGGAGACGGACTGGAACAACTTCGAGGCGCTCAACATCCCGCCCGATCACCCGGCGCGCGACGAGCAGGACACCTTCTACCTCGAGAGCGGCCACGTGCTGCGCACGCACACCTCGAACGTGCAGATCCGCTCGATGACGGGCCGCACGCCGCCGTTCCGCTTCATCGCCACCGGGCGCGTCTACCGGCACGATCTGTCGCCGCGACACAGCCCGATGTTCCACCAGATCGAGGGCTTCCTCGTCGACGAGCGCGTGACGTTCGGCGATCTGAAGGGCGTGTTGATCACGTTCGGCCGCTACCTGTTCGGCGAGAACGTCGAGCTGCGCTTCCGCGCCAACCACTTTCCGTTCACGGAGCCGTCGGCCGAGCTCGACTACTCGTGCACGCTGTGCGGCGGCGCGGGCTGCAAGGTGTGCTCGGACAGCGGCTGGGTGGAGTGGGGCGGCTGCGGGATGATCCACCCCGCGGTGCTCGAGCGCTGTCGGATCGACTCCGAGCGCTACCAGGGTTTCGCATTCGGCATGGGGATCGACCGCACCGCGATGCGACGCTTCGGGATCCCGCACCTGCGCCACCTGTTCGAGGGCGACCTGCGCGTGCTGGGGCAGATCTGATGCGTCTGCCGCTTTCGTGGCTGGCCGAGTTCGTCGACCTGCCGGGCGATCGCGCGCTCGCGGATCGCCTCGCGATGGACGGCGGCTTCGAGGACGTGATGGTCGAGGCCACGGGGCCCGATCTCTCGTCGATCACGGTCGGCCTCGTGGTCGAGTGCGCCCGCCACCCGAACGCCGACCGGCTGTCGGTGTGCCGCATCGACGTCGGCGACGGCGCGCTGCGCACGATCGTGTGCGGCGCCCCGAATGTCGCGGCGGGGCAGAAGGTGGCGGTGGCGCTCCCGGGTACAGACCTTCCCGACGGCACCCGGATCAAGAAATCGAAGCTGCGCGGCGTGGAGTCGGAAGGGATGATCTGCTCGCGGCGCGAGCTCGCGCTCGGCGAGGAGGCCGAAGGGATCTGGGTGCTCGACGCGGATGCGCGCCTGGGCGCGCCGCTTCCCGAGGTCGCCGACGTGGGCGAGCGCGTGCTCGAGCTCGGGATCACGCCGAATCGCGGCGATACCGCGTCGCTCATCGGTGTCGCGCGCGAGGTGAGCGCGCTGTTCGGCGGCGCGCTGCGGATCCCGCCGACCGAGTGCGCGGAAGCGGGGGCGCCCGCGGCGGATGCGATCTCGATCTCGATCGAGGCGCGCGACGCCTGCTTCCACTACGTCGGCCGCGTGGTGCGCGGCGTGCGCGTGGGTGCGTCGCCGGCCGCGCTGCGCGCGCGGCTCGAGGCCGCGGGCTTCCGCTCGATCAACAACGTGGTCGACGCGACCAACGCGGTGATGCTCGAGCTGGGCCAGCCGCTGCACGCGTTCGACCTCGCGAAGGTCGCGGGCGGAGAGATCCGCGTGCGGCGCGCCGCGCCCGACGAGACGATCGCGACGCTCGACGGACAGACGCGCAAGCTCGATCCCGCCGATCTCGTGATCGCGGATGCCGAGCGCGCGGTGGCGATCGCGGGCGTGATGGGCGGCGCCGACAGCGAGGTGTCCGAAGCGACCACCGACCTGCTGATCGAGAGCGCGCACTTCCAGCCGACGGCGGTGCGACTCGCGGCGCGCCGGCATGGGCTCCACAGCGAGGCGTCGTATCGCTTCGAGCGCGGGGTCGACCGCGCGGGCATCGAGCGCGCGGCCGACCGCGCCGCGCGCCGGATCGCCGAGCTCGCGGGCGGAACCGTCGCACCGGGCGCGGTGGAAGCGCGCGGCGATGTCGCACCCGTGCCGCCGCCGATCACGCTGCGCGTCGAGCGCACCAACCGGCTGCTCGGTCTCTCGCTGTCGCCCGCGGACGTGGTGCGCGAGCTCGCGCGCGTGGGAGTCGCAGCGGTGGAGAAGAGCCCGGGCGTGCTCGAGTGCGCCGTGCCGAGCCACCGCAACGACATCGCCGTGCACCAGGACTTGAGCGAAGAGGTCGCGCGCATGGTGGGCTACGACCAGATCCCGACCACGCTCCCGATCGCGGAGCTCGTGCCCTCGCGGATCCCGGAGCGCCATCGCATCGCGGACCGCGCCCGCGACCTGCTCGCGGGCGAGGGCCTGGTCGAGGTCGAGAGCTTCCCGTTCGTCTCCGAGGCCGAGGTCGCCGCGCTGCGCCTCGCCGAGGACGACCCGCGCCGGCGCGCGCTGCGGCTGCGGAACCCGATCCAGGACGCCGAGCGGCTGCTGCGCACCCTGCTCGCGCCCTCGCTCCTGCGCCTGGTGCGCCAGAACCTCTCGCGCCAGCTCCCGGCCGTGGGCCTGTTCGAGGTGGCGGGCGTGTTCTGCCCGGATCCTGCCGCCCCCCGGGTGGCGGTCAGGAGGCGCTGCCGCGCGAGGCGCTCTGGGCGTGTGCCGTGATCACCGAGGGGCGTGAATCCGAGCTCTGGGCCGGCCGCGAGAGGGCCCCCGTCTTCTTCCGGGCCAAGGGCATCGCTGAAAAGGCTTTGTCTGGGCTGGGTTATGTGGCATCGTTGCGAAGCGGAGTCACGGCGCCCTACCTCCACCCGGGCGCATCGCTGTCGATCTGGGTGGGCGATCAGGGCGTAGGGAACGTCGGGGAGGTTCATCCGAACGTGAGCGCCGATTTCGGAATCGAGCCCGCGTGCGCGATGTTCGAGCTGAATCTCTCTGCGCTACTTGCCGTAAAGAAACGAGAATTCGAGTTTCGGGAGGTATCCAGGGAGCCGTCGGTACGCCGCGATCTGGCCGTGCTCGTCGAGCGCACGCAGCCGGCTGGAGCGCTGCAGGAAGAGATCCGGAAAGTCGGGGGGCCGGATCTCGTCTCCGTCGAGATCTTCGATCGCTACGAGGGTCGTGGCATTCCGGAACATCGCGTAAGTCTGGCATTTCGCTTGGTGTTTCAGCGCGCGGATCGCACGCTCACCGATGTCGAAGTCAATCGCGTGATGGACCGGATCGTCGCAGCGCTCGGTTCTCGATTCGGAGCCGAGCTCCGTTAGCCCCGATGCAGGAGGTCAGGGCCATGACGAAGGCCGACATCGTCGAACAGATCTACGAGCTGGTGGGATTCTCGAAGAAGGAATCCGCCGAGCTCGTGGAAAAGGTTTTCGATGCGATCAAGGAGACGCTCGCCGACGGCGAGAAGGTGAAGATTTCAGGCTTCGGTAACTTCGTCGTGCGGGACAAGAACTCGCGCAAGGGCCGCAATCCCCAGACCGGGCAGGAGATCCTGCTCGATGCGCGCAAGGTGCTCACGTTCAAGCCGAGCCTCGTGCTCAAGAACATGCTCAACGATCGCCCGGTCAGCGCGGCCGAGGCGGAGCAGGCGCGGCTCGCCAACAGCGAGGCCTGATCGGCCGACGGCAGAGGTGGCCATGGAGAACGAGGCCGAAGTAGCCGACGAGACCCCGGGCGACGGCACGATTCCGGACCGCCGCTACTACCGGATCGGAGAAGTCAGCAAGATCACGGGCGTGAAAGCGTACGTGCTCCGCTACTGGGAATCCGAGTTCCGCTGGATGGCGCCGCAGAAGTCGCGCTCGAAGCAGCGCCTGTACCGGCGGCGCGACATCGAGATGATCCTGTTGATCAAGAAGCTCCTGTACGGGCAGCGCTACACGATTGCGGGCGCGCGCAAGAAGCTCCGGGAGATGGGGGTCGGCACTGCGCTCGAGACGGGCGGCCTCAGCTTCGAGACCGACCACCGCGCGCGCTATCGCAAGATTCGCGACGAGCTCACCCGCATCCGCGCCCAGCTCTGAGCGCTGCGATGCGTTCGAGCATCGTGCGCGCGCTGGTCGCGGGAGCGTTGATCGCGGGTCTCGGCGCCGGAGACGCGCGCGCGGCCTCCAACTGCGATTCGTGGCCCGACGAGCCCCAGCCGTTGCCCGCGCTCGCCGATCCCGACCCCGTGCGCGCGGAGTGGGCTGAGCTGCGCGTGAAGGAGCTCACGCAGTGGGCGAAGCGCGTCGAGATCGATGATCCGCTGCGCGCGCGCCAGATGTGGCGGCGGGTCCTCTGCATCGATCCCGCCAACGATGCGGCGCTCGCGGGCGTGATGCGCGCGCTGGCGGTGCGCGTGCACCGGCCCGAGCTCGTCGATCGACCGCCCGCCGAGGCGCGCGCGAAGGATGCCTTTGCGACGCTCGACACGCCGCTCGGTGTCGCCACCGACCCGGGCACCGCGAACCGGGAGGCGCGCAACCAGACCGAGTTCCGCGAGCTGCGCGGCGCAGTCGGAGCAGCTCGAGGACATCGTGCGCAACGCGCAGTTCGAGCAGGCGCTCGCGCGCGCGCCAGATCTGCGCGCGAGGCTCGAGAAGGCGCCGCGCGGCGGGACGCGCACGAGCCTGATCGCGCAGGCCGAGGTGCTCGTGGCCACGGCCGAGCTCGCGCTGGGCCACGTCGACAAGGCCGACGCCAGCTTGAAGCGTGCGCTCGCGGCCGATCCGGCGCTCACACTCGACCCCACTTCGACGCCGCCGAAGGTGCTGCGCGCGCTCGACGCCGCGCGCGCGGAGAATGCGCAGTGAGCGCGCGACCGCTCGCCACCGGGATCGCCGCCGCGCTCGCGCTCGCGTGCGCGAGCGAGCCGACGCCCGCGCCGACGGCGACGGGCGAGTTCGCGCGGGTGTCGGTCGAGGTGCTGCACGGCTTCTCAGCCGAGGACGTCAAGCCGCGCGAGAGCAGCGCGCCGGTCGTGATGGTCCTCGACGCGACGCGCTCGATGCTCACGCCGACCCGCCAGGGCGCGAACCACTTCGTGGCCGCGCAACGCGCGGCAGCGCGCTTCGCGAATGAACTTCCGTCGCAGCGCGGGATCTGGCTCTACGCGGTCGGCTCGGGCGACATGCCGGATTGCCAGCCCGTGTTCCGCGGTACGCGTTCCGCGAGCGCGGCCGGACGCGGTCCGGTCGTCGACGAGATCCTCGCGGTGCTGCCGCAGGGGGAGGGCTCGCTCGCCGCCGCGCTCGAAGGCGTGCGCGACGAGCTCTGGCGCGCCGACGCGCTCATGGGCAGCCGCGTCGTAGTGTTCACGGATCTCGTGCCTGCGTGTGGCGGTGACGTGTGCGCCGCCGCAGCGAAGCTGACCGCGGGCGGCGCCCGCCTCGACGTGGTGGCGATCGGCGAGAACCAGGCCCCCGCGTGCCTGCGCGAGCCGACCGGGATCGCGGAGACGCTGCCGCCGCCGAATACCGCGGACACGCCCGTGCACTACCGCATCGAGGTGTCGAAGCCCGAGCCGATGGTGGTCGGCTGTAGCCAGGTGGGCGGACTCCCCGTCGCGGCGCCCGCAGGCCGCGGCACCGTGGTGGTCGAGCTCGATCCGCCGCTGCGCGTCGAGGCCTACTTCGCGCCGGGCCGGCGCCACGTGCTCCAGGTGCTCGACTTTCCCGCGCTCGATCCCGAGACACGCCACTGGCGTTGGCTCGATTCGAAGCCGGGCGCAGAGCCGACCAAGCCATGAGCGCCCCCTACGCGCTCGATCCGTTCGGCCCGTCGGCGAATCCGGGCGCCTACGTGGCGTGCGAGGCGAGCGAGCGAGCGCGAGCGATCCTCGAGCGATCGCTCGATCAGAGCCGCGTCGCTGCGGTGATGGGTCCGCCCGGGTACGGCAAGACGCTCCTGCTGCGCCTGATCGGCGGGCGGGAGGAGGAGCGCGCGCGCGTCGCGTACGTGGCGTTCTCGAAGGTCGAGATCGATGAGCTGTGCGCGCTCGTGCTCGCCGAGATCGGCGTCGCGCGCTCGGGTCCCCCGCGCGAGGTCCTGCGCGCGGCGGCGCTCGAGCTCGCGCCGCGCGGCGGGCTCGTGATCCTGATCGACGATGCGAACGCGCTATCCGACACGTGCGCGCGCGAGCTCGCCGCGCTCTACCAGGAGCTCGGGGGTGCGCTCCGGCTCGCGCTCGCGGCCGTGCAGGGCGCCGCCGCGCAGCGTGTGTTCCACGCGTTCGGCTCGGCGATCGACGTGGTGCTGCTCTCGGGCGGCATGAGCGGGCGCGAGGCGCGGCGTTATGTCGAGACGCGGCTCGCCTACGGTGGCGCGCGTCCCGAGCTCGTGGCGGAGTTCGACGATGCGACGATCGACCGGCTTCACCGCGCGTCGCAGGGAATTCCGCGGCGCCTGAACCAGGCCGCCGAAGACATCGTGCGTCGAACGACGCGCACCACGCTGCCGCGCCTGCGCAGGATCGCGGAGCGCGCGCTGCCCGCGGCTCCCGAACCGCCCGCGGCCGCACCCGTGCCCGAACCCGAACCTGCACCCCCGTCGACGCTCGTGCGCGCGGTGCCGCCGCTCGTGCACGCAGTGCCGCCGCCCGCGCCTGCGAAACCCGCGCCGCCTGCGGCGGAGCCCATCGCGGTGCCCGAGCCCGTGCGCGCCGCGGCCGCGCCGGTGCGGCCCGCCCCGAAGACACCGCTGCCGCCCGACGACGACGAAGATCGCGGAATCCTGCTGCCCGAGTTCCATCGCCCGCCGATCAAGCCGGAGGAGGAGCGCGCCGCGCACAAGGCGACGTCGCGGGGCATCGCCCCCGAGAGCATGCGGCGCCGCGGCCCGGGTCCCGAGACGGTGCTCGTGGCGACACCGGGAGTGCCGGCGGCGCCGGCCGCATCCGCGGCCCAGCGGCGCAGCGACGTGCCGCGCCCGTCGATGTACTCGGGCTTGCCGCCCAAGCCCGAGGAGACGCCGCGGCTGCCGATCCGCCTGATCGGCGTGACCGGCTTCGCGCTCGGCGTCGCGATCTCGATGATGTGGATGATGGGACGCCAGCGACCCGAGCCCTATCTGCTCGCGCCGACGCCGGCGCCGCCCGCAGCGACGGCACCCGCGCCCAAGCAGGTCGCAAAGCCCGCGCCGAAGCGCGTGGCGCCGAAGCCGAATGCAGCGCGCCGGGAGGCCGCGCCGGCGCCGCCCGCGCCCACAGTGGCGTCGCTGGCGCCCGCGCGCGTCGCCGTGTCGGTCAACGCAACTCCCTGGGCGATCATCCGCATCGACGGGCGCGAAGTCGGCGAGACGCCGCTCGCGGGTATCGAGCTCGAGCCCGGCCCGCACGTGTTCCAGGCGCGCATGCCCGACGGCACCACGCGCGAGCAGGTGATCGACGTGGACGTGCACCGCACGGCGGTGGTGTTCCAGTAGCCACCGCAGGCGACGTAGGGCGGATTAGCCCAAAGGGGCGTAATCCGCCGGCAAGTGGCGTTCGATGCCTGCTCCTGCTACCCCGCAAGCTCGGTCGGGCCGTAGCGCAGCCTGGTTAGCGCACCAGACTGGGGGTCTGGGGGTCGAGAGTTCGAATCTCTCCGGCCCGACCAATTTCCGCTCTGTTGAGCGTGGGCGGAAGAGCCTCCACGAGGGAGATTTTGTACCGACAAAATTTCCGGGTGAGGCCGACTGACCTCTCCGGTCCTCCCCCGTGGAGGCACCGCGATTATTCACCCGCCGACCGATCGAGTGGGCGACTCTCTGCGATCGTCGAGGAATCTTCGCAGTACGCCGTACGCGAGACGCAGCTGACGACCAGTCAAACGAACAGACCCTGCGGACGGAGGCATCCATGACCAGCCACTACCACGATCCCGACGATCTGAAGCTGTTCAAGGACATGCGGAAGCTCGCACCCGCGGAGTACGAAGCGTGGGTGAACCTCGACCGGATCGTCGGGCGCGAAGACGGGAGCATTCCGCGCAAATACCGCGAGCTGATCGCGCTCGCGGTCGCGCACACCACGCAGTGCGTGTACTGCATCGAAGCGCATGTGAAGGGCGCGAAGAAGGCGGGTGCGACGCGCGAAGAGATCGTAGAGACGGCGTTCCTGGCCGCGGCGCTGCGCGCGGGTGGGGCGGCCGCGCACGGGACGCTGGCACTCAAGCTCTACGATCAGGCATGAGGCGTTAGTCGCTCCTGGCGGGGTGTATCATCGGCACATGCGCTGGCGATGCGCCGCAATCGGGATGACCGCGAGCGTCGCGCTCGCCGCGAGCGCGAGTCCGGCGCGGGTCGTCTACGACGTCGAGTACGTACAGGCCCTCGAAGCGGTCGTCGATTTCGGCGATCAGAGCCTGCCGGAAGGAGGGGCGCCCCCGAACGTCACGATCGTCGGATCGAATCGGTGGTCGAAGGCCAGGCTCGCGCGCGTGGAGGATCGCTGCGCGGACCTGTGCGGCGAAGGGGACCCCGAAGGCCGCGAATGCCACAAGGTGGGCGTGTACGTGCTCGAGAGCGCGGCCGCGTTGCCCGCGATCGCGATCGCGGGGGAGCATTCCGTCGAAGGGCTTCGGCCCATCGCGCTCGAAGCCACGCGCGAGGATCCGGTGCGCGTGATCGACGGATGGGTTTCCAGCGAGTTCCAGGCGGCTGCGAATTCGCCGGGGAACCGGTGGCGGTGGCGTCGGGCAGGCGTCGGGCGCGGCTTCGACCTCGAGTGGGAGTACTCGAGCGGCGGTGACCAGTGGGTCACGGGAGAGACCCGTCGGAACATTCCGCGGAGCGGATGCGTGGTCCGGCGCTACGACGAACTCATCAACGTGCAGTGCGAGAACGGCGAGCGATTTCAGTGGGGAGCGAGCTGGCTCTATCAGGGGCCCAAGCTGGTGCTGAGTCAGGAAGACAGCGACTGGGCGCGGTCGGAGATCGACCTGCTGAGCCGGTTCGCTCTCGGCGGTGCGACCTACTACCTGGTTCGAGTCGGAGAGAGGACGGCTCTCCTGGAGCGGACACGCGACGGGTGGCGGTTCCATCGCGCTCCGAAGGACTACGCCACGATCTGCTGAGGCGGCGATGATCCGCGTCGCCGGGTGATTCAAGCGAGATCGGCGCGGTATTCGGGATGCGCCGAGAGCCAATCGGAGAGCGCGCGCATCGACTGCTCGTTCTTCTTGTTGATGAAGCGGTAGATCGGACCCTCGAACCACTTCCAGGGCGCGCGCGTGAGGTGGTAGCGCTCTTCGAAGTGCAGCCGCGTGCCGCCCGCTTGCGGCTCGAGCCGGACGCGGCCGGTCTGATCGTTGCCGGGATCGCGACCGATCATCGTGTAGGTGTAGCCGCGCGCCGGCTCGACCTCGCAGACGAGCTCGAGCGCGGCGCCGCGCCGGCCGAACGGCATCTGGTAGATCACGCGGCGCAACAGTCCGTTGCCCCGCGTGTCGCCCGGAAACAGCACCTGCACCTCGACCACCATCGGCGCATAGCTCGTCCAGCGATCGTAGTCCTGCATGAGCGCCCAGATCCGCTGCGCGGAGTGGGGCATGTCGATGTGGTAGCGGTGCTCGCGCATGGGACTCCTCCCGCGGTTTCATCTTACCCTCCGCGGCACGGCGCCTGCGTTAGAGTCATTCGCGATGAGCGACCCGGACTCTCCCCGCCGCTCGCTGCCGTGGTCGGCGGTGTTCGCAGGAATGCTGATCGCGATCGCGCTCGGCTACCTCACGCGCCCCGACTCCGGGCGCGAGGCAGCATCGAACGCGCATGCGCGCGAGACGACCGGGCCGGCTGTCGCGCCCGCACCCGCCGCATCTCCTGCAGCGCCTGCGAGTCCGCAGGCGCCGTCCGAGCCGCACGCGATCGCACCGACCCAGACGCTCGTGCTCGAGCGCTCGGCGTTCCCGAGCTCGGGCCCCGTGCGCGTGAGCCTCGAGCTCCCCGAGACGTCCGCGGACGCCGAGCCGCGCCCCGTGCGCCTGGTCTCACAGCCTGATCACCGGATCCTCGAGCTCTCCGGCTCGCTCGAATCCGATCGCAGCGCCGCGACGATCGAAATCGACTCCAACTACCTCGAGCCCGGAACCTATCTCGTCGAGATGAAGACCACCGAGCGCTCGCACTTCCCGCTACGGCGCTATTTCATCCACGTGCGCTGACGACCGCGGTCGCGCCGGCGCGAGAGCGCGGCCAGCAGCGCGACGCCGGTCCCGAGCGAGAGCGCAAAGCCGGGCTCGGGTAGACCATCGAGCGTGCCGTCGAGGTCGCGGTCGATGCCCATGCGCCGGCCCGATCCGGGCGGAGCGCAGGTGTAGGTGAGCGGTCCCTCGGTCAGGGCGAGCGCGCGAACGTTCGCGTCGGACCACAGCGTGTTCTCGTCGTCGCGGAACGACCCGCTCGACTCGCGCACCCAACCGCGCGGCAGGCCATCGACGCTGCCCTTCACGACGACTTCGCACTCGGTCACGGTGCCACCGAGCATGAACGAGGGGAACGCGGTCGCGGCGCGCGCGATCAGGAGGTCGATGCGCGGGTTCACGACGCCGCCGTTGGTCGAGGTGAGCGTCACCTGCTGACCGACGATCGGCGCGAGGTCGGTCGGGGCCTGTAGTCCGAACTGCTCGAGATTCAGCTCGTCGGTATTGCTGAGCTGGAAAACCGGCGCCTCGTGGAAGGTCTTGAGCGTGTCGATCGCGCCGTCGTGCAGGAAGCCGAAGCCCCGCACCTGGTTTCCAGCGACCGAGAACATGCCGATCTTCGCGTACATGTTCCGGTAGTGCGGGACCTTCGCGTTCTGGGGCTCGCCCTCGAAGCTCTGCTCGCCGCCCGAGCCGAAGAAGCCCAGGCCCGGATCCAGGTTGTGGCAGCCGTCGCAGTCCTCGACGGTGTCGGTGAGGGTTCCAGCCGGAGGCTGGGGGAACGGCGGCGGACACTCGCCGGCACCGCAGCTGAAGTACTTGTTCCGGCCTGCCAGAGCGCTGCCGGCAAGTGTGTTGTTCAGCGGGGTGACCGGGTTCGGCGGCACGAACACCTGCAGGATGAAGTCGGTGAACTGCTGCATCTGCGGGCTGGTGATCGTGCCCTGCTTCCCGACCAGTCCTTCGAACGCGACGATGAAGTTGCGGAACGACAGAGACTCGTCGCACGGGGAATTGCTCGGCCCCGAGTTGTTGCAGGGATCGGTGCCGAAGAAGCCGTCGACGCGGTCGCCGCGCCAGTGCATGCCGCCGTGCGTGGCCATGCCGCGCAGCGTCTGCGTGGTCATCGGGCCCTTCATCGGGTGGAACGTGGTCGCGGGCGGGAGTAGCGCCGTGGCCGAGGGCTGGGTGTTGGAGGTAGTCCGATCGTCCGGGTTGCCCAGGTTCCAGGCGAGACTGTCGAAGTCGCCGAAGATGTGACAGCTCGAGCACGACGCCTCGCCGTTGGCGGACGTGACCTGCGCGTCGTAGAGGAACTTCCGGCCCGTGACCACGCTCGCCGGCTCGGGGTTGTGCAGCGGGATGCTCGCGAGCGTCGCCTTGGTGACGGGATCGATCACGTGCACGGTGTTGTCGAAGCGCGTGAGCACGTAGAGGAAGTCGTTGGTCTCGTCGAGCACGAGGCCCGCCGGACCGCCGCCCGTGGTCGTGATGTAGTTGGCGCTCGCGGTGGTCGGATTGAACGTGTTGTTCTCGAGCGCGGCCGTGCTGAATACGCCGATCCGCGACGAGCCGAAGGCAGGCACGTAGAGCGTGCTGCCGTCGCTCGATACGACCGGCTGGAGCGGCGTCGCGAGGCTGTGAGCCGCCTGCGCGTTGATCGCGGCGTGCTCGGCGGGGGTGTCCACAGCGGGGTTCGTATGGCGCAGCGAGTAGTCGATGTGCTTGTTCAGGTGTCGCACGTCGACGGCACCGTTCGAGGGGTTGAGCACCGTGATGCGCGCCTCCGATAGACGTCCCTGCACCGTGCTGCCGCCGAAGATTCCCGGACCCTCGAACAGGGTGAGGTTCGGGCTCTCGGTGTTCGTGACGTAGATCTTCCCGTTGATCGGATTGCGGGCCATGTTGAACAGGATCGTTCCGACGTGGTCGAAGATCGTCCCCGGAGCGAATGTGTCCGCGTTCACCGCGAACACGTCGTGGTCGGGCAGGACGAACGGGACCTGGGAGCTCCAGTTCCGGTTGAGCGTATCGACCCAGGTCGCTCCGTTGAACTGGACGATGACGCCGGTCTCGGGAGCGGCCGTGGACTGCTCGCAGGCGGGGTCGGCGGGAACCTCCAGGGGATCCTGCCAGCAGTTGGTGCTGGGCCCGGGCACGCCGCCCGGCACGTTGGTCTGGATCGGGCACTGGGCGTCGGGCGCCCCGGCGCCCGCGCCAGCGAAGCCATCGCGCACGCACACCTCGAGGATCGCCGTCGACTGATTGCCCGAGTGGAACGCGGCGACGAAGACGTTCGTGCCGTCGGTCGCGAGCGCGCGCGGGGTATCGGCGAAGAACGTGAGAATCCGGACGGGCGTGCCACCGAGCGTCGCGCCGAGATTGGTCCCGTCGAATACCCACACGTCGGCGCGGCTCACGCCCTGGGTCGTGAGCTGCGGATCGCCGGCGCCGATCACGCCGGAGATCGAGGCGTTGGTGAGGTGCTGGCCACGGTGGGCCGTCGTGATGAACGCGCGGTTGCCGCCTGTGCCCGCGAATACGATGTCGCGCGGCTCGTCGCCCACGAGGAGCGTCCGAACCACCCTGGGCGGCGTCGAGGCGAGATCGATCACGCTCACGCTGTCGGACAGGTGGTTGACGACCCACACCTCGGTGTTGGTGCGCGCCGCCACCGCGACCGGCTCCATGCCGACCGGGATCGAGAACGTGTGGCTGAGTCCGCCGTTCCCGAGCACGTCGAACACTTCCAGACGGTTGTCCGGGGTGTTCGTCACGAGCAGATACTGTCCGCTCGGCGTGAGCGCGACCGGACGCACGGGCCCGCTTTCGAACTCGATGAAGTTCGGCACCGGCGGCACGGCGGATGCGGTCGCTGCGATTCCTAACAGTCCCGCGATCAGGGCGGCGCGCTTCATGGTCCAGGCTCCTTCGAGAGGCGAAGTAGACGCGGAGTGTTACCCCGCCGCGGAAGCGCGGCGAGTCGATCCCCACCCGGACGCCTGTTATACCTCAAACCGCGGTTGGAATGGGAGCAAAAACCGACAGTTAGCGGCGAGGCGCAACGCGCAGCTCTGCCGCACCCGAGCCGCGATCCGCGCGAGTTCGCTCGCTACAGCCCCAGACCCGGGAGCAGTGGACCGCTCGGCAGCAGCGGGGGCAGGCTCGGCACTCCCGGCAGCAACGGGCCACCCGGCAGCAGCGGGGAAAGTCCCGGCACGGTCGGGATCAGCGGCGGGGGCTGGGACGCCTGATCGGGGGTCCCATCGAGGTTGCGGTCGATGCCCATGCGCATCCCGGAGCCCGGCGGCGCGCAGGTGTAGGTGAGCGGGCCCTCGGTCGTCGCGAGCGCGCGGATCTGATCGTCGGTCCACAGATGGGTGGTGTCGTTCATCGGGTGGCTGTCGCCGCGGAACAGACACGAGTGGGTCTGCTCGCACAGCGCGGGAGTCCCGCGCAGCATCACCCAGCCGTGCGGAACGGAGCCGATCGTGCCCTTCACGATCAAGTCGCACTCGCGGACCGCACCGCCGAGTGCGAGAGACGCGAACGGCGTGTCCGCGCGCTGGATCAACAGATCGATGCGTGCATTCGCGCTCGATGCGTTCGCGCTCGTGAGCGTCACCTGCTGGCCCACGATCGGAGCGAGATCGCTCGGGAACTGGAGCATGAACTGCTGCAGGTCCACGCGCAGCGCCGCCGTCAGCGAGAACACGCCCTCGGCCAGGAAGGTGTTCAGGGTGTCGACCGAGCCGTCGTGCAGGAAACCGGTACCGCGCACCTGATCGCCCGCGACCGAGAACATGCCGATCTTCGCGTACATGTTGCGCAGGTGCGGGACCTTCATGTTCTGCGGGACGTTCCGGTCCAACTGAGACACCTGCTCGCCGGCCGCACCGAAGAAGCCGCGCGCGGGATCCAGCGGGTGGCAGCCGTCGCAGTCTTCGAACGCGTCGGTCGTGCCGAGGCCGCTCGGCGCGCATTGCGCCTCCAGGCACCCGAAGTAGGTGCTCTGGCCAAGCTGTGCCCCGCTGGCGAGTGAGTTGTTGAGCGGCCGCACCGGGTTCGGCGGCAGGAACACCTGGAGCATGAAGTTCCGGAACTGCTGCATCTGCGCGGTCGTGATGAAGCCCGATCCGCCGACGGGGCCTTCCTTCCCGTTGAGCCCTTCGAACGCGACGATGAAGTTGTCGAACGAGAGCTGCTCGTTGCAGGGCGACTGGCTCGGCGAGGAGTTGTTGCAGGCGTCGGTGCCGAAGAAGCCCGAGACACGGTCGCCGCGCCAGTGCATGCCGCCGTGCGTGGCCATGCCGCGCAGCGTCTGGGTCGTCATCGGACCCTTCATCGGGTGGATCGTCGTCCAGTTCGATCCGGGCGGCTGTCCGACCGGCATGTTCGGCGTGGCCGACGGCTGGGTGTTGCTCGAGACGTCGCCGTCGGGGTTGCCGAGATTCCACGACAGGCCGTCGATGTCGCCGAAGATGTGGCAGCTCGCGCACGACGCCTCGCCGTTGGCCGACGTGAGCTGCGCGTCGTAGAGGAACGGTCGCCCCGCGACCACGCTCGTCGGCTCGGGGTTGGGGAGCGCGTGGGTTCCGAGCGTGGCCTTCGTGAGCGGATCGATCACGCGCACGGTGTTGTCGAAGCGCGTGAGCACGTAGAGGCGGTTGTTCGCCTCGTCGAGCGCTAGACCCGCGGGACCGCCTCCGGTCGAGATGTAGTTGGAGCTCGCGGACGCCGCGTCGAAGTTCAGCTCGAAGTTCGGATCCTCGATCGCGGACGCGCTGAACACGCCGATCTTCGACGAGCCGAACGCGGCCACGTAGATCGTGGCTCCGTTCCTCGAAACGACCGGCTGGAGCGGCGTCGCGAGATTCGAGCTGGCCTGTGCATTGATCGCGAGGTGATCGGCGAGGGCGAGGCCCGGATTCGTGTGGCGCTTCGTGTAGTCGATCTTGTTCAGGTGCTGCGAGTCGACGCCACCGTTCGACGGGTTCAGCACCGTGATCCGCGTCTCGGACAGATGCCCCTGCACGGTGCTGCCGCCGTAGATGCCCGGCCCCTCGAACGCGGTGAGGTTCGGGCTCTCGGTGTTGGTGACGTAGATCCTCCCGCTGACGGGGTTGATCGCCATGTTGAACAGGATCGTCCCGACGCCGCTGAAGATCTGTCCCGCGGCGAGCGTGTTCGCGTCGACCGCGAATACGTCGCGATCGGGAAGGGTAAACGGGACCGACGCGTTCCAGGTGCAGCCCTGCGAGTCGATCCAGTTGGTGCCGACGCGCTTCACGATGATCCCGGTTTCGGGTGCGGGCACGTGCGCCGCGTTGTCGCTGGGCCCCGGAACCCCCGTGCCCGTTCCGTCGGCGGCACATCCGGTCGCGAAACCGTTCGGCACCGCCGCCTCGGAGAGCACGGTGGACCGGTTGCCCGAGTGGAATGCCGCGACGAAGACGGTGGTGCCATTGGTGGCGAGCGCGCGCGGCGTGTCGGCGAAGAAGGTGAGGATCCGGACCGGCCGGCCACCGAACGCGTTGCCGAGGTTGGTCGCGTCGAACACCCACACGTCGGCGCGTCCCACGCCCGCCGTCGTGAACTGTGGATCGCCCGTGCCCGTCACGCCCGTGATCGAAGCATCGGTGCGCTGCTGGCCGCGGTGGGCCGTACTGATGAATGCGCGGTTGCCGCCCGTGCCCGCGAACACGATGTCGCGCGGCTCGTCGCCCACGACCAGCGTGCGTACGACACGCGGCGGTGTCGCCGCGAGATCGACGATGCTCACGCTGTCGGAGAGGTGATTGACGACCCACACCTCGGTGTTGGTGCGCGCGGCCACGGCCACGGGCTCCATGCCGACCGGAATCGAGAAGACGTGGCTCAGCATGCCGCCGAGCTGCACATCGAACACTTCGAGCCGGTTGTCGGGGGTGTTCGCCACGAACAGTCGGGCTCCGTTCGGCGAGAGCACGACCGGTCGAACCGGGCCACTTTCGAACGCGACGAAGGAGGGCTGTGCGAGCGCGCTCGACACCGTGAACAGCAACGCGCACATGGTCAATGCTACTCGCGGCATGCGGAACTCCCTCGGCCGTCGCGCAGTTGAGCGCGGACTCTGCGCGCGGGCTCCCAACGAGCGCTCTTATAACCCGAACGCAGAGCGAACTGGTAGGGGAATCAGATAGTTAGATGACCTAACACCGATCGTCGTCGCGCGAGCACTGCGAGCAGCGCGATTCCACCCGTTAGGGAGAGCCAGGTGCCCGGTTCGGGCAGCTGATCCGGGATTCCGTCGAGATTTCGATCGATGCCCATGCGCACGCCCGGAGCCCGGCGGCGCGCAGGTGTAGGTGAGCGGACCCTCGGTCGGCGCGAGCGAGCGGATCTGCTCGTCGGTCCACAGGTGGGCGTTGTCGTTCAGCGGGTGGCTGTCGCCGCGGAACAGACACGTGTGGGTCTGCTCGCACAGAGCGGGAGTCCCGCGCAGCATCACCCACCCGTGCGGGACCGAGCCGAAGTTGCCCTTCACGATCAGGTCGCACTCGCGGACCGCACCGCCGAGCACGAACGACGTGAACGGCGTGTCCGCGCGCTGGATCAACAGATCGATGCGCGGATTCGCGACGGATGCATTCGTGCTCGTGAGTGTGACCTGCTGGCCCACGATCGGCGCGAGATCGCTCGGGAACTGGAACAGGAACTGCTGGAGGTTGGCGTTCTGCGACGGAAGCAGCGAGAACACCCCCTCGCTCAGGAACGTGCTCAGCGTGTCGGTCGAGCCGTCGTGCAGGAAGCCCGTTCCGCGCACCTGACCGGACCCTGCGTCCCGACCGAGAACATGCCGATCTTCGTGTAGAGGTTGCGCAGGTGCGGGACCTTCATGTTCTGCGGGACGTTCCGGGGCAGCTGGGACACCTGCTCGCCACTGGCCCCAAAAAAGCCACGCGCGGGATCCAGCGTGTGGCAGCCGTCGCAGTCTTCGAACCCGTCGGTCGTGCCGAGGCCATTCTGCACGCATTGCACCGCCAGGCACCCGAAGTAGGTGTTCTCACCAGACGCTGCCGCGCTCCCGAGTGTGTTGTTGAGCGGTCGCACCGGGTTGGGCGGCAGGAACACCTGGAGCATGAAGTCCCGGAACTGCTGCATCTGCGCGGGCGTGATGAAGCCCGATCCGCCGACGGGGCCTTCCTTCCCGTTGAGCCCTTCGAACGCGACGATGAAGTTGTCGAACGAGTGCGGCTCGTTGCACGGGGACTGGCTCGGCGAGGAGTTGTTGCAGGAGTCGGTGCCGAAGAACCCACTCACGCGGTCGCCGCGCCAATGCATGCCGCCGTGCGTGGCCATGCCGCGCAGCGTCTGGGTCGTCATCGGACCCTTCATCGGGTGGAACGTCGTCCAGTTCGATCCGGGCGGCTGTCCGACCGGCATGTTGGGCGAGGCCGACGGCTGGGTGTTGCTCGAGGTGTTCTCGTCGGGGTTGCCGAGATTCCACGACAGGCCGTCCATGTCGCCGAAGATGTGACAGCTCGCGCACGACGCCTCGCCGTTGGCCGACGTGAGCTGCGCGTCGTAGAGGAACGGCCGCCCCGCGACCACGCTCGTCGGCTCGGGGTTGTGGAGCGGGTGGGTCGCGAGCGTGAGCTTCGTGGCCGGGTCGATCACCTGCACGCTGTTGTCGAAGCGCGTGAGCACGTAGAGGCGATTGTTGTTCTCGTCGAGCGCGAGGCCCGCGGGACCGCCCCCCGCAGTGGAGATGTAGCCGAGGCTCGTGGTGGCCGCGTCGAAATTCTCCTCGAAGTTCGGATCCTCGATCGCGGACGCGTTGAACACGCCGATCTTCGACGAGCCGAACGCCGCTACGTAGATCGTGGCGCCGTTGCTCGACACGATCGGCTGGAGCGGCGTCGCGAGGCTCGCGCGGCCTGCGCGTTGATCGCGATGTGGTCGAGCGCGGTCAGGCCCGGATTCGTGTGGCGCTTCGTGTAGTCGATCTCGTTCAGGTGCTGCGGGTCGACGCCGCCGTTCGACGGGTTCAGCACCGTGATGCGCGCTTCCGACAAATGCCCCTGCACGGTGCTGCCGCCGTAGATGCCCGGACCCTCGAACGCGGTGAGGTTCGGGCTCTCGGTGTTGGTGACGTAGATCTTCCCGGTCACGGGGTTGATCGCCATGTTGAACAGCACCGTTCCCACGCCAATGAACACCGGGCCCGCGGCGAGCGTGTTCGCGTCGAACGCGAAGACGTCGCGATCGGGCAGCTGGAACGGAATCGATGCGTTCCAGGTGCAGCCCTGCGAGTCGACCCAGTTGGCGCCGACGCGCTTCACGATGATGCCGGTCTCGGGTGCGGGCACGTGCGCCGCGTTGTCGCTCGGACCCGGGACGCCCGTGCCCGTTCCGTTGGCGGCGCATCCGACCGCGAATCCGTTCGGCACCGCGGCCTCGTGGACCACGGTGGTCCGGTTGCCCGAATGGAACGCCGCCACGTACACGTTCGTGCCGTCGGTCGCGAGCGCGCGCGGCGTGTCGGCGAAGAAGGAGAGGATCCGGACCGGCAGCCCGCCGACCGCCGTGCCGAGGTTGGTCGCGTCGAACACCCACACGTCGGCGCGGCCGATGCCCTGGGTGATGAGCTGCGGATCGCCCGCGCCCGTGACACCCGTGATCGAAGCATCGGTGCGCTGCTGACCGCGATGGGCGGTCGAGATGAACGCGCGGTTGCCGCCCGTACCCGCGAACACGATGTCGCGCGGCTCGTCGCCCACGAAGAGCGTACGCGCGACGCGCGGCGGGCTCACCGCGAGATCGACGATGCTCACGCTGTCGGAGAGGTGATTGACGACCCACACCTCGGTTTCGGAGCGCGCGGCGATCGCCACGGGCTCCATGCCCACCGGGACGGAGAACGCGGGGCTCAGCGAGCCGCCCGGCAGTACGTCGAACACTTCCAGACGGTTGTCGGGAGTGTTCGCCACGAACAGCCGGGCTCCGTTCGGCGAGAGCACGACCGGTCGAACCGGGCCACTCTCGAACGCGATGAAGGAGGGCTGCGCGGGCGCGGACGCCGCCAGGGTCAATAACAGGCACAGCGCCAACGCAGCTCGCTTCAACGGAAGACCCCGCCGGCCAGGCGCACGTGACCGGACTCGTGCGCAAGTGGCCGCCCGCGAAGGAGCATATACCCGAAACCGGATTCGTACGGGAATAGAATCAGATAGTTAGACGATCTATCGATCGTCTAACGCGCGCAGCTCGCAGCGAGCGCTCGCCGGCGCACCAGGCCCGCGATCAGCGCGATTCCGCTCGCGAGGGAGAGCGCAGCCCCGGGCTCGGGCAGGGCGTCGGGAGTTCCATCCAGGTTGCGGTCGATGCCCATCCGAACGCCCGAGCCGGGTGGGGCGCAGGTATAGGTGAGGGGCCCTTCGGTCGTCGCGAGCGCGCGGATCTGCTCGTCCGTCCACAGGTGGTCGTCGTCGTTCATGGGGTGATCGTCGTCGCGGAAC
>CAWHTE010000004.1:0-738888 GCA_963832165.1 uncultured delta proteobacterium | reverse complement strand
CGATCCGATAGGTACGCAGCAGATCGGCAAACTCGGCAACCACGGCATCGGGCGAGAACGGTGGCCGACGCTCGCGGATCGCGTCGAGATCCGCGGTGCTCGCGTCGGCCTCGCCCTCGAGATGGGCGACAGCGCAAGTCATCGAATCAACCGAACCTCCACTCGGATCGAGAAACCCGACGTACTCGACGCGCGGGAGCGGCGGGAGCTCGAAGCGGTCGGGTATCACGCACGCGTCGACCGCCTCGCGCGCGACGTAGCCCTCGACGTCGCTGCGGAACTCGGCGCCGAACTCGGCGACCGCGGAAGCCGGATCGTCGGCGTAGGCGCGCGCGACAACCGACTCCGGGAGCGTCGGGTTCATCACGCGGCTCGGCGCTTGCCAACGAGCACGTCGGCGCCGTCCTTTCCGAAGTGGTCGCGGTGCGCCTGGTGGATCACGCCGCGGCGCGCGTAGGGGCTCGAGATCCCGAGCAAGAGCGCGCCGGGAATCGTCGCCATCGAGGGCCGCAGCGCGGCGACCACCTCGTGGTCGGGCTCGGCCGCGTCGTCGGTCTTCCAGAACGCGAGCTCGTCGAGGATGGCCCCCACCACCGTGTGGCCGCGCGTCGAGCGGAAGCTCGCCGTGTGCACCTCGATCACGATCCCGTTGGCGAGCTCGATCGACTCGGCCGTGCGCTTGTCGATCAGGCGCGCGAGCATCGGCGCGCCCTCGAGCAGCGCCGCCACGTACCTCAGGATCACGCGCGCCTGACGCCGATCGCCCGCGATCACCATCACCACGCCGCGCTCGCCCGGCGCCAGGTCGTAGGTCCGGAAGCACGCGAGGAACACCGCCACGAGCGCCGCCACGCGGCTCTTGCCGCCGCGGCGCCCGACGATCGCGAACGCCTCCGGCGCCGGCGACGTCGGGGCGGCCGTGCGCCCCGTGCGCGCGCGGTAGAGCTCGAGCTCGGAGGCGACGAGAATCGGCAGCCCGAACAGTGCGGCGAGGAAGACGCGCCACGGCCGCCACGTCGGCCCGCGGAAGGCCTCCGCGAACAGCGCGCGATCGTCGAGCGCGTCGAGGATCGTCAGCATGCGCACTCCGGGCGGGAGCAGCGCGGCCCGCGGGACAAGAATGCGAGCCGCGCCGCCAGCCGAACCCCAAGTCCGGCTCGAGCGCCATGGATCGAACGCCCGCCCATGCCCATCAGCCCTGCGCGCCCACGGGCCGCGCGGAGTCGTACCCGACCGCGACGTAGGGCGGCCTCCTGACCAGGTGCGGCGGCGGCGTCCAGCCTTCCGGTAGCTCGAAGCGGTCGCGGAAGTTCATCGCCTGCGCGGCGGAAAGCTCGACCTCCTCGCCGATCGTCGCGTAGACGGGTTCGGTGCCCTCCACGCGCAGTGCGTGCTTTCCGGGGCCTTTGAACTTTGCCTTGACCAGATCACTCATCCCGTTCTCCTCCTGTGCCGCGTGGCGGCATGTTAGGTCTACTTCGACCACTCTTCGCCGACGTTGCGCGAGTCGGACACGAACGCAGCCGCGCGGCACACCTGGTCGATGGCCTCCGAGCTCACGTCCGAGATCCGGCCGACGAGTCCGCCGGTGCCCGCGTTTGCGCGACCGATCCGCTTCGCCGAGCCGCACGGCGGCCAGTCGATTTCGAAGCGGTACTTGCGTTCGAGCGCCTCGACTGCGCGCTGGGCGAGCCCCCGCTGCGCCGCGGCACGCAGCAGCTCGGGCCCCGCGGACGCGATCGCGTCGAGCGCGGCAAAGAAGCGCTCGGCCGCTGCGTCGAGCTCGCGCGACTGCTCGGCCATCTGCGGCAAGAGTCTGCCGACCTCGACCTGGGCGTCGGCCCGCTCGGCCGCGCTGCGCTGCTGCTCGAGCGCGGAGCGCTGCGCCTCGAGCCGCTCGCGCTTTCGGGCGAGCTCGTCGCGCCCTTTCTGCGCGAGCGTGGCCTGCTCTTCGTCCGGCGGATCCGCTGCCATCGCCGCAGTGATCGTCTCCTCGATCTCGGTCGCCTCCGCGTCGAGCGCGCGCATGAGCTCCTCGACGCCGCGCACCCGGTCGTCGAGCGCTTCGACCGCGGTCACTGCGCGGCCTTCTTGCCGAGCTGCTGCGCGAGCGAGCGGGTGGGCATGTGGCCCCCCTTCGCCGCGTCCTGGCGCTGCTCGTGCTGCGCGTGGATCCCGCACAGGCCCTCGAGCTGCTCAACGGTCAGTCCCTCGAGCTCGCGGCGCCGCCTCGGCAGCATGCGGTCGACCAGCTTCGCCTTGTACGCGGCGAGCTCGGCGGCCGTCTGTTTCGGTGCTTCGGGTCGGTTCGTCGTTCGGAATTCGGTCATGCGGTCACCTCTTGGGTTGAGCGCCGATCGGCGCGGGAAAAGTGCGCGGGTGCGAGCCCTTGCCGGTCATGCATCCTCGGCCCTCTCTTCAAGGCCGACAGCAGCGAGCGAGCCCGGAGGACTCGCCTTTGTGAGCGCCCGCGCTCGCCATCGGAGATTGCCCGCTCGCCGGTAGCGAATGCCCGCGGACGCAACGCCGCGGTGAAAACGCATGGCCGAGCCTCGGCCGGATTCGCCGGCGCGACTCCGGCAGGAAGCCGCCGCACGGGCGACGTCGAGCGCGAGGCCGCCTTCGACGCTCTCGACGCTCATCGCGCCGCCCTCGCGGGGTGCTGTGCGGCGGCGCCTCGGGCATCTTCGCTGCGGGGCACAGCTCCGCCATTCGCAGACTCCGCGCACGCGGCTCGATTCTGCGCGGGTTCGACGTCTGCATCGGGGCTCGCGCCGTTCGTCGCTCCTGCGCCATTAGGCGTGTCCTGCGCGCGCTGCGCGAGTACTCGCGGTAGCTGCGCAGATCGGGCACTTCTTTCGCGGCGCGCTCGAGGCCGAGCGCCTGGAGGTTCGCGCGCCGCGCGCCGAGCAGCGTCGAGATCTTCGCGACGAGCTTCGAGATCGATCGCTTCGCTCTGCAGCACCCGCGCATTCAACATCTCGAGGTGAGCCCCGCGCGCTGCATGTCCTGCACGAGCGCGAGCACGGCGCGGATAGCTGCTCGGCGCCGCCCAGGTCGGCCACGATCGACATGCCCTGTCCACCGCGTCGGCCACGTAGTCGCGGCGATGGTCCGGCACCGTGCCGGTGCGCGCGGCTTCGAGGATCTCCCACGGTGCGATGCGGGCGGCGGCGCGGCGCTGCTCGTCGAGTGCGGCGCGCTTCATCTTCCCGAACCGCGTGCCGCGCGCGATCGATCCGTTCGGGCCGAGCGCTTCCGGCGCGTGGCGCTGGCCTTTAAGCGGCATCGCAACCTCCTGACACCGCGATGGTTCTCTGCGCGTCGGACGTAGCGCGCACCCGATACGCCCGGCGATCACCGTTGATCCCGCGGGATTCAGCACGGTGCGCGTATCCGTGCGCGCGTGCGGTGATCACCTCGATCAGCGACCGAGATCGGCCCGAGCGCGAGGGCGCGAGCTCGGCGGGGGCGAGCTCGGCGGGCGCTCGCACAGAGAGAAGAACGGACGGAAGGAGGCCGCCGGAGTGCGGCCCTCCGTCCTCTTCTCTTAAAGGACACCGAGGACACGTGGACGGGTGGAGAATCCTACGCGACATGAGCGCCCTCGCTGGGTGCATCACCGACCCACGTGAAGATCACCGCGTTGTTCTTCCCGCCCGAGAGTGCGATCGGCCGCCCCGGGTCCGGCGCCGATTCGCTCTGCCTGCAGTGGTCGCGCTTGATGGCCGAGATCATCATCTCGCCGGTGGCGTTCCCTGTGGCGAGACCCTCGGCAATGAGCGCATCGCGCAGCTTCCGACCCGAGGCAATCTGCCAGCAACCCTGTTCGAGCGTCCCGTGCTTGCAGAAGATCCGATAGACGCGGTCGTGATGGAGTCCCCAGGCGTCAGTGGGTGTGCACGGGGTGCAGCCGAAGCCGTAGCTGCCGTCACTGCGCACGGGGCGCGAGTAGTAGAGCGGCTCATCCCAGGAACCGAAATGGCTCTCGACGTCGATCTCCCAGCGTCCGCCTCCTTGCGCGTCGCGCGCTTGAGCCCATGATCGTCCGCGTGGCGCCGCCCTTCGACGCGGCACCGAGCGCCGCCTGCGACGTCGGCCCGAGGTACTCCCCCTTCGCGAGGTGGTCGAGGATCACGGCGAGCCGGCCTGCTGCGCGCGAGGTCGTTGAGTCGACCGAACACCGCCCCCATCTCGGCGTTGCTCGAGGGATCCGAGCCGGGATAGAAACCGGTAGAGCGTGTCGAGCACGACGACGTGCGCGCCGGTCTGCTCGATCACCCGCGCCAGCTCGTCGGCTCCGGCCTGGGTCGCGAGATCGATGCGGGGCACGTACTCCGCGGTCGGAGCCACCACGTGCAGCTCTGAGCCGATCCGCGGCATGGGGATGCCGACGTCCTCGTGGATCCGGTTCATCCGTTCGCGGACCATGCCGGCAGAGAGCTCGAGTGAGAGCAGAAGGGCGACGCACTGCTCGACCGCGAGCCCGAGGAACGGTCGGCCCGTCGCAATGCACATGATCATCTGGAACACGAACCAGCTCTTGCCCGCCTTGCTCGCGCCCGGGAGCGAGTGCGTCGACCCGTGATAGATGAGCGTGTCGACGATCGAGGCCGGCGCGACGTCCCGCTCGAATTCCTCCGGCGTGAGCACGCGCAGGCTCGGCTTCTTCGCGAGCTCGAGCGCATCGACGAATTCCGCGACGGTCCGCCACTTCTTTCCGCACTTCGCACTCGCGCACCATCCGCTCCCCGTCGAGAAGAACACCGCCGAGCCGCCGCGCGTCCGTTGCTTCGGCGCGCGGTGAAACGGGCACCCAAACGAGATCTTCTGGAGCTCGGGCTTCGGGTTTCCGTGATAGGCCAGGTGCTCGAGCGCGACGCCGATCTCGTCGAGCTCGTCGACGATCCAGGTGCAGCCGTGATCGCCCGGCGCCTCGGACTTCGTGCGCTGTTCCGCTTCGACGGAAGGAACCGCGGATGTGGGGTTGGGGCGCTCGATCAGCTCGCGGACGACGGCCGCCTGATTGCTCGCCGGGAGCCAATCGCCGGAGTCGGCGTCGAGCTCGTAGAAGCGGGTATTCGGCTCGCGGTCCATGCCGCATAGCGGAAGCCACGTGCCGTTGCCGACGTCGCCCTCGTGATCCTGGCGCGGGCAAACGAGGTCGGACGCGTCGGGGATTCCGGCGCCGAGCGCCACTGATCGCAGGAACGCTCGAACACGAGCCGCGTCGATCGGAGCATCGAAGAACACCCAGATGTGCCAGCCCTTGCCCTTCGACCTCTCGAGCGCGGCGCGGATCCCATGAGCGCCGAGCGCTTCCATCACGCGGTTGATGAGCTCGAAAACCTCGGGGTCGTCGGGCTCTAGGCCGAAGTTGCGGGCGTCGATGTCGATGCATCCCCACCACGTCCGCGAGCCCTCCACGAACGGGATCGCGCCGAGCCGATACCGCCCGGCGATGTGATCCTCGAAGTCCTCGCGAACCAGTGGCCGTCGTCGTGTTAGGTCCTGGTGTCCATCGCTGTAGAGGTGAGCGCGTTTGCTCGACTTGGAGAACAAATCCTCGAGCAGCGCGGCCAGGTGATCCGCGCCGAGATCGTGGACGTTCGCGGCGTCGCTCACGCGGTCGACACCGCGAGATCGACGACGATCTGCGCCAGGTCGTCTTGGGCGGCTTCCTCTGCCATCTCGAGCGCCGCCTCGAGCTTCGTTCGCGCGACCGGCGAGCAGAGGGTCCCGACACACTGGCGCACGTCCGCGATGCGATCGCGAGCGGCAACCTGTGCACGGAGAGCGTTGTGCGCGCGAATGCGAGCGAATTTGACGGGATAGACGAGCGGCGGCTTGACGACGGACCGCGCCTCGTCGGTGTCGGATCCGCTATGCGTGCGTCGCGGCGCTTCGTTCGGTAGGGTCCTCACGTTCGTCTCCTGCGGAGCGCGCCAGGTTTTGGTCGGCCGGCGCGCTTTCGCATTTCTGGGCGGCGGGATTGCCGCTGGTGAGCTCGGCCCACAGCGCGTCCGCGATCAGGCGGCCGATGCTCTCGGCGAATGCGCGGCGCTGCGGATTTAGAGCCATTCCGCTCGCGAGCGTGCGAGCGAGGCGATCAGCCCGGTAGTCGGGAAAATGGGCGAGAGAAATCAGCCAGTTGCGGGAGTGGTGCTCTCGCGCAGGCCGCTGGGCACGATCACGATCACGTCTTCTTCGCGGATCTTTTGCGGGAAGTGCTTCAAGAGTTCCCCCCGCCACACTTCGCACTCGACGATCGCGCGCTCGATCCAGCCCCGTCCGATGGCAAGCTCGTCGAGCCGATCGTCGTCGGTACGGACCTTCGTTGACCCGGGCACCGCGACGCCCGACGCCTCGAGCTGCGCCGCGACAATTCGCGCGCGTACGTACTCGTGTTGGGCCCGGGGGAAGTTGAAGAGGGTGAGCGCGAGGTGAAGCACCGGGACCGACTCCCGCCAGATGGTCTCGATCCGGTAACCCGTGTTCTCCTCGGCGATCTTCTTCGGTTCCGGTTCGCCGCGCTGCCGCGCCATCCAGTGCGCCATTGCGGAGGTCGGGCTCGTCCATTTCGGGCGCTGGCCCATGATACGACGCTGCCCAGCTTGCGGGCACCCGTCGCGACCGAATGCGGTTGGCGGCGCGATTCCACCGCCGCACGGATTGGTCCTTGAGGTACTCGCGGAATCAGCGCCGGAAGCGCTCGCTCGTCGTAGGCACGTTGATGCACGCCAGCGCGAGCGTGTAGCGCGTCAAGTGCAGTCGCGGCCTTGAACCGCTTGACTGCCTCGTGGCGCGCCGGATAGGCCAAGAGCGCGAGAAACTGCGACTCGTCGTGGGGGCCCAGCTCGACGACGCGCGCGAACGCCACTACGGGATGCGCCGAACGGTAAGATCGAGCTCGGCGATCAGATAGCGGTCGTCACCAAGCGGGCTCACTCCATGCCCCTCGGTGGTGCGCAGCTCGCTGAGCCCGGCGATTTCGTTTCCGCCGCCGACGTCTACTCGGCTCGAGATCTCGACCACCGTGAACACGCGGCCGTCGTCGGCCCTCACCTTGAAGCGCTCGGCCATCGGCTGCTCCGCCTCCTCCTGGCCGCGAGATGGTGCCGCGAATCGACGGCGCCGGCACTACGCCGCGACGTTGCCCGAAAGAGGCAGCGAGACCGGAACGGCTTGGGACACTCGGGCGTAGCGGCCCCCCGCTACCACCGTGTGGGGCCGCCCGAAGATCATCTGATTTTCGGGCGGCTCTTTCACTAACGGGTAGCCGCAGCCACGCGGTGCCCTCGATGCGGAATCCAGCTCCCGCGTCCGGGCGCACCGTGAGGCGATCGCCTCGTAAGAGCGCCTGGAGCGCGTCGCGCCCGCGGTCGCTCGCAAGGCTCGCACCGAGATCCGCGAGGCACCGTTCGACCCGCGCCGTCAGGTCCCGCACAATCGGGAATCGCCGTCTCCGCCGCACGCAGCCGTGCCTCGATCGCGGCACGCTCGCGTTGCATCGCCTTGAGCCGGACCGCCAGCTCGGGCACGTCGGACACCTCGGCCGCGAGCGCGACGAGCCGCGACACCTGCGAGGTGAGCTTCGCGAGTTCGTCACGCAGCCTCCCCGCCTCGCCGGGTCCCGCTGCGCGCGCAGTTTCTCGATCGTCTGCCCGACCACGTAGAGCGCGTGCTCGGGCACGAGGATCTGGTCCCGGATCGCGCCCAACACTCGCTTCGAGCTCGGATGCGGGGATACGGACGTCGAGGCACCTCTGGCAGAACTCGACGCAACGGTCGAGAAGATGCGGGCCTGCTCGAGCCGGCGAGCCCCGATGCCGAGGGAGAGCTGGCCCTCACTCGGTCCCCATCAATGACTTCCGATCAGCTGCCGTGTCGGCGGGCTCTGAGACCATGAATTGTGCTCGCGCCAGTGCGGCGAACCGGCCGCCGCGCCGGACGAGCTCGTCGAACGTGCCGATTTCCACGATGCAGCCGCCCTCGAACACCATGATGCGGCTCGCATGCCGAACGGTTGCGAGCCGATGGGCGATGACGAACGTCGTGCGGCCCTTCATCACTTCTTCGAGTGCCGCCTGAACTTTCGCTTCGGTGGCAGCGTCGAGCGCACTGGTTGCTTCGTCGAGGATCAAGATCGGCGGGTCCTTGAGCAGCGCACGTGCAATCGCGAGCCGCTGCCGCTCGCCGCCCGAGAGCAGCCGGCCGCGCTCTCCGACGCTTGCCTCGAAACCGCCGCCGCTGCGTTCGATGAATTCGAGCGCCTGTGCGCGCGCGCACGCCGCGCGCAGCTCTTTTTGGCTTGCATCAGGCTTGCCGACACGAAGGTTCTCGCCGATCGAGCGGTTGAACAGCAGCGCTTCCTGGAATACCACCCCGATGTTGCGCCGCAGCGCCGAGAGCTTGAGCGCGCGAATATCCACGCCGTCGACGAGGATTGCGCCGGACTGCGGATCGAAGACGCGGTGGAGCAACGCGAGCGCCGTCGATTTGCCGGCGCCAGTCGGACCGACGAGCGCCACGCTTTCGCCGGGCGCGACCCTGAAATCGAGATCCGTGACGGCGGGCCGCTTCGAGTCGTAAGAGAAGGATACGTTGCGGAACTCGACCAAGCCTTTGACGCGCGCGGGGTCGATCGCGTCGGGCCGGTCGTGCACCGCGGGCACGGTATCGAGAACGTCGAAGAACTCGCGCAGGCGCGGTGCATCGATCGATACGCGATTGACGAAGCCGACGACCTGCTCGAGGCGCGCGACGACCATCCCCGTGAAGTTGCTGAACATGACGATGTCGCCGATGGTCGCGAGGCCGCGCGCGTACAACCAGATGCCGACGATGAAGATCCCGAGCAGCGTCAGCGTCGTGGATGCGCGCGTCAGAACCGCGGCGATCGCCCACCACGAGAGCACGGGCATCTGCGCGCCGAGCAGCCGCCCGATGACGCCTTTGAGCGCGGTCACCTCGGCCTCGACACGGGTGTAGCTCTGCACGAGAGGCACGTTGCCGAGTGCGTCGGAGGTGCGCTCGGCAAGGGCCGAGTAGTGCTCCTCGACCGTGCTTTGCAGCGCTTCGGCTTTGCGCACGACGATTGCCGTCAATGCGGTGAACACAACACACAGCAGGATGAGCAGCAGCGCGAGTCGCCAGTTGAGGAACAGCGAGAGCGGCAGCAGCACGAACAGCGATACGAACGCGGTGAGGTGCTCGCGGAAGAAGGCAAGCCAGAGGAACCACAGCGAATCCGTGCCCGCCAGCATCACTTTCAGCAACCGGCCCGAGTGCGTGCCACCGTGATAGCTCAGCGGCAGCTGGAGGATGTGCTCGAAATAGTCCGTGAGAATCGCGTGACGGCGACGATGCGCGAGACGGTCGGCGTACAGCGCGGCGAGCGCGCCGAACACGATCGTGAACAGGCCGAACGCGGCCCAGGCGCCGAGCAACGTGAGGAGCTGCGACCAGGTTGGAGGCGCGTGGTCCGCCTGCGCCTTCGCGAGTGCGTCGATGATGCGTCCGAACAACACCGGCTGGGCGAACTGCGCGACGGCAAGCAGGACGTTGCCGATGGCGAGCGCCCACCCGATCTTGGCTTCGTTGCCTAGCGCGCCAAGGACACGGGAATAAAGGCGAATAAGTCGCATCTTCCGGACCGCGCCGTCGCGACCGACGGTACTCATTCAGGATGATCCAACCCGGACCCGGGCCGCAAGCCGGTGTGTAAAAACGCGCCTTGTCACGTCGCACGCCACGCGGGACAAGGGCGGCCTGGACGGGCCCCCGGCCATCCAGATCTCGGCTCCTTGTCGGTACTTTCCCAGGATGTCGACGAAACCGACGCAACAGGAAATCGAGCACCGCATCCCACGCTACCTGCTCGCGACCTTCTGGGAGACCGCGCTCGGCTTCTGGCGGGACGGGTGGACGGCTTGGCTCCTCACGGCTGCCATCATCTCGGTCACGCTAACGAACCTCTTCATCCAGTACCGGATCAACGTCTGGAACCGTCATCTCTTCGACGCGCTCGAGAGAAAGGACGGGGGCGAAGTCTGGACGCAAGCACTGATCTTTCTGCCCCTGACCGTCGCCAACGTGAGCCTGGCCGTGGCGGGGTTCTATACGCGCATGACGACGCAGCAGACGTGGCGGCGATGGCTCAACGCGCGTGTGCTCGACCGCTGGATCACGGGGGGCCGTTACTACCAGCTCAACTTCGTCGCCGGCGACCACGCGAATCCCGAGTCCCGCGTCACGGATGATCTGCGCGTCTCGGTCGATGCCCCGGTCGACTTCACGATCGGCTTGATGAACGCCGTCCTGTCCGCCCTCATGTTCATCGGCGTTCTCTGGTTCATCGGCGGTGCGCTGACGATTCCGGGAACCCGCATCACGATTCCGGGCTTCCTCGTGCTCGCCGCATTCATCTATGCGGTCGCTGCCAGCGGCGCGATGATCGCAATCGGACGCAGCTTCGTCGGGGTTTCGGAAAGCAAGAACCAGGCGGAAGCGGAGTATCGATATGGGCTGACGCGCCTGCGCGAGAACGGCGAGAGCATCGCGCTTCTCGGCGGCGAGACCGAGGAACGATCCGGACTCGACGAGGCGTTCCAAAACGTGCTGAAACGCTGGCGCCAGTACACGTTCCAGTTCTTGCGGACGACGGTGGTATCGCAGACGAGCCAAACCTTCGTACCGGTCGTGCCGCTGATCCTTTGCGCCCCGAAATATCTCGCGGGTGAGATGTCGCTCGGACAGGTCATGCAGGCCGCGTCGGCGTTCGTCACGGTCCAGATCGCGTTCAACTGGTTGGTCGACAACTATCCCCGCCTCGCCGACTGGACGGCCTCGGCAAGGCGCGTCGCCTCGCTCCTGGTGTCGCTCGAGCGGCTCGACCGTTGCGACCTCGATGAAGGCCCGCGCCACATCATCCTCGGCAAGAGTAAAGGCTCGGCGGTGCAGCTACGGGACGTGTCGGTGACGCTCGACGACGGCAGCGTGGTCGTGAACGAAGCGGTCGTCGAGATCGATCGCGGCGAGCGGGTCCTGGTCGAGGGCGAGTCCGGCACGGGCAAGAGCACGCTCGTGCGCGCGATCTCTGGCCTCTGGCCGTGGGGCTCGGGAGAGATCCTGCTCCAAAAAGGCGCGCGGATCTTCCTGATGCCGCAGCGGCCCTACGTGCCGCTCGGAACGCTCCGGCGCGCGACGACCTATCCGAGCTCACCGGACGAGATCGAAGACGAGGTCGTGAGGAAGGCGCTCGAGCGGGTCGGACTCGGACATTTCGTGCCGCGTCTCGACGAGGATTCGCACTGGGAAAACACACTCTCCGGCGGCGAGAAGCAGCGGCTCGCGTTCGCGCGGCTCCTCATCCTTCGGCCCGACATCGTGATCATGGACGAGGCGACGTCCGCGCTCGATCCCTCGAGCCAGGAACACCTGATGAACCAGGTGATCGAACAGCTTCCCGAGGCGACCGTGATCAGCGTCGGTCACCGCCCCGAGCTCGAAAAATTCCACGATCGCAAGATCTTGCTCGCGTACCACGCCGACGGCGCACGCCTGGTGCGCGACGAGAACCTCGCATGGCCGCGCGGCATCTCGGCGAGGATGCTCTCGAGGCTACTCGCCCGCGAGAAGAACGCGGCTTCATCGGGGTGATGAAGACCAATTCAGGTTCACGCACCGATCGGCCATTCCGGCACCTGAGTGCTACAATAAGAATTGCCACCGCAGGATCCGATCGATTTCAGGCGCGACTTCGCCCAGCTGGAGGCGATGCCTTGAACGAGCTTTCCGTAGACAGCTTGCGCCAGTCAATCCGCGAGAAGTACGGCTCCGAATCCCAGTTGATCGGTCGTGAGCAGGTACATGAGCAGTTCGATGGCCAACCGGCTTGGGAAGGCGAAGTTCTCGTCTTCCAGCTGCTGAATCATCCCACCGCGACGCACTGCTACGCGTGGGAACGGGACGGGCGGGTTACCGCGGTGCTGCATGCGGGACATGTCAATGGCCCAGTCAACGCTGTTCGGGCATCGCTTCTGGGGGAGTTGAAAAACCCGCGGAAGCACGAGTGATCCTTCGGGAGACATAGCGCGGCACTTTCAGAGGGCAGCGGCCACTGGGAGCTCGATCGGAACCGGAAGGTCCCTAGCAGCCCCCCGCTACCAATAACTGAGACGCCGATCAGATTTGCCTGGTCGGCGTCTCTTCGTTTCTGAGCGCTGAGCGCACGTACTTCGCCCCTCGAAGAGCGCCAAACGCGATCCACATCAGGGTAGGATGAACGCGCACGCTGGGAAGGGATATGCGCGCACTGCTGATTCGCGTGGGTTGCTTGCTGTCGCTGCTGATCGCGTCGTCGGCGCCGGCCGTCACGATGGACTGGACGTTCATCGGGAATCCGGGGAATGAAGCCGATGATCCGGAACAATCCACCTGCAACTATCCCGCTGAACAGCCCTGCGGCGCAGTCGGATATGAGTACTACATCGGCACGTATGAGGTGACGAACGCGCAGTACACCGAGTTCCTGAACGCGGTTGCGGATGCGGACCCAAACGGCGTCTACCACACGCTCATGGCTGACGAGAGCCTATATGGCGGCATCACGCGGAGCGGCAGCTCGGGCAGCTACACCTACAGCGCGATCGCCGGGCGCGAGCAGATGCCCGTCAACTACGTGTCGTACTACGACGCGGTGCGGTTCGTGAACTGGCTGAACAATGGGCAGCCGATCGGACCGCAGGCCAGCGCGACAACGGAGGACGGCGCCCTATACGCTGAGCGGGGATAGCGTCGTTCCGCGCAACCAGGGCGCCGTCGTAGTCCTGCCGACCGAGAACGAGTGGTACAAGGCGGCGTACTTCAACCCGGGCGGGGGCTACTACTCCTATCCGTCGCGCTCGAATACGCAGACGACCTGCAGCACGCCGACCGCGACATTCAATCACGCCAACTGCTGCTGCTCCGCGATGGATCTGACGCCCAAGGGCAGCTACTCCGGCTCGGCGAGCCCATACGGGACATTCGACCAGGGCGGGAACGTCATGGAGTGGACCGAGTCCAGCGGCTTCCCAGGGATGCTACTCCAGCGGGGAGGAAATTTTGAATCCTCACCGGGCTACCTGAGAAAGTCCGAGTCTGTTCTCGACGTCCCGGCAAGCGCTATGGAGGAGATCGGGTTTCGCGTCGTCCCCGAGCCCAGTCGAGGCGCACTCCTCGTGGCAGGCGTTCTCGCCCTGCTCGGGCTCGCCGAGTGGCGCAGGTCGCGCGCCTAGCCGCTCGAGCTACGCCGCCAATCGACCCGCCACCGGCAGGATGAGCGGCATCGGGAGGCCTCGGCACAAGTGGGCGCAGCGGACCCCCGCTACCACCGAGGCTACCGGCTTCGAGCGCACGACTCGGAGCCGGTAGCGCCTCGAACGCGACCGCGCCCTCGATGCGCCCGTCGCGATAGATTCGCAGCCGTCGATCCGAGCAGCCCGCCCAGTGCGAGGCGCCCCGAGGCCAGGTCGGCTCGCGCGCGGACGCGGCGCTGTTAGGTGGGCTGGGCGCGCTCGGTGGTGCCCTGCGAGGGCTCTTGCCTGACTACCGGGTTGGAGGCCTTCCCCGTACCCGATTGCCCTCGCAGGGCATACGTAGTATTCGCCGTAACCACTGGCTTTTCGACGGGAATAATGCCCCATTGCATGATTGTAAAAAAAGCGCCAAACGCGCTCTCGATCCATTTCCTGGTGCACTTTGACGGCGCGCAGAGCGATGTGAAGCCGCGGGTTCCGCGGCGGGGCGTTCCGCGGGTGGCCCGCAGGTCCGCGCCATCGGGGATCGCCACCTCGGTTGCCGTAGGCGGGCCGCGATCGCTCCGCGCTCGTGGTTCGCGAAGCTACTTGCGAGTGCGCGCACGACGCGCCCGGCGCATCGCGAGCAGGATCAGATCGCGGAGATAGGTCGCGAGCGGCTTGTCGCCCGCGGTCCATGTCAGCTCGTCATGCTCTTTCTCGGTAAACGTCAGCATCACCTGCCGACTCTGCTTCTCGTCCCTCGGCTTGGGCTTGGCGCCAGCCCCGGGGCGCGGCCCGCCTCTGCCGTTTCGCTTCTTGGTCTTAGATGTGACGCTACGCTTTGATTTCATCTTTGGCGATAACATACCGCGCTCACTGCACCGCCCGCCACGAGTCCAGCCGTCACGCGCGCGCCCTTCGCCAACGCCGTTAGCCGGGGTGCGCTACGGCCCCCGAAAACCCCCCAACGGCGGCCGCGCGGGGTGTAGGATGGTCGCGCCCCCTGGGAGTGGATATGCGGCGCTTGTGCTCGGGCCTGCTGCTATTGCTGCTGATCGCGTCGTGGGCCGCCCAGACCGCATCGGCTACGTCGTTTGAAGCGGGACATATCCTCGTTATCCGGCGAGATGGATCGGTCTCCACTACCTGGGCGCTTACCGAGTACACATCGACTGGCACGCTGATCCAGAAGATCGCGGTTCCGTATCCGACCGGACCCTACCCGGCGACCGAACGTCCCCGCGGCATGGCGCTGGCTCCTGATGGCCGCCTCGCGATCTTCAACGGCACCTTTGATCCCTCCCTCAGCATCTTCGATCCCTCCGGCGGAGCCTGGACCCACTCGACACACCCCGAATGGGACATGGCCAACATCGGCAGCGACGGCGATGTCGCCGCAGTAGCGGGCGCGCTCTTCGCACCAGATATGGAGACGTTCGGCGGCTCAGCCTCTGGTGTCATCCGTTTCGATCCGGCATCGGGGAGTTCCGCCCGCTTCGGCGACGCCTTTGAATATCGGGACATCAGCGCGAGTCTCGATGGCCTCCTCTATGCGATGAGAGCTACGGGCGACAGCGGGAACATCGATGTCTACGATCCGACGACGACCGATTTGCTCCGGACCATCACTCTTCAATCACCCGACGTATTCGACGAGATCCGCGGCTTCGCCGTCGACGCGTTCGGCGACATCTTTGGGGTGCATCACTCGGGCACCGTGAATCATTACGGGCCAGACGGAGCTCTTCTGGACTCGAGTCAACGGCTTCTGACCGCGAGTCAAGGGGCCATCTACGCGGAGCTCGCTGACATCGACATCGCACTCGACGGCACGATCGTGCTCGGCTCGCGCTTCGGTGACGTGTTCGTCGGCGATCGCTCGCTCGATAGTTTCACGGGGTTTAGCGTGGGAAACGACAATACCTTCGTGCAGCTCGTCCCCGAGCCCAGCACCGGCCTGCTCGTGATCGCCGGCCTGCTCGGCCTCGCCGGATGGCGACGGAGGCGCTGCTAGACCGCTATGCCGCGCTTGTACCCGCTGCTGCTGTCGCTGCTGATCGCCTCATCGGTGTCGGCCGTCACGATGGACTGGACGTTCATCGGCGATCCGGGAAACACGTGTCAGACACTGGCAAATGGCTGCTTCGGAGCGGTCGGGTACGAGTACAACATCGGGACCTACGAGGTCACCAACGCGCAGTACGCCGAGTTCCTGAACGCGAAAGCCGCGTCCGACACGCTCGGCCTCTACAACACTAATATGGGCTCGTCGATCTACGGCGGCATCACACGCACGGGCAGTCCCGGGAGCTACAGCTACGGCGCGATCGCCGGGCGCGGCGACATGCCGGTGAACTACGTCTCGTTCTACGAAGCGGTCCGATTCGCAAACTGGATGAACAACGGCCAAGGCAACGCAGATACAGAGACTGGCGCATACCGGGTGGTCCGAAACAGCCCGAACTTTGCTGTCTTCGACCGCAGCCCCAGCGCCACGATCTTCCTCCCGAGCGAAGACGAGTGGTTCAAGGCCGCCTACTACATCGCTCCCACAGCGAGCTATTTCTCCTACGCGACCGGCTCCAACACGGAGCCGACCTGTACAGGGCCGACTGCGGTGACGAACTCCGCCAACTGCATTGGGGCGGTCGGCAACCTCACGATCAGGGGCAGCTACACGGGCTCGCCGAGTCCCTATGGCACTTTCGACCAGGGTGGCAACGTCTTCGAATGGAATGAAGAGGAGAGCGGTCCCGGCTTTGGCAGCCGCGGGGTCCGTGCCGGAGCGTACGCTCACCACCCGGGCTACATCCACGCCGCGACCCAGGTCTTCTACGCGGAATATATCGAGGCTTCCTCGATCGGCTTCCGCCTCGCGATGATCCCCGAGCCCGGCACCAGCGTGCTCGTGGCCGCTGGCCTGCTCGGCTTCGCCGGGTGGCGACGGAGGCACTGCTAACCGTTATGCCGCGCCGTTATCTGCTGCTGCCCCTACTGATCGCCTCGTCCGCGTCGGCCGTGACGATGGATTGGACGCTCGTGGGGAACCTGGGCAACGATTGCGAGACGCAGTCGCAGGGCTGCTTCGGTGCCGTCGCCCGCGAATACCTGATCGGCACCTACGAAGTGACCAACGCGCAGTACGCGGAGTTCCTGAACGCGAAGGCGTCCTTCGACCACCTCGGGCTCTACAACACGAGCATGGGCTCGGGCACGGGCGGCATCACGCGCAGCGGCGCTCCGGGCACCTTCACGTACAGCACGATCGCTGGCCGCGCGGACATGCCCGTGAACTTCGTCTCGTTCTACGACGCATTGCGCTTCGCGAACTGGCTCCACAACGGCCAGGGCGGCGGCAACACCGAGACGGGTGCCTACACGCTGCTGGGCGGGACGGCCACACCGAGCAACGGCACGACGGTGACGCGCAACTCCGGCGCCACGGTCTTTCTCCCGAGCGAGGACGAGTGGTACAAGGCGGCGTACCACGATGCGACCGGGCTCGCTGCCAGCAACTACTTCGACTACCCGGCGGGCTTCGACATCCCGACGAACTGCGCCGCCCCAACGGTGTCCGCGAACTACGCCAACTGCTTCGGCGGACCCGGCGATCTTACCGACCGGGGCAGCTACATGGGCTCGCCCAGCCCCTACGGCACCTTCGACCAGGGTGGCAACGTCTTCGAGTGGAACGAGGCGATCATCAGCGCCTCGACTCGCGGAATCCGCGGCGGGAGCTTCGTCGACGGCCCGCATATCCTCGCGGCGTCCTCGCGCAGCGTCCTCGGCGGCCCGGCCAACGAGTTCGACTTCCTCGGGTTTCGCGTCGCGAGTCGCCTAACGTACTATCAGTACGAGGGCGACCCCTTCACGGCAGTCTTCAACTCCACACCTCCCGACGGAACCTATACGACATCGAACCGGGTCAGGGGGTTCTTCTCATTGAGTGAACCCCTTGCACCGAACCTGGGCTTTACGTACCTCACCGAAGAGGTCTTCAGCTTCCGATTCGAAGACGGGCGCAGCGTCCTCGACGAAACGACAGCGTCGCTCCTCCTCTTCGTCCGGACCGGTGCGAACGGTGACCCCACGGGATGGGACGTGGAGGCCGCGAGCCTCGGCGACTTCCCGTTCGCTTTCGGCGAACAGACACAGAGGATCCTCGCGCAGGAGACGCCCGGGGCGGTCGGCGACGAAGCCAACGTCGGCGAATGCACGCTTCAACCCGAATGCCACCAGTTCGGGGGGGAGACTTTCTTCTCGTACGACACCGCTTTCACCAACACCGCCGGGACGCTCCCTGAGCCGGGCGGCTGTATCGGCCTCATGGCTGGCGTTGGCGCGTTGGGAGCACTGGCTCGCAGGCGCAGGGAGCGCGATTAGCGTCGTAAGGCAGCGTCCACCGCCTGTGGCGCACGAGTGCCTTAGGGAAACCTACTGCGCCGCGCTGCTCTTCCCGAGTTTTCCAGCTCGTCGTCGCGAATTTCTACGTGACACGGTGTTCTGGGCGTATGGTGGGCCGGTCGCGAGCGACGCACGGGCGACGAATGCTGTTGGGAATCGCCGCTAGGCGGAGGATCGGCATGCTGCCTCCCCTCTCGAACGTCCGGACCAGACGGTCGACTGCCCTCTTCGCGCTCTGGCTTGCGCTGGTCGCGCCAGCGAGCTCCGCGCCAGGGGCGGTGCTCTTCTCGCCAGACATCACCGCCGAGCTCGGTACGCCCACGCCCACTCTCGTCGACGACGACGACGCTGCGAGCGATAGCGGCGCCGGTGCGGTCGCGATCCCGCCCTATCTCGCGCCGATGTTCGGCGCGGTGCCGGCGAGCGCCGAGATCGCGGGCTTCGAGCTCTCGAGCGCACCCTCGGTCGGCTGGCTGCTCGGCGTCGACACCACGGTCGGGCTGCCCGGGTTGCCGTCGACCTCGCCGGCCGAGCCGCGCGACGTGGTCCGCTTCGATCCAGGGACCGGAAACTTCTCGGTGTTCTTCGACGGCTCGGTGAACGGGATCCCGTCCGGCGTCGCGATCGACGCGATCGCCACCGACACGAGCGATCGCCTGCTGCTCTCGTTCGACACGGCGGTCGATCTGCCGGGCGCCGGCACGGTGGACGACGAAGACCTGGTGCGTTTCGCATCGGGCACCTACGCGGTGGAGTTCGACGGCAGCGCGCACGGCGTCAGCGCGGATCTCGATCTCGACGCCGCCCATCGCATCAAGGGCAGCAACCAGCTCCTGCTCTCGTTCGACGGCACCGGCAGCGTCCCGGGAGCGGCGTTCGACGACGAGGACGTGATCGCCTACGACCTGGTCGCGGCGACCTACGCGCCCTACTTCGATGGCTCGTCGAGCGATCCCGTCCACTGGCCCGCGGCCGACCTGGTCGCGCTGCCCGAGCCGGGAGTGGCCGTCTCGCTCGCTGCCGGCGCGCTCGCACTGGCGGTTCTGCTCGCGCACTCGCGCGTGAATCCGTGACGACCCAAGGAGGGACTTCGATGAGGACTCGCTCGATGCTGAACTACGCCGCGGTGCTCATCGGCACCATCGCGCTCGCGGGGATCGCCTCCGCGACGGACGGGGTGATCGAGATCAATCAGGCGAAGGCGCTGGCCGGCGAGGTGACACCCGGTGACCCGGCCGGCTTTCCGGTGGTTCTCAACAGCGGCGGGAGCTATCGCCTCACAAGCGACCTGAGCACCGCGTTTCTGGGGGCCGGGGGAACTACCGTCAGCGTCATCCAGAGCTTTTTGGGCAACATCAATCTGGATCTCAACGGCTTCACGGTCGCCGGGCCGAATCTCGCCGGGACCGCGTCGTGCATCAATTTCTCTGGTGGAGCGAACGTGCGGGTCTCGAACGGAACGGTCCAGCAGTGCCCCCTCCACGGCATCGACGTCAGCGGCGGGAGCGTCGATCTCGTGATTGCGGCCAACAACAAGGGTAGCGGCATCCGGCTCAACAACGGCTGGATCGACCGCTCGGAGGCGAGCTACAACCTCGCGCGCGGCGTCGACGGCTTCACGGTCACCGTCCGAAACACGACCGCCTTCGGAAACGGCGGCGACGGAATCTACCTCGCCGCTGGCCTCGTCGAAGGCTGCAATTTGTCAACAAACACTGGCGCCGGTATCAAAATCGGCGGCGGCCTCGTGCGGGGATCGCGGAGCGGCAACAACACCGGGTTCCAGCTCCACTGCGACGGAGCCTTTTGCGCACTGAACGCCAACATATTTGAGAATTGCGCCGGCGCCAGCTGCCTGACGGGCCTCACCGCTCATATTCCGGCTGGCTCGAACTATTGCGGCAATGTGGTCTGTCCCTAAGCGGGAGCATAGGTAGTTCAAGCTGGATTCTTGCCGTAGACGGTCACTTGATGGAATGGTGCCGTCGACCGGGCCGCCGTCCGAGGCGGGGTCGGCCTACTTCCGTCTCGATACCGTTCCCGAGCCCTCCACGGGCCTGCTCGTGATCGCCGGCCTGCTCGGCCTCGCCGGCTGGCGCAGGGTGCGCGGTTACAGCTACGGGGTTTGCGGTGCCGCTTGCGGTGCCTCGGCTGGCTGATCCGGCATTTCCGCGCCGGGACTTTCGGGGGCCGCCTTGGGCGCGTTCAGCTCGACGTTGATGTCGGTGTCGCGGCCGCTGCCGCCCAACATCCCGCCTTGCCACGCAAAGAACGCGGCGACCAGAACGATCACGACAATCGCAAACACCGCCACCACACCCGTGTTGCCCGTACCTTCGCCTTCAGCCATGACGGATCTCCATGAAGTTGTGCTCATCACTGATCTGCACGACGCGAGCGCCTCACACACCCCTAAGGAATTCCGACGCCGATCGCAAGTTTTCAAGTGGCGCCCCGCTGTCAGGAATATTTGACTGAATGCTAGTTCGTGGACGCGGCGAGAATCCAATTTGAACAACTATGCGCTATGCTTGCTATGCCGCAGCATTCGCCGATACGGCAACGGCGCCTTCCCCATGAAGAGGAACCATGCGACTCCGAATGCTCGTGCTCGTGAGTCTCTTCGTGCTCGCCGCTGCACACACCGGCTGCATGACGGCATTCGCGGCCTTCCAGCCTGAGAATCTCGGAGGGGAGACGATCGTTCTCTCGACCACAGGTTCCGATGGGAAGTCCTACGAACGGGTGCTGTCGCCCATCGAAGACGACGGCCAGCTCTTCGTCGCCGCGAACCACTGGCCGCGCGCGTGGTACCACCGCGCGCTCGAGAACCCAGAGGTTCGCGTGACCCGCGGCGGCGAGACCATCGACTACCGCGCCGTACCGGTCAGCGAGCCGGAGCGCGAACGCCTCCTCGACGAGTCCGGGTTTCCGCTGGTCCTATACGTCTTCACCGGCTTCGCACCGAGGCAGTTCCTCCGGCTGGATCCGCACTAGGCATTCCCGCACCCACCTCGGCCCCACCGGCTGAGACCGCGAGGGAGTCTCGTTCGAGTGGCTCACCACTTGACCCGGGTCGCCCCGGCGTGTGAGAGTTGAGCCGCGCCGCCTCCGAGGAAACTCCGATCATCCTTGGAGCGGAATCATGCGATCTCTGCGAACGACGCGCTTACTCGTCCTCTGCGTCCTGCTCACTGGCACCGCGCTGCTGGGGAACCGCTGTCCGGGTCTGAATTTCGGCGCCTTCGTCCAGCTCCACGAGGCGGGCGTCGACAAGTACCTCGGTCAGTTCACGCCAGCCTCATCTACCGCCGTCGGCGACGGCTGGACGCGGCACGACTACGACCCCGACGACGGCAACGGCCCCCTCTGCATCGCGGGCACGCCCTACTCGGTTTTCACCCGCGCGGGCGATCCGTCCAAGCTGCTGATCCTCGAGCAGGGCGGCGGCGCCTGCTGGCAGGACTTCTACAACTGCAACGTCACGGTCGAGAACAACGCTCTGCCCCCGATCCCGCAGGTCGATGACGCCGGCATCTGGAACCGCAGCAATCCGGGCAACCCCTTCGCCGACTACTCGGTCGTCTACCTGCCGTACTGCGACGGCTCGGTCTTCTCTGGCGACAATGATGTCGCCGACGCGAGCTTCCCGTTCGGGCCGGTCCGCTTCCACCGCGGACTCCGCAACCAGTCGGCCGGCATCGACCTGGCGAAGGCCACCTTCCCGAACGCTACCGCGATCACGCTGGCGGGCTCCAGCGCCGGCGGTGTCGGCGTGGCGGGCTTCGCGCCCTTCCTGGTCCGCTTCAAGTACGGGAACACCGTCGCGCTCACCGTCTTCAACGACGCCGGTCCGGTGGCGGTGAACCTCGACCCGAGTCAGGCGGACGCCATCGCCGCGCGCGCCGACGACTGGCAGTTCGCGCAGTTCTATCCGAAGAGCTGCCACCAGTGCGACGAGTTCGGTCAGGCCACCGGCATCATCGACTGGCGGCTCCAGAACGACACGACCATCCGCGAGGCGATCTACGAGACCGACGGCGATCTCACCAACCGGTTCTTCATGGGCCTGCTCGGGGACCAGCCGGCTTGGCGGAACCTGATCGTGACGGAGCACGGCCTGCTGAACGAGGCCTACCCGGATCGTTACAAGCGGTTCTTCGTCTCCAACGACACCACGCACACCGCACTTCAGGCGCTGCGCTTCTACACCTACGACGCGGACGGAGTGCTGCTGAACGAGTGGACGGCAGACTTCCTGGCGAACGACGCAGGCTGGGTCGATATCGTCGAGGCGCCGTAGACAGCTCGGCCCGAGTCGCCCTCAAAAGCGGCTCGGGCTTTAATCCGAGCCTCGTCGGCGTGGCCCGTCTGCGTTAGTCCGGTGTCGCGGCGAGAGACTGCTGCGTGTGCTTGCTCTGGAGGATCGCGAGCGGGGTAGATTTGCCGCCCTCGAGGTCCAGGCCCAGAGTGAGGTCGGCAAGAGCTCCGACCATCCGGTCGACATTGACCAGCATCTTGTCGAGCTGCGTTCGCGCGGCGCCGCTCATCTCCTGGCCATCGAGCAGCGCGAGGCGGAAGACGAACGAACCGATTTCCCCTCGAAGAGCGTGCAGGAGGCGGCGGAGTTCGTCGGTATTGGGGGCGGACATGCGATCCCTCCCAAGCGCAGGAACGCCAAAGCGATCCGCGCCGTTCCAGTATGCCTCGGTTGGTCGCTGCCCATGACTTGAGTCATGGATGTGCTGATTCAGGGGTAGGACATCACCTTACAGCGAGGTGCCCAGGCTCTTCTGCGGCACTCACCGCGAAAGTTGCAGTGCCGTGCGATCTTTTCACCGCGCGGCACCCCTGCCCTTAGATCAACCCCCGGGGTCACGAAGAAATCACCCCTAGACCTGCCTTTCTGGTACTTACCGGTACGGATGTCAACGCAAAGTAGAGCTGTCGGGTGATGAGCCAGCGTCTCAGAGCGGGCTCTACTCTGCGAGCGGCTCTGCTTCTTCTCGCTGCAGTGCTCCTTCACTATCCATCGCCAGGCTTTGGCCAGCCCGCTGACGCCGACGCCGACGGCGTGCCCGACTCCAGTGACAACTGTCCGTATGCCTCGAACGTCAATCAGCAGGATACGGGCGGTATCGAGTCATCGACCCCGGACGGGATCGGAAACGCCTGCCAATGCGGCGACGTTAGCGGGAACGGCATCGTGACTAACTCCGATGTCGGCTTGATCAAGCGGCATGGTCTTTTGTATCCGGCGCTGGACGCAGCATTCCTGGATGGCGGAAATTGCGATGTGACCGGCAACGGCAGGTGCAACGGTCAGGACGCAAACGCGACGGCTCGAAAGATTCTCGGGCTCGAGCCCAATCCGCGATTCGGCCAGGTCTGCCACAACGCGAACCCGAACGCGGCGCCCTGCTCTACCTGTGGTCCCTGTCCCCAGGGTACCTGCAACGTTTGCGGCGACGGTGTCAAGAATGGCACCGAAGCCTGCGAGGGCAACCAGTTCGGCGGCGCGACCTGCTCGACGGTGACTGCCGGCACCCAACCATTTGGTGTGCTGACGTGCACGTCGAGCTGCACCATTGACAGCAGCGGCTGCACCGCCACCAGCAGCTGCGGTGGTTGCCAGGACTGCGGCAACCAAGCGTGCGTCAACGGCGCGTGCAGCGCCTGCACCAGCGACGACCAGTGCTGTGCACCGCTCGTGTGCGGCCTTGGCGGCTGGTGCGAGCTCATCCTGCCCCCGTAACATGGCTGGCCCGAATGCTGTCCTCTTCGAGATGACCGCTTCTCGCCGTGTTCGGCCTCGCCAGCTGGCGCCAGGAACGCGGCGATCCTCCCACGTCTTTTAACGGTAGCCTGCGCGGCTAACGCGTGTGTAGAATGGTCCCGCCTCCGGGAGGGGACTCTATGCGTAAGCTGCTGCTGGCGCTGCTGTCACTGCTGATCGCCTCGTCGGCGTCTGCCGTCTCGATGGACTGGACGCCGATCGGCAATCCCGGAAACTTCTGCGACCCGCAATCGCAGGGATGCTTCGGCGCGGTCGGCTACAGCTACAACATCGGGACCTACGAGGTCACGAATGCGCAGTACGTCGAGTTCCTGAACGCGAAAGCCGCCTCCGACCCGTTCGGCCTGTACAGCCCGGGCATGGGCGCCCTTCCGATCGGCGGCATCGCGCGCAGCGGCAGCCCCGGCAGCTACAGCTACAGCGCGATCGGCTTCGGCGGCGAGCGGCCCGTGAACTACGTGTCCTTCTACGACGCAGTGCGCTTCGCGAACTGGATGAACAACGGACAGGGCAGCGGTGATACCGAGACGGGCGCGTACATTCTGCTCGGCGGGACGGCGACGCCGAGCAACGGCGACACCGTCACCCGCAGCGCCGCAGCCACGATCGTCCTGCCGAGCGCGAACGAGTGGTACAAGGCGGCCTACTACGGCCCGGCTTCTTCGAGCTACTTCGACTATCCGGCCGGCTCGAACGCGCCGACGCTCTGTACGCTTCCCGGCACATGGCCGAACGCGGGGAATTGCGATTCGGGCGGCTTCAACGACGACTTGTACGACTACGACGCCGACCATCCGACCTGGGTCGGATCCTACTCCAACTCGCTCAGTCCGTACGGCACCTACGACCAGGGCGGCAACGTGCGCGAATGGAACGAGACCCTCCTCCCCGGTAGCGGCGGCTCGGCGCTGCGCGGTGAGCACGGGGGAAGCTACGCCGACATCGCGCCCGCCCTAGCGGGGTACTACTTCGGCGCCGGGGATAACCCGACGGTGGAGCACGCGCTCCGGGGATTTCGCGTCGCGATGATCCCCGAGCCCGGCACCGGTCTGCTCGTGCTCGCCGGCCTCGCTCGTCCTCGCCGGCTGGCGCAGCGCAGCCCGAGCCACGGTTAGCCAGGCGAACTAACTGGTCCTTGATCCGGGGGCCCCTTCCCGCGTATTAGTGATCTGCTGGGCGACTGGGAAGCGGGGTTCCCTGTGTTGATCCTGGGCGGCAGATCGATCGCGGTCGGGTGTGCGCTAGTGCTAGGCGCGGCTCCGGCATCGGCACACTTCGCCGAGCGGCAGAGCTCCATCTCGGCGTACGTTGCGGGCTCCGAGCTCATCGTGCGCGGCGTGATCGAGCGCTCCCACCAGACGATCGAGGCGGGACATTCAGAGCGCGACGGCCACGGCATCCTTCGCGTCGAAGACGTGCTCAAAGGCGATGCGCCGAAACCCCCGCTGCGGTTCACGACGACCGGAACCCATCAGCCGCGGTATCAACAGGGCGAGCACGTGCTCCTGTTCCTGAATCGCCGGCCCGATTCCGATCCGCCCGTCTTCCTGACGCGCCAGAACGCGATCGAGCGAGTCGATTGGAGCGGTCCGGATGGACCGGCGCTGCTCGCTGCGGTTCGAGAGTACGTCGCGATCGACCGGGTTCCCGACGAGACGCAGCGACTCGTTCTGCTGAAGACGGCGGTCGTCCGCGATCTCTCCTCGCCGAAGCGAGCCCTCTGGGAGAACGCGCTCTTCGACCTGTCGAAGCGACCCGACCTTCCGCTCGGATTCGCCGACGTCGCCGTGCTCGAGCAGCTCGCGCTCGACCAGAGCCGGGAGTCGGTCCTGCGCGTGGGGTGCGTGGCGAAGCTCCGCGATCTCGGCCGCGCGGGAAGCGGCCCCGCCGCTCATGCGCTGGCGGCGATCCTCGCCTCCCGAAGCGAGACCATCGTGCGCACGATGGCCGCCGCCGCGCTCGAAGAGACCCGCTCGCCCGCGGCGGGTCCAGCACTGACGCGCGCACTCGGGGATTCGAGCACCACGGTCCGCCGCGCCGCCGCCGATGGCCTCGGTCGTCTGCGCGTGGGCGAAGCCGTCGGCCCGCTCGGCCGCGTGGCCGGACGCGATCCCAACGCGGGCGTGCGCTTCGCGGCTTTCAAAGCTCTCGCGCGAATCGGCAACGAGGGCGCCCGCGAGACGCTCCAGCGTCTCGCCGAGAATCCCCAGTTTCCGGATACACCCAACGCAATCGAACTCGCGCGGCGCCAGGCTGCACACTCAACGTACGGAAGGGACCAACGATGATCTCGCAAGAGACATGCTTTTGCCACGTTGCTCGTGCTCGGCGTGGCCGCGGTCCCGATCGCAACCTGGGCGACGCCGCCGACGTGCAGCAAGGCCCCGGACGCGTTCCAGACTCGCAACGAGCTCACGCCGGGATCCCTCCAGAACACGGCGCAGGAGCTGCTCAACTTCGTGCAGATCAGCGATGTGCACGCGCTCGACGACGATGGCGCGCTCGTGATCGGCGGCTCGGTGCTCGATCCGGCGATCTCGCGCGTGTCCACGGCGCAGCGCATGCAGGACGAGTACACGGATGAGGTGCTGAACGCGATGGTCGGCACGATCAACGCGTGCCACGCCGCCGACCCGATCGAGTTCATGATCTCGACCGGCGACAACACCGACCTCGGCCTCGTGAACGAAGTGCGGCGTCTGATCGACAACATCGACGGCACCTTCGACCGACCGACGGCGTACGAGGCGAAGTGCCTCGCCTCCCTGGGCCCGCTCGCGTTCCTCCAGAGCCACCTGTGCAAGATCCCCACCGGTCGCGGTCTCGCCGACACCCAGACGGTCGACCCCGACCCGAACAACATCGTCTATCAGGTCACGGCCACCCGAGGGGTGCAGCAGTACCTCGATACGCTGACGGCCGTGCTGACCGGGCGAAACGCCAGCGGCGGTACGAACGTCGCCCGGCAGACCTTCGACAAAGCGCCCGGACTGCCCGCCGCGCTGCGCTGCAACGCCGGCTCTCCCGGGTGCGCGAACATCCGCCTCGGCATCCCTTGGTATGTCGTGTTCGGAAATCACGACGGCACGCTTCGGGGCACCGTCCCCTTCGAGCCCGGTTTCCAGGTGACCGCCGCGGGCTTCGGGCGCCACTTCATGCAGTACCAGCACGAGTTCATCGACGAGTTCTTCAAGACCACGCCGCTCCCGGGCCCGGTCGGCCACGGGTTCAACGAGGCGGACGCGGCGAGAAAGGCCGACGTCGACGAGCGCAACGACGGCTACTACGCCTTCGACTGGCCCCAGAGCGCTCCCCTGTTCCGGATGATCGTCCTGAACACGCTGATCGACGGCGTCGAAGGCGGGCTCGAGCTCGGGTACGCCGACGCCGTTCGGCCCGGCCGGAGTCCGCAACCCGTTCGCACTCGAGAGCGGCGCGATCGATCTCGAGCAGTTCGAATGGCTGAAAGACGAGCTCGCCGCGGCGGAAGCCGAAGGCACCCTCGTGCTCGTGTTCTCCCACCATCCTGACTTGAGCTTCGCCGAGTTCGGGCAGTTCGGGTTCGCCGTCCCCGCGCACACCACGGCGGCCCAGCTCAACGGCGAACTGGCGAGCCATCCGAACGTGGTCGCGTGGATCGCCGGCCACACGCACCGAAACCGGATCCGGGCGTTCAAGGTGACCGACAACACCTCCGGAACCAACGGCACCGTCACGGCGCCGGTGAATTGTGCGCCCTCGAAGACCTGTACGGGATTCTGGCAGATCGAGACCGCGTCGCTGATCGACACGCCCCAGGAAGGCCGGATCCTGCAGGTTCTCGACAACGGAGACGGCACCGGCGTCCTGCGCGCCACGCTGATCGGGCATGCGTTCACGAAGTCGAGGACGCTGGCCGACGTCGACGATCGCTGTCAGTTCTACCTGGACGACACCACTGCGGTGCAGCGGCTCGTGACCGAAGGCGACCTCACCGCGCTCTGCGAGGCCGGCGGCACGAGTCAGGGCGATCCGATCGATCGCAACGTCGATCTATTGTTCCGGATGCCCTGAGGCAGCCCGCGCCGCTTCATCCGCTCGCCGCGCGCGAAACCCGTGCCTCCACCGCTCGCGCCTCGTTCTCGACATCTTCGTAGTGGGCGACGTAGCGCTCGGAGAAGCCGTGGAATCCGAGCTCGGTGTACTGCTGCACGTGTTTCATCTCGTGGGCAATCCAGTCGATCTCTTGCATCGTGGGCATGCGGCTGAACACCATGACGCGGCCCACGGTCACCGCGTGACCGCGCTTGGAATCGCCCTCCGCGCGGAACACCTCCCCCGCGATCGCGTTCACGAGCGCAGGAACCGTCAGCTCCACCTCGCCGACGGCGATCAGAGCTCCATCGACGATCCGCGCCGGAAAGAAGGGATACAGCGCCGTGCGCATCTCGTGGGACAGCCCCGCCGCTCTGGGCCGGTGCTGACGCTCCGCGTCCTCGAGCGCCGCGGCGAGCGCCGTCACCGCAAAACGCCGCACCTGCTCCGCCTGCTCGGTGGCCGGGACGTTCGCGCCACTCTGCCCGCTGATGCGGCCCGGCGCGCCGATCCCTACCGAAGTGGCGGCCATCACCAGGATCGCCGTGCGGATCGCATGACGCGGATTCGCCACATAGCATCGGCTGAGCGCACAGCATCATAATCTCGCGAGCATACCCCTCGTGCGATCGCCTCCAAGGAGGAGTCAACGGTGGCTTCCGATCAGCGATCCCGATCGCGGCAATCGCATTCACGCGATCCGAGATCAGCTCGCCTCGATCTCGACCAGTACGGCTCTGCTCGGCTTCGAGATGAATCTGACAGAGCGCGGAAAGCTGGCGTTGCGGCAGATCGAGAACGCCATTCGCATGGCCAGCGACGAGCTCGACAAGCTCGGAGCTGCCGCGAGGGCGCAAGACGCGCCCCTCTTTCAGCAGCTGCGCAAGTCGACGGATTGATCTCCTGCGCCGAGCGATTGTAGAACTTGCCGCTCACCGACTTCGGATCAACTAACGCCGTAGCGCCACGCGATCTCGCGTTGGTCCGGAACTTGCTCAACTCCGCGGTGCCCATTGCTCTTGAAAAGCGCCCCGGAGGACTCGAATCGTGGCAATCGTCGAGCCGACCGTTCGTCGAAAGATCGAGTGTATGTACCGCGCCCAGGCGGAGCTGATTCGAACGACACACATCGCCGGAGCGGATGCGCGAGCCGATCGCGAAATCTGGATGTTCGCGCTGCGCGGCCATCCGACGGCTGAATTCTGCTTCGCAGAGGAAACCGACGGCCGGGTCCGGATCCAGCTCGACGATTTCGCGCGCCCGTTCGCGCCGGCGTAACGCCGGGAGTCGATTGAGAACGCCCGGAATCGCGGGATCCCGGGCGTTCTCGTTTACCCCGCTCGAATGCAGGTGTGTCGCAGTTCGGAGCGGCGCGGTTGCTCCCCGGCGCGTCGAATGTGGAATTTACGTGTTAATCCAACAGGTTGCCCATCCAGATCGAGGTCGTAGACTGTCTTTTGGGGTCGCAGAGGGAGGACGTCATGACGGGCAGGATCACCCACAAGAGGTTCCACCTGGGCGCAGTCGCTGCGATTGCGGTGGCGCTCGGCGCGGGTCTCTTTGCAGCAGAGCCAGCGCGGGCGGACCGCGATGACGGTCCGAGCTTTGGCTTCTTCTTCGGCTTCCCGGCCCCCCCGCCGCCGCCCCCGGTGGTCGTCTATGGACCGCCGCCGGTCTACTACTACGACCCGGCTCCGCGGGTCGTGATCCAGCACCGCCCCTATTACCGGGGCTGGTACTACGACGAGCGGGAATACCGGCACGACCGCTGGCGCGGGCATCACCACCGGCGCCATCACCGCCACTACCGCGAGTAGCGACTCTTCGGGGGCCTGGGCTCGATGCCCAGGCCCCTTCCTACCCGATGCGGTGGACCCGAAGCCCGAGCGCTGCGATCTCGTAGCCCTCGCCGCCAAGTGGAGTCAGCGAGTAGCCCTCGGCGGTCTCGAGCGACCTGAGTCCGGGAATCGCACCGGGCTTGTCGTCGCTCTCGATCCAGATGTACTCGGTCCGCTCGATCACCGTGAAGACGCGGTCGCATCCGGCGGCCGCCACGCGGAACTGGCCCGTTCTGCGCACCGTTCTCATGCGCATCCCCCTTGCATTCGAATGGACGGATTCGTGGGGGGCCGGGGGGGTTACTAACAGCCCCGGATGGTATAGCCGCGCTGAACGGCGAGCCGCAAGGCCCGACTAACCCTATCCGCTGGGCGGCGGCGGCTCGGGCGCCGGCGCGGGGGTCTCGGGCACGAGCACCGGCACCGGCTCGGGTGCGGATTCCGGTGCGGGCGCGGGTGCGACGTTCGCCGCGCCCCTGCCACCGCGCATGAGGTCGAGCGCGTCGCGCGCGCGCTTGATCACGGCCCTGGGGCCGGCAAGGCCGGCTCCGATCAGCTGATCGGAGATCGACGCCACGCGCACCTGCATGTCCCAGGGCGAGCCCGTCACGACCAGCCGCACGTTGGCGATCTTGAGCGCATCGCCCGCGACGGGCACGCGCTCGATCATCGACGTGATCCCGCGGATCGCGTTCACCTCGATCGGGATCCGCGAGCTGTCCTCGCGGAAGTTCACCTCGCCCGTGGCGCTCATCGCGTAGCTGGTCGAATCGAGCTCGAGGGTGCGGATCTCCACGCGCCCCTCCTCCATCACGAAATCGCCCCGCACGGTGTCGAACACGATCCCCTCGTCCTGGAACGCGGGCATGCGCATCCGCAGCGCCTCGGTGGATCGCAGCACCGTGATGATCTTGGTCGTGAGCCCGAGGCGCCCGATCAGCGTTCCATCGACGCCCTGGGCGGAGAACGAGCCGCTCGCGTCGGCCATCATGGCGCGCTTCTCGCCGTGCAGCGGCGCGGCGAATCGCAGCTTGCCCGTGAACGTTCCGGGCTTTCCGCGCGACTCCTCGCCGAGCAGACCATCGAGGAAGCTCCGCGAGACGTTCGCGAAGTCGAGCTCGAGGTCGAGCAGATCGGGCTCCGGATCGCGCATGCGGACGTCGACGCGCCCGGTGACGCGGCCCTCGCCTACTGCGAACGCGAGCTCGCGCACGAGGATGTCGTCGCGCTCGACGCGCACCATCGCCGACGCCTTCTGCGCCTCGGCGCGCTTGTACTCCACCACGTCGACGGCAACCGACAGGTCGCCCGTGATGGGCGGCGAGGTATCGGGCTCGGTTTCGGGGAAGTCCAGCGCCTGCCACTGGTCGATCACCTCCTCCGCGAACGCGAGGTCGAGCCGCTCGCCCGCCACCTTGCCCTTCAGCTTCGCGCTCTGCACCGCCGCGTCGATCGTGGCGGCGGACTGCCCGACGCGCAGGCGCAGATCGCTGAGACCCCAGTCGTCCCCCGCGATCGCGATCGTGCCGTCGGCCTCGTCGACGCCCAGCTCTGGCGTCAGGTAGAGCGCCACCTGCTCGAGCCGCAGATGCGCCGACTTTGCGTGCGAGTCGAACGTGCCGCGCAGGCGTCCCGAGGCGCGCCCCCCGTCGACGAGCAGGAACGCGAACGCGGCGAGGTCGACGTCGAGCGCGCTCGCGGAGATTCCGTGCTCGCCGATCTCGAGCGGCAGCGTACCTTTCTCGGAGGTGAAGATCAGCTTGTCCGCGTTCCAGTGCTCTCCCGCCGTGCCCTCGACGCGCACGCGAAGCGCCTCGCCGGCCTTCTTCTCGAGGTAGTCGCCGTCCGCGGCCACGACGTCCACGAGATCCCCCTCCGCGAACCAGCCGATCCCGCCTTCCGAGCGCCGCACGCGCAGCGACCCGTTGCCGCTCGCCGACGCGGCCTCCGGCAGGAACCCGCGCAGTGCATCCACGGGCAGCTCTGCGGCGATGTCGAGATCGCGCAGCGGGTCCTCCGGCGGGTCGGAGCGCAGCACGAGCGCCGCCGTCACGCGCGGCGATGCGACACGCTCGACGCGGATGCGCCGCACGTGCGGCGGCTCCGCGTCGCGCACCAGCTCGAACGCGAACGGCTCGCCCGAGTACGCGCGCAGCGCCGGTGTCACGCGCGCGCGGTCGCCGGCATCGCGCAGGAAGTCCGCGCTCGCATCCGCGAGCGTTACTTTTCCGCGCGCGTTGCCGACCGCGGGCTCGATCTGAGCGCTCGCGCTGATCGCGCCGAGCGCGGTGCCGAACGCGCTCCCCTCGAAGCGCAGCGCGCTCTTGTCGCCCGAGAGCTGCAGGTCGAGGTCGGACACGCTCTCCGCGATCGCATCCGATTCGATCTGCAGCACCCCGTCCGCCACGTGCGCGCGCACCGTGAAAGGAGGGTTGTCCTGCGCGGGCCCGGGCAGCGTGACGCTCAGCTCCTCGATCGCGAGCACCGCCTTCACCTGCTTGATCGCCTCGGGCGCACCGAGCGCGCGCAGCAGCGCATCGTCCAGCGCGAGCTGGCCCGCGAGCTCGACCGCCACGCTCGTCGACTCGCGGTTCGGCGTGATCATGCCGTGCAGGTCGATCGGGCCCCCGCGCAGCGCGGCGATCCGGATGCCCCCGTCGGCCGCGCTCGCCTCGAGCCGCAGGTCGTGCGCGACCTCGCTCTCGCGCCAGCGCAGATCGACGCCGTGCGCCTCGAGCACACCCGAGGTGACGCGCGGGTCCCCGGCGAGCGACAGCTCGAAGTCGCGCAGCTCGAGCGCAGCGCCGTCGCGCGCGTGCAGCTCGAGTGGATCACGCACGACGGCGCCGAGCAGCGCCGCTAGCGCGGCATCCTCCACGTGCAGCTTCTTGACCCGCACGCGCGAGCCCTGTTCCGCGAACAGGCGCGCCGTGCTGTGGATCTCGAACCCCTCCCCGTTCACCTCGAGCTCGGCGTTCGTCGCGCCGCCGGGCTCGATCCGCGCGAGGCCGACGAACGTCCCGCCGAGCGCCTGCGGCTGGAGCGGCTCGATGCTGCCCTCGATACTCACGGCGAGATCGCCCTCGAGCTTGCCGCTGAGCTCGGCGTGCGCCTGCCAATCCGTGTGAGCGAGCTCGGGCAGCTCGAAGAACGTGCCGGGCTGCAAGCCGCTGATCTCGAGCTCGCCCGTGATGTCGGCGCCGACCTCGGACGGCATGCGCAGCGTGCCGACCGCGTGGGCTCCCGCACTCGGAACTTCCGCCTCGATCCCGAACTCGACGTAATCGCCGCCGATCCCGCTGGCGGTCACGGTGCTCACGATCGGATGCGCGTCGTCGATCCCGAAGCGCAGGGTCGCGCTCTCCGCGAGCACCTCGTCGATGCGGAACTTCACGGGCTCCGTTGCGGTCGGACCCTGGGTGCTCGGCTCGGCGCGCGCAGCCTCGACGTGCGCCGCCAGGTCGCGCCACTGCGCCTCGAGCGAGTCGCGCGACGCGGGCAACGTCACGGCAGGCTCGACGAACTCGATCCGCGCGATCTCCACGCGCCCGCGCAACAGCGGCCACAAGCGCGGGAACACATCGAGCCGCGAGGTGACCGCGTGGAAGTCTCCCGCGCCGATCGAGACCGCGTACGCGGACAGACACGGCATCGGGTGCCACGCGAGCTCGAGCGCTTCGACCGTCACGGGCAGGCCCGTGTACTTCGCGAGCTCCGCCTCGATGCGCGGCCGATACCCGTCGATGTCGACGACGCGCTTTCCGACCTGCCACGCGATCACGGCGAGGCCGAGCACGACCAGCGTGCTCCGCACAAACCGGCGCCACTTCGGACGTTGCTGCTCGTCGGTCACGTCGGCGTCGGCCCCCAGCGCGAGTCTAGCGAGCCGAGCGCGGCCGGCCTTACACTCGTGTCGGGCGAGTCACTGCAGCGGAGGAGCGCATGATCCGGGGCGAAGGCAACGAGTTCATCAGCGGTGTGACGGCGCAGGACGTATTCGACTTCGTGCTCGACCCCGCGCAGTACACGAAGGCGGACACCAAGATCACGGGGGTGACGCGGATCGCGGAGACGCTCGACGGAATGATCGCGCGCGAAGACGGCCTGTTCCTCGGCATCGCGCCGGGGTCGGTGATCACGCACTACCGCTGGCAGGCACCCCACTCGATCGACGTCACGCTCGTGCAAGGCGCGATCCGCGGCATGCACGCGTGGTTCGAGATCCGCGAGGAAGCGACCGGCACCCACATCCGGCACGTCGAGGAAGTCGACTTCGGCTGGGGGCCGGTCGGCTGGATCCACGATCTCCTGATCCAGCGCTGGTGGCAGGCGTCGGTGGCGAAGGAGGTCTCGGAGATCGCGCGGCTCATGCGCGAGGGCGAGCGTGGCAAGGGCCTCGCGGCGCTGTAGCGGCGCGCGGAAGGCGGGATCCGCCTTCGGCTCCTCCCGCCCTACGTAGGGCGGGAGAGCGAAGCGATCCCGCCATTCAGCTACCCGATCAGCGCAAAGAGCACCGCGCCGGCCGCGTAACCGATCCGGCGATTGCGGCGCAGCTTCGCACCGGTGAGCCCCGCGAAGCTCTCGACCGGCGATGCGCCTGCGAACGAGCGCCGGATCACCGGCACCTCGGTGACGCTCGCGCCGAACGCGAAGCCGAACGCGCCGCATGCGAGCGCGACGCGCCCGGGCATGTCGAGCGGCACCCAGAGCAGGAAGAGCACCACGAGGCTCCAGTGCGCGACGTTGCCACCCACGCTCATGGCCTTGAACGCGCGATCCGGGCTCCGCTTCATGTCGAGCAGGAAGATCGGAAAGAGCTGAGTGATCTTCGTGGTCGGCGCGATGCCGCCACCCAAGCGCGCGCCCGCGAAGTGGCCCCACTCGTGCGCGAGCAGGCAGAGCCCGTAGCCCACGACGAGCCCGTCGAGCACCGAGAGCAGCGCTGCCGCGCTGAGACCGGTCGCGCGATACCACGCGTCCGCGGCCGCGAACAGCGAGAGCGCCGCGAGCGCAATCCCGCCGTCGCGCATGGCGAGCCGAGACACGCGCGTCACATCCGCGCTCTTGGTCTCGCTCTGCTCCTGGATGTCGTTCACGAGTGCCGTGTAGGAATCGGCTGCCATGGCCCTCTCCTCTTCGCGCTCAGAGTAGGTGCGAGTTCACCATCACGCCGCCGTCGCAGGCCACGCACGCGCCCGTGACGAACGACGAGCGATCCGACGCGAGCCAGATCACGGGCTCGGCCACCTCCTCGGGGCTCCCGAGCCGGCGCTGCGCGTTGGTCGCGATCGTCTCGAGCTTCTTCTCGGGGAAGCGCTCGAAATAGCGCGCGATTGCGGGCGTCTCGAAGCCGCCCGGCGCGACGCTGTTCACCCGGATGCCGCGCGCAGCGTATTCGGAGGCCGCTGCGCGCGTGAGCGAATCGACGCCGCCCTTGGCGGCCACGTACGCGGCGAGCATCGCCTCGCCCTTCACGACACCCGCCGTGGTGATGTTCACGATCGATCCACCGCCGCTCGCGAGCATCGCGGGGATCTCGTACTTCATCGCGTAGAAGACACCTGACAGCGTCACCGCGATCGTGCGGTCCCAGGTGCGGTCGTCGATCTCATGCAGCCAGCCGAAGCCACCCGCGCCACCCACCGCGTTGTTGCACGCCCAGTCGAGTCGGCCGAACGCGTCGACGGTGCGCTTCACGAGCGACTCGACCTCGGCCGCGATCGACACGTCCGTGCGTGCGAACAGCGCGCGCCCGCCCGCGGCCGCGATCTCTGCCGCGACGGCCTCGCCGGCCGGCTCCTGCACGTCCGCGATCACCACGGCCGATCCCTCGCGTGCCGCGAGCAGCGCGGTCGCACGCCCGAGCCCCTGCGCGGCGCCCGTGACGAGGCCGACCTTGCCTTCGAGCAGGCCCATCATCGCGGCACCAGGCCCCCGTCGATGTTGATCGAGGCGCCCGTGACGAAGCTCGATGCATCGCTCGCGAGGTAGAGCGCCAGGCCGACCACCTCGTCGGGCTCGGCGGCGCGCCGCAAGAGCGACGCCTTCGCCATCGCTTCCTGCACCTCGGGCGGGTTGTTGCGCACCATGTCGGTGTCGATCGTGCCCGGCGCGATCGCGTTCACGCGGATCTTGCGCGGTGCGAGCTCGGCCGCGAGCGACCGCGTGTAGGCGAGCAGGCCCGCCTTCGCGGCCGCGTACATGTGCTGGAAGCCCGAGAAGAGATAGGCGCCCGCGCTCGACACGTTGATCACCGAGGCGCGCCCGCTCGCGGTGAGCGCGGGCAGCGCGTACTGCACCAGGAACACGGGCCCGCGCAGATTGACCGCGAACGACTTCTCCCAGCCCTCCGGCGTCACCTGGCCGAACGGCAGCGCGAGCGCGTTGGCCGCGTTGTTCACGACGATGTCGATGCCGCCGAAGCGCCCGACCGTCGCCTCGACGAGCCGCTCGAGCTGATCGAGCTCGCCGAGATGGGTGGGCACCGCGAGCGCCTCGCCGCCGCGCTTCTGGATCGCCTCGGCGGTCTCCGCGCACGCGTCCGCCTTGCGGCTCGCGATCACCACGCGCGCTCCCGCGAGCGCGAAGCCCTCTGCGATCGCGCGGCCGATGCCGCGGCTGCCGCCCGTGACGATCGCGACGCGGCCGTCGAGCCGGAACAACGAATCGAGTTGCTGCTTCTCCACGTGAGATCCCTTCGTGCTACGGCGTGGCGCGGACGCTAGCTCGCGCGAGCGCGACCGCGCTCACCACCACCGCGAGTGCCACCGCAGCGCCCATCAGCGCGAGCGCGGCGCGCTCGCCCAGGCCGTCGGCGATCCAGCCGAGCGGCAGCGCCGTCACGCCGAAGCCCGCGAACGCCATCATCGTGAGCGACATCACGCGCCCGATGTAGGCGGTCTCGGTCGTGTTCAGCATCACCGAGGTCGCGAGCGTCTGATAGCCGCCGCTCGTTGCGCCGACCGCGAACGACGCGAGCGCTGCGAGCGCGAAGCTCGGCGCGATTGCGATCGCGAACAGCGACAGCGCGAAGCCGAGGCCGAGGCCCGAGGTGATCGCGCGCGCGCGCGGCGCATCGGCGAGGCGGGCCACGAGCACGCTCGTCAAGAGACCGCCCGCGGCGGCGGTCCCCGCGAGCAGACTGATCCCCTCGGCGCCGTGACCGAGGGAGTTCTCGACCAGGCCCGGCATCACCGCGACGTACGGAAAGCCACCCATCACGACCGCGGCGAATTGGAGCAGCAGCACGCGCAGCTGAGGCTGGCGCCGCGCGTAGCGCAGACCGTCCGCGACGTCGGCGAGCACGTTCGTGGCGAGGTCGGCGCGGCCGACCGAACGCGGAAGCAGCGAGAGGCTTGCGGCCGTGCCCACGTAGAGCGCGCCCATCACGAGGTAGGCGGGGCCCGCGCCGGCGGCATCCCACGCGAGCAGCACGCCAGCAATCGCGGGGCCGCCGATCCGCGCCGCGTTGTTCGCAACGAGCGACAGCGCCATCGCATTCCCGCGCTGGTGCGGCGGCACGAGATCCACCACGAATGCCTGGCGCGCCGGCCCGATGAACGCGAAGCACACGCCGATCGCGAACGCGCCGATCGCGAGGTGCACGATCGCGATCGACTGCGCGAGCACGAGTCCGCCGAGCACCGCGAACACCATTCCGGCCGCGGTCTGCCCGGTCGCGACCACGCGCCGCTTCGGCCAGCGATCGGCGAACGCGCCGCCTAACGGACCGAACGCGAACATCGCGATGCCCTGCGCGAAGATCACCGTACCGACGGCGCGATTCGCGCCCGTGAGCTCGAACGCGACCACGCTGTTCACGATCGTCGACATGAAGAACGCGAGGAACGAAGCCAGCGTGCCGAACCAGAGCGTGCGGAATGGCGCGACCGAGAGCGCCGCAAACGTCTGCCCGGCCCAGCGCCGCAGCGCGGGCATCGCACCGCCGTCCGCGCGCAGGGCGTTCACCGCTGCATGTTACTGGGTGTCCCGCAGTGGCTTTCTGCGAGAATCGACCCATCGAAAGCCAGGGGGAGCCCGTGAAGACGCTGAACGTGGAGCGCGACGAGCGCGGGGTCGTGAGCGTGGAGCTCAACCGGCCCGAGAAGAAAAACGCGATTGATTACCGGATGTTCGAGGAGCTACTCCAAGTATTCGATGAGATCACGCACAGCGCGACCGACCGCGTGCTCGTGCTCTCGGGCGCGGGCGGGAACTTCTGCGCGGGCGCCGACCTCGGCCCGGCCGGCACGCCCGAGCGCCACCAGCTCGACCACATGCGCTTCTACGGCTCGGTGGCACTCGCGCTGCACCAGCTGCCCAAGCCCGCGATCGCGAAAATCCGCGGCTTCGCGGTGGGCGCCGGACTCAACCTGGCGCTGGGCTGCGACCTGATCGCGGCGTCGTCGACGTCGCGCCTGTCGGAGATCTTCGCTCGACGCGGACTCTCGCTCGACGTCGGCGGCTCGTGGCTCCTGCCCCGTCTGATCGGGCTCCACCGCGCCAAGGAGCTCGCGCTGCTCGCCGAGATCATCACGGCCGAGGAGGCCGAGCGGATCGGGCTCGTGAACCGCGTGGTGCCCGACGCCGAGCTCGACGCGCTCGTGGACGACTGGGCGGGCCGGCTCGCCGCGGGCCCCCCGCTCGCGCTCGCGATGAGCAAGCGGCTGCTCAATCAGGCGTTCGCGGGCGGGCTCGCCGAGGCGCTCGAGGCCGAGGGAATGGCCCAGAGCGTGAACGTCGCGAGCGAAGATACCCGGGAAGCGATCGGGGCATTTTTCCACAAACGAGAGCCCAAGTTCAGCGGGCGTTAGCCCGATGGGGTCGGTACCGGGCTGCAACTTCCACGCGCATCAGCCCGCGTTTTCTGACACAACCGGCGCGTGAGGCCCACACCTCGATATGCTCTACGCCTTGCGCGTCGTGCTCATGCTCTGCCTGTGCCTTGCCGCTCCCGCAGGTGCGCTCACCGTCGGGTTCTCGGGGACGGTCCTCACCGTCGGTGGCACCGCGACTGTGCTCGACGGCTCGGTGGCACCCGGCGGAGGCGTGACGGGCACCTACGACGTCGATCCGACGTCGGCGAGCTCGAGCAGCCCGTTCGTGGTCGGCCTGGGCCAGCTGGTGTTCCAGCTCGGGAGCTACCTGTTCTCGTCGACCGCGGACCCGCACGAGATCGCGCTGATCGACGACCGCGTGGTGGCGACCGATCCGTTCCTGGTCCTGGTCGACGTATGGCAGTCGGGTGCGATCCTGCTGTCCGACCTCGACCCGGTGACCAATCCGAGCCCGAGCGCGGGGTACGTCGCTCAGGTCGAGTTCTTCGATTTCAGCGCATCGACCTTCGACGGCAGCGAGGCCGCGCCGTTCGTGCCCAACGACACGATCGGCTGGAGCCAGGTGCGCCTCACGCTCAACTCGGTCGATGGCTTGGGCGCGTTCGACGGCCGGGTCACGGTCGACGTCGCGATCGACAGCTGGAACATGCAGCAGGTCCCCGAGCCGCACAGCGCGGCGCTGCTCCTGCTCGGCCTCGCGGCGCTCGCACTGCGCGCCCGAGCGATCCGGCTTGGCTAGGGAGCAGTCCCGGTCCTATCCTGCCGCCGCATGATGCTCACGCTCATCGACGGCGAGCGGCGCCACGCGATCGGCGCGCAGTTCACCGGCGGCCGCGCGTTGGCGGATCCCGCGGACGTCGAGGCGGCACTCGGCTGGAAGCTCGCACCCGAAGGTCTGTGCCGCGGCTCGGTGTGCATTCCGGTGCGCGACCGCGCGTCGCTCGTGCGCGACGGCGGTCTCGACCTCGAGACGCTCGCGACACTGCTCGACCGCCCGCTCGCGCTCGACACCACGGAGCGCGTCGCCGCGCTCGGTGAGAGGCCCGACGATCGCGCCGCGGCGCTCCATACGCTCGAGGCGCCCGACTTCACGCTGCCCGATCTCGCGGGCCGCATGCACTCGCTCACGGACTTACCGCGGCAAGAAGGTGCTGCTGATCGCCTATGCGTCCTGGTGAGGCTGCCGCGAGGACCTGCCGGTCTGGCAGGCAATGTACGAAGAGCTCGGGGACGCCGGCTTCATGCCCATCACGGTCGCGCTCGATCGCGCCGACGACGTGCGCCCGTTCATCGAGCGCTCGGGCGCGACGCATCCGAGCCTGATCGACAGCGACCACCGCGTGGCCGAGCTCTATCACATCAGCAACGTGCCCACGATGATCTGGATCGACGAGCGCGGCCGGATCTGCCGCCCGCACGACGCACAGTTCGGCACCGACACGTTCGCGTCGTACACGGGCAAGGAGTCGGGCCCCTATCTCGAGATGCTGCGCGCGTGGGTGCGCGACGGCAGCGGCGCGCTGACCGCAGACGAGGTGCGGCGCCACTCGCCCGCGCCCACGCGCGAGACCCAGCTCGCGCGCGCGGAGCGCGCACTCGCGTGGCATCTGCACCAGGCGGGCCGCCGTGAGGCCGCCGAGCGCCACTTCCAGCGTGCGGGTGAGCTCGCGCCGCTCGACTGGACGATCCGGCGCGGCTCGATGCCTCTGCTCGGCGAGAATCCGTTCGGGCCCGCGTTCTTCGAGCTCGCGAAACAGGGCCGCAACGAATACGCGATGGAAGCGATCACCCCCACGCGCAAAGCTTCGGAGAGCTGAGCCCAGCGCGATGTCCGACGCCGGCGCTGCGCTGCTCGACGGCTCCGCGTGGCGCGCGTTCTGCAGCCGCCTCGAGGCGATCGGCGAGCGGCTCCAGAGCGGCGATTTCGCGGACCCGCGCGCGCGCAGCGAGGGCTACCGCGCGGTCATGCGCTGGCTGATCTACGCCGCGCAGCAGGAGATCGAAGCCGGCGATCCGCGCTTCCCGGGTTTCGTGAGCCATCAGAACCCCTGGAACCAGTGGGGCGGCCCCAACCCCGACAACATCTACCTGCGCGCGAACGTCGACCCGAGCCTCGCCTATCGCGTGTGGACGCGCGACGCGCGCGGCCTGCGCCAGGCGATCTTCTCGCTGCACGAGGGCGACATGCAGCTCTCCGAGTACGGCGTGTTCGGCGAGCGCTCGCTCGACCAGCTGCCGCTCGCGAGCGACGGCGGCCTCGAGATCTGGCTCGTGCCGAAGGGGTCTGCGCAAGTTTCGCGCAGCGAGCCGAAGGCGAGCGAAGACCATCGAGTGGGCGAGGGGCACTGCATCGAGCTGGATCCGCGCGCGCGCATCTTCACGATCCGTCTGTACCAGTCCGACTGGGAGCGCGACGTGCTGCCGATCTTCCAGATCGAGCGCGTCGGCGCCGAGGGCGAGCCGCGTCCGCTGCTCGACCCGGGCGCGCTCGCGGCGGCGCTCGAGCGCACCGCGCGCTGGGTGGAGGCGTCGGTCGACTACTGGAGCCGCTACACGGGCCAGGGCTGGGCGCGTGCGACGCCGAACGCGGCCGCCGCGGCGCGCAGCGCCCCCGGAGGCGCGGACAACATCCTGTACGGGAGCTGCTTCTGGAATCTCGAGCCCGACGAGGCGCTCGTGCTCGAGGTCGAGCGACCCGACGCCGACTACTGGAACTTCGTCACCCACACCCTGCCCTGGCTCGAGACCGGCGAGTTCGATCGCCGCCAGATCAGCCTGAACGATCATCAGACCCACGTCGACGGCGATGGCGTGATCCGGATCGTCGTCGCGCATCGCGATCCCGCGACACCGAACTGGATCGACACCGAAGAGAGACAGCGCGGCCTGCTCGTGTACCGCTGGGTGTGGGCGCGCACCAATCCGGTACCGCGCGCACACGTGGTGTCGCTCGACGCCGTGCGCAAGGCGATGCCGCCCGACCATCCCACGGTGACGCCCGAAGCGCGGCGCGCACAGCTCGCGCGCCGCCGCGAAGCGGTCTGGAACCGCTACCGCTAGCAAGGCGCCCCGCCATTCGGAGACGGCCGGCCGCCGATCGCCCCGCCTGGGCGATCCTGGCGTTTCCCCGCAGGAGCCTCACGCGCTGAAAACGAAGGCGGTCACGCGCCGCCGGGGACCCGCCGGGGCCGCACGACGCCTCGCCGCCAACCCGTTGTTTTCCCTCGATCTCCCACGGGCACCGACGCGCCTCGGCGTAACCCGACGCCTTCGCACGTTCGCAAGCGTTTGCTCCCCGAACTGGATTCAAATCCAGTTGCGGATCGCCCCCAGCAACGCGATTTCCGAACCTCTCCACCGCGACCCAGCAAATAGGCTGCGAGCTCTCGCAGCGTTTACCATCGGGCTCGCAATCCATTAACAGTTGGACGGCGCCAAGCAGCGATCTGGCAAAGCCGGTTGCGGGCTGAGAGAGGAGGAAACCCATGGTCAAGGAAGCAGCGCTCAACGATCTCCGGGCCAGCCTGCGCGGCGGCGTCCTCACGCCCACCGACGCTGATTACGACGAAGTGCGTCGCATCCACAACGGCATGTTCGCCCGCCGTCCGGCCCTGATCGCTCGCTGCCTCGGGACCGCCGATGTCATTGACGCCGTTCGATTCGCCGCGCACGCACGAACTCGAGCTCGCCGTCCGCGGCGGCGGTCACAGCGTCGCGGGGAAGTCCGTCTGCGAAGGCGGGTTGATGCTCGACCTCTCGCTGATGAAGGGCATCCACGTCGATCCCGGGCACCGCACGGTGCGCGCCCAGGGAGGCGTGACGTGGGGCGAGTTTAACCGCGAGACCCAGCTCCATGGCCTCGCCACGACCGGAGGCGTCGTCTCGACGACCGGAATCGCGGGTCTTACGCTCGGAGGCGGGCTCGGCTGGCTCATGGGCAAGCACGGGCTCGCCGCCGACAACCTGATTTCTGCGGAGGTCGTCACCGCTGCGGGCGACGTCGTGCGGGCGAGCGCCGAGGGAGACCGCGATCTGTTCTGGGGGCTGCGGGGCGGGGGAGGGAACTTCGGCGTGGTCTCGTGGTTCGAGTACCGGCTGCATCCGGTGGGGCCGGTCACGAGCGGCCTCGTGGCCCACCCTATTGAACGCGCGCGCGACGTGCTGCAGTTCTTCCGCGAGGTCACCTCTTCCGTGCCCGACGAGCTCACGCTCTACGGTGGACTGTTGCATCGCCCCCGACGGCTCGGGCGTACCTCTGGCGGCGATCGTCGCGTGTCATTGCGGCTCGCTGGCCGAGGGCGAAGCGGCGACCCGGCCGATCAAGCGGTTCGGTCGCCCGTGGTCGACACCATCGGCCCCGCGAGCTACGTGGACACGAACACGAAGCTCTTCGACCCGGGCTTCCCCCGCGGTGCGAGGAACTACTGGAAGTCGAGCTTCCTCGCGGAACTCAGCGACGAGGCGATCGACGCGCTCATCGCGCAGTTCGCGGTCTGCCCCTCGCCGATGAGCGGGCTCGTTCTCGAGCACTTCCATGGGGCCGCCGCACGGGTCGGCGTCGGCGAGACGGCGTTCCCTCACCGGCGCGAGAGCTACAACCTGCTGGTCGTCTCCCAGTGGCTCGACCCGAAGGACGACGAGAAGAACATCGCGTGGGCGCGCGCCACCTACGATGCGCTGCGCCCCCACATGGCCCGCGAGTCCTACGTGAACTACCAGACCGAGGACGAGACCGAAGGCGCGGTCGAGCACGCGTACGGGCCGAACTACGCACGGCTCGTCGCGCTGAAGAACAGGCTCGATCCGACGAACTTGTTCCACCTGAACAACAATGTCAGACCAACGGTGTAGTGTGGCGCCGTCCAACAAGCCGCTGAAGCTGCCGGCCACGGGCTTCAAGTTCGACGGGTGGCCTGAGCCAACACGGGTCTTGGTAGCATCGCGCGCGGCCGCAGCTTAGCGGCCAGACGTTGGGCGGCGGGAACGACCGAGGTGGAGGCGCAGCGCAAGAAGCGGTTCAACCCTGAACCGCTGCCGACCATGCAGCTCGCGACATCTTGTAGAGCAGGCCCGCAAGCATCCCTCGCCGCGCGTTGGCTGGTATCACTACCTCCCGCTCAAAGCGCATCCCAAGACGCTCGCAGACTCGGCTCGACGCCGGATTGTCTGCCTGGGGAACCGAGCAGACCTCGCTCAGTCCCAGTGTGGCAAATGCCTCTGCGAGGGCGGCACGTGCACCTTCGCTCGCATAACCCCTGCCCCAGACCCCGGGATCGAAGCGCCATCCAACCTCCACGGCGGGCAGAATCGCAGGAAGAAAGACCGGAACGGATAGTCCTACGTAGCCGACGACTCGATCGCTCTTGCGTTCCCGAGCGAGCCAGCACCCGAATCCACAGGTGCTCCACTCCGCGAGTTGCGTCTCCAAAAAGGCAGCTGTCTCCTCGCGCGTGAAGCCCCGCCCGTACGGAAACCTCCAGACCTCGGGCTTCTCGAACACTACCGCCAGCTCATCGAGATCTCCGAGCGGAATTTCCGAAGCTCGAGCCGATCGGTCATCACATCGCCAAGCGGCGCCCGGATCGGAGGGTGTTGATCTGCAGATTCCGACATCCGACAGATCTCTCCGTAGTAGTAGACAGGTCGAGCGGCCCGCCGCTCAACAAGCCGCTGCAGCTGCCGAGCCACAGCGCGTTCCAATCGATCCATGGTACCGTTTCGCATCGACCTCGGGCGCTTCGAACCGGCTGCGGAGGCACTGTGGCTCGCAGCTAAGCGCCGGTCCGTTATGCGACAGGGAATGCCTACGATCACGATCCGTAGTGCCGGAGAGCGCGACGTACCCGCACTCATTGACTACGTTACGGCTCTCCGTGCGGAACGCCTACCAACAATCTTCCGCTACGACAGCGTCCCGACGCTAGAGGAAGAAACTGCCTTCATTCGCCAATTCGCAGGGGAGCACGCGGAATTCTTCGTAGCGACAATCGGCGACCGCATCGTTGCGAATCTTGGAGTAGCGGCGCACCACGAGCGTCCGCAAACCGCTCACGGGGCAAGTCTTGGCATGTCCGTGCTCGCGCCCTACCGAGGTCAAGGCATTGGGTCTCGACTTCTAGACGCCGCGATCACATGGGCGAAGCATCGATCGATCCGAAGACTGGAGCTCGAGGTTCTTTCGAACAATCCCAGAGCGCGTCGGCTCTACGAGCGAAAGGGTTTCGTGGTAGAGGGATGCCGCCGCGGGGCAGTCGAGGTCGATGGCGCCTTCGTGGACGCCCTCCCTATGGCCCTCATCCTCGAGCCTGCCGCCTAGTGAGGCCGGGGCGAGCTGCTGAATACTCGCCTAGCGCGAGCCCCGCGCGCGCACGACGAGCAGCCCCGCGCCCGCGAGTGCCAGGGCGAGCGCGAGCAGGCCCGCCGCCCCGAGCGCAGGAATGGGGGGCGCGACGAACTCCTGGCTCGAATCGTAGACCTCGTGGACGGCGCTCAGGCCGAAGCCTTCCTGCGGACCTCCCCCCGGCACGTGGATGCGGCGGCCGAGGCTCGCGGCGCCGATCCCGTGCCGCGGCGTCGGCATCGGCGTGAGCCCGATCCACTGACCCGCGACGGTGTCGTAGGCCTCGACCTCGCCGAAGACGCCGGACGGGCTCGCGTCGTTGCCCTCGCCGCCAAGGACCACGGCGTAGCGATCGTGCGCGACGGCGGCCGCGAGGCCGCTCCGCGCCGTCGGGATCGGGGCAAGGGCGCTCCACAGGCCCGTGCCCGGGTCGTAGACCTCGAAGGCGGCGACGTTGTCCTGGCCGGCGCCGAGGCTCGTGCGACCTGCGATCGCGTAGAAGCGCCCGCCGATTCCCACGGCGGCGAGGTGCTGGCGCCCGGTTGGCATCGCCGGAAGCGATTGCCACGTATTCAGGACCGGATCGTAGACGGCGAAGTCGGTCGCGCCGGGGTCGCCGCCCGCGACGTAGATCTTCCCGCCCACGGCGGCGGCCGCCGGCGAGCCGCGCGCAGTCGGCATCGACGTCTTCTCCGTCCACGAGTTCGCGCCCGGGTCGTAGGCGAAGACGCGGGCGGTCGGCGTGGCGAAGAAGTTGGGCCAGCCCCCGATCACGTAGAGCTTGCCGCCGACGGCCGTCGCCGTCGTGTGGTGGAGCGGGATCGGGAGTGTCGCGACATAGCTCCAGGCATCGGCGACCGGGTCCCAGACCTCGACCCGGTTCAGGATCGCGGTGCCCTGGAGGCCCCCCACCACGTAGACCTTGCCGCCGAGTTCGGCGACCGCGACCTCCTGCACCGCCTCGAGCAGCGGCGCGCGCGTGGACCAGGGGTTGGCGGAAGCGACCGACGCCACGAGCGTCGCGAAGCCGGCGAGGAGACGGGCCGGGAGCCACCGCACAACCGACTCTACCCCCTCGGCCACGGAGCGGATAGACGTTTCAGACGGAAAGCTCCCGACCCCGTCTTCCCGCAATTACAATCGGCTGCGGTTCGTCGCGGCGTTGGATGCCCGGAGGACGCAGTCCATCAAGAGTTAGGCGGCGGAATGCAATGAACATCGTGTGCGTCCGTATTGCTGCGATCGTTCTCATGTCGGTAGTCGCCTGCAACCGAGGTGCGGCCCGGGTTCCAGGGGCGGCCGGCACCTTTCATCACACCGACTCGGGCTTTCGTTCCCAGCACCGAGATCACCGTGTCCTCTATGTACCGTTGCCCGTTGACTCTCGGAAAGATCACTATGGTGAGCCCGTAGCCTCGACCCGTTGGACGGGATGTCGAAGCGATACGTTCTGGGGTGACGCAGCAAGTCGCATCATTCAAGATGAGCTTGCGCGCGAGATCGAGAACTCAGGCCTGTTCTCAAAGGTCCATACTGCGACCACGGTGTCGCCGCCTCTCACGCTGGAAAGCAGGGTTCGCGCCTTTTGCTCCCAGGCGGTCGGCTTCCTATTCATCCGTGTGGCCGGCATCACCTCTCTGGAATTCACGCTCCGAGAAGGCGAGAGGACCCTCTTGGCAGAACGCGTGGATCGAGTCGTTACCGATGCGGATGCCGAGTACACGGGCTCGAGTGCGGGTTTCATCAAGCAGGCGATGCGAGTCACCATGTCAGACAGCTTGCGGGAACTGCTTCGGGAGTTTCTCCCGAAGCTCGAATCCGCGGTTCGCGAATCCGCCGCGCAAGGCGCTGCGGCTGCCGAGCCAAGCGCGCTCCACTACGAGGGAGAAATCCGTGACAGATCCGGATCGCCGCCTCCTGCGACTTGGTGTCGCGCTGCTGTTTGTGGGTCTCCTCATCGGGCTGGCGATTCCGGCACTCGCGGTGCCTCGCCTCGGCGTCGCAGCCCACGTCAATGCGGTGGTCGGAGCTCTCTTTCTTCTCGCGTTCGGGCTCGTCTGGCCCCACCTCCGGCTGGGAGCGGGTGCGTCTCGGCTTGCATTCTGGCTCGGTCCCTACTCCTTCTTCGTTGCCTCGCTGATGCCGCTTCTCGGCGGGATCTGGGGCGCCGGTGCCACGATGCTTCCGCTGGCTGCCGGTGCTGTTCGGGGTACGCCGTTTCAGGGAGTCATCGGAGTCGGACTCGTCACCGCCGGCATCGCCATCATCGCCCTCTGTGGGCTGCTTTTCTATGGGCTACGCGACGGGAACGCAGAGGCCGCCGTCTAGCAAGTGCTTAATACAATGTGCAGCGGTGGACAGACCTTCGCGAGCCATGGAACTGATTCCCTACGAGCACTTCGAGCGCTTGCGTCTCTCTCAGTTCCATCCCGACGCCTCTCGGATCGCCACGCTGCTCAACTGGGAGTTCATGGGGGCTGTCTGGGTCGGCGAAGCCGACGGATTCACCGCCTTCCTGTGCCCTGAAGCCTCTCCGGACACACTCGGATCCATCGAGCTCGATCTACGCGAGCTCCCCGAAGCACTGAGCGCTCGGGTTCTAGCCGCGATCCAGCTTCCGCTTCAGTCCGGAATGTCCCTTGCGCAGGTTCAGGCCGTCATCGGCATCCCTACGAAAACTCACCGTTTCGTTCCCGACCGGGCGAGTTTCGACTTCGTCGTGGGGTCTCGATGGCCGTACCAGATCGGATGCACGATTCACGAGTCTCAGGGCCTCATCCACGTGGGGGTCATCCGCCAGGACCATCTATGCACGTTCACCGCCGCCTAACAGTAGCCCTTCACACCTTGAAGATCGTGCTGGCGGCGGGTGTGTTGAGTGGCGTCTGCGTCACGCAGGCTCAGGGAGCGCCGCCGGTGGTGATCGAGACCGTCACCGTCGGGAACCCGGGCAACGCGGGGGATCCTCAGCCGTTCCAAGGCATCTTCGGCGCCGTGGACTACGTGTACGCCATCGGCAAGTACGAGGTGACGGCCGGTCAGTACGCCGCGTTCCTCAACGCCGTGGCGGCGACCGATACCTACGCGCTCTACCACGTGAACATGTGGACGCACGCAGAGGGCTGCAAGATCGAGCGGACCGGCTCGCCGGGGAGCTACACGTACAGTGTCGCGCCGGACTGGGCGAACCGACCGGTGAACTTCGTCTCCTGGGGCGACGCGGCCCGCTTCGCCAACTGGCTGCACAACGGCCAGCCGACCGGCGCGCAGGACCTGACCACCACCGAGGACGGCTCGTATTTCCTCAACGGGATGACCAGCGACAAGGAGTTGGAGGACGTCGTCCGCGAGCCGGACGCCACCTGGGTCATCCCGACGGAGAACGAGTGGTACAAGGCGGCCTATCACAAGAACGACGGCGTGACCGGGAACTACTTCAACTACTCCGACCGGCGCACAATTCCGACGTCAGCAACGATCTGATCGATCCCGATCCGGGTAACAACGCGACGTTCTCCGGCGGCTCCGTCGGCGATCGCACGATTGGCGCCCCGTACTACCGCACGGAGGTCGGGGCCCACGAGAACAGCGCGAGCGCCTACGGCACGTTCGACCAGGGCGGCAACGTGCAGGAGTTCAACGAAACGGTGCCCGAGTCGGACATCCGCGGCATTCGCGGCGGGTCGTGGTTCTGGGGCCTCGGCTCCATGCTCGCGGACAGCCGTCCCGTCGACATGCACTCGTCGGACCAGTTCAGCGACCTCGGTTTCCGCGTGGCGAAGCTTCCGCGCACGGCGCCACCCATCCCCGCGCTATCCAACCCCGCGCTTCTGGCGCTGCTGCTCGGGATCGCTTTCGCCGGCACTATCGCCCTCCGGTCGCGCCGTAGATCGAGTGCGGGCTGACGTCAGCCCACGTGGAGGACAGCCATGAAATTCGTCGTGATCGGTGAACCCTCGGGTGCGACGATGGACCAGATCATGGCGGTCTACCCGCGCCACAAGGAGCTGGTCGATCAGTTCATCGCGCGCGGGGACGTCATCGGCATCGGCCCGTTCGAGAACCGCGGCAACATGGCGATCTTCCGGACGCGGGAAGCAGCCGAGGCGTTTGTCAGCCAGGACCCCTTTGCCCTCGAGGGCCTCGTCAAGTCCTATTCGATCCGAGAATGGCACGATGCGCTGCTTGCGTGATCACTCACCGCTGCGGCTCCTACCTCGCCTTTGCGTCCAGGCCGAGTTCCGGCCTGAGTGGCTATCGTTGAGCTCCCCGCGCCCAGGTCGCGCGGTGACGCGAAGCGGTCCGATCTTGCTAGGGAGGCATCATGACAACTGATCTCTGGATGCTCGTAGCCACGGGCTTGTGGTCGGCGCTGATTCCCCTGATCTATCTCGTCGGTCGCTCTCGTGTTCCGGGCGGCGTGGCGTGGGCGTTTGGCAATCGCGATACGGGCCTCGACGTGGCCCCTGGGTTTCCAGAGCGATCCGGTCGCATGCCAACACGACCGAGAATCTGGCTTTCTTCGCGATTCTGGTGCTCGTCGCCCATGTTGCGGGCAAGGCCAACGGGGCAACCGCGCTCGGAGCCACCCTATTCTTCTGGGGTCGGCTCGCTATACGTTCATCTACATCGCGCGTGCCCTACCTGCGCACGGCGGCGTTCTTCGTGGCGGTCGCTGGCAACTCTGATCCTGGTTCAGCTCCTCAAGTAATCCGCGCTAGCGCGAGAGATCGGATGCCCTGGAAGCCGCCGCAGCGACCGCGCTGGATGCAGCGCCTGAACGCGCACGGACCCGCGGCGGGCGGCGCGAAGGCACTCGTGTCGCTCGATCCGGACGAGCTGATCACCACGGCGCGCCGCGACACGGGTCTCGACGACTTCGGCGGCGACGAGTGGCGCGCGCACTTCGACGTGCTCGTGGCGGCGCTCGAGCGCGAGGCACACCTGCACCTCGCGGGCCGCCTGCTCGCGCGCGCGGAGATCCTGCGCACGCTGCGCAACCGGCTCCAGCTCGCGGAGCTGTGGGGTCGCCGGCCCGAGATCCTGCGCGATCCGATCCACCCACCCGTGTTCGTGGTCGGGAGCCCGCGCTCGGGAACCTCGATCCTGCACGAGCTGCTCGCGCTCGACCCCGCGCATCGCGCGCCCGTGATGTGGGAGATGCTGCATCCGGTCGAGGCGCTCGCGAACGACGCGCTGCGCGCCGTGGGCGATGCCGAGACCACGTTCTGGCACGACCTCCAGCCCGAGTACGAGGCGATGCATGCCAACGCGGGCGACCTCCCGAACGAGTGCATCTTCATCACGATGAACGAGTTCCTGTCGGATCAGTGGGGCGGCTGCCACCACGTCCCCACCTATCAGACCTACCTCGCCAAGGCCGATCAGCGCCCCGCCTACCGCTATCACCGGCGCGTCCTGCAGACGCTGCAGCAGCGCGCGCGCGCTGAACGCTGGCTGCTCAAGGCGCCGAGCCATCTCTTCCAGCTGCGGGCGCTATTCGCGGTCTACCCCGAGGCGCACATCATCCAGACCCACCGCGATCCGCTCAAGACGATCCCCTCCTCGCTCTCGCTGATGGGCACGCTCAAGTGGATGCGCTGCGAGGTGTCCGATCCCGCAGCGGGCGCCGAGGCGACGGCCGCGGGCTACGCCACCATCTACCGGCGCCAGATCGAGCAGCGCGCGCACGGCGAGCTCCCCGACGAGCGCTTCGTCGACGTGCGCTATGCCGATCTGGTCGCCGATCCGGGCGGCACGGTCGAGCGGATCTACGCGGCGCTCGGCTGGCGCATGGCGCCCACGCTGCGCCAGACGGTGGTCGACTACGTGGCGCGCAAGCCGCAGGGCGCGCACGGCGTGCACCACTACTCGCTCGAGGAGATGGGGCTCGACCCGCTCGTCGAGCGCCGGCGCTTCGCGTTCTACTGCGATCATTTCGGAGTGGCCGAGGAGTCGTGACGGTTGGATTTGGCGGATTACGCCCTTCGCGCTAATCCGCCCTACGAAGATGGCACCGCATTCGATCCCACCGCGGGCGGCGCCGGAACGCTGCCGCGCAGCTGGGCGCGTCACTTCGCGCGCGCGAGCGACCGCGTGGCGCTCTGCGACGAGCGCGGCGACGAGCAGAGCTACGGCGCGCTCGACGCGGCGAGCCGGCGCGCGGCCGGCCGCCTCCACGGCGCGGGTCTGCGCGCGGGCGACCGCGTGCTCGTTTCGGCCGCGGCGTCGCTCGATCTCGTCGTGGCGCACGTCGCGTGTCTGCGCCTCGGGCTCGTCGTGGTGCCCGCGAACACCGCCTATCGCGCGGCCGAGCTCGCCCACCTCGTGGGCGATGCGCGCCCGCGCGCCGCGATCGCGGACGATCCCGCGCGCATCGACGCGCTGCGCGCGGCCGATCGCGCACTGCTGTGCACGACGCCCGCACTCGCGTTTCCCGACGCGGAGCCGCCTGCGCTCGACGCCGCCGCGCCCGATGCGCCCGCGCTGATCGGCTACACGTCCGGCACGACGGGCCGCCCGAAGGGCGCCGTGCTCTCGCACGCGAACCTGCTCGCGAGCGCCGAGTCGCTGCGGATCGCGTGGCGCTGGACCGCCGACGATCGCCTCGTGCTCGCGCTGCCGCTCTTCCACATGCACGGGCTCGGCGTGGGCCTGCACGGCACGCTCCATGCGGGCGCGTCGGCGTGGCTCCTGCCGCAATTCGACCCGGATGCGGTTGCGAGCGCGATCGCGCGCGCGCGTGCAACGCTCTTCTTCGGCGTGCCCACGATGTACCACCGGATCCTCGCATCCGGGAACGCGCACGCGCTGCGCGCGCTGCGCCTGTGCGTGTCGGGCTCGGCCGCACTGCCCGCGGACCAACACGCGGAGTTCGAGCGCGCGTGCGGCCAGCGCATACTCGAGCGCTACGGCATGACCGAGACCGTGATGCTGGTGTCGAACCCCGTCGACGGCGAGCGCCGGCCCGGCACGGTCGGGCTGCCGCTGCCCGGCGTCGAGGTGCGACTAACGCAAGTTGCGCGCAGCGAGCCGAAGGCGAGCGAAGACCATCGGGCTGGCTCACCCGCGCAGATCGAGGTGCGCGGCCCGAACGTGTTCGCGGGCTACTGGGAGCGTCCCGACGCCAACGCGGAGGCGTTCACACCCGACGGCTGGTTCCGCACGGGCGATCTCGGCGAGCTCGATCCGGCCGGCTATCTGCGGATCACGGGCCGCGCGAAGGAGCTCATCATCAGCGGCGGCTACAACGTGTACCCGCGCGAGGTCGAGGACGCGCTGCGCGCGCATCCCGCGATCGCGGACGCCGCGGTGGTCGGGACGCCGTCGCCGGAATGGGGCGAGGTGGTGACGGCCTACGTCGAGGGCCCTGCTCCGCCCGATCTCGCCGAGCTGCGCGCGTTCCTCGCGGACCGGCTCGCGCCCTACAAGCAGCCGCGCCTGCTGCATGCGGTCGAGGTGCTGCCGCGCAACGCGCTGGGCAAGGTGCAGAAGCACCGCCTGCGCGACGGCGGCGTGATCGGCGAGTCTTAGTTAGCTCAGCGAACTAGCTCCGTCGGGCGGCCCGCTTCGCGTATGCTGCGCCCGGCGGAGGCCTCATGACGAACCGGATCGGTGTTGCGCTGCTCGTGTCCTGGCTCTTCGCCGCCGGACTCACCGGCGCGACCGCGGCGGCGGATCCGGTGTATCAGCCGACGCTTGCGTCGCTGCGAACGCATCCGGTCCCCGCGTGGTACCAGGACGGCAAGTTCGGAATCTTCATCCACTGGACCGCCGCGGCGATTCCCGCCTATGCGACCAAGGGCGTACCGGTGATCGGCTACGCCGAGTGGTACTGGTTCTTCCAGCAGCAGAAGTTGTCTCCGGCCTGGTCGCACCATCTCTCGACCTACGGTCCGAACGTCCTCTACGACGACTTCATTCCGCAATGGCAGGCGGAGAACTTCGACGCCAACGAGTGGATCGACCTCTTCGAGGATGCCGGCGCGCGCTACTTCGTCTTCGTCACGAAGCACCATGACGGGCTCGCGCTGTTTCCGACCGCGACGACCGACCGCCACACGGTGAACTACGGCCCCGGGCGCAACTTCGTCGGCGAGCTCATGGACGCCTCGCACGCTCGCGGCGATGTCGTGAAGCCCGGCCTCTACTACTCGATCCCCGAGTTCTTCAATCCTGCGCCGAACCCGAGCCTGTCGACGAGTCCGCTGACGGCGGCGATCGAGCTGCTCGCGTTCCGCGGCAAGGCCAAGAACGCATACACGGGCACGCCGGCGCCCTACACCGGCTACAAGCCGATCGCCGACTACGCGACCGATCACGTGATCCCGCAGATCCGCGAGCTGATCCACCAGTACAGCCCGTACGTCCTCTGGTGCGACATCGGCGGCAACCAGCAGTACTACCGCTCGAACGAGTGGATCGCCGAGTACTACAACCATGCGACCACCGCGAACCCGGAAGGCGTCGTCGTCAACGACCGCTGCGGCGATTTCGTGCTCGACGCTCCGACCGACACCACCCATTTCGACTTCCAGACGAAGGAGTATCTGCCGGTCAACCTGCTGCAGGCGCGCAAGTGGGAGGCGACCCGCGGCTTCGGCAGCTCGTTCGGCTACACCGAGCAGGAGACCGAGGCGGACTGGCTCACGACGAACGAGATCGTCGATTCGCTCGTCGACATCGTGTCGAAGAACGGGAACTTCCTGCTGAACATCGGCCCGAAGGCCGACGGCACCGTGCCCGAAGCCCAGGCCGAGCGCCTGCGGGGCGTCGGCCGCTGGCTCGCCCTCAACGGCGAGGCGATCTACGGCACCCGGCCCTGGACCTTCGCCGAAGAGTTCAACCTGCGCTTCACCACGAAGGGTGACGTCTTCTACGTGACGTCGACGGCCTGGCCGGGCAAGCAGATGACGGTGACGCTGCCGATCCCGGTGCCGAAGGGCGCGCGCATGACGCTGCTCGGCGGAAACGGCGCACCGCTCGCGTACAAGCGGAACCTTCTCGGTCAGCTCGTGATCACCATGCCCGCCGGCGGCACTCAATCCCTCGCAACGACGAGCGAGCACGCCTTCGTCGTCAAGATCGAGCGCGGCGCCTGATCCTTCGTAGGGCGGGAGAAGCCCCCCTCCCCGGCCATTCGCGATGGTGTCGGAGATGCGCAGGCGGACGGATCCCGCCATGCCAGGGGAGCGGAACGTCGCGATGGCGGGATCCGCCTGCGGCTCCTCCCGCCCTACGAATTCAGAACAGCGCAGCGGCCACCGTGCGCCACTCGAAGAGCGGGTGCAGCTCGCGCGAGGTCTCCGCGAAGCCCCACGACAGCACGGCCTCCTCGATCGCAGGCAGATGCAGCGCACCCCAGGGCACGACGACGCGCTGATACTCCTCGAGCGCGTGCTCGATCTCGCCCACGAGATGTTCGTTGCGCATCCCGAGCACCTCGGCCTCGAACGTCGCGAGATCGTCCGGATCCTGCTCGCGCACGCCGCGCGCGAGCACGAGCAGCGCGCTGCGCAGGTCCTCGGCCTCCCAGACCCGGCTCGCCCATTGGATGCACGCGATCGTCGCCGGCGAGAACTCGCTCATGTCGACATCGGCATAACGCACGACGGGCCACTTCGGCGGCTCGGCCCCCGGGTCGTCGACGAGATAGGCGGTCAGATCCTGCTGGGGAGCGAGCCCGATCGCCTCCGCAGCGCGACCGTAGTGCAGTGAGCTACCGAGACGCGCCTCGCGGTCGGAGACGCCTTCCGCGAGCACGATCGTCGACTCGCGCGAAAAGGAGCGGATCAGCGAGCGGTACCTCTCGGCATCGCCGATGTGCATCATGCCGACGAGCCGGATCTCGCGGCCGTCGCGCTCGTAGTGGCGGTCGGCGAGCGAGACACCCGCGAGACCGAACTGGATGAAGCCGTTCGTGGCATCCTGGGCATACGTGGCGAGCGCGAGCGCGGCGTAGCCGACCGTCACGACCGGGCCCAGCAGAGCGAGCGCGGCGCCGAACGCGAGCGTGTGGCGCCACGCGAACGCGGGCTGTTCGGGTCCCACGTCCGTGAACCAGCTGCCGCGCCCGCCGTTTCGCGCGCGGACCAGCGCGAAGGCGAGCGCCACGGCCGCGAGCTGGAGTGCGCACCCCGTCGCCGCGAGCAGCGCGGGCGATCCGATCCAGAGCCCGAGTGGCGCTGCGCCGAGCGTGAGCCAGAAGGTCACGGCCGTGAGCGGCAGGAACACCGCAACGGGCAGGCGCGGCGTCGCGAGCATCAGCGGCACGCTCGCGGCGAGCCCCAGCAGCGCGAGCTGCGCGATCGCGCTGCGCGGGATCGCGAGCCCGTGCCATCCCGTGGCGGCGCGGATCACCTCGTCGATCGCCGACACCACGGCGTCGGCCGCAGAGAGCGCGAGCACCCCGTTCGCGAAGGAGCGCAGCCAGGCCGGCTTCACCGTGGTCCTATCGCCGCCGCATGCTCGACTTCGGCGCGATCCCCTTCACGGGATGCGGCCGGTACGGCGATTCGAGCGCCGCGACCTCCGCGGGCTCGAGATCGATGTCGAGCGCGCAGAGGCCGTCTTCGAGGTGGGCGAGCTTCGTCGCGCCGAGAATCGGCGCGACCACGGCGGGCCGCGAGGCGAGCCACGCGAGCGCGATCTGGGCGGGCGGTACGCCGCGCTGCTTGGCCACGGAACGGACCGCCTCCACGACGTCCCAGTCGGTCGGCTGGTCGTAGAGATACTGGTCGAGACCGTCGCTCGCGGAACGCGTCGTCGAGTCGTCGCCGAGCTTCTGGCGCGTGCCCGCGAGCAGACCTCGCGCGAGCGGCGACCACGGCATCACCGCGATCCCCTCGAACTCGCACAGCGGCATCATCTCGCGCTCTTCCTCGCGGTACACGAGGTTGTAGTGATTCTGCATGGTCGCGAAGCGCGCGAGACCGTCGCGATCGGAGATCGCGAGCGCACGCCCGAGCTCCCACGCGTACATCGAGCTCGCGCCGATCGCGCGCACCTTGCCCTGGCGCACGAGATCATCGAGCGCGCGCAGCGTCTCCTCGATCGGCGTGTGGGGATCGAGCCGGTGGATCTGATAGAGGTCGATCGCCTCGACGCCGAGCCGGCGCAGGCTCGCCTCGCACGCCTGCTGGATGTGCTTGCGCGAGAGCCCGCCCATGTTCGGCCGGTCGTTGTGCGGAAAGAACACCTTGGTGGCGATCACGACCTCGTCGCGGACCGCGTACTCGCGCAACATGCGGCCCGTCACCACCTCGCTCTCGCCGAGCGAGTACATGTCCGCGGTGTCGAAGAAGTTGATCCCGGCCTCGACCGCGCGGCGGTAGAACGGCGCGGACGCGGCCTCGTCGAGCACCCAGGGCCGCCACGAAGGCGTGCCGTAGCTCATGCAGCCCAGGCACAGCCGCGACACCTTCATGCCGGTGGAGCCGAGAGTGACGTATTGCACGGGGACGCTTCCCTCCTGCGCGCAGAGTAGCGGGCGCGATCAGCGCAGGCGCACGCGCACGGGCAGCGACTTGGGACCCCCGACGAAGTTCGTCACGGTGCGCCTGGGCTCGCCCGCGAGCTCGAGCGACGCGATCCGCGGCAGCAGCTCCTCGAACAGGATCCCCATCTCGATCCGCGCGAGGTGCACGCCCAGGCACGCGTGGGCGCCGAACCCGAACCCGACGTGGCGATTGGGCTGGCGATCGGCCCGGAACTCGAACGGGTCCGGGAACACCTCCTCGTCGCGATTGCCCGACGGGAAGCACAGCACCACGCGCTCGCCCTTCGCCACGCGCTGGCCCGCGACCTCCGCATCGACCGCGGCCCGGCGCACGAACATGTGGATCGGCGTCGTCCAGCGCACGGCCTCCTCGACGAGGCTCGGCACCAGCGCGAGATCGCGCTGCACGCGCGCGAGCTGATCGGTCCGCTCGGCGAGCGCCCAGATCGCGCCCGTGACCGAGGACGACGTGGTGTCGTGTCCCGCGAACGCGACCGTGACGAAGTAGCCCATCGCATCGACGTCGGAGACGGGCTCGCCGTCGATCCGGCTGTTCGCGACCACCGACGCGAGGTCGTCGCGCGGCGCGCGCCGGCGCTGCGCCGAGAGCTCGGCAAAGTACTTCGTGGCCTCCTCGATCACGGCGCGCGTCGACGCGATCGCCTCGACCGGCGAGCGCTTCACCTGGCCGCGGTTCAGCTCGTCGTCGGCGTTTCCGAAGTACTCGCGCGTGAGGCGCAGGATGAACGGCTCGTCTTCCTCGGGCACGCCCAGGATCGCGAGCACGACCAGCAGCGGATAGTGCGCCGCGATCTCCTGGGCGAAATCGCACTCGCCGCCGAGCGCGGCGAGCCGCTCGACGTGCCGGCGCGCGAGCTCGCGAATCTGCGGCTCGAAGCGCCGCAGCGGCGCGCGCTGGAACCAGCTCTGGGTCAGGTCGCGGTACTTCGCGTGCTCGGGCTCGTTCATCACCACGATCGAGCGGAACAGCTGCCCTGCGCCGCGGCTCCGCTCGGACGCGAGCTGCTCGCGCGTCAACAGGCCACCCTGTCCCGACAGGAACTCGCGGTGCCGGCTCGCGACCTCGCGGATGTCGGCGAGCCGCGAGGCGACCCAGAACGGCGGGTACTCGGGCAGCTCGGCGCGTGCGAACGGCCACTCGCGCCGTACCTGCGCCAGCGTCTCGTGCAGGCGGTCCCACTCCGCGTACGAGCGCGGATCGGCGATCGCGCGCGCGGCGTCGTCGGGGAGCCTCAGAGCAGCCCCGGGAACTGCCCGCCGTCGAGCAGCAGGTTCTGGCCCGTGATGTACCCCGCGTGCGCGCTGCACAGGAATGCGCACGCGGCGCCGAACTCGTCGGGGGTTCCGAAGCGCCGCGCCGGGATCTGCTCGCGCATGCGCTCGCGCACGTCCTCGACGTCGACCTTGCGCCCCGCGGCCAGCTTCTCCTGATTCGAGCGCAGCCGGTCGGTGTCGAACGCGCCCGGAAGCAGGTTGTTCAGCGTGACGTTGTGCGCGGCGACGTCGCGTGCGAGACCGCCCACGAAGCCCGTGAGCCCCGCGCGCGCACCGTTCGAGAGCCCGAGGAAGGCGACCGGCGACTTGACCATGTGGCTCGTGATGTTCACGACGCGGCCGAAGCGGCGCTCGATCATGCCGTCGAGCGTCTCGCGGATCAGCTCGATCGCCGAGAGCATGTTCGTGTCGAGCGCGCGGATCCAATCCTCGCGCGACCAGCTGCGAAAGTTTCCCGGCGGCGGCCCGCCCGCGTTGTTGATCAGGATGTCGGGGTCCGCGCACGCGGCGAGAATCGCCGCCCGCCCTTCCGGCGTTGCCACGTCGGCGCACACGGTGTCGACGACGGAGCCGGTTGCGCGCGTGAGCTCGCGCGCGGTCTGTTCGAGCGCCTCGGCCGACCGCGCGGCGATCCAGACGTGAACGCCCTCGCGCGCGAGCGCCGCAGCGCAGCCGCGCCCGAGCCCCTTGCTGCCGCCGCACACGATCGCGCGGCGCCCCGCGATGCCCAGATCCATGGTTGAAGTTCTCCTTTAGAGGATGAAGCTGATCTTGCCGACGTCGCGCAGCGATTCGAGATCGAGGACTGCGCGTCGCTGCTCGATGCGCAGGCCGTCCCCGCGGCGCTCGAGCACGTACTCGTAGCGCCCCACGTAGGTGGCGACCTGGTTCGTGCGCATGCGGTAGACGGCGAAGTTCGCCGTCACCCACGCGCGCGCGCCCTCGGTCTTGCGGATCCGCACGTTCGTGACGAGCCGCCGCGTGCGCGAGTGCGGGTTCTCGGACCAGGTCGACTTGCCGAGCAGCTGCTCGACGCGCGAGCGCAGCCGCGCCGCGTCGTCGTCGATCAGGAACAGGGTGTCTTCCGGGTCGGCATCCGGCACGTCGGTCGAGGGAACCCGGTAGGTCGCGTCCTCCGTGAACAGCGCGTGCCATTCGGCGAGCCGCCACTCGTCGAGCAGCGCCGCCTCTTCGTAGAGGAAGTCCTCGATCTCGCCGCGCGTGAGATCGGCGGCCGGAAGCGCCGTGATCGCACTAACCGGCTGCATACTGCTGGTCTCCGCTCGCCTTTGGCTCGCTGCGCGAAACTTGCTGGCGCGCCTCCTCGAGCGCCTTCTGCGGCGTCATGCGCTCCTGCCAGTGTCGCCAGAACGTACGCATCTGGTGCTCGCCCGTGATCGGCGGGTCGGGCCTCAGCGCGTCGCGGGACAGGTCGTTCCAGTCCTCGGGCGTTCCCTGGTAGGCGCGCTGGCACGACTCGAGGCCCTCGATGTCGTCGGGTGTCGCGAACCCGCCGGGGCCCAGGAAGGTCAGGAAGTTCTCGAGCCGGTGCTTGCGGTGCGCGGGCGCCTCGCCGCGCGGTGCGAGGGACCACGCCTCCACATGCATGCGCCCGGGCGCGATCGGATGGAACGTGCGAACCGTGATCGCCATGATGTCGTTCACGACGAGATTGGGGAAGATCCCGAGGTTGCGGCTCGTCGTGGCGATCCGGTGCGCGCGCTCGGCACCCAGCCGCTCCTCGAGCTTCGCGCGGATCTCCGCGATCTCGGGTGCGGCGTCCTCGCCGAAAGACGGCACCCAGTGCGCGATCGGGCGCCCCCACGCGGCGGTGTACTCGACCACGGCATGCCCGTTGCCGAGCGAGCGCGCGCGGTTCCAGGTCGTGCCACGCGGCAGCCCGACCGCTCCGGTCGACGCGAGCCACTTCAGGTAGCGCGCGTGCGCGACGTTGGCGTGGTAGCCGTCGTAGCTGTTCTCGACGAGCAGCTTCCAGTTCGCATTGATCGCATACGACTGCGTGCCGCCCACGATCTCCATGCCGAGCTCGGACTGGTCCACGATGAGGTCGAGATATTCCGCCGCGCCCGTGAGGTATTCGCGCAGCGGGACGATCTCGGGATCGAAGCTCACGAAATAGAAGCCGCGGTACTGCTCGAGCCGCGGCGCCTCGCGCAGCCCGAGCCGCTCGCGCGAGAAGCCGGGCGCGTAGGCCTCGTCGCCGGGCACGCCGATCAGCCGCCCGTCGTTGCCGAACGTCCAGCCGTGATAGAAGCACTGGAAGCTCCGCGCGTTCCCGGAGCGCTCGCGGCACACCTCGGCACCGCGGTGTGTGCACGAGTTGAGCAGCGCGCGCACGGCGCGGTCCTTGCCGCGCACGAACACGATCCGGCGCGCGCCCAGCTCGCGCGTGCGGAAATCACCCGGCGCGGCCACCTCGGACTCGTGCCCGAGATAGAGCCAGGCGTGGTCGAAGATCCGCTCGCGCTCGGCCGCGAGCACGTCCGGATCGAGGAACGCCCGTCGGCACACGCGGAAGATGCCCTGCCCCGCGTCGTCGTCGATGTATCGCTCGCGAGTCGCCATCGCTTCCTCCGCCTAACCCCGCGCCGCCGACGCGCCCATGCGCTCGCGGCTCATCGTGATGCGCATGACCTGGCCCGAGCCCTCGAAGATGTCGTAGATCTTCACGTCGCGATGCCACTTCTCGACCAGGTAGCGCTCCGAGGCGCCGTCGGGCCCCATGATCTGCATCGCGCGCCGGATCACGCGCTCGGCGATCGGCGGGCCGTAGGCCTTCGCGGCCGACGCCTCGCGCGTGTTCGGGATCTTCTGGTCCTTCATCCAGGCCGCGCGCAGCACGAGCCGGCGGCCGTGGTCGAGCGCGGCGTCCATGCGCGCGAACTCGTCGTCGACGCGCGCGAGCCGGGCGCCCGTGAAGTCGCTGCGCCGCTTGGCGACCCACTCCGCAGCGACGTCCTTGGCCGCGCGCGCGAGGCCGAGGCTGATCCCGGCAAGCAGCGGACGCGTGGTGCCGAGCGTGGTGACGGCGCCCAGGAAGCCGCTCTGCTTGCGGTCGCCCCCACTGTGCTCCTTCGCCTCGCCGGTGAAGCCCAGACAGTGGTCGAGCGGAACCGCGCAGCTCTCGAACAGCAGCTCCGAGGTCTCCGCACAGCGGATGCCGAGCTTCTCCTCGTTGCGCTTCGCCACCTTCATGCCGGGTGTCCCGCGCTCGACCACGAACGCGCGGATCCCGTGGCGGCCCGCGTTCTTGTCGATCGTCGCGAACACGACCACGTAGTCCGCGGACGCTCCCATGCTGCAGTACATCTTCGTGCCGTTGATCACCCAGGTGTCGCCGACGCGCGTGGCCGTGGTCGCCACCTGGGCGATGTCCGAGCCGAAGTGCGGCTCGGTCAACGCGAACGCCGCGAAGCGGAACTCGCCGCGCGCGAGGCCGCCGACCCAGCGCTCCTTCTGCGCGGGCGTGCCCATCCCCTTGACCACGTTCTGCCCGATCGAGCCGCCGTTGGTCCAGAGCGGCCACCCGTCGCCGTAGGCGATCGCCTCCTGGAGCAGCGCCGTGACCAGATAGGAGCCGTCGGCCGAGAACGCCGCGTCGAGCGGGCCGCCCGGCACGTTGCGCAGTGGGAAGCCCAGTCCGACCGGGCACGCGGCCAGCACCGCCTCCGCACCCTCGGGCGCGGCGTGGCGGCGATCCGCCTCGCGCGCGAGCGGCCGCGCCTGGGTCACCGACCACTCGCGTACGTGGTCGCGCAGCTCTTCGGTCGCGCGCGAGAAGCGCAGCTCGATGCTCATGCAGGTCTCCTCAGAGGAACGACACCGCCGACGCGGCGGGGTCGTAGTCGATCGCGGCCAGCGCGGCCGCGTCGCGGTACCAGCGCTCGATCGGGTAGTCGGCGATGAAGCCGTGGCCACCGAGTGTCTGTACGCCCTCGCGCGTGGCTCGCAGCGCGGCCTCACCCGCGTGCGCGATCGCGCCGCCGCACAGCCGCTCGATCAGCGTCGCGTCGTCGCTGTGCTCCACGGCGCGCGCGACCTCCCAGAGCTCGAGCCGCGCGGCCTCGACCGCCATGTCCTGGTCGGCGAGCGGGAACGCGACGCCCTGGAACGCCGCGATCGGACGGCCGAACGCAACGCGCTCGGTCGCATAGCGCCGCGCGAACTCGAGCGAAGCGCGCGCGCAGCCGATCGCGAGCGCGGGCAGCGCGAGGCGCACCCAGGCCAGCGCGCGCGCGAGCGCGAGCTCGTCGCCGCCCGCGAGCAGCGCGTCGTACGGCAGCTCGACACGCTCGAGCGCCACGGCGCCGGTCGGCGCGCAGCACAGACCGATCCGCCCTAGCGCGCGGTCGTCGCGCGTGATGCGCAGCCCGTACGGCTCCCCGACCAGGATGAACGCGCCGAGCGTGCCCGTATCCGCGCGCTGCGCGACGACCAGCGAGAGGCCGTCCGGGCCCACGAGCAGCGCCTCCGCCTTCTGTCCCGTGAGCGCCCAGCCGCGCGCCGTGCGCTCCGCGCGCGTGCGCAGCTCGGACGGGGCGCGGCCGAATCCCTCGTGCAGCAGCACCGAGGCCGCGGGAGCCTCGGCGCCCACGAAGCGCGGCAGCAGCGCCTGCTGCTGCTCGGGCGTGCCGCAGCGCGCGATGAGCAGCGCGGCGTGGCTCGCTCCGAGCGCCGCGTAGGCGATCCCGGGATCTCCCCACGCGAGCTCCTCGGCGATCATCAAGTAGGTCACGAGGTCTGGCTCGCCCTGTCCGCCCAGGGCCTCGGGAATCGGGCACGCGACGCCGATTGCGTGCAGCGCGTTCGCGACCGCAGACGGCACCGCGCGCGCACGCTCCGCGTCGCGCGCGGCCGCGCGCAGCTCGCGCTCCGCAAACCCATGAACCAGCTCGACGAGCGTGTGGCCCTCGTCGCCGACCGTCAGATCAAACATGTCCCCTCCCAGCTCACGGCTCGGGATTCCACGCCCAATACCGCGCGACCGCGCCCGCATCCACGCGCAGATCGGTGCCCGTCACGCTGCGCGCGTCGTCGCTCGCCAGGTAGACCACCGCGCGCCCGTAGTCGCTCGGTACGGGCAGGCGCTGCATCGGGACGCCGCGCCGGAACGCCTCGAACGCCTGCACGACGCGCTCGGACGGGCGCTTGCGCCCCCAGCGTTCGGCGCGGTCGAGCGACTCGCTGGGGTCGGTCGCGGTCGGCGTGAGGCTGTTCACGCGGATCCCGTGCGGCGCGAGCTCCATCGCCACCGAGCGCGTGAAGTTGAGCAGGCCGGACTTCGCGGTGCAGTAGCCCACGTTGCGCGGCTGGCCCTGATGGCCCGCGGTCGAGATCACGTTGACGATCGCGCCGCCCTGCTTGCGCTCGACCATCGCGCGCGCCGCGGCCGCCGTGCACAGGAATGTGCCGTCGAGGATCACGGCGAGCTGGCGCGACCACTCGGCGAGCGGCATGTCGAGCACGCCCTTCTGGTTGAAGATCGCCGCGTTGTTCACGAGCACGTCGACGGCGCCGAGCTCGTTCGCGATGCGCGCGAACGCCGCGGCGACCTCGCGCTCGTCGCTCACGTCGGCCGTGATCGCGAGCGAGCGCGCGCCGGCCTTGCGCAGCGCGGCGGCGCAGTCCTCTGCGTTCTCCTTCACCGCGTCGATGCAGGCCACCGCCGCGCCCTCGTCCGCCAGGCATCTCGGCGATTCCGCCGCCGATGTTGGGGCTCGTCCCCGTGATCACCGCGACCCTGCCGGCGAGCCTCATGCGGCCACCTCCGCGCGGCCCGCGATTCCGAGCAGGCCGCATGCGTTCGCGCCGAGCACGGCGCGCTCCTGCTCGCTCGAGAGCCCGAGCGCGCGCACCTCCGCGACCGGGTCGCGGGGACCGAGCGGCAGCGGGTAGTCGCTGCCGAGCACGATGTGTTCGGCGCCGAAACGCTCGACCAGATAGCCGAGCCAGCCGCGATCGAACGTCACGGTGTCGAGCCAGAATTGCTCGAGGTAGGCGGAGGGAGGCTCGGGCGCCGCCGCGCGCGTCTCCGCGATCAGCTCGTAGCCCTTCTCGATTCGCGCGAGCAGCGCCGCGAACGTGCCGCCGCCGTGATAGAGCACCACACGGAGCCGCGGGTGGCGCGCGAGCACGCCGCCCAGCACGAGCAGCGACGCCGCGAGGCCCGTGTCGAACAGATTCCCGACCAGCGGCGAGAGCGCATAGCGCGCGAATGCACCGCGCGGCGAGGCCTCGAACGGATGGATGCAGATCGGCAGCGCGAGCTCTTCCGCGGCGGACCAGAACGGTTCGAGCCGCACATCGTCGAGCTCGAGCTCGCCCGCGCGCGCGGGGATCTCCACGCCGCGCAGCCCGAGCCCCGCTGCGCGAGTCAGCTCGCGCGCAGCCGCCTCGGGGGTTTGGAGCGGCACCGAGGCGAGCGGCGCGAAGCGCGTCGGGTGCGCGCGCGCTACGCCCGCGAGCGAGTCATTGTTGGCCTGCGCCACCGCGAGCGCGACATCGGCGGGCGCGTCGGCGTAGAGCACGAATGGCGTGCAGGAGACCGCCTGCACGTCGATGCCGAGCGGGTCCATGTCGGCGATCCGCGCGGCCGGATCGCACATGCGCGCGTGCAGCGGGCGCACCGCGGCATCGCCGATCCGCGCGAAGCGCCCCTCGCGGGTGTCGACGATCTTCGTGTCGAGCCGCGCGCCCTCGCGCGCGAGGAACGCGACGACCTCCTCCGTCACCATGTGGTTGTGAAGGTCGACCGTGCACATGTTCTAATGCCACACGCCGAACACGCGGAAGCCCGTCGAAACCCAGGACGCGCGATACCAGATCACCTCGAGCTTGCGCGTGCCCATCGCGCCCGCGGCCACGATCCAGTTGCGCAGCTCGTGGTCGCCGTTGGCCTCGATCTCGGGGCTGTCGTAGTCGCGCAACACGCTTCCCTCTCCGCGCTCGAGGGCGCGCATGAGCGCGAGGTTGCCCTCGGCGTCCATGCGCATGCGCCCGAAGCGCGCCGCGAGCCAGGTGTGCGACCACGTGGAGCTCGGGCACACCATCACACGCCAGGGCGACGCTTCGACGATCTCGCGGATCGCCTCGCCCATCGCGTAGAGGCGCCGCGAGGCGGGGGCTACGGGGTATGCGGCGGCCGCTAGCGGGATTCACGCGCGCCTCGGGGTCGAAGATCGCGAGGTCGGGCCCGTAGCAGTTCACGAGCAGCGGGATGATCGGGACGCGGTCCTCGTCGTTGCGCAGGAACAGCTGGGTGTTCGCGTGCGCGTGCGGCAGGCCGTGCTTCCAGTGCGCGGAGTTCAGGTCGTCGGTCGACGCGATGTCGAAGCCGCGCCGGATCAGGCCGTCGCGCAGCGCGACGGCCGCGGGCGCATGGCACGCCCAGCTGTAGGTGTGGCTCGGATCGACGCCCCAGGTGCGCTTCACGTACTCGGCATCGCCGGGCATGCGCGTGGCGTGGAACGGCGTCGCGTCGACGTCGGCGCCCACGTAGATCGCGTAGGGCGGCATGTTGTTGGGCAGGAAGGCCTGGGCCTGGTCGTCGCCGATCAACAGGATCGCGTCGGGCGACGCGCGCTGGATGTGCGCGCGCAGCTGCGCGAACGCCTCCCAGTGCAGGCGGTGGTGTTCGCGCGCGACCGACTCGGGATCGTCGCCCATCTCCGCGAGCGCCTCGGGCGGATCGACGAACGGCTGCCCCGTGAGCGAGGAAGCGAGGCCGCACAGCATCTTGCGGAAGCGCAGCAGGTTCTCGGGGGCGCTCATCAGGTACGGGACATGTGTGGTACCGACGCCGAGGACTTCACCCATGGCTCACCTCCGCGGCTTCTTCTCGACGCGCTTCGACCCGCTGAATGCGCTCTCGAACGTGCGCCGGATCACCGCGCGCACCGCGCCCAGATCGAAGCCGGTTGGATCGAGCAGCCACTGCATCACGGTGCCGCGCAGGAGCCCCACCACGAACACTGCGAACGCCTTCGCATCCATGTCGGCCGGGATGTCGCCCGCGCGGATCGCCGACTGGATCGTGCGCTCGACGGCCGCGCGCAGCAGCTGGTCGGCCTCGACGAAGGTGTCGTGGATCTCGGGCACGAGGCCGATCGACTCGCCGAGCAGCCCGTAGTAGGCGCGCCCGAGGTGCTCGCTCCGGACGACGCTGTCGAGATAGGTGTCGATCGTGATCAGCAGCGCTTCCAGCCCGTGCTGGTGCTCCAGGGCCGGGAACAACCGGTCGTACTGGAAGTACGTCTGGAACTCGTCGGCCAGCACGCGCACGAGCTCGCCCTTCGAGCCGAAGCGCTCGTTCACGAGACCGCGGCTGTAGCCGGCCTTCTCGCCGATCTGGGCCAGGGTGGTCTTCGAGAAGCCCTGCGCCGCGATCAGCTGGGTCGCGGCGTCGAGCAGGCGTCGCTCGGATTCCGCGCGCCGCTCGGCCTGCGGACGGGGTCGCTTCACGGAAGGCAGCTGTTTCTTCGCCATCGCGGCTCCAAAGATACTTGCTAGCCAACAAGTAAGTAAATACCCTCCCTCTCCATGGAAGGCACCCGCCCGCTCGCCGGGATCCGCGTGATCGACTTCTCCACGCTGGTGGCCGGGCCCTGGTGCGGCCGGCTGCTCGCCGACTGCGGCGCCGAGGTGATCAAGATCGAGGCCGCGGGCGAAGGCGACGTGCTCCGGCATTCGACGCCCGTCCCGGGCGGGATCAGCCGCACCTTCGCCCACTTCAACTGCGGGAAGCAGTGCATCGCGCTCGACCTGAAGGCGCCTGCGGGAGTTGAGATCGCGCGGCGTCTGATCGCGACCGCCGACGTGCTGATCGAGAACTTCCGCCCGGGCGTGATGGCGCGCCTCGGTCTCGGCGCGGACGCGCTGCGCGCGCAGAACCCGCGGCTCGTCTACTGCAGCGTGTCGGGCTTCGGCCAGGGCGGCCCGATGAGCCAGCAGGCGGCCTACGCGCCGATCGTCCACGCGCTCTCGGGCTTCGACCGCGCGTTCATGAGCGCGAACGGCGGGAGCCAGGCGCCGCCCGCCAGCGCGATCATGATCGCCGACGTGGTCGCCGCGGTGTACGCGTTCGGCGCGATCCAGACCGCGCTGCTGCGGCGCGAGCGCGAGGGCCCGGGCGCCGTGATCGACACGACGCTGCTCGAGGCGATGCTCTCGCTGGTCGCGATCCAGATCCAGGAGGCGCAGGCGCCCGTGCCGGTGGCGCCGAAGATCTTCCGGCCGACGTCCACGCGCGACGGCTTCGTGATCATCCCGCTCGTCTCGCCGCGCAACTATCTCGCGCTCTATCCCGCGATCGGGCGCTCCGAGTGGTGCGCGGATCCCGCGTTCGCGTCGCGGCGCGGGATCGCCGAGAACGAGGCCGAGATCGAGCGCGCGCTCGGCGAGTGGGCGGCGTGCCGCGATACCGGCGAGGTGGTCGCCGCGATCGTGGCGGCCGGCCTGCCCTGCTCGCGCTACCGCACGCCCGCCGAGGTGCTCGACGACGAGCACCTGACGCAGCGCGGGTCGTTTGCGCCGATCTCGGACACGCGCGGCGAGTTCGCGGTGCTGAACCCGCCGTTCCGCTTCAGCGACGTCGACTGCAGCGCGGTACCCGCGGTCGGCGCGCTCGGCCAGCATACGCGCGAGGTGCTCGAGAGCGTGCTCTCGATCGACGCGGCCGCGTTCGCCGCGCTCGCGCGCGAAGGCGCGTTCGGCGCGGCTACTTCGGCCCGCGGAGTCGCAGCATGAACTGGGAGTCGCAGTTGCGGTCGCCCGATACGTGGCCGAGCTCACACAGGCGTCCGAGCGACTCGAGTGCGAGCCCCGCCTCGTGCGCGCGCGAGCGGTACCAGTCGAGCGGCCGCGCCACCACGGGGAAGCCGGCCCACGTGCCGAGCCGCCCGTCGCCGAGGTGGACGTTCGCGTAGAAGACGCCGCGCTCGCCGAGGTGGCGCGCGGCGAACGCGAACGCGGTCTCGAGATCCGGGTCTTCGAGGTGCATGAGCACCCCGAATGCCCAGAGGAAGTCGTACTCGGCGCGCAGGTCGAGCCCTGCGAGCGAGTCGACATGGGTGATGCGCGGATAGCGCTCCTCGAGCCGGGCCTCCTCGAGCTCGCGGCGCGCCTCCTCGATGATCTCCGCGCGCACGTCGATGCCCGTGTAATTCCCAGCGGAGAGATAGGTAATCAGCGGCAGGCCGCCGCGCAGCGTGCCGCAGCCCACGTCGAGCAGCCGGTGCTGCTTGGCGAGGCCCATGCGCTGCAGGAAGTCGATCTGGAACGCGCGCTGCATCCGCCACAGGTCCGGTGCGCCCACGCGGCCGTGGCGCCCTTCGCGCACGCCGGCGCGGAAGCGGGTCGGGAACAGTCGCGAGAGGATCCGGTCCGCGCGGTGGGCGATCGCAGCGTTGCGCATGCGCGCGCTTTCGGCCGTCGCGCGCAATCGCTTGAAGGGATTCTCCGCTACGACTTCCCGAAAACGCCTGCCTTGCGCAGCGCCGAGATCTGCTCGGCGTCGTAGCCGAGCACACTGCGGCAGACCGCCTCGGTCTGTTCGCCCACGGTCGGCGCCATGGCGGGCTCGGGCATCTCCTCACCGATGAACTTCACCGGGAACGGAAGCATGTCGGCGCCGTGCTTCTCGTGCGAATACCAGGGGAAGCGGTCCTGGAACTGAGGATCGGCGACGATCGTCTTCGGCGTGTTGCAGGGCGCGATCGGAAAGTTCTGCTCGTCGGCGAGGCGGATCCACTCCTCGCAGCTCTTCGTGCGAAAGATCTCGCGCAGCTCCGCCTGGAGCGCGCGGTTGCCGCGCGCGTGGTCGGCGTATTTCGAGCCCGGCCACTTCTCGAACAGGTCGAGCCGTCCCACGCACGCGCAGAAGTTCTTCCAGAACGCCTGCTCGGACGCCATGAACAGCACGTGGCCGTCGCTCGCTTCGTACATCTGGTAGCGCACGCCCGATCGCATGCCCGCGGTACCGGGCTCGCGGCGCTCGTAGTTGTCGGACTTGTTGCCCGTCACCTCGGACGCCGGCCGCTCGTACGCGCGGTGGCTCTCGATCCGGTACCAGTCCATGTACGCAGCGGCGTCCGACTGCGCGATCTCGAGCATCGAGCCCTGACCCGTCTCGCGCGCGCGGATCACCGCGGCGAGGATCCCGAGCGCACCGAACATCGGACCCGCGTACATGCCCACCGACGCGTGTTCGGGGATGTACGAGAAGCCCTCGTCGTCCACCGCGGCGCTCACGATCCCACCCCAGGTGTCGAACGCGATCCCGTGCGCGGGCAGGTTCTGGTAGGGGCCGGTCATCCCGTAGCCCGAGATGTTGCAGAACACGATCTTCGGGTTGATCGCGCGCAGCTCGTCGTAGCCGAGGCCGCGCCGCGCGAGCGAGCCCGGGCGCATCGCCTCGACCACCACGTCCGCGGTCTTCACGAGATCGCGGTACACCGCCGCACCTTCGGGCTTGCGCAGGTCGAGCGCGATCGACTGCTTGCCGCGGTGCACGTGCAGGTGCAGGAGCGAGACGCCCTGCACGATCGGCCAGGTCATCTCGCGGATGTAGTCGCCCTCGGGCGACTCCACCTTGATCACCTGCGCACCGAGATCGGAGAAATAGGTGGTGATCATGCCGGGGCCGAGCAGCGAGCTCTCGATCACGCGCAGGCCGGCGAGCGGGGGGCGGGGGGACGACATCGATGTACCTCGTCAGCGGTCGGGAGGGGTCCGATCGTGTCCGATCGAAGCCGGCCCTGCAAGCGAACGCGCGGCCCCCTACTCTCCGCCGCGGAGATCGCATGCCCCAGCAATTCCACAGCGCGCAGCAGCTCGCGGAGGCCGTCGGCAAGAGCCTCGGCGTGAGCGACTGGCTGCACGTCGATCAGCAGCGCATTGATCACTTCGCCGACGCGACCGACGACCACCAGTGGATCCACGTCGACGTCGCGCGCGCGCAGGCAGGTCCGTTCGCGAGCACGATCGCGCACGGCTACCTCACGCTATCGCTCGTCAACGCGCTGCTGCCGCAGCTGATCGCGGTGAAGAACGCCGTCGCGATCAACACGGGCTGCCACAAGGTGCGATTCCCGGCGCCGGTGCCGGCCGGCTCGCGCGTACGCGCGCTCGGCGATCTCGTGGCCGTCCACACCGTGCAAGGCGGCGTAGACGTCGTGGTGCGCATGACGATCGAGATCGAGGGTCATGCGAAACCCGCCTGCGTCGCCGAGACCGTCAGCCGGTTCCTGTTCGAGTGAGAGCGTAGCCGAGCGACGCACAAGCAACTAGCTTCCCCGATGCGAGGACATCCGTGGGCGAAGCAGTCATCTCCGGTGCGCTCTATCAGCAGGATGGCGAGTGTCTGGTCCCGACGCGGCTCGCACGCGGGCCGTGGCACGTCGACTCGCAGCACGGCGGGCCCGTGCAGGGCCTGCTCGCGCGCGCGATCGAGCAGCATCCCGCGGCGAAGCCGATGCAGATCGTGCGCTTCACGTGCGACCTCTGGCGCGCGGCGCCGTTCGCACCTGTCACGCTGCGCGTGCGAACCGTGCGCGAGGGCAAGTCCGCGGAGTGGCTCGAGGCCGAGCTCCACGCGGGTGACGGCGTCGCGGCGCGCGCGACGGCGCTGCGCCTGCGCGTCGAGGACGTGTCGGCTCCGCCCGACCGCCAGCCGTGCGCGACCGGCGCGCTCGAGGACGCTTCGCCCGCCGTGCGCTGGCTCGGTGCGCCCTCGGCCGGGGAAGATCCGTCCGACTTCGTGAACGCGATCGAGCTGCGCCCGGTCGACGGCTTCGTGCGCCCGGCCGCGTGGCTGCGCCTGCGCGTGCCGCTCGTCGCGGGTGAGCGCACGAGTCCGTTCGTATCGGCCGCGACGCTCTCCGACATGGTGTACAGCCTGCCGATCGTGCGCGACGTGCAGCGCGGCGCGCGCTTCGATCAGGAGCCGTTCGTGGCGATCAACGTCGATACCTCGCTCCAGCTGCACCGCGCACCCGTCGGCGAGTGGATCGGGCTCGACGCCGAGGTGTGCTACGGCCCCGACGGCGCGGGCCTCGGGCGCGCGAGCCTCGCGGACGTGGAGGGCGCGCTCGGCTTCGCCCAGCAGTCGCTGCTCCTGCGCGGCGCGACGGCGCGATCCGCCCATGAGGACGAGGAGACGCGCGCAACGGCGCGTCTCCGGCGCTGATCCCTCACTCGCCCGTGAAGACGGGCTCGCGCTTCTCCATGAACGCGCGCGGACCCTCGCGCGCGTCCTTCGAGGCCATCACGACCGCAGAGCACTCGTTCTCGATCTCGTAGGCGCGCGCGAGTGGCTCACCGCTCGTGCGCAGCACCGCCTCCTTGATCTTGCGCAGCGCGAGCGGCCCGTTGCGCGCGAGCCGCGCCGCGAGCTCCTCCGCGCGCGGCATCACGCGCTCCGGCTCGACCACTTCGTTCACGAGACCGATCCGGTACGCCTCCTCGGCGGGCATGCGCTCGCCGAGCAGCAGGATCTCCATCGCCTTGCAGTGCGGGACCTGGCGCGCGAGCCGCACCATCGAGCCACCGCCGGGCACGAGTCCCCGCTGCGCCTCCGACAGCCCGAAGCTCGCGGTGCGCGAGGCGATCCTGATATCCGTGGCCGAGAGGATCTCGCAGCCCCCGGCGAGCGCATAGCCGTTCACGGCCGCGATGATCGGCTTGTAGAGCTCGAAGGGCTTCAACAGCGCGATCGGGACGCGATCGAGGTTCGACATGAGACGTGCATCCCATTCGTCCGCGGGCGGTCGCGCGCCCGTGAACAGCGGCATCAGGAGCTGGAGGTCGCCGCCGACGCAGAACGCCTGGTCGCCGGTGCCGGTCAGGATCGCCACGCGCAGCGCCGGGTCGTCGCGGAACTCGAGCCACGCGTCCGCGAGCTGGAGCATCATCTGCGGGCTGATCGCGTTCCGGCGCTCGGGGCGATTGAACGTGAGATAGGCGATCCCCGCGCGTTTCTCGAAGATCAGATCGGGCATCGGGTCTCCGCCGATCAGGTATTTTGCACGATCAGACCGCCGTCGACCGGTATGATCGCGCCGTTCACGTACGACGCTGCGGGCAGCACGAGCGAGAGCGTCATCTGCGCCACCTCTTCGGGGTCGCCATAGCGCCGCGCGGGTACGCGACGCCGCGCGAACTTCTGCTTCGACTCGTCGGGGATGCTCGCGGTCATGCCCGTGTGGATCGGGCCCGGGCAGATGCAGTTCACGGTAACGCCCTTCGCGGCGAGCTCGACCGCGAGCGAGCGCGTGAGGCCGACCACGCCGTGCTTGCTCGCGGTGTACGGGCTGATGAATGCGGTTGCGCCGAGCCCTTCGGTCGAGGCGATGTTGACGATCCGGCCCTCGCCGTTGCGCAGCAGCTGGTCGAGACACGCGCGGATCAGCAGGGCGTACGCGCGCAGGTTCACCGCGATCGTGCGCTCCCAGTGCTCGGCGTAATCCGCCGAATCGATCGGCGAGACGAACGAGATCCCGGCGTTGTTGACGAGGATGTCGATGGGACCGAGCTGCTCGCGCACATCGCGCGCGAGCGCGACGAGCTGTGCGGGATCGGCCACGTCGACCGGAAACGCCGCAGCGGTGCCGCCCGCGCTCTTGATCTCGTCGACCACGCGCGCCACGCCCACCGCATCGCGATCCGCCGCGGCCACGCGCGCGCCCTCGTCCGCGAACAGATGCGCCGTGGCGCGCCCCATGCCGCTCGCGGCGCCGGTCACGAGAGCCGTGCGGCCCGCGATCGAGCGCGAGAGTCGGGTGAGTCGGGACATCGGACCTCCGCGGAGGCGGCCAGCATATCAGCCCGACCGGGCCGCGCTCGCACGATGGCGACCCGGCGCGCGCTCTGGCAGGCTCGCACTGTGCGCATCTGGATCACCGGCGCGGCCGGCTTCGTGGGACGCCGGCTCGTCGCGCGCCTGGTCGACGCCGGACACACGGTGATCGGCGTCGATCGCGAGATCGGGATCACCGACGCGCCGCGCATCGCGCGCAGTCTCGCCTCCGCGCGCGTCGACGCGATCGTGCACCTCGCCGCGATGAGCTCGCCCGCGCAGTCGCTGCGCGAGCCCGAGATCGCCGCGCGCGTGAACTACTTCGGCACCCGCTCGGTACTGGAGGCGGCACTCTGCGAGGCACCCGCCGCACGCGTGCTGCTCGTGACCTCGGCAGAGGTGTACGGGAACAGCGGCGTGGGCGCTGCGCCGTTTCGCGAGAGCGATCCGCTCGCGCCGCGCTCGCCCTACGCGCGCACGAAGGCATGCGCGGACCTGCTCGGTGCCCATTATGCGGAGCGCGGCCTCGACCTCGTGCGCGTGCGCCCGTTCAATCACACCGGCCCGGGCCAGGCGCCCCATTTCGTGGCCCCCGCCTTCGCGCGCCAGATCGCCGCGATCGCAGCAGGCCGCAGCGCGCCGCGACTCGTGGTCGGCAATCTCGAGTCGGTGCGGGACTTCCTCGACGTCGAAGACGTGGTCGACGCCTATCAGCGCCTGCTCGAGCGCGCCGTGCCTGCAGCGGCCTACAACGTGGCGAGCGGGATCCCATGCCGGATCGCCGATCTGCTCGAGGCGCTGACTCGAGCTCGCGGGAGTGAAGTGCGAGATCGAGGTGGATCCCGAGCGCGTGCGCCCCACCGATGCGTCGGTCGGCGATGCGACCTGGCTGCGCAGCACGACCGGCTGGGAGCCGCGCGTGCCCTGGCGCGAGACGCTCAGACGCCTGCTCGAGGAGGCGAGTGCCGCATGAGCAGCCCGATCCACCCGGTGCCGCTCGCGTCGATCTCACGGCGCTCGCCCGCGACCGCGAGCCGGGCGCGCTCGGCGCGCTCGCACCAGCGCTCGCGCTCGGTCTCGAGCAGGCCCGAGATCACGATCCAACCCCCGGGCTGCAGATGCGACGCGAGCGCTTCGAAGAGCGGGTCGAGCTCGCGGCTGAGCAGGTTCGCCGCGATACCCGCGAAGCGCGCGCCGCGCGCGAGCGCGTCGAGCGGGCCCGTGAACAGCTCGAGCCCTGCTGCGAGCCCGTTCGCGCGCGCGTTGTCGCGCGCTGCCGCGGTCGCGAGCGGATCCACGTCGAAGGCGAGCGCGCGCGGAGCGCCTAGCGCCAGCGCGGCGAGCGCGAGCACCCCGCTGCCCGTGCCGACGTCGAGGATGCCCGGCGGCGCGCCGAGCTCGCCGCGCAGCGCGTCGATCCACGCGAGCGCGAGCTGCGTCGACTCGTGGCCGCCCGTGCCGAACGCCTGGCCCGGATCGATCACGAGATCGCGCTGGCCCGCGCGCGCAGGGCTCGACTCGAACGAGGTGCGGATGCGCAGCCGCTCGGAGACCTCGATCGGCCGCAGGCCCGCCTTCCAGGCTTCCGACCAGTCGACCGCCTCGACCGCCTCGGGTGCCGAGACGGTCTCGGGCCCGAGCACGCGCGCGAGCGCGCACGCGACCGCGCCCGACTCGGACGCCGGCGCGTAGACGAGCAGCGTGACCTCCCCCGCCTCGCGCTGCTCCGCTCCGATTGCACCCGCCGCGAGCGCCTCGGCGAGCGCGTGCTCGGCGGCTGCGACGTCGACCGCGCGCGCGGTGATGCAGGCGAAGCGCTCGTCGTCCCCGCGCTTCGCGCTCGCCGCGCTGCTGTCGCTCTCGCTCGCCACGAGCGGATGCTACCTGGGCCACCTCGCGCGCGGTCAGATGCGCCTGCTCTGCGCGCGCGAGCCCGTCGAGCGGCTCCTCCGCGATCCCGGCACGCCGCCGGAGCTGCGCGCGCAGTTCGAGCGCGTCGCCGAGGTGCGAGCGTTCGCGCAGGGGCTCGGGCTCGAGGTCGGAGACCACTACACCGAGTACGCGCCGTGGCCGGGCGACTTCATCGTGACGACCGTCGTGGCCGCGCGCCCGGGCGAGGTGGAGCCCGTGACGAGCTGGTTCCCGATCGTGGGCAGCGTGCCCTACCGCGGCTACTTCGACGCCGAGAGCGCAGCGGCCGAGGCCGAGCGCCTGCGCAGCCAGGATCTCGACGTGTGCGAGCAGCCGGTGCGCGCGTACTCGACGCTCGGCTGGTTCGACGACCCGCTCACGGGTCCGATGCTGCGCCAGGACGAGGGCACGCTCGTGGAGACGCTGTTCCACGAGCTCCTGCACGCGACAGTGTTCGTGCCGGGCGATCCCGAGTTCAACGAGGGCGTCGCGGCGTTCTACGGGCAGGAGGCGCGCGTGCGCTTCTACGCCGAGCGCGACGGGGCGGCGGCGGCGGATCGCGAGCGCCGCACGGTCGACCAGCTGCGGCGTCTGCGCGCGGAGATCCTCTCGCTGCGCCGCGCGGTCGAAGGGCTCTACGCCTCCGATCCCCCGGGTCCCGCGCGCGCGGAGCGCCGCGCCGCGCTCGAGGCCGAGGCGCGCGCGCGCATCGCGGTCCTCGAGCTTTCCGGGCGCGACATGGCCGCGATTGCCGCCGATCTCCCGCTCGGCGACGCCTGCCTCGCGATCTCGGGCACGTACCACGCCGATACCGCCCAGCTCGTGGCGCTGCTCGCCTCCCTGGGCGGCGACCTGCGCGCGTTCCTGGCCCGCGTGCAGCTCGCCGCGGAGTCCGACGACCCGCGTACCGCCCTGATCGGGGACCCCTCGCGGTAGCTCCAGCTCCGGCTCGATCCGGCCGAAACGGAGCCGTGGCCACGCAATCCGCGCAGGAAGGCGGCGTCGCGCGACCGCTCTCGCTCGAAGCGGCGTGCGCGCAGGTACAGCGGCTCTGCGATGCCGTGGGACAGGCGCTGCGCGGCAAGCCCGAGGTGGTGCGGCGGTCGGTGGAGACGCTGATCGCGGGCGGCCATCTCCTGCTCGAGGACGTGCCCGGAGTCGGCAAGACCACGCTGGCCCAAGCGCTCGCGCGCTGCATCGACGCTTCGTTCCGGCGCATCCAGTTCACGAGCGACCTCCTGCCGGGCGACCTGATCGGCAGCTCCCTGCCCGAGACCCACGCCGGACTCCCGACCGGCGCGTTCCGCTTCCAGCCCGGTCCGCTGTTCGCCCACGTGGTGCTCGCGGACGAGATCAACCGCGCGAGCCCGAAGGTGCAGTCGGCGCTGCTCGAGGCGATGGCCGAGCGCGCGGTGACGGTCGATGGCGTGACACATCCCCTGCCCGAGCCGTTCTTCGTGGTGGCCACGCAGAATCCGCTCGATCACCACGGCACGCACCCGCTGCCCGAGTCGCAGCTCGATCGCTTCATGGTCCGCCGCGGAATCGGCTATCCCGAGCCCGCCGACGAGGCGGCCGTGTTGCGCGACGACCCCGCGGCCAGCTCGCTGCCGCGCCTTTCGCCCGTGATCGCCGCGAGCGACGTGCTCGCGCTGCAGCGCGTCGCGGAGAGCATCAAGTTCGACGACGCGCTCGTCTCCTACGTGCTCGAGATCGTCGCGGCCACGCGCGACCACGAGGCGATCGCGGTCGGCGTCTCGCCGCGCGGCGCGATCGCGCTGCGCCGCGCCTCGCAGGCGCGCGCGCTGCTCGACGGCCGCGACTACTGCATTCCCGAGGACGTTCAGGAGCTCGCGATCGACGTGCTCGCCCACCGGATCGCCCTCGACGTTCGCGCGGGATATCGAGCCGGCGCGGAGGAGAGCGCGTGCCTGCTGCGCGAGATCCTGGACCGGACCAGCGTTCCGCTCTGATCGCGGTGCAGCGCCGGCGCTTTCCGCGCGCTCACTTCTCGGGCGCGCTGCGCTGGCTGCGTCCGCCGCGCCAGCTGCGGCCCACGCGCGCGGGCTGGAGCTTCTTCGCGCTCACGTTCGGCGTCGGGTTCGCGGCGCTGAACACGGGCAACAACCTGCTCTACCTCGTGCTCTCGCTGATGCTCGCGTTCCTGGTGCTGTCGGGCGTGCTCTCCGAGTCCGCGCTGCGCGGCATCGCGTTGCGCCGCCGCGTGCCGCGCGAGCTCTATGCCGACCGCGACGCGTGGGTCGGCGTCGAGATCCACAACCTCCAGCGCCGCGTGGTCGCCTACGCGCTCGTCGTCGAGGATCGCTGGATCGACGACGCGGGGCGCGAGCGCGCGGCCGGGCGGTGCTTTGCGCTGCGCGTGACGCCGGGCGCCGCCGAGACGCGCAGCTACCGGCTGCGCCCCGAGCGGCGCGGCCAGCTCGCGTTCGCGGGCTTCGTGGTCTCCACGCGCTTCCCGTTCGGCCTGTTCTCGAAGTCGCGCACGTTCGAGGTGCGCGAGCACGCCCTCGTCTATCCCGCGGTCGATCCCGTGTCGATTCCGCCCGACTTCGGCACCGCGCGCGAGTCGGGCGACGGCGTCGCGGGAGCGCGCGGGCGCGGCACCGAGGTCGGTGGCGTGCGCGAGTACCAGCGCGGCGACCCGACCCGACGCATCGCGTGGCGCCCCACGCTGCGCGCGCGCGCCCTCTGGGTGCGCGATCTCGAGAGCGAGCACCAGGGCGAGGTGGAGCTGCGCCTGCGCACGGCGGGCCGCCCCGCCGACGACGGCTTCGAGCGCGACGTGCGCGGATCGGCCTCCGACGCAGCAGCGCTGCTCGAGCGCGGCCTGCGCGTGGGCCTGCGCACCGACCGCGACCGCCTCGCGCCCGGCGCCGGACCGCAGCAGCGCGCCCGCCTGCTCGGCTTCCTCGCGCGCGTGGCGCCCGAGCCCGACGCGGGGAGAGCCGCGTGAGCCGGCGCGCCTTCCGCGTCCCGGTGCAGGAGCCGCGCCCGACCTCGGCGTGGCTGCTCGTCTCGGTCGCGACCGCCACGCTCGGCATCACCGGGCAGCTCGCGCCGTGGGCGCTCGCCGCGGCGGCGATCGCGCTCGTCGTCTCGCTGTGGCGGCGCACGAGCCCGTTCGCATGGCAGACCAACGCTTGGATCTTGAACGGGCTCATGCTCGCGATCACGGCGGGCACCACCTGGGTGGCGCTCGGCGGCGAGCCCTCGACCGTCGCGCTCGCGAACTTCGCCGCGACCACCCAGGGTCTGCAGCTGCTCGACGCGCGGCCGCGCCGCACGGAGTTCCTGCTCGTGGCGCTGGCGCTGTTCCAGGTCGTGCTCGCCGCGAACCTGACCGACAGCGTGTTCTTCACGCCGCTGCTCGTGGCGTTCGTGTTCGCGACGGTCTGGACGCTGCTCGTGCACACGCTGCGCAGCGAGGCGCTCGAGGCCGGTCAGGCGCGCGAGCTCTCGCGCGCGTTCACGCCCGGGCTCGCGCGCACGACGCTGGTCGCATCGGCGCTCGCGGTGCTCGTGGCGATGTTCCTGTTCGTGGCGCTGCCGCGAATCCAGGCGAACGTGGTGCGGGGCCCGCTGCTCGGCGGCGCGCTCGCGGCCTCGGGCTTCTCGGAGCGCGTGGAGCTCGGCGCGCTCGGGCGGATCCGCAGCGACCCGAGCATGGTGATGCGCGTGGAGACGCTCGAGGGCAAGCCTCCCGGTGCGAGTGCCGCGTATTGGAGGGGCCTCGCCTTCGACACCTTCGACGGAAAGGCGTGGTCGATCACGCCGCCCGATCGCGAGCTCGTGCCCGGCAGCGCCGAGGGGGGCGTCGGTCTCGGTCTCGAGCCCGACCGCTACGACCTCGTGCAGCGGATCGTGCGCGAGCCGATCGAGGGCGGCGTGCTGCTCCGGGTCGGCGATCCGCGCGGCGTGCAGGGCACGATCCGCCGGCTCGAGCGCGACACCTCGGGCGGCCTCTACGCGGCGACCCAGGCCGAGGAGCGCGTGCGCTACACGGTGCGCTCGCTGCGCGCCGTGCCCGACGACGACGCGCTCGCGGGCGACCGCGCCGTGGCGCCGCGCCGCAACGGCAGCCGCGTGCTCGCGCGCGCCCCGCTCTCGCCCGCGGTGGCGGCGCTCGCAGCGCGCATCACGGCGGAAACGCGCGGCGACGCGGAGCGCGCGCGCTCGATCGAGCGCTGGCTCGTCGCGAACGGGCGCTACACCGACACGCCGCCCGAGCCGCCCAGCGACGGCAGCTCGCCGCTCGAGCGCTTCCTGCTCGGTGAGCTCGCGGGGCACTGCGAGTACTTCGCCTCGGCGATGGTGGTGCTCGCGCGCGAGGTCGGTCTGCCCGCGCGGCTCGTGAACGGCTTCGCGGGCGGGCGCACCAACGAGATCGGCGGATTCGTCGTGGTCGCGCAGCGCGACGCCCACGCGTGGGTCGAGATCCACTACGAGCGCGCGGGCTGGGTGCGCTACGACCCCACGCCGGCCGATCTGCGCTCGCGCGCCGAGTCGCCGCTCTCGTTCGGCGAGCGGATGGCGGACCTCGCGAGCGCGGTCGAGCTCTGGTGGTTCCAGCGCGTCGTGGGCTTCGACCGCTCCGACCAGATCGACGTGCTCAAGCGCGCGTGGCTGGCGTGGCATGGACGCAAGTCGGAGACGTCCGCACCGCGCCCGGCCGCCGCCTTCGCGTGGCGCGCAGCGTTGGAGCGCCGCGACTGGGTGATCGGCCTGGGCGTGGGCGCCGCGCTCGTGACCGTGGTCGTACACCTGCGGCGCCGCACGCGCGGTCGCGCGAACGCCGCACACCCGAGCTATGCGCGCGCGCTGCGCCTGCTCGCGCGGCGCGGACACGTGCGATCGGTTGGCGTCACCGCGCGCTCGTTCGCGCGCGAGGTGGCAGTCGATCTGCCTGCGGGCGCGAGTGCCGCGTTCACCGAGCTCACCGAGGCCTATCTCTGCGAGCGTTTCGGCACGCGCGCCGCGGACGGCGCGGGGGCGCTGTCGCGCTTCGAGCGCGCGTTGAGCGAATAGCGGAATCGGACTAGCGGCGCGCCTTCGGCGCGCGGCGGGATCCGCTCGCTCCGCTCGCTTCTCCCGCCCTACGAGACCGCGTCGACGCGGAGCACCTTCCAGCCCTCGCCCATCTCTTTGAGCGCGCCTGCGCCGGCCGCTTCTGCGTCGGGCGCCGAGAGCTCGACGCGCCGCGAGCGCGGTCCGCCGATCTGAGCCACGTGCACGCGGAAGCGCAGCCCGGGCGCCGGCTCGAGCTCGAAAGTGGGCTTGCTGCGCTCGTTGATGCCGAGCGCGGTGAGCATCTCGTAGTACTCCTCGGGCGCGGAGACGATCCGCACGCCGATGCCGCCCTTGGTCGCCGCGAGCAGATTCTGCGGAACGCTCTTGGTGCGCACGACTTCGACGATCAGCTCGAGCATGTCCGAGCCCTGCGAGAAGAACAGGTGCAGCCGCTCGCTGCGCTGCGTCTTCGCGTGGGTCTGGACGAACAGCCCGCTCGGCGACACGTCGAGGATCAGCGCGCTGTGCTCGCGCTCGCCCACCCAGAGCGTGCACGGGATCCGCCGCTTCTTGCGGTTCGTCACCCAGGCGCTGTTGCCCGGCCCCGATTGCTCGGCCATCCCTGTCTATTCGGCTCGGGACGCGCGTCCGCTTGATCCCGGCGGGGAGCACGTCAGCGCACGCCGAGCCCGGGATGGGTCTGCGGGATCACGCGCACGTCGCGCAACTCGCGCTCGAGACGCGCCTGCCACGCGAGCAATCGGGCGGGCGTCGGGCTCTCCTTCACGGAGCCGCGCGGCGTGACGGGCTGGATCACGAGCGGAACCTCGCGATCCACCGCGGCGACGTGACCCGCGAGCGCGTCGAGCTCGTCGTCGCGGGTCGAGGGCGTGACCACCACCTTCACGTAGGTCTCGGCCGAGCGCAGCGCGATGCGCAAGAACTCCGCGTGCTGTGCGTGGAACTCCTCGCGCGGTGCACCGCGCGGTGCGTCGGCGCGCTCCACCTCGCTCGCGAGCTTCCAGTCCATCGAGATCACGTCGATTGCGTCGATCACGCGCACGAGCGCGGCCGTCGCGAGACCGTGCGTCTCGAGCAGGATGCGCGGCCCGCGCTCGCGCAGGACGCTCGCGGTCGCGTGCACGGCCTCGGGCTGCAGCAGCGGCTCTCCACCGGTCAGGCTCACGAAGCGGTGGCGCTTCACGTGCAGGGCCTCGGCAGCCGCGGTGATCTCCGCGAGCGGCACGGGGTTCTCGAGCTCGCGCTCGCCGAGCGCGGGATCCTCGATCCGGCAGCGCGGTCCCGCCTTCCACGTGTGCGGCGAATCGCACCAGCGACAGCGCAGATCGCACGCACCGAAGCGCACGAACAGCGTCGAGCAGCCCACGTGGGGTCCCTCGCCCTGAAACGACGAGAAGATCTCCACGAGGTTTGCGGACGACACGACTACCCTTCGACGATCGAGCGCCCCATCGCGATCTCGCTGATCAGCTCGTCGAGCCGACCGGGCTCCCGGTGGAGCCCGTGCACGCGCATCCGCGCGACGTGATCGTCGTCGGGGAGCGCCTCGATCCAGCGGTGCTTGGAGGCGAGGTGAGCGGTCACTCCGCCGAGGTCGAGGCCGCGCTTGAAGCGCGTCTCGTCGCCGCCGAGGACGACCAGCTCGCGCTCCGGACTCATGGCGAGCGAGAGGTGCGCCTGGTAGCGCTCGCGCGCGATGCGCGCGCACAGGTGCAGGTCGAGGTCCGGGGTCACCTCGAGCACGACCATCACGAGGCCGCCGAAGTGGATCAGCCGGAAATCGCGGCTCGAGACGTACGAGAGCTCGGCCGGAAGCGGCGGCTCGGGCGAGCGCGCCACCTCGCGCGCGAGGTCGGACGGCCGCCCCGCGAGCAGCGGCTCGACCTCGGCCCGGCGATCGCCCGCGCGTCCGGCGATGTCTCTCGCGCGCTGCCACCAGTAGCGACCCCAGCGCTCGTAGTCGTGCTGCGAGAAGCGCCCCGTGATCAGCTCCACGAGCTTGTCGGAGAAGCGGCTGCGCCGCGTGCGCTGCGCGATCACGGCCGCGAGCGAGCTCTCGGCGCCCGGCTGCACGTGCACGTGCTCGGCGCCGAGTGTCTCGCGCAGCGCCACGAGGTCTTCGGGCGGCCAGTCGTGGTGGTCGAACCAATCCAGCCGGCCGCGGTACAGCGCCGCGGCCTGAAGCGTGTCGCGCGCGGGCGGCGACGCGGCGAAGCCGACCAGGAACATCGGCGTCTCGTCGCGCAGGTCGGTCGCAACGCTGCGGAAGAACGTCATGAGATCGGCCTGCGGATAGACCCAGAAGCTCTCGACGAGCCGCACATCGCGCGCGAGCACGATCGCCGAGAGCACCGAGATCGGGTCGGCATGGGCGAGGAACGCCGCGCGCCGGCGCGGCGCGGGCACCTCGAACGGCTTCTCGACCCGCGCGCTGCGGCGCTGATCCGCGGCGCGGCGCGCCCGATCCGCGTCGGGATCGCCCTCGTCGCCCTCTTCCTCGTCGTCATAGGCAGGCGGCTCGGGCTCTTCGACCTCGGGCACGTCCTCGACCATGGGCACGAGCGCGACGTCGTCGTCGGCCTCGAGCAGCGGATCGTCGTCGTCGCTCTCTGCGGGCGGCTCGCTCGCGAGCGCTTGCGGCGCTCGCTCCGATGGAGCCGAACCCGAGCGATCCGGCTCGTCGCGGTCGCCGCCGTCGTCGCCGCGCGGTCGATCGCCGCGGTCGCTGCGACCATCGCCGCGAGCCTCGCCTCCGCGGCCGCGCCGCCCGCGCCGGCGACCGCGCCGCCGCCGTCGGCCACCCTCGCCGCCTTCTCCGCCCTCGGAGCCGGCGCCCTCGGCGACGGGCGTCTCCTCGTCGAGATCGAACAGCGACATCTCTTCGAAACGCGGCTCGGGGCGCGTGCCGGTGCTGCGCTCTTCTCGCGGCGCGGGCGCCGCGGAGGTCGTGATCGGCTCGTCCGAGAACGAGCTCGGCGGCGCGAACGACGGGGCCGGCTCGGGTGCGGTCTCGCGGGCCGGCGGCGCAACCGGAGCCGTGTACGGCGAGAGCGGGCGCGCGGCGTACGGAGTCGCGGTCGCCTCTCCGAGCTCGGGCCGCGGGCGCGCCTCGAGCCCCCAGTCGCCGCTGCGCCGCGTGCTCGCGTCGAATAGCGAGAGGTCGAGGCCCAGCGCCGCGCACGCATCGAGCACGGCGCGGTCGAAGTCGACCGCGGCGAGCGCGAGTCGCGGCGCACCGGGTGCGGGCGGACGCCCCTCGCGGCGCGCGAGGTCGCGCGCGACACCGATCGCGGCGGGCACCGCATCGAGGATCTGGGCGAAGCCGGGCAGATCGAGCTTCTCGCGCGCGGCGACCACCACCACGCGACCCGACGCGTCGAGGCCCACCGCCTCGATCACCTCGCCATCGGTGCCGCTCACGGGCCAGCGCGCGCTCGCGATGAGGTCGGCGGCGCGCTCGAGGACCGGCTGCAGGGCTGCGCGCAGACCGGCCTCGGCGGTGCGAATCTTGCGGTCGTTCAGGAGCTTGCGGAGCAAACCCTCGAGTCGATCCAGAGCGGTGGCGAGGGTCTCGGCCGAGGTGAGCGGCAGCGTGGCGCGGTCGGGCTCGTACACCTCGAGCCGCACGGCACCCGGCTCCGCGACCAGCGCGGCCGTGCGCCGCGCGAGCAGCACGATCTCGGCGCGATCGCTGCCGCCGCGAACGACTCCGCCGTGCTTCGCGGCGAGCCCCTCGAGCCCCGCGAGCGCGCGCGTGAACGCATCGCGCTCCGGGCTGCGCGCAAGCCGCCCCGCGAGCAGCGACGGCTCGCAGACCGCGGGCTCACGCGGCTCCGGGGCCACGCGCACGGCGCCGCCTGCGAGCGCGCTCGCTGCGATCGCGGCGAGCGGCACGCGCGGCGAGAGCAGCGCGAGGCGGCGGCGATCCGCGCCGCTCCAGTCGGGCGCGATCGCGAACAAGTTCGCGTCGGGCTGACCCGCGCTGCGGCGCTGAGCCGCGAGCACGAGCACGGCGAGCGCCGCGTCGGCGCCGCGCTCGGGACTGAATCCGACCGCGACGGGCCGGCCCGCGCCGTTCTCTCCTGCACCGAGCGCCGCGAAGTTCGCGGGCACGCCCTCGAGCTGCACGGGCTCGAGCCGTTCGGCGTCGATCGCGCGCGCCTCGAGGATCTGGGCGATCACCGCGGCTGCGTCGATCGACGCCCCGCGCGCCTCACCCTGGGAATCATTGCGTCGTCCACGCCCGAATCGGCGTCTCATCAGCCTCTCTCCTCGAGCGCGGACGCGGTGTTTGCCGCCGGCTCGCGGCTGTCTGAGCGCGCGCGCAAGAGCGCGGGCGCCAGCAGCCGTTCGATCATTGCGCGCGCAACCGGATTCTCGCGCGGCTCGCGCGTGCGGAAGTCGCCCGCGGCCGCGAGCGCCTGACGCGCCTCGGTCTCGCGACCGCTCCGCCACCAAACGTAGGCGGTCTCCTCGAACAGATCCGCGATCCGGCTGCGCTGTTCGGGCGCATAGATCGCGTCGAGTGCGTCCTCGACCGCGCGGTCGACCTGCTCGCGGCGCGCCGCCTCCGAGACGATCACCACGCCTTTCGCGAGCTCGTCGAGCCGCTCGATCAATCCCTGCACGCGCTCGATCGGCGGCGGCCACGGGCCGAGCACGCCGTCGCGTACCCAGCCGACGACGGTCTCGCGCTCGAGCTCTCCCGCGCCGAGCTCCGCGCGCGCGATCTCACCGGGCGTCTGCGTGCCGGGCGGCGCCTCGCACAAGCGCGTGCGCCACTCGGAGAACTGGCGCGGCGCAGAGCGGTCGCTGGCCTGGTGCGCGACCGCGCGCGCGATCAGCGCGCGCACCGACGCCGAAGGCGCGGGCACCGCGGGCCAGGCCTGGCGCTGGCCCGCATCGCGCAGGAAGCGGCGCGCGCGCGAGCGCCCCGCCTCGAACACTTCGAACTCGAGCACGCCGCGCGCGTCGTCGAGCGCGAGCTCGAACAGCCGCACGCCGCCACCCGCGCGGTCGTTGGCGAGATAGGCGATGCGCACGCCGTGCGGGTCGAACGCGGTCACGCGGGCCTCGTCGATCGCCTCGTCGAGCGGTGCGAGCGTGGCGGTCGTGGCCGCGGGCGCGACCTCCGGAACCGCGACGCCGCTCGATCGCAGCCGGTGCAGCACGCGCCGCAGCGCCTTGCGTGCGGGCTTGGGCAGCGCGTCCGGCGCGAGGCCCAGCACGGGGCTTGCCGTGGCGGGATCCTCGCCCCAGGTGAGCGCGAGCTCCTCCCCCGCAGCGGGCTCGTGCTCGAGCAGCCAGCTGAGCACGGCGGCCGCATCGGCCGCGGAGAGATCGCGCGCGAGCTGGCCCGGGTCGCCGTTGGCGGGCCGGATCACGTCCGCGGCCTGCGGCAGCGCAGTCGCGGCGCGCTCCAGCGCCTCGGGCAGCCCGACATGGAATGAGCTCATCGAGACTCCGCCGCGACCCAGTCGAGATAGGCCTGACTGCCATCCACGACCGGGAGGGCGACCACCTCGGGAAGCGCGTAAGGATGGAGGGCCTTCACCCGAGCCGCCACCGCCGCGCACTGGCTCGCGCGGGTCTTGAGCACGAGCAGGACCTCGGCCTCGTCCGCGATCTGGCCTTCCCAGCGGTAGATCGAGCGGATCCCCGGAACCAGGTTCGCGCACGCGATCAGGCGCTCCTCCACGAGCGCGCGGCCGATGCGCGCCGCGGTCTCCGCATCGGGAGCCGTGACGAGCACGACCAGGATCTCCTGCCTTGCCGGGCCTTCGCGCTCGCTGCTCGCTCGCGCTCGGGTTCCGGCCTTCGCTCGGCTTCGCCTCGCTGCGCGTCGGCCGACTTCGTCGGCCTCCTTGCTCATGACTCGCTCCGCAGCTGCGCGTGCTCGGCGAGCGCAAAGCGGTCGGTCATGCCCGCGACGTAATCGGCGATCGCGCGCATCTCGCCGTCGATCGCCACGCGCTCGCGGATCTGCTCGGGCACGGCGCGCTTCCCGCTCGCGTAGGCCGTGAACAGGTCGCCGATCACGGGCTCGGCCTGGGCGTTCTTCGCGAGCACGTGCGGATGGTAGTAGAGCGCCTCGCGCAGGTAGGCCTTGAGCTCGAGGAACGCCGCGCCTAGCTCGTCATGGAAGCCCACGAAGCGCGGCTCGCTCGCGCGCACCGCGTCCACGTCGCGCGGCGACGCGCGCTCGAGCCGCTCGGCCGTCGCGAGCACGAGGTCGGTGGAGAGCCGGTCGATCAGCGCCACGATCGTCTGCGCGCGCAGCACCGCGGAGCTCGCGCCCCGATTGCGCGCGCCCACCTCGCCGTACACCTCGCGCCACAGCGGCACGCCGTCGAGCGCGGCGAGCTCGAGCAGCTCCGAGCGCAGCCCATCGTCGAGATCGTGGTTGGTGTAGGCGATCTCGTCGGCGCGGTCGGCCACCTGGGCCTCGAGGCACGGCTGCTTCGCGGTAGCCGGCACCGGCACCGGATGCTCCCAGTGGCAGCCGTGCTTGAGGATCCCCTCGCGCGTCTCGTAGCAGAGGTTCAGGCCGCGAAACGCCGCATAGCGATCTTCGAGCCAGTCGACGATCCGCAGGCTCTGGCGGTTGTGATCGAAGCCGCCGTGCTCCTCCATGAGATCCGCGAGCACGCGCTCGCCCGCGTGGCCAAAAGGCGTGTGGCCGAGGTCGTGCGCGAGGACGACGGCCTCGGCGAGCTCCTCGTTCAGGCGCAGCACCCTCGCGATCGTGCGCGCGATCTGGCTCGCCTCGATCGTGTGGGTGAGGCGATTTCGCAGGTGATCGCCTTCGTGATACACGAACACCTGGGTCTTGTACTCGAGGCGCCGGAACGCGCGCGAGTGCACGACCCGGTCGCGATCGCGCTGGAACGCGGTGCGGTGCCGGTGTTCGGCCTCCGCGTACACGCGACCGCGAGACGCAGCGCTCATCACAGCCCACGGCGCGAGCCGCTCGCGCTCTTCCTGTTCGTAGGCTTCGCGGTCGCGCACGGCACTCGTCATTCGCGCAAGGATGACACGCCGCGCCAGGGCGAGCTGGGTAGAATTCGAAGATGCCGAGAATCCTGCCGAGGCGGCTGCTGCTCGGGCCCGGGCCATCGAACGTCCACCCGCGCGTGCTGCGCGCGATGTCACAGCCACTCGTCGGCCACCTGGACCCCGCGTTCCTGGCGCTGCTCGACCGCGTGCAAGCCGCGCTGCGGCGACTCTTCGGCACAGAGAACGAGCTGACGCTGCCGCTCTCGGCGACCGGAAGCGCCGGCATGGAGGCGTGTCTCGTCAACCTGCTCGAGCCCGGCGACGACGTGGTCGTGGGCGTCGCCGGCGTGTTCGGCGGGCGCATGGCGGAGGTGGCGCGGCGCGCGGGCGCACGTGTGACCTGCGTCGAGACCGAGCCGGGCACGCCGCTCTCGGACGACGCGATGGCTGACGCGATCGCGCGCGTGCGCCCGCGCGTCGTGAGCTTCGTGCACGCGGAGACTTCCACGGGCGTGTGCCAGCCCGTCGAGGGGATCGCGCGCGCGGCTCGCAACGCGGGCGCGTTCGTGGTGCTCGACTGCGTCACTTCGCTCGGTGGCCTGCCGCTCGCGCTCGACGCATGGGGCATCGACGCGGCCTACTCCGGCACACAGAAGTGTCTGTCGTGCCCGCCCGGCCTGTCTCCGGCGACTTTCTCCGCGCGCGCGGTCGAGCACGTGCGCGCGCGCAAGACGCCCGTGCAGAGCTGGTTCCTCGACGTGAGCCTGCTCGCCAACTACTTCGGCGGCGCGCGCGTCTACCACCACACGGCGCCCGTGTCGGCGATCCTGGGCCTCGCGGAGGGGTTGCGACTCGTCGAGGAAGAGGGAATGGAGGTGCGCGCTGCGCGCCATCGTTCGGCCGCCGAGCAGCTGATCGAAGGCACCCGCGTGCTCGGCTTCACGCCCCTCGTCGAGGCGCCCTACCGCCTGCCGATGCTCACGACGCTGCGGCTGCCCGAGTGGGTCACGGCGCGCGGCGAAGCGGATCTGCGCCGCACGCTGCTCGACCGCTACGGCATCGAGGTGGGCGGCGGCCTCGGCCCGCTCGGAGGCAAGGTCTGGCGGGTCGGACTCATGGGCGAGAACGCGCGCTTGATCAACGTCGAAGCACTGTTGTTTGCGTTGCGAAAAGAGTTGAATCGAGTCGGATAGTGTGGCCAGGGCGGTTGGTTGTCGGCGAATGATCGATGAGTGCGGCCGGGGTGGTTGGCTTGCTGCGGCTCATGGCTCGCCGGCCTGGGGGTGACGTTCTCTCTCGCCCGAATGATCCGAAGCCAGCGATTGCTTCAGGCTTTCAGGTTGCCGGTCCAACCCAAGTTGCCACGAGCCGTGCGACGGCCCGTGGCCGGCTCCGCTTTACTTCGCCGCAGCAAGCCAACCACCCCGGCACTCGAACTCGTCCCCTGGAAGCGTGAACCTCCCCATGCGCTAGGCCGGGCGCTTGAATTCGTCGCGCAGGTACGGGCGCAGGCAAGCCGGGCGGTGTGATTGGCCCGTCGTGCACGAGCCCGAGCGCCGCGCGGCTCCGGCTCACCGCCGAAGCCCGGGCCGGAGCGGCAAACATCCGCCCGGCCCGGGCAACCGCAACCAAACGCAATTGACACGCTCCGTCCGCTGCGGCTAGAACGGATCGCACAATATGAATCGAGGGTGACCCACCGTCGGTGACGGCGGTGGGCGGGTCGATGCGATGCCACCGAGGCGCGCAGCGACCTGCGGGAAGCCGGTGAGAATCCGGCGCGAGCCCGTCGCTGTAACCGGGTACGAACGCCGTAGGACGCCACTGGCCCGATGGGGCTGGGAAGGCACGGCGGTCGGTAGATCCGGGAGCCAGAAGACCGGCCCTCAAACCACGGCTCGCTCTTCTTCGAGGACCAGGAAGAGGCCCGGACTTGGACCCCGGCGCTCGCTTCTCGCTTCGGAACCCCGCTGTGCGGGGCGCGAGCCGTGTGTCACCCCACACGGCGCCCGGACGCGGCGCCCGGAGAAGTCCGCCATGCACCGATCGCTCGCACGCTGCAGTGGTCTCGCGCTGCTCACCGCCCTGACGCTGGCCGCGCCCGGCACGGCCATCACGCTCGACTTCGAAGACCTCGGCACGAACCTGCCGATCTCGGGCGACTACTACTACAACGGCTGCAGCGCACCGGGCCCGAGCACGGACTTCGCGAGCCAGGGCGCGACGTTCAACAACGACACCACGACGTTTGGCGGCAGCTGCTTCTGGCAGGGCTGGGCCTACTCGCAGACCACCGACACCACGACGCCGGGCTTCGGAAATCAGTACAGCGCGATCGCAGGCTCGGGCTCCTCCGGCAGCGCCACCTACGGCGTGGCCTATACGGGGGGCCAGGTCGGCGCACAGGGACCCGTCTCGCGCATCACGTTCGACCAGCCCGTCGAGCTGATCGGTGCGGCGTTCACCAATACCACCTACGCCGCACTCTCGATGCGCGACGGCGACGCCTTCGCGAAGAAGTTCGGCGGCGCGAGCGGCAGCGATCCCGACTACCTGATCCTCGAGATCACGGGGCGCGACGCAGACGACGCGGTGACGGGCAACATCGACTTCGTGCTCGCCGACTACCGCTTCGAGGACGACGAGTTCGACTACATCCTCACGAACTGGGCGTTCGTCAATCTCCAGAGCCTCGGCACGGTCGCCGCGCTCGAGTTCGCGCTCGACTCGAGCGATCAGAGCTTCGGCTACCTGAACACCCCTTCCTACTTCGCACTCGACAACCTCCTGTTCGTGCCCGAGCCCGGCAGCGCCGCGCTGCTGGGGTTCGGTCTGGTCCTGCTCGCGCGGCGCCGCGCGTGAGGCGAGCGCGCTGCGCGCTCGCACTGGCCGCCGGTCTCGCGCTGTTCGGGACCGCGCGCGCGCGCGCGGGTCCCTACACCGAGTCGGGTTACGCGCCCGGGCTCATGGCGGCGTGGGCCACCGCGGTGGTCGAGGCCGTGCGCGGCCCGCTCGACATCGCCAACCCCGGCAGCGGGAACGCGAGCCATGGCGAGTCGAGCTGGGCCCTCGGCCCCGCGACCAACGACATCTTCGACGTGTTCTCGCTCGGCGACGGCGGACGCCTCACGCTGCGCTTCGCCGACGGGATCAGCGACGGGCCCGGGGACGACTTCGCAGTGTACGAGAACGGCTTCTTCGCACCGGGCGGCTTCTACGGCGAGTTCGCGTTCGTCGAGGTATCGAGCAACGGGGTCGACTTCGCGCGCTTCGCCGCGACCTGCCTGCAGCCCGATCCGGTCGAGGGCGGCGGCGTGATCGATCCGAGCGACTATCACAACCTCGCGGGCAAGCATCCGCTCGATCAGGGCACCGGGTTCGACCTCGCCGATCTCGCCTCGGACCCACTCGTCGGCACGGGCCTGCTCGACCTCGATCTCGTCACCCACGTGCGGCTCGTCGACGTGATCGGCGACGGCTCGACGCTCGACGCGGCGAATCGCGCCGTCTACGACCCCTACCCCACCGCGTTTGCGAGCGGCGGCTTCGATGTCGATGCGGTTGGCGTGCTCCACCTGCCCGAGCCCCTGCCCGCATGGGCGCTCGCGGCGGGCGCGCTCGCGCTGATCGGCGCGCGGCGCCGGCGGCAGTGCGCACCGCGGCGCTGATCGCCGCGCTCGTGCTCGCGGGCGCCGCATCGGCCGAAGAGCCCGCGCCCGAAGAGATCGTCGTGCGCGGCGTGCGCACGGGTGAGCTCGACCCGATTCCGGCGGCGAGCACGGACGTGCTGTTCTCGGACGACTACACGGCCGAGCAGAAGAGCCTCGCCGACCTGCTCTCGGAGACCGAGGGCGTGTTCGTGCGCCGCTTCGGTGGAGCCGGCGACCGCTCCGAGGTCTCGATCCGCGGCTCGACACCCTCGCAGGTGGTCGTGGCGATCGACGGCGTGCGCGCGAACAGCGCACTCACGGGCGGCCTCGACCTCACGCGCGCGTGCCTGCCGCTGCTCGAGCGCGTCGAGATCACGCGCGGCGCGGGCACTGCGCAGCAAGGCAGCGGCGCGATCGGCGGCGTGGTGAACCTCGTGTCGCGCGCGGCGGGCGCCGAGCCGGAAACACGGGCCTCGTTCTCCGGAGGCGCGTTCGACACCTTCGAGGGCTCCGCGCTGCACGCCGATCGGGTCGGCCCGCTCGACGCGAGCCTCGGCTACTGCGGCTTCTCGACCGAGGGCGACTTCGACTTCGTCCAGCGCACCGAGCTCGGCGATGGCGTCGCCGCGGGCTTCGAGCCCGAGGAGGCCACGCGCATCAACAACGACCGCGTGCAGCACGGCGGCACGTTCGGGCTCGGCGGAGCGCTCGGCCCGGGCACGCTGCGCTTCTCGGACTACGCGGTCTACTCGGACGGCGGTGAGCCCGGCTTCGACGGCGGAAACGGACCCACCGCAGGTCAGCGCACCGACGCGCACAGCCGCGACTTCTCGAACCTCGCGCAGCTGCGCTGGTTGGGCGCACCCAAACGTGCGCTCGGCGACGAGGTCGAGCTGGCTGCCTATCACCGCTACGAGCGCACGCACTTCTCGGATCCGGTCGCGGTACTCGAGGACCCGATCGACGTGAATGCGCGGCTCCAGACGCTCGGAGCGCGCGCGATCGACACCTGGCGCTTCCGGCCGTTCGATCAGATGCTCGCGGCGCGCGTGCAGCTCGACGGCGCACAGGATTGGCTGCACGCGAACGACCGCAGCGCGCGCGAGCGCGCGAACGGCGGTGCCGCGCTCGAGCCGACGCTGCGCGTGCTCGACGAGCGATTGTCGCTCTCGGTGGGCGCGCGGCTCGACTGGGCCGACGGCTTCGGCACCGAGTGGCTGCCGAGCGCGGGGCTCGTGATCGAGCCCTGGCGCTGGCTGCGGGTGCGCGCGCAGGTCGGGCGCGCCTATCGCGTGCCCACGTTCGACGAGCTGTTCCACCCCGACGAGGGCTTCATTGCGGGGAATCCCGACCTCGAGCCCGAGGACGCCTTGAACTACGACGTCGGGCTCGAGCTCGAGCTCGCGCAGGCGTGGTGGTTCTCGGACCTCCGGCTCGGCGCCACGGTGTTCCGGCGCGAGATCGAGGAATCGATCGCGTGGCTGCAGATCGGCCCGAGCACGATCCGGCCCGAGAACCTGGGCGACGCCACCTCCGAGGGCGTCGAGCTCGCGGCGTCGCTGCGTCTCACGCGCTTCGTCTCGGTCGCAGCCCAGCAGACGTTCCTCGACTCACGCCGCGATGCGAACCGCCGCCGGCTGCCGGGTCAGCCCGAGTACGAGACCGACGTGCGGCTGCAGCTCGGCCCCGACCCGGTGTGGAAGCTCGTGGGCGAGCTCTCGCGCGTGGGCGAGATCCTCGTCGACGAGGGCGGGAGCCGGCACCTGCCCGAGCGCACGGTCTGGAATGCCGCGGTCGCGTTGAACCTCGTCGAGTGGCCCGGCTTCGGCCTGCGCACCGTCGTGTCGGAGCTCTGGCTCAGCGCGCGCCTGAACAACATCGGCGACGAAGCGGTGCGCGACGTGACCGCGTTTCCGCAGCCCGGGCGCCACGCCAGCGCGGGTGTCGAGGTGCGCTGGTGAGGACGCGCGCGCTCGCGCTCTTCGCGCTTTGCGCCGCCGCGTGCGAGGGCGGCGGCGACTCGGGCAAGGGACTCGTCGTGGAGCGCGAGCCCATCGCGTTCAACTGCACGCCCCTCGCGGGCACCTTCCCGTCCGGCCTCGCGCTGCTGTCGCAGGCCTCGCACCGCGCCGCGCTCGTGCAGACGAGCCCTCCCGGAGTCGCTTCGTTCGACCTCGAGGCCGAGCGCCCGACGCCGCTCGCGTTCGACAACATCGGCACCGACAGCGACGGCGACGGACGCGACGACGCCTCCGCGATCGCGCCGATCGTGGGCTTCCCTCTCACGCCCGTGATGGGCGAAATCACCGCCTTGCGCGACGACCTCGCCCTCGTCTCCACGAGCAACTACGAACAGCTGCTCGTCTACGACCCGAGCGCCGCGGCGCCGCGCAACGTGCTCGTCGAGACGCCCGCGAGCACCGCGCCAGGTGCGTACCCACTGCTGCCGCCACCCGGCCAGACGCATCTGCGCACGGGCATCTCGACACTCGCGTGCATCCGACCGGTCGAGCCGATCGATTCGACCGGGCAGCCGACCGCGCCGAGCCCCACGTGCGATCCGACGCAGCCGTCCTATCTCACCACGCTCACGGCCGGAAAGGCCGTCGCTGGCGGACGGCTGTTCGTCGCCACGTCGAATCTCGTGAGCGGCACGCGTTTCCATCCGGGCACCGTGCTCGTCTACGAGTGGATCGAGACGGGCGGCGTGCTGCGCGTGCGACCCGATGCCGCGACGCCCGTGCTGTTCACCGAGCACTTCAATCCGACCGGCGTGCAGCGCACCGTGACTCCGGGCGGGCGCGAGCTCGTGCTCGTGACGACGACCGGCGCGATCGGGAGCGGAACCGGCGCGGGCAACGTGCGCGGTCCGGGCGCGATCGAGGTGATCGATCCGAGCGTGCCGCGGATCGCCGCGGTGATCCCGCTCGGGTTCGCGGGCCCCTCGTTCGACGCGCCCGCCATCGACCCGGGCGGCCGGCTCGCGTGGGTCGGCGCCTCGTCGCATCGCCAGATCTACGGCGTCGACCTGCGAGCGCTCGACGACCCGAGTCTCTATTCCGCGGGTCCGCCGGCGATCCTCGGGCAGAGCGCGAACACGCCCCACGCGGGCATCTTCACCGCGGACGAGCCGCTCGTGCTGCCCGATCGTTCCGACGGACCGCCCGCCGCGCAGTGCGAGGGATTCACCCAGGTGGCCGTGAACGCGGCCGGCACGGAGCTGTTCGCGACCGACTTCTGTGACGGCACGTTCACGCGCGTGCGCATCGACCTGTCCGGCGCGCCGCCCGTGCCGGTCCCGCCCGACCGATTCCAGATCGCATCGCAGGAGCGCCCGTTCGCGCCCAGCAACGCCGTGGGAGAGCTGCGCGCGCCGGGCATCGTGCGCGTGAGGCCTGGCGCGCCCGGCGTCGACTACCGCACGCCCGACGTGCTCGTGATCGTGGGACAGCCCGACGCGCAGCTGTGTGCGCTGCGCGTCGAATCGCAGTGAACGGAGATCAGGCCAGCTGCTCGCGGAACAGCGTCTTCACGCGCTTCCACGCGTCCTCCGCCGCCTCCTTCTGATAGGTGGCGCGCTGGTCGCAGAAGAAGCCGTGGTCCGCGCCCGGGTACACGACCACCTCGTGCTTCGATCCCGCCTTCGCGAGCGCGGCGCGGATCGCTTCGACCTGTGCGGGCGGGATCAAGGCGTCCTTCTCGCCGAACAAGGCGAGCATCTTCCCGCGGATCTGCCCGCTGCGTCCGATCGTACTCGGCTTGCCGCCCATGCCCTGCGGTGCGGCGATGCCGCCGCCGTAGAAGCTCGCCGCGGCGGCCACGTCAGTCTCGCACGCGGTGAGATAGGTCATGTGGCCGCCGATGCAGAAGCCCATCACACCGACCTTGCCCGTGGCGTCGGGCCGGCCGCGCAGATACGCGAGCGCCGCGCGCGCGTCGGAGATCATCTCGTCGGCGTCGAGCTGTCCGAGCAGCTTCATGCCGCCCGCCATGCCCGCATCGTCGTAGCCGTACTCGACGTCGGGCCCGGTGCGGTGGAAGAAATCGGGCGCGAGCGCCACGTAGCCCTCGGCCGCCACGCGCTCGACCACGTCGCGGATGTGCGAGTTGATGCCGAAGATCTCCATCCACACGATCACGCCGGGTCGCTTGTCGCCACCCGCGGGCCGCGCGAGGTAGCCGCCCATCGTCTTGCCACCGTCGAGCGGAATCTTCACGCGCTCGGTCTGGATCGCCATGTGCCTGCCCTCCTGTCGAGGTTTCGCAGATTGACCGCGCGCGCTCGGCGCGTCAAGCGAGCGCGCCCGCGTGCATGCGCGAGCACAGCGGAGTCTGCTCGAGGATCGCGGCTTCGTGTGCGGCGAGCTCGCGGTAGCGCGCGCACACCGCATCGGGCGCCGCGAGCGATTCCGCGAGCTCGACGTAGACGCGGTGGTGGCGCGCCTCGGCCGCGTGCAGGCCCGCGTAGAAGTCGCGCAGCGCGGGCTCGGCCACCGCGGACGCGAGCAGCGCGAAGCGCTCGCAGCTGCGCGCCTCGATCAGCGCGCTGCACAGCAGCAGATCGACGAGCCGCTCCGGGTCGTGCGCACGCGTGGCCGCGCGCAGCCGGCCCGCGTAGGACGCGGGCTTCTGGGACGCGAACGCGACGCCGCGGCCGCGCAGCAGCGCGAGCACCTGCTCGAAATGCACGAGCTCCTCGCGCGCGAGCCGCGAGAGCGGCTCGAGCAGCTGCGCGTGGCGCGGATAGCGGAAGATCAGGTTGAGCGCGGTGCCCGCGGCCTTCTTCTCGCAGTGCGCGTGATCGACGAGCAGCTCGTCGAGCCCCGCGAGTGCGCGCTCGACCCACGCGCGGTCCGTAGCGGATTGGAGATCGAAGCCGTCGGTCACAGCGCCCAGTGTAGAATGGACGCCCATGGAATACCGGAATCTCGGGCGCAGCGGGCTCGTCGTGAGCGAGGTGTCGGTGGGCTCGTGGCTCACGCTCGGATCGAGCGTCGACCGCGCCGGCACGCGCGAGATCGTGCACCGCGCGTTCGATCTCGGCGTGAATCTCTTCGACACCGCGGACGTGTACTCGAACGGCGAGGGAGAGGAGGCGCTCGGCGCTGCGCTGCAGGGGATCCCGCGCCGCTACGTGGTGATCGCCACGAAGTGCTTCTTCCCGATGTCCGAGCGCCCGAACGACCGCGGGCTCTCGCGCAAGCACATCATCGAGAGCGCAGAGGGATCTCTGCGCCGGCTCGGGACCGACTACATCGACCTGTTGCAGTGCCATCGCTACGACCCGAACACGCCCGTCGAGGAGACGGTGCGCGCGTTCGACGACCTCGTGCGCCAGGGCAAGGTGCTCTACTGGGGCGTCTCGGAGTGGCGCGGCGCGCAGATCCTCGACGCCTGCCGCACCGCCGAGGCGCTGCGCGCGGTGCGGCCGATCTCGAATCAGCCGCAGTACAATGTGCTGCGGCGCGGGATCGAGGCGGAGGTGATGCCCGTCTCGCGGCGCGAGGGACTCTCGCAGATCGTGTTCAGCCCGCTCGCGCAGGGCGCGCTCACGGGCAAGTACAGCGGCGGCCGGCGACCCGCGGGCACGCGCGCGGCAGACAAGGTCCGCAACGTGTTCATGGACGCTTTCCTCGAGCCCGAGATGCTCGCGAGCACCGACCGGCTCGCGCCGCTCGCGCGCGAGCTCGGCATCTCGATGGCGCAGCTCGCGCTCGCGTGGTGCCTGGCCGAGCCCAACGTCGCGAGCGTGATCACGGGGATCACGCGCGTCTCACAGCTCGAGGACAACGTGAAGGCGTCGGGACTGCGCCTGCCTGAGGAGATCCTCGGACAGATCGACGCGCTGTTCCCGGGCCCGGGTCGCTAGCGCTTGTAGTCCACCGCGCGGAAGACGCGCGTGATCGGGCGCGGGTCCTGCGGCGGCGTGGGCTCGGCGAGCAGGCGCTCGGCCTCCGCGCGATCGTGGAAGCCGGGATCGGTCGTGGTGCAGAACTCGACGAGGATCCCGTTCGGGTCCGTGGCGTAGATCGACAGGCACCAGTGGTGGTCGCTCTCCATCACGTCGACGCCGTGCGCGAGCCAGCGGTCGCGGCACCGGTCGATGTCGGCGCGGTCGGTGGCTGCGAACGCGATGTGGTTCGTCCAGAGCGGGAGCCCGAGCCCCTCGGCGATCGCGGGCGACCAGTCCGGTGCGAGGTCGGGATCGTGCAGATCCCAGAACGCGATCAGCTCGCCGTTGCCCGTGTCGTAGAACAGGTGCTTGGCGAAGCCGCGTTTGCCCGCGGGTCCCACCACGACCTTGACGAGCTCGAAGCCCATCGCCGCGGTGTAGAACTCGTGGGTTGCCTTGATGTCCCGGGTGGCGAGAGCGAGGTGGTGGAAGCCCATCGGAACCTCCACCACCACGCTAGCTCAGCCGGGCTTCTGTGTTCACGTCCTCGGCGCTGCTCTTTAGACGCCGGGGTTGTGGTTCGGCGCCACCGCGGGGAACCCATCCGCGAAGGGCGCACTCTGCGCGGGGAACACGTTCGTGAAGGGCGGGACATCCGCGACGGGCGGCGCCGGCGGCACGTCCGTGAAGGGCGCGGGCGGCGTCGAATTCCCCGGGAAGATGTTCGAGAAGGGCGGCGGTCCACCGGCGGTCGTGACGGGCGGCTCGATCACGGGCGGCTGGTTGACCGGGGGCGTCTGCTGCCCATTTCCGGGAAAGTCGTTCGTGTTGGGCGGCGTCGTCCCCGAGTTCCCGGGGATCTCGTTGTCGAAGGGCGGGGGCGTCGTGCCGGAGTTCCCGGGGAACTCGTCCGAGAACGGCGGCGGTCCACCAGCCGTCACGGGCGGCTCGTTCGCGGGCGGCTCGTTCGCGGGCGGCTCGTTCGCGGGCGGCTCGTTCGCAGGCGGCTCGTTCGCGGGCGGCTCGTTCGCAGGCGGCTCGTTCGCGGGCGGCTCGTTCGCAGGCGGCTCGTTCGCAGGCGGCTCGTTGCCCGGGCAGAAGCCGAACGCGCACGGGTCCTCGATCACGGGATCGGGCTCGACCGCCACGAGCTGGCGCTCGGGCGAGCAGACCCCCTCGTCCGTCGTGTCGCAGACGTAGTCGGGCGTCTGCGCGGGGTCCGGCGGCTGGAACGCGGCCAGCATCGGGCCCACGGCCGCCACGTCTTCCGGTGAGAGGTGGTGCATCGGGTCGTTCAGCGACGCGATGTTGCGCGGGCTCGCACACTCCTGCGCGAGCGCAGGGATGCGGGCCTCGTGGGCCTTCGCGGTGTAGAGCGGCTCCTTCGGCTTCGCGATCACGCACTCGCCGGGCTTCGCGGTCTTCGAGTCAGAGCCGCGGCTCACGGCGAGCGGATCGTCCCACTCGCACAGCATCGCGTAGGGACCGATCTTCTCCGAGAAGATGTAGCCCTCGGCGTCGTTGCCCTGGACCTTCGCATCCGCGTCGAGCACCGCGAGCTGCGCGGGCTCGCCTTCCTCGCGCGGATCGATCATCCGCACCTTGCCCGCCATGAGGCGCGCCGAGGGCGTGTTCTGCGCGGTGCGGCCGAGCACCACCTGGCTGTTCGCGTCGAGGTGGGTGGCGACGTCGCCGAGCTGCACGCCCACGTGCGAGCCCTGGCCCGTCCGCAGCGTGTCGCCCGGAAACACGGGATCGCCACACGCCAGCGAGCGCGGCTCTGCGCCGGGCTGCTGTGCGGTGACGTCGCCCGTCATCTCGCTCACACGACCTAGCTCGTCGGCGGCGAATGCGGTGCTGGCAATCGCCAGCGAACCGACAACGACAAACATCGAGAAGGGATTCCGCTTCAACATTGGGGGGGATCTCCGTTTCAATATGTGTGGCCCCATGTCACGGTTAGGTAACCTCCCGCCACCCAGCGGTCGTAATCGAATACAGCCACATTGGACTCGCTGTCCGTGTACTGACCGCGCGCCGAAACCTGAAGCCAGTCGGTTAGCGGGTATCGGAGCTCGACTTGCGCGTCCCAGATGTGGTCCTCGCGCTCGGGCCCCTGCCCCACCACGTACCGGAACAGGTCTTCGTCGTAGCTGGAGCGGTGGTCGTAGGGGTGCCAGGTGTAGCTGCCATCCACATCGAGGACGAAGCGCCAGGGGAGCGCCTGGGTGAGCCCCACCCAGCTCCTGCTGCCATGGCGGGTCCAGTCGCGGCCCTCGGCCCAGTAGCGCTGGTAGGCCGTTCCCGCGCGCAGCGACGTGCTGGCCGGCACGACTGCGAAGGTGCCCTCGACACCGGTCTCGGACTCGATGCCGTCGCGGTCGCGGAAGCGCAGGAAGCGATCGGCGATGAACGGACCCGCCGGTCCGGACGCGGCGACCACGGCATCGGGGTGCAGGTTGTACAGGAATTCGTTCGCGGTCAGACGCGAGTACACGTAACCCGAGAAGCGATCGTTGAAGGAGCGCCTCGCCGACAGCGTTCCGCCGCCCAGGAACACGAACGGGTCGGTCTCGAGCCACGCGTAGCCGACGTACGGCTGCAGCCGGAGCCAGGTGTCCGCGCCCACGAGCCGGTCGTACCAGAGCGAGGCCCACGGATACTGCAGGTCGAGCTCGTGCACGTTGTCGTGCGCGTTGCCGAAGTAGCCGATTCCGGCGCCCGCGGACTGCTTTTCGTCGCGCAGGAACTCGAGGCCGCCCTCGGCTTCGAACACCGCGACCGTGTCCTCGCGCTCGTCCGGGCTGATCTCGGGAACCTCCCCGGACTGGACCTGAAATACGTTGTACCGCAGGGTGTCGTTCTGGAGCGTCACGTTCGAGTCGTGCTCCACCCCGGCCTTCAACCGGGCCCACGCGTGGCGGCGATAGGGCGCCTCGAGCGCTTCGAGCTCCTTCGCCGCGGCGCGCCCCCACTCCGAATCCGGATTGGCCGCGTGCGCGCGCTCGAGCGACTCGCGGGCCTGCTTGCGCTCCTGTGCGCTGGCCCAGCTGCGCCCCGCGTACAGCCCCGCGACGCTGGCGAGCTCGGGGTCGAGTCCGGCCGCGCGGGAGAACGCTTGTGCGGCCTCGCGCTGCTTGGCCTGATGCGACAGCACGAGGCCGCGGTACAGCTGCGTGCGCGCGTCGTTCGGGTTTTCGCGCTCTGCGCGATCGAGCTCTGCGCTCGCCGCGTCGAGCTCCTCGAGGTGGTAGTGGGCCTGCGCGAGATCGGCCGAGACGCCCTCGAGCTTCGGATCGAGCTCTCGTGCAGTGGTGAGCGGCGCCAACGACTCGCGGTAGTTGCGGAGCCGCAGCAGGCAGCGCCCCTCGACGAGCGCGGCGCGCGCGTCGCGCGCGTCGAGCTCGCGCGCCTTGCGGGCACGCGGGAGCGCCTCCTCGCAGCGGTCGGCCGCCGCGAGCTGCTCGGCGCTCTGTCGCAGCACCGCGGCCTCATCGGCAGCGAGCGCCGGTAGCGCGGCGAGCACCACGGCCAGGGCCGCGACGACGAGCCGCGCTCGGGGGTCTACGAGCGCTTGCGTCGCGAGCGCGCGATTCCCACCAGGCCTGCGAGCACGAGCACACCCGATGCTGGTTCCGGCACCGGAACGGATACAAATGTCAGATCCCACTTCGGCAACCCCAGTTGGTAGTTGAAGGATTCGGTGAACACCTGGGGATTGTCGAGCACGTAGTGGAGCGGGAATACAGCGTTCGCGCCGTTCGCCAGAGTACCCACCGAGACGGCGGGGTAGTACACGGGAATCGAGTTCAATTCAAGCTGGAAGATCACCCAATTGCTCCCGATCGTGGCTCCGACGTCGGCCGGGTCGTAGGTGACCGGCTGGGGATTGCCGTCCAGGAAGATCGTGTTCGGGAGGGGCTTCAGGAACACGAGGTAGAGGTCCTGGAGCGTCGTTCCCGTGTTGTTCGATAGGGTCCAGTTCGACGTAACATTTGCAGTCGATCCGACCGCGAGCGTCGAGAGGTCGATCGCGCGGGTGATGTCGGGCGCCGCCACGGGCTGGGAGCCAACGGGCGAACGGACCGGAACGCCGGCGGTGTTCGCGTTAGTCGCCGTCGCCTGCGACACACCGAGACTCGCGTCCCAGAACACCGTAGCCAGCGCGCGCGCGGGCGACGGAGAGGCGGCGAGTGCGCCGAGGAGGCCGCTGGCTGCGATCACCCATCGCAGCCCCGAGATAGGGGCTAGTCGTCTCATCACCCATGTGTGGTGAGCAACCCACCAAACGTGTTAAACGGCACCCGCGAACGCTGGGCGGACCGGGCACCCGCTTCCCGTGGACTGCGCCGTGCGCGCCTGGGCAGCGCGCTAGCGGACGGTGACGCGAGCGGGGCGGCGGAAGTACTGGCGCAGTTCGCCGCCGGCCATCGGCTCGGGGCGCTGCAGGGCGCGCCGCTGCTCGAGCCAGTCGAGCAGGCGGAGCAGGTCTTCATCGGTGGCGCGCGCGCAGCCGAGCGAGACCGGCTTGCCGAGCAGGAGCGGGTTGGCGCCGCCGTGCAGCGAGATCTCGCCGCGCTCCGCGAACGGGATCTTGCCCGCGCCGAGCGGACCGTCGCTCGACGGCTCCACGGGATGGGCCCCGAACGAGCGCGCGGTTTCACCCGGGCTCCAGCCCGGATTGCGCACCACCACGTGCAGCGGGAAGTTGCCGCTCGGCGTCGGATGCGCGGGCGAGCCGAGCACGACGCGCAGGCTGGGACCCGTGTGTCCCGAGGCGAGGTCGCGCGCGCGCACCTCGAAGCTCTCGCGATCGACTTCGAGCAGCACGCCCGGATCGGAAGTGCCCCCGATGATCCACGGAAGACACAGCAGCCACGCCAGGTGCGCCGAACGCCGCATACGAGTTGTCTGTCGCACGCCTGCCCCCGCGGAGCAAGATACTCCTGAGCTTGTAGGGGTTCAACTACGTTGTAACTCTCGTAGGTGAACGCGAACTCGGGGCAGGTAACGTTCCTACAGGAATCTTCATGAAACACGAGAAATTCTCCGACCTCGACCAGGAGAGCTACGTCAGTCTCGCGACCTTCCGGCGCGACGGCCGCGCGGTGCAGACACCCGTCTGGTTCGCGCGCCGGGGCGATCACCTCTACCTGTTCAGCGAGGGCGACGCGGGCAAGGTGAAGCGGCTGCGCAACGGACCGCGCGCGCGCGTCGCCGCGTGCAACGTGCGCGGGGCGCTGCGCGGCGACTGGATCGAGGCGCGCGGGCGCGTGGTCGAGGACGCCAAGATCGTGCGCGCGGCCTACGAAGCGCTGCAGGCGAAGTACGGCTGGCAGATGACGGTGGTCGACTTCTTCTCGCGCCTCACCGGCCGGATCGGCGCACGCGCGATCGTGGAGCTCGAGCCCGCGGCATGAGCAAGGAGGCCGACGAAGGCGGCCGACGCGCAGCGAGGCGAAGCCGAGCGAAGGCCGGAGCCCGAGCGCGAGCGAGCAGCGAGCGCGAAGGCCCGGCAAACGGGGAGGACCTGCGCTTCGAGGTCGAGGGGGGCGTCGCGCTCGTCACGCTGAACCGGCCCGAGCAGCGCAACGCGTTCAGCGGTGCGATGGGCCTGGCGCTCGGCGCCGCCTACCGCCGCTGCGACGGCGACGACGCGATCCGCGCGGTCGTGATCACGGGTGCCGGCGATGCGTTCTGCACCGGTGCCGATCTCGCGCCGGGCGCCGCGACGTTCGCGGCGCAGGAGCCGGCCGATTTCTCGGCGGCCGCGTTCGATCCGCCCGCGTTCGCGATCCGCAAGCCCGTGATCGCCGCGGTGAACGGCCACGCGATCGGTCTCGGCTTCACGATCGCGCTGCAGTGCGACCTGCGTATCCTCGCACGCGAGGGAAAGTACGGCGTGGTCCAGGTGCGCCGCGGCGTGATGCCCGACGCGTACGCGCACTTCACGCTGCCGCGGATCGTCGGACACAGCCGCGCCGCCGACCTCCTGCTCACGGGCCGCAAGATCGACGCGCTCGAGGCGGAGCGGCTCGGCCTCGCCTCGCGCGTCGTGCCCGCGGCCGAGGTGCTGCCGACCGCGCTCGCGATCGCGAAGGACATCGCGGCGAACACCGCCCCGCTCTCGGTCGCGGTCACGAAGCGGCTGCTCTGGGAGAGCTCCCTGCTCGATCCGGTCGCGATCGAGCGCAAGGAGACCGCCCTGCACCACCACCTCATGGCGCGCGCGGACGCGGTCGAGGGCGTGGTGGCCTACCTCGAGCGGCGCGCGCCAGACTGGAAACTTTCCGTGTCGCGCGACTGGCCGGAGTGGCCCAAGTAGCACCTCAACCCTCCGGTCCGCCCGCCCGATAAGTCGAGGAACTTCCGGAGGGTTTCCGCCGATGCTGAATCGGATCCGTCACTTCGCCTCTGCGTTCGCGATCGCCGGTCTCGCTCTCACGCTCGCTGCGCCCGCGCGCGCCGACCGCCTGTCGGGTGCCGGGGAGTCGTCGAGCGTGCCGGTCGTGTTCGACGTCCTCGTGATGCGCCCGATCGGGCTGCTCACGTCGGTCGTGGGCCTCGCCGTCTACCTCGTGCCCGTGGCGCCGATCGTGGCGCTCACGCGGCCCACCGAGATCGCGAAGCCGCTCGGCCCGCTGGTCGGCGGGCCGCTGCGCTTCACGTTCAAGGACCCGCTCGGACACCACCCGAAGCTCTGAGACCGATCAGCGGACCTCGACCGGCAGCGACTCGATGCCGGTGATGAAGTTCGAATTGCGGTACGGCGGCCGCCCGTCGTCGACGAGCTCGATGTCTTGGACGCGCGACAGGATCTCCTCGAACATCACGCGCAGCTCGAGACGCGCGAGCGCCGAGCCGAGGCAGAAGTGCGCGCCGTAGCCGCCGAACGCGAGATGCGGGTTCGGGTCGCGCTCGACGTCGAAGCGGAACGGCTCGTCGAACACGAGCGCATCGCGATTGCCCGACGGGTAGAGCAGCATCACCTTGTCGCCCTCGCGCATCTGGCGGCCGCGCAGAGTGATTTCGCGCGTGACGGTGCGCGACATGTTCTGGATCGGCGTGACCCAGCGCAGCATCTCCTCGACCGCGGTCGGGATCGCCGCCGGATTCGCGGCGAGCTTGCGCCGCTGATCCGGGTGGACGAGCAGCTGGTACATCCCGCCGGTGATCACGTGGCGCGTCGTCTCGTCACCACCGACCAGGATCAGGAGCGACTCCTGGACCAGCGCCTCGTCGTCGAGCCGGTCGCCATTGATCTCGCCGTGCACGAGAAGACTCATCAGGTCCTCGGCGGGCGCGCGGCTGCGCCGGTCGGCGATCACGCCCACGCAGTAGGCGGCGTACTCCATCGCGGCATGCGCTGTCGCGGCGATCTTCTCGGGCGGAGCCGAGAGCGACAGACCCGAGATCAGGTCGTCCGACCAGCGCAGCAGCCGGTCGCGATCCTCGGGCAGCACGCCGAGCATGTCGCCGATCACGATCATCGGCAGCGGTGCGGCGACCTCGGCGACGAAGTCGACGCGCCCCTTCGCCTTCGCACCCTCGATCAGCGCGGCGCAGATCGACCGGATCTTCACCTCGTGCTCGGCGACCCGACGCGGCGTGAAGCCGCGGTTGACCAGGTTGCGGCGCCGCTTGTGGACGTCGCCGTCGAAGTTGATCATCGACGGAACCGCCGGTGCATCGGGGCGCATGCCGAAGCGGTTGCAGAAGGTCTCCGAGTCCTTCGACACCTGCTGCAGGTCGTCGTGGCGGGTGATGCCCCAGACCTTCGCCTGCTCGTCCCAGTAGACGGGCTCGTGCTCGCGCATCCACAGGAAGTTCGCGTGGGGATCGTCGGCGTAGAAGCGCCCGTCGAGCAGCGACAGCTCCGGACGGACCGGCTGAATCGTCATCGGGACTCCATGGGCAAGTTTCGCGCAGCGCCGAAGATACCGGACCCCTTGCGCACCCGTCCCGGGATCGGGACGCCCGTCCCGTTCCCGTCCCAAATTCGGGAATTCTGCCCCACCTCGGCAATGCGCGGATATCGGCCTAACACCGCGCGCCGATGCGGGTTACCCGCGATTCAGTGCACTTGGCACGACACTTGATAGGAAGAGAGACGGGCGGCTACCCGCCTGCCCTCGGACCGGAGCGTCCATGAGACACGAACACACCGTTCTCTTCGTCGATGACGAGGTCAACATCCTCAAGGCGCTGCAGCGCCTGCTGCGCTCCGAGGACATGAACGTCTTGTGCGCGAGCCGCGCCGCGGAAGCGCTCGAGCTGCTCGAGAAGCACCCCACCCAGGTAGTGGTGACCGACCAGCGCATGCCCGAGATGTCGGGCGTCGACTTCCTCGCGCACGTGCGCGAGCGCCAGCCCGACATCGTGCGCATGATGCTCACGGGCTACACCGAGATGAAGGTGGCGGTCGACGCGATCAACCGCGGCGAGATCTACCGCCTGATCACGAAGCCCTGGAACGACGACGAGCTGCGCGCGACGCTGCGCCAGGCCTTCGACCACGCCGACCTCAAGGCCGAGATCAAGCGCCTGAACCAGGTTACGCGCGAGCAGAACTTCAAGCTCCAGGACATGAACCGCAATCTCGAGGGCAAGGTGCGCGATCGCACCAAGCAGCTCGCCGAAAAGCACCAGCAGCTGCGAACCGCGTACGTGCAGACGATCCGCGCGCTCTCCGAGGCAGTCGATGCGAAGGACGCCTACACGCGCGGTCACTCCGAGCGCGTGGGCGTGTACGCGTCGAAGATCGCGCGAGAGATGAACTTCCCGAAGGACGTGATCGAGCGCGTCTACATCGCGGGGCTGCTCCACGACGTCGGCAAGATCGGCGTGCGCGACTTCGTGATCACGAAGCCCGAGCGGCTCACGCCCGAGGAGTACCTCGAGATCAAGCAGCACCCCGAGATCGGCTTCAAGATCCTCGAGCCCGTCGAGTTCCTGCGCGACGTGGCGCCGTGCGTGCGCCACCACCACGAGTGGTACGACGGCTCAGATCGCGGCTACCCCGATCGCCTGCGCGGCGACGAGATCCCGCTGCCCTCCCGGATCATCCTCGTGGCCGATACGGTCGAGGCGATGACGAGCGACCGGCCCTACCGCAAGGCGCTCACGCTCGAGGCGGTCGTCTCGGAGATCCACAAGTACACCGGTACCCAGTTCGATCCCAAGGTGACCGAGCCGTTCTTGCGCCTGCTCGAGCGCGAGGGCGAGTCGTTCATCAAGAAGGGCCAGAAGTTCGACATCTACTCGTTCATCCAGGACTGATCCGGCAGCTGCCCAAGGACCACCCCCGCTGATGTGCCCCCCTGACGACGCCGCGCAAGCGGTGGCCCGAGAGATCGGCTTCGACGCCGACGCCGTGCTCGCGCGCGATTCTCGCATCGTGCTCGATCCGACGTTCCTCACGGCGCTGCACGGTGAGCTCGCCAAGGAGCTCGATCCGGACCAGACCGCCGCGACGCTGCTCCAGATGGGCTTCCTGCACGGGCTTCAGGACGTCACGCGCGCGCTCGCGGCCACTGCCGACGCGCGCTCGGATGTCACGGTCTCGCTCTCGCTGCCGCTCCGGATGCCCTGCCGCTCGCTCGAGCCGCTCGGCGCCTCCGGCGCGATCCGTCTCGAGGGAAACTGGCCCGACCACCACGAGGCGTCCGCGCACCTGACCGCGCTCGGCGGCGGACGGGATTCGGTCTGCTATCTGAGCGCGGGCTACACGTCGGGCTGGCTCTCGGGCGCATTCGACGCCGATCTGATCGCGGTGGAGACGAGCTGCAACGCGAACGGGGAGCACGACTGCCGGTTCGTCGCGTGCGAGGCCTCCGAGTGGTCGACCCAGGGCGATCCGCGCGCAGTGCTCAGCCTCGCTGCACTCCCGTTCACGGAGCTGCGCGCGCTCGTGCGCAGCCGCTTCACGCGCGGGTCGGAGCGCGCACTGCCCGAGGAGATCGCGAGCGCGGCGGCCATGGACCGCGACGCCGCGGCGGTGCACATCTGGGGTCCCGTGATGGTGCTGCCCGTATGCGGGCCCGAACGAGACCCTCTCGGCGCTCGAGCTGCTCTCGCGCGACTCGGCCGCCTCGGCGGTCTCGGTGATCGTCGTGGATCTCGGCGGCGCGATCATCGACGAGGCGTTCGGGGCGCTCGCGCTCGAGCAGCTGGTGCAGACCGCGGAGGGCTGGGGCGCCGAGGTGATCTTCGTCGATCCGTCCCCGCTCTCCGAGCCCGTGCTCGCAGACCTCGACCACCCGCCGCTGCTCGTCGAGAAGGGTCTCGAGGCCGCCGTCGCGCTCGCGTTCCAGATCGCGCGCTCGCAGCGCCGGTCGGTGTAGGCGCTCGATCCGCTCGCCCCTTGCCGGGCCTTCGCGCTCGCTGATCGCTCGCGCTCGGGCTTCCGGCCTTCGCTCGGCTTCGCCTCGCTGCGCGTCGGCCGACTCTGTCGGCCTCCTTGCATCAAGTCCCCGCGCGGGATGCCCGAAATCGAAGCATGGTGGCGATCCCCGACACGGGAGAGCTCGATCGGACACCCCTGCCCCGGCTCCTGCTCGAGCTCTCCGCGGCCCGCTTCGATGGCTGTCTGCGCCTGCGGCGCGACCGCATCGAAAAGTCGTTCCGCTTCCAGCGCGGCGCGCCGATCTCCGCCGAGTCGAGTCTCGCAAGTGAGACTCTGGGCCTCTCGCTGCTCGATGCGGGGCGCCTCTCGCGCGACGACTACCACCGCGTGTCGACCTACGTCTCCGAGCGCCACGTCAAGGAAGGCGTCGCGCTGCTCGAGCTGGGCCTGCTCGAGCCGAAGAGCCTGTTCCTGGCGCTCAAGGAGCAGGTGCGCGGGCGGCTGCTCGAGTGCTTCGGTTGGCCGCGCGGCAGCTACGACCTCGAGCGGGAAGCGACCCCGCCCGACGGCGCTCTGCCGTTCCGCGCCGACCTGATCGCGCTGATCCAGGAAGGCATCGAGACGCATTGGAGCGCGGATCGCGTGCTCGCCGACCTCGCCCCGCACATGAACGAGGCGGCCGCGCGCAACCGGCGCCTGCCGCAGATCCAGGAGCGGCTGCGCTCGGACGACTCGGTGATCGCGCTGATCGAGGCGCTCGACGGCACGCGCACGCTCTGGAACGCGCTCCAGACCGCGCGCACGCCGCGCGCGCTCGCGGCGGCCTGGCTGATCGACGCAGCGCGCGCGGTCGACTACTGCGCGCCCGAACGCGAGAAGCCCGACGACGAGGACGACTACCTCGAGGTCGAGATCGTGCTCACCGAGATCGCGTCTTCGGGCGCGGCGGCCGCGCGCGCGCGCGACGGCGCGGCCGCAAGCCCGGCCTCCGCGGGCATGAACGAGGTGCTCGCGCTCGAGGTCAGCCAGAAGTACGTGCGCCTCGACGAGCTCGACTACTACGCGCTGCTCGAGATCGAGCGCGACGCCGCTCCGACCGCAGTCAAGCGCGCCTACCTCGACGCCGCCAAGCGCTACCACCCCGACGCTCTCGCGCGCGCAGGCCTCGAGCGCGAGACGCGCGAGAAGGCCGGCCGCGTGTTCGCGGCGATCGGCAAGGCCCACGCGGTGCTCGCGGATCCCAAGCGCCGACGCAGCTACGACGCCTCGCTCGACTCCGACGAGACGGATCTCGACGCCGAGCGGCTGGCCGCGGCCGAGACGAACTACCGCAAGGGCGAGATCCTCGCGCGCCAGGGCAACTTCCGCGGCGCGCTCGAGTTCCTGCGCTCCGCGGTCGAGCTCTGGCCCGAGGAAGGCACCTATCAGGGCGCGCTGGGCTGGGCGCTGTTCAAGGCGCCGCCCTCGGATCCCGTGCGCGCACGCGAGCACCTCGAGCGCGCGGCCGCGCTCGAGCCGAGCAACATCGAGGTCGCGCACCAGCTCTCGATGGTCAAGAAGGCGCTCGGCGAGGAGTGACCCCGCGCCGCGGGCGTGGCCGCGCGGACTACGGCGTCAGCGCATCCTCGAAAGCGAGATCCCCTGCGAGGATCTCCGCGGGCTCCCTCAAGTAGTACACGAGGTCTCCGGGACCCCAGCGCACCGCGCCGGCTCGATCGCCCACGCGCACCTGCACGCGCGTGGCGCCCTGCGCTCGCGCGCGCTGCGCGATCGCGTCGACGGAAGCGGTCGCGCCTGCGGCGAGCCGGCGCCGCTCGATCACCGTGCCCGACGGCAGCGAGTAGAGCGCCTGCATCGCGGGCTCCTGGAGCGGCTTGGGCTTCTTCTCGTCGTTCAGCTTCTCGCCGATCTTCGCGATCGAGTAGGTCTCGCGCACCATCACGGTCTTGCCGCTGCGCGCGTGCCCCTGGAGCCCGAGCGCGTGTCCGATCTCGTGCGTGACGCTCCCGAGCAGCTGACTCACCTGGAGCTCGACCACCCTGCCCCACGGATCGCGCTCGGCGCGCCGCAGATCGATCTGTGCCGAGACGAGCCGTGCGCGCAGCGCATCGCCCGTGAACGGCGGAGTCACCTCGCAATCGGCCGCAGTGCGCGCGCTCTCGGGTCCGGACTCGCGGAAGCGCAGCCGGATCTGCGCGGTGCCCTCGACGACGTCGAATCGCAGGCCCGGAACCACGGCCTCCCACGCGCGCAGCGCCTTGTCGAGGATCTCGCGCTCGTGTTGATTCGCGTCGGGCGGCAGTGACACGCGCAGCGGCTCGTTCAGCGGCCAGTGGCACACGAAGAACACGAGCTCGCCCTCGGACGCGAGCACGTAGGGCGTCACGTCCTCGAGCTGGCCGACCGCGCGCCCCATGAGCTCGGGTCGCGTGCTGGCCCACTGCTCGGCGTCCCAGCCCGGCTTCGCGCAGCCCGCTGCGTACAGCGCGAGCGCCGCGCAAGCCCATCCCAATGGTCTTCGCTCGCCTTTGGCTCGCTGCGCGAAACTTGCGGCGATCGCGCGCGTCAGAGCGGCAGATCTCCGGTCGCTGCGCGCGTGCTTCCGTCGCGCTGATAGGCGTCGATCGTGCGCTGCGCGATGCGCCACTGATGCACCTCGTCTGCGCCGTCGGCGAAGCGCGCCCAGCGCGCCTGCGTGGCCATCTGCGCGAGCGGTGTGTCCGTGGAATAGCCGAGCGCGCCGTGGACCTGGATCGCGCGGTCGATGATGCGGCCCAGCGCGTTTGCGACGAAGTGCTTGGTCATCGACACCTCGCTGCGGAAGTCCGCGCCCTTGTCGATCAGGTACGCCGAGTGCAGCACCATGAGCTTCGACTGGTACAGGTCCATCGCCGAGTCCGCGATCATCCACTGGATCCCCTGCTTCTCCGAGAGCAGCGATCCGTGCGCGAAGCGCTTCGTCGCGCGGTCGACCATCAGGTCGAGTGCGGTCTCGGCCTGCCCGATCCAGCGCATGCAGTGCGCGAGCCGCGCGGGCCCGAGCCGCGCCTGCCCGAGCAGGTGGCCCTGCCCGCGCCCGCCGAGCATGCGGTCGTTCGGCACGCGCAGCCCCGTGATCCGGATCTCGCAGTGGTTGTGACCGCCCGACATCGTCTCGACGTCGCGCACGATCTCCCAGCCAGGCGCCGGCAGATCGACCAGGAACGCGCTGTTGCCGGCCTGCGGGATCTCGGGGGCGTCCTCGGTCTTCGCAATCAGGATCGCGAACTTCGCACCGCGCGCGCCCGAGATGAACCACTTGTGGCCGTCGACCACCCACTCGTCGCCGTCCTGCACGGCGCGGGTCTGGATCAGCGTCGGGTCCGAGCCCGCTACTTCGGGCTCCGTCATCGCGAAGCACGAGCGCGTGCGCCCCTCGCAGAGCGGGCGCAGGTAGATCTCCTTCTGCTCTTCGGTGCCCCAGTGCAGCAGCGTGTGCATGTTGCCCTCGTCGGGCGCCTGCGCGTTGAGCGCGAACGGCCCGAAGCGCGCCTTGGCGGCCTCGGCCGACACCGCGGCCATCGCCACGTGACCGAGCCCCATGCCGCCGTACTCGGTGGGCATGTGCGGCAGCCAGAGGCCCCACTCGTGGGCGGCCTTGCGCATCTTGATGATCCCCGCGACGAGCTGGTCGCGGTTGCTCTCGTCCATCGCGTCCTCGGTGGGCCGCACCACTGTGTCCATGAACTCGCGCACCTTGAGGCGCAGCGCCTCGAGGTCGGGGGGAAAGCTGAAGTCGATGGCCATGGGATCTCCGCTCCTTGCTCGTTCGCGTCGTTGATCTTACGGGATATCTTGGCCCGCATGCCGGGTCACGACCACGATCACGGCGCACATCGCGCGCTGGGCGCACGCCCGCGGCTCGCGGCGGCGCTGGGCCTCGCCGCGACCTATCTGGTGGCCGAGCTCGTGGGCGCGTGGTGGACGGGCTCGCTCGCGCTGCTGGCCGACGCGGGCCACATGGGCTCCGACGTCGCCGCGCTCTCGCTCGCGCTGTTCGCGGCGTGGGTCGCGTCGCGCCCCGCAGACGACCGCTGGACCTACGGGCGCTCGCGCGCGGAGATCCTCGCCGCGCTCGCACAAGGCGTCGCGCTCGTGGCGGTCGCGCTGTTCGTCGCGGTCGAGGCGTTCGAACGCTTCGCCGCGCCGCAACCGGTCGCGGGCGCGGGCGTGCTCGTGATCGCCACGGGCGGACTCCTCGTGAACCTCGCCGCGCTCGCGATCCTCGGCGACGGGCACGAGCGCAGCCTCAACATGCGCGGCGCGTGGCTGCACGTGCTCAGCGACGCGCTCGGCAGCGTCGGCGCCATGTTCGCGGGCTTCTGCGTCTGGCGCTTCGGGTGGCTGTGGGCCGACCCGGCCGCGTCGATCGCGATCGCGGCGCTCGTGCTCACGTCCGCGTGGCAGCTGATCCGCGAGGCGGTCGACGTGCTGATGGAGGCGGCGCCGCGCGGGCTCGACGTCGACGGCGTGCGCCGCGATCTCGGTGCGCTCGGCGGCGTGAGAAGCGTGCACGATCTCCACGTCTGGACGCTCGGACACGGCCGGGTCGCGCTCTCGTGCCATCTCGTGGTGGCGCGCATCGAGCGCTCCGAGGCGCTGCTCACCGAGGCCTACACACTGCTCGGCGGACGCCACCGGATCGATCACGCCACGATCCAGGTCGAGCCCGAGAGCCTCGCCGACGCGTCACCGCGCTCGGTGTGCGCGCTGGGCTGCGATCCGCGCGAAGTGGCATAGTGCCCGTCGCAAGCGCCCGAAGGGCGCGCGCAGCGAGCCGAAGGCGAGCGAAGTCGAACGGTGGCTTCCGATCTGCGCGACTCGAATTGAGCCGCGCGAAAGAAACCGTATGCCTTGTTCATCCTGATCGGACACGACGGGCCGCAGGGCCGCGAGCTGCGCAAGGTCCACCGCCCCGCGCATCTCGCAGGCCTCGAGGGTCTCGCGCGTGCGGGCCGGATCCGGCACGCGGGACCGATGCTCGGCGACGACGGCGCTCCGCTCGGCAGCGTGGTGGTGTTCGAGGCCGAGAGCCTCGCCGAAGCGCGCGCGATCGCCGAGCGCGATCCCTACGTCACCCAGGGCATCTTCGCGCGCTACGAGGTGCGCGAGACGACCGTGGTCTTCCCGACTAGTACGGGATGAACGGTTTGCCGGGAATCGATCAATCGGAGACGTAGATCACATCGCCGGAGCGCAGCAGAAAGTTCGAGCCCGGAGCGCGGCCGGCCATGTAGGCGTCGTAGTCGAAGTGGTACTCCACCTCCTTCCCGTCGGGTTGGCGGCGGACGATGCGGATATCGCCGCGATCGGCGAACTCGTCGAATCCGCCCGCGAGCGCGATCGCCTCGACGACGCGCAGATCCTCGGAGACGGGCACACGCGAGGTCGTCATCACGCGTCCCACCACGGAGACGAAGCGGCTGTTCATCTCCAGCACGATCACGGTGACGTCGGGCGACTCGATCGACTTCGAGAGCTGCTTCGTGATCGCGTTCTTGAGCTGCTCCGGGGTCTGGCCGCGCGCCACGACGTCCCCGACGAGCGGCACCGTCACCTTGCCGTCGGGGCGCACGGGAACGTCGACGGTGGCCTCCTCGTTCTGCCACACGCTGATCCGGATTAGATCCCTCACGCCGATCACGTAGGCCTCGGCCGGCTGGTTCGGGTCCGGATCGGGCGGCGGCGGAGCTACCGGCCGGCTCGCGCAGGCCAGCGCGAGGCCGACGAACGCCGCGACGAGCGGCAACCAGGTCATTTTGGAGTGTAGAAAGTGCATTCGGTAACTCCCTCGGGACCGCAATCATCTGCCCGGCCTCGGAACTTCGCACGATCTGATTCACGGGTGTAACCCGCCGCCGGCCCAGCGTCACCTACCGGGGCGAAAGCCTTGCAATTTCCCGGCCTGGGGACTCTGTGTGGGGAGTCCGACACCAGCTGGGGGGTCGAGTACACCCGAATATGATGGACACGCGGTATCGGGGTTCGTAAAGATTCCTTAGGTACGGCTGTTGCATCGGTTGTGGCCAGCCCCCCGGCTGGATTCGTTGCTCCTCATAGGTAGTTGCTGTGTTGAACCCGACCCATGTGCGTCCGATTTCTGCCCCCACGAGCTCCGTCGAGCTCGAGTTTGCAGAAATGTTGTTTGCGCTGAGCCGCCGAACCGAGCAGGAGTTCAGCGTCGTCGCGCTCGAGATCGCGACGGACAGCGCCCCAGAGAGTCCGGATTTTGGGCAGATAGAGCATGATGTTGCGGCGACGTTGCGCCGCACCGACCTGCTGCTGCGCTGGGGAAACGGCGATGGAGCCGGCCATTACGCCGTGTTCTGCCCCTCCACGAATGCCCAGGGTGCGAAAGAGCTCTCCCAGCGGATCTGGAAGACCGTGGCACCGGCCCCGGTGCGGGTCGGCGCCGCGACCTTCCCGCTCGACGCGCTCGTGCTCGACGACCTGATCGACCTCGCCGTGGTCGATGCGCGCGGGCACCAGGAGCCCGGCCCCCCACTCGAGAAGACCGAGTCCGCGTGGATTCGCACCGACCGGGTGACCCGACTCGACCACGCGACGCACCGCCGCGCCGCATCCCTCAAGCGCGCCTTCGATGTCCTGTTCAGCGTGCTCACGGCGCCGGTCTGGCTGCCCGCGATCGCGCTGGTCGCGCTCCTGATCAAGCTCAGCGCTCCGCGCGCGCCCGTGTTCTTCCTCCAGCAGCGCACGGGACGCGGGGGCGCGCGCTTCCCCATGTTCAAGTTCCGCACGATGGTCCCGAACGCGGAGGAGCTGAAGCAGACCTACGCGCACCTGAATCAGCTGACCTGGCCCGACTTCAAGATCGAGAACGATCCCCGCATCACGCGACTCGGCCGCTTCCTGCGCAAGTCGAGCCTCGACGAGCTGCCGCAGGTGCTCAACGTCCTGCGCGGTGAGATGTCGTGGGTCGGTCCGCGGCCGACATCGTTCGCACCCGAGACCTACGCGGTCTGGCAAACGGCGCGCCTCGACGTCGTCCCGGGCATCACGGGCCTCTGGCAGGTGGTCGGCCGCGGCCACACCGAATTCGACGAGCGGCTGCGCCTCGACATGGAATACATCGATCGCCGTTCGCTCGGGTTCGACCTGAAGATTCTGTTCCTCACGGTGGGCGAGGTTTTCCGATCGCGCGGGGGGTGCTGAACGTGCACCCCACGGCGGGCGATGAGCCCGTTGCGCACCCGCGCAGCGGGATCGCGACCGCTGCGATCCGCGGCGCGGGCTGGCGCTTCGCCTCCGAGTTCGCCGGCAAGGGCATGGTGCTCGTGTCGACGATCGTGCTCGCGCGCCTGCTCGACCCCGACGACTTCGGCGTCGCGGCGTACGCGCTCACGCTCATGGCGTTGTTCGGGCCGGTCCCCACGCTCGGGCTCGGACCCGCGCTGATCTATCACGCCGACGACGAGCGCTACCGCAGCACGGGGTTCTGGCTCGGGCTCGCGGCCGCGCTCGCGGGCACCGCGATCGTCTGGGTGCTGGCTCCCCTTTCCGAATTCCTGTTCGACGACGCGCGTGCAGTCGGCGTCACGCGCGCGATGGGCCTGATCTTCCCGATCGAGGCGCTCGCGAACGTGCACGGCGCGATGCTGCGCAAGCGGCTCGCGTTCCGGAACAGCATCCTGCCCGAGCTCACGCGATCGCTGTTCAAGGGCATCGCTTCGATCGCGCTCGCGTTCGCGGGCTTCGGCGCCTGGGCCCTCGTGGGCGGAACACTCGGGGGCGCGCTCGCGTCGGTGCCCGTCTACTGGTACGTGCTGCGCTGGCGCCCGCGCCTGATCTTCGACCGCACCGCAGCGGCCGGACTGATCCCGTTCGGCGGCCACCTCGTCGCCGTGAACACGCTCGGCGCCGCGGTGCGCAACTTCGACTATCTCGTGGTCGGGCGCGTGCTCGGAGCGGCCGCGCTGGGCACCTACACGCTCGCGTTTCGCCTGCCGGACCTGTTGATCCGCAATCTGGTCGCGGTGCTCGGCCAGGTGCTCATGCCGATCTACTCGAAGCTTCGCGAGGAGCGAACCTCGGTCGACGTCGCGTTCGCGACCACTACGAACTACGTGCTGGCCGTCACCGCGCCGATGGCCGTCGGCCTCGCGCTGCTCGCGGAGCCCGTCGTCGTCACGGCCTTCTCGGAAAAGTGGATCGACGTGGCGCCCGTGGTGCCGCCGATCTGCCTGTATGCGCTGTTCGTCTCGGTGTCGTTCAACATCGGCGACCTCTACAAGGCGCTGGGACGCCCCGACATGCTCACGCGGCTCGGATTCATTCGACTCGCGCTCGCGGTTCCCGCTCTCTGGGCAGCGGCCGTCCATGGCGGCAGTGCGACCGCGGTCGGCTGGGCGCAGGCCGGCGTCGCGCTCGTCATGATGACGCTCGAGCTCGGCATGGCGCGCTCGGTCTTCGGCCTGCCGGTCGGAGCCATGCTCGGCCGCACCGTGCCGGTGCTGCTCGCGTGCGGCGCGATGGCCGTCGCGGTGTATGCGGTGAACGCGCGCCTCGCCGCGCAGCCCGGCTGGGTCCAGCTCGTCGCCGGTATCGCGACGGGCGTGCTCGTCTACGCACTGGCGCTCTGCGTGCTCGCGAGGCAGTTCGTGGCCACGGGGCTCGCGGTGCTGCGCAACGCGCTCGACCGCCGCCAGCCCAGCTTCGAAGGGGCGCGCTCGTGAGGGTCGCCTACTTCGTCTCGCGCTTTCCCAAGCTCTCGGAGAGCTTCATCCTCGACGAGCTGCTCGCGCTCGAGCGCCGCGGCGTCGAAGTGGAGCTGTTCGCGCTCGTGCGCGCGCGCGAAGCGGTCTCCCATCCCGAAGCGGAGCGATGGGCGCAGCGCTGCACGGTTGCGCCGCTGTGGTCTCCCGCGCTGTGGCTCGCCCAGCTCGTGTGGCTCGCGCGCGCGCCGCGCGCGCTGCTCGGCGTGTGGGCGCGTGTGCTCTGGGAGCACCGCCGCTCGACCCGACTGCTCGTGCGCTCGATCGCGGTGGCGGTGTTCGCCTCGTGCTACGCGCTGCAGATGCAGCGCCGCGGTGCCGCACACGTGCACGCGCACTGGGCCACGCACACGGCGCTCGGCGCCTGGATCGTCCACCGCCTGACCGGGCTCTCGTACAGCTTCACCACGCACGCCGACGATCTGTTCGTGCAGCAGACCATGCTCGTCGAGAAGGCGCGCCGCGCCGCCTTCGTCGTCGCGATCTCGGAGTACAACCGCCGCTTCCTGCTCGACCGGCTCGGCGCACACGCGCCGCGCATCGAGGTGGTGCACTGCGGTGTATCGACCGCCCAGATCCGGCCGACCGCGGGATCCCGCGGACGGGCCGTTCCGGATCGCGTGCGTCGCGCGGCTCGAAGAGAAGAAGGGCCAGGCACGCCTGCTCGACGCATGCGCGGAGCTCGTGCGCCGCGGCGTCGACGTGCGCTGCGATCTCGTCGGCGATGGCCGCGACCGCAGCGCGCTGGCGGATCGCATCGCCGCGCTCGGGCTCGCCGACCGCGTGGTGCTGCACGGGCCCCAGCCGCGCGCACGCGCTCTCGCGCTGATCGCGGCCTCGAGCGCCGTGGCCCTGCCGAGCGTCGTCACCGCGGCGGGCCGCCGCGACGGAATTCCGGTCGCGCTCATGGAGGCGATGGCGCTCGGGAAGCCGGTCGTGGCGACCGCGATCTCGGGGATCCCGGAGCTCGTCGTCCACGAACACACGGGACTGCTCGTCGACCCGAGCGATGCGAACGCACTCGCCGACGCGCTCTGGCGTCTCGCGGGCGATCCCGCGCTGCGGCGCCGGCTCGGCGCCGAGGGGCGCCTCCGCGTCGAGGCCGAGTTCGATATCGATCGCAGCGCAGACCGGCTGTGCGAGCTGTTCGCGGGCGCGCTCGCGCGCGTGTCCTCGCGCGCACGCGTGGAGCGGCTGGCCGCGAGCGAGGTGTCGGGATGAGCGCCGTGCTCGCCGCGCTGTTCTGGGCGTCGGTCGCGCTCGTGCTCTACACGGCGCTGGGCTGGCCGCTCGTGCTCGCGCTGCGCGCGCTGTTCCCGGCGCGCGCGCCGCGCGCCACGGGTGCGCTGCCCGCGCGTGAGCTATCTGATCGTCGCGTACAACGAGCGCGCCGAAGTCGATGCGAAGCTCGCCAATACCGCGGCGATCGACTATCCAGCCGATCGGCTCGAGGTGATCTTCGCCTCCGACGGATCCGACGACGGCACCGACGAACGCGTCGCCGAGCTCTGGGCCGCCGCTCCCGACGGTCCCTCGCGCAGGCTGCTCTCGCTGCCCCGCCTGGGCAAGAACGCGGCGCTGAACGAGGCGGTCGCAGCAGCGACTGGAGACGTCCTCGTGTTCAGCGATGCCGACAGCCACCTCGCGCCCGACGCGATCCGGCGGCTCGTCGCGCCGCTCTCCGACCCCGCGATCGGCGCCGTGGGCGGCGACTTCCGCTATGCGGGTACCGGAGGCGAAGGCGAGCGCGCCTACTGGAGCTTCGACCGCCTCTGGAAGCGGCTCGAGTGCCGCGCGGGCAGCATGACCTCGGCCACGGGCCAGCTCTACGCGATCCGCGCCGAGCTGTTCGAGCCCGTTCCCGACGGCGTGACCGACGACTTCTTCGTCTCCACGGGCGCGATCGCAGCGGGACGGCGGCTGTGGTTCGCCGAGGATGCCATCGCGACGGGACCCGTCCAGCGCTCGGCGCGTGCGGAGTTCCGGCGCAAGGTGCGGGTGGCGGCGCGCGGCCTCGCGAGCGTCTGGGAGCGGCGCGCGCTGCTCGATCCGCGCCGCCACGGCTTCTATGCGCTGCAGCTCTTCACGCACAAGGTGTTGCGGCGCGCGCTGGGCATTCCTGTCGCGCTGGCTTTCGTGTGCGCGGTCGCGCTCGCACCGAGCCATCCCCTCTACGCGGCTGCGGCGATCGCCCAGGCGATCGCGCACGGCGCCGCGCTCGCGGGCTGGTGGCTGCGCGATCACGGACTTCCGCGCGCGCTCGCGCTGCCGCTCTATCTCGATCTCGTGCTGCTGGCGGGCGTGCTCGCGCTCGCCGACGTCGCGCGCGGGCGCCGCCATCGCTCGTGGGTTCCCGAGCGCGCGCCCGCGATCACACCCGCGCTCGAGGAGAGCTGATGCACCCGGCAGCCCTGCTCGCGCTCGCGTTCATTGCCGGAGGCGCGGTCGTGTGCGCGTTCCGCCCGGCCTGGATTCCGGCCTACTTCGCCGCCGTGATCTACACGAACGCGCCCGACACGCTGCGCACGGAGTACGGCCTGCCCTCGTTCTTCATGCTCCTGGCGCCCGCGCTGGTGGCGTTCGCGCTCGCGCGCTGGGCGTTCTCGGGCGAGCCGGGTGGCAACGTGTGGAAGGGCGCGCTCTGGTGGCTCGTGGCCTGGGGAGCGGTGATCTTCGCCTCGTTCCTGTACGCGACCGACACCACACGCGCCGCAGAGTCGCTGTTCGACTACTTCGATGCGCTGTTCATCGTGCTGATCGCGACGCTGTTCCTGCGCCGGCGCGAGCAGCTCGGGCCGCTCGTGTGGGCGCTGATCGCCGCGGGTGCGTTCCTCGCGCTCCTGACCGTGCACCAGACGCTCACCGGCAACTTCGGCTCGACCTACGGCGGCTTCGCGCGCGGCGAGCTGCGCAACCTGCTCGACGAGACCGAGGGCCTGCGCAGCGCCGGACCGCTCTCCCCGAACTACTTCGCGCTGATCCTTGTGGCGCTCGTGCCGCTTGCCGCCGACCGCGTGTTCCACGCGCGCGCGCGGGTCGCGCGCGCTGCGGCCTTCGCGAGCCTCGTGCCGATCGTCGCTGCGATGGGATTCACCTACTCGCGCGGGGGGTTCTTGACGCTGGCTGCACTCGCGCTGCTCATGCTGCTCACGGTGCCGCGCTGGCCCCGGATCGCGCTCGCGTGCGCGCCGCTCGCGCTGATCGGGATCGCGTTCCTGCCCGACACCTACGTCCAGCGCATGGGCACCTTCAATCAGGTCTGGCAGGGATTGCGCGGCCACCACGTGGACGACTCCGCGATTCGCGGCCGGCTTTCAGAGGTGCGCTCCGCAGCCATGATGTTCGGCGACCATCCGCTGCTGGGCGTGGGCAGCGGCAACTACGAGATCCACTACCCGCAGTATGCGCGCGTGATCGCACTCGACGGGCGCCGAGAGGAGCGCGCCGCGCACAGTCTATATCTCGAGATTGCGGCCGAGAACGGTCTCGTGGGTCTCGCCGTGCTCGGCGGCATGCTCGCGTTCGCGCTGACCGGGATCCAGCACACGCGCCGGACCTTCGCGATCGCGGGCGATACCGACCACGTCCACCTCGCCACCGCGCTCGGCATCGCGTTCATCGGCTTCCTGATCGGATCGACGTTCCTGCACCTCGCCTATCCGCGCTTCTTCTGGCTGTTCGTCGGCATCGCGATGGCGCTGCGCGGGCTGTCGGCTCCCGTCTCGACTGTCTACTCGACACCGCTCGCGCGCGTGCTGGTCCGCCGCACGAGCGAGGCGTGACCATGCGCATCGCGCAGATCATCGACCGCGTGCACGTGACCGGCGGGGCCGAACGCCTGCAGCACACCTTCGCGGAGGCTCTCGATCCGCGCCTGGTCGAGCTCACCGTGATCACGCTGCGCGAGTTCCCCGATTCCGAGGCGGAGCTGCGCGACCGCGGCGTGCGCGTAGTGACCTTCCCGGCCCGGAGCTTTGCCGATCCGCGACGCGCCCACGCGCTGCTGCGCTTCATCCGCGGCGAGCGCTTCGACCTCCTGCACGCGCACCTCGTGCGCTCGACCGTGCTCGCGGGCCTCGCGGGTGAGCTCACGCGCACACCGCTCGTGGTCACGCTGCACAATACGCGGCGCAGCACCAACGTGGGCCGCGCATTGCAGATCGCAGAGCGGTGGATATTGCGTCGCGCCGATCGCGTGATCGCCGTGGGCTGGGAGACCGCGGGCGTCCACGAGCGCGAGGTCGGCCGCGTGATCGACGTGATCCCGAACGCGGTCGGGGAGCCTGCGCTTCTGTCGCCGCACGAGCGCGCCGAGGTGCGCCGCGAGCTCGGCGTTCCCGAAGGTGCGCCGCTCCTGCTCGCGGTCGGACGGGTCGTGCCGCAGAAGGCGTACAGCGACCTCGTGCGCGCGTTCGCAAAGCTCCCCGTGGGTCCGGGCCCCGCACCCCAGCTGCGCATCGCGGGACGCGGGCGCCTCGTGGACAGCGTCGCGCGCGAGATCGAGAGCCTTGGCCTCGCACCGCGCGCACGCCTGCTCGGCCTGCGCACGGACGTGTCGCGTCTGCTCGCGGCGAGCGACCTCTATGTGAACTCTTCGCACTGGGAGGGAATGCCCGTCGCGCTGCTCGAGGCGATGGCCGCCGGGCTGCCCGTGGTCGCCACCGACGTGGGGGATGTGCCGCGCGTGCTCGACGCGAGCTCGGGCGTGCTCGTGCCCCCGCGCGATCCCGCGGCGCTCGCGAGCGCGATCGCAGAGCTCGTCGCCGATCCCGCCCAGCGCCAGCAGCTCGGCGCAGGCGGCCGAGCGCGCGCGAGCGCGCACTTCGGCGCACAGGCATGGGCCAAACGACACGTGGCGCTCTATGCCGAGGTGATCCGAACGCGCCATGCTCACCGGGTCCTGCCCGCGCGGGAGGAGACTCGTTGCGCGTAGTAATGCCGATCCTCGACTACCACCCGATCACGGGTGGCGCGCAGCACCAGCTCGCGCGCGTGGCGCCGCTGCTCGCCGCGGGCGGCGTCGATCTCGAGGTGTGGACGCGCGCGGTGCCCGGTCTGCCCCGGAGCGAGCGGATCGCGGACGTGCCGGTGCGGCGCCTGGGTCGACCCGGTGCCGGAGCCAGCCAGAGCTTCGCGGCCGAGGCCGCGCTGCGACTCGTGCGCTCGCGACCCGACGTGCTGCACGCCTACAGCCTGTTCTCCCCCGCGACCGTGGCGCTGTTCGCGAAACGCGTGCTCGGCGTGCCGACCGTCGTGAAGGTGCTGCGCGGCGGGCTGTTCGGAGATGCCGTGCGGCTGCGGCGCAAGCCGTTCGGCGCGCGCCGCGCGGCGGCGCTCGCGCGCGGCATCGATCGCTTCATCTCGATCAGCCGCGAGATCGACGCGGAGCTCGACGAGCTGCGCGTGGCGCCGGAGCGGCGCTGCTTCATCCCCAACGGCGTCGATGCGCAGGAATTCCGACCCGCCACTGCGCAGGAGCGCGCGGAGCTGCGCGCGCGGCTCGGCTTCAGCCATCATCCGCTCGTGGTCTACGCGGGACGACTCGTGCCGGAGAAGCGCGTCGAAGATCTGCTCGCGGCGTGGACGCGGGTGCGGATCGCGCATCCCGAGGCCGAGCTGGCCGTCCTGGGCGGCGGCGCCTGTGAGGCCGAGCTGCGCCGCGCAGCGCCGCCCGGCGTGCGCTTCACGGGCGACGTCGCCGACGTCACGCCGTATCTCCGCGCAGCGGACGCGTTCGCGCAGCCGTCGAGCAGCGAGGGGCTCTCGAATGCGCTGCTCGAGGCGATGGCGGCCGGGCTCGCGATCGTGGCCACGTCCGTCGGAGCGGCCGGCGAGATGATCGAAGACGGGCGGAGCGGACGGCTCGTCGAGCCGGGCGACCCGATCGCGCTCGCCGATGCGCTCGCCTCCGTACTCGCCGACTCGGCGCTGCGGCAGCAATTCGGGCTCCGCGCGCGCGAGCGCGCCACCTCCGACTACTCGCTCCCCGTCGTCGCGGAGCGTCTACTTCACCTCTATCGCGAGCTGACCGCCGCGCCGAGCGCGCGACCGGTCACGCGGCTCGCGACCATCGGAGAGTAGGCCGCGCACCGGCCGAAGGAGCACCCCATGTCGACCCCCAACCCCAACCAGCGGCCCGAGCAGGAACGGATGCCCGTCCGGACGCCGGGCCTCGCCGACGCGTTGCGCCGGCTCGCGGAAGCTCCTCAACCGACGTACATGCCGCGGCGATCGAACCTGCGCTCGATCGACCGCTTCGAGGCCCAGCTCCGCGAGATCTATGCGCTGATCCAGCGCCAGTTCCGGCTGTTTGCAGCGGTGTTCGCGGGAACGGCGGTCGTGCTCGGGCTCATGGTGGTGCTCCAGACGCCGCAGTTCGAATCGACCGCGCTCCTGCTCGTGAAGTTCGGCCGCGAGCTGATCTACACGCCGCAGGTCGGCGATCAGCGCGCCGTGACATCGCGCGACAAGCAGACCGTGATCAACTCGGAGCTCGCGATCATGCGCAGCGAGCCCGTGATCGAGGGCGCCGTGGCGGCAGTCGGTCTGCCCAACCTGTACCCGGATCTCGCCGAGCAGCTCACCGAGTCCGCCGAAGAGCCCGAAGCCGAGCAGGTCGCTTCCTCCGTCCATGCCATGTCCGTCGCGCGCCTGCGCGAGGGGCTGGTCGTGCTCGCGTTGCCCGAAGCGGACGTGCTGCAGGTGAGCTTCCGCCATCCCGATGCCGCGATCGCGAAGTCCACCGTGACCTCACTGATCGAGAAGTTCACCGAGGCCCACCTCGGCGCGTTCGGCGATCCCGAGGTCGCGAGCTTCCTCGAGGATCGCGTGGCCGACTACCGTCAGACACTCGACAAGGCCGAGGCCGAGCTGCGCGAGTTCGAGATCGCGCATCCCGTGTTCGCCGAAGAGTCGCCGCAGGCCGCACTCACGCAGCACCTCGGCGAGATCCGCCAGCAGATCGACGCCATCGACTCCCAGATCACCCAGGTGCGGATGTCGGCAGTCAACGAGAACAGCGCGCTCGCCCAGGCGCAGCGCGATCGGCTCGCGCTCGAGCTCGAGGCCTCGAAGGTCAAGGGACACCTGCGCGAGAACACGAACCGCCGGCTCGCCGTCGTGAAGCAGTTCATCGGTGCGCGCAAGGGCGAGGTCGACTCCCAGATCGGCCTGCTCCAGCAGCGGCGCGCCGAGCTCGTGGCCGATCTCGCCAAGTCCGAGGCCGAGCGCGACCAGATGCCCGCGCTCTCGTCGGCACACCGCCAGCTGCGCCGCGACCGCGACGCGGGCGAAGCGCAATACGCCACCTACGAGAAGCGGCTCCAGGAAGCGCGCCTGTCCCACGAGATGGACAACGAGAAGCTCGCGAGCATCAGCGTGATCCAGAAGGCCTCCGTCACGCCCGAGGCGATCTGGCCGCTGCCGCCGGTTCCCGGCATCGCGGTCGTGCTCGTGCTCGCGTTCGCAATCGCGGTGCTGTCCGCCACGCTCGCCGACCACTACGGCTGGACCTGGCCGTCCCACTGGGACGCCGAGCACCTGCGCGAGGGGTACCTCGTTCCCGCCGAACGGGCGCGGCGCGTGTTCAAGGAAGAGTACGACCGGATCGTGGAGCAGGCTCGGCGGCGATGAGTCTCGCGCGTGCACAGAGCGGCGCGTCGCCGCAGCCGCTTCGGATCGGCTTCTCGCGGATCGGGCCGCACCCGATCCCGAACCGGCTGCTCGTCGACGAGCTCCGGGCCGCGCTGCCCAACGCAGAGGTCTGCGTGCTCGATCTCGAAGCGCTCGCGCGCAGCGATCGCAGGGCGATGCTCACGAACGCGGCGTTCGTCGCAGCCGAGCACGGATGGAAGCTCGCGACCCGCCGCGTGCGGCCGTGGCAGGCGTTCTTCGGGACCACGTTCATGTTCCGCTGGATGAGCCGCCGCGCGAGCGAGTGGGCCCAGGCGCAGGGCTTCGACTGGACGATCCAGATCCAGTCGCTGTTCGACGCGCGCGCGCCGGGCATCCCCCATTTCGTCTTCACCGATCACACGCACCTCGTCAATCTCGGCTATCCCCATTTCGACCCGCGCGCGCTGCGCTCGCCGCGCTGGATCGCACTCGAGCGCGAGAGCTACCACGCCGCGACCCTGGTCTTCTCGCGCAGCGCGCACGTCACGGCCTCGCTCGTCGATCAGTACGGCCTCGATCCCGCGCACGTGGTGTGCGTCGGGGGCGGATCGAACGTGCGCGTGCCCGAGCAGACGGTCGCGCACCGGGACGCGGGCCAGAACATCCTGTTCGTGGGCGTGGACTGGGTCCGCAAGGGCGGACCCGATCTCGTCGCCGCGTTCCAGCGCGTCCGCCGCCGCCACCCGCGCGCAACGCTCACGATCGTGGGCTGCAAGCCCTCGCTCGACCTCCCGGGCGTTCGCGTGCTCGGGCGCCGCCCGATCGAAGAGGTGCACGAACACTACGAGCAGGCCGACGTGTTCTGCCTGCCGACGCGGCGCGAGCCGTTCGGCGTCGCGTTCGTCGAGGCGCTCCATTTCGGGCTGCCGATCGTGGCGACGCGGGTCGGCGCGGTGCCGGATCTGATCGATCACGGTGTGCACGGCCTGCTCTCCGAGATCGACGACGTCGACAGCCTCGCGAACCATCTCGGCCAGCTGCTCCGCGACGCGGATCTGCGCCGCCGCATGGGCGACGCGGGCCAGGCGCGCGCGCGCGACCGCTATACCTGGGGCGCGGTGGCGCGGCGTATGATCGATACCGTCCAGAAGACGACTTCCACTCCGAGGAGCGACATCGCATGGGAACGCGAACCCGCACGGTCGTGATCGGTCTCGACGCGGCTTCGGGAGACCTGCTGCTCCGGGGCTGCGACGATGCCCTGTTCCCGAACCTCGCGGCGCTGCGAGAGCGCGGTGCCTGGGGCATTGCCGAGTATCTGCCGGGATTCGGCAGCGGAGCGCTCTGGCCGAGCTTCTCGACCGGCGTCACGCCCGCGCGGCACGGCCGCTACTTCTACCGCCAGATGGGACCCGACTATCAGGCCCAGCACTTCGACGCGGACCACCTCTCTGCGGCAACGATCTGGGATGTGCTCTCCGGGGCGGGGCGCCGTGTCGCCGTGTTCGACGTACCGAAGGCCAGCCTCTCTCCGCGTCTCAACGGCATCCACGCCGTCGACTGGCTCGTACACGGTCCGGTTTATTCGCGACTCTCTACCTGGCCCGACGAGCTCGGCGCCGACCTCGTGCGCCAGTTCGGCAGCGATCCCGTGCCCAGGTGCGATCAGCCCGGCGGGCGCAGCGCATCCGAGCACGCCGTGCTCCGCGACCAATTGATCGCGCGCGTACGCCAGAAGGAGGCGTCTGCGCTGCACTTCCTCGCGCAGGAGCCGTGGGACCTGTTCATGACCGTGTTCGCGGAGCCGCACTGCGTGGGCCACCAGTGCTGGCACGTGCGCGACGCGGCGCACCCGATGCACGACGCCGCGGCCGCCGCGCTCGTGGGCGACCCCGTGCGCGACGTCTACGCGGCGATCGACGCGGCGATCGGGCGGATCGCCGCCGCAGCCGGCGAAGACGCCGATGTGATCGTCTTCTCGGGCACGGGCATGGGCCCGAACTACGGCGGAAACCACATCCTCGACGAAATCCTGCGCCGGCTCGAGGGGGCCCGGGCGCCGCTGCGGCTGGATTCGATCACGCGCCTCAAGCGCGCGCTCAAGAGCCGGATGCCGCGCGAGCTGCGCCGGCGCTGGCGCAAGACGGTCCGCAACATCGAGGAGTCGGCACTGCGCGGGGACCGCGAACGGCGGCATTGCTTCGCGCTGCCGCACAACGACCTCGCGGGCGCGATCCGCGTCAACCTGGTCGGGCGCGAGCCGCACGGGCACGTCGAGCCCGGCGCCGCCTTCGACGCGTTCTTCGCGCAGCTCCGCTCCGACCTGCTCGACCTGCGCAACCTCGACACGGGGCGTCCCGTGGTGGTCGACGTGCTGCGCGTCGACGAGGTATGTGCGGGCAAGCGGCTCACCGAGCTGCCGGATTTCTTCGTGATGTGGAACCGCGAGGCGCCGATCGACCGCGTCGGGTCGCCGAAGATCGGCACGCTCGAGCATGCGCACCGCGGCAACCGCACGGGCGATCACACCCCCGACAGCGTGTTCTTCGCGGCGGGTCCCCACGTCGCGCGCGGACCCGTGGGTCCCGTCTCGATTCTCGACTTCGCGCCCACGCTGGCCGCGCTGCACGGGGTCGCGCTGCCGGAGACCGATGGCCACGTGATCCCGGCACTGGCCAGGATCGACCGCGCCGCGTAACGGTACGAGCCCGCTACGTCGAAGCGCTCGGCGCGATCGACACCTCGATCGACTTGAAGGTCGGCGTGTGGCTGCCGTCCGCAACGCTGTCGAGCGCGACGAGCGGATTGGCCTCGGGGAAGTAGGCGGCCGCACAGCCGCGCGGCACGTCGTAGGCGACGGTGCGGAAGCCGCGCACACAGCGCGTCTCGCCGCCGAAGTGGCTGGTCAGGTCGACGCGCTGGCCCTCGGCGAGCCCCGCGGCGGCCAGGTCGTCGCGGTGCAGCAGCACCACGCGCCGGTCGCCGCGGATTCCGCGGTAGCGGTCGTCGTGCCCGTAGATCGTGGTGTTGAACTGATCGTGGCTGCGCAGCGTGGTGAGCCGGAAGCGCCCCGCGGCGATCTCGTCGCTCGGCAGCTCGTGGACCGTGAAATGGGCGCGCCCGTCGCGCGTGTCGAAGTGGCGGCGCCGCGCGCCGCTCGGCAGCACGAACCCGCCCGGCTCGCGCACGCGGCGGTTGTAGTCCTCGAACCCCGGCACCACGCGCTCGATCGCGTCGCGGATCCGGTCGTAGTTCGACGCGAACAGCCCCCACGGCACCGGCGATCGAGGCCCTAGCACGACCCGCGCCAGGTCGGCCGCGATCGAGACCTCGCTGCGCAGCTCCGGCGACGCGGGCTCCAGCCGCCCCTCGGACCGGTGCACGACGCTCATCGAATCCTCGACCGTGACGAACTGTTCACCCGCGTGCTGGGTGTCGCGCTCGGTGCGGCCCAGGCACGGCAGCACGTAGGCTTCGCGCCCGCAGCGCAGATGCGTGCGGTTGAGCGTCGTCGACACCTGCACCGTGAGATCGCAGCGCTCGAGCGCGGCCGCGACGATCGCACTGTCGGGCGTCGCGACCGCGAAGTTTCCGCCCATGCCGATGAACGCGCGCGCGCGGCCGTCGCGCATCGCGCGGATCGCGCCGACCGTGTCGAAGCCGTGCGCGCGCGGCGGTTCGAAATCGAACTCGCGCGCGAGCGCGTCGAGGAACGCCGCACTCGGCTTCTCGGTGATCCCGACCGTGCGATCGCCCTGCACGTTCGAGTGCCCGCGCACGGGACACGGGCCCGCGCCCGGCACGCCGAGGTTGCCGCGCAGGAGCAGCAGGTTGACGATCTCCTGCACGTTCGCGACGCCGTGCTTGTGCTGCGTGAGCCCCATCGCCCAGCAGACGATCACGCGCGACGCGCGCACATACTCGGCGGCCGCCTCGCGCATCTGCTCGACCGAAATGCCGCTCTTCGCCGCGAGCGTGGCCCAGTCGCGCCGCGCGATCGCCGCGCGATACGAGGCGAATCCCGACGTGCGCGCGGACAGGAACGCCCAATCGAGCACGCGCCCGGGCCGGCGATCCTCCTCCTCGAGCACGGCCTTCGCGATGCCCTGGAGCAGCGCGACGTCGCCGCCCACGCGCACCTGCAGGTAGAGATCCGCAATGGCGGTGCCGCGCCCGAGCCACGCGAGCGCCTCCTGCGGGTGCGTGAAGCGCACGAGGCCGCGCTCGCGCAGCGGGTTGATCGCGACGATTCGCGCGCCGCGCCGCTTCGCAGCCTGCAGGGCCGTGAGCATGCGCGGGTGGTTCGAGCCCGGGTTCTGTCCGATCACGAAGATGGCGTCGGCGACCGCGAAATCGTCGAGACCCACCGTGCCCTTGCTGACACCGATCACGGGCGTGAGGCCCACCCCGCTCGACTCGTGACACATGTTCGAGCAGTCGGGCAGGTTGTTCGTGCCGAAGCAGCGCGCGAACAGCTGATAGAGGAATGCCGCCTCGTTGCTCGTGCGCCCCGACGTGTAGAAGACCGCTTCGTCGGGATGGCGCAGCGCCGACAGTCCGTTCGTGATCCCCGCGAGCGCATCGTCCCACGACACGGGCGTGTAGTGATCCGAGCCCGCAGCGCGGTGCAGCGGCTCGACCAGGCGCCCCTGTTGCTCGAGCCAGTGGTCGCTCTGCTCGAGCAGCGCGGGAATCGACCAGCGCGCGAAGAACTCCGCCGACAAGCGCGCGCGCGTGGCCTCGTGCGCGATCGCCTTCGCGCCGTTCTCGCAGAACTCGGTCGCGGCGCGAGCGTGCGGTTCCGGCCACGCGCACCCCGGGCAATCGAAGCCGCGCGTCTGGTTCACCTGCGCGAGCAGCTCGACGCCACGCCGCAGCCCGGGACCCGCGATCGTGCGGCGCAGCGACGAGGCGATTGCGGCGAAGCCGCCCGCTGCCGCGCGGTCGGCCGGGTCTTCGCTCACGCGGAGCGAACGCGCGATGTGTCGCCGTAGACGTTGAACGTGCTGCCGCGCAGGAAGCCGACTACCCCGATCCGCGCGCGCGTGGCGAGCTCGATCGCGAGCGAAGACGGAGCGGACACCCCGGCCACGAGCGGCAGGCGCGCGGCGAGCGCCTTCTGCACGATCTCGAACGAGATCCGCCCCGACACGAGCAGCACGTGCCCCGCGAGCGGCCAGCGCTTCTCGCGCACGCAGTAGCCGAGCACCTTGTCGACGGCGTTGTGGCGGCCCACGTCCTCGCGCGCGACGAGCAGTGTCCCATCGCGATCGAACAGCGCCGCCGCGTGAAGCCCGCCCGACTGTGCGAAGCCCGGCTGCGCGCCCGCGAGCCGCTCCGGCAGCGGCGCAAACAGCGATGCGGCGAAGCTCGCCGGATCGTCGAGCGGCGGCGCGCACGCGAGCACGTTCTCGATCGTCGCCTTGCCGCACACGCCGCAGCTGCTGCTCGCGTAGAGGTTGCGCCGCAGTGCCTCCCAATCGACCTCGACGCCGTCCGCGAGCGCGACGCGCACCACGTTGTCCGCGGCTTCGGGGCTGCGCGCCTCGCGGCAATGGCGCACCGAGAGCACGTCTTCGATCGAGTCGATCACGCGCTCGCTCGACAGGAAGCCCAGCGCGAGGTCGGCATCGTGACCCGGGGTGCGCATCACCACCGCGAGCGGCGTGCCGCCGATCTGGATCTCGAGCGGCTCCTCGCGCGCGACGGCATCGCGCTGGGCTTCGGCACGGCCGCGCGCGAAGCGCACGACCGGCACGCGCGAGACCGATTCGGCGAGCGTGTCGTCGTCCACGACGCCAAGCATAGCCGCCCTACTCCGGCGCCTCCGTTCCGAATGCCGCGAGCGCTCGCAGGTGGCGATCGGCGCGCTCGGCGTAGTGCGGCATGCCCTGGGCGTTCCCGAGCTCGCGCACGCGCTCCCAGGTCAGGCGCGCCTGTTCATCATGCTCGCCGGTCGCCTCGTAGACGAGCGCGAGGTTGTTGAACGCCGACACGTAGCTGGGTCGGCCCGCGATCGTGCGCTGGTAGCTCTCGATCGCGCGCGGCCAATCGGACGAGCTCGCGGTAGCGGTTGCCCAGGTTGAAGTAGGCGATCGAGAGGTCGTCGCGCACCACCCCGCGATGGACCCACACCCCTGCGAGCGCGGCCAGCAGCGCGGCCAGCGCCACGGCGCGCGCGGCGCGGGCCGTGCGCGCGCGCAGCCGCGCGGCGCCCTCTGCGATCGCCGCGCCCGCGAACAGCGAGAGCACGGGGACCGCGGGGATCCGGTAGCGCGCGAGCACGAAGAACGCGAGCAGCGTGACGAGCACCATCGCGAGCACGGCGTAGAGCGGAACGAGCTCGCGCCAGCGCGCCGCGGTGAGCGCGAGCCCCGCGAGCGCGAGCGGCGCGATCATTCCGAAGCCCACGAGCGGCAGCCGCAGCGGCGCAGAGAACTCGCGCGTGAGCGCGTACGAGCGGATGTTCCACGGCTCGAACGCGTTGGTCGCGAGCTCGATCTTGCGCCAGAGAAGGCGCGCCCACTCGCGCGGATACTCCTGCACGAAGCGCAGCGCCTCGCCCGACCAGAAGCGCGACACTTCCGAAGGACGCAGCTCGCGGCCGAGCACCTCTTCCGCCGTGGTCTCGAATGCCTCGCGCTGCTCCCACGGATCGTCGGCGGCCGAGCGCGGGAACAGACGCGGCACGCCGAACGTGCCGCGCGCGTCCGGGTTGTTGCCCAGGAAGAGATTCATGCCGCCCGAGTAGGTGATCGGCACGAAATCGCCCGACACGGCGTAGTTGCGCCAGGTCACGGGCGCCACGCACACGAGCACGCCGAGCGCGAACGCGGCGAGCCAGCCCGCGCGCGCGAGCACCGCGCGATCGCGCTGCCGGACGGCCGCCCACAGCGCGCACAGGACGCCCACGAGCACCAGGTTCGGGCGCGCGAGCGCGCCGAGCCCCGTGATCGCGCCCGCGGCGAGCCAGCGTCCCCAACCCGGCCGATCCTCGGCCGCGATCGCGCTGCCGGCCGCGAGCAACGCAAGCGGTACGCACAGCGCGTCCACGGTCAGCACGCTGTCGTAGAAGACGAGCATCTGACTCACCGCGACGAGCGCGGCAGCGCCGAGGGCGACCGCGGGAGAGAAGCGCCGGCGTCCGACCCACCACGTGAGCACGCAGGTGAGAGTGCCGATCAGCGCATGCGCCGCGCGCGCCGCGTACAGCGAGGGACCTGCGACCGCATAGAGCGCGCCGAGCAGGTAGGGATAGAGCGGTCCGTTCAGGAACACGCGATCGCCGAGCCAGTCGCCCGCGGCCACCTGCTGCGCCCACTCGTGATACATGCGCTCGTCGACCGAGGGACGCGTGAAGAACGGATCGTGCGCGGCGAGCTCGGAGACGTTCCAGAGTCGCAGCGCGAGCGCTCCGGAGGCAATCACGGCGAGTGCAGTCCATTCGGCGAACCCGGGCCGCCCACTGCGCGAAGATTGCACCGCGCGACGGTAGCAACGCGCCTACGGGCAGCGCGCGGGGTCGCCCGTACCGCGCGGCGCGGGCGATCCGCGCAGCGCGACCACGAGCGCGCCGTCGCGCCCGGTCCACGCGAGCGGTACTCCCCGCTCGGAGAGGCGCGCGCGCACGTCGGGATGGGGCATCCCGAACCGGCTCCGGCAGGGCGCCGACGCGATCGCGAGCCGCGGTGCAACCGCGTCGAGCAGCGCCGCAGAGCTCGAGCTGCGGCTGCCGTGGTGCGGGAGCAGGAGCACGTCCGCTTCCGCGCCGGGCTCGAGCGCGAGCAGCTGGGCCTCGGCGCGCATGTCGAGGTCGCCGGGCAGCAGGACGCGCAGCCCGTCCGTCGAGATCCGCACCACGAGCGATCGCTGATTCCGGGAGCCACTGCCGCTCACCGGAGGCCACAACGGATCCACGCTGAGCTCTCCGATCCGGCGCCGCGGGCTCCCGCGGCCCGCCTCGCGCACGCGGGTGCCCGCCGCGCGCGCGGCGGCCAGCGTGTCGGCGAAGCCGGGATCGCCGAGCCCCCCGAACGGCAGCCACAGCTCGGCCACCGCGATCGCGCGCAGCACCGCGGGCAGCCCGCCGCGGTGATCGAGATCCGCGTGGGTGGCCACGAGCAGATCGAGCCGCTCGACGCCCAGCGCGCGCAGCGCCGGGACCACGCGCCGCGCGCCCGCATCGTAGTCGTCGCGTGCGGGTCCCGCGTCGACGAGCACAGCGGCGCGCACGCCCTGCACGAGGGCGGCGTCGCCCTGCCCCACGTCGAGCACGACGAGCCGCGGCGGCGCGGGTGAAACGGGCGCGGGCGGCGCCGCCGCGAGCAGCGCCGCCAGCGCGATGGCCACCGCCACGCGCACCGAGGTGGAGCGCGCGGCGAGCCCGCCCGCCGCGAGTGCGAGCGATGCGATCCACCACGAGGCCGCGGGCGCGGCGCGGTCGAGCCCGGGCAGCTCGCGCGCGACCCAGCCGAGGACTTCGACCGTGAATGCCGCGAGCGCGCTCGCAGCCGTGATCACGCCGGGCGCGCCCGGCAGATCGGCGCCCGCGGTGATCGCGGCGACGAGCGCTGCGGGCAGCACCGCAAAGCCGAGCCACGGCAGCGCGAGCCAGTTCGCCGCGAGAGCAGCGCCCGACACGCCGCCGCCGTGCCACGCGACGATCGGCGCGGTCGCCGCGATCGCGGTCGCGCTCGTGCGCAGCGCCGCCGTCATGCGCGCTTCGCGTGCCGCGGGCCGGCCCATCATCCACACGAACGCCGCGACCGCCGCGAACGAGAGCTGTGCCCCGGGCTGGAACAGCGCGTCGGGCTCCTCGGCGAGCACCCAGAGCGCGGCGGCCGCGAGCGCCGCACCCGCGATCCCTGGGCGCCCGCGCAGCGACGCGAAGCCCGCCGCGAGCACCACGAGCAGCGACCGCCGCACCGGTACGCCCCAGCCCGCGAGCGCGGCGTACGCCAGTGCGCCCGCACACGCGGGGATCAGCGCGAGCCGACGCGTATCGAAGCGCGCCGCGAGCCACGCAGAGCGCCGCAGTGCCGCGCGCCCGAACGCGTAGAGCGCGGCGCTGACCCAGGTGAGATGGAGACCCGACACCGAGAGCGCGTGCTCGAGACCGAGCCGGTGGAATACGTCGCGTTCTTCGGGTGCGAGCGCGTCGGCATCGCCGAGCGCGAGACCGCGCAAGAGTCCCGCTCCCTCGCCGCCCGACGCGAGCCGCGCGGCGATGTGCGCGCGCAGCCGATGCAGCGATGCGCGCGGTCCGCTCGCGGGCGCCCGCGCAGCCGCGAGCGAGGGATGCGGGAGCGCGCCGCCCACGGCGAGCCCCGCGCGCCAGAGCCGGCGCAGCGGATCGCCGTCGCCCGGGTTGCGCGGCCAGCGCAGCGGCGCGATCCGCAGCCGCGCGCGCAGCGGATCTCCGGGCAACCACGGCTCGAGATCCCCGGGCTGCGTCGAGAACACGCGCACGCGCGCGATGCCAGCGCCGCGCACGGAGTCGAGCTCGATCCAGCGCGGTGCGAGCGCCGACGCGCGACGCGAGACGACACCCTCCACGAGCACTTCGCGCGGCTCTCCCGCAGCCGCCGCGCGCGCCTGCGCGAGTAGCGCGGCTTGAGCGTGCAATCCGACCCCGGCGCACACGAGCACCGCGGCGTGGACGCGCGAGCGGCGCCACAGCGCGAGCAGCAGTCCCGCGAGCGCGGGCAGTGCCGCCCAGCCCGGCGCCACGTCGCAGCGGTCCGCAATCGCGATCCCGAGCGCCATGCCCGCGACGAGCCAGCCCGCCAGGACGCCACCTCACGGGACCGGTGGGGGCGAACTGCGTGTCTAGTGCAGAGTCCGCGCGGGTTCCAGCGCGGGCTGTGTCTGCTCGCGCAGCCGCGACAGGAACGCCGAGATCAGCCGCAAACCCTCATGTAGTTTCTGAAGCTCGCAGGCGAAGTCTTCGAGCATGCGCTGGAGCTCGGGCGAGCGGGCGGGCTCGCGCCCGGCGCGCTGACCCAGCACCACGCCCTCGAGCAGCGCGCGGTACTCGCGCTCGGGCAGGTTGCGCGAGAGCCCGGTCAGGCGCTCCGCGAGCGGGCCGGCGTCGGACGGCGGCAGCCCGAGCCGCTCGAGCTCGCGGCGCAGCTCGTCCGCGGGCGCGGGGGTCTGGGTATGCGGTTTGCCGGCCATGCGCGCCGGATTCGCAAGATCGATGCCACCGGTCGAGCGAGTGCAATCTCCGACGCAATCCACCGCAAACACTCGGGTTTCGCGGAAGGTCTTCGATTCGCGTCCGAATCGGCTCGGCGCCGAGGTGGAACTCCGTCTCCCATCTCGGGAAGTGCCCGTTCCCTGCGCGTCGCCGCTTCAGCGCAGGATCGACCCGCCGTCGACGTTGAGCACCTGGCCGTTGATCCACTCGCCATCCGCGGAGAACAGCATCGCAACCATCGCCGCGACGTCGCGCGCCTCCCCGATCCGGGGGCTGCGCAGTCCCCGGAGCATCCCCTTCTCGAACTCGGGCGGCAGCGACTTGCGATTCTGTTCGGTGTAGACGAAGCCGGGCGCGATCGAGTTGGCGCGCACGCCCTGCTTTCCCCAGCGCGACGCGACGTGTCGCATCAGCGCGTTCACGGCGGCCTTCGACATCGCATAGCTCACGCGCATCGGCTCGCCTGCGAACGCCGCCGCCGAGCTCGTGTAGACGATCGCGCCTCTCGCCGCGGCGATGTGGGGCAACGCGTGGCGCGTGCAGAGCAGATAGCCGCGCTGATTGACCGCCATCGTGCGGTCGTAGATCGCGAGCGGCACCGACAGCACATCGGTGTCCTCGAGGATCACGGACATGTCGGCCGCGTTCGCGTGCAGAAAGTCGAGCTGACCGAAGCGGCTCACCGCCGTCGCGATCAGCGCCGCCACCGCCGCGTCGTCGCCCTGATCGAACGCGACGCCGATCGCCTCGCCGCCGGCCGCGACGATCCGCTGCGCCGCCGCGTCGGCGCTCGCCGCCGCGATGTCGCCGATCACCACGCGACAGCCCTCCTGCGCGAGCCGCTCCGCGGTCGCCGCGCCGATCCCGGACCCCCCGCCCGTGACCACCGCCACCTTGCCTTCGAGTCTTCGGATCATGCTTGGCCTAACCCCCGAACAGAAGCTCGAAGGCCTGCTTCGAGTCCCAGTACTCCTGGAAGCGGCGGATCTTCCCGCCTTCGAGCTTCACGAGGAAGAGGTAGTCGTTTTCGTAGTCGCGTCCGCGCCGGGTCTTGCAGCGCATCGTGAACTGGTAGATGACGTGGTCCTCCTCGGCGTCGAGGAAGAGCTCGTGGGGACGCTCCATGGTCTCGGGGACGTAGCCCACGTCGAGGTTCTTGCCGCTGTCGGCGACGTTCTTCACGGCGTCCCATCCCACGTGAAAGATCGTCTTCTCGTTGCCGGGGATCGGCATCGAACGCGTGGTGATCCAGGTGACGTCGTCGGTCGCGAGCGAGCGCGCGAGCGCGGGGTCGCTCCAGAGACTTGCGAAGAAAGTGCGCACCACTTCCTTGTTCGACATTCCCATCACGCCCTCTCCTCGAAGCCGTTCCAGCGCACGACCTCGGCCACCGGCTTGCGCTGAGCGGGCTTGAACTGCGTGCCGAGCGTGTAGGCGACCGGGAACAGACCCGTCTGCATGAAGTGCGCGTACGGGATGCCGAGCAGCTCGGCGACCTCGTGCTCGCGCCAGAGGTGCCCCGTGGTCCAGGCGCTGCCGAGCCCGCGTGCGCGCAGTGCGAGCATGAAGCTCCAGATCGCCTGCACGATCGAGCCCCACTGACTGGCCTGGAAGAACACGTTGGCTCCCTGGTCGGTGCGGCCCGCGATCAGCGGCAACAACACGACGGGCGCGCGGTGGAGGTTCTCGCGCAGGTGGGTGGTCGAGCTCTCGATCCGATCGGCACCCGGCACGCGCGCGCCCGGATAGCCCGCCTCGCCGAACGTCGCGATGAAGTCGTCGAGACCCTGGTTGTACAGGCGCGCGAGTTCACGGATCGTCACAGCGTCGTCGACCGCGATCCAGCACCAGGTGTTCATGTTGCCGCCGTTGGGCGCCTGGAACGCGATCGCGAGGCACTCCTCGATCAGCTTGCGCGGCACCGGCTGGTCGAAGTCGAGCCGCTTCCGGACCGTGCGCGTGGTGGTGAGCAGCTCGTCGGGGGTGAGGTCGAGCAAGGGGAAGCTCCTCTTTGGCTGGGGCGGCTGTGGCGGGATCCGCTCGCGCGTCGCGCTCGCTTCTCCCGCCCTACGAAGAATCGGGCGGGCGGGCCATCGCGGCGAAGAAGCCCGCGATCGTCTGCGCGTCGCGGCGCGAGATGCCCGGCACGCCCGCGAGCGCCTCGGGCGGCGCCTCGCGCACGGCGCGCAGGGAGCCGAGCGCGCCGATCAGCGCGCGCCGCTTGGTCGGCCCGATCCCGGGCAGCTCCTCGAGGATCGACGCGAAGTTCTGCTTCGAGCGCAGCTTGCGCTGGAACTCGATCGCGAACCGGTGCGACTCGTCGCGCACGCGCTGCAGCAGGAGCAGCGCGCGCGAGCTCGACGGCAGGGCGATCGGGTCTTTGCGGTTCGGCAGGAAGATGCGCTCGGCCTTGAGCCCGCCCGAGCGCTTCACCCTCGGCGAGGACGACAACTCATCCTTCTCCTTCGCGATCGACGCCGCCTGCGCGGTGATCCCCGCGTCCGAGAGCGCCGCGAGGACCACTGCGAGCTGGCCCTTGCCACCGTCGATCAGCAGCAGATCCGGCAGCGGCTCGCGCTCGGCGCGCGCGAGCCGCCGGCCGATCACCTCGCGCAGGCACGCGTAGTCGTCGTCGAACGGCGCCTCGCGGATCCGGTAGTGCCGGTAGTCGCTCTTCTCGGGCAGGCCGTCCACGAACACGACACGGCTCCCGACCGTGAGCGTCCCGTGCAGCGTGGAGATGTCGTAGCCCTCGATCCGGCGCGGCGGCGCGGGCAGGCCCAGCGCCTCGCCGACCTCCGCGAGCGCCGCCGCCACGCTCTCCTGCGCCTCGAGGCGATGCGCGAGGCCGAGCTCCGCGTTGCTGTGCGCCATCGCGAGCAGATCGCGCAGCGCGCCGCGCTGCGGCACGCGCACCTCGACGCGCCCCTCCGCGCGCTCCGAGAGCCAGCTCTCGAGCGCGCCGCCGTCCTCGCTCGTCGCGGGCGCCACGATCTCGCCCGGGATCGGCCGCCCCGCGGACACCGCGTAGTACTGGGCCAGGAACGAGCTCATCACCTCGCCGTCGTCGAGCGCCACCGCGTCGAGCGGATAGCCCTGGGCGCCGATCACGCGCCCCTCGCGCACGTGCAGCACGTGCACCTCGACGTCGCCGCCGCGGCGCGCGAGCCCGAACACGTCGCGGTCGGCGCGCCGCAATCCCACGATCTGCTGGCGCTCGACGGTGCGCTCGACCGCATCGATCCGGTCGCGCAGCCGCGCGGCCTCCTCGAATCGCTCGGCCTCGGCCGCAGCGGACATGCGCCCGCGCAGCCCGTTCACGAGCTCGGTCGACTTTCCGCGCAGGAACATCGCGGTGCCGCTCACGAGATCGGCGTAGGTCGGCTCGTCGACGCGCCCGCAGCACGGCGCGAGACAGCGCTTCATCTCGAACTCGATACAGGGCCGGCCTCGCCGGGCGTAGTCCTTGAACGTTCCCTCGCTGCACGAGCGCAGCGGGAAGATCCGTCGCAGGTTCGAGAGCGCCTCGTGCATCGCGACGCTCGAGGTGTAGGGGCCGAAGTAGGCGGCGCCGTCGTCGGCGAACTTGCGCACCTCGCGCAGGCGCGGCCACGTCTCGCGGGGATCGAGCCGCAGCGCCAGGTACTGCTTGTCGTCCCGCAGCCGCACGTTGAACGGCGGCTTGTGGCGCTTGATCAGCTCGTTCTCGAGCAGGAGCGCGTCCTTCACGCTCGGCGTCACCACCACGTCGACGTCGTGCGCGCGCTCGAGCAGCGCCGGCATCGAGACGCGCCCGTCGCCGCCGAGCACGTACTGCTTCACGCGGCTGCGCAGATTCTGCGCCTTGCCCACGTAGAGCACTCCACCGCGCGCGTTCTTGAACAGATACACGCCCGGCGTCGTCGGCAGCCGGTCGGCCCGGTCGGCGAGAGACATGGCGAAAGCCTATCCGATCGAAACGCGCTGCCTCCCAACGACTGGGCCGGGCGCGATGATCTGTCGCGCAGGTACGGGCGCAGGCGAGCGGGCGGCGCGAACCTCCCGGCAGACCTCGGCTCGAACGCGGCGCAGCTCCGCCGCCCTGCCGAAGCCCGTGCCGGAGCGACGAAACATCCGCCCGGCCAGGGCAACCGGGAAGACCGTCAAGTCAGCTTCAACCGCTGCCCCTCGAGCACCTTGATCCGGTCGCGCAGGTCCGCCGCGCGCTCGAATTCGAGCTGCTTCGCCGCGTCGCGCATCTCGCGGCGCAGCGATTCGATCAAGCGCGGCAGCTCGTCCATGGGCACCCGATCGCGCATCTCGGCGTCGGTCGGCACCGTCACGTAGTCCTGCTCCCAGATCGACTCCCGGATGCTCGTGATCCGCTTCGTGATCGTGCGCGGCGTGATGCCGTGCTCGCGGTTGTACGCCTGCTGGATCTCGCGGCGGCGATTGGTCTCGCCGAGCGTCTCGCGGATCGACTCGGTCTCCCGGTCGGCGTACAGGATCACGCGGCCGTTCACGTTGCGCGCGGCGCGGCCGATCGTCTGGATCAGCGAGCGCGTCGAGCGCAGGAAGCCCTCCTTGTCGGCGTCGAGGATCGCGACGAGCGCGACCTCCGGGATGTCGAGCCCTTCGCGCAGCAGGTTGATCCCGACCAGCACGTCGAACTTCCCCTCGCGCAGCTCGCGGATGATGTCCATGCGCTCGAGCGTCTGGACCTCGCTGTGCAGGTAGCGCACCGCCACGCCGAGCTCGCCGTAGTAGTTGGTGAGCTCCTCGGCCATCCGCTTGGTCAGCGTCGTCACGAGCACGCGCTCACCGGCCTCGGTGCGCGCGCGGATCTCCGCGAGCAGATCGTCCACCTGTCCGGCCGCGGGCCGAACCTCCACCTCCGGATCGACGAGACCCGTGGGACGGATGATCTGCTCGACCACCACGCCACCTGAGCTCTGGAGCTCGTAGTCGGCGGGCGTCGCCGACACGTAGATCCGCTGCGGCGCACGCACCTCCCACTCCTCGAAGCGCAGCGGCCGGTTGTCGAGCGCGGACGGCAGCCGAAAGCCGAACTCGACCAGCGTCTCCTTGCGCGCGCGATCGCCGCGGAACATTCCGCCGATCTGCGGCACGCCGATGTGGCTCTCGTCCATCACCACGAGCAGGTCTTCCGGGAAGTAGTCGTAGAGCGTGTACGGCGTCTGGCCCGCGTCGCGGCCGTCGAGCCAGCGCGAGTAGTTCTCGACGCCGTGGCAGAAGCCCATCTCCTCGAGCATCTCGAGGTCGTAGAGCGTGCGCTGCTCGAGCCGCTGCGCCTCGAGCAGCTTGCCCGTGCCGCGGAACTCGGCGAGCCGCTCCTGGAGCTCCACGCGCACGCCGGCGACCGCGCGCTTCAGCGTCGTGTCGCTCGCGACGTAGTGGCTGGCGGGGTAGATCATCGCCTTCTTGGGTCGCGCGAGCACCACGCCGCGCAGCGGATCGATCTCGGCGATCGCTTCGATCTCGTCGCCGAAGAACTCGATCCGGAGCGCGCGCTCCGCCTCGTACTGCGGAAACACCTCCACCACGTCGCCGCGCACCCGGAACGTGCCGCGGTGGAAGTCCATGTCGTTGCGCTCGTAGAGCATGTCGACGAGGTGCCGCAGCAGCTCGTCGCGCACGCACGGTCGGCCCTGCTCGAGGTAGGCGTGCATCGAGCCATAGTGCTCGGGCGCACCGAGCCCGTAGATCGACGACACGCTCGCCACGACGAGCACGTCGCGGCGCGTGAGCAGCGAGTGCGTGGTCGAGTGACGCATCTTGTCGATCTCGTCGTTGATCGAGGAGTCCTTCTCGATGTAGGTGTCGGTCGAGGGGATGTAGGCTTCGGGCTGGTAGTAGTCGTAGTACGACACGAAGTACTCGACGGCGTTGTCCGGAAACAGATCCTTGAACTCGGAGAACAGCTGCGCCGCGAGCGTCTTGTTGGGTGCCATCACGAGCGTGGGTCGGTTCAGCTGCTCGACCACGCACGCGACCGTGAACGACTTGCCGCTGCCCGTGACGCCGAGCAGCGTCTGGTGCGGATCTCCGCGCCGGACGCCCTCTACGAGCTCGGCGATCGCGCGCGGCTGATCGCCCGTGGGCGAGAACTCCGAGACGAGGCGAAAGTCTGTCACCGCGCGGGCTCGAGCAGCACCACCGCGAACGCGGCGATCCCCTCCCCGCGCCCGAGGTGGCCGAGGTGATCGGTGCTGGTGGCCTTCACGTTCACGCGCTCGGCGTCGGTGTCGAGCAGGTCGGCGATCACGGCGCGCATCTCGGGCAGGTGCGGCGCGAGGCGCGGCACCTGCGCCACGAGCGTGGCATCGAGGTTCCCGAGCACGAGCTTGTGCTCGCGCATGAGCGTCGCCGCGCGCGCGACGAGCTCGCGGCTCGCGATCCCGCGCAGCGAAGGATCGCTCGACGGGAAGTGCATGCCGAGGTCCCCCTCGCCCATCGCGCCGAGCAGCGCACTCGTGACCGCGTGCAGCAGCACGTCGCCGTCGGAGTGGCCTTCGAGGCCTCGCTCGTGCGGGATCGCGATCCCCCCGAGCACGAGCGGCCGGTCGGCCACGAGCGCGTGGGTATCGAAGCCGTGTCCGATCCGCATGCCGATCATCTCCGCGCCTCCAGCACGCGCTCCGCGGCCGCGAGGTCGTCGGAATCGGTGATCTTCCAGTTGTCGGAGTCGCCCGGCACCACGTGCACGCGCACGCCGAGCGCCTCGACCAGCTGCGCACAGTCGGTCGCGGTGCGGCCCTCCGCGCGCGCCTTCTCGAGCGCCTCGCGCAGCAGTCCGACCCGGAACACCTGGGGTGTCTGCGCAGCGAAGCACTCCTCGCGGGGTGGGGTCTCCACGACGACTCCCGCGCGCACGCGCTTGACGGTGTCGCGCGCGGGAACCACGAGCAGCGCGGCGCCGTGGCGGATCGCCGCGTCGATCACACGCGTCACGGCGTCGGTTCGCACCAGCGCGCGCGCGGCGTCGTGCACAGCCACCCATTCGACGCCATCGGGCAACGCGGCCAGCCCCGCGGCGACCGAGTCCTGGCGCCGCTCGCCGCCGGCGACGGCCGCGAGCAGCTTCGCGTGCGCCGCGTCGCGCGGCGCTTCCATCCCGGGCGGCAGCACCGGAAGCACCGCGTCCACACGATCGCTGGCCGCGAGCGCGGCCACCGCGTGCCCGAGCAGCGTGCGGCCGCGCAGCGGCACCAACGCCTTGGGCAGCGCGTGCCCGAGCCGCTCGCCGCGCCCCGCCGCCACCACGATCGCCGCTACGCGCATGGGGCCAAGATAGCCAAGCAAACTATCGACCTGAGGCGCTTCTCCGCACGCGAATCGATTGGTAGAGTCGGGCACCCGTTGCGCCCACGGAGGATCCTCCGCATGTCCGTTCGTAGGCCGTGGCTCGTCGCCCTGCTCGCCGCGCTCGCGCTCGCTCCGATCGCCCGCGGCGAAGAGCCCGTCGCACCGGCCGAGCAGTCGCCCGAGGGCCTGTATCGCGCTCAGCAGCCGATCGCGGAGCCGGCGGAAGAGCCCGCCGCAGAGCCCGTCGAGGAGCCCGCGGCGCCGCCGGTCGAAGAGCCGGCCGCCGAGCCGGCCCTCGAGCCCGAGGCCGTCGCACCGCCGCCCGAGGCAGCGGCGCAGCCCGAAGCGGAAGCGCCCGCGCCGCTGCTCCACGGCACGCTCGAGCTCACACTCCACGACGCCGTTCGCATGGGGCTCGAGAACAACCTCGACGTCCAGATCGAGCGCTATTCGCCCATGATCGCCGACCTCGACCTCACGGCCGCGTGGGGCGTGTACGACCCCGAGCTGTTCGCGGAGCTCACCTACAACGACACGAGGACCCCGAACAGCTTCGCGATCACGGGCGTGACGACGAATGTGAATCGCTCCACCGAAGGGTTCGGCGGGCTGCGCGGAGTCCTGCCGATCACGAGCACCCAGTTCTCCGCCCAGTTCGACGGAGGCCGCTCCGTCACGAACTCCCTCGCGGAGACGCTCTCGCCCCGATACGACTCGGGCTGGTCGGTGGCCGTCACGCAGCCCGTGCTCCGCAATCTGATCTGGAACGAGCCCTGGACCCGCGTGCGCAGCGCCCGGCTGCTGCACGGATCGAGTGAAGACGACTTCCACCGCGCGGTGATGGACGAGGTGCAGAAGATCGAGGACGCCTACTGGAACCTGATCGCCAACGAGGAGGCGCTGCGCGTCGCGAAGAAGAGCCTCGAGACGGCGGACGTGCTGCGCGAGCAGACCAAGACGCAGTTCGAGGTGGGTGTGGTCTCCAAGGTAGAGGTCACCGAGGCCGAGGCCGGTGTCTCCCAGCGCCAGGTCGAGCTCATCCGCGCGGAGAATCAGTACCGCAATCAGCAGGACGTGCTGATCGACCTCGTGCTCGGCCCCAACCTGCGCGCGAGCTCCACGCTCGAGATCCGGCCCACCGATCGCCCCGACGACTTCACGCCCTACGAGGTCGACGTGGAGGGGGCCGTGAGCAGCGCGTTCGAGCATCGCCCCGAGCTGTCGGCCGCCGACAAGGAGCTCCAGCGCTCGGAGGTCCAGCTCGCGTTCACGCGGAATCAACGGCTGCCCGCGCTCGATGGCGTCTTCCGCTTCGGCCAGACCGGTCTCGCCGGAGAGCAGAATGCGACGACCGCGTGCCGTTTCGCGGCGGACCCGATCGCCTGCGCGCTGAACCCGCCTTCGAACCGCTTCCCGGGCGATTTCGACGACAGCGTCGACGACTACGAGGACTATCCGCAGTACATCGCGGGCGCGCGCGTGAGCATCCCGTTCCCGAACCGCACCGCGCGCGCGAACGCGTCGAGGAGCGAGCTCGAGCTGCTGCGCGCGCGCACGAGCGTGCACCGGCTCGAGCAGCAGATCGTGATCGAGGTGCGGCAGGCCGCGCGCAACCTCAAGGCGTCCCAGGAGGGGATCCTGGCCGCGCGCAGCGCGCGCGAAGCGGCGTCGGAGCAGCTGCGCGCCGAGCAGATCCGCCTCGAGTACGGTGAATCGACGCCGTTCGACGTGTTGCAGCGCGAGGAGGCGCTCGTGGCGCGCGAGCGCGACGAGATCGGCGCGTTCCGGGCCTATCGCACCTCCGTGACGGCGCTCGACCGAGCCCAGGGCACGCTCCTGCGCAACCGCAATATCAACATCGCTGAGGTCGAAACCCTGCGGTAAGCTGCCCCCGCACCCCCACTGGAGCGACGTGAAGTGAGTTTGTTCGGGAAGAAGGACGAGCGGGAGAGCGCGGTGGACGCGTTCAACGGTTCATCCACAGCGGCGCAGCGCTTCGAGCCCGCGTCGACCCCGGTGCAGTACCGGGAACGTGAGGGAAAGGCAGACATGGCGAATATCGGCAAGTCGATCACGATCTCGGGCGATCTGACGGGCGAAGAAGACCTCGTGATCGAGGGCAAGGTGGAGGGCAAGGTCACACTGCCCAACAGCCAGCTCACGATCGGCGCGAACGGCTCGATCAAGGCCGAAGTCCAGGCGAAGTCCGTCGTGGTGATCGGGCGCGTGTCCGGCAACGTGCGCGGCACGGAGCGCGTCGAGATCCAGGCCACCGGCATCGTCGAGGGCGACGTTATCGCGCCGCGGCTGATCGTCGCCGAGGGCGCGGTCGTGAACGGCTCGATCCAGATGACGTCGAAGGCCGGTGCAGCCGCGCATGCGCCGTCGCAGGCCGAGACGCGCCGCCTCACGGGTACCGCTGGCGCCTAGCTCCCGCGGACGGGTCTCCGCCGCCGCGCCAGCAGCCACACCGAAGCCGCGCCCGCGACGAGCATCGCGAGCCGGCCCGGCTCGGGTGAGTTCGTGATCGTGCACTGGATCGTCGACTGAGCGTTTGGCACGGCGACGTTCAGCGACGTGCAGTCGCTGCAGCTCGCCACGAGGAACGGCCCGAGATCGCAGACGCCAGTGGTGCACATCGCGTCGGCGACACACCGCGTGATGAGATCGTCCGTGCAGGTGCCGACCAGGTCGAGGCACTCGATCGCGGAATCGTAGTCGGCGAGATCCGTCTCTTCGTCGCCGGCGAGCTCCGCGACGGTGTGGGAGACCGCACCGGACACAGGAATGGGCCCCGTCGTCCCGAACTGCGTCGTGATCGCGTGCGTCTCCCCGTCGATCTGCAGCGCGAACTGGTCCGCGGGATCGCCGTCGACCACTTCCTTGCGTACTTCGATCGATTGCGTCGGGACCGGCAGGCCCACGATGTTGTGCAGACCCGACGGACTGCACCTGATCGCGCTGTGCGGGATCGCATCGGCGAGGCCCAGGCAGTGCGGCACGCTGGTGCCGTTCGAAGCGTTGTTGTCCCAGCTCAACAGCCCGCGGACCTCGGCCGCACCGTCCTGATCGGCATCGGTGCAGGGGATGGTGATCGGAGAACCGAGGTCGGCCAGAACGGGAGACGCGATCGAAGTGGTGTCGCCACACACATCGCCGGCACTCTCCGCGCTGAAGAAGGGGGGCGCCGGCAGGTAGTCGTGGTGACACGCGCCCACGAGCGCATGGCCGCCATCGACCGCGAGGTAGATGCCGATGTCGTAACGGGTCGCGGCGATGGTCGTGATCTGCGCGCGCACCGTGAGGTTCGCGGTGTCCCCGATGTAGTCGCAGCCGTCGACGATCGACGTCACCGAGAGCTCGCTCAGCACCACATCGCCCGAACTACAGCCCAGCGTTCCCGCGAAGTCATCGTCCGCGCAGGGCGCGGCGGATGCGCCCGATGAGAGCAGCGCCGCGAGCCCGATCGCCAGCGCGCAACCCCACCGACCGGCCAACGGCCGAGGCCTCATGCCGCATTATGGCATGAAAGGCACTGCGCTAGGCGACGCGCCCCGCGCGCCGGTCGCCCTCGGGGCCGCGCTTGCCGCCCTTCTTTCCCGATCCAGACGCGGCGATCTGCTTGCCGTAGCGCTTGTGCAGCCAGAGCAGGATCGGCGTCGTGATGTAGAGCGACGAATACGTGCCGACGATGATCCCGAGCGCCATCGCGAGCCCGAAGGTCGCGATCACGGGCCCGCCCCAGAAATACAGCGCGAACGACGAGAAGATCGCGGTGCCACCGGTGAGGATGGTCCGCGACAGCGTCTGGTTCAGGCTGTCGTTGACCATGTTCGGGAAGTCGTAGGCGGTGTGGAGCGCCAGGTTCTCGCGAATGCGGTCGTAGACGACGATCTTGTCGTTGATGCTGTAGCCGAGGATCGCGAGCAGCGCGCCGAGCACGGTGAGATCGAACTCGCAGCCCAAGATCACGAGCAGGGCCGCCGTGACGATGACGTCGTGGACCTGCGCCACGATCGCGCCCGGTGCGAAGATCGGCGTGAAGCGGATGCCGATGTAGATCAAGAGCAGCAGGCTCGCGACCGTCAGCGAGACGATCCCGTCGCGACGCAGGTCCTCGCCGACTTTCGGACCCACGAAGCCGATCTTCTCCTTCTTCAAGTCGATCCCGCCGAGCTGCTGCACGAACGCCTCGCGCAGCTGATCGACCATCTCGTTCTGGTCGCCCAGCGAGCGCGTGTGCATGCGCACCAGGTAGTCGCCCTCGGAGCCTTCGCCGACGCGAATCACTTCGGCATCCGCGAGATCGAAGCCGGCGAGCACCTCGCGGATCCGGGCCTCGTCGACGGCGGCGCCCTCCGTGAAGCTGACCTGCATCTCGAGGCCGCCGGTGAAGTCGATCCCCAGGCGCACCGGGGGCTCGCGCACGAACATCGCTGCCACGGCGGCCGCCACGATCAGCAGCGAGAGCGCGATCGCGTACTTCGTCTGCCCGACGAAATCGATGCGCGTGTTGGGTTTGATCAGCTCGAAGAAGGGCACGGGTGGGATCCTTCCTGGTCAGATCGACAATGTGGCCACCTGGCGGTCGCCGGGGTAGATGGCGTAGAGAAGGCGGTTGACGATCACCGCCTGGAAGACGGTCGCGACCAGGCCGAGCGCCAGCGTGACCGCGAACCCCTTGATCGGACCGGTGCCGTACTCGTAGAGCACCAGCGCCGTGATCATCGCGGTGACGTGTCCGTCTACGATCGGATACAGCGCGCGGCTGAAGCCCGCCTTGATCGCGGCGCGCGGCGTCTTGCCGCCTTTCAGCTCCTCGCGGATGCGCTCGAAGATCAGCACGTTGCCGTCGATCGCCATGCCGACCGTGAGCACGAGCCCGGCGATCCCCGGCATCGTGAGCGTCGCCTTGGACATCGCCATCAGGCCGATGATCGAGATCATGCCGACCGTGATCGCGATCGTCGCGTACACGCCCGACATCCGGTAGTAGACCACCGCGAAGACGAGCACGGCGAGCAGGCTGGCCACCGAGGCCTGGATGCCGTGGCGGATCGAGTCGGCGCCCAGGGCCGGGCCGATCGTGCGCTCCTCCTCGATCGCGACCGGAATCGGCAGCGAGCCGGAGCGCAGCACTACGGCGAGATCGGCGGCCTCCTGGGTCGTGAAGCGCCCCTCGATCTGTCCGCTCGAGCCGATCCGCGATCGGATGTTCGGCGCGCTGTAGACACGGTCGTCGAGCACGATCGCGAGCTGGTCGCCGATGTGCGATTCGGTGAGCTCGCCGAAGATCCGCCCGCCTTCGCTGTTGAACTGGAACGTCACGATCGGGCGCTGCTGGCGGTCGAAGCTCACCCGCGCGTCCTTGAGATAGTCGCCCGTGAGGTTCGGTTCCGCGGGCAGCAGATAGGCCGTCAGGACCCGGTCGGTCTCCTTGTCGCGCTCGGTGCCGATTTCGCTGCCGGCCGGGAAACCGTCGGGATACTTCGCGTGCAGGAGCTCCTCGTTCTGCGCCTGATCCATCACGATCTTGAACTCGAGGAAGCCGGTGACGCGCAAGAGCTCGCGAGCGCTGGCGCGATCGACCTGGCCGCCCGGGATCTGCACCAGCACGCGGTCCGCGCCCTGGAGCGTGACCACCGAGTCCGCGATGCCCTTGATCGGATCGCTGATGCGCTGCCGCAGCACCTCGAGCACCTGGTCCATGCCGCGCTTCCGGACCGCCGCGACGGCATCGGAGGTGAGGGTGTACTCGAGACGGTTGCCGGTGGCCTGCTCCGTGAGCGCTCCCGTCCCCTTGACCCACTCGCGCACCTTCTCGACGGCGGTCGGGCCCGCGGTGACCACCAGCCGGTTGCCCTCCACCCCCACCGACTCCAGCGTGAAGTCGTCGTCGCGTGCGGCGGCCTCCAGGCTCTCGCGCAGGAACGAGAGCTCCTGGTGCTCGGCTTCTTCGAGCTTCACGCCGAGCACCCAGTGGATGCCGCCCTGCAGATCGAGTCCGAGGCGCATCCCATCGTCGGGGAGGAGCGGGCTCGCGACGCGCTGCTCCTTCGGCACGAAGTTCGCCACCGTGAGGAAGCTGAACCAGAGCACGAGCGCGCTCACCGCAGCGATGCGCCAGCGCAGATTCGTCATGTCTCTTCGCCCTCGCCCTTCTTCGCCTTCTGCACGCTCTCGATCTTCGCCCGGGAAACCTTGACCCGGACGCGCTCGCCCTTCAGCGCTGCGATCTCGATCGTGAGCACGTCGTCGGCGATTCCGACCACCTTGCCGTGCAGCCCGCCCGCCGTCACGACGCTGTCGTTCTTGTCGATCGCCTTGAGCATCGCGTCGAGATCGCGCTGGCGCTTCTGCTGCGGGCGGATCAACAGGAAATAGAAGATCAGGAAGATCAGCCCCATGGGCACGAGCATGCCGAGCGGCGACGGCGTCTCGGCCGCCGCCTGGAGCGGCACGAAGCCGGCAAGGGTCTCGTTCACTTGGACCTCCGTTCCAACCGGGTTCCGGGATAGAAGGCCGCGAGGATCTCGCGGTAGTCGGCGCCGCGCTCGGCCATCGCCTGGGCTCCCCACTGGCTCATGCCGACCCCGTGGCCGTGGCCCGAGCCCACGAATACGACGTCGTCGCCGAGATCGCGGATCTCGAACAGCGTGCTGCGGATCACGCCGTCGCCGAGCGCGGAGCGCAGCGCGCGCCCCGTGACGTGCCCGCTTCCGAGCGATCCCGTCAGCACGACGCGCGCCGCTCGGCCGCTCGGCGTGCGCGCGGCCACGCGCGCCTCGCGGACCGCGCCGAGCCGGAGACCCAGCGGCGCGAGCGCGCGCCCGAGCTCGGTGCGCGAGTACCGCACGCGCCAGTAGGTGTCGGGCGAGTCCTGCTCGCCGTCGACCTCGACGCTGCTCAAGTAGGGAAGCGCCTCGCCCCAGACCTCCTCGGCGCTCGCGGTCCGGCCTCCCGCCGCGGAGTGGAACGCGGCGAGGATCGGCTGGCCGTTCCAGGTGAGCACCTCGGAGCGCGTGGCCGCGACCGCGCTCGCGATCGCGGGATCCTCTGCGCGCACACCGCCGTAGACCTGGCTGCTCGTGTCGGCCTCGAGGTCGAAGCCCTGCGCGCCGCGGCGCGCGCGCTGGTAGAGCGCATACGTGCGCGTCACCACGGCCTGCGCGCGCAGAGTGTCGTCGTCCCAGCGGCTGTACACCTCGGTGCCGAGCGTTCCCGCGACGTAGGTCTCGAGCGGCACGCGATTGATCACGCGCAGGCCCGACCCGCGGCGCTCCACGGCGACGCTGCCGCGCACCCACTGGTCGCCCGCGCGATGCGGTCCCGGCCCGGGCGCCACCCAGCGCCGACCCACGCGGCGCCCGTCGATGCGCAGGCCGGGGCCGTCCGGCGCCACGCGCGCGCCCGCGATCTGGGTCGTGCCGCGCGTCTCGTAGAGCAGCACGCGCAGCTCCTGAGCGGTCGCCGCGCCCGCGAACGCGACCCCCGCACCGACCCCGAGCAGCCACGGGGTCCACCGCGCTCGCGCGCGCCGCGTCACCCGCTCAGCGCGCCGCCGCGCGGCGCAGCGCCTCGGCGCGCGACGTCTCCTCCCAGGGGAAGCCCTGGTCTTCGCGCCCGAAGTGACCGTGATAGGCGGTTGCGCGGTAGATCGGGCGCCGCAGATCGAGCGCCTCGATGATCCCGCGCGGAGTCAGGTCGAAGTGGTCGCGCACGAGCCGCTCGAGGCGATCGAAGTCGAACGTCGAGGTACCGAACGTGTCGACGCGGATCGAGATCGGCTCGGCCACGCCGATCGCGTAGGCGAGCTGCACCTCGGCGCGCCGCGCGATGCCGGCCTTCACGAGGTTCTTCGCCACCCAGCGCGCGGCGTAGGCCGCGCTGCGGTCGACCTTCGAGGGATCCTTGCCCGAGAACGCGCCGCCGCCGTGGCGACCCATGCCGCCGTAGGTATCGACGATGATCTTGCGCCCGGTCAGGCCCGCGTCGCCCATCGGGCCGCCCACCACGAAGCGGCCGGTCGGGTTGACGTGGAACACGGTGTTGGCGTCGATCCAGTTCGCCGGCAGCGCCGGCCGGATCATCTGCTCGATCACGTCCTTGCGCAGCGTGTCGTAGCTCACCTGGGGGCTGTGCTGCGTCGACAGCACGACCGCGGTGATCCGCCGGGGCTTGTCATCCGCGTACTCGACCGTCACCTGCGACTTCGCGTCGGGCCGCAGGTAGGAGAGCTTGTTGGTCTCGAAGAGCTCGCGGTGCCGCTCGATCAGCTGGTGCGCGAGCCGGATCGGGGCAGGCATCAGCTCGGGCGTCTCGTCGCAGGCGTACCCGAACATCATTCCCTGGTCGCCCGCGCCCTGCTCCTTGTGCAGGCCCTCGCCCTCGGTCACGCCCTGCGAGATGTCGGGCGACTGCTTGCCGAGCGCGACCTGCACGGCGCAGGTGTCGGCGTCGAACCCCATCTCCGAGCTCGTGTAGCCGATGAAGCGCACCACATCGCGCACGAGCGCGGGAAACTCGACGTCGGCCTTGGTGGTGATCTCGCCCGCGAGCAGCACCATGCCCGTGGTGGTCAGCGTCTCGCACGCGACGCGCGAGGTCGGATCCTGCTCGAGCATCGCGTCGAGCACGGCGTCCGAGATCTGGTCGCACATCTTGTCGGGATGGCCCATCGAGACCGACTCGGACGTGAACAGCTGGCGCGACATAACCGGATTCTCCTCGGATCGGGTCTGCTGGGGCCATCGGAGCGGATCGCGGGCGACCCGGCGAGGCCCCGGAGGCGGGCATCCTAGCAGGCCGGTCCAAGACTCTCGACCGTCGAGGATGCCCTGACCCCCTCTTTGACTTCGCTCGCCTTCGGCTCGCTGCGCGCGCCGCTTCGCGGCGCTTGCGTCTAGCCTGTTTGGCTGCGCTCGGCTGCGCCCGATCCGGGAGTCGCGTCGCGACCCTCGAGCAGCCGGCCCAGCGCCTCCACGGCGTCGGCTGCATCGGTGCCCTGGGCGCGCACGCGCAGGCGCGTGCCGCGACCGGCCGCGAGCGAGAGCAGCGACAGGATGCTGCGGCCGTCCACCCAGTCCTCGCCGCCCTCCGCGCGCGCCACCTCGATCTGGGCCTCGAAGCGCTTGGCGACCATCACGAACACGCCGGCCGGGCGCGCGTGCAGCCCGAGGTCGGAGTGCACCGTGAACACCCGCTCGCAGCGCGAATCGCCGGTCATTGGCCCTCGTCCGGGAGGAGCTCGCTCGCCACCGAGATGTTGCGCTGCCCATAGCTCTTGATGAACGCGGCGAGCTCGTCGAGCGGTTTGTCCTCGCTCATCGTCGCGAGCTTGATCAGCATCGGAAGGTTGAGGCCCGTGACGACTTCCACGCGGTGCTCGTCGAGGAACGAGAGCGCGATGTTCGAGGGCGTGCCGCCGAACATGTCGGTGAGCACGAGGATTCCGTTCCCGCGGTCGGCCGCCTTGAGCGCGTCCTGGATCTTGCTGCGCATCTCCTCGACCGTCTGGGTGGGCTCCACCGACACCGAGTGGAACTCCGGCGCATCCGGCACGATCAGGCGCAGCGCCTGCAGGAACTCTTCGCCGAGCCGGTAGTGCGTCACGATCACGATGCCCGGCTTCATGTGCTCTTCTCCACGTCGCGGTGCTCGACGTTCACCTCGCGGCCGTCCGCGCGCAGCGCGACCGCGATGGCTTCGGCCACCACCACCGACCGGTGCCTTCCCCCAGTGCACCCTACCCCGATCGTGACGTAGGCCTTCCCCTCGCTGTCGTAGAGGGGTAGCAGGAAGCGCAGCCAATCGCGCAGACGCTCGAAGAACGCCGACCCGCGCGTCGACTTGAGCACGTATTCGGCCACGGGGGCGTCGAGTCCGGTGCGCTCGCGCAGGTCGGTCTCGAAGAAGGGATTGGGCAGAAAGCGCACGTCGAACAAGAGCTCGAGCGCCTCGGGCGTGCCATAGCGGAACCCGAACGAGACCACGTTCACGACCGTGGGGCGGGTCTGGCCCGACACCACCTGGACGATCGCGGCCTTGAGCTGGTGCACGTTGAGCGCACTGGTATCGATCGAGCGGTCGGCGAGGCGCGCGACGTCGCGCAGGAGCGTGCGCTCGGCCGCAATGCCGCGCTCGACCGAGCCGTCCGGGGAGAGCGGGTGGACGCGCCGCGTCTCCCGGTAACGGCGCACGAGCGACTCGTCCGAGCTGTCGAGGAAGAGCAGCTCCACCGAGTGCCCCACCTCGCGCACGCGCGCGATCGCCGCGGGCATCGCGGTCAGGAACTGGGCCTCGCGCGCGTCGAGCGCGAGCGCGATTTTCTCGATCGGCGGCGTGGCCTTGGCGCAGAGATCGAGAAACTGATCGACCAGCGGGGCCGGCAGGTTGTCCGCGCAGTAGAAGCCGAGATCCTCGAGCGCGGCCATCGCAGTGCTCTTGCCGCTGCCCGACAACCCCGACACGAACACGACGCGTGAGCGGCTCACGACGATCGCCTCGACCGCTGCCAGCGCGCGTCGAAGCGCTCCGCGGAGTTGGTGCCGGCCATCCGCAGGCGCAGGTCGCGCACGGCCGCGTCGACGATCGTCGCGAGGCTGGTGCCCGGCGGCGCCGGCAGCACGACGCGCGGCACCGCGACGCCCAGCAGGTCCTCGGTCTCGCGCACGAGCCCGACGCGGTCGAAGTCCGCGCGGCCCGGGTCGAGTCGGCACACGAGCTCGACCGCAGCCGACTCCGTCCACGCGTCCGGGCCGTAGAGGTCCACGACGCTGAGGATGCCGAGCCCGCGGATTTCGAGGTGCGGTCCGATCACCTCCGAGGCGCGCCCGATCACGCGGTCGCCCTCGCGCGTGAGCTCGACCGCATCGTCCGCGACCAGCCGGTTCCCGCGCGCGATCAGCTCGAGCGCGCACTCGCTCTTGCCGGCACCGCTCGGCCCCGCGAGCAGCACGCCCACACCTCCGACGTCGACCAATACACCGTGGTATCTCACGGCATCTCCAAGCGAACGCGGATCAGAGCTTGGCGTCTTCTTCTTCGATTGCGCGGATCACGTCTTCCAGTTCCTCGCCCTGCGCGAGGCTCTGGCGGAAGGCGGGATCCCGGAAGAACCGGGAGATCCGAGCGAGCGCCTTCAGGTACTGCCCGCCCGAATGCTCGGGCACTACCAGCAGGAAGAAGTGGTGGGTGAGCTGACCGTCGATCGACTCGAAGTCGATGCCCTCGCGGCTGCGCGCGAAGCTCGCGACCAGCCGCTCGAGTCCCGGGAGCTTCCCGTGGGGGATCGCCACGCCCTCGCCGATCCCGGTGCTCTGGAGTGCCTCGCGCTCCATGAGCACGTCGAGCAGCCGGTCGGCTGCGATCTGCGGCTCGACCTTCGCGAGGCTCGCGGCCATCTCCGCAAGCACTTCGCGCTTGGTCCGCACGCCGAGATCGAGGATCACGGACTCTTTGACGAGGATCTCCATGATCTTCATCGGCGTGCCCCTGGCCTGCGAGCCGGCACTCTAGCCCGCATCACCCTACCTGTCGTCGTTTGGTCGAGGACAAGAGGTTCATCGACTCGCGATATTTGGTCACGGTGCGCCGCGCGATGTCGATGTTCGCCACGCGAAGCATTTCGGCGATCCGCTGATCGGAGAGCGGGCGCCGCGGATCCTCGTTCACGATCAGCCGGCGGATCCGCTCCTTCACGCTCTCGCTCGCCACCGCATCGCCCTGCACGCGGCTGATGCTCGAGTTGAAGAAGTACTTCAGCTCGAAGATGCCCTGTGGTGTATGGGCGTACTTGTTGGTGGTCACGCGGCTCACCGTCGACTCGTGCATCTCGATATCGTCTGCCACGTCGCGCAGATTGAGCGGTTTGAGATAGTTGATGCCGCGTTCGAAGAACTCGCGCTGGTGCTTGATGATGCTCTGCATCACCTTGTAGATCGTGCGCTGGCGCTGGTGGATCGACTTGATCAGCCACATCGCCGAGCGGACCTTGTCGCCCACGTATTCCTTGGTGTCCTTCGGCGCGGAATTGCCCTTCGCGAGCACCTCGCGGTAGAGCGCGCTGATGCGCAGGCGCGGCAGTCCGTCGTCGTTGAGCACGACGTGGAAGTCGTCGCCAATCCGGTACACGTAGATGTCCGGAACGATGTAGACCGGATCTTCGCCGCCGAACGCGCGACCCGGCCGAGGCTCGAGGCGGCCGATCACCTGCGATGCCGCGGCGACCTCCTCGATCGACACGCCGAGTACGCGCGCGACGCCGCGGAAGTCGCGCTTGACCAGCGCGTCGAGCTGTTCGTCGAGGATCCGCAGCACGAGCGGATCTTCGATGCCGAGCAGGCGCGCCTGGACCCGCAGACACTCGCGCAGGTCGCGCGCCGCGACGCCGTTCGGGTCGAACTCCTGCACGACGGCGAGCGCGGTGACCACCACGCTCTCGCGCACGCCGCTCTGGCGCGAGATCTCTTCGAGCGGCGAGGTCAGATAGCCGCGGTCGTCGAGGTTGCCGATGATGAAGCGCGCGGCGATCTCTTCCTCGACCGGCAGCGACGCGAGCTGGAGCTGCCAGAGCAGGTGCTCGGAGAGCGTCTCGCGGCGCGTGTAGGTGGCGTCGATCGAGGGCCGCTCGTCCGCGCCCATCACCTCGCGCATGCCCGTGTGCGGATTGGCGTCGAGATAGTCCTGCCAGTCGACGTCGGCGAACTTCTCGGCGTCGGTCGCCTCGCTGGCGGTGCCGGGGTCGGGGCTGCCGAGGTCCGCAGCCGCGAGCTCCGCGGTCGCCTCGGTCGCGTCGGCGATCTCGGGATTCTCCGCGAGTCCCACGCTCTCCGCGGCGGCGCGCTCCTCGTCGGTCTCGATGCCCTCCTCGAGCACCGGATTCTCCTGGAGCTCCTGCTGCACCAGATCGACGAGCTCCATGCGCGAGAGCTGCAGCAGCTTGATCGCCTGCTGCAGCTGGGGGGTCATCACCAGCTGCTGGCTGAGGCGAACCTGTTGCTTGAGCTCGAGTGCCATGGGTCGATCTGCTCCTGGATTCCTATGCGAGCTGGAAGTTCTCTCCCAGGTAGATCTCTCTGACCTGGGGATCGGCGGCCACGTCTTTGGGCGAGCCTTCGCGGATGATCCGCCCGTCCTTGATGATGTAGGCGTGGTCGCAGATCGAAAGCGTCTCGCGCACGTTGTGATCGGTGATGATCACGCCGATCCCGCGCGCCTTGAGCTGCTCGATGATCTTCTGGATGTCGAGCACCGCGATCGGATCGATGCCCGCGAACGGCTCGTCGAGCAGCATGAACTTCGGGTTGAGCACGAGCGCCCGCGTGATCTCCACGCGGCGCCGCTCGCCTCCGGAGAGCGTGTCGCCGCGTCTACCAGCCTTGTCGGTCAGGCCGAGCTCGGCCAGGAGTTCGCGCAGACGCGTGCGGCGCACCTTGCGATCGGGCTCGACCGTCTCGAGAATCGCGTTGACGTTGTCCGCCACGGAGAGCTTGCGGAAGATCGAAGCCTCCTGCGGCAGGTACGTGATCCCGAGCCGCGCGCGGCGGTACATCGGCAGCTCGGTGATGTCGAGATCGCCGAGCCGCACGTGACCATCGCTGGGCCGGATCCCTCCCGCGAGCATGTTGAACGTGGTGGTCTTGCCCGCGCCGTTGGGACCCAGGAGTCCAACGACCTGTGCGGGGTGCACCGCCACATCCACGTGGCTCACCACGTCGCGGTCGCCGTAGCGCTTGCGCAGGTCCACCCCGGTCAGTGTCGTCACGGCGCCTCCCGGTCGCGCCGCAGCGATTGCACCGAGAGCCGGGTGCGCCCGACGGCATCGACCTTCTGGGCGCCGAAGTCGAACGCGATCCGCTCGCCTTCCAGACGGTCGTCGCGGTCGCGCAGTACCGCGTCGCCCTCGCAGGCGAGCTTGCGCTCGTCGAGCTGGTATTCCGCGCGCGCGCAACGCGCCTCGCGCTGGCCCTCGCGCAGCACGACGTCGTCGCGCGCGATCAGCCGGTCGGGCTGCTGAGCGCCCGGCGGATAGATCGCCTCGAGCTCGCGCGCGAACAGCTCGATGTCGCCCTGGCGGAGCGCGACACCGCCGCCGAAGCGGATCTGCCGCTCGGTCTCCCCGGGGTCGCTCGCTTCGAGCGTGTCGGAACGGATCGAGAGCGGGCCCTTGCCGCGCACGCGCTCGAGCACCTCGGGGTCGGCGCCGAGCTCCGCGATGTCGGCCTCGCTGAGCTCGCGGTGGATCTCCACCTCGGTACCGTTCTCCACGCGCACGGTCTTCTTGCCGAGGTCGAACAGGATCGCGCCACCCGCGAGCCGATCGTCGGCATCGAAGAGCTCGGCCGGCTTGCCGCGGCACACGAGCGACTGCGCGGGGCGGTCGTAGCGCGCCTCGTCGCAGCGCGCGCGTCGGGTGCCCTCCCGGATCCGCACGCCACCGCGCGCTTCGAGCTCGCGCGGCTGGCTCTCGCCCGAGACGTACACCGCCTGGAGTACGTCGGCCGAGAGATGCAGCGGGCCCTGGCGCACCTCGACGCTGCGCCGGAACGCGAGCTTGCGCATCCCGTCCTGGTCCTGCGCTTCGAGCTCATCGGCCGTGATCTCGATCGGCTCCTCGCGATCGAACGCGCCGAGACCGAACGGAGGCAGGTCGGGACCCACGGCCTGGGCCGCACCTGCGGCGAGCGCGCCCACGAAGCCCGCGAACACGTGACGCCGTCGAATCACGGGTGCTGCTCCACGCGCACGTTGCCGAGCAGCTCGAAGCGCCGCTCGTGCACGTGGTAGCGGAAACCGTTGCCTCGAAAGCTCCCGCGGCTGTCGTTCATCTGGACCGGCGCGTCGGTGTAGAGCAGGCCCTGCTCGTGCACATAGCGCACCCAGGGCGCCGAATAGTGTTGACCTTCCGCGGTTTCACCGGTCACGTTTCCGTCGGCGAGGAAGTCGCTGCGCGCGATGTCGAGCTCGACGCGCGCGCAGTTCATCGTGAAGCTGCGCTGGCCCGCGTCGTCCTCGGTCACGATCGCGCTCACGTCCTTGAGCTCGGCGATCTGCTGCTCGGGCCGCAGCCAGGCCGTGCGCGACCGCAGCACCACCTCGCGCACGCCGGCGCGACTGCCCACGAAGATCATCCCCTGGACTTCGAGGGAGGTGGCTTCGGCTGCGGCCCACACAGCGCTCGGGGCGGCTGCGAATGCGGCGATCAGCGCGAGGGCGAGCGCAGCAGCCTGGCCGACGGAGAGCCCGTTTTCCGCATCACCCGCCCATTTGGACATGCAATAAGCATACCCAAGTGGTGGCCATTGCGATAGGAGTCCCGCGCTTTTTGGCGCGGAATACCTAGTCGTCGTAGGGCTCGTGTCCGAACAACTCGTCGAGCACGGGCAGGCTCCCGATCCAGTGCGCGGGTCGGAAGAGCACGAGATCGACGATCACGCCGACCGGATGGACCACGTAGGCGAGGATCCTCACGGGATGCCCCGCTCGCTGCGGATCGTAGTCGTCCGCGCGCGCGCCCATGGCGACGAGCGGCACGAGCGCGAGCGCGGCGGCGAGGCTGCGCAGGACACGTCGGGTGCGAGGTCGTTCTTCGATCATCGATTCCTTTATCGTCCGAGTATCGCGCGGAGTCAACCCCCACTTTTGGGGGGATGCAACCGCACCCTCAACGCACACGGCGCAAGTATCCGCTGGGATTGAACGTCAGGTAGAACTTCTCGCGCGAGCGATCGATCTCGAATGCGTCGGTCTCGGCGAGGAAGCTCTCCACGGCCTCGAGTGGACCCGCGCCGAACTCGCGCGCGACCGGGTGTCCGCCGACGTTTCCGTCCTCCACGACGCAGTAGCTGCCCGGGGTCACGAAGCCGTGATAGGCGCGCAGCTCCGCGAGCACGTTCTCGTACGAATGGTCCGAGTCGAGCAGCACGAGCACCGAACCCGCGCCCTCGATCGCGCCGGCTACGCGCGCGAGGATCTCGCGGTCCGTGGAGAGGCCGCGCAGGTAGTGGATGCGCGGGTGCTGTGGGCGCCCCTCCCGCTCGATCGGGTCGATCGTGAGCACCTGACCGCGCCCGAGCACGTCGCACAGCGACGCGAGATAGCTCGCGCTGCCACCGAACGCGGTGCCCGTCTCGATGATCCAGTCGGGCTGCAGCTCGTGGAGCAGCTCCTGGTAGATCCACAGGTCGAGGGGACACTTGAGCACGTCGGTGCCGAGCCAACGCGTGTTCCGCCACGTCTGCGCGCGGCGGTAGTAGTAGAGCTTGTGAAAGCGATTGGTGATCCAGCGCGAGACCCACGGCGGTGCGTAGATCGCGTTGCGGACCGCCTTGCGCAGCTTCACGAACGCCCTCCCAGGGAGCGCAGCACTTCGGCGACGCGCTGCGCGGCCGCGTCGATGCCCTCCCCGTTCCAGTGCGTGTCGTCTTTCCACCAGGTGAAGCGGCCCTGCGGAAGCAGCTCCTCGGAGCGCCGCACGAGCGCGGGCGTGAGATCCGTGCACGGCACGCTGTACTGCGCGCACAGCCGCGCGAGGTGCTGCCAGCTCGCGTTGGGCAGCTGCTCGTCGGGCGCGAGCCAGCGCTGATACACGCGGTACTTGGTCGGGATGAAGAACACGGCCGCGAGATCGGGGGCCATGCGCGCGAACGAGGCGTCGGTGAGCGCCATGTCCTCGAGCTCGGTCCTGCGCGCGTGGACGAGCTCGCGCTGCCAGAACGCGAGCCTCGCGCCCGCGAGCGGCAGCATGAGCACCTGCTCTGCGCCGAGCTCGCCGCGCTTGCGGAAGCGCGCGACGAGCGAGCGCGACACGCGATAGGTCGACAGGCGCGTGAGCGGAGCGACCACGTCGCGCACGCCGTGGTCGATCGCAACCCACCAGCCCGCCTTCTCGCGCGCGCCGACCGTCTCGGGAAAATCGTTGCCCTCGAACAGGAACAACACCGGGCGCGAAGTGCGTCCGTGGCGCGCGACGAATGCGCGCCAGTACGACTCGTAGTCGAGCGGCCCGCCCGGGTGCGCGAGGTTGTAGGCGGAGATCCCGCGGTCCGCGAGGCGAGACTGCAGGATCTCGGACTGGCTGCAGCCGACGCCCACCACGAACGAATCGCCCACGAGCACCCACCGCTCGTCCGCGTAGTCGGCGTCGTTGCGGAATCCCTCGGAGTCGCTGTGGAAGAGCACGTGGCGCGGCTCTGCGATCGGCTCGCGCGTGAGCGCCTGGAGATCGCCGTAGGGCTCGAGCGCCTGCCAGGAGATGCCGGACCGATAGGCGCGGTGCTCGTAGCGCGGATCCCACGTCGCGAAGCGCTCGTGGAACCGGTAGTAGATCGCCTCGTCGAGCCCCGACACGTGCAGCACGACCGCGTAGAGCCCGAGCGCGGCCGCGCTCGAGCCGACCAGCATGAGCGCGCTGCCCAACCCGCTCACGCGCGCGACCGCGAGCACGATCGGAATCGCGATGAGCGCCACGCCCGGCGACGTGCCGAACGCGATCAGGATCACCGGCGCGACCGCGCACGCGACGCCGATCCACCATCGTTGCGCCCGCATCGGCGCGGGAGCGTATCGGCGCTCCGCGATCCCGCTAGCTTTTCGGCGATGCTCCACCTCGTCTACGAGAAGGCGCACACCGCCTCGACCCGGATCCGGCTCGTCCAGATGGCCCCGCACCTCGAGCAGCGCGGGATCGCCTGTCGCGTGATCGCGTATCCGGGCGACGCCCGCGCGCGCAGCGAGCTGCGCGCGTCGGTCGCGCCGGGCGACGTGGTGCTGATCCACCGCGCGCGGCCCACCCAGCGCGAGGCGCGCTTCTGGCGCGCGCTTCCCGCCGCGCGGATCTTCGACTTCGACGACGCGGTGATGTGGGGCCGGCGCACGGGGCTGCGCGGCGCGTGGACGCGGCGCCGGCGGTCCGCCGGCTTTGCGCGCGCGCTCGCGTGTTCGGACGCCGCCACGTGCGGCAATGCCTTCCTGGCCGCGCAGTGCGGCGATCTCCCGACCGCGATCGTGCCCTCGGCGGTCCCGCTCGACGTGCCGATCCACGCGCCGCGCGCTTCGGCGACGCCGTTCCGCGTCGGCTGGGTGGGGCGCACGACGAACCTCGTCTACGTGCGCGAGATCGGAGCGGCGCTCGCCGAGCTCGCGCGCCGGATTCCGCTCGAGTTCGTGTGTGTGAGCGACGGCGAGCTCGAGCTGCCCGGCTGCCGCGTCGAGAACGTGCGCTGGACGCGCGACGGCGAAGCAGCGGCGGTGGCGAGCTTCGACGCCGGAATCATGCCGCTCTCGCTCGACGAGCCGTGGTCGCGCGGGAAGTGCGCCTACAAGCTGCTCCAGTACATGGCCGCGGGTGTTCCCGCGGTGGGAAGCGACGTGGGCATGAACGCCGACCTGATCGAGTCCGGCCGCAACGGCATGCTCGCGCGCAGCGAGCGCGACTGGATCGACGCGCTCGCGGCGCTCGCGGGCAACTTCGCGCTGCGCGAGCAGATCGGGCGCGCCGGCCGCGAGACGGCGTGCGACTACGGCTATTCCACGGTGGCGGATCGGCTCGCCGCGTTCGTGTCGCGCGTGGCCGCGGGCAGCAGCGCGTCGAGATAGCGCGGCGTCACGGCATCGACCGAGAAATCGCGCGCGCGTGCGCGGAGTGCGGAAGCGTCCGCGGGCGCGTCGAGCGTTCGCGCGATCGCGTCGGCGAGCAGCGCGGAATCACCGACCGGCACGAGCGGTCCGAGCTTGCCGCCGTCGAGGATCTCGGCGGGCCCGCTCGGGCAATCCGTGCTCACCACCGCGCAGCCGGACGCGAGCGCCTCGATCAGCACGGTCGGCAGGCCCTCCCAGCGCGAGCTCAGCGCGAAGACCGCGCTGCGCGCCATCCACGCGTACGGGTTCGCTACGAAGCCCGGCAGCGCGACGTCGTCCGCGATCCCGAGCTCGCGCGCGAGCTGCTCGAGCGCGCGCCGACCCGGACCTTCACCCAGGATCACGAGCCGCGCCGGACGCGCGGCGCGCACGCGCGCGAACGCGCGCAGCAGCACGTCGAAGGCCTTCTGCGCCGAGAGCTTCCCGACGCCGAGCACGACGGGCGGCTCGCCGGGCGCGAGCCATGCGTGCGCGACCGGCTCGCGCGCGGCCTGCTCGATCGCGTCGATCGGCACCGGGTTGTAGGTCACGGTGATCCGCTCGCGCGGCAGCTGCGCGGTGCGCACGAGATCGTCGGCCACGCCCTGCGAACAGGCGAGGATCGCGTCGGCGCGCGGGTACCAGCGCTCCGCCACGACCGGCATCACGCGCCATCGGCGCGCGCGCGACTGCGCCGAGCGCACGCCCATCGTGTTGTACTCGCAGATCGCGACGCGCACGGGAAAGCGTGCGCGCTCGCGCGCCCAGAGCGCGGTGAGGTTCGAATACGTGAGCGCCGAGAGCAGCGCCTCGGGCCGCTCGCGATCCAGATAGGCCGCGAGCGCGGGCACGGCGGCGAGGATCCACGGAGGCGGCAGCGCCATGAGCGCGGGTCCCATCGCGCGCGCCGAGCGCGGATCGCGCAGCACCAGCTCGAGCAGCGGCAGCCGGCTGCGCACCCCGAGATCGATCACGCGCACACCGCGCGGCGCGATGTCGGCGAGATGACCCTTGCGCCGCCCGAGCACGAGGTCCACGCGGTGCCCACGCGCAGCGAACGCCTCGGCGAGCGTGAGCACCACGCGTTCACCGCCCGCGCCATGCGAGCCCAGCGAGCGGATGAACAGCGCGACGTGGCGCCCGGACCCGCTCATTTCGCGGCCAGGAATCGCGTGAAGACCCCGGGGTCCACGAAGTGGTGCTTCTTCTCGAGGAACGACGACTTCTGCCAGAACGCCCGGAACGAGAGCTCGACGAAGTCGAAGTAGGACGCGAAGTCTGGAGCCCCAAGCTCTTTGATCCGCGAGAGAAATTCCTCTCTCCGGTCACCGAGCCAGCGCACCGAGGCCTTCGCGGCGCTGGTGCCGATCAGCACGTCGGCCCCGAGGCTCTCGACGTCCACGGCGCGCAGCCCCCCGCCCCGTTCCCAGACGAAGTTCTTGAGGATCGTGTCGATGTCGTCGTAGCCGACCCAGACCTCGGTGGGAGCGCGCTCGCGCGCGATCGCGGCGAGCCGCAGCGCGTCGGGCTCGGGCAGCACGCCCACGCGCGCCAGGAACGCGAGGTCGACCTCGATGCTCGAGAGCCACGGTGTCTCGCGCAGCGGGACGCGCCGCGGTGCGCGCTTCATCACCACGCACAAGAGCGCCGCGAGCGCGTCGAGAAATGCATCGTCGGCGCGCTGCACCTGCTCGCCCTCGATGAACTCCACCCAGAGCTCGCGCTCGCGCTCGAACACGAGGCCCGGATAGATCCGCTCGCTCGCGAACGTCTGGAGCCGCGCGGCGACCGCGGCGGCGTGGTGGGAATCGGCGAACACGATCCGCTTGAACCGCGCGCCGCCGATCGACACCTGGTACACGCGCTGCGAGCGGGGCGGTCGATTGCTGAAGTGGTGCAACACCGCCGTCTTCAGGCGACGCGGCCACTTGTGCAGCGGTCGTTGGCGAAACCCGAGCAGCGGCCTTCCCCCGTCTAGATCTCCGCCGCGTACGGCGGCGCCGGATCGTACTCCATGTTGCGCCGGGTCCGGCGCGCCGTTTCGACCCCCCAGAGCTGCCCCGCGAGCCAGAGCGCGAGGTCGATGCCCGCCGAGACTCCCGCCGCAGTGCAGAGGTCGCCGTCGCGCACATAGCGCACGTCCTCGAGCACGCTGACGTCCGGGTAGCGCTTGCGCAGGTCCGTCACGAACGCCCAGTGCGTGGTGACGCGCCGGCCGCGCGCGAGCCCGGCCTCGCACAAGAGCAGTGCGCCCGTGCACACGCTCGTCACCCAGCGCAGCCCGGGCGCGATCCGCCGCAGCCAATCGATCAGCACCGGGTTGTCCACTTCGCGTCGCGTGCCGTGCCCGCCCGGCACGAGCACGACGTCGAGCGCGGGCGCGTCGGCGAGCGTGTGGTCCGGGAGCACGCGCATCCCCTTCGCGCAGCGCACCGGCTCCGCGCTCTCCGCGATCGTCACCACGCGCACGTCGTCGCGCAGCAGCGCCGCCATCGTGAACACCTCCCAGGGACCCACGAAGTCGAGCTCCTCGGCGCCATCGAACAACAACAAACCGATCGTGGTCATGCTCGTATCTCCTTCCGAGATCTCTGTTGCGCGAATGCGTCGCGATAGGCGGAGGGCGAGACACGCAGCAGGCGCTGGAAGGCGCGCCGGAGCGTCTCTGCGCTGCCGAATCCGCACGCGGACGCCACCTCGTCGAGTCCCGCGCGCGAATCCTCGAGCCATTGGCGCGCGGCTTCCACGCGCGCGCGCTCGACATAGCGCGCGGGGGTCAGCGCGAGCTCGCGCGTGAAGATGCGCGCAAAATTGCGCGGGCTCATACCCATGCGCCGCGCGAGCACGTCGACGCCGAGATCGGCATCGGGGTGCTCGTGGATCCAGCTCTGCAGCTCGCGCAGCGAGGGTCGGCCCGCGAGCGGGCTCGCGAGCTGGACGCTGAACTGCGACTGCCCGCCGGGCCGCCGCAGGAAGAGCACCAGGTGCCGAGCGACGTCGCGCGCGAGCTCGCCGCCCAGATCATCCTCGAGCAGCGCCAGCGCGAGGTCCATGCCCGCGGTGACGCCCGCAGACGTCGCGATGCGCCCGTCGCGCACGTAGATGCGGTCGGGCTCGACCCGGATGCGCGGGAACCGCCGCGCGAGCTCGCCGCAGCTGCGCCAGTGGGTGGTGGCGCGGCGACCGTCGAGCAGCCCTGCGCGCGCGAGCAGGAACGCGCCCGTGCACACCCCGGCCATGCGCCGCGCTCGCGCGTCCATGCGCCGGATCCAGTCGATCGTCTGGGCGTCTCCCGCGGCGCGCCGAGTGCCCTCGCCGCCCGCGACGAACAGCGTGTCGATGGGGCCACGCACCTCGCGCAGCGCGCGCTGCGCCACGAGCTCGAGACCCGAGCTCATGCGCACGGGTCCCGCGTTCGCGGCGACGAGCTCCAAGCGGTAGCCCGCATCGCGGCTCGCCTTGTGGACTTCGCTCGCCTTTGGCTCGCTGCGCGAAACCTGCCTCTCGGAGAGCAGCCGCGATGCGATCGCGAACACCTCGAGCGGCCCCGTCACGTCGAGGATCTGGGCGTCCGGGAACGCGAGCATCACGATCCGCCGCGGTCCGCGCGGCGCAAAGCTCGCGGCGCGACGCGGCGCGGGACGTCGGGAGCTGGGCTTTCGGCGCGGCATGGCCCAAGCCTGACAGTGCGCGCGCTTGGCCGCAATGACATGTTTCCCACCTTTTCGGCCAATCGCTTCAGCCGCGCGCGCGCACCGCCGAAGAGCCGCTCATGCCCAAACGGCTCGCGGCATGCCTGTTCGCCGCGCTCGCCACGAGCGGGTGCCTGATGCCCAACGGCGGTACGCCCGTGTTCGTCGACTCGCGCTCGGGCAGCTTCTGGTCCGGCAAGGGCCTCCTGCTCGAGGTGAGCCCGGATCAGAAGAGCTGCAAGGTCGCGATCCGCGACAGCGCACTGTTCGTGCACGACCTCTGGGTCGACTGCATCACGGTGCACCCGCGCAGCGGGCGCGAATAGGCCCTCTTGCCGGGCCTTCGCGCTCGCTGATCGCTCGCGCTCGGGCTCCCGGCCTTCGCTCGGCTCCGCCTCGCTGCGCGTCGGCCGACTTCGTCGGCCTCCTTGCCTAGCCTGCCTTCCCGAGATCCTCGTCGAGCAGCACCTTGATCTGCTCGAACGGAACCGCGCCGGCCAGGTAGCGGCCGTTCACGAAGAACGCCGGCGTGCCGCTGATGCCGAGCTGCGCCGCTTCGGCGGCGTCGGCGTCGATGCGCTGCTTCGTCGAGGCATCCGCGACGTCGCGATCGAATCGCGCGAGGTCGAGCCCGATCGCGCGCGCGTACTCGCGGTACTTCTCGGGGCTCATGTCCTTCTGGTTCGCGAAGATCTTGTCGTGCATCTCCCAGAACTTGCCCTGGCGGTGCGCGGCCTCGGCCGCAGCGTGCGCCGCAGGCGCCTTCGGGTGATTGCCGAGCGGCATGTGCTTGAACACGACCCGCACCTTGTCGCCGTAGGCCTTGCTGACCTCATCGAGCGTGGCGACGGCTCGGCTGCAGTAGGGACATTGGAAGTCGCTGAACTCGATCAACGCGATCTTCGCGTCCGGATTGCCGCGTGCGGGCGAGCCCTCCGTTTTCACGGTATAGCGCCGGTTCGCGTCGACGGGCGCGCGCCGCGCGACATCGCGCCGCGGCGGGGGCGCCGCTGCAGCCTCGATCGCCGTCTTGAGCGCACTCACCTCGGCACCCGTGCGATCGACCGCGGAGCGCACGAGAAACGAGCCGGCCACGATCGACGAGCCGATGATCAACGCCGAGATCACGAGCGCCGCGCTGTTGCTGCCGTTCGCCACGCGCGCCAGCATAGCGGGGATCGGGGATCAAACCCGTACCAACGCGCCGATTCGAAAGGACGCGATGTACGCGATCGAATGGCGCGCCGCCCACAAGCGCTACGGACGACGCACTGCGCTCGAGGCGTTCGATCTCGCGATCCCGGTCGGAAGCTCGTGGGGTCTGCTCGGCCCGAACGGCGCGGGCAAGACCACCGCACTGCGCCTCGCACTCGGCTTCGCGCGCGCGACTGCGGGCGAGGTCGCGCTGCAGGGACACGCGCCCGCGGATCCGCGTGCGCGCGTGGGCGTAGGCCTGTTGCCCGAGCGACTCGCGCTGCCCGGGCGCGCGACACCCGCGCGGTGGCTCGCGCTGCACGCAGAGCTGATCGGACTCGCGAGCGGCGCGGCCGAGTCCTCGATCGGCGCGGTGCTCGAGCGCACGGGGATCGCCGATCGCGCCCACGAGCCGATCGCGTCGCTCTCGAAGGGGCTGCGCCAGCGACTCGGCTTCGCCACCGCGCTGCTCGGCGCTCCCACTCTGCTCGTGCTCGACGAGCCCGGGAGCGGGCTCGACCCGCTCGGGATCCGCGATGCGCGCGGCTGGATCGAAGGCGAGCGCGCGCGCGGCGCCACCGTGCTCGTGTGCTCGCACCAGCTCTCCGAAGTGGAGCGCACCTGCGATCACGTGGCGATCATCGACCGCGGGCGCGTCGTCGCATCGGGTGCGCTGCGCACGCTCGTGCGCGAGGGCGAGACGCTCGAGGACGCGTTCGTGCGCGCGGTGGGCCGATGAGCGGGTTCTCGGCGCTCGTGCGCGAAGCGGTGCGCGATGCGGCACGGCGGCGCGGGCTCGTCGCGGCGGCGGTCGCGAGCGCGATCGCGGGACTCGCGATCGCGCGCTGCGGCCATTGCGAGGCCGCAGTATCGATCCAGGGCGAGACGCTGTCCGGGGCCGCGAACGACTTCCAGGTGATCGCGGCGATCGCGAGCATCGCGCTGATCGCGCTGTGGACCTACGCGATCGCAGCGCTGCTCGCCTCCGATGGGCTCGCTGCGGCGCTCGAGGAGGGGGTCGTCGAGGCTGTGCTCGCGCGGCCCGTCACGCGCGATGGCCTGGTGCTCGCGCGGCTCGCGGGCGCCTGGATCTGCGCCGTGGCATTGGGCGGAGCGCTGCTCGCACTCGCGGTCGTGCTCGCGGCGGATCGCCCGGGCTTCTCGGTGGGACCCGCGCTGCGCGCCGCCTTCGCGGTCGGTATCGGGGCGTGGAGCGTCGCGGCGCTCGCGATGGCTGTCTCGCTCTCGCTGCCGCGCGCTGCGACGCTGCTGCTCTTCGGCGGGCTCGGGGCCGCGGTGGTCGGGATCGAGCTCGCGGGCCTGCTCGGAGCCGACCTGGCCGGGCTCATGGGCGCCGTCGCGCGCCACGGACCCGCATGGCTCGCCGCACCCGTGAGCGCGCTCTCCCCCTGGATCGCGCCCACGGACCTCCCGGACCCCCCGGTCTCGCCGTACCTGCGCGCGTTCGGATGGGCCGCGCTGGCGACCGGCCTCCTGGTCGCGCGCTTCCGCCGGATCGAGCTGCCGCGCTAGCTGGCGTCTTCAGAGCCGCCCCGAGCCGACCGATGGAGAAGAGCCACCCTCCCGAGCGCCACGCACCGGATGATGCAAGCTCCTGCCGCCCCGCGTTCCCTGCTGATCCACGACGGCGAACTGGCCGACGTGCGTGCATTGCTGGTGGCGCTCCAGGTCCCGTTCATCGAGCGGCTCGGCCCCGAGAGCGAGCAGGACCGCTACACCCCGTGGGACCTCGTGGTCGCGTCCGCGAAGCGGATCCTCGACCTCCATCTGCCCTCCTCCGTCTCGACGCCCACCCAGATCGCCATCCTCTCGCACGACGCGCGCACGCTGCGCAGCTCGCTGCGCCGCAGGGGCCGCACGATGCTGGTGCGGCGGCCGGTCCACCCCTCTGCGCTGCGTGCGCTCGTGCTGCACTCGCTGTACCGCGGCCCCGAGAAGCGCCGCGCCGCGCGCGTGAGCGTGGGTGCCCCCGTGCGCGTGAAGCTGGGCTGGCGGCAGCGCCCCGCACTGCTCATCGATCTCTCCGTGAGCGGCTGCCGTCTGATCACCGATCGCATGGTCGACCGCGGGACGCCGTTCCGGGTCCAGATTCCCGCGGAGGTCACGGGCAGCAAGGCGCTCTCGCTCGGCGCGCGCGTCGTCGAGTGCTCGGCCAGCCGCGATCAGGCGCTGGGCCGATTCGTGACCACGGCGCAGTTCGATCCGCCGAGCACGCGCGTGTACGCGCTGCTGCAGGCCGCCGTCGACGTCCACTCCGAGGGTCCCGCCGTGTGCGAGGGCGCACCTGCGATCGCGGAGGCGGCCGCTGCGGAACGCCGCGGGGAAACGCGCCATCAATTCGATCACACGGTCGTGTCGCTCGAGGAGCAGGCCGCGCGCGTGCTGATGGGCCGCGATCTCTCGCGGCGCGGCATGCGCGTTTCCCCCAATCCGAGGCTGCTCGTCGGCATGCGCCTGCGGCTCGCAGTGCACCCCGAGACCCGCGAGGCGCCGCTGATCCTCAAGGCGATCGTCGACCGCGACGACGGCGAGCGCGGCCTCATGCTGCGCTTCGAGGGCCTGTCCGAAGAGGCGAACCGCTACCTCGAATACGTGATCCACGCGCTGCCGCTCGTGATCGACGACGACGACGACGAGGGCTGCCTGGTCACGGAGCTGCTCGAGGCGAGCTGACCGCGATGCGCACGCTCGTGCGCGTCGTGAGGTGCCCCGCGCTGCGGCCCGCGAACGTCACGATGTGAGTGCCCGCGTCGCCCGCGCGCGGTGTCCAGCTCAGCACGCCCGAGCCGTCGCCGCGGTCGACGAACTGCGCGCCGCGTGCGGCGAGCGGCGTCCCGTCCGCGAACGCGCCCGTGAGCGCGAGCACGCCGCCGGCCGGGTCGCGCCCGCGCACGGCGATGCGCAGCGTGCGCCCCACCGTCGCGCTGCGATCCGGGATCGGATCGAGCGACGGAAGCTCGAGGCCCAGAATCGCGGGGCCGTCGCGATCGTCCTCCCACACCACGCGCGTTCCCGAGACGTCGGGGTTGCGCTGCTCCGCGGCGCTGCCGGTCAACCGCTGGACCGGACACTGCCCGGTGTGAGCGTCGTCTTCGCAGAAATAGATGTCGAGATCTCCGCCGGGGCCCGGCGCGTGCCACACCACCCGGTGCTCCGAGATCGCGATCTCGATGTCCAGGCCGTCGACCGTCGTGATCAGCCGCGCCGAACACGTCCCGGCCCCGGTCATCCGGCACACCGACACGCGACTCGGGAACCCGAGGCTCCACCAGGCGGCCCGGCTCTCCGTGGCCGCGAACGGGCTGTCGGTCTGCACGGAGTCGAGCACCGCGGGCTCGCAGGACCCAGGAATGCCCGCGCACGTGTACACCGCGGCGCCCCCGGCGAACAGCTCGCGCCACCAGAGGCGACCGCCACGCACGACCGGATCGATCTGACTCGCCGCGCTTTGCGGAAGCGCGATCGGCGGACACCCCGCGCCACTCGCACGGCAGCCGCGCAACTGCTCCACGCCCGACTCTCCCTGCGTCCACACCAGGAGGTCCTGCGACAGATCGAGCGCGCGTCGAGAGTCCGGCCCCGCCGCGGCCACCGTGTCGCGACACGGTGCGCGCGACGACTCCAGCCGACACGTGCGCACCTCGCTCGGGTGGTTGCGCGTATCGAGCCACGCGAGCCGATCGCCCGACACGCGCGCGGCGTGCTGATCTCCCGGCGCACTCACGACGCGGAGCTCTTCGCCCGACGTCCAATCGCGCGCGAACAGCTCGAGGCCGAGCTCCTCTCCATCGAGATCGCGCTTCGATTCCCAGACGACGCGCTTGCCCGAGATCGCGGGCGCGAAGGCGGGCGCGCCCGGCGACGAGAGGCGAACCGGCGCATTGCGCTCGAGCGACACGGGCAGGAACTCGACGGCGCTCGCGCCCGTCGGCGCCGCGCACCTCGAGCCGGAGCACGTAGGGACCGTCTACGCGCGCCGAGACGTCCCAGCGCGCGAGCAGGCCGTCTTGTTCCGGCAGCGGCGTCGCGAGCGGAATCGGGTCGAAGCTCGCGGGATCGAGCCCGGATCCCACCGAGAGCACTGCCGCGGATACGGGGCCGATCACGGCCCCGCGGATCGCCACGGTCTCGGCGTCGGGCACGATCACGGCGCCGGGCGCGGGCGCATGGAACAGCGCGCGCAGCGCGGGGCGTCCGCTGCGCACCGCGCTCGCGGCGTCCGCGATCCCGGCGCCCGTCGCGCGATCGTGGCCGGGCGCGCCGAGATCGCGCGCCGTGCTCCGGACTACCGCGCGCACGTCGTCGGGCGTGTAGTCGGGGTGGAGCGCGAGCACGAGCGCCGCGATCCCGGAAACGTGCGGCGCCGACATCGACGTGCCGACCCAGCGCAGGTAGTCGCCGCCGACCGTGAACGCGCCTCCGCCGTCGGCCCCGACCGCCGCGCCCGACGAGCGCGTCGACAGGATCGCGCGCTGCGGGAAGAAGACGCCCGGGAGGTCGAAATCGCCCGAGCCCGGCGCCACCACGCTCACGAGATAGCCCTGGTTCGTGAACACCGCGGGCCGATCGCGATCGTCGCTCGCGCCCACCACGATGTTGTCGCGGCGCCATTTGGGGCTGTAGAACACGACGTCGTCGAAGCGGTTGCCGGCCGACGTCACCACGACGACGCCCAGCGATGCCGCGAACGCCTGCGCCTCCTCGAGCACCGGGTTGCTCGGGCAGCGCGTGCTACACGACCAGCTGTTGTTGATCACGCGCGCGCCGTTCTGCGCCGCATACACCATCGCGCGCGCGAGCACCGCGTCGGGCGTCTCTCCGCTCGCGCGGAATCCCTTGAGCGCCATCAGGCGCGCGCGCGGCGCCACGCCGGCCACACCGATCCCGTTGTTGGCCACCGCAGCGATCGTCCCGCCCACGTGCGTGCCGTGACCGAAGTCGTCGAACGGATCGGGGTCCGAGACGTCGCCGGGATCGTCGAAATCGCCGTCGCCATCGGCATCGACCGAGTTGGCGAAATCGAACCCGTTCAGGTCGTCGATGAATCCGTTGTGGTCGTCGTCGATGCCGTTCGGATCGCTCGCGTCGGCGACGCCGTTGCCGTCGAGATCCTCGCCCGGGTTGACCCACAGATTCCCGGCGAGATCGGGGTGCTCCACGTCGATCCCGGTGTCGACCACGGCCACCGCGATGCCTTCGCCCTGCGACAGGTCCCAGGCGTCGGGCGCACCCACGCGCAGGATTCCCCAGAGATCGGCATAGGGTTGACCCCAGGCACCGCTCGAGGAGAGGAACGGATCGTTCGCGGCCAGGTCGGTCGCCACCGAGAGGCTCGCCTGCGCCCACGCGACGTGTGGATCCGCCGCATAACGCGCGGCCGCGGCCGCTGGATCGACGCCCGACGCGAGCGAGAGGCGATAGATCGGAGCGAGGTCGGGCACGCTCGGCAGCGCCGCGCGCGCGTGCGCGGGAAGCGACGCGCGCCGCGCGTGCGCGCGCGCCGCGAGCTCGGCGCGCCAGTCGTCGAGCGAACGCCCATCGGCGGGCCGGAACACGGCGCGCACCGCGCGCACGCCGAGCTCCGCGTTCAGGCGGTCGAGACTGTCGCCGCGGTCGCGCGCGATCTCCGCGAGCGGCCGGCCGCGCCGCTGCTGCGCGGCCGCGCAGTCGACGACCGCGTGCGGGCCCTCCGTGCGCAGACGCACGAGCACCTCGGGCGTCGCCGGGTCGGGCGCCTGGGCCTGCGCCGAAGCGGCCGCGAACAGTGCGGCACCGAGGACCCGGGTGAGACCGCGGCAGCGAGGAGGAATGCCCACGCCCTCGATCCTACCCCTAAGAAGGAGATCGGGTCGTGGCATCTTCCGGCGCGTGAGCGCCGCACCCTGCCCGCATCGGCCGCCCTGTCCCGGGTGCCCGCGCTACGGCGAGCCCGGGATCGCGCCGGCGCGCGCGCGACGCGCTGGCTGCGTTCGCCGCGAGCGCGGGCCTGCCCGCCCCCGCGCTGGTCGAGGCACCCGGCTTCGCGAGCCGCCACCGCGCGCGGCTCATGGTGCGCGGCCGCACGCGCACGCCCAAGATCGGGCTGTTCCAGCAGGGGTCGCACCGGATCGTCGACATTCCGCAGTGTCGGATCCACCACCCGCTGATCAACCGCGTCGCGGCTGCCGTGCGAGCCGCCGCGCGCGACACCGGCGTCGAGCCCTACGCCGATCGCCCCCACCGCGGCGCGCTGCGCGCGATCCAGGTGGTGGTGGAGCGGCGCTCGCAGAGCGCGCAGCTCGTGCTGATCGAGAACGCAGCGCAGCCGGGGCCGGTCGCCGCGCTCGCGGCGCCGCTCGCGCGCGAGCTCGGCGCGTCGCTGCACAGCCTGTGGTGGAACGGAAACCCCGAGCGCACCAACGCGATCCTGGGGCCCGCGTGGCACCACCTCGCGGGGCCCGACGCGATCGTCGAAGACGTGGCCGGTTGCGAGATCGCATTTCCGCCGGGCGCGTTCGGGCAGAGCCACCCCGCGCTCGCGGAGCGCATCGCGCACAGCGCCCAGCGCTGCATCCCCGACGGCGCGCGCGCGGTCGAGTTCCACGCGGGCTGCGGTCCGCTCGGCATGGGACTGCTGCGCAGGGTCGAGCGTCTGACGTTCAACGAGGTGAGCGCGCCAGCGCTCGACGGCCTCGCGCGCGGGATCGCGCGGCGGCCCGCGTCGGAGCGCGCGCGCGCGCACGTGCGCGCGGGACCGGCCGCGGAGCACCTCGACCTGCTCGCGGACGCCGACGCCGTGCTCGTCGATCCGCCGCGCAGCGGCCTCGAGCCCGCGCTGCTCGGCGCGCTCGCCAGCCGGCCGCCCGAGCATCTGGTCTGGGTCAGCTGTGGGCTGGACAGCTTCCTCTCGCAGGCCAGCTGGCTGCTCGAGCACAGCGCGCTGCGGATGCGCTCGCTCGAGGTGTACGCGCTGTTCCCGTTCACGGAGCACGTCGAGACGCTTGCGCATTTCGCGCGCTGACGTGCCGGACAACCCGCGTGCGCGTCTCGGACCGCTCCTCTAGCGTCGACGCCATGCCCCACTCACTCGGCGCCTAGCGTCCGCTCGGTTTCGGATTCTGGCCGCTGCCCGAGGACGACCCGGGCGTTGCGGTGCGCCGCGAGCCCGTGCGCCTCGTGACTCGCGACGGCGCGCTCGTGCGCGGGACGCTCTGGACACCGCCGACCGGCGAGCGCTGGAAGACTGCCGTCGTGCTCGCCCACCCGCGCGGCGACTTCTCCGTGCACTACGCGTGTCCGCTGCTCGCGGCCGCGGGCTATGCCGCGTTCGGCTTCGCCACGCGCTACCTGAACAACGACACCGACTGTCTGCACGAGGCGTGCGTCACCGACGTCGCCACGGCCGTGGAGGAGATGCGGCGGCGCGGCGCCGAGGCCGTGGTGCTGCTCGGCAACAGCGGCGGCGGATCGCTCATGGCGCTCGCGCAGCGCGAGACACAGTGCGGTGACGCGTGGATCGGGATCGCCGCGCACCCGGGCGAAGGCGTGTTCATGCTCCAGGTGATCGATCCGTCGGTCGCCGACGAGGGCGACCCGAGCTCGGTGGTGCCCGAGCTCGACATGTACAACCCCGACAACGGCTGGCGGCCGTGGCCTTCGCCGTGCTCCTACGACCGCGAGTGGCTCGCGCGCTACCGCGCCGCGCAGCGCGACCGCGTGGCGCGCATCGATGCGATTGCACGCGGCTCGATCGATAGCGCGCGCCGTGCGGGCGAGCTGGCCGCGGCGATCGATCGCAGCGCAAATCCGGCCGAGTGGCGCTACTGGCGCCAGCGCCAGGTCAGCGCGCGCTATCTCACGATCTACCGAACGCTCGCAGATCCGGCCTATCTGGATCTGAGCATCGATCCCGACGAGCGCCCGCTCGGCTCGCTGTTCGCGTTCCCGGACCCGCTCGACGCGAACTACGGCCGCGGCGGCCTCGCGCGCACGATGACCGCGCGCGGCTGGCTCTCGACCTGGTCGGGCCTCTCGTCGCACGCGCGGGTCGCGGACACGCTTCCGCACGTGAAGGTGCCCACCCTGATCGTGCACCCGACGGCCGACACCGAGATCCGCGTGCGGCAGGCGCTGGAGATCCGCGACTCCTCGGGCAGCGACGACGTGACCTACGAGGCGATCCAGGGCGCTCCGCACTATCTCGAAGGGCATCGACCCGCCGCGCTCGAGCTCGTATCTTCCTGGATCGGGGCCAGATTCCAGAGATCATGACTTCCCCTTGGGGAATCCGGAGGGTTTCGGCACAGATCAGCGTTCTAGGTCTATCTCGGAGATCAGATCGCAGCTCACTTTCCGTGCAAAACGCGAGATCCGGTCTAAACTGCCGCCTCCCACTTCCCGACGAAGAGTGAATCCAGCGCTTTCTTCGGGGAACTGAGCGGATCGGAGGTCGGCAGTGGAGCCCAAGACGCCTACCGGCGGAGAAAAGCTGATTCAATGTCTCGAGCGCGAGGGCGTCGAGTACATCTTCGGCCTTTCCGGCGGCGCGGCGATGCCGATGTTCGACGCGCTGGTCGATTCCAAGATCAAGCTGATCCTCGTGCGCCACGAGCAGGGCGCCACCCACATGGCCGATGGCTACGCGCGCTCCACGGGCAAGCCCGGCGTGGTGCTCGTGACCTCGGGCCCCGGCGCCACCAACACCGTGACGGGGCTGCTCACGGCGCTCATGGACTCGGCGCCGATCATCGTGATCTGCGGCCAGACGATCTCGCCGATGCTCGGCAAGGACGCATTCCAGGAGGCCGACGTCACGGGGATCACCTATCCCGTGGTCAAGCACTCGTATCTGGTCAAGGACGGCCGCGACATCCCGCGCATCGTGCGCGAGGCCTTCCACGTCGCAACGACGGGCCGCCCGGGCCCGGTGCTGATCGACGTGCCCAAGGACATCGGCCAGGCGCCCTGCCCCGCGCCGTTCACGGACAAGCTCGACCTGCCCGGCTACAGCGTGCCCAGTCGCGGCGACGCCGAACGCGATCGCCGAAGCGGCGCGGCTGCTCTCCGAGAGCCGGCGTCCGCTGCTCTACGTGGGTCACGGCGCCGTGATCGCGGACGCGGGCAAGGCGATCACCTCGCTCGCGGAGAAGCTGCGCGCGCCCGTGGTCAACACGCTGCTCGGCAAGGGCGCCGTCGACGAGCGCCACCCGCTCCACCTCGGGATGCTCGGCATGCACGGCACCGCCTACGCGAACAAGGCCGTCGCCGACTGCGACCTGATCATGGCGATCGGCGCGCGCTGGGACGATCGCATCACCGGAAAGCTGTCCGAGTTCTGCACCGACGCGGTGAAGATCCACGTCGACATCGATCCCGCGGAGTTCAACAAGATGGTCCGGCCCGACGTGTCGATCCTCGGCGACGCGCGGCTCGTGATCGAGGACCTCGTGCCGCTGATCGAGATGGCGCGAGACGGAGGCCTGGCTCAAGCAGTGCGAGCGCTGGCGCAAGCAGTATCCGCTCCACTACCCGAAGAAGGGCGGACTGCGCGCGCAGCACGTGCTCGACCGGCTCGATGCGATCACGCAGGGCGACGCGATCATCACCACCGACGTGGGTCAGCACCAGATGTGGGCCGCGCAGTTCTGCCTCGCGCGCTCGAATCGCCACTGGATCTCGAGCGGCGGCGCGGGCACGATGGGCTTCGGCTGGCCCGCAGCGATCGGTGCCGCGTTCGCGAATCCGCGCAAGAAGGTCTGGGCCGTGGTCGGCGACGGCGGCTTCCAGATGACCCAGAGCGAGCTCGCCACGGCGCAGATCCACAAGGTCCGCGCGAAGTGCCTGATCATCAACAACAACTATCTCGGGATGATCCGGCAGTGGCAGGAGCTGTTCTACGAGAACCGCCTGTCGGGCGCCGACCTGGTCGGCAACCCCGACTTCGTGAAGCTCGCCGAGGCGTACGGTGTGAAGGCTTTCCGGATCAAGCGCTCGGCCGACGTCGACCGCATCCTGCGCAAGGCGCACGACTACGACGAAGGGCCGTGCGTCGTGGTCGCGGAGGTGGTCAAGGAAGACAACGTGTTCCCGATGATCCCGGCCGGCGCCGCCGTGCGGGACATGATCATCGAGCCGCCCAAGCACAAGCTCGCCAAACCGACGGGGAGTACGTGATGAGCGCTGCCCGCACCCTGCCCTCCGCCGACGCGATCGGCACCCACGCGATCTCGGTGTTCGTGAACAACAAGCCCGGCGTGCTCGTGCGCGTCGCGCTCGTGTTCTCGCGCCGCGGCTTCAACATCGAGAGCCTCGTGGTGAGCCCCGGCGTCGAAGACCGCTTCTCGCGCATGACGATCACGTGCTCGGGTCGCAGGGACGACCTGGAGCAGGTGGTCCGGCAGGTCGCGAAGCTCGTCGACGTGGTGCACGCGATCGACCACACCGCCGACCTGACCTACTCGGTCGAAATCGCGCTGATCAAGCTCGAGTGCCCGATCACGGACCGCACGCCGATCCTGCAGATCGCCGAGCACTACAAGGCGCGCGTGGTCGACTTCGGCAAGGATTCGCTGATCCTGCAGGCGCACGGCTCGAGCGAGAAGCTCGACGCGTTGATCGAGCTGTTGCGGCCGTTCTCGCTGGTCGAGCTCGTGCGCTCGGGCAAGCTCCTGATGGCGCGCGGCGAGCGGGTGACCTAGCTAACCGCGAGCAAGAGCTCGTCGACGTCGACGCGCCGTCCCGCCATCCAGCCGCCGTCCACCACGAGCGCGTGGCCCGTCACGAATGACGCCTCGTCGGACACCAGGAACAGCGCGCAGTTCGCGACCTCCTCGGGCCGGCCGAACCGGTTCAGGATGTGCCAGCTCTTCATCTGATCGTGCGTGGATTGCAGCGGCTCCGATTTCAGCAGCGCGGTGAGCGGCGTCTCGATCAGTCCCGGGCACAGGCAGTTCACGCGGATGCCCTTTGCCCCGTAGTCGATCGCCATGTTCTTGGTCATGAGCACCACGCCGCCCTTCGAGGCGTTGTAGGGCAGCGAGCCGCTCATCCCCTCGAGTCCCTCGACGCTCGCAACGTGCACGATGCTGCCGGATCCCTGCGCGATCATCGCACGCAGCACGTGCTTGGCGACCAGGAACGAGCCCTTGAGATTGATGTCGACGACGCGGTCCCACTCTTCGACGGAGAGCTCGTGCGCGAGCCCACCGCCCGCGACGCCGGCCGCGTTCACGAGCGCATCGATCCGGTGATAGCGATCGCGCACTGCGTCGATCGCGACTTCGACGCTCGCCTCGTCGCGCACGTCGAGACCCTCGCGGAAGCTCGACGCGGGCGACGCGGCCACCACGCGGTCCCAGCCGTCGTCGACGGGCTTCTGCAGGTCGAGCCCCGCGATCACGGCGCCCTCGTCCGCGAACCGCCGCGCGCAAGCGGCCCCGATCCCCGATGCCGCACCCGTGATCACCGCCACGCGCCCCGCCAGTCGCCCCATCGGCCGAACCTCCTGCTCTGCAACGCCTGAATCGTCGATTCCTGGGCCATACTGGTAGCCCACATGGCGATTCGCGCAGTCCTGTTCGACTTCGGCGGCGTCTATACCTCGTCGCCGTTCTCGCTGTTCGCCGGCGCGGCCGCGGAGCTCGGCTCCACCCCCGAGCTCGTGCTCGACGTCGTGTTCGGTCCCTACGACCGGGATACCGACCACCCGTGGCACCGCCTCGAGCGCGGCGAGCTCTCGCTCGGCCACGCGCGCGACGCGATCATGGCGCTCGCGACCGAAGCGGGGCTCGCGCTCGACCCCCTCGCGATCCTCGCGCGCATGGGCCGCGGCGGCGGCGCTCGCGAGCAGGTGGTCGCGGCGACGCGCCGGATCCGCGAGCGCGGCCTGCGCACGGCGCTCGTCACCAACAACGCGCGCGAGTTCTCGGCGGGCTGGCGCTCGCTGCTCCCGATCGCCGAGCTGTTCGACGCCGTGATCGACTCGAGCGAGGTCGGCGTGCGCAAACCCGACCCCGCGATCTTCTCGCTCGCGCTGCGCGAGCTCGGCGGCATCGCGCCCGAGCACGCGGTGTTCCTCGACGATTTTCCGGGCAACGTCGCCGCGGCACGACGGCTCGGCATGCACGGTGTACTGGTCGGCGACGATCCGAGCGATGCGCTCGCGGAGCTCGAGCGTCTGACTTCGTAGGGCGGGAATTCGTAGGGCGGGAGGAGCCGAAGGCGGATCCCGCCGTTGCGACCGCCGCATGGCGGGATCGCTGCGCTCTCCCGCCCTACAGCACCGACTCCGCCATGAAGCGCATCGCGCCGGGATCGCCGCCGCTCACGAGCAGCGTCGTCACGCGCGACTCCCGCCACACCGCGAGCCGATCGCGGATGCGCGCGTCCGAGCCGCACAGCGCGATCTCGTCGGCCATCTCGTCGGGGATCGCCGCGACCGCTTCGGCGCGCTTCCCCGCGAAGAACAGGTCCTGGATCTTCCCCGTCGCGTGCTCGAAGCCCATGCGGTTCAGAAGATCGACGTGGAAGTTGTGCGAGCGCGCGCCCATCCCGCCCAGATAGAAGCCCAGCATCATCTTCACGGGCATGAGCGCCTGGGCGAGGTCGTCGTTGCGCGAGACGATCACCGTCGCGGCGATCTCGAAGCCCGGCTTCGCGTGCGCGAGCGCGTCCGCGAACGGCTGCATCCGATACGGCGAGATGAACAGCGGAAGCCAGCCGTCGGCGATCTCCGCGCACAGCGCGACGTTCTTGGGCCCTTCCGCGCCCATGTAGATCGGGATCTCGCGGCGCACCGGGTGGATGATCAGCTTGAGCGGCTTTCCGAGCCCGGTGCCGCCCTGGAGCGGCATCGGATAGTGCGGACCCGGGTTCTCGACGGGCCCCTCGCGGCGCCAGATGTCGCGCAGCACGCCCACGTACTCGCGCGTGCGCGCGAGCGGCTTCGCGAACGGCTGTCCGTACCAGCCCTCCACCACCTGGGGACCCGAGACGCCGATCCCGAGGATCAGCCGGCCACCCGAGAGGTGATCGATCGTCGCCGCGGTCATCGCGGTGCACGCGGGCGTGCGTGCGGAGATCTGCATCACCGCGGTGCCGAGCTTGATCCGCGACGTGCGCGATCCGATCCAGCACAACGGTGAGAAGCAATCGGATCCGTACGCCTCGGCGAACCAAGCGCTGTCGTAGCCGAGCCGCTCGGCTTCGAGCGTGGTCTCGAGCTGATGCGGGGGCGGGGATGCCCCCATCCAATAACCGAGCTGCACGCCGAGCTTCATGACCGTCCTCCGCGCGTAAGGTATAACGTCCGCGCGAGCAGGAGGAGCACCGATGGCGGATCTCGAGGGAAAGGTCGCGTTCGTCACCGCGGGCGCCACGGGAATCGGCTTCGGCTGCGCCCAGGAGATCGTGAATGCGGGCGGGCGCGTGATGATCTGCGCGCGCCGCGAGGACACGCTGATCGAGGCCGCGAAGCGCCTGGGCGACCGCGCGGCGTGGGTCGCGTGCGACATCACCGATGACGCCTCCGTCGACGCCGCGGTCGCCGCGACCGTCGAGCGCTTCGGCGCACTCCACCTCGCCGTGAACTCCGCGGGTACGGGCACGGCCGGGCCGATCACGGAGATCTCCACGGCCGAGTTCGAGCGCGTGATGGCGACCAACCTCACGGGCGCGTTCCGCTGCCTGCGCGCGGAGGCGAAGGCGATGATCGCGGCGGGTGGCGGCAGCATCGTGAACATCAGCTCGATTGCGGGCGCGCTCACGCACCCGTGGATGAGCCCGTACTGCGCGTCGAAGGCCGGCCTCGACATGCTCACGCGCTGCGCCGCCGACGAGCTCGGCACCCACAACGTGCGCGTGAACTCGGTGCTGCCCGGCGTCGTGCGCACGCCGATGGCCGCGGCGCTCTCGGAGATTCCGATCTCGCGCGACGAGTACCTGCGCCTGATGCCGATCTCGCGCATCGGCGAGCCCGCCGACATCGGCAAGGCGGTCGTCTTCCTGCTCTCGGACGAGGCGAGCTGGATCACGGGGCAGCTGATCCCGGTCGACGGCGGCCACACGATCCGCAAGGGCCCCAATCTCGTGCCGCTGTTCACGCAGGGGATTTCCGGGGACGCGTGACGGCGGAGCTCGACGACCTCGCCATTCTGCGCGGCGCGCTGCTCGAGCTGCTCCCGGATCGCACGCTCGAAGCAGCGGAGGTGCTCAAGCGCGGGCACATCCACGACACGATCGTCGCGCTGTGCCGCTCCAGCGCGGGGATCGGCGAGCACTTCGTCGTGCAGCGGATCAATGCGTCGGTGTTCCGCGATCCCGATGCGCTCGCCGCCAACATCGTACGCGTGACGTCGCACGTGCGCGCCGCGCTGCGCGCGCGCGGTGTGCTCGACGTCGCGCGCCGGTGTCTCGACCCGGTCGTCTCGCCCGCGGGCCACGCGCTGCACCGGGCCGCCGATGGCGGCTTCTGGCGCGCGTTTCCGTTCATCGAGGGCACACACGCCGTCGACAACCCGGAATCCCCCGAGCAGGCGGCTGCCGCCGCGCGCGCGTTCGGCGGCTTCGTCGCCGAGCTCGCCGACCTCGATCCCGCCCAGCTCGCCGAGACGATCCCGCGCTTCCACGATCTCGCGGACCGGGCCGCCGCACTCGAGAGCGCCGCCGCGCGAGACGAGCTCGGCCGAGCCGCGGACGTCGCGCCCGAGCTCGGCGCCGCACGCCGCGCGGTGGACCGCGTGCTCGGCGCACCCGAGCTCGCGCCGGGCGCCCTGCCCCGCCGCGTCGTGCACAACGACTGCAAGCTCAACAACCTGCTCTTCGACGACGTCACGGGCGAGGCGCTCTGCGTGGTCGACCTCGACACGGTGATGCCGGGCACGGTGCTCTTCGACTTCGGCGAGCTCGCTCGCACAGGAGCGTGCCCGGCTGCGGAGGACGAGCGCGACCTCGATCGCGTGCGCGTCGACCCGGCGCTGTTCCACGCGCTCGCATCGGGCTTCGTCGCGGGAACACGCGGGCTGCTCGACGCCGACGAGATCCGCGCGCTCGCGTTCGCGGGGCCGCTCATGGCGCTCGAGAACGGCGTGCGCTTCCTGACCGACCACCTCGAAGGCGACCGCTATTTCCGGATCACGCGCGCGGGCCACAATCTCGACCGCTCGCGCGCCCAGCTGCGGCTCGCCGAACGCATGCTCGAAGCCGGACCCGAAATGCGCGCCGCGTTCGACTCGCTCGCGAAGAGCAGCCCGTGACCGCCGCATCCGGCGCCGACCCGGAGACCCTGCGGCTGCTCGCAGCGCTCACGCTCGAAGAGAAGCTCTTCGTGCTCGACGGCGATTGGCCATTCTGGAGCGGCACTCGCGAGATGATGAACGGCGGCTACCACCGCCATCCCTGGAATGCGGGCGTGCTCCCGCGGCTGGGCATCCACGGCGTGCGCTTCTCGGACGGCCCGCGCGGCGTCGTGCTCGAGGGCGGCGCGACGACCTTCCCCGTGACGATGGCGCGCGGAGCCACCTGGGACGCGGATCTCGAAGAGCGGATCGGCGATGCGATCGGCCAGGAGCTCCAGGCGCTCGGCGCGAATCTCTATGGCGGCGTGTGCATCAACCTGCTGCGCCATCCGGCGTGGGGACGGGCACAGGAGACCTACGGCGAAGACCCGGTTCTGCTCGGCGCGCTCGGGGCCGCACTCACGCGCGGCGTCCAGCGCCACGCGATGGCGTGCGTCAAGCACTTCGCGCTCAACTCGATGGAGAACGCGCGATTCTCGGTAGACGTGCAGATCTCGCCGCGCGCGCTCCACGAGATCTACCTGCCGCACTTCAAGCAGGTCGTCGACGCCGGAGTGGCCGCGGTGATGAGCGCGTACAACAGCGTGAACGGCGAGTGGTGCGGACAGAGCCGCGCGCTGCTCACGGACGTGCTGAAGCGGCGCTGGGGCTTCGCGGGCTTCGTGCTGACCGACTTCGTGATGGGGATGCGCGACGCCGCGAGAGCGATCCTCGCGGGCCAGGATCTCGAGATGCCGTTCCAGATGCACTTCCACACCGATCTCGCGCGCTGCATCGCGTCGGGCGACGTGCCGCTCGCGCGGATCGACGACGCCGCGCGCCGGATCCTCACGCAATCCCGGCGGCTCGGGCAGCCCCGCAACGTGCCGCGCTCGGTGCTCGGCTGCGCGCAGCATCGCGCGCTCGCGCGCGAGGCGGCCGTGAAGTCGATCGTGCTGCTGCAGAATGACGGCGGCGTGCTGCCGCTGCACGCCACCGCGCGCATCGCGCTGATCGGGCGGCTCGCGGCGACGCCGAATCTCGGCGACCACGGCTCGAGCGACACGCGCCCGGCCGACGTCGTGACGCCGCTCGACGGCCTGCGTGCGGCGATCGGAGCGGGCGGTGAAGTCCACCACGATCCGGGGGAGTCGCTCGACGCGGCGCGCGCGCTCGCTGCGCGCTGCGACGTTGCCGTGGTGATCGCGGGCTACACCTATCGCGACGAAGGCGAGTACCTGCTCCCGCCCGACTTCGCGCCGTTCGCGCACGGCGTTCCGCGGCCGGGTCCGCTGCGCTGGCTGTTCGCACCGCGCTTCATGCGGCCGCTCTGGGCGCGCATCTTCGCCGCGCTCGCAAAGCTCGGCGCGCGCTCGCACCGGCCCAAGAGCTCCGTGGGATTCGACCCGGGCGTGGGCGGCGACCGCGCATCGCTCTCGCTGCCGGCCGCGGACGAGGCGCTGATCCGCGCGGTCGCCTCGGCCAACCCGCGCACGGTCGTGTGCGTGATGGCGGGCAGCGCCGTGATCATGGAATCGTGGCGCCGCGACGTGCCCGCGATCCTCATGCTCTGGTATCCGGGCATGGAGGGAGGCCACGCGCTCGCCGACGTGCTGTTCGGGAACGTCTCGCCGAGCGGGAGGATGCCGTTTGCCACACCCACGGACGCCCTCCACCTGCCGTACTTCGACCGCAACGCGCGGCGCATCACCTACGACCTCTGGCATGGCTACCGCAAGCTCGACCGCGACGGATCCGCTCCGGCCTTCCCGTTCGGCTTCGGACTCTCGTACAGCGAGGTCGCCTATCACTCCGCGACCGTCGATCGCAGTGACGTCTTGCCGGGCGACACGGTCACGGTGAGCGTGACGCTTCAGAACACGGGCGACCGCGACGTCGACGAGATCGTGCAGCTCTACGCCGAGCCGATCGACTCCGCGATCGAGCGCGCTCCGCGCGAGCTGCGCGGATTCACGCGCGTCTGTGTGCCCGCGGGCGAAACGCGGATCGCGGAGATCGCGCTGGCGGTCCGCTCGCTCGCCTACTTCGACGAGGCCCACGATGATTTCATCGTCGAACCAATCGCCTACGAGCTGATCGCCGCGCGCCACGAGCGCGATGAGAAGGCGCCGCAGGTCCGGATCCGCGTTCGCGATTGACGCGGCGCGCCGCCGCGTGGTGAGATGGGCCACTCATGAAGAGGCTCTGGATCGGCACGGCCGGCGTGGTCGCGGCCGTGCTGCTCTGCGCTCACGAGGCGCCAGCCGCCGGCCGCTGCGGCGACCATCCGTGGTGCGACACCGCGCTCAGCGCGGACGAGCGCGCCGCGCTGCTGCTCGACGCGCTCACGATGGAAGAGAAGGTGTCGCTGCTCGCGGGCGACGACCTGTTCGGCGCCTCGGGGCAGACCCATACGGGAACCAGCAACGGCGTCGCGCGCGTCGAGCTGCCGACGATCTACTACGGCGACGGCCCGATGGGCTCGCGCCAGCGCACGGCCACGGCGATGCCCGCGCCGATCGGCCTCGCTGCGACCTGGGATCCCATCACCGCCGAGCTCTACGGCGCGGTGATCGCCGACGAGGTGAAGAAGAAAGGCAACGACGTCGTGTTCGCGCCGACCATCAACATCATGCGCACGCCGCTCGGCGGGCGGACCTTCGAGGGGTACGGCGAAGATCCGTTCCTGGTGAGCCGGATCGGCGTCGGGTGGATCCGCGGTGCGCAGGCACAGGGCGTGATCGGCTGCGTCAAGCACTACGCGGCCAACAACCAGGAGGGCGTCGGGCTCTCGCTGCCCGGACTCCCGCTCGGCGTCGGCGTGATCGGCAATCGCCTCACGGTCGACGCCGTGGTCGACGAGCGGACGCTGCGCGAGGTCTATCTGCCCGCGTTCGAAGCGGCGGTGCGCGAGGCGAACGTGGGCTCGGTGATGTGCTCGTACAACCGCCTGAACGGCGCCTACGCGTGCGAGAACGAGTGGTTGCTCGAGCACGTGCTCCGCGACGACTGGGGATTCGAGGGTTACGTGCTCTCCGATTACCTCGCGGCCCACCCGGACGGCACTGCGAGATCGCTCGAGAACGGCCTCGACTTCGAGCCGTGGCCCGGCATTTCGTACTCGCCGCTGCAGGTGAACCTCGCGCTGCTCGCGGGACTCGCCAGCCCGACCACGGTCGACTCCCATGTCGGGTGGATCCTCCGAACGCACTTCGCCTACGGTGCCTTCGATCGAGACGGTTATGTCGACGACGACGACCAGATCGACAAGGCGGGCCACCTCCAGATCGCGAGCGACATCGAGGAGCAGGCGATCACGCTGCTCGAGAACCGCGGCGCGCTGCCGATCGGTACCGGCGTCGCCAGGATCGCCGTGATCGGCGCGGTCGCGGACACCTTCCAGGCCCGCACGGGCTCCGCGGGCATCACGCCATTCCCGGGCTACTCGATCACGCCGCTCTCGGGGATCCGCGATCGCGCCGCCGCCGCGGGCATCGAAGTCGTCTATCACCCCGGCGACGACCGCGCCGCCGCCGCGGCGGTCGCCGCGAGCGCCGACGTCGCGCTCGTGTTCGTCGCCGACACCTCGGGCGAGGGCGCCGACAAGCCGTGCCTGCACCTCGACTGCGGGTTCCTGCCGCCGCCGCTTCAGGACCACCTGATCGAGGCCGTCGCCGAGGTCAATCCGAACACGGTCGTCGTGCTCGAGACCGGCGGACCCGTACTCACGCCGTGGCGCGACGACGTGAACGCGATCGTCGAGGCGTGGATCCCCGGCGTCGGCGCGGGAACCGCCATCGCGCGCGTGCTCTTCGGCGACGTCGATCCGGGCGGGCGGCTTCCGGTTACGTTCCCGAAACACGACGGCGACCTGCCGACCGCGAACGACCTCGAGAAGTATCCCGGCCTGCTCGAACGGGTCGTCTACAAGGAAGGTCTGCTGGTCGGGTATCGCTGGTTCGACGCCAACGAGATCGAGCCTGCGTACGCGTTCGGACACGGCCTCTCGTACACCTCGTTCGCATACGCGGATCTCGCGATCACACCCGAGGGCGACGGCGCCGTCGTGGAGGTCGACGTGACCAACACGGGTGCGCGCGCGGGTGTCGACGTCGTGCAGGTCTATCTCGGCTTTCCGAGCAACTCGCCGGTCGCGCAGCCGCCGAAGGTGCTGCGCGGCTTCGCCAAGGTCGCGCTCGCGCCCGGCGAGACCACGCGCGCGCGCATCTCGCTCGACCGACGCGCATTCTCGTACTGGAACACTTCGGCGCACGACTGGTCGGTGGCGCCGGGATGCTATGAGGTGATGGTGGGCCGCTCCTCGCGCAACATCCTTGCGAGCGGTTTCGCCGCGCAGGGAGGAGCTTCCTGCGGTGGCGCCCTGCCCGAGCCCGCGCTCCCGTGGGCGTTGGCCGCAGGAGCGATCGCAGTGGCCGCGTGTGCGGCGCGCCAGAGCTCCCGCCGGGCGCCCTACCCCGGCGCGCCGTCGTAGCAATGAGGCAGACTCTGGCACTCCCTTCGCCCGTCGCATGTGATTAGCCCGTCGAAATTTCTCCGGGCCGACGGTTGAAGCGGTTGGAGATATGGTCGAGGACAACCAGTCAGATGGGGCGGATCCGGCCGCGAACACCGCCGCGCCCGGCATCTTTCAGTTGCTCGTCGACAGCGTGGTGGACTACGCCATTTTCATGCTCGATGCATCCGGAATCGTGACGACCTGGAATCCCGGAGCGGAGCGCCTCAAGGGCTATCGCGCGCACGAGATCATCGGCAGGCACTTGTCGACGTTCTACCTCGCCGAGGACGTCGCTGCGGGCAAGCCCGATCGGGAGATCGAGCTCGCGATCGCGCGGGGAAGAATCGAAGATGAAGGTTGGCGGGTCCGGAGCGACGGCTCGCTGTTCTGGGCGAATGTGGTCCTGACAGCCGTTCGCGACGACAGCGGCAATCTCCTCGGCCTCGCGAAGGTCACGCGGGACCTGACCGAGCGGCGGCAAGCCGAGGAAGAACGACTCAAGCTCGCTCGAGCCGAGACCGCGCTTCGGCTCCGCGACGAATTTCTTTCGATCGCCTCTCACGAACTGCGGACTCCGCTGAATGCCCTCATGTTGCACGCTGCGGGATTGGACGTCGTGCTCCGCAGCGAGGCTGTCATCGGCACCTCGATGCCGGCCGGGCTGCTCGAGAGAGTCGCGAGCATCGTGCGGCAGGGGGCACGCCTGAACGATCTGATCGAAAGGCTTCTCGACGTCTCACGCCTCGCCACGGGCAGGTTGTTGATCAAGCCCGAGCCGATGGATCTCGTGGCGGTCGTGAACGAGATCGTCGCGACCTACCGACCCGACGCGGAGCGGGTCCGAACGGAGATCCGCGTCTCGGCGCCAGCGCACCTTCGGGGTGTCTGGGATCCGTTGCGCATCGGCCAGATCGTCACCAACCTGCTCACCAACGCGCTCAAGTACGGCTGCGGACGGCCTATCGACGTGATCGTCGACACAAAGGGCGACCGGGCGCGCGTGGCCGTGTGCGATCAGGGCATCGGCATCCCCCGCGACCAGTGGGAAACTATCTTCGATCGATTCAATCGCGGCGCCGTTTCGCGCGACACCGCGGGGCTCGGCCTCGGACTCTACGTCGTGGACCGCCTGGTTCGCGCTCATAGCGGGGTGGTGGCGCTCGACAGCGTCGTGGGGGCCGGCTCGACTTTCACGGTGGAGCTGCCCCTCGGCACCGATACGAATGGAGCGAAGGCTTCGGAACAGGACAGCGAATGATGACGAATATCGATTCAGATCTCGTGCTGGTGGTCGAGGACGACGCGGATACCGCGGAAGCACTCTCGGAGCTGCTCGGTCTTCGCGGCTACCATCCGGTCGTGTCGCGGAATGGGCAGGAAGCGCTCGACCGCCTGCGAGGCGGCGATCGGCCCTGCCTGATCCTTCTCGACATCATGATGCCCGTGAAGAATGGCTGGGACGTTCGCGATGAGATGCTCGCCGACCGCGAGCTCGCCTCCATTCCCGTGGTGGTGGTGACGGCGGACATGGGAGCGATGGCGCGCGCGACGTCGCTCCGGCTTCCCCTGCTCCCGAAGCCGATCGACCCCGCGAAGCTGTTCGCGGCGGTCGAGCACTATTGCTGAGCGTTCGCTGAGGCCCTTGCAGCTGTGCGCTGCGCGCCGGCTGCGGACCTGATCGCTACTGGAGCGCGCTCGCCGGTACCACGGGCAGCACGACGCTCGAAGCGTGCTGCGCATCGCTGTAGATCGTCATGAGGCCGGCCAGCGAGTTCAGCAGGTTGGGCAGCGGCATCATGCCGAACGGGAAGTTGCTCGCACCCACGGAGATGCGCAGGCGATGACCCTTCTTGATCAGCGCGCTCGTGGTGAAGATCTCCACGGGCACCTTGACGATGTTTCCGATGCCGATGGGCTGTTCGGATTCCACCGTGTACGGATGCCACGGCTGGATCATCTCGAAGTCCAGATAGCGCGACTTGCTCTCGTCCACGGCGCGCAGCGACGCGGTGTGCACGCCGCTGGTCAGCGCCACGGCGCTGCCGTCGGGCTCGAGATCGGAGACGCGCACCACGAGGCCGGCGTTCTGCGCCGTGGTGGACATCCAGATGTCGGCCTGGATCGGACCATTGATGTAGAGATCCTCCTCGAGGATCGGCGTGTCGAACGTGACTTCGAGCAGCTGCGCGAGATTGTTCTCGTACCAGCACGGCAGCGGAGCGTATCCCAGCAGACCTAGCGAGATCTGCAGGCTGCTCTCCGAGCAGATGCCGTTGAAGGGCTGCTGCACGACCAGGCTCGGCGGCGCGCCCACCGCGGGCGATGCCATGTCGAGGCGACCTCCGCTCTGGAGGAAATAGCGCCGCGCGCGCGCCTCGGGATGCGGCCAGTCGGGGCTGATCTCGAAGTGCTCGTGGCCCCAGACCCATTGCGTGACGTTGGGCAGACCGTCGGCTCCGTTGTCGACCCCCTTGAGGTAGCGATCGAACCAGCGCAGCGCGATGCGATCCAGCGGCGGCACGCCGTCGAGCGGCAGTCCTGCGCCGTCCGCGGCCTGCAGGTGGTCCCAGGGACCGATCAGGAGCTTCGCGATCGTCTGGTTCTTGATCGCTTCGTAGTTGAGCGGCTCGCTGCGCTGGAAGATGTCGAACAGGCCGCCCACGATGAAGGTCGGAACGCGCACCTCCGCTGCGACTTCGAGCGGCGACTTGACGCCCCAGTAGTCGTTGTCGTACGCGGTTCCCGGTTCCTGCGTGAGAACGCCGACCGTGCGCGGCACGATGAAATCGTTGGCACCCGCGAGATGGTCGGCCACCGCCGCGAGGTACTGCTCGGGCTGGTCGTAGAAGCTCGGATTCAGCGTGGCCACGAGCGCCACCACCGACATCCAGGCCGGCAGGAAGGCGATGCTGGCCTGCCCGCCCACGAACACCACGTCGCGGTAGACGTCGCCCATCGGCACGACCGCGAACACCGATTGGATCGCAGGATGGTTCTGCCCCGCCGCGAGCATCGCCGTGGTTGCGGTGGCCGACAGGCCCCACATTCCGATCACGCCGTTGCTCCACGGCTGCTCGACGATCCAGTCGAGCACCTGGGGATAGTCGAGCTGCTCGCGCGCGCTGAACGGATCCCAGCTGCCTTCCGATCGCCCCGTTCCCCGCACGTCGATGAACACCTGGTTGTAGCCGTGAGTCACGAAGTACGGGTTCACGGCGCCGCCGAGCGGCACGATGTTGCCGAGGTTCTTGTTGTAGGGCGTGAACGTCACGAGCGTCGGCAGCGCTTCGATCTCCTGCGTCGCCGGTCGCGTGACGTCAAGGGAGATCCCGACGCCATCATCCATCGTCAAGACGACATTGCTCTGGGTGACGCCACCGGGATAGAGCGCGGGCGGATCGTAGTCGCTCCACGCCGCGTCGGGATCGGCCGCGACCGCAATGTTGGCTTGGGTCTGGCTCGAGCGCGTGCCGAGCGACGTCCAGCCGTTGCCGCAACCCGCCAGCAGAACCGCGCAGACCACCGCAGCGCCCGCTACCGCATTTCGAGCCATGGGAGCTCCTTCCGGTGACGGCGCATTATACGGGCTCGGCTCAGCGCGACGATTTCTCCCAGTTAGGCACTCGAACTTCCGGAAACGCGTGCGGGCGGTGGAAGTCGGGCCTGGGACCGCCCGTGGGCATGTACACCGCGAACTCGCCGCCCGCGATCGCGAACGCATTCGCGCGCACGACCGGCTCGGAGAACCATGCGCGCGGAACGCGGCAGCGCGCGCGCCAGGTCTCCGCATCGCTCTGCCACTCCACGCTCAGCGACTCGTCCGCGAAATCGCGGACGCGACGGCGCGGCGCATCGAACGCGAGCGCGAGGTAGTGCCCGCCCGCGCCGAGCTCGAGCTCGAGGTAGCGGCCGTCGGCGCCCGCCACGAAGCACTCGACCACGTCGTACTCCCAGAGCCCCTCCACGCGCGCCCCGCGCGACGCGTCGGGAATCCGAGGCGCGTGCTGGTGCGCCATGCTCGCCTCGACCCAGAGCGCATCGGGCTCCGCCGACAGCAGCACGCGCGCGCGCAGGCCCGCCAGCGGCGCCCCGTTCCAGCGCTGTGCGACGTCGAGCGCGAGCGCCGCGGGCGCGTCGGGAACAACGAGCATCGTAGGGCGGATTAGCGAAGCGTAATCCGCCTTCAACCCAGCCAGCGCCCGAGCCGCGTCCCGAACAGGAGCTTCGCGAACTTCTTCATCCCCTCGAGCTCTTTGATCGAGTACGGGTAGCCGCCCTGCACCTTCTTGCCGCCGAACCGATCGACGAGCATCGGGTGCAGATGGGTGTAGCCGCGCAGGCCGACCAGCCCGTTCACCTGCCCGACGCCGGATTCCTTCACGCCGCCGAACGGCGCCTCGGGCACGCCGTAGGTGAGCGCCATGTCGTTGATGCAGACGCCACCCGTCTCCATGCGCTCGGCGATCTGGAAGCCCTTCTCCTTGTCGCGCGTCCAGACGTTGCCGTTGAGTCCGTAGGGCGAGTCGTTCGCGAGCTGGAGCGCCTCTTCCTCGTCCGACACGCGCATGATCGACACGATCGGGCCGAACGTCTCCTGCGTCATCACGTCCATACCGTGCGTGACGTCCGTGAGCACGGTGGGCTCGTAGTAGAGGCCCTTGAGCTTCGGGTTCTTGCGCCCGCCCACGCGCACGCGCGCGCCCTTCGCCACCGCATCCTTCACGTGCGCATCGATGATGTCGAGCTGGCGGTCCCAGAAGATCGCGCCGATGTCGGACTCGCCGCGGTCGGTCTGACGCAGAGAACACGCACCCGCGACGACCTTCTCGACGAACGCGTCGTAGACTTCGCTCACCGCGTAGATGCGCTCGGTTCCGCAGCAGTACTGGCCCGTGTTCATGCACGAGCCGATCAGCGCACCCGCGGCGGCGCGGTCGAGATCGGCGTCGGCGCAGACGATCATCGCGTCCTTGCCGCCGAGCTCGAGCGTCACGGGAATCAGCTGGCGACCACACGCCTCGGCGACCTTGCGCCCGGTCGCGACGCTGCCCGTGAACGAGATCTTGTTCACGCCCGCGCTCACGAGATCGGCGCCGGTCTGGCCGTCGCCCATCACGATCTCGAGCACGCCCTCGGGCAGCCCCGCCTCCGCGAAGAACTCGCCGGCCAGCGCGCTCGAGTACGGCGTGACCTCGGATCCCTTGAGCAGCACCGCATTGCCCGCCACGATCGCCTGCGCGGCCTGGTTCATCGCGAGCACGAACGGGCCATTCCAGGGCACGATGATGCCGACGACGCCGAGCGGCTTGTAGACGCAGCGCAGCTGCTTGACCAGGCCGAGCATGCCGTGGATCCGGCGCTTCTCGGGCCGCAGGAAGCGCTCGGCGTTCTTCGCGTAGTAGTTCAGCGAGTCGCAGGTCGCGAATACCTCCATGGCGAAGGCCTCGGTCTCGGTCTTGCCGGTCTCGCGGATCACCGTGCGCGTGATGCGCTCGTGATCTTCGAGCACGCGAGCGAGCACGCGGCGCAGCAGCGCCGCGCGTTCGGCGATCGGCACCGCGGCCCAGGCCGGCTGCGCCTTGCGCGCGCGCTCGAGCGCGGCCGCGACGTCGCTCTGGGTCGCGCACTCGAGCTCCCCGATCGGCTCGAGGTCGACGGGCGAGCGCAGGATGTAGCGGCGGCGGGGGCCGCGCGGCTCGATCGGCTCGTAAATGGCCATGGCAATGCTCCTCGTCGCCAATAGTTCCATTGATTCCGGCAAGTTCCAAGGGCACACTGCAAGCCATGCCCGACATCTTCCGGTTGGCGGGGTTCACGGTACTCGCGCTCGCGATCGCCGGTGCCGCGAACGCGGACAAGCTGCTGTTCTCGGGCACGCACACGATCCGGTTCTCCCACAACGGCGTGATCAAGCAGGTCGAGGCATCGGGCACCGGCGTCGCGGTGGCGAACAAAGCCGCGGGTGGACCCTCGCTCAACACGCTCGAGCTCACGCGCGCGTTCGCCAAGATCAACGAGACGATCAGCCGGACGCCCGGGGAGGTCGGCATCGACTTGATCCAGTTCGAGAACGTCCGGATCCATCCCGTACTTGCGGGCCCGAAGGGCGCACCGGGCGTCTTCGCACCGATCCAGGCCGCAGCGAAAGGCGGCGTGCTCACGCGCAGCACGCTGCCTGCCGCCGGCACGATCGTGCTGTGCAATCTCTTCACGTGCGGCGCCTCGGTGGCCGTGAAGCTCGACCAGACCAACATGGGCGTCGCGATCGGCCCCGGCGTCGGCGGCACGTTCATGGCCACGGGCATGTCGGGCACGAAGCAGGGCCTCACCAAGGTCACGGTGATGGGCAATCCCTGGACCGTGAACACGACGACGGTGAGCTACCGCGACGCCATGGGCGCCATCATGACGCTCATGAGCGCCGGCACCGCGAAAGGCCCGCTCGGAAAGATCGGCACCACGCTCGACCAGACGACGATGGGCATGGGCGGGACGCTGCAGCTCGTGAGCGGAATCCAGACCACGTGCTCGGGCTGCGGCGGGAACAACAGTCCCAGCGGCCAGATCACCCGCATCACGATCAACTTCGCGCCGGAGCCCGGCCAGCTCGTGCTGCTCGCCGCGGGCGCGCTCGGCGTGGCGCTGCTCGGCCGCACGCGCGGCTCTCGCTAGCATCCAGGGGCGATGCCCCCGAATTCCTCCGCGCTCTCGAGCGGGCTCGTGCTCGCGCTCGTGCTCGGCTGCACCTCCTCGGTCAATCCCGCCACGGGCCGCCGCGAGGTGGTGCTCATGAGCACCGAGGACGAGCAGCTGATCGATGAACAGGCGACGCTCGAGATCGAGGCCACCGTGGGCCTCGCGCAGGATCCGGAGCTGAATCGCTACGTCGAATCGGTCGGCCACGCGCTCGCCGAGCATTCGCCGCGCCAGGACGTCAAGTACTCGTTCCAGATCGTCGAGATGGACGAGCCCAACGCGTTCGCGCTGCCGGGCGGCCACATCTACGTGTCGCGCGGCCTCCTGCTGCTCGCGAACACCGAGGCCGAGATCGCGCACGTGCTCGGCCACGAGATCGGTCACGTCGCGGCGCGCCACGCGGCGAAGCTCGACGCCCACGTCAAGACGCTCGGACTCGCGACGTTGCTCGGCGACATCCTTTCGGGTAGCGAGGAGGAGATTCACAGCTCCGAGACCGCGGGCAGCAATCCGTTCGCACGCTATGCGCGCGCTCAGGAGCGTCAGGCCGACTCGATCGGACTCCAGATCGCCACACAGAGCGGGATCGATCCGGGCGGCATGGCGCGCTTCATGACCGCGCTCGACAACTACACCAAGCTCAATCAGGGCTTCTCGATGCCGCAGACCTACTGGTCGACCCACCCCGCCACGCGCGAGCGCATGGCGGAGGCGGTCGCGCGCGCACAGACCGAAGCCTGGAAGAGCGGCTCGGGTGCGACCGTGCCCTATCAGGACGCGCGCGACGCCTATCTCGACAAGATCGAGGGCATGTCGGTGAGCCGGCCCGCGAGCGAGGGCGTGTTCGTCGAGGACCGCTTCTTCCACGCCGATCTCGGCTTCTCGCTGCGGTTTCCGTACGGCTGGGAGACCAGCAACGAACCCGCACGCGTGATGGCGATCGCGCCCAAGCGCGACGGCGTGGTGCTGCTCGAGCTCCAGGGGCCCGGCGGCGACCCGATCGCGGCCGCGCGCGAGTACGCCGAGCAAGAGGCGTTGCCGCTCGAGCACGGCACGCCGCTCCACCTCGGCGACCTGCCCGCGTTTCGCGCGCTTGCGATCGTCCCGACCGCGTTCGGCCCGCTCAACGCCGAGATCACCTGGATCGCGTTCGAAAACCGCATCTACCGGCTGCTCGGCGGCATGCGCGCGGGGCAGCTCACCAAGTATCAGGGCCTGTTCCGCAAGTTCGCGCAGAGCTTCCGCCGCATCACGCCGGAAGAGACCGCCTCGATCGAAGAGGAACACATGCGCACCGCGCGCGCGCTGCCGGGCGAGACGCTCACCGAGCTCTCCGCGCGCACCCACAACGTGTGGGACCTCACCTTCACCTCGGTCGCCAACGGCGTGTTCGCGCACGAGGCGCTTGCGCCGAACCAGCGCATCAAGATCGCGGTGAAGGAGCCCTACCAGCCGGCACCAGCGCAGGCGCCTGCTCCCGCGCAGACTTCGACCGCGCCCGGAAACTAACCTGCCGCGCGGCTTGCCGGGGCGGTCCGTTCGAGCACGTAGCGGGTCATGCCGAGCGCGAGCTCGTGCTCGCCCATGAACACCCGGCCGACTCTCTCCCGATTCAGGAACTCCGCTTCCTGCTCGCTGTGCGTGCGCACCGCGATCTCGATATCGGGCTGGAGCGCGCGAGCGATCTCGATCATTCTCCGCACACCGACGGGTTCCGGAGTCGCGATCACGAGCACGCGGGCTCGCGCGACGTGCGCCTGCGCCAGGACGTTGGGGTCGCCAGCGGCGTCACCGGACACCGCGTGGATACCGCGTTCGCGCAGGTGCTCCACGATCTCGCGGTTCTGCTCGACCACGACGATCGTCATGCCTGCATCGCGGAGCGCAGCGCCGATCCTGCGGCCGACGCGGCCGTGCCCGACGATCACCACGTGCCCCGTCAGCTGCACTGGATCGACAGTGCTTGGAAGCGCCGCGAGCGGATCCGTGGAGTGCTCGAGGCTCCGAGCCATCGCAGAACGCGACCGGACCCAGGCCAGCGCGGGCTTGATCGCCTGGAACAACAGCGGATTGAGCGAGATCGAGAAGATCGCGCCGGCCAGGATCAGGCTCTGCCCCTCGGGAGGCATGAGACCCAGCGATACGCCGAGGCCGGCGAGGATGAACGAGAACTCGCCGATCTGCGCCAGGCTCGCCGATACCGTGAGCGCGGTGTTGAGCGGATAGCGGAACGCGAGCACCAGGAAGAACGCCGGCAGCGCGTTGCCGAGCATGATCGTTGCGAGAACCGCGAGCACCCGCAGCGGCTCATCGATCAGGATCTGTGGTTCGAACAGCATCCCGACCGAGACGAAGAACAGCACCGAGAACGCTTCCCGCAGCGGCAACGACTCCCGCGCGGCTCGATGGCCCAGCGCGGATTCGCGCATGAGCATGCCCGCGAAGAACGCTCCAATCGCGAACGAAACGCCGAACAGCTCGGCCGAGCCGTACGCGATGACGACGGCCGCCGCGACGACGCACAGCGTGAACAGCTCGCGCGACCCGGTGCGCGCGACCTGCCACAAGACCCACGGGAAGACGCGCCGTCCGACGACGAACATCAGCGCGACGAACAGCGACACCTTCGCCAACGTGAGCGCGAGCGCCCGGGCGAGATCCCCGCCCGCCGCCGGCGCCGACGCACCGCCATCCGCACCGCCGAGCCATCCGGCCAGCGGCGGCAGCAGCACCAGCGCGAGCACCATGACCAGGTCCTGGACGACCAGCCAGCCGACGGCGATGCGGCCGTTGACCGAGTCGAGCAGACCGCGGCTCTCGAGCGCGCGGATCAGCACGACCGTGCTCGCCACCGAGAGCGCGAGGCCGAACACGACGCCGGCGCCCACACTCCAGCCCCACAGCGAGGTCAGCGCGATCGCGAGCAGCGTGGCGACCGCGATCTGGGCGATCGCGCCTGGCACGGCAATGCCGCGCACCTCGAGCAGATCTTCGAACGAGAAGTGCAGGCCGACGCCGAACATCAACAGCATCACGCCGATCTCGGCGAGCTGACGCGAGAGCTCGAGATCGGCCACGAAGCCCGGCGTCGCCGGCCCGATCGCGATCCCGGCGATCAGGTAACCGACCAGCGCCGGCAGCTTCAGCCGCACGGCGACCACGCCGAACACGAGCGCGAGGCCGAGCGCGGCGGAGATCGTCGTGATCAGGCTTACGCTATGCGACACTTCGAGCTGGATAGCGTGCCGTCGGAGATCGCGCCCGGGCTCTAGCTGGCGAGCCCATCCCGCGCTCGCCGGACCGCGGCGATCACCTCGTCGTGGATCGTCCCGCAGGTCGCCACGATGCCGCGGTTGCGCGCGAGCGTGGTGCCCTGCGTGAAGTCGAGCGGCGCGCCGTCCGCGTCGGTGACGCGGCCGCCCGCGCACTCGACCACGAGGCTGCCCGCGGCGTGGTCCCAGATCTTCTCCTGATAGTCGGCGCGCGTGGGCAGGCGCAGATAGATCGATGCGTCGTTGCGCGCGACCGCCGCGTACTTGCACTGGCTGTCGATCCGGAACGGCTCGCTCTCGATGCCGAGGATCTCGGCGATCCGCGCCGACTCGTCCTGATCCGAGTGGCCCGACTCGACCGACTCGCAGAAGCGCGCCTGCTCGGCGCGCTCGAGCTTCGCCACGGCGACCGGGCGCGCGCTCGCATTCGGATCCCAGAGATCCTGCATGCGCGTCGCGTCGCCTCGCACCGCGGTGAACAGCGCGCCGAGACCGCCATCGAGCGGCAGGTTCGGGCAGCCGAGCACGCCGATCTCGACGCGGCCCTTCTCGATCAGCGCGAGCGCGATCGCGTACTGCTCGCGGCGCAGGAAGCCCTTCGTGCCGTCGATCGGATCGAGCGTCCAGAACCGCTCGGGGTTCGCGCCCGCGGTGCCGCGATCGATCCACGCGATCACCTGCTCCGCGCTCACTGCGGCGTCGCGCTGCTCGCCCACGCGCTCGACCACGGCCTGGAGCAGCGGCGCCTGGTGGCGCAGCGCATCCGCGTCCTCTTCGCCGACGACCGGATCGCGCGGCAACGCGCGCTCGAGCTCGGCGCAGATGATCGCCTGCGACGCGAAGTCCGCGACCGTCACGGGGCTCTTGTCGCCCTTCTCGAGCGCCTCGGGCCGCACCAGGCGCTCCTGCACCGCGCGGCAGGCGCGCGCGGCCGAGCGCACCGCTGCGATCGCCGTCGCGAGATCTCGGCTGCGGTCGCTCATCGCCTCCCCCCGGCCCGCAGGCGGGCGCGCGCGAGCATGCAGGGGCGGTCGGGCGGTGTCCAGACGACGGCCAGATGACGAATTCAATAACGAGACGTACAGTATCGGAATCGAGGTGGCCCTTGAGCTCACAGACCACGACGGCCGCGACCAGCGCGGGGCGTCCGCGCAGCGAGGAGGCGCACCGCGCGATCCTCGACGCCGCGCTCGAGCTGCTGGTCGAGGTGGGTTACTCGGGACTCACCGTCGAGGGGATCGCGAGCCGCGCGGGCGTCGGCAAGGCGACCATCTACCGCCGCTGGGCCTCGAAGCTGCCGCTCGTGATCGAAGCCTTCCGCGAGCTGCCCGGGCTCGAGGAGTCCGACACCGGCGATCTGGTCACCGACCTCGAGCGCATGCTGCGCAGCTACCTCGAGGTGTTCGTGTCGTCGCCGCTCGGCGCCGTGATCCCGAGCCTCGCGGGCGAGCTGCCGCACAACCCCGAGCTCATGGAGCTCTTCGCACCGGTGGTGCTCTCGCGGCGCCAGCCGCTCATCCACGCGCTCGAGCGCGGAGTCGCGCGCGGCGAGATCCCCCCCGACACCGATCTGAGCCTTGCGGCCGACCTGATCGTCGGACCGATCACGGTGCGCCTGTTCTTCTCGCGCGTGAAGCCGAGCGCGAAGATCGTGCCCGCGATCGTGCGCCTCGCGCTCGACGGGATCCGCGCTCGTAGGGCGGGAGGAGCGAGCAAAGCGAGCGGATCCCGCCGTCAGGCGTGCCGCGACGCCTGCGCGAGCTGCTCCCGCAGCAGCTGCTTCTGGATCTTGCCCGCGGCGTTGCGCGGCACCTCGGCCACGACCTCGAGCTGCTCGGGAATCTTCTGGCGCATCAGCTGCTTGGAGCTCAGGAATTCGACCATTTCCTCGAAGCCGAGCGGATCGCCCTTGCACGCGACCACGGCGCAGCAGCGCTCGCCGAGCGCCGGGTCGGGCAATCCGATCACCGCGGCGTCCGCGACCTTCGGATGCGTGTAGAGCAGGTCCTCGATCTCTTTCGCGCTGATGTTCTCGCCCTTGCGGATGATCACGTCCTTGGTGCGGCCCGTGATCACGACGTAGCCGTCGTCGAGCCGGCCGAGATCGCCCGTGCGGAAGAAGCCGTCCTCGTCGAACGCGGCGGCGTCGAGGCTCGCATCGAGGTAGCCGCGGCACAGCTGCGGGCCGCGCACGCGCAGCTCGCCCTCCTCGCCCGGCGCGGCGCGACCGCCGTCGAGGCGCACCACGCGGATCTCGAGCTCGGGCGGATTCGCCCTGCCCTCGCTGTTCGCGAGCCTCTCGTCCGGATCGCGCACGCTGTTCATCGCGACGATCGGGCATTCGGTGAGCCCGTAGCCCGAGACGATCCCGACCCCGCCGAGCTCGCGCTTCACGTCGTAGTGCAGCTGCGGCGCCTTCGGCGCGCCGCCGCCCGGGAATGCCCGCACGCGCGGAAAGATCGGCCGGCCCGGCTGCTCGCGCTGCGCGGCGAGATAGGCCTGATGGAAGACGGTGCCCGCACCCGCCTGGGTCACGCCATGGCGCGCGAGCACCTCGACCGTTCGCTTCGGATCGAAGATCGCCACCGCGATGTGCGCGAAGCCCGCGAGCAGTCCCGCGATCCACCACCCGATGCCGCCCACGTGCGTGAGCGGAAACACGAATGCGTGTCGGTCTTCGGGAGTGAGCTCGAGCACGCGCACGAGCCCGCGGAAGCTCGCGATCAGGCTCGCGTCGGTGTGGAGCGCGCCCTTCGGGTCGGAGGTCGTTCCCGACGAGAACAGGATCCACCGCACGGGCGCGTCCGCGGGCGCCGCCGCGGCGGGCGGCGGCGGCAGCGCGCCCGGATCCGCTTCGGGCAGCGATCCGTCGACGATCAGCACGTCGAGACCGCCGCCGCGCTCCGACGCGAGCTGTTGCGCGAGCGCGGGGTAGTCGAAGCCGCGAAACACCGAGGGCACGCACAACAGGCGCGCGCGCGTCTGCTTCGTGATGAAGCGCGTCTCGCGCTCGCGGTAGATCGGCAGGATCGGGTTCTGCACCGCGCCGAGCCGCGCGAGCGCACCCGCGAGCACGAGCGCCTCGAGCGTGGTGGGCAGCATCCACGACACGGGCGTGTCGGATGCGATCCCTCGCGCGTGCAGCGCGGCCGCCACGCGCAGCGCGCGGTCGCGATAGGCCGCGAACGTGAGCGAGCGGTCGCGCTCGTCGACCGCGAACAGCGCGTCCGGCGTCGCGGCCGCGCGCTGCTCGACGAGCTGCCAGATCCCCGCTTCCCTATTCACCCGCGGCTCTCGGCCGCGCGCCGGCGCAGCTCCACCTTGTCGACCTTGCCCGCGGCGTTCACGGGCAGCGCAGGCACGATCTCGATCGTGCGCGGCACCTTGTAGTTCGCCATCGCATCGCGGCACCAGGCCCTGAGCGATTCGGCCGTGAGCGCGTGCCCGGGCGCCGCCACCACGAACGCCATCCCCACTTCGCCCATGCGCTCGTCGGGGACTCCGATCACGGCCACCTGCGCGATCGCCTCGTGCGCGAACATCAGGTTCTCGATCTCGGCCGGATAGCAGTTGAACCCGCCCACGATGAACATGTCCTTGATCCGGTCCGTGATCCGCAGGTAGCCGCGCTCGTCCATCACGCCGACGTCGCCGGTGTGGAGCCAGCCCTCGGCGTCGATCGCCTCGCGCGTCTGCTCCTCCGCGTCGAAGTAGCCGCGCATCACGTTGTAGCCGCGCACCCAGATCTCGCCGGGCTGGCCGCGCGGCACCTCCTTGCCGTCGGGATCGACGCAGCGCACCTCGGTACCCGGGATCGCCTTGCCCGAGGTGGTGGCGATCGTCTCGGCGTCGTCGCTCGGATCGCACACCGAGACGACGCCGCACGACTCCGTGAGCCCGTACGCGGTCAGCACGGTCTCGAAGCCGAGATCGTCCTTCATCCGGTGGACGAGCTCGACCGGGATCGCCGCGGCGCCGGTCACGGCGAGCCGCAGCGACGACAGGTCGTACTTGCGCCGGTCCGGCACCGCGAGCAGCGACTGGTAGATCGTGGGCGGGCCCGGCAGCACCGTGATCCGCTCGCGCTCGATCCGCTGCAACACCTGCTCCGCGTCGAACACCGGGTGCGGGTAGATCGTCGCGCCGCGCATGATCGCCGAGAGCCAGCCCGCCTTGTAGCCGAACGAATGGAAGAACGGCGCCACCACGAGATAGCGATCGCCCTCGCGCACGCCGACCCATCCCGACCACACTTCGAACGCCGCGAGGTTCTGACCGTGCTCGCAGAGCACGCCCTTCGGGCTTGCCCGTGGTGCCCGACGTGAACAGCATGTCGGCGAGATCGTTCGGCCGCACGGCGTCGGCGAGCTCGCGCGCCCTCGCCTCCTGCACACGCTCGCCTCCGGCGAGGAACTCGCGCCACTGCTGCGCACCGGGCGCCTCGCCGCGCAGCGTGATGATCCGCTCGAGCGCGGGCAGATCGTGGCCCGCGAGCATGCCGACGTAGTCCGTGTCGAGGAAGCCCGCGATCGTGCACAGCGCGCGCGCGCCGCTCTTGCCGCAGCACGTAGGCGGTCTCGGCACCCTTGTTGCGCGTACTGATCGGAACCAGCACCGCGCCGATGCGCTGCGCGCCGATCGCCGCGATCACCCACTCCGCGACGTTGGGCGCCCAGATCGCGACGCGATCGCCCGGCGCGATGCCCTCGGCGAGGAATGCGCGCGCGGCGGCCCAGCCCGCTGCGTCGAGCTCGTCGAACGTGAGCCGCACGTCGCCATCTTCGATCGCGGGACGCGGGCCGTAGCGCGCGACTGCGGCGGCCACCATCCGCGGCAGTGTTCGTTCGCTGGCCGGATCGCTCATGGCGCTTCCCCGGGTTGGTTGCTATCGAGCCGAAGCGTATCGTAATTTTTCGCCGAGGATCTTCCGTGCATCTGCGCTTCGACCCCGCCGACGAGGCGTTCCGCCGCGAGGTGGCCGACTGGCTCGGCGCCGAGCTCTCGGGCGCATTCGCGGTAGCGCGCGGCCGCGGCGGTCCCGGCGACGAGACCGCGTGCATCGACGAGCGGCTCGCCTGGGAGCGGCGGCTCGGCGAAGCGGGCTGGATCGGGCTGGGCTGGCCGGTCGAGGTGGGCGGAAAGGGCGCGAGCCTCGCGCGCCAGGTGATCTTTCACGAGGAGTACGCGCGCGCGCGCGCGCCGGGCCGGATCGGGCACATCGGCGAGAACCTGCTCGGCCCGACGCTGATCGCGTTCGGCAGCGACGCGCAGAAGCGTCGCTTCCTGCCGAAGATCCTCTCGGGCGAGGAGCTCTGGTGCCAGGGTTATTCCGAGCCGAACGCGGGCAGCGATCTCGCGAACGTGCAGACGCGCGCGCGGCTCGAAGGTGGCGAGTGGGTGGTCGACGGGCAGAAGGTGTGGACGTCGTGGTCCGAGTGGTCCCACTGGTGCTTCGTGCTGTGCCGCACCGATCCCAGCGCACCCAAGCACCGCGGCCTCTCCTATCTGCTCGTGCCGATGAAGCAGAAGGGGGTCGAGATCCGGCCGATTCCGCAGATCACGGGCACCGCCGAGTTCTCCGAGACGTTCTTCGATGGCGCGCGCACGGACGCCGCGAACATCGTCGGCGAGCCCGGCGATGGCTGGCGCGTCGCCAACGGCACGCTCGCATTCGAGCGCGGTGCCTCGACGCTGGGCCAGAACATCCTGTTCCAGAACGAGCTCGCCGAGATCATCGCGATCGCGGTGCGCAACGGCGCGGCGCAGGATCCGCTGCTGCGCCAGCGCCTCGCCGACGCGTGGATCGGGCTCGAGATCATGCGCTACAACGCGCTGCGCATTCTGTCCGACACGCGCACCGACGGCGAGCTGCCTCCCGCCGCGCTCGTCACGAAGATCTACTGGGCCACCTGGCACCGCAATCTCGGCAAGCTCGCGATGGACGTGCTCGGACCCGAAGCGGAGATCGGCGAGGGGTTCCCGTACCAGCTCGGCGCGCTGCAGCGGCTGTTCCTGTTCACGCGCGCCGAGACGATCTACGCCGGCTCGAACGAGATCCAGCGCAACATCATCGCCGAACGCGCGCTCGGCCTTCCGCGCGAGCCGCGGCCGAGCTGACATGCCCTCCCCGCCTCCGATCGCACCGTTCGGTCACGCTCTGCTCCAGGGCAAGACCGTGGTGGTCACGGCGGCGGCCGGTACTGGAATCGGGTTCGCGGCGGCCAAACGGTGCCTCGAGGAAGGAGCCCTCGTGTTGATCAGTGATCAGCACGAACGGCGGCTTTCCGAAGCGAGCGAAGCGCTCGCTTCGGTGAACGGCACCACCCCGCTCGCGCTGCGCTGCGACGTCACCGACGAGGGCCAGGTGCAGGCGCTGATCGCAGGCGCGATCGCCGCGCTGGGTCACATCGACGTGCTGATCAACAACGCGGGTCTCGGCGGGTTCGCGCCCGTGGTGGAGATGACCGACGAGCAGTGGTCCAAGGTGCTCGACGTCACGCTCACGTCGGTGTTCCGGATGACCCGCGCGGTGCTGCCGCACATGCTCGAGCGGCGGCGCGGCGCGATCGTGAACAATGCATCGGTACTGGGTTGGCGCGCACAGAAGGGACAGGCGCACTACGCCGCGGCCAAGGCCGGCGTGATGGCGTTCACGCGCTGCGTGGCGCTCGAGGCCGCCGAGGCCGGCGTGCGCGTGAACGCGGTGTCGCCGAGCCTCGCGATGCACGAGTTCCTCTCGAAGGTCACCCCCGACGGCCTGCTCGAAGAGCTGGTGGGGCGCGAGGCGTTCGGGCGCGCGGCCGAGCCCTGGGAGATCGCCAACGTGATGGTCTTCCTCGCGAGCGACTACGCGTCGTACATGACCGGCGAGGTGGTGGCCGTCAGCAATCAGCACCCGTGAGCACGCGCGCTAGAGGTCGCGCTCGAGCTCCGCGCGCAGCTCCGCGGTCCGGATCGGCTTCGCGAGACACTCGTCCATACCCGCAGCCAGATAGGCCACGCGGTCTTCGTGCGCGGCGTTCGCGGTCACTCCCACGATCCGCGGCTGGGCGTCGCGGGGCACCCTCGCGCGGATCTGGCGCGTCGCCTCGACGCCGTCCATCTCCGGCATCTCGATGTCCATGAGCACGAGGTCGTAGGTTTGGTTCGCGACCGCCTCGACCGCCTCGCGGCCGTTCCCGGCCAGGTCCGGCTTGTATCCCATGCGCTGCAGCAGCAGCTGCACGACGCGCTGGTTGGTGGCGTTGTCCTCGACCACGAGAATCCGCAGTGGCCGCCGTTGCGCGAGCCTCGCGTCGAACTCCGACCCGGCCTGCGCGCTCGTCGGCGCGCTCACGGATCCGTTCCGACGCGCGTTCGGATCGTGAAGTAGAACGTCGAGCCGCGGCCCGGGACGCCCTCGCTCTCGACCCAGATCGTCCCGCCCATCGCCTCGGCGAGCGCGCGCGAGATCGCGAGGCCGAGCCCGGTGCCACTCGCGCGCCGCTCGCTCGACACGTCGAGCTGGGTGAACGACTGGAACAGCTCGCCGCGCCGCTCGAGCGGGACGCCGATGCCGGTGTCGCGAACCGCAAAGCGCAGCTCGAACGACCCCGGCTCTCCGAGCGCGCGGGAGGCCACCGAGAGCGCGATCTCGCCGCGCGGGGTGAACTTGATCGCGTTGCCGATCAGGTTCACGAGGATCTGCCGGAGCCGCGTCGCGTCGCCCGTGATCGCTTCGGGAACCGATCCCTCGATCGAATGGTGAAGCTCGATCCCTTTGCGCGCGGCGTCCGAGCGGAGCAGGTCGAACACCGACCCCACACACTCGCGCAGCACGAGCGGCTGGCTCTCGAGCTCGAGCCGGCCCGATTCGATCTTCGAGAAGTCGAGCACGTCGTTGAGCAGCGTGAGCAGCGACTCGCTCGAGCCGCGGATCGTCTGTGCGAGCTCGCGCTGCTCGGACGAGAGCTGCGTGTCGAGCAGCACGCTCGACATCCCGATCACGGCATTCATGGGCGTGCGGATCTCGTGGCTCAAGGTGGCGAAGAAACGGCTCTTCGCGCGGTTCGCGATCTCGGCCGCGTCCTTCGCCGCCTGGAGCTCGCGCTCGTGAGCGCGCTGCTGCACGAGCGCAGCGCTCGCGCGATCCAGCGCGCGCCGCCACGAGTCGAGCGCTGCCGCGAGCACGATCGAGAACACCACGAACATCGTCAGCGAGAAGAACGGCGCGTCGCCCCCGGAGGCCGGGTACAGCACGAAGAATCCCATCGGCGCGGAGAGCAACGCCGCGAAGAGCGCCGGGCCGATCCCGCCGAACCAGGCCGTGAACAGCACGCCGAGGAACAGCGCGAGATAGGGTCGCTCGCCAATCACGGCAGACCCGGACGCGAAGTGGAGCGCGCTCGCAGCTGCGACCGTGAGCGGCACGGCCGCTACGCGCACCCAGGGCAGCCACTGTTCGGGAACGATCCGCGCCACTCTCCACCCACCGCCACCCTAGCGCACGTTGCACGCGCGCGAACACGGCTCGAGCTGCGCGATTCCCGTATAGTGGAGTCCCTTACAGAGAGGCACCTACCCCCCATGCTCTCCAAGTTCGACGACTACCCGATCCACCAGACCTCTCACCCGCTGCGCCAGCCCGTGAGCGCCGACCGCCACCATTACGACCGCTACTGGTTCAACGGCTACGACCGCGACGGCGAGTTCTACTTCGGGGTGGGCGCGGCGCTGTACCCGAACCTGGGCATCATGGACTGCGGCGTCTCGATCGTGCGCGGCGGCGAGCAGCACGCCTTCCACGCGTCGCGCCGCGCGCCGATCGAGCCGAGCGAGGTCGAGGTGGGCCCGTTCCGGATCGAGATCCTCGAGCCGATGAAGAGCCTGCGCGTCACCGTCGCCGAGAACGACACGGGCTTCTCGTGCGACCTGCTCTGGATCCCGCGCACGGCCAACTTCAAGGAAGGCCATCAGGTGAGCGGCGGCGCAGGCACCGCCACGATGCGCATGGAGGCCACGCGCTTCAACCAGTTCGGCTACTGGCAGGGCGAGATCCGCTACGACGGGCGCACCTGCGCGATCGAACCGAGCCGCGTCTACGGCACCAAGGACCGCTCGTGGGGCGTGCGGCCGGTCGGCAGCCCCGCACCGAGCGCGCCGCCCACGCGCGTGCCGCAGATCTTCTTCCTGTGGGCGCCGCTGCAGTGGGAGGACCGCTGCACGCACGCGGGCATCTTCGCGAACGAGTTCGGCGAGCACTGGCACTGGGACGGCATGCTCGTGCCCACCTACGAAGACCCCGCGAAGATCCCCGGCGTCGAGGACCCCGCGTCCGAGCCGCTCGCGCGCGTCGAGGAGCAGCTCGTCTACATCCCGGGCACGCGCCGCGCGCAGCATGCCACGATCACGCTGCACGAGCGCAGCGGCGCGCTCCAGGTGATCGACCTCGAGCCGCTGCTGTGCTTCCGCATGAAGGGGATCGGCTATTCGCACCCGACCTGGGGACACGGCCAGTGGAAGGGCGAGCTCGCCTACGCCGCCGAGAGCTGGAAGGTCGCCGACGTGGACGAGACGGCGCTCGAGAACCAGCACATCCAGCAGGTCGTGCGCGCGACCTGCGGCGGCCGCACGGGCGTCGGCGTGCTCGAGCAGATCTGCCTGGGGCCGTACCGCAAGTACGGCTTCGCCGAGTTCCTCGACATGGCGAAATGACCTGTTTGCCGTAGGGCGGGAGGAGCCGAAGGCGGATCCCGCCGTTGCGGCCGCGGCACGTTGGTTTGAGCCCCACCGCGCGGCTTGCCGCCAGTTAATGCGCTTTCCACCACCAATGAGCGGAATGCGCAGCGCGTTCCGACTTCTCTCGAAGACCGGTCGAAATACGCTCGGCCAATGCCCCGCTATATCCGCGCGTTCGTTCCCGGCGGTACGTTCTTTTTCACGGTGGTCGCTCTCGACCGGCGACTCGATCTGTTGACGAGAAATATCGGTGTTCTGCGCGAGGTATTCGCGCGCGCACAGCGGCGACGGCCGTTCACGATCGACGCGATCGTCGTCCTTCCAGATCACCTGCATTGCATCTGGACGCTGCCACCGGGGGACTCGGACTTCTCTTCGCGCTGGCATGAGATCAAAGCGCGCTTCTCGGCGCGTATGACTCGCGATGAGCCTCGATCTGTGCGAAGGCGGCGCAAGGGGGAGCGAGGCATCTGGCAGCGGCGCTTCTGGGAACATGTGATTCGCGACGAAGAGGACTTCGAACGTTGTGCGGACTATGTCCACTGGAACCCCGTCAAGCACGGTCACGTGAAGCGTCCGCTGGATTGGCCTCATTCGAGTTTTCACCGCTTCGTAGAGCGAGGCTCCTATTCGAAGGACTGGTCGGCGAGCGACGCGCTTCGAACCCTGGGGATGGAATGAAACGGCGGGATCGCTGCGCTCTCCCGCCCTACGAATCTCGATCCCGCCCCACGTAGGGCGGGAGGAGCCGAAGGCGGATCCCGCCGTTGCAGCCGCAGCACTCGTCGCGATCGCTGCCTGGCGGGATGCGCTCCGCTTTCCCGCCATACTCGAACAGCCTGCCCAGAGGATGGCGGGATCGCTGCGCTCTCCCGCCCTACGGTGGTGGATGCCGCTCGGTCCCCGCACGTTCGCCGATCCCCCTACGAATCTCGGTGGTGGTTCGCCGATCCCGCCCCACGTAGGGCGGGAGGAGCCGAAGGCGGATCCCGCCGTTGCAGCCGCAGCACTCGTCGCGATCGCTGCCTGGCGGGATGCGCTCCGCTTTCCCGCCCTACGCGAACTACTAATCGAAGTGCCTGCGCAACTGCGGCCACAGCGCGAGCGCGTTGTCGCACGTGAACGCGCGGAACGCCGCCTCGTCGATGTGCCCGTCTTCGACGAGCTCCCAGGCCTCCGGCAGCACCTCGCGGATGTCGGGCACGTCCCAGTGCCCGATGTCGGAGGCGAAGATCGGCTTGAGCGTCGCGCCGAGCGGATTGCGATCGGTGTCGAACGCGACCGCGGTCAGCGGATCGTCGGCCTCGCAGCCGAAGTAGAAGCGCTCCGTGAACATCCGCTTGATGTCCGCGGCGCTCTCGACGCCCGACTGCGCGAACTCGTCGAGGTTCGTCTCGTCGGGATCGGACAGGAAGCGCAGGCCGTCTTCGAGCTGGTCGAGCCGCGCGCGGTAGCGCTCGGAGCCGTACTTGCTGAACAGCTCGATCAGGACCCTGCGGTCGAGATGGGCCGGGTTGTAGTGCTGCACGGCCTCGCGGTTGCGCTTCTCGTAGTGCCCGACGAGCCCCGAGTAGAGACTCGCTCCCCACGCGACGCCTCCCTCGAGGAACGCGAAGCGCAGCGTCGGGAAGCGGTGGGGAATGCCGCCCAGGAACAGCGAGCGCGCCACCGCCTCGCCGCCCGCCGCAAACATTCCGATGTGGTTGTAGACGTAGCTCGTGGGCGAGGAGTGGGTCGCCCAGCCCATCGACGGCGTGTGGAACGTGGGGGAGATGTCGAGCTCGGCGCAGCGCGCCCAGACCGGGTCGTAGTCGTAGAGGCTGTCGACGCCGAGCGTGTCGAGCCAGCGCCCGGCGCGGTGCTCGACGCCGGGCGTGGGGCGCAGGATCGGACCGCCGAACATGAACGCGTCGAGGCCGAGCACGCTCGTCGCGTGCTCGATCTCCGCGAGCGCCTCCTCGGGCGAGTGCATCGGGATGACGCCGACCGGCGTCAGCTTCGCGCGGTGGTCGCGGAACTCCTCGGCATAGAAAGTGTTGAACGCGCGCGCGGACGCGCGGCGCAGATCGCCGTCGTCGAGGTTCACGGGCACGAGGCCGTAGGTCGGGTAGAGGACGGCGTGGTCGATGCCGATCTCGTCGAGGCGCTCCGCGAGCAGCGCGGGCAGCAGCGCCGTCGCGCGGTCGAGCGAGTTGCGCGCGGGCAGCCCCCACCACGGCGAGCGCACGAACGCCTGCGCGCGCATCTGCTCGGGCGTGAGCGTGCGCATGAACTGCCCCGCCGACGTCACGAAGTCGAAGCCCTTCACGGCCGCGTCGCCGGCCTGCTCGCGCAGGATGTCCCGCACGACGGGCAGGTACTCGATCAGGTGGCCGTCCGAGTCGATGATCGGATGATCGAGCCGCGCGCGGATCTTGTCGATGTTCATGATCCCCTCCTGCCTCGCTTGCATTGTACGCAACGGCTGGAATGGCGGGATGCGCTCGCTTCGCTCGCTTTCCCGCCCTACGAGTCTCCTGTCTTCGTAGGGCGGGAGGAGCCGAAGGCGGATCCCGCCATAGCCGCGGTTGCAATGGCGGGATCGCTTCGCTCTCCCGCCCTACTCGGATGCGATTCCCAGAAACCCCGCGAGATTGTCGCGCATGATCGCGAGCACCTGGGGCTCCGTGAAGCCGCCCAGCTGCGCGGCGACGTAATCGCCCGGGAATGCGAGCCCCTCCGCGTGCGGGAAGTCGGAGCCGAACACGATCGGCTCGATCCCGACCTCGTCGACCACGCGCGCGACGTTCTCCTCGGGAAACGGCGCCACCACGAAGTGCGCGCGGAAGATCTCGCGAAGGCTTGCGGTCGAGCTTGCCGAAGCGCGCGGGCCGGCCCAGGTGATAGGTGGCGTCGAGCTTGCGCAGGAGATACGGCAGCCACACCGTGCCCTGCTCCGAGAGACACACGCGCACGTTCGGGAAGCGGCCGAAGAAGTCGTGGAAGATCAGCGACGCGACCGTGTCCATCGCGGGCCGGTCGCCCCAGTAAAGGGCCCACTGGAACGCGTCGAAGTCGCGCAGCACCGCGTCGGGGTCTTCGCTGAAATCCGCGCCGTACTTCTGATAGTCCGTGGGACCGACGTGCGTGCACACGCGCACGCGCGCCTCGTTCACGCGCGCCCAGAACGGGTCGAAGATCGGATCGGCGAGCGAGCGGCCGCCGCCGGGGTTCGCGCGGCCGCCGTGCGCGTGGCCCGTGATCACCTCGACGAGCGGCGCGCCCTCCGCGAGCACGCGCTCGAGCTCGTCGACCGCGAGGTCGACGTCCGCGAGCGAGAGATAGGGCGGCAGGAACATGCGCCCTTCGTGCGCGTAGCCGACTTCGTCATGAATCCAGCGGTTGTACGCGCGCGCGTTGGCGTAGATCGCGTCGACGTCGTCGGCGAACTCGTACTCGAGGTTCAGCACGTGGCCCGGGTACAGGATCGCCGCGTGGATCCCCTGCTCGTCCATGAGCTTCAAGCGCAGGTCGCGGTCGCCCCAGGCCACCTGCTGCGCCGCGAACTCCTCCATGAGCGCCCTGCGCTGTTCCTCGTTCAAGCCGCGGTATGGATTGAGCCGGTTCAGGAACATCCCGGGCGCGCGCGCCCCGCCGTCGCCGGGCTTCGCCTGGCTCTCGTCGCCGCTCTGCGGCGCCGCGCTGGCAGCGAGCCGCTCGATCTCTTCGCGCGTCTGCGGCGCGGACTCGCGCGTGAACGCGAGCTTCGAGGGGCGCTCCCCGTACATCTGCACGCGCCGGCCCGAGTCGTCGCGCACGAAGCGCACCGCCTTCGCCCGATGCTTCGGGTCGATGTAGCGCTCGTACATGTCCTCGGGCTCGAGGAAGTGGTTGTCGGCGTCGTTGATCCGGAATCCGAGGTCGCCCATGACTCGGAAGGGGTTGTATCAGGGGCAATCCCCGGGCGCAGCCGGAGCGAGATCGCGCGCCTGAAGCGATCCTGGCGTGTCCCTGCGGGAGCATTACGCCGCGATCGCTCCGGTGCGCGCGCTCCGGCGGGGAACGCGAAGGGCTACGCGCAACATCACTCGCAACTCCTTGTTTTGCCGTGGCCCCGCCTCCGCCCTGGATCGAGGCTGGTTGCGGCCCGCGCAGCTCCGACCGATAGTACTGAATAGTACTGGAGTCCCGATTGGCCTCGATCCGCGAACAGGGCGAGCTCTGCGAGATCCGCGAGTGCCGGACCACCGATCGTGGCCCGCGCCAGTTCACGCTCGCGCGCTTCAAGCACGTGCTCACCGCGGAGATCCTCGACGAGGCGGCCACTCGCGCGCAGCGGCCCTTCGATGCGAGCCAGGTCGTCGCGCGAGCGCGTGCGCGCGGGATCGCGGTGAGCCTGGAGCGAAGACACTCGGCGGCCCGGCGTCTGCTAGGCGAGCTCCGTTCGGGCCAGCCGCTCGACCCCAGCCTGGCCGCGCTGCTCAAGGAAGCGCTCGCCCCGATCGAGGAGCGCCCGCTGCCCGAGCATCTCGCCGAAGCGGCCGACTGGGTTGGCCGGTCGGAGGCCAGCCGCGGCAAGGCGCTGCGGGGTCTGCTCCGCGCCGGCAGCCGCGTCGCACGCTCGCGCGGCCCGCGGCGCGCCCTGCCCGACCTGCGCTTTCCGCGCTTCAGCTCCGAAGCTCTCGTAGGGCGGATTAGCGAGCGAAGCGAGCGTAATCCGCCATTCCACCATCGCGCTCGCCGGAATGGCGGATCACGCCCTTCGGGCTGATCCGCCCTACGAGAGTTGATCTCATGCTGCTCGACGAGCAGATCGTCGCGATCGAGCGCGCCTTCATCGACGCCGAAATTCCCCACGCCTTCGGCGGTGCCCAGGCGCTCGGCTACTACGGCAGCGTGCGGGCCACCCACGACATCGACCTCAACGTGTTCCTGCCGGCCGCGGAAGCGCCGCGTGTGTTCGCAGTGCTGCGTGAACTCGGAGCCGCCGTGACCCACCCGAGATTGTTGAAGCAGGTCACGCGCGACGAGCAGGTGCGCGTGTTCTGGGAGGAGACGCCGATCGACCTGTTCTTCGCCTACGACCCGCTGCACATGAGCTCGATGGAACGCCGCCGACGCGTCGACTTCTACGGCGATCCGATCCATATCCTCTCCGCCGAAGACCTGATCACCTACAAGGCGACGTTCGGCCGCGACAAGGACTGGCGCGACATCGCCGGCATTCTCTACGCCAGCGACGCGCCGCTCGACTACGACTACATCCGCGGCTGGCTCACGAAGATCGACGGCCCCGAGGGTCCTCGCCTCGCACGTCTCGAGAAGCTGATCCGATCGGGTGGACAGGACCTCGGCGCCTGAGGGCGAGCGCGGCGAGCAGCACGACGCCGCACGCGAGCGAGAGCACGAAGCCCGGCTCGGGCAGCACGCGCACGTCGGCATCGACCGACTGCGCCTGGTAGCGACGCCACGGGCCGTGCGTGGGGTTCACCGGAATCGTTCCCGTCGACGGCGCGTGCAGCACGCGCGCGCGCCAGCGGTAGAGCGTGTTGTTCGTGAGCCCGGCGAACGTGTTCGAGAGCAGCACGTCGGGCGTCGCGCCGTTCACGGTCACCCAGCTCGGCGAGAAGAGCGTCGTACAGCTCCCGTTTCCGAACGCGACGGCAGGAGGGCATGCCTGCAGCTCGGCCTTTACGCGGCCGCGACCCGCCGGATGGCTCGCGCGCAGCTCGGCAGTGAATCCCGCGGCGTGCGAGAGCCCGAACGGTTGCACCGGAGTCCCGCTGCCATCGCCGCGCCGCTGGCGCGCGAGCACGGGTCGGCCGGAGCCGTTGCCGAGGAACAGGAACGCCGCGCCCTCGGTAGACCAGCCGTAGTGCGGCGCACCTACGATTACGTCGGCGTAGCCGTCGCCGTTCACGTCGCCCGCGCCGGCCACGCTCCTGCCGAGCTTCGCGTCCTCGAGGTTCGAGACGAGCCGAGCCGCCGCACTACCGAACGTGCCGTCGGCTATTCCCGACGCGCTTCCCAGAAACACCAGCGCGGCGCCGTGGCGGATGCCCCCGCCCGCGTCGTACTCCCAGGCGCCCACGATCACATCGGCGTAGCCGTCCCCATTTACGTCGCCCGCGCCGGCCACGCTCTTGCCGAGGCTCGCGTTCGGCTGATCCGATTCGAGCTGCGTCGCCGCCGTCGCGGGATTCCCATCGGCGATCCCCGACGCACTGCCGAGGAACACGAACGCCACGCCCTCGTCCGTCTGGCCGGCGTCATAGTGAAAGGCGCCCGCGATCACGTCGGAATAGCCGTCGCCGTTCACGTCCATCCCTGCCACGCTGTGGCCGAACTCCGCGGTCGCCTGATCGGATTGGAGCCGGGTCGCCGCCGTCGCGATATTGCTGTTCGCGACTCCCGACGCACTGCCCAGAAATACGAATGCCCCGCCCTCGTCCGTCTGACCCGCGGCGTACTGAAAGGCGCCCACGATCACGTCCCCGTAGCCGTCCCCATTCACGTCGCCCGCCGAAGCGACGCTGCAACCAAAAACCGAACTCGCCTGGTTCGACTCGAGCTGGGTTGCGGCCGTCGCGGGGTTGCCATTGGGAATCCCCGATGCACTGCCGAGGAACACGAACGCTGCGCCTTCGTCGAACTCGGGCGCATCGTAGTAGCTGGCGCTCACGATCACGTCGGCATGGCCGTCCCCGTTCACGTCGCCTGCGCCGTTGACGCTGACGCCGAACTGCGCGTTCGCCTGGTTCGACTCGAGCCGGGTCGCCGCCGTCGCGGGATTGCCGTCCGCGATCCCCGACGCGCTGCCCAGGAACACGAACGCCGCGCCCTCGTCCACATCGGGCCCGTCGTAGTAGCGGGCGCCGACGATCACGTCGCTATAGCCGTCCCCGTTCACGTCGCCCGCCCCGGCCACGCTGTAGCCGAGATTCGCGCCGACCTGGTTCGACTCGAGCTGCGCTGCCGCGGTCGAGGGGTCCCCGTCACCGATTCCGGACGCACTGCCGAGGAACAGGAATGCGGCGCCCTCGTCCGCCTGTCCCGCGTCGTAGAGCTGCGCACCCGCGATCACGTCGGCATAGCCGTCCCCGTTCACGTCGCCCGCCCCGGCGACGCTGTGGCCGAGTTCCCCGTTCGCCTGGAGCGACAGAAGCCGGGTTGCCGCGGAGATCGGATCGCTGTCGGCGATCCCCGCCGCGCCGCCGTGGTAGACGAACACGGCGCCCTCGTCGGAGGTCCCGCCGTCGTAGAAATGGCTGCTCGCGATCACGTCGCCGTAGCCGTCGCCGTTCACATCTCCGGCGGCCGCCACGCGGTAGCCCATGCGCGCGCTGGCTTGATTCGACTCGAGCTGGGCTGCCGCGGTCGCGGGATTGCCATCGGCGACTCCGGATGCACTGCCCCGGAACACGAACGCGGCGCCCTCGTCGGTCTGGCCCGCGTCGTACTGATAGGCGCCGCACGATCACGTCGGCATAGCCGTCGCCGTTCGTATCGCCCGCGCCCGAGACGCTGGACCCGAACTGCGAGGTCCCCTGATTGGATTCGAGCTGAGCGGCGGCCGTGACCGGATTGCCGTCGGCCACTCCCGTCGCGCTGCCCAGGAAGACGAACGCCGCGCCCTCGTCCGCCGTTCCCGCGTCGTAGAGCCGCGCGCCGACGATCACGTCGGCATAGCCGTCCCCGTTCACGTCGCCCGCGCTCGCGACGCTGCTGCCGAGCAGCGCGGTCGCCTGGTTCGCCTCGAGCTGGGTCTCCGCGGTGCCCGGATTCCCGTTGGCGATCCCCGATGCGCTGCCGTGGAAGACGAATGCCGCCCCTTCGTTGCTCTGGCCGCCGCCGTAGTTCTCGCTGCCCACGACCACGTCGGAGAAGCCGTCGCCGTTCACGTCTCCGGCGCCCGCCACGCTGATCCCCAGCAGTGCATTCGCCTGATTCGACTCGAACCGCGCGGCCGCCGACGCGGCGGTGGTGTCCGCGATCCCCGTCGCGCTGCCCAGGAACAGGAACGCGGCGCCCTCCGCTGCGTCGCCGGCGTTGTAGAAGTGGGCGCCCACGATCACGTCGGCATAGCCGTCGCCGTTCACGTCGCCCGCTCCCGCGACGCTCTGGCCCAGCTGTGCGCTCGCCTGGTCCGAGTCGAGCTGCGCGACGCCGGGGGTCGACGGATCCGCATTCGCGATCCCCGAGGCGCTGCCCAGAAACACGAATGCCGCGCCCGGCGGCACCTAGCCCGGCGTCGTAGGCGTTCGCCCCGACGATCACGTCGCCGTAGCCATCGCCGTTCACGTCGCCCGCACCCGCGACGCTCCGACCGAAGTCGGACGCCTGCTGATTCGAATCGAGCACCGTCACGCCGGGCGTCGATGGACTGCCGTCCGCGACTCCGGAAGCGCTTCCGAGAAACACGAATGCGGCGCCCTCGTCGGTCAGCCCGGCGTCGTAGAGCCGCGCGCCGACGATCACGTCGGCGTAGCCGTCGCCGTTCACGTCGCCGGCCGAGGCGACGCCGTCGCCCGAGTCGTGCCGTCGACTGGTCTCCCTCGAGCTGGGTGTCCGCGGTCTCGGTGAGCAGCGGATCGATCACGATCGGATAGGTCGCGTCCGCGTCGTCGACGACGATCCGGAGCTGGTCGGTATTGGCGATCTCGAGGTGCGCGGCGAGAACGTCGCCATCCGCGTCGTTCGCGATCAGCTCGCCGTAGCGGAGCTTGCGCTGCGCGCCGGTCTCGAAGATCACCGCATCGCCGTGCAGCGCAGGCCGCGCACCCGCGACCGCGAGCTCCACGACGAGCGGGCCCTCGCCTTTCGGGCGCTCGGCGAGCGTGAAGCCCTGCTCGAGTCCGGCCGCGGAGTTCACGTACCACTCGACGATCTCGGAGCGCCGGATCTCGACGCGGTCCCTTCTGCGCGGTCGGCGTGCCGGGCGCGACCGCCTCGAGCGATTCGCCGCGTCCGACCGCCGCGAGCGAGAGCTGCAACAGCTCGGGGCTGCCGCCCGCCGTGCGATCGTGCACGCGGATGCCGGTCTTCTCGAAGTAGGTGCGCAGGTTGTGCGCGCGGTTGGGCGCCTGGAGGCCCTGCCCGTTGTCGGTGGCGTGATACTCACGCTCGGCGAGGTGACGTTGCGCGCGCTCGAGCCAGTCGTCGCCCGAGCCCGGCTCCGCGCGATCCGGCTGTGCGCGGCCGAGGCCCAGACACGCGGCGGCCACCCCAACTGCAACCAGCCACGCGCGCATCGCTGAGCCTCGCCTACTGAACAGGTCGGCTCCGGCGACGCGCGAGCACGGCGAGCAGCGCGGCTCCGCTTACGAGCGCAAGCACAATTCCAGGCTCGGGCAGCCGGATGTCGGCTTCCACCGATTGCGCGCCGAGCCTGCGCCAGGGGCCGTGTGCGGGATTCGGGGAGGGTGTGCCAGTCGACGACGCGTACTGCACACGCGCGCGCCAGCGATAGAGCTTGTTGCTCGTGAGGGCATTGAACATGTGAGGCAGAAGAATATCGGGAGCAAGAAACGCGCCTAGCGCCTCCCAGGCCGGCGAGAGCGCGGTCGTGCAGCTGCCGCTGCCGAACGGCACGCCGGCCGGACACGCCTCGAACTCGCCCCGCACGCGGCCGGTGCCCGCCGGGTGGCTGCCCCGGAGCTCGGCCGCGAAGCTCGTCGCGGACACCGCCCCCCCCCAAGGCTGCACTGGGATGCCGCTGCCGTCGCCGCGCCGCTGGCGCGCGAGGACGGGTCGATCGGGCGAAGAGTGTAGGAAGACGGACGCATGGCCAAAGCTCGCCGGCCTTCCCATGATCACGTCGGGAATGCCGTCACCGTTCGACGTCGCCCGCACTCACGCTGGCTGCCAATCCGTCCAGGTTGTTTCCGTAGATCCGCGTTGCCGCAGTCTGAGGGTGTCCGCTCGCGATGCCCGACGCGCTCCCATGGAACACGAATGCCACGCCCTCGCTGTCCGCATCGATGAAGTAGGACGGCGCGCCCACGACCACGTCGCCGTAGCCATCCCCGTTCACGTCCCCGGCACCCGACACGCTCTCGCCGAACGTAAACTCGGAAGACTCGAGCTGCGTCGCCGCTGTCGCAGCGTTTGCGTCGGCGATGCCCGTCGCGCTGCCGTGGAATACGTACGCAGCGCCGAGAAAGCCTTCGCGGCCTACGATCACGTCGCCGTAGCGGTCCCCGTTGACATCGCCCGCCCCACTCACGCTCCAGCCCAGCCGCGTGGACGCGGCATTCGACACGAGCCGGGTCGCCGCTGTCGTCGGGGTCGAATACGGGATCCCCGACGCGCTGCCGAGAAACACGAAGGCCGCGCCTCCATCCGCCTCCGGCGAATCGTAGTCGGGAGCGCCCACGAGCACGTCGCCGTAGCCGTCGCCGTTCACGTCGCCCGCCCCAGCCACGCTATGACCCATACGCGCAATCTGGTCCGAAACGAGATGCGTCCCCCCGTGCGTCCCCGCGTAGTAGGGACTGACATTCGACATCCCCGATGCACTGCCGTGGAAGACGAACGCAGCGCCCTCGTCGTTCACCCCGAAGAATTCAGCGCCGACGATCACATCGCCGTAGCCGTCACCATTCACGTCGCCAGCCGACGCGACGCTCGTGCCGATATAATCGTTAGTTGAGTCCCCGATGATCCGCGCGTTGGCGGTAGTGGGATTGCCATCCGCGATGCCGGACGCGCTGCCCATGAACACGAAGGCCGTGCCCTCATTCTGAAACGGCGGAAACGCGTCGTAGCTCTCCGCGCCAACGATCAGATCGGCATAGCCATCACCGTTCACGTCCCCGGCGCCTGACACGCTCTTGCCAAACAACGCGCCAGACTGATTGGACTGCAGCAACGTGTCGACGGCGGGCTCGTTGATCCCGGAGGCACTTCCGTGCCAGACGAACGCCGCGCCCTCATCGGTCTGGCCGTTGTCGTAGCCGGGATCGCCCACGATCACATCGGCATGGCCGTCGCCATTCACGTCCGCGGAGGACACGCTTCTACCGAAGTCTGAATTGCTCACCCCCGGGTTGAGGAGGGATCCTGGACTGACGACGTTCGCGAACCCGAGGCCCGACCCGCCGCCGTGGTAGACGAACGCCGCGCCGTCGTTGATAGCGCCCGCGTCGAACACCGATGCGCCCACGATCACGTCCGCATAGCCGTCGCCGTTCACGTCGCCGGCTCCGGCCAGTCCCGAGCCGAAGTCCGGGCTCCCCTGGTTGCCGTCGACCCTCGCAAACGGCACTCCGGAGATTCCCAATGGTGTCCCGAGATACACGAACACCGCGCCTTCATCGGGGTTCGCGTCGTCGTCGAACGGAGCCGCCGCGGTCACGTCGGCGTAGCCGTCGCCGTTCACGTCGCCGGCCCCCGCCACGCGATTGCCGAACTGCGCGTTCGGCTCCTCGTCTCCGATCAGCACCGGAAACGCGGCGCTGGCGACCTGGTTCACGATGCCATTGGGGCCGCCGTAGAACACCCATGCGCCGCCTTCGGCGCCGGGAACATTGGGGAAGTCGAAGTTCGGGGCGCCCGCAATCACGTCGGCAAAGCCGTCGCCGTTCACGTCGCCCGCGCCCGCAACGCTCCTGCCGAGCCACATGTTGGCCTGACCGCCGCGAACCGTCGCGTCGAGCACCAGGGCACCGGGACCACCGTGGTAGACGAATGCGGCGCCCTCCGTCTGCGGCGACGGCAGCGGGCCGGCCTCCCACCACTGCGAACCGACGATCACGTCGGCATAGCCGTCGCTGTTCACGTCGCCCGCGCCCGCCACGCTGATCCCAAACGCCGCCGTGGCCTGATTCGACTCGAGCATCTGATTGGCGAGCAGCTGCGTCCGCGTCCCCACCCCGGACGCACTGCCCCGGAATACGAACACGGCGCCCTCGTTGATCTGACCGTTGTCGTAGACCCAGGCACCCACGATGACGTCGTCGTAGCCGTCGGCATTGGTGTCGCCGGCCCCCGCGACGCTGATTCCGAATGACTCACCCGCCACCGTACACGTGAGCTGCGCTGCCGCCGACGCCGGATTCGTACCTACGATCCCCGTCGCGCTTCCGTGAAACACATAGGACGCGTTCCCGGCCGTCGCGCCGACGATCACGTCCGCATAACCATCGCCGTTCACGTCCCCGGCGCCCGCGATGCTGACGCCGAAGCCGATGCCACCGTTCACATCCGACGTGAGCATCGCGTTCTCGGTGCCCACACCGGTATCGATTCCCGACGCGCTGCCGTGGTACACGAACACGGCGCCTTCGTTGGACTGGTCGTCGTCGTACGCGATGGCGCCGACGATCACGTCGGCATAACCGTCGCCGTTCACGTCGCCGGCGTTGGCCGCGCTGAACCCGAACGACGAGGCCCCCTGGGCCGTGAAGACGATCGCGTCCTCCGTCTCGGTCAGCAGCGGATCGATCACGATCGGGTAGGTCGCGCCGGCATCGTCGACGACGATTCGCAGCTGATCCGTACTGGCGATCTCGAGGTGCGCGGGCAGAATGCTCGTCCTCCGCGTCGTTGGCGACCAGCTCGCCGTAGCGGAGCTTTCGCTGGGCCTCCGTCTCGAAGATCACCGCATCGCCGAGCAGCGTCAGCGCGCGCGCCCGCAACCTCGATCTCCACGACGAGCGGGCCGTCGCCCTTCGGTCGCTCGGCGAACGTGAAGCCCTGCTCGAGGCCTTCGGGCGCGTTGACGTACCACTCGATCAGACCAGGCCGATGGATCTCGACCCGGCTGCCGTCGGCGGTCACCCGCTCTCCGGGCGCCGCCGGCGCGAGATCCTCGCCGCGTCCGACACCCGCGAGTGAGAGACGCATCAGCTCCGGGCTGCCCGCACTGGTGCGATCGTGCACGCGGATTCCGGTCTTCTCGAAGTACGTGCGCAGGTTGTGCGTGCGGTTGGGCGCCTGCAGGCCCTGCCCGTTCTCGCTTGCGCGGTACTCGCGCGCCGCGAGCTGCTCCTGGGCGCGTGCGAGCCAGTTCTCGTTCCCGGTCGGATCCGCGATCGATCAGAGCCCCAGACCAGACACGACCCAAGTGCCAAGAACCGCAATAGCTGCGCGCGCATACGTACCCCGACTTGCCGCACACTCTATCAGGGCAACGAAACCGAAGTGTGGCCGATTCACGCTAGGCGGGAGCACGAGCCCCTGGAGCTCCGCCGCGCGCTCGCGCAGCAGCTCCGGCCCGCCCAGCAGATGGCGCGCGACCGCGATGCGCTTGAACCAGAAGTGCAGATTCTGCTCGTCGGTCCAGCCGATTCCGCCGTGCACCTGCGTAGCCGTGCTCGCGATCTCGCGACCGATCTCGGAGACGTGCTCGAGCACGTGGCAGGCCATCTGGGGCGCCTGGTCGGGCAGCGCGTCGAAGCTGTGCGCGGCGTACCAGAGCAGCGACCGCGCGGGCTCGAGCGCCGCGATCATCTCGGCGCACATGTGCTTCACGGCCTGGAACGAGCCGATCGCGCGCCCGAACTGCTTGCGCTGCTGCGCGTAGGCGACCGACTGCTCGATCATCGCCTCGCACGCGCCTAGCGCGTCGGCCGCAAGCGCGATGCGGCCTGCGTCGAGCGCGCGCGCGATCGCGGCGCCCGCACCGTCGAGCACGGCTTCGGGCGCGACACCGTCTAGCGTCACCTCGGCCGTGCAGCGCGTGGCGTCGATCGTCGCGAGCCGCGTGATCGTGAGCTCCGCGGCATCCGTGCGCACCACGGCGAGCCGGTCGGCTCCGATCGGGATCATTATGCGATCCGCACCGTGCGCATCGAGCGCCATGAGCGCCTTGCCGCGCAGCACGCCGCCCGCGTCGGAAACGCCAGCGCCCTCGCGGATCGAGAACAGCTCGGTGAGCGCGGCGCCCGATGGGGTCCCCGAGGGAAGCGCGAACTCTATCGAACGGGTCGGCTCCGCCGGAGCGAGAGCGCCGAGACGAGTGCAAATCCACTAACGAGCGAGAGCAACACCCCCGGCTCGGGCAGGCGTATGTCCGCCTCCACCGACTGCGCGCCGAGCCGCCGCCACGGGCTATGGAATGGGTTGGTCGCGATCGGGCCGCTCAACGGCGCATACTGCACGCGCGCGCGCCAGCGGTAGAGCATGTTGCTCGAGAGGCCGGTGAACGTGTGAGGCAGCAGCCTGTCGGGTTCGAATCCTATTAGGCCCACTGGCTCCCACGTCGGCGAGAGCGCGGTCGTGCAGCTACCGCTTCCGAACGGCACGCCGGTCGGGCACGCCTCGAACTGGCCGCGCACGAGGCCAGTGCCGGCGGGATGGCTGGCCCTGAACTCGACCGTCGCGGACTCCGCCTTCCCCCACGGCTGCACCACGTCACCCGTACCGTCGGCGCGCCTCTGCTGCGCGAGAACGGAGCGGCCACCGCCATTGCCGAGGAACAGGAACGCCGCGCCCTGGTCCACGACCGGGAGATAATCGTAGGACGGCGCTCCTACGATCACGTCGGCGTAGCCGTCTCCGTTCACATCTCCCGCAGACGCCGGGATCCCGAAGAACAGTTCATCCTGGCCCCCCTCGATCCGCCCATTCGCAACGATCAGGGCATCGCCGCTCGCGATTCCGAACGCACTGCCGTGAAACACGAACACGGCGCCCTCCCTCGTCTGGCCGTTTCCGTAGTTCGGCGCCGCGGCCAACACGTCGGCGTTCCCATCGCCATTGAGGTCACCAGCCCCCGCGACTCTGCCGCCCAGGCTGGCGGCAAGCCCTTGTCCCAGAATCGTGGCTGACGCCGTGCCGGCGTCTCCGTCCGCGATTCCCGACGTGCCGCCGTTGAATACGAACACTCGGTTCTGGCCCCCAGTGTGGCCGCCAGCGATCAGATCGCCGTAGCCATCACCGTTCACGTCACCCGCGCCGTCCGCGACACCCCAGAAATTACCGGCCGGGCCCGACTCGAGCTGAGTCACTCCGATCGATCCAGGATTGCCGTCGGCGATCCCCGATGCGCTGCCCGGGAACACGAATACGGCCCCGGCCTCACCAGCACCGTAGTTTTGCGTCGCCCCTACGATCACGTCGCTGTAGCCATCCCCGTTCACGTCCCCAGCGCCTGCCACCTCATTGCCGAAATACGCGAAGGCGTCGTCCGACTCGAGCAGAGCGTCTGGGGTCGCGCTCGTCCGGTTGCCGATTCCCGTCCCACTCCCGTGGAACACGAACGCCGCTCCCTCGCTCGACTGGCCGTGGCTGTACGTATACGCCCCGACGATCACATCGGCGTAGCCATCGCCATTCACGTCGCCCGCCGAATCCACGTCCGATCCGAGATGGCCGTTCAGCTGGTCTCCACCCAGAGTCGCATGCGCATTGGATGGCTGGGTGCCCGCGACGCCCGACGCGCTGCCCAGGAACACGAACGCCGCGCCGGAGTCGGCCCAGCTGATGCCGTAGTAAGGCGCTCCGACGATCACATCGCCATAGCCGTCACCGTTCACGTCCCCGGCGCCGGCCACACTGGAGCCGAATCGCGCGTCCTCCCGATTCGACTCGAGAATCTGATAGTCGTTCACGATGATTCCCGACGCACTCCCGTGGAACACCCACGCCCATCCCTCGTTCGGGTCGCTGCCGTTGTCGTAGAACGGGGTACCCACGATCACGTCGCCGTAGCCGTCGCCGTTCACGTCGCCCGCCGACGCCACACTATTCCCACCCGTCACGACATGGGAGCTCACGTCGACGGTCCGAAAGCCCGTGCCTCTCCCGCCGCCGTGATAGACGAACGCCGCGCCGTCGACGGCGGTCGCCGCGTCGTAGAACTGCGCGCCCACGATCACGTCCGCATAGCCGTCGCCGTTCACGTCGCCGGCGCCGGCCACGCCGGAAGCGAACTCCCGGCTCGGCTGGTTGCCCTGGAGCCGCGCGAACCCCACCGCGGAGATGCCCGCTGCTGTACCGGGATACACGAACGCCACGCCCGTATCGGTGCCCGCACTGTCGTTCAGCGAAGTGGCCACGATCACGTCGGCGTAGCCGTCGCCGTTCACGTCGCCGGCTCCGGCCACGCGATTGCCGAACTGCGCGTCCGCCTGCTCGTCGCCGATCAGCACCGGGAACGCCGCGCTGGCGACCTGGCTCACGACACCACCCGGATTCCCTTCGAATACCCACGCGGCCCCTTCCCGGCCGGGAACGTTGGGGAAGTCGAAGAACGGGGCGCCGACGATCACGTCGGCAAAGCCGTCGCCGTTCACATCGCCCGCGCCCGCGACGCTCCGGCCGAACCACATGTCAGCTTGGCCGCCGCCGATCGTCGCATCGAGCACCATTCCGCCGGCACCGCCGTGGTAGACGAACGCGGCGCCCTCCGTCGGCGGCGTAAACGGTGGGTTGACCTCGTACCACTGCGCGCCCACGATCACGTCGGCATAGCCGTCGCTGTTCACGTCGCCCGCGCCCGCCACGCTGAACCCGAACGCCGCGTTGGCCTGGTTCGACTCGAGCTGCGTGTTGGCCGCGAGTTGTGTGCGGGTCCCCACCCCGGACGCGCTGCCGCGAAACACGAACGCCGCGCCCTCATCGGTCTGGCCGTTGTCGTACAGCCAGGCGCCCACGACCACGTCGTCGAAACCGTCCGCGTTCACGTCGCCCGCGCCCGCGACGCTGAAGCCGAAACTGGTGCTCACCTGCGTGCAGGTGAGCTGGTGCGCCGACGCGAGGTTGATCCCCACGATCCCCGTCCCGCTCCCGTAGAACACGAACGCCGCGCCCGCACCCGCGCTGTAGCCACTCGCGCCGACGATCACGTCGGCATAGCCGTCGCCGTTCACGTCGCCGGCGCCCGCGACGCTGATGCCGAAGCCGATGCCCGACAGATCCGAGGTGAGCGCGGCATTGGCCGTGGCCGGACTGTTGCCGATGATCCCGGAGGCGCTGCCGTGGAACACGAACGCGGCGCCCTCGTTGCTCTGGCCGTCGTCGTAGCCGCTGGCGCCGACGATCACGTCGGCATAGCCGTCACCGTTCACGTCGCCCGCGCCCGCCACGCTGATGCCGAACTGCGAGCTGGTCTGGGTTCCAAAGAGGAGCAGGTCATGCGTCGCGGTCAGCAGCGGATCGATCACGATCGGGTAGGCCGCGTCGGCGTCGTCGACGGCGATGCGTAGCCGGTCGTCACCCGAGAGCTCGAGGTGCGCGGGAAGCACCTTGCCGTCCGCGTCATTGGCGACCAGCTCGCCGTAGCGCAGCGGGCGCTGCTCTTCCGACTCGAAGATCACCGCATCGCCGACCAGTGTCGGTCGCGCGCCCGCGACCGCGAGCTCGACGACGAGCGGACCCTCGCCGCGCGGACGCTCCGCGAGCGTGAAGCCCTGCTCGAGCCCGGCCTCGGTGTTCAGGTACCACTCGACGAGACCCGGACGATGGATCTCTACGCGGTCCCCGTCCGTTACCGGCGCAGCGCCGGGCTCGACCGCTGCCAACGCCTCGCCGCGGCCTACACCCGCAAGCGTGAGCTGCAGCAGCTCCGGGCTCCCCTCCGCGGTGCGGTCGTGCACGCGGATGCCCGTCTTGTCGAAGTAGGTGCGTAGGTTGTGCGCGCGGTTCGGCGCCTGGAGGCCCTGCCCGTTCTCGCTCGCGCGGTACTCGCGCGCGGCGATCTGCTCCTGTGCGCGCGCGAGGAAGCTCGCATCGACAGCCTCCCGTTCGCTCCGATCCGGGCTCGCGCAGACCACGAGGAACGACGAGCTCACGATCGCTAGACCTCGAATGCGCATGACTACCTCCGCCGGCGCGCGAGCGACGCGACGAGTGCAAGGCCGGAAATCAGTGGGACCAGCAATCCGGGCTCGGGCAGCCGGATGTCACCTTCCACGGACTGCGCGCCGAGTCGTCGCCATGGCCCGTGCTCGGGGTTCGCGGGGACCGTCCCGACCGCCGGCGCGTGCAGCACGCGCGCGCGCCAGCGGTAGAGCGTGTTGTTCACGAGACCCGTGAACGTGTGCGAGAGCAGCACCTCGGGGGTCGTGCCGTTCACGGTCACCCAGCTCGGGGTGAACGCGGTCGTGCAGCTCGCGTCACCGAACGGCACCGCGGGCGCCCCATCGGACGGGCACGCCTCCAGCTCCGCCTTCACGCGCCCTGTCCCCTGCGGGTGACTCGCGCGCAGCTCCGCGGCGAAACCCGTCGCGGATCGCGAGCGCCCCCACGGTTGCACGACGATGCCGCTGCCGTTGCCGCGCCGCTGCCGCGCGAGCACCGGTCGGCCTTTCGTATTTGCGTTGCCGAGGAACAGGAACGCGGCTCCCTCGTCGGTCAGGCCCGCATCGTATTCGAAGGCACCTACGATCACGTCTGCATAGCCGTCCCCGTTCACGTCGCCCGCTCCCGCGACGCTCGAGCCGAGCCTCGAACTCGCCTGATCCGACAGGAGCGCCGCTGACGGCAATCCAAAGGGCTCCGTGCCGAGCCCCGTCGCGCTTCCCAGGAACACGAACGCGGCGCCCCCGGTCTGGGCGGCATCGTAAGCGGGGGCACCTACGATCACGTCGGCGTAGCCATCGCCGTTCAGGTCGCCAGCCCCGGCCACGCTGGTGCCGAGCTGCGCATACAGGTTCACTTGGAGGTGCGCCGCCGCCGTCGCGGGATTGCCATCCGCGATCCCTGTCGCACTCCCCAGGAACACGAAAGCTGCGCCCTCCCCGTCTTCAGGCAAGTCGTAAAAATTGGCACCCACGATCACGTCGGCGTAGCCGTCTCCGTTCACGTCGCCGGCCGAGGCGACGCTCACGCCGAGCTGCGCGTCCATCTGGTCCGCCTCGAGCTGCGCTGCCGCCGTCGCGGGATTGCCAGCCGCGATCCCTGTCGCACTCCCCAGGAACACGAAGGCTGCGCCCTCTCTCGGGGTGGGCCCGTTGCTGTAGGTGTACGCCCCGGCAATCAGATCGGCATAGCCGTCCCCGTTCACGTCGCCCGCTCCCGCGACGCTCGCGCCGAGATTCGCGCCCGGCTGGTTCGACTCGAGCTGTGCCGCCGCCGTCACGGGATTGCCATCTGCAATCCCCGTCGCACTCCCCAGGAACACGAAGGCTGCGCCCTCGGCTGATTCGGGCGCGTCGTACAGATTGGCGCCCACGATCACGTCCCCGTAGCCGTCCCCGTTCACGTCGCCTGCCGCGGCCACGCTTCCGCCGAGAGTCGCGAGCGGCTGGTTCGACTCGAGCTGCGCCGCCGCCGTCGCAGGATTGCCAGCTGCAATCCCCGTCGCACTCCCCAGGAACACGAAGGCTGCGCCCTCGGCTGATTCGGGCGCATCGTACAGACTGGCGCCCACGATCACGTCGGCGTAGCCGTCCCCGTTCACGTCGCCGGCCGAGGCAACGCTCCCGCCGAGCTGCGCGTCCGGTTGGTCCCCCTCGAGCTGCGTTGCCGCAGTGGCGGGATTGCTGTCGGCGATCCCCGAGCTACTCCCGATGAACACGAAGGCCGCGCCTTCGCTGGATTGACCCGCGTCATAGAGCCTGGCCCCCACGATCACATCGCCGTAACCGTCGCCGTTCACGTCGCCCGCTCCAGCGACGCTCACGCCGAGCTGTGCGCTCGCCTGCTCCGGCTCGAGCTGTGCCGCCGCCGTCGCTGGGTTCCCAAACGCGATGCCCGCGGGCCCGCCGAGGGACACGAACGCGGCGCCCTCGTCGGTCTCGCCGTTGTCGTAGCGGTAGACGCCCGCGATCACATCGGCATAGCCGTCGCCATTCACGTCGCCGGCCCCCGCCACGCTGAAGCCGAGATTCGCTTCCGCCTGACTCGATTCGATCTGTGCCAGCGCCGTCGCGGGATCGCCGTCCACGATCCCTGACGCGCTGCCCACGAACACGAACGCGGCGCCCTCGTTGCTGTGGCCCCCGTCGTAGCCGTTGGCGCCCACGATCGCGTCGGCATAGCCGTCGCCGTTCACATCGCCGGCCCCCGCCACGCTGTTCCCGAGAGTCGCGTTCGCCTGGTTCGCCTCGAGCTGTGCCACGCCAGAAGTCGCCGGATTGCTCGAGGCGATCCCCGATGCGCTGCCCAGGAACACGAACGCCGCGCCCTCGTTGGTTTCCCCGTTGTCGTAGAAGACGGTCCCGACGATCACGTCGGCGTAGCCATCCCCATTCGTGTCGCCCGCCCCCGCCACGCTGTATCCCAGGAACGCACCCGCCTGGTTCGACTCGAGCTGCGCCACCCCGGGCGTTGCCGGATGGCTCGAGGCGATCCCCGATGCGCCGCCCGGGAACACGAACGCGGCGCCCTCGTCGCCCTGGCCCGCATCGTACGCGTAGGCGCCCACGATCGCGTCGGCATAGCCATCGCCGTTCACGTCGCCGGCCCCGGCCACGCTGAAGCCGAAACCCGCGCTGGCCTGGTTCGACTCGACCTGCGTCACCCCGGGTGTGCCGGGATTGCTGGATGCGACTCCCGACGGGCTGCCCGGGAACACGAACGCCGCGCCCTCGTCGGTCTGCCCGTTGTCGTAGACGATGGCCCCGACGATCACGTCGCCATAGCCGTCGCCGTTGGTGTCGCCGGCCCCGGACACGCTCAGGCCGAAACCCGCGTTGGGCTGGTTCGACTCGAGCTGCGCCGCCGCCGTGAAGGGAATGCCGTCCGCGATGCCGGTTGCGCTGCCGGTGAACACGAACGCCGCGCCCTCGTCGGTCTGCCCGTCGTCGTAGAAGGTGGCCCCGACGATCACGTCGTCGTAGCCGTCGCCGTCCACGTCGCCGGCCCCCGCGACGCTCGCGCCCATCCACGCGCCCGCCTGGTCCGACTCGAATCGGGCCGCCGCTGTGAATGGATCGCCGTTGCCGATTCCCGACGCGCTGCCCAGGAACACGAATGCCGCGCCCTCGTCACTCTCGCCGCCATCGAACCGCCGGGCGCCGACGATCACGTCGGCGTGGCCGTCCCCGTTCACGTCGCCAGCCGCCGCCACGCTGACGCCGAAATCCGCGCTCGCCTGGTTCGACTCGAGCTGCGTATCCGCGGTCTCCGTGAGCAGGGGATCGATCACGATCGGGTAGGCCGCGGCAGCATCGTCGACCACGATCCGGAGCTGGTCGGTACTGGCGAGCTCGAGGTGCGAAGGGAGCACCGTGCCTTCTGCGTCGTTGGCGACCAACTCGCCGTAGCGCAGCTTGCGCTGTGCGGTGTCGAAGATCACCGCGTCTCCGAGCAGAGCCGGTCGCGCGCCCGCGACCGCGAGCTCCACGACGAGCGGGCCCTCGCCGTGCTGGCGCTTTGCGAGCGTGAAGCCCTGCTCAAGGCCTGCGGGCGAGTTCACGTACCACTCGACGAGACCCGGACGATGGATCTCCACGCGGTTCTCGGCCGTCACCGGCCCCGTGCCGCGCTCGACCGCCGCGAGGGTCTGGCCGCGACCCATGCCGGTCAGCGTGAGCTGCAGTAGCTCCGGGCTGCCCGACGCGGTGCGGTCGTGCACGCGGATGCCCGTCGGTTCGAAGTACGTGCGGAGGTTGTGCGCGCGGTTGGGCGCCTGGAAACCCTCGCCGTTCTCGCTCGCGCGGTACTCGCGCGCCGCGATCTCGCGCTGCGCCTCGGCGAGCCACGCGGCATCCGCCGTCTCGCTGTTTCGATCGCCCCCGGGCCCGACACACGCGCTGAGAACGAGTGCCGCCGCCGTACCCACCCGCAGTCGCCTGAGCATGATCCTTGCTCCTCGGGGGGTCACCGTACGCTCGGGGTAGGTGGCGGCGAAATAACGGAAACCCTCAAATCTTCCGCGGAAGGTTCGCCGGCCGTGCGGGTATCCTGGCGGGCGGCCCGCGCGACCCTGTTTGGAGGTGCTATGTCCTCCAGGCGAAGACCTGATTCCGCATCGGCCGAGCTGATCGGTCGCGAACTCGAGCTCACCGCGATCGAGCAGCTGCTGTCTGCCGGACGCGAGGGTCTGGCCGTGCTGCTCCTCGAAGGCGAGGCGGGCATCGGCAAGACCACGCTCTTCCGCGAGGCCCTACGCCGAGCCGAAGCGCATGGGTTCCACGTCCTCTCCTGCCGGCCCGGAGCTTCGGAAGTGGCGATGCCGCTCGCTGCGGTCGCCGAGCTGCTCGGCGCCATGTCCGCCGAACGGTTGAAGGCGCTGCCCACGCCGCAGCGGCGTGCGCTCGCGAGCGCGCTGCTCGAGGTCGACCCGGGCGACCGACCGATCGCGGAACGGGCGGTTGCGGCGGGCATGCGTTCGCTGGTCTCGAGTCTCGCCGCGGAGAGACCCGTGCTGTTGGCCGTCGACGACGTGCAATGGTTGGACGCGGCTTCGGTCGGCGTCCTCGATTTCGTCATCCGGCGTCTGACGACCGAACGCGTGGCGCTGCTCGCGACGCGCCGCCTGCTCGAGCCCGTGAAGCTCGATCTCGAGGCGCTCGTGCCGCGCGACACGTTCGCCCGCGTGCGCATGACTCCGCTCAGTCTGGGCGCGCTCCAACGCCTGCTCAAGGAGCGACTCGGGACCACCTTCCAGCGATCGACGCTCGTGCGCATCCACGCCACGTCGGGCGGCAATCCCCTGTTCGCGCTCGAGATCGGCCGCGCCCTCGCCGAACGGCCCCCGCTTCCGCACAACGAGCCGCTCCCGGTGCCCGACGACATCCGCTCGCTCGTGCGCGAGCGCGTGGTGGTGCTACCCGAGGCGACCCGTGACCTCTTGCTTGCAGCGGCTCTGCTGACCCATCCCACCGTCGATACGCTGCGACGTGTCTGCGGACGCGCTCCCGACGTCGATCTCGAACCGGCCGAACGCGCGACGATCGCGACGATCGAGCAGGAGGTCGTCCGCTTCGCCCATCCGCTGCACGCCGCCGCTGTGATCGCCACGGCCACGACGGGCGAGCGGCGCAGGATGCACCTGCGCCTGGCCGACGTGGTGGAGGAGCTCGACCAGCGCGCGCAGCATCTGGCGTTCGGGACGAGCGAACCCGACGAGGCGATCGCGCGGCTGCTCGAGGAAGGCGCTGCCGCCGCCCGCTCTCGCGGAGGGGTTTCCGTTGCTGCCGAACTCCTGGAACGGGCGCGGGATCTCACGCCGCCGAACGACGCAGTCGCCGCGCGCGCGCGCGGCATTCGCGCCGCCGAGCTCCACTGCCACGCGGGCGATCGCGCCCGCGCCCGCTCCCTGCTCGAGGAGCTGATGGCGGAGGCGATCGCGCCTGGGCAGCGCGCGGACGCCCTCCGCCTGCTGGCGGAGCTCTCCTTGGACGAGGAGGATCGCGACGGAAGTGAGCGACTTCTCTTGGAGGCGCTCGCGATCGCCGACGATCCGAGGACCTCGGCGAGGATCCAGGTCGAGCTGGCTCACGTCCTGACCCTCCGCATGGACTTTGCCGGGGCGGCCGATCACAGCCATCAGGCGCTCGAGCGCCTCGCCGGAACCGACGATCGACCGCTGCTCGCCGAGGCGCTCGCCTTCTGTGCGATGGCCGACTACCTGGCAGGGCGGGGAGTCGACTGGTCGAAGGTCGAGCGCGCGCTCGCGCTCGAAGATCACAGCCGGGTCGCGCTGGCCGAAACTTCGCCGAGCGGCCTCGCCGCATACCTGATGATGTACGTCGGGAGGCACGCAGAAGCACGTAATCTGTTTCGCGCTCTGTGCAACCGACTCACCGAACACGGCGACGACGCCGAGCTCGGCCAGTCGCTCATCTGGCTCTCCTGGCTCGAGACGAGATGCGGAAACTTCGGAGCCGCCGCAGAGATCGCCGACGAGGCGATCACCTGTGCGTCGACGACGGCCAACCGCTCGTTGGAACGCTGGGCCATTGCGCAGCGCGCGTATGTCGACGCACACGTCGGGGATCTCGCCGACGCCCGCCGTCGCTGCGCCGAGGCCGCCGTCCTCGATCAGGGCGGCAATGCGTCAGCCGAGCTCTTCAGGGCGTCGGCGCTCGCGCTGGCGGAGGTGTCGGCGGGCGACCACGAAGCGGCGTGGCGGGCATCTCGCGGATTGACCGAGGTCATCGAGCGATATGGCGTGGTTCAGGTGATCGTGTTGATGCATCTGCCGGACTCGCTCGAGGCGCTCGTGGGGCTCGGCCAGCTCGATCGCACCGAGGCGATCCTCGACGCGCTCGAAGCTCCCGGTGGCGCGTCCGAGCAGAGCTGGGCACTCACGACCCGCGGTCGCTGCCGGGCTCTTCTGCTCGCCGCACGCGGCGACCCAGCGAGCGCCCTGGCGATGCTCGACGCCACGCTGACCGACCACGACCGCTTCGAGCTGCCCTTCGAGCGCGCCCGGACCCTCCTCGTGAAGGGCATCGTCGAGCGCCGTCTGCGACGGCGGGCGGATGCAAGACGCACTCTCGCGGAGGCGCTCGCCGAGTTCGAGCGCATGGGCGCAAAGCTCTGGGCGGAGCGCGCTCGGAGCGAGCTCGACCGCGTCGGCGGTCGCCAACCCCGGTCGGCGGGAGAGCTCAGCGCAAGCGAGCGGCGCGTCGCGGAGCTCGCGGCCGGTGGCCTCTCGAACAAGGAGATCGCGGCGGCGCTCTTCGTGAGCGTGCACACGGTCGAAGTCCACCTCTCCCACGCCTATGCGAAGCTCGGCGTGCACTCGCGCGCTCGCCTGGCGGAACGGCTGCGCACCGCGCACTAGGCATTCCCCGACACTGGCCCGAAGCCTCCAAATTGAGGGTTTCCGTTATTTCGGTCGGGCTCGGATCGGGCGTACCGTGCGTCCATGGCTGAATTCCTGGTCGAGCTCTATGTCGCGCGCACCGATGGCGCCGCGGTCGACCGCGGGGCCGTAAATGCCAGGCGCGCGGCGCAAAAGCTGACGCGCGAGGGAACACCGGTCCGCTATCTCCGGTCGATCTTCGTCCCCGAAGACGAGATCTGCTTCCACCTCTACGAAGCCGAGACGGCCGAGCACGTGCGCGAGGCGGCCCGACGCGCCGAGCTTTCGTTCGAGCGTGTTACCGAAGCGTTCGGCGAGTCGAGTCGAAGCAGGCGCTAGGACCCTGCCTCAAGCCGGAATGAGCCCCTGGAGCTCCGCCGCGCGCTCGCGCAGGAGCTCGGGCCCGCCCAGCAGATGGCGCGCGACCGCGATGCGCTTGAACCAGAAGTGCAGATTCTGCTCGTCGGTCCAGCCGATTCCGCCGTGCACCTGCGTAGCCGTGCTCGCGATCTCGCGACCGATCTCGGAGACGTGCTCGAGCACGTGGCAGGCCATCTGCGGCGCCTCGTCGGGCAGCGCGTCGAAGCTGTGCGCGGCGTACCAGAGCAGCGACCGCGCGGGCTCGAGCGCCGCGATCATCTCGGCGCACATGTGCTTCACGGCCTGGAACGAGCCGATCGCGCGCCCGAACTGCTTGCGCTGCTGCGCGTAGGCGACCGACTGCTCGATCATCGCCTCGCACGCGCCTAGCGCGTCGGCCGCGAGCGCGATGCGGCCTGCGTCGAGCGCGCGCGCGATCGCGGCGCCCGCGCCGTCGAGCACGGCCTCGGGCGCGACACCGTCGAGCGTCACCTCGGCCGTGCAGCGCGTGGCGTCGATCGTCGCGAGCCGCGTGATCGTGAGCTCCGCGGCATCCGTGCGCACCACGGCGAGCCGGTCGGCTCCGATCGGGATCAGTATGCGATCCGCACCGTGCGCATCGAGCGCCATGAGCGCCTTGCCGCGCAGCACGCCGCCCGCGTCGGAAACGCCCGCGCCCTCGCGGATCGAGAACAGCTCGGTGAGCGCGGCGCCCATCACGAGCTCGCCGGACGCGATTCCCTCGAGCCACGCCTTCGCGTCTGCGCCCGGCAGCGCAGCCGAGCGCAACCGGCGCGATCACGGCGGTCGACAGGAACGGACTCGGCGCCGCGGCGTGGCCGAGCGACTCCGCGACGAGTGCGGCGTCGAGCAGGCCGAGACCGCTCCCACCGTGCGCCTCGGGAACGAGGATCCCGGCCGCGCCCAGCTCGGCGAGGCCGCGCCAGATCGCGCGGTCGTTCGGACAATCGGCGTCGCGCAGCTCGCGCACGCGCGTGATCGGCACGCGGTCGCGCAGGAAGCTGCGCACGCTCTGCTCCGAGCAGACGCTGATCTTCCGAGAGCCCGAAATCCATAGTGTGTCCACTTCTTGTAGGGCGGGAGGAGCGCAGCGGATCCCGCCATCCGCCGCCCGGAAAAGGATGGCGGGATTTCCGCCCTACGAAGCCTTGGGCTCGCGCGGCAGGCCGAGCCCGCGCTCCGCGATGATGTTCTTCTGGATCTGCGCGGTGCCGCCGCCGATGATCAGCCCGAGCGCGAAGAACGAGTGCGCATGCCAGAAGCCCTTCTCGCGCTCGTACTTCGCGTGCTCGTACAGGCTGCCGAGCTCGCCCATCACGTCGATCGCGAGCGCGGCGATGTCGAAGCTGAGCTGACAGTTCTGGAGCTTCACGACGAGCCCCGCGACCCCGGGCGATTCGCCCTTCAGGCCGCACGTGAGCAGGCGCATGCTGTGGTGCTTCATCGCGAGCGCGCGCGACTGGAGGCGCAGCAGGCGATCGCGGTAGACCGGGCTCGCGATCGCGGGCACACCGTCGACGGTCTCCTTGCGCATGAGCTTGACCAGGCGCAGCAGGAGGCCCTCGGCGTTCGAGTTCAGGCTCGCGCGCTCGTGCGTGAGCGTGGTGTTCGCGATCTTCCAGCCCTCGCCGCGCTTGCCCACCACGTTCGCCTGCGGCACGCGCACGTCGCGGAAGAACACCTGGTTGAACGAGTTCTCGCCGATCGCGCCCGACATCGTCTCGAGCGGCCGCACCTCGATGCCGGGCGTTTCCATCGGCAGGAGGATGTACGAGATGCCGGAGTGCTTGGGCGCGGCGGGCTCCGTGCGCACGAGCACGAACATCATCTGCGAACTTGTCCGCGGTGCTGGTCCAGATCTTCTGGCCGTTGATCAGGAAGTCGCTGCCGTCCTCGCGCGCCGAGGTCGTGAGGCTCGCGAGGTCGCTGCCCGAGCCCGGCTCGGAATAGCCCTGGCACCAGATCACCTCGCCGCGCATCGTCGGGCCGATCCAGCGCTGCTTCTGCTCCTCGGTGCCGTGCTCGAGCAGCGTGGGCACGAGCATCGAGGGCCCCTGCGCGTTGAGCCCGCGCGACACGCCCGCGCGGTTGAACTCCTCGTCCATGATCACGGTCGTGAGCAGATCGGGCTCGGCGCCGTGGCCCCCATACTGTTTCGGGATCGTGCGCGCCCAGTAGCCGTGCTCGATCAGCAGCGAGAGCCAGCGCGAGCGCTCTGCGGCCGACATATCGATCAGACTGCTGGTCGACCGGTCGCCCTTGTGTTTCTCGAGAAACGCGCGAACTCCAGCGCGGAACTCCTCGTATTGCGGGCCGAATTCCAGATTCATCCGGCGCGTTCTCCCGGCTTGGGCGGGTCGGTGGCTCCGCCCGCGAAGCACTGCGCGATCGCCATCCAGCGCGTCGCGACGTCGCCGACCACTTCGAGCCCGGTGTCCGCGGCGTTGCGCACCTGGGTCACGGTACGGCAGAAGTCGACCGCGGTGCCCGTCACGCGGCTCGTCTCGCTCGGCTCGTTCCACTCCCAGACCGCGCCCGAGGGCGCGACGAGGCGCACGTAGGGCGGCGGGCCGGGCACCTCGAGCTTCCGGTTCACGAACGTCCACGCGAACGTGCGCACGCCGATCTCGGCGATGTGGCGCAGGCGGTCGGTGTGCGCGCGCTCGACGCGCATGAGGTCGTAGACCTCCTGGCCGTGCGCCCAGGTCTCCATGAGGCGCGCCGTCGTGAACATGCGCACGCCCATGTCGGGCCCGAACCAGGGCAGGCGCCGCTTCGGATCGCTCTCGCCGAGCTGCGCTGCGAGCGAGCGCGCACCGTCGATCCAGTGCGAGAGCAGCTGGACGCGCCGAGCGCGCCGAATCTCTCGCGCGCAAGCTCGGCGTTGGTCGCGCCCTTCGCGATCGTCCCGAACGAGCCGACTGCGCTCGGCGGCAAAGGCCTCTCCACCCGCGAGCGACGCGAGCGAGACCTGATCGTAGAGATGCAGGTGCGCGACCACGTCCCAGGGCGTCCAGCGCTGGAACGTCGTCGGCCGGCTCCAGTCGCGTTCGCCGAGAGTGCGGAGGAACGCGTGGAGCTCGTCGGCCTCGGCGCGGAAGTCGGTGGCCTCGATCAGCATGGGGGTAATTTCGATTGCCTATTGTTACCGGAAGCGTTATGGATCTGTCAATGCACACACCCCCCCTGCTCGCGCCGCCCCTGCGCTCCACGCTCGACCCGCGCACACCCGAGTTCGCCGAGAACCGCACCGCGATGGTCGAGAAGCTCGCCGAGATCGACGCGCCTGCTCGACCAGGCCGAGGCCGGCGGCGGCCCCGAGCACCACGGCGCGGCTCGCCAAGCGCGGCAAGCTGCCCGTCCGCGAGCGGATCGCGCTCGCGCTCGACCCCGACAGCCCGTTCCTCGAGATCAGCCCGCTCGCCGGCCTACAACTCGACTACACGATCGGCGGCGGCGCTGGTCGTGCGGGATCGGCGTGATCGCGGGCACCGAGTGCGTGATCATCGGCAACGACCCCACCGTGCTCGGCGGCGCGCTCACGCCCTACGCGAGCAAGAAGTGGATGCGCGCGCTCGAGATCGCGCGCGACAACCGCATCCCCTACGTCAGCTTCGTCGAGTCGGCCGGCGCCGACCTGCGCATGGACGTCGACGACGACGACAAGAAGAGCGGCACGCGCGTGGCCGGCGGCGCGCAGACCGACCACTTCGCCGAGACCGGCCGCTTCTTCTACGAGATGATCGAGCTCTCGAAGCTGCGGATCCCGACCGTGTGCGTGGTGTTCGGCTCGTCGACGGCCGGCGGCGCCTATCAGCCCGGCATGTCCGACTACAACATCGTGATCCGCGAGCAGTCGAAGATCTTCCTCGCCGGCCCGCCGCTCGTGAAGATGGCCACGGGCGAGGATTCGCGACGACGAGACGCTCGGCGGCGCGCAGATGCACGCCGAGATGTCGGGCCTCGGCGACTACCTCGCCGAGGACGAGCGCGACGCGATCCGGCTGTGCCGCGAGGTGGTCTCGCACCTGAACTGGCGCAAGGCAGGGCCCGCCGCCGTCCCTGCGCGCCGACGAGCCCGTGCTCGACCCCGAGGAGCTGCTCGGCATCGTCAGCCGCGACCTGCGCCAGCCCGTCGACGTCCGCGACGTGATCGCCCGGATCGTCGACGGCTCGCGCTTCGAGGAGTTCAAGCCGCGCTACGGCACCGACGCTCGTCTGCGGCTGGGTCGAGCATCCACGGCTACCCGGTCGGCATCCTCGGCAACAACGGCGTGCTCTACCCCGAGTCGGCCGAGAAGGCGGCCCACTTCATCCAGCTCTGCAACCAGATCGACGTGCCGCTGCTGTTCCTGCAGAACATCACCGGCTACATGGTGGGCCGGACTTCGAGCAGGCCGGCATCATCAAGAAGGGCTCGCAGATGATCAACGCGGTCACCAACTCGACCGTGCCGCACATCACCGTGATCATCGGCGCGTCCTACGGCGCCGGCACCTACGGCATGTCGCGGCCGCGCGTTCGACAACCGCTTCACGTTCCTCTGGCCCACGGCGAAGATCGCCGTGATGGGCCGCAAGCAGATCGCGGGCGTGATGTCGATCGTGCGCCGCGGCCAGGCCGCGCGGAAAGGCGAGCCGTTCGACGAGGACGAGGACGCCAAGATCCGTCGCCGCCGTCGAGGCGAAGCAGGAGCGCGGGTCGCTCGCGCTCGAGGCGACCGGCGCGATCAGCGACGACGGGATCATCGATCCGCGCGACACGCGCACCGTGCTCGGGATCTGCCTCTCGGTCGTGCGCAGCAACCCGATCGCGGGCGCGGCCGGCTACGGAGTGTTCCGGCTGTGAGCTTCTCGACGCTGCTCGTCGCCAACCGGGGCGAGATCGCGCGCCGCGTGATCCGCAGCGCGCGCGCGATGGGGATCCGCTGCGTCGCGGTCTACGTCGACGCCGACGCCGCGGCGCCGTACGTGTCGGATGCCGACGAGGCGGTGCGGCTCGCGACCAGCTACCTCGACGGCAAGGCGATCCTCGACGCCGCGCGCGCGAGCGGCGCCGATGCGATCCACCCGGGCTACGGCTTCCTGTCCGAGAACGCCGCGTTTGCGCCGCCGTCGCGGAAGCCGGGCTGGTCTGGGTCGGGCCGCCGCCCGAGGCGATCGAGCGCATGGGCGACAAGCTCGCCGCCAAGGCGCTCGCCGAGCGAGGCCGGCGTGCCGACGCTGCCCGGCTCGGGGGATCCGACTGCCGGTGATGCGATCGGCTACCCGCTGCTGGTCAAGGCGGCCGCGGGCGGCGGCGGCAAGGGCATGCGCGTCGTGCGCTCGGCCGCGGAGCTGCGCCGAGGCGGTGGCCGCGGCGCGCCGCGAGGCCGCGGGCGGCTTCGGCGACGACCGCGTCTTCCTCGAGCGCTACGTGTCGCGCGCGCGCCACGTCGAGATCCAGATCCTCGGCGATCGCCACGGCAACCTCGTGCACCTCGGCGAGCGCGAGTGCTCGATCCAGCGCCGCCACCAGAAGATCGTCGAGGAGTCGCCGTCCCCGCGTCGTCGACGACGGCGCTGCGCGCGCGCATGGGCGACGCCGCGCTGCGGCTCGGCGCGCGCGATCGACTACGAGTCGGCCGGCACGGTCGAGTTCCTCGTCGACGACGCGACGCGGTGAGTTCTTCTTCCTCGAGGTGAACACGCGCCTCCAGGTCGAGCACCCCGTGACCGAGGCGGTCACGGGCATCGATCTCGTGCGCGAGCAGCTGCGCATCGCCGCGGGCGAGCCGCTCGGCTATGCGCAGGCCGACATCGCGTTCTCGCGGCGCACGCGATCGAGGTGCGCCTGTACGCCGAGGATCCCGCGGACGGGTTCCTGCCCGCGACGGGCACGCTCGCCGCATTCGAGCCCGCGGACGACGCCCGCCGTGCGCTGGGATGCGGGCGTCGCGACGGGCTCGGCGCGTCGGCGTCGACTTCGACCCGATGCTCGCGAAGGTGATCGCGCACGCGCCCACGCGCGCCGAGGCCGCGGGCCGGCTCGCGCTCGCCCTCGAGCGGCTGCACCTCGGCGGGGTCACGACCAACCGGGACTTCCTGGTCGCGGTGCTGCGCAGACCGGCGTTCCTCGCCGGCGACACCACGACCGACTTCATCGAGCGGGTCGCGCCCCCGCGCGCGCTCGAGCTCACGGGCGAAGAGCTCGAACGCGCAGCGCAGCTCGCGGCGCTCTGGGTCCAGGGCCGCAACCGCGCCGACGCGGTGGTGCTCGCGGCGATCCCGAGCGGCTGGCGCAACGCGCGCCTGCCCGATCAGCGCGTGGTCCTCGAGTTTCGCGGTAGCGACGATCGCCGTCTCCTATCGCCGCGCTGCGGGACGGCCGCTTCCGCTGTCGGCGACGGTACACACGCGCGCGTGCACGCGTGGTCGCGCGACGCGATCGACGCCGAGATCGACGGCCGGCGGATCCGCGCGCGCATCACGCAGCACGGGGAGCGCATTCTCGTGCGGCACCCCGCGCGGCGACGTCGACCTCGACGTCGCGCCGCGCTTCGCGATGCCCGGGCAAGCGTCAGCGGCGGGCGGATTCGTCGCGCGCATGCCCGGCATGGTGCTCGACGTGCGCGTCGCGGTGGGCGACCGGTCGCGGCCGGACAGACGCTCGTGGTGCTCGAGGCGATGAAGATGGAGCACCCGATGAGCGCGACCGAGCCGACGGCGTGGTGCGCCGAGGTGCGCGTGGCGGTGGGCGACCAGGTCGAGAGCGGCGCGGTGCTGCTCGTGGTCGAGGCCGATGGCGCGGGAGAAGCGTGATGGCGAAACCGATACGGATCGCGAACTGCTCGGGCTTCTTCGGCGACCGCCTCTCGGCGGCCAAGGAGATGGTCGAGGGCGGCCCGATCGACGTGCTCACGGGCGACTGGCTCGCCGAGCTCACGATGCTGATCCTCGCCCGCACGCGCTCAAGCGGCCCGGCGGGGGCTATGCGCGCAGCTTCGTCACCCAGATGGAGCAGGTGATGGGCACGTGCCTCGACCGCGGGATCAAGGTGGTCTCGAACGCGGGCGGGCTCGATCCCGACGGCTGCGCCGAGGCGGTCGCCGCAGGTCGCCGACAAGCTCGGGCTGCACCCCGTGATCGCGTACGTGCGCGGCGACGACCTCCTGCCGCGCATGGCGGAGCTGATCGCCGGCGACCGAGCTCACCCACTTCGAGACCGGCGAGCCGATCAAGGACGCGTCCGCGTTCCTCACCGCCAACGCCTACTTCGGCTGCTGGGGCATTGCGGAGGCGCTCGAGCGCGGTGCCGACATCGTCGATCACCGGCCGCGTCACCGACGCGGCCGTGGTCTGCGGCCCGGCCGCGTGGCACCACGGCTGGTCGCGCGACCGACTGGGACGCGCTCGCGGGCGCGGTCGTCGGCCGGCCACGTGATCGAGTGCGGCACCCAGGCCACCGGCGGCAACTACTCGTTCTTCACCGAGGTGCCGGGCATGGCGCGCACGGGGTTCCCGTGGGCCGAGATCGCGGCCGACGGCTCGTCCGTGATCGGCAAGCACGACGGCACGGGCGGCGAGGTGTCGATCGGCACGGTCACGTCGCAGCTGCTCTACGAGATCGGCGGGCCCCAGTACCTCGGGCCCGACGTGACAACGCGCTTCGACACGATCCAGCTCGAGCAGATCGGACCCGACCGCGTGCGCATGTACGGCATCCGCGGCGAGCCGCCGCCGCCGACGCTCAAGGTGTGCATCAACCGAGCCCGGCGGCTTCCGCAACGACATCGAGCGTGTGTCTCACGGGCCTCGACATCGAGGCGAAGGCCAAGCTCATCGAAGAGGCGTTCTGGCTGGCATGCCCGTACGCTCCCGAGGATTTCGCGCAGCGTCACGACGCGCCTGACCCGCACCGACAAGGCGGACCCCGAGAGCAACGAGCAGGCGGTCGCGATCCTGCAGCTCAGCGTGAAGGACCCCGACGAGGAGCAAGGTCGGGCGCGCGTTCTCGAACGCGGTGATCGAGCTCGGGCTCGCGACGATCCCGGGCTTCTTCGGCGTGGGCGGCGGACCCGGTGAGGGGCGACCCTTCGGTGTGTACCGAGCCCGCGTGCGTGCCCGCCGAGGTGGCGCCGCAGCAGGTCGTGCTCCTGGGCGGCGAGCCGCGCGAGGTGTCGTCGGTGGTCCCGCGCCCGCCGGTCTCGGTGCAGTCCGCGCCGGGTCCGGGTGCGTCCGTGCCCGGCGGCCCGACCGCTCGCGCTCCGCTCGGCCGCGTGGCCGGCGCGCGCTCGGGCGACAAGGGCGGCAACGCGAACCTGGGTGTGTTCGCGCGCAGCGACGCCGCGTGGGCGTGGCTCGACGCGTTCCTGACCACGGAGCGGCTGCGCGCGCTCCTGCCCGAGGTGGCGGCCTTCCCGGTCGACCGCCATCGCCTGCCCGCGCTGCGCTCGCTCAACTTCGTGATCCACGGACTGCTCGAGGAGGGCGTCGCGGCCTCGACGCGCCAGGACCCGCAGGCCAAGAGCCTCGGCGAGTGGCTGCGCGCGCGCGTCGTGGAGCTGCCGCAGGCGCTGCTGTCGTGAGCGCACAGGCCGCACCGGCGCGGCGGCCTTCCGCGCGCGCGATCCCGCGCGTGCGCGCGCCGCGGCCGCTCCTCCCGGCCGAGGTCGAGCGCGGGCTCAGCCGCCGCCAGCGCGAGATCCTCGACGCGCTCGAAACGCTAGCGATGCAGGACGGCTTCGCCGAGCTCACGATGGCGCAGCTCGCCGCGCGCGTGAACTGCTCGCTGCGCACGCTCTACGCGCTCGCGCCGCGCAAGGACGCGCTGCTGCTCACCGTGATCGACCGCCGGCTGCATCGGATCGGCCGCGCCGCGATGGCCGCGATCGAGCCCGACATGGACGCGCTCACGGCACTGCGCGCCTATCTCGAGGCGGCGACGATCGCGGTCGCCCCCACGACCGAGGCCTTCGCGCGCAAGCTCGCGACCGTGCCCGGCGCCGCCGAGATCACCAACGCACACGCGAACTACGTCACCGCGGTGACCGAGCACCTGCTCGAACGCGCGGTTGCCGAGCGCCAGATCGATCCCGTCGACACGGGTGCGCTCGCGCTCGTGCTCGGCGGGCTCGGGCTGTTCTTCTCGCGCCCGCGCGTGATCCCGCGCCTCCAGGCATCGCCGAAGGCGACCACCGACGCGATCGTCGCGATCGTGCTGCGCGGCCTCGCGCGCGCCTAGCGCGCCCCAGACCCCGTCAGGCCGCGTCCGCCGGCGCGTCCATGCGCATGAAGATGAGCTTCGGCCGCTCGGATTCGGGCTTGCTCGCGAGCTCCTGCCAGAACGGCATCTTGCGCGCGAACGCCGCGAGCACCTCGTTCCATTCCGCGGGATCGGTCACGAGCACGGCGCGCCGCTCGTAGAGGCGATCCCCGATCTCGAGCCGCACGCGCGGATCGCGCGCGACGTTGCGGTGCCAGTGGCGCTTGTCAGGGAACTCCCCGCCTTCGTAATAGAGCGAGGGGACGTAGAGCGCGCCGCCGTGGGTGGCGCACACGACCGTGACCGAGTGCCGGACTCCGTACCAGGTCCGGGTCTCGAGAAAGATCTCGCGCTGCTCTTCCGTGAACGACCAGTCCGTCACGGGTGCCGTCTCGACCTCACCGGAGAGCCACAGCCCCGGACGGCGATCCGCGGGATCGACACAACCGAGCACGACGAGCGCGCTCGCGAGTACGACGAAGAATCTGGGATCCATCATGCACCTCCGCGACATCAGGGGGTCTCTCCGGGATCGGGATCGAGCCGGACGGGAATCGCGTGCCGGCGAACCAGCACACCGTACCACCAGTCGACGGCGCCGTACCGCTCGCGGAAGCGCTGGTCGATGACCGCGCGCGCCTCGGGGGTGTCCTGGGGCCGCGCGATCACGGCCTGCTCGACACCGGCGCGGATCAGACGCACGTGCGGATTGCGCGAGAGCCTCTGGAACCAGAACCGCTCGGGTTGAGCGACGCGCACCCACGGAACGCCCTCGTGGTCGACGACCCAGACCTTCGTGTCGTACGAGGTGCCGTCGCCGTCGAGTGTGCGAATCACGACCACCTCGGTCTGCTCACCGGCCAGGTACGTGGCGGCGGCCACCGCGGCGAGCGCGAGCGCGACGATCGCCGCGACGCGCACCGCCCTCACTTCCGGAGCTCGCGCACGCGCCAGGCGAGCCGCGCCCACGGCGTTTCGGGGAACGGCTCGACCACCACGGTCATCTTTCCGCTCGCGTGCGCGGTGCACGTGAAGACGTGATCCGACGCCACGGCGAACGGCAGCCGGAAGCTCTGCCCGGGCATCAGGAGCGTGGGCCCGAAGATCTGCGGCACGTCGTCGTGGTTCTCGCAGCAGCAGCACGTCGCGTACGCCGAGCGTGAGCCGGATCTCGCTGGGCAGGATCTCGACGGGATTCCCCGCCATGCGCTGCGCCCACGTTCCCTTCGGAATCGAGAACAGCTCTTCGTGCGAAGTCGTGCGGATCGGGGCGAACGCGGGCCACGCGAGCGCCGCGAGCGCGCCGACCGCGATCGCGAGCAGCGCCCTGCCCCGGCGCGTCACGGCGCGAGCAGGATCAGGAGATCGTGCACGTAGTCGTCGGCCGAGCTCCCGTACGGCATCAGCGCGCGCAGGCTGCCCGCGCGATCGATCAGGTACGTGAAGGACGAATGGCTGAACGCGTAGCTGTTGCCCGCAACCACGCGCTCGGCGGCGATCCCGTATTCCGCGCGCACCGCCTCGAGCTGCTCGGCGGTGCCGGTGCCGCCGAGGAACGTCGGATCGAACTTCGCGAGGTGGGTGCGCAGGCGCTCGGGATCGTCGCGCTCGGGATCCACCGTGATGAACACCACCTGCACCTCGCCCGCGCGCGCCCCGAGCTTCTTCTTCACCGAGGCCAGCGCGGCGAGCGTCCTCGGGCAGACGTCGGGACACGAGGTGAAGCCGAACTCGAGGATCACCACCTTGCCGCGGAATCGGCTCAGCTCGAGCGGCCCGCCGTGCGAGCCGCGCAGCGTGAATTCCGGCGCCGAGCGCGGCGGATCGAACACCCCCGCGCGCAGCTCCGGCGCGTCGCCCGCGATCGACCGCGGCCGCCGCGAGCAGCAGCAGCGCGAGCGCGCGCCGCTCAGATCGCGATCGAGGTCGGTTGCGCATCGCGCACGAAGCTCTCGTCGAGGTAGGTCTCGTAGGGGACCGGCCGCGCGATCGTGCCCGCCGCGATCGAGAGCTGCATGAGCTCGTCGAACTCCTCGCGGATCATGCGCAGGTCGCCGTAGGTGACGCGATCGGTCGGGTTCTCCATCACGAAGCGCAGCACCTCCGGATCCTGATGGAAGTAGTCGTTGCCCGCCGCGATCGCGATCGCCTTGTCGCGGTTCTCCTGCTTCGCATCGAGCCACACTCCCGCGCCGAGCACGTGGTTCACGAGGTCCTGCACGAGCGCGCGATTCTCGTGGATCAGCTCCTCGCGCACCGTGAGCACACAGCAGATGTAGTTGCGCCACTCGTCGCGCGTCATGCGCAGCGGCCGCGCATAGCCCGCACGCTGGGCCGCAGCGCCGAACGGCTCTCCGGTGCAGTAGGCGTCCACCGCGTTGGCGTAGAGCGCGGCGGGCATGTCGGGCGGCGGCATCTCGACGATCTCGAGCTGCGACGTGGTCATGTTCTCGCGCGCGAGCATCTTGCGCAGGAACAGGAAGTCGACGGCGAACCGGCTCGGGATCGCGATCCGCTTGCCCTCGAGCTGCCGGAAGTGCTCGTAGGTGGAATCCGTGCGCACCATGATCACGGCGCCCGACCGGTGCCCCAGCGACACGATCTTGATCGGGATCTCTCGTCTGCGAGATCCATCACGAGCGGCGCGAGCATGTATCCGGCCGAGATCCGCCCGGCCATCAGCGATTCCTTGATCTCGGGCCAGCCGCTGAACTTGCGGTACTCGTAGGCGAAGGGCGGTGTCCCGGGGCCGGCGGAGCGGTTGCTTTCGGCCCGGGCGACGCACGCGACCGGCAGCGTGAGATTGCAGGTCACGGGCAGGCCGCCCACGATCAGCGGCTCGCCCTCTCGTCTGGCGCCCCCGCACGCGAGCGGACCCAGCGCTCCCAGCGACAGCGCCGACGCGGCGGCCGCCTGGAGCACTTCCCGGCGATTCCAGAGCAGCGGGCGATCCGCAGCGTTCACGCGCCGGGTATAGCACCGACGGTGCGCCGAGATCCGCGCGCGCCGCTAGCGCCCGCGCTCCGCGCGATAGAGCGAGACCGATCCCGTCGGAGTCGGGATCACGAGCGTCTCTTCGACGCTGCGAAAGCCGACCCGGCTCATCAGGTCGGGCAGCACGCCGCGCGCGTTGGGCTCGGTGTTGTCGAAGCCGTCGCCGGCCTGGACCACGCGAAACAGCTTACGCATCAGGGGGGTACGCTGCAGCCCATAATCCGCCACATGAAGCTCGCCGCCCGGCACGAGCGCCCCGCGCATCGCCGCGAGGCCGGCCACCTTCTCGGCGAGCGGAACCTGGTGGAACACGAGGCTCGAGACGATCTTGTTCACGCCGCGGTCGCGCAGCAGCTCGGCGGCGTCGCGCGCATAGCCGCGCGAAAGACCCACGACGACGCGCGCCGCGGCGGTCTTGCGGCGCGCGCGCAGCAGCACGTCCGGGTCGGGATCGATGCCGATCAGCGTCACGCCGCGCGCACTGCGGCCGATCTTCACGAGCTGCGTGCCCGTGCCGCAGCCCACGTCCGCGATCACGTCCCCTTCGCGCGGCGCGATCTGCGCGAGCAGCGCACGGCGCCAGCGCGGCGCGCGCGCGAGCACGATCGCGAGGAAATCGTAGAGCCAGAGCTGCGGCGCGGCGGGGACGTAGTCGCGGTCTACCGCCGTCGCCACGCGCTCATCCGAGCCGCGTCCGCCAGAACGCCGACTCCGAGGCAAACGGCGCGCGGATCAGCGCAGAGTCGCGGTTGAACTCGAGCGTCGCGCGGTCGCGCGCTTCGTAGGCGGCCCACTCGGGCAGGCGCTCGTGACCCGGAGCACCCGAGCGTGCGAACGCGACCCACGCGTCGCGCATGCGCCGCGAGAGCCGCTGCGCCGAGGGCGAGGCGCCGAGCGTGCGGCGCAGGATGCCGTCGCTGAGCGTGCCGAACACGAACGGCAGCTCCATGCCGTGTCCCGAGCCGATCCGGCTGCCGATCAGCGGCGGCCGCCACGAGAACAGATAGCGCCACACCGGCACGCCCAGCTCCGCGAGACCGTCGGCCGCGCGCTGGGCGGGGTGGTGGAACACGCGGTCGCTCTGCACGGCCTCCCAGAGCCGCCCGGGTGAACGGCGCCCGCGCTGCGCGGCGCGATACACCTCCATCGCCGTGTCGGCTTCGCGCTCGCTGCCGAGCTGGCGCGTGAGCCGGCGTCGGAGGTCCGGCTCCGCGAGATTGCGGCTGCGCGGATCGAAGAGCGTGAACAGGCGCCACTCGTCGCGATTGCTGCCCACGAGCGTGGGCACGCGCGCGACCTCGCCCTTGTCGAGCGCTTCGAGCGCGGTGCGCGGGAGCACGTCGCCATCCACGCTGGGCTGCCACGGCAAGAGCCCCTGCCCCATCCCGATCTGCATCGCCGTGAGCTGTTGCGCGCGCTGGATCTCGGATGTGCGCAGCTGCCGCACCGCCTTCGCGTCGTGCGGCGAGAGTCCGACCGCGCCCAGGAAGATCTCCGCCACGCGCGCTGCCTCCGCCTCGTTCGCCACGTGGTGCATCGCGCCGCTCTGGAGGATCGCGCGGTGGAACAGACCGCGCGCCGCGGGTGCGGCGAGCAGCGTGCCCACGCTCATCCCACCCGCGGATTCGCCGAAGATCGTCACGTTGTCCGGGTCGCCACCGAACGCGCCGATGTTCTCGCGCACCCACTCGAGCGCGCGGATCTGGTCGCGGATCCCCAGGTTTGCGTCGATGCCGCGCGCGCGGAGCTCCGGATGATTCAGGAATCCGAGCGCGCCGAGCCGATAGTTGATCGTCACGACCACCACGTCGCCGCGCCGCGCGAGCCGCGCGCCGTGGTAGAGGAACGTGGCGCCCGTACCCATCACGAACGCACCGCCGTGGATCCAGACCATCACGGGGCGGCGCGCCGCGTCGGGCGCCGGCGTCCACACGTTCAGCGTGAGGCAGTCCTGCGACTGACGATCCGTGGGGACGCCGATCAGGTTGCGCATGATCCGCATCGGCGGCACGAACTGCGGCGCCGCCGCGCCGAAGTAGATCGCCGCGCGCACGCCCGACCACGGGTCGGGCGGCTCGGGCGCGCGAAACGCGCGCTCGCCGACGGGCGGTCGCGCATACGGGATGCCGCGAAACACCACGGCGCCGCGGTCGCGCGCACCGCGCAGGCGTCCCGTGGCGATCTCGGCTCGCGTGTCCATCACGGAAGAGTGCGCGGGCGCGCGCGCGATCGCAAACCGCCTACTTCCGCTCGACCTCGAGCCCGGCGCCCTTCCATGCATCGAAGCCGCCCACGAGCGCACGCGCGAGCTCGGCCGGAGACAGACTCGGCATGGCGCGGCGAAGCTAGTCCGTCCGCGCCAGGTCGGCTCGCGCTAGGCGCTCGGGAGCAATTCCGTTGCGATCTTGCGCGCGAGCGTGCCGTCCACGTCGTCCTTGTGCGCCTTCATGAGCGCGCCCATCACGCGGCCGAGGTCGCGCGCGCTCGCGGCGCCCGTCTCGGCGATCGCGGCCTGCACCCACGCGCGCGTGGTCGCCTCGTCGGCGAGCCGCGGCAGGAACGCGTCGATCAGGGCCTTCTCGGCGCGCTCGGCTTCGGCGCGGTCCGACCGGCCCGCGCCTCTCGAACGCCGCGATGCTCTCCTCGCGCTGCTTGGCGAGCCGCCGCAGCACGGCGGTCGCGACGGCGTCGTCGAGCGTCTCGGAGCCGTCCTTCTTCATCTCGTGGAGCAGCGCCGCGCGCACGTTGCGCAGCGCGGACAGCTTCGCGGCGTCGCGCGCTTTCTGCGCCGCCTTCATCTGCTCGGAGACCCGTTCGACCAGGCCCATCCCGCCCCCCTTCGACCGGCCCAGCATACGAAATTCCCGCTGGATTCTCGCGGAGCTGCGCCACCTGTCGTTCTGCGGGATCCTCGCTCGTCGTAGTCGATGGGCGGCCGATTCCCCGGCCCACCCCATGCCAGGAGAACCCCATGAAGCTGCTCGGTGGCTCGCGCTCCCCGTTCGTGCGCAAGGTCCGGATCGCGCTCGAAGAGAAGGGTCTCCCCTACGAGATCGAGAACCTGGTTCCCGTGCCCAAGACCCCGGAGCTGCTCGCGCTGCACCCGCTGGGCAAGATCCCGATCCTGCGCGACGGCGACGTCGTCGTGCCCGATTCATCCGTGATCTGCGCCTATCTCGAGCGCAAGCACCCCACGCCCGCGCTCTACCCGCAGGACGCCGTGGAGCTCGCGGCAGCGCTCTTCCTCGAGGAGTACGCCGATTCGCGCATGGCCGAGGTGATCGGCGGGATCAACTTCGAGATCTTCATCAAGCCGACCATCCTCCATCAGGAGCCCGATCACGCGCGCGCGAACGAGTTCCGGGCGCGGCTCCCGGAGATGTTCGACTACCTCGAGTCGCGTGTACCGGAAGACCGCGAATCGCTGCTGCCGCGCTTCGGCATCGCCGACATCGCCGTCGGAGCCCAGCTGCTCAATCTCTCGTTCACGGGCGAAGAGCTCGCGCGCGGCGCGCTGGCCGCGCACCGCGCGCTATTTCGCGCGCGCTCGCGGCGCGGCCGTCGTTCAAGACCGCGGTGTCGTAGGAGGAAGTCATGCAATACGCCCTGCTCTTCTACACGCCCGACCGCTTCTCCGAGCTCGCACCCGAAGTCCGACAGGACTGGCTGGCCCAGATGGACACCTGGATGAAGCTCGCTGCGCGACGCGGACGTGCTGCGCGGTGGGCTGCGCCTGGCGCCCGTCCAGACCGCCACGTCCGTGCGGCACGACGGAGACGAGGTGCTGATCACCGACGGTCCGTTCGCCGAGACCAAGGAGATCCTGGGTGGCTTCGCGCTGATCGATGTCGCGGATCTCGACGCGGCGCTCGGCTGGGCGAAGCGCTGTCCGCTCTCGCGCGCGGGCACCGTCGAGGTGCGACCGCAGCATCCCGACAGCCATTGATCTCGGAGGCCGACCTATCCTCGCGCTCGTGACCGGAGATGCCGGGAGAGCAGCGCTCGAGCAGACGATCCGCGAGGAGGCGGGCCTCGTGCTCGCGGCGCTCGTCGCGAGCTGCGGAGATCTCGACCTCGCAGAGGAGGCGTTCCAGGAAGCAGCCCTGATCGCGCTCGAGCGCTGGCCTCGCGACGGCGTGCCGCAGCGCCCCGCGGCCTGGCTCACCACGGCGGCGCGCCGGCGCGCGATCGATCGGCTGCGCCACGGCGCGATGCGCACGAGCAAGAGCCCCGCGCTGCGCGAGAGCGAGCTCGCGCGGCTCGCGGAGCGCGACGCAGAGCCCGAAGAGGAGACGGACGTGCCCGACGAACGGCTGCGCCTGATCTTCACGTGCTGCCATCCCGCGCTGGCGCCCGAAGCGCGCGTGGCGCTCACGCTGCGCACGCTCGGCGGCCTCTCCACCGCGGCGGTCGCGCGCTCGTTCCTCGTGCCCGAGCCCACGATGGCCAAGCGGCTCGAGCGCGCCAAGCACAAGATCCGCGACGCGCAGATCCCGTTTCGCGTGCCGCCGCCCGACGAGTGGTCGACGCGGCTCCACTCCGTGCTCGCCGTGACGTCTACCTGATCTTCAACGAGGGCTACAGCGCGACGGGTGCCTCCGCCGACGAGCGCCGCGCGCTGTGCGCCGAGGCGATCCGGCTCGCGCGCGTGCTCGCGGCGCTGATTCCGGCGGAGGGCGAGGTGCACGCGCTGGGCGCGCTGATGCTCCTGCACCACGCGCGGCGCGACGCGCGCGTGGGCGCCGACGGTGCGCTCGTGCCGCTCGACGAGCAGGATCGCGCGCGCTGGCACGCGGGCGAGCTGCGCGAGGGGCTCGCGGCGCTGTCGCGCGCGGCGGAATGCCGCGCGCGCGGGCCGTACCGGATCCAGGCCGCGATCGCGGCCGCGCACGCCACCGCGCCGACCGGCGCCGACACCCCGTGGTCCGCGATCGCGGCGCTCTATGCCGAGCTCGAGGCGCTGCACCCGTCCCCGGTCGTGCGCGTGAACCGCGCAGTCGCCGAGAGTCGCGCGCGCGGTGCAGACGCGGGCCTCGCGCTGCTCGAGCCGCTCGCGTCGGACGCGCGCACGGGTGCGCGGCTCGACGCCTATCAGCCCTATCACGCCGCGCGCGCGGACCTGCTGCGCCAGGCCGGCCGCCGCGACGAAGCGCGCGCGGCCTACGCGCGCGCGATCGAGCTGTGCCGCGACGCCTCGGAGCGGCACTTCCTCGAGCGCCGGCGAGCGGAATCGCCGTCTCCAGCCCTCGGAGCCTCTGTCGACCGACTCGAGTGATCGTGCCGACCGGACGACGAAACCGATCGACGGGTCGCGCGGCGCGCATTCTCAGGAGAGCGCATGCGCATAGGTAGAAGAAGCTGGATCCTTGCCGAGTCCGAGAAGTATCGTTACGTCAAACGTTCCCGCTAGCGGACTGTGACCTGAGCAAGACGCGCGACGTGATCAGCTGGCTCGCGACGATGCAACGTGAAAAAACGCAACGTAACGCGTGACGATCCTGACCGAACAAGTCGAGAAGCTCTGTGACCTGTGGCGAGCTCTCGTCGACGAGAAAAGCGTACCAGCAGAGGCGATCAACCTATATCACCGAAAGACGTAACGCGAAGACAAAGCTGACACGCGCGACACAGCGCCTCTCAGAGAAAGATGCTCAGCGCTATACCTCGTTGCCTGCTACGCGAACTGACAGTCGCACCGATTCTGCTCACCACTCACCAGCGTTGAAGCTTGACGCGTCAAACGCATCAAGCCGAACTACTAACGCACCCCCACGCGAGCTTGTAGAGCGTGACGTGATGATCTGAACAAAAGCTTGCTTGTCACCAGCTCTCGTGCCATGCTTGGTGACATTGAGAGCGCTCTGCGATAGCTCGAGACGCACGCATCGACGTCACCTGAGACGTGCGAGAGAACTTCGAGACGCCGTAGCGTGGCTCCGCGCGAGTTCGAAAACTCACGTCGCTGCCAAGAACGCAACGCTCCAAGCTCACCCTCAGTCCCCTAGAGACCCCGATGCGCTCGTAAGCGACAAAAACCGTCGCAAGAGCAGCAGGCCGCCTATAACGTGCTCGTGACTTCAAGCGTTTAGTTCAGTTCGCGCTGTGACGCACAATCTACACCGAAGAATCGAGAAACGCTCGTGCAGTTCACGTCAAGATCCCCACGCACTGTCGCGTGTCATCGTGCTAGACGCCTCATAGCGCCTGCGACTTCTACGCGCTGAAGGCGCGAGAACACCACTCTGACAGAGACATAACCACAATCACTACGCAAGCTGAAGCGCTACACACGTCACCCGCCACGTCGCGAACCGCTCGAGCTCCTACGCGAGCGTCGAGAAGATTAGCGTTCTTGGATACCGCGTCGACGCGATCGAGAGCATCCCCGCGAGTGACGCCGTGATCGTGTGACTCACCTAGCGACACCTCCAGCGTCCAGCAGCGCCTCAGAGATCCCTTAGGAGCGTGAGTAGACCTCGAACCACCATCACGTCCCGTGAAGGCAGCACGCTCCACCCAATTAAAGCCTCACGTCATCATGTTCCGTACGTGAGTCGACACACCGCAGATAGCTCGCTCGCCTACTGCTCTCACGCTGTCTTCGCACGCTGTACTTCAGACCGCGTACGAGTGACCGCCAACTGTGGGGGTGAGAGCCTCGACTTCAGACCGCGTGAGAGCCTAAGGAGATCCTGCTTCGAGTCGCCCATACCTCTATCAGACAGCCAATCGAGCGCGATGAACGCGTCGCGTCACCTTCAACCGCCCCTATGCACTTCTAGCTCCCCATCCCACGCCTCAGCAGAACGTCTACTCAGATTATCCACGATGAGACCTTACCCGGTGCCAAAGTCCTGACCTGAGCGGAAGAAGAGCACACGCCGACACTATAGAGCTCGCCGAGTAACCCTCAAGTTCCACCTAGCGGAGCTTCAAGCGAGCGTCTGTGAGGTGCTGAAAGAGACCTCGCCGCCGAAGTAGAAGCCCTGAGAGATCTTCCCGAGCGCTCCCGAGAGCGTCTATGCGCGCTCTGAGCGATGAGAAGTGACCGTCACTCGCCGCAAACTGATCCTCTTGAATCAGCCATAACCCTTCTAGTAAGAAGCGCGGTAAATCTTAGCCGATACAACACAACAAACACCTACTAAAAACCCAATACACCCCAGAAATCAACCCACATCACACCTGTTTCCATCGGAAACAACAAAAAACAACAATCTACTAACACAAAACTCACACTCTCTAACAACAAACAAAACCCAACATCATTAAAAAAATAATACCCAAACCTAAACATATACATCTCCAACTAAAATCACATACACAAAAAAATACCCAACACTCAACACAAAAAACACATACATAATCAAACTCACATAAATAAATCAACAACAATAAACACATCTACAAAAACACCCAACATACAATCAAATAACAACAACAAAACAACAAACAAATATCAATAACACTCAATAATATACTTCACAATAACTCTCAAAAATACCCTAAACCAAACAAACATTCAAAACTAAAACAAACACACTACAAAATACACTCAAAACATCAACAAAAAATACAACACATACACACATCACATCCATAAATACAACACATAATACACAAATACACAACAAACACATCACATACACCTCTCATACTAACACAAAATAAACAACAACACTCAACACACTCAATCATACACACGGAACAAAAACATAACACTCACACACTCAAATTCACACTAAAAACAAAAATAAAACAAACACCTAACCAACACACATCACTCAAAAATATCAACTCAACCACAACTAAAAACACCACATACAACTATAAACACAAATAAATAAAAAACACAAAAACTACCAACCAAAAAAACACAAAAAACCACTACTCCTCTCACTCACAAAACAAACACCTAAAACAAACAAACTAACAAACACAATCAAAAACTCATCTATACAAACACACCTCATCATCTAAAAACATAAACACAACAAACAATAAAAAAATAAATAACAACAATAAAAAAACCCAAACAAACTCACAATCATCATCAAATCATCACTCAATAACATCAAACACTAAACAAAAACAACATCAAAATAACAAACAACAAAAACAAACATCAAAATACAAAAAAACAAAACAAAAAACTCAAAAAACATAACAAAAAAATACAAACAAAAAAATAAAAAAAACAAACAAAACAACACAAAAAAAAATAAACTCAAAAAAAACACAATAAATAAATATAAAAAAAAAAAACGCTGGGCCCCGACTCCTACTCTTCCTACCCTCACACTTCTTACCTCACTTTTCCATTCTTTTAACACTCCTTCTTTTATACCCATCACACTACTCCATTCTCTATCAACAATACTAACCCAACTCATCAACACTCTCTCTTAATACCATTACATCATACACCACTCTCATCTCTTTCACATACATTCTCAACTCTTCACTATCACACTAAACTAACACTCTTACTCCCACCTTCAACAACTCACAACATCTACAACACAAACTCACAAAACACACTCTCAACTCATCTCTACAACTTTACTAACACTTACATCTTCTCATACTACATCTAAACTCACAAAAACTCAAACACACATACATAACAAATACTCACAAACCACCCAACCAATCACTTTACCACACTTTAATCACTCTCATCAATATACCACAAACAAACTCATCTTCCTAAACTTCATCTCTTTCATACACAACAAAAACAACAACAACAACTCATTAACAACAAACTACTCATCTTATAACTCACAACAAACAACCTACAACCCTAACAACAACATAAAATAAACAATCTATACTACTAACACTCTAATTCTCAATCTTCACACTAACACACACTACTACACCAAACAAACTATTAAAAAAAAAAACAACATACTCAAACTCATCAACTAATTCACTATACTCAACACAACACAACACTCAAAACAAACTCTTAACAACTAAAAATATTCAATACAAAACTTACAAAACAACACTAACATAATCAACTTCAACATAAATATCAAAACTAATACATAACAACACTCTCAATACACTAACTCAAATACTTCAACGTGTCACACACACTACTAAACATAATACCTATCTTTGTCCAACCATCACTCTCTCACACATCCTAACAACAACATAAAACACTCAATACCTCTAAACTACAATACATACTACCACACATAAACAATTCACCTACACTCTTTTAACCTACATACATAACACTCTCATCACCTAAACACACTCTACCTCTTCTAAACTCACAACTTCTCAACAATACAATCACAACTATACTCTTATCACAAACTCAAATCTTTATAAACATTTACTCTCACACCATATCAACAACAACACACTCTTATCCCATCACACCAACAACACTCTCTCATCACCAACCTAACTTACAACACATCAAAACTCACACAAATAACACTCACTCAAAACAAACAACTCACTCTTTATACCCACAAATACTCACAAAACACAACACACACACCAAACACAATCTTATTAACACACCCAATAACATCAACATTCTCACATCACACAACAATACTCAATAACATATACCCAATCTCTAAACAACTCCTAACTCTGTCACGCGCGCACTCACACAACACTAATATACACTTAACACAACAATCAAACCCTACATCACACAACTCTACTAAATCAACACCATAACCCTCAAACATCACTCTCACACACCTTCAAACTCACTCTCAAACCTACCCGCCGACTATCTACACCTACTTTCTTATCTTCTCGCGCTCATCACAAGACTCACACACAACACTCAATCTCAACCACCCTACCACATCACACAATCATACCATCAAACACTATCACCCATCACATCACACTCACATCACTCAAACACACACATACAACATACACAACATCCTAACAATCATCTCACAATACACAACACAACACTAAACACCTACACACACAACTCACCTCAACTCTATCACTCAACTAAAACCTCAACAAACACATAACTAACTATCTCACAAACAACTCACACAAATACCAAACATATCCCTCCACCAATCAACAAACAATACACACACAACATACACAACACAACACATCATCAATCAACACACACTCACCCACAAACCACCTCCCAACAACCCATCTCATCACACCAACACAACCACACCAAAAACACTACCAACAAACACACCAACACCCGTGATTTCAAGCTGCGCCGCTTTCGGCGAATCGCCTGCGGGCCGCGGGAGCGCGCGCGATGGCGGCCAAGCGTAGCTCGGCGCGCACGTCTCCCTCTTGGGTCGATCATCGTGAGATCGGGAGCGGCGCCGCGGCCCGACTCCGTCACTCCGGTCACGGATCGTCGGCGGACGGCGTCTGGTCGTAGTCCCAGCTCTCGTCGGGCTCCGATGACCGAAGTGAGGTATCGCTCGACGCTGCGGCGGCGATCGGCGGCGCGCGCGCGGGAAGCCCGATGCATTCGAGGATGCGCCGCGCAATCGCCGGGTCTTCGACTGCCGCGATCAGGCGCAGGGCGGCTCCGCACGCGGGCAGCGATCGATCAGCTCGCTCCGCTCCATCGCGATCGACGCGGATTCAATGGCCGTTTTCTCGACGCGTGTGACCGCATCCGTCACATGCGCGGCCCATCTTGGGGTCCTCGCCCCGAAGCGAGGTCCGATGTCGGCAGTGGTTCCGATGGTCGCGCCGCGGCCCGCGCTGCGGCGCACCGTGTTTGCGCGAGAGCCGCTCGATCTGGAGGCGCGGCTGGTCGCCTTCGCGCGCGCCCCCGCAGCCCTGCGGCGCGCGCTCGCGCGCGTCGCGGGGCGGATAGCGGCGCTGCGCGGCTGGGAGCGGCTCGGGTTCGCGCGGTCCGGGGACTATGCGGTCGAGCGAGCGGGGGTCTCAGCGCGCGAGTTTCGCGATCTGGCGGCGGTTGACGTCGCGCTCGGCGAGCTGCCTTTGCTCGATGCGGCGTTCCGCGCGGGCGATATCGGGTGGACCCAGCTTCGATTGCTGTGCCGCGTGGCGACGGCCGAGGACCAGGAAGAGTGGCTGGCGCTGGGCGGCCGGCTCACCGCGCGGGCACTCGCGCGCGAGGTGCGCGCGGTGGATCGGCGCGCGCGAGAGCCCTTGTCCATGGGGTCCGAGAGCGACGGCGAAGAGCGCGAGGGCGTCGTGTTGCGTCTTGACCCCGCGCGCGCGGGCGCGCTGGTGGAGGGCACGCCAGGTTGGGAGCCGAGTCGCGGGCCACGTGCTCTCGCACGGCGCGTTCGCGGAGGTGCTCGCGGCCGAGGTGCTCTCGGGGTGCCGCTCGATGGCGCTTTCGAGCCGAAGCCGGGTTCCGCGCGCGAGGCGGCGCGCGATGAGATCGACGACACCGGCGGGCCGTCGCCGATCCCCCTGCCGCGGCGTCCGCCGGCGTCACCGCTTCCTCCCGATCCCGAGGTCGCTGCGCTCGAGCAGGGTCTCGACGATTGCGACCCGTTCGAGCTCGATCGGAGATTGCGCCGCGCGGTGCACACTGGAAGCCCACGGCCTCGCGCGCGTCGCGTCGCTGCTCTGCGACGTCGTGGTGTGGGGATTGCATCGTGATCTCGGCTTCCGCTGCCTCGACGCCTACGCCGAGGAGCGCCTCGGGATGGCGGCCAGCCGCGCACGGGCGCTCTTGCGCATCGAGCGCGCGGCGCGGGTGTGCCCTCCGCTGCGCGTGGCGTTCGCCGAGGGGCGCCTCTCCTGGGTGCAGGCTCACGCGCTCGTGCCACTGGTGCTCGAGCCTGCGGCGGCTCGCCATCGCGAAGTCTGGGTGGCGCACGCGCAGCGCGTCTCCGTGCGGCGGCTCGGCGACGACGTGGCGCGCGCGCTCACGCGGGGCGAGTGGGCGCCGCCTCCCCTCGCGCCCAGGAGCCGAGCGAGCGATGCGAGCCTCGACCCCGCGGGTCTCCAAACGGGTGCCATCACACGCCTCGAAAAAGAGAGCGAACGCCTCTTCTTCCGCGCCGCGCTCGAGGTGGCCCAGCTGTTCCGCGCCGTGCTCGCGACGGTGCAGCGCCGGCTCGAGCGCATCCGCGGCCGCCCGTGCAACCAGAGCAACGCGCTCGAGGCGATGCTCGACCACGCGCTCGCGGCGTGGAAACCCGAGACGCGCACGCCGCGCGACCATGCCGTGTTCGAGCGCGACGGCTGGCGCTGTACGGTGCCGGGCTGCACGTCGTATCGCAACCTCCAGCAGCATCACGTGGTGTTCCGCTCCGCGGGAGGTGCAGACGACTGTTCCAATCTCACCACGCTGTGCGCTTGGCACCACCTGTGCGGCGTACACGCGCGCGTGCTGCGCTGCACCGGGGTCGCGCCGGACGGGCTGCGCTTCGAGCTGGGGTTGCGCGCGAGCGGCCCGCCGCTCGCGGTCTATCGCTCGGGAGAGGTGCGTGTGAGCTGAGAAGCTGAGAGCGATCAGGCCGCGTCGGCGCGCGCGCGCGAACCTTCGCGCGGGCCTTCCTGGATCGCCGCCCAGGCGCGCGGGTGATAGCGCTGCGCGGCGGGCAACCGCGACACGGTGACGCGCACGAGGCGCGTGATCCGGTCGAGTCGGCGCGCATCGCGCCGCGTCCATCGCACGCCGAGGATCTCGCGCGCCTCGGGAGGCAAGAGGCCCAGCGTGATCGTCGACAGGAATCCCCCGATCGCGAGCCGGCCGGCTCCCCACGCGAGCTCGGGCAGGAACCAGCCCGGCGGCGGCGGCATCGTGGGCCCGCCGCGCAGGAAGCGCACGAGATCGCGGCTGTACGGCGTCTTCTCGAGACGCTCGAGCACGATCTTCTGGGAGAACTCCTCGAGCGACGGAAGATCCGGCGGCATGTGCTGCTCGCGGATGCCGAGCATGCGGCCGGACTGACGCCATTCGGCGTAGAGACGTCGCTGTTTCTCGGCGCTGAGCGGCCGCGCGAAGTGGAGCCGCGAATCGGCGACCGCCTGGTAGACCGTGGCCCAGACCCAGGTGTAGGCCTCCGGATCGAGCGCGGAATAGCGCCGATCCTGCTCGTCGGTCCCCTTGAACTTGCGGTGCAGCTTGCGGATGCGCGCCATCTCGGCGACCGCGGCCGGCCCGCCATAGGTCGACGTGATCATCGACTCGCGCGTGCGAAACCCGCGGCCCCACGGATCGGACATGAAGGTGGAGAAGTCGGACAGGCCCGCGCCGACCACGGGGTGCATGGCCTCGAGCAGCGCCGCGCGCGGCAACAGCAGCGCAGCGCGCATCTCACCGGCGTAACGCCAGGACAGCGAGTCCGGGCCCGGCGGAACGAGGGGCGCAGCGCTCGAAGCGGAGGCTTTGGGTTACCATGCCTCCACCCTAACAGAGATCGGGGGAATTCACTGCGCGTGCACGGCCACAGAGACCGTTAGGCACGCGAATCATCCCCACCCTACTTCCGGCGCTGCGAATCCCCGGATTCGGGGATGCTCGTGTGCGCGCTCGTGAACGAAGCTGATCGGTGCGCGCCCAACATTCCGAGTAATTCGATGCACCCCCCAGGCGGCTCGACCGCTCGAGATCGCTACGGCTTGTACGTGGTAGACCCTCCCCGAAGATGGGTGGTTGAAGAGCCCCCTTGGAGACCGTTCGCCGGAATGTCCGGCCGGGCGCAGCGCACTCCGCGCGCCCACGCCGAGCGCTTCGCTGTCGCAGGATCCGCACTGATCTATTCGGTTGCGTACGTCTGGCTCGTGGTGCGGGCGGTGCGCTGGCTGATCGACGGCTGACCCCCGCCGCCGCTCGGAGGCAGCGCGCTGAAGATCCCGACCTACTCTGAGGGGGAAATGGCGAACCCCCGCGCAAAGGCACCCAGCGAAGCGGAGAGCCGCCGATCCAGCGCGGCGTCGGAGCCTGCAGTTCCGACCTTGCCGTCGGCTGACTTCGGCTTCCCGATCGTCGGGATCGGGGGATCCGCCGGATCCCTCGCCGCGTTCCAGGAGATCCTGCGTCACCTGCCCGCCGACGCGCGCCTCGCCGTGGTGATCGTGAGTCACCAGGATCCGACCGTGCCGAGTCTGCTCGCGGAGATCCTCGCCAAGGCGACCTCGATGACCGTCTCCCAGGCGAGTGACGGCTCGGTGGTCGAGGCCGGCACGGTCTACGTCGCCCCGCCCGGTCAGTACCTCGGCGTGCACGACGGAGTGCTGAGACACGAGGGGCGCATCGCACGCCTGCACACGCCGCTGCCGATCGACTTCTTCTTCCGGAGCCTCGCGCAGGACCAGAAGCATCGCGCGGTGGGAATCGTGGTGTCGGGATCCGGTGCGGACGGCACGCTCGGCCTCGCGGCGATTCGCGACCTCGCCGGACTCACGCTGGCCCAGGATCCAAAGACGGCGGAGTTCCCCGGCATGCCGGCGAGCGCGATCGCCACGGGCACGGTCGACCTGGCGCTCCCGCTCGAGCAGATCGCCGCGCGCCTGCTCGTGCACACGCGCCACGCGATAACCGCTGGGAAGGCACCCGCGGAGAAGCTGCGCGCCGAGGGTTCGCTGGAGCGGATCATCGCGCTGGTGGCGGAGCACACGAACCAGGACTTCTCCGAGTACAAACGCGGCACGATCGAGCGGCGGATCGAGCGGCGGCTCCAGCTCCACCAGCTCGGCGATCTGGCCGCATACGCGCGCTTCCTGGAGGAGAGCCCCGAGGAGCTCGCCGGCCTCGCCCGCGACTGGCTGATCGGCGTGAGCGGCTTCTTCCGCGATCCGGACGCGTTCAAGGCGCTCGAGCAGGCACTGCCGCAGCTGGTCGCGAACCGCAGCGATGGCGTGCTCCGCGTCTGGGTTCCGGGCTGTGCCACCGGGCAGGAGGCCTACTCGATCGCGATCCTGCTGCTCGAGGAGATCGAGCGCGCGCAGGCGCGCGTGCAGCTCCAGATCTTCGCCACCGACACCGACCCGCTCGCGATCGAGACGGCGCGGGCTGGGCGCTACCCGGAAGGCATTGCCGCCGAGGTGGCGCCGACGCGGCTCGCGCGCTTCTTCCACCGCGAGGAACGCTCCTACGTGGTCGAGCGCCAGGTGCGGGAGACGGTCGTGTTCGCGGTGCAGAACCTCCTGCGCGACCCGCCGTTCACGAAGCTGGATCTGCTCTCGTGTCGGAACGTGCTGATCTATTTCACGACCGAGGCGCAGAAGCGGATCCTTCCGCTGTTCCACTACAGCCTGAATCCGGGCGGCCTGCTGCTGCTCGGTTCGTCCGAGAGCGTCACGGGCTTCGACGAGCTGTTCACCTCCATCGACCGTCACTGGAAGCTGTTCCGGTGCGCGGGATCCGCTGCGTTGCGCCGCCCCCCGGCGAACTGGCCGGTTCGGACGAGCGTTCCGAACCTGACGCTGCCGAGGCCGATTCCCGGTGCGGAGCCGCCGCGTGGCTTCACACCGGCTGACCTGCTCCGCCGCCACCTCGCGGATCGCTACGCGCCGCCCGCCGTGCTCGTCGACGAGCGCGGACAGATTTCGCAGATCCACGGGCGCACGGGAGACTTCCTCGAGCCCCCGGTCGGAGCCCCGAACCTGAACGTGCTCGACATGGCGCGCCGCGGACTGCGCGGACCGCTCTCCGCGGCCATGCGTGCCGTCCTCCGCGGAGAGCAGGGCGTCGCGGAGCGCAACGCGCGCGTCCGGAGCAACGGCGGATTCATCGAAGTCCTGGTGCGCGTCACGCGGCTGCCGGCGCCCGGGCTACCGGATTCCGCTCTGCTGATCACGTTCGATCGGCTGGGTGAGCGCGAGCCCGAGGCTCCCGAGCCGTCGTCGGAGCCCGAACCCCCGTCGGACGATCGGATCGTCGAGCTCGAAGACACGCTGCGCTCCACGCGAGGCGATCTTCAGAGCACGATCGAAGCGCTCCAGGCCACCAACGAGGAGCTCGCCTCCGCGAACGAGGAGGTGCAGAGCACGAACGAAGAGCTGCGGACGTCGAAGGAGGAGACCCAGTCGCTCAACGAGGAGCTCCAGACGACCAACGCCGATCTCCACGCCAAGGTCGAGGGCCTCGCGCAGTCCCAGGACGACCTGACGAACCTGCTCGCCGCTACGGGAATCGCGATCGTGTTCCTCGACGAGCAGCTGCACATCCGGCGCTTCACACCCGCGGTGCAGCGGCTGATCCCGCTCGTCGCCACGGACATCGGACGGCCGCTGGCAAACCTGGTGGCCCCGCTCGGATACCCGGACCTGCTCGACGGCCGCTCAGAACGTCATCAATACCCTGACGCCGTCGGAGAAGGAGGTGAGAACGGAGAAGGGCCTCTGGTACACGACGCGGATCACTCCCTATCGCACCGCGCGCAACGCGATCGAGGGGCTCGCGATCGTGTTCGTCGATACGACGCGCGCGAAGCAGGCCGAGCTGGCCCAGGTGGCCGGCGAGCTCGAGAGGGATCTGCTGGCAACGGTTCGCGACCCGTTCCTCGTGCTCGATTCGGCGCTGCGCGTGGTTCGCGCGAACCGCGCCTTCTACCGCCACTTCCAGATGCAGCCCGGCGACGCGGAGGGCCGCTCCGTGTTCGAGCTCGGCGACCGCGCGTGGGACGTCCCTGCGCTGCGCGACCTGCTCGAGCGGATCGTTCCGGAGAACCGGAGCTTCGACGACTTCGAGCTCGAGCACGAGTTCCCGCGCATCGGGCGGCGCCGGCTGCTCATGAATGCCCGCCGCGTCGACCGCTCGGCGCTCGGGGCCGAGCGGGCTGATCCTGCTCGCGATCGAAGACACGACGAACGCACACCCGAGCGAGGTCGCACGCGATGGCTGAACCGTCTCGGGAAATCGCGACCCTGCGCCGGCTCGCCGAGCGCCGCCTCGCCGAGCGCGACACCGGCGTGCTCCCGGCGCACAGCAAGGGTGCGTTCCGCGAGCTCTTCCACGAGCTCCGCGTGCACCAGATCGAGCTCGAGCTCCAGAACGAGGAGCTGCGCCGCGTCCAGATGACGCTGGAGGAATCCCATGAGGCACTCGCGGCGTCGGAGCGGCGCTACCGAGATCTGTTCGAGAACGCCCCCGTTGCGTATCTGCAGCTGGACCTCGACGGTCGGATCCGCAGCGCCAACCGGTTCGCGCTCACCCTGCTCGACGGGAGTCCCGCCGAGGTCGATTCGCACAAGCTGAGCGAGTTCGTCTCCGCGCCGAGCCAGGACGCCTACTTCCTGCACCGCCGGGCGCTGCTCGACGGCAAGCGGCCCGGTCCGATCGAGATCGAGCTGCGGGCAACCGGGCGCATTCCGTCGACGCCCGTCGAGCTCCACGCGAGCCTCGCGCGGCTGTCCGGGGAGCCGCAGGACCATCTCCTGATCGCGCTGCTCGACCTCTCCGCGCGGCGACGCGCCGAATACGATCGCGCCGAGAGCGAGCATCAACGGCGGCTGATGGCCGACGCGCTCCCGATCCCGGTCTCCTACGTCGACGCGTCGGAGCGCTACCAGTTCTGCAATGCGAGCTTCGCGAGCTGGCACGGCCTCGGCGCAACCGAGATTCAGGGCCGTCCGATCTACGAGATCCTCGGGACGCCGGTCTACGCCCAGGTACGAGACCACGTGCGAGCCGCGCTCGCAGGAACGACGACCCGATTCGAGGGCGAGACCTCGTTCGCCGTCGCAGGGAAGCGCTGGGTTTCGATCGTCTTTGCGCCGGACCGGTCGGACGACGGGAGTGTCCGCGGCTACTACGAGCTCGTCGACGATCGCTCGAGCCTGCGCCGCGCCGAGCTCCGCGTGCGCGACGCGGCCGCTCGCGCGGAGATGGCCGAGGAAGAGCAGCGCCGCATGCTCGCGGCCGATCTCCACGATGACGTTGGCCAGCTGATGTCGCTGCTCGCGATCAAGCTGCGTGCGCTCGAGGATGCGCTCGCGGGAGGCCACGCCCGCGCGCTCGGAGAGATTCACGGCCTCGCTAACCAGGCGCGACAGCGGATCTCCTCGCTGAGCTTCGAGCTGAGTCCGGTGCTGCTCTTCGACGTGGGGTGGGCCGCGGCGGCCGAGCAGCTCGCAGAGAAGATCGAGAGAGAGTATGGCCTGCACGTCGAGCTGGAAACGCACGGCGCGGTCGAAGCGATCGACGAGGTGACTCGCGTCGCGCTCTACCGCGGTCTTCGCGAGCTGCTCATCAACGCAGCGAAGCACGCCGGCGCGGCACGGGCATGCGTGGAGCTCGAGGCTGGCGACGACGCGATCGAGCTGCGCGTGATCGACGCGGGGCGGGGATTCGAGCCGAGCGAGCCGATGCACGGGTTCGGTCTGGTCAGCCTGCGCAATCGGATCGAGAGCCTGGGTGGTAGTCTGGAAATCGAGACGCGGCGCGGTCAGGGTACGACCTGCCGGATCTCTCTACCGTGGAGTGGAGACAAGCGATGACGACGACAATTCTGTTGGTGGATGATCACCGCCTGCTGCGCGAGGGCCTGCGCTCGATCCTCGACGCCGACGCCGGACTCTCGGTGATCGGAGAGGCCGACACGGGTCGGGAGGCCGTCCGGCTCGCGCGAGAGCTCCGGCCCGACGTGGTGGTGATGGACGTCGCGATGCGCGACATGAATGGAATCGAAGCCACGCGCCAGATCTGCGGCGAGAGTCCCGCCGTCAAGGTCGTGGCGCTGTCGAGTCATTCCGACCGCCGCTACGTCCAGGCGATTCTCGACGCCGGGGCGTCCGGATACGTACTCAAGGCGAACGCCTACGACGATCTGCGACGCGCGTTCGACGCCGTCCTCCGCGGCCGCAAGTACCTGTGCGCGGAGGTCACCGAAGACGTCGTCGACGCGGCAAGCCGCGCGCCCCACGCGGCGTCGGCGTACGAGATCCTGGGGCCGCGCGAGCGCGAGGTGCTCCAGCTGCTGGCCGAAGGACTCACGTCGGCGGAGATTGCGTCGCGACTCTCGGTGGCCACGAGCACCGTCGAGACGCACCGCCGCAACGTGATGAGGAAGCTCGACCTCCACAACGTGGCCGAGCTGACCCGGTTCGCGATCCGCGAGGGGCTGACGCCGCTCGATCTGCCCCCGCCGAAGCCGGCTTCCTGAGGGCAGCTCCAGACATGGAATGGGGGAGCGGCCAACCACCCTGGTGGCCACTCCCCCGTCTCTACTAGACACGTGGCTTCGGGAACGGCTGTACCGACTCACTGGAGAGTCCCGTCCCCGCTGCTCTGCTGGATCATGATCGCTCGGGAGCAGCCGCCGCCATCCCGCTAGCCGGGTAATCACCTTCCCAAAACCCGGGGAATTGTGCCCCGACGCGAAACCCGCGCCGTTTTACCGGTTTCCCGGGATACCTCGCATGACGTCGCTGCCCCAATCTGAGCGCTGTCCGGAAATCTCCGACGGGGGCGTGATGACTTCTGGGGTTCCGGTGGTCCTGATCGCGAGCCGATCGCCCGGTGAGCGGCTCTCTCTCGAGAGCACACTCGCGAAGACCGGGCGCCGCGTCTACCCGGTCGCGAACCCGGCAGAGGCCGAGTTCGTCTGCGCGAAGTATCGCGGAGCTTCGACCCTCGTGATCGACTCGGATCTGCTCGAAGAGCCGCGCGATGCGGAATGGCGCAGGTTGCGCGGTCGTTATCCGGAGCTCGCCACCGTCGTGCGCTGCCCCGTTGCCTCCGACAGGATCCAGAGAACGGACCACAACACGGTCCGCGTGCACCCGAGCAACGGCGACGGCGTGCACGAGGCCCTCGACATCCTCGACACCTATCACACCCGAGTGAAGCGCACGTTCTGAGCGACGCGCATCATCGTTCGTGTGTGGCCGCGGCAACACCGGCGAGCCGGCCCGAGAACGTCGCGTCCGCGAGCGACAGCCCGCTGTTGTACCCGTGTGCGGGCATGCCCGAGGCGTTGCGGCCCGCCGCGTAGAGGCCGGGCACGACCTCGCCGTCGGGGTCGAGCACCTCGCCGGTCGGCCGCGTGTGGAGACCGCCCAGCGTGAACGCGGACCAGAACGGATATTTCTCGAGCGAGAGGTCGAGCACTACGTAGGGCGGCGTCGCGAGCGGCTGCAGCCAGCGCGCCTCCTTGCGAAACTGCGCGTCGATTCCCTTCGCGGCACCCGCGTTGTAGCTGTTCAGGGTCTGCACGAGGCTGCCCTTCGGAAAGATCTTCGCCTCGGTCTCGAGCTCCTCGAACGTGTCGCCGACCGCGAGGATCTCGGTCGGGAGCTGCGGCTTCTCGTACAGCGCATCGTCGAGCACGAGCCAGATCCGGCCATCCTGGCGCCACATGCCGATCTCGCCGAGCAGTGACTGGTAGAGATCTTCGGCGCAGAAGCGCTGGCCCGAGGCATTCACGAGCACGCCCTTCACGAACTGGCGGTTGCGCGAGAACGGCACCACGATGCAGGCCGCCTCCATGCGGATCGCGTCGCCACCGGCCCCCATCCCCATCCGGATCCCGCGCCCGTCGTCGCCATCGCAGCCGAGCCGGAAACGCGCGCGTCGCGTCACGGGCGCATAGCGCGCGAGCATCGCCTTGTTGTGGATGTAGCCACCTGCGGCGAGGATCACGCCGCGCCGCGCGCGGATGCAGTGCTCCTCGCCGTCGATCGTCGCGACCACGCCGACCACGCGGCCCTCGCGGTCCTGGATCAGCGGCTCGCACAGCGCGTCTGGCTGCACCTCGACACCGGCCGGCGCGAGCTGGCCTAGCAAGAGCTCCATCATCATGCCGCCCGCGTTCTCGCCGACCTGCTGGGCCGTATGCCCGCGCGGCGCGGGCTTGGCGATCTCGCAGAACGGATAGGCGAGCTCGCTGCCGGTGTAGGAGAGCCCGTCGTCGGTGTAGGGATCGGTGCCGACCTCGACGGGCAGGTAGGTCTGCTTGAACGGCACGCCGCGCCCCGTGATCCAGTGGTAGTGCTCGACGCTGCGCTCGCAGTAGACGCGGATCTTCTCGGCGTCGGCGCCGGGCCCGCACGACGCGACGAGGTACTTGTACATCTCCTCGGGGTCGTCCTCGAAGCCGCACGCCTTCTGGAGCGGCGTGCCGCCGCCCATGTAGAGCTGACCGCTCGCCTGCGCCGAAGTCCCCCCGCCCTTCCACGCCCGCTCGAGCACGAGCACCGAGGCTCCCGCTGCGCGCGCCTCGAGCGCCGCGCACACGCCGGCTCCGCCCGCGCCCACGATCACGACGTCGGCCTCGCGGTGCCAGCGCGCGACGTCGCTCGCGTCGCGCGGTTGGGACGACTTCGCGGTCTCGGCAGCACTTCGATCGGACACGGGAGACTCCTCGTTTCGATTCCGAATCAGGACTTGGTGTTCTTCGCGGCCGCCAGGAACGCGGGGCGCTCACCGCCGCCGTGCGCGAGCAGTGTCGTGCCCGAGACGTACGAGGCGAGCGGCGAGGCCAGGAACACGCACGCATCTCCGATGTCGCGCGGCACCGCGAGACGGCCGACCGGAACCGTCGCACCCACGGCCGCGATCCCCTCCGCGTCGCCGTAATAGAGCTCGGACTGCTCCGTCTCTACCATGCCGCCCGCCACGCCCACGACGCGCACCTTGGGGCCCCACTCCACCGCGAGCGAGCGCGCGAGCGACTCGACTCCGGCCTTGGCCGCGCCGTAGGCCGCCGTGCCGGGCGACGGGCGCGTCGCGGAGACGCTGCTGATGAACAAGATCACACCGCCCGATTCCTGGCCCTGCATCGTGCGGTTCGCGCGCTGCGCGAAGTGCAGCGGCGCGATCAGGTTGAGGCGCAGGATCGACTCGTGGAAGCGCGGCGACGCGGTGGCCGCATCGGACGGCGGCGCACCACCCGCGTTGTTCACGAGCACGTCGATCCGGCCGAAGCGCTGCTCGGCGAATGCGGCGACCGCCTCGATCTGCTCGAGCTCGCGCACGTCGGCGGGCGTGAACAGCGCGCGGCGCCCGCCGGCCTCCGGGAGACGCTCGGGCTCCTTGCGCCCGCAGATCACGACGTCCGCGCCCGCTTCCAGGAATCCCTCGCTGATGCCGCGACCCACGCCGCGTCCGCCGCCGGTCACGATCGCGACGCGCCCCGAGAGATCGATCGCGAGCGCCATCTAGAGCCCGATCGCGCGCGCGACGCGCTCGCGGTGCCAGGCGGGCGTGCCGAGCAGCGACTCGGACGCGCGCGCGCGCTTGAAGTAGAGATGCGGGTCGTACTCCCAGGTGAATCCGACCCCGCCGAAGATCTGGATGCTCTCCGCAGCGCAGTGGTAGTAGGCCTCGCAGCAGTAGGCCTTCGCGAGCGACGCCGCGACCGGGAGGTCTGGCGCATCTTCCGAAGCCGCGCACGCCGCGTAGTAGGCCGCTGAGCGCGCGGTCTCGACCTTCACCATCATGTCGGCGCACTTGTGCTTGATCGCCTGGAACGAGCCGATCGGGCGCCCGAACTGCTCGCGCTCCTTCGCGTACGCGACCGAGAGATCCAGGCTGCGCTGCGCGCCGCCGACCGACTCGGCCGCGAGCGCGACCGCGCCGAGATCGAGCGCGCGGCGCAGCGGCGCCGCACCGGCGCCCTCCTCGCCGAGTCTCGCCTCCGCCGCGACGCGGACGTCCTCGAAGCGCAGCTCGGCCTGGCGCCGGGTCATGTCCATCGTGGGCAGCGCTCGGCGCGCGAGCCCGGGCGCGTCGCCGGGCACCACGAACAGCGACACGCCCTCGTCACCCGAGCTGCCGGGTGCGCGCGCGCTCACGACGATCCAGTCTGCGCTGTGGCCGTCGATCACGTAGCTCTTGATCCCCGTGAGGCGAACGCCGTTGCCGTCGCGGCGCGCCTCGAGCGCGACCGCGTCGTGCGCGAGCCCGGGCTCGGCCGTCGCGAGCGCCGCGCGCGCCTGCCCTTCCGCGATCGGCCCCAGATAGCGCTGCCGCTGCTCCGGGGTTCCCGCGGCCAGCACGGCCTGCGCCGCGAGGCAGACGGTGGCGAAGAACGGCGAGCACAGGAGCGCCTCGCCCATCCTCTCCGCGAGCGCCACGAGCTCCACGGCACCGAGACCGAGGCCACCGCAGTCCTCGGGCACGATCGCGGCGGACCAGCCGAGCTCGCTGCCGATCCGCTTCCAGATCTGCGGGTCGTAGCCGAGCTCGCTCGCCATCGCCGCGCGCACGCGCTCGGAGCTCGAGGACTCGGCGAGGAACGCGCGTGCTGCGGCGCGCAGCTCCTCCTGCTCTTCGGTGAATGCGAAGTTCACAGCCGTTCGAGAATCGTGACGTTCGCCTGGCCGCCGCCCTCGCACATGGTCTGCAGGCCATAGCGCCCGCCCGTGCGCTCGAGCTCGGAGAGCAGCGTCGTCATGAGGCGCGTGCCCGTGGCGCCGATCGGGTGGCCCAGCGCGATCGCACCGCCGTTCGGGTTCACTTTGGCCATGTCGGGGTGCAGTTCCTTCTCCCACGCGAGCACCACCGATGCGAACGCCTCGTTGATCTCGACCGCATCGATCTGGCCCATGTTCATGCCCGTCTTCTCGAGCGCGCGGCGCGTGGCCGGAATCGGCGCCGTCAGCATGTAGATCGGGTCGTCGGCGAGCACGCTGATGTGATGCACGCGCGCGCGAGGCGTCAGGCCGTGATCCTTCACGGCGCGCTCCGACGCGACCAGCACACACGACGCGCCGTCGGAGATCTGGCTCGCGAGCGCAGCGGTCAGCTTCTTGGCGCCCTCGAGCAGCGGCAGCGTCGCCATCTTCTCGAGGCTCGTGCGGCGCGGGCCCTCGTCGGCGGTGACGCCGTTGATCGGCGCGATCTCGCGCTCGAAGCGGCCCTCGGCCGTCGCGCGCAGCGCGCGCTCGTGGCTCTCGAGCGCGAAGCGCTCCATGTCCTCGCGCGAGATATTCCACTTGTCGGCCACCATCTCGGCGCCCCGGAACTGCGACACGTCCTGTGTGCCGTAGCGGTCGACCCAGCCCTTCGAGCCCCAGAACGGATTCGTGATGCCGAGCGGCTCGGCGCAGGTCATCGCGTACGAGATCGGGATCTGGCTCATGTTCTGCACGCCACCCGCCACGACGAGATCACTCGTGCCGCTCATCACGCCCTGCGCCGCGAAGTGGACCGACTGCTGCGACGACCCGCACTGGCGGTCGATCGTCACGCCGGGCACGTGCAGCGGCAGCCCTGCCGCGAGCCAGCACGTGCGCGCGATGTCCCCGGCCTGCGAGCCGACCGTGTCGCAGCAGCCGAAGATCACGTCCTCGACCGCGTTCGGGTCGACGCCCGTGCGCTCCATCAGCGTGCGCAGCACGTGGGCGCCCAGATCAGCGGAGTGGATGCCCGACAGACCGCCCCCGCGCTTGCCAACCGGCGTGCGGACTGCGTCGATGATGTATGCCTGTGCCTGTGCCATGGGTTCTCCTCAGACGAAAGTGCGGCCGGCGCCCAGCGGCGCGCCCGGCGCGAGCACGAACTCGGCCATCCGCTGGCGATGGAAGCGCTGGTTGCCCCACATGTAGTCGAGCGACCAGGCGCGGCGCATCCAGATGTGGACGTCCTGCTCCCAGGTGTAGCCGATCGCGCCATGGGCCTGCAGCGCCGCGCGCGCGCCGCGCAGCGCAGCCTCCGCGGCGGCGACCTTGGCCATCGAGACGTGCACCGAGCGCTGGGGAAGCGTGCGCGCGACCGAGTCGGCCGCGCGGTACACGAGCGGGCGCGCGTACTCGAGCTTCACCTTCACGTCCGCGAGCGCGTGCTTGACCGCCTGGAACGAGCCGATCGGCACGCCGAACTGCACGCGCTGGCTCGTGTAGGCGACCGCGAGCGCGATCAGCCGGTCGCAAACGCCGAGCAGCTGCGCCGACGCAGCGAGCGCGCCGCGGTCGAGCGCGGAGTCGAGCAGCGCGCGCGCCTGCGAGCCGGAGGCCACGCAGGTCCGCGCATGCGGCTCGAAGGTGACGGTCGCGACGCGGCGCGCGGGATCGTTGGCGGGCTGCACCACGATCTCCGCATCGGCCGGCGCCACGGCGTGAATCTCGCCCGCATCCGCGAGCAGCAAGAGGTCCGCGACGTGCGCGTCGTCCACGAGCGGGCTCACGGGATGCGCGATCGCGGCGATCGCCTCGCCTACCGCGAGCGGCTTGAGCCAGCGCGCGGCCAGCTCGCCGCCGTGCTCGGAGATCAGCGGAGCCGCAACCGCCGCGGTGGAGATCACGGGCTCGGCGAGCGCGGCGCGGCCGACCTCTTCGCACAGCAGCACGAAGTCGACCTCGGAGAGGCCCATGCCCTCGTGCGCCTCGGGCACGAGCAGGCCCACGAGTCCAACCTCGGCGAGCTGCTTCCAGAGCGCGCGCGAGCGCCCCGTGTCGCTGGCCCAGAGCGCGCGCACCGCCTCGGGCGTGCACTCGCCCGCGAGAAAGTCGCGCACCGTCTGCTGGAGCAGCTTCTGGTCTTCGGTGAAGTCGAAGCTCATGCGCCGGCTCGCGGCATTCCCAGGATCCGCTCGGCGATGATGTTGCGCTGGATCTCGTTGGTGCCCGCGTAGATCGGACCCGAGAGCGCGAACAGGTAGCCGTCGAGCCAGGTGCCGACGTCGCGGGCGGCGGCCGCCTCGGGCAGCAGCTGGCCGCGCTCCTCGAGGATGCGCAGCGCGGTCTCGTGCATGCGCAGATCCAGCTCGGACCAGAAGATCTTGTTGAGGCTCGCCTCGGGGCCGATCTTCGCGCCGCCGAGCAGCCGCGACACGGTGCGATAGGTCTCGAGCGCATACGCCTCGGCCTGGCTCCAGCAATCCACCACGACATCGGCGAGCGCGCGATCGGCGCTGTCGCGGTGCGCGCGGTAGAGATCGACGAGCCGGCGCGCCGTTTCCTGGAAGCGCGCCGGGCTGCGCAGCATGAGCCCGCGCTCGAAGCCCGCGGTGGCCATCGCCACCGACCAGCCTTGCCCTTCTTCGCCGAGCCGGTTCTCGACCGGCACGCGCACGTCGTCGAGGAACACCTCGGCGAAGCCGGGCAGCCCGTCGAGCTGATCGATCGGCCGCACCGTGATGCCGGGCAGATCGAGCGGCACGAGGATGAACGTGAGGCCCTTGTGGCGCTCGGTATTCGGATCGGTGCGGAACATCCCGAACAGCCAATCCGCGAAAGCGCCGCGCGATGCCCAGGTCTTCTGGCCGTTGATCACGTAGTGATCGCCGGAGCGCTGCGCGGTGGCCTGGATGTTGGCCATGTCGCTGCCCGCGTTCGGCTCCGACCAGCCCTGCGCCCAGATCTCGTCGCTCGCGGCCATCTTCGGCAGGAAGCGCGCCTTCTGCGCGGGTGTGCCGTACTCCATGATCGTGGGGCCGAGCAGGAAGATCCCGTTCTGGTTGACGCGCTTGGGCGCTCCCGCGCCGTAGTACTCCTCCTCGAAGATCAACCACTCGAGCAGGTCGGCGCCGCGCCCACCGTACTCCACGGGCCACGGCACCATTGCGTAGCCGCCCTCGTGGAGCTCGTGCTCCCAACGCCGATGCGCCTCGAAGCCCTCGCGCGTGTCGAACGAGGGCAGCGGCTGCGCGGGAACGTGCGCGCGCAGCCATGTGCGCACCTCGGCGCGGAAGGCGTCCTGCTCGGGCGTGTAGGTGAGATCCATGCGGGCTACTTGGGTCGAACTTGGCGTCGCGCTTCTCGACGAATGCGTCGCGCGATTCCTGAGAGTCGGCGCTGGTATAGAGCTCGAGTGTAAAGCCCTGCTCGAAGCGGTAGCTCTTGCGAACGTCGATCAGCTCGATCCCGTTCAGCGAGGCCTTGGCCGCGCGCACGGCCCTCGGGCTCTTCCCTGCGATCTTTCCCGCGAGCTCGAGCGCGGCGTCGCGCAGCTCTGCGCGCGGGACCACGCGCAAGAGGCCTCCGAGCCGGTACGCCTCGTGCGCGCCGATCGGCTCGCCCGTGAGCAGCATGCGCCGCGCCTCCTGCATGCCGAACATGCGCATCGCGTGGGTCGCTGCGCCCATCGCGCCGCGGTCGATCTCGGGCAGACCGAAGGTCGCGTCTTCGGACGCGATCACGAAATCCGACGAGCCCGCGATGCCGATGCCGCCGCCGAGGCAATAGCCGTGCACGGCCGAGATCACGGGTACGGGACAGTCGTAGATCGCGCCGAACGTGTCGTAGCAGCCGCGGTTCGCCGCGACGATCAACGTGCCGTCGGTCGCGAGCTCCTTCACGTCGACGCCGCACTGGAAGCCGCGTCCATCCGCGCGGATCACCACGCAGCGCACCGCGTCGTCGCGGCCGAATCCCTCGATCGCACGCGCGAGCTCGGCCCACGCCTTCGTGGAGAGCGCGTTCACGGGCGGGTTGTCGATCACGAGCTCGGCGATGCCATCGCTCGTCGCGATGCGAAACGACATGGGGCCTCCCTACGCGCGCACTTCGGCGTTGCCCGCGCCGCCGGGATCGATCACCTCGCGCAGCAGACGCAGCTCGGCGTCCGAAGGGGCGCGCGTCTCGGTCACGTTTGCGGGGATCGCGAGCTCGAACGCCGTGTTGCGCGTCACCTCCTCCACCGACGCTCCGGGGTGGATCGAGACGAGCCGCATGCGGTGATCGCTCGTGGCGAAATCGAACACACCCAGGTTCGACACCACGCGGCGGATCTCGTGGAAGCGCGACGCGGTCGGCCCGAGCGCGGCCGCGCGGTCGTAGCCGATGCCCGACACGACATCGACCTTCTCGACGAACACGCGGTCGGAGTGACCCGGCACCCAGTAGCTCGTGGTGTGGTTGATCGTGTTGCCGGGAGCGCCGCGCATGCCGAGCAGCTGCGCCTTCGGCTTCGCGTAGTCTCCGATGCACGCGATGTTCTGGTTGCCGAAGCGGTCGATCTGGGTCGCGCCCATCATCACGTGGCGCCGGCCCGACCAGACCAGGTCGAACACCTTGCGATACGGCAGCCAGCCCTCGATCACGGGATCAGGCCGATCGCTCCCGGAGACGGGCAGCACGTTCGCGAGCAGCGGCGCGACGCCGTCGGTCATCAGGAGATCCGGCTCGAACGTGAGCTTCGCGAGCTTGGCGCCGATCTGCGGCAGCGTGCCGATCGGCGAGATGAGCACCTCGCCATCCCCGCGGAACACCTCCGCGATCGCGACCGCGCATATCTCCGCGCGCGTGGCCTCGCTCATCGTTCGGCCACTGCGCGCTGATAGGCCGCCTCGTCCTCGAGCGACAGGTACTTCTCGAAGAACGACTGCCACGCGCCGGCATCCTTGGCGGTCGCCGCGTAGTCGCGCTGGAACGCCTCGTCGCGGCCGTAGTCGGGCGGGCACTCCGTGAAGTGCGCGCCGCGCGGCGTCTCGATCACGCCATCCACCATCGTGCGGTTGAGGATCAGTGTCTGCAGCGACCCTTCCTTGAGGAACTCGTCCGTGCGCACGATCCGCTCACAGGTCATGAAGCGCCGCTTCGCGGCCATGCAGAACAGATCGTCGAAGTAGGGATCGGGGCCGAGATACTGACCGTTGCCCGCCGCGTCGGCGCGGTTCATGTGCACGAACGCGACGTCGAGCTCGAGCGCGGGCATCGCGACGAGCTCTTCGCCCTCGCCATACGGGGATCGCACGGTGCGCAGCTGCGGGTTCAGCTTCAGCACGTCGGAGCCGAGCCCCGCGCGCGTGGGCAGGAAGGGCAGCCGCGTGGCCGCTGCATACAGGCCCCACTGGAACATCCCCTCATCGAGCTCGAACGTCTCGATCGTGCCGTTCTGGCGGGCGGCGCGGAAGTGCGGCTCGAGCGGGATCGAGTCGAGCGATACGAAGCCAAAGCAGGCGCGCTTGACCTTTCCGGCCGCGCACAGGATTCCGAGGTCGGGACCGCCGTATGAGACGATCGTGAGATCCTTCAAGCTGGTTCGAAGGATCTCGCGCACCACCGCCATCGGCTTGCGGCGCGAGCCCCAGCCACCGATCCCGATCGTCATGCCATCGCGCAGCTCGGCGATGGCCTCGGCCAGCGAGGTGCGCTTGTCCACGGCAGCCAATCATATAACGAGACGTACCGTTCTGTAAACTGCCGTGGTGCTGCACACGGAGCTCGCCCGAGCCCATCCGAACGACCTCGCGCTCGACGACGGCGTCCGCCGACGCACGTGGGCCGAGCTCGCCGATCGCACCGCCCGGCTCGCGAACTGGATCGGCGCGCTCGGCGCGCGCCCGGGCGATCACGTCGCGGTGCTGTCGGGCAATCGCGCCGAGTGCGTCGAGCTCATGATCGCGGGCATCCAGGCGGGTGTGTGGCTCACGCCGATCAACTGGCACCTCACGCGCGACGAGATCGCCTACGTGATCGCGGATTCGGGCGCGCGCGTGCTGTTCGTCGACGAGCCGCACGCGGCGCTCGCGCGCGAAGTGAACTCGAGCGCGGCCGTGGTCGTCGTGGGCGAGGAGCTCGAAGCCGGTCTGCGCTCCGCGTCGGACGCGCCGCAGAAGCCCGATGCTCCCGCGGGCGGACCGATGATCTACACGAGCGGTACGACCGGCCGGCCCAAGGGAGTGAAGCGGCACCGCGCGGCAACGCTCGCCGCAGCCCGCGACGCGCAGGTCGCCTACGCGCGCGCGATCGGAGTCGACGCGCCCGGCCCGCACCTGATCACGGGGCCGTGCTATCACGCGGCGCCGCTCATGTACGCGGTCTACGCGCAGACCGCGGGCGCGCCGATCCTCGTGATGCCGCGCTGGGAAGAGAGGTCCGCGCTCGCGCTGCTGCGCGAGCGCGAGGTCGGCTCGACTCATCTCGTGCCGACGATGTTCACGCGTCTCTTGCAGCTGCCCGACGAAGAGCGCGCGGCGTTCGACGCTCCCGCACTGCAGCGTCGCACTGCACGGCGCGGCGCCGATCGCGCGCGCGACCAAGCAGCGCATGATCGACTGGTGGGGCCCCGTGCTCGTGGAGTACTGGGGCGCGACCGAGAGCGGCGTGATCACGCTGGCCTCGTCGCAGGATTGGCTCGACCACCCGGAGACGGTCGGGAGAGTGCTGCCCGCGTTCGATGTGTTCGCGACCGACGGCGACGGGCGCCGTCTGCCCACGGGCGAGAACGGCCTGCTCTACGCGCGCCACCGCACCACGCCGCAGCTGTTCGAGTATCACGGTGCGCCCGAGAAGACCGCGTCGAGCTACCTCGACGCGCACTCGTTCACGATCGGCGACATCGGCCGCGTCGACGCCGAGGGCTGGGTCTACCTCGCGGACCGCCAGTCGCACACGATCATCTCGGGCGGCGTGAACATCTACCCCGCGGAGATCGAGTCCGTCCTGCACGAACATCCCGCCGTCGCAGATGTCGCCGTCTTCGGCATCCCCGACGACGACTGGGGCGAGAGCGTGAAGGCCGCGATCGAGCTGCGAGCCGGGTTCGCCGCGAGCGACGCGCTCGCGGGTGAGATCCTGCGCTGGTCGCGCGACCGCCTCGCGGGCTACAAGGTGCCGCGCTCGATCGACTTCGAGGCCGCCCTGCCCCGCCACGCCTCGGGCAAGCTCTACCTGCGCAAGCTGCGCGATCCGTACTGGGCGGGTCGCAGCCGCCGGATCTGATCCGCGCCTAGCGCGCCTCGACGTACGAATCCGCGATTTCGCGCAGCTTGTTCTTCGCGACCTTCTCGAGCGTCGCGCGCGGGAACTCGTCGACCAGGTAAACCGCCTTCGGGCACTTGAAGCCCGCGAGCCGCGCGGCGCACGCCTTCATGATCTGGTCGCCGAGGTCCGCCGGCGCGTTCGGCGCCGGGATCACGAACGCCACCGCCTGCTGTCCGAGGAAGTCGTGCTTCTGCCCGACCACCGCGACGTCGGCGATGCCGGGCACGGTGCGGCACACGTCCTCGACCTCCTTCGCCGAGACGTTCTCGCCGCCGACCTTGAGCGCGTCCTTGTCGCGGTCCTTGAAGTAGAGGAAGCCGTCCTGCGAGAGCGAGACGAGATCGCCGGTCTTGAACCAGCCGTCCTCGTGAACGCCTTGGCGTTCGCCTCGGGGTTGTCGAGGTACTCGAGGAAGAGCTGGATCCCGCGCCGACCGCGCACCCACAGCTCGCCGATCTCGCCGGGCGCACAGATCTCGTTCGTCTCGTTGTTCACGACGAGGAACTCGTATCCGGGCGTGGGCCGTCCCATCGTGCCGGCGGGATAGTCCTGCGCGAGCTGGTTTCGTGTCGCGTGGGTGACCGTCTCGGTCATGCCCCAGTTCGAGGTGAGCCGGAAGCCGACCATCTTCTCGAGCGGCGGCATGGTGAGACCGAACACACCGACCTTGAGCTGGTTGGGCGGAATCGGCTTGCCGATGATCGCCTGCATCGTGAAGCCCATCACCGAGAAGTGCGTGACGTCGTGCTTGGTCACCACGTCCCAGAAGCGCGTGGCCGACCACTTCGGCGTGAGCACGATCGTGGCGCCGACGCCGAGCGCGCTCCAGGTCGCCCAGCTCTGCGCGTTCACGTGGAAGAACGGCGTGTAGATCATGTACCGGTCGTCGCCGCCGAGCGCGATGTTGTCGGGGCCGACGCGCGACGCCCAGATCACGTTCGCGTGCGTGTGCACGACCGCCTTCGGGCGCGACGTCGTGCCCGAGGTGAACATGATCCCCACCGGCAGCATCGGCTCGGCGGGTCGCTCGGGCAGCGCTGCGGCGTCGCCGACGAGATCCGCGAACGCGATGCGCTCCGCACCGCCCTCCGCGCGTGCGCGCGGCGGTGCGGGCTCGCCGCTGTCGTCCTCGGTCACGGCGATCCACTTCAGGTGCCGCGCGTGCGCGGCCACGAGATCCGCGTGCTGCGGCTGCGTGATCGCGGCGACGCAGCGCGCGTGATCGGCGAAGTACTCCACCTCGGGACCCGCGCTCTTGGTGTTCGTCGTGACGGCGACGGCGCCGAGCAGCGCGCACCCGTACCACGCGAGCACCATCTCGGGGCAGTTGTCGGCGTGGATCATCACGCTGTCGCCCTTGCCCACCCCGCGCCGTGCGAGGCCCGCGCCGATCGCGCGCGCCTCGGCGAGGAACTGCGCGTAGGTCCAGGTGCGATCGCGTCCGTCGCGCGGCTCCCAGATCAGGAACGCGTGGTCGGGCTTCACGGCGGCCCAGTGGCGCAAGAGCCAGCCGACGTCCTGGCCGGCCATCTGGTACGCCGCCACGGCTTCGAGGTCGGAGAGGGGAGATCGCATCGGGGGCTCCTTGCGCAGCGGGAAGCCCACTCTAGGACAGGCGGCCGAGTCGCGGCGGCCGCCCCCCGCTTGCTACACAGTCGAATCCCGCGAGAGGGTTTCCATGTCCCCCAAGCCCCGCGTCCCCGCGATCGAGAACTGGTTCACGATGGACGCGCAGCCGCGTCTGCTCGGTCTGCGCGACCCCGGCAGCGGCAGCTACTTCTTCCCGAAGGACGTCGCGGTCTCCGCGGCGCCGGGACGCGCGGGCGCGCAGCTCGAGGAGGTGCCGCTCTCGCGCACGGGCCGGCTCTGGTCGTATACGACCAATCACTATCAGCCGCCCGATCCCTACGTCTCGCCCGACCCGTTCGTGCCCTACACGGTCGCCGCGGTGGAGCTCGCCGACGAGCGGATGGTCGTGCTCGGCCAGCTCGCGCCGGGCGTCGACCCCGAGAGTCTCGAGGTCGGGATGGAGATGGAGCTCGTGCTCGACACGCTGTTCGAGGACGAAGCGGCCGAGCACATGATCTGGAAATGGAAGCCGGTCGGGAACTCGTAGGGCGGGAGAGCGAAAGCGATCCCGCCATTCCGACCGCTGCAATGGCGGGATCCGCCTTCGGCTCCTCCCGCCCTACGAAGCAGAGGAACTCATGAGCCAACACGAAGTCGCGATCCTGGGCGTCGGCATGCATCCCTGGGGCAAGTGGGGGCGCAACTTCGTCGAGTACGGCGTGCACGCGGCGCAGGCCGCGCTCGCCGACGCGAGCATCGACATTCGCGAGGTGCAGTTCCTCGCCGCGGGCGAGACGATCCGCAACGGCTACCCGGGCTTCGTCGCGGCGTCGAGCTTCGCGCAGGCGCTCGGCTACACGGGCATCCCGATCGCGAGCACCTACGCCGCGTGCGCCTCCGGAACCCAGGCGATCGAGGCCGCGCGCACGCGCATCCTCGCCGGCCTCTGCGACGTGGCGCTCGTGGTCGGCGCCGACACCACACCGAAGGGCTTCCTCGCGCCGAACAAGGGCGAGCGCGTGCTCGATCCCGACTGGCTGCGCTTCCGCCTGCTCGGCGCCACCAACCCGACCTACTTCGGCCTCTATGCGCGCCGGCGCATGGATCTGTTCGGCGCCACGGAACGCGACTTCGCGAACGTGAAGGTGAAGAACAGCCGCCACGGACTCGCAAATCCGAACGCACGCTTCAAGAAGCTCTACACCGAGGACGAGGTGCTCGCGTCGCCGTTCGTGTCCGAGCCGCTGCGCCTGCTCGACATCTGCGCCACGAGCGACGGCGGTGCGGCACTCGTGCTCTCGAGCCTCGAGTACGCGCGCCGACACGCGACGCGCTTCCCGCGCATTGCAGCGGTCTCGACGATCACGCCGACCTACCCGGACACGTTCATCGACATGCCGAAGTTCGCGACCGATTCGGCCGCGGGCGTCGCAGCGCCCGATCGCGGATTCAAGGATTCGATCGCCACCGCCGCGTACGAAGAGGCCGGACTCGGGCCCGAGGATCTGTCGCTCGCGGAGGTCTACGACCTCTCGTCGGCGCTCGAGCTCGACTGGTACGAGAACATCGGCCTGTGCAAGCCCGGCGAAGCTGAGCGCCTGCTGCGCGGCGGTGACACCGCGATCGGCGGCCGGATTCCCGTGAACGTCTCGGGCGGCCTCGGCTGCTTCGGCGAAGCGGTGCCCGCCCAGGCGATCGCGCAGGTGTGCGAGCTCGCGTGGCAGCTGCGCGGCCAGGCCGGCGAGCGTCAGGTCGCGAACGCGAAGGTCGGCATCACGGCGAACCAGGGCCTGTTCGGCCACGGCTCGTCTGTGATCGTCGTCAGTTAGCTTCGCGCGCGAGATCCTCGCGTACGATGCGCCGCAAGAGCTTGCCGGTCTCGTTGTAGGGCAGCTCGGCGCGGAACGCGATGTATTGCGGCGCGCGCGAGGAGCGCAGGCGCTGCTTCACGAAGTCGCGCAGCTCGTCGGCCCCTGCGCTCGCGCCCGGCTTCAGCACGATCGCCGCCGCCACGGCCTCACCCCATTGCTCGTCGGGCACACCGACGACGGCGCAGTCCGCCACCGCGGGATGCTCGATCAGCACCTCCTCGATCTCGCCCGGCGACATGTTCTCGCCGCCGCGCACGATGATGTCGTCGGCGCGTCCCTCGAGGAAGAGATAGCCCTCCTCGTCGATCCAGCCCCCGTCGCGCGTCGGGAAGAAGCCATCGCTGCCGACGCGGCTGCCCTTGCCGAGATACTCGCCGGACACCTGCTCGCCGCGCACGCAGATCTCACCGCGCTCGCGCGGCCCGACCGGCTTTCCGTCCGCGTCGCGGATCTCGATCTCCACACCCGGCAGCGCGCGACCCACCGAGGCGAGACGCTGGCGCACCTCGGGCGTTTCGCTCGCGCAAGCCGTCCGGTGGTCTTCGGGTCCGAGCACCGTGAGCGTCGAGCTGGTCTCGGTGAGGCCGTAGGCGTTCGTGAAATCCGTATGCGGCGGGAACGACCGCATGGCGCGCTCGATCACGGGCAGCGGCATCTTGCCACCGCCGTACGAGATCGCGCGCAGCGTCGGCAGCGGAACTCCGCCGCGCTTCTCGAGCGCCTCGACGATCCGCGCGAGCATCGTCGGCACGACGAACGCATTCGTGACGCCCTCGTCGCGCACGAGATCGATCCACGCGTCGGCGTCGAAGTTGGAAAGCTGCACGATCCGCCGGCCCGAGTAGAGCGAGCTCACGATCGCCGACACTCCCGCAATGTGATACGGCGGAACGCACGACAGCGCGGCCGCATCCTCGGGCGCACTCGCGAACTCCACCGTGCCCAGGATGTAGGAGACGAGGTGCTTGTGGCGCAGCACGGCCGCCTTGGGCGGCCCCGTGGTACCGCTCGTGAACAGCAGCACCGCGATGTCGTCCGCCTCCATGCGCCAGTCGGCGTCGCACGCGGTGCCGCTGCGCGCGCTCGCGAGGAAGTCGCCGCTCGAGATCGCGTGCACGCCGTCGCGCTGGTCGAGCTCGCGCGCGCGCTCCGCGTCGGCCACGAGGTAGCACGGGTGGATCTGTTCGATCAGGCGATCGAGCTCGGCGCCGGTCAGGCGATAGTTGAGCGGCACGAACGGCACTCCGGCCCACGCGCTCGCGAACAGGGCGACGGGCAGCGCGGGGCCGCTCACGTCGAGAAACGCGGCCTTCTCGGCGCCCGAAGCCCTGATCTGTGCGGCCGCACAGCCCGCGGCGGCGTAGAGCTCGGAAGCGCGGAGCTGGTCCTTGGCGTGCGTGAGGACGACCCGGTCGGGAAACCCCGACGCCGTCATCTCGAGCAGCATCATCAGATTCATCGATCGCCCTCCGGAGGACTGAGGATGGTATAACGATCCACCCGGGTCACGGCAGGGCGGAGACGCGCCCGTCGAGATCGAGCGCAGCGATCGCGGCTAGCTCTTCGCGTCGGTCGCCCTGATCACTCCGATCGCACCCTTGCAGCCGACACTCGCGCGCGCACCGTGCGCGTTCACGGGCAGCGCTTCGCTGACGGACGGGGTGGCGTCCTCGAACACGGGCCGCAGCACCTCTTCGAGGCGATCGAGGTCCGGCGCCCCTCGCCGCATGGCACTCGTGCGCAGCTCACGGCGCTGTCCGTAGCGCAGCAGAGGCTCCTCGGTCTGCGAGTCGCGGAACTCAACAACCACCGTGGCCGAGCCGTTCCGGCGCTGCCCCATCTCGATCTGCGGAAACTCCAGCGCCACGAGGTGGACGGCCAGCTTCAGGGTGCACGGACCCACTTCTTCGACCGCTAGCGATTCGGCGATCGGGAAGTGCGCCATCTGGCTGTCGAACAGGAACTTGCGGAGGCGCTGCGCGTCCTCGTCGGAGAGCGGTGTCTGCCCCGGGGCGTACTGGAGGCCGACCTCGGCGAGCCAGATGCCGTCGTAGTCGTCGATCGAGCGCGATTCGTGCGCAAACACGTTCCCGCGCCTCGACGACTCGACGCGGACGAGGCCCGACGAGTCGCGCACGGGCTCGCGCGCGCCGGCACAGCCGACCCAGATCAACAGCAGCGCGGCGAGCGCGCGAGCTCGTCTTTTCATCCGGCCTTCGCCGCCTTCGTCTGCTTCCTCACCTCGCCGATCCTACCCTTGCAGCCCTCGCTCGCGCGCGCGTGGGACTCGGCCAGCGGGAGCGCGTCTCGCAGCCGCAAGCGCACGTCCTCGGCCACGATCTCCAGCGTCGCTCCGAGCCGCTCCAGTTCGGGGCCCTTCGTCGTCGTGCCCGCGAGCGACAGCTCGCGGCGCTGCTCGTAGCGCACGATCGGATCGTTGTTCAGCGAGTCGCGAAACTCGATGTGCACCGCGGTGGAGCCGTTTCTGGACGAGCCCGAGCCCGAGAACTCGAGCTGATTGAGCTCGACGCCGAGCTTCACGGTACACGGGCCGGGCTTGCTCACGGCGAGCTGTCCCGCCGCGGGGATCTGCCTCGCCACGATTTCGAACGCCATCATGCGCAGGCGCTGCTGGTCGTCCTGGGACAGCGGCTTCTGATTGGGGCCGTACGAGAGGGCCACGTCGGTGAGCAGGATGTCGTCGTAGTGGTCGATCGAGCGCTCCGGATGCGCGTAGATGTTGCCCGGCTCCCACGACGTGATCCGGACGAGACCCGCGGCATCTACGCGCGGTTGGTCATTGGTCGCACAGCCCACCACGAGAAACGAACCGAGTACCAGAACGATTTGAACGAGCCGCATGTCAGATCCTCCTCTGCGCAACGAGGGAGGGCGCTCCCCCGCGCTTCTTCAGAGCCAGCGGAAGCGGACGCGGGCATGTTCGGGCGCTGAACACGCCCTGGGGCATTTCGGTACTGACTGCAGGGTACTGCCAGCTGGATCGACTCGTCCACCACTCTGTAGATCTCCACCGGCAGCGTGTGGCAGGATCCCGGCGCCGTGCTGACACATTTTGGAGCCATCTGGGAGGCGATCGCGGACGCCGTTCCCGACGCGCCGGCCGTGGTCCAGGGCCCGCGCCGGCTGACCTGGCGCAGCTACGAGCAGCGCTCGGCCCGGCTCGCCCACGCCCTCCTGGAGGCGGGGCTCGGACCGCACAGCAAGGTGGGGATGTACCTCTACAACTCCCCGGAATACTGCGAGACGAACTTCGCTGCGATCAAGATCCGCGGCGTCCCGATCAACGTGAACTACCGCTATCTCGACCGGGAACTCGCCTACCTGCTCGAGAACGCCGACACCGAGGCGCTGGTCTTCCACACCTCGCTCGGCGATCGGGTTGCGCGCGTGCGATCCGGGCTGCCCAAGCTGCGACTGCTCGTCGAGGTGGAGGACGGTCCCGCGCCCGATGGCTCCCGGCACGTCGACGGAGCGCTGCGCTACGAGGAGCTGCAAGAGACGCTCGAGCCGGCCGCACGCATTCCTCCCCAGGGCGACGAGATCTACATGCTCTACACGGGCGGCACGACCGGCATGCCGAAGGGCGTGATGTACGCGATGAGCGACTTCACGCTCTTCTTCCTCAAGACCTACCCGCAGATGATCGGGCTCGCAAAGCTCGGCTCTGCCGACGAGCTGCCCGCGCTCGCGCAGAAGCAGCGCGCAGCGGGCGAGTCGACCGTCTCGATGTCGGGACCGCCGCTCATGCACGGCACGGGCTGCTGGCTCGGCATGATGGTGCCGCACCTGCTCGGCGGAACCGCGGCATTGCTCGAGAAGCGCGGACTCGATCCGATCGAGCTCTGGGACACGGTGGCGCGCGAGCGCGTCAACCTGCTCGTGATCGTGGGCGATGCCTTCGCGCGTCCGATGGTGCGCGCGCTCGACGAAAACCCGGGCCGTTGGGACGCGTCGTGCCTGCGCACGATCGTCTCGTCGGGTGCGATGTTCTCGCTCGACGTGAAGCAGCGGATGATCGCCCATCTGCCGGAGCTCGCGATCGCCGACGTACTCGGCTCCACCGAGGGCGGGATGGGCAACTCGATGGTGCGCGCGGGCGCGAGCGCCGACACCGCGCGCTTCCGGCCCAATCCCACCACGCGCGTGCTCACCGAAGACGGGCGCGACGTGAAGCCGGGTTCGGGCGAGATCGGCATGGTCGCCAACGGCGGCATGGTGCCGATCGGCTACTACAAGGATCCCGAGAAATCCGCGCGCACGTTCCGGACGATCAACGGAGTCCGATACGGCTTCGCGGGCGACATGGCCACGGTCGAGGCGGACGGCACGATCACTCTGCTCGGGCGCGGATCGAACTGCATCAACAGCGGCGGCGAGAAGATCTTTCCCGAGGAGGTCGAGGAGGCGCTCAAGTGCCACGCGGCCGTCGAAGATGCGCTGGTGTTCGGCATTCCCGACGAGCGCTTCGGACAGTGCGTGGTCGGCGTGGCCTCGCTCGCGCCCGGGGCCGCAGCCACGGTCGAGTCGATCGTCCTCGACGCGCGCACGCGCCTCGCGAGCTTCAAGCTTCCGAGGCAGCTCGTGCTCGTCGCGCGCGTTCCGCGCGCGCCCAACGGCAAGGCCGACTATCCCGAAGCGCGGCGGATGTTCGAGGCCGCGAGCCCGAAGTAGCCGCGCGAGCGCGGGTCGATTCTACAAATCACAGGTGGTCCGCCGCTCTCGCGATCCGGGCGCTCGCAACGCGTGGCACGGATTCTGCTGCGCTCGATGGACGTGAAGCTCCGTTCCGCAGGCGGCACCGCGGCGCTCGTGCTCTCGTTCACGGGCTGCTTCTCGCCGGTCAAGGACCTGCACAACGCGGCGGCAATCGAGCAGGAGATGACGAGCGCCGCGCTGAGCCGCTCTATCGAGGCGATCGACGTGAGCGCGATCGACCCGGGCAGTCCCTACGTGCTCGAGATCGCCGCGCCCACGGGCATCGACACGGCGCTGATCCGCGCGCGGCTCCAGCACAGGCTCGCGGAGGCGCAGATTCGCGTGCTGCCCGACACGCGCTCGCTCCCTCCCGCGCGCGGACCCATGCTGCTCGCGGTCGTGCCGTTCGCAGGAGTCGACGTGGAGTCCACGCTGTACGGCGTCCCGTTCGTGGTGCCGGGCATGCCGGTCTCGCTCGGCGACATCTCGCTGTACAAGTCGAGCACGGTCACCGGGCGTGCGCGCGTCGAGCTGTCGGCCTGGACCGAGGACCGCACGCAGGTGGCTCGCGTCCCGCCCACCGAAGCCTCGCGCTACTACCGCAATGTCACCGTGCTCACGTTCATCGGACCGTTCCGCTTCTCGAACCTGCACGAGGAGCCGCTTCCGGGCGACGAGCCCTGAGCGGGATCACGAGTGCCCGAAGACGAACTCCGAGATCAGTCGCGCCAGCTCGAGCGGGGCGTCGCCCTGGATGCTGTGACCCGCGTTCGGCACACGCGCGACGCGCGCCTTCGGACAGCGGCGCAAGAGCTCGGCCTCGTCCGCATCGTTCACGACCGACTGCGCGCGCATCCCGCGCACGAGCATGAGCGGCACCGCGATCGCGGAGATCGCCTCCCAGAGATCGCCGAAGCGCGGAAACTCGCCTCGGCGACCGGGCTCGAGGAAGCGCCGGTGGCGCCACACCCAGGTGCCGTCGTCGCGCTGGACGGCGTTGTGCAGGATGCCGCGCCGCAGCGAAGACACCGAGCGCGTCGGGTTGTGCTCGATCGTGCGCGCGAGCAGTGCGTCGAAGCTAGGAAAGCTCGCGGGGCCGTCGACGAAGGCGGTGATCGCGCGCGCCTTCTCCTGATTGACGCCCGGGGTCACGTCGACGAGCACGGCCGCGCGCACGAGCTCGGGGAACTGATCCACGAGTGCGAGCGTGGTCAGGCCGCCCAGCGACATCCCGACCACTCCGCGCGCGCTCGGTGCGAGCTCGCGCACCACCTGCGCGACATCGCGCGCGTTGCGGTAGAAGTTCACCGTCCCGTCGGCGGCTCCGTCCGAGTGACCGTGACCCGGCAGATCGATGCAGACGAGCGGGCGCGCGAGCGCGAGCGCCACCGTGTCCCACGTGTGCGCGTTCTGTGCTCCGCCGTGAAGGAGCACGAGCTCGGGCTCCGACTCTCCCCACACGAGCGAGCTGAGTCGGCGGCCGTCGCCGACCTCGGTTGCGACGCGCCGGACCACCGGGGGCCCCGGATACGGAAGGCCGAACTCCTGGGCGTTCTCGTGGAATAGCGCGAACTCGTCGTAGGGAACGATCTCGGGATTCGGCATGCAACGGTAGTTCGACGAGGAAGCTAGCGTAGGGGCCGCCATGCCCACCGAACACCAGCTGTTGCTGTTCTGGCTCCAGCTGCTCGCACTGCTGCTCACCGCGCGCGCGCTCGGCGGTGCGCTGCGCGCGATCGGTCAGCCCGCCGTGATCGGCGAGCTCGCCGCGGGCCTCTTGCTCGGGCCGAGCGTGCTCGGACATCTCGCGCCGGGACTGCACGAGTGGCTGTTCCCCGCCGAGCCGGTGCAGCGCGCGCTGCTCGCGGGGCCCGCGTGGATCGGTGTATTCCTGCTGCTGATCCTGACGGGGCTCGAGACCGACATCGCGCTGATCCGCAGCCTCGGCCGCGCCACCGCGCGCGTGGCGATCGGGAGCCTCGTTCTGCCCGTGCTCGCGGGCGTCGGCCTCGGTCTGGCACTGCCCGCGAGCTTCGTGGGCGGCACGACCGAGCCCCTCGTGTTCGCGCTCTTCATGGGCACGGCGCTCGGGATCTCGGCGCTGCCCGTGATCGCGAAGATCCTCTCCGACCTCGCCCTGATGCGCCGCAACATCGCGCAGGTGCTGATCGCGGCCGCGATGGCCGACGACATCGCGGGCTGGATCCTGCTCGGCATGGTCGCGGGCCTCGCCAAGTCGGGCTCGCTCGACGCGGCCCAGCTCGCGATCACGGTCGCGGGCCTCGTGATCTTCCTGGGCCTCGCCTTCACGCTCGGACAGCGCCTCGTCGACGCGCTGCTGCGCGCGGTGCGCGTGCGCGGATGGGGTCTGCCCGCGCACCTCACGGCGGTACTCCTCGTGGCGCTGGCATCGGGCGCCACCACTCACGCGCTCGGCCTCGAGGCGGTGTTCGGCGCGTTCATCGCGGGCATCGTGCTCGGCCGCTCGCGCTTCCACGACAGCGACGTGGTCGACCAGATCGACGGCGTCACGCGCTCGTTCTTTGCGCCGCTGTTCTTCGCGACGGCGGGTCTGCGCGTCGACCTGGGCTTGTTGCGCGACCCGGAGGTTCTCGGCTGGGGCGCGATCGTCGTCGCGGTGGCGAGCATCTCGAAGGCGGGTGGCGCCTACCTCGGTTCGCGGCTCGCCGCGCTGCCGATGCGCGAAGGACTCGCGCTCGGCATCGGCCTCAACGCGCGCGGCGCGGTCGAGATCGTGGTCGCCACGGTCGGACTCTCGCTCGGCGTGCTCAACGACTCCTCCTATGCGGTCGTCGTGTTGCTCGCGGTGGTCACCTCGATGATGGCGCCCCCGCTGCTGCGCCTCGTGCTGCGAGGCTGGCACGGGTCCGAGGAAGAGCAGGCGCGGCTCGCGCACGAGCGCCAGATCGGCGGCAACATCCTCGTGCGCGACGCGCGCGTGCTCCTGCCGAGCCACGGCGGCCCGAACTCCGTACTCGCGGCCCGGCTCGTCGATCTCGCCTGGCCCGAGCAAACCGAGGTGACCGTGCTCTCCGCGGGTCGCGACGTGCCCAGCGAAGATCTCGAGCGTGTGCGCAACGTGCTCGCGAAGCGCCCGATGACCTACCAGCACGAGGCGGGAAAAGAGCCGCTGCGCGCGATCCTCGACCAGGCGGGGCTCGGCTACGGCGCGATCGCGGTCGGCGCCACCGACGAGCGGATCGCCGGCACGCTGATCTCGCCCATCGTCGACGAGCTGCTCGCGACGAGCCCGCTGCCCGTGATCATGGTGCGGCAAGGCAAGTCTCGCGCGCCCGACGAGGGCCTGCGCGTGCGGCGCGTGCTCGTGCCCGCGGTCGGAACGCTGCCGGGGCGCGCGGCGCTCGAGGTCGCGTATGGCGTGGCCAAGCGTCTCGACGCGCGCGTGCTGCTCGCGCACGTGGTGACGATGCCCTCGGTCGGGTGGGCCATGTCGTACGGCCGCGACATTTCGAGCGCCCCGCGAGCGGAGGTCGCCGGGCACGTGGTCGAGGAAGCGATGGCGCTCGCGCGCGAGCTCGGCGTGCGCGCCGAGCCCGCGATCTGCACGGGCCAGTCGGCGTCCGAGGAGATCCTCAAGCTCACGCGCGAGAAGCACGTCGACCTGCTCGTGCTCGCGGCCAACCTGCGCCAGCTCAGCGAGCGGCCGTTCCTCGGGCACGGGGTCGAGTACCTGCTCGAGGAAGCCGCGCCCACGGTCGTCGTCGTCACGGCGCCGCCGGGCTGGAGCACGCCGGGGCGCCGCGCCTGACGCAGCGAGTTCGAGTCAGCTGCTGGCCACGGTTGCCTCTCCCGCAGGTACAACGCGGCGCGCCACGACCGCCCAGTCGAGCACGAGCCGGTAGCCCACCGCGAGCAGCGTCGGACCCAGGAAGATGCCGATGAAGCCGAAGGCGAGCACGCCTCCGATCACGCCGAAGAAGATCAGGATGAACGGCAACGTGCTGCCCTGCGAGATCAACCACGGCTTGAGGAAGTTGTCGATGCTCGAGACGCCGAAGCCCCAGATCAGCATGAACAGCGCCCAGCCGTCCGAACCGCTCTGATACAGCCACACCGTGGCCGGCACCCACACCAGCGGAGGCCCCATCGGCACGATCGACATGAAGAACGTGAGGAAGCCGAGCAGGATCGCACCGGGCACGCCCGCGATCAGGAAGCCGATGCCCGCCACGACGCCCTGTGCCACCGCGGTGCCGAGGATTCCGTACACGACGCTGTGCAGCGTGTTGATCGCGAGATCGATCAGCGGCTCGGCGCTCGGACCCGCGATCCGCGCCGCTGCCGCGCGGAAGCGGTCGCCGAACGCGACGCGATCGCGGTACAGGAAGAATGCGATGAAGATGCTCAACGCAAGCTCGGTCACGCCTCGGCCGATCGTGATCCCGCCGCTGAAGAGCCACGACGTCACGGGCTCGATCAATCGCTGGCCCTCCTCGAACATGCGCTGGCTGTCCCCGGCGAGCTCGGCCCAGCGGTCCGCGACATAACCACCGACGAGCGGCACCGAGTAGAGCCAGGCCGGCGGCTGCGGCGGCCCCGCTTCGAACCAGTGGCGCGTCGCGACCGCGAGGTCGCGCACGCTGTCCGCCATGCTGAACCCGACCACGAGGATCGGCAGGAGCAACACCGACGCGATCCCGAGCGTCATGAGCGCTGCGGCGGCCGTATGCCGTCCACCCACCCACGAGAGCACCTGCTGGTGCAGCGGGGCCGTTGCGAGCCAGAGCACGACGGCCCACAGAAGTGACGTCCCGAACGGGCGCAGCACCATCGCGCAACCGACCAGGAGCAGCACGAGCGCCGCACCCGTGATCGCGAGCTCGAAGCGCCGCTCCGTCGCACTGCGATCGGGCACCATGTCTACTCGACCTCCACGGTCACGAGCAGCACGCTCTGCTCCGACTCGCCGCGCGCGCCACCTCCCGAGAACGCGCCGCGCTGCGAGCTCTGCTCGCGCACGATCCCGCCGATCGCGACCGTTGCGCCAGGCGTGAGCACGAGCACCGTGTCCGCGCTCGCGCGCTGGATCGCGCCGCCCGGCCGCAGCGACTCATCGAATGGGCGCAGTGCGAGCTCCACCTGCCCGTCGCGCAGCACGCGCGGACTCGCCTCGAAGCCCGCCTGGGCCGACACGTAGTGCGTGGCCTCCTCGACGACCTCGACCCGCCCGCTGCGCTGGATCCGACGCGTGGTGATCGGTAGCGAAGCGCCCGTAGCGATCTGGCCCGTCTGGCCGTCGAGAATGCGCAGCTGTCCCGCGAGCGTCGAGCTGCGGCGCGAAGCTTCGCTCTCGGCGTCGATCGCGAGCGCAGCCGCACCGGTCGGCCAGCTGACGTCTGCGACGCGGAAGCTGCCCGCGCCGACCCGCCATTTCACGCTCGCGCCCCCTGCAGCGAGCTCGCCCGAGCTGCGCGCTTCGTAGTGCAGCACCACGGTGCGCGGGCGCACATCGAGCGAGCGCAGCAGCTCGAGCGCGCTCGCCACCGCGCGCGGCGAGCCCGACAGCACCAGCGAGTTGGTCCGGCGATCGGCCGAGACGCGTCCCTCACCCGTCATCGCGGTCTCTACGAGCGGAACCAGCTCCTCGGCGGTGCGGTGCCTCATTTCGTAGACGCGCACCACCTGCGCGGCGGCCATCGCGGCGAGGCCGATCACGACTACGGCGCACAACAGAGATGCCGCGCGTCTGTGCATCCGTCCCCCCGTCCAACTCTATCGGCGTCCCGACCGATCCGCTGCACCCCGACGCGGCTCACGCCTCGCGGAACCGCCGCCAGTCCAGCGCGAGGCGGCGCATGCGCGCGCGCAGCGTGTGCGGGTTCACGCCTAGCAGCTCCGCGGCACCGCCCTTCCCTTCGATCTTCCCGCGCGCGCGCACGAGCGCCGCCTCGATGTGTCGCGCGATCGCCTGATCGAGCGACGCGAACCCGTCGTCCGCCACCCCGGGTTCGCGGGGAATCGAGGCCGTCAGAGACGAGCCCGGCGCGACGCCGAGCGCCTTCGCTACCTCGAGCCGCGTGCCGTTCCCGAGGATCACTGCGCGCTCGATCACCGCGATCAGCTCGCGCACGTTGCCGGGCCACGCGTACGCGACGAGCAGCTCGAGATCCGCCGGCGTGGGAATCCGCGGCGGCGTTCCGAAGCGGTGCGCCGCGCGCAGCGCGAAGTGGTTCGCGAGAGCGGGCACGTCCTCGATCCGGTCGCGCAGCGGCGGAAGGTCGATCGAGAACACCGCGATCCGGTACCAGAGATCCTCGCGGAAGCGCCCCTCGCGCGATCAGCTCGCGCAGATCGCGGTGCGTGGCCGCGACGATTCGCACGTCGACCGACACCGGGCGATGGCCGCCCGACGCGCTCGAGCGTGTGGTCCTGGAGCACGCGCAGCAGCCGCACCTGCGCCTCGAGCGGCAGCTCGCCGATCTCGTCGAGGAAGAGCGTCCCGCGGTCGGCGCGCTCGAACCAGCCGTGCCGCTCCGCGAGCGCGCCCGTGAAGCTGCCGCGCTCGTGGCCGAACAGCTCCGAGTCGATCAGGCCGGGCGGAATCGCGCCGCAGTTCACGCGCAGGAAAGGCGCCGCCGCGCGCGGGGAGCGCGTGTGGATCGCGCGCGCCACCACTTCCTTGCCCGAGCCGGTCTCGCCGAGCACGAGCACGGGCACGTCGAGCGCTGCGACCAGGCCGACGCGCTCCATTACGGGAGCGAGCCCCGCGTCGGCGCCCACGATCGGGTCGCTGAGCTCGCTGCGCCCGAGTCGCGAGCGCAGCGCCGCGCGTTCGGCCTGCGCGGCCTCGCGCCCCGAGGCGACGTCGCGCAGGCGGCGGTCGTTCTCGAGCGCGGCCGTGAACGGCTCGAGCAGCTCGCGCGCTATCGCCTCGTGCGCGCGCTCGAAGCGCTCGCCCGGCGCCGCCTCGAGGATCAGTACGCCTGGCGCGCGATCGCGGGCGCCGCAGCGCGCCCACCATCAGCTCGCCTTCGGCGCCTGCGGGCAGGAGGCCGGGAAGTCTACGCCGCAGCGCACCCGCAGCGGCGCGCTCGATCGCGCCGCTGCGACACCAGGCCACGATCGCGTCGAGCTCGTCGGCGCGCAACTCGGTGCGCGCGGGGCCCGCGCCGGACGGGTCGTCCGGAGCCATGGCCAGTGTCTCGATCGCATGCCGCGACAGATCGAGCTCGCGCACCGCGAGCTGCGCGATCGGCAGTGCGCTGGCCAGGTGCGGGAGGATGCGCGCCGCCGCTTCGGCGAGCTCGATGTGCTGACAGGCCTCCTTCCAGACCTCGATCAGGAAGCCTCGATCGCCGGCAGCGACTGATCCATAGCCATCGCATTTGATAGCGGCCGATCAATGACACGGAAGCGACCGCGTATTTAATGGGCGAATTGCCCGTACTGGGATGAGATCTTCAAGTATCTGTAAACACAAGAGAAACGAATCTTCCATCGCTCGGCACGGCGTTGCTCCCGGCCGCGCACCACCAGGAGGATCACCTTGCCGAAGCGATTCGTGACCCGCTCGCCGCGGCACTCGCCCTCTGCTGGCGACTCGCCGCTGGCCGCCCAGCCAGCCGAGCCGGCGCCGCGACCGAGCGCGCCCGCATCCCGCTCGATCGAGGCCGATCGCGAGCGCCTGCGCGACATCGAGCAGGAGGTCCAGCTCCTCAAGCGCAAGCTCGAGGTGCAGGAGGAGGACGCGCAGCAGAAGGCCAGCCGCACCGCCACTGCAGGTGCCGGACCCGATGGTTTCTTCCTGCGTTCACCGGACGGGAAGTTCCAGATCAAGCTGCGCGGCTACACCCAGTTCGACTCGCGCTGGCTCACGCAAGGCGAGGACGTCGGCGACGACACGTTCGCGTTCCGGCGCGTGCGTCCGTTCGTCGAGGGCACCGTCTTCGAGTTCGTCGACTTCCGCGTGATGCCGGACTTCGCGAACAGCACCGCCACGCTCTTCGATGCGTACGTGAACTTCCGCTACCTGACACCACTCCAGCTCCAGGCCGGCAAGTTCAAGCCGCCGCTCGGGCTCGAGCGCCTGCAGTCGGCGACCGCGACGATGTTCATCGAGCGCGGATTCCCGACGTTGCTGGTGCCGAGCCGCGACCTCGGCGTGATGGTCCACGGCGAGCTCGCCAACGGCTTCGTCACCTATCAGGTCGGTGGGTTCAACGGCGTGCGCGACGGCGGCACGCAGGACGTCGACACCGACGACGGCAAGGACGTGGTCGGCCGCCTCTTCCTGCACCCGTTCCGTCCGCTCGGCAACGAGTGGCTCGACGGCTTCGGAATCGGCAGCGCCGGCAGTTGGGGCGACGTGGACGAGCAGACGCCCACGGCATTCCGCGCGATCGCCGCTTCCACGAACTACTTCGCCTACCTCGGCGCCGTGGGAGGTCTTCAGCCGGTCACCGGCGAGGGCCGGCGGATCCGCTGGTCGCCGCAGGCGTACTGGTACGCGGGCCCGTTCGGCCTGCTCGGCGAATACGTGCATCTCGGAGCAGGAGCTGCACCGCGACTTCACTGCGCTGCCGGAAACACCCTCGGAGAAGGAGGATCTGCGCCACGACGCCTGGCAGGTGGCGGCGAGCGTCGCGCTCACGGGTGAGAACGCCTCCTACAAGGGATTGATCCCGAGCTCCCCGTTCGATCCGTCCAAGGGCACCTGGGGCGCGTTCGAGATCGCCGGCCGGTACAACGAGATCGACTTCGATTCCGATTCGTTTCCGACCTTCGCGAGCTCGACCGCCTCCGCGGGTCGCGCCCAGGGTTGGACGGTCGGCCTCAACTGGTACCTGAACCGTTATGTCCGCGTGATGGCGAACTTCGACCACACGTGGTTCAACGGCGGCGCTCCGGACGGCCGCGATCGGCCCAGCGAGGACACGATCCTCACCCGTCTGCAGCTTTCGTATTAGGAGAACGCATGTACCGCTTGCTGTTCGTTTCTCTGGCCCTGGCGGCCGTCTCTGCGCGCGCGGACGTCGAGCTGCTCAATGTCTCGTACGACCCGACGCGCGAGCTCTACGAGGAGTACAACGCGCTGTTCGCGGCGCACTGGCAGAAAGAGCACGGAGAGAAGGTCGTCGTGCACCAGTCACACGGTGGCTCGGGTAAACAGGCGCGCGCCGTGCTCGACGGGCTCGAGGCCGACGTGGTGACGCTCGCGCTCGCGGGCGACATCGATCAGCTGGTCGATCGCGGCCAGCTCGTCCCGCGCACGTGGCAGGACCGGCTGCCGAACCGCAGCTGCCCTTACACCTCGACGATCGTGTTCCTGGTGCGCAAGGGCAATCCCAAGCAGATCCGCGACTGGAACGACCTCGCGCGCGCGGGCGTCGCGGTGATCACGCCCAACCCGAAGACCTCGGGCGGGGCTCGCTGGAATTTCCTCGCCGCGTGGGGTTATGCGCTGCGAAAGAACGCGAAGAACGAGGCGAAGGCGCGCGAGCTGGTCGCGGCGATCTACAAGAACGCCCCCGTGCTCGATACCGGCGCGCGCGGCTCCACCACCACGTTCGTCGAGCGGGGAATCGGCGACGTACTGGTCGCGTGGGAGAACGAGGCGCAGCTCGCCGTGGAGGAGCTCGGCAAGGGCCAGTTCGAGATCGTGGTGCCGTCGGTCAGCATCCTGGCGGAGCCGCCCGTCGCGGTGGTCGACGTCGTCGCACGGCGCAAGGGCAGCTCGGGCGTCGCGACCGCCTACCTGGAGTACCTCTACAGCCCCGAAGCCCAGGACGTGATCGCGAAACATCACTACCGGCCGAGCGTGGCGGCCGTGGCAAAGAAGCACGCCGCGAAGTTCCCGAAGACCGAGCTGATCAAGATCGACGACTTCGGCGGCTGGAAGGCAGCCCAGGCGAAGTTCTTCGCCGACGGCGGCGTGTTCGATCAGATCTACCAGCCGGGGCGCTGAGCGTGCTGCGCAAACGCGGGTCGGTGCTGCCGGGGTTCGGGCTCACGCTCGGCTTCACGCTCGCCTATCTCTCGCTGCTCGTGTTGATCCCGCTGGCGGGTTTGTTCGTGAAGTCGGCCGCGCTCGGCTTCGACGCGTTCTTCGCCGCCGTGACATCGCCGCGCGCGCTCGCCTCGTATCGCCTGTCGTTCGGCGCCGCGTTCGCGGCCGCCGCCGTGAACGCCGTGTTCGGGCTCGTGGTCGCGTGGGTGCTGGTGCGGTATCGCTTCCCGGGCCGGCGGCTGTTCGATGCGCTGGTCGATCTGCCGTTCGCGCTTCCGACCGCGGTGGCCGGCATCACGCTCACGGCGCTGCTCGCGAAGAACGGCTGGATCGGCTCGCGGCTCGAGCCCCTCGGCATCGAGGTCGCCTATACGCCTCTGGGCGTCGCGGTGGCGCTCGTGTTCATCGGCCTGCCGTTCGTGGTGCGCACCGTACAGCCCGTGCTCCAGGACCTCGAGCCCGAGCTCGAGGAGGCCGCCGCGAGCCTGGGCGCGAGTCGCTGGCTGACGTTCCGGCGCGTGCTGTTCCCGACGCTCTGGCCTGCGCTGACCACCGGCTTCGCGCTCGCGTTCGCGCGCGGCGTCGGCGAGTACGGATCGGTGGTGTTCATCTCCGGCAACCTGCCCATGCGCACCGAGATCGCACCGCTATTGATCGTCACGCAGCTCGAGCAGTACGACTACGCCGGCGCGACCGGGATCGCCGTGGTGCTGCTCGTGATCTCGTTCGCGCTGCTGCTCGGGATCAACGCGCTCCAGCGCTGGGGACAGCGCCGGCTTGCGGGCGCGGCGGAGATGGCGTGATGTCGACGGCGACCTCCTCGGCGACCGATTGGACTCCCGCCACCGCGCCGCGCCCGCTTCCGCGCGCCGCCACCCGCGACCCGGGATGGGTGCGCGCGCTGCTGATCGGTACCGCACTCACCTTCCTGGGCCTGTTCCTCGTGCTGCCGCTCGCGACCGTGTTCATCGAGGCGCTCGCCAAGGGTACGTCCGCCTACGTCGAGGCGATCCGCGAGCCGACCGCCCTCGCGGCGATCCGGCTCACGCTGCTCGTCGCCGCGATCTCGGTGCCGCTGAACACGGTCTTCGGCATCGCTGCGTCGTGGGCGATCGCGAAGTTCGACTTCCGGGGGAAGTCGCTGCTGATCACCGCGATCGATCTGCCGCTCGCGGTGTCGCCCGTGGTGTCGGGCCTGATCTTCGTGCTGCTGTTCGGCGCGCAGGGTCTGCTGGGGCCCTGGCTCATGGCGCACGGGATCAAGATCATCTTCGCCGTGCCGGGCATCCTGCTCGCCACCACGTTCATCACCTTTCCGTTCGTGGCGCGTGAGCTGATCCCGGTGATGCAGGAGCAGGGAACCGAAGAGGAGGAGGCCGCCGTCTCGCTCGGCGCGAGCGGCTGGCAGACGTTCCGCCGCGTCACGCTACCTAACGTGCGGCTCGGCCTCCTCTACGGCGTTGTGCTGCTCAACGCGCGCGCGATGGGTGAGTTCGGCGCGGTCTCGGTGGTGTCGGGGCACATCCGTGGCATGACCAACACGATGCCGCTGCATGTCGAGATCCTCTACAACGAGTACCAGGGCGCGGCGGCGTTTGCAGTCGCCTCGCTGCTCGCGCTGCTCGCGATCGCGACGCTGGTCGCGAAGACGTTGATCGAATGGAGAATGGGTCGCCGCGCGGCAGGAGGTCATCGATGAAGATCGCTGTCCAGGGCATTCGCAAGCACTTCGGTGCGCTCACCGTGCTCGACGATGTCAGCCTCGACGTCTCGAGCGGCGATCTCGTGGCGCTCCTGGGCCCGTCCGGCTCGGGCAAGACGACGCTCCTGCGCATCATCGCAGGGCTCGAGTTCCCCGAGTCCGGCAGCGTGTGGTTCGGCGACGAGAACGTGGCGGACCGGCCCGCGCGCGACCGCCGCGTGGGCTTCGTGTTCCAGCACTACGCGCTGTTCCGGCACATGAACGTATTCGAGAACGTCGCGTTCGGCATGCGCGTGAAGGCGCGCCGCGAGCGGCCGGACGAGACCGAGATCCAACGGCGCGTGTTCGACCTCTTGCGCCTCGTGCAGCTCGACGGACTCGCGGGCCGCATGCCCACCCAGATCTCGGGCGGCCAGCGCCAGCGCGTCGCGCTCGCGCGTGCGCTCGCGGTGGAGCCGCGTGTGCTGCTGCTCGACGAGCCGTTCGGCGCGCTCGACTCGCGTGTGCGCAAGGACCTGCGGCGCTGGCTGCGGCGGCTCCACGAGGAGCTGCGCCTCACCACGCTGTTCGTGACGCACGACCAGGAGGAGGCGCTCGAGCTCGCGGATCGCGTCGTGGTGTTGAACCGCGGCCGGATCGAGCAGGTCGGCTCGACCGACGAGCTCTACGAGCGCCCCGCGACGCCGTTCGTGTTCGACTTCCTCGGCGACACCAACGTGCTGCCCGCGGAGCTGACCGGGCGACAGCTCCGGCTGCCGGGCGCCGAGCACACGCTCGTGATCGACAGCATCCATCCGAGCGGGCCCGTCGACGTTTACGTGCGGCCGGGCGACCTGCGACTCGCCGAGACGGGGCAGGCCGGCGTGGACGCGCTCGTGACCTCGGTGCAGCGCACGGGTCCGATCGTGCGCGCGACGGCGGATACGATCGCGGGCCAGACGCGACTACTGGTCGAGCTGCCGCACCTCCACCACGACGTGCCGCACTTCCGTGCGGGCGCCACCGTCCGGCTGCGCCTGATGCAGTTCAGCGTGTTCGCGCAGAGCGAGCGCACCGTGCGGCCGGCCACGCTCGAGGCGCCGGTGCTGATCGGCCGCGAGCGCGAGCGCGACGGCGACGACCTGGAGCACGGACAGCTCGGGTGAGCTCAGGCCAGCAGCCGCCACGCGACGCCCGCCGCCGCGCACGCCGCGATCAGCCGCAGCATTCCGGTGTGGAAGCGCAGCGTGGCGATCGCGGCGCCGATCGCGATCACGGCCGCCGCGACGTCGAGCGTCGCCAGATCGGGCGACGGGAGCACGAGCGCGCCGAATCGCTTTTCGTTCACGACTCCAAACAGGGTATGGAGTGAGAACCAGATCGCGAGGTTCAGGATCACGCCCACCACCGCGGCCATGATCCCCGCGAGCGCACCGCGCAGGGGACGGCTCTCGCGCAGGCGCTCGACGTAGGGCGCGCCCACGAAGATCCACAGGAAGCACGGAACGTACGTCACCCAGGTCGTGAGCAGCGCGGCCAGCGTGCCTGCGACCCAGGGCGCGAGCTCTCCCGCGTTCCGGTACGCGCCGAGAAAGCCGACGAACTGGACCACCTGGATCAGCGGCCCCGGCGTCGTCTCGGCCATGCCGAGGCCGTCGAGCATCTCGCGCGGCGAGAGCCAGCCCTTCACCTCGACGGCCTGCTGCGCCATGTACGCGAGCACGGCGTACGCGCCGCCGAACGTGACCACGGCGAGCTTGCTGAAGAACACGCCGATCTCGGTGAAGATGTCCGCACCGCCACGCGCCCAGGCGACGAGCGCCACGGGGGTCCACCAGAGCACGAGCCACAGCACCGCGACGCGCGCGGCGCGCGCCGCGTTCGGCCGCGTGTGCTCGGGCGTCTCGCGGTCGAGCAGCGCGTCCACCACCGGTTCCGCGCCGGCCGGCGCCGCGGGCGGCGGCGGCCGGAAGGCGGCCGGGAACAGTCCCGAACCCACGAGACCCACGAGCCCCGCCGCGAGCACGATCCAGGGGAAGCCGACCTCGAAGCAGAAGATCGCCGCGAACGCGAGCGCGGCGATGCCGACCTGGATCGCGTGGCTGAGCGCACGCCGGCCGATCCGCAGCAGGGCCTCGAGCACGAGCGCGAGCACGGCGGGCTTGATCCCGAAGAAGATCCCCTCGACGAGCGGCAGGTGACCGTAGGCGGTGTAGACGAGCGAGAGCACGAGGATCGTGACGAAGCCGGGCAGCACGAACAGCGCGCCCGCGACGAGTCCGCCGAGCGTGCGGTGCAGGAGCCAGCCCACGTAGGTCGCAAGCTGCTGCGCCTCGGGTCCCGGCAGCAGCATGCAGTACGAGAGCGCATGGAGGAAGCGCTCCTCGCTGATCCAGCGCTTCTCCTCGACGAGGATCCGGTGCATCACCGCGATCTGTCCGGTCGGGCCGCCGAAGCTGTTCAACGCCACGCGCGCCCAGACGCGCAGCGCTCCGGTGAACGGGATCCCATGCCCAGGAGCGGCCACCGCGGGTCAGCCCATCTTCGCGATCACGTCGTCCGCGAACCGCCGCAGGCCATCCCGTTTGTCGGCGAGCGAGCGGTGTGAGCCTCCGTAGATCACCCAGGGCGTGGTGAGCACGTGGGTCACTCCCACGTCCTCGGCACGGCGATAGCCGTCGGGCTCGAATGCGTCGAGCAGCGGCACCACCGCCGTGAGCGGATCCGGCGAGCGCCCGAACTCGACGCGGTAGCGCCGGATCGCCGCGATGTGGTCGCGCGCCTCTGCGGTGCTGATCGCGTGCGGGATCCAGCCGTCGGCGAGCCGCGCCGCGCGGCGCAGCGCCGCGTCGGTGACGCCGCCCACGAGCAGCGGAATCGATCCGCGCACGGGCGGGCGCATGTTGAGGCGGTCGAAGTCGAAGAATCGCCCGTGGTGATCGACCATCTCGCCGGTCCAGAGCTTGCGCATCACCTCCAGCATCTCCGTGGTGCGCGCGGCCCGGGTATCGAAGTCCTCCCCGAGCAGCTCGAACTCGTCGCGCATCCAGCCGAGGCCGAGCCCGAGCGAGACGCGATAGCCGGTGAGCACCGCGGCGGTGCCGATCGCCTTGGCGAGATGCAGCGGATGGCGCATCGGCACCACGTACACGCCCGTGAGGAAGCGCAGCCGCTTCGTCGCGGCGCCCATCGCGCCCATCGCGACCCAGTTGTCGGGCCAGTGATCGGGCGCCTCCCAGGGACGCTGACCGTCGTCGCGATAGGGATACTTCGACTCGATCGACTCGGGATGCACGAGGTGGTCGGAGAGCACGAGCGTGTCCCAACCGTGCTCCTCGGCGACCTGCGCGAGCTCGACATAATCCTCGGTGTCCGTGAACGCGAGCGACGCGCAGAATCTCATGAGAGTCCCTTGCAGCCCGCGAGGGCTTCGACGGTGCGATCCATTTCGGACGGATCCGCGGTCGTGGGCACGAGGATCAGCTCGTCTGCGCCGAGCGCCGCGATCGCATCGACGCACTCGCGGAAGCGCTCGACCGACGAGATTCGGCACCGCTCCGCCATCGCGCGCGCGGGCGCCTCGCCGAACAGCTTCAGATAGTCGAACACGTAGCTGCGCAGGCGATCTTCCGCGTCAGGACCGAGCGCATACCAGAAGCCCGTGACCAGACGCGGCGTGCCCGACACGCCCGCATCGCGCCACGCCGCGAGCACGAGCTCGAATGCCGACGCGACCTCCGCGGCATCGCCCGCGGTGGAGAACCCCATCACGCCGTCCGCCCACGCCGCCGCGCGGCGCAGCGACTTCGGACCGAACGCGCCCGACCAGATCGGCGGGCCGCCCTGCTGCACGGGCGGCGGCCCGATTGGTTCCGCGCCCGGAAACGGCAGCTCGCCCGCCCACAGCCGACGCAGCTCCGCGACCTGCTCGTCGAGTCGCCGGAAGCGGCCCTTGAACGGCTTCTCGGCCGCGCGGTAGTCGTGCTCTCGGCCGCCCACTCCGACCGTAAGCGTCACGCGCCCGTTCGAGATCACGTCGAGGGTCGCCACCTCCTTCGCGACCAACGCCGTGGGGTGCATTGGCAGGATGTAGAGCGTCGGGACGATCCGCACGCGCTCGGTGAGTGCGGCGGCCGCAGCGATCAGCGTGCGCATCTCGGTGCTGTGGTAGGTGACGCGCTCGCCGACCGCGAGACTCGAGAACGGGCCCTCGTCCACCCGGCGGCACCAGGCGACGATCGACTTGCGGTCGAAGCCGCGGACCATGCAGGGGAGCGTCATGCCGATCTGCAAACGGGATACCTCCGCGCGGACTCAACCTTCTAGACTACTCGGGCCAGCCAATCAACCGGAGTGCGCGTGAAGGTCGCCCTGTTCGTGCCCTGCTACGTGGATCAGCTGTTTCCGCGCGTGGCCTGGGCGACCGTGGCCGTGCTCGAGCGCCTCGGCTGCCAAGTCGCGTTCGATGCGGCGCAGGCCTGCTGTGGTCAACCGCTCTTGACCGCCGGCCACCCCGATGCGGCGCGCCCGCTCGCACAGCGTTTCCTCGACGTGTTCGCGCACGCCGATCACGTGGTGTCGCCCTCGGCGAGCTGCGTCGCAACCGCGCGCCGGCATTACGCGCATCTCCTGCCCGGCGACGCGCGCACGGCGGCGCTCGGCCGCGTGCGCGAGCTGTGCGAGTTCGCGGTGGACGTGCTCGGCGTGGACCGGATCGCGGGCCGCTATCCGCACCGCGTGGCGCTGCATCCGAGCTGCCACGGGCTGCGCGAGCTGCGGCTCGGCACGAGCAGCGAACGCGCCGTGGAGATCCGCGACCCGGCCCGCGCGCTGCTCGGCTCGCTCGACGGCATCGCGCTCGTGGAGCCTGCGCGCAGCGATGAGTGCTGCGGCTTCGGCGGCTCGTTCGCGGTGACGGAATCCGCGGTCTCCGGGATGATGGGCCGCGACCGCGTGCGCGCGCAGCGCGCCGCGGGCGCCGACGTGATCACGGCTACGGACGTGTCCTGCCTCGCGCATCTCGACGGCATTGCCCGGCGCGAAGGGATTCCGCTGCGCGCCGTGCACGTGGCCGAGATCCTCGCGGAGGCCTCGGCGTGAGCGACCATCCCTCTGCCGCGGCGCGATTCACCGCAAACGAAGCGCGCGCGCACTGGCACGACGAGTCGCTCTGGTTCGTGCGCGAGAAGCGCGACCGCGCCGCGCGCGCGCTGCCGGAATGGGAGGCGCTGCGCGAGTGCGCAGCCGCGATCAAGACCCACACGCTCGATCACCTCGGCCACTACCTCGAGCGCTTCGAAGCGGCCGCCACTGCGAGCGGCGCGCAGGTGCACTGGGCGCGCGACGCGGCCGAGCACAACCGGATCGTCCACGGACTGCTCGCGGCACATGGCGCGTCCCGCCTCGTGAAGAGCAAATCGATGCTCACCGAGGAGTGCGGCCTGAACAGCTACCTCGAGGCGCGCGGCATCGAGGTGGTCGACACCGATCTCGGCGAGCGGATCGTGCAGCTGCGGCACGAGCCGCCCAGCCACATCGTGTTCCCCGCAATCCACCTCAAGCGCGCCGAGATCGGCGCGCTGTTCCACTTCGAGCTCGGCAGCGAGCTGGGCCTCGACGACCCCACGGCGCTCACGGCCGTCGCGCGCGCACATCTGCGCGAGAAGTTCCTCGCCGCGGAGGCCGGCCTCACGGGCGTGAACTTCGCGATCGCCGAGACGGGCGGCATCGTCGTGTGCACGAACGAGGGCAACGCCGATCTCGGCACCGCACTGCCGCCGCTGCACATCGCGTGCCTCGGCATCGAGAAGCTGATCCCGCGCGTCGAGCACCTGCCCGTGTTCCTGCGCCTGCTCGCGCGCTCGGCCACGGGTCAGGCGATCACGGCCTACACCTCGCACTTCCACGGCCCGCGTCCGGGCGGCGAGCTGCACCTCGTGATCGTCGACAACGGGCGCAGCCGGCTGCTCGCCGATCGCACCCATCGCCGCGCGCTCGCGTGCATCCGCTGCGGCGCTTGCATGAACACGTGCCCGGTCTACCGGCGCAGCGGCGGGCACAGCTACGGCGCGACCGTGCCGGGCCCGATCGGCAGCATTCTCGAGCCCGCGCGCGACCCCGCGCGGCATGCGAGCCTGCCGTTCGCGTGCAGCCTGTGCGGGTCGTGCACCGACGTATGTCCGGTGCAGATCGATCTCCACCACCAGCTGCTCGCGTGGCGCGGCGAGCTCGTGAATGCCGGGCACGCGGGCAGGCTCCGTCGCGGGCTGCTCGCGTTTACGGGGCGAGTGCTGCGCAGCCCACGCGCCACGGCGGCCGCGGGTTCACTCGCGCGCGCCGCAGGGCGGTTCCTGCCGAGCGGCTGGCTCGAGCGCGCCGCGCCGGGCTGGACCCGCGCGCGCGCGCTCCCCGAGCTGCCGCGCGCGAGCTTCCGCACCGAGTGGAGGCAGCGGCGTGAGCAGTAGCCGCGACCAGATCCTCGCCGCCCTCGCGGCAACGCGATCGGAGCCCGATCCGATCGACGGCTTCGCGGGCACTCCCGTGTCGTTCGGCGATCCCGTCGCGGCATTCGCGGAGGCCGTGCGCGCAGCCGGCGGCGCACTCACGACGTTCGCCGATCGCGCTGCCCTCGACCGCGCGCTCGCGGGCGCGGAGCCGGATACGGTCGTGCTCGCGGGTGGGCCCGCGGTCGCCGAGAGCGGTGCGGTGTGGTGGGTGCCGCGCGACGAGGCCGAGCGCCGCGCCGCGTTCCTGGCCGACCGTGTGATCCTCGTGGTCGCGCGGGCCGCGCTCGTGGACGATCTGCACAGTGCCTATGCGCGGATCGACCCCGCCGCGGCGCACTACGGCTGCTTCGTCGCGGGCCCATCCAAGACCGCCGACATCGAGCAGGCGCTCGTGATCGGCGCCCACGGCCCGCGCGCGCTGGATGTCTATTTAGCGCTCGACGCCGCAGCCCGATTGTAAATCGTTCAATCGGGAAGGCTGCCTCTGGCTCCTGGCGCGTGCGCGCCGCGGGCTGAATGGGCACATGGCTTGCTCCGTCAGGGGTGAATCCGGGGAGGAGTGCATTCCATGCTGTCCAAGAAATTCCGCACCGCGATCGCGGCGATCGGGTTGTTGGCCGTATTCGCCTGGGCCACTCCATCGGCCGCGTTCAGCGAGGTCTCCTTCGAGTTCTTCCACTCCAGCCTGAGCCCGCACGGCGGGTGGCATATGTCGGCCCGATTCGGCCAGGTCTGGCAGCCCCATATCGAGGTGCAGCACTGGCACCCGTATTCGTATGGACACTGGGTCTACACCGATTTCGGATGGACCTGGGTCTCCACCTACCAGTGGGGCGCGATTCCGTTCCACTACGGAACGTGGGTGATCGAGCCGGGCCTCGGCTGGGTCTGGGTGCCCGGCTACGTCTGGGCGCCCGCGTGGGTCGTGTATCGCACCGGGCCGAGCTACATCGGCTGGGCGCCCGTGCCGCCGAGCTTCTCGATCGGCGTGTCGTTCGCCTACCACGACTACTACGAGCCCGACTACTTCGTGTTCGTGCCCGAGAGCCGTTTCTGCGACCGCGACCTCCGCCGTTATTCATTGCCGCGCTCGCGAACGCAGGTCGTCTACAACGAGACCACCATCATCAACAACATCTCGATCGACAACAACGTTGTCGTGAATCGCGGCCTCGACGTCCAGCGCATCGAGCGCGTTGCGGAGCGCCGGCCCGAACGGATGTCGATCGATCGCGTTCCGCGCGTCGCTCCGACCGAACGCGTGAGCCGCGACGCGCTGCGTGAGAATCCGAGAGAGGCGCTGCGCGTGGATCCCAGCCGGGCCGAGCGCGGGCAGGTGCGCGTGGTGGAGACCGCGGCCTCCTCGCCGCGCTATGCGCGTCCGGAAGCGGAGCCGCGCGACGCACGGCGCCGCGAGCGCGCGGTGGAGCCGGATCGCACGCCGGATGTGGAGCGCAGCCGTGATCGCAGTCGCGATCGCGCGGCACCCCGCGAGCCTGAGCAGGCGACCCAGCCCGACGGCGGCTCGGACCGCGAGCGCGCCGTCCAGCAGGAGCGGGAGCGCGCGCGGCCGCAGCAGGACCGCGAGCAGGTCCAGCAGGAACAGCGAGCCCGCGAGCAACAGGAGCGCGCGGCGACACGCGACCGCGAGCGCGCCGTCCAGCAGGAGCGAGCGCAGCAGCGCGAGGAGCAGCGCGCACGCCAGGAGCAAGAGGGTGCGCAGCGCGAGCAGGAGCGCGCTCAGCAAGAGCAGCGAGCCCGCCAGCGGGACGAGCGCGCCGTTCAGCAGGAACGAGCGCAGCAGCGCGAGGAGCAGCGCGCACGCCAGGAACAGGAGCGTGCGCAGCGCGAGCAGGAGCGCGCCCGGCACGAAGAGCGCGCTCGCGAACAGCAGCGCGGAGAGCAGGAGCGCGCAGCCCAGCAGCAGAAGCGCGCCCAGCAGCAGGAGCGTGCCCACCAGCAGGAGCGCGCCCAGCAGCAGGAGCGCGCTCAGCAGCAGGAGCGTGCCCACCAGCAGGAGCGCGCCCAGCAGCAGGAGCAGGAGCGCGCAGCGCGCCAGCAGCACGATGCCGAGCGACAGCGCGTGCGGGAGGAGCAGGAACGGTCGCGCGCAGCGCACCAGCAGCACCGACAGCAGCAACGGCAGCAACAGCAGCAGCCCCGAGGCGGCCCCGATGACGACGACCATCGCCACCGAGGGCAACGCGGCGGCTGATTCGGAGGGTGCTGCTAGCTGATTCTCACCCCTGACGCCGAGGCAGCGCGGGCACCACGCACTCGGCCAGGAACCCGACGTGGCGCGCGAACTCGTCGGCGGTCGCATAGCGCGCGCCCGCGACGAGCCGCGTCGCGCCGGCCGCTGCGAGCGCGCCCACCTGGTCGGGCACACGTCCGGGCTCGCGAGGATCGAAGCCCGTGAACGCGATCACCTCGGGCATCGCGCGCCCGGCCTCGGCCGCGAGCTCGCGCAATCGCGCGACACCCGGAGCGAGCTTCGCGGGATCGCCTGTCATCGGCATCCAGCCGTCGCCGAAGCGGACCACGCGCCGCAGCGCGTGATCGCCGGATCCACCCACGTAGATCGGCGGGCGCGGCGGCCGCGGCAGGAACAGGAAGTCCTGGCCGTGCGCGTTCACCACGTCGCCCGTGAAGCACGCGTGCACGAACGCGAGCGTCTCGTCTGCGCTGCGACCGCGCTGGGCGCGCGGCACGCCGAGCGCGCGAAACTCGGCCTCCATCCAACCCACGCCTACGCCGAGCCGGAACCGACCCGCGGAGAGCTCCTGCACGGTCGCGATCGCCTTCGCCGTCGGAAGCGCGGGGCGGTACGGCAGGTTGAGCACGCCCGTGCCGAGGCCGATCCGCGTCGTCTGGCCTGCGAGCCAGGCCAGCGCCGTGAGCGGATCGAGATAGCGGCCTCCCGAACCCTCGGCATCGTCGGGAGGGATCGCGATGTGATCCTGCACCCAGACGTCGGCGAGCCCTGCCTGCTCGGCCGCGCGCACGCACGCGAGCAGAGTGTCCGGTTGCGATTGCGGACCCATGCTGCGGACGGCGACGCCGAGCTGCATGCGCCTAGCGCTTCGCCCGCTTTCCGAACATCACGCCCGCGACGCGGCGGATCTGGATCTCCTCGGACCCCTCGGTGATCCGATAGCGCCGGTGGTGGCGGTAGATGTGCTCGAACGGCTTGTGGCGCGTGTATCCGATGCCGCCGTGCGTCTGGATCGCCTGATCGGCTGCCTCGCACACGAGCCGATTCGCGCGGTAGTTGCACATCGACACCTTGTCCGTCACGTCCATCGCGTGACCGCGGTCGAGCTGCCATGCCGTCTTGTAGACGAGCTGGCGCACCATCTCGCACTCGGTCTGGAGCTCGGCGAGCGGAAACTGGATCGCCTGGTTGTGCCAGAGCGGCTTGCCGAACACGATGCGCTCCTTCGCATAGCGCACGCTCTCGTCGATGCAGTACTGGGCCGCCCCCACGCCCGACGCCGCCTGCCGGATCCGGTTCTCGTGCACGAACGTGTTCGCGAGCGCGAGCCCGCGCCCCACCTCGCCGAACACCGCGCTCTCGGGCACGCGCACATCGACGAGCGACACCTCGGCGTGATCGCTCGGCATGTTGAACGTCCACCACATGAAGTCGACGCTGAAGCCCGGCGCATCGGTCGGCACGAGCAAGCACGTGATCCCCTCGGCCTCGCCGGGCGCACCGCTCGTGCGCGCGAAGATCATGTCCCAGTTCGCGCTGTGCAGGCCCGAGTTGAAGCGCTTCTTGCCGTTGATCACCCAGCCGTCGCTCGTGCGTTCCGCGCGCGTCTCGAGCCAGGTGGCGTCGCTGCCGTGATCGGGCTCGGTGAGCCCGAAGCCCACGCGGTGCGTGCCCGTGATCATGCCCTCGAGGAACTCTTCCTTCTGCTCGGGGCGACCGAAGCGCTGCATCATGATCACGCCCGGGTAGTTGCCGACGATCGACGACTCATTCTGGAGATCGTTGTGCAGCCCGAGGCCCTTGGCGGCGAGGTGCTCGCGGATGATCGCCATCGCGAGGTTCGAGCCGCCCTGCCCGCCCAGCTCCTTGGGCAGCCCGTAGCGCAGGTGGCCCGCAGCATCGGCGCGCCTGCGCATCTCGCGCAGGAGCTGTTCCCACTCCCGGCGCGGTCGGCCGCCGTTGTCCCAGTCCGTGCGCGCGTGCTCGCGGCGATGGTCGAAGTACTGGATGTGCTCGCGCTCGAGCGGCGCGATCTCGCGCTCGATGAACTCGTCGAGCTCGTCGAGCTTGCGCCGGATTTCGTCGGGGATCGTGAAGTCCATGGGTACTCCGTGCTACGGCATCGCGGCTCGCTCTCGGACGACCGAGCTTGATAGAGCCAGCTGCGGGGTCGTAGGATGGCATACCGCGATGCGCAAACGGCTGATCTCGCTCTATTCCGTCTGGATCCTGGCCGGTTCACCGGCCACCGCCATCGTCCAGGGGCAGATGGACGATTTTCAGGATGGAACCACCCAGAACTGGATCGGAGGCTCGGATCCGACGAACATCGCAGACGGCGGGCCCGACGGCGCGGGGGACCGCTACCTGAAGCTCACGGCGCAACAAGGTCCTCTGGGCACCGTGCCCGTTCTGGGCACGAACAACAGGACCCAGTGGACGGGAAACTACGTCGCGGCCGAGGTGCTCGCGGTCGGATTCGATCTGAACAACTACGGACCCGAACTAGTCGCACTGCGGATCGCGCTCTTCGGCCCGGGAGGAACGTTCGTCACGACTAACGAGTTCGCGCTCGATGCCGGCAGCGGGTGGACGTGGGTCGAGTTCGGGCTCGGTGAAGCGGACCTCACCTGTACCCAGGACTGCCCAGGCACGCTCGCGCAGACGCTCGCCGGCGTCACGCGCGTGCTGCTGCGCCACGACCCCGATCCGATCAGTACGCCGGGCCAGTCGAACGCGGTGATCGCGACGCTGGGCGTCGACAACGTCACCGCTCTGCCCGAGCCCGGCTCGCTGCCGCTGATTGCGGCTGGACTCGCGTTGCTGGCCTGCACTCCGCGGCGCCGGGGCTGACGGAGATCAGCCGCTTCCGCCCCTCCCTACCCCTTCCGCGGCGCCTTGAGCTCCCGCAGCTCGGCGTCCGCGGCGCGCTCGTCATCGATCTTGCCTCGGTGCCGGACCCTGCGCCGGCGCAGCGCTGCGACTGCCGCTGTGCCGGCCGACAGCAGCACGGCCAAGGACGGCTCCGGAAGCTGCGCCGCGACGCGGAATCCGACGTTGGTGCCGGTCTGCTGAGGCACCCCGTAGCTGGGGGCGTCGGCGGCGAGGAACGACTCGGCATCGCCGGCGAAGGCTCCACCGCGAAGCACTCTCAAATCCACGTCGAGGATCGTGTCGGTCCACTCCTCCAGGTTTCCGCCCTGGTCGAAGGTGCCATTGGGGCTCGGCGAGCCCGTGTAGCTGGCCACGTCCACTCCTTCGAAGTAGTGGAAGTCGCAGTTGGCGCTGTTCGGAGCGGAGGTGACGGTCGAGCATGAGGTCACCGCGTCGGAGCTCGCCGGATAGTCGTAGTAGATGCTCTGGGGGCCGTTGTAGTAGGCCGCCTTGTACCACTCGTCGTGGCTCGGAACCCAGTACCCGGCGCCCGGGTTGCGCGTGACGCTGTTCTCCGAGATGCCCGTGGGCGTGAGCGTGTAGGCGCCGTCCTCCGTGGTCGCATTGTTCTGCGGACCCGTCGGCTCGCCGTTGTGGAGCCAGTTGGCGAAGCGAGCAGCCCTCCAGAAGCTGATGTTCGCGATCGGACGGGCGCCCTTCCCAGCGGGCACCGAGTACTGGTAGCCCCCGTCGCTCCCTGTGCGCGTGACACCGACCGCGAAGTCCCACAACTGGCCCGGGTCGCTGTCCGCCACGGCGTTCAGGAAGTCCGTGTACTGGGCGACCGTCACCTCGGTTCTGCCGATCAGGAACGTGTCGGGCACCGCACCGAAGCCCGTGTCATCGGCGGGGTTGCCCGGATGCGAGATCGCCACCCAATCGATCTCCACCGATCCGACCGGACTCGCCGACGCGGCAACCAGAACGAACGCGAGCAGCAATCTGCAGTAGTGAATCATCGAGCGCCTAACCGTTGCGCTTCGCCTTGCGCTCGCGCAGCTCCGCGTTCGCGGCGCGCTCGTTCTTCATCGCCTCGGCCATCGCGACGGTCGCGCTCGCGTGCAGCGTCTGCTTCGCGACCGCGAGCGCATCCGGATCGCACGCGATCGTCTGCTGCGCGATCTCACGCGCGGTCGCGATCAGCGCGTCGCCGGATACCACCCGGCTCACGAGGCCGATCGCGAGCGCCTCGGGGGCCTCGATCACGCGCGAGGTGAGCACGAGCTCCTGCGCGCGGCCGAGCCCGACCAGCTTCGAGAGCAGGTAGCTGCTGCCGAGCCCGGGCAGGATCCCGAGCTTCGTGAACGGGACGCCGAGCTTCGCGCGCTCGGACGCGATCCGGATGTCGCACGGGAGCACCATCGTCACGCCCACACCGATCGCGGCGCCGTTGATCGCGGCGATCACGGGCTTCGGGTAGGAGAGCAGCTCGAGCGGGAAGCTCGTCACGAACGCCTCTTCGCCGAGCTTCGGCCCCTTCCCCGTGCTCTGACCTGCCTGCATCGCCTTGAGCGCGTCGAGATCGACGCCGGCACAGAAGCCCTGTCCCGCGCCGGTCAGGATCACGGCGCGTACCCCATCGTCCTCGCGCGCTGCGCGGAATGCGGCCACCACGTCCTCGCCCATCTGCGGCACGTAGGCGTTGCGCTTCTCGGGCCGGTTCAGCGTGATCGTCGCGATCCGATCTTCGACCGCGTAGAGAATCGTCTCGTACACCGCGCTACTCCGTGTACGGCGCCCAGCGCGGCTTCCGTTTCTCCACGAACGCGGTTGCGCCCTCTCTCGTGTCGGGCCCCTTCGTGTGCTCGGCGATGATGCTCCACGCGTTCCGCAGGCCATCGTGCAGACCGCGGTCGAGGCTCTCCCAGATCACGCGCTTGGTGCGCGCGAGTGCCGAGGGCGAGTGCTGCGCGATCTTCGCGGCGAGCTCGCGCGCGCGCGGCAGGAGATCCGGCAGCGGCAGCACCTCTCCGACCAGCCCGAGCTGCTTCGCCTCGGCCGACGTCATGCGCTCGGACCCGCCCAGGAGCGACATGCGCAGCACCGCCTCGAGCGGAATCCGCCGCGCGAGGCCCACCGGCTCGAGCGCAGAGAGCAGGCCGACCTTCACGTGCGTGTCGAAGAACGTGGCGTGCTCGGCCGCCAGGATCAGGTCGCTGTCGGCGAGGAAGTGCAGCCCGCCGCCGTTCACCATGCCGTTCACGGCCGTGATCACGGGCTTCCAGCAGCGGTTGTGGATCGCCGTGAGCTTGATCAGCGGCGATTCCTCGTACGGGAGATCGGGCGCTCCCGCCGTGCCCCCCGACGCGACCTCGGCCACGTCGAACCCGGTGCAGAACGCCTTGTCGCCCGCACCCGTGACGATCACGCATACCACTTCGGGATCGGCCTTGATCTGCGTCCACGCGTCGTGAAGCTCGTGCGCCATCGCGGTGTTGAACGCGTTGTGGCGCTCGGGGCGGTTCAGGGTGAGCGTGGCGACTCCGTCGGCCTTCTCATAGAGCAGCGTGGTGAATGCCATCGACTAGCTCCCACCTGATGGACTTCGCTCGCCTTCGGCTCGCTGCGCGAAACTTGCGTCCGACTTCACACCGTCGTAATAGGGATAGGGCTTCTTGTACAGACCCACGGGCTCGAGCCGGCCCTTCCAGAATTTCGGCATGTGATCGCGCAGCGACTCGACGTCCCACCCGCCCGGCTGGAACATGCCCGTGTCGTACGTGGGGTGCTTCATGATCACCACGCGCTCGGCGCCGGTGCCGAACACCTGCCCCGTGATCCAGCTCGCTTCGTCGCTGCACAGATACGCGACGAACGGCCCGTTCAGGTTGGGATCGAAGAACGGCGCATCGGCGGCCGGCTTGCCATCGGCGCCCTTGAACGTGGCCGACATGCGCGTCGTGGCCATCGGGCTGATCGCGTTCACGCGGATCCCGTAGCGGGCGAGCTCGTTCGCCCACGTGTAGGTCATCGACGCGATCGCGCCCTTCGCGGCGCCGTAGTTGGTCTGGCCGAAGTTGCCCATCTGCGCCGCCGACACCGTGTTCACGATCGCGCCGCCGGTCCCCTGGTCGCGCATGCGCAGCGCGCCCTCCTGCGCGCACCAGAACGTGCCGCCCGCGTGGATCCGCAGCACGAGCTCCCACTCCTCGTCGGTCATCTTGAGGAAGCTCTTGTCGCGCACGATGCCCGCGTTGTTCACCACGGCGTGGATCCCGCCGAACTCGTCGACGCACTGGGTGACGAGCTCCTGCGCGCCCTTGCGCGTACCGATGTCGGCGCTGCTCGCGACGGCGCGGCCGCCCGCGCCGCGGATCTCGCCCACGACCTTCAGCGCTTCTTCGCTGTCGACGTCGTTCACCACCACGCCCGCGCCCTGCGCCGCCAGGTGGAGACACTCGCCGCGGCCGACGCCGCGCCCGCCGCCCGTCACGATGGCGGCCTTGCCCTCGAGGATGCCCATGACTCGCAAACCTCCCTATTCCGCGGCGATGATCTCCGCCAGCTGCTCGGCGTGCTCGGCGCCGTCGCCGAACGCGTTCTCGAGCACCCACACGCGCTTCAGATAGAAGTGGGCCGGGATCTCCCAGGTATATCCCATGCCGCCGTGCACCTGGATGCACGCGCGCGCGTTCTTCATCGCGGCGTCGCCTGCGATCACCTTCGCGGTGGCCACGGCGCGCGCCGCCGATCCGACCTCCGGATCGTCGAGCGTCCCGCCGGCCGCGTAGGCAGCCGCGCGCGCGATCTCCTGGCGCGTGTAGCAATCGGCGAGGATGTGCTTGATCGCCTGGAAGCTCCCGATCGGGCGGTCGAACTGCTCGCGCTTCCTCGCGTACTCGGTGGCGAGCTCCTGCGTGCGCTCGGCGATCCCGAACAGGAGCCCCGCCGCGAGTGCCGCACCTTCGAGGCGCAGCTTCGCGCCGGCCGCGGCGTCGGCGATCCGGTCACCCTTCGGCAGCGAATCGACCTGGAAGATCGGCGTGAACGGGTCGAGCGGCGTGCCGGTCGAGCGCGCCGAGAGCGTCTTCGGGTCCACGCGATACACGCCGTCGCGCCGGAGCACGAGAAGTGCGTCGAGCTGCTCGAGGTGCTCGACGAGCACGAGATCGCTGCCCGCGAGCTGCTCGACACCGCCGACCACCACCTCCCCTGCGCCCGCACCGGGCACGAGGTCGGCCGCGAGGTGACTCCACACGAGCGGTCCGGGCGCGAGACACCGACCCAGCTCCGCGAACACGATCACGGCGTCCGCCGTGCCGAGTCCCACGCCGCCCGCGTCTTCGCTTTGGCGCAGCGCGAACACGCCCATCTCGGCGAGCTCGCCCCAGAGCGCGCGGTCGAAGCCCTGCTTCTCGAGCTCGCGCAGCGCGTCGAGCGACAAGCGGCCGTCGCAGAATGACCGGATCCCGGCGCGCAGCGCCACCTGATCTTCGTTGAGCTGGAAGTCCACGGTTCCTCTAGCGCGGTTCCTTGGGCAGACCCAGGATCCGTTCGGAGATGATGTTGCGCTGGATCTGCGACGATCCCGCGGCAATCGTCATCGAGAGCGACTGGAGCGCCTCGAACACGATGTCGTGCGACGGCAGCCCCGCGACGTCCTCGCGGCTCAGCGTCGCGCGGCCGAGCGCGCGCATCGAGAGCTCGCCGATCCGCTGCTTGAGCTCGGTGTAGTAGAGCTTGAGGCACGAGCCGGTCATGCCGGGTACGCCCGTCTTGCCCACTTCGCTCACCATGTACTTCACGAGCGCCCAGAGCGCGTCGGCCTCCGCGGCCGCATGGCCGATCTCGCGGCGCAGCGCGCGGTCTTCCCAGGCGGTGGCACCGTCGCGCGTGATCCGCTTCGCCACCGCGGTCAGCGTGCGCAGCGCTTCCTGCAGCTTGACCATGTCGCTCGCGAGCGCCGTGCCGCGCTCGAACGAGAGCGTGACGTTCGTGACGCGCCAGCCGTCGTTCTCCTTGCCCACGCGGCACTCCACCGGCACGCGCACGTCCTCGAGGAACATCTCGGAGAATTCACCGGCCCCGAGCAGCGTCGGCAGCGGACGGATCTCGATTCCGTCGAGGTCCATCGGCATCGCGAGCCAGGTGATGCCGCGGTGCTTCTCGTCGGGATTCGTGCGCACGAGCAGCTCGCAGTAGTGCGCGACGTGCGCGAACGAGGTCCAGATCTTGTGACCGTTCACGACGTAGTGGTCGCCGTCGCGCACCGCGCGCGTCTTGAGCGACGCGAGGTCGGAGCCCGCGGTGGGCTCGGAGAACCCCTGGCACCAGATCTGCTCGCCGCGGATGATCGGCCCGATGTGGCGCTCTTTCTGTTCCGGCGTGCCTTCGGCCATGATCGTGGGCCCGCCGTGGAGCAGCCCGACGAAATTGACGCCGACGTAGGGCGCGTGCGCGCGCGCGGTCTCTTCGTAGTAGACGAGCTGTTCGGTCAGCGAGGCGTCGCGGCCGCCGTACTCCTTCGGCCAGTTGATGCCCGCATAGCCCGCTTCGTAGAGCTTGCGCTGCCAGGACTGATCGTACTCGCAGCGCGTCTCCCAATCGGCGTGCTCGCTGGGCACCGGCCCCTGCGCGGGCACGGCTTCGGCGAGCCAGGCGCGCAGCTCCCTGCGGAAGGCCTCGTCGGAGGCGGAGTAGCGGAGATCCACGGAGCGCTCCTGGCTGGGGGGACCGCGGGGAGCGGGCGCTCGCGGGTCCGGGGGGTTCTGGGGAGCCACACGATAGAAGCGGACCGGCGGACTGCCAAGCCGATCGCGGCGCACCGTCCCGGCATGTTTCGGATTCGGCTGACGTTTCTCAAGCCGTGCGAGTATCTTGCTCGCCGCGATGCGCTTCTCGATCCAGCTTCCCACTGACCGGGTTTCCCAGGGCGACGAGTTCGTCGGTGCGCGCGCGATCTCGGACATGGCGCACGCGGTCGAGGCGGCCGGCTTCGACGCGTGCTTCGTCACCGACCACCCGTTCCCGAACGACCGCTGGCTCGCGAGCGGCGGTCACCACGCGCTCGATCCGTTCGTGGCGCTCGCGTTCGCGGCGGCCGCCACGAGCACGCTGCGCGTGCAGACCAACATCACCGTGCTCGGCTACCGCAACCCGTTCATCCTCGCGAAGGCCGCCAGCACGCTCGACGTGCTGTCGGGCGGCCGGCTGATCCTGGGCGTGGCCGCGGGCTATTTGAAGCGCGAGTTCCAGGCGCTCGGCGCCGACTTCGACGCGCGCAACGACGTCGCCGACGAGACGATCCGCGCGATGAAGCGCGCGTGGACCGAGGACGGCGTCGAGCTGATCGGGCGACACTTCGCGGCGACGGGCAACACACAGCTCCCGCGCCCGATCCAGAAGCCGCACCCGCCGATCTGGGTCGGCGGCAACAGCGAACGCGCGATCCGTCGCGCGGTCGAGCTCGGCGACGGCTGGATCCCGTTCCCGACGGTCGGGATCGTGAAGGAGCGCGTGCGCACGGCCGAGATCACGAGCATGGCCGATTTCGACGCGCGGCTGCGCTACGCGCGCGACTACGCGGACAAGATCGGCCGCACGCGCGCCCTCGACGTCACGTTCGTGCCGTTCGGACTCTCGATGCACGCGCCCGAGACGATCGACCCGGCCGAGTTCGAGTCGAACATCGAGGGGCTGCGCGAGCGCGGCGTCACCTGGGTGACGATCTCGCTGCCGCACGCGCGCACGCGCGCGGAATACTGCGACACGGTCGCCAAGTTCGGGGATCAGCTGCTGCGGCCGCTGCGGTGACCGATCCGCCGCTGAAGGTCCGCATCGGCGTCGGCACGGCCGGCTTCAGCTTCGACGCCGCGCGCGATTTCTTCGCGCTTGCCGAACGCTGCGAAGCGGCGGGCGTCGACTCGCTCTGGCAGAGCGACCGCCTGATCGGCGCCGATCCCCAGCTCGAATCGATGTCGGCGATGGCCGCGCTCGCGGGCGCGACGTCGCGGCTCAAGTTCGGGATGAACGCGGTGGTCGTATCGCACCGCGACCCGCTTCTGCTCGCGAAGCAGTGCGCGACGATCGATTACCTCTCGGGCGGACGGCTCCTGCCCGTGTTTGGTGTGGGCAGCGAGAACGATCCGACCTGGCGCGCGACGGGGCGCGACCCGAAGCAGCGCGGCCGCCGCGCCGACGAATCGCTCGAGCTGATGAGCCGGCTGTGGGCGGGCGAGAAGGTGACGTTCGCAGGGAAGCACTTTCAATGGGAGGGCGCGCAGATCGCGCCGCTCCCGGTGCAGCAGCCGCTCCCGCTCTGGATCGGGGGCCACAGCCCCGCGGCGATCCGCCGCACGGCGCGAATCGGCACGGGCTGGCTCGGCGGCCTGATGCCGCCCGATCAGATCGGCCCGGTGATCCGCGCGATCCGCGACGAGCTCGCGACGACGGGACGCTCGATCGACGCCGACCACTACGGTGCAACACTGCTATTTCATTTCGGCACCGCCGACGATCCGGCCGTGTCGCGATTCGCGGGTGCGCTGCGCGCGCGTGGCTTCGCAGCGGGTGACGAGCCGCCGATCGCCGTCGGGGCGGCCGTGGACCTGATCGAGCGGCTGCGCCGCACGATCGCGGCGGGCGCGAGCAAGTACGTGCTGATCCCACTCGCGCGCGGCACGCGCGAGGTGTTCGACCAGGTCGATCGTCTCGCGGCCGAGGTGATTCCGGTCGTGGAGGCGCCCGGGTTCGCGCCTTGATTCCGAGTCGCCAACTTGCCAGAACGTGCAGAATATATTAAACGTTCGGTATGAACAGCGCGCCCGGAGGTCTGCCATGCACCCGGTTCTCGCCGTCGCGATCTCGCTTGCACCCTTCGTCCTCACTCACCTCGGGCTCGCCTGGCCTCCGCTGCGGCAGCGCCTGATCGCGCGCCTGGGCCCGATGGGCTTCACGATCTCGTTTTCGCTGGTCGCCTGGCTCACGTTCGGTCTCGGCGTGTCCGTCTACGCCGCGCACGCGGGCGAAGGACCGGCCGGGCCCGGACTCGGAACGCACGGCGCGGCGCGCGCGGCACTCGTCGCGATGATCGCGCTAGGCATCGCGCTGATGAGCGGGGCGTTCGCGGGCTATCCGACCTCTCCCTTCGCGTTCAGTAGACAGCAGGAGCGCGGACCGCGCGGGCTCGAACGCGTGACGCGCCATCCCTTCTTCGTCGGCACCGCTCTGCTCGGCATCGCGCACGCGCTGCTCGCCACGCGCGCGGTCGGCGCGGTCTTCATGGGGATCCTCGGCGTGTACTCACTGATCGGAGCCAGGCTCCAGGACGAGAAACTCGCGGTGCTGCGCGGCGACTCGTACGCGCGGTTCGCCGCGGAGAGCTCCATCCTCCCGTTTGCGGCGATCGTCGCGGGTCGGCAGCGCCTGGTGCCGTCGGAGCTGCCCTATCGGGCGATGCTGCTCGGCCTCGGGCTCACGGTCGCGCTCCGCGCGCTGCACGATCACCTGTTCGCCGACGGGGGAGCGTGGCTGATCGCGGCGCTCGTGGTCGGACCGCTCGTCGTCCTGTTCGACGACCGCAGACGAGCTCGGCACGCGCACCGCCCCGACCCGACGAGCGCAATGGGGTGAACATGGATCGCGTGGCCGGCACACTCACCGACGGACTCGGCGCGGCCGCCGCCGCATCGGGAATCCTCTCGCAGCAGCAGGCGCGCATCTTCGGGCTCCTCTACCTGAGCGAGCGGCCGCTCTCGCTCGAGGAGATCGCCGCCGAGCTGAGCCAGAGCAAGAGCAACGTCTCGCTCAACATCCGCGCGCTCGTCGAGTGGCACCTGGTCCGCCGGCAACCGGTGCCGGGCTCGCGCCGCGATCACTATCAGGCCGCGACCGACTTCTTCCGCGCGATGCAGGAGATCTTCGAGCGTCGCTTCCGCTGGACGGTGCGCCAGGTACTGACGGCCGTCGCCGACGCGCGCGCGGCCGCCGCGGAGGCGCGCGCCGGGGCATCGCCGGAGATCGAGCAGCGCCTCGCACACCTCGAGGCGTTCTTCGGCCTGATCGATGCCGGGATCGCCGCTTTCGTGCGCGGCGAGGCGTTCCCCGCCGAGCAGCTGCGCAACGTGATTCCGATCCGCTCGGGCAGCCCCCGCAAGCGCTGACGAGGACGGACGATTACGAGAGCCACCACCACGTGATCGCGGCGATCGGGATGATCGGGCCCCAGACCACCGCGATCGCCTTCGCGGCCCAGCGGCGCCACTCGCGCAGGTCTTCCGCGGTCGCATCCGGGAACGGTTCGATCGAGCCCGAGTTCTCGGCGCAAGTCGGAGACCGTGCGCGACAGCGCGGCGGCGTCGAGCCGATGCCCAAGCAGGTTCCGGCAGTGGCGCCCACGCACGAACGCTCGGCGCAGTCGCGCAGGCGAGCGCGGCAGCATGAACCCGAACACGCGGATCGCATAACGCACCCGCTGCGATCGCGCACTCCGGTTCCGAGCTCCCAAGCGCCCAGCTCCGCTTCACCGATCAGATCGGTCCCATAGCCGGTCAGCAGATGCTGCAGGTCGTGCGCGAGCACGAGGCGCTTGCGCGCCTTCGTGTTCGGATACGCGAACGGAATCGGACCGATCCGGATCCGAACCCAGCGCGCGTCGGCGTCCGCGTCCACGCCGGCATCCTTCATATCCACATGATGAGATTGCCGCGGCTTCGCGCAGCGTCTGCGTGGCAAGAATTGCCATGGGAGGATGATCGCGCTGGCACGCGCCTTGCACAAATATCGAGCAGCGCCGCAAGGAGGATCTCATGCCGGAGACCCGGACATTGAAGCGGGCCCGCAAGGCCCGCCGACAGGGCAAGTCGCCGAGCAGCCAAGCCGGCGAGTTCGTGCGCGAGGAGATTCATCACATCCGCGAGGGCAAGCACGGTGCGCGATCGACGAAGCAGGCGATTGCGATCGGCCTCTCCAAGGCGCGCCGCGCGGGCGTGAAGCTCCGCGTACCGAAGCGCGCCTCCGCTCGCACGCGCAAGAGCGCGCGCAGTGCTGCCAAACGCGCGGGCAAGAAGCCGTCGCGAAGACGCGGCAGCGCCGTGCTCGCCTGGCTCCGGCGCGAGCGACACAGTACGGCGTCGCGCTCCGCGCTCGCACGCCAGGCGAAGAGCTCCGCGCGCAAGCGCGGGCCGACGGCCCGCCGCCGTGCCGCTCGCAAGGCGTCGCGGACCAAGGGCGCGGCCGGCCGCCGCGCCGCGGCCCGCAAGGCCGCGCGCACGCGGAAGCGCCGGCGCAGCTGACCCCTACAGATACTTCCGGGCGAACTCGTCGAGCACCGGCATCACGGTGTCGCGCGGCGCCGAAGGGACGCGCAGCACCGATTCGGTGACCCCATGCTCGCGGTAGTAGTCGAGCTTCTCGGCGCTCGGGAGAACTCCCATCGGCACGATGTGGAGAGCGGCGGGGTCGCGTCCCGCGGCCGCGACCGCTCCGCGCAGCTGCTCGAGCGCGGCGGCGAGCCCTGCCCCGCCGATCGGCAGCCAGCCGTCGCCATACTCCGCGATGTGTCGGAACAGCGTGGGACCCGGCGCGCCGCCGAGCAGAACGCGCGGTCGCGGCTGCTGGATCGGTTTGGGCCATTGCCAGCTCGGCTCGAACTGCACGAACTCGCCGTGGAAAGACGCGACCTCCTGCGTCCAGAGCGCCTGCATCGCGAGCATCGTCTCGCGCACGCGCTCGCGACGCCGCTTCACGTCGATGCCGTGGTTCTCCATCTCCTCGTGGTTCCAGCCGTAGCCGATCCCGAGCACGAGCCGCCCGCCCGAGAGCAGGTCGAGCGTGGCGAGCTCCTTCGCGAGCGTGATCGGATCGTGCTGCGCCACGAGCCCGATCCCCGTGCCGAGTCGAATCTGCGAGGTCACCGACGAGGCCGCCGCGAGCGCGATGTACGGGTCGAGCGCGCGCTTGTACTCCTCCCCGAGCACGTCGCCGCCGGTCGGCGGGGGCGTGCGCCGGCTCGTGGGGATGTGCGTGTGCTCGGGGACGTAGAGCGAATGGAATCCGCGCGCCTCGGCCTCGCGCGCGAGCTCGACCGGACTCATCGCCAGGTCGGTCGCGAACATCGTGATGCCAATCTTCATCTGGGCCGCGATTATACTGGCGACCCCCATGCTCGACGGCATCCGCGTCCTCGACCTCTGCGACGAGTCCGGTCAGCTCGCCGCGAAGATCCTCGGCGACCTCGGCGCCGACGTGATCGCGGTCGAGCCGCCCGAGGGCAAGGCGCTGCGACGGCGCGGGCCGTGGATCGGTGGGGCGCCCGGAATCGAGCGCAGCCTCGCCTGGCACGCTCTCAACACGAGCAAGTGCAGCATCCGGCTCGATCTCGAGTCGCCGGCCGGTCGCGAGCGGCTCGATGCACTGGCCGCACGTGCGGACGTCTGGCTCGACACGGCGGGCCCCGGTGCGCGCAATGGCTTCGACCCCCAGAGCCTGCGCGATCGTCACCCGCGCCTGATCGTCTGCGCGATCACGCCGTTCGGCCAGAGCGGCCCCTACGCGAACTACCGCGCGAGCGACCTGGTCGTCGTCGCGATGGGCGGCAACGCGAACCTCACGGGCGATCCCGACCGCGCGCCGCTGCGCTGCAGCATGCCTACCGCCTACTACCACGCTGCGCCCGAGGCCGCGCTCGGCGTCGCGATGGCGCTCCATGCGCGCGAAGAGACCGGCCGCGGACAGATCGTCGACGTATCGCTGCACGAGACCCAGCTTCAGTCGCTGCTCTCGTTTCCCGCGCAGTACCCGCTGCGCAAGACGGAGGCGGTGCGCGCGGGCCCCCAGATCGGGCGCACGCGCGAGATCTGGCGCGCGGCCGACGGCTACGTGTCGTTCGGGCTGCGCGGCGGACCCACGCGCGTGAAGAACCTGATCGCGACCGTCGCGCTCATGGAGGAGTCCGGCGCCGCACCCGACTGGCTGCGCGACTACGACTGGGAGCACTACAACCACAACGTGCTCAGCGACGAGGAGATCGCGCGGCTCGAGGGAGCGTTCGCGGCATTCTTCGCCACGCACACGATGCGCGAGCTCTACGAGCAGGCGCTCAAGCGCCGGATCCTGCTCGCGCCCTGCAACGACGCACGAGAGATCCTCGAGCACGCCCAGCTTCGCGAACGGGAGCTGTTCACGACCGTCGAGCTGCCCGAGCTCGGCGCCTCGCTCGAGCTGCCCGACTTCTTCGCGAGGACCGAGGACCGCGCGGTGCGGATCCGCCGCCGCGCGCCGCGCCTCGGCGAGCACGAGGCGGAGGTGTTCGAGGAGCTCGCGTAAGCGGCCGCAGGCCGCGCGCAGCGAGCCGCAGGCGAGCGAAGCCCATCGGGTGGATTCCAAACGAATCTTCGAAGGCGTGAACATGCTCGAGCTCGGCGCGGGCGCCGCGGGCCCGGTCGCCACGCGCTATTTCGCCGAGCACGGCGCGCGCGTGATCCGGATCGAGTCCGCGAAGGCGCCCGACTTCCTGCGCATCTTGTGGCTGACGCCCGGGGCCGCGCACGGCCTCGACGGCTCGCCGATGTTCCACCTGCTCAACCCCGACAAGGAGAGCCTTTCGGTGAACTTGCGCGAGCCCGAGGGCATCGCGCTCGTGAAGCGGCTCGCGCTCGAGTGGGCCGACGTCGTGTCCGAGAACTTCGCGCCGGGGCCGATGGAGCGCTGGGGGCTCGACGCCGCGTCGCTGCGCCGCGAGAAGCCCGCGCTCGTGTGCGTCTCCGCCTGCTTGTTCGGCCAGACCGGCTCGCAGCGCTCGTATCCGGGGTTCGGCGGCCAGGGATCGGCGATCTCGGGCTTCAACCATCTCACGGGCTGGCCCGACCGCGAGGCGGTCGGCCCCGCGCACACGATCACGGACTCGCTCGCGCCGCGCTTCGTCGCGCTCGCGATCGCAGGAGCGCTCTTCGAGCGCCAGCGCACCGGGCGCGGCCGCTCGATCGACATCGCGCAGATCGAGACCGCGGTGTACTGCCAGTCGGAGGTGATCGCGCGCTTCTCCGCGAACGGCGAGATCGTGACACGGCAGGGCAACACCGACGACCACGCCTGCCCGCACAACATCTACCCGTGCGCGGGCGAGGACCGCTGGATCGCGATCGCGGTCACGAGCGACGCGGAGTGGAGCGCCCTGCGCGCGCAGCTGGGCGATCCCGCCTGGGCGCGCGACGACGCATTCGACTCGCTTGCGGGCCGACTCGCCACGCGCGATGCGATCGACGCGCGCATCGCCGACTGGACGCGCGCGCACGAGCCCTACCCGCTCATGGAGCGGCTCCAGGCCGCGGGCGTGCCGGCCGGCGTCGTGCAGCGCGAGTCGGATGTGCTCGAGGATCCGCAGCTCGCGCACCGCGGGCACTGGATCGCCACGCAGCACCCGCACCTCGGAGCACTGCTCGCCGAGCGCGCGGGATTTCGCCTGAGCGAGGGACCGGGCGGGTACACGCACTGCGGCCCGCTGATCGGCGAGCACACCGACGCGATCCTGCGCGACGTGCTCCACCTCGACACCGCGGAGATCACGCGCCTGCGCGCGGGCGGTGTGCTGGAGTGACGGCGCTGCTGCAGCTGCTCGGTGCCGAGGGCCGCCGCAATCCTTATCCCGTGTACGCCGAGCTGCGCCGCTCACCGGTCCATCACGACGCGACGACCGGTCTCTGGCTGATCCTCGACTACGAGGGCGTGAAGAGCGCGCTCCACGACCACGACACCTGGAGCTCGCGCGCGTCGGCCGATGGAGGCGCGCCGCTCGAGTGGCTGATCTTCCAGGACCCGCCGCGCCACGCGCAGCTGCGCGCGCTGATCTTGCGCGCGTTCACGCCGCGCGCGGTGGCGGCGCTCGAGCCGCGCATCGCGCAGCTCGCGCGCGAGCTGCTCGACCCCGTGACCCCGCTCGGACAGATGGACCTGTGCGCGGATTTCTCGATTCCGCTGCCGCTGCTCGTGATCGCGGAGCTGATCGGGATCCCGAGCGCGGACCGGCCGCAGTTCCGGCGCTGGAGCGAGGTGATCCTGGGTCTGTCCGACACGATCGCGGCCGGGGGCGCTGCTGCAGAGCACGCCGTGCGCGAATTTCGAAAGGCCGCCGCGGAGATGCGCCCCTACCTCGCGGAATTGCTCGAAGCGCGCCGCCGCGCGCCCCAGGACGATCTGCTGACGCGACTGGCCGCGGCCGAGATCGACGGCACGAGACTCACGGAAGAAGAGATCCTGGCGTTCTTCCAGCTGCTGCTCGTGGCGGGCAGCGAGACGACCACGAACCTGATCGGCAACGCGGTCCTGTGCTTCGCCGAGCACCCCGCGCAGCTCGCGCGCGTGCGCGCGGAGCCCAGCCTGCTCCCGTCCGCGATCGAAGAGGTGTTGCGCTACCGCACGCCGATCCAGGCCGTGTTCCGCATGACGAAGCGCGCGGTCGAGCTGCACGGCCGACGGATCCCGGCCGGCGTGCTCGTGCTCGCGGTGATCGGCGCTGCGAACCGCGACGCGTCGCAATTCTCGGAACCCGATCGGTTCGACGTCGCACGCGACCCCAATCCGCACATCGCGTTCGGCCACGGCATCCACTTCTGCCTCGGCGCCGCGCTCGCCCGCCTGGAGGCGCGCATCGCGCTCGGCGACCTGCTCGCGCGCGTGAAGAGCTTCGAGCTCGCGACGGACGCGTGGGAGCCACGCCGCGCGTTCCACGTGCACGGCCCGACGCGGTTGCCGATCCGCTTCGACCGCGCCTGACGACTATTCGGACGGCGGTTTCGCGGATCGCCATCCAGACCTATCCTGGTTCTGGTCGGGGGGCTATGGGAGGTGACCATGGCGAAGGACCGCCCCGACTTCTCGAACGTGAAGTCCGGCTCGTCGACTCGGCCCGTTTCGGGCGAGACCGCGCAGGATCAGTGGTACACGGTCGCGACGGGCGACAGCCTGTCCAAGATCGCAAAGCGCTTCTACGGAGACGGCAACCGCTGGCAGAAGATCTTCGAAGCGAACCGCGACCAGATCGAGGATCCCGATCTGATCCGACCGGGTCAGAAGCTCAAGATCCCTGCGGCCCAGAAGTCCCTGTAGGTCGACGGAGGCCATCATGCGAAAGCTGAATCTCGTCGTGTTGCTCCTGATCTCGTTTTCGACCGCGGCGTGCGACCGCACCGGAAGCTCGACGACGCCCGCACAACCGCCGGCCGTCTCGGCTCCGTCGGCCCCGGCAGCCGCCGCTCGCGTGACGGGGATCGAGCTCGGCAGCGCGCTGACCGACGACGGACGCGTCGCTCCGGGCGCGGAGAAGACGACCTTCTCCCCCAGCGACACGATCTACGCGACGGTCGTGACCGACAACGCGCCCGCGGCCAAGCTGAGTGCGCGCTGGACGTTCGAGGACGGCCAGCTCGTCAACGAGAACAGCCAGACGGTCGCCGCTTCCGACCGCGCCGCCGCCACCGAGTTCCACATCGCCAAGGCGGACGGATGGCCTGCGGGCCGCTACCGCGTGGAGATCGCGCTGGACGGGAAGCCGGCGGGCACACGCGAGTTCGAGGTGCGCTGAACCGCCAGCGCTATCGCTAGCGCGGGTGCAGCCAGCCCGGCAGGAACGACAGCGGCTCGTCGCCGACCGCGGGGTCGAACGCGACGTGACTCGCTTCGAGCAGCCTCTGGAGCCGCCCGTCCTTCGCTGCCTGGAGCACGTCGGTAGCGCCGCCGATCAGCTCGCCGCCCACGAAGATCTGCGGGATCGTCGCGACCTGTGTGCGCGCGGTGAGCGCGGCGCGGATCTTGCCGCCGCGGTCACCCTGCTGGTATTCGACCGAATCGAGGTCGATCGATCGGTACGGGATCTTGTACTTGCCGAACAGACGCCGTACCGACCAGCAGAACTCGCACCACTCGAGCGCGAACATCACGACGGGCTGCGCGCGATCGCCCACGACGTCCGCGACGAACGCGGTCGCGTCGGCCTCGACGGCAGGCGGTGCGCTCGCGCTCTGCGCGGGCGGCGGTGCGGGCGTGCTCACGTCGAAGCGGTAGTTCGGCGTCGAGACCGAGATCAGCATCTCTTCATCGGTCATCTCGGCGGGCACGTCCGCGAACAGCGGCGTGGAGAGGTAGCGCTCCGCGGTGTCGGGCAGCATGCACAGCACGTTCGCGCCCGGTGGCGCGTCCGCGCAGACCTGGAGCGCCCCGGCAAACGTGGCGCCCGCCGTGATCCCGACGAAGATCCCCTCCTCCTGCGCGAGCTGGCGCGAGCAGCGCATCGCATCCGCGCCGTTCACGGGCAGGATCCGGTCGATCAGCTTCATCGTCACGGCATCTTCGGTGAGCTTCGGGATGAAGTCGGGCGTCCAGCCCTGCATCACGTGCGGGCGGAAGCTCGGATGGCTGCCCGCGGGCGCGCCGTCCGAGGCGCGCGGCTGCGGGATGCCGCTCGACAGGATCGGAACGTTGTCGGGCTCGCAGACCACCACCTGCGTGTCGGGCCGTTCCACGCGCAGCACGCGCGCCACGCCCTTGAGCGTCCCGCCCGTGCCGTAGCCCGTGACGAAGTAGTCGAGCCGGTCTCCCGCGAAGTCGGCGAGGATCTCGGGCGCCGTGGTGCGGCTGTGCATGTCGGCGTTCGCCTCGTTCTCGAACTGCCGGCACAGGAACCAGCCGTGCGTCTCGGCGAGCTCGACCGCCTTCGCGAGCATGCCGCTGCCCTTCTGCGCCGCGGGAGTCAGCACCACCTTCGCGCCCAGGAAGCGCATCATCTTGCGCCGCTCGACGGAGAAGTTCTCCGCCATCGTCACGACGAGCGGGTAGCCCTTCTGCGCGCACACCATCGCGAGCCCGATGCCCGTATTGCCGCTGGTCGCCTCCACCACGGTCTGGCCCGGCGAGAGCTTCCCGCTGCGCTCGGCGTCCTCGATCACGCCGAGCGCGAGCCGGTCCTTCACCGAGCCCATCGGGTTGAAGGCCTCGATCTTCACGTAGAGGTTCACGTGTTCGGGCGCGAGCTTGTTGATGCGCACGACCGGCGTGCGCCCGATCGTGCCCAGGATGCTGTCGAAGCGGGCCACCTCAGACCCCGATCCGCATCGGGCCCAGGAAGTCGATCTTGCCGATCGGCACGCCCTTCATGCGCAGCATGTCGTAGGCCGTGGTGGCGTGGAAGAAGAGGTTCGGCAGCGTGAACGAGAGCACGAAGTTCGCGGCCGTGAACGGCATCTTGAAGTCGCCGATCTGGAACGTGACCTGGTTTCCCTCGAGCGCGTCCACACTCTCGCGCGAGACCTTCGAGAGCTCGCCGTGGGCATCCGCGACGAGCTGCTGGAGGCCCGAGAAGTCGAGCTCCTTCAGCGACCCGGGCGGCCCGAACCGGCCCGTCTGGAGCCCCTTCAGCGCGCCGACGGTCATGTGCTCCACCGCGAAGAGCTGGAAGCGGAACGGGTGCATGTCGGGATGCAGGCGCGTCTCCACGACCTCGTTCAAGTCGATGCCGTTCGCCTCGCAGTGCGCGCGGCCCTTCCCCAGGACGCCGCCCAGGGCGCCGAGCGTCTGGAGGTAGGTGCCGATGCTCGTGTCGTAGAAGGAAACCGCCATGTCACTTTCCTTTCGCGAAATCGCGCGCAGAGTGCCGCTCGGGCACGCGCAGCTCTTCGGGTCCCCACGGCTTGTTCACGCGCTCGCCGCGGCGAACCGCGGGGCGCTCCTGGATCTCCTGGGCCCAGCGCAGCACGTTCTTGTACGACTTCGCCTCCAGGAAGATCTCCGCATCGTAGAGGTTGTGGATCACGAGTCCGCCGTACCACGGCCAGACGGCCATGTCCGCGATCGTGTAGTCGCCGCCGACGAGGAACTGGTGGTCGGCGAGGTGGCGATCGAGGACGTCGAGCTGGCGCTTGACCTCCATCGTGTAGCGGTTGATCGGGTACTCGAGCTTCTCGGGCGCGTAGGCGTAGAAGTGGCCGAAGCCGCCGCCGAGGAACGGAGTGGCGCCCATCTGCCAGAACAGCCACGACAGGCACTCCGCGCGCGCACTCGCCTGCGTTTGCGTGGGCACGAACGCGCCGAACTTCTCCGCGAGGTAGAGCAGGATCGCTCCGGATTCGAAGATGCGCGCCGGAGGCGTCGTGCTGCGATCGAGCAGCGCCGGGATCTTGGAGTTCGGATTGATCGCCACGAAGCCGCTTCCGAACTGATCCCCGGTCCCGATGTTGACCACGTAGGCGTCGTACTCGGCCGGCCGGCCGATCTCGAGGAGCTCCTCGAGCAGCACGGTGACCTTGACGCCATTCGGTGTCGCGAGCGAGTACAGCTGGAGGGGATGCTCACCGACCGGCAGCTCTTTCTCGTGGGTGGCTCCCGCGGTCGGGCGATTGATCTTGGCGAACCGCCCGCCGCTCTCGGTCTCCCACGTCCACACTCTCGGAGGCGTATAGGCCGACGAATCCGTCACCTGATTTCCTTTCTACCGGGCGGTTGCCGCCCACTGCCGGAAGTACGGTAGCTGCGCCGCGCCCTTCTCCATGAGGATGAACACGTTGCCATAGGGGTCTTCGAACCAGGTCGTCTTGAGCCCCGTGATCTCCGCGGTGCCGCGGGTCAGGAAGCGCACGCCCCGTGCTTCGAGCTCCGCGCGGGTCGCCGCAACGTCGTCGCAGACCAGGCCCACGTGCGAGAAGCCGTGATCCGTGAGAGCCCAGCCCTCTCGCTTCGGGCGTCCCGGGTGCTTCGGGTACTCGATCACTTCGAGCACGCGGTCTCCGGAGCCCTCGACGCCCAGGATCGCCGCCTGGAGCACGATGCCCGGGATCATCTCGCCCATGTCCGCTTCGATTGCGCGGCCCTCGATCCGGGCCGGAGGCGAGAGCACGACGAGCCCCAGGACCTGGGTGTACCACCGGACGGCTTCCGCGAGATTCGGGACGCAGACTCCGGTATGCGCCAGTCCAGCGATCACGGGGCGACCGGCCTCACATCAGGTGGCACCTCGATTACCGGAACGGCCCTCCGATGGCGTTGTGGCAGTTCTGTCCGAATTGCGGGCTCGTCTGTCCGAGCGCGACGCGCTTGATCGCGTTCGCGTCCTGTCCGTTGCAGTTGCCATTGCCGGTCACGTCGCAGTTGCCCGGGACGATGAAGATCGGGTTCGGCTCCAGACCGAGGCCGTGACGCCGGATCGCGTTCGCGTCCTGGCCATTCACCATTCCGTTGCCCGTCACGTCGCCGCATTGGCAGGCATCGCCGATCCCGTCGGGCGTCGTCGTGTTGATCCCGCCGCGGTCTGCTTGTCCCGCATTGGCGACGAACGGGCAGTTGTCCGAAGCGTTGCGCAGGCCGTCGAGATCCGGATCGCCGATCGCGGCCACGCACAGCGGATCGGGGCGCACGGCCGCCACCCATTCGAGCCCTCCGAGCAGGTGCTCATGGAACTCCGGAGCGCGCCAGGTGTACTTGTTGTGGCCGAGGTTCGTGTAGAAGACGCGCCCCTCGCCGCGGAAGGTCTTCGTCCACGCGAGCGGCTGATGGTGCGGATACGCGACCGGCGCCATCGTGGAAAGCTCGTCCAGCGCGATCAGCGTGTGCACGTCCTGGTAGCCGCGCGGGTCCGCGCTGAGCAGATCACCGTCGCGGTCCCTGAACAGGTAGTACTCGTCGGCCCAACGAAACGAGGGGCTGCCATGCCACGGAGCGGTCGCGGGATGCGCCTGGTCTTCGACGATCAGCGTCGCGTCGCCGCCCACGAAGGCGGGGATGTCGTTGTTCGCGTCGCCCTCGCACGGGAACTCGGGCGCCAGCAGGTCGCCCTGGCAGTAGCCCAGATGAGGGTGTTGGAAGAAGTAGACCCCCACGAGCTCGCCGTAGTCGGCCCATTCGTAGTTCGCATCGGTCGAGGCATGCGCGCCCATGTAGCCGCCGCCGCACAGGTGGAACTGCAGGTAGTCGGCCTTCTGATCGGCGGTGAGCGGGATCTCGCCGGTCGTGTTCTGCCAGAAGATCACGTCGAAATTCGCGTAGAGAGCCGGCGTGAACTCGGCGGGGTCCTCGGTGAATTCCACCGTGAAGGCACCGGTGTCGGCGATCTCCTGGATCTCCGCATTGGCGGTGTCGATCGATCCGTGTCGGAACCCGTATGTGCCGCTGTAGACGAGCACGCGCGGCCCCTGCGCGCTCGCGCTCTCCGCGACGAGGAGTGCGCAGAACAGCGCCCACACGGTCGCGGAACGGCACCGAGGATTTCGTCGTCGCATCTGGCTGCTCTCCTCTTCCCCGCTGCGATCGCCGCTCACAGACCCGGCGGTATCGGCGTCCCGGTGGCGTTGTGGCACTTCTCGCCGAAGGTCGGCGACGGGAGACTCAGCACGGCGCGTTTCAGCGCGCCTGCGTCCTGTCCGTTGCACAAGCCATTGCCCGTCACGTCGCAGTTCCCCGGCACCTCGAAGACCGGGTTCGGCTCCACGCCGAGACCGTGGCGCTTGATCGCGTTGGCGTCCTGGCCGTTCACGATCCCGTTGCCGCTGACGTCGCCGCACTGGCAGGCGTCGCCGATGCCGTCAGGCGTGGCGCCGTTGATTCCGCCGCTGTCGATCTGGTCGTTCGCGACGAACGCGCAGTTGTCCTGCTCGTTGTCCACTCCGTCGAGGTCGACGTCCACTGCGCTGATGCCGACGCCGTTGAAGTCGATCCAGTTGACGTTGAACAGCCGCGGCACGATCGGGAGGCCCCGGAACACGATGTAGAGCTTGTGCGTGCCGCCCAGGTCGGTGATCGGCGCGGTGACGTCCTGGTAGACCTGATCGTCCAAGGTGGGCAGGAAGGTGTCCGTTTCCGAGATCAGCGGCCCATCCGGCGCATCCACGTGCACCTCGATCCGGCCGCCGAGCCCGAGCGCCGACACGCGGTAGGTGACCGAGTCGATCTGGTGGAGGTTCACGGGATCGATCGCGATCCAGTCTCCGTCCTCGATCTCCGACACGTGATGGCCGTGCCCGCCCGGCTCGTTGCTGGGCCTCACCACGACGCCGCTCTGGTCGTCATAGTACTCCGCCTGCTTGCGCTTCGGCTGGAGGACGTGAAGCGTCCTGCCAGTCAACGGCCCGACGCTGGTCCCGCCGTGGTCGGTGTAGCTGCCGGTGATGACGTAGAAGAACTTCGCGTCGAAGCCGTGCCCACCATCGCTCGCGGTCTGGAAGAAGCCAGCGCAGCCTGGTCTCTGGAACAGCGGGTGCGCGTGCGTCGCGTGACCGAACTCCAGCTGCAAGGTCACCTCGGAGCAGTCGATCACTCCGTCCTCCGAGTCCTGAACGTCCAGCTGGTAGCGGACGTAGTCACCGAACTCGAAGAAGCTCCCGTTCGGCGGCCACGCGAAGGCGACCGTCGGCCGCGTGTTGCCGACCGCGATCGGCAGGTTCGCGACGGCGCTGCGTTCGGTGTCATCGGTGACGGTGAGCCTCGCGTTGTACAGCCCGTTCGCCGCATACGTGAACGAGGGCGCCGGATCCGTCGAATCCACCGTCCCGTCCGACTCGAAGTCCCATGCCAAGGTGATCGGGTCGTTCTCGAGATCGAAGGTTCCTTCGCTCGAGAAGTCGACGGCGAGTGGCGGCTAGCCCGATTCAGGCGTGGCAGTCGCCACGACGACCGGCGCGTGCTGGCCTCCCTGGCCCGGGCGGTACTCCACGCGCACGAGTTCCTGGGTCGGATCGACGTTCGGGTCCAAGCCGGCGCCCCACTCCAGCACGTAGAGCGCCCCGTCGGGGCCGAACTCGATGTCGATCGGGGAGCTGAAGTCGAGCGAGGGACAGCCGGTTCAGCTTGTGGAGGTTCCCGCTTCCGTCGAGGCGCAGCTCCCAGAGCATGCTCCGGCCCCACTCGAAGAAGAACGGCACACCGTCGTAGTAGGCCGGGAACTGGACGTCGGAAACAAGCCCGGGATCGTGGTGGAAGACCGGGCCGCCGCCGGCGAGGAGGAGCCGAAGCCCTGGGCGGTATTCACCTCGGGGAACTCGCTCGAGCTGGTGATTCCGTACCACACCACCGCCGGCTGCGACGGCGGCAGATTCGCGAGGCCGGTGTTGTTAGGGGAGTCGTTCACGAGATTGGTGCAGTCGAACGCGGGCCCAGGCGTGCTCGTGGCGAAGTTGAAGTCGTTGTACGGAACGTTGTTGCCGATGCAGTACGGCCAGCCCATGTTCGCGGCCTGCGTGACCAGGTTCCACTCGACGCGGCCGCTCGGGCCGCGACCCGGCACGTCCCCCGGCGCATCCGGACCGTTCTCGCCGATCACGAGCAGGCCCGTCGGGGGATCGATGTCGACGCGAATGCGTTGCGCAGGCCCATCACGTAGATCTCCGGGCGCGTGAGCGCCGTGCCTGGCGCGAACAGGTTTCCGGGTGGGATCGTGTAGCTGCCGTCGGGCTCCGGATGGATGCGCAGGATCTTCCCGCGCAGATCGTTGGTGTTGGCCGCCGACCTCTGGGCGTCGAATGGCGCGCGACCCGGACGCTCGTCGATCGGGTTGAAGCCCGCCGATTGGAACGGCTCGGTGTCGTCGCCCGTCGCCAGATAGAGATCGCCGTTCGGACCGAACTCGAGCGCGCCCGCGTTGTGGGTGGACTGCTCGCGCTGCATCCCCACCCGCAGCACGTCGATCCGCGAGGCGACGTCCAGCACTTCTCCGTTCATCGTGAAGCGCGCGAGCACGTTGTCGCCGCAGGTGCTCACGCCCGCATTGGCGGGGCCGCAGGTCCCGCTGCCGGCTCCGAGAAGTAGAGGAAGATGTGGTGGTTCTGTGAGAATTCCGGGCGAGGCAACACCGAGGAAGCCGCCCTCGCCCGCCGTCGTGACAGCGATGTTGCCCGCGACCACGGTCTGCTGGATATCCGGCTTCCAGATCTTGAGCGCGCCGTCGCGCTCGATGAAGAAGACGCGGCCGTCGGGCGCGATGTCCATCTCCATCGGGTTCGTGGTGGTACCGTCGAGCTGGACCTTCTGGTAGTTGGCCCAGATCGTGCCGCCGCACTCGCGCTCGACGTCGCCCGCCCCACGGATTCCCCCAGCAGGTGCTCGCAGGAACAGCGGCTCGGAGTAGCTCTCGGACGTATGGCCGACCGCCGGTGTACCAGGAGCGCCCGCCGTCGTAGGCATGGCACCAGGCGATCGGGTGGTCGAAGCCCATCCCACCGTCGTCGTAGGTGCTCTCGTCCAGACCGTGCGCAGCACATGGACCTGAGCCGCGCGGGTTCGTCGCGAAGTCGTACCACTCGTCGGTCCGCGTCCAGAGCAGCGGCAGCGGTGCCGCTCGACGGGTGCAGCCGTCGGAAACCTCGAGTGTCGCCGCCCATCGTGCAACCGGTCAGCGTGGGGCGGCGATGTATGCCCCGACCAAACTCCCGTACCACGCCCAGTCCACTCGGTGTCGGCCGCGCATGGACCCCGACGTAGCCATCGCCGGCCCGCACGTAGCGCTCGAAGGCCGCCTGCTCGGGACGTCGAGCACTCGCCTGTCGTGAGAGCCAGATCACCGCCGCGTACTGCGCGAGATCGCATCGTGAAGGCCGCCGAATCCGCGCGTGTCGACGAGAATCCGTTACGCGCGAGCCCTGTACCGCGGCCACGCCCGCCGGAGTCGAGGTGTGCGAGCCCGAGCGCCTCCGTGTACACGAGCACTTTGAACTCGTGCGCACGGCGAGCCCCGGCGACTAGCAGAGCCGCGACGACCATCCGAAACGTGCGTCGTCATGAAGGACTATACGCCCGCTGATCGCGAACGCTTTCGAGCTAGATCGGATCGCCCGATCTCACGAGCAGCATCGAGATCGAATAGTTAGCGGCGAAAGTCCCTCCCCTGACTCCAGCTCCTGCACCGCGATCAGCTCCTCGAGGTGCGCGGAGTCCCACCACGAGAGCTGGAGGTGCTTCGCGCGTCGGAAGAAGAGCTGGATGTCGTACTCGATCGTGAAGCCGACACCCCCCCAGATCTGCTCGCAGATCCGCGTGCCCTCGCGATAGGTCTCGCACGCGAACAGCTTCGCCATCGGCGCGAGCTTGGCGATCGAGCGCCCCTGCGCGTGGTTCCACGCAGCCTCGTAGACGAGCACGCGGCCGCCGTCGATGCGCGTCGAGGTATCGGCCATGTAGTGCGCGAGCGACTGGAACGCGCCGAGCGGCTTGTCGAACTGCTTGCGCGTCTTCGCGTACTCGACGGTGATCTCGAGCGCGCGGTCGGCGCCGCCGATCGCCTGCGCCGCGAGCAGGATGATTCCCTCGTGCAGCACCTCGCTCCAGGTGTCCCAGCCGGTGCCGGCAGCACCGATGCGCGAGTCCGCGGGCACACGCACGTCTTTGAAGTCGACGCGGTACTGACAATCGGAGCCCAGCGAGAGCTGCTGCGTGAGCGTCACGCCGGGCGCGTTCGGGTCGACGAGGAAGAGGTCGATGCCGTCCTTCGTGCGCGCGAGGACGATCAGGCGGTCCGCCGCGCGCGCGAAGTGCACGTGGCGCTTGGTGCCCGTGAGCGCAAAGTCGCCGCCGACCGCGCGCGCCTCGAGCGCAACGCCGGCCGGGCCGTAGCCGCGGTCGGGCTCGAGCCACGCGGGCGAGACGATCGCCGTGCCGCTCGCAATCCGCTCGACCCACGCGCTCTTCTGCTCCTCGCTCCCGGCCGCGAGCAGGATGCGCGCCGCGAGCACGCACGAGACGAAGTGCGGGGTCGGCGCGAGTGCGCGGCCGAACTCCTCGTACACGAGCGCGGCTTCGAGCAGCGACTGCGCCGAGCCGCCGTATGCCTCGGGAATCAGCATGCCCGCGAGCCCGAGCTCGCAGACCTGCTTCCAGAGGCCGTCCGGGTAGCCCTTCGGATCGTCCTCCATCTGGCGGACCACCTCGATCGGGCAATGCTCGGCGAGCATCGCGCGGCTCATGTCGCGCATCAGGTGCTGTTCTTCGGTGAAATCGAGATCCATTCGAAACTCCTGTTTGGCGGGATCGCTTCGCTCTCCCGCCCTACTCCATCAGGCTGCTGCTCGGGGCTTCCAGTCCTCGCCGCGCCGCTTCCACGGGTTGTCGCCTTCGGCCGCGGGGATCGCCACGCGCGCCGTACACACGGTGGTCTCACGCCCGCCCGACGTGAGCACGAGCTCCAGCTCGGTCCACGCGCAGCCGCGGTCGTCGGTTTCGACTCCCTTGACCGTGCCGCGGAACACCATCGTCTCGCCCGGGAATACCGAGTCCTTCATGCGGAACCGGATCCAGCCCATGCGCCCGAACGGTCCGGTCCAGTCCGTGATGTAGCGCTCGAACCACGCGGCGAGGTTGGGCGTGTTCATGAAGATGTCGCGCACGCCGTTGCGCTCGGTCGCGTACTTGTAGTCGTGGTGCTGCGGTCGCCAGTCGCGGCTCGCGAGCGCGCCGAGCACGACGTCGATCGGTGCGACGTCGATCGCGAGCTCGGGCAGCGCGTCGCCGGGCTTCACGCGGTCTGCGCAGAGAATCGGGTATGCCATCACGCTTCCCTCCGGTAGCCAAAGCCCGTGTAGGTCTCTCGTCCGACCCAATCACCGCGCTGATTCACGTACTCGACCTCGATGTCCCAGAAGCGGCCGAGTCCGAGCTTGGTCTTCTTGGGAGTGGAGACGTTGCGCAGCACCTGCCAGGTGCGCAGGCGATCGCCCGGCCGTACCGGCTCGCCGAACGTGACGGTGTTGTCGCTGATCACGGCCTCGGGCAGGTCGAGGATCTTCTTCAGATCGAAGTGCACCTGGAGCGGCACCGCGGGCTCGGTGCGGCCCGGCGACCAGTGATGGGGCCGGAACCAGACCGAGATCATCGCGGGCGGCGCGATCGGGCCGCCCGTGACCTCGGCCGCGGCCTTGTCGTCCCAGAAGATCGGGTTGCCGTTCCGGACAGATGCACAGGTCGTAAAGATGTAGCCGCGTTCGACGTCGAACTCGCCTTCGAGCTCGTAGCGGCGTTGGCCGATCCAGGACTGGACTTCGGCCGGCAGATCGGAACCCTCGGTCATGACTTCTCCTTACCCACCTTTTTGATCTTCGCTCGCCTTCGGCTCGCTGCGTGCGCCCTTCGGGCGCTATGCAACGACGCCCGCACTGCGCATCTGCTCGATCTGCTCGGGCGCGACCCCCGCAGCCGCGAGCAGCGCATCCGTGTCGGTGCGCGATCCATCGGGAACCGGAATCGGTGCGGACGGGCGCGGCATCCCGGCCAGCGGAGGCGCCACCTGACGGAAGCGGCCCGCGGTCGGGTGCTGCGCCTCGGCGAACATGCCGCGCGCGCGGAACTGCGGATCTTCTACGAGCTCGTCGATCGCGTACACGGGCGCCACGCAGGTGTCGGCGGGCGCGAGGTCGGCCACCCAGTCGTCGCGATCGCGGGTGCGGAACGCGGCCGCGAAGTCCGCACGGATCTTCTCCTGCGCCGCGTCGTCGGTCTGGTGCGCGAGCCACTGCTCGCAGCCGAGCCCCCGGCACAGATTCGCGTAGAACGCGGGCTCGATCGCGCCGACCGCCACCCAGCGGCCGTCGCGGCACGCGTAGGTGTCGTAGCAGGCGTAGCGCCCGGTCAAAATGTCGTGGCCGGGACCGGGCTTCGCACCCGTGGCGAGAAACTGGTCGATGTAGAGCGAGGTGAGCTGGAGCACGCCCTCGGCCACGCACACGTCGAGGTACTCGCCCTCTCCCGTGCGCTCGCGGCGCAAGAGCGCCGCGAGAATCGCGAGCGCCGCGTGCATGCCTCCCGCAGCGCTGTCGGCCACCGTTGCGCCCGGGATCGGGGGTCCGCCGTCGCCGCGCCGGCCGCTCGTGTGCAGGAAGCCGCCGACGGCGAGGTAGTTGATGTCGTGACCCGCGTATTGTGAGGCGGGACCGCTCTGCCCGTAGCCGCTCGTCGAGCACACGATGATGCGCGGATTCTGTGTGCGCAGGTCGCCGTAGCCCAGGCCCAGGCGCTGCATCACGCCGGGCCGGTAGCTCTCCACGACCACGTCGGCGCGGCGCACGAGCGCGAGGAACGCGGCCTTGCCTCCCGCGTCCTTCAAGTCGATCCGCACCTGCTGCATGCCGCGGTTTGCGGAGTAGGTCCAGAACGCGGGCTGCGTCTGGAGACCCGACTTCTTCGGCGGAACTCCCACCTTCACCACAGCGGCGCCGTAGTCGGCGAGGATGCGCGTGCAGCGAGTGCCGGGCCCGACCGTGGAGAGGTCGAGCACGGTCACGCCGGCGAGCGGTGCGGGGGGAGTGGCCAAGATCGATCAGAAATTCTGCGGCAGCCCCAGGTGGCGCCGCGCGATGATGTTCTTCTGGATCTCGGACGAACCGCCGCCGACCGTCTCGTTCACGGTGGCGCGATAGGCGCCCTCGAAGCGTCCCGACACCGGCGCGTCGTCCTGGTCCACGCGGAGCTGGCCCGACGCGCCGCAGATGTCCAGCGCGTCCCGGCACACGCGCTGCGAGAGCGTCGTCGTGAACAGCTTGTACTGCGACGACTGCACGGTCGGCGGCTTGGCGCCGGCCGTCCTGGCGGCAGACACGAAGCGCGTCGAGAGCGCCTTGGCGACCGCCGTGTCGGTCGCGATCTGCGCGATCAGCCGCCGCACGTTCGGGTCCTTCTTGAGCGGCTGATCGTCGCGCTTCGCCTGCTTCACGTAGTCGATCAGCACGCGCGTGCGATCGGCGATCGGCGAGAGCGTGAACATCGTGAAGCGCTCGAGATCGAGCGCCTCGGAGATGTACTGGAAGCCCTTGCCGCGCTCGCCGACGAGATAGTCGTCGGGCACGAACACGTCCTCGAAGAAGACCTGGTTGGTCGTGTCCTTGCCGATCGTCGGCAGGCTCTGCACCTCGAGACCCGGGTGCTTCATCGGGATCAGGAACAGCGACAGGCCGTCGTGCTTCTTCTTGTCCGGATCGGTGCGCGCGCCGACCCAGTACCAGTCGGCGAAGTGGGCCGAGGTCGTCCACATCTTCTGGCCGTTGAGCTTCCAGCCGCCCTCCACCTTTTCGGCCTTGAGCTGCATGTTCGCGGCGTCCGAGCCGGCCTGCGGCTCGCTGTAGCCGACCGCGAACTCGATCTCGGCCGTGAGGATCTTCGGCAGGAACTCCGCCTTGAGTTTCGCGCTGCCGTGGCGGATCAGCGTCTTGCCGATGATGCCGACGCCCTTGCCGATCTGCGGCGCGGCGTGGCGCGCGAGCGCCTCGTTCAAGATGAATTCATAGATGCCTTCGATCGCTTGCCCGCCGTACTCCACGGGCCACGACATGCCGAGCCAACCCTTGTTGGCGAGCTTCTTCATGAACGCGCGCCGCTCGGGGGTGTCTGCGAGCTGCGCGAAGTTCTCGCGCGTCGGGTCCATCACGACCGGGTCGTGGTTGTCTTGAAGCCACTTCTCGACTTCGTCGGCAAACCCCTGTTCCTGCGGCGTGAAATCGAAGTCCAAAGGGGGTCCTCCTCGCGGCGGGAGCGCGCGCTCGGCGCGGCGGCCACCCAGACCATATACGATACGAGGCGTATCGCAAATGGGCGGCGCCGCAGAGACGCGACCCTGGGCCCTCGGCCGGATAGAATGCGCGCGCCTGGGAACGATGGGGGACCCGATGGCACGTTTTCGGTTCCGACTGATTCCGCGCGAGGAGCGCTTCTTCGCCGACTTCGTATTGCTCGCCGACGAGCTGTGCAAGGGAGCGAAACTGCTCGAAGAGATGCTCGCTCCGGACCGTCCCGTGGTGGAAAAGGCCGCGGCGATCAAGGACGTGGAGCACCGCTGCGACCAGATCGTGCACGACGCGCTCCAGCGGCTGCACCGCACCTTCGTCACCCCGATCGACCGCGAGGACATCCACGCGCTGCTGCGCGCGCTCGACGACGTGATCGACGACATCGACGCATCGGCCGACATGCTGCGCCTGTACCGGATCGAGCAGGTGCGGCCCGCCGCGCGCGAGCTAGCGCGCTTGATCACGGCCAGCACCCAGCAGGTGCACCGCGGCCTCGGCGCGCTCGAGGCGCGCACGGCCGGGAGCGAGCCGGTGGTCGAGATCGGACGGCTCGAGAGCCAGGCCGACGCCGTCTACGCGGCGGCGGTCGGCGAGCTGTTCGACGGCGAGCGCGACGCGATCGTGATCCTCAAGTGGAAGGAGATCCTCGACATGCTCGAGGGCGCCACCGACCGCTGCAAGGACGTTGCCACCGCGATCGAGGGCATCCTCGTCAAGCACGGCTAACAGGATCCCGCTGGAATGGATTCCACCCTCCTGGTCGTCGTGCGCGCTGATCCTGCTCGCGCTCTGCTTCGACTTCATCAACGGCTTCCACGACGCCGCCAACTCGATCGCCACCGTGGTGTCGACGCGCGTGCTCTCGCCGGGCCAGGCCGTGGCGTGGGCGGCGTTCTTCAACTTCGTCGCGGCGTTCGGCTTCGGCACCGCGGTCGCGAAGACGGTCGGCTCCGGGATGATCGACCTCGAGCATCGTCACGTTCGCGGTGATCGCGGCGGGGCTGTTCGGCGCGATCGCGTGGGACCTGATCACCTGGTACTTCGGTCTGCCGACCAGCTCCTCGCACGCGCTGTTCGGTGGCTATGCGGGCGCGGCGGTCGCGAAGGCCGGCTTCGGCGCGCTCATCGCATCGGGCTGGACCAAGACGCTCGTGTTCATCGTGGTCGCGCCCGCGATCGGCCTCGCGGTCGGACTCACCGTGATGACCGCGCTGTACTGGACATTCCGCACACACCTCCCCAGCGCGTGGACGGCTGGTTCCGCCGCCTGCAGCTCGTCTCGGCCGCGGGCTTCAGCCTCATGCACGGCGCCAACGACGCGCAGAAGACGATGGGCATCATCACGGGCGTGCTCGTGACCGCGGGCTATCTCGCGACCTTCGAGGTGCCCTTCTGGGTCGTGCTCGCCGCCCACGCCGCGATCGGCCTCGGCACGCTCTCGGGCGGCTGGCGCATCATCCACACGATGGGCACGAAGATCACCAAGCTGCAGCCGGTCTCGGGCTTCGCCGCCGAGACCGGCGCCGCGGTCGCGATCTACACCGCCACCGCGCTCGGCGTGGGCATCAGCACGACCCACACGATCACGGGTGCGATCGTGGGCGTGGGCGCGACGCGGAGGCTCTCGGCCGTGCGCTGGGGCGTCGCCGCACAGATCGTGTGGGCGTGGATCCTCACGATCCCGGCCTCGGCCGCGATCGGTGCCGCCAGCTACGCCGTGCTCGCTGCGCTCGGCGGCTAGCCGATGGTGCCGACGCATCCGATCGAGCCCAAGCTCGCGCGCCAGCTCGTGCTCGACGAGCTGTTCGATCTCGCGCTCTACGAGGCGCTGCGCGACGTCGCGCCGGGCGACCTGCGCTCGGTGCTCGAGCGCATGATCCCGATCGAGCGACGCCACGTCGCGTTCTGGCAGGATTTCTTCGGCCTGGAGATCCGCAGTCTCGGCGTGCGCCGACGACTCGAGCTCGCACTGCTCGTGGCCGTGTGCCGGATCTTCGGCGCGCCCGCGATCCACCTCGTGCTCGAGGCGATCGAGGTGTACGGCGTGCGCAAATACCTCTCGATCTGGGAGACCTGTCGGGGCACCGCGCTCGAGCCCGGGCTGCGCGGCATCCTGCGCGACGAGTTCGTGCACGAGGACGCGGTCGTGACCGGCAACGACGAGCGCCGGATCAACCCGGAGCGCATCCGCAACATCTTCCTGGGCCTGAACGACGGCCTGGTCGAGATCCTCGGCGCCGTGAGCGGATTCTTCGGCGCGTTCGGCGATCCCGCGATCGTGCTGATCGCGGGCACCACCACCGCCGTGGCGGGCTCGCTCTCGATGGCCGCGGGCGCGTTCGTCGCGACGAGCTCCGAGTCGGAAATTCGCGAGACCGAGCTCGCGCGGCAGCGATTCCTCGGCGAAGCCGACGCGGCGCAGGAGGTCCGCGAGTCGCCGCTCGGCTCCGCGGCGCTGGTCGGCGTGAGCTATCTCGCCGGCGCGCTCGTGCCGATGCTGCCGATCGCGCTCGGCGCGCACAGCGCCCTGCCCTCGGTGCTCGGCGCGGGCGTCGTGATCATCGCGGTGTCGGTGATCCTCGCGTTCCTGTCCGGCATGAACGTCCGACGCCGCGCGCTCACGAACCTCGTGATCATCGCCGCGGCCGCGGCGATCACGTACGGGATCGGAATCGCGACCCAGCGAGTTTGGGGAATCTCGGCGTAGAAGTTGCGCACGTCTTGCCGGTTTATGATGTAAGTTACTGTTTAGAATCACTTTTTGGTTGATTCGCGGACTCGCGGTGGTGGATAATTCACACACCCCCGTACCTCCCCCCTCGGAGTCCGCTCATGCGTTTCGCTCACCTCAACACTGGGATCGCCGCCGCACTGGCCGTGTTCTGCCTCGGCGAGCAGGCGCAGGCCGTCGCTTGCGGCTTCGATTGCGAGGCGACGATCGACAAGCAGAACGCCGGGACCGAATACACGCTGCCGGACGGCACGACGTTCTACGGGATCGATCCGTCCGATCCCTCGACGGGAACCGGCGTGTTCGAGCCGTTCGTGCGCGGACAGCGCCTCGGCAACGGCCGGAACAACCTCCCGGAAGGCTCGGAGACCTACTACAACACCGACGGCGCGATCGAGTTCGACACCAAGCAGGGTCAGACCGGCGGCACGAACTGGACCCACTCGGTCGAGTTCAGCAGCCTCGAGCAGGTCGCGTGCGGATCCGGCGACACCTGCATCATGCTCGTGCTCGACGCCAACGAGCCGACCGGTTCCCAGAACGCGTTCCTCGACCTCCACCTCGACGACATGGGGATCTACCTGCTCGATGCGCCGGACGTGACGGGCTTCGATACCGCGACGGGTCAGCTCGGCGGCGAGGACGCGGTCTGGACGCTCGACAGCGCGATCAACGGCGACGTCACGATCGAGCTGTTCGCCAACATCTGCAAGCAGAACGGCCAGTGCGGCAGCGGCCACGGCGACTTCGCGATCCTGATCCCGCTGTCGGAGTTCGACAACCTCGACGGCCAGTACTTCTACTGGTACAACGAGAGCTCGCGCGCCGCGGACGGCTTCGAGGAGTGGAAGGTGCTCTTGAGCACTGATCCCCCGACCGCCCCCGAGCCGAGCGCTGCGCTGATCTTCGGCCTCGGCACGCTGATCGCGGGCACCGCAGCGCGGCGGTCGCGAACGCGCTGATCGCGCTCTTCGCGGACCAGCGAGAAAATCAGTAAGTCGGCGGGAGGCCCAGCCCTCGCCGAGCGATGATGTTCTTCTGGATCTCCGACGTTCCGCCGCCGATCGTGTCGACCACGGTGTAGCGGTACGAGCGCTCGAACCGGCCCCCGATCGGTGCATCGGGGTTGCCGGGCTTGAGCTGCGCCTCGGCGCCCAGCAGATCGAGCGCCGCGTTCGCGACGCGCTGCCCGAGCTCGTTCATGAACAGCTTGTACTGCGACGACTGCACCGTCGGCACGCGGTCCTTGAGCGCCTCGCTGATCACGCGGCGCTGGAGCATGCGCGCCACCTCGAGCTGGGTGGCCGCCTGGGCGACGGAGCGCCGCACGCGCGCGTCGCGGCGCACGGGCGCGCCGTCGCGCGCGGCCTCGCGCGCCCAGCCCACGAGCGCCTCGACCTTCGTCTCGAGCGGGCCCACCGGCATCATCGCGAAGCGCTCGAGGTCGAGCGCCTCGCAGATGTAGGTCCAGCCGCGGTTCACCTCGCCCACGACGAAATCGTCGCCCACGAACACGTCGTCGAAGAACACCTCGTTGGTGCGCTCGTCGCCGATCGTCCAGGTCGGGTGGATCGTGAGTCCCGGGTGGTTCATCTCGACGAGGAACAGCGTGATGCCGTGATGCTTCTGGGTCGCATCCGTGCGCGCGCCCACCCAGTACCAATCGGCGAAGTGCGCCGACGTGGTCCAGATCTTGCGGCCGTCGAGCTTCCAGCCGCCCTCCACCTTCTCGGCGCGCGCAGCTGCATGTTCGCGGCGTCGGAGCCGGCCTGCGGCTCGCTGTAGCCGATCGCGAACTCGATCTCGCCGCGGATGATGCGCGGCAGGAAGTACTGCTTGAGCTTCTCGTTGCCGTTCCGGATGATCGTCTTGCCGACGATGCCGACGCCCTTGCCGGGCTGGGGCGCGCCCCGGCGCGAGAGCGCCTCGGTCAGGATGAAGTCGTAGATCCCGCTCTTCTCCTGGCCGCCGAACCGCTTCGGCCACGACATGCCGAGCCAGCCGCGCTCGGCCAGCTTGCGCATGAACGCGCGCTTGGCCGGCGTGTCGACGGTCTGCGAGAGCTGCTCGGGGTTCGCGTCCATCACGTCGGGCGAGGCGTTCGCGGACAGGAACGCCTCCACCTCGCGCTGGAACGCGAGCTCTTCTGCTCCCAGATCGAAATCCATCTTCGCCTCCGCGTCGCGCAGGGGCGATACGGTACGCCGAGCGGGCGATTTGCCGCTACTTCCCGAGGATCTGCGCGCCCTTCGACGCGATGTCGCCGCCGACGCCGAACCAGCGCGGCGCGAGCTGCGCAAAGCGCAGCGACTCCTCGCGCGTCCAGTCGTCGGTGCGCGAGAGGTGCGCCAGCGTGAGCGCGACGCCGCGCGGGTCCATCGCCGCGATCGTGCGCGCCATCGCGAGCGCCTCGTCGTACAGCCGCTCCGACGGATGGGCGGCGCTCGCGAAGCCGATCCGCACCGCCTCGTCCGCGCCGATCTCGCGTCCGGTCAGGAACAGCTCCTTGGCGCGCGCGCTGCCGACCAGGCGCGCCCAGCGCGTCGCAGCCCCCCAGGCACCGAGCCCCGTGCCGAGATTCTTGAGGTGCCAGTCGCTGATGCGCGCGGCGGCTCCCACGAGCCGCAGGTGACATGCCACGGCGATCTCGGCCGCACCCGTGGTGCAGATGCCGTCGATCACCGCGATCGACGGTTTGGGAAGATCGTCGAGCGCCTGGGTGAGCCGGAAGCCCTGATCGATACCGACCCCCTGCCCTTCCGCGAACCCGCGCAGGTCGACACCGGCCGAAAAGCACGGCCGGCCGTCGGCGCGCGCCGCGCCGCGCAGCAGGAACACCCGGATCGCATCGTCGGAGGCGATCCGGTGCACTGCGTCACCGAGTGCGTCGAGCAACGGCCGGTTCAGCGCGTTGAGCCGCTCGGGCCGGCTCATCGTGAGCACGGCGATGCCGTCTTCCGGGGTTTCGAAGCGGAGGATCTCGTTCATGGGCGCTCCCATTTTGGGACACGGGTCGCGCACGGACCCGCCCCCGGGGTAGCACGATGAAACAAACCCTTTCGCGAGTCGAGAAGTTCGTGTATCCCGGTCGCAACGGCCGCCTTCGGTGCACCGAATCGGGGACAAGGCCAGGTCGGCACTGTTCCCCTCGGATCGCCTCGAAGGCCCCGACACAGGACTTCTCAGAAGATCCGATCGGCGTTCAGCCGACCAGGGAATCAGCCGATGCGAGCACGTGCGCTAGCACGGCTGAGCGCCTAACGGGGCGACGCTCGACGGGACCGACGAGAGGAGAAGGCGATGGCGGATTCGAACTGGGAAGATGCGCTGATCCACCTCCACGAGATGGGCTGGGATACCGACGACATCGACTCCGCGTGCGAAGCACTCGTGGAGGCTTGTCGCGAGGGCATCTTCGAGGGCAACGAGCCGAGCGATCTCGACAGCGATCAGCTCAAGCAGATCCTCGGCGGCGACATGAGCACGAGCGAGCAAGAAGCGGTGGTGTGTCTCGCCGAAGTTCGCGGGAGCGAGGACCCGGACGCCGAGGCCATGCGCGAGGCGCTCTGGGACATCGACGAATTCGCCGAGAGCCGTTGATCCGATTCCTCACGCGGTCGACGGGCGCTCGTCGCGCACCGCGAACAACAGCGCGAACGTCGCGGCGCTGACGCCGGCGAGCGCCGTGAACGCGGGCGCGTAGGACCCGGTCACGTCGTAGACCCAGCCCGCGAAGATCCCGCCGGCGCTGCCGGGCAGGATCGTGAGCATGAGCAGGCCGTAGATCTGAGCCAGGTTCCGTGGCCCGAAGCAGTGCACGATGATCAGCGGCGTGACGATGTCGCGCGCGGCGTAGGCGAAGCCGAACAGCAGCACGAAGGCCCATACCGTGGCCGTGTTGGTGGCCGACACACCCAGGAGCAGCAGCGCGGACACGGCGATCAGCCCGTAGTCGATCAGCAGTGCCGTCTTGGGCGCGACGCGATCGGCGATCCAGCCGAACGCGATCTTGCTGAACATGCCCATGGCTACGAGGTTGGCCCAGTGGGACGCGGCGCTCTCGCGCGGAATGCCCGCGTCGACGAGCGCGAGCACGCAGTGCTGGAGCATCGCGTACAGGTACACCCAGAAGCCGAGCAGTCCGAGCGCGATGATCCAGAAGCTGCGCGTGCGAAGCGCCGCGCGCGAGTCGAGATCGCCCTCGCTTCCGCTCGCGGGCGCGTCGTCCACCTCGACCGCCGCCGGGGCGGCGCGGTCGCGCACCGCGAACCAAGCAGCGGGCAGCAGCACGAAGGCGCAGCTCATCGCCATCGCGGCCACCGCCATGCGCCAGGTGGTCACGTCGGCGAGCGCGGCGACGCCGCGCGTGGCGATCGTGCCGCCGAGATTCGAACCTGTATACACGATGCCGAGCGCTAGCCCGCGCGAGCGCGTGACCCAGCGCGCCACGGTGGCCCCGGCGGTGATGTCGCCGACCCCCGCCACGCCGAAGCCGATCACCGCGCTCGCCAGCGCGAACTGCCACGGGGCCTCCATGCCGGCCATGAGCGAGTAGCCGATGCCGAGCGCGACGCAGGCACACGCGAGCACGATGCGGCCGCCGTAGCGGCCGACGAGGTAGCCCACGAGCGGGCTCGTGAATGCGATCAGGAGCGTCTGGGGCAGCCCCTGCACCGAGGAGTAGGTCGCCCGATCCCACCCGAGCTCCGCCAGCATGTCGGGGGCGAGCGCACCGATCGCGTAGCCGAAGCCCGGACCGAACTGACAGATCATGCAGCCGACCACCACCCAGAGCGCACGACCGCGCAGGTCGCCGAGCAGATCGCGCATGGGATGCCGGTGCGGCCGCTAGGCGCCGGGCGCGCCCTTGATGCGCGTGCCCGCGAGGTTCCCGCCGTCGACGAGGAAGTCGGTACCCGTGCACGAAGCGCTGTCGTCCGACGCCAGGAACAGGATCATCTGGGCCACGTCGCCGATCTTCTCGGCGAGCGAGCGGCTCTTCTGGGTCGCGAGGATGCGCTGCTGGAACGACGCCGCGAGCTCCACGTCGATCTCCACGGGCACGTACGGGCGCATCATCTCGGCGTTGCCGGCTTCGGGGCAGACCGCGTTCACGCGGATGCCCTGGCGCCCGAGCTCGAGCGCCGCCACGCGCGTCATCCCGCGCACCGCCCACTTGCTCGCGGCGTAGGCGATGATGCCGTTCTTCGCGCTCATGCCGTCGATCGAGGCCACGTTCACGATCGAGCCGCGGCCCGCGCGCTTCATCGCGGGCGCCACCGCCTTGATGCCGAGGAACGTGCCGACCTGGTTCACGCGCACCACGCGCTCGTATTCGGCGAGCTCGGTGTCCTCGATCGCGGCCATGTGCAGCACCGCCGCGTTGTTCACGAGCACGTCGATCCGGCCCTCGAGCGCCTCGGTGGAGTCGACCACACGGCGCCAGTCGTCTTCCGAAGTGACGTCGAGCCGCAGGGCGACCGCCGCGGGGCCGATCTCCTTCGCGACCAGCCTCGCGCGCTCCTCGAGCACGTCTGCGAGCACCACGCGCGCGCCCTCGCGCGCGAGCAGGCGCGCCGTCGCCTCGCCGGTGCCGCGCGCCGCGCCGGTCACGATCGCGACCTTGCCCTCGACTCTTCCCATGACTCAGCCCCCTCTGCGCGGGCACAGCCGCACCCAGGCCTCGAGCTCCATGATGCGCGCGCCCGACTCCTCGTCGCTCGGGTTCTCTCCGGGCAAGATCACGCGCCACGCACCGCCGGCCTCGCTCGCGAGGCGCACGCGCTGGTCGGGACCCGACTCGGCGCGCTCCGCGGCCGCGAGCAGCGCGGCGCAATCCGGATAGCTCGCGAGGATCTGGAGCATGCCCGCGGTCGGCGGCAGCATCGCGCGCCGGCCCGCGCGGAAGTCCGCGAGCGCGTCCGATGGCCGCACCCACTCCGCGTGCACGGCCTCGGTCTGGTCGGCCACGGCCGTCTGGCCCGGCGGCAGCGCCGCGACGAAGAAGCGCGTGTCATAGCGGCGCGGCGGACCGAGCGGGGTGATCCAGCGCGCGGCGTAGAAGAGCGTTCCGACTGCGAGCGCGAGACCCGCCTCCTCGAACGTCTCGCGCACGGCCGCCGCCCAGTACGCGAGGCCCCCGCTCGCGAGGCCGAGGCGCGCGCTCGCGCCGGCATCGCTGAGCTCGCCGCCGATCGAGGTAGAGACCGCGTCGTCCGCATCGACGCCGCCGCCCGGGAAGACGTCCATGCCCGGCACGAACTCCGACTGCGCGCGCCGGCGCAGCAGCAGCACGTGCAGATCGGGCCGGCCGTCGACGATCATCACCGTCGCGGCGGGCCGCACGGGGATCACGGGCGCAGACGCCGCGACGTTCACGCTAGGTCCGTGCGCCCGCGGAGAAGCCGCACAGGATATCGTCGGCCTCGCGCACGATGCGGTCGATCAGCTCGGCGCAGCTCGGCAGATCCCCGATCAGTCCGGTGACCTGTCCGCCCGCCATCACGCCCGACGCGACGTTGCCCTCGACCATCGACGCGCGCAGCAGCATCGGCGCATTGGCGGCCATCACCACCTGACTCCAGGAGAGCTCCTGGCTGCGCTTCATCGAGATCGCCTCGCGGATGAGCTCCCGCCACGGCGTGCCGAGCAACTTCTTGAAGCGCAGCGCGTTCGCGAGGGCGCGCGGCAGGCTCGTGAGCGCGTTGGTCTCGACGAGCCGGTCGACGAACTCCGTGCGCAGCACGCGGTGCGGGTGACCGTCCACCTGCGTGGTCACGATCGTATCGGTGACGCCCTTCGCGAGGTAGATCGCCTTGATCGCGTCCGGCACCGGAGAGTCGCTCGTCAGCAGGAAGCGCGTGCCCATCGCGATACCGACCGCGCCGTAGGCGAGCGCGGCGACCAGTCCGCGCCCATCGAAGAAGCCGCCTGCGGCGATCACGGGAATGTCGACCGCGTCGACCACCTGCGGCAGCAGCACGGTCGTGGGCACGCTGCCCGTGTGACCACCCGCCTCGCCGCCCTGCACGATCACCGCGTCCGCACCCCAGCCCGCGACCTTCTCGGCGTGGCGCTTCGCGCCGATCGACGGGATGCAGACGAGGCCCTGATCCTTGAGCCCCTTCATGAGCCGCTCGCTGGGCGCGAGCGCGAACGAGGCGACGCGCACGCCCTCCTTCACCATGAGCTCGGCGCGCTCCATCACGTCGGGTGCGTCGGAGCGCAGGTTCACGCCGAACGGGCGATCGGTGCGGCTCTTCGTCTCGGCGATCGCGTCGGCGAGCTGGCGCAGGTCCATCGTGGCCGAGGCGATGATGCCGAGTCCGCCCGCGTTGGCGGTCGCGGAGACGAGCGAAGCACTCGCGACCCAGCCCATGCCCGTCTGCACGATCGGGTAGCGAACACCGGCCAGATCGCAGAGAGCCGTGTGCAGCGCGGGATGCGTCACCGTGCCTCCACTCACGCCGCGCCGCGCCGCGTCTCTTCGCCCGCCGCGCGCGGCGCCGCGAAGCCCGCCACGAGGAACGGCATCAGCTCGCGCAGCACGTCCTGACTGGACACCGGGCGGCGTCGGCGCCCGGCCACGAGCTGAGAGCTCGCCTCGCTGCCGAGCGTGTACGCGAGCGCGCCCAGTGCGAAGTGGAACCGCGCGAACAGCTGCTCCTCGGGCAGGTCGGGCAGCGCGCGCGCGAGCGCGGTGCGGAAGCGCTCCAGCGTCGCGCCGTGATCGCGGCGCAGCATCCGCACGAGATCGCGGTCGGGCTCGTTGTAGATGCGGCCGAGCAGCCGCACGAAGCCCGGTCTCACGAGATCCGCGCTGCCCGTCATGCCGAGCATCGGCGCGACCAGCGCCGCGAGCACCTCGTCGAGCGGCACGGGGTCGGGCGCATGCGCGCGTTCAGCCGCGTCGAGTCGGCGCACGCGCTCGGCGTCGATCGGCTCGAGCCGGCGCCGGAACACGTCGCGCACGAGCTCGGCCTTGGTCTTCCAGTGGAAGTAGATCGAGCCCGGATTCGCCTGTGCGTGCACGCCGATCTCGCGCAGCGAAGTGGCCGCCACGCCCTGCTCGGCGAACAGCCGCTCCGCTGCGTCGAGGATCCGCTCGCGCGAGTCGCTGCGGGCCAACGGAGCTCCCAACTTAGGCAACTGACCAAGCGCGAGTATCCGCGGCGTCGCGCACGCCGTCAAGCGAGTGCACACGCACTAGAATCGGGCGAGATGATGCCGCGCGCGCCGATCGAGCCGGAGGGAATGTTCACGGGTCTCTCCGCATCGGCGATCCTGCTCGGCGCGTTCGTCGACATCGCCGCAACCGTGATCGCCTCGACGCTGTTCGTGATGTGGCTCGCGCCCGACTTGATGTCGCACGACGAGGCCGAGCTGCGCCAGACGCTCACCGAGCTCTACGCGTCGCGTGTGTACGTGACCGGGAATCTCGCGCTGGGCGCGGCGTGCACGGTGCTCGGCGCATTCGTGGGTGCGCGCCGCGCGGGCCTGCTCCATGTGCGCCACGGCGGCTGGATCGCGGTGGCGAGCACCGCGCTCGGCGTGCTGTTGACGGCGCTCGAGCCCGCGACGGCGCAGGATCCCGCGACTCCGTTCTGGGCGGAAGCCACGGCGTGGTTGTTGATCCTGCCCGCGGGCATGATCGGCGGCGCACTCGCCGCCGCGCTCTCGCGCGGATCGCGCAGATAGCCCATCAGAGAGGAGCCCATGGAACGCCGGATCGCCTTCATCACGGGCGCCAGCCGCGGCATCGGCGCCTGCGCGGCCCTGAAGCTCGCCGAGCGCGGCTTCGACGTGGTGCTCACCGCACGCACGCTCGCGCCCGGCGAGCTCCACGACCACGGCAACACCGCGGGCACCCCCGACCTGCGCCCGCTGCCCGGCAGCCTCGAGGAGACCGCCGCGGCCGTGCGCGAGCGCGGTCGCGACGCGCTTCCGCTGCGCCTCGATCTGCTGGACGCGGCGAGTCTCGCGGCCGCAGTCGACGAGACCGAGAAGCGCTGGGGTCCGATCGAAGTGCTGTTGAACAACGGCATCGTGCAGACCGCGGGCGTGATGGACCTCGTGCGCGACCTCACGGCCGAGAACGTGGAGCGGATCTACCGCGGCAACGTGCTCGCACCGCTCTGGCTCGTGCAGCGCGTGCTGCCGAGCATGCTCGCGCGCGGGCGCGGAACGATCGTGAACATGGTCTCCGAGTCGGGCTTCACCGATCCGACGGCGCCCGCGGGCGAAGGCGGCTGGGGCTTCGCCTACTCGTCGTCGAAGGCGGCGTTCGCGCGCCTGGTGGGCGTGTTGGCAGCCGAGTATCGCAGGGCGCCGCTCCGCTTCTTCAACGTCGAGCCCGGCTTCATCGTCACCGAGATGGTGAAGGCGACCGGACTGCTCGAGCAGTTCGGCCCGCAGTGGCGCGGTGCACCGCCCGAAGTGCCCGCGGCCGTGATCGCGTGGCTCGTCTGTGAGGAGGCCGCGCGCGAGTGGCACGGCAAGACCGTGTCGGCACAGAAGCTCTGCAAGACGCTCGGACTCGTTCCCGGGTGGCCTCCGCAGCGCGACTGATCTGCACGCGTCGCGGATGCAGCGCTACGGTGTTGGCGGATGACGGCGGTCTTCTACGGCTGGTGGATCGTGGCCGCCGCCGTGATCGCCCAGGCGTTCGCCGTCGGACTCACGCAGTACGCCTTCCCGCTGTTCCTGAAGCCGGTCGCCGAGGAGTTCGGCGCCTCGCGCAGCGAGGTCGCGTCGGGTTACTCGGGTCTCGCCGTCGTGATGGCGCTGCTCGGCCCCTTCGTAGGGCGTGCCCTCGACCGGGGCTCGATCCGCGCGGTCCTGTGTGCCGGCGCGCTCGGCATGGCGGTCGGTTTCGCCGCGATCGCCGCCGCGCCGCAGCTCTGGCTGCTCGGGCTCCTGTTCGCCGGCCTGGTCGGCGCCGGCGCAGTTGCCGCGGGTCCGCTCAGCACGTCGAAGCTCGTCGCCAACTGGTTCGTGCGCCGCCGCGGGTTCGCGCTCGGGATCTCCGCGACCGGCACCTCGTTCGGGGGCTTCGCCATCCCGCCGCTGCTCGCGCTCGCGATCGAGCGCTTCGGTTGGCGCGGAGCTGCAGTCGCAATGGCGGCCGCACTCGTGCTGCTCGCGCTTCCGATTCTCGCCTTCACGGTGGTCGGGCACCCGGAGGAGCGCGGCCTCGCTCCCGACGGCGATGCCCTGGAGCCCGGCGTGCAGACCGCGTTCGCGTCGCCCGCGGCACAGACCTCGCTTGCGCTGCTGCGCGACCGCAACTTCCTGGCAATCACGATCGCGATCGGCAGCGTCTTCGCGATCCTCGCCGGGCTGCTCACGAACCTGCACGCCTACGCGACCGACCTCGGCATCCCGGCCGAGCGCGCCTCGCTGCTCTTCTCTTCGCTCTCGGCCTGCGGAATCGCCGGCAAGCTCGGCTTCGGCGCGATCGCGGATCGACGCAGCAAGCGCGCGCTGGTCTGGACCGCGATGGCGTTGCTCGCGGCCTTCCTCGGCGTGCTGCTGGCCCGGCCCGGCTTCGGCTGGCTCGTGCTCGCGAGCGGCGTCGCCGGCTTTGCGCTGGGCGGCTTCCTGCCGCTCTGGGGGGCGTTGATCGGCGACTGCTTCGGGCGCGAAGCGTTTGGGCGCGTGATGGGAACGATGGGACCGCTGATGCTCCCGCTCAACGTGGCCGCGCTCCAGCTCGCGCCGTGGTCGTTCGACGCGACCGGCAGCTACGACGTGGCGCTGCGGGCCTTTCTCGGCTGGGTGGCCGTCGCGGCCGGGGCGCTGGGCTTCGTGCGAGTGCCGCCCGTGATCCGCAGCGGATCGCCACTGGCGGCTCGGTAGTTCGCGAAGCTGCGAAGCTGGAAACGGAACGGGGCGGCCCGCAAGGGCCGCCCCGTTCATTCGAGAGAGCAGAGATTCGACTAACGAGCCTTGCGCACCCGCCAGACTGCGATGGCGAACAGAGCCGACCGCGCCCGCGAGCAGCTGCATCGACCGGGCCGGCTCGGGCAGCCGCACGATCGTGTAGTTCGGCGTGCCGTTGTTGCCCTGGGAGAGCGGGGACTGTGCCACGCCGCCCGCCACGAGCTGGATCTGGCGGCCGCCCGGGACCATGACCGTCATGCCGCCCGCGCTCTTGACGTCGGGAAGCATCGTCGTGGCCTTGTCGAAGCCCATCGCGGTGACCGTCTGGCCCGCGAACATGCCTCCGGCCGTCCCGGTGCCGCGCACGATGATGTCACCGGTCGTGAACGGGAAGCCCCAGTTCATGTTCGTGTCCGAGACTCCCTTCATGCCGGTCTTGCTCGTGACCATTCCGATCACGTTGTTGGGCGCCGGGACCATCGTCGTCAGCTTGTACATCAGACCATACATCGCCACCCACGAGCTTGTCGGTGTCGTAGTCCGCATATCCGCGGCCGGCCGCGCGCGAGCCCATCCCGCCCACGATGTTGAACCTCACCTTGCCGCCGCCGATCGCGATTGCGAGTGACGATGCCTGGGTCGGGCTGGTCGTCAGCACCAGCGCCATCGTGCCGCCGAATCCGGTGCCGGCACCGGCGGCACCGCCCTTGTTCTTGACGATGCCCGGGACGGCCCCCGAGCTCGGGAAGGTGCAGTCGACGCTCGCGAACATGTCGAGCGGCGGTGCACACGCCGTGAAGGTGCTGGCCAGGCGGCCCGTCTGCGTCGCCCATGCACCGTGCTTCAAGCGACGGAACACCGCGTCCGCGGCGGTCGTGATGCACGGGGTCGTGCGTGACGGGTGCCGCGAACGGGCCCTCGAACTTGAAGCTCGTCGCGAGCTGGAGGAGCTGCGGAATGTTGGGAACCGGAGAGACCTGCAGATCCTCGGGCCCGTTCGTCGCGATCATCGCCGGTGAGCCGCCCGGGATAAGGCTGGTTGAAGAGCCCGACCGGGACGGTGAATCCACCGGTGCCGTTGACCGCCACGGCCACCGGGCCGCCCGGAATGCATCCGCCCGGGTTATGCCTGGCGCCCGCGGTGAAGTTGGCGGGGAGCAGCGGGAACGTCAGCATCGCATCGGCCTTCGACTGAAAACCGATCATGCCCGTGATCGACGGACAGACCACGTTGCCGATCGCCGGCAGATCGACGAATGCGCCCGAGCCCGTGGCGGCCCGGCCGGTCAGCGAATAGGTGCCTTGCGCGTTCGCCGCGACGGCGACTAACAACGCCAACGTGCCGATCGCGATCGAAGTCGAGGTTCGAATCGGATTCATGCCGTGAAACTCCTCTCCTCGGGTGTGTACTTGCACACAGAGAACACGTTGCATCGTACGCTTCCGATCCGCGGAAGGGAAACTATTTCGACTGTCTATCTAATCTAATTACCCGCGGGAAAGAGACCCGGCTCGTCAGGCGGACCTGCCAATCTTCCGAGAACGCTGCGGGAGGCGACGACGGCCGCGCGGTTGCTTGCACTCGTGCCCTCCGTAGAATCCGGCGCCGATGAAGCAGCTGACGATCGGGTTGGTGGCGGCGGGATGTCTCCTCGCGGGGATCGCGATCGGCTCGTGGCTGCCGTCGCCGCTGCGATCCGGGACGCTGGCGTCGGAGCGGGTCGCCGGGCAGGCGCGCGAGACGCTGGCGATCGTCGATCCGCTCGAACGCTTGCTGCGCTGGTCGGCGCTGCTCGCGCAGTCCGAAGCCGACTCCCTCTCCGAGCTCCGCGAGGCGGTTGCCACCGCTCCGATCGAGGGGGGCAGCCCGGAGATCGTGGCGTTCGCGGTCTGGTGGGCGGAGTTCGATCCGCAGGCCGCGGTCGAATGGACCGAGGCCGAGTGGCGCGCGCAGTCGAGTCAGGTCGTTTCCGCGGCGTTTCGCGTCTGGGGTCACCGCGCCCCCGAAGCCGCGTTCACGCGCGCCTCGACGATCCCGCAGTTCTACCACGAAGCCGCAGTCGATGCGGTGATCGTCGGCTGGCACGAGTCCGGCAAGCCGGGACTGATCGAGCACGTTCAGTCCCTGCCGGACGGACCGTTCCGACAGCGTGTCGGAGAGAGCCTTGCGCGGCGCATCGTTCTCGCGCGCGGCACGGAAGGCGCGATGCAATGGGTCTCGTCGCTGCCAGAATCCGCGTTCCGCGGGGAGATGACGATGCGGATCGCAAGCGCGTCCACCGAGCGCGGTGATCCGGCCGTGATCGCCGCCTGGGCCCTGCCGCAGGTGACGACGGGCGATGCGCGCGCTTCTGGTTTGCCGCGCCGCATCGCGACGCGCTGGATCCTGCGCGATCCGGAGGCGGCGTTCGCCTGGCTCGAATCGCTGCCTCCCGGACACGATCGCGACGACGGCGTGACGGAGAGCTTCCGCGACTGGATGCGCTATTCGCAGACCGGACGCCGTCCAGTGGATCGAGAAGTCGAAGCTCGAGCGCTGGTCCGAGCCGGCGTTCGCAATCTACGCGCGTTGGCTGGCCAACCATGAGAAACGGCCGGCGGATGCGCTCGACCTCGTCGCCCGCTTCAGTGACGAGAACCTGCGCAAGCGGATCACGACGGTGATCGTGCACAAATGGTGCGCGCGCGATCCGGGGGCTGCGGAGACGTGGCTCGCGAAGGCCGACGTGTCCGAGGATCTGCGCGCGCGCGCGGCGGTGTGGCTGCGCAACGCCCGCTGAAGCTCGCGCTCAGCCCTGCTCCGCCCCGGTCGCAGCGTCGCGCTCGGCGTCGATCCGGTCGAGCAGCGCCTGCGCCGCCGAACCACCGCCGAACATCACCGCGCGGCGGGCGAGCTCGCGCGTCGCCTGGGCGTCGGCGCCGCGCGTGCGGCGCAGCTCGGCCAGCGCGAGCGCGGCTTCCGCGTCGTAGGGATGATCGCGGAGCAGCGCCGTCAGCCGCTCCTCGGCCTCGTCGGCCCTGCCGAGCCCCTCGAGCAGCTTCGCCGCCGCGCGCACCGAGGCCCGGTCGGAAGGATCCGCTTGCGCCGCGCGTTCGTAGAGCGCGAGCGCGGACAGAGCGGTGCCGGCGCTCGCGTCGAGACCGGCGAGGCCCACGAGTGCGCGATGCTCTCGCGGATCCAGCTCCAGCGCGCGCTGATAGGCCGCGCGGACGGCTGCGGTCTCGGCTCCGTTCCTCGCCAGCGCATCGCCGCGCAGCGCATGGAAGGCCGACGCGTCGGGATGTTTGGCGAGCCCGGCGTCGACGCGCGCGAGCGCCTCCTTCGCCTTGCCGCTCGCAGCGAGCGCGTCGACGAGCGCCGCGAGCGCCGCGCTGTCGCGTGGGTCGGTGAAATCGAGATCCTTCCGCTGCGCATGGAGGAACTCGATTGCCTTGCCGGGACCGTCCCGTGTCGTCAGGCCGCGCGCGAGCGCTGCCGCCGCGGCGGCGCGGTCGCGCCGTTGCAGCCGCTGCAGCACCGCCGGCGGCGGCGGGCGATTGGCGCGCGCGAGCAGCTCGATCTCGAGCAGCGACGCCTCGTCTTCGGCCGGGCGCTCGCCCGGCTGGAACTCCAACGATGCGATCGCATCGGTCACGCGCCCGGCGGCGAGTTGCATGCGCGCGAGCCGCAGGTACGCATCCGTCGCGCGGACGTCGATCCGCATCGAATAGCGGTAGTCTTCGATCGCGCGCTCGAAGTCGCCGATCTGCTCGGCGGCCGCGGCGGCGTAGTAGCGCGAGACGGCGTTGTTCGGCCAGAGGCGGTTGCCTTCGCTGAAATGCGCCAGCGCCTGGCCGGGCTCGCCGCGCGCGAGCGCGACGCGCCCGCGGATCAGCGAACGGTGTGCGGGAACCGTCATCTGCTCGGCGAGCTTCAGCGCCTCGTCGTAGCGCCCGGCCACGACCTGCGCATCGGCATGGCCGAACAGGAGCTCGGCGCTGCCGCTCGGATCGAGCTCGTGCGCGCGTTCGAACGCATCCGCCGCCTCGGCGAATTTCCCGGTCTCGATCGAGTAGAGCCCCAGCGCCGCCCAGCCGACCGCCGCTGCCCCCGGCGACGCGAGCTCGGTGGCCGCGCGCAGCAGCGCCTCCGCATCCTCCTCCCGTCCCGTCTTGCGAAACCGCTCGACCAGGTTTGCGCGATAGCTGAACGCTTCGGGCTGCGCGGTGAGCGCCTTCTGCAGGATCTCTTCCGAGCGCGCTTGACGGCCGTTCGCGTCGAAGAACCCGATCGCCTCGCCGACCACGAGCCCCTCGCTCGGAAACGCTTCGAGGCATTCGTCGAAGCGCTTCCCGGCCTCTTCGACCTCGCCTTTCTCCTTCGCGAACGACGCGCGCGCCGCGCAGAGCGCGGGCGAGCCGCGGAGGCCGAGCGCTGCGTCACTGTGCGTGCCTTCGAGCGCATCGAGCTGCGCGGCGGCTTCGTCCACGCGCTGCAGCCCCAGCAGTGCCACCACTTTCGGAACCAGCGCGCCGGCGTTCTCGGGGTCGAGCGCCAGAGCGCGTTCGGCATCGGCGAGCGCTCCCTCGTACTCGCGCCGGGTTCGCACGCGGGCATCGGCGCGCAGGATCAACACCTCCACGTTATCGGGCTGGTGCTCGAGCACCTTCGTCGCGACCTCGACCGCCTCGTCGAATCCGCCGAGCTGGATCGCCGTGGTCGCCAGCGGGATCCCGGCGCGCTCGACCCACTCGGGGGATTCCATCGCCTTGCGCAGCGCCCACCGCGCGAGCGAGTGCTGTCCCGAGGCGATCAGTGCGAGGCCGTAGCGATAGTTGACCTCCGGATCCTGCGGGCGCTGTTCGACCAGCTCGCGCAGGGGCTCGAGCGCGCCCGCGACATCACCTTGCTCGTCCTGGAGCGATCGCGCGCGCTCGAGCGGATCGCGCGAGTCACACGCAGTCGTCGCCGTGGCTGCGAGCACGAGACAAACGGCCGCAGAGAGCCACACGGATCGCCGGAGACAATGCTTCATGACGGTCGCGCAGTATATCCGCTCCGTCTCGAACGCGGATCGCACGGTCGCTAGAGTGGCGCGCGTGACAGCCGCAAAGCGGAACCTCTGGCGCGGACCGTGGCCCTGGATCGCTGCGGCGGTCCTGCTCGCGGTCTACGCCCTGTCGCAAGTGCGCCCGGCGCCCGATCGCGGCGCCAATGTGCCCCCGATTGGCGGTGCCGAGCAGATCGCGGCGCTCGCGCAACGCAACGACGTGAACGTGCTGTTCATCTTGATCGACACGCTCCGCGCCGATCGCTTGCACAGCTACGGCTACGAGCGCCCCACGAGTCCGTTCCTCGATCTGCTCGCGGCCGAAGGCGTGCGCTTCGCCCACAACATGTCCCAATCCTCGTGGACCAAGTGCTCGATGGCCTCGCTGTGGACCGGTCTGTACCCGGCCCGGTCCGGCGTCACGAAGTTCAACGACGTGCTTGCGCCGAGCGCGCGAGTTGCCCGCCGAGATCCTGCGCGAGGCGGGCTTCCACACGGTCGGTCTGTGGCGCAACGGATGGGTCGACGGCTATCACGGCTTCGCCCAGGGCTTCGACGTCTACACCCGCCCGGGCGTGCGCCCCATCCCGGACCGCGTCCGCCGGCAGAACCCGACGGTTACCTACGGCGGCAGCGACTTCGACCTCGTCGAGGAGGCCATGGAGTTCCTGCGCGTCGCGGGGGATCGGCGCTGGTTTCTCTACCTGCACATGATGGACGTGCACGAGTACACCTACGATGCCGACACCGCGCGCTTCGGCACGGGCAACTCGGACATCTACGACAACGCGATCCTGCACGCGGATCGCACCCTCGACCAGCTGTTCGGCCGACTGCTCGCGGCGGATCGCCTGAAGAGCACGCTCGTGGTGATCACCGCCGACCACGGAGAGGCTCACGGAGAGCGCGGCTTCGAAGGGCACGCGCGCAACGTCTATCCCGAGACCACGACTGTGCCGTGGATCCTGTCGTTCCCGTTCCGCCTGCAACCCGGCGTGGTGGTCTCGCAGTCCACCGCGAACGTCGACGTGTGGCCGACCGTGCTCGAGCTGCTGGGCCTTCCCGCGATGAAGGACATCGACGGTCGCTCGCGCATGCCGGAGATTCTCGCTGCGGTGCGCGGCGAGTCGGTCCCCGACGACGGCGCGCGCGCGATTGCTCATCTCGATCAAACCTGGGGTCAGCGCGTCGAAACGTCCTCACCGACGGTCGCGATCCGCGACGGTCGGTTCCGTTACGTCCAGTTCCGCAACGCGACCGGGAAGCTTCGCGAGCAGCTCTTCGACGCGACGAGGGATCCGCGCGAGCGCGCCGATCAGCTCGCCGAGCAGCCCGAGGTCGCTGCGCGGCTGCGCGCGGACGCCGACCGCTACCTAGCGAGCCACCCGACCTGGAAAGGCGAGACCAAGCCGCTCGAGCTCGACGAGTTGCAGCTCAATCAGCTGCGCGCGCTCGGCTACGCGGTGCCCTGAACCGACTCTAGAACGTGACGATCAGGTCGACGCCGATCGTGCGCGGCGTACCGACGAAGTTCAGCACCACGTTCGAGAAGTTGCTCGCATCGAACGCGTAGTTCTTGTAGACCTCGTCCTCGAGGTTGCGCACGAACACCGCAACCTCGACGTTGCCCGTCGGCGTGCGATACGCGAGCCGCACGTTGTGCAGCCAGTAGGCCTTCTGGCTGACCGCGTACTCGGGCAGCTTCGGGCTTCCCTGCAGGTCGGCTGGCGCGGTTCCGCGGCCCTCGTTCAGGCCGAAGAAGACGTCGTCGGTCCAGTTGAAGTCGTAACGGGGAATCAGGAAACCCCAGCGCCCCAGATCGAACGTCCAGATGGCGGAGCCCGCCACCTTGAACTCGGGTGAGTTCAGCAGCTGGTCGCCCGAGAAATCGATCGTGATCGGGATCGTGTCCCCGGCGATCGACAGCGTGTTGCGCAGCTGGAAGTCGATGAACTCGCCGTGCAGCCAGCCGAAGTTCCCGCTGAGCTCGAGATCCTCGAAGAAACGCGGCACCCAGCCGCGCAACGGCGCCACGCGCCCCTCGACCTCGACGCCGTAGTTCTCGGCCTCGGCGGCGTTGATGATCTCGAGCACGGGCGGCTCGAGCGCGACGTCGCGGAACAGGAAGATCTGGTAGTCCTCGTACCGGTAGTAGAAGTAGGAGATCGTTCCCGACAGCCGGCGATCGAAGAACGCCCCCGCAAAGCCGGCCTCCCACGCGTCGTTGTATTCCGGATCCGCGGGAGGCCGCGAGACCTCTTCCGAGGCCACTGCATTGAAGTGGCCGGCCTTGAAGCCCCGCGTGTACTTCGCGAACGCGGAAGCCTCGCGGTTGAAGTGGTAGGTCAGGACCAGATTCCCCGTCGGCGTCTGCCAGGTCTCGTCGAGGTCGGCTCGGGACGCCGGAGCATTGCTGCTCGGGCCGAGCAGCAGCCGCCGGGAAATTTCGAAATCCTTGTGCTCCCAGTTCCAGCGCGCGCCCCCGGACAGCGTGACGTCGTCGAGGATGTCCCACGTGAACTCCGCCCAGGGGCCCAGGCTGAGCGTGTTCTGCGAGTAGCTGCGCTCGATCCGGTTGGAGCTCGCGAGCTCGGTCACGGAGCTGTCGTCGAGCTCCTCCCACAGCGCATAACCGCCGAGCTTCCACTCCAGGAGCGTCGCCTCGAGCTCTCCTGCCACGTGGAAGTGCTCGTAGGTCTGCCAGGCCTCGTCGAACTCCCGGACCTCGAACAGGATGTCGGGCGTGAAGTCCGTATCCTGATCGCGAAAGCGCTCGTAACTGTCGAGCGAGCCGAGCGCGAAGACCTCGAGGTCGCCGAGCTGGGCCTTGGTGCTCACGTAACCGCCCCAGGTGTCGCGCGTGGTTTCACCGGCGCGGTCGTAGTCGCCCCGGTACGGCTTGCGATCGAGCGGCCGCACCTCGGCGAGCTTTTCCGCGAGCAACGGAAGGGCTGGACAGGCGGCACCGCTCGGCCCGCACAGCTCGAGAAACTCCTGGCGCTGGTCCGGCTCGTGATAACCGTTCGATGTCTGGCCCGCACCGCCGCCAAAGAATGATCCTCGACCGATGACCCGCCCGGTCCCGATCACCTGACCGAAGGTCTGGTCCTCGTCGAGCCGGCTGCCGTGCGCGTTGAGCACGATGTCGAGGTCGGTGTTCGGCGGCTGGATGCGGAAGAACCCGCGCGCGGCCCAGTTGTCCTCGACGTCGACCTCGTCGTCGAGGCCAACCGGAATCAGCGAGAGTCTGGGTGGCGTGTTCGGCCAAATCGCTGTCTCGCGTTCGCCGCAGATGTCGCGCTCGTCGAGCAGCGCCGCCTGGCCCCCCGTCGGCTTCGGCTGGCGAGCCTCGAATGGAATCGCGTTGCCGCAGCCGTTCCGCTGATAGGGATCCGAATTGCGCAGCCGGAATGCGAGCCGAGTCGAGAGCAAATCGGCCACGATCGGAGCCTCGAGATAGCCCTCGAAATCGCGGATCCGGCCGTGCACGGCGCCCTTGCCACCCTCCGCCGCGTAGCGACCGATGCTCGAGCGCAGCTGCGCGCCGTAGTTGCCGGTGGGGAGGTTCGATGCGACGCTGATCGCGCCACCCGACGCGTTGCGGTAGGCCCCGGTTCCCTGCGGTCCACGCATGATCTCGACATTGCTGATGTCGAACAGCTGTCCGGTCTGGATCGCGGGCGCATTGAGCGCGACGTCGTCCTGGAAGATCGTGACCGCGCCTGCGGAGTTGGCGCTGAAGTCGGACAAGCCGATGCCGCGCACGAAGAACGTCGCCTGCGTCGAGCCGGGCTGGACGATGTTCACGTTCGGCGTCACGCGCGCGAGGTCGGAGATGTCCTGCGCGCCGAGCGCCTGGACCATCGAGGCGTCGAACTGCGTGACCGATGCGGGAACCTCGGTCTCGAGCGCGCCGGCAGAGCGACCGCGCACCTGAAGCACCTCGACGCCGGGGATGTCCGCGCTCTCGGCAGCGCCCTCCGGGCCCTCGGCGGAGTCGGGAGCCGCCGCATCGGGCGCCGGATCGGCCTGCTCTCCGTCGGCGGCCACCTGCGCCAGGCGCATCGCAGGCTCGTCTTCCGCACCTGCCGGCCCCGCAACGAAGGCGAAGAAGAGCGCCGCGACCGCGCATAAGCACGATCGAAGGGATCGAAGCCCTCGCAACGCGGTGCGCCGCGCGTCTTCCTGCATCGAAGCGCGCATCTTCTCCGATACCACACAGCCCGTCAAACGCCGGGCCACTGGACAACTCGTTCCGGAGCCGGTCGCGGGATCGAACGGTTGATTCCTGACCAGCCGTTGGTCCACTCTCTGCCGATGCTTCGTCCGCCGCCGCGCTTACCCATGCCCGGTGTTAAGCGCACTGCGCGGCTGGTCCTTTCCCTGCTGTCGCTCGCGCTCGTCTCGTCCAACGCGACGGCCGAGACCGAGACCGATCTGCACCGCTGGGTGCCCTCGTTCGCGCTGTCCTTCGACATGCACGGACAGAAGGGCGAGGCCGCGATCACGACCAACGACGTGCAGGGTCCGCCGCTCGGGCAGGGAGGCTGTACGATCACGGATCTCGCCGGCACGCACCAGAACGGCACGCTGTGTCCGGAGTCTGCCTTCCCGGTCACTCCTGCGACGGCGTCCAGTGACACGGGGATCGCGCCGCTCGTGAGCGCATCGCTCGAGCTCGCGACGCCGCGGCTGCTCGACACATTCTTCTCCCCGCGCCTGTTCGCACATGTCGACATAGCCGCCGCGTTCGCGTTCGAGCGCAACCTCGCCGGCGAGCGCAAGCCCGGCGTGTTCTTCACCAACCCGCTCCGACCGATCGAGTTCGACGTCTTCGAGCAATCGGTCAACGGTCAGGGAAGCCGCGCCAAGAGCCAGCTCCGTCGCTGGGTCGCGGGCGGAGGCGCGGGCGTCGCCTTCACGGCGAAGCTGTTCGAGCGCACCGTGCGCGTGAAACCATCGCTCGAGTACCTGCGCCAGGAGATCGATCTGATCGCGTCGGTGCGCCGCGCCGTCAAGCAAATTGATCCCGCGCTCGACCTGTCCGCCTTCCGGCTGATCGAGCTCACGGATTCGAGCGTGGAGACCCTGCACGGCTTCGGCGGCGGGCTCGAGCTCGAGGGCGATACGTCGCAGCTCGGTCCGTTCATCGTGGCGGTCTTCATCAACGCCCGCGTCTACCGCTTCACTGGGAACCTGCGCCACACGTTGACCGACACCAACGAGTTCGGCGAGTCGGCGACGTGGCGCTACGAGCTCAACCCGGTGGCCTGGCGCGCGGGTGTCGGCGTGCGCTTCCGCTGGGCCCCCGAGGAGTGATGGCCGCCGTCGCGGCCTACTCGCTCTCGATCTGCAGCGTCGGCGTCGGCCGCTTCTGCATGAGCCCCGCGTAGAAATCGTTGCCCTTGTCGTCGGTCACGATGAAGGCGGGGAAGTCCTGCACTTCGATGCGCCAGATCGCCTCCATGCCGAGCTCCTCATACTCCTGCACCTCGACCTTCTTGATGCTGTGATCCGCGAGGCGCGCCGCGGGCCCGCCGATCGACCCGAGGTAGAAGCCGCCGTGCCGTGCGCACGCGTCGCGCACCTGCATGCTGCGGTTGCCCTTCGCAAGCATCACCATGCTGCCGCCGCGGCTCTGGAACAGATCCACGTAGGAGTCCATGCGCCCGGCCGTGGTGGGCCCGAACGACCCCGACGCGCGCCCGAGCGGCGTCTTCGCGGGGCCCGCGTAATAGATCATGTGATCCTTGAAGTATTGCGGCAGATCCTCGCCGCGATCGAGGCGTTCCTTGAGCTTCGCGTGTGCGATGTCGCGGGCCACGATCATCGGCCCCGAGAGCGAGAGCCGCGTGGCGACGGGATGGCGCGACAGCTCGGCGAGGATGTCGCGCATCGGGCGCCGCAGGTCGATCTGCACCACCTCGCCTGCGAGGTCGGTGGGCGTCACCTCCGGCAGGTACTTCGCGGGGTTGGTCTCGAGCTGCTCGAGGAACACGCCCGCCGCGGTGATCTTCGCCTTCACCTGGCGATCGGCCGAGCACGACACGCCGAGCCCGACCGGACACGAGGCGCCGTGGCGCGGCAGCCGCACCACGCGCACGTCGTGCGCGAAGTACTTGCCGCCGAACTGGGCGCCGATTCCGATCTCGTTGCAGAGCTTCTGCACCTGCTCCTCGAGCGCGCGGTCGCGGAACGCGCGTCCGAGCGCGTTGCCCGTCGTGGGCAGGTCGTCGAGCGCGTGGCAGCTCGCGAGCTTGACGGTCTTCAACGTGAACTCGGCCGAGGTGCCGCCGATCGCGATTGCGAGGTGATAGGGCGGACACGCCGAGGTGCCGATCGCGCGGATCTTCTCCTCGAGGAAGCGCATCAGCGACTCGGGGTTGAGCAGCGCCTTCGTCTCCTGGAACAGGAACGTCTTGTTCGCGGACCCCCCGCCCTTCGCGATGAACAGGAGCTCGTACGTGGCGCCCGGTAGCGAGTAGATCTCGACCTGCGCGGGCAGATTGGTGCCCGTGTTCTTCTCCGTGTACAGGTCGAGCGGCGCCATCTGCGAGTAGCGCAGGTTGCGCGTCTGATAGGTGTCGTAGATCCCGTGCGACAGCGCGCGCGCGTCGTCGGCGCCCGTGTACACGTTTTCTCCTTTGTAACCGACCACGATCGCGGTGCCGGTGTCCTGACAGCCCGGCAGCTCGCGCCCCGCCGCGATGTTCGCGTTCGTGAGCAGCTCGAGCGCCACGAAGCGGTCGTTGTCGCTGGCCTCGGGATCGTCGAGGATGCGCGCGAGCTGCGCGAGGTGGCTCGCGCGCAGCAGGTGCGAGATGTCATCGAGCGCGACGGCGGCGAGCTCGCGCAACGCCTCGGGCTCCACCTCGAGCACGCTGCGGCTGCCGTGCTGGGTCACGCGCACGCGCTGCGACGGACCCTCGAGGCGGCGGTAGGTCGTTTCGTCGTGGCCGTGCTCGAGGATCGGCTGGTAGAGGAACTCGGGCATAGCAACCTCCGCGCGGGCAGTCGAAAGTAGCGGAGATCAGCGCGCGGACCGTGATCATCGACGCCTCCCTCTGACCGCCGTCGAAACGGTAGAATGCCCGCGTGAGCGAGCCCCACCCCTCCGGCACCGTCGTCGTACTGCGCGATTCACCCGGCCTCGAGGTGCTGCTGCTCCAGCGCACTCCGCGCGAGGGACAGCCGGGTCTCTGGGTGTTCCCGGGCGGTAAGGTCGACGCGATCGATCGGCGCAGCGGCGGTTCGCCCGCCGACGATGCACGGCGCGCTGCGGTGCGCGAGGCCGACGAGGAAGCGGGGCTCGCCCTCGATCCGCGCGGGCTCGTGGAGATCTCGCGCTGGATCACGCCAGACCTCGCGCCCCGGCGATTCGACACCTGGTTCTTCGCGGCCATCGCTCCGGCGGACGCCGCGGTGAGCGTCGACGGCACCGAGATCTCGAACCACCGCTGGATCGCACCGACCGACGCTCTGCGCGCGCATCACGAGCACGCGCTGCGGCTCGCGCCGCCGACGTTCGTCACGGTGACCTGGCTGATCGAGTTCGAAAAGGCGGCCGAAGCACTGCGCGTGCTGCCGGCCCGGATGCCCGAGCCGTTCCGTCCGCACGTCCACCGCAGCGAGAACGGCGCGTGCATGCTCTACCCCGGAGATGCGGGCTACGAGAGCGGCGAGCTCGAGGCCGCGGGTGCGCGTCATCGCCTCTGGGCGCACGGCGACCCGTGGCGCTACGAGCGCTCCTGAACGTGCCGCTCGACCTCGCAACACTCGTCGATCCTGCGCACACCGCGCTCGTCACTCAGGAGTGTCAGCAGGGCGTGATCGGCGAGAAGTCCGCGCTGCCCGGGCTCGCCGCGGGCGTGGCGCGCGTGGACATGGTCCGCCACGTCGCGCAGCTCGTCGCGGCCGCGCGCAGCGCTGGCGTGCGGATCATCCACTGCACCGCCGAGCGCCGCCCCGACGGCTTTGGCGCCAACCGCAACGCGCGGCTGTTCCAGTACATGGCGCGCACGGAGCGGCCGCTCGCTCCGGGCTCCGAGGCCGCCGCGCTGGCGCCGGAGATCGGTGCCGAGCCCGACGACCTCGTAATCCCCCGCCTGCACGGCCTGTCGCCGTTCCAGGGGACCGAGCTCGATTCGGTGCTGCGCAACGAGGGCGTCACCACGATCGTGGGCGTGGGCGTCTCCGTGAACGTCGCGATCCCGAACCTCACCTTCGACGCCGTGAACGCGAGCTACCAGATGGTGATTCCGCGCGACGCGGTCGCGGGCTTCCCCGCCGAGTACGTGGAGATGGTGTTCGAGCACACGCTCGCGCCGATTGCGACGCTCACGACGACGCGCGAGCTGCTCGACCTCTGGAACGCGCGCGCCCGCTAGCGCCCGTCGAGAGATCTCCACGCACGCTCCACGCCCCGCGCACGGCGCGCACCGATGATGTGCGGGAAGCAGAGGCGAGGAGATCGAACATGGACCCCGACGGAGATCGCGGACCGGTTGCGGAGGCGCTGCCCGCGCCGGATTCGCCTGCGCTCGCTGGCTACCGCGTGCTGCTCGTCGAAGACGACGCCGAGTACGCGCGCATGGTCGAGCGCGTGATGCGGCGCTCGCGACCGCCGCTCGCGGTGGACCGCGAGGAGCGCCTGGGCGCGGGCCTCGACCGGCTCGCGCGGGGCGGATACGACGCGCTCGTGATGGACCTGAAGCTGCCCGACGCCACGGGGCGCGCGACGCTCGAGAACGCCTGCGCGCAGGCGAGCGACCTGCCCGTCCTCCTGCTCACGAGCACCGACGACGAGGCGCTCGCGCTCGACGCCATCCGCGGCGGGGCCGAGGACTATCTGGTCAAGCAGCGCACGCACGCGCTCTCGCTTCCGGGCGCCGTGCTGCGCGCGATCGAGCGCCACCGCCGTCTCGGCGTGCGCGGCGCGAGATCGGGGACGACCGGCGTCGCCGACGAGATCGAGCTGCTCGGCCAGCTCGCGCGTGCACTCGCGCGCGCGCGGCGGCGTGGAACACCCGTCGCCGTGATGGTCGCGGGGTATGCCGACCTGGAGTGGCTGCGCGAGGCGTTCGTCCCCGAGGCGATCGAACGGCTGCTCGCGCGCACCGGCGAGCACCTCGCGCTGCGTGTGCGCGGCGGCGACCTGCTCGCGCGCCTCGACGCGACGCGCTTCGCGGTCGTGCTCGAGGGCGATGCCGATCGCGCCCAGCTCGCGGCGATCGCCCATGCCTTGCGCGCGGTGATGCAGGGCCTCGAGATCGATCTCGAGCGCGGCGTCGTGATGGGGCTCGAGGCGTGCGTCGGAATCTCGCTCTACCCCGACGAAGGCGATGACCCCGAGACCCTCCTCGAGAACGCGACCAGCGCCTGGGAGGAGGCGGCGGCTCCCCATGGGGGCGTAGGATTTTATTCCAGCGCGAAAGTGGGCCGTTAGCCCCTCGACCCCTCGCGCTACGGCATCGCCAGCGCTAATCCGATACGCGTCGTATGGGCGCAATCCTGGTCGTCGAGGACGATCCCGATACTCGGCGTCTGATCGAGCGCGCGCTCGGTCCGAGTTATTCCGTGCGCCCGGCCGAAGGGCTGGCCGAGGCGCGTTCGGCACTCGCCGAAGCGCGGCCCGACCTCGTGCTGCTCGACATCGGCCTGCCCGATGGCGACGGAATGGTCCTGTGCTCCGAGCTGCGCAGCGACGAGACGACCCGCTCGATTCCCGTGATCTTCCTGAGCTCGCGCAACGCGGTCGACACGAAGGTCACCGCGTTCGGCCTCGGCGCCGACGACTTCGTCGACAAGCCGTTCAACGCGGCCGAGCTGCGCGCGCGCGTCGCCGCGCGCCTGCGCCGCAGCGGCGAAAAGGACAACACCGTCCACGTGCTCGGCCCGCTGCGGATCGACCGCGGACGTTTCAAGGCCCACCGCGTGAAGGACGGCGTCGAGCACGATCTCGACCTCACCGCCCACGAGCTGCGCCTGCTCGTCGCGCTCGCCGAGACACCCGGACGTGTCCTCTCGCGCTCTCAGCTCGCGCACGTGCTCGTGGGCGACTGCGTGATCACCGAGCGCACGATCGACACGCATCTGTGCAATCTGCGGCGCAAGCTCGGGCCGCTGCGCGACTGGATCGAGACCGTGCGCGGCGTCGGCTACCGCATGGTCGAGTCGGTGCGCGGCGGAGCCTGAGGAAGCTCGCCGAGCTGCCGCTCGGCGTACTCGGAGAGCGCCTCCGCCCAGCGCTCGATCGCTTCCGCGTCGCCGGCCTCGGCCGCGCGCTCGATCCGCGCGCCGAGCTCCGACACGCGCGGGAAGCCGTAGCCCGCCCCGGAGCCCTTCATGTTGTGCCCGCGCCGCTTCGCCTGGGCAAAGTCCTTCGCGCGCGCGGCCTCGAGCAGCGCAGTCGCGTCTCCGCAGCGGTTCGACAGGTACTCCTCGGCCAGGTCGGCGAGGTCGGGCGGGATCTGCGCGGGCGCCTCGACCTCGGCCTCCGGAGCGGCGGCCGCCGTCGCGGATCCGCGCAGGAAGCGCTGCAGCGTCGCGAACAGGTCGCGCTGCGCGAACGGCTTCTCGAGGTGGGCATCGCAGCCCGCCGCGAGGCACGCCTCGCGCTGCTCCTCCTGCGTGTCGGCGGAGAGCGCGATGATCGGGATCGGGCGCCGACCCGTGCGGCGCTCCTCCGCGCGGATCCGGCGCGTCGCCTCGACGCCGTCGGTGCCCGGCATGTGCACGTCCATCAGCACGAGATCGAAGTCTCCGCGCCGCCACCGATCGAACGTCTGGTCGCCGTCGACGGCGACCTCCACGACGCAGCCGGTCTCGCGCAGATGCGCGCGCACGACCGCCTGATTCTCGGGTGCATCCTCGGCCAGGAGGATCGCGACGCCCGCGAACGACGGCGGCGCACCCGCCGCGACGGCACCCGTCGCGGCGTGCCCATCGCGCAGCGCGCGCTCGAGCGCCTCCCAGCGCGCGGGCTTGCCCAGCGCAGCCGCTCCGATCGCCTCGCAGCGCGAGAGGTCGCCGACCCGGTGGTTCATCGGCAAGAGCGCGATGCGCCGGAAGCTGGCGCGCACGCCGCTCGCGACGCGTTCGAGCAGCTCGAGCCCATCGCCGTCGGGCACGCGTGCATCGATCAGCGCCGCATCGATGCGCGCGCCCGAGCCGATCCAGCGCTCGGCTTCCGCGAGCGTCGGCGCCTCGTACACCTGCGCACCGCGCTTCTGCATCCGCGCCACGAGCGACTTGCGCTCGACCGGATCCGCCACGAGCACGAGGATCTGCTGATCGGCGAGCGTCGGCGCGCACGCGCGCACGTGCACGCGCCAGGGCAGCGTCACCTGGAAGACGCTGCCCGCACCCGATTCGCTCTCCACGTGGATCTCACCGCCCATCGCGCCGACCATCTCGCGGCACAGCGCGAGACCGAGGCCGCTGCCGCCGAAGCGCCGGGTCGTGCCCGACTCCGCCTGGACGAAGCGCTCGAAAATCGCGGCCTGGCGGTCCCGAGCGATGCCGATCCCGGTGTCGGAGACGGCGATCACGAGCTGCTCGGCCGCCAGCCACGCGCTCACCGACACCCGGCCGTGCTCGGTGAACTTGACCGCGTTGCCGACCAGGTTGAACAGCACCTGGCGCACGCGGTTCTCGTCGCCGACCACCGTTCCAACCGCATCGTCGAGGAGGTCCGCGACCAGCGCGACGCCCTTCTGATGCGCAGCGAACGAGAATGCCTCGAGGCACTCGTGAATGACCGCCTCGAGCTCGAAGGGCTCGTGCGCGATCTCGATCCCGCCACCTTCCAGGCGCGAGAGCTCGAGCGCGTTGTCGAGCAGGCCCTGGAGCGCACGCCCACAGCGCCGCGCGATCTCGACGTACTCGCGTTGATCGGGAGTCAGCTCCGTCTGCGCGAGCAGCTCCGACATGCCGAGAATCGCGTTGAGCGGCGTGCGCACCTCGTGGCTCATCGCGGCCACGAACGCGCGCTGCGCGCGCACCGCGGCCTCGGCCTTCTCGCGCGCACGGCGCTGCTCTTCCTGGAGCCGGCCGCGCTCGATCGCCTGGCGCACTGCGCGCGCGATCGCGGGCCCGGTGTTCTCGCCCTTCACGAGGTAGTCCTGCGCGCCGCGGTCGATCAGCGCGAGCGCCTGGGCCGGATCGTCGTCGGCCGAGAGCACCACGACCGGCGGTGCTCCGAGTGCAGCTACGCGCTCGAAGGTCTCGATCCCGCTCGAATCGGGCAGCGTGAGATCGAGCACGACCGCGGTCGGGCGCGCGAGATCGGGGTTGGCGAGGCGCTCGAGCGCCGCTGCGAGCGTGACGCAGTGCTCCACGCGCACGCCCGCGGCCGCCAGCGCGTACTTGGCCACCGTTGCGTGGGGCGGGGAGTCCTCCACGAGCAGGATGCAGGGTTCGTTCATGGCCGTTTTGTCGAATCGACGCACGCCGAGGCCGAGTTGAGCCCGCTCCAGTGTATTCAGAAAACTCCTCGACGCGGCGACCTCGGGTGAACGTTAGGAGCCGTAAGGCCAAACGGGAAGACCAGCACGGAGACCGAATCATGCTGGCAATCGCAACCCCCTTCGACGATCTGCAGGCACCGCGCAAGCACCCGCGCATCCTGATCGTGGAGGATGACGTCGAGAGCTGGAACCTGATCCAGTGCGCCGTACACGAGGCCATTCCGGACGCGGCGATCCAGTGGGCTTCCGACGCGGCCAGCGCGCGGCTCGCACTCCAGAGCTGCCAGTTCGACGCGGTGCTCGCAGACTACATGCTCGAGGACTGCAACGGATGGGCCGTGCTCAGCGAGTGCCGCAAGCTGCAGCCCCAGGCGCGCGTCGCGATGACGTCGGCGATGCCGATTCGCCCGCCGCACGGCGAGAACTGCTCGTTCCTGCAGAAGCCGTTCGAGCTCGCGAGCTGTGCCGACTTCGTGGAGCGCCTGCTCGCCTGAGACGGCGCGCGCCTACGCGGCCTCGCCCTCGCCCACCAGCGCATCCCGCTCGGCGATCACTGCGCCGAGCGCGTGCTCGACCGCCTCCGCGAGCCCGCGCATCCGCGCGAGCGCGCCCGCCGTGTCCTCGGCCATCGCGAGCCGTTCGATCTCGCGCGCGAGAAGCGACAGCTCGCCCGCGCCCACGAGCGCCGCGGTGGAGCCGAGCGTGTGTGCGAGCCGGCGCGCCGATTTCGCGTCGCGCTGCGCGAACGCGGCGTGCAGCAGCGCTTCTGCGCCTCTCGCCTCGGCTGCGAACTCGTCCACGATCTCCGAGACCACGCGCAGGTCTGCGATCTGCGCGTGGAGCGGCGCCAGCCGCCGACGCGCGTCGGGCACGCGAACGCGCGGGGCCCCGGTCGCCTCGGCGTCGAGCCGCAAGAGCTCCGCCTCGAGCTCGGCGGCCTGAATCGGCTTCGTGAGGTAGCCGTCCATGCCCGCCTGGATGCACCGCTCCCGGTCCCCCGACAGCGCGTGCGCCGTCAACGCGATGATCTTGGGCGCGCGCTTCCAGCGCCCGCGGATCCAGCGCGTGGCGTCGATGCCGTCCATGTCCGGCATCTGCACGTCCATGATCACGATGTCGTAGCTCCGGCGTTCGAGCGCGGCGATCACCTCGATGCCGTTGCCCACCGTGTCCACATCCGAATAGCCGAGCTGCTCGAGGATCAGCTTCGCGACCTTCTGGTTCACGGAATTGTCCTCGGCGAGCAGGATCGAGCAGTGGGCCGCCGTTGCGCGCCGCACGACCGGCTCCGGCCGCGCGGGCGCGGGTTCCGCCACCACGGCATCGAGCGGCGCCACGAGATCCGCGGCGATCGTGAAGTGGAACGTGGAGCCGCGGCTCACTTCGCTCTCCACCCAGATCCGGCCCCCGAGCCGCTCGCACAAACGCTTCGAGATTGTGAGCCCGAGGCCGGTTCCCCCGAATCGCCGGGTCACCGACGCGTCGGCCTGCGTGAACGGCTCGAACAGCCGCTCGACCTGCTCGCCGCGGATCCCGAAGCCGGTATCCCGCACGAGGAAGTGCAGCTCGCAGCGGCCGCGCTCCGCGTCGGCGCTCTCGAGAGCGCGCGCCTGGAGCTCGACCTCGACGCCGCCTCGTTCGGTGAACTTCACTGCGTTGCCGAGCAGATTCACGAGCACCTGGCGCAGGCGCCCCGCGTCTGTGGAGATCACCGCGGGAACCGCCGCCTCGACGCGGTGGCGCAGCGCGAGCCCTTTCTCCACCGCGCGCGGCGCGATCAGCTCCAGCGTCTCCGCTACGAAGCGGCGCACGTCGAAGCGGCTCATCTCGAGGTCGAGGTGGCCCGCCTCGATCTTGGAGAGGTCGAGGATCTCGTTGATGACGGTGAGCAGGTGCTCACCGCTGAGCCGGATCGTCTCGACGAACTCGCGCTGCCGTGGATCGAGTTGCGTCGCGCGCAAGAGCCCCGTCATGCCGATCACCGCATTCATGGGTGTGCGGATTTCGTGGCTCATGTTGGCCAGGAAGTCCCCTTTCGCGCGGTTGCCCGCCTCGGCGGCTTCCTTCGCGCGCTGGAGCTCCAACGCCGCGCGGTGGCGCTCGCGGATGTCGCGGACGATTGCGCAGAAATACGTTCCGTCGTCGGAGCACCAGGTGGACAGCGAGATCTCGAGCGGCATCTCCGCGGCGTCTTTGCGCAGCCCGCGCACCTCGAGCGTGCGGTCGACCAGACCCGGCACTTCGCCTGCACGCAGCCGCGCCATGCCGGCCTCGTGTGCGCCGCGGAGCCGCTCGGGAACCAGCATGCTCACGGACACGCCGATCGCCTCCTGCTCGCTGTATCCGAAGCAGCGCTCGGCCGCGAAGTTCCAGCGCAGGATCCGCCCGTCGGCGTTCGCGATGATGATCGCGTCGTTCGCCGATTCCGTGACGGAGCGGAGCTGGTTCTCGGAGGAGCGCAACGCGTGTTGCACGAGCTCGCCGTCGAGCAGCTCCTGCTCCAGCGCGTCCATCGCGAGCGAGAGCTGCTGCGTGCGCTCCGAGACGAGTGATTCGATGCGCGCGGTGCGCCCGGTCATCATGAGCAGGAACGTCCCGAGCAGGCTGTCGAGCAGGAGGCCGCCCAGCAGCACGAACCACGAGCTGAGACTGCGGTGCGCGACCAGATAGCGGGTGTCGCGCTCCACGTGAAGGCTCCATCGCAGCCCCGCGGATTCGAGCGAGCGGTGGTACGCGAATTCGTCCGGATCGGCACCGCCGGGCGTACCCCAGAGCAGGCGCGCCTCGGCGGGCGCGCGGTCGTCTTCGATGCGCAGCACGACCCCTTCGAGATCCGCGCCGCGCAGTGCGGTGGCGACCATGTCGTCGATCCGCAGCAGACCCGCGAGGTAACCCTGCACGTTGGCGCGGCGCTCCTCGATCGTCGCATGCGGCCTTCCATTGCGGAACACCGGCACGCACAGCAGCGCGCTCACGCCTTCGTCCTGCTGTTGCACGAGGCGCACTCGCGCGATCACGGCCAGCTCACCGCTGTCGCGTGCCTGGGCCTGGAGGTGGCGGCGCTCGCTACTCGACGCCGTGTCGAAGCCCAGCGCCCGCTCGTTGGCGGGCTCGGGCTCGACATAGGTGACCGGCACGTATTCGCTGCGCCTCGCTGCCGGCACGAGCCTGTGCTGTGCGTCCCGCTCGGTGATCTGGAAGTGCGGGAATCCCTCGCTGCGTACGGACCGCTCGAACGCCTCGCGCTCGTCCGCCGAGACACGCGCGTTCCACGAGAGCCCGTGCATTCCGGGGTGCTGCGCCAGAAGCCCGTTCACGAACGCACCGAACTCGCTGCGCTCCACGGTGTGGGAGCCCGCGAAGAGTGCGACGACGGATCGCAGCACGGCGACGTAGTCCGCGACGTCCACCTCGATCGCGCGCGAGAGGTTCTCGGCGTGTCGCTCGAAATCGTGGCGCGCGCGCGTGCTCTCCCAGTGCCTCGCATAGACGAAGACCGCGACGGTCGTCGCGAACGTGGCCAGGAGCGGCCCCCCCACCGAGAGCCAGCGCCGCCGCGCCTCGGCAGGCGGCGCAAACGGCAACAGGATCAGCGGGGCGAAGATCAGCACGCCGATCGTGTCGCCGATCCACCAGGTGAACCAGCTGAACGCAGCCGCGTCGGGCGAGTCGACACCGGAAACCACGAGCGCCGCCACGCCGCAGGTCGCCCGGACCACGCAGGCGATCGGCCCGCCGAGCACGACGAAGCGGATGATCTCGCCATCGCGCACGAGCGGAGGCACGGATCCGACCGTGCGGCGGATCAGGATGCTCCCCACGAGCGCCTGCAGCGCGGCGCCGAACGCGATCGCCGCCGCGATCGCAACCCCGCGCGCATCGTCCGCGGCGGCACCCGAGGCTGCGATGTGGGTCAGGAACGAGCCGAGCCCCACCCCGAGCACCGCGACCGGCCCCCAGAGCAGCACCCCCGCGAGCGCGATCCCGGCCGCGGGCCAGACGGCCGTGGCATAGCCGGGCGGGATCGCGAGCAGCAGCGAGAGCTTTCCGGCCGCAAAACAGGCGGCCGCGAGCACGAGCCCGCGCGCGAGGCCCGGGAGTGGGCCGGGCGCCTCGATGCGTCGACGGGTCGTTGCCGAGACCATGCGCCTCTCCGCATCGGCAGATGGCGCTCGATCTCCGTCAAGCCTCCGTCAAGAAAAGTCGACGATCTCGTAGTCGCGCGCGCGGAACCGCCGCGTGCTCAGCGCGTACTCTCCGGCGCAATCATAGTGCGAACGAGCAGCCCCGAGCGCGCGGACCGGATCGATCAGGCGTCGAACGGCCCCGGGCCAGCGGCCGCTGCCGCGCGCGCGAGCGCACGCACGAGATCTTTGCGACGGATCGGCTTCGCCACGTAATCGTCCATCCCCGCGGAGAGGCATGCGTCGCGATCTCCGTGCAGTGCGTGGGCCGTCATTGCGACGATCGGCACGCGGCGACCCGTCCCGCGCTCGGCGGCGCGGATTGCCGCGGTGGCCTCGAGTCCGTCCATCTCGGGCATCTGCACGTCCATGAGCACGAGATCGAAGATTTCGCTCGTGCACAGCTCGACCGCGCGGCGCCCGTTCACGGCCAGCACCGCGGTGTGGCCCTCGCGCTCGAGGATCGCGAGCGTGAGCTTGCGGTTGGCGGCGCTGTCGTCCACGAGCAGGATGCGCAGCCTCGGGAGCCATTGCGCTTCGGGCGTCGGCTCCACCGCGACGGCGTTCTGCGCCTCGCTCGTCGCAGGCCGGCCCGATGCCGAGGGATCGAACGCCCGCAGCAGCGCCTCGATCAGCTCGGCGCGCTTGACGGGCTTCATCAGGCGCGCCGTGCCCGGAAACTGCTCGCAGCGCGCGATGTCGGTGTCGGCGACCGCGGAGGTCAAGAACACGATCGGGAGCTGGCGGAGCTCCGGGTGTTCGCGGATCCGCTCGGCCAACGCGAACCCGTCCACCTCGGGCATGTGCACGTCCACCACGGCGACGTGGAACGGCTGACCGCGATCGCATGCTTCCCGGAGATCCGCGAACGCCTGGTGGGCCGAGCGCGCGGACTGCGAGGTCATCTGCGCGGCGCGCGCGAGCGCTCCCAGGATCGTGCGGTTGGTCGCGTTGTCGTCGACGATCAGCACGCGCGCTCCCGCGAGCGCGCGCTCGCCCTCGCGTCCGATCGGATCCTGCGCGCGGGCCGGGACCTCGCACGGCAACACGAACGAGAACGTGCTCCCGATGCCGGGCTCGCTCTCGGCGCGGATCTCGCCGCCCATCAACGCGACGAGCTTCTTGCAGATCGCGAGTCCGAGGCCTGTGCCGCCGTAGCGGCGCGTGATCGAGCTGTCGCCCTGCTGGAACGCGTCGAACAGGAGATCGAGCTTGCCCGGCGCGATTCCGACGCCCGAATCGAGCACGGCCACGTGGAGCTGCGTCGGCGACGGGTAGGCAATGCGCACGAAGACCTCGCCGCGATCGGTGTAGGTGATCGCGTTGTTCACGAGGTTCGTCAGCACCTGGCGCAGCCGGACCGGATCTCCGAGGATCGTCTGCGGCGCAGCCGGATCCACGAAGCAGTTCAGCTCGAGCCCCTTGCTCTGTGCGCGGATCGCGAGCGCCTTGAGCGTGTCGCAGATCGTCTCCTCGAGCCGGAACGGCACCCGCTCGATCTCCATCTTGCCCGCTTCGATCTTCGAGAAGTCGAGCACCTCGTTGATCAGGTGCAGCAGCGCATCTCCGGAGTCGAGCACCGTGCGCAGGTGGTCGCGCTGGAACTCGTTCAACTCGGTTCCCAGCACCACTTCCGTGAGTCCGATCACCGCGTTGAGCGGCGTGCGGATCTCGTGGCTCATGTTGGCGAGGAACTCGCTCTTGGCGCGGTTCGCCGATTCCGCGAACTCCGCCGCCTCCGCGAGCTTCGAGGTCTGGGCGGCAATGCGCTCCTCGAGCGTCGCGTGGAGCTCCCCCAAGCGCGCGCGAAGGTGCTCGATCTGCTCGTGCGCGTGGGCGCGGCGGCGCGCGGAATAGCCGAGGGCGAGCGCAAGCGGGACGATCAGCGCGATCGCGTACCAATCCCAAGGGTTCATGTCTGCCCCACCGTCGGGTGCCCGACGCCCCGTACATCGGCAGAACAGCCGCACGAGTTGACCTCGAGGCCACGCAGCGAAAGACCCGAAGGGTCCGAACTCGCGGTGAATTCCGGCCCGCGGCAATGCGCCCCGCGGGCTCGACTCCGGCCACCGGCCGCGCTTCGCCTAACCCGCGTCGGCGAGCGCCTCGACCCAGGCCACGAGCCGGCCGTCCTCGACGGTCGTGTGCAGCGAGTGGACGTCGTCCACCTCGATCAGCCGCACGCGATCGGGGGATCCGGACCGCGCGAGCACCCGGCTGTCCTCGATGTCGATGATCTCGTCGCGCGTGCCGTGCACGAGCCAGATCGTGACGCCCTGCGGTAGCACCGCGGGCATCCCGCGCCGCAGCGCGGCCTGCGCGAGCAGCAGCGTCGGACCGCGCCAGACGCCGCGCTGCAGCAGATCGACCGCGATCGCTCCGCCGTACGACGAGCCGACGAGCACGTGCGGTTCGAACTCGCGCAGCGCGGTCGACTGCACCTGCACACTCGCCTCGAAGTTGCGTGTGTCCATCGCAGGCGTGCGGGCGTCGAAGTGTTGCGCGAACAGCTGCGCTTTCGCGCCCTGCGGACTCGACTCGAGCCCGTGGATGAACTGCACGCGCAACTCTCTCCGCATCGGCTCCGAGCATAGACGAGCTACTCTGTCCCGCGGAGGTTCGGCGCGACCATGGACCCGCGCGATGCGAAATTCGCCATCGGGCAGATCGTCCGGCACCGCGTCTACCCGTTCCGCGGGGTGATCTTCGACGTGGATCCCACCTTCTCCAACACCGAGGAGTGGTGGCTCGCGATTCCCGAGGCGATCCGTCCGCGCAAGGACCAGCCCTACTACCACCTGCTGGCCGAGAACGAGCAGACGACCTACGTCGCCTACGTCTCCGAACAGAACCTGCTCCCCGACGAGTCCGGCAAGCCGGTGCGCCATCCGCAGGTGTCGGAGGTGTTCGGCGAGCTGCAGGGCGACCACTACATCCTCCGCAGTCACCGGCGCCACTAGACCGCCGCGCTATCGTCGCCGGTCCATCGATGCAAGATGCGCGCAGCGAGGAGTGAGATTCCATGACCGGCATCGCCGCCTACGGCGCCTACGTCCCGATCACGCGCCTGCCGCTCGCGCTGATCGCGGGCCGTCCCGCGAAAGAGGGAGGCGCCGAGCGCGCCGTCGCCGACTACGACGAAGACGCCGTGACGATGGCCGTGACCGCCGCGATCGATTGCCTGACCGGCGTCGCGCGCGAGACCGTCGATGCGGTCTACTTCGCCTCCACGACCTATCCGCTGCGCGAGAAGCAGGGCGCCGCGCTGATCGCGAAGGCGCTCGATCTTCGGCGCGACGTACTGACCCAGGACCACTCGGGCTCGCTGCGCGCGGGCACCGCGGCTCTCGAGAGCGCGCTGCACGCGGTCACCGCGGGCGCGCTGCGGTCGGTGCTCGTGGTCGCGAGCGACTGCCGGCTCGGCGCTCCGCGCGGCGCGCTCGAGGCGAAGCTCGGCGACGGCGCGGTCGCGCTGCTCGTCACGGCGAGCCCGATCGCGCGCTTCGAGGCCTCGTTCTCGGTGGCCGACGAGCTGCAGGACGTGTGGCGGATCGAGGGCGAGCGCTTCACCCACTCCTGGGAGGATCGCTTCGCGATCCAGGAGGGCTACACGCCGAATGCGATCGCGGCCCTGCGCGGGCTGATCGCCAAGACGGGACGCAGCCCCGAGGACTTCGCGAGGATCGCGCTCTACACCCCCGACGAGCGCAGTGCGGGCGGCGTCGTGCGCAAGCTCGGATTCAAGGACCAGCAGGTGCAGGACGCGCTGTTCGGCCGGCTCGGCAACACGGGCACGCCCTTCGCGCTGATGCTCTTCGTCCACGCGCTCGAGACCGCGCGTCCCGGAGACCGCGTGCTCGTGGCGGCCTACGGCGACGGCGCGCACGCGCTCGCGTTCGAAGTGACCGACGCGATCACGCGGCTCGCGCCGCGGCGCGGCATGTCGTGGCACCTCGCGCGCCGGCGAGCGCTCGGGAGCTACGACACCTACCTGCGCGCACGCGGGCTCGATCCGAAGGAATGGCAGTCGGGCGCCGACCTCGGCCTCTCGGCCACGATCCGCTTCCGCGAGCGCGACGCCGACATCGCGTTCCTGGGCGCGCGCTGCACGAGCTGCAGTCAGATCCACTTCCCGCGCCAGCGCGTGTGCGCCATATGCTTCGCGAAGGACGGCTGGGAGCCGGTCCGGCTCTCGGACCGCCGCGGCAAGCTGCTCGCCTACACCTTCGACTACTTCTTCCCGGCTGCCGAGCCGCCCACGATCATGGTGATGACCGAGGTCGACGGCTGCCGCGTGCAGGTGCAGATGACGAACGTCCGGCCCGCGGAGATCAAGCTCGACCAGCCGGTCGAGTACGTGTTCCGCAAGATCCACGACGCGGGTGGCAAAGCGAACTATTTCTGGAAGGCGAGCCCGACCGAGGTATAGGCATGGCGGAGTCGATTCGCGACAAGGTGGCGGTGGTAGGCGTCGGCGCGTGCCAGTTCGGCGAGAACTGGGACCAGTCGCGCGAGGACATGATCGTCGACGCGGCATACGAAGCCTATGCCGATGCGGGCATCGAGGACCCGCAGCGCCAGATCGAAGCCGTGTTCGCGGGCGCGGTCTACCCGCGCGACGGCACGTCCGAGATCGCCGAAGCCCTCAAGATGTTCGGCAAGCCGATCAGCATCGTCTCCGACTACTGCCAGACCGGCACCGACGCGTTCCGGTACGGGGTCTTCGCGGTGGCGTCGGGCATGTACGACACCGTGCTCGTGGTCGGCTTCGACAAGCCGAAGGACCGCGGCGTTTCGGGTCCCTCGGTCACGTTCGACAAGGTGCGCGGACTGCCCGCGACGCCCGCGGGCTGGTTCTCGCTGTGCGCCGCGCGCTACTTCGAGACGTTCGGCGCGGGCCGCGAGGACCTCGCGAAGATCGCGGTCAAGAACCACCACAACGGCACGCTCGCGCCGAAGTCGATGCTCAAGCGCGAGATCACCGTGAAGGACGTGCTCGAGGCGCGCATCATCTCGTGGCCGTTCGGCCTCTACGACTGCGCGGCGCAGTCCGACGGCGCCGCAGCGTGCGTGCTCACGCGCGCCGACCTCGCGAAGAGCTTCCGCGACGATCCCGTGCTCGTGAAGGCGGTCTCGATCGCCGTCGCGGAGCACCCGCAGCGCGATCCGAACTTCGACTTCCTGGGCTGGAAGCCCACGATCTACGCCGCGAAGGACGCCTACGCGCAGGCCGGCATCACCGAGCCGTTCCGCGAGCTCGACGTCGTCCAGCTCCACGACTGCTTCACGCTGACCGAGCTGCTGACCTACGAGGACCTCGGCCTGTGCAAGAAGGGCGAGGCGAAGGATCACGTCGCGAGCGGCACGTTCGAGCTCGGCGGCGAGCTGCCCGTGAACACGGACGGCGGGCTCAAGACCTTCGGCCATCCGACCGGCGCGACCGGCGTGCGCATGATCTACGAGAACACGCTGCAGCTGCAGGGCCGCGCGGGCCCGCGCCAGGTCCCCAACGCGAGCCTCGCGCTCTCGCACAACATCGGCGGCCCGCCGACCACCTGTGGGATTGCGATCCTCGGGCGCTGAGTCGAGTCGCCGGGCCTCCGCCCCTCCCGTAGACTTGCGCGCATGCCCGTGGTGATCGACTCCGATCAGCATCTCTACGAGTACCGCGGCATGTGGCGCGAGCACATCGACCCCGCGCTGCGCGACGACGCGCTCGAGCTCACCGACGACGCGCGCGGCCACACCTGGCTCACGCTGGCGCGGCCGCGTGCTCGGAGTGGCCGACGTGCAGGATCCCGGCGAGACCGACGCGATCGGCGAGCGGCGCCGGCGCGAGCGCGCGGGTCTGCCGCCGCTGCGCCACTACGACGAAGCGCTGCCGCGCGACTACTGGGAGCCGTCCGCGCGCGTCGCCAAGCTCGCGGTGCTCGGTGTCGACGAGGCGGTGCTGTTCCCGAACTACGGCCTCGGCTGGGAGCGCAAGCTCGGAGCCTGGTCGCGCCCTGCGCTGCTCGCGAATCTGCGCGCGTGGAACCGCTGGTGCGCGGAGGTCGCCGCTGCCGGCGAAGGGCGCCTCCATCCAGTGATGCACCTGCATCTGGGTGACCTCGACTGGCTCGGCGCCGAGCTCGGAGCCGCAGCGAGCGCCGGGCTGCGCCTCGCCATGATCGCACCCGCGCTCGTCGACGGCGTGCCGCTCTCGCACCCCTCGCTCGACCGAGCGTGGTCGCTGTTCACCGAGCACGGCGTGACGCCCGTGTTCCACGTCGCCGATCAGCCGCGCCCGTTCCACGACGCGTGGTACACGGACGGTGAGCTCGGCGGCGTCCCCGTGCTCGAATCGATCTTCCTGTGGACGCCCGCCGCACTCGGGGCCACGGATCTGATCGTGAACGGCGTGTTCACGCGCCACCCGCAGCTGCGGCTCGGCATCGTCGAGCTCTCGGCGGTCTGGGTGCCGATGTACCTGATGATGCTCGACGGCGGCATGCGCTTCGTGAACCGGCTGCACGGCGAGAGCCGGACGGCACTCGACGGCCCGGGCAGCGAGGTATTCAAGCGACACGTGCGCGTGTCGTCGTTCGCCTACGAGCTGCCCGAGCGGATCATCCGGCAGACGGGCGGCAGCGACCTCTACATGTGCTGCTCGGACTATCCGCACTCGGAGGGCACCGCGACGCCCGTGGCCGACTATCGCGGCGTCCTCGACGCGCATCCGGGTCTGCGCGCAGACAACGCGGCGTTTCTGCTGGGCCGTTAACGCGGCGCGAGACGCTCTCATGGACCGGTTGGCAAGCCCCGCGTAAAGCGAGGCCCCGGACCTGCCGATCCGATCGCCGTGGAGAAGCGCCGAAAGCCGCGGATGGTTCGCCGGCTCGCCTGCGAGCTCTGGGTCGCGGGCAAGCGCCATTCCGGCATCGTGCGCGACGTGTCCGAGCGCGGGATCTATGTGCAGACGCGCGTGCGCGCCGCCGAGGGCGACGTGCTCGAGCTCGTGTTCCCACCCGCGGCGCCGCGGCCCGAGCTGCGCGTGAAGGTGTGCGTGGCCCGTCTCGACCGCCTCGCCGCGCACTTCGCGACCTCGGGCGCGGGCGGACTAGGACTCGAGGTGCTCGATTCGCCGTCGGGATTCGAGCCGTTGCTCGTGGAGGCCGGCTTCACGGGCGGCGCGCCGGCTCCGGCGAGGGAGACGGAGCCCGGACTGCGCCCGTTCCGCGTGAAGCTCGTGGCGCTCACGGGTGGGCGTACGCAGATCATCCGCGTGACCGCGCCCGGCAAGGACGGTGCGCGGTCGCGCGCGCTCGCGCGCGCGGGCCGGGGCTGGAAGATCGGCGAGATCTGCGAGGGCTAGCGGGTTCCTGGCTGCGCAAGCGACGATGAGCAGCGGCCAGCCCGTGTCCGGCGCGTCCACAACGCAGTCAAGCCCAACCCCAACAACGCCAGCTCGAGTGTGCCGGGCTCGGGGACGCTGGCGACCCGGAAGCCGATATCGTCGAAACCATCGGATGGCAGGTCGCTGAACACGCCCGTTGCCAGCAAGCGACTGGAGTCGTTCCGCCAACCGCCGCCGCGTTCGATGCGAACGGCCGACGGGGAATTGTTGACCCCATCGGCCTCCGTCTCCATCCACTCGGTGACATTGCCGCCCTGCGCCATCGTGCCATACGGGCTCAGGCCGCCCGCCTGATCGATGTCCGCGGGGCCGTGGGAGAACAACCGGCTGTAGACCGCGGTCCCGGCCGCCGTGCCGCTCGACACGGGCGTCGGCGCGCCGTTGCTGCCCGTCGGGTAGTCGAAATAGCTGCCGGAGATCGGATCGTAGTAGGCCGCCTTGTACCATTCGTTGGCGCTCGGAAGGAAATAGTGAGCGAGGCTGTTGCGAAACGGATTGGCTGGATCGAAGCCAGTGTCGCCCGCTTGCCAGAGAACGATGTTCGCGTTCGCGCTGTAGCCCCCACCCCCGGGCTGGGTGCTGAACTTGTAGGCCGGCTGGAATCCCTCACTGATATTGAGCCAGTTCACGAAGCGAGCGGCTTCGTTCCAGCTCACTCCCGTCGCGGGCCGGTCTAGACCATTGCCCCCGAGCGATGTCATGTCCTGCAACGTGATCGCGAGCCCGCCTTCGGCGTTCGCCTTGATCACCATGTCGCGGCTGACTTCATAGGTCCCGATCTGGAAGAGATAGGGGACCGAGCCGCCGGGATTGGGGTTGCCCGTGGTGTCCGCCGGGTTGCCCGGATCGCCGATCCCGACGAAGTCGATGCTGAACTCGTTTGCTCCGGTGCCGAATACGTCGGTGAGAGCGCCAGCGGAGGCGGCACACGTCACCAGCGCCAGCGAAACGACCGCGCTCATCGTCTTCATGGGTTCGTGCTCCTCTGCTGACGCACGCGCGCGAGCGCCCGGAGCAGAGCGATCCCCGCGCCGAGCAGGAGCCCGCGCGCGGGCTCGGGGAAGTAGTAGGTGTGAAAGACGCCCAGGTACTCGCCCGAGACGAGGTCCAGGTCGCCGTCGCCGTCGAGATCACCGCGGGCCGGAGCGGAGCGGTCACTGACGTCCTCGCCGTCGAGCGGGTTCGCGGCGCCCGTGAGCTGTCTGAACAACGAGCTCGTCGCACCTCCTTGGTTCTGGAAGTAGGCGAGCACACCCGTGATGTCGCCGGCGACGAGGTCGAGATTGCCGTCGCCGTCGAAGTCGCCGAGCGCAGGCGTCGAGTCGATTCCCACGTCCTTCGTGTCGAAGGGGTTCGTCGCACCCGTGCGTGCGATGAACGCCGGGCTGTCGGCGTCGCCGGTGTTCTCGAAGTAGGCGAACTGGCCTAGCGAATTTCCCGCGACGAGGTCGAGATCGCCATCGCCGTCGAGATCGCCCAGGCTCGGGGCGGAAGCCAGGCCGGGCACGGGGGCGAGTCCGAACGCATTCAGCTGCGGCACCGGGACGAAGAGCGGCGCAATCGCGTCGCCGGTGTTCTCGAAGTAGTGGAAGTTCCCCACGTCGTGACCGCTGAGCAGGTCGAGATCGCCATCGGCGTCGAGATCGCCGAGCGCCGGGCGCGAGCGGAATCCGACGTCGCGGCTGCCGAGCGGATTGGCGGCGCCCGTGCGCGGAGCGAACTGCGGATCGATCGCGCTGCCGGTGTCCTCGAAGTAGAGGAAGGTGCCGTAGCGCTCGCCCGCGACCAGATCGAGGTCGCCGTCGCGGTCCAGGTCGCCTAGCGCGGGTGCCGAGCCGAACCCCACGTCCTTGCCGTCGAGCGGATTGGAGACGCCAGTGCGTTCGAATGCGGGCAGTGGCTGCAGGACGAAGTTCTCGAAATAGTGGAACAGACCATCAACCCCGCCGGCGACCAGATCGGGATCGCCATCGCCGTCCAGGTCGCCGAGCGAGGGTGCCGAATCCCGACCCACGCCTTGGCCGTCCAGCGGGTTTGCGGCGCCGGTGCGCGCGACGAACGCCGCGCCCGCCGCAGTGCCGGTGTTCTCGAAGTAGTGCAACAAGCCGATCGTATCGCCCGCGAACACGTCGAGGTCGCCATCGCCGTCGAGGTCGCTTAGCGAGGGCGCGGAGTAGTTGCCTTCCACGCTCTGGCCGTCTAGCGGATTTGCAGCGCCGGTACGCACGATGAACCCGGGGTTCGTGGCCGTGCCCGTGTTCTCGAGATAGTGGAAGCTACCGTCCAAATCTCCCCCGACGAGGTCGAGGTCGTCGTCGCCATCGAGGTCGCCGAGCGAGGGCGCCGGGCGCAGACCGCCGGCAATGAGCGGCAGCGGGTTGGCGGTCCCGGTGCGCTTGATGAAGGCCGCGCTCAGTGGAGTGCCGGTGTTCTCGAAGTAGCCAGGAGTTGACGAGTTCCCCGCGACGACGACCAGATCGAGATCCTCGTCACCATCGAGGTCTCCGAGCGAGGCGATCGATGTGGACCCCACATCCTGGCCATTCAGTGGATTGGCTGCGCCCGTGCGTGCGACGAAGGCGGGGCTCGGTCCACTCCCGGTATTCTCGAAATAGTTGAGGGTTCCATCCAACTCCCCCGCGATCAGATCGAGGTCGCCATCGGCGTCGAGGTCGCCGACCGCGGGCGTCGATCGATCCGTTGCGCCTCCCACCCCTTGCCCGTCGAGCGGGTTCGCCGCGCCGGTCCGCGGCACGAAGTTGCCGATCGAATTCTCGTAGTAGAAGAATCTGCCGGAGAGCCGCTCGCCCGAGACCAGATCGACGTCGCCGTCGCCGTCGAGGTCAGCGAGTGACGGTGACGATTCGGTTCCGACATCCTGGAGATGCAGCGGGCAGCCTGCTCCGGTCCGGTGCACGAAGACGGCGCTGACGGCGCTGCCCGTGTTTTCGAAGCAGCTGAAGACGCCGTCGATCTCGCCCGCGACGAGGTCCAAGTCGCCGTCGCCGTCGAGATCGCCTAGCGAGGCGGTCGCGCGTATCCCCACTTCGTGGCCGGCCAGGGGATTTGGCGCACCGGTGTGCAGGATGAACGCGGCGTTCGTCGCACTGCCGGTGTTCTCGGCGTAGAGGAATTCGTCGCCTGACGCGACGACGAGGTCGCCGTCGCCGTCGCCATCGAGATCGCCGAAAGACGGCCGAAGCCGGGCGAATGGAGCCGGGTCGTCGGAAAGGGGGTTGGCCGAGCCCGTGCGCTCGATGAACGCTGGGCCCGTAGCGGTGCCGGTGTTCTCGAAGTAGTCGAGCAGATGACTGGAGTAGTCCCCTGCGACGAGGTCGAGATCCCCGTCGCCGTCGAGGTCGCCGAGTGCGGGCGCCGACTGGACTTCGCTTCCCACGGCCATACCGTCCAGCGGGTTGGCCGACCCCGTTCTTGAAGCGAATGCCGGGCTCGTTGCAGTCCCGGTGTTCTCGAAGTAGGAGAAGCTGCCGTTGGCGCTCCCAGAGACGAGGTCGAGGTCGCCATCGCCGTCGAGGTCCCCGAACGAGGGCGTCGAAAGCACGGTTACTGTCTGAGCATCCAGGGGGTTCGCCTCGCCGGTCTGCGCGGCGAACGGCGGAAGCTCCGCTCGGGCCGGCATCGCGACCCCGAGCAGCGCGACGGCGAGCGCCGAAGACGCGCCGACGCTGCGCAGGACCCAGGAGAGATAGGCGCGGTCGCGCCTGTGGCGGCGCACGAACGCGCGCGCGGCCGCGCGCAGCTGCTGACGGCTGCCCGCTCCTCTCGCACGCTCGAATAGCATCCGCGTACATCGCGTCTCGAGCGCCCGGTTCACCTCAACCATCGCGGTTCTGTCGCCGCCGCAGGCGCTCGAGCAGCGCGATCCCCGCGGCGAGCAGCCACGCGCGCGCGGGCTCGGGGAAGTAATAGGTATGGAACGTGCCGTCGTTCGCGCCCGCGACGACGTCGGGATCGCCGTCGCCGTCGAGGTCGCCGGCCGCCGGAGCCGAATGGGTGCCGACGTTCTTGCCCGCGAGCGGATTCGGGCTCGGGGGCCCGAACCCCGGCGCCGCAGCGCTGCCCGCGTTGTGGAAGTAGAAGAAGACGCCGTCCTCGTTCCCCGTGACGACATCGAGGTCGCCGTCGCCGTCGAAGTCGCCGAACGCGGGCGTAGAGAGGTACCCCCCTGCGTCGTCTTCGAGCGGCTGATTGCCGGGCAGAGCGAAGGCCGGGCTCGTCGCTGTGCCCGTGTTCTCCTGATAGACGAACGTGCCGTTGTACTCGCCCGCGAGCAGATCGAGGTCGCCGTCGCCGTCGAGGTCGCCGAGCGCCGGAGCCGAGTCGGAGGTCTGGCCTTCGATCCCCTGGAGTCCGAACGGGTTGGAGAGCGGTGCCGCAAACAGCGGGGTGATCGCGTCGCCGGTGTTCTCGAGATATGCGAAGTCGGCGCTGCTGCGCCCGGCGAGCAGATCGAGATCGCCGTCGCCGTCGAGGTCGCCGAGAGCGGGCGATGCGTGGCTCCCGACGTCGCGGCTGTTCAGCGGATTGGCCGCACCGGTGCGCGCGACGAACGCCGCGTTCACCGCGCTCCCGGTGTTCTCGAAGTAGAGGAAGGTCCCGCTTCCCTCGCCCGCCACGGCGTCGAGATCCCCGTCGCCGTCGAGATCGCCGAGCGAGGGGATGGACGCGACTCCCACGTCCTGGCCGAACAGCGGGTTGGCGGTACCGATCCGCTCGACCGCGGGCTCGGGGAATTGCACCAGGAAGTTCTCGTAGTAGTGGAGTCCTCCATCTTGATCCCCCGAGACGAGATCGACATCGCCGTCGCCATCGAGGTCTGCGAGCGACGGAGTCGCATCGACTAGAAATTCGAGCGCGACAGGGACAGTGCTAAACGCGGGGTCCGTCACGGTGCCGATGTTCTCGTAGAGCTCGAAAGTGTCGATCCGGAGCGGGGGAAGGGGCGGGCCCGTGACGAAATGACCACCGGAGACGAGGTCGAGATCGCCGTCGCCATCGGTGTCGCCCAGACCGGGGCTGGAAGCATTCCCGACGTCGAAGCCGGAGAGGGGGTTGTCCACACCGGTCCGTTCGATGAAGGCCGGGCTCGCCGCGGTACCTGTGTTTTCGAGGAAACGGAAGGTCCCGGATGCCCCACTCGCAATGAGATCGAGGTCGCCGTCACCGTCGAGGTCGCCGAGCGATGGCTTCGAAGAGCCCGCAATGCCGTTCAGCGGATTCGCGACACCGGTCCGTACGATGAAGGCCGGGCTCGTCGCGCTGCCCGTGTTCGCATAGTAGAGGAAGCTGCTTCCACCCGAGACGAGGTCGGCGTCACCGTCACCGTCGAGATCGCCGAGCGAGGGGGCCGAGAAGTATCCCACGTCCTGGCCGTTCAGCGGGTTCGCGGTGCCCGTGCGCTCGACGAATGTCGGGACCGCAGCGGTGCCGGTGTTCTCGAAATAGTGAAAAGTGCCAGAGATCTCGCCGGCGACTAGATCGTAGTCGCCGTCGCCATCGAGGTCGGCGAGCGAGGGGATCGAGTACACGTCAAGCGGCCCACCGCCGGGAACGAAGCCGAACGAGCCGACGCGCACGATCCGTCCGCCGAGGTTCTCGAGGTACGCGAACGTTCCGTCGGAACGACCCAATACGAAGTCCAGGTCACCGTCACGGTCGAGATCGCCCAACGCCGGGGCCGAGAACGTCGAAGGGAGGACGGGGAATACAGGACGGGCGACGAACGCCGCGTTCAAGGTGGAGCCCGTGTTCTCGAAGGGGAGGAGCTGGCCCCCGCTTTCGCCCGAGGTCAGGTCCAGGTCTCCGTCGCCGTCGAGATCGCCGAGCGATGGGGTGGAGTTCTGGCCGACGTCGTGGCCGGCGAGGGGATTCGCGGTCCCCGTGCGCGAGATGAAGGCCGCGCTCGTCGCGCTGCCCGTGTTCTCGAAATAGAAGAAGGTGCCGCCGAGATTACCCGCGACGAGGTCGAGAGCGCCATCGCCGTCGAGATCGCCCAGCGAGGGCGACGACGCGGTGCCCGCGTCCTGGCCGTCGAGTGGGTTCAGCGGTCCGATGCGGGCTTCGAAAGCGGGACTGGTCGCGCTGCCGGTATTCTCGAGATAGGCGAACGTCCCGGACCCGGTACCGATGACGACATCGAGATCCCCGTCGCCGTCGAGATCGCCGAGCGACGGGATCGCCAGCGCTCCGACGTCCTCGCCGACGAGCGGGTTGGCCCCGCCGCTGCGCACGACGAGGACCGGCGCCGTTGCGCTCCCCGTGTTCTCGAAATAGCGGAGCGTGCCGTCGTACACACCCGCGACCAGATCGAGATCGCCATCGCCGTCGAGGTCGCCGAAAGCAGGTGCCGAGACGTCGCCCACGTCCTGGCCGTTCAGCGGATTGGCCGCGCCGGTCTGCACCGCGAACTTCGCGAGCTCCGCACCGGCCGGCGCCGCGAGCCCCAGCAGCACGACCACTAGCGCCGAGGACGCACCGACGCTGCGCAGGACCCAGGAGAGGAAGCCGCGGTCGCGCCGGTGCCGCCGCACGAACGCGCGCGCGGCCGCGCGCAGCTGCTGACGCGTTTCCACGCCGCGCGCGCACTCGAATAACAGCCGCGCACATTGCGCCTCGAGCGTGTGCTCCGACTCACCCATCGCGACTTCTACGCCGCCGCAGCCATTCGAGCACCGCGATCCCCGCGGCGAGCAGCCACCCGCGCGCGGGCTCGGGGAGGTAATAGGTGTGGAACGTGCCGTCCGTCTCGCTCGCAACGACGTCGAGATCACCGTCGCCATCGAGATCGCCCGCGGTGGGAGTCGAGCCTTGCCCGACGTCCTCGCCGCCGAGCGGACCCGTACCCACGAGCTGCACGAACGCCGGACTCGTGGCGCTGCCGGTATTCCGGAAGTAGAAGAAGGCGCCTTCGAGCTCGCCCGAGAGCAGATCGAGGTCGCCGTCGCCGTCGAAATCGCCGACCACGGGCTTGGAGTGGAGCCCCACATCCTTGCCATTCAGGGGATTGGCCGCTCCCGTTCTGGCGACGAAGACGGGACTCGCCGCGTCGCCGGTGTTCTCGTAGTAGTCGAAGATCCCGTTGAACTCGCCCACCACGAGATCGAGGTCGCCGTCGCCGTCGAGGTCGCCGAGCGACGGCGCCGCGACCTCGACGTCCTCGCCATCGAGCGGGTTGGCCGTGCCCGTGCGAGGAACGAAGATCGGACTAGTCGCGCTGCCGGTGTTCTCGAAATAGCTCAACGCGCCATAGTGCTCCCCCGCGATCAGGTCCAGATCGCCGTCGCCATCGAGGTCGCCGAGCGCGGGCCTCGAGCTGCTACCGGCGTCCTGGCCATCTAGCGGATTGGCTGTGCCCGTGCGCGCCGCGAAGGCGGGGCTCTTCGCGCTGCGCGTGTTCTCGAAGTAGGCGAAGGTGCCGTCCTCGCTGCCGAGACCGCCAACCCCCGCGACGAGGTCGCGGTCGCCGTCGCCGTCGAGGTCGCCGAGCGCAGTGCTGGAGAAACTGCCGACGTCCTGACCATTGAGCGGATTGGCTCCACCCGTGAGCTCGAGCGCAGAGGGCGTCTGCGGGACGAAGTTCTCGAAGAAGGAGAAGGCGCCCGTGGAGTCACCCGAGACTAGGTCGAGATCGCCGTCGCTGTCGAGATCGCCGAACGCAGGCGCCGCGTTGCTCCCCACGTCCTGGCCATTGAGCGGGTTCCCTGAGTTGACCAGAGCTTGAAACAAGAAGCTGGTCGAGCTGCCGAAATTATTGAGGTAGTAGAACGTGCCGTTGATCTCACCCGACATCACGTCGAGATCGCCGTCGCCGTCGACGTCGCCGAGCGACGGGTAGGAAAGGTGATTGAGCTCAGGACCGATGAAGTCGGGGGAACCTGAACTCTCGGTTGGAGGCAGTGCCGATGTTTTCGAGGTGGAACAGGAAGTCGCCATCGCTGTTGCCCAGGATGGCGTCGAGGTCGCCGTCGAGGTCGAGGTCGCCGAGGCAAGGCACTGAGAAGTATCCGGCGTCGATGTCGAGCGGGTTCGCCGTGCCGGTGCGCACGATGAACGCCGGGTTCGACGCGCTGCCGGTGTTCTCGAGGTAGAAATGAGGCCACTCGCGTCGCCGGTGACGAGGTCGAGATCGCCGTCGTCGTCGAGGTCGCCGAACGTGGGCGTCAGACTCTGCAGGAACGCCGCGAGCCCAAAAAGTCGAAGGGATTGCTCGCGCCGGTCCGCTGGGATGAACGCCGGGATGGTCGCGCGTGCCCGTGTTCTGGAAGTAGCTGAAGGTGCCACCTTCACCGATGTCATCGCTGGTGACCAGGTCCCTGATCGCCGTCGCCGTCGAGGTCGGCGAGCGCCGGATGCGAATCGATCGGGCCTCCGACGGTCAGACCATCGAGCGGGTTGGCGGCGCCTGTCCGCGAGACACGAAGCGTCCGCCGAGGTGTTCGAACGCAGTGAAGAAGCCCCGTCGGTCGCGCCTGCGACCAGATCGGGATCACCGTCGCCGTCGAGGTCGGCCCAGCGATGGCAGCCGAGGAGTTTCCCACGCTCGCGCCGCCGAGCGGGTTGGCCGCTCCCGTGCGCGCCGGCGAAGGCCGGGGCGATCGCGCTGCCGGTGTTCTCGACGAAGAAGAAGGCACCGGAGCGCCCCTCGCTCGCCCGCGATCAGGTCGAGGTCCCCGTCGCCGTCGAGGTCGCCGAGCACCGGGGTCCGAGTAGACTGCCGACGTCCTGAGCCGTTGAGCGGGTTCCGCAGCGCCCGTGCGAGCCACGAAGGTTGGGGTAGTCGCATCGCCGGTGTTCTCGTAGTAGTCGTAGAACCGCCGCCGCCCTTGCCCGCGAAGAAGTCGAGGTCGCCGTCGCCGTCGAGGTCACCGAGCGCTAAGGCGTTGCGGTGCTGCCGATATCCACGCCGTCGAGCGGATTGGCCGCGCCGGTGAGCAGGAGGAACAGCGGGCTCGTCGCGTCGCCCGTGTTCTCATAGTAGGCGAAGGCTCCCAGGCCCGCACCCGCGAGCAGGTCGAGGTCGCCGTCGCCGTCGAGATCGCCGAGCGAAGGCGCGGCGCGGCCCCCGATGTCCTGCCCGTTTAGCGGGTTCGCCGCGCCGGTCTGCGCGGCGAACGCCGCAGCTCGTCGCGCTGCCCGTGTTCTTGAAGTAGGCGAGAGATGCCGCCCGGCTCCCCTGCGATCACATCGACGTCACCGTCGCCGTCAAGGTCGCCGAACGCAGGCGTCGAGAGGCAACCCGACGTCCTGGAAGAACAGCGGGTTCGCCGCGCCGATCTGCGCGGCGAACGGCGCGAGCCCCGCGCTCGCGGGCGCCGCGAGCCCGAGCAGTGCGACCGCGAGCCCCGAGCTCGCGCCGACACTGCGCAGCACCCAGCGCAGATAGCCGCGCGATCGCGCCGGTGACGCCGCACGAACGCACGCGCCGCCGCACGCAGCTGCTACGCGCCCCGGCGCCGCAGCGCGCGCGCGCTCGAAGAGCAGCTTCGAGCACTGAAGTTCGAGGTTTCGCTGCATCTGGGCCATCGCGTCTCGCTTGGCCGGCCGCAGCGCCGGCGCCGCGGCCCCACTCTCAGTATCGAGTGCACGCAACCGTGCCCGTGATGAACTACTTCACAGGCACTTGCGGCTTCTGCACCCTAACACTCGCCGATCAGCGTCGAGAAGAGAAATCGCTTACGAGTTGATTCGTAAACCGAACTATTGAGGGGTGGTCCTACAGCGACGCAGGGATCGCTCCGTAGGTCGTCGGGCCTCGGCCTAGCCTCCCGTGATCGCGACCTTGATCGCGCCGGTGCGCCCTGCTCGCGATCGTGTAGAACGCCTCCTGCCACTCCGTCGAGCGCGAACGTGTGCGTGAGCATCGGGCGCAGGTCGATGCGGCCGGCGCGCACGAGGTCGAGGTAGTGCTGGATGCCGTGCTTGCGCTCGCCCTCGACCTCCTCGACGCCGAACGCGTTGGAGCCGACCCAGTTGATCTCCTTGAAGTAGAGCGGGCTCCACTCCCAGCGCCCCGGCGCGTGCACGCCGCTCTTCACCAGCGTGCCGCGCGCCTTGAGCAGCCGGACCCCGATCTCGAACGTCTCGGGCTTGCCGACCGTGTCGTAGGCGACGTCGACCTTGCCCGGGTGGCACATCGGCAGGCCGGGCAGGCCCTCCATCGTCGGCACGAGCACGCCGCCCGACCACGTCGCCAGCTCCTCGAGAATCTGCAGGCGATCGTCCGAGCCGAGCACCACCGACGCCCCGAGCCGCCGTGCGAGGCCGGCCTGCGCGTCGAACCGCGCCACGCACGCGACCTCCACGTCGGGTGGAGCGCGCGCAGGATCGCGATCGCGCACGAGCCGAGCGCGCCGCCGCCCCACACGAGCACCTTGCCGCCCGGCGGGCGGCGGGTGGCGCGTGACGCTGTGCAGCGACACCGCGAACGGGTCGGCGAAGACCGCCTGCTCGTCGGAGACGTCGTCGGGGACCGGGAACAGCATCGAGTCGTGCGCGGGCATCAGCTCCGCGTAGCCGCCGGTGGCGTCGCTCGACACGCCGGTGTGGATGCCCTTGCTGATCGAGCCGGCGGTGAAGCTCCAGCACAGCGACAGGTCGCCCGCCTCGCACGCGGGGCACAGCGGAGAGATCCCGCGCGGCGCGCACGACAGCCACGGGTTCAGCACCACGCGCTGGCCGACGTCGAGCCCGCGCGCCTCCGGGCCCAGTCTCGACCACGCGCGCGACCACCTCGTGCCCCATCACCTGCGGAAACGAGCAGAGCCCGCTCATCGCGTTGTCGCTGTCGCCTTCGCCGAAGTCCAGGAGGATCTGCTTCGAGTCGGACCCGCAGATGCCCGTGAGGATCGGCCGCGCCACGACCCAGTCGGGGCGCAGCGGCCGGGCATCCGGGATCTCGCGCAGCGCGACCGGCGTCGTGGCGAGCTTGCGGGCCAGATCGTTCGCATCGGGCGGCGGCTCGAAGCCCTGCGGCGGAACGCCAAACACGAGCGCCTTCATGGGTCAACCTTCCGTTCCCGACGACGCGCCAGTCACGAGGACGTTCATGGGTTCTCCGCGCGCGAGCGGCTCAGGCGAGGCAGGTCTCGAGCGAGGCGTCGACGAACGGCGCGATCGTCGGGTTCCACCGCGCCGCGACGTGGCCGCCCGGGAACCAGTGGATCGAGCAGCGCTCCCAATGCCGCCAGAGCGCGCGCGCCTGATCCGGGCGCGCGACGTGATCGGCCGTTCCCGCGAAGATGAATCGCCGATCGAGCGGAACACGCGGCGTGAGCGCGAGCGGCGACACGGCCTGGGTCGCCTGGCGCACGTGAGCCCAGTCGATCTGCGCGTCGGCTCCATAGCTCCGCAGTCGCCGCGGTTCGTTGTCGCGCGCGAGACTCGGAAAATCGACCGCGGGAATGCCCGCGATCACGCCCGCGAGATCGTCCTCGAGCGAGGCCACCATCGCGCTCACGTAGGCGCCGAGCGAAATCGCGTAGATCGCGATCCGCGTGCCGCCGCGCGACCGGATCCACGCGATCGCACGCCGCACGTCCCAGACGCCCTGCGCGAACAGGTGCACCATCTGCAGATAGTCGGGCGCGAGCACCTCGCCGCCCGACATGCGCCCCACGCCGCGCCGCCCATGCAGCGGCAGACTCGGCAGCAGCACGTTCCATCCGCGCTCGTGAAACAGGCGCTCCGGTTGGAACATCGCGAAGTTCGTGAGCGGTGTTCCCATGCCGAATCCGTGCACGCCCACGACCCACGGGCGCGGCTCGCCCGGGTGTTCGAACACCTGCGCACGCACCGTGTGATTGCGCGGGTGTTCGAGCCAGCGCTTGCCCCCGGGCTCGCCCTCGAACGGCGCGTACTCGCTCGCGAACGCGATCGCTTCGTAGTGGGTGGGCTGCCGCGCGAGCCACGCGCGCCGGCCCGACCTCCGCACCGCACCGGGCGGCGTGGGCGTGCGGTGATAATTCGCGGGAGCCTCGTGGTATCCGCGGTCGGCCATGAACGCCGCCATCTCGGCGACCTCGGCGCGCGCACGCCGGAGCTCCGCGGGGCGCGGCAGCTCGGTGAGCCAGTTCATGCCGAGCGAGAAGCCGCGATCGAGCGCGGCCTCGGCGACCACGCGCAGCGACGGCGGCGTGGAGGGCACCTCGGCATAGCGCTTCCACCTCGAGGTGATGCCCGAGAGGACGCACGTGCCGAGGCGGCGCGTCGCGGCGCTCACGCGCGCGGGAACCCGAACAGCTTCGCGGTCTCGGCAGGTGTGGCGACCCGGCGGCCGACTTCGTGCGCGAGCGCCACCACCTCCTCGACGAGCTCCGCGTTGCTGCAATCGCGCGCACCCGCAGCGTCCTCGAGACCGACGCGCACGTGGCCGCCGCGCTCGAGCGCCGCGCGCGCCATCCCGCTCGCGACCACGTCGCCCGCGAGCACCGCGACGAACCACGGCAGCGCGCTGGCGCTTTGGTCGAGCATCGCGAGATAGGCCTCGAGGCACGGCAGCAGCGGCGGCATGCCGAACGAGAACGGGCCCGGACGCGCCGTGAGATACTCGCCGCCGCCGAAGTAGAAGCGCGCGTAGGCGCCCGCGGGCAGCCGGCCCGCGCGCTCGTAGGCGAGCGCCGCCTGGAGGAAGCCCGGCTCGAAGATCGACATGTTCGGCGCGAGTCGCAGCCGCTCGCACTCCTCGAACCACCAGCGGATGTCGGCGTAGCTGTGCGCGTACACGAAATTCGTGGGCGCCGGGACACCCGACTCGTCGAGCACGCCGAGATTGGTCGAGCCCGGGTCGACGTAGCCGGTCTTGATCAGGCCGTCGCGCGCGAGCCCCGCGTGCACGCTCCAGCGCTCCTGCAGCGATCCGACGAAGGTGGGGGCCGGGTAGAGCAGCGCGTCGGGGTGCTCCGCGAGCACCTTGCGGTAGGTGCCGCCCACGATCGCCTCGAGCTCCGCGGTCGTGGTCTCGGCGCGGATCTGATCGTGCGCGTGGCAGATGCTCGCGCCCGCATCGAGGCAGCGGATCATGTCCGCCGCGATCTCATCGGGCGTCATGGGCAGCTGCGCGGCATCGCGCTTCGAGTGCACGCCGTTCAGCGCCACTTCGATCACGACGAGATCGTCGCGCCGGGCCATCAGGCGGCTCGGCCGCCCGGTACCTCGACCGTATCCGTGTCGCGGCCCGAGCGCAGCACGGTGCCCGGCAGCGCGCCCGTGTGCTCGCTGCCGCGCACGATCTCGACGCCGTTCACGAGCACGTGCTCGATCCCGAGCGCGTCGGCGTACAGCCGCCCTGCGCCCGCGGGCAGGTCGTAGCGCGTGTAGGTGGGTCCGCTGTCGACCGAGTCCGCATCGAACACGGTGACGTCGGCGAACCAACCCGGCTGGAGACGCCCGCGCTCGCGCAGCCCGTAGAGCCGCGCGGGCACGTCGGAGAGCTTCTGGACCGCCTGCTCGAGGCTCACCACCCCGTGCCGCCGCACACCGTTGCCGAGCACCTGGGTCGCGATCGCGAACGTGTCGATCATGTCGAGGTGCGCGCCCGCATCGGACGCGCCGATCACCGCGCGGTCGTCGTTCCAGACTCGACCGCGCGCCTGCCAGTCCGCCTCGGTGTCACCTGCCGAGGGCGGCGAGAACTGCGTCTTGAGATCGTCCGCAATCGCGAGATCGATCATCGCGTCGAACGGCGCCTTGCCCTCCGCCTCGGCGATCTCTCCGACCGTCTTGCCGGCCAGACCCCGGTTCTGCTCGGCGAACGTCTCGATCACGCGAATGTTCTGCCACTTGGCGAGGAAGCGCAGCATGCCCGCGCTCTCCGAGTTCGCGCCCTCGTCGAGCTGTTTGCGGTAGCCCGGCTCGCGCAGCTTCCGCATGCGCTCCGCGAGCGGCAGCCGGAACAGATCGGCCCAGCCCGGCAGCGCGTCGAACACGAAGCCCGACTGGAGGTTGATCCGGACCGTCATCGCCTGCGGCACGGTCAGCGCGATCACCTCGGCGCCACGCGCGCGCGCGTAATCGGTCGCGGAGAGCTGCGCTTCGACGTAATCCTCATTCCCCGCGCCCGGCGCGAGCACGTTCCAGTTGAGCGGACGGTTCGCCGCGAGCGAGAGGTCGGTCATCAGCGCCTTCTGCTCGTCGCTGAACATCGACACGCCGGGAAGGAACTCGAGCGTCGTGCCCGGGAAGTCGCGCACCACGCGCGCGAGCGCGATCAGCTCCTCGCGGCTCGCGTGGCGCGACGGCACCGGTTGTCCCTCGGCGTCGTTGTGGGTCGGGGAGATCGTCGAGGAGAAGCCGAGGCCTCCCTCGCGCAGCGAGGTCGCGAGCAGCTCGCGCATCGCGTCGAGCTCGGCCGTGCTCGCCTCGTGTCCGACCGCGCGCTCGCCCATCACCACGCGGCGCAGCGCAGAGTGGCCGACCATGAAGCCCGCGTTCACGGCGAGCTTGCGCTCGAGCCGGTCGAGGTACTCGCCGAACGAGCGCCAATCCCAGGGCACGCCCACGCGCAGGCTCTCGAGCGGCATGCCCTCCACGCGCGCGAGCATGCGCATCAGGTAGTCGCCCGCGGTGTCGGACAGCGGCGCGATCGAGAAGCCGCAGTTGCCGCCTACGATCGAGGTGACGCCGTGGAATGACGAGGGTGAGAGCGTGCCGTCCCAGAACACCTGCGCGTCGTAGTGCGTATGCACGTCGACGAAGCCCGGGGCGACGATCTTCCCGCTCGCGTCGATCGAGGTGCGCGCTCGCTCCGAGACCTCGCCGATCGCCGCGATCCGGCCGTCCCGGATGCCCAGGTCGCCGCGCCGCGCGGGGCCTCCACTGCCATCGACCAGCGTCCCACCCGTGATCACGACGTCGAGCATTTGGGGCCTCCTCGGGCGCGAATGGGTGCATTATAGGGGTCTCCAGCGGGAGAGGAGGGGATCGTGGACGTCTACTGGATCTCGGACGGGAAGACGCAGCAGCGCAGTCCCGCGGAGATCCCCGAGCTGCTCGCGCGCGCGGACGGGCTCCTGTGGGTCGACATCCCGGAGTGCGACGCCAGAGGCAAAGCGCGTGCTCACCGAGGTGTTCCACTTCCATCCGCTCGCGATCCGCGACTGCACCGAGCGCTGCCACATCCCGAAGCTGCACGCCTACCCCGACCATCTGCTCATGATCCTGCACGCGCCCGAGGCCGGTCCCGCCGGGCACATCCACCTGCTCGAGCTCGACTACTTCGGCAGCCACCGGTACCTGGTGACGGTGCACGGCCCGATCAACCCCGAGGTGCCGCTCGAGAAGGCGCTGCGCGAGACGCGCGCGGTCGCGAAGCGCCTGCTCGATGGCCGCTTCGCGCCGACCACGCCCGCCGAGCTCTCGCACGCGATCGTGGAGCTGATCGCAGCGCGCATGGAGAACTTCGTGGACGGGCTCACGCGCAAGGTCGCGTCGCTGGAGCGCCGCGTGATCGAGCGACACCACGGCGACTTCCAGGAAGCGCTCGAGGAGATGTTCCAGGTGCGCCATGAGCTGCTCACGCTGCGCACGATGGCGGCGGCCTGCCGCGAGCTCTACGCGCGCATGTCGGCGCTCCGGCGCTTCCTGCCGCCCGAGACGCAGCCGTTCATCGAGGACCTCATGGACCACTTCGAGCGCGTGCGCAGCGTGTGCGACAGCGAACGGGAGTTCCTCCAGGGCGTCGTCGACTTCTACCAGTCGCGCACGAGCGCGAAGATGAACCACGCGATGGAGCGGCTCGCGCTGATGTCGGCCGTGCTGCTGCCGCTCACGCTGATGTCGGGCATCTACGGCATGAACATCATCGTCAACGCGGAGACTCAACCGGTCGAGCTCGGCTGGGTGCTCGCGTCGATGGCTGTCGTGGCCGCCGCCGTCCTCTACTGGGCGCGCCGGCAGGGCTGGTGGTAGCTCGGCCGCTTTTCGGATAGACCTGTCTCGTCGGGGCGTGAGAGGCAGTATATGTCGACGCGGATTGCCCTTTGGATCGGGACGCTCGTCCTGCTGTTAGCGGGCGACGGCTTCGCCACCGAGCGCATCGCCACCGGCCTGCAAGAACCCGTCTTCCTGACGTCACCGCGCGCAGATCCCACGCGCGTCTTCATCCTCGAGCAGCACACCGGGGCGATCCGCATCGTGCGCCTCGCGGATCGCACCCTGCTCCCCACGCCGTTCCTGACCGTGCCGGGCGTTTCGCAAATGGGCGAACAGGGACTGCTCGGGCTCGCCTTCGATCCGAACTACTTCTCCAACGGCTACTTCTACGTGAACTACACCAACCCCGACACCCAGGTGGTCCGCTACCGCGCATGGCCGCCTACCGGCGACGTGGCCGATCCGTCGAGCGCGACGCCCGTGCTGACCATCGTGCAGCCGCAGATCAATCACAACGGCGGGTGGATGGGCTTCGGCCCCGACGGCTTCCTGTACATCGCCACGGGCGATGGCGGCGGCGGTGATGACGACGACCCGGGACACACGCCCGGGGTCGGCAATGGGCAGGACATCACGGACAACCTGCTCGGCAAGATCCTGCGCATCGACGTCACCGGCGACGACTTTCCGCTCGATCCGGCCCGGAACTACGCGATCCCGCCCAGCAACCCGTTCCGAGCCGTCGAGGGCGACGACGAGATCTGGACCTATGGCCTGCGCAATCCGTGGCGCCCGAGCATCGACCGGCTGACCGGGGATCTCTACATCGCCGACGCCGGCGAGGCCTCGTGCGAGGAGCTCGACGTCCAGCCGGCCGCGAGCCCGGGTGGCGAGAACTACGGCTGGCGGCTGCGCGAGGGCCTGATCGAGCAGCCGCTTCTCGGGATCGGCGGCCCGAAGCCGCCCGGCGCGATCGATCCGATCTTCAACTACCCCCACCTCGGAAAGGTGTGCGGCGGCCCGGACCACGGCCCCGCCTTCGTCGGATACGCGATCATCGGCGGCTACGTCTACCGGGGCCCGAACCCGTCGCGGCAGGGGCGTTATTTCTTCGGCGACTGGGTCGTCGGACACGTCTGGTCGCTGGTCTGGGACGGCTCGGCGCCGTCGCTCGCGAACGGGACCAACTTCACCGGCCTCACCGATCACTCGGTCGACCCGCTCTGGGCGCCGGATATCGGCACCCTCACGTTCATCGGCTCGTTCGGCGAGGACGCGAACGGCCACCTCTACGTGCTCGATCTCGTCGACGGCGACGTCTTCCGGCTGCCGGAGCCCGCGGGCCCGATACCGCTCGCGATCGGAATCGCGAGCATCGTGGCGCTCGCGCGCCGCGCGCGCAGGAACTGAGGCTCAGTCCTCGAACACGGGGCGGCGCTTCTCGAGGAACGCGCGCATCCCCTCCTGCGCGTCGGGATGCTGCGAAGCGGAGGCCATCACCTCGGTCGCGTAGTCGTACGCCTTGGGCTGATCGAGATCGATCTGCGCGTAATAGGCCTGCTTGCCGAGCCCCTTCGAGAACGCGCTGCCGCGTGTCGCGCGCTCGAGCAGCTCCCACGACGCCGCCTCGAGCTCCGCGGGCGGCACGATGCGGTTCACGAGACCCCAATCGGCCGCGGTGGCCGCGTCGATTGGATCGCCCGTGAGCAGGAGCTCGAGCGCGCGCTTGCGCCCGACCGCGCGGGAGACCGCGACCATCGGCGTGTGGCAGAACCAGCCACCGCGTCCGCCCGGCGTGGCGAAGCGCGCCTCGCTCGACGCCACGGCGAGATCGCACGTGGCCACGAGCTGACAGCCCGCCGCGGTGGCGAGGCCGCTCACGCTCGCGAGCACGGGCTGAGGGATCCGCTGGATCCGCTGCATCATCTCCGCGCAGCGCAGCAAGAGCGTGCGCATACCGGCGAGATCGCGGCCGGCCATGTCGCCGAAGTCGTGGCCCGCACTGAACACGGGACCCTCGGCATCGAGCAGGACGCCGCGCGTCTTGCCCGCGCCGATCTCCGCGAACGCGGCGTCGAGCTCCGCGATCGTCTCGAGCGAGAGGGGGTTGCGCCGCTCGGGCCGCGCGAGCGTCACGTGCGCGAACGCGTCGCGCGTGCGCACACGCAGATTGCGGTGCTCCACCCGGATCCTCCGGTTACCTCATCGTCCCGGACGGGATGTCCTGGAACGCCTTGTCCTTGTCGACGCGGATCTCGCCCGGCAGCCCGAGCACGCGCTCGGCGAGAATGTTGTGCAGGATTTCGTCGGTGCCGCCCGCGAGCCGCAGCCCGGGCGACCCGAGCCAGCCCTGCTGCGCGAGCCCGCGCCGCCAGGTGTGCTCGGCGTCGAGCGTCGCGCCCGCGGCACCCTGGAGCTCCATCGCGAACTCGCAGAGCTCCTGGCGCAGCGGCGCACCGATCATCTTGCCGATCGAGTTCTCGGGGCCCGGCGCCGCGCCGCGGGAAAGGGAGGTGAGCGTGCGGTAGCCGGTGTACTCGAGCCCCTTGAACTTCCAGTAGAAGTCCGCGATCCGCTCGCGGACGGACGGATCCTCGATCGCGGGGCGCCCATTCCAGTCGGTCTCGCGCGCGAGGCGCAGGAGCTCCTGCACTCCGAAGCCCATGCCCCCACCGCTGCCGATCGACGCGCGTTCGTTCATGAGCGTCGTGATCGCACCGCGCCAGCCGTCGTTCACTGCACCGACGCGGTTCGCGTCCGGCACCCGCACGTCCTTGAAGAACACCTCGTTGAAGTCCTTCGAGCCGTTGATCTGGTGGATCGGCCGGATCTCGATGCCGGGCGACTTCATGTCGATGATGAAGTACGTGATGCCGGCGTGCTTGGCCGCGCGCGGGTCGGTGCGCGTGACGATCATCCCCCAGTCGGAGTAGTGCGCACCCGTGGTCCAGATCTTCTGGCCGTTCAGGATCCAGCTGTCGCCGTCCTTCACCGCGGTCGTGCGCAGGCCCGCGAGGTCGGAGCCCGCGGCCGGCTCGCTGAACAGCTGGCTCCACACCTCGTCGGCGCGCAGCATCGGCTCGAGGTAGCGCTTCTTCTGTTCGGGCGTGCCGTGCGCCATGATCGTGGGGCCGAGCATGCCCTGACCGATGCCGAACATATTCGGCGGCACGTCGTACTTCGACTCTTCCTGGTTGAAGATCACGTTCTGGATGCTCGACGCGCCGCGGCCGCCGTACTCGACCGGCCATGTGATGCAGGCCCACTTCGCGTCGGCCTTCTTGTTCTGCCACTGTTTCGCGCGCGCGAGCAGCCCCACCTCGTTGGCCTCGGCGTCGAGCAGGCCCGCGCGGGACTTTCCGGGCTCGCGCAGCTTCGCGTTGGCATCGAGCCACGCGCGCGCTTCGGCGCGGAACGCAGCTTCTTCGGGGGTGTCGTTGAAGTCCATCTCAGGCCTCCAGCCGGTCGATCAGGCGGTCGCGCCATTCGCCGGGTGTGCCGATCGCGAGCGAGAGCAGCTTCGCGCGGCGATAGAAGAGGTGGCAGTCGTACTCCCACGTGAAGCCGACGCCGCCGTGCATCTGGATGATCTCCTTGCCCGCGAGGTCGAACGCCTCGCTGGCCGAGATCCGCGCGCCGCACGCGGCGACCGCGAGCTCGCTCGCACCGGTCGAGAGCGCCCAGGCGCCGTAGTAGGCGTTCGACGTGGCGAGCTGGATCGCCGCGTACACGTCGGCGAGCCGGTGCTTGATCGCCTGGAACGACGCGACGGGCCGGCCGAACGCATAGCGGTGCAGCGTGAACTCCTTGGTCACCTCGAGCGCGCGCTCCGCACCGCCGATCTGCTCGAACGCCGTGAGCACGGCCGCGCGATCGAGTAGATGCAGGATCGCGTCCTCGCCCGCGCCGTTCGCGAGCGCCTCGGCGCGCGCGCCGTCGAACGAGATCCGGCTCGCGGTGCGCGACGGATCGATCGAGCCGACCGGCGTCACCTCGACGCCCGATTGATCGAGCTCGGCGAGCGCGAGCACAGGACCTCGATCGCCCTTCGCCACCACGAGCGCGAGCCCCGCGATCGCGCCGTCGAGAACCGGAAACTTCACGCCCGTGAGCGCGCCGCCCGACAGCCGGGTCGAGACATCGCCCACCGCGCTGCGCCCGGGCCGCTCGCTGTGCGCGAACGTGCCGATCAGCTCGCCCGAGGTCAGCCGCGGCAGGTACTTGCGCTTCTGCTCTTCGCTGCCGAATTCGAGCAGCGCCTCGTTCACGAGGTACGCCGTGGGTCCGAACGGGATCGGCGCGAGCGCGCGGCCGAGCTCCTGCGCGATCAGCGCGAGCTCGAGCCGCCCGAAGCCGGCGCCCCCGTACTCCTCCGGCACTGCAGCGCCTAGCCATCCCATCTCGGCGACGCCCTTCCAGAGCGCGTCGCTGTGGGTGCCGCCGCTCTCGAGCACGCTGCGACACACGTCGAGTCCGCAGTGCTCGGCGAGATAATCGCGCGCGGTCTTCTGGAGCAGCTTCTGGTCTTCCGAGAAATCGAAGTTCATCGAACGCCTCCGTGGCCCGGCCATGATACTCCGATCACCGTGCGCGAGGGGGGCCCCTCCGGTCGCCGCGGCGGTGCGCCGGTGACTCAGAGTCCTCTATGTTCGCGGGCCCTCGCCGCCCACCGGGAGTCTCCGCATGCCGATCTTCTCCCTGCGCTACGACCTGCGCTGCGCGCCCTTCGACACCACGACCTCGGCCGACCTCGTGGCGGTCGCGCTCGACCAATGCGAGTGGGCCGACCGGCTCGGATTCGCGACCGTGACGCTCTCGGAACACCACGGCTCCCCCGACGGCTACCTCCCCTCCCCGCTCGTGTTCGGCGCCGCGATCGCCGCGCGCACGCGCAGCCTGCGGCTCGTGATCGCGGCGCTGATCGCGCCGCTCCACGACCCGGTCCGGCTCGCCGAGGACATCGCCGTGCTCGACGTGGTGAGCGGCGGACGCGTGATCCCAGTGGTCTCGGGCGGCTACGTCGAGTCCGAGTTCCGCGCGTTCGGCAAACGCCTGTCCGACCGCGCGCGCGTGATGGAGGAGATCGTCCCGTGGCTCACGCGCGCGTGGACGGGCGAGCCCTTCGAGCACAACGGCACCACCGTGCGCGTGACGCCGCGCCCGGTGCAGCGGCCGCGCCCCCCGATCTTCATGGGCGGCGCCTCCGAGGCGGCGGCGCGCCGCGCGGCACGCCACGCAGATCACTTCATTCCGACGGTGCCGCAGTTCTACTCGATCTACCGCGACGAGCGCGCGAAGCTCGGCAAGCCCGATCCGGGCCCGCTTCCGCGCACGACCGGCAACTTCCTCTACCTCGCGGAGGACCCCGATGCCGCGTGGGAGCGGATCGCACCCTACGCGATGCACGAGATGAACGCGTACGGGCAGTGGATGGCCGAGGCCGGTGCCACGGGCCCCTATCAGCCGGTCGACAGCGCCGACGCGCTGCGCGCTGCGGGCAACTACGTGCTGATGACGCCCGAGGAACTGATCGAGGTCGCGCGCGGCATGGCACCGCTCGACACGATCCTGTTCCACCCGCTCATGGGCGGCATGGACCCGGAGCTCTCGTGGGCATCGCTGCGGCTGTTCGAGACCAAGGTGCTGCCGGTCCTGCGTGCGCGGAGCTGATCGCGGTGGAGTGGATCCAGCAGTTCATCGACTTCGTGCTCCACCTCGACGTGCACCTCGTGGCGCTCGTGCACGACTACGGCGCGTGGACCTATGGGATCCTGTTCACGATCATCTTCTGCGAGACCGGCCTGGTCGTGACGCCGTTCCTGCCCGGCGACTCGCTCCTGTTCGCGGTCGGCGCGGTCGCCGCCACCGGCGCGCTCGACCCGCTCGCGGCCTCTGCGCTGCTCGCGATCGCGGCGATCCTCGGCGACACGGTCAACTATGCCGCGGGCTACTGGATCGGACCCGTCGTGTTCCACCGCGAGAACTCGCGGCTGCTCAACAAGGAGCACCTCGAGCGCACGCACCGTTTCTACGAGAAGTACGGCGGCAAGACGATCATCATCGCGCGCTTCATCCCGATCATTCGCACGTTCGCGCCGTTCGTGGCGGGCATCGGACGCATGACCTACGCGCGCTTCCTGGCCTACAACGTGATCGGCGGAATCGTCTGGATCGTCGCGTTCATCTACGCGGGGTACTTCTTCGGCAACATCCCCATCGTGAAGAACAACTTCACGCTCGTGATCCTGGCCATCATCGTCCTCTCGGTGATGCCGGCCGTGATCGAGTACTGGCGCGCGCGCTCGGGCACGCCCCAGGCCCGCTGTGACCGCGGAACCCGGCCACGCCGAATGGACCGACCGGAATCAGCCGCCCATCTTCGAAATCACGCGATCCGCGTAACCGCGCAGCGCGTCGAGCTTCTGCTGCAGCGTGGTGGTGTCGGTCTGGTAGGCGTTGCGGAAGCCGACGATCGCGTCGGTCACGCCCTTGTCCTCGAGCCGGCGGACACCATCGACGGTGTACGCGTCCATCGAGATCACGTGGATCTCGAAGTTCTTCTTGGTGCCCTCGTTCTTGCGGTGCTGCGCGAGCTTGACGAGCAGCGCGTCGAGGTCGTCCTTGCCGCCGCCGTGCATCCAGCCGTCGCACAGACGCGCGGCGCGGCGCAGAGCCGCGTCGGCGTGTCCGCCGAGCAGGATCGGCATCGAATCGGGCACCGGACACAGCTTGAGTGCGGGAATGTCGTAGAAGCGGCCGTGGTACTCGAAGAACTCGCCCGTAGAGAGGCCGTACAGGATCTCGATCATCTCGTCGAGCCGCGCGCCGCGATCCTTCCACTCGGTATTCGTGATCAGATAGTCCTCGGGCCACGGCGACAGCCCGACGCCCAGCGAGATGCGGTTGCGCGTGAGATAGGCGACCGACGTGGCCTGCTTCGCGACGAGCACCGGGTGGCGGATCGGCAGCTTGATCACGAACGTCGTGAACCGCAGCTTCGTCGTCGACGCGCCGAGCGCCGCCATCAACGCGAACGGATCGATGAACGGCTTGCCTTCGAGGAACTCGCGGTTGCCGTCCTGGTTGTACGGGTACAGGGTGTCCGAGTACTGCGGGAAGCAGATGCTGTCGGGCACCGTGAACGACGTGTAGCCGGCGTCCTCTGCCGCCTGCGCGAGCGGGATCAGCTGGTGGGGGTCGCACATCGACTCGGCAAACGTGAATCGCATGATCTCTGATCTCCTCAGGGCAGCCGGTAGAGGCGCCGGCAGTTCTCGCCCGTCACGAGGCGCACGGCCTCGGGCGAGAGCTTGCCGAGCGCGTGGTCGATCGCCTCGCGCGAGTGCGGCCAGGTGCTGTCGGGATGCGGATAGTCGCAGGCCCACATGAAGTTGCCCGGACCCAGCAGCGGGATCAGCTCGGGGCCGAACGGCTCCTCCTCGAACGTCGCATACACCTGGCGTGCGAACAGCTCGCTCGGGCGCGTGCGGATCGCACCCTCGTGCTTGCAGTGCTTCTCGAACGTCGCGTCCATGCGCGCGACGAAGTACGGCACCCAGCCGATGCCCGATTCCGCGAGCACGAGCTGCAGCCCGGGGTGCCGCTCGAGTGCGCCCGAGTACACCATTGCCGCGAGCGGCTCGTCCATCTGCATCGGCGCCACGGCCGCGAAGGCCGCGATCTGCCAGCCGCGCTTGCGCGGATCGAACTTCGAGCCGCCGCCGATGTGGAACGAGATCGGGATCTGCGCCTCCTGCGCCGCGGCCCAGAGCCGATCCCAGATCGGATCGCGCACGTCGGCTTCGAACGGCGACAGGATCGCGCCGCGGTGGCCGATCGCGGCGCAGCGCGCGAGCTCCGCGACCGCGTCCTCGGGCGAGGTCGCGGGCAGGAACGGCAGCGCGGACAGGCGGTCGGGCGAATGGCTGTTGAACTCTTCGGCCGCCCAGTCGTTCCAGGCGCGCAGCACCGAGATCAGGTGCTCCCGCTCGTCGATCGGGAAGCGGAACAGCGCAGCGGGGCCGTACACGATCGACGACCAGATCCCGTCGCGCTCCATGTCCTCCATGCGGAGCTTGGGGTTGCTCGGGCGGAATCCACCGCCCTCGAGCCCCGGCACGCGATCGAGCGCCGTGGGAACCCCTTCCATGCTGCCGCTCATCCCGAACGCCTGATCGCCGACCATCCACAGCGGCATGCCGTTGCGCTCGACGACGCGCGGGCCGCGCTCGCGATACTTCTCGGGCAATCGTCGGGTCCAGAGATCCGGGGGCACGCTGAAGATGTCGAGGTGGTCGTCGCACGAGTAGATGCGGGCGTCGTTCATGTCGGAACTCCCAGCTCATCGAGCTTCCGCGCAAGAGTGAGCGAGGCCATGTTGGTCACGTCCATCTCGTGATCCGCAGGCAGGATCTCGTAGTGCTTCATCTGGCGGCCGAGGCGCGCGATGATCGCGGCGAACTTCATGAGCGCGAGCACCTCGTAGTAGTCGATGTCGTCGAGGCTGCGGCCCGTGCGGTCGCGCCAGTGCGCGAGCGTCTCGTCGCGGCCCGGCAGCCCAGCGAGACGCGAGAGACCAATGCCCTCCCAGAAGCAGCGGTCGAGCGCCACCCACCACGCGGCGTCCTGGAGCGGATTGCCGAGCCGCACCATCTCCCAATCGAGCACGCCGATGCACTCGACGCCGCTGAAGATCTGGTTGGCGAGCCGTGAATCGCCCCAGCACAGCGCCACGGGCTGGTTCGCGGGCGCGCGGTCCCGAAGCCAGCCGAGGGCTCGTTCGAGAAGCGGATAGCGCGCGCGCTCGATGAGCCCCCAGCCGAGATATTCGTCCCAGTATTGGAGCTGTTGCGCGAGCGCGTCGGCACCGCGCTGCGGCTCGTCGAGGAAGCCGAGCCCGAGCTTCTCGGGATCGAGATCGTGCACGCGGCACATCGCCTCGACGCCGCTCCACCACACCTGCTCGCGCTCCGCGGGCGTGAGCTCCTCGGCAATGCGTCCAGCCGCGTGCATCGGCGGGTTGTCGGACGGCACCCAGCCGTCGAGGAACTCCATCGTGTAGAACGGGGCGCCCAGCGTCGCGTCGCTCCAGTCGTGCTCGCCCACCGCGGGGACCGGCACACTCGTCTGCGCGAGCGCCTCGAGCACGCGAAACTGCACGGTGAGGTCGTAGCTCGGGAATACGTTGAAGCCGCGCGGCTCGATGCGCGCCACGAGCCTCTCGTTTCGCGCCTGTCCGCTCTCGCGCCAGCTCACTTCGAAGAGCAGCGTCTCGCTCGAGAACCCCGTGGTCGACGGCGAGCGCAGGTTCGCGATCGAAAGCCCCTCGGCGCCGGGGCGCCCGCGCGCGAGGAATGCCTCGAGACGGGTGCGTGCGAGCTCGAGGTCGCGCTTCTCGGGGTGCGGCATGCGGAGAGCATTATACTCGCGCGGTTCGTGGAGAACCGCGCCGTCGCCGCAAGCACCTGAAGGGTGCGCGCCACGAGGCGAAGCCGAGCGCAGATCGGACAAGATGGAACTCGTGTATCGCCGCCACGTCCGACTCGACGCCCACGGGCGCCAGGTGGCGGGCGAGCTCGCCGACGACGCACAGCACTTCCGCGTCCGGCTTCGCCACGACGGCTCGCGCGTGATCGCGATCGACGGCGAGGCGGTGCGGCATCCCTGGTCGACCTGCGCCGAGGCGCGCGAGCCGCTGCGCGAGCTCGAGGGCATGCGGCTGTCGCGGCGCTGCACCGCCGTGGGCGAGGTGTCGAACGCGCGCCTGCACTGCACGCACTGGTTCGACCTCGCCGGGCTGGCCGTGGCGCACGCGGCCGCGGGGCGCGCGAGTCGCGAGTACCGATGCGCGGTCTGGGGACCGCCCGGCGAGACCGCCACGGCCACGCTCGAGCGCGACGGCGAGCCGCTCCTGGTCTGGCGCCTCGACGGCATGACGATTCACGGCGCGGCGCCGTTCGATGGCCGGTCGCTCAAGGGTGAGTTCCAGGCGTGGGCGGAGGCCGAGCTCGATCCCGATCTGGCCGAGGCCGCGATCGTGCTGCGCCGCGCGGCCTATATCGCGCCCGTGCGCTTCTACGATCTCGACGGGTATGAGCGCCCGGGCGACGTGACCCCGATCGCGGGCCAGTGCTTCACGTACACCGACGGGACTGCCCAGCGCGCCGAGCGCCAGCGCGGCTCCAAGCGCGATTACACGGATCGACCCGAGGCTCTGCTGGCCGAGACCCCGCCCGAGCGCGATCGTGCGTAGGACGCCGATCGTCGAGCTGTTCTGGAAGCTGCACCCGTTCCTGTACCGGATCAGCGGCGGGCGGCTGCTCGGCAAGCTGGTCGGGATGCCCGTGCTGCTGCTCACGACGACGGGCGCGAAGAGCGGCGTATCGCGCACCACCGCCCTCACCTATCTCGACGCCGAGGGCGCGTACGTGGTGATCGGATCGTTCCTGGGCGAGCCGCGCCATCCGGCCTGGGTGCACAACCTGCGCGCGCAGCCGCGCGCCACGGTCCAGGTGGGCGCGCGCCAGATCGCAGTTGCGTCGCACGAGGCTCACGGCGACGAGCGCGCGCAGCTGTGGCAACGCATCGTTGCGCTGAACCCCGACTACCGCGCGTACGAGGGCCGCACCGACCGCGAGATTCCCGTCGTGGTGCTCGAGCCGCATTGATCGTTTCGTGCGGACAGGGGGTGTGCGGCCGGAGTGGTTGGCTTGCTGCGGCTCATGGCTCGCCGGCCTGGGGGTGACGTTCTCTCTCGCCCGAAGAGTCCGAAGCCAGCGATGGCTTCAGGCTTTCAGGTTGCCGGTCCAACCAAGTTGCCACGAGCCCTGCGACGGCCCGTGGCCGGCTCCGCTTTACTTCGCCGCAGCAAGCCAACCACCCCGGCACTCGAACTCGTACGCCTCGGAGGCGTGAACCTCGCGATGCGCTAGGCCGGGCGCTTGAATTCGCCGCCGGAGGCGTTGGTGATCCTGGAGGATATGCGTCTCCGAGCCGGCAACCGTTGTGCTCCGGTGCACCGTCGTGCACGCCGACGGAGCCACAACGCCGACGCGGCGAATCAACGCCCGGCCCCATGCAATGGACACGGCGGATACCGAGCCGACGCGGCGAATCAACGCCCGGCCCAGGCAACGGACACCGGCCCCAAACGCGTGAACTAACTCCGGTCCCAGCGCTTCTTGAGCTCCGCCGGATCGATCTGCTGTTTCGGCCCGCTGCCCTCGAACGGCGTCGCGAATGCCTGCGCGAGCTGCTTCATGATGTGCCCGATCGTCACGAACGGCGCGTCTTCGGGCGCGGGCGGCGCGCCGCCCGTCGACTTGAGCGACAGGTCGACGTGCTTCGCCTGTGCGCGCAGCGCGCCCACCGTGCACTTCTCCTTGGGGATGTGCGCGAACGGGTCGTAGCGGAAGTGACGCATCGCGTTCTCGTGCGTGATCTTGCGTACGTCCTCATCCGGCACGCCCTCGAGCGACTTCGCGAGCGCCTCGGGCGCGTGCGGCCAGGTCGTGTCGGAGTGCGGGTAGTCGCTCTCCCAGGTGATCGTGTCGATCCCGACCGCGGCGCGGTTCTTCACGCCGATCGGATCGTCGATGAAGCACGTGATGATGTGCTCGCGGAACACATCGCTCGGCAGCTGACCCCCGAAATCCTGGTGCGTCCAGTGGTGGTGGTGCTTGTAGACGTAGTCGGCGCGCTCGAGGAAGTAAGGCACCCAGCCGATCCCGCCCTCGGAGAGCGCGATCTTGAGCCCGGGGTACTCGCGCAGGAACTTCGAGAACACGAGCTCCGCGGCGCAGCCGAACAGGCTGATCGGCGACGACGTGATCATGATCTCGACGGGCGCCTGCACGTCCTGGAGCTTCATGCCGGTGCCCGACCCGATGTGGATCGCGATCACCGTGCCCTCTTCGCACGCGGCCTGCCAGACCGGCTCCCAGAACTCGTTGTGCAGGCTCGGAAAGCCGAGACCGGTCGGGTTGTCGGCGAAACAGATCGCGTGACAGCCCTTGCGCGCGACGCGCCGGATCTCGTCGGCCATCAGCTTCGGATCCCAGAGCATCGGCAGCGCGAGCGGGATGAAGCGGCCCGGGTAGGAACCGCACCAGTTCTCGATGTGCCAGTCGTTGTAGGCCTGGATCATCACGCGCGCGAGCTCTTTGTCGGGCTGGCGCGCGAACAGCTCGCCGCAGAAGCCCGTCATCGACGCGAAGCACATCGAGCCCAGGATGCCCGCGGCGTTCATGTCGTCGACGCGGCGGTGGATGTCGAAGTTGCCCTCGCGCAGCTGGGAGAGCGCGGTGGGCTCCATGCCGTATTCCTCGGGCGGGCGGCCCGCGACCGCGTTGAGCCCGATGTTGGGGATCTGCTGGCCCTCGAACACCCAGACGTCGGTCCCGTCGGGCTTGTGCACGAGCCGGGGCGCGCGGTCCTTCCAGCGCGCGGGGAGATGGTCCCGCCACATGTCAGGCGGCTCGACGACGTGGTCGTCGACGCTCACGAGGATCAGGTCGTCGATCTTCACGGAATCCAACCTCCTGGCAACGGCTCAGCCCAGATGCGCCGCCAGGATACGCCACTTCTGACGGATCATCAGATCTTTCCCACAGGCGCGCGTGGATTTCTCGAGATGCGCAAGAAACATGCAGAAGTCAGCACTAAGCCGCTTTATTCATTGATGTTTCTTGTCGCGCAGCCGTGACCATTCGGTCTGCGAGATCTCCGCGACCGCGAGGATCAGCGCCTGGGTGCCCGAGCGCGCGTGGCCCCGCTGCGCGAGCGACTCGTAGAGCCGCTTCGCGAGCGCGAGGCCCGGCAGATCGAGCTTCATGCGCTCGGCCTCGCGCAGCGCGATCTCCATGTCCTTCACGAAGTGCTCCACGTAGAAGCCCGGAGCGAAATCGCCCGCGAGCATGCGCGGCGCGAGGTTCACGAGCGACCAGCTGCCCGCGGCGCCGCCCGACACCGACGCGAGCACGCGCTCGGGGTCGAGCCCCGCGCGATGCGCGTAGAGCAGCCCCTCGCACACGCCGATCATGTTGGACGCGATCAGCGTCTGGTTGACGAGCTTCGCGTGCTGCCCGGTTCCGGGCGCGCCGTGGTGCACGATCGTCTTGCCGAGAAGCTCGAACAGCGGGCGCACCGTCGCGAACGCCGCGGCGTCACCACCGACCATGATCGAGAGGCGCGCCTCGCGCGCGCCCACGTCGCCGCCCGACACGGGCGCATCGAGCGAGTGCGCGCCGCGCGCGCGCGCGGCCGCCGCGAGGTCGACCGCGAGCGCGGGCTCGCTCGTGGTCATGTCGACGAAGATCCCTCCCGCGCGCAGGCCCGCGAGCGCGCCGCGCTCCCCGAGCGCGACCTCTCGCACGTCGCGCGGAAAGCCGACCATCGTGAACACGACGTCGGAGGCCTCCGCCACCGCGCGCGGCGAGTCGGCCCACACCGCACCCTCGCCGATCACGCCGTCCGCGCGCGCGGGCGTGCGCGTGTACACGGTCATCTCGTGGCCCGCGCGGCGCAGGTGCGCGCACATCGACGCGCCCATCACGCCCAGGCCGATCCAACCGAGTCTCATGGACTTCGCTCGCCTTTCGGCTCGCTGCGCGAAACTTGCAGTCACGGATCGAACGGCCGGTTCACCCAGCGGCCTGCGCGCGCGGAGCGGAACCAGCCGCCCGCCGCGAGCGAGCCGCCGTCGGTGGCGATCACCTGCCCCGTCACGAAGCGCGCGTCGTCGGAGGCCAGGAACGCCACCACGTCGGCCTGATCGGCGCCGGTGCCGGGCCGGCCCAGCGGCGCCCACAAGCTCCACTTGTGGCGCTCGGCCGCGGGCACCCAGCGCTCGTAGTCCACCTGGAGCGACTGCGTGAGGTCGGGTGCGATCGCGTTCACGCGCACCTCGGGCGCGAGCTCGAGAGCGAGACACCGGCTGAAGTGCACGACCGCGGCCTTGTAGGCTCCGTAGACCGGATCGGGCGGATAGCCGCGCAGCCCCTCGACCGAGGCCACGTTCACGATCGAGCCCGCGCGGTGGACGCGCAGCGCCGGCAGCGCCGCGCGCGTGACGTGGAACACGTGCTCGAGGTTGATCCGGTGCAGCGCGGCCCAGTGATCCGGACCCGACTCCGCGAACGGCTGCGAGCGCAGATAGTGCCCGACGTTGTTCACGACCACGTCGATGCGCGCGCGGCGCGCGAGCACTCCCTCGATCCAACGCCCGACCTCGCCGGACTCGCACACGTCGATGCGCTCCGCGTGTGCCTCGCCGCCCTGCTGTGCGATCGCCGCAGCCGTGTCGTCACCGCGCGCCGCGTCGATCTCGGCGATCTCGACCAGCGCGCCCTCGCGCGCGAGCCGCTCGGCCACCGCGCGGCCGATCCCGCCGCCGCCGCCGGTCACGAGCGCGACGCGGCCGTCGAGACGCCCGTTCACGCGCGCTCCTCTTCGACGCCGAAGTGCTCGGAGTAGAAGCGCAGCGCGGCGCGGCGCTCGGCCGCATCGAGCCCGACGTCCTCGAGCCGGTAGTCGATCGTGCCGTGCTTGCCGCGCGGGTTCGCATCCATGAACGCGCGGATCGCCGCGCGCGCGCCATCGCTCGCGGGTTGCCCCGCGAACTCGAGCACGCGCTCCGCGGTCGCGACGTCATCCTTCATGAACTGCTTGAAATGCACGTCGATCACCTGCGCGGGAGGCAGAGCCGCGCGCCCCTCGATCGAGCCGCGCAGCAGATCCTCGGTGCGCGCAGCCCAGTAGCGCCCGACCGCCACCGGATCGACGCGCCGCGCGTTCATGCGGTTGCCATACGCGATCATCGTGCACAGCGACGCGGTGATCCGGAGCGGGTCGCGGTGCGTCTGGACGAACGTCGCGTCGGGGAAGATCTCGATCAGCGCGCGCTGCTGCTCGAGGTGCTGGGGGCTCTTGAGTACCCAGCGCTTCGGCCCACGCAGCCATTGGAGCGCCTGGAGACAGCGGCGCAGATAGCGGTAGGCGGGCCGCTGATCGCTCTTCTTGTACCACGCCGCATAGCTCGGCACGAAGTAGCTCGACTCGAACAGCATCGTCGAGAACTCGATCGCGAGCAGCTGGATCTCCTCGTGCCGCGCGTCGGCAGTCATCTCGTGCATGAGCGGGAACAGCGGCATCACGCGGTGCACGGTCGCGAGCGCCTTCTCGCAGCGCGCGACGCGCGGATCGCGGCCGCCCACCTCGGGCTCACGCGGGTCGGGCACCGGCTCGAGGCTCTCCCAGTACGGCAGCGAGCGCAGCGAGGGGTCCTGCGAGAGCAGGTTGTGCAGATGCGTGGTGCCTGTGCGCGGGAGCCCCGCGATGATGATCGGCCGCTCGATCCGCTCCCGCTCGATCTCGGGATGGCGCCGGAACAGATCCTCGATGCGCAGCCGGTTCGCGAGCAGCTGCAGCACGAGACCGCGCGAGGCGATCCGGCCCAGCGCGGAGAGCTCGGCGTCGCGCTCGAACGCCTCGAGCAGCACGGCCAGCGGCTCGCGAAAGCTCGCGTCGCCGTAGTCGGCTAGCCCCGTGCGCTGGCGCGCCGTCGCGAGCAGAGCGTCCAGATCGAGGGACACGACCCGACGCGCGATCGGGCCGCCGAGCGCATTCAGCGCGCGGAGCGCGAGCGGCAGCCGCGGTCTGCCGAGGTCGTCGATGTGAATCGCCATCAACGGCTAGTGTACGGGCCGCGCCCCCCTGCGAGGAACCCCCCGTGATCGGCCAACAACTGGAACAGCTGCTCGAGCTGCTCGACATCGAGACGCTCGAGCGCAACTGGTTCCGCGGCACGAGCCCGAAGAACGGGCGCGATCGCATCTTCGGCGGCCAGGTGATGGCGCAGGCGCTGATCGCGGCCTATCGCACCGTCGAGGGTCGCAGCGCCCACTCGTTCCACAGCTACTTCCTGCGCCCGGGCGATCCGACCGTGCCGATCGTGTATCAGGTCGATCGGATCCGCGACGGACAGAGCTACTCGACGCGGCGCGTGATCGCGATCCAGCACGGCGAGGCGATCTTCCACTTCGAGGCATCGTTCTGTGTGGCCGAGGAGGGCCTGTCGCACCAGATTCCGATCGAGCTGCCGGGTGAGCCGGAAGGCTTGCCTTACGAAGACGAGATCCGCGCCGAGCTCGAGCGCCACGCGCCCGCGATCCAGCGCGACGACCGCCGCTTCGACCTTCCGATCGAGCTGCGCTCGGTCGGCGGGCTCCACCTGTTCGACCGCACTGCGCGCCCGCCGCGCACGCGCACCTGGATGCGCGCGAAGGGCGCGCTGCCCGATGAGGTGAGCCTGCACCAGGCGCTGCTCGCCTATGCGTCGGACTTCACGCTGCTCGTCTCCGCGGTGCTGCCACACCCGATCGGGATGGCCGCCCCGGGCTTCCGGTCGGCGAGCCTCGACCACGCGATGTGGTTCCACCGTCCGTTCCGCGCCGACGAGTGGCTCTACTTCGACCAGGACAGCCCGATCACCGACCGAGCGCGCGGCTTCGCGCGCGGCGCGTTCTACACACGCGACGAGCGGCTCGTGGCGTCGTGCGCGCAGGAAGGCATGATCCGCTACCGGCCGCCCATGTGAGCGGCCGCGACCCCCATCGGCGTACACTGCGCCGACCCGCATTCGCGCGAGGAAAGCCATGACCGATCAACCCCTCAGAGGCCTGCGCGTACTCGATTTCGCCGACGAGAAGGGCGAGCTGTGCGGCCGCCTGCTCGCCGACCTGGGCGCCGACGTGATCCGCGTCGAGCCGCCCGAGGGAGCGCGCTCGCGGCGACTACCGCCGTTCCACGCGGGCGAGAGCCTCTACTACGCATTCCGAAACGCGGGCAAGCGCGGGATCACGCTCGATCTCACGGCGGAGTACGGAGTCGAGGCGCTGCACGCGCAGCTGCGCTGCGCCGACGTCTGGATCGAGTCGTTCGGGCCGGGCTACCTCGAGTCGCTCGGCTTCGATTTCGCGGATCTGATCGAGCGCTACCCGAAGCTCTTGATCCTGCGCATCAGCGATTTCGGACAGACCGGGCCCTACCGCGACTGGGTCGGCACCGACGCCGTGCTCGAAGCGATGAGCGGCATGGTCTGGAAGGCCGGCATCGCGTCGAAGCCGCCGCTGATCGCGCCCTCTCCGATGGCGTATGACATCGCGGGAATCATGGCCACGTTCGCCACGCTCGCGACGCTGCGCGAGCAGCGGCGCTCGGGCTACGGACAGATCATCGACTTCTCCGTGCTCGAAGCGGTCGCACAGACCACCGACTGGTCGATGTCGAGTGCCGCGGTTTCGGTCGGCCAGGGGATCCGCCCGACCGAGGTGCGCATGGGCTCGGGCCCGCTCTACACGATCTACGCGTGCAAGGGCGGCTACGTGCGCCTGGTGGTGCTCTCGCCGCGCCAGTGGCGCGCGATGTGGGAATGGCTCGGCAAGCCCGAGGCGTTCGCCGACCCGTTCTTCGAGTCGTTCATCGCGCGGCTCCAGAACGCCGACGTCCTGATGCCGCTCTACACCGAGCACTTCAGCACGATGACGATGGAGGAGGTTTCCGCCGAAGCGCAGCGGCGCGGCATCGTGTGTACGCCCGTGCTGCGCCCCGAGGAAGTGCTCGCGAACGAGCACCTGCTCTCGCGCAAGACGTTCGTCGACATGGAGGTCGTGCCGGGCGTGTCCGGACCGATGGCGGCGGGCTTCTTCGAGATCGACGGTGTGCGGCAGGGCCCGCGCCGCCGCGCGCCGCAGCTCGGAGAGCACACCGACGAGGTGCTCGAGACGCGCGTGATGCCGAAGTCCCAACCCAGCGACCTGCGCCCCGACCCGTCGCTGCCGCTGTCGGGCCTGCGCGTGCTCGACTTCGGGATCGGCGGCGTCGGCGTGGAAGCCGGGCGTCTGTTTGCCGAGTACGGCGCCGACGTGATCAAGATCGAGTCGCAGACCTACCCCGACTTCATCCGCGTCGTGCTCAGCACCGAGCTGTCGCCGTCGTACGCGTCGTCGTCGCGCTCCAAGCGCAGCTTCGGCGTGAACATCAAGAAGCCCGAGGGCTTCGCGATCGTGAAGCGCCTGATCGAGGCGTGCGACGTGATGATCGAGAACAGCAAGACCGGCGCGATGCAGGGAATGGGGATCGGCTGGGAGACGATCAAGAAATGGAATCCCTACTGCGTGATGGTGAGCAGCCAGCTGCTCGGGTCGCGCGGCGCCTGGAGCGACTGGATCGGCTACGGGCCGAGCACGCAGCCGGTCGGCGGCCTCTCCCATCTCTGGAGCTATTCCGATCAGGAAGCCCCGGCCGGCTCGACGTCGATCTTCCCCGACCATCTCGCGGGCCGGCTCGCCGCGATCAACGCGCTCGCGCTGCTCCACTCGCGCGAAGAGACGCAGGAGGGCGCGCACGGCGAGGTGGCGCAGGTCGAGGTGGTGACGGGGATCCTCGGCGACCTGCTCTGGAAGGCGGGGCTCGAGCCCGGGTCGGTGAAGCCGCGCGGCAATCGCAGCGAACGCGGCGCGCCCTTTGGCGCGTATCCGTGCGCGGGCGAGCAGCAGTGGTGCGTGATCTCGATCCGCGACGACGCCGACTGGCGCAACCTCGTGACCGCGCTCGGCAGCCCGGCCTGGGCGGCCGACCCCGCGCTCGCGCACGTGGACGGACGCCGCGCCGCGCACGACGCGATCGACGCGCAGCTCGGCGCGTGGACGCGCGAGCGCAACAAGAACGAGATCGCCGCGCTCCTGCAGGGCCACGGCGTCCCGTGTGGTCCCGTGTTCACGGGCAGCGATCAGCTCGAGGATCCGCACTTCCTCGCGCGCGGCTACGTGCGCTGGATCGACCAGCAGGTCGTCGGAAAGATGGCGTTCGAGGGCCCGGCATTCCGCGCCACGGGCACGCAGGACCTCGTGATCAAGCAGGCGCCGCGCCACGGCCAGCACACGCGCGAGATCTGTCGAAACCTGCTGCGACTCGACGACGCGACGATCGATCGGCTGATCGCGGACGGCGCACTCGAAGTGCCGCCCGAGCCGGCGAAGTAGCGCGCCCGCGTGCGGATCGACCCCGCCGAGTACCGGCGGCTCGATCTCCGCGCGCACGCGCTGCTCGCGGACGTGCCGCTGCACGACGTGTGGGCGCTCGATCTGCCCGGCGGCGGCACCGACCGTCGGATCGCCGACGTGCGCGCATTGGTCGACCTCGGGGCCGCGAACCGCGCGACGCGCGCGCTGTTCGCGCTGCGGCTCGCGATCGGGCGCGTGCTGGGCTGGGATCGCGAGCGGCCCGTCGCGCCGAGCGCTTCGCCTCACAGCCTGCTGCCCGCGCTCGGCGACGCGGATCGCGCCGCGTCCGAGGTGGCGCCCGGCACGCGCGACGGCCCGTTCCGCGTCGTCTACGTGTTCGCGCGCGAGGCCGTGTCGGAGATCGAGAACGCGACCGTCGCGGCGTGGTCTGTACAGGCGCTCGTGCCGCGGCCCGGCGGCTACCGCTTCTACTGGGCGATCTACGTGCGTCCGGTCGGCGCGATCACGCGCGCGTACATGATGGCGATCGACCCGTTCCGGCACTGGATCGTCTACCCGTCCATCCTCCGCGCGCTGCGCCGCGGCTGGGATGCGCGAGGTGCCGCGTAGGCGGCTCTCAATGAAGTGCGGCCGGGGCGGTTGGCTTGCCGCAGCAAGCCACCCTTACGCTCTGGAAGCGTGAGCCTCTCACTGACCTAGGCCGGGCGGATGATTTAGTCGCGCAGGCACGGGCGCAGGCAAGCGGGGGGTGCGAACGACCCGTCGGTCACCGGCTCGAACCCTGCGCGGCTGACGTTCACTGCCGAAGCCCGGGCCGGAGCGACAAACATCCGCCCGGCCCAGGCAACGGACACCGGGTGGCCTGGGTGACAACTTCAAACCCCCGCGTCAGCAGCCCCGCCGTCGATGCGCAGATTCGCTCCGTTGATGTATCCCGCATGGCGGCTCGCCAGGAACGCCACGAGCGCACCCACCTCCTCGACTCGCCCCGCGCGCGCGCTCGGATTCGGCATGAACTCCGCAACCGCGCGCTGCTCGAGCTCGACGTCGTCGCCGCTCCATCCCCGCTTTGCAGCCCGGCGCCGGAAGCTCTCGCGCACCTCGTCGGTGGCGATGATGCCCGGGCTCACCGTGTTCACGGTGATCCCGCTGCCGGCGAGCTCCTTCGCGAGCCCGACCGTGAGATTGGGCAGCGCCGCCTTCGCGGCGTAATAGTGCGGTGTGCGCGAGCCGGGCCGCAGCGATCCGACCGTGCCCACGAAGATCACGCGCCCGAAGCCGCGCTCGCGCATGCCCGGGACGAGACCGCGCACGAGCCGCACGCCCCCGAGCACGTTGTTCTGGTAGCTCTCGATCCAATCGTCGGTAGTGCCATCGAACCAGCCCGGCCCCTCGGCGATTCCGTAGTTGTTCACGAGCACGTCGACGCGACCGCCGTCGCGCAGCAGCTCCTCGCACACCTGCGCCGCGCCCGCATCGCTTCGGATGTCGCCCGCCACCGCGCGCACGTCGCAGCCCTCCGCGCGCAGCGCGGCCGCCTCGCGCTCGGCCAGCGCGAGATCGAAGCCGTGCAGCCACACGCGAGCGCCCTCCTCGGCGAGCACGGTCGCGATGCCGCGTCCGGTGCCTCGCCAGGCGCCCGTCACGAGCGCGACGCGTTCGTCGAGTCCGAGATCCATCAGTCGAACAGCCGCGCGCCGAGCGGGAACATCGCCAGCCACGCACCCGCAACCGCGCCGCCGAGCGCGCGCTTCCAGGTCGCCATCTCCTCGGGTCCGATCTCGAACGCCACCGCCGACACCGATCCCGCGGCCGTTCCGATCACGAACGCCGCGCACGCGACCGGATGCCTGCGGCACCACGCCCACAGCTTCCCGATCTCGATCGTCATCCCTTCCCTCTGGACTCGCGCGGCGATCCGACGCATCATGCCGCGGGCTGTAGGATTACAGCTCACTCCCCTCTCCGGGTTCACACCCTCGACGCGCCCACGGTACCGGAGACTGCCCATGACGTCGGCGACCCCCGATCTCTTGCCGAGCCGGCGCGAGCGACGCCGTCGCGAGATCCACGAGCGGATCCTCGAGGCGGGAATCGCGCTCTTCGAGCAGAAGGGCTTCGCGGCCACCACGGCGCTCGAGATCGCCGACACCGCCGACGTGGCCGAGAAGACGTTCTACAACCACTTCCCGACCAAGCAGCACCTGATCGAAGAGCTCGCGAACCGCTCGCTCGACGAGACGGCGCGCATGCTCGCGGAAGCGCGCATTCATCCCGGGTCCACCGCCGAGCGGTTCCGCCACTTCTTCGAGCTCACCGCGGACGCGGCGGAGCGCGTCTCGCGGCAGTTCACGCGCGAGGTGCTGCTCGAGTTCGTGCGCGTGGCGCAGGTGGATGGCGAGGGCTCCGAGCGCACGCTCAGGCTCCACGTTGCGATCCGATCCATGCTCGAAGACGGCGTCGCGCGCGGAGACATCGATCCGGATCACAACCTCGAGTTCTACGCCGAGCTCGCCGTGGCCACGTACCTCGGAATCCTGATCAACTGGGTCACGCTCCCGAACTATCCCCTGCGCGAGCGACTGCTCCAGCTCGCCGAGGTGGGGCGCAACGCGCTCGCGCGCAGGTCTTCTCCACCCAAATTGAAGGTCCAGAAATGAAGCTTGCCCTGTTCTACGAGATTCCGGTGGCGCGGCCCTGGAGCCGCCACAGCGAGCACGAGGCGTACAAGAACGTCGTCGAGCAGGCCGTGCTCGGCGAGCAGGCGGGCTTCCACAGCCTGTGGACCGTCGAGCACCACTTCCTCGAGGAGTTCTCGCACTGCTCGAACCCGGAGATCCTGTACGGGCACATCGCCGCGAAGACGTCGAAGCTGCGGCTCGGCTACGGCGTGCGCCTGCTGCCGCGGCCGTACAACCACCCCGTGCGCACCGCGGAGTCGGTGGCGGTGCTCGACCTGCTCTCCGACGGGCGCGTCGAGTTCGGCACCGGCCGCTCGGCGACGCGCGCCGAGCTCGAGGGCTTCGGCATCGACCCGAAGCACACGCGCGCGATGTGGCACGAGGCGCTCGAGCACATCGTCGGCTGCTGGACCAACGACGAGTACTCGTTCCACGGAACCTACTGGTCGATGCCGCGCCGGCGTGTGCTGCCGAAGCCGCTCCAGGACCCGCACCCGCCGATCTGGGGCGCGACGACGAGCCTCGAGGGGCACCGGCAGGTCGGACGCCTCGGCATCGGTCTGTGCTCGTTCAGCGTCGGGCTCCCGCCCGAGTCGTTCGAGGAGAAGGTCGCCGAGTACCGCAAAGGCATCGCGGAGTGCCAGAAGCCGGTCGGCAAGTTCATGAACAACCGGGCCGCGACGTTCACGATGGTGCACTGCGCCGACACGAACGATCGCGCGTTCAGCGACGCGGCCGAGTCGATGGTCTGGTATCCGACGGTCGGCGCGAAGCAGATCGCCTCGCTCGCCGACTGGATGGAGGGCCGCGACCTCGGCAACTACGCCTACGCGGGCGACATCCAGAAGAGCCGCGACGCCGGCACGCTCGACCAGATGAACTTCGACTACATCCGCGACTCGGGGGCCGCGATGGTGGGCGACCCCGAGCGCTGCATCGAGATCGGCGCGCGCTATGCGGCGTCGGGCTGCGACATGCTGTTCTGCCTGGTCAACCCCTACAAGATCCCGCACAAGTCCGTGATGCGGTCGATCGAGCTGCTCGGCGAGCGGGTGATCCCGGCGCTGGCCTGAAGACGCGACGCGGGCGCGCAGGAGGCGGGATCCGCTCTCGGCGCCTGCGGCGCCTCGGCTCCTCCCGCCCTACGCGTTTCGTAGGGCGGGAGAAGCGAGCGCAGCGAGCGGATCCCGCCTTCTGCGGCCAGACGCCGATCGCCGCTCAAGCGAGCTCGAACGCGTGATACCAGGCCGGGAACGCGCCGAGCCGCTGCACGGTGTCGGAGTGCGCGTACTTCGCGCGCAGATCGACGCGCCGATAGCCGAGCTTCGTGAGCACGTCGTCGTAGCTCTTGCGCGAGAGGTCCGCTTCGAGCGCGAACAGCTCGCGTTCGTTGTGCACGATCCAGAGGCGCGGAACGCGCGCGGCCGCGATCCGCTCGAGCCACCACGTGACGGCGGCGCGCGGCGCCTCGGCGAAGCTGTGCACGTTCACGGCGAGGTCGAAGCCGCCGCGGCCGATCGCGGCCTCGGCCTCGTCGAGCGGGATCACCTTGGCGTTCGTACAGCCGCGGTAGCCCAGGTAGTACTCGCACAGAAAGGTCGAGAGCGGGACGGCGTCGGTCGCGACCACGCGAGCGCGCGGTGACCACGTGCACAGGCGATGCGCGAGCCGCCCGTAGCCTGCGCCCACGTCGAGCACGCGCGCCGCGGCCAGCCGGTCGGCGCCGAGCCAGGCAGCGAGCGCCTCGATCTCGAGCGCGGAGTCGAGCAGGTCGCGGCTCACGCGCCGGCCAAAGGCCTCGAACGTGAGCGCGCCGAACGCGCCGTCCTCGGAGAATGCCTCGAGGAGCCCGAGCACACCGTGCCGCGCGACGTAGTCGGCCGCGAGCGCGAACGCCGCTTCGGGGGTACCGCGCCGCTGGTAGAGATATTGGCTGTCGCCGCGGAAATAACACAGGTCGATCTGTCCCTGCAGGCGCAGATCGGACCAGCCCGAGCGCGCCGCGGCCGGATGCCCGCGGTAGCGCCGCGCGAGCTCGACGAGGTGCGGGTTCGACGCGCGCAGCACCTCTGCGGCGCCCTCGGGCAGCGGCGTGCGCTCCGGGATGCCCTGCTCCGCTTCGACGAGCGACGGCCGATACAGCCCGAGGTCGAGCGGCCGCAGCCAGCGGTTGAGCTGGAGCCGCAGTGCGTTGGGATTGGCGACGTCGCGCAGTCGTCGCACGGGCTCAGAGGGATCCTTCCGCGAGCAGGTCCACGGGGCTGCGCAGATCGACCGTGCCGAGATAGCCGCCGCCGGACGCGAGCGCGTCGTGCGCCGCCCAACCCAGGAGCTCCTGCGCGCGGCGCGGCAGCTCGCGCACGACCTCGACGGGCACCGAGAGGTACTGGTTCTCCTCGGTGCGCAGCCAACCCACCACGTAGGAGACGTGCATGCCGCGGCGGCGCCGATCCACCGTGGTGTTGGCGCCCGCGCCGTGGATCGTCGATCCGAGATAGATCACGGCCGCGCCCGGGGGCATTACGGCCTCCGTGATCTCGCGCTCCTCGGGCTTGCGGTCGAGCGGCCAGCGGTGGCTGCCCGGCACCACGCGCGTGGCGCCGTTCTCGGCGCGGAAGTCCTCGAGCGCGATCACCGACGCGACCTGGAGCTCCGGGTGCGGGCGCGGCACGTGCACCCAGACCAGCTCGTCGCGGTGCAGGAACTGCGCCTCGGCGCCGGGGCCGCGGTCGAGCACGTGCGCGATGTTGAGCTGATAGCTCGCGCACGCGGGTCCGAGCACCGCGTCGCAGACGCCGAGCAGCAGCGGGTGGCACAGCACGTCGGTCGCGAACGTGCGCGAGTGCGCGGCCACCGCGGAGACGTGCCGCGTGCGCTTGCCGAAGAACCAGTCGATCGCGGGGTTCAGGAACTGGCGATCGGGCTGCGCGGCGTCGAGCAGCGGATCGAGCTCGGCGTTGAAGCGCGCGAGCAGCGCGGCGTCGAGCAGATCTTCGACGATCACGGCGCCCTGCTCATCGAGCGCGGCCACCACGTCGGCTCTGGAGTCACGCGCGGACAGATGCGGAATCTCGACCGACATCGGAGCCTCCCTCACGGAGGCGGTCGATCGTATCCGAATCGCGTGGAATCGGTCAGTTCGGCGCGTCGCTCGCGGGCGGTGCGGCCGGGCTGACCTGGTCCGCGATCGCGCCCGGATCGACCTGGGGCGCCGGCAGCACCGGGGGCGCACCCGCGACGGGCGGCTGCGCGGGAGCGCGCTTCGCGATCTCCTGCGCTTTGCGCGCGGCTTCGAGGTTGCGCACCACCTGCACGTTCGCGTCACCGCCGGCGAGCAGCGCCTTCTCGTATTGCGCGATCGCGCGGTCGTACTCGCCGCGCACGTAGTGCGCGTAGCCGAGGTTCGAGCGCGCGCTCTGCTCGTCGCCCACGCGCCGGAACGCCTCGAGCGCCGCGTCGAAGCGGCCCTGCATCGCGAGCGCCATGCCGAGATTGTTCTCGCGCAGCTCCAAGTCCTGCTGATCTTCGCGCAGCGCTGCGCGCAGCAGCTCCTCGGCCCGCTCGGGCTTTCCCGCCCGCAGGTTGGCGACCGCGAGGTTGTTCAAGATCCGTGCGTCGTGCGGACGCAGCTCGCGCGCCGCCTCCAGCTGCACGAGTGCCTCCTCGCCCCGGCCGAGCTGATCGAGCGACACGCCGAGCGCCGCGCGCGCCTTCGGCGACTTCGGATCGATCTCGACGGCGCGCTCGAGGTGTTTCAGGCCCTCGTCGCGATTCCCGCCCGCGAGCATCGAGAGCCCGAGACCGATGTGGCCCGAGACCGAGTCCGGCTCGAGCTCGAGCGCGCTCTCGAACAGCGGCTGAGCGCGCTCGGGGTTCTGGCGCAGGTGCACGTAGCCGAGCCGCTCGCGTGGTGCGGCGGCCTTCGGTTTGATCTGGTGAGCGGCTGCGTATTCCCAGAGCGCAGAGGCCACCTTTCCCTCGGCAAGCGCGGCGTCACCGCGTGCGAGCCGCTGCTCCATCGTCTCCGGCTTCTTCTTGCGCTCCTGCTCCCTCGACTCCTCGATCAGCTGCTCCTTGCTCGCGCGCGCGCGCTGCTCCTTCTCGAGCCGGCGCAGCTCCGCGCGCATCGGATCCTTCTCGCCGAAGCCGAGCGTCTGGCAGCCGAGCATCGGCAGCACGACGAGCGCGACCTGCGCGGCGCGCCCGAACCATGCTGCGAATCCCCGACCTGTGGGAGCCACGGGGCTCAGCGTCATCCGTTGGCCTTGCCGAAGTACTGCGACATCTGCAGGAAGCCAGGGCCCACGACGATGATGATGACGGCGACGAAGATGAACACGGTCGGGAACAGCATCTTGAGCGGTGCCTTGTTGGCCTGCTCCTCGGCGCTCTGCAGCCGGCGCAGCCGCATGCCGTCCGCGTGCACACGCAGCGTGTCCGCGAGGCCCGTACCGAAGCGCTCGGTCTGGATCAGCATCGCCACGAGCGAGCTCACTTCCGAGACACCCGTGCGATCGGCGAGTCCGCGCAGCGCCTCGGTGGTGCTCTTGCCCGCGCGCGTCTCGAAGTTCGCCAGCTCGAACTCGGAGGAGAGGATCGGATGCGTGTTGCGGAAGTCCTCCGCCACGCGCTTGAGGCTCGCGTTGATGCCGAGGCCCGCCTCCACGCACACCACCATCAGGTCGAGCGCGTCGGGAAGCGCGAGCCGGAGCGACTTCTGTCGCGCCTTGACCTTCTGGTCGAGCCAGTAGCTCGGGCCGATCAGGCCGATCCCGGCCGCGGCGCACAGCCCCGTGACGAGCTGGAGCTGCTCGAGCTCCCACGCCGCGGGCGTGATCAGAACCGCGATCGGCAGAAGCACCGCGAACACGACGCGGCTGCCCATGTAGGTCATCACCGACGTCTCGCGCCGGTAGCCCGCATACGTGAGCCGGCGCCGGACCGGAGCGAGGGCCTCCCCGGTCGCCCTCTCGCGGTTGCCCGCGAACGGCTGCATGAGCCGGTCGAACCAGGAGAGGTCCTGACGCGCGAGCACGCCCTGCGATTCGGCGTTGGACTGCTTGGCGACGCCGGCGCCCGCGAGCTTCGCGAGCCGCGCCTGCTCGGGGCGCTGCCCGAGATTCATCAACGCGTATCCCACGGACACGACTGACGCGAAGATCAGCGCGAGCACGAGCTCCATCGCTTCCCCCTAGACCTCGATCTGCGCCATGCGGCGGCACATGATGTAGCCGATCACGACCAGCCCCACCGCCACTGCTGACAGCATCAACCCCGCGCTCGTGGTGTATAGCGGCTCCACGTACGAGCGCCCGCCCTCACCGCCACAGGTGTAGAGCAGGAAGACCAGCAGGAAGGGCATCGACGCGAGCAGGTTCGCGGACGCCTTCCCGATCGCCGTGAGCGCGCGCACCTTGCCGTAGAGCGCGAAGCGCTCGCGGATCAGCGTGCCGAGCTTCTCCAGCACCTCGGCGAGATTGCCGCCCGTCTCGCGCTGGATCGTGATCGCGGTGACGAAGAACGGCAGATCGCCCGCCTCGACGCGGTAGGCGAGGTTCGCGAGTGCGACCCTGAGCTCGCGGCCGAGCTTGATCTCCTCGGCCACCTGGCCGAACTCGGAGCCGATCGGGTCGGGCATCTCGTCGCCCACCATCTGGAAGCCGAAGGTCAGCGAGTGGCCCGCGCGCATCGCGCGCGTGATCAGGTCGAGCGCCTCCGGGAACTGCTCCTCGAACTTGTACATGCGCTGCGAGCGCAGCCGCGCGATCTGGATGAACGGGAGGAATCCCGCGAGCAGGAACGGAAACGCCGTGGCCGGGTTGTAGAACACGACCGCAGCCACCATCCATGCGCCCACGCCGATCGCGATGCACAGCATCGTGAAGCGGCCCGGCGTGATCGTGAGGCCGGCCTGGTACAGGCGCCGCTCGAGCTCGACGCCGCCCGGCAGGTAGTGGGCGAGGTCGAGCAGCCGCTTCTTCACCTCGCGCCGCGCGCGCAGAATCGAGTCCTCGCTCTGGACGTCCGGATCCTGGAGGCCCAGCGCGATCTGGCGCAGGCGCTTGCGCGCGGTGGCGCGCGTACCCGAGCGCCGCTCGCTCATGATCATCGCCACGCCTTCCACGGCCAGGAATGCGGCGAGGAAGATCAGCACGTAGAGCATCGGAGGCATCGCGATCCCCTGGACTAATACGACGAACGCGGCTCGAAGATGCCCGGAGACAGCTCCACGCCGTTCGCGCGCAGGTGCTCGGCGAAGCGCGGCCGGATGCCGGTCGCCACGAGCTCGACCTTGAGCTTGCCATCGCTGTCGAGGCCTTTGCGCTCGAGCGTGAAGATCTCCTGCATGCTCACGATGTCACCTTCCATGCCGGTGATCTCCTGGAGGCTCATCAGGCGGCGGCGGCCGTCGGCCAGACGCGAGAGCTGCACGACCACGTGGATCGCCGAGGCGATCTGGCTGCGCACCGCGCGCTGCGGGATGTCGAGGCCCGACATCGCCACCATGTTCTCGATGCGCGACAGCGCGTCACGCGCGGAGTTCGCGTGCACGGTGGTCAGCGAGCCGTCGTGGCCCGTGTTCATGGCCTGGAGCATGTCGAACGCTTCGGGTCCGCGGACCTCACCCACCACGATGCGGTCGGGGCGCATGCGCAGGGCGTTGATCACGAGCTGGCGCTGGGTGACCTCGCCCTTGCCCTCGATGCTCGCGGGCCGCGTCTCGAGCCGCCCCACGTGCTCCTGCTTGAGCTGGAGCTCGGCCGAGTCCTCGATCGTGACGACGCGCTCGGTCGAGCCGATGAAGCTCGACAGCACGTTCAAGAGCGTCGTCTTGCCCGAGCCCGTACCGCCCGAGATCAGCACGTTGAGGCGCGAGCCCACGACGCCGCGCAGGATCTCCACGATTGGCGCCGTGAGCGAGCCCTTCTCGATCAGGTCGTCGGCGAGCAGCGGGTCGGCCGGGAATCGCCGGATCGAGAGCAGCGGACCGTCGAGCGCGAGCGGCGGAATGATCGCGTTCACGCGCGAGCCGTCCTGGAGCCGAGCGTCGACCATCGGATTCAGCTCGTCGACGCGCCGTCCGACGCTCGACACGATCTTCTCGATGATGCGCATCAGGTGCGAATCGTCCTTGAAGCGCGCGACCGTGCGCTCGAGGCGGCCGTGGCGCTCCACGTAGATCTTGTTGTGCCCGTTCACGAGCACGTCGGAGACGGTCGGGTCGGCGAGCAGCGGCTCGAGGGGGCCGAGGCCGAACACCTCGTCCTGGATCTCCGTGACGACGCGCTCGCGCTCCTCGAGCGTGAGCAGAACGCGCAGCTCGTCGAGGATCCGGCGCGTGGCCAGCGCGATGTCCTGGCGAACGCGCTCCTCGGAGACCTTGGAGAGCTTGGAGAGGTCGATCAGCTCGAACAGGCGGTTGTGCACGCCCGACTTGAGCTCCTGATACGCCGTCTCCGGTCCGTGGTCGGCCTCGGACTGCGCGCGCTTCGCGACCTTGTCGAGCGCCTTCATCTGCTCGGGCTCTCGGCGCAAGCGATCCAGCAACGCCATTACGACCTCCTGAACATGCCGCGCACGCGCGCAAGCGCGCCGGCGGGAGCGGAATCGGCCTGCGCAGCCGCCTGGCCGGCTCCGAACCAGCCGTGCAGTGTATGCGTTAGGTCGGTGTAGGCGCGCGCGAGCGAGCTGCGCGCCGAGATCTCGGCCACCGAAACGCCGCGATTGACCGCGGCGAGCGTGGTGGGGAAGTCGTTGGGAATCCGGAAGTCGGGCTTGCGCGACAGGAAGTCGGCGACGTCCTTGTCCGTGACCGCGTCGACCGACGACGCCCGGTTCGCGATCAGCCGGATCCGGGCTCCCGTGTGCCCGAGCCGCTCGAGAAGGTCGAGGTGCTTACGCGTGTGGTGGAGCGTGGGCACGTCCATCAGCGTCACGAGCAGGATCAGGTCGGCGAGGTCGAGCGCGCGCACGGTCGGCTCGCTCCAGGTGCGCGACAGGTCGAGCACCACCCAGTCGAAGTCGTCGCGCATCACGGTGAGCGCGCGCTCCACGTGCACGCCGCGCACGAGCTCCGCATCCTCGGCGTTCGCGGGCGAGGCCAGGATCTGCACGCCGTCCGGGCGGCCCGCGAGCAGCGTGCGCAGGTAGGTCGCATCGAGGCGGTCGCTCTCGCGCGCGATGTTCGCGAGCGTGTAGTTGGGCTGGATGTCGAAGTAGAGCGCCGCGTCACCGAGCGGCAGGTTCAAGTCGACCACGGCGGTGCGTGCGCCGCCCGCGCGCAGGCTCGCGGCGAGCTGGCAGGCGACCACGGTCGCGCCGACGCCGCCCTTCGCGCCCATCACCGCCACCACGCGCGCAGGATGGCTGCGGGCCTTCTCGGCCCCTCCTGCCGCGCGCGGCGCCAGCTCCGCGGCCGCGCGCAGGATCGCGCTGCGCAGATCGTCCTCGGACGGCTCGGCATCGAAGTAGTCGCGCACGCCCATGCGCATTGCGCGCAGGATCGTGGCGCTGTGTTCCTTGGGCCCGATCACGATCAGGCGCGGACGCGGCGTCGGCAGCTTGTCGAGCATGTCGAGGACGGACTCGGCATCTTCGCCGAGGTCCGCGACCACGAGATCGGGGCACTGCGCGCCCACCGCCGCCAGGAGCTCCGACGGGTCGATGGTCACGTGATCGAGCACGATCGTGCCCTCCGCCTCGAGGCGGAGCGCGTGCCGGCGCAGGGTGCCGTTGGTGGCGGCGAGGAAGATGCACGACGGATTCGGCATGGAATTTCTCTCAATGGCTGAGCAGCTATTCGACGAGGACGACCCGATCGGCGCGCAGACCGAAGTTACATCCGCCCGGATCCGTGGGGCCATCATCCTTGCGGCAGTACTGATCGAAGAGAGCGCGGACGTTCGCGTCCGAGGAGTTCGGGCACAGCGCGCGGCCCTTGACGAACGTGCCGGTGCTGGAATCGGGAGCATTGCAGCTCTTCCCGGTTCCGGGCGCACTCACCTCGCGGATCTCGAAGCACACACCGCCCGTGAGCCCGAACGGCGTGCCGCCCGCGCAGTGCGCGCTGTCCTGGCACTCGACGACGGGCAGCAACACCACCCACGAGTCGGCGGCGTAGCTGCTTCCGTAGCGCTTGCTGCCCTGGGCCGTCTTGATCTTGCCGCAGCCGTAGAAGTTGTCGCGCAGGTACTGGACCACGCTCGCACGGCTGCCGTTGTCGAGGTAGACGTCGTCGCCCACGTCGACGTCCCCGGGGTTCCCGGAGTCGATGTAGTCCTGGAGGGTCTTGTTGCTGATCGACGCACTCTCGCCGTCGAACGCCGTGAAGCACAGGTTCTGATCGCCGGTGTTGGCGAACTCTCCGCAGATCAGTCCGTTGTCGGAGGATTGAGGCTTGGTGAGCGTGCACTTGGTCTTGCTCTCGATCTTCGTGCAGAAGTCGCTGCCGCAGCCGTTGTCCGAGGACAGCTCGCAGCTGTCGACCGCGATCGGCAGGTCGAAATCTCCCCCTCCGAAGTGCCCCTGGAAGCCCTTGTAGGCGACCGACGTGTTCGCGATGTCGAAGCCGGCGGCGTAGGGCCGCGAGCCGTTACCGCGCTCGAGGATGCGCGACAGCATCCCAGGCGAGCGCTCGTTCTTCGCGCCGTCCATCTCCACGTTCACGCGCACCGCGGTGACCTGGTCCGGGTTGGACAGGTCGACCGACGTATCGAGCGTGCGGGTGTTCAGATCCCAGTTCCCGAACGTGAAGTCCCCGGGCACCACGGTGACCGACTCGTTGGCCACGGTGGCGTTGTCGGCCGCGTAGTCGGTCCCTTCCGTGATCGCATCGTTGAGCGTGACCGTGGCCTTGTCGGTGCCCGTCTGCGCGATCATCTTCGCGGCGGCTGCGAGCGCCGCGGCGTCGCCCGCGTTCTGGCTCTGCGTGCGGCTCGCCCAGATGAAGCCGACGTCGACCGCGAGCGCCATGAACAACACGAGCGCCACGATCGCGAGTGCGGCGATCACCATCACCGACCCGCGCTCCGCGCGTCGCTCTGTCGTCGGCCGCTCGACCACGCCTAGCCTCCGGAGTTGATGTTGATCACCGGCGGCGGCGCCGGCGTCTCCGGCTTGGTCTCCTTGGTGCGCCACCGCACGAGCGCCGCATCGGTGCTCGTGCCGTCGGGGCGCCGCGCCTCGTTGTCGTCGAGCCCCGCCTTCGGATTCGCCGTCATCTGCGCCGTGTGAGCACTCTGCGAGCGGCCCCAGGCGCGCTCGAGCGGCGTCTGACAACCGATCAGCGGTGTACCGACGGTCAGCGCGAGACACGCCGCTGCCGCGCCGCGAAGAATCGAGGTCCAGCCCGTCATTCCCCCTCCTCCTGATCTTCCTCGGGGCTGGCCGGGAGACGGTAGCCCGCGTCGCCGACGAAGCCGGCCTGCGGCTCGGCGGTCGCGACGAGATTGTTGAAACCCTCGGCGCGGCCGAGCAGGTAGAACTCGAACCAGTTCGGCTCGTCGAAGTAATCGGTCGGCACCGGCGGCAGCGCGCGCGCGTCGAGCGGCTTCACGAGCCGCGGCCGCACGAGCAGCACCAGCTCGGTCGAGGTCTTCTCGTAGGTCGAGCTGCGGAACAGCACCCCGATGATCGGGATCTGCCCGAGGAACGGGTACATCGCGACGTTCTCGGTCAGCTCGTCGCGCAGCAGGCCCGCGATCGCGAAAGTCTGGCCCTCGCCTACCTCGACGCCCGTCGACGCGCGCCGCGTGCGAAAGCCCGGCGCCGTCGTACCCGACACCGCGGTGCCGAGGCCGAAGTCGATCTGGCTCACCTCGGTGCTCACGTCGATGTGGATGCGGTTGTCGCTGAGCACGGTCGGGGTGAACGCGACCCCCACGCCGAACTCCTTGTAGTCCACGGTGATCCGGTCGAGGCTCTGCGCGACCGGGATCGGCACCTCGCCGCCCGACAGGAAGCGCGCGGTCTCACCCGTGCGCGCGACGAGTGTCGGCTCGGCCAGGATCTTGCCCACGCCGTTCTCTTCGAGCGCGTGCACGAACAGCTCGTAGGCGCCGGTACCGATCGGGAACGCGGAGCCGAGGAAGTTGATCTTGTCCGCGAACTCGAAGGCCGTGATCTCGCCGGTCGACTCGTTGAAGATCGGCCTGGTCAGACCGTCGACGCGGTTCATGAACCGGAAGTTCTTCCCGTTGCTGACGACTTCGCCAAAGAAGTTGGTCGCGATGCCGCGGTTCTTGGTGCGGTTGATCTCGGAAACCGTCACCTCGAGCATCACCTGCTGGTTGCCGCCCACCTCGAGCAGGTTCACGATCCCGCCATCATCCTTCTCTGCGGCGAAGTGCGCACTCGCCACGGCCATCACGCGCTCGAGCGCGGCCGCATCGGGAACCGAGCCCGTCAGCATCACCGACTTGCCCGCCGCACCGACGTGCACGTCGCCGACCTCGATCACGCGCCGGATCTCGCTCTCGATCGCCGAGTAGGCGCCGCCGACGTGGAGGTCGATCGCGGCCTGGATCTCGCCGCCGCCCCAGAGCACGATGTTCGTCGATCCGACTTCCTTCGCGACGATCTGGATCTCCTGCGTGCGCAGCACCACGACGTCGGCGATGCGCGGATCGCCCATGGCGACGCGCGTCACGCCGTAGCCCGTGCGCACGATCACCGACTTGCCCTTCTCGAGCGCGAGCGATCGCACGGCGTCCTCGGCCGAGGTCGCGGCCTCGAGATCGATCGTGCCGAACGCGCCGCTCGGGATCAGCTCGCGCGTCGCGCGCGCCTCGGTCTCGACGGCGAACGCAGTCGTTGCGAACAGGCACAGCGCGGCGGCCATCCCCGCGATCGGCCCGGCCGCGCACAGGGGTGCTCGGCGGCGCCCCGGGTATTCAGTGATCATGGTGTGAAACTCCACGTGGGGGTGGACTGGACGACGAAGCGCAGAGCTCAGAAGCTCTGCACCGAAACCTGCGAACCCTTGATCACTTCGACGGCCGCGCCCGCGGAGCGCTGTACCGGCCGCGAAGCGACGCGCGGCGCCGGCTTGCGATCGCCGAGCACGTCTCCGACTCCCACGCTGTGCGTCTCGACGATCTCGCGATCGGTCGGGTTGCGCAACGCGAGCTGCAGCCGTCCCTCGTGGGCGGCATGCGTGAGCTTTTCGGCCTCCTGCGGGCTCGTCTCGAGCGTCACGACCTGCACGAGCTCCGGTTCGCCTTCCTTGGCCTCTTCGACCTTCTGGTCGATCGCGAGCACCTGGACGTCCTGCAGGATCACCTTGCTGACGGGGTTGCCGTCGGTGTCGATGCGGTCGATCGTCACGAGTACGTCCACGTGCGCGCCCGGCACGATGAAGCCGGCCACGCCGACCACCGGATCCACCTTCACCGAGATCGCACGGCGCGACGGGTCGATCACCGAGACCAGGCCTGCGCGCGAGCCCTCGGGCAACAGCGCGCTCTCGAGCACCGGCTCGCCCGCGGCGAGCGGCCGGCGCACCACGCGTCCCTCGAGCTTCGAGAGATCCGAGTGCGCGCCCGGCGGCACCAGGTTGGCCGGCCAGTCGACGGTGGTGAGCTCGCGCGCGTGCACGACCTGCCCCACCTGGAGATCCTGGCGCATCACGGCCACGGGCCGCGTGTTGGATTCGCCCGCCATGGGCTGGCGCCGCGCGTCCTCGAGCCAGCGCTGCGCGGTGAACGCGGCACCCACGCCGAGCGCGACGGCGAGGACCAGAAACATCAAGGCCCGGCGATTCTGCATGTTGACCCCTCCGATGGATCGAATCGGCTCGGCGAGCCTACTCGTTACGCATCGTGGATGAATATGTCAGGGTGATGGTGTTGAGCGACGCGAACGGGATGTTGAGCTGGAAGTCGAAGTCGGCGTCGACCTGTGAGCGGAGTGCCGGCGGCGCCGCACGCGCCCGCCACGTTCACGTCGGCGGCCGAGATGCCGACTCCGCCCGCGTTCGCGTAGGTCACGACCTTGTCCCTCACGTTCGCCTCGACCGTGGCTGCCGCCGCAGGACAAACGAGCCCGCGGAATGCAACACCCTCGCGCGCACCTTCGCGCACTGCGTTGCTTAGCGTCAGCCAGCGGCTGAACATGAGACCGAATTGCGCAATCGCGAAGACGAGCAACAGGAGCAACGGGAGCACGAATACCATCTCCACCATTGCCATGCCGCGCGTGCGCCGTTTGAGCGCTCGAGTGCCTGTCATGCCCACGGGAACCCCCAGATCTGATGGATCGACGCACCGACCCCGATCGCGACGGCGAAGGGCAAACCTCCTCCGGCAGCGGACCCGGGAGCGGGCGCAAAAAAGGTGAGTCGGCGCGTGGAGAGGGTGATCCAGAGGCTCCTCCCCCAGCGCGTACAGAGATCGCGGAGCTCGCCACGCGCCACCACGAGCGCGATCGCGAGGACACCCCCTGCCACGAACATCCAGAACAAGGTGGGGAGCACGAACTCGCGCCCCCACAGCGCGCCGAGCACCATCAGCGCCTTGACGTCACCGGCGCCGAGCCAGCGCAACGCGAAGGGAACGAGCAGCACCGCGAGTGCGACGCCCGCGCCCGCGAGCGCATGCAGCAGTCCGACCGAGCCGCGAGTGGACCCCGCGAGCGCGAGCGCGACGACCAGGCCGCCGCCCGTGAGCCAGTTCGGGATGCGCAGACTCCGCACGTCGTACTCGATCGCCAGAAAAAGGAAGGCCGCTGCCCACACAGTGGCGGGCAGCGGCGATTCCTGTGCGCTCCACAGAAAACCCGCACTCACACTTGCCGCGATGGCCGCGGATACACCGAACCTCGAGATCACGCCGGACGGGAGATCCGAACGATCCAGTGCCAGTTCCGGGTTCACGGGGTGAGAGACGGGTTCACGGCAACGACTACGGGCAGGCCGTGCTGTCCTTGACGCAGTCGCCGATGTTCGTGAGCGCGGTGTCGATGTCGTCCTTCAGCGTGCTCCAGAGGAGCGCGCCCGCGAGCGCGAAGACCACGCCCACGATCGACCATTCCACCATTTCCATGCCCGCGTCCTCACGGACCAGGCGCTTCATCACGTTCAGCATCGTGTTCTCCATTTTCAATCGAGCGGCCCGACGGTTTGTCGGATTTCCAGTTGGGGGGTGCGGCCCGACACCACATCGGCCGCTTCTATCCGAGGTCAGTGCCCCTTCGGGCACTCGCGGTGACGACGGAATCGCACCACGCCGCTCTCTTCGGCCGGACTCCCGAAGCGCTGAAGAGGGATTTATCCATCTCCCTCGAATCCGATTTCACAGTGAGATCAGTGGGTTGCGACTGATCCCGCGACCGGGTAATCACGTGCACCACAGCTGCAGCTCGGTCCGGAAGCTGACTCTAGCCCCCGACGGGGCGCTGTCACGTCGGGGCAGCATGCCTCCGCGAATCGCCTAGGGCGGCGGTGGTTGAAGTGTATGCTCGCGCCCCGAAACCCATCCAGGAGCTCTCGATGCCGATCGATCGCGAGAAAGCGCTGGGCGCCACGCTCGGCGAGACCACGGGAAGCTACGGCCCCGACGATGTGATCCTCTACCACCTCGGAATCGGCGCGGGCTTCAGCGCCACCGAGCCCGCCGAGCTCGAGTACACGTTCGAAAAGAACCTCAAGGTGCTGCCGAGCTTCGCGGTGGTCGCCTCCGCCGGGATGACCGCGCGCGCGCGGCGCGAGAAGGGAGGAGGCGGCGGGTTCGTCAAGGTACCCGGCCTCGACTACAACCCCGCGATGCTCCTGCACGGCGAGCAGGACGTGGAGATCCATCGCCCGCTGCCGACCGCGGCGGAGCTCTCCACGCGCGGACGTGTCGCGGAGATCTGGGACAAGGGCAAGGCCGCGCTCGTGGTGATGGAGTACGCGTCGAGCGACGCGCAGGGTCCGTTGTTCACCAACCGCATGTCGCTGTTCATGCGCGGCGAAGGCGGCTTCGGCGGACCTTCGGGACCTCCGCCCGCGAACCAGCGCCCCGAGCGCGCCGCCGACGGCACCGTCGACTCGCAGACGCTGCCCCAGCAGGCGTTGCTCTATCGCCTGAACGGCGACAAGAATCCGCTCCACGCCGATCCCGAGTTCGCAAAGCGCGGCGGGTTCGACCGCCCGATCCTGCACGGACTGTGCTCGTTCGGGATCGTGTGCAAGGCCGTCGTCGACGCGGCGCTCGATGGAGATCCCACGCGGGTGTCGCGTTATTCGGCGCGCTTCGCGGGCGTCGTGTTCCCGGGCGAGACCCTGCGCACGTCGTGGTGGCGCGAGAAGGACAAGCTGCTCGTCGAGGTGCAGAGCGTGGACCGCGGCACGCCCGTCATCTCGAACGCCGCCTTCGCGCTCCGCAGCTGACGGAGGTGGCGCCGAGGCCGTGAATTGCAGCGCGAGAGTCAATCCCTGATCCGCGTTCTCGCGCTGCTGCTCACGGCACTCACAGGCTTCGCGGGGCTCGCCTACGAGGTGACCTGGCAGCGCTATCTGGCCACGCTGCTGGGCGCGCACAGCGAGGCCACCGCGGCGGTGCTCGCGATCTTCCTGGGCGGCCTGTCCGCGGGCTACCGGCTGTTCGGCACGATCACGCGCGCGCTCGTGGCGCGTGCGCGCGAGAACGAGCGCCCGCCCGCGCTGCTCCTCTTCTACGGCGGCGTCGAGGGCGCGATCGGCGTCTACGCGCTGCTGTTCCCGTGGCTGTTTCGCGCCGCGCAGCAGGTTTCGCTCTGGCTTCCCACGGGCGGTGGGCTCGTCGCGTTCTCCGCGGATGTCGCGCTCGCGGCCGCGCTGATCGGCCCGCCATCCGTGTTGATGGGCGCGACGATCCCGGTCCTGACCCAGGCGCTCGCGCGCAGCGTCGAAGACTCGACCCGGCTCCACGCACTCGTGTACGCGACCAACACCGCGGGCGCGTTCGCGGGGGCGCTCGTCGCGGGCTTCGCGCTCGTGCCGTGGATCGGGCTGGACGGCGTCGCGCGCGCGATGGGCGTGATCAACCTGGGTGCCGGCGCGATCTTCGCGCTGCTCGGCGTGCGCCACCGCGCCGCAGCACCGCTCGATGCGCGCTCCGAGTCGGATCGCCCTGCCCCGGCGGGATCGCGCGCGTACGCGTTCGCCGCGCTGCTGGTCGGCTTCGGCTCGATGACGTGTCAGGCGGTCCTGATCCGGGTCGGCGGCCTCACGCTCGGATCCTCGGAGTTCACCTTCGCGATCGTCGTCGCCGCGTTCGTGCTCGCGATCGCGGCCGGCAGTCTCGTGGTCTCTGCGCTGCCGCGGATCGGGCGCACAGTCCTTCCGGCAACCCTCTGGACGCTCGTGCTCGGCTTCGGACTCCTCTACACGCGCGTCGACGAGGCGCCCTATTGGGGCCACGTGCTGCGCACGCAGTTCGAAAGCAGCGAGGTGAACTTCCATCGCTTCTACGGCGCGGCGTTCCTCGCCACGCTGCTCTCGATCGGCCCCGTGATCGCGCTCTCGGGTGCCGTACTGCCGCTCTTGTTCGATGCGCTGCGCCGGAGCTTCGGCGAGCTCGGTGCGAACGCAGGCCGCCTGTACAGCCAGAACACGATCGGCTCGCTGCTCGGCGCACTGGCCGGCGGCTACGCGCTGTTGTTCTGGCTCGATCTCCATCACGTGTTCCGGATCGCGTTGGCCGCGTTCGTGCTGGCTGCGGCACTCGTGACGCGTCACCGCCTCGGCGGCTCGATCGCGGGCGCCGCCGCACTGCTCGCGCTGCTGTGGCTTCCGCCGTGGGATCCCGCCCGGCTCTCCGCGGGCCTGTTCCGGGTTCCGACGCCGCGGCCCTGGACCTCTCTGGGACCGGATGCCGCGCCGCGCGAGACGATCCTGTTCCACGACGACGATCCGACCAGCTCGGTGGTGGCGGCGAAAGGCAGCGGCGACAGCGTCTCGATCGTGGTGAACGGCAAGTCCGACGGAAACACGAGCGCCGACCTCTACACGATGGCGATGGCCGCGCTGATCCCGGCGCTTCTCTGCGACGAGCCCGAGCGCGCCTTCGTGATCGGCTACGGCACGGGGATCACGGCGGGGTATCTGGCTGCGCTCGACGGCATGCGCTCGGTGACGGTGGCGGAGATCTCGTCGGGCGTGCTCGGCGCGGCGCCGTGGTTCGACTTCGCGAACAACGGCGCCTCACACCACCCCAAGATCCGACACCTGCGCAGCGACGCCTATCGCGCGCTGCTGCGCAGCGACGACCGCTTCGACGTGATCGTCTCGGAGCCGAGCAACCCCTGGGTCGCGGGCGTCGAGATGCTGTTCAGCCGGGAGTTCCTGCGTGCGGCCCGCGACCGACTCACACCCGGTGGCGTGTACGTCCAGTGGTTCCACACCTACGAGAACAACAACCGCAGCATCCAGCTCGTGCTCCAGAACTTCACCGAGGCGTTCGATCAGGCGGCCCTCTGGCGCGCGCGTTCGACGGATCTCCTGCTGGTCGGTGTGCGCGGAGCGGGAGCGCTCGACCTCGCGCGCATCGAGGCGCGCGCAAAGCAGCCCGATTTCGCCGCGGCTCTCGCGCGGATCGGCGTGCGTGATCTCTCCGAGCTGCTCGTGCACGAGAGCGCGCCGCTCGGCGTGCTCCGCGTCCCGTCGCGCGCGGGGTTCGCGCATTCGCTCCTGCATCCGCGCCTGAGCTACGAAGCCGGGCGCGGCTTCTTCGCCGGCAGACTCGCGCGGCTGCCGTTCCTGGGTTACGGAAGGGCCGCCGTCGAGGGACCGCAGCGGTCGCTGCTGCGCCGCTATCTGGATCGCTTCGAGCACGGACCGCCCGAGCCGATCTGGGATGCGATGATCTCGCGCGCCTGCTCGGTCCGGCTTCCCCACTGCCCGACGCTGATCGCCGCGTGGGCGTCGCAGCGCGAGGCGCAGCCGGACGTCGACGGGCAGATCGCGATCTGGCGCGCGAAGTCGAAGGACGAGCTCTCGGACGATCTGCTGGGACTGCTGCGCTTCCTCTACGGCGCACCCGCCGCAGGCGGCGTGGGCGGATCCCCGGCCGAGATGACGCGGCAGACGAGCGCGTACCTCGATCGCTACTACCCCGCGCTGCCCTTCCCTCCGCAGACGATCGCGGCGCTGTGGCGGCACTGCCGGGAACAGGGCGGGTTCGGCCCGTTCTGCGAGCGGGGTCTGCGCGACGCGCAGAGCTACGCGGATACCGGCCGCTTCCCCGCGTCGTGGAACGACGGCTACGAGCATCCCGCCGACTAGCGGGTCAGCGCCGAGGTGCCTCCGCGCGCCAGCGCGCGAGCGTCTTCTCGATTTCGGCGCGCGCGCCCACGACCAGCGCGTGCTGATCCTCGTCGGGTCGGCGCGCGATCGGCGCGCCGATCCGCACGCGCACGCGCGTGCCGTACGGGATCGGCATGAGATTCCAGCGCAGCAGGCGCCACGACTCGTCGATCGCCACGATCACCACGGGGACGTCGGGCGCCGCGTCGAGCAGCGCGAGCGCGCCCGCGGTCTTGAACGTGCGGAGCTCGCCGAACCGCGCGCGCGTGCCCTCCGGAAAGATCACGGCGGTGACGCCGCGTTCGTTGACCTGATCGGCGAGCGCGCGGATTGCCGCGACGGAGCCCGCGCGGTCGTCGCGGTCGATGATCGCGTGGCCGCCGCGACGCAGGTTGTACGAGATGCTCGGCAGCCACTTCGCGAGCTCGCGCTTCGAGATGTACTTCGGATAGTTGCGGAACAAGAGCGCCGCGAAGATCGGGATATCGAACATGCTCTGGTGGTTCGCGATCACGAGCGCGGGCGCACCCGGCACGAGACCTGGCTCACGCTCGACCGCGAGCCGCGTGCCCGCGATCCCGAACACGCGCACGAGCGTCCACTGCAGCGCGCCCGCGACGATCTCCTCGGGGCGCAGCCCGAAGCAGCGCGAGATCCGCAGCAGCGGATCGAAGAAGAGCAGCGTGCCTGCGAAACCGATCAGGAACAGCGGCGTCACGATCCAATCGACGATCCGCGGCTGCACCGTGTCGATCGACGTGGGTTCGCCCATCCCAATGCCCTTCGCCGGTCACTGTAACCGACGGGGCGTAGTGATACGATGCGCGTTTCCCGAAACCCGGAAGGCCCGATGCCCCGTCACCCGTTCCACGACGTCGCGCTCGTGGGCGCCTACCACACGCGCCAGGCCAAGGTGATCGAAGGAGTCAGCGAGCTCGACCTCGTGCTCGACGCGGTGCGCGGTGCGCTCGCGGCCGCGAATCTGCGCCCGGCCGACGTCGACGGCGTGAACGTGCGCTCGTCGGTGTGGAGGCTCAATCCGCGCGAGTCAGCGGCGTGGTTCGGCGGGCGCCCCGTGTGGACCGGCGTCGCGCTCGGGATCGAAGGCGTGATCGAGGCCGCGCTCGCGATCGCAACGGGCCAATGCGAAACCGTCGTGATCGCGGACGCTCAGGCCGGCGAGTACACCGAGCGCGACTCGACGTCGCCGTGGACGCGCCCCACCAACGAGTTCGTCGCGAGCTGGGGCCTCTACACCGCGGCCGAGTTCGCGCTGATCGCGCGCCGCCACATGCACCTGTACGGAACACGGCCCGAGTCGCTCGCCGAGGTGGCCGCGACGATCCGCAATCACGGCGCGCGGCACCCGGATGCGGTCTTCTACGGACGACACGTGACGCCGCAGGACGTGCTCGCGTCGCGCCTGGTCGCCGACCCCTATCACCTGCTCGACTGCGCGATCAACTCCGAAGGCGGCGCGGGGCTCGTGCTCACGACCGCCGCGCGCGCCGCGGATCTCGGCATCCAACCGATCTGGCTGCTCGGCGGCGCGATCGAGCGCCAGGGCATGGCCTACGTCACCGCACCGGTCTGGGACCGCTACGGCTGGAGCGGCCGGCGCGCCGCACAGCGCGCGTTCGAGCAGTGCGGGCTCACACCCGCCGACGTCGACGTGTGCGAGTTCTACGACCCGTTCTCGTTCGAGCTGATCCGACAGCTCGAGGCGTTCGGCTTCTGCAAAGAGGGCGAAGGTGGAGATTTCGTGATGGGGGGTCGGATCGAGATCGACGGTGAGTGCCCGCTCGTCACCAACGGCGGGCTGCTCTCGTTCAGCCACCCCGGTACCGCCCAGCTCCTGCAGAAGGTCACGAGCTCGGTGCTCCAGCTCCAGGGCGCCTATCCCGCGGAGCTCACGGTGCCGGGAGCCGAGGTCGCGATGACGAGCAACGGCGGAGCGGGTGCGCTGTTCTGCGACGTGATGTTGCTCGGCAAGGAGAAGCCGTGAGCACGAGCGTGAGCATTCCGCTGCCGCGTCCGACGGAGCTGTCGCGGCCGCACTGGGACGGCTGCCGCGCGGGCGTGCTGCGCTTCCAGCGCTGCCGTGACTGCAGCGCGGCCGTGTTCATCCCGCAGCCCGTGTGCACGGGCTGCTTCGGGGATCAGCTCGAATGGGTGACGAGCTCGGGACTCGGCACCGTGTACAGCTACACCGTCGTGCACCGGCCGCAGCGACCCGTATTCGCGGTGCCCTACATCGTGGTGATCGCGGAGCTCGCCGAGGGCTGGTACATGCTCTCGAACCTCGTCGACTGCGATCCCGCCGAGGTCTGCGTGGGAATGCCGATCGAGGTGACCTTCCGCGAGATGTCCGAGGAGATCACCCTGCCCTATTTCCGTCCGCGGCCCAGCGGCTGATTCGTCGGCTGCGGCATTGGCTTTGGTTGCCCTGGCCGGGCGGCCGATTCGTCGGCTCCGGCCTGCGCGCGAGTGGGAACCCGAGCTGCGCGAAACTCCAGCCGGATATACGCCGACTGGTTCGCACCGTTTCCGACTCGCGCTCGGCCTCCGCGACGTAATCGGTCCACCCGGCCTACTGGTTGAGTGCCTGCTCGCTCAGGGCGTTGAGCCTCCCAACCGTGGGGGCCGGGCGCGATGTTATGTCGCGCAGGCCGAGCGCGAGTCGCGGATGATGCGAACCGCCGCGTCGGGTGTTGGCCCGGAACGCTGCATGGCTCGTGGCCCCACTCGCGCGCAGGCCGGAGCGACAAACATCGGCCCGGCCCAGAGCAACCAAGCCGCGTAATCAGTCCGCCCGGCCTACTGATTGGGACGCGGTGCGACTGCGAGTAGTGCGTTACTGCGGCTGTTTCACGATCCGCAGGTACGGCTTCACCGCCTTCCAACCCTGCGGGAACTTCTTCTTCGCGTCCTCGTCGGAGACCGAGGGGACGATGATCACGTCGTCGCCTCGATGCCAGTTCACGGGTGTCGCCACCTGGTACTTCGCCGTGAGCTGCAGCGAATCGATCACGCGCAGCACCTCGTCGAAGTTGCGCCCCGTGCTCGCGGGATAGGTGATCGTGAGCTTGATCTTCTTGTCGGGTCCGATCACGAACACCGATCGCACCGTGAGCGTGTCGTTCGCGTTCGGGTGGATCATGTCGTAGAGGCCCGACACCGTGCGCTCCGGGTCGCCGATCAGCGGAAAATTGAGCGCGGTTCCCTGCGTCTCCTCGATGTCCACGGCCCACTTCTTGTGATCGCTCACGGGATCGACGGAGAGGCCGATCACCTTCACGCCGCGCTTCTCGAACTCGGGCTTGAGCCGAGCGACCTCGCCGAGCTCGGTCGTGCAGACGGGAGTGAAGTCTTTCGGGTGGGAGAAGAGCACGGCCCAGCCCTTGCCGATCCAGTCGTGGAAGCGGATCCGACCCTCGGTGGAGTCGGACTCGAAGTCCGGGGCGACGTCGCCGAGCTGTAGGGACATGGACATTCCTCCAGATGGATTTGGAAACCTCACACCGCCCCCGCCGAGAATAGGTCGTGCGGATCGCGACGACACCCCGAAAGATGTCGTGGGCGCTTCCCTTGCCGGGCGGGGCTCCTGACGTGCATCATGGCCGGCTCGATCAGGGAGGCCCATGGACGCTGCGCAGCTGCCGATCTCGGAGCCCGCGGATCGCATCGAACCCGCGGCGAGCGCCGCGATCCCGCCGGGCGTTTCGCTGTTCGTTGCGACCACGTTCGCCTCGGCTTTCCTGATCTTCCTGGTCCAGCCCCTGGTCGCGAAGCGGATCCTGCCCTGGTTCGGAGGCGTTCCCGCGGTCTGGTCGCTGTGCTTGGCGTTCTACCAGACCACTCTGTTTGCTGGGTACGCGTATGCGTATCTGCTGACCACGCGTGCGAGCGCTCGCACACAGTGGATCGTCCACGCCGTCGCGATCGCGGCCGCCGTGCTCGCCCTCCCCGTGCTGCCCACCGATGCGTCGCGGCCCGACGGGAGCGGCGATCCCGTCGCGGAGATTCTCGCGATGCTGCTCGCCAACGTCGCGCTGCCGTTCTTCGCGCTCTCGGCGACCGGAACGCTGATCTCCGTCTGGTTCTCGCGGCGCTACCCCGACCGCTCGCCCTACCCCCTCTACGCGGTCTCGAATCTCGGGTCGCTGCTGGCGCTGCTCGCCTACCCGTTCGCGCTCGAGCCGCGCCTGCCGCTGTCCGCAACCGGCCGCATCTGGTCCGGCGCCTTCATCGCAGCGGGCCTCGCCGTGATCGGCTGCGGCTTTCTCGCGAGGCGCACCGGGACGACTGCCGCGGTGACAGCGGCGGAGCTCGACGCGACCTCGTCCGGGTCCGATCTGCGCGCGGGCCGGATCGCCCTCTGGATCCTGCTCCCGGCGTGTGCCGTGGTGCTGCTGATGGGCCTCACGAACACGCTCTGTCTCGATCTCGCGAGCGTGCCGTTCCTCTGGATCGTGCCGCTCGCGATCTATCTCTCCACGCTGATCCTGTGCTTCAGCTCGGAGCGGTTGTACAGCCGATGGCCGTTCGTGGCGCTCGCGGCGTTCGCTCACTTCGCGCCAGACCTCGCGCTGAAGGTGTGGACGTACGCCACGCTGACCGAGGCGGCGGGTGGGCAGGTGCCGTACCTGGTTGCGAAATACGGCCTCTTGCTGTTCGCGTCGTGCATGGTCCTGCACGGCGAGCTGTTCCGGCTGCGTCCGCCAGCGCACAGGCTCGCCACGTACTACCTGTGCACGTCGGGCGGTGGAGCGCTCGGCGGTCTCGCCGTCGGCCTCGTCGCACCGCGCGTGTTCGACGAATTCCGCGAGCTGCAGCTCGGGCTCCTGCTGGGATGCCTGCTCCTGCTCGCCGCGTGGCGCAGCGACGCGCGCGGATGGCTGCGCCACGGCGGGCCGCGGTGGCGCTTCGCTGTCGCTCTCGCGCTCACGTGTCTCGGAGTCGGCTATGCCGGTACGTGGAGCTTCGCAGCTCGTTCCACCGTCCTGCATCAGGAGCGGAGCTTCTTCGGCGTGCTGCGGGTCGAGCAGAAGCGCGATGGGATGCGAACGCGTCCGATCCGGACCCTCATGCACGGTTCCACGTTGCATGGCTTGCAGATCGTGGGCCTCGAGAACAAACCCACCACCTATTACGGGATGCACACGGGCATCGAGATCGCGCTGGGGCTGCGCGAGGAAGGCGTACCGGCGGAGATCGGCGTGGTCGGGCTCGGAACCGGCACGCTCGCCGTCTACGGTCGCGAGGGCGATCACATGCGGTTCTTCGAGATCGACCCCGCGGTGATCCGGATGGACCGCGACGACAAGTACTTCACCTTCCTCGAGCTCAGCAAGGCGAAGGTCGAGATCATCCAGGGAGATGGCCGCATCTCGATCGCGCGCGAGCGCGCGCGCAACGCCCCGCTCTTCGATTACCTGATCGTCGACGGCTACAGCAGCGACTCCGTGCCCGTCCACCTGCTCACGCGAGAAGCGCTCGCGCTCTACCGCGAATCGCTCGCGCCGAGCGGGCTGCTCGCGATCCATGTTTCGAGCCGAACGTTCAATCTGATCCCGCTGCTGTTCCGCCTGGCCGACGACGCGGGCATGCCTGTGCTGAGCCTCCAGAACCCCGGGGCCCCGAGGCAGCGCTCGCAGGGATCGCAGTGGGTCTTCTTCAGCGAGGACGAGTCGCGCCTGGACGCGCTCGCGCGCGCCGCGCAGAAGCGCCACCGCGCGCGAGGTCTGCGCGGAAATGCCGTGAACCGGCCGACCCCGGAGCTGCTTGCGCGTGCACCTCTGTGGACCGACGACTACAGCGATCTCCTCCGCGTGCTGAAGTAGGCGAGGCGAATCGACCCGAGCTTGCCGTGTGGTGCGCAGGCGACGCATCATGGGGCTCCACAGAGGAGACAGCGATGACCGAGCGCAACGGGGGCCAGCTCGCGGCCCGGCAGCTGAAGGCCGCAGGGATCGACACGATATTCGGCGTCGTCGCAGGGCCGATGATCGAGATCCTGTCGGGCGCCGTCGAGGAAGGCCTCACGGTCGTCAACTGCCGGCACGAGGTTTCCGCGGGATTGATGGCCTCCGGCTGGGGTTGGGTGAAGCGCAAGCCCGGCGTGTGCGTCGTGGGCTCGGGCCCGGGCATGACCAACGCGGTGACGCCGATGCACGTCGCCACCGAGAGCGCGATGCCGCTCGTGGTGCTCGGCGGCTCGGCGTACGGGATGATGCGCGGCCTCGGCGGCTTCCAGGAGGCGGACCAGCGCGCGTTCGCGCGGCCCGCGTGCAAGTGGACGCTCGAGGTCGACAGCACCGAGCGCATCCCCGAGATCGTGCACCTCGCGCTGGGCAAGGCCGCGAGCGGACGACCCGGCGCGGTGTACATCGATTTCCCGGGCCACTGGGTCGCGCGGCGCGTCGAGTCGGCTCGCGCACCGCTGCGCGAGCGGCCGCCCGAAATTGCGCCGCCCCACCCGGCGCCGGAGGCGATCGAGCGCATTGCCGATCTGCTCGCGCGCGCCGAGCGCCCGCTGCTGCTCGTCGGCAAGGGCGCCGCATGGGCGGGCGCCGGCGAGGCGCTCGCACAGATCGCCGACCTCGGCATTCCCTACGTCACTTCGCCGATGGCGCGCGGCACGATCCCCGACGATCACCGCTGCTTCATGAACAGCGCGCGCTCCACGGCGCTCAAGACCGCGGATGCGATCGTGATGATCGGCGGGCGCTTCAACTGGATCTTCGGCTACGGCGGCGCGCGCGGCTTCGCAGCCGGAGTGCGCCTCGCCCAGATCGATCTCGAGGCCGGTGAGTTCTACAGCGGCGCGGATATCGAGCTCGGCGTGGTCGCCGACGCACGCGCGGCTGCGCAGGCGCTCCTGACTGCGCTCTCCGGTCGAAAACTGAAGAGCGCCGACGGGCGCTGGCTCGCCTCGCTTGCGACAGCACGCGAAGAGAACGAGGCGAAGCTGCGCGCGTCGATGGAGTCGGACTCGATGCCGATCGATCCGCACCGCCTCGTCGCCGAGGTGCGCGCGGCGGTGCCGCGTGAGTCGTCGATCGCGATCGACGGTGAGACGATCATGGGCATCGCGCGGCAGATCATGCCCAGCTACGGAGAGCGGCGCCTGTTCAACGCGGGCACCACGGGCTGCATGGGCACGGGGGTGCCCTACGCGATCGGCGCGAAGCTCGCGCGCCCCGAAGCACCGTCGGTGGCGATCCTGGGCGACTACGCATTCGGAGCGGCCGCGCTCGAAGTGGAGACCGCTGCGCGCGTGGGCGCACCCGTGGTCTTCGTGGTCGCGAACAACGAGGGAATCGCCGGGCACTCGATCCAGGACGGCATGTTCCCGCCCGGCGCGCCGCGGATCGCCTCGCTGCTGCCCGCTCACTACGAGAAGTTCGCCGAGTTCGTCGACGGCCACGCCGAGCGCGTCGACCAGCCGGGCCAGATCCGGCCGGCGCTCGACCGCGCGCTCGCGTCCGGCCGCGTGTCGGTCGTGCACGTGCGCGTCGACCCGAAGGCGACACGCCTGTCGGGCGGGGTGTACCTGCGCTGACGGTGGACGCCGCGGAGATTCCGCCGAGAAGTGAAGCGATCCGGTCGGGCGCGTTGCTCTTCCTCGTCACCACGTTCGCCTCGGCCTATCTGATCTTCCTGGTCCAGCCGCTCGTCGCGAAGCGGATCGTGCCGTGGTTCGGCGGCGTGCCCGCGGTCTGGTCGCTCTGTCTCGCGTTCTACCAGGTGACGCTGTTCGCGGGCTACGCATACGCCTATCTGCTGATCGCGCGAGCGAGCGCGGCGGCGCAGCTCTGGATCCACGCCGGCGTCGTCGCCCTGGCCGTGCTGGCGCTGCCCGTGCTGCCCGGCGACGCCTGGCGACCCGACGGCAGCGGGGATCCGAGTGGGCAGATCCTCGCGATGCTCTTCGCGAACGTCGCGCTGCCGTTCTTCGCGCTCGCGGCGACCGGGCCCCTCGTCGCGGTCTGGTTCGCGCGCTCCTATCCCAAGCGTTCGCCCTACCCGCTCTACGCGGTCTCGAATCTCGGATCGCTGGTTGCGCTGCTCGCCTATCCCCTCGCGCTCGAGCCGCGTCTGCCGGTCTCGACGACGAGCCGGGTCTGGTCTGCCGCGTTCGCGGCGACGGCTGTGGCGGTGGTCGCGTGCGCGGCCCTGGCCCGCCGCGCCGGTACCGCGTCCATTCCGGCCGCGGACGCGCCCGCGGGCGATCCGATCGAGCGGGCGCAGCCCGCGCGCTTCGCGCTCTGGGTGCTGCTCTCGGCGTGCGCGGTGATGCTCCTCATGGGTGTCACCAATCAGCTGTGCCTCGACACCGCGAGCATTCCGTTCCTGTGGATCGTGCCGCTCGCGATCTACCTCGCGAGCCTGATCCTCTGCTTCGGCGCGCCGTGGATCTATCGGCGCGTGCCGTTCGCGGTGATCGCGCTGCTGGCCTTCCTCGCGCAGGTTCTCCCGGAGGCGCTCGGAATCCGAGGCACCGCGATCGCTGCGCTGATTGGGCAGCTCCCGTTCCAGATCGCCAGGTTCAGCGCGCTCCTGTTCGGCGCGTGCATGGTGCTGCACGGCGAGCTCTACCGGCTGCGCCCTCCGGCCCATTCGCTCACGTCGTTCTACCTGTGCACTTCGGGCGGCGGTGCACTCGGTGGACTCGCCGTCGGTCTCGCCGCACCGCGCGTGTTCGACCGCTTCTACGAGGTGCCGATCGGGCTCGCGCTCGCGTGCGTGCTGCTGCTCGCGGCGTGTCGCGCCACACCGACGGGATGGCTCGGACGATCCGCACCGACGTGGCGGTTCGGTACGGCGGCAGCGCTCGTGTCGCTCGCGCTCGGATACTACGGCGCGCAGCTCTTCGACCGCGCTCCGGCGCTGCATCAGGAGCGGAGCTTCTTCGGGGTGCTTCGCGTCGTCGCGAGGCAGGGAGACTTCCACAACTATCGCGCGCTCATGAATGGATCGACGATGCACGGCGCGCAGATCGCGGGGCAGGAGGACAAGCCCACCACCTATTACGGCATCCACACGGGAATCGAGATCGCGCTCGGTCTCCGCGAGCCGGACGTACCGAGCGAGGTCGGCGTGGTCGGTCTCGGCGTGGGCACGCTCGCGGCCTACGGTCGCCCGGGCGATCACTTCCGCTTCTTCGAGATCGACCCGGCGGTGATCCGTCTCTCTCGCGCCGGGGGCTTCTTCACGTTCCTCACGCGCAGCCCGGCGCAGGTCGAGGTCATCCAGGGGGATGGTCGCATCTCGCTCGCGGCCGAGCGCGCGCGCAACGCGCCGCTCTTCGACTTCCTGATCGTGGACGCCTACAGCAGCGATGCCGTGCCGGTGCACCTGCTCACGCGCGAGGCGCTCGCGCTCTATCTGGGCTCGCTCGCGCCAGAGGGACTGCTCGCGGTCCACATCTCGAGCCGCTACTTCGAACTGATGCCGTTGCTCTTCCGCCTCGCGCTCGACGCCGACGTCCACGCGGTGAGGCTGTTCAACGCCCAGGCGCCGAGGCACCTGTCGAACCCCTCGACGTGGGTGTTCCTCTCGCGGAGCGAGCCGCGCCTGCGCGAGCTCGCCCGCGCGGCGGCGTTGCGCGCGCGCTCACGCGGGATCCGCCTGGACCGGCCCGCGGTGACCTGGCCGACGCCCGAGATGATCGCGAGCGCTCCGCTCTGGACCGACGACTACAGCGACCTGCTGCGCGTACTCCGGTGAGACGCGCGGGTCACTCTGCGGCCGGGGTGGCCATCTCGTTCGATAGTCGGTCGGCGATCTCCGCGATGATCTCGCCCTTGGCGCTCTTCGCCGAGCGCCTCTGCCGCTCGTACATGCGCACCACGATCCGGTCGCTGCGCACGAACAGCCACGACGCATAGAAGTTCGCGGGCAGGTACATGTTGTGCGGATCGTTGCGCTGGTGAACGACCGACGAGATGCAGTAGACGCCATCTCGCCAGCGAACCGGGTGGCCCGACGCGCCGCCGCGCGAGAACGAGCTGCACGAGGCATCGATTTCTCGAGCCGCTCGCGCCGGCGTATCGAACCGCGTCACACTCACATCGACGAGCCACGACTGGGCGGGATCGAGCTCCGAGTCGTAGGTCTCCGTGACGAGGTCCACGACGCCGTCCTGCGCATCCCGACCGTCCGCCATGTTGACCCCGCCCACCACCACCGCGTCGTAATCCGGAAACGCGGCGGACAAGCCGATCGATGGGTCGGTCTGGGCCTCGATCAGCGGAGTGAGATCGAAGGGCTCCTGCTTCGCCGGGAGGACGCCCGCGCACCCCGCGAGGGCCACGAGCGCGGCGACCGCGACCCGCCACGACCCGCGCGGACCCGGCCGGGTGTGTTCGAACCAGAAGCCATACCTCGAAAGCTCGCTTCGCATGGGACCTGCCCCTTCCAGGCGTGGGTATCGACTGCCCAGAGCTGCGCCTGTACCCCAGAACCGGAACGTCGCGCATCCGATTTCGTTTGGTAGACACCGCTACGCCCCGCGCCGTAGATTGTGACCCCCGGCTACGAGGAGGGTTTGTCCATGCCGATGCCGCTCGAAGGTCTGCGCGTGATCGACTGGACGATCTGGCAGCAGGGGCCGGTGGCGAGCGCGATGCTCGGCGATCTCGGTGCCGAGGTGATCAAGATCGAGAACAAGGAGGGCGGCGATCCGGGCCGCGGCATCGTGGCGATCGCGGGTCAGAAGTCGGACCGCCTGAACTTCTACTTCGAGGCCAACAACCGCAACAAGCAGAGCATCGCGCTCGACCTGAAGCAGCCCGAGGCGCGCGAGATCATCTACCGGCTCGCCGCGGTCTCGGACGTGTTCGTCCAGAACTTCCGCAAGGGCGTCGCCGACCGGCTCGGCCTCGGCGCGGACGAGCTGCGCGGGCGCAACCCGCGCCTGATCTACGCGAACGCAACCGGCTACGGGCCCGAGGGTCCCGAGAGCGGCGACCCGTCGTTCGACCACCTCGGACTCGCGCGCTCGGGCATCATGTTCGCCGCGGGCGAGCCGGACATGCCGCCGCAGGCGATCGGCGGCGGAGTCGCCGATCAGATGGGCGCGATCCTGCTCGCCTACGGCGTGCTCGCGGCCGTGATCTCGCGCGAGCGCTATGGCATCGGCCAGGTGGTCGACGCGTCGCATCTCGGCAGCATGAGCTTCCTCCAGGGCCTCTCTCTCACGTCGCGGCTGATCAATGGCGCCGCGTTCCCGCGCATGCCGCGCGCGCGCGCGTTCAACCCGCTCTGGAACCACTACCGCTGCGGCGACGACAAGTGGCTCGCGCTGGCCATGCTCCAGCCCGACCGCTACTGGGCCGACTTCGCGCGCGCGATCGGCCGGCCGGATCTGGAGACCGACCCGCGCTTCGCGACGATGGGCGCGCGCGCGGGCAACTGCGCGGCGCTGATCGAGATCATGGATCAGCTGTTCGCGTCGAAGCCGCGTGCCGAGTGGCTCGACATCCTGCGCAAGGGAGGCGACTTCATCTTCACGATCGTGAACAGCCTGAACGATCTGCCCACCGACCCGCAGATGCTCGCGAACGACTACATCGTCGACTTCGACCACCCGACGCATGGCAAGACCCAGTACGTGGGCATTCCCGTGCGGCTCTCCGAGACTCCGGGATCGATCCGAGCGCCTGCGCCCGAGCACGGGCAGCACACCGAGATCCTGCTCACGGAGCTGCTCGGCTACGACTGGGACGAAGTGAGCGGGCTGCGCGAACGCGGCGTCATCTAGCCCGTTTGCGCTGCGCACCGAGCCGATCGGCGTGCTCTTCATCGCTCGGCTTGCCCGCAGCGATCTCCGGGCTGCTCGCGACTAGTTCGCGGCCACCGTGTGCGTCGGATCGCGACCCGACAGCGCGACCCGGCGGATCCGCGAGCTGTCGATGCGCGTGGTTCCGGTGCCCTTCTTCTCCCACACGCGCACTTCGCCCTCGCGCGCGTCGACCACGTAGCCCTCGATCTCGCGGCCGTCGTCGAGCGTGAGCGTGGCATCGCCGCGGTAGTCGAACGCGGCGCGCAGGGATTCCGAACTCGCCTCCGCCGACCAGCCGCGCGCGAGCCCGGGTGCGACCTGCGGGACGTGCGCCCCACCGGCGACGATGCCCGTCGGTGCGGACACCTTGGGACCGCGGAACATCGCGCGCAGCATCGCGAGCATGCCCTTGGGCGTCGAGAACGCCGCCTCGACCGCGCTCGCCTCGAAGCCGCAGTGAACCATGCAGTTCTGGCAGGCCGGGTTGCCGCTCTTCGGGCCGTAGTTCTCCCAGCGCGTCTCATCGACCAGCTCGCGGAAGCTCTGCGCGTAGCCGTCCTGGATCAAATAGCAGGGCTTCTGCCAACCGAAGATCGAGTAGGCGGGCATGCCCCAGGGCGTGCACTCGTAGTCCTGGGCGCCGGCGAGGAACTCGATGAACAGCGGCGACTGGTTGAAGCGCCAGCGCCGCGCGCCGGGGCGGTGAAGCAGCTTGCGGAAGAAATCCACCGTGCGCTGGCGCCCGAGCCAGTGCTCCTGGTCGGGTGCTTTCGCGTAGGCATAGCCCGGCGACACCATGAACCCCTCGACGCCGAGGTCCATCGCGAAGTCGAAGAACTCCGCGGTGCGTTCGGGGTCGGAGTTGTCGAACAGCGTCGTGTTGGTCGTGACGCGGAAGCCGCGCTCGAGCGCCGCCTTGATCGCCGAAACCGCCACGTCGAAGACGCCGTCGCGGCACACCGCCGCGTCGTGCTCGTCGCGCAGCCCGTCGAGGTGCACGCTGAACGAGAGGTACTTGCTCGGCTGGAACAGGTGCAGCTTCTCCTCGAGCAGGATCGCGTTCGTGCACAGGTAGATGTACTTCTTCCGCGCCACGAGCCCCTCGACGATCTTGTCGATCTCGGGGTGCAGCAGCGGCTCTCCGCCCGGGATGCTCACCATCGGCGCCGGGCACTCGTCCACGGCGGCCATGCACTCTTCCACCGAGAGGTGCTTGCGCAGCACGCGTCCCGGGTACTGGATCTTCCCACAGCCCCCGCATGCGAGGTTGCAGCGGTAGAGCGGCTCGAGCATCAGCACGAGCGGGTAGCGCTCGACGCCGCGCAGCTTCTGGCGCAGCAGGTAGGTCGCCACCGTGGCCATCTGCGAGATCGGGACCGGCATCACGTCACCTCAATTCAGATTTCTGGAGCGCGCCCAGTCGACGAGCGCGGGCGCGGCGCGGCGCAGCGCCGCGAGCGCGAGCCAGCCGTTGCGCAGGACGTTCGGGCTCCACAGCTCTGCGCCGGGTCCATCCGACACCACGCGCAGCACCGCGAACGGCCGCCCAGCCGCCGCGACAGCGAGCCACGGCGACTCCATGTCGACGCAGCGCGCACCGCTCGCGAGCAGCGCGGGTCGCTCCTCGGCGCGCAGGATGTGATCGGCGCCGACCAGGACGCCGGAGTACACGGGAATGCCGCGCGCGAGAAGCGCCTCGGCAAGACCCTCCGCATCGGCCGCGAACGTACGACCGTCGCCGGTGCGCAGCTCCGCGGGCACGAACACGCTGCCGGGTGCGAGCTCGGGATCGAGCGCGCCGCACACGCCCGCGACCGCGAGTGCGCTCGCGCAGGTCGGATCGTGGCGCTTCGCCGCCGCACGCGCGCGGCGCGGCCCCATGCCCGTGCGCTCGATCCGCAGCTCGCGCGCCCCCGCGCGCAGCGCGATCGCCTCGACCGCGAGCGGCGCGAACACCACGAGCGATGCCGCATTCGTCATTCACCGACCTCTAGGGACAGATAGCGCCCTAGCGCCTGGATCGGGAATACGAGCCGATACAGGTGATAGCGGATGTAGAAGTCGCCCGGGAAGCCGGTGCCCGTGAACTGCGGCTCGTCCCAGTCGCCGTCGGCGCGCTGTGTGCTCGAGAGCCACTCCACCGCTCGTTCGACCGAGCGCCCGCGCTCGCCGGCCGCGAGCAGCGCGAGCAGCGCCCACGCGGTCTGCGATGCGGTCGAGTCGCCGAGCCCGGGCGCGCCCTCCGGCGTGTACGAACGCAGGTCCTCGCCGAATCCCCCGTCGGCGTTCTGCACCGAATGGAGCCAGCGCACGGCGCGCCGGATCGCGAGATGATCAGCGGGCAGACCCGCCGCGATCAGCGCGGGCACGACCGCGCCCGTCCCGTAGATGTGGTTCGCGCCCCAGCGCCCGAACCACGACCCGCCCGGCTCCTGCGCGCGCAGCAGCCAGTCGACCGCACTCTGCACGCGCGCGTGGTCCGCGTGCCCCTCGAGTGCGAGCATCTCGACGACGTGCGCAGTGACGTCGGCCGACGGCGGGTCGATCACCTCGCCGAAATCGCAGAACGGGAGCTGGCGGCAGAGTTCGCGCGTGTTGTCGGCGTCGAACGCGGCGAAGCCTCCATCGGAGGACTGCATGCCCCAGGTCCACGCGATCGCGCGCGCGAGCGAGGCGTCCTGCGCGGCGTCGTCGCCCGAGCGCGCCGCTCGCAGCGCGAGGATCACCTCGGCGGTGTCGTCGACGTCGGGATAGCGGTCGTTGTCGAACTCGAACGCCCATCCGGAGGGCTCGAGCGCCGGGCGCCGCACGCACCAGTCACCCGGGATGCGCACTTCTTCGCGCAGCGTCCACTGCGCCGCCCGGACCAGCGCCGGGTGATCGGGCGGTGTGCCCGCGTCGCGCAGCGCGATCATCGCGAGCGCGGTGTCCCAGACCGGCGACTGACATGCCTCGAGCCGGCGACCGTCGCCCTGCTCGATCGTGAAGCGCCGGAAGCCGTGCAGCGCGCGCGCAAGCGCGGGATGGTCGAGCGGATAGCCCTCGAGGTGCAGCGCGAGCACCGAGTACACCCAGGGCGGCTGGATCCCCCCCACGAGCCGTCGGCTTCCTGCCTCTGGAGGATCCACTCGCACGCGAGCCGGCGGGACAGCTCGCGCAGCTTCCGGATCGGGCGCCGCTCGTACCACTGGAGTGCGCGATCGAGGCGCTGCAGCCGGCCCTTCCAGGTCGAAAGAGGGTGGACGGTCTCGCGCCGCTCGCCCATGCGCAGCTCGGAGAGCGAGAACGGCAGCGGACGCACGGGCCGGTGCGAGCCCACGATCGTGAGCGGCACGATCGTCTGGCGCGCCCAGCACGCGAAGTCGTACACGTTGAGCGGGAACCACGAGGGCAGAAGCATCACCTCGGGCGGCAGCGCGGGCAGGTCGTCCCAGCTCCATTCGCCGAACAGCGCGAGCCAGATCCGCGTGAACACGCGGGAGTGCTCGATCCCGCCCAGGCCCAGAACCACCTCGCGCGCGCGCTTCATATGCTCGGCCTCGGGCGGGTCGCCCGCGAGCCGCAGCGCCGCGTAGGCTTCGATCGTCGTCGAGAGATCGGCCGGTCCGCCGTAGTAGGTCGCCCAGCTCCCGTCCTCGCGCTGCTTGCTGCGGATCCAGTTCGCCGCGAGCGCCGTCTCCTCGCGCGTGCGGATCCCGAGGAACTCGCGCATGAGCAGGTCCTCGGCGTCCATCGTCACGTTCGTCTCGAGCTCGCCCTTCCACCAGCCCTCGGCGTTCTGGAGCTCGAGCAGGTGCGCGACCGCGCGGTCGAGCGCCTCGCTTGCGGCGCTGCGTGCGCCGGCGCCGCGCGCCGCGCTGCCCCACGCCGTCTCGGGTTCGCGTCTCATGCAGCCTCCGCGTGCGGTACGCGCGCGAGCGCGCGCAGCGCGGCATGTGCGGCCGCGGTGCCACTGCGCACCGCGCCTTCCATCGTGGCCGGCCATCCCGTGTCGGTCCAGGCGCCCGCGAGGTACACCGAAGTATGTCGTGTCGCGACGGCGGGCCGCAGCCGGCGCGTGCCGGGCACCTGGAGGAAGGTCGCGGCGGGATCCGAGAGCGCGAAGAAGTCGAGCACCTCGGCGTCGCGCGCGGCCGGAAACAGTGCGCAGAACGCGGGCAGGAAGTGCGCGCGCAGCTCGGCGCGGCTGCACCCGATCCACTCGCGCGCGGCCGACAACGACACCGTGAGCAGCTGACCGCGTTCGGCGCCCGCCGCGCGCGTGCGGTCGAAGATCCACTGAAGCGGCGTGCCCCAGCCCGCCACGAACGGGCGGTCCATCACGGGCCGGTCGAACCACACGTGCAGGTTCACGATCGGCGATGCGCCGAGCCGCTCGAGCGCCACCGCGTCGAGCCCCGCCTCGGCGGGCGCGAGGCGCGCAGCCGCGTCGGGCGGCACCGCGAGGATCACGGCGTCGGCGCGCAGCGACTCCCCGCCGACCTGCAGCGACACGCCCCGCGTATCGGCAGCCAGCCCGCGCACCGCGGCGCGCAGCTCCACCGCGGCGCCCCTCGCGCGCAGCGCACGCCGCGCGGGACCGTCGTGCAGAACGGAGAACGGCACTGCGGGCAGCCCGATGTCCGCGGCGTCGGCGCGGTCGAGGAAGCCCGTGCGCAGCACGCGCGCGACGAGCGCGAGCGACGCGTCCGCAGCCCGCACGTTGAGCGTGGGCCGGATCAGCAGATCCCAGAACGCGAGCGATGCCTCGTCACGAACGCCGCGCTCGCCGAGCCAGGAGCCGAGCGAGATCTCGTCGAGGCGCGCATCGTCGGGATCGAGCGCTGCGAACGTTCGCGCCACGTTCGCGGCGCGCAGCCGCGCCGCGAACGGAAGGTGGGGAAAGCCGAGCAGGCTCGGCGCGAGGTGCGCCGGCGCGGGCAGCGGGTGGCGCCGGATCCACGCGAGCGGACGCCCCGGTGCCGCCACCGGCACCGCGAGGCGCGGCTGGAGCGGCGCGAGCCGCTCGACGCTCAGGCGTGCGAGCAGCCCGCGGTAGGCCGTGCAGCAGCGCATGAACACGTGCTGGCCGTTGTCGATGGAGAGCCCGCGCTTCTCGATCGAGTACGTTGCGCCACCCAGGCACGCGCGCGCCTCGAACAGGCTCACGCGCGCACCCACGTCGGCGCACGCGAGCGCTGCGGTGATCCCCGCGAGCCCGCCGCCCACCACCGCGATGTGCGGTGCGGTGCTCACGCGCGACCTCCGCGCCCCCACATGATTCGCAGTGCGTGGCTGACCGTGGCGATCCGGCGCGGCCGCACCGGCCGCTGGTTCGGATCGAACTCCGCGCGCTCGAGCGCGGCGGCGGTGGCCCAGCCTCCTGCGGCGTAGGCGGCCACGACCGGGCGCGCGAATCCGCGCAGACGCGCGCACAGGAGATCGCCGTACGCGAGCAGATCGCGCGCGCGCTCGACCTGTACCGCAACGCAACGCCGCAGCTGCTCGGGCGCGGGCTCCGCGACCAGGTCCTCCGCGCGGCAGCCGAAGCGCCCGCGGTCGTCGCGCGGCAGATAGCAGCGCCCTGCGCGCGCATCTTCGGCCACGTCCTGGCAGTGCTCGAGCACCTGCAGCGCGGTGCAGACGGCGCCCGAATCGCGCAGGTTCTCCTCGCTCGCCTGGTCGAAGATGCGCAGCACGAGCTCACCGACCGGCTCTGCCGAGAGTCGGCAGTAGTCGCACAGCTCACTCCAGCTCGCGAGGTCGGGCGCCCGCTGATCGAAGCGGTTCGCCGCGATCAGCCGCAGGAACGGATCGGGAGTGAGGTCGTGCGCGGCCGCGAGCGGCGTGAGCCGGCGCAGCAGGGGATGACGCGCCCCACCCGCGAACGCCGCAAGCACGTCCCTCTCGACCTCGTCGAGCAGCGCGTTGCGATCGCCGCCCGCGGCGTCGCCGGCCTCGTCGATCAGACGAGCCGCCCCGTAGATCGCGATCAGGTCGGCGCGCAGCGCGCGCGGCAGCCAGCGGAGCGCCACGGGAAAGTTCTCGCCGCGGAGCCGACTCAGCACCGCGTCGGGCGAGAGCTCCCGCGCGGCGAGCCGATCGCTCCCAACCGGCACGCCTGCGAGCGCGAGCGCGCGCTCACTCACGGTCGGCTCCGATCGCGAGCTCCACGAGGCGCCGGAGCCCGGCGCGCCGCAGCTCGCGGTTGCGCGCATTCGGATCGAGCAGCGCGAGCAGGAGGTTTCCGTCGAGCATCGCCACGAGCGCAGCACCGAGCTGCTCGCTCGCATCGGTGCCGCCGCCCGCGGCCGCCAGCGTCTCGCCGATGTCCTTCACGAGCGCGTCGTGGAGCGCGAACAGCGTCTCGCGCAAAGACGCGCGCAGCTTCTCGCTCTCGAGCAGCCAGCGCACGATCGAGCGGATCGCTTCCTCGTTCTCCTCCACCACGCGCTCGTAGGCGGAGAGGATCTCGAACACGCGCTCGCGCGGCGGGATGTGCTCGAGGCTGGCCTGGAGCTCGGCGAAGAACGGCACGAGCATGCGCCGGAAGGTCTCGCGGAACAGACCCTCCTTGTCGCCGAAGTGCCAGAACACGGCAGCGCGCGAGACGCGCGCGTGGGCCGCGATCGCGGAGATGCTCGTGCCCTCGTACCCGCGAGTGGCGAACAGCGCGAGCGCAGCGGCGACGATCCGCTCCTGCGTCTCCTCCTTGCGCCCGCGCGCGGGCACAGGGTCCGGCGGATCAGTCGACGTGCCTCCCCCCTTATGGACTCCGCTCGCCTTCGGCTCGCTGCGCGAAACTTGCACGAGCATCTCAGCCCTGCGCGCCATCGGCAACATCGAGCCAGGCGCGAAGCCGCGGCCCGAGCGCGCGGGGCGCAAGCGCGAGCTGCTCCGGGCGAGACGCGCCCGAGAGCAACAGCAACGCACGCACTCCCTCGCTGAGCTCTTCGCACAGCGCCGCGACCGCGTTCGCCCCGCCGCGCTCGTACGCGCGCAGGAACGGCAGCGCCATCCCCGCTGCGCGCGCCCCCAGCGCGAGCGCGCGCACGACGTCGAGTGCGCTCCGGATCCCGCCCGAGGCCAGCGTCGAGAGTCCTGCGCGGTGCGCATACGCGATGCTCGCGGCCGTCGGAATGCCCCACTCGCGCAGCAGCGAACCGAGCGCGCGCTGGCGCGCCGATCCGCGCAGCGCCTCCACGCCCGGCCAGGTCGTGCCGCCCGCGCCCGACGCGTCCACCCACTCGACGCCCGCCTCGCGCAGCCGTGCGAGCGCGGCGGGCGACAGGCCGCAGCCGGTCTCCTTCGCGATCACGGGCACGTGCAGCGATTCGACCAGCGTGGCGATCGTCTCGACGCCGCCGCGGAAATCGCGGTCGCCCTCGTCCTGCGCGAGCTCCTGGGCGGCATTCAGGTGCACGCAGAGCGCGTCGGCGCCGACCGCCTCGACCAGCTCCGCCACGGCGGCCGCCCCGTACCCGCGCGCCTGCACGACGCCGACGTTGCCGAGCAGCACGACGTCGGGCGCTTCGTCGCGCACGCGATAGCTCGCGGCGAGCTCGGGGTCGGTCCACATCGCGCGCTGCGAGCCGAGCCCGAAGCCGAAGCCGGCCTTCTGGGCCGCGGCCGCGAGCGCGCGGTTGATCGCGCCGGCGCGTTCTGTGCCACCGGTCATGCCCGAGATGTACACGGGCGCGGCGAGCCGCCGCCCGAACAGCCAGATCGACGGGTCGACGTCGGCGGCCGACAGCTCGGGCAGCGCCTGGTGCAGCAGGTGCACCTCCTCGAGCAGTGTCGTGCCGCGCGCCTCGACGTCGCCGTGCGCGCACAGATCGAGGTGTGCCTGCTTGCGCGCGCTGACTTCGCTCATGGCCTTCGCTCGGGTGCGCTTCGCTGCGCGCGGCTCGTGTGGGCTCCGATGCCGACCCACTCGCGCGCGGCGATCGCGATACGGTGCGCCTTCGAGAGGCGCAGCGCGGGGCCGTCGTACGGGAAGTCGCGCCGCTCGAGCGCCTCGAGCAGCTCGCGGTAGATCGCGCCCATCGCCTGCGCCGGGCGCAGCCGGCGGCGCAGCTCGGCGGGCAGCGCGCGCTGCGCCTGGCGGTAGCGCTCGCGCGCACGCGCGGCGTAGAGCGAGAGCAGGCGCGCGAGCGGCTCGCTGTGAACGCCCGCGCGCAGCGACTCCGTCGTGACGCCGAACGCCTCGCGATCCTCGCGCGCGAGATAGACGCGCCCGCCCGCGGCGTCCTCGCCCACGTCGCGCAGCACGTTGGTGAGCTGGACCGCGATGCCGAGGTGTACCGCGTAGTCGCGCACGTGCGCGCCGCGCAGCCCGCGCACGCCGCACACGAGCAGGCCGATCGTCGACGCGACGCAGTAGCAGTAGTGCTCGAGCTCCGCGAACGTCTCGATCTCGCCGCCGCGCAGGTCGGCCTCGATGCCCGAGAGCAGATCGAGGAAGCAGTCCTCGGGCAGACGGAAGCGGTGCACCGCGTCGCCCAGCGCGATTCCGACCGGGTGGCGCGCCTTGCCCCGGTAGGCGTCGACGAGCTCTTCGTGCCAGCGCTCGAGCAGCATCGCGCGGTCGCCGCGCAGCGCGGGGTCGTCGGCGATGTCGTCGACGAGCCGGCAGAACGCGTAGATCGCGTGCAGCGCGCGCCGCTCCGCGCGCGGGAACATCCAGAACGCCGCGAGGAAGCTCGAGCCGCTGCGCCGCGCGATCCCTGCGCAGTGCGCGTACGCGTCGAGTACGGCCGGCGAAGGCGTCGCGCCGGCAAGTTTCGCGCAGCGAGCCGAAGGCGAGCGAAGGCCATAAGTCATGCCGCGGCCTCCGGTCGCTGCGCTCCGGGACGCGCGCACGCGCGCAGCGCCTGCGCGGCTGCGTGTGCGATCGCGTCCGCGTCGATGCCCGCCTCCTTCCACTGCGCGTCCTGCTCCGCGTGGTCGAGGAAGCGGTCCGGCAGGCCGAGCCGCACGACCTGGGTCCCGGGCGCGCGCTCCGCGAGCAGCTCGAGCAGAGCGCTGCCGAAGCCGCCCGCGAGCGCGTGATCCTCTGCCGTGACGACGAGGCCGAGCCGCCGCGCGAGCGCGCAGAACATCGGCGCGTCGAGCGGCTTGACGAAGCGCGCGTCGACGACCGCCGCGGAGATCCCGTCGCGCGCGAGCAGATCGGCCGCCGCGAGCGCCGCGGGCACCGTCTTGCCGATCGCCGCGATCGCGAGGTCGCTGCCGTCGCGCAGCAGCTCGCCGCGGCCGATCGGAAGCGGCTTCGCGTCCGGATCGATCGCGCAGCCGGTCGCGGCGCCGCGCGGGAAGCGCAGCGCGAACGGCACGCCGCTCTCGACCGCGGTCGCGAGCAGGTGCTGCAGCTCGTTCTCGTCGCGCGGAGCGGCCACCACGAGGTGCGGGATCAGGCGCAGGTAGGCGAGGTCGAACGCGCCGTGATGCGTCGGCCCGTCGGCGCCGACCACGCCTGCGCGATCGAGCGCGAACGTCACCGGCAGGCCCTGCAGCGCCACGTCGTGCACGATCTGGTCGAAGCCGCGCTGCAGGAAGCTCGAGTAGATCGCGCAGACGGGCCGCAGCCCCTCGCTCGCAAGCCCGGCCGCGAACGTCACCGCGTGCTGCTCGGCGATCCCGACGTCGTACATGCGGTCCGGATGCCGCGCCGCAAAGCGATCGAGCCCCGTGCCGTCGGGCATCGCCGCAGTCAGCGCGACCACGCGCGGGTCGCGATCCGCGAGCCGCGCGAGCGCGTCGGCGAATGCCGTCGTCCAGCTCGGCGGCCCGGCGCCGCTCGCGCGCCGGACACCGCGCGCGCGGTCGAACGGTACGGTCGCGTGCCAGCGGTAGGGATCGGCCTCGGCCGGCGCATAGCCCATACCCTTGCGCGTCTTCACGTGCAGGAGCGCCGGTCCGTCGGCGTCGCGCAGCCGCTCGAGCGCGTCGAGCAGCGCGTCGAGATCGTGGCCGTCGACCGGCCCCTGATAGGTGAGGCCGAGAGCACGGATATAGCCCGCGACGTCGCCCGTGCGGTGCAGACCGCCCACGTTGGGCGCGATCGACATGCCGTTGTCGTTGAACACCACACGCAGATCGCTCTGGAGGTGCCCCGCGTGGTTGAGCGCCTCGAACGACATGCCCGAGGTCGCCGCACCGTCCCCGATCACCGCGACCGCGCGGCGGCGTGTGCCCATGCGCGCGGCGGCTTCGGCGATGCCGAGCGCCGCCGACACCGATGTGCCCGCGTGCCCGGCGCCAAAAACGTCGTAGGTACTCTCGCAGCGGCGCAGGAAGCCCGCGGGTCCGTCGGCGCGTTTGATCCTGCGCAGCGCCTCGCGGCGGCCGGTCAGCGCCTTGTGGCCGTAGGCCTGGTGCCCGACGTCCCAGACGATCCGATCGTGCGGCGTATCGAACACCGCGTGCAGAGCCACCGTGAGCTCGACGGTGCCGAGGCTGCCCGCGAAGTGCCCGCCGATCTCAGCGCCCAGCGCGATCAGGTGCTCGCGCAGCTCGCGCGCCACCTGTGCCAGCCCGGCGCGCCCCAGCTCGCGGAGCGCGCGCGGCTCATCGATCGTCCGTAACAGCTCCAGCGCCGACCCCCATCAGCGACCCGATCCGGCTCGGAGTCCGGGTGATTTGCAAGTTCACCTCGCAACCGCAGGCGCGCAAAGTAAATCGCTGACCAAAAGACGGGATCGGTCAGTGCGCGCCGAGCGCCCGGCACGCGGCACGCGGGCCATGTCGGTCCCGCCGCCATATGAGATAGGCTTGGCGCGCGCACCTCCCTCCGGGAGTCAGGCCCAGCTCGGGGGGGAATCGAGAGGTTTGCCTTCAAGTGACTGATCCCGCGGTCGATTTCGACCGAGAATACGAGCTGGACGACCGCTATCGGCGAGCCCGCGGACGCGTGTATCTGAGCGGCGTGCAGGCGCTCGTACGGCTGCCGATGCTGCAGCGCCAGCGCGATCTCGCGGCGGGGCTCGACACGCGCGGATTCATCTCGGGCTATCGCGGCTCGCCGCTGGGCACCTACGACATGGCGCTGTGGCAGGCGCGTGCGCTGCTCGACGAGCACGGCGTCCGGTTCGAGCCCGGCGTGAACGAAGACCTCGCGGCGACCGCGGTGTGGGGCTCGCAGCAAGCGGGCCTGTACCCGGGCGCGAAGCACGACGGCGTGTTCGGCATCTGGTACGGCAAGGGGCCCGGCGTCGACCGCTCGTGCGACGCGCTCAAGCACGCGAACTACGCGGGCACCGCGCCGAACGGCGGCGTGCTCGCGCTCGCAGGCGACGATCCCGGCGCGAAATCGTCGTCGATCGCGCACCAGAGCGAGCAGGCGCTGATCCACTGCGGCATCCCGATCCTGAACCCGTCGAGCGTGCAGGACTACCTCGATCTCGGTCTGTACGGGTTCGCGCTCTCGCGTTATTCGGGCTGCTGGGTCGGCTTCAAGTGTCTGACCGACACCGTCGAGAGCGCGGGTTCGGTGGAGGTTTCGCCCGAGCGCGTCACCGTCGTGGAACCCGGCGATTTCGTGCGGCCTCCGGGCCTCCACATCGGCTGGTCGAACCTGCCGATCCAGGTCGAGCGGCGGCTGTTCGAGCAGCGCCTTCCCGCCGTGCAGGCGTTCGTGCGCGCGAACCGCCTCGATCGCGTCTTCCTGGGTGGTGGCGCGCGCCGACGGCTCGGCATCGTGACCACGGGCAAGGCGTATCTCGACGTGCGCCAGGCGCTCGACGAGCTCGGCATCGACGCCGCGACCGCGGCCGCGTTCGGTCTCGAGATCTACAAGGTGGCGCTCTCGTGGCCGCTCGAGCCCGAGGGCATCCGCGCGTTCGCGCGCGGACTCGAGCACCTGATCGTGATCGAGGAGAAGCGGCCCGTGATCGAGGAGCAGCTCGCACGCCTGCTCTTCAACAGCGCGGAGCGCCCGCGACTCACGGGAAAGCTCGACGCGGAGGGCGCGGCCTGCGTTCCCAACGTGGGAGAGCTCACGCCCGGCGACGTGGTCGGGTTGCTGCGGAGCTGGCTCACGCGCGCGGCGCCCGAGATCGGGCCACGCCTGCGCCCGGCTGCGGCGCCGGCTGTGCTGCCGGCCGCCGCAGGCCCGCTGCGACTGCCCGCGTTCTGCTCCGGTTGCCCGCACAACACCTCGACGGTCGTGCCCGAGGGCAGCCTCGCGCAGGGCGGAATCGGCTGTCACGGGATGGCCGTGTGGCTGCCCGACCGCCCCACCCTCGCGGTCACCCACATGGGCGGCGAAGGCGCCAACTGGATCGGCTCCGCGCCCTACACCGAAACGGGTCACATCTTCCAGAACCTCGGCGACGGCACCTACTTCCACAGCGGACTGCTCGCGATTCGCGCCGCGGTCACTGCGGGCGTCCACATCACCTACAAGATCCTCGCCAACGGCGCGGTCGCGATGACGGGCGGGCAGCCGATCGAAGGCGAGCGCATGGAGGGCGAGGTCACGGTGCCCGAGATCGCGCAGCAGCTCGCCGCCGAGGGCGTGCGCCGGATCGCGATCGCGTCGAACGAGCCTGCGAAGTTCGCGGGAATCGCGCTGCCGCCGGGCGTCACGGTCCACCACCGCGACCAGCTCGACCGCGTGCAGCGCGACCTGCGTGAAGCGCCCGGTGTCTCGGCGCTGATCTACGACCAGACCTGCGCCGCCGAGGCGCGCCGACTCCGCAAGCGCGGCGAGTTCCCGGATCCCGACCGGCGCGTGGTGATCAACGAGCTCGTGTGCGAGGGCTGCGGCGATTGCAGCGTGCAATCGAACTGCATCTCGATCGAGCCGATCGAGACCGAGTTCGGCCGCAAGCGGCGGATCAACCAGTCGAGCTGCAACAAGGACTTCTCGTGCCTGAAGGGCCACTGCCCGAGCTTCGTGACCGTCGAGGGCGGCAAGGTCCGCGTGGCCGCGTCGGAGGGGGTCAGCACCGACGACGCGCGCTTTGCGGCGCTGCCCGAGCCCTCCCCGCTCGATCTCGAGCAGCCCTGGAACGTGCTCGTGACCGGGATCGGCGGCTCGGGCGTGATCACGGTGGGCGCGCTGCTCGGGATGGCCGCGCACCTCGAGGGCAAGGGCTGCTCGGTGCTCGACGTGACCGGTCTCGCGCAGAAGAACGGCCCCGTCACGAGCCACGTGCGCATCGCCGCGCGCCCCGAGTCGATCGCGGCGACGCGGATCGCCGCGGGCTCCGCCGATCTCGTGATCGGTTGCGACATCGTCGTGACCACGAGCGCCGACAGCCTCGCGAAGCTCGCCGCGAGTCGGACCGCGGCGATCGTGAACAGCCACGTCGCTCCGACCTCGGAGTTCGCGACCAACCCCGACCTCGACCTGTCGAGCCGGCACATGGAGGATGCGATTCGCAGCGGGGCGCGCGCGTGCGACTTCGTCGCCGCGACACGGCTCGCCACGGCGCTCTGCGGCGACGCGATCTTCACCAATCCGTTCCTGATGGGCTTCGCCTACCAGAAAGGCCTGCTCCCCGTCGGACGCGCAGCGCTCGAGCGCGCGTTTGCGCTCAACGCACGCGCGGTCGGGGCGAACCTGCGCGCGTTCGCGTGGGGCCGGCTCGCAGCGCACGACCCGTCCGCGGTCGAGGCCGCGGCGCGCCCGGCCGTGCGCGATTCGCAGCTCGCGGGCGTCGCAGACGACCTCGACGCAATCGTCGCGCGCCGCGTCGCGTTCCTGACCGACTACCAGAACGCGCGCTTTGCCGAGGCCTATCGCGCGCGCGTCGAGCGCGTGGCGGCGCTCGAGCAGAAGGTCGCTCCGGGCTCGACGCGACTCGCGTCCGCGGTGGCCCGCTACTACTTCAAGCTGCTCGCGATCAAGGACGAGTTCGAGGTGGCGCGCCTCTACACCGACGGCTCGTTCCAGCGCCAGCTCGAAGCCGAGTTCCAGGGCGACTACCGGCTCTACGTGCACTTCGCCCCGCCGTTCTCGATCCCCGTGATCGACTGGCTCACCGAGCGCCGCGATCCCGACACCGGGCGCATGAAGAAATGGCGGATCCCGGCGAGCTGGTTCCTTCCTCTGCTCTCGGTGATGGCGAAGTTCAAGTTCCTGCGGAGCACCCCGCTGAACGTGTTCGGCCTCACCGCGCATCGCCGGCTCGAGCAGAAGCTGTGCCGCGACTACGAGGCCACCGTCGACCGGCTGCTCGAGAGCCTCGACCCGCGTAACCTCGACATCGCGGTCGAGATCGCGAGCCTGCCCGAGCACGTGCGCGGCTTCGAGCAGGTGCGCGAGCACCACATCGAGAAGGTCCGCGCGAAGGAGCAGGAGCTCCTCGCCGCGTTCCGCCTGCACAGCGAGGCGCCGGGCCGCGCATGAACCGCACGATCTTCCGCAATGCGAACCTGCTCGACGGCGAACGGCCCGCGCGCGCGGGCTCGACCGTGGTCGTGGAGGGCGATCGCATCGGCGCCGTCTCGGGCCCCGGCGGCGCGCCGATGCCGGCTACGGGCGGGAGCGATCGCGTGGTCGACCTCGCCGGGCGCACGCTCCTGCCGGGCCTGATCCTCTCGCACTACCACTCGACCTATCGCGACATCACGATCATGCCCGAGCCGCTCGGGATCGAGAAACCGCCCGGCTACCTGATGCTCGTGGCGGCCGAGAACGCGCGGCGCGCGCTCCATGCGGGGTTCACGGGCATCGTGTCGGCAGGTGTCGTCAACGACAACGTCGATGCCGAGCTCGCGCTCGCGATCGAAGAAGGCGTGGTCGAAGGTCCGCGGCTCGTGCCGGGCGGCCTCGCGCTCGACACGACGGGCGACTACAACGACACGGGCAAGTACTGGTGGCGGCTCGGCAACCTCGGTGCGCAGCGGTTCTGCGACGGCCCCGACGAGTTCCGCAAGGCGGTGCGCGAGGAGATCAAGCGCGGCGTGCGCATGATCAAGATCTTTGCGAGCGGCGGCCACGGCGTGGCCGAGGACGCCAGCACGCGCGGATTCGCGACCGACGAGCTGCGCGCGATCGTCGCGGCGGCCCACCAGCGCGGAGTGCGCGTGCGCGCCCACTGCGCATGGCGCGACCTGATCCTCGAATGCGTGCGCGAGGGCGTCGACATCATCGATCACGGCGACGCGGCCGACGCCGAGTGCATCGACGCGATGCTCGAGCACCGCACGTTCCTGTGTCCGAGCCTGTTCCTGATCAAGCTGCTGCTCGACTACCGCGGCGACGTGCCGATCGCGACGCCGGAGCAGCTCGAAGGCATGCGCCGGGAGTTCGACGGCGCGTGCGAGATGGTGGCCAAGGCGAACGCCGCGGGCGTGCGTCTGCTCACGGGCGACGACTACGGAGTGCTGATGCTCCCCCACGGCAGCTATGCGGCGGAGCTCGAGTTCTACGTGAAGGACATCGGCATCGCGCCACTCGACGTGCTGCGCTGGGCGACGCGCCACGGTGCCGAAGCGATGGGGCGCGGCGACGAGCTCGGCGCGATCGCCCCGGGCCGGCTCGCCGATCTCGTGATCGTGGACGGCGATCCGAGCATCGACATCGCGGTGCTGCGCGATCCCGACAAGATCCGGGCCGTGGCCAAGGGGGGTAGACTCGTGGTGGACCGGCTATGACCCAACGCGCGTTCCTGGGCCTCGCGCTCTCCTTGTCGCTCGTGCTCGCGGGCTGCATCACCACGCCGCTCGAGAGCCGCGACTGGATGCGGATCGAGACGCCCCATTTCGACATCTGGAGCTCCCTCACCGAAGACGACACCGCGCAGCTCGCGGCCGAGATGGAGCGCTTCCGCGCCGCTGCAGAATTCACCTGGGGGATGGCGCTCTCCCCCGAGCCGGCCCGCACGCGCGTCTACGCGTTCGACGATCGCTCGGTCGGTCGACCGTACGCCTATCTCGATCAGCGCAGCTATCTCCTGCCGCGCCAGCGCGGGGACGTGATCGTGCTGCGCACGGGCGGCGGGTGGGAGGACGACGCGCGCATCTCGCTCAAGGCCGCGTACGCGCGGCGGCTGTTCTGGAACGCATCGCGGGAGCCCCATCCGGCGTGGCTCGAGGAAGGGATGCCGCAGCTCTTGAGCACCGCCGATACGAGCAGCGATCGCGCGACCGTGGGCCAGATGCGGAAGGACCACGTGCGCGCGCTGCGCAACAGCGGCTGGGTTCCGTTCGAGCGACTGTTCGCCACGTCCGATCTGAATGGATGGTCGCGACTCGAGCGCCCGGTCGTCGAGGCGGAATTCTGGGCGCTCTGCCATTTCCTCGTGGTCCAGACGGCGAATCAACCCCATCGCGACGAGCTGCTGACCCGTTTCCGCGCCGAGCTCCGCCACGGCACGCCGCCCGAGGTCGCCGCGCGGATCACGATCGGCGAGCCCGCAGACGTGCAACGAAACGTCTACCAGTACGTCACCGCGCGCACGTTCCCCACGCTCTCGGTGCGGATTCCGTGGAGGGGCCCCGCGACCGTGACGCGCACGATCTCCAAGCAGACCGTGTTCGAGGAGCTCGGGGAGCTCGCGCTCGCGATCGGAAACCAGGAGCAGGCCTCGAAGTATCTCGAGAAGGCGTTCGAGGGCAACGCGACCTCGGCGCTCACGCTCGCGGGTCTCGGCGAGCTCTCCGAAGCGGCGGGCGATCGCGCGGGCGCCGATGCTCGCTACGAGGCCGCGCTCGCGGCCGCACCCGACGAAGCGCTGATCCACCTGCGCTATGCGAACCTCGTGCGCGAACGGGCCGCCGATACGGCCGACCCGGCAAAGCGCGAGGCGCTGATCGCCCGCGCGCGGCAGCACTACGACCGCAGCCTCGCGCTCGACGCAGACCTGCCCGAGGCCCACTCGGGTCTGGCCGCCACCTACCTGCTCGAAGGCGAGGATCCCGCGTCCGCAATGGAGCACCTGAACGCCGCGCGCGCACGGCTCCCCGGCGACGCCGCGCTGGGCCGGCTCGCCCTGGAGATCGCGCTCGCGCGCGAAGATCGCGACTCAGCGCGCCGAGAAGCGGAGATCCTGCGCGCGCGTGCGCGCAGCGAGTCGGAGCTCGAGGACGCCCTCGCGCTGATGCAGCGGATCGACGCGCGCGCCGCGCTCCGCTGACGCTCCGCTCAGAAATCTCCGAGGTCGCGCAGGAAGGTGTACTCGTAGGGCGGGTGGACGAAGACGTCAAACGCGCCCTGGATCCCTTCGGTCGAGCCCTTGAACGCCGGCGCCGGCGCGACGAACGGCACGCTCGCGGCGAAGAAGATCGAGCCCAGGGCCAGCGCCACTGCGCCGGTCGGCCGCAGCACGATCAGGTCGAAGGCGTCCTCTCCCACGGACGCGGCGGCGCTCGCGGATTCCGAGAAGCCCGCAGCCCCGGCTACACGCGGTCCGAGCGCGAGTACGAGCGCGAGCGCGACCAGCGCCGGCGCGGTGCGCCGCGCTCGGGATCTCGCCGCACCGACCGCTGCCACCGCCATCTGCGACCCCATGGGTTCCGGTTGCGCCGAGCTTCGCATAGTGGGTAGGGCGCGCCAACCGAAATCGGATCGAGATCGAAACCGCCCCCGAGCGGCGGTCCGGCCACGGCTCCGCAGGTCCGGAACGCCGCCTCGTTGATATGCTCCCGCCCGAAACCATGGGGCGCCCCGCTCCAATCCACCGAGCCCAAGGCGCCGCCATCCCATGTCCCGCGATCCGTCGTTTCCGCTCCTGCTCCTGTGCTTCTTCCTGTCCGGCCTCGCCGCGCTGATCTACGAGACCGCCTGGACCCACGAGTTTGCGTTCGTGTTCGGCACCTCGGAGCTCGCCGTCGCGACGGTGCTCGCGACCTACATGGGCGGGCTCGCGGTGGGTGCCGCGCTCGCGGGTCGCTATGGCACGAGGCTCGCGCGGCCCGTGCTCGCCTATGGGTTGCTCGAGCTCGGCATCGCGATCTCGGCGCTCGCCGTGCCGATCGGCATCGCCGCTTCGCGTTGGCTCTACGTCGCGCTCTTCGGCAGCCAGGAGGTGCTGCCCGACGCGGGTGGGCTCACCACCGCGCTCTTCTACCTGGTCTGCTCGTTCCTGATCCTGCTCATCCCGACCGCCATGATGGGCGCGACGCTGCCGCTGCTCGTGCGCTATTCGGTGCGCTCCGAGAGCGAGATCGGGCGCCGGATCGGCGTGCTCTACGCCGTCAACACGGCGGGCGCCGTGGTGGGCACGGTCGCCGGCGCGTTCGTACTGCTGCCCGCGCTCGGGTTGCGCGCGACGATCGCGGCCGCGGCCGGTGTGAACGCGCTCGTGTTCGGCGCGGCCTGGGCGCTCGCGCGGACCGCCCCCGCTCTCGCGCCCGTAGCCGCAGATGCTGCGGACGAGGCGACTGCGGGCGGCCGCGCGCGTTGGATCCTCGCGCTGGTCTGCGTCTCGGGCTTCGTGTCGTTCACCTACGAAGTGCTGTGGGTCCGCCTGGTCGGACACGTCGTCGGAAGCGGCGCTCAGGCGTTCGCGACCATGCTCGCGAGCTTCCTCGCGGGCATCGCGATCGGCGCCGCGATCGCCTCGCGCCTCGCGAGCTCGAGGTCGCGCGCAGCGCTCGGATTCGGCCTGGCTCAGCTCGGGATCGCGGGCTTCTCGATCGCTGCGTTTGCGATCGTGAACCAGATCCCCGAGTTCTCCGAATGGGTGAGAGTGCGCGGGTCCTCGGTGATCTGGACCCACATCGGAGCCTGTGCGGTCACGCTGTTCCCGGCAGCGCTGTGTATCGGCGCCACGTACCCGTTCGCGGTGCGCGTGCTCGCGATCGGGAGCGATACCGCCGGCCCCGCGAGCGCGCGCGTCTATTCGGCGAATACCGTCGGCTCGATCGCAGGGTCGATCTGCGCGGGCTTCTTGCTGATCCCGGGTCTCGGCTTCGCAGGCGCGCTGATCGTCGCTGTGGCGTTGAACCTGGCCCTCGCGGGTGCCGCAGCGCTGATCTTCGAACCGCGGCGCCGGATCGTCGCTGCGATCGCCGCGGCCGGCGGCATCGCGCTCGCGGTGGCACCCCCCGCGACGCCCTGGAACATGCTGCGGGCGAGCTCGATGGGGGGCATGCGATCCTGGGGGCCGGTCACGTATCTCGGTGTAGGCCGTTCGTCCACGGTTCTCGTGACCGATGAGCGCGCAGCCTGGAGTCTGCGCACCAACGGTCTGCCCGAGGCCGGAATGCCGCGCAACAGCTCCTCTACCCGGAACCGGGTGACGCACTGGCTCACGGCGCTGCCGCTCGTGGCGCGCCCCGAAGCACGCTCGCTCCTCCTGGTGGGATTCGGCGGCGGAATGGCGCTCGAGGTGGTTCCGCCGTCGATCGAGCGGATCGACGTGGTAGAGCTCGAGCCCGAGGTGATCGAGGCGAACCGCATCGTCGCGAAAGAGCGCTGGCGCGATCCACTCTCCGACCCCCGAGTCCACATCCACCTGAACGATGCGCGCAACGCCCTCTCCCTCGCACGGGCGAGCTTCGACGTGATCGTCTCGCAGCCTTCGCATCCCTGGGCGGGCGGTGCATCGCACCTGTACACGCGCGAATTCTTCGCTCTCGTGCGCAGCCGCCTCGCTCCCGATGGCGTTTTCCTGCAGTGGATCGGCCTTCCATTCGTCGACGAAGCGCTGTTCCGATCGATGCTCGCGACGCTCGTCGATGTGTTTCCGCACGTGCGCGTCTATGCGCCGCCGCCGCGCGGGTCGATCTTGTTTCTCGCGTCGAACGCCCCATTCGAAATGGAGGCCAGCACCGCGCGCGCCCTCGCCGCCGCCCCGGGGCCCTTCAGCGAGGTCGGCATCCGCGTTCCCGAGGATGTCACGGTGAATCTGCTGCTGGACGAGCCCGCAGTCGCGGAGCTGGCGCGCGGCGCTCCGCTGAATCGGGATGGCCACAACCGGCTCGCAAGTCGGGCCAATCGGCTCGGTGAGTCCGCGCTCGTGCAGAAGGCCGACGATCTGATCGCGCCGGTCGATCCGCTCGTGCACCGGCTGCCGGCGGGAATCGACGTCTTCTACCTCGTCAGCCGTCTCCCGGCCGCCCGGGCGGAGCGCGTAGCCGCGGCGCTCTCCGATCCAGTAGAGCGGGCGGTAGGCCAGGCGATCGCCGCGATCGAGGACGGCAAGCGCGTGGGTTCGCGGCGCCACCTCGAGGAAGCGCTCCGCCTCGATCCGAATCATGTGCAGGCGCGGGCCGCCATGCTCCGACTGTCAGCCGGGAGGATCGCGGACGGCGTCGATCCCGAGCAGGTGCTCCCGCCCCCGCTCTCAGAGATCGAGCGCGCGCTCGCGGACGGCTGGCGCGCGCGCGCACGCGATCCGCGCAGTCTGGCCACGGGCGCCCTCGAATCGGCCCTCGGGCAGGTCCCGCTACACCATCCGCTCGCTGCCGACGCCGTGCGGCTGCGCATCCAAGGGCGGCTCGCGACCCGCGACCCGGTGCTGATCCAGGATGCGGTTGCGCTCGCGGAAGCGAACCTGCGCAATCGCTCCGACCCCGGCTCGATCTTGATGCTTGCCGAGGCGGCCGCGGCCGCCCGCGATCACTTCACCGTGCTCAAGACGCTCTCCGACCTGCTCGAGGAGCTCGACCCGCGCCGCACCTCGAGCCGCGCGTCGAGCCGCGCGCTCCTCAACCGCGCGCGCCATCTGGCGCGCGCCACGCCCGACGATCCCGAGCTGTATTGGCTGCGCAGCGACACGCTGCGGCGACTCGGCGATCCGAGCTGGCGGTCGCGCGGCCCCCGTCGGGCAGAGGCCGCCCTGCGCGACGCCCAAAAAGAACCGGGCCGCCTCGAGAGGCGGCCCGGTGTGCGAAACAGAGAAAGTGACTAGCGGACTCGGCGCGATCGCCAGGCCGCGATGCCGAGCAGGCTCAGCACGCCCGCCCCGATCTGCATCGTCGCGCCGGGCTCCGGCAGGAGGATCGACATGATCTCGGGCGTCGGCTGGTCGGAGGCGCCGACGAGCCGGGCCAGCGCCAGACCGCCCGCCACCATCGACAGGTTGCGCTTGCCCATCGCGGTCGGGGTGCCGCGCTTGTCATAGCCCATCGCGGTCAGCGTGGTCGTGCGCGAGGCGTAATTGCGAACGAGCACCGTCCGCGTCGTGAACGGGAAGCCCCAGTTGAAGTTCGTTCCGCTCGGGAACGAGATCAGCTGCTTGGCACCGACCATCGTGATGAGCTTCTGCATGCCGAGGATCGGGCCCGGCGTAACGGTATTCAGCACCGCGCCGGCATAGATCGGCCCCATCATGAGCTTGTCGGTCAGGAACTCGGCAAATCCGCGGCCCGTGGGCTGCGAGCCCATGCCCGCGAGGACCTGGAAGCCGGCCGCCGCGCCACCCGCGCCGATGCCGAGGCTCGACACGTTGGGCCCGGTGGTAATGATGTAGGCCATCGTCCCGCCGAAGTATCTCCCGTTGGCCGGTCCCGAGTACCGGATCAGCAAGGGCGGCCCGCCCTGGGTGATGTTGCCGCAGGGAAAAACACCCTTCGCGGGCGGATTGTTCGGACACCAGGCGAAGTCCGCTACACCGCGGCCGGACTGCTTCGCGAAGGCGTTCTGCTCGAACGCGTGGAATGGCGCGGTGTTCGCGCCGTTGACCATCGTACCGGCCGGCGGCGTGGTGCGCACAGCACCGGGACCCGTGATCTTGAAGCTCGTGGCGAGCTGCAGCACCGGCGGTGCGTACTTCACCTCGACGGCGCGCACGTAGGGCGGCAGCGGCTTCGAGAATACGTTCGGCGGCATCACGAACCCACCGCCATTGCCCATCGCGGTGACCATGTTGTCCGTGGTGAGCTTCTTGCCCGGAAGATGAGCAACGCAGAGGAGATCACGGCCGGTCATGTTGAAATTGGTCGTGACCGCCTTCTGGGGCTGCGTATTCGCGCCGCGGACGATCATGTGGGTCATGGGCGTCGTCTTGCCACCCATACCCGGACCCGACATCAGCGTCAGCGGAGCGCAGGGGGTGTTCCCGACCACGGGGATGTTGATGATCTTCCCGCGGTTCGAGGTGAACTTGCCCGTGAACCCATAACTCACGGCGCCGGCGGCGCTGCTGACTAACATCAGCGTTGCACCGATCGAAAGTGCCCAGAGGGATCGAGCGGTCATGAGGTCTCCTTGGCTTTGGCGCCCAGGGCAGGCGCAACTCTCCGGCCGAAAGACCGGCGAGCGCATGTTACCACGCAAGAAACATGCCCCGGTCATGAAATCGACAAGAGTCTGGAAATGGCAGGCTTTTGTCCGACGACCCCCGATAGGAGTCGCGGCGAGGGGAAATGTGTTTCCTAGTTTGGGAAACTCATTTCCCAGTTTCCGCGTTTGGTTGCAGGGGCTTGCACGCCTCGTAGAATACGCGGCCATGTCCAAGCCCCCCCCTTGGTTCCTGCGTTTCGGGCTCCCCCTGCTCTCTCTTGCCATCGCGGCGGCCGGATGTGGCTCGCCCAGACCCGAGGAGCTCACGGGAGAAGCCGCCGGCAAGCGCGTGCGAGAGATCCTCGCGCAGCCGGATCCGCTGCTGCGGGTCTCCGAGCTCGGCGTCCTGATTCCGCGCCTGGACCCGAGCAGCGCACCGAACATCGTCGAGGTATTCGAGACCTCGCCCGTCGACAGCGGCGACCCGGAGCTCGTTCTGTTCGCGATCTGGTGGGCGCAGCACGACCCCGAGGCGGCGTTTGCGTGGACGAGCACCGACTGGCGGGCGCGCCACGCCAACGTGATCGCGGCGGTGATCCGCGCCTGGGCGCACAAGGACCCCCAGAAGGCGTTGGGGATGGCGCGCGGCCTGGCACTCCCGTTGCAGCGCGATCTCGCAAGCGACGCCGCGGTCGCGGGGTGGGACGAATCGGGCCAACCCGGCTTGATGGATTCGCTCCAGAGTTTTACCGACATCGAGGTACAACAGATCTGCGAGACGATCGCGCGCAGGAAGGTGATCGCGCTGGGTGCCGAAGGAGCGTTCCGCTGGGTGGACTCGCTCGCAGAGGGGCCGATCCGCGACATCCTGTCGGTGCGCGTCGCGAGCGCCGCCGCGCTCGACAAGAACGGCGCTCCGCTCGCCGCCGAGTGGGCCAGGTCCCGGGTCAATGCGGGCGATGACGCCCGTCTCTCCAGCTACCCGCGGCGCATCGGAACGCGCTGGGTCCAACACGACCCCGAACGCGCGATGGCGTGGTTGGCGTCGCTGCCGGCTGGCTCCGATCGCGACGACGGTGTCGTAGACACCTTCCGCATCTGGTTGCGGCGCGACGCAGGGAAGGCACGCGCCTGGATCGAGAAGGCCGAAATACAGCGCTGGAACGAGCCGGCCATGTCGATCTACGCGCAGAACCTCACCGCGGAGCGTCCGAGGGAGGCGATCGAGCTCGCGCGGCGTCTCACCGCGGAACGCTGGCGCGAAGACACCACGATCCTGGTAGGACAGATGTGGTTCGAGATCGATCCCGAAGCTGCGAAGGCCTGGTTCGCCCAGGCGGACGTACCCGAGTACACGCGGCGAACGGCGGCGATGGTCCGGAACGCCAACCCGGCGATCGCCGAGCGCGTGAAACGGCTCCAGAATCCCCCAAAGGCACCCGCGCAAAACCCGTGATGGCGCGACGTTCCGTGCCAACGACGCCCGGGTCAACTCTCCTGGCGCGCGGCAGTCGGTGGCGTCTCTCCGACGCGAGCGTTGATCCGCTCGAGGAATGCGGCCGCGTCGGCGCCGCCGCCGAACGTGACCGCGCGCCGCGCGAGCTCCACGGTGCGGTCGTCGGTGACGCCACGCGCAACCCGCAGCTCCGCCAGGGCTCGCGCTGCGTCCGCATCGTAGGGCCGGTCGCGCAGCAGAGCTTCCAAACGCGGCTCGGCGTCGCGGGGCCGATCCAGCGCCACCAAGAGCGATGCCAGCTCGCGGACCGCTGCGCCGTCATTCGCGTCGGCTGAGATCGCGCGCTCGTAGAGCGGCACCGCCGCTTCTTTCGAGCCGCTGTCGACCTCGAGACGCGCGAGACCCAGCAATGCCCGCGCGGACTCGCCATTGCTGGCGAGTGCCCGTCCGAATGCCGCGCGCGCCGACGCCGGCGGCGCGCCACTCAAGAACAGAGCGCGACCGTGCACCGCATGGAACTCAGCGGCCTCCGGATGCTTGCGAAGGCCGCGTTCGATCAGCGCGACCCCTCTCTGGCGCTGCCAGTCGCCGCCAGGTCTTCGACCATCGCGGCGACCACGTCGACGTACTCGGGTTCGTCGAGCTCGAGCGGCTTCGCCCGGCGCATCACCGCGAGCGCTGCCTTCGACCCACTGCGCTCGCGCACCCCGTCTGCGAGCGCCGCGATCGCAGGGGCCCAGGAATCACGGCTAGTCAGCTGCTCGCGCAGATAGCGCGACATCCGCCGTTCGCGGCCGAGTCGCCCCAGCAGTCGAACCTGCAAGAGGGCGGCGGCCCGCTCCTCGGGACGTTCGCCCGCCTCGAATGCCAACGCCATCTGAGCCGCATCGTAGTGGCCGCTAGCCGCCTCGAGGCGCGCTAGTCGGAGATAGGCGTCGGTGGCCGTGATGTCGATCCGCATCGCGTATCGGTAATCGTCGACGGCGCGCTTGAAGTCCCCCACCCCTTCGGCGGCGATTGCCGCGTAGTAGCGAGCCACCGCGCTGTTGGGCCACATGCGCAGCCCTTCGTCGAAGAGCTTCAGCGCGGTGGCCGGGTTTCCGCGCTCGAGCTCGATCCGCGCTCGCACCACCGACTGATGCGCGGGTACCGGCATCTTGTCGGCGATCGCGAGCGCCTCGTCGTATCGCGCCGCGGCGATCAGCGCGTCCGCGTACGCGAGCATCAGCTGGGGACTGCGCGAGCCGTCGAGCTCTCTCGCCTTCTCGAACGCCGCGAGCGCTTCTTCGGTCTCGCCGTGATCCAGACTGAACGATCCGAGACCTGCCCATGCTTCGGCGGCATCCGCGGCCGAGGGCAGCTCGGTGCCCGCGCGCAGCACGGCCTTGGCCTCGTCGCTCTTCCCCGCGGCGTCGAGCCGGAGCACGAGTGCCGATCGCATCGAGTAGTTGTGCGGCGCTCGCTCCAGCGCCTGCTTCAGGATCTCGTCGGATCGCTCGCGGCGATCGATCTCATCGAAGAAATCCATGACACCGCTCACCACGAGCGCCTCGGTGGGGAACTGTTCGAGACACGCGTCGTAGCGCTCTTCGGCCAGCGCCTGATCCCCCTTCTCCTTCGCAAACGTCGCGCGCGCCATGCAATGGCTCGGTGATCCGTGAAGGCCGAGGCTGTCGTCTCGGTACAGCGCGTCGAGCTGCTCGATCACGACGGCGGCTTCGTCGATGCGATCGAGGCCCAGCAGTGCCGTCGCCCGCGGCCCCAGCGCATCGGTGTTCTCCGGATCCAGCTCGAGGACACGATCAGCGTCGGCCAGTGCCTGCTCGTAATTGCGGCGGCTCAACACGCGCGTGTGCGCACGGAGCAAGAGCGCGGGGATGGAATCGGGCTTCTGTTCGAGGATTCGACTGCAGAGGTCGAACGCGTCGTCGTACGTACCCGAAGACATCAGCGTGAGCGCGAGGGGCAATCCGGCTTTCTCGAGCCACTCGGGTGATTCGATCGCCTTCCGGAGCGGCCACACGGCGAATCCGGATTCGCCGACGGCGATCAGTGCGCTCCCGTACCGATACTGCACTTCGGGATCGTCCGGTCGCTCTTCGAGCAACTCGCGCAGCGGTTCGAGCGAGCCCTGGAAATCATTCTTGACGTCCTGCTGCACCCGGATCTTCTCGAGCGGATCGGATGGGCCGCAGCCGATCGCGCCGAATATCAACATCGCGCTGCACAGAACGTTCAGCCAAGTATTTCGCGGGGCGATTCCGAGCACGGCGCGGGAGTATACCCCTCGATCGAGTGCCGGGAGCAGGACTGGCCGCTAGAGTCGGCGCCGTGAATTGGCTCGACAAGCGCTTCTGGCGAGGTCCCTGGCCCTGGGTGATCGCGGCGGTCGTGCTCTCGGCCTACGGGCTCGTGCACTGGAGCGCGCAGTCGAAGCGATTGGTGGATCCGCGCCCACCCGGCACCGCCGAGGACGTCCTCGCGCTCGCGCAGCGCAAGGACGTCAACGTGCTCTTCGTCCTGATCGATACGATGCGGGCCGGGCGCCTGCGCACCTACGGATATACCCGACCGACCAGCCCGTTCTTCGATCTGATCGCAGCGCAGGGACTCCGCTTCGGCCGCCAGCTCAGCCAGTCGTCGTGGACGAAGTCCTCGATGGCGTCGATGTGGACCGGCCTCTATCCGCAGCGTTCCGGAGTCACGCGCTTCGACGATGTGATTCCCGCCGAGGCGAAGACCGCCGCGGAAGTGTTCCGCGACGCGGGCTTCCGGACGGCCGGCATCTGGCGCAATGGCTGGGTGGAGGGCTACTTCGGATTCAGCCAGGGCTTCGACGTCTACACGCGGCCGAGCGTCCGAAGCGCTCCGCCCGAGCTGCGCCGCGAGAATCCCACCGCGGTCTTCGGCGGAACCGACGCGGACGTCGTGGAGTCCGCGGGCGAGTTCCTGCGGGTCTACGGACACGAGCGCTGGTTCCTGTATCTGCACCTGATGGACGTGCACGAGTACATCTACACGCCCGAGAGCGCGCAGTTCGGCACGGCCTACGGCGACGTCTACGACAATGCGGTCCTGCACGTGAACCAGGTGCTCGAGGAGCTGTTTGCCAGGCTCTACTCCGGCGGATACCTCGACCACACGCTGCTGATCATCACATCCGATCACGGGGAGGCGTTCGGCGAGCGCGGCAGTGAAGGCCATGCGCGCAACGTGTATCCAGAGGTCACCGAGGTGCCGCTCGTGATCGGCTTCCCATTCCGCCTCGCGAAGCCCGCCGTCGTGACGCAGCGCACGGCCAACGTCGATCTGTGGCCGACCGTGCTCGACCTGCTCGGGCTGCCGCCCCTGGCGGACGTGGATGGCCGTTCACGCGTGCCCGAGATCCTCGCGGCCGTGCGCGGCGAGCAGGGCCCCGAGGATGGCGCGGTCGCGATCGCCCATCTCGATCAGACCTGGGGTCAGCGTGTCGTCACGAAGTCGCCGAACGTCTCGGTGAGCGAGGGCAGCTTCCGCTTCGTGCAGTTCACGAATCCGAAGGGCAAGACGCGCGAGGAGCTGTTCGACGCGAGCCGGGATGCCAAGGAGATGGAGAATCGGATCAAAGACGACCCGGAAGTCGCCGAGCGTATGCGCGAGCACGCGAAGAAGTACCTCGCCAGTGCGCCGTCCTGGCAGCAGGAACCACGGCGCCTCGAGCTCGACGAGTTGCAGCTCAACCAGCTCCGCGCCCTGGGCTATGCGCTGCCGGGGCGCTGACGTTCAGAACGTCACCGAGACGTCGAAGCCGTACGTGCGCGGCTCGCCCGCGAAGTTGATCACGACTCTCGTGAATCCCGACGCGTCGAACGCGAAGTTCTTGTACACCTGATCTTCGACGTTGCGGATCCAGCCCGCCAATTCGACGTTTCCGGTCGGCGTGCGGTAGGCGAGCCGCACGTTGTGCAGGAAGTATTGCTTCTGGCCGATCCCGTATTCGGGCAGCGTGGGGCCACCCGTGGGATCGACCGAGCCGCGCCCTTCGTTCGGGTCGAAGAACACGTCGTCGCTCCAGTTGACGTCGTAGCGCGGGATGATGTAGCCGAAACGTCCGATATCGAAGGTCCACTCCGCCGTGGCGCTCGCCTTGTACTCGGGCGCGTTCTGGAGCGACTGTCCGGAGTAGTCGATCGGCACGGTGCTGATGCCGAGCGGGCCCGTCGTGAGCCGGCGCTCAGAAGCGAAGTCGATGTATTCGCCGTGTAGCCAGCTGAAGTTCCCGGAGAACCGCAGACCGGACAGCAGGGACGGCGCCCAGCCCTCGAGAGGCTGCACGCTCCCCTCCACCTCGATGCCGAAATTCTCGGCCTGCTTCGCGTTCAAGATCGCCAGGACCGGAGGCTCGGAGGCGTCGGCGCTGTCGATGAACAGGAACACCTGATAGTTCGAATAGCGGTAGTAGAAGAACGAGGTCGCCAACGCCAGGCGCCGGTTGAACCAGGTCCCGCGCAGCCCGGTTTCCCAGGAATCGTTGTACTCCTCGTCCGCGGGCGGATCGGCGAGGTTCCCCGAGGCCAATGCGTTGAAGTGCCCGGCCTTGAATCCGCGCGCGTATCGCGCGTAGATCGACTTCTCCTCGTCGATGTGATAGCTCAGGACGATCTGGCCCGTCGGCGTCTGCCAGGTCTCATCCTGGGAGTTGGTGTCGTCCAAGGCCTGGATCACGCGTTCGATGCGCGTGAAATCGAATTTCTTCTTCTCATAGTTGTAACGCACGCCGCCCTCGAGCGTGAAATCGTCGGCAAAGTCCCAGACGAAGCCGCCCCAGGCGCCGAAGCTCTCGAGGTTCTGGCTGTAGATACGGCGCGTGTTCTTGGGCGTTCCGTCGTTGAGATCGCCGGTCACGAAGAGCGTCCCGTCGTTGTCGAGGTGCTCCTCGAGGTAGTAGACGCCCAGGTTCCATTGGATCGGCTCGATGCCGAGCTCGCCTTCGAGCTGCAGCTGGTGGTACATCTGCCAGGCCTCGTCGTCCTGGACGAGCTCGAACAGGCGACCCGGCGTGAAGTCGGTGTCGTTCTCCTGGAAGCGCTCGTATTGGTCGTACGAGGTCAGCGCCGATAGCTTGATGTCGTCGGCGACGTTCCCCTCGCCCGACACGAAGCCGCCGTAGGCATCGCGCGTCGTCCGACCGACGCGGTTGTAGTCGCCTTGATAGGGCCGCTTGTCGAGCGGCCGGTCGCCGGCGAGCCGTTTGACCATCGTGATTCCGGCGAGTGTGTTGGTACAGGTACTTCCGACGCGTCCGCACAGCTCCTCGAACTCCTCCGTGACGTCCCGGTCGATGTAGCCGGTGACGTCGCTTCCGCCGTAGCGAGCCCCTTGACTTCCGGGCAGCGGGTCCGTTCCGATCGCCTGCCCCAGCGTGGAGTCCTGATCGAGGCGACTTCCGTGGGCATTCAGGAAGAAATCTACGTCGCTGTCGCGCGGCTGGAGACGCAAGGTTCCGCGTGCGGCCCAGTTGTGCTCGTCGTTCACGGCCCAGGGGAGTCCAACGGGAATAATCGACTTCCCTTGTTGGCCGGTAATCGGGTCTCGCGGGAAGTTCCCGCCTCCATCCCCTTCTCCGCACTGTCGGACCCGGGGGTCGTCCGGGGTGTAGGGATCGCGGAAGCCCGGAAACGGAAGACGCTGATCCAGCGGCAGGGCTCTCGCGCAGCGATTCGTCTTGTAGGGGTCTGCTTCGCGGAGTCTGAACGCGAAGCGCGACGAGAGCAGGTCCGCGACGATCGGCATCTCCACCGCGCCCTCGTAGTCCTGGATCATCGCGTCGCGCGCGCCCTTGTCGCCCTTCGTGTCGTAGCGGCCGATGCTCGTGCGAAGCTGCGCGCTGTAGTTGCCGGTCGGACGCCGCGAGCGCACTCGGATCGCGCCCGCCGACGCGTTGCGGAACGGGCCGGTGCCCTGCGGCCCGCGCATCACCTCGATGCCCTCGACGTCGTAGAGCTGGCCGGTCTGGATCGCGGGCGCGTTGATCGAGACGTCGTCCTGGAAGATCGTCACGGCGCCCGCGGCATTGGAGCTGAAGTCCGAGAGCCCGACGCCGCGCACGAAGAACGTCGCCTGCGTCGATCCGGGCTGGACGATGTTCACGTTCGGCGTGACGCGCGACAGGTCCGAGATGTCCTGGGCACCGAGCGCCTCGATCGTTGCAGCGTCGAATAGCGTGAGCGACGAAGGAACCTCGGCCTCGATCGCGCCTGCGCCGCGACCCTTCACCTGCAACACCTCGACGCCGGGGGGCACCGTCCCGGTCTCGGGCTCCTCCGCCTCCGGCTCGTTCTGGACCGGCTCTTCGCGAGGGGCCTCTGCGGCGGCGCCCTCGCCCGCCGCCTGCGCGACCAACACTTCCTCCGTCTCGCCCGCGCGCGCAGCATCGAGTCCGATCGCGCTCGCGATCGCGACCAGAACGCCGAGCATGCAGCTCACCCGCAGCCGGGAACGACGGTGCCGGCGAGTCAGAGGGAATCGCATCAGGACGGCGCGCCTCGCGAATCTCAAACGGACCCGGGAGGTCGAATCATCTGCGATGCGAATAGCGCCTGTCAACCCGAATCGCGCGCTCGCGCGCGGGCATAGGCGACCGCTGCGCGCGGAAATCCTGTTGCTTCTCGGGGCGCGGCTGGTCCAATCTCTGCCGATGCGCCCGCGACCCAGCCTACCCGCGCAGCGAGTCGGCCGTCCTCTCGTCCCTCATCTCTGGCTGTCGATCGCATTGCTCGTCGCGATGGGAGGAGCCGCGCGCGCAGCGGAGCCGCGCGACGAGTCGCAGCGCTGGGTGCCTGCGTTCGGGGTGTATTTCGACTTTCTCGGTCAGAAGGCCGAGGGTTCGGTGACGACGAGTCCCGTGCTCGGGCCACCGCTCGATCCGTTCGACACGGAGCAGGACGCAGTCGCGCCCGGAACCGGCTGTCTGCGGGGAAGGGGAACCTTCTTCCCCAGCCGCGACGGCGTGCTATGCGCAACCGCGCGCCCGGGCTTCACGCAGGTGCTGCCGAACGACACGGGCAACGACACGTCGATTTCGCCGATGGTCGGCGGGTCGCTCGAGCTCATGACGCCGAGCCTGCTCGGCGAAGCGCTTCTGCGCCCGCGCCTGTTCGCGCACGTCGACGGCGCCTACGCGTTCTCGTACGAGCGCAATCTCGCCGGCACGGAGTCTCCAGGTGAGTTCGAATTGCCGCGGGACATCAGTGAGTTCGCGAACAACCTCGAGGAGCTCGAGATCCGGGGCCAGGGCAGCCGCACGCGCATGCAGCTCAAGCCGTTCGTGCTGTCGGCGGGCGGCGGGATCGCATTCTCGCTCGACGTCATGGACCGCAGGATCCGGATCAAGCCCTCGATCGAGTATCTGAGACAGGAAGTCGAATTCATCGGGGTCGTCCACCGCGCAGTGAAGCTGGAAGTGCCGAGCGGCGTCGCCGACCTGAGTCGATTCCGCCTGATCTCGCTGACCTCGTTCGAGGAGAAGTGGTATGACGGCGTGGGACCCGGTCTCGAGCTCGAGGCCGATGCGGCTCGGCTCGGACCCTTCGTGTCGAGCGTCTACCTGATGGGCCGCGGCTACTACCTGTTCGGCGATTTCGACATCGTGATGACGGAGAGCAACCAGTTCGGCGAGTCCGCCACGTGGACCGCCAGCCCCGAGCGCTGGGTGTGGCGCACCGGCGTCGGATTCCGAATCCGCTGGGTGCCGGGTACGGATTGACGCCGGCGCCGAACCTGTCCGCCTGACCATGGATCGGGAGCATTCGGCGCTCACGCACGCGTGCGCGGCGGCGACCTGTCTCCTGCTGTTGCTCGCGGTCGGACAGCCGATCGTCACCGACGACCTCTGGTGGCACCTCGCGCTCGGGCGCGCGTTCGGCGCGAACGGCCCGTGGCTCGGCGAGGATCCGCTGCTGTTCGCGCCTGCCGGACCGCCCGCCACCGCATCGTGGCTCGCCGACATCGCGCTCGCGGGCACGGCACACGCGTTCGGTTTCCACGCGCTGCGCGCGCTGCACGTCGCGATCGCGGCCGCGATCCTGGCTCTCGTGTGGTCGGAGCTGCGCTCGGCGAGCGGCTCGCGCGCGATCGCGAGCGTCGGCACCCTCGCGTTCGCATCGCTCTCCGCGTTTCGCCTGCTCCAGCTGCGCCCCGATCTCGTCTCGATCGCGGCGACTCTGCTGTGCTACCGCTGGCTGCTCGCCGACGAACGTCCGCCGTCCTGGCGGCGAATCGCTGCGGTGGCCGCGCTGTTCGCGCTCTGGGCAAACCTGCACGCGGTCTTCCCGATCGCGCTCCTGCTGATCGGCGCCGCGGCGGTGGGACTCCTGCTCGCAGCACCGCTGCGACCGCCCGAACAGCGGCGCGGCGATCGCGCGCGCGCCGGGCGTCTCGCGTGTGCGATGGCTCTGTCGGGGTTCGCAACGCTCGCCAATCCCGCCGGCATCCGCGCGCACCTCGTCTACTTCGCGGCCGGAAGGAGCACGCCGTCGCTCGAGCGCGTCCGGGACGATTGGGCGCCGCTCCGTTTGTTCGAGCTGCCCGTCGGGCCGCAGCCCTCGATGATGGGCTGGCTCCTCGCCTGGGGACTCGCGCTCGGACTCGCGTGCCTGATCGTCCTGTGGCTCGCGCGCGCGCGGAAGAATCTCGATCCGGCGAAGCTCGCGATCTCGCTGGTCGCAATGATCGTCATGTTCTCGGCGGTGAGATTTCTCTGGCTCGGAATCTTCCCGCTGCTTCTGTTCGCGGACATCGCGCGCGCGCCCGAGCGCGCCGTGCGCCGCACGCGATGGGCCGCCGCTGCCGCGTGTCTGCTCGCGGCCGGGTTCGTGAAGCTCGGCGAGTCGCCCAGGATCACACGGGGCGCAATGGTCCGCTGGAGCCATTACCAACAACCGTATGCGGCAGCGAAGCATTATGCACACGCGATCTGGCTGCTCGCGGACAGCGGCGTACACGGCCGTCTCTACAACGACTACTTCATCGGCGGGTTCGCCGGCTACTGGCTCTCGCCCGACATCCGCTCGATTGCGAACGGCTCGCTCAACGTGACGAGCGAGACGCTCGACGCGCTCCATGCGATCGCGCTGAGAAAGGGTCTCCGGCCCGGCGAGAGCTTCACGGCCCTGCTCGACCGGCTGGAGATCGACCTGTTCATGGGCATCCGGATTCCCGAGCCGCGAGTGACCGCGGCCGCTGGAGGCACGACCACCGCGCATCTCGAGAACACACCGGGCTGGATTCCGATCTTCCGCAATTTCACGAGCGCGCTCTACCTGCGCGTGAGCGATCGCAACCGCGCCAATATCGATCGCCTCGCGCGCTACTACGCACAGCAGGGTGTGCCGTTCGACGCCGAGCGCGGCTTCGATGTCGACGCGGTGATCCGACTCGCGCCAGACTGGGCGGTTCGACATGGCGTGATACCGGACGGGTTCGCGGTCGCGGCGCAAGCCGCCCTCACCCAGCGCGCGAGTGCGGAGGTCCGCGACCTGGTCGCTGCGATGTCGGCGGTGCTGGGGCGCTACGAGCGATCGATCGCGATCGATCGCAAGCTGCTGCGCGAGGAACCGCAGGGGGTGAGCGTGCGGCGGCGGCTCGCGTGGGCTCTCTTGCAACAGGGACATCTCGACGAAGCCGCGTCGGTCGCGCAGCCGCTCGGGCCCTGCCCCACGAGCGACAGTCTTTCATGCTTTCTCGTCGTGACGATCCGCGAGGCGCGCACGCTGGACGCCGACGCCGCGCGGGCCTTGGCCGCGACCACGCCGTTCCTGACGATCGCCGAGGGCTCGTCGCTCAAGAGCCTCATGGAGAGCCCCGCAATTCGACCCGCGCGGTGACTCGACCGGCTCAGTTTTCATATATATGCACTATTGCATTCAACTGCATATTAGAGTACCTTCGCGCCCGTGAATCGCTCCACCGCCGTCTCGCGTCGCCCGGCCTCGCGCTTCGAGCAGCGGCGCCACCGCAACCGCCAGGCGTTGATCGACGCCGCGATCGACCTGTTCCAGCAGCGCGGGGTGCGCGGCGCGAAGATCGAGGACATCTGCGAGCGCGCCGACGTCGCACCGCGCACGTTCTTCAACCACTTCGAGACACGCGAGCACCTCTATCAGGAGATCGCTCAGCAGCGCGCGACCCAGATGGCTTCGCTGTTCGACGAAGCCGCGCGCGACGTCCGACCCATGCGCGAGCGCCTGCGCGAGCTGTTCGGTCGGGTCGCCGACTATCTCGCTGAGCGCCCGCTCTACCGCGAGCTCGTCGGCGAGATGCTCCACATCCGCGTCGAGGGCGGCAGCGAGGTGGTGCGCGATCGCTCGCTCGGGAGCGCCGCGCAGCGCTTCGTCGCGAACGGAGCCGAGCGCGGCGAGATCAGCCGGCGCATCCGCCCCGAAGTGCTCGCCGACCTGCTGCTCGGCGCGATCACCACCGCGCTCAGCAACTGGAGCGCACAGCCGTCCTACGACCTGCGTCGCGAGCTGCGCGAGGCCGCCGACGCGCTGCTCGTGCTCTTCACCGCCGCGCCGCGCCAGAGCGGACGCCGGCCCGCAAAGGGGACCCGATGACCGATTCCCGCATCGAGACGTTCATGAACGATCCGGCGGCCTTCTTCGACCGCTCCATCACGAACATGCACCAGATCCCGCGCGACGAGCTCGAGCTGCTCCAGCGCGAGGCGATGGCGCGCCGGTTCGCGGAGCACCGCGAGAGCATCTCGATGGTGCGCAAGCTCGCCGACCGGCTCGGGATCAAGGAGCTGCGCGAGTTCGACGACGTCGTGCCGCTGTTCTTCGCGCATACGGCGTTCAAGTCCTACCCGGCCTCGCTGCTCGACAAGAAGCGCTTCGATCTGATGACGAAGTGGCTCGACACGCTCACGAGCCACGATCTCTCGCGCGTCGACGTCGCGGGGTGCGAGAGCATCGACGAGTGGATCGATCGACTCGACGCGCAGACCCCGCTCGAGGTGATCACGTCGTCCGGCACCACGGGCACGATCTCGATCATTCCGAAAGAGAGAGCCGGAGCGATCCAGAACATGGAGCTCTGGAAGATGTTCCTGTTCCAGCGCTTCGGAAAGGCGCCCACGCCCGAGGAGCTCGATCCCAAGGTCGACGTGATCTGGCCCAATTACGCGAAGGGAAAGCTCGGCCACCTGCGCATCGCGGACATGCTGAAGCGCTCGTTCACGGGTGGCGACGAGACCCGCTTCCACGCGCTCTACACCGAGGAGGTGAGCGCCGACCTGATGTTCCTCGCGAGCAAGCTGCGCCGGGCCGCGTCGCGAGGCGAGCTCGACCGCGTGCAGATCGACCCGAAGCTGCTCGCGCGCAAGAGCGAGTTCGAGGCGATGGAGGCGCGCCGCCCCCAGGAGATGGCGGCGTTCTTCGAGCGCTGCACCTCGCAGCTCGCGGGCAAGCGCGTGTTCATGACTGGCGCCTATCACCTGATGTACGAGCTCGCGGTCGAGGGACTGAAGCGCGGCGTGAAGAACGTGTTCGCGAGCAACTCGGCGATCCTGACCGGCGGCGGCCTCAAGGGCTTCGTGCTGCCCGAGAACTACATGGACGTGATCCAGGAGTTCCTCGGCGTCGACCGGATCCAGGAGGGATACGGGATGTCCGAGATCAGCGCGTTCCACTGGGCCTGTGACGAGAAGCACTACCACGTGCAGCCCTGGGTGATTCCGTTCCTGCTCGACCCGGACACCAGCGAGCCGCTGCCGCGCGAGGGCGTACGCACCGGGCGCGCCGCATTCTACGACTTCCTGAACAACAGCCACTGGGGCGGGATCATCTCGGGCGACGAGATCACGATCGACTGGAGCACGCCCTGCCGCTGCGGCCTCGCGAGCGTGCACATCGCGCACGAGATCATGCGCTACAGCGAGAAGCAAGGCGTCGAGGACGATCGGATCAGCTGCTCCGCCACCGAGGAGGTCAAGTCCGAGGCGCTGCGCTTCATGCAGGGGATCGAGGGATGAGCGCGTTCCGCGTACCGATGTTCCTGCGCGGCGAGCTGATCCAGGACGACTGGATCGAATTCGGCGGCCGCTCGAGCGCCGGTGCGTTCTCGGCGCCCGACCCCCGCAAATACGTCGACCGGCTGCCGCTCGCGAGCCCGATGGCGCTCGCCGATCTCCAGGCCGTGCCGTTCGCGGAGATCGCGGACGTGCTGGCCGAGCTCGGGCGCGCGCTCGACATCGAGAAGAACCGCCACATCCAGGAGGCCTATCAGGCCGGTCTCGTCGCCTCGAACTACCCCGCGTCGATCCTGCGCAACAGCTACGTGGGCCTTCCCACCGTGTTCCGGCGCGAGAACGTGTACGAGGTCGCCGAGGCCAGGATCGGTATCGACTACCTCGAGGGCTGGGTCTCGCGCACGCTCGCCGACGGACGCGAGCTGCGGATCCGCGCGTTCGGTGCGCGCGCGCTGCACGTGCCCGCCGGCAACGGCGGGCTCGTGTCCGCGGTGACGATCATCCGCAACGCGATCACGCGCAGCGACGCGATCATCAAGATTCCGTCGAACGACCCGCTCACGGCAATGGCGATCGCGCGCACGCTTGCCGAAGTCGCTCCGGGGCACCCGCTCACGAAGCACCTCGCGGTCGCCTATTGGAAGGGCGGCGACACCGCGATCGAGGAACAGCTCTACCGGCCCGAGAAGGTCGAGAAGATCGTCGCGTGGGGCGGCTTCGCTTCGGTGAAACACGTGACGCGCTACCTCCAGCCCGGCCTCGAGCTGATCGCGCTCGATCCGAAGCGCAGCGCGACGATCATCGGGCCCGAGGCGTTCGAGAGCGAGGAGACGATGCGCGAGGTGGCCCTGCGCGCGGCCTGCGACATCGGCGTCGCGAACCAGGAGGGCTGCGCGTGCGCGCGCGTGATCTACGTGCTGTGCGGAACCGATGCAGCCGGCGTCGCGAACGCCAACCGGCTCGGAGAGGCGATCTACGAGGCGCTCGTGTCACTGCCCGATCACATCAGCACCGCGCCGAAGAGCTTCGATCGCGAGCTGCGCGACCACCTGAACGCATCGCGCATGGCGGATGAGTGGTTCCGCGTGATCGGCGGCGAGCGCAACGAGGGCGCGATCATCGTGTCGCAGATCGACGAGCCCGTCGACTACTCCCCGCTCCTCTCGGGCCGCGTCGCCAACGTGGTTCCGGTCGACGACATCCGCAAGGTCACCGACGCCGTCACGGCCTACACCCAGACCGTCGGCATCTACCCCGAGAAGCTCAAGACCGAGCTGCGCGATCTTCTGCCGCTGTTCGGCGCGCAGCGGCTCACGTCGCTCGGCTATGCCTGCCACGTCGCGATCGCGATGCCGCAGGATGCGATCGAGCCGCTGCGCCGCATGGCGAAGTGGATCGTCGAGGAGACGTGCGAGCCCGAGAAGGTCTTCCCGATGTGGAAGGTGCCCCCCTCGTAGCGGCTATGCGCGACCCAGGAGTACCTGCCCGGGCCGGCACGCGGCCTCGAGCGCATCGCGCTCCTCGCACGCGAGCTCGGGCACGCGCCGCGCGGGAGTCCCGCGGATCAGACCCGCCGCGCGCGGAATCCAATCGCCGCCGTCGGGCAGCGCGAAGAACCCCGCGATCCCGGCCAGCACCTCGTGCGGCCGCTCCACGAGATCCTCGAAGCGCACCTCGGCGTAGCGATCCGCATCGAGCTCGCGCAGCGCGCGGTATCCGTGCAGGACCTGATCGCACCAGTAGCGGCCGAAGAGTGCCGGCGGCGGGCGCGATGCGAGTACGCGCGAGATCGCGTCGCGGCCGGTCGGCACCGCGTGCAGATCGAGCGGACCGAGATCGGCGAGACGCGCGCCGTCGTCGAGCGGCGCGCCGTAGATCAGCGAGATCGGCAGGCGATAGGCGTGGTGGTGCACCATCGAGAGCGCGGTCTCGGGCCCGTCCCGGTGGATGTGCAGGAAGCGCGCGTCCGGGAAGTGCCGGATCAGCTCGCCGAGATAGTCGAACGAAGAGCCCGAGCGCTCGAGCCAGAAGGACTTGTGGAGCCGCTCCATGAGCCACGCGAACAGCATGCGGTGATGCGAGAGCGCCGGCTGGGTCGGGTGTCCCTTCACGCGCGCCATCACCTCGTCGAAGAGCGAATCCGGGTCGGCCGCGAGGCGCGGCAGCATCGCCACGAGGATCCACGGCAGCGGATCGCCGCGGCCGTGACGGCCGGTCTCGAAGGGATAGATGATCTCGGACACGTCGTAACCGCGGCGCAGCACGGCGGTGACGAAGGGCTGCTCGGACGCGATCAGCGCGCCATAGCTCTCGCCGTCGATCGCCTCGGGCGCGAAGCGCCGCGCCCAGTCGATGCCGTTGAACAGCTCGAACACCGAGAGCGCGCCCGGGTGCTCGGCCAGCATCTGCGAGAGCAGCGTCGAGCCGCAGCGCCCAGTGCCGACGATGAAGCGATCCACGCGTGTCCTCCGCGCGACCTGCAACGCTAGCCCAGACGGGAGCCCGTCCCGCAGGCGCGCTAGCGTCGCGCGCGCTTGCGCTCGAGCGATGTCATCTCCTGCGCGGCGTGCGCGGCCGTGGTGGTGCTGCTGCTCGTCGCGGTCGGACGGCCGGTCGCCACCGACGACGCGTGGTGGCACCTCGCGCACGGCCTCGCGTTCGCGCGCGACGGCCCATGGCTCGACGCGGATCCGCTCCTGTTCACGGCGGTGCGCCCCGCGAGCACGAGCTCGTGGCTCGCCGACGTCGCGATGGCGCAGATTCTCGCGCGAGGCGGCTTCGCAGGGCTCCGCGTGGCGCACGTCGCGTGTGCAGCGTCCGTGCTCGCGCTTGCCGCGCTGCTGCTGCGCCGCGAGTCCGGTTCCGGTCGCGTGATGGCGCTCGCGCTGTCCGCGTTCGCGACACTCTCCGCCTACCGCATCTTCCAGCTGCGCCCCGACCTCGCGACGCTGCTCGCCACGCTCGCGCTCTACGCACTCGTGCTCTGCCCGCGCGCAGGACCCTCCGCGATACGGATCGCGCTGTGCACGCTCGGAATGGCGCTCTGGGCGAACCTTCACGCGGGCTTCGTGCTCGGACTCATCCTCGTGGCGACGGCGATCGCCGGCGTTGCGTGCGCGGCGATCCTCGCGGGCGCCGTGCCCGCCGATCGCGCGCGGCTCGAGCGTCTCGCGCTCGTGGGCGTGCTGGCAGGGCTTGCCACACTCGCAAACCCTGCGGGCTTCGAGCCGCATCTCGCCTACGTCGTGTCCGGTGCACAGTCGCCGACGCTGAGCATCATCCAGGACGAGTGGCTTCCGCTCTCGCTCTTCGCGTGGCCCGCGCCCGGGCCGGGTCCGAGCCGGGCCGAATGGCTGCTGGCCTGGGCCCTGATCGCGGGCACGCTCGCTGCGACCGCGCGCGCCGTCGCTGGATGGCGAACGCGCGCGAGCAACCCGGTGCACGCCGGGATCGACCCCGCGCTCGTCGCGCTGGCCTGGGCGGCGCTCGTGGCGATGATCGCGGCATCCCGCTTCCTCTGGCTCGGAGTGTTCCCTTTGCTCTTGTGCGCGCAGGCGGGGGCCACGTGGCGGCCGAGCGACCGCGCCCCGCGCGCGATCGGCGCGTTGTCCGCGATGACGGGCCTCGCGCTGCTCGCGGGCTTCGTCTGGATCGGCCCGTGGCCGAGGATCTCGGACGTGCTGCAGCCGACGCGCGCGAGCTACGCGCGGCCCTACGCCGCGAACAAATACTACGCGGACGCGATCTGGGTGATGCGCGACGCCGGGCTCGAGGGGCACCTGTTCACCGACTACGAGCTCGGCGGCTTCGCGGGCTTCTGGCTCGCTCCGGACGTCCAGACCTACGTGAATGGCTCCCTCAACTTTCCGCCGAAGGTGATGGGCGCCTACTTCGCGATGCGCAAGCGCAGCGGCCTGGCAAGCGGTGAATCGTTTCCCGACCTGCTCGATCGCTTCGATCTCGATCTGTTCCTGGGCACCGGAATGCCGGATTCCGGTCCCCTGGCGCCGCGATCGACGACCGCGCACCTCGAGCGCACACCGGACTGGATCCCGATCTTCCGAAACGCCACGAGCGCGCTCTATCTGCGCGCGAGCGCCCGCAACGCGTCCAATCTGCGGCGCATGAGCGAGCTCTACGCACGCGAGGGAGTTCCTTTCGACGCCGCGCGCGGGTTCGAGCCGGCGCGCGTGATCCGCGAGCAACCGGACTGGGCGATCCGACACGGCCTCGTGCCAGCAAACTTCGAGCAGCTCGAGCGCGACGCTGCGCGAGAAGGCGCCCCGCGCACACGGGTCCCGGCGCTGATCCGCACCGCATCGCTGCATGCACTGTTAGGCGACTACGACGCCGCGCTCGAACGCGAGGCGGAGCTCGTCGGGCTCGATCCGCAGGCGGTCGGGCCGAAGCGCCGGATCGTCTGGTCGCTCTTGCGTACGGGCCGGCGCGATCAGGCGCGCGCCGCCGCCGCCGAGCTCGAGGGGCGCGAGGACCGCGACGGTCTGTTGCGCGCGACGATCGCGCTCGCGCGTGCCCTTCCCTCGCTGGCCGCCGACGAAGCGGAAGCTCGGATCCACCAGCTGCCGTTGCTCACGACGGCCCAGGCCCGGGCCCTCGCGCGCACGCTCAGCGCACCCGCGACCCGAGAGCCCTGAGCGAGAAGCTCAGCGCGACGCGCGGCGCCGCCGGATCGCGAGCCCAACCAGCCCGAGGCCGACCAGGGGCGCCGTGCCGGGCTCGGGAATCGGTTGCGTGTCGTTGACGTACACGACCGAGGTCGAGATATCGCCCAACACGAGAGTGTCGAGGTGGAAGGAGGTCGTGATCAGGCCCGCAAGCAGGGGGCTGATGAGGCCCCCGATGTCGAGATTCTGATCGATCGCCGGGAGGCCGAGATTCAGGTTGTGCAGCGTATTGATCGGGATCCCGACCTGGATCTTCGTCGAGGTATTGTCGCCCGAGAACGTGCCCAGCAGCGGGACGTCCAGAACCTGGCTGAACGGAGTATCGGGAAAGTCGATCGTCTGTACGGTTGGAATTTCGACGTGCGGCTTGAGCGTCCCCGAGATCGTCACGTTGCCGACACCCGTCCAGAGCCACTCGTTCGGGTTCACGCTCGGAGTGAACGTCGTCGACGTGAACGGCGCGTTGAGCACGATCGAGAAGTTGCTCACGCTCGCGAAGAAGGCAATCGCTTGAGTGGGCTCCCCCGTGAGACTGAGCGGCACGCTGATCAGGCCGACGCTCGTGAGCTCACCGGGCAGGTTGTTCGTGATGATCGAGAGCTGCGAAAACGTGATCCCGTTGGCGCCATCGTTGAAGCCGTCCGGCAGGCCCACGTCCGCGATCACTCTCGACAGTCCCGACGGGAATGTGGTCGACGTGCCCACCAGATCTCCGCTCTGCGGAAAGGCGTTGAGCGGGTCGAGGCTCACGTCCACGTCGTAACCGACGCGGAACGTCGCCTCGATCTCGCTGTCTTCCTGCACCACCTTGTAGAGCAGCGGAGCCGCCGAGGCGGAGGCCGCGAAACTGCACACCAGACCCACCAGCACCAGGCACCGTGCACCGAAGCGCTTCGACATGTGATTACTCCCCTGCAGCATTTGCGCTCGGCGGCCCGAGACAGCTCGATGGCCCGGATAGAAGGGGCGCAATGCCGCGTCGGGTCGACGCGATTCCCTTCCCGGATTCGGGTTATTTTCGTGCAAGAGCCGAGCCACTGTCCAGACAAATTAACAGAGCCCTGGGAAGCGCTTTACGCGTGTTAGAGGGCGGCCCACGGACCTTGACCGGCAGTCCTGTGGGGAAGCTGAGATCCCACGCGCGGAAGCCGATTTCCCTTTCTGCCCCATCGAGATGTCGGGAGCCTGACTACGCCAGCCAGGGGTTTGTCACGGAGTCCGTGTGGAGAAATTTCTCTAGCTTCCGGCCATGGCTACCCGACGATCCGCCTGCCTCGTGCTGATCGGCCTGCTCGCCGCTGCCGCGCCGTCGGCGTCCGATCAAGCCACCGACGCGGCGTGGACGCCCGGCGAGAAGGGCGAGGGCCGGGGCTACACCTACCAGGTCTTCTCGCAGCAGAAGGAAGGCGAGCCGTTCGTGCGCTACCGGATGCGCGGCACGATCGACGCGACGCCGGCCGAGCTCACGCGCACGGCGCGCGACGTGGGCCGCGACCCCGCGCGCGCGCCCGACAACGAGACGCGCAAGGTGCTCGTCGCGACCGAGACCGAGACCGTGATGCACACCTCGGTCGACCTGCCGATGATGTTCTCCGACCGCGATACGGTTTCGCGCGGGGTGAGCTCGCTCGACCCGAAGACCGGCATCGGGCGGATCGACTTCAAGTCGATCGACTACCCGTCCGTGCCGCCACAGAAGGACTTCCTCAGACTCACGAACACCGGCGGATTCTGGGAGTTCGTCCCGGATGGCGCGAACCGGTCGAGGGTCACGATGGAGACCTACATCGATCTGGGCGGCTCGCTGCCGGGCTGGCTCGTGTCGGGGATGGTCGCGAGCAACCTGATCGGCAACTACGAAGACGTCGCGAAAGAGGCGGTCGGGAAGTAGGGGCTATCGGGCAGGCTCATCGGATGTGAAGAGGAACTCCCCGCGCATGGCGCCATCGCTCAGTTGCGGGGATCGCGACCCCGATGCCGTCCCGCGACGATCGCGTCCGTCTGAGATCGAATGACGTTCTGCAGGATGGCCGTCAGCGCGGCGGCGGTCATCGCCATCATGAGGATACCGTTCGCCGCCTCGAGCGGGCCGAGCAGCTTCCATTCCTGGTTCATCACGACGTCGCCGTACCCGAGCGACGTGAAGTTCACGGCCGAGTGGTAGATCGCCGCGTAGAGGTCCTCGAACTCGCCGAGCGAGACGAAGAGACATCCCCACAGCGCGATCTGCAGCAGGTTGGCGCTCATCATCGCCAGCATCGCGACGGCCAGCGGCCGGACCGTCGCGAGCAGAAGACGTTTGGCCGAGTTCTGCGCCGAACGCCGAGCGCAGTATCGAACGCACCAGAACACGACGGCGACCTGTACGACGAGGCAGAGCAGCATGACCGGTACACCGACCAGGAAGTTCCGGAGTGTCATGTCGTTTCCTCGTGTTGCCGGTGCAGGACGGTGAGCTCCCGGGGATGCCCGGCTCGGCGGCGTTCGAGCAGGCGGATCATCCCCCACGCGTAGAAGGCGACCGCCACGAACAAGCCTGTGCGCACGACAGCGCCTTCGAGCACGCTCTTTCCGCTGGCGCTGTCCTCGATGGCCGGGCCGAGCACGAGAAACGCCGTGACCAGCGCATTGCTCCAGAAGGCGGGCTGCATCCGCGTGCGCCGGACGCCGAACATGGCCGACCCGGTCCAGAGCGCCGCCAGGACCAGCCACAGCATCAGCATCCAGAGCTCGGGCCAGATCGACAGGCCGGCCCAGACTCCCGCTGCGATTGCGGCTCCTGCCAACGTCGCGCCGACCAGCTCGGCTCCGGCCGAGCGGGCATCGGTCTCGCCGGACTGCTGTCCGAGCGCGACCGTCTTCAGCACCGCTGCCAGGTAGAACGAGGGATTGGTCAGCGCGAGAACGAAGACGGGCATCACGATCCCCGTGGCACGAAGCGCGATCCACGCGGCCGTCCCCGGCTCCGGCCGCGCCCTGGCGGTCGCGCCGGCAGCTCCTGGCGAGTCCGGGAACAGGGCGTGGGACACCGCGCTCACCAGCACGCCGATGCCGACGCCGGCCGCGAGCGCGACGCTCAGCTCGCCGACCAGGGCCTGCTCGGCGACCCCCGCGACCGGGATCACCGCGAACGACAGAACTAACACGTTGCTGAGCGGATTGCCGCCGACCAGCCCGCTGTAGAAGAGCGCGTGCAGCACGACCGCCGTCAGCAGCACGCCCGCGAACCGGTAGTACTCGAGCAGCGGAACCATCGCGATCCCGACTGCGACGAGCCCGCCGAGGACGAGCGCGACGACGAGGCCCTTCACCAGCGGGACTGGAGGTCCCGGCCTGCTCAGCACGATCACCGACATCACACAGACGACGAATGGGACTGCCAGGGCAAACCCGTACGCGACGACGACCGCCAGGCCGAGCCCGATCGCCAGTCGCAGTGTCGCCTTGTCGCCCGGGCTCACGACCTCTCCTCAATACAGGTAGGACAGCCAGCTCGAGATGCGGATGTAGATGGCGCCGAGGACGTTCATGATCGGGTTGTCGCCGGCGTAGACGAGGACCTCGGCCTGGCCGCCGACGCGTGCGCCCGTGAGCCGCGGGTCTTCGTCGGCGTCGAACTCGATCGACACCGGAATGCGTTGCGCCTGGCGCAGCCAGTCGCGATCGTTCGACACCGTCGGCAGCGACCCGGACTGCGACTGCTGCCCGCTGTCGACGCCGCGACCGATACTGCGGACGCGGCCCTTCAGCACGTGGCCGGGCAGGACGTCGAGGACGATGGCCGCTTCGTCGCCCACGTCGATGTGGCCGAGGTTGTTCTCGGTCATGTCGGCGGTGATCCACACGTCGTGATCGGCGACGAGCGTCATCACGGGCGCGCCTGCCTGCACGAAGTGGCCGACGTCGGTCTGCAGGTCCGTGACCGTACCGCGTGCGGAAGCGACCACGCGGGTGTTGGTGAGGTCGAGCTTCGCCTGGTCGAGGGCCGCACGCGCGGCCTGGACCTGCGCATTCCCTTCGCCGGTCTCGCCGGCCCCCTCGAGCGCCATGCGCAGCTCGGCCTCGGCTCCGCGAACCTTGCTGCGCGCTTCCTGGCGCGTGGCCTGCGCGATCTCGAGGCGGCGCACCGAGATCGCGCCAGGATCTTCGGTATGGAGGCGTTCCTGGCGGTCGGCATCGCGCTCGGCCATCTCTCGATTGGCTTCAGCCACCTTCAGCGCGGCGCGCGCGCCCTCGACGCCCGCATGCGACGCTTCGACGGTGTCGCGCGCAAGGTGGTAGGCGGCCTGCGCGCTTTGCAGCGCGATTTGGTACGGCACGGGATCGATGTCGAAGAGGGGCTGTCCGGGCTGCACCTCGTCGTTGTCGCGGATGTGAACCTTCACGACCTTGCCCGCCACCTCGGCTGCGACCGCCACCACGAATCCCTGGATGCGGGCCTGGGACGTGGACGGCGTCAGCCGGTCGCCGACGAGGTAGAGACCGAGGCTGATCAGGATCAGCGCAGCGACGATCGCGGCGCCCTTGCGCGAGCCGCTTCCCGGGGCGGGATCGGCGGGCGGAGCAGGCGAGGATTCGGCGTCTTGGTCCATTATGTGTCCGTCTACGGAGGCGGTTGGGAATCGTCGGCGGCCGGGAGTGGAGCGTCGAGCAGCCGCTTCCAGCGGCTGCGATCGACCATCTCGGCGCGAGTCTCGTCGTCGACGATCGGCATCGAGCGGCCTGGCTGCCAGCCGCCGCCCATCGCTTTGTAGAGGTCGATCAGGCTCTGCGCGACACCTCCCCGTGTCGTCGCGAGACGCTCCTGCTGGCTGAACAGCGCGCGCTGCGAGTCGAGCACCCGCTGGAAGTCCACGAGCCCTTCGCGGTATTGCACGTCGGCGATGTCGAGGGAGCGGCGCGCCGCCTGCACCGATTCCTCGAGGATCGCGACCTGCGCGCGGCGTTGGGCGAAGCCGATGGCAGCATCCTCCAGCTCCCGGGCCGCGCGAAGCACGGTGTCGTGGTACTGCTCGAAGAGCTGCTGGAAGCGCGCGTCCTGCACGAGCACCTGATTCGTGAGCCGGTTGTAGTCGAGGTTCCAGACGAAGGCGGGGCCGACCGCCCAGTCGAGAGCGTATGACGATCCCATCAGGGAGGTCGCCGAGAAAACGAGCGAGCCGCCGACCAGGATGGCCGGATAGAGATCCGCCTTGCTGACCCCGATCCGGGCCGACTGCGCGGCCAGCTGCGACTCGGCCTCGCGCACGTCCGGCCGCCGGCGCAGCAGGTGAGCCGGCAGCTCGGCGATCATTCCGAAATCTGCGTCGGGGATGTGCTCTCGCCCGGTGTCCATCTCGGGCAGCGGGCCCGGCGGTCGTCCGAGCAGGATCGCCAGCGCGTTCTGGGTCTGATACAGGCTGGCCTCGAGCTCGGGGATCGTCGCCAGGGTGCTCAGGTAGAGCGTGCGGGCCTGCTGCAGGTCGAGCTCGGACTCGTTGCCGCTGTGAAACAGGCGCTCGGTGATCTCGAGGCTGCGCTTCTGCAGCGCGGCGTTCTCGTGCGCAATGCGGAGGCGCAGCTCGACGGTGCGGATGCTCGCATAGAAGCTCGCGGCCTCGGAAGCGACGAGCACCTGGAGATCGTCGTACTCGGCGATGCTCGCGAAGTACTCGGCATCCGCTGCCTCGATGCCGCGGCGGAACTTGCCCCAGAAGTCCAGCTCCCAGATGACGTCGAGCCCGGCGCTGCCGGTCCAGAAGTCCCGATCCGGCCCGTCGCTCTGCTCGGTCCCGACCCACAGGCCGTCGCCGCGGAGCTCCTGCACTTGAGGGTAGAGGTTGCTGCCGGCGATCCCGAGCTCCGCGCGCGCCTCGAGGATGCGAAGCCCCGCGGTGCGTACGCCGGGATTGAGACGCTGCGCCTCCTCCACGAGCTTCTCGAGCACCGCATCGCCGAACTCGCGCCACCACTGGTCGACCTGCACGGGCCTCTGCGTGAGCGCCTCCTCTTGCGCCACCCGGAGCGCGTCGGGCGACCAGTCCTCGAGCCAAGGCACGCCGGGACGCGCGAAGTCGGGGCCGACGGCGGTGCACGCGCCGAGGAGCAGCGGCAGAACGGCGAGCGCGCGCCTTCGCCAACGCTTCGGCGAGACGTCCGGCATGCGTTTCAGCCGGCCGACGGAGTACCGCCTTCCAACCCGGATCGCGGTGCATCCGGGCCGGTCGCGACCCAGCCCATGAAGATCTGGTAGCCGAGCGCCAGGAGCGTGGCGCCGACGAACATGCCGAGGATGCCGGCCGTCGCCATGCCGCCGAGGGCGCCGATGAGAATGACGGGCATCGGCGCGTCCACGCCACGGCCTAGCATCAGCGGTTTCAGCACGTTGTCGGCCATGCCCGCGACCAGCAGCAGCACGGTGTAGAGGACGGCCGCGCCGGTTCCGTAGCTGCCGCTCGACCAGATCCACGCGATCGCCGGCAGCGTGACGAGTACGGCCGGCACCTGGGCGATGCCGAGCACGAGCACGATCACCGCGAGCACGCCCGCCCAGGGCACGCCCGCGACGAGCAGGCAGACACCGACGATCATCGCCTGGATGAAGGCGACGCCGAGCACGCCCTTGGCGACCGCACGGATGGTCGCGGTCGACAGGTCGGCGAACTCCCCCCCGCGACCGCCGGCGATGATCTTCTCGAAGATCGACCGGATACCGCGCGCGCCGGACTCACCGAAGGCCATCATGATGCCGGCGACGACGAGGGAGCCGAGAAACTGCAGCAATCCCCCGCCGATGCTGGCCACGAAGCCGAGCGCTGCCTTCGCGAGGTTGCCGATCTTCGGCTGCATGCTCTGCACGAGTGCCGGCAGGTCGGTGTGGGCCCGGGTCCAGAACGCGTGCAGCTTGTCACCGACGAGAGGCCAGTTCTCGACGCCCTCTCGCGGAGGCGGCACCGCGAGCGTGTTGTCCTGGATGCCCTTGATGAGCCCTTGCACCGAGTCGCCGAGCGAGTTCATGAGCGCGGCCGTCGGCACCACGGCCACCATCGCCCCGAGCAGCACGATCAGCGTTGCCGCAAGGCCCTGCCGTCTCCCGAGCCTGGCCGCGAGCCACAACTGCGTCGGATACAGGGTGACGGCCAGGATCAGCGCCCAGATCATGAGGTGCAGGAACGGCGAGAACACCTGGAAGCACAGCAGCACCATCGCGAGGATCAACCCGGCTCGGATCAGCACGTCCATCAGCCGGGAAGCCAACCGATCCTCGAGTTCCGGATCGTAGTCGTATTGGGTGCTCATGATCATCGCTCCTACCGAACACGCTTCGTGAGCTCGCGCAGCGCCTCCGCCGCTCGTCGCGCGACCGTGCCGGAGGGCGCCCTAGTTCGTCACCGCGTCGACTTCTCCACCGAGATCGCGACTGCTTCGGTGTAGTTGATCTCGACGAGGTCGCCGACTTCGGCCACGTCGAAGTGCGCGGGATTGGGCACGGCGATCGTCGTGAGCTCGCCGCTCGGGCTCTCGAGCGTGGCGGTCTGGTTCTTGCGATCGAGCGCGCGGATCGTGGCGATGATCGTGATGGTCTCGCCGCCCGCAGCACCCGGCGTCGCTCCCACCGCAGCGCGGCTTCCTCCGGAAGAGGACGACACGCTCGGAGTCGCCTCACCCTTCTTGTGCAGATCGATCGCGAGAGATCGATAGTAGGCGGCATCGACCCGGTCGCCTCTGGATATCTGCGGCAGGTTGCGGACCGCCTCGCCCACGCGGAACGTGACGAGCCTTCCTTCGGAGTCGCGCAGGGTGACCATGCGCGTGTCGTGGTCGATCGACTCCACGACCGCGGACACCTGGACCAACTCCGTTCGCGTGGCGTGACCTGGAACACTCGAACTCGTCGTATCCACCTGGGGCGGAGGCGGCGTCTGCGTGGGGGTGCTGCACGCCAGTGCGAGTGCGGACAGGGCAAGGACTCGGATGACATTCGCTCGCGTCATGGGGTTCCCTCCAATGACCCGGATCATGCGCGGCTCGGCGCCCGCGACACAAGGGGAATCGGAGTCGGCCCAGCGCGTCCAATATTCTCCACGAAACCACTCGCGCCCCATCCAAAGGGTGAGGCTTCTCGCGAAGCGAGCCGTCCTGCGTACCGCATAACAGCCTGCGGAGCAGCTGCGAATGGTGACCCGGGCATGTCACGTCCCGGGTTTACGATCGCGCCGAGCGCTTGGGCGCGCTTCCCGATCCCGGTCATGCTGCCCGTGTCTGGCAAGACGGCCGCGTGTGGCTGAGCGAAGAGGGTAACGCTGCGCCCGCGCGGCCGCCTCCAAGCCGGTTGGCGCTAGTTCGAGGCCAGACGATCGCCCTTTGATTGGCCTGTAGGAGTACCCTTGGTCTCGCCCACTGGGAGGGAACGCCATGCGAACGCTGATCCCGCTGTCGATGCTCGGGGCCGTGCTGCTGCTGGGTGCCCCTGCCTCGGCCGTCGTCACGATCGACTGGACGTTTGTGGGGAATCCGGGCAATGCCGCCGACAACACGGGCTTCGGCGCAGTGGGCTATGGCTACAACATCGGCACCTACGAGGTGACAAACGCGCAGTACGCGGAGTTCCTGAACGCCGTCGCCGCCGCCGGACAGGCCGACCCAAACGCGCTCTATAGCACCAGCATGGACTCGGGCCTCGGCGGCATCACGAGGACCGTCATCGGCCCCGACTACAGCTATGCCGCAATAGCGTTTCGTGAAGACATGCCCGTGAACTACGTGTCATTTTACGACGCGGCGCGTTTCGCGAACTGGCTGCACAACGGCCAACTCACCGGGGCGCAGGACAACACGACGACCGAGGACGGCGCCTACACGTTCAGTGGCCCGACGACGGTCGGCGCGCGCAACGCGGGTGCAACGATCTTCCTGCCGAGCGAGGACGAGTGGTACAAGGCGGCGTTCTACAGCCCACCTTCGACGAGCTACTTCGACTATCCGGCGGGCTCGGATACGCAGACGACCTGCTCGGCGCCGACCGCAGCGGCGAACAGCGCCAACTGCGCCAGCGCCGCGGGCGAACTGACGATCGTCGGCAGCTACCCGGGTTCGCCGAGCCCCTACGGCACCTTCGACCAGGGCGGGAACGTGTACGAGTGGAACGAGGCCATCATCAGCGGCGACCGCGGGATCCGCAGCGGGGCGTACTTCAGCGGCGCGATAAACCTCGCCGCGACGAGCGGGCTCGGCTTCGACCCGACGAGCGGGATCGACGCCATCGGTATTCGCGTCGCCCCCGAGCCCGGCAAGGACTTGCTCCTCGTCGCAGGTGTGCTCGGGGTGTTCGGCCTCGCCGGGTGGCGCAGGGCGCGCGCATAGCCCACGCCAAGGTGCTCCGCGTCTGGATTCTGGGCGACGAATGGTGACCCGGGCGCGATTCGAACGCGCGACCCCCAGCTTCGGAGGCTGGTGCTCTATCCAGCTGAGCTACCGGGCCACTGGTGGGACGTACTGGGCTCGAACCAGTGACCTCTGCGGTGTGAACACAGCGCTCTACCAACTGAGCTAACGTCCCGAGCGCGAGATGATTAGCGGACCCTCCTCGCAAACGCGAGGCAGGACCGCCCCTCTCGAACCGGCCGTCCGGATCAGCGCCCGAGGCTGTGGATGCGGCGCACCGCGAGCCCCGCGAGGCCGAGACCCAGGAGCAGTGCCGTGCCCGGCTCCGGGATCGGCGTCACGTTCCGGTAGACGACGTCGGACGAGAACTCGACGAGCGTCAGGTCGGTCAGCTTGAAAGTGCCCGTGATGAGCCCGAGCTGGAGCAGGTCGAGCGGCAGACTCACTTCGATCGGAGGGAGCGGGAGCGGCTCGTCCTCGAGCGCGCCGAGCGGGATCCCGACCGTGATCTGGGTGCCGGTCGGAATTCCCGAGAAGGTCCCGGCCAGCGGGATCGTCGCCTGCTGGCTGAACGGGAAGATCCCGAGCGTGACGCCGAATGGATTCACGTAGGGCCCGACCTCTCCGCTGATGGTCACGTTGGCGAGCCCCGCCCAGAGCCATTCATTCGCGTTCCCCGTCGGCGTCAGCGACGACGTGAGGGGACTGTCCAGAACGATGCTCAAGTAGGACACGACCACATCGAAGAGCACGAGCTGGTTCGACGAGCCGGTGAGGTCGAGCGGCACCGAAACGAATCCGAACCCGCTCAGGTTGCTCGGGGCCAGCGCCTGGATCACCAGCTCCGAGAACGAGATGCCGTGGGCGCCGTTGTCGAACCCGCCCGGAAGGCCCACGTCCGCGACCACGTGGGACGAGGGACTGGGCGTCGTGTTCGAGACCGAGTTCAGGGCCGCGGTGTAGGGGAAATCGTCGCCGCCGGGCAGGCCCTCGGTGAGGTCGGGCGTCACGTCCATGAAGGCCTGCGCGTTCAAGCGCAGGCTCAGATCGCTCTCCGCAGCGACCACGCCGTAGGTCAGCGACGCCGCCCCGGCGGAGCTCGCGATCCAGCTCGCGCCGACGATCGCACCCATCGCACAGGTCCATCCAGACCGCAGCCAGACTCGCATCCGTACTCCTCGCCTGCGCAAGGCCTGCGCGGCTCGACAGCTCGACGGTGGAACGGAGCCACAGCGGCGCGTCGATGTAACGCGTCGCGCCCTTCCCTTGCGGCGTAAAGGCTGCAAGAGCCGAGCCACGTCCCCGCGAGCGGAGGATCGTACAGCGACCGTTAGGAGCCCGACCTACGCATTTGGAGCACCGCGCGGGAAAAGGTCTACCCACCGGGGGTAACGTTAGTTCGTCGAACTAGTATCAGCGCGCTGCCGCCCGCTCGAGCGCCGCGGCCACGAACGCCACGAACAGCGGGTGCGGACGGAACGGCGTCGAGTCGAACTCGGGGTGGAACTGGCAGCCGAGGAACCACGGGTGGTCGGCCACCTCGACGATCTCGACGAGCCTTCCGTCGGGTGAGGTCCCCGACAGCACGAGCCCCGCGCTCGCGAGCCGCTCGCGGTACTCGGGGTTGAACTCGTAGCGGTGGCGGTGGCGCTCCGAGATCGCGTCGCGCGCGTACGACTCGAACGCGCGCGTGCCCGGCGAGAGCGAGCACGGCCACGCGCCGAGCCGCATCGTGGCGCCCTTCGCCTCCACGCCGCGCTGCTCCGGCAGCAGATCGATCACGGGGTGCGGCGTCGCGGGATCGATCTCGCGCGAGTTCGCGCGCTCGAGCCCGGCGACGTGGCGCGCGTACTCGATCACGGCGAGCTGCATGCCGTAGCAGATCCCGAAGTACGGCACGCGCTGCTCGCGCGCATAGCGCACGGCGAGGATCTTGCCCTCGGCGCCGCGGCTGCCGAAGCCGTGCGGCACGAGGATGCCGTCCACGCCCACGAGCACCGACGCATCGTCGAGCTTCTCGGAGTCGAAGTACTCGATCACGACGCGCACGCGGTGCGCGAACCCCGCGTGGTAGAGCGCCTCGTTGAGGCTCTTGTAGGACTCGGTCAGGTCGACGTACTTGCCGACCATCGCGATCCGCACCTCGGACAGCGGGTTCTTCGCGCGCTCGACCAGGCCCTCCCAGTGCTTGAGATCGGGCTGGCCGGTCCAGATGCCGAGCACCGAGGTGATCTTCTCGTCGAGCCCCTCGCGGTGCAGGATCAGCGGCAGCTCGTAGATCGTCTCGACGTCCTTCGCGGTGACCACCGCGTCCTCGTCGACGTTGCAGAACAGCGCGATCTTGCTCTTGACCGCCTTGGGCAGGAAGCGGTCGGTGCGACACAGGATGATGTCGGGCGAAATGCCGACCGTGCGCAGCTCCTTCACCGAGTGCTGCACGGGCTTGGTCTTGAGCTCGCCCGCGGTGCTGATGTAGGGCACGAGCGCGGTGTGGATGTAGCAGGTGCTGTCGCGGCCGACGTCGCTGCGCATCTGCCGGATCGCCTCGAGGAAGGGCAGCGACTCGATGTCGCCCACGGTGCCGCCGACCTCGACGATCAGAACATCGACGCCCTCGGACGCGGCCTGGATCGCGGCCTTGATCTCGTCGGTGACGTGCGGAATCACCTGGACCGTGCCGCCCAGGTAGTCGCCGCGGCGCTCCTTCGCGAGCACGGTGTCGTAGATCCGACCCGCGGTGACGTTGTTGCGCTTGCTCATGCGCGCGTGGCTGAAGCGCTCGTAGTGCCCGAGGTCGAGATCGGTCTCGGCGCCGTCGTCGGTGACGTACACCTCGCCGTGCTGGAACGGGTTCATCGTGCCCGGGTCCACGTTCAAGTACGGGTCGAGCTTGAGGAACGTGATCTTGAGGCCGCGTGACTCGAGCAGCGCACCCAGTGACGCCGAGGAGAGACCCTTGCCGAGCGACGACAGCACGCCGCCCGTCACGAAGATGAACTTGGTCGGCCGCCTCGTCACCGATTCCCCCCCTTCCCTCTCATCGCACGGTAGCCTGCTCGCGCTGCTGCGCCGCATCGCTCACGCGGATCGCGTGAATCGGCACGAACGGCTGCGGCAGCGCGTCGACGGCGAAGAACCCCCATTCGAGCGTCTCGTCGGGGGTTTCGAGCTCGCCTTGCGCACCCGCGACCGCTTCAAAACACAGGTTGATCGCATGCACGCGGCGCCCGTCGCCGTAGTCGATCACCTGCATGCGCGGATCGGAATACACACCCACGAGCCGCCCCACCTCGATCTCGTACCCGGTCTCTTCGCGGACCTCGCGCTGCGTCGCGCTCTGCACCGATTCGCCCGGCTCCACGTAGCCGCCGGGCAACCCCCAGTGCAGATTGTCGCTGCGCTTCATGAGCAGGATCTGATCCGGCTCGCCGCGCCGCCTCACCACCGCCGACACCGAGACCCGCACTTCCGTCGGATCCTTGGCGTAATACGAGGTGGTCATGCGGACCGAGTGGTTTTGCGAGGTATATCGTGGGCGCTATCGAGCGTCAAACCGCGCGCGGATCCACTCGCGTTTCGGTGTGAGCTACGGCAAGAGCGCCGTGTCGAGCAGCCCCATCGTCTCGGGGAATCCGCACACGAGATTCGCGCACTGCAGCGCCTGCCCGCTCGCGCCCTTGCACAGGTTGTCGAGCGTCGAGAGCAGGATCCACGTCTCGTTGCGTGTGTCGGCGAACAGCGCGACGTCGCAGAAGTTGGTGCCGACGACCGCCTGGAGCGACGGCGTCTCGCCCTCGGGAAGCACGCGCACGAACGGCTCGGCGTCGTACGCCTCGTGCAGTGCGCGGCGCGCGCGCTCGGCGTCGCCGCCGCGCGGTCGCACGTACACGCTCGTGGCGATCCCGCGCACGGTCGGGAGCAGATGCGGCACGAACGTGACCCGCACTTCGCCGCCCGCGACCTCGCTCGCCTCCTGCTCGATCTCGGGCGCGTGGCGGTGCGTGAAGCCCGGCTTGTAGGCGTGGCAGTTGCCGTCGAGCTCGGCGAACAGGTAGCCGTCGGAGAGCGTGCGGCCCGCGCCCGAGACGCCCGACTTCGAATCGATGTGGATCCCGCGCGGCTCGACGAGCCCCGCGCGCAGCAGCGGCGCGAGCGGCAACAGCGCCGACGTGGGATAGCAACCGGGCGCGGCCACGAGCGAGGCCGTGCGCAGCGCGGCGCGGTGCAGCTCGGGCAGACCGTAGACCGCTTCGGCGAGCCGCGCGGGCGCCGGGTGCTCGCCGTACCACTGCTGATAGGTGGCGAGCGAGTGGATCCGGAAATCGGCCGAGAGATCGACGACGCGCACGCCCGCGTCGCGCAGCCCGATCACTGCGCGCGCCGACGCCCCATGCGGCAGCGCCGTGAAGGCGAGCTCGACGCGGCCCGCGAGCGACGCGGGATCGACCGCCTCGAAGCGCAGATCGAGCCGCCCGCGCAGCGCGGGGAACACGTCGCCCACCTCGCGCCCCGCGCGCTGCTCCGAGGTCACTGCGGCGATCTCGAACTCGGGATGCCGGAGCAACAGGCGCAGCAGCTCGAGGCCCGTGTACCCGCTGGCCCCGACCACCGCAATCTTCATCGGAGACCTAGCGCTTCGAGAACTGGAAGCGCGCGCGGGCGCCCTTCTGCCCGTACTTCTTGCGCTCCTTCTTGCGAGCGTCGCGGGTCAGGAAGCCGCGCTTCTTGAGCGCGGGACGGTTGCCGGGGTCGAGCAATTCGAGCGCACGCGTGATGCCGTGGCGCAGCGCATCGGCCTGACCCGAGATTCCGCCGCCGTGCAGGGTCGCGGTGATGTCGTAGCGCCCCACGGCGTTGACCGTCTCGAGCGGCTGATGAATGATCATGCGCGACGCCTCGCGCGGGAAGTAATCCTCGAGCGTGCGTCCGTTGACGCGGAACTGCCCACTGCCGATCCGCAGGCGAACCCGCGCGACCGCTGTCTTGCGCTTGCCCGTCGCGACGAACGTCTGGGGTTCAGGCAAGGTCGAGGACCTCCGGCTGCTGGGCTGCGTGGGGATGCTCGGGGCCCTTGTAGACCTTGAGCTTGCGGAACATCTGCCGGCCCAGCGAGTTCTTCGGAAGCATGCCGCGTACGGCGCTCTGGAGCACGCGCTCCGCGTGCGGGCCGTCGAGCAGCTTGTCGGCGGTGACCGACTTCACGTGGCCGGTCCAACCCGTGTGGTGCCGATAGGTCTTCTGCTCGCGCTTGCGGCCCGTGAGCTTGACCTTCTCCGCGTTCACGATCACGACGAAGTCGCCCGTGTCGACGTGCGGCGTGAAGATCGCCTTGTGCTTGCCGCGCAGGATCGTGGCGACGCGCGACGCGAGCCGTCCGAGTGTGACGTCCTGTGCGTCCACGACGAACCAGCGCCGCACCACTTCCGCGGGGCGAGCGCTCTGGGTGGCGCGATGGGCCTGTGCCCCCATGAACTACCTCTCCTCACCCGGGCTCGCCGGCGGTCGGGTCCGAGTCGATACCGTAGGCGCAAGCTCCCGTCAACACGAGGAATCTTGATAGCTCACCGACACGAGTGTGAGCGCGTGCGCGGGCGCCGTCGGACCCGCGAGACGCCGGTCCCGCGCCGCGAGCAGCGTGGTCATCCCCTCGGGATCCCGCCGCCCCGAGCCCACCTCGATCAGGGTTCCGGCGAGGTTTCGCACCATGTGGCGCAGGAAGCCGCTGCCCTCGAACCAGAGATCGACCGCGGCCCCGGGTTCGCCCGTGACTTCGAGCCGGCGCAGCAGGCGCACGCTCGACTGCACCTGCGACCCGGCCCCCTGGAACGACGCGAAATCGTGACAGCCCACGAGCTGTGCGGCGGCGGCGCGGATCCGCGCGAGGTCGAGCGGCCGCAGCAGGCACAGCGCGCGGCGGCGCCGCAGCGGCGATCGCTCGGGCGAGTTCCAGAGCGAGTAGCGGTACAGCTTGCCCGTCGCGTCGCGGCGCGCGTCGAAGTCGTCGTGGGTCACGGCGACCTCGCGCACCGCGACGTCGTCGGGCAGCGACGCGTTGAGCGCGCGCTGCAGCCGCTCGGGCTCGAGCGCGGTCTCGAGCCGCACGCTCGCGACGAGTCCCTCGGCGTGGACTCCCGCATCGGTGCGGCTCGAGCCGACAGGGCGCGCGCGCTCTCGAGTCACGCGCGCGAGCGCCACTTCGAGCACACCCTGTACGGTTCGGCGTCCGCCGGACTGGACCTGCCAGCCCTCGAACTCCGTCCCGTCGTACTCGAGCGTGAGGCGGAACGTGCGCGCCACGCGCAACCCTCAGCGCGCGCCGCGCTCGGCGACCATTGCGGCCGCAAGCGCCGCCGCGTTCGCGGCCGCGAGACGCAGGAGATCGGCCGCGGCCCATAGGAACAGAGCGCCGGGCTCCGCGCGATCGGGCTCGGGTCGGCTCGCCACGACGACGTCGCGGCCCGCCACCGCGCGCAGGTTCGCGCCCTCTCCGCCCCCGCTCCAGAGCTCCACACCGGATGCCTTCGCGAGCTTCTGTGCGGCCTCGTCGGCATCGACCGCGCGATCCCACGAGACGGTCAACGCCGAGATCTGACTCACGAACACGGGCACCTGGATCCAGCGCGCGGACACCGCAGGCGCGGGATCGAGTGCGCGCGCGAGCACGCCCGCGAGCGCGCTCTCGCGCGCGCGGCGTCCGCCCTCGCCGCGTTCGCCGCTCGCGGGATGACAGTCGAACGCGAGCGGATGCTCGAGCTCCTCGCCCTCCGGCAGATCCTGCGAATTGAACAGCGCGAGCGACTCGCGCGTGAGCGCTTCGATCCCCGCACGTCCCCACGCCGAAGCGCCCTCGAGGATCGTGCCGCGCACGCGTGTGAGCGCGCCGAGCTCGGCCAGCGCGCCGAGCAGCGGCAGCCACACCAGCGCCGCGTCGACGGGCGCAGCGATCAGCGGCGCGCGCTCGACGCGAACGCCGCGCGTGGTCCACGCCAGCGGCACCTCGCTGCGATGCGCGAACGCGCCCGAGAGATCGATGCACGGCACCTCGGCGCGCAGCGCGGCTCGCGCGATGTCGGGTGCGGCGGCAGCTGGTGCGCAGTTGATCAGCAGATCGAGCCCGTGCAGCGCGGGCAGCTCGGCGGCCACGGGCACGAGCTCGCCCTGGAACTCGAGCTCGGCGCCCAGCGATCGCTCGCCGGCCACTGCGACGAGCTGCGCGATCGGCACGCGCGCATCGTCGAGCGCCGACAACACCTCGGTGCCGAGCGCTCCCGTCGCACCCGTGATGCCCAAACGCAGCCCGCGTGTAGCCATCCGCTAGGCGCTCAGACGCTCGAGCACCCGGTCGCCCATCTCGCGGCAACCGATCGGTGCGGTGTCGTTCTCGGCCGAGACGAGATCCGCCGTGCGGTAGCCGTCCGCGAGCACTGCGTCGACGGCGCGGCGCACCGCGGCCGCGGCGTCCGGCGCTTCGAGCGAGTGCTCGAGAAGCATCGCCGCGGACAGGATCGCCGCGAGCGGATTGGCTCTGTCGGAACCCGCGATGTCGGGCGCGGAGCCGTGCACGGGCTCGTAGAGCCCCACGCCGCCCTCGCCCAGGCTCGCCGATGGCAGCATGCCGAGAGACCCCGTGATCATCGCGGCCTCGTCGGAGAGGATGTCGCCGAACAGGTTCTCGGTGACGATCACGTCGTAGGCCGCAGGCTCGCGCAAGAGCAGCATCGCCATCGAATCCACGAGCTGATGGCGCAGCTCGACGTCGGGGAAGTCCTTCCCAACCTCCTCGACCACCTGGACCCAGAGCTGCGATACCTCGAGCACGTTCGCCTTGTGCACGTGGGTCACTTCGCGGCGCCGCCGCCGAGCGGCCTCGAACGCCACGACCGCGATCCGCGCAATCTCCGTCTCGTCGTACACCATCGTGTTGCGCGCTTCGCGGCGCCCCGCGACGATCGCCTGGCCGCGCGGCTCACCGAAGTAGAGCCCGCCCGTGAGCTCGCGCACCACGAGCAGGTCGATCCCCGCGACCACCTCCGGGCGCAGCGTCGACGCGCCCACGAGCGCCGGGAACACCTGCGCGGGGCGCAAGTTCGCGAACAGGCCCAGCTCCTTGCGGATCCGCAGCAGGCCGCGCTCGGGACGGCGATCGACCGGCATCTTGTCCCACTTCGGACCGCCCACCGCTCCGAGCAGCACCGCGCGCGAGCCGCGCGCGAGCTCGAGCGTCTCGTCGGAGAGCGGTGTGCCCTGCGCGTCGATCGCGCAGCCACCGACGAGCGCCTGCTCGAAGTGGAGCGGAATACCGGCGATGCGCGCGGCGGCGTCGAGCACGCGGCGCGCTTCGCGCGTCACCTCGGGGCCGATCCCGTCCCCGGGCAGAACCGTGATGCGGTGCAAGAGATCTCCCTTCAGATGCCCTTCGGCTCGGTCAGCGAATGGCGGCGCTTGTGCCACTCGAGCTTGTTCAGCGCATGCACGTACGCGCGCGCGCTCGCCACGATGATGTCGGGGTCGGCGCCGTTGCCGATCACGCGCCTCCCGTCCTCGCACACCGTCACCGATACCTCGCCGAGCGCATCCATGCCGCCCGTGATCGCGTTGACGTGGAAGCGCTCGAGCTCGCTCTTGGTCTCGGTGAGCTCGACGATCGCCTTGAACACCGCGTCGACGGGTCCGATCCCGAGCGCCGTCGCCTTGACCGGCTTCTTGTCGACCCAGAGCTCGACCGTGGCGGTGGGCTTGGCGAACGTGCCCGAGAGCACGGTCACCTCCTTCACCGCGAAGCGCTCGTCCGTGCGCACGACCGCGTCGCTCGCGATCGCCTCGAGGTCCTCGTTGAAGATCGTCTTCTTTGCGTCGGCCAGATCCTTGAAGCGCCGGAACGCCTCCTGGAACGCCTCGCCTTCGAGCTCGAAGCCGAGCTCGGCCAGCCGATCGCGGAACGCATGGCGGCCCGAGTGCTTGCCGAGTACGAGCTCGTTCGACGCGCGACCGATCGACTGCGGCGTCATGATCTCGTACGTGATCGCGGCCTTGAGCACGCCATCCTGGTGGATGCCGGCCTCGTGCGCGAACGCGTTGTCGCCCACGATCGCCTTGTTCGGCTGCACGGGCACGCCGATCGTCGACGCGAGCAGCCGGCTCGACGGGTAGATCTCCGCGGCGACGATCTCGGTGTCGAGCCCCGCGTAGACGTCGGGACGCGTCTTCATCGCCATCACCACCTCTTCGAGCGAGGTGTTTCCGGCGCGCTCGCCGATCCCGTTCACGGTGCACTCGATCTGGCGTGCGCCCGCGAGCACGGCCGCGAGACTGTTCGCCACCGCGAGGCCGAGGTCGTTGTGGCAGTGCACGGAGAAGACGGCACGGGACGCTGCATCGGGAACCCCCGCGCGCAGGTGCCGGATCAGCGCGGCGTACTCGTCGGGCTGCGTGTAGCCGACCGTGTCGGGCACGTTCAGCGTGCGCGCACCCGCGTCGAGCGCGACGCGGAACACCTGGACCAGGTAGTCCCAGTCGCTGCGCGTCGCGTCCTCGGCCGAGAACTCGACGTCGTCGACGTAGCCGCGCGCCTGGCGCACCGCGCGGTCGACCTCCGCGAGTACTTCCTCGCGGCTCATGCGCAGCTTGTGGTGCAGGTGGATGTCGCTCGTCGCGATGAAGGTGTGGATGCGCGGCGCCGCTGCGCCCTCGAGCGCGCGCGCGGCGCGCTCGACGTCCTCGCCGCCCGTGCGCGCGAGCCCGCAGATCGAGACGCCGCGAACCTGCTGGGCGACCGCCTTCACGGCCTCGAAGTCGCCCTCACTCGCGATCGGGAAGCCGGCCTCGATCACGTCGACGCCGAGCCGTTCGAGCTGGCGTGCGAGCGCGAGCTTCTCGCCGAGGTTCATGCTGCAGCCGGGCGATTGCTCGCCGTCGCGCAGCGTCGTGTCGAAGATCCGCACCAGTTCGCTCATCGCTTCAACCTCGCGGGGGCAGTTCGAGGGGGTGCGGCGGAGGCGCCGGCATCTCCTCGAGCGTCGCACCGGTGTGGCGGCGCCACAGCCAGTCGACCGGGCCGGAGAGCATGTAGGCGACGCCGATCGCGAACAGCGTCACCGAGGGTTCGACGATCACGAGCAGGAGCGCGATCACGGCCAGCACGAGCGTGCCGAACGAGTGGCGCAGGTCGATCTCCTTGCCGCTGCGGTACGGGAGCGGGCTCACCATGAGCAGCCCGAGCCCGACCACGGACAGCGCGACCAGGAACTCGGGAACGTCCACGATCACGCGGCCCTGCTCGCGCAGGAACGACACGAACCACTGCGTGGTCGCGACCACGCCCGCCGCGGCGGGCGACGGCATGCCCTCGAAACGGCCCTTGTAGCGGCCCGGCGACACGTTGAAGCGCGCGAGACGCAGCGCCGCGCAGGCCGTGAACGTGAACGCCATCACCCAGCCCGGCTTGCCGAGCACCTGCAGATTGCCCGCCGAGAACGCGAGCATCGCGGGCGCGACGCCGAACGACACGGTGTCGGCGATCGAGTCGTACTCGACGCCGAACCGGCTCGACGATCCCGCGAGCCGAGCGACGCGCCCGTCGATCGCGTCGGCGACCGCCGCGAGCACGATGCCGAGCGCGGCGAGATCGTGGCGGCCTGCGAACGACTGCACGATCGCGAAGAATCCCAGCGCGAGGTTCGCGGTGGTGATCAGGTGCGGGAGCAGGAGCAGGCCGCGCTGCGTGCGGCGTCGCCGCCGCCGGCGGCGCCGATGGCGTCGGTCCACACCGTCTTGTTGCGCGTCGTCCATCATTCCGTACCGAGCCAGACGGCTTGCGCTAATTCTTCGAGCGGTCGACCAGCCGCTTCTCCTTGAGCCACGGCATCAGCTCGCGCAGCTGCGCGCCGATCGCCTCCATCGGGTGCTCCTGGCCGCGGCGGCGCAATGCGGAGAACTGCAGCCCACCGGCCTGGTTCTCGAGAATGAACTCGCGCGCGAACGCGCCCGTCTGGATTTCGCGCAGGATCTCTCGCATGCGCGCACGCGTGCCGTCGTCGATCACGCGCGGGCCGCGCGTGAGGTCGCCGTACTCGGCCGTGTTCGACACCGAGTAGCGCATGTTCGCGATGCCGCCTTCGTAGATCAGATCGACGATCAGCTTCACCTCGTGGATCGTCTCGAAGTAGGCCATCTCGGGGGAGTAGCCGGCCTCGACGAGCGTCTCGTAGCCCGCGGTCATGAGCGAGACGAGCCCGCCGCACAGCACGGTCTGCTCGCCGAACAAGTCGGTCTCGGTCTCCTCGCGGAAGTTGGTCTCGATGATCCCGGCGCGCCCGGCGCCGATCCCCGCCGCATAGGCGAGCGCGATCTGGAGCGTGTCGCCGGTGGGATCCTGATGCACCGCCACGAGCGACGGGACGCCGCGCCCCTCTTCGTAGTGCGCTCGCACGGTGTGGCCGGGGCCCTTGGGCGCCACCATGAACACGTTCACGTCCGCGGGCGGGCGGATCACGTTGAAGTGGATGTTGAAGCCGTGCGCCACGGCGAGGTACTTGCCGGCCTTGAGGTTCGGCGCGACGTGCTCGCGGTAGATCGTGCCCATCGACTCGTCGGGCAGCGTCATCATCGTGATGTCGGCCTTTGCCACCGCCTCGGAGACACCGAGCACGCGCAGCCCCGAGCGCTCGGCCTTGCCGACGCTCGACGAGTCCTTGCGCAGGCCGACCACCACATCGATGCCCGACGCCTTGAGGTTCAGCGCGTGCGCGTGCCCCTGACTGCCGTAACCGAGGATCGCCACGGTCTTGCCGTCGAGCCGGCCGAGGTCGGCGTCCTTGTCGTAGAAGATCTTGAGTGCCATGGCTCCTCGCGCGACCCCCGAATTGGCGGATTACGCCCTTTGGGCTGATCCGCCCTGCAAGCGTTTTCTCGTTAGTTTCGCGAGGTTACGCGAGGGTCCACAGGGTGTCAAAAGGGTTCGAAGCGCTCCCCCGTGCGCTTCACCTCGGCCTCGGCGCGGCGCAGATAGCGCGGCGTGAGGTCGGCCGCAGCGATCGCGTCGCCGCGCGACCATTCGCGCGCGGCGATCCGCGCGACGTGGCGCGCGGTCGTCTCGGGATAGGGAGGCGGCGCGAGCACCGCGGCGCTGCCGCGCAGCGCCACCGCGCACAACGCCACGGCGTCGCCGACCACGCGGCAGCCCGCGGGCAGGCGCGCCGCGAGCGAATCGATCGAGATCACGCCTTCCGCGAGCCAATCGGCGGCGGCGCCGCCCTCGAAGCCCGCCGCGTACACCTCACCGCGCCGCGCATCGAGCACTGCGGCCACGGGTGCCGGTCCAGGCGCGTGCTGCGCGATCGCGGCGAGTGTCGGCACCGCGACCGCGGCGCGCGCGGTTCCGAACGCGAGCCCCTTTACGGTCGCCACCCCGATCCGGAGCCCCGTGAACGAGCCGGGGCCGATCGATACCGCGAATCCCTGCACCGCCGCGAGCGCGATGCCTGCGCCCGCGAGCAGCGCGTCGAGCGCCGGCAGCAGACGCTCGGCCGTGGCGCGGCTCGCGTCCACGGCGCGTTCGGCCAGAAGCGCCTCGCCGCGCCAGAGCGCGACGCTCGGAGCTGCCGTGGCCGTCTCGACGGCCAGCAGCAGCGGGACTTCGGTCACGTATTCGCGAGCCAGTCGAGCAGCCGCGTCCACTGGCGCGAGAGATCGTTCCAGAACGCGAGCCCCATGAGCAGCATCAACACGGTGAGCCCGAGCTGTTGCACGATCTCGCGCGTTCGCAGCGAGAGCGGCGCACGGCGCACGCCCTCGACCGCGTAGATCACGGCCTGCCCGCCGTCGAGCACCGGGATCGGAAGCAGGTTCAGGATCCCGAGATTTATGCTGATCAACACGAGGATCGAGAGATAGGTCTCCCAGCCGCGCTCGTACGCGTGGCCCGCGATCTCGGCGATTCCGATCGGGCCCGCGAGCTGCTTGCGCGACACCTCGCCCGTCACGAGCTTCACCATTCCCGCGACGAACCCGCGCGTGACCTCGGCGGTCATGCCGATCGCGCGCGGCAGCGCGACGATCGGGTTGCGTTCGCGGTCGGTCGCGATCTCGCCGGTCAGGCTCGCGACCTCGGCCGTGATGCCGACGAGGTAGCGCGGCTCCTTCATGCCGAAGCCCGCGTCGAAATCCTCGAGCGTGGGCGCGATCCGCACCGAGTGGAGCTCGCCGCTGCGCGCGAACGAGAGCGCGAGCTCGCGCCCGCCGCTCGTGCGCACGATCTCGGCGAACGAATCGAAGCTGCCGATCGGAGCGCCGTCGACCGACACGATCAGATCGCCCGGCAACAGGCCTCCGCGCTCGGCGGCCGATCCGATGGTCACGGAAGACACGAGCACCGTCGCCGGCAACACGCCGAGCGCCTCGACGCTGCCGAGCGCGGGCACGGTCGCGGTGCGGCGTTCGATCGGAATCGCAGCCGGGTCTTCGCCGGGCGAACGCTTCGCTCCGGGTGCGCTGCGGTGCAGCGCGAGCTCCACCTTCGGACCGCGCGCTGCGGCGAACGCCGCCGCGAAATCGTCCCAGCTCTCCACCGCCACGCCATCGACCGACTCGACGACCTCGCCCGAGCGCAGCCCGGCCGCGTGGGCGGGCGAGTCCGATGAGGAAATGCCGAGCATCGCCGCGGGCCGATGGTGCTGGACTCCGGACCAGCCGACCTCGGCCGGCTGGCCGAATTCGTCGGTGACCGTGCGGCGCTCGATCGCGACGCGCGCGATCGCGGGCGCACCTTCGCGCTCGTAGACGAACTCCGCGGTCGCGTCTGCGCGCGCGCGCACGGCATCTTCGACGTCGTTCCACCACGCCACGGGCGTGCCCGCGACCTCCGTGATCCGATCGCCGGACCGCAGCCCCGCGACGGCCGCCGGCGAGCCGGGCTCGACGCTGCCGACCACAGCGACCGGGCGCGGCATCCCGATCGCGAGCGTCACGGCGAACACGAGCACGGGCAGGATCAGGTTCGCCGCGGGTCCCGCGAACACGATCGCGAGCTTCTGCCAGGTGTTCTTCTCGGGCAGCGACTCTCCCGGGGACACCGCGACCGCAGGGTCGTCGATCTCGTCGGGATTCTCGCCGAGCATCTTCACGAAGCCGCCGAGCGGGAACCAAGCAATCACGAACTCGGTGCCGCCGCGCGTCCACGCAAGCCGGTACTTGCCGAAGCCGATCGGCGAGCCGAAGCCGATCGAGAACTTGAGCACACGCACGCCGCACGCGCGCGCGACCAGGAAGTGGCCGAGCTCGTGCACGAACACGAGGATCGAGAGCAGCAGTACGAACGCCCACAGGTACGAGAGCACGGTCATGCGCGGCCTCCATCCGGCGGGTGGGCGGCGAGCCATTCGCGTGCGCGCGCGCGCGCCCAGGTGTCGGCTGCGATCACGTCTTCGAGATCGCGCAACGCGCCGCCGGTCTCGGTCTTCTCGAAGGCCTCGAGCACGGCGCCGTTCGCGGCCGCGATCGCTGGGAACGCCATGCCGCCCGAGAGAAACGCCTCCACGGCGATCTCGTTGGCGGCGTTGAGCACGGCAGGTGCGGCCTCGTCGCCGCGCAGCGCCTGATAGGCGAGCTCGAGACACGGGAAGCGCTTGGTGTCGGGCGTCTCGAAATCGAGCCGGCCCAGCGCGGCGAGATCGAGCCGCGGCAGGTCGAGCGGCAGCCGCTCCGGATGCGCGAGCGCCACCGCGATCGGCACGCGCATGTCCGGCAAGCCGAGCTGCGCGATCACCGACGTGTCACAGAACTCGACCAGCGAGTGAACGATCGATTGCGGGTGCACCACCACCTCGACGCGCTCCGGCCCGACGTCGAACAGCCAGCGCGCTTCGATCACCTCGAGCCCCTTGTTCATGAGCGTCGCAGAATCGATCGTGATCTTGGGGCCCATGTCCCAGTTCGGGTGGCGGAGCGCCTCCTCGACGGTCGCGCGCGCGATCCGCTCCGCGCTCCAGGTGCGGAACGGCCCGCCCGACGCGGTCAGGATCAGCTTCGCGATCGACGCGCGGTCGGCGCCCGCGAGCGCCTGGAAGATCGCGCTGTGCTCGCTGTCGACGGGCACGAGCGCGACGCCGCGCGCGGCGACCTCGCGGCGCACGAGAGCGCCCGCCATCACGAGCACTTCCTTGTTCGCGAGCGCAATGTCGCGCCCTGCGCGCACGGCCGCGAGCGTGGGCCGCAGCCCGGCCGCCCCGACGAGCGCCGCGACCACGAGGTCGGCGTCCGCAGTCGCCACCGCGTCGAGGCCCGCAGCGCCGAATGCGATCTCGCAGGGCGGATCGCTGCCGAGCCGAGCGCGCAGATCCTCGGCACCCGCGGCGTCGGCCACCGAGACGATCCGCGGCCGGAAGCGGCGCACCTGATCGGCGAGCTTCTCCACGCGTCGGCCCGCCGCGAGCGCGACGACCGCATAGCGATCGGGGTGCGCCGCGGCGACCGCGAGCGTCTGCTCGCCGACGCTGCCGGTGCTGCCGAGTACGCTGAGCCGCTTCACGCGGAGCCCGACTTGGTCGTGGCGACCTGCGCGCTGGTGAGACCGAAGCGGCGCTCGCGGCCCTGGAAGTCGCGAAGCGCCTCGTTCAGGTGCTCGGCGCGGAAGTCGGGCCACATCAGGTCCGACACGTAGATCTCGGCGTAGGCGATCTGCCAGAGCAGGAAGTTCGAGACGCGCGACTCGCCGCCGGTGCGGATCATCAGATCGGGATCGGGCAGCTCGGGATCATAGAGATACGAGGAGAACAGCTTCTCGTCGACCGCGTCGGGATCGACGCGGCCCCCCTCGGCGTCGCGCGCGATGCGGCGCGCCGCATCGACGATCTCGGCACGCCCGCCGTAGGAGAGCGCGAACACGAGCTTGAGCCCGCCGTTGTCGCGCGTCTTCTCGACGGCGTGCTCGATTCGCGACCGCACGCGCGGCGGCAGCCGGTCGAGGCGGCCGATCGCGCGCACCTGGACGTCGTTCGCCATCACCTCGGGGAGCTCCTCCTCGAGGTAGCGCTCGGCGAGGCGCATGAGCTCGGTGACCTCGGACTGGGGCCGGTTCCAGTTCTCGATCGAGAACGCGTAGAGCGTGAGTACCTCGATGCCCAGATCGCTCGCCGCGCGCACGGCGGCCTTCACCGCCTCCTTGCCCGCGCGGTGCCCCTCCACCCGCGACAGGCCGCGGCGCTCGGCCCAGCGCCCGTTGCCATCCATGATGATGGCGACGTGTCGCGGGAGATCATCGGTTCGCAGCGAGTCGGTCGTCATACGCGGTCAGACCTGGAGGATCTCGGCCTCCTTGGCCGCCTGCATCTCCTCGATCTTCTTGATGTGCTCGTCGGTGAGCGCCTGGATCCGCTTGTCCTCGCGCTTGCGGTCGTCGGCGGGCACCGTGCCCTCGGACTCGAGGTCCTTGATCATCGCCAGCGCGTCGCGGCGCGCCTCGCGCACCCCCACCTTGTGGTCCTCGGCGAGCCGGTGGATCTGCTTGACCAGATCCTTGCGGCGCTCCTCGGTGAGCGGCGGAATCGGGATCCGCACGACCTTGCCGTCGTTGCTCGGCGTGAGCCCGAGGTTCGACGAGTGCACCGCCTTCTCGATCGCGCTGATCGAGCCCTTGTCGTAGGGCGAGATCACGATCAGGCGCGGATCCGGCGTGCTCATGTTCGCGAGCTGATTGATCGGCGTGGGCGTGCCGTAGTAGTCGACCTGGATGCCGTCGAGCAGAGCCGTGCTCGCGCGCCCCGTGCGCACCTTCTGCAGGTCGGCGCGCAGCCCGCGCAGCGACTTGTCCATTGCGTCCTTCGCCTCTGCGTAGACGAGCTCCGAATCCTCCGCGGCCATCGACTACTCCTCCACCCGCGTTCCGACTTCCTCGCCGAGCACCACGCGCCGCAGGTTCCCCGGCTTGCTCATGTCGAACACGATGATCGGCGTCTTGTTCTCGCGGCACAGCGCGAGCGCGGTCTGGTCCATCACGCGCAGATTCTTCGCGAGCGCCTCGTCGAAGCGCACGCGCTCGTATTTCACGGCCTTGGGATCGAGCTTCGGGTCGGCCGAATAGACACCGTCGACGCCGTTCTTGCCCATCAGGATCACGTCGGCGTGGATCTCCGCGGCGCGCAGCGCGGCCGCGGTGTCGGTCGAGAAGTACGGGTTGCCCGTGCCGCCCGCGAACACGACCACGCGCCCCTTCTCGAGGTGGCGCTCGGCGCGGCGTCGGACATAGGGCTCCGCCACGTCGCGGATCTCGAGCGCCGAGAGCACGCGCGTGGTGAGACCCTGCTTCTCGAGCGCGTCCTGGAGCGCGAGCCCGTTGATCACGCTCGCCATCATGCCCATGTAGTCGGCGTTGGCGCGGTCCATGCCCTCGGACGCGGCCGTGATCCCGCGGATCACGTTGCCGCCGCCGATCACGACGCACAGGTCCACGCCGAACTCGTGGACCTCTCGCAGGTCCTGCGCAATGCGCTTGATCACGGTCGGGCTGATGCCGAATCCGCCCTTGCCGGCGAGTTGCTCGCCGGAGAGCTTGACCAGGAGCCTGCGATAGGCCGGCTTCACTCCGCGCGCGCCTCCTCCCCTTGGCCGAGTTTGAACCGCTCGAACGCGGAAACGTTCACGCCCGCTCCGTGCGCGGACAAGAGATCGCCCACGGATCGATCGGGGTCCTTCACGAACGGCTGCTCGACCAGCGCGACTTCCGATACGAACTTGTCGACCTTCCCCTCGACGATCTTGTCGAGGATCTTCTCGGGCTTGCCGGACGCGAGCGCCTGCTTGCGATAGATCTCGCGCTCGGCCGCGAGCAGCTCCGGGGAGACGCCCGCGCGGTCGACCGCCACCGGGCTCGGATCGGCTGCGGCGATGTGCATGGCGATGTCCTTGGCGAGTCCCGCGAGCCCAGGCCCGCCGTCCTTCGCCGTGACCGCGACCAGCACGCCGAGCTTGCCGCCCGCGTGCACGTAGCCGCCGACCACGCCCGAGTCGACCGCGAGCCGCACGACCCGCTTCACCACCACGTTCTCGCCGAGCACCGCGATCGCCGCGACGACGCGCTCCGAGACCTTCTCACCGTCGACCGGAGCGTCGAGCAGCGCGTCGACCGACGCGATCTTCGGGTCCTCCGCGACCGCGCGCGCGAGCCGCTCCCCGAGCGCCGTGAACGCGTCGGTGCGCGCGACGAAGTCGGTCTCGCAGCCGAGCTCGACCATCGCACCCGCGCCGCCCGCGAGTGCGATCGAGATCGCGCCCTCGCTCGTCGTGCGGCCCTCGCGCTTGCCGGCCTTGGCGAGCCCGCGCTCGCGCAGCAGATCGGTGGCCTTCTTGAGGTCGCCGTCCGCGTCCGCGAGCGCGCGCTTGCAATCCATCATGCCTGCGCCGGTCTGCTCGCGCAGGGTCTTCACGTCTTTTGCGGAGATCTCCGCCACTACCGCTCTCCTACCGTTTCTCTAGCGCGCGACTACTCGGCCGCGGGCGCGGGCGGGGTCGGGGCCTCCGCTTCCTTGGGTTCGGGCTCGCCGCCGCGATCGCGCTCGCCGCCGCGATCGGCGCGCGGCGCGGCGCTGTGGGTGCCGCGGCCACGCCGCGGCTGCTGCTTGATCTCGACCACGACGCGGCCCGTGCCGGTCTTCTCGGAGACCTCGCTGGTGCCGCGTGCGCGCTCCTGTTCGGACACTTCGCTCTGCACGCGCTCGTTGAAGATCCGCGCGCCCTCGGCGCATGCATCGGCCACGCGCTGGCAGTAGAGCTGGATCGCGCGCGTCGAGTCGTCGTTGCCGGGCACCACGAAGTCGATCGACTCGGGGTCGCAGTTCGAGTCGACGATCGCGACGATCGGGATCCCGAGCCGGTTCGCCTCCTTCACCGCGATCGATTCCCGGCCCACGTCGACGATGAACACGGCGTCGGGGAGCCGGGTCATCTCCTTGATCCCGTCGAGCGATTTCTTGTACTTCTCGATCGAGCGGTTGACGCCCGAGAGTGCCTTCTTGGAGAGCTCGGCTGCTTTCTCCGCGTCGCCCACGAGCTCGAGCTGCTCTTTGAAGAGCTCGATCGACTTCCGGACCGTCTTGAAGTTCGTGAGCATGCCGCCGAGCCAGCGCCGGGAGACGTAGTACTGCTCGCAGCGCTGCGCTTCGGTCTCGACGAACGCCTGCGCCTGGCGCTTCGTGCTCACGAACAGCACCTTGCCGCCGCTCGCGACCGTCTCGCGCAGGAAGTCCAGCGCCTTCTGGAAGCGCGGCAGCGTCTGGTCGAGATCGACGATGTGGACGCCGTTGCGCTCGCCGAACAGGAAGCGCTTCATGCGCGGGTTCCAGCGGCGCGTCTGATGTCCGAAGTGGACGCCCGCTTCGAGCAGGTCGCGGATGGTCAGCGTCCCTCGCTCGACCTGCGCGGTCATGCTGGAGGGTGCGACGGAAGCCGCCGCGGCCTCCGTGGGGGCCGGCGTTTCGGCCATGGCAATTCTCCTTCGCGGTTGTGCGTCCGTTCCGGGGTGTGCCTCCCCGACCCGCAACACCCAAGCCTTGCGAGACTTGACGCGGCCGTGCGGCCAGTGCAGCGGGCACCGCCGGGGCGCCCCTGGAACGTGTGGATTCGCAGAGGGTTAGCAGACCGGTCCGCGTAAGACAAAGCAGCCGCACGCGCGGCGCCCGCGGCCCGACCGCACCGCGCCGAGCAGCGCGAAGCCGAGCGCGCACAGCGCGAACGTTCCCGGCTCCGGTATCGCCACGAGAGTCAGCGAGGGGCGACTCGACACCGTGGCGAAGTTGCGCGAGTTGAACACCCCGCTCACGCCGCTGTCGGCCGCGAACACGCGCAGGCTGAGCGCGCTGCCCGCGAGCACGTCCGCGTTGCAGTCCAGGGGTCAGGGCGAGCGCGCAGGTGAAGGCGCCGCTCGTCGCGCCATTGAAGCTGCACGAACCGAGACTCTCGTCGGCCGCGCCGATGAACGTGCTCTGCAGGCTCGTGAACGTGATCCCGCTCGCGCCGGGCGCGGACGGCGAGCCCGTCCCCTCGGTCCAGGAATCGTTCTGCATCCACGAGAGCGCGAGCGATCCCGCGGCGGGGGTGTTGAAGATCGCGTTGTTCGCGGGCGCCGCCGTGAGCTGCAAGCTCACCGATTGAAGGCTCCACTGTCCGGCGCCGAAGATGCCGTCGAAGGAAGCGACGGCGGTGCCCAGATCGAACCGGAGCACGCTCTGCGCTTCCCCGCGCGGAAGTCCCGGCGCCGCGCTCGTGATCGCGCCGCCGCCGCCGTAGTTGTTGCCGGAGAGGCTGCCGTCCGACCCCGTGGTGACGAATGCGTCGGCAACCGCCGCGCTCGAGAACGAGGCGCCGTGAGCGGCGAACGGCACCGCCCAGAGCAGAACCAGCACAGCAATCCGCTTCATCCGCAACTGCCTACCCGCTCGAGACCGGATGATTCTGGCGGCGGATCGTCGCTCCTGGCAAGCGGAATTCCGCCCTACGTCGTGTACTCCGCGTTGATGCGCACGTAGTCGTAGCTGAGGTCGCACGTGAAGATCTGCGCGGCGCCGCGGCCGATGCCGAGGTCGACCTCGATGCGGAGCTCCGGCCCTGCGAGCGCGCGGCGTGCGCGGGCGCGCGCGGCGGGCCCGGCCGAGGCGCCGTTCCGGAACACGACCACACCGCCGAGCTTCACACTCGTGCGCGGGAGGCGCAGCGCCACCTGACCCGCGCCGACCGTCTGCAGGATCCGGCCCCAGTTCGCGTCGCCGCCGAAGATCGCCGATTTCACGAGCATCGAGTTGGCGATCCGGCGCGCCGCGCGCTCCGCGTCGCCAGGGGTGCGCGCGCCGACGACCGAGACGAGCACGAGCTTGGTCGCACCCTCGCCATCGCGCGCGAGCTGGCGCGCGAGATCGGTGGCGACGCTCGTGAGCGCGTCCGCGAAGCGGCGCGCGGCGGGGCTCTTCGCGCTGCGCAGCGTGTCATTCCCCGCCGCGCCGCTCGCGAGCAGCAGCGCGGTATCGCTCGTCGAGCCCTCGCCGTCCACGGTGAGCCGGTTGAAGCTCTGATCGGCCGCACCGCGCAGCGCCGTGCGCAGGAATGCGGGCGTGGCCGCGGCGTCGGTCAACAGGAACGCGAGCATCGTGGCCATGTTCGGCTCGATCATGCCGACGCCCTTGGCGATCCCCGCGATCGTGATCGCGCGTCCGTCGATCCACACGCGCGTCGCTGCGCTCTTCGACACCGTGTCGGTGGTCATGATCGCGCGCGCGGCATCGCGCAGTCCATTCGGCGAGAGCGCCGCGGCCGCCAGGGTGACCCCGCGGCGGATCTTCGCCATGGGCAGCGGCTGTCCGATCACGCCGGTCGACGCGACCAGCATCTGCTCGCTGCGCGCGCCGATCGCGCGAGCGGCCGCAGCCGCCATGGCCATCGCGTCGCGCCGGCCGCGCGCGCCCATCGCGACGTTCGAGCAGCCGCTGTTCACGACCACGCCGCGCACGCGCCCTGCCCGCACGCGCGCGCGGCTGATCTCCACGGGCGCCCCCACGACCGTCGAGCGCGTGAAGATGCCCGCCGCGGCCACGGGCGCATCGGCCGCGATCAGCGCGAGGTCGGGGCCGCGCGTCTTGATGCCGCAGCGCACGCCCGCGGCGCGAAAGCCGGGCACGCGCATCGAAGTCGTCGGGATCGCGGGCTTGCCGGGGCTCAAGCGACGCCGTGGCACTTCTTGTACTTCTTGCCGCTGCCGCACGGACACGGGTCGTTGCGGCCCACCTTGCCCACCTTCGCCGCCTGGCTCGGCGACGGGCGCGCCGCGGGCGGGCTGGCCTCGGGCGGCGGCGACGAGCGCAGCGGACTCGGCACGGCGCGCGGTGCGTCGGGCGGCGGAGGCAGCGCGAACTTGAACACGAGCTCGAGCGCCTGCGTATCGATGCGCGCGTTCATCTCCTCGAACAGGCCGAACCCCTCGCGCTGATACTCGAGCTTCGGATCGCGCTGACCGTACGCGCGCATGTTGATGCCCGCGCGCAGGCCGTCCATCGAGTGCAGGTGATCCTTCCACTGAGCGTCGAGGATCTGCAGCAGGATCTGCCGCTCGCACTCGCTGAAGTTCGGATAGCCCTCCGCCGCGTACTGCGCGGCGAGCCGATCGCACTCCTTCTTCTTGCCCTCGAGCATCGCCGAGACGCGGTCGAGGAGTTCGGCGCCGACCGCCTGGCGGTCGGAGGCGATCTGCTCGCCCTCGCGGAACGGGGCCGCGTTCGGATCGAACGCGATGCCGAAATGCGCCGTGAGCGCCTTCGCGAAATCGGCGAGCGCATCGGGCTCGATGCCGCCGCGCGCGGGCCACCAGGCGTCGAGCAGCGTCACGATCGCGCCCTCGGCCATGTCGAGCACTTCGGCGTGGGGGTCCTGCTCCATCGTCTCGCGGCGCCGCGCGTAGAACGCCTGGCGCTGCGAGTTCATCGTGTTGTCGTACTCGAGCAGGTGTTTGCGGATGTCGAAGTTGCGCGCCTCGACCTTCTTCTGCGCATTCTCGATCACGCGCGTGAGCAGGCGGTTCTCGATCGCCTCGCCCTCCTCGACACCCACGCGGTCCCACCACTGCTTCACGCGGTCGGCCTCGAAGATCCGCAGCAGGTCGTCCTCGAGCGAGAGGAAGAACTGGCTCGATCCGGGGTCGCCCTGGCGGCCCGAGCGGCCGCGCAGCTGATTGTCGACGCGCCGGCTCTCGTGTCGCTCGGTGCCCAGGATGTGCAGCCCGCCCGCCTCGACAACTTCGACGCGCTCGCCGGCGCACTGGTCCTCGAACTTCGCGAGCGTCTCCGCGTACTCGGGGTGGTTCTTGTCCCCGCCGCACTTCGCGAGCGCGAGCATCTCGGGATTGCCGCCGAGCCAGATGTCGGTGCCGCGGCCCGCCATGTTGGTGGAGATCGTCACGGCGCCGCGGCGACCGGCCTGCGCCACGATCTCCGCCTCGCGTTCGTGGTGCTTCGCATTCAGCACGTTGTGCCGCACGCCGTGCTTGCCGAGCTTGCTCGCGAGCATCTCCGAGGTCTCGATCGAGATCGTGCCGACGAGCACGGGCTGGCCCGCGGCGTGGCGCTCCTTGATGTCCTCGACCACCGCGTCGAACTTCTCGCGCTTCGACTTGAACACGACGTCCTGGAGATCCTTGCGGATCATCGGGCGGTGGGTCGGCACGATCGTCACGTCGAGGTCGTAGATCTTCGCGAACTCGGGCGCCTCGGTGTCGGCGGTGCCGGTCATGCCCCCGACCTTGCCGTACATGCGGAAGAAGTTCTGGAACGTGATCGACGCGAGCGTCTGGTTCTCGCTGCGGACCGGAATCCCCTCCTTCGCCTCGACCGCCTGGTGAAGCCCGTCGGACCAGCGGCGGCCCGGCATCATGCGCCCCGTGAACTCGTCGACGATCACCACCTCGGGGCGCCCGTCTTCGCCCTGGCGCACCACGTAGTCGACGTCGCGCCTCTTCAGCGTGTGCGCCATGAGCGCCTGACTCACCGCGTGCAGCACGGGCATCATGTTCGGGTCGTAGAGGTTTTCGACCTTGAGCAGCTGCTCGACCTTGTGCACGCCCTCTTCGGTGAGCGTCGCGCTGTGCCCCTTCTCGTCGACGAAGTAGTCGCCGGTCTCCTCGATCTCCTTGGCGACCTCGCCCTTCTCGCCCTTCACGAGCTTGGGCACCACGCGGTCGACGAGCGCGTAGAGCTGGATGTTCTGTTCGGACGGACCCGAGATGATCAGCGGCGTGCGGGCCTCGTCGATCAGGATCGAGTCGACCTCGTCGACGATCGCGAACTCGAGCGGCCCCTGGACCTGCTGCGCGTTGGTGAACTTCATGTTGTCGCGCAGGTAGTCGAAGCCGAGCTCGTTGTTGGTGACGTAGGTGATGTCGGCGCCGTAGGCTTTGCGGCGCGACGCGTCGTCGAGATCGTGCAGGATCACGCCCACCTCGAGACCGAGGAAGCGGTGCACCTCGCCCATCCACTCGGCATCGCGGCGCGCGAGGTAGTCATTGACGGTGACGACGTGCACCGAGCCCGCGAGCGCGTTCAGATACGCGGGCAGCGTGGAGACGAGCGTCTTGCCCTCGCCCGTGCGCATCTCGGCGATCCCGCCGCGGTGCAGCACCACGCCGCCAATCAGCTGCACGTCGTAGTGGCGCTGGCCGAGCGCGCGCTTGGCCGCCTCGCGCACCGCCGCGAACGCCTCGGGCAGCAGGTCGTCGAGCGGCGCGCCGTTCTCGACGCGCTCGCGGAACACGCCCGTGCGCGCGCGCAGATCGGCATCGGAGAGCTTGGCGAGCGAGGGTTCGAGGCGGCCGACCTGCTCGACGAGCGGAACGATCCGCCGGATCACCCGGTCGTTGTGGCTGCCGAAGAGGGACCGCAGAGGATTGGGCATGGCGCTTTACGCACGCGGCGGGGGCGAGCGAGGCGCGGAGTGTACGAGAGCCGCAATTCGCGGGCAAACCTGCGATGCGCCAAGCGAAATCTTTGATCGTGGGCGCTTAGTCGAAGATGTAGTCGAGCGGGTTCCGCGTCTTCCCGCCCACTTCGATCGTGTAGTGCAGGTGCGGGCCCGTGCTGCGCCCGCTGTTCCCGAGCGCGGCGATCTTCTGGCCGCGCGTGACCTCCTGGCCGGCCTTCACGTGCAGGGCCTGGTTGTGCCCGTACTGCGTGCGCACGCCGTAGCCGTGGTCGATGGTCACAGAGAGGCCGAGCGGGCCGTTCTGCCCTGCGAACACCACACGGCCGCGCGCCGGAGCGATCACGGCCGTGCCGGGCGTGCCCGCGATGTCGATGCCCGAGTGGAACTGCTTGCGGTTCGTGAACGGCGAGACGCGGTAGCCGAAGCCCGACGTGAGCCAGCCCCGCGAGGGCCAGATCGAGGGCGACGATTCGAGGCGCTGGCGCTTGCCCTCGAGCGACCGCAGCAGGTCCTCGAGGCTGTCGCCCTGCCCGTCGGCGATCGCGCCGAGGTAGTCGGCCGACTTCTCGAGCAGGCTCACCCGCTCGGGAACGCCCGCATCGTCGGGGATCACCGGCAGCCGCGACGGGCGGCGCACCGGCGCTTCACTCGGGTAGGACTCGTCGAGCCCGCCCTGGCCGCCTGGCTCGATTTCGGGCTCGATCGCCGTGACGTCCTCACCGCCCGAGGCGGCCGACCCGGGCAGGTTCGCAATGATGCGCACCTTGCGCTCGAGCTCCATGATCCGCTCGAGTCTGCCGTCGACCTCGCCCATCTTCTTCTCGAACGCCGCCACCTGGGCGCGGCGCTCGACCGTCTCCTTGCGCAGCGAGCCGAGCTCGTGGTTGTCGATCCGCAGCCGCACGTAGTCGACCGAGAGGCCGAGCAGCGTCAAGGCAAAGATCCCGGCGCCGATCGCCGCGCGCTTGAGCAGCACCTTGCGCAGCTGGAAGCGCCGGACGGGACTCGTCTCGTCGGAGACGACGATCAGGGAATAGCTGTCCATCACGCCCCCGATTTCGGCAACGTCACCGCGAGCGCGAGCTTGCCGAGCTGGACTTCGTCTCCGCTGTGCAGCACTGCCTTCTGCTCGCGGTTCCCGTTCACGCGGGTCCCGTTCGTGCTGCCGAGGTCCTGGACGAAGAAGTTCGTCCCGTCGTATCCGATCGCCGCGTGGGCGCGCGACATGGTGGGCTCCGCGATCACGATGTCCGCACCGCGACCGCGTCCGATCACCATCCAGTCCCGATCCACCGGCATCTCCAGTCCCTCGTAGAAGCCGCGCAGCACTCGAATCGATCCGCCTCCGGGCACGGGCCCCGCAGGCGTGCTTTCACGGCTGGTCTCAGCGTCCATCGGCACCCTCCGGGTGCGCGACGCGTGATCCCCGACACAAAACGGGAGAAACACCGGCGTCGTCTCCGGGTGCATCGGCGAGGGTTCGGGCGTCCTTGAGATAGGGAAGCCGATCCCCGCGGGCGGACGCGTTAGGGTCGATCCCCTCGGGTGGCGATCAGCTCGCGCGCGTACTCGCGCGCGGCGTCACCCGCGCGATCGCCGCTCGCCATGCGCGCGATCTCGTCCACGCGCGCGTCGCCCTCCACGCGCTCGATCGCCACGCCCGTGCGGCGCGCGCTCGTCTGCTTCGACACGCGGAAGTGACGGTGCGCGTAGGCGGCGATCTGCGGCAGGTGCGTTATGCAGAGCACCTGGTGGTGATCGGCGAGCTCGGCGAGCCGCTGCCCGACGCGCTCCGCCGCCTCGCCGCCGACTCCCGCGTCCACCTCGTCGAACACGAGCACCATGCCCGCGCTCTGCTCGCGCAGCGCCTGCTTGAGCGCGAGGAATGCGCGCGAGAGCTCACCGCCGCTCGCGATGTCGCGCAGCGGTTGCATGCGCTCGCCCTTGTTCGCGCAGAACAGAAACTCCGGCGCCTCGGCGCCGCCCGCTCCGCACGGCAGTCCCTCGGGCGCCGGTGCGGGCGGCAGCGCGACCTCGAAGCGCGCCTCGGGCATCGCGAGCTCGCGCAGCATCGGCACGACCGCGCGCGCGAGCTCCGCGGCGGCGCGCTTGCGCCCGCGCGAGAGCTCCGCCGCCGCGGCCTCGAGCCGCTTGCGACCGGCCGCGCGTTCCGACTCGAGCTCGGCCTCGCGCGTGTCCGCGCCTTCGAGCGCGTCGAGCTCGCGCGCAGCCGCATCGCGGTGCGCGAGCACCTCCTCGACACTCGCTCCGTACTTGCGGCGCAGAGACTCGATCCGGTGCAGGCGCTCCTCCACCTGGGCGAGCCGGCCTGGATCCGCCTCGAGCCCGTCGAGACGCCGCTCGAGATCCGCACCGAGATCGCGCACCTCGGCGAGCGCGCCCGCGAGCCGATCGGCCAACGGCGCGAGCTCGGGGTCGAGCGCCGACAAGGCCGTGAGCGCGCGCGCGGCGTCGGCGATCAGGTCGCCCGCGCCCGCCGCGTCGGGCTGACTCGGATCTCCGATCAGGCGCGCGAGCGCGGCGCCGCCCTCGCGGCCGATCCGATCCACGTGCGCGAGCCGCGAGCGCAGCGCCAGCAGCGATTCGAGCTCGCCCGGCGCGAGCTTCGCCTCGTCGATCTCGCGCACCTGGAACACCAGGAAGTCGCGGCGCTGCTCGCGGTCGCGCGTGGCCGCGCGCAGCCGCGCGAGCTCGGCGGCGATCTCGCGCTGCCCGGCCACCTCGGCGGCGACGCGATCGCGCGTCGGCTCGAGCCCGGCCCAGCGATCGAGCAGCTCCGCATGGCGCGGCGCATGCAGCAGCGACTGGGAGTCGTGCTGACTCGAGATCTCGATCCGATCCGCGAACAGCTCCGCGAGCGCCGCGATCGGCGTGAGCTGGCCCGCCACCCACGCGCGGCTGCGCCCGCCCTTCGCGAGCGCGCGGCGCACGATCAGCTCGTGCGCATCGCCGCTGAGGCCGCGCTCTTCGAGCGCGCGCTCGAGCTCTGGCAGCGCGTCGGTGCGGAACACCGCTTCGACCACCGCCTGCTCGGCGCCATCGCGCACCGCCCGGGCGAGTGCGCGGCCGCCCGCGAGCAGTGTCAGCGCGCCGAGCACGATCGATTTTCCCGCGCCGGTCTCTCCGGTCAGCACGTTGAGGCCCGGCGCGAACTCGAGCGCCGCCTCTTCCACGATCGCGAGCTGTTCGATGCGCAGCGTCTCGATCAACGCTCGCCCCAGCGGAGCTTCTCGCGCATCACGGCGAAGGCGCTGCGATGCGGCGACACGAGCAGTCGCGCGGGATGAGCCGAACGCGTCACAGTGACGCGATCGCGCTGCTCGATCACGACCCCCACCTGGCCGTCCACGGTCAGGTGCACGTCGCCGCCGCGCGTGTCGAGCACGAGGATCTCGATCCGGTAGCGATCCGGAAGCACGAGAGGCCGCTGCGTCAGCGTGTGCGGACAGATCGGCGTGAGTACGATCGCCTCGTCTTCGGGCAACAGCAGGGGACCGCCCGCCGATAGCGAGTAGGCCGACGATCCGGTCGGCGTGGCGACGATCAACCCGTCGGAATGATAGGTGGTGACGAAGGCGCCATCGGCGCGCGTCTCGAGGTCGATCATGCGCGAGAGCGCGCTCTTTCCGATCACGGCGTCGTTCAGCGCGAGATAGCGCCCGACGACTTGACCGTCGCGCTCGACCTCGACGTCGAGGCGCATGCGCGGCGCGACGATCAGACGCCCCGCGAACGCGTGTTCGAGCGCGTCGTAGAGATCGTCGGTCGAGGTCTCCGCGAGGAAGCCGAGCGTGCCCAGGTTCACGCCCAGGAGCGGCACCTGCGCGCTCGCCGATCGCGCGGGCGGCGGAGAGCAGCGTGCCGTCGCCGCCGAGCACGATCAGGAGATCGACGCGCGCCGCGAGATCGTCGAGCTCGGTGCCCTGACGGCCCAGCCAGCGCGCGGCTTCCCGGTCGAGCAGCACCTCCACGCCGTGATCGTGCAGCCACTCCTCGAGCGCGGCGACGCGTTCGGCCACCTGCGGCTGATCGCGCTTGACGCAGATTCCGACCGTCTGGAGCTTCACGCCGGAAAGAATCACACGTTGCTAGGCTCTGCGCATGCCCCAGTCGCTCGACCTGTTCCCGAGCGCGAGCAGCGGACCGGGGGAGCCGCCGAACGCGCCGCTCGCGGAGCGCATGCGCCCGCGGCTACTCGACGAGGTGGTCGGACAGCCGCAGCTGCTCGCGCCCGGCGCGGGGCTGCGTGCACTGCTCGATGCGGGCACGCTGCCGTCGCTGATCCTCTGGGGTCCGCCCGGCAGCGGGAAGACCACGATCGCGCGCTTGCTCGCCGAGGTGATCGGTGCCCATTTCGAACCGCTCTCTGCGGTGACCGCCGGCGTGAAGGAGATCCGCGCCGTTGTCGAGCGTGCGGGACGCGAACGCCGCCGCACCGTGTTGTTCCTCGACGAGATCCACCGCTTGAACCGCGCGCAGCAGGACACGCTCTTGCCGCACGTCGAGCGCGGCACCGTGACACTCGTGGGCGCCACCACTGAGAATCCCTCGTTCGAAGTGATCGCACCTTTGCTCTCGCGCTGCCGCGTCTATGTGCTCGAGCGGCTCCGCGAAGATGCACTCGCGCTGCTGGTTCGTCGCGCAGCGGAGAATGAACGCGGTCTCGGCGGGCGCGCTGCGCTCGACGACGAAGTGATCGCAGCGATCGCGCACACAGCGGACGGCGATGCGCGGCGCGCGCTAGGCATCCTCGAAACTGCGGCCGCGATCTCAGGAAATGACGGACGCGTGACGCTCGACACGGTGCGAGAAGCGGTCGGGCGCCGAACTCTACTGCATGACCGCGACCGCGAAGAGCACTACAACCTCGCGTCTGCGTTCATCAAGAGCTTGCGCGCGAGCGATCCGGACGCGGCGCTCTACTACGCGGCCCGCCTGCTCGCGGCGGGGGACGATCTGCTGTTCCTGGCAAGGAGACTCGTGATCTTCGCTTCCGAGGATGTGGGCAATGCCGATCCCACGGCGCTGGGCGTGGCCACTGCGGCCTATCTCGCCGCGGAGCGGATCGGTCTGCCCGAAGGCAGGATTCCGCTGGCCCAGGCGATTACCCATCTCGCCTGCGCGCCCAAGAGCAACGCGGCCTACCGCGCGCTCGGGCGGGCACTCGCGGCGGTCGAGGAGCACGGCTCGCAGCCCGTGCCGCTGCACCTGCGCAATGCGCCCACGCGGCTCATGGAAGGGCTCGGTTATGGGCGCGACTACACCTATCCGCACGACGCGCCCGATGCGTTCGTCGCGCGCAACAACCTGCCCGATGCGCTGGGAAAGGCGACTTTCTATCAGCCCAGTCGCTCCGGAGCGGAGGCCGCACAGGCCGAATGGCTCGAGGCTTGGCGGCGGCGCCGGGAGCAGGAGGAGTCCTGAGCCGTTACCAACACGCGATGCAAAGCCACGATGGCTATGCAATGATTGCCCGCGTTCTAAACCCCCCTAGTGAGGCATTTCATGGTGCGTTTGCTTTTGATCCTTGGACTCGTATTCAACCTGGTTGCGTGTGCGAGCTCTCCCGAGCCGGAGACTCCGCCGCCGACCCCGCCCGTGGCCGAGCCGGCGCCGCCCGCGCCCGAGCCCGTCTACGAGCCGGAAGTGCGCGAGCTGCCCAAGACCGGTAGCTCGCTGCCCGCGCTGGGCCTCTCGGGCCTGGCGGCTCTCGCGGGTGCTGGCGCTCTGCACGTACTGCGAAACCGGATCCGCTAGTCCCGGTGGACCCGCGCGAGCGGGTCCACCTGCTCGCGCTCCAGGAGAGCCGTCTTGAGCGACTCTGACGCCACCACACCGCGATCCACGACCGTGCACCACCGCGCGCTGCGCACTGCCTTGCGCGCCGCGGAGTACACGCTTGCGCTCGCGGGTGGTGCGTGTCTGATCGCTTATGGCGGCGCCTGCGCGCGGGCATCGCTGACCCAGAGCCGCGAGAGCGCGGCGTTCGACGAGGCGGTGCGCGCGCGGATCCAGGCGCGCGTCCAGCGGCAGATCCACGAGGAGTCGCCGCCCAACCCGCGCGAGTGGTCGCCCGCGCGCGTCGCCAAGTACGAAGCGAGCCTCGAGAAGCCCGTGAACGCGATCGGGCGTCTGGAGATTCCCGACGCCGATCTCTCGGTGATGGTGCTCGAGGGCACCGAAGACAGCACGCTCGATCGCGCAGTCGGGCACGTCCCCGGGACCGCTCGCCCCGGAGAGACTGGGAATCTCGGGATCGCGGGTCATCGCGACGGCTACTTCCGCGGCCTGCGACACCTCGAGACCGGCGACGAAATGTCGATCACGACACTCGACGGCGTCGTGCGCTATCGCGTCGACAAGATCCAGATCGTGGACCCGAAGCGCACCGACGTGCTCGCGCCCACGGCCGATCGCACGCTCACGCTCGTGACCTGCTACCCGTTCTATCACGTGGGTGACGCGCCGTGGCGCTACATCGTGCACGCGCGGCAGGTCTCGTTCCAGGCCTGGTCACTGGATCCGCGGAACGACGTCGCCGCTCGCTGACCGGCCCTGCCAGGTCCGCGCGTTCTTCTCGATCAGGATCTGGAACACCTGGGCGCCCGCTTGGATGCGGTCGCCGTGTGCGAGCTCCGCGGAAGAGATCCCGGTGCCGTTCACGCGGGTCCCGTTCGTGCTGTCGAGGTCGATCACCTGGAAGCGACCGCGCTCGAACTCGATACGCAGGTGGTGCTGTGACATCTCGGGGTCCGTGAACGCGGCATCCACGCCGGGCCCGCGTCCGATCACCCATCGCGGTCGCTCCACCACGTGCTCTTCACCGGTCAAGGGACCGGAGACCACGATCAAGCTCACCGTATACCGCTCGAAGCCATCGCCGTGGGGTCCCGCGGAACGGTCGCCGCTCGGGCTCGCGTCGTCGCGCATGAGCTGTCCTCCCGCCGCCGCGCCGGCCCGTGGGGGCCAGCGCCTGCCCTATCCGATTCGGCGCGATCGGCGACCCCGAAACGTGACGGTTGTCTCAAAAGTGCAACTTGGGGGCGTCAGGGGATGAAGCGGATCGCGAAGCCGGCCGTGGTGACGAACTTGTTGTGCTGTGCGCCCGGGGCGGGCGTGTTGTCGTATTCGTCCGAGAACGCGAGCCGGAAGGCCAGCCATTGCAGCATCGGCATGTCCAGCGAGGTCTCGGCGCGCGCGAGGTACTCGTTCTGCCAGTCGTCGACTGCGGGCAGGTACTCCGCGCGGGCCCGCCAGAGCGACCCGTACGGCAGCACGGCATCGGCCTGGGTACCGAACGCGATGGCCCAGAAGTCGTTGCGACCGCGCGCCCTGTCGTTCCCGACCGCAATGAACTCGTCGCCGAAGTAGGACTCGGAGATCCAGGCGAGACCGACGTCCGTGGAGAAGTTGCGCGTCTTGCTCTTGATGAAGTGATAGCCCGCGCCCGCGCGCGGCTCCGAGCGCAGCGCCAGGTGCTGCGAATTGTCGTGGGTGAAGCGCGACGACGCGTAGGTGTAGACGTGTTCGGTCAGGTCGAGCTCGCCGCGTCCGAACGCGAACAGCGTGTTCTCGGTGATCGTGCGCTCCTCGTGCTGCTCGTTCTCGTCCGCGTAGTGCGCGCCGGCTTCGAACAGGAAGTGGGTGGGCGCCTTCTTGCGATCGATGAGCATGCCCAGGGTTCCGGCGGTCGTGTCGGTGGTGCTGTCCGTGTAGGCCGCGGCCGCGTCGAGCGTGGCCTTCCAGAAGCGCAGCCGGCCGCGCATGCGCTCCACCCACGAGCCCGTCGCCTTGCCCTCGTCGTAGGCATGGACGAGCGCGCCGACGTCGACGCGTTCGGCGTTCGCGGGCCCATCGCCGATCAGCAGGAACTCCCCCCCCTCGAACCCGAGGATCCGCCCGCGCGCCTCGCCCGCGTCGCCGTGCAGCACCGTGTAGGGTCCGTCGGTCTCGAGCGACTCCACGTCGGCCCATTTGACCGCGATCGAACCCTTGCCCTGGGCCGGCTCGAAGACCACGCCCTCGGCCGTGACATCGGCCACGTGTCCATGGATCGTGTCGCCCTTCGAGACGAGCTTCCCCTGACCCGCCGCAACCACCGGCACGAGCAACGCGAGCGCTGCCGTCGCCGCCGCCACACCCCGTTTGCGATCGAACATCGATCCTCCTGCTTCGAACGAGGCCGCAAGATACCCGCGTCGCCAACGGCGTGGATGGGGTTCAGGCCCCTCAGTCCCTGGCCCTCAACATCCGGAGCATCACGCGGAGATATCGCGCTCGTTCGGGTTGCTTCGCGCGCTCCGCAACTCCGATCGCCCAGAGCAAGTTGTTCTTCGCCTGTGCCGTTCGGCCCTGTGCGGCTTGAGAGCGCGCGAGGTTCTCGAGCTGGTACATCACCTCGGGCACGATCCTGGGTTCGAGCGCGAACGCGCGCTCGAGGTGCAGCGACGCCGCGTCGAAGTGGCCGCCGATCGCCTCCACCATGCCGAGCCGAAGCTCTGGAAACGCGGCTTCGGGGTGGACGCTGCGCATCTGCCCGTAGAGCGCGCGCGAGTCCCGCCACGTCGCGATCTGGGGAATCGCGGCCGCCGCGAGTGCGGCGATGGACGCGAGGCCGACCGCCCCCGTGCAACGCCGTCGCAACGGGGTCTGCGCCCAGTGGTCGACAGCGAACGCGAGCGCGAGCGCGATGCCGATCAGCGGCAGGTAGGTGTAGCGGTCCGCGCGCGCCTGCATGCCGACCTGAACGAGACCCAGCACGGGCACGAGCATGCCGAGGTACCAGAGCCAGCCCGTGAGCAGCCAGGGCTGGCGTCGCCGCAACAACAAGGCTCCCGCGCTCACGGTGCCCAGCAGGACGGCGCAGCCGGCGACGTGGAGGGCATCGAGCGACGCACCCGGATGCGGGTAGTAGGCCGCGAGCCGCGTGGGCCAGAACGCATCGCCGAGGTACCGGACCAGCGCGTCGAGTGCGTTCTCGAACCGCGCCCAGATCGGCAGCGCCGCACCGTACGTGAACGCTCCGGTATCTCGCTGACTGCGCCACGTGATCACGGAGACCAGACCCACCATGCCGAACATCGGCAGCTTCTCGCGGATGGCCGCGCGGTCGAGACGAGCCAGGGGCCAGTAGTCGATCAGCAGCAACACGAACGGCGCCGTCACGAGCATCGGCTTGCTGAGCAGGCCCAGCCCCAGGCACACGAGCACCGCCCGGTAGCGTCCGCGCGAATCCGGCGCTTCGGCGTAGCGCGCGTAGAGCCAGAGCAGGCACGAGAACCAGAAGCCCGACAGCACGTCCTTGCGCTCGATCGCCCAGGCCACCGACTCGACGTGGAGCGGGTGTACCGCGTGGACCGCGGCGACCCAGGTGCTCGCGGCGAGGCGCCCCGTGAGCCGCTCCAGCGCGAGCAGCAGCACCACCGACCCCAACGCGTGCAACAGCGCGTTCTCGACCAGCGGACCCGCTGCGCTGCGCCCCCAGAGCCGGCGATCGAGTTGATGGGTGAGCGCCGTGAGCGGCAGCCAGTTCGACGCGAGCGGCCGCGTGAACGCGATCGCGATCGCGTCGGCCACCGAAGCGGGCTGCATGTCCGGATTCCACACCAGGAATGCGTCGTCGTCGTAGTCGAGATACTCGTGATGGCGCACGGGCGCATACAGCACTGCGACGAGCGCTGCGACTGCTATGCCCGCGGCGAAGGCGCGAGGGGCCGACCTCCCGAACCAGCCGAGATCGAGCACGCGCGCTCCCCTGCTCGTCAGGTGTCGCAGACTTCCGGATTGCCGCTCTCGAGTCCGCGGCGCAGCCACTGCGTGCGCTGCTCCGAGGAACCGTGCGTGAACGACTCGGGATGCACGCCGCGACCGGACATCTCCTGGATCCGGTCGTCGCCGATCGCCCCCGCTGCGCGTAGGCCTTCCTCGACGTCGCCGGGCTCCAGCACGTTGCGGAGCGCCGCGTGATGGCCCCAGACCCCTGCGAAGCAGTCCGCCTGGAGCTCCAACCGAACCGAGAGATCGTTTGCACTCGCGCGATCGGCGCGCTGCTGGCTGCGCACGCGCTCTTCGACGCCCGTGAGCCGCTGGATGTGGTGGCCAACCTCGTGTGCGAGCACATAAGCCTGCGCGAAGTCGCCGGGCGCACCGAAGCGCTGGCGCAGCTCGCCGTAGAACGACAGATCGATGTACACCTTCTGGTCGCCCGGGCAGTAGAAGGGCCCCATCTCGCTCTGACCGGTGCCGCACGCGGAATGCGTTGCGTCGCGGAACAACACGAGACGCGCATCGCGGTAGCCGGGCAGCAGCTGCTTCCACGTGCTCTGCAGATCGTCGAGCACGAACGAGACGAACTGGACGAGATCCTCCTCCTCGGGGCTCGCGCGAAATTCGCCGGACGCCGCGCCGGGCGCGGGGAACGCCTGGTCGGGATCGACCCCCAGGCTCGTGCCGGCACCGCCGAGCAGTTCGATCGGATCGACGCCCAGCAACCACATCACGGCGATCAGTGCGACCGCGCTCCCGAGCCCCATCCGGCCGCCACGGCCCGCTGGCAGCGGGAAGCGCATCGGGGCGCGTTCGAGGTCGGGGCCTTCACCGCGCCGGTCTTCGAGGTTCTCGCTGCGCCCGCGCCGTTGCCAACGCATCGAAACACCTCAACGACGCAGTGCGTCGCGAATCTCGGTGAGCAGCACCTCTTCGCGTGAGGGCGCAGCAGCCGGCGGCGGCTCCTTCTTGATCAGCGTGTTCATCGCCTTCACGAGCAGGAAGATCGCGAACGCCACGATCGCGAAGTCGATCACGACGTTGACGAACGTGCCGTACTTCACGGCCACCGCGGGAACGTCTCCGAGCGGCTCGTTGAGCTTCCAGGCCAGCTCCGAGAAATCCATCCCGCCCGTGAGCATCCCGAGCGGGGGCATCAACAGGTCGTTCGTGAACGAAGAGACGATCTTTCCGAACGCGCCGCCGATCACCACACCCACGGCCATGTCGACGACGTTCCCGCGAAGCGCGAACTCCTTGAACTCCTGAAGCATACCCATCGCGCGACCTCCCACTTGTTAGTGCAGTCGCACTGTATCAAATTCGCGCCGCCGTGCGATCGTTAGGGCTCGCCAAACACGGCGCGCAGGAGATCGGTGGTGCGTGCGGTGGGATCGTTTCGGATGCGCCGCTCCTCGTCACCGATCAACGTGAACAGCCCGTCGAGCGTCTCGGCCGTGACATAGCGGTTCATGTCGACGGTGGGCAGGCGCATCCGCACGAGCGCGCGGTTGCGCGACAAGATCTGCTGGTAGGCCTGGGGGACGCCCGCACTGCGCATGGCGGCTTCGATCACGGGCTCGAAGCGCTTGCGCAGCGCGGGCTCGCTCTCGCGGCGCAGGAACTGCGTGCCCGCGTCGCCGGGGCCGGACAGGATCGCGCGCGCGTCCGCGATCTGGAGTCGGACGACCGCGGCGGCCAGCGGCTCCTGCGCCTCGCGCACGGCGCGTTCGGCGGCGCGATTCATCGCCACCTCGAGATCGTCCACGGCGCTGTGGAAGCCGATCTCGCGCAGTCCGCGCCCCAGCTTCTCGAGCTCAGGGGGCAGCGGAATGCGCACGCGCGGATCATCGAGGAATGAACCCGCGTGCGCCGCGCGCGACACGCCGCGCTCGGCGCTGAACTGGAGCGCTTCCCGGAGACCGGCCGAGGCAGTGGCCTCGCTGGGCGCAGGCGCGAACACTCCGGACGCAGGCCTCTGGCCGAGCGCAGCGCAGCCGGCGACGGCAAAGCCGACGCCGGCTGCGGTCACGAGGATCCACGCTCGCAGCGGGGATCGCAGCGCGATCTGCACTCCCCGCGCCTAGAGCGGCGTGAACTCGACGCGCCGATTCAGACGCATGTTCTCGGGGGTGTCGTTCGGGGCGGCCGGCGAGGACTCGCCGAAGCCGCGCGATTCGAGGCGACCCCCGTCGATCCCCTCGTCGATGAAGAACTTCCGCACCGCCGCCGCGCGCTTCTCCGAGAGCTGCTGGTTGTAGGCGTCGCTGCCGCGCGCGTCGGTATGCCCGTCGACGCGAACGCGCAGATCGGGGTTCGCCTTGAGCACCGCCACGCCGAGCGTCCGGAGCAGCTCCTTGGAGTTTTCGTCGATTTCGGCGCTGTTCGTCTCGAAGTACACGTCCCTCGAAGCCCAGCACCCGCGGTCATCCACTCTCACGAGCTTCGGAGTGTTCGGGCACCGGTCCTTGCTGTTGAGCACGCCGTCTTCATCGTCGTCGCCGTCCACTGCAGCTCTCGCCACGGGCGCGCTCGCGAAATAGACGTCGCGCTGGAAGCCCTGGATCGCCGCCGCGGTCTGGAGCGAGCTCGCCGCGCGATGCGACCCGCAGTCGGTCGTGTTCGAGAGCTTCTTCAGGAACTCGGCGCCATCCCCATCGGAGCCGACCTGGATCGTGTGGAAGCAGACCTTCCCCTGATAGCCCTTCGCGACCGCCTTCGCGGCATCGAGCGTGAGCTCCTGCGCCACCAGGCGGCCGACGACGTCGGTGGGATGGCCGTCGGAGATCACCGTGATCGCGGCGTGATCGCTCTTGCCCTTGAGCGAAGCGCCCGCCTCCGCAATCACCTGATGGAGCGGCGTGCCCTCGCTGAGGTAGGTGATGTCGCCCGCGTGATCGGCCAGTCCCGCGCGATCGAACGCCGCGAGCGGATGCACCTCGCGCTTGACGCCGCCGAACGCGATCGCGCTCGCTTCGTACTTGCCCGCCGGCATCGACGACACGAGCGACTGGACCAGCGCCTTCTCACCCGGGAAATTGTCCCTGCGACCGATCGATCCCGAGACGTCGGCGATCACGATCGACTGGTCGACCGCAACGGTCTCGCCGGGGCCAGGCGTGACCGGCTGGACATCGACGGGTTTCACGACCGGGGTCGCGCATGCAAGCGCGAAGACACACGAAACGATCGAAACTCCGAGTGCTGTTCTGCGCATGGATTCCTTTTGTTGGATGGGTGGCAGCCAGTGGGAATGGCGGGGCGGACGGGACTCGAACCCGCAACTTCCGGCGTGACAGGCCGGTGCTCTAACCGATTGAACTACCGCCCCAATTCCTTCGTTGTGCGCGCAGTGACGATCACCGCGCGCAGCGCCGGGATTCTCCGACACGCGGGTCCGATTAGCAAAATGGCGCCCGCGAAGACAGGGGCGCGGAGCCGCCTCAGCTGCTCCGGCCGCCGCGTGCGAACGCTCCCGCGGCCTGCATCTGCGCGGCCTGGATCTGGAGGACGAGGCTCATGTCGCCCAGGATGCGGATGCGACCGGCCATGAACGCCTCGATCGGCTGGAGCTTCCCCAACAGCATCTGATCCGCATCGGCGGCCGACACGCTCACCTCGGTGGTGGGCTGGCTCGGGATCTCCCCGGGTCCGAGCTGGAGGCCGACGCGCCAGTCGCCCGTGGGATCGGTGACGACCACACGCAACAGCCCGCGCAGCGGGCTGAGCGCCTGGAGCGCAGCCGGAATCCCCGCACCGACCATTCCGACCGCGGCCTCGACTTCGGGCGCACCGGGGTGGAACAGCGCGGCGGTGCCGCGGCCCACCGCGCCACCGCGGCCCTCCCAGAGCGCTCCGCGCCAATCGTCGACGCTCTGTACGTAGCTGAAGGCGGTCTCGGCGCGCGATCCCGCGCGCACGCGCACGTCGCCTCCGGAGAGCTCGAACACCCACTCGCCGCCGCCATCACCGACGAGCTGCACGCCCAGCGCCACGGCCACGCTCGCCGCGGCCTCGGGCCGATTCGACTCCGCAAACGCCGCGGGCAGATACTTCTCGATCAACTCCGCCGGGGACACCGGCGCGCGCGGGAACTCGGGCATCAGCACTCCATGCGAAGAGAACGCAGCGAGCGCGGAGTCTACCCCAGCGTGACCTATCCTCGGCGGCCACACGAGGAGCGGCCATGGGCGACGCCCGCGAGCTGGAAGAGGGAACGCGCCTCACGCTCGAGTTCGACAAGCTCGGCCGGATCGGGATGCGCGGTCAACAGGTGGTGCCGGTGGTGCTGCAACACGCCGAGACCGGCGCGGTGCTATTCGTGGGCTACGCCAACCGCGAGGCGCTGCGCGAGACGCTGCGGCGCCGCGAGGCGGTGCTCTGGTCGACTTCGCGCGACGAGCTCTGGCACAAGGGCGCCACCTCGGGCGACGTGCTCGACATCGTCGAAGTGCGCGTCAACTGCGAGCAGAACTCGCTGCTCTACAGGGTGGTCCCGCGCACGGGCAGCGCCTGCCACACGACCGGCCCGGACGGCCGCGCGCGACCCGCGTGCTACTACCGGCGCGTGGTGAGCGAGGATTCGCTCGATTTCCTGTAGGACGGACGCGCCGCGCTAGGCCCCTGTGAGCCGATACCGGATCGGCATGCGCTTGATCCCACCCACGAAGCTCGAGCGCAGCCGCTCGATCGGCCCGGCGAGCTCGCATTCCGCGAGTCGCGCGGCGAGATGGCGGAACACCACACGCAGCTCGAGCCGCGCGAGATTCGCGCCGAGGCAGAAGTGCTCGCCGATCCCGAACGCGAGGTGGCGGTTCGGCTTGCGGTCGATCCGGAACGAGAACGGATCGTCGAACACCTCCTCGTCGCGGTTCGCCGAGGGATAGAACAGACACAGGTTCTCGCCGCGGCGGATCTTCTTGTCGCGGATCTCGACGTCCTCGGTCGCGGTGCGGCAGAACTGGATCACCGGCGTCGTCCAGCGCACGATCTCTTCGACGGCCGTGTCCAACCGCGCCGGTTCGCGACGCAGGCGATCCCACTGCTCGGGATGCTCGAGGAACGCGAGCAGGCCGCCCGTCATCGCGTTGCGCGTGGTCTCGTTGCCCGCGACGACGAGCAGGAAATAGAACGAGAGCAGCTCGCGCTCGGGCAGCGCATTGCCGTCGAGCTGCGCGTTGGCGACCAGACTCACGATGTCGTCGGTCGGCTTGGCTCGGCGCTCGCGCGCCATCTCGGCGAAGTATCCGAACAGCGACAGCCGCGCCTTCTGCGCGGTGCGGAATGCGTCGTCGCCGGCTTGCTGGTACTCGGGGTCTGCCGAGCCGATCACACGATTGGTCCAGTCGAACATCGTCGGCCACATGTCGCGCGGAACGCCGAGGAGCTCTGCGAGCACCTGGAGCGGCAGCGGGCCCGAAAGGCGCTCCACGAAGTCGCCCTGCTGGGCTCCGCCGTCGCCCATCATCTCGTCGAGCAGGTCGCGAGTGATCTGATCGATGTCACGGCGCATCCGCTCGAGCCCGCGCGGCGTGAACCGGTGGCTCGCGAGCTTGCGGAACAGCGCGTGGTCGGGCGGATCCATGTTGAGCAGGTGGCGCACCACCACGGGCCCAGTGCCCTCGGGAGGCGTGAACTCGGGAAACGCTGCGAGGCGCGGGCCGTTCAGGAATCGCTCGGGCTGCTTCGAGATCCAGACGATGTCCGCGTGCTTCGTGACCGCCCAGAACGGATTGATGATGTTGCGGTCGTTCCAGTGGATCGGATCCTCGCGGCGCAGGCGCGCCCAGGCGTCGTGCGGATATCCGTTCTGCGCGTAGGTGTCGTTGCTGATGATGTCGAGTGTGGCGAGGTCTGCCGACATGGGGCCCCTCTGGCGCAGGCGCAGCCGCGATCTTCTCAGAGGCGCGGCCGGACCTCAAGCGCGGTAGGTTTTTCGCGCTTCGAGGGAGGTGACATGGCGGATTGGCGGCGCTGCAGCGCGTGCAAGAACCCGATCGGATTCGGGGCCACCTACTGGGTCTGCAGCGTGTCCACGTGCAACCAGAAGCGCACGGGCCTCGCGTTCTGCACCGTGAGCTGCTGGGACGCGCACCTGCCGGTCGCGCGTCACCGCGAGGCCTGGGCCGAGGAGCGCGTTGCGCCCGCTCGCGAGGAGTCCGGCCCCGAGCGCACCGGACAGCGCAGAATCGTGCGGTCCGGCAGCGCGCCCGCAGCGCCTGCGCCCGGGACCGACGACGTGCTGATCATCACGACCCGGCTCAAGGACTACATCCGCGCGAAGTCCGGCTACAACACCTCCGACCGCGTGCTCGGCCCGCTCTCCGAGATCGTGCGCCGCGTCTGTGATCAGGCGATCCGCAGCGCCCAGCGCGAAGGCCGCCGCACCGTGCTGGACCGCGACATCCCGGAGAACTGATGGTGGGCGCGGACGGGCTCGAACCGCCGACTTCCTCGGTGTAAGCGAGGCGCTCTACCAGCTGAGCTACGCGCCCGGAGGCGGCTAGTTTACGCCGGCAGGGACCGGGAGCTCCACGGGCTTGGTCCCCGGCGGCGGCGGCAAGTCCTCGTGGATGTCGTCGAACTCGTGATCGCCCTCGCGCAGGAACCCTTCCGGGTCGGCGAGCGAGAGCGCGTTGCCGAGCACCTCGTCCATGTGCTCGACCGTGACGATCCGGAGACCGCGCCGGATCTGCTGCGGGATCTCCGCGAGATCCTTCTCGTTCTCCTTCGGGATCAGCACCGTGTCGATGCCGCCGCGCAGCGCCGCGATCATCTTCTCCTTGAGCCCACCGATCGGCAGCACGCGCCCGCGCAACGTGATCTCGCCCGTCATCGCGACGTTGGAGCGGATCGGCACGCGCGTGAGCGCCGACGCGATTGCGGTGGCAATCGTGATCCCGGCCGACGGGCCGTCCTTCGGCGTGGCGCCCTCGGGCACGTGGATGTGGATGTCGACCTTGGAGTAGAAGTCGCGCGTGAGGCCGAGCTGCTTCGCGCGGGTACGCACGTACGAGAGCGCGGCGTTCGCCGACTCCTGCATCACTTCGCCGAGCCGGCCCGTGACCTGGAGCTTGCCCTTGCCCGGCGTGACCGACACCTCGGTCTGCAGCAGCTCGCCGCCGACTTCCGTGTAGGCGAGGCCCGTGCACACGCCGACGCGGTCCGCCTCCTCGGCCTGGCCGAAGCGGTACTTCGGCACGCCGAGCAGCTTCTTCACCTTCGCGGGCGTGATCTTCGCGAGCGTCGCCTCGGGACCCGCCTTGACGACCTCGCGCGCGACCTTGCGGCACACCGACGCGATCTCGCGCTCGAGGCTGCGCACGCCCGACTCGCGCGTGTAGAAGCGGATGATCTCGAGGATCGCGCTGTCGCTGAATTCGATGTTCGCTTCGGTGAGCCCGTTGGCCTCGCGCTGCTTCGGCACCAGGAAGTCCTTGGCGATCGAGAGCTTCTCGCTCTCGATGTAGCCGGGCAGCGTGATGATCTCCATGCGGTCCTGGAGCGGCCGCGGGATCTGCGACAGCACGTTCGCCGTGCACACGAACATCACGCGCGAGAGGTCGTAGTCGAGGTCGAGGTAGTGGTCGTTGAAGGTGTGGTTCTGCTCCGGATCGAGCACCTCGAGCAGCGCCGCCGACGGATCGCCGCGGAAGTCCATCGACATCTTGTCGACTTCGTCGAGCAGGAACACCGGATTGCCCGAGCCCGCCTTCTTGAGGCTCTGCAGGATCTTTCCGGGCAGCGCACCGATGTAGGTGCGGCGGTGGCCGCGGATCTCCGCCTCGTCGCGCACGCCGCCGAGCGACACGCGCACGAAGTCGCGACCCGTCGCGCGCGCGATCGACTTGCCGAGCGAGGTCTTGCCGACGCCGGGCGGTCCGACCAGGCACAGGATCGGGCCCTTCATGCGGGTCACGAGCGACTGCACCGCGAGGTACTCGATGATGCGCTCCTTCGGCTTCTCGAGCCCGAAGTGATCCTCCTCGAGCACGCGCTCGGCCTCGGTGATGTCGTGGGTCTCTTCCTTGTAGCCCTCCCACGGCAGCGAGATGATCCAGTCGATGTAGTTGCGCACGACGGTCGCCTCGGCGCTCATCGGCGACATCATCTTGAGCTTCTTGATCTCTTTGTCGGCCCGCGCGCGAGCGTCCTCGGGCATCTTCTTCGCCTTGAGCTGCTCCTCGAGCTCCTCGATCTCGTTCTTGAACTCGTCGCGCTCGCCGAGCTCCTTCTGGATCGCGCGCATCTGCTCGTTGAGGTAGTACTCCTTCTGCGAGCGCTCCATCTGCTTCTTGACGCGGCCGCGGATCTTGCGCTCCACCTCGAGCACTTCGATCTCGGCCTGCATGCGGCCGTATACGTCTTCGAGGCGCTTTGCGGGCGCGAGCGTCTCGAGCAGCTCCTGGCGCTCCTCGAGCTTCAGGTTCAGATGCGCGACGATCGTGTCGGCGAGGCGCCCCGGGTCGGTCACCGCGACGACGGTGTTGAGCGTCTCGGGCGGAACCTTCTTGTTGAGCTTGATGTAGCTCTCGAACGTGGTGTGCACGGTGCGCACGAGCGCCTGGCCTTCGACCGTGCGGCGCGTGTCGTCCGGCAGCGGTTCGTACTCGCACGAGAAGAACGGGGTGTCGCTCGAGAACCCGCAGATCCGCGCGCGCGCCTTGCCCTCGACGAGCACCTTCACCGTGCCGTCGGGCAGGCGCAGCAGCTGGATGATCGTGCCGAGCGTGCCGACCTCGTAGATGTCGCGCTCGTTCGGCTCGTCCTGCGCGGCCTCTCGCTGGGCGCACAGCAGGAGCTCGCGGCTCCCGTTCATCGCGTCCTCGAGCGCCTCGATCGACTTCTGCCGGCCCACGAACAGCGGGACGACCATGTGCGGGAACACGACGATGTCGCGCAGCGGCAACAGCGGGAGGACCTTGCGGGCCTTCTCCGTGCCGCTCAGGGTGACGCGGGGTTTCTTGGCGTCTTCGTCGTCGCGGAAAATTCCCATGGTCCTCTCTTCGCCGGTGGAAGCGGGGTCAGGCGGACTCCGCCTCCTGCTTGAGCACGAGCAGCGGCTTGCTTCCCTGTTCGATCACCTCCTCGCTGATCACGCACTCCTCTACGTCATCGCGCGAAGGGATGTCGTACATGAGGTCGAGCATCACATTCTCGAGGATCGAGCGCAGGCCGCGCGCGCCGGCCTTGCGCCCGAGCGCCTGCCGCGCGACCGCGCGCAGCGCACCATCGGAGAAGCGCAGCCGGACGTCCTCGAACTCGAACAGCTTCTGGTACTGCTTGACCAGCGCGTTCTTGGGCTCGGTGAGGATGTCGACGAGCGCGTCCTCGCCGAGCTCCGTGAGCGTCGCGATCACGGGCAGCCGCCCCACGAACTCCGGGATCAACCCGAACTTGAGCAGGTCTTCGGCCTGCACCTCGCTGCAGCCACTCGCCCTGCGCGCGCTTCACCTTGCCCGGGATGTTCGCGTTGAAGCCCATCCCCTTCACGCCGATGCGCCGCTCGATGATCGTCTCGAGGTCGCAGAACGCGCCGCCGCACAGGAACAGGATGTTCGACGTATCGACCTGGAGGAACTCCTGCTGCGGGTGCTTGCGGCCGCCCTTGGGCGGCACGCTCGCCATCGTGCCCTCGATGATCTTGAGCAGCGCCTGCTGCACGCCCTCGCCCGACACGTCGCGCGTGATCGAGGGGTTCTCGCTCTTGCGGGCGATCTTGTCGATCTCGTCGATGTAGATGATCCCGCGCTGCGCGCGCTCCACGTCGTAGTTCGCGGCCTGGAGCAGATTCAGGATGATGTTCTCGACGTCCTCGCCGACGTAGCCGGCTTCCGTGAGCGTGGTGGCGTCGGCGATCGTGAACGGCACGTCGAGGATGCGCGCGAGCGTCTGGGCGAGCAGCGTCTTGCCCGAGCCGGTCGGCCCGAGCAGCAGGATGTTCGACTTCTGCAGCTCGACGTCGCCGACGAAGGTCTGGCTCTCGATGCGCCGGTAGTGATTGTGCACGGCGACCGCGAGGATCTTCTTCGCGCGCTCCTGCCCGATCACGTACTCGTCGAGCGCTTCCTTGATCTCGCGCGGCTTCGGCACGCGCGACGACGGCGTGGGCGCTTCTTCCTGCCCGTACTCTTCCGCGATGATGTCGTTGCAGAGCTCGATGCACTCGTCGCAGATGTAGACGGTCGGGCCGGCGATGAGCTTCTTCACCTCGCGCTGGCTCTTGCCGCAGAAGGAGCAGGAGAGGTTGGCGTCGTCGTCCCGCTTCTTCATGACCTCGAGCCTCCCCCGGAGATGTGCTTCGCGCCGGCCGGGCCATTCGGCCCCGCCGATTCCCGCTCGCGCACGACCTTGTCGACCAGCCCGTACGCCAGCGCCTCTTCTCCCGACATATGGTAATCGCGTTCGGTGTCCGCGGCGATTTGGGCGAGCGGCTTCCCGGTGTGCTCCGCCAGGATCTCGTTCATGCGCTCGCGCAGCTTCAGGATCTCGCGCGCGTGGATCTCGATGTCGGAGGCCTGTCCCTGCACGCCCCCCATGGGCTGGTGGATCATGATCCGCGAGTTCGGCAGCGCCATACGCTTCCCATTAGCGCCGGAAGCGAGCAGCCAGGCCGCCATCGAAGCCGCCTGTCCCAGGCAGATCGTGGCGACCGCGGGCCGCACGTAACGCATCGTGTCGTAGATCGCGAGGCCGGACGTCACCGAGCCGCCCGGCGAGTTGATGTAGAGCGAGATGTCCTTCTCGGGATCTTCGGCCTCGAGAAACAACAGCTGGGCGATCACGAGGTTGGCGACGTCGTCGTCGATGCGCCTGGCCCAGGAAGACGATCCGGTCGCGCAGCAGGCGCGAATAGATGTCGAACGAGCGCTCACCGCGGGAGCTCTGCTCGATCACCATCGGAATCAACATTGGGATGCTCCGTCTCGCCGCCCGAGGACCCTGTCTAGCTTATCGGTGAGTTGCACTCCGGCCTTCGAAGGTACCCCGGCCGGACCCCTGCGGCGCCGCGTTTCCAGTGAATTCCACAATCCCGATCCCGGGACCCGCGCGCGGCCGCGCCGCGCAGGCACCCTGCATCGCCTCCGTTCGCGCCAGGGGGTGGGCGCGACCTCTCGGACCCTGAAACCCGATCCAGGCCCAGGGCACCGGCCGGAGGGGGTAACCGGTGCAGCGATCCTGGACCCGCCGTGAACTGTCGCTCTAAGTATCCGTGACTTCTTCGACTTTAGCCGTAGAGACCAGGAAATCAAGCGCGCGCTCGCGGCGCAGGTCCTCTCGGACCGACGCGTCGAGCAGCTCCGCACCCACCTGGTCGCGCAGCTGCGCAGGCGTGACGCCTTGGGAGGTCGCCATGCGCTCGACCTGCTCCGCGATGGCGGCGTCCTCGACCGCGAGCTGGCGCGCCTCGGCGATCGCATCGAGCAGCCAGCGCTCCTTCACCTCGCGCTCCGCGGCGGGCCGCCATTCCTCGCGCCAGCGCTCGACCTGCGCGTGAAGGAGGTCGTGGGGAACGCCCTGATGGAGCTGTTGCACGGCGAGCCGCAGGCGCCGCTCGAGCTGGCCGTCGGTCGCACCGGGCGGAACATCGAACGCGACGCGATCGACGAGCGCGCCGAGCACCGAACGACGCAGCGCACCGAGCGCTGTCTGATCCCGCGACTCGCGCAGATCCTGGTGGATCCGGTCGCGCAGCGCGCCTAACGTCTCGAACTCGCCGACGTCCTTCGCGAACTCGTCGTCGAGCGCGGGCAGCTCGCGCCGCTTTACCTCGGCCACGTGCACCTGGAAGACGGCCGCCTTGCCCGCGAGCTCGGCGTTGCCGTATTGCTCGGGGAAGGTCACGTTCACCACGCGATCGTCGCCCGCTGCCGCGCCGACCAGCTGCTCTTCGAAGCCCGGGATGAAGCGGCCCGCGCCGAGCTCGATCTCGACGTCGCGTCCGCTCCCGCCCTCGAATGCGACGCCATCGACGCGGCCCACGAAATCGACCGTGAGGATGTGGCCGTTCGCGGCGGAGGTGCCCGCGGACTCCTCGATCAGCGGCGCGTTCCGGCGCCGCAGCTCCTCGATCTCGCGCTCGATCTCGTCGTCGCCGACCAGCACGACCGGGCGGCGGCCCGGCAGTCCCTCGAGCGCGGGCAGCTCGATGGGAGGACGCACTTCGACGAGCGCCTTGTACTGGAAATCGCGATCCGCCTGCGGCGGCGTCGCGTCGACCGCGGGCGTTGCCACGGGCTCGACGCCCGCCTTCGCGAGCGCCGCGCCGAGCGTCTCGTTCACGAGCGCGCGCTCGATCTCCTCGCCGAGCGACGGACCGAACATGCGCTCGAGCACGGCGCGCGGCACCTTGCCCGGGCGGAAGCCCTTCACGCGCGCGTTCTTCGCGATGTCGCGATACGCGCGATCGTACGCGCGCTGCACACGCGCCCGCGGAACGGTGACCTCGATCCGTCGCCGGCTCGGGCCCTCCTCGCTCGCGACCACGTCGAGATCGGACGAGTCGTGGTCGTGGCGGTGATCGTGCGCGCCGTGATCGTGGTCGTGGTCGTGCGCGCCGTGATCGTGGTCGTGCGCGTGGTCGTGGTCGTGGCTGTGCGCGCTCATCGGAGTGGGCCTCGAGTGGTCGGAAAGGAGGGGTGGAGGCGGTGCCGGGGACAGGATTCGAACCTGCACGCCCTCTCGGACGATGGCTTCTAAGGCCATCGCGTCTGCCAGTTCCGCCACCCCGGCGCAGGGTCCGCGAGGATGGCTGAGCTTGCTTGCGGACGCCAATCGCGGCGCGGACACTCGCCGCCATGGAGCTCGAAGCGATCGGCGCCCCCGCACACACCCGCACGCTCGTCGTCGCGCTCACGCAGCTGGATCCGGGCCGGGTCGATGCGAATGGCGCGATCGTCGACGTGCGCAAGCGCGGTCTCGTTCCGATGGCGAGTGATCTGCAGACCGCGGGCGTGATCCACGACATGCACGTGCGCGCGGAGATCGAGCTGCCCGCGGCGCGCATCACCTCGGTTCGTGTCGAGCAACCGAGCGTCGCGTTCGAGCCGTCGCTCGCGACGGGCGGTGAGTGCTGCCGCGATCCCCACGCGCGCATCGAAGCGCTCGTGGGCACACCACTCGACGCGGATGCGACGCGCCGGCTTGCCGCGGCGCTGGGCGGCCCGCTCGGCTGCTCGCACGTGCTCACGCTCGCGCAGCTCCTGCTCTCCACGGCGCAGACGGGTCTCGCGCTCGAGCGCGAGCGCCACGCCGGCCGGGTGCGTCCGGACGGACAGCGGATCTTCCACCGCAGCCTCTCGGTCGATGGCGTGTTGGGAAGGGACGGTCTCCAGCTCACGCTGCAGCAGGCCGACGTCCACTTCGTTCCGCTCGTGGTGCGCGCCGACACCGACCCGCTCGAGCGCCTCGCGAGCCGACTCGAGATCCGCGCGCAGGCCGAGATCGATCCCGACACGATGGTGCTGCGTTCGCTGCGCGCCGCGGAGCGAGAGAGCGGCCGCGGCGCGTTCTATGGCGAGTGGCGCGACCGCAGCGAGCCGCTCGCCGACCTCGCGGGCAAGAGCGCGCTCGCGGGCATGGCCGCGGCGCTGTTCGCGCGCCTGGGTGCGCGCGAGTCCGATCGCCCCCTGCTCGACGCGCTGCTGAACCTCGCGCCGACGCTGATCCAATGCGTGCCCGCGGTGATGGAGCGCTGGCAGAGACAGCCCGGCGCGCCGCGGCCCGGCATGATGGCGGGCGGCGGCATGACCGACTCCTGTTACATGTGGCGCACCGGCGGTGCGCTGCACCGGCGCATCGCCGGCGACCTCGCGGCGATCCGGGCGATCGAAGCGAGCGATTGAAAGCTTCGGGGTGCTTCGCGTGGTCGCCGGGTGCGCATCACCCGATGGCCGATCCGCGATCGGTGCTCGCAGAGACCGCGGAGGTCGGTTCCAGCGCGCGCGCGCGGCGCAGGGCGATGGCGACCTGATCTTCCAGGATCTCCCGCGTCCACTTGTACATCCCCTCCAGGGGCTTCGCTCCCACCGGCTTCGTGCACAGCATCCCGCGTCGACCCCAGAGGAGGAAGTAGGGTGTGGACTCCTCTTGCGCGATCCGCAGCTCGGCGCTCATGCGCGGCGACGACTCGGTGTGCTCGCCGCAAATGACGATCACCTCGTCCGCATCGCGGATTCGACTGCGCACGTGGTCGGTCCATGCGTCGGCCGTGATCGCCAACTCGGATCGGCCCGAGACACAGAAGCTCGAGTCTCCAGACTGAGCCAGAAGCCGTTCGTAGAGCTCCCGGTCGTGGTCGATATCGAAGCTGACGTATACGCGGGCTTGAGTCACGTTGGATACTCCGGGCAGCGATGTCATGAAGAAGTTCGGGAGCGGAGGAACGCCAGGTACTTGAGCAGCTCTTCCTCCTCCTCGGCGGTCAGGTCGTCGATCGCGAAGGCCGTCAACCTCTTGCGGCGTCCACTTCCATTCTGAGTGGGCGACAGGTATCCGGCCTTCTCCATCAACGTGTCGTACGGCACGGCATAGACCTCGGAGAGGCTGTACAACACGTTGGGAGAGGGCTTGCGGATCTTCCCATTCTCGAGCTGGCTCAGATAGGCATTCGAGACCGCCTTGTCCGCAGCTTCCTCCACCTCGCGCAACGTGAGTCCCTTCGCCCTGCGCAAATCGGAGAGGAGCGCGCCCAGCTCGGAGGATCGCGCGACGAACTCGGCGCGCTTGCCACGCCGTTTGGTGCCGCTTCGCATCGGCCCAGTATCCCTCGGTTTGCTTGCTTTATCAAGCACTTAAATAGAATGCTTGATGAACTTAGAATATTGCGCTTTCTTAGCTACCGCCGATTGGACGGCTGCGTGGCCCGCGCTCGGTTTGCTTCGAAGAAGACGGATCGCGATCTCGAGGAGATTTCATCGCTCGATCTGCGCCGTCTTCGGAAGCCCGGGCCTCGAAGGCCTGGAGAAACTGGTGAGCGCGGGTTCGCGCGCGCGTGAAGTGTCACTTTTGTGACCGCCCACTCGGAGTCGATGCGTACCTATCCGCGCGATCTGCGCGAGCGGAAAGGACAATCAGACCCGCGATCGTGACCCCCTTATTCCGAATCAGAGATCACGTTCTGCACTCGCTCCAACACTTCCACGCGATCGCGAGTAGTCGGTGGAACGATTTGCAGGTCGGGTACGAGCACAAAGCCGTGGTGCGTTAGGTCGATCTTCGACCCAACGTCAACTCGCGGCTGGTACTCCAGCACCACGACCCGAGTCCGCTGGTCGCCGTCGGGCTCTAGGTGGAGAATGAAGCTGCACGAAAAGGGAGCTGGTTTCCCGTCCACCACGTATTCCGAGATCCAAAAGGACGCCCCCAAATTCTCGAGGAATATATCTTCCCTTCGCCGCTCGGACGGCAGCGCCAAATATCGTTCCACTTCTGGGTTATTGAGATTATCAGCGGACGGATCTCTAGCGGACGCATCGTCTTTCACCAGATCTAAGTCCTCTAACCCAGTAACCACAAAAATCCTTTGCAACGCCTTCCTGCGTTAGAGTCTTCGAACGGCGGAGTGTAGTTGCTACTTCCGAGACACTGCCCGGTACGGTCGCCGCCACAATGGCGATATCCGGGCCGATTCGTTCGACCTTGGCCCCGCAAGCAAAGAGACAAGCGACCGCGAGCAATATCACTCTCTGGCTGAAGCTCATCGATGCCGTCGCTTGCTCGCGAGTTCGACCGCGAGCCCATGAACGAATTGCGCCACGTTGAAGCCCATGAGCGAACATCACCTCATGGACCCCCGCGTCGCGGCGGAACCCCATGGACACCCGCGGGTGAACACGCTCCATCCGCTTACGTGGTGCTTACGTGGCGGAATCCGCTCCGAGCCGAGTGCGCGTAACCCATTGATTCAATGGTGAGCGCGGAAGGGCTCGAACCTTCGACCTAGGGATTAAGAGTCCCTTGCTCTACCAACTGAGCTACGCGCCCCGGGGCCGACCTTAGAGAGCCATCGCCGTCGGGGCAAGTGGCTCACGCGCCGCGCGGTGCGCCGTAGCCGCCGCCACCGGGTGTCTCGATCACGAGCTCGTCGTCGGGCGCGAGCACTACCACCGCGCGCGACGGCAGCTCTTCGACGCGTCCGTCCGAGCGCACGATGGCGTTGCGTCCGCACGCGCCAGGTGACCCGCCCTCGAGACCGTATGGCGCACGCACGCGCCGCTCCGTGAGCAGCGACGCGGTGAGCGGCGCGAGGAACCGATATCGGCGCACGAGCCCGTCGCCGCCGCGGAAGCGCCCCGCCCCGCCGGAGCCGCGCCGCAGCGCGAATGCGACGAGTCGCACCGGATGGCGCGTTTCGAGGATCTCCGGATCGGTGATGCGCGTGTTGGTCATGTGGGTGTGCACGCCCGACGCGCCGTCGAAGCCGGGCCCCGCGCCCGCACCGCCGCCGATCGTCTCGTAGTAGCCGAACGTCTCGTCGCCGAACGCGACGTTGTTCATCGTGCCCTGACTCGCCGCGGCGCGGCCGATCGCGCCGAGCAGCACGTCCACGACCCGCTGAGAGGTCTCGACGTTTCCGCCCGAGACCGCATGCCCGCGCGGCGGATCGAGCAGCGAGCCGCGCGGAACCTCGATCGTCACGGGCTCGAGGCAGCCGCCGTTCAGCGGGATGCGCTCGGCCACGAGGCTGCGCAGCACGTAGATCACGGCCGCCTGCACCACCGCGCGCGGCGCGTTCAGGTTGCCCGCGACCGCGGGGCCCGTGCCCGCGAAGTCGATCGTCATGCGATCGCCCGCGACCACGAGCTTCACGGCCACGGGCGTGCCGTCGTCCATCTGATCGGCGAAACGGTGCTCTCCGTCGGGCAGCCGCGCGATCTCGCGGCGCACCTTTCCGGCGGCGGCGACCTGGAGCTCCCGCATCGTCGCGGCGATCGGTGCGAGCCCCTGCTCTTCCACCCAGCTCTCGAGCAGGCGCGCGCCCGCCCGGTTGGCCGCAATCATCGCGGTGAGCTCCGCCACGTTGTCGTCGGGCCGGCGCGCGGGATAGCGCGCGCCCGTGAGGAGCGCGCGCAGGCGCGCCTCGTCGAAGTGGCCCGCGCGCACGACGCGGAATGGCTCGATCAGCACGCCCTCCTCTTCGAGCGAGGTCGCGTCGGCGGGCATCGAGCCCGGGGTCGTGCCGCCGATGTCCGCGTGGTGGCCGCGGCTTGCCACGAAGAAGCTCGGCGAGCTGCCGCCCGCGAACACGGGCGTCACGACCGTGACGTCTGGCAGATGCGAGCCGCCCGCGAACGGATCGTTGGTGACCACGGCATCGCCCGCGGCGAGATCGGGGAAGCGCTGGCGCACGACCGCCACCGTCTCGGCCATCGCACCCAGGTGCACCGGAATGTGCGGCGCGTTGGCGACGAGCCCGCCCTCGGCGTCGAACACGGCGCACGAGTAGTCGAGCCGCTCCTTGATGTTGGTCGAGATCGAGGTGTTTCGGAGCACCGCACCCATCTGCTCCGCGATCGACATGCAGCGATTGCCGAACACCTCGAGTCGCACGGGATCCGCCGCGTCGCGCGCGGGCTCGACCGCGGCTGCTCCCTGCTCGTGCAGGGGCCCGCCTTCGCTCGCCTCCGGCTCGCTGCGCGTCGGCCGACTTCCTCGGCCTCCTTGCTCGTCGCGCAGATGCAGCACGCCCTCGCCGTCGACGCGCAGCGCGAACCCGGGCTCGAGCACCACGGTGCCGGTGGCTTCGAGGATCAGCGCGGGGCCCGCGAGCTCGTGACCCGGTGCGAGGTCCTCGCGCCAGTACACGGGCGTCGCGATGCGGCCGAGCGCGGGGAACCAGACGGGCTCGCTGCGCCGTACTGCGGGCGGAGCCGCCGCTGCGCTCGTCGCGGCCCGGACAAGCGGTGGAGCCGCGCCGCGCTCGAACACGCGCACGCGCGCCGCCGTGATCTCGATCGGGTGCTCCGGCCGCGTGTAGCCGAAGCGCGCGAGGTGCTCGTGCGCAAACGCAGCCGCCCAGTGTCCCTGCGCGGGCTCGGCCACGGCGAGCGCGGTCTCCGTGCCCACGTGGCGCAGATCGAGGCGCCGCTCGACGAGGATCTCGTCCGGGGCAATGCCCTCCGCGATCAGCGCGGCGCGCCCTTCCCGCTCGAGCTCGCGAAGCGCCGCGAGCACGGGCTCGGGCAGCGATGCGGGAGCGGCCGGCAGCGCCGCGCGCCGCGCGTCGCGCTGCCCGTCCCAGCTCGCGCCCGAGATTCCGATCCCCCAGGCCGACAGGACCCCCGCGAGCGGGTGCAAGAGCACCGTCTTCATCCCGAGCGATCGCGCGACCGCACACACGTGCTGGCCACCCGCGCCGCCGAAGCCCACGAGCGCGCACGCGCGCGGGTCGACGCCACGCGCGATCGACACCTGTGCGATCGCCTGCGCCATGCTCGCGTTCGCGACTTCGACGAAGCCCGCTGCGACCTGTTCCGGCGTCCGCTCGAGGCCCGCTGCGCGCAGCACCGCGCACACGCTGTGCGAGCGCGGCGTCGACGCGCTCGCGCGCGAGCGGAAACGGAAAGCGGTCGGGCTGCACGCGGCCGAGCGCGAGGTTCGCGTCCGTGAGCGCGATCTCGCGCGCGCCCTCGTGCCCATAACAGAGCGGCCCCGGCAACGCGCCCGCGCTCTCGGGACCGACCGTGAAGCGGAAGCCGTCGAACCGGCACAGCGAGCCTCCGCCGGCTGCGACCGTGTGCACGCGCAGCATCGGCGCCTTCACGCGCACGCCCCCGACCACGGTCTCGAAGCTGCGCGGCAGATCGCCGGGCTCGAGCAGCGAGACGTCGGTCGAGGTGCCGCCCATGTCGAAGCCGACCGCGCGCGCGAAGCCCGCGCGCTCGGCGACGAAGGTGGCTCCGACCACGCCGCCGGCCGGACCCGAGAGCAGCGCGTTCGGGCCGCGGAAGCGCTCCGCGTCGGTCAGGCCGCCCGAAGACTGCATGAAGCGCAGCTGTGCGTCGGGCAGCGCCGCGCGCAGCGCCGCGGCGTGTCCGCGCAACAGCGGCGTGAGATACGCGTCGACGGCGGTGGTCTCGGCGCGCGCGAGCAGGCCCGCTTCGTTCGCGACCTCGTGCGAAACCGCGACGTGCTCGAAGCCGACCTCGCGCGCGAGCACCGCGAGCGCGCGCTCCATCTCCGGATACGCGGTCGCGTGGATCAGCGCGATCGCCACCGCGCGGTGTCCCTGCGCGCGCGCCTGCGCGAGCGCATCGCGTGCCGCCGCGAGATCGGGCGGCTCGACGACCTCGCCGTCGCGCACCGACGCGCCCGCGCACTTCGAGCACGGCGCTCGGCAGCGGCGCGGGCTTGCGGATCGCGAGCTCGAACAGCTCGGGCCGCTCCTGGGTGCCGATCGCGAGCAGGTCGCCGAAGCCCGCGTTGGTGACGAACAGCGTCGGATACCCCGCGCCGCTCGAGCAGCGCGTTCGTCGCGACGGTCGTGCCGAGCTCGACGCGCACGTGCGGTGGCACAGCACCCGGCGCGAGCGCGCCGGCGCGTTCGAGCACCTGTCGCACGAGCTGCGCCGGCGCCTCGTCGGAAGACAGCACCTTCGCGATGTGCAGCGCGCCGTCGGGCGCCACGCCGATGCCATCGGTGAACGTGCCGCCGCGATCGATCCAGAACGACCAGGTTCCGGTCATCGTTTCCCGCGCAGCAACCGGCGCGTGATTCCGCGCAGGGCGCTGCGCAGCGAATCATCGCCGACGACCTGCACGCCCGCGAACGCGATGGCCCCGAACACGCCGCCGCCGACCGCGAGGTCGACCACGGCGCCGATCTTGCCCGATCCCAGCGCGCGGAACCGCGGCTGCGGCGACACCCGCGACCCCGGCGATCAGCGCTGCGCGCGCCGTGGTGCTCGCGATCGCGGCGAGCGCGGGCCCGCCGTGGCGCCGCGCAGCAGCGCAAGCGTCGCGAGCGCGTTGACGTTCATCGCGAGCACACCCGCGACCGCGAGTCCGGTCGCGCCGTAGCGCTGGCCGAGTGTCCAGTAGAGCCCCGCCGCCGCGACCGCGATCGCGGTGCCGAGCCACATCGGCTGCCAGGTCTCGCCGCGCGCATAGAACCCGCGCACGGCGATCTGCTGGCCGATCCACGCCGGCACCGCGAGCGCGAAGAGCTGCAACAGGCCGGCGACGCGCTGCGTGTCGCTCGCGCCGAACCGCCCGCCCTCGTAGAGCAGCCGCACGATCGGCTCGGCGAAGCCGAACGCGACCGCTGCGGCCGCGCATGACAGCGCGAGCCCCGCGCGCAGCGCGCCGAGCAGCGTCTCGTTGAGCTCCGCTTCGCGGCCCTCGGACGAGAGGCGCGCGAGCGTCGGGAGCGCGGCGGTCGCGATCGCCTGACCGATCATCGCGACGGGCAACAGCATGAGCTGCCGCGCGTAGGTGAGCGCCGAGATGCTGCCTTCCGCGAGCCGCGCCCCGAACCATTTGTCGTACCACTCGTCCACGGTGACCATCGTGGCGCCGAGCACGAGCGGAACGGCGGCTGCGATGTAGCGGTGCAGCGCGGGATCGCGCAGATCGATCCGCACGCGCAGATGGAACGCGCGGCGCGCCTCGACCCACGCGGTCCCGAACGCGCCCAGCACGGCGCCCGCCACCGCGCCCCACGCGAAGCCCTCGGCGCCGAGCTGGCGGCCGAACGCGAGCCCGCCCGCGATGATCGCGAGGTTGTAGATCACGGGCGCGAGCGTCTGCGAGACGAAGTGGCCGCGCGCCATCAGTGCGCCGCGCAACACGCCGCCCGCGACGAAGAAGATCTGTGCGGGCAACAGGATCCGCGTCAGGCGCGCGGTCTGTGCGGCCTGCTCCGCGGGAAAGCCGAACTGCAGCGCGACCAGCCGGTCCGCCGCGAGCCACATCGCGAGCGTTCCCAGCGATCGCGAGCAGCCCGGTCGAGCCGAATACGAGCGCCAGGAAGCGGTCCGCGGCCGCGATCGCCCTCCCGCTCGCGCACCCGCGTGTAGAACGGGATGAACACGATCGACAGCACGCCGCCGGCGAGCAGGTAGTTCAGCAGGTCGGGCAGCATGAACGCGGCGCGGTAGGCGTCCACCTCCGCGCCGTTGCCGAGCACGCGCGACAGCACCATCTCGCGCGCGACGCCGAGCACGCGCGAGAGCGCGACACTGCCGGCGAGCACGAGGGCGACCAGTCCGACCCTCGCGCCCGGACGCTTTGCGGGCGTTCCCCCCACGCCCCGATTATGCCAGCTATCGCGGGTTCGGCTCGCGCCAGATCCGGCCGTCGTAGGTCTCCACGACGACGTCGTCGCCCTCGCGCCCGCGCAGATAGGGATGGGCGAGCGGGACCTTTCCGTACGGCGTGTCGAGGACGTACTGCGGGATCGCGAAGCCGCTCGTGCGGCCGCGCAGCGCGCGGAACAGCGCGACGCCCGTCTTCGATCGGCACGCGGAAGTGCGCGGTGCCCTCGAGCAGCTGCGCCTGGTAGCAGTAGTAGGGCCGGACGCGCAGGCGCACGAGCCCTTCGCACAGCGCCTGCATCGTCGCCACGTCGTCGTTGATGCCGCGCAGGAGCACGCTCTGGTTCCCGATCGGAATCCCCGCGTCCGCGAGCCGCGCGAGCGCGTCCGCGGCCTCGGGCGTGAGCTCCTTCGGGTGGTTGAAGTGCGTGTTGAGCCAGAGCGGATGGAACGCGCGAGCATGCGGCACAGCTCGTCGGTGACGCGGAACGGCAGCGTCACCGGCAGCCGGGTGCCGAGCCGCACGATCTCCACGTGCGGGATCGCGCGCAGCTCCCCGAGCAGCCAGCCGAGCCGCTCGTCCGAGAACACGAGCGGGTCGCCGCCCGTGAGCAGCACGTCGCGGATCTCGGGCGTCGCGCGGATCCAGTCGAGCGCCACCTCGAGCTCGCGCTTCTTCATCGCCCATTCGGGCTCGCCCACCATGCGCTTGCGCAGGCAGAAGCGGCAGTAGAGCGCGCACTCGTTGTTCACGCAGAACGCGATCCGGTCGCGGTAGACGCGGATCACGTTCTTGACCGGCGAATGCGCGACCTCGTCGAGCGGATCGGCGAGCCCGGCCGGATCGCCGAGCTCGGCGACGTGCGGAACGACCTGGCGGCGGATCGGGCACGCGGGATCGCCGGGATCCATCAGCGACGCGTAGTACGGCGTGATCACGAAGTGGAAGCGCTCCGCGAGCTGCTCGATGCCCGCGCGCTCCTCGGCCGTGGGCTCGAGGAAGCGCTCGAGCTCATCCGCGGTGCGGACGCGGTTGCGCATCTGCCAGGTCCAGTCGTACCAGTCCGCGCTCGCACGCAGCGGCGCGGCTCCCGCGTGCGCGCTCATCGGTCGAGCCCCAGGCGCCGCAGCCCCTCCGCGAGAACCTCCGCGATCAGCTCCGCCGGCTCGCGGCCCGCGAGCTCGGCCAGGATCGCGAACGAGCCGTCTGGCGCGAACGTCGGCAGCGGATTGATCTCGAGGAAATGGGGGCGGCCCGCGGCGTCGAGGCGGAAGTCCGCGCGCGCGAAGTCGCGGCATTCGAGCGCCTCGAACGCGAGCACCGCGAGTCGAGCCAGCTCGCTCTCGAGTGCGGCGTCGAGCGCGCCGGGCGTGTGCGAGCGCCAGCCTCCCGCGGGCGCCGGATGCCGCTCGACCGCGTGCAGGCCGATCCCGGTGGTCGGCTCGAGCGCGCGCTGGAGCGCCGGCAGTGCGCGTGGCGGCGCGTGTCCGACCACGGCCACCGTGTACTCGGCGCCGGGCAGGAATCGTTCGACGAGCGCAGGCTGATCGTAGTCGCGCTCGATGCGCGACACGGCGCGCGCGAGCGACGCCAGATCGTCGGCGCGCGAGTGAGGGCCGATCCCCTTCGCGCTGCCCTCCCATCTCGGCTTCACGAACACGGGGAACTCCCACGCGCCGCGTTCGAGAGCGGCCGAGACGACGACGCGCGGATCCGGCACCGGCACGCCGGCCGCTGCGACGAGCCGATGTGCCCACGCCTTGTCGAGCGACGCGGAGAGACAGAGCCCATCGGATCCGAGACAGGGAACACCCGCCATCTCGAGCAGCGCAGGCGCCCACGCTTCGCGGTTGCGGCTGCCGTATCCCTCCGCGATCGAGAGCGCGACATCGAGCGGCGGAAGCTCGCCCTTGCCCAGCGTCGCGAGCAGCGCGTGCGGATTGCCGAGTCGCACCGGAACGTGTCCGAGCCGGCGCACCGAGTCCTCGAGCAGCTCGACGGTCGCCTCGGGCTCGTACTCGGCATCGAGATCCGCGGGCGCAGCCGGTCTCGGCGGATGCGTTCCGAGCAGATCGAACACGAGACCGAAGCGGAGGGCCGTCACGGCGGCAGGATACCGCTCCCGACCCCACCCCCCGGCGGGCGCTAAGGTCGGATCGCCCATGTCCGATGTGCAATCCATGCCCGGCACCGAAGCGCCGCCCGAGCGCGTAGCCCTCGCGTGGCTGCTCGTCGCGGTCTGGGCCGTGATCGTGTGGTGGCTCGGTAGCGATGCGTTCGGCGCGGGGGCTACGTCGGCCTATCTCCTGCCGATGATCCAGTGGCTGTGGCCGACCGGCTCCCCCGAGCAGCATTTCGCACTCGCGATGAACCTCCGGAAGTTCGCGCACCCGTCCGTGTACGCAGTGCTCGCGGCGCTCGCGTTCCGCGCCGCCCTCTTGTCGGGTGTCTCGGGGTTGATGCGCGGCGCGGCCGTGGCGCTCGCGATGGCCATCGCGATCGCGGGGCTCGACGAGCTGCGCCAGGCGCAGACGTCCACCCGCACGGGAGCGGCGTCCGACGTCGTGCTCGACACCGCCGGCGCCTCCGTCGCGCTCGCGGGGCTCGCCTACCTGCGCCGCCGCGCGCGCCCCTCGCCGCAGGGCGCCTGAAGCATCGCGGCCGCTCACCGGCCCGTGGTAGCGTGGTTCCGCGTCGCACGGCGAGGAGCTCATGACACAGCGCTACGAAGATGTGGTCCGCGGCCTCACGGGACCGGGTGCCCCGTTCGAAGTGATCACGGAGACCGTGCGCGGCCGCGCGATGAAGATGTTCAAGAATCGCGAGCGCTCGCTGCGCGAGAAGGTCGCAGCGGCCGCAGCGCGCGGCGACGTCGACTTCCTCGTTCAAGGAGAGCGGCGGTTCACCTACGGCGATTTCGGGCGCCGCGTCTGGGGCGCCGCCCACGCGCTCGCGCGCGACCACGGCATGGCCAAGGGCGACCGCGTCGCCATCCTGTCCTACAACTGCCCCGACTGGATGATCGCACTGTTCGGTGCCACCTCTGCGGGCGGCATCGCGGTCGGTCTCAACGGATGGTGGGCCACCGAGGAGCTCGAATACGGGCTCGTCGATTCGGGCAGCCGATTCCTCGTGGTCGACGAACGCCTGTATCCGCGCGTCGAGCCGCTGCTCGGCCGGATCTCCGGACTCGAGACGGTGTTCTACATCGGCGAGCACGCGCCGTCGGGCACCGTGCCGATCGACGAGCTGATCGAGCCGAGCGACACGCCGCCCACGATCGCGATCGACGAGGACGATCCGTTCGTGATCCTCTACACCTCGGGCACCACGGGGCGCTCGAAGGGCTGCATCACGACCCATCGCGGCACGATCGCGCAGGTTACCGGGATCCTGTTCGCGAACATCGTGAACGCGGCCTTGTCGGGCGGATCGCTCCTGCCGCCGAGCGGCACGCAGCCCGCGGCGCTGTTCACGTCGCCGCTCTTCCACGTCGGCGGACTGCACTCGATCGTGTGTACGCAGATGACGATCGGCTCGAAGCTCGTGTTCAACCGCGGCCGGTTCGACGCCGAGGAGGTGCTGCAGCTGATCCAGGACGAGAAGATCTCGATCTGGGGCGCGATCCCGACCATGTTGCACCGCGTGGTGCACCACCCGAAGGTTCGCGACTACGACCTCTCCTCGCTGCGCGGGATCTCGTTCGGCGGCGCGCCGACACCGCCCGAGACGATCGACCGCGCGCGCGAGGTGCTGCCGATCGAGCCGAGCTTCGCGAACGCCTACGGTCTCACCGAGACGCACGGCGTGGCCACGGTCAACGGCGGCAAGGACCTGCTCCAGCGCAAGACGTCGATCGGCCGGCCGCTGCCGATCCTCGACATGAAGATCATCGACTCCGATGGCAAGGAGCTGCCCGACGGCCAGCTCGGCGAGCTCCTGATCTACGGTCCGACGATCACGCCCGGCTATTGGAACCGCGCCGACGCCACCGCAGATGCGGTCCGCGACGGCTGGCTCCACACCGGCGATCTCGGCTACCGCGACACCGAGGGTTTCTACTTCGTAGTCGACCGCGCGAAGGACATGATCATCCGCGGCGGCGAGAACGTGTACTGCACCGAGATCGAGAACTGCCTCGCCGATCATCCGGAGATCGACGAAGCGGCGGTGGTCGGCGTGCCCGACACCGAGCTAGGCGAACGCGTGAAGGCGATCGTGCGCCGCGTGCCGGGATCCGCGCTCGGCGAAGCAGCCGTGCGCGCGCACGTCGCGGCACATCTCGCGAGCTTCAAGGTGCCGGAGTTCGTCGAGTTCACGGACGACCTGCTGCCGCGCAATCCGGCCGGCAAGCTGCTCAAGAACGCCCTGCGCGGGCGCGGTGCGGTTCCGTTCGACGTCTCCGGGAGCTCGTAGCAGCCGCTCCCCGCAAAGTTCCGCTCGCGTTGCATCCGCACACCCTGCGCGCGGTGCATTTCGCGAATATTTCGATTGCAAGCTCGATGCATCGGAGTACACTGACTTCGACGGTCGCGGCACGCGGTGCAAGGAGACCGAGGTCTCGGTTCCGCCGCCGAAATCATCCGGCCGCGAAAGGCCGTGACCGCCCTTCGGCGACGGTGGAATCGGGCAGAGTTCGGGGAGCACGACCCCGATCCGCGGCGAATAGCCGCCAGCGGCGCGGAGCCGTACCCCACCGAAATTCATGGCGCGGGGGAAGTACTTCCCGGACCCGGGAGCTTCCACATAAATGCGCGGAGAATGAGACGGGCGCATTCCGGTCGATTTTCGAACGGATCGGCCGGGTGACACGGGTAGATCCCACCGTCAATGGCCAACCACATGCCTTGCAGCATGTCGGGAAAGAAAAAGCCACTCCGCCAACCCAAACTGGGCCGCCCCGACGGAGGCCCGGGAAGACCCCGCCGCCTCGGATACCCCGGCCGGCGCCCCGTTGAGCCCGGGATGCCCGGGATGTCGTGTATGCGAGCGTCGACTAACGCACGCGCGATCAGGAGCTCACTCCGGTTCGGGTAGCTCCGCGGCGGAGACCGAGATCCACTCGCCGTTCTCGAGCTCGGCGCCGGGCCGCAGCGCGCGCACGACACCGAGATGGGTCACGACGATCAGACGCGCGCCCGGATGCTCGTTCGCGAGCGCGCGGAATGCGGTGCGCACGCGCGCGCGAATCTCAGCACGCGACTCACCGCCCCCCGCGCGCACTGCGGGATCCTCGGTTTCGAAGTGGCGCAGCAGCTCTGGATCGAGTGCCTCGATCTCCGCGCGCGTGAGACCGGCCCAGCATCCGACGTCGAGCTCGCGCAGACGCGCATCAGAGCGCGGCGCGAGCCCGAGCGCCGCGCCCAGGATCTCCGCGGTCTGGCGCGCGCGCGAGAGATCGCTGCACAGGAGCGCGTCCGCGCGGTCGGAGGCGAGCATCGGCGCCAGCCCCCGCGCCTGCGCGACGCCGCGCTCGGACAGCGGCGGATCGGCGTGCCCCTGCCAGCGGTCCTGCGCGTTCCAGACCGACTCGGCGTGGCGGATCAGCACGAACGTGGTGGGGGCGCTTGCCACCGCGCGCGCGATCCCGGCGCGCAGCGCGCGAAACGCGATCGCGCGGTGCGAGATCTCGTTCTTGCGCTGGGTGGAGAGCTCCGCCATCGAGACCGCTTCGCCGCGCGGCCGGAACACCGGGTCGTAGCCGAAGCCACCACTGCCGCGCGGCGCCGCGAGGATCTCGCCCTCGCACTCGCCGCGGGCGGTTTCGACCGCTCCGTCGGGTGTCGCGAGCGCCGCCACGCACACGAAGCGCGCCCCGCGCTCGACCGTTCCGCACTGCAGCGATCTCGTGCAGAAGACGCGCGGCGCGTCCCGCGTCGTCGAGGCCGGGCCCGCCGTAGCGCGCCGAGTGCGGACCCGGCCCGCCCGCGAGCGCATCGACCTCGAGCCCCGAATCGTCTGCGATCGCTGCGCGGCCCGTAGCGCGCGCCACCGCCCTCGCCTTCGCGGCCGCGTTCGCGGTGTAGTCATGGCCCTCTTCGGGCAGTGCGACCTCGGGAAAATCCGCGAGCGACTGAAGCAACACGGGCGCGTCTGCGAGGATCTCGCGGATCTCGCGCAGCTTGCCGGGGTTCTGCGTCGCGACCACGAGCACGGGGCCGCCCACGGCAGGAGCGTTCAACCCGCTGCCCCCGCGACCGCGCGCGCCTGCAAGCGCGCGAGCTCCGCGGTGCCGCGCAGCGCGAGCTCGGTGAGCCTCGCGAGCTCGTCGGGCGAGAACGTGCCCTGCTCCCCGGTTCCCTGCACTTCCACGAATCGCCCCGCGCCGGTCGCGATCACGTTCATGTCGACCTCGGCGCCCGCGTCTTCCGCGTACGGCAGGTCGAGCAGCAGCTCGCCCTTCACGATTCCGACCGACACCGCGGACACCGAGTCGCGCACGGGGTTGCGCGCGAGCGCGCCGCGCGCGACGAGCCGCGCCCCCGCGATCGAGAGCGCCACGGAAGCGCCCGTGATCGAGGCGCAGCGCGTCCCGCCATCCGCCTGGAGCACGTCGCAATCGACCCACAGCGTGCGCTCGCCGAGCGCTTCGAGATCGACGACCGCACGCAGGCTGCGTCCGATCAGGCGCTGGATCTCCTGGGTCCGGCCCGAGGGTCGCCCGCGCGACGCTTCGCGCTCCCCGCGCGTATCGGTGGCGCCCGGAAGCATCGAGTACTCGGCGGTCAGCCAGCCGCGCCCGCTGCCCGCGAGGAAACGCGGCACGCCGGATTCCTCGCAGACCGTGCACAGCACGGTCGTGCGTCCGACGCGGCACAGCACCGAGCACAGCGGCTGCTCGGTGAAGTCCACCTCGAATCGAACCGCGCGCAGCGCGTCGGCTGCGCGGCCGTCGCTCCTCACTTGTCACCCCGACGCTCAGCGTGCCGCAGGGGCCGCCGTCGAACCCAGGCCGCGGCGCGCATCGTAGCGCTCGCCGAACGCGACGACCGCCTTCTCGAGCGATTCCACGATCGCCTTCCGCCCCTCGGTGCCGCTCATCATGCCCTCGTCACCGGCATGGGTCACGAAGCCGATCTCCACGAGCGCGGCGGGCATCTGCACGCCCGCAAGCACGACGAACAGCGCCTGCTTCACGCCGCGAGACTTCACGGGCATGCGCCCGAACTCCTGCTGCACGCGCTGTGCGAACGCGCTCGATTCGTCGAGGTGCTCGGTCGAGATCAGGTCGCCGAGCAGCGCGATGAACGGATCCGACAGCGCATCGATCTCGGGATCGCCCTCCGTGGCGAACGCGCTGTTCTCGCGCTGCGCGACTCCCGCGGCGCCGGAGTCACTCGCTTCGAGTGCGAGGAAGTACGTCTCGCTGCCGTGGATGCTCGCGTCGGGCGACGCGTTGGCGTGGATCGAGACGAACAGATCGCCGCGCGCGTCGTTCGCGATCGCCGTCCGTTGCTCGAGCGGGACGCGTACGTCGGCGTCGCGCGTCATGACCACCTTCAAGCCGCGCGCGCGCAGCCGCGCGGCGAGATTCCGCGCCACCGCGAGGGCGACATCCTTTTCGAGCGCGCGCGAGAAGCCCTTCGCGCCGATGTCGGAGCCACCGTGACCCGCGTCGATGACGACCGTGTCGAATCGCTCCGCGGCCGACGCGGGCGTGGCCATGGCGAGTGCGAGCGCGGCAGCAGCGAGGCACCGGCTCCGGTTCGCACTCGGAAATCGTCTCACGCGCTCCCCCCGGACACGGCCGCCAACGTAACGCATCGGACGAATCCATTGCGCTTGCGATTCGCCATCGTCTCGGTCAATGTCGCGCGAGTCATGAGTCGCGCGCTCGCGCTCCTCTGGACGCTCGCGCTCCCACAGCTCGCGCTGGCGGGCGAGATGGCTTGCCCTGCCGGCGCCGAGATCCGCGGGGAGGCTCCGCCCGCGGGCCAGCGCCAGTGGTGCGAGGATGCGCAACAGCGCCAGCACGGCCCGAGCGTCGCCTGGGACGAGCAGAGCCGGCGCCGGGTCGAGGCCCACTTCGAGCACGGCGCGATGCAGGGCACCTATCGGACCTGGCACGAGAACGGACGAGCTGCGATGTCGGGCGCCTATCAGAACGATCGGCGGGAGGGGCTCTGGGAGGTCTGGTATCCCGACGGCACGCGCGCGCGCAGCCAGGAATATCGCGCCGGCGAGCTCCACGGCACCTCGAAGGAGTGGTATCCGAACGGGCAGCTCCGCTTCGAGGAGCGCTACGCCAACGGAGAGCGCCACGGTCGCGCGATCGCCTACTACGAGAACGGCCAGAAGCAGTCGGAGGGCTCGTTCGATCGCGGCGCGTTCGACGGCACCTGGACCGGCTGGTACGAGGACGGAACGACGCGCAAAGTCGCGGTCTACCAGCGCGGCAACAAGACCCGCGAGCAGGAATTTCCGCGCGCGAGTGATTAGGCCGTGGACGAGCGCCGGCGACGTCGGCGGCGCACCGGCGTCTCCTGGAGATCGAGCAGATCGCCAATCGTCTCGACGCCGCGCGCAGCGGCCACACCGAGCAGCTCGATCCACACGCGCGCGGTGGCCTCGGCGTCGCCGAGCGCGCGGTGGCGCGCGCGGTTGCCCACGCCGAACTGCGCGCAGACGTGGTCGAGGTCGTAGCGACCGAGCCGCGGCAACAGACGCCGCGCGAGCCGCTGGGTACACAGCACCGCGACGGCCGGTGCGCGCGCGCCCTGCCCCTCGAACGCGCGGCGCAGGAACGTGCTGTCGAAGCGCGCATTGTGGGCCACCCACGGCGCGCCGTGCGCCTCGCCGAGCCAGCTCGCAAATCGCGCGAGCGCGCGGTGTGCGGGCGGAGCCGGCGCGAGCAGCGCGTCGTCGATCCCCGTGAGCGCGATGATCGCCGCGGAGAGCGGGCCCGGTCCCGGGGGCCGGACCAGGGTTTCGAATCTGCGACGTGGCGCACAGGCACTCGACGCGCACCGCGCCGATCTCGATGATCACATCGCGCGCGCTGGAGAGCCCGGTGGTCTCGACGTCGACGACCACGAAGCCGGCCTGCGCGAGCGGCGTCGCGGCCACCGCGCTCTCCTCGGCGGGTCGCAGCGCGCGCGGCGGGATCTCCTCCGGGAGCGACTCGGCCCGCGCGCCGAGCAGGCCCGCGACCAGACGCCGTGCGATCGGTGCCGAAGGCACGCCGTCGAGGGCGAGCAGCCGGCGCGCGAGCTCGACGGGCGACAAGGGCGCGCCCTCTGCGCGCAGCGCGCCGAGCGCGCGGCGCATGCCCTCGGGCAACGCGGAGCTCGTACCCGTTTCGAGCGTCGCCTCTCCGCCGTCCACAGCGCTCTTGCCGATCTCGCTTATCCTCGCGCGCGCATCGGGCGGAGGTAGGCTCGGGGCACTGAACGCACCATCAACCGCGGTCTCGAGGACCGGGCGGGAGGCAGTCTCGCTGGGCTTCTCGCGTTCAGGTGGGGGGTGGTTTCGCCGATCGTATCACGCGCGGTTGCGAGCCGCGTGTGCCGATTGGCTGTGGAGGGCTGGTGCGAGGTTTCACGTTCCTGGCAGCGGCGGTCACGGGACTGCTCGCCACTGCCGCGTCGAGCGCCGAAGCGCCCGCAATCGCACGTCCGGGCCTCGCGCGGATCGGGAGTTCCCCCGCCCATGCTCGCGGCGTCGTGTTCTTCCTCGAGGCCAAGGTGGCGGCCGGCATGGTGGCGGTGGGCACCGCGCACACGACCGCGCCCGAGGCACTCGCGCGCGCGCAGCGAATGGAGCTCGCACTGCCCGGCTCGCTCGCGCAGGTCGCGGTGTCGGAGCGCTATGCCGTCGCGCCGGGTCGACCCTTCAACGCCGCCGAAGGAACGGTACGCGAGGACTACGCGGTGTTTCTGCTCACGGCCAAGCCGCGCGGCGTGCGCGCGCTCGCGGCCGATACGCGGGGCCTGATCGCGTCGGGCGCACGCGTGCGCGTGCTCGGGCCCGGCGAGGGCAAGAAACACGAGCAGGAGCTGCTCGGCACGGTCACCGCGTCCACCGCAGAGCGGATCCAGATTCAGCTCGACCGTGCGGGCTCTCTCGAAGGCTGGGGCGGCGCGCCCGTGCTCGCGGCCGATACGAATCACGTCGTGGGCATCGTCGAGGCCGCGGTGCCCGGCGACGGAGTGACGAGCGTGCTCGCGGCGCCGATCGGCGGAGTCATCGACGCGCTGCGCGAACCGCTCGACGGTGGCAAGGGCCGCCGCTTCGCCGCGTTCGCGACGCGGCGCCTGCACCTGCCGCGGCCAAGACGGACGCACCCGCGAAGCCCGCCGCACCAGCGCCTCGCCGCCCCTTGATCCAGCCGACCGCCGGAAAGGCCACGAACCTCGATCTATCGATCGAGTACCCGCGCGAGGGCGCCCAGGTGTCGTCGACCGTGTGCGGGACCTTCGTGGCCGGCCGCGCGCAAGCGACACGCGGGGCGCCGCGCCGCTTCGACGTGATGGTCGTGATCGACACCTCGCGCTCGACGCTCGATGCGGCCGGAACCGACGTGAACGGCAATGGCGAGATCGGCGAGCCGGTATTCGGAGAGCTCGGAGCGGCGGTCGGTGCGGGTCTCACCGACAAGGGCGACTCGATCCTCGCCGCGGAAGTGGCTGCCGCGAGGCGCGTGCTCGCGGGCCTCGATCCGCGCAGCACTCGCGTCGGTCTCGTGGCGTTCGCGGGCGAGCCGCCCGGCTCGGGTTCGACGCGCAAGCCCGCATTCACGGTTGCAGCGCTCACGCGCGACTTCGCCGCGATCGAGCGCGGACTCGACGAGCTGTTGAACACCGGACCGAACGGCAACACCCACATGTCCGCCGGCGTCGATCAAGCCACGATCGAGCTGATGGGCTTCCGCGGCGCGCGATCGAAGCCGGAGCCGGACCACGAGAAGGTCGTGTTCTTCTTCACGGACGGGCAGCCGACGCTGCCGTACCCGGATCGCGAAGCCGACAACGTGCGCGCCGTGCTGCGCGCCGCGAACCGCGCGCAGCGCGCGAACATCCGAATCCACTCGTTTGCGATCGGGCCCGAGGCACTCGCGGGTCCGATCGCGGCCGTGGAGATGGCCAGCCGCACGCACGGCTACTTCACCCCCGTGCGCACGCCGGGCGAACTCGCCGACATCGTCGAGCAGGTCCGCTTCGCCGACGTCGAGAAGGTCACACTCGTGCAGGCGAAGACGCGCGTCGAGGCGCGCCCGTTCCGGCTCGCCGCAGACGGCTCGTGGGCGGGTTTTCTCGCGCTCGAGCCGGGCGCCAACACGATCCGCGCGACGGCGCTGGCCGAAGAAGGCGCAAAGGCCGAGCGCCGCATCGAGGTATCACTCGTCGACGGTGCCAAGGACCCCGAGCTGCCCGTCGACCTGGTCGTGCAGCGCAATCGGCTGCTCGAGGACTGCCTGCTGATCGCGCGCCAGCAGCGCCTCGACCGGGAGCGCGAGCGCAACGAGGAGATCCGGCGCGCGCTGCAGGCGGAGATCGAGCGCGAGCGGCAGCGGGCGCGCGAGCGGGCCGATCAACAGCGCAAGCAGCTCGACCTCGAAGGCGAAGACGAGTAGCTAGCGCGCGGCGGTGTGGAGCGAGCTCGGAGCGACGGTGTAGTCGCGCTTCTCGCTGAACACCTTGAGCGGCTTCCAGCCCGGAACCTGCGACATCCGCGGCATGCCCGTGGTCATCGCGCCCGTGGGATCGATCACCCAGGGATCGTTCGGGCTCTCGAACCAGAGCGTGACCATGTGGTGCTGCCCGTCGGAGGGGCGCACGACGATGGCGCGAAAGACCTCGTTCTCGCCGAAGCCGAGCTCGAGCAGGAAGTTATACGCGAGCAGCTCGAGGCCGTCGCAGTCGTCGCCGTTGTTCTTGAACGTCTCCTCGAACGTGGCCCAGTGATCGACGGCCCCGTCGGGGATGTAGTGATCGCGCGACTGTTCCTGGATCCAGGTGGCGAGCTCGCTCGCGACCTCGCGCTTCCGCGCGGAGATGAACTCGTTGTACTTGTCGCGCAGCACGCCGCGCTCGGCGGGATCGACGCGCGGCGGCTCCGCAGCCACGGGAGCCGGACCCGCGTGCGCGACCTGCTCGCGCTGCTGCCAGCCACGGATCTTTCGGCTCCACGCGTCATCGGGCGCCGGAGCCGCGAAGTAGCTGAGGTGGTTCTCCTGCGGCATCACCGTGCGGCAGCCACCGACCGCGAGCAAGAGCACGCTGCCGAACAGCAGCGCGAGCGCAGCCCGGGAATATCCAACCTTCCCGCTTCCCAACCACATGCGAGGTTGTATCGGCGTCTAGAGCCGGATACCTAAGCACCTGATATTGCGTGCTTTTATCGGATCGCGGCGATTCCGTTGCACGACGCGCAACCAGCGCGACTCTTGCCGGGGCGCTGCCGGAAAACGAACCGGTCGTGGGCCTGGCGCTACGCCGGCGCGTTACAGGAGCGCGCGAACGCGAACAGCACCACGAGATAGAGCACGATGACGGGAATCCCGCCGAAGATGTACAGCAGAGAGACGACGTCGACCCGGCCGCGCGGTTCTTCGTCTTCGGGTCCCGGTCCCATGCGCCCTCCGGTGGCAAGCGGCGCGGAGCCTAGCGGCACTCGCCGTGCGCGTCGACGGGCGACGCGGGCCGCAGCGCGTGTACGCCGGCCACGAGCTCGCGGTAGCGGCGCTCCCGGTCGTCGTTCCACGCGAGCCCGAAATCGCGGCGCAGCCGCGGGGGCAACAGCGCGGCTGTGATCAGCGGAACGGGGCCGCGCTGAACGCCCGGACCTTCGAGCACCGCGCGAGCGATATCGCGCCCGGTCTCACCGACCGTGAGCGTGTCCCCGGCGAGGACGTCGTCGAACCAGCGCCGGAACGACGAGGGGTCGCCGGGCGTGCGGTCGGCGGGTGCACCGAGCAGCAGCGCGAGCGAGCGTTGATCGCGGTGGTACTCCGCGAGCGCCGAGTCACCGAGCGGTCCCACGAAGTCGCGGTAGACCGCGAGTGCCGTGTCGACGAGCGTCGCCCACACCCACAACACGAGGTCGGGGTCGCGTCCGTAATAGCTCGTCCCCGCCGCGAACGGGCCGACCGCGGTGGGTAGCGTTCCGCGCACGCGCTCATGCGCGCGCGCAACTCCGCGCGCCGCCGCGAGCGCCTTGTCGCGCGGCTCGTGTGCGAGCGCCGTGACCGCCGCGAGTGTCCGCTGCAGGCGCCCGAACGGATCGCGCCGGAAATCGGAGTGCTCGGCGACACCGGCCGCGACCAGCGGATGGGCCACCTCGAGCAGCAGAGCGCACCCGCCGCCGAACAGCACCGCGGGCTCGCGACCCACGCGCCGCAGCCAACCGTCTTCGCGGAACAACCCCTCGCGCGCCGGAATCGATGCATCGATGCCCGCGTGCGCGCACAGCGCCTCGTCGTCCGCGAACTGGCCCGTATACATCCAATTAACCTAGCGTCTCGCAGGGGTCTCGCAGGGGGGGATCGAGTGGACCTGCGCCGTCAGCTCGCGGTCGTCGCACTCGTCTATGTGATCGAGGGCTATCCGATGGGCGTGTATCAGCACGTCCTCTCCGTGTACTTCCGCCGGCACGGGGTATCGCTGACGGAGATCGGGCTGCTTGCCGCGCTGGGCTTCGCGTGGACCGCGAAGCCGTTGTGGTCGCCGCTCGTGGAGCGATTCGGCTCGCGCCAGGACTGGATCCGCGGCGCGCTCCTCGCGATGGCCGCCGCGCTCGCGGCGCTCGCAGCGCTGCCCGCGAATCCGATCGGCGCCGCGCTCACGGCCGTGCTCGCGGTGTACTGCATCGCGTCCGCGACGCAGGACATCGCGATCGACGGCTACACGATCGGACTCGTCGACCGCGGCCGCGAAGGTCCCGCCAACGCCGTGCGGACCACGGCCTATCGCGTCGGGCTCGCCGCGTCGGGAAGCGGGCTCCTGCTGCTGCCGGCGTGGATCGGATGGAGCGAGACCTTCCTCGTTGCGGCTGTGATCACGGCTGGGTTCGCCGCAGCGCTCGCGCTGACGCCACCGATCGCGCTGCCGGCACCGGCCGAGCGCAAGCCGCTGCACTCGCTGCGCACGTGGCTCGCGCGCCCGGGCGTGGTGCCCGTGGTCGCGTTCGTGATCCTGTTCCGGATCGGCGACAAGGCCATGGGACCGATGCTTCCCACGTTCTGGGTCGACCGCGGCTTCAGCGACACCGAGCTCGCGCTGCTCGCGAATCTGCTCGGCGCGGGTGCGACGATCGCGGGCGCGATCGCGGGCGGCTGGTGCGTGGCGCGCGCCGGGATCGTTCCGGCGCTGTGGGCGACGGGAGCGCTCGCTCTTGCGTCGAACCTCGTCTACGCCGCGGCCGCCGCGTGGCCCGAGAGCGGACGCCTCGGCGTGTACGTCGCGTCGATGCTCGAGGCGGTGAGCAGCGGCGCGGTGGGCGCCGCGTTCGTGTCGTACCTGATGCGGATCTGCGAGCGCGAGCACGCGGCCGTGCAGTACGCGGTGCTCACGGGTCTGTACGCGTCCGTGGGCACGCTGCTCGCAAGCGGCTCGGGCCGGATCACCGAGGCGACCGGCTACGCCAGCTACTTCGCGCTCACGGCCGCGTTCGCGGCGCCCGCGTTCGCGTTCCTCACGCGCGCGGCGCGCTGGATCGAGCCGGTATCGGAAGAGACCCGCTCGTAGCTTCATCCGCGACGAGCCCGTCGAGCGAGCCGACCACGCGGCCGCGCAGGATCGGCACGCACGCGGGCGGAAGCTCCGCCGTGAGCTCGACGCCCGCATCGCGCACGCGCGCGAGGAATTCCGGCAGCACGCGCATTGCGCCGCTCGGAATGTCGTGCAGCACGAGCAGCGTCCAATCGTTGACGCTGAGATCGGCCAGGGCTCGATCAGGCCACCCGGTCACGTCTTCCCAGTCGCGGGGCACGCTGTTCCAGAGCACGCACGTGTAGCCGCCCTCGCACAGATGCCTCACCGCGGCCGCGGACAGCAGGCGCGGGCCGAGCACGCCGCCCGCGCCGTAGGGGCGGAACAGCTTGTCGCCGTCGCAGAAACCGGCCAGTGCAGCCTGCGCGTCCTCGATCTCGCGGCGCGGCGCGTCGGGGTCGTCGCTCGCGCCCAGCTCCACGCGGTGGCTCTGCGTGTGATTCCCGATCCGATGTCCCGCCGCGCGAATCGCCTCGAGCAGCGGGCGGCGCTGCGCGTCGCTGGCCTCCTTGCCGCACACGAAGAACGTGGCCGTCGCGCGCGCCGCATCGAGCGCATCGAGCACGCCCGGCGTCACGTCGCGGAACGGGCCGTTGTCGAAGCTGAGCGTCAGCCGCCGCGCGCGCTGCTCTGCCAATCGCTACGACCCCGGCGCCGCGTCGGTATGGGCCGGCTGTTGCCAATCCGCCGGCACACCCGCGAGGCTCGCCTCCACCTCGAGCTCGCGCAGCCGGCGCTCCGCGCGCCCCACTTCTTCGCGATAGCGGCGGATGTCCTGCCGCAGCTTGTAGCTCACGGGCGAGTTCTCGCTGTTCGCCTTTGCGCCCGGCGCGGCCATCTGCCAACTCTCGGTCTTGCGGGCCATCGCCTCGAGTTCGGCCTGGGACTTCGCGAGCTGCTCCCGCGCGCCGTCCAGATCGGTGCGCACCGCAGTGAATCGCTCTTCCCAGCGCTTGCGGTCGAGCGCAGCGCCCTCAGTGGGCTTCGCGCCACTGTCGCTCGGGAGTCGGAACAGCGCGTCGTAGGCGACCGGAGGCGCGGGGTCCACCGCGGGTGCGGGCGCCTTCTCCTCGTCCGAGGCCGCAGCGCGCCCCGTGAGGATCAGCAGCATCGCAATCCCGATCCACTCGACGAGCAGACGCAGTGACGGTGCACGAATCGCCACGGAGCCAGTCTAGCGAGGAGGTCGTTCGAAGACCGCGGTTCCCGAGGGGTACGCGCGGGTCATGTGCAGGTTCCGGGTCAAGGCGGCTCGCGATCCGCCGATAACCATGCGGGGCCCGACCGCGAGCGAGGGCCTTCGGCAGGGAATCTATCCGCGGAGGGTGCGGAAGCGATGGATCGGGAGAAGCTGTACCGCCTCCTGCGTCTGGGCCTCGAAAAGGGTGCCTCGGACATCCATTTCCAGGTCGGATACCTGCCCCTCTATCGCTTCAACGGCGATCTGGTCGAGCTCCGCTACAAGGTGCTCACCGACACCGACACCGAGGCGATCGCGAGGCTGTTGCTCGCGGACGATCCGCGCACGGCGTCGATGAATTTCGACGAGGTGGACCTCGCCTACGAGCTCCCGAACGAGGGCCGCTTCCGCGTCAACATCTCCCGGCAGCGCCGCTACTACAACGTCGTGCTGCGCGTGATCCCGCTCCAGATCCGCACTTTCGATGAGCTGAACCTCCCGAACGTCCTGCGCGATCTCGCACAGATCCGCCGCGGCTGTGTGCTCGTGACGGGCGCAACCGGCATGGGCAAGTCGACCACGCTCGCGACGATGATCGAAGAGGTGAACAAGGTCCGGAAGGCCAAGATCGTCACGATCGAGGACCCGATCGAGTTCGTGTTCAAGCACGACAAGAGCATCATCACGCAGCGCGAAGTGGGCACCGACACGCGCACGTTCCCGTCCGCGCTCCACTCGGCGCTGCGCCAGGACCCCGACGTGATCATGGTCGGCGAGATGCGCGATCACCAGACGGTCGACACGTCGCTCAAGGCGGCCGAGACCGGGCACATGGTGTTCTCCTCGATCCACACCGCCGACGTCGTGTCCACGATCAACCGCCTGGTCTCGTTCTTTCCGGCCGAGGAGCAGCTCCAGGTGCGCGCCCGCGTCGCAGACAACCTCCGCGCGGTCGTCTCGCTGCGCCTGTTGGCGAACAAGAAGGGAACCGCGCGCGTGCCGGCGGTCGAGCTCATGGTGAGCACGCGCAGCATCCAGGAATGCATCAAGGATCCCGCGAAAACCCACGAGATCACCGATTTCATCGGGCGCGCACGGCCCGAAGGCATGCAGACCTTCGACCAGCACCTGCTCGATCTGCTGCGCGCCAACAAGATCTCGGTCGAGACCGCGATGGCTGCGGCTTCGAATCCGACCGACTTCAAGACCAAGCTCGCCCTCGAGGGCGGCGATCCGGACGACCGCGGCGCGGTGGAGCGCGTGCTCGCGCCGATGGAGCTCGAGTCGGACGAGCGTTTCTGAGCAAGTTTCGCGCAGCGATCCGAAGGCGAGCGAAGACCATGAAGCGGAGAGGCAGATCCAGGTGAGCGGACCCGCAGATCCGTCCCCGACGCTGGCCCAGGCGCTGCGTGTTGGCGCGTCGCGCGCTGCGCGCGCGACCGGCGGTGGCGTCGCGCTCGTGTTTGCGGTCGGCGACAGCGGTCCCGACGACCTCCGGCTGCGCGCAGCCGCGGGATTTGCCGCGCCGGATCAGGCGCGCGCCGCGGGCGTCGCGCTCGCGCCCCACATGCTCGAGGCGATGCGCGGAACCGGCGTGTGCGAGATCGAGGCGAACGGCCTCGGCACGCGCGCGGCGGGTGGCGTGCGCGTGCACCCCGTGATCGCGGGATCGCAGCTGCACGGCGCGGTCGTGGTCGGATCGCCCGAGGTGCCCACCGCCGAGCAGATCGACCGCGTCGCGGAGATCGTCGAAACGATCGCGATCCATTTCGATCACGCCCGGCTCATCGCCGAGCTCAGCGCGAAGGCGGACCCCACCGAGCCGGACGGCGCGGCTCAGAGCGACGAGGTGCTGCGCCTCTCCGAGGCGCTGTTCGCCCAGGACATCGAGCTACTGCGCAGTACCGAGAAGCTCGGAAAGATCGAGCGCCTCAAGAACGACTTCATCGAGAAGATGAGCCGTGAGCTGCGCACGCCGCTCAACAGCATCATCGAGGCGATCATCGCGGTGCTGACCGGGGAGAACGATTCGCTCTCCGAGGGCGCGAAGACCACGCTGCGCAGCGCGCTCGACGAGGGCAGCGCGTTCCTGCGCACGCTCCAGAACATCCTCGACCTGTGGAAGATCAAGCAGGGCGAGCTGCCGGTCGAGTGTCAGGACGTCAACTTCCGCGAGCTCGTGGACGAGGCGATCTTCAGCATCCAGGACTCGATCGGCGACAAGCCGCTGCACATCGAGACCGAGCTGGTCGAGCCGTTCCCGCGCCTGCGCACCGACCTGACCAAGCTGAACCAGATCCTGTTCCTGCTGCTCGACAACGCCGCCAAGTTCACCCCGCAGGGCCGGATCGTGATCCGCGGGCGCGTGAACGAGGGAACGCTACAGGTGGCGATCCAGGACGAGGGCATCGGAATCTGCCACGACGATCTGCGGCTCGTGTTCGACGAGTTCTTCCAGGTCGACGAGCCGTTGTCTCAGAAGTACCGCGGCGCGGGGCTCGGCCTCACGCTCGTGCGCGACCTGATCACGCTGCTCGGCGGCGAGGTGTCGGTCCAGAGCGACATCGGCCACGGCACGACGGTGGCCTTCACGATCCCGCTCAGCGCCTGAACGCTGCGCGTTCAGTCTTCCGCTTCTTCTTCCGGATAGTCGGGCTTGATGAAGCCCGCCGCGATCTCGCGCAGCGCGACGACGACTTCCTTGTTGTCCTCGGAAGCGACGAGCGCACGCGCGCCCTTCTTGAGCTGCTTGGTCCGGATCGATGCCATCTGCACGAGATGGAAGCGATTCGGAACCTTCTCGGTGCAGTCTTCGACCGTGATTCGTGCCAATGGGACCCCTTATCGTCTTCGCTCGCCCACCTGATGGGCTTCGCTCGGCTTCGGCTCGCTGCGCGAACTTGCACCCGAGGGGCTGAGAGCGGGCCCGGAAGCTAGCACGGCTCCACAAAAGGAAACCCCGGCCGGCGTTAGTACGCCGGCCGGGGTCCTCGGACCTTCCGAAGAAGGCCGATGGGACCTACCGCTTCTTGCGGCGGGCCTTCTTGCGAGTGGCCTTCTTGGCCTTGCGAGCCTTCTTCTTCGAGGCCTTCTTGCGAGCTGCCATACGGGTACACCCCCCTGTTTGGATTGCTCGTTGCCCACGGCTGTGCGTCCTGGGTTGCGACGCGGAAACGAATCTCCGCGCTGTCGCATGGACCTGACAGCCTTTGGTTCGCCTCCTATCGGAGCCCTCAACACACTACTTGAAGGCAATTTGCCTTCGATCTCTCCATAAACCGCGGGCCTAGAGCAACTCTTGCGGGTGACGCTAACACCGACTTTTCGACTTCGTCAAGACACAATCACAAAAAAATCAACACGATGCGCTCTGAAATTGCGGCCCCGGAATCGGAATCGCGCCGAAAATGCTGCGCTCGTACGCGCTCAAACGGCGTTTCCGAAGCGGTGCGATTTCCGCGATCGCGTGCGCGCGCAGATCGCACCGCATGTGCGCGCGCAGTTGACTTCGCAGCGACGAGCGACTAACCAGTCGCCGCCGCGATCGCGCGGTTCATCGAGGGACGGCCTTTGGGCAGCGTCATCAAGAAGCGCCGGAAGAAGATGCGCAAGCACAAGAAGCGCAAGCTGCTCCGGCGCGCTCGCCACAAGCGCAAGCGCTGAGCCGATTCGGTCGCGGGTTACGCGCTCGGCGAAGGCTCGGGCTCGGGAGACACGCGCACGCGGTCGAGCAGCTTGCCCAGCCACTGGTTCAGCTTGTTGTCGCGCCGCAGGAACGAGAGCGGCGGGCGACGGCGCACGCCGAGGCGGCGCAGCGCGTCGAGGCTCTCCTCGTGATCGGGCGCGATCATGAGACCGCGCTTGAGCAGTCGCAGCCCCTCCGCCTTGAATCCGAATGCGAGGTGGAGGCGCGCGAGGTTGTGGTAGTGGATCGGGTCGAAGAACTCCTCGCGCGCAGCGGACCGACACAGCTCGAGCGCCTGCTCCCAGCGCCGCTCGCAAAGTCCGAGCACTAGACCGTAGAAGGAGCGGTAGCGCGCGTTGCCCGGGTCGAGGCGATGCGCGGCGCGGAAATGTCCGAGCGCGCGATCCAGCGCTTCCTCGCGTAGATCGTCGCGACCGTGGCGGAAGTGCTCTTGCGCACTGGCGTGGCTGCTCATCGGGGGACGGACTCCTCGCCGCCCGGCGGCGGCCCAATTCGGTGTCCCCGATCACATCGCAAGCCCCGTGCCGTATGCAGACTCGCCGCATACGGGCGGGAACCCCCACGCGCGCGCACGTATTTTCGACGTGGGTGCGCATCACCCGCTTTCGCGAGGTGAAGTTCGAAACCGTACTTTCGAGTGCGATCCTGTAATCCGGATCAGTACTCGATGATCTCCAGGATGTAGCGCTTCTTCTCCTTGCCACTCGCCGCTGCCATCAGCGTGCGGATTGCCGAAGCGTGCGCTCCCCCCTTCCCGATCACCTTGCCCAGATCTTCCTTGGCGACGCGCAGCTCGAGCACATGCGCGTGTTCGCCAATTACTTCCTTGATCTGGACTTCATTGGGCTTGTCAACAAGAGCTTGAACAATGGCCGTGATCAGCGACTTCATCAGCGCCCTCCACACCTGCTTCGTGCGAACCGTCCTGGCGACCCGCCCCCCGCGAGGCGCCATCGGTGTCGCTCGGCGCGATGCTGGTCACACACGCACGATAGCGCAACGCGCGCAATTCCAAGACGCGACTTTGCGCTTAACTGGCCCGCGATCATTCACTTTTCCAAGAATCCTGCGCCCGGAACGGAACGGGGCCAAAAACAAACACCGGTATTCGCCGACCTTGATCCCGTCTGGCGGGGATAGACGCAAAGGCTCGACCTCGCGCGGGTTTCACTGCGGCTACAATGCGCGCGATGAATCTACGAACCCCCCTTTGTGATCTGCTCGGCATCGAGGTTCCGATCTGTCTCGCGGGCATGGGCGGTGTCGCCTACGCCGACGTCTGCGCCGCGGTATCCGAGGCCGGCGGCTTCGGCACGCTCGGCATGGCGGCCGCCACCACGGACGGGATCCGCGAAGAGATGCGCAAAGTGCGCGACCTGACCGACAAGCCGTTCGGCGTCGATCTGCTCGCAGCCCTTCCCGAGAGCATGCTCGCGTCGATCGACGCGATCATCGAAGGCGGCGCGAAGGCGTTCATCGCGGGGCTCGGCGTACCGGGACCCGTGATCCAGCGCTGTCACGACGCGGGCCTGCTCGTGATGAGCATGTGCGGCAAGGTGAGCCACGCGATCGCGGCCGAGGAAGCGGGCTGCGACGTCGTGGTGGCGCAGGGCACCGAGGCCGGCGGACACACGGGCCAGATCGGCGGCGTCGCGCTGATCCCGCAGATCGTCGACGCCGTGAAGATTCCGGTGCTGGCCGCGGGCGCATTCGTCGACGGACGCGGGCTCGCCGCGGCGCTTGCGTTCGGCGCGCAGGGCGTCTGGATGGGCACGCGCTTCATCGCTTCGCAGGAGGCGCGCGCCAACGAGGGCTACAAGAAGCGCATCACCGAGATCAGCTCGGCGGACACGGCGATCACGCGCTCCTACTCGGGCAAGCCGATGCGCGTGGTGCGCAACGCGTGGGTCGACGACTGGGAGCGCCGCCCGAACGAGATCCGGCGCTTCCCGGATCAGATGTCGCTGGCCGCGCGCGAAGGCGTGCTGCTGTTCGCCACGGCCGAGGCGGACGACTTCGAGGCCGAGCGCGCGTGCATGCCGTGCGGCCAGGGCGCCGGCGGCATCAACGACATCCCGACCTGCGCCGAGATCATCGATCGGGTGATGCGCGACGCGCGCGCGACGATCGAGCGGCGCTCCACGAAGCTCGCCTACGCTGCGCGTCGGCCGACTTCGTCGGCCTCCTTGCGACCGGAACGCCACGAACGTCAGGTCGTCGGGCTTCGACGGCTCGCCCTCCGATGGCGCGCACATGCGCGCGCGCGCGAGCTCGGCGAGGCGATCGCACGCGGCGTCGAGCGGACCCGTGCGGAGCAGCGCGGCGATCTCGTCGGTGCGCAGGTTGTCCGAGAGTCCGTCGCTCGCGAGCACCAGCGTGTCGCGAGGCGCGATCCGCTGCTGCGAGCCGACCTCGATCCGCATGTCCGGAGCGCCGAGCACGTTCGACACGAGGTGGCGCTCCTTGTGGTGCATCGCTTCGACTTCGTCGAGCAGCCCCGCTTCGACCGCGAAGCCGACCGGCGAGTGCGCGACCGTCTGGAGCTTGAGCCGGCCGCGTTGGCCGATCAGCAGGATCATCGAGTCGCCCACGTGATAGGGGCGGATCGCTCCGTCTGCGACCTCGACCGCCGAGAGCGTCGTGCACGCGCCGATCCCGAGTCCACGAATCGCCTCGTTCGCGCGCTCGATCCCGTTCAGGATCGCGGTGCGAATCGGCCACTGCTCGCGCTGCGCCTCGACCAGCGCCGCGGCAAGAGCCTCGATCGCGAGCGCAGAGGCGCGCGCACCTGAGCGGCCGCCGCCCAGGCCGTCCGCTACCGCGAGCACGCAGGCGCCGTCACCGAACGGGAGCACCGCGGCCGAGTCCTCGTTCGGACCCTCGCGGCCCGGCGAGCGGCAGCTGAACACGGCGACCTCGCCGGCCGGCAGCGCGTGAAGGGCCACCTGGTCCATCTCGCCGTCGACGACGCGGAGGCCCGGATCCGGATCCGACATCGCGTCGGAGAGTACTACGCTCGGGCGCGCCACGGCCGCACCGATGACGAGCTCATGCGATCGCGCACGGGCCTCGGCCTGTCGGGCGGCGGCGCGCGGCAGCGCGCCCCTGAACTGCTCGGCACGTGACGATTACAGCGCGTAGGTCTCGTTCAGATACGCGACGATGTCCGCCGACTCGAACATCTCGATGCCCGTGTTCGGATCTGCGAGCCACGGCACCATCATCTTGCCCGAACGCGCGACGAACGCTTCGCGATGCTCGCTGCCCGCGGCGACGTTGCGGAGGCGGTACGCGAGCTCGAGGCTGGAGAGCTCCTCGCGCACGATGCGGCTGAACGGCGACGCCTCGAACGAGTAGAGCTCGAGGAACTGCTCGGGGACGCGCGCGCGCCGGTACCGGCTGCCTTCCCCGAGGCGCCACAACCCGGAAACGATCGACGACGCATCCGTGAGCACCCCGGCGCCCAGCGCGAGCGGCACACGCCCGTCTCCGTACTCGGCGAACAGATATCGGACGATGTCACTCGACTCGTACATCGCCTTGCCAGTGTTCGGGTCGACCAGGTACGGGAACAGCTCGCGACCACCCTGGGCGCGCACCCGGGGACGCCAGGTCGGGCCGCCCTTCGGGCACGGATACACGATCGCCGCGAGATCGAGGATCGAGAGCGCCTCGCGCACCTTGCGGCAGAACGGACACGCCTCGAACTCGTAGAGCTCGAGAGGACGCGCCGGCCTCGCGCCGAGCGCCCCCACCCGTGCGCCGCTGCCGAGGCGCCCAATGGTCGTGAACACGGAAGTCGTCACATCGAGGAGCCGGTTCATACCGAGACGATTAGAATAGACCCGCACGCATGGCGACCGCGCCCCTCGATCGCTTCCGCCTGGACGGCAAGACCGTCGCGATCACGGGTGCGTCCTCGGGGTTCGGGCACCACTTCGCGGGCGTCCTCGCATCGGCCGGGGCCCGCGTCGTGCTGGGTGCGCGGCGCGTGGAGAAGATCGCCGAGCGCGTGGAAGAGCTGCGCAGCGCGGGTGCGCAGGCGCACGGCGTCGCGCTCGACGTGCTCGATTCCGCGAGCCTCGCGCACTTCCTCGACGCCGCCTGGGACGAGTTCGGTTCGCTCGACGTGCTCGTGAACAACGCGGGCATCGAGCCTGGCCCCAAGACCTACGCCATGATTGATGAAGGCGACTGGGACTCCGTGCTCGACACCAACCTCAAGAGCGTCTGGCTCGGCTCGAAGCTCTACACCGAGCGCGTCGCTGCGCGAAAAACAGGCGGCAACATCGTCAACATCGCCTCGATCTCGGCGTTCCGGACCATCAAGGGGCAGTTTCCGTACGCGGTCTCGAAGGCGGCCCTGGTCAAGGCGACCGAGGTGATGGCGCTCGAGGGCGCCAAGTTCGGGATCCGCGTGAACGCGCTCGCGCCGGGCTACATCCTCACCGACGTCTCCCGCGTGCTGCTCGAGAGCCCGCTGTCCGAGGCGTTCGAGAAGGGGATCCCGATGCGCCGCTATGGGCGGTTCGAAGACCTCGACGGCCCGCTACTCCTGCTCGCGTCCGACGCCTCCGCCTGGATGACGGGCTCCACGATCGTCGTCGACGGCGGCCACGTCGTCGCGGAGCTGTAGTCCCGACTCGAAGTCGAGCGCGGGGAGTGGTTAACTTGCTGCGCTCATGGCTCGCCAGGCCTGGGCGGACGTCGACTTTCGCCGGGCCGGCGACCGCTCACGCTCCAAAGTGTCACCGAGCCTGCACGGGCCCGTGGCCGGCTGCGCTTTACTTCGCCGCAGCAAGCCGCTCCGGACTGAATCGCCGCTGGAAGCGTGAACCTCTCAATGACGCGGCAGTCGCAAGCGGGCGCTGCGAGCGAGCCCGTCGGGTCGGAGCTGGAACGCCGCGCGGCTCCGGGTCCACTGCCGAAGCCCGGGCCGGAGCGACAACATCCGCCCGGTCAGGGTAAGCATTTCAGACGGCTAAGGACGCGTGCGCTCGAGGTAGCGCACCACGTACTTCCCGAGCACGTCGGCCTCGAGATTCACGCGGTCACCGGGGCGGCGGTCGCCGAGATTCGTCTCCGCGAGCGTGTGCGGAATCAGCGCGACGTCGAAGCCGGTGTCCGTGACGCCGACCACCGTCAGCGACACCCCGTCGATCGCGATCGAGCCCTTCGGGACCAGGTAGCGCGCGATCTCGGCGTCGCAGCGCACGTGGAAGCGCACGTCGTCGCCGTCGTGCGCGAGCGCGTCCACGCGGCCGGTGCCGTCGACGTGTCCCTGCACGATGTGACCATCGAGCCGGCCGTCCGCGCGCATCGCGCGCTCCACGTTCACGCGCGCGCCCACGCGCTGGTCGCCGAGTGAAGTGCACTCGAGCGTCTCGCGCACCGCGTCGAAGTGGAGGAGCGCGCCCGCGATCTTCGTGACGGTCAGGCAGGCGCCGTTCACGGCGATGCTGTCCCCGACGCGCACGCCTGACGCGATCGACGGCGCCTCGACCACCACCTGCACCTGCGATCCCCGCGGCTCGAGCGCCGCGACGGTGCCCACCGCTTCGATGATCCCCGTGAACAAACGGCTACTTCCCGAACCGGCGCTCGATCTCGCGGTGCATGCGGTCGCGCACCACGTCGTAGTCGGCCGGCAGCTCGATCGGCGGATTCGGCCGCTGCGAGACGATCCCGTCGAGCGTCATCTCGTGGTACTTCACCTTGAAGTCGACGAACTTGAGCCCGTGCGCGGTCGAGATCGCCACCACGCGATCGCTCTTCCGGATCACGCCACGCGCCACGAGCTTCTCGGTCGCGGCGAGCGCCACGCCCGTGTGCGGACAGTTGAACAGCCCCGTGCGATCGGCGCGCGCACACGACTCCGCGATCTCCTCTTCGCTCGCCTGCTCGACGATCCCGCCGTAGCGCTGGAGCGCGTCGATCGCCTTCTCGATCGAGACCGGGTTGCCGATCTGGATCGCGCTGGCGAGCGTCGGGCGCGCCGCGATCGGCTCGAAAACCTCGAAGTTGCGCTGATAGGACAGGTAGAGCGGGTTGGCGGCCTCGGCCTGCGCGCAGACGATCCTCGGCGTGCGGTCGATCAGTCCCAGCTCGACCAGCATGTCGAGTCCCTTCGCGAGCGCCGACACGTTTCCGAGGTTGCCGCCCGGGATCACCATCCAGTCGGGCACCTCCCAGTCGAATTGTTCGATGATCTCGATCCCGACGGTCTTCTGGCCCTCGATGCGCAGGCTGTTCATCGAATTGGCGAGGTAGATGCCGTCGCGGGCGGAGATCTCCTTCACGATCTCCATGCAGCCGTCGAAATCGGTGTCGAGCGCGAACACGATCGCGCCGTTCGCGACCGGCTGGATCAGCTGCGCCACCGACACCTTGCCGCGCGGCAGGAAGACGATCGCAGGGATCTCCGCCGCCGCCGCGTAGGCCGCGAGCGCCGCCGACGTGTCGCCCGTCGACGCGCACGCGACCGCGGGGATCTCGCGGCCGCGATGGATCATGTCCTTGACCATCGACACGAGCACGGTCATCCCGAGGTCCTTGAACGAGCCCGTGTGCGAGTTCCCGCACTGCTTGATCCAGAGCTCGTCGAGGCCGAGCTGACGGCCGTAGCGCTCGGCCCAGAACAGGTTCGTGTGGCCCTCGTACATCGACACGACGTTCTCGTTGTCGACGTTGGGCAGCACCCACTCCTTCTTCCCCCATACGCCCGATCCGTACGGCCAGGTGCTCGAGTGCGCGCGGTCGCGGAACAGCCGCTTCCACTCCGCAGCGGGCGTCTTGGCGAGCTCTTGCATGTCGTGCGCGACTTCGAGCAGCGATCCGTCGCGCGCGGTGTATACGACTTCGTCGAGCGGATACACCTCGTCGTGATCCGCGATGCTGCGGAACCAGGCGCGATGCGCGGGCTTCGAGGCGGCCATCACAATCTCTCCTCGATCCGGACCAGGCGCGTCGGCGCGGTCACGTCGGGCAGCGTGTCGATGCGCTCGAGCGCCGCGCGCAAGGCATCCTCGCGCGCGGGATGGGTGAGCACGAGCACCGGCACGCTGTCGTCGTGGCCGCCCCTGCCCTTCTGGATCACCGACTCGATCCCGATCCCGTGTTCGCCGAGCCCACCCGCAATGTGGCCGAGCACGCCGGGCCGGTCGAGTGCGGTGAAGCGCAGGTAGGCGCGGCCCTCGAGCTCGCCAAGCGGAACGAGCGGCAGCCGGCGCAGCTCCTCGGGCAGATAGGACAGCGGCGCCACGCGCTGTGCGCCCCCTCCCCCGCGCCGGATCTCGCGCGCGATCTCCACGAGGTCGGCGACCACTGCGCTCGCGGTGGGAAGCTCGCCCGCGCCCGCGCCGTAGAAGAGCGTCGGCCCGACCGCGTCGCCGGTCACGGCCACCGCGTTCATCGCGCCGTCCACGCTCGCGAGCAGGCTCTCGCGCGGGATCAGCGTCGGCTGGACTCGCGCTTCGATGCGCTCTTGCGCGCCATCCATACGGCTCTTGGCGATCGCGAGCAGCTTGATCCGGTAGCCGAACTCCTCAGCCGCCTCGAAGTCGACCGGCTCGATCCCGCGGATGCCCTCGGTCGGGATCTCCTTGAACGTGAGCTCGGCGCCGAATGCCATCGCCACGAGCAGCGTGAGCTTGTGCGCCGCGTCGATGCCGTCGAGGTCGAAGCTCGGATCGGCCTCCGCGTAACCCAGGCCCTGGGCGCGCTTCACCACCGCTTCCTGCGGCTCGCCCGTTCGCTCCATCTGCGTGAGCACGTAGTTGGTGGTGCCGTTCACGATTCCGTGCACGCTCTCGATGCGATTGGCGACGAGCCCCTCGCGGATCGAGCGCAAGAGCGGGATGCCGCCCGCCACGCTCGCCTCGAACCCCACGTCGACGCCGCGGCGCGCCGCGGCGCCGAAGATCTCGGACCCGTGCAGCGCGAGCAGCGCCTTGTTCGCGGTGACGACGTGCTTGCCGGCCTCGATCGCGCGCAGGATCAGCCGCCGCGCCACGTCGTAGCCGCCGATCAGCTCGACCACGATCGCGACGTCGGGATCCGCGATCAGCCCCTCGGCATCGCCATCGACGCGCGCAGAGCCCAGGTCGACCCCGTTCGCGCGCGCGAGGTCGAGCTCCGCGACGCGAACCAGCCGCAGCGGAAAGCCCAGCCGCTGCTCGATCACCGCGCCGTTGCGGCTCAGCACCTTCGCAACTCCGATGCCGATCGTTCCAAGCCCGATCAGACCGACTCCGACGCCCCGCTCCCCCACGTCAGCCTTCCTACGCGCCCGACTCGCGCAGGAACCGCCGGATGCCGCGCACCGCCTGCCGGATGCGGTGCTTGTTCTCCACGAGTGCGAAGCGCACGTAGCCCTCGCCGTTCTGGCCGAAGCCGAGCCCGGGCGACACGGCCACCTTCGCCTCACGGATCAAGCGTTTCGAGAACTCCATCGATCCGAGTGCGCGGAATGGCTCGGGAATCTGCGCCCACACGAACATCGTCCCGAGCGGCTTCTCGATCTTCCATGCGCCCTCGCCGGGATGTCCCAGGCCGTCGATCAGCGCGTCGCGGCGCTCGCGGTAGATCGCGCAGTTCTCGGCCACGACGTCCTGCGGTCCGCGCAGCGCCACGATCCCACCGATCTGGATCGCCTGCGGCATGCCGTAATCGAGGTAGCTCTTGATGCGCGCGAGCGCGTGCACCATCTCGCGGTTGCCCGCGGCGAAGCCCACGCGCCAGCCCGCCATCGAGTGGCTCTTCGAGAGCGAGAGGAACTCGATCGCCACGTCCTTCGCGCCCGGCACCTCGAGGATGCTCGGCGGCTTGTAGCCGTCGTAGCAGACCTCGGCGTAGGCGAAGTCGTGGAGCACCATGAGGTCGTGCTCCTTCGCGAACGCGATGATGCGCTCGAAGAATCCGCGGTCGACTACGGTCGTGGTCGGATTGTGCGGGAACGAGATGATGAGCATCTTCGGCTTCGGCCACGTGCGCGAGATCGCCACCTCGAGGTTCGCGATCAGGTCCGTGTCGGGCGTGAGCGGCACGTGGCGCAGGTCGCCGCCCGCGATGATCACCGAGTACTGGTGGATCGGATACGCGGGGTCGGGGCACAACACGACGTCGCCGGGGCCGATCGTCATGAGCACGAAGTGCGAGAGCCCCTCCTTCGCGCCGATCACCGCGATGGCTTCGCTGTTGGGATCGATCTCGACGCCGTGGTTGCGCTGGTACCACTCGCTGCACGCCGCGCGCAGATTCGGGATGCCGCGCGACGCGGAATAGCGGTGGTTGCGCGGGTTGCGCGACGCCTCGGCGATCTTCTCGACGATGTGGGACGGCGTCGGCAGGTCCGGGTTGCCCATGCCGAGATCGATGATGTCGTCGCCCGCGCGGCGCGCCGACTTCATCAGATCGATCACCTCGGCCAGGATGTAGGGCGGGAGGCGCTTGAGCTTGTCGAAGTGATGGTGGACGCCGTCGCTCATCGCGCGGAAATCTCCTAATCCCGCAAGATTATTGGAAATTTCCAACGCCAGCTAGGAGGCCGACTCGAGAGTCGGCCGACGGTCAGCGAGGCGAAGCCGAGCGCTGAGCGGACTCGCCGGCGCGACCCACCTCGCGGCTACAGGAACGGGACCATCAGCAGCGCGACCACGTTCACGAGCTTGAGCATCGGGTTGATCGCGGGACCTGCCGTGTCCTTGTACGGATCGCCCACGGTATCGCCCGTCACCGCAGCCTTGTGCGCGTCCGAGCCCTTTCCGCCCATCTGACCCGACTCGATGTACTTCTTGGCGTTGTCCCAGGCCGCGCCACCCGTGGTCATCGAAAGCGCCACGCACACACCCGATACGATCGAGCCGATCAAGAGTCCGCCGAGTGCGCGCGGGCCGAACATGAGCCCGACCACGATCGGGATCGCGGCCGGGATCAGCGCGGGTGCGATCATGAGGCGCAGCGCGGCCTTCGTGACGATGTCGACGCAGGTGCGATAGTCGGGCTTGCCGACGCCCTCCATGATGCCGGGGATCTCGCGGAACTGACGCCGCACCTCCTCGACCACGGCCGTCCCTGCCTGGCCTACTGCATCCATCGCGAAGGAAGCGAACACGAACGGGATCATCGCGCCGATGAACAGGCCCGCGAGCACGAGCGGCTCGCCCACCCCGAAGGACACCGCGTTGCCGGCTGCGCGGAGGTCTTCCAGATAGGTTGCGAACAGCACCACGGCGGCGATCCCGGCCGAGGCGATCGCATAGCCCTTCGTCACCGCCTTCGTGGTGTTGCCGAACGCGTCGAGCGGATCGGTGACGCGGCGTACCTCGTCCCCGAGCTCCGCCATCTCGGCGATGCCGCCCGCGTTGTCGGTGATCGGGCCGTAGGCGTCGATCGACACCACGATCCCCGCGAGCGAGAGCATCGACATCGCGGCGATCGCGACGCCGAACAGACCCGCGAGGCTGAAACTAACCATGATCGCGAGCACGATCACCACCACCGGGACGGCGGTCGCCTGCATGCCGACCGCGAGCCCGCTGATCACGTTGGTGCCGTGACCGCCCTCGCTCGCGCGCGCGATCCGCTCGACGAAGCGCGAGCCCGAGCCCGTGTAGACGTCGGTGATCCACATCATCGCCGCGGTGACCGCGCCGCCGACGACCGCGCACAGGAGCAACCGGAAGCCGCCCACGGCGTGGTTGTTGGCATCTGCGGCCGGGAACGAGACGAAGAGATTGAACACCGCGACGAGCACCACCATCACGCCCGTCGCGATCGCGAGGCCCTTGTACATCGCGCTCATCACGGCCGGCTCCTCGCCCGGAGCCGGCTCGTCGATCGTGACGAAGCCGAGCGCGAGCAGCGTGCCCGCGATGCCGGCGACGCCGACGAGCATCGGATACAGGAACATGCTCTCGCTGCCCGCGAAGATGATGTGCGCGAGCAGCATCGCGGCCGCCGCGGTGACGCCGTAGGTCTCGAACAGGTCCGCGGCCATTCCGGCGCAATCGCCGACGTTGTCGCCCACGTTGTCCGCGATCACCGCGGGGTTGCGCGGATCGTCCTCGGGGATGCCCGCCTCGACCTTGCCCACGAGGTCGGCACCGACATCGGCGCCCTTGGTGAAGATCCCGCCGCCGAGTCGCGCGAACACCGAGATCAGCGACCCGCCGAATGCGAGGCCGACCAGTGCATCGGGATCGGTCTGGCGGGCCAGCTGCATACACAGCACGAGCAGCGCGAGCGAGAGGAGCCCGGCTCCTACCACCATGAGTCCCGTCACCGTGCCGCCCTGGAACGCGAGCTGGAACGCGCGGCCGAAGCCGGTCTTGGCCGCTTCGGCGACGCGCACGTTCGCGCGCACGGAGACGTTCATCCCGATGAAGCCCGCGGCCGCGCTCGCGAGCGCGCCGACCAGGAATCCGAACGCGTACCACTTGCCCAGGAACACCAACACGATCAGGAAGATCGGCACCCCGACCTTGGCGACCGTTCGATACTGGCGCGACAGGAACGCCTCCGCGCCGCTGCGGATCGCCGCGGCGATTTCGTTCGCGCGCTCGGTGCTGGTCGGGGCGGCGATCACGCGCCGGTAGAGCCCCACGCCCACGGCGATGGCGGCGATCGCGGCGATCAGAGAAAGGACGATCTGGAACATGGATGTCGGGTCTCCGGGGATGGGCCGCAAGAGGCCTGGCTGAATGGGCTTCGCTCGCCCGACCCGATGAGCTTCGCTCGCCTGCGGCTCGCTGCGCGAAGCTTGCGCTCGCTGCGCAAACCTTGTTTTCGGCGTGCCCCGGCCTCGGGGCGCGCGGGAAGCTAGGAGAGCGGACCCGGAATTTCCAGCCGCCCGGCGCGGCCGCGCGCCGCGTTGACGCACACGCGGCCCGAACGCCAAACTCCGGTTCAGGAGCCCGTTTTGTCGCGCTGCATCGCCGTGATTCCCACCTACAACGAGGCGGAGAACCTGCCCCTGCTCGTTCCCGAGTTGCTGGCGCAGGACGATCGCATCGAGGTGTTGGTGGTCGACGACGACTCGCCGGATGGAACCGGCAAGTGCGCCGACGACCTCGCGCTCGCGAGCCCGCGCGTCCACGTGCTGCACCGCCCGCACAAGCAGGGCCTCGGGCCCGCCTATCGCGCGGGCATCGCGCGCGCGCTCGAGCTCGGGGCGGAGTGCGTGATGCAGATGGACGCCGATTTCTCGCACCCGCCCGCGATGGTCCCGACCATGCTCCAGGAGATCGAGCGCCACGAGGTGGTGAGCGGATCGCGCTATCTCGAGGGCATCACGGTCGTGAACTGGCCGATCGAGCGGATCCTGATCAGCTATTTCGGCAACGCCTACGTGAAGCGGGTGACGGGGCTCGCGGTCACCGACACCACGAGCGGTTTCCGCTGCATGCGCCGCGAGCTGCTCGAGCGGATTGGAATCGAACAGGTGCGCGCGAACGGTTATTCGTTCCAGATCGAGCTCAACTACCGGCTCGCGCGCGCGGGCGCCCAGGTGAAGGAGATCCCTTTCTTCTTCGTCGACCGGCGCCGCGGCACCTCGAAGCTCACCTGGCAGATCGGCTTCGAGGCGGTCTGGGTGGCGCTGCGCCTGCGCGTCGCGGACGCGGCAGGTCTTCTCTAGCCACGAGGCCGGGTGCGGATTCTCATCCTCAACGAGCGCGACCCGCGCCACCCCCGATCCGGCGGTGCCGAGACGCACGTGCACGAAGTGTTCAGGCGACTCGCCGCGCTCGGACACTCGGTGACGGAGTACGTCTCTTCGTTCCCGGGCTCCACGGCCCACGACGAGATCGACGCGATCCGATTCGAGCGGATGGGCCCCGTGCCCACCTATTACCCGCGCGCGGCCCTGCGCTGCGCTCGAGCGACCCGCAGCGGCGAATTCGACGTGGTGGTCGAGTGTCTCAACAAGATGCCGTTCCTCGCCCCGCTCTATGCCGCGCGCCCCGTGCTCGGCCTGTGTCACCACCTGTTCGGCGGCACCGCGTTTCGCCAGGTCTCGTGGCCCGTGGCGGCGGCCGTCGTGGCCGTCGAGCGCGCGATCCCGCTCGCCTATCGCAGCGCGCCGATCGTCGCGATCTCCGACAGCACGCGCGACGACCTCGTCGCGCGCGGCATCGCGAGCGAGCAGATCGAGGTGCAGCCTCCGGGCATCCGGCGCCCCGAGGCGCCGTTCGTGCCGATCGCGCAGCGCAAACCGCTCGTCGTCTACGTAGGCCGGCTCGAGCCCTACAAGCGCATCGAGCTCGTGATGGAGGCGATCGCCTACGTCGCGATGCGCCGGCCCGACGTCAAGCTCGTGCTGCTCGGCCGCGGCTCGGCTCGCCCCCGGCTCCAGCACCTCGCGGCCACGCTTGGTGTCCGCGAGCGGGTCGAGTTCGCGGGCTTCGTCTCCGACGCGGAGCGGGACGCGTGGCTCGCGGAATCGCGGGTATGCGTATGCGCCTCGCGCAAAGAGGGCTTCGGGCTCACCGTGATCGAGGCCAATGCGGTCGGCACGCCCAACGTCACGAGCGATGCGCCCGGGCTGCGCGACACCGTCCGGCACGGCGAGACGGGCTTCCTGGTCGCCGAGGGCGGCGCAGCGGCATTCGCCCAGCGCATCGACTCGCTGCTGGGGGACGACGCGCTCGCCGAGCGAATGTCGTGTGCGGCGCTCGCGTGGTCGCAGCGCTTCGACTGGGACATCGCTGCAGCGGAGATGGGGCGCTCGCTGGCCCGGATCGCCGCGTCGAGTGCGTGATTCCCTCGCGCCGCGCTTGTACGTTCCGCGTCGATGATGTCGAGATGGCGGGCCAGGCTGCCGCAGCTGCTCCCGATCGCGGTGAGCCTGGGGGTGCTGGTGTGGCTGCTGCGCGGCGTCCACCTCCCCTCGCTCGCGGACGCGCTGAACCTGCGCGTGGTCACGGTGTTCTTCCCTTCACTGGTCGCGTTCTGCGCGGTGACGCTGTGGATCGAGGCGCTGTCGATCCACCGGCTCGTGGCGAGCCCGCCCGCGAGCTTCGGCCTCTGGGAGGCCGCCCGGATCAAGTGCGCGAGCTACCTGCCCGGCCTCGTGCACTACACGCTCGGCGTCGGCGGGCTCGCGGTGCTCCTGCGCCGGCGCACGGGTCTCCCGCTCGGCGAGGCGCTCGGGCTCGTGCTGTTGATCTCGTCGAGCGATCTGATCGTCGTGCTCGCCGCGGCCAGCGGGTCGGCCGCGGTGCTCGGCGTCGACGCGCGCGGCATGCGCACGGGGCTCATCGCGTTCCTGATCGTGGCCTTCGCGGGCGGCCTCGCGCTGCTGCGCTCGAGCGCCCCGTTGGGCGTGCTCGAGCCCGTGCGCGCGCTCTCGATCTTCGAGAGCCTGCGCCGCGTTCCGCTCGCGCGGCTCGTCGAGCTGCTCACGCTGCGCGTGTTGTTCTCCGCCTGCTTCGTGGCGGGCTGCGCCTCCGCGTTCGCGGCGTTCGAGATTCCTGCGCCGCCCGCGCGTCTGATCGGAGGGATCATGCTCGTGGCGCTCGTGGCCGCGCTGCCGATCGCGGTCGCGGGACTCGGCACGAGCCAGGCCGCGTTCGTGTATCTGTTCGCCGACGTCGCACCGGCCGAGCGGCTGCTCGCGATGAGCCTCGTGCTCTCGTTCGGGATCATCACGCTGCGCGCGGCGATGGGAATCTGCTTCGCGCGCGAGCTCACGCGCGAGGCGCTCAAAGATGCGCGGATCGCAGAGACGTGAGCGAGACCCGCTTCACGGGCGAGCGCCTCCACGAGGATCTCTCGCTGTTCGGGCTCGACCTCGCCCGCCACCGCGCGGCGTACGAGTTTGCCCGCGAGCGGGTCACGGGCGCACGCGTGCTCGACCTCGGCTGCGGCAGCGGCGCGGGCACCGCGCTGCTCGCGAGCGCGGCCTCGCGCGTGCTCGGGATCGACCGCGTGGCACCGGACCCGAGTAGCCGCGTGGGGGGCGCGTCCTACTGCCGCGCCGACATCGCGGCCCTGCCGCTGCGAGCGCGGCGCTTCGACGCGGTCGTGAGCTTTCAGGTGATCGAGCATCTGACCGATCCGGCTCCGTACCTGCGCGCGATCGGCGAACTGCTCCGCGACGGCGGCACCGCGCTCCTGTCGACTCCGAATCGACGGCTGTCGGACGGAGTAAACCCCTATCACGTGCGCGAGTATCTCTGCGCGGAGCTGCGCGACGTGCTCGCGCGCCATTTCGCGGAGGTGGAGGTGCTCGGTGTGGGAATGAGCGAGCCCGTGCGCAGTCATCTCGCGGCCCGCTCTCGGCCGGATCCGCCGCGTGATGCGGCTCGACCCGCTTCGGCTGCGCGATCGCCTGCCGCGCGCGTGGGTCGAGTGGTTGTTCGCGCAGGGCGCGCGCTTCGTGCGCCGCGCGGGTGCGCGCGCCGAGGGCACCCCGAACGCCAGCTGGCGCGACTTCCCGATCGAGCGCGCCGACGACGCGACGAGCCTCGACTGGCTCGCGGTGTGCCGGGGAGCACGCTGATGGCGGTCGCGACCGTCGTGAGCGTTCCGGACCGCGACGCGCGCTGTCCGGTGTGCGGCGAGCCCGCGAGCCGGCTCCGCTACGTGATCACGCGCTTCCGCATCTACGATTGTGCGCGGTGCACGCTCGTGTATCTCTGGCCGCAGATCAGCGACGACGAGGTACGCGAGCTGTTCGACCGTCTGTACACCGAGGGCGAAGGCTCGGTGCCCGAGCTCGCGACCTACTACGACTTCACCTACACCGATACACCGGACAACCCACTGGTCCGCCTCTACGAGCGCTGGCTCGACGCGGTCGAGCGCGAGCGGCCGCCAGGGCGCCTGCTCGACATCGGGTGCGGCACGGGCCTGTTCCTCGCCGTTGCACGCCGGCGCGGCTGGCAGCCCTACGGCGTCGACGACTGCGGCGCCGCGACCGCCCATGCGCGCGACCACTTCGGGCTCGAGGTGTGGGACGGTCAGTTCACCGATTTCGCGGCGGAGAAGGGACTGCGCTTCGATGCCATCACGATGTGGGACATCATCGAGCACTCGCGAGCGCCGGTCGATCTGCTCGCGGCCGCGCGCGACGTGCTCGCACCCGGAGGCGTGATCGGGATCTCCACCCCGAACCAGCGCAGCATCCTCGACGTGGTCGCGGGCCTGCTCTACCGCGTATCGGGCGGCCGCCTCACGCGACCGCTCGAGAAGTTCTACATCGAGCAGCACTTCCTCTACTTCAGCCCGCACACGCTGCGCGACGCGCTCGGGCGCGCCTCGCTCGATCTCGTCCACCTCGATCGGGAGCTCACCGAGCTGCGCCGGCTCTCTCTCTCGCTCGCCGAGCGGCTCGTGCTCGAAACGCTGTTCGCCGCGGCGCGACTCACCGGCCTCGAGAACCGCCTGTTCGCGATCGCACGCGCTCGCTGAGCCGACCTGGCCGGGTCTTTGCGCGGGGCCGCGAGCCGTCGATTCGGGTATCTTGCGCCGCTTCATGCGCTCGTTGGTCGTCCTGCCCACCTACAACGAGGCGGAGAACGTGCTCCCGCTCAGCGCCGACGTGCTGGCGCAGGATCCGGACCTCGACGTGCTCGTGGTCGACGACAACAGCCCCGACGGCACCGGGGATCTGGTCGAGGCGGCGCAGCGGATCGAGCCGCGCCTGCACCTGCTGCGCCGCGCGGGCAAGCTCGGGCTCGGCACCGCCTACCTCGCGGGCTTCCGCCATGGGCTCGACCACGGCTACGACCGCGTGCTCACGATGGACTGCGACTACAGCCATCACCCCCGCTATCTACCGCACATGATCGAGGTCTCGGCGGAGGCCGACCTCGTGATCGGTTCGCGTTATGTGCCGGGAGGCGGCGTCGCGAACTGGTCGCGCCGCCGCCGCCTGCTGTCGCGCTTCGCCAATCTCTACACACGCGTGCTCTTGCGTGTGCCCGTACGCGACTGCACGGCGGGCTTCCGCTGCTACGGCCGCGCCGTGCTCGAGGCCATCGATCCGTTCTCGGTTCGCGCATCGGGCTACTCGTTTCTCGAGGAGATGGTCTGGCGCGTCCATCGCGCGGGCTTTCGCATCCGCGAGATTCCGATCGTCTTCGAGGACCGGCGGCTCGGTGACTCGAAGATCGACCAGGCCGAGATCTACCGCGCCGCCCGCCACGTGTTGGTCACCGCGCTGCGGCGCCCGCCCTCGGAGCGGGCGCCGCGCGCGCCGCTCACGCCGCCGCACAGATCGCCCGAAGATCGTCGTCCTCCACCACCCGCTTGCCGTCGGCGAGGCGCTGGAAGCGCTCGAACGCGGAATCGAGCGCCGCATCCGAGAGGCAGAACCCGAGCTGCCTCGCACGCGCCACGAAGCCCGCGCGACCCGAGAGCTTGCCCAGCACGATCTCGCTGCCGCGCGCGTGGCCGATCGCAGCCGGGTCGAGCACCTCGTAGTTCTCGCGCCACTTGAGCACGCCGTCCTGGTGGATGCCCGAGGCATGGCGGAACGCGTTGGCGCCGACCACCGCCTTGTTGCGCGGCACCGCGACGCCGCTGTGCTCCTCGACGAGCGCCGAGAGCGCGCAGATCCCGCGCGGATCCACGCCCGTGTGGACGCCGAGCGCGGCGCCGTGCACCGAGATCGCCATCACCACCTCTTCGAACGCGGTGTTGCCCGCGCGCTCGCCGATCCCGTTCACGGCGAGCTCCACCTGGCGCGCGCCCGCGCGGATCGCCGCGAGCGCGTTCGCCGTGGCGAGCCCGAGGTCGTCTTGGCCGTGGAACGAGACGACTGCCTCGGCGAGCTCGGGAACGCGATCGAAGAGCTGCGCGATCAGCCGCGACACCTGGTCGGGAAGCGCGTAGCCGACCGTGTCGGGGATGTTGATCGTGCGCGCGCCGGCTGCGAGCGCGACGCGCACCACGTCGACGAGGAACTCCGGGTCGGCGCGCGTCGCATCCATCGGGCTGAACTCGACGTCGTCTGTCGCGTTGCGCGCACGCGTCACCGCGAACTCGACCATTCCGAGCACCTCGTCCCTGCCCTTCCGAAGCTGGTGCGCGAGGTGCACGTCGCTCGAGTTCACGAACGTGTGGATGCGCGGCGCCTCGGCGCCGTGCAGCGCCTCGGCGGCGGCGTCGATGTCGAACGGAACCGCGCGCGCGAGCGCGCAGACCGCCGCGCCACGGACCTCGCGCGCCACGAGGTTCACGGCGCGGCGCTCCGCGGCCGAGGCCGCGGGGAAGCCGGCCTCGATCACGTCGACGTGCATCGCCGCGAGCGCCTGTGCGATCTCGACCTTTTGCGCCGCGCTGAAGCAGACCCCTGCGGTCTGCTCTCCGTCGCGCAAGGTGGTATCGAAGACGACGATCCGCTCGGAAACACTCGACATGACGCGCTCCTGGCTGCGGCCGAGCCGAGCGGCGCGGAGCGGGGTCCGGGAACTTCCCGGGGTCTAGAAACACGAAACCCTCTCCGGCCTGGCTCGGCGGGAGAGGGTGGTGACTAGGCGAATCGGTTCAGCGACGGCCGCCCAGGCCCTCTCCCGCCTGCGTAAGAAGCAGGCCGTCGATGAGGGCGAGGAGCAGTGCGCCGCTGATTCACCATGACGTTCGCTGTGTAGACTAGGCGCGCGTGAGAGTCAAGCTCGGGTTGCTCGCCCTCGCGTGGTCCGCGGCCGCAGCGCTCGTCTGGGGATTCGGAGTCGAGCCCGCGAGCCTGCGCAACGAAGACTACGAGCTCGCGATTCCAGGCTGGCCGGTCGGCTGCGACGGACTGCGCGTGGCCGTGCTCGCCGACCTGCACGTCGGCTCGCCGTTCAACGGCACAGCGAAGCTCTCGCGCATCGTCGATCTCACGCTCCGTGCGCGACCGGATCTGATCCTGCTTCCGGGAGATTTTCTGATCCACGGCGTGATCGGCGGACGCTTCACGCCGCCCGAGGAGATCGCCGCGGGGCTCGCGCGGCTGTCGGCGCCGCGCGGAGTCTTCGCGGTGCTCGGCAATCACGATTGGTGGCTCGACGGACCGCGCATGCGAGCCGCGCTCGAGACGAGCGGCATCTCCGTGCTCGAGGACGCCGCAGCGCGCATCCATGCGGACGCGTGCGATTTCTGGCTCGCGGGCATCAGCGACTACCGCACGAGCAAGCACGACGTCGCGGGCGCGCTCTCGCACGTGACGGACTCGGCTCCGGTCCTCGCATTCACGCACAACCCCGACGTATTCCCCGACGTTCCCGCGCGCGTGAGCCTCACGGTCGCGGGTCACACCCACGGCGGCCAGGTGTACCTCCCGTGGATCGGGCGTCCCGTCGTGCCATCCCTCTACGGAAATCGCTTTGCGATCGGGCACGTCGTCGAGGGCGGGCGTCATCTGTTCGTGAGCCCGGGGCTCGGCACGAGCATCGTTCCGATCCGGTTCCGCGTTCCGCCCGAAGTTTCGGTGCTACTGCTTCGGGCGTCGTAGGAACCACGGCCGCGCACTCTCGAGCTGCGCAGCGAGCCGGAAGAGCGACGCTTCGTCGCCAAAGCGGCCCACGAACTGGACACCGATCGGCAGGCCCGCCGCGTTCCAGTACAGCGGCACCGACATCGCGGGATGTCCCGACGCATTGAAGAGCTGCGTGAAGCCGATCGTGCGCGCGAGATCCGTGACCAGACCTGGGAAATCGCTGCGCGTGAGCGCGAGGCGGCCGAGCGGAAGCGGCGGCGTCGCCATCGTCGGCGAGAGCATCACGTCGTAGCGCTCGAGGAAGTGGGAAACCTCGCGTCCCAGACGGTGGATGCCGCGCAGCGCGCTGGCGTAATCCGATGCGCCGGCCTGCTTGACCTGCTCCGAGATCATCCAGTTGAGCGGCTCGACGTCGTCTCGGGTGACCTCGCGACCGAGCTCGGCCGCGCGCTCGAGCAGCGTGGCGCGCAGGTTGGCTCCGATGATCGTGCCCGCGGATCGGGCGAGCAGCTCGCGGTCGACGAGCAGCTCCGACTCGTCCACGTCGTGACCGAGACTGCGACACAGATCTGCGGCATCGCGCGCGGCCAGGAGGCAGTCGGGATCGACCTCCGCGCCGTTGAACGCGCTCGTCTGGAGCGCGATCCGGAGCCGGCCCGGGTCGGATCCCACCTCGGAGAGGAACGGTCGCGCGGGCGGCGGCGCCCAGTAGGGGTCGCCGGTCGCAGGACCCTGCACGGCGTCGAGCAGCGCCGCGCTGTCGCGCACGCTGCGCGAGACTGCGTGTTGCACGCTCATCCCGCTCCACCCCTCGCCGGCCTTCGGGCCGCTCGGCACGCGCGCGCGCGTGGGTTTCATCCCGAACAGGCCGCAGCACGACGCGGGGATGCGAATCGATCCGCCGCCGTCGGTCGCGTGCGCCGCGGGCACGATCCCCGCAGCCACAGCCGCCGCGGCGCCGCCCGAGGAGCCGCCGGACGAATGGGAGAGCTCCCAGGGATTGTGCGTCTCGCCATAGAGGATCGACTCGGTGGTGGACGTTCCACCGAGCTCCGGCGACGCGGTGCGCCCGAATAGCACGAGCCCCGCGCGCCGGTAGCGGATCGTGATCTCGTGGTCGTGGTCGGACACGTTGTCGGCAAAGAAGCGCGAACCGTTCGTGAGCCGCACGCCCTTCCAGGCCGCGTGGAGATCCTTGAGCAGCCAGGGCACGCCGCGCAGCGGACCTTCGGGCAGTCCCGCCTCGATCGCCTTGCGGCCCTCCTCGAACGCGCGGATCACCACCGCGTTGAGTGCGGGATTGCGCGCCTCGATCCGCGCCACCGCCGCCTCGAGCAGCTCCTGCGGCGAAACCTCGCCCGCGCGCACCCACGCGGCGAGCCCGAGCGCATCCTGACCCTCGTACTCGTCGATCCGCGGCATGGGCACCCTCCTCGGCCGGAGCGGGTCCAGCATACTGGAGCCACCCCCGACCGGACGCCGTATCTTCGCAGTCGTCATCCTCCGAGGAGCCCGCATGCCCCCCGACACCGAGATCCGCTACCACCAGTGCACGATCTGCGAGGCCGCGTGCGGTCTCGAGTTCGAGGTGTCGGGTCGCGAGGTGATCTCGATCCGCGGCGACGCGGACGACGCGTTCAGCCACGGCTTCGTGTGCCCGAAGGGCGCCGCGCTGCGCGAGCTCGATCTCGATCCAGACCGCCTGCGCCAGCCGCTCCTGCGCCGCAACGGCGTGCACGTGCCGGTCTCGTGGGACGAAGCCTTCGAGGCCATCGACCGCGGCCTGCGCCCGATCGTCGAACAGCACGGACCCGACGCCGTCGCGTTCTATCTCGGCAACCCGGGCGCGCACAGCACGTCGCTGCTCCTGTACAACCAGGCGCTCCTGACCGGGTTCCGCTCGCGCAACCGCTACAGCGCGAGCACCGTCGATCAGTATCCGAAGCAGGTCGCGGTTTCGCTGCTGTTCGGCACGTCGTTCAGCATTCCCGTGCCCGACATCGACCGCAGCCGCTTCCTGCTCATGCTCGGCGCGAATCCGATGGCCTCGAACGGGAGCCTCTGGACGGTGCCCGACTTCCGCGGCCGCGCGCGGCGCATGCGCGAGCGCGGCGGGCGGCTCGTGGTGGTCGATCCGCGCCGCAGCGAGACGGCCGCGATCGCCGACGAACACATCGCGATCCGGCCCGGCACCGATGCCCTGCTGCTCGCGGGCATGGTCCATACGCTCTTCGAAGAGGGTCTCGTGCGACCGGGTCCTCTCGCACCCTGGACGAACGGGATCGACGACGTGCGCCGCGCAATCGCCCCATTCGGCCCCGAGCAGGTCGCGACGCGCTGCGGTGTCGCGCCCGAGGTGATCCGGCGGCTCGCGCGCGAGCTCGCCGCAGCGGACGGCGGCTGCGTCTACGGCCGGATCGGCACCACCACCACCGAGTTCGGCACCACGGCGAGCTGGCTCGTCGACGTCTTGAACGTGCTCACGGGTCAGCTCGACCGGCCCGGCGGCGCGATGTTCCCGAAAGCGGCCGCGTTCGCGGCCAACACGCGTGGGAGGCCCGGCGTGGGTGCGGGCGTGGGCCTGCATCGCCACAAGAGCCGCGTGCGCGGCGCACCCGAGGTGCTCGGCGAGTTCCCGTGCGCTTGCCTGGCCGAGGAAATCGAGACGCCCGGCGAGGGACAGGTCCGCGCACTGATCACGATCGCGGGAAATCCCGCCGTGAGCACACCCAACGCGGGACGGCTCTCGCGCGCGCTCGCCTCGCTCGACTTCATGGTCAGCGTCGACATCTACCTGAACGAGACCACGCGCCACGCCGACGTGATCCTGCCCGGCCTCTCGCCGCTCGAGCAGTCGCACTTCGACATCGCGTTCCCGCAGCTCTCGGTGCGCAACTGGGCGCGTTATTCGCCGCCCGTGTTCGAGCCGCCGCGCGGCGCGCTCGAAGAGTGGGAGGTGCTGCTGCGCCTGCTCGGCGTGCTGCTGGGTCAGGGGCCGAAGGCCGACGTCGAGGCGCTCGATGCGCTCGTGATCCGGCTCCAGGTCCAGGGCGCGGTGCGCGCGCCGGGGTCGCCGATCGAAGGGCGCGATGCGGACGAGATCCTCGCCGCGCTCGACAAGCGGCGCGGCCCCGACCGCATCGTCGACCTCGGGCTCCGATCGGGTCCGTACGGCGATCACTTCGGCGCGCGGCCCGACGGCCTGACGCTGGACCGGCTCGCCGCGTCTCCGCACGGCGTCGATCTGGGCGCGCTCGAGCCGCGCATTCCCGAGGTGCTGCGCACGCCGAGCGGCAAGATCGAGCTCGCACCCGACCTGCTCCTCGCCGATCTCGAGCGGCTCGAGGAGTCTCTCGCGCGCCCCGCGCCGGGCTTGCTGCTGGTCGGGCGCCGCCACGTGCGCTCGAACAACTCGTGGATGCACAACCTTCCGATGCTCGCGAAGGGACCCGCGCGCTGCACGCTGCAGCTCCATCCCAAGGATGCTGCGGAGCGCGGGCTGGCGGCGGGCGCGGTCGCGCGGATCTCGTCGCGCGTCGGCACCGCACTCGCGCCCGTCGAGATCACCGACGGGATCGCGCCGGGCGTCGTATCGCTGCCGCACGGCTGGGGCCACGACGAGCCCGGCACCAACCTCTCGGTGGCCGCGCAGCGCCCAGGCACTAACAGCAACGTGCTGACCGATGAGCTCGCGCTCGACCCCCTGTCGGGGACCGCTGTACTCAACGGGATCCCCGTCGAGGTGGAAGCCGCCCGATAGTTCGATCGCCGAACTGGATTCGCATCCAGTACCTGCGAACTCCACTATCTCCTGCCCGCCCGGGCATGTTAGTAGTGATCGCAACGACCCGCGAAGCAGTTCACAGGGGTCGCGGCGAAATCGGGTTATTCAGGCTGTCATGAGGCGGCGACGGGACGGTGGGCTGGCAGCATCCTGCGGGAGTGCGCTCGTGGCGAGCGCGCGATCCGCCGGAACGCGCCAGCAGGTGCGCGCGGCGGCGCGGCGTTTCGTGCGGCGGCACCGGCGCGACGCGAGCTACCTGCGGTGGGTCGTGCGCAGTGTCGGCGCGTCCTCGGCGCTCGCGATGGCGTTGCTCGGGCTCTCGGCGACGCCGGCCGGCGCGGAGCTGCCGCCGTTCGCCGCGCAGACCGGCGCGGCGAACCCGCTCGCGGGTCAAGATTTGGGATCCGACTCGACGGCGGCGCTCGGCGACCTGGACGGCGACGGCGATCTCGACCTGGTCGCGGGCGAGTTCGACGGCGTCTTCAACTACTTCGAGAACACGAGCAGCGCGGCGAGCCCGGCGTTCCTCCACCGCACCGGCACGGCCAATCCGCTCAATGGCCAGGACGTGGGCGGCGATTCGGCCCCCTCGCTCGGCGACCTCGACAGCGACGGCGACCTCGACCTGGTCGCAGGCGAGTTCGACGGCGTCTTCAACTACTTCGAGAACACGGGCAGCGCGGAGAGTCCTGCCTTCCTCGCGCGCACGGGCGCGGCCAACCCCCTGAGCGGCCAGGACGTGGGAATTCTCTCCGCTCCGTCCCTGGGCGACCTCGACGGCGACGGTGACCTCGACCTGGTCGTGGGCGAACAGAACGGCGGCTTCCGCTACTACGAGAACACCGGCAGCGCGACGAGCCCGGCTTTCGTCGCGGGTACAGGCACGGCCAACCCGCTGAACGGCCAGAACGTGGGGTTCTACTCAGTCCCCACGGTCGGCGATCTCGACGGCGACAGCGACCTCGACCTGCTCGCCGGCGAGTCGGCCAGCGGTGCCTTCTTCCTGTTCGAGAACACCGGCAGCGCGACGAGCCCTGCGTTCGCCGCGCGCACCGGAGCCGCCAACCCGCTTCACGGTCAGAGCGTGGGATTCCGATCGACTCCCTCGCTCGGCGACCTCGACGGTGACAGTGACCCCGATCTCGTCGTGGGCGAGTCCGAGGGCGTCCTCAACTACTTCGAGCATCTCGGCGGTCGCCTGGTACCGCGCACCGGCGCGACCAACCCGCTCGACGGCACGGACGTGGGAGGCGAATCGCATTCCGCGCTCGGCGACCTCGATGCGGATGGCGATCTCGACCTGGTCGCGGGCGAGTCCGACGGCGTCTTCAACTACTTCGAGAACACGGGCAGTGCGACGAACTCGGTTTTCATCTCGCGGACCGGGCTCGCCAACCCGCTCGACGGCCAAGAGGTGGTCACCTGCTCGACACCCTCCTTCGGTGACCTCGATGGCGACAGCGACCTCGACCTGGTATCGGGCGACTGCTCTTACGCATCCGGCGGCCTCTTCTTCTATTTCGAGAATACGGGCAGCGTAATCGCGCCCGCGTTCCTTGCGCGCACCGGTGCTGCCAACCCTCTCGCAGGCCAAGACGTGTTCATTCGCTCCACGCCCTCCCTCGGCGACCTCGACGGCGACGGTGACCTCGACGTGGTCGCCGGCTCGGGGGACGGAATCTTCTTCTATTTCGAGAACACCGGCAGCGCGACGAGCCCGGGCTTCGTCTCTCGCACTGGCGCTGCCAATCCTCTCGATGGCCAGACTGTCGGCTTGAGTTCGCGCCCCTCGCTTGGCGACCTCGACGGGGACGGCGATCTCGACGTCGTAGCCGGAGGGCAATACGGCACCTTGTTCTATTTCGAGAACACGGGCAGCGCGATCGCGCCGGCGTTCGTTGCGCGCACCAGCACGACCAACCCTCTCGCTGGTCACGACGTGGGGTCCTTCTCTGCGGCCTCGCTCGGCGACCTCGATGGCGACGCCGACCTCGACCTCGTCGCGGGGAACAGCCTCGGCGTCTTCTTCTACTTCGAGAGCTTCGTCGTGCAGACGCCACCGGCCCGCGAGTTGACCGGTGCGGCGAACCCGCTTGCCGGCCAGGACGTGGGATCCCGCGCGGGGGCCGCGCTCGCCGACCTCGACCGCGACGGCGATGCCGACCTCGTCGCGGGCGAGAACTTCGGCGCGTTCCTGTTCTTCGAGAACACCGGCAGCCCGACCGCGCCCGCGTTCCTCGGCGGACCGGCGCCGCAAACCCGCTCGACGGCCGCGACGTGGGCGACGAAGCCAAGCCGGTGTTCGGCGATGTAGACGGCGACGGCGATCTCGATCTGCTGGTAGGACGGCTCGCGGGGGACTTCTCCTACTTCGCGAACACGGGCGATGCGATCAACCCGCAGTTCGCGGCTGCGCTCGCGAACCCGTTCGGACTCGGCAACGTCGGTACCAACAGCTTCGCGCCGGCGTTTGGAGACATCGACGCCGACGGTGACCTCGACGTCTTCGTGGGCCAGTCAACCGGCGTCTTCAGCTACTTCGAGAACACCGGCGGAGCGACGAGCCCGGCCTTCCTGCTGCGCATCGACGGCCTGAACCCGCTCGCTGGTCGAGACGTGGGAAGCTCGTCGACGCCGACGCTTGCCGACTTCGATCGCGACGGGGACCTCGACCTCGTGGCGGGCGAGAGCGACGGCAGCTTCAACTACTTCAAGAATCACGGCAGCGCGACGGGCCCGGCTCTCGCGCCGCTCACGGGCGCTGCGAATCCGCTCAGCGGAGAAGACGTGGGCGACGACTCGGCTCCGGTCGCGGGCGCTCTGAACGGCGACGGCTTCCCGGATCTCGCCACGGGATCACAAGCCGGCACGTTCGCCGTGCACTACTTCCCCGAGCCCGCTCGCGGGCTGCTGCTCGGTGCGGGGATCGCGCTCCTCCGGTGGCTCGATCGGCGGCGGCGCGGCCGCTAGGTCCGGCCCGCGGCGACAGCCTCTGCGAGGCGCTTCGCGATCTCGGCGAGGCGGGCCGGGTCGCCGGGCGTGCGGCCATGGATCTGCAGCGACGCGCCGTGGTTCCGCGGGATCAGGTGCATGTGGTAGTGGAACACGGTCTGGCCCGCCGCCGCGCCGTTGAGCTGGAAGACGCCGAGGCCGTCCGGCGCGAGCACGCGGCCGATCGCGTGCGCGACCACGCGCGAGCGGTCGATCACGGCGCGCAGATCCTCCGGATCGGCGGAAAAGATGTCGTCGCAATGCGCCTTGGGGATGATCAGCGTGTGGCCATCGGCCACCGGGAAGATGTCCATGAACACGAGCGTGCGTTCGTCCTCGCAGACCACGTGCGCAGGCGCCTCCTTGCGCACGATCTTGCAGAAGATGCAGTCGGGATTGGACATCGCGCGCGCCTCCGCCGCCATTCTATGCGAGATGTAAATCGCAGGTAAACGCATTCGCCGGCCTTTTTACCGCGCCTTGACGGTCGTCCGGCCCGCGCGCTCCTAGGCTGCTCGTGAGTTCCCAACAAGAATTCTCGACAAGGAGATCATCATGTTCGAACGAATCCAAGTGTCGCGGCCGTTCCAGGTCGGCCTGCTCGTCCTCCTGCTCGCGCTCACGGCCTGGGGTGCGCACGCGGGCAGCCGCTCGCGGAACCACGCCGCGCAGACGACCGCGGTCGTCCCCAAGCCGGCCCCGCGCGTCGAAGTCGCGTTCGTGCTCGACACCACGGGATCGATGGCGGGGCTGATCGAGGGCGCGAAACACAAGATCTGGTCGATCGCGAACCAGCTCGCGAGCGGGCAGCCGAGACCGCAGGTGCGGATCGCGCTCGTCGCCTACCGCGACCGCGGCGATCTCTACGTGACGCAGGTGCGCGACCTCACCGACGACATCGACGCGGTGTATGCCGACCTCCAGCGCCTCACGGCCGACGGCGGCGGCGATACGCCCGAGTCGGTGAATCAGGCGCTGCACGAGGCGGTGACCAAGCTCGCCTGGTCGAGCGACCCGAACGTATACCGCGCGATCTTCCTGGTCGGCGATGCGCCGCCGCACCTCGACTATCAAGGCGACGTGGCGTTCGGCGACAGCGTCTCGCGCGCACGGCAGCGCGGCATCGTGGTCAACGCGGTGCAGTGCGGCGACTCCGCCGAGACCACCCCGATCTGGCAGAAGATCGCGTCGACCGGAGGCGGCACGTTTGCGGCGATCCGGCAGGACGGCGGCATGCTCGCGCTCACCACGCCGATGGACGAGGAGCTCTCGTCACTGAACCGCGACCTCGCGAGCACGCTCGTGCCCTACGGCGCGCAGAGCGAGCAGGCCGAGCTCGAGGCGAAGCGCGACCGCGCGGCGGCCGCGAGCCCCTCGGCCGTGGCGTCGCGGCTCGGCTTCCTCTCGAAGATCGGCGGGCGGCTCAACGCGGGCCGCGCCGACCTGCTCGACGCGATCGCATCGGGAAAGAAGCTCTCCGAGGTCGCCGAGCCCGAGCTGCCGGCCTCGCTGCGCGCGATGGCGCCCGCGGCGCGCGAGGAGTTCGTGAAGGAGAAGCTCGAACAGCGCCAGGAGATCCAGGCGCGCATCGACCGCCTGTCCTCCGATCGCGACAAGTACGTCTCGGAAGAGAGCGATCGCCGCGCGAAGTCCGGCAAGGGCGACGGATTCGACGCAAAAGTGCTCGAGGCCGTGCGTGCGCAGGCGGCCGGCGCGGGCATCACGTACTGAGCGATCCCTCACGGCGGGATCCGCCTTCGGCTCCTCCCGCCCTACGAAACCCGTAGGGCGGGAGAGCGAAGCGATCCCGCCGACAGCCGTTCAACCCACTTCCGAGAGCTCCAGCGACTCGCCCCAGCGCGCGCGCACCGCCGCGCGCAGCGCGCCGTCGCGGCGCAGGCCCGGATCGCGCGCCACGGTGGCGCGCGCGGTCTCGCGCGCCACGGCGAGCCAGCGCCGGTCGCGCACGAGGTCGGCGATGCGCAGGTCGGGCAGCCGGCCGTGCTGGCGCGTGCCCAGGAACTCGCCGGGACCGCGGATCTGCAGATCGGCGTCCGCGATCGCGAAGCCGTCCTGCGTGGAGAGCATCGCAGCGAGCCGCGCCTCGCTGCCCTCTCCCGTGCCGCGCGCCACCATCACGCACGTGCCCGGCTTGCGCCCGCGCCCCACCCGCCCGCGCAGCTGGTGCAGCTGGGCGAGGCCGAAGCGCTCCGCGTGCTCGACGATCATGAGCGTCGCATTCGCGACGTCGACGCCCACCTCGATCACGGTCGTCGACACGAGCACCTGGGTCTCGCCGGCTTCGAAGCGAGCCATCGCGGCCTGGCGCGCAGCGGTGTCGAGGCGCCCGTGCAGGAGATCCACGCGCAGATCGGGGAACGCCGCGGTGATCCGCTGGGCCGACTCGCTCGCGGCGCGCAGATCGCTCTTCTCCGATTCATCGATGAGCGGATACACGACGTAGACCTGCTCGCCGCGCGCGGCGGTCTCGCGCAGCAGCCGAGCCACCTCGCGCCCCTCGCCCGACCGCACGAGCAGCGTGCGCACGGGCTGCCGCCCGGCCGGCATCTCGTCGAGCACCGTGAGATCGAGATCGCCGTGCAGCGTCATCGCGAGCGTGCGCGGAATCGGCGTCGCCGTCATGACGAGCGTGTGCGGCTGCACGCCGTCTTCGCCCGCGCCGCGCAGCGCCGCCCGCTGCCGCACGCCGAAACGGTGCTGCTCGTCCACCACCACGAGCCCGCGGCTTCGAAATGCGACCGTATCCTGGAGCAGCGCGTGGGTCCCCACGGCGACGTCGATCTCGCCCTCGGCGAGCTCGCTGCGGATACGCTCGGCGTGGCCCGGAGCCGCCGACGACGTGAACAGCTCGACGGAGAGGCTCGAGCCACCGACGAGCTGGCGCAGCGTGCGGAAGTGCTGCTCGGCCAGGAGCTCGGTCGGCGCCATCAGCGCGGTCTGGTGCCCCGACTCGGCGACGGCCACCGAAGCGAGATAGGCGATCACCGTCTTGCCGCTGCCGACGTCCCCTTCGAGCAGGCGGCTCATCGGATGCGCGCGCGCGAGGTCACCCGCGAGCTCGCGCCAGGCGCGCTGCTGCGCACCCGTGAGGGCGAACGGCAGCGTGCGCAGAGCGTTGCGCAGACGTGGTCCATCGACGCGCATCGCGATCCCGGGTGCGCGCTGCTTCTCGTCGCGCCGCAGCGCGAGCCCGAGCTCGAGCAGGTACAGCTCCTCGAGGATCAGGCGCTCGTGGGCCGGCGTGCTCGCGGCCGTGAGCGCCTCGAGGTCGGCGTCGAGATCGGGCGCGTGCAAGGCGTGCAGCGCCGCCGCGGGCGAGGGAAGCTTGCGCTTCGACACGAGCGCCTGCGGCAGTCTGCCGTGCACGAGGTCTGCGTATTCCGCGACAGCCTGGGCGACCGCGCGCCGCACCGCGCGCGGGTGGACGCCTTCGGGTGTCGCATAGCGCGGCACGATCCGCTTCGGCAGCTCGGGCCCTTCCCCGTCGGCGCCCGGCTCTGCGAGCACCTCGACTTCGGGGTGCTGGATCTCCTTCGAGAAGCGATAGCGCTTGACGTCGCCCGTCACGAGCAGCAGCGCACCCTTGCGCACGCTGCGCTCGATCGCCTCGCCGCCGCGGAACCACTTGAGCTCGACGGTGCCGGTCTCGTCGCCGACCACCGCCTCGAACATCCGCCCACTGCGTCCGCCCCGGCCGCGCCAGCCCGCAACTCCGCAACCGAGCACGCGCGCCGCGAACGTGACGCGCGCGCCCACCGCGAGCTCGCCCACGCTCGCGAGCGAGCGGCGGTCGTCGTAGCCCGCCGGCAGCCGGTAGAGCAGATCCTCGACGGTGCGCAGGCCGCGTTTGGCGAGCTGTTCGGCACGCCGCGGCCCCAGACCCGCGAGCACGCGCGGCGACTGCGCCAGCGCAAGCGCGGCGTAGCCGGGCTCGGCGAACGGCTCGAGCCGCGCGAGCGCGCGCTCGATCGCACTGCGGCGCGCCGCGTCGTCGAGCTCGCGCGCAAACGCCTCGCGCACTTCGCGCAGCACCTTGCGCAGCTCGGGCGGTACCGCGCCCGAGGCCGCGCGCGCGGCGGCCTGAGCGATCGCTCGCTCCGGGTTGCGCACGCGCTGCGGCATCGTCGCTGCAAACCGCAGCGGACCCATCACCGCCTCGATCGCCGCTGCTGCCGGACTCGGTTCCACGCTGCCCCCGTCAGGAGGACAGCTTCACCCCATCGCCCGCGATTTCCAACTCGCGCCCGGTGAGCTCGGACGTCGTGGCGATCTGTGCGAGCCCGGGGTCGTCGCTCACGGCCACTGCGCGCGCACCGTCCGCAGTGTCGCAGAGCAGGACCGTCGACCCCGGCTGATCCCCGTTGTACAGCACCGTGTAGCCCGCCACGCGCGCGCTGCCCCGGAAATCCGCCGCGACCTCCACCCGCCGCGTCGCGCGTTGCGCCTCGTCGCTCACGTCGATCGCCGCGAACTCGGGCCCGGAGCGCGACGACCAGAGGGAGACGCCCTGCTTCGTGAGGATCCCGGAGACGGCGTTGAGCATTCCACTGGCTCCGGGCTCCGCGCGCAGCCGCTGCGCGAGCCGCACCGCGGCCTGGAGCACGAAATTGTTGAGCGGGCCGCCCGCGAAAGCCATGCCGCCCGTCACGGTCACGGCGCGCTCGCGCGGGATGTCGAGCTCGCGCTGCTGCACGCGCACCGCGACCGGGAAGCAGGAATAGAGCTCGAGATGGGCCAGCTTGGCGAGCCGCAGCGACGCAAGCTCTGCGGCACGCCGGCCCGCGATCCGGAACGCGGCGCAGCGGTGCAGCTCGGCGCGGTGCACGAGCGGCAGCATGTAGTTCGACTCGACCACCGCGCGCGGGTGGATCCACTGCGATTCGGGAACCCCCTCGGCACGCGCGCGCGCGGCCGAAGTGAAGATCAGGCCCGCGGCCTGGTCGACGTTCCACTGCGAGTTGTGCAGCTTGGTGTACGGAAAGGCGAGCATGCGGTTGCCCGCGCCCGCAGCGCGGATCTGATCCAACGTGACGAAGTCGCGGGTCCAGGCGTCCGGATTCTCTGCAGCTACGCGACTCATCTCCGACCAGAGACTCGCGACCTCGTTGCGGTGCACCTCGAGCGACCGACCTTCCGCAAATCGAAGCGCGTTCTCGATCACCGCGTACTGGCGCACCGGCATGCCGAGATGCGAGGTGAGCTCGATCGGGGCGAGGATGTCGCCAACCGGGCGCCAGACCTCGTCGGGCGCGGCGCCCGGCTGATCCGTGATCGGGGCCGGCACACTGGCGCGCTCGGCCTGCGCCGCGCGGTGCTTCGCTTCACCGCCGGTCACCAGCACGACCTCGGCCTCACCGCTGGCGATCGCGGAACACGCGCGCGCGAACAGCGTGGTCTGGAGCACGCCGATCTCGGCGAGCTGCGTGCGCGCTCGGACCGCCTTCACGCGCTCCGCCACGAGCCGCGCGGGGTCGGCATAGGCCCAGTATCCGCGCGGCACCGCGATCGCATCGGCGCGCTCGAGCCATCGCCGCGAGCCCGCGTCGTCGGCCGCGCGTTCGAGCGCGCGCGCCATCAATGACACGGGCTCGAGCGCGCGCGCGGGATCGCTCTCGCGCTGCGTGACCGCGCCGACGCCGATCAGTACCGGTGTGCGCTCCTGGCTCACGCGCGCCCGTGGATCTCTTGAAGCGAGCGCACGCCGATCGATTCGTTCTGGAGCGCGCGGATCGCCCCCGCGCCCGCGCGCGCGGCCGCTACGGTCGTGAAGTACGGAAGCCCGCGCAGGAGCGCCGTGCGCCGGATCGAGGCGGAATCGCGGACCGCGGTCGGGTCGCTGCCCACGGTGTTGATCACGAGGTTCACGTCGCCGGCCTCGATGCGACCGACGGTGTCGAGCTCGCCGCGCAGCGCGCGCCCCACCTTGGGCACGCTCTCGGCCGCGACCCCGATCGCCTCGAGCGACGCCGCGGTGCCCGGCGTCGCGAGCACCGTGAAGCCCGCCGCGGCGAGGTCGCGCACCACGGGCCCGATCGCGTCGCGGTCTTCCTCGCGCACCGAGACCAGCACGCGCCCGTGCGTCGGCAGGCTGTTGCCGGCCTGGATCTGCGACTTCGCAAACGCGCGCCCGAAGTCGGAGTCGATCCCCATCACCTCGCCCGTGCTCTTCATCTCGGGGCCGAGCAGCGTGTCGGCGCCCGGGAACTTCACGAACGGGAACACCGCCTCCTTCACGGAATAGTGGCGCGGCCACACCTCCTCGGTGAAGCCGAGCTGCTCGAGGCTCTGGCCGCCCATCACGAGCGCCGCGAGCTTCGCGAGCGGCCGCCCGATCGCCTTCGAGACGAACGGAACCGTGCGGGATGCGCGCGGGTTCACCTCGATCACGTACAGGCGCCCTTCCTTCACGGCGTACTGCACGTTCATGAGCCCGCGCACGCCGAGCTCCAGCGCGATCCGGCGCGTCGAGTCGAGGATCTCGTCGACCACGTTCTTCGAGAGCGAATAGGGCGGAATCGAGCACGCGCTGTCACCCGAGTGCACGCCGGCCTGCTCGATGTGCTCCATGATTCCGCCGATCACGACCCGCTCGCCGTCGCAGATCGCGTCGACGTCCACCTCGGTCGCGTCGGCGAGGAACCGATCGACCAGGACCGGGTGGTCCGGAGACGCCTTCACCGCGCGCGTCATGTACTCGCGCAGCGAGGCCTCGTCGTGGACGATCTCCATCGCGCGCCCGCCGAGCACGTACGAGGGTCGCACCAATACCGGGTATCCGATCCGCGCGGCCACGGCGACGGCTTCCGAGTTGCTGCGCGCAAGGCCTGCCGGGGGGCGCTCGAGGCCGAGCTTCTCCAGCAGCTCCTCGAAGCGCTCGCGGTCCTCGGCGCGGTCGATCGCATCGGGCGGCGTGCCCAGGATCGGCACGCCCGCGCGCTCGAGGGCCACCGCGAGCTTGAGCGGCGTCTGGCCGCCGAACTGCACGATCACGCCCTCGGGCTTCTCCACCTCCACGATCGAGAGGACGTCCTCGAGCGTGAGCGGCTCGAAGTAGAGCCGGTCGCTCGTGTCGTAGTCGGTCGAGACCGTCTCCGGGTTGCAGTTGACCATGATCGTTTCGAAGCCGGCTTCGGCGAGCGCGTAGGCCGCGTGCACGCAGCAGTAGTCGAACTCGATGCCCTGCCCGATCCGATTCGGCCCGCCGCCCAGGATCGCGATCTTGCGCCGCTGCGTGGGCCGCGCCTCGCACTCGTCCTCGTAGGTCGAGTAGAGATAGGGCGTGTGCGCCTCGAACTCGGCCGCGCAGGTGTCGACGCGCTTGAATACGGGCCGCACGCCCTCGCGCATCCGCAGCGCGCGCACGAGGTCCTCGCTCGTACCCCACAGATCGGCGAGGCGCCGATCCGAGAAGCCGAGCCGCTTGGCGGGTCGCAGCCACGCCGCCGCGCTCGCGACTCGGGCACCGCGGTGAGGTCGCGCTCCCAAGCGACGATCTCCTCGATGTTGCGCAGGAACCACGGATCGACCGCCGAGCGTCGGTACAGCTCCTCGACGGACGCGCCGCGTCGGAACGCTTCCGCGAGCGCCCAGAGCCGATCGGGACGCGGGGTGTCGATCCGGCGCCACAGACCCTCTTCGCCCTCGGCCCCGAGGTCGGGCGGCTCGAAGCCCGCCGAGCCGATCTCGAGCGAGCGCATCGCCTTCTGCAGGCTCTCCTTGAACGTGCGGCCGATCGCCATCGCCTCGCCGACCGACTTCATCTGCGTGGTGAGCGCATCGTCGACGCCGCGGAACTTCTCGAACGCGAAGCGCGGGATCTTCGTCACCACGTAGTCGATCGAGGGCTCGAACGAGGCCGGCGTCTCGCGCGTGATGTCGTTGCGGATCTCGTCGAGCGTGTACCCGACCGCGAGCTTCGCGGCGATCTTCGCGATCGGGAACCCGGTCGCCTTCGACGCGAGCGCCGACGAGCGCGACACGCGCGGGTTCATCTCGATCACGACGAGCGTTCCGTCCGCCGGATCGACACCGAACTGGATGTTCGAGCCGCCCGTGTCCACGCCGATCTCTCGGATGATCGCGATCGCGGCGTCGCGCATCTCCTGGTACTCGCGGTCGGTCAGCGTCTGCGCGGGCGCCACCGTGATCGAGTCGCCCGTGTGGACGCCCATCGCGTCGAAGTTCTCGATCGAGCAGATGATGACCACGTTGTCGGCGCAGTCGCGCATCACCTCGAGCTCGTACTCCTTCCAGCCGAGCACGCTCTGCTCGACCAGGCAGGTGTGGTTGGGCGACTGGTCGAGCGCCCACTGCACGATCGACTCGAGCTCCTCCATCGTGCGCGCGATGCCGCCACCGGTGCCGCCGAGCGTGAAGCTCGGGCGGATGATCGCGGGAAGCTTCGTCTCGGCGACGATCCGCCGCGCGTCCGCCACCGAACGCGCATAGCCCGACTTGGGCAGCTTGAGCCCGATCTTCTGCATCGCGTCGCGGAAGCGGTCGCGGTCTTCGGCCTTGTGGATCGAGTCGAGCTGAGCGCCGATCAACCCCACGCCGTAGCGCTCGAGCACGCCCGCCTCCGCGAGCGCGATCGTGAGGTTGAGCGCGGTCTGACCGCCCAGCGTGGGCAGGATCACGTCGGGACGCTCGCGTGCGATGATCAGCTCGAGCGAGTCGACCGTCATCGGCTCGATGTACGTGCGATCAGCGAACTCGGGGTCGGTCATGATCGTGGCCGGATTCGAGTTCACGAGGACGACGCGGTAGCCCTCCTCGCGCAGCGCCTTGCAGCCCTGCGAGCCCGAATAGTCGAACTCGCACGCCTGACCGATCACGATCGGCCCCGCGCCGATCACGAGGATCGTCCGGATGTCCTCGCGCTTCGGCACGGTCAGTCCCCGCGCCCGGCGGCGATCTGTGCGCCCGTCACCTTCTCGCCTGCGACGAACCGGTCGACCATCTCGCGGAAACGCCCGAAGAAGTAGGCCGCGTCGTGCGGGCCGGGCGAGGCCTCGGGGTGGTACTGGACCGAGAAGAGCGGCCGCGTCTCGTGTGCGAGCCCTTCGACGGTTCCGTCGTTCAGGTTCACGTGCGTGATGCGTACGGGCTCGCCGGCCGCGCGCAGCGAGTCCGCATCGACCGCGTAGCCGTGGTTCTCCGCGCAGATCGCGACCTTGCCCGTCGCGAGATCCTGGCCGGGCTGGTTGCCGCCGTGGTGCCCGAACTTGAGCTTGCGCGTCTCTCCGCCGAGCGCGAGGCCGAGGATCTGATGGCCGAGGCAGATCCCGAACACGGGCTTGCTCTCCGCGAGCTTGCGCACGTGCGCGCGGATCCCCTGCACCGCGGCCGGATCGCCGGGCCCGTTCGAGAGGAACACCGCGTCTGGCGCGAGCGCGAGCACGTCGTCGGCGGTCGCGCTCGCGGGCACCACGTGCACCTCGAAGCCCTGCTCGACGAGCAGGCGCAGGATGTTGCGCTTGATCCCGAAGTCGTAGGCGACGACCTTGCGCGTGGGCGTGGGGCGCCCCGGGCGCGGCACCTGCCCCGCGATCCCCGCCCAGCGCCCGTCCTTCCAGCGATAGGCCGCATCACACGTGACTTCGGCGGCGAGGTCGCGCCCTTCGAGGCCCGAATCTGCGCGCGCGATCGCGACGAGCTCCTCCTCGTCCTGGCGCGCGGGGTCGGTCGACAGCACGCCCACCTGGAACCCGCCGTCGCGCAGGCGCCGCACGAGCGCGCGCGTGTCGATGTCGGAGATCCCGGGCACGCCGTGGCGGCGCAGGTACTCGTCGAGCGGCTCGCGCGAGCGCCAGTTCGAGGGCGTGAACAGCTCTTTCACCACGAAGCCCGACAGGAACGGCCGGCGCGCCTCCTCGTCCTCCGCATTCGTGCCGACGTTCCCGATCTGGGGGTAGGTCATCGCGACGATCTGCCCCGCGTACGACGGATCGGTGACGATCTCCTGATAGCCCGTGATCGAGGTGTTGAAGCACACCTCGCCCACGCCGAGCGTTGCGGCGCCGAACGCGCTGCCGCGGTAGACGGTCCCGTCGGCGAGTGCGAGCCGCGCCGGCTTCGACTGCTTGCGCGCGCTCAAGAAAGGATCCCGCGCTCGACGTCGTAGACGAGCTGGCCGCCCACGATCGTGTGCGTCACGCGGCCCGTGAGTGTCTGACCCGCCCACGGCGAGTTGACCGACTTCGAATAGCCCTTGGCCGGGTCGTACGTCCATTCGCGCGCGGGGTCCACGATCACGACGTCCGCCACTGTGTCCATCGCGAGCGAGCCACCGGCCACGCGCAGGATGCGCGCGGGGCTCGTCGACAGCCGACGCACGAGCTCGAGCGGAGTGATCTCGTTCGTGCGCACGAGGTCGAGCACTACCGCCACGGCGGTCTCGAAGCCGATCATGCCGGGCGGAGCCTCGCGGAAATCGAGCTCCTTCTCGTGCAGTGCGTGAGGGGCGTGATCGGTGGCGATCGCGTCGATCGTGCCGTCGGCGAGCGCTGCGCGACATGCATCGCGGTCGTCGGCCGAGCGCAGCGGCGGCGCAACCTTGGCGTTGGTGTCGAAGTCGAGCGCGGCCTCGTCGGTGAGCGCGAGGTGGTGCGGTGCCACCTCGGAGGTGACGTGGATGCCGAGCTCGCGTCCGCGCCGGATCTGCTCGATCCCGCCGCGCGTCGAGACGTGCGCCACGTGCAGGTGGGCGCCCGTGGCGCGCGCGAGCGTGAGATCGCGCGAGATGTGTATCTCCTCGGCGATCCCGGGGTTGCCCGGCAGGCCGAGGCGCGTCGAGACCGGACCCTCGTTCACGACGCCACCCGCCACGAGCGTGCGGTCTTCGGCGTGCGTGATCACGGGCGCCTCGACGAGCTTCGAGTACTGGAGCACGCGGCGCATCACACCGCTGTCCATGATCGTCTTGCCGTCGTCGCTGAACGCGACCGCGCCCGCCGCCACGAGCGCGGCCATCTCGGTCATCACCTTGCCCTCGAGGCCCTTGGTCGCGGCCGCGACTGGATACACGCGCACAGGGGAATCGTGCTTGGCGCGGTCCAGGATGTAGTCGGTCATGGCGGGGTCGTCGTTCACGGGATGCGTATTTGCCATGCACGCCACGGCGGTGAAGCCGCCCGCCGCGGCCGAGCGCCCGCCCGTCGCGATGTTCTCCTTGTACTCCTGGCCCGGCTCGCGCAGGTGGCTGTGCAGATCGATGAAGCCGGGCGCCACCCAGCAGCCCGCGGCGTCGATCACGAACGCGTCGTCGACGCGCAGCTTGCCGCCGATCGCCGCCACGCGGCCATCGACGAGCAGCAGATCGCCGACCGCGTCGTGCTCGGCGGCCGGATCGAGCACGCGCCCACCTCGAATCAGGATCCGCGTCACGATGTCTCTCCTCCGCGCTTCGGCGCGCGCCCCGCGAACAGGTAGAGCACGGCCATGCGCAGTGCGACGCCGTTGCGCACCTGGTCGAGGATCACGCCCGGGCGGTGATCGGCGAGATCGTGCGAGAGCTCGACGCCGCGGTTGATCGGACCCGGATGCATCACGATCGCGTCTTCCTTGGCGTAGTGGAGCTTCGCGCGGTCGATTCCGTAGGTGGCCGAGTATTCGCGCACGCTCGGGAAGAACGCACCCTCGAGCCGCTCGTTCTGGATCCGCAGCGCCATCACCACGTCGGCGCCCTCGAGCGCTTCGCGCAGCGAGGTGTAGGCCTTCACGCCGAAGGTCTCCTCGATCGCGGGCGGGATCATCGGCGGCGGCGCCGCCACGCGCACCTCGGCGCCGAGCTTCCGGAACGCGAGGATGTTCGACCGCGCAACGCGCGAGTGCAGGATGTCGCCCACGATCGTCACGGTGAGACCGTCGATCCGACCCTTCACCTGGCGCACCGTGAAGAGGTCGAGCAGCGCCTGGGTCGGGTGCTCGTGGGCGCCGTCGCCCGCGTTGATCACGGGCGCCTCGATCACGGCGGCGATCCGCTTCGGCACGCCCGATACCTCGTGGCGCACGATCACCGCGTCCGCGTCCATGGCCTCGAGCGTCCGGGCGGTGTCGAGAATGCTCTCGCCCTTCTTCGTGCTCGACGACGAGGGCGAGAAGTTGATCACGTCGGCCGACAGCCGCTTGCCCGCGATCTCGAAGCTCGCGCGCGTGCGCGTGGAGGGCTCGAAGAACAAGTTGATGATCGTGCGGCCGCGCAGCGTGGGGACCTTCTTCACCTCGCGCTCGCCGATCTCGCGCATGTGGTCCGCGGTGTCGAGCAGGCGCTCGATCTCGCTGCGGTCGAGGTCCTCGATGCCGAGCAGGTCGCGCCCGATCACAGGTCCTTCCCCTCTCCGGGCTCACCGTGCTCGGGAGCCCCGATGATCACGAGCTCGAGCGTGTTCTCTTCGCCGTCGACGTTGCGCAGCTGCACCTGCTCCTGCGCGCGCGTCGGCACGTTCTTGCCGACGTAGTCGAGCTTGATCGGAAGCTCGCGGTGCCCGCGGTCGACCAGCCCCACCACCTGCACCGCGCGCGGGCGGCCGAAGTCCATCAGCGCGTCCATCGCGGCGCGGATCGTGCGCCCGGTCTTCACCACGTCGTCGACGAGCACCACGATGTGATCGTCCACCGCCGACGGCATCTCGGTTCGGCGCAGCGCGGGGCGATTGCCCGTGGTCAAGAGGTCGTCGCGGTAGAGCGTGGTGTCGAGGATGCCCACCGGGACCGAGAGGTCGGCGACTTCGCGCAGCCCGCGCGCGAGCCGGCGCGCGAGCGGAATGCCGCCGTTCGGGATCGCGACCAGATACAGCCGCTCGGGCTCGCTGGTCCGCTCCACGATCTCGTGGGCGATCCGCAAGAGCGAGCGCTGGATGCCCGCGTCGTCGAGCAGCGTCCTCACTCCGGCTAGCGCGGCTTCGCGCGGGGCGCCCTCCTCCGTCGACGACGCGCGCAGTCGAGGGGCGGGCGGTTGGGGAGTCGAGGGTGCCAACGAAGTTGCGCTTTCTCCGCCTCGCGGGACGGAATTAAAAGAGCAGCGGTGGCCGAGGATATCGCCTCGTGCGGGCATCGCCAGCGCGGCGCCGTGCACCAGCAGAACGCCGTTCGGCGAATCGGTCCTATCGAAATCCCTGGCCGGGCGGGGCCTGCGCAGCTTGCGCTGCTGTCGACGCCGGCAGCCGGGCGACCAGCAGCTCGTACACGCGAGCGGCAATGAAGCGCGGCACGTGGTTCTCCGACGCGATGAAATCGATCGCGACCTCCCGTGCGTCCGGACTCGCGAGAGCCGAGCGAAGATCTTCGCTCGTCGCTGCGCGCCCGATGGCCCGGAAGACCCGACGCGTCTTCACGACCACGAGCACCGGACCCACCACGCCCCAGTAGCCGAAGATCCAGAACAGCAACCACGTGATGAGCATCGCGTAGTGCTCGCGGTTCGCCTCGAAGACCACGTAGTAGGTTGCGTAGGGAACTGCGGTCAACAGTCCCACGGCCCAGATCACCGCGGCCCACACGGTCACTGGATGAGGCGCCCGATGCGATCCCAGCGCACATCCGCAGCGCGCCACGTGGCGGGATCCACGAGCTCGCGCCAGCCGCCCGAGAAGTTCCACGACCAGTAGAGTACGAACGCGGGGCCCTTGATGTCTGCGCGCTGCACGGTGCCCCAGGCGCGGCTGTCCTTCGACCAGTCCCGGTTGTCGCCGAGCATGAAATAGCGTCCAGGCTCGACCTCGAACTTACCGGGGCGCGGGCGCATCTTCGGATCGTCGAGCACCGCGAAGTGACGCTCGCCGAGCTCGACCTCCTGGAGATCGAGCTCGCGGCCCGTGTCGTCGGCGAAATGGCCTCCGCTCTTCCGCGACTCGATCGGCTCGCCGTTCACGAATATCACGCCGTCCACGATGTCGATGCGATCGCCCGGCAGCCCGATGATCCGCTTCACGAAGTCCATGCGCGGCAGCTCCGGGCGTCGATCCGCCGGATAGATCTCGTCGCCCTTCACGGCGGCGCTGAACACCACCACCTCGCCGCGCTCGGGCGCGCGCAGCTCGGGGAGGTGCAGGTTCGTGAGAGGAAAGCGCGCTCCGTACATGAGCTTGTTCACGAACAGATAGTCGCCGATCCAGAGTGTCGGCAGCATCGAGCCGGACGGGATCCGGAACGGCTCGGCCAGGAACAGCCGGGTTCCGTACGCAACGGTGACCGCGATCGCGAACGTCGCGAACAGATCGCGGCCGCGGCTCACTCCTCGTCCAGCCGAAGCGCCGCGAGGAATGCCTCCTGCGGGATCTCCACCGAGCCCACCCGCTTCATGCGCCGCTTTCCCTCTTTCTGTTTCTCGAGCAGCTTGCGCTTGCGGTTGATGTCGCCGCCGTAGCACTTCGCGGTGACGTTCTTGCGCAGCGCCTTCACGTTCGTGCGCGCGATCACGCGCGCTCCGATTGCGGCCTGGATCGCCACCTCGTACATCTGGCGCGGAATGAACTCCTTGAGCTTGCGCACGAGATCCGTTCCGCGTTGATACGCCTTCTCGCGGTGCACGATCAGCGAGAGCGCATCGACGGGATCGCCGTTCACGAGCACGTCGAGGCGCACGAGGTCGCCCGGCTGGTAACCGATCAGGTCGTAGTCGAACGATCCGTAGCCGCGCGTGACGCTCTTGATCCGGTCGTGGAAGTCGAGCACGACCTCGGAGAGCGGCAGCTCGTAGCGCAGCTGGATCCGCGACCCATGGTGGGTCATGTCGCGCTGTTTGCCGCGCCGCTCCTCGCAAAGCGCGAGCACCGCGCCGACGTACTCGGGCGGCAGGTGCAGCGTCGCGAGGATCATCGGCTCCTCGACGCTCTCGTAGTCTCCCGCCGCGGGCATCGCGGCGGGCGTCTCGATCTCGTAGGGCGCGCCCGAGTGGGGCACGACGCGGTAGCGCACGGTCGGCGCGGTCGAGATCAGGTTGAGGTTGTACTCGCGTTCGAGGCGCTCCTGCACGATCTCGGAGTGCAGGAAGCCGAGGAATCCGCAGCGGAAGCCGAAGCCGAGCGCGTTGCTCGTCTCGGGCTCGTAGCCCAGCGACGAGTCGTTCAGCTTCAGCTTCTCGAGCGCGTCCTTCAGGTCGGTGTAGGCGTCGGCGTCGACCGGATAGAGCCCCGTGAACACCATCGGCTTCACGTTCTGGAACCCGGGCAGCGGCTCCGGCGCGGGGGCTCGCGCATCCGTGAGCGTGTCGCCGATCCGCACCTCGGCGAGCGTCTTGATCCCGGCCACCACCATGCCCACCTCACCCGCGGCGAGCTGCTCGACGCGGCGCGGGTGCGGGTCGAGCACGTGGAGCGCCTGGATCTCGCGCTCGACTCCCACCGCCATCATGAGGATCCGCTGACCCGGCGTGAGCGTTCCATCGATGACGCGAACGAGCATCACCGCGCCGACGTAGGCATCGAACCACGAGTCGAACACGAGCGCGCGCGGCGGCCCGTCGGGGTTCCCCGCCGGCGGCGGCACCATCGCGACGATCCGTTCGAGCAGCGCGCCGATGCCCTTGCCCTCCTTGGCGGACACGGGCAGGACGTCGGCGGCGTCGAGTCCGATCACGTCCTCCATCTCCTGCGCGACGCGGTCCGGATCCGCCGCCGGGAGATCGATCTTGTTGACGACCGGAATGATCTCGAGGCCCGCATCGATCGCGAGATAGGCGTTCGCGAGCGTCTGCGCCTCGATCCCTTGCGCGGCGTCCACGACCAGGACCGCGCCTTCACACGCCTGCAGCGCGCGCGACACCTCGTACGAGAAGTCCACGTGCCCGGGAGTGTCGATCAGGTTGAGGATGTACTCCTCACCGTCGCCGGCCGTGTAGCGCATGCGCGCGGTCTGGGCCTTGATCGTGATGCCGCGCTCGCGCTCGAGATCCATCTTGTCGAGGAACTGCGCGCGCTTCTCGCGCTCGGTGAGCGTGCCGGTCGCGTCGAGCAATCGATCGGCGAGAGTGCTCTTGCCGTGATCGATGTGCGCAACGATGCAGAAATTGCGGATTCGTTGGTTCACTTGGCCTTCGAGAGGGCCGCGAGCTCGCTCACGAAATACGCGTGCGTGCGCGCGAGTCCCTCCTCCACCTTCACCTGCGGCTCCCAGCCGTCGAGCACGCGCCGCGCGAGCGTGATGTCGGGTCGCCGCACCTTCGGATCGTCGGGCGGCAACGGGCGGTGGACGATGCGACTCGTGCCGCCGCACAGCGCCACCACCTTCTCGGCCATCGCGCGCAGCGACAGCTCGTTCGGGTTGCCGATGTTCACGGGCCCGACGTAGCTCGAGCGCAGGAGTCGCAGGATGCCCTCGACCTGGTCGTCTACGTAGATGAACGACCGCGTCTGCGAGCCGTCTCCGTAGAGCGTGACGTCTTCGCCGCGAATCGCCTGGCGGAAGAAGTTCGGGATCGCGCGCCCGTCGTCCACCTGCATGCGCGGCCCGAACGTGTTGAAGATGCGCACGATGCGCACGTCGACGCCGTGGTGGCGGTGATAGGCCATCGTCATCGCCTCGGCGAAGCGCTTGGCCTCGTCGTAGACGCCGCGGATGCCGATCGGATTGACGTTGCCCCAGTAGGTCTCGGGCTGCGGGTTCACCTCGGGGTCGCCGTAGCACTCGGAGGTGCTCGCGAGCAGGAAGCGCGCGTTCTTGGCCTTGGCCAGACCGAGCGCCTTGTGGGTGCCGAGCGAGCCCACCTTGAGGATCTGGATCGGCAGGCGCTCGAAGTCGGCGGGGCTGGCGGGCGAGGCGAAGTGCAGGATCGCGTCGAGCTCGCCGTCGACGTGCAGGTAGTTCGTGACGTCGTAGTTCACGTAGGTGAAGCGCTCGTGGCCGAGCAGCGCCGCGATGTTGGACACGCGCCCCGTGAGCAGGTTGTCGAGCGCGATCACGTGCGCGCCCTCCTCGAGCAGGCGCGCGCACAGGTGCGATCCGATGAACCCGGCCCCGCCGAGCACGAGGACGCGCCGAGGCCAATCAGGCATGGACCGGGCCCTCCTCGCGCTTCGCGAGTGGAGAATGATCCGAGCGCAGGTAGGCCACCACGGCCTCCTGCCAGGTGCGCATCTTCACCCCGAACGACTCGGCGCGCGCGGTGTCGAGCACCGACCATGCCGGCCGCACTGCATCGGTCCGCAGGTCGCTGGTCTTGATCCGGTCGATCGCGATGTCGCGGTAGCCCGCGTGGTCGAGCGCGCAGCGCGCCAGGTCCCACCAGGTGGTGATGCCCTCGTTCGCGACGTGCACGAGGCCGCGCGCGCCCGCCGACACGAGCTGGACGATCGCCTCGGCGAGGTCGACGGCGTAGGTCGGCCGCCCGGTCTGATCGTCGACCACGCGCAGCGGCCCCGAGGCCTTGCCCGCGCGCCGCGCCTGGGCCTGATCGAGCACGGCTGCGATGAAGTTGCGCCCTTTGCCGAACACCCAGCTCGTGCGCGCCACGAGGAACTCGTCCGACGCCGAGAGCACCGCGCGCTCGCCCTCGAGCTTGGTGCTTCCGTAGACGCAGCGCGGACCGGTCGGGTCATCCTCGCGATACGGCCGGCGCGCATCACCCGCGAACACGTAGTCGGTGGAGACGTGGACGAGCCGCGCCCCGGCCTCGGCGCACGCCTGCGCGAGCACCGCGGGCGCCACCGCGTTGGAGCGCCGCGCGCGCTCGGGCTCGCGCTCGCAGCGGTCGACCTGCGTGAACCCGGCCGCGTTCGCCCAGACCAGCGGCCGCGGCAGCGAGGCAGCGCGCGCGTTCACCGCAACGGGGTCGGCGACGTCGAGCTCGGCGCTGTCGCAGCCGGAAACGCTCGCACCCGCGCGCTCGAGGCGCTCGATGAGCGCCGAGCCGAGCTGACCGCGGCTCCCCGTCACGAACCAATGCATGGGGGCTCAGCCTTTGCTTTCGTCGAGAATCCAGGTCGGGAGCTTCTCGCCCTTTGCGAGCTTCGCGGCCAGCTCCTCCGCGCGCGGACGCCCGTTCACGGGCCCGACGCGCACGCGATAGCGCTTGCCACCCGCCTCCGCGTCGGCCTTCACGTAGGTGGTATAGCCGCGCGACCGCAAACGCGCGGCGAGCTTCTCGGCCGTGGCGCTGTCTCCGAACGCGCCCACCTGCACCGAGAAGCGCCCGCCCGCCGGGGCGACCGCGGCGACCTTCACGGGCGCCGGCTTCTCCTCCGCGATGCGCGCGGGCGCGGGCTTCTTCTCCGCGGGCTTGCGCTCGGGCGGCTTCTCGGCGGCGGGCACGGGTGCCGGCACGGGCATGGGCGCGACTTCGGTCACGTCCTCGCTCGACTCCGCGGCGGGCGGCTCGTCCGGCGCGGACTCGGGCTCGTCCGCGGGGAGCTCCGCGGCGCTGTCCGACGCGAGGTCCTCGCGCTCGGCGAAGGCCGGCGGCGCCGCGGCGACCGGAGCCGGTTCGGAGAACTCCACGGGCTCGGTCTCGCCGGAGAGGTAGGCGAGCACGAGCCCGGGCTCCTCCCAGAGGAAACCCGCGAGCGCACCGCACAGGAATCCGACCACCACCAGTACGACCAGGGTCGCGAGCGTCGAGACCCATCCCGTATGTCGCCGATCTCTGTTCATCACATTCGCTCCGGGGCGGAGATGCCCAAAAGTCGCAGTGCACCCGCGAGTGCAATCCGCACCGCGAGCGCGAGGCCCAGGCGGGCGCTCGTCATCGCGGGATCGTCGGAGAGCACGCGGTGGCGCACGCCGTCCTGTTGATAGGGGTTCCACAGGCCCGCGAGCTCGCGGGCCCAGTAGCAGAGGTGATGCGGCTCGCGCGTGTCGGCCGCGCGCTGCACCACCTCGGGGAACTCGGAGATCTTCTTCAAGATCTCGATCTCCTCGGGCAGCACGAGCGGGTCGGCATCGACGGTGGCCGCGTCCGGCATCACCACGCCGAGCTCGCGCGCCTTGCGCTCGATCGCGTGCGTGCGCGCGTGCGCGTACTGGACGTAGTAGGCCGGATTCTTCTTCCAGTCGGTGTCCTTGGCCAGGTCGACGTCGAAGTCGAGGTGGCTCTCGGCGCGCCGCTGCACCATGAAGAAGCGGAATACGTCGGCGCCTACTTCCTCGAGCAGCTCGTCGACGGTGACGTAGGTGGCCCGGCGCGTCGACTGCTTCACCTGCTCGCCGCCGCGCGTGAGCGTGACGAACTGGTGCATGATGAGCTCGAGCCGATCGACCGGACAGCCCAGCGCACCCGCGCCCACGACCACGTACGGGAACTGCTCCTTGTGGTCGGCGCCCTGGATGTCGATCACGCGGTCGAAGCCGCGCGCGAACTTCTGGCGGTGATAGGCGAGATCGGGCAACAGATAGGTGGCTTCACCCGTGCCCTTCACGACCACGCGATCGCGCTCGAGGCCGCGCGCCGTGGAGCGCAGCCACTTGGCGCCGTCCATCTCGTAGAGCAGGCCCGCGCGCTCGAGATCGGCGAGCACGCGGTCGGTCTCGCCCGAGGTGTAGAGATCGCGCTCGTTGGTATAGACGTCGAACTCGATCCCGAGCGCCGACAGCGTCTTGCGGATCTCGCCGAAGATCTGGGTCTCGGCGGTCTCGCGGAAGATCCCGTCTCCGGGCTCGTCCACGAGCGCCGCGCCGTGGCGCCCTCGCAGCTCCGCGGCAAGCTCGCCGATGTAGTCGCCCTGATAGCCGCCCTTCGGAAAGGCCACGGGCATGCCGTCGACCGACTGCACCCATGCGTTCTCGGGGTCGGCGAGCGCCTCGGGCGGCGGCGGCGCCGCGAGTCCGAGCTGCTCGAGGTAGCGCGCCTTCACGGACTCGCCGAGGATCCGCATCTGGCGGCCGCCGTTGTTGAAGTAGTACTCGCGCGTGACGTCGTGGCCGGTCGCCTCGAGCAGCCGCGCGATCGCGTCGCCGAGCACGGCCTGGCGCCCGTGGCCGAGCGTGAGCGGGCCGGTCGGATTCGCCGACACGAACTCCACCTGCACGCGCTGGCTCGCGCCGCTCTTCGACTCTCCGAAGTGCGACCCCGCCGCGAGCACGCTCTGGAGCAGGTCGCGCCAGCGCGACTCCGAGAGCCAGATGTTCACGAAGCCCGGACCCGCGACCTCCACGCGCGCGACGAGTCCGCCCTTCGCGGCGAGCCGCTCGGCGAGCTGCTCCGCGATCGCGCGCGGCGGCACGCGCAGCGCCTTCGCGAGCAGCATCGCCGCGTTGCACGCGAAGTCCCCGTGGTCGGCCTGGCGCGGCACCTCGAGCGTGAAGTCGGGCACCGGATCGGTGACTCCGGCTTCGTCGAGCAGATCCTGCACGAGATCCTGGAGATGCTGTTGGAGCGCGGCGCGCATGGCGTGGGCCCAGGGTGACGTGTCGAGAACTTTTTTTCAAGGAATCCGGGGACTTGTGTCTCCGGGCGCATCGAGGCGCACGAGCGTTTCGCCCTCGCGCACGTACACGAGGCGCTCGCGGATCGCGCGCTCGAGTGCGAACGACTCGCCCGCACCTTTGAGTCCGCCGCTGTCGCGCTCCAGGTGCGCCACGTCGCTCTCGAGCCGCTCGATCCGCTCCTGCGCCGCGCGCAGGTCGTCGCGCAGCGCCCACCACGTCCGCAGCCCCGACTCCCCGTCGGTGAGCGCGAGCACCAGCGCCATCGCGACCACACCGATCGCGAGCCACACGCCCATCGCCGTCCCCCCCAGGTCGCTAACCGTAGCGCGCGCGTGGGTTCGCACCCAGGGTGCTCATCCAACGATCGAGACGTATCCCGCGTACGCGAGTGCCGCGAAGCCGAGCAGGAAGAGCAGCGCGTAGATCAGGGTGTCGAGCGAATCCAGGAGTCGGATCAGGCGCTTGCGCAGTGCCTCGATCACGACGCGTCCTTCCCTTCGAGCAGCTGCCGCAGTCGCGCCTCGTAGAGCGGAGAGTCCCACTCGCGCGGTCCGATGTAGCGCTCGATCACGACGCCGTCGCGGCCGATCAGGAACGTCTCGGGGTAGCGATAGGTCTGATAGGCGTCGGAGATGCGTTTATCGGAGTCCCAGAGGATCGGAAACGTGAGCTGGAAGCGCTCGCGGAACTGATCGACCGGCTCGCTGGTTTCGTCGACCGATACCGCGACGAGCTTCAGGCCCGCGGGCGCGAGCTTCTCGTGGAGCCGCTTCATCGCGGGCATCTCGCGCTCGCACGGCTCGCACCAGGTGGCCCAGAAGTTGAGCAGCACCACCTGCGCCGCGCAGCGAAGCCAGCGAGATCTCGCCGGGTCCGGGCCGCTCGGGCAGCGTGAACGCGGGCGCCGCGCTGCCGCGGCCGATCGGATCGGGGACGCTCGAGCCGGTCCAGATCGCAAAGCCGATCGCGCCTGCCACGACCGCTGCGAGTACCCACGCGCCGGCGCGCACGCGCGATCACTCGTCCTTGGCGGAGGACTTCTTCTTGCGCGTGCTCTTCTTCGCGGCGGCCTTCTTGGTGCCCGTCTTCTTCTTCGCGGGCTTCTCGGCCTTCTTGGCCGGGGCCTTCTTCGCGGCGGCCTTCTTCTTCTTCGGAGCCGCCTCGCCCTTCTCCACGGACGCCTTCGCGGCCGGAGCCGACTCGAGCAGCGACACGATCGACATTTCGGACGCATCGCCGGCGCGCCGACGCGTGCGCAGCACGCGCGTGTAGCCGCCGGTGCGATCTGCAAAGCGCTCGGCGAGCTCGCCGAACAGCTTCGCGTGTACCTCGCGCCCGCGCACCACGCGCAGCGCCTGGCGTCGCGAGTGCAGATCTCCGCGCTTGCCGAGCGTGATCATGTGCTCGGCCAGACGGCCCACTTCGCGCGCCTTCTCGTGGGTGGTCTCGATCTTCTCGTGCTCGATCAGCGACGAGACCATGTTTCGGAACATCGACACCCGGTGTGCCGACGTGCGCCCGAACTTGCGCGTATTGAGGCGATGGCGCATGAGCTAGTCGCGCTCCCGCATCCGCTCGATCTCGGCGCGCGTCGGGAAGCCCTCGAGCCGCATGCCGAGCTCGAGTCCCATGCTCGCGAGCACTTCCTTGATCTCGTTGAGCGACTTGCGTCCGAAGTTCTTGGTCTTGAGCATCTCGCCTTCGGTGCGCTGCACGAGCTCGCCGATCAGCCGGATGTTCGCGTTCTGGAGGCAATTCGCCGAGCGCACCGAGAGCTCGAGCTCGTCCACCGACTTGAACAGGTGCGGATTGAGCGGCCGCGACTCCTCGATCATCGGCAGGTGGGATTCGGACGGCTCCTCGAAGTTGATGAAGATCGCGAGCTGCTCCTTGAGGATCTTCGCCGCGTACGCGAGAGCATCCACGGCCGCGAGCGTGCCGTCGGTCCAGATCTCGAGCGACAGGCGGTCGAAGTCGGTCTCGCGGCCGACGCGCGCGGGGGTGACGGTGTAGTTGACCTTGTGGACCGGTGAGAAGATCGAGTCGATCGGGATCGTGCCGATCGGCATGTCCTCGGACTTGTTCTTCTCCGCGCCCACGTAGCCCTTGCCGGTGTCGACCGTGATCTCGAGCTCGACGTCGGCGTCGGCGGAGAGCGTGGCGACCTTCTTGTCGGGGTTCATCACCTCGACGGTCGGGTCCTCGGAGAGGTCGCCCGCGCGCAGCACGCCCTGGCCCTTCTGGTGCACGCGCAGGATCTTCGGCCCCTCGCCGTGCAGGCGCAGCCGAACCTCCTTGAGGTTCAGCACGATGTCGGCGACGTCTTCCATCACGCCCGGAATCGTCGAGAACTCGTGCAGCACGCCGCCGATCTTCACGGACGTGATCGCGGCGCCCTGCAGCGACGACAAGAGCACGCGCCGCAGCGCGTTGCCGAGCGTCAGGCCGAATCCGCGCTCGAGCGGCTCGCAGGCGAACTTCCCGTAGGACTCGCCTCCGTCCGTCTCCAGCTCGCGGGGGCGGATCAGCTCCCGCCAATTCTTTGCAATCGTTTCCTGTCGTTCCATGAATCCCTCTCTGATGGACTTCGCTCGTTTCCGGCTCGGTGCGCGAAATTTGCCGAAACGGGCGACTAGCGCGAGTACAGCTCGACGATGAGCTGTTCCTGAATGGGCATCGTGATGTCTTCGCGAACCGGAAGCTGCTTCACCGAGCCGGCGAAGTTCGTCTTGTCGATGTCGAGCCAGCCCGGGACGCTCTTGCCTTCGAGCGCCTCGAGCGCGGCGGTGATGCGCACGATCTCGCGCGATCCCTCGCGCAGGATCACGACGTCGCCCGCGCGCAAGAGCATCGACGGGATGCTCGCTTTGCGCCCGTTCACCGTGAAGTGGCCGTGGCGCACGAGCTGACGCGCTTCCGCGCGCGACGTCGCGAAGCCGAGCCGGAACACGATGTTGTCGAGCCGCCGCTCGAGCAACACGAGCAGATTCTCGCCCGTGCGGCCCTTCATGTGCGCCGCCCGGTCCATCGTGCGAGCGAACTGCTTCTCGAGCAGGCCGTACATGCGGCGGACCTTCTGCTTCTCGCGCAGCTGCACGCCGAAGTCGGAGAAGCGCGTCCTGCCCTGGCCGTGCTGTCCGGGCGGATAGCTGCGGCGCTCGACGCCGCACTTGGGGGTGAAGCAGCGGTCGCCCTTCAGGAAGAGCTTGGTGCCCTCCCGACGGCAGAGCCGACACACCGCATCGTTGTAGCGAGCCATTATTCGATGTCCTCTAGACGCGTCGCCGCTTCTTCGGCCGACAACCGTTGTGGGGAATCGGGGTGACGTCCCTGATCAACGACACCTTGATCCCCGCCGCCTGGATCGCGCGAACCGCCGACTCGCGGCCGGCACCCGGGCCCTTGACGTACACGGAGGCCTGTCGAACTCCGTGCTCCATCGCCTTCTTCGCGCAATCTTCCGCGGCCACCTGGGCCGCGAACGGCGTCGACTTGCGCGATCCCTTGAATCCGGCTCCGCCCGAGCTCGACCACGCGAGCACGCCGCCGGACGGATCCGTGATCGAGATGATCGTGTTGTTGAACGTCGACTGGATGTGCACCACACCCGACTGGACGCTCTTCTTGACCTTCTTCTTCCCGGCCTTCACCACGGTTCACTCTCCTGATGGTCTGCGCTCGCCTACCTGATGGTCTTCGTGAAACTTGCGGCCTGCTACTTCTTCGTGATCGCCTGCTTCTTGCCGGCCACCGTCTTCACCGGACCCTTCCGCGTGCGCGCGTTGGTGTGCGTGCGCTGGCCGCGCACCGGCAACCCGCGGCGATGGCGCAGGCCGCGGTAGCAGCCGATGTCCATCAGCATCTTGACGTTCTGCGCGGTCTCGCGGCGCAGATCGCCCTCGACCGTGAAGTCGTGCTCGATCACCTCGCGCAGCCGCACGAGCTCGCTGTCGGCGAGGCGTTCGGTCTTGGTCTCCGGCGGAACGTCGGCCTTCGCGCAGATCTTTGCGGCGCTCGTGTGCCCGATGCCGTGGATGTAGGTCAGTGCGATCTCGATCCGCTTGTTGCGCGGCAGGTCGACTCCAGCGATGCGTGCCATGGCGTGCTCCTAGCCTTGTCGCTGCTTGTGCTTGGGGTTCTCGCAGATGATGCGGATCACCCCGCCGCGCCGGACGACGCGGCACTTCGCACAGATCTTCTTGACGGAAGCTCTCACCTTCATCACATGCCTCGAATCAGTGGGATCCCGCGATCCGCGTGAGCGTCTCGCTGCCATCCTCGGTCACGAGAATCGTGTGCTCGAAATGGGCGGCCAGCGACCCGTCCGCGGTCACCGCGGTCCAATCGTCGTCGAGCATTCGCACATCGGGTCGGCCCGCGGTGAGCATCGGCTCCACCGCGAATACCATGCCGGGCAGCAGTCGCGGCCCGCGTCCCGGGTGACCGTAGTTCGGGATCCAGGGCGGCTCGTGGAGCGCGCGACCGATCCCGTGCCCCGCAAACTCGCGCACGACCGAGAAGCCGGCGGCCTCGGCCGTCCGCTGCACAGCGTTTCCGAGGTCCGACAGACGGGCCCCGGGCTTCATCACCTCCATCGCGTCGTTCAGGGACTGCCGGGAAACCTCCAGCAGCCGCTTCGCATCGTCCGAGATCTCTCCGACCGGCACCGTCACGGCCGAATCACCGTGGTAGCCATCCACCGAGACACCGAAGTCGAGACTCACGATGTCCCCTTCCGCGAGCTCTCGCGGTCCGGGGATGCCGTGGACGATCTCGTCGTTGACGGAGACGCAGAGGACGGCCGGATACTTGGGTAGGCCGTGCGGATCGTAGCCCTTGAACGACGAGCGCACACCCCGAGCCGAAATCGACTTCTCGGCGAACCGATCCAGCTCGGCCGTGGTGATGCCGGGCTTCACCCGCTCCCGCAGCTCGAGCAGGATCTCGGCCACGTGGCGGGCGGCCTCGCGCATCGTCTCGAGCTCGCGCTTCGTCTTGATCGGGATCCGCTCGCGATAGGACATCACGACAGCGCCTCCTCGATCCGCTTCGCCACCTCGTCGACGCTCGCGTTGCCGTCCACGGCGCGCACGATGCCCTGCGGCGAGTAGTGGGCGATCAGCGGCTCGGTCTGCGACTGGTAGACCTTCAAGCGCTTGCGGACCGTCTCCTCGTTGTCGTCGCTGCGGCCCTCGATCTCGGCGCGCTTGAGCAGTCGGCGCACGATGGTGTCGTCGTCGAGGGAGAGCGCGATGCAGCGCTCGAGCGGCGTGCCGAGGCGCCCGAGCATGGCGTCGAGCGCAGCCGCCTGGCCTGGCGTGCGCGGAAAGCCGTCGAGGATGAAGCCGCGCCGCGCGTCGGCAGCAGCGAGGCGCTGCTCGGCCACGGCGATCACGATGTCGTCGGACACGAGGTCGCCGCGCGCCATCACCGCCTGCGCCAGGAGACCCATCGCGGTCTTTCCGGCGACCGCCGCGCGCAGCATGTCGCCCGTCGAGATCTGCGGCACCCCGAGCTTCTGCACCAGACGCTGCGCCTGGGTGCCCTTCCCGGCCCCGGGGGGGCCCAACATGAGTAGGCGCCGCGCGGTCATCGCTGCAACCGTCCCCGGATCCGCGCGCCCTGCGCGAAGCCTTCGTACTGGCGCGAGACGAGGTGCGCCTCGATCTGGGCAATCGTGTCGAGTCCGACGCCCACCACGATCAGGAGCGCCGTTCCGCCGTACTGGAACGGGAGCCCCATGCGGGTGGCGAGGAGCGTCGGCAGCACGCACACGGCCGAGATGTAGAGCGCGCCGACCAGCGTGATCCGCGAGAGGATGCGGTCGATGTACTCGGCGGTCTTCTTGCCGGGCCGGATGCCCGGAATGTACGCGCCCGAGCGCTTGATGTTCTCGGCGACGTCGACCGGGTTGATCATGATCGCCGTGTAGAAGTAGGTGAAGAAGACGATCAGCCCGACGTAGATCCCCTCGTACACCCAGCCGCCCGGATTCATGTAGTCCTGGATGAACTGCTCGACCGCGGGCGTGTTGGTGAACTGGCCGACCGTGAGCGGGAAGAGCAGCAGCGACGACGCGAAGATCGCGGGGATCACGCCCGCCGTGTTCACGCGCAGCGGGAAGTAGGTCATGCCGCCCTGCTGGACGCGCTTTCCCACCACGCGCCGCGCGTGCTGGATCGGGATCCGGCGCTGGCCGCGCTCGACGATGATCACGAGGAACACCACGAAGACCGCCATCGCGGCGAACACAACGGTCTGGAGCAGAGAGAACTGGTCGGTGCTGATCAGGTCGAACAGATTCGCGATCGCCGACGGGATCCGGATGATGATGCCCGCGAAGATGATCAGCGAGATTCCGTTGCCGATGCCGCGCTCGGTGATCTGCTCGCCCAGCCACATGATGAATGCGGTGCCCGTGGTGAGCGTGAGCGCGCACATGATCCGGAAGGCCCAGCCCGGGTTCGTGACCGCACCCGCGCCGAACTGGCCGTTCTCGAGCGCGACCGCGAGCAGGAAGCCCTGGAACAGCGCGAGCCCGATCGTCGCATAACGCGTGAACTGGTTGATCCGACGCTGACCCTGCTCGCCTTCCTTCTTGAGCTCCTCGAGCTGCGGGATCACGATCGTGAGCAGCTGGAAGATGATCGAGGCGCTGATGTAGGGCATGATGCCCAGCGAGAAGATCGAGAGCTGCTCGAGCGCTCCGCCCGAGAACAGCGTGAACAGGCCGAAGATCGTTCCCTGCATCTGCGCAAAGAAGTTGCGCACGACCTCGGGATCGATGCCGGGCGTGACGATGTACGCGCCCACGCGGTAGACCGCGAGCATCCCGAACGTGAAGAGGATCCGTTGCCGGAGCTCCGTGATCCTCCCGATGTTCTGGACGCCAGCGATCATCCGAGGAGCTCCACCGAGCCACCCGCCTCTTCGATCTTCCTGCGCGCCGCAGCGCTGACCTGGTGCACCTTCACGCGCAGATTGCGCGGCGGCTCGCCCTCGGCGAGCAGCTTCACGCCGCCGCGCCCGTGCTCGACGAGCCCGCGCCGCTCGAGGTTCGTGGGATCCACCTCGCCGCCGTCGCCGTAGGGCTTGAGCGAGCCGACGTTGATGATCCGGTAGGTGGTGCCGAACAGGCTGTGGAAGCCGCGCTTGGGCACGCGCCGCACGAGCGGCATCTGACCGCCCTCGAAATGGAACGGGGTCTCGCGTCCGGTCGAGCGCTTGCCCTGCCCTTTGACGCCGCGGCCCGAGGTCTTGCCGTTGCCGGAGCCGGGCCCGCGGCCCACGCGCTTGATCTTTCGACGCGAGTTCGGTCGCGGCGAGAGTCGATCGAGCATCAGCCTTCCTCCACCACGACGAGGTGGCGCACCTTGTAGATCATCCCGCGGATCGAGGGCGTATCCTCGAGCTGCACGCGCTGGTTCAGGCGCCGGAAACCGAGCCCGCGCAGCGTTGCGCGCTGGCGCTGATCGAATCCGATCTGGCTCTTCACCCAGCGCACCGAGACCGTCTTGCCCGCCTTCTGGCCTTCGCCCGCCTTCTCGCTGCTCGAAACTTGCGGCGCCATCACACGTTCCCCTGCAGCTGGGCGAGCCGCTCTTCGGGATCGCGGAGCTCGAGCAACGCCGTCATCGTCGCGCGCACGACGTTGATCGGGTTGCTCGTGCCGAGCGTCTTCGTGAGCACGTCGTGGACGCCGGCCGCCTCGAGCACCGCGCGCACGGGGCCGCCCGCGATCACGCCCGTGCCGGGCGCAGCCGGCTTGAGCAGCACGCGCGCGGCGCCGAAGTGGCCAATGATCTCGTGCGGCAGCGTGCGTCCGTCCTGGAGCGGCACTTCGATCAGCGACTTGCGCGCGCGCTCGATGCCCTTTCGGATCGCCTCGGGCACCTCGCCGGCCTTGCCGTACCCGGCACCGACCACGCCCGCACCGTCTCCGACCACCACGAGTGCGCTGAAGTTGAAGCGGCGTCCGCCCTTCACCACCTTCGCGACGCGGTTGATGTGCACGACGCGATCGGTCAGCTCGTAGTCATTTGCATTGAGTTGCGGCATTCATTCCTTCGAATCGTTTGGAGTTGGCGGCTTCGCCACTAGAACCGAAGCCCGGCCTCGCGGGCTGCGTCGGCGAGCGCCTTGACGCGTCCGTGGTAGAGGAAGCCGTTCCGGTTGAACACGGCCTCCTGGATCTGGTGCTCGCGCGCGAGCGCCGCGAGCGCGGCGCCCACCTTCTTCGCGGCCTCGACGTTGCCGGTCTGGCCGTCGCCGACGATCGCCTTCGAGCGGCTCGACACGGACCCGATCGTGCGCCCCGAAGTCGCGTCGATGAGCTGCGCATAGATGTGGCGCGCGCTGCGAAACACGGTCACGCGCGCGCGCGTGCTGCGCGACACGGATCCCGCGCTGCGCCGCTTGCGCAGCTGCCACTTGCGATCGGCCTCGTCTCGAATCTTGCGTTTCATCGCTCGTTTGTCTCCGCGCGCCCGACCTAATGATGTCCGCTCGCCTGCGGTTCGCTGCGCACTCCGCTTACCGTCAACCCGCCGAGCCGGCAGCCGCCTTGCCGACCTTGCGCCGCACGCGCTCGTCGATGTACCGGACCCCTTTGCCCTTGTAGGGCTCCGGCGGGCGCAGCGCGCGGATGTCGGCCGCGAACTGCCCGACCCGGCGGCGATCGATTCCCTCGATCCGGACGATCACGTTGCGATCGACGGAGACCGACAGCCCTTCGGGCACCGGGACCTCGATCGGATGCGAGTAGCCGAGCAGCATCGTGAGCTTCTTGCCCGACGCCTCGGCGCGATAGCCGACACCCTGGATCTCGAGCTCGCGCACGAACGGCGCCTGCACGCCCTTCACCATGTTGTTCACGAGCGCCCGTACGAGCCCGTGCAGCGCGCGGGTCGGCCCGCTGTTGTCGGCGCGGCGGAACACGACCTGCCCGCTCTCGATCTCCACGCCGATCGTCGGGGGCAGCTGCTCGGAGAGCGTGCCCTTCGGACCCTTCACGCGGACGCCGCCGTCGATCTTGTCGACGGTGACACCGGAGGGGATCTCGACGGGTCGATTACCGATGCGCGACATGCCTACCAGACCTCACAGAGCAGCTCGCCGCCGAGGCTCTGCTCGCGGGCTTCGCGGTCCGAGAGCACTCCGCGCGAGGTGGAGATCACGGCCACGCCGAGCCCGTTGCGCACGCGCGGCAGCTCCTCCTTGCCCACGTACACGCGTCGCCCGGGCTTGCTCACGCGCTGGATGCCGTCGATCAGCGGCCGCCCCGCCTCGTCGTAGCGGATGCCCAGCACGAGACTCGGGTGGCCGTCGCGCTCCTCCACCTTCACCGAGTCGAGGAAGCCCGCGCGCTGGAGCACGGTCGCGATCGCGACCTTCTCCTTCGAGGAAGGGCACGAAGTCTGCGCGTGCCGCGCGGAGCCCGCGTTGCGGATGCGCGTCAACATGTCGGCGATCGGGTCGGTCATCATACGGAGGAGTTCCTCTCAGGGACGGAAAGGCATGCCGAGGTGCGCGAGCAGCGCCTTGCCCTCGGCGTCGTTGCGGGCGCTCGTCACCACCGTGACGTTGAGCCCAGTGATGTTCTCCACCGAGTCGTAGTCGATCTCGGGAAAGATGATCTGTTCGCGGATCCCCAGTGAAAAGTTGCCGCGGCCGTCGAATGCCTTGACCGAGACGCCCTTGAAGTCGCGCACGCGCGGCAGCGACACGTTCACGAGACGATCGAAGAACTCCCACATGCGCGTTCCGCGCAGCGTCACGGTGCAGCCGATCGCCTGGCCCTGGCGCAGCTTGAAGTTCGCGATCGACTTGCGCGCCTTCCGGACCGCGGCCTTCTGGCCCGTGATCGCCGCGAGCTCCTCGGCGGCCTTCTCGATCAGTTTCGCGTTCTGCGTCGCTTTGCCGACGCCCATGTTCACCACCACCTTCTCGAGGCGCGGTACCTGGTGGACGTTCTTGAACCCGAACTCCTGCGAGAGCTTCGGTACGATCTCGGACCGGTATCGTTCGAGCAGTCGCGGCGTCATCTCAGAGGACCTCGGGTGCGAGCGAGATGATCTTCATGAACTTGCGGGCCCGGAGCTCGCGCGCGACGGGACCGAAGATGCGCGTGCCGATCGGCTCCTTCTGGTTGTCCAGGATCACGGCCGCGTTGTCGTCGAAGCGGATGTAGGAGCCGTCGCTGCGCGAGATCGCGCGCGCCGTTCGCACGACCACCGCGCGCCGGACCTCGCCCTTCTTGACCCGCGCGTTCGGGATCGCGTCCTTCACGGACACGACGATCAGATCGCCCACCGACGCATAGCGCCGGCGCGAGCCGCCGAGCACGCGGATGCACGCGACCTTGCGGGCGCCCGAGTTGTCGGCGACTTCCAATACGGTTTCTACCTGGATCATGATCGCTCGTCCATTCTCTAGACGGTGGCCGCCGCCGAGAGGGTGGCCTGCACCTTCCAGCGTTTTCGTTTCGAAATCGGCCGGTGTTCGATGATCTGGACCTGGTCACCGACGTTGCAGGCATTCGCCTCGTCGTGGGCCATGAACCGCGAATAGCGGCGGACGTACTTCTTGTACTCGGGGTCCTGCACCAGGCGCTCGACCCGTACCACCACGGTCTTGTCCATCTTGTTGCTCACGACCACGCCGACCATCGTGCGCCTCATGCCGCGTTTGCTCATTCACCCGCTCCGCGTCGCTCGCGCAGGATCGTCTCCGCGCGAGCGATGTCGCGGCGAAGCGTTCGAAGCTTCGCCGTGTTCTCGAGCTGTCCGGTCTCTTTGCGAATCCGTGCCGTGAACAGCTCGCCCCGCAGCTGACTCGCCTTCGCCTCGACCTCTTCGAGGTTGAGATCGCGCCATTCCTTCGCCTTCATAGGATCGCGCTCCGCTCGATGAACCTCGTCGCGAGCGGCAGCTTGCTCGCGGCGAGCTTGAGCGCTTGGCGCGCTACCTGGGGCGTCACGCCTTCCATCTCGTAGAGGATCCGGCCCGGTTTCACGACGGCTACCCACTCTTCGGGGTTGCCCTTGCCCTTGCCCATGCGCGTCTCGGCGGGCTTCTTCGTGATCGGCTTGTCCGGGAAGATCCGGATCCAGACCTTGCCGCCGCGCTTGACGTGGCGGGTCATCGCGACGCGCGCCGCCTCGATCTGGCGCGCGGTCACGCGCGACTGCTCGGTCGCCTGGAGCCCGTACTCGCCGAACGAGAGCGTCGATCCGCGGTACGCCTTGCCGCGCATACGCCCCTTGAAAACCTTGCGGTGTTTGACCTTCTTGGGTTGCAGCATGACCTATCTCGTCGTGACCTCGCCGATCCGCGAAGCGAGCGTGCCCTGGCGCAGCTCGCGATCGGAGACGTCGCCTTTGAATACCCAGCACTTCACGCCGATCACGCCGTACGTGGTCTTTGCCTCGGCGAAGCCGTAGTCGATCTCGGCGCGCAGCGTGTGGAGCGGGACGCGGCCCTCGCGATACCACTCGCGGCGTCCCATCTCCGAGCCACCGAGCCGGCCCGAGCACTGGATCCGGATTCCGCCGGCTCCGAACTTCATCGTCGACGTCACGGCCTTCTTCATCGCGCGCCGGAACGCGACGCGCCGCTCGAGCTGCAGCGCCACGTTCTCCGCGACGAGCTGCGCATCGAGCTCCGCCTTGCGGATCTCCTTGATGTTGATGAACACCTCGCGATTCGCGGTGAAGCCCGCCAGCTCCTCGCGCAGCGTCTCCACCTCGGCGCCGCGCTTCCCGATCAGGATGCCCGGGCGCGCGGTGTGGATGTTAAGCACCACCTTGTCGCCGGTGCGCTCGATCACGACGCGCGAGATGCCGGCGTGGTAGAGCTTCTTCTTGATGAACTTGCGAATCGCGATGTCCTCGTGCAGCTGCTCCGAATAGCGCCGCTCCGAGAACCAGTTCGACTGCCATCCATAGAGCGAGCCGAGCCGGAATCCGTACGGGTGAACCTTTTGTCCCACGATTACTCCTCGGAAAGCACGACGCGCACGCTTGCCGTCTTCTTCTGGACCCAGTTGGCGCGCCCCTGCGCACGCGGGCGAACGCGCCACATGCTCGGGCCCTGGTCGACGGTGATGGTCCCGACGACGAGATTGTCGATGTCGATGCCGGCGTGATCCCGGCTGTTCTTCTCTTCCGCGTTGGCGAGCGCCGACCGCACGAGCTTCGCGAGCGCTCGCGAGAAGCGCTTCGGCGACAAGTCGAGGATCACGAGCGCCTCCTCGACGCCCTTGCCGCGGATCTGATCCGCGAGCAGCCGCACCTTGCGCGGGCTCACCCGGTAGTGCTTGAGGAATGCGGTCACGCTCATGACTTCTGCCCGGGAACCGGACCACCCTGAGAGGGCGCGCCCGTCGTCTTCACCTTCTTCGTCGCCGAGTGACCCGTGAACTTGCGCGTGGGCGAGAACTCGCCCAGGCGGTGGCCGACCATGTTCTCGGTCACGAACACGGGGACGAACAGCTTGCCGTTGTGCACGTGGAACGTGAGGCCCACGAAATCGGGCGTGATCATCGAGCGGCGCGACCAGGTGCGAATCACCTGCTTCGATCCGACCGCGAGCGACGCATCGACCTTGCGCTGAAGGCTCGGGTCGACGAACGGGCCTTTCCGGAGCGAACGCGCCATTACCTCTTGCCTCGCCGCTTGATGATGTATTTGTCGGTGCGCGGGTTGTTGCGCGTCTTGTGACCCTTGGTCGGCACACCCCACGGTGTGCAGGGGTGGCGCCCGCCCGACGTCTTGCCTTCGCCGCCACCCATCGGATGATCGACCGGATTCATCGCGACGCCGCGCACGTTCGGACGTTTGCCCTTCCAGCGCGAGCGACCGGCCTTGCCGATCTTCTGGTTCTCGTGATCGGTGTTCCCGACCTGCCCGATCGTCGCCATGCAGCGCACGTGGACGCGGCGGTGCTCGCCGCTGGGCATGCGCACCGTGGCATAACGTCCTTCGCGCGCCATCAGCTGCGCGCTCATGCCCGCCGAGCGCACGAGCTGCGCACCCTTGCCGGGCTTGGTCTCGATGCCGTGCACCACTGTTCCGAGCGGGATCTTCTCGAGCGAGAGCGTGTTCCCGGTGCGGATCTCGGCGTCGTCTCCCGACTGCACGCGATCGCCGAGCGCGAGCCCGGCCGGCGCGAGGATGTAGCGCTTCTCTCCGTCGGCGTAGTGCAGGAGCGCAATGTTGGCGGACCGGTTCGGGTCGTACTCGATCGCGGCGACGCGCGCGGGGATGCCGTGCTTGTCGCGCTTGAAGTCGATCTTGCGGTAGAGGCGCTTGTGCCCTCCGCCGCGGTGCCACGAGGTGACGTGGCCGTTGGAGTTGCGGCCGCCGCTCTTGTTGAGCCGCCCTTCGAGCAGCGAGCGCTCGGGCTTGCCGCGCGAGAGCTCCGAGAAGTCGGAGACGCTCATGTCGCGGCGTCCGGGAGTCGTGGGTCGGAAGTTTCGGACCGGCATCACATTCCCTCGAAGAACTCGATGCTCTGGCCTTCCGCCAGACACACGAGCGCCTTCTTCCACTCGGGCTTGCGCCCCTGGCTCTTTCCGACGCGCCGCTGCTTGGGCGCCATCCGCATCGTGCGGACGCTCTCGACCTTCACGTCGAACAGCATCTCGACGGCGCGCTGGATGTCGTGCTTGCTCGCGCGCGGGTCGACCGCGAGCGTGACGACGTTGGCCGTCTCGCGGCCCACCGTGCTCTTCTCGGTGACGAGCGGTCGACGTATGACGTCGTGGAGGTTCATGCGGACTCCGCGCGCGCCGCTTTACGGCGCTGTTCGGACAGGCGCACGTCGATCGCCTCGACGGCCGCCTTCGTGAGCACGAGTCGCGCGTGCAGGAGCACGTCGTAGACGTTGAGACCCTCGACGCGGAGCACGCCGATGCGCGGCAGATTGCGCGCCGACACCTCGAGCTTCTCGTCGGCCTCGGCGATCACGATCAGCACGCTCTCACCGGAGAGCCCGAGTGCGGACAGGATCTCGGCTACCCGCTTGGTCTTGAACTCGGAGAGGTCGAAGCTCGTCGACCACCGTGATCGCGCTCTCCTGCTGGCGCAGCGACAGCGCTCCGCGCAGCGCCGCGCGCCGTACCTTCTTCGGGAGCGAGTGGTCGTAGCTCCGCGGAACCGGACCGAACACGACGCCGCCGCCGGACCACTGCGGCGATCGCGTGCTGCCCTGGCGCGCGCGCCCGGTGCCCTTCTGCCGCCACGGCTTCGACCCGCCACCCGACACCATGTGGCGATTCTTCGTGCTGTGGGTGCCCGTGTGGCGCGCGGCGAGCTGCCGGCGCACCTCGGCGTGGAAGAGGTCGGGCTTCACCTTGACCTCGAAGACCGCGGGCGGGAGCTCGATCGAGCCCGCGCTGGCATTCTTCACCGTTACGACGTTCACCGTGGCCATGACTACAGTTTGATCTCCACGTCGACGCCCGCCGCGAGCTCGAGCTTCATGAGCGCGTCCACGGTCTGCGGCGTCGGATCGAGGATGTCGATCAGGCGCTTGTGCGTGCGAGTCTCGAACTGCTCGCGCGACTTCTTGTCGATGTGCGGGCCGCGCAGCACCGTGTACTTGTTGATGCTCGTGGGCAGCGGAATCGGCCCCGCGACGCGCGCGCCCGTGCGCATTGCCGTGTCGACGATCTCGCCAGCGCTCTGATCGAGCAGCTTGAAGTCGTAGGCCTTCATCCGGATGCGAATCTTTTGAGATGCGAGATCGCCCATATGCCTACTACCTACTCGACGATTTCTGCGACGACGCCCGAGCCGACCGTTCGGCCGCCTTCGCGAATCGCGAACCGTTGCGTCTTGTCCATCGCGATCGGCGTGATCAGCTCCACCGTCATCTCCACGTTGTCCCCGGGCATCACCATCTCCGTCCCGTCCGGCAGGCTCGCCACTCCCGTCACGTCCGTCGTCCGGAAGTAGAACTGCGGCCGATACCCGTTGAAGAACGGCGTGTGACGACCGCCCTCCTCCTTGGTCAGGATGTACGCCTGCGCCTTGAACTTCGTGTGCGGCGTGATCGATCCCGGCTTCGCCAGCACCTGACCCCGCTCCACGTCGTCCTTGCCCGTCCCGCGCAGGAGACAGCCGATGTTGTCTCCCGCCTGACCCTCGTCCAGCAGCTTCCGGAACATCTCCACCCCGGTCACCACCGTCTTGTTCGTCGGCTTGACCCCCACGATCTCGCACTCGTCGCCCGTCTTCACGATCCCCTGCTCGACCCGGCCCGTCACCACCGTCCCGCGGCCCGTGATCGAAAACACGTCCTCGATCGGCATCAGGAACGGCTTGTCCAGCGCCCGCTTCGGCTCCGGAATGAAGCTGTCCAGCGCCTCCATCAGCTCGTCGATGCACTGGTTCGCCGCGTCGTCCTTCGGGTCCTGGCCCGCCTTCAGCGCCGAACCCTTCACGATCGGGGTGTCGTCGCCCGGGAAGCCGTACTTGGACAGCAGCTCCCGCACCTCGAGCTCCACCAGCTCGAGCAGCTCCGCGTCGTCGACCATGTCGACCTTGTTCAAGAACACCACGATGTGCGGAACGTTCACCTGTCGAGCCAGCAGCACGTGCTCGCGCGTCTGCGGCATCGGGCCGTCCGCCGCCGACACCACCAGCACCGCACCGTCCATCTGCGCCGCGCCCGTGATCATGTTCTTCACGTAGTCCGCGTGACCGGGGCAATCCACGTGCGCGTAGTGACGCTTGTCGCTCTGGTACTCCACGTGCGCGGTCGCAATCGTGATCCCGCGCTCCCGCTCCTCCGGAGCCTTGTCGATCTGGTCGAACGCCACCGCGTCCGCCAGCTTCTTGGTCGCCTGGCGCGACGTGATCGCCGCCGTCAGCGTCGTCTTCCCGTGGTCGACGTGTCCAATCGTCCCCACGTTCACGTGCGGCTTGGTTCGCGCGAACTTCTCCTTGGCCATTTCTCCGGTCTCCTCAGTGAAAGACGAGTTTGTCGCGGACCGAATCCGGAACCTGCGCGTAGCGCAGGAACTGCATCGTGTAGGTGGCGCGGCCCTGCGTGAGCGAGCGGAGCTCGTTCACGTAGCCGAACATGTTCGAGAGCGGGACCTCGGCGGTCACGACCTGGGCGTTGCCGCGCGTATCGAAGCCGGTGATCTCGCCGCGCCGGCTCGACAGATCGCCATGCACGCCGCCGACGAACTCGTCGGGGACGACGACCTCGACCGCCATCACGGGCTCGAGCAGCACCGGTCCCGCCTGCTCGAACGCATCCTTGATCGCCATCGAGGCCGCGATCTTGAACGAGCGCTCCGACGAGTCGACCTCGTGGGCCTGTCCGTCGATCAGGCGCACCGCGACGTCGACCACGGGATAGCCCGCGAGCGCGCCGCTCTGCGTCGCCTCCTCGCAGCCGCGCTCGATCGAGGGCACGAACTCGCGCGGCAGGTCCCCACCCTTGAGCGCGTTCTCGAACGAGAAGCCCGCGCCGGGCTTGCTCGGCCCGACCTGGAGCTTCACGACCGCGTAGTCTCCCGACCCACCGGTCTGCTTGATGTAGCGGCCCTCGACAGTCACCTGCCGCGTGATCGTCTCCTTGTAGGCGACCTGCGGCTTGCCGACATTGGCCTCCACTCCGAACTCGCGCACGAGGCGATCGGCGATGATCTCGAGGTGGAGCTCGCCCATTCCGGAGATGATCGTCTGCCCGGTCTCCTCGTCGACCGAGCGCCGGAACGACGGGTCTTCCTGGGTCAGCCGATCGAGCGACTGCGCGAGCTTGTCCATGTCGGCCTGGGTCTTCGGCTCGATCGCGATCGAGAGCACGGGCTCGGGGAAGTGCAGCGACTCGAGCAGGATCTGCTTGTGGAAATCGCACAGCGTGTCGCCCGTGCGCGAGAGCTTGAGGCCCACGACCGCCGCGATGTCTCCCGCGCCGATCTCCTCGATCTCCTCGCGCTTGTTCGCGTGCATCTGGAGCAGCCGCCCGATCCGCTCCTTCTTGCCGGTCGCGGCGTTGATCACCTGCGTGCCGGGCTCCACGCGGCCCGAGTAGACGCGGACGTAGGTGAGATGGCCGACGTGCTTGTCGTTCATCAGCTTGAACACGAGGGCCGAGAACGGCTCGTTGTCGTCGGCCTTGCGCTGGACGATCTCGCCCGTCTTCGGGTTGGTGCCCTCCACGGGCGGGACGTCGAGCGGCGACGGCAGGTAGTGCACGATTCCGTCGAGCAGCGGCTGCACGCCCTTGTTCTTGAACGCCGCGCCGCATAGCACGGGCACGACTTCGAGGCGCAGCGTCGCCTCGCGCAGCGCCTTGCGCACTTGATCGGCCGAGATCGGCTCGCCGTCGAGGTACTTCGCCGTGAGTGCATCGTCGAAATCGGCGACCGCCTCGATCACGGCCTCGCGGGCGCTCTGCGCCGCGGCGCGCAGCTCTTCGGGCACGGGTCGCGTCTCGAAGCTCGCACCGAGGCTCGTGTCGTCCCAGACGATCGCCTGCTCCTCGAGGAGATCGACGACGCCCGAAAACTTGTCCTCCGCGCCGATCGGCAGCTGGAGCGGGATCGCGGTGGCGCCGAGACGCGAGCGGATCATCGCGACGACGCGCTCGAAGTCTGCGCCGACGCGGTCCATCTTGTTCACGAACGCGATCCGCGGCACGCGGTACTTCTCCGCCTGGCGCCAGACCGTCTCGGACTGCGGCTCGACTCCGGCCACGCCGTCGAACACCGCGACCGCGCCGTCGAGCACGCGCAGCGAGCGCTCGACCTCGATCGTGAAGTCCACGTGGCCCGGCGTGTCGATGATGTTGATGCGATGGTCGTTCCAGAAGCAGGTGGTCGCGGCCGACGTGATCGTGATGCCACGCTCCTGCTCCTGCTCCATCCAGTCCATCGTTGCGGCGCCGTCGTGCACTTCACCCATCTTGTAGTTGACGCCGGTGTAGAACAGGATCCGCTCGGTAGTCGTCGTCTTCCCGGCATCGATGTGGGCCATGATGCCGATGTTGCGCGTGCGCTCGAGCGGTGCCTGACGCGGCATGACGATCTCGGGCGCTCCGTTACCAGCGGTAGTGGGAGAAGGCCTTGTTGGCCTCCGCCATCCGATGGGTGTCTTCGCGCTTCTTGACCGCCTCGCCGCGCTCGTTCGCCGCATCGATGATCTCGTCGGCCAGCTTCTCGCGCATGCTCTTGCCCGCGCGCCCGCGCGCGTACTCCTTGAGCCAGCGCATTGCGAGCGAAGACGCGCGCTCCGGCCGAACCTCGATCGGAACCTGATAGGTCGCGCCGCCGACGCGCCGCGACTTCACCTCGACGCGGGGTCGAACGTTCTCGAGTGCGCGGCGGAACATCGCCAACGGATCGTTCCGCGTCTTCGACTCGATCACCTGGAACGCGCCGTAGACGATGTGCTCGGCGGTGCTCTTCTTGCCGTCCACCATCAGGACGTTGACGAAGCGACCCACCATCCGATCGCTGTACTTCGGATCGGGCAGCGTCTCGCGCTTCGGAACGTCGCGCCGTCGGGGCATCTCGGATCTCTCTCACCGCGCGAGCGCGGACGATCATGCGGCGGCCGGGCGCTGCCGACCTCCGACGGCGCCCGGTTGCCGAAATCGGACTACTTCGGACGTTTGGCGCCGTACTTCGAACGGCTGCGGTGGCGCGCCGTCACTCCGGTCGTGTCGAGCGTGCCGCGCACGATGTGGTAGCGGACACCCGGAAGATCCTTCACGCGTCCGCCGCGGATCAGCACGACGCTGTGCTCCTGGAGGTTGTGTCCCTCGCCGGGGATGTAGGCGTTGACCTCGCGGCCGTTGGTGAGGCGAACGCGCGCAACCTTGCGCAGTGCCGAGTTCGGCTTCTTGGGTGTCTGCGTGAACACGCGCAGACACACACCGCGCCGCTGCGGACACGAGAGCAGGTCGGGCGACTTCGAGCGCGAGCGCGGTCGCTTGCGACCGTGGCGCACGAGCTGCTGAACGGTGGGCATGAGGGGTCTACTCCGATCTGGTCGTTCGCTCGCTGCGCGAAACTTGCCCAGCGCTCAAAAGAAAGTTTGATTCCCGAAAGACACCGCTCCCCCACGTTCAGCCTGCCGCTCGCGGAGGGACCGGAAGCGATGCGCTTCGAGGAACCCCCTCCGCTCGTCGGAGGCGAACCGCGGGAGAGCGGCCCTAAGTCGAAAAACTGGCGGATCCTAGCGACCTTGGGACCCCTGTCAACGCACGCACAGCGACGGAAATCGACCCTTGTGCAACCTCGATCGGGCGACCGGCCACCCACTCTGTATCTCGACCTGGAAGCGAGCTTCGTCCCCGCCGGGACGGGCCCGCGACCGGGTCGGGATGCTTCCCGGCCACCCGGGTAGCCAAAAAACCTCGAAACGGTGCCAGTGCCCGCGTGGTAGGATGCGATCCCCGCGCGGAAGTTGCGAAAGCTGAGCAGGAACGCGGATGGGCGGCTGGACGTGGATCCTCCACGGAGGGGCAGTGCTCCTGACGAGCAGCCCCTCCGACCGGGTCCCGGACCCGCTCGAGCGTGCCTCCGAGCTCTCGCAGCGCGCACCTGGCGCGGAGCAGGAACCCGGAGGCTGAGCATGAGAGAGAATCGGACCCCGAAGCAGCGCGCAGAGCGCGGCTCGGTGATGGTGATCGCGGCGCTGGCGATGGTGGCGCTCGTTCTGTTCGCGGCGCTCGCGATCGACGTCGGCTTCATCTGGGCGAGCCGCACCCAGAGCCAGAACGCGGGGGACGCCGCGGCGCTAGCGGCGGCCTCGACGATGATCAACCAGGTGGGTACCGGTGCGGCGACGGTCACGCTGGGCAACGCCATCACCGTGGGGACCACCTACGCCGCCAGCAACTCCACCGTGGCCAACGACTCGGTCACCGTGGTGCCCGGCGACTTCACCTTCGGCAACTGGGACCTCAACACACGCACGCTCGATACCTCGGTCGACCTGACCAACCCGGACCTGGTCACGGGCGTGCGCGTGAACGTGGACATGGACGGCTCCAAGAACGCGCGCTCGCCGGGCCTGCTCTCGCGGCTCCTCCAGCGCGAGGACGACTCGCGGCCCTATCTCGACGGCTTCGACGTCGCGAACACAGCGGTTGCCTACAAGGGTTTCGTGGGCAGTTGGGAGCCCGGCGACTTCAACCTCCCGGTCGCGATCGACAGTTGCGAGCTCTCGAACAACGGCGGCTGTGGCAACGACTTTTGCACGCACATCCCGTCGGGCGCCTGCGCGCTCGAGCGGCCGCAGACCAACACCGCGGGGATGATCTGCGGGGAGTTCTCCAACACCGCCGATCAGAACATGTGCTACACGGCGTTTGACGGCGAACACCCGGCGATCAACGTGCCGGGTCTCAAGGGGATCGTGGACGACGGAAACCCTGTCGGCGTCGACGCGGGCGATGCGGTCTATCTCGACAACGGCGACAAGACGGCCGTCACCGATTACATCCGCGACAAGTTCTACGGCTGCGGCAAGTTCAACACGCCCGCAGGCGCGAGTCTGTACGGGGGCGGCTTCCCCGACTCCTGGGTAGTGAAGCTGCCCGTGGTGGAGTGCCAGGACACCGCGCACTGTGCGGGCGGTTCGCCGTTCAAGATCACGGGCGGCGTGTGCTTCGAGATTCGCGAGATCATCGCGCCCGCGCCGGGCAAGGGCTGCTCCGCGCCATTGACGGGCACGAGCCGCTTGATCAAGGGGCGCGCGCTGTGCCCGAATTCGACCGACGCCCAGGTTCGCGCGCTGTTCGACCAGTACTGCCGCGACGACGACGAGGAAGAGAACCCGACCGCGCCGGGCGGCTGCAACTTCGGTCTGCGCGCGAACCAGCTCGTTCTGGTCGAGTAGCCGTCTCGATCGGCTGAGTAAGGCGGGCGACCGAAGGGTCGCCCGCCTGGCGAACTAAGTCTCGAGCACGCCCTCGACCGATGCGCTCAAGGCCTGCAGCGTCGCAGTCTCGCTGGACACCCCGCTGCTCGCGCGCGGCTGCTCCGGCTCGTCGTCGCCGGCTCCGACCAGACCCTCGGGCGCCTCGATCTGGATCCCGATGTTCTGGTACTTGGCCAGACCGGTACCGGCCGGGATCAGCCGGCCCATGATCACGTTCTCCTTGAGGCCGCGCAGGTGATCCATCTTGCCCCACATCGAGGCCTCGGTGAGCACCTTCGTCGTCTCCTGGAACGATGCGGCCGAGATCCACGACTCGGTCGAGAGCGACGCCTTGGTGATGCCGAGCAGCAGCGCCTCCGCATCCGCCTGCTGCTTGCCCTCGGCGATCATCTGCTCGTTGACGCGGTCGAAGATCTGCTTCTCGACCTGCTCGCCGACGAGGAAGTCGGTGTCGCCGACCTCCTTCACGCGCACGCGCCGCAGCATCTGGCGCACGATCACCTCGATGTGCTTGTCGTTGATGCGCACGCCCTGGAGTCGATAGACCTCCTGCACCTCGTCGACGAGGTACTTCGCGAGCTCCTCGGGACCCTTCACCTTGAGGATGTCGTGCGGATTCGAGGAGCCGTCCATGAGCGCCTCGCCCGCCCGCACGCGATCGCCTTCGTGCACGCTGATGTGCTTGCCCTTCGGGATCAGGTACTCGCGCGGCTCGTCGTCGTCGGGGGTCACGATCACGCGCCGCTTTCCGCGCGAATCGGGCCCAAACGAGACCGTGCCGTCGATCTCCGACACGATCGCCACGTCCTTCGGCTTGCGCGCCTCGAACAGCTCGGCGACGCGCGGCAGACCGCCCGTGATGTCCTTGGTCTTGGTGGCCTCGCGCGGCATCTTCGCGAGCACGTCGCCCGCCGCGACTTCGGTGCCCTCGAGCACGCCGAGATTGGCGCCGACCGGGAGCTGGACGTCCTTGGTCGGCGGCGCGTTGGGCGCGTCGCTGACCACGGAGATGCGCGGGCGCAGTTCGGGGTCCTTCGACTCGATGATCACCTTCGACGACAGGCCCGTGAACTCGTCGACCTGCTCCTGCATCGTGCCGCCCTCGACGATGTCGTGGAACTTCACGCGGCCGCCGACGTCGGCGAGGATCGGGTTCGCGAACGGATCCCACTCGAGCAGCGTGTCACCCACGCGCACCGACTGGCCGTCGGCCACCTTCACGTGTGCGCCATACACCACCGGGTGGCGCTCGCGCTCGCGGCCGCTCGCGTCGAACACGCCGAGCTCGGAGTTACGGGCCATCGCGATGCGCCGGCCTTCGCGGTCGAGCACCGTCCGAAGGTTCCCGGGATAGCGCACCTCGCCCTCGGCGCCCGCCTCCGCGTGCGACGCCTCGACGCGCCGGGTGGCCGTGCCGCCGATGTGGAAGGTCCGCATCGTGAGCTGCGTGCCCGGCTCGCCGATCGACTGCGCCGCGATCACGCCGACCGCCTCGCCCAGGTTCACCATCGTGCCCCGCGCCAGATCGCGGCCGTAGCACTTCGCGCACACGCCGAACTCGGCGTCGCAGGTGAGCACCGAGCGGATCACCACCCTCTCGATGCCCGCGTCCTCGATCTTGCGGACGCGGTCCTCGTGGATCTCGTCGCCGGCCCTGACGAGCACCTCGGAGTTGATCGGGTCCTCCACGTTCTCGAGAGCCACGCGGCCGAGGATGCGCTCGCCGATCCGCTCGATCACCTCGCCGCCCTCGACGAGCGGCCCGGTCTCGATGCCCTCGATCGTTCCGCAATCGTCGATCCGGATCACGACGTCTTGCGACACGTCGACGAGCCTTCGGGTCAGGTAGCCCGAATTGGCGGTCTTGAGCGCGGTGTCGGCGAGACCCTTGCGCGCGCCGTGCGTCGAGATGAAGTACTGGAGCACCGAGAGCCCCTCGCGGAAGTTCGAGGTGATCGGAGTCTCGATGATCTCGCCCGAGGGCTTCGCCATGAGTCCGCGCATGCCGGCGAGCTGACGCATCTGCTGCGCCGATCCGCGCGCACCCGAGTCCGCCATCATGTAGATGGGGTTGAAGCTCGGGACGTGCTGCTCCTCGCCGTTCTCGTCGCGCACGACGTCGGTGCCGAGGCGGTCGAGCATCTGTGCCGCCACCTGCTCGGTGGCCTGCGCCCAGATGTCGATCACCTTGTTGTAGCGCTCACCGTCGGTGATCAGACCTTCCTGGTACTGCTCCTCGATCTCGCGCACCTCCTGGCTCGCGGCCTCGATGAACTTTTCCTTGTCGCTCGGGATCTGCATGTCGTGGATGCTGATCGACACGCCGGCGCGCGTCGCGTGCTGGTAGCCGAGGCTGCGCAGCCGGTCGGCGAGCAGCACGGTGGCCTTGTTGCCGAGGCGGCGATAGGCCTGATCGATCAGCTCGCCGAGCGCCTTCTTGTCCATCACCTTGTTGATGAACTCGATCGGAATTTCGCCCGGCACGATCTCGCGCAGGAGAATGCGACCGACGGTGGTGTCGATCATCTCCTCGCTGATCCGCACCTTGACCCGCGCGTGCAGCTCCGCGACGCCCGCGTCGTAGGCACAGCGCACCTCTTCGGGGCTCGAGAAGCGCATGTCCTGGCCGACCGCGCCGTCGCGCTCGCGCGTCATGTAGTAGCAGCCGAGCACGATGTCCTGGGACGGACCGATGATCGGGCGGCCCGTCGCGGGCGAGAGGATGTTGTTGGTCGACATCATCAGCACGCGCGCTTCCATCTGCGCTTCCACCGAGAGCGGCACGTGCACCGCCATCTGGTCGCCGTCGAAGTCCGCGTTGAACGCGGCACACACGAGCGGGTGCAGCTGGATCGCCTTGCCGTCGATCAGGAGCGGCTCGAACGCCTGCACGCCGAGGCGGTGCAGCGTCGGAGCGCGGTTCAGCATCACGGGATGCTCCTTGATCACCTCGGCGAGGATGTCCCAGACCTCGGGCCGCTCCTTCTCCACCATCTTCTTCGCGGCCTTGATCGTCGTCACGTAGCCGCGCTGCTCGAGCTTCGAGTAGATGAACGGCTTGAACAGCTCGATCGCCATGCGCGACGGGATTCCGCACTGGTGCAGACGCAGCTCGGGACCGATCACGATCACCGAGCGGCCGGAGTAGTCGACGCGCTTGCCGAGCAGGTTCTGGCGGAAGCGCCCCGTCTTGCCCTTGAGCATGTCGGACAGCGACTTGAGCGGTCGCTTCGACGGACCCGTGATCACGCGGCCGCGCCGGCCGTTGTCGAACAGCGCGTCGACCGCTTCCTGGAGCATCCGCTTCTCGTTGCGGATGATCACCTCGGGCGCGTTGAGCTCCTGGAGCCGCTTCAGGCGGTTGTTGCGGTTGATCACGCGCCGGTAGAGGTCGTTCAGGTCGCTGGTCGCGAAGCGCCCGCCGTCGAGCGGAACGAGCGGCCGCAGATCCGGCGGGATCACCGGGATCACCTCGAGAATCATGTGCTCCGGCTTGTTGCCCGACTCGCGGAACGCGTCGAGCACCTTGAGCCGCTTGCTGATCTTCTTGCGCTTCGCCTCGCTGGTCGCCTCGCGCATCTCGTGGCGCAGCGACTTGCACTCCGACTCGACGTCGAGCGACGCGAGCATCTCGCGGATCGCCTCGGCGCCGATTCCGACCGTGAAGGTCTCGCGGCCGTACTTCTCGCGCGCCTGCGAGAGCTGCTCGTCGTTGAGCAGCTCACCGAAACGCAGATCCGTCTCGACCGGATCGATCACGATGTGCGACTCGAAGTAGAGCACCTTCTCGAGGTCGCGCAGCGAGATCTCGAGGATGTTCCCGATCCGCGAGGGCAGCGACTTCAGGAACCAGATGTGGGCCACCGGCGTAGCCAACGTGATGTGACCCATGCGCTCGCGGCGCACCTTGCTCTGGATCACCTCGACGCCGCACTTCTCGCACACGACGCCGCGATGCTTCATGCGCTTGTACTTGCCGCAGTTGCATTCGTAGTCCTTGACCGGGCCGAAGATCTTGGCGCAGAAGAGCCCATCGCGTTCCGGCTTGAAGGTCCGATAGTTGATCGTCTCCGGCTTCTTGACCTCGCCGAACGACCACTCGCGAATCTTGTCGGGGGATGCGATCGAGATCCGAAGCGCGTTGAACGCCAACGGATCCTTGGGCTTCTCGAACAGGCTGTAGAGATCGCGCAAAGGGGATGACCTCTCTTAGTTCTTGTCTTCGATGAGCTCGACGTCGAGGCCGAGCGCCTGGAGTTCCTTGACGAGCACGTTGAAGCTCTCGGGCAGACCCGGCTCGAGCACGTTCTCGCCCTTCACGATCGACTCGTAGATCCGCGTGCGGCCCTGCACGTCGTCGGACTTCACGGTCAGGAACTCCTGGAGAGCGAACGCGGAGCCGTACGCTTCGAGCGCCCACACCTCCATTTCGCCGAGCCGCTGGCCGCCGAACTGGGCCTTGCCGCCGAGCGGCTGCTGCGTCACCAGGCTGTAGGGCCCGATGCTCCGCGCGTGGATCTTGTCGTCGGCGAGGTGGTGCAGCTTCAGCATGTAGAGGACGCCCACCGTGACCTCGTGATCGAACGGCTCGCCGCTGCGGCCGTCGAAGAGGACGGTCTGACCCGTGAGCGGGAGACCCGCGCGGTCGAGCTCGTTGCGGATCTCGTCCTCCTTCGCGCCGTCGAACACCGCGGTGGCCACGTGCACGCCGCGGCTCAAGCTCGCGCCGAGGTCGAGGATCACCTCGTCGGTGGCCTTGTCGAGAGCGCGCGAGATGCGCGCATCGGCGTAGGCGTCCTTGAGCGTCGATCGCACCGCCGCGGGATCCTTCCCGCGGCCGTCGCTGCGCAGCATCGCGTCGATCTGCTCGCCGAGCCCGCGCGCGGCCCACCCGAGATGCGTCTCGAGGATCTGGCCGATGTTCATGCGCGAAGGCACGCCGAGCGGATTGAGCACGATGTCGACGGGCGAGCCGTCCGCCATGTACGGCATGTCCTCTTCGGGCAGGATCCGCGAGATCACGCCCTTGTTGCCGTGTCGGCCGGCCATCTTGTCGCCCACCGAGAGCTTGCGTTTGATGGCGAGGTAGACCTTCACCATCTTGAACACGCCCGGCGGCAGCTCGTCGCCCTTGCGCAGCCGCGCGATCTTCTCGTCGAACACCGCCTTGATGACGTTCGCCTGGTCCTCGATCGACGCGAAGATCCGGTCGATCTGCTCCTGGCCGCGGGCCTCTTCGAGCTGGATGTCCTTCCAGCGACTCTGCGGGATCTGCGCGAGCACCTCCGCCGAGATCGCCGTGCGCGGCTCGATCCAGACCAGCTGCTTGCGCTCGTCCGCAACGCGGTTCGCCGCGCGCTTGCCGGTCAGGATCTCGCGCACCTTGTTCAGCGCGCTCTCGCGGATGATCCGGATCTCGTCGTCCTGGTCCTTGCGCAGGCGGTCGATCTCGGCCTCTTCGATCGCGCGCGCGCGCTCGTCCTTCTCGACGCCGCGCCGCGAGAACACCTGCGCACCGATCACCGTGCCCGCGACTCCGGGCGGGACGCGCAGCGATGTGTCGCGCACGTCGCCGGCCTTCTCGCCGAAGATCGCGCGCAGGAGCCGCTCCTCGGGCGAGAGCTGGGTCTCGCCCTTCGGCGTGATCTTGCCGACGAGCACGTCGTCCTGCTTGACCTCGGCGCCGATCCGCACGATCCCCGACTCGTCGAGGTCCTTGAGCGCCTCCTCGCCGACGTTCGGGATGTCGCGCGTGATGTCCTCTTTGCCGAGCTTCGTGTCGCGCGCGACGCACTCGAACTCCTCGATGTGGATCGAGGTATAGGAGTCGTCCTTGACCACGCGCTCCGAGATCAGGATCGAGTCTTCGAAGTTGTAACCACCCCAGGGCATGAACGCGACGAGCACGTTGCGCCCGAGCGCGAGCTCGCCGCGCTCGGTGGCGGGGCCGTCCGCAATCACCTGTCCGCGCCGTACGCGCGAGCCCGCCTTCACGATCGGCTTCTGGTTGATGCAGGTGTTCTGGTTGGAGCGCTGGTACTTGATCAGGTTGATGATGTCGACGTTCGAGCCCATGCTGTCGTCGTCGGGCTTCACGACGATCCGCGACGCGTCGACCGACTCCACCACGCCGTCGCGCTTGGCGACCACGGTGACGCCGGAGTCGCGTGCGACGACCGCCTCCATGCCGGTGCCGACGAGCGGCGCCTCGGTGCGCAGGAGCGGCACCGCCTGGCGCTGCATGTTCGAGCCCATGAGCGCGCGGTTCGCGTCGTCGTTCTCGAGGAACGGGATCAACGCGGCCGCCACTGACACGAGCTGGCTCGGCGACACGTCCATCATGTCGACGGTCTCGGGCGGAACCTGGACGAACTCACCGGCCTGCCGCGACTGCACGACGTCGCGCACGTAGCGGCCTTCCTCGTCCATCTCCGCGTTCGCCTGCGCGATCGAGAGGCGTTCCTCGTCGAGCGCGGTCAGGTACTTCACCTCGGACGACACCCGTCCGCCGCTCACGGTGCGATACGGCGTCTCGATGAAGCCGAGGTCGTTCACGCGCGCGTAGGTCGAGAGCGACGCGATCAGTCCGATGTTCGGACCTTCGGGTGTCTCGATCGGGCAGATCCGGCCGTAGTGGGTCGGGTGCACGTCCCGAACTTCGAAACCCGCCCGCTCGCGAGTGAGGCCGCCCGGCCCGAGCGCCGAGAGCCGCCGCTTGTGCGTGATCGCGGACAGCGGGTTGGTCTGGTCCATGAACTGCGAGAGCTGGCTCGAGCCGAAGAACTCCTTGACCACCGCCGTCACGGGCTTGCTGTTGATCAGGTCGTGCGGCATCAGCGTCTCGATCTCCTGGAGCGACATGCGCTCCTTGATCGCCCGCTCCATGCGCACGAGACCGATCCGGTACTGGTTCTCGAGCAGCTCGCCGACGACGCGCACGCGGCGGTTGCCGAGGTGGTCGATGTCGTCGATCCGCTTGTCCGGGTCGGCGCCGTTCTTGAGCTCGACCAGGTACTTCACCGCCGCGAGGATGTCGTCGGGCCGCAGCGTCGGAAGCTCTGCGAGTGCGATCTCCTCCTCGGGCGACCCGGGACCGCGCGGCTGCCAGCGGACGCGGTCGTCCGGCGAGAAGCTGAGCTTGTGGTTCACCTTGAGCCGGCCGACGCGCGAGAGGTCGTAGCGCTCCGGGTTGAAGAAGAGGTTCCGGAACAGGTTCGTCGCCGTCTCGACCGTGGGCGGATCGCCGGGCCGCAGGCGCCGGTAGATCTCGATGATCGCGTCTTCCTGGGTCAGCGTCTTGTCGGCGAGCAGCGTGTCGCGCAGCGCCGTGCCCGTGATGAGCGGGTCGAGGTAGAGCAGCGGGAACTCGTGGATCCCGCGCGCGATCAGCTCGTCGAGGATCTCCTGCGTGAGCGTCTCGTTCGACTCGAGGATCACCTCACCGGTGCTCTCGTCCACGATGTCGACCGGCGCCACGCGCTTGACCGCGTCGGTGCGCACGAGGTCCTCGAGCGGGATCTGCAGCCACTCGATGCCGGCCTCGCGCATCTTGCGCACGCCTGCGCTCGTGAACTTGCGGTCCTTGCGCACGAGCACGGTGCCGTCGGGCGCCTTCACCTCGCGCAGGCAGCGCTGCCCGACCAGCAGGTCCGGCACCACGCTCTTCTCGAACTTCTTGCCGTCGGCGCGAATGATTTCGGGCTTGTAGAAGTAGGCGAGCAGGTCCTCGGGCGTGTAGCCGAGCGCCTTGAGCAGCACGGTGGCGTGAATCTTCCGCCGGCGGTCGATGCGCGCGTACAGCAGGTCCTTGTGGTCGAACTCGAGGTCGAGCCAGGAGCCCCGGTACGGAATCACGCGGCACGAGAAGATCTTCTTGCCGGCCGCCGAGACGGTCGTCGACGTGCTCGTGTCGAAGAAGATGCCCGGCGAGCGGTGCAGCTGGGAGACGATCACGCGCTCGGTGCCGTTGATGATGAAGGTGCCGTTCTCGGTCATGATCGGGATTTCCCCGAAGTAGACCTCCTGCTCCTTCACGTCGCGGATCGCCTGCGACCCCTCACTGTCGTCCCACGCGACGAGCCGGATGGTCACCTTGAACGGTGCGGCGTAGGTCATGCCGCGCTGGAGGCACTCCTGGACGTCGTACTTCGGCTCTTCGAGCGTGTACCCGACGAACTCGAGCGAAGCCGAGTCGTTGAAGTCCTTGATCGGGAACACCGAGTTGAAGACCGCTTGCAGGCCGGAGTTCTCGCGCTTCTCCGGCTCGATGTTGGTCTGCAGGAAGCGTTCGAAGGTCTGCTTCTGGATCTCGATCAGATCCGGTATGTCGAGGATCGGCGGGATCTTCGAGAAGTCTTTGCGAACGCGAAGCTCGGTGTCGGTGAGAACGAGTTCAGTCACGGGTTGGTTTCACCCTCCGGATGGCGGTGTTAGGGGGCCCGACGGTCGAATCACGCACGGCCGGTCAGAACGCCGGCCGCGCGCTCGGCTACTTGATGTCGACCTGACCACCAGCGGCTTCGATCTGCTCCTTGAGCTTTGCCGCCTCTTCCTTGGTGACGCCCTCCTTGAGCGGCTTGGGCGCACCCTCCACGAGATCCTTCGCCTCCTTGAGGCCGAGGCTCGTGATGGCTCGCACTTCCTTGATCACCTGGATCTTCTTGTCGCCCGCGGAGAGGAGGATCACGTCGAACTCCTCCTTCTCTGCCGCGGCAGGCGCGGCGGCCACTGCTCCGGCTGCCACGGCCACAGGCGCGGCGGCGGAGACGCCCCACTTCTCTTCGAGCAGCTTGGCGAGCTCTGCGGCCTCCATCACCGTGAGGCTCGAGAGGTTGTCCACGATTGCGTTCAGATCGGCCATGATTGCGTTCTACCCTCTGGACTGTGCCCGGATCACCGAGCAGATGTTGAAAGGAATCGAGAACCGGAGACGGTTGATGGGGAGGCTCAGCCCGCCTCCCCCTGTTTGGCGTGCGCGGCGAGCAGTCGCGCGAGGCCCGCGCCCGGCTCGGAGATGAGCCGCGCGAGCTTGGTCGCGGGAGCCAGCAGGAGCCCGACGATCTTCCCGCGCAGCTCGTCGAGACTCGGCAGCGTCGCGAGCTTCGCGATGTCGGCGCGCTCGAGCGCGACGCCGTCGACGACGCCTCCCTTGAGTTCGAACTTCTGGTTCTCCTCGGCGAACTGATCGAGGATCTTCGCGAGGCCCGCGGGATCGCCGTACGACAGCGCGACGGCGGTGGGCCCCACGAACTTCTCGACGACGCTCGCGTACTCGGATCCCTCGACGGCGCGGCGCAGCACCGCGTTCTTGAGCACGCGGTACTCGTGCTTGCCGTCGCCCTCTTTGCGCACGCGGCGGCGCAGCTTGTTCACCGACTCGACGTCGAGCCCGCGATAGTCGACGAGGTACAAGCAAGTCGCGCGGCTGAACTTGTCCTTCAGCTCGGCCACCTGGGCTTCTTTTTGCGCTCGCGAAAGCAAGACGTGCCCCCTTATGCCGCTGCCGCCGGCAGAGTCGCCGGATCGATCCGGATCCCAGGCCCCATCGTGGTCGAGATCGTGATCTTCTTGAGGTAGATGCCCTTCGAGGACGACGGCTTCGCGCGCACGATCGCGTCGATCAGTGCCGCCGCGTTGTCGACGATCTTCTGGGCGTCGAAGGACTTCTTCCCGACGACGGCGTGAATGATGCCCGACTTGTCAACTTTGTACTCGACCTTGCCGGCCTTGTTCTCGCGCACCGCAGTGGCGACGTCCATCGTCACGGTGCCGAGCTTCGGGTTGGGCATCAGGCCGCGCGGACCGAGCACCTTACCGAGGCGACCCACCACGCTCATCATGTCGGGCGTGGCGATCACGCGCTCGAAATCGAGCCATCCCTCGTCGGTGATCTTCTTGGCCAGATCCTCGCCGCCGACGAAGTCTGCGCCCGCATTGCGCGCCTCCGTCTCCTTGGCCCCCTTCGCGAACACGACCACGCGGGTGTCCTTGCCGATGCCGTGGGGCAGCACGATCGCGCCGCGCACCATCTGGTCGGCGTGCCGCGGATCGACGCCGAGATTCATCGCGAGGTCGATGCTCTCGTCGAACTTCGGTCCCGCCGCGCCCTTGAGCAGCCCCACCGCGTCCACGAGCGAGTAGGACTGCTCGGGATCGATCAGCGACGCGGCGGTATTGAATCGCTTGTCCTTCGCCATGACTAACCCTCGACCTCGATTCCCATCGATCGGGCGGTACCGGCGATGATCGCCACCGCCGCGTTCACGTCGTGTGCGTTCAGATCGGGCGCCTTCAACTCCGCGATCTCCACCAACTGCTTGCGCGTGACCTTCCCGACCTTGTCGCGGTTCGGCTGACCGGATCCCTTCGCGATCTTCGCGGCGCGCTTCAGCAGCACGGCCGCGGGAGGCGTCCGCAGCTCGAACGTGAACGAGCGATCGGAATACACCGTGATCACCGCGGGAATGATCAGGCCCGCCTTGTCCTGCGTGCGCGCGTTGAACGACTTGCAGAACTCCATGATGTTCACGCCGTGCTGGCCGAGTGCGGGACCGACCGGCGGCGACGGGTTGGCCGCGCCGGCCGGGCACTGCAGCTTCACGATCGCAACGACTTTCTTTGCCAACGAAGAACTCCTAGGCCTTTTCCACGTTCGTGTAGTCGAGCACCACCGGGGTCGCGCGACCGAAAACGTGCACCATCACCTTGAGCTTCTCCTTGTCCTCCATCACCTCGTCGATGTAGCCGGAGAAGTTCGCGAACGGTCCGCTCACCACGCGCACGCTGTCGCCCGCGTCGAACAGGATCTTGGGCTTCGGCTTCGCGGCGCCGTCGCGGATCTGCTGCGTCATCGCGGCGACTTCGTCGTCCGAGATCGGCGGCGGCGTCTTGTCTCCGCCGACGAAGCCCGTGATCTTCGGCGTGCCGCGCACGATGTGCCACGTCTCGTCGGTGAGCTCCATGCGCACGAGGATGTAGCCGGGGAAATACTTGCGCTTCGAGGTGCGCTTCGACCCCTTGACCATCTCGACGACGGTCTCCTCGGGAATCAGCACCTCGTCGAACAGGTCGGCCTTGCCCATCGCCTTCGCGCGCTCGAGCAGGGCCTGCATGGCCTTGTTCTCGTGCCCGGAGTAGGTGTGGACGATGTACCACTGTTTCGCCATCGAATCTCCGCGGAATCGGATCAGGAAGGAATGACGAACTGAATCGCTCTGGAGAGACCGAAATCGACGATCGACAGGGCGACCGTGAGCACGCCTACCACGACCAGGACTCCGATCGTTCCCGCCATGGCTTCCTGCCGGGTCGGCCAGGTCACCTTGCGGAACTCGGCGCGCACCTCGAGCAGGAACTGGCGGCCATCGGAAACCCAGACCATGGGATTCCACTCCATCGCTCCCAAGCCTCCCACTCTCTCCCTCGACTCTTTGATTTCTGGCAGGCGCGGAGGGACTCGAACCCCCAACCCCCGGTTTTGGAGACCGGTGCACTACCAATTGTGCTACGCGCCTTCGACACTGCTCGCGCGCGTCGGCGCGCGCGGATCACTTCGCTGCGCGCGTTGTTATTCGATGATCTCGGCGACGACGCCCGCGCCGACCGTACGACCGCCTTCGCGAATCGCGAACCGAAGCTCCTTGTCCATCGCGATCGGCGTGATCAGCTCCACCGTCATCTCCACGTTGTCCCCGGGCATCACCATCTCCGTCCCGCTCGGCAGGCTCGCCACCCCCGTCACGTCCGTCGTCCGGAAGTAGAACTGCGGCCGATACCCGTTGAAGAACGGCGTGTGACGACCTCCCTCCTCCTTGGTCAGGATGTACGCCTGCGCCTTGAACTTCGTGTGCGGCGTGATCGATCCCGGCTTCGCCAGCACCTGACCCCGCTCCACGTCGTCCTTGCCCGTCCCGCGCAAGAGACAGCCGATGTTGTCTCCCGCCTGACCCTCGTCCAGCAGCTTCCGGAACATCTCCACCCCGGTCACCACCGTCTTGCTCGTCGGCTTGATCCCCACGATCTCGCACTCGTCGCCCGTCTTCACGATCCCCTGCTCGACCCGGCCCGTCACCACCGTCCCGCGGCCCGTGATCGAAAACACGTCCTCGATCGGCATCAGGAACGTCTTGTCCAGCGCCCGCTTCGGCTCCGGAATGAAGCTGTCCAGCGCCTCCATCAGCTCGTCGATGCACTGGTTCGCCGCGTCGTCCTTCGGGTCCTGCCCCGCCTTCAACGCCGAACCCTTCACGATCGGCGTGTCGTCGCCCGGAAAGTCGTACTTGGACAAGCAGCTCCCGCACCTCGAGCTCCACCAGCTCCAGCAGCTCCGGGTCGTCCACCATGTCGACCTTGTTCAAGAACACCACGATGTGCGGAACGTTCACCTGCCGAGCCAGCAGCACGTGCTCGCGCGTCTGCGGCATCGGGCCGTCCGCCGCCGACACCACCAGCACCGCACCGTCCATCTGCGCCGCGCCCGTGATCATGTTCTTCACGTAGTCCGCGTGACCGGGACAGTCCACGTGCGCGTAGTGACGATTCGTGCTCTGGTACTCCACGTGCGCGGTCGCAATCGTGATCCCGCGCTCCCGCTCCTCCGGAGCCTTGTCGATCTGGTCGAACGCCACCGCATCCGCCAGCTTCTTCGTCGCCTGGCGAGCCGTGATCGCCGCCGTCAGCGTCGTCTTCCCGTGGTCGACGTGTCCAATCGTCCCCACGTTCACGTGCGGCTTGGTTCGCGCGAACTTCTCCTTGGCCATCTCCTGTCTTCCTCCGGTGCGCGGATTTCGTTCCTGGTGGAGCCCACGAGCGGGCTTGAACCGCTGACCTCGTCCTTACCAAGGACGTGCTCTACCACCTGAGCTACGTGGGCGTTCGAAGCCTCGTGTTGTGTTGTGTGAGCGGGCGCCGTCGACGTGGAGCGGGAAACGGGATTCGAACCCGCGACCCCGAGCTTGGAAGGCTCGTGCTCTAGCCAGCTGAGCTATTCCCGCACCCGAATCAGTCCTGTTGAGATCGTGGAGGCGCGCGAAGTGGTGGAGAGGGGAGGATTCGAACCTCCGAAGGCAAAGCCAACAGATTTACAGTCTGCCCCGTTTGACCGCTTCGGTACCTCTCCAGCTGAAATCAGCTGAACCCCGCCGTCCCGCCTGACCGTGTTTGAAGAAAGAAGCAAAGAGTGAAGAGTCCCCGCCCTCGCGATCGCTGCTGCCCGCGATCGTGAAGGAAAACCGGTTTGGCCGTTGCCCGGTTAGGCCGACCCGTTTTCGAAAACCCCGCCCGCGTCGCCGCGGTGCGTCCGCTGGTTGTTGTTATTCGTACCCGGTGTGGATCCGGGAGGTGACTCGAGTGATCGTGATCGCCCGATGTGGGCTCGCGTTCCGCGCTGGAGCTGGCGATGGGACTCGAACCCGCAACCTGCTGATTACAAATCAGCTGCTCTACCCGTTGAGCTACGCCAGCGCGGAGACGATCGGTTCGACACTATAGGGGCCACACCCCAGCGGGGCAACGGCTCGAGGGCCGGAAGCTCGTCGAGAAACCCGCTGCGGGATCACTCGATTACCGGGACACCCCGGCCCGGCGCCCGAGCTCGAACAGCACCACGGAGGCCGCGGTCGAGACGTTGAGCGAAGCGACCTTTCCCCGGAGGGGAATCCGCAGATGCTGGTCGAGTCGCTTCACTACACCGGGCCGAATCCCGCGCCCCTCGGCGCCCAGCACCACCACCCGGTCGGCCCGGGCGAGGCTCTCGGGGAGCTCGTAGAGGGAGTCGGCCGCCTGCTCGTCAGCCCCGAGCACCCAGAAGCCCTCCCCCTGGAGGACTTCGAGCGCGCGCGACAGGTTCGGAACCCGCGCGACCGGCAGCCATTCGATCGCACCTGCGCTCGCGCGCGAGACCGCGGCCGAGAGCGGCGGCGCGTGTCGGAACGTGAGGATCAGCCCCTCGGCCCCCGCCGACTCGGCGACGCGCGCGATCGCGCCGAGGTTCTGGGGGTCTTCCACTCCGTCGAGCGCCACGAGCGTACGCGGCTCCGTCCGCGCCGGGCTCGCGACGAGCAGCTCCTCGAGTCCGAGCTCGGGCAGCGGCCCCGCCTCCAGCTCGATGCCAGGCGAGGCGAGCCCGCCAGCCTCGCGATCCGCGAGCTCGCGCACGCGGATGCCGAGCTGGCGCGCCCGGGTCACGAGGTCGACCACCCCCGGATGGGTCGCGTCCGCGCGGACATCGAGCCGCCGCAGCTCGCGGCGCCGTGCGGCGAGCGCCTCGCGAATCGGATTGAGCCCGGTCAGGTGCTCGGGGCCACCGCGCGCGCCGCGATCGGACTTTCGGAATGAACGACGCTCTTCGCCCGCCACCTTATGGTCTTCGCTCGCCTTCGCTCGCTGCGCGAAACTTGGGCCGCGAAGATACCCGCGGATCAGAGGTCGGCGCGCAGCGACTCGAGCGCCTCGAGGAACTCCTCGGGGTTCTTGACCTTGGGATGGTTCAGCAGCTCGAACTCCGTATAGGAGACGAGCTCGCCGAGCGCCGCGCGCACCTCGCGCTCGCGGTCCCCCGGGAAGCAAAGCGCGCGCTCGAACAGCACTTCGGGGTCGAGCGCGCCGCCCGGTCCGAACTGGAGCCCCGCGAGCAGCTGCGGATGCCGCTCGGCCGCTTCGCGCGCCACCTCGGAGATGCGCAGCCGCACGGGCTCGGCACCCTCCATCGCGACGACGGGCGCGCTCAGCTCGGAGAGCAGGTGAACGTGTGCCAGCACGCATTCGCGCAGTGCGGCCTCGGCCCCCGGAGCATCGGAGCCCGCAGCGCCGCGGACCACGCGCAGCGCGCCCATCTGATCGAGCAGCGCCACGGTTCGCGCGGCCGAGAGCGGGTCGATCCCGACGCTCTGGCAGACTGCGGGGAAGCTGCCGACGCGGCCGAGCGCCGAGATGATCGCACCCGCGGTCCCATCGAGCTGGCCCAGCGCCCCTTCCACGGCCTCGAGCCGCACGCGATTGTCCTCGAGCTGCGCGAGGAACGAGAGCAGCTCGTCGCGGTGCTCGAGTCCCTCCTCGATCAGGCGACCGGTCGGGAGCGCGAGCCTCACGACGTTGTCGGGCCTCACCTCTCCTTCCCAGAAGAGCACCTGTCCGGTGCCGAACGCGAACAGCGACCGCACGATGTCCTCGACCTGACGCTTGACGCCGTCCCAGAGCTCGCGTGGCGAGAGCAGGCCGCGCTCGACCAGGTAGCGCCCGAACTGGCCAGGCCCCCGGTAGGTGGCCGATGCCGAGTGGAAGTCCTCCGCAGAGATCACGCCCGCGCGCACGAGCGACTCGCCGAGCCGGTCGATGCGCTGGTTCGAGCTCGCGAAGACGACTTCGCCCGCGTGGAGGTAGACGCACTTCGCGCAGTCGGAGTGCTCGAACAGCAGGAAGCCGGATTTGCCCGATGCGTGAACGAGCTGCATCACGTCGGCGAGCGTGAACGCGCGCACGTCGGCGCACAGGACCAGGTCTCGATCCCAGGGTACGGCGCCCCCATCGCCATCGAGGCGTTCGAGCAGGACCGTGCGCGGTCCGTTCGCGAGCGGGCGCACCGAGGTCGCCTGGTCTCCGAACCCCAGACGCTTCGAGAGCTCGGCCGGTATCACGACCGGCACCTGCGAACGCTCGCGCATCCCTGCCCTCCTGCGGCTGCTCCGCCCCGCTCCTGCGTCGGCGAATCACAGCGGCCGCTTGAGACACGAGCGCCCCGCAGGGCTGGTTGCGCTCAAGTTGCGCGCGCGTTGCTGCCGATGGATAAGATGGGAGGGAGCGATCGGTGTCCGGAATCTCCGACTCGCATCGGGGAAAGTCCGAGCGCGTGCGCGCGGACATCCCGGTTCGCATCTCCACGCTCGAGCCGGACCTCGATCCGCTCACGGGCCGCACCTATTTCCGCGCGTCGCAGGAGCGCAGCGCAAATCTCTCGCGCGGCGGCGTGTTCGTGCACACGCACGAGCTGCTCGACCCGGGACGCCGCGTGCTCGTCGAGCTGTCGCTGCCGGACGGTGGCCACGTCGAGGCGATCGGGCGCGTCGCGTGGACGCAGTACACGATGCGCAGCAGCACGTCATCCAACGGGCTCGACTGCGGTGTGGGCATCGAGTTCCTCGGCGGCGCCGCGGAGCAGATCAGCGCGCTCGAGGAGTTCCTGAAGCGCGGCGCGGACGACGCGATCGATCACTGAACTGCGCCGGTTTCGATTCGCAATCGCTTGAACTCGGCACGCCACGGGCTTACGCTCGTTTACCCGATGAAGCCGTCCGGCTCGTACAAGATCCGCTATCAGCGCGTTCCCGAATCCGGGTTCGGCCCGCGCGTGATCGGACCGCTCCCGGATCCGATCGAGCTCGCGCTGCACCGCGTCTCGCACTCGGAACGGCGCACGAAGCGGATCGTCGACTCGATCGGCGACGAGGTCCGCGGCGGCGGCGAGCGATCGACGCTGCGCATCCGGCGCGTGTTCGTCGCGCCGCGCGAGATCTTCCGCGTCGAGCTGGAGCGCCCCGACCTGGGCTACCAGCGCACGACCCTGCTCGGACGCGAAGCGCTCGAAGCGCTGCTCGAAAGAGAAGACATCCAGACCGCGATCGAAGTCACGCCGTAGCGCGCGACCTTTGCATGGTGCCCGGGGCAGGACTCGAACCTGCACGGCTCTCAGGCCAGGCGATTTTAAGTCGCCCGCGTCTGCCATTCCGCCACCCGGGCTGCCGCTGAGTCTATACTCGACCGCGTTCGAATCCAGGGAGCCGCGCGTGTTCCACGGCAAGAAAATCGTCGTCGTGATGCCGGCGTACAACGCCGCACGCACGATCGAGCAGACCTATCGCGAAATTCCGATGGATCTGGTCGATGCCGTGGTGGTCACCGACGACGCGAGCGGCGACGAGACCGTCGAGGTGGCAAAACGCCTCGGCCTGCACACGCTCGTGCACGGGCAGAACCGCGGCTACGGTGGCAACCAGAAGACCTGCTACACCGAGGCGCTCCGGCTCGGGGCCGACGTCGCGGTGATGCTGCACCCCGACTACCAGTACACCCCGAAGCTCCTGCCCGCGATGATCGGGCTGGTCTGCGACGGGCCGTTCGACGTCGTGCTCGGCTCGCGCGTGCTCGGCGGACGCGCGCTCGCCGGGGGGATGCCGCGGTACAAGTACGTCGCGAACCGCGCCCTCACTGCGGTGCAGAACCTCCTGTGCGGCGCGAAGCTGTCCGAGTATCACACCGGCTACCGCGCGTTCACTCGAGAAGTGCTCGAATCGCTCGCGCTGCTCGAGAACTCCGACGACTTCGTATTCGACAACCAGATGCTCGCGCAGATCCTCGTGGCGGGATTCGAGATCGGCGAGGTGAGCTGCCCGGCCGCCTACTTCGAGGAGGCGTCCTCGATCAACTTCTCGCGCTCGGTGCGCTACGGATTCGGCGTGCTCTGGACCTCGCTGCAGGTGTTCGCGCAGCGCCACGGGCTCGCGAAGTTCGCGATCTTCGATCCGAACGGCCGGCGCCTCGACCCGAACGCGCCGCGCGAGGGCGCTGCGCTCGCGCATCCGACGCAGCTCGCGCACGGTTGAGTGCGGTTGGAGGCGGCGCCCGGATTTGAACCGGGGATGAGGGTTTTGCAGACCCTTGCCTTACCACTTGGCTACGCCGCCGGAGCCGGAGACGGTAGCGTCTCCGCGCGATGAAGTGGTGGCTCCTGTTCGCGGGTGGCGGCCTGGGCTCGATGCTGCGCTACGCGGTCGGCCTCTGGATCGAGGCGCGCACGGGGCCGGGTTTTCCGTGGGGCACGTTCGCGGTGAACGTCTCCGGCTGCTTCCTGATCGGCGTGCTCGCCACGCTCGCGGACGAGCATGCGTGGATCACGCCCGCCGCGCGGCTCGCGCTCATCACGGGCGTGCTCGGCGGCTTCACCACCTTCTCCACGTTCGGACTCGAAACCTGGGCGCTCGTCGAGGACGGCCACGCAGGGCTCGCGCTCGCGAACGCGTCGGCCAGCCTCGTGGCGGGTGTGGGAGCCGTCGTCGTGGGCGTCCAGCTCACGCGCCAGCTCGTGTGACGATCAGAGGTCGGGCAGCGCGTGCCAGACGCCCGCCACGCACAGCCGCATGCCCGACGGCGCGGCATCCACCGCGTGGAGCAGCTCGGCCGCAGCCGCGTGCGTGAAGCGCGCGAGCAGTCCCTCGAACGCGAGCGCGCGCTTCACGCGGCACAAGAGCGCACCGTCGATCGGCGACGTCGCGAGCGTGGTGGGATCGAGCGTCTCCTCGCTGCGATCGGAGAGCGCGATGCGCGCCGTCCCGGGCTCGAACGCGCGCACGAAGAAGGCCGCCTCCTCCACGGTGATCTCGCCGCGGAAGTGGCGCAGCGTCACGACGTACTTCTGCTCCGCGGGCAGGTACACCACGCTGCGGTCGAAGTGCTCGCGCAGCTTCGCGTGCCGGATCGGGTGCCCCTCGTGCGTCCAGCTGCCGTCGTGATGCAGCACGAGCCCGAACGGGCGCAGCGGCGGCGGTCCGCCCGCACGATGGCCTTCGCTCGGCTTCGCGTCGCTGCGCGAGACTTGCGCCGGACCCGCCGTGTCAGTCTTCGCCGACGGCGATCGGGGATCCGTCGGCCGCAAACGCGCCCACCAGGTCGTAGCGCAGCCACAGCACGACCTTGTCTACCCGGGAGCCGTCCTCGTCCAGGTAGACCCACTTCTCGTTCCACTTGTGCCCGAAGTCCACGCGCGTGCGCGGATCGTTCACGCTGCCGACCTGGTCGGTCGGTGCGCCGAGCTTCTTCCAGACCCGATCGCGGCTGCTCACCGGTCGCACTCTCCGCCGATCATGTTGATGAAGTCGAAAGTCGGGATCAGGTCGGCGAGCATTGCTCCCTTGAGCATCTCGGACATCGGCGCGAGGTTGATGAAGCTGGGCGGGCGGCAGCGCACCTTCACGGGCACTGCGCTGCCGTCGGAGACCAGGTAGAAGCCGAGCTCGCCGTTGGCGGATTCGATCGCGAAGTAGCCCTCGCCCGCAGGCACGCGCGGCCCCTCGGTGACCGACTTGAACTGCTGGATCAGCTCTTCCATGTGGTTGAACACGCGCCCCTTCGCGGGCCAGCGCACGCGCGGATCGAACACGTTCACGGGGCCCGGGCCGAGCTGCTCGAGCTTGACGAGGCACTGCTCCACGATTCGAAGGGACTGGTGCATCTCCTCGACGCACACGAGGTAGCGATCGTAGTTGTCGCCCGTAGTGCCGACGGGTACATCGAAGTCGATCTGGTCGTAGACGAGATAGGGCTGCTGCTTGCGCAGATCGAGCGGCTCGCCCGTCGAGCGCAGGATCGGACCCGTGACGCCGTAGCGGATGCACGTCTCGCGATCGATGACGCCGGTGCCCTTCAGACGGTCGACGAAGATGCGGTTGCTCGTGACCACGTCGTCGAAGTCGCGCAGCAGCTCGCGCGTCTTCGCGATGTAGGCTCGGCAGCTCGTGGGGAAGCCGGGCGTCATGCCGTGCTTCACGCCACCGATCCGGATGTAGTTGCTCGTGACGCGCGCGCCGCACAGCATCTCGAGGTGGTCCCAGGTGAGCTCGCGCGCCTCGATGCCGTACAGGAACGGCGTCATCGCGGCGAGCTCGAGGCAGGCCGCACCGCAGCGGGTGAGGTGATCGCCGATCCGACTGATCTCGCCCGACATCACCCGCAGCCACTGACAGCGCTCGGGCGTCTCGATCCCGAGCAGCTTCTCCACGGCCATGCAGAAGCCCAGGTTCGCGAGGACCGCCGAGTTGTAGTTGAGGCGGTCGGTGTACGGGATCGCCTGGTACCAGGTTCCCGCCTCGCACTCCTTCTCGAAGCCGCGGTGCAGGTAGCCGACCTGGATGTCGATGTTGACGATGTTCTCGCCGTCGAGCTCGACGAGGAACTTCACGGTTCCGTGCGTCGCCGGGTGCGACGGCCCCATGTTGAGCAGCTGGTGCTCGGTATGGAGATCGCGCTCGAAGTCGCCTTCGTCCTTGTGCGGCGGAGTCGGGAAGTAGGGCTGCGCCATCAGTTCCTCGGACCCACGAGCGGCTGGCGGCGCTCCTTCGGATAGTCCTTGCGCAGCGGATGGCCTTCGAACTCCTCGTACAACAGAATCCGCCGCAGGTCGGGATGGCCTTCGAAACGGATCCCGTAGAGGTCGAACACCTCGCGCTCCATCCAGTTCGCCGACAGCCAGAGCTTGACCACGCTGGGCACGCTGGGCGTCTTCCCGTCCACGAGCACCTTCACGCGGAGTCGGTGGTTCTTCACGATCGAGTAGAGGTGATAGACCACCTCGAAGCGCGGTACGCGCGGCAGATAGTCCACCGCGCAGACGTCCATCAGCATCTCGAACGCGAGCTCGCGGTCGTCGCGCAGGTAGCGCATCACCTCCATCAGTCGGGATGCGGCGACCACCGCGGTCGCATCGCCGAGATGCGCGTGTGTCGACGTCACCGCCTCGGGCATCGCGGCGATCAGGCGCCGCAGGACCGTATCCCCATGGTCTTCGCTCGCCTTCGGCTCGCTGCGCGAAACCTGCCCGTGATCCTCCATCAGCGGTGCTTCTCCTGCGCGTGCTCGCGGTCGTACTCCCCGCGCAGGAAGCCGAGCCGGCGCTCGAGCAGCGCATCGGGCACGAGCAGGCGCTCTTTGTCGTAGAGCATCGAGCCGCGATCGTAGGTCGCGAGCTCGACTTCGCGGCTCATCACGATCGCCTCTTCGGGGCACGCCTCTTCGCAGAGGCCGCAGAACATGCAGCGCGACATGTCGATGTCGAACGCCTCGGGGTAGCGCTCGATGCGCGAGCCCTCGAGCTCGCCCGGGACGATGCTGATGCAGTCGGTCGGGCAAGCGAACTCGCACAGGCCGCACGCGACGCACTTGGGCTGGCCGTTGTCGAGCTGTACGAGCACGGGCATGCCGCGGAACGCATCGGGATAGTCGACGAGCTCTTCGGGGTACTGGACGACGAAGTCGGTGCGGTTCTTGCCGGAGACGAACCCGCGCAGGTTGCGGAAGAAGTGGCCGGCCGTGACGGCGAGGCCCTTGAGGATCATCGGCACGTAGAGGCGCTCGAGCAGGCCGAGCTTCTCGGCGCGCTTCACCACGATGACCCTGCCCGGCACGTCCTATTGACTCCGCTCGGCTCCGCCCCCCCGCTGGTCTTCGCTCGCCTTCGGCTCGCTGCGCGAAACTTGCGGTGCGGCGGGGGCCGCTTGCCGCCGCAATGTAGCGACCCGGATCCTCAGCGCATCTGGATCCCGAGCCGGCCGAGCTTCTCCAGTAACGGTGCGAAACAGGAGGGATCGCCGCCCGAGCCGCCGAAGGCGCAGGGAGCTAGCGCGCCGCCACCGACCGCATACGAGAGCGAGATGGCCATGCCGCCCACCGCGAACAGCGCTCCGATCGCCAGGCCGCCCAGCGCGATGCCGCCGACCGCGACGCCTCCGATGCAGAGCAGCCCGAGGCTCACGCCGCCGAAGGTCAGGCCGCCCGCGGCCATCCCTCCCACGGCAATCAGGCCGACGGCCATGTTGCCCATGGCAAGGATCCCGCACGCGATGCGCGGGCGACCGGTCTGCTCGTCCACACCGCTCGCGATGTGGACGAGCGGCAGGCCGAGAACCGTGATGCGGGACTTGTACTCGTAGCCCCAGCCGAAGCGCACGTTCGCCGGCATGCCCGCCGCGCGCATCGCGGCTTGCATCGCGGGCGGTCCACCCGTCAAGAACTCTCCGCAATAGCGGCACTTGATCGCGTCATCCTGGATGGACTCGGCGCAGAACGGGCATTGCTTCATGCGGCGTGTTCCCTGTTGCGAGCGCCCGATCGCCTCGCCGACCGGGTGCGCCAACACGAGCATACCGGCCCGCATTCCCTTCCTGGCGCGGAGGCGTTGCGCGCATCGCTCTTGCGAACGTCGGATCCGTCGTGAGAACATGAGCCGACAACGGGGGATGCCGATGGAAGCGGACCTGGGTCCGCTGTTCATGGACCAGCCGCAGGTCCACCTGCTGTGGATCGTGGCGTTCATCGCGGTGACAGCCGCGGCCGGCCTCGCTGCCTATGCGCTGATCCGCGGCTACGTGTCGCCGGAGCTGGGACTGGCCGGTCTCGTCGTCGTGCCGGGCGTCGCTCTCCTGCTCTCGAACCTCGAGACCGTGAGTCGCTCGCAGGAGATGTCGTTCTGCGGCTCGTGTCACGAGCCGATGGCTCCAGTCGTGGCAAGCGTGATCGAGGCCAATGGCTCACTCGCCTCGAACCACTATCAATCCGGCGCCATCAAGGGCGACACCGCGTGCTACACGTGCCACGCCGGCTACGGAATTCTCGGCGGATTTCAGGCGAAGCGAGCCGGGATCGGCCACATGTGGCACGAGCTCCGCGGCAGCTACGAGTATCCGCTCGCGATGAACCGCCCGTTCGACATCGACGCGTGCCTCGACTGCCATCGCCATGCGCCGAAGTTCCAGGCGGTGTCCCTCCACACCGACCCGGACACGCAGAAGCTGCTCGCCTCGCGAGAGCTGTCCTGCACCGGAGCGTGTCACCCGAGCGCGCACCCTCCGGAGGCGTTGAATGGCTCGGGGGCGAAGCCATGATCCGCCTGGCCGGTGCGCTGATCCTGATCGGGATGATTCCGGTCGGGCACGTCGTGTTGGACCCGAACGGTGTGACCGCGACGCGGGCGATCTTCTTCGGAACGCCCTGTGTGGGCGCGGGAATGCTGGTGTATCTCGCCGCGCGGGTCGCGGCCGCGAGGTCCGCCAAGTGAGGCCCATGCGAACCTACGCCGCGTTCGGGTGGCTCCTGGCAGTCGGGATCGCGCTGGCGGTTGCCTGCCACGCGCCGCCGGTCGAGCCGGTCGCGGGTGAGTCTTCCGAAACATCCCCGGCTCCGGTCTACGTCGGCGACGCCACCTGTCTCGCGTGTCACGAAGGGCTGAAGCCCGGCTTCACGGCGAAGTACGGCCACACCGTGCACTCGCGCGTGCTGAGCGAGGCGAACGCGCGCGGCGAGGTCGCCGGCCACGGCTGCGAGTCGTGCCACGGCCCGGGCGGCGCGCACGTGGAAGCCGGCGGGGGCAAGGGCGTCGGCGACTTCGTGCCCTTCGAGCAGGACACACCCGATGCCGTGTCGCGGATCAACGGGGCGTGCCTCTCGTGTCACAAGGGAGGCGAGCGGAGCTACTGGCGCGGCAGCGCGCACGAGTCGAGCGAAGTCGCCTGCACGACCTGCCACACGCTCATGGAGAGCGTCTCGCACGACGATCTGCTCTCGGCACGGACCGAGGTCGAGACCTGTGCGGGCTGCCACCAGCTGCAGTACTCGCGCATCTTCAGCAACGCCCACATGCCGCTGCGGCCGGGCGCCTTCGAGGCGAGCACGGCCAGCGAAGGCAAGATGCGTTGCACCTCCTGTCACCAGCCGCACGGAACGGTGACCGAGAGCCTGATCCGGAACATCTCGGCAAACGACCAGTGCCTCTCCTGTCACGCCGAGAAGCGCGGTCCGTTCCTCTGGGAGCATTCACCGGTCCCCGAGAACTGTCTCAACTGTCACGATCCCCACGGCAGCACGCGGCGAGCAATGCTCAAGATGAACGTGCCCCGGCTGTGCCAGACCTGTCACGTCTCGACCGGGCATGCGACGAGCGCGCGCAACCCGACCGATCGCTTCGCGGTCGGATCGTCTTGTCTCCAGTGCCACACGCAGGTCCACGGCTCCAACCACCCGTCGGGCTTCGCACTCACCCGGTGACGCCGTTGCACCGACGCATTCGAACGCTCATGGCTCTCGCGTGCTGGATCTCGACCGCGCCGGCGACCGCGCGTGCGGACGTCGACGCCGGTCCCATCCACCTGTCGGGCTGGGTCGAGGGCGGCGGGCGCCTGGTCAGCGAGGAGCACTCGGCGAAGTTCGAGGAGTACCGCGATCCCCACGAAGGTCTGTTCGGCGCCGGCAGCCTGCTTCTCGAGGATCCCGATCGCCGCCACTACCTGCGCCTCGGTGGCTTCGATTTCGGCGAGGACGACGCCGACTACTTCCTCGAGGGAGGACGCTGGGGGCGCTGGAATCTGTTCGGCTCGTACTCGCAGCTCCCGCACAACTTCAGCAACGGCGCTCTCTCGCCGTACATCGGGGTACCGGGCGGTGAGCTGACCCTTCCCTTCGCACCGCCGATCGACGCCGCGACCTTCGAGTCGTCCGTGACCGGCGCGGCCCGCGACGCGAAGCTCGGCTTCGACACCAACACGGCGATCGTGGGTGCCTCCTTCGAGCCGAGCGCTGGCTCGCAGATCCGGGCTGCCTACCGAGCGATCGATCGCGACGGCCGCCGGCCGGAGACGCTCTTCTACGGGTTCAGCAACTTCGTGCACATCCCCCAGCCCGTGGACGACACGATCCACGAGGGCACCGCGGACCTCTCCTACTCGGGCGACGCGTTCAGCATCGGGCTGAACTACACCGCGAGCCTGTTCTCGAACGAGTTCCGCTCGATCCAGGTACAGAACCCGGCGCCGTTCGATGGCGGCTCCGCGCTGGGCGCGATCGCTGCGGACCCCGACAATTCTTCGCATGTCGTGGCGCTCACGAGCTCGACCGCGATTCCGACGAGCTTCCCGTTCCACGTCGCGGGCACGGTCGCCTACGGCCTGAACCGCCAGAACGAGACCTTCGTGCCGCTCACCGTGAATCCCGTCCTCACGCCGGGGCCGCTGCCCCAGAACGACCTCGACGGCGACGTGCGCCCGTTCCTCGCGAATCTCATGCTCACGGCGAGACCGCTGGCAAAGCTCGAAGTGCGCGGCCGCTACCGGCTCCGCGACTACGACAACCACAGCGACGAGATCCTGTTCACGGAGACGTCGAACAGCGACGCCGCGCTGGCCGTCGAGACCAAGCGCTCGTACGCGCCGAGCTACACGACGCAGAACGCGACTCTCGAGACCGCCTACCGCATCACGAGCGGCGCGAAGGCGACCCTCGGATTCGCCTGGGACCGCTGGGACCGCGGGCCCGAGCGCGAGGTCCGGCAGATGGACGAGTACACGCCCGAGCTGCGCCTCGACACGCGAGCCGGGCCCTGGGCGCGCTTCCGCACGGCCTACTCGTACCGGATCCGCGACAGCGAGAAGTACGACGAGCTGGCTCCGTTCCGCGCGCTCGAGCCCGGGGTAGTCCGGGCGCCGTTGACTCCGCCGATCCGCAAGTACGACGAGGCGGACAATCAGCGCCACACCGTCCACCTGCTGTCCCAGCTCTTTACGCGTGAGGACACCGACGTCACGTTGAGCAGCAACCTGCACGTCACGGACTGGGACGATCACTTCGGGCTGGTCTCGGACGATGGCTTCGACGTCGGGATCGATACCTCCTATCGCCCGCTCGAGCGGATCGAGATCTCCCTCTCCTACACGTACGACTGGATCGAGCTGCACCAGCGCAGCGCGTCGTCGGGCGGGACGCTCGAATGGAAGAGCCGCCACGAGGACATGGGTCACACGGGCGGCATCGACGTCGCGTTCGCGATCCTGCCGGAGCGACTGATCCTCACGACCGGGTTCTTCGTTCACAGCGGAAACGGCAAGACGCACACCTCCGGAGCGCCGGTCGACGCCGTGAACTATCCCGACGTCGAAGACCTGCTCTGGGCGCCGACTGCGAGCCTCTGGTATCGCTACGACGAGCGCGTGAGCTTCGTGGCCCGGTACCGCTTCGAGCACTACGATCAGGAAAACTGGCAGTTCGACGAGCTCGGTGTGACTCGCCTGACCAGCAGCGTGGAAGGACTGCCGCTGCTCGGCACGAACAACGACGTCTTCCTTCACAACGGTCTCGAAGACTACGACGCAAATCTGTTCAGTCTCAGCGCCGTGTTCGAGTTCTAAGGAGAAACGAATGCACACCCTGGTCCGACTCGCGTCGCTTTCGCTCGCGATTCCCCTGCTGTTCTGCGCGAGCCAGGCGCTCGCGGCGGACGGCGCCGCGCTCTACAAGGAGAAGTGCGCCGGCTGTCACGGTCTCGACGGCAAGGCCGAGACCCCTGCGGCCAAGGCGATGAAGGTCCCGGCGCTCGCGGGCAAGACCCTCGCCGCGGAGGACGTCGCGAAGCACCTGCGCGCGAGCGAGAAGCACAAGGCGATGGCGAGCAAGCTCACGGACGAGGACATCGCGGCGATCGCGAGCGCACTGCCGCGCTGAGAACGCTCGCGCACACCTAGTGCGAAGGAGCGGCCTGGAGCAGCGCGAGCGGGCGCTCGCGCAGCACGGTGCGCGACGCGATGCGCGCGCAGACCACGCATAGCGCGGGGATTCCGAACAGCGGCACCGCGAGCGGGGCCACCGCCGGCGCCCACGGCACCTCGATCACCCAGCGCGCGAGGACGGCCGCGGCCATCACGCTCGCGGCAGTGCCGGCCAGCGCCGCGAGCCCGCCCAGCAGCGCGAACTCGATGTCGAGGCAGCGCCGGATGTCGCGCAGCTCGGCGCCGAGCACCTTGAGCAGGTTGAGCTCCCAGCGGCGCTCGCGCGCAGCGTCGCGCGCGAGTGCCGTCACGAGCAGCCAACCCACCGCGAGCGAGAGCGCCGCCGAGCCCGCGAGCGCCCACTGCAGCTGGTCGATCAGGCCGAGCAGACGCTCGACCGCCCGCGTCACGTCGATGCTCGAGACGTTCGGGAACGCGGTCGCGAGCGAGGCCTGGAGCGCATCGCGCTGATCGGGTGGCAGCTGCGGGATCGACGCGAGATAGACCGCGGGCGCCTCCTCGAGCACACCGGGCTGGAACACGACGAAGAAGTTCGGCTGGAAGCTGTTCCAGCGCACCTCGCGCAGGCTCACGACCTCGCCTTCGACCGCGACTCCCTGCACGTCGAACGCGAGCGTGTCGCCGAGCCCGATCCCGAGCCGTTCGGCGAAGTCGATCTCGAGCGACAGCTCGGCTGGCTTCCCCGCGAGCGGATCCCAGGTGCCCGAGAACGCGCGCCCGGACAGCATGCGCTCGGAATCGTTCAGCTCAGGGCGCCAGGTCAGGTTGTAGCGCCGCGACCGCAGCCGACGCGCGTCCTCGGCGTCGCCGCGCGCGAGCCTCGACCCGGGAGGCCGCGCGGCGTCGTCCTCGCGTGTGGCCACGGACACGCCGTCGATGCGATCGAGCCGCGCGCGAACGAGCGGCGAGAGACGCTGCAGCGACGTACCGCGCGCGGCCACGTGCTCGGCGATCGGATCGCGTTGGTCGGGCTGGATGTCGAACAGGAACAGGCTCGGCAGCGAAGCGCCGCGCGGGGTCTCGAGGTCGCGGTCGAGCACCGAGCGCAGCTGCGGCACCAGGCTCACGAGCAGAGCGCACAGACCGAGCGACACGAATCCCGACACCGTGCGGAGCCGACCCCGCGCCAGCTCGCGCAGCGCGAGCCGAGCGGGCAGCGGCGTCCTGCGCGGAGCGGCCGCGAACAGCACCGTCAGCGCGAGCCCGACCGCCGAGAGCGCGAGCGCGGCCGCGCCGAACAGCGCCGTGAACACGCTGCCGGTCGCAAAGCTCTCCGCACGCCAGCACGCGATCGCCCAGAACCCCAGCGCGGCGGGCGTCCACCACACCGCGTCGCGCGGCGCGCTCGCGAGGTGTGGCCTCGCCTGCTCGGCGAACAGCTCCGCCGGGCGCAGCCGGCGCAGCCGGACGATGAGCGGCAGGCACGCCGCCGCGCTGCCGAACACCGCGAGCAGCGCCACCGTCGCGGCCGTGCGCACACCGGCGCGCGGCGCGAACCCGGGCGGCACCGCGTCGCCGGCGATCGCCGTGAGCGCGGGCAACAGCAGCGCGCCGAGCACGAGCGCGCCCGCCGCAGCGCCGAGGCTCAGCAGTGCGAGCTGCAGCGCAAAGATCGCCTGCGCGCGCGTGCGCGTCGCACCGAGGCTCACGAGGATCGCGAGATCGAATACGCGGCGCGCGAGATGCGCGCGGAACAGGTGCGCCGCGCCGAGCCCGGCGAGGAACACCGCCACGAGCGCGACGAGTCCGAGGTAGCGCGTCACGGCGCCGTAGCTGCGTGCGAGGTCGCGCGTGGCCTCGGCGTGCGAGCGGGCGGCGATGCGAGGGTCGTCGATCGCGAGCCGCATGGCGCGCGCGACCGCGTCGGGATCTGCACCGCCCGCCAGCCGATACAGTCGCTGGTACTCCACGCGGCTCCCCGTCGCGACGAGTCGGGTCGCGTCGAGGTGTCCGAGGTCGATGTAGACGCGCGGCGCGATCGCGAATCCGCTGCTCGCGCGCCCCCCGTCGCGCGCGACGACGCCCTCGACGCGAAACGACGCGCGCCCGATCTGGACCCCATCACCCACCGCGACCCCGAGCTGCGCGAGCAGCGGTGGGTCGATCCAGGCACCGGGCCCGTCGCGCAGCGCCGCGCGCGCGTGGCCGCCGTGCGCCGCACCGCCGCCCGCCTCGAGCTCGATCGCGCCGTACAGCGGATAGGCCGCGTCGATCGCGCGCAGCTCGACCAGACGCGCTCGCTCGCCCGTACCCACCATCGAGAACAGCACGACCGCGTGGGCGAGGCGCGCGCCCTCCCCGGCCGGCTGATCGAGCGCGCGCACCTCCGCCGCCGTGACCGGGCGCGGCGACGAGACGACCACGTCCGCGCCGAGAAAGGCGCGCGAGCGCTCCGTGAGCGCGCGGGTCACCGACGATTCGAACGCGTCGAGCGCGACGAATCCCGCGAAGCCGAGCGCGAGGTTGGTGGCGAAGAACACCGAGAAGCGCGCGTGGTTGCGGATCTCGCGCCACGCGAGCCGCGCCAGCACCCACACGTCAGCCGACCAGCCGGCCGCCCTCGAGCGCGAGGCGGCGATCGCACGCGGCCGCCAGGCGGTCGCTGTGCGTGACGAGCACGAGCGCCGTGCCGCGGTGCTCGACGAGATCGAACAGCAGCCGATCGACGGCATCGCCGGTCACGGCATCGAGGCTGCCCGACGGCTCGTCGGCGAGCAGCAGCGCGGGCTCGACCACGAGCGCGCGCGCGATCGCAACGCGCTGGCACTCGCCGCCCGACAGTTGCTGTGGCAGATGGTCGGCGCGCGGCGCGAGCCCCACCTGGTCGAGCACCGCGCGCGCGCGCGCCTCGGCGTCGGCTTCGCCCTGCAGCTCGAGCGGCAGGCTCACGTTCTCGAGCGCGGTGAAGCCGCTCACGAGATGGAACTGCTGGAACACGATTCCCACCCGGCGCGCGCGGACGCGCGCGAGCTCGCGCTCGGAGAGCGCGGCGAGATCGGCGCCGTCGAGGCGCACGCTGCCGCGCGTGGGGACGTCGAGCCCCGCGAGCAGCGAGAGCAGCGTCGACTTGCCGCTGCCCGATTCGCCCACGATCGCGACCGTCTCGCCGCTCGCCACGCGCAGGTCGACGCCGCGCAGCACCTCGATCGCGCCTGCCGGCGACGCGAACGTCTTGTGGACCGACTCCGCCTCGAGGATCAACGGCGAGGCTCCAGCATCGGGACCAGAGCCGCGAGCACGTTGCGCGCGACGACCTCGGCGCCGCGTTCGTTCGGGTGGATCCCGTCGGGCAGGTTCAGCGCCGGATCGGCCGCCACGCCCTCGAGCAGGAACGGCAACAGCGCGACGCCGTGCTGCGCGGCCAGCGCCGGGAAGATCGCCTCGAACGCGGCGGTGTATTCGGGTCCGTAGTTGGGCGGCATCTTCATGCCGGCGAGCAGCACGCGCGCGCCACTCTTCTTCGCGAGCTCGATCGCGGCCGACAGGTTCGCGCGCGTCGTCGCCACGTCGACGCCGCGCAGCCCGTCGTTGCCGCCGAGCGCGATCACGACGATCTCGGGCCGGCTGCGCAGCTGCCAGCGCAGCCGCGACACCGCGCTCGCGGATGTCGAGCCGCTGATGCCCGCGTTCACCACGCGAACGCTGTGACCCCGCTCGCGCAGCATGCGCTCGACCAGGCTCGGATAGGCGCGTTCGGGAGCGAGGCCGTATCCCTCGGTGAGCGAATCGCCCAGACACACGATCACGCGTTCGGCTTCGGCGCCGCGCGCGACGCCCGCGAACACGAGCAAGAGCGCGGCGATCGCCGCGGTCCGCGCAATCATGGAGAGCGGAATCAGAGCAATCCGAGGAGGCAGCGTGGCTTCTGCGCGTGGGCCGGGTCGAGCGCGTTGAAGACGAGCTGCTTCACCACCGGGTCGAAGGCGACCAGCACGTGCTCCGAGACGTCGGTCGGACAGACCTTCTGGAGCACGATATTCGTCGAGTTCGGCGCGACGAGGTAGCCGCTCCACCACGGCACGACGAGCTCGTCGTAGATGGTCATGATCATCGTGTACTTGACGCCGGGAACCGCGGCCCCGCCCTGATTCATCTTCTTCAGGAAGTCCGAGCCGCGCAGGAACTGCGGGCACGACGCGCACCACTGCGCGATCTGACCCGCCACGACCACGCCGAGACCCGTGGGATCCAGGAGCGTGTAGGCGGTGGCCAAGCCGGCCAGGTTGGTCCCGTCCCAGAGCGGCGTGATGCCCACGTAGCGATCGACGAAGGCCGCACCGCCCAGGAACTTCACGTAGTAGTTGGGCATCAGGCTGCCCTCGGAATGCCCCACGATGTCGACGCGGTCGGCGCCGGTCGCCTCGAGCACCTCGGCCACGAAGTCCGCGAGCTGCTGGGCGCTCTGCTCCATCGGCAGGAAGCCGCCCCGCTGGTCGAGCGGCGGGGGAGCCGCCGCGTTGCGCCCGTACGTGAGTGCGAACACGCAGTAGCCCGCTTCCTTCAGTGCCGGCGAGAGGTAGAGCCAGTTCTCGGACATACGCGCGCCCAGACCGTGGACGAGCACGACGGGTTTGGGATGCGCGGCGCTCGGCACGCAATTCCAGTCGTTGGCGCCCGCGGGCGCGGGGTCGTCCACCTGAGCGCTCGCGCCGAGCGACAGCCCGCAGAGGATTCCGATCGACACGACCGCGTAAAGAAAGGCTAATCGCAGCTTCGTCATGGCCCTGGCTCCTGCACAGCTTGGGGAACCTCTTTGTGCACCCAAACTCGGCTGGGGTCAACTCGAACCCGCGCCGTCCGCTTCCCGACGGACGCTAACCGAGCCGCGCCAGGAATGCGCTGCGCACGGCGTCGCGCGCGCGCACGGCGAGGTCGGGCGGAGCGCCGGCGCCGAGCTCCCGCGCGAGCGAGGTCATCTCGACCGCGTGCAGGCCGCACGGGACGATCGCATCGAAGCCGGCCAGCTCGAGATCGACGTTCAGCGCGAAGCCGTGGAAGGTGACCCAGCCGCGGATGCCGACGCCGATCGACGCGATCTTGCGCGGGCGCGCCACTTCGCCCGGAGCATCGACGAATACTCCGGTCCAGCCGGGCATGCGCCGCCACGGCACGCCGAGCTCGATCAGCGCCTCGCCGATCAGCTCTTCGAGCGTGCGCAGCCACGCGTGCACGTCACACGCGTCGCGCGCGGCGAGGTCGACGATCGGGTAGCCCACGAGCTGACCCGGCGCGTGATAGGTGACGTCGCCGCCGCGCGCGACCTCGTGCACGGCCACGCCGCGCGCCGCGAGCCCCTCCGCATCGACGAGCAGGTGCTCACCGCGCGCGCTGCGCCCGAGCGTCACGACCGGCGGATGCTCGAGCAGGAGCAGCGTGTCCGCACACGCACCGCGGCGCCGCGCCGCCACCAGCTCGTCCTGGAGCGCGAGCGCGTCGCGATAGGAGACCTGTCCGAGCTCCTGGACGGAGAGCCGCACGCTCCCCCCTTATGGACTTCGCTCGCCTGCGGCTCGCTGCGCGAAACTTGCCCCTCAGGCGATCGGCTTCTCGACCACCGGAAGCGCGAGGTCGGCGGTCTCGCGGTGACGCCCGTCGGCGGGCACGCGCTCCTGTTGGACGCGCGACTGGAGCTTGATCAGTCCGTCGATCACCGCCTCGGGCCGCGGCGGGCAGCCCGGGATGTACACGTCGACCGGGATGATCGTGTCGATGCCCTGAACGGTGGCGTAGTTGTTGTACGGGCCGCCCGAGCACGTGCACGCGCCGAACGCGACCACCCATTTCGGCTCGGCCATCTGGTCGTAGACCTTCTTGAGGATCGGCGCCTGCCGGTGGGTGATCGTGCCCACCACCATCAGGAGGTCCGCCTGACGCGGCGAGAACCGCGGCAATGCGCAGCCGAAGCGGTCGATGTCGTAGCGCGGGCCCGCCACCGACATGAACTCCATGCCGCAGCACGCGGTCACGAACGGGTACAGGAACATCGAGTACTTGCGCGCCCAGTTCAGCACGGCGTCCACGTTCGTGGTCATGAACGAGTCGCCGCCCTGGCGCAGGAACTCGAGCGCGCGCGCGTCGTTCACGCGCTTCGCGTCCTCGCGCGAGACGGGATTCGGAATGGCTCGGCGCATCGAGTCGACGGGCATCGGGGAACGATAGCGGCCTCTGGTATGTTCGTCCGCACTCCTGGATGGCCCGTCACGGTGCGCCGACAGCCCTCACCACCCGCCAAGCGCTGGCTTGGTCGGTGCATCTGTTCACCGCGAGCGGTGCCGTGCTCGGGGTATTCGCGCTCTGGGAGATCGGCCGCGGTGGCTTCGCGCGCGCGGTGATCTACATGCTCGCTGCGCTCGTAATCGATTCGGTCGACGGCACGCTCGCGCGCCGGGTCGGGGTGGCGGAGCAGCTGCCGCGGATCGACGGGCGCACGCTCGACGACGTCGTCGACTACCTGAACTACGCGATCGTCCCCGTGGTGTTCCTGCTCGCGCTGGGCGCGTTCGCGCACTGGAGCTTCGTGCTGCTCCCCGTGCTCGCGGCCTCCTACGCGTTCGCGCAGGTCGACGTGAAGACCGAGGACGATTTCTTCCTGGGCTGGCCCTCGTACTGGAACGTCGTCGCGCTCTATGTCTGGCTGCTCGAGATGTCGTCCGCCGTGGCCACTGCCTGGATCGCGCTGTTCGCCGCGCTGACCTTCGTACCGCTCAAGTACATCTACCCGAGCAAGATGCGGCGCCTGCGCGGCGTCAGTGCAGCCGGCGGAATGCTCTGGATGATCGCGATGGCGCTGATCGCGGGGATGCCGCCCTCCCCCGAGCGCGAGCGCGCGGCGTGGGTCTCGCTCGTGTACCCGGCCTACTACGTCGCGATCTCCGCGTGGCTCGGGCAGTGGTGGAACCTCTGGACGCAATACTCGCGCAGCGAGCCGAGGGCGAGCGAAGTCCACCGGGATGGCGCGTGAGCGCGCCGCGCGGCGCGCTGCTGATCAACCTCGGCACGCCCGATGCGCCGCGCCCGCGCGAGGTGCGCCGCTACCTGCGCGAGTTCCTCTCCGATCCGCGCGTGATCGACCTGCCCACGCTGCAGCGCAAGCTCCTGCTCGAAGCCGTGATCCTGCCCCGGCGCCCGCGCGTCACGGCAGCAGCCTACGCGAAGGTGTGGAGCGAGGCGGGATCACCGCTGCTCGTGCACGGCGAGGCGCTGCGCGCGGCGCTCGAGCGACGGCTCGGCGCGGGCTGGGCCGCCGCGCTCGGCATGCGCTACGGGCGACCGTCGATCGAAGAGGCGCTGCGCCGGCTCGAGGAGCGCGGCGTGCGCGAGGTCGTCGCGCTGCCGCTGTTCCCGCAGTACTCGTCCGCGGCGACCGGCTCGGCGCTCGCGGCGCTGTTCGCGTCACCCGCGGCGGCGCGCCTGCACCGCGTCACCGCGATCGAGCCCTTCTTCGACGATCCCGGCTTCGTCCGCGCGTGGCGCGACGTCGCCGCGCCCGCGCTCGCGGAGTTCCGCGCCGACCACGTGCTGTTCTCGTATCACGGACTGCCCGAGCATCAGATCCGCGCCGCCGACCGCAGCGGATCCCACTGCCTCGCGGGTCCCGGCTGCTGCACGACGCCGCATGCCGCGCACCGCTTCTGCTACCGCGCGCAGTGCACCGCGACCACGGCGGCACTCGCGGGCGCGCTCGGCCTCGATCCGGCGCGCCTCTCGACTTCGTTCCAGTCGCGGCTCGGGCGCCGGCCCTGGATCAGGCCCTACACCGATCTCGTGCTGCCCGAGCTCGCGGCGAAGGGCGTGCGCCGGCTCGCGATCCTGTGCCCCTCGTTCGCGGCCGATTGCCTGGAGACGATCGAAGAGATCGGGATTCGCGCGCGCGAGCAATGGCGCGAGCTCGGCGGGGAGGAGCTACTCCTCGTCGACTGCCCGAACTCGCACCCGACCTGGGTCGAGGCGGTCGCACAGCTCGTGCTTCACGCGAAGGGAATCGCTGTAAGTGCTCGAGAAGCCGCTGCCAATCCCGACGCCAGCGAGTCCGAGACGCTCACGCCGGCAACGTAGGATCCCGCGAGCGCGAGGCCGGGCATCTGGTCGAGCCGCCCGGAGAGCCAGCGCATGCGCGCGCGGTGATCGCGGTCGGGCTGTGGGACCGCGCGCGGCCAGCGCACGAATCCGAGCGGCGCGGGCGGATCCGCGATCCCGAGCGTGCGCGACAGATCTTCGGCGAGGCGGGCCTCGAGCGCCGAGTCGGGCAGGTGCACGGCTTCGGGCCAGCGCACGCCGCCGAGCATGCAGTGCAGGAGCTCGTGGCCAGCGGGCGCGCGGCCCGGAAACAGCTGGCTCATGAACAAGCAGCCGAGCAGTCCCATCGACTCCTCGCGCGGCACCAGGAATCCGAAGCCCTCGATCGGCTCGCGCGAGCGGCCCGCCTCGATGCCGACCGGCGCGACCACGATCGGCGCATAGGCGATGCTCTCGAGCGCGAGCGCGATCTCGCCGTCGATGCCGCGCAGCACGTCGGCCGCGGCATAGGCGGGCGCCGCGACGACGACGCGCGCGGCCGACAGCGCGAGATCTCCGCTCGGACTCGTCAGGTCGACGTGCCAGCGCGGGCCGTCGCGCGCGATCCACGCCACGCGCGTGCCGAGCGCGGGCGGCTCCGCGAGCGCTTCGGCGAGGCGCCGCGCGAACGGGCCGAAGCCCTGCTCGGTCGCGTACGAGCCGCGCAGTCCGCGATCGCGATCGCGGCGCAGGAGACCCGCGAACCCGCCCAGCGCGAGCGAGCCGAAGCGCTGCTCGCGATCCACCCAGCGCGGCAGCACCGCGGCCGCACCGAGCTGCTCCTCGTCGCCTGCGTAGACGCCGGTCAGGAACGGCCCCACGAGCGCGCTCGACACCTCGCGCCCGAGCCGCCGCCCCACGAACTCGGCGACCGACTCGGCTTCCGATTTGCCGCGGCGGCGGAACGGCTCGGTCAGCGCGCGCAGCTTTGCGCGCCCCGAGAGCAGCGGGGTGCCTGCGATCCGCAACGGCGAGTCCGGCACGCGGACCATCCGACCGCCGCTGTACAGGAACCGCTTGCGGCTCGCCGGGGCTGCGCGCAACAGCTGGTCGTGCAGCCCGCGCTTCGAGAGGAAGTCGAGCATCGGCCTGCGGACCATCGCCGTGGCGGGCCCGCTCTCGACGACGAAGCCCTTGCGGTGGTCGGTCCGCATAACGCCGCCGGGCCGATCGGACGGATCCGCCACGAGCACGTCGCAGCCCGCCGACTGGAGCTCGAGCGCCGCCGCGAGCCCGGCGATTCCCGCGCCCACCACCACCGCCTCGACCTGAGTCGTTCCCATCGGCCCAGACTTTGGAAGAGAATTCGCGACTTGGCATCCCGCGACCCGACACAGGACCGCTCCGATTCGGTGATACTGCCGCGATGCTGCGACCCGCCGCCCTCGCGCTCACCGTGCTCTCCGGGTTCACGGGGCTCGCCTACGAGGTCACCTGGCAGAAGTACCTCGCGATCCTGCTGGGCGCGCACAGCGAGGCGACCGCGGCCGTGTTGGGCCTGTTCCTGGGCGGCCTCTCGCTCGGGTACTGGCTGTTCGGCGCGTTGACGAGGCGGCTCGTCGAGCGCGAACGCTCCCTGCTCGCCGTCTACGGCGGTGTCGAGGCGGGCATCGGGCTCTGGTGCCTCGGGTTCCCCTGGACCTTCGCGCTCGTGCGCAGCGCGTCGGCCACGCTGCCCGGCGGCGAAGGAGCACTCGGCTTTGCGGTCGACGTCGCGCTCGCGGCCGCGCTGATCGTGCCACCCGCCACGCTGATGGGTGGGACGATCCCGATCCTGACCCAGGCGCTCGCGCGCAATCTGGCCGACGCCACGCGCGTTCACGCGCAGATCTATGCGTCCAACACCGCGGGCGCGTTTGCGGGAACGCTCGCGACCGGCTTCGTGCTGATCCACGGGCTCGGGCTCGAGGGCACGCTCTACGCGATGGGGGCCGTGAATCTCGCGATCGGGGCCGCGTTCGCGGCACTGAGCCGCTCTGCGGCTCCGCTCGCCGAGCTCGAAACGGAGGGAGCACCACCGCTCGGCGCGCGCGTGTTCGCCGTCTACGGCGGCATCGCGCTGCTCGTGGGCTTCGCGATGATGGTGCTCCAGACCACCGTGATCCGGATCAGCGGCCTCTCGTTCGGCTCGTCGGAGTACACGTTCACGATCGTGGTGGCCGTCTTCGTGGTGTGCATCGCGGTCGGCAGCTTCGCGGTCTCGGCATTCACACGGATCCCCCGGTTGGCGCTTCCGGCCGCGCTGTGGGTGCTCGCGATCCTGTTCAGCGCGCTCTACTTCGGACTCGAGACCGCGCCCTACTGGGCGCACCTCGTCCGCATCGCGTTCGGCGACACCGAGTCGGCGTTCTACCCGTTCTACGGCGGCGTCTTCCTCGCCGTGCTGCTCGCGATCGGGCCCGCGGTGGTGTTCTCGGGCGCGGCGCTGCCGCTCTCGTTCCACGCGCTGCGGCGCGAGGTCGGCGAGCTCGGCTCGCAGGCGGGGCGCCTGTACAGTGTGAACACGGTCGGTTCGCTGCTCGGCGCGCTGATCGGCGGCTATGCGCTCCTGGTCTGGCTCGATCTGCATCACGTGTACCGGATCGCTCTGTGCGCGCTCGTACTCGCGGCATCGATCGCGACGTGGCGCCAGTCCGCGCGCATCGGGCTCGCGGGCACCGCGGCGCTCGGAATCGCCTCGCTGATCGCGATCGCTGCGCTGCCGCCGTGGCGTCCTGCCTATCTCGCGTCGGGCGTGTTCCGCGAGCGGAAGTCCACGGACTGGACCTGGGACGGCCCCTCGGGGCTCGCCCACTACATCCCGAACAGCCGGATCGTGTTCCACGACGACGATCCGAACACCACGGTGACGGTCCGCGAATTCTCTCAGGGTGCGCGCGCCTCGAGTCGCAGCCTGTTCGTGAACGGGAAGTCGGACGGGAACACGACCGGCGACTACGGGACGATGGCAATGCTCGCGGTGGTGCCGGCGCTGTTCGCGGAGCGCGCCGAGAACGCGTTCGTGATCGGCTTCGGGACCGGGATCACGGCGGGGGAGCTCTCCCAGCTCGCGGAGACGCAGAGCATCACGGTGGCCGAGATCTCGTCGGGCGTGATCGCCGCGGCGCCACTGTTCGACTTCGGGAACTACGGCGTCTCGCGCAATCCCAAGTTGACGTTCGTCCACAGCGACGCCTACCGCGCGCTCGTCCGGAGCGCGCGCCAATACGACGTGATCATCTCGGAGCCGAGCAATCCGTGGGTGACCGGTGTCGAGATGCTCTACTCGCAGGAGTTTCTCGCCGCAGCGCGCGATCACCTGACGCCGCGCGGTGTGTTCGCCCAGTGGTTCCACTTCTACGACACCAGCGACGCGACGATCGAGCTCGTGCTCGAGACCTATGCGAGCGTCTTCGATCACGTCGCCGTCTGGACCGTGAACTACGCGGACGCCCTGATTCTGGGTTTCCGCGACCCGATGTGGGCGCTCGACCTCGAGCGTCTCGCAGCGCGCATGCAACAACCGGACTTTCACTTGGCGCTCCGGCGCCTCGAGGCCACGGACCTCGCGACCTGGCTCGCCCACGAAACGCTTCCGCTCGGCGTCGTCCACGCGGCCGCGCTCCGGGGGCCGGTCCATTCGCTGATTCACCCGCGCCTGAGCTTCGTGGCCGGACGTGCCTTCTTCACGGGCGGCCGCGGGTCGGTGCCGTTCACGGGCTACGGCGCGCCCGCGGAGATCGGGACGGCCAACTCGCTGCTGGGCCGCTACCGCGCGCAGCTGTCGGGCGACGAGGCGCGCGAGGCCCTCGACCACGCCGCGTGGCGCGCGTGCCGGGCGGTGCTTTCCAACTGTGGCGGGCTCGCAGCGGCGTGGGCGAACGCGCACCCGAATCCCGAGCGCTTCGCGCCGCTCGCCGAGATGCTGCGCGAGCGCGGGCCCCGATACCTGGAGCGCTTGCAGCGGCTGCTCGGTGCCGATCCATCCGCGCCAGCGCCGTCAGGTCGCATACCGCCGGACGAGGCGATCGAGTGGACCCGGCTGTACAGGCGCGCCTATGCCCACGCGGAGCCGTTCGATCCCGCGCAGCTCGTGGAGGTGTGGCGGCGCTGCGCCCCCGATGGAGAGGACACCGGGGCGTGCGCTCGCGGCCTGCGCGCTTCCGAGCAGCTCGCGCGCGGCGTCGCCCTGCCCGACCTGGAGGCTGCGGTAGACGGCACGTCCCCCAGGTGATCTCCCCACCCTCTCGCACAGAAGCGCGATCGAATTCGCGCGAGCGTGCGCGTGTCGGCTTCATCAACCCGGCGCTGCCGCAGAGGACGCGCCGGAAACAGGAGGAGATCCGATGCATATCTCTCTGGGCCCCGCGCTCGCGGGAGCCGTCGGCGTACTGGGGCTGCTGATCGCGAGTGACGCTTCTGCGGCTGATCGGTACGTCGACTGGAACAACCGCGGTGGACACAGCGAGTCCTACCGCGACTTCGATGACGACCACCGCGGCGGACATCGCTGGCAGGGCCGCGAGCACCGCAGCGGCCACCGCCATCTCGACCGCAAACACCGCACGTGGCATGACTGGAACAGCCCGTACGCCGATCGGTGGCAGCACCGCGGCTTCCACCGCTACCTCGACCGGCGGCACGATCGCCAGCACGACCGCTACGAGCGCCGCCATCACCGGAGGCACGACCGGCACGATCGCCGCCGCGGCGATCGGCACTGGGAGTCGTAGAGCCGAGCGAAGTCAGACTGTCTTGCTGAAGATCCGCGACCCGCTCTTCTGCTGCTCGGGCAGATAGGCGTCGAACGCCATCGCGATGGTGCGCACGAGCAGGCGCCCGATCGGCGTGACGCGCAGGCTGCCGTCCGTATCGCACTCGATCAGGCCGTCCGCGCGCGCCTGATCGAGCGATGCGAGCTCGGGCCGATAGGCCTCCGCGAACGCGCGCCCGAACGTCTCTTCGTAGTCGCGTGCGCGCAGCTCGCCGTGACACAGGATCCGGTTGATGATCCAGCGCCGCTCGATGTCGGCGCGCGACAGGCGATGGCCGCGCATCGTGGCCACGCCGTGCTCGCGCACGGCCGCCTCCCAGGCCGGGACCTCGCGCTGTGACTGCGCATAGCTCGCGCGCAGCTCGCTGATCGCGGAAGGGCCGAAGCCGATCAGATCGACGCCAGCCTGGGTCGTGTGGCCCATGAAATTGCGGCGCAGCGAGCGATCCGCGAGCGCCTTCGCGAGCTCGTCGCCCTCGCGCGCGAAATGGTCGAGCCCGATGAACAGGTAGCCCTCGGCCAGGAAGCGCCGGATCGCGGTGAGCATGATCTGGAGCTTCGTCGCGGCATCGGGCAGGTCCTTGCGCTCGAAGCCGCGCTGCTGCTTCGCGATCCACGTCACGTGCGCGTAGGAGTAGAGCGCGATGCGATCCGGGCCGATCGCGAACAGCTGGTCGAGCGTGCGCTCGAAGCTCGCGGGCGTCTGGTACGGCAGCCCGTAGATCAGGTCGAAGTTCACGCTCTCGAAGCCCGGCGCGGCGCGCCCACTCGACCAGGCGCGCCGTCTCGGCGGCAGGCTGGATCCGGTGCACCGCCTGCTGCACGCGCGGGTCGAAGTCCTGTACGCCCATCGAGATGCGGTTGAACCCGCACTCGGCGAGCACGTCGATGTGCTCGCGCGTGGTCACGCGCGGGTCCACCTCGATCGAGATCTCGGCGTCCGTGCGCATGGGAAACGCCTCGACGAGCGAGCGGAACAGGCGCTGGACCTCGGCCGGCGCGAGCCAGGTGGGCGTTCCACCGCCCCAGTGCAGCTGCGTCGCCGCGCGCGGCACGCGCGTGGCCGCGCGCACCGCCTCGATCTCGCGCTCGATCGTGTCGAGGTAGCCGGCCGCGCGCGTGTGATCGGTCGTGATCACCTTGTTGCAGGCGCAGAAGTGGCACAGCGAGTCGCAGTACGGCACGTGCACGTAGAGCGAGAGGCCATCGCTCGCCTCGATCTCGTCGTCGGCGAGGTCGGCGCGGTAGTCGTCGGCGCCGTAGTCCGCGGTCCACACCGGCGCGGTCGGGTAGCTCGTGTAGCGCGGCCCGTCGATCGCGTAGCGCGGCAGCAGCTCCGCGATCCGGTCGAGCTCGATCGAGAACGGATCGCTCATGACCCCCCAGATTGCCTTCGCTCGGCTAGCTGCTGGTCTTCGCTCGCCTCCGGCTCGCTGCGCGAAACTTGCACTCGCTGCGCGAAACTTGCGTTCAGCGAGCGCACGGCATCCGTGAATGCGCGCACGCCTTCGACGGGCGTGTCGGGCAGGCAGCCGTGTCCCAGGTTCATGATGTGTCCGCGCGCGGGTGCCGCCGCGCGCGCGAGCTCGCGCACCTTGTGCGCGATCGTCTCGGGATCGGCCGCGAGCGCGCACGGATCGAGGTTGCCCTGGAGACTCACGCGCGCGCCCACGCGCCGCGCGGCGTCGGCGAGGTCGACGCGCCAGTCGAGCGAGATCACGTCTGCCCCGCTTTCCGCTGTTTCTTCGAGCACATGGGCGCCATCGTTCACGTAGAGGATCAGCGGCGCGGAGCGGTCGAGCTTGGCCGCGATCTCGCGGTGGGTCGGCAGCACCCACTCGCGGTAGTCCCCGGGCGAGAGCATGCCCGCCCAGGTGTCGAAGATCTGCACCACCTGGGCGCCCGCTTCGATCTGCGCGCCGAGGTAGCCGACCGTGAGATCGGTGAGCCGGTCGAGCAGCGCGCGGGCGAGCGCGGGCTCGCGCCAGAGCATGCGCTTCCAGGTACTGAAGTGGCGCGAGCCGGCCCCCTCCACGAGGTAGGCCGCGAGCGTGAACGGCGCGCCCGCGAATCCGAGCAGCGGGATCTCGCGCGCGGCGAGCTCGCGGCGCAGCGTGCGCAGGATCTCGAACACGAACGGAACGCTCTCGCGCGGATCGGGCACGCGCAGACGCTCCACCTGGGCAGCGCTGCGGATCGGCGCCGCGACCACGGGTCCGGGCCGGAAGTCGACCTCGACGCCCATGCCCGGGATCGGCGTGAAGATGTCCGAGAAGAAGATCACCGCCTCCGAGCCGATCGCATCGATCGGCTGAAGCGAGACTTCGACCGCGCGATCGACGTCGCGGCACAGCTCGAGGAACGACACCTGCTCGCGCACGCGCCGGTAGTCGGGCAGGTAGCGGCCCGCCTGCCGCATCAGCCAGACCGGCGGGCGGTCGACCGGCTCGCCGCGGCACGCGCGCAACAGACGTTGAGTCGGCGAGAGCGCGGTCACGGCACGTGATCAATAGCCGGCGAGGCGCGCCCAGCGAGCGCGGTGCCAGGCGCTGTCGCCGAGTGTGAGCTCGGCGACGCGTGCCCGCTTCAGGTAGAAGCCGATCTCGTGCTCGTCGGTCATCCCGATCCCGCCGTGCATCTGGACCGCCTCGTTCGCGACCTGGATCGCCGCATCCGAGCAGCGCGCCTTTGCGAGCGACACCAGCGACGCGGCATCGGCGGCACCCGCGTCGATCGCGCGCGCGGCCGCCATCACCGCCGAGCGGCACAGCTCGATCTGGATGAAGAGCTCCGCCGCGCGGTGCTTGAGCGCCTGGAAGCTGCCGATCGGCACGCCGAACTGGATCCGGTGCTTGAGGTATTCGAGCGTGCGCGCAAACGCCTCCGACATCGAGCCGAGCATCTCGGCGCACAGGCCCACGGTCGCGCGGTCGGCCGCGGCCTCGAGCGCCGGGAGTCCCTCGCCGAGCGCGCCCACGAGCGCATCGGCGCCGACCTCGCACGCGTCCAGGTGCACGATCGCGGCGCCGCGCGAGTCGACGCGCGACTGGCGCTCGACGCGCAGGCCCGGGGTGCCGTTTGCCACGACGAACAGGCTGATCCCGCGGCGATCGTCCTCGGCGCCCGCGCTGCGCGCGACGACGATGAAAGCGTCGGCCGCGGCGCCGTCGAGCACCGCGATCTTCTCGCCGCTGAGCCGGAAGCCGTTGCCGCGCGCCTCGGCGCGCGTGGCCACGCGGTGCAGGTCGAAGCGGCTCGTGCGCTCCTGCTGAGCGAGCGCCAGGAACGCGTCGCCTTGCACGACCGGCTCGAGCCAGCGCTTCTTCTGCGCCTCGCTGCCCGCGATCTGCAGCACCTGGCCAGCGAGCAGCACCGTGGACAGGAAGGGCTCGGGCGCGAGGTTCTTGCCGAGCTCCTCGAGCACGACCGCGAGCTCGGCGAGCCCCATGCCCGCGCCGCCGAGCGACTCGGGGAACGGAATCCCGACCCAGCCGAGCTCGGCCATCTGCTTCCAGAGCGCGCGCGAGAAGCCGTCGGGATCGTTCGAGTCGCGCAGCGCGCGCATGCGCGCCACGGGTGAGTTCTGCGAGACGAAGTCGGCGGCCGTCTTCGCGAGGAGTTCCTGGTCTTCGGTCAGAATGAGCTGCATGGCGATGCTTCCTCAGTCCGGAAGGCCGAGCACGCGCTTGGCGATGATGTTGAGCTGGATCTCCGAGGTGCCGCCCTCGATCGAATTGCCGCGCGAGCGCAGCCACTGCCGCGTGAGCGTGATCTCTTCGTCGTCGTAGCCGGGGCCTTCCCAGCCGAGACCCTGCGCGCCCGCGATCCGCACCGAGAGCTCGTGGCGGTCCTTGTTGAGCTCGGTCGCGTACACCTTGAACAGCGAGCTCTCGGGCCCGGGCCGGTGGCCCGCCTTCGCGGCATCGCGGCTGCGCTGCACGGTGAGGTGGAACGCGCGCTCGTCCATCTCGAGCTGTGCGATCTCGTCGCGCAGCACGGCGTCTTGCAGCTCGCCCGTGTCGCCAAGGCCGTACCCGTACAGCCTGGCCAGCTGAACGAGCCGGCTGCCCTCGCCCGTCGCCTTCTTCTTCTTGGCGCCTCTGTCCGACGCGCCGAAGGCATCCGCGATCATCGCGCGCTCGTAGCCGAGCAGCGCCTTCGCGACCGTCCAGCCGCCGTTGATCTGTCCCACGACATTCTTCGCGGGCACGCGCACGTCGTCGAAGATCGTCTCGCAGAACGGCGACTTGCCGCTGATCAGCCGGATCGGGCGCACCGAGACGCCCGGCGTCTCCATGTCGATCAGCAGGAACGTGATGCCCTCCTGCTTCTTGGCGTTCGGATCCGTGCGCACGAGCGCGAAGATCCAGTCGGCGACGTCGCCGTAGGAGGTCCAGACCTTGCGCCCGTTCACGATGAAGTGATCGCCGTCGCGCACCGCGCGCGTCTGCAGCGACGCGAGATCGGAGCCCGAGTCGGGCTCCGAATAACCCTGACACCAGCGGATCTCGCCGCGCGTGATCTTCGTGAGGTGCTCGCGCTTCTGCTCGTCCGTGCCGAAGTTGAGCAGCGTCGGCCCGATCATCTCGAGCCCGAATCCCATCAGCGCCGGCGGCAGCTTCGCCGCGGAGAGCTCCTGTGCGAGCACCTTCGCCTGCTCCGCGGAGAGCCCGCCGCCCCCGTACTCGACCGGCCAGGTCGGCGCGGTCCAGCCGCGCGCGACCATGCGCTCGAGCCAGATCTTCATGTCGGGCGGATCGAAACTGGGCCGGCGGCCGCCCCAGTTTCCCTGGCCCTCGATCGAGGTCAGCACGCCCCGCACGCTGGCAGGTGCGTTCGCCTCGAGCCAGCTGCGAACGTCGCGTCGGAATCCCTCGAGATCGGCCGCGTCGGACATGGGAGCGATCCTCCTGCCCCGCGCCGGGTACCGCGAGCGGGGTCGTCCAAGATAGCCAGGGGCCCCGGGCCCGCACGCTTCGCTACCCTCGGCGCAGTGGAGGTCGTCCTCGCCAATCCGCGCGGGTTCTGTGCCGGCGTCGACCGCGCGATCGAGATCGTCGAAGTCGCCCTGGCCCGCTTCGGTGCGCCGATCTACGTGCGCCACGAGATCGTCCACAACCAGTACGTCGTGGACGATCTGCGCGCGAAGGGCGCGGTGTTCATCGAGGACCCGGCCGACGTGCCTGCGGGCGCGCTGCTGATCTACAGCGCGCACGGGGTGTCACCGGCGATCCGCGAAGCCGCGCGCACGCGCGGGCTGCGCACGATCGACGGCACCTGCCCGCTCGTGACCAAGGTGCACGTCGAGACGATGCGGATGCTGAACGACGGCTACGACGTGGTGCTGGTCGGGCACGCGGGACACGTCGAGGTCGAGGGCACGATGGGCCACGCGCCCGACCGGATCCACCTGATCCAGACCGTCGAGGACGTCGCGTCGCTGGTCGTCCGCAACCCCGACAAGCTCGGCTGCGTCACTCAGACCACGCTGTCGGTAGACGACACGCGCGACGTGATCGAGGCCCTGGCAGCCCGCTTCCCCAACGTCCGCCTGCCGCGCAAGGACGACATCTGCTACGCGACCCAGAACCGCCAGAACGCGGTGAAGCAGCTGCTCGAGCGCGCGCAGCTGATCCTGGTCGTGGGCTCTCCCGCGTCGTCGAATGCGAACCGGCTCGTCGAGCTCGCGCGCAAGTCCGGAGTCGCCGCGTACATGGTGCAGAACGGCGACGAGATCGATCCGGACTGGCTCGAGGACGTCGAGTGCGTCGGCGTCACCGCGAGCGCTTCGACCCCGGAGCTGCTCGTCGAGCAGGTGGTCGAGCGCCTGCGATCGCTCGGTGACGGCGACGTCGCGTTGAGCTCGCTGCCGAAGGTCAACGAGGGGGTCGCGTTCCAGATCCCGCCCGAGCTGCGCTGACCCACGTGAGCCGGGCCGCGCGGGGAGAGGCGCCCGAAGCCACCGCCTCGGATGTCGACCCCTCGGTCGATTTCGAGGGCACCGATCCGTCCGCCTCGCTCGCCTCGGCCGCGGCACCGTCCGCGCGCGATCGCGCCGTATCGCGCGCCGAATCGCGCGCGTCTAGCGATTCCGTGCGCGAGATCTGGGCGCTGTCGTGGCCCGTGATGCTCTCGCAGGTGCTGCTCACCGCGGTCGGGCTGATCGACATCGCGATGGTCGGCCGGCTCGGTTCGGAGTCGGTGGCCGCGGTCGGCTACGCGACGCAGTTTCTCCACCTCTCCCAGTCGGTGCTGTACGCGGTCGGCTTCGCGACCGTGGCGCTGATGGCGCACGCGATCGGCGCGCGCGATCCCGTGCGCGCTCGCCATGCGCTCGCAGCCGCGCTCATGGTCTCGGTGGGAACCGCGGCGGTGCTGACGGGCGCGCTGCTCGCCGCCCCGCGGCCGATGCTCTCGATGCTCGGCGCCGAGCCCGCCGTGGCGAGCGCCGCGATTCCGTACCTGCAGCTCGTGGTCGGCTCGTCGCTCCTGCTCGCGGTGGGCATGACGCTCGAGTTCGCGCTTCGCGCCGACCGCGACACCCGCACGCCGATGCTGATCGCCTCGGTGGTCACGGTGGTGAAGATCGCAGGCAACTCGGTGTTCATCTTCGGGGTCGGCCCATTCCCGCGCCTCGAGCTCGTCGGAGCCGGGCTCGCCACGTTGCTGTCGCAGGTGATCGGTCTGCTCTTGTTCGCAACCGTGGTGGTGCGCTCGAGCGAGGGGTCGCCGCTCGCGCTGCGCCTGCGCGACTTCGTGGCCGCGCGGCCGCTCGTGCGCGACGTCGTGCGGTTGACGGTGCCGGGAATCGGAGAGCGCCTCGCGAACAACCTCGCGCTGCTCGCCTACTTCCGCGTGCTCTCGGAATACGGCAGCGTCGCGATCGCCGCCTACACAGTGGGCGTGAGGCTGCTCGCGTTCACGTGGATTCCGGGCGTCGCGTTCGGCACCGCGGCCTCGACGCTCGTGGGTCAGGCGCTCGGCGCAGGGCGGCGCGAAGCGGCGATCCGGTCGGGCTGGCGCGCGAACAACCTCGCGATCGGGGTGTCGATCGTGCTCGGCGGCGCGTGCGCGGCAATGCCGCGCTTCCTCGCGGGCCTGTTCACGCACGACGAGGCGCTGATCGACCAGATCGTGCCGTTCATGATCATCCTCGCGCTCGTGCAGCCCGCGCTCCAGTCACACTTCGCGCTCGGCGGCGCGCATCGCGGCGCGGGCGACACCTTCACTCCATTCGTCGCCGCGGCGGTCGGCAACTGGGTGCTGCGCGTGCCGCCCGCGTTCGTGTTCGCGCTCGTGTTCCACGCGCCCGTGCTCTGGATCTGGCTCGTGATCCTGGGCGATCACATCGCGCGCGCGATCTGGCTCGCGGTGTCGTTCCGACGCGGGCGCTGGGCGGTGAGGCACCTCCCCCGCGATTGAGCGTGACGGTGGCTCTCGCGAGCGGCGGTCAGATGTGCGGCGCCAACGTCATGCCGCGCATGATCTGCTGCGCGAGCCCGGCTTCGATCGCTCCGCGCATCTCCTCGAGCTCGCCGCCGTCCAGCCAGACGCCGCGACAGGACGGACAGCGGTCGATGATCAGGTTCAGCACGATCTCCTTGGCCATGTCGGCACCGTCGAGCGGACACTGGCGGCTCTGCTCCTTCGCCGCCTGCATCTTGGCCTGGATCGACTTCTCACAGGTTTCGCAGGTAGGCAGGCCCTCGTACTCGCGTCGGGTTCGGCGCTGGCCGCAGCGCGCGCACTTCTGACCAAAGAAACTCACCGCACCACCTCCTCGGAGCTCCCGCGGATGCCCCGGTCGCTGACTGCGCTCGACGTTACTCCGATCGGTGCCGCTCGCCAGCGCCGTCCCACGCTACGGTCAGGCCCGCGACGATCGCCTCCGCCGGTGCAGGAGCACGACCGCGAGGCCCGCGATGATCGGAGGCAACGGGCCGGCGGGCTCTGGCGTCGGCTGCGGCTCCGGGGCTCGATAGGCGACGACCGCATCTCCGAGCGCCGCATACACGGTGTGCCGTGCGATGGCGACTCCGCTGCTGCTGAGGCCTAACGCCGGAAACCCGGTATCGAGCGCCATCAGGCGTCGAACGAGCGGCAGGCCGGTGCTGGCTTCGAACGCGTCGAAGAAGCCCAGCGAGTCGACCGTGTAGACGACTCCATTCGCCGAGCTCACCGCCTGGTAGTGGATCAGGTCGAGCACTGGAGAGACCCACGACACCGCTCCGCCCGTCGCATTGAGCCCGACCATCAGCCCGCCGGGTGTGCTCTCCGAAAACAGCCTGCCGCTGCGGTCCCACGCGGTCGCCGCCGCATTGCAGAACGTGCACGGGAGGCCCACCAACGTCTGCCAGGCCGGCGCCATCGTCTCGGCGTTTCCCACGTGGTACACGCCGGATTTCTGCAGGTCGCCGATCAGCAGGACGCCGTTGGCGTCGCGAAATAGGTTGGGCGGCGCGCCGAAATCGAGATCGACCTGCAGGCACGGGATGCTGTCCGGAAACTGCAGCGCGGGATCGGCGCCGAGCAGCATGCAGGTGGGCCCCGCCACGGTCTGCACCACCTCCAGAACCTGGTCGACGTTCCCCTTCAAGCTGCCGACGATCGCTCCGAACCCCGGTCCCGGGTTCAGATCGATCTTCAGGATCGCGTTGGTTCCCTCGTGCTCCGTGTTGGTCTTGTTGTAGGGGTTGCTCGTGCCGTAGTAGGCGTAACCGCCGACCTCGTCAATCGCGGGTGCGGTCCACACGCCGCCGCCCGCGAACCCGGTCGCGAAGTCTTCGTCGGGAATGCTGAAGGTCTTCTTCAGAATCGCGCCCGTGGCGAGGTCGACCAGCGTCACGCCCCCGCGCCCGTCGGGATCGGCTTCTCTCGGCGAGAATCCGGCGACGATCACGTTCCGGTAGACGACCGGTGTGGCGTGGCTGTAGAAGCCGACCTGCTCGTGAAGCGGATCGCTCGACCAGAGCGGCGCGCCCGAGCGCGCGTCGAATGCAGCCAGGTAGGGTGCATCGAGCCGATTCACGATCGCGACGAGCTTGCCATCGGTCACCACGGGCGAGCTGATCAGGTTGCCGTCCGGGCCGGGCGTCGTCAGGTCGATCTGCTGCCGCCACACGACCTCCCCGGTGTCGGCATTCAGCGCGATCACGGCCCCGGTGCTGGCGACGAGGTACAGACAGCCGTGAGCGATGATCGGAGTGGCGTTCAGGTCGCCGATCGGAAGGTTGCCGAGACCTTCACCGGTGCGATACGTCCACGCCGGTTGCAGCGTGATCGCCTGCAGAGGCCCGATCTGATCCTCGGCCTCCTGGTGCCGGCTGTTCATCGCATCGCGACCGTGGACGGGCCAGTCTCCACCGGGGACCACCTCCGGTCCGCAGGTCGGCTCCGCCCACGCGGGCGACGCGGCGAATCCCAGGATCAGTGCAACCAGCCACACGAAGCCCACCACGCGCCGGTGGTTTGCCGTCATGGCGTCATCATGAACCGCCGCGCGACGACTCCGCAAACGGTATTCGATCGGCGGGTCGTTAGTCTCCCGAACGGCCTCTCGCCGTCGATCCAGCAGCGCCGCGCGTCTCGGCCTAACGAGCGTACTACGCGATGCCGTCGCGGCCGGAGTTCTTGACCGAGAACAAGGCCTGATCTCCGAGCGCGAGCAGCTTCTCGAGATCGGATGCGTCGTCGGGATAGGTCGCGACGCCGAAGCTCGCCGCGAGGCGCTCCGGCTGTCCGGTCGAGCCGAGGTAGTGCGTCTCGCGGATGCACACCTGGATCTGCCGCGCCTTCTCGTGCGCCGCGGCGCGCACGAAGCCCGGAAGCACGACGACGAACTCGTCGCCGGCATAGGCGACCGCCCACGCCGGGCGATCGAGGCAGCTCCGGATGCTCTCGGCCACCTCCTGGATCGCGCGGCTCCCATTCAAGTGTCCGCGCGAATCGACCAGCCGCTTGAAGTGGTCGAGGTCGATGAACAGGATCGAGAACACCTCGCGCGCCGTGGCGCTCGCCGCGATCAGCTCCTGGAGCGCCTGATAGAGGTAGCGGGTGTTGTAGAGACCGGTGAGATCGTCGTGCACGGCGAGCTCGCGAAAGCGCTCCTCGTTCGCGCGCAGCGCGTCTTCGGCGCGCTTCCGGTCGGTCGTATCGACGCCGGTCGAGAGGATCCTCCACGAGCCGTCCCTTCGAGTCGACGATCGCCGTGTTGCGCCACGTGATCCAGAGGCGACTGCCGTCACGCGCCACGTTCTCGTTCTCGTTGTGCTCATAGCGCTCGGGATGGAGGAGGATGTCGTGGATCATCGCGACGAGGTCGCGCCCCGACGACTCGGTGTCCGGCACGATCAGGTCGAGCACCGAGCGGCCGACGAGCTCCTCCTCCGGGTAGCCGAACAGGCGCTGGCCGAAGTCGTTCATGAAGAGGATGCGGCCCTGGGGATCCCAGCGCAGCACGATCGCGTTCGAGCGATTGACGATCTCGCGGTAGGCGCGCTCGGCGCTCTCGAGCTGGGCGATCTCGCTGCGAAGGCGCTGGATCTCGAGCCGGATCTCGTCGTCGCCGCCCTGCGAAGGCATCGGATCTCATTCAACACGCCCCCGCTGCTGGATTCAAGGGCCGGTCCGTACGCTGCGGGGATCGGCATGCGAGGCGTAGAATGGGGTGGGTCGCAGAAGGCAGAGCGATGGTCATCTTTTCGAAAGGAAAGCGGCACAAGGCCGGAGTGGTCGGCGGTCGCCTCGTCGATTGCCCCTTCTCCCCCAACTGCGTGTGCAGCGACGCCGCCGAGGACGACCATCGCGTCGCTCCGTTCACGCTCGCGATACCGGCCGCCGACGCCTGGAAGGTGATGCGCGAGGCGGTGTCGGCGCTGCCGCGCACCCGCATCGTGAGGCGCACTGAAGACTACATCCACGCCGAGTGTCACAGCGCCCTGTTCGGCTTCGTCGACGATCTCGAGCTGCACCTGCGCGCGAAGAAGGCCGAGCACGGGATCGTCGCGGTGCGCTCGGCGTCGCGAATCGGCTACTCGGACTTCGGCGTGAACCGCGCCCGGGTCGAGCAGCTCCGCGCCGATCTCGTCGCGCGCGGCGCGATCGCAGACCACTAGCGGATCGCGCCCGTGGCCCCGGTTCGCTTCGTCGTCTATTCGGATTGGCTCTGCCCGTGGTGCTATCTGGGCTCCGCACGATTGTGGCGGCTCGAGGCGGAGCATCCGGGGGAGGTCGAGTTCGAGTGGCGCAGCTACCTGCTGCGCGCGGAGCCGCCGAGCGAGCCGCGGGATCCCGAGAAGTTTCGCGCCTACACACACGGCTGGCTGCGCATCGCGGCCGAGCCCGACGCGCCCGAGTTCCACGCCTGGACGGGTCGCGACGCTCCGCCGTCCCACAGCCTGCCCGCGCAAGTCGCCTCGAAGGCCGCGCTGGACCTCGGCGACGCCGCGTACCGCGCGCTGCAGCGCCGGATGTTTTCCGCCTACTTCGCCGAGAGCCGCGACATCAGCTGCGAAGCGGTGCTGCGCGAGATCTGGAGCGCGGCCGGACTCGCAGCCGATTCGTTCCCGTCACTGCGCAATGGGGATCTGGTCGCGCGCGTCCATGCCGACCACGAGCGGGCGCACGAGGAAGGCGCGACCGGCGTGCCCGCACTGCGCCGCGCACAGGACGACTTCGCGATCGTAGGCGCGCTGCCGTACGAGACGCTCGAGCGCTGGCTCCTGCGGACGCTGGTGCGCTAGTCGCGCGCGATTTCGAGCGCGTCCGGTACCTACGCGGGCTCTTGCTCGCGTCCAGCGGACTCGGAGGACGCCTTTCGACCTACGCTCGTGAACCTCAGACGGTCGGATTCGGGGTCGACACCGACGCGGACCACGCCACCGCTGCTGAGCGCGCCGAACAACAGATCGTCGACGATCCGGTCCTTGAGCTCGACCTGGATCGTGCGCGCCATCGGTCGCGCGCCGAAGTCGGGGTCGTAGCCCTTCTTCGCGAGCCACGTGCGCGCATCGGCATCGAGCTCGATCTTCACCTTGCGCTCGGCGAGCTGTTCCTCGACCTCCTTCACGAACTTGTCGACGACCTTGCCCATCACGTCGGGGCCGAGCTCCGAGAACGTGACCACCTCGTCGAGGCGGTTGCGGAACTCGGGAGAGAACAGCCGCTCGATCTCCTTGCGTCCGTCGCTGGCGCGGCCCGACCCGAAGCCGATCCCGCGCGCCGCCATCTCGCGCGCGCCGATGTTGCTGGTCATGATCAGCGTCACGTGCCGGAAGTCGGCCTCGCGGCCCTGGTTGTCGGTCAGCGTGGCGTGGTCCATCACCTGGAGCAGGATCGAAAACAGGTCCGGGTGGGCCTTCTCGATCTCGTCGAGCAGGAGCACGGTGTAGGGCTCCTTGCGGATCCGCTCCACGAGCTGGCCGCCCTGGTCGTAGCCCACGTAGCCGGGCGGCGCGCCGATCAGGCGCGACACGGCGTGCTTCTCCATGTACTCGCTCATGTCGAAGCGCACGAACGGAACGCCGAGCGCCTTCGCGAGCTGCTTGGAGAGCTCGGTCTTGCCGACACCGGTCGGCCCGGTGAACAAGAAGCAGCCAATCGGGCGCTCGATGCCCGAGAGCCCCGCGCGCCCGCGCTTCACCGCGCGCACGACGGTGCTGATCGCGGCGTCCTGACCGAACACCACCGCGCGCAGCTCCGCCTCGAGGCCCTCGAGCCGCTTGCGGTCCGAGATCGATGCACGCACGGCGGGGATGTTCGCCATGCGCGCCACGACCGCCTCGACGTCGCGCAGCCCGACCGTCTTGCGCTCCTTGCCCGGACGCAGCCGCACGGCCGCGCCGGTCTCATCGAGCACGTCGATCGCCTTGTCGGGAAGGAAGCGGTCGTTCACGTGGCGGTGCGAGAGATCGACACAGGCGCGAATCGCCGCGGCCGTGAAGCGCACGCCGTGGTGCTCCTCGTACTTCGGGGCGAGGCCCTGGAGGATGCGCACCGTCTCCTCGAGGGTCGGCTCCTTCACGTCCACGCGCTGGAACCGCCGCGACAGTGCGCGGTCGCGCTCGAAGTGGCGGTACTCCTGATAGGTGGTGGAGCCCATGCAGCGCAGCTCGCCGTTCTGCAGCATCGGCTTGAGCATGTTCGAGGCGTCGACCGTAGCGCCCTGTGCCGACCCCGCGCCCAGGATCGTGTGGATCTCGTCGATGAACAGCAGCGCGTTCTCGCGCTCGCGCAGCGCGTTCATGTACGCCTTGAAGCGCGCTTCGAAGTCGCCGCGATAACGGGTGCCCGCGAGCATCGCGCCGATGTCGAGCGAATACAGCTCGGCGTCGCGCAGGTCGTCGGGCACGCGCCCCTCGCGGATCCGCAGCGCGAGGCCTTCCGCGAGCGCGGTCTTGCCGACGCCGGTCTCGCCGACCAGGATCGGATTGTTCTTCCGCCGCCGCGCCAGGATGTGCACGATCCGATCGAGCTCGTTGCCGCGCCCGATCAGCGGATCCAGCTTGCCCTGTGCGGCGCGCTCGGTGAGGTTGGTCGAGAACGCCGTGAGCGGATCATCGGGGATCTCGCCGGGCTCGCCGAAGCCTTCGGCGCCCGCGGGCATGCTCGCGGGACCGTCCGCATCCGCATCGGCGCCGCGCGCCTTCGACACGCCGTGCGAGACGTACTGGAGCACGTCGAGGCGCGTCACGCCCTGCGCGCGCAACAGCGTGACCGCGTGCGACTCGGGTTCCTGGAAGATCGCGGCGAGGATGTCGCCCGCGTCCACCTCGTCCTTCTCGGCGCCCTCGCAGTGGCTCACCGCATTCTGGAGCACGCGGTGGAACGCGAGCGTCTGGCGCGCCTCGTAGGCGTCGTCGCCGGGCACCTGCTCGAGATCGTCGCGGAAGTAGCGCTCGAGCGCGCCCTTGAGCGCAGGCAGGTCGGCGCCCGCGTGGTAGAGGATCTGGCTGCCGCGCGTGTCGTGGATCATCGCGAACAGCAGGTGCTCCACGGTCACGTAGTGGTGTCGCCGCGCGAGCGCCTCGCGCACCGACGCCTGGAGCATGATGTGGAGCTCGCGGCTGATCCGGCTCATTCCTTCTCCGCACCCGCGCGCAGCGGGTAGCCTCGCTGTTCGGCCGCCGAGTGCACGGCCGCTACCTTGGTTTCCGCGACGTCCTGCACATAGACGCCCGCGACGCCGAGCCCGGTGTGGTGGATCGCGAGCATGATCTGCGTGGCCTCCGTCGGTCCTTTCCCGAACAGGTTCTCGAGAATCGCCACGACGAACTCCATCGGCGTGTAATCGTCGTTGTAGAGCAGCACTTTGTACTTTGGCGGACGCGCCACCTTGCGGCGCGTCGCGGTCAGGACCTCGCCCTCGCGGCGCGGGTCGGCGCGGCGCGGGCCGGCCGGCGGGCCGACCGGCGGACCCCCCGGGCGTCCCGGATCGTTCGGCATGCCCTCAACATAGCGCGGGGCCTGCGGGCCCCTTCCCTGCTTCGCGGGTGCTCCCTCCCTTAGAATGGGCCCGTGAGCGCGAAGATCGAGTTGCTCGAGGGCGTGGCGCACGTCCCGCGCGACGAGTGGAATGCACTCGTCGCGGAGGAGTCCCCATTCCTGGAATGGGAGTGGCTCGCCTCGCTCGAGGAGGCCGGCTGCGTCGGGGAGCGCACGGGCTGGCTGCCGCGGCCGCTCGTGATCCGCGAGCGCGGTCGGGTCATCGCCGCGTGCCCGCTCTACGAGAAACACCACAGCGAGGGCGAGTTCGTATTCGATTGGGGCTGGGCCGATGCGGCCCAGCGCGCGGGCATCGCCTACTACCCGAAGCTCCTGGTCGGGGTCCCGTTCACGCCCGTGACCGGCGCGCGCTTCCTGACCGCGCCCGGAACCGACCGCGCCCTCGCGATCGCGCAGCTCGGCGCGGGACTGCGCGAGCTGTGCGATCGCCACGAGATCTCGGGCGCGCACGTGAACTTCTGCCTGCCCGATGAGCGCGACGCGCTCGCAGGCGCGGATTACCTGCTGCGCGTCGGGCTCCAATACCACTGGCACAATGCGGACTACGCGACGTTCGACGACTACCTCGGACGGCTGCGCCACAAGCGCCGCAATCAGGTCAAGCGCGAGCGGCGCGGCGTCCTCGAGCAGGGCGTGAAGACCGAGGTGCTGCGCGGCGATGCGATCTCGGACGCCGTGTTCGAGCCGATGTACCGCTGCTACCGCGCCACGGTCGACGCGCACTACTACGGGCGCCGCTACCTGAACCGCGCGTTCTTCGACCTGCTGCGCGAGCGCTTTCGACATCGGCTGTGTTTCGTGGTCGCTCGGCGCGATGGCGAGATCGTGGCGGGCACCACCAACGTCGTGAAGGGCACTGCGCTCTACGGCCGCTACTGGGGCGCCCTCGAGCCGATTCGCCATCTCCACTTCGACGTCTGCTACTACGCGGCGATCGAGCACTGCATCGAGGCGGGCATCGCGCGCTTCGAGCCCGGCGCGGGTGGCGACTACAAGTTCCTGCGCGGATTCGACGCGCAGCCGACCTACAGCCTCCACTACCTGGCCGATCGGCGGCTCGCGCGCGCGGTCGAGCGCTTCCTCGAAGCGGAGCGCGCGCAGGCCGCGCACGCGATCGAAACGCTCCAGCACCACAGCCAGCTCAAGTAGGGAGCACCATGCCGCTTCCGATCGCTGCCGCTCTGCTCGCGCTCACACTCGCGGTGCCCGCGGCGGCGTTCGACGAGGCGCTCTACGCGGCGCTGCTGCAGCGCCACACGCGACCCGTGGCCGACCTCGCGCGCGTGCGCGTCGACTATCCCGCGATCGGCGCGTCCGCGGACTGGAAGCGACTGATCGAGAGCCTGGCCCGCAGCGACCCCGCCGCGCCGCGCACGCGCGAGCAGCAGATCGCATTCTGGGTGAACGCCTACAACATCCTCGCGATCGATCTCGTGGCCCGCCACTATCCGATCGAGAGCATCCGCGATATCGGCTCGCTCCTGCGACCGGTCTGGAAGCGACCCGCCGGCCAGGTCGGCGACCGCGCCGTCACGCTGGACGAGATCGAGCACGAAATCGTGCGCCCGCTCGGTGACCCGCGAACGCACGCGGTCGTGATCTGCGCGTCCACCTCGTGTCCGGCGCTGCCGCGCGAGCCGCTCGCCGCGGGCCGGCTCGACGCCCAGCTCGACGCCGCGGTTCGCCAGTGGATCGCCGACACGGGCAAAGGCATGCGCATAGACCGGGCAGAGAACACGGTCCGTCTCAGCAAGATTTTCACTTGGTTCGAAGAAGATTTCTTGGCATTGGGCGGAGTGCTCGCGTTCGTGACCCATAATGCCCCGGGCGCCGATCGCGATTGGCTCCGCGCGCACGCCGCCAGCGCACGGCTCGAATACTTCGACTACGACTGGGCGCTCAACGCGCTTCCGAAGTCCGAAACGCAGGACTAACGCCGCTAGCCCGCAGTCGATCGCCTGACGGTTCGGCCGGCGAACGGGTCCATTCGCTCGGCGAACCATTCGACGTGAAATTCTCGCGAGCTGGACTAGCACTTGCCGCTTGGAGTGTGAAACACTTGTTCCGCCGCTTACCCGGTCCAATTACCGGGAATGGATCCGTTTCACTGATCATCGGGTCGGGTCGCGGCGCGAGGCTTCGACTTGAAGATCATCGTCGTCAACGATCATCTGTATCCCGACGGCGGAGCCGACGTGGCAGCGCTCGTGTCCGCGGAAGCGCTCGCGGCCGAGGGCGTCGACGTCACGTTGTTCGTCGCCGATGCGCTGCGGCCGGACGATCACAGCGAGCGCCGCGCGCGATTGGTGTGCACGGGACAGGACGATCTGTTGCGCGGGCAGGACAGCGCCGCGGTGGCGCTACAGGGCCTCTGGAATCGGCGCGCGGCGCGGGCGCTCCGGAAGCTCCTGCGCGAATGCGATCCGAACGACACGGTCGTGCATCTGCACAGCTGGACCAAGTCGCTGTCGAGCAGCGTCGTGCAGGCCGTTCGTTCCGCAGGCTTCCCGCTCGTCTGCACGCTGCACGAGTTCTTCTCGATGTGCCCCAACGGCATGTTCTTCGACCACCAGCGCGGCGAGATCTGCACGCGGCGGCCGATGTCGATGTCGTGCATCTCGACCCACTGCGATTCGCGCAGCTACTCGCACAAGCTCTACCGCGTGGCGCGCCAGGGAGTGCAGCACGGGTTTGGCGGTCTGCCGGGCCGTCTGCGCGAGTTCATCGTCGTATCCCGGTTCAGTGAGCGGATCCTGCGACCCGGACTGCCGGCCGACGCGCACGTCCACTACGTCCGCAATCCGATCGAGGTGGCGAGAGGTCCGGCCGCGGACGTAGCGGCCGCCCCGGCCTTCCTGATGGTGGCGCGGTTGTTCCGGCCCAAGGGACAGGCGGTGTTCCTGGAGGCCTGCGAGCGCGCCGGCGTACCCGCGGTCTGCGTGGGTGAAGGGCTCGACCGCACGCAGCTGCAGACGCGTTTTCCGGCGGCGCGCTTCACGGGCCATCTGACCCGCGACGGTGTCACCGAAGAGATGCGGCGCGCCCGCGCACTCGTGCTGCCCTCGCTCTGGTACGAGACGCAGGGACTCGTCGTCGCGGAGGCCGCGGCGTTGGGCGTACCCGCGGTGGTGTCCGACAACTGCGCGGCGATCGACTTCGTGTCGCACGGCGAAACCGGGCTGCTGTTCCGGACCGGCGACGTCGCGGAGCTCGCCGCGGCGCTGCGGCGGCTCTACGACGATCCCGCTCTCGCAGCTCGCATGGGAGAGGAGGCGCGCAAGCGCTTCTGGAGCGACCCGCCGAGTCCCGGAGCGCACGTGCGCGAGCTGCTCGAGGTCTACGGGAAGGTGCTGGAACGCGCGGTCGCCCGAACGCCGGCACGCGAGCAAGCGAGCTGGAAAGCCCTCGCGACATGAGCAGGGTCCTCGTCACGGGAGGGTCCGGCTTCATCGGCACCAATCTCGTGGAGTCGCTGCGCGGGGCCGGCCACGAGCTGTGCAACCTCGACATCCGCGCGCCGGGCTGCGAGGCGCATCGCCCGCTGTGGCGCAACGTGGACATCACCGACGCGGGGGCACTCTGTGCGGCGGTCGTCGAGTTCCAGCCGCAGTTCATCCACCACCTGGCCGCGCGCACGGACATGCACGGAACGACGCTGTCGGACTACAGCGCCAATACGGACGGCGTCGACAACATGATCAAGGCGGCGGCGTCGTGCCCGTCGCTGCAGCGGATCGTGTTCGCCTCGTCGCGCCTGGTCTGCCGGATCGGCTACCACCCGAAATCCCCGACCGACTATCAGCCCAGCACGCTCTATGGTGAGAGCAAGGTGATCGGCGAGCAGCGCGTGCGCAGCGCCGGCATGTCCTGCGAATGGACGATCGTGCGCCCGACTTCGATCTGGGGCCCGTGGTTCGGCGTGCCCTACCGCGACTTCTTCGACATGGTCCGCCATGGCCGCTACATCCACCCGAAGGGCGCGCGCATCCAGAAGTCGTTCGGCTTCGTGGGCAACACGGTTCACCAGCTGGATCGGCTCATGCAGGCGCCCGCGGCGGCGATCCGGAGCCAGCTCTTCTACATCGCGGACTACGAGCCGATCGAGGTGCGCGCCTGGGGTGAGATGATCCGCGAGGCGTTCGGCGTGCGGCCGATCCGCGACGTTCCGCAGGGGCTGTTGCGCGGGATCGCGCGCGTCGGCGACGGACTGGCGATGCTCGGCTGGAAGGACGTGCCGCTCACGAGCTTCCGGCTCGAGAACCTGCTCACCCCGATGATCTACGACATGGCACCGCTGCAGGCCGTCTGCGGTCCGCTGCCCTTTAGCGTCGCCCAGGGTGTCGCGCTGACCGTGGATTGGATGAAGCGAACCCGCTGAGCGCGGTCCGATCCACTACGCGCTCCAGTGTTCTCATCGCGCGCGGAATCCCGTATGGTCTGGCGGCTCCTCCCCTAACCAAGAGAGAGAACCCATGTCCGATCGCATCGTGTTCCGCCTCTTCTTTGGTTTCGCGTTGGTGTTGTGGTGTGCGCCCGCGGCTGCGACGAATCAAGCGGATCTCGTCGCGCGCACGACCGCCGTGATGGCGGGTCTGTGTGGTACGGCCAGCGATCCGAATCTCGCGGCGCAGAGCTGCGACGTCGCCTTCGGCGTCGGCGCGCAGCAGACCCAGGACGCATTGCAGGTGTCTCCGCGCGAGCAGAGCGCGGCCAGCAGCACGGCGACCCAGACGACCGACACCCAGGTGTCGGCCGAGGCCGACCGGCTCGAGCAGGCGCGTGAGGAGGATGGCGCGTCGCGACTCGGTGCCTTCCTGAACGGCTCGGGCGGCTTCGGAGAGGTCGACGCGCGCGGCGAGGCGGATGAGTATGAGGTCTGGGGCGGCGGCGTGCAGGCCGGCGTGGACTATCGCCTGAGCGATTCGTTCGTGGCCGGCTTCGGCTTCGGCTGGAACCGCCAGAACAGCGAGTTCGACGAGATCGCGGCCGCGAACGGATCCGGCTTCAACACCGGCGGCGGCGAGGTCGAATCCGACTCGTACACCCCGTCGCTCTACGCGAGCTTCTTCTCGGGTCCGTTCCACGTCGATGGAATCGTGACCTACACCTATCTCGACTACGAGTACGATCGCCCGATCGTGCTGCTCGACGAGGCGGTCTTCCTCGCCTCGGCCAAGGGCGACACGGATGCGAATCAGGTCGGCTTCAGCCTGAGCGGCGGCTACGAGTTCGCGTTCGACGCTCTCGGAGTCGGACCGATCGCGGGAATCGACTACCGCCAGACCTGGATCGACGGCTATTCCGAATCGCAGGTGCAGGCGTTCCCGCTCAAATACGACGACCAGGACATCACGTCGCTCGTGTCGAGCCTCGGGGCCGAGGCCTCGTATGCGATCTCGACCGGATTCGGGGTGATCGTCCCGCACCTGCGCGCCACCTGGGAGCACGAGTTCGAGAACGACGCGCGCAACATCGACGCGCGCCTGTTCTTGAACTCCAACCCGGTCAACGACGTGTTGATCTCGCGCACCGACTCCCCGGACCGCGACTATGGGCGCCTCGGCGCCGGCGTATCGGCGGGGTTCGCCCACGGCATCTCCGCCTTCATCGACTACGACACGGTGCTCGCCCTGAGCGACGTCGAGCATCACCGCTTCACAGCGGGTGGGCGGATCGAGTTCTGATCGGCGCGGGGTGATAGGATGGCGGGGTCGATGGACCGCCATCCATGAGCGCGTTCCGGACCCAGGCATGGCTCTGCGCAGGCGGGCTCGCGCTCGCCTGCGCGAGCGACGTCGCGCCGCGCCCCGGAGAGAGCACGGCGCAGGAATCCGGCGAGCTGCTCGTGGTGGACTGCCTGCTGCCGGGCAAGGTGCGCCGGCTCGGGCAGCAGATGACCTACCTCACGGCGCGGCGCGCGATCAAGACCACGGGCAGCGACTGCGCGATCCGCGGCGGGGAGTACACGGCCTACGACCGCGCGAGCTACGCGACGGCACTCGCCGTGTGGCTCGAGCCCGCCAAAGCGGGCGACGCGCAGGCGCAGACCTACGTCGGCGAGATCTACGAGAAGGGCATGGGCCTCGCGTCCGACTACGAGGCCGCGGCCACGTGGTATCGGCGCGCGGCCGACCAGGGCTGGGCTCCCGCGCAGATCAATCTCGGCCAGCTCTACGAGCTCGGCCGCGGCGTGCCGCGCGACCCGGCCCAGGCGCTCGCGTGGTATCGGCGCGCGTCGGGGCTCGCCGATCTCGAGGTGAACTTCCAGCCCTCGGCGCCGTCGAGCGGCGAGCTCGACCAGCTCAAGCAGGATCTCCGCCGCCGCGAGCAGGAGGTCGAGCGCCTGCGACAGGAGCTCGACGAGCTGCGCCGCGACCGCTCGAACGCGAGCGCGGATGGCGCGGTGCGCGTCTCGCAGCTCGAGGTCGAGGTCGATCGGCTGCGCAACGAAGCGGACGCGCTGCGCGTGCAGATCGCCGCGAAGCCGCCGCCCGGTGTGAAGCTGCCGGCTCCGACGATCCAGATCCTCGATCCCAAGGTGCCGATCACGCGCGGCGTGACTCTCGTGCAGACGATCGTCGCGGATACCCGGCGCGTGTTGGTCGGCCACGTCGAGGCGCCGGCCGGCCTCATGAGCCTCACGCTCAACGACGCGTCACTTCCCGTCACCGACAAGGGAATGTTCCGCTCGGAGGTGATCGTGGGAGCGCAGGGGACCAAGATCACGATCGTGGCCACGGATCGCCAGGGCGGCCGTGCGGATCGCGTGTTCGTGCTCGAGCCCGGAACGCGCGAGGCCGCCGGGGAGCCCGTGCGCCCGTCCGAGCCCGCGATCGACTTCGGCCGCTACTACGCGCTCGTGATCGGCAACGACAGCTACAAGAATCCCGAGGTGCACGACCTCGCCACCGCGCGCGCCGACGCGCGCGAGCTCGGCAAGCTGCTCGAGAAGAAGTTCGGCTTCGAGGTCACGACGCTGCTCGACGCGACCCGCTACGACATCCTGTCCGCGCTCAACACGCTGCGCGGCAAGCTCACCGAGAAGGACAACCTGCTGATCTTCTACGCCGGTCACGGCGAGCTCGACCGCGCGAACAGCCGCGGCCACTGGCTCCCGACCGACGCCGAGCCCGCGAGCACGGCCAACTGGATCTCGAACGTGGATCTGACCGATCTGCTCAACGCGATGTCGGCGAAACACATCATCGTCGTGGCCGACTCGTGCTATTCGGGCGCCCTCACGCGCTCGTCACTCGCGCGCCTCGAAGCCGGCATGACGAAGGAGGCGCGCATGGCCTGGATGCGCGGGATGGCCGGCAAGAAGTCGCGCACCGCGCTGACCTCGGGTGGCATCGCTCCCGTGCTCGACTCGGGCGGCGGCGATCACTCGATCTTCGCCAAGGCGCTGCTCACCGTGCTCGGGGAAGCCCAGGAGGCGATCGAAGGGCAGCGGCTGTTCCAGGAGATCTCGGCGCGCGTGGCCTGGGCCGCCGAGGCGCAGCAGTTCGAGCAGCTGCCGCAGTACGCACCGATCAAGTTCGCCGGCCACGAAAGCGGCGATTTCTTCTTCGTGCCGCGGAGTTAATCCCCCCGACGCGATAAGATGCGGCGGTCTCGAGCAGGGAGGTCGACGTCGAGATGAAGCGAAACCGGTTGATCGCTGGATCCGTCGTGATGTGGATGGTGCTCGCATGCCCGTCCGCGCTGCTTGCCGAAGAGCCCGCCGCGAAACCCGTGATCAAGCAGAAGTCGGAAAAAGCCCGGACGCGCTCAGCGGCCAAGCCGGATCCGAGCAAGATCGTCAAGAAGCCGAATCCGACCGTACAGAGCCGCGTGGCGGCAGAGGGGTGCACGCCCGCCCAGGAGGAGCAGATCGAGACCGCGCGCAAGGCCGCGGCGATCCGGACCCAGACCGCAACCGATCGCGCGCGCGGGCTGCATCCGTCGACGGGAACGAACGATCAGCGCGAGGCGGAGAGCCTGGCCGCGAAGCTGATCGACGACGACCTCGACTTCGAGCAGGTCGTCGAGATCTCGGAGAAGATCCGCAACCGTGTCTCGAACGCGGACCTGCCCACAGCGTGCGCGTCCGCCGAGGATACGAACTGCACCGGACGCGCCGCCTACGTCCTGGGTACGTCGCCGCCGATCCAGCTCTGTCCGGGATTCTTCGCCAAGGAGAAGAGCTCGCCCGAGCAGCGGATCCGCACGCTCATTCACGAGAGCGCGCACCTCGTGGGCGTTCGCGAAGAGAGCGGTGAGGAAAGCTACTGCGGGCTGTTCGACTGCGAGATCCGGTGCGGAAACTTCTACGCGGCAGACGGGTGGGCGCACTTCATGCACTGTCTCTCGGGTTCGACGCCGGACAAGGCGGATCTGACAGAGGAGTGAAGGTGGGACGCATCGCGACCGCCGCCGTCGTTCTACTCCTCGCCGGGTCCGGGCCGGCTGCGGCGGACAGCGACCCCGACGTCTGGGAGTACGCCAAGAGCTGCTTCGAACGCCTGCACCTCGATGCAGACGACCTGAAGGGCTCGTTCGACTGCACGAAGGGCAAACGGCTCGTCTCGACGGTCGAGGGCGTCGTCCAGGACCTGGACCTGTGCAAGGACGCGGGCTGTGCCAAGGAGATTCCCGACGCCTGCGACTACGGGACGTGGCTCGACAACAAGTGCTACGGGCACAGCTACATCCAGGTCGTGCCGACGCCGTCGAACCCGCAGGTCAAGGCGGCGCTCTTGTGTCGGCACAAGACGCGCTGGGGCCTCGGGCCGGCTCCTCTGCTCGATCTGGAGGGGAACCTCGTCACCGGCTTCGACGACATCGCGATGATCGTGCACAACCGCGGCAATGGCGAGACGTGCTGGTTTCAGACCGAGGATGGGAAATCGCAGCATCTCGATGGCACGATCGTGCCGGGTCCGGCCACGGTGAGCGGTCACGACTTCTGGATGAAGCCGTCCGACACCCGCGATGTCATGTGCATCAAGTGCCACGACAGCGGACCGTGGATGAACAGCCGCTGGATGAACAACACGATTGGAAGCGATCTCGCGGGTGACAACGGCCCCTACAAGAACAGCGAGCCGCCGTTCGACACGTGGCCCGAGCCCAAGTTCGTCGAGATCGACGGCGACGACACCTGCACGATGTGCCACCACATCGCGGCCGCGCGCGCGAGCGTCGACCGCGCCAACTCGATCGGCGGGCCCGACTTCCGCACCTGCGACGCCTGGATCCGACTCGCGACCGGCAAGGTCCACGCGAGAGCCAGCACCATGGGGCAGAGCTTCGAAGTGACCCATTGGATGCCCGATGGGCACGGCCTGACGAGCGAAGGCGAATGGAACAAGACCTATCACGACAAGGTCGAGAGGATCGTCGCGTGCTGCAAAGCGGTCGGCAGTGGAAAGCCCGAGAGCCAATGGCCGAATGGATGTCAGGTGGAATCCGTGACGGCCTCCTGCCCGATGGCCGAGGACGCCGACGGCAACTGCCCGGTGACCCCGTGAGGTCCGCCGTGCTCGCGTTCTGGTTGGCGATCGCGATCGCGTCCGCCGCAGCGAGCCCGGCGCTGGCCGAGTCGGTACGTCCGCGCGCTCCGAATGCGACCGCCGCTGCTCCGTCCGGCGAAGGCGGCGGCCGGATCGTGCTCGACCAGCCCGTGAAGGCCGCTGGCCTGATGCTCTTCCCGGTGGTCGGCGATCCCAAGTCGTATCTCTATGCCCCGATGACGCCGCGGCTCGGACGCGATCCGCAGGGCCGCCCGCAGTTCTCGTTCCTGCGCTACGTGCAGAACGTCGAGGGAACTGGATCGGACGACGCACCGAAGGAGGGGATCGGCGGCGGGATCCTGCACGCGGTGGTCTCGCTCGACGTCCCACAGGCGCAGATCGAGCGCGCTCAGCACGCGCTCGACGCGCAGACCCCGGGCGCGAAGATCGTCGGCCCCGCGATCTACCGCAGCGGCACGTTCGCGCTCGTCTCCGCGTTCCAGCAGGACAATGGCGAGCTCGTGAAGCGCGTCGTGGGTCTCGGAAACGCCCCGGTGCTCGAAGGCGGCAAGGCGGCGGTGTCGCTCCAGCTCACGAAGATGGGTGCGCAGATCCTGTGGCAGTCGTTCCAGATGGCGACGCCCGACATCAGCTTCTCGTTCGACATGAAGCTGCCCGGATACTGGTCGCCCGCGAAGGCCACGATCGTCGCGAACCTGGACCAGGTCTACGAACACGAGGCGATCAAGGCCGCGGTCGCCACGCCCCAGTTCGAGTTCAAGCTCAGCTCGGCGATGGATGAGCTGATCGAGAAGAAGGTGATCGACATCCAGATCATCGGGGGCGGCGGCGACGAGCAGTTCAACAGGCTGGTCGGTCAGACCCATGACCTGTTCATGAATCTGCTCTTCGACAAGAACAAGGGCATCCCCGATCCGCTCGCCGACGCGAAGAAGGACGGTGCCGCGGGCGGAAACGAATCCCTCCAGCAGAAGGCGGAGGCGATCCGCAAGGAGAATCTCGCCGCGCGCGAGAAGGGGAAACGCGCGGAGGTGGACAAGGCCGAGGTCGCGCGACTGGAGAAGGAGTCGGACAAGGCGAATGCGCGTGTGACCGAGCTCGAAGAGAAGCTGCGCAAGGCGGAGAAGGAACTCGTTGAGCTCAAGTCGAAGCAGACCGCGTCGCGCGCAGCGGTAGTGAAAAAACCCGCGCCGGAGAAGCCCGCGGAAAAACCTGCGGAGACGGCGGAGAAACCCGCAGAGAAGCCCGCGGAAAAGCCTGCAGAGAAGCCTGCGGAGAAACCCGCGGAGAAGCCCACCCCGGTGAAGCCCGCGGAAAAGCCCGCGGAGAAACCCACTGCGGTCAAGCCCACCCCGGAGAAGCCCGCGGAGAAGCCCACCGCGCCGAACGCGAACCCCGAGATCGCTGCGAAGGAAAAGGAAATCAAGGACCTCGAAGCCCAGCTGAAGGGCGCGCGCGAGGAGGCCACGAAGGCCAAGAACGCGGCCGATGCCGGCCGCAAGGCCGCGGGCAACTCCGAGGTGGCGACCGCGGGAACCGAAGAGCGGCCCGCGATCGTCGGGTTCGCGAGCTACGAGCTCAAGAAGGTCAAGCGCTCGGGCGAGTTCCGCTACAACCTCGAGAAATACTCGAACGGCGAGCTACCCGTCCGTTTCGACGAGAACATCGGCGACCTCCAGCAATATCTCGAGGACCCGCAGTACTTCCGCAAGGCCAACCTCGACGATCCGCTCTACAAGCAGCGCGAGATCGCCGTGTACGTCGACGGCATGAACGGCGACGACTTCGGCAAGTTCGTCAACTTCGTCAGCGTGCAGATGCGCAAGACGCACCAGAACGGCGAGATCACGGTGGACGAGGTCCGGATCGACCGGAAGAACTTCAACGCGGAGGGCAACCGCTTCCGCATGCTCTACGGCTGGAAGGGCGACGACGACCGCAACGAGTGGCTCGAGTACGAGTGGCGCGCGGTCTGGAGCTTCTTCGGCGGACAAGACGTCGAGGAGCCGTGGCAGCGCACCAATGCGAGCGGAATCCGCGCAGTGCCGCCCTACCAGATCCGCAGCGTGAGCCTCGAGGCCGACCCCGAGAACGTGAAGGACGTCCGCGCGACGACCGTGCGCCTGTACTACGACCTGGCGGGCAAGGAGCAGGTCGAGCAGGTGACACTCAACACGTCGCGCGGCGAGCTCTCCACGCGCATTCCGTTCATGCTGCCCGATGGGCAGTACGACTACTTCTACGACGTCTCGTGGCGCCTGCGCGGCAACAAGACCGTCTCCGCGCCGCGCACCAAGAGCAACGAATCGATCCTGTTCGTGGACGAGCTGCCGGACACCGAATAGCGAGTCAGGACGACGGCCAGCGGTCGGCCGGGCACTTGCCGTCCGCTTGATCGGGGCAGTAGGCCTTGCAACCGTCCGGCAACCGATTGGGCCCTTTGCCCACGGCCTTGCAGCACGCGATCAGCCCGTCGACGTGCTTGCGGTATTTCTTCTCCCAATCGGCCTTGCTCAAGTCGACGCCATCCGGCATCCAGTACTGGACGTGATCCTTCTTGGCTTCCTCGGTGAGCAAAGCCTTCAGCGGGTCATCCGGCTTGCCGGTCGTGCGGTTGATCCAGGTGTCGCAGGTCTTGTACTCGATGTCCGACCCGTCCACCGCCGCCCCGGGAAGAGTTCGCGCTGCGGCGATCTTGTGGCAGTCCGTGCAGCCCTCGAACTCGGTGCCGTCCTTCTCCTTCAGATGCTTGTTGTACTTCACGAATATCGGCACGGGCCACGCATCGAACGGCGGCGTGCTGTTGAGATAGGGCGAGGTCTCCTCCTCATACGCGCTGCCGAGCGATTCCGTCGCGCGCCGCATCCAGCGGCTGTTCATCCACGGGCCGCTGTCGTGGCAGTGGATGCAGTAGACATTCCTCGAGGCTTCGGGCGAGTACCAGAAGCTCTCGGAGCCCTCGCAGGCCGGACCCGGGACCTGTTGGCCGTGCATCTTGATGTCCGGATCGCCGTCCGCGTTGTTCGACTGGAACCAGCACGTCTCTCCGCTCGCGCGGTTGTGAACGATCATCGCGACGTCGTCGAAGTCGTCGAACAGCCCCGTGAACCTCGACTTGTGCCGGCAAAGCAGCGCGCCCTTCACCTCGGGCTTGCTGGTCGTGAGCACCTGGATGTAGCTGTCGCCGTAGCAGCGGTCGTCGAGCCAGGCCGGGTAGTCGCATGTCTTGAACGTCGCCTCGAGCTCGGCCTTGTCCTTCGCCCACTGGCATTCGCCCTCGCGCGTATCGAGGCATGTCTTCACCTCGGCCCCGTCGACCTCGACCTTCAGGTGCTTGGCGACGTCGGGATCCACGCAGTTGAACGTCTTCGCGAACTCGGCCGGATCGATGCCGAGCTTCTTGAAGCACTCGTTCGCGTACTTCTGGATCTCCTCGCCCTCGCCCGCAGCGACGGCCGTGCACTCCTCGCCGAACGCCGGATGGATCGACGCGCTGCACAGCCAGACACACCAGCCGAGCCGAACCCACCAACGCGACATCGCGCCCTCCCCGGTCTATTCGTGCTGGAAGACTCGCGTCACCACGAGGGGCTCTCCCGAAGCGGACCCGGTCACGCGCATCGTCGGAATCTCCATGCCGAGATCGCCCGGGATCCGCGCGATCTCACCCGTCTCGGGCTTGAGGATTCCGCGCGCCTGGGTTCCCCCTCCCCCGCTGTACTGCAGGACCGTCGGGACGCTCACGTAGTGGATCTCACCGTTCGCACCCTTGGGCGGCGGCCCGCCCTTCCACGCAAACACGGCCATCTGCTTCTCGAGCCACTCGTTGCGCGTCGGGCTCACGTAGAAGTAGATGTGCTGGAGACCCGTGTACTGGTCGAGCTGATACCAGGTGTCGCTGCCCGGAAGCAGGATGGTCTCACCGGGAAGCACGGGATTGGTCTGGTCGGGGAATCTCGGCGGGTACAGCGGCTGCACGCGCCCCACCGCATCGACGCCGATCACATATACGTGCGACTGCTGGTTGGGGCGGAACAACACGCGGAACTCGTCCTTGATCGATTCGCCGATGCCGTCGAACAGGATGTCGCTGTCGGGCACGACCGCGGCGCGCGCACCCACCTTCTTCAGAACCGCGGTCTCGATCGCCAGGGGCGACTCGCCCGAACGGGGCTGGACGTAGTCGCCCCACGGACTCGGCTGTTGCGGCGGATACGCGCCCTGCGCCGGCGGATAGCCCTGCGGCGGATAGCCACCTTGGGGATAGCCGCCCTGCGGCGGATACGGATAGGGCTGCTGCGGGTACCCCTGCGGCGGGTACGGATAGGGCGGTTGCGGCTGTTGCGGCGGATAGGGCTGTTGAGGCGGATAGCCCTGCTGTGGCTGTTGTGGATAGGGCTGTTGCGGTGGATAGCCCTGCGGCGGTGGATAGGCCTGCGGCGGCTGTCCGCCGCTCCCGTCGTACGTGGGCGGGGGTGCCGCCTGCGTCCATCCCCCCGCCGAGGGCGCAGCTCCCCAGCGCGCCGGCGGCGGCGGCGGCGCTGCCGAGCCGTACGCGGTACCCCACGCGGGCGGCGGCGCGCCTCCCGCGCCGCCCGCCTGGAGCTGTTGATAGTCGGCCTCGACCTTCTGCTCCGCTTCCTCGAGTTTCGCGAGCTCGCGCTCCTTCTCGCGGTGCTCCGACCAGTAGTCGGCCGCAGCGCCGCCTACCGTCGTGATCGTGCCGATCATGAGCAGCACCTGCTCCGTGTAGCCCATGTCGCGTTCCATCGAGCCGTCGGGCATCTCGGTGCACACCGAGTACTCGTTTCCGCAATCGGAGAGGTAGTTGAACGCGACGACCGCTGCGATCGCGCCGCCCGCGACGATCAGATACGGAAGCGTCTTCTCGATCGTCTCACACGAGAGCTGAACCGACGCCACGAGCACGACGACACCGATCCGCGCGCGTTTTCTCCACGGCCCGCGCCGCGATCGATCGCTGCCATGCCTCATCGTCGCTCGCTCCATCTAGGACTCGGGTTCTTTCCTGCGCACGAAGATCACGCGCGTCAGGTACGCATCGGAGGGGTGGTAGAGAACGATCGCGTTGTACTCGCGTGAGGGCGCGTAGTGCGCCCAGTTCTTGTACATGTTCCACCCGGCCATTCCGATCGAGAACGCGAGACCGAACGGGATCGGGTTCTTCGGCATCAGGAAGCTCGGGTCGGGCTCGAACTTGACTTCGGTCTCGTCGCGCTCGTTGATCACGTAGAGCCACTTCTCGAGCCGGTCGGGCATGTTGCTCATCGTGGCGTCGGTGCCCGCGAACGCCACAGTGATCGACGGCTGCTCGGCTTCCATCGACGCCTGCAGATCCTTCTCGAAGATCTCGGAGTCCACGAAGCGGAGCTGACTCGCAACCGTTCCCTTCGACGCACACGCGACCTGGAGCAGCGCCACGCCTGCGGCGACCAGGGCCGCGAGCGCCGGTCCCGATCTACGCCGGCTCCGGATCCCCATGGCGCTCCACCTCACTCCTGCACCTGGATCGTGACGGATGCGGCCGCCCAGTCGGCACGCCACGGCTCGGCCGCGGGCGCAGTCGGGGATTCCGCGGGCGCCGGAGCCGGTGTCGGTGAGGGCGTCGCCGCGGGCGCGGGCAGCGGCCCCTCGTCTTCGACGAGCTTGAGACCGCGCGAGGCGAGCCCGGCCAGCTGATGGCGCAGCGCGCCGAGCCCGCGCGACCGCGTGCTGCGCGTGCCCTGCGCATTCGGGTCCAGCGCGCGCACGGCCGCGCGCAGCGCGCTCGCCGCGCGCGGATCGCGCGTGCAGAACGCGCGCAACGTGTCGGTCCCGGCCGGCGGCGAGTAATCGACGAAGAAGCCCGCGCGGTTGCCCGGCTCGAGCGAATCGGGAATCAAGAGCGCCTCCCCCGCGCGCACGGCTCCATCGGCGTAATAGCCCTTCTTCTCCGACGCCGCGTTCGGGAAGAGCACCTGGACCGTGCCCGCGGAATCGACGTCGACGACCGTGACGCGGCAGTCCGCGCTCGCCTCGACGCGGAGCTGAAGACTGTTCTCGCGCGTGCGCGGCGCGCCTTCGCGCCGCACGCGGAAGCTCGGGCTCTCGCCCGACGAGACCAGCACCATGCCGCGCTCGTCGCCGTGCGCGAGCCCCGGCGACGCCTTCGCGACCACCGCCAGCTTCACCGACACCTCCGCAGCCGGATTGTCGAGCGCGAGCAGCTCCGCGGCAGTGAGCGAGCGCGAGAACAGATTGGTGAGCTGTTCGGCGAGCGAGTCGACGTCGCTCGCGTCCAGATCGGCGACCGCGAACAGCCCGTCCGCGCCGTTCACCCGACACCGGCTCGCGTTGCAGCGCACGACGAAGCGCGCGAACTCTCCCGCGCCCACGAAGCGGATGCCCGACAGTCGCTTCGGCAGTGCAGCGCGCAGCGCTTTCGCACGCGCCGCGTCGGTGTCGACGAGCGCCACCGGAAGCTCGGACGACGCGGGCGGCGGCGCCAGCGCGACCGCGCGTGCGCCGGCCGGCACCGCGGCTTTCGCGGGCGAGAGCTTGGCGATCGCATCGCCTCCCTTGATCTCGGTGATCTCGGCCTCGGCGAGTGCCTTGCCCGGCGGGAAGCGCAGCTCGCCGGGCGGGTACACCGCCCAGAGCGACCCGCGCCCCGCGCCCATCGACGCTCCGCGCGCGAGCCGGACCACGCCATCACCGAGCGGCGCGACCTCGATCCAGGCCAGCCGCGCGGGCGCGCCCGGAGAGCCCGCCGCAGGAGAGACGGGTGCCGCGCCCGGGCTCTCCACCGCCGCCGCGAGCAGCGGCCGATCGAGATCCGCGGAGACGGCCTCGAGCTGCGGATCGGGCATCTTGCGCAGGTTCAGCTGCCCGCGGATCCGCTCGAACTCCTGCGCGACGCCCGCGAACACTTCGCGCGGCGTGGCGGTCGGCGCCGCACGCGACAGGCTCTTGCCCAGCGAATAGCTGAACAGTCCGTGCGGCTTGCGATCGACCGGACCGTCGAGCGCCTCCTCGTTGACCGCCGCGCCCGTGAACAGCACGTGGCCGCTCGACACGAGCGGCACCACCGCCCGGGAGCGCGGTGCGCTCTCGTCCTGCGCGCGATAGAGCTCGGTGCGGTCGTCGGGCGGCACGTTGCGAGGCACGAGCCCGCCCAGCAGCGCGTCGGCACCGCTCATCGAGCCGAGACTCCGCGTCGCCGTACCCGCGTGACACGAATCGAGCACCACGATGACCGACTTCGCGGGAATCTTCGCGAGCTTCTCGGCGATCTCGTCGTCGGTGATGTCGGTGACGCCCTGGGTGCGGCCGTTCTGCGGAACGATCGTCTCGTCCTGCCCGTCCTCTTCGTCCCCGTTTCGATCGCCCACCTGCGACCCGTGTCCGGAGAAATGGACGTAGACGACGTCTCCCTTCTGGGTCCGGGCCGCGAGCCGATCGAACGCGGCGAGGATGCCCTCGCGGCTCGCCTGCAGCTCGGTCACGGACTCGATGTCCTGCGGCTGGAACGCGAAGCGCGAGACGAGGACCTCGCGCAGGAACTCCACGTCGTTGAGCGCGCCGCGCAGCTTGGGAACCGCGACGTAGTCGTTGATGCCGATCAGCAGCGCGCGCGACGCGGCATGGCTCGGTGCGGAGTCGAGCACCAACGCCGGCAGGATCGAGAGGAACGGCAGCAGGAGCCGCCTCGAACACACCCTGTGCATATCACCTGCTCGTTGCTGGGGTCGCTCGGGGCTGTAGCATCCTACGAATGAGCCAGGCTGTGAAGAGGTTCCTGGCTTTCTTTTCCGGCTCTCTCGCGGCGCTCCTGGTCCTGGCACTGACTCTCTGGTGGTGGGCCGCGCCCTCGCTCGTGACATGGGTGATCGACGGCGCGCTGCGCGGCGCGGGTCTTCCGCCGTTCGCGTTCCGGATCGACGCACTTTCGTGGGGTCGGCTCCAACTTCACGAAATCCATCTCGATTCAGGGGAGCTCGCCGCACAGCGCATCGACCTCGACTGGAGCTGGGACGATCTCCTGGCGCGCCGCGTCGACTCGGCTTCCCTGCACGGCCTCGCTGTTCGCGCGCGCAGCGGCGAGCGCGGCTTTTCGCTCGGCGCGCTCGACCCGTGGCTCGCCGAGCTCACCGGCTCCGACTCGCGCGGCGGCGGCGCGCCGCTGCGGCGCCTCGTCGTCGAAGCGGGTTCGCTCTCGATCGACACGCCAGCCGGGCCCGTGCAGGCGCGCATCGACGCGGACCTCGTCCTGCGGCCGCAGGTCTCCGGCCACATCGCACTCGACTGGCAGCTTTCCGATGCGACGCCCGGCAGCGCGCGCGCGCAGATCGACGCATCGGGAGCGATCCAGGCGCGCGCCGAGCTCGCGGCCGATAGAGCTTTCGTGGCACAGCTCGATCCCGAGCTCGCGCAGCGATGGCCGCACCGTGTTCAGGTGAAGCTCGAAGGGACCGGCGCACAGACGCCGGACGCCATCGATTTCGAGCTCGCGCTCGACGCGCAGCTCGCCGACGCGGCGGGCTCCGATCAGCTCCGGCGCGCGAACGGGCCGATCCGGGTGCGCTGGCAGCAAGACGCTCTGCTCGTGAGCCTCTTGCCGTGCATGGCGCTCTCGCTGCCCGCCGGGGCCCTCGTACCGGGCTTCGCGCTCGAGCGCGCAGGCGCGATCTGCATCGAGAGCGACGCGGCCGAGCCGATCCGCGTGAGCATCGATGGCGAGACCGCACGGCTGCGCGGCGGGAAGCTCGTCGCGAAGTCGAGCGATCTCTCGGTGCGCTTCGGCGCGCGGGACCGGCGCGTGCGCGGGCGCGGTGTCGTGCTGCACGTCTCGGCCGACCCGGATGCGGACGGATCGCGCGGCGCGCTGCGTCTCACGGGCGACCGCTTCGACGTGCTCGATGCGGGCATCGCGCTGCGCGCCCCGGTCGTGCAGGGAGAGTGGCGACGCGCGGCCGATCCCGTACTCGCGGGTCGTTTCGAGCTCGGTCAGCTCATCGACGCCGCGGCGCGCCCGCGCTTCCCGCCGCTCCGGGGCACGGGGAAGCTCGAGCTCGACGCGCGGCAGGTGCGCTTCGACGCGCGTGCACGCGACGAGACCGGTTCGCTCGCGGCGCAGGTCCGCGGCGAGCACAAGTTGTCCTCGGGAGTCGGCCGCGCGCAGCTCCGCTTCGATCCGCTCTCCTTCGGCGCGCAGAAGGCCACGATGCGCGTCGTCGAGCCCTGGATCGGCGAGGCACTCCGGATCGACGGCGGAGCGATCGGCATCGATGCCGTGCTGCGCTGGGGTGAGGCCGGGCTCGCGACCACCGCGCAGATCGAGAGCGACGACGCGCTGGTCGTCGCCTCGCGCAACCGCATCGAAGGGCTCGCAGGCGCGGTCGCGCTCACCGAGGTCTTTCCGCCCGCGACGCGCGGCGTCCAGGAGCTCCGCTTCCGGCGCGCCGATGCGGGCATTCCGCTCGGCTCCGGGCAGATCCGCTATGCGATCGACGCGGGGCATCTGCTCCGGATCGAGCGCGCCGAGATCGAGTTTGCGGGCGGCCACGTCGAAGTGCGCGGCGGGCTCGATCTCGACGGCGGCCCCGCGCAGCGCCTCGAGTTCCAGTTCGTCGACCTGCAGGCGCCCGCGCTGCTCGCACTCGCGCCGGTCGAGGGGCTCGAGGTCAGCGGCAAGCTCGGCGGCCAGCTGACCCTCGCCGTCGAGGCGGGTCGGCCCGTGCTGCGCGGCGGGCTGATCCGCGCCATCGAAGGCGGACGGATCCGGTATCGACCCTCGGAAGGCAGTGGCGCTCCGGCAGCACCGACCGACGTGAGCGGCATGCTGCGCGACGCGTTGAGGGATTTCCGCTACGAAGTGCTCGATGTGACGGCGACGGGTTGGCTGGACGAGCGCGCCGACGTGCAGTGCAAGCTGCGCGGAACCAATCCCTCCTTCCAGGGCGGCCGCCCCGTCCATCTCACGATCAATATCAGCTCCGCGTTCGCGGAAGTGATTCGCGCGATGCCCGCGATCGACTCGTTCTTCGCGCGACTCGCCGAGCCGACGCATCCGAGCTCACCGCCGAATGGAGGGCGAACTCCTGGCAAAGGGCATTAGACTGAGCGCCCGTCGAAGCCCCCGCCGCGAGACGTCCGGAGGGATGAGTTTGCTGCGCCGTCGGACTCTTCGATTCGGACGCATCGGCGCCGCAGGGCTCGCGCTGTTGCTCGGCTCCGCGCTGACGCCCTCTTCGCAGGCACAGCCGGGCGCGATCGCCGTGACGCCCGAGCCGATCGGCTTCGCGCGCCAGTTCGTCGCGACGCGCGGCGGCACCGACAATGCGGAGTCGTGGCCAAATCTCGGGGATGCGGCTGCGGCCGGGCTGCAACCCGCGAAGCCCGGAGCCCTTCCGCAGGCACGCGCGCCGATCGCCACGCGCGGGATCGAGTCGACCACCACGTTCCAGCTCATGGAATCGTCGCGCCTGACGAGCCTCTCGAGCTCGACGCTCTCGGTCTACCGCCCGATCTCGACCACGGTCTCGATGCCGACCACGGTGATCACGGACCCCGTGATCCAACCGATGCCCACGATCACCCCGACGACCCCGACCAACACCGGAACGCAGCCGCCCATCGATCCGGCGCAGGCCGAGTACATGCGGCTGCAGCAGCTCCAGGCGCGCGAGCAGCGCGCGCAGCTCCAGCGCGAGCAGCAGGCGCGCGTGGCTCAGATGCTCATGGGCAAGCTCAAGGAGATCGAGACGCTGCGCGCCAAGCGCCAGGAGGCCGCCCAGAAGAAGATCGAGGAGATGCGCGACGTGAAGGGCCCGAGCGCGCTGGCCGCGATCAACCTCTTCGACGGGCTCTACATCGACCGCGGCGTCGAGCTCGACCAATCCGACATCCTGCGCATCGATCACCACATCTATCAGGACGCGAATCCGGCGACGGGTCTCTTCTACTACTCGCCCAAGCGCTACGACCTGCAGTGGGATCCGCAGAACCAGTACGCGATGACCGTGATCTACGGCATGGCGGGTCAGAAGGACGGCGAAGGCGAGGTGTTCATGGCCACCCGCCTCCAGGCCGGCGTGGACCTCGCGGAGCTGCGGCTCGCCGAGGATCTGCTGGTCGCCTATCTGCGCCGCAGCGCGGAGACGGGCGGGATCCAGCGCTTCCGGGAGCTGCGCCCTCTTCCGCTCTCCGCGAGCTCGGACGTCGAGCTGTTCGGCGGAGCCAGCAACGAATTCAGCGTGCCGTCGGACCAGATCAGCGTGCAGGGCATCACGGGCCTGCTCGAGTCGATGGACGTGTCCTGGGCGACCGACGTGCGGCGGCTGCTCAACGTCGAGAGCCTGCTGCGCACCGACGCGGGCATCCACGGCACCATCACGATGCACGCCTCTGGACAGGAGAATCTGTCACGTGCGATTCCGCTCGAGATCGCGGTCGCGTCGAGCGAGGCGTTCGGCCGCATCCCGTTCGACCGCGCGAACGGCTGGATCAACAGCTCCCGCTATCCGATCCGGCTCGACACGCTGCACGCGCTGCTGCTCACGCCCGAGGACGGCAACGGCCTGCGCAAGGACCAGCCGATCGTGCTCACCTGGGATCTGCGCGACGCGGTGATCCCGCCCGGGATGCGCGTCGTCTGGAATTCGCCGGGGGTGCCGACCTGGCTCGAGTCGAAGGCGAAGGCGATCTGGATCCAGTACGGCGTCGACGGAGCGTGCGATGCGTGCGACGAGCTCGTCTTCAACGAGAAGTTCATTCCGCCGCCTCCGTCCACGCGCGAGATCCAGTTCACGACCGGCGATGTGTTCGAAGTCACGGGCGCCTATCAGATCCGCGTTCACGTCCGCTCGCCGTTCCTCGATCCGCAGCGCAATCGGGTCCTCGTGAATCCCGCGGTTCCGCTCGACCGGGACGGTGCGGAGTTCGCGATCGGGCGGCTGTTCCTGACCGACCGCGAGGTGAGCGGCCAGGGCGCGCGCGAGCCGTACTACGAGTTCCAGCTCGAAGTCGTGATGCGCGACGGCAAGGTCCACCAGAGCGGATGGGTGCCCAGCCGAACGCTCGACTATCTGCTCGGATCCGCCTCGCTGCGCCAGATCCTCGGCAAGCTGCCGGGGGAGGAGGAGCCCGCTTCGTGAGAGCAGTGCAGTTTGCCGCTGCACTGCTCCTGCCGGCGGCCGCCGCTGCGGCGCCGGATCTCGCCGCGCCGCGCGACCTGCGCGGATTCCGCGTCTACCCGGATTTCCAGCGGCCGGGCCTGTACTACCTCGCGCCGGGCGATCTCGAGGTCGCGACCGACGAGAACGGCAAGCCCAAGCTGCACTTCCTCCAGATGCGATACACGGGCACCGCGCTGACGGGAAATCAGGGCGAACGGGGGTCGCTGAGCACACTCACGATCGGTGTGCGGCTCCACTCGCCGCCCGAGCCCGAGCTGATCGCACTGCGCAAATCGCTCCAGACGCTCGCGGGCCGCGTCGTCGAGCTGCGCCCGCTCCCGGTCACGGCGTTCGAGGCGGTGGTCGCCTACGCACCGATCGGCGCGCCCGAGTCCGAGCCGATCGCGGTCCAGGAGGGCTATTTCGAATCCGACGAGGAGAGCAAGGCGCGCACGGACCAGCGCGCGTTCTGGCGCGAGCGCACGTTCACGATCCCGATGAACGCGCCCACCGCGGAGCTCTTCTGGGACCTCCTGCACCGCCAGGAGCTCGCGCTGAGCCTCGCCTACGCGTTCTTCACGCGCGGGGTGTACTCGAGCGACCTCGTCGACGTGGACGTGCAAGCCACCGAGCAGCAGGTCGAGAAGGAGATCCGCGCGAAGCTCAAGCAGTCCGGCGTGCCGATGGCGGCCCAGCAGCCGCCCGGGATGACGGCGCGGCTGCTCGCGCTCGCGCGCGCGCAGGTCACGGGCGAGAAGGTCGAGGAGCCGGAGAGGAGTCCAGCGGCCCGCCCCAGCGCACGGCGCTCGCGAAGAGCGGCGCGACGGCGATCCGGATCGACGCGCAGCGCTGGCCCGAGCTGTTCAAGCGCATCGATTTCAACGAGCAGATGCCGCCGGCCTACGCGGTGCTCCGTCTCTACTGTTACGACTTCAAGGACGGTCTGCGGCCCGAGCTCCTGTTCAAGAAGGTGGACGTGGAAGCGACCGCGGTCGGCGGCCGCACCGTGGCGCTCACCGCGAAATTCTTGCGTTCACAGCCGGATCTCTACGCGCGCTCGATCCGCTTCGAAGTGCCGGTGCTGATCGATCGGCCGTATCGCTACCGGGTGACCCTGGCGCGCGCGGAGGGGACACTGGACGTAGGGCCCTGGATCGAGAGAGAATCCTGGTCTCAGATCCTGGATGTGACGACTCGGCCGGACGAAGTCACCGCAGTACCGCCGCTCTCGATGGATGGGGATCAGAAATGAAGTGTGCCGGGGGGATCGTCGCGCTGCTGGCGGCCGCACTCGCCGCGCCCGCGGCGGCGCTCGTGAAGTACGACGAGGGCGGGCTGATCATCGACGGCGTGCAGCTGCTCCAGGACGCCAACGACGACTCGTCCTACTACTACCTGCCGCAGTTTCCGCGCCTGGCCACCAAGGAAGACGGCGAGACGCTCGAGTTCCTCTGCCTCAAGTACGTCGGCCAGGCGGGCAAGGCGAGCGGCGGCCTCTTCCACGCGCTCGTCGAGTTCACGCTGCCTCCCAAGCAGGTGGCCGCGCTCCAGGCCAAGCTCGACAAGGAGCACGGCGGAGCGAAGCTGCGCGGGCCGGTGCCGCTGCAGCAGGCGACCGAGGACGGCAACCAGGGGCTCGGCTCGTTCCGCGTGGTGTCGGCGACGCTCGCGGACAGCGGCGAAGGCGGCTTCACGCGCAAGCTGGTGACCTCGGGCCGCGCGCCTCTCACGCCGGGCTCGAAGGCGGTGGTGGCGGCGATGCTGAACCAGGAAGGCGCCACGCTCTTGTGGGACACGCTCAACTCGCCGACCTCGGACGTGTCGGTCGCGATCACCGGCTACTACGAAGCCGCGGTGAAGGCCTACAACGCCAAGGTCACCGCCAACATGGACGTCGTGTACGAGCACTTCAGCCGCTTCCAGAACAAGCAGCGCGGCTACAAGAAGCGCGAGCTGCGCCAGATCACCGACGAGCTGACCCGCAGCGGCGGCATCACGATCGAGGTCGTCGACCGCTCGAAAGGGCTCGGCATCGACGCCGGAGCGATGCAGGGGATCGTCGACATCGTGACCACCAAGCTCACCGACTTGATGTTCGACGCGGAAGCCGGCTGGGCGGTGGCTCCCGAGAAGGAAGTGGCGGTGGAGGGCGAGCAGATCGCGCGGCGTCAGGAGCGCGGCGGGTTCGCCAAGTTCTTCGCGGGCACCGGCAACCAGGAGTACGTGACCGACGACCAGTACGTGCTCAAGAAGCGCAAGGACATCACGCGCAACTCGTTCTCGCTGAACCTCTCGCTGTCCTCGACGATCCGCGTGCCGGTCGACTCGTCGGGCAATCTCGGCGGGATCTACGCCGACTTCAAGAACGATCAGCGCTATTTCCGCGTCGTGAACCTGGCCGACACCGCGTTCGAGAAGCGCCAGGTCCACTTCCAGGTCGACGGCAACTACCTCGACTCGTTCCAGGACACGATCAACTTCGTGTCGGTCAACTTCCGCAAGACCTACGCCGACCAGCCGGCCTTCACCGAGTCGGTGGTGTTCACGCACGACGACGTCAAGAACGGCCGCACCGTCAAGCAGATCGAGTATCCGCGGCTCGGCGCCTCCGAGAAGGACTGGCGCGGCTACGAGTACCAGGTGCGATGGAGCGTGCGCGACCGGCCGACCGTCGGCGTGCCAGCCGAAGAAGACAAGTGGATCCCGACCGAGGACCCGGCCGTGTCGCTGGTGCCGCCCTTCGAACGCCGCATCGTCGACATCGACTCCGATCCCGCGCTGCTCAGGGAAGCCGGAATCATGACGGCCGTCGTGGAGTTTGCGACCCCGCTCGTCGGCAAGCCGCAGCTCCAGCGCAAGGCGCTGCTGCGCGCGAGCGACAGCGACCTGCGCAAGACCGTGTCCGTGTATCACGATCGCGAGCGCCCGATCGGCTGGCGCGTGACGTGGTACTCGAGGAAGGGCCAGCAGCGCGGAATGCCGGCGGGCCTCGAGGGCGACTATCTGCTGGTGCTCCCGCCGGAGCCGAAGCCCGACGGCGACGCGCCGACCCAACCCTGACAAGGAGAACGCCGACGATGCGAACGAGATCGAACCCGACCTGCCGAGCGCTCGTCGCTCTCGCGATCGCCGCCGCGGCGCTCTGGGCCGCACCCGCACACGCCGTCATGGACGGGGACAAGAAGATCACCGTCACGCTCAAAGATGGCGTCAACGTGGTCCTGTACGGCGAGTACCAGAGCAAGATTGCAGCGCGCGGGGAGGCCAACGAAGGCACGCCGGCACCGATCCAGCATTCCCGCCCGCAGCCGTTCCGGCCCGGCAACTCCGTCATCACGCGCGGTCCGAGTGCGCTCCTGAAAGAGCTCGCCGCCTCGGCCGTGCGGCCCCGGGCCGGCGGGCAGATCAAGTACTACTACCTGCCGCCCCAGATCCGCCTCGGGATGCGCCCCGACGGCACGCCCGAGTTCCTGTTCGTCCGGTACACGACCGACGCCAAAGCGGACGCCGGCGGAACGCAGGGCGGTCTCATGCACATGCTGATGGAGTGGGGCCTCACGCCGGACCAGGAGCGCGACCTCAAAACCAAGGTCACCGCGGCGACGGATGGTCAGGGTGTCCTGGCGGGCGCCGCCGATCTCGTCGAGGGCGACGAGAAGAACTCGTTCAAGATCATCTCGGGCACGCTCAGCGACAACACGATGACGAAGTCGCTCGTGCAGTCCGGGCACGCGCCGCTCCTGCCGGGAGGCAAGGTCGCCGCGGCCGCCAACATGACCGCGAACGGCGCCCAGCTCTTCCTGTCGACGGTCGAGAAGGCGAAGTCGATCGCGGACCTCTCGGTGGAGCTCGACTTCGCCTACGACGTGATGCTGCCCGCCGCGCGCGGCGAGATCATCTTCGACTGGAGCAAGATGCAGACGATGTACGAGAGCGAGCACCAGTCCGCGACGTCGACCGAATCCTGCGACGACTGGTGGCTCATCTGCTGGGACGAGGAGGAGACCTACACCGAGCAGCACACGCAGAACATGTTCAACAGCATGGTCGAGAACCAGGTCATCTACATGAAGTTCGAGGGGCTTCAGCCGGACAACAAGTACGTCGGCGCCGTGCTCGACGCGATGCTCGACTTCTTCACCGAGAGCCTCACGAGCAGCGACGAGGGCGAGGACATCGCGCTTCCCGACGACGAGGACGAGGACGGCGACGAGAAGGGGAAGGACCTGAAGAAGGAGATGGAGGAAGGGGACTACCGCCAGGTCACCTACAATCGCACCAAGTGGCAGTCGCTCTTCGCCTCGAAGCGCAAGACGATCTACCTCGACGCCGGCCTGGCCGTGCGCAAGCGCTTCACCGTCGTCGGCAATCTCGCGAGCTGGTACAACGGCGTGAAGGACAACAAGAACTGCGTGCAGATGGTGAACCTGAACGATCCGTTCTTCCAGCACCGCGACATCCGCTTCATCCTCGACCTCGAGGCCAAGGAGCTGTTCGACCAGCTCGTCAACTACGTGACGATCAACGTGAAGAAGCCGCGCTCCGACATGCCCGAGTTCAACGACAGCGTCACGATCGATGCGGAGTACCTGAAGAGCAAGGGCATCGCGGCATCGATCAGCTATGCGCGCGGCGAGGACAAGAACTCAGAGCTCTACCAGTACCAGACGCAGTGGAGCCTCAAGGGGGGCAACATCTTCCCGGCCAACGCGCGCTGGATCCGCGGCAACTGGGAGGGGGTGACGCTGGCGCCGCCCGTGGAGCGCTGGGTGATCGAGGCGGAAGGCGACGTCGAGCAGATGGCGGCGAGCGACATCGCGCGCGTCTCGCTCGAGTTCCACTACCCGCTGTTCGGCAAGGAGGCGTTCACCATCATCGCGCTGACGCCGCGCGACGGTCAGCCGATCAAGTCGCAGCCGATCTTCGTGGACCGCGGCACGCGCGGGTTCGCCTACCGGATGATCGTCCATCACAAGACCGAAGGGCGCATGGTGGTGCCCTGCCGATCGGGCATCGCCGGGAAATGCAGAGACGGCTGGCGCACCGGAATCGGTGAGCGTTACGTGTACGCGACGCTGCCCGAGGAGATTCTCGTGGCGGGAGATCCGCGCGAGCAGGCGAAACAGGCGGCCAAGAAGCTCGGGCAGGTGGGCGCGGAGAAGATCCTCGACCAATTCGAGGAGCTGTTCGCGAACGCCGACTGACGCGGACGCGGCAATCCGAGACGGGGGGTTCGATGTCGATCGCGAGAGCGCTTGCCGCGCTGCTGATGCTCGCCTGGCCGCTCGGGGCCGGCGCCCAGCAGATCCTGCTCGACCAGGGCGCGCGCGTCGAGGGTCTCTGGGTGTTCCCTTCGGCGGTGAACCCGCTCCACTACTACTACGTGCCGAGCTCTGCGCGGCTCGTGATCGGCGACTCCGGCCTCCCTGCGATCTCGTTCATCCGCTACGTGATCAACAAGGCCAGCTCGAGCGAGGCCGATTCGAGCAAGGGCATCACGCAGGCCGAGGGCGGCGGCGTGGTGCACTTCCTCGTCACCTACGACACGCCCGAGGACCTGGTCCGCCGCGCGGAGCGCGCGCTGCAGCGGATCGCGGCCGAAAAGGGCGAGAAGGGCGCGAAGCCCGAGGACGTGAAGCTGCGCGGCCCGGTGATCTTCAAGGAGGGCAAGTACGCGCTGGTCTCGGCGATCATCAATCCCGGCGGCAGCGAGGAGCCGCGGCTGCTCGCGACCGGCAACGCGCCGGTGCTCGAGGGCAGTCAGATCGCGCTCTCGTTCGACCTGCCGCCGGACCGCGCCACACTGCTGCTCGAGAGCCTGAAGATGGCGACGCCCGACATCTCGCTGATCTTCGAGATGACGCTCGAGGGCCTGACCGACTCGTTCGACGCCGACCTCGTCATCAAGTGGGACGACGTGCAGAAGCACGAGGCGTTCGGCGTGAAGGCCGAGATCCCGCTCTTCTACGTCGGCGCCGGCGGCGGCTTCGGGCAGATGCGCGACGAGCTGATCCAGAACAAGGCCATCGAGCTGAAGACGCGCGGCGCGAATGCGAACATGGAAGCGCTGCTCGACAAGGTCACCAACAAGCTCATGGAGCTGATGTTCGAGCCGGTCGCGATCGACCAGACCACCGGCGAGACATACACGCAGGGCTCGCCGGAGCAGCGCCTCGCGCAGGCGGGATCGAACTGGCGCCAGGGGAAGACCGACGCGTACGGGCGCAAGCCGCTGCCGTTCGTCGGGATCAGCGCGGGCTACAAATCGAAGAACATCCGGCGCACGGGCACGACCACGCTCAGCATGACGGGTCAGTCGCCCGTGACGCGCGTGACCACGATCGGCTTCAACGTCGCCGATCTCTGGAGCAAGTACGGCAGCGAGACGCGGATGTTCCGCACCGTGAATCTCGCCGACCCCGCGTTCGAGCAGCGCGAGATCCACGTCGGCATCGACGGCGCGATCCTCCCCGAGTTCGACGCCTACATCAACAGCGTGACGACCGTGCTCCGCAAGCAGCACCAGGACGGCAAGATGACCGTGCAGGAGGTCGTCGTGGATCGCGAGACGTTCAAGAAGACCAAGAACGACTTCCGGATGATCTACGGCTGGTCGGGCGACGACGATCGGACGAAGTGGCTCCAGTACGAGTACCGGACGCGCTGGAGCTTCAAGGGGGGCGGCAAGCACGAGACCGAGTGGACGACCGCGGAGGCGAACATGATCGACCTCTACGCGCCGTACAAGCGCCGCGTGCTGCGGATCTACGGCGACAGCGAATCGCTCAAGGCGGAGGGCGTGCGCGCTGTGGTGGTGAAGGTGGACTACCCGTTCTTCGAAGGGCGCAAGAGCGACAAGATCACGCTGCGCGCGGACCAACCGATCGACGACAAGAAGATCGAGCTGACCATGCCGCTCGACGCGACGGAGTATCACTGGGACGTCACGTGGATCGGGACCGGTGGCAATCGCACGGCCCAGGGCACCGACAAGACGTTCGTGCTGTTCGTCGACGAGCTGCCGGCCGCGCCCGCAGCGACGTCCGCGGCGGTCCCGCTCGCGGAGGGAGCGCGATGAACCGGCGCGTGGCGATCGCGGCGCTCCTGCTCGTGCTCGGGCTCGGCAGCCCCGCGCGAGCCCAGCAGATCCTGATCGACCAGGGCGCGCGCGTGGAGGGCATGTGGTGCTTCCCGTCCGCGACGGACCCGAAGCACTGGTACTACATCCCGCAGACGGCGCGGCTCGCGAGCGATGCGAGCGGCGCGCCGGTCTTCTCGTTCCTGCGTTACGTGATCAACCGCCCGGCCGCGGAGGGCGACAGCAAGGGCATCACGAGCGCCGACGGCGGCGGCATCGTGACGCTGATGGCCACCTACGAGACGCCCGAGGAGCTGGTGCGACGCGCGGAGCGCGCGCTGCGGCGCCTCGTCGCCACGCGCGACCAGAAGGACGCGGAAGAGGTGGTGCTGCGCGGGCCCGTGATCTTCAAGAGCGGGCGCTACGTGCTGGTGTCGTCGATCTTGCGCATGAAGGGCGGCAAGGAGAAGAAGGAGACCCAGCTGCTCGGCATGGGCAACGCGCCGGTGTTCGAGGGCAACGAGGTCGCCTTCTCGTTCGACGTGACGCCCGAGCAGTCGAAGCTCCTGCTCGAGAGCTTCCAGATGGCCACGCCCGACATCTCGATCGTGTACGACATGACGTTCACCGGGCTCACGGATGCCTACGACGCGACGCTGACCGTCGACTGGACGGAGGTCGAGAAGAACGAGACGATGGGCGGCGGCGTCACGGTCGCGAAATTCATCTCGGCTGACATCGAGAAGGGTTTCCAGGAGCTGCACAAGTCGCAGGCGATCAAGCTCGTGACGCGCGGCGCGCATCCGAACATGGAGGCGCTGCTCGAGAAGGTGAACACGAAGCTGCTCGACGTGATGTTCAAGAAGGTCGAGCCCGAGAAGCAGCCGCAGGGAGCCGACCAGGGCATGGGCATGATCTCCGGCCTGCTGGGTGCGATCGCCGGCGGCAGTCCGCAGGCGGGCGCGGCGGCCGACTTCGCGCAAGGCGCCGGAACGGGCGGGCTGTCGCGGGCCTCGAGCAGCTTCGTCGGGGTCTCGTTCCAGTACGAGAAGAAGGAGCTCAAGAAGTCGGGGACCACGGTCTTCCACATGAACAACCAGGTCCCGATCGACCGCAACACCACGATGGTCGCGAACATCGGCGATCTCTACACGCGCTACAAGGACGACAAGAACCGCTTCCGCACCGTGAATCTCTCGGACCCCGCGTTCCAGCAGCGCGAGGTCCACGTCGGCATCGACGGCGCCATCCTTCCCGAGTTCGAGAAGTACGTGAACTCCGTGACGGTGACGCTGCGGAAGACCCATCAGAACGGCGCACAGACCATGCGCGAGGTGGTGCTCGATCGGAACACGTTCAACAAGGAGAGCCGCGACTTCCGGATGGTGTACGGCTGGAATGGCGACGACGACCGCACGAAGTGGCTCGAGTACGAGTACCGCACGCGCTGGAGCTTCAAGGGCGGCGGTCTGCACGAGACCGACTGGACCAAGACCGACATCAACATGATCGACCTGTACGCGCCCTACAAGCGCAACACCGTGCAGCTGGTCGGGGATACGGAGACGCTGAAGGCTCAGGGCGTCCGAGCGCTCGCAATACACGTCGAATACCCGTTCTTCGATGGGCGGCGCTCCCAGGATCTCTCGCTCCCGATCACCGAGCCGATCGACGGCAAGGAGATCGAAATCACGCTGCCGCTCAATGTCTACAAGTACGACTACAGCGTGACGTGGCTGCGCAAGGGCGCGCCGCCCGCCGAGGCGAAGGGATCCGACGACACCGGTGTGATCTTCGTCGACGAGATTCCCAAGACGCCGGATGAGGCGGGGACCTGAGCGGCATGACGCGCGCGCGCCTGCGTCTCGTGACCGGGATCGCGATCGCCTGGGGGTCCGCCTGCGCCTCGCCGACCGTGACGCTCCAGACCGAGAAGCCGATCGAGATCAAGATCGACCTCTATCACGAGGTCCGCGTGCGCGTCGATCGCGAAGTCGACGAGATGATCCAGGCCGAGGAGAACCCGCCCGTGACCTCGCGCAGCACCGCGCCCGCCGACGACGAGCTCGTGCGCGCCGCCAAGCAGCGCGGCGCGGTCGGCGAGCAGGCGAACGGCTACCTGGGCCTGCGCGCGCAGAACCCGCATCCGATCGATCGCGCGCTCGTGAATCGCCTGAACGCTCGCCGGCACACGGAGTATCTGGACCTCGCGAAGGAGACCGGCGCGCCGATCGCGGAGCTCGAGAAGGCAGCGGGCGCGAATCGGATCGACGAGGCCGATCCCGGTGAATGGGTCCAGACGCCGGACGGACCGTGGATCCGGGTGACCGACGCAACCGAAGTCGTCGTGCACGATCAACCCGACAACGCGAAGAGGTGAACGCATGACTCGGATTCGGCACGGCACGTGGCTCGCGATCGGCGCGCTCGCGATCGCTTCGGGCTGTGAGAGCGGGGGCAAGTTCGCGAAGGACATGGGGATGGCCGCCGGCGAGGGCGCGCTCTCCGGATTCGCGGACTACGTCACCTACCGCGAAGAGAATCAGTGGGGCGAGGCCTGGGCCCCGAGCGGGCGTGGCGTAGAAGGCGTCGCGTCGCGCGCGGCGAGCGCGCAGGATTGCAGCGCGGTCACCGACGAATCGCTGCTCTACGTGGGCGATCTGCTGCGCAGCCCGGGCAGCTTCGTCTCGACGATCGATGGATCGATCGACGAGGCGTCGGCCGCGCAGATCGGCAAGGCGGGGCTGCGGCTCCCGATCCAGGGCAGCGCGATCGGCATCCTCCAGACGACTGCGGGCCGTCACGCGCGCTTCGTACTGCAGTGGGGCGACCAGCCGAAGCTCCACAATCTCACCGTGTACAACGCCACCACGGGCGAGACCACGCTCCGCTTCGAGGTGCCGATGCCGCTCGCGCCGCACGCATTGGTCAACCTCGACGCGGGCGAGGCCGAGGGCTTCGATCTGCTGTTCGGGCCCGATCCCGACGGGCGTCCGACGCTCGCCGCGGGCAAGGGCGCGGCGCTGTCGTTCCCGATCGCTTCGCTGTGCAAGCCGGCGAAGGCGTCGTGACGGATCCCGCGCGAGGCCGGCGCTCCTAGCGCAGCGATACGGTCGAGAGAGCGTCGGGCAAGCGGTTCGACCCCGATCGAAGGCTAGGCGCTTCGCTTCGCGGAGGCGCGCACCCCCCGCGGCGAGCTCTTGTACTGGTCCCACTCGGGCCGCGGACCCAGCGAGGCGGCCAGGAAGTCGATCAGCGCGCGCACCTTGGGCGCCGGGTGTCGGCTGTGCGGGTGGATCGCGAACGCGCTCACCTCGAGCGCGAGCTGCTTGGGCAGCACGCGCACGAGGCGCCCCGCGCGCAGATCGTCGCCCGCGATGAAGGTCGGTAGACACACGATCCCGTGACCGAGCAGCGCCACGCGGTGCAGCGCGTCGGAGTTGTCGAGGTTCAGGTTTCCCTGGATCCAGCCCTGCCGGCGCGGCGACAGATGCCCGCGCAGGATTCCGCGCCAGGGCAGCCCGGACGGATTGAGACAGTTGTGGCGCGAGAGATCGGCGACGGTCACGGGCACGCCGTTCGCGCGCAGATAGCTCGGGGAGGCACACGCCACGAAGCGGATCGGGCACAGGCGCCGCTGCATGAGCGTGGCGTCGCCGAGCCGCGCCGTGATGCGGACCGCGAGGTCGAAGCGCTCGCTCACGAGATCGACCATGCGATCCATGAGGTCGACGTGCACGCGCACTTCGGGGTAGCGCTCGAGGAACGCGGGCAGGCGCGGCGCGAGCTGGCGCTGTCCGAAAGTCATCGGAGCTGCGATCCGGATGTCTCCGCGCGGCTCCGCCTGTGACGCTCCGACCGACTGGGCCGCCTCCTCGGTCTCCTCCACCACCCGCTGGCAGCGCGCGTGGAATGCCTCGCCCACGTCCGTGAGGCTCATCTTGCGGGTGGTGCGGCGCATCAGCTGCGCGCCGAGCCGGCGCTCGAGGCGCGCGATCTCGCGGCTGACCGAGGCGTTCGAGAGGCCGAGCCGCCGGGCGGCCTCCGAGAAGCTTCCCGCCGCCACGACCTCCGCGAACACCACCATCGCCGAGGCGTTCAGGCGCGGTCCATCTTTGCTCACGAGAAACAATCATATTCGTTTTTGTCGATTGTGTAACGAGCGGGTCCCGCCGATGTTCTGGTTCGCGCGCCCACGGAGAAGAACTGCCGTGGGAACTCGCTCTCGACCCGTCCGCCGCTCCTGGCGCCCCGCTGCACTGATCGCGCTGGCGATCACACTGGCAAGCGCCGCATCCGCCGACCTGGCCGCACCGCCGAAGCCGCTCACCCGCCCGAATCCCGACTACCCCCTGGCCGCGCTCTCGCGCGGCATCGCCGGGTCCGTCCTGCTCGAGTACACCGTGGACGGACGAGGCAGGGTCGTGAAGGCCCGGGTCCTCGAGTCCACGCCGCCCGGCGTGTTCGAGGAGGTCGCGCTGCGAGCCGTATCCCGCTGGCGCTACGAAGCGCTCGGCACCGAACCGACCACGATGCAGGTCCGGCTCCGGTTCAGGAGGTGACCTTTTCGCGCAGCGTGACGAACTCCTCCGCGGCGGTGGGATGGATACCCACCGTCGCGTCGAACTGCGCCTTCGTCGCGCCGCACACCATCGCCACGGCGATCCCCTGGATCACCTCGCCCGCGTGATCGCCCACCATGTGCGCACCCACGACGCGATCGGTCGCGCCGTCCACGACGAGCTTCATCATCGTGCGCTCCTGGCGGCCCGACAGCGTGTGCTTGAGCTCGCGGAACGCGGTGCGGTACACGTCGACCGCGGGATGACGTGCGCGCGCCTGCGCTTCGGTGCAGCCGACCGAGCCGATCGCGGGCTGGCTGAACACCGCCGACGGCACGTTCTCGTACACGGGCCGCGTCGGCCGTCCGTCGAAGAGCGTGGCCGCGAGGCACATCCCCTCGTGGATCGCGACCGGCGTGAGGTTGATGCGGTCGGTGACGTCGCCGATCGCCCACACGCTCGGCAGCGACGAGCGCGAGTACTCGTCGACGCGGATCGCGCCGTTCGGACGCAGCTCGATCTTCAGATCCTCGAGGCCGAGATCGCGCGTGAGCGGGTGGCGGCCCGTCGCGTACAGGATCGCATCGGCCTCGAGCTGCGAGCCGTCGACGAGCGTCGCGCGCAGCCCGCCGTCGCTCGCCTTCTCGATCCTGGCCACATCCGCATCGAAGCGCAGGTCGATCCCCTGGTGCCGGAGCTCTCCGGCGAGATGGTGGCGCACGTCGTCGTCGAACCCGCGCAGGAAGAGCGGGCCGCGGTACAGCTGCGTCACGCGCGCGCCGAGCCCGTGCAAGATGCCCGTGAACTCTGCGGCGATATAGCCGCCGCCGACCACGATCGGGCGCTCGGGCAGCCCGTCGAGGTGGAACATCTCGTTCGAGCTGATCGCGTGCTCGATGCCCGGGATCGCGGGCAGCATCGGCCAGCTCCCCGTCGCCACGAGGATGTGCTCGGCCGTGAACGTCTCGCGGCCGACCGCGACGGTATGCGCGTCGACGAGCCGTGCATGTCCGTCGATGCGCTTTACGCCCGCTTCATCGAGCAGGCGCGCGTACACGCCGTTCAAGCGCGCGATCTCGGCATCCTTGTTGCGGATCAGCGTGCGCCAATCGTGCGAAGGCGGCGGCGGGGTCCAGCCGAATCCGACCGCGTCCTCGACGTCGCGCCGGAACGCCGACGCGTACACGAGCAGCTTCTTCGGAATACAACCGACGTTTACGCAGGTGCCGCCGAGGTCGCGCTCCTCGGCGATCGCGACGCGCGCCCCGTAGCGCGTCGACATCCGGCTCGCGCGCACGCCACCAGAGCCCGCGCCGATCGTGAACAGGTCGAAGTCGTACTGCGCCAACGCGCCGCACATCCTACCGCACTCGCTTCGGGCGGCGGTCCGAGTCATCCTACGGTCGCCGTTCGCAGGAGGATCCATGCCGATCGAGGAAGGAAAGAAGGCCCCGGCGTTCACGCTCGAGGACGCGACCGGAGAGAAGGTTTCGCTCTCGGACTTCGAGGGCCAGCACGTGATCGTCTACTTCTATCCGAAGGACGACACGCCCGGATGCACCAAGGAGGCGTGCGGCTTCCGCGACCTCTACCGCGCGATCGAGAAGCACGACGCCGTCGTGCTCGGCATCTCGCCCGACAACGGAGCGTCGCACGCGAAGTTCACGAAGAAGTACAAGCTGCCGTTCCTGCTGCTCAGCGATCCCGACAAGAAGGTCATGACGAAGTACGGCGCGTGGGGCGAGAAGGTGCTCTACGGCAAGAAGACCACGGGCGTGATCCGCTCGACGGTCTGGATCGGGCCCGACGGCGAGGTGAAGAAGCACTGGAAGCGCGTCGCGAAGGCGGCCGACCACCCCGCGCACGTGCTCGAGGCGCTCGACTGCCTCTAGCGCCTCCAGTTCGACGATCGAATAGAAGTCTGCGCGGGGCCACTGCATCCTGTCTGCATGGCCTCATGGAAGCGCGCTCGTCGATTTGCGGTTCGACTGGCTCTCGGCATCGCCGCGCTGGCCCCGGTCTCCGGATCCGCGGTTGCCCAGTACGACGTGGATATCCGCTGGACGAGCTACGGGATCCCGCACATCAAGGCGGACGACTACGCCAGTGCGGCCTACGGCTATGGCTATGCCTTCGCACGCGACAACCTCTGCCTGATGGCGGAGGAGTTCAACAAGGTGAACGGCGAGCGCTCGCGGTACTTCGGAGTCGACGGCTCGTACACCTACCACTCCAACGGCTCGGGCACCGTGAACAACCTGAGCAGCGACTTCTTCTACAAGCTCGTGATGGACGAGGCGAAGCTCTCGAACTGGCTCACCTCGTCGCGCACTCAGATCCGCGAGGGCATTCAGGGCTTCGCGGACGGCTACAACCGCTACCTGTCCGACACGGGCGTGGCCAACCTGCCCGAGGCGTGCCGCAACCAGCCCTGGGTGCGGCCGATCACCCCGCTCGACATGATGAAGCGCTTCTACGAGCTGCTGCTGCTGGCGAGCCAGGGTTTCTTCATCGAGGGGATCGTCGCGGCCAAGCCGCCCCTCGATGAAATCATCGATCCGATCGGAACCGTGGAGCAGCTGATCTCGGCGCTTTCGGGAGAGCCCTGCGCGCTGCCCAGCCCCGGGTGCCTCGGCATCGGCAGCAACGCCTACGCGTTCGGCTCCGATGCGACGGGCACCAGCGCGGGAATGCTGCTCGGAAACCCGCACTTCCCGTGGGTCGGGACCGAACGCTTCCACACCTTCCACGTCACGGTTCCCGGCGAAATGAACGTCTACGGCATGTCGCTCTACGGCGTGCCGCTCGCGCTGATCGGCTTCAACGAGGGCGTCGCCTGGAGCCACACCGTCTCCACCGCCTATCGCTTCACGCCGGTGGAGCTGAAGCTCGTGCCCGGCCTTCCCACCTCCTACCTGATCGACGGCAACATCGAGGCGATGACGACGCGCCCGGTCGAGGTGTGCGTGGCGGTGACGGACGGCCAATGCACCGACCTGCGCTCCCATACCTTCTACTTCTCGCGCTACGGGCCGATCTTCCTGATGAGCGTGTCCGGATTGCCCATCTTCGGCTGGGACGTCGTGCGCGCCTATTCGATCCGCGACGCCAATGCGGAGAACACGCGCATCCTCGATCACTTCTTCGACATCAACCGCGCGCAGAGCACCGCGGAGGTCAAGCAGATCCTCCAGACCCACATCGGCATCCCCTGGGTGAACACGATCGCGGCCGACAGCACGGGGCACGCGCTCTACGCCGACGTCTCCGTGGTGCCGAACGTGCCCAACTCCCTCGCGACGATCTGCAACGCAGTGCCGGTGGGCGTGGCCGTGTACCAGCTGCTCGGGCTGCCCGTTCTCGACGGCTCGCGCACCTCGTGCGAATGGGTCGTCGATCCGGCGGCTCCGCAGCCCGGGATCTTCGCGGGCTCGGACCTGCCCGTGCTCGAGCGGACCGACTATACGATGAACTCGAACGACAGCTACTGGCTGTCGCATCACGAACATCCGCTCGAGGGCTTCGCCCGCATCATCGGGAGCGAGCGCACCGCGCGCAGCCTGCGCACGCGACTGGGATACCGGCAGGTGATCGACCGCTTGAGCGCGCTGTTCAGCGACGCGTTCCAGAAGCCCGACGGCATGCCGGGCAAAGACGTCACGCTCAAGAAGCTCCAGGCGATGCTCTACGGCAACAGCATCTATCCCGAGCTCGGCAACCGCAACCTCAACGCGGAGCTCGTGCGCGACGATCTGGTCGAGGTGTGCCGCACGCCCGCGCCGTCGGGCACCGCGAGCGACGACAGCGCGGTGATCGACCTGACCGACGCGTGCAACGTGCTCGAGGCCTGGGACCTGCGCCACAACCTGAGCTCGGTGGGAGCCCACCTGTTCCAGGAGTGGTTCCGGCGCGCGCCGGCCAACCCCTGGCTCGTGCCGTTCGACGCGAACGATCCCGTGAACACGCCGCGCGACTTGAACACTCTCGATCCCGGGGTGAAGCAGGCGCTCGTCGATGCCGTCGATTCGCTCCAGGAGCTCGCTCTGCCGGTCTCCGCACCGCTCGGCTCTGTGCAGTACGTGGTGAAGAACGGGCAGCAGATCCCCATCCACGGCGGACCCGGCACCCTGGGCGTCTTCAATGCGATCAACAACAGCCTGTCGACGACGCCGGGCCGCGGCTACGACGTGCCGCACGGCTCGAGCTACATCCAGACCGTCACCTGGGACGAAGACGGTCCGGAGGCGGGCATCATCCTGACCTACTCCCAGTCCACGGATCCGGCCTCACCGCACCACAAGGACATGACCGAGCTCTACTCGCAGAAGGGCTGGGTGAACGTGCGCTACTCCGAGGCCGACATCCTGGCCGACCCGAACCTCGAGACGTTGCACCTGGTGCCCGAGCCGTCGGACCTGCGCCTGTTCTGGGCGCTGTGTGCAGTGCTATTCGGCGCTACTCGAGCGCGCGGCAGCGCGCGATCCGCCGCAGTACCGCATCGCGACCCAGGATCGCGAGCGTCTCGCCGAGCGGCGGACTCGCCGCACGCCCCGTGACCGCCACGCGCAGCGGCTGAGCCAGCTTTCCCATCCCCACCCCGAGCTGCGCCGCGAGCGCGCCCACGGCGGCCTCGATCTCCTCGGGCTCGAAGCGCTCGAGCTTCGCGAGCACCGCCTCGGCCTCGCGCAGCCGCGCGAACCCGGAGGGATCCCCTTTGCGCAGCCACTGCTCGACTGCGGCCGGGTCGTAGGGGAAGCCCGCATCGTCGGCCCACGCGAACGCACCGGGCCCGTCGGCGGCGGTCGCGTCGGCGAGCGTGCGGCAGCGCGTGCGGATCATCGCGGCGAAGCGGCGCCGCCAGGCCTCGTCGCGCGCGAGACGCTGCGGCGCGTAGCGCTCGCACCACCCGATCCAGTGCGCGAAGAAATCGCCGTCGGAGAGCGCCGCGATCGCATCCTGATTGAACGCGAGCAGCTTCTCGCGGTCGAAGCGCGCGTTGCCCGCGCCGACCCGCTCGAGCGAGAAGCGCTCGGCGAGATAGGCGCGGTCGAACCGCTCGCGATCGCGGCCCTGCTCGTCCTTCTCTCCGGGGCTCCATCCGAGCAGCGCGAGGTAGTTGCAGAGCGGATCGGGCAGATAGCCGGCGCGCCGGAAGTCCTCGACCTCGATGCACGGCAGATCGAGCGCGAGCGCCTCGGCGAGCGGAGTGAGCTCGGCCGGCTCGAGCTGCGCGCGCTTGTCGCGCAGCCACGCGTCGAGCCGATCGCCCGGGACGATCGCGGCCAGCGCCGCGCGCGCGCCCGCGTCGGCGACGAGCCGCGCCCGGACCGCCTCGCGCGCGGCCTTGTCCTTGTCGCGCTTCGACATCTTCGAGCCGTCGGCGTTGAAGATCACGGGCAGGTGCGCGTAGACGGGCTCGCGATAGCCGAGCGCGCGCTGGAGCGCGACGTGGCGCGGGGTGTTGTTGAGATGCTCCTGCCCGCGCAGCACGTGGGTGACGCCCATGAGCTCGTCGTCCACCACCACGGCGAGGTGATAGGTGGGGAAGCCGTCGCGCTTGCGGATCACGAAGTCGTCGAGGTGCTCCTCACCGAATTCGATCGCGCCGAGCACGGTATCCACGACCGCCACGGGCTCGGTGGGCATCCGGAAGCGCACCACGTGCGGCTCGCGGGTCATGCGCGCGAGCGCGGCCGCGCGGTCGAAGTCCGCGGCGCGCCGGTAGCGGAAGTTGCGCTTCTCGGCGCGCGCGGCGGCGCGCAGCGCCTCGAGCTCCTCGCCCGTCTCGAACGCGGGATAGGCGAGGTCGCGTTCGATCAGCGCGTCGACCGCGGCCGCGTAGTGGCCGAGCCGCTCGGCCTGCCGCCACGGCCCCACGCCGCGCGGGTCGCCGCCGAGCGGTCCGAACGCGGGCCCCTCGTCCCAGCCGATGCCGAGCCACGCGAGGTCTTCGAGGATTCCGCGCGCCGACTCCTCCGACGAGCGCGCCTGGTCGGTGTCCTCGATGCGCAGCAGGAATCGGCCGCCGTCGCGCGCGAGCGCCCAGTTGTAGAGCGCGGTCCGCGCGCCGCCGATGTGCAGATGGCCGGTCGGCGACGGCGCGAAGCGGGTGACCAGTCCGGCGCGCATCGCGGCGGATCGTAGCAGCACGAGAAGCCCTGGGCGGACGGCTAGATAGGAGGGCGGCGACCGCTTTTCGGATGATCTATGATGATCGCCCTTCCTCATTGGCTGGAGACCCGACCTTGCCCTACGACGAGAACCGCGGCGGCCCCGACCGAGGAGATCGATTCGACCGCGGAGGCTTCGGCGACCGTGGAGGCTTCGGCGACCGCGGAGGCTTCGGCGACCGCGGAGATCGCTACGGGGACCGCGGCGACCGCTACGGCGACCGCCGCGAGGGCGGCACCTCGGTGAAGTCGCGCCTGCGCGCAAAGGCGCGCAAGCGCGACCGCAAGAACCGCAAGCGCACGTTCGCGCGCAAGAAGGTCTCGCGCCTCACCACCGACAAGACCGTCGTCGTCGACTACAAGGATCCGAAGCTGCTGCGCAGCTTCCTGTCCGAGACGGGCAAGATCCTGCCGCGCCGGATCACCGGCAACACCGCGAAGCAACAGCGCGTGGTCGCGCTCGCGGTCAAGCGCGCGCGCCATCTCGCGCTGCTGCCCTACCCGCCCAACATGGCCTGATCGTGCCGCGCTGGGGTCGCGCCCGGGCCATCGCCGCGGTCGAACCGCCGGTGGGTTCCTGTACGCGAGCCTCGCGCTCGCAGCGGCGCTCGCGCTCTCGGCGCCGCTCGTACACGCGCATCTCGCGGGCGCCGCCGCACAGGGGCTGTGCGGCGAGCATCATTCCGAGAGCCCCTCGGCGCCGAGCAGCGACGCGTGCTCGCTCTGCCTCGCGGGCGCGCATGCCCCCGCGATACGCGAGCCGGGTGCACCGCGCCTCGACCTGTCCGCATCGCCCGAGACCGCGGCGATTCCCGCGCTCGAGCTCGCTGGCTCGGCCGAGCGCCATCGACCCGGCACCCCGCGCGCCCCGCCCTTCCCCGCCTGATCGCGGTTCGCGCCGGCGCACGTGCGCCGGTGCGCGATAGCTGACACCGATTCGTGTCGGCCATCGAAGCGTGATCGACCTCCGGCGACGCGCCGGATCGAGGGGAATCGATGGGACGGCTATCCCGTTGCGCGGGCGCATGGCTCGTGTTCGCGCTCGCACTCGAAGCGCAGGGCGAGGAGCTCTGGTCGCAGCCGATCGGCGCCAGCGGCACGCTCCAGCTGCTCGACGTCTCGCTCGACGTGCTGGCGGCGGTCGGCGGCTCGACCGCACGCGACGACGAGATCGAGCTGCTCCAGGGCGGCGGACACGACCCGCGCCAGCGCGGCTTCACGCTGCAGCAGGTGGAGCTCTCCTTCCTGGGCGCGGTCGATCCCTACGTGCGAGGCGAGAGCCACCTCGTCTACTTCATCGATCCCGATGGAGAGTCGCAATTCGAGGTCGAGGAAGCGTTCCTGCAGACGATCGCGTTGCCGTTCGATCTCGAGGACGCGGGCTTCCAGATCGAGGCCGGCACCTTCTTCACCGAGTTCGGCCGGATGAACCCGGTCCACCCGCACGCGTGGGACTGGCAGGACCAGCCGCTCGCGCTCACGCGCCTGTTCGGGGAAGACGGTCTGCGCGGCCCAGGCATGCGGCTCGGCTGGCTCGTACCGCTGCCCTGGTTCGCGGAGATCCATGCCGGCATTCAAAACGCGAAGGGCGAGACCCAGGTCAGCTTCCTCGGCAACGACGAGGTGTTCGAGGAGCGCTCGATCGGGGGCCGGCCGTTCGCGGACCGGCGCGTGCGCAGCATGGAAGACTTCACTTATCTCGCGCGGCTAGTGAACGGCGTCGATCTCAGCGACACCGTCACGGCGCAGCTGGGCGGCTCGGCGCTGTTCGGTCCCAACGGCACCGGAAGCGACGGCCGCACCCAGATCGTCGGGGCGGACGTGATGGTGAAGTGGGTGCCGCTCGCGGCGACACGCGGGTGGCCGTTCGTGAAGTTCCAGGCCGAGGCAGTGCACCGCAGCTACCACGCGGACTCGTTTCTCGGCTGCTTCGCGAACGACCCGAGCATCCCGTGCACCGAAGTGTTCCTGTCGAGCAAGGACCTCCGCGACTACGGCTTCTACGCGCAGGCGCTCTACGGCTTCTGGCCCGGCTGGGCAGCGGGGCTTCGCTACGAGTATGCGAGCGGATCGGGTTCGGATGTCGCGTTCGATCCGGACACGCTCTCGGTGGTCACCGCGTCGCGCCGCCTCGATCCGCTGCGCTCGAACCGGCACCGGATCTCGCCGCTGCTCGCGTTCTATCCGTCGCACTTCCTGCGGCTGCGGCTCCAGTACAGCTACGACGACATCACGTTCTCGCGCGACCACTCCGCGCACTCGGTCTGGCTCGGCGTCGAGTTCCTCTACGGCGCCCATCCGGCGCACAACCTTTGAGGTCCGTCATGAGACCTTCGATCCGACCCCGTGCCCTTGCCGCTCTCGCCGCGATTTCCCTGCTCGCGTTCGGCGCCGCCGCCAGGCCGCTGCGCGTCGTCACCACGACACCCGATCTCGCCGACCTGGCCCGCGTCGTGGGCGGAGATGCGGTGGAAGTCACGAGCCTCACCAAGGGGCCGCAGGACGTTCACTTCGTCGAGCCGCGCCCGAGCTTCGTCTCCAACCTCCACCGCGCGGACGTGCTGGTGGTGCTCGGGATGGATCTCGAGGTCGGCTGGCTGCCCGCGGTACTGCCGGCCGCGCGAAACGACGAGGTGAGCCCGGGCGGCCGCGGCTACATCGACGCGTCGATGGCGATCGAGCCGCTCGAGGTACCCACCGGGCGCCTCGACCGCTCGATGGGCGACGTGCACGCGCGCGGGAACCCGCACTACTTGACCGACCCGCTGAACGGTCTCGCCATCGCGGGCCTGCTGCGCGACCGCTTCACGGGGCTACGGCCCGACGACGCGGCGCGCTTCGAGGCCGGCCATGCGAAGCTCGCGAAGCAGATCGTCACAGCGCTCGTCGGCGAGAAGCTCGCGGCACGCGGGACTCCAGACGAGATCGCCGCGAGGGTCCGCTCGGGTGCGCTCGCGAACGACGCGGAGCTCGGCGGCTGGCTCGGCCGCGCGAAGGCGTCGTCCGTGCGGCGCGCAGTGCAGGACCACCGCTACTGGCCCTACTTCGCCCACCGCTTCGGTCTCGAGATGGTCGAGACGCTCGAGCCGAAGCCCGGGATCGCGCCGACCACAGCTCACCTTCAGAAGGTGATCGAGCGGATCCGCGCCGAGAAGATCCCGGTGCTGCTCGCGACGGTCTACTTCGACCCGCGCCACGCGCGCTTCGTCGCGAAGCAGAGCGGCGTGCGAGTCGTGCCGATGGCGCACCAAGTCGGATCGCGCCCGGGCACCGACGACTACGTCGCGATGATCGACTACGACGTGAAGCAGGTATTCGGTGCCGGCTGAGCCCGCGGTGACCCCCGCGCCGGAACGTCCCGTGATCGAGGTGCGCAACCTCGAGCTCGGGTATCCGGGGCGCCGCGTGCTCTCGGACGTGCAGTGGAGCGTGCGGGCCGGGGAGTACTGGTTCCTGCTCGGGCCGAACGGCTCGGGCAAGACCACGCTGCTCCGCGCGGTGCTGGGGCTGCTCCATCCACTCGCGGGCGCGATCGAGCGCGACCCCGCGAACGCATCGCTCGAGCACACGGGCTTCGTGCCGCAGCAGTGCCGCACCAACCCGACATTGCCCATCACGGTCCGCGAGTTCGTAGTGCTGGGTGCAGTCGGGCTCGCGCGTTCCGCGCGCGATTCTTCGTCGCTCGCGTGGGCGCTCGCGCGCGTCGGCCTCGCTGAGCTCGCCGATCGCGACCTGCGGGCGCTCTCGGGCGGCCAGCGCCAGCGCGCGCTCGTCGCGAGAGCGCTCGTCCGCCGACCGCGCCTGCTCGTGCTCGACGAGCCGACCGAGGGTCTCGACGTGGCCTCGGAGGAGGCGTTCCTCGCCACGATCGAAGAGCTGCACCGCGCGGAGCACCTCACGGTGCTCTTCGTGACCCACAAGCTGCGGATCGCCGCGCGCTATGCGACCCACGTGGCGCTGTTCCATGCCGGCCGCGTGCGCGCGGGTGCGCGCGACGAGGTGCTCGTGCCGGGCGACCTCGAGGCGACGTTCGGCGTGCCGCTCGATCGCCTCGACGAGCTGCGCCTGTGATCGACGCCTTCCTCTCGTCGTGGCCGCTGTTCGCGACCTCCTACCTCGCGGGCTGGGCGATCGCGTTCCTGCTCGCGCTGGTGGGCGTCTGGGTGGTGGCGCGCGACCAGATCTTCCTGGGTGTGGCGGTCGCGCAGGCCTCGACGCTCGGCGTGGCCGCGGCACTCTGGATCGGCGGGCTCGGCGCCACGGCGAGTCTCGACTACTTCCGCGGCGATGCGGTGGCCTCGGGACTGGCCGTGGCAACCGCGGTCGCCACGGCGCTGTTCACGGTGCTGCGGCGCGGCGGCGGACGCGAGAGCGCCGAGGCGGTGACCGGCTGGGTGTTCCTGGTCGCGGCGAGCCTGCCCACACTCCTGCTCGCCCGCGACCCGCACGGTCTCGAGGAGGTGCACCACCTGCTGTTCTCGACGCTGCTCGGCGCCACATCGGTCGACCTCGCGGTGTTCGGCGTGCTCGCCGCATGCACGGCGCTGCTCGTGGCGCGCCATCACGCGGCGCTGCGGCTGCTCGCGATCGACCCCGAGATGGCGGACACCGTCGGACTGCGCACCCGCGCGTGGCACGCCGCGCTCGCCGTGTGGCTCGGCCTCGCGGTGGGACTCTCGATCCGCGTCTCCGGCACGCTCTACACGTTCGGATGTCTCGTGCTGCCGGCGCTGTGCGCAAAGCACCTCGTGCGCGAGGTGAAGTCGCTGATCTGGCTCGCGCCCGTGCTCGCGGTCGCGGCGGCCGTGGTCGGCTTCGTGTTCGCAAACTACTGGGACACGCCGCCCGCGCACATGACGGTGGCGATCCTGTGCGCAGGCCTCGGGCTCGTGTGGCTTCGCGCTCGTAGGGCGGATTAGCCCAAAGGGCGTAATCCGCCATGGCGATGCGCGGTTCATGCGGCGGGTTACGGCCTTCGGCCTAACCCGCCCTACAACTAGTCGCGGCTGACGCGCGCCTTCACGCGCGAGTGCAGCTCCTGGTGCACGCCGGGCTCGAGATGTGCGCCCGCGACGAAGAGCAGGAACAGCATCGCCTTCGAGAGCAGGTCCGAGAGCCGCTCGCCGGGGTCGTGCCCGCCGATGTCGCCTTCCGAAGCGAGCAGCGGGAGCACCTGGTCCACCGCGAGATCGCCGCCGCGCGAGAAGCGCAGCGAGCGGAATGCCGCGTGGCTCGGATCGTCCTCGAAGACCGTCTCGGCGGCGCGCCGCAGCGCCTCACCCGCGCCCGCATCGTCGGCGGTGGCGAAGATGTCGCGGAACGCCGCGTTGAACGCCGCGAGCACGCGCGCAGGCTCGCCGTCGCCGCCAGAGCGCAGGACGCGCAGCTCGTCGAGCCGGCGCACGCCCTCCATCAGGAGGCCCTCGCCCGACAGGCCCGGCACCGTGAGCGTGTCGTCATAGCGCTCGTCCGTGAGCACGAAGGCGCCGCGCGTCTCGAGCAGGATCGCCTGGAACACGGTGGTGACGTGCTCCTGGACCGCCTTCCACAGATCGCGTTCGGAGATCAGCCCCCGCTCTACCGCGATCCGGCCCACGCGCCGCGGATCGCCGCCGGGCAGCCCTTCCATGTCCTCGCGCTTGATCATGCCCATGCGCACCGCGATCTCGCCGAGCCGCTCGCTCACGCGATCCGAGTACGCGCCGCGCACTTCGCCCGCGGAGAACACCACGGTGCGCGTGGCGGAGCTGCCGAACACGCGCAGCACCCCGCTGATCCGTCCCTGCACGATCAAACTCACGAGCTCGGGAAACGCGAGCCGCGAGAGATCGCCCGCGAGTACGACGGCGTGGCGATCGGGCAGTTCGTGCGCCTCGTCCACCCCGATCAACAGCGTGGCCGGCCCGTGCAGCAGGGCGTACGAATGCCCGCGATGGCGCGTGTCGACGCGGCCGTCGCCCTCGACGGCTCCATTGTCCGCGATCCGCAGCCGTACCTTCACGCATGCCCCCGCAACGCTTGGCGTTTCGGCGCCCGCTCCCGGGCGCTTGAGGCGGCAAGGAGGCCGACGATGGTCGGCCGACGCGCAGCGAGGCGCGGCCGAGCGAAGGCCGGAGCCCGAGCGCGAGCAAGAAGCGAGCGCGAAGGCCCGGCTGAATCTGCGTCCGCTCTAGTGCGAAGGCTCCGGCCCCACCGCAACTGCGCTCGCGATCTCCTCGGCTACGACACCGCGCGGATCGAGGCGCAGCACGCGCGGCGTGCCGCCCTCGATCTGCCACGCGGGCACGTTCGAGTTCGAGGTCCAGACGCGGCCCGCGCTGTCGAAGTCGATTTCGCGCGTGTAGGTGACACGCGTGGGCAGCGGGAAGACCGTGAAGCGCTCGGTCTCGGGCTCGAACCGGTAGAGCGAGTCGCTGTTGGTACCGCAGATCCAGACCTGGCCCGTCGGCCGGTGCACGTGCAGCGCGTACGGGGTGTCGCTGCCGCGCGGCGAGGCAGGAAGCGGAAACTCGCGAAACTCGCGCGTGCGCGGGTCGAAGCGCGCCACCACGCCCGACGAGAAGCCCGGGATCCAGAGGTTGCCGCGCGCGTCGAAGCGCATCCGGCGCGGCCCCGAGAACGGCGTCTCGATCATCTCGATCGAGAAATCGTCGGGGTCGACGCGGCCGATCCGGTGGTCGTTGAGCTGGCTGAACCAGACCGAGCCGTCGGGCGCGATGTCGATGCCGTAGGGAATCGGCGCGGTGAAGCCGTCGCCGTCGGCCGCGGCGCCGCGCACGTCGAAATGGCGTCCGAGCCAGAGCGCGAGCGGCATCATGCGCATCGCGACCGCCTGGCCGAGCGTGCGCGAGGGCAGGCGCAGCTCGCGGCCCGCGTGTGCGGCGGGATCCCACATCCCGAGGTGGTTGGAGCCCGCGATCGTGTACCAGATACGGCCGCGCGAATCGAAGCGCAGCGTGTGCGGGTAGTAGCCGTGCGCGAGCGAGACCGTCGTGAACGATTCCGTCGCGGGGTCGAAGCGCGCGAGCTGATTGCCGAGCGCGAGCGTGATCCAGATCGATCCGTCCGGCGCTACCTGGAGCGAGTGCGGGCCGACGTGCGCGTTCGAGCTCGGCGTGTCGGGGGGGCCGCCCGTCGCGAACACGCCGCCCAGCGGCAGATCGCCGCGCGGGATCGGCCACGCCTCGCGCGCCCCCGTGGCGGGATCGAGCCGGTAGAGCTGGTCCTGGGGCATGTCCACGGAATAGATCCGGCCGTCGCGGTGCACGACGAGGTCGTGCTGCATCGAGGCGCGGCCGCCCAGGTCCCATTCTTCGATCACGGCGCGGCGCGCATCGGGCTCGGGCGGCCGTGTGAAGTCGGCGCGGTCGACGGCCGTCGTGAGCGCAGCGACCGCCGTCTCGGGCGCGTAGGCCTCGTTGAGGATCGATGGGCAGCACAGCGCGCAGGTCTTCGGAGAGCATGCCGCCCATGCGCCCCATCAGGTGCAGCACCTTGCGCCACTCTTCCGGGTCGCGCACGCGGCGCGTCGCGGAGCTCCCCTGCTGGTGACAGAACGTGCACTGGCGCACGAGCTCCTCGCGCTGCGCGGGCGATTCGATCCGGCGCAGCACGAGGTCGTACCAGCGGTTCGCGGGCAGCTGCGCGGCGAGCTCGGCGGGATCGGTTTCGGGCTCGAGGGAGAGCCCGAGCCACTGGCCGTTCTCGAGCGCGACGTCTTCCCGGCGCAGATCCCGCCAGCCGATCCGCCGCACCGCGATCTGCGCGCTCCCGGCCGCCACGAGCGGCGCCTCGAAGCGCCCGCGCTCGTCGGTCAGTACCGTGACGCGGTGCGCGGGCTCGCCGCGCTGGAACGTCACGAACGCGCCGACCACGGGCTCGCCCGCCGGTCCGAGCACCGCGCCGCGCACGCGCTCTGCCGCACCGGCAGCGACGGCGATCGGTGTCACCGATAGAATCGCCGCGATGTGGGTGAACCAGCTCGAGCTGCGCATGGCGCGCGATGCTATCGCCCGCGCGCTGCTGGTGCCGCTCGCGCTCGCGTGCGCGGGGCCGCCCGAGCTCTCCGGCGCCGCGGCCACCGAGCTGCTCGCGAACCCGGCGCCCGCCGACGCCGTGCGCGTCTCGCTCGTGTTCGGCGCGGAGGTCGATCTCGATCTCTACGTGACCGGACCCGGCGAAGAAGCCGTCTACTTCGCCAACGACGCGTCGCACGACCGCGGCCGGCTCGTCGCCGATCGACGCTGCGACTCGCTCGCTCCGCGCGTGGAGACGGTCGAGTTCCCCCGCGCGGCCGCGGGCCGCTACCGCGTCGGTGTCGACTTCATGATCCGCTGCGCGCGCGGCGTCGACCGCGCACCGTACGAGCTCGTCACGGAGGTCCCGGGCGCGCCGCCGCGGCGTCAGCGCGGCGAGGCGAGCTTCGGCGTCTTCGCGCCGCGCGTGCTCGAGTTCGAGATCGGCGCGGCGACGCTCGGCGATGGCGATGCGTGAGCCGCCCGCGGCGGCCGCCGCGCTGAGCGTCGACCACCTGGGCAAGACCTACGGCACGACCGTCGCGGTGGACGACATCTCCTTTCGCGTCGAGCCCGGTGAGATCGTCGGCCTGCTCGGCCCCAATGGCGCGGGCAAGACCACCACGATCAACATGATCCTCGGCGTGCTCGAGCCGACCTCGGGCGCGGTGACGATCGAAGGGAACGACGTCGCCCGCCGACGACTGCAGGCGCTCGCGCGCACCAATTTTGCGGCCGTGTACGCGCCGCTGCCCGGCAACCTGACCGTGCAGCAGAACCTGCGCTTCTTCGGCCTGATCTACCGCGTGCAGAAGCTCCAACTGCGCATCGAGGAGCTGCTCGCGGAGTTCGAGCTCGAGCGCTTTCGCCAGACGAAGTGCGGCCTGCTCTCGTCGGGCGAGCAGACGCGCGTGGGACTCGCGAAGGCGATGTTGAACCGGCCGCACCTGCTGCTGCTCGACGAGCCCACGGCCTCGCTCGATCCCTCGGCGGCGCGCGACATCCGCGCCGTGATCCTCGGCATCGCGAGACGCGGAACTGCCGTGCTATGGACTTCGCACAACATGGTCGAGGTCACGGAGGTCTGTGATCGCGTGCTCTTCCTCTCGCATGGGCGGATCCTGCTCGAAGGGGATCCGAAGAAGCTGCCCGGCGAGCACGGAAAACAGACGCTCGAAGAGCTCTTCATCACCGTGGCGCGCGAGCCCCTGACGCTGGAGGCTGACTAGCGTGCGGGGAAGCCCCGTGCTCGCAATCGTCCTGCGCCAGCTCTATCTGATGCGGGGAAGTCCCGCGCGCGTGCTGCCGCTGTTCGCGTGGGTGACGATCGACATCGTGCTGTGGGGATTCATCACGCGCTATCTCAACTCGGTCTCCAACGCGTCCGTGGACTTCGTGCCGGCGCTGCTCGGCGCCGTGCTGCTCTGGGATTTCCACACGCGCGTGATGCAGGGCGTCTCCACGACGTTCCTCGAAGACGTCTGGTCGCGAAACTTCCTCAACCTGTTCGCGTCGCCGCTCGCGATCTCCGAGTACGTCGCCGGGCTCGTCGTGAGCAGCATCGCGACCAGCCTGATCGGGCTGGCCGTGATGCTCGTGCTGGCATCCACCCTGTTCGGGCTCTCGTTCCTCTCGTACGGTCTGCTGCTGGTCCCGTTCCTGCTCGTGTTGTGGCTGTTCGGGATCGCGCTGGGCATCTTCACGAGCGCCGTGGTGCTGCGCCTCGGACCGGCTTCGGAATGGTTCGTGTGGCCCGTCCCGGCGCTGATCTCCCCGTTCGCGGGCGTCTTCTACCCCGTGTCGACGCTGCCGGACTGGATGCAGGTCGTGGCGCACGGGCTGCCGCCTTCGTACGTGTTCGAGGGGATGCGCGCGATCGTCCGCGGCGACGCATTTGCCGGCGAGCTCGCTGCTCGGCGGTGCCGCGCTCGCCGTGCTCTACATCCTGCTCGGCTATGCGTACTTCACGCGCGTCCACCACCGAGCCGTGCGCACGGGATTGATCGCGCGCTACAGCGCGGAGACGGTGAGCTGACCGGTCTTCTCGACGGGAGGATCCCATGACACGGTCCAGGCTTCTCGCTGCAGCCCTGCTCGTCCTCATCCCCATCGCGGCGGATGCCCGGGACGTCTGCGAGCTCGACGACGAGACCCTGAAGACGACGCTCGAGTCGGGAGCGGCCGATATCTCGAGGACGTACAAGATCACCGCCCGCCAACTGTCGCTCAACGAGGGGAGCGGAAAGGTCAACAAGGCCTGCGACTGGGAGTGCAGCAGCGACGAGGTCATCACCCCCATGGTCAAGGCGTTCGGCTTCCTGCAATACAACTGCAGGAACACGACGGCGCCCTCGAGCACGCGGCGACCCACGGGAAGCGGAACGAAGAGCCAGATGGGGCTCTCGATCACCGACGAGGAGTACCGCGAGGCCACCGACCGGATCTTCCGCTCGGAGTCGACGGGCGTGGGCGCTCTGATGCAAGTGCCGCCCAGCCTCGAGAACGCTTCGAAGAGTGGCAAGGTGCAGGAGCTGATCGACGCGGTCGAGGCGATTCCCGGCGCTCAGTGGATCAAGTTCAGCTCGACGTCCGTGAAGAACGACAATGACGGCGCCGCACGGATTCTGATCCGTGTGCCCGACAGCGAAGATCCGCCGCGCTTCGAGCAGTGGATCCAGATCGCGATCAACGACAGCACCGGCAGGCTCGGACGGAACGTGGACTTCCTCGCACGCCAGACCGCCTCGGACACCACGTCGCCCGTCGACTTCGGCGAGGTGGTGGCCTTCCGCGGCTACTCGCGCACCTCCAATGGCTTCGTGCCGGAGGGGGGAAGCAGCAAGTCCGAGCTCTCGAAGTGTTATTCCTGCCATCCGAGCGGGCTGCGGCCGGTGGTTCCCGCGACGAGGGACGCGCGCGGCCGGCGGCGGCATCGCGATCAAGCCCGAGGGCACGATGCTCTCGGGCGACGACCTCGCGGCTCAGCTCGAGAACGTCAAGAGCATGACGAGCCATCTGGCCGTGTTCGGGCCCACCGGGTACAGCGGTTCGGAGAACGGCCCGCTGTTTGGACCGTCGAGTCGGTCGGGCCGAGCCGAGCTCGCGGAGAAGGGTTGCGCCGCAGGCCTTTCGGAGTCGCGGCGCAAGGAGATCGTGGACCGGATGGACTGCGAGCAGTGCCACGACGGGTCCATGCGCGGAATCCTGCGCGCCGGCACGAGCCGGATCACGATCTTCCACAAGGTGGTCGAGAATGCGGAGGCCCCGATGCCTCCGGGCGTGGCGGATTCGGGCGGACTCACCACGGCGGAGCGGAAGATCCTGTTCAAGTGCCTGAAGGCCGAGTACGCCGAGCTGCTCCAGGAGTGGCTGATCTCGGATCTCCTGATCCCTGCTGACTAACGACAGTCAGCCGAGGGAACGCCCCGTCGTGCTCTGACACGCGTCGACGAAACGTCTTCGTCGAGCATAGGAAATCCGAGCTGGATTCCTGCCGAGTCCGAGAAGTGGCATTCCATCAGTTCGTGCCTGAAGCACCACCCAGACCCTGCGAATCTGCGATCCGGGCAAGCGCCAAGTCCTCTGGAAATGCGTAGTGCTTCTCGAGCGCGCGATCGAGCAGCTCCAACTGCTGGCGCAAGGCGGGATGGCGGAGATCGGGCAAGGTCTGGATGAGATTTTCGGTCATCGCACGCAGTCGCCGCGCAATCTGGATGTTCTCCGCGCCGTAGTGGCGTATTTCGAAGAAGACCAGGTGCACGAAGTCCTGCCAATCGGGCGTCCGGAGGATCACACGCAGTCGTCCCGCGCCATCCGCGATCTCCTCGTTGTGCAGATGCCGCCGGCCCACCAAGCGCAGCAGGCGATGAAGCTGATCGATGGCCACCACGGCAGTCGTCGGATCGTTGATGGCCGGCGACAAGGCCTTGATGGCGATATCGACCAGGATGCGAAATGCGAACATGGGGTCTTGTTCGAGCGTGCGCTCCGGCCCGAGGACGGCAGCCTCCCGAAGCTTGCGATCGTCGATCGCGGCGGCGCCGGCGTACAACCGGAAAATCGGTTCACCCATGGCCACGAAGTCGCCTACCTGGGGCACGAACTCGATCACCCCGTTCAGGCGCTGCGCTTTGGCGACGAGGACGTCCCGATTCACGGCAAGGACGATCTCCGACCTGCCCTCGTGTTGGACGACCCGGTCCGGCGTACCGAGCGGTTGACGCGGCGAGGCAGCCAGGTCCGGGTGAGCGTGCAGCGCATCAGGGTAGACGTCTTCGATCACCGCGATCCCGTGCTCGCTCACTCGCGCCACGATGCTGATGGGGCGCAGCAGCCTGGCCGTGTAGTCGATGAAGTACAAGAATCCCGCGATGCTGAGGAACCCGAGGGTCGCAGCGATGAGAAGAGCAAGATCGTGAACCTGGGTCTCCGTTCTGCCTAACACGCCCAGGGCAAACAGCATCGAAAAAACGAACAGGCCCACGCTGTAGCGGACGACGTTGTCGCGCAACAACGCCGTCGCGATGATGCGCGGTGTCAATTGCCCGCTTGCGACCTGAATCGCCACGAGCAGGGAACCGAAGGTGAACACGAGAAATGAAAGTGTGAGCGTGATTGCCGT
>CAWHTE010000003.1:365000-799341 GCA_963832165.1 uncultured delta proteobacterium | reverse complement strand
GGCATCGGCGATCCGGCACGTCCGTCGATGTCGACGGCTGGCAGCAGGCGTTCAAGCCAGCGCGGAGTCCACCAGTTGGCGTCGCCGAGGAGCGTCATGGCCGCCGGCACCAGGACCATGCGCACGATCGTCGCGTCGATGAAGATGGCCGTGGCCAGGCCGAGGCCGAACATCTTGACCGCCGGGTCGTCACCCAGGACGAAGCCGAGGAAGACCGAGATCATGATCAGGGCGGCCGACGTGATCACGCGGGCCGTTCCGGCGATGCCGTCGATGACCGCTGCGTCGTTGTCGCCGGAACGGAGGTACTCCTCGCGCACCCGGGAGAGCAGGAACACCTCGTAGTCCATCGAGAGGCCGAAGACGATGGCGAACATGAACATCGGGATGAAGGAGACGATCGGCACGGTCGACTCGAGGCCGATGATCCCGGCGCCCCATCCCCACTGGAACACCATCACCAGCACGCCGTAGGAGGCGCCGATGCTCAGGAGGTTCATCAGCGCGGCCTTGAGCGGCACGACGATCGACCGGAAGATCACGACCAGCAGCAGGAACGACAGCAGGATCACCGCGGCGATGAACAGTGGAAGGCGGTCGGTGACCCGGTCGCTGACGTCGGCGAAGCTCGCGGTCTGCCCGCCGATGTGGGCGCGCGCCGGACTCGCGCCGAGAACGCGCGGGACCACGTCGTTCCGGAGGCGCGCGAGCGTGTCGCGCGTTGCCTCGTCCTGCGGTCCCGTCGTCGGGATCGCGACCAGCGTCGCGACGCCGGCCGCGGCGTCCACGTCGCCGGGAGCGACCGCCGCGATGCCCGCGTCAGCGCCGACCGCGTCGCGGAGCGGTTCGACGACGCTCGGATCCCGCGCGATGTCGACGGCGATGATCAGCGGGCCGTTGCTGCCGGGTCCGAACGCGGCTGCGGTCAGGTCGTAGGCCCGGCGCTCGGTTCGCGTCTCGGGCAGCGCGCCCTCGTCGGGATTGCCCATGCGCAGGGCCAGCACCGGCGCGGTCAGCGCCAGGAGCAGGACCGTGACGCCGACGGTATAGACCCACGCGTGCCTGGACACGTGCTCGCCCCAGCGCCGCCATCGCGAGCCGTCCCCGGTGCCGTCCGGGCCCGGATGCGGCGGAATCCGAGCCGATTGATCCACGCTCCGGCGAGACCGAGGAACGCGGGCAGCAGCGTGACCGAGGCGACCACCATGATCAGCACGATGGCCGCGATCGCGATCCCGGCGGCGGTCATCATCGGAACGCCGGCGACCGCCAGGCCGAGGATGGCGATGACGACGGTGCCGCCGGCGAAGACGATGACCCGACCGGCGGTCGCGACGGCACGACCGACCGACTCCTCGACCGGCATGCCGCGTGCGAGGTACTCGCGGTGCCGCGTGACGAGGAACAGGGCGTAGTCGATGCCGACCCCGAGGCCGACCATGCTGCCCAGCTCGGGCGCCCAGCTGGGGATGTCGACCAGGTAGGTGACGAGCGCCATCGAGCTGATGCCGAGGGCGAGGCCGAACAGCGCGATCGCGATCGGGAGGCCCATGGCGATGACGGATCCGAACGCCACGAGCAGGATGACGGCGGCGGCGACCAGGCCGATGAGCTCGCCGGTCCCGGTCTCGGGCTCCTCGAACGCGAAGAACAGGTCGCCGCCCATCTCGAGCCGCAGCGGCGAACCCGCAGCGGCCTGCACGCCGAACGCCTTGAGGTTCTCCAGGTCGTCCGCGCGCAGCTCCTCGAGCACCGGATAGCGGATGCGGATGAGCGCGACGCGACCGTCTGCGGACACCGCCCCGCGCCGTACCGCCACCTCCGATCCCGCCGCGAGCGTGCCGGCCGGATCGCTCGTGCCTAGGACGTGCGGGAGCGCGGCGGCGCCCGTCTGGATCTCGGCCAGCGCGGCCCGCTCGTCAGCCGAGTCGAAGAACGTCGCGCGCTCGTCGCGGGGCGTCACGACCAGCTGGGCGGTGAGCCCGGCCTGATCCGACCCGGCGGCCGTCAGCAGCTCGGTCGCCTGGTGCGAGTCGACTCCCGGCGCCTCGAACGAGTCCTCGAGCTCCCGGCCGAAGGCGCCCGATGCGCCGATCACGAGCACGGACACGACGAGCCAGGACCCGATCACGGCGAACGGGCGGCGGGCACAGAAGCGGCCGAGGCGATACAGGAGGTGCGACATCACGTGGTCTCCTTCGACGATCCGTTGACGCGCGCGAGGACCGGCGCCGGTCGAGCGTGACGGGACCGGGCGGCGCGCACCATCGGGCAGAAGGCTCGACTTCCCCTGGCCGATCGGGCGATGTGCGACTCGTACTTGCGGCCGATACCGCCGTGCGCCCGGGTTCCGTACGCTGGCTCGATGAGGACCGCCGCCCGGTCGCTGTGGGCAGAGCCCCGAGCCCCGGCGCCGCCCGCCCGGGTGTGGCGGGACTGGCTGCTCGTCGCGGTGCTGGTGCCAACCGCGGTGCTCGAAGGCCTGCTCCGCGAGGATCTGGCCTGGCCGGCGGTCGCGATCGTGATCGCCCTGGTGGCGATCTCGACGCTGTTGTGGCGGCGGACGCGCCCGCTCCTCGCGGTCGCCGTCGCGTTCGGCTCCATCAGCGCTGCCGCCGTCGCGGAGCTCCTCTGGGGCGACGAGCCGGTGGGGCTGTACACCAGCATCTGCGTGCTGCTGCTCCCCTACGCGCTCTTCCGCTGGGGGGCCGGTCGCGAGGCCGTGATCGGGCTGGCGATCATCCTGGCCGCCTGCGTCATCGGCATCGCGGCCGACGCCACCGGTGTGGTCGATGCGGTGGTCGGGACCGTGTTCCTGCTGTTCCCCGCGGCGCTCGGCGCGTCCGTGCGCTACCGGGTGAGCTCCCGGCTCCGCGAGATCGATCAGGTCAAGCTCCGGGAGCGCCAGCAGCTGGCGCGCGAGCTGCACGACACGGTCGCCCACCATGTCTCCGCCATCGCGATCCAGGCCCAGGCCGGGCGGACCGTCGCGGCCGGCCGCCCTGACGCCGCCGTGCGCGCCCTCGAGGTCATCGAGGAGGCGGCCTCGCGCACGCTCGCCGAGATGCGCACCATGGTCGGCGTACTGCGCGACGGCGACGAGCCCGACCGCGCGCCCCAACGGGGCGTGGCCGACATCGAGCGGCTCGCCCGCGACGCTGCGCACGGGCCGCGTGTCGATGTGGAGCTCTCGGGCGAGTTCGATGCGCTCAGGCCGTCGGTCGGGGCCGCGATGTATCGCCTCGCACAGGAGGCGATCACCAACGCGACGCAGCACGCCCGCCACGCGACCCGCATCGACGTCCAGGTCGCCGGCGAGGACGACTGCGTGCGGCTGACCGTCCGCGACGACGGTGATGCGGGCTCAGCCGATGGGAGCCGATCCGGCTACGGCCTCGTCGGCATGGCCGAGCGGGCGGCGCTCCTCGGCGGCACGTTCGAGGCCGGTCCGGGCCCCGGCAGGGGATGGACTGTCAACGCGGTGGTGCCGCGGGCGGGCGCGGGCTCGTGACCATCCGCGTGATCGTCGCCGACGATCAGGAACTCGTCCGCACCGGGCTGACGATGATCCTCGACGCCCAGCCCGGCATCGAGGTGGTCGGCGAGGCCGCAGACGGGCGCGCAGCGGTGGCCCTCGCCCGCGAGCTGCGGCCCGACGTGTGCCTGTTCGACATCCGCATGCCCGGCACGGACGGCATCGAGGCGACCCGCCAACTCGCCGGACCCGATGTCGACGACCCACTCGCCGTCATCGTGATCACCACCTTCGACCTCGACGAGTACGTCCACGGCGCCCTCAAAGCCGGCGCCCGGGGCTTCCTGCTCAAGGACGCCGGACCCCCACTCCTGATCCAGGCGATCCACGCCGCCGCCAACGGTGATGCGCTCATCGCCCCAAGCGTCACCGCCCGACTGCTCGCCACGTTCTCCGACGCCCGCAACGGGCGCCCACCGGCTCAGCCCACCGAGCCGCTCACGGGCCGTGAAGAAGAAGTCCTGCTCACGGTGGCCCGTGGTCGAACGAACAGCGAGATCGCCGACGAGCTCCACATCAGCCTCAGCACCGTCAAGACTCACCTCGCCAGCCTGATGGCCAAACTCGGCGCCCGAAATCGCGTCGAGATCGCCATGTGGGCCCACGAAACGGACCGCATCAAGCGCTGACACCGCGCACAAGCCACATGATGGCTTCTCCACGCGGTTTCGGGCGGTGAGGAACACCATCCTGGGCAGCCGCGGGCTCCGGGTCCCCGCTACTGCTTTGCGCGACCGATGAAAGTCAAGCGCTTGCTGCACGGATTCTTCCGGAGCTCGAGCGCTTTCAGAGGCGTTGGCGGGCTCACGCTTCCCCCTCGTGCCGGCTGCATGGGGTGCGTCCGGGTGCATGGGCATGGTTTCGCGGGTGTTCCGGCGAGCCGGGTCGGCACCGGCTTGCCGGTGTGGCCGTCGCGGGTTAGATTGTCGCGTGGGCGCGGGTGACTGACGTAGCTGAGAACGACGGTTTGAACTGGCCCCACTGCGACGGCTTGATCTGGCCCCACCTCCGTCCGATGGCGACCGGACGGTTCGGGCTCTTCGGAGTCCGGAGGGAGGTCGCGGAGGGGATGGGTTCCAGGGTGGAGCTGTTCGAGCAGATCAGCCGCGACCGCGATTGCGAGGGGCTGTCGATCCGCGCGCTCGCGCGCCGGCACGGTGTGCATCGGCGGGCGGTCCGGCAGGCGTTGGCGTCGCCGCTGCCGCCGGCCAAGCGGCGCCGCAGGGTCGGCCGGCGCCGAAGCTGGGCGCGTATCGCGCGCTGATCGACGGGTGGCTTGAGGCCGATCGGGAGGCGCCGCGCAAGCAGCGCCACACGGCGAAGCGGATCTGGCGGCGGCTGGTTGACGAGCACGGCGCCGAGGTCGCCGAGACGACGGTGCGCGACTACGTGCGCGCGCGCAAGCGGCGCTGGGCTGGCCGGTCGCGGAGGTGTTCGTGCCGCAGGTGCACGCGCCGGGTGTTGAGGCGCGAGGTCGACTGGGGCGAGGCGCAGGTCGTGCTGGCCGGGGCAGTGACGACGGTGCTCTGTTCTTGATGCGCGCGTCGTTCTCGGGCGCGGCGTTCTGCCAGGCGTCGCCGGGCGAGACCCAGCAGGCGTTCCTGGAGGCGCATGTCGAGGCGTTCGGGTGGTTCGGCGGCGTGTTCGCCGAGATCCGCTTCGACAACCTCGGCTCGGCGGTCAAGAAGGTCCTCAAGGGCCGCCGGCGGGTCGAGACCGACCGGTTCGTCGCGCTGCGCTCGCACTACCTGTTTGAGTCGCAGTTCACGACGGCCGGGCAAGCGGGCGCGCACGAGAAGGGCGGCGTCGAGGGCGAAGTCGGGCGCTTCCGGCGCAACCACCTCGTCCCGGTCCCGGAGGTCGCCGACCTGGCTGAGCTCAACGCCCATGCTGCTGCCGGCTGCGAGACCGACCTGCGCCGGCGGATCGTCGGCCGCGGCGATGACGGTCGGCGAGGCGCTGGCGCGATCGAGCGGCCGCTGCTGCGGCCGCTGCCGGCCGAGCCGTTCGACGCGACCGAGGCGCGGCGCCGCGCGTCGACGCCAAGTCGCTGGTCACGGTCCGCCAGAACCGCTACTCGGTCCCGGTCGGCCTCGCCGGGCTGAGGGTGAGCGCGCGGATCGGCGCACGGGAGATCACGATCAGCCACGGTGGCCGGTGGTCGCGCGCCACGAGCGGCTGCACGGCCAGTTCGGCGCCACGGCGCAGCTTGATCACTACCTCGAGCTGCTGCAGCGCAAGCCCGGCGGCCTGGACGGTCGCTGGCGCTCGCCCAGGAGCGCGAGCGCGGCGCCTGGCCGGCCGGCGTTCGACGAGCTGTGGGCCGCGCTGACGCGCGCTACGGGCGCTCGGAGGCCGCGCGGCAGATGGTCGACGTGCTGCTGCTCGCGCCGCGAGCACGGCCCCGCGCGGGTCGTGCTGGCGGTCCGCGGCGCGCTGGCGGCCGGCGCGCACGACGGCCGCGCCGTCGCGGTGCTCGCGCGCCGCGCCGCACCAGCCGGCCCGGCGCCGGCGCCGCTGACCGGCCTCGAGCCGCGCCTGGCGGCGCACGGCCGGCCGGCGCCCGACTCGCCGGCTACGACCAGCTGCTCGACCGCGGAGGCAGCGCGATGAGCGGCGATTCCGCTGGCTCAACGTCGCCAACGCCTTCGCTGGATTCCCAGCGTCACGAGGCTGATCGACTGGCACCAGCAGGCTAGCTCATCCGCGTCTGGAGCTCTCGCGACCCGGAGACGGGCTGCGCTCCGAGCCCGTCGCATGGCCGACCTCACCGGCGACGCGGCGCGCGACCTCGCGTTCGGCTGCTGGCGCTCGCCGAGCTCGCCGAACACCGCGCCCGCGCGAGCGACGACGATGACCGGCCATGACCGCGCCAACGCCAAGACCGCCGCGCTGGAGGCGCTGATCGAGGCGCACGCGATCGAGCTCAAGCTCCCGACCGTCCGCCGCCGCTTCCGCGCGCTCGCCGCCGAAGCGACCCGCGAGCAGCAGACCCCGGTCGCCTACCTCGCCGCGCTGCTGGAAGCCGAGACACCAAGAACGCGCCGAGCGCCGCGAGCGCCGCCGCCTGATCGACGCTCGCTTCCCGGCCATCAAGCGCCTCGAGGACTTCCGCTTCGCCGACAACCCCAACGTCCCGCAAGCCACGATCGCCGCGCTCGCCGAGGGCTCCTGGATCGACGACCGCGAGAGCGTCATCCTCATCGGCGACTCCGGCACCGGCAAGACGCTGCTCGCGACCGCGCTGGCCGTCTGCGCCTGCCAGCAGGGCCGACGCGTCCGCTTCACCACGCTCGCCGGCCTCGCCAACGAGCTCCAAGAAGCCCAGAGCCGCCGCGAGCTCGCCCGCGTCGTCGGCCGCTACGCCCGCACCGAGCTCGTCGTCCTCGACGAGCTCGGCTACCTCGCGCTGCCCGACGGCGCCGCCGAGCTCGTCTTCCAGGTCCTCTCCGAACGCCACGAACGCGGCTCGCTGATCGTCACCACCAACCTGCCCGTTCGGCGAGTGGACCAAGGTCTTCCCCGACCCCCGGCTGGCCAAGGCCGTCGTCGACCGCCTCACCCACAAGGCGCACATCATCGACACCGGCACCGAGTCCTGGCGCTTCCGCCACGGCCTCACCCGCAAGAAGGCGACCCCCGCGCGATGACGCGCCCGCGCGCCCCTCGCCGCTCCGCCTCGCCCTACGGGCTCGGCTCCGCGACGACGGGCGCGCGGCACCACGACACCACGCATCAGGCAACATCACGACAACAAATCAACCAACGCGAAGTGGGGCCACTTCAGGCCGTCGCGGTGGGGCCACTGCAAGCCGTCGCGCCGAGTAGCGAAGCGCAGGCGTCGGGAGCTTTGAGTCTGCCGCGCGGCTTTGCCCCGTTGAGGGCCTGACTTCATGCGCGCTCCGGTGTCGCGCTCGCGCCCACCTTTCTCGCCGGGGCTGCGGCCTGCTGGTCTGTGACCAGCCGCTTGTAGGAGGCCTCGGCCTGCGCGGCGAGCTGCGCGCTCGGCCTGGCGGATCGCGGCGTTGGTGCTCCAGATCCCGCGGGCCGGTCTTGGCGTACTTCGGCGCGCCGGCGGTGATCTCGAGCCGGCGCAGCTTCTTCTTGGTCAGCGAGGGCTGCTGGTGGGCGTAGTCCTCGCCGCGGGTGAGCATGCACCAGAACAGGATCGCCAGCTTGCGCGCGGTCGCGACGATCGCCTTGCCGTGGCCGCGGCGGGCGCGCGTGCGGTCATAGAAGGCGTGCAGCGGGCCGGGCTGCAGGACGACGCTCCAGGCGGCCTCGACCAGCGCCCAGCGCGCGGCCGCCGAGCCGCGCTTGCTGATCCGGCCGCTGCGCGCCGGCGCGTCCCCGGACTGGCGGACCTTCGGGTCCAGGCCCAGGTAGGCCACCAGCTTGCGGCTGGTCAAGAAGCGGCGCGGGTCGCCGACGGCGGCGATGAAGGTCGCGGCGCAGATCAGGTTGACGCCGGGGACGGTCATCAGCCGGCGGATCTCGGGCCACTCGAGCGCCTGCTGGGCGATCAGCCGCTCGACCGCGGCGATCTCGGCGTCGAGGAAGTCGATGTGACGGATGCCCGCGTCGACGGACTCGCGCTCCTCGAGCGGCAGCTCCAGGCCGGCCAGCCACTGGCGGCCCTTGACCCCGAACAGGTCCGAGCACGGCGGCTTGCCCTGCAGGCGCCGCTGCAGCACGGCGTGGATCTCGTTCTTCGCGCGCGAGCGCGAGTGCACCAGCTGCTCGCGGCGCGCCAGCCGGCGCCGCAACACGCGGCAGCGCTCGTCGGGCATCCACACCGACTCCAGCTCGCCCGACCACAGCAGCCGGGCCAACGTGCGCGCGTCCAGCCGATCGGTCTTCGCGCGCGCCTGCGTGATGCCGGTGTCGTCCGGGCTGACCACGACCACGCGGTCGACGTGCGGCTCGAGGATCCGCGCGACCTCCCAGCAGCTGCCCGTCACCTCCAACGCCACCCGATCCGACTGCACCAGGCTCTGCGCCAGCAACGTCAATCCCTCCGGCGTGCTCGGCACCCGAGCGCCGGAACGGACCTGGCCGTCCTCACAGATCGCGACCACGCAGAAGTCACGGTGAACATCCAGGCCGATCGCGCGACCGACCCACCTCGCCAACGCCATCCTCACCTCCCACGACGCGGTTGACACCGAACGGGAGAACCAGCGGGACAACGACACAGACCGATACGTGCTCGCAGCACAATCCAGGCAAGTCGCAGGGGCGGCCGAACGAAAAGCCCGGGCTCGAAGCCCATCGCGCAAACCGGCCTACCCGCCTGCGTTCTCCCAACAGAAGCCCCTGTCCCGGATCGCCCGACGCTACGGCCGGACCCGGACAGAGCCTCCACGGAGCATTTTCATGCCGCGAAATGAGCGGTGCGATGCTCGGCTCGACGCGGTTAGCCCCGCGTTGACACCCTTGTCGTATGGGCCCTCAGGCAGACGCCCGCCGCCGGCGACAGCAAGCCGCCGTGCGGTACCAGCCGGAACACGTCCGCTTGCTGCTGGTGGCCGAGGCGCCGCCCTCGAGCCTCGATCGCTACTTCTACTTCCACGACGTGCGCGGGCAGGACAGCCTGTTCCGCTACGTCGTCGAGACGGTGCTCAGCCGGTGACCGTCGCGGTCGGGCAAGGCCTCCCAGCTGACGCGTCTGCGCGACTGCGGCGTGTTCCTAATCGACCTCAAGACCGACCCCAAGGTTGCCGACGAGCCTCTCGACTCGTACGTGCCCGACCTCGTGGCGCGCGCAGTGGCGCTCGAGCCCGAGCACCTCATAACCGTCAAGGCCAACGTATGTGACCTGTGCCAGGGACCGCTGCGCAGGGCTGGTCTCGATGTCGTCGATGAGCGGATTCCCTTCCCCGGCAGCGGCCAGCAACGGCGCTTCGTCGAAGGCATGGCTAGCGCGCTGACCTTGATCAGCTGGGCGTGCTGACCTGCGAGCGCGGGCTACGCCCGCCGGACGACGATCCGCACGTCACGTTGCCGCGTTTGCTCCTCATGCGCGACATGCGCGATTGACTGTGCGCGCGCTTCATATGGCGCGCCGCCCTACCAAAGGGTTACTCGGCGAGGTAGACCGCGTGAGCGGGGGCGGCCATGACTCGCTCGGCCATCTCGGCTTTGAGCGCGGTGAGCCGCGTCTCGTGCTCGGGCGTGCGCTGCTCGGTTCGCGCGGGGTCGACGAACTCGTCGGTGACGAACCCGTCGCGTACGGCGAGCGTCACCTCGCGCTCGCGATAGGCGAGCACGAAGACGAAGCGCTCGGCCGCTCGCCCGCGCTCCGGACGGGCCAGCGCGAGGTCGACCGTGTAGCGCTCCCCGCCGACCGCGCGTAGGACCCAGCTCGAACGCGTCGCGCGCGCCAGGGCCGCCGCACGCGGTGCAGACCTCGACCTCGCGGCGCTCGGGCACACCGTCCGGCGAGAGCAGCGGCAGCGCCCGAACGAGCACCTTGTACGCGTGCGCGACCCCACCCGGCGATCCGGGTCCGTGGTAGCGCATGAGGTCGGCGAAGGAGAACGCGAGCCGGACCCCGTGGTCAACCACCGCGAGCGTCACGCAATTGCTCCTTCCCGCAACGGGTGATCGGGTCACCGATAGACGCTCGAGTTCGGCCGCCACCCGGCAGCGTCGACAAAGGCTCGCCGCCTCGCTGTCGCAATGTGCGAGGTGCGGGCGCCGACACCCACGCGCCGAAAAAAGTGCTGCTGTTGTCGATGGCGGCGCTCTCCTGAAGTCAGACGCAGAGGACTTCCCACCCAGCCCCGGCGGCTTTTGAGCGCTCGGCACACGCGGGTTGAGGTCGTTCTGCGTTCGTAGGATGCACGGTCGTGGCGGCGCTTCTCCCACGCCTTCGACGAGCTGGTCGATCCGGATGACGCCCGGCGACGCCTCACCCGCGCGGGCGTAATGGGCGACCACCTCATCGTCCTTCACTCCGCGGTGCGGGCCTGCGCGGGCTACAGCCGCCACGACGCTCCCTCGATTCTGTTGGACGGCTCATCGATGGCGCGCGACACGGAGCACGGTCGCGCGATCACCGCGCAGCTGACGCGCCGCCACGGGACGCTCGAGGAAGCGATCGAGGCGGGGGTCTTTGCGCTCGGCGCCGCGGGGTTGTCCAAGGGCATCCGCCGCCAGGCGCGCGCGGCGTGCGAGGACTACTTCTACAACCGGCTCGGCCTGACGCCGAGCGACGAGTTGGGCGGACGGGAAGAGATCGTGGAAGGGCTCGAGCTGATGCCCGACCCGATGTACCGGGCACTAGAGGACATCGTCGAACTCGTCGTGGACGGCGACTACGAGGAGCTCCGCGTCGTGTCTCGCGATCGGCTCGGAGTCGAGGACCTGCGCCGTCGCGTCGAGGACGACTGCCCCGAGTCGCTGGTGCTGCCGCCGCGCGAGATCTACCGGGTCGAGGCGATCACCAAGTCCGACGACCCGGACGTGCCGGGCTGGGCCTACTTCCTCGAGCTGTGGACCGAGACCGGCCCGGCGCGCCTGCACATCGAGGGCGAGCTCGAGGAGTCGGGCGAGCGCTTCACGGCGACGCTCAACGACATCCTGCCCTGATCCGGCGCCTTCCGGCACGCGCGTCGAGCCCGCATCGGCCCGTTAACGCGGAAAGCCCACCCGCAGGTGGACTCTCGGCCATCAGAAGATCAGGCGGCTTACGCGGGAAGGGGACGTTCAGTTGAAGGTCTCGCCCTCTGGTTGCCCTCGCTGTCTGACCCTGCCAGCGTAGCGCGCCCACCTCCGAGCGCCGCCCTGGCGCGAGCGAGTGGCACTCGCGATCCGTCACGTTCTCGCACGACGCAGGACCGGCCGGCAAACGCGTCGGCCAGGCGGGCTGTCCGCCGTCGGCGCAGAGTGCCCGCTTCGTCGAGACGCAGCACTCTGCGGCAGTGGCGACGCTCCTGCCTTTCGCGCATCGCGATAGTGCGCGACTCCTCCCCGGACCGCTCCTCGTCGTCCATAGGAGCAGTCGACTCTGCGGCGTGCCCCGCTCGGCCACGGCGATGGAGCTAGATGGCGGTGCGGCCTCCGTCGGCGGCGATGGTCGCGCCGGTGATGTAGCTCGCGCGGTCGGACGCCAGGAAGGCGACGACCTCGGCGATCTCCTCCGGTTGGGCGGCCCGGTCGAGCGGCGTGGTGGCTCCGAGCTGTCGGATTATTCGGGCCCGGACGGCGTGGGGGTGTAGACCGGACCGGGTGCGACGGCGTTGACGCGAATGCCGCGGCCGCCGAGCTCTGCGGCCCAGGAGCGGGTCATTGCCGCGAGCGCGGCCTTCGTTGCGCCGTAGGCCGCGCCGCCGGGCATGCCGATCTCGCCGGCCATCGAGCTGATCGAGATGATCGCGCCGCCGCCGCGGGCGGCCATCTTGGGCGCCAGCGTGCCGGCGAGGACGAACGGCGCGCGGACGTTGCCGTCGAACATCGTGTTGTAGTCGTCGAGGGTGAGCGCGCCGGTGGGCGCCCAGCGCGAGATGCCGGCGTTGTTGATGAGGATGTCGATGTCGCCCGCGGCGTCGGCGAGGCGTTGCGCGTCGGCGCTCTCGGTGAGGTCAGCGGCGAGGAACCGCGCGCGTCCGCCGGCGTCGAGGATGGCTTGGACGACCTCGGCGCCACGCTCGGGGTCGCGCCCGTGGACGATGACGTCGGCGCCGTGCGCGGCCAGAGCGATGGCGACGGCTCGCCCGATGCCCGACGTGGCGCCGGTGACGAGGGCGGTGCGGCCCTGGAGGTCGTACTGGGTGTCGGTGGAGGTCATGCGGTCACCGTGCCACGCACCCGCGCACCCTTCAATGTCGAGATCTCTAACGTTGTGCTCCATCGGTGCGAAGATCTTCCAATTACGCCCGCTTCGTCTGACAGCCGCGGGGCACCCGCCGCGCGCGCTCGGCGCGAGGCCGACGCGATCCGCCGGATCGGCACTGCGCTGATGGCGCGACAAGGCGAAATCGGTCAGGCCATCACCGCTCGGATCCTCGACGAGTTGCCCGAGTACGGCGGGGCGAGCGAGCAGGTGCAGGCCGATCTACTGGTCGGCGCGATCGAGGTCGCCGGGCTGCTGGCCGGGTCGTTCGCGGGCGGGCGCCGTTGCGACGCGAGGACGTCGCCGGCGTGCGCGAGCTTGCGGCGCGGCGTGTGCATCAAGGCGTCGAGTTCGATGTGTTCCTGCACGCCTACCGGGTCGCCCTGTTCGCGTTCTGGGACGCGTGCGCCGAGGAGGCTGAGCGGCTGCGGCTGCCGCGGTCGGCCGGCTACGCGCTGGCGCGGGCGGCGATCGAGGCGATCGACCTCGTCACGACTCAGGCGGCCGAGGGGTTCCTGCGCGAGGAGACACGAGTACGCACCCGCAGCGGCCGCGAGGCCCGTGACCTCGTCGAGCGGCTCCTCGTCGGGCGCCCGCCCGATCCGCGCCGCCGCCATCCCGCAGCGCCCGGTCTCGACCCCACCGCCACGCTCAGCGTCCTCGTCGGCCGCGTAGAGGCCGCAGACCAACTGCCCGGCGATGCGCTGCTCGTTGCCCGCGATGTCCTCGCCGAGCGCCTCGGGCCGCCGCTGATCACGCTCCGCCACGGCGAACTCGTCGCCATCACGCGTGCGGTCCGCGATGCGGATCTCTTGGCCGTCCGAGCGGTCGCGCCCGCGCACGGAATCGACGTCCGGTTCGGTCTGGGCCTCCCGTCGGCCGGCTTCGCAGGAGTCGAGCGCGCGTACCACGAGGCGATCCTCTGCCTCGCGCGGGCGACACCGATGCGGCCGGTCGTCCTCCTGCGCGACCTCCCCGCCCTGGAGACCGCCATGGCCGGCACCGATGCGACCGCACGCGCGGTCATCGCCGCCAAAGGCACGGAACTGCGCGCGCTCGATCCGAGCGACCGCGCCATCGCGATCGACACCATCCGCGCCTTCGCCGCCGCAGACCTCAACGTCGCACGCGCGGCCACCGCGCTGCACGTCCACCAGAACACCGTTCGTCACCGGCTGGACCGGATCAACGCCACCACCGGCCACGACCCGCGAACCTTCCGCGGCCTCGCCGACCTGCTCTGCGCGGCCGAGACCCTCCAGGACGGCTCCGGTCAGGCGGCCGAGATGAAGCTCACTCCTCCGGCGCCGCTCCGTGCGAGGCAAGCGCCCGCTCAGATTGCTGGGCTCGTTCCGAAGCAGCAATCGTGCAGCACGCGATCGCCGCGGCTGCTCGGATCTCCGCAGGTCAGTCGCCGAAGACGAACAGGACCTTGCCGCGGCGCCGATACTGCTCGGCGCGGCTCAGGGCGTCGGCTACTGCTCAAGGCGGAACGTTGCATCGATGTCGGCCTCAGCTCGCCGCTGGTGACGAGGGCGACGATCTCCTGATAGGCCTCGTCGATCTCCGCGCGCGCCGCCCGCGTCAGCCAGTGGTACGTCCAGAAGCCGTGGTGGCTGACGTTCCGGTAGATCAGGTCCTGGCGGACGTCCAGCGCGGTTGGCTGACCGCTGAGTGCGCCGAAGCTGACGACCTTGCCCGCGAAGCGCAGCCGGTGGGCGAGCTCGGTCACGACCGGGCCGCCGATCGAGTCGAGCACGAGAGCCAACTCCTGGCCGCCAAGCACACGCTCTAACTGGGCCGGGAAGTCCTCGCCTTCGATCACGACGCGGTCGCCGCCCGCGACGCTGACCTGCGTCGCGGCCTCCTGCCTGCGCACCACGTTCAGCGTATTAATCCCGGCGCGCCGGGCCGGGCTGGCTGATGATGTACCGACCGACCGCGGAATTGGCTCCAGTCTGGGCGATCCAGTCGCCCCTGGGAAAGAGGTCCGAACAGACGCAGGAGCAGCAGCGCCGTGATCGGGTTCACGCCGATCATTGCGAGGACTGCTGCGGATCGCCTTCGTCGCTAACCGCCACCACATCTCGGGCCCGCGACAAGGGCGCGATCACCCCACGTGCCCTGCTCGTAGGTCGGCAGGATCGCGACGCGGCGCCCGAGGGAGCGCGTAGGTCAGCACCGGGCCCTACTTCGACGACCTTTCCCACGCCCTCTGCACCAAGCGGCGCTGGCAGCTCCCGGTCTTACCCCGTAGAAGCCGCGGATCAGGTGGATGTCCGACGGATGGACGGTCGCGGCCTCCAACGCGACGACCACCTCATCGCGACAGGCAACGAGCGCGGGCTGGGAAACAAGCGTCACGACCTCGGCCGGCTCGCCGAAGCCGATCAACTGGAGGGCGGGCATCGCGTCCTCTTCCTCGGACGGCCGCGGGTGGAGCCGTTCATCATGCACACCCACGGCCGCACCCGTTCACTCGGCGATCGCCCTGGCCAACCACTTCACCGCGGTGGAGCCGCTGGCATTGGCATGGGGCCTGCGCTGCAGCTTTCCATGGAGGCTGTTGCATAAAGCCTGCGGCGGATCCATCCGACGCGGTTAAGGGATGCGTGGATGGCGCAGCGTTTCTTGGGGTGCGATCGGGATCAGGTGTTCTTGTTGCCGCCGAGCGTGGACGATTGGCTGCCCGCCGATCACTTCGCGCGGTTCGTGATCGCGGCGGTTGAGGAGATGGATCTGAGCGCGTTTTACGCCGACTACCGCGCGGACGGTCACGGGCGCCCGGCGCATGATCCGGCGATGATGGTGGCGTTGCTGGTGTACGCGTATGCGCGTGGGCAGCGGTCTTCGCGGGTCTCGAGCGACGGCTGCGAATAATCTCCGATGAATTCGCACTCGCCCTCGCCCGGAACTCGTCGAGCTGCAAGTCGGCGAGGCGCCACATGAACTCCTCGTTCTCCTTGAGGCGCCTCGGCGTGATCAGCCGCATCAGCAGTGCGCGCTCGCGCGAGTGTTCGGGCGGATCCATCGTGACCATGTGTTCGTGCATCGGGAGCTGGTCGCGGTGACGGGCGATGATCTCGCTGATGTCGTCGCCCTCGAGCCGAACCGGGAACGCGGCGAACGGTCCGACCACCGAGTTGCACGACGAGAACGTGTCGGTGTCCTTGTAGACGGTCACCGCCTCGTCGTAGCCCGTCACCGCCACCACGCCGTGGTGCGGAGACGCAACACCGGACCCTGCGCGCGCAGGTAGTCGAAGTACGGGTACGGATCTTCGATCAGCGACGGGTCGGTGAAGAAGTCGACCTTCTCGAACCGCTCGAGCTGGCTCACTGCGCGCCCTCCTGCCCGGCGAGGCCGGGCGGATCCCGGCGACTCGCTGTACGTTCCCGCCCATTGGGCGACTGCTCAGCACTGTGCTGAGCGTCTGCTTAGCATGGTGCGGGTCATGAGGTCAAGCACGGAAACGCCGGCGCGGCGACGGAGTACCGGCCGGAAGCCCTCCCACAAACGCGCCGGCGGCGAAGCGGCGCTCCGACGGATCGGAACCGAGAGCTCCGCCACCCGCGCGATGCTGCTCGACGCAACCGAGCGCCTGCTCCTGGACGAGGGCTACGCCGCCGTGAGCTCGCGACGCGTCGCGGCCGAGGCGGGCGTGAAGCCGGCCCTCGTCCACTACTACTTTCGCACCATGGACGACCTGTTCCTCGCCGTGTTCCGGCGCGGCGCAGAGAAGAACCTCGAGCGCCAGGCGCGAGCGCTGGCCTCACCGAAGCGCCTGCGCGCCTCGTGGGCGCTCAGCCGCGAACCCGCGGGCACGGCACTCATGATGGAGTTCGCCGCGCTGGCGAACCATCGCAAGGCGATTCGCACGGAGATCGCATCGTACGGCGATCGCTTCCGCGCGATCCAGGTCGACGCGCTGTCGGCTCTCTTCGCACGCGCCGGAATCGACGCGGATGTGTGCCCTCCCCTCGCCGCCTCCGTCTTGATGACGAGCATCGCCCAGCTGCTCGTGATGGAGAAGGCGCTGGGTATCACCACGGGTCACGCCGAGACGCTCGCGTTCGTCGAGCGCTGCCTGCGGCAGCTCGACGCCACCGACTAGCAGGAGCCCGCGTGGACTTCGATCTCGACCCCCAGGAGCAGGCCTTCGCCGACGAAGTCGAGAAGTGGCTGGTCGAGAATCACGACCCGGAGGTGATGGACCCGACGCGCGAGAACTTCGCGCAGCTCGTCGATACACCCGAGCGGCGCGCATTCATGAAGAAGCTCGCAGCGAAGGGGTGGCTCGGGATGACCTGGCCCAAACGGTACGGCGGCCAGGAGATCGAGGGCATCTACGAGTACATCCTCAACGAGGCACTCTCCCGCCACGGTGCCCCGCAGATCGGCAAGGGCATCGGCATCATCGGCAAGACACTGATCCGCCACGGCAGCGAGAAGCTCAAGCGCGAGTTCCTGCCGAAGATCCTCGACGCCGAGATCGAGTTCGCACTCGGCTACAGCGAGCCCCAGGCCGGCTCGGACGCCGCGAACATGCAGCTCAAGGCCGTGAAGGTGGAAGGCGGCTGGAAGCTCAACGGCCAGAAGATCTGGACGACCTCCGCGCACTTCGCCGACTGGTACTGGGTCGGCGCGCGCACCGATCCGGACAAGCCCAAGCACGACGGGATCTCGCTGTTCCTGATCCCGCTGAATCACTCCGGGCTCGAGATCCAGAGCATGCCGACGATCGCCAAGGACACCACCAACCAGGTGTTCTTCGACGACGTGTTCGTGCCCGACGACTACCTCGTGGGCGAGCGCGGCAGGGGCTTCCAGTACATCTCCGAGGCGCTCGACCTCGAGCGATTCACGCTGTACACGCTGTCGCCGGTGCTGGAGCGCACGAAGCTGTTGATCGAGTACGTGAAGCACGCGAAGCGCGACGGGGTCCCGCTGCGCGACGACTCGCGGATCCGCCGGCTCGTCGCACGCGTCGCCACGGATACCGCGGCGGCGCGCGCGCTCTCGACGCGCTTCGTATGTGCCGCCAAGGACGTCACCGGCAAGCCGCCTACCGCGCAGGCCTCGCAGTACAAGCTGTTCAGCACCGAGCTCGGGCAGCGCGTGTGCCGCGAGGCGCTCGACGTGATCGGCCCGGCGGCTCAGCTCCGCGAGGGGCAGGACGACGCGCCGCTGCGTGGGCGCTTCGAGCACGCCTACCGCGCGACCGCGGTCGACACGCTGGGCGGTGGATCATCGGAGGTCCAGAAGAACATCATCGCGCGGCGACATCTCGGCCTGCCGAAGAACTTCTGAGCCCTACGAGCGCTGCCCGGTCTCCGTGCGCACGCGCGGCTCGAGCAACTCGAGCAATCGTTTCTTGTGGACCTTGCCGCTGTCCGTGAGCGGAAGCTCGTCGCTCCCCAACACGAACAGGTGTCGCGGGACCTTGTACGAGGACAGCTCGTCGCGCAGACGCGCCCGCACGGCATCGGGATCGACCTGCCGCCCCGGCTCGGCCACGACGGCTGCCACCACGAGCTGTCCGCGCACGGGATCGGGCACGCCGACCACGGCGGCGAGCTTGACCTCCGGAAGCGCCTCGAGCGCAATCTCGACCTCGCGCGGCGCCACGTTCGCTCCCGCGGTCTTGATCATGTCGCCGATCCGCCCTTTGAAGAACAGGTTCCCCTCCGGATCGAACCAACCGCCGTCCCCGGTGTGGTAGTACCCGTCGGCGTCGAACGACTCCTCGCGCTCGCGCTTGTAGAGCCCCTGGCAGACGTTGTAGCCGCGCACACAGATCTCGCCGTACTCGCCGGGGCCGAGGATCTCTCCCGTCTCGGGATCGACCACCTTGTGCTCGACTCCGGGCACCGCGCTACCGAACGTGCCGCGCTGCGACTCGGGCAGGTCCACCTCCCTGTCGCCCCAGGTGTGGGGGCCGCAGGTCTCCGTCATGCCGAGCGAGTTCGTGCGCAGCTCGAGATCCACGGGGCGCTTCTCGGGAGGCATCACCTCGTAGAGCGTTCCGCTGCGCACGCACGAGAAGTCGAACTCGCGCAGTCGCGGGTGCTGTACGAGCGCCTGGGTCACGGCGGGCCACGCACCCACGACGGTGGCACGTTCGCGCGAGAGGAAGGCCAGCGTGCGGTCGGGATCGAAGCCCTCCTCGCATAGCAATGTCGCGCCGCGGTACATGCACGGGAGCAGCGAGGCCGCGATGCCCCCCACCCAGAAGAATGGCATCGACGCGTAGATCCGGTCGCTCGCCGTGAAGTCGATGTACTGGCCCAGGTTGAAGGAATGGCGCACCAGCGTTCCGTGCGTGTGCAGGGCGCCCTTCGGCTCGGCGGTGCTACCGGACGTGTAGATCACCACGGCCGGATCCGCGGGCGAAACACCTGCCTCGACGAGCTCGAGGAAGTCCGCGTCGATGGCCGGTGCCGCGCGCCGCGCGGCCGCGAAGCTGCCGGGTCCGTCCAGCGCAAAGTCGCGGGTTGCGCCGCCCCACGCGCGCACCGCGCGCAGCTGCGGCAGCTCGCGCACGTAGAGAGGCTCGCCCTTGCACTCGGCCAGACCCGGCGCTCCGCGCTCGAGCCGCGCGAGAAAGTCGTGTCGCAGCATGCTCGAACAGCACAGCAGGATCTGCACGTCGGCGTGGCGCAGCACCCAGCCGAGCTCGCGTGCCTGGTAGAAGGTGCTGATCGGGACCGCGAGCGCGCCGATGCGCGTCGCGGCGAAGAACGCGACGAGCCAATCGGGCCCGTTGGGGAACCCGATTCCGACGCGGCTGCCCTTGCCCACGCCACTCGCGAGCAGCGCGCGTGCGAGCTCGGCCGACTCGCTCTCGGCCTGCGCATAGGTCAGGCGGCGCGCCTCGGTCGTTATCAACTCACGCGACCCGTACTCGGCGGCCATCCGCCGCAGCAGGACGGGCAGCGTCGGCGTGAAGTCGGGAAACGGCATCGCCTGGCTCTGGGCCGAGCGCCGTCGTCATGCCGCGCTGATGTCGAGCACCGTACGCGCCACCCTGCCTTCGCGCATGAGATCGAAGGCGCGGTTCACGTCCGAGAGCGGCATCCGTTCGGTGACGAGCCCCGTCAGGTTCAATCTTCCCTGCAGGAACAGGTCGACGAGCTTGGGCATGTGCTCGCGGAAGCGCGTGCTGCCGTACATGCACCCGATCAGCTTCTTCTCGCTGAGCGAGAAGCCCGCACCGGGCACGCTGATCTCGCCCGCCCCCATCACGCCGACTACCACGGCGGTGCCGCCCGGGCGCACCATGTCGAACGCCTGGCGCGCGGTGGCGGGGCTGCCGATCGCCTCGAACGCGTACTCCGCACCGAGACGACCCGTGAGCTCCTTGACCGCCTTGACCGGGTCGGCCTCCTTGGCGTTGATCGTATGGGTCGCGCCGAACTTCTTCGCGAGCTCGAGCTTGTAGGGAGCCACGTCGATCGCGATGATCTGGCTCGCGCCGGCCAGCTGACAGCCCTGGATGATGTTGAGCCCGACGCCGCCGCAGCCGACCACGGCCGTGATCGCTCCGCCGGGAACCTGCGCGGTGTAGAGCGCTGCGCCCACGCCCGTCATGACGGCGCAGCCGACCAGCGCGGCCTCCGCCATCGGCATCTCGTTCGGGATCTTCACGACGCCCGAGTCGGTCGTGATCATGTACTCGGCGAACGAGCCCACGCTGCCCATCTGCAGCACGGGCTTGCCCTTCCAGGTGATCCGCCGGCCGACCGCCGACGCGAGCTCGCGGTCGTTGCACAGATGCGGCCGACCGCCCAGGCAGTAGTAGCAGTTGCCGCAGAAGGGCTTGAGCGACAGGATCACGCGGTCGCCGGGCTTGACGTAGCTCACGTCCTTTCCGGCCTGCTCCACGACTCCCGATGCCTCGTGTCCGAGCACCATTGGCATCTGGAGATTGCCCATGCCGTCGACGACGTGCAGGTCGGAGTGGCAGACCCCGCTGCAGACCGTGCGCACGAGCACCTCGTCGGACCGCAGCTCGGCCAGATCGACGTCTTCGATCGTCAGGGGCTCGTGGGCCTGCTGAAAGAGCGCAGCCTTCATCGGGGGTCTCCTCTCGGAATCGCGGAGGCGCATTCTACAGGAGCGCGGTCCGAGGTGTAGGATCCGACGCGTGACGCTCCCCGAGGACCGATTCGCCGTGATCGAGACGCTCGACCGCTACGCGGTGGCGCTCGACGCGCGCGACTGGGTACTGCTCGAACGCGTGTTCACGCCCGACGCGGTCGCGGATTTCGGCGATCATCGCTGCACGGGCCGCGACGAGATCCGGAACCTCGTCCAGAGCATGCTCGGCGGCTGCGGTCCAACGCAGCACCTGCTCGGCGTCTACCGGATCGAGATCTCCGGAGACGAGGCCGTGAGCATCTGCTCGGTCCGCGCGCACCACATGGGCCAGGGTGCGCAGGCCCAGCTCGAGTACGAGTGCTTCGGCGAATACCGCGACCGTCTCGTGCGCACGCACGAGGGCTGGCGCATCCACCACCGCGCCATGAGGGTGACGCACGAGATCGGCACGCGCGCGATTCTGAAGCCGGCGCGACCGACAATTCGTAGGGCGGATTAGGACCGAAGGTCCGTAATCCGCCATTCCGCGACGGCCGAAATGGCGGATTACGCTTCGCTAATCCGCCCTACGAAAGCACTTGCGGCGAGCAGCGCGTGGGTGCGCTCGAGAGAATCGGGCTCTCCGGGTACGGCCATGCATACCGCGTTGAAGTCCGAGACGCCGAGCGCCGCAAGGCGCGCGAGCTGCGCGCCAACTTCGGCCTCGTCGCCCAGGATCGCGACGTCCTCGGGCGCCGCCGCGCCGCCTCGCTCGAGCGCGGCCCGATACGACGGCAATGCGGAGCTCTCGGCCAGCACGCGCGCCGCGGCTGCGCGCGCGGCGGTGCGGTCGCGACAGACCGCGATCGGGAGGCCCACGGCGAGGCGCGGGAGGGGACGGCCTGCAGCCGCACTCGCTTCGCGCAAATGCGCGAGCGCGAAACGCTCGAGGAACTCCGCACCGCCGAGCCAGATCGCCACGCCGTCGGCGAGGCGCGCACACAGCCGCAACATCTGCGGTCCCAGCGCGCCCACGAGCACGGGTGGCGGCTGCGCACCGGGCACGGCGAGACTCATTTTCACTCGGAAGCACTCTCCGTGATGCGCGACCTGCTCGCCGCGCAAGAGCGGCAGGAGCACCTCGAGGTACTCGCGCATGTGGCGCACGGGGCGCGCGAAGTCGAGACCCAGACGCTTCTCGATCACCACCCGGTGCGACAGGCCGATGCCGAGCAGCAGCCGGTCGTTGCTGGCCGCCTGCGCGGTGAGCGCCTGCTGCGCCATCGCGGCGGGGTGGCGCGGATAGGTGGGTACGACCCAGGTACCTAGCGCGATGCGCTGCGTCTCCCGCCCGAGCAGCGCAGCCAGCACCAGCGCGTCGTATTCGTAGACCTGGCCGAGCCAGAGCAGATCGAGGCCGCGCTGCTCGAGCTGTTGGGCCTGCTCGATCATCTGCCGGAGCGGCTGTGCGGGTCGCGTCGAGAGATAGACGCCGATGCGCACCGTGCTAGCCGATCTGGGCGCCGGCCACGATCAATCTTCGACGATCGTGATCACGCGGTTCGGACAGTGGCGCTCCGCACCCTTCGCCTGCTCGCGAAGCTCCTCGGGCGGCCGCTCGAGGATCACCTCGACGTGCGCATAGCCGCCCGGCTCGTCGACGACACGGAAGATCTCGGGCGCCTCGCCCTGGCAGACCCCGTGCCCGCCACATAGATCGAGATCGACGACGACGCGCATGTCAGCGAATCGGCTCGAATTCCAGATGCAGCCGCTCGAGGCCGCGCAGCAGATAGTGGTTCCCGAACTCGTAGCGCCGCGCGCCAGCGGGGCCGTGCGCCGACTCGGAGATCCGGATGTCGGCCATCCGATCGAGCAGGCGCTTGGTGCTGATCAGCGCCTCCGCTCGAGCCAGCGGCGCGCCCGCGCAGCTGTGAACACCGGACCCGAACGCGAGGTGCTGACGCCAGTTCGGGCGGTCGAGCCGCAGCGCAGTGGGATCTTCGAAGACGCGAGGATCCAGGTTGGCGGCCGCTGGCAGCAGCATCACCGTGGTGCCGGGCGGAATCTCGAGCTCCCCGATCGTGGCGCGGACGCGCGAGATCCGGAACGTGCACTGGAGCGGTGTAGCCAGGCGCAGGCACTCCTCGGCGAGCCGCGGGATCAGGGTGCGATCGCCGCGCACCTGCTGCTGGAGCTCCGGGTTCTCCCCGAGCTGTTGAAACATCACCCCGAGCAATCGCGCCGTGGTCTCCCCGCCCGCCGAGAACAGATTCGAAGCGATCAGCATGATGTCGTGGACTTCCGGCAGCGACCCGTCGGGGAACGTCGCGTTGGCCATCTTCGTCATCACGTCGTCGCGCGGCGTCTGACGGCGGTCCTCGATGTACTTCGTGAACCGCTCGTAGAGGAACTCGAGCGGCTTGTGCTTCATCTTCCCGTCCGGACCCTGGGTCGGCTTGTGGCCGCCCTGGAGCTCCTTCCGGAACTGTTCGTGCTGTTCTTCCGGAACGCCGAGCAGATCCGCGACGACGAGCAGGGTGAAGGGGCCCGCGTAGTCGCGGATGAATTCGCACTGCCCGCGGCCCAGGAACTCGTCGATCTGCTGATCGGCGAGCCGCCACATGAACTCTTCGTTCTCCTTGAGACGCTTCGGCGTGATCAGCCGACCCAAGAGCGCGCGATGCGCGGTGTGCTTCGGGGGATCGAACGTGGGCAGCTGGTCGCTGAACACGAGCCCGTCGCGATACTTCTCGATGATCGCGCTGATGTCCTCGCCTTCGAGCGGAACCGGCCACTGCGCGAACGGCCCTGCGACGGCCACGCAGTTCGAATAGCGATCGGTGTCGTGGTAGACCTCGACGGCCTCGTTGTATCCCGTGACCATCACGACACCGTGGTGCGGCTCGCGCCACACGGGCCCGTGCGCGCGCAGGTGCTCGTAGTACGGATACGGGTTCTGGTAGAGAGATCCGGCGCGGAAGAAATCGATGGCGTCGAAGTCGGTCTGGCTCACGGTCGCTCCTGCGGTAGCAGCTCGGTCCGCAGTATGGCGTGCGGCTTCGACCCGCGCGAGCGCAGCCCTCAGACGATGCGCGTCTCGTGGCCCTGCCAGTACCGATCGCGCAGCCTGCGCTTGTAGAGCTTGCCGTTCTCCGCGCGCGGCAGCTTCGCCTCGAAATCGACCGAGCGCGGGCACTTGATCTTCGAGAGATGCCGCTCGCAGAACGCGATCAGCTCCGCCGCGAGCTCCGGGCCCGCGCGCTCGGGCTCGACGAGCTCCACCACAGCCTTCACCTCTTCGCCGAACTCGGGATGCGGGACGCCGATGACCGCGACGTCGGCGACCGCCGGGTGCGTCACGAGCAGGTTCTCGGCCTCCTGCGGGTAGATGTTCACGCCGCCCGAGATGATCATGTGGCTCTTGCGGTCGGTGAGATAGAGATAGCCCTCGCCGTCGAGATATCCGATGTCGCCGACCGTGGACCAGCCCTGCGGCGAATAGCTCGCGCGCGTCTTCTCGGGGTCGCCGTGATATTCGAAGCGCCCGCCCCCTTCGAAGTAGATCGTTCCGGGCTCTCCGATCGGCAGCTCGCGGCCCTCGTCGTCGAGGATGTGTGCGCGCACACCCATCGGCTTGCCGACCGAGCCGGGATGCGCGAGCCACTCTTCGGCGCCGATCGCGGTCGAGCCGTTGGCTTCGGTCGCCGCGTAGTACTCGAACAGGATCGGGCCCCACCACTCGATCATCTGCTGCTTGATCGGAATCGGACACGGCGCGGCGGCGTGCACGGCGATGCGGTGGCTCGACAGGTCGTAACGCTTCCGCACCTCGAGCGGCAGCTTCAGCATGCGCACGAACATCGTCGGCACCCACTGGCTCGTCGTGACGCGGTAACGTTCGATCAGCGCGAGCGCCTGCTCGGGATCGAAGCGCTCCATCACGACGCAGGTCGCGCCGAGGCGCTGCGCCGCGATCGTGCAGCGCAGCGGCGCCGAGTGGTAGAGCGGCGCGGGTGACAGGTACACGTCGCGATCGCAGAGTCCCCAGAAACCTTTTGCGAAGCCCAGCGCCATCGGATCGGGCTCGCCGGGCTTGCGCCCCGACAGCGGCAGCCGGATGCCCTTCGGCTTTCCGGTCGTGCCCGACGAGTAGAGCATGTCCTGCCCTTCGATCTCGTCGGGCACGGGCAGCGCGGGCTGACTCGCCACGGCCGCCTCGTAGCGCTCGCAGCCCGGAATCTCGCCGCCCACGGCGAACCATGCGCGCACGCGCGGCAGCCGCGCGCGCAGCGCGCGCGCGAGCTCGCCGTACTCCGGCGACACGAACATCACCTCGGCTGCGCAATCGCGCGCGATGTACTCGACCTCTTCCTCGGTCAGGTGCGTGCTGATCGGCGTGTAGTAGAGGCCCGAGCGCTGCGCGGCCCAGCACGGGTCGTAGTACGCCGCGCAGTTCTTCATCCAGACGCCGATCGCCGAGCCCGGGCCGAGGCCGCGGCTGCGCAACAGCTGCGCGCAGCGGTTCGAGCGCGCGTCCAGCTCGCGGTAGCTCACCGCCTCGCCGCTGCCCATGATCACGGCCGCCTGGTCCGGCCGCTCCGCTGCGTGGATCCCGGGATACATGCGCGCTCCTCGTGCCGTGCGACGACTCGCAGTCTACACACCGCGCCGACGCGTGGTCTCCGAAATGCGGCCCAGAACTTTCGTGAGCACGCGGTAGAGCGAGTTGGTGTAGGGCCACTGCGTCACCACCTTCCCGGTGGATGACTTGAAGTAGTTGTGGGTCATGGTCCAGGAGGTGCCTTCCATCTTCGACTGGAGCCAGTGATACCACCGCGCCTCGAAGCCCGGCTTGACCTCGACCGCGGTGACGCGCTCGCGCCGCATGCGCTTCACGGCGCGCACGGCGTACTCTGCCTGGGACTCGAGCATCGTCACGATCTCCCCACCGTTGGTGCCGGGTCCGTAGAGGATGAAGAAGTTCGGGAACCCGGGCACCGTGATCCCGAGATACGCGCGCGGCTCGCCAGCCCAGTGCTCGTGAAGCGTCCGGCCGCCGCGGCCCACGACGCGCAGGCGCGCGAGGTAGTTCGCCGCCTGAAAGCCCGTCGCCATCACGACGGCGTCGACGCGCCGCTCCACTCCGTCCGCGTCGACGATGCCCGTGCGGGAGAGAGATGCCACGGCGCGGGGAACCAGCTCGACGTTCGGCTTCTTGAGCGCGGAGTAGAAGGTGCTCGCGAGGACCGGCCGCTTGCCGGGATAGGGATACTTCGGCGTCACGGCTTCGCGCAGATCGGGGCGATCGGCGAACTTGCGCGCGATGTAGTCGAGACAGACGCGCTTGCGCGCCTCGTTGGTCCGGGTGCCGGGCCGGTAGGCGTCGCCGCCCCGCAGGTTCATCTCGACCATGTATCGCAGTCGCCAGCGCTCCCACCTGCGCCGCCACGGAGTCGCGAGCGCCGCGATCTCCGCGTCCGTGAGGTCGCGCTCGCCCTTGGGCAGCACCCATCCGGGCTCGCGCTGAAACACGTAGAGTTGCTTCACGATCGGCTGGATCGCGGGCACGACCTGCGTCGCCGACGAGCCCGTGCCGATCACGGCCACCACCCTCTCGGTCAGATCGTGCTGGTGCTGCCAACGCGCGGTATGGAACACCGGCCCCTCGAACGACTGGAGCCCCGGCCAGTCGGGAAGCTGAGGCACGTTGAGGAAGCCGACGGCACTCACGAGTGCGTGATATTCGTCGCGCGTTCCGTCCTCGAGCTGGAGCGTCCAGACGTGGCGATCGTCGTCCCAGGTCGCCGACTCCACGCCAATGCCCAGGCGCAAGTGCGGGCGGAGCCCGAACTCGTCGACCGTCTGCTCGAGGTACTTCTGCAGCTCGGGCTGCCTCGCGTGCGTGCGCGTCCAGCGATGGGGCTTGAACGAGAAGCAATAGAGGTGCGACCCGACATCGACCTCGGCGCCGGGGTAGGTGTTGTCCCACCACGTGCCGCCGATCCCGAGCGACGACTCGTAGATCGTGAACGTGTGGATCCCGGCCTGCTTCAGCTTCACGCCGGCCGCAATTCCACCGAACCCCGCCCCGACGACCGCGACTCTCGGAGTCTGCGCAGGGCCGAACAGATCCACCGCGCTGGGCTTTGCCATGGAGCGTCGATTCAGTCGGCGAGGATATAGCCCGAGCTGCCGGGGACGGCGTTCGGATCGCCCGGGCTCTGGATCACCTCGAGTCGCAAGCCATCGGGATCGAACGCCATGATCACGCGCGTCGGGCTGCCCGGCGCTGCGAGGCGCGTCTCGGGCAGCAAGCCGCCTCCCGCGGCCTCGATCTTCGCGCACACCGCATCGAGGTCGGAGACGCGGAACGACAAGTGGGTCAAGCCAACCTGATTCATCGGCCGCGGCGCCTGGGGCCCGATCCAGCCCGGAACGGGATACTCGATCAGCTCGAGGCGCCAACCGTCGCGCTCCAGATAGATCGCGCGCACCTTCACATCCGGCATGCCGTTCAGCGTGGCGGTCGGCCCACCCTCCAGCTCGAGGCGCCCCACTTCATTGCAGCCGAGCACGTCGCGATAGAAACGCAGCGACCGCTCGAGATCCGAGACGCAGATTCCCAGGTGCGTGAGCCGTTGGATGTGCATGGCGAACCTTTACCACGCCGGCTCGCACCGGGCGCCCCCTATCTATATAGGGACGTGCGGCGCTCTTCTGGTTGCCGCGCCCGTATGTTCGTGTCATTGTCCAGTGACACCAATTCGACGGCGGCCATGACGAGCGAGCTCTACTACGACCCTTACGAAGTCGGGATCCATGCGGATCCGTATCCCGTGTTCCGAAGGCTGCGCGAGGAGGCGCCGCTGTACCGCAACGAGAAGTACGACTTCTACGCGGTCAGCCGCTACGACGACTGCGAGCGCGGTCTGCTCGACCGGGACACCTACATCTCCGGGCGCGGCGCCGTCCTCGAGATGATCAAGGCGAGCTTCCCGATTCCGCCGGGCGTGTTCATCTTCGAGGACCCGCCGCGGCATACCGTGCACCGCGGAGTCGTGTCGCGCGTGTTCACGCCGAAGAAGATGGCGGCGCTCGAGCCGAAGATCCGCCGCTTCTGCGCCGATTCCCTCGATCCGCTGATCGGCGCCGGTGGCTTCGACTTCATCGCCGACCTCGGCGCCCAGATGCCGATGCGCGTGATCGGCATGCTGCTGGGAATCCCGGAGCAGGACCAGGAGGCGATCCGCGATCACGTCGACGCGAGCCTGCGTACCGAGGCCGGCGAGCCGATGAAGCAATCGGAGAGCTTGAGCGGCACGGTGTTCTCCGACTACATCGATTGGCGAGTGGAGCATCCCTCCGACGACTTGATGACCGAGCTCTTGAACGCGGAGTTCGAGGACGAGACCGGAACGAAGCGCCGGCTCGCACGCGAAGAAATCCTCACCTACGTGAACATCATCGCCGGAGCCGGCAACGAGACCACGAATCGCCTGATCGGCTGGACCGGCAAGGTGCTCGCGGAGCATCCGGACCAGCGGCGGCAGCTCGCCCTCGACCCCTCGCTGATTCCCGAATGCGATCGAGGAGCTGCTGCGCTTCGAGCCACCCGCGCCCCACATCGCCCGCTACGTCGCGCGCGACGTCGAGCTCCACGGCGAGACGGTTCCCGAAGGCGCTTCGATGGTCTTCCTGGTCGGATCGGCGAACCGCGACGACCGCCGCCATCCGGACGGCGACCGGTTCGACATCCACCGCAACATCGGCCAGCACCTCACGTTCGGCTTCGGAGCCCACTTCTGTCTCGGCGCAGCGCTCGCCCGGCTCGAGGGCCGCGTCGCCCTCGAGGAGATCCTGAAGCGCTTCCCGGAGTGGGACGTGGACATGGCCCATGCCAGGCTCGCGTCGACCTCCACCGTGCGCGGCTGGGACACGCTTCCGGTGTTCACGCGGTGACGCGGAGCGAACCAGTCCGACAGCGGCGCCGGCGCTACGACAGCCCGGTGCGCCGGGAGCGCGCAGCCCAGACGCGCGATCGCATCGTCTCCGCGGGCGCCGAGCTGCTCCACGGCTTTCCGGTCTGGAACTGGCGCGCACTGACCGTTCGGCGCGTCGCCGAGCTCTCCGGGGTCACGGAGCGGACGGTCTACCGGCACTTCGCGAGCGAGCAGGAGCTGCGCGATGCCGTGTTCGCGCGGCTGGAGCAGGAGGCCGCGGTCGACCTCGAGGCTCTCGAGCTCGCGGGCGTCCGGGATTTCGCAGCGCGCGTGCTGCGCTATGTCGCGTCGTTCCCACTCGAGTCGCGCACGCCTCGCGACCCGACGCTCAGCGCCGCGCACGCGCGTCAGCGCGCAGCGCTGCTCGCCGCCGTCGCATCCTCGACGCACGAATGGTCCGAGAGCGACCGCGTGACCGCCGCAGCCATGTTCGACGTGCTCTGGAGCGTGATGTCCTACGAGCGGCTCGTGGCCGACTGGGACCTCCAGCCCGAGCAGGCGATCCGGGGCGTCACCTGGGTGATCGGGCTCGTCGAGGAGGCGATCCGCAACGGCCGCCGACCGAGTCTCGCGTGAGTCTCGCGGGAAAGGTCGCTCTCGTGACGGGCGGGGGAACCGGTATCGGTCGCGCCATCGTCGAGGAGCTCGTCGAGCAGGGCGCGCGCGTCGTCGCCGTCGGGCGGCGCGCCGAGCCGCTCGACGAAGTCGCGCGCTGCCTGGGCGATCGCGTGGCCGTTCTCTCGGCGGATGTGACGCGCGACGCCCAGCGCGTGATCGCGTTCGCGCTCGAGCGCTTCTCGCGGCTGGACGTGCTCGTCAACAACGCAGGTGCGTTCCACAAAGCGCCGCTCGCGCAGACCAGCGACGCGCAGATCGCGCAGATGCTGGCCGTCAACGTCCAGGCACCGCTATCGCTGTCGCGAGAGGCCGTCGACGCGCTCACGCGGACCCGGGGCTGCATCATCAACGTGTCGTCGGCCGCGGGCTCGTACGTGCGAGTCGGCCTCGTTGCCTACGGCGCCGCCAAGGCCGCGATGCACCACGCCACGAAGGTCCTCGCGGTCGAGCTCGGCCCGCATGGCATCCGCTGCAATGCCGTGGCTCCGGGGCTCACGCGCAGCGAGATGACCGAGCCGATCTTCGATGCGCCCGAAGCGCTCGGGTTCTTCCTCGAGCACACGGCGCTCGGTCGCGTCGGCGAGCCGGTCGACATCGCACGCGTCGTGGCTTTCCTGGCCAGCGACGAGGCCGGCTGGGTGACGGGTCAAACGATCGCGGTATCGGGGGGCTTGCTGCTCTAGAGGCGAGCCAGCACCTCACCAGTGATGGACATGTTCGCGCGCGTAGCTCTCGAACGAGATAGGCGGACGTCCCAGGAGCTGGCATAACATCGGCGTGGTGGCCGCGAACGCGCCCGCCTCGACTTCGCGGAAGCGCGCGAGCGAGGCCAGGGCGGCGGCCTCCGGGAGACCCGCCGCGCGCAGCGCAACGCGGGTGTCGTCGTGGGAGCGCGCGGTGTAGAGGATCTCACGGCCGGTCGCGCGAGAGAGGATCGCGGCGATCTCGGCGTGATCGAGCGATTCGGCACCCGTGAGCACGAGCGAGCCATGCTCGTGGCCTGGCTTCAACAGGACCACTGCGGAGGCCGCACCTACGTCGCGCGCATCGACGAGGCTGGTCCGACCCGCCCCGGTGTAGAACGCGATGGCGCCGCGCCGGATGCTCTCGCGGTAGATCGTATGGTAGTTCTGCATGAAGAAGTTGGGCCGCAGGTGGGTCCAGGCCAGCCCCAGGGATTCCACGTCGCGCTCGACCTGCCGGCTGATCGAGGTCTCGTCGCGCATCGCCGAGAGACCCGAGACGACGGCGATGCGGCGCACACCCGCGCGCGCGGCCGCGTGCGCCACGCGCTGCGCGATCTCGCGCTTGCGCGCGCCGCCCGTCTCGGGCGGCACGAGCAGCAGTGCGTCGACGCCGTCGAAGGCCGCCGCCAGGCTCCGCGCATCCTCGGGGTCGAGCCGGACGAGGTCGGTCCCGTGTCCCAGCAAATCCCTCGCGCGGGCGGGGTCGCGCGTGGCGGCAGCGAACGCCGCACCGCGCGCCCGCAGCTCGTCGACGGCCCCGCGTCCGACGGAACCCGTCGCGCCCACGACGAGGATCCGGGTCCCCATGGCGGTCAGCCCGACTGGCCCTCTCCGGCTCCGCGCGTCTCGACGGCCGCGAGTCGCTCCGACGCGAGCTGCCGCAGGCTGCTCGCCTTGATCTTCGCGTTGCCGGTCAGGGACAGCTCCTCGCTGGCAAAGAACAGCACGCGCCGAGGCACCTTGTAGCTGGCCAGGCGTTCCTTCAGAAAGCTTCGCAGGGACGTCTCGTCGAGAACGTTGCCCTCACTGGGCACGATGCACGCCACCACCATCTCGCCGAGCGTCTCGTGAGGCACTCCCACCGTGCGGGCCACCTTGACGCCCGGATAGCTGCCGAGCACTGCATCGACCTCGACCGGGGATACGTTGGCTCCGCCGGTCTTGATGATGTCGCTGAGGCGCCCCTCCCAGAAGAGCCGTCCGTGAGCGTCGAAAAGGCCGCCGTCGCCCGTGTGAAAGAAGCCCTCCGCGTCGAGCGTATCGTCGTTCGGGATGCCGACATAGCCGAGCATCAACGTCGGTCCCTTCACGGCGATCTCGCCGCGCTGACCGCGCGGCACCACCGCCCCCGTGAGCGGATCGACGACCTTCAGCGTGTTGCCCGGCAGCACGTCACCATGTCCGCCTGCGATGATCTCGTCGGGTGTGTCGGCGGGAAATGCCGTGGTGATGGTGAAGGTCTCGGTATTTCCGTACGCCTTGGGCTCGCGCCAGCGCGCCGAGACCGTCGGGTGTCGAGCCAGCGGGTTGTCTCGATCGACATACCGCAGGTTGCGCAGGTCCACGCGTCGGTAGTTGGGCGCCTCTTCCAGCTGCGCCCACTGATGCGGCCAGGCGATCGGGTAGCTCACGCATTCCGCCTGCAAGAGATCCAGCGCCTCGACGGCGTGGAAGGTCGGCTGGAGCACCATTGCGCCGCCCGAAGAGAAGGTGACACCGAGCGCCATGCAGAAATTACCCGACCAGAACAAGCCGTTCGCGGTCCAGCAGCGGATGTCGCCTTCGAGCGCGAACAGGCGCCCGACTCTCCAGAGCTGGATCGCCACGCCTCGATGCGAGCTCAGGATTCCCTTGGGCTTGCTCGTGGAACCCGAGGAAAAGAAGAGCGTACCCGTGTCGCTGGGCTGGACGGCTGCAGCGCGCGCATCGACCAGCGCATCGGGTACGCACTCGCCGCGCGCGAGAAAGTCGGTCCAGCCCTCGATCGCCCCCTTCTGGTCGGACCCGATCGCCGCGAGATGACGCAGGAACGGAAAGCGCGCCGACTCGAGCCGGCCCGGAGCGAACTCGCGAATGGCCGGCTCCATCTCGCATAGCATCTCGACGAAGCTCTTCTTGAGGACGACCCCTTCGAACAGCAGGATCGAGACACCGGAGACCCGGAGCATGTAGTCGAGCTCCGGCACCGTCGAGAACGTGCTGATCGGGACGGCAATGCCGCCCGCGAGCGCGGTCCCGAATACCGCCGCGATCCACTCCGGACGGTTCGTCGTCATGACGCCGACGCGCCCTTCCCTCCCGATGCCACACGCGACGAGCGCCCTGGCCACCTCGAGCGAGCGCTGCCACAGATCGGCGTAGGTCCAGCGCAGCGCACCCTCCGGCGAATGGAAGACCACGGCTTCGCGCGCGGCGAAGCGGTCCGTCACCTCGCGCACGAAGCCGGGCAGCGTGAGCGCCCCGAGACCGGGCTCCTCGGAGAGCGGCGGTCCCTTGACGATCGAGAGCTCGCTCAAAGCGGCAGCTCCACCTCGGCCGTCGCGTCGACGAGCACCGCGCCATCCTGATTCGTCATGCGCACCTTCACGGTGACCAGAGGAACCCCGAACGCGGTCTCGGTCTCCTTCGCGATCACCTCGCCGTCGAGGTAGGTGATGTCCCCCTCGAAGGCGGGAGCCCGGAACGGCGCCTTCGAGTGGCGCACCATGCCCTCGTGGCCGGCCCAGAAGGACAGATAGTCGGTGCACCACGCACCCATCGTCGCGCCGTAGCCGTAGGCTCGGGCCATGCCGACCTCGCCGGCCCGCTCCGCGTCGATGTGCCCCCGCGAAGGACCGACGTAGAGCCCGTCGCGCAGGCGCGGGTCGATCTTGGCGCCCTCCTCGTCGAACGCGAAGCCCTCGACCCAACCCGGATCCTGGTAGATCCACGGATCCTTCACGCCCGGCGGCGCCACCCAGCGGAAGGTGCCCCAGATGTTGAAGATGAACGCGCGATATTCGGTGGTGAAGCTGGCGATGCTATGCGGTCCCAGCACTCGGCGCGGCAGCGTGTCGCCGACCTTCACCTCCTCGAAGCGCGGCGAGATGCCGAGCCGATTCGACATCAGCCACTCGTATCGCAGCTTCTCGATCTCCTCGAGCTCCTGTCGCGTCCAGCGCCGGATCGGCGCCAGCTGGTTCTCGTACATTCCCCGCTTCTCGGCCTCGGCCGCGAGGTAGCGGATCGTCGTCGAGCGCTCCTTCGCCACCATGATCCCGTGCTGGTTGGTGTGGATCGTGTCGCCGCGCGAGAACATGGTCGGACCGGCGAACTTCGTGTCGACCACCTTGTAGTCGTGGAAGCGGCGCTCCTGGAACAGCTGATCCCCGGGCTTGAGGTGGGAGGCGTAGAACCACCACTCCTCGCCGCCGAAGATCAGGTGACTGCCCGGGATGCGTCCGACGCAGGCGGGTTGCGCGCCGTGGCCGTAGTCGAGACTCACACAGATGGACTGAGGCGCGACGAGGCCGCCGAACCGGGTCGTGCGCGCAAACTCCTCATCCCAGTGAACCGGATTGGGATAGTCCATCGCCATCACCCACCGGCGGATGTCGGTGGTGTTGCACGGCTCCCGCAGCTGCCCGCCGCCGACCGGCTTGCCGACGCGGTGGTCGACATCGGAGAGATCGAGCTGCGGTTGGTCGTGGTCCGTGCTGCGCTGGGACATATGCAAGATTCTCCCTGAAGCTCTTCTCTGTGTGACGATCGGATCGCGCGCCCCGGTGCGCGCATCAGGTTCCCAGGACGAGGCCCTCGAGATCGCCCCGGTCGCGCCATTCGCGCAACAGCTCGTCGAAGGCGTAGAAGCCGGGTCCATAGGGCTCGCCCAGCGCAGAGCGGATGCCCTCGCCGCCGCCGCCGCCCTCGTTGTTGTAGTAGCCCGGGGTGCATTCCTGCGCGAACCCTCCGTCGGGCACGGCGGACTCCCGGATGATCCGGCACCACTCGTCCTGGGCAACCTTACTGGGCTCCACGGTCGCGGCACCGCGCGTCAACGCCTCTTTGATGATGTAGGCGATGTGCTCACCCTGTTGTTCGTACATCGAGGTGACGCTGGCGCTGATGCCCCCCTGACTGAAGCCCGTGAAGAACTGGTTCGGAAAACCATGGCTCGTCATGCCGTGGAGGGTCTTGAATCCGTCCGCCCAGTGATCGAAGAGCGACAGGCCATCGCGGCCTTCGATGGCGTCGATGCTGTAGCGCCGGCTGATCTCGGTGGAGATCTCGAAGCCACTCGCGTAGATGATGCAGTCGACTTCGTACTCGACGCCGTTCGCGACGACTCCCCTCTCGGTGATCCGTTCGACGCCCTTCGACGCCGACACGTCGACCAACGCGACGTTCGGCCGGTTGAACGTCGCCAGATAGTCCTCGTTGGAGAGCGGCCGCTTGCACAGGAACCGGAACCAGGGCTTGAGCGACTCTGCGGTCTTCTCGTCCACGACGATCTCGTCGACGCGGCGGCGCAGCCGCTCCATCACCCGGAAGTCCTCCTCCTCGAGCATCCCCCCGACCTGCTCGGGGGTCAGCGCCGGATTGCCCATCGCTTCGACCTTCGCGGCGAGATTGCGGGTCATCTCGGTCCAGAAGTCGCAGACGATGTCCTTGCGGCCCGGCACGAGGCCCGCGAACCCGAGCGGGCTCCAGAAGTGGAAGTTGGCCTGGCGCTCCTTCTGCCAGCCCGGCCGCGAGCGATCGCACCCACTCGGGATCGGTGGGCGTGTTGCCGCGTTCGTCTACCGAGGAAGGCGTCCGCTGGAACACGTACAGCTGCTTCGAATAGCGGCCCAGGAACGGGATCACCTGGATCGCGCTCGCGCCCGTGCCGATGATCGCGACTCGCTTGTCGCGCAGGTTCTCCAGTCCCCCGGTCGAGTCTCCCCCCGTATACGCATAATCCCAGCGAGACGTGTGGAAGCTGTGTCCCCTGAAGCTCTCGATGCCGGGAACGCCCGGCAGCTTGGGCCGATTCGCGAAGCCAGCAGCCATCACGACGAAGCGGGCCCGGATGTCGTCGCCGTGGTTCGTGCCGATGCACCAGCGGCGGATCGCCGCGTTCCAGCGCAGCGACCGAACCAGCGTCCCGAACAGCGCGGATTCGTAGAGTCCGAAATGCCGTCCGATGCGCTGGCAGTGCTCGTAGATCTCGGGGCCGTCGGAGAACTTCTGTTTCGGAACGTAATCGAGCTCTTCGAGCAGCGGCAGGTAGCAATAGGAATCGTTGTCGCACTGGATCCCGGGGTAACGGTTCCAGTACCAGGTGCCGCCGAAGTCCCCGCCCAGCTCCAGGATCCGCAGATCGGAGACTCCCGCGCGCTTCAGGTGCGCGGCCGCGATCAGACCCGCAAAGCCCCCGCCCATGACGGCGACGTCGAGATCTTCCGAGATCGGATCCCGGACCACGCGCGGTGAATACGGATCCGCCTCGTAGAAGTGCGCGTACTCGCCCTCGGCGACCACGTATTGCTTCGAGCCCTCGGGGCGCAGTCGCTTGTCGCGCTCCTGCCGGTACTTCTCGCGCAGCGCGGGGATGTCGATGTCATCCGGCGTCTGGGTCGGCGCGCACTTCACGTTCGATCCCGCGATGTCACTGCATGCCTTCGGCGTACCACGTCCTGAACTCTTGATAGTTCGGCATCTCGGTCGAGTTCGCTTCCTCGTCGATCGGAACGTGGATCACGCCGGGTCTGCCGCTCGCGAATGCGCGCTGGATGGCCGGTCCGATCTCCTCTTCGCGCTCGACGTACTCGCCGTAGCAGCCGAAGCCCTCCGCGATCTTGTCGAACCGCACCTCCTTGCTCCAGTGCACGCCGGTCTCCGGGGATCCCGCACCGAACGTGCGCTTGTAGACGCCCACCTCGAGACCCCACGCATAGTCGCAGCCCACGACGCACACGAGGGGGAGCTTCAGGCGCGCAGCCGTCTCGAGCTCGGAGATGTGGAACAGGAACGACGAGTCGCTCGTGAGCAGCATCACGGGCCGCCGCCTGCCCTCCGCAACCGAGGCGCCGACCGCGTAGGGAAGTCCGGTCCCGAGGTGGCCAAAGTTCTGGTTCCACACGACGTCGTTCGGCTTCGCTTGCGAGTAGGTCCACGTGAAGATCGTGATGGCGCCGCCGTCGCGCACCATGATGCCGTCCTTCGGGAAGGCCTTCGTCGCCTCGACCACGAAGCGCGCTGGATGGACGGGCGTCTTGCCGCTGGGAGCCGACGCGGCGAGCTCCGCGATGCGATTCGCCTCGTCTTTGATCCAGACTTCGAGCTGCGGCGAGGGAGAACGCGGCTCATCGCCGAGCGCCGTGACGAGCTGAGGAACGACGTCCCGGAGATCGCCGACGAGCGGCACGTCGATCGGCCGGTTCACACCGATCGCGAGCGGGTCGAGCTCGACGTAGATCCACTTCCGCTCGGCATCGCCCGGTTCCCAATGGCGCCCCTTGCCGTAGTGGACCGGCTCACCGAGCTCGGTGCCGATCGCGATGCACAGGTCCGAGTTCACCACCGCATCGACCGCTGCGGGCGAGAAGCCGTAGGAGAACGTGCGGTCTTCCAGGCCCTCGAGGAACGAGGTGCCGCCCGAGGTCTGGATCACGGGGCACGCGAGCGCGCGCGCGAGCGCCGCGACCGAGTCGTGTCCGCGCGACACGAACACGCCGTGCCCCACGAGCAGGATCGGCTGCTTCGCGTTGCGGATCAGCTTCACGGCCGCATCGATCGCGGGAGCGCTCGCAGCCTGACGCACGAGGCGATACGCCTCGGGCGGCAGGGGCGGCGGCACGTCTAGCTCGGCCTGGATCACGCCCACGGGATATTCGATGTAGACCGGTCCCGGCGTCCCCGACTGCGCGCGGCGCAGCGCCTCGCGGATGATCTCGTCGGTCTGGTCCGGGTACTCGATGACGCCCGCGTACTTCACCATCGGTGCGAAGAGGCCCGGTTGCGAGATGAATTGAATCCGGCCCCGCCGCACCCGCTGCTCGGTGATCCGCGCGCGCTGACCGCCGAGGAAGACGACCGGCGAATGTTCCCGCTGTGCGCACATGATCGCGCCGGCCAGATTGGCGACGCCGGGCCCCAGCGTTCCGATGCAGAGACCCGCCCTGCCCGTCATGCGCGACGCCGCTTCCGCCATGAAGCCCGCGCACTCTTCGTGATGCGGAGCGACGACCTGCCAGCCGCGCTGCTCCGCGGTGACGAACATGTGCACGAAGTTCGGGTCGGGGATCCCGAAGAGCGTGTTGATGCCCTCGGCTTCGAAGAGCTGGAGGATCCGTTCATAAACGGGGACACCCATGTTCAAACCTCCCTGAGCGGCCGCGGCGCGCCGGTGCCCATGTAACGGGCCAGGTTGCGGTGCAGGTTGGCGACGCTGCGCTCGCGATACGGGTTGGGCTGCGTACCGCGGAAGCCGCGCGCCTTCATGCCCTGCTGCACCGCGGCCATGTTGGAGAAATCCTGCGGCAAGACGCTTCCCCATCTCGGGTCGTCCGCCGGCAGGTACTCCCATTCCGTCTCGGGCTCCTTCCCTTTCGGGAACAGCTCGTAGACGGCCACCTCGAAGATGCACTGGTTGGGGTCGTAGCCGTGCGGGCGCGCGCTGTAGCAGAGCGCGTTGTTCACGGCGTGACCGATCTGGAAGTTGGGAAAGATCTGCCAGGCGGTGCCGCTGCGTCCGACGTGTTCGGGCGGGACGGTCGGCCAGATCACGCCGCGCGCGGCGTCGTCGCTGCGCGCGGAATCGAGCCAGTGCTTGAGCACCTTGTCGGCCGGAGTGCCCTCGGGCAGCTCGTCGACGAGCCGCAGCGCCGCGTCGACGAGCGTCTTCGTGGTGTTGGTGTTCACCTGCTCCCAGGTATAGACCTGCATCTCCGCCGTCGAGACGCGCGGGTCGGCGCCCGCGCCGAGGCGCAGCTTTGCCTGGTTCTCGTCGAGGCCCTTCGGGGCGTCGTAGCCGATGTTGCTATGCCGTCCCTGCACCCTGGCCCAGCCGCGGAAATCGCCGAACCGCATGAACTCGGGATGGGTCACCGTCACGTGGTAGGTCTCGGCGAATGCCTCCATGGCGACCTTCCAGTTGCAGTCGAAGACGAGCCACCGGCGCCAGCGCGGTCGCATGTTCTCGAGCTCGAAGGGGTCGAGCATGGTCACGGCGGGTTCGAGATAGCCGCGCAACGGCCCACAGTCGGGATCCATGTTGACCCAGATCCATCCGCCCCACGTGTCGACCTCGACCTGGCCGAGCCGCGTGCGCTCTTCCGTGAGCACGTTCTTCCAGTTCTCCACGTCGGGCACGTGAGTGCACTGGCCTTCGAGGCCGTAGCGCCAGCCGTGGAATCCGCACACGAAGTGCTGCTTCCGGCCGCGCGCTCGCTTGGCACCCTTCGGCGTGTCGATGAGCCGCCGACCGCGATGCGAGCACACGTTGTAGTAGGCGCGGATCCGATCGGGCGCGACGCGGACGATCAGGATCGAGTCGTCGAGGATCTCGTAGCTGATGTAGTCGCCGACCTCGGAGATCTCTTCGAGACGGCCGACCTGCTGCCACACCTTGCGCCACAGCTTGTCGCGCTCGGCTCGGGCGTATTCCTCGGAGAGGTACGCCTCCACGCCGATCGTCACGGGCTCCAACAGCTCCTCGACCGGATCGGACAGCGTCTCGCTCTCGATGGGAGCCGTCTTGCTCATGACCTTCTCCACGCTCAGAGTTTCATCGCCGCGCGGAACGATTCGTCCTTGAGGAACGCGGGCGTGTTGTCCTCGGCGAGATGCGACCACTTCAGGTGGATTCCGCCGTCGATCACGAGGCACTGGCCCGTGAGGTAGCTGGACAGATCCGACAGCAGGAACAGGATTGCGCCCGCAACCTCCTCCGGCCGGCCGCGGCGACCCATCGGAATCGCGCGGCGGTCGCGCTGGGGATCGTCTTCGACGTAGGTGCCCGACGCGGGCGTCGCAGTCGGCCCCGGCGCCACGGCGTTGACGCGAATCCCATCTGCGGCGAGCTCGAGCGCCATCGTCTTGACCACGGACAGCATCGCCGCTTTGGCCGCGCCATAGCCCGAGTGGAAGGGCGCCGGGCCCACGCCGCTGATCGAGGAGATCGAGACCAGGGATCCCGGGCGCCGCTGCGCCTTCAGCTCCGCGGCGACCGACTGGCTCATGAAGAACATCGACTCGAAGTTCTGCGAGAACAGCGCGCGCAGATCGTCTCGCGAGAGCCGCGTCGTCGGACACCAGGTGGACGGCGCGGCGCCCCCCGCGACGTTCACGAGTCCGTGAAGCTCTCCCTTCGCGGCTCGCACGCTCTTCATCACGGCGGCGACGCCCGCTTCGGTCTGCGCATCGGCCGCGACCGACGTGATCGCGAGCCCCTGCGATGCGAGCGGTCCGATGTGACGATCGAGGTTCGCATCCGAGCGACTCACTGCGATCACGGTCGCCCCTGCGCGAGCCACCATGCCCACCACGGTCGTCCCGATGCCGCCGCCCGCAGCGCCCGACACCACGACGACGCGGCCGTCGAGCCTCAGAAGGTCCTGCTCCATGGGGCGTCCTCCGCGAATGCCGCCGGTGTTATTTGTACGGACAAATCGGCGCCTGGATCGCTCGGGTTCTCGATTATACACAGATCCAGGACTTCAAAAGACTCCTGTTTGTCCGTACAACTCAGGTGTGAGCGCGCCGCAACGCGAGCACGCTGCCCTCCCCGTCGGCGGATACGTAGACGGTGCCATCGGGGCCCGCCGCGATGCCTGCAAACGGACCCTGCGGCCCCGAGAACGGGGGCAGGCCGCGCAGAGGCTTGGGGACCACGCCGGGCGGCGCACCCACCGGCAGATCGGTGGCGATCGTATGCCGGATCTTTCGATCCAGGTCGAACGCGACTAGCGCCTTGGCTCCTGCATCGACGACGTAGAGCTGCCGCTCGTGCGCGAAGATGCCCTGCGGTCGCTGCAAGCCGTCGAGCGCGGTGTCGACGCGCGTTCCGCGCAGCGCGACCACGCGGCCCGCGCCCGCCTCGGAGACGAAGCAGGTGCCTTCCGCGTCGATGGTCACACCGAGCGGCTCGTGCAGCCCGCTGGCGCGTACATCGACGCGGCCCGGCTCGATCGACAGCACGCGCCCCGCGCCGAGCTCGGCGACCACGATCGCGCCGCCGGGCGCGATCGCCACGCCGTAGAGCTGGTCCAGCCCGTCCGCGAGCACCTCGCTCCTCTCGTCTCGAGGCCAGTAGCGCGCGACCTGCCCGCCCGAGGTGGTGACGGCGAAGCAGCCCTGGGGCAGCGCGGCCAGACCGCGTACGAAGCCGGGATAGCCCGTGCTGAAGAGCATCCCGAGGCGCTGCAGCTCACCGCCATGCGGGAGGAGATAGAAGCTCGTGCCGTCCGCAACGTAGAGCTGTCCGTCGTCGCCTAGCGCGAGATCGAGCGGCCAGTTCAAGCCGTGCGGCAGCAGCATTCGGGTCTTTCCGCCGGCCAGGACCTCGGTGATCCGCCCATCGAAGTTCGAAACGAACAGCCGATCGCCCACGAAGGCCAGGTTGTCGAGGCCCGGATCGAGGGTGGCCAGCACGGTGCGGTCACCGCTGCGCGGATCGATGCGCAGGACTTCGCCGGTCTGGACCTGGGTCGAGACGATGAAGCCCTCGCGGTCGAACTTCACCGCATCGGGTACGCCCAGATCGCCGACCACGCGCTCTGCCGCACCGCCGTCGGGATCGATCCGCCAGATCTCGTTCGCCCCCATCACCGGGAAATACAAGCGCCCGTCGGGCCCGGCCTCCAATGCGTTGGGCAGAGGCAGGTCCTCGAGCAACACGCGCGGCGCACCACCGGAGAGATCGAGCTCGAGAAGACGCCCGTTCATCCGGCACTCGTCGATGAACAGTCGGCCCCGATGAAAGGTGATCCCATTCGCGCCGGGCACGTCGTCTCGCAGCACGCGCGTGCGGCCATCGACCCCGCGCACACTCACGCGCGCGTCCATCACCTCCGTGGCGTAGAGGTTTCCGCGCGTGTCGAACGCCACGTCGTCGGGCGCGACGATCTCGCCGCCCTTCGCGCTGATCGTATCCAGCCGGCCCGTCTCGATGTCGACGGCGCTGATCTGACTCCCGGTGACCTGCGCGACGTAGATGCGGCCGTCGGGACCCGTGCGCAGGCCGTTGGCGCCGAACACGCGGCTCGCCGGGGTGAGCCGCTCGCAGCTCCACCCTTCGGCCAGGCTGATCGGGCCTGCGGATGCGTACCGCCCTGTCTGCAGCGACATCTCGATCGAACTCCCGACTTTGCGCGCGGCGCTCCCGCATGTTCGCGGGCTTTGCGGGTCGACGCGAGAGCGCTCGTATCCTGTATCGTGAACGCAGAGGAGCGCCCGATGCCAGAGCTCAGATTCGACGATCGCGTCGCCGTGATCACGGGCGCAGGCCGGGGGCTGGGACGCGCCTACGCGCTGCTCCTCGCGTCGAGGGGCGCGAAGGTCGTCGTCAACGATCTCGGCTCGAGCATCAAGGGCGACGGCGCCGATGCCGGACCCGCCGACGAGGTCGTGCGAGAGATCCGCGCCGCGGGCGGCGAAGCCGTCGCGAGCACCGAGTCCGTGGCGACGCCCGAGGGCGGGCGCAAGATCATCGAGGCTGCGCTGGACCACTACGGCCGCGTCGACGTTCTCATCCACAACGCAGGCAATGTCCGCTATGCGTTGCTCAAGGAGATCACGAACGAGGACTTCAGGGCGGTCCTGGACGTCCACCTTCTCGGCGCGTTCCACGTCGTCCAGCCCGCCTTTCCGCTCATGTGCAGGGCGGGCTATGGCCGCATCGTGTTGACGTCGTCGATCGGCGGCCTCTACGGCAACCAGAAGGTCGTGAACTACGCCGTCTCCAAGTCGGGCATGATCGGCCTGTGCAACGTCGCAGCGCTCGAGGGCGCCGCGGAAGGCGTGAAGTGCAACATCATCGTCCCCGGCGCCGTGACGCGGATGGCCGAGGGGCTCGACACGTCGGGCTACCCTCCCATGTCGCCGGAGCTGGTGGCGCCCGTGGTGGGCTGGCTCGCCCACGAATCCTGCTCGATCACGGGTGAGATGCTGATCTCGATCGCGGGGCGCGTCGCGCGCGCGGTCGTCGCCGAGACGCCGGGCGTCTATCGCAGTGCATGGTCGATCGAGGACGTGGACGAGCAGATCGAGGAGATCCGCGACACGGATTCGGCCCTCATCCTCGCGGTCGTTCCGTCGGCCCACGTCGATCACATCCGCTACAGCTTCGAAATGGCCGCGAAGGGCGGGCGCGGACCTGAGAAGAAATCCCATTAGGTCATGGCCGCGAAGATTGGAACCAGGAAGGACCGGTCGAAGCCGCGCCAGGGCAGACAGCCCCGGCCGCTACCGGCCGAGGTCGGATCCCGCGGCCCTCTCTATCTCCAGGTCGCGCGCGCGTTGAAGGAGGAGATCGTCGTCGGCGTGTATCCGGTGGGATCACAGCTCCCCACCGAGGACGCGCTGTGCGAGCGGTTCTCGGTCAGCCGCTACACCGTGCGCGAAGCGCTGAGACGCCTGCGCGAAGACAACCTCGTCTCTTCGCGGCAGGGCGCGGGCACGGTCGTCGCGCCGCGACGCACCTCGGACACCTACGCGCACGACGTCATGTCGATCAACGACCTGGTGTCGTGGTCCGTGGGCAAGCGCTTCGCGATCGAGACCATGGAGATGGTCGCGATCGACGAGAAGCTCGCCTCCACTACCGGGCTCGACAAGGGCGACGAGTGGCTCGCCGTGTGTGGCTTCGGACATGAGGACGGCGTGAAGGTCCCGGTGTGCTGGGCCGAGTACTACATCCACCGCGACTTCGCGGCCGTCGGCAGGCTGCTCCAGCGCCATACCGGCCCGATCTTTCCCCTGATCGAGGATCTGTTCGGCCAGCGGATCGTCGAGGTGCACCAGGAGATCGCCGCGGCGCTGATCACGAGATCGCTCGCAGGCCCGCTCAAGGTCAAGGCCGGAACGGCTGCGCTCGAAGTGCGGCGCACCTACAAGATGGCGCATGGCGAAATCGCGCAGGTCACGATCGGCCGGTACCCGGCATCGCGATTCCGCCACACGATGACGCTGCACCGGGTCAAGGGCTGAAGGAGCTCTGCAATGGGATCACTCTCGGGCAAGGTCGCCGTGGTCACGGGCGCGAGTCGCGGCGTGGGCAAGGGGACCGCGCTCGCGCTCGCCGACCGGGGCGCGACGGTCTACGTCACGGGACGTACGGTCGCGCCGGGCTCGTCCTCGCTCCCCGGCACCGTCGGCGAGACCGCCGGAGAGGTGGACCGGCGCGGCGGCAAGGGCATCGCGGTCCAGGTCGACCACGCGGTGGACGACCAGGTCGCCGCGCTCTTCGAGCAGGTCCAGCGCCAGCAGGGCCGCCTCGACCTGCTGGTCAACAACGCGTTCTCGCTGCCCGAGGACCTCACCGATCCGCTGCCGTTCTGGGAGAAGCCGCTCTCGAACTGGGAGATGGTCGACGTCGGCGTGCGCTCGAACTTCGTCGCGGCGTGGCATGCGGCCAAGCTCATGGTGCCGCAGAAGTCGGGGCTCATCGTGGCCACATCGGGCTATGTGGGCGTGACCTACACCTACGGTGTCGTGTTCGGAACATGCAAATCTGCGGTCGACCGCATGGCGCGCGACATGGCCATCGAGCTGAAGCCGCACGGGGTGGCCTCGCTCTCGATGTGGCTGTCGCTCGCGTTCACCGAGCGCGCCGAGCGCAATCTGAAGCGCGACCCCGCGATGACACAGCAGACGGTGACGAACCCGCGGATCGGCTCGTCGATCGAGTTCCCGGGGCGCATGATCGCAGCGCTCGCCAGCGATCCGGACATCTTGAAGCGGACGGGCGGCACCTACATCGCTGCGGAGCTCGCGCAGGAGTACGACGTCACCGACGTCGACGGGACCATCCCGCCCTCGATGCGCGCACAGCGCGGCTCGCCGATCTGGTCGGCGGTCTAGCCATGAGCAGAACGGCCGCGCTCGAGCATCTGCTCCACCGGCAGGAAATTCTCGATTGCCTGATCCGGTTCAGCAGGGGAATGGATCGATTCGACCGCGAGCTCTTCCTCTCTGCGTTCCACTCCGACGCCGTGATCGCCGCGGGCGATTTCGTGGGGGGTCCCAGCGAGCTCTACGAGTGGGCGTCCGAGCTACACGAGCAGGGGCAATCGTCCACGCACCACAATCTGCTTGAACCACAGCTGCGACATCGACGGCGACGTCGCCCACACCGAGACCTACTACCTGTTCGTCGGGCGCAACCGGGACGAGACCAACTGGCTCGCGGGCGGCCGCTATATCGACCGGCTGGAGCGACGCCTCGGGGCGTGGAAGATCGCACTGCGCACCAACGCAATCGAATGGTCGGGCATGGCCCCGACGCTGCCGATTCCGTTCGCGGACGTGCCCGACATTCATCTCAACGGCGCTCCGTCGCGCAACGCGGACGACCCTTCCTACCGACGGCCGCTCACCAACCTGCGGATGAAACGCATTCCCGGTGGCCCAGCTCGCACCTAGCGCCGAAGGGGCGCGTCAGTCCGTCAGTACGACTTGGGCAGCCCGAGGACCTTCTCGGCCAGGAAGTTCAGGATCATGTGCGGGCTGATCGGCGCCGTCCTCGGGATCAGGCATTCGCGCAGGTAGCGCTCGACGTGATATTCCTGCGCATAGCCCATGCCGCCCAGCGTGAGCATCGCGGTGTGACAGGCCTCGAACGCGTACTCGGCCGCGAGATACTTTCCGGCATTGGCCTCGACACCGCACTCGAGGCCCTGGTCGAACAGCGTTGCGGCCTTCATCACCATCAGATTGGCCGCCTCGAGCTGGGCCCAGCACTTTGCGAGCGGATGCTGGATGCCCTGGTTCATGCCGATCGGCCGATTGAACACGATTCGCTCGCGCGCGTAGCGGGCGGCCTTTGCGATCGCCACGCGGCCGATGCCGACCGCCTCGGCCCCGATCAGGATCCGCTCGGGGTTGAGGCCGTGCAGGATCAGCTTGAAGCCCTCGCCTTCCGGTCCGATCCGATCGTCCTCCGGGACCCACAGGTTCTCGATGAAGAGCTCGTTCGAATCCACGGCGTGGCGCCCCATCTTGTGGATCAGGCGCACGTCGATCTTGGTCCGATCGAGACTCGTGTAGAACAGCGAGAGCCCCTGGGTCTTGCGTTCGACCTTCTCGAGCGGCGTGGTGCGCGCGAGCAGCAGCATCTTGTTGGCGACCTGCGCCGTGGAGATCCAGATCTTCTCCCCGTTCACGAGGTAGCCCCCCTCGCGCCGCTCCGCGAAGGTCTTGAGCTCCGTCGTGTTGAGCCCCGCATTGGCCTCGGTGACGGCGAAGCAGACCTGGTCCTCGCCGCGCATGACGCGCGGCAGGATCCGCTCCTTCTGCTGCTGGGTGCCGAACATCACGATGGGCTGCAGGCTGAACACCGGCATGTGTATGCTCGACGCGCCGCTCATCCCGGCGCCCGACTCGGCGATCGCCTGCATCATCACCGCCGCCTCGGTGATGCCGAGTCCCGAGCCCCCGAACTCGACCGGCATCGCGATTCCGAGCCAACCCCCATCGACCAGAGACTTGTAGAATTCGCGCGGGAAGACGCCCTCCCGATCGCGCTCCAGCCAATAGTCGTCCGGGAACCGGGAACAGTGCTTCAGGATGGCTTCCCTGATGTTCTGCTGATCGGTCGAGAGCGAGAAATCCATGGTTGGAGCCGCCGCCGGTGAAGTGGTTCGTCGCCCAGTCTACGCAGCCATCGGCCATCGCGGCAACGACGCCGATTGTGGTAGTTGCGGTCCAGCGGAAGGAGACGAAATCGATGGGGAATCCCGCAAAGGCCTCGGGCCCGCTGTCGGGCGTGTGCGTGGTCGACCTCACCGCGATGGTGATGGGGCCGTACTGCACCCAGATCATGGCCGACATGGGCGCCGACGTGATCAAGATCGAGCCGCCCGACGGCGACACGACCCGCTACGTCTCGATCGGGCCGGCGCCCGGGATGAGCGGCGTCTTCGTGAACGTGAACCGCGGCAAGCGCAGTGTCGTCCTCGATCTGCGCTCCGACGCCGGCAAGACCGCGCTGCGCGGACTCGTCGCGCGCGCGGACGTCTTCATCCACTCGATGCGGTCCAAGGCGATCGTGAAGCTCGGCTTCGGCTACGAAGACGTCGCCGCGATCAATCCCGCGATCATCTACACCAACTGCTACGGCTACGGTCGGCGCGGCCCCGACCGGGATCTGACCGCCTACGACGACACGATCCAGGCGGAGTGCGGACTGCCGGTGGTCCAGCAGATGTTGACGGGCGAGGCGAGCTACGTCGGCACGATCATGGCCGACAAGGTCGCGGGGCTCACGGCGCTCTACGCCACGATGATGGCGCTGTTCCACCGCGAGCGGACCGGAGAAGGCCAGGAGGTGGAGGTCAGCATGTTCGAGACCATGGCCTCGTTCATGCTGGTCGAGCACGCCAACGGCGCGATGTTCGATCCGCCCCTGGGCCCCGCAGTCTACCCGCGCGCGGTCGCACCGAACCGCCGGCCCTACCGCACGAAGGACGGCCAGATCGCCGCGCTGATCTACAACGACAAGCAGTGGTCCGCGTTCGTCGGCGCCGTGCGCCCGGCCTGGGCGGACGACCGCTTCGCGACGCTCGAGCAGCGGGCGCGCCAGATCGACACGGTGTACGCGCTCGTGGCCGACACCATGAAGGAACGCACGACCCAGGAATGGCTCGACCTGTTCCGGGCCCTCGACGTGCCCGCGGCGCCGCTGCGCACCCCGGACGAGCTGTTCGACAATCCCCACCTGAACGCGGTCGGCTTGTTCGAGACCGTCGAAACGTCGCTAGGCCCGGTGCGCTTTCCGGGCGTGCCGACCTGGTTCTCCCGCACGCCGGGCCGCGTCGCGGGGCCCGCTCCCGAGCTCGGCGCCCACACGCGCGAAGTGCTCGAGGGGCTCGGGCTGTCGGCCGCACCGACGAAGCCCGCATCGGGTTCGGCGGGGGGAGACGCGGTCTAGCCCGTTGACCGCTCGGCTTCGCCTCGCTGATCGTCGGCCGACTCTCGAGTCGGCCTCCTAGGTGCTCGCGGTCTCGGGCCGCATCCCCGGCCGCTCTTCGAGCGAGTCGATCAGCGAGCGTTCGTCGAGACGGATCGGCGTGCCGTTGACGAGCACGTGGCGCACGCCGCGCGGCTCCTCGGCCGTGAGTCGCTCGGCGTCCGCCGGAAAGTCGCGCACGCGACGCAGCGGGCCCGGATCCACCGTGAGCGGATCGAACACACACACGTCGGCCCAGCAGCCTTCCCGCAGATAGCCGCGGCGCGCGAAGCCGAACAGGTCGGCCGCCTCGCCGGTGAGCTTGCGCACCGCTTTCTCGAGCGGCATCAGGCTTCTTTCGCGCACCCACTTGCCCAGCAGGTCGGTGGCCAGTGGCGCATCACACAGCTGATCGACGTGCGCACCCGCGTCGGAGAGCCCCAGCACCACGCGATCGTGATTGAGCAGCGTGCTGACGGCCTCGACGTCATCATTCGCAATGTAGGCGCGGAAACGGGTCTCGAGGTCCTCGCCGAGCGCGATCTCGCACATCACGTCGAGCGGACTGCACCCGCGCTCACGCGCGAGGTCCGCCACGCGGCGCCCCTGCAGCTCGGGGAACTTCCGGGTTTCGGATACCTCGAACGTCTCCCAGCGCGGCCTCATCGGCACGCGCTCCAGATCCGCGGCCGCGTGAGCCCGCCACGCGGGGTCGCGGTACGCGGCCAGGCGCACCTCGCGGCTCACCTTCAAGAGCTCCCCGAACACCGTTCCCACGTTGAGGTTGTACGCGTCGGCGAGTGTGAACTGCATGGTGAGCGGACGCGGTGTCACCTGCGGCCAGACGTTCGCGTTGCGAGCCAGGCTCTCCGCGTGAATCTCGAGCTGCTTGCGATGCGCCCCGCCCGGGGCCGCGAACAGCGGCCAGGTGACCGGCCGCCCGATGAGCGCCTGGAGCTCATAGAAGTCGGGGTAGCTGCACTGCTCGCCCGGGGTGGCGAGCACGACACCCCTGCCCGCCTTTCCCACCGCCATGAACAGCGCCTCGACCTCGTCGCGCTCGGCGAATCGGCTCGGCACGGGCTTGCCGTCGATACCGCGGTGAGCGAACGAGAAGCTCGTCGAGAATCCGGCCGCGCCCGCTTCGAGCCCCTCGCGCACGAGCTCGCACATGCGCGCGATCTCCTCGGGCGTGGCCGCGCGCTCGTACGCCGCATCCCCCATCACGTAGAGCCGCAGTGCGGAGTGTCCGATGTAGGCCGTGAAGTTGAGCAGGGTGCCGCGTCGGCGCACCAGCTCCAGGTACTCGGGAAACGTCTCGAACTCCCAGACGATTCCCGCGGTCAGCGTCGCGGGATCCATGTCCTCGACGTTCTCGAGTGTGCGCACGATGACATCGCGATGCTCGGGGCGCGTCGGTGCGATCGTGAAGCCGCAGTTGCCAGCCACGACGGTCGTGACGCCGTGAAAGCAGGACGGCTGAAGCGCCGGATCCCAGAACACCTGCGCGTCGTAGTGCGTGTGGATGTCGATGAAGCCGGGCGCAACGGCACAGCCCGAGGCATCCAGCTCGCGCTTCCCGCGCAGATTCGGTCCGATCTCCCGGATCACGCCTTCCGCGATCGCCACGTCGGCAACGCGACCGGGCGCCCCGCTGCCGTCGAATACCGTCCCCCCGCGAATCACGATCTCGGCCGACATGGGCCCCCTCTCGCGGCGCACTACGCCAGGCGGTAGCGCAGCGGCAGGTGTTTGATGCTTCCGTTGATGATCGAGCTCAGGCGCTCCACGCGTCCCGACACCTCGAACGACTCGAGCCGATCGAGCAGCAGGCGGAAGATGATCTCGAGCTCGACGCGCGCGAGGTGCGCGCCCATGCAGAAGTGCTCACCGAATCCGAACGTGAGATGCGGGTTCGGCCGGCGATCGATGCGGAATGCGAACGGGTCCTCGAACACCTCTTCGTCGCGGTTAGCGGACGCGAAATACAGCGCGAGCATGTCGCCGGCCCGGATCTTCTCACCGCGCACCTCGCAGTCCTCGGTGGCGGTGCGCGTGAAGTGGCTGATCGGGCTGACCCAGCGCAGGATCTCCTCCACGGCGTCGGAGAGCAGCTCGGGGCGGCCGCGCAGCTTCTCCCACTCACCGCGGTGCTCGCAGAACGCGAGCAGTCCCCCGCTGATCGCATTGCGCGTGGTCTCGTTTCCCGCCTCGATCAGGAGCTCGCAGTAGTAGATGAGCTGCTCCTGGGTCAGTGGCGCTCCCGTCGACCTGGCCGCGGATCAGCTCGCTTACGAGATCGTCCTCGAGGTGGCTCCGGCGCTGGTCGACCAGACGATCGAAGTAGGTGTACAGCTCGCCGCGCGCGCGCCTCGCAGTCTGAGCGGGCGTCTCCCCGGGCTGCTGGTACTCTGGATCCTCCTTTCCGATCACCTCGTTGCTCCAGCGGTACAGGAGATCCCAGTCGTCGCGCGGCACGCCGAGAACGCACGCGATCACCGCGAGCGGGAACGGAGCGGCAATGCGATCGACGAAGTCGAGCTCGCCCGAGCTGCCCGCCGGCGCCGCCGCGTCGAGGATCTCGACGGCGATGCGCTCGATCTCGGCGCGCCGCGCGCGTACCGAAGGCGGCGTGAAGCGCACGTTCGCGACGCGGCGCATCGGGCCGTGCCGCGGGGGATCGAGCATGACCACCATCTCCGACGGGAACACCCTCTCCTCGGTGCGGCGCAGCTGGATCCCCTGCGCACTCGAGAATCGCAGCGGCTTCCTCGAGATCTGCACGATGTCGGCGTGCTTCGTGATCGCCCAGAACGGCACGTACCCGGTCGGCGCGAGATACGTCACGGGCGCCTCGGCGCGCAGACGCGTCCACACCGCATGGGGATAACCGTCGCGCGCGTAGAGCTCGGGATCGACGAGATCGTTCGCATCGATGTCGGGAATCATCGTCAGCAGTCCCTGCGGCGGGTGCTAGGCCGGTTCGTAGCGATAGCCATGGATCTCCGCGCGCTCTTCGCGCAGCCGCTGGAGTGCCGCCTGCTTGAGCGGCTCCACCTGGATCTTCTGGTTGCCGGTATACGAGAGCTCGTCGGCGCGGAAGAAGAGCACGCGGCGCGGCACCTTGTAGGCTGCGAGTCGTTCGCGCAGCCATGCGCGCAGCGATTCCTCGTCGACCGCGGCCCCCTCGGTCTTCACGGCGCACAGGATCAGCGCCTCGCCGAGCGTGGGATGCTCGAGGCCGACGGGGATGCCGACCTTGAGCCCCGGATGACTTTCGAGCAGCTCCTGGATCTCGACAGGCGAGACGTTCGCACCGCCGGTCTTGATCAGGTTCGAGAGCCGCCCCGTCCAATGCAGAAAGCCATCGGCGTCGAGCGATCCGCCGTCCTGGGTGTGGAAGTACCCGTCTGCATCGAACACGTGCTCGGGCGCGACCTTGTAGTAGCCGCGCATCAGCGTCACGCCCTTCACCGCGATCTCGCCGGGCACGCCCGTGGGAAGCGGTGCGCCGGTGACCGGGTCCACGATGCGCAGGGAGATGCCGGGCCACGGGACTCCGTTGCACGCCTTGCGCTGCTCGGCCGGCGAGTCGGCGGGAATCCCGCTGCAGATCGTGAACGTCTCGGAGAGCCCGTACGACGCGCCCACGCCGTAGACGTCCTTCTCGATGCCCGCGAGCTTCGCCACGGGCGAGTGCGAGTCGAGCTTCTCGAGACTCGACAGGTCGCGACCCGCGGCGCTCGGATGCTCGGCGAGCGAAGTGTGCTGGTGCGGCCACGCGTGCAGCGACGTGGCGCGCTCGCGCTCCATCATTCCGAGTGCGGCGCCGGGCTCGAACATCTCCTGCACGAGCAGACGCGCGCCCGCAGCGAACGAGCCGCCGATCGACATCGCGATCCCGGCCGTCCAGAAGAACGGATACGTGGTGTAGAGGCGGTCGTCCGGCGTGAACCGCATGAAGTCCGCGAAGCGGTGGCTCTGGAGCACGGCCGTGCGCTGGGTATGCAGCACACCCTTCGGCTTCGCCGTGGTGCCCGACGTGTAGATGATCAGCCCGTCATCGGTGGGCTCGACCTCGGCGGACACTGCGTCGAGCAGTGCGTCGGAGATCTCCCGCGCGTGCGCGAGCAGGTCACTCCAGGTCTCCACCCCACCGCGCGCAGCGTCGAGCCCGAGACAGACGACGCGGCGCAGCTGGGGCAGCGCGGAGATCCGCAGTCTCCCCGGCTTCCCGTTCGCGAGATCCGGGTGGTCGCGCAGGAGATCCTCGAGGAAGCGGTGCTTGGCGAGCGCAGGCTGCAGCAGCAGGAGCGACGAGTCGCTGTGGCGCAGGATGTGGTCGCGTTCGGCGGAGCTCGCGAACGTGTTCAGCGGCACGGCGACGCCGCCGACGCTCTCGACCGCGTAGGCCGTGACGATCCACTCGGGGCTGTTCGCCATCCAGATCGCGACGCGCTCGCCTTTGGCCACACCCGCGCCGATCAACGCGCGTGCGAGCTCGCGCACGCTCGCTTCGACCTCGCCGTACGTGAGCGACGCGCCGTCCGAGACGACCGCAATGCGATCGCGATGCAGCTCCGCCGCGTCGGCGAGAAAGCGCGCGAACGTGAGGCGCGGATCAGACGGCGCGGGGCCGCTCATGCAGCAGATCCGGTCACGCGAGGCCCTGCGAAGCAGGTCCGGTCACGGGGTGGGAAGCTCGATCTCGGCCTTGCCCTGTGCCATCACGGTGCCGTCCTGGTTGGTCATCACGACCTTCACCGTGGCAATCGGCCCTGCGGAGCGGTCGTGGTCGAGCGCGATCACCTCTCCGTTCAGGAAGGTCACGTCACCCGAGAATGCGGGAGCGCGGTACTGCATGTTGCTGTGCAGGATGTAGCCCCACTCCCCGCACCAGTTCGTGAGGTAGTCGATGATCCAGGCCCCCATCGACGCGCCGTAACCGTACTCGCGCGGCATGCCGATCAGCTGCGCATAGCGCGTCTGAACGTGCCCGCGCGACGGCCCCTTGTAGAGCCCGTCGGCGTTCGTCGGGTCGATCTTCGCGCCTTCGCGATCGCGCGCCATCTCGGGCAGCCAGCCCGCTTCGAGCGTGGAGGTCTCGCCGTACTCGCGCGAGGCTCCCCACACCGTCATCAGGTACGCGCGCCACTCGGTGGTGAACGTCGCGATGGTGTGCGGCCCGATCGGACGCGTGGCGAGCTTGTCCCCCACCTTCACGAACAGCCGCTTCTCGTGCCCGAGGTCGAGGAAGCTCCGGTAGTACTCGAGCTTCTGCTTCTCGAGATCCTGGATCTCCTGATCGCTCCAGGTGCGCGGCACGTTGTTCTTGAACATGTCGAGCTTGTGCGCGTTCTCGACGAGGTAGCGCACGGAGGTGGAGCGCTGCTTGCAGACCACCTCGCCGCGCTGATTGATGTAGGTGGTGTCGCCGCGCGAGAACATCGTAGGACCCGCGAACTTGGTCTCGGACACCTTGTAGTCGAACAGCATCCGGTCGTGGCGGATCGCGTCGCCGGGCTCGATCCGGCCGCCGAAGAACCACCACTCATCGCCGCCGAAGATCATGTGCTGGCCCGGGATCACGCCCTGGATCGCCGGGCCTGCGCCGTGGCTCGTGTCGGTGCACACGCCGAACGACTGCGGCGCGATGATCCGACCGAAGCGACTGCCCGCCGCGTATTCCTCGTCGAAATAGAGCGGGTTCGGGTTCGCCATGCCCTGGGCCCAGCGCCGGACGTCGTTCGTATGGATCGGCTCGAGGAGCCGGGCGCCGCCGAGCGGCTTGCCGATCCAGCGGTCGACGTCGCTGGTGTCGAGCTCGATCATGCCGTCGGCACGTACCTTGGGCTGGGCCACCGCTCTCCTCCTCAACCGAGTGTGATCTCGTAGTTTCCGAAGCGGTCGAGCTCGGCGCGGTGGCCGGGCTGGATCACGATCGTGGTGAAGCGCTCCTCGACGATCGCGGGCCCGTGGATCACGTGCCCCGCCCCCACGCGGTCGCCGTCGTAGACGGGCGTGTCCTCGAAGCGGCCGCCGAAGTACGCGGGCCGCCGAGCGCGCAGCGCGCGCTCGAGCGGAGCGTCGGACAGCGCGCTCTCGCCGAGCGCGAGTGGAGCCGTGCGCCCGATCGTCTGCACGCGCACCGAGCGCACCACGGGCTCTTCGTCGCGCGCCGCGTAGGCGTGCAGCTCCTCGTGCAGGTCATGGAACGCCGTGACCGTGGCCGGCATGTCCCCTTCGTTCATGCGCTCGCCGTGCAGGCGAGCCGGCACGGCCATGTCGAAGGTCTGGCCCGGGTAGCAGAGGTTCACGAAGCGGTTGAACACGAGATCGCCGCGCGACAGACCCGCCGCGGCGAGCTCGCGCTCGGCTTCCGCTTCGAGCTCGTCGAAGATCTCGTTCACGCGCTCGGACGAGGCTCGGCTCGACGGAGCGATGTAGGAGCGCTGCCGGTCCACCACGTAGTCCGCGATCAGCAGGCCCAGCGCGGAGAACGCGGGCGACGTCTTGGGCACGAGCAGCTTCTCGATCCCGAGCTCCTCGGCCTGGACCGGCGCGTGGATCGGACCGTTGCCGCCGTACACCACCATGTGGAAGTCGCGCGGGTCGTGGCCGGCCTCCGAAGACACGCGCCGGATCGCATTCGCCATGTTCGCGTTGACGATCCGGAAGATGCCGTGGGCAGCTTGTACGACGTCGAGCCCGAGCGGCTTCCCGACCTGCTCGAGAATCGCCTCGCGCACGCCCGCCTGCGTGAGCTTGAACTCGCCGCCGCACAGCGCCTCGGGGTTGATGTAGCCGAGCACGAGGTTTGCATCGGTGACGGTCGGACTCGTGCCGCCGCGCCCATAACAGATCGGGCCGGGATCGGCCTTCGCGCTCTCGGGACCCACGCGCAGCGCCCCGGCCTGCACGATCGCGATCGATCCGCCGCCAGCGCCGATCGAGTGCATCTCGATCATCGGAAGGCCGACGAGATAGCGGTGCTGCCAGTTCCAGAAGCTGCGGATCGTGGGCTGGCCGCCGCGCACGAGGCAGGCCTCGTAGCTCGTGCCGCCCATGTCGATCGCGATGAAATCCTTCACGCCGGAGCGTGACGCAACCGCGCACGCACCGATCACGCCGCCGGTCGGGCCCGATCCGAGCGCCGCGACCGCGCGTCGCGCGAGCTGATCGGCGGTCATGATGCCGCCATTGCTCTGCATGATCAGCAGATCGCGGCCGAAGCCCGCGTCGCGCAGCGCGCGCTCGAGGCGATCGAGGTAGAGCGAGAGCTTCGGGCCCACGTACGCGTCGACGAGTGTGGTCGAAGTGCGCTCGAACTCGGGCGCCGTCGGCATCACCTCGTGCGAGAGCGAGATGCGTGCCTCGGGATACTCCTCGCGCACGATCTCGCGCACGCGCAGCTCGTGAGCGGGGTTCAGGAACGAGAACAGGAAGCAGACCGCGATCGACTCGATGCCCTGACGGCGCAGCCGTCGCACCGCTTCGCGCACGGCAGCCTCGTCGAGCGGTGTCACCACGTTGCCGCGGAAATCGAGCCGCTCGGGGATCCCGAAGCGATGGCGGCGGCGCGCAATCGGCTCGGGCGGCGGGAACGCCGGATCCCAGATGCTCTCCTTGTAGCCGCGCCGGATGTCGATCTCGTCGCGGTGCCCCTGCGTGGTGATCAGGCCCGTCTTCGCGCCGTTCATCTCGATCATCGTGTTGTCGGCGGTGGTGGTGCCGTGCACGACGAGATCGGTGCGGCCCAGAAACGCTCGCGTGTCGAGTCCGTGCCGGGCGGCGAGTGCCTCGATTCCGTTCATCACACCGCGGCTCTGGTCGTCGAGCGTGGTGGGTACCTTGAACAGCTCGATCCCACCGTCGGGCAGCGCGAGGATGAAGTCGGTGAACGTACCGCCGACGTCGATGCCGATCCGGAATGCCATACGTCGTGCCTACGCCGCGGCTCGCTGTTCGCGCAGCTTCTTGGTGCCGTCGTGGTCGACCGCGAGCGTGTCGTCCTCGAGGCGGCCCGTGAACTGCACTCCGTAGTCGCGCTCGGCCGACTCGAGCGACACGAGCTCGTCGTAGACGTCGTCGAGGACCATTTCGGGATCGCGCTTGAGCGGATTGCCCCAGCCGCCGCCGCCGCCGTACTGGTATCGGAACGCCTGGCCCGCCGGGTGCGGCACACCGTTGGCCATGCATTGGATCTTCAGCGCGTCTTCGCTCTCGAAATTCGTGATGAGCTCGTTCGGCGACCCGTCGGATCCGCCCGCGACGCCTGACATCGGGTACTTCATGCCCACCATGTAGGTGGTCACCGTCGACGGCGCGAGCATGCGCTTCACCACGCGCGAGCCGGGGCAGCCCCGCCATTGGCCGGGCCCGCCCGTGTCGACCTCGTAGTCGCAACATTCGTGGCGCACGGGAAAAATCGACTCGTTCACTTCAGCAGTCGCGCGGATCAGGTTGCCGAACGACGCCGGCATCGAGCCCCAGCCGTCCTGGCCCATCACCGCGTTGGTGTAGGCGGACAACACGTCCACCGAGTGGTCGACGAAGACCACGCCCGTGTCGGGGTGCTGACCGAAGATCACCGTCGGCATCCCGAGCTTGTAGATCTGCGGGCACGCCCGCTCCGGCAATACCTGCGCGAGCGCCTTGCAGAGCGCCTCGCCGACCTCGACGCCGGGATGGTGGGTGCCCGCGGCAACGGTCTTGCCCGGCAGCGGATTGAGCACGCAGCCCTCCGGCACCACGAGCTCGATCGAGTTGAAGAAGCCCTCGTTCTTGGGAATCGACGGGTCCATCATCGACGCGAGCTGCGCCACGACGTATCCGCGCGTGTTGCCGAACGCCGAGTAGGCCTTGAGGTCCTGGCGCGTGTCGGAGCCCGTGTAGTCGACCTTCAGCCGGTCGCCGTCGATCGTCACCTTCACGTGCACGCGGATGTCGGGATTCCCGATCGGATCGTGGTCGACCCACGCGTCCGCCTCGTAGACGCCGTCGGGCCACGAGGCCACCTCCTCGCGGAAACGGCGCTCTGCGTACTCGATCGAGTGGCGGCACGCAGCCTGCACTGCCTCGGCGCCGTAGCGCTCCACGATCTCGCGGAGCCGGCGCGCGCCGAGCTGCGCGGCGCCGACCTGCGCGCGCAGATCGCCGATGAAGGTAGGCGTGCGGTTGTTCACCTTCATGAGGTAGGTGATGTCGCGGCGCTCGACGCCGCGGTCATAGAGCTTCACGGCCGGGAAGCGCACGCCCTCGGCCCAGATGTCGATCGCCTCTGCGTTGTAGCCGCCGGGCATCCCGCCGCCCGTGTCGGCGTGATGGCACTGGATCGACGCGATCAGCACGAGCTCGCCGTCGACGACGACCGGCGCGAAAACGTTGTAGTCCGGAAGGTGGCCGCCGCCGTGATACGGGTCGTTCGCGACGAGCACGTCGCCGGCGTTGAGGCCCTCTTCCTTGAAGAAATCGAGCGCGAAGCGCACGGGCAGCGTCGAGCTGAGCATGAACTGCGGAATGCCGACCGAGAGCGCCGCGAGCGCGCCGCGACCGTCCAGGATCGTCGCGTTGCGTTCGTTGCTCTGGTTCAGGATCGGAGTCGTCGCGGTGAGCGAGACGTGGGTCGCCATTTCATAGGCGACGGTCTCCATCGCGCCGCGGATCACCTCGACCGTCACCGGATCGACCTGGGAGGCCGGCTCCGAGAACACCGGTTTGGGCTGCGTGGCCATGGGGGCCTCCAATGCGGAACGAGGAAGCGGCCGATCGGATGGCCGCGTACGGCGGATCTGACGATCCGTCACCTGCGCAGTATGCCTTTTGGGACGGGGCCTTGTAAACCGGCGCGGGCGCTTTCTCTTGCGCTCCCCCGCGCTGCCCGGGTAAAAACCAAAATACCAGAAACTGGAAGGGTAATTCTACCCTCAGCGTAATGTGACTCTCAAGATTCGGCCCCCGGCGGGCCGACCCGACGCGCCCAGCGAGGATGCCGCGCGCGCGAAGTTTGCGGAGTATCTCGAGCACGAAGTGGGGAACCTGTGATCGACATCGACCGCCTCGGCGCATGGATGGACGCGAAGGGCCTGCCCGGAACACGCGACAAGATCGAGCACCGCTTCATCGCGGGTGGCAGCCAGAACGAGATCTACGAGATCCGGCGCGGCGACCTGCACTGCGTGATCCGGATTCCGCCGACGAGCGCGCCCGCGGATCGCGACCAGGGCATCCTGCGCGAGTGGCGCATCATCGAGGCGCTCGACGGCTCCGACGTGCCGCACACGCGGGCCGTGGCGGTGTGCGACGACGCTTCGGTGCTCGGCCGGTCGTTCTATCTGATGGGCTTCGTCGAAGGCTGGTCGCCGATGGGTCGCACGGGCTGGCCGGCTCCCTTCGACACGGACCTCCCCGCGCGCGCGGGTCTCGCCTATCAGCTCGCCGAAGGCATCGCGCTGCTCTCGAAAGTCGACTGGCGGGCCAAGGGTCTCCAGGATCTCGGGCGGCCCGACGGCTTCCACGAGCGCCAGGTCGACCGCTGGACGCGGTTCTTCGAGCGGATCAGGCGCCGGACGCTCGCGGGCATGGACGTCGCCACGGCCTGGCTTCGGGAACACCGCCCGATCGACTACATCCCGGGGCTCATGCACGGGGACTACCAGTTCGCGAACGTGATGTACAAGGATGGGGCGCCGGCCCGGCTCGCGGCGATCGTCGATTGGGAGATGGGCACGGTCGGGGATCCGAAGCTCGACCTGGGCTGGATGATCCAGAGCTGGCCCGCCGACACGCAGAGCCCGCAGGCGTCCGAGGCCAGCTATGTCGATCTGCGCGGCATGCCCTCGCGAGACCAGCTCCTCGCTCACTACTCCGAGGTGTCGGGCCGGCAGGTCGACGACATCGACTACTACGTCATCCTCGCGAAGTGGAAGCTCGGCATCGTCCTCGAGCAGGGATATCAACGCGCGGGCGATGACGAGAAGCTCCAGGCCTTCGGTCCCGTCATCGTCGACCTCATGACGTCGGCGGCCGAGCTGGCCGAGTCCACGGACTACCACCGGTGAGCGACGAGCTCGTACGCGAGCGGCGCGGCCACGTCCTGATCGTCCGGCTGAATCGGCCCGAGGCGCGCAACGCGCTCAACCCCGCGCTGCTGGGCGGTCTGGGAAGGATGGTCGACGAGGTCGAGGCCGATCCGGAGATCCGGGCCATCGTGCTCACGGGCACGGGCGACCGGGCATTCTGCGCGGGCATGGACCTGCGCGGGTTCGCGAGCGGCGAGCGCATCGCCGTCGACAGCGGCGCGATGGCTTCCTTCCAGCGCCTGATGCAGGGCCAGGTCGCGGTTCCCGTGATCGGCGCCGCGAACGCGACGGCGCTCGCGGGTGGCTTCGAGCTGCTGCTCGCGTGCGACGTGATCGTCGCCTCTTCGCTGGCGAAGTTCGGCTTGCCCGAGGTCAAGCGCGGCCTGTTTGCGGCCGGCAACGGAACCTTCCTCGCCACGCGGATCCCGCTCGCGCTCGCGATGGAGCTCCTGCTGACGGGCGACCCGATCGACGCCGCGCGCGCGCTCGAGCTGGGGCTCGTCAACCAGGTGGTGGCGCCCGACGCCGTGCTCGATGCCGCGATGACGTTCGCCGAGCGGATCGCAGCCAACGGCCCGCTCGCGCTGGCGGCCACCAAGGAGCTCGCGCGCCTGGCGCTCGTCGATTTCGAGCGCGCGCAGAAACGGGCGGTCGAGCTGCAGCCGAAGATCTTCGGCAGCGAAGATGCGAAGGAAGGCGCGACGGCGTTCGTCGAGAAGCGGCCGCCGATCTGGCGCGGCCGATAGATCGCATGCGCGCTGCCGTCTGTCGCGAGTACGGCCCGCCCGAGGTGGTACGCGTCGAGGACTTCTCGCTGCCGCCGCTCGGTCCGGGACAGGCGCGAGTCCGCGTGGAGGCTGCGGCCGTCAACTTCCCCGACGTGCTGCTGGTCGCGAATCAGTATCAGATGAGCGTCGCTCCCCCATTCGTCCCCGGTAGCGAGTTCGCGGGCGTCGTCGTCGAGGTGGCCGGCGATGTCGCGCGTCCCGCCGTCGGTGATCGCGTGTTCGGAACCACGATGGTCGGAGCTTTCGCCGAGGAGGTCGTCGTGCACGCGGCGTCGCTCACACCGATTCCCGCTGGCGTCGAGGCGCGCCACGCCGCGGCGTTCGGCGTCGCCCACGGGACGGCGTACAACCTGCTCCGGTCGGTGGCGCGACTCGAGGCGGGAGAGGAGCTCATCGTCCTCGGCGCGGGCGGAGGAGTCGGTCTGGCCGCGGTGCAGCTCGGTGCTGTGCTCGGTGCGTCGGTGACGGCCGTCGCCTCGTCGGCCGAGAAGCTCGAGGTGGCCAAGACCTGCGGAGCCCGCATGCTCGTAGACCACAAAGCGGGCGACCTGCGCGAGGCGCTGCGCAAGGCGCTGCCTGCGGGTGCCGACGTCGTCGTCGATCCCGTCGGCGGTGATCTCGCCGAACCCGCGCTCCGGTCGCTGCGCTGGGGCGGCCGCTTCATCACCGTGGGCTACGCGTCGGGCGTGATCCCGCGCATCCCGCTCAATCTGGTGCTGCTCAAGGGCATCCAGATCGTCGGCTTCGAAATGCGCGGCTTCGTCGCGCGGGCACCGGCAGAGTTGCAGCGCAACCAGCGCGAGCTGCTGGACCTGCTCGCCTCGCACCGGGCCCTGCCCCACATCGGCGCCGCTTTCGATCTCGCGGATGCGGCCGCAGCCCTGCGCTACGTGGCGGATGGCCACGCCATCGGGAAGGTGGTCATCGACGTCGCGCTTCGCACGGGTTGAAACAGAACCGGGCCGCCCGACAGGGCGGCCCGGCTGGATCGAGCTCGAAGATCCCCGACTAGCGGACGCGGCGCGAGCGCCAGACCGCCATGCCGAGCAGGCCCGCTGCGCCTGCCAGCAGCTGCAGCGTCGCACCGGGCTCCGGCATGACCAGCAGCTGCATGTTGCCCATGTTCGCGATCGGGGAGTCACCGAACGGCGGAGGCAGTCGCGCGATGCCGATGGAGCCGGACACGAGCGAGATGTTCCGGTTCACCACGCCCGCCTTCGGAAGCCCTTTGGTCGGCACGATGCTGCAAGCCGGGCCCTGCATGGTGCCGGCGCAGTCCCATCCCTTGGCCGTGAACGTCGACTTCCGCGTGCCCGCCACGTTCTGGGCGCGCACCACCACCGTCATCGTCGTCCACGGGAAGCCCCAGTCGTAGACGTCACCGCCCGGCCACATTCCTTGCTTGGTGGGGGCGACGCTCTTGATCACGTTCTGTGTGCCGAGGACCGGGCCGATGTACCGAGGCGCGATCGCGCCGGCCGCGTGGATGTCGCCGCTCGGCAGCACGATGTGGTTGTAGTCCGCATAGCCGCGGCCGGTTCCCAGCGATTCTCCGCCCCCGAAGTTGTTGAAGGCGAAGGGCCCGCCCAGGAAGAGCGCGAGGCTGCCCACACCCGCCACCTGGTGGGTGACGAGGCTCATCGTGCCGCCGAAGGCGTTGCCTCCGCCGGTGTAGTTGATGATCGCCGGGAATCCGCCCTGGTTCTGGTTCAGGCACCCGACGACGCCTCCCTTGCTCAGCGAAGCGAGCGGCGGCGGGCACCAGCTGAACTTCGCAGCCGCCCGACCGGTATGACTCGCCCACGCTCCGGCCTTGAACTTGCGGAACGGGGCTGCGGCCTTGGCGGGAAACATCGTTCCGCCGTAGTGGGCGCGCACCGCCGGCGCAGCGGTCGCATGCACGCTCGTCGCGAGCTGGACGGCGGGTGCGAAGTTCTTGATCTCGACCACGGGAACATCGGTCTTGAGCATGTAGTGGCCGGGCGCGCGGACGTGCGGGTACGGAAGAGAGAACGCCTTCGGCAGCAGCGTGAAGCCGGCTCCGACGGCGATGCCCATGCCCGTCGTCTTCAGCGGGAGGACGTTCTTCACGCATCCCATGTCCTTCCCGGCCTTCCAGTTGAACATGCCCGTCACGGCCCCGGGCGGCTGGGTGTTGACGCCCCGGGCGACCTTCACGTCCATGAGGCCGCTCTTCACCGGGCCGGTCTTGACCGTGAGCGACCCGCAGTTCGTGTTCCCGGCCATGGGGACGTTGGCATTGCGCCCGCGGTTGGTCGTGACCCTGCCGACGAAGGTGTAGTAGTTCTGCGCCGAGGCCGAGGCCGCCACCAGCAGGAGCGCGATGCACACGGCGAACGAGTGAAAGGACCGGATCGCTTTCATGAGATTTCCTCTCGCGTGGTCCGCGTTTTGCGCCAAAAACGCAGCAAGAAACGTGCCTACTGCGACTCGCCGAGCCAATCTATAAGCAATTGATATTACACGCGTTTTTACCTCTGTCGGCCCGCCACGCGACCGTCTGGAAAGTTCGATTCCCTATTTGAGAACTTCGTTTCCTATTTGGAGTAGTCGGTTTCCCATTGGCAGCAAATCTTGCTGGCGGTGGGGTCACCAGTAGTATCCGGCGCCATGTCACAGCGGTTCCCGACGGCGGTCGCTCTCGCGTGCGCCCTCGCGCTCGGAGGTGTGCTCGGCTCTGGAATCGCATTCCTCACTCTGCGCAGCGATCGCGTGCCCTCCGACGCGCAGATCGGGCCGCGCGTGGAAGAGATCCTGCGCGGCAAGGATGCGCTGGTGCGGGTCAAGGAGCTCAGCGCGCTCTTGTCGAGGCTGGACGCCACCGCAGCGAAGTCGCTGGGCGAGGCGTTCGCGGCAGCGCGCGCAGATGGCGGTGATCCGGAGGTCGTCGTGCTCGCGCTCTGGTGGGCGCGCTTCGACCCGCTAGCCGCCCTCGCATGGACCACGTCCGACGGGCGCGCGCGCACCGGCACCGCGATCGCGGCGATCTTTCGCACGTGGGCACACAGCGATCCCGTGAAATCGCTCGGCACGGCGCGTGGGCTCGCCTATCACCTGCACAACGAAGTCGCCGTCGACGCAGCCGTGGAGGGATGGGATGAATCCGGGAAACCGGGTCTGCTCGAATTCCTCGCGCAGTTTCCGGATCGCGACCTGCAGCGCCTGTGCGAGGGCCTCGCGCGCAGGCGCGTCGTGGCGATGGGCCCCGCCGAAGCATTGCGCTGGGTCGAATCGCTCGGTGCCAGGCCGAGACTCCAGCAGGTGATCGGCGAACGCGTCGCGAGCTCGGCCGCCGAGCTCGCCGAGGGCGCTCCGCTCGCCGCAGCGTGGGCCACGCCTCGGGTCCGATCCGACGATCGGCTATCGAACTTTCCGCGTCGAATCGGGACGCGCTGGGTCGTTCACGATCCGAAGGCTGCGATGGCCTGGCTGGCGACGCTGCCGGCGGGAGCGGATCGCTTCGACGGTGTCGCCGAGTCGTATCGCGACTGGTTGAGCTACGACCGCGAGGCCGCCTTCGCATGGACCGAAGCGACGGAGCCGGCGCCCTGGAACGAGCCCGCGCTGGCGCTCTACGCGCGCGCGATCTCGGACGAGCGCCCGAAGGAGGCGATCGAGCTGGCGCAGCGCATCAGCAATCCGGCGCTCTCCGAGGCCACCATGATCGTGATCGGCCAGCGGTGGTTCCAGAAGGATCGCGCGGCGGCACTGGCGTGGCTCGCGCAGCCCGGCGTCCCGGAGCGCGTGCGCGCCGTCTCCTCGAGCGATGATCCAGCGCACCGCGTGCGGGAGCGAGCCAAGCTCATGCCGCCGACGGGTGCCGCGCCGAACTAGCGTCGACCTCCCTGGAAGAGCTAGCCGCGCGCCGCGCTCGAATCGGATTCGTCGGCGCGCGACTGGATGCGCTCGACGAGTGCCTCCGCCTCGGCGCCGCCTCCGAACGCGACCGCGCGCTTCGCGAGCTCGAGCGTCCGTTCGTCCGCTGCGCCGCGTTCGAGACGAAGCTCCGCGAGCGCGCGCGCTGCGGCTGCGTCGTACGGGTGGTTTCGCAGCAGCGCCGTGAGCCGCTCTTCTGCCTCGCCCGACCGACCCGACGCTTCGAGCAGCGAAGCGGACTCGCGCGCGGCCGTGCGATCGTTCCGGTCCGCAGCGACTGCGCGGTCGTAGAGCGCGAGCGCTGCGTCTTTCGAGCCATGCTGCGCCTCGAGGCGCGCCAATCCCACGAGTGCGATCCGATCGTCCGCTGCCAGCGCGAGCGCGCGCTCGAAGGACTCGCGCGCAGCGGCGACGGGAGCCCCCGAGAGCTGGAGCGCGCGGCCGCGCAGCGCGAGGAACGCAGCGGTGTCGGGGTGCTTGCGCAAGCCCGTATCGACGAGTGCGAGGCCTTGCGCGGATCTTCCCGTCGCGGCCAGGTCTTCGACGAACGCGGCCAACGCTTCGACGTGGATCGGATCGCTCAGATCGAGCGGCTGCGCGGCTTTCATCGCCGCGAGCGCCGCCTTGGATCCGCTGCGCTCGCGCACACCTTCTCCGACCGCCGCCACCGCCGCCCCGCGGTGCTCCGGCTGCGCGAGCATCGCGCGAAGCCAGGGTGGCGACCCTCCCTCCAGTCCTGCGCGCGCGCGGATGCGCATCTCGAACAGGCCGGCGGCCACCTCCTCCGGCCGGCCTCCGGGCTGGAACTCCAACGTGTCGATCGCCGCTGCGTAGGCGCCCGACGCCGCCTGCAGGCGCGCCTGCCGGAGATACGCATCCGTCGCGGTCACATCGACCCGCATCGCGTAGCGATACTCTTCGATGGCGCGCTCGAAATCACCGAGCTGCTCGGCCGCGACCGCCGCGTAGTAGCGCGACTGCGCATTGTTGGGCCACAGGCGCATGCCCTCGTCGAAGAGCCGAAGCGCCGTGGCCGGATCGCCGCGCTCGAGCGCGATCCGCGCGCGCACGAGCGACTGATGCGCGGGCACCTTCATCAGATCGACGAGCTGCTCCGCCTCGCCGAAGCGCTTCGCGATCACGAGCACATCGGCGTATGCGAGCAGGAGCTCTGGATTCTCCGCGAGGTCCACCAGTTGACGCACCTGCGCGAACGCCTCGATCGCCTCGTCGAAGTCGCCGTGATCCACGTTGAACGAGGCGACGACCGCCCAGGCTTCGGCCGCATCGGCCGGCGACGCCACTTCGGTGCCCTTGCGCAGCAGGCTCTCGGCCTCGTCGATCCGTCCTCGAGCGGCGAGCCGCAGTGCCAGCGTCAACCGGTACGAAGCACCCTCGGGCGCGACCTCGAGCACGCGTGCGAGGACTGCGTCGGAGCGCTCGGAGCGGCCGGACGCGTCGAAGAAGTCGGTCACGCCATACACCACGAGCGCTTCGGACGGAAACTGCTCGAGGCACGCCTCGTAGCGCTGTTCGGCCAGCGCCAGCTGCTCCTTCTGTTCGTTCTCGAGCTCCGCCTTCTCCGCGGGTGTGAGCTTCGCTTTCGGATCTGCCTCCCGCTCTGCCCTCCGATTGGCCGCCAGGTCCGCCTTCTCCTTCGCGAACGTGGCGCGCGCCATGCAGAGCACGGGCGAGCCGTGAAGGTCGAGGCTCTGGTCGCGGTAGAACGCTTCGAACGCCTCGAGCGCGGCCGCAGCCTCGTCGACGCGCTCGAGGCCCAGCAGCGCCACGACACGGGAGCCCAATGCCTCCTGGTTGTCCGGCTGGAGCTCCAGCACGCGATCCGCATCGGCGAGCACCGACACATAGTCGCGGCGGCTCTCCATGCGAGCCGCGGCACGCAGCATTAGCGCCTGGATGTGGTCCGGCTTCTGCTCGAGGACGCGCGTGCAGACCGCCGCTGCCTCGTCGTAGGCACCCTGCGAGTTCAGAGCTGCCGCCAGCGCAAGGCCGGCTCTCTCGAGCCAGTCCGGCGACTCGATCGCCTTCTTGAGCGACCACACCGCGAGACCCATGTTGCTCGTGGCGATCAGGGCGCGGCCGTAGCGGTAGTGCACTTCGGGATCGTCGGGGCGGGTCTCGATCAATTCGCGGAGCAGCTCGACCGAGCCCTGGTAGTCGCCCTTCTCGTCCTGGAGCGCGCGCACCTTCTCGAGCGGATCCGAAGGGCCGCAGCCGACGGCGACGAGCGAAATAACGAGAGCGAGGACCTGCGCGAGGGTGAATCGACGGCGCGTGAGCTCGAGCACGGCGGCCGAGTATACCCACCTCGGACCGCGTGATAGAGTCGTGCGCCGTGAATCGGCTCCCGACCCTCTCGTTCTGGCGAGGTCCGTGGCCCTGGGTGATCGGCGCGGCGCTGCTCGCAGCGTTCGCGCTGTTCCGCTGGAGTCAGCCGGGCGAGCGCATCGTCGACCCGCGCCCACTCGGATCCGCCGACGACATCGTCGCACTTTCGCAGCGCAAGGATGTCAACGTCCTGTTCGTGCTGATCGATACGCTGCGCGCGAGTCGGCTGCGCACGTACGGATACGCCCGCCCCACGAGCCCCTTCCTCGACGTGCTCGCGTCTCAGGGCGTGCGGTTCGGTCGACACCTCTCCCAGTCGTCGTGGACGAAGTGCTCGATGGCCTCGCTGTGGACCGGCCTCTACCCGCAGCGCAGCGGCGTCACGCGCTTCGATGACGTCATTTCACAGCAGGCCAGGACCGCGCCCGAGGTGTTCCGCGATGCGGGCTTCCGCACCGCGGGGATCTGGCGCAACGGCTGGGTGGAGAGCTATTTCGGCTTCGATCAGGGCTTCGACGTCTACATGCGCCCGAACTACCACGGCCTGCCGGTCGAAGTCCGCCGTGCAGAATCCGACGGCGACCGACCGCGGAACCGACCTGGACGTCGTGGAGACTGCGTCGGAGTTCCTGCGCGTGTACGGCCGCGAGCGCTGGTTTCTCTACCTGCACCTGATGGACGTCCACGAGTACACGTACGACCCCGAGAGCGCGCAGTTCGGATCCCAGTACACCGACGTCTACGACAACGCGGTGCTCCACGTGAATCGCGTGCTCGACGCGTTGTTCGCCCAGCTCTACTACGGGGGCTACCTCGACCACACGCTGCTGATCGTCGCGTCCGATCACGGCGAGGCGTTCGGCGAGCGCGGCAACGAAGGCCATGCGCGCAACGTCTACCCGGAAACCACCGAGGTGCCGCTCGTGTTCGGACTGCCGTTCCGACTCGCAGCGCCGGCCGTCGTGCACCAGCGCACCGCCAACGTCGATCTGTGGCCGACCGTGCTCGATCTGCTCGGCCTGCCGCCGATCGAGAACACGGACGGTCGCTCGCGCGTGCCGGAGATCCTCGCGGCGGCGCGCGGTGAGGCGGGCCCCGAGGACGGCATCGCGATCGCTCACCTCGATCAGACCTGGGGTCAGCGCGTGGAGACGCGCTCACCGAACGTCGCGGTGAGTGAGGGCCGCTTCCGGTATCTACTGTTCGGCGCACCCGACGGCGGAGCGCGCGAAGAGCTCTACGACGCCGGGCACGACGCGCAAGAACTGGAGGACCGGACCGAGGCCGATCCGGAAGTGGCCGAGCGCATGCGCGAGCGCGCGAAGCAATACCTCGCGCAGAAGCCGCCCTGGAACGAGCCCACGCCGCAGCTCGACATCGACGAGATCCAGCTCGATCAGCTGCGCGCGCTGGGCTACGCAGTTCCGGGGCGATAGCTCGAAGCGGGCGCACTCGCTCAGAACAGGAAAGACATGTCGACGCCGATCGTGCGCGGCTCGCCCGGAAAGTTGATCACGAGCCGCCCAAAGCGGGACGCGTCGAACGCGTAGTTCTTGTACACCTGGTCCTCGACGTTGCGGACCCAGCCCGCCACTTCGAAGGTGCTGGTCGGTGAGCGATACGCGAGCCGAACGTTGTGCAGGAAGTACGCCTTCTGGCCGACTCCATATTCGACCAGCGCGGGTCGGGTCGTATCGAGCGGATTGATGGATCCACGCCCTTCGTTGGGGTCGAAGAACACGTCGTCGCTCCAGTTGACGTCGTAGCGCGGAATCAGGGAGCCGAACCGCCCGAGGTCGAACGTCCACTCCGCGGTGGCACTCACCTTGTACTCCGGCGAGTTCTGCAGCTGCTTGCCGGAGTAGTCGAGCGCAACGTTGAAGATGTTGGCACCCGAAGCATCGGAGACTTTGCGAAACGTCGTGAAGTTGAGGTACTCGCCGTGCAGCCAGCTGAAGTTGGCCGACAGCCGCAGGCCCGAGAGCAGGCGCGGCGCCCAGCCTTCGAGCGGTCGCACCGCGCCTTCGATCTCGACACCGAAGTTCTCGGCCTGCTTCGCGTTGACGATCTCGAGCGTCGGCGGCTCGGCCGCCTCTGCGCTGTCCGTGAACAGGAAGATCTGGTAGTTCTCGTAGCGGTAGTAGAAGAACGAGCCCGCCAGCGAGATGCGGCGGTCGAGCCACGCCCCGCGCAGGCCGGTTTCCCAGGCGTCGTTGTATTCCTCGTCCGCCGGCGGAATACGGAAGTCCGCCTCGGACGACACCTCGGACGAGAGCGCATTGAAGTGCCCGGCCTTGAAGCCCCGCGTGTAGCGCGCGTAGGCCGCCTTCTCGGCGTCGATGTGGTAGGTCAGGATGATCTGGCCCGTCGGCGTCTGCCAGGTCTCCTCCTCCCGAGTGCTGACGTCGCTGGTGAACAGCCTCCCGCCGATCTTCCGGAAGTCGAACTTCTTGCTCTCCCAGTTCCAGCGCACGCCCCCCTCGAGCGTGAAGTCGTCGGCAAAGTCCCAACCGAACTGAGCCCAGGTCGCCCAGCTGTCGATCGTCTGGTGGTAGATGCGCCGGGTATTGAGGGGGATGGTCGGTATTACGCCAATGAATACCGTCTGGTCGTTGTCGAGCTTCTCTCGCAGGTAATAGCCGCCGATCTGCCACGTGATCGGCTCCGCCTCGAGCTCACCGTCGAGCCGCACCTCCTCGTACGTCTGCCATGCGTCGTCGCCCTGCTCCGTCTCGAACAGCCTCGTCGGCGTGAAGTCGCTGTCCTGGTCCTGGAAGCGCTCGTACTCGTCGTAGGAGACGAGCGCGAAGAGCTTCGTGTCAGCGAACACCTCCGCTTCGCCCGACAAGAAGGCGCCCCACGTGTCGCGCGTCGTCTGGCCGACGCGGTTGTAGTCGCCGCGGTAGGGTTGCTCGTCGAGCGGGCGATCTCCCGCGAGCTTCTTCGCGAGATCCAGCTGGGCACGCTGATTGGCGCAATTGATGCCAGCGGGGGTCGGGTCCTGATCCTGGCACCGCACGTCGTACTCCCGCTGCACGTCGGGATCGATGTAGCTGGCGACATCCGTGCCGCCAAAAGGCACCTTCAAGGCGTCGTCGAAGATCCCCCGGAGTGGGCCCGTGCCGATCGCCTGCCCGAGCACCGAGTCCTGATCGAGCCGGCTCCCGTGCAGGCTCAGAAAGAACTCGGCCTCCGCGTCGGGCGGCTTGAAGAGGAACGTCCCGCGCGCGGCCCAGTTGTGCTCGTCGTTCACGTCTTTTGGGAGTCCGAACGGAACCGCGGACGTCCGGTTACGCGTGACTTGTTCGCCGCACTGACTGACTCCGGGCAGCCGCTCGAACGGGTCTGCGAAGCCGCAGCCGTTGGTCTTCCAGGGCTCCCCCTCCTGCAGGTTGAACGCGAAGCGAGAGGAGAGCCAGTCCGTGACGATCGGCATCTCGACCGCGCCTTCGTACTCCTGGATCAGCGCCTCGTTCGCGCCCTTCTCTCCCTTGGGCTCGTAGCGGCCGAGGGTCGCGCGCAGCGTCGCGTTGTAGTTTCCGCTCGGGCGACGCGAGCGCACGCGAATCGCGCCGGCCGACGCGTTGCGAAACGCCCCGGAGCCCTGCGGCCCGCGCAGGACATCGACGCCCTCGATGTCGAAGAGCTGACCGGTCTGGATCGCCGGCGCGTTGAGCGCGATGTCGTCCTGGAAGATCGTGACGGCGCCGGCCGCATTCGAGCTGAAGTCCGAGAGTCCGACACCGCGCACGAAGAACGTGGCCTGGGTCGCACCGGGCTGGATGATGTTGACGTTCGGCGTGACGCGCGAGAGGTCGGAGATGTCCTGGGCGCCGAGCGCTTCGATCGTGGACGCGTCGAACTGCGTGATCGATGACGGCACGTCGGCCTCGATCGCACCTGCGCCGCGGCCCTGCACCGTGAGCACTTCGACACCGGGCGGCACCTGACCCGCCGGCGCTTTGTCGGGCGCCGTCGCGCTCGGCTCGTCGGTCGGCTCCTCCTCCGCCGCCTGGGCGAGCTCGATCGGAGTCTCGTCGGCGCCCGCGGCGGACCCCGCGCTCGCGAGCAATGCCGCGGCGAGGCCCCCGACCAGCGCGGCGGCGGCGATCCGCTCCGCGAGGCGTTGGCGATCCGGAGGAGCTCGCATCAGGTGATACCGCTTCAGTCGGGCTCGGGCAGCCAGCGGAAGCGAAAACCTACGCCGCCGCGCCACACCCAGCGATCGGGCCGAAATGTCCAGGTCGCCGTCTCACCGAACTCGTTGGTCTGCGTGAGCGTGGTGTCGAGGTCGCCGAGCATGTGATAGCCACGCCCCATCAGATAGACGCTGGAAAGGAAGGGACCCAGGCGCGCCGTGTCGAACTCGAGTTCGAGCCCGGGCCCGATTCCGTCGTAGCTCTCCCGCTCCTCGCGGGTCAGCGAGATGAGCCGGAAGTCCGAGAGACTCGTGGAGCTCACGAGCGGTTCCTCGAGCTTGACCGCGCGGTGCACCACCCCGATCAGATCGAGCTCCTGGTGCAGGTACTCGAACGACGGCTTGATCCGCACTTGGCGTCCGAACACCTGGAGCGTGAGAGCCACCCCGGCGCCCGCGGACACCACGAAGGGCCGCACCTGGATTCGAGCGCGGCTCCCCTGACCCACGATCGAGAGCTCCTCGACGCGTTGAGCTTCCGGATCCGAGCCGGGCACGATGTTGATTCCAAAAGGCAGCGCGAACTCGTCCGGCCCTTCCACACCCGCCACGTTGCGCTCGAACGAGAACGCGGCGGCTCCGTCGCCGTGGACGAACAGGCGCGGGCGGAGCCATCGGTCGAACAGGCTCGGAGTCATCAGCTCGAGCGTCGCCCCGACGAGCGGGGTCACCGACGTATCGCTTCCCGCATCGTCGGGGAAGAGGATCTGTGTCGGGTTCGTCCGCTGCGTACTGCATAGCGACCCGGTTCTTCCGAAGGTCTGGTTGAGACACCCGCCCTCCGTGAGCGGCGGACCCAGGACCGGACCGGTCTCGACCGAGCCCTCGAGCTTCTGTCCGGCCGCATCGAAGAACACCCCGAACGAGGGCACCCAGTGCTGCGACTCGTCGCTCGGCTCCGAGGCGGTTGCCGCGGTCGAAGACGCGATCACGAGCGCCGCCGCTCCGCCCCACGCAAGGCACGAGCGCCGCACCGCGCGCCAGCGCCGGTCGGGCCTGGAAGCGGATCTCTCCTCTACGACCGGAATGGGATGGGTCCTGGTTCGATCAGCGCGGACGCGCGGTTTCTTCCGCGATGTCGGCTAGCGGATCGTGCTGTCGCCCGGAGTCGTAGCCCCCGTGCTTGCGCATGAACGTGGTGGCGCGCCGTCGGATTCGCCAGCCCTGTGCCGTGCGCACGTATTCGTCGCGGTACCAGCCCAGACGCATATCGTGCGATTGCTGGTCGATGAAGACGAAATGCTGGATGCCCATCGCTTGGTCGCCATCGAAATCGACGACGGGCATGTTCCCGATGAACTGTCCGCGCGGCGCGGCCGCGAGCAGCGCCGGAAACCGCTCGATCGTGTACGGAGTGCCGAAGGCGTTGTACTCCACGTCGGGCGTGAACACGTCGAGCCATCGGTCCTTCACGAACTGACTCGCATAGAGCATGTACCGCGCACAGAGCGCCTGGATCTCGACGAGGTCGCTGATCCGTTGTGCCTCGGTCGTCATTCGCGCCCCCGTGCCGGTCAGTACCGGATGCCGTACACGCGCGCGGCGGTCTCGCAGGTGACCTTGCGCAACACCTCGGGTCCGTGCTTGGCGAGCGACGACTCCGACAGCGCCTTGCGCGAGTGCGGCCACGTGCTGTCGCCGTGCGGATAGTCCGACGCCCACATCACGTTGTCCACGCCGATGCGCGGGATCAGCTCCACGCCGAGCTTCTCGTCCTCGTACGTCGTGAACACCTGGCGCGCGAAGATCTCGCTCGGCAGCGACGAGATCTTGTAGTCCGCGATCTTCGAGCCGTACTTGTGCAGCTCGTGGTCGAGTCGCTCCACCACGTACGGAATCCAGCCGAGTCCGGCCTCGCCCATCACGAACTTCACGCGCGGCCGCTTCTCGAGTGCGCCCGAGAAGATCATTCCCGAGAGCGTCTCGTCGAGCTGCATCGGCACCACCGCGACGAACGCGGGCTGGCGCCACGAGTTGAGCTTCATCTTCACGCTGTGCGTGCCGCCCGCGAGATGCACGTGGATCGGCAGCCCCGTCTCCTGCGCCGCATCCCAGAACGGCGTCCCACGCGTCCTCGAAGATCGGTACGCCGCGGCCGACCGTATCGGAGACGATCGCGCCCTTGTGGCCGAGCTTCGCGCAGCGCAAGAGCTCCTTCTTGGCGACCTGCGGATCGTACGAGGGCAGGTCGGGCAGCAGGATCAGCCGGTCGGGTCGAGAACTTCTGGAACTCCGCTGCCCAGTCGTTGTAGACCATCGACACCTGCTCGTGCAGCGCGGCGTCGCTCATGCGCAGCTGCGTGCAGGTCGGCCCGTAGACGACCGTCGCGTGTACGCCGTCGCGATCCAGATCTTCGAGCCGCGTCGCGGGCTGACCGGGCCGGAAGCCGTGGTCGTGCGCGGCGATGTAGCCCTTCTCCTTGCGCCCGCTCGGCGAGATGCGCGCTCCGTCGCAGAACCAGTACGGGCCGTCGGGCGTCTCCTCGACACGCGGGCCGCGCTCGCGCCACTGCTGCGGCAAGCGCGTCGACCACATGTCGACCGGCATCGCGTGGATGTCGAGGTGGTCGTCGGCCGAGATCAGGATCTGGTCAGTGGGAAGGGACATGGTGGTTTCTCCTCGAGTCGATTCGGTTCAGACGGCCCGGGCTGCGACGAGCTCGGCGATGCGCTCGTCGGAGAGCCCCAGCAGGCCGCCCAGGATCTCATGATTGTGCTCGCCCAGGTTGGGTCCCGGCGAGTGCAGCCCCCCGGAGCCCTCCGAGAAACGCATGCCCGAGCGCTCGAACCACATCTCGCCGAGATGGGCGTGCTCGAGGCACACGAAATGCTCGCGATGCGCGAGCTGCGGATCCGCCGCCAGGTCGCGCGCATCCTGTACCGGTGCGGCCTGCACGCCCGCGGACTGGAGCCGCTCGGCCAGCGCCACGCGCTCGAAACCGCGCGTCCATTCCGAGATCCGCGCGTCGAGCTCGGCCTGATGCGCGAGGCGCCCTGCGCCGTGCGCAAAACGCGCGTCGCGCGCCCATTCGGGCGCTCCCATCTCCGCGACGAGCCGCTGCCAGTCGCCGTCCGTCGGGCACGCGATCGCGATCCAGCGATCTTCGCCGCTCGCGGGATACACGGAGTGGGGTGCGCAGTGCTCGCTGTGGTTGCCGCTCCGGCCCTGGACCTCGCCGTTGGCGGAGAAGCGCGCAACCACCTCCGAGAGGCTGTACACCGCCGTCTCGATCTGCGAGCAGTCGATCGACTCGCCCTCGCCCGTGCGCCGGCGACGCCAGAGCGCGCCGATGATGGCGGCGGCGAGATAGCGCGGCGCCAACGAGTCGGTGATCGTGCCGGCCGGCCCGTAGCCCATTCCGTCGGGCCAGCCGGTCAGGTGGTTGAAGCCCGAGATCGCGGAGCCCTGCCCTCCGAAGCCCGGATAGTTGCGCTGCGGACCGGTCTGGCCGAACAGGCAACCGCTGGCCATCACCGCGCGCGGATTCAGCTCGCGCACGCGCTCGTGACCGAGTCCGAGCCGCTCGAGCACGCCGGCCGCGTAGTTCTCGCAGATCACGTCGGCCCACTTCACGAGCTGCTCGGCCAGTCGCAGGCCGTCGGGATGCTTCAAGTTGAGCGTGACGGTCTGCTTGTTGCCGTTGAGCAGGATGAACATGGGAACGCCGTCGAGGCCGTGCACGGGGTGCGGGTTCAGCGTGCGAAGGAAGTCGGGCCGCTCGCGCGATTCGATCCGGATCACCTGCGCGCCGTGCTCGGCGAGATAGCTGGTCGCGACGGGCCCCGCCGCGCCCGAGCCGACCTCGAGCACGCGCAAGCCCGCGAAGATCTCGCGCCGCGGCTCCGCCGCGTCGCGCGCGGGGCTGCTCGCAGCCATCGGGCGCCCGAGCTCGGCGCGTACCTCGGCGTCGTGCTCGCCGCTGCGCGGCGCGCGGCGGCGCAGCGCGATGCGGCCGTTCCGGACCTTCGCGAAGAAGCCCGGGTGCTCGATCGATGCGCCGAGATGCGGGTAGTCGATCTGGACGAAGAGGTCACGGCTGCGAAGCTGCTCGTGCTCGACGATCTCGCGCGCGTCGTTGCAGGGCGCCAGAAGGATCCGGCGCTCGAGCGCCTGTGCGAACAGCTCGCGCATGCTGCGGCTCGCGAAGAACGCGCCGAACGCTCCCTCGAGCCGTGCGATCTCGGCGTCGGAGAGCTTCGCGTAGTCGTACGCTTCCCAGTCGTAGTCGCGCAGCCACGGCGGTGCCATGCCGCACTCGTCCATGTACGCGACGGTGGCCTTGAGGTTGGGGATGCGCGCGGGGCCGCCGCGCAGCCCGAAGCTCACGTCGCCGTCTTTGGCGGCCCAGATCTCGCGCGTGCGGCCCATCATGGGTCCGGTACGCCGCCACGCGGGCGCGCCGCCGCGCACCTGGCCGAACATCGTGAGCACCGTGCGCAGTTGCGTCTCCTGCAGCGAGACGTCGACGAGCTGTCCGCGTCCGGTGTCGTCGCGCGCGTAGAGCGCCATGAGCACACCGGCCGCAGCCTCGGCCGCGCCGTGGTACCACGCGGCGGGCATGCTGCAGCGCACGGGCGCGCGGTCGGGATCGCCCGTCAGCGCGAGATTTCCGCCCATCGCGACAGCGATCAGATCCCCGCCGCGCCAGTGCGCGCGCGGCCCCGTCTGCCCGAAGGGAGTGATCGCGCAGTGCACCAGGCGCGGGTTCTCCTGACACAGAACGGAGTAGTCGAGTCCGAGCGCCGCGAGCTCGCCGGGCGCAGCAGTCTCGAGCAGCACGTCGCTCTGACGAACGAGCGCCGAGAACGTCTCGCGTTCGCGGGCGAGATCGAGCTGGATGCCGCGTTTGCTCGTGTTCAGCGCCAGCCAGGCCAGACTGCGTTCCGGATCGGCGATCCCACCCCAATACGGCGCGCGCCGCCCCGCGAGGTCACCCCCGGGCGGCTCGACTTTGATCACATCCGCGCCCATGTCGCCGAGGATCTTGCCGGCGAGCCAGCCCGACTCGTCGGTGAGATCCAGAACCCGCAGCCCCTCGAGCACTTCGCGCCCCTCCGGGTTGCCAAGCTTACTCTCGCGTGCGTAGAATTGCACTTCCAAATTCGTAGAAGATACGTGCTTCGAACCGTCGGCAGCTCCGAGGAGGACCCGGTGCGACCGCTGCCCGAGCTCACCCCGATGAACCAGTGGTTCTGGACCTCGGGCGCGGACGGCCAGCTCCGGATCCGCGAGTGCGACGAATGCAAGACGCTAGTCCACCCGCCGACTCCCGTGTGCCCCGCGTGTCGGAGCCGCGGTTGGACGCCGACGGTCGTGTCGGGCCGCGGCACCGTCGTCGCGTTCACGATCAACCGCCACAAGTGGCTGCCGTCGTTCGATCCGCCCTACGCGATCGCGGTCGTGGCGCTCGCGGAGGATCCGGCCGTCCGCCTCACGACCAACATCGTCGGCTGCGACCCCGACGACGTGCGCATCGGCCAGGAAGTGACCGTGCGCTTCGAGCAGCACGAGGACGTCTGGATTCCGCTGTTCGAGCCGACCGGCGCGATCGACACCACGCAGCGAATCCCCGAACCGCAGCGCCCCACCGTGCGTCCGCCCGTGAGCAGCGACCGCTTCGAGCATCGCGTCGTGCTCTCGGGCATCGGGCGGTCCGCGATCGGGCGCCGGCTCATGGTGGATCCGCTGTCGCTCGCGGTCGATGCGTGCATGCAGGCCGTCGGCGACGCGGGCCTCACGCTCGACGACATCGACGGATTGTCCACCTATCCCGGCATGGTCGGGATGGGCATGAGCGAGGGCGGTGTAACCGCGGTCGAGGAAGCACTGCGGCTGCGCCCGACCTGGATCAACGGCGGAGGCGATCTCCCGGGACCCGGCGGAGCACTCATCCAGGCGATGCTCGCCGTAGCGAGTGGGTTTTGCCGCCACGTCCTCTGCTTCCGCACGGTGTGGGAGTCGACGTTCGCGGCGCTCCGGCTCGCGCGCGGCGGCGGGCGGGTATCCGGTCCGCTGCTCGAGTGGCGCGCTCCGTTCGGCGCGATGTCGGCGGCGAACTGGATCGCGATGAATGCCAACCACTATCTGCATCGCTATGGAGCGACCCGGGAGATGCTCGGATGGATCGCGCTGAACGCGCGCGCGAACGCAGCTCGCAATCCCGTGGCGATCTACCGCGATCCGATGACGATGGACGACTACCTGTCCGCGCGCCCGATCACGAGCCCGTTCGGCTTGTTCGACTGCGACGTGCCCTGCGATGCTTCGATCGCCGTGATCGTGTCCGACGCGTCCGTCGCGCGCGACCTGCCCAGGCCCGCGATCCGCGTCGAGGCCGTGGGCACCCAGATCACCGAGCGCGTTTCGTGGGATCAGGACACGCTCACGCACGAGCCGCAGGTGATCGGCCCGGCAGCGCACGTGTGGACGAGGACGAGCCTGCGGCCCGCCGACGTCGATGTCGCACTCGTGTACGACGGCTTCACGTTCAACGCGATCTCCTGGATCGAAGCGCTGGGCTTCTGTGGCTTCGGCGAAGCGATGGACTGGCTCGACAAGGGCCGGCGCATCGCGCTCGGCGGCGACGTGCCCGTGAATCCGCACGGCGGCCAGCTCTCCGAGGGCCGCACGCACGGATTCGGCTTCATCTACGAAGCGATCGCGCAGCTCCGCGGCGAAGCCGGGGACCGTCAAGTCGCGGGCGCGAGAACGGCGGTGGTCACCTCGGGCGGCGGAACGCCGTCGAGTGTCCTGCTGCTGCGCCGCGACGGGAGCTAGTCGGCGCGCGTCAGACGGAGAGGATCGACACGCCGGCCGTGCCGGGCGCGCCGTAGAGCTGCGTGTATCCGACCTTCGGATCGCCGGGGACCTGCCGATTCCCCGCCTGACCCCGCAGCTGCAGCACCACTTCGTGAACCTGACGCAGACCCGACGCGCCGATCGGCTCGCCGTTCGCGAGCAGCCCGCCGTCGGTGTTCACGGGCAGCCGTCCACCGATCTCGGTCTCCCCGTCGGCGATGAGCTTCTCCTGATCGCCATCCGCGCAGAAGCCGTTCTCCGCGAGGTGGATCACTTCGGCTCCGGCGTCGGTGTCCTGGAGCTGGATCACGTCGACGTCTTCGGGGCCGATCCCGGCCATCTCGTACGCGGCGCGCGACGCATCGACGGTCGCACCGGGCGTCTCCTCGATCGGGAGCCACGGGCTGTGCACCTCGAATGCGCCGAGCCGCCGCGTGCGGACCGTCGTGGCGCGCAGGTAGATCGGCTTGTCGGTGTAGCGACGCGCGTGCTCCGCCCGACACAGCACCACCGCAGCCGCCCCTTCGTCGGGGCTGCAGAACATGTACTGCCGCAGCGGGTAGTTCAGCATCGGCGACGCGAGGATCTCTTCTTCGGAGATCGGCTTGCGCCGGAACGCGTTCGGATTGAGTGCGCCGTTGCGATAGCCCTTGGCCGCGACCTTCGCGAGCGTCGCGTGCGAGATCCCGTGATCGCGCATGTACTTGTTGATCTTCATCCCGAAGAACTTCGTGGTGATGAAGTGCCCGACCTCGCCGTACCACGATGGACACGCGTACGATCGCGGATCGGCGCTGAACGCTCCCGGAAGATGCTTGTCCATGCCGACGGCGATGCCGAGCTCGTGATCGCCGAGCCGGATCGTGTTCGCGGCCATCGTGAGCGCGCTCGCCGCCGTGGCACAGCCGTTGTAGACGTCGGTGAACGGGATGCCCGTGAGACCCAGCAGCGCCACGACGGCATCGGGATTGTCGACCTCGTAGCTGCCGCCGAATGCGAACTGGATCTGCCGCCACTCGACGCCCGCATCCGCGAGCGCGCGGCGGATCGCGATGGCGCCCATCTCGATTGCCGAGACGCCTGCGAAGCGCCCGAACGGGTGCAGACCGACCCCTACGATGGCCACGTCCATGGGTGTCTTCTCTCTCTCGTGTTCGTCGGCGCTCAGGCGACCGGCCGGAATGCGAAGGTCACGATCTCGTTTCCCTTGTCGTCGGTCGAGAACGGGACGATCGCGAGCTCCATGTCCATGCCCTCCCGAAGCCGCTCCGGGTCGGCCTCGGTCAAGCGCGCCTCGACCTTCACCTCGCCCGGGAGCTCGATGTAGCCGATGCCGAACGGGACGAAGGCTTCACCCTTGGGACCCGCGTACGGAGGCGACGGCGGCGGGAAGTGCTGCGTGGTCCACGCCCATAGCCTCCCGCGCCGCTCGAGCAGATGCGGTTGCATGTCGGTGGACGCGCAGCGCGGACACGAGTCCTGTGAGGGAAACGTGACGATGCTGCACGCGCCGCATCGACTCCCGATCAAGCGGGGATCGTCGGACGGCCACGTGAAGATGTGGTCGGCGACAGGAACTCGCGCCATCCCTATTTGCTCACGTTGGCCGGCCGGCCCTTCTGCTGCTGGACCTGTGCGAGGGCATCCGGGACCGCGCCGTGGCCCTCCTTGTCGAAGCCGGTCGAGAAGGCGCCCGCGATCTGCTTCATGATGTCGCCGATCGTGGCATAGCCGCGCGCGTAGTCGGACGGCTGCTTGCCCCCGCCGCCGCGCCGCATCGTGAGGTCGACGTCCTTCGCCTGTGCGCGCAGCGCTCCGACCGTGCACCCCTCCTTCGGAAGATGCTGGAACGGGTCGTACTGGAACCACTTCATCACGTTCTGCCACGTGATCTTGTGGATGTCCGCATCCGACACGCCCGCCAGCGACTTCCACAGCCGCTCCGGAGCGTGCGGCCACGTCGTATCCGAGTGCGGGTAGTCGCACTCCCACGAGATGTTGTCGATGCCGATCAGGTCGCGGTTGCGCACCCCCGCCGCGTCGTCGATGAAGCAGCCGAGCACGTGCTCGCGGAACACGTCGCTCGGGCGCTTGCCGCCCGGGAAGTTATGGAGCGTCCAGTGGTGATGGTGATCGTGCACATAGTCGATCCGCTCGAGGAAGTACGGAATCCAGCCGATCCCGCCCTCCGAGAGGGCGATCTTGAGCGTCGGGAACTTCGTGAAGATGTCGGAGAACACGAGCTCCGTGGCGCAGCCGAACAGCGAGATCGGCGTCGACGAGATCATGATCTCGACCGGTGCGTCGGGGTCCTGCAGATTCATGCCGGTGCCCGAGCCGATGTGGATGCACACCACCGTGCCCTCGTCCGCGCACGCCTTCCAGAACGGGTCCCAGTGCGCGTTGTGCAGACTCGGATAGCCGAGGCCCCCCGGCGTGTCGGCGAACGTGATCGCGTGGCAGCCCTTCTTCGCCACGCGCCGCACCTCGCGGGCCATCTCCTCGACGTCCCAGATCGGGGGAATCGCGAGCGGCACGAAGCGGCCCGGGTACTTCCCGCACCAGTCGTCGATGTGCCAATCGTTGTAGGCGCGCAGCATCGTGATCGCGAGCTCGCGCTCGCCCTTCTTGGCCTCGCGCCCGAACAGCTCGCCCACGAATCCGGGCACCGACGGGAAGCACAGCGAGCCGAGCACGCCGTTCGCGTTCATGTCGCCGATCCGCGCGTCGATGTCGAAGCAGCCCGGGCGCAGCTGCGAGAGCGCGGTCGGCTCCATCCCGTACTCCTCGGGTGCGCGGCCCGCGACGGCGTTGAGCCCCACGTTGGGAATCTGCGCGCCCTCGAACACCCAGACGTCCGATCCGTCCTGCTTGTGCACGAGCCGCGGCGCGCGGTCCTTCCACTTCGCGGGCACGTGCCGCTCCCACATATCGGGCGGCTCGCAGACGTGATCGTCCACGCTCACCAGGATCATGTCTTCCATCTTCATGATTCGCTCCTCGGGACGACGCCCGTTCGTGAACTCGACTAGCGGCGCGGCATGCCCAGGATCCGCTCCGCGATGATGTTGCGCTGGATTTCGGAAGCACCCGCCGAGATGGTCGCGGCATAGGTCAAGAGATACCGCTTCATCCAGGGAACGGGCTCCTGGCTGTCGGGATAGGGAAGGCTCGGCAGGTCGAAATCGAGCGCATCCACGCCTTGCGCCTCGGTCGCGAGCCGCGCGGCGCGCTGAGCGATCTCGGAACCGAACAGCTTGAGCAGCGAGTGCTCGGGCGCGATGTTCCCGTTGGCGAACTTCGCGAAGCCCCGATAGCCCATGAATCGCATCGCCTGTGCGTCGAGGTAGATCGACGCTAGCTCGTCGCGAAAGCTCGCGCTCTCGCCGATGCGGCGGCCGTCGGGTCCCTGCGTCTGCGCGAGCTTGAACAGCTGGTCGAGCATGTCGTCGAGGCGCGCGGCATTCGAGAGCCACACCATTCCGCGCTCGTGCGCGAGCGAGCCCGCCGAGATCGACCAGCCCTGGTTCAGCGGACCCACCAGGTGATCGCGCGGCACGAGCACACCGTCGAAGAACACCTCGTTGAAGTCGGCGTGGTCGCGGTCGGTCAGCTCGGGCAGCGGACGCGTGGTGACACCCTTCGCCTTCATGTCGATGATCAGCACGCTGATCCCGCGGTGCTTGGGCGCGCCGGGATCCGTGCGCACGAAGCACAAGCAGTAATCGGAGTGGTGCGCCCCCGACGTCCATACCTTCTGGCCGTGTACGACGAAGTGGTCGCCCTGAATCTCGGCGCGCGTCGAGAGTCCCGCGAGATCGCTGCCCGCGCCGGGTTCGCTCATTCCCAGACACCACGCGATCTCGGCGCGCAGCGTGGGAAGCAGGTACTTCTGCTTCAGAAACTCGCTGCCGTAGTCGCGGATCGAGGGCGCGACGATCCCGAGCCCCTGCGGGTTCGTGGAGATCACGATCGAGATCTTCGCCATCTCCTCGTGATAGATGAGCTGTTGAACCGGCGGGAGGTTGCGGCCCCCGAGCTCGGGCGGCCAACCCGGCACGAGCAGACCCGCTTCGAACAGCCTGCGCTGCCACTGGCGCGACCAACCCGTCAGATGCGCAGAGCTCGTCGCGGGCTCGGCCCGCATCTCCTCGGGGCGCGGGCGATTCGCGTCGAGCCATACGCGGAGGTCGCGGCGGAATTTCTCGGTCTCGGCGTCGTAATGCAGGTGCACGTCAGATCCCGATCAAGTCGGCGATGCGCCGGCGGTGCTGTGCGCCCGTGCCGAACAGCGCCTCGAGCGTCTTCGCGCGCTTGACGAAGAGCTGCACGTCGCTCTCCCAGGTGAAGCCCATCCCTCCGTGGATCTGGATCGCGTCGCTGCACACGAGGCGCTGACAGTCGCTGGCCGCGAGCTTGGCCATCGACGCCGCGAGCGTGCGGCGCGGATCATCCTCGGCCAGCGCCATCATCGCGAAGTAGCCCGTGGCGCGCGCCTTCTCGACCTGCACGAACATGTCGGCACACTTGTGTTGCACGGCCTGGAACGACCCGATCGGCCGGTCGAACTGATGCCGGCTCTTCGCGTGCTCGATGGTGCGCTCCAACAACGCCTGGCAGGTGCCGACGCATTCCAGCGCCGCGGCGACGGTGGCCTGCTCGAGCGCACGTCCGAACGCGTGCGCGCTCGCGCCGGGAGTGCCGAGGACGCGGTCGGACTCCACGCGCACCCCGTCGAAGCGCAGGTGCGCGAGCGGGCGGCTCGCGTCGAGCGCCACCACGCGCTGCGCCTTCACGGCGCCCTGCGGAACCACGAACAAGCCCACGCCGTCGCCCGTGTCGACTTGCGCGGCCAAGGCGACCTCGTCGGCGGAATCGCCGTCGAGCACGAAGTCGTGCCGACCCTCGAGCACCCAGGCGTTGCCGTCGCGTCGCGCGCGCAGCGAATCCCCGAGCGCATGCTCGACCGCGCGGCCGTGATCGATCGCGAGCGCGCCCGTGAGCGCGCCGGACGCAATCGCGCCGGCGAAACGCTCCTGCTGGCGCGCGTCCCCCGCTTCGCGAACGAGCGGCGTGAACTGGGTAGTGGTCGCGAGGAACGGCCCCGGCGCGATGAAGCGGCCGTGCTGCTCGACGACCAGGCCGAGCTCGTGGAATCCCAGACCCAGACCGCCGAGCTCCTCGGGCAGGTCGATCGCGACCCAGCCGAGCTCGCGGGCGCTCTTCCACGGCTGCTCCGGGTGGCACTCGTTCTCGATGATGTCGCGCACGAGCGCCGTCGGAACCTCGCGCTCGAGCACGGCGCGGACGGAGTCGACCAGCTCGTGCTGCTCGGGAGTGATCTCGAAATCCACGCACACCACCGACGAACGCCGCGCCCCGCACCGAGTGCGGCGCATGGCTCGTTCTACCCACCGGAAAGTGCAATTCTACGGATTCGAGAGTAAGATTGGCAACCCGACGGGCAGGGAGCATGGCGAACGTTAGGTGGCAGCAGCGCGAGGTGCCCGCCGCCCTGCGCGAGCGTTACCTCGCCGAGGGCTGGTGGAGCGACGAGACCCTCGGCGAGCGCGTCGACCGCTCGCTTTCCGCGGCGCCGAGCGCCTCGGTGAACATCTGGTCGCAGCTGCGGCCCTGGCATGGGACCTACGCCGACATCCATTCCGATGCCCTCCGGCTGGCCGGCGCACTCGCCAAGGCAGGACTTGCGCCGGGTGATGTCGTGGCGTTCCAGCTTCCCAACTGGCGGGAGGCGGTGGTCGCGTTCTGCGGCCTGGCGATGGGCGGCTACATCCTCGTTCCGATCGTGCACATCTACGGCCCGAAGGAGGTGCGGTTCATCCTCGCCGAGAGCGGAGCGCGCGCCTACCTCTCGGCGGACCGCCATGGCCATGTCGATTACCAGGGCATCGTCGACGGCGCCCGGGCCGACGAGCTTCCGAACCTGCGACTGCACATCGTCGTGGGGTCGAAGGCCGACTCCCCGATCGCAGGCGTCCAACGAGTGGGATGGGATGTCGTCGAGAACGCGACGCCGGCCACTGGGATCTGCCCCGCCGATCCCGACGACGTCTGTGTGATCGCCTACACGTCCGGCACGACGAGCAACCCGAAGGGCGTGTTGCATAGCCATCGGACCCTGCTCGCCGAGCTCGCGCACATGCGGCTCTGGATCACGCCCGACGCGACCAACCTCATGGGCTCGCCGGTCACCCACGCGACGGGCATGCTGGGCGGGGTGCTCGGGCCGACGGAGATCGGCCAGGACATCCACCTGATCGACCGCTGGGATCCCGCGCGCGTCCTCTCGATCATGCTCGAAGCCGACGTCGGCGCGGGCACGGGTGCACCCGTGTTCCTGGCGAGCCTGATCGACCACGAAGCGTTCACGGCCGAGCACGCGCGGCGCATGCGCCGCATCGGATTGGGCGGCGCACCCGTGGCCATCCCCCTCGCGGAACGCGCGGCGTCGCACGGCATCGCGATCCAGCGCGCGTACGGCGCGACCGAGCATCCCTCGATCACGGGCAGCTCGTTCGGCGATCCCGTCGAGAAACGCCACGCGACCGACGGCACTGCGCTGCCCGGAGTCGAGATCCAGCTCCTGGACGACGACGGCGCACCTGTGCCGGTGGGACAGGCCGGCGAGATCCGGTCGCGCGGCCCGGACCTGTGCGTGGGCTACACCGATCCCGCGCTCACCGAGCGGGCCTTCGACGACGAGGGCTGGTACCGCACGGGAGACGTGGGTGTCCTCGACGCCGAGGGCTTCCTCACGATCACGGACCGGTTGTCGGACGTGATCATTCGCGGCGGCGAGAACATCTCGGCCGCCGAGGTCGAAGGCGCGATCGCAGGACTCCCGCACGTGAGCGAAGTGGCCGTGGTGGCCGCACCCGATGCGCGCCTGGGCGAGCACGCGTGCGCCGTCGTGAGGCTCGCGTCCGGTGTGACCTCGATCGAGCTGCGCGACATCACCGAACGGCTCGAGCGCATTGGACTGGCTCGCCAGAAATGGCCCGAAGAGCTGCGCGTCGTGCAGGAGTTCCCGCGCACGGCTTCCGGAAAGATCCGCAAGGTGGATCTGCGAAGGATGTTGCGCTCGGGAGAGCTCTGACGCAGGGACTCATCCATCCGTGAAGGCACCCTTCGCGAGCTTCAAATCCGACGATCTCGAGGGTCTGGTCGATCTCGAGAGACTCCGCGCCTGGCTCGATCGCGAGGGCGTCGAGTCCGGCGCCGATCTCGCGGTACACCGCATCTCGGGCGGCATGTCGAACGAGAGCATCGGGGTCGTGCGCAACGGACAGCGCTTCGTCCTGCGGCGACCCGCCGTGATCGCACTCGAGCGCGCCGACCGCGGCATGGAGCGCGAATACCGGATGCTGCGCGCGCTCGAGGGCACCGATGTTCCGCACCCGCCCCCGATCGCGCTCTGCACCGACCGCACCGTGATCGGATCCGCGTTCTATCTGATGGGACACGTCGACGGCTTCACTTCCCTTTCGGCGATGCCCGAGCCCTTCGCAAACGACGCGCGACTCCGGCGCGAGATGGTGATCGCCACGGTCGATGCGCTGGGCCGGCTCGCACGCGTCGACTGGCGAGCGCGCGGTCTCGAGGGCTTCGGCCGGCCCGATGGCTTCCACGAGCGGCAGGTCGGCCGCTGGCTCTCGCAGCTCGACAGCTATCGCGCGAGAGAGATCCCATCGATTCGCGACGTCGGCCAATGGCTCTCCCAGCACCGACCGACCGACTGGGCGGCCGGGATCATGCACGGCGACTATCACGCCGCCAACGTGCTCGTCGCGCCCGACCCGCCCGCGCGTGTCGCTGCGATCCTCGACTGGGAGAACTGCACGATCGGCGATCCGCTGCTCGACCTCGCGGGCTTCCTGCACATGGAGAGCACCTCGGGAGAGCGCACGGGGTGGGCGGGACGCGCCGAGCTGATCGATCAGTGGCAGCGCGCGAGCGGCCGCCGAGCGCCCGACCTGCGCTACTACACGGCGCTCTACACGTTCAAGCTCGCCGTGATGCTCGAGGGCGTCTATCAGCGCGCGCTCGCCGATCCCACGCGCGGCGATCCGGGTCCGATGGGCGATACGGTGCACCGACTCGCGCGCGAAGCCGCGGCCGCGATCGCCGCCTGAATTCGACCAATTGCAAGCTACGACGCAGGGCGGTCGCTGAATCCCCCCGCGACGATGAAGCGGCAGCGCCGCTTCGCGATGCGCCACCCGCTCTCGGTGCGGCGCAGCTCGTCGGTGTACACCACGCTGCGCTGGGCTCCGCTCGTACGGTCGACGAAGAGCGCGTTCTGCAGCGTGCGGGCGTGGTCGCCATCGATCATCTCGATCACGATGGGCCCACCCAGGTGAAGGCCTCCGGGCGCGCCCGTCATCATCTTGCGCAGCCCATCGTGCCCCTCGTACGACCGGCCGTACATCTCGTACGACGCCTCCGGCGTGAACAGCGCAACCCATTCCTCGACGTCATCGTGATCGAGCGCGAGGCAGTAGCGCGCCAACAGACCCGTGATCGCGACGTGATCCTCGGGGCTCGGCAACAGCTTCATCGTGGCTCCTCCCGCAAGCGCGCGACGCAATCGGATTTCTGCGCAGCGCCGTCATCACCTTCGGAGCAGGTCAGCCGAGCAGCGGCGCGAAGCGGGCGCGGTAGGCGCCGAAGCGCGCGGCGAGCGCCGCTTCGGTGATCCCGAACTCGCTGGGATCGGGCTTCGCCAGCGTCTCCTGGCGACGTTCGGTCGACCACCAGTCTCGCATGCGCTGCTCCGCATCAGCGCCGAGTCTTCGGCCCAGCCAGCCGTACAGCGCGCGGATCTCTGCGATCGGATCGGACTGAAACGCCGAGAAGGCGACGTCGTAGAACTTCTCCTCGCGACCGGCCGCGCGGAAGCTCTGACAGCGGTCCAGAGCGAGCGACCACTGCGCCATGTTGAGCTCGGCGACCTCGAGCGGGTCCAGCGATTCATTGCCCGCGGCCCCGAGCGTGCAGAACAGGTCCGCCAGCGACGGCAACACCTTCGAGGGATCCCGGTGCGTCATCACATAGCGCGCCTCGGGGAACACCTTCTCGAACGCGCCGAGAAACGGCGTGTGGCTGGGGCTCTTGAGCTGCCAGCGGCTCGGCCCGCAGCGCCACTGCAAGAGCTGCAGCACGCGCCGCTCGTAGCGATAGGTCGACTCCATGTCACAGTCGAGGAGCCAGGTCGCATACGACGGGAGGCGTCCCATCGACAGATACACCTGCGATTTGAACTCGAACGACATCAGGTCGTGGTCTTCGAACGGCCCCGTCGCCGACTGGGGCAGCATCGAGCGCAGGCGCGGCGCCACCTGATTCGCCGCAGCCACTGCCCCCTCGGCAATCGCGATGCGAGCCTCGTCGCCCTCGGGCGACACCCCGGGAGGCGGGCACGGCGCGATCGCCTCCCACATGCGCAGCGACCGCACCGAGCGGTCCTCGCCTAGCATGTGCGCGAGCGCGGTGGACCCCGTGCGCGGAAGCCCGACCCCGAGCAGCTCGACGTGGACCTCCTGCTCTGCGATCTCGGGGTGGCGCGCGAACCAGCTCTCGATCTGGAGCCGGTTCGCGAGCGTGCGCTCGATCGAACCGTAGAAGCCCGCCTCGCCGCTGCGGTTCAGACGGGACTCGGTCAGCGCCGACCGCAGCAGCACCTCGAGCCCTTCGCGCCAGCTGTCGCCGCCGAACTCGTCGAGCCCCGTCTGTGCGCGGGCGCGATCGACGAGCTCCGCGAGGCGAGCCTGCGCCGAAGTCACGAGCGGGATACCTGGCTCGGCAGCGAGGAGCGCTCGAGCATGCCGTTCGCGGTCTCACCGTCCCACGTGTACCGGACGATCGATTGGTGCAGGATCGGGAAGTCCGCGTTCTCCGTCACCGGAATCGCGTGGAAGGCCGACAGCTGCGTCTCGCCGTGGATCCGCACCCTGCCCCGCTCGGTCTCGAGCACGACCGACACGTCCTCGCCGCGCGCCTTCATGCGACGTAGCCACGGCGCCTCCACGACGCGAGCGGGAACCAACGCGCCGTCGCCGTCGAAGACGTATCCCTCGTTGTAGGTCGGCTTCCCGTCGGCACGAGGGGGATACACGAGGTGGCCGAACGCCTTGCCGCTCGGGAACACCGCGGATTGCCACGCGTGACCCCAGAAGCGCGCGATCCGGCGGATCCCCTGACGTCGGATGCGCAGGCCGCCACCGTTCAGCCGGTGCTGCTTTCCGTCCACCGTGAACGTTCCCCTCGCCCGGAACAGCTGCTCGAAGCGCGGCCCTCCCATCAGCGCGCCCTCCTCCTGTTCTGCGAGGACCCGAGCGGCGTCGGCTCGCAGCGTGCCGTTCTCGAACGGCGGCACGGCCGATCGCAGGTCGACTTCGATGTCGACCGGCACCCGCTCGTCGCCGGAGGGACGCTTTCCGTCGATCTGTGCCTCCACGCTCGTGACCACCGCCATGCCGCCGCGGAGTCGCATGCGCCAGTGCACGAACGGCTCCACCAGCTCGAAGGACAAGGGACCCGCGCCTAGCACTCGCGCGCGTCCGTCGGCTCCGAGCGGGTCGTGCACCTTCCCGGGCTCGAAGAGCAGCAGCAGCCGGCCATCCCCCAGCGCGATGTTGCACTGGACGTCGTGGGTGTCCCACTGGTCGGCAACCGCCTCGATTCCGATTCGAGGCATGCCGAACCCGACCGCGTCGTCCCACATCCAGAGGTTGACCGACTCGCGCATCGCGGGATCGCCCGGCTGCTTCGCGAACACGAATTCCCGGACCTCGTCGAGACCACCGGTCAGATCGACGACCATCGCTACCTCCCTTTCGCGCGCGTCGCTCCGCTACCCGACCGCGCGGCGGTACTCCGCAACGATCGGTGCCAGCTCGGCAGGTGTCGCTCCGTGCAGGATGACACCGTCGCAGCCGAGCGCGAACTGGTTTCGGATCGCGGCGACGCACTGACCCGGGCTCCCGGTGGCCGCCGAGGCGAGCCACTCCTTCGGGATCAGCGTGGCGACGTGCTCGAGCTGCTCCGCGGTGCCCACGATGTCGAGACCGCGCACGCTCGACACGATCGGGTCGGCCAGGATCCGCTTCAGGACACCCTGATCCCAACCGTTCGTTCGCACGAGCAGCTCGCCGTACCCCTGGAGATAGGTGGCGAGCCGGCCGACCATCTTCATGAGGCGCTTGTCCTCGGGGATGTGGTCGCCGACCGTCGCGAAGCACGACCATACCCTCACCGACGCGGGGTCGCGGCCCGCCTTCTCGGCCGCGCTCTTCACGGCCTGGACGCAGCGAGCCGTGGTCTCGTCCGTGAAGAAGGTGTGCAGCACCACCTCGTCGAAGCAGCGCCCCCCGAGCGCGAGGCTGTTCGGTCCGAACGCGACGAGGCTCATCGGGAGATGCTCGGAAAGCGTCGCGTCGAGATGCAATACCGGCCACGATCCGGCGGGGCCTTTGTGGCCGATGATCACCTCGCCACGGAACAGGCGCCGCATGAGGCCCGTGAAGTCCTCGATCTGCGCGGTCGTGATGCGAGGGATGCCGAAGGCATCCTGCATCAGCGGAACGCCTCGACCCAGCCCGAGCACGAAGCGTCCGCCCGTGAGACTCTGCATCGTGCGCGCGAAGCCGGCCGTCACCAGCGGGTGACGCGTGTTGTGATTGGTCGCCGCGGTCTCGATCGTGATCCGATCGCTGACCGCACCCGCGGCACCCGAGAGCGTCGCGGCCTCCTTCTTGTTGTACCGCTCGGAGATGAACGCCGTGCCGAGCCCGAGCGCCTCCGCTTCGACGACCTCGGCGACGAGGTCGCGCGAGGAAGCCGGCTGACCCGCGAGCGTGTAGAACGCGAGCTCGTCCAGCGTGCGTGCTGCTGCGGTCACGATCGTGCCTCCTGTGCGAACGGTGGCTCTGCTGCCGTCGAATACGCTATGAGATTTCGACACGAGCCTCAATGTTGTTTCCCGTTCGCGAGGATCGATGAGCTCGAACCAGCTGCGCGACCACGCGGCGATCGTCGGTATCGGCCAGACCCCGTTCTCCAAAGGCCTCGGCCGCTCCGAGTACGACATGGCCAGCGAGGCGATCCTCGCTGCCTGCGACGACGCCGGCATCGCGCCGCGCGAGATCGACGGCGTGGTGCGCTACGACATGGAGACCACCGACGAAGAGCAGCTGCTCTCGATCGTGGGTCCCGGGCTGCGCTACCAGGCGAGCACGAGCTGGGGCGGCGGCGGGTCGGTGTCCGTGCTCGTGCATGCGGCCCTCGCGATCGCGATGGGCATGGCGAACCACGTGCTCGTGTTCCGCTCGCGCGCGCGCGGAAAGAACTCGGTCTTTGGGAAGGACGCCGTGCTCGGCGGCCGCTACTGGGAGCGCATCCCGGATCGCCTGCCCGATCTCAACCAGTGGCACGTGCCGCACGGGCTCGTCTCCGCATTCCAGGAGATGGCGATGATCACGCGCCGCCACATGATCGAGTACGGCACCACCCAGGAGCAGTTCGCCGAGGTCGCCGTCGCGACGCGACGCCACGCGATGCGCAACCCGAACGCGGTGATGCGCATGCCGATGACGATCGCCGACCACCACGGCTCGCGCATGATCGCCGAACCGCTGCGCCTGTTCGATTGCAACATCGAGACGGACGGCGCCTGCGCGCTGATCGTGTCCTCGCGCGAGCGCGCGCGCGACCTGCGCCAGCCGCCCGCATTGATCCACGCGGGCGCACTCAACGCGGGCTCGCATCACATCCGGCTCTCGACGCTGTTCGGACGCGACCGTGACGACGACAGCGCGGCACGCGTGGGGCGCCAGCTCTGGGAGGGCTCGGGCCTGCGTCCGTCCGAGATCGACGCATTCTTCTGCTACGACTTCTTCACCTCGTTCGTGATCATCGCGCTCGAGGACTACGGCTTCTGCAAGCGCGGCGAGGGCGGACCGTTCGTCGAGGATCAGGGTCTCTACTTCGAGGGCGGGCGCCTTCCGACCAGCACGAACGGAGGTCAGCTCTCGGAGGCCTTCATCCATGGGATGAACAACAACCTCGAAGCCGTGCGACAGATCCGCGGCACCTCCACGTCGCAGGTCCCCGACTGCGAGCTCGTGCTGATCGCGGGCGCCAGCACGGACCCCACCGGCGCCGCAATCCTGCGGAGGGACGCGTGAGCGACCTGCGCGAATCGGTGATCACGCGCAATCTCCCGCTGCCGCAGCCGGGTCTCGACAATGCTCCCTTCTACGAAGCTGCGCGCCGTGGCGAGCTCCGGTTCCAGCGCTGCTCCGACTGCGGAACCTTCCGCCACTATCCGCGGCCGATCTGCCCGTCGTGCCAGTCGACGAGCTACACGTGGGAGCTGTCCCGCGGACGCGGCGTGGTCTACACGTGGACGATCGTGCACGGACCCACGCTGCCGGCGTTTCAGGATCAGCTGCCCTACAACGTCGTCGACGTACTGCTCGACGAGGGCGTGCACTTCCAGAGCCAGGTGCTCGACTGCCCGCCTGCCGAGATCCGCGCGAGCATGCCGGTCGAGGCCGTCTTCGTGCCCGTGAGTGAGGACATCACGTTGGTGAAGTTCCGGCGAGTGTAGGAGCGAGATGACGCTGAAGCCCGGCGCCTTTCTCCGCACGACCCTGCCGCTCGATCTCTCCCAGCTCGAGGAGCTCGACAGCGGTCGCTATCACTCGGTCTGGCTTCCGGACCACATGGTGAGCTTCTGGCCCGACTCGATCTGGACGCCCGAGTTCACCGACCTCGCGACGGTATCGCCATCGCCCCATCGCTATCTCGACAGCCTCGCCGTAGCCGCTGCGGTCGCGGTCCTCACCCGACGCGTTCCGATCGCGACCAGCGTCGTCGACACCGTGCGGCGACACCCGGCCTCGCTCGCGCAGACTGCGCTCACGATCGACCACCTCTCGAAGGGGCGCTTCATCCTGGGACTGGGCAGCGGCGAGCTCGAGAACACCGCGCCCTACGGCTTCGACTTCGGCGCACCGGTCAGCCGCTTCGAGGAGTCGCTACGCGTGATCCGGCTCCTCTGGGAGAGCCGCGGGCCCGTCGACTTCGAGGGCCGCTTCTACCGGCTGCATCATGCGCGCCTGGACACCGAGCCGTTCGAAGGGCGTCTTCCGAAGATCTGGATCGGAGGCGGTGGGCCGCGCATGCTCGAGCTGACCGGCCGCTACGCGGAGGGCTGGTGGCCCGTCGGCTCCGTGACGCCCGAGGATTATGCGGCCAAGCTCGCGGTCGTGCGCGGATCGGCAGAGCGCGCGGGCCGCGACCCGATGGCCATCACGCCGGCGTGCTTCGTGATCTGCCTGATCGGCGACGACGCCGAGCTCGCGCAGATGGTCCAGGCGCCGCTCGTGAAGAGCTACGTCCTTCAGGTCCGCGGCGACTTCATGCGGCGCTGCGGGTTCGCGCACCCGCTCGGCGACGATTGGAAGGGCATGCACGACATCAACCCCCGAACGCTCACGCGCGAGCGGATGGTCGACCTGCTCGGGAAGGTCGAGCCCGAAGCGCTGCTCGCCGTGTTGCCGCACGGATCGCCGAAGCAGATCGCCCGCATCGTCGCGGGTTATCTCGATGCCGGCGTGCGCGTTCCGAAGATCCTCGACTACGGCGGCATGGCCGGACTCGAATTCGCCGCGCGTTCGGCGTTGAAGGTTCGCGAAGCCGAAGACGAGCTGATCCGCATTGCGGGGACCCGCGCGTGAGCAGGCCGTTCCTCGATCCCGACGCGCTGCTCGCGGCGGCCGAAGCCGAGACGGGCTTGCGCGACTACGGCGACGACACGCTTCCCGAGCGCTTCGCGCTTGCGGTCGCGGTGATCCGGGACGCGGGCCTCGAACCAGTGGGCCAGCGCGCAGCCGCATCCGTCTGCCACTGGCTGCTCACGTCCAGGCTGCGTTTCTTCGAGGACCGCAAGCGCGCTGCGATCGGCGACGAAGTGATCGAGCGGCCGCTCTTCGCGACGGGTGAGCCCCGTTCCGGAACCACGCTCCTGCACGCGCTCCTGTCCGTCGATCCGAACGCGCGCGCGCTGCGTTTCTGGGAGCTGATGTACCCCTCCCCGCCACCGGGACTCGCGGGACCGGACGATCCGAGGCGTGCGCGCGCCGACGAAGATTGGCGCGAGATCCTGCGCGTGATCCCCAAGTGGCTGATCAGCCATCCCTACAACGACATGCTCGGCGACGGCCTCCCCGAATGCGAGCGCACGTGGGCGTTCGATTTCCGCGTGATGACGCCCACGGCCTGGTGGCGCGTGCCGATGAACATCCGCATGAGCGGGCTGCCGGCCGATCCGCGCGCGCAGTACCGCCTGCACAAGATGATGTTGCAGCACTGCCAGTACGCGCGGCCGAAGCGGACCTGGGTGCTCAAGGGTTTCCACAGCAGCCGGCTGTCCGCGCTCTTCGAAGCCTATCCGGACGCGCGGATCCTCTGGACGCACCGCGACCCGGTACCCGTGATCGCCTCGCGCATCGTGCTCGTCGCGGAGATCGAGGAGGGCCTCGTCGGCCGCGTCGATTGGAAGGAGGTCGCGTCGCAGTACCTCGCGCTCTCGCGCGCGAGCTTCGAGGCCGCACTGAACAGTCCCTTCCTCGACGATCCGCGGATCCACCACGTCCGCTATCCCGATCTCGTCGCCGACCCCGCGGCGGCGATCCGCGCGTTCTACGACAAATGCGACGTGACCCTCACGCGCGAGGCCGAAGCCGCCATGCGCACCTACCTGCGCGACAACAGGAGCGACCGCTATGGCAGGTTCGAGTATTCGACGGACGTGATCGGTGAGGATCTCCAAGTCCTGAACGCCGAGTTCGCGCCATACCGCGAGCGCTTCGGCCTCGACATCGAGCAACGTACATAGTAGGGCGGGACGGATGCATGATCGGATATCGGTGAACGCGCTGTGCTTTCCGGGAGCCGGCCTCTCGGAGATGGCGGAGCACTGGCGCGCACTCGCACCGCGCCGCATCAGCTTCATGAGCTCGCTGCTCGGCGGCGATCTATCGCTGCCGCGCCAGATCATCGACGCGGGCGCCTATCAGTTCGAGAGCATGACCCATCTCTTCTGGGCGGGTCGCCACGCGAATGCGCACGCGGAATCGTGGCGCGAAGAGCGAGAGAAGCTGTCGCGCGTGATCGACTCCGTGGAGGAGCTCGGAGGGCGATCGATCAACCTGATGACGGGAGGACACGGCAACTTGACCTGGGAGCAGGCGGCGGAGAGCTTCAGCGCAGCGCTCGCGCCCTGCGTCGCTCGCGCGAACGAAGCAGGCATCAAGCTGACGGTGGAGGCGACGCCGGCGCTCTACGCCGACCTGCATCTCGCCCACACCGTGCGCGACGCGCTGACGCTCGCCGAGATGGCGGGGATCGGTGTCTGCATCGACACCTTCTCGTGCTGGACCGAAGCGGGCCTCGAGCAGACGATCGAGCGCGTGATGCCGCGCTGCGGGCTGGTTCAGGTCGCCGATTACGTCTACGGCGATCGCTCCCTGCCCGCGCGGGCCGTTCCCGGCGACGGGAGCATCCCGCTTCGGCGGATCCTCGAGTGGGCGCTCGCGGCCGGCTATGCCGGCGCCTTCGACCTCGAGCTGATCGGGCCGCGCATCGACGCCGAAGGCCGCGTCGACGCGACGCGCCGCGCCGCTTCGAATCTCGGCGAGCTGCTTCAGTCGCTCGGCGTTTGACCGTCCCGGCTTCCATCCGAGAATCTACGCTAGCTTGCGCTGGCACGTCCGAAGGGAGTCCGATCATGGCCGCCAATCAAGCCTTTTTGACCGTCGATGCCGACGGCCACGTCCTCGAACCCCGCGACACCTGGCAGAAGTATCTCGAGCCGAAGCATCGCGCCGACGCGATCCGCATCGAGAAAGACCAGGAGGGCGTCGAGTGCCTGCTCGTCGAGAACAAGGTCCACCCCGCCCTGCGCGGGACGCTCGGCGCGCTGGGTGGAATCGAGATGGACTCGACCGATCTGATGACCGTGGGCTCGCGCAGCTACGAGGATGGCTGCCCGCCCGGCGGCTACGACCCGGCGGCGCGCCTCTCGGTAATGGACGACGAGAAGATCGACATCGCGCTGCTCTATCCCACGATCGGCATCGCGTGGGAGGGACTCGTCACGAACCCGCAGCTCGCAACGGCGTACAGCCGCGCCTACAACCGCTGGATCGTCGACTTCTGCAGCCACGATCGCAAGCGCCTCGTTCCGATTGCGCACATCTGCCTGAAGGACCCGGAAGGGGCCGTCGAGGAAGTGAAGCGCGCGCGCAAGGACGGTTGTGCAGGCGTCTATCTCTCGCCCGATCCCGAGTCGCGCGATGGACGCCAGTTCGACGACCGCGATCTCGTGCCGTTCTGGGAGACGGTGCAGGACCTCGACATGCCCATCGCCTTCCACGTCGTCGCGCGCCATACGAGCATGCTCGAAGGCTTCCTGCGCGGAGGAGATCCCCGGGGCATCGGCGGCGCGGTCGTGTTCTCGTTCACATTCCTCGCGCTCGACGTGATGGCGGCCTTCACCTCGATGATGACGCGCGGCATGTTCGAGAAGTACCCGGGCCTGCGTCTCGCGGTGCTCGAGGCGGGCTCGAACTGGATCACGGCCTGGCTCGACCGCATGGACCACAAGACCGAGGTCATGCACGCGTTCACGCCGATGAAGCTCCTGCCCTCGGAGTACTTCAAGCGCCAGTGCCTGATCTCCGCCGAGCCCGACGAGTCGATCACGGCGGCGGTGGCCTTGCACCTCGGAGAAGACTACGTGATCTGGGCGTCGGACTATCCGCACCTCGACGCGTCGTTCAACGTCGTGGGCCAGATCCGCGAGAAGATCGCGGGGCTGCCCGAATCGACCCAGCGCAAGATCCTCGGGGAGAACGCGGTCCGGTTCTACGGGCTCTCGACCTGAGCGCGATTCCTCAGATCCGGTAGCGCCGGCGGATCGCTTCGAACCGCGCTCGCAGCTCGGCGACGCGATCGTCGCGTGACGATCGCCGGCTTTCCACCGGCAGATGACGGGCGACTTCGCTCGCCGGGGCCACCTTCGTGCGCAGCGCGGGCACGTGCCGCGAGTGCACGTTGCGGAACGTGAGTACGCCCGCCGCATATCCCTGGTTGTCGATCCAGTTCGAGAAGCCCGGATCATCCTTCGTCAGCACGAAGCGGATCACGCCGTCGGAGTCGACCGCGGTCCGGCTCGGCGTGTAGCTCACGGGCCGGTAGACGTAGTCCATGCTGTTGCCGAAGATCGCCTCGCTCGTGATCATCCAGAAGCCGTCGTAGGCGTCGAACTCGACGATCAACGCCTCGTCTTCGCCTAACGCCCAGCGCATCATCGTGATCAGACGGCCGCGGCGCTGGTCCATCGCCTCGGTCTCCGGCGACCAGGGCTTGTCGCTCGCGATGTTCTTGCCTCGGAACTGGTTGATCGCCGCAGGGTCGATCTGATCGCCGGGTTCCCAGAGCCACTCCGGCCAGAAGTCGACCACGTCGTAGACGAAGTCCCCCGCCCACTTCATCGCGTCGATCATCTGGTCGACCGTGGGAACCGGGCGCGGCTCGGCCATCCCGACCCGCTCGATCCGGTATTCGGCGGCCTCCTCGTCCCATCGGTCGAAGTACTGGCGCAGGAAGAGCTTGCGACTGTCCTTGGTCGTCGGGAGCCAGTTCTGCCCGCGTCGCTCGCCGCCGATGTAGAGCTCGAACGAGCCGTCGCCGTTCGTCTCGAGATCGTGGCCGAACAGGTTCGCTTCGGGGGTGTCGCCGAACGGCTCGTGCAGCGGCCGGGCCGTCGCGGTGCCGTAGGCGATCGCGGACCGCGCTCCCTGGACCGCGATGTTCGACATGCGCGCGGTGCCATTCCTTCCGCTGATCTTGTAGACCGACTCCCCGTCGATCCACGCCTGGAGGTAGATGCAGTCGGCGTTGTCCGAGCCGAGCTTGCGCGTGGGCGAGCAGAACGCGTGCAGCGCGGGAAACTTCGGATCCTTCGTCTCGAGCGCGAGGTCGAACGCCTGGCTGAGGTTCTGCGTCAGATAGCGGAAGCCGTCGACGCGCTGAAGCGCGCTCGCGGGGTTCACGTCCTTGAACACGCGATCTCCGGCCGCCTTCAGCCGATCGCAGAATCGAACCCAGGCTTCCTTCAGCTCCTGGTCGAACGGCGACTCGCCAAATGACATCCGCGCTTCTCGCGTCAACGAGCCTGCATGAAGGCACCCGTGTGCGTGTTCTGCGGAAACTCATCGGGTGCGAGCGCGACGGCGATCTCGGACGGCTTTGGCCCGTGTCGGTCGGCCCACGGCTGGAGCTTGCCGAGGTCGAAGCCGTAGAGCTCGGCCGCGTTGCCGCCCAGCATCGCGCGCACCTCGGGCTCGGGCTTGTCGTGCAGCGCGTGGCGCATCGCCTTGATCGAGTGCGGATACGTCCCCTCGTAGTGCGGGTAGTCGCTGCCCCAGAGGATCCGCTCGATTCCGATCTCGTGTCGCCCCTCGAGCTCGCGCGGCGACGGCGAGCTCGCGCCGTACCAGCAGTTGCGCTTCGCGTAGAAGCTCGGCGGTTCGGGCGGCACCGCGTTGTCGGCGAACTCGAATTCGCCGACAGCGCCCTTGTGCACCTGCTTCCAGATCCGGTCGAGGTTCTTGAGCATGCCGGGCGCCCATGCGCAGCCCGTCTCGGTCGTGATGTAGCGGAGCTTCGGATAGCGCTCGAAGACGCCCGAGATCAGGAGATGCGGGAGACTGCGCGTCGAGTAGAACATTCCCTCGATGATGCGGATCGGAAGCGAGATCTTGAACGGGCCGTACTCGGGCGAGCCCGTGCCGCCGTGCTGATTCAGGATCACGTCCGCGTCCTGGCAGACGGCCCAGAATCGCTCCATCGCGGGCGAGTAGAGCTGCTCGATGTGCACGCAGTCGGGCGGCACGTGCGGCAGCAGGATTCCGCCGGTCAGCCCCGACTTCGCGATCCACTGCACGTCCTCGATCGCGGCGTCGATGTCGTTCAGGTAGACGAGGCCGATCCCCGCGCGCCGCTCGGGTGCGTCCGCGCAGAAGTCGACGAGCCAGCGGTTGTGCGCGCGGATGCCCTCGCGCCAGAGCGGATAGTCCTCTCGCGTAGGATTGCCGCAGATCAGCACGCTCGTGCGAAAGAACGGGGGCACCGTGTTCGGGAAGATCACCTCGCCCGCGATGCCCTCTTTCTCCATGTCGCCGAACCGCTCGGCGTCGTCCCAGTTCTTGTGCTTCTTGCTTCCGATGTGCTTCTGCTGCGGATTGCGGTACGCCCCGCGCCAGTCGTCGAACAGCTGCTTGTGCTTCGCGTCGAGGTACTCGCGGTAGGTGTCGATGCTCGCGCCCGCGTGCGAGTCGGCCGTGATCACGACGTAGGGTCGGGTGGGGTCGGCGGCCATGGCGTCCCTCCCTCTGAAGCAGCGCGGTGGGCCTCCGCCACGCTACGGATTTTTGGCGCGAACCTCAATATTGGTTCGCTCAGCGCAGATCGTCGTCGTAGACGCCGTACACCTTCGCGAGCAGCTGCTTCACGAGCCCGGTCACGGGCATCGCAATCCCGTGGTCGTCGGCCATCTCGAGCGCGAGACCGAGATCCTTCTGGGCGATCTCCATGCGACCTCGCAGATACGCCTGGAGATTCTCCGAGCGGCGCGTCTCCACGGGCATCTTGTAGGGGCTCAGATATTGGAGGTGCAGCGCGTTCAGCATCGTGTTTGCTTGCCCACCCTCTTCATAGAGCTCCTGCGGCAGGCCCATCGCTTTGGCGAGGAGCATCCCCTCGAGCGAAGCAGCGAACGAAATGTTCGTGAGCACGTTCAGTGATAGCTTCAGCTTGGCCGCATTCCCGAGCGCGCCCGCGAAGATGATCTTGCCCGCGGCGGCCTCGAGGTACGGCCGCGCCTTCTCGTACGCAGTCTCGTCGCCTGAAACCATGTAGAACGCGTCGCCCTTGGCCGCGCGCACGGGTCCACCCGCCACCGGTACCTCGAGGATGGCCACTCCGCGCTTCGCCCCTTCGGCCGCCATCTCCTCGATGGTGGCCGGATGCACCGTGCTGTGGATCGCAACCACGGTGCCCTCGTGGGCGTTCTCGAACACGCCGTCGGCTCCGCAGCACACGGCGCGGACGTGGTGGTCGGCGGGCACGCAGACGCCGATCACATCCGCATTCTGCGCCACCTCGCGCGTGCTCCCGGCCGCCTTGGCGCCGCCATCCACGATCTCGCGCATCGCCTCCGGGTCGATGTCGTAGACGATGGTGGGCAGGCCTTTGGGAGCGAGATTGCCCGAGAGCGCCTTGCCCATGATCCCGAGTCCGATGAATCCGCAGCGAACCGTCATGAATCTCTCCTCTGGCACGCGTGCATGGTACTCCCGCTGCGCGAGCTCCGTCTCACCGCATCGCGTTGACGAGCTTTCCCGCGCCCGCGCCCCAGCGCGTGATCACGGCGATCACCTCGGTGACCGGGACGTCCACCCAGTGCACGCGGTCGCGCGTCAGGATGAAGAGCGATCCGGCCGCAGGCGTCGGCACCGAGGGCACGAGCACGACGCAACGACCGTCGTCGAGCTCCTCGACGATGAACGCGGGCGTGAGCGCATCCTCGATCTCGACCAGGACCGGCTGGAACATCGCATCGTCGCTCCGACCGGAGATACGGCGCACCGCGCTGCGCAGCACGCCGAAGCCGGGGATCTTCTCGAGCACGCGGTGCTCGAAGCTGCGAAACATCCGGAGCCCGAGCCTCGTGCGCATCGCCAGACCGGTCGCGAAGCAGAGCGCCACGACGATCAGCACGCTCACGAGCCCGCGCATCGCCTCCAGCGACTCCGGCAGTGTCGCTGTGATCGGTCCGAGCATCGCGATCAAACCTCCCAGCGCTTTCGCCAGCAGCAGGACCGAGAAGTAGATCGGGACAATGACCAGCAATCCACCGATGAGCGTCGATTTCGCGAACTCACTCAGTGCCTTCATCGATCGCCCTCCTCTGCTGCGCAGCATACGCCCACCGTGGTAGCGCCGAGCAAGAAGGAACGGCGAAAGATCCACATTTGGCAGCCGGATGCGACCGATCTCCCCTACTCGCCCCACGACCACGGGAAGTTCGCCCCAAGGATGGCGGGCCCGAGCGAAGATGGCTCGGACATAAGAGGACGCGGCTTGTCGCGTTGGATATGACAAGCGCGAAAGTTCTCCTGCGCCAATCGACGCGGCTATGACCGAAGGTATGATTCACCCAATGGAAAAGCCGGATATCTCCGAAGTTCGGCATTTGTTGCACGACCTGCGCGATCCGCTGGGCGCGTTCTTCATCCATGTTGGACTCCTCGAAGGCACGGAGCTCACGGCCGAGGGACAGAGCTACCTCAAGGCGATGCGCGTTTACATGGAGAAGGCGCGCGCAGCACTCGACGAGATCGACTTCGCTCTAGAGCAAATGCGCGGGTTCATCGCGCGGTAAAACCACTGCGAAGCCGGGAATCGGATGAGCAATCGCCTGCTGGCTCGGCTCAGCCGTTCCAGGGGCGCAGCCGGGGAATCCACCGTCGCACGTTGGCGCAATTGCGGTCGTATTGCCCGGCGTAGGTCGAGCGCAGCGTCGGCTCCTCGTACAGCAGCACGAAGAGATGGAATGCAAGCCAGACGATGCCGGCATATGCCAGCAATCGGTCGCTGGGATCAATGCCTGGCCGAAAATCGCGGACACGACTGCCCAGTACATCGACCGGATCCTCGTGAAACGCATCGACGAGGAATCGAAGACCAAGGGGGGTCTCTTCATCCCGACACCGCCAAGGAGAAGCCGATGGAAGGCAAGGTCCTCGCGGTCAGGAAGGGCCGCGTCGACGAAGACGGCGTGCTGCACCCGCTCGACGTGCAGAAGGGCGATCACGTGCTGTTCGGCAAGTACTCCGGCAGCGAGATCCGGTCGCCGGTGACGAACATCTGATCATCCGCGAAGACGACGTCCTCGCGGTGCTCGAATAGGGGGACGTGGCGGCAATCGAGATCGAGTCGCTTCCGGAAGCGTTCCCGGCGCTGGTGCCGGGTCGCAGTCGCGCCGTGTTTGCGATCGTTCGCTGACGCGCTTCTTGGGGCTAACGAATCCGTAGCGGAGCCGCCCGCGACCGCCGGCGCGCGAGGGCAGCGAGCAGAACGATGGCGGCCGGTAGCGAGCCGGGAAGAGCGGGCTCCGGCAGGCACCCAATCCTCTCCGTCGACACGACGACATCGTCGAACCAGACCCTCGGCGTCGCGTCGTAGTTCTGCAGCTTCACCCAGTTGATCCCCAGCGATGTCGTGTCCCGCCAACGGAAGCCCCCGAAGGCGGGCGAGCCGACCCTCATTCGCCAGTTTCCCGCGCCATCCCAGTAGCCATTCGGGGCTCCCGGCTGAAAGTTGGCCACTGCAGTTCCGTTGATCCAGGTGACCAGTTCGCCGTTGCTCGCGCTTGCCGGCGTGTTGAGGCTCAGCATCACCTCGACACAGGTCCACTGATTCGGCACCGGGACGTTCAGGTCCTGAATCAGGTTTCGCCCGTAATAAAGACCTTGGTAGGTCGAACCCTGCATGTCGATCCAGTTGTTGTAGAAGTCCAACATGTTCGACTGGGTCTCGAGGCTCACCACGAGCAGCCGGTCGCCGTTGGCGCGGATCCCTTTCAGGCCTGCATCGCCCTGCGGATAGCTGGTCGGGGGATCGTATCCCCCGATCATGCCGCCGGTATGGTGGTACGCCGTACCTTCGTACTTCACGTAGTAGCGGTAGTAGAGCCGGGAGTAGTCGACCGGGAGTTTGTGAAAGAGATGGGCGACTCCCCCAAGGCCGGCGTTGAGCTGAAGGGATTTGCTTCCCGTGCTCGACGACGGGATGTCACTCGTCAATGAAATGCCGGTCGAGCTGCTGTCGCCCCAACGCGACCTGATCGAGGAGACGTCGCCCTCGAAGTCATCGGAAAACACCACTCCCGCGTCCACGCCGCGCGCTATCAGCGCCGAGCCCATCGCGAGCCAAAGCAATGCCTTCGCACAACGGCTCCGGCCCATTCGCCTGTCCCCCCGATTAGGGGAGTAGATCGAGGATCTCTCGCTCGACGTCTGTGATCTCGAACACAACGCGCCGCTCTGAGGTCTCGGCACACGGGCAGGCCGCCCGTGCGCGGTGCCCTCGCTCTTCTCACCCGACCTGCACTAGAGTCGTCGCTGGAAGCGTTCCCCGTGCTGGTGCCGGGCTCGGACTTCAAATCCGATGAGGAGTGCGGCAACGCAGTCCTGGCGGGTTCGATTCCCGTCCGCTTCCGCCACTTCCCTCGTTTGTTCGACCTGCCCGAAAAGCCGCAGGAGATTGTCGAAACATCGCTGACCCGTCCGTCAGTTCCATGGGAGCGCACAGCGCTCCAAGACGAAGGAGTCCCGCGATGACGACCTCTCATCAACACGACGAGAACGAGGTTCGCGCCAAGATCGACGCCTGGGCCGCCGCGGTCCGCGCGAAGGACGTCGAGCGTCTCATGCCGCTCTATGCGCCGGACGCGGTCACGGCCGATCTGGCGCCGCCGCTCTGGAACCGGGGCACCGCCACTCTGCGCAGGAACTTCGAGGAGTGGTTCCGCAGCTGGAGCGGGCCGATCGGCATCGAGATCCGAGACGTGCACGTCACGGCCGGAAGCGACGTGGCCTTCGCGCGGATGTCGAATCGAATCCACGGTGCGAGAACCGATGGAGAGACGTCCGACGTCTGGGTGCGCGCGACGGTCTGCTTCTGCAGGATTGGCCGCGAGTGGAAGGTGACCCACGAGCACGTCTCGGTGCCCTTCTACATGGATGGCAGCTACCGGGCGGCGGTCGATCTCAAGCCCTGAACGCCTGCCGCGCGACTCCCTCTTCCGAATTTGTGGTCCACGTCACCACTTCGACCAAGCGCGGCGATCAAGCGGCGCACGCCAGCAGCCGATCTCTCTCAGCGATCGCGCGCTCACGCGGCGGTCGAGCTGAGAGGATCAACGATGCGCTTCGTCCGTTCGCTGTCGCTGCTGCTCGCCTGCGCGGGCTGCGGCTCGCTGCTCGCGTGTGGTCCCGTGCACTCGGTCACGGTCGGCCGAGGTGGACCGCCCGCGCCGAGGGGTCCGGTGGTCGTCCAGGAGAGCCACAGGGGCGGTCCGCCGCCGTGGGCGCCCGCACACGGGTATCGGCAGAAGCACCAACGCGCCTACCAGCACCGCGAGAGCACGGTGGATCTCGTGTTCGACAGCGGACTCGGCGTCTACGTGGTGGTCGGCCTCCCGAACTACTACTACTGGAACGGCGTCTACCTGCGCCTCGACGCAGGCCAGTGGATCCAGGCCCCCTACATCGACGCGCGCTGGGAGCCCTGCCCCGACGACCGCGTGCCCGGAGGCCTCCGCGCGAAGGCGGCCAAGGCGAACCGCGGCAAAGCCCACGGAAAGAGCAAGGGCAAGGGCAAGGGACACGGCGCCGCGAAGCGAAGCGACTAGCTGATCAGACCCTTCTCGCGCCGCGCCTCGCGCCGGCGCGCGAAGATCCGCTTCTCGTGAACGCGGCGGAGCTGGCGCTCGATCTTGTCGAGCACCTGGTCCGAGGCCGCGCGCGGCGCTTCGGCATTGGCGTGGGTCGCGATGTCGGTGTTCTTCCCGGTCGCGTGCCCGTGCGCGCTATAGCCCACGCCGTCCCCCGCGATCGTCACCTCGAATCGACTCACTTCGTGAAACTCGTCGGCGAGATGATCGCAGCGGCGATGAACGGCATCTCGAACCGTCTCATCGATATCCAGGTCACGGAAGTGCAAGACGACCGACGGGATTCGCGACATCGACATGCCTACCCTCTTCTATGCGAGCCCCCCGCAGCCGAGCGCCCGCACTGGGAGCGGCCGCGTCGGGGGCGACTGCGCGTGCGGGCCGGGAATCAGAGGCGCATCCAGGGAGCGCCGAGATCGAGCGATTCCAGGGGCCACTCGCACGCAATAGCCAGAGTATCACAGCCACGGCGGGTTCAAAGATGGCAGCGGGCACCGCGCCGCTCGAGCCCGGGGCGCGAGCGCGGGGCGTGTGCATCCCGCCGTGCCAAGCGTGCGCACGCGCGCGGTTATTGCGCCGCGGGGTTCAGTCCTCGCCGCGCTCGATCTGGCGCCGCGCTTCGACCGCATAACGCTCGCGGCCGTGCGCGGTGGCTCCCGCGCCGAGCTTCTGCCAATCGGCGCGCGAAGGCGGCACCCCCTGCGCACCCGCGACCGCGCGCAAGAGAAACGCGTCGCCCTCCGCGATCGAGCGCTCGCGCAGCGCGGCGAGCGCTTCGCCGGCTCCGGCGATCTTGAGAAAGTCGACCGCCTCGACACAGCGGTCTTCGGCGAGGTAGGCGTCCGCGATCGCGCGCGCCTGCGCGGCCGGCAGTTCCTTCTCCACGAGGTGCCGGCGTTCGAGCGGATCGGGGATCTTTGCCTTCGCCATGGATCCTCAGTAGCGCGGCACGTCGGGATCGACGGTGAGCGACCACGCGTCGATGCCGCCCGCGAGATTCTCGACACGCGCGAACCCAGCCGCGACCAGCTGCGCACAGGCCTTCGCGCTGCGCCCGCCGTGATGGCAGTGCACGACCACCGGGCGCGTGCGCCAATCAGCGAGCTCCGCGATCCGGGATCCGAGAGTTCCGAGCGGGATCAGCTGCGCGCCCGCGATGCGCGCCTTCTCCCACTCATCGGGCTCGCGCACGTCGAGCAGCAGGAGGTCCTCGCCTGCAGCGCGCCGCGTCGCGAGCCCATGCGCAGAGATCTCTCCGAATGGCGCGCGCGACGCCTCCGCGGGCACCCCGCAGAAGCCCTCGTAGTCGATCAGCTCGGTGATGGAGGGCGACGGCCCGCACACCGGGCACTCCGCATCCTTCTTCACGCGGAACTCGTGGAACTCCATCCGCAGCGCTTCGTACTGGAGCAGCCGGCCGTACAGCGGCTCGCCCACGCCCGTGACGATCTTGACCGTCTCGGTGGCCTGGATCAGCGCGACGAGCCCCGGCAGCACGCCGAGGACTCCGCCCTCGGCGCACGAGGGCACCGCACCCGGGCGGCGGCGGCTCCGGGTAGAGGCAGCGGTAACAGGGCCCGTGGCGCGCGTCGAAAACGGTCGCCTGTCCATCGAACCGGAAGATCGAGCCGTGAACGTTGGGCCGGCCTAGCAGCACGCACGCGTCGTTGGTCAGATAGCGCGTCGGGAAATTGTCCGCGCCGTCGACGATCACGTCGTACTCCGCGAACAGCGCGAGCGCGTTCTCGGAGGAGAGCCGCAGCGCATGACGCTCGACGAGCACGTCCGGGTTCATCGCGCCGATCCGCTCGGCTGCCACGTCGACCTTTGCGCGGCCGACGTCCGCCGTGCCGTAGAGCACCTGGCGGTGCAGGTTCGAGGCGTCGACGTGGTCGAAGTCGACGATCCCGAGCGTACCGACACCCGCGGCCGCGAGATACTGCGCGGTGGGGCACCCGAGGCCGCCCGCCCCGATCAGCAGCACGCGCGCGTCGAGCAACGCGCGCTGACCCTCGAGGCCGATCTCCGGCAGGATCAGGTGGCGCCGGTAGCGATCGTACTGCTCGGGAGAGAGCGGCGGTCGGGCCGGATTGGCCATTCAGGGAAGCTAGCGCGTCAGCCCTTCGGTGGGCCCTCGAGCACGATCACGCGCCACAGGGTCCCGTCGGTGAGCTTCCAGCGCACGATCACTTTGTCCCCGGTCGCGATCGCGTCCCACGCGCTCTTGTTGCCCTCGACGGCCGTGTGATCGGCGCGCGCGAAGCTCACCTTGTTGCCGCGGCGATCCTTGACGACGAGCGATTGCGCATCGATCGAAACGACCCGGCCCACGAATTCGCGGTACTGCGCATCCGCGCGCTCGGCGAGAAATAGCGGCGCGAGCAATGCGAGCACGGCGAGCGCACGTGCCGCCGTGCGCGCAGCGGTGACAGAAGTCACGGACGAACCCCCGGTGCCGGAGGTGGGATTCGAACCCACAAGGCCTTGCGACCGGGGCATTTTGAGTGCCCTGCGTATGCCAATTCCGCCACTCCGGCAGGAATCGCCGCGCAAGGTAACACGCCGAGTCTCGAACGCCCCAGCAAGCGCGCGCGGCGTTTTGACAGTCGAGACAGCGGGGGTTAGCTTGCGAAACCCGTGGGGCTGTAGCTCAGCTGGGAGAGCATCAGGCTGGCAGTCTGAGGGTCAGGGGTTCGATTCCCCTCAGCTCCACCACTTCATTCCGCATCAGTCGCGAGCGCTAGGAGCGCTGTGACTCTCGCGGAGCGGTCTGGCTCTCGATCTCGAGAAGCCACCAGGAAGCCCACTCGCTCTCGGGCTGCTCGCGACGGAGTCGGAGCAACTCGCCTTTGAGGCTTCCGACCAGGGCACACAGACCCCAAGGCCGGAGGCCCCGACCTTCCGTGATCTCCTCGAGCGCCTCACGCCGAATCTTCTTGAGTTGATCGGACGTCATGGTCGACTGGGGCATTAGGCGGCGTGCCCCATCCGGGCGGGAATGCGTCGCTCCGGCTTACCGAGAACCTGTGCGCTTTCCGCTTGGATCGAAACCGGCGCCGCGCGCAACGAGCGCTTCACGAGCAGTGACGGAATGGACTGACGGTCCTTCGTTTCGTTCTCTCGCTGGCATTCTCGAAATCGAAGCACGAATTCCACGAGGGGGTCCAAGCTGCACACCTCCGCCTGTTAGGGCGGGAAGGGCTGCAAGGATCAGGCCGAAATCCCCTACGCGCGTGTGTGCGGCGTTCGGCGCGATTCTGCGTGTCGCTGATCGGGACGATTTACCCGGCCCTGAAAAAATGACGCGCTAGTTGCCGATCCAGTTGTCGATTTGGGATCAGTCTTCGACGAGCGAGATCGCCTGGCGCGGGCAGAGACGCACCGCCTCTTCGACTTTCGCGCGCAGCTTCTCCGGCGGTCGGTCGATCAGAACGGTGAGCGTGTCGTCTTCTTCGACGCGAAAGCACTCGGGGCAGACGTCCATGCACACCGCGTTGGCCTCGCACAGGTCGTAGTCGATCACGATCTTCATGGTCGTCCTCACCCTCTCCTAGTCTTGGCTCGGGTCGCTCTCGGGCCCGGATTCAAACATGTTCCCTCTGGGGCGGCAAGCCGGAATCGCCGTCGGACACCGACGGCTCCGTGCGTGCCGATCCGCCCAGGATCAGCTCCGCCGCGCTGCGCGTCTCCTCGACGACCTCGTCGACGCCGCGCAGTCCGCTCGCCCAGCCCGTGAGCGACGCGAACCAGACATGCACGAGGGCCTTCGCCACGCGCCGCTCGATCTCGTTGGGCGGCTCGGGGTCGCCGCGGCCGCGCAACGCGCGCGCGATCATCGCCTCGATGCGGTGATGGAACGCCGCCACGCGCTGCGAGAGGTCCGGTCCGCCCGCCACCACCGCGCGCACGAGAGCGCGCGCGAGGTGTGGGCGCGAACACATGCCGTCGGTGGTGAGGCGGAAGAACTCGTGGACGCGGTGGAGCGGCGCGACGCCCGCGAGCGGCACCGCGTCGATCCGCTGCTCGAGCGACGCCATCTGGAGCTCGAGCGCCGCGAGCAGGAGGTCTTCCTTGCTGCGAAACCGGCGATAGACGGTGCCCAGCGCCACATTCGCGTGCGCGGCCACGTCGCGCAGCCGCACGCCCTCGAAGCCACCCTTCTCGGCGAGCTCGATCGCGGCCACCACGATCCGCTTCGCGCGCTCTTCCATCGGGCGATTGAAACACGCTCTCGCACCGGCAACCACGTGCAATTCGAGCCGCGCGAAGTGCCCGAGCTGGGCACAGGAGTACCCACAATTGCGGAATCGCTTCGAGTGCCATGGCATAAGTATCTGTTTCTACTCGGGTATCTAAATGATCACCCGTGAGACACCCAGGCACGGCCGTTGCAATACCACAGGCCAGATTCGCACCGGAGGTGCGACGCCATGACAAACCCCCTGCCCAACCTTCCGGACCTCTCGGATCTCCTTCTGGACCTCACGGACGACCTCTCGGACCTCCTTCCGGACCTCACCGATCTCTCGCGCGCTCCCGGCGCGTGGCTCGCCACGCTCGGCGTGGGACTTGCCGTGGGCCTGCCGATGAGCGGCGCGGCCGATCCGCTTCCGCGGCCGTTGCCCACGTCGTTTCGGTGGCTCAGCCCGAACGCCGACCGACCGCCTGCATGGATGGGCGAGAACGTCCATTACAAGAAGGGCGTCGGCCTCGAGTATCGCCACGAGATGAAGCTCGGCGACTCGCCGATCGAGCTCGGCTTCCAGGGCCCGATCGTGCGCAAGAAGAAGAGCGTGGGCCTGACGGTCGAGGTGCGCTTCTAGCGAGCCTCCGGATCTCCGCGGAGCGCGGAAGGCGCCTGCGAGGAGCGCAGCGCTCCGACACTCGACAGCGTCGAGACGGTGTAGGGCACGAGCACCGTGAGGCCCATCTTCCACCAGCGCTCGGCCCCGACCTCGCCGGCCAGGAGCGCGTCGCCGTGGTTGATCGCGATCAGGATCGCACCCACCACCACGGCGTAGAGCAGCGCACGCCGGACCACGCGCGGAGACAGCGCGAGTCCGAAGAAGCCGATCGAATCGCGTGCTTCCATCCCTACCGATCTCCGCTCGGCTCCGCCTCGCTGCGCGCGGGGGAACCGCTTGCGCGGCACGATAGCCCGAGCGCGATCGCGCTACCCTGGCCCGCGCGTGAACGAGCTCGCCCGACGCGTGATCGAGTCGCTGCGCGCTGGCGACCCGCACGTCGAAGATCTCGCGCGCGCAGGTTCGGTCGCGCCGGCCGAGGAGGCGCAGGCGCTCGTCGCGGCCGCGCGCGATCCGGATCTCGCGCCGCAGCTCGAGGACTGGCTTCCGGCGCTGATCGCGAGCGCGAGCGCGGTGGCGGGCGCGCGGCGTCTCGTCGAGGTCGCGCACGCACACCGCGAACGGACCCGTAGCGCACTCCGCGCGAGCGTCGCGCTCGCGCGCGTGCTCGGCGACAGTCACTTCCTCGGGCGCTGGCTCACACGCGAACCGGAGTGGACGCAGGACCTCGCGCATGAGCTCGCCCCGGCGCCCGAACCCGTTTCGGAGCACGCGGACTGGGCCGCGCTGCACCGCTCCAAGTACCGCGGTCTGTTGCGGATCGCCGCGCGCGATCGCGCGCGCCCGTTCGAAGCCGGACTCACCGAGCTCTCCGACCTCGCCGACGACATCCTGCGCCGCGCGCTCGTCCTCGCGTCGGGCGAGCGCGAGCCACCGGCGCTGTTCGCGCTCGGCAAGCTCGGCGGGCGCGAGCTCAACTTCTCCTCCGACGTGGATCTACTGTTCGTCTGCGATGCACCTCCCGACGAAAGCGGACACGCCGCGCGCGAATCGGCATCGGCCGTGGTGCAGGAGCTCAAGCGGCGGCTCAGCGAGCCCACCGAGCTCGGCTTCGCCTACCGCGTCGACCTCGATCTGCGACCCGAGGGCGCGGCGGGGACGCTCGTGCGCGGCGTCGAGGGAACGCTCGGCTACTACGAGCTGCGCGGCGCCGAGTGGGAGCGCCAGATGCTCTTGCGGCTGCGCCATCTCGCGGGCGCGCCGCAGGTCGCTCGGGAGTTCGAGCGCGGCATCGAGCCATTCGTGTACCGGCGCGCAATCGATCCCGGCGTGATCGATGCGGTACGTGCGATGAAGACCCGGATCGAGACCGAACGGCGCGAGCACGGACACGACGTCGACGAGAATCTCAAGGAGGGTCCGGGCGGGATCCGCGACGTCGAATTCACGGTCCAGGCGCTCCAGCTCTTCCACGCGGGGCGCCGGCCCGAGCTGCGCACGGGGAACGTGCTCGCGGCGATCGATGGCCTCGCGCGCGCAGAGATCCTGCCCGCGAGCTCGGCGATCGTGCTCGCGAACGGCTATCGCTGGCTGCGGCAAGCCGAGCACGCGCTCCAGCTCGCGGAAGAGCAACAGACCGCCCAGCTGCCGCGCAATCTCGTGGAGCGCACCGCGCTCGCGCGCCGGATGGGCTATGCGGATGCCGAGGCGGAACGCGCCGCCCAGCGCTTCGAGGACGATCTCGCGCGCACCCGCGCAGAGGTGCGCGAGCAGTTCGAGGCCCTCGTCCTCGGGAGCCGCGCGAGATGAGTGCGCTCGCAGCGCGTTTCGACGAGGTGCTCGCGGGTACGCCGCTCGACGCGCGCGCCGCTCCCGCCTCGGCGCGTTTCGCCGAGCGGCGCGGCGGAGACTTCGCGGCGGGCCGGCTCCCGGAGCCGGTGCTGCGCGGCCTCGCTCGGCTCGTGGCCACGCAGCCCGATCTCGCGAGCTTCCTCGCGAACCGACCGGCCTGGTTCGAGCGCGTGGCCGAGCTCACACCGAATACGCTCGCAGAGCGCGCAGCGCGGCTCGACGCGGACAGCGAGGCACTCGCCGCTCTCGATCTCGAAGGCGCACTCGACTTCCTGCGGCTGCGTCGGCGCGAGGAGACCGCGCTCGCCGCGTGCGTCCACTTCGGCGGCCTCGCGCCATTCGAGGACGTCTCCGACTACCTGTCCCGGGTCGCGGAGACCACGGCGCGCTTCGCGCTCGCGCTCGCGCACCACTACCTGCGTGGCGGCGAGGGCTCGGGCGACTCCTTCGCGGTGATCGGCATGGGCAAGATCGCCGGACGCGAGTTTACGTACCACTCCGACCTCGACCTGATCTTCCTGTTCGGCGGCGTCGCGGAGATCGACCGCGCGTCGCGCCTCGGCCAGCGGCTGATCGCGTACCTCACCACGATGACCGGCGCGGGCGTGGCCTACGAGGTCGATACCCGGCTGCGGCCGTCGGGTCAGCAGGGAATGCTCGTGGCCTCGTTCGAGGGCTACGAGCGCTATCAGACGCGCGATGCGGCGACCTGGGAGCACCTCGCGATGCTGCGGGCTCGTCCGATCGCGGGTGCGACCGGCGACGCAGCCGAGCGCCTCCGCGCTGTGCGGGCGCACGTGATCCCGCACCCCACGCCGCCCTGGAAGGAGCTCGCGGAGCTCCGCGCGCGCGTGGTCGACGAGCGCGCGCGCGGCGACGACGGCGCGAGCGCGTTCAAGACCGGCTCGGGTGGACTCATGGACGTCGACTTCATCGCGGGCGGCGCACTGCTCGAGCGCGGAGCGCGCGCGTTCCCGGAGATTCCGAGCGTGAGCACGATGCTGGCCGCGGTCGGTGAGCACGTGGCGGCCGAGCCGCTGCTCGACGACTACCAGCTGCTGCGCGGAGTCGAGGCGTGCGCGCGCTGGGTGGCCGGCCGAGCCGTCGAGCGCCTGCCCGCGGAGCTCGTGGCGGTCGCGGAGCTGGCCCTGCCCGGCGCGGGACCCGACGAGCTCCGAGAGCGCGTCGGCGCGGCGCGCCGCCGGATCCGCGCCATCTACGCGCGCGTGGTCGCACAGGAAACGATCGGGGCGCTCGCGTAGCCCACGTCTTCGCGCATCAAGCGAGGCCGCCGTCGCGTCGATGGAGCCTGCGGAGGCGCGTCCCGTGCAGCTGGTCGCTTGCCCTGTCTGCCACACCCAATACGACGTGAGCCAGCTGCTCACCGCACAGTTCGCCTGCCGCTGCGGCGAGACGATCGAGAACCGCGCGCAGCGCCCGGTGGACGCCGTGATCGCGCGCTGCGGATCGTGCGGCGCGCAGGTCCAGCCGGATGCGCAGACGTGCGCGTACTGCGACTCGGCGATCGTGCGCGATCCCGACAAGCTCTCGCTGCTCTGCCCCGAGTGCTTTGCCCGCAACGCCGAGTCGAGCCGCTTCTGCGTCGGGTGCGGCGTCGCGTTCGCACCCCAGCCGCTGCCGAGCGACGGCCGCGAGCTGCCCTGCCCCGCTTGCGACACGCGCATGCCGCCGAGTCAGGTCGCGGGCATCGCCGTGAACGAATGCCCTGGCTGTCACGGGCTCTGGGTGACGGGCGCCCACTTCGACGCGCTCGTGAAGCGCGCCGCGCAGCTGCGCCAGCAGCAGGGGCCCGCGGCCGACGCGCCCCGCGTGCAGCGCGGCAAGCCGCTCGACCGGAGCGTGCAGTATCGCCGCTGCCCCGAGTGCGACCAGTTCATGCTGCGCGCGAACTACAAGCGCTCGTCGGGAGTGATCCTCGACGAGTGCCGCCAGCACGGCACCTGGCTCGACGCCGACGAGCTCGAGCAGGTGGCCGGTTTCATCCTCGCGGGCGGACGCACCTCACCCGTGCTCGAGGCCGAGCATAAGGCTGCGGAGCGCGAGGCGTCGGCGGCGTTCGCGCGCGCGCGGATCGAGCAGCGCGTCGATCAGCACACTCACGGCGCCCGGCACCACCGCAGCTTGCTCGATCTGTTCCTGAAGATTCTCGACTGAAAGGGGAACTCGCCATGGGATTCATGGACAAATTGCGCGCCGAGCTCGTCGACATCATCGAATGGATCGACGACAGCCGACACACCATCGTCTGGCGCTTCCCGCGCTTCCACAACCAGATCAAGTACGGCGCCCAGCTGATCGTGCGCCCGGGCCAGGTGGCGGTGTTCGTGCACCGCGGGCAGATCGCGGATGTCTTCGGTCCGGGCCAGCACCGGCTCGAGACGCGCAACCTGCCCGTGCTCTCCACGTTGGCCGGCTGGATGTACGGCTTCGACAGCCCGTTCAAGGCCGAGGTGTACTTCGTCAGCACGCGCCAGATCATGGACCTGCGCTGGGGCACGCCGAACCCGGTTCCGATGCGCGACCGCGACCTCGGGCTGGTGCGCGTGCGCGCGTTCGGCACCTACACGCTGCGGGCTGCCGATCCCAAGACGCTGCTCACCGAGCTCGTCGGCACCAACGGCGAGTACGCCGTGGACGAGATCCACGAGTTCGTGCGCTCGATCATCAACCAGAGCCTCGCCGACGTGATCGCGAAGGCCGAGCTCCCGCTGCTCGAGCTCGCCTCCCATTACGCGACGCTCTCCGAGCAGGTGCGCACGGTCGTGCGCGAGCGGCTCGACGACGAGTACGGGCTCGAGATCCCGCAGCTCGTGATCGTGAACATCTCGGTGCCCGCAGAGGTCGAGCAGGCGCTCGACGCGCGCGCGAGTATGAACGCGATCGGCGACCTCGCCGCCTATCAGCACTACCAGGTCGGGGCCGCGACGCCCGTCGCCGCTGCGAATCCCGCTGGCGGCCTCGCGGGCGCCGGCGTGGGCGTGGGCATGGGGATGGCCATCGCGGGCCGATTCACGCCCGGCGCCGCGCCTGCGTCCACGGCTCCGCCCGTGCCTCCGGCGACCGCGTGGCACGTGGTCGAGAACGGACAGGCCGTCGGTCCGTTCGGGCCGACCGAGCTCGCGCAGGCGATCACCGCTGGGCGCGTCGGGCCCGACACGCTGGTCTGGTGCGCGGGCATGGCGAACTGGACCGCGGCGCGCTCGGTACCCGCAGTCGCGGCGATGCTCGGAACTCCGCCCCCGCCGCCGCGCTAGAGCGCCTCTCGAATCCGCGCATACCCGCACGCGAGCCGCATCAGCGCGCGGGGCGATCGTGCGCGAGCTGCGCCATCAGCGAGAACAGCTCGAGCGGGCTCGGCGGCGGTGCCGGATCGCCGAGCTCGCGGTAGAGCGCGGCCACGTTTACGGCGATCCGCTCGGCGTCGCCCCACGACGCGTAGTCGTCGAGCGCGATCGCGCGCGCGGCCTCCTCGCGCGAGAGTCCGGCCTCGAAGCAGCGCCGCGCCTCCTCCTGGATGTACAGGAGATAGCCGCGCAGCTCGCCGACCACTTCGAGCCCGCACAGCGGGCCGTGGCCCGGCACGACCGTGTCGACCTCCAGCGCGATGATCCGGTCGCACGCGCGTACCCAGTTCGAGATCGGACCCGCCCAGATGATCGGGTGAGCGTGCGCGAACACGATGTCTCCCGTGAACACGGTGCGGTCGGCGGGCACATAGACGAGCACGTCGCCGCGCGTGTGCGCCGGCCCCACCTCGATGAGATGCACCTCCTTCGCACCCACCTGGCGCAGGCTCTCGCCGCTGAACGTCTCCGTGGGCGGCGTGAGCGTGATGCCGGCGAAATGGAACGGGCCGAATGCGCGGCGCACGAACGCGGCCGCGATCGGACCCAATGCGTCCGCGTTCGCGACGAGCTGCCCCAGTACGTCGGGCGGCACCTCGCCCATCTCCTTCGCGCACGTCTCCGACGCCACGATCACCGCGCCCGCGACGAGCTCGTTGCCGAAGCAGTGATCGCCGTTCGCGTGCGTGTTCACGAGCGTGTCGATCCGGGCCGCCGCGGGCACCGCCGCGCGCATCGCGGCGAGCATCTCCGCCGTGAGTGGCAGGTCGAAGAGCGTGTCGACGAGCAGACTCGCCTCGCCGTCGACCACGAGCCCGGCGTTGCTCCATCCCCAGGATCCGTCCGGCTGGAGCCACGCGAAGCAGCCCGTGCCGAGATCGTGCAAGCCCCTGCGGTAACTCATCGCCCGCCCCTCCCTCCGCATTCTAACGTCCGCCGGGCAGCCGTTCCGGTCGTCCGGTAAGCTGCGCGCGCGATGCGGGCGGTTCGTGCGCACGATCGGGTCGTCGAGGTGGTGGACGTTCCGGCGCCGTCGGGCGATGGCGTACGCGTGCGGATCCGCTCCGCCGGCGTCTGCGGTTCCGATCTGCATCTCGTCGATTCCGGCTTCGCGGCGGGCCGGACGCTCGGCCACGAGCTGGCGGGCCTCACGCCCGACGGCACGCCCGTGGCGATCGAGCCGATCCTGCCGTGCGGGCACTGCCCGAACTGTCAGCGCGGCGCCTACAACCTGTGCGCGCTCGGACCCGGAATCCTGATCGGCGTGTCGCACGACGGGGGCATGGCCGAGGAGGTGCTCGTTCCCGAGCGCTGCCTCGTCCCGCTGCACCCCGCGGTTCCGGTCACGAACGCGAGCCTCGTCGAGCCGCTCGCGGTCTGCGTGCACGGCATGCGCCGCGCCAGGCTGCGCGGCGGCGAGCGCGTGGCGGTGGTCGGCGGCGGCACGATCGGGTTGTGCTCCGTGGTGGCGGCGCGCGCCGCGGGCGCGCACGTCGACCTCGTCGCGCGCCACGACGCGCAGCGCGAGGCGGGTGCGCGGCTCGGCGCGGGCGAGCCGTCCGGCACCTACGACCTCGTAGTCGACGCGGCCGGCACCAAGAGCGCGCTCGATGCCGCGTTACCGCTATGCCGCCCCGGCGCGCGCCTGCTGCTCGTCGCGACCTACTGGGGCGGACTCGAGCTGCCGGGCTTCCCGCTCTGCCTCAAGGAGGTCGACGTGATTCCCGCGAGCCTCTACGGCCGCGACGGCGCATCGCGCGACATCGATGTCGCCGCGTCGATCCTCGCGCAGGCGCCCGAGATCGCGGATGCGCTGATCACCCACCGCTTCCCGCTCGAGGCCGCGCGCGAGGCGTTCGCGACCGCGGCCGATCGCAAGTCGGGAGCGATCAAGGTTGTGTTGGAGCCCGGCGGCCGCGCCTAGCCAGAATCGCCAGCGCGAGTGCACCGCTGAGCAGCAGTGCGTTCGAGCTCGGCTCCGGCGCGAAGGTCAGACCGCCGACCGTCTCGCCGGGTTCGACCGAGGCGCCGTCCATCAACGCCCACAGTCGGGCGAAGCCGGTCGTGATGACGAGGTGGGTGTCGCTGCCCTCCCAGCCGTGGCCCGCGAACGCGGCCGGATAGGGCAATCCGAGCGCGCTGAATGGAATTGCCGTGGCGGTGTCGCCGGGCTCCCCCTCCCCGCGCAGCGCCACGGTGTACAGGTGAGCCGGGACCCCCGCGAGATTGAGCGCTGACATCATCTGCGGGCTCTGGTCGGTCGTGACCAGGCCGTCGTCCACGCCGTGCACGATCACGGCGCCCTCGAGCTCGCTCATGTCGGGTGCGCGCAAGACGTTGGTGATCTCGAGATAGCGCTCCGGCACTTCCTCGAACGTTCCGCCATTCTCCTCCTCGATCTCCTGCTGCGCGAGCGCCGCGGACGGAAGCACCGGCGACACCGCGCGGATCACGAGGTACTCCTCGGTCAGGTTGTTGACGCCCTCGACGTCCACCCAGTAGTCGAAGAGCGGCGTCGTCCCGTCGAGTCGCACGGCGTCGGGTGAAGCCACCGCCACCCCGGACGCGTTGCCGCCCATGCTGATCCCGATCACGAAGACCTGCGTGATCGAGGGATAGGCGCCAAGGAAGTAGCGCGCGGCCGTGATCGAATCTGAAGCCGCTTCGCGCATGAACCAGCCGTAGTTCTCGCTCGGCGTCTGCCGCAAATAGTCGATCGCCACGGCGACCGCGCCGCGCTCCGCCGCCCGGCGCAGGTGATTGCGCCAGCTGCAGGTGTCGTTGCCGTGGCCGTGGAACATCACCACGAGCTGTGTCGGAGTCGCGGTCTCGGGCAGCGCGAAGCGCCCGTCGGCGAGCCCGAGCGAGCTGGTCAGGCCGATCCCGTCGTCGCTCATCGACGCGAGCCTGGGATCCGTGTGCGCCGAGCACGGCACTTCGAGCGCGCTCACCGCGCCGCCACCCAGCGCGAGCACCGCGGCCGCTGACAGCATCGACCGTAACAGCGTCATGAATCGATCTCCCCGCAGCCGCCCGCGGCTGGTCCTGTAGACTAGCGCCGCCGCGCGCGCGATCGTTAGGCAGACGAATCGAGCCCGCTGGAGCGCGGAGCTATCGGTCCTCCGCACAGCGCAGCGCAGCGGTGCCGATGCGGACGGTGCGGAGATCGCCGAACGGCGTGCCGATTCCGCTGTTGAGCGTGAGCGCGACCGCGAGATCGCGGTCCGGGTCCGCGAACGCGCCCGAGCCGCCGAAGCCATAGTGACCGAATCCGTTCGGCACCGCGGGGCCAAGCGACGCAACGCGGTGGTAGCCGAGCCGCCAGTGCATCGGGATCGGGATCACGCGGCCGATCCCGCGGTTCTGCACCTCGGTGGCGCGCCATAGCGTGTCGCGGCCGAGCAGCTTCACGCCGTCGAGCTCGCCGTCGCTCGCGAGTGCCGCGTACATCTTCGCGAGGGAGCGTGCCGTGAACATCCCGTTCGCGGCCGGAATCGGCACCGACAAGAATTCCTCCGAGTCGAAGTCGAGCTGCTCGATCCCCTCCGGCATGAGCGCTTCGGCGAGCGCCGACAGGTCGATCGGCTGGCCGATCAGGCGCAGCACGCGATTGATCCCGCGGACCCAGCGGCGCATCGCCGGCATCACGTTGCCGTCCGGACTCGTGAGCGCCGAGGGGATCAGCTGCGCACGGCGGTGCATCTGGCTGGCGGGCAGGCCGATGTAGAGCCCGTCGAGGCCGAGCGGCCGCGCGATCTCCGAGGCGAGCAGCTCGCTGAACGGCTTGCCCGTGACGCGCTGGATCAGCTCGCCCACGAGCCACCCGTAGGTGAAGCCGTGATAGCCATGGGCGCGCCCGGGCTTGTGACAGGGGATCGCGTCGCCGAGCGCCTCGACCATGTACTCCCAGTCGAACATCCGGTGCGCGTGGTCGACCATGCGGCGGATCTGGTAGAGGCCTGCCTCGTGGCACATCACCTGGCGGACCGTGATATCGGCCTTGCCGGCGTGTGCGAACTCGGGCCAGTACTCGCGCACCGGATCGTCGTAATCGATCAGGCCGCGATCGACGCACATGTGCATCAGCGTGGACGTGACGCCCTTCGACGTGGAGAAGGACAGCGAAAGCGTGTCCTCCTCCCACGGGTTGCCCGCGAGATCGCGGGTGCCGCCCCAGCAGTCGACCACCTTCTCGCCGCGGTGGTAGACGCACAGCGCAGCACCGCCGACCTCGGTCGGCAGCAGGCGCTCGAATACCCGCGCTACGGGCTTGAAATCGGAATGGACGGTTCCGCGCAGCATCGAGATAGGGATCAGCTCTCCGGCGGGGACGTCGGAAGATTACCGCGATTCGCGCTTGCGCCAGGATCCGGGTCGACAATCCACCCCAACGCGTGTTAACACGGGTTCATGAGCCCCCCCTCACGCGCACGCGCGCGCGCCTGATCTGCCCGTGTTTCCCGCCATCGCTCGCACGGCGCGCTCGGCGACCTCGCTCGCCGTGCGCTGCCTGCTGTTACTCGTCGTGGTCGAGGGGACCGCGAGCATGGTCGGGTTCGCGCTGGGACTCGCGGAGGGAGTGCAGCCGCCCGAGCGCGAGCGCCTGCACATGCGCTTCGATTCCGAGCTCGGCTGGTCGAGCGTGCCCGACACGCGCCTCGACGATTTCTACGGCCCCGGGCGCCACCTCACGATCAACGGCCAGGGGATTCGCGCGAAGCGCACCTACGCGGAGGCGCCGCCGCCAGGACGCACGCGCGCGCTGTGCGTGGGGGACGCGTTCACACTGGGTGTGGGCGTCGATGACGATGCCACCTGGTGCGCGCAGCTCGAGCAGATCGAGCCCCACCTCGAAACCGTGAATCTGGGCCAGGGCGGCTACGGACTCGACCAGAGCTACCTGCGCGTGCGCCGCGACGGCGGCGGGTTCGACTTCGACGTGTTGGTGTTCGCGTTCGTGCGCGACGACTTCGCGCGCATGGAGAAGGACAAGTACCACCAGTACGCCAAGCCCGTGCTGCGGATCGGCTCGAGCGGCGCGCTCGAGGTGGGCAACGTCCCGGTCCCCAACAACGGCGAGCGGATGCCGTGGCTCGTGCGCAACCTCTCGCTGTTCGAACGCCTGCGCATCGTGGAGGTCGCGCGCCCCGCGATCCGCGCGCTGAGCCCGCCCGCGGAACGGCTCACCGCGGGAGAGCTCGCTGCGCTCTCCGGGAAGGTGTTCGAAGAGCTCGCGCATCTGGCGGAGCAGCGCGGCGCGGCGCTCGTGCTGCTCAACCTCCCCACGCTGGCCGACTACGAGACCCCCGGCGAGCTCTGGCGCTCGCGCATCGCGCGCGAGGCGCGCGACCGCGATATCCCGATCGTCGACCTGGTGGAAGAGCTGCGCGTGATGTCGCGCGACGACGCGATCCGGCTCTACGAGCCGATCGAAGCCACCGATCTGCACGGCAGCGAGGCCCCGCTCAGCGAAGCGGGCCACGCCTGGGTTGCCGAGTCGCTGCGGGCGCACCTGCGCCGGCTGCCTGTCGTCGCCATCGCGCTCGATGTCCCGCGCGCCTGAGCCGGGCGCGGCGGCTACCATGGCGCCATCGGGAGCAGCAGCAATGGGCGAATCCTTCGATCTCTTGATTCGCGGTGGCACGATCTACGACGGCAGCGGCGCGCCGGGGCGCGCGGGCGACGTCGGCATCGCGAATGGGCGCGTTGCCGCGCTCGGCGACGTGACGGGCAGCGCCGCGCGCACGATCGACGCCTCCGGATGCGCGGTGACGCCCGGCTTCGTCGACATCCATACCCACTACGACGCCCAGCTGTTCTGGGACCGCATGTTGTCGATCTCGCCCTGGCACGGCGTCACGAGCGTCGTGATCGGAAACTGCGGATTCGGCATCGCACCGACGCGCCCCGCGCACCGCGATCTGATCCTGCGCACGCTCGAGAGCGTCGAGGGCATGTCGCTCGACGCGCTGCGCGCGGGAGTCGGCAGCGACTGGCCGTTCGAGACCTTCCCCCAGTTCCTGGACGCGCTCGATGCGCGCGGCACCGCGATCCACGTGGGTGCGCTGGTCGGGCACACGCCCGTGCGCCTCTACGTGATGGGCGAGGACGCCACCGAGCGCGAGGCGACGCAAGACGAAATCGCGCAGATGCAGGCGATCGTGCGCGGTGCGCTCGCCGCGGGCGCGGTCGGCTTCGCGACTTCGCGCGCGCCCACGCATGTCGGTTATGCGGGGAAGCCGGTGCCGAGCCGCGCCGCGGCTTTCGCCGAGGTCACGGCGCTCGCGAGCTGTCTCGCCGAGTTCGACCACGGACTCATGCAGGCGACCGTCGGGCGAGATCTGTTCATCCCGCAGCTCGGCGAGATCTCGCAGGCAATCGGAAAGACTGTGAGCTGGACCGCGCTGCTCGCGGGCCTGTTCGGACCCGATGGGCACCGCCGCGCGCTCGAGATGAACGCGAAGCTCCAGGCTCAGGGCATCGACGTGGTGCCGCAGGTCTCGTGCCGGCCGCTCGTGCTCGAGTTCCAGTTCGCGGCGCCGTTCCCGTTCGAGAGCATGTCGGTGTTCTCGCCCGTCTCCGCAGCCGACCGCGAGGGCAAGAAGCGCATCTACGCCGATCGCGACTGGCGCGCGCGGTTCCGCGAGCGCGCGAGCGAGGCGACGCTCACTCGCAACTGGGACGCGATGGTGATCAGCGAGTTCCCTGGCGAGCCTGCGCTCGCGGAGCGCAGTGTCGCCGCGGTCGCGGCCGAGCGCGGTGTCGATCCGATCGACCTGATGCTCGATCTCGCGCTCGCGAGCGACCTCGAGGCGCGCTTCCGGATGCCCATCGCCAATACCGACGAAGCCGAGGTCGCGGAGCTGCTCCGCAGTCCGAACACCGTACTCGGACTCTCCGACGCGGGCGCCCATGCCAGCCAGCTCTGCGACGCCTGCGCACCGACCCACCTGCTCGCGCACTGGGTGCGCGAGACGAACGTGCTCTCGCTCGAGGAGGGCGTGCGCCGGCTCACGTCGGCCACCGCCGACCACTTTGGCCTGCACGACCGCGGCCGCCTCGCAGTCGGGGTGCCCGCCGACGTCGTGATCTTCGATCCCGACACGGTCGGATGTGGACCGCTGCGGCGCGTGCGCGACTTCCCCGCCGGCGCCGATCGCCTGGTCTCGGACGCGATCGGCATTCGCGCTGTCGTGGTGGAGGGCACGCCGATTCGCGAGGACGGGCGCGACGTCGTCGATCCCGACGGACCGCTGCCCGGTCACGTGCTTCGCGGAGGACTCGGAAGGGAGTGTCATGAGCTACCCGATCATCTCGGCCGACTCGCACATCACCGAGCCCGCGAACACCTATATCGACCACATCGAGTCGCGCTGGAAGGACCGCGCGCCGCGCATGCACCGCCAGGAGGACGGCGGCGACGTGTTCGTCGTCGACGGCATGTCGAAGCCAATCGCGATGGGCCTCGTGGCGGCTGCGGGCAAGCCGCCCGAAGAGATCCGCGTGAACGGCGTGCCGTTCGAGGACATGCACCGCGGCGGCTGGGATCCCGAGGCGCGGCTTGCCGACCAGGATCGCGACGGCGTGTCGGCCGAGATCCTCTATCCGACGGTCGGAATGGTGCTGTGCAACCACAAGGACCTCGAATACAAGAAGGCCTGCTTCGACGCCTACAACCGCTGGATCGCCGAGTACTGCGCAGCGCATCCGGACCGGCTGTTCGGCTGCGGTCAGACCGCGATGCGCACACCCGAAGAAGGGATCAGCGATCTCGAAGCGATCAAGGCCGCTGGTCTGCGCGGCGTCATGATGCCGGGACACCCGGGCGTCGAGGACTACGACAAGCCCGTTTACGACGACTTCTGGCGCGCCGCGATCGATCTGGGCCTGCCGCTGTCGTTCCACATCCTGACGACCCGCAATCCCGACACGCACCGCGGCCCGCTCATGAACGGCTTTCTCACGATCGTGCGCGGCTGCCAGGACATCATGGGCACGCTGATCCTCGGCGGTGTCTTCGAGCGCCATCCGAAGCTGCGCATCGTCTGCGCCGAGGCCGATGCGGGCTGGGTTCCGCACTACATGTATCGGATGGATCACGCCTACAAGCGGCACCGCAACTGGCTGCCGGCCGGGCAGAAGCTCTCGCAGCTGCCCTCGGAGTACTTCGCCGAGAACATCTACACGACGTTCCAGGACGATTGGGTCGCGTTCAAGACTGCGAACCTCATGAACTGGCGGCGCCTGATGTGGGCGAACGACTTTCCGCACAGCGACTCCACGTGGCCGTGGAGCCAGGAGATGCTCGCCGAGCACCGGAAGGATCTGGACGAAGTCCAGCAACAGGCCATCCTATCGGGCAACGTGGCCGAGCTGTACGGGATCGACACCGGGTCGCTCCCGCGCGCATAGGCTCAGCGGGGGAGGAGATGAATGAGGATCTGGAAGCTGGGAATGCTGGTTGCTGTGGCTGCCCTGGCAGTGGCTTGCGAGCAGGCTCAAGAGACGGCGGATACCGCCGCCGAGCAGGCGCAGACCTTCAGCGAGGCGGCGGTTGAGCTCGCCTCCGACGTCGCTGCGGACGTGAGCGCCGCCGCGGAAGACGCGAGCGACGCGACGAAGAAGGAAGCCGCGGATGCGGCCGCGGCCGTCGAGGAAGGGATCCGGACCGAGTAGGCATTCGAGCGTGTCCCCGAGGCCTCGCCTCGGGGGTCGCGCTGCCTCACGTCTCGCGGCGCAAGTGGAATGATTTCGGCCGCGTGAGTTGCTCGAAGCCGATCCGCGACAGCGAGCATCCGCGTCCCGAATTCTTGACGCCCGTCCACGCGAGTGCGGGGTCGAGATAGTCGCACCGGTTCATGAAGAAGGTGCCCGTCTCGATGCGCGCGCCGAGTGCGAGCGCTTCGCGTTCGTCGGCGGTCCATACCGACGCGGTGAGACCGAACTCACTGTCGTTCATGCGGTCGACCGCCTCGTCGTCGCTCGCCACGCGCGCGATTCCGACCACGGGGCCGAAGCTCTCTTCGGTCATCACACGCATCCCGTGGTGGACCTCGACGAGCACCTGGGGTGCGCAGTAGGGCGTGCCCTGCGCGTCGCGCTCGAACTCGAGCGGATCGATCAGCGCGCGAGCACCGAGCGCGATCGCTTCGTCGATCTGACCGCGCACGAGATCCGCGGCGGACGCGCGCACGAGCGGACCGAGCGTGGTAGCGGGGTCGCGCGGGTCGCCCAGCACGTAGCGGCGCACCACAGCGGCGTACTGCTCCACGAACGCCGCGTAGATCGTGGCGTGGACGTAGATGCGCTCGATCCCGCAGCACGACTGCCCCGCGTTGAAGAACGCGCCGTCGACGAGCTCGGCGACGGCGAACTCGAGGTCGGCGTCGGGGCGCACGTAGGCGGGATCCTTCCCGCCGAGCTCGAGGCCCGTGCCGATGAAGCGCTGCGCAGCCGCGCGCGCGACCGCGCGGCCCGCATCCACGGACCCCGTGAACGCGACGAAGTCGATCCCGGGCGATGCGATCAGCCGCTCGGTCGCCGCGTGATCGCAGTGGAGCACCTGGAACACGCCGTCGGGCAGCCCCGCCGCCGCGAACGCCGTGCGGAAGCGCTCCGCGCACAGCGGCGTCTGCGCGGAGTGGCGCAGGATCACCGCGTTGCCCGCGAGAAGAGCTGGCACAACCGAGTTGACCGCGGTCAGCAGCGGATAGTTCCAGGGGGCGATCGTGAGCACGACGCCGAGCGGCTCGCGGCGCACGAAACGCGTGAAGCCGGGCTTCGCGTCGGGCTGCACGTCGGCGAGCGCCTCTGGTGCGATCGCGATCATCGCGCGCGCGCGCTCCTCGAAGCCGCGCAGCTCGCCGGGGCTGTGCGCGATCGGCCGCCCCATCTGCAGCGTGATCTCGAGCGCGATCACATCGCGCTCGGCCACGAACGCGTCGACGAAGCGCGTGCAGAGGGCTGCGCGCTCGGCGAGCGGCGTCGCACCCCAACGCGCCTGCGCCGCGCGCGCCTGCTCGAGCGCACGCGCGATCTGCGCCTCGGACGCATACGGGCGCCGCGTGACGACGCTGCCATCGATCGGCGAGATGCAGATCAGCTCATCGGCCATGATCGGCCCATTTGATACCGTGCTTGCGCGTGCACGACACGGCCTTTCCGTTCCACTTCCGCTGCCAACGCTCGGGCAACTGTTGCGCCCGCCCGGAGGGCGCGGTCCGCGTCACCCAGGCGGACGTCACGCGGATCGCCGCCCACCTCGGGATGAACGAGGCCGCGTTCCGCTCGCGCTACGTCGCCGTCAGCGGCGACCGGCTCGTCGACGGGCTCGGACACCGCTGTGTATTTCTCGATGACGGTCCCCACGCCAGCTGCTCGATCTATCCCGCGCGCCCGGAACGCTGCCGCAGCTGGCCGTTCTGGGACGAGCATCGCGACCCCGCTGCGCTCGCCGAAGCCGCGCGCGTGTGCCCGGGGATCCGGCTGAAATAGAGGGGAACTCAATCCTTGGGGTGGCGCTCGGCCCTCGGCTCCTCGGGCTCGTAGAACTCGCCTTCGAGGTCGTCGAGCTTGGCCTGCACCGCAGCCCTGGCATCCTGAATCGCCTGGTTGTAGACGGGCGCCCCGAGCGACCGGATGAAGAAATCGATCAGGCGAGCCGCCTGGAAGTCGCTGATCTCCCGATCGAGCTCGTCCGCAAAGAACTGCTGAGTCAGGAAGACCAGCTGCTCGCGCCGTTCCTCGGAGAGCCGGATGCGCATCGGCTTCGCGGTACCGCTCACCTCTGCTCCCACGGCGGAACGGGCAAGAAGTGCGCCTCGAGCATCTCGAGAAACGCGCGCACCTTCGGCGTGAGGATCCGGTGGCGCGGCACGACCGCCCACACCTTCTGCGCCGACCACGCCCAGTCTTCGAGCACCGGCTGGAGACGGCCCGCCTCGAGGTCGTCGCCCACGATGAAGCGCGGCAGATAGGCCACTCCGAGCCCGTCGACGAGCGCGCGGCGCAGCGATTCGCCGTGATTGACCGAGAACGGCCCCTTCACGCCGATCGACTTCCGGTCGCGGAAGCGCCACAGGCGCGGCGTGGGCAGCGCGCTGTAGATCAGGCATCGATGGTGGCGTAGATCGTCGGGGGACTCGGGCACCCCTTCACGAGCGAAGTAGTCGGGCGTGCCGCATACCACGTGCGCGCTGTCGGCGAGCCGGCGCGCGGAGAGCGACGAGTCGGTGCGCGGCGCGATCCGGATTGCGACGTCGAACGCGTCGCGAGTGTCGTCTGCGAGCTTGTCCTCGAGCACGAGATCGATCGCGATCTCGGGGTGCGCGGCCAGGAACGGCGCGACGAGCGGCGCGAGGTAGCGGCGCCCGAACGTGAGCGGCGCGGCGATCCGCAGGAGTCCGCGCGGTGCGCCCTGCAGACTCGCCACCGCGCGCTCCGCCTCCTCGGCCTCCTGCAAGATCCGCGCGCAGCGCGCGTAGAACTCGGCGCCGATCTCGGTCAGGTGCATCGAGCGCGTCGTGCGGTGCAAGCAGCTGCGCGCCGATCCGCTCTTCGAGGGCCGCGATCTGCTTCGAGACCGCCGCGCGCGTCTGCCCGAGCAGCTTCGCCGCGGCGGCGAAGCTGCCCGCGTCGACCACGCGCGCAAACAGGATCATCTGCTGAGCTTGGAGCATGGTGGCGCCGATCGTCACCTCAATAGAAGCGACGAGCGGATCCTAACGCAGATTGTCAACCCGGAGGAACCTCGCCCTACAGCACGCGCAGGAAGGCCACGAGGTCGCTCTTCTCCTCGTCGGTGAGCTTCACGCCGAGCACGAGGTTGAAGAACTCGACCGTGTCCTCGAGCGTGAGCAACCGGTCGTCGTGCAGATACGGCGGAGAGTCCTTGATCCCGCGCAGCGGGAATGTCTTGATCGGACCATCCGCGGATGCCTTGCGACCGTTGATCATCTTCTCCTGGAAGAAGCGCTCCACCTGCAGGTTGTGCATCGTGTTGTCGGTGTAGTACGGCGGCGCATGGCAGCTGCTGCAGCGGCCCTTGCCGAAGAACACCTGCTCGCCGCGCAGCTCGCTCTCGCTGGCCTTCTTCCGATCGAGGGCGCCGAACACGTCGAGCTTCGGCGCGGGCGGGAAGTCGAGCAGTGACTGGAACTCGGCCATGAAGTGCACCTGGCTGCCACGCTCGAGGATGTTGACACCCTTCTTCTGTGCCTGGACCGGGTCGCCATCGAAGTAGGCGGCGCGCTGCTCGAACTCCGTGAAGTCCTCGACGCTCTTCATCGCGCGCTGCGAGCCGAACAGGCGCTGGATGTTCACGCCGCGCAGCGACGGAGTGTCGATGCGGTGGCGATGCTCGTTCGGCCGGATGTCACCGACGGTATGGGTGGCCGCGTTGGTGTGACCATTCGAGTGACAATCGAGGCAGGCGACCCCCTGGTGTGCGGTCAGCGCGCGGCGATCGTCGGTCGCGTTGAACTGGGCCTGCGGGAACGGCGTGAGCAACAGGCGCAGGCCCTCGAGCTGCTTGGGATTGAGGATGTCGCCGAACAGCTCCTGGAAGTTCGCGAGCGTGACGAGCTTGCCCTGCGACACGTCGCCGAGGTCGGGCCGCGTGGTCAGATAGATCGGCGCCGGGAACTCGGGCAGCAGGTGATCGGGCAGATCGAAGTCGAGATCGAATCGCGTGAGATCGCGGTCGGTCTGCTCCTTGATCCCGTCGATCTGCTTCTGCGGGAACACCATGCCGCCCGCCTCGTGATGCGGATGCGGCAGCGGGAAGAAGCCCGCGGGCCAGAGGTTCTGCTTCCTGATCTCCTCGGGCGAGAGCGCCGCGAGGTCGGCCCAGGTCTTGCCCTTGGGCGGCTTCACGCGCACACCCTCCTGGACCGGCTTGCCTTTCGACATCGCGACGCCCTTGGCCGGGCGATCCGAGATGTCGTAGCGCTCGCCGAGCAGTGTCTTGTGGCGCTTCGCGAACGACGGCTTCTCCTTCTGCAGACGCTTCACGAGGTCGGAGAACGACTCCTCCTTGGCACCCGAGACGGCGGCGCTGCTGAAAACGAGCAGCGCGCCGATCCCGACCGCCACGAACCCATGGACGCTGAGCCCGATCTTCATGAACAATCCTCCCATGCAGCCATTCACGAACATGTTGGATCCGCGGATCTCGCGCAATGGAAAGATCTGCGTACGAGGCCTCATCTTCGTGACACTGCTGTGGATCCTCGCGGCGACCGCACGCGCGGACACACTCGAGGAGATCCGCACCCGAGGGGTTTTATTCTGGGGCGCCGATGCCCAGGGCGGCGCGCCGTTCGAGTTCCCCGATCCCAGCGACCCCGCGCACCTGATCGGCTTCGAAGTCGAGCTCGCGAATGCGCTCGCGGCACAGCTCGGTGTCACCGCGCGCATGCACCAGGGCGCCTGGGACAAGCTGCTCGATCTGCTCGCGCGCGGCGACTTCGACTTCGCGCTCTCGGGCCTCGAAGACACGCCGGATAAACACGCCGTTTGTCTGCTGTCCCGACCCTACTACGTATCGCCCGAGCGCCTCACGGTGCGGCGCGGCGACCCGAATGCGCCGCGCACGCTCGAGGCATTGCGCGGGCGGCGCGCGGGCACGCTGCCCGGCGCCGCGGCCGAGCGGATCCTGCGTGCCGCGGGCGCGGAGGTGGCGACCTACGAGGGCGGCCAGGACGACGTCTACCGCGACCTGCGCCTCGGTCGCACCGACGCGGTGCTGCTCGACGAGCCCGTCGCCGCCTACTACGGCGCCGTCGATCCGGATCTGGAGGTGTTGCCGGACTCGTTCGGAGAGGTGCGCTACGCGATCGCGGTCCGCAACGGCGACGCCGCGCTCCTGCAGGCGATCGATGCGGCGCTCGACGCCCTTGCGCGCGACGGCACGCTGCGCGCGATCTACGAGCGCTGGGGCATCTGGAACGCGGAGACCGCGAGCCTGCTCGGAGACGACGACCCGGATCCGCGCGGCCCGGCGCTCGCGTGGGAGGCCTGGCGTGCCTCGCTCGCGGACGTACCGCCGTTCTGGGTGCGTCTGTTCACGCGCTACCCCTCCTACGCGGGCACGTTCGCGCGCGCAGCCGCGCTAACCGTGGTGGTGAGCGCGCTCGCGATGGCGCTCGCGATCGCACTCGGCGCCGCGCTCGCATGCACGCGCGCGTTCGCGCCGAAGCCGCTCGCGGCACTCGCGGTGGGCTACGTCGAGCTGTTCCGCGGCACGCCGCTGCTCGTTCAGCTCGTGGTGCTCTACTTCGGGCTGCCCGAACTCGGCGTGACGCTCTCGCCGTTCGCAGCGGGGGTGCTCGCGCTGGGTCTCAACTACGCCGCGACCGAGAGCGAGAATTACCGCGCCGGGCTCGCGAGCGTACCCGCCTCACAGCTCGACGCTGCGCGCGTGCTCGGGCTCGCGCACGCGCAGGCGCTGCGCTTCGTCGTGCTGCCTCAGGCGGTGCGCATCTCGCTGCCTCCCATGACCAACGACTTCATCGCGCTGCTCAAGGACAGCTCGCTGATCTCGGTCGTGACGCTCACGGAGCTCACCAAGACCTACTCGATGCTCGCGAACGCCACCCACGATCACCTCGGGCTCGGCCTCGTCGTGGCGGTGTGGTATCTCGCAGTGGGGCTGCCGTTCGTGTTCCTGGCACGGCGCCTCGAGCGGCGGCTCGGCCAGGGACAGCGCGGGGTGGCGCGATGATGCGCGTCGAGGCGCTCAACAAGACCCACCCGGGTGCTGCCGCGCCGACGCTGCGCGGCCTCTCGCTCGATGCGTCCGCGGGAGCGCTCGTCGCGATTCTCGGTCGCAGCGGCGCGGGCAAGTCGACCTTCTTGCGCTGTGCGTGCGGGCTCGACGGCTTCGAGTCTGGCTCGATCGAAGTCGACGGCACCCGCGTGAACGGGGGCGCCGACCCTTCTGCCGCTGCTCGGCAAGGTCGGCATGGTGTTCCAATCGCTCGAGCTGTTCCCGCATCTGCGCGTGATCGACAACCTGCTGCTCGCGCCCGTGCGCGCGCGCGGGCACGCAGCCGCCGCAGCGCGCGAGCGCGCGAGTGATCTGCTGCGCGACCTCGAGCTCCCGGACAAGGAGCGCGTGTTTCCGGACGCGCTCTCGGGCGGCCAGCGCCAGCGCGTGGCGATCGCGCGGGCTCTCATGGTCGATCCCAAGGTGCTGCTCTACGACGAGCCCACGAGCGCGCTCGATCCCGCGCTGAAGGTCGAGGTCCGGCGCACGATCGAACGCGTCGCAGAGCGCAGCGGAACCACCCAGGTCGTGGTGACGCACGACGAGTCGCTCGCGACCGCTCTTACGCGGACGGTGTTCGTGCTGGAGGATGGGACGCTGCGCGCTAGCGGCCGCTGAACTTCGGCGCGCGCTTCGCCACGAACGCCTCGATCCCCTCGCGGCCATCGGCGCTGCGCGCCATCTCGGCGATCCCGCGCGCCTCGAGCTCCATCTGGGTCTCGAGCGACTCGTTGTACGTGCTCGCGAGCAGGCTCTTCACGGTGCCGAACGCGCGCGTCGCCCCGGTGGCGAGCTGCTTGGCGAGCGCGCCCGCGGTCGCGGCGAGCTCTGCGTCGGGCACGACCTGATTCACGAGTCCCCACGCGAGCGCCTCGGCCGCGGAGAGCCGCCGGTTGGTCAGCATGAGCTCCTGCGCTCGGCGCATCCCGATCAGGCGCGGCAGAAACCAGGTCGAGCTGCCGTCGGGCGAAAGACCCGCCGCGGTGTAGGCCATGGTGAGCTTCGCAGACTCCGCCATGAGCACGAGGTCGCCCGAGATCGCGATGCTGAAGCCCGCGCCGGCCGCGGTGCCGTTCACCGCGACGACGAGCGGCGCCGACATGCGCGCGAAGCGCGACGTGGCGGCATGGAGATTCGTGGTGATCTCCTTGAGCAGCGACGGCAGCGAGTCGCCCTGAGCGGAGAATGCTTTGAGGTCACCGCCCGCGCAGAACATCTTGCCCGCACCCGTGAGCAGCACCGCGCGGACGCCCGGATCCTCGTCGCAGCGGATCGCGACCTGCATCAGCTCGCGCGCGAGCGGAAGATCGATCGCGTTGGCCGCGTCGGGCCGGTTGAGCGTGATCGTGGCGACGCCATCGGCAATCTCGCAGCGGAGATTCTCGTAGTCCATGCTATCTGGTATCCCTCCAACGGATTCGCACTGTAGGTCATGTCGCCCGCCTCCGACTCCCTCACCCCGCGCCCGCTCGCTTTCCGCGCCGCCGACGGTCTGACGCTGCGCGCCGATGCGCGCGGCGATCCGCACGCACCCCCCGTGGTGTTCCTGCACGGCGGTGGCCAGACGCGTCACGCCTGGGGCGGAACCGCCGAGGCACTCGCCCGCGACGGGCGCCTCTCGATCACGCTCGATCTGCGCGGACACGGAGAGAGCGACTGGGCCACCGGAGATACGCCCTACCGCCTCGAGCGCTTCGCAGCCGACTTGTGCGCAGTGATCGGGCAGCTCGAGAAACCGCCCGCGCTCGTCGGCGCGTCGCTGGGCGGCCTGACTTCGCTGCTCGCGATGGGCGAGGCAGAGATTTCGATCGCGTCCGCCGCAGTGCTCGTCGACATCGCGCCGCGCATCGAGCCCGAGGGCGCGCAGCGCATCACGAGCTTCATGGTCGGTCGACCCGATGGCTACGCGAGCCTCGACGAGGTGGCCGATGCGATCGCGGACTACACGCGCCACCGCAGCCGGCCGCGCGACCTCGAGTCGCTCAAGAAGAACCTGCGCGTCGGAGAGAACGGCCGGTGGTTCTGGCACTGGGACCCGCGCTTCATGGGCGCCGATGGACCGGCCGAGATCGTCGATCGCGAGCGGCTGTTCGCCGCAGCGCGCCGCCTCACCCTCCCCACCCTGCTCGTGCGCGGGCGCGAGAGCGACATCCTCTCCGACGAGGGAGTGCGCGAATTCCTCTCCCACCTGCCCAACGCGCAGTACGTCGACGTCGGCGGCGCCGGGCACATGGTGGCCGGCGACCGCAACGATGCATTCACGGAGGCCGTGCGCGCTTTCTTGTCGCGCGCGGTGCCGATCGCCTAGCACCCGCGGCCGATCGCGACGTGGTCCGTGAAGAAGCCGTCGATGCCGAGTCGCACGAAGCGCCGAATCTCGCCGCATAGATCGCCGCGCTCCTTGGGGTCTGAACCGTTTCGGAGTTCCGCCGGCAGGAAGACGTTCTCGGCGCGGAAGGTCCAGACGTGCACGAGGAGCCCGTGGCGTCTGGCCCGGCGGATCAAGTCGGGCGTGACGAGATCCTTGGCAACGGCGATGCCGCGGGCGTAGCCCGCGATCTCCGCGAGGCCCTCGGATGTGATCCGGTCCCGATGGGTCGCGCTGTCGGAGATCAGCTGGACGAGCGGCAGATCGGTCATGCGGCGCAGCTCCTTCAGGCTGGCGGCATCGAACGACTGGATGAAGACCCGCGCGCCGGGTCCCGTCCGCTCGCTCGCATTCAGCGCCTTCACGAGCGGCTCTTCCAGCGAGAGCCCGAGCGCATCGAAATGGCTCGGATGCTTCGTCTCGGGATAGATGCCGATCGGACGCCGACCGACGAGGTCGAGGATCTCCTGGAGCGTCGGGATCGGGAACTGGCCGTCGTAGCGCGTACCGCGCAGCTGCGGCAGGCGCTCGACGGCGCGCAGCTGCTTGAGCTCCGCCAGCGTGAAGTCCTCGGTGAACCAGCCCGTCACGTTCGTCCCACCGATCGTCTTTGTGGTGCGCCGCGCCGCGAACTCGGGGCGCCTCGCGACGTCCGTGGTGGTCGAGATCTCGTTCTCGTGGCGCGCCACGAGTACACCGTCCTTCGTGGAGACGAGGTCGGGCTCGATGAAGTCGGCACCCTGCTCGATCGCGAGCTGGTAGGCGGCGAGCGTATGTTCGGGACGCTCGCCGCTCGCGCCGCGGTGGCCGATCACGAGCGGCTCGGCGCAAGCGAATCCCGGCGCGATTGCCGCACCGACCAGCGCAGCTCGGAGAACCCGTCGAGTCGCGTCGTGGACCCACGCGGCTCGCCCGCCGAGCTTCACCCGAGCAGCTCCGCCGCGTGCTCGAGCAGCGGGGCGATCGAGAGCGCGGTGATCTCCCAGATCGGGTCGTGGCGCTTGCCGCGCCGGTGCAGACCGAGATTGAAGCCCGTGATGATCGAGAACTTGTAGGCGGCGAGCGCGCGGAACCAGCCGACGTCGGGCAGCTGCGCGCCCCATGCGTCCTGGTACAGCGCGACCAGCTCGTCGCCGCTCGGAAAGCCCGCGTTCGGAACCATCGATCCGCGCGTCTCGTCCCAGGCGGCCTTCGTGTTGAACGTCGCGAGCCAGCCCACGTCGTTGAGCGTCGCGCCGATCCCGGTGAGCTCCCAGTCGATCACGGCGAGCAGCTCGCCCTCGAACGAGAAGAACAGGTTGGCGACCTGGAAGTCTCCGTGGAACAGACCGATCGGCGCATCCTGCGGCAAGCGTCGCGAGCAGCCGCTCGCGCACGCGCGGCTGCAGTGCGAAGCGCTCCGGATCGGCAAGCTTGGGCAGAAAGCGATCCCATCGCTCGACGTCCTCGGCAAACGGCACGGGATCGCCGAGATAGGCGCACTTCTCGCGCCACCCGATGCGGTGGATGCCCGCGAGCGCGCGCATCACCTGCCCCGCCGCCGCCTGCAGCTTCACCGGCGATAGCTTCGTGCCCCAATCGTTCGGACCCAGCCGCAGCACGTCACCGGAGAGCTTCGGCACCACGAAGTAGGGACAGCCGAACCACTCGGGCTCGGCGCCGCTCCACTTCACCGTACAATGCGGAACCTCTGTGCCGTCGAGCGCGGAGAGCGCGCACACCTGTCGCAGCACGTCGGCGGTGCCGCGCCACTGCACGTTCGGCGGCGGGATGCGCAGGAACCACGACTCGCGCGCGCCGCGGCTCTCGACCGTGAAGCCGTACGCAAAGCCCGCGTGCCCGGGCATCTTGTGCACTTCGCTCACGAGTGCCGCGGGGTCGTCGTACTTCGCCCTCGCGAAGGGGCCGAGCCGGCGTTCGAGCTCGTCGAGTTCCATGGTCCGTCCGAATGCGCGATCAGTCCGTGGCTTCTTCGCCCGAGACCGGCGCCTCCTCACCCGTCTCTTCGTCATCCGTGGCGAGGCACGCCTCGACGCGGTTCAGCACGTCCTCCCAGGGAAAGAGCGACCCGGGATCCACCTTCCTGCGCGTCTCCTCGCCACCGCACGTGATCGTGCCGTCGTCCAGGTCCTGGTGGCCCTTGATGTTCGACGCCGTCAGATCCTGGCGCGCCGCGATGTCGCACAGGAGCGTCACTAGAGAATCGATCTGAACCTTCGGGAACGGATCGACGCCGTCCCCCGTGTTCACGAGCTCGATGCCGATCGACGTCTGGTTGTGGCCGACCACGTGGTTGGCGACCTCGTCTTCGGAGATGCTCGCGAGCGCCACTCCTTCGCGATCCACGATGTAGTGGATGCCCTTGATCTCTTCGTCCTCGAACCAGCTCTTCCACGTGCGCGCATTGCCCTTCACGGGCTTGAACTGAACCTCGCCCTCGTCGCTGCAGGACGGCCCGCCGATCGTGTGGATCACGATGGTGTCGATCGTGTCCCGTTTGTCCCCCGAAGACTTCCCGAGCATGCTCATCGCGAGCCATGCGACCGACGCGACCCAGAGCCCCCTGTGCCCGCGCTTCAAGAGCCGACCCCCTCGTGGTTAGTCGAACACGATCACCGAGCGCGCCACCGTGCCGGCCTTCATCTTCTCGAACGCGTCGTTGACGTCTTCGAGCCGGATGCGCGCGGAGATCATCTCGTCGAGGCGCAGCCGGCCGTCGAGATAGAAGTTGCAGTAACGCGGCATGTCGATCCGGAACTGGTTGTCGCCCATCATCGAGCCGATCACGCGCTTGCCCGAGAGCACGAGGTCGAAGAGCGAGAGCCCGACCTGCACACCGATCGGCACCACGCCCACCATCACGGCGGTGCCGCCCCGGCACAGCATCGCGACCGCCTGCTGGCAGGTCGGCGCCGTGCCGATGCACTCGAACGCGGTCTCCACGCCGCCGGACGTGAGCTCCTTCACCGCGGCCACGGCGTCGCCATCGGCCGCGTTCACGGCGTCGCTCGCGCCGAGCTTGCGCGCGAGCTCGAGCTTCCAGGGCACGGTGTCCACCGCGATGATCCGGCCGGCGCCGGCGATCCGAGCGCCCTGCAGCGCGGAGAGCCCCACACCGCCGCAGCCGATCACCGCGACGCTGCTGCCAGGCGCGATCTGCGCCGTGTTGAGTGCCGCACCCACGCCCGTCGTGACGCCGCATCCGATCAGCGCCGCCTGCTCGAGCGGCATGTCTTCGCGGATCTTCACGAGCGCATTCTCGTGCACGAGCATCTGCTCAGCGAAGCCGGAGAGGTGTGCGAACTGTCCGATCGGTGCGCCCTTCTGTGAGATCCGCGGCGGCTCACCGGGCTTGCGCACCGTGGCCATGCCGCCGCAGAGATTCGTGCGACCCGAGAGGCAGTATTTGCAGGTGCCGCAGAACACCGACAGGCACGCGATCACATGATCGCCGGGCCGCACGTACTCGACGTCCCGGCCCACTTCCTCCACGACCCCGGCCGGCTCGTGTCCGAGCACGCACGGCGGCGGCACCGGAATCGAGCCATCGAGTACGTGCAGATCGCTGTGACAGACTCCGCACGCATGCGTGCGCACTCGCACCTCGCGCGGTCCAGGCGCCGCGAGCTCCACATCCTCGATCGAGAGCGGTGTCTTGTTCGCGCGCATCACGGCGGCCTTCATGTGCATTTCCTCCGGAGCGCGCCTCGGCGCGCGGATCGGAGCAGTATAGTCGGGTCAAGATCCCCGGGAGAACCGTGCGCACCACCGCGCTCTCGATCGCCGGAATGCTCTTGTCGTGCGCGGTGTGCCACGCCGCGGAGCCGGCGCTCGAGATCCGTTCCCAGCAAGCAAAGATCGGGAAACTCGAGTTTCATTGGCTCGAGGCCGGGCCTGCGGCAGGAACACCGGTGCTCTTGCTGCACGGAGCCCGCTTCCACAGCGGAACATGGAAGCAGCTCGGAACGCTCGAGAAGCTCGCGAAGGAGGGCTTCCGCGCAGTGGCGCTCGACCTCCCGGGATATGGTGCGTCGCCCGCGCCGCCGCCGGGCGCGACCGTCGATCTGGCCGGGTTCATCGCGGCCCAGAAGCTCGAAGCTCCGATCGTGGTTTCTCCTTCGATGAGCGGGCGCTTCTCGCTGCCGGTCGTGACCGGGCATCCGGAGCGGATCGGCGGCTTCGTCGCCGTGGCGCCGGTGGAACTGGCCACCTACGAGAGCGCGCTGCGCAATCTCACGCTGCCGACGCTGATCGTCTGGGGCGAGAACGACGCCGTCGTTCCGCTCTCGCAGGGGAAGGCGCTCCACTCCTGGGTGAAGGACAGCCGCCTCGTGATCCTGAAGGGAGCACGACACCCTTGCTATCTCGATCGACCCGACGAGTTCCACGCGGCGCTGATCGAATTCGCGCGATCCGTCACTGCGAAGCGCGGGAATTAACCGACTGCCAATCCTGGGAGTACCCCGATGTCACGCTATGGAGTCACGATCCCGGTCGCTCGGGCGCCGCTCGCGCAGCAGCGCGACAGCATCCGCGAGCTCGTCGACCTCGGTTACACCGACTTGTGGACGGCCGAGTCCGACGGCGCCGACGGCTTCACACCGCTCGTGCTCGCCTCGCAGTGGGCCCCCGAGGCGCGCCTCGGCTGCGCGATCTTCCCGGTCTATACGCGCGGTCCCGCGCTGCTCGCGATGAGCACAGCGGCGCTCGCACAGGCGGCGCCGGGGCGCGTCGCGATCGGGCTCGGCTCGTCGTCCAACGTGATCGTCGAGAACTGGAACGGGATCAAGTTCGAAAAGCCCTACGCGCGCGTGCGCGACACCACGCGCTTTCTGCGCCGAGCCCTCACTGGCGAGAAGATCAGCGAAGAGTTCGAGACCTTCTCGGTGAAGAACTTTCGCCTCGGCGTCCCCGTCGATTCACAGCCCACGATCCTGATCGCCGCGCTGCGCGAGGGCATGCTGCGCCTCGCAGGGCGCGAGAGCGACGGTGCGATCATCAATTGGCTCTCGGCTGACGACGTGAAGACCGTCGTTCCGATCGTGCGCGCGGCGGCGGCGCAGCGAACGGCCCCGCCGGAGATCGTCGCGCGGATCTTCGTGTGTCCGAATCCGAACGCCGATGCCGTGCGCGGTCTCGCCCGCCTGGCCGTGAACGCCTACCTCAACGTGCCCGTGTACGCGGCGTTCCACGAGTGGCTCGGCCGGGCGGACCTGCTCGGCGCGATGTGGAGCAAGTGGCGAGCGGGCGATCGAAAGGGCGCCGCCGCGGCGATCCCCGACTCCGTCGTCGACGAGCTGATCGTGCACGGCCCGCCCGAGAAGTGCCGCGAGCACATCCAGCGCTACGTCGCCAACGGCGTCACGACGCCCGTGCTCGCGCTGCTGCCGCTCGGCGTCGACCCGCAGCAGGCTGCGCGCGACCTCGCGCCGCGCTGAGCGGCGCCCCGCGAGCGACTGCCTTACTCTGGGCCGCTTCCTGCGGCAAGCTGCGCGCAGCGAGCCGAACGCGAGCGAAGACCATCGGTTGGGAGGGCCATCATGCGACGGTTCGAAGGTCGATCGGTGCTGATCACGGGGGCCGCATCCGGGATCGGGCGCGCCACGGTAGAGCGGATCGCGAGCGAGGGTGGCCGCGTCTTCTGCGTCGACGTGCAGGCCGAAGCGGTCGAGAGCGCCGCGAAGCATGCCGCGTCGCTCGGCGTCGACAGCGACGCGCGCGTGTGCGACGTCTCCGACGAAGCGTCCGTGAACGCAGCCGTCGACGCGTGCATCGCGCGCTTCGGCCGTCTCGACGCGCTCTGCCACGTCGCGGGCATCCTTCGCTTCGCGCACGCGCACGAGATGACCTTCGCGCAGTGGCGGCAGATCCAGTCGGTGAATGCGGACGGCACCTTTCTCGTGTGCCGCGCCGCGCTGCCCCACCTGCTCGTCTCGAAGGGCAACATCGTGAACGTATCGTCCGTGGCCGCGAAGGCGGGGCTCGCGTACGGGTCGGCCTACGCGGCGTCGAAAGGCGCCGTGCTCTCGTTCACGAAGACGCTCGCGGTCGAGTACGGCAAGCGCGGCGTCCGCGTGAACTCGGTGTGCCCAGGCTCGATCAAGACGCCGATGACCGCGGGCGGCGCAGGCCTGCCCAAGGACGCCGACATGAAGCTGGTAATGCGCCAGATGGCGCTCGATCAGCCGCGCGGTCCCGAGACCGTCGCGAGCCTGATCGCGTTCCTCGCCTCCGACGATGCCGCCCACATCAACGGAGTGGACATCCTCGTCGACGGCGGAACGCTCGCCTGATCGGGACGCGCATGCGCGTCTACGCGACGATGGATCAGCGCATGGGCCTCGACTCGATCGAGGACCATGCGCGGCGCGTCGAGGCGCTCGGATACGATGGCCTGTGTGTGCCCGACGCGGTCCACGACGGACTGCTCCTGTGTCATGCGGCGCTGCGCGTCACGAAGCGATTGCATACGGCCACCAGCGTTCTCGTCGCGTTTCCGCGCAGCCCCATGCTGGTTGCGATCGCGGCCTGGGATCTCGCGGCTGCGTCGGGCGGCCGCTTCGAGCTCGGCCTCGGCACGCAGGTGCGCGGCAACATCGAGCGCCGCTATTCGACGCCGTGGACCGCGCCCGTGGCGCGCATGCGCGAGTACGTGCTCGCGCTGCGCGAGATCTGGCGCGCGTTCCAGACCGGCAGCGCACTCTCGTTCGAGGGCGAGCAGTATCGCTTCACGCGGCTCCAGCCATTCTTCAACCCGGGCCCGATCGAGCATCCCGACATCCCGATCTATCTCGGCGCGGTCGGCCCGAAGATGACCGAGCTCGCGGGCGAAGTGGCCGACGGCCTCATGACCCACCCCACGAACACGTCACCGCGCTTTCTGCGCGAGGCGACGCAGCCGTCGCTCGCCGCAGGCGCGAAGCGCGGCGCGCGCGACGCCCATCGCCTCGAGCTGCTCGCGGGCGGCTTCATCGCGACGGGACGCGACGCGGCCGCAGTCGCGCGCGAGCGCGAGCACGCGCGCGAGCTGCTCACCTTCCTCTACTCGACCCCCGGGTACTGGCCCTCGCTCGAGCTGTTCGGGTGGCGTCCCGTCGGCGAGCGCCTGCACCAGCTCACGCGCGAGGGCAAATGGGGAGAGATGGCAGGCGCGATCAGCGACGAGATGCTCGATGTGCTCGTGCCCCAGGGCAGCTACACCGAGATCGCGTCGGTGATACGCAACTGGTACGGCAATCTCGCGAGCTGCGTGAGTTTTCCGCTGCCAGCAGATGCGGCCGACGACGCGCTCGCCGCGCGTGCGATCGCTGAACTGCGCGACCTGTAAGCAATTTTTTCTCTTTGCCGCGCGCGGGCGAGCGATTATCATAGGCCGGGCCAATTCTCGCGCTGCAGCTGAGCTGGAACTCTCCGGGAAGGGAGATGCGATGAAGCGCTTGTCGCGCCGTTTGCTGGTTCTGTTAGCCCTGGCCGTTACTTCGGTGACCGCGGCCCGCTCCGCCGACGCGTTGATCATCAACATCGACGGCACCCAGAACAACGTCGCCAACCCGGTTCAGGTGTTCCTCGCGGCGGGCACCTATACGGTGGTGCCCATCGGACTCCCAGGCGGCACCTACGACGCGTGGAATCCCTTCGGCACCACGACCTGCGCCACGCCCAGCGGCTGTACCCAGACCGTTCCCACGACCGTGGAGGGCTGGAAGAACTCCTACGACGTGATCTCGGACGCGATCAGCGCGGTCAGCGTGAGTGGGCCGGCGCTCATCCCGGTAGGTGCACAGCCCGGAGGCGCTGGGCAGATCGACGACTACTGGATCCAGAGCGGGTCGGAGACGGATCGCTACCACGTCGACGATCACCTCGTCTATCCGACGGCTGCAGATGCCCGTCCGGGCTACGAGTCGTCGACGTTCACTGTCACCTCGTCGGGGCTGGTCGGATTCTCGATCAACGACGGGTTTACGGGCGACAACATCGGCGGCATGTCGCTCGAGGTGCTCGCGATCCCCGAGCCGTCCACGGCAGCGCTGCTCGCGCTGGGGCTCGTGTCGCTCGCGTTCCGGAAGCGGATCCGAACGGCCGCCTAGCTACAGCGCTTCGCCCGCGAAGAACCGGCGCGGGTTGTCGAGCACCAGTGCGTCGATCTCCGACTCCGAGACGCCCGCCTCGCGCAGGCGCGGAACGATCCGCGTCGCGAAGTGGGTCGGGTTCCAGATCTTCTCCATCTGCTCCCCAATCGCAGGCGGGAACGGCGTCCCGTTCCAGCACCAGACCGAGTCGTGCGACACGACGATCTGGCGGCCGAAGCCTTCCTTGACGAGCCGCGCGAGCGACGCGACTCGCTCCGCATCGGGATGGAGCAGGTCGAGGCCGAAGCGGTCGAAGCCGAGGTACGAGCCACCCCGCGCAATCTTCGAGTGGTACGCCGTGTCGCTCGTGCCGCACGAGTGGCCGATCACGATCCGGTGCGCGGGCACGCCGTGCCCGACGAGGAACGCCTGCTGATCGTCGCCGTAGCGCCCCTCGTCGGTGTGGGTCGTGATCGGCGCGCCCGTGGCGAGCGACGCCTTCGCGGCCGCCTCGAACACGGCTTTCTCGTACTGGGTGAGCGTGCCGTGACCGGTTCCCACCTTGATGATGCCCGCGCGGATCCCGGTGCCCGCGATCCCCTCGCTGAGCTCGCGGATGAACAGATCCGCCATGGCGTCGACCACCGAGCCGAAGTTCATCCTGAACTTCCAGTACGCGGTCGCGCCCTCGGCTTCCTTGTAGAGCCCCGTCGCGCAGATCAGCTGGAAGCGCGTGCGCTGGGCGACCTCGGCCATCAGCTCCACATCGCGACCGAGATCGCTCGGACACGGGTCGAGCAGGGCCGTGTAGCCGAGCCCCTTCATCTCCTCGATCCGCTCGACGCAGCGCTCGACGCGCTCGCGGCGCGACGGACCCGGGTTCACCCAGTCGACGTCGGAGCCCGGATAGCCGATCAGCAGATGCTCGTGCATGAGCGTACGGCCGAGCCGGTCGGGTGTGGTCCCACCGGTGACGGTCTGGATCTCGGTCATCGTTTCCTCCGCGCGCGGTCGATCATATGAGAGGCGGCGCCGTCACGATCTGGAGAAATCTCCGCTGCCTGCACCCGGTGAGGTGAGATCGAGCAGCTTCGCCGTCAGGCGCGTGACGGTGTTGTTGAGCTCCAGTTCGCGACCCTGCTCCCGCGTCGCGAGCTCGTAGTGCACGATCTGCTGCGCGATCCGCAGCATGATGATCGCAAAGCGCCAGCCCGCGAAGACCTGGTAGTAGTGCAGGTTCCGGACCTCGTGTCCCGAGCGCTCCTGGTAGTACGCGAGCGTCGCTTCGTAGGAGGGGAATCCCTCGAGGCGCGGCGCATCGATCCCCTCGCTGTGATGGCGATCGAGGAAGATCGCCCAGCCGACGTCGCGCTCGGGGCTGCCGCAGCTCACCATCTCCCAATCGAGCACTGCCGCGGGCTTGGTGCCGTCGAAGATCATGTTGCCGATCCGCGCGTCGCCCCACACCAGACCTTCGCGCTCGCCGCTGGGCTTGTTCGCGACGAGCCAGTCGTGGGCGGCCTCGATCACGGGGTTCTCGCGACCGCACGCCGCCCACTCGTAATACTTCTCGTAGTAGGCGATCTCCTGCTCGAGGGGCGTCCCGCCGAGGTGCGGCCGACGCAGGAATCCGAAGCCCGTCGCATCGAGATCGAGGCGGTGGATGCGCGCCATCGCATCGAATCCGCCCAGCCAGATCGCCTCGCGCTCGGCGGGGCTGATCTCGGTCATCCAGCCCGCCGTGTGATAGGGCGGCTGATCGCTCGGTACGCGACCCGCGACCTGAGCCATCACGTAGAACGGCGCGCCGAAGATCGACGTGTCCTCGGTCTCGAGCCAGAGCACGCGCGGCACCGGCACGTCCGTGGCCGACAGGAGCTGCATCGTGCGGAACTGCAACCCGAGGTCGTACTCCGGGAACACCTGGTAGCCGATCGGTTGGATCCGAACGACGAGCTTCTCGCTCTTCGCGCGCCCGTCTTCGGTCCACGCGAGATCGAACAGCAGCGTCTCGTTCGAGAACCCCGACGAGGTCGGCGATACGAGTGGCGACATGCGCAACTCGCTCGCGCGCGGCAGACGCGCGTGCAGCCAGCGCTCCAGCTTCCGCCCGTCAGCCTCGAGATCGCGCTTCCACATCGTCGGCATGCAGACCCTCCTCGAGGCGCCCGACGATACCGCGCGCTCTACCGGAGTGCCTTGGCCATCCGCTCGAGTGCGTCGGACAGGATCGCGCGCGAGGTCGCGAAATTGATCCGCGCGAATCCGCGGCCCGGGGCTCCGAAGGTCGCGCCGTCGGAAAGCGCCACCTTTGCCTTCTCGAGGAAGAACGCGAACGGGCTCGGCCGGAGCTCGAGCGCGCGGCAGTCGAGCCATGCGAGGTAGGTGGCCTCGGGCGGATGCAGTACGACGCCGGGCAGCTCGTCGCGAACGAAATCGATCACGTACGCGCGATTCGCCTCGAGATATCCACGCACCTGGTCGAGCCACGGCTCGCTGTACCGCCACGCCGCGTCGAGCGCCTCGATCCCGAGCATGCCGATCCCGCCGCGAATGTGACGCGGCAGCGAGCAGAAGCGCCGCTTCAACTCGTCGGATCCGAAGATGGCGACGCCGCAGCGCAGCCCCGCGATGTTGAACGCTTTCGACGCTGCGGTGAGCGTGATCGTGCGCGCCTCGACGTCGGGACTCAGCGACGCGAACGGCACGTGGCGGTGGCCCGGGAACACGAGGTCCTGGTGGATCTCGTCCGCCACCACCACCCAGTCGCGTTCGACCGCGAGCGCCGCGAGCGCTTCCAGCTCCTCGCGCCGGAACACGCGGCCGGTCGGGTTGTGCGGATTGCACAGCAGGAGGACGCGCGTACGCGCATCGGTCGTACGGCGCAGCTGGTCGAGATCGATCGTATAGCCGCCCTCCCCCAGCGCGAGCGGATTCTCGTCGAGCCGGCGGCCCTGCTTCGCCACGCTGCCGACGAACGGCGGGTAGATCGGCGTCTGCACGACCACTCCGTCGCCGGGCTCGGAGAACTGATACACGGCCGTGTACATGCCCTGCACGACGTCGGAGAGAACCTCGACGCGCTCGGGTGCCACCGACCAACCGTGGAGGCGCTTCATGCGCGCCGCCGTGAGATCGGGAATCGGAGTCGGCGCGGGGTGGATCGGATAGCCGACGTCGGAGCGCTCGACTGCGAAGCGCAGCACGCGGCGGATCGGCTCGGCGATCGGGAAGTCCATGTCGGCCACCCAGAGCGGCAGCACGTCGTCGGGATACGTGGTCCACTTCTCGCCGCGGCTCGGGCGCCGCGCCGAGGGGCGCACGTCGTCGAGCGCCGCGGGCGGATTGCGCATCGCGCGCTCCACCGCATCGATCGCATCAGCGAGCTCGCGCGCGGGCAGCGCAGGCGTGGCCAGCCCCGCGCGCGCGAGCAGGCCGTCGAGATCCCGGCGCAGCTCCGCGAGCGTCCAGCCGAGCGAGTCGAAGCCCTCTTCGAACTGCGTGATCTGATCGCGCCCGGCGGGATCGAGGTGCCAGTGACCGCCGCGCGCGAAGCAGTCGAAGCGCAGCCGCTCGCGTCCCTCGGCATCGCGCACGCGCAGCGTGGGGCCACCGTCGGCACCGGGATTGCGGTGCTCGACCTCGATGCGGATCGACCCGACGGGAAAAGCGGACATGGTCGCGCAGTGTAGCGCTGGGCAAAAGCTCGCTGGCTCGGACCCTCCGATGCTAGGGTTGGGGTCGGCCGCGCCAACGGTGAGAGGAGTCAGTGATGGTCTGCACGCGTGTCTCCGCACGAATGCTCTCGGTGTCGCTCGCGCTCGCGGCTGTGGTCGCAGGAGCACCCGCTCCCGCGGCGGCCGAGGGATTCTTCGACCTGTATTTCGGCGTGGGCTTTCCGCAGGACAACGACATCGATGCGGACGCCGACGATCCGTTCGTCGATGACGACCTGAACTTCCTGTACGAGCAATCCGACGCCGACTGGGACACCACCGAGTCGCTCGGCATGCGCGGCGGCTACTGGTTCGGAGAGTTCGGTCCCAGCTTCATCGGGGTCGCACTCGACCTCTCTTCCTATCGCGCCTTCGAGGACGACAGTCTCGCGGAGCTCGAGGTCTGGGCGACGCCGATGACGCCCATGCTCATGTTGCGCGCGCCGCTGGGCTGGGACGAGGATTATCCGGGCGGCCGGGTGCAGCCGTACCTCGCGGTCGGACCCAGCTTCACACTCGCCGTGGCCAACGCCGAGCTGGACGAGATCGCCCCTTCGAACCCCGCCGACTTCTTCTACGACGACTTCGACACCGCGGGGTTCGGCGTCGGATTCGACGGGCGCCTCGGGCTCGCGGTTCCGATCGGACGCCACTTCGCACTCTTCGGTGAATACCGGTACACGTACGTCGAGCCGCATTTCGAAGAGGACCTCGAGGTCGCGAGCTCTCCGTTCGGCTTCGAAACCGAGGTGGAGATCGAACCGGAGCTCGAGACGCACCACATCGTGTTCGGAGCCTCGTTCCGCTTCTGATCGCCCTCCGACGGGGGTAAAGCCGCGCGCAGAATCGGCCGATAAGCCGCGAGATGGCAGCCGAAGCCGGTCCGCTGCGCGCGTTGCTCGACCAGGTGGTCCCGCACCGCGTGCGCCCCGCGCTCAAGCGCGGGTTCTGGTGGGGCGCGAGGCACGTCTGCCAGGTGTGTGGGGCGCGCGTGCGCCGCTACCTGCCGGAGGGCTTCGACCTGCCCGTGCTGCGGGAGCTCGACGTGGTGGGCGCGCAGCACCGGCCCGGCCGCACCTGCCCGGTGTGCCGCTCGGACAGCCGCACGCGCCTCGCCTGGCTCTATCTCTCGCGCGAGGTGAATCTGCTCGACCGCGCTGCACGCGTGCTGCACGTGGCGCCCGAGATCGGACTCTACGCGCACTTCGCGTCGAGCCCGAACATCGACTACGAGCCGGGGGACCTCGAGCCGGAGCTCTATCCGTGGGCGCAGCGTCTGCGCCGCATCGATCTGGCCGCGCTTCCCTACCCCGACGCCGATTTCGACGTCGTGATCGCAAACCACGTGCTCGAGCACGTCGCGGACGATTCGCGCGCGCTCGCCGAGATCCGCCGCGTGTTGCGGCCCGGCGGCTGGGCGATGCTTGCGGCCCCGATCGCGCTCGCACTCGACTGCACGCGCGAAGACCCCGCCGCCACCACGCCCGAGGCGCGCGAGCGCCTCTACGGCCAGAGCGACCATCGCCGTTTGTACGGGCGCGACTTCGCCGCGCGTCTCGCGCGCGCGGGCTTCGAGGTCTCGCTCTGGGCCGATCACACCCGCGGCGAAGGGGAGATCACGCGGCGCTGGCGGCTCGACCCGCGCGAAACGCTTCCGATCGCCACACGCCCGCGTGCGGCGCGCGGAGAGGTCTGATGGCTCGCATCGGCCCGAGCCCGCTGCGCTCTGCGCTCAGCCGCTCGCGCGCCCGCGTGATGCGCTGGCTCCAGCCCGTGCGCTATCTGCCGTTCGCGCTCGGGCGAGCGCCCAGCCCGCGCTCGATCACGATCGATCCGCTCTCGCGCTGCAACCTGCGCTGCCCATTGTGCCCGACCGGCCGCGGGCACAGCACGTCCGCGGGCAAGGGCATCCTCACGCTCCCGCTCTACACCAAGATCCTCGATCAGCTGCCGAAGCTGCGCACGCTGATGCTGTTCAACTGGGGCGAGCCGCTGCTGCACCCGCAGATCGAAGAGATCATCGCGATCGCGAGCAGGCGCGGGATCAAGGTGCACGCCCACTCGAACCTCTCGCTCAAGAAGGACGACGCCTTCTTCGAGCGGCTGATCGATGCGGGGCTCTCTTCGCTGTGGGTGTCGATCGACGGCGCGAGCGAAGCGACCTACACGCGCTACCGCGTGGGCGGCGACTTCGGGCTCGCGATCGCGAATCTCGAGCGTCTCGCGAAGGCGCGCCGCCGGCTCGGAAGCAAGACGCCGCGGATCATCTGGAAGTTCATCGTGCACCGCCACAATCAGCACGAGGTCCCGACGGCACGGCGCATGGCGCGCGAGCTCGGTGTGGAGTTCACGACCGCGCCGATCGGGCTCGCCGACGACCTGGTCGACTACACGATCGGCGAATCGATCGAGGAGCGCCGCCGCGAGTGGCTGCCCGACGACGTCGCTGCGCGCGCGCCGAGCTACCAGCGCGACTCCGCCACGCGCGCGCCGATCCACGAGGGAAGCTGCACGCAGCTCTTCGAGAGCCCCGTGATCAGCCCGGCCGGCGACGTGATGCCGTGCTGCTATGCCACGCACCCCGGCAACTCGTTCGGCAACCTCGAAGTGACGCCGTTCGAGGAGATCTGGAACAATGCGTCGTACCGCTTCTCGCGCAGCCTGTTCGTGCGCCCGCTCTCGGAGCGCGCGCACAGCCACGTGCGCAAGAACATCTGCACGGGTTGCCCGAACTTCCGCCAGCGCAGCTCGTAGCCGCTACGAGTCGACCGCGTCCGCGAGCCGCGCGAGCGCGCGCGCGAGATCGGGCGCGCGGCCGAGCACGGGCACGAGCGGATCCTCGCCGAGGCGCCGCATCCGCGCTGCCGCGCTGCGGACGTTGTAGCGGAGCGGGTCGAGCCGCGCGTTCACCTCCGACCAGCGCAGCGGCATCGATACGGGCGCACCCGGCAGCGGGCGCACGGAGAACGGCGCGACCAGCAGACGCCCGTGGCCGTTCTGCAGGAAGTCGACGTAGACCTTTCCCTCGCGCGCGCGCACGCTGCGCGCGATCGTGGCGATCTCGGGGCGGCGCTGGACGATCAGGCGCGCGATCAGCTCCGCGAGCATGCGGCATTGCTCGAACGTGAGGCGTCCACCCAGCGGAATCAGCACGTGGAGCCCAGAAGAGCCGCTCGTCTTCGGGAACGCGGGCAGCGCGAGGTCGTCGCAGATCGTGTGGATCTCGCGCGCGAGGTCCACCACGTCGCGGAACGGCGCGCCCTTCGGGTCGAGATCGAGGATGCACCAGTCGGGATGCTGGAGATCGGCGACGCGGCTCGACCAGACGTGCAGCGGAATCGTGCCCATGTTGATCACGTAGAGCAGCGACTCCAGGTCATCGCACACGAAGTAGTTGACCTCGCGCTCGGCGTGCTCGCTCCACATCTGCTCGGTGCGCACCCAGCCGGGCACCCACGCAGGCGCATCCTTCTGGAAGAAGCTCTTGCCCGCGATGCCGTCCGGATAGCGCGTCATCACGAGCGGCCGATCGCGCAGATAGGTCAGGAGCCACGGCGCGATCCGCCGGTAGTAATCGATCAGGTCGCCCTTCGTGGTGCCGTCGTCGGGCCAGAACACCTTGTCGAGATTCGTGAACGGGACCACGCGCGCGTCGGGCGCGTCGCTCTGCGCGGACGGCGCGTCGGGCGGCTCGAGCTCCGTGTCCTCGGGCCCCGCGCGCACGCATTCGGAGGGATCTTTGTCCTCGCGCAATCCGATCCAGGTCGGGTGGCGCAGCGCTCCCGCATCGGTCACCTCGGTGAAGCTCACCTCGCCCACGAGGCGCGGCTCCACCCAGACGTTGCCGCGCGTCTGCGGCACCGCACCGACGCAAGGCGGCGTAGACCGGCGCAACGCATCGAGCGACTCGCGCAGCGAGACGAGCTCCTCGTCGCGAAAGCCGGTCCCGACACGGCCGAAGTAACGCAGCTCGCCGTTCACGTGGGAAGCCAGATGGAGCGCGCCGAAGCCGGGGCGCCCGCCGCGCGCGGCGGTGTAGCCCGCGATCACGAAGTCGTCGCTCGCGAGCAGACGGAGCTTCTTCCACAGCGGGCTGCGCGCCGAGCGGTACGGGGAATCGAGCTTTTTCGCGACCACTCCCTCGAGCTGGTGCGCGCGGACCTGCGCGTAAACGTCTTCGCCGCGCTCGGCGAACCACGGCGCGAGCCGCAGCGGACCGCGCGGCGGAATCAGCTGCGCGAGCCATTCCTTGCGCGTGCGCAGCGGCACATCGCGCAGGTCGTAGCCGTCGAACGCGATCAGATCGAAGACGAACCAGGTGACCGGGCTCTCGATCATCGCGCGCGCGACCTCGTGCGGGCTCGAGAGCGCCGCGCGCTGCTGCAGGCGCGCAAAGCTCGGGCGACCTTCGGCATCGGTGACGGCGACCTCGCCATCGAGGATCACGTGCTCGACCGGAAGCGCCGCGAGCGCGCGCGCGAGCTCGGGAAAGCGGTCCGCCGCAGGCCGGCCGTTGCGCGTGAACAGGAGCCCTTCCCCGTTCTCGTGCGCGCCGATCATGCGATAGCCGTCGTACTTCACCTCGAACAGCCAGTCCGGGCTCGAGAACGGCGTGTCGATCCGCTCGGCGAGCATCGGCCGCAGCGCGGAGGCGCGCAGCTCGCGGCGTGGTGGACGCGCCTTCGCGATCGCGCGCGTGAGCTCCGCGAGCCGCGGCGAGCCGTCGCGCCGCTCGTCCAGGGTCAGCCCCGAGAGCACGGAGGCGTCCGCGTGCGGATCGGCCGCGTCGCTCGCAAACGCGTCCGGCTTCTTGATCAGGAGCCAGTCGCGGCTGTCGGGCTTCTTCTTCCCGCCCGTGCGCACGAGCGTGAAGCGGCCGCGCAGCTTGTAGCCCTCGAGATCGAACAGCAGCTTGCCGCTCGCGAGCCCCTCGTCCGGATCCTCCACGGGCTGCCAGCGACCGAGGTCCCACACGATCACCGCGCCGGCCCCGTAGTTCCCCTCGGGGATCACCCCTTCGAAGTCGGCGTATTCGACCGGATGGTCCTCGACCTGCACCGCGAGCCGCTTCTCGGCCGGATCGAGCGAGGGGCCTTTCGGCACCGCCCAGGACAGCAGCACGCCGCGCCACTCGAGACGCAGGTCGTAGTGCAGACGGCGCGCCGCGTGCTGCTGCACGACGAACAAGCCCGGGCGATGCGCGCGTTCCGCTCCGAACGGCTCGGGTGTGCGGTCGGCGTGGCGTTTGGCGCGATAGGCGCGCAGACCGCGCCGCTCTCGATCGCTCAGCCGTTCGCCCCGGGCCACCGATCTCTCCCCTACCCGCCGTGTGGTTGACGCTCCAGGGCGGCTAACGTAAGGGTTCTGATATGCCGGCGCGCGCGATCTCGTCCGCAACGATTTCCTTCGGGCTCGTTTCGATTCCGATCAAGCTCTTCACGACCACGGAATCGAGCGGCCAGATCTCGTTCAACATGCTCCACCAGTGCGGCACGCGTGTGAAGCAGCAGTACTGGTGCCCGACCGATGAGAAGGTCGTTCCGCGCGACGAGATCGTGAAGGGCTACGAGTTCGCGAAGGGCAAGTACGTCACCTTCACGAACGAAGAGATCAAGGCGCTCGAGGAAGAGAGCTCGCAGATGATCGAGATCAGCGAGTTCCTGCCGCTCGCGCAGGTCGACCCGCTGCATTTCGAACGCGCCTACTACCTGGGCCCCGACAAGGGCGGCGAAAAGCCCTACGCGTTGCTCTCCAAAGCCATGGAGAAGACCGGGCGCTGTGCGATCGCGTCGTGGGCCGCGCGCGGCAAGCAATACCTCGTGCTCGTGCGACCGTTCCAGGGCGGACTGATCCTCGAGCAGCTCCACTATCCCGACGAGCTGCGCTCGTTCGACGAAGTCGAGCGCGGAGACGCGAAGGTCTCGGACGCGGAGCTCGCGCTCGCCGAGAAGCTCATCGAACAGATCGCCGTCGACGAGTTCGAGCCCGGGAAGTACGAGGACGCCGTCAAGAAGCGTCTCGAGCAGGTGATCGCACAGAAGGTCGAGGGCCACGAAGTCACGTTCGTCGAGGCGCCCGAGCCGCAGGGGAAGATCATCGACCTCATGGAGGCGTTGCGCGCGAGCCTCGAAGACACCGGAGGCGCCGACGCAGCGCGCAAGGGACCCAAGCGCGCCGCGCGTTCCGCGCCGGCGGCAAAGGGCAAGCGGAAGGCTTCCTCACGCAGATAGGTGAATCTGGGGTGACGTCCGCAATCGCGGACGGTGGTGGATGAATGGAGCAGCTCACGTTCCTGGACGAGCTGCAGGACCTGCGCGGCGCGCGCAAGAGCGTGCGGCGCGCCCGGCGTGAAGCCCGGCCGCCGTGCGGTACCGAGCAGAGCCAGCGCGCGTTCGATTTCGCGCGCAACGCGAAGGGCCGCCTGGCGCGCGTGTTCGCGCTGCCGACCGCGGGTGCGGCGCGCACGCGCGATGCCGACGGCTGGTACGAGCTCGGCTGCGAGATCGAGTCGACCGATCCCGAGCGCGCGCGCGACGCATACGAGCGCGCCCTCGGACTCGCGCCCGCGCATCCGGACGCACACGTGAACCTGGGCTGCCTCGAACACGAAGCGGGGCGACTCCCGGCCGCGGAGGCGCACTACCGCGCCGCGCTCGCGGCGCGCGCAGGCGACGCCACCGCTCATTTCAATCTCGCGGTCGCGCTCGAGGATCAGCAGCGCGTGGACGAGGCGCGCGATGCCTATCTCGCGTGCCTGGCGGGTGATCCCACCTGCGCCGAAGCGCACTACAACGTCGCGCGCCTGTGCGAGAGCTCGGGCGATCTCGCCGCGGCGCTGCGCCATCTGATGGCCTACCGGCGCCTCGCGCTGGCATGAACCTCAGGGCTGGGGATCGCGGCGCTCGAACGCCTGGAGCAGCCACGCGCGCGGCGCGGGCAGCGCGAGCGGAAGCAGCAACGCCACCGCGAACAGCGCGCCGACCCCGAGCATCTCGATCGGGTCGGCTTCGACCAGCCGACTGCCAAAGTAGGTGTAGAGCGCCGCGCGCCCGAGTGACCCAGTACCCGCGGCGAGCGCGAATACGGGCAACGACATGCTCGTGACGCCGGCGACCAGGTGAAACGACGTGATCATGCTCAGTGGGTAGGCCGTCCCCAACGCGATGACGAGCGCTCCCATGCGCGAGCCCGCGAGGTCGAACAGGTAACGCATGCGCGCGGGGACGCGGGGCTCGATCGCGTCGCGTCCTGCCCAGCGCGATCCGAGAAAAGCGATGACCGCGGAGATCAACAGACCCGCTGCACCGTAGAGCGTTCCCTCGATCGAGCCGAACACCACCCCGCCGCCGATCAACACGATCGCAGACGGCACCGCGAGCGGAATGCGCAACGCGACGATCGCCACGAACACCAGCGGGCCCCAGACGCCGAGCCGGTCGACCGAGGCGCGGATCGCCTCGGGATGAAGCTCGATCCCGAGCGCCCGGCGCAGCGTCGCGAACACGGCGACCAATGCGATCGCGGCGAGCACGATCACCACCGTCCGGCGCGACAGGAAGGACATGTCGCGAAGATTTCCCAGCGCGCGCGCGCCTGTCAATCTCGGTGGCGCGCGGCGGAAATCGCCCGTCCTCTCGCCGACGGCAGCGCGATCCGACGCCGCTCCGGCTCGCGCGCGGGTCGATAGAGCACGGCCACGTGTCCCACGAGACCCGCGACCGCGCTGCGCGTCTCGCTCGCGAGCGCATCCGCGATCTCGCGGCGCTCGTCGCGCTCGCGCGTGATCCGAACCTTCACGAGCTCGTGATCGCCGAGTGCGCGATCGAGCGCGGACACGACAGCCGGCGTGACCCCGGCCGCCCCGATCTGCACAACGGGCTCGAGCGCGTGTGCGAGCCCGCGCAGATGCCTGCGATCCCTGCCGGCGAGCGCGACGGCTGCCGGTTCTTCGCGATCGCGCACTGTGAGCTCGGCCATGTCGAACCGCAGCCTATCACGCACGCGTGCGAGTGCGCGCATCCCCAGGAATGGGTGAGGCCCGCTCCTTGCTGGGGCATGGAACGGGCCTCGATGATGCGATCGCTTTCAGGAAGGGATGCGGACCTTGGTATTGAAGCGGACCGATCGCACCACAGCGGCAGCGCTCGCGAAGAGACGGGCATTGGTCGAGCCACCGCACCTTGCGCGGCCCGCACACCGTAGGCGACCTCTGGCCCTGGGTTTCGCCTGTGCCATGCCCCCTCGCTCTCGTTGCCGGCTGCAACGTACGGCTTCGCCAGGCCCGGGGCGTCCTCCAAAGGAGTGAATTCGCTTGGGTGATTTCCTCACCCGTTTGGGGGAGACTCAGGAGTGATTCTCCTGAGCCGAGCGTAAGGTTTGGAGGTCAAGATGAGCAGCGCATCGCTCGTTCTCACGATCATCGGCGCGGACCGCCCCGGTCTCGTCGAAGCGCTCGCGAAGACCGTGGCCGACCACGGTGCGAACTGGCTCGAGAGTCGCATGGCGCATCTCGCGGGCCACTTCGTCGGCCTCTTGCGCGTGAGCGTCGCCGAGACGCGCGCGAACGAGCTCACGGGCGCGCTGCGCGCGCTCGAAGCGCGCGGGTTGCGCGTGATCGTCGAGCCGGCGATCGGCGCCGGACCCGACGCATCGGCGCCGCGCCTGCGGCTCGAGCTCGTCGGTCTCGACCGACCCGGAATCGTGCGCGAGATCTCGCGCGCGATCGCCGAGCGCGGCGTAAACGTGGAGGAGCTCGAGTCGCACACGAGCAGCGCGCCGATGTCCGGCGAGACGCTGTTCCATGCGGAAGCGTGGCTGCGACTTCCCGGCAACGCCGATCCCGACGAGCTGCGCATCGCGCTCGAGAAGCTCGCCGACGAGCTCATGGTGGAGCTCGCGATCGAGCACGAGTCCGCGGCGACACCTACGCCTCGCGGATCTGCCCGACTCCGCACATGATCAGCCGCACGAGCTCGCCCTGGCGGCTGGTGTCCGTCTTCGCGAACACGTGCTTGAGATGACTGCGCGCAGTGTTGAGGCTGACGCCGCGCTTCTCGGCCGCCTCTTCGAGCGTGAGGCCCGCGGCCAGTAGTCGCACGAGCTCCGCCTCCGAGTGGGTGAGCTGGTACAGCTCGGCGAGCACCTCGGGCCCTGCGACGACGCGCGCATTCGGGTCCGCGACGAAGATTGCGACCACGGCATCGCTCGCGACGCTCTTGCCGGGCGCGGCGAGCAGCGGCGTCACCATGACGGCGTACGATCGCTGGCCCGAGGGGCGGGTCACCGAGATGAAGCCCGCCGAGCGGATCTCCTGTCCCGCGCGCGCATCCATCGCGTCGGCGATCAGCTTCTGGAGCGCGGCGTTCTCGCGTGCGTCTTCGGCGGTCGGGCCGTTGCGATCGATCCGGAATCCGTCGTCGGAAGCGACGATCTTCTCGGCTCCCTTGTTCTGCACCACGACGTGCCGCTTCGCGTCGAGCAGCAACAGGCCCGTGGGCAGGCGATCGATCGCCTCCGCGAGCGCGAGCTGCACGCGCTGTGCGCCGTGTACGGTGCGGTGCACCTGGAGCGCGCGACGCAGGTGCGGCACCAACGCATCGGCTTGCGCGAACTGATCGCGTGTGAACGGCGGCGCACCCTCGCGCGGAAACACCGTGAAGCCACCCAGCGGCTCGCGCTCCTCGCTGAAGATCGTGTGGCCCACCGTCCACGCAGCGGCGAGGCCCTGCGGCTTGAGCCACTCCGTGTAGAGCTCGGTCGCGGCGAGATTCACGTGGCCGATCACCTCGCCGAGGTCGCCCCAACGGTCCGCGAACTGCCACATGTGGCGGGTCGAGAACGGCGTGTCCTTGAGCAGGTGCTCCACGTGGGAGCTCTGATACGGCTCGTCGACGCCCACCGCGAAGCGCGGCGCCCCCGCTTCCTCCGGAAGGACGAAGCTCAGCATCGTCGGCGATCCGCCAAAGATCTCGCTGACCCCTTCGGCGACTTCCTGCCAAAGGTCAGGATCCAGCGCGGCCGCATAGATGCGGTCGATCAGATGAAGGGCACGCTCGTCCATGTTCCGCAGTCCGGCGAGCGCGAACCCCGCCGCCGGCACTCCCACACCCAGTATGGCCGGCCGATGGGGCCGGAGTCCAGCGAGGGGCGGAACGGGTCCAGAAACGGCTGGACCCGTCCGGAACATGCCCGGACGGGCCCAGGGGAGACAATCAAGGTTCGTAGACGGGAGTGCGGACTCTTACTCCTGCGTTGATTGATCCCCGCCGAGAGAATTCGAGCGGCGAATGGATGCGATCGACCGGAACTGCGTGATTCCGAGATCTGCGCCCCGATGGCTGTTTGCCCCTGTAGCCATGCTCGTCACTCCAACTCTCCGGGTATATGGATACCGCCGCTCGAGAAGCCGCCGCGCCCTCCATCCCGATGAAATCGACGGGCGATCTTTTCACCCAAATGGATGATCTCGGGCCAGACCTGCGGGGTTCTTCACCCGTTTTCTCGGCACCGGAGACGGGAACGAACCGGTATCCTCGCGCGCCGCGCGCACGGAGGAACCTGCCGATGGGCCCGCTCCAGGGGATTCGACTGCTCGAGATCGCGGGAATCGGGCCCGGGCCCTATTGCGCGATGGTGCTCGCGGACATGGGCGCCGAGGTGATCCGGATCGTGCGCCCGGGGCCGAGCGCATTCGGCGAGCGCCCTTCCCATGACCTGCTGAGCCGCGGCCGGCGCAGCATCTGCGTCGATCTCAAGCGGCCCGAAGGCGTCGACACGATCCTCCGTCTGTGCGACCGCGCGGACGGCTTGTTCGAGGGCTTCCGGCCCGGCGTGATGGAGCGGCTCGGACTGGGCCCCGATGCGTGTCTCGCGCGCAATCCGCGCCTCGTGTACGGGCGCATGACCGGCTTCGGGCAAGAAGGTCCGCTCGCGCACGCAGCCGGTCACGACATCAACTACATCGCGCTCTCGGGTGTGCTCGCGCACATCGGGCGCGCGGGTCAGCCGCCGACGCCGCCGATCAACCTGATCGGCGACTTCGGCGGCGGCGGCCTGCTGCTCGCATTCGGAATGGTGTGCGCGCTGCTCGAGCGCGTGCGCTCGGGCGCGGGCCAGGTCGTCGATGCCGCGATGGTCGACGGCGCCGCTGCACTCATGACGATCTTCCACGGCGCCCAACAGTCGGGGTTCTGGAAGGACGGGGCCGGCACCAACATGCTCGACAGCGGCGCTCCGTACTACGACGCGTACGAGACCGCCGATGGCAAATACGTGGCGATCGGCGCGATCGAGCCGCAGTTCTACGCCGAGCTGCTCGCGAAGCTCGGCCTCGCAGGCGAAGATCTGCCGGCCCAGAACGATCCCGCCGGCTGGCCCGTGCTGCGCGAGCGCTTCAGCGCGCTGTTCCGCACCCGCACCCGCGACGCGTGGTGCGAAATCCTCGAGGGCAGCGATTCCTGCTTTGCTCCCGTGCTCACGATGGCCGAGGCGCGCGTGCATCCGCACGCGCACGCGCGCAGCGCGTTCATCGACGTGGGAGGCGTCGCGCAACCGCGCCCCGCACCGCGCTTCTCGCGCACCGACTCGGGCGTCTCGCGCCCGCCCGTCGCGGGCGGCGTCAACACCGACGAAGTGCTGCGCGAGTGGGGCTTCGGCGAGGCCGAGATCGCGAACCTGCGCGACGCGAAGGCGATCTCGTAGGGCGGGAGAGCGAAGCGATCCCGCCATGACAGCGAAACGCGGCAACGGCGGGATCCGCCTTCGGCTCCTCCCGCCCTACGAAGGCGCGAAGCGCGCGACCAGCGCGCGTTCCTCGTCCAGCGGCGCCTCGCGCAGTGCGCGCACGGGGCCGAACTCGAACGTGGCGCGGCGCGCGGCGTCGTAACAGGGCCATGGCGCGCCGCCGCGCGCGAACGCCGTCCACGCATCCATCATTGCGTGCGCGAGCGCCTGCGCTTCGGGGCCTTCGCCCGCGAACCCCGGCATGCCCGGGGCATCGAGGTTCCCGAACACGAACGGCAGATCGAGTGCGTGACACGCACCGCACACGCCGTCGCGCGCGGGCGAGCGCCAGCTGAACAGATACATCCAGGTGCGCCGATCCTGATGGTCTTCGCGCGCCTCGGCGAGCCGGACCGCATCGTGGCGCAGCGAGAGCTCCGTCTGGACTCCGAGGTACACGTCGCATGGCGTCGCGCTCTCGCCGCGGCGCTCGCGCGCGGCGCGAAACCCGTCGAACAGCGTCGCGGCTGCGCGCGCGGCGTCCGTGTCGGCGACGCCGAGCTGGGGCGCGATCATCGCCACCGCGCCCTCGACGCCCCGAGGCACTCCGGCCCAGTACAGGTGCATCTCGTCGCGCGTCGTTCCGATCAAGAGCGGTAGCTCCCGCGCGAAGCCCTCCGCGAACGCGCGCGCGGGCGGCACGACGAGCGTCTCGCCGTCGACGACCGGCGCGTAGAAGAATCCGTTGCTGGGCGGTGTGCGCGCGATCACCGCGGCCTGCGCTTCGAGCAGTCGCTCGACGGGAACCGCGCGCAGTTCGCGGCGCGGCGCGCCGGCGAGGCCGAGCTCTTCGAGCCACATCCGCGTGCGCGCGCGCGCAACGGCTTGCGGGATCACGCCGCGCGGCGCGGCGCTCTGCACGATCGCGCGCGCGAACAGTCCGCGCGCCGCGGGCATTCCGGCCAGTGCGAGAATGCTTCCGGCGCCCGCCGACTCGCCGAATACCGTGACCTGCGCCGGATCTCCCCCGAACGCCGCCGCGTTCGCGCGCACCCAGCGCAGCGCCGCGATCTGATCCCGGAGGCCGAGGTTGGCCAACGCGGGCTCGCCGGGCTCTGCGATCGAAGCACGCGAAGCCGAGCGCACCGACGCGATAGCTCACGGTGATCACGACGACGTCTCCGCGCGCCGCGAGACGCGTACCGTCGTAGATCGGAACGCCCGCGGTCCCGCCCACGAACGCGCCACCCGGGATCCAGACCAGGACCGGCCGCGCTCTGGGCTCGAGCGACGGCGTGAACACGTTGAGCGAGAGGCAGTCTTCGCCGATCGCACAGCCGTCGAGCATGCCGAGCGCGGTCGACAGCGGGTCGGGCAACTGCGGCGGCGCCGCGCCGAAGCGCGTCGCGTCGCGTACCCCCTCCCAGGGCTCGGCCGGCTCGGGCGCGGCAAAGCGCAACGGACCGACCGGTGCACGCGCGTACGGGATGCCGCGAAACGCGAGCGCAGCGCCCGACGCGTCGCCGCGGAGCGTTCCGAAGGGCAGGACGACGAGGCTGCTCGCGCGGTTCATCCGAGGCATCATGCTACTCGAACCGACCGCTGCGGAGCCGCTCTGAAGCCCCTCGCCGAGACGATCGACGCCCACGCGGCGCGCACGCCCGAGGCGCTCGCCTTTGCGGCCGGCGACACGCGGCTTGGCTGGCGCGACTACGCGCTGCGCTCCGACGCGCTCGCAGCGGCTTTCGTCGCCGCGGGACTCGCGCGCGGCGAGCGCGCCGCCGTGCTTCTGCCCGACGGTGTCGGAGTGCACGTCGCATTCGTCGCCACCGAGAAGGCGGGCCTCGTCGCGGTCGGAATCGGACCGCGCGCGGGCGAGGCCGAGATCCACCACCTCGTGCGGCGGTCCGGCGCGGTCGCACTCGTTTCGCGCGCGCGCCATCGCGATCTCGACACGCGCGCGCTCGCGGCGAGCCTGCGCGCGGAAGGGGCGCCGCTGCGCCACCACCTCGTGGACGAGAGCGATTTCGCAGCGCTGTCGGCGCCGAGCGAGAGCGAGCGACGCGCGCTCGCGGAGCGCCGGCTCGCGGTCGACGACCTCTTCCTGCTGAACTCCACCTCCGGCACGACGGGACTCCCGAAGTGCGTCACACACGATCAGGCGCGCTGGAATCACTTCCACCGCCTCGCGGTCGACGCGGCCGACCTGACCGAGCGCGACGTGTTCCTGTCCGCGCTGCCCGCGCCGTTCGGCTTCGGGATCTGGACCGGTCACGTCACGCCGACTCTGCTCGGCGCTCCGTGCGTGCTCTTGCCCCAGTTCGATGCCGTGGAGCTCTGCGCCGCGATCGAGCGCCACCGCGTGAGCGTGATGGCCGCCGTCAGCACGCAGTTCATCCTCATGCTCGACGCGCTCGACCGCGCGCCGGCTCGCTTCGACCTCTCATCGCTGCGCGTGCTGTTCACGGGCGGCGAGGCCGTGCCCTACGAGCGCGCCGCGGCGTTCGAGGAGCGCACGGGCGCGTGCGTCCTCCAGTTCTACGGCTCGAACGAGACCGGAGCGCTCTCCTGCACGACGCTGCGCGACGACCGCGACGTGCGCCTGCGCAGCGCGGGACACGTGATCCCGGAGATGCACGTGCGGCTGTTCGACGCCGAGCAGCGCGACGTCACGGCGAGCGGCCGCGGCCAGCCCGGCTGCCGCGGGCCGCTCACGAGCGCGGGCTATTGGGACGATCCGGCCGCCAATGCGCAGCTCTTCACCGCGGACGGATGGATGCTGACCGGCGACATCGCGGAGATCGCTGCCAACGGCGTGCTGTACGTGGTGGGCCGAACCGCCGACATCATCATCCGCGGCGGCAAGAACATCAGCGCGCCCGTCGTGGAAGCCGCCGTGATGACCCACCCCGCGGTAGCGCTTGCGGCGGCCGTGCCCGTGCCCGATCCGGTGTTCGGCGAGCGCGTGTGCGCGGTCGTCGAGCTGCATCCGGCTGCCGCGCTCACGCTCGACGAGCTCGTCGCCCATCTGCGCGCGCAGGGAGTGTCGGTGGAATCCTGGCCCGAGCGCTTGCTCGTGCTCGACGAGCTACCGCGCTCGTCCGGTGGCAAGATCGCCAAGGGCGCGCTGCGCGAAGAGGCGGCGCGGCGGCTCGCAACGGCACGTACGGAGGGACCATGAACGATCACATCACCCGCTACGACCGCATGCCGATTCCGCCGGTCGAGGCCCAGACCACCTGGTTCGAGCTCGGCGCCGTGCGGATCGGCGTGGAGTATCGGCTGCTCAACGAAGCGATCGCTGGCGCGTCCGCGACGGTCGCCGCGCGCGGCGACACGCTGGCGCCCGAGGTCGAGGCGGCCAATGCCGCGGGCCTCGACGACCGCGGCGTGTCGCTTCACGTGTGCAGCGCAAGCGACCCCACGCAGGAGTACCTGCGCTTCGACTGCTTCGACGAGGAACCGCACTATCACTACATCTCGTGGCGCGATCTCAGCAACGAGATGCTGCACATGGATCCGATCGCGGACGGCGACCCGCTGGCCTGGGCGCTCGAGCGCATCCGCACGCGCCTGCCGCAGATGCTCGCGAGGGCGGGTGCCGCCGAGGTCGCCGCGCGCCTCGACCCGACCGAGATCGAGCGCGCGCTGCCGCGCATCGCGGAAGCCGCCTATCGCGCGCGCTACCGCAGCGACGAGAGCGCCGTCCTGCGCAACGCGCTCGGCTCGGCGGCCTGATGCGCTCGGCCGACCTGCGCGCGCGCCTCGACCACCCCGTCGTCGATGCCGACGGCCACATCATCGAGACGCTCCCGGTCTTCCGCAGCTTCTTCCTCGACTTCGTGAAGGACATCGGCGGCGGCGACCTCGCGGCGCGCTTCGAGGCCGCCGGCGGAATCGACTTCGACGACATGGTGCTGCGCCCGTGGAGCGCGCTCTCCGAGGCGCGGCGCCGCGAGCTCTGGGCCACGCGTCCGTCGTGGTGGAGCCTGCCGGCCGCGAACACACTCGACCGCGCGACCGCGCACCTGCCGCGGCTGCTCTACGAACGCCTCGACGAGTTCGGCATCGACTTCGCGGTGCTCTACCCGAGCCGCGGGCTCGTCACGCTCTCGATCCTCGACGACGAGCTGCGCCAGGTCGCGTGCCGCGCGCTCAACGCCTACAACGCCGAGGTCTACTTCCCGTACGCCGACCGCATGACGCCGGTCGCGCAGATCCCGATGCACACGCCGGCCGAAGCGATCGCGGAGCTCGACCACGCCGTCGGCGAGCTCGGCTTCAAGGCGATCATGATCAACGGGCTCGTGCACCGCCCGATCGGCGGCGGCGCGGTCGCGGCCGACCGCAGCATCCCCAACTGGGGATCGGGCTCCGGGTCTCGCCTCGACGCGCTCGGCCTCGACAGCGAGTACGACTACGACCCGGTCTGGAAACGCTGTCTCGAGCTCCGCGTCGCTCCCGCATCGCACACGCCGGGCATGGGCTGGGGCAGCCGCCGCTCGATCTCGAACTACATGTACAACCACATCGGCTCGTTCGGCGCGAGCATGGAGGCGTTCTGCAAGTCGCTGTTCTTCGGCGGCGTCACGCGGCGCTTCCCGGGGCTCAGCTTCGGCCTGCTCGAGGGCGGCGTCGGCTGGGCGTGCTCGCTCTACGCCGACCTGCTCTCGCACTGGGAGAAGCGCAACCGCGAGTCGATCCACCACCTCGATCCGGCGCGGATCGACACGAAGCTCCTGATGGAGCTGTTCGCGAAGTACGGTGACGGGCGCTTCCGCGCCGACCTCGCGGGGCTCGCCGAGTCGTTCACGAAGCTCGAGCCCGAGCCGCCAACGATCGACGAATGGGCTGCGTGCGAGATCACGTGCGCCGAGGACGTGCGCGACCTGTTCGTGCCGCGCTTCTACTTCGGCTGCGAGGCCGACGACCCGATGGTCGCGTGGGCGTTCCGCTCCGAAACCAATCCGCTCGGCGCACGGCTGCGCGCGATGTTCAGCTCCGACATCGGGCACTGGGACGTGCCCGACATGGCGGGCATCCTGGCCGAGGCCTGGGAGCTCGTCGAGGACGGCTCGATCGGCGAAGCGGAGTTCCGCGAGTTCGTGTTCGCGAACCCGGTGCGCTTCTACACCAGCGCCAACCCGGACTTCTTCCGCGGCACGCGCTGCGAGGAGGCGGCCGCGCGCCTGGTGGCCGAGGAGGCGTAGCGTGAGCAGCGTACTCGCGGGCCGGGTCGCGATCGTGACAGGCGCATCGCGCGGAATCGGCAAGGGTTGCGCGCTCGAGCTTGCGGCCGCGGGCGCCACCGTCTACCTGACCGGGCGCAGCGTGCGCGAAGGCGATGCGGCGCTGCCGGGAACCGTGGGCGCCACCGCCGCCGAAATCGCGGCGTCGGGCGGCGAGGCGATCGCCGTAGCGTGCGACCACCGCGACGACGCAGCGGTAGAAGCGCTGTTCGAGCGCGTCGACGCAGAGTGCGGCCGACTCGACGTGCTCGTGAACAACGCATTCCTGATTCCGCCCGAGCTCACGTCCGGCAAGCCGTTCTTCGAAGTGCCGATCTCGAACTGGGACGACATGATCGACGTCGGTACCCGCTCGGCCTACGTCGCGAGCGTGTTCGCGGCGCGACGCATGACGAAGCAAGGCGCCGGCCTGGTCGCCAACATCAGCTCCTCGGGCGCCATCAAGTACGCGTGGCACGTCGCCTACGGCGTCGGCAAGGCCGCGCTCGACCGCCTCACCGCAGATACCGCGCACGAGCTGCGCTCGTTCGGCGTGGCCGTGGTGTCGCTGTGGCCCGGACTCGTGCGCACGGAGCGCGTGGAGAAGTACGCCGCGCAGCTTCCGGCATTCCAGAAGGTGCGCAGCGAATCGCAGCGCTTCACGGGCCGCGCCGTGGCCGCGCTCGCGGCAGATCCCGACGTGATCCGACACACGGGCCGTGCGCTCGCGGCGCGCGATCTCGCCGAGCTCTACGGCTTCACCGACGTCGACGGCTCGCTGCCCGACGGCCCGCTCGAGGCGCGCCCGGGCCGTTTGTAGCGATCGCCGCTACTCGCCGCCGCGTTCGAGCTTGCGTCGCTCGCGCGCGAGCGTCCACGCGTAGACGCCGAGCGTCCCCACCGTGATCAGATAGGCCGCGATCGCGTAGCTCACGAGGCGCGCTCCGCGGCGTGCGCGCGGCGCGCCTCCACCTCCCAGCGCAGCGCGACCAGCCATACGAACGCGACGAACGCCGCGAGATTCGCGATGAGGAACGGCAGCCCCATGCCTTCCCCGAGGCTGCCCCGCTCGAGATTCTCCGGGTGGACCGAGCGGCCCTCCGCGAGCTCGATCACGAAGTAGTTGAGCGGGATCAGCGCGGTCCCCGCGACGCCGTAGAGCGCCGCGAAGCGCGCGGTGCGCTCGCTGCCCTCTGTGAAGCTGCGCAGCAGCAGGTAGGCGAGGTAGACGAACCAGAGCAGCAGCGTGAGCGTGAGGCGCGGATCCCAGGTCCACCAGTGCCCCCAGGTGCCCTTCGCCCAGATCGGTCCCGTCACCATCATGAGCGTGCAGAACACCACGCCGACCTCGGCCCCCGCGACCGCGAGATGATCGTAGGTCGCGCGATGCTTCCAGAGATAGAGCGCGCCGCCGATCGCAGTGAGCACGAAGCCGAGATACGCGCCGTACGCGAGCGGCGGGTGCACATAGAGGATCTTCTGGATCACGCCCTGGGTGCGATCGATCGGCGCGGCGATCACGCACCATACCCAGGCCAGCACGAGCAGCACGAGCAGCGCGCCGAGCGGCCGGCGCACGCGCGCGAGGCGATCCAGCGCGGACGGTGCGGATCCAGACATCTGCGCGCGCGAAGCTAGCGGACACTTCTCGCTCCGCCGACCCCTCGCGACCTTCCTGATCCGCTAACTTGACCTTCCCGTCACAACCAGGAGCAACAGCCACCATGCATCAGAAGATCCGACAGGGACTCGCTGCACTCGTGTCGCTCGCCGTGTTGGCGGGTTGCACCACCGACCCGTACACGGGAGAGCGCCAGATCAGCAAGACCGCGATCGGCGGGCTGATCGGCGCCGCCTCGGGCGCGGCGATCGGCGCGATCGCCGACGAGGAGAACCGCGGGCGCGGCGCCGCGATCGGCGCGGGCGTGGGCGTACTCGCGGGCGGCGCCGTGGGCGGCTACATGGACTACCAGGAGAAGAAGCTGCGCGAGCGGCTCCAGGGCACCGGCGTCTCGGTGAAGCGCGTGGGCAACGACATCTATCTCAACATGCCCGGAAATCTCACCTTTGCGACCGACCGCGCCGAGATCCGCGGCGACTTCTACGACGTGCTGGACTCGGTCGTGCTCGTGGTGAACGAGTACGAGAAGACGCTGATCGAGATCACGGGGCATACCGACGCGACGGGATCCGACTCGCACAACCAGGTGCTCTCGGAGCAGCGCGCGGAGAGCGTGTCCGCCTATTTCAAGTCGCGGCAGGTCGTGCCGCAGCGCCTGATCACCGAGGGCTTCGGCGAGCGCTTCCCGGTCGCGAGCAACGACACGCAGGATGGCCGCCAGCAGAACCGACGCGTCGAGCTCCGGCTCGTGCCGCTCACGCAGGGCTGATCTCCCAACCGGACTCTGGACCGCCGACCGGATGCGACTTCACTGGCCGATACTCTGCCTCGTGCTGCTCCTCGCAGCCCCGGCATCGACCCTCGCCGACGACTTTCAACTGTTGAACGCGGGTGTCCGCGGTGGTGTCGACGGGTTCAACGTGTTCGGGGGAGACGAGGACGAACACTTCGAGCAATACGATCTCTTCGCCACGGCGTCGCTCCCCTGGAGTACCTATTGGGAATCCGGGTGGGGGTTCAGCACGAGGCTGATGGGAACGACCGGTGTCCTCACCGGCGCGTCGGAATCGGGCTTCGTCGGGACGATCGTGCCCCTGCTCGCCTTCGGCCCCAAGGACAGCATCCTCGCTCTGGATTTCGGCGTAGGGGCCGCGCTCCTGACCCGGTACAAGTACGGCGAGCAGAATTTCGGCGGGGCTTTCCAAGTTGCGGTGACGTTCGGCTTGCGCGTTCCCGTCTACCGGGGCTTCGGCGTCGGCTATCGGCTGGCCCACATGTCCGACGCCAAGATCTACCCCAACGGCACGGGCGTGGACATGCACATGCTCGAGCTGAGTTACACCTTTCGCTGAGCCAACGTCCCCCTAGAAACGGCGACACGCCGATGAAGACGCTGCTCTGCTCCGTCCTCTGCACACTCGTCGCCGCGTCCGCGGCGGCCGATCTCACGCTCCAGCAGGAACAGGCGACGCTCGACGGACACAACGAGATCCGCTCCGACGTGGCGTCCGGCCTCGTCGCCAACGAGCCCACTGCGACCGACATGGTGAAGCTCGACTGGGACGACGATCTCGCCCTGGTGGTCCAGAACTGGGTCGATCGGTGCATCTGGGACCACAACTCCAACCGGACCAGCGAGTACGGAGCGCTCGTCGGAGGCAATACCTACGTCGGCGAGAATCTCGCGGTCTACCTGACGACCGGCTCCCCTCCCAACCTCGTGAACTTCGCGCTGGGTTTGTGGGGCGACGAGGTCGCGGACTACACCTACGGCCCCTTCGACAGATCTACGCTCAATACGGTGGGCCACTACACGCAGCTCGTGTGGGCCGACACGCATCGGGTGGGCTGCGGCCTCGCGGTGTGTCCGGGCTCGGCATTCGGCTACAGCAATTCGTACACGGCCTACTTCTTTGGTTGCGACTACGCGATGGGCGGCAACTTCATCGGGTCGTATCCCTACGAGGCGGGCCCCACCGCGAGCAACTGCCCCGCCGGGTACCCCGGCGTCGAGAACGGTCTCTGCGTTATGCCTGAGCCCAGTGCGCTCACGATGCTCGGCAGCGGCCTGCTGCTGCTCGCGGGGCTCCGACGGCGCCAACGGCGCCGAGGCTGAACGGGTGCTTGGCACTCGACTTGCATCTTGCGAGTTGCAGGCTTGACCCAGTCAGCGAGGTACCCCATGAAGAAGGAACAACGCCGTGAGAGTGGAGCCGTGGGCTGGATTCTGCTCTGGGTGATCGGGATTCCGATCCCGATCCTGCTCACGTTGTACATCTTGCGCGGCTGCACCTAGCCGCATTCCCCCTGCCCTTGGCTCGACACGCAGTGGTGTAGCGCTCCAGGCTCCCATCACGGATCGCACCCGAGCGGGGCTCAGCCCCCGAGTTTCCTCGCGATCTCCTCGCACCGGCGCGATCGGACTCACGCCGCGACCCGGCCGCTCGACGCCGTCACAAGGCACCCATGGTGGGCTTGCGATAGGTGCCGAACAGTCGATCGCATACGGTCAGCACCACCGACACGTTCACCGGCTCTCGTTGCGAATGATGCAGGTAGTGACCCTTGGCGGTGGCAAAGAACCAGTCGTAGACCGGCAGACGGTATCCGCAATGGGTGATCATCGTGACCGCCGTCATCGTGAACGCAGCGACGGCGAAGGTGAATGGATGGATGGAGAACAAGATCCCGTAGATGTGGAAGAAGGAGAAGACCGTGATGCCCTCGACGGGGTGGACGACCATCGCCGTCCAGATGCTGAGGGGCGGCCTGTCGGTGTGATGGTAGTAGTGCACTTTCTTTGCGTAGAGGCCGTGAGCATGCTCGAAGCGATGCCACACATACGACGCGAAGTCGCCTACGAAGAAGTACAGCAGCAGATCGGTCACGAACTCGGACGGTGACGGCGCGGCCGCGGGTACCGCGATCGAAACCGGGAGCGGAACGATCAGCATGATCGGCATGCCGACGACGTAGGCCAGGGAATACCACTTCATCGCCCGCCAATAGACGGCCCAGCTCTCCGCGAGGCTCAGGCGCCGGGAAACAAAGACATCCACGATGGAAAAGACGATGCCCGGAACGTATACGCCCAACACGACGGCGGTGAGGATGAACGCCGGTGAGCTCATGAATTCCGCCCCGGCGTGCAGAAGCAGGAAGTCCCAAGCGGATTGCAGCGCGCTCGTGTCGTTCATGGGAAGAGCCTCCGGGTCCGAGAGTCTCTCTTAATCGTACCGTATGGTACGGTATATAATCTTCCCATGACGAGTCAAGGTGCCAAGGCGACCCGGGCGCGGCGCGGCCGTCCCCTCAAGGAGGGCCTGCGCGAACACCTTCTGCTGCACACCCTGCGCGTCCTGCTGCGAGATGGGTACGAGAAGTTCAGCATGAACGCCGTGGCGGTTTCGGCCAGCGCCTCCAAGGAAACGCTCTATCGGATCTTTCGCGACAAGGCGGGCCTGTTGAGTGCAGCCATGGATCACCTCGGGGCGATGGTCGAACCGTTGCTGCTCGCGGGCATCCGCGACGACCTCGGGCGGGAGCAGCGCCTGCAGCGCCTGGCCGAGAACTACCTGCGCGGCTGCTTGCTGCCCGAATCCGTGACCCTGCAACGCATCGCGTACGCCGCCGGTGAGAAGGGCCTCGGGCAGGCGTTTGCCAGAGAATTCACCGACGCTGCCCTGGCGATGGTGACCCGGCAGATGGCAGCCATGGGTACCCCCGAGCCGCAGCTCGATGCGGAGATCTTCCTCGCCATGGTCCAGGGGCAGATCCACGAAAAAGTCCTGCTCGGAGTGGGGAGTCCACAGGCAAGGAAGAGACAGAAGGAAGTGACCGCGCACGCCGTGCGCATCTTCACTGCATACCTAAAAGAGTGACGACGCTCGAACACGTGGTCAGGCGGGATCGAAGAACGAGGGCAACGCGTCGAGCGGTGCGGCCTCGGGATAGAGCTCGGCCACGGCCTTCGCGAATCCAGCATCGCCGAGACGCGCGAGGTCGAAGCGCAGCGGCTCGCGACGCGCGGCGAGATCGGCGTCGAATACGTGCGCCACGTCCGCGAGGGAAAGTGGCTGTGCACACTGCCGAGCGCGTTCGGCCTCGTTCGGATAGACGTCGGCCTTCCACAGCACGCTGACGCGATAGTCGCCGAGCGGAGCGCGGAAGCGCAGTGCGCCGCGGTCGCGGACCTCCCACTCGCCGCTGCCGTCCGCGGCGGGAGCGAGCTCGGCGCGGGGGCTCACCAGCAGACCCTTCCCAAAGGGCCCGATCGGGCCCACCTGGTGGAACATGCCGTGGTTGTCGCCCACCAGCGCCGTGTTGGCCATGTCGCCGACGTGGCGATCGGGCGGTGCGGCGGGACCCTTGGGCCAATAGCGGAACTCACCGCCCACCACGTCGTTCATCCACCAGATCGAGGTCGCCTGCACGATCGAGAAGCGGTCGAACAGACCGGACCAGAGCATCGTCCGCAGCAGCCACATGGGCGTGTTGGAGCGATCGCGGCCCTGAAAGCGCGGGTTGTCGGTGTGCGCAGGGCCGGCGCGGTCGAGTGCGACCATCACGTTTGCGTAAACGCTATGCGGCAGCACGACGTCGGCGCAGTAGAAATCGCGTGCGGCCTGGATCACGCGCGGGTGGTGCAGGAAGAGCTCGGAGCCGGGCACGCGCAGATCGGCGTGCACCCAGTCGTTCTGGAACCAGAGCGGGTTGGTGGCGGCATCAGGGTCGGCATCGGGCCGGTACCAGCCACCGAGCGGTGTGTAGGGAGCGGCGCGCGCGAGCAGCACCTCAGCGGCATGCACGTCGTCGAGGACATCGCGCAACAGGATCGGCGGATCCGCGTAGTGGATCATGCGGTCTCGAGATTCTGCGCTTAGCTCGCCGGGCTCGCCATCGCGCGCGGTACACTGCTCTCGCTCGACCCGGCGGTCGGGACGAGGAGACGTCTTGCCCGATCCGGATGCGACGCCGCTTGCCGGCACCTGGCTATCCGAGCCGACGGCGACCGACCTCGCGAAACGCGAGCTGGCGGATGTGCTGCGGCAACTGCACCACTCCCTCGGCAGGAGCGGCGCGACTCCGGACGAGATCCGCGCCGTCGCCGCGCGAATTCGCGAGGGGCAAGAGCGGCTCGACCGCACCGCGCGCGCGAAGGGTGGCGCGGTCGATGGCACATCGTTCCTCCCGGGGATGGAGGACTTCCTCGACCGCAGCCCGATCACCGGGCAGGCGAACCCGCTCGCCCCGCCCGCCGTGCTGCGCCGCGACATGGCAGCTCGGCGCGTGACAGGAGAGGTGAGCTTCGGCGCGGCGTTCGAGGGAGCGCCCGGCATCGTGCACGGCGGATTCGTGGCGGCGCTTCTCGACGAGGCGCTCGGCATGGCGACGATCTTCAGCGGCTCGACCGGGATGACCGTAGAGCTCGTGACACGATACCGGCGTCACACGCCGGTGGAGACGCCCCTGCGCCTCGAGGCGCGGCTCGTTTCAACCGAAGGCCGGCGGATCCGAACCGCAGGCGAGCTCCTCTGCGGCGACGACGTGATCGTCGAGGCCTCGGGGCTGTTCATCGCGGTCGACAGCGGCAAGTTTGCGGCGCTCGCCGCCGCGCGCGCGGAGCGCGGCGAGGGCTAGGGGATGGAGCCTCGCGCGAGACGTTCCGCCTAACGTTCGGGGAGCGTTCGTAAGGATGAACGGAGGAAACGATGAAGAAGGACTACGTCAATCCGCCCACGCTGCTCGAGCCGCCCGGCTTCACACAGGTGCTCGTCGTCGAAGGCGCGTCGAAGATCGTATTCGTATCGGGGCAGGTCGCGATCGATCAGTCCGGGAATCTGATCGGCGCCGGCGATCTCAAAACGCAGATTCGACAGGCGGCCAGGAATCTGAAGGCGGCGCTCTCTGCAGTGAACGCGACACCAGCCGACATCGTCAAGACGAACACGTACATCGTCGACTACAAGCAATCTGATTATTCGGCGATGCGCGAGGCGCGCGCGGAGCTCTTTCCCGAGGGAGGCGCCTTTCCCGCCTCGACCATGGTCGGCGTCACCTCGCTCGCCGTGGATGGGTTGCTCGTGGAGATGGAAGCCATCGCCATCCTGAAGTGACGCAGGCGATCGCGCTAGTCGATCAAGAAGTCGTAGTGATAAGTGAAGTCGACGAAATCGGCCTCGACGTCGACCGGCCTCACCTTCAAAGAGCCGCGTGCCTTGCTGTACTTCCGGGTCCCACCCGTGATTGCCAGCTCCGTCTCGGAGAAATCACGAAATGGCCCTGAGACCATGATCGATCCATCGGCCAGATGATTCGTCCACGTGCAGTCGTACACGGTCTCGGCGGTCACGCCTGCTGGCACCGTGGCGCCCGGAAGAACGGGGGCGTTCACTCTCGTCACGAAGCAAATGCCACTGTCTCGACTGCTCGAGTCCGTACCATCGCCGCTCAGCGGATTGCTGAACGGGAACGAGTCTCCGAGCTTGACGGTATACGCTCCCGTAAGAGGATTGTGGCGAACCGTACCGGTGGTATCGAAGCTCAGATACGCCTCGTTCACGCCGCCTGCTGGATCTTCGATCACGTTCAGCGTTTGTTTCGCTGGTCCTGCGCCGACGAATGCAATTGCGCCGAGCACCAAGACGACGACAGCAGCCGTTATCTTGCCCATTTGGTTCTCCGATCTAAGACGAGACACGCCCGTTTTTACGGAGCGGACAAGGCGCGTGTCAAACACAATCGTCGGGCCGGCGGGCCGGCGCAAGTGACAGTGAACTCGGCCCACCGGATTCGCCGGACGGCAGAAGGTCGCCTAATTCGCTGAGATCGCTGCTTCCTCGCAGCCGTTCGGACCTGATCGAGACGTCGACGCGGGGCGCGTTCTACCTCAGTGACGGGGCGGCCGGAAGCTCGAGGTCACCCGCTGACTCGTGCGGGTTTTGTCCGCAGGAGACGGCTGTTCACCGACATGAACGTCGTTCTCGATGATGCTTGGTACTACCGCAGAATCGCACCTAGCTGGAGCGATGATTACTGGTGGGCCGTCAGGGACTCGAACCCTGGACCCTCGGATTAAAAGTCCGGTGCTCTACCAACTGAGCTAACGGCCCGACTCGGGACTCTAGTGCAAATCCGGTGACTTGAGCGACTCGGGAAGCTCGAAGGGGTCGCCGATGAGGGGACTCTGGTGGGACTCGGGTAGCCGCGTCAGCAGATCCGCGGGTACGTCGCCGGGATCGAGCATCGGCGGGTGAACGTAGAGGTCGCCGCCCCCCGGTATCCACTTTGCGTAGTGCTTCTCGGTAACGGCGATCGACGAGTGCCCGAGCTGGCGCGAGACGTAGAGCAGTGGAACCGCGCAACTCACGAGCCACGAGCCGAACGAGTCGCGCAGATCCTTCGGAACGCGGCCGGGGAGATCGGCGCGGGCGATGATCTGCTGCCACGGGCCCTTGAGAAACTGCTCGCCATTCATGTCGCCGCAGAGCCGATCGTCGAGCGTCTTCGGCCGGCGCTTCTCGAACAGTTCCTCCAGTGCGGCACGCAGGCGCCGCGAGAGCTGCACGCGGCGGGTCCGACCCGATTTCGGTGCGTCTTCTTCTTCATCTCTAGACCGCGTGGCCGAGACAAAGAGATGCCGACGCGGATCATCGGCAGACACGCCCCACGCGACCGATCGCCACTTCAGTGCGACCGCTTCACCACGGCGCAGGCCAGCGTCGAGCATCGCCAACGTGATGACGTACTCGACCGGCCCCTGGGCACGCGCTTCCGTCACCAATCGTGCCAGCGCATCCCGATCCTCGATCGGGTTTGCCTTCGATCCGGTACTCGCCCTGCCCTGCTTTGACCGCTCGCGCCGTGAGAGGCTGCGACGGAGCGCGTCTACCGGGCTCTCCGTGATGTAGCCCAGTTCCACGGCGTAGTTGAATACGCCCGCGATGCTCGCGAGGTAGCGGGCTCCCGTTGCGTTCGTTCGCTCCGTGCTCTGGATCTCGGCATTCCACCACTCGCGGAGCGTGGCCGAGGTGATGGCGTCCAGACGCCATGCGGCGAGATGCCGCATCACGGTGCCGTCCACCACCAGGTGCAGTCGCCGATCCGTGCGCGTCGTCGCGGCGAGGTGCCCCGTGTCTTCCTCGGTGTACTTCGTCGCCATCTCGGAGAACGTGGGCATCTGCGAGATCGGCAGGGTTGCCACGCCGATCTTCGCCTCGAGCGCGTCGCGAACCGCCGCCGCCTCCGCCCAGTCATCCACGCCGAGGCTGCGCTTGATCCGTCGCCCCTTGAGGATGCGCTCGTAGACAATCGAGCCGCCTCGCGCGTAGAGGTTTCGATACCGGAGTCCCTTCGGTTTTCGTTTCACGCGCGCGCCTCCGCGGCCTGCTCGACATTCCTGATCTCGCGGACCAGCCGCTCGGAGACGGCCTCGACCGCGAAGTCGAAGTAGTGGGAGGTGCCGTCTGTCAGTGGCCTACCCAGCGCGCGCGCCGCGTCGGTGATGCGATTGAACGCGTCCGGCCCGTACTCCTCCTCGCCCAGCTCGAGCTTCCCGCCTGCGATGAACTTGCCGAGCGCGGCCACGATCGTGCCGAGATCGTCTACCAGCCAAGCCGCCACGTCTCGCGCGTGTTCGTTGCGCTCCTCGCACGCCGCCTCGATGTGCATGCGCGCCAGGAGCACGGTCCCGATGCCGATAAGCTCGAGCCACTCGCCCAGATCGTGTTTGCTGGCATCCGCAGCGGGTGCCGGTAGTAGGTGAAGAGACGATCCCATTCGGTCCTCCATGTAGGGAGGTGTTATTTCAGGCGCCGCAGTGATCGAAGGATCAGCCGCCGCACCCACGAACCGAGCGGCTCCCGGCCTGCCTTGGCCTTGAGCTGCCGCATCTCGGCCGGCGTCAGCGTCGCAGTCACAGACTCGGACTGCTTCTCCGCTTTCGCTTTCGGCTTGCGGCCTGCACCCATTCGCGGTCCACCTCGCGGCGTCAAGTATCGCCCCTTTCTTTGATTTCACCAAGCCGTAATCAATAGCTGCGGGATTCCAAGGCTTTTCCTCGCTGGATCGTATCAGCCGGGGGCGTTTGCCTCGATGATCTCGCGCACCTCGTCGCCGTCGAGCGTCAGACGTTTCAGCAGCGCCCGCGCGAGGGCGTGGCACGCTGCCCAGTGGGTAGAGACGATCTCGAAAGCCTCGGTCAGCGCGGCGTCGATCATCTCGGTGGACATAGCCCACCGTGCCAGAACGATCTCTCTCGCAGCCACCTCGCGCTCGGCACCACCCGCAACGCGCGCGTGCATTGCGGATCGGGCACTCCCCTCTCTGATCTCGAGCACCTCTCCGGTCAACCCGCGCGCCCCGTCGAGATCCCCCATCACTCCGTTCAGAAAGCGCACCGGCCAGGTCTCGAGGTCGCGGAAGTACAGCGGCCCGCGGTTGCGAAGTCGGAGCTCGGCCGCGATGCCGCCCAGCCCATACGCTAGTTCCGCTTCGAGCGCCTCGGCGTTGACGCAGCTCCCGCGGATCGGCCGATAGATCGGCAGCCGGCGTTCGTGAAGCCCCAGAGCCGCATCTTCGACTTTGCGACCCGCGTTGTACCTTGCCAACCGTTTCGCGTCGATCGTGACTCGGATCGTTCTACCGGCCGCGGGTTTGTAGTGCATCACGAGCGCGTGACCGGCTTCGTGGTGGGTGATTTTGCGCAGCGACAGCATTAACCCCTCCAGATCCCGCGCGGCATTTCGCGCGCCGGTTCGTCGTCGTCGTTGATCGAGGTGTCCGCGCCGTAGAGCATTTCAGCGGTTAGCCCACGGCGGCGCCCGAGCGCGAGGTGGACGACTCCGGCCGCGACGTTCGAGAGGTCGTCGTGCGCGCCGGGTCCGTGGTCGATGCTTTCCCGTCCGCCTCGAGCCACGCGGCGCTCGAGCCCGACGAGCTGCGCGTGGAGCTTCGGGTGATCGAGCAGCTCGACCGTGCCGCTGTTGATCGGCCCAAGCAGCTCGCGGTACAGCTCGGACTTCGGCCTCTCGGCGGGCTTGTAGTTGATCCCGACCTTACGGAAGGCTTCGGCCACGAATTCCGCGCCCCAGCGGTCGCCAGTGCATTCGCTGATCCGGTAGCGACGCATCTCGGTGGCGAAGTCGGCGACCACCTGCGACGGCGAGAACGGAGGCCGCACCTCGCGCACGCAGTCGAGCACGGCGAAGCGCGCGCCGTCGCGCCTCTCTTCGTGGCAGACGGCCATACACATCGAGTCGCTCGATCCTCCACTCGGATCGACGAACGCGACATAGCGGACGCCCTCGATGGGCGGGAGTTCGTGACGATCGGGCACGGTAACGGCCTCGACCGTTTCGCGCGTCAAGAACGCCTCGATATCCGAGCGGAAAAGTCCGTAGAACTCCGCGGACGCTGCGGACGGGTCCATCTCCATCGCGCGGTCGATAATGCTCTGTGGCACGTCGGGATTAAGCGATCTCGTAGCGGCCTGAACCACGAGCACGTCGCTGCCGTCCATCCCGAAGTGCGCTTTGTGCATGTCCCACAACAGACCGCGGCGCGCGTGCGGAGAACTAACACCAATCAACAATGAATTGGGCAGAGTCACCAACCCAGGGCGCAATGCGGCGATTACAGCGGCGTCAGGGTTTGCGGTCGTCTCGTCGCGCCAAAATGCACATTCGTCGGCAATGACGGCGGAAAAAGTGCGCCCGCGAGTGGTGCGATAGGAGCACGTCGCCACTTCGATATCGCAGCCGTTCGTGAGCTCGATGCGCTCGCGGGTCTCGTTTTGCACGAGCTGGCGCAACAGCGCCGATCCCTCGAACAGTGCGCGCACATAGCGGAAGACGACCCCCGCCTGCGCGCGATCGGCGGCAACGATCGCGACGACGGCGCGCTCGCCGGGAGCCAGGTGCTTATCGTGATCGTAGAACGCCGCGGTGTAGCAGGCGATCAACGCACTAATGCGAGACTTCCCGCCGCGTCGGCCCGCAACGATCCAACACTCCCGAAACGGCGAGGTCGGCCACGCCTTGCGCTGCGTGAGTGCCTGAAACCGCTCGAGGTCGCCGGGTCGCGGTGGCAGTGCATACGTAGCGCGCAAGATGGTGCGCCATGCAGCCCAGGACGAGCCCGTAAACGCGGATGCGAATAGCTTGGGGTCGTCGAGCGCCTCGTCGAGCCTCACAGTCCCCGCGCTGCTCGCGCTCGTGCGCGTTTGATCGCCTCGATTTCGTCGCGGAGGCGCAGTGCGCGCTCGCGATCTTCGCCGAATAAAACTTCCCCCGAGTGCCAGCGCAAGAAGAGGCGGAAATCCTCCTGCATGGAGGCCCTCGAGTCCCTGAGCCGTTCGACAAATTGCCGCATCTGATCGGGCGCCGACGGAGCATCGAGATCGGCCGCGGATGTCTCGAGCTCGGAGAGATCAGGCGGCCCAAGTTGCGCCACCTGATCGAGGTCGGAGAGATCGGGCGGCGCAACGGCCATCGAGCGCCAGAACTGCGACACCGGCCCCTCGGTTTCCTCGGCGCGACCGACCACGGCCGCTTTGTCTGCGCCCACCGCCACGATGCTGCCCTCGAGCACGTTCCAGCGTTCGTGATACACGCCCATGCGCCGCCGCGGGTTCCGCTCGCTCGCTGGCACATGCGCGGGGTGTTCGCGCGGAAGATCGGCGCGGCGCTGCCACGAGATCGGCTCCCAGCGCACGCTGATCCCGGTCACGTGCCCCGCCCCGATCATGTGCGCCAGATCGCGGCGAATCTCTGCCTGCTCGCCCTCGCCGTCGAGCTCGATCTGCCCCCAGGCGAGCAGCCGTTTCGGCGTCGAGCGGAGATCACGTCGAAAGCCAGAGATCGAGCCCGCCGTGCTCAGCGGATCGTTAATATGGCTGATCTGCAGCGGCACCTTTTCGCGAAACTGCGCGCCCTCGATGCTCAACAGGTCCCCGTCTGACGCCTCACCCGAAGTTGCCAAGATTAAAGGGAACACACCCGTTGCGGGATCCAGCGTCCCCGCGTCGGCGCGCTCGAGGCGCGCGATTCGTTGACGTTCCATCACCGAGACTCCTTTGTGTTCGCGAGCGCGCACTCGAGTCGCTTCTCTGCCATAGCGAGCGCGCGCGGATGGTTTTCGAAAATCTCCCACAAGCTGACGGGGTCGCGATCTGTCGCGCGCTTCCGGTCGAGCAGTACAAGCTCAACGGCCATTGCGACGAGCTCGCGGATCTCGGCGTCCGTCATCGTCGCTCCTCCTCGAGCAGCCGAGCGAGCCGTTCGCGCGGGCCGGGAGCGGCAAACGCCGGGACGGCCTTTGCGAGCGCGTTGCTCAGCGCGCGGGCCGCGGCGAGCCCACGGAGATGATTCTCCCTGTTCTCGGCGGGCACGCCGGACGCCTCGCTCAAATACCGATCCATCAACCTGCTTACGTCGGCGCGCTCGAGGCGCGCGATTCGTTGACGTTCCATCACCGAGACTCCTTTGTGTTCGCGAGCGCGCACTCGAGTCGCTTCTCTGCCATAGCGAGCGCGCGCGGATGGTTTTCGAAAATCTCCCACAAGCTGACGGGGTCGCGATCTGTCGCGCGCTTCCGGTCGAGCAGTACAAGCTCAACGGCCATTGCGACGAGCTCGCGGATCTCGGCGTCCGTCATCGTCGCTCCTCCTCGAGCAGCCGAGCGAGCCGTTCGCGCGGGCCGGGAGCGGCAAACGCCGGGACGGCCTTTGCGAGCGCGTTGCTCAGCGCGCGGGCCGCGGCGAGCCCACGGAGATGATTCTCCCTGTTCTCGGCGGGCACGCCGGACGCCTCGCTCAAATACCGATCCATCAACCTGCTTAGTGATGCTAAGTCCACGGGAGCTCCTTTCGTTAGGTGGAGGCGGCGGGCCAGCGCGGAGATTGGGTCGCGCCAGCCACCGAGCACTGCGCTCGGCCGACTTGCGTTATCGCGCCGCCGCAAGTCGCTCCTCAACTTCGGCCTCCGCGGCTTTGAACTCCTCTTCCGCGAGGCTCACGGTGAAGTCGAAGATTGCTCTCATCAAAAAACCGGCGTGCTCCTCATCGACCAGGATTGATCCGAGGTCACCACGGGAGCCGCGGCCCGTGATCAACAGGCCGCTGCTCCCGAATGACGGGCGGAGCGCCGTGAGCACCGGGTCGAAAATGATCTCGCCAGGAAGCCCGCCTTGAGGCTCGACGCGAATCAGAAAGCAGCCGTGCTCGCCGTCGATGGCTTCGGCGCTCGCGGTGAAATCGCGGCGTTGCACGATGACCTTCATCGCGCTCCCCCGTGCTGAGCCCCAGCACTCGCGGTGAACGCGAAGGTGGCGACCACGGTGATGATTCGGACGGGCGGGCGAATGGTTGCCCCCGCTGCGGCGTGGTAGGTGAAACTCATGTCGATCTCCTTTGTGTGCTTCATCTCACCGGAATGCGGACCACGAACGAATGCAATCGAACGGGAGCGCCTGCGACCGTCTCCACGCCGTCAACCACCTCGATCGTCGCGCCCGAGCCGAAATCGCCCACATCGCAGTCGAATACGACGTGGCCCGCTGAATCCTCGATGCGGGCGAAGCTGGACTTGCCCTTTGCCCACGCGGGTGCCTGGGAAACGAGGAATGAGATCGTGCCATCGGCCGCGTCGGCCGCAGATCGGTGCGCGAACTTGAGCAGGGCAAGCAACTTGTTCGAGGCCGATAGCTCTCGATCGGCCGTGTCAGGCTGCGGCCCCGAGTAGAACTTGAGCACGCCGCAGTCCTCACCGGCGTCGATCCGGTCGCGCAGGACATTGAGCAACACGTTTCGCGTCTCCACGGCCATTCGGAAGTTCATTCGCTGCGCTCCTGTGCGTTGATCTCCGCGTCCGCGGGCTGCGAGTCGGCCGTGCTGCCGTTCGCGCGGCTGGCGCGATCCTGCGCGGCGACGTACTGCGTCAGCGTCATGGCGTCGTGTTCGACGCGATCCAAGCCAAGGGCGAGCAGGTTTGCGCGCTGCGCGTTGAGCAGACTGGTGAGCTTCGAGACGAGATCCCCGTCGATCGTGTCGCTCTGCGCGAGCCGGACCACGAGCATCGCGATCGGGAGCTCGCATCGCTCCACACCCTTGACGAGCGCGAGCCTCGCCGCGGAGAGTTGATCCAGACCGCCCAGGTCATTGACGAGCGCGAGCCCCAGCTCGGCCGCGGCAGACAGGTACGCCCGCCGATGCTCTGGCACGGTCCCGCGGCGGATCGCCTCGGTGAGCTCCCACGGCGCGATCCGCGCGATGTCGGCGCGGCGCGCACGGTCGGCCTTGCCGAGCACGCTGAGGCGAGCGCGTGTTTCGAGCTTGTGCGGCTGGTCCTTTCTCATCGAATCACCTCAGATCCCCACCATCGTCGGCGCAAACCATTGAGAAACCTCGGGTGAACCTCGGACTCCAGAACCGATGCGGGGGGAATCGGGCATTCCGGTTAGATCACGGCCCGGTGCGCGAATCGACGCTCGAGATCGGCTCGAGCGAGTGGACACGGACGCGGCGGCGAACACGCCAACGCCTGTCATGTTGAACCACTGGTATTCTTGAACCTCTTGCTCCCCTTGAACCAGTTCAAGAAGACCAAGAAGAGCAACAAAGTGGTGGTTCATGATTGAGCCCCTTGCGTGGATGTCTTCGTTCCGGCCGGTAGCTCCCACCACCAGTGCGGCACACCGTGCTCATCCTTCCGCGGGCGCTTCCGCACCTTGGCTTTCTTCGTGGCGCGCTTGATCGTGGATGCCGAGCAGCCCGCACCCTTCAGATACCGTTCGGCCTCGGTCGCGAGCACGGGGCCGTTCGCGAGCAGCTCGTGCAGATGCGCGACCGCTTCGCCGATCGCGGTCGTATCGGCTGGGCCCTTCATCCGCATCGACTCGGCGATCTGCTGGGCATCGACTGCGCCGAGCCACTCGATCGCAGCGGTCTGGTGCTCTTCGTCTGTGACGACCCGGTAGCGCAGCGGTCGGGTTGCGATCGCCGGCGCCAGGTTGTTCTTCACCGGAATCAGCAGCCGCGCGGTCGGGTCCTCGGGATCTTCCGCTACTGCAAAGCCGGCACGCGACGCGCCGGTAAATGCAATCGAGCCGCCGCCGCGATACTTGAGGTTGTCGATCTGGGCGTTCTTGTTCCAGTGACGGATGAACAGGACCGCGGTGTTGTTCTCCTCGGCCAGCTCTTTGATCGGTGCGAGCGCACGGCGGACGTGATGATCCACGTTGGTTTTTACGTCGCCCGCGAGCGCGGCCATCAACGGGTCGATGATGAGCAGCTTCGCCTTCACCTGCTGCACGACATCGCGGAGGTGCTCGACATCATCGGGGATCGTGATCGGGCGCGGTCCTTCTGGGCCGTAGACGCTCAGCAGCAGGAAGAACCGCTTGTCATCGCCGCCAGCCGCGCGAAACCGGGGGACGATCGTGTCGGCATGGTCGTCCTCATATCCGATAAACACGACGGACCCGCGCTCACACGCAGAACCGTCGGGCATCGGTTTACCCGCGGTGACGCGCGCCGCAATGTCGAGCGCAATGGTCGTCTTCGCGAGCCCTGGATCGCCCTCGAGGATGCTGATCTTCCCGAGCGGTAGGTACTGGTTCCAAAGCCACTGCACAGCCTTCACCTTCACGTCGCACGCGGCGATGAACCGCGGGCGCTCGAGCTCGACGACGTTGTCGTCGTCTGCGAGGTCATGCTGCATGCGCCGCCGCTCCGAGCGCCTTACCGACGGTGGCGAGGTAGTAGGACGGGGGGCGTTCGGGGAGGTTCGCCTGGGCACGACTGGCGCGGATCGCCGCCTCGATCTCGGCACCGCGCATACTGCGATACGCGAGCGCCGCGGCGAGAGCGAAATCGACCCCAGACGGTGACGTATCCCGTAGCCGATGCGTTGATCGGCGGAAGCGGAACCGCACGCTGGCATCCGTGCGCAGGAGCTGGCGAACCCGCGCCGGGATCTTCCCGTCCCAGGCCGAGCCCGCATAGCTCGCGCGACGCGGCTCCCGACTCTCGGTGGCCAGCTTCACAATCGACGCAGGGCACGCGGCGAGCGGCACGTCGGCCGGGTGTGACATCACGTTCCACGCATAGGTGCGACCGTTTGGATGGATGCTGGGCGGCGCGACGATGTAGCCGTCGTCTGCTTTGAGGTCGATTCCCGAGAAGCCACCGAGCGCGGTGCGATTCCGCACGAGGCCACCGGGATGCGCGAACAGGTAGTGCGTGCCGCCGCCACCCGTGAGCGAGATCGGAGTCTCGGGAAGAGGTCCGAGCCTCTCCTCGAGCTCGATCAACGACTCGTCACCGCCAGCGCGGGGGTCGATGTCGAGCACCACGAGATTGCTCGCGGCTCCCGCGGCGATCGCCACGCCAGCTTGCGACGCTTGGCGCCACCATCCGGTGATGATCGACGGGTCCGTCGTGGCATCGTCTACACCATTCCGCGTAGCGGGCCGCTTCGTGCATGGGACGATGGGGAACACCCGCCAGCCGCGGGACGCATACTCGAGAGCAACGTCCAGGTGCGCGCTCACGCTGCCGCGTCCTCGATTATGTCGAGCGTCACGTCGAGCGCGTGCGACAGATGTTTCTCGACACCATCTCGCACAGGGCCTTCGAAGCGACAGCCGAGCTCGAGAAGTACTTGCTCGAGGATGGGCTTCAACAAAACGAGGCCGACTTGCTTATCTGGACGGCGGCGATAGGGTTCTGTTCTCACCTGATCTCTTCCTTTCGTGACGGCTGGGGCGGCAACCCTGGCCGTTGCTTTTTCTACGGCTCGCTGGTGGCTCGCTGGCCGCGAGCGATTCCGCGATGCGCTCGGCCCGCGCTTCCGCTGACGGCGAGATCGGCACTCGATGCCGGCGTAGCCACGCATCGACGGCGGAGTTGGTGGAGAGCACGACTCGAGCGCCAGGTCGTGCGTGATCCAGCTCTCCGCGTTGAACAGCACGGCGAAGCTGGCGCGGATGGATTCCGGTCTCGCGCGCGAGCACCTTGAGCGGTTTCCATCGGGGAGTCGTGACAGCCGGATCGAGTGCCATTGCTGCACGATCGGCCAGGAATCGTCGTCCCCCTAGATGACAGAAAGTCTCTCGGTTCTCTCAGGCTCCTCGGGGGCTCTCCGCTACCGTTCCGACGATGGCAGAGGTGAACGAGCTCCAGCGCCCGTGTGCGCCCGACCCCGAGCTGGATCAGCTCGCGGTGTTCCAGCTCCCGATGAACGAGAGCATCCGCGGCCTGGTCCGCCAGGTGATCCGCGAGCACCTCGATCGCGAGGCCGACCCCGCCTTGAAGGCCCAGGTAGAGGTATCTGGCGGTCGGCCGCGGCGTCGGGGCTCGTACCTCGAGCACGACCTCTTCGCGGTCCTGAGCATGATCCCAGGCATCACCGATGCGGCACGCCACCGCGCGATCGCAAAGACGGTCAGCGCACTCACGGCCGAGCCGAACAGCGCCAAGGGCGTCAAGAATCGCCTCGCCGCAGAGCGGGCCGAATTCAAGCGTCGTCCGCGGTTCAACGGCCCGCCGATCCACACGGGCGTGAGCACCACTCAGCACGCACGCTCGATCAAGCGAGGCATCGCCGATGCGCGCGCAAACGATGCACGCCTACGGGAATTGAAATGAGGGGACTACGGTGGGACTTCGCTCCTCCGAGGTGCTCCCGGCCCCTCCGAAGAAACGGCCTAAGTCCGCAAGCTAGTTAACTAGCAGCGAAATCCGCGAACCTGAAAACCCATTAAAAGTCCGGTGCTCTACCAACTGAGCTAACGGCCCGACGCGGGACTGTACTAAATCCGACTCGAGAGTCCGGCAGCGCGTAGGGATCGCCGGTGTCGGGGTCCGCCGCGTTATCGCGGAGAACACGAACCCGTCGGCAGCTCGGACTTCCGTGTGCCGTCGTTACGGCGTGTCCTGCATTCCCCGGCAGCGGGCCTCAGAAATCCCAGACACGCACGTAGCCGCCCGGGTTCGGCGAGCGCGAGTCGCCTTGGTAGGCACCCGCCGCGAAGCGGGGCGTGCCGTTCGCGCCGCCGTCGGTCGCCGCGACCGAGGCACCGAGCCACTCGAAGTCGACGTTCGCGTCCTGCCGGTCGATGACGGTGCCCGTGGGGCCGTCGATTACGAGGACGTGTCCGCCGGTCGCACCCCAGCGGGCCCCGCCGACGATGTCCGCTCTGCCGTCACCGGTGAGGTCCGCTGCGGCCACGGCGCGCCCGAACTGCTCGCCGTTGAAATCGCTGTTCACCTGATAGAGCCGCGCGCCAGTCGCACCGCTGAAGACACGGATGTAGCCGGTGGCGGGATCCGTGCGCAGCAGACCGCTCTGGCCACGATAGGCGCCGACGATCACGTCGGAGTTGCCGTCGCCGTTCACGTCGCCGGACGCCACGGCGAAGCCGAAGTTCTGCTCCGGCTTCACGTGTGCCTTTCCGTCCGTGAAGCTGAAGAGGCGCTGTCCGAAGGCGAGCCCGTTCATGACCCAGACGTAGCCGCCATAGTCGGTGCGGTTCCCACTGCTCGCGCCGAGGATGATGTCCGCCTGACTGTCTCCGTTTACGTCACCGAAGGCGACGCTGCGCCCCATCTCGTCATACGCCTCGGGCCCATCCCAGCGAAACAGCTCGGTAAGGGTTGCGCCGTCGAAGAGCTTCACGTAGCCGTTATTGTTGTTGGTGCCGCGCTTGTCGGCGAACGGCGCGCCGACGAGCAGCTCGCCCTTCCCGTCACCGTCGAGGTGCGAACCGCGACCGATGCGCCGAAGGTGTCGGTGAGCTTCACGCCCTGGAGCCGGAAGAGGAACGCGCCGTTTGCACCGCCGTACGCCTGCACGTAGCTTGGTCACCACCGGCCGGGCCGTCCCAGCTGTAGGCCCCGACGACCACGTCGTCGATGCTGTCCCCGTTGAGGTCGCCCGTCGCGAGGGCGCTCCCGAACGCGTCACCCGGCCCGCCCGTGAAGTGGTAGATCTGGGAGGCCGGGTTCGCGCTGTCGTAGACGTCGACGTAGTCGCCGCCGTCCGTGCCGACCACGATGTCGGGGACGCCGTCCCCAGTGACGTCGCCGAACGCACACGCCGCGCCGAGGTGGTCGGTGCCGGTGCCCGTGTACTGGATCAGGTGGAGATGCGCCGCGACCGCCGCGATGGCTGTCGAGAGCACGAAGCCCACACCGACGAGAAAGGGCCGAGCGTTGCGCGCCATGTCGTTTCCTCCGTTACCTCCAGCTCTAGTCCTCTCCGGGCGCGGAGACAAGCATTCTTGGGGGAAGGGGCCTCGGGGTCCCGCGGGGGCGCAACAGCATCGCGTCGCGGGGAATGCGAGCCTGCTCGGTACTGCGTGCCTGTCTTACGGTGTGAGCAATCTGCGAGCAAACCGGCCGCGATCGGCCACGCTGTGCGCTCAGTTGGTAGAGCACCGGGCGCCGTTCGGCGTCGAAGCACAACGCGATATTAGTTCACCGTCTCTACGGCGAAGGTTCTGTAGGTCAAACCCCGTGCGCGCGATCACAAAATGAGATCGCGAGTACGATTGACCCGAGCGGCGATCCCATTACGCTGTCGTCTCCTATTCAGAGGGGTGATCGCATGGATCGAACCGCACCGATCGCGTGCCTGGTCGCGACGCTCGTGTTAGTCGTTCTCACGGCGTCGAACGCCGCGCGCGGCGAGGGATTCGTCGACTTGCGCGTTGGAGGCTCGTTCACGGAAGACAACGATGTCGAGGTCGACCCCCCGGGCAACGCTCCGTCCTTCGAGTTCTCCACCGAGTACGAGGATTCCCCGAACGGCGGCATTCGGGGCGGATACTGGTTCGATCCCCTGCCGTGGCTGGGCGTCGCAGGGGACGTGTCGTACTTCGCGCCCGATGACGACACGGTCGGCGGTCCCGAGATCGACGTCATCCCGATCTCGCCGCTGCTCATGCTGCGCGCGCCCCTCGTCACGAGCGAGGAGTTCCCGAATGGCCGCGTCCAGCCATTCATGGGCATCGGGCCCGGCATCTTCGTCTCGATCGTCGACTTCGACACAGCCGGCGACGATGAAACCGTCGAGGTCGGCCTCGACGCCCACGCCGGTCTGAACTTCCAGGTGACCCCGCTGGTCTCGCTCTTTGCCCAGTACCGGTACACCTACGTCGAACCAGAGTTCGAGGTTCAAGGCGCCGATATCGAACCGGAGCTCTCTACGCACCACGTCGGCGTCGGCGCCGGGTTCCACTTCTGATCGACCGCGTTCACAGCTGAGTTTACGGGTTCTTCTGGTGTGCGAGGTCCGAGCCCAGCACGACGCTCGCGGGTGGTACGGTGAGTAGCTCTCGGATGTCGTGAGCGAGCGCGATGTGCTTTTGCGCTCGGTCGACCCGGATCGCCTCGCCCGAGTGCGCCTTCACTTGCAGGATGAACCCCTGCAGCGACAGCTCGGCGAGCTGGGTAAGAGAGGTCCCGCTCACCTCGCGCGTCTCCTGCAGAAGAGCGCTTGCCTGATGCAGCGACTCGATCAGATTCGCCTGCGTCGCCTTGTCCTTTACGTCGGACTTCACCCGGCCGATCAAGGCCTGGATCTGCGCGCGCGCGGCGAGATTCTTCTTCTTCAGCTGGTGCGCGGTGGCGCCGAGAGGGTCGCCCACGCACGCGTTGCCGATCGATCCCGGGATGTGCCAGCCGTTGAAGCCGCAGTGGACGTCTTCTAGCGACACCTCCAGATTTCCGGGGTTCGCATCATCGGGAGCGTGGAACAGGTGGTCGAACGTGTCCTTGGCGGGGATGATCTCGCAGGCGCCTAGCGGCGCCTCGTGGATCCACGCCACTGTCTTGAAGCCTAGGGTCGGCGGGCTCGTGTAGATGAGGGGAGCGCCGTCCGGCTCGTCCGGATAGGGGCTCGGCGGGTCGCCGCCACAGTTGCAGCGAACCGTTTCAGAGTTGCAGTCGACGATCCAGTGCAGTGGCGTCAGGGCCTGCCAGATCGAGACCTCGTATCCCACGCGAGCGCGAGCCGCCATGGCCGGGTTGTCCGTCTTGTCCCAAGCGAGCGCTCCGGACTCGATCGCCTGTCCGAGGGCCGTCAGCAGGCCGCTGTTCTGGAGGAAGGCGATCTCGAGACAAGCTGTGCTCTCCTGCGCTTGCACGCGCCGGTCGATGATCTGCTGCTGCAGCTCCACGAGCTCCGCCTGGATGTTGGGGGGGCTCCCCGAAGCGGCCAGCGCCGCCGAGTAGCTGGTGGACACCAGGCCCGCGACCGAACCCGCAAAGTTGAGCTCCGGTGCGCCGGGCACCGTCTTGGCGAGGGCCGATACGAAATTGAACACGAGATTGAGGATGCTCAGAATCGCGGGGGTATGGACGTCGGAAGGGATGGCCAGATAGCCCTGGACCAGATCCACCGTGCCGTCATTGTCCTCCACGATCCTGGTCTGGAGGTCGTCGAGGTTGTCGAACCAGACGTAGGTGAAGTGCACGTTCACGAGCTCGCTGCCGAGCTGCGCGGCGACTGCGTCCCAGTCGCTCTGCGAGATACCGCTCGAAGGCGGCGTGCCCACCAGGGCCAGGGCAGCAGCCGCGGCTGTGTCCCAACTCTCGGACGTGTTGGCCGCGTTGGTGTAATGGGAACGGACGTCGTTGTTGTTCTCCGGGACCAGTCCTCCCGGCTTCGAGAGTCGTTCGCTGATCTCCTGATAGGCCGCGAACTGGCCGCCCGTGAACGCCGCAAAGGCGCGGACCAGGGTCGCTGCGAACGCGGAACCGCCGTATCTCCAGGTCTCGATCCCGTCGTTCGCCTTGCCCAGGATCTCGACTCCGTCCCGACCATCGACATCGGCGCTCTGGATGGTCAGGTAGGACTGCGGCAGCGCCCAACCCTCGTCGTCGCTCATCGACGGCAGAGTCGCGACCTGGGTCCAGTCAGAGAAGTCGCCGGGCCCCCTCCGCAAGACAACGAGTCCGCCGGATCCGCGCCCGATCAGCTCGTCTACGCTGTCCCCATCCACGTCGGCCACCTGGATGGTCGAGTAGTACTCGGGGGAGGCCCAGGTGCGGTCGCCGAAGGGACGGCTCTGGCTTCCGAGCTGAGTCCACGTGTGATTCTGCACGTCCCAGCGGTAGGCCAGAATCCCATCGTCGCTGCGTCCCAAGAGCTCGGCCCGCTCGCCGCCGTCGAGGTTCCCAAGCTGGATGGTCGAATAGTTCTCGGGACGAAACCATCCGCCGTCGTCGTCGTCGCCGAAGGGACCGACGCTGCTTCCGAGAAGATCCCACGAGTTCGAGGAGGCGTTCCACTCGAACACCTGGATGCCGTGGGATCCGCGCCCGATCAGCTCCGCTCCCCCGGCGCCGTCGACGTTCGCGAGCTGGATGGTCGTGTAGTAGGGAGCGGCGTACCAAGGTGTCGTCGCGTCGCCGTCGGCGAACGGGCCAGCTCCGCTGCCCAGCCGGTCCCACGTATTCGTCGCCCCATTCCAGCGATACGTCTGGATGCCTTCGGTCGAACGCCCGATCAGCTCGGCTCCCGGAGTGCCGTCGATGTCCGCGATCTGGATGGTCGTGTAGTACGGAGCGAGCGCCCAGTTGGTCGGCGGGCTGGTCCCGTTGTCGGTGGGCGGGAAGGGGCCACCGGAGGTGCCGAGCTGCTTCCACGTGTCCGTGCCCTCCTCATAGGCCCACGTCTCGAGTCCGAGGCTGTCTCTCACGATCAGTTCGGCTTGCCGAGCATGACCCCCGTCGATGTCGCCGGTCTGGATCGTCGAGTAGTACTGTGGCTGGTCGAACCCGTTCTCATCGCTGAGGGGCGGGCCGGGCTTCCGGGCAATCCACACGCCGGTGGCCACGTCGAAGTGATTGACCAGAATGCCAGCGGGCCCACGGGCCAGCAGCTCGGCCTGTCCGTCGCCGTCGATGTCCGCAAGCTGGATGGTCGAATAGTGGGAGGGGTCCTCCCAACCACTGCTCCCGTCGCTCCAGGCGGGAAACTGGTCGGGGATCGCCTTGAGCACCTTCGAGCAATCGAGATCCGAGGCGGTCTGTGCCCGAGCGGGAATGCCGCTCGAAGCCGTGAGGACGGAGAGCCCGACCGCCAACAGCGCGCGTTGCGCGCGCAGAGTCCTCCGCAACCTCTCGACGGCCATGGCATTTGCTCCGCTGCTGCTCTTCATGCTTCCGCTGCCGGCCGGACAGCCTATCACGACCTATCACGGCTGTGGAATCTTTGACGTGTCGAGTGCGAAGAGCCTAAGCATCATCCGCAAGCGCTAGGCGATCCTGCGCGAAGCGATGCGCAAAGGAATAGAACGCGGGAAGCGCGAGCAGCGTGAACAGGGTGGATGTCACGAGTCCGCCGATCATCACGATCGCGAGGGGCCGTTCGATCTCGGTACCCTCCAGGCGCAGCACCACCATCGGTAGCAAGCCGAGGACGGCCGTCGTGGCGGTCATGAGCTTGGGCCGGACGCGGCCGATGCACGCTTCGCGAAGCGCCTCATCGAACGACTTTCCCTCGGCATGGAGCGAGCGCGTTTGCGCGACGAGCACCAGGCCGTTCTGGACCGCGATCCCGAGCAGCCCGCACAGTCCGACGAGCGACGACACATTCCAGGTGCCGCCCGAGAGCGCGAGCGCGATCACTGCACCGACGAGCGCGACCGGCAGGCTCACGAGGATCGCGAGCACTTCCGGCAGCGAGCCGAGCGCGAGGTAGAGCAGCACGAAGACCGCGAGCGCTGCAACGGCGAGCGCGACCCGGAGCGCTCGCGCGGCACGCTGTTGACTCTCCACGCGCCCGCCCACGTCGACGAAGTAGCCCTGCGGCAGCGTGAGCTCGCTGGCGAGTCGCCGCTCCACTTCTTCGGCCGTGCTCGCGAGATCGCGCCCGACCACACTTGCTTCGACCGCGATCCGGCGGCTTCCCGCCTCGCGCCGGATCGCGCCCGGTGCGCTCACCTCCTCGATCGCGGCGAGCTGGCCCAGCGACATCCGCGTTCCATCGTGCCCGTCGACGAACAGCGATCGGATCGCGTTCGCGTCCGCGCGCCGGTGGTCCTGCAGCTTCACCACGAGATCGAAGCGGCGCTGCCCGACCCAGATCTCGGACTGCTCCTCGCCGACGAGCCCGACGCGCACGGCGCGGATCACGTCTCCGGGTGTGAGCCCGACCCGGGCAGCCGCCGCGCGGTCCACGGCGATGCGCAGCTGCGGAAGTCCGGCGATGCTCTCGGCGCGCAGGTCGGCGATCCCGTCGATCTCCGACATCGCCTCGCGCGCCCGGTCGGCCAGCTGCCCGAGTTCATCGAGATCGGGACCGAAGATGCGCACCGACAGATCCGCGGGAGTGCCGCCGAGGCCCTCGTCGATCCGCATCCCGAGCGGCGTCGTGAACAAGGTCGAGACCCCGGGCACGCGCTCGACGCTTTCGCGCATGGCCTCTTCGAGCTCCTCGAGCGATCGGTCGCGGTCGCGACGCAGGACCACGAGCACGTCGGAGAGCGTGTGCGGCATCGGGTCTTCGGTGCGCTCGGCACGCCCGGTACGCCGCACCACGTCCTCCACCTCGGGAAACTCGCGCAGCACGTCCTCGACGCGATGATTGAGCCGGTCCACTTCTGCGAGCGAAGCCTCGGGCGGCAGATTGGTCTGGAGCAGAAAGGCGCCCTCGTCGAGCGCCGGCATGAAATCGCTGCCGATCCACAGCGCGAGCGCGAGCGCCGGAATCACGAGCGCGAGCGCACCGATTCGCGTGCGCGCTCCATGGCGCAGGCACGCGTCGAGCGCTGGCGCATAGCGTTCCTTGAGCCGATGCACCCACGGAACGTCTTCGGGCTGGTCGGGCCGGCGTGGCCGCAGCACGAACGCCGCGAGCACGGGCACTAGCGTCACCGCGAGCACGAGCGAGGCCAGAACCGTCGCGATCACGGCCGAGGCGAGCGGGCGATACATGCGGCCCTCGATGCCCGAGAGGCCGAAGAGCGGCACGAATACCGCGACCACGATCGCCGTCGCGAAGGCGATGGGGCGGCCGACTTCGATCGCCGAGGCGAGGGCTACGCCTCGGCGCGTCTCGTCTCGCTGCGCCGTGATCCGGTGCACGGTGTTCTCGACCACGATGATCGAGGCGTCCACGAGCAGCCCGACCGCGATCGCGAGGCCGCCGAGCGTCATCGTGTTGAGCCCGACTCCGGCGCGCTCGAGCAGGATTCCGGCGAGCGCGATCGAGAGCGGGATCGTGAACGTCACGAGCAGTGCCGCGCGCAGATCGCCCAGGAATGCGAACAGCACTCCGACGACGAGCACGCCACCCACGACTACGGCGCGCCCTACTCCGCCCAGCGCTGCACCGACGAGCTCCGACTGGTCGTAGACGACGCGCAGCTCGACACCCTGGGGCAGTCCCGAGCGGATGTCCTCGATCGCATCCCGAATCCCAGCCGCCACCGCCATCGTATCCGCGCCGAACTGCTTCACGATCCGGCAGCTGACGACCTCTCCGCGCAGCCGATGAGCGATCCCACGGCGCACCGCGGGCGCCTCGCGCACGTCCGCGACGTCGCCGAGCAGGATCGGCGTTCCCGCGCGCATCGCGACCACGGTGCTCCGCAGGTCCTCGACGCTGGTCGCACGTCCCACCGCGCGGACCGTCCATTCGGTCGGCCCCTGCACCACGAAGCCGCCCGCGGAATTCTGGTTCGCGCCCTCGACCGCGTGCAGCACCTCGTCGAGCGTCGCGCCGCGCGCCGACATGCGGTCGGGGTCGAGCTGCACCTGGAACTGTCGCAGGTATCCGCCCAGTCGCTCCACGGCCGCCACACCGGGCACGGCGAGCAGGCGCCTCTGCACCTCGAACTCGGCGAGGTCGCGCAGCGTCATGAGGTCCGCTGCGCCTAGCTCTGCTTCGAGCGTGAATTCGAAGATCTCGTTGAGCCGCCCGGTCAGGCTCGAGAGCAGCGGCGGGTCCGTGCCGGGTGGAAGCTGTGCACTCGCCTCCGCGATGCGTTCGGCGACGAACTGGCGCGACCGGTAGTAGTCGGCGTCCGGCTCGAACTCGATCGTCACCTGGGCGACGCCGAGCTGGCTCGTCGACCGGATGCGGCGCACCTCGGGCAGGCCCGCGAGCGCCACCTCGAGCGGGATCGCGATCGCCGTCTCGAGCTCTTCCGCGCCCATCGCGGCGTTCTGCACGATCACGTTGAAGACCGGCGCCGAGAGGTCGGGAAATACGTCGCGGCGCAGACCCGAGAACGACACGACGCCGAGTCCCGCCGCGGCCAGCGTCAGGACGACCACGAGCAGCGGCTTCTCGAACGAGAGCGCGATCACGCGCGCGATCACGCCGCCCGCCCGCTGGCTAGTGGTCATGATGACCGCCCTGCCCCCGCGCCTTCTCCTGCTCTGCCTTCAGCAGGAACGCGCCGTCCACGACCACGAGCTCGCCCGGTGCGAGGCCCGAGACCACCTCCACCTCGCCGCCGAGATCGCGGCCACGGCCGACCTCGCGCACCTCGAACTCCGCCTTGTCTCGCGGCACGAAGACCGACCAGCCGTCCCGACTGCGCTGGAGCGCGGCCGCGGGGACGGCGACGATCTTCTGCGCGTCGTCACCGAGCTGGACCCAGGCGCTCGCCGACATGCCGGGGCGCAGCATCGCGTCGGTGTTGTCGACCTCGATGCGGATCGGGATCGTGCGCGAGCTCGTGTCGACCTGGCTGCCCACGAGCGTCGCAGTCCCGGTGACGCTCTTCCCCGGGAGCGCAGCGAAGGTCAGGCGCGCTGTGGCGCCCGGTTGAATGCGGATCGCATCCCGCTCGAACGCGTGCACCTCGAGCCAGAGCCGCGCGAGGTCCGCGATCCGGAACAGCGCGCGCCCGGGCTCCGTGGTCTGACCCTGCACGATGCTGCGCTCGAGCACGGTCCCCGCGATCGGCGCTCGCAACGTGAAGCGCGGGTCGACGCGGCCGCTACGAGCGTGCTCGTCATCCGCGATTCCGAGCGCCGTGAGCGAGCCGCGGGCCGCGCGCAGGTCTGCGTCCGCGGCATCGGCCTCGGCCTGGGCTTCGTGCACCTCGCGACCCGCGACGATCCGCTCGCCGGCGAGCTCGCGCTTGCGTTCGAGTGCACGGCCCGCGAGCTGTGCGCGTGCCCGCGCACCGGCGTACTCCGCGCGGGCGCGGCCGAGCTCCGGGCTCTCGAGTACGGCCAGCGGATCACCGCGGGAGACGCGCTGACCCGGCGAAGCGATCAACTCGATCACCCGCGCCGCAATCGAGGTCCCGACCTCGGTGTAGGCGTCCTCGTTCACCGTCACTTCGCCGAGCATCGTGAGGCCCTCCCCGCCGACCCGGGCCTCGGCAGGTGCCGTCGTGATGCGGAGGTCGCGCAGCATCCCGGGATCGATCCTCACGATCCTCACCGCCGACTCGTCGGTGTGGCCGTCGGGCTCGTTCTCGATCTCCTGCTCGTCGTGCGATTGGTTCTCCTCGTTCGCGTGGTCGCTGGAGCGATCGCACGCAAACAGCCAGGCGGCCGGTATCAGTGCCAACGCGATGTGAAGTCTCATTCGAGCGCTCCAGCGGCCGCGCGCGCATCCACCGCGGCGACCGCGGCCTCGCGTACCCGGTCCAGATGCTCACGCCGGGTTTCGAGCGTCTCTCGGCGCACCAGCAACAGCTCGGCGAGTCCCAGCTCTCCGGCTTCGTAGCTGCGGCGCGCGAGCGATTCGTTCTCGTCGAGAAGAGGCACCGCACTCTCGAGCTCCGAGACGGCGGCCATGCGCTGCGCGTGCACTGCGAGGGCCGACTCCAGCTCGACGTGGGCCGCGCGCCGGGCGGCATCCAGCTCGAGACGCAGGCGTCGAACCCGAGCAGCCGCCTCGGCGCGCCGTCCCTGGGCCCGGTCGAAGAGTGGAATCGGAACCGAAACCTCGCCGAGAGCGATGTCGTCGCCTTCGTCGCGCTCGTACCGCGCGCCGAGCCCGATGTCGGGCAGCGACTCGCGTCGCGCAAGACGTCGCTCGGCCTCGGCCTGTTCGAGCTGCGACGCGATCGCGCGCAGGTCGGCGCGCTCCAGCGAGCGAGCTGTGAGGGTCGCGCGGTCGAAGGGAGCCGGATGCAGTTCGCCTTCCGCAGCGAGAGACTCCTCGGGTGCCATCCCGAGCAGGGTGCGCAGCTCGCCTTGCGCCGCGGCAACCCGCGCCTCGGCGCCCATCCGCTCGGCGCGCGCACGCGCGTGCGCGGCGCGGCTCAGGTTCGCGTCGAGCAACGGAACGTCCTCAGCGCGGTAACGCCGGTCGGCGATCCGGGCCACTTCCCCCGCAACGTCCTCTGAACGGCCCGCCAGCTCACGGCTCTGCTGCGCGTAGAGCAGGTCGTAGAATGCGACGGCGACCGCGCGGAGCAGCCGCCGTTCCGAGTCCTCCGATGCTGCGGTCGCCCGCGCGACACCGGCCTCCGCACCATCCACGCGCGCGCCGCGCTGCCCAGCGATCTCGAAGTTCTGTGCGATGCCGACCTCGCCCGCGAACGAGTGATCGTCATCGCCGTGACGCTGGCCCGCCGCGCCCGAGGCGGTGGGGTTCTCGCGCAGCAGCATGGAAGCGCCCGTGAGTCGGCCGCGAGCCTCGGCGATGCGCGCTCGTGCGGCGAGCACCGCGGGCCCCTGTTCTCGTGCGCGAAGGAGAGCCTGATCGAGCGTCAAGGCGTTCGCGAGTGGGGCGGCGAATAGAAAACAGGCGGCCAACAAGGTGGCCGTCGCCAATCGGTCCATGAACTTCCCTCGGCGTGAAGCAGGCGGAGAGACCGCAGCGCCGCTACGACGCGGCGCGCCGATCGCTCCGATGGATCGTCAGATCCGCATCACGCGAGGGACAGGGGCACGTGGAAGATGTCGCACGGAACCGAGAGAGGCGCGATCGGTGTCGGTTGCGGAGGGAGCTCGCGAACGAACCGTGCCAGGGGTGTCTCCGGCACGGAAGCCGTGCTGAGCGGCCGCACTCCGTGGCTACAACAGGCGCAATCGGCACAGGTCGGCTCGCAGGTCCCATCGGGTCGGTCGTCCGGGCACGTCGCCGTGCACACCTCGAACGCGGCCAACACGGGCGACGCGATCACCTCGCCGAGCGACAGTGCGAGCAGCAGGCCCAGGAGGATTCGCGCCATAGCTGGCTATCTATCGGATCGCGGGCGACAACGCCATAAACAATTCTGCGGGCAGCGCGCCGCCGTTCGCTCAGCCCGATTTCGCGTCGAACAAGACCGGCAACGACGTCGGTGAGCGGAACACCTGACCGCGGATGTGCGGATCCTTGCCCTCGGGATCGAGGCGCAGATCGGGGAGCCGGTCGAGCATCAGCTCGAGCGCAACGCGCATCTCGAGCCGCGCCAGATGCATGCCCATGCAGAGGTGGACCCCGTGGCCCCACGAAATGATCGGCTTGGGCTCGCGGAAGATGTCGAAGCGGTCCGGATCGGGGTAGCGCTCTTCGTCGCGGTTGGCCGCGCCGAGCATCGGCATGACCGCGGAGCCGGCCGGGATCCGCATGCCCGCGAGCTCGGTGTCTCGCGTGGCCACGCGCGTGATCACGAGCAGCGGCGCCTCCCAGCGAACCGCCTCCTCGATGGCCTGCGGGATCAGCGAGCGATTGGAACGGACCGCGTCGAGCTGGTCTGGGTTGGAGAGCAACCCGAACAGCAGATTCCCGAACGAGCGGTAGGTGGTCTCGACACCGGCGGGCAGCAGCAAGCGCAGGAACGAGAAGATCTCCTCGTCCGACAGGTGCTCGCCGTCGATCTCGGCTCGCGCCAGGCTGCTGATCAGGTCGTCGCGCGGCTCCTGCCGCCGCGCCGCGAGAATCGGCACGAAGTAGTCGCGAAGCGCCGCTGAGGCGGCAACCGCGCGCTCCCGGTTGACGGTGATGCTGAGCAGCGAGATCGACCAGCGCTGGAACTGGGCATAGTCCTCGCGCGGCAGGCCCAACAGGCCCGCGATGATCTGGGTCGGGTACGGGAAGGTGAACTCGCGCACGAGCTCGGCACGCCCGCGCTCCGCGAAGCGGTCGATCAGCCCATTGGCCACCTGCGCGACGAGCTCGTCCTGTCGGCGCGCCAGCGCCCGCTGCGTGAACGCCGAGGCAGCCAGCGAGCGGTACCGGCGGTGCTCGGGCTCATCCATCCCGAGCATGACGTGCTTGCCGAACGCATCGCCGAACACGGCGATCACGATGCCGGACGAGAACGTCTCGTTGTCGCGCAGCACCTGCGCGATCTCGTCGTAGCGATAGACGATGAAGACCGGCTTGGCCTCGTCGTGCGGCAACCCCGACATGTCGAGGCGCTGCACGGCTCCCTGACGCCGCACGCGCGCCAGCTCGGTGTACGGGTCCCGAACGTCACCCGCGACGGCGTCGTCGAAGCTTCCGAAGTCCTCGAGGTCGTCGAATAGCTGCAATCTCTGTCTCCCTCAGGCGACGGGGTAGGCGATCGACTTGATTTCCGTGTACTGGTCGAACCCGGCGATCGCCGTTCTGGCGCCCGATGCCGCTGGCCTTGTAGCCGCCGAACGGCACGTCGGCGCCGTAGGGCGCGCCGCCGTTGATTCCGACGAAGCCCGCGCGCAGTCGGCGCGCGACGGCCAGCGAATGCTCCAGCGAACCCGACATGACGTTGCCGGCCAGCCCATACACGCTGTCGTTGGCGATCCGGATCGCGTCCTCCTCGTCGTCGAACGGAATCACGACGAGGACCGGGCCGAAGATCTCCTCCTGCGCGATCGTCATCGCGTTGTCGACGTCGACGAACAGCGTGGGCCGCACCCAGAACCCCTTGTCGCGACCGGCGGGCGCGCCGGTGCCGCCCACGAGCAGCTTGGCGCCCTCGTCGATGCCCTTCTGGATGTAGCCGAGCACGCGCGCGCGCTGCTTGGCCGAGATCACGGGGCCGCATAGCGTGCCGGGTTCCTGCGGGTCGCCGGGGACGATCGCCCTCGTACATGTCTTTGAGAATCGCCACGCCCTCGTCGTAGCGCGATCGCGGCAGCAACATCCGCGTCGGAATCGCACACCCCTGCCCCGCGTGCATGCACGGCGCGATGCCGATCAGACATGCGCCAGCGAGGTTCGCGTCCTCGAGCACGATCGTGGCCGACTTCCCGCCGAGCTCGAGGAACAGGCGCTTCATCGTCGCCGCGCCCTTCTCCATGATCCTCTTGCCGACGGCGGTCGAGCCCGTGAACGAGATCAGGTCGACCTTGGGCGAGAGCGTGAGCTCCTCTCCGACGAGATGGTCCGAAGCGGTGACGACGTTGACCACCCCGGGCGGGATGTCGGTGTGCTCGGCGATCAGGCGCCCGAGGCGTGTCGCGTTGAACGGCGTGTCCGGCGCGGGCTTCAACACCACCGTGTTTCCCGTCGCGAGCGCTTGACCGAGCTTGTTGATCGTGACCTCGAACGGGAAGTTCCAGGGCACGATCGCGCCGACCACTCCCACCGGCTCGCGCCAGATCTTCCGCGTGGTGAGCTGATTCGTGAGCTCGACGACGGCGTCGCCGAGGTTCGTCTCCCAGGGGTACTCGTCGATCAGCTTGGCGGGATACGTGAGCCCGCCGCGCAGCGGAGCGTCCAGCTGCGGACCGTGCGTCACCATGCGCGGGCAACCGACCTCGAGGATGAGCTCTTCGCGGAGCTCTTCCTGCTCCGCTTCCAACGCCTGCTGGAGCTGCTCGAGGCAGCGCTTGCGCAGCGCGCGGTTGGTCGACCAGTCCGTCCTGTCGAAGGCGCGGCGCGCGGCGTCGATCGCGCGATGCATGTCGGCCTTCGATGCGTCCGCGACCTCGCCGAGCACCTCCTCGGTGGCCGGGTTGATGTTCGTCGAACGTGCCGGCCTCGCCGTCGACGAGCTTGCCGTCGATCAGCATCCTCGACTCGAAATGGACCTTCGGTTTGTCAGCCATGCTGTTCGTTCTCTTTCTGCGCGAAGTCGTTCGCGACGCGCTGGAGCGATTTGCCCCGCAGCGCACCGTGACGCGGAAGTCCCATCGCCACACGGATGATCCAGTGGACGAGCCGGGCCGGCAGAAGGCGGTTGATGATCAGCAGCATGCGGGCGTCGATGCCCACCCCGTGCCGGGCGAACGGGGCCCGCTCCTCGAGAGCCTTGGCGAGTCCCTGCGCGAACCGCTCGGGCGGGCTCGCGTAGCGCATCGCAGCGCGCCCGCGGCGATCGATCTCGACGTACTGCGAGCCGTAGGGCCCGTCGAAGTCGCGGTAGTCGGGAGTCTTCTCCGTGATGATGTCGGTGTCGAAGGTTCCCGTGACGAGGATGGTGACGCCGAGCCCGAACGGCGCGATCTCGTTCGCGAGCGCCTCGGCCCACCGCTCCAGGGCCCCCTTCGCCGCGGAGTAGGCGGCGATCGACGGCATTCCGTGGACGCCGCCCTGACTCGAGATCGCGACGATCCGACCGCGCCCCGCGGCCCGCATCGATGGCAAGCAGCGCCTGGGTCAGCGCCACCGGCCCGAAGAGATTCGTCGAGAAGATCTCGTTCCATACGCTGATCGGCATGTCCTCGACACAGCCGGCAGCGGCGATGCCGGCGTTGTGCACGAGGACGTCGGGCGCACCCACGACTTTCTCGATGTTCCGCGCGGCCTCGGCGATCGACGTCGGATCGTTCAGGTCGAGTCGGACACCGATCAAGCGCGCGTCATCGGCGGCAGCGCCGGTCGCCGCGCGCAGGCGCTCGAGTCCCGCGTCGGGTGAGCGCATCGCTGCGACGACGCGCCATCCCAGGCGGTACAGATGCACTGCGGACGCGAAGCCGAGCCCGCGCGATGCACCCGTGATGACGACGCTGCGCGACTCAGGCACGATCGGGCCCGCAATGACCATCTGGCTTCACGGGGTTCACGGTCGGGCGCCCGCCCGGCTGAGCGGTCATCCAGCCGTTCCAGTGGCCCTCGAAATACGGGCCGGGATGCCCCGCCCTCTCATAGAAGCCCTGCGGGTCGTAGACCTTCGCTTCCGGGAACGGATACGGGCACGCGACGGAGGTCGCGAGCTTCGACGCGCGGATTGCGCCGAAGCCGGCGCCATACACGAAATAAGAGAGGTTCAGGATCCCGGCCATGACCAGGAACGTGGCGAGCACGGGCCGTGTGGGGAACCAACGCAGCCTCTGGGCCAGCTTCTCGGCCTGCGTGCGCCCCGTGTCGTCCCGATAGCAGAGGACGCCTGCGGGAATCATCACGACGGTGACGAGTGAAGATTCCCAGATCAGCGGGAACTGGAAGGTCGTTCCCACGAAGAGCGAGCCCCACGGAATCACCTGCGAGTAGATGTACAGCCCGCTGTGAACGCAGAAGATCTCCAGGGCCGCGTCGATCATGAACCCCGTGACGAAGATCAGCGCCGCGAGGCTGATCAGCGGGCGGCGCCAGACGAACGAGTCGGTGGCTCTGCGCTTCTGGACTCCGCGCAGGATCCACGTGCTCACGAAGAACGGCGCGATGAAATAGAAGGTCGAGTATCCGATCACGACGAAGGGCTCGACCGTGGGCGACATCCTCACGAGCGGCCAGTCTTCGGGGAAGTGCCAGAGCTGCGGGTTGTACACCGCGTACGGCGCCCAGTTCATGATCGGGTCCTGCCAGACGATGGCCGTCGAGGCCAGCACCATCAGGACGTAGGGGTGACCCGGACTCCGTATCCACGTGCGCACGCACGCAGCGGTGAGCGTGAGCATCATGATGAGACACCCGACCTGCTGACGGTAGAGCCAGTCGGCGTCGCTCTTCCCGCACAGGAACTCCACGGGACGCGCAGGCACACCCGTCATCTCCGGGTTTGCGATGCGCGGAGAGACCGCACCCGTGCGCGCGTGGTAGGCGATCGCAGCCAGCACGGCGAGCACGACGGCGATCCAGAGCAACGGTGAAGAGCGCCCGCCTCGAAGTCGCAACCGGACGCGCGGGCGACGGCAATACCTGTTCTGTGCTCATGGGTCAGTCCTCTCCAAAGCGATCGACGAGGTGCGAGTTGATCCCGTCCGGATCCAGCTTCCGCGCCACGAGATAGCCCGGTCCCATCCACGCGCGGCGCGTCCACTTTCCGAACGAAACCCGGGTCCCCGGCGCGCCCGAGGCGGCGGGGATCATCTTCACGCGCTCGAGCGCCTCCTTGACGCCGCGAGGGCTCAGGGGATGCGCGTCGGCGAAGGCGCGCAGCAGCGCGGTGGCGATGTCGCGATTCACCACGGGCACGCAGTACTGGGGACGCCGTCCGTAGGTCGCTGCGTACTGGTCGAGGAAGCGCTGGCCGACGGGGTTGCCCTCGTCGTACTGGTCGATTCCCGTCCATCCCAGGAACGCTCTCCACAACACGGGGTTGATCCACGCGTTCTGGAACGCGGTGCTCGTGAACCGAGGCGGATCCCAGCCGAGCGTTTCGAGCACGGAGTTGACGTGCAGGATTCCGAAGCCGAAGCCGCAGTGCACGAGCGCGTTCGGCTTCGCTTCGTGCACTCTCCGAACCGCCTCGAGGACGTCCTGCGCGGTCTGCGCGATCTGCTCTTCCGCCACGATGCGAATGCGCGCATCCCGACAGGCTTTGCGGAAGCTCTTCACGTAGCTCTCACCGACCAGCGACTGCTCGACGAGGACGCCGACCTCGCTGTGTCCGCCCTTCTTGAGCAGGTCCGCCCAGAAAATCGGTTCGTCGGTGAACGAGCCCTGTGGAAACGAGAAGGTCCACTCGCCCAGCCAGTCGTCGGATCCGCTGACGCTGACCGCGGGCACATGGAAGCGCTGCTCGATCGCCTCGCGTGTCGGGATGCAGTTGTCGCTGATGCTCGGGCCGAAGATCGCGAGACAACCTTCGTCGACGAGCTCACCGTAGGCGTCGATCACCGATTTGACGGTGCCCTTCGGAAGGCCCTCGACCTCGCGGAACACGATCTCCACGGGGCGGTCGATGATCCTCTGCTTGAGGCCTTCGTCGAAGACGAGCTGGAACACCTGGGTCAGGTCGTCCCGCATCTCCTTCGGGAAGAAGGCCGGCAGCTTGAAGTCGAAGAGGTAGCCGAGCTTGATCGGCTGTGCGGTGCTCTCGTAGGACATATCGCCTCGTCAGGCCGACGCGTCGGCCAGGTACACGTTGATCATCTCCAGGAGGCCGCTCGTCACGGCCGGATCGTCGGTGAGCGGTCCCGCGACGGCGGCGCGCGCCGCCTCGCGCGGACTCAACCCTTCGGCGATCAGCCGCCCCGCGGCGATCAGCACGCGGGTCGAGGCGACCTCGCGCAGCCCGGCCGTCTCGAGGCGCCGGATCGCCTGACCGAGGCGCACGAGCTCGGCGGCTCTGTTGGAGTCGACACCCGCCTCGTGCGCGACGATCTTCTCTTCGACGTCCGCGGGCGGAAAGCCGAACTCGATCGACACCATTCGCTGTCGCGTCGAGTCCTTGAGATCCTTGAGCACGCTCTGGTACCCGGGGTTGTAGGACACGACCAGGCAGAACCCCGGCGCGGCGTCGAGCGTCAGTCCGAGCCGGTCGATCGGGAGCTGACGCCGGTGATCCGCGAGTGGATGGATCACGACGGTCGTGTCCTGGCGCGCCTCGACGACCTCGTCGAGGTAGCAGATGGCGCCCTCGCGCACGGCGCGCGTGAGCGGGCCATCGACCCACTCCGTATCACCGCCGCGCAGCAGGAAGCGGCCCACGAGATCGGCGGTCGTGAGGTCGTCGTGGCACGCAACCGTGATCAGGGGCCGCTCGAGGTCGTAGGCCATCGCCTCGACGAAGCGCGTCTTCCCGCAGCCCGTGGGCCCCTTGAGCACGAGCGACATTCCCTGGCGGAAGGCCGCCTTGAAGATCTCCTCCTCGTTTCCGACCGGGACGTAGTACGGCCGCGGCGCGAGGCCTCGCTTGTCGACGATCTTCATTGTCGCCTGACCTCCGCAGAGCGCAGCGCCGAGCGGAATAGCGGTCCGATCACGCGCCGGAGCTGCTCGGGCTTCGGGATCGCGGCGTGCGCAGCGCTGCCGAATACACGCCGAAGCTCCTCGGAATCGGTGCTGGCGCCGATGCTGAGACAGAGGCAGGCGGTGCCCCGGCGTCGGGCCTCCGCGAGCGCGCGCCGCGCGTCGGCGGCTCCATACGCGCGCTCGTAGCCGTGGTCGTACGCGAGCCCGTCGGATAGCACGACGAGCAGCCGGCGCGATGCCCCGCCCCGCTGCTCCAACACGGACGCACCATGGCGGATCGCCGCACCCAGCCTCGAGTAGGCCCCGGGCACGAGACCGTGAAGGCGACGCATCACGAGGATGTCGAGACGATCGTCGAAGCGCTTCACGGGCACGAGGTGTACGGCGGACCGCCCCTGCGAGTGATAGGCGTAGAGCGCCACGCGATCACCGAGATCGTGCAGAGCCACTGTGAGCGCGGCGGCCGCCGCGCGCTGGTGCTCGTGCACGGTGTGGGCCGCTGCACCGGGCTCGGCAGCGGAGCCCGAGACGTCGAGCAGCAACAGCACCGCGAGATCACGCCGGCGGCGAAGGCTGTCCACGTAGAACGCCTCGTCGGGTACGGTCCCGGCCATCAGCTCGACGCGGGCCTCGACCGCCGCATCGATGTCGAGGTCGTCGCCCTGCATCTGCCGGTGACACGAATCGAGGCCCGTGCCCAGGCGCGCGAGCGATCGACGCAGGCCGTACGCGTCCGTCATCCGGTGCGGCGCGCCGTTGCCGGCTCGCGGCTCGATTTCGTGCACGGTGCACCAGTCCGGGCGGTAGCGCCGTCGCGCTGCGTCCCACTCGGGGTACTTCGTTCCGCGGACGCGAGTCGCGCCCTCCTCGAGGGTGCCCGCGACCGCCGTCGAGACCGCAGCACGACTGCCGCCTCGCCGTCCCGTGCGCGTCTCGTGCGTCGCCGGATCGGCGCCCGGAGGTCCCCCGCTACGCTGGCGCACCACCTCCAGCATGCGCTGGAGCCACCGGCCTAGCGCGCCCCCGCCGCCGACGGGGCTCGAGAAGTCGATGGGGGCGTCGATCTCGTCGCTGTCATCCTGTTCGAGCTCGATCAGCACCCGATCTCGCCCGTGGCGCGGGACGTGCTCTCGTGTCTTCATCGAGGCGCCGATGCGGCTGCTCGACGCGAGCAGCTCCCGCGCGCGGATGGCTCCGAAGCTGTCGGGCGCGTCGGCGATCTTCTGCGCGGAGAGCGCCGCCGCCAGCGACGCCACGGGCGAATCGCCGCGCGCCGCGACCGCGGAGTCGATCAGCGATCGGACCCGCAGCGGCAACAGGCGCTCGTTCGCAGCGAGTGCGCGGTGCCCTTCGATCGCGAGGTATCGCTTCGCGAGCCGCGGGCGCCGCGTGAACCTGCGCACGACGTCGGGCGCGAGACTTCCGGCGGCGAGCAGCGACGCCTGCACCGCGAGCGCCTCGAGCTGATCCCGCGCGCTCGTCGTCGGCATCGACGAAGATCCGTCTTCCGTCGGTCCACGCGAGCTCGCCGGGCTCGCTCGCTGCCACCTGCAGCGCGCGGCCAGAGAGCGCCGAGGCCAAGAGGCCAAGCCGTCCCAATCCGTCCGCTGCTCGCACGGGGTCCGTGGTCACGAACGCCTCGCAGCACCGCGCAAGAGCGTGTCGCGATTGAAGTGGAGCGCGTCGTGAATGCCTGCATCGCGCACGATGTTCTCCGGCGTGAGGATGAGTGCGAACACGCAGCGGGAGACCATGTCCAGAGAGGGGCCCTTCTCGATCTGGAGCTGTCGCGCCCGAATGCCTTGCGACACCAATCCCTTGAGCAGGCGCAGCTGAGCCGGAAACGTCCAGGTGAGATTGGGGCTCTTCGGCGGCACGAGCTGGAGTCCCAGCGACTGGATCCGGTGCTCGTCGGCGAAGCGGTGCACCACGTTGATGTTGAACCACAGGAGCGCGTCGAGCTTCTCCACGGGCGCCGACGAGGAGCTCGCGATGCGATCCCAGCCTTCCGTGGTCTTCTGTGTGTACGACCACAGAATCGAAGACATGAGTTTCTCTTTCGACTCGATCAGGCGATAGACGGTGCCCGTGCTCATCTCCGCGGCCGCAGCGACGTCCCTGATCGTCGCGAGCTCGGTGCCGCGGCGCGCGAACTCCGAGCGCGCGACGGCCAGGATCCGCGCCGCTCTCGGGTCGCTCCCCGCGTCGGCTTCCTCCCAGGACTGGATCGCCTCGTCGGCCGCTTGCCGGGCCTTGGAGCGATCCAGGCGAGCATCATCGGGAAGCCGCAGCGCGAGGCCGTGCAGCAGCATCCCACACTTGATCGCGGGGATCCGCTCGCCGCCGCGCAGCCGATGGGAAACGCCAACTCCGGTGTGCAACATGCTCTGACAGATCCGATCGGCGAGAACCGGGAGATCCACCTCACGCCGGAGGTAGCCACTCGACCTCGCCGCCTCGAGGATCGCGAGCATGGCCGCGTTGATCGCATCGGGCGTCCGGCTCGTCAGGCGCACCATCTCTGCGCTCGCACCCTCGGGCGGCTCGTAGAGCGAGAGCAACAGTGCGGCCCGGTGCCGCACCGCGCATTCGGCGATCGCGGCTCCCAGCGCCACGATCTGCTCGTCGGGCGCACGCGGGTTCGTACCCTGCTCCTGCGCCTTCTCGGCAACGTTGTCGAGCTCCGACTGATAACGCTCGACGAGCGCGATGAAGAGGTCTTCCTTCGACTCGAAGTGGTGGTAGAGACTTCCCGCGAGGATCCCGCACGCGTCGGCGATCTGTTGCAGCGAGGTCCGGAGCCCGGACGAAGCGAGCACGGTCGCGGCCGCGTCGAGGATCTCTGCCTTGCGCTCGCTGTCGGCCGACACCGCTGGGTTCCTTGTCTCCCGGGATGGGGTGGAACAAGTATTAGGTTCTCACCCTACCCGAGAGCGCGGGCCGCGGTCAACACCCGTGCGGCGGTTGGAGCGCACCCCCTAGGATGTCGAAATCGCGCCGGGCCGTCCGTCTCCAGGGCAGGAGGAGAAAGACATGCGGATCATCGTGACCGATTTCATGAGCCTCGACGGCGTGGTTCAGGCTCCCGGCGGCAAGGACGAGGATCTCGACGGCGGCTTCTCGCACGGGGGCTGGTCGATGCCGCTCTTCGACCCCGATGCGATGGGAACCGTGATCGACGAGGTCATGAGCCGCTCGGACGCGTTGCTGTTCGGACGGCGTACCTGGGAAGTCATGGCGGGCGCCTGGCCGGAGCAGGCCGGAGATCCGTTCGCCGACCGGATGAACGCGATCCGGAAATACGTCGCGTCGCGCACGCTGTCTGCCGAGCAGGCGTCGGCGAGGTGGAACAACACGACGCTCCTGGCTGGAGACGCCATCGCGGCGATCCGCTCGCTGCGAAAGAGCGACGTCGACCGCGGCCTGCAGATCTGGGGCAGCGCCTCGCTGGTGCGTCAGCTCGTCGAGAACGATCTCGTCGACGAATACTGCCTCATGATCGAGCCGATCCTCCTCGGCGGAGGGAAGACGATCTTCCCCACGGACCGACGCGCACGTCCTCTCGAGCTCGTGTCGGTGAAGCAGGCGAAGACGGGCGTGCTCGTCTGCACGTACCACCCGATCGCCACGTGACACGGCAGTCCTCACGGAGTAACGCGATCCAGTAACATGCGCGGGACTCGGCGGGGGATGCAGTGGGTCTCGAACGGGGCTACCTCGATTTCATCGAAGAGTGCGTCTCCTCCACGCTCGGCGAACTACGCGGGCGGCACATGCTCGAGCTCGGCGATCAGGTGATCGAAGACGAGGCGATCCCCGAGTCCACCGGCAAGCAGTACTTCGAGAACCGCGGCGTCGCGCACACCTCGTTCGACCTGAACGGCGAGCACGGTGCGGTGCGCGTCGACCTGTCGCGGCGGATCCGGAACGCGACCTGGCTCGACGCGTTCGACATCATCACGAACTCCGGCACCACCGAACACGTCGAGCCGCTGTCGGCCCAGTACACCTGCTTCCTGAACATCCACAACTGCCTGTGCACGGGCGGCATCGCGATCTCACTCGTGCCCGACGTCGAAGCGCTCGACCGCGACGGCGCCTGGAAGGGCCACTGCAACTACTACTACTCGCACGAGTTCTTCGCAGAGCTCGCGCGGCTCAACGAATACGAGATGATCGCATCGAAGCTGATCAACGGACTGCGCTGCGTCGCGGTCCGGAAGACGAGCACCGCGCCGTTCACCATGGATCGCCGCGCCGTGCTCGCGGGGATCGCGCGCCGCGAAGGCGGGATCGTCTACCGCGGGATCAACGACCGTCGCTCGCGATCGCTCAAGCGCCGGATCCGGCGCGGCCTTGCATCGCTGTGGGGCGCCAGCCGGTGAGCTCCTCCTCTCGGCGGCCGAGTCGCCTCGCGCACCTGCTCAACGCGCTGAAGGACCGGCTCGGCATGCCCGTCACGTGGAGCGATGCCGAGGCGCAGCGCGTGAAGGAACGCATGAGCGCGAGCGACCTCGTCGCCGCTCGGGTTGGGCGCCTCGCGCGGCTGTTCGACCTCGGCGAGACGAAGATCGCGAGCTTCGTGCACGAGGCCGATCAGCTTGCACTCGCAGGCGAACGCGACCGCGTCGAACGCGAGCTCACCCACGTCCCGAGCCCGATGAGCACCGCAGACAGTGTCTCGCTGTACGCGGTAGTGCGCGCGAGCCAGCCGAAGATCGCGGTGGAGACGGGTACCGCGGCCGGCGCGTCGGCACTCTACATCCTGCACGCCATGAACGAGAACCGCGCGGGCGAGCTCCACTCGATCGATCGCGTCGATGATCCAGACAGCATCGGCGTATTGATCCCCGCCGAATGGCGGAGCCGCGTGCGACTCCATCTCGGCGACAGCTTGGCGGTCCTGCCTGGGCTGCTCGAGAGCCTCGCGCCGATCGACCTCTTCCTGCACGACAGCCATCACGAGTACGCGCACATGATGGCCGAGTACGAGCTCGCGCTGTCTCACCTGCGGTCGGGGGGCATCCTGGCCTCGCACGACGTGTTGCACTCGAATGCCTGGCGCCACTTCCTGCGCAAGCACGGGATCGAGCGCTCTGCGGAGATCCGCAACTTCGGCGTCTGCGTCGTTCCGTGATCGGGCGGAGCGTTCAGCGAGCCGCGCGCGCGGAGAGCGCGACGGAGTAGGCCGCTGCGGTGTCGCGCGCAGCTGCCGCGAGCGTGAACCGCTCCGAGGCCAGCGCGCGCCGGCGCGCGCGCAGCGATTCCGAGTCCTCCGCGATCGCCGACTCGACCGCCGCGCGGATCGACGCGGGATCCGACGGCTCGCAATACTGCGCGAGAGGACCGAAGTACTCGCGCACACCTGCGCGGTCGCCGAGCACGAGCGGACAGCCCGCCGCCGCCGCTTCGAGCGCGGAGATCGGTGCCCCCTCGGTCCAGCTCGGCAGCACGAACACCGTCGCGCCCGCGAAGGCCGAAGCCAGCAGCGCGCCGCCGGCATCGAGGTGATCGATGCGCCGCACGCTCGGGCCCGACAGATCGCGGACCAGGCGGTCATAGCGGCGGCTCAGCGCACCGCCCACGAGCACCACGGAGAGATCCGAGCCCGACAGCCCCTTGATCAGCAGAGCCTGGTTTTTGCGGAACTCGATCCGGCCGACGCACAGCGCATAGGCCGGCAGCTGGTGTTGGCGGCGGAACAGCGCGGGATCGGCATCCGCGAACGGGCGGGCGTCGATCGCATTGAACACCGGGCTCCACGATCGCGGCTCACAGCCGAGCTCGCCAAGTCCCGCGAGCTCCGCCTGACTCAACACGATCACGTGATCGCAGCGCGAAATCATCTGCGGCATCAGCTCGCGGTACTCGCGCAGCGCGGCGTTCGTGCCGATGCGCCGATCGCGGGGCGTGCGCCGCAGACGTCCGAGCGCGCCGATCGAGTGGATGCCGCGCCGCGCGCCGGCCATTCCATGGCGCAACACACGGCGCGCCCACGCCGTCTCGCGGTGGTCCATGTAGATCGGCGACAACACGACCGCGGCTCCCGCAGCGCGTGCCGCTTCGATCCGCTCGAGAGAAGGCTGCGCAGGCCACGAATTGAACACGTGAACCACGTCCCATCGGCCCGGCTCGGGCTGCTCGCCGAAACCCAGCTGGTGTCCGAGCGCCTCGAGCGCCGTGGCGGTCTGGCGCGCGCGCACCGACGGTCCCCCGCGGTGCTCGCGCTCACTCGCGTCGAGCGAGAAGAAGACGCGCAACGAGCCGGTCACGGCTCGGAGAGCGCGTCGAGCGTCGCGTCGATGAATGCGTCGACCGAGAAGCGCTGCTCGATCCGCTTCTCTCCCGCGCTGCCGAGCGCGCGCCGCCGCTCCGGGTCGTCGAGCAGCTCGAGGCAGGCCCGTGTGATGGCATCGACGTCGCCCGGCGGAACGAGCACACCCGTCGCGCCGTCTTCGATCGCTTCGGCGCTGCCGCCCACGGCCGTTGCGACCACGGGCAGCCCGAAGTGCTGCGCCTCGAGCATCACGTTGGGAAGTCCCTCGAAGCGGGAGGTCGACAGCAGGAGCTGTGACGCGCGCATCAGGGCGCCCACATCGCGCCGCGTGCCGAGCAGACGGATGCGGCGCTCGAGTCCGAGCCCCGTCACTCGGCGGCGCGCGGCTTCGAGGCCGGGCCCACCGCCCGCCTGCACCACGACCACGTCGTCGCGCGCGCCGACGAGTCGTCGGCTCACCTCGAGGAACGCGTCCGGATCCTTCTCGTCGGACCAGCGGAACAGGCCGCACACGATCCGCGCGCCGGGCGCGATCTCGAGCGCCGCGCGCAGGTCGGCGGCCTGGGTCTCGCCGATTCCCGCGAACAGCTCGGGGGCGAATCCGTTGTGGATCGTGCGAATCCGCTGCGGGTCGATCCCGAGCCACTCCGCGTAATCGCTGTTGCCCGCGTGCGAGTTGCCGCTCCAGACGATCTGCTGCGATCCCGCGAGCGCGCGATAGTAGTCGCGCAGCCAGGGCCGGTCGAGCGTGGGGAAATGGGTGGGGTTCACGTTGCGGAATGAGAGCAGCACGCGCCGCGCACCCCCGAGCAGCCCCGCGAGACCGCCGCACACGTTCGGCACGTCGAGTGCACAGGCGACATAGCTCGCGCCGATCGCGTTCAGATCGCGCGTGAGGCGCCAGAGATCGCGGCGCAAGAACCCCGGCGCGGTTGCGGCGAGCGACAACACGCGCGGATCGAACGCCGGGCCGGCGGGCGACGCATCGGGAAGCGACGCCGGCCGCGACATCTCGCGCACCTCGACGGCCGCTTGCTGGGCCAGCCGCAGGTAGTGCGCGTTCTCGCGCTCGAGATCGAACGCGAACAGCACCACGCGGAATCCGCGCGACACGAGCTCGCGGCCGAGAGAGACCCACTGGCGCTCGGCGCCCCCCGCGAAGAGCGTCTGCACCACGAGGGCCACCGTGTCGCCCTCGCGCGGCGCGCGCGCCGGCGGCGCACGCCGGTTCGCTTCGTCGATCCAGCGCACGACCGCTTCGCGGTGCTGCGCTTCGGGCGGCGCGGGGGCCCACCAGGGTGCGACACCGCGCTGGTGCAGATCGACGAGCCGATAGCGCCGCCGGTTGTAGCGCGGATCCGAGTTGTCGGAGGCGGAGAAGTACACGCGCCGCCCATCCACGCCATTTCGTCCCGCACCCAGGTCGCGAATCTCCTCGGCCGACGCATCGCCGAAGAGCAGCGGCCGGCGGCCCTCGGTCACGGCGAAGCGATCCGAGGTCTCGCCGCTCGAACGCGCGAGTCGCGACCGGAACCGGTGCCCTGCACTCTCGCGGATCGGATGACCGAACGAGCCGATCCGGCGGCCCGGCGGCAACCAGGCCGCCGCGCAGTCACGCGCAAACGCGCTGTACCGCGACAGATCGATCACCGCCGACTCGATGTCGTCGGGCGCGCTCACCGCCACACTCGCAAATCCGAGCTGCGCGAGGCGCTCGCAGTAGTTCGGGGTGAGCAGACTCTCCGCGCCTGGCACGACGAAGACCGCCTGCGCGCCCACCGCGATCTCGCCCTCGAGTGCTCCAAGGCCGGCTCCGTCCGGCACGGTCCAGTCGGCGCGGATCACGCGCGCTCCCTCGACCGACGCCAGCTCGCTGCGCAGCACCAGCGCGATCTTCGCCGGCATCTTGCGCCATCCCTCCGGAACGCTCTCGCCGCAGAACACCACGAGCTCGCTCCCGCGCGCGCTCGCCTCGTCGGCGAGCCGCGCGAGCAGCGGGTGGATGGAGCTCACCTCGAGGTCGATGAGATCGGGCGCGCGATCGCCGCGCGGCAGCGTCGCCGGCCGCCTGCGCAGGTAGCTCTCGAGGATTCCAATCGCCCAGAGCTGATAGATCTGCGTCTGCTTCGGATCGCGCTGGCGCGCGAGGAAGCGCGCAACGCGATCGCGCCCGAGCGCGCCCGCGAGCACGCTGTCGCCATCCTCCAGCAGGGATCCGACCACATCGAGCAGCTCGCGCTGGCCCCACGCCTGCGAGACGGGCAGTCCGAAGCCCCGCTTCGGAAGATCGAGCCATTCGCGCGGCAGGTAACGCGCGGCCAGGTGCTTGAGCAGCACCTTCCCCTCGTTGTCGCGGTAGAGAGCGGAGGTCGGGAGCTTCTCGGCGAAGCGCGCGAGCTCGATCGAGAGGAACGGCGTTCGCACCTCGAGCCCGTGCTGCATGCTCATGCGGTCCACCTTGGCCAGCACCGCACCGGGCAGGTAGTGGTCGACGTCGGTCTTGCGCAGCCGCATCAGGAGGTCGGGCCGTCCGTGGTCGCGCTCCACGTAGGTGCGCAGCCGATCCAGGTGCGCGCCGAGCTCGCCCGGCACGCGCCCGAACAGCTCGCGCAGGTGCTCGTCGCCGAAGAACTGCATCCCGTCGTAGTAGAAGCGGCCGACCTCGGCGGCGCGCCCCCCGCGCCCGCGGCGCTGGACCCGCGTTTTCCTGCGAAGCGCGTGGAAATAACGCCCGTAGCCGCCGAACATCTCGTCGCCGCCGTCCCCCGAGACCGCCACCGTCACGCGCTCGCGCGCGAACGCCGACAACAGGAACGTCGGCAGACACGAGCTGTCGCCGTTGGGCTCGTCGAGGTGATCGCCGGCGTGGAGCAGGAAGTCGGTCGCGTCGGGCGCGATCTCCCGCATGTGATGCCGGGTTCCGAGATACTCGGCATAGCGCTGCGCCTGCTCGTGCTCGGACTCCGCCGAACCGACGAAGCCGATCGAGAAGGTCTCCAGCGGTACGCCGAGCTTCTTGCGCACGAGCGCACACACCGTGGAGGAGTCGACTCCTCCGGAGAGGAAGGCTCCCAGTGGAACGTCCGAGATCAGTCGCCGCCGGATCAGTCGGACGAGGATCTCCTCGAGCTCGTCCGATAGATCGTCGAGGCTGCGCTCCTCCTGGCCCGGTTCCCTGCCGGGCGCGAACTCGAAATAGCGTTGGACCGCGGAGCGCCCGTCCGCCTCGACGCGCAGATAGCTGCCGGGCGGCAGCTTGGCGACGTTGCGGTAGAGCGTGCGCGGCGCCCCCACGTACGTGAAGCAGAGATACTCGGCGAGCCCCTCCTCCGCGATCGAGGCGTCGAAGAACGGCAGCTGCTGCAGCGCGTGCAGCTCGGAGGCGAACGCGAGCCGCTTGCCGTCATTCAGGTAGTAGAGCGGCTTCTCGCCGAACGCATCGCGCGCCAACCACAGCGCGCGCCGATCGAGATCGTAGAGTGCGAACGCGTACATTCCGTCCAGGCGCGGGAACGCGAGGCCGCCCCACTCGCGCACGGCCTCGATCAGCACCTCGGTATCGGTGCGCGTGCGCAGACGCCGTCCGCGCGCTTCGAGCTCGGGGCGCAGCTCGAGATAGTTGTAGATCTCGCCGTTGAAGCTGATCACCGCGCGCCCGTCCGCTGCGTGCATGGGCTGATGCCCGACCGGCGAGGGCTCGATGATCGAGAGCCGGCGATGGGAGAGCGCACAGAGTCCGTCGTCGGAGACCCACACGCCCGCGTCGTCGGGGCCCCGGTGCGCGATTGTCGACGCCATCGCCTGCGCGAAGCGGGCCATCTCCTCCGGACCGTGGTGGCGCTCGAACTGAAGGATCCCGGCGATGCCGCACATGCGATCGAACGATCAAGTCCAGTTGAGATAGACGTGGCGCAGCCGCCGCGCCGCGATCTGCTCGCGGATCACCTGCAGCCGCGGCCACAGATCCGGAATCCACTCCTCGTGGGTCTCGACCAGCACGAGGTCGACCCGCTCGAGCAGGTCCTTCTCGAGCAGGTCCGACAGGACGTCCGCCTCCGCACCCTCGATATCGATCTTGAGCAGCCGCACGCGCGGGAACCCCGCGACGAAGTCGGCCAGGCGCACCACCTCGACCTCGGTGAACGCATCGCGATCGACGTCGGTCTTGGCGGAGTCGAGCGTGGAGCCGACCGAGTACACGAGCGGATCGTCCTCGCGCTCCTTGCGGAAGTAGAGGCGCATCCGACCCGCGCGGTTCGACACGGCGACGTTGTGACAGGTGACGTTGGCGACGCCCGAGAACCGCTTCTCGAGCACCGCGAACGCGCCCGGGTCGGGCTCGAACGCGTGCACCTCGGCGCCGCGACACGCCATGAGCTCCGCGATCTCTCCGACATTGGCCCCGCAATCGATCGCCACGTCGCCGGGCTCGAGCTCGTCGAACACGTACGCGTCCCGCGCGGAGAGCTTCTTGCCTTTCGACGTCTTCCGGCGCAGCCGTCGCGTCGTGCTCCAGGAGAGCCGGCGCTTCCGGATCCGAGCGGGGGACGGATTCCTCGTGGGTTCGACCGTCACGCGCGTGCGACGCCTCGCGAAGAGTTTGCGGAAGGTAGCGCCTGGCGCGGGCCCTTCCCGAACAGGTGATTCTCGAAGCGATCGAGGAAGTGGCGAAACGTGAATTCCGCGGCGTAGCGCTCGCGACCCGCCGCGCCGAGCGCGTCGCAGCGCGCGGGCGAATTCCAGAGCTCGACGAGGCGCGCCGCCATGTCGCGCGGATCGAGCGGATCCGCGAGCAGCCCCGTGACCTCGTGGACCACCGTCTCGGCGGGACCGCCCCCGTTCGCTGCGAGCACGGGGCGCGCGTGCGCCATCGCGTGCAGCGGCACGAGGCCGAACGGCTCCTCGATCGGCGGATAGGCGAGCAGCCGGCAGCCCGCGATCAGCGCGTTCAGGTCGGCGTCGGACATCCAACCCTCGCCGCGCACGACGTCGCCGAGCGAAAGCTCGGCGATCCGGCGCGTGAAGGCCTCTCCGCGCAGGCCCACCGCGCGCACGCGCAGGTCGCGCGCGCCGAGCTCGTGCACCGCGAGGTGGAGCGCCTCCAGGAACCCGAAGGCGTTCTTGTGCGGACTCGCGGAGGTGATCCAGGCGACGTACGGATCCCCGCGCGGACCGGCGGCGGGTGCCGGCTCGGGTAGGCCCAGGATGCACGGAAGCGCGTCCACGCCGTAGACGCGCGCGGCGCTCTGCGCAGTGAACGCGCTGTTTCCGAGCACGAGATCGACGCATGCCGCGGCATCGAGCTCGAGCTTCCGATCGACCGCGAAGCGGGCGCCGCGCTCGGGCCGCTTCTCGAACTCCTGCGAGACCTCGCGCAGCCACGGGTGGCGGTCGGGGTCCTCGAGAGCCGCCGCGAAGCGCGGCGCCGTCTCGCGGCGGTGAAGGCGGGTATGCGGCTCCTCGCAATACCAGACCACGCGCGTACCCGACATCCGCCGCGCGGCCACGGTCGCCCAGACCTGCGACGGGAAGTTGTGCGCAACGATCCACTCGCGCTCGCCCAGTGCGCGGCGCAGGCGATGACCCGGGCTGCGCTTGCGCGCGGCGCGGTGCTTGTAGCGGTCGAAGGTTCCCGCGCGCAGAACGACGCGCGAAATCCCGTGCCAGTCCTGCTCGTCCCAGCGCTCGAGCGAGAATCGCTGCGTCGCCACGACCACGTCGTGGCCGCGCTCGAGCAGGCCGCGCGCCATCCAGCACACCACGTTCTCGGCACCGCCGCGGTGATCGAGGCGCGGATGTACGAGCGCGATTCTCATCGACCCCTCCGCGCCCGCGCGCGCGTCGAATCAGCCTCCGAACGGATCCGTGCGCACGATCGTCTCGTCGCGGCCCGGCCCCACCGAGATCAGCTCGACGGGCACGCCCACGAGCGCCTCGATGCGCTCGACATAGCGGCGCGCGGCCGCGGGGAGGTCTGCGAAGCGCCGACAGCCGGTCAGATCGCCTTCCCAGCCCTCGTGGGTCTCGTAGATCGGCTCGGCGCGCTCGATTTCCGCGAGCGTCATCGGAAAGTCTTCCGTCTCGACGCCGTCGATGCGATAGGCCGTGGCGATGCGAATCTCTCCGGTGTCGGAGAGCACGTCGAGCTTGTTCACGGCGAGCGCGGTGTAGCCGCTCACCGTGGCCGCATCGCGCAGCATCACGGCGTCGAGCCAACCGCAGCGGCGCGGGCGTCCCGTCGTGGCGCCGAACTCCGCGCCGCGCTGCCGCAGCAGCTCCCCGGTCTCGCCCGAGAGCTCGGTCGGGAACGGACCACTGCCCACGCGCGTGGTGTAGGCCTTCGTGATGCCGAGCACGCGATCGATCCGCGTGGGCCCGATCCCCGCGCCCGCGCACGCGGCGCCCGCGACGCAGTTCGACGACGTCACGTAGGGATACGTGCCGTGGTCGACGTCGAGGAAGTGTCCCTGCGCACCTTCGAAGAGCACGTTCTTGCCCGCCCGCAGCGCGCGCTCGAGCGTGCGCTCGGTGCGATCGACGTAGGGCGCGAGGCGCTTGCCCCACTCGATCGCGCGCTCGGTCACCGCGCGCACGTCGACGGCCTCGCCCTTGTAGTACTCGGTGAGCTCGAAGTTCTTCTGCTCGGCGACGCGCGCGATCGACTCCGTGAGCACGGCCGGATCGAGCAGGTCTGCCACGCGGATCCCGCGCCGCGAGACCTTGTCCTCGTACGAGGGACCGATCCCGCGGCCCGTCGTGCCGATCGCGCGCCCGCGTGCTGCCTGCTCGCGCGCCTTGTCGAGCGCGCGGTGCCACTCGAAGATCACGTGGGCGCGCCCGGAGACGCGCACGCGCGAGGGTTCTTTGATCACGCCGCGCGCATACAGCTCGTCGAGCTCGCCGAGCAGGATGTCGGGATCGACGACCACGCCGGGGCCGATCAGGTTCACCGTGCCCGGGTTCATGATTCCGGCGGGCACCACGTGCAGCACGGTCTTGTCGCCTTCGACGACGAGCGTGTGTCCCGCGTTGTTGCCACCGTGGAAGCGCACGACGAGATCGGCGCGCGGCGCGAGCCAATCGACGAGCTTGCCCTTGCCCTCGTCACCCCACTGCGCCCCGACTGCGATCAACGTCGTCATGATCCGAGCTCCAGCACCTGAACGGAGATCGCCTGCGGCATCGCGCGCAGCGCCTCGACCACCTGCTGCGACGGCGCCTTGCTCACGTTCACGAGCATCGCGGCCTCGGCGTTCCTCGGGTGCAGCGCGAGCTGCATGCGCGAGATGTTGATGCCGGCCTGCCCCGAGCAACGTGCCGACGGCGCCGACCACGCCCGGCTCGTCGCGATTCAGGATCAGCAGCGTCGGGCCCTCGGGAATCGCCTCGAGCATGAAGTCGTCGATGCGCACGATCCGCGGCTGCCGACCCTCGAACACCGCGCCCATGATCAGGCGATTGGCGCAGCCCGACCCCGACACGCGCGTGGTGATCGCGCTCGCGAAGTCCTCGGTTCGGCTCGCCTTCGACTCGATCACTTTGATCCCGTGCTGCTGCGCGATTCCGGGCGCGTTCACCATGTTGACCGAGTCGGTCACCGGTTCGAGCAGGCCCTTGAGCACCGCGACCGTGATCGGCGCGACGCTCGAGCTCCGCGGCCGCGCCGCAATACTCGATCTCGATCTGGTCGATCGAGCCCTTGCACAGCTGGCCCTGGAAGCGCCCGAGCTTCTCACCGAGCACGAGGTAGGGGCGGATCCGCGCCGCGAGCTCCTTCGAGATCGAGGGCACGTTGACCGCGTTGTTGATCAGGCCGCCGACCAGGTAGTCGCGCACCTGCTCGGCCACCGCGATCGACACGTTCACCTGCGCCTGCTCGGTCGACGCGCCCAGGTGCGGGGTGCAGATCACGTGCGGGTGCGCCACCAGCGGATGGTCGGGCGCGGGGGGCTCCTCCTCGAAGACGTCGAGCGCAGCGCCGCCGACCGCGCCGGACTCGAGCGCCTCGAGCAGCGCGTCTTCGTCCACGATGCCGCCGCGCGCGGCGTTCACGAGCAGCACGCCGGGCCTCACCTTCGCGAACGCGGCCTTCCCGAGCAGGCCCGCGGTGTCGGGAGTACGCGGCACGTGCACGGAGAGCGCGTCCGAGCGCGCGAGCAGCGCGTCGAAGTCGAGCAGCTCCACTTCGAGCTTGGCCGCCGCCTCGGCGGACAGGAACGGATCGTACGCGACCACCTTCATCCCGAGACCGCGCGCGCGCTGCGCCACGATCCGGCCGATGTTGCCGAGCCCGATCAGGCCGAGCGTGCGGTTGTAGAGCTCCATGCCCATGAAGCTCTTCTTGTCCCACTTGCCGGCCTTCATCGAAGCGGTGGCCTGGGGGATGTGGCGCGCGAGCGCGACGAGCAGCGCGATCGCGTGCTCGGCGGTCGTGATCGTGTTGCCGCCGGGCGTGTTCATCACCACGATGCCGCGCGTCGTCGCGGCGCCCACGTCGACGTTGTCGACGCCGATACCTGCGCGCCCGATCACCGCGAGCTGCTTCGCCGCGGCGATCACCTCGGCAGTGACCTGAGTCGCGCTGCGGATGATCAGCGCATCGGCGTCGGCGATCGCGTCGAGCAGCTGCGCGGGCTTCATCCCGGGCGCGTCGACCACCTCGATCCCGGGCGCGCGCCCGAGGATCTCGAAGCCTTGCGGCGCGAGACCATCCGTCACGAGGACCTTGGGCAAGAGTAATCCTCCCGCGCGCTAGTCGCGGAGCAGCTCGGTCGCGGTGCGCGCGCCCTCGCCCAGCTTGTGGACGTAGCCCTGCGCAGCGAGCGCGATCTCGACCGCCGCGATGCACGCGATCGTGTCGAAGCGGTCGAAGTATCCGAGATGAGCGATCCGGAAGATCTTGCCCTTGAGCTTGCCCTGCCCGTCCGCGAGCGTGTAGCCGAGCTTGTCGCGCAGGTACTTGCGCAGCGCCGCGCCGTCGACGCCATCGGGCACGAACACGGCCGTGCACGCGGGGCTCGGCGCGTCCGGCGCGAGCAGCTCGAGGCCGATCGCGCGCATCGCCTCGCGCGTCGCGGACGCGAGCTTCTCCGTCCGAGCCCAGGTCGCCTCCAGGCCCTCCTCGTCCAGGATGATCTTGAGCGCCTCCGCCAGGCCCATCAAGAGGCCCACGGCGGGCGTCCACGAAGTCTGGTCGGTCGGCAGCGCCTCGAGCTCCTTGTCGAGCGAGAAGTAGTAGTGGGGCGCTTTGGCCGTGGACATGAAGCGCTGCGCGCGGTCGGAGACCGCCAGGAACGCGAGCCCGGGCGGCATCATGAACGCCTTCTGGGAGCCCGAGATCACCACGTCGAGCCCCCACGCGTCCATCGCCAGCTCGTATACGCCGATCGCGGTGATCGCGTCCACGACGAGCAGGCGATCGTCGGAGCGGCGCACGATCTGCGCGATCTCGCGCACGGGGTGTCGCACCGCCGTGCTCGTCTCGGACGCCTGCAGGTAGACCGCCTTGATGTCGGGGTTCGCGTCGAGCGCGGCCGCCACCGCGGCCGGATCGACCGCCTGGCCCCACGTGACGTCGATGCACGTCGTGCGCACGCCGTAGGCTTCGCAGATCTCCTGCCAGCGCTCGCCGAATTTTCCGCCGCGCACCACGAGCGCGTGGTCGCCCGGAGAGAGCAGGTTCGAGACCGCCGCATCCATCGCGCCGGTGCCGGAGGCCGCGAACATGAGCACCGGGCTCTCGGTCTGGAACAGGCGCTGCAAGCCGCGCTTGCACTGCGCGAACACGGGCAGGAAGTCCGGCGCGCGGTGATTGATGATCGGCTGGGCCATCGCGAGTTGCACTCGCTCGGGAACCGGTACCGGCCCGGGGGTGAACAGGCGTCGTTTCAACATGGGTGCGTCTCGGGCTCCCGTGATCTGGGCGGGAAGTGATGGTAGTGGGGTAGCCTGCTCGCCGCATGCTCGACCTGCCCGACCCGCTGCGCATCGAGCCGCGCGGTCCGCTCGATGCGCGCGTGCGCGTTCCGGGATCGAAGAGCGTCACCAACCGCGCGCTGCTCGTGGCCGCGCTCGCGGACGGGGCCAGCGAGCTCTCGGGCGCGCTCGCGAGCGACGACACCGACGTGATGGTCGCCTCGCTCGCCGCACTCGGCTGTTCGATCGACGCGAGCGGCGAGCCCTGGCGGGTCCCGGGTGTCGCCGCGCACCTGCGCGCACCGGAGGCGCCGCTCTTCGCGGGAAATTCGGGGACCACCGCGCGCTTTCTCACCGCTGCGGCATGCCTCGCGGACGGGCCGGTCACGATCGACGGCAACGCGCGCATGCGCGAGCGCCCGATCGACGACCTCACGCGCGCGCTCGAACAGCTCGGTGCCGAGTGCCGGATCCTCGGCGCGCGCGGCTGTCCCCCCGTTCGGATCGCGGGCGGTGGGCTGCGCGGTGGCGAGGCGACGATCGACGCGCGGCGATCGAGCCAATACGTCTCGGCAGTGTTGCTCGCCGCGCCTTACGCCCAGCGCGACGTCACGCTGCGCTTCGCGGGCGGCGAGCTCGTGTCGCGCCCCTACGTCGACCTCACGCTCGACGTGATGCGTGCGTTCGGCGCGAGCGCTGATTGGGATGGGAGTGACGCACTGCGCGTGCGCGCGGGCACCCCCTACTCCGGCCGCCGTTATGCGATCGAGGCGGATGCGTCATCGGCGGCATACCCATTGTGCGCTGCCGCCATCGCGGGCGGACGCGTCCGCGTGGAGGGACTCGACCCCAAGACGCGCCAGCCCGACGTCGGCATCCTCGACCTGCTCGAGCGCATGGGGTGCCGCGCCGTGCGCGGAGAAGATTGGGCCGAGGTGCACGGGCCCGCGGCCCGGCTCGTCGGCATCGACGCCGACATGAATGCGCTACCGGACGCCGTGCTCGCACTCGCCGTGGTCGCGGCGTTCGCGGAGGGTCCGACGCGGATCCGCAACGTCGCCAACCTGCGGATCAAGGAGACCGATCGGCTCGCGGCGCTGGAGACTGAGCTGCGCAAGCTCGGCGCCCACGCGGTCGCGACCGCCGATTCGCTTGCGATCGAGCCCGCGCCGCTGCGCGCGGCCGAGATCGACACCTATGACGATCACCGGATGGCGATGGCGTTCGCGCTGGCCGGGCTGCGACAACCCGGCATCGCGATCCGCGATCCGGGCTGCGTGTCGAAGACCTGGCCTGATTACTTCGGAATGCTCGCGCGCCTTTGATTATGCTGCGTCGGTGAGCCGGCGACGCGCGGTCCCCGAACAGCTTCCCCCGTTCCTGCGGCGACTTTCGAGCGACGAATACACCGCTCCGCCGCTCTCGGCGCGAGAGCAGCGCATGCGCTCGCTCGCGCGAGAGCGCGGTGCCGCGAACTCCGCGCGCACGGCGCTGGCGCTGGGCCCCTACTGGGCGAGTCGGCGCGGCACCGCCGCGGGCTTGCGCGCGCTCAACGCGGCCGCGGGCCGAGGCTGGTATCGCGTTCCTCCCGAGGCGGAGCTCGACGCCGAAGCGGCCGACGCCTGCCTCGGCGGCGACGAGGTCGTGATCGACGTACAGACCCACTTCGTCTCCGACCGGCCCGAGTGCGCGCGCTGGAACCGCAGCCTGCGCGCGCTGTACAGCGACGTCGCGCCGCACTGGTGGCGCGGGCTCGACGACATCACCGCCTACGACATGACCGCCTATCTGCGCTGCGTATTCGGCGAGACCGAGACCGCCGTGGCCGTGCTCACGTCGGCGCCGGGCACGGGACCCGACCGCATGCTCCACGATCGCGAGCTCGCGGGCGTGCGCGCGCTGTTCGAGCGGCTCGGCGGCAACGGCCGCCTGCGCAACCACTGCGTCGTCCAGCCCGAGCTGCCGGGAGGGCTCGAGGCGATGGACGCTGCACGTGAGCGCTACCAGCCGGCCGGTTGGAAGGTCTACACGCTCGGGACGGGCGAGCGAACGTCATCGGGCTGGTGGCTCGACGATGAAGCGACCGGAGTGCCGTTCCTCGAACGGGTGCGCGCGTCTGGTGTGCGGCGCGTCTGCGCGCACAAGGGCATCAGCAATCTCGTCGCGACCGGATCTCCGCGCGACGTCGGACCCGCGGCCGCGGCGTTCCCGGACCTCGATTTCCTGATCTACCACTCGGGCTACGAGATTCCCGCGAGCGAAGCCCCCGAAGAGGGCCCCTACTCCGACGCGGCACCGGTCGGCACGAATCGCCTCGTCGCGAGCCTGCGCGACGCCGGCATCCGGCCCGGGGCGAACGTCTATGCCGAGCTCGGCTCCACGTGGTTCTGCCTGATCCGCCGCCCCGAGGAGGCCGCGCACGTGCTCGGAAAGCTCCTGCTCGCGGTCGGCGAAGACCACGTGCTCTGGGGCACCGACGCGATCTGGTACGGCTCGCCACAGCCCGCGATCGACGCGTTTCGCGCGTTCGAGATCCCGGCCGACCTGCGCGACCGCTTCGGCTATCCCGAGCTCACGCCCGAGGTGAAGGCGAAGATCCTCGGCCGCAACGCAGCACGCATCTACGGCATCGACCTCGACGCAGCGCGCAGCGCGCGCGATGACCTCGCGTGGCTGCGCCCCGTGATGGAGGAGGTCGCCGCGCGAGGCGTTCCCGAGGTGACCTAGCCAGGCCGGGCCTGATCGCCGTCGCTAGCTGGCGGGCGGGGCGGGCGGGGGCTTGGTCGCGAGTGCGATTCCCTGGGCTCCCGCCTGCTGCGCGACATCGAGGATGTTCACCGCCTGGCCGAGCAACACGGTCTTGTCGCCGCGCAGGATCACCACCTTCTCGCGCGACGTCTCGAGCGCGGCCGACAGCACGCGATAGAGATCGGCGTCGGTCACCGCCACGTCGTTCACCGCGATCTGGCCGTCGGGCGACACCTCGACCGTCACGCCCTGAGGCGTGTTGTCGCTGACCGCCGCGCCCGGCAGGTCGATGTTCTTGCCCTGGTTGGCCACGACCGAGGTCGTGACCATGAAGATCACCAGCAGCACCAGGAACACGTCGGTGAGCGGCGTGATGTTGATCTCCGCGACGACTCCGTCGTCCGGATTCTCGTCGTCATCGGGCCGGAACGAAGCCATGAGCCATCTCCACGCCCGACGCGCCGCCGCTCTCGCGCGACGCCGAAGACTCGAGGTACAGGAGCGCCTGCACGAACCGCTCGCACGAGCGCGCGTACGTGCCTGCGATCAGGCCGACCCGCGTCTGCAGGTAGTTGAAGAACAGCAGCGCCACGATCGCGACCGCGAGGCCCATCGCCGTCGCGATCAGCGCCTCGGAGATGCCCGCAGCGACCACCTCGAAGCCGCCTGCGCCGTGCTCTGCCATGTCGGCGAACGCGCGGATGATGCCGACCACGGTTCCGAACAGGCCCACGTAGGGTGCGAGCGAGCCGATCGTGCCGATCAGCCACAAGCCGCGCTTGAGGTCGTAGGCGGCCTCGTGTCGCGAGGTGGTGAGCACGCGCTCGAGATCTTCGAGCGGCACGTTGCGCCAGCGCATCGCCTCGAGGAAGACGGCCGCGATCGGCTGGTTCGAGTCCTCACACAGCTTGCGAGCTCGGTCGACATCGCGCTTCACGAGCGCGTCGATCGTCGACTTCGTGAGTGCACGCGTCGCGTCGTGGAGGCCGCGGAAACGCCAGAGGCGCTCGAAGAAGACTCCGAGCGCGATCACCGACCCCGCGAGGAGCGGATAGGTGGTCAGCCACCCCTGTTGGAACATTCCGAGGATGTCTTCGAAGTGCAAGGCGACGTTTCTCCTAGGCGCGAGAAGGGGAAGTACCGGCGGCTTTGGCGCCACGACGGATTTCCCTATTCTTGTCAGTGAGTTACTGGGATGTTTGCCGCGAGACTATCGCCTCGTTGCCGGTTTGACACCCCGAGGCCCCTTTCGTAGATTGGAATTCGGCACGGGCTCGACCGGGTTCTTCGTCGCGCCGCGCGGTCCACCTGAGCCGCGGGCGAATTCTTCGCGTGACCTCTGCGCCCAAGGATGGCACCTACAGAGGTCACGCAGCGATCCACTGACCGATGAGCTCAAGCCGAGGTTCAAGCTCGCCTCTCGGGCGAGCGAAACGTGATCTCGGCTCCTGACGCGCGAGTGACTCCCCAGACGATGAACCCGCACCTCCCCCTGATCAGCGGGCGCCGAACCCGCCCTCGACGCCGACATCAACCGCTCGACAGCATCGCTGTCGGGCCGGTGCTCGCCGGCGCCTTCGCCTATCCGGGTTACGCCGAGCCCGAGGACAACGCGCGCACGCGCACCTTCCTGACCGGATCGGCGCTGCTGCACGCGGTGGCCTTCACGGGTCTCCTGATCCTCGCGAGCCTCGCGCCCGTGATCGAAGAGCACGTGATCCCGGTCCAGCTGCTCAAGGAAGAGCTGCCGCCGCCTCCTCCGCCCCCGGAAGAGCCTGCGGACGCACCCAAGGCGCTCGCGCAGCGGCGCAACCTACCGTTCGCGCCCGCCGTCCAGGCGGTCGCGCCGCAGATCGTGAACCCGCGCATCATCGCGGAAGCCAAGCCCGTGGTCGCCGCGGACGCGCTTCAGATGGATGCGCTGAGCACCGCGGCCGCGCCCACGGAGATCCAGGCGCGCTCCGTCGTGGTCGAGCGCGTGTCCGTGATGAACTCGGCTGTGCGCGCGCAGGTGGCCGCGGTCGACCTCGGCCGGGCTTCGGGCCCCGTCGTGCGCGGCCCGACCCGAGTCGAGGGTCTGGCCGGTCCCTCGGTCGGGCCCCGGCGCGTCGAGGCGGCGGCCGCAGGGACCACGATGGGCACGGGGCCGATCCAGATCGGCAGCGGCAACGGCAGCTCGGTTCGCGAAGGCGTGCTCGCGGATCGCGATGTGATCGGTTCACCGGACGGCGCGCTCGTCGTCTCCGTCGACACGGCGATCGGCGAAGGGCTGCTCGCGGGAAATACGCCCGGCGCGGCGGGCAGCTCTGCGGCGAACCCGGCCTGCCTGGGGCTTCCCGCGGTGCAGTCGTATCTCGATGAAGTTCGCAAGCGCACCTACGAGCGCTGGGTGCTGCCGCCCGGCGTCGACGCCGGCCGCAAGGTCACGCTGCGCTTCCATCTCGACGTCGCCGGCTCCGCGTCGAGCGTCTCGATCGTGTCGGCCGAAGACAACGCGCTCGGCGCGAGCGCAGTCGACGCGCTGCGTGCGGCCGCGCCGTTCCCGCCGATGCCCGAAGAGGTGCGCTGCCTTGCCGGCCAGCGGATCAAAGGGACGTTCAGCAACCCCGTCGGCGGCTAGGGCAACCTGGCTCGCCGCTGCGGGTTGCGCGCTCGCGCTGCTCGGGCCCGATGCGGCCGAGGCGCAGCGCCGCTGCTCGCCCGTCGAGCTGATCTACGACGCGAACGAGCAGATCTCCGAGAGCCGCAAGGACACCAACGCGGACTGCCGCTACGACGAGATCGTCTTCTTTGCCGAGGGAGTTGCAGAGCGCGCCGAGCGCGACACCGATCACGACGGGCGCGCGGACGCGTGGATCTACTTCGAGTCCGACGGAAAGACCCCTGCGCGCCAGGAGCAGGACACCAACGGCGACGGGAAGAAGGACCGCTGGATCACGAGCCGCAAGGGGAAGCCGAGCGTCCAGCTCGACGACAAGAATGCGGACGGAAAGGCCGACGTCACGTTGAGCTACGAGGGCGACCAGCCCGCGAAGCTCGAAGAGGACACGGACTTCGACGGCGAGCTCGATCGCTGGACCAGCTACACCGCTGGCAAGGTCGCGAGCGTGGAGATCGACGCAAATCGCGACCAGCGCGTCGACACGCGTGCACACTTCCGACCCGAAGGCGGCAAGACGTCGGAAGAGCAGGACCGGAATCACGACGGCAAGTTCGACGTCGCGATCTTCTTCGAGAACGACCGCCGCGCGCGGGTCGAGGAGGACACCGACAACAACGGCAAGCCCGATGTGATCACGCGCTTCGCGGCCGACGGCGAGACGATCGTGCGCCGCGAGGCCGACACGACGCACGACGGCAAGTTCGACAGCGTCGCGCTGTTCGAGAACGGCGTGGAGCGGCGCCAGGAGATCGACGCCGATGCCAACGGTGTGATCGAGCTCGCCGTGCTGCTCGACGACGACGGCCGCAAGGCCAGCGAAGCGATCGATGCCAACCAGGACCGGCACGCGGAGCTGCACCGCTTCTACGAGCGCGGCAAGCGCGTGCGCGAGGAGGAGGATCAGAGCGGCGACGACGTGCCCGAGGTGATCACGACGTTCGACGGCGACACGCTGCTGAAACGCGAAGCGGACACCGATCGCGACGGGCGCAAGGAGACCACGCTCGCGTTCCGCGACGGCCGCAAGGCGACCCAGCAGGAAGATCGCGACGGCGATGGCAAGGTCGACGCCCGTTACACCTTCGATGCGGACGAGAAGGTCGCGCTCGAAGAGTTCGACGAGGATCACGACGGCCAGTTCGAGATCCGCGCCGAGCACGAGAAGGGAGAGCTCGCACGCCGCACGATCGCCACCAAGGGCTCGTCCAAGCCCGGGCGATTCGAGTACTTCGCGGGCGGAAAGCTCGCGCGCGTCGAGCTGGACGAGAACGGCGACGGGCGCACGGATCTCTGGAACTTCTACGAGGCCGGCGATCGCCTCGCGCGCCAGGAACAGGACGAGAACGCCGACGGCGCGATCGACACCTGGATCGAGCTCGATCCCAAGTCGGGGAACGAACGCTCGATTCGGCGTGATGCCTCGGGCGACGGCAAGCCGGACTTCTGGCGCACGAGCGATGCCGACGGCAAGCCCGAGAAGACCGAAGAGGACGCCGACAACGACGGCGTGGCCGAGCGCACCGTGTTCTTCAAGGACGGCCGCGCCGAGCGCTTCGAGGAGGACACCAACCGCGATCGGAAGGTCGACCTGCGCGGCCGACTGGATTCAGCCGGACGCGTCGAGAGCGACGAGGCCGACACCGACGGCGATGGAACCTTCGACCTCGCGACGAGCTACGAGGCGGGCGAGAAGACTCGCGAAGAGCAGGACTCCAATCGCGACGGCCGCGTCGACGTCGTCACCGAGTTCGAGGGCGGCGTTCCCGTCACGCAGCAGCGCGACACCAACGCCGATGGCAAGTACGACTCGACGGTCGCCTTCACGGCCGGTGTCCAGGAGCGCCAGGAGCGCGACACGAACGGGGACGGCAAACCGGACGTCTTCGTCTACTTCGACGCGCACCAGAAGCCGCTGCGCGAGGAGCTCGACACGAACGCCGACGGCAAGCCCGACCTCGTGAAGATCTACGAGAACGACGTGCTCGTGCGCGAGAACTCGGATCAGGACCTCGACGGTCGCCTAGAGCTCACCACCGAGTACTCGGGCGGAACGCGCGCGCGCACACACGCGGACCAGAATGGCGACGGGAAGCCCGACGTGTTCGTCACCTACACGGCGGGCGCCAAATCCGAGCAGCGCGAGGACCGGAACTTCGACGGCAAAGACGACGTGATCACGACCTTCGATGCGAAGGAGCGCCCGACGCGGGTCCAACAGGACACCGATCAGGACGGCACGCTCGATACGCTGAACCTCTACGAAGACGGTGTCCTCGCGCGCACCGAGAAAGACCGCAACAGCGACGGGCGCGCCGACGTGATCGCGTCCTATCGCAACGGCGCGCTGGATCGGCAGGAAGAGGACTCCGACTTCGACGGTCGCATGGACCGCAAGAGCACGGCCGGCGACAAGGGCACCCAGGTGCAGGAAGCGGACAGCGATGGCAACGGCGCCATCGACACCTGGATCACGACCGACGCCAAGGGCGTGGTGATCGAGAAGCGGGAGGACCGCACCGGTGACGGCAAGCCCGATCTCACGGCATGGTTCGAGGCGGGAAAGCTCGCGCGGGTCGAGCAGGACACGAAGGGCCGCGGCTGTGCAGATCTTGCGCAGTGGTTCGACGCGAGCGAGAAGGTCCGCACCGAAAACCGCGACACCGGTGACGACTGCCGCATGGACGTCTGGAGCTACTTCGAGAACGAACAGATGGTGCGGCAGGGTCTCGACTCCAAGGGCGAGGGCCACCCGGACGTGCTCAATCACCTGAATGGAGACGGAAGCGTCCGGATCCAGGAAGTGGCGTCCGGGGAGAACGGTCACAACCCGGACAAGAAGCTGTTCCTCGCCGCCGACGGAGCGGTCGTGGCGCAGTGTCTGCTCAGCGACGACAAGAAACGGCTGTCGACGCGCGCGATCGTGAAAGCCGGCATCGTGAGCGAGGTGCTGCTCGACACGACCGGCAGCCAGTACGCGGATACCCGCCAGATCCTCTCCGACGGCAAGCTCGTGCGCGTCGAGGCGGACACCAACCGCGATCATCGGCCCGACGTGGTACAGACCTACGACGGCGGCACGCTGCGCTACCAGGACGAGGACACGGACGGCGACGGCGTCGTCGATCAGCGCTTCGAGGGCGAGAAATCCGTACCGGTTCCGCCAGGCACCAAGATCACCCGCGATGCGTTCACGCGGCTCGACTGCGGAAACTTCGACAGCTTCTGGCGGAAGCGCTAGCGCCCCTCGGCGCGCCGCGTGATCGCGATCACGGTCCGCGGTCGGCTCTGCGGTCGATCAGTCTCCTGAGCCGCATCAGGGAGTCGGAATGGGCCTCGCCGGGACGCGGTTCGATCGTGAATTGATCCTCGAGCAGGCGTCCCGCGCGCGTTCTCGGCGCCAATGGCCGCGCGCCATCGCGCTGTACCGCCAGCTGCTCGCGGTCGAGCCCAACAGCGTCGAGATCCACGAGCGAATCGCGCCGCTGCTCGCGGCGACGCGGCAGGATTTCGACGCGTGGAACAGCTACCGCGCGATCGCTCACGCCGCACTGCGCGAGGGCCGCGAGGACCGCGCCATTGCGGTGTTCCGCGAGGCCGCCCACGCACTGCCGCAGGAGATTCAGGCCTGGCAGGGGCTCGCGCGCCTGCTGGTGCGCCAATCGGAGCCCGATGCGGCGATCGAAGTGCTGCTCGAAGGAAGCCGTCAGTTCCGTTCGCATTGGCTGCGACCGCAGGCGATCCACCTGCTCCGGCGCGCGCGCGCGATCGACCCCTGGCACTTCGAGACCGTGCTCGAGCTCGCGCTCCACCTGGGCCGCGCCGACCAGCAGGTCGAGGCGTCGCTCCTGCTCGAGGGGCTCGCCGAACGCTGCCAGGATCGCCAGCTGCGCCGCGTCCGCGCCGCCGCGCTCTCGGTGGCACCCGGCGCCCGCTCCCTGGTGCGCTGGCTCACGAGCTGGCGCGGTCGCCGCGAGCGTCTGCTCGAGATCGCGGCCGGGCCCTCGCATCCTGCGCGCAAGGTCGCACCGGTGCTCACGCTCACTCCTTCGGGAGACGAGCGCAGCGCGGGCCGACGCACGACGCGCGTGCTGAGCCGCCACGAGGAAGCCGAGGAAGAGTCGGCCGCGTTCTAGCGGGTCGGATCCGCCACCACGGCCACGCCGATCATCGCCTCGCGCGAGACGAGCTCCGCAAGCCGATCTTCGGGCCAGCCTTCGGTACCGCTCGGCCGCAGCGGCAGCACCATGTAGCGGGTCTCCGCGCTCGTATCCCAGACGCGAATCGACACGGATTCGGGTAGGTCGAGACCCATCTCGCGCAGCAGCCGCCGCGGCTCCTTCACGGCGCGCGCGCGGTACTCGGGGCTCTTGTACCAATCGGGCGGCAGCCCGAGTACGGGCCAGGCGGTGCACGAACACTGCGTGCACACGATCACGTTGTGCAGCTCGGGAGTGTTCGCGAGCGCGACGATGTACTCCCCCTGCGGGCCCGCATAACCGAGCTCCGCGCATGCACGGGTGCCGTCCTCGAGCAGACGCTTGCGATAGTCCGCGTCTACCCACGCGCGCGCCACCACGCGCGCACCGTTTCGCGAACTGAACAGCTCGGCGGCCCGCGCGGGCACCGCGTCGAGGAAGCCGTCCGGCACGAGCCCCTTCTCCGCCAGCGCTTCCGCGAGCGCTCGCGCCCGGTCCGCGGGGGCTGTCGACGGCTCGCGACGGCGGGAACCGCTCATGCCGGCTCCAGGTAACCGTCCCACAGGTCGATGACCACCGTTTCACGGCTGCCCGCGGAATCGCCCCACAGCTCACGCGCATCGAACTCGACGTGGTACGTGTGCTCCGCGCGACGCGCGAGCCCATGCGCCGCCGCATCCGGGAACGAGAACTTCGGAGCGACGTGCACGACCACCCCTCGCTTGCCGCGGACGTAGCGCGGCACGCGCGTGTGTCCGGCCGGGTGCATGTCCCGGACCACGACCCGATCGCCGATTCCGAAGCGCGCCTCGGGTTGGGGACGCAGCGGGGCGACCGGCTGGTCGGCGACCGGCCGCGACAGCGGGAATCCTCCCCCTGCGCGCGCCTCCAGCTCATCGCGCGTGACGAAACCCTTCTCCACGAGCAGGGTCGCAACGCCCGTGAGCATCCGCTCGTAGTAGGTGGCCGCCAGGTAGTGTGCCGGGTCCATGCGCTCGACCGAGTGGCGGTACTCGTCGACGTTGAAGGCCTTCACCACCGTGAGACCCAGCCCGTTCAGAGCGAATGCCGTCCGCTCCCACGACTCGTGGAACACCGGCTCATCGGGCTCGACCTCCACGGCGCCGAAGCCGCTCATGCCGCCGAGATCGTGGATGCCGTCCATGGCGTCGCCGAACACGATAGCAATCCGACCGAGCGCACCGTCTCAACGCGAACGAGCCCCCAACCACGCGCGCATCGGCCGGAGATCGATCGTGCGCCACGGGCTCGCGAGTGCGACCCAGCACACGAGCACGAAGGCGGCGCTCGGGATCGTCGCCGTGAGCGCTTCCGATCCGACGCGCAGGAGCACCGCCGTGGCGCCGTGCCCCGTGTTCGCACCGTGCGCGAGCAGATGGTCGAGGTACGCGATCTCGACGCCGACCCTCGCGAGAGTGAACAGATCGACGAGCGCCGCGCCGATCACCGCTGCGGCGGCGCGCCGCAGCGCGGGAAGCGGCGTCGCGAGCAGCATCGCGACGAGCACCGCGCTCGGCCAGTAGCCGATCTGACCGACGCTGAAGGACGACTCCACCCGTTGCGCGGCGTCCGTGCGAGCGGCCACGATGATCGCGGTGTCGGTGTCCCCACCCGGGCCGAAGCGCACGTGCGGCGCCTCGAGCGATCCGAACAAAGCGTTGGCGTGCGTGTGGAACAGCGCGGGATAGGCCGCGCGCGGCGTCGACCAGAATCCAAGCAGCAGGATCAGCGCGATCGACTGCGCGATGAACCAATGAAGCGGCTTAGGCGGGGGTCGCGTAGTCGCCGAAGCGCTCATGGGTCGTGCGCCGCACCCAGAGGATCCAGGCGCTCACGGTCATGACGATCAGGAAGATCGGAAAATAGATCTCGTGCGACCGCTGAAAATGGGGCTGTGCGTAGCCCCCGATGAAGAACAGCCCGACGATCCGCACGAAGTTCAAGAGATTCAGCCACAAGAGGCCCAGCGCGATGCCCCAGATCTTGCTCCCGACCGGCGCCGGAAACGCAATGATCGCCGAGGTGAGCAGCGCGCAGAGCCGATAGGCGTCGCAACCGCGCGCGATCTCCACCGCAAACACGCGGCTCGTGATCGACGTACCATTCACCTGCACTCCGTCCGCGAGCAGCGAGACGATCCAGCCGCTGATGCGCGCGAGCGCCTCGAGGTAGTCGCGGAACAGCGCACTCTCGAGCGCGACGCCGTAGTAGACGAGCTCCGACAACACGGCCAGTGCGGCGAAGGTCAGCGTGAATCGGATCCACGGGTCGCGCGCAGCCGGGGGATCGGGGTTCACGGCGCGCCAGTCTACCCCACGCGCGTACCGCGCTGGGATCGAACCGATGCGGGAAGGCTCAGCGCAACCAGCCCGGCAGGCAGCCCGCGCGGCGACACTCCTCGGCCAGTCCCGTCGCCAGGTAGTCGCGCGCACTCGCCTCCTGCGCTTCGAGGGCGTGGAACTCGCGGCGCAGCTCCGAGCAGTTCACGACCTGGTCGAGGCCGGCCTCGTCCTTCGTCTTCACGTAGCCGCCGCGGTTGCAGTAGCTCACGTAGCTCCGGATCCACTCGCGCCGCGCGGCGATCTCCTCGACGCGCTGCTGGGCGTCGAGCTTCATCTGCTTCCACTGCGCAGCCGCTTCCGCCTCGACTTCGGTCGCATGGGGATCGCGCGCGGGCGCAGCGGGAACACTCGCGTCATCTCGCTTCGAGCTCTCGGGCGTCTCCGCCCGGTGCACGACCCCGCTCGGCTCCGACGCCTCTGCACCGGGGCAGGTATGTTTCTGGTCGGTGAAGATCGTCTTGCCGTCGGGGCCCGTGCAGCGAAACAGCTCCGCATGCGCATGAGTCGCGAGCAGGGGAACGGCGAACAGTGCCGTGATCGCTGCAGACCGGATTCTCATCGCCCGCCTCCTTCGCGCCAGACCTGGGGCACGTCGAGTTGGTTCGCGTGGTGCTCGAGGTCGCGGAGCCCCGCCTGGAGCTCCTGCTGGCGCTCCATGAGCGCCGCGCGCTCGTGCGCTTCGATATAGGGATGCTCGCGCAGATAGGCGTCGAGGCGCTGCAGCGGATCGGTCCAGGTGCGGAACCGCTCGCGCCACTGCGCTTCGTCCATTCCGCCGCGCAGCCCGCTGTTCGGCTCGAGCGTCATCACACCGCGCGCGGCGTCCACGCGATAGATGTAGTTGTTGAAGAACGATCCGCCCAGCAGGCCGAACTCCAGCCCCGGATCCACGGTCGCCGCGAGGTTCTCGACGCGCGCGCCATTGAGCTCGATCGAATCGAGTGAGATGAGCGGACGCGCCACCACGCCGTTCGCGGTGGTCACCTGCACGCGCGGTGTATCGGGCCGGATCCGGACGCCGAGCTTCGACGCGTAGGAAGCGGGAATCGAGACGCCGCTCGCGCCCGTGTCGATCAGGAACGGGATCGACACGACGCCATTGACCCTCGCATCCACGCGCATCAGGGATCCCATCTTCGTGAACGGGATCTCGACCTCTCCGCGCGAACGGCGGTCGGGCGCGAGCGATGCGGGCGGATCCGACGCGGATCCCGAGTAGGTGTGAACTCGGTCCGCACCGCGACTCGAAGTGGCGCTCTCGCGCGCCGCAGCGCGGTGCTCGGGAGGCACCTGCTCGATGCGCTCAGTGAAATGGAGGCGGCCGGCCGCATCGGTCCAGCGATAGATCTCGCTCCGCGCAGGCGCGGCAATCGCGAGTACGAAGGCGGCGAGTCCGAGCACTCGCACGGCGAGAGTCATCGCGAGCCTCCCGAATCTCCCTGTTCGGATCGCGGACGCGCTGGATTGAGCGAACCGCCCCTCTTGCTGGCGAGTTGCCCATTGTGATGGGGATCACAATTTTTGGGTCCTGACGTGCAGTCATGCAGCGAAAGCGCCCGTCCGACTGCGATTTCGAGCCGGGCGCGAATACGACCGGGAGGGCCCCGTCGTACCCACTGAGAGGATCCGGTTCCGAACCGGGCCTCGGATCAAAAGGAGATCAAAGATGGATCGCCGAAACGCGACCCCGAACTCGCGCACGAAGGCGCGCGCGTTGTCCGCTCTCGCTGTGGCGATTGGCATGGTTCTGTTCACCGCGACCCCGGCAAAGGCGGGGGACTTCGGGTTCTTCTTCTCGGCTCCGTTCCCGTTCCCGGTTCCGGTCGTCGTGCAGCACGAGGTCGTCTACGAGCGGCCGTACGTCGTCTATGAGCAGCCGCGCGCCGTCTACTACGAGCGGCCGTACTACCAGCCGTCGTACTACGGCGGCTACCACCGGCACCACAAGGACCGCCACCACGGCCGCGACTGGCGCCGCGGTGATCGGGACGGCGACGACCGGCGTCACTACCGCAGGGACGTTGGCTACCGCGGACGCTACTAACGCACTGGCTCTGTAGACCAACCGGGCCCGGGTCGCTTCGGCGACCCGGGCCCTTCTGTTTCTGGCCACTTGGCCGGCCGTGGCCGGCCAGTGGCCGCGCGTTCCCTGATCTCGGCATTGCCGGCGCGAATAGAGCGGCACGCCGCTTGCTCTCGTCCTCCCACACTCACCCGGGAGGACCCTTGCCCATCAAAACCCTGCTCTGGATCGGACCCGCGCGCGGCTTTCCCGGCCACCTCGCTGACGACCCGCGCATCGACATCGCATGGGAATCACGCTGCCCCGAGCGCGCGCCGGATTGCGACCTGGTCGTGCTCGATGCCGAAGTCGGCGGTGCGGATCGCTGGCTCGCGCGCCGCAAATCCCGCCAGACGCCGGTACTCGTCTGGACGAGCGACGTGGACCTCGACTCGCACTGGCTGGCGCGCGGGGCCTCGGCGGTGATTCCATCGAGCAGCAACGACGCGGGTCTCGTCGATCGTTTCCTCGCCCTTTGCAGCGGCACTCCTGCGAGCGACGCTGCACCACCCCGGTCGCCGTTCATCGCAGAATCCGCGGGCATGCGAACGGTCGCGGCGCTAGCGGAGCGCGCGGCCCGCTCGAGCGTCACGGTGCTCCTGCTCGGGGAGACGGGCTCCGGCAAGGAGGTCGTGGCGCGCGCGATCCATGCGGGCAGCGCGCGCTGCGACCGCCCGTTCGTCGCAATCAACTGCGCGGCGCTCCCCGACTCGCTGCTCGAGAGTGAGCTGTTCGGTCACGCGCGCGGAGCCTTCACGGGCGCCGAGCGGGATCGGCGTGGTGCATTCGAAGAAGCTCACACGGGAACACTCTTCCTCGACGAGGTCGGCGAAACATCGGGCGCCTTCCAGGCGAAGCTCCTGCGCGTGCTCCAGGATCGCGCCGTGCGCCCGCTCGGCGGCACGCGCTCTCGCGACGTGGACGTGCGCATCGTCGCCGCGACCCACCGCGATCTGCACCGCGAGGTCGCACGCGGTCGCTTTCGCGAGGATCTGTTCTTCCGGCTGCACGTGTTCCCGATCCGGCTGCCGCCGCTGCGCGAACGGCCCGAGGATGTGGTCGCACTCGCGCAGCACTTCCTCGATCTCCACGGCGCCGGCGAAGGCAAGCCCAGCTGCACGCTCTCGCCCGGGGCACGGCGTCGGCTTCTCGCGCATCGTTGGAACGGAAACGTGCGCGAGCTCGAGAACGCGATCCTGCGCGCACTCGTGCTCGCTTCGCGCGGCGCGGCGCTCGGCGAGGAGCACTTCGACCTGCTCGCGGCGGAGAAGCCGCCGCCAGAGATCGAGGGACTCGCATGCGCGGGTGACGAGTACCTGCGCGATACGCTCGCGCGGGTCGAGGCATGGCTGATCCGCTCCGCACTCGACCGGAACGCGGGACATCGCAGCGAAACCGCGCGCAGGCTGGGGCTTACGCGCGAGGGCCTCTACAAGAAGATGAAGCGGTTCCACGTCGCATAACCAATCCATTGCGGTACGATCGAACTCACGCCTCGCGCGTGCCGACCCGATGAACCCGTCCATGAAGGAACTCAGCGGCTGGGGCCGCTACCCGGTCGTCCGCGCCGAACAGCGAGAGGCCGAGAACCTCGAAGCGGCGAGCGCCGAAGCCACGATCTCGCGCGGACTCGGGCGCTCGTACGGCGATGCGTCCCTACCCGTCCGCGGCCCCGCGCTCTGCACGCGCCGCGCGGACCGCATCCTGTCCTTCGACGCCGACACCGGGGTACTGCGCGCTGAGGCAGGCCTCGCCCTGCGCGCGATCAACGAGATCTTCCCGGCGCGCGGCTGGGCCTCCCCCGTCTCTCCGGGTACCCAGTACGTGACGCTCGGCGGGATGGTCGCCTCGGACGTGCACGGCAAGAACCACCACGTCGCGGGCTGCCTGGGTGAATACGTTCGCGCGCTGCGCATGCGCGTCGGCGACGGCCGCGTGCTGGAGGTGGATGAGGCGTCCGAGCCCGATCTGTTCCGCGCCACGCTGGGCGGGATGGGGCTCACGGGTCACGTGCTCGAGGTGGAGCTGCAGCTCGAGCGCATCCCGAGCTTCTGGATCCAGGGGCGGAGCGAGCGCGTTCGCAATCTCGATGAGCTGATCGCGGTGCTCAAGTCGGCCAGCGCGAGCGCGCCCTTCGCCGCGGCCTGGGTCGACACGACCGCGCGCGGCAGCGCACTCGGGCGCGGCATCGTCACGAGCGGGCGCTATGCGGAGGCACACGAGGCACCCCCCTCAGCACCTCGCCTGCGCGAGCGCTTCGCGGTGCCGTTCGATCTGCCAGGCTGGTTCGTCGGTCCGTGGAGCATCCGGCCCTTCAACACCTTCTACTTCCACGCGCACCGCGAACCCGTGCGCGAGCGGATCGTCCATCCCCAGCCGTTCTTCTATCCGCTCGACGAAGTGCGGCACTGGAACCGCCTCTACGGGCGCCGCGGAATGGCCCAATACCAATGCGTGATCCCGGAAGGCGCCGATCCCGACACCTTCCGCCGACTGCTCGAGGTCGTGAGCCGTATGGGGGGAGCGTCGCCCGTGTCCGTGATCAAGGACTGTGGAGCCGAGGGCCGGGGCATGATTTCGTTCCCGATGCCCGGGATGTCGCTCGCGCTAGACCTGCCCTACCGCCCCGTTGCCACGCAGGCCCTCGTCGACGCGCTGAACGAGATCGTGATCGGAGCGGATGGCCGGATCTATCTCACCAAGGACGCGCTCACGCGCCGCGATCACTTCGCCGCGATGGAGCCGCGCCTGGCGCGCTGGAACCAGGTACGGCGCAAGTGGGATCCAGAGCGCCGGCTCACGAGTGCGCTCTCACAGCGCCTGCTGGACGACACGCCGTGAAGGCGGTGCTGCTCGGTGCGACGCGTGGCATGGGACGCGCCGTCGCGCGCGCGCTCGCTCTTCGTGGCGAGCGGTTGTTCCTGCTCGGCCGCGACGCGGGTGAGCTCGTGCGCAGCGCGCGCGATCTCGAGGTGCGTGGCGCGCGCCCGCCCGTGGGCAGCGCGCACTGCGATCTGCTCGACCCGAGCGGATTCAGCGCCGGGCTCGATGCGGCCGATCGCGCGCTCGACGGCTTCAACACCGCGATCCTCACCGCGGGTCTGTTCGCGCCGCAGGACCAGCTCGAAACCGACGCGCGCTTCCGGCGCGACATGCTCGCGGCCAACTTCGCGCATAGCATCGAGTGGTGTGAGGCCGTGCGCACGCGATTGATCGCACGCGGCGGCGGCACGCTCTGTGTGTTCTCGTCGGTCGCGGGTGACCGCGGCCGCAGCCCGGTGGTGCTCTACGGCGCCGCCAAGGCGGGTCTGTCGCATTACCTCGAAGGGCTCGACCACCGGTACTACCGGCAGGGGCTCCGCGTGATCACGGTGAAGCCGGGCTTCGTCGACACCGCGATGACGGAGGGGCTCGCCCCGCCGCCGTTCGCGGGCACCGCCGATGCGGTTGCGCGCCAGGTCGTGCGCGCGCTCGTCCGCGGCACGCCGGTGGTCTACGCACCGGGAGTCTGGCGCGCGGTGATGAGAGCGGTGTGCGCGCTGCCGCGCGCGGTGATGAGGCGCGCGGCGTTCTGAACGGCGGGATCGCTTCGAGTTCCCGCCCTACAGGACTACGTGAACCAGCTCTTGCGCGCGGCGAGTCCGTCCGCGATCAGGCGCCGGATCTCCTCCTTCACCACGTCCACGCGCTCCTGGATCGCCGTGTCGTCCTCGTTCTGATCGCCTTCGAACTGGATCGGATTCCCGAAGTGGAGATGGAACCGGACCGGCAGCGGAAGGAAGCCCGCGAGCCCCAGGAACGGGAACGTGAGCGTGATCGGAAACGCGGGCGAGCCGATCAGGCGCCCTAGCGAGCGCACGTTGGCGATCCCGGGCGACTGCTCCTCCCCGCCCACGATCCCGATCGGAACGATCGGCGTCCCGGTCTCGAGCGCGAGGCGCATGAATCCGAGACCGAACCGCTGGAGCTGATAGCGCTGGCGGTAGGTCTTCACGAAGCCGCGCTCCCCTTCCGGGAACGCCATGATCGCCTCGCCCTGCTGAAGCAGCCGCACGCAGTTCTCGGGCCGACCGACCACGCTGCCGGAGCGATGCAGCATTACGTTGAAAAACGGCAGCGTCGGCAGGAAGTACTCCGCCATTCCGCGCACGAGCCGCGGCGGATCGGCCTCGAGGAACATCGCCGTCGCGAGCATCGCGCCGTCCCACGCGAACGTATTTCCGGCGTGATTCGCGATCAGCAGCACGCGTCCGGGCGGAACCCGTTCGACACCGCGCGCGTCGACGCGGAAGTAGGTCCGGTAGATCCAGGTCATCAGGAGATTCGAATAACGCATCGAGACCGGATCGAAGCCGAACGGGTCGTATCCGTACTCGTTGAGCCGCGTGGGAATGCGCGCCGTGCGCTCGTCGATCTCCTCGAGCATCGCCCGCACGGGTGCGGGCACGAAGCGCGACAAGAAGCCCGGCTCCTCCTGGCGACGCGCGGACGCCACCCTCTGGACGGCGCTCGAGGTCATCCGGGAAGCCCCGCGACCCACGCGACCGGCCCGCGCTCCGATTCCGGGATGAACGACTGCGCCGGCGTCGCACACTGCATGCGCGCATACGGTACCTCGATTTGTACACTGCGCGCATGAGCAACCTCAGCCCGCTACAGCTTCCGCCCGCGGTCGCTGCCGTCGTCGCGCAGCTCGCTGCGCGCGGACACGAGACCCATGCGGTAGGTCCCGCGGTGCGCGGATTGCTCGACGGCGAGCCCGTGCGGGACTTCGAGATCTCCACGGACGCCGATGGCCGTGCGCTGCTCGCGCTGTTTCCGCGCGCGATTCCGCTCGACCCGGTGCCGAGGCGCCTCATGCTGCCCACGACCGCGGGGCCGATCGAGCTCGTCCCCCACGTCCACGGGTCGGGGATCTGCGGCGAGCTCGGGCACCGCGACTTCACCCTCCACGCGCTCGCGGTCGACGCGGAGGGCCATGTGCTCGACCCGTTCGCAGGCCAGAGCGACGTCGATGCTTCGCGGCTGCGCTGCGTAGGCCGCGCTCCCGAACGCTTCGCAGAGGATCCGCTGCGCATGCTCCGCGCGGCGCGGCTCGTCGCCACGCGCGGGCTCGTGCCCAGCCCGTCGCTCGCGGCCGCACTGCGCGACCAATGCGGTCGCATCGCCACCTTGCACGAAGTGCGCGTGCGCGCCGAGCTCCATGCGCTGCTGCTCGGACCCTTCGCCGATCGGGGCCTGGCGCTGCTGCGCGAGAGTGGGCTCGAAGCGGTGATCGCGGAGGGCGTCGCGTCCGATGCGGCTGCGGTGGTGGCGGCGCTGCCGGCCGATCTCGAGCTGCGCCTCGCGGGCTGGCTGCGCGGCACACGGGTCGTGCGCATCCTGCGGCGCTGGCGCGAGCCGCGGCCGCGCGTGATCGCGGTCGAGCGGCTGCTCCACCTCCATCCGATCGATGCGGTCGCGAACCCGAACCACGAAGCGACGTTCCGCCGCCTGGTGCGGCGATCCGAGACCGTGCTGCCGGATCTGATCGCGCTGCGCCGCGCGGAGATCGGGGCGCGCGGCGAGGACACCGCCGCGGGCGACCGGCTCGAAGCGCTGTCTCGAGCGATCGAGCTCGTGCGCGCGCGGACCTCGGACGCGTCCGAGGTACCGCTCGCACTCGACGGGCGGGCCGTGATGGAGCTCCTGGCCTGCGGGCCGGGCCCCGAGGTCGGCCGCGCACTCGAGCATCTCACCAAAGCGGTGACGGCCGACCCCGAGTGCAACACGGTCGATGCGCTGCGCGAGCGCCTGCTCGCCTGGCGCAGCCGGCGCAGCGAACCCCTGAGGAGGAACTCGTGAAGGACGTGAGCGTGGGCGTGATCGGCGCGGGCGTCATGGGCAGCGGCATCGCACAGACGCTGGCCAGTGCGGGAATCCGGACGGTGTGCACCGACATCGATGCGCAGGCGCTCGAGCGCGGTCGACAGAACGTGGTGTCGGGTCGCTACGGTTTGGACCGCGCTGTTTCGCGCGGCAAGCAGAGTCGTGTCGACGCGGACGCCGCGCTGGCGCGGCTCTCGTTCACGACGTCGCTCGACGAGGCGGTGGCCTGCGACCTCGTGCTCGAGTGCGTGCCCGAGCGCCTCGATTTGAAGCTCCAGGTGTTCCGAGACCTCGACGCGCGCGCGGCGCCGGCCACGATCCTCGCCTCCAACACCTCGGGATTCCCGATCACCGCGCTCGCCGCCGTCACGAACCGGCCGGATCGCGTGATCGGCTGGCACTGGGCCTCGCCGCCGCCGATCATGCGCCTCGCCGAGATCGTCGCCGCGCCGAAGACTTCGGAGGCGACGATCCAGCGCGTGAAGGAGATCGCAGCGCGCTGCGGCAAAAACCCGATCGTCGTGAAGGACTTCCCGACCGCGTGGGGCTTCGTGGCCAACCGGGTCTACTTCGCGATGATCCGCGAAGCGCAGCGCGTGGTGGACGAGGGGATCGCCTCCCGCGAGGACGTGAACCAGCTCATGGTCGACACCTTCAACTGGCCGGTCGGACCCTTCGCGATGATCCGCGGGGCGACCGAGGGCTGGAAGGAGTAACGCGGGCATCTCATACTGCCGCGGGTTCTCGACGGGGGGAAGGCGCGATGGCACGCAGGAGACGCAGCAGGAGCCGCGAGCAGACTCAGGCCGAGCAGGTCGATCTCTACGATCTCTACGAGGCCGCGGTCCAGGATCCCGAGGGCGACGTGGCGCTGCTCCAGCGCATGTACCGCACCTACTACGACCGCGATCCGCACCTCTTGCGCGAGGACTTCTGCGGAACGGCCGCGCTGTGCTGCGCGTGGGTCAAGTCGGACCCCGAGAATCGCGCGTGGGGTGTCGATATCGATCAGGGGCCGCTCTCCTGGGCGCGCAAGAAGAGCTTCCCGAAGCTCGGCCCCGAGCTCTCCTCGCGCGTGCACCTGCTCCAGGGTGACGTGCGCCAGGTGAAGCACGAGGCCGTCGACGTGACGGTCGGCTTCAACTTCTCGTACTTCATCTTCCAGGAGCGCAGCCAGCTGCTGGCGTACTTCCGCCGAGCGCTCGAATCGCTGAACCCGAACGGCCTGTTCGTGGTCGACTTGTATGGCGGCGCGGACTCGCAACGCACGATGACCGAGACGCGCGATCACACCGAGTTCGACTACGTCTGGGACCAGGACGTCTTCGACCCGATCAACAACCGGGCCGTCAACTACATCCACTTCGAGTTCCCGGACGGCAGCCGGATCGAGCGCGCGTTCCACTACGACTGGAGGCTCTGGAGCATCCCGGAGGTGCGCGACGCGCTGCACGAGGTCGGCTTCTCGCGCACCGAGACCTACTGGGAGCGCACCGACCGCAAGAGCAACGAAGGCACCGGGGTGTACTACCGCGCCAAGCGCGCGCCGGACGATCCGGCGTGGGTCACGTACATCGCCGCGCTGCCCTGAACGCGCCCCAATGGCGATGCGGCTGCACAACAGCCTGACCGGTCGCGTGGAGGAGCTGCTCCCGCAGGTCGCGGGTGAAGTGCGGATGTACCACTGCGGGCCGACCGTCTACAAGCGCCAGCACATCGGCAACTTCCGCGCGTTCATGCTCGCCGACCTGTTGCGCCGCACGTTCGAGGCACAGGGCCGGCGCGTCACGCAGATCATGAACATCACCGACGTCGGCCATCTGACCGAGGACGATGCCGCCGACGCGACGGGCGAGGACAAGCTCCAGAAGGAAGCCGCTCGGCGCAAGCTCGACCCCTGGCAGATCGCGCGCGAAGAGGAGGCCAACTTCAAGGAGGATCTCGCGGCGCTTCGGATCGTGCCCGCCCACGTCTACCCGCGCGCCACCGAACACGTGCCCGAGATGATCGCGATGATCGAGGCGCTGCTCGCGAACGGCCACGCGTACGCCGCAGAGGGCAACGTCTACTTCGACGTGCGCTCGTTCCCGCGCTACGGCGCCCTCTCGGGCAACACGCTCGCGGAGCTCGAGGCCGGCGCATCGGGCCGCGTCGAGGAACGCAGCGAGAAGCGCCACCCGGCCGATTTCGCGCTCTGGAAGCGCGACCCGAAGCACCTGATGCAGTGGGATTCGCCGTTCGGGCGCGGCTTCCCGGGCTGGCACATCGAGTGCTCGGCGATGTCGCGCAAGTATCTCGGCGACACGCTCGACATCCACACGGGCGGCCCCGACAACAAGTTCCCGCACCACGAGTGCGAGATCGCGCAGAGCGAGGGCGTCACGGGCCATCCGTTCGTGCGCCACTGGATCCACTGCGGCTGGCTCGAGATCGGCGGCGAGAAGATGAGCAAACGCGCCGGGACGCTGTACACGATTCCCGAGCTGATCGCGAAGGGCTACACGGGAGCGGACCTCCGTCTCTACCTGCTGCGCACGCACTACCGCTCACCCCTGCCCTTCGACCTCGCGCTGATCGACGAGGCCGCGAAGACGCGCGCGAAGCTCGACCACTTCGTTCACTACGAGATGGCGGAGCGGCCCGAGCGGCCGGACCAGCCCGCGATCGCGGACGCGATCGAGTCCGCGCGACGCGACTTCGCCGCCGCGCTCGAAGACGATCTGAACACGTCGGTCGCGCTCGCGGTGATCCACAACTTCATGACCGCGGTGAACCGCGCCGAGCCCTGCCGCGCCGACGCCGCACGCGCGGTCGCGGCGATGCGCGAGTTCGACCAGATCTTCGGCGTGCTCTCCGAGACGCCCGCGAGCGGTGCGGACGACGCCGAGATCGACGCGCTCGTGGCCGAGCGCGTCGCCGCGCGCGCCGCGAAGAGCTGGGCACGCGCCGATCAGATCCGCGACGAGCTCGCGCAACGCGGCGTCGAGCTGCTCGACTCACCCACCGGCACGCGGTGGCGCCGCAAGTAGCTGCTCCAGCGCGTCGAGCAGCGGCCGCTGCCCGCCGAGGATCTTCCGCCGCGCCTCGTCGAGCGCAAACCAGCCCGCGCGGTCGACCTCCGGATAGGACCGCGTCCCGAGCGTGAACGTATTGCTGCGAATGGCGCTCGCATCGCAGTCGCCTTCCGCAGCCCACGCATGGACGATCTTCCCTCCGGCCTGGCGCACCGGAGCGAGCGGATCGAACCTCGCGAACGCCGCCTCGAACCCGGTCTCCTCGCGGAACTCGCGCTGAGCAGTGTCGAGCGGGTCGTACCCGTCCTCGAGCTCGCCCTTCGGGATCGACCACGCGCCGGCATCTCGTTTTGCCCAGAACGGCCCGCCGGGGTGGACGAGGAACACCTCGACCACCCCGGCGTGGCGGCGAAACAAGAGGATTCCGGCGCTCGCGCGCTTCAGTCTTTTACGAGCGCCGAGCGTTTGCTGAACGGCGCTTCCTCCTCGATCAGCGCCTTGAACGACGGCCGTCCGTGCATGCGATCGAGGAACGCGCGCAGCTTCGGCCAGCGCTTGCGTTCGGGCGCGAAGCCCGCGTGGCGCAGGTTCACGAACCCGGTGGCAACGGCGATGTCGGCGATCGTGAGCCGGTTGCCCACGAAGTACTCGTTGTCGCCGAGCTCGCGCTCGAGATAGTCCCAGAACTTCGGGCACTCCTCCGCGACGCACTTCTCGGCGGACGCCACGTCGGCCGGATCGGGCTCGGGCTTGCCGCCGAACAGCGGCTTGAGGACGCAGGGGAAGAACGTCTTCGGGCCCATCGTGGCGATCATCCCGCCATCCGCGAACTCCTCGAACCAGAGCGCTCGCGCGTACTCGTAGTCGTCGGCCGGGTAGAGCGCGGGCTTCGGGAAGCGCCGCTCGAGGTAGGCGCAGATCACCGACGAGTCGTTGATCACCTTGTCGCCGTCCTTGAAGGCGGGAATGCGACCGAGCGGACTCGTGTTGCGCCAGCCCTCGGGCGGCGAGAACGGATTCACGTTCTCGTGTTGATAGTCGAGGCCCTTCTCGGCGAGAACCACGCGAACCTTGCGCACGAACGGGGACACTCCGCCCCCGAGCACGGTGAGAGCCATGACGTACCTCCGGGCGACGCCACCGCAGCGTAGCGCGCGTCGGGGCCGAAGCTCAGACCTGCGCGGGCTGGGAGCGCTCGGGGGAGCGCGGCGCCTCGGCGGTCACGCCCGACTTCGTCTCGCCGCGCGCCGGGTGGCGCCGGAAGCCGCCCTTCGCCCATACGGCGAAGTCGTCGAACGCGAGGTAGAACACCGGCACGACGAGCAGCGTGAGCACGGTCGACGAGAGCATCCCGGCCGCGGTGGCGATCGCCATGGGCGCGCGCGTCTCGGAGCCCGGGCCGACGCCGATCGCCGCGGGCAGCACGCCGAAGATCATCGCGAGTGCCGTCATCAGCACCGGGCGCATCCGGATCGGCGCCGCGGTGCGAATCGCCTCCACCTTGTCCATGCCGCCGGCGCGCAGCTGCTGCGCGTAGTCGACCAGGAGGATCGAATTCTTCGTCACGAGTCCGAACAACAAGATGATCCCGATCAGGCTGAACAGGTTCAACGAGTGGCCGAACAGCCACAGGCCGCCTAGCGCGCCCGTCATCGCCATCGGCAGCGCGAGCATCACCGTGAGCGGCTGCACCCAGCTCTCGAACTGCGCCGCGAGTACCATGAAGATCACGAGCACGCCGAGCCCGATCGCGATCCCCGCCTGCTCGAAGCTCTCGGCCATCTGCTCCGCGTTGCCCGCAAGGGCGACATGGACGTTCGGCGGCAAGATCTCGGCTCCGATCGCGAGCGCGGCCTTCGATGCCTCCTCCATGCGGATTCCATCGAGGTTCGCGCTGATCGTCACGCTGCGCTGTCGATCGTGGCGCGTGATCGCCGAGGGCGCCGCGCCGAGCTCCGTGCGCACCACGTTGCGGAGCTCCACGACTTTTCCGTCGCGCGCGCGCACATAGAGTCGCTCGATCGCCTCGGGATCGCTGCGGTCGCCGGGCTCGAGCCGCATCCGGATGTCGTACCGGCGGCCGGCCTCCTTGAACACGCCCACGTCGAGCCCACCGATCATGACCTGCACCGCCTCGGCGAGCGTGCGCCCGTCGATGCCGAGTGCGGCCGCCTTCGCGCGGTCCGGGATCACGCGCAGCTCGGGCAGACCGAGCTTGAGGCTGCGGTCGAGATCGACGAAGCCGCCGCGCGCGGCGAGGTGGTCGATCATCAGGTCGGCCCAGTGCGCGAGCTCCTCGAGCGCCACATTCGCCCGTAGCTCGATCTCCATCTGGGCCGCCCGCGAGGTGCCGCGCATCATCTCCGCGGGGTTGAACACGCGGATCTGGCGGCCGGGTACACCGCCGAGCTCGGCGCGCGCATCCCGCAGCAGCTCCTGGACCGTGCGCTTGCGCTCGCTGCGCGGGATCAGCGTGCCGAACATCATTCCCTGGTTCGACACCTCGAGCTCCTCGGGGCCCGAGTCGCCGACCGCGGAGAAAATCCCCGCCACCTCCGGCTGGGCGAGGAACCACGCCTCGTCGCGCTCGAGATACTCGAGCGTGGACTCGACCGACGTCCCCGGCGCAGTCTCGAGCTTCGCGAAGAACAGCGCCTCGTCGGCGGAGGGAAACAGCTCGCCCTCGAGCGCATGCCCGAACCCGAGCGCCACGGCAAACGCCGCCACCGCGATCCCGACCGTGCGCCTGCGGTGCGCGAGCGTCCAGTCGAGCGCGCGCCGGTAAGTCGACTCGGTGGCCCCGAACGCCTGCTCGAGCCGGTGGTAGATGCTGCCGTGCGCGCGCGGCGCGGGCGGCTTCATGCGCGCCGCGAGCATCGGCGTGAGCGTGAGCGCCACGAAGAGCGAGATCATCACCGAGCCCGCCACGGTCACACCGAACGAACCGAGGAAGCTGCCCACGACGCCTTCGACGAACACCACCGGAATGAAGACGGCCGCCACCGAGAAGGTCGCCGCGGTGGCCGCGAACGCGATCTCGCGCGTGCCGGCGCGCGCGGCGCCGAGCGCATCCTCGCCTCTCTCGCGGTGGCGCTCGATGTTCTCGAGCACGACGATCGCGTCATCGATCACGACGCCCACCGCCAGTGTCATCCCGAGCAGCGTCATCGTGTTGAGCGTGTGGCCGAACAGCCAGACCAGACCGAACGAGGCGATCAGCGAAATCGGGATCGCGGTGGCCACGATCAGCGTCGGCCGCGAGCGGCGCAGGAACACGAACACGGTGAACACCGCGAGCAGCGCGCCAAAAACGAGCGAGAACTCGGTCTCCTCGACCGCTTCGCGGATCTCGGCCGAGAAGTCGATGAAGGAGGCGTTCTCGTCCACCGTAATCCCGTCCGGCAGCGTGCTCTTGATCGAATCGAGCCGGCGGTACACCTCGTCGACGATCGACACGGCATTTCCGCCGGACTGCTTGCGGATGCCGATGCCGACGGTTTCCTGGCCGTTGTAGCGGTGGACCGAGCGCACGTCTTCGGCGCCGTCTTCGACGCGCGCGACGTCGGACAGGTACACGGGCGCGCCGTCGGCGTAGCTGACCACGAGCCGCTCGAGCTCGGCGAGCGTCCGGAATTCGGCGTCGGTCTTCACGCCGTATTCGACCTGCGCGCCCTCGACGCGCCCGCCCGGTGCCTCTGACGTGCTCGCGGTTCAGCGCCGCGACGACGTCGCCCGCGGAGAGCCCGCGCGCGCGCAGGTCGTCGCCGCGCAGCCAGATCCGGATCGTGCGGTCCTTGCGGCCGAACGTCGCGACGCCGACGACGCCCGGGATCGTCTCGAACACCGGTGTGACTTCGCGGCGCACATACTCGCTCGTCTCGACCGCTGACAGCGTGGTGTGGAACGGAATCCAGAGGATGGGCGAATCGTTGGGATCGAAGTCGCTCACGGTGGGCGGATCCATGCCCGCGGGCAGATCGCGCCGAACTGCCTCGATCTTGTCGCGCACCTTCTGCATCGCCACGTCGAGATCGGTGCCGAGGTCGAACTCGACGCGGATCTGCGCGGCACCCGGAAAGGTGGTCGACTGCACCGAGCGCACCCCTGCGACGGTGTTGAGCTGCTCCTCGAGGACGTCGGTGACGTCCTCCTCCATGCCCTCGGGATCCGCGCCCTCGAGCGTCGCGATCACCGAGAGCACGGGCAGGTTCATCGTCGGGAACTGATCCATGCCGAGGCGCTCGTAACCGAGCACGCCGAACACGATCAGCGCGAGCGTCATCATCCAGGTGAGGACGGGACGCTCGATCGAGAGGTCGGAGAGCGTCACGGAATCGAGCGCGCGGGTGCCGGCGCCCCCGCGACGGCCGGCTTCTCGTTGTCCTCTCCGAGCACGTCGATCGGGCGTCCGTCGTCCTGGCGCAGGTCGATCACCGACCCATCGACCAGCCGCGAGCTGCCGCGCACGATCACCTCGTCGCCGACCGAGACACCGTCCACGACCTCGGCGAGCCCGTCGCGGAACACACCGAGCTGTACCTGGCGGCGCTCGGCGCGGTTGCCGTCGCGCACGACGAACACCACCGATCCGTCCGAGCGCTGTAGCACGGCCTGCTCGGGGATCATCGGCACGCGCTCGCGCACCGCGACGCCGAGGTCGGTGCGCGCGAACAGGCCCGGGCGCAGCTTGCGCTCGGAATTCTCCACGCGCGCTTTCACGCGCAGCGTGCGTGTGGCGGCGTCGATGCGCGGGGAGACGACGTGCACGGTCGCGTGGAACACCTCGTTCGGATACGGCGTGACGCGCACCTCCACGGTGTGGCCCACCGCGACGCGCGCGGAATCGCGCTCGGTGAGATGGAACTCGACTTCGATCGGGTCGAGCGCGACGAGGTCGAACAGCTTCTCGCCTTCGGACACGTGGTCGCCCGCCGAGACGAAGCGCCGCGCCACGAGTCCGTCGAACGGCGCCGCCACGCTCGCGTTGCGCAGCGCGAGCCGCGCGAGCCCGAGCTTGGCCTCGGCGGCGGCGAGCACCGCCTGCGCAGAAGCCAGGCGCGTGTTCGCGGCGTCGAGCTGCGCCTGTGACGCGGCCTCTCTCGAGTGGAGGGTGCGGATCCGGTCGACCTCGCGGCGCTCCTGTGCAATCTCGGAGCGAGCGCCGGCCACGATGGCGCGCTCGTTCGCAAGCTCGAGCTCGCGGCGCTCCCGGTCGATCTCGAGCACGACGTCGCCCGCCGAAACGGGCGCGCCCTCGGATACGCGCATTGCGGTGATGCGCCCGCCCACCTCGGCGGCGACGCTGGCTTCCTCGACCGCGAGCAGCTCTCCAGTGGCCTGGATCTGCTCGACGATCTTGTGCCCGGACACACGTTCGGCGGTGACGGGCGTCCCCTTGGCGTCGGCCACGTCCTCGCCGCCGCAGGCCCAGAGCGCGCCGACGGCCAGCAGACCCAGCCAGGGTTTCACCGCTGGCGTCCGTCCGCGGCTGCTCCCAGCAGTCCAGAGAGCATCGCGTCGAACGCGACCTCCTCGAAGCCCTCGCGCCACTCGACGTCAGGACGCGACGCGGGCAGCGAGATCAGGCCGTGCATCAACGCCCACATCGCCTGATGGACGACCATGGGATCGGCCGCAAACTCGCCCGAGCTCGCCATGCTCACGAGCGGCTCCCGGAGGCGCCGTGTCGTCTCCTCGACGTCGAGGATCGGCGGCACCTGCTCCGGACGCAGCGCCTCGATCAGGCGGTAGTTGGTCGGGTGCTCGCGGCCGAAGCGCACGATTTCGCGGAACTGCGCGCGCAGCCGCTCGCGCGGCTCGGGATGCTCGGGCACCTGGTCGATCCGCTCGATCAGCTCGTCGATCGCCTCGCGCAGGATCGCGTCGAGGAGACCCGCCTTGTCGCCGAAGATGTGGTAGATCGCGGGCGCCGTGTAGCCGCAGCGCAGCGCCAGGCGCCGGATCGTGAGGCCATCCGCGCCGCCCTCGTAGAGCAGCGCGGACGCCGCGCCGAGGATCTCGCGCCGCGGATCGCGGACAGGGGTGTGCTGCACAGGGGAGGGTTCCGGGTGGGACATGGTGCTTCCGCTTCGGCTCCGTGGGAGGGGCGTTCCCACGAGCCTCGTCAATGTCTGCCGCTACGACCCGCCGATCGTAACGGCGTTAAGGAATGGGTAACCGTGTTATAGCCCGCGGCGATGCCCGAGATCAAGCAATTCGCGAGCGGGCGACGCCTGCAGGAAGCAGAATCGGCTGCGCGCGCGCGCCCGCGAGCTCGCGAATTGCCGGTCCGAGCAGCGCTTCGTTTCGCAGCGAGCGCCGGACCAGGAAGCGCAGCAGCGCGGGCCGCTCGGCGGGCCCCGCCGCGATCGCGCGGCGCTCGAGCTCGGCGTCCGCCTCGCGCCAGTCGCGCGGGCGCCGTCCGAGCAGCGCCCCGGCCTCCTCGAGGTCCTGCTCCTCGAGACGTGCGCCGCGCCGGTCGATCTCGCGCGCGTACTCGGCCACGCGGCGCGCGAGATCGAAGCGATAGGCGTCGGCTCCGCCGGGCGCGGCGAGCTCGGAGACGAGGTGGTCCAACACGATCGCGTGTCGGTGGTCGCGCGGCGCCGGCAGCTCGGGCACGTCGATCTCGATGCCGTCGTACTCCGCGATCATCTCGAGCGGAACGCGCCCATAGACGAGATTCCATGCCTCGTACTGCACGAGGTTCAGCCCCGGCGGCGGCTTCGCGCACAGCCAGCACGTCGCCATCGGGGTGAAGATGCAGAAGCGCACCGCCTGGTAGAGCATGTCGCGCGCGTCGAAGTCGTCGCCCGTGCGCTCGCGGTAGTGCGCGATCCCGCGCGAGAGATCGCCGAGCGGCTCGGACAGATCGCGCGAGAGCAGCGCGCCGATGTCGGCGAGCGGGTCTCCGATCGTGGCCAGCTCCACGTCGAGCACCGCGGTGACGCGGCCGCGATCGAACAGGAACTGGCCCGAGTCGCCGACCAGGCACGACACGCGGGTGCGGTGCGACGGAACGTTCTCGCGCAGCCAGCCGAGCACGAGCTCGATCACGGGCTCGGGCTGGTTCTTGCTGCGGTGATAGAGCGCGAGCCAGCGCGGCAGGTCGGCGAGGCTGCGCTCGGAGGGCGTGTGAGGCCGCGGCATGCCGAGCTTCTCGAACAGCCCCGGGTCGAGGCGGTGGATGTCGGCGAGCAGGTCGAGGTAGTGGGCGAGCACCGCGCGGCGCTCGTCCTCGCTCTCGGCCGTGGCGAGGTTCGCGCGCCCGGGCGAAGTCTCCATCACGATGCCGGGCTTCGTCTCGCAGAAGCCGAACACGTGCGACACGGGGATGCCGTTCGCCTCGAGCGTGCGCAGCACCTCCATCTCGCGGCGCAACGTCTCGACGCCGTCGTCCTGGACGCCGCGGTCGCCGCGGTAGTACACCGAGAAGCGTTCGCCGTCGCGATCGAGCTCACAGAACCACGCGGGTCGCCAGCGCGCCTGGCGCTCCACTGCACAGATGCGCCCGCCCGCGATCTGCTCGATCTCGCGGAACGTGGCGCCCCACTCCGGATCCGCAAGCAGCGCTTCTCGCGACAACGGCGCCTTAGCGGCGAGGGCCACGCTAGTAGGAGCCGCCGAGCTTGCGGTGGTCCCACGAGACGATCTTCTCGGGCTTGACCACCACCACGGTGCGCTTCCTCGCCATCATCTGGGCGGCCGCCTCGACGTGCTCTTCGGGGACCTCGGGCTGATTGCGGCGGACCATCGCCTGCGCGTATGGGATCACGACCGCGGGATCCTCGTGCAGCACGGCGCGGCCATTGATCGCTACACCGCGCAGCTCGTTGTACGTGATGCCGTCCTCGACGAGCACCGCGATGCGCGGGTCGCGCTTCAGGTTCACGATCTTCTGCGACTTTGTGAACGTCTCGAACGCGATCTCGCCATCGACGATCACGAACCAGAGCGTGGTCAGGTGCGGCGCGCCGTCGGCGCCGATCGTCGCCACCTGGAGGCTCTTGCGCTCTTCGATGAACTTCCAGACATCCTCGTCGGTCATCGAGATCTGATTGCGGCGCTTCGGCATCGCTGGCCCTCCTCGGGTCCCCACTATACGATACGCGACCCCGCGGCGAGTGCGGGACAGGAGGCGCAAATGGACGAGACACGAGTCAAAGAGATCGTCGCGAGCATGACGTTCTCGAACGGCAAGCAGAAGGACCTCACGATCGACGAGCTCTCGATCATCCAGCCGGGGCTCGCACGGATCATGCCCGAGGTCGGGGCGCGCACCTGGAAGCTCTTCTACGCCGCGAAGGCGGGCAACTGGGAGAACGCGATATGGCAGTGGAAGGAGACCAAGGGGCTGTTCGAGCTCGCCGGCTTCGTGCGCCCGAAGCACGAAGACGCGCTGAACGAGTACATGGAGAAGGACTGGTCGAAGCTCGAGGCGCCGCTCAAGGCGCGCGACTTCCCCGCGTTCGAGAAGGCATTTCACGACGCGATCGTGTCCGCGAACGCGTGGCACGACCAGAAGGACAAGCCGTTCATCAAGTGGAAGCTGCCCGATTTCCCGCCGCCGGATCTCGACTTCACACCGCGGCGCTGACAACGGGTCGGTCGGCCTACTATCCTGGGGGTACGCCCGCATGCCTGGGAGGTGCCCATGAAGCGCTTCATCCATCACTCGGAGCTCGCGCGCGACAGTCGCTTCGTGCGCCAGGACAACGTCGCCGCGACCGTGCTCTCGACGCTGCCCGATGACGTGGACGCCGTCGCGAACGTGTTCGAGAAGCTCGCGCCAATGATCGAGGCGTCCGCGCGCGGCACCGCCGCCGAGCCGCTCTTCGAGCAGTACGGGCCTGCGTTCGGACTCGTCACGCTGAACGAGCCGCTGACGCCCGACGACCCCGCGGTGCAGACGCGCCTCCAGCTGCGCATGCATGGGATCTTCGTGGGCGAGCTCCAGGCGCTCGAGGGCGCGGGCCGCTCGCTCTGGGATTTCCCGGACGCGCCGTGGGAGTTCAAGATGAACATGGCGCGCCAGTGCTGGGACGAGGCGCGCCACGTGCAGATCTACGAGAAGCTGCTCGCCTACGTCGGCGGCGCGCCGGGCATGTTCCCCGAAAGCACGTTCCTGTTCGAGTGCGCGTGCTCGGACGATCCCGCGCTGCGCGTCGCAGGCGTGAACCGCGGGCTCGAAGGGCTCGCGTGCGACGTGTTCCGCGACATGATCCGGTACGCCGAGGCGACCGGCGACGAGACGATGCGCCAGGCGATCGACTACGTGCTCGCCGACGAGCTCACCCATGTGCGCTTCGGCAGCGACTGGGTGCGCGAGTTCACGCGCGAAGATCCGGAGCGGTACGAGCGCGCCCAAGAGTTCCGCCGTCAGGTCGACAAGCAGTTCAGCTTCGGCGGAGCGCGCAGCGAGCGCGAGGACGCGGCGATCCCGATCGCGATGGAGGTTCGCCGCGAGGCGGGCTTCACCGAGGACGAGCTCGAGGATCTCAAGACGCTCTCGGGCAGCGGTCCGACGCGCGACACGATGCGCGCGGCGGCGAAGATCGTGCGCGAGCGCCACCTCGCGAAGGGAAACGCCCGTGAGTGAACCCCGGATGTATCCCGGCACGAGCCAGGAGGAGCGCACCTCGTTCGCGCCCTACTCCGCGTTCGACATCCCGGCCGACCTGCGCGAGCTGCACGGCCGCTACGACGTCGAGGCCACCGCGCGCCGCGTCCGCAACTTCCGCTATGCGGAGGAGTGGATGATGATGATCATGGGCGGCTGGGTCGCCACGATTCCCGAGCTGCCCGTGAAGACCGGGCTCGGCAAGGTGATCTGGGAGACCGCGCGCGCGGCCGACGAGTTCGGCAAGCGGCTGCCCGAGCTGCGCTGCGGGCGCAAATCGCTCACGCAGTCCGAGGCCGGCAATTCGGGGTTCGTAGCGTTCGTGCAGGAGATCGCGGCACCCGAGCAGCCCGACCAGACGATCGAGAAGCTCGTCGGCCTCTTCGACGTGCTCAAGCCGCACCTCCTCGAGCTCTACGAGATCCACATGCGCGAGACCGACCAGATCTCGGATGCGCCCACGATCGAGATCCTCGACGAGATCTCCCGCAAGACGCGCCGCCACATCGAATGGGGCTGCGCCGTGCTCGACCGGCTGTGCGACAGCGATGCGCTGCGCGCGCGGCGCCGCACGCGCGCAGAGAACCTGCGCCGGCAGCTGATCGCGTGCGGCGGCGCGACCGGGGAGCTCGCACCGGGATCGGCCTAGCGAGTGACGCGCTTCGGAGCTGGAGTCGCGATCGCCGCCGCCGTCTCGTGCTTCTGGTTCGGGCCCTACTCCGCGAGCGCGGCCGGGCCCGACGCGGATGGGGATGGAATCCCGGACGTGCGCGACAAGTGCAGCGCGGACTCGCGCAACGCGGTCGCGAACCGCGACTACGACAGCGACTGCGACGGCTACGGCAACGCCTGCGACGCCGACTTCGATCAGTCCGGCGACGTGAGTGCGGCGGACTTCAGCCGCTACTTCGTCACGTCGTTCAAGACCGGGGTTCCGAGCCGCCAGGGAACGGACATGGACTGCAGCGGCACGGTCGACTCGACCGACTTCGGCGACTACTTCGTCCCGAAGTTCCGCGGCGTGCTCGGCGGCCCGATTCCGGGGCCGTCGGGTCTCGCCTGCGCGGGCCGGCCCGGTTGCGGATGCTAGTCCGGCCTATTCCTCGACGAACTGGTTCTGCGCCGCGCCCGCGAGCACGTTCTTGAGCACCTTGCCCGCGGCGTTGCGCGGCAGCGGCTCGGCGCGCACCTCCCAGTGCGCGGGCACCTTGTAGGCCGCGAGCGTCTCGCCCACCCAGGCCGCGAGCGCCGCCGGATCGACGCGTGCGCCTTCGCGCGGCACGACCACGGCCTTCACCTCCTGGCCGAGCTCCTCGTGGTCGACGCCGAGCACGGCCGCCTCGGCGACGTCGGGATGCGTCTCGATGCGCTGCTCGATCTCCACGGGGTAGATGTTCTCGCCGCCGCGCAGGATCATGTCGCGCGCGCGCGAGTTGATGTAGAGGCGGCCGTCCTCGAAGTGTCCGATGTCGCCCGTGCGCAGCCAGCCGTCTGCGACCAGCACCTCGCGCGTGGCCTCGGGCTTGCGCCAGTACTCGCGCATCAGATACGGGCTGCGGATGTAGATCTCGCCTTCGATGCCCTCGGGCATGCGGCTTACCGTCGGGGTCGCGGATCTCGATCTCGTGCGTCGCCGCGGGGCGCCCGACCGAGGTCGGATGCGCGAGCAGCTCGTCGCCCGTGATCATCGCCACCGCAGTCACCGACTCGGAGAGCCCGTAGCCGAGCCCCATGGCCCCCTTGCTCGACGGAAACGCCTCGCGCAGGCGGCGCTGGATCTCGGGACTCGTGGGCCCGCCTCCGCCGCCGATGTTGCTCATGCTCGAGAGGTCGTACTTCGCGATGTCGGGGTGTGACACGACGCGGTGTGGCATGTTGCCGAGCGCAGGCCACGACGTGATGCGCTCCTGCTCGATCAGGCGCAGCACATCCCCGGGGTCGAAGCGGCCGGGGCGGTACACGCACTTCGCGCCGGCGGCGAGCATCATCACGCAGCCCGAGTAGAGCCCCGAGAGATGGAAGAGCGGCACCGTGACGAGCATCGACGGGCTCGCCGGTGCGCCACCCGCCGGCTTGCGACCCGACTCGGCCGCGTAGACCATCATCTTCACACCGTTGAACATGCCCACCGAGACGAAGCCGCAGATCCCGCGGTGCGTGTTCACGGCGCCCTTCGGCCGCCCCGTGGTGCCGCTCGTGTAGAGGATCACCGCGGGATCGTCCTCGGCGATGTCCGCGTCGGGCAGCGGCTTTCCCGCGCCGCTCGCCTCGAGCTGCGCGAACTCCGACTCCATCTCCACGACCGGAACGCCGGCGCCGCGGGCACCGCAGCCGCGCGAGGCGCGACGCGATCGCCGATCACGACCACCGGATCGCTGTCGCTGATGCCGTAGCGGATCTCGTCCTCGGTCCACCAGCCGTTCAGCGCCGCGACCACGCCGCCCGACGCTCACCGTGGCCCAGAACGCGATCAGCCACTCGGGGCGGTTCGCGGCCAGGATCGCGACGCGCTCCCCCGACCGGACGCCGTAGCGCTCGCGAAGCACGTGCGCGAACGCCGACACGCGCGCGAAGTGCTGCGCGTACGTGATGCGCTCGCCCGCGTAGACGATGTACTCCTTGTCGCCGTGCGCGCGCGAGCTCTCGAGCAGCGCGCGCAGCGAGCGCGTGCGGTTCTTGAACACGCGCAGCGGCCGGCCGCGCACGTCCTCGGTCACCACTTCGAACAGGCCGCCGGGACCCGTCAGCCGCGCTTCGATTTCCCGAACGTCTGCCATCAGAGGATTCTATCCACCCGTCCGATCTTCGCTCGGCAACCCCGATCGTCTTCGCTCACCTTCGCCTCGCTGCGCGCGGCCTCCGGCCGCTTGCACGCCCGGATCTTCGCGATCAGGTCGTCTTCGAACGAGAAGTCGAAGTCGCGCGTGCGGACGAGCCCCGTGCTCTGCATCCACTCCCAGGTCTGCGCGACCGCCGCCGGGAACGTGTACTCGGGCTCCCAGCCGATGTCGCGGCGCAGGCGCTCGATCGAGAAGAAGACGCTGCGGTTCCAGTGGTGCAGGTGCGGCGCGAGGCGCTGCAGGATCCGCTGCACGCCGAACAGTGCGGCAGAGCGGGCGTCGTACCCCACCGTGCGCGTGTCGACGTTTGCCTGGAGCGGCCGCCCCGAGATCGACATGCGCCCCGCGTAGAGATCGTCCATCCAGGCCGCGGGGATGGACAGCTTCTCGGGCGCGGCACCCGACCACGTCCGCGAACGTGTCGACGTAGCCCTCGTCGCTGAACATGTCGCCGCCCGTGAGGTTGTAGCGCCGTCCGATCGCGACCGACTTCCCCGCCATCATGCGCAGCGCGCGCGCCTCGTCGTCGACATGACCGACCTGACCGAGCGTGGTTCCATCGCCCGGGACCAGCACCGGGCGCCCGCGCGCGAGCCGCACGAACATGCGCTGCTCGCGGTCGGGGATGATGTTGTTCGGGCCGAACACCATCGAGAACGCCGCGATCGTGGCCGGGAAGCCGCGCTCGCGGTGCTCGCGAAGCAGGATCTCCTCGCACAGGATCTTGTTGCGACCGTATTCGTTCTGGCGCTCGCTCGTGTCGAGCGGGTGGTCCTCGGTGATCGGCAGCAGATCGCTCGGTGCGTAGATCACCGTGGAGCTCGCGAACACGTAGTGGCCGGTCCGCCCGCGCAGGATCTCGCTCATGAGGCGCGCGTCCTCGGGGCGATACGCGCTGATGTCGAACACGCAGTCCCAGTCGCGACCCGCGAGCGCCGCGCGCAGCGCAGCGGGATCGGTGCGATCGGCGATCAAGCGCGCGACCTGTCGCGGCAGATCGGCCGCGGTCTTTCCGCGGTTGCAGACCGAGACGTCGTGGCCCGTCCGCACGAGCTCGCGCACGAGTGCGAGCCCGTTGAACTGGGTGCCACCCATCACGAGGATCTTCATTTGCCCACCCGATGGTCTTCGCTCGCCTGCGGCTCGCTGCGCGAAACTTGCGTCCAGCGTTCGCGCAATTCCTCGAAGAACGCGTCGAGCTGCTCGGGCTTTCGAACGAACGCGAGCAGTCCGAGCTGTACGTCGGTGGCGCCCGCGGCGGCGAGGTCGTGCGCGCTCGCGAGCGTCGCCGCGAGGTCGGGGCGTCCGTTCGCGCCCATGCGCAGCTCGAGCGAGCCGCGCACCTTGAGCGCGCTCGCATCGCGGCCCGCGCGCGCGAACGCGTCGGCGAGACGCTTCGCACCCTCGGCGACGTCGCTGCGCGTCGCCGTCATGATCGGGATCCAGCCGTCTCCCCAGCGCACGATGCGCTCGAGATTCCGCTTGTGCAGCGTTCCCGAGAACCACACGGGAATGCGCTGCGCGGGTCTCGGCTCACACCAGATCTTCTCGAACGAGACCGTCTCCGAAGAGAACGAGGCCGGCGAATCGGTCCAGAGCACGCGGCAGGCGGCGATCGTGTCGTCGAGCCGCTGCGCGCGCCGATCGAAGTCGAGACCGGCCGCCTCGAACTCCTCGCGCTGCCAGCCGACTCCCACGCCGAGCTCGAGCCGGCCCTGCGAGAGCACGTCGAGCGTCGCGGCGGTCTTCGCGAGCACGATCGCGGGGCGCAGCGGCGCGATCAGAATGCCCGTGGCGAGCCGCACGCGCGAGGTCGCACCCGCGATCGCCGCGAGCACGGTGAGCGGCTCGAGCCACGGCACCTCGATCGGGAACGGAAACGGCCCCCACTCGTAGGCGTCCGTGTGCTCGCTCATCACCACGTGGTCGGGCACGATCACGGTGTCGACACCGGCCGCTTCGGCGCGCCGCGCTAGGTCGACCACCTCGTGCAGCCGGTCGGCCGGGAAGAACGGGCCGAAGCTCGGGATGCTCAGTGTCAGGCGCATTCAGCGGCCTTTCCCGAGGAAATCCGCTCGTTCAGCCGGGCCCCTACACAACATGTGGATCTCCTGGAACGCCCCTATGGATCCACAGCCGCGCGGGCACCGTCAATCCGTTGACACCCCGTGTAGAGGCTTCTCAATAGTCCCCCTCTGGAACCAGGAAATAGTAGGATTGGGGCCCAGCCCGTCCGCGGGCCGAAAGCGAGGTCCGATCATGTTTGCCCGTTCAGCACTCACTGTTCTCGCGATGTTCGCACTCGCGTGTGCCTCCCCTCCGCCTCCGACTGCTTCGATCAACGCGCCCCCGCTCGTTCCGGGAACCGGCGAGGAGGTGGCGGTCGATCAGGTGATCGTGCTCGTCGATGCGTCGAACTCGGTGAAAGGGGAGTTCCGCGACCAGCAGGGTCTCGTGCAGTCGTTCGCGCGCTCGATGCCGCAGGGCGACTACGAAACGGGATCGATCGCGTTCGGCGGCTTCGACCGCACCAACGCGCCGCTCTCGGAGTTCGAGCGCGGTCGCGTGGTCGCGGAGACCGCGCAGATCGTCCACCTCAACGAGGGCACGCCGATCCACAAGGCGATCGCGGAAGCCGGCGGCGCCTTGCACGGCAAGAGTGGCCGTGCGGCGATCGTGCTCTACAGCGACGGACTGCTCACGGACGAGATCGGCCGGGAGATCGACCCGCAGCTCGCGCTCGATGCCGTGGCGGGATTGAAGAAGAACTATTCGGGCACCATCTGCCTGCACACCGTGCAGACCGGATCGGATCCGGACGGCACGACGTTCCTGAAGCAGCTCTCCGACACGACCGAGTGCGGCAGCTTCCGCGCGGCCGACGGCGTCACGACGGTCGCCTCGCTGCATCAGCTCGAGCGCGACGTATTCCTCGGCGAGGCCACCCCGGATGTCGCGGCAGCGCCGCGCGATCTCGACGCCGACGGAGTGATCGACGACCGGGATTCGTGCCCGGGCACGCCGCGCGGCGCTGCGGTGGATGCGCGCGGCTGCTGGGTCGTGAAGGGACTGCGGTTCGCCACCGACAGCGCCGCGATCGACGCGAAGGGCAAGCAGGCGCTCGACGAGGTCGCGACGGTCCTGCAGAAGAACCCGAAGCTGCGCGTCCAGATCGACGGCCATACCGACTCGACCGCCTCGGATGCCCACAACCTCGCGCTCTCCGACCGCCGCGCCGAGGCCGCGCGCAGCTACCTCGCCTCCCAGGGAATCGAGACGGCCCGGCTCGAGGCCAAGGGCTTCGGTGAGGCGAGCCCGGCCGCCGAGAACACCACGGCCGAGGGCCGCGCGACGAACCGGCGCACCGAGATCGAAGTGATCGACTGAGACAACCGCCGTGCCGTGAGCAGCCGTGTGCTGCTCACGGCGCGGCGTCTTCTCGCGGCGCTACCCGCGCGCCGAGCCGCTGCTGCGGAGCTTCGCTCCGATCGCGTCGAGCACGGCCGACTCCTGGCCGACGACGCCCGTCTTGATTCCCAGGATCTTCCCTAGCCCACCGCCGCTCGCCTCCGCGACGCGGGTGCAGGCTCCTACGATGTCGCGCACCCGCTCTTCCCGCTCGTCGTCGGGAAGCACGGCGATGCCGGACTTCATCACTTCCAGGGCCGTCTCGAAGAGCGCGTCGGACGGCCGCTTCTCGAGCCACGACGTGAGCTGTTGATGCGCGGCCGAGCCGGCCTCGATGCCGCGCGACGCGGCGATCTCGAACACCACCTCGCGCTCCTTCGGGCTCACGGATCCCTCGGCCCACGCGACCTGAACGAGCGGCACCAGCAGGATCGCCGCTCCGGTATCCCGCGTGAGCCCGAGATCGATGACGCGCTTCAGGAGCTCGGCGTCGTCCACCCGGAGCTTGTCCGCGAGCGCCCCCGCCACGTCTTCGAGCGCCGCCCGTTCCCGCATCTTCTGCAGGAGCTTCTGATCCTGCTTGCGGAAGTAGTCGGCCTCCTCGCCCCGCCCGCGATCCTTGAGGACGTCCTTCATCGCAGCGCCCACCTCCGGTTGCTCGCGACTATAGGAAGTCGGCATGCGCGATCAACCCGCTAGAATCGGCCGCGACGAACGCGCCATGGAAACCCTGTTCGCGCGCTATCTCCGCCATCGATTCGCCTGGCTGTTCGTCTCGCTGCTGCTCACGATCGCGGTCAATCCCGTGCTCGAATCGCTGTTGCGGTTCAATCCGCTCGAGTGGCTGCTCGCGGCGAATCTCGTGGCCGCGATCGCCAGCGCCGCGCGCGAGCGCTGGGTTCGCGTGCTCGTGCTGCTTGCGGTCGCGTGTGTCGCGGCTCGGGGCCTGACCGTTCCGCTCGGCTTCGCGGTGCTACAGCCGATCAGCCAGCTCGCGTGGCTCGTGACGGCCGCGCTGGCCACGGCGGCGACGGCACGCTTCGCAATCCGGGCTGGAACCGTGGACAGCGAGCACCTGTTCGCCGCGCTCGACGTCTATCTCCTGGTCGGGCTCATCTTCGGCGTCGGCTATGCGCTGCTCGATCAGATCGCACCGGAATCGTTCGGCGCACCGCTCGAGGCCGATCTCGATCTCGGCAGCGGCTTCTACTTCAGCTTCGTGACGCTCGCGACGCTGGGCTACGGCGACGTCGTGCCCGTGAGCGGTCCGGCGCGCGGCCTCGCGATACTCGAGGCGGTGGCGGGTCAGTTGTACCTGGCGGTTCTCGTCGCGCGTCTGGTCAGCCTGTACCGCCAGCAGGAACGGCGCTCGTGATCCGCGCACGTGGCGCTACCACGGCCGCCACTGCGGAAAGGCCACCGTCACACCGATGCGCGCGGTCCACTCCGGTGCCACGGGCGCGTGCCGTCGATAGGCGGTCCACTCGCCGCTCGCGAAGATGTTGATCGGCGGCCACCCCTCGCGCACCCGGACATATCCGAGCCCGAGGCTGACCGGCAGGACGGTCGCCGACCCGTCGTGCCACCCGCGAACGAGCGTGGCGTCGGCGGACTTCACGTAGAAGCCGCGTCCGAGATAGGCCAGCGCGATCGGCTGGACGAGCAGCGTGCTGACCGGGTCGCGGTCCGCATCGGTGTAGGCGAACGAGATCGGATTCTGCACCAGCACCCCGAGCAGCAGGCCCGGCACACCCTTGTAGATCGCGGCGAAAGCAGGACCCACCTGCCAGGCGCCTTGGCCAGCGGTCCGGTGCGTCGCGGTCGGGAACACGAACACCGGTCCCGCGCCCATCAACAGACCGCTCTCGCGCCCCCATGGCAGGACTCCCAGGTCGAAGAGCTGCGCATCGCCGAACTCGGTACGCGTGGCCTCGCCCCTGCCCTCCGGCACCGTCACGAGCGAGACGCTGGGCCGGATCAGCTGGATGAACGGCAGCAGCGCCGTGCTCGGAACGCGCGGAACGATCAGCCGGGCGGTCAGACGGTTGGTCGCGGCGTCGGTGCCGTGATTGTCCGGGGTGTAGGCGTTCTGGAGAAAGATCTGCGGGAGCGTCGTGAGCGGATCGCTGAACTCGGCCGCGACGTTCGAGGCGGTCGGCGCCGTCGCCGCTTCCTCCGCCGGAAGCGACCGCGCCGCGCAGAGCAGACAAACCGCCAGCCCTGCAGCGACGCGGCATCGCCGAGCGCGTCGAGCCACCTCGCGCGAGGAGGAATGGAACGTGGTCATGCTCTACCGCCAACGGGAAGCGGAGCCAAAGCGTCCGTGCGAGGCTAGTCGTCGTCCTTTCCGGCCAGGGCGGCGCGCACCGACGCGGAGACGCTCGCGACGTGCAGGTCGCGTTGCGGGAACGGGATCTCGATGCCGGCCTCGCTCAGGCTGCGGTGTATTCCGAGCGCGAGCTCGCTGCGGATCGCCGATGTGCGGTCGTAGTCGCGATCGGTCCATGAGCGCAACACGAAGTCGAGCGAGCTCTCGCCGAAGCCCTGGAAGAGCGCAAGGGGAGGCGGATGCTCGAGGACGTCCTCGTGCGCGCGCGCCACCCCGAGCAGGAGCGAGATCACCTGCTCCGGATCGGTCCCGTAGGCCGCGCCGACGGGTATCTCGATGCGGCGCTGCTGGTCGGACAACGTCCAGTTGGTGACCGCACCCGAGATCAGGTCCATGTTGGGAACGATCACCTCGGCCCCGTCCCAATTCCGGACCATCACGGCGCGCATCCCGATCTGGAGCACGCGCCCGAAGATCTCGCGGCTCGGAATCTGCACGACGTCTCCCACGTGCACGCGCCGCTCGAACAGCAGCGTGAGCCCGGCGGCGAAGTTCTTGACGAAGTCCTGCAGGCCGAGACCCACACCGACGCCGAGGCCACCGAGCAGGATGGAGAGCTGGGAGAGGTGCACGCCCGCGGCCGCGAGCGCTGCGATGAACGCGAACGAGTAGACCGCATAGCGCACCATCGTGGACAGCGCGTACGGCATGCCGCGCGACAAGTGCGCGCGCGGGTAGACCCCCTCCTCGAGCACGACGACGATCGCGCGCGCGATGAACGGCGACGCCGCGAGCGTGAGCGCAAACACGAGCACGCCGCCGAGCGTGAGCGAGAGCGCGCCGACCGAGATGCCGGCATCGAGGATGCGCCCCAGCAACTGGGCCACCCAATCGCGCTGGCCCACGCTGACGACGAGGAGATAGAGCCAGACGCCGATGCCCAGCCAGCGAACCAGGCGCCGCGCGAAACGCCCACCCCGCAGCAGTCGCCCCCAGCGCGGCGAATGGAGGGTCCAGACGAGCAGCGCGTCCAATGCCGTCACGGCCGCCCAGACGAAGACGGCGGTCAGTGCGGCTACGATCGCGCCGCCCCCGAGCAACCTCGCGAGCTGACCCCAGCCGCCCACCTCTGCCGCCAGCGCGATCGCGAGCGCCACCGCGGCAACCCGCGCTCCGTTTCTCACCCAGCGGAGCCCGCGGCCCACGAGACCGCCGCGCCGCGCCACATGGATCGCGAAGAACAGACCGAGCCCGAGCTCGATCAGGAAGAGCGTCTGCGCAACGGTCGGAAGCTCTTCGACGGCGAGCGCCAGGCGGTCGAGCAGGAGCAAGCCGAACAGACTCGCGAGCGCGACGCCGCTCGACTCCCGGGACGTGTGAGAGACCACGCGCGCCACCGCGATCAGCGCGACCAGCGCCATGACCTGGATGAAGCGCCGCGGCGCGAGCGGCTGGAGCCACGGGGTGGCGAGCAGCACCAGGAGCGTTGCGATCGCGATCGGACGCTCCAGCACGCGCGCTGCATCGGCGAGCTCCGGCGTCAGCGCGGCGCGCTGTCGCGCCCTCGGCGCCGCCTGGCGCAGGACGACCGCGAGCAAAGCGATGAGCACCAGCTGCGCGATCAGCGGGCGGGGATCGGACAGCAGATAGTCGCGATTCTGCGTCACGAAGCCGCCGACGTTCTCGAAGATCCGAGGCTGCTCCCTGCGGAGAGCCTCCGTATATCCGGTCCGCCAGAGCGGCGGCCGATCGGGAACGAGCAGCCCCTTGCGCTCGACCTTGGCGGTTGCCTCGAGGCGGGCAAGCACGGACGTCACCGAGGTGCGTCGCTCGAGCACGCGATCGTGGAGCGCCAGCACGCGGTCGCGCCACGCACGCAGCGAGACCGTCCCCTCCTCCAGCAGCTGGAGCGACGCGCGCACGCGCCGCGCAACCGCTGCGTCCGCCTCGGCCGTCTCGGCTCGCGAGAGCGTCGCCGACCACACCTCGTGCGCGTGTTGGATCCGATCCAGTGCGCCCGACAGGCGCTGGGTCTCGGCCTCGAGGACCGCGTGCCAGGTAGTGAGTGGCGATACACTCGCAACGAGCTCGCGCCTCAGGTCCTCGAGCTGTTCCAGCTCCGTGTCGCCCGCGAGCGCCGTCTCGATCCGACCGTTCAGTGCATCGAGCCGCGGCACGAGCTCGCCAAAGCTCCGCTCGACGCCGAGGAGCTTCTCCTGTTGGGCGACGCTGGGCTTGGCCGTCTCGAGCTCGGTGAGCAGCGCGTCGGCCCGTCCCGGCACGGCTTCGGGTCGGATCCATTCCGGGTCCCCGTCCATGGCGAATGCGGCGCCTGCCATGCCGATCACGCACGCGACGAGCACGAGCCAGCCCGGATTCGTCTGGCGTTGCCGAATCACCCGCGCACCTCTCCGAGATCGAGCAGCGCGCTCGCGTGGCGCGCGATCATGAGCTCCTCGTTGGTCGGGATCACCCACGCAGACGTCCGGCTGCCCGCGCGTGTGATGCGCGGCCTACCGCGCGCGTTCGCGTCGGCGTCGAGCTCGATCCCGAGCCAGCGCGAAGCCTCGCAGATCCGCCCGCGGATCTCCGCCGAGCGCTCGCCGATCCCCGCGCAGAAGACCAGCGCGTCGAGCCCGCCGAGCACCGCGGAGAGCGCGCCGATCTCCTTCGCCGCGCGGTACACGAAGTAGTCGACGGCGAGGCGCGCGCTGGGCTCGCTGCTCGCGAGCAGGACGCGCATATCGTTGCTGATCCCGGAGATCCCGAGCAGCCCCGACTTCTTGTAGAGGATCGCCTCGACCTCCTTGTCGGAGAGTCCGAGGTTCTGGAACAGGTAGAGCACGACGCCGGGATCAAGCGCGCCCGGCCGCGTGCCCATGCACAGCCCGTCGAGCGCCGTGAATCCGAGCGTGCTGTCGAGGCTCTTGCGGCCGCGCATCGCACACAGGCTCGCACCGCTCCCGAGATGCGCGACGATCACGCGCCGGTCGGCGATCTCGGGCGCGACCTCGGGCAGCACCGACGCGATGTATTCGTACGAGAGGCCGTGGAAGCCGTAGCGCTGCACGCCGCCGCGGCAGAGATCGCGCGGGAGCGGGACCACCTCGGCGACGGCCGGCTGGCCGCGGTGGAACGCGGTATCGAAGCAGGCCACCTGTGGCACGTCGGGGAGCCGCTCGCGCACCGCCTCGATCGCCGCGAGATTGTGCGGCTGGTGCAGCGGCGCGAGCGGTACCAGCTCGCGCAGGTCGTCCAGCACCTCTTGCGTGACGAGCGTGGGCCGCGCATAGCGCGGTCCGCCGTGCACCACGCGGTGGCCCACCGCGAGCACGCGCGCGCCCGCGTATCGGGAGCGGATCCACTCCGCGAGCGATTCGATCGCGCTGCGCCCGTCGCGCACGCTCGCCTCGAGCTTCTGATCGACGAGCACTGCGTCCGCACCATCCACCGCGGAGAGCTGCGGTGCGGTGCCGATCCCCTCGATCTGGCCGCGGGTCTCGAGCCGCCAGGCATCGCCGGGCGGCCGCCGGTAGATGCAGAACTTCAGGCTCGACGAGCCCGCGTTGAGCACGAGCGTGTAATCGTCCATTCCAGACTACCCGGTGGTGCCCTGCTGCCGCCGCGCATGCGCCGCGAGCACCGCCACCGCGCAGCTCGCGATCCGCGAGCGCACGCTGTCGGCGCGGCTGGTCGGGATCACGGGCACGCGCGCGGCGCCCAGCACGATTCCGGCGCTGTCGGCGTTGGCGAGGAAGGTGAGCTGCTTGGCCAGCATGTTGCCCGCCTCGAGGTTCGGCACGAGAAGGATGTCCGGATCGCCTGCCACCGCCGATCGGATCCCCTTGATCTTCGCGGCCTCCGCGCTGATCGCGTTATCGAACGCGAGCGGGCCGTCGAGCAGGCCGCCGCGGATCTGCCCGCGTTCGGCCATCTTGCACAGCGCGGCCGCGTCGATCGTGGCCGGCATGGTCGGATTCACCGTCTCGACCGCGGCCAGGATTGCCACCTTCGGCGTCTCCAGTCCGAGCGCGATCGCGAGGTCGATCGCGTTCTGGCAGATGTCGACCTTGTCCTGCAGGCCCGGCGCGATGTTGATCGCCGCGTCCGTGACGATCAGCACCTTGTGATAGGTCGGAACGTCCATGATGAACACGTGGCTGATGCGGCGCTCGGTGCGCAGGCCCTCGCGCGATACGACCGCGGAGAGCAGCTCGTCCGAATGCAGGCTGCCCTTCATCAGGAGCTCCGCCCGGCCCTCGCGCACGAGCTGCACGGAACGCGCCGCGGCGTCGTGGCTGTGCGCGACGTCCACGATCTCGATGCCCGCGAGGTCGCTCTTCGTGCGCCTGGCGATCTCGGCGATCTTGGCCGACGGGCCGACCAGGATCGGCGCGATGAGTCCGTGCTCGGCCGCGTCGATCGCCCCCGACAGCGCGGTCTCCTCGCACGGGTGCGCCACGGCGGTCGGGATCGGTTCGAGCCCCTGACACCGCTCGAGCAGATGCTCGTACTTCCCCGTTCCGGTGATGTGTGCCATCTCAGTATTCGCGGAACAGGCGCTGCACATCCTCGAGATCGCGCTTGCCGAGCAGCGCGAGCTTGAGCAGCACGCGTGCCTTGGCCGGGTTGAGCTCCTCCGATGCGACCGTTCGGGTGGCGTCGTCGTCGACCTCGACGTTGCGCGACACGCGGCCGGACGGAACGCGCGTGGCGCGCACGACGACGATGCCCTTCTTCGCGTGTTTCGCCACCGCGGCGAGCGCCGCCTTCGTCATGTTCCCGTTGCCGACGCCCGCCACGACGATTCCCTTGGCGCCCGCCTTCGCGGCGGCATCGATCAGCGTTCCGTCCATGCCCGCGTGCGCGTACACGATGTCGACGCGCGGCAGTTTCTCGACCCCATCCACGGAGAACTCGCTCTTCGGGCCGACCTTGCCGACCGGATAGCGGTAGTACTCCGTGGCACCGTAGGCGACGGTCCCGATCAGCCCGCGCAGCGGTGACGCGAATGTCTGCACGGCCGTCGTGTTGGTCTTCGTGATCGCCGCCCCGCTGTGGATCCAGTCGTTCATCACCACGAGCACGCCGCGCTCCGCGGCGAATGGATCGGCCGCAACCGCGACGGCGTTGTAGAAGTTGAGCGGCCCATCGGCCGACAGCGCCGTGGACGGCCGCATCGAGCCCGTCATCACCACCGGCTTCGGGGTCTTGACGACGAGGCTCAAGAAGTACGCGGTCTCCTCGATCGTGTCCGTCCCGTGCGTGATCACGATTCCGTTCACGTCCTCGCTGCTCGCGAGCTCGTTCACGCGCTGGGCGAGCTTGAGCCACACTGCGTCGTCCATGTCCTGGGAGCCGATGTTGGAGACCTGCTCGCCCGAGAGCGCTGCGAGCTTGCCGGCCTGGGGGACGGCGGCGAGCAGCTGCTCGACGCCGACCTGCCCCGAGGTGTAGCCGGCGGTCACGTCGCTCGCGGCCGCACCCGCGATCGTGCCGCCGGTCGCGAGCACGGCGACCTTCGGGAGCTCGCCTTCGGCGGCTGCGGCGCTTGCAACGCACGAGAGCGCGAATGCGATCGAGAGGCTTCGGACGATGCGAGACATGAGGACTCCTCCTGTTGGGGCTCCCGGTCACCGCTTCTTCGGCGCCGGATACGACTTCGGATCGAGATTCGTGAGCTTCTCGGGATCGAGGACCTCGGCGATCTGCTCCTCGGTGAGGAGTTTTCGCTCGCGCACGATCTCCAGGATCCCGCGATTCGTTTCATAGGCCTCGCGCGCGAGCTCGCTCGCGCGGTCATAGCCGATGACGGGGTTGAGCGCCGTCACGATGCCGACCGTCTCGGCCAGGTGGCGGTCGAGCGTGCGCTGATTCACGCCGATGCCCGTCGACGCAGCGCGTGCGGACGGCGTCGAGCGTGTTCGAGAGCAGCATCTGCGACTCGAGCACGGCGACGCCCACGAGCGGCTCGTAGGCGTTGAGCTGGAGCTGCCCTTCGCGCGCCGCGAGCTCGACCGCGAGCGAATTCGCCGACGACGCGCATCGATACGAGCTTAAGCAGCTCGGGCATCACCGGGTTCACCTTGCCGGGCATGATCGAGGAGCCAGGCTGGAGCGGCGGGAGCTCGAGCTCGGAGAGGCCCGCGCGCGGGCCCGACGAAAGCAGGATCAGATCGCCCGCGACCTTCGAGAGCGTGGCCGCGAGGCTGCGCAGCGCGTCCGCATAGACGACGAAGCCGTGCAGGCTCGAGGTCGCCGCGATGAGATCCGTCGGCGCGCGTGAACGGCTTTCCTGGTCAGCTTTGCGAGATGTTTCGCGGTGTCCTTCGCGAAGCCGCGCGGTGCATTCAGACCCGTGCCGATCGCCGTGCCGCCCATGTTGATCGGATAGAGCGCGCTGCTCGGCCTCGCGCAGCTGCGCCGATCTCCGTCCTCGAGCGTGGCCGCGAACGCGTGCATCTCCTGCCCGACGGTCATCGGCACGGCGTCCTGCAGCTCGGTTCGGCCCATCTTCACCGTGCGCAGGAATTCCGCGCCCTTGGCGCGAAACGCCCCGCGCCAGCTCCTCGACGTCGCTTCACGAGCCGGTCGTTGCGCATCGCGAAGGCGACCTTGAGCGCGGTGGGGAAGACGTCGTTGGTCGACTGGCCGCCGTTCAGGTCGTCGTGCGGATCGATCGTCTCGTAGTCGCCCTTGGGACGATCCATGAACTCGAGCGCGACGTTCGCCATCACCTCGTTGGCGTTCATGTTGGCCGAGGTGCCGGCTCCGCCCTGGTACCAGTCGACCGCGAACTGATCGCGGTAGCGCCCATCGAGGATCGCGCGCCCGGCCTTCTCGATCGCCGCGAGCTTCTCCTTGGAGAGCGCGCCGGCCTCGGCATTCGCGCGCGCCGCGGCGAGCTTCACGAGCACGAGCGCGTCGACGAACTCGGGATAGTGGCCGATCGAGACGCCCGAGATCGGGAAGTTCTCGATTGCACGCGCGGTCTGCACGCCGTAGTAGGCGTCGGCCGGGACCTGCTTTTCGCCGAGCAGATCCTTCTCGGTGCGAGACTGCGCTCGCGCCGCGCCACTCGCCCAGGCGAGCGAGAGCACGAGCGCCATGGGCACGATCCGGAAGTTTGCGTGCATGGAGATCCTCACTGGATGAAGGTCGAGCCCAGAGCCAGCGCGACCGCGGTCGATACGAGCGTGCTCACGAGGCCGGGAAGCATGAAGCTGTGGTTCAGCACGAACTTCCCGATCCGCGTCGTGCCGGTCTGATCGAGCGAGACCGCCGCGAGCACCGTCCCGTACGTGGGCAGGAAGAACGTCCCGTTCACGGCGGGGTATACGCCGAGAAAGACTGCGGGCGGCAGACCGATCGCCGCTGCGACCGGAGCCAGCGTGACGATCGTGGCCGCCTGGCTCATCAAGAGGATCGAGAGCGTGAACAGGCAGAGCGCGAAGGACCACGGATAGGCCTTCACGAGTCCGGACATGCCGCCGACGATCTGGGTCTCGTTGGCGTGAAAGAACGACGAGCCCATCCACGAGACGCCGAGAATGCAGATGAACGCGACGAGTCCGCCCTTCATCACCCCGCCCTTCACCGCGGCCTCCGGGCTCGCGCCGAACACGAGCAGGGTCGCGCCAGCGCACGCGAGCATCACGATCATGATCGCGCGGCCCATCTCGACGTGCGGGCGCAGCGCAGGCACCAGCCCGAGCAGCACGACGACCGCAATCGACGCGAAGAACACCGCGCACGAGCCGATCGCGTTGCGCCGGGCGCGGCCCTCGAGCCGCGCCGTGCTACCGACCTCGGCGATCTTGCCCTCCGCGACGCGCCTTCGGTACTCGGGATCGTCGCCGAGCTCGACGCCGCGCCAGAACACGGTGAGGACGCCCGCAGCGACGCCGACCAGCGTCGCCGGGATCGTGACGAGCAGGATCTGCGGCAGCCCGACCGTCGATCCGGAGAGCGCGCCGATCAGCGCAACCGTGACCGCCGAGATCGGCGACGCCGTGAGTCCCTGCTGTGACGCGATCACGCTGATCGAGAGCGGCCGCTCGGGGCGGATCCCCGCCTTGCGCGAGACCTCCGCGATGATCGGCAACAGCGCGTAGATCACGTGTTGCGTGCCCGAGACGAAGATCAGCGCGTAGGTCACGATCGGGGCGAGCAGCGTGATCCGCGCGGGGTTGCGCCGCAGCACCGCCTCGGCGAGCTCCAGCAGGTAGTCGAGGCCGCCGGCCGCCTGCATCACAGCCAGCGCCGTGATCACGGCGATGATCATGCCGAGCACGGTGCTCGGCGGATTGCCGGGCGGCATCCGGAGTACGAAGACGAACACGAGCAGGCCCAGTCCCGACACAGCCCCGAGACCGATCCCGCCGACGCGCGCGCCGATCAGGATGCACGAGAGCAGGATCGCGAGGCCTAGCCAGAGCAAGCAGTCCTCCTCACCAGTTCTCGTAGCGGTTCCAGTCGAGCACGCCCGCCTCGCGGCGACCCTGGTCGATGAGCCGATCCTGGAACCAGTCGAGCGCCGGCCAGAAGCGCGGGCTCGTGCGGCGCACGCCCCAGCGCGACGCAACGGAGCCGAGATCTTGCGGCGCGGCCATCGCGAGCAGCGCATCGACGAAGGCCTCGACCTCGTCGGTCGCCACGTCGAACGCGAAATTCGGATAGCTGCCGGCGATCCCCGCGAGGATCGTGATCCGGTCTTCATCGGGCTCGAGCCGCGCCTCCTCGCGGAAGATCGCGGCCACGTTGGTGTGCTCGCGGTCGTGCACCAACGTGTAGGCGGCGGCATCGCGGCCGGCACCTCCGACGCGCACGAGGGAGATCTCGGGCAGGTGCTCCGCGAAGCGGCCCTTCGCGGCCGAGAGCCGACGGAACGCGCGATCGGCGCGGCGCTGCACCGAAGTCACATTCGGCGCGCTCGCAGTCCGAATCCGTGCAGCGATTGATCTCGTCCGGCGGGCCCGCGACCGCGGCGGCGCGTTCGCGCATCAGCGCGATCAGCTCCGCCTTCGGATCGCTGGTGCGGTAGCGCACGCCCGACGCGATGCCGCGGCTGCGCAGCTTGTTCACGAGCGTGTACTTGAGCTGCATCGTCGCGCCGACGTACCAGCTCGCGCGGATCGGCTCGCGCATCGGCTCCGGCAGAAGTACCAGGAACAGATCCTCAGACTCCATGCGGAGGTTGTCCATGTAGAGGCGCACGCCGAGCTGGTGGCCCACGTTGCCGAACACGTCGAAGCCCGCGACGAGGTCGTAGTAGATGCGCTCGAAGATCGGATAGTCCATCACCCAGAGGGTCTTCGGATCGGCTCCCCACCATCCCTCGACTACCATCGCGTTGTCGTAGTTCCGGAACACCGTGAGCAGCGCGCCGGGGTGCTTCCCATCACCATCCCACATGAACTCGAGATCGGGAGCGCGACCCGCGAGCCACTTGCGATACCCGGCCGCGCGGCGATCGCGCCAGCGCTTCTGGCTGCGGTCGTAGCGCAGCCAGCTCCCCACGAGGTTCTCCCCGCCCTCCGCGGGCAGGCGCAGATATTCCTTCGCATCGCGCAGCAGCGTCGGATCGACGACCGAGAGGTCGTGATCCGGGTCGAGGAACGCGACGAAGAAGCGGTCGTTGATCACGTCGGTCGCGGCGCTGCCGTGACAGACCGGCCCGCGGATGAAGGTCTGGACGAAGTAGAGCGTGTCGTCGAGGAAGAACTGGTAGCGCGAGCGCGCGGGGATCTCCGCGAACGCGACGAAGGGATTCGAAGCCTTCTCCGGCTTCCAGCTCGGGAAGCGCGTCGCCTTCCAGTCGCCGGCGAGGAACAGCTCGCGGTAGCGCGCGAGCCGCTCGGGACCGAGCCGGTAGGTGATGTGGGTCTTGTGGACGATCGCCGCGTCGACCCGGCGCAGCCGGTACCAGAAGCGATCGACGCCGGGGTCGTCGTACGGAAGGCGCGTCGCGATCACGTCGATCGGCTCGGGCGCCGGCGTCCGCGAGCGCACGACCTCGAAGAACGGACCGTCGGGATGGCTCGGGAAGTAGAAGTGAGCGAACGCCCAGTGCTCGTACGCATAGCGGGCCGCGACGCGCGCCTCGAGCGAGGGTTCGTTCAGCAGGCGCTCCCAGTCCGCGATCTCTGCGGCGAGGTCGGCGGGCAGCGGCGGCGGTGGACGCGTCGGTGCATCGGACGCCGCCCATTCTCCGATGATCCGGTATTCCTCGTCGCTGAGGCGCGCCATCCCGTACGGCATGCCGCCGTCCGGGTGACCCGCGGCATACGCCGGAAAATCGTCCGCGCGGGGACAGTGGAGCGCGCGATCCCTGGCGAGCGGGAAGTCCGCGGGCAGCGGTTGATCGGGCTCGAACTCGTGCACCGCGCCGAGTGCGAGCATCCCGAGCAGCGGGCTCGGCGATCCATCGGAGCCATGGGTGTGGACCGGAAAGAATCCGCGCTCGCGCCACTGTTCGGGGGTTTGTGCATCGATGCCGAGCCGCGTCGGGGGGGCCGCGAGCAGACGGGCGGCGTCGTAGACGGGATCCTTGTTGGCGCCGCGCGCGAGCCCCTCGGCGCTCGAGAGCACGAGCTGACACGGCGCGTCGTAACAGGCGTGACACACCATGCAGCGGCGCTCGACGACGCGCCGGACGGCGTCCGCCTCGTTGGCGCCGAGCGCGCGTTCAGGCGGTTCGGGAAGCTCGAGCTGCGGCGGCTCCGCGGGCGACGTCGCGCAGGTATTTCCCAGCGCGAGCGCGAGCAGCGGAACCAGGATCAGCCCGCGCCTCCTCAGGGCTCGCCTACTCTGCAAGCAGCTTCTTGCGCGCAGCGTCGAGCTCTCGCTTCTTGTCCTTCGGCACCTTCGGCGCTTCCAACCCGAGCTCTTCGATCGCGGACGACAGGAGGTCCGCGACCACCGCGCGCGTGATCCACTTGTTGTCGGCGGGAACCACGTACCACGGCGCCCACTCCGTGCTCGTGGCGCTGAGCGCTTCCTCGAAGGCCTCGACGTAATCGTCCCAATGGCCCCGCTCGGCGAGATCCGCGCTCGAGAACTTCCAGTTCTTCTCCGGGTTGTCGAGACGCTCGAGGAAGCGCTGCTTCTGCTCCTTCTTCGAGACGTTCAGGAAGAACTTCACGACCACCGTTCCGTTCCGGACGAGATGGCGCTCGAACGCGTTGATGTCCTCGTAGCGATCCTTCCAGAACCCGGCCCCGCGCTTGCCCGGAGGCAGCTTCTGCCGCTCGAGCAGCTCGGGATGGACGCGCACGACGAGCACGTCTTCGTAGTACGAGCGGTTGAAGATCCCGATCCGGCCGCGCTCGGGCAGCGCCTTCATGTAGCGCCACAGGAAGTTGTGATCGAGCTCCTCGGCCGACGGCGCCTTGAACGCGAATACCTGCACGCCCTGCGGGTTCATGCCGGTCATGACGTGCTTGATCGTGCCGTCCTTGCCCGCCGCGTCCATCGCCTGGAGACAGACGAGCACCGAGTAGACGTCGTTCGCGTAGAGCAGCTCCTGAGCGTGGGCGAGCTCGGCGAGGTTCTCCGCGAGGATCGCCTGCGCGCGCTCCTTGACGGTGTCCTTGCCGAGCTCCTTCATCTCCTTGGTCTGCGCCCAGCCCGGATCGTGGTCCTTGAGCTTGAGCTTCTTGCCCGGCGGTACACGGAAGCGATCGATCAGGTCCTGGCGAATCGTCATGGGAAGTCCTCCTAGATCGCGGGTGTGAGACTGGTTCGCGAGCACGATGCCGATCACGGCCGCGACCAACAAGAGACCCGTGGTGAATAGCAGCGTCCGACGCAGCTTGGGTGCGCCCATCGACGCCGCCATAGCGGTCTTCGTCGCGGTGTTCGCGAGCACCGCGATCACGATCGTGCGCGCCGCCACCGCGGTGCTGTCGGGGCTCGTCGCGGCGAGGTTCGCCATCGAGAGGGCGATCGCATCGACGTCGGTGAGGCCCGCGACGGCGCCCGCGAGATAGAGGCCGGTTTCGCCGAAGTATTCCTGGGCGGCCTTCGCGGCGACCGTCACCACCCCGAACAGCAGCCCGAACTTGATCGCCTCGCCGAGCTCGAACGGGTTGGCGCCGGTCGTGACGGTGCCGGTCGAGCGCGATCGACCGCGTCGCCAGAGCACCAGAGATACCCCGATGCCGACAATCGTCATCATGCCGAGCGCAACCCCGAGTGGGGCTGCGAGCGGGCGGTACACGATGGCGGTCATGACCACGACGCGCACGAACATGATCGTCCAGGCGAGCACGATCGCCAGCACGAACGCCTGCGCCTGCGCCGGCTCCTTGCGGCTGCGCTGCGAGAAGCTGAGCGTCACCGCGGTGCTGGAGACGAGGCCGCCGAGCACACCGGTCAGGCCGATCCCGTGCTCGTTGCCGAGCACCTTCACGAGCAGGTAGCCGACGAAGTTGAGCCCCGCGATCAGCACGACCATCCACCAGATCTTGTACGGGTTGATCACATCGATCGGCGGTGGCCCGAACGTCTCGTTGGGCAGGAGCGGCAGGATGATCAGGCTGATCAGCGCGAACTTGAGCGTCGCGTAGATGTCGGCGACCTCGACGCGCCGCGCGAGTCGGTGCAGGTAATCCTTGAGCGCGAGCAGGAGCAGCGACGCCACCGCTGCGGCGCTCGCCACTCCTTCCTGTCCGAACCCGCACAGCATGCCGACGACGAAGGCCAGCAGCGCCGACACCTCGGTCGTCATCCCGACTTCGCCCTTTGCGGCGGTCACTGCATACGACACCACGATCAACGTGCCGATCGCGGCGAACGCGCCGATCGCCAGTCCGTTCAGCCCCAGCTCATCCTGGAGGAACGCGGCTACCGCGCCCGTCAGCGTGATCATCGCGAACGTGCGTATACCGGCGAACGTGGACTCGTCCTCGTCCTTCGCCCACTCCCGCTCGAGCCCGAGCAGCAGGCCGAGCCCGAGCGCGACGGCGAAGCGGAAGGCCCAATCGGCGGTGAACATGGAAGCGGTGTCCTAGGGAAGAAAGTAGAACGCGAGCGCCAGGATCAGGTAGACGGCCAGCAGCAGCGCCCCTTCGAACCAGGTGGAACGGCCATCGCCGAGCAGGTGTGACACGGTGGTGATGGCCAGGATCACGGCCAGACCCTCGCCGGAGGTGAAGGCGAGGTTCATCGGCTGCGGCGCGATCGCGTACGAGAGCAGCACCAGGAGCGGCGCCACGAACAGCGCGATCTGGATGCTGCTGCCGACCGCGATCCCGAATGCGAGGTCCATGCGGTTCTTGCGCGCCACGATCACGGCCGTGCTGTGCTCGGCGGCATTGCCGACCAGCGCCACGACGATCACCCCGACGAAGACCTTCGACATGCCGAGCGCGTCGGCGGCTTCCGTTACGGAGCCGACCATGATCTCGCTCATCCAGGCGATGCCCACCGTGGCCACGCCCATCACCGCGAGGATCTGCCCGAGGCTCCACGGCGCCTCGTGGGGCTCGGCCTGCGCGGCGGCGGCGTCGGGCGGCCGCTCGCCTTCGAAGAACTTGCGGTGTGTCCCGAGCGAGAACAGGAGATTCAGGCCGTAGACGACCAACAGGATCAACGCGATCGCCAGGCTGAGCTCATCCACGATCGAGCTCACTTCCGCGGCGCGTTCGGACGTGCGGCCGAGCGCGTTGTACACGCCGACGATCACCAGCGCGACCGAGCTGACCAGGAGCGTCGACACGGCGTTGCGACCGCCGAGCGGGTCGAAGCGCTGTACCGGGTAGCGCAGCCCGCCGAGCAGGAATGCCGCGCCCAGCACGAGCAGGATGTTGCCGATGATCGAGCCGGCGATCGACGCCTTCACGATGTCGATCTGGCCCTGGCGCAACGCGATCACCGCGATGATCAGCTCGGCGGCATTCCCGAGCGTTGCGTTGAGGAATCCGCCGAGGCCCTCCCCGGCCCGGTCCGCGAGCTGCTCCGTGGAATGGCCGAGCCAACCCGCGAGCGGGACGATTGCACCGCAAGCCGCGAGGAAGATCAGCACGTGGCGCTCCGGAGCCGTGTGCTCGATCCAGAACGCAGCGCCCGCGAGCACGATCGCCCACAGTGCCGAAGAGCGGATCAGCACGCTCAGTGCGTTCTCCGTCAATCTCGTGAAGACGCGCCACGAACCCGATCTGGTGGGTCTTTATACACCGCAGCGGTTCCCGGCGTACACCCCCAAAGGGGGCGTGAAGTTTCCTTGATAGCGGCGCACGCAGATCGAAGCCATCGATTAAGCTAGAGACCGCGAACGGGGTCGACGGCCCCGTCGCCCCAACCCAGAGGTCGCGAGATGAGAGATTCCAACGCCCTGCTTCGCAGCGCGCTCGTCCTGTCGCTCTTCTTCAGCGCACCGGCCACGGCAGATCTGATGATCTACCCGAAGGGCAAGCAATCTGCGGAGCAGCAGTCGAAGGACAAGTACGAGTGCCACGAGTGGGCCGTGCAGCAGACCGGCTTCAACCCGATGCAGAGCGTGTCCACGGAGCCGCCGCCGCCGACCGGCCGGCAGCCCAACGCGGTGCGCGGCGCGGCGCGCGGAGCTGCTGCGGGCGCAGTAGTCGGCGCGGTCGCCGGTGACGCCGGCAAGGGCGCCGCGGCCGGCGCCGCGGGTGGCGCCGTGGTCGGTGGGGTACGCCGCAGGGACGCGGAGTACGCGCGGAACCAGCAGCGGGCGCAGAACGAAGCCGCCGTGCAGGGACAGCGCGCGAACTACGACCGCGGCGTGAAGACCTGCCTCGAGGCTCGCAACTACTCGGTCAACTGATTCGCCAGCTCGGTGTGGGCTGCCGGCTTCACGCCCGGCAGTCCCACCCGGATCTGCTGCGAGAAGTCCGGCGCGCTACCCGCCTGTTGCGCGAGCGCATTGATGTGCCCTCGCCGCTGCAGCTCCTCGAACGGCATGCTCGTGTCGAGGCGTCCCTTCTCGTACATGTACTCGGGCACGTGCCCGGAGAGCACGATCTTCCAGGAGAACGGTACGTGCCGGGGGTTCACCCGCGCGTTCATCCAGATCGTGCTCGTGCAGTTCGTCAGGAGCGAGTTGTAGAACTCCGGACGCTCGCGCAGTGAATTGATCTGGCGGAAGTACTCGAGGAACAGGCGCCGCGCGGCTTCCGGCGGACCCTGCAGCCGGTACAGGTACACGTCCTCAGGCGGATCCTTGCGATGGATCGCGCGCACGCCGATCGCGTCGCGCTCGTCGGCCACGACGTAGTGGAGCTCGAAGTGGCGGAAGAAGCCGTCGACCGTCGAGTAGCCCTCGCCCTGTTCCTTGCGCGCCTCGATCGAGATTGCGAGGAAATCTCGACCCGCGAAGCCGAAGCTCAACATGATGTGCGCGATGTCGGGCCCCATCCAGTAGACCGCGATCAGGTCGGCCGAGTCGAGCTCGCGCAGGTCGAAGGTCTTGTCGTAGTAGGCCGGCGTGAAGTCGGTCTCGGTGCGGTACTCGAAGTTGCGGATGTTGTGCACGGTGATGCGATCGCCGTCGATCTCGGCGTAGGCCTGCATCGCCTCTTCCGCGCGCCACGTACGGTCGTTCGATGGCTGGATGCGACTCCAGCCCACCGCGAAGGCGATCAGCGCGGCGAGGAACGCGCCCAGTGCGCGCCAGCGCCAACGCCGCAGGAAGAGTCCGACCAGGGCGCCTATCGCGATCAGGCCGAACAGCGCTGCGAGCACTTCGCGCACGAGCGGCGCGCCAACCGGCGCGCGCAAGATCGCGAGCACGCACCAGGCCGAGGCGAGCGCCATCGCGAGCGCGAGCGCGATCTTTCCGGTGATCCGGAGCGCGGCTGTTGCGGTGGAACGAACGCGCTTCATGGTCGCTTCGGTGAAGACACTTGCACAGCCGGGTGCGGGTCGTCCAATGTCTGCGCGTGATGCAGTTCGGGGCAACGCCATTGTTCCCGGAGAAGGATTTCCCGTGACGATCTTCATGGGTGCGGCGCTTTCGGCCGTCGGTCTGTTCGTGGGATTGCTCGTATGCCTCGAACTCGGTCGGCGCTGGGGCGCCCGGCAGCTGCAGCGCGATCCGGAAGGCGCGCGCTCCGGTACGAGCGCCGTCGAGGGCGCGGTCTTCGCGCTGCTCGGACTCCTGATCGCGTTCACGTTCTCGGGCGCCGCGACGCGACTCGACGTGCGGCGGGCGCAGATCGTGGACGAGGCGAATGCGATCGGGACGGCCTGGCTGCGGCTCGACCTGCTGCCGGCCGACGCTCAACCGGCCCTTCGCGAACTGTTCCGCCAGTACGTCGATTCCCGGCTGGCGGCGTACCGCAAGCTTCCCGGACCTCGCCGCCGCGAAGGCAGAGCTCGACCAGAGCCAGGTGCTCCAGGCGCGGATCTGGAGCGAAGCCGTCGCCGCCGCCCGCTCGTCGCCCACGGTGGCCGCGACGAGCGTGTTGCTCCCGGCGCTGAACGAGATGTTCGACATCGTCACGACTCGCACTGCGGCCACGCGGATGCACCCGCCGGTCATCATCTACGTGTTGTTGTTTGCACTCGCGCTGCTGGGCGCGCTGTTCGCGGGCTCGGCCATGGCCGGGACCCGGACGCGAGCCTCGCTCCACGTGATCGGATTTGCGGTGATGATGGCCGCGAGCGTCTACCTGATTCTCGATCTGGAATTCCCCAGGATCGGCCTGATCCGCATCGACGCGATGGATCAGCTTCTCGTGGACGTGCGCGCGAGCTTCGACTGATGCGGTAGGATGCGCGCGAGAATCGAGGAGGACTGATATGCGCCTTCGAGGATCGTCGATAGCGGTCGCGGGAATCGTGATGGCAGCGCTCGCCGCGGGCTGCGCGACATCGAACAAGGTGCTCAAGGCGAAGCCCGCGCCCGATTCGGGGTTTCTCGAAGAATCGAACAAGATGACCGACAGCCGCGAGCGTGCGCCGTTCCATCGCGCGTGGGTCGATCCCGCCTATTCGTCCACCAACTACGGCTCCATCCTGGTGGCTCCGGTCAACACCGAATACGTCGAGCAGCAGAGCAGCTGGGCGAAGACGAACGTGCGGCAATTCAGGATCAAGGAAGACCTCGCGAAGGTTGCCCAGGAATTCCAGGACACGTTGAAGGAGAAGTTCAGCGAATCGAAGGACAACCGCTTTGCGGTCGTCGACAAGCCGCGCGGCGACACGATGATCCTCGAAATCGCGGTCACGCAGCTCGTGCCCAACAAGGCGTTCCTCGGTGCGATCGGGCTGGCCGCCTGGGCCGCGCCACTGCCGGTCGGCGTGCCCGTCGGGATGCTCGCCACGTTCGCCGACGACGGCTGGATGGCGATCGAGGGGCGCGTGCGCGACGCGAAGACCGGCGCCGTGATGGCGATGTTCGCCGATCGCGAGGCGGCCAAGACGCGAGTCCTGGATCTCGAAGCGGTCACCTGGTACGGACAGGCGAGCGAATCGATGAACGACTGGGCCGATCAGCTCGTGCTGCTCGCGAACACGCCCAAGGACGTCAAGGTCGAGGATGCGTCCGCGTTCACGTTGATGCCCTGGTGACCGAACCGGGGCCTCGAAGACTCCGGTATGATGGCGCGCAGCCAGCAGGAGGGAATCGGTATGGGTGCGTACGCACGGAATCACCGCAGGGTCGCGATCATCGCTCTCGTTTCGCTCGCCCTCGTATCGGCCGGATGCGGGATCCTCCGGCCCACACGCGGGCGCCATTTCGAGGAGACCGAACGCTCGGGATTCCTCGGCAACTACTCCCAGCTCGCGCCGCGCGAGGGCTTCGACGCGCAGGAGGTCTACGTCAACCCGAGCGCGGCCTGGCCGCGCTACAACGCGATCTACCTCGAATCGGTCACGCTCTGGGTCAAGGACGACTCCAAGAAGCTCGATCCGAAGGACCAGAAGGTGCTCACCGACATGCTCTACAAGTCGATGAACGACAAGCTCGGCGAGAAGTTCAAGATCGTGAAGGAACCGGGACCCGGCGTGATCAAGCTGCGCATGGCGCTCACCGAGGCAAAGGGCGCCCGCGTCGCGATGAACACCGTGACGACGGTGATCCCGCAGCTGCGCGCTGGTGTCGACGCTCGGAGGGCTCGGAACCGATACTGCGGCGCTCGTGGGCGCCGCGAGCGCGGAACTCGAGGCGACCGACGCGATCACCAACCAGCGGCTCGCCGCCGCCGTCGACTCGCGCGCGGGCACGAAGGGCGTCCTGCGGATGCTCTCGAAGTGGGCCGACGTCGAGGCGATCTGCGATCACTGGGGCGAGCGGGCGCGCGACTTCTTCGTGGCGCAGGGCGTCCAGCAGAAGAAGTGAGCGCGTAGGGCTCCGGAGTCCTGATGAGCCGTCATCGCGCGTTGCAGGCGGCGAGCGTTTCGCTGCTCGCGCTCGCCGTGCTCGGTTGCACAACGGCGCTTCTCGCCTCGTCCAGCGGTGAAGCGAAGCTGGGCAGCCGAGGCGGCGGCGGAGATCGAGCAGTCAGGTCGGGCTCGTGCGCACACCGGCGCTCGAGCCGTACGTGACCGCGATCGCACAGCGCCTCGTCGAGCACGGCGTGGACCTGCGCCGCGATGTCGCGTATCGAGTCCAGGTCGTCGACATGCCGGCACCGAACGCGTTCGCGCTGCCGGGCGGCTACATCTACGTGTCGCGCGGCCTGCTTGCGCTGCTCAACAGCGAGGACGAGCTCGCGAGCGTGATCGGCCACGAGATCGGCCACGTCTCCGCACGCCACCACCTGGATCACTCGCTGCGCCAGGCGCCATTCGTGCCCGTGCGCCTGGCGGCCGGGATCGGTGCGATCGCCACCGGCATCGTCAGCCCACAGATCGGTCGCGTCGTGGGAGCGGTCGGGAGCGCGCCGGGATCTCTCTACCTCGCCAGCCACAGCCGCGGCCAGGAGGAGGAGGCCGATCTGATCGGCCAGCGACTCGTGGCCGCCGCGGGCTGGGATCCCGCGGCGATGGCGCGGGTCATGGACGCGTTGTCGCGCGACGCCGCGCTTGCGGGTCGCGACCCCGACCAACACAGCTTCCTCGACACGCATCCGACCACGCCGGATCGATCGCGGCAGACCCTCGAGCGCGCGGGCGCGCTGAAGGTCGCCAAGATCGCGCCGATCGCTCTCGACACCGCCCACTTCTACGAGCACCTGGACGGTCTCCTGGTCGGAGATCCCGGCTCGAACGGAACGTTGGTCGAGAGCGAATTCCTGCACGCCGATCTCGACCTGCGCGTCGCATTCCCGAAGGATTGGCGCGTCGACAACGGTGCGGAAAGCGTCGTCGCCATTCCCGAGGCGGGCGACGCGCTCGCGGCCCTGTCGATCGCGGGGACCGGCGACGACCCGAAGGCCGTCGCCACTCGCGTGATCGAGAGCGCTTCGCTTCAAGATCGATGACCGCGTCGAGTCGACGCGCATCGGCGGGTTCGCGGCGGCGCGCGTCACCGCAACGAGCCGCGAGGGGTTCTCCAGGCGCTACCACCACGTGCTCGCCTGGGTCGCGCACGGCGGCAACGTCTATCAGCTGTCCGGCAGCACGCTCGAGGAGCAGTGGACGCGCTACCGGGATCCGCTCACGCAGGTCGTCGAGAGCTTCCGCGCGCTCTCTCGCGTCCGATCGCAAGCGCGTGCGCGAAGCGCGGATCCGTGTCGTCGCGGCGCGCTCCGGGGAGCCCCTGGCGAAGCTGCTCGATCGCGTGGACAGCGCGTGGTCGCCCGAACGCGCGGCCGCCGCGAACGCGATCGCCGCATCCGACGCAGTGCTACCGCCCGGACGCCGCGTGAAGGTCGCGCGCTGGGAAGCCTACACGCCCGGCTGCGCGCTGACGCCCCGGCCTCAATCCTTCTTCGAGCCGGGAGGAAAGTCCGCGAGGATCGCCTTCACGGCCTCACCGACCCTCTGCTCGCGCTCCTCGGGGCTGCTGTATTCCCGGAGACGCGCCTGCCCGGCCCCGCGCCAGATCAGCTGCTTCGAGGACGGATCGACCAGGTCGATCAGCAGCGTCCCTTCCTGATACTCCCGGACGGTGGTCGTGGTGGCGATGCCACCGTAGCGGCCGTAGCGACCGTACCCGTATCCCGAGTTGATCGTGTCGATGTCGAGCTTCGACTCGACGCCGAGGTGGTAGGTCACGAACAGCTTGGCCGCGCTCTTGTCGACGCGCGCGAGCCCCTTCGCCTGCAGCTCGGCGTCGACCGCGCTGCGCACGCGCCGGTCGAGCAGGCTCGTGACGTCGGCGCGGTCTCCCTGCACGCCCGAGCGTTCGTCGAACCACGCGTACGATTTCGCGTCGGAGAAATTCGCGCTCGGGTCGAAGTCCGTCGTCACGTGGATCCCCGAACAGCCGAGCCATCCAACGGTCGAGAAGAGCGCGAGCCAGGCCAAGCTTCTCATGATCCCTCCAAGACCCCCGTCGAGATCGATCATAACGCTTCGCTTCACTCCGATGTCTGCTGCCGCGGTTCGAGCCAGGCCTTCAGCAGCGCATAGGCCACGACCATCACGACCGCGCCCACGAAGAGCCCGACGATCCCCGAGGACGCGAGCCCCCCGATCGCGCCGATGAACACGACGAGCATCGGCGCGTCGACGCCTCGGCCCATGAGGATCGGCTTCAGGATGTTGTCGAGGAGCGTCACCGGGATCATCCACGCCGTGAACAGAGCTGCGGATAGCGCCGGTTCGTGGGCCCACACGTAGATGATCATCGGCAGGACCGGAATCGCGAGCGGGAGCTGCACGATCGCGACGAGCAGACACAAGAGCGCGAGGAAGGGGGCTCCGGGGAACCCGATCGTGAACAAGGCGATCGCGGTGAGGATGCACTGGAGGATGGCGATGCCCACGACGCCCGTCGCCACGCCGCGCACCGTCTGCTCGGCGAGCTCTCGCATGTTCCGGCCCGTCTCCGGTGCGAGGCGGACCGCGAAGCGGTCGACGAGACCCTTCGACCCTTCGGAGTTCGCGAGGAGCACGCCCGCGACCACGATCGAGAGCGCGAACTGCAGCACCACGGCTCCCGCGGTCGCGGCAGAGGACAGCAGCCACAGGCCGACGCTCTCGAGCGGCTCGCGCGCCTTCACGAGCGCAGCCTGGAGGTTCGAGTTCGCGAGTGACCAGAACTCGTAGATGGCACCACCGACGAGCGGCCAGCCCCGCACCGTCTCTGGCGCGGGCGGGATCGTGAGCTGGCCGTCGCGGATCTGGGCCGCGGCGCCCTGCCCCCAGTCGACGATGGCGCTGGTCAGGAACACGGTGGGCGTGATCAACACGACGAGCGCCAGCAGCGTGAACAGAACCGCGGCCGCCACGCTGCGTCCGCCGAGCTGCCGCTCCAACCAGTGATAGGGAGTGGCGCAGGCCACGGCGATGATCGCGCCCCATACGATCGGCTGGATGAACGGCCCGACGATCTGGAACACCCAGACCCCGAGCAGCGCGACGACACCGATGCGGATCGCCGCCTCGACGGCGCGCTGAACGCTCTCCTCGTGATCCCCCTGTCGGCGAGCCGGTGCGTTCTCTGACATGGATCTTCTCCCGGGCGCGTCAGGCGAGGTATCTCGCGACCGCCGTCTCCAGATTGAACAACATGCGCTCGCGCCCGAGCCGCTCTCCGAGCGACGAGCGCTGCACGACGCTGAGCACCTCGGGGTTCAGCCCCACGAGCCAGAGCTCGACACCGAGCTCGCGCTGCCGCTCTTCCGCCTCGGAGAGCATCTTGAGCGCGGTGTACTCGAGGTCCGGCACCGCGCGCATGTCGAGCAGAACCACGCGCGGGCGCTGCTCCTCGATGAGCGGCCGGATCTTCTGAGCGATGCGTTCCGCATTCGCGAAGAAGATGCGGCCCTCGATGCGGAGCATCAGCAGTCCCGGGAACGTCTCGTCATCGGGCTGCTCGTCGGAGCGCGCGCGGAAGACGTTGGTCCCGCGCTTGCGCCCGATCACGTAGACCGGCGGATCGGCGATCTGATGGGCCAGCGATGCGAGCGACAACACGATCGCGACGAGGATCCCCTTGAGCGTTCCGAGCAGCACGACCCCCGCGAGCGCCGCCACGGCCCAGAGGAACTCCATGCGCCGCACGTCTCGGATCGCCCGGAATTCCCCGGGCTGGATCAGCCCGATCGAGTAGACGATCACGACCGCGGCGAGCGTGGCCTGCGGCATGAGTCCGATCAGCGGCGCGAGCACGAGCATCGTCACGAGCGTGAGCAGCGCCGTCACGACGGCGGCGATCGGCGTGCGCGCGCCCGCCTGGCGGTTCAGCGCGGTCTGCGAGGTGCCGCCGCCCGCGGGCATCGACCCGAAGACCGAGCCCGCCGCGCTGGCGAGGCCCGTCGCGAGCAGTTCCTGATTCGGTCGCGGCGGAGGCTCTCCGGTCTGCGCAAAGGCGCGCGCGACCGCGATCGTCTCGGCAAAGCTCATCAGCGCGATACCGAGCGCTCCGGGCCACAGCGCCGCCGCAAGCGAGAAGTCGGGCGCGACGAAACGCGGGAGGCCCTGCGGCACCGCGCCGACCGACTCCACGGGCAGGTCGAAGAGGCCGTACGCCGCGATCCCCGCCGCCACGGCGATCAGCGGCACGGGCGAGCGCGGCGCGAAGCGCTCGAGCGCGAGCAGGACGGCCAACGTCGCGAGCGCGACACCGAGCGTCGGCAGCGAGGTCTCGGGAACGTTCTCTGCGATCCGAACCAGATTGTGGAGAAAGTTCCCCTTGGCGAAGTGGACGCCGAGCAGCTTCGGGATCTGATCGAGCACGATCACGAGACCGATGCCCGCCTTGAAGCCGACGAGCACGGGCTCCGAGATGAAGTTCGCCACGAAGCCGAGCCGCAAGAGCGACGCCAGCGCGAGCAGACCTCCGACCATGAGCGTGAGCGTCGCCGCAGCCACGAGCAGTGCGCTGCGATCGCCGTCGGGCACGACGAGCGCGAGCTGCGTGCCGGTGAGGATCGCGATCGTCGTCGTCGTGCTGACACTGAGAACGCGGGAGGTTCCGAAGAACGCGTAGACGATCATCGGCACGAGGACGGTGTAGAGGCCCACCTCGACGGGGAGGCCCGCGACCGTCGCATAGGCCATCGCCTTGGGGATCACGACCGCGGCGGTGGTTGCGCCCGCGATCAGGTCGAGCCGCAGCCATTCCCCGCGGTAACGGGGCAGCCAATCCGTGATCGGCAGCAGCGCTCGGGCATCCAAGCGCGCCATGGCGGGTCCTCTAGAACTTCTTCGCGAGACTGAGTCCCAGCGAATAGCCCTGAAAGCGGCTCCTTGTTTCGTATTCGTAGAATCCGTGGACGTTCACGGCCAGGAACCACGGGAGATAGGTCACACCGAGCTGCCCTCCTGCAGCGTGCGTGCGGTCGCGCTCGTGGCTGGTCGCGTCGCTGCCGCCATCGGCCGAGGATTGCCAGCCATTCCAGCCCGCCGGACCGATCTCGAACAGCAGATGCTGGTCCGACGTGAGCGGGATGAACTGGCTGATGCCCCAGTTCAACGTGACGTTCTGGCCCGGCTGCAGGTCGAAGTCTTCCTTGTCGGCGTGGTACTCGTAGGTCGCGACGCCCATGACGGCGGTTCCCTTGTGGTCGAATGGATACCAGGCGGCGGCCGCCTGGAATTGATGCGTCCAGAAGCCGAAGCCGATGTTGTCGGGATCTTCCAGCGTGATCAGGTTGCCGAGTACGTCACGCGTGCCCGTGTCGTACTTGCCGATCCCGGCGTAGAAGCCGTACGCGGCGGACACCTCCCAGTGCTTTCCGCTCCAGTCGAGCCAGATCGGCTGCACGAACGGATCGCCCACCCCGAAGCTCGAGTTGTCGGCTTCGCCGCCGCGCCGGCGGCCGATCGCCAGCGCCGCCTCCACACTCGCGTCGGCGAACGTCGGCGCCACGAGCGCGCCATAGCGCGCGCCGAGCACCTTCCAGTCCGACACCCAGATCAACGGAACGGCGAGCGCGTAGAGATCCAGATCCACGTCGATGCCGACCGAAGTCCCGGGACCCCCTCCGGGATTGATCGTGAGCGACCGGATCTTGTCGCCGTGGTCGTCGTTGCGCCGATCGGTGCTGTAGAAATAGTTGTACGCCGCGCCGTAGACGCCCGGCTCCGCAGGCAGAAGGTAGTCCCGGATGTTCAGCAGTCCCGGGACAAAGTGGCCGACCTCCGCCGCACTCGGGACGGCCGCGAGCAGCGAGATCGCAAACGTCGCGCACGCAGCGATGCGATTCATGGCCGGACTCTTGCACAACCGCGCCGCTCCCGGCCAACGTTTCCGTCCGCGATCCGCGGCGCTCAGAGCTCGAGGGAGACGCCGACCGTCAGCTGGAAATCGTCGCTATCGGGCGCATCGCCGTTGCGGTCTTCGGCGGGCCTCTCGATGCGGTCCCAATCGAAGCTCACGTCGAGATCGAGCGGCCCCCAGACCTCGAACGACAGCACCGACAACAGGTGATGACTCGTCTTGTCCCAATCCGACACGACCGCGATCAGCGTATAGGTGGTGTCCCAGTCCACGTCGGCGATCGGGTCGAGCTCGAATCGGGTCTGGAACAGCAGCGCGGCGTCTTCGGTGGTGTCCGCTTCACCTACCTCGATCGAGGCGTACTCCGCCCGCTGGTAGCCCGCACCGCCGAGCACGTTCCACTCGATGCGCGGGCGATCGACGACGTCGTATCCGACGCCGGCGGCCACCGTCGTCCGCAAGTCGACGTTGCGAACGCGGTCGCGGTAGAGCTCGACGATCGGAGCGGCCAGCGAGGCGCGCGTCGTCACGAAGTAGGCGAAGTAGCTCGTCAGGCGCTGATTGTCGGTGACGTCGTCGCTCTCGACCTCGCTGTACGCGCTCTCGTAGGCCGCGACGAGCCGCGTCAGCGCGGTCTCGCGCTTCACGTCCAGCCGAGCGGTCATATCCGCCTGGTCCGAGTTGCCCGAGCGCCACGTGAGACCCAGACCCGCATCGAGCGACCAGTAGTCGAGCTCGCGCAGCTCCCCTTCGATCATGCTGTAGAGCTCGTTGCGCGGGAACTCGCGGACTCCGGCACTCGTATCGACGCGGATCACGCCACCGCGCATCGCTGCCGTGCCCGTGACGATGGTCTCGTTGCCGAATCGAAAGGTGTTGTGCCTCGGTGAGGCGAAGCCCGCCACGTCGGACCAGTCGAGCTCGAGATCCTCGAGCTCGTCGCTGTCGAAGTGGACCTCTTCGTCGCGGATGTACTCGATCCTGCCGCGCAGGAGCTCGCCGCTCGTGAGCAACAGCCAGTCCCGCGCGCGTTTCGGATCCGGCTCGTGGGCGGGCGGCTGCCCTGTTCCCGACGAATCGATCTGGATCGGATCGGGCAGCGCGGGCACCGGCTCGGCTGCGCGGCCCGCGGCGCTCGCCGCTGACACCAGCAGCGAGCGGCGAGGAAGGCGCGCGAGATGGGGCCGACCCCTGCGCAGCGCCTAGCGCTGGTTCGTTCCGGTCGGAGCCGCTCCACCGCCCTGCCGCCACGGATCGGCCTGCACCGTCACCCACCCCATGCTGATCGCGAGCAGCGACCATCCGCCCTCGGTCACCTCGACGTTGGTGAGATAGTCGGCGTTCTGCCCTTCGATCAGATCAGTGGCAGCCTGGAGACCGCTCGGCGCGCCTCCCAGCGGCAGGAACAGGAGCCACAACCGGCTGTCGCTCTGCTCCGCGCGAGGGAGACGATCGTGCGGCTGGCTCATCTCCACGTTGCGCGTCGAGAAGATCGTCACGGTTCCGACCTTCGACGTGCAGCCGAGTGCGGTCGAAATCAGCGACGCGCCCAGAAGCAGCAGCGCGACTCGCACTCGCATGGCGGACTCCTTCCCTGTGTGTGAAAGACAACGGGTATTTAACCCGCATCCACGATTCTTTAACGCGTGATCACGGACAGCAATCGCGAATCGCGCTCGGGCGGCGGACGATCCTATCACGCGAGCTGTGCTAGGCCGGATTCTTTTTCGATTGCTCGTGATCGGCGCCGGGTTATAGAGTGCGCGAGTTCGCTCCGAAACGCATGAACTCCAACCAGAGGGAGTCAGGATGGCGCGTCGACTCACCGCTTGGATCGCGAGCATCGGTCTGGTGTGTGGAACCGCGGCGAGCGCCGCGGACAAAACGCCCACGAAGAAGGAAGTGGATCAGCTCGAGCAGCAGCTCGAGCGACAGGACGGCGTGATCCGCGACCTCGAAACCCGCATCGAGGAGCTCGAGCGGGAGTCACCGCCGCCCGTGTCCGCACCGCCGGATCCGAGTACGGCGCGGTCGGCCGAGGAGATCGAGGCGCAGCTGTATCCCGACACCCGTCAGAGCCCGGTCGCGAACCGCAGCACCTTCGACGACCGCCAGGAGGCCGCGGCGCGGCCCGGCGATTACGTGCTCGATCCGCAGTACCGCGGCTTCATCCCGGTTCCGCGCACCGTGTTCATGGTGAAGTTCAACCCGAGGCCCCGTCTCGATCTGATGCAGACGCTGCGGAGTCCGGGCGACAGCCGGTACCGGTTCGCTCCGGCGCTGTTTGCGATCGAGAACACGTCGGATTACGACGCCGGTGCGCAGTTCGACGCCGGCGCCAACGGCAGCCAGATCCGCGTCGACCTGCGCGCTCCGGCACTCGGCGGCAACTTCCGCCTCTTCTACCAGAACGATTTCTTCGGCGAAGACGACAGCCACATGGAGTACCGGCTGCAGCATCTCTACGGCCAGTTCCATGGAGTCGTCGGCGGGTTCACGTACAGCCTCTGGGAGAACCCCGACTCCTGGCCCGACACGGTGGACTACGAGGGGCCGAACTCGATGATCTTCGCGCGGCGCCCCGTGCTCCACTACACGCGCGAGCTCGTGGAGCACTGGAACATCACGGTCGGGATCGAAGACCCGAACGTGCAGATCGACAACACGGGAGATCCGGATAGCGACGAGCGGCAGAATGCGCCCGACGGCGGCTTCAACATCCGCTGGGAGCCGGGAGCCCTGGGCCATCTCCAGTTCAGCACGCTCGTGCGATCGCTCCAGGTGCGCAACGGCCTCGCCGGCCACGAGGGAGACCTCGGCTGGGGCGTCAACCTGAGTGGCTCGATCGCGTTCACCGACAACGACTCGATGCAGTTCCTCGGCGTGGTCGGTCAAGGAGTCGGAGGCCTCGGCAACGACTCGGGCTTCGAGAACACGGACGCCGCATTCGACAGCGATGGTGATCTGGAGGCCCTGCCCTACCAGAGCGGCATGCTCGCGCTCACCCACAAGTGGACGCCGGACCTGCGGTCGACGGGCACGTTCGGCTACGTCCATGTCGACAACACGAGGATCCAGCTCGCAAATTCCTACAACGAGACCTACTACGGCAGCCTCAATCTCATCTACCAGCTGTACAAGCGGCTCTCGATCGGTGTCGAAGGGCTGTACGGGTTCCGCGAGGTGAACAACCGCGACGACAGTGGCGATGTCGTGCGCATTCACGTGGGCCTCGTGTACTCCCCGTTCGATTGATCCGATCGCGACGAAATCGCTTGCGCAATCACTGCGATCGCGGTCAAGCTAAGCCGCGCATGAGGAATCGGGGAAACGGCCGGGCATTCATCGCTCTGTTGGTCGCCGTTGCTTTTGTTCTGGTGCTGCCCGGCCCTGCGCCCGCGGAGAAACCCGCCAAGCGCGCTGCGCGCCCGAAGCTCGGCCTCGTGCTCTCGGGCGGCGGTGCGCGCGGCGCGGCACACCTGGGCGTGCTCCAGGTGCTCGAAGAGATGCGAATCCCGGTCGATTTCGTTACGGGCACGAGCATGGGCTCGGTCGTGGGCGGCCTCTACGCGGCGGGGCTCTCGCCCGCCGAGGTGAACGACACGATCCAGAGCGTCGACTGGGTGCGCGTGTTCCAGGACAAGCCCGACCGCCAGGACCTCTCGTTCCGGCGCAAACAGGACGACCGCAGCTTCCTCACGAATCTGCGCCTGGGCATCAAGAACTGGAGCCTCTTCATCCCGTCCGGTGTCGCCGAGGGCCAGAAGCTCGACTTCCTGCTGCGCGCGATGACGCTCGACGCGAACGGCCTCGCGCAGATCGAGAATCTGCGCCTGCCCTACCGCGCGGTGGCGACCGACATCGAGACCGGAGAGCAGTTCGTATTCGACCGGGGTCCCCTCGCCGTCGCGCAGCGCGCGAGCATGTCGATCCCCGCCGCGTTCTCTCCGGTGAGCCTGAACAAGCGGCTGCTCGTCGATGGCTACGTGGCGAACAACCTGCCGATCGACGTGGCGCAGGAGCTCGGCGCCGACGCGGTGATCGCGGTCGACATCTCGACGCCCGCCTCCAAGCTCGACGATCTCGAGACCGCCGTCGCGATCTCGGGTCAGGTGTCGACCTTCCCCGTGCAGCAGTCGCAGGCGGCACAGATCGCGCGCCTCAAGAAAGACGACGTGCTGCTCCAGCCGCCGCTCGGCGACATCGCCGCGTCCGACTTCACACGCATGGCGGAGGCGGTCGAGATCGGCCGGCAGGCGGCGCTCGCGAACAAGGACCGCCTCGCGCGTTATTCGGTCTCGGAAGCCGAATACGCCGAGTGGCTGAAGAAGCAGCGCAGGCCGCCCGTCCAGCTGCCCGTGATCGACGAGGTCCGCATCGTGAACCGCTCGCCGGTCTCGGATCGCGTCGTCAAGGCGCGCATCGACTCCGAGGCGGGAAAGCCGCTCGACCTCGAGGCCGTGTCGGACGATCTCGGCCGCCTGTTCGGCCTCGACGCGTTCGAGCGCGTGCGCTTCGACGTGCGCCGCGAGAACGACCGCACGGTGCTGATCTACGAGATGGACGCGCGCGAGCGCGGTCGTCAGTACATCAGGTTCGGCCTGAACCTCGAGTCGAATCTCGGCAAGTCGTCCACCTTCAACATCGGGCTCAATCACGTCGTGTTCCCGATCAACTCGTGGGACGGCGAGATCCGCACCGCGGCTCAGTTCGGCGACACCTCTCACGTCGGCACCGAGCTCTATCAGCCGATCGAGCCGCGCGAGTGGCTGTTCGTGATGCCGTTCGTGGACTACACGCTGCGCAAAGTCGACGTCTGGGAGCGCGACCACCATCTCGCCGAGTACGACTTCGAGGAGGCGCTCACCGGCTTCTTCGTGGGGTTCAATGTCGGCCGCTACGCGCAGGTGCGCGGCGGCATCGGCTACTACAACGGGAAGGCCACCCGCTCGATCGGCGATCCAGCGGCGTTCAGGAACCAGAAGTTCTCGGGTGGGGTGTACGGGGCCACCCTGGAATGGGACACGCTCGACGACGTGCGCTTCCCGAACGACGGCGCGTATGGCCGCATCGACGCGACCTTCTTCCGCAAGGATCTCGGCTTCGCCGAGAACTTCGAGCGCGTCGCTGGAGGGGGCTCGATCTTCCGCACATGGCGCAAGAACACGTTCGGCGTCGGGCTCAAGTACGAGACGTCGATCGACATCGGGGGGTCGCGTATCGAAGCCGCGCACTCGCTGGGAGGCTTCCTGAACCATTCCGGATTCGAGCGCAATTCACTCAGCGGAGAGCACACCGGGCTCGCGCGGCTCATCGCGTACCGGCGAATCGCCTCTCCCGCGGTCTTTGCCTGGGAATTTCCCGTGTACGTCGGAGGACTCGCCGAGATCGGGAACGCCTGGGACGACCGCAGCGACATCGACAACGATCTGCTGATCTCGGCGGGCCCGTTCGTCGGAGTCGATACGCCGCTCGGCCCGCTCTATCTCTCCTACGCCTACGGCGAGGGTGGGCACAGCCAGGCCTATCTCTACCTCGGGCGCAACTTCTAAGAGTGGGCCCGGCATGCGCGCGATCGCGGGCTGAAAGATCGAGTTCCACTCGCGGTCATCGCCGCGTAGTTGCCGACGAGGTGCGCGGTTGCGGCACACGTTCGGCTCTCGAAACAACTTCCAAAACAGCAATGGGGTGTGGTATTCAGGCGACATCTGCAGCACGAAGGCGCCCCGGAGCTCGCGGATGAATGAACGGCTATTGATGGCCCGCCGCCGGGCGAGATTCGCCTACCTGCCGACCGGCTTGCTGGCCCTCGCTCCGCTCGTGCTCTGCGCCTGCTCGGAGTCGGTGGCGCCGCCGCCGCCGCCGGACGTGGTCGTGGCCGACGTCGTTCGGAAGGACGTGCCGATCTATTTCGAGTGGGTCGGCACGATCGACGGGAACATCAACGCCCAGATCCGCGCCCGCGTGACCGGATACCTCCAGGAACGCAAGTACACGGAGGGCAACGTCGTCAAGGCGGGTGACCTGCTGTTCCGCATCGACGCGCGTCCCTACCAGGCCGCACTCGACCAGGCCCGCGGGGAGTTCGGCCGGGCCGCGGCCCAGCTCACGAAGGCGACGCAGGACGTCAATCGCTATACGCCGCTCGCCGCCGAGGGTGCGGTGAGCCAGCAGGAGCTCGACGACGCCATCCAGTCGCACCGCGCCGCGAAGGCCGCCTCGGACACGGCGCGGGCCGCGATGCAAGAGGCCCAGCTCGATCTCGACTGGACCCGCGTCACCTCGCCGATCGATGGCGTCGCCGGCATCGCCGTGGCTCAGGTCGGCGATCTGATCAGCGAGAACACCATCCTGACGACGGTTTCGCAGCTCGATCCGATCAAGGTGTCGATTCCGATCAGCGAGCAGGAGTACCTGCGCTTCGCATCGCGCGTAAACAAACCCGGGCACGAGAAGGCCAGCGTGGAGCTGATCCTCGCCGACGGAACGCTCTACCCCGAACGCGGCTCCGTCTCGGTGGCCAATCGCGAGGTCGACGTCCAGACCGGAACGATGATGATCGTGAACCTGTTCCCGAACCCGAGTAACCTCTTGCGGCCGGGACAGTATGCGAAGGTGCGCGCGGCGACCGAGACCAAGATCGGCGCCATCGTCGTGCCGCAGCGCTCGGTGCAGGAGCTGCAAGGGACCTATCAAGTGGCGGTCGTCGACGCCGAGAACAAGGTCGCGATTCGCGGCGTGAAGGCCGGCGCCCGCGCGAACAACGTGTGGGTGATCGAAGAGGGCCTGAAACCCGGCGAACGGGTGGTGGTCGAAGGAGTTCAGAAAGTGCGCGACGGGTTGATCGTCAATCCCGTTCCGGAAGCCGCCGTCGCGTCTGCGCCCCCGCCTCCGAAGCCGTAACGGAGCCGACCCGTGGCGGAGTTCTTCATCCGGCGTCCGATCGTCGCGATCGTGATCGCGATCCTGACCGTTCTGCTCGGGCTGAATACGCTCCTGGGCCTCAGCATCGAGCAGTATCCGTTCCTCGCGCCACCGACGATCCGCGTCACGGGCACGTACCCGGGCGCTTCGGCCGTGGCGGTCGAGCAGTCCGTCGCGACGCCGGTCGAGCAGGAAGTCAACGGCGTCGAGAACATGATCTACATGAAGTCGTCGAATACCAGCGACGGCCGCATGCAGCTCGACGTCAACTTCGCGGTCGGCGTGAACCAGGACATGGCGAACGTCCTGACGCAGAACCGCGTGTCCTCGGCGCAGGCGCGCCTCCCGCAGGAGGTGATCGCCCAGGGCGTCACGGTCAAGAAGATGAGCCCCAGCATCCTGATGCTGATCTCGCTCGCTTCGCCGAACGGAAGCTACGACGCGAACTTCCTGATCAACTACTGCGGCATCAACCTGCGCGACCAGATCCTGCGCATCCCCGGCATCGCGCAGGTCGATCTGTTCGGCGGCACCGACTACGGCATGCGCGTCTGGCTCGAGCCCGACAAGATGGCCAAGCTCGGGCTCACGCCCTCCGACGTGATCGCAGCGATCAAGGAGCAGAACCTGCAGGCGCCGGCCGGGCGCGTCGGGGCGGCGCCTTCGCCGAAGGACCAGGATTTCACCTACACGGTCAGCGCCCCGGGTCGGCTCGTCACGCCCGAAGAGTTCGAGAACATCATCATCCGGCAGGACATCTCCGGCGCGCAGGTCCGCGTGGGCGACATCGGCCGCGCCGAGCTCGGCTCCCAGGACTACAACTCGTTCGGCCGGCTGAACGGCAACCCGTCGGGCGCGATGGCCGTCTACCTGCTGCCGGGCGCCAATCAGCTCCAGGCTGCTGCGGCGATCTACGAGACGATGAAGCGGGCGAAGGAGCTCTTCCCGCCCGACATGGACTACACGATCGTCTACGACACGACGCCCGCGGTCGAGGCGTCGATCGAGTCGATCCTGCACACCTTCGTCGAGGCGGTCATCCTCGTCACGATCGTCGTATTCATCTTCCTGCAGAACTTCCGCGCGACGCTGATCCCGCTGCTGACCGTGCCGGTGTCGCTGATCGGCACCCTCATCTTCTTCCCGTTGCTCGGCTTCTCGGTGAACACGCTGTCGATGTTCGGCCTCGTGCTCGCGATCGGCATCGTGGTCGACGACGCGATCGTGGTGGTCGAGGCGGTGATCCACCACATGGAACACGGCTTATCGCCCCGTCGATGCGACGAAGCAGGCGATGAAGGAAGTGACGGCGCCCGTGATCGGCATCGCGCTGATCCTCTCGGCCGTGTTCATCCCCGTCGCGATGCTCGGCGGCCTCACGGGACAGATGTACCAGCAGTTCGCGCTCACGATCGCGATCTCGGTGCTGATGTCGGCGTTCAGCGCGCTGTCGCTCTCTCCGGCGCTGGCGGCGATGCTGCTCAAGCCGCACAAGCCGATGGGCGGAGTGCTCGGCAAGTTCTTCGCCGGCTTCAACCGCGTATTCGACCGCACCACCACGCATTACATGAGCTACACGCAGCTGCTCGTGCGGCGCGCATCGCTCACGATCGTGATCGTCGCGGGAGTCGCCATCGTGGCCGGCCTGTTCGGCAGCCGGCTCGCGGCCGGCTTCATCCCCGACGAAGACCAGGGCATCATGGGCGTCAACGTGACGCTGCCCGCGGGCTCCTCGCTCGAGCGCACGAGCGCAGTCCTCTCGAAGGTGGAGGAGATCGTCGGCAAGACGGAAGGGGTCGACGCGTATCAGACGATCGGCGGCTACGGCGTCGTGACGAGCACCTATCAGCCCAACTTCGGCACGATCTTCATCCGGTTGAAGCCGTGGGAGGAGCGGTCCGGCGACGCGCTGCACGTGCGCGGGATCATGCGCACGCTCCAGGCCCAGTTCGCGCGCGTGCCGGAGGCGATCGTCTTCCCGTTCAACATTCCCACCATCTCGGGCTTCGGCGCGTCGGCGGGATTCAACTTCATCCTCCAGGACCGCAGCGGCAGCATGAGCGTGGCGGACCTCGGCGAGCGGAGCCGGCAGTTCGCGGACGCGGCCCGCAAGCGGCCCGAGGTCGGCAACATCTTCACCTCCTTCGATCCGCGCTACCCGCAGGTGAAGGTCGAGCTCGACCGCGAGAAGGCGCGCAAGCTCGGCGTGCCGATCAACGACGTCTTCTCGGCGATGTCGTCGGTGCTCGGCGGCAGCTACGTGAACGACTTCAACCGCTTCGGCCGACTGTTCCGCGTCTACGTCCAGGCCGAGTCGGATCAGCGGCGGCGGCCCGAAGACATCGGCAGGATCTTCGTGCGCAGCAACGTCAGCGGCGAGATGATCCCGCTGTCCACGCTCGTGACGATCACGTCGGAGTCCGGCACCGAGATCACCAACCGCTTCAACCTGTTCCGCTCCGTCGAGTTCAACGGCGTGCCCGCGCCGGGCTACAGCTCGGGCCAGACGCTCGCAGCACTCGAAGAGGTGTTCGACGAGACGATGCCGAAGGAGATGGGCGTCGCCTACAGCCAGATGACCTATCAGGAGAAGGTCGCCCCGCCGGCCGGTCCGACCTTCGCGCTCGCGATCGTGTTCGTGTTCCTGCTGCTCGCGGCGCTCTACGAGAGCTGGCGGCTGCCCTGGGCGGTGCTGCTCGGATCGCCGCTGGTCGCGCTCGGCTCGTTCTTCGGCGTCTGGCTGATGGGCTACGACAACAACGTCTACGTCCAGATCGGCAACATCATGCTGATCGGACTCGCGGCCAAGAACGCGATCCTGATCGTCGAGTTCGCGAAGGCGAAGCAGGACGAGGGCCAGGAGATCGAAGCCGCAGCGCTCGAGTCGGCGCGGCTGCGCTTCCGCCCGATCCTCATGACGGCGTTCGCGTTCATCCTGGGCGTCGTCCCGCTCATGATCGCGAGCGGCGCGGGCGCGGGTGCGCAGAACGTGATGGGAACGGCCGTGTTCTGGGGCATGCTCGTCGCGACGTTCTTCGGCGTATTCCTGATCCCCGGCAACTTCGCGTTCGTTCAATCTCTCGGAAAGAAGAAGCAGGTGAGCCCCGAGGCAACCCCGCTGGTCGCAACCCCCGCACCGGACGCAGCGCACTGAGTTCCATGCGGAAGAGTCTCGTCACGGTGCTGTGTCTCGTCGCTGTGCGCATGCGCGATCGGACCGCGCTACCGGCAGCCCGAGATCGAGGTCCAGCCCGCGTTCCGCGGCGAGGAGGCTGCAGTCCGCGACCTCGATCGCGGACCTCCCGTGGTGGGACGTCTTCCGCGATCCCGTGCTCAAGCAGCTGATCGAAGAGTCGCTCCAGAACAACCACGATCTGCGGATCGCCGCCGCGCGCGTCGAGCAGGCCCGTTATGCGGTCGGAGTGATCCGCGCCGACGCGCTGCCCGGGGTGACCTACGACGGCTCGGCCGAGCGCGGCCGGTTCCAGTCCGAGGCCGACGGGTTCGGGCGCACGACCAACCTCTTCTTCGGCGCGTTCCAGATGGCCTGGGAGATCGACCTCTGGGGGCGCATCCGGCGCGCGACGGAGGTGCAGCTGGCCAACCTGTACGCCGCCGAGGACGTGCGGCGCGCGGTCGTGCTGACGCTGGTCACGGACGTCGCGCAGGCCTACCTCGAGCTGCGCGAGCTCGACCTCGAGCTCGAGATCGCGCTGCGCACGCGGGACTCGTTCCAGCAGACGCTCGACCTCTTCGAGCGTCAGCTCACCGGCGGCGTCGGCACGCGGCTCGCGACCTCGCGCGCGGAGGCCGCGCTCGCGAGTACGGCCGCGGCGATCCCGGATCTCGAGCGCCAGATCGTGGCCAAGGAGAACCAGCTCTCGATCCTGCTCGGGCGACATCCGAGCGACATCGCGCGCGGCAGCGCCCTGGTCGAGCAGGACTACTCGCCCGAGGTGCCGGCGGGGCTGCCGGCCGAGCTGCTGCGGCGCCGCCCCGACGTGCTGCAAGCCGAGGAGAACATCGTCGCGGCGAACGCGCAGGTGGGTGTCTCGATCGCGAGCTTCCTGCCCCGGATCGGCCTCACCGCGCTCTACGGCGGTCAGAGCAGCGAGATCGAGAACATCGTCAAGAAGTCGGGCAACGTGTGGTCGATCGGCGCCGCCGTGACGGGCCCGCTGTTCCAGGGCGGCCGGCTCTACTACGGATACAAGTTCGACGTCGCCGCCTGGGAGGAGTCGCTCCTGGCCTACGAGCGAACGGTGCTGAACGCGCTGGCCGAGGTCTCCAACTCGCTCGTGGCGCGCCAGAAGTACCTCGCCGCCAACGTCGAGCTCGAGCGGCAGGTCGTTGCGCTCCAGGACGCCGTGCGCCTGTCGAACTCGCGCTACTCGGGCGGCCTCGCGAACTACTACGAGGTCCTCGAATCGCAGCAGGAGCTGTTTCCGGCCGAGAACGCGCTCGCGCGCAATCGTCTGAGCGCGCTGCTCAGCGTCGTTCAGCTGTACCGCGCGCTCGGCGGTGGCTGGCAGGAGGAAGAGGCGGCGCATCCCGAACAGTACCCGCTGCGCCGCGAGGTGCTCGACGTGTTCGTTCCCTGCGAAGGCCCGTGCGCGGATCAAGATCAGGACCAAGACCAGGATCAGGATCAGTGACGCCGCAGCCCGTGCACTTCGAGGTGCTCGCGCGCGGCTACGGACTCGTCGAAGGCCCCACGGAAGACGCCGCGGGCGCCATCGTCTTCAGCGACGTCCTCGGCGGCGGCGTGTACCGCGTCGACCGCGCCGGCGCGGTCAGCACGCTCGTGCCGAAGCGGCGCGGCGTCGGCGGGATCGCGCTGCACGCCGACGGAGGCGTCGTGTGCTCGGGTCGCGACATCGTGCACGTGCACGCGGGCGTCACGCGCACGCTGCTCTCGATCCCGGGACTGCCGGGCTGGAACGACCTGTGCACCGACACGGCGGGCCGCGTCTACGCGGGCGCGCTGCGCTTCGCGGTGTTCGACCCGAACGCGCAGCCGGTACCGGGCGAGTGCTACCGGATCGACAAGGAGGGCGAGGCGCACGTCGTGTACGGCGGCGTGTTGCACGCGAATGGCATCGCGCTCTCGCCGGACGAGCGAACGCTCTATCACTCCGACACGCGCGCGGGCGTGATCTTCGTACACACCTTCGACCGCGCGGGCAATGCCAGCGCGCGCCGCACCTGGGCGATGGTGAACGGACGGCCCGACGGTATCGCGGTGGACGTGCTCGGCGGCGTGTGGGTCGCGTCGGCGGGTGGAGGCCGCGTCGACCGCTACCGAACCAACGGGACGGTGGATCGCAGCCTCGCCGTACCGGCGCACGTCGTCACGAGCGTGTGCTTCGCGGGCGCCGACCGCTGCGACTTGATCGTCACCACGGCGGATCACACCGGCGATCCCGACCTGCGCGGCTGCGTGCTGCGCACGCGCGTCGACGTCGCGGGCGCACCGGTACACCCCGTCCGGATCTGAACCCACAAGGAGATTGCCATGAAGAAATCGATGGGCGCGTGGATGATCGCGGCGGTCGCAATCGCCGCAATCGCGAGTAGCAGTCGAGCAATGGAAGTGTCCGGTGTGAAGCTGAGCGATTCGATCGATGTCGGGGGTGTTCCGCTGATCCTCAACGGCGCCGGGCTGCGCACCAAGCTGATGCTGAAGATCTACGTGATCGGGCTCTACCTGCCGTCTCGCACGACGAGTGCCGATGCCGTGATCGCGGGCGGAAGCCAGCTCCGGCGCGTGCGACTCGTGCTGAAGCGCGCGCTCGGCGCGAGCACGATCTGGGACGCCTTCGACGAGGGGATCCAGGCGAACAACACGGAGGCGGAGCTCGCGGCGCTGAAGCCGAAGCTCGACGAGATCGAGAAGCTGTTCACGGCGTTCGGAGACGTGGCCGAGGGCGACGCGATCGACATCGACTTCACGACCACCGGCGCCACGAGCGTGACCTTCAAGGGGAAGCCGCAGGGATCGATCGCGGGGCCGGATCTCCAGCGCGCGCTGCTCAAGATCTGGCTCGGAGCGAAGCCGGTCCAGCAGGACTTGAAGGAAGCGCTGCTGAAGGGGCGCTGATCAGCGGCGCTTGAAGTACTGCACGGCGCGCTCGTGTTTCTGCGCAGCCGCGCGCGAATTGAAGGTCCCGAGGTTGCGGCGCCGGCCGGTCCTGGGATTTCGCTTGCGCGAATAGAGGCGATAGCGGCCATCGGCTAGCTTGCGGATCATCGCATGCCTCCCTCCGCATGCGACGACGACGCGGCGCCGCCGAGCTCGCGCGCCGCGCGCGCGAGCAGCTCGCGGACCTCGTCGTCGCCCGTCTGCGAGAACTCGTCGTACCACGCGCCCACGGCGCAGAACGGCTCGGGCGAGCGCGCGCACACCACTTCGTCGGCTTCGGTGCGCAGCTCGGCACAGGTCTCCGGAGCGCCAACCGGTACGGCCACGACCACCCGACGCGGCTCATGCTCGCGCACCGACCGCACCGCCGCGCGCATCGTCGCGCCGGTCGCGAGACCGTCGTCCACGAGCAACACGATGCGTCCGTAGATCGGCGCAGCCACGCGCGTGCCGCGATAGGCGCGCTCGCGGCGCTCCAGCTCGGACTGCTCGCGCACCGCCACCGCCTCGATCTGCGACTGCGTGATTCCGAGCATTCCGATCACGTCGGGGGAAAGCACGCGCGCGCCACCGCTCGCGATCGCACCCATCGCGAGCTCGGAGTGGCCCGGAACGCCGAGCTTTCGCACGACGAGGACATCGAGCGGAGCGCGCAGCGCGTGCGCGACCTCGTATGCCACCACGACGCCGCCGCGCGGCAGCGCGAGCACGGTCACGTCGGGCCGATCCGCGTAGGCGCCCAGGCGCTCTATGAGCACGCGCCCCGCGTCGGCTCGGTCAGCGAACAGCATCGCTCGGGTGGATGCCTCGCATCGCGCCTCCCACCCCCCGATACGATCAGGATAGCGATCGATCGCTGGTGTTCGACCATCCGGCATGGCGGGATCCGCCTTCGGCTTCTCCCGCCCTACGAGTGCTTCTTGCGCGCGTGGAGATCGCGCGGCAAGCCGAGGCCGCGCTCGCCGATGATGTTGCGCTGGATGTTCGAGGCGCCGCCCGCGATCGCGACGGCGATCGCGCTCATCATGCGCGCCGTCCAGGTGCCGGGCGTGCCGGTCGCGAGCGGCTGCTGCTCCGCCTCGCTCGGCTCGAGCAGGCCCGCGGAGCCGATCTCGTCGTAGGCGAGCTCGGAGATGCGACGCCGCAGGTTGGTGCCGTAGAGCTTCATGAGCAGGCTCGGCAGCGCCAGGTCGTCGGTGTCGCCGCGCGCGGTCGAGGTGAGCATGCGCCGCCCCGTGTACTCGTGGGACAGGAGGTAGCCCTCGATCTCCGCGAGCCGCTGGCGCACCTCGGGTCGCTCGAGCGCGTGCCCCGCGCGCAGCATCGCGACCAGCTCGTCGAACAGGCGCCGCATCGCGTTCGGGTTGCCGATCATGTTGCGCTCGTGCTTGAGCGTGGCGCGCGACACCTGCCAGCCCTGCCCGCGCTCGCCGACGATCCAGTCGGCCGGGGTGCGCGCGCCGTCGAAGAACACCTCGTTGAACATCGCGCCGCCGGTCATCTCGCGCAGCGGCCGCACCGTGATGCCGGGCTGCCGCATGTCGAGCAAGAGGTAGGAGATGCCGCCGTGCTTGGGCGCGTCGGGCTCGGTGCGGAACAGGCCGAACATGTAATCCGCCTTGTCCGCGCCCGAGGTCCAGATCTTGTGGCCGTGGATCACCCACTCGCTTCCGACGAGCTCCGCGCGCGCCGTGAGCGCCGCGAGGTCGCTGCCCGCGCCGGGCTCGCTGTAGCCCTGGCACCAGACGTCCTCGCCCTTGAGCGCGCGCGCGACGAAACGCTGCTTCTGGTCTTCGCGGCCCATGTCGAGCAGCGTCGGCGCGAGCATCCCGGCGCCCTGCGTGAGCAGTGGACCCGGAGCGCCCGAGAGCGCGTACTCCTCGGACAGGATCTGATCGATCACGACGTCGGGCTCGCGACCGGCGCCGCCGTACTCGGCCGGAATGTGCCGGTAGACGTAGCCGCGCTCGATCCCGCGCGCGCGGAACAGCGCCTCGCGCTCGCGCTGCGGGAGCTGCGCCTCCGCACCCGTGAGCGGCCAGCCGCGCAGGAACTCGCGCAGCTCGGCGCGGAACAGCTCGTAGTTCTCGTCGTAACGGAGATCCATTACCAACCTGCCAGCTGCGCGCTGCGCTCGCGGTGCAGCTCGGGCGTGCCCAGGAACGCGCGGTCGAACAAGATGCGCTTGAACCAGATCTGCACGTCCGATTCCCACGTGTAGCCGATCCCGCCGTGCAGCTCGACCGCATCGCGCGCGATCCCGACGGCGCGATCGGTGATGTGCGCCTTCGCCACGGCGGCCGCATGCGCGGCGCGCTCGGGCAGGCGATCGACCGCGTGCGCGGCGTACCAGAGCAGTCCACGCGTCGGCTCGAGCTCGGTCACCGCATTCGCGAGCTGGTGCTTGACGGCCTGGAACTGAGCGAGCCGCGTGCCGAACTGCTCGCGCGTACCCGCATAGGCCGCCGTCATGCGCAGGAGGCGCCACGCGGCGCCGAACGCGTCGGCCGCGAGCAGCACGAGCCCGGTGTCGCGCACGCGCGCGGAGACGTTCGCGCCGTCGGGCAGCGGCTCCGCCTCGGCGCGCGCGAGATCGAGCTCGGAGAGCGATCGCGTGCGGTCCACGCCGGGCATCGATTCGCAGCGAACGCCCGCGGCACCGCGCACCACGAGCGCGAGCCCGCCGCCGCGCGTTCCCACCACGATGAGATCGGCCGCGCCACCGTCGGGCACGAAGCTCTTGCGCCCGGAGATCCGCCCGCGCGCGAGCTCGGCCTGCCACTGCTCGGGCTGCCAGCGCTCGCCGGGCTCGCCGAGTGCGACCGTCGCGAGCGTGTCGCCGGTCGCGAGGCGCGGGAGCCACGCGGCGCACTGCTCCGGGCTGCCGCCCCACGCGATCGCGAGACCCGCGAGCGCGTGACCCAGGAACGGCACCGGCAGCGCGCTCTCGCCGATCACCTCGGCCGCGAGCGCGAGATCGAGCACCTCGAGCGCGCTGCCGCCGTGATCCTCCGGCAACGCGAGACCCGCGACGCCGATCTCGACGAGTCCCTTCCAGAGCCCGGGGTCGTGCCCCTGCCCCGCTTCGAAGAGCGGGCGCAAGCGCGCCGGCGGACACTCCGCGGCGGCAAAGCCGCGGATCGTGTCCTGGAGCAGGCGCTGCTCGTCGGACAGGCCGAAATCCATGCTGTCTGCTCCGGGCGGGTGGCGAGGGACCGCTGATATAACATCGCGCGCGGAGGATGTCGTGAGCGACGCTGGCGATCCCTGGAACGGCTGGAAACCCCTGCTCGACGAGCTCGAGCGCCGACAGACCGCCGCGCGCGCGATGGGCGGGCCCGAGCGCATCGGGCGCCTGTTGCACGGGCGGGGCAAGCTCGACGCGCGCCAGCGCATCGCGCACCTGTTCGATCCGGGCACGTTCGTCGAGATCGGCGCGCTCGCGGGCGGCACGGAGATCCCGGCCGACGCACTCGTCGCGGGCTTCGGCAAGATCGACGGCCGCACCGCGTTCGCGGGCGCCGAAGACTTCAGCGTGCTCGGCGGCTCGATCGGGATCGGCGCGATGTCCAAGCGCTATCGGATCTGCGAGCTCGCGCTGCAGGAGCGCGTGCCGCTCGTGTTCATGCTCGACGGCGCGGGCCACCGGCTCACGAGCACGCTCGGCGGACACGCGGGCCGCGCGCCGAACGACCTGCTCGCGCTCGCGGATCTGTCGGGCCAGGTGCCGATGGTGTGTCTCGTGCTCGGCGCGTCGGCGGGACACGGCGCGCTCACCTCGCCGCTCTCCGACATCACGATCATGAGCGAGGGCGCATCGATGTTCACGGGCGGTCCGCCGCTCGTGAAGGCCGCGACCGGCGAAGACGTCACGAAGGACGAGCTCGGCGGTCCCAAGATCTGCGCGGAGATCGCGGGCACCGCGCACAACGTCGCGCCCGACGACGCGGCCGCGATCGCGCTCGCGCGGCGTTATCTCTGCTACTTCCCGTCGAGCTGCGACGAGCGCGCGCCGCGCCGCAGCGGACCCGACACCGGACCGCGTCGGCTCGAGCGGATCCTCGAGATCATGCCCGCGAACGACCGCCGCCCCTACAAGGTGCTCCCGATCCTCGAGGAGCTCGTCGACGAGGGCGGCCTGCTCGAGATCCAGCCGCGCTACGGGCGCTCGCTCGTGTGCGCACTCGCCTGGCTCGGCGGGCGCTCGGTGGCGATCCTCGCCAACAACCCGGCCGTTCGCGCAGGCGCGGTCGACAGCCCTGCCGCGATCAAGGCGATGGACTTCATCGCGACCGCGGACGCATTCGGCCTTCCGCTCGTGTTCCTCGCCGACAATCCGGGCGTGATGGCGGGCACGCAGGCCGAGCGCGACGGCATCCTCAAGTGGGGCGGCAAGATGTTCAAGGCGCAGCGCCGCGCGCGCGTGCCGAAGCTGCACGTCACGATGCGCAAATCGTTCGGCTTCGGGGCCGTCACGATGGGCCAGAACCCGTTCGACCATCAGACGCTCTCGTTCGCGTTTCCGGGCGTCACGATGGACGCGATGCCCGCCGATTCCGGCGGGAAATCAGCGAAGCTCGACGAGGCCACGCAGGCCAAGGTCGAAGCCCGACAGCGGTCCGGGCCGTGGGGCATGGCGGCGGGCCTGACCTACGACGACGTGATCGACCCGCGAGACCTGCGCAACGCGCTGCTCAAGGGGCTGGATCTGCTCGAGACGCGCTGGGGATCCCCTAGGGGATAGCCAGATCCCTTACTGTAGGTATTGACCCCCGTTCCAAAATCATGAGAGAATTCGCGGGCCGGACGAACTCCGGACCCGCGACTTCCCCCGAGGACCTGTCACCTCGAGGCGGCTCGGGGCCACCAACAGCCAACTCGATTCACCTGCACCCGCTGGAGATGCTGATCATGAAGTTGACCAAGACTCTGCTGTTCTCTGCGCTTCTGTTCCTGGTGCCGACCGCGGCACTCGCGGATCTCTGCCTCCTGGGGATCCTCCTGTGCGGCGGCGGGACCCCGCCTCCGGCTCCGGTTCCGGAGCCGAGCGGCGCGCTCCTCATGGGCGTGGCGCTGACCGTGGCCGGCCTCGTGTCGCGGCGCCGCAAGTAATCGCTTCTTCTATGCGCTGAATCAGAGCGCGCGGCGGGTGACCGTCTCCTCGGCGGTGCTCGCCGCGCTCTCGTCCACGCGCGCGACGCTCTACACCAGCTTGCGACCTTCGCCCCAGTAGCGGTCGCGCAGCACGCGCTTGGCCATCTTGCCCGTCTCGGTGCGCGGAAGCTCGCGCACGAAGTCGATCGTCTTCGGGCACTTGTAGTGGGCGATCCCCGAGCGGCACCAGGCGATCAGCTCGGCCTCGAGCTCGGGACCCGGCTCCGCGCCCGCGGCCGGGATCACCACGGCCTTCACCGCCTCACCCATCTCCTCGTCGGGCACGCCGATCACGGCGACGTCGTCGACCTTCGGGTGCACGATCAGGTGGTTCTCGGTCTCCTGCGGATAGATGTTCACGCCGCCCGAGATGATCATGTTCGACTGGCGATCGGTGAGGAACAGATACCCCGCCTCGTCGAGATAGCCGATGTCGCCGATCGTGTAGAGATCGCCGCGATAGGTCTTCGCGGTCTTGGCCGGGTCCTTGTGGTACGAGAAACGCGTCACGCCCGGCGGCGTCGGGAAATAGATCGCGCCCTCGACACCGGGCCGGGTCACCTCGTTGCCGTCCTCGTCGAGGATCCAGATCTTGCCGCCCGCCCAGTGGCGTCCCACCGTGCCCGGGCGCTCCAGCCACTCGCGCGCGCGCACGAGGGTTCCGCCGCCCTCGGTGCCGGCGTAGTACTCGACGATCGCATCTCCCCACCACGCGATCATCTGCTGCTTCACGGGAATCGGACACGGTGCGGCCGCGTGCACGGCGAAGCGCAGCGACGACAGGTCGTACTTCGCGCGCACGGCCTCCGGGAGCTGGAGCAGCCGGCGGAAGTGGGTCGGCACCCACTGCGACGCGGTCACGCGCTGGTCCTGGATCATCTGCAGCGCGAGCTCCGGATCGAAGCGCGGCATGATCACCACCGACGATCCGTTGCGCATCAGGTTCGTGCTCCACCCGAGCGGGGCCGCGTGGTAGAGCGGCGCGGGAACGAGGTAGCGCTCGTCGCCGCCGAGCCCGAACAGCCCCATGAAACCGCGCGCGAATGCGGTGGTGCCGGGCTCGCCGGGGGGGCCGTCGGGCAGCGGCCGGCGCACGCCCTTCGGGCGCCCCGTCGTGCCCGACGAGTAGAGCATGATCGAGCCCTCGGCTTGATCCGGAAGCGGCGCGTCCTCAGGGGTCTCGGCCAGCGCGTCGGCGAGTGTCTCGAACCCGCCTGGCGCGGAGCCGCCCGTGACGATGCGCACCTGCGCCTTCGGGCACTGCGGCGCCACGCGCGCGGCCGTCGCCGCGAAGCGCGGCGACACCACGATCGCGTCGGCGTCGCAGTCGTCGACGATGTACTGGATCTCCGGCTCCTGGAGGTGCCAGTTGACGGGCGTGAAGTAGACCCCGATCCGGTGGCACGCCCAGAACAGATCCATGAACACGGGATCGTCGTTGCCGACGATCGCGGCGACGCACCCGCCGCGCGCGAGCCCGCGCGCTCGCAGGAGATGCGCCCAGCGCCGCGAGCGCTGCTCGAGCTCGCCCCAGGTCTCGACGAAGTCGCCGTTTCCGTAGATCACCGCGACCCGGCTCGGATCGCGCTCCGCGTGCACCGCGATCGTGCCGGTTGCGTCGGACATCTCGTACCTCCGGTCAGGCGCGCGCGGCGACCAGGCCGCTGCGCAATGCGATCTGCTCCTCGTCGTTCAGGACGTCGAAGCGGATGCAGGGGTCGCGTTCGGGCGAGAAGATCCGCACCCGCAATCGCGAGGGTAATCGGATCATCGCGGTGAAGCGCACCGCGACGCGCTCCACGCGCTCCGGATCGCCACCCAGTACTGCGTCGACGACTGCGCCGACGGCCAGGGCGAGGGCCGCCGTTCCGTGGAGGATGATGCCCGGAAGCCCCGCGCGCGCCGCCACCGCCGCATCGCTGTGGATCGGGTTCCAGATCCGTGCGCACTCGGTGTAGACATGCGCGGCGGTCGCGGCGAGCATGATCTCGCGCGTGTCGCGCGGCGCGGCGTCGGGCGCGATCGGCGCCGGCGCCTCCGGCTCGTCGCCGAGCGCGCGATCTCCACCCATGACCGCCACGCCCCGGAAGATCGACCCGTACCAGGTCGTGCACACCTTCGCTCCGGCGGCGTCGCGGGTGTCGAGCCGCACGACCTGGAATGCGCCCGCAGGGCGCTGCTCGACGCGGCTGATCGTCGCGCGCGTCTCCACCTCGATGCCCGCGCGCAGAGGCCGGTGCAGCAAAAGTTCGTGCGACGCGTGCACGCCGCGCAGCCGTTCCTCGCGGGACAAGGTGTCGTCGATCGGCAGATGACGCGTCGAGAGAAACGCGGGCCATTCGAAGCACACGGGGAACAGCGGATGCGCGAGCACATCAGCGCGCGTGCGCGTGTCCAGGTAGGCCGCCCGCGCTTCGCCCAGACCCGCAGCGAAGGCCATGGTCCAGCGCGCATCGATCGCGGACCGCAGCGGCTCCCCGATCGCGCCGACTGTGTCGGAAGAGAGCGGCACGGTCGCCTCACGTCACCCGTCAAGCGCTCCAGCTGTCGAACGACGTGATCGTCTCGGGCGCGGGCCGCTTCGCGACCTTGAAGTCCACGCCCGTCGTGTAGGCGATCGGCAGCAGCGCCACCTGGCTCACGCCTTCCGGAATCCCGAGCAGCTTCGCCGCGTCGGCCTCGCGGAACAGGTGCAGCGTCGTGAGCGTCGAGCCGAGGCCGCGCGAGCGCAACGCGAGCTGGAAGCTCCAGACCGCGGGGAAGATCGATCCGTACATCGACGCCACCATCCCGTGCGGCGCGTTCTCGGGCAGCCGACCGACAACACACGGAATCACGTGCACGGGCACCTCGTGCAGGTGGTCCTTCAGCCAGAACGCCGAGTCGTAGACGCGCTTGGTCTGCTCGTCGCCGGCAGGCACGTTGTTGCGTGCCATCTCGAGGTACTGGTCGCCCACCTCTTTATAGAGCCGCGCGAGCTCGGCGCGCTTGCCGGCGTCCGTCACCACGACCCAGCGCCACGACTGGCCATTGCTGCCCGTGGGCGCCTGCTGCGAGAGCCGGATGCAATCCAGGATCACGTTCTTCTCGACGGGGCGATTCAAGTCCAGCCGTTTGCGCACCGCGCGCGTGGTCGAGAGCAGGCGGTCCGTCTCACTCAGATTGAAGGGAGTCGTCATCTCATTCGTCCTCCGTTGTGTAACCCGTTTCTTGGCACGCCGAGCACGTTTCCGTCAAGCGGCGCTCTCCTGCGCGACGCGCGCGAGAAAATCCGTGACGCTCATCTCCCCGAGCTCGCCCGCGTCGCGCGAGCGCGCGTTGAGCGTGCCTGCCGCCTGCTCGCGCTCGCCGACCACGATCGCGTAGGGCAGCTTGCGCAGGCTCGCCTCGCGGATCTTGTAGCCGACGCGGTCGTCCTTGAGGTTCGCCTCGGCGCGCAGCCCCGCGTCGAGCAGCTGCTCGTGCACGGCGCGCGCGTAATCGAGGAACTTGTCGCTCACCGGGATCACGACCGCCTGCACCGGAGCCAGCCACAGCGGGAAGCGCCCCGCGTAGTGCTCGATCAGGATCCCGAGGAAGCGCTCGATGCTGCCGTAGCACGCGCGGTGGATCATCACGGGCGTGTGGCGCTGACCGTCGGGGCCGATGTAGCTGAGTGCGAAGCGCGCGGGCATCGAAAAGTCGAGCTGGATCGTGCCGCACTGCCACGAACGTTTGAGCACGTCACGGATGTGGAAGTCGATCTTCGGCCCGTAGAACGCGCCGTCGCCCTCGTTCAGCGTGTACGGAATCTGCTGCGACTCGAGCGCTCCGCGCAGTGCGGCCTCGGCCTTCTCCCAGATCTCGTCGCTGCCAATGCTCTTCTCGGGCCTCGTCGACAGCTCGATCCGCACGTCGTCCAGGTCGAACTTCGCATACACCTCGCGGAAGAACGCGATCAGCATCCCGATCTCCGCTTCGATCTGCTCGGGCGTGCAGAAGTGGTGCGCGTCGTCCTGCGTGAACGCCTGCACGCGGAACAGGCCGTGGCGCACGCCCGACAGCTCGCGCCGGTGCACGAGCCCCATCTCCGAGAAGCGCAGCGGGAACTCGTTGTGGCTGCGCGGGCGCGTGCGGTAGACGAGCAGATGGCCCGGGCAGTTCATCGGCTTCACCGCCATCGGGCGGTCTTCCTCGACGTCCTCGTGCACCTGCTCCGGATCGTTGGCGTCGCGCAGCTTCAGCTTCGTGAAGAACATGTTTTCGAGGTAGTTGTCGTAGTGGCCCGACGTGTGCCACAGCTCCTCCGAGAGAACGAGCGGCGCCTTCACCTCCTGGTAGCCGCGCCGGCGCAGGAGCCCGCGCATCGTGTCGGTGAGCAGATGGAACAGCACGGTGCCGTTCGGGTGGAAGAACGGGAAGCCGGGCGCCTCCTCGTGGAAGCTGAACAGATCGAGCTGCTCGCCGAGCACGCGGTGATCGCGCTTTTTCGCCTCCTCGATCAGGCGCAGATGCTCCTTCAGCTCCTTCTTGTCGAAGAACGCCGTGCCGTACACGCGCACGAGCTGCTCGCGCGACGCGTCGGCGCGCCAGTACGAGCCCGCGACGCTCGTGAGCTTCACGTTCTCGAGCCAACCCGTGCTCGGCACGTGGGGCCCGCGGCACAGGTCCACGAAATCGCCGTGCCGGTACAGCGAGATCTCGTCGCCGCGCGCGCGGATGTCGGAGACGATCTCCTGCTTGAACTTGTTGTGTCCGCCGTCGATCGCGCGGTAGCGCGCGAAATTCTCGTCGCGCTCCGGGTCCTTGACCGAGCAGCGTTGGAACGGGTGATCCTCGCGCGCGATCCGCGCCATCTCCTCCTCGATGCGCGAGAAGTCGTCGGGCGTGATCTTCCCTTCGGGCAGGTAGATGTCGTAGTAGAAGCCGTCCTCGACCACGGGCCCGATCGTGAGCTCGGCGGCTGGGAACAGGCGCAGGATCGCGTCGGCCATCAGGTGCGCGGCCGAATGGCGCAGCACCTCGAGCGCTTCGGGGTCCCTGCGCGTGAGCAGCGCCACGTCGGCACCCTCGGGCAGCGGCCGGGACAGATCGACGATCTCTCCATTCACCTTGGCGGCCACGGCTGCCTTCGCGAGTCCGGGGCCGATCGCTGCCGCGAGGTCCGCGGCGTTCGCGCCCGCCGAAAGCTCGCGCGTGCTCCCGTCCGGGAGCCGTACCTGGGTCATCGCGTTCTCCTGCGCGGGGCGGACACGAGCCGTCCTCGCCGAATGCCCGGTGGCAACTCCCACCGGGCGCGAAGCGTCGAGGGCAATACTAGAAGACGGTTGGGGTTGCGCCATCTACAATGGTCGGGCGCCGGAGGTTCCGCGTGAGCTCCGCGTTCACCCCGCTCGATTTCTGCGCGTTCCACCGCGAGGAGCTGCCGCGCCGGCTCGCCGCGGGCCATGGCGCGCTCGCGGCACGAGACGAGCTGATCGCGTTAGGCGGTCTCGCGTTCCGGATTCCGGGCGGCGAGGCGTTCACCTATCGGCCGCGCGAGGGTGGCGTCGACGTAGTGGCCGGCGACGCGGATGCGCAGACGGTGATCGAGCTCTCGCGCGAACACTGGTCCGAGCTCGCGCACGACCTCGAGTCCGCGCCGGGCCTCTTGTACGCGGGCCGCGTGCGCTGCACCCGGGGCGACGCGATGCGCTTCGTGCGGTGGGAGCCCGGGCTACGCGCGATGTATCACGGCCGACCGGTCTTCGCGCCCGAGCGCGCCGACCTGCGCGACCGCCGCGGCCGGCCGCTCGACCCGATGCAGGGCTTCGCGCTCACGGACGAACGCGCCGACATGGCGCACTTCCTGCGCACCGCCGGCTACCTGCTCGCGAAGGGCGTGTTCTCGCGCGAGGAAACCCGGCTCCTGCAAGAGCGCGCTCTCGCGCTCGAGAGTCGCGCGCGCAAGGGGGACAAGCGCTCGTGGTGGGGCAAGAACGCGGCCGGCAACGAGGTGCTGTGCCGCGTCACGCGCTGTGGCCAGGAGGACGCAGAGCTGCGCGGGCTCGCGCGCGATCCGCGCATCGCGGACCTCGCGGCGCTCTCGCACCATCCGCTCGTCCCCCGTGAGCAGTGGGGCGACGGCGTCGCGATCCTGATCAAGAATCCGCTCATGACCGAGGGCCTCTCCGACCTGCCCTGGCATCGCGACTGCGGGATGGGCGGCCACGCGACGATGTGCCCGGTGCTGATCTTCTCGATCTACCTCGCGCCGTCGCGCCCCGAGACGGGCGAGCTGCGCATGCTGCCGGGCAGCCACGAGGCATCGCTCGGCTTCTTCGAGGCCACCGACCCGCGCGCTCCGCGCGGCATCGGTCTGGCCGCCGACGCCGGCGACGTCACGCTCCACTACGGCGACATCATGCACGCGGCGCCGCCGCCCACGGGCCCGGGCCCGTTCCGCAAGTGCGTGCTGCTATCGTACGCGCGCGCCGACGCCTACAACCACCGCGGCGAGTCGAGCTACAATGACGTGCTGCTCGCACGCGACGACGGCCAGGTGGAGCACCTCGCGAAGATCGCGCGGCGCGCCTGACCCCACTCGACGACGAGGAGAACCGATGCGGGTCGCACTCACGGCGTTTGCGCTGGCGTGCGCCCTCTCGTTCGCATCTGCGGACTCGGCGCGCGCGGCGTGGTCGGAGTTCGTGGACGAGCAGGAGATCCTCGCGGTCGTGCACGGTGAGGACGGCACGCCGCGCGAGGTGAAGATCTGGCTCGTCGTGCTCGACGATCAGGGCTTCATCCGCACGCGCAACACGGGCTGGCGCGCGGACCTCGAGCGCGACTCGGCCGCAGCGCTGCGCATCGGGGACAAGGAGATTCCGGTCCGCGCGGTTCCCGTGAAGGATCCCGAGCTCTTCAACCGCGTGAACGAGGCATTCACCGCGAAGTACGGCCGGACACCGCACGTCTTCCTGTCGGTGATGCGGCCGTTCCTGGGGCCTTGGAACGTCTACCGCTTGGAAGAGCGCTGACGCACCGCGTGAAGACACCCGAATATCTCGCCGCGGAGGAGAGCCCGCTCGGCCTCGTATGCCTGCGGCAGCAGGCGCTCGAGAGCGACCCGGCCACGGTGGTCACCGAGATCACGCTCGACCACCACTTCCTCATGAGCAGCGTGAACACCGACTCCGAGCGCGCACTCGCGTCGAGCGCAATCGCGCTGCACGCGGGCGCGGATCTCTCAGTGCTCGTGGGTGGCCTCGGCCTCGGCCACACCGCGCACGCGGTGCTCGCGTCGCCGCTCGTCGCGCGCGTCGAGGTGGTCGAATATCTCGCACCCGTGATCGGCTGGCTGCGCGATGGCAGACTGCCGCTCTCCGCGCCGCTCATGGCGGATCCGCGGCTGGCCGTGTCGCACGGTGACGTCTACGCGCGGATCGCTCGGGAGAGCGAGGAACGCTGGGATCTGATCCTGATCGACGTCGACCACTCGCCCGATGAGCCGCTCGGGAGCGAGAGCGCTGCGTTCTACTCCGAAGACGGCCTGCAGCGCGCGCGGCGCCACCTCGCGCCGGGCGGCGTGCTCGGCGTGTGGTCGTATGCGGAGTCTCCGCGCTTCGCGGCCGCACTCGCGCGCGTGTTCGCGCAGACCCGCGTCGAGCGCGTGTGCTTCGAGAATCGCGTGTTCGGCGAACAGGAGACCAACGTGGTCTTCCTCGCGCGCGCGTGAACGCGGCTAGCGTTCCGTCCGCGACTTGCGCATCGCCTCGAGATCCTCGGCGATCACGTCGTGCGCGCGCTCCGCGAGTCCGCGCACGACGTCGCGCCGCAGGGCGCCCGGCATGTCGAACGGCGGCGTGATCGGCGCGAGGTAACGAACGCGCACGAGCTGTCGGCCGTAGGTCTGCACGATCGGACCGTGGCGCGGCAGCACGCGGTCGAGGCCCTCGATCACGACGGGCTGGATGGCGAGTCCATGGTCGAACGCGGTGCGGAACGCGCCGCGGTGGAACGCGCCGAGCGCGCCGTCCTTCGAGCGCGTGCCCTCCGGAAAGAAGAGCAGGCTGCCGCCGCGCGCGCGCGCCGTGGCGACGCAGCGCGCCATCTCCTCGAGCGACGGCAGCTCGCCCACGTCGCTCTGGAAGAAGCCCGCGAGCCGCGGGACCGCGCCGAAGATCGGCACGCGCAGCATGTAGCGCTTCACGGGGCCCGCGAGCCGCGGTTCCAGCCCCATCAAGACCAGTGGATCGAGCCAGGACTGGTGGTTCGCGACGAGGATCCGCGTGCCGGCGACGCGCCGCTCTGCGCCCTCGACGCCGATCTTCATGTACATGCAGGTCCGGCCGTAGAGCGCGAGCGTGCGGTGCGTGAAATCCGCGAACCACTCCCCCGCTCCGGGCCAGAACCGGGCGAGCAGCAGCGCGAGCGGGATCGGCACGAGGCCGAAGAACAGCGTGAGGCTGCCGACCCAGAGCCAGCCCTGCGCGGTGGCGACGTAGCGGTAGAGCTCTCGCGCGAGGCGGCGCATCGTCGCGAAGTCTATCGACTAGAATGCCCCCGTGACGCGGGCCCTTCGCGAGCAGTATGACGCCGTGGTGATCGGCGGCGGCCCCGCCGGCACCACGTTTGCCCACCTGATGCGGCGCGCGGGGCACGAGGTGCTGCTGGTCGAGCGCTCGCGCCACCCGCGCTTCTCCGTCGGAGAGAGCCTGCTGCCCGCGACGATGCCGCTCTGGCAGCGCCTGGGCGTGGCGGAGCGCTTCGAGAAGGCCGGATTCGTGCGCAAGTACGGCGCCTACTTCTGCTTCGCGGACGGCGACCAGCCCGAGTACTCGCACTTCCCCAACGCGAGCCGCTGGATCGCCGACCACTCCTACGAGGTGCGGCGTGCGGATTTCGACCAGATCCTCTGGGACGCCGCGCTCGAGACCGGTGTCGAGGCGCGCGACGGGACGCTCGTCGAGGAGGTGATCTTCGCGGACGCGCGCGCCACGGGTGTGGTGCTGCGAGGGCCCGACGGCGCGCGCACGCGCGTGCGCGCGCGGCTCGTCGCCGACTGCTCGGGGCGTGCCACCGCGATCGGCGCACAGCTCGCGCTTCGCCAGCGCGACCCGAAGCTCCACCGCGTGGCGCTCTACTGCCACTACGGCGATGCGATCCGCTCGACTGGCGAGGACGCGGGCACGATCGCGGTGGTCGCCACTGCGTTCGGCTGGATGTGGCTGATCCCGTTCGCCGACGGCGGCGCCTCGGTGGGCGCCGTGCTCGACCGCGACTGGTACCGAACGCGGCGCCGTTGCGGGCGCCGACCACGACGCGATCTGGAGCGAGGTGCTAGAGCAGGTGCCCGCGGTCGCGCGGCGGCTGCGCGGTGCGCCCCAGACGCGCCCCGTCGAGGCCACCGCCGACTTCCAGTACCGCCTGCGCGAGCTCGCAGGGGACGGCTGGGTCGCGATCGGCGATGCGGGCGCATTCCTCGATCCCGTGTTCTCGTCCGGGGTGCACCTCGCGATGACGGGGGCCGAGCGCGCGAGCCTCGCGGCCACGCGCGCGCTCGCGGCGGGCCGACTGCCCGTGGCGCGCGACTTCGCGCGCTATGCGCGCGAGAGCCGCGCACAGCTCGGCGTCTACGCCCGCTTCATCTACGCCTGGTACGACCCGGCGTTCCGCGAGGTGTTCCTGCGCCCGCCTCACGGCCGTCCCGGCGTTGCATGGCTGCGGCGCGAGATCGTCTCGGTGCTGGCGGGGTCGGTGACACCTCACCTGGCGCGTGTGGCCCGCGATCGGGATGCTGCTCTGGCTCGCACGGCGGCAACGCCGCGCGAACGAGCGGACCGGCGCAAGCGCGTGACCCTGCCGTTTCGCGTCTGCGCGGTGATCCCGACCTACGACAACCCCGCGACCGTGCGGGCGGTGGTCGAGGGGGTGCGCGCCCACGTCTCGGACGTGGTCGTGGTCGACGACGGCAGTGGCGCCGCGGGGCGCGCGGCCGTGGACAAGATCGAGAGCTCGGGCCTCGCCCGGGTGGAGCGGCGCGCGCACAACGGCGGCAAGGGCGCGGCGGTCAAGACGGGCTTCGCGGCGGCGCAGCGTCTCGGCGCGACCCATGTGCTCCAGGTCGACGCCGACGGCCAGCACGACCTCGGGGACGTGCCGCGCTTCCTCGCCGAGGCACGCGCCCACCCCGAGGCGCTGATCCTGGGCCGTCCCGTGTTCGACGCGAGCCAGCCGCGCGCGCGCGCGTTCGCGCGTCAGCTCAGCATCTTCTGGGTCAGCGTCGAGACGGGCAGCCGCGCCATTACCGACCCCCAGTGCGGGTTTCGCGTGTATCCGCTCGCGGCCGCGCTCGCAGCGCGCGCGCGCGGCGACCACATGGAGTTCGACCTCGAGCTGCCCGTGCGGATGGTCTGGGCCGGTACCCCGGTGCGCAACCTGCCCACGCGCGTGCGCTACCTGTCCGCGGCCGAGGGCGGCGTGTCCCACTTCCACGTCGTGCGCGACACCGCGCGCATCGCGTGGCTCCACACGCGGCTCGCGCTGATCGCGGCGGGCCGCGCCCTCACCTCGCTGCTGCGGTCCGATCCTTGAGGTAATTTTGGCCCGTGCCGTCGCCCGCCACCGCCACGCCCACGAGCGAGGACGTCCTCGCCGTGCTCCGCTCGACGATGCAGGCCGAGTTCGGCCTCGAGCCCTCCGAGATCGAGCTCTCCAAGCACCTGATCGACGATCTCGACCTCGACAGCATCGACCTGGTCGACCTGGCTGTCTCGCTCGAGGAGGAGCGCGGGATCAAGCTCGACGAGGAGGACCTCAAATCGGTGCGCACCGTGGCCGACGCGGTCGATGCGATCCGGGCTGCGTTTGCGCGGAGCGCCGCCGGCGGGTGATGAAGCTCGTACGCGGCCTCTCGGCGGTCGCCTATCCGTTCGCGGTATTCGCATTCCTGCGCTGGCTCGAGCCGCGCTGGGACGCGCGCGCGCTGCTGCTCGTGCCCGTGTTGATCAACCTGGGCCTCCTGTTCGCATTCGGCCGCACGCTGCGCAGTGGCCCGACCCTCGTCGAGCAGCTCGCGCGGCTGCGCGAGCCGGATCTGTCCGCGGCGCAGGTGCGCCACTGCCGCACCACGACCGCGGTGTGGTGCGCGTTCTTCGCCGCGAACGCTGCGGTCTGCTTCGGGCTCGCGTGGTTCGCGGAGCTATGGCTCTGGACGCTCTACACGGGATTCATCTCCTATCTGCTCATGGCGCTCTTGTTCGGCGCGGAGTGGTTGGTGCGGTCGTGGCGGTTCCATCACTTCACGGGCGCCTGGGTCGACCCGCTGATGCGGCGCTTCTTCCCAGAAGGGCCTTCGGCGTGAGCGGACACACGAACTGGACGCGCGCCGCCGAGCGCGGCTCGATGCTCGGCCTGCGCATCACGGTGGCCTGCTACCGCTGGTTCGGGCGGCCGCTCTCGCTCGTGCTCGTGCACGCGATCGTCGCCTACTTCTTCCTGACCGGACGCGTACAGCGCCGCGCGTCGCTCGCGTACCTGCATCGCGTGGCGGCTTCACCCGATGGCGCGCGCGCGCTCGGACGCGCGCCCGGCACATGGACGAGCTTCCTGCACTTCCGGGCGTTCGCGCTCTCGATCTTCGACCGGCTCGAGCTCTGGTTCGGGCGCGAGCGCCATCTCGCGTTCGAGGTGTTCGGGCGCGAGCACTTCGACCGTCTGCTCCAACCCTCGCGCGGCGCGATCGTCGTGGGCGCCCACCTCGGCAGCTTCGACGCGCTGCGCGCGCTCGCCGAGCGCGATCGCCGCACCGTCAACGTGCTCATGTACACCGAGCACGCGCCGCGCATCAATGCGGTGTTCCGCGCGCTCTCGCCCGACGTGCAGCTGCGCGTGATCCAGGTGGAACGCGACTCGATGGGTACCGTGCTGCAGATCCGAGCCTGCATCGAGCGCGGCGAGCTCGTGGCCATGCTGGGCGACCGCGTCGAGCCGGCCGAGCGCGGGCGCACCCGCGCGGTGACCCTGCTCGGCGGTCGCATCGAGCTGCCCGAGGCGCCGTACCTGCTCGCGGGTCTGCTCGACTGCCCGCTCTTCTTCATGGTCGCGCTGCGCGGCCCGGGTCCGCGCTACCGCGTGTTCGCGGAAGTGCTCGCGGAGCAGGTGGACTTCGGCCGAAACGAGCGCGACGAAGCGCCTCCGCGAGCTCGCGGCCGCCTATGCGGGGCGCCTCGAGCACTACCTGCTGCAGGCGCCCTACCAATGGTTCAACTTCTACGACGTGTGGGCGGAGAGCAAGCGGCCGGAGGCCGCGCGCAGCGAGCCGGAGGCGCGCGAAGCGTGGACCCCCGCGAAGGAGAGGCGATGAGCCGACGCGTGGTGGTCACGGGGATGTCGGGTATCGCCCCGATCGGGAGCGGCTGGAAGGCCGTGCGCGAGAGCCTGATGGCGGGCCGGTCCGGCGTCGTGCGCATGGACGCCTGGGACGGAATCGCGGGTCTGCGCACGCGCGTCGCGGCGCCGGTGCCGGACTTCACTGCGCCCGACGACTGGCCGCGCCACAAGACGCGCAGCATGGGGCGCGACTCGCTGCTCGCGACGCGCGCGACCGAGCTCGCGCTCGCGGATGCGGGCCTGGTCGGACACCCCGCGCTCGGCGACGGACGCACCGGCGTCGCGTATGGCTGCACCCAGGGCAGCCCGCGCGCGCTCGAGGTATACGCTCGCCAGTTCTACGGCAAGCAGACCACGAGCGGCATTCGCGGCAGCGACTTCATCCGCTTCATGAGCCACACGAACGCCGCGAACATCGCGCAGTTCTTCGGATTGCGCGGCCGGATCATCCCCACAACGAGCGCGTGCACCTCGGGCAGCCAGGGGATCGGCTACGCGTACGAGGCGATCCGGTTCGGGCGCCAGGACGTGATGGTCGCAGGCGGCGCCGAGGAGATCGACGGCATCGACGGCGCGATCTTCGACATCCTGCTCGCCGCTTCCACGCGCAACGACGAGCCACAGTGCACGCCGCGCCCGTTCGACGCCGAACGCGACGGCGTGGTGGTGGCCGAGGGAGCCGGCTCGCTCGTGCTCGAGGAGCTCGAGTTCGCGCGCGCGCGCGGCGCGCGGATCGTCGCGGAGGTGCTCGGTTACGGCACCAACTGCGATGGGCTGCACATGACCAACCCGAGCCCGGAGGGCATGGAGCAGGTGATGCGACTCGCGCTCGCCGATGCGGGTCTCGACGCGGGCGCGATCGACTACGTGAACGCGCACGGCACGGGTACCGAGGTGGGCGACATCGCGGAGAGCGAGGCCACGATGCGCGCGTATGGCCCGCGCGTTCCCGTCTCCACGCTGAAGGGCCACATGGGGCACACGCTCGGCGCGTGCGGCGCGCTCGAGGCCTGGATCAGCCTCGAGATGCTGCGCGAGGGCTGGGTCGCGCCGACCCACAATCTCGAGCACCCCGACCCGCGCTGCGCAGCGCTCGACTACGTGATCGGCGCGCCGCGCGAGCTCGCCGCGGAGATCATCGTCTCCAACAACTTCGCTTTCGGCGGCGTGAACACCTCGCTCGTGTTCCGGCGCTGGACGGATTCACAGGACGACGGTTAGAACGCGTCAGCTACGCCGCGACCGCCCGCCCAGCGCGAGGAGCGCGAGCGTGCCGGCGACGAGCTGCACTGCTGACCCGGGCTCCGGCACGACGCGAACGAAGCTGCTGATGATGTTCGTGCCCGTGTCGTCCTGGACGCCGAGCAGGACCTGGACGTCCTCGGCACCACATTCGACAGTCTTCGCGGCCAGCCCCTCGATCTTTCCGAGCCGGTCGTCCGAGAGCACGAGCCTCTTGGCTACCGGCGTGTAGCTGCCGCCGATCAGTCCGGCGCCGAGGCTTCCCTGACTCACGTCGGTCGCGTTCGAGAGGTCGACCTCGAAGATCCGCGCCAGAAACTCGCCGTTCGCCTCGGAGCGCTCGATGACGAGCAGGGAGTCTTCCAGCGTGAAGAGGATGTCCGAGACACCGCTGCCGGTCTCGCCGACCGGAGTGTCGTGCGCGGGCTCGACCTGATAGGCGACCTGACCGTCGAGACCCAGCGCGGCGTCGTAGCGCTGCCAGCGGGAGATCGTCGGTACCGTGCTCGAGGTCCCGGCCGGGCCGTCGACGGTCAACGCCTGCTCGACGCCGACGATCATCTCGCCACTCGACGATCGCGCGAGCCCCTCGAAGCTGCGATTGAATCGCGCGTTGTCGAACACGGCGGGAACGGTCGCGCCCTGGACGAAGGTGCCGTCGGAGAGCGCGTACTCGCTCAGCGAGCTGGTCCCCTCGTCGCAGATGAAGGCGCGGTTCGAGCCGGCTCCGCTGTAGGCCACACCCTCGAAGTCCAGATTGTCGGCGAGCGTCACGGCCGAGACGGCAGTGGCATTGACGATGAAGCCATCGCAATCGAAGTCGGCTTCGATCTTGAGCAGCCGCCCACCACTGTCCCCGATCGCCCAGAACACGTCTTGATCCGGGTCGTAGGTGACGCCACTCAGCTCGTCCACCGTGACCGTCGCGGCGTTCTGATCCAGGACCTGCGTGCCGACGTTGTTCGTATCGACGAGAACCAATCCGCTCGGCGATGGATCCACGAGCGCACCTTCGCGCACGGTCTCGAGCGTCGCCGCGTCGAGCAGCGCGGCGTCGATGCGGATCTCGTCCAGCTGGCCGTCGAACGGGCGATCCCCCGCCGGACGGTTGCCGACGCTCAACCCCACGCTCTCGCCGTCGACCGGGCCCCGGTTGAGCGAGGTCGTGGTCACGAGGGCCACGTCCGCCGAGCCCGGGCCGCCGCCCGCCTCCGCGTCGTTTCGGAAGCCGACGTAGAAGTTGACGTTGTTGGTGGTCGCGTTGCCGTCGTAGCTGACTGCGAAGAACACCCAGGTCTGCTTGGCCGCGTAGCGCGCGCCGGTGGTATTGACTCCGCCGCCGGTGTCGTCGTCGACCTCGAGCTTGAGGTCGCCGTCGGTATCACCAAAGAACTGGAGGTTGAAGCCGTCGCCGGAAGATCCAGCCTCGCTGTCGTGATTGATCACGACTCTCGGCGTCTTTCCGGCGAGAGTGCTCGTCGTCTCGGTTCGAAACCATCCCGAGATCGTAAACTGCGCGAGCCCGTCCAGGGCGGGGTTGTCGCTCTGGTCGGCTCGGAATCCGTTCGTGGCCGCGCTCGCAACCGAACCGTGGTCGGACGCTCCGAAATTCTCGAACGCGCGATCGCCCGGCTTGCCGCTCACTCCGTCTCCGTCGGCGGAGTGGAAGTCGAGCGTGGTACCCGCGTCGTTGCGCATCTTGAGCGGGCGCCTCTCGCTGCCACTGCTGCCGGGTGCGTTGCCGGTCTCGTTGAAGTCGTAGTGAACGAGGGGCGTCGGCGGGTCGACTGCGAGCGCCGCCAGCGGGACGAGAACGAGCGCGGCGCAAGCCGCGAGCCCGAGGCGGGCCATGGAGCCGGACAGACGATCACGGTATCCGAGCTGCATCATCAAGATCCTCGCGGAGTCGGCCCCGGCGGCAACCGCACACGGCAACCCCTTAGGTCTGCGAAGTTTTTCTGTCCGGGGGCCCTTCCGCAGAACTCGTCGCGACAGAACGCGTGTTAATCGAGATCGAGGTGCACCAACACATTATGTGAATCCTGGAGCGCTCGAGGTGACACATAATGCGAGGTCGTGGGTGGGTGCCGGAAGGTGCCGATGCGGTTCTCGTCCCTGCTCAGCCTCGTCTGTGCACTCTCGTTCGGGTGGGCCCCCACTCCGGCCCGCGGCCAGGCCGATGATTTCACCGTCATCGCGCTGCCCGACACGCAGTTCTACACCTGTACCGGCGGTGGATCGTGCGTCGCCCATCTCGGCATCTTCGAGGCGCAGACCGACTGGATCGCAGCGAACCGCGACGTCCTCGACATCCGCTTCGTGACCGAGCTCGGGGACTGCACTCAGAACGGCAACGTGATCAGCGAGTTCGACATTGCCGATCTCGCCTTCCAGACGATCGAGACGGCCACCGGCGTCGACTACCCGGACGGCATCCCGTTCGGTGTGGCCGTGGGCAATCACGATCAGGCCCCGAACGGCACTCCCGGGAGCATTCCGACCGTCAACGACGTGAACCATCCCGACCAGGGCACGACCACCACCACCTACAACAGCTACTTCGGCCCCGATCGATTCTGTCCCGCCTCGATCTGTCGCGGCTACTTCGGCGGCCACTTCGGCATCAATCACGACAATACCTATCAGCTCTTCAGCGCGAACGGCTACGACTTCATCATCCTCCACATCGAGTACATGTCGTCGAATACGGCGCTTCGCCAGGCCGTGATTGCCTGGGCGGACGAGGTCCTCACGACCTACAGCGCGCGCCGTGCGATCGTCGTGAGCCATCACGTGCTGGATTCCGGCGCGAGTCCCCTGTTCAGCAACCAGGGCTCTGCTCTCTACGAGGGTCTCAAGCACCATCCGAATCTCTTCCTGATCCTCGGTGGGCACGTTTCTTCCGAAAGCCGGCGTTCCGACACCTTCAACGGAAACACCGTCCACACGCTGCTCTCGGACTATCAGGGCCGCACCAACGGCGGCGACGGCTGGCTGCGCATCCTCGAGTTCCAGCCCGCCAACAACCTCATCTCGGTCCGCACCTACTCACCGACGTTGAACGCGTTCGAGACCGACTCGGGCAGTCAGTTCACGCTTCCCTACGACATGAACGGCGGCTTCCCCAACACGCCCAACCAGGTCACGTTCCAGCAGGGTGCAAGTGGCTACACCGGTGCCACGGACACCTACCTCGAGGTCTCGACCGGATCCCACGGCACCGAGGAGAGCTTCTTCTGGGACGGAAGCCCCGAGAAGTTCGGGTTGCTGCGCTTCGGAGCGCTCTTCGACACCGAGGGGGGCCCGATTCCGCAGGGCGCCACGATCACCTCGGCCATTCTCCACTACGTGGCCGACGACAACGGCGACACCGCGAACGTGCACCGGATCACCATCCCGTGGACCGACACCATCGACCACGCCGGCTTCGGCGTGACGCCGGGCGCCCAGGCCGACGAGGACTACGACTCCGCGCTCGTGGGTCAGGCATCCGGCTCCGCTCCGGGCGATACCCGCACACCGCACACGCTGGACGTCACGGGGAGCGTGGCGGCGTGGTCTGCCGCGCCGAGCACCAACCAGGGCTGGATCTTCGTTCCGACCGGCCCGAGCGGCGCCGGTATCCGAACCGGCGAATACGCACCCGATCCCGCGGACCGGCCGATGCTCGCCGTCAGCTATCTCGCGAATGCCTGCACCGTCGACGAGGATTGCGCCGATGCCGACATCTGCACCACCGACGCCTGTGTGGACGGTCTGTGCGTGAACAACGCGATCAACGGCTGCTGCGAAGCAGACGTGGACTGCGCGGACGCGAACACGTGCACCGCGGATTCGTGCAATCTCGGAACCAATACCTGCGAGAACATCGCGCCGGTCGGTTGCTGCGTGACGAACAACGATTGCAACGACACGGACAGCTGCACACTGGATGCCTGCATCCAGCCGAACCTCGCCGCGCTCACGCTCGATGGAACGGGTGACTGGGTCACGTTCGGTGACGACAGCACCCATACCGAGCTCGGGCTGGCGCAGTTCACGGTCGAGACGTGGTTCCGCCGCACCGGCACCGGCGACACGGCCAGCACCGGCACGGGCGGCGTGGTGGCCGTTCCGCTCGTCGCCAAGGGCCGTGGCGAAGCCGACGGTACCAACCAGGATGCCAACTACTTCCTGGGAATCTCGGACGCCGCCGGGGGCGTGCTCGTCGCAGATTTCGAGCACACCGGCCCCAGTCCGAACAACCATCCCGTGACCGGCGCGACGCCGATCACGAACAACGTGTGGCACCACGCTGCGGTCACCTTCGATGGCTCCAGCTTCCGTCTCTACCTGAACGGGGTGCTCGACGGCACACCCGTGGCGACTTCGACCGTGCCGCGGTCCGACAGCATCCAGCCGTTCTCGATCGGAACCTCGATGACCTCCCTCAATGCGGCAGACGGCGCCTTCCAGGGCCAGCTCGACGAGGTGCGTGTCTGGGCTCGCGCGCTCTCCGCGTCCGAGATCGCCGCGGGCATGCATCAGCCGATCAGCGGCAACGTGGATCTGCGGGGTCGCTGGGGCCTGGACGAGGGCACCGGGGCGACGGCGGCGGATTCGGTGAACGGCAACAACGGCACGCTGGCCGGTAACGCCGGCTGGACCGCGACGAACCTCGTCTCGATGGGCAACGGCAGCTGCCAATCGACGGTCGACCCGAGCTGCTGCTCCGACGATGCCGACTGCGATGACGGCAATCTCTGCACCGAGGATGTCTGCCACGACGTGCCGATCACGGGCGTACTCGACTTCGACGGCACGAACGATCACGTGACCCGCCCCGAACCGTCGACGCTCGGCTCCAACACGTTCACGATCGAGGGCTGGATCTATTGGGATGGCGGAGGCGCGACAGCCAGCTCCGGCAGCGGAGGGGTAACGGGTGTCCCGATCATCGCGAAGGGGTTCGGCGAGGGCGACGACCCCGTCAACGGCACCAACATCGACGCCAACTATTTCCTCGGAATTGCCAACACGACCAACGTGCTCGCCGCGGACTTCGAGGCCGCCGTAGACAGCTCGAACCATCCGGTGCACGGCACGACCCCGATCACGACCGGCGTCTGGCACCACGTGGCCGCCACCTATGACGGGAACGCCTGGAATCTCTACCTGGACGGCCGTTTCGAGGCCACGAGCGTCGTGGGACTGGTCCCGCGAGGCGACAGCATCCAACACTTCGGCATCGGCGCGGCCTTCAACTCGACCGGCGTCCCGGCCGGAGCATTCAACGGCCAGATCCACGACGTGCGGGTCTGGGATCACGCGCGCAGCCAGGCAGAGATCCAGGCCGAGATGCACATGACGATCATCGAGGCCACCGGTCTGCTCGGAAGCTTCGTGCTCGACGAGGGCGCCGGAACCACCGCGTACGACGCCACCGGCAACAGCAACGACGCCAACATCGTCGGCGCGGTGTGGACCACCGGGACCAACTCGTGCGTGGACGGTCTGGACGTCTGCACGACGGAATCGTTTCAACTGGGTGAAGGCGGCTATGCGGGCTCGGTCGATACCTACATCGAGGTGAGCACCGGCGCACACGGAGGCGAGGACCACCTGTTCTGGGACAACGACCCGCAGAAGTTCACGCTGCTGCGCTTCGAAGACCTGTTCACGAGTGAGGGGGGCCCGATCCCGGACAACGCGCAGATCGGATCCGCCGAGCTCACCTACGTCCTCGACGACAACGGGAATCCCGGCAACGTCCACGAGGTATTGATCGACTGGGATGGCAACACGGACTACGCGGGCTTCGGAGCCCTGGCCGGGGCGCAAGCGGGCGATGACTACGTTGCGACCGCCCTGCCCGCGCAGGCGCCCGGAACCCTCGTGGGTACAGAGACCGCCTACACGCTCGACGTGACCTCGAGCATCGTCGCCTGGCAGGCGAATCCCGCGAGCAACAAGGGCTGGATCATCGTGCCCACGGGAGTCAGCGGCGTGGGCATCCGCTCGGCCGAGCACGCGACCAGCGGTCACCGTCCGAAGCTGACGGTCCACTGCCTGCCCGAGCCGTCGGCGACGCTGCTGCTCGCCTGTGGTGTCCTCGCGGTGGCGGGACTGGCGCGCGGAAGGTGGCGGTCAATCACCTAGCTCGAGCACCCCGATCCGCTCTGCGCGAGCTCATCGAATAAACGACGCTCTCCGGCAGCGCCCGACCATTCGTCGGGCGACCCCGGAATACTTCGAGACTCGAATAGCAAGCCTGCCAACTCCCTCTTCCCACCGGCTGGCCGCGCGTGTTAGTAGTGGCGGCAACCTCTCGGTTGCGACAGAGGCGATTCAGATGTCGCGGCTTGCGGAAATCGGGGCACCGCGCGACCGGCCTGGCCTGGAGGCGCAGTGCGCGCGGCTGCTTGTCGAGCGGGCGCGGGCCGCCGGAGCGGGCACGCGCCAGCAGCTGCGCGCGGCCGCGCGGCGCTTCGTGCGCCGCCACCGGCGCGACGAGCCCTACCTGCGCTGGGTGCTGCACAGCGTCGCCGCGAGCTCGGCGCTTGCGGTCGCGTTGCTCGGCCTCGGCGCGGCGCCGGCCGGCGCCGAGCTCCCGCCGTTCGCCGCGCTGACCGGCGCGGCGAACCCGCTGAACGGCCAGGATGTCGGAGCCTATTCGACGTCCGCACTCGGCGACCTCGACAGCGACGGTGACCTCGATCTCGTCGCGGGAGGGTTCAACGGGACGTTCAGCTACTTCGAGAACACGGGCACCGCGAGCAACCCGCTCTTCATCCAACGCACCGGCGCCGCCAACCCTATGAACGGCCACGACGTCGGACTCGACTCCTCCGCTGCGCTCGGCGATCTCGACGGCGACGGCGATCTCGATCTGCTGGCCGGGAACAGCAACGCCACGTTCGCCTACTTCCAGAACACCGGCAGTGCGACGAGCCCGGCCTTCCTCCCGAGCACCGGCGCCGCCAATCCGCTCGCGGGCCACGACCTCGGCTACCGCTCGAACCCGGCGTTCGGCGATCTCGACGGCGACGGCGACCTCGACCTCGTCGCCGGCGAGGGCGACGGCGTCCTGAACTACTTCGAGAACACCGGCAGCGCGACCTCTCCCGCGTTCGCCGAGCGCACGGGCGCCGCGAACCCGCTGAATGGCCAAGACGTGGGCGGCTATTCGACGCCGTCTTTGGGCGATCTCGATGGCGACGGCGACCTCGATCTCGTCGCGGGAGAGCTGTCCGGAACATTCCTCACGTTCGAGAACACGGGCAGCGCGACGAGCCCGGCGTTCGTCCCGCGCACGGGTACGGCAAATCCGCTCGCCAATCTGGATCTGGGCACGGGCAACGCGCGCGCCGCGGTCGCGCTCGGCGATCTCGACGGCGACGGCGATCCCGATCTCATCGCGGGCGAGTCCGACGGCGTCTTCAACTACTTCGAGCATCTGCGCGGTCGCCTGGTGCAGCGCACCGGCGCGGCCAACCCGCTCGAAGGTCAGTCCGGGGGAGCGCCGTCGCTCGGCGACCTCGACGGCGACGGCGACCTCGACCTCGTCAGCGGCCCAGGCAGCGGAGGGACCTTCTTCTACTACGAGAATACGGGCAGCACCACGAGTCCCGCGTTCGCTGCGCGAACGGGAGCGGCGAACCCGCTGAATGGCCAGGATGTCGGAGCCTATGCGAAGCCCGCGCTCGGCGACCTCGACGGCGACGGCGACCTCGACCTCGTCGGTGGAGTCGGCCTCGGAGGAATCGACGGGACCTTCCTCTACTTCGAGAACACCGGCAGCGCGGCGAGTCCGGCGTTCATTGCGCGAACGGGCGCAGCCAATCCGCTCGACGGGCAGGACATTGGAATACGCCCGTACCCCTCGTTCGGCGACCTCGACGGCGACGGCGACCTCGACCTGATCTCGGGCGAAGGCACGTACAACCCCCCGGCGACCTTCTTCTTCTTCGAGAACACGGGCAGCGCGACGAGCCCGGCATTCGCCGCGCGCACCGGCGCCGCCAACCCGCTGAACGGCCAGAGCCAGGTAGGAAATTACACGCTGCCCGCGCTCGGTGACCTCGACGGCGACGGGGACCTCGACGTGTTGTCGGGCTCCATCTTCGCCCTCGTCTACTACTTCGAGAACACCGGCAGCGCGGCGAAGCCCGCGTTCGTTGCGGGCACGGCGAACCCGTTGAATGCCCCGCCCTTTGCAGCGAGGCCCGCGCTCGGCGACCTCGACGGCGACGACGACCTCGATCTCGTCACTGGCAGCGCCTTCAGCTACTTCGAAAGCTTCGTCGTGCAGCAGGCGCCCGATTTCGTCGAACTGACCGGTCCTGCCAATCCACTCGATGGCCAGGACCTGGGATCGCTGGCTGGGCCTGCGCTCGCAGACCTCGACGCCGACGGCGACTTCGATCTGCTCGCCGGAGAGGACCTGGGGACGTTCCTCTTCTTCGAGAACACCGGCAGCGCGACGAGCCCGGCGTTCGCCGCGCGCACCGGCGCCGCCAACCCGCTGGACGGCCGCGACGTCGGAGACGAGGCCAAGCCTGCGTTCGGAGATCTCGATGGCGACGGCGACATCGACCTGCTGGCCGGGCGCCGCGCGGGCGACTTCGACTACTTCGCGAACACGGGGAGCGCGACAGCGCCGCTGTTCGCAGCCCCGGTCGCGAATCCGTTCGGCCTGATCGCCTTCGGCAGCGATAGCTGCGCGCCCGCCTTCGCCGACCTCGACCGCGACGGCGATCTCGACCTCGTCGTCGGCCAATACTACGGCGGCCTCGGCTACTTCGAGAACCTCGGCAGCGCGACGAGTCCGATTTTCGTCCCGCGCGACGGCGCCGTGAATCCGTTCGATGGCACGACCGCCGTGCACTACACGAGCCCCGCGATCGGCGATTTCGACGGCGAAGGCGATCTCGACCTCGTCTCCGGCGCGAGGTCCGGGCGGTTCGTCTACCTCCAGAACGGAGAAGTGACCGAGCCGGCATTCGAACCGGCGCATGCCCTTCACCCGCTGACGGGTGAAGACGTCGGCGACAAGTCCGCCCCCGCCGCCGCCGACCTCTACGCCGACGGTCGCCCCGACCTCGTAACCGGCACGCTCGCCGGCACGTTCGCCGTGCACTACGTCCCCGAGCCCACGCGCGGCGGGCTGCTCGGCGCAGGGCTGGCGCTGCTCTGCCTGCTACGGAAGCGGCGGTAGTCCGCTATTCACGCGCCGCGAGCGGAGCCGCCGAGCAGTCCAGCGAGAGCCACCGCGAGCACGATCCCGATTCCAGCGAGGCTCGTCCAGCGGCCCACCACGAAGCTACGCGGTGCGAAGGAGAAGTGCACCGCATGCACTCCCGGATCGACGAGCACTCCCATGAAATCTCCGTTCACCCGCAGCACGCGCGCAGCCGCTCCATCGACGAGAACCTGCCAGCCCGGGTGGAAGCTCTCCGCGAGCACTAGCAGCTGACGCGTCGGCGCTTCGACCTGGATCTGGAGCGCTCCGGCTCGCTCCTCTTCGATCGCCGCGGTCCCGGCAGGTCCGACTTCGAGATCGATGGGTTCCTCGACCAACGCAGCGTTCGCGACGTCGATCGCCTCGATGTCGATCGCGGGCTGCGCACTGAGCACCGCGCGGGTCACGAGCCGCGCGCGTGACAACGCGCCGGATAGGCTCGTGACGAGACGCGGCGGCTCCAGAAGCAAGGCCGCGCCCGTGACGCGCCGGGCCGCGGCTGTCGCGTAGTCGAGCTGCTTCGCCGGAATGAGCCCCGCGTAACCCGATACCAATCGCGCATCGCGAACGATCAACCGGGTCGAACCCCACCAACGCAATGGCGGTCCCGCCCATCCCCAATCCGATGTCGTGGCGATGCGGAACGGAGGGGACACCTCGGTTCGAGGGATACCCGCGCGATACTCGGCGATCGTCCTCGGCGGGTTGCTCCACCACCACGGGACGGCGTAGATCGCGTGTTCCGCGGGCGTGAGCACGAGAAGACCGTATAGCGCGGTACGGTGGCCGCGCGCGGCGAACGTGAACAACGCCGCCGCGAGCACGAAGACGAGCGGACCGACGGCAATCCAGCCCGGCGCGTTCAGTTGGCTCGCGAGATCCGGTCCCCACTCGGGATTGCGGATCATGGCGAGCGCAGCGCCGGCCACACACGCGCTCACCCCGGGAACGATCCAGATCCACCGGGCGCGACGCCGCAGCTCGGCGGTCGATTCAGCGCGCTGGAGATCCGCGAAGGCGATCGCCGCGAACACCGCGCCGGAAAAGAACAGCGCGATGACGTAGCGGGCCGGAACCCGGAGCGAGCCGACCAGCGGAAGCTCGAGGAAATATCGATAGAGACCGGTGTGCCGGCCCAGCGCCAGCACCAACGCGAGCGCGGAGAGTCCAAACAGGCCTGCGACGAGCGGACGCAGAGCTCCGAGTTGCCGCCAGCGCAGCAACATCCACAGAGCCGCGATTGGAGCGACGGCGCCCAGATGGCACACCTGCTCCACTGGGTTGTACGTCTGTTCCATGAACAGGTACCTACGGAACAGCCAGGGCCCGGCGATCGTGAACAGATTCACCGGATGCAGCGACTGTTCGGTGAGAAAGTCATAGGTCGACTGGGCGCGCAGCGACGCCGCCAGGTATTCGTACGTCGGCACGAGCTGGATGCCGGCCAGCAGGATCCCCACCGCGAAGGCGCCCCCGACCGCGAGCAAGGGGCCGACCCGGCGATCGCTCACCGCGATGAACACCGCGTACGGGATCGCGATCAGCCAGCAGTAGGCGACGGCCGCCGGATAACCCACCAGCAGCTGCGAGCCCGTGACGAGCGCGATGCCGATCCAGGCACGCCAGCGCGCGCGACCGGACCCGCGCAAGAGAAGATCGATCGCGAAGAGCAGCCATCCCAGGTGGGCGACCACCGCGATCGCGTTCAGGTGCGTGAGCCGAGCGGTCAGGTAACCAGAGAGTGCAAAGGTCGCGCCGCCGAAGATCGCCGCGCTTGCGGGAAGCGCGAGACGGCGCAGAAACAACGCCACACCGATCAGTGCGAGCGGGTAAGGGAGGATGCACTCGAGGTTGAAAGCCTCGGACAAGGGCAGCAGGCGATACAACAGCCAGCGGAGCGGGTGGAAGATCCCGATCTGACCCTCGCCGTGCGCGTAGAAGCCACAAAACAGGTTGGGCATCCAGAGCGGGGTGATCCCGTGCGCGAGATGCTCCGCGCGAAAGATCCGGAACGGCAGGAAGAAGGCACCCAGATCGCCGAACACGAACATGCGCCGGAACGCAGCGGGCCAGAACAGCGCACCGAGCGCGAGCAGCGAGGCAGCGCCCGCAGCGCGTGCGAGCGCGCGATCGGTGGCGACCAGGCGCTAATCCCCTCTCGCGACCGCAGGCGCCTGACAGCCGAGCTCACCCGCATGCGCGACGACGGTCGGCACGTCGCGCGTCCACTCCGCGACCAGCGCGCAGCGCTCGGCGCTGTCCCATTCCGGATCGCGCGAGAGCTCGGCGATCAGCCCGGCCGTGCTCTCGGTCTCGTGCGCCATGCGGATTCCGCCGCCGGCGGGCGTGTCGAATACGATGTACTTGCCCGCGGTCGGCTGGCTCGGATCCCATGCGCTCCATGCGGGCTGCTTCCCATCGCGCCCACGCCCGGGCGAGCCGGTCCACGCGAACTCGCCCCAGTACGACTGCATCGCCTGCGAGAGCTCGAGTCGCGCCGGCTCGTTGTCCTCGTCGAACAGCAGCTTGCTGTTCGGACCGAGATTCCAGTGGCCGAACACGAACGGCACCTCCATCACGTGTGCCGCGCCTAGCATCTGGCCGAGATCCGCGCCCAAGATGCTCGGCTCCTCGTCCCAGTCGAAGCGATAGGCGTACACGCTCGTTCCCTGCACGCGGCGCATCGCGGCCGCAGGCTCATCGGCGCCGAACGCCTTCCAGAATCGGCTCCGGTAGCTCGCCTCGCGCTGATAGGCGGATTCGTCGCGGAGTCTCGGAACACCCAGGAATCGTCGGACGTATTTGGACGACGCAAACATGAACAGCTTGGCCTCGTCGCGGTTCGTGCCGACGATCACCGGCACGCGGTGGTAGGCGCCCGAGACGAACGCCGCAGGTGCCTCGACGCGCGGAAGCACGACGCCGTCGCGGAAATGCTGGGGAAACTCGTAGAAGCCGGTGTGATCGCCCTCGCTGTCGGTCTCGGGATACGCCCGGAGGATCGCATCGGGAGTCTGGGCGCGCAGGAACGCCGCGATCTCCGCGTGGGTCATGCCCGCGACCCGCTCGCGACCCGCGAGCCGTTCCAGGAGATGGTGCGAGCCCGGCCCGCGGCGAACCGCGGGGTCGGCAACCGACTGCTCGGCTTCGTCGAGGCTGCTCGAGCGCGTTCCGCCGCTCTGCACGATCGCGCCGTGGAAGAGCCCGCGCGCCGGCGGCGACTGGAGCAGCGCAAAGACGTTCCGCCCGCCCGCGCTCTCGCCGAAGATCGTCACGCTGTTCGGGTTGCCGCCGAACGCGCCGATGTTCTCGTGCACCCAGCGCAGCGCCTGGATCATGTCGAGCGTGCCGAAGTTGCCCGACGCCTCCTCGTAGGTGACGCCCTCGCGCAGCGCAGCGTGGCGCAGCCAGCCGAGCGCCCCGAGCCGATAGTTCACTGTGACGACCACGACGCGCTGATTCACCGCGAGCACGGCGCCGTCGTAGAAGTCGCTGCCGCCCTGCACGTTGCCGCCGCCGTGGATCCAGAACATCACGGGCAGCCGCTCCGCCCCGGACTTCGGCGGCGCCCAGACGTTCAGCGTGAGGCAGTCCTCGCTGCCATACGTGGTGCCGAGCTCGCGCGTGGACTCGAGCTGGCTCGTGTACTGCGGGCAGCGCGCGCCGAACGCGAGCGCCTCCCTCGTACCTGACCAGCGCGCGGGATCCACCGGCGCGCGCCAGCGCAACGCACCCGTCGGCGGCGCCGCGTACGGGATCCCACGCCAGACGTGGCTCCCGTTCGCGGCGACGAACCCGACCACCTCGCCGCTCGCGGTCGTGCGCCTGGTGATCGGATCGATCGTCGGCGCGGGCGGCGGTGCGCCGCACGCGGCGAGTGCGAGCGCGGCTGCGATCCAGGCGAGTCGGGTGGTGCGCACGGGGCGGGCCTCCGGTTCAGTGCAATGCGGCGCGACGCGTGAGCAGATACGCGCGCAGCGCGGTGACGTCATCGTTGTTCAGGAATGCATCGAAGCGCGGCATGCCGTTCGCCGAGCGCGCGCCCTGGAGCACGATCATCGGCAGCGCGTCGTAGATCGCGGGATCCGCCTTGCGCAGGTCGGGCAGCACGCCGCCGCTCACCGCGCCCGCGCCGTGGCAGGTCGCGCACCACCGGGCGAATGTGTAGCTGCCGCGCTCGACGATCTTCTTGTCGAACTTGCTGGGCAACGCCCCGGGCCGCGGAGATCGCTCGGCGCGCGCCGCAGGCAGCGCGGTCTTGCCGTCGAGCCGATACACGAGCAGCCGGCCGAAGTTCGACTCGCGGTGCACACCCGCGGCTGCCGCCGCATCGCCACCGACGAGCGCGAACGCGCCGCCCCACCCGGCCATCACCGCGACGTATTGCACGCCGTCGAGCTGGTAGGTGATGGGCGCCGCGATGATGCCGGTACCGGCGGGCTGCTCCCAGAGCGGTGCGCCGTCGTTGGCGCGATAGGCCGAGAACGTGCCGTGCGCGGTGCCCTGGAACACGAGATTGCCCGCCGTCGTGAGCGTGCCTCCGTTCCAGGGGATCATGTACTGCGCGCGCCAGACCTCTTTCTGGGCGATCGGATCCCACGCGAGCAGATGCCCCGAGACGATCTCGCGCGGGAACTCTCGGGCCACCGTCATGTCGTAGCCGACGTTCCAGGTGCCCGGCTGGAATTTGTACTTGGGATCGAGCAGGAAGGGCCACGGGACCTCGTTCACGGGGATGTAGACGAGGCCCGTCTGCGGATTGAACGACATCGACTGCCAGTTGTGCGCGCCGATCGGCGAGGGTCGGATCTCGACCGGCTTCCTGCGGTAGTCGAGATTCTTTGCCTCGACCGGGCGCCAGGTCTTCTTGTCGACGCGCTGCGCCCAGTTCACGGTCGCGAACTTCTCCGCAGAGATCGGCACACCGGTCGCGCGATCGATCACGTAGAAGAAGCCGTTCTTGGGCGCCTGCATCAGCACCTTGCGGGGCTTCCCCGCGATCGTGAGGTCCGCGAGCACGATGTCCTGCGTGGCCGTGTAGTCCCACATGTCGCCGGGCGTCGTCTGGTAGTGCCAGACGAGCTTCCCGGTGTCGGGGCGCAGCGCGAGGATCGACGACAGGAAGAGGTTGTCGCCGCCCCTCGGGCTGCGGACGTGCTTGCTCCAGGGCGAGCCGTTGCCGGTGCCGACGTAGAGCAGGTCGAGGTCGGGGTCGAACGCGACCGCGTTCCAGACGGTCCCGCCGCCGCCCTGCTTCCAGTATTGGCCTCTCGGATCCCAGGTCTTGGCGGCCTTCGCGAGCTCGGGAGTCTCATAGGGCTTCTTGGGATCTCCCGGCACCGTGTAGAAGCGCCACACCTGTGCGCCGGTGACGGCGTCGTAGGCGGACACGTAGCCGCGCACGCCGAGCTCGGCGCCGCCGTTGCCGATGATCACCTTGCCCTTCACCACGCGCGGCGCCATCGTGATCGTGTACGACTGATCGGGGTCGACCGTCATGACCGACCACACCACGTCGCCCGTCACCGCGTCGAGTGCCTGGAGCCGGCCGTCGAGCGTCCCCGCGTAGACGCGCCCGCCGTAGACGGCCACGCCGCGGTTCACCACGTCGCAGCACGCGATGGCGCCGGTCGCGCGCGGCACCTGCGGGTCGTGGCGCCAGAGCAGCTTCCCCGTGCGCGCGTCGACGGCGAATACCACGCTCCAGGAGCCCGTGGTGTAGATCACGCCGTCGACGGCGATCGGCGTGGCCTCGTGGCCGCGCGGCAGATCGGTGTCGAAGTACCAGGCGAGGCCGAGCTTCGCGACGTTGGCCGCGTCGATCTGCGCGAGCTTGCTGAAGCGTTGCTCCGCATAGCTGCCGCCGTAGGTGAGCCAGCTCTGCGGCTCGTCGGCAGCCGCGCGCAGGCGCGCGTCGTCGATTACGAGCGGCGGCGGAGCCGCCGCTCGCTCGGGTGACCCCGAGCACGCGAGTGCAGCGAACGCGAGTGTGGCGGCGAACAGGGCGCGCGGCATAGGCACCTCCGGATCGAGGCGCATGCTATCGCGGACCTCACACGCCGACGATGAAGCTCACGCTGGTCGTGCCGCTGCCGCCGATGTTCAGCGTCTGCACGTTCTTCGCGCCTTCGACCTGGTAGTCGCCGGCCTCGCCGGTCACCTGCCAGACCGCGTCGAGCAGCTGGCGCACGCCCGTGGCGCCCACGGGATGGCCTGCGCCGATCAGTCCGCCGCTCGGGTTGATCGGGTGCTTGCCATCGATCTCGAGCCAGCCCTGGTCGACCGCCTTCCAGCTCTCGCCGGGTGCGGTGATCCCGAAGTGGTCGATCGCCATGTACTCGGAGGTGGTGAAGCAGTCGTGCGTCTCGATCGCGTCGACGCCCGACACGTCGCCGATGCCCGCGCGCTCCATCGCGTCCGTGATCGTGCTGCGCACGTGCGGCAGCACGAAGCGGTCGTTGCGGCTCTCGGCGACCTTGTCCTCGAAGCGCAGGCGCGCCGTGTGGTGCCCCCAGCCCTTGATGCGCGGGATATCGGAGAGCTTGCGGCCGGTGCCCTTTGCGTACTTCTCGGCGTACTCGCGAGAGGCGAGGAACACGCACACCGCGCCGTCGGTCACCTGGGAGCAGTCCGCGATCCGGATCCGACCGCCCACGGCCGGATTGTCGTCCGTGCGGCACAGCGCGTGCTCCTTGTTCATGTACCAGGTGCGCGTCTGCGCGTTCGGGTTCTTCTTCGCGTTCGCGTAGTTGATCTTGCTGATCTCGGCGAGGTACTCGTCCTTGAGCCCGTAGCGCTTGTCGTACTCGTCGCCGAGCCGACCGAACAGCTTCGGGAACGGGAACTCGACGCCCTTCGCCTCTTCGGCGTACCACGCCGCGGTGCCGAGGTAACGAGCCGCCCTCGGCGGCCGACACCGTCTTCATCTGCTCGATGCCGACCACGGCCTGGAGGTCGTAGCGCCCGGCCTCGATCTCCGCCGACGCCGCGAGCAGCGCGATGCTGCCCGACGCGCAGGCGGCCTCGTGGCGCGAGGTGGGCAGCCCCGAGAACGCCGGGTGCACTTCGGTGAAGAACGCGCCGAGGTGACCCTGCATGCAGTAGAGCTCGGCAGCGAAGTTGCCGACGTGCGCGCTCTCGATCTCCTCGGGCGCGATCCCGGTGCGCTCGAGCGCGCCGATCACGGCCTCGCGCATGAGCGCCGAGAAGTGCTTGTTCTCCTTCGTCCAGTTGCGGGCGAAATCGGTCATGTACCCGCCGAGGACGTAGACCTCAGGCTTCGCTGTCATGGCTCCCCTCCTCCGTCCGTCAGTTCGCGACGAAGAACTTACCGGTGTTGACCTGTCGATCGCGGAAGAAACGCTTCGGCTCGCCGGCCCGGGCGGCGCGCGAAATTGCATCAGGCACCGCGAGCCCGGCTTCTTCGATCAGCCGCACCGCCGAGTCTGCGCCCATCGTGTCGACGAGCACCGAGGGCGGCGCCCAGTTGAAGCCCGCACCCATGATCCGGTCGATGCCGTCGATCGAATCGGTCACCTCGCCCACGCGCAGGAACGCGTACGAGAGGTAGCCGGCGATCACCTTGCGCGCGAGCGCAGCCTCGTCGCCTTCGGCATTCAGGAACACCTGGATGCCCTCTGCATAACGCGCCTGGCTGTAGAGATTCGCTACGTCGGCGATGTAGGAGAGGTCGGGCAAGCTTGAGCTCCGACTCCGGGTCGGTAGTTCCCGCTCACGGGCTCGAGCACGTGGCGGACCTTGCCCTTCCTTCCAGAAGAAGCCGCGCCCGGTCTTGTTGCCGAGCACGCCCTTCTCCATGAGCTTGTCCATGTAGGCGGGCAGCTTCAGCGTCTCGTGCGCCTCGTCCTTGGTGTTCTCGTACACGTTGTCGACGATCGCGCGGTGGATGTCCCAGCCGACGAGGTCGATCGTCGCAAGCGGCGTGAGCGCGCGGCCCGTGTACGGGCCCACGATCCGGTCGACCAGGAGCGGCCCGATCTGCTCGGCGAGCTGCGCGGCCTCGTTCAGGACCTTGAAGCCCACGCGGTTGCCTGCGAACGCGGGCGTGTCGTGCGTGCGCACGATCTCGCGGCCGAGCCGCACGCGTGCAAACGCCTCGATGAAGTCGACCAGGGCGGGGTCCGTGTCTCGTCCCGCGATCAGCTCGGTGCCCACGATCACGTTGGGCGGGTTGAAGAAGTGCAGTCCCAGGAAGTTCTTCTGGAACGACGCGCTGCGGTTCTTGCACAACTCGTTGATCGAGAGGCCCGACGTGACCGTCGCGATGATGCTGTCGTCGCGGCGCGCCTCTTCGACGCGGTCGAACATCGCCTTCTTGACCTCGAAGTCCTCCGTGAGCGCTTCGAAGATCAGGTCCGCGCTCGCGACGGCCTTGCCGAGATCGTGGTCGTAGTCGCCGACCACCGCGCGCGAAGCCACCGTGGGCGAGCGCACCTGGCGGATCGCATCGCCGAGAGCCTCCTCCGCCTTCGCCTTGGTGCGCGCCAGGAAGACCACCTCGGGAACCGCCTGGGTGAACAGCGCGGCGCTGCCGTAGCCCATCGTGCCGTTCGCGCCGAGCACCACGACGCGCTCGATCTTGCGGCTCGCGAGTAGGCGTCGCGTATCGGCGGCGCTTTGAGTTCCGTCGCTTCCGGGCATTGGGGGGTCTCTTCTGGCTGGGGTGGGCGGCCAGGGCGGCCGGGAGAAGGAGTTAGGGTGCGATGACCCGCGCGCGGAGTCAATGCGATATTCATGCGACTCCGAGTCACCAGGAGGCAGGCGATGCCGGGACCGATGTCGGGCTTGAAAGTGGTGGAAATCGGCGTCTGGGTCGCGGGCCCGGCCGCGGGCGGCGTACTCGCCGACTGGGGCGCTGACGTGGTGAAGATCGAGCCGCCCGGGATCGGCGATCCCGCGCGGACCTTCTCGCGCATGCTGGGCGCAGATCTGCCCTTCAACCCGATCTTCGAGAACGACAATCGCAGCAAGCGCAGCATCGTGCTCGACCTGACCAAGAGCTCCGGACGTGAGATCGCCTCGGAGCTGATCGCCGAGGCGGACGTGTTCCTGAGCAACGTCCGCCCCGCAGCGCTCGGGCGGCTGGGCCTCGATCACAAGACCCTGCTCGCGCGGCATCCGCGGCTCATCTACGGCGCGATCACGGGCTACGGCTTCGAGGGCCCCGATGCCGACAAGGCCGCCTACGACATCGCGGGCTACTGGGCGCGCTCGGGCCTCGCGGGCCTGCTCACCGCACCGGGCCACCACCCGCCGTTCCAGCGCGGCGGCATGGGCGACCACACCGCGGGCCAATCGCTCGCGGGCGGGATCGCGGCCGCGCTGTTCCACCGCGAGCGCACGGGCGAGGGACAGCTCGTGATGACCTCGCTGCTGCGCCAGGGCCTCTACACGATCAGCTTCGATCTCTCGGTGGCGGTGCGCTTCGGCGTGGGCGTCGGCGTCGCGAACCGCGCGTCGATGGGCAATCCGTGCGTGAACAACTACTGCGACCGCGATGGCAAGTGGTTCTGGATCGTCGGACTCGAGGGCGACCGTCACTGGCCTCCGCTCGCGCGCGCGGTCGGTCACCCGGAGTGGATCGACGATCCCCGTTTCTCGACGCTGCAGGCGCGTGCGCAGAACGCCGCCGTGCTGATAGCCGAGCTCGACCGCATCTTCGCGACGCGCTCGCGCGACGATTGGGGAAAGATCTTCGACGCCGAGGCCGACCTCTGGTGGGCGCCCGTGCAATCGGTCGACGAGGTGATGGCCGACCCGCAGGTGCACGCAGCGGGCGGCTTCGTCGACGTGCCCGACGGCGATACCACCACCAAGCTGCCGGCGACGCCGGTCGACTTCGGCGGCACGCCCTGGGCGCCGCGCGCGATGGCGCCCGCGCACGGACAGCACACCGACGAGATCCTCGCCGAGCTCGGCCGCACCCCGGCGCAGATCGTGGAGCTGCGCGCGAGCGGGGCGGCGGCGTGACGTTCCACTCCGACATCGACCCGAACGATCCGTGGCTGGGCATGAACTTCCTCGATCCGGCCGCGCGCGAGCGGATTCGCCGCGATCCCTACCCGCTGTTCGACAATCTGCGCCGCGTCGATCCGGTCCACCGGACGCCGATCGGCGTCTGGCAGATCGCCCGCTATGCCGACGTGCTGCGGGTGCTCCGCGACGCGCCGGTCGGTGTGCGGACGGCGGCCGGAGGCCTGCCGGGGCTGGCGCAGAATCTTCCCGACTGGGGCCCGGGCCAGTTCATGCTGAGCCAGGATCCGCCCAACCACACGCGGCTGCGCAAACTCGTGAGCAAGGCCTTCACGCCCCGCGCGGTCGAGCAGCTGCGGCCGCGGGCGCGCGCGCTGGCCGAGGAGAGCGTCGACGCGGCGCTCGCGCGCGGCCACATGGAAGTGATCGAGGAGCTGGCGCTGCGGATCCCGGCGACGCTGATCTGCGAGCTGATGGGCGTCCCGACCGCGGACCAGGCGCGTTTCACCGAGTGGACCGCGCGGGCAACTCATCTGCTCACCGCGTCGCTCGGCAATCCCAACCTGGACGACGCGCGCGAAGCGGGCGCCGCGCTCGCCGAGTACTTCCGAGCACTCCATGCGGAGCGCCGCGCCGCGCGCGCGGACGACCTTCTGAGCCAGCTCGTCCGCGCGGAGGAGGAGGGCGATCGGCTCTCCGAGACCGAGCTGCTCTCGCAGTCGATCGGGCTCCTGATCGCAGGCTTCGAGACCACGATCGGCCTGATCGGGAATGGCGTGCTGGCGCTCCTCCGCCACCCGGCGGAGCTCGCCCGCCTCCGCGCCGAGCCCGGTCTCATCGCGCGCGCCGTCGAAGAGTGCCTGCGCCACGATGGTCCGATCGCGCTCACGATCCGCGTGGCCCACGCCCACTTCGAGCTCGGCGGAAAGTCGATCCCGAAGGACGCGGTCCTCATGGCGATGCTCGGCTCGGCGAATCGCGACCCCGAGCAGTTCGAAGCGCCCGAGCGTTTCGACGTGGCGCGCGATCCCAACCCGCACCTGGCGTTCGGCGGGGGCGCGCACCTCTGTCTCGGCGCCCACCTCGCGCGCATGGAGGCGCAGGAGGCGATCGGCGCCCTCGTGCGGCGCACGTCGTCGCTCGAGCTCGCGGTCGGCGAAGACGAGCTCGCGTACGGCGCCTCGCTCTTCCGCGTGCTGGCCGCGTTGCCCGTAGCGCTGGCCTGAGCCCCACTGCGAACGCGAATTAGTCGCGACACGGGGCAAATTGCCGCATTGCGCGCGCAGATTATTTAACGGATGAGCGGCTGCGCTCGAGCGCCGAGGAGTTATTCTGCAACCGACTTCGTTCCGTCTGCAACTCACGAGGCGACGTGCAAGACGGCAAGGACCGCCAGCGATTCCTCGCAGAGTTCAGCGACGCGCTGCGACCGCTCTCCGACGCTGACGAGATCGTGCAGCTCGCCAGTCGTCTGCTCGGTGAGCATCTCGAACTCGATCGCGTGGTCTATTGCGAGATCGACGTTCCGAACGATCGCGAGACCGTGTACCGCGACTGGACGCGGCCGGGCGTGGCGAGCGCCGTCGGCGTTCGCTCCGTGTCGTGCTTTGGGCCGGCGATGATCTCGCACATGACGAGTGGGCGGGAGGTCGTCATCGCCGATCTCCGATCCGATCCGCTCACCGCGGGCGAGCCCTCCTACGAGAAGCGCGACTTTCGCGCGGTGATCTGCTGGCCGCTGGTCAAGCACGGCCGCTGGGTCGCCGCGCTCGCCGCGCATGGCGTGAAGCCGCGCTCGTGGCACCACTCGGAGAGCGCGCTCGTCGGCGAAGTGGCCAACCGGACGTGGGAGGCCGTGGAGCGCGCGCACGCGGTCGATGCGCGGCGCTCGAGCGAGGAGCGGTACCGGGCGCTATTCGAGTCGATCGACGAGGGATTCTGCGCCTGCGAGGTGCTCGCGAACGAACAGGGCGAGCCGCACGACTACCGCCTGCTCGAGGTGAATCCTGCGTTCGCATCGTTGACCGGCCTCGGCGCGGCAGTCGGCCGCACGATGCGCGAAGTGGTGCCGGACCTCGACCCCGAGTGGCTCGAGTTCTTCCGCGAAACGGCCCGCACGGGTCAGCCGACGCGCGTCGAACGGCGCAGCCAGGACGGAAAGTACTGGTTCGATGTGCTGGTGACGCGGATCGACAAAGGTGGCACCCCGAAGCTCGCCGTGCTGATCAACAACATCACCGATCGGCACCGCGCGGAGGGCTTGCTCGCGGCGGAGAAGACGGTGCTCGAGCAGATCACGTCGAGCGTGCCGCTACGCGACACGCTCGATGCGTTGACGCGCCAGATCGAATCTCTGTCGAGCGAGGGCCTGCTCTGCTCCGTGCTGCTGATCGACGAGTCGGGGCAGCACCTCACGCACGGTGCTGCGCCGAGCCTTCCCGACGCGTACATCCGGGCGATCGATGGGATCCGCATCGGACCCGGCGTGGGCTCGTGCGGCACGGCGGCGTTCGAACGCCGCCCGGTCTTCGTCGCCGACATCGCAACGGACCCCAAGTGGTCTGACTTCAAGGCGCTGGCGGCCGAGCACCGCCTGGGCGCGTGCTGCTCGACGCCCATCCTGTCCCCTCACGGCCGGCTCCTCGGCACGATCGCCATGTACTACCGCCAACCGCACGATCCCGGCCCGCACGACCGGCAGCTGATCGAGCACGCCACGCGCCTGGCGGCCGTCGCCATCGAGCGCACGCAGGCCGAGCAGGCGCTCCGCGAGAGCGAGGAGCGCTTCCGCAGCTTCGCCGACACGGCTCCGGCGATGGTCTGGGTGACCGAGACGAGCGGCGAGTGTTCGTTCCTGTCGCGGGGCTGGTACGAGTTCACGGGTCAGGCGGAGGAGAGTGCGCTCGGAGTCGGGTGGCTCGATGCCGTGCATCCGGACGATCGGGAGGCCACGCGCGATGCGTGCCGCGTCGCACACGAGAACCGCGCAGTCATCTCGCTCGAATACCGCGTCCTCCGGGCGGATGGGGAGTGCCACTGGGTGATCGCGGCGGGCCGGCCGCGCTTCGGCCCGGATGGCGTGTTCCAGGGCTACATCGGCTCGATCATCGATATCACCGATCGCAAGCAGATGGAGCAGGCGCTCCGGGAGACGGACCGACGCAAGGACGAGTTCCTGGCGATGCTCGCCCACGAGCTGCGCAACCCGCTCGCCCCGATTTCGAGCGCACTGACCGTGTTGAGTCGCACCGGTCTGGATCTCGGCACCATCGAGAGAATGCGCGCGATGATGGGGCAGCAGATCGATCTGCTCGTGCGACTGATCGATGACCTGGTGGACACGAGTCGCATCAGCCACGGGAAGCTGACGCTGCAGCGCGACACCGTGGAGCTCGCGGCGATCCTGCGCGCCGCCACCGTCTCTTCTCGCACGCACTCGAACGGGTTCGAGCATCAGGTGGAGCTGACGTTGCCGCGGGATCCCCTCTACGTGAGCGGCGACGAGATCCGCCTGGGTCAGGTGTTCAGCAACCTGCTCCAGAACGCCCGCAAGTTCACCGCGCCGGGCGGCCGGATCTGGCTGACGGCGCGTCGCGATGGAGACCAGGCCGTCATCTCCGTGATGGACACCGGAATCGGAATCCCGTCCGGAGCGCTCGGGACGATCTTCGATCTGTTCACCCAGGTAGACGGGACGCTGGAGCGATCCCAGGGAGGCCTGGGCATCGGGCTCACGTTGGTGAAGAGGATCGTGGAGCTGCACGACGGCACGATCACAGCGCACAGCGAGGGCCCGGGTCGAGGGAGCGAGTTCGTCGTGCGACTTCCCGTGCTCGAGGCGCCTGCCGTGCGACCCGTGGTGCCGACGGCGGGTGCCTCGTCCGTGGCCACTCGACTCCGCATCCTCGTGGTCGACGACAGCCGCCCGGCCGCGAATGTTCTCGCCGAGGTGCTGGCGCTCTCCGGGAACGAGGCCCACACGGCGAACGATGGCGAGGCGGCCATCGCAGCGGCCGCGAGCCTCGCGCCAGACGTGATCCTGCTCGACATCGGAATGCCGAAGCTGAACGGCTACGAAGCGTGCCGCCGCATCCGCGACATGAAGGGCGGCCGAGACATCGCGATCTTCGCGCTGACCGGCTGGGGGCAACAGGAAGACCGCCGGAAGTCGAGAGAAGCGGGCTTCGATGGGCACCTGGTCAAACCCGTGAATGACGCCGAGCTCATGAAGCTGCTGGCGAGATGGCAGGAGACCAGGGCCGCTCGAACGCGCGATTCAGCAGCCGACCGCCGCATGCTCGCTGGAGAACCGCGCGCTGCCGTCGAGACCACGCGACCCCCCGCAGTCACCGCGTAGCCACGGCCAACCACGCCGGCGCGGCGTAGAATGCTCCGCGAAGGAGCACCTGCATTGCACGGACTGCGCGACCTGCGCGTGATCGATCTCTCGACCGGGATCGCGGGCGGCTACACGGCGAAGCTCTTCTGCGACGCGGGCGCCGATGTGGTGAAGGTGGAGCCGCCCGGCGGCGACCCGCTGCGCAGGTTCACCGCGAGCGGCGTCGAGCTCGCCGGGCGCGATGGGCCGCTGTTCCAGTTCCTGGCAGCGGGAAAGCGCTCGGTCGTCGGCGCTCCCGGCGACGCGCGGGTGGAAGCGCTCGTCGCCGACGCGCATCTCGTGGTCGAGTCGTTCGAGCAGGACCTGCTCGGCGCGGCCAGCCTCTCCGAGCGGCATCCGGGACTCGTCGTGCTCTCGATCACGCCGTTCGGGCGCACGGGGCCGTACGCGGGGCGCGCCTCGACCGAGTTCACGATCCAGGCCGAATGCGGGCTCGATCGCAACGCGCGGGCTCGCCTCGCAGCCGCCCGTGATGGCCGGCGGGCGCACCACCGAGTGGGTGGGTGGCACGTTCGCGGCGGTGGCGGCGCTCGCCGCGCATGCGTCGCGCGCGCGCGCACGGGCTCGGCGAGCACGTCGACTTCTCGCTGCTCGAGGTGATGAACATCGCGGGCACGATGTACACCGACCTGCTCAACAGCATGCTCGGCCGGCCCGACGTCGCGGGCACGCCGGCTCGCAGCATCGAGCTGCCGTCGATCGAGCCCACGAAGGACGGCTGGGTCGGCTTCAACACCAACTCGCGTCAGCAGTACCGCGACTTCCTGCTCCTGATCGAGCGAACCGATCTGCTCGAGGACGAGGAGCTCGCGAAGATCACCGGCCGCTGGGCGCGCATGGACGAGTGGAACGCGGCCGTGCGCGCGTGGACCACGCAGCACACCACGGCCGAGATCGTCGAGCGCGCGGCGCTGCTGCGGATCCCCGTGGCGCCCGTGCACGACGGGCGCAGCGTGAAGGAGCACGAGCACTTCGCGGCGCGCGGTGTGTTCCTGAAGAACCCGTCGGGCGGGTTCGCGCAGCCGCGCCCGCCCTACCGGATCGACGACCAGCGATCCCGCGCCGCCGCGTCCGACGCCCGCGCCTCGGCGAGCACACGCAGACGCGATCGAAGCACCTGTCGCAGCCCCGTCGCCCGCGGGCGCGCGGCGCGCGCCGGGCGACGGACTTCCGCTCGCGGGCATCCGCGTGCTCGACGCAACCGCGTGGTGGGCCGGGCCCTCGGCGACGTGGATGCTCGCCGTGCTCGGCGCCGACGTGATCCACCTCGAGGCGATCCAGCGCCCCGACGGCATGCGCATGGTCGGCGGCGCGCTGATCGGCCACGTGCCGAGCTGGTGGGAGTACAGCCACATCTTCCTGTCCGCGAACACCAACAAGCGCGGCCTCACGCTGAACCTCGCCGACGCGCGCGGGCTCGCGCTCGCCAAGCGCTTGATCGCGTCCTGCGACGTGTTCGTTGAGAACTTCTCGCCGCGCGTGATCGAGCAGTTCGGGCTCGACTGGGATTCGGTGCACGCGCTCTCGCCCGCGACGATCCTCGTGCGCATGCCCGCGTTCGGGCTCTCGGGACCGTGGCGCGATCACGTGGGCTTCGCGCAGACGATGGAGCAGATCACCGGGCTCGCGTGGCTGACCGGCCATCCGCACGACCAGCCGCGCATCCAGCGCGGCCCGTGCGACCCGCTCGCGGGCACGCACGCGGCGTTCGCGACGCTCGTGGCGCTCGCCGAGCGCGAACGGACCGGCACCGGCCACCTCGTCGAGTGCACGATGGTCGAGGGCGCGCTCAACGCGGCCGCGGAGCAGATCGTCGAGCACGGCGCGCACGACGTCGTGCTGCAGCGCGAGGGCAACCGCGCGCCGCACGCGGCCCCGCAGAACCTCTACGCGTGCCGCGGGCGCGAGCAATGGCTCGCGCTCTCGATCGAGAGCGACGCGCAGTGGCAGGCGCTGATCGGCGTGCTCGGGCGCCCTGCGTGGGCGCAGAACACCGAGCTCGCGCACCACGCGGGACGCCGCGCGCAGCACGACCTGCTCGACGCCGAGCTCGCGCGCTGGGCCGCCGAGCGCGAGCTCGAGTCCACCGTCGCGGAGCTCGTCGCCGCGGGCGTGCCCGCCGCGCCCGTCGTCGATCCGCGCACCACCTACCGCCATCCGCAGCTCGTCGCGCGCGGCTTCTACGAGACGCTCACCCATCCCGTCGTGGGGACGCATCCGATCTGCGCGCCGCCGTTCCGCTTCGCGAGCGTCGAGCGCTGGCTGCGCAGCCCTGCGCCGACGCTCGGCGAGCACAACCGCGAGATCCTGGGCGGTCTGCTCGGCCTGGCCGACGCAGAGCTCGACGAGCTCGAGGCAGCGCAGGTGATCGGGACGCGCCCGACCGGGCTGTAGCTCAGGCGTCGATGTCGCGACCGTTCGTCTCGGGCAACGCCCAGAGCCCCACGACCAGCGAGAGCGACGCGAACGCGATCGGATACCACAGGCCCGAATAGATATCGCCGGTCGCCGCGACGACTGCGAATGCGGTCGTGGGGAGCAGCCCTCCGACCCATCCCGTTCCCAGGTGGTACGGCAGCGACAGCGACGTGTAGCGGATGCGGGCCGGGAACAGCTCGACGAAGAGCGCGGCGAGCGGCGCATAACCCATTGCGGCGATGATGGCGAGATACGCCACGATCGCGACCACGAGCGGCCGGTTGATCTCGTCCGCGTCCGCCGTCGCGGGATAGCCGGCCGCGTCGAGCGCAGCGCGCGCTTCGCCCCGGAACGCGCTCACGGCGGCCTGGCGTTCGTCGCGCGGTACGGCGCCGAGCTCTGGCGCCTTCACCACCACGGCACCGATGTGGATCTGGGCGGCCACGCCCGCCGCAACGGGCGCGGTCTCGTAGCTGACGCCCGCCTGGGAAAGGAACGACTTGGCGACGTCACACGATTGCTCGTCGAACGCGTTGCCTCCCACCGGATCGAACTGGAACGAGCACGCCGCGGGATCCGCGTGCACGACGACGGGCGCTGACTCCTGAGCGCGCGCGAGCTTCGGATTCGCCGCCTCGGTCAGCACACGAAATGCCGGGAAGAAGCTGAGCACGGCGAGCGCGAACGCCGTCATGATCACGGTCTTGCGTCCGATCCGGTCGCTGAGCCAGCCGAAGAAGACATACGACGGCGCCGCGAGCGCGAGGGCGATCGTCACGAGCTCGGCCGCCGTGAGCCCGTCCACTCTGAGAACGCGCTCGAGAAAGAACAGCGAGTAGAACTGTCCCGTGTACCAGATCGTGGCCGAGCCCACGACCGCCCCGAACAGCGCCGCGAGCACGAGCTTCACGTTGCCCCAGTTTCCGAACGCTTCGGCGAGCGGCGCCTTCGATGTGGTGGCCTCGGCCTTCATGCGTCGGAAGACCGGGCTCTCCTCGAGCCGCAGGCGGATCCACAGCGAGATCCCGAGCAGCAGCGCCGATGCGAGGAACGGGATGCGCCACCCCCACGCCGCGAAGTCACCCACGCTCATGCTCGCGCGTGTGGCCATGATCACGAGCAGCGAGAGCAGCAGACCCGCCGTCGCCATCGCGTTGATCCAGCTCGTGTAGAAGCCGCGCCGGTGGGGCGGCGCGTGCTCGGCGACGTAGATCGCCGCGCCGCCGTACTCGCCGCCGAGCGCGAGCCCCTGCAACAGCCGCAGACCGACGAGCACGATCGGTGCCGCCATGCCGATCTGCGCATAGCTCGGCAGCAGCCCGACCAGGAACGTCGCGAACCCCATGATCGCCATCGTGACCAGGAACGTGCTCTTGCGGCCGACGACGTCGCCGATGCGCCCGAACACGAGAGCGCCGAACGGGCGCACGAGGAACCCCGCGGCGAATGCAGCCAGCGCGAAGATGAACGCACTCGTCTCGTTGGCGGCAGAGAAGAACTGGCTCGCGATGTTGGCGGCGAGCGAGCCGTAGAGGAAGAAGTCGTACCACTCGAACATCGTGCCGAGCGACGACGCTCCGATGACCATCCACTCGCTCTGGCCGCGGCCGGTGGGCGCGGAACCAGCATTCGATCGATCGTTCAACGGGCGGCTCCCCTGCTACTCGGCGATCGAGTCCACGAGGCGCCACGAGAGCGCGGTTTCGACGTCGATCGCAGCGCCCGTGAGCGCGAGCCACGCCGTGCGCTGGCGGCCGATCCGGCGCGGCAGGCTCACGGTGCCCCCAGCGCCCGGCACGAGCCCCATCGAGAGCTCGGGCAGCCGGAACGAGGCGTCGGGGCGCGCGACGACGCGCGTGGCGAACGCGGGCAGCTCGGCGCCCGCGCCCACGCAGGTACCGTGCACCACGCAGTCGACGCGGGGCTCGAGCGCGTGCAGCAGGCGCGCGGGATGGCGCGTGGAGCGGATCGCGTGCGCGGTGGACGGATCGGGCAGCGTGCCGAACTCGTCGAGATCGCCGCCGCTGCAGAACACCGGCCCCTCGCCGCGCAGCGAGATGCGTTCGACGCTGCGGTCCATCACCGCGAGCGCGAGTCCCTCGCAGAGCGCATCGCGCATCTCGGCGGAGAATGCGTTGCGCTTCTCGGGCCGATTGAGCCAGAGCTCGAGACGCCCCTCGACGCGATCGATGCGCACCGCGGGACCGTCGGGCTGCGGGCGCGGCTTCGGGTCGGGGCGCGCAGCGAGCCACGCTGCGAACTCGGGGCCCGATTGGAGCGTCGAGTACACGAGCGATTCGGCCACGAGGCCCTCGTGCACCGAGCTTCCGGCCGAGAGGCGCAACAGCTGCGCGAGCGCCTGCGCCGCCAGCGGATGCCCGAACACGCCGTCCGCCACGAGCTCGAGCTCCTGCGGCGTCGCCACGACCGTGTCGAACTCGGCGAGTAGCGCTTCCGCGGCCGGTGCGAGCAGGCCCTGCGCGAGCGCGATCGACGGGCACGGCAGCTCGGCGAGCGCCTCGCGCGCGACCGCGAGCGCGATCTCCTCGGGCCAGCGCGTCTCCGCGCCGAGGTCGACTGCGAACAGCGGCTCGCCCGTGAGCGGCGAGTAGGCCTCGTACACGTCCGGCGTCTGCAGGCGCTCGATCGCTCTCGCGAGCGACAGGATCGGAGTGGCGGGTCGCGGCGAGACACGGAACGGTGTGCTCGCCATGCGCGACTAATCCGACGCGGGCAGCGGCTTGGCTTCCTTGAGCACGAGCGGCGCGTCGCCGAGTGCAAGCGTGCCCTCGCCGGGTTTCGTGCACAGGAGCTCGATCGTCCCGCCCATGTCCACGTAGCGCTTGCCGATCTGGCTGCCCGCCTTGAGGTTGGGGTCGATCGCACGCTCGGGCTTGGGATCGCTCATCCCGAGCATCGGCGCACCGCCACAGCGCACGTCCGTGTCGCCGGCGGGGGCCTGGATCACCATCAATTCCGTCGCGCACACGGCGCTCTTGATGCGGGTGCCGGGCTTGAGTTGGGGCATGGGGGTTCGTTCCTCGAGACGCGGGTTGCGACCGGGCAATTTACACCACTCCGGTAGAATCGCGGCCGTGGCGAGCCCCCCGTCCGAGCGCGTCGAGGTGGCGGGTACGGGCGCGGCGTCGGATTACGCGCGCCGGTTGCTCGCAGATCTCGGCCTGCGGGTCGCATCGAGGCCGGGCCCCGACGATCGCCACCCCGCGCTCGCGTGGGCCGAGAGCGGCGCCATGGCGCTCACGGGCAGGCCCGAAGCCCTGCCGCGCGTGCCGTGCGGTGCGCTCGCCTCGTGCGCGGCTGGTGCGGGTCGCGCGCTCGCGGCGCTGGGCGCGCGCGCGCCGGAAGATCCCGCCGGGCTGCTCGCGGAGCGCGCGGCGCTGTTCGGTCTCGAGCGCCGCGGGCGCGTCGCGCCGGGCGGAGCCTGCCGACTGCTGCGCGCCGCCGACGGCTGGGCCGCACTGACACTCGCGCGCGACGACGACCGGCGCGCGCTGCCCGCATGGCTCGAGGTGGAGTTGGGCGCGGGGTGGGACTGGGAGCTCGCGGCGCGCGAGCTTCCGCGGCGCCCGCTCGCATGGCTCGCCGAGCGCGCGCGCTGGCTCGGGCTCGCGTTCGCACCGGCCGCGCCGGCGCCCTTGGGCTCACCGAGCTGGGTCCGCGCGGCCGCGTGCGGCCCGCGCGGCGAGCCGCCGCGCCGCGCGCCGCGCGTGCTCGATTTCTCCGCGCTCTGGGCAGGCCCGCTGTGCGCCGAGCTGCTCGCCGACGCGGGCGCGGACGTGATCAAGATCGAGAGCGCGCAGCGGCTCGACGGCGCGCGCGCGGGCGAGCCCCGGTTCTACGCCGTGTTGAACGCGCGCAAGCGCAGCGCCGTGCTCGACTTCCGCGACGCGCGCGACGCGGCGCTGCTCGACGCGCTGATCGCGTCCGCGGACGTCGTGATCGAGAGCGCGCGACCGCGCGCGCTCGCCCAGCTCGGGATCGACGCCGAAGCGTTCGTGGCCGCGCGCACGGGCCGCGTGTGGACGAGCATCACGGGCTACGGGCGCACCGACGCACCGCCCGGCCGCGTCGCGTTCGGCGACGACGCCGCCGTGGCCGCGGGTGCGGCGCACGCGGTCGCCGATGAAGACGGGCCGCTGTTCTGTGGCGATGCGATCGCGGATCCGCTCACGGGGCTGCACGCGGCCGTCGCCACCTGGGCGAGCTGGCGCGCGGGCGGCGGCGTGCTGCTCGACCTCGCGCTCTGCGACGTGACCGCACACGCGCTCGCATTCGCGCCGAGCGGCGAGTGCGAGGTATCAGGGGCCGCGGATCGCGCGCGCGTCGCGGTCGGCGGCGACGAGGCTCCGGTGGCCGCGCCGCGCGCGCGCTGCGCGCCCGCGAGTGCTCGTGCGGCGGGCGCCGACACCGAGGCGTTGCGGCGGGAGCTCGCGTGCTGATCCGCGGCGCCGAGATCGACGGGCGCGCACCGCTCGATGTGCGGGTGACGCGCGGTCGGATCGCGCAGATCGGCGCTGCACTGGCGCGGCAGGCCGATGAGCCCGTGCTCGAGGCGCGCGGCGGCGCGCTGATCCCGGGCCTGCACGACCACCACGTACACCTGCACGCGCTCGCCGCCGCGCAGACGTCGATCGCGTGCGGCCCGCCCGCGGTCGCGACCGCCGATCAGCTCGCGGCGGCGCTGCGCCACGCGTCCGAGCGCGGGCGCGGCTGGCTGCGCGGCGTCGCCTATCACGAGTCGGTGGCGGGACCGCTCGACCGCGATCGCCTCGACGCGTGGGTCGCGGATCGGCCGCTGCGCGTACAGCACCGCACCGGCGCTCTCTGGGTGCTCAACTCGGCCGGCGTGGCCGAGCTCGAACGCGCGGGGGCGGTCTGGCCCGAGGGCGCCGAGCGCGATCCGCGCGGCCGCGTCACGGGGCGGCTCTTCCGCGCCGACGCGTGGCTGCGCGAGCAGGTGCGCGGCGAGGCACCCGACCTCGCCGGCGTGGGCGCGCAGCTCGCGTCGTTCGGCGTGACGGGCGCGACCGACGCGAGCGCCGGGAACGACGCGGCCGCGCTGCGCCGACTCTGCGACGCCGCCGAGCGCGGAGCGCTGCCGCAGCAGCTGCTGGTGATGGGTGAGCCGGATCTGCCCGAGCCCGGCTCGGCGCGCGTGGCGCGCGGCGCGGTGAAGGCCCTGCTCGACGAGACGCTCTTGCCCGACTTCGACGACTTCTGCGCGCGGATCCGCGCCGCCCACGGTGCGGGTCGAAGCTTCGCCGTTCACTGCGTCACACGCGCGCAGGGGATGTTCGCAGCGGCCGCACTCCGCGACGCGGGGACGCGCCCCGGCGACCGGCTCGAGCACGCGTCCGTCGCGCCGCCCGAGCTCGTCGCGCTCGCCGCGCAGCTGGGGCTGCGCGTCGTCACGCAGCCGCACTTTCTCGCGGAACGCGGCGACGACTACCGCCGCGATGTCGATCCCGAAGACCTGCCGTGGCTCTACCGCGCGCGCGGCTGGCTCGCGGCCGGAGTGCCGCTCGCGGCGGGCAGCGACGCGCCCTACGGCTCGCCGGATCCCTGGCGCGCGATGGCGGCGGCGGTGAGCCGCACGACAGGCGACGGGGCGACGCTCGGCCCCGGTGAAGCGGTCTCGCCCGAGCAGGCGCTCGCGCTCTACGCGGCGCCGCTCTGCGATCCCGGCGGGCCCGCACGCACCGTCGCGATCGGGGCACCCGCAGACCTGTGCCTGCTCGACCGCCCGTGGCGCGACGCGCGCGTGCGACTCTCGAGCGACGGCGTGCGCGCCACGTGGTGCGCTGGAGATCTGGTCTGGCACCGCGACGACGGGCCGAGTAACTAGACAGCGGAGGGCCGCATGAGCCAGCAGCAGAGCAATCGCGAGATCGTCCATCGGATGTGGAACTGCCTCTACCAGAAGGACTGGGAAGGTGTGGCGTCGCTGATCGACGAGCACGGCTTCTACGAGGACGTGCCGACGCCCGACGAAGGCGCGGTCGGACCCGAGAATGTCGTGAAACGGCTGCGGCTCGGGCTCGACCCCGTGCAGCGATTCGAGCACGAGATCCACCGCGTGGTGGCCGACGGCGACACCGTGGTGATCGAGCACACCGAGACCTGGCACTTCGAGACCGGCGAGAAGGTCACCAACCCGTTCGTGACGATCCACGAGGTGCGCAAAGGCAAGATCACGCTCTGGCGCGACTACTGGGACCTGAACACGCTGATGTCGCAGGCGCCCAAGTGGTGGATCGAGCGGCTCGCCCAGTTCAGCGACGCGGACTTTTCGTGAGGTAACATGGCGGCGTGTTGATCCGCCCGCGCCGCAATCGCCGGAATCCCGTGCTGCGCCGCCTCGTGCGCGAGACCCAGCTCTCGCCCGACGACCTCGTGCTGCCGCTGTTCGTGCAGGAGGGCGAGCGGCTCGCGTCGCCGATCGAATCGATGCCGGGTCACGCGCGACTCTCGATCGATCGGCTCGTCGAGAAGGCCGGGGAAGCCGTCGCTCTGGGCGTGCCGGGCGTGGCGCTGTTCCCGGTGATCCCCGACGCCGAAAAGGATCCGCGCGGCAGCGCATGCGCGAAGCCGGACGGCCTGCTCCAGCGCAGCGTGCGCGCGCTCAAGGCCGCTCACCCCGAGCTGCTCGTGATCACGGACGTCGCGCTCGACCCCTATTCGTCGGACGGCCACGACGGCGTGCTGATCGGCGAGCGGATCGACAACGACGAGACGCTGCCGATCCTCGCCGCGATGGCGGTCTCGCACGCAGAGGCCGGCGCCGACATCGTGGCGCCCTCCGACATGATGGACGGCCGCGTGCTCGCGATCCGCGAGGCGCTCGACGGCGCGGGCTTCACCGAAGTCGGGATCGGCAGCTACTGCACGAAGTACGCCTCGGCGTTCTACGGACCGTTCCGCGAGGCGCTCGACTCGGCGCCGCGCAGCGGCGACAAGAAGACCTACCAGATGGACCCGGCCAACGCGCGCGAGGCGCTGCGCGAGCTGATGCTCGACGAGTCGGAGGGTGCCGACTGGGTGATGGTGAAGCCCGCCCTCGTCTACGCCGACATCATCCGCCTGGTGCGCGATCACACGGCACTGCCGGTGGCCGCCTATCACGTGAGCGGCGAGTACGCGATGCTGCGCGCCGCGGCCGAGCGGGGTTGGCTCGACTACGACCGCTGTCTGCTCGAGAGCCTGCTCTCGCTCAAGCGCGCGGGCGCCGACGTGATCTTCACCTACGGCGCGCTCGACGCGGCGCGATTGCTGCGCGGCTAGCCGCTAGGCGTCTCCTTCACGACCACCTTGCTGGCGACCATCTTGTCTCCGGACTTGGAGTAGTAGATGGTCACCTCCGCGCCGGATTTCACCACGTCCGTCTGGACGGGGTTCCCGGCGCCGTCCACGAACGTCGTGGTCTCGGTGGACTGATAGGCGAAGGGCAGAACCGACGTCGCCGTCCGGATCACGATCGTGTCCGGACCGAGCTCGCTGACGAATCCCGACCGATTCATCGTGGCGGTGGTCGTCGTGGTGGGCTTCTTCGGCCGCGCCGGTTCCGCGAGGACGCTCGGGGCAGACAGCGCCACGCCGAGAAGCGTCAGTCCGCAAAGCGTCCGGAGGGCGTTCTTGTTCACGGTGATTCCCCCGTTCGATCGCACGGCGCACGGATTGCGCCGTCACGCCCAAATGTGCAAACGACGTGCCGCGCCCCGGACGGCGCTCGACGCCATCCGGGGCGCGGTCAGCGGAATCATGCGCCGCGGCGGATGCAGATTGTGCAATCAGATCACCCGGCTGACGCGCGCGAGACCTGCTGCGAGCTGATGCTCGACGAATCGGGAAGGGTCTACCCCTTCGGCGGGCTGACCGTCTTCTTCACGACCACCTTCGTGGCGACCATCTTGTCTCCGTCCTGCGAGTAATAGATCGTCACCGGGACGCCCGTCTTCACCGTCTCGACCTTGACCGGATTACCGGCCTCGTCGACGTAGGTCGTGGTTTCCGTGAACTCGTAGGTGATCGGAGCTGCCGCCCCCGACGTCCGGATTACGATCGACTCGGGGCTCATCGTGCTCACGGTGCCCGAGCTGAAAGTCTTGGTCGTGGTCGTGGTGGTGGTCTTCTCCTGCTGTACGTCCTGCGCGAGAGCGCTGGGGGCGTAGAGCGCCAGGCTGAGAAGCGTCAAGCCGCAGATCGTCCAGGTCGTGTTCTTCTTCATTTTGGATCTCCCTGTTCTGGAGCACGGCGGGGGTCGCCGCACTCGAAGGAGATCAATGCAACCGCCGTGCCGCCGCGATACGGCGCACGCACGCGATCCCCGCGCGGGAGTCCTTTGCAATCCCTGCGCGGACGCGGGTGAAAGCGCTGCAGATTCTAGAAGCGCGCCGCGACTACCAGCGGTGCAGTTCGGGCAGCACTTCTTTGGCGAACAGCCGAAGGCTCTGCTCGGCCACCTCGACGGGCATCCCGCCGTAGTGGCAGATCAGCGAGAGCTCGAAGTCGCCCAGCAGCTCGCGCCGCTTGCGGAGCTTCTCGATCAGCTGCTCGGGCGTGCCCCAGGCCTGGATGCCCGTGTAGATCTTCGCCGAGTTCTCGAGCCCGACCGCGCGCAGCCCGTCGCTCGCGTTGCTGTAGAACTCGTAGCCCTTCGTGCCCTTGAAGTGCTCGCTCATGAGCTCGTAGTGCTTGAGGATCGAGAGGTAGTAGTTGGCCATGTACTCGTAGGCGAGCGCCTCGGCCTGTGCGGGATCCTCGTGGCAGAACATCAGGTCGCCCGTGAGCGGCGGCGGAGGCGGCCCCTCCTGATGTTCGGCCCAGGCCTTCCGGTAGGCGGCCAGCGCGCCGTCCTTGAACATCTCCCAGGGGGTCTGAGAGAACACCATCAGCCGCGCGCCCAGCTTCGCCACCTGCTGTACCGACTCGGGCGAGATGCCCACGCTGTAGAAGCGGTCGCGGAAGCTGCGCAGCGGCCGCGGGCGGATCTCGGTGCGGATCTGCGGGTAGTACGGGCCGTCGCCTTCGATGAAGCCCTTGTCGAGCCCGTCGATGATCATCTGCGACGCCTCGTCGAATCGGTCGCGCGCGCTGTTCATCTCGATGCCGAAGTGCTCGTATTCCACGCGCGAGAGGCCGCGCCCGAGGCCGAGGATCGCGCGCCCACCGGACAGGTGGTCGAGGAACGCGATCTTCTCGACCACGCGCAGCGGGTCGTTCCAGGGCACGATCACGGCACCCGTCCCGAGCTTGATCGTGTGGGTCTTCGCGGCCATGTAGGACAGGAACTGGACGTTGTCGGGGCACGCCGAGTAGTCGGTGAAGTGGTGCTCCGGCGGCCACAGCGAGTCGAAGCCGAGCGGTTCGGCGAGATCGGCGATCCGGATCTGATCGCGCACCATCTCCTCGTCGGAGTAGCGGCCTTGATAGTTCTGGAAGATCAGCAGGATTCCGACGTTCACGTTCGCTCTCCCGTGCGCGCTGATGGCCGCGCAGTGTATCGCACGCACGCGCGCGTCCTTTCGGTGCTCGAATCAACTCAGTGCTGCGCGGGTGCAGCAGCAGCGGGTGGTGCGAGCTCGCGCGCGAGTCGATTCGCGAGGTCGTGCGACTCGGGGCGCAGGATCTCTGCGCGCGCGGCGACGAGCAGATGGCGGTTCATGGTTTCTTCGCTCGTGAAGCGGAACGCCCAGCCGATCACCGGGATGTCCATGAGCCACGGTGTCCCGGTTCGGGTCTCCTGTGTCACCGGGCGCGCCGCGGTGGCGATCACCGCGAACTCGCCGCCGCGCAGCCGGATCGTCGAGTCGATCGTGGTCTCCGCGATCGTCGGCCCGACCTCCTCGACCGGCCCGGCCACCGACTCCCGCAGCGAGCTCACCTCGACGTGGAGCTCGAGCGTCACGCCGCCCTGCTCGCCGACCGTCGGTGTCACGCGCAAGGTCGTACCGACATCCTTGCGCTCGATGTTCTGCCGCACCGTGAGGTCCGACGACCCCGATCCGCCGGTCCCCGTGCCTCCGGTTTCGCCGCCCGTGGTCGTTCCGCCGTCTCCGGTGCCCTCCGCCGCCAGCGCGGCATTGCCGGCATCGGTGGCCTCGGTGCCGGTCCCCGTGTCGCCAGTGCCTCCCGTGCCGCCGGTGCCGCCGGTGCCCCCCGTACCCACCGTGCCTCCCGTTTCCGGGCTCGCGACCGGAACCGGCACGTTGTCGCCCGCGAAGATCTCGTGCTCCTCGCCGCTCGTGATCAGGAGGTGCGGCTGCATCATTACTTCCGACTTCACGGTGCGGCCGTCCATCGTGATCGATCCCTGCTCGCGCGGCAGCGAGATCGGAATCGCCGCGCCCGTGACCGGGTCGATGATCGTGATCAGCAGCGGAGCGCGCGTGAACGCGGCGAGGAACGTGCGCTCGATCGACGGCGGAATGCCGCCGCCGCTCGGGGTCGAGCGCACGGCCGCGATCAGATCGTCTGGTTCCTTCGGGTTGGAGAGCGTGGGGATCAGATAGTCGACGCCGAGCGCGAGGCGATCGTCGACATCGACGCCCGCGACCAGGATCTCCAGGCGCACCGACGCCGGGACGCGATCGACCTCGCTCACGACGTCGAGCACCGCGTCGATCACCTCGGGCGGCCCCGAGAGCACGAGCGAGTGTGTCGCGATGTCGGGTGCCACCTCGAACGGGAGCCCGCGCAATCCCGCGCGCAGCGCGGCGGGATCGGCCCCCTGGCCGTCGCCCGTCGTGCCCTCGCTGCGCAGCTCGGTGAGCTGCTCGGCGAGCTTCTCCGGATCGGCATAGCGCAGCCGCACCACCTGCATGCGCGCGGCGCCGTGCGCGGGGCGGTCCAGCTGGTCGACGAGCGCGCGCACGCGCTCGGTCTCGCCCGGGCGCACGCGCAGGAGCAGCGCGTTGCGGCGCACATCGGTCGACACGAACGGCACCTCGAGCTCGCCCTCGATCTCGAGCAGCTGGTCCGCGACGGTCTCCGCGTCTGCGACGCGCAGCGGCCAGATCAACGCCTCGCCCGCGGCATCCTGGTCGAGCGCCTGGATCGCGGTGCGCAGCGTGCGCAAGAGCGACGCCGGGCCCGACAGGATCAGGCTGTTGGTCGGCTCGAAGGCGCCGGCCGTGGCGTTCGTCCCGAGGTACGGCGTGATCACGGGCACCATGTCGGTGGCGTTCGCGTTCTCGAGGCGCAGGAGCGTCGTGACCGGCGCGTCGCTGTCGGGGATCTCCGAGCTCGCGGTCCACGGACTCGGGGCGCCGTTGATCGCGACGATCTTGCGCACTCCTCCGGGCCCCGGCACCGCCGCAAAGCCGCGCAACAGGAGCAGGCTGTCGATCAGTGCCAGCGCCTCCTCGCGGCTCACCTGGGTCGGCCCCTCGATCGTGACGGTGCCGAGCCCGGACACCGTCTCGTCGTAGATCAGCGAAACGCCCGTGGCGCGCGCGATGTCGGTCACCACGCTCGTGATCGACGCGTTCCGATAGGCGACCCGGACCGAGCCGCCGGGGGTGGCTCCGGCGGCGCCCTGTGCCCACGCGCCCTCCGCATGCACGAGTGCCACACAGCACGCGGCGAGCAGCAGCAGGGCGCGGCACCGATCCATGATCGAGGAGGGTGACCGACCTCCCCCGCGCGTCAACGCAGTCGGCGTCTCGGCGAGGCTAGGACGCGACCAAGGACTACGACTTCCGAGTTACTGTGGAACCCGGAGGCCACCTTTTCGCCTTCGCTCCGCTTCGCCTCGCTGCGCGCGCCGCTTCGCGGCGCTTGCAGGCCAGCAAGAACAGCAGCGCCGCACCCGCGCCGAGCGCCCCGCCCGGCTCGGGTAGATCGACCGCGTCGACCAGCTGGGGGCGGTAGTAGGCGGCGTCGGCGAAGTAGGTCTTCTGTCCGTAGAACGAGGTATTCGGGGGCTGACCCGCGTACTGGGTGATGCCGATCATCACGCCCGCGAGCTGCCACCCCCCGAGCAACGTCAGCGCGAAGACGCCGCCGCCGGAGTCCCCGGTCACGGCCTGCGCTTCGGGCCAGAGCAACCCGCTGTGGAAGATCGTGCCGAGCGCGATCGTGTTGAACACGCGCGCCGTCGGAACCACCTCGAGCACATTGTGACCCCAGCGCACGCTGCTGCTCGGAGCCCACGCATAACCTCCAGTGGGCCCGGGCGCGCCGCTCCCGTTCGGATCCCACACGAGCGAGGGGCCGCGGTCGAATCCGTTGCCCGCCAGCTTCACGACCGAGCCCACCAACGGTCGGCTCGACACGATGGGGAGCTCGGGCAGGTTCGGGCGCGGGTGAACCTCGAACATCATGAGGTCCGCGTAGGTGCCGTCATCATTCACGAGCCGCACCGCCGAGCCCGGCACATAGTGGTAGAGCTGTCCGCCGAACCAGACGTCGCCGGGGCCGCAGTGATTGGCCGTGAGCACGATGCCGTTGCCGAGGTAGATCGCCGAGAGGCCGCCGCGCACGCCGATGTGGTCGAGCACGGGCTCGGGAAACGGAGCCACGTCGAGCGCGCCGTTGAGGCCGTCGATCAGCACTGCCGAGGCTGTGACGGCGATCACATGCGTCAGCAGGAAGGCGAGTACACCACGCAGATTCATCGGGTACCGGAGCAACGCAGGATTCGCGACATTTACCCGCCCCAAAAGGTCGGTTAGATGGGCAAACGAGTTGAGCACCCTCCGTTGAAAAAAAACCTCGTCCTCGTGGGTGGGCGCGGCTGCGGCAAGAGCTCGATCGCGAAGCGGCTCGCGCGCACCAACCGACACTTCATGCTGTTCTCTCTCGACGCATTGATGCGTTATGAGGCCGATGGGGAGAAAATCCCCGGCCTCGTCGCGCGAGAGGGATGGGCCGGCTTCCGCGCGCGCGAGCTTGCGGTCGTCGAGAAGGTCGCCGCGGTCGAGGGAGGGGCGCTGATCGACGCCGGCGGCGGCGTGGTCGTGGAGCTCGATGGCGACGGCCGCGAGCGCTACAGCGCGCGCAAAGTCGATGCGCTCCGTCGCTACGGGCGGATCGTGTACCTGCACCGCACGCTCGACTATCTCGAGGCGCGCATCGACGGCGACGAGGACCGGCCGGCTCTCTCGGGCGACGACAGCTTCCGCCAGATCATGAAGCGCCGCGATCCGTGGTATCGCCGCGCCGCCGATCACGTGATCGAGTGCGGAGATCGTTCGAAGGATCAGCTCGCGCGCGAGATCCTCGACTGGTTCTACCGCGACCAGGGAATCAAATGAGGTCCGCGTACACCGGCGCGTGATCGGACGCCGTGAGGCCGTCCTGCTTCTTGCGGTATTCGCGGTCGATCTCCACGGCCGTCACGCGCTCGAGCACGGGCCGCGTGGCGAGCAGCAGGTCGATGCGCAGCCCCTGGCGCTTGTGGAACGCGCCCGCGCGGTAGTCCCACCACGTGAACGCCTGCAGCTCCGGATTGCGCTCGCGAAACAGATCGAACAGCCCCGCGGTGAGCAGCGCGCGGAAGCGCGCGCGCTCCTGCTCGGTGTGGAAGATCGCGCCCGTGAAGCCGGCCTCGTTCCAGCTGTCGAGCGCCGCGGGACACAGGTTGAAATCACCGCACAGGAGCGCGGGATCGCCGGGCGGATGGCTCGCCGTCCAATGCGCCGCGAGCGCGTCGAACCAGGCGAGCTTGCGGGGAAAGTCCTCGTGCGCGACCGACTTGCCGTTCGGGCAGTACACGCTCGCGACCGACAGGCCCTCGACGCGCGCGGTGACCATGCGCGCGCCGAAGTCCGCGCCGGGCAGACCCACCTGCACCGACTCGAGCGGCTTGCGCGCGAGGATCGCCACGCCGTTCCAGCCCTTCTCGCCGTGCACGGCCGCGTGGTAGCCCTGCGCCTCGAGCTCGGCGTGCGGGAACTGCGCGTCGGTGAGCTTGAGCTCCTGGAGTGCCACCACGTCGGGTTTGCGCGCTGCGAGCCAGTGCAAGAGCAGCGCCAGGCGCGAGCGGAGTCCGTTGATGTTCCAGGTGGCGACACGCATCCCGAGAGAATCTAAACCAGCCGATGGGCAGCGGCGCGACCCGAGAGCTCCGCGATCACGGCCTCGGCGCACAGCCGGCCCATCGCATCGCGCGCCGCGTGTGTGGCGCTGCCGATGTGCGGAAGCAGCACCGCGTTGCCCTGCTCGGCGAGCCCCGGAGCCAGACGCGGCTCGTCCTCGTACACATCGAGCCCCACGGCCGCGATCGTGCCCGCGCGCAGCGCCGCCACGAGCGCGTTCTCGTCGACGATCGGACCGCGCGCCGTGTTCACGAGCACCGCGCTGCGCTTCATGCGCGCGAGCGCGCGCGCGTCGATCAGGTGGCGCGTCTCCGCCGTGAGTGGACAGTGCAGCGAGATCGCGTCGGAGCGCTCGAGCAGCTCTTCGAGTGGCACGAAGCGCGCGCCGAGCTCGCGCTGCCAATCCGGCTGTGCGGGAACGCGGCGCGAATGCACGAGGATCTCGCAGTCGAAGCCGCGGCGCAGCGTCGCCGCGACGCGATGGCCGATCCGACCCGCGCCGACGATTCCCACCGTGCTCCCGTAGATCGCGTGCCCGCGGTGCGCGAGCGGACCCCAGCCCGAGAAGCGCCCCGCGCGCACGAACCGGTCGCCTTCGGCGACGCGCCGCGCGCACGCGAGCACGAGCGCAACGGCGACCTCGGCCGTCGCGTCGGTGAGCACGCCCGGCGTGTTCGCGACGTGCACACCGAGCCGGCGCGCGGCGTCGAGGTCGATGTTCTCGTAGCCGACTGCGAACGTCGCCACCACGCGCAGCGGCGGCGCGAGCGCCTCGAGCAGCGCCGCGTCGATGCGATCGGCGAGCGTGCACACGAGCGCGGTGGCCCCGCGCGCCGCGCGCTCGAGCTCGCGCGGAGAGAGTCGCTCCGCCGAGCGGTGTACGTCGATGCGCGCGCCGGGCAGCCCCTCGGCCAGGAGCTTCAGGGAGGCCTCGGGGATTTCGCGCGTCACGAACACACGCTGGGGCTCGTCCACGGCGCACAGCATATGCGATGCTTGCGGCGCAGGAGGCTTCATGGAGAACCTTTCGGGGCGCGTGGCGGTGGTGACGGGCGGTGCGAGCGGAATCGGTGCGGGCATCGCGCGCGCGTGCGCCGAGCAGGGCATGCGGGTGGTGCTCGCCGACATCGAGCTCGCCCCCGCCGAGCGCTTCGCGCGCGAGCTCGAGGCCGCCGGGACGGCCGCCTTCGCGGTGCGCACCGACGTGAGCGATCCGGCCGACCTGGAGGCGCTCGCCGATCAGGCCTTCGCGCGCTTTGGCGGCGTCGATGTGCTGTTCAACAACGCCGGCGTCGCACAGGGCGGCGCGATCCACGAGTTCAGCGCGGCGGACTGGGACTGGCTGATCCGCGTGAACCTCTTCGGCGTCGTCAACGGCTGCCGCGCGTTCGTGCCGCGCTGGCTCGCGAGCGGAACGCGCGCGCACGTGGTGAACACGGCCTCCGTGGGCGGCTTCCTCTCGGGCCCCGTGCTCGGGATGTACAGCGCCACCAAGTACGCGGTGGTCGCCTACAGCGAATCGCTCGCGCTCGAGCTCGCACAGCGTGGGATCGGCGTCTCGGTGCTGTGTCCGGGCTGGACGAACACGAACCTCGGCGATGCCTCGCGCAACCGCCCCGCGGCGCTCGGCAGTGCACCGGATCAGCTCGACATCATCACGCCGGGCATGGCCGAGGGCATGGACCCGCTCGAGGTCGGCCGCCACGCGCTGCGCGGCGTGCGCGAAGGCGCGCTCTACGTCTTCACGCACCCCGAGTTCGAGCCGCTGATCGCCGACCGCTTCGCGAAGGTGATCGCAGCGCTCGAACGCGCCAAGGAGCCCGTGAAGGTCGAGTAGGGCGGCCCGCGGTGTTCCTGCCTGCGGCCGGGCGTTGATTCGCCGCGTCGGCGTTGTGGCTCCGTCGGCGTGCACGACGGTGCACCGGAGCACAACGGTTGCCGGCTCGGAGACGCATATGCTCCAGGATCACCAACGCCTCCGGCGGCGAATTCAAGCGCCCGGCCTAGCGCATCGAGAGGTTCACGCGTCCAGGGCGTTCGAGTTCGAGTGCCGGGGTGGTTGGCTTGCTGCGGCGAAGTAAAGCGGAGCCGGCCACGGGCCGTCGCACGGCTCGTGGCCACTTGGGTTGGACCGGCAACCTGAAAGCCTGAAGCAATCGCTGGCTTCGGACCCTTCGGGCGAGAGAGAACGTCACCCCCAGGCCGGCGAGCCATGAGCCGCAGCAAGCCAACCACCCCGGCCGCACGAACAACCAAGTTCGCATCCCGCGCGCCGAAGGCGCGCCGATCAGTCCAGATACATGCCACCGTTCGCGGCGAATACCTGGCCCGTCGTGTAGCCGAACAGCTTCGGGTCGGCGATCGCGGCGACCGTCGCCGCGATCTCGTCGGGGTCGGCGACACGCCCCACGAGCGTGGAGCGCGACATCGCCTCGATGCCGCCCTCCCCGACCGCCGCGAGCATCGGCGTATTCACGGGCCCGGGTGCGATCGCGTTCACGCGCGCGCGGTAGCTCGCGAACTCGCGCGCGGCGGTCTTGGTGGCCGACTCGATCGCGCCCTTGGCCGCCGTGTAGTCGATCTGGCCGATGTTGCCGTTGCGCGCGCTGACCGATGAGAAGTTGATGATGAAGCGGTTCACGCCGTCGGCGAGCGGCTGATTGTCGTTCTGCTTGAACAGCGCGTGCCAGTGCTGCGCCGCCACCTCGCGCATGAACAGGAACGTGCCGAACAGGTGTACGCCGACCACGGTCTTGAACTCGCCATAGCTCTTCTTGATGATGCGCGCGTCGCGCGCGATGCCAGCCACGTTGACCACGCCGTTGATGCAGCCGGTGGCCTCGAGCGCGCGCCGCACGGTGTCCACAACCGCGCCCTCGTCCGTGACGTCGATCGCCGCGGTGATCGGGCGCAGCGCTCCCTGGTCCGAGATCTCGTTCGAAGCGCGCGCGAGGTTGCCCGCTTCGACGTCCACGAGCACCACCTGCGCGCCGTGCGCGGCGAGCTGCCGCGCGATCGCGCGGCCGATCCCCTGCCCTGCCCCCGTGACGATGTGGGTCTCGCCCTCGAATGCCCCCGCGCGCAGCAACGTATCCAAGCTCGCTCCCTCCACTAGTGAGAGGCGATATGCTACGCGGCCCGAAGAACTCCCGCGAAGGAGCCACCGTGCTGCGATTCCGACTCATCCGCGCATGCGTATTCGCCGCGGTGCTCGCGGCACCGGTGATCGCGTCCTCCGAGCCGACACCCGAGGAGATCGTGCTGCGCGAGAGCACGAAGCTCGAGGAGCTCGAGCGCGTGGCGCGGGTCCTCGAGGCGCGCGCGGCCAAGGAGCCCGCGAACTTCGATCTGCGCCTGGGCACGGCCGTGGCGCTGTCCCAGGTGATGGCCATTCGCAGCAACGGAAACCTGCCGCTCGTCGATGGGCTCCAGGACACCGCTGCCAACCGCGCGCTGTGGGCCGATCTCGGCGCCCGCGCACTCGAGCACGCGCGCGCGGCGGAGAAGCTGCGGCCGCAGTCGGTGGAGGCCGCGGCAGCGCTCGCCACCTCGTACATGTTCTATGTGTCGAGCCTCGGGATCATCCGCTCGATCGTTTCTGGCGCGGGCGGCGAGTACAGGACCCACGCGCAGCGCCTGGTGGACCTCGACCCGAAGTTCGACGACGGACTCGGCGCATCGCTGCTGGCCAACTTCTACATGGTGGCGCCGTGGCCCGTGCACGATCGCGATGTGGCGCTCGAGCAATTCGAGAAGACCCTGAAGATCGCACCGGCCTCGGTGCGCAATCACTACGTATTCGCCGTATTCTGGGCGCGCGACGGCGACGCAGCGCGGGCTCGCACCCACTTCGAGCGCACCGTGGCGCTGCCCTGCACCGCCAATACCGAGCGCCTGTTCTGCGACTTCATGAAGCAGACCGCCCGGCGCGAGCTCGCGCGGCTCGGGACGCCGTGAGCCGACTGGACTGGCAGAACGCCGTCGCACTCGTGACCGGTGCTTCGTCGGGCATCGGCTACGAGACCGCGCTCGCGTTCGCACAGCGCGGCGCGCGCGTGGTGGGTGTCGCACGCCGCGAAGACCGCCTGCGCGAGCTCGTCGCCGCGTGTAACGCAAGTCTCCCGCAGCGCGCCTCGTTCATCGCGGGTGACCTCGGTGATCGCAAGATGGCGGAGCAGATCGTCGCGGAGACGCTCGCGCGCCACGGCCGCATCGACGTGCTCGTGAACAACGCCGCGATCCCGAAGCACAAGCCGGTCTACGACCTGTCGCCCGACGAAGCCGAGACCGTGATGCGCGTGAACTTCCTCTCCGCGGTCTGGACCACGCTCGCGGCGATTCCGCCCATGCTCGCGCAGGGCGGCGGCGTGATCGTGAACGTGTCGTCGTTCGCCGCGCTCGTGGCACCGCCGCGCGAGGCGATCTACGCGGCGTCGAAGGCAGCGCTGAACGCCTGGAGCGAGGGACTCTGGCACGATCTCCACGGCTCGGGTGTGCACGTCGCGATCGTGAACCCGGGCGCGATCGACACCGAGATCTGGGGGAAGCTCGACGAGCCGCCTGCGTTCAACGGGAGAAAACACTCACCCCGCATCGTGGTCGACGCGATCCTCGAATGCGTCGAGAAGCGGCGCTACGAGCGGACGGCGCCGCGCCACAGCGCGTCGCTGTTCGTCGCGCGTCTGTTGCGCTCCATCGCGCCCGGATTGTTGCGGCGCGCGATGGCCGCGTTCGACCCGGTACCCGCCGACGTCCTGACGCAGGCGCGCGCGCGCGCCACGGCTGGAAGGAGTGGCACTTGAGCGTGTTCACGCGGCTCGGACGCGCGGTGTCCGCGCGCCCGCGCGCGGTCGCGGCCACGATGGGGCTCATCGCGCTCGTCGCGGGACTCTACGGCGCGAACGTCGCCGAGCAGCTGCTCGCGGGCGGGATCGACGTCCCGGGCAGCGAGTCGGACCGCGTGGCCAAACGCATCACCGAGCGGCTCGGGATCGCGAACGCCGACGTCGTGGCGATGCTGTACAGCCCCGATCTCGACGTGCGCGACCCCGAGTACGTGAGCACCGTGCTCGACGGCCTCGACCAGCTCTACGAGGACCCGGCGATCGTCGGCACCGTCTCGCACTACGACACGGGGCTCGACGCGCTCGTCTCGCGCGACGGACACCGCACGATCGTGCTGATCGATCTCGCGGGCTCGATGTCGGAGATGGTGAACGCGCTGCCGCGCGTCGACAAGGTGCTGCGCGAGCTCTTCCCGGGCGTCGAGATCAGCGGCCCGATCCCCGCCGAGGCGCTCGCGCAGTCGATCGCCGAGCGCGATGTCGGCGAAGCCGAGATGTATGCGCTGCCGCTCGCGCTCGTGCTCACGCTGCTGTTCTTCCGCAGCGTAGTGGCGGCGCTCCTGCCGATCGCGATCGGCGCGATCGCGATGGCGCTCTCGGTCGCGGTGATCAAGGTGATCTCGAACTTCATGGAGATCTCCGTCTTCTCGCTCAACGTGAGCGCCTTTCTCGGCCTTGGTCTCTCGATCGACTACGCGCTGCTCACCGTGCAGCGCTTTCGCGAGGAGATGGCGCATAGCGCGAGCACCGCCGACGCCGTGACGCGCACGCTCGACACCGCGGGGCGCGCGGTCTGGATCTCGGGCCTCACGGTGATGGTGAGCATGGCGGTGCTGTTCGTGGTTCCGCTGCCGCTCGTGCGCAGCGTGGCGCTGGGCGGGATCCTCGCGGTCGCGAACGCGCTGATCGGCGCGCTCGTGATGCTGCCCGCGCTGCTCGCCTGGCTCGGGCCGAACGTCAATCGCTTCCCGCTCGGCCGCGCTCCCGAGGACGCGGGCCCGAGCCGCGCGTGGGCGGGGATCGGCACCTTCGCGGTCCGCTATCCGTGGCTCACTGCGGGCGCCTGCACGCTCGTGCTCGTGCTCGCGGCCCTGCCCGCGCTGCGCATGCGAGCGGCGATGCCCGATACCACCACCTTCCCGCGAGGCTCCGAGGTGCGCAACGTCGACGAGCGGCTTGCGGATCCCGCGCAGTTCGACCCGAGCGGCGCCTCGGCGCTTCAGATCGTGCTCGAGACCGAGGGGCCCGTGCTCGCGCCCGACACGCTGCGCCGTGTGCAGGCCTATCTCGAAGAGCTCGCAGCGGTGCCCGGGATCACCACGATCGACACTGCGCTCGACGCGCTCGATCCGAACCAGGTCGGCAGCGACGGGCTCGTCACCACCACCGATCCCGACGTGCTGACCGAGCTCGACCGCACCACCGACGGCGACCTCACGCTGATCAACGCCCAGGGCGGCCAGTCGTTCCGCACCTACGCCGCCGCGGAGCTGTTGGGTTCGGTGCGCTCGCTGCCGCACCCGGGCCGCCGGCTCGAGGTGGGCGGCCCGACCGCGCAGCTCGTCGATGTGAACAACGTCCTGGCGCGCTATGCGCTGATCGTCGCGCTGGGCGTGGTCGGCTGGAACCTCGCGGTACTGTTCACCGCATTCCGCTCCGTTCTCGTACCGATCAAGGCCGCGCTCATGAACCTGCTCTCGCTCGGCGCGAGCTTCGGCGTGCTGGTCTGGGTGTTCCAGGATGGACACCTCGCGGGCCTCTTGAACTTCGAGCCGCCCAACGGGATCGAGCCGACGATTCCGCTCATGCTCGCCGCGATCGTGTTCGGACTCTCGATGGACTACGAGGTGTTCCTGCTCGCGCGCATCCAGGAGGAGTACCGCCGCGACGGCGACAACTCGCGCAGCATCGTCGCGGGGCTGGCCCACACGGGCCGCGTGATCTCGAGCGCTGCGCTGATCCTGCTCGTGGTGATCGGCGCGTTCGCCGCGGGCGAGCTCGTCTTCGTGAAGGAGATCGGGGTCGGCATGTCGGCTGCGATCGCGCTCGACGTGACGCTCGTGCGCGCGCTGCTCGTACCCGCCACGATGCGCCTGCTCGGCCGCTGGAACTGGTGGGCGCCGCGATGGATGGGCGGTGGCACCACGCCGGACAAGGCGTCGTAGGGCAGTAGCCCGAAGGGCGTAACGCGGTGTCCGTTGCCTGGGGCCGGGCGTTGATTCGCCGCGTCGGCGTTGTGGCTCCGTCGGCGTGCACGACGGTACACCGGAGCACAATGGTTGCCGGCTCGGAGACGCATATGCTCCAGGATCACCAACGCCTCCGGCGGCGAATTCAAGCGCCCGGCCTAGCGCATGGAGAGGTTCACGATTCCAGGGCGTACGAGTTCGAATTCGAGTGGCGGGGTGGTTGGCTTGCTGCGGCGAAGTAAAGCGGAGCCGGCCACGGGCCGTCGCACGGCTCGTGGCCACTTGGGTTGGACCGGCAACCTGAAAGCCTGAAGCCATCGCTGGCTTCGGATCATTCGGGCGAGAGAGAACGTCACCCCCAGGCCGGCGAGCCATGAGCCGCAGCAAGCCAACCACCCCGGCTGCACGAAGCGAATGAGGCCCGGCAAGCCAACCACCCCGGCCGCCGCGCTTGACGCGATACGTGCCCCCGACTACTACAGGAAAGTAGACGGAGGCAGCAATGAATCCGCGACGGCGAACGTACCGGCTCCTGCGCATCCTCATCCTGCTCGGCGCGGCGCTGTTCTGGATGGGACCGCCGCGGCCCCCGGCACCTCCGGGCTGTCGCGGCCCGGTGCCGCCGCATCCGTTCAGCGAAGCGATGCCGGCGCCCGCGCCGACTCCGAGCGACTACAGCGCTTCTTCCCAGCGAACCGACAGCCGCATCGCCGAGTTGATCAATCCGACCAGCGAGTAGGTCTGCGGGAAGTTGCCCCAGAGCTCGCCCGTCTTCGCGTCGAGATCTTCCGAGAGCAGCCCGGCCGGGTTGCGCCGCGCGAGCATGTTGGCGAACAGCGCGCGCGCCTCTTCGCGCCGGCCGACTGCGGCGAGCGCGTCGATGTACCAGAACGTGCACACGTTGAACGCGGTCTGCGCCGCGCCGAACTCGTCGTCCGAATAGCGGTAGAGATAGTCACCGTGCCGCAGCTCGCGCTCGATCGCGCCGAGCGTCGCGCCGAAGCGCGGGTCGGTCGCGGGCAGGAAGCCGAGCTCCGGCAGCAGCAGCAGCGAGGCGTCGAGCTGATCGCCTTCGAACGCGCCGACGAAGCTGCCGCGCCGTTCGTTCCACGCGCGCGCGAGCACCTCCTCGCGGATCTTCTGTGCGTGCGCGTGCCAGTGCTGCGCGCGCGCCGTACGGCCGAGATGCGCAGCGATCCGCGCGAGCCGGTCGCACGCCGCCCAGCACATCACCGCAGAGAAGGTGTGGACGTGCCTGCGCGTGCGCAGCTCCCAGAGGCCCGCGTCGGGCCGGTTCCAGAGCCGCAGCGCGTAGTCGCCGGCCGTCTCGAGCAACCGGAACAGCGACTCACCGCCCGGGTGCAGGAGGCGCCGGTCGAAGAACGACTGCGTCGCCGCGAGCACCACGCTCCCGTAGCTGTCGTTCTGGATCTGCTCGAATGCCTGGTTGCCGACGCGCACGGGTCCCATGTGGCGGAAGCCCGCGAGCGCGGGAGCCTCGCTCTCGTGGAGCGCCGTCTCGAGCCCGATTCCGTAGAGCGGCTGGAGCTCGCGGTCGCCCGCGGTTGCCGCGAGCGTGGAGATGAAGGAGAGGAACCCCTCCATCGTGCGGGTCGCGCCGAGCCGGTTCAACGCCTGGACCACGAAGTAGGCGTCGCGCAGCCAGCAGTAGCGATAGTCCCAGTTGCGACCGCTGTTGGGCGCCTCCGGAATCGACGTCGTGAGCGCGGCCACGATCGCGCCCGTCTCCTCGTAGGCGCACTGCTTCAGCGCGATCGCGGCCCGGATCACGGCGTCCTGCCACTCGAACGGGATCGAGAGCGAGCGCACCCACTCCACCCAGTGATCGTGTGTGCGCTCCTCGAGATCGCGCGCGGTGCCGTCGATCGACGCCGCGAGCGGCTCGTCCGGGCCCAGGATCAGCGCGAGCGGGCGTTGGAGCACGAACGGCGTGGCCTCCGCGACGTACGAGATCGGCGCGTCGGTCGTCAGGCGCAGTGTGAGCCCGGGGGTCACGTAGCGCATGTGATTGCTGCCGCGCGTCGTGGCGGGCCTGCCCGCACCGTAGTCGCAGCGCGGGCGCAGCAGGATCCGGACCCGCGGCTCGCCCGAGAGCGGGCGCACGCGGCGAATCATCATCGTGGGGCGGTAGAAGCGGCCGTGGTTCGAGAAGCGCGGTGCGAAATCGCGGATCTCGATCGCGCCGCCTGACCCGTCGCGCAGCGTCGTGACGAGGATCGGCGTGTTGCCGTCGTAGTGCTGCTCGGAGGCGATCTGGCCCTCGATCTCGATCGCAAACACGCCTTCGTCGCGATCGTCCCCATCCAGCAGCGCCGGAAAGATCGGATCCGAATCGAAGCGCGGCAGACACGCCCATACGAGGCGCGCGTTTCGGTCGATCAGTCCTCCCCAGGTGCAATTCCCCACCATCGCTAGGTCGAGCCCGGACATCGATCCTCCAAAGCCGGATGGGCGCGACATCCGGAGTATCTTCCGAGGATGCGCCCCCCCTCCGTGAACTTCGATCACCTGATCGTCGCGAGCAACCGTCTACCTGTGACGATTCAGCGGAACCGCCGCGGAAACCAGGTCCGGCGCTCGAGTGGCGGGCTCGTGGCGGCGATCGACCCGGCGCTGCGTGCGGTCGGCGGTACCTGGGTCGGCTGGCTCGGCGCACCCGGCGCGCCGCCCGACCTCGACCTCGGCTATGCGCTCGAGGCGGTCGATCTCACCGCAAACGAGGTGCGCCGCTACTACGAAGGGTATTCGAACCAGACACTGTGGCCGTTGTTCCACACGCTCCCGGAGCGCGTGCGCCTCGATCGGCGCTTCTGGGCCACCTACGACGCGATCAATCGCCGCTTCGCCGAGACGATCGCGCGGCGGCTCGGGCCGCGCGACCTCGTCTGGATCCACGACTACCACCTGCTGCGCGCAGCACTCCACCTGCGCGCGATGCGCCCCGACGCGCGAATCGCGATGTTCATGCACATTCCGTTCCCGTCCTACGACGTCTATCGCTCGCTGCCGCAGTACCGCGAGGTGCTGCGCGGCATGCTCGCGTGCGACCTGATCGGCTTCCACTGTCCGGACTACGTGTCGAACTTCCTCGACTGCGTCGAGCGCCTGCTCGGCGAGCGCGTGGATCGCGGCGCAGAGCGCGTCGAGCACGGCCCGCGCACGGTCCAGGTCGGCGCGTTCCCGCTCGGAATCGACTACGCGGCGTTCGAGAAGCGCGCGCACGATGCGCCGCCGGCCGAGAAGGGCGCCGAGCGCATCATCCTGGGCGTCGACCGCCTCGACTACACGAAGGGCATCCCGGAACGCCTGCACGCGTTCGAGCGGCTGCTCCACCAGCACCGCGAGTACCGCGGCCGCGTGGTATTCCTGCAGCTCGCCGTGCCGAGCCGGCGCCAGGTCGGTGACTACAAGCGGCTCAAGCGTCAGATCGACGAGCTGGTCGGGCGCGTGAACGGCCGCTTCGGCACCGCGCGCTGGACTCCGATCCACTACCTCCACCGGTCGGTCGAGCCGGAGCGGCTCGCGGCGCTCTACCGCGATGCCGACGTGGCACTCGTGACCCCGCTCCGCGACGGAATGAACCTGGTCGCGAAGGAATTCGTCGCATGCCGCGTCGCGGAGCCGGGAGTGCTCGTGCTCTCGCACATGACCGGCGCCGCCGAGACGATGGAGGAGGCGCTGCGCGTCAATCCGCACAACATCGACGGGGTCGCCGAGGCGCTCCACCTCGCGTTGACGATGCCCACGGAGGACCGCCTCGCGCGCATGCGCGCGCTCCAGCAGCGCGAGCGCGACCACGATGTGATCGCGTGGTGCGATCAGTTCCTCGAAGCCGCGGCCACACCCGCGACGCTCGTGCCCGTCGGCCCGGAGGACTTCGAGCGCTGGATCGGCCGCTTCGCGCGCGGCTGGCCGCTGGTCGTGTTCCTCGACTACGACGGCACGCTCGCGGAGATCGCGCGGCGTCCGTCCGAGGCGCATCTCTCGACCGGGATGCGGGCTGCGCTCTCGGCGTGCGCCGCGCGTGCCGACACCGAGCTCGCCATCGTGTCCGGGCGCTCGATCGACGACGTGCGCACGATGGTCGGCGTACCGGACCTGACCTACGCCGGAAATCACGGCCTCGAGATCGAGGGGCCGGACATGAGCCCGTTCCAGCACCCCGATCTCGCCCACTACACCGAGCGCGCGGAGCGCCTCGCGCCCGAGCTCGCCACGCTGTGCAGCGACGGCGCCTGGGTCGAGGAGAAGGGAGCCACCCTGACGCTTCACTATCGCGAGCTCGCGGCCGAGCGTCATGCGCATCTCGTGGAGCAGGCGCGCGTGATCATCAGCACGGCGGGCTTCCAGCCGCGCACCGCGCATCTCGCCATCGAGGCGCGACCGCCGATCGCCTGGGACAAGGGCCACGCGGCTCTGCACGTGCTGCGCCAGCGCCATGGCCAGGCGTGGTCGACCGCGCTGCGCGTGCTCTATGCAGGCGACGACGACACCGACGAGGACGCGTTCCGCGCGCTGCAGGGCCTCGGTCTGACGTTCCGGGTCGGGCCCGCGGATCAGCCCACGAGCGCGCGGCGCCGGCTGCGCGACGTCTCCGCGGTGGAGGCGTTGTTGCGCTGGCTCGCCGCGCGGCCGTGACTCCGGCGCGCTCGCTTCCGGTTCCCGATCGCTACTGGCGCGCGCGGGGCACAGCCGTGTCCATGCCGCGCAGCGTCGGGCTCGACGCGCAGAAGAGCACCGCGAACAGCAGTGCGAGCAGCGCCGCACCGCTCACGGCGGCCTGCACACCCAGCTCGTGGGCCGCGTAGCTGATCGGAAGCACACCGAGCAGCGGCAGCGAGAAGCTCATCATCAAGAAGCTCGAGACCCGGCCGCGCACCTCGTCGGGGATCAGGATCTGGATCGTCGTGCTGTTCGTGGTGCCGAACACGCTCGCGAGGGTGTTGGCCAGGAACACGACGACCAGCGCGGCCGGAAAGCTCGGAACCCAGCAGAAGGCGGCGAGCAGCGCGCAGAAGCCGATCAGGCTCCCGAGCTGAACGGGCAGCCGCCAGCCCGACTCTCCGCGCCAAGTCACAAACGCCGAGCCCGCGACGCCGCCCAGACCCACGATCGCCGACAGGAGGCCCAGCCCCTTCGAGCCCACGGGCCACACCTCCTCCGCGAACGCGGGCAGGAGCTGCTGGAACGGCATCGCGAGGAACATCGGCAAGAGGCCGAACAGCAGCAGCAGCGCGACCCGCCGGTTCTGTCGGAGATAGGCGAATCCCGCGATGAGGTTCGTCCACAGCGACACGTCGTGTGCCGCGGCGGGTGGACGGGCGGGCCCGATCTGGAACATGCCCCAGAGCGCGGCTGCATAGATCGCGATTCCGACCGCATACGCGACCCCCACGTCGTCGCCCATGATCAGCAGCCCGCCGATCGCAGGGCCGACCACGCGCGCCGTGTTCATCCCGGTCAGGTTGAGCGCGAAGGCACCCGCGAGGCGCTCGCGGCCGACCAGGTTGCCCACGATTGCCTGGCGCGCGGGCATCATCAGCGGAAAAACACTGCCCATCACGAGCGCGGAAGCCGCCAGGTGCCAGAACTCGAGGTGATCGGTCAGATACAGCGCGAGCACGGTCGACTCGCTGATCAACACGAGACCCTGTGCCACGATGATCAGGCGGCGCCGATCGAAGCGGTCGGCGAGCACTCCGCCGATCGGCGAGACCAGCAGCATCGGCGCGGCAACCGCGAAGCTCACCGTGCCGAGCGCGAACTCGCTGCGGGTCAGCTGGAAGGCGAGGAAGCCGCGCACGAGCGCCTGGCTCTGCATGGCCAGGTAGAACGCCACGTTCGAGAGGAAGAGCCAGCGATAGGCAGCGACGCGGAACAGCTCCCGCGGGTTCACGAGCTGGGATCCGACACGAACTCATCCGCGAGCACCGCACACAGCGCGACGTCCTCGAAGCGCCCCACCTTGCGCACGCGCTCGCGCAGCACCCCTTCCTGCCGCATGCCGACCTTGCGCAGCACAGCGGCAGCGGCCTCGCTGCGCACGAGGTGCATCGCATCGATGCGATGGAGCGCGAGCTCGCGGAAGCCGAAGCGCAGCACGGCGAGGGCCGCCTCGGTGGCGAACCCCTTTCCCCACTCCTTGTCGGCGATCCAGAGGCGCAGCTCCGCGCAGCGGTGCGGGTTGTCGAGCCCGCCGAGCTCGACTCCGCCGATCAGGTCGGACGGGAGCCGGCGCTCGATCGCCAGATGGACCGCGCGCCCCGCCTGGTAGAGCGCGGCCTGCGCCGCGATCGTCGAGCGCGCGTTGGCCGGCGAGAACGGGTGTGGCCATTCGAGCATCGTGTCGGCGATCTGCGCCGAGCTGGCGAGGTTCGCGAGCTCCACCGCGTCGTCGGCCACGAACGGGCGCAACCGGAGGCGTTCGGTGGTGATGCGCGGGTGGATCTTCAGCACCGAGCGCAGAGTAGATCGTCGAGCCCCCTCCGCGAGGCCCTGCTACACGTCCGCCATGACCCACGGAGAACCCCGATCGATCTTCATCAGCGGCGCGGCGAGCGGGATCGGCCGCGCCGCCGCACTGCTCTTTGCGGAGCGAGGCTGGCGCGTCGGCGGATACGACATCGACCCGCGCGGCCTCGAGACGCTCGCGAGGGAGATCGCGCCGGCGGGCGGCGTGACGGGTCCCCTCGACGTGACGGATCCGGCTTCGTTCGCGGCCGCCTTGCAGTCGTTCGGCCGCGCCACGGGCGGACGCCTCGACCTCTTCCACAACAACGCCGGAATCGCCCACTCCGGCTTCTTCGAGGACGTTCCGCAGCAGGCCGCGCGACGCATCATCGAGGTGAACTTCATCGGCGTCGTGAACGGCGCGTACGCCGCGTTCCCCTTGCTGCGCGCTACTCCGAACTCGCTCTGCTTCAACACGGCCTCGTCCTCGGCGATCTTCGGCGTGCCGCGCCTCGCGGTGTACTCCGCGACGAAGTTCGCGGTGAAGGGACTCACCGAAGCGCTCAGCATCGAATTCGCGCGCCACGGGGTCCGAGTGGCGGATGTATTGCCGGGTCTGATCGACACGCCGCTGCTCGACAGCACGCCGAACCACTCGGGATCGTCTGAGGAGGGCATCCTCGCCCGCGACCGCGCACCCGCCGAAGGGCCGTTCCGATTGATCGCCGCGCGCGACGTAGCCGAGGTCGTCTGGTCGGCCTATCACGATCCGTCCAGGATCCACTGGTATGTCCCGGCGGAGCTCCGCGACCTCGAAGCGGTCAAGGCGGCCAGCCCCGAGGCGATGCGCGAGATGATCGCGGGCGTCGCCCAGACGAGCGGCGCCTAACCGCGGCCCGAAAGGGGCGCACAAACAAAACGCCTTCGACCGGATTCGATCGAAGGCGTTTGGAAGACCTGGAGCACGAGACGGGACTCGAACCCGCGACCCCCACGTTGGCAACGTGGCGCTCTACCAGCTGAGCTACTCGTGCTCGAAAAAAACGTGGCTTCGGAATATGACCGGCTGGCCCGCCGCGTCAAGGGCGGCCGCGCGGGTCAGAGACGCCGGATCTTCTCGCGCCCCTCCCGGATCCCGCGCGTCGCGTTGCGGGTATCGAACACCCGCTGTGCGTGCGCGACGACGTGCGCGGTGTCGACCGCGGCGTGATCGGTCACGATCACGACGAGGTCCTGGCTCTCGATCAGCTCGTCGGTGAGGTCCTCGCTCTTGAACATCCGGCCCTCGAGCTCGAGCTCCGCGACGTGGGGATCGTGATACGAGATCTCGGCGCCCTTGGCGCGCAGGAGCTTCATCACGTCGAGCGAGGGCGACTCGCGCACATCGGAAACGTTTGCCTTGTACGCGGCGCCCAGGATCAGGATCCGCGAGCCGTTCACGGCGATGCGATCCTCGTTGAGCAGATCGCCCACGCGCTCGGCCACGTGCTCGGGCATCTGGCCGTTGATCTCGGTGGCGAGGTCGATGAAGCGCGCCGGGAAGTTCAACGACTTCATCTTCCAGGAGAGGTAGGTGGGGTCGACGGGAATGCAGTGACCCCCCAGGCCCGGGCCGGGCAGGAACTTCATGTAGCCGTAGGGCTTGGTCGCGGCGGCCTCGATCACCTCCCAGACGTCGAGGCCGAGGCGGTCGCACATCATCGCCACTTCGTTCACGAGGCCGATGTTGATCGCGCGGAAGGTGTTCTCGAGCAGCTTCACCATCTCGGCGCTCTGGGTCGAGGACACCGGCACGACGCTGTCGAAGATCGTCTCGAACAGGCGCTTCGCGAGCTCGCAGCACAGCGGGGTCTCGCCGCCGACCACCTTCGGCACCTCGCGCACCTTGAACTGGCGGTTGGCGGGGTCGATGCGCTCCGGCGCGAACGCGAGCGCGAAGTCGTGGCCCACGCGCAGGCCCGTGCTCTCGAGCAGCGGCACGAACAGCTCGTGCGTGGTCCCGGGATAGGTGGTGCTGCCGAGCACGATGAGCTGACCGCTGCGCAGGCGCTTGCGGATCTCCTCCATCGCGCTCGCCATGTGCGAGACGTCGGGATCCTTGCTGCGCGTGAGCGGCGTCGGAACGCAGACGTTGATCACGTCGCAGCGCGACAGCTCGCCGGAATCGGCCGTGGCGGAGAAGCTGCCCTGCTTCAAGGCCGCTGCGACTTCGGACGCGGCCACGTCTTCGATGTAGGACTCGCCCCGCTGGAGCGACTCGATCTTGGCGCGGTTGACGTCGAATCCCGTGACGTGGAATCCGCGCTTGGCGAATTCGAGCGCGAGCGGCAGGCCGACGTAGCCGAGGCCGATCACCCCCACGTGCACATTGCGCGCGGTGATCCGATCCCCGAGCTCTCGCAGGCGATCCATGGCGCCCCCTCAGCCCGCGCGTGCGAGCCCGCGGAAGTAATCGGCGAAATACCGATAACCTGAAGCGGCCGTGAGGGCGGTTGCGATGACCAGGAAGATCATCCCTACCGTGTGCGCGGGGAGCCCGAGCGTCGTGTAGTGGAACAACAACGCGCCGACCGCGATGTTCTGCGTGACGGTCTTGAGCTTGCCGAGCGACGACGCCCCGACGATCTGACCGCCCGCCGAGGCGATTCCGCGCAGCCCGGTCACGGCGAGCTCGCGGCCCACGATCGTCACCACCATCACGGTGCCCCAGAACGTCGTGAGCCGGCCCATCGCGAGCAGCACGATCAGCGCGGTCGAGACCACGAGCTTGTCCGCGAGCGGATCGAGCAGCACGCCGATGTGGGTCACCTGCTTGCCGCGGCGCGCGAGCCAGCCGTCCACGAGGTCGGACACCGCGGCGACGATGAAGATCCACGCCATCACGGCGCTGCCCGTCTCGCCCGAGAAAAACGGGAAGAACAGCAGCACCGGGACTACCGCCGCGCGCAGCGCGGTGATCGTGTTGGGCAGGTTCCAGAACGTTTCGGCGGAGTGGGTCGGTGCGCCGTGCGCCGTCGCGCTCGCGGCGGGCCGCGGCGGCGCGAGCTCCGGCGCAGAGAGCGCTGGTGCCGGCTCGGGCTCGCGCTCGACCTCGGCCGACGACCGCAGCGCGTGGCGCGAGAGCGTCGGAGCCGGAGTGTCTTGAGGGGTCGCAGCGGCGAGCGGCTCGATCGGGGCTGTGCCGTCGCTACCGCGCGAAATCGCCATGGTAGCGGCGATAGTACGTCAGAACGCGGTCCACGTAATCCCGCGTCTCGCGGAACGGCGGGATGCCGCCATAGCGATCGACCGCGCTAGGGCCCGCGTTGTACGCGGCGAGCGCACGGCTGAGATCGCCATAACGGTCGATCATCGAGCGCAGGTAGGTGGTGCCGCCGCGCACGTTCTGGGCGGGCTCGAACGGGTCGTCGACGCCCACGAGCTGCGCCGTGTCGGGCATCAGCTGCATGAGGCCCTGCGCGCCCTTGCGCGACACCGCGTCCGAATCGAACGCGGACTCCGCCGCGATCACGGCCTTCACGAGCGCGGGCGGCACGCCCTCGCTCGCCGCGGCTTCGCCGATCAGCGGGTCGTAGGCGGTGGTCCGCGGCGTGCGGTACTTCGGCACGGGCGCGGAGAGGTTGTCGCGCAGCTTGATCGCCTTGAAGCGCTTGTCCCGCGCGGGGCGGTTCGTGAAATGCGTGACGCCGCGCTCGTCCACGAACGCGTAGATCGCGCCGCCCGCCCACGCGGGCGCGGCCGTCGCGACCAGAGCCAACACCGCGGCCCAGACCCGCAGAGACGCCCCTCGGGGGATTGCCCGCGGCTGCCACGCGCGGATAGAATGCGGGGGTACGATCACCCGGCGCGTATCGGCGCCTTCCCGCGGGCCCCTTAGCCCCGGACCTCGGCGGTCCCCCTCGTTGCAAAAGCCTTTCCGCTGCGACGTCCTGGTACTCGGAAGCGGAATTGCGGGTCTGTTCTACGCGCTGCGCGTGGCCGAGTTCGGCTCGGTCGCCATCGTCACCAAGAAGCGGGCGGCCGACTCGGCCACGAACTGGGCCCAGGGCGGGATCGCCGCGGTCCAGGACGGCGACGACTCGTTCGAGTCGCACGTGCGCGACACGCTGGTCGCGGGCGACGGCCTGTGCCGGCCCGAGGTGGTCCAGCGCGTGATCGAGCGCGGCCCCGCGATGATCGATGCGCTGCTCAAGCTCGGCGCCGACTTCGACATCACGAGTGACGCCCCCACGCAAGGCAAGTCGACCTTCGATCTCGGCCGCGAGGGCGGCCACTCGCACCGGCGCATCCTCCACCACCGCGATGCGACCGGGCGCGAGATCGAGCGCGTGCTGCTATCGCGCGCGCGCGCGCACCCCAACATCGCGCTATTCGAGGACCACTGCGGCGTCGACCTGCTCACCACGAACAAGCTCGGCTGGGAGTCGACACCGCGCGCGATCGGCGCCTACGTGCTCGACGCGGAGGGCAACGTCGTGCCGTTCCAGGCGCGCGTGACGCTCTTGGCCACGGGCGGTGCGGGCAAGGTCTATCTGTACACGAGCAATCCCGACATCGCGTCGGGCGACGGGATGGCGATGGCCTATCGCGCGGGCGCCACGCTCGCGAACATGGAGTTCGTCCAGTTCCACCCCACCTGCCTCTACCACCCGCAGGCGAAGTCGTTCCTGATCACCGAGGCGGTGCGCGGCGAGGGCGGGATCCTGCGCACGCAGGACGGCACCCCGATCATGCAGGACCTGCACGAGCTGGCCGACCTGGCGCCGCGCGACATCGTCGCGCGCGCGATCGACTCCGCGCTCAAGCGCACGGGCGATCACTGGGTGCTGCTCGACATCACGCATCGCGAGGCGAGCTACCTGCGCGAGCGGTTCCCGAACATCTACCGGCGCTGCCTCGAGTTCGGTATCGACCTCACACGCGAGCCGATCCCGGTCGTGCCGGCGGCGCACTACTGCTGCGGCGGCGTCGCCACGGACCTCACGGGCGAGACCGACGTGGCGAACCTGTTCGCGGCGGGCGAGGTCGCGTGTACGGGACTGCACGGCGCAAACCGCCTCGCCTCGAACTCGCTGCTCGAGGCGCTCGTCTTCGCCGATGCCGCGGCCCAGGCCACACGCGCGCGGCTGCGCGATCAGGCGCCCGACGAGCGCGATGCGCCGCGGTGGGAGGAGGGCGACGCCACCGAGAGTGACGAAGCGGTCGTGATCACGCAGAACTGGGACGAGATCCGCCGCTTCATGTGGAACTACGTCGGGATCGTGCGCAGCGACCGGCGCCTCGCGCGCGCGCAGCGCCGCATCGGCCTGCTCCAGAGCGAGATCACCGACTACTACTGGAACTCGCGCGTCACGCCCGATCTGGTAGAGCTGCGCAATCTCGCCACGGTGGGCCAGCTCGTGATCGAGTGCGCGCAGCGCCGGCTCGAGAGCCGCGGCCTGCACTACAACGTCGATCACCCCGTTCACGACGACGCCTTCCGCACCGACACGCTCGTTCGGAAGTCGTAGGCCACGGAGCGAGCGCATCCCTGTGCGTATTGCGATCGCCGCGGCAGTGCTGGGCCTCGCGGTCCTGTCGCTTGCGAGCTGCGGGAAGAAGGACGAGCCCTCGCCCACCCGCGACTCGGGCTGGACGAGTCTTCGCGACGGCATCATCGAGGACTACCTGAACGCGGATCCGGCGATGGCCGTGAACGCCGGACGCCACGAGTTCGACGGCAAGCTGCCCGACTGGAGCACCGGGGGCATCGCGACGGAGATCCGTCGCCTGCACGACGCGCGCGAGCGCGCGATGGCGCTCGCGGATCTCGGCGATGCCGAGCGTTTCGAGCGCGACTACCTGGTGTCGCGCATCGATCGCGATCTGTTCTGGCTGGAAACGGCCGAGGCGCCGTTCCGCAATCCCACGTTCTATCTCGGCGGCCTCGACCCGAGCCCGTATCTCACGCGCGAGTACGCGCCGCTCGAGCAGCGCATGCGCGCCTACATCGGCTACGCGCGCTCGATTCCCACCGCCGCCGCGCAGATTCGCGCGAACCTGTACCTGCCGCTGCCGGAGACCTACGTGAAGCGCGGCATCTCGATGCTCGGCGGCTTCGCCGATTTCTACGAGAACGACCTGCCCAGGGCGTTCGCGCCGGTGACGGACGCAGCGCTGCAACAGGAGCTGGCGGAGGCGAATCGCGCCGCCACCGCGGCGATGCGCGAGCTGCAAACGTGGCTCGAGCGCGAGCTCCCGAACGCGACCCAGGACTACGCGCTCGGTGCGGACAAGTTCGCGCAGATGCTGCGCGTGACCGAGCACGTCGACACGCCCCTCGCGGAGCTGGAAGCGGTCGGTCGCGCCGACCTCGAGCGCAACCAGGCAGCGCTCGAGGGCGCGTGTGCGCGCTTTGCCCCGGACGCGAGCATTCCGGCGTGCATCGCGAGATCGCGTGAGGACAAGCCGAGCGGCGGGCCGGTGCAGGGCGCGCGTGAGCAGCTCGCCGGGCTCAAGCAGTTCATCCTCGACGAGCAGGTCGTGAGCATCCCGAGCGACCAGGTCGCACTCGTCGCCGAAGCGCCGCCGTACAACCGCGCCAACTTCGCCTACATCGACATCCCGGGTCCGTACGAGAAGGATCTGCCGTCGGTCTACTACATCTCGCCGCCCGATCCATCGTGGTCGAAGGAAGTCCAGCGCGACTACCTGCCGGGCAAGGCAGACCTGATGTTCACATCGGTGCACGAGGTGTGGCCGGGCCACTTCCTCAATTTTCTGCATGCGAACCGTTCGGACTCGATGCTCGGCCGGCTGTTCGTCGGCTATGCGTTCGCCGAGGGCTGGGCGCACTACGCCGAGGAGATGATGTGGGAGATGGGGCTCGGAAACGGAGATCCGCGGACACACATCGGGCAGCTCTCCAACGCACTGCTGCGCAACGCGCGATACGTCTCGGCCATCGGGCTGCACACGCGCGGCATGAGCGTTGCCGAGTCGGAGCGGTTGTTCCTCGAGGAGGCGTATCAGGACGTCGGCAGCGCACGCCAGCAGGCGGCGCGCGGCACCTACGATCCCGCCTACCTCAACTACACCATGGGCAAGCTCATGATCCGCAAGCTGCGCGCCGACTGGACCGCGACTCGCGGCGGGCGACGAGCGTGGCGCGAGTTCCACGATCGCTTCCTTGCGTACGGAGGGCCGCCCGTGCCCATGGTGCGCGAGGCGATGCTCGGCACGACCGAGGGCTCGTTGTTCTAGTCGCCCTCGGGTGACCCCACCGCCAGCGCATCGTTGCGCGGGCGGGCGGTTGCGGCGCATCGCGCACAGCGCGATCGCGACGACTCCCGCGCCGAAGAGCGCCGTCGACGATGGCTCGGGGACGAACGCGATCCCCGCGAAGTTGTCGGGCAGCACACCGACCGACGTCGCGACGCCGGTCGTCGGGTTCAACGTTCCGAGGTGCCGCAGACCGCTCTGGCGCAGGATCGCCCACAGCGCGCCGGTGATCGGGTGGGTGGCGAGGCCGTTCATGCCGGTCACCGGATTCCCTAGCATCGTGACCGCGACGCTCGAGATCATCGCGCCGTTGGCGGGGTCCAGCCGGTAGAGCGTGCTCGCGCCGACCGCGGCGCCGTAGAGCACGCCCCCCTTGAACGCGAGGCCTTTCAGATTGACCGGCACGTTCCCGATCTGGGCGGCTGCGCCCGCCAGCGTGACGTCGAAGAACAGGTTGTCGAGATCGCAGGTGAGGAATCGCCCCGTCGCGGGGTTGTACACCATCGCGGTGTTCTCGCTCGCGACGGTGGGGCCGGTGAACTCCCCCGTCGCCACGATCACTTCGGCATCGACGTCGATGCTCTCCCAGATGCGCTGATTGTTGGTGGTGCCCGACGCGTGGTAGAGCAGCTCGTCGTCCGAGTCGTACCCGATCGTCTCCCCGTCGTCGCCGTTGCCGAGCGCCATCACGAACGTCGCCGAGGCGTTCGCCATGTTTAGCTCGTAGAGCTCCTCCGGCGCGGCGGCGCCGTCGCCGGTGACCCCGATCAGCCGGATCGTCTGGGCGGGTGCCGCGCTCGCGAGCGCGGCGCTCACACCGACGACGAGAGAGACCCGAAGCAGCAAAGGGAGCGCCGAGGTGATGGGCCGTCTTTCACCCGCCGCTGAGACTCTGGATGATCTCTTCCGTCGGCGTGGTCAGCGAGGATCCCTCCTCCGCGGTCAGCACGTTGCCGCGCACCAGGGCATCCGTATGGTTGATGAACGCGTTCAGCTGATCGATCGCCAGGGTGGTGTCGTCCACGTGCAGCGAGGCCACGGCCGCTTCGAGCTTGGCAACCAGGCTCCGCTTCGTTCCCTTCCGAACGCGCAACGTCTCCACGTCGGAGGCGACCTCGAGCGTGCCCACGCACTGGAATACGAAATTGGGACAGACGAATTCGTAGGCGCCGATGTCGCAGAGGCTCTGCTGGGGCCGCGGAACACTCCGCTGGTCGATCTGGAGCGGATGGCCGTCCAGATCCGTGCAGTCGGCGAGAGGTACCCCCTCGACCGCGGGGCTCTGCTCCGTCAATGCGTAGGTTTGGGTCGGCCCGCCGTTGTTGCTCAGGAACGCATCGAGCCCGGCAGGAACGTTGTTCAGGTCTCCATTGCCCGCGAGGAACGCCGCGCAGGTCGAGTCGTCGGACAGGTTGTGGCCCAGCGATGCCGCGCTCGCCCCGGACACGCAGTTGTGCCCGTTGCCGTTGAACGCAGTGTTCTCCGCAACGATGGAATTCTTCACCGTCACGGATGCGACGGTGCTGTTGGCGAAGATCCCTCCGCCATCGAGCACGGCCAGGTTGTTTGCGAGCGTGCTGTTGACCAGGGTCGAGGTGCCCGTCCCCGAAGCGGTGCCCTGCTGGAAACCGCCCATGATTCCGCCACCGAATGATTCCGCGCGGTTGTCGGCGATCGTGCTATTCGTCGCCAGGAGCGACCCGTTGTTGTTGTAGATGCCGCTTCCCTGGGAGGCGAGGTTGTTCGAGACGGTGCTCCTGTTCAGGACGAGCGCGCCGTCGTTGAAGATGCCGCCGCCCCAGCCCGTGTTAGGTCCGTTCACGGAGGTTCCGTTCAGCGCCACGGTGCTGTCGATCAGGCTGACGGTGCCCTGATCGTTGTAGATGCCGCTTCCATCACCGTCGGGCTCGAGGCTGCCCAGTCCGAACGGCTTGCCACCGAAGTTGTCAGTCACGGAGCTGTTGATCAGCGACACGCTGGCAGGCCCCGAGCCGCCGAAGTTGTAGATTCCGCCGCCGCGCGCGCGGTTCTCGTGGTCGAGGTCGTCGCCGGCGTGATCGCGGAGCACGACATTCCCGGTGACGGCGCTGTTCAAGAGGGTCAGGCTGCCCGCATTGAAGATCCCGCCACCCAATTGCCCGCGGTTGGAGGTCACTTCGGCGCTGGAGAGAGTCAGATTGCCGGCGTTGAAGATCCCGCCGCCCAACACCCCGTCTCCGCGGAGGATCTTGACCCCCGTGATCCCGATGAAACTTCCGCCGTTGATGATGAACACCGGGCCGGCGGTGTCCTCTCCGCTGATCAGCAGCAGAGCCTTCCCCGGGCCACTGATGTTCACGCTGGAGCTGAACGTGAGCGGGGTGGTGACCCTGATGGTGGCCGCCAGGGGGACAGCGAAATTGATGATGTCGCCGTCCTGTGCGATCGCCATTGTGTCGCGCAGCGAACCGGGGCCGCTGTCATCCGTGTTGGTGACCGATCGGGTGACGGCGAGAGCGGGAAAGGCACCGAGCAAGAGGAGCACCGCCAGAGCAGGTCCGACGTTCATTGCGTTCGAAAGGCGTGCGCGTGATTCCAACACGAACTGCGGCATCAATGCTTTCACGGCTCCTCCTCCCCGGAATTCCGGTCGACCAAAAGCCAGGTCGCATCCTACACTCGCTCCTGACGGTCGACGGGATTATTGGCGCGAAGCGGCTCGCGGCATGGGTGAATCGACCCAATCCGGGCCCGACTGCTGTCGGCGTTTCCCCGACGGTACCGGCCTAACTCGCCCTATTCCGCCGTTACGTAGGCGGCCGTGATGCCGCCGTCGACGAGGAAGGTCGCGCCGTTCACGTAGGACGACTCGGCCGAGGCGAGAAATAGCGCGGCGCGCGCAATCTCACCCGCCTGCGCGAGGCGGCCCATCGGCACGTGCACGAGGCGCCGCGCACGCGCCACCGGATCCGCGAGCAGCTGCTGGAGCAGCGGAGTGTCGACGGGCCCCGGACACAGCGCGTTGGCGCGGATCCCCTGCTTTGCGTACGCCACCGCGATCTCGCGCGTCATCGCGAGCACGCCGCCCTTGCTCGCCGTGTAGGCGATTTGCGCGGTGGCCGCGCCCACCACCGCGACGAACGACGCGGTGTTGATGATCGAGCCGCCGCCCGCGCGCAGGAGCGCCGGAATTCCGTACTTGCAGCCCAGGAACACACCCTTGAGATTCACGTCGATCACGCGCTCCCAGACCGATTCCGGGGTGTCGACGGGAAGCCCGTCCTCATCGGGGAAGATCCCCGCGTTGTTGAACAGCACGTGCAGCGCGCCGTAGGTGCGCTCCGCTTCCGCGACGGCCGCTGCCACGGCGGCCGCCTGCGAGACGTCGACGGACACCGCGTGCGCACGGCCGCCCGCCCCCGTGATCGCGGCGACAGTGGTACGCGCGCCCTCGGCGTCTCGATCCGCGACCACCACGTTCGCACCCTCGCCCGCGAAGAGAATCGCGGTCTCGCGGCCGATCCCGCTGCCGGCGCCCGTGATCAGCGCGGTGCGCCCCTCGAGCCTTCCCTGCCCGGGCATCAGATCCTCTCGAAATAGCGCGCGCGCTCCACGTCGGAGACGCGCGTGTCGATCTGGCGCTGCTCGGTGCGCGCGAAGTGGAGCAGATGTTCGGTCACCGCGTCGCCGAACGCGCGGCGCACGAACGGACTCTCCTCGAAGGCGCGCGCGGCCTCGGGCAATGTGCCGGGCACCTGGGGCAGATCCTGTGAGCCATAGGCGTCGCCCGCGAACGCGGGCCCCGGCTCGATCCCGTTCTCGATCCCGTCGATCCCCGCGGCGAGCAGCCCCGCGTACACGAGATAGGGATTCGCGTCGGCACCCGGAATCCGGCACTCGACGCGCAGCGAGGCGTCCTCGCCCACCACGCGGAATCCGACCGTGCGGTTGTCGTAGCTCCAGGCGATCCGCGTGGGCGCAAACGTGCCGGCGCGATAGCGCTTGTAGGAGTTCGGATTGGGCGCGAACAAGAGCGCCACCTCGCGCGCGTGCGCGAGCTGGCCACCCAGGAAGTGGCGGAACGCGTCCGAGCTGGTCACGCGCGTGCCCGCGAGCGGGCGGTCGCCCGCGAACGCGCTTCGATCGCCTTCCGTCCACAGGCTCGAGTGCACGTGCAGGCTGCTGCCCGCGAGCGACTCGTCGTATTTCGCCATGAACGTGAGCGCGCGACCCGCCTGCGCCGCGATCTCCTTCGCCGCGAGCTTGTACAGCACGTGGCGGTCGGCCATCTCGAGTGCCTCGGCGTAGCGCAGGTTGATCTCGTGCTGCCCGGGCCCCCACTCGCCCTTGCTGAACTCGACGTCGATCGCCGACGCGTCGGCGTGGGCGCGGATCGCGCCGATCACGTCCTCGACGCGCGTGCTCGACAGGATGTGGTAGTCCTCGACGTAGTGCTGGGTCGGCACGAGATGGCGATAGCCTTTAGCGGCCGCGCCCGCGTAGTCGTCGCGCAGCAGGAAGAACTCGAGCTCGCTGCCCATCTTCGCGACGAGGCCGCGCTGCGCTAGCCGCTCGAGCTGCCGCTGCAGGATCCGACGCGGCGAGATTTCGGTCGGCGTGCCGTCCTCCGCGAACGCGTCGCAGAGCACGATCGCGGTCCCCTCGAGCCAGGCCGCGCGCCGCAGCGTGCCGAGGTCGGGCACCAGGTGGAGGTCGCCGTAGCCGCTCTCCCAGTTCGCGAACGCGTAGCCGGGAGTGGGATCCATCTCCATGTCGCACGCGAGCAGGTAGTCGCACACGTGCATGCCGCCCTCGGCGATCGTGTCGAGGAAGAAGCGCACGTTGATCCGCTTGCCCACGAGCCGGCCGAACAGGTCCGGCAGCGCGGTGACGACCGTGTGGATGTTCCCCTCGCCTGCGGCGCGTGCGAGGTCCGCGAGGTCGAGCCGACCTCGCCCCGGCTCAGACATCGTCGGGGCCCACCGGCCGGAACAGCGAGAGCTGCGGAGTCGGCCCCTCCTCGGCGGGCTCCACCGGGTACTCGTCGGAGAAGCACGCGTCGCAGAAGCCGTGCTTGAGGCGCGTTCCGCAGCGGCGCAGTCCCTCGAGCGTGAGGTAGCCGAGCGAATCGGCGCCCATGATCGCGCGGATCTCTTCGGTGCTGTGCTGGTGCGCGATCAGCTCCTCGCGCGTCGGCGTATCGATGCCGTAGTGGCACGGGCCGATCGTGGGCGGCGAGGAGACCCGCAGGTGCACCTCGCGCGCGCCCGCGGCGCGGATCATGTTCACGATCTTCGTGAGCGTGGTGCCGCGCACGATCGAATCGTCGACCAGCACGACGCGCTTTCCCTCGAGCGCTCCGCGCACCGCGTTGTGCTTCACCTTGACGCCGAAGTGGCGGATCGACTGCGTGGGCTCGATGAACGTCCGCCGCACGTAGTGGTTGCGGATCAGTGCCTGCTCGTACGGGATCCCGGATTCCTCGGCGAAGCCGAGCGCCGCGAAGTTGCCCGAGTCGAGCACGGGCACCACCACGTCGGCGGCCACGGGATGCTCTCGCGCGAGCGTGCGGCCGAGCTCCTTGCGGAACTCGTACACGTTGTGTCCGTTCAGGTTCGAGTCGGGCCGCGCGAAGTAGATGTGCTCGAAGATGCAGAACGTCTCGCGCTCGGCGCGGAACGGGCGCAGGCTGCGCAGCCGCCCGCGCCGGATCACCACCACCTCGCCCGGCTCGACGTCGCGCTCGTGGGTCGCGCCGATCAGGTCGAGCGCACAGGTCTCGCTCGCGAACACCCAGCCACCCTCGAGCCGACCGAGCGAGAGCGGCCGGAAGCCGCGCGGATCGCGCGCCGCGATCATCGCGTCGCCGGCCATCATCACGAGGCTCCATGCGCCCTTCAGGCGCGAGAGCGCGTCGATCAGCCGCTCCTCGGGCAGCTGCTCGCGCGAGCGCGCCAGCAGCTGCACGATCACCTCGCTGTCGGCCGTGGTCGAGAAGATCGCGCCGCGCGCCTCGAGCTCGCGCCGGATCGGCAGGAAGTTGACGAGGTTGCCGTTGTGCGCGATCGCGATCGGCCCCGCGTCGGTGGTGGCGCAGAACGGCTGCGCGTTGACGAGCGAGCTGCCCCCTGCGGTCGAATAGCGCACATGCCCGATCGCGTTGCGGCCCTCGAGCTCCTCGAGGATCCGCTCGTGGAATACGTCGGCGACCAGGCCCATGCCGCGGTGCACGGCCTGAGGCCGATGCGCGCCCGGATTCGAGACGATGCCGGCGCTCTCCTGGCCGCGGTGCTGCAGCGCGTACAGCCCGAGGTACGCGATCTTGGCCGCCTCGGGGTGGCCGTACACGCCGACCACACCGCACTCGTCGTGGAAGTGGTCGTCGAGATGCGCCTCCACGAGCATCGCGAGCTCTTCGCGTGTCATCTCTGTCACAGGATCACCCCTCTCGCAGGCGCCGCGGAATAGCGCCCGACCAGAGCGCGTGCAGCGCACCGACCGACTCGTCGATCCAGGGCTGCTCGCCCGGCGGTCCGATCCGCAGCCGATCACCGCCCGTGGTCCCGACCCGACACGCCCTTATGCCGTGGCGGGCCGCGAGCGCGAGCAGGCGCGGCGCGTCCGACGTCGCCGCGATCACGCGCCCGGTCGACTCTCCGAACACGAGCGCGTCGGGTCGCAGCGAGTCGACGAGCTCGATGCGCGCGCCGACGTGCTCGGGTCCCGTGAAGCAGCACTCCGCGAGCGCCACCGCGAGGCCGCCGTCGGAGACGTCGTGGGCGGTCGCGACGAGACCCGCCGCGACGCCTTCCACGAGCAGATCCGCGAGGCGCCGCTCGTGATCGAGGTCCACCTCGGGCGGCACGCCGCGCTCGAGTCCGCGCCGCACCACCAGCCATTCGCTGCCGCCGAGCTCCGCGCGGCTCTCGCCCAGCAGCACCACCGCGGTACCGGACGTCGCGAAGTGCGCGGTGGCGTGGCGGCGCCAGTCTTCGAGCACGCCCACCGCGGCGATCGTCGGCGTCGGATAGATCGCCGTGCCCTTCGTCTCGTTGTAGAACGAGACGTTTCCCGACACGACGGGCGTACCGAGCGCGCTGGCCGCGTCGCCGAGCCCGCGCGTCGCCTCTGCGAACTCCCACATGATCTCGGGCCGCTCGGGGCTGCCGAAATTCAGGCAGTTCGTGAGCGCGAGCGGGCGCGCCCCCGTGCACGCGACGTTGCGCACGGCCTCGGCCACCGCCGCGACCGTGCCCGCGTACGGATCGAGCCAGCACCAGCGCGGATTGCAGTCGACCGACAGCGCCACGGCCTTGTCCGTCGCAGTGCCGTCCTCGCGTTTGATGCGCACGAGCGCCGCGTCGCCGCCGGGCCCGATCACGGTGTTGCCCTGCACGAGCTGATCGTATTGCCGGTAGAGCCAGCGCTTCGAGCCGAGGTTCGGCGTGTCGAGCAGAGCGCGCAGCGCGCCCGGCAGGTCGGCTTCGGGCGCGATTCCGGCCGCGTCGAGCTTCTGGCGCTCGAGCCGATCGGCGGGCTCGCGCACGGGCCGATCGAGCTCCGGGCTCGAGCCGGCGACCGGCGCGACCGGGATGTCCACCACCTGATGACCGTGCCAGCGGATCCGCATGCGGCCGTCGTCGGTGACGCGCCCGACCACCACCGCGTCGAGGTCCCAGCGCTCGAAGATCTCCTGGACCTCGCGCTCGCGGCCCGCGTGCGCGACGAGCAGCATGCGCTCCTGGCTCTCCGAGAGCAGCAGCTCGTACGGAGTCATGCCGGTTTCGCGCTGCGGAACGCGATCGAGATCGAGCTCGATGCCGGTGCCCGCGTTGCTCGCCATCTCGAACGACGAGCAGGTGAGCCCCGCGGCGCCCATGTCCTGGATGCCGATGATCGCGTCGGTGCGCATGAGCTCGAGACACGCCTCGATCAGGCACTTCTCCGTGAACGGATCGCCGACCTGCACGGTCGGCCGCTTCGCCTCGCTCTCGTCGTCGAACTCGGCCGACGCGAGCAGGCTCGCGCCGTGGATCCCGTCGCGGCCGGTCTTGCTGCCGACGTAGATCACCGGGTTGCCGATGCCGGCGGCCTTGGCGAGGAACACGCGGTCGGTTTCGACCACGCCGAGGTTGAACGCGTTGACGAGGATGTTGCCGCGGTAGCACTCGTGGAACGTCGTCTCGCCGCCCACGGTCGCAACGCCGACGGGATTGCCGTAGCCACCGATCCCATCCACCACGCCGCGCAACAGGTACTGGTGCAGCGGATCGTCGAGCGGGCCGAAGCGCAGCGAGTCGAGCGATGCGATCGGGCGCGCGCCCATCGTGAATACGTCGCGCAGGATGCCGCCGACGCCCGTGGCCGCTCCCTGGCGCGGCTCGATGAACGAGGGATGGTTGTGGCTCTCGATCTTGAACACGACCGCGAGCCCGTCGCCGATCGCCACCACGCCCGCGTTCTCGCCGGGCCCCTGGAGAACCTGCGGACCCTGCGTGGGGAGGCGCTTCAGGTACTTCTTGCTCGACTTGTACGAGCAGTGCTCCGACCACATCACCGAGAAGATCCCGAGCTCGGAGTAGGTCGGCGTGCGGCCGAGGATCCGCTCGACCTGCGCGTACTCGGCGTCGGTGAGGCCGTGCTCGCGCGCGAGCGCGAGATCGACGCGCGGTTCGACGATCTCCTTCACTGCTGCCCTCCGGCAGAAGTCGACGAGCGAGCCGAGCAGTGCCTGGCCGTCCTCGCCGCCGACGCCCGGCTCGACCGCGTGCTCGGGGTGTGGCATCAGGCCCATCACGTTGCCGCGCTCATTGGTGACGCCCGCGATGTTCGCGAGGCTGCCGTTGGGATTCGCCGCCTCGGTGGCCTGCCCTGCCGCGTCGACGTAGCGCAGCACCACCTGCCCGCGGCGCTCGAGTTCGGCGAGCCGCTCGGGCGAGGCATGGTACGCGCCCTCGCCATGCTTGATCGGCAGGCGCAGCACGCGGCCCACCGCGGCGCGCGAGGTGAATGGAGCGCGCGCGTGCTCGACGCGAACCCTCACGAAGTCGCATACGAAATGGAGGTGGTGGTTGCGCACGAGCGCCCCGGGCAACAGCCCCGCCTCGCACAGGATCTGGAAGCCGTTGCAGATCCCGAGGACGGGCCCGCCCGCGTCGGCGAAGCGCCGGACGTCGGCCATGATCGGCGAGAAGCGCGCCATCGCACCACAGCGCAGGTAATCGCCATACGAGAAGCCGCCCGGAACCAGCACGCCCGCGGTGTCCGCGGGCAGCGCGGGCTCCTTGTGCCAGACCAGGCGCGCTTCCGCTCCGAGCACCGACTTCAGGGCGAAGCGGAGGTCGCGGTCGTCGTTCGACCCCGGCAATTGGATGACGGAGAACATTGCGGCGGAATCCTCGAACGCAGGCGCGTCCGGCGGCGGGGGGCCGCCCGCTCGAGCAAGGAGAAAAATACGGCTGTGCGGGGACGCGCGGAGTCTACCCGCTCAAGGCTTTTGCCGCTCGCCGATCAAGAGGGCCGCGCCGTCCACGCCGGGCTCCGGAGAGCGGAAGCGGTGGACGAGCTGGGCCTGATTGCGCGGGGACAGCTCGGGCAGGTTGTTGACGCGCGTGTTCGCGACCGGAAATCCGCGCGGCGCGTAGGAGCTCTGGCTCGCAAGATGCTCGAGCGCGCGCAGGTTCCGCGGCCATGGCCGCGGGATGATCACGTCGGGAACGAACGTGAGGTCGCGCTCGCGCTCGGGCGCGTAATAGCCGAACACGGTCGTCGCCCCGAGATAGAACATGTACGAGAAGTCCTCGTAGTTGGTCGCGATCACGAGCTTCGCGGGGCCTTGCTGCTGTTGCGAGGTACGGGATCACATGGTCGAGCGGACCGCGGTAGGGCTCGCGCAGTTCGCCGAGACGGCCGCGCAGCTCGGGAACGCGCACCGCGGCGCAGGCGGCCCATGCCAGCGCCACCGCAACGAGTCCGGCCGTGGCCGTGCGCGCGGTGTGGGTGCGGCGCAGCGCGACGAGACAACCCACCTGGAGCACGCACGCAGCGGCGAGCAGCGGCGAGAGCGGCACCAGATAGCGCGAGAAGAACAGCGGCGTGCGCGCGATCACGAGCGTCCAGATCAGCGCGAGCGCCAGCACGAGATCGCACGCCGCGAACGCGGAACGCAGATCGCGCGCGTCGGCCCCGAGCTGGCGGCGAGCGAGCGCGAGCGCGAGCGCACCCAGCACGACGGGGGCGAAGAACTCGTATCGCAGCAGATAGAACCCCGCGGACGCGAGCTGATGCCCGAACGCTGAGGCCGGCCCCGCGAAGTACTCGAAGAACGAGCGGCTCTGCGCAGGGATCTGGAACAGCGCGACGAGCGGCAGCGCGGCCGCACACGCGAGCACGTAGGGAGCGGCGCCGCGCGCGAAGGCGGATGCTGCGCAGGCGCAGCGGCGCGCGCGAACGCCAGAGGAGAACCCGAGCGCGCCGCCCGCTACCGCCCCCACCGCCGCGAACGCGGGGTAGAAGAGCTCGAAGAGACACCAGAGCACCGGAGCGAGCAGCAGCGTGTGGCGCAGCGGCGGCAGGTCGCCGCGCACGTGGCGCCGCACCTCGAGCTGCGCGACCACGCCGAGCGCGAAGACGACCAGCGGGTAGTAGCGGACCTCGCGCAGATGGAGCTGGAGCGAGACCGACGAGACGAGGCACGCGCCGAAGCCGAGCCAGAACCACGCGCGCCCGCCCGCGGCGGCGGGCCACACGCTCGCAGCGACGGCGCCGAGCATCACCACGCCGAGCCAGCCCGCGATCGCGAACGGAAGGCGCACGCGCCAGGTGCGCGTCGCGAGATCCGTCGCCCCGTCCGACCACGCGACCGCGGGCGCCGCGAAGAAGTACTGGCCCCACGGCGATCCGACGTAGGCGTCGAGCGCCTCGTTGCGCCCGAGCTCGAGCGGCAGCGGCGCGCCGTAGAGCACGTTGCGGCCGACGTGGATCTTCGGCACGCCGAACTCGAGCACGCTTCGGCCGAACATCGCCGTCTCGGCCTCGTCCTGCCACAAGAGCGGCGCGCCGAGACCCGCGAACACCGAGACGAAAAACAGCAGTTGAAAACCGACGGCGAGCGCGATCGGCAGCCTGCGTGCGGCGCGCATCGGGGCTTTGTAGCATCGAGACACCCCCCGGGCGTGGGGTCGCAACTCAGAGAGCCGGCTCGCGCCGCCCCAAATCGAGGCTCCCCCCATGGGCACCGACCCGCGACTGCTGCGCGACCAGTGTTCGCGCACCCTCACGCAGACGAACTTCACCGCGCTGGGCCAGCGCGAAGAGGGCAAGGTCCGCGACAGCTACGTGCAGCGCGACCGCCGCACGATCGTCGTGACCGACCGCGTGAGCTGCTTCGACGTCGTGGTCGGCACGCTGCCGTTCAAGGGCCAGGTGCTGAACCAGCTCGCGGCGTTCTGGTTCGACCGCACGCGCGCGATCGCGCCGAACCACCTGATCTCGGTGCCGGACCCGTGCGTCTCGATCGTGCACGAGCTGCGGCCGCTGCTGGTCGAGTTCGTGATGCGCGGCTACCTGACCGGATCCACGAAGCACCTCGATCTGGACCGCCTACGCGCGCGGCGAGCGCAGCTACTGCGGCCACACGCTGCCCGAGGGACTGCGCGCGCACGAGTCGCTGCCCGAGCCGCTGCTCACGCCCACCACGAAGGCGCCCAAGGGTGAGCACGACGAGCTCGCCTCGCGCGATTCGATCATCGCGAGCGGCACGCTCAGCGCGGAGACCTTCGACGCGGCCGCGCGCTTGTGTCACGCGCTGTTCGCCGAGGGACAGCGCTGGGCTGCGAGCCGCGGGCTGATCCTCGTCGACACCAAGTACGAGATCGCGCAGCGCCCCGACGGAACGCTCGTCGTCGTCGACGAGATCCATACTCCCGACTCGTCGCGCTACTGGTACCGCGACCGCTACGAGCGCGCGCTCTCCGAGGGACGCGCCCCCGAAGCGCTCGACAAGGAGTACGTGCGGCGCTGGCTCGGAGAGAAGGGCTACAAGGGCGACGGCCCGCCGCCGGAGCTGCCGACCGACGTGCGCTGCGAGGCGTCGCGGCGCTACATCGAGGCGTACGAGCAGATCACCGGGCGCGATTTCGAGCCCGACACCGAGGACCCGCAGCGCCGGATCGCGCGCAATCTGGGGATCGCGTAGGCGTCCCTCAGGCCTCGATCGAGAGGATCGCGTAGTCCTCGATCACGGGGTTCGCGAGCAGCTTCCCCGCGAGCTCCTCGAGCAGGCGGCGCGCCTCGGCCTCGGAGCTCGCATCGAGCGCGATCTCGAACAGCTTCCCCTGACGCACGCTCTCGATCGCGCGGTAGCCGAGCTGACCGCACGCGGAGCGGATCGCCTTGCCCTGCGGATCGAGCACGTCGGGTTTCAGCATCACCTGGACCAGCGCCTTCACGAACTCTCCTCTTCGGATGCGGCGAGCGCGAGCGTGCGCTCGAAGATGGCGTCGACGTGGCGCAGCGCCTCGTCGAGACTGAACGCGCGCTCGATCTCCTCTTTGCTGAGCACGCGCGTGATCTCCGCGTCCGCGAGCACGCGCTCGCGGAAGTCTCCGCCGTGGTCCCAGGTGTCCATCGCGTGCTTCTGCACGCGCGCGTACGCGTCCTCGCGGGTCAGGTTCTTCGCCGCGAGTGCGAGCAGCAGCGCACCGCTGAACGCAAGCCCGCGCGTGAGCTCGAGGTTCTCGCGCATGCGATCCGGGAACACCACGAGCGTCTCCACGAGCCCGGCGAGCCGGTGGAGCATGAAGTCGAGCGTGACGCACCCGTCGGGGAAGATCACGCGCTCCACCGACGAGTTGCTGATGTCGCGCTCGTGCCAGAGCGCCTGGTTCTCGAGCGCGGCCGACGCATAACCGCGCATCACGCGCGCGAGCCCGGAGACGTTCTCGAGCCGCCACGGGTTGCGCTTGTGCGGCATTGCCGACGAGCCCTTCTGCCCGGCGCCGAACTCCTCCTGCACCTCGCGCACCTCGGTGCGCGCGAGATGGCGCAACTCGACGGCGATCTTCTCGCACGTGGATGCGCACAGCGCGAGCGCGCCCATGAAGGCGGCGTGCCGGTCGCGCTGCACCACCTGGGTGGCGGCCGGCTCGAAGCCGATCCCGAGTCGGCTGCACACCGCCTCCTCCACCGCGGGCGGCAGGTGCGCGAACGTGCCGACGGCGCCCGAGATCTTCCCCACCGCCGCGTCATCGAGAGCGCGCCCGAGCCGCACGCCCTGGCGGCGCATCTCCTCGCCGAACACGAGCAGCTTGAGGCCGAACGTGGTGGGCTCGGCGTGGACGCCGTGGGTGCGGCCGATGCACGGTGTGTGCTGGAACTCGCGCGCGCGCCGCACGAGCACGCGGCGCAGGCGCTCCACCCCGTCGGCGAGGATCCGCCCCGCATCGCGGATCTGGAGCGCGAGCGCGGTGTCGAGCACGTCGCTCGACGTGAGTCCGTAGTGCACGTAGCGCGAGTCGGGGCCGATCTGCTCCGCGAGCGCGGTCGTGAACGCGATCACGTCGTGCCGCACGCGCTCCTCGATCTCGGCGACGCGCGCCGGATCGACCGCGGCCTTGGCCCGGATCGTCGCGAGCGCCGCGGGCGGGATCAAACCGCGTTCTGCGTGCACCTCGCACACCGCGAGCTCCACCTCGAGCCAGCGCGCGTACTTCCCCTCTTCGGAGAAGATCCGGACCATCTCGGGCCGTGAGTAGCGCTCGATCACGTCTTTTGATCCTTCGCTCGGCTTCGCCTCGCTGCGCGCCTGACGACTTGCTCCATCCCGACGTCACTCGAGCCGCAGGAACACCGTGAATAGCATCATGTAGTACATCACGGGAATCGCGAGCAGCGGCGAGTCGATCCGGTCGAGGATACCGCCCATCCCCGGCAGCATCGCGCCGGCGTCCTTGACCTGCGCGTCGCGCTTGAGCAGCGACTCGATCAGGTCGCCGACGATCGCCGCCACCGACAGGATCAGCCCGAACAGGATCGCGAGACCCCAGCCCATGATCGCCGAGAGATCGGGCCAGAAGAAATCGAAGATCGCCTTGAAGATCAGGCCGACGATCGTCCCGCCGAGCACGCCGCCGATCGCGCCCTCGACGGTCTTTCCGGGGCTGATCCGCGGCGCGAGCTTGCGCTCGCCGTAGGCGCGGCCGGCGAAATAGGCGCCCGCGTCGCTCCACACCACGACCGCGAGCGTGAACGTGAGCAGGAACGCGCCCGACTCGGGCGTGACTCCCGCCGCGAGCGCGTCCTCGGGGCGGTAGCGCATCACGATCACGCGGTGGAACTCGCGCAGCACGATCGCATGCGAGAGCAGCCAGCCGATGTAGAAGATCCCGAAGAACGTCCCCGAGATGCTCGCGAGCGCCTCGGCGATCTGCGCGCGTCCGAGCTGCGCGATCATCACGACGAGCAGCGCCACGGTCATGAGGATCGTGACGTGGTACTCGTTGCCGAGATAGGCGACGACCTGCAGCGCCACACCCGCGGCCAGGCCGAATCCGATGATCGGGTGGGCGCCTTTGTCCTCGATCAGGCCGTAGAACTCGCGCTGCGCCGAGCAGTACCACCACGACGACCGTGCCGAGCACCCAGAACCCGCCCTGCGCGATCGCGAACAGTACGTACGGCACGAGGACCGACGCGGTGAGCAGGCGCGTCTGCAGATCGGAGAGGCCGCGCTTCGGCAGTCCCCCGTTCGGGGGCGGCGTGGGCGGCCGCGGCCGCACGGGCTCTCCTCGCGCGCTCAGCGGCTCACTCATGTCTTTAGCTCCGATGCGGCGCTACCGGTGTGGCCGAAGCCTCCGGCCCCGCGAGCTGTCTCTTCGAGGGTATCGACCTCGACGAAGCGCGCATTCGCGACCGGCGCGACCACCATCTGCGCGATGCGATCGCCGCGCCGCAGCGTGATCGGATCGCGGCCGGCGTTCAACACGATCACCGAGACCTCGCCGCGGTAGTCCGCGTCGATCGTCCCGGGCGCGTTCGGCAGCACGAGCCCGTGCCGCAGCGCGAGGCCGCTGCGCGGGCGCACCTGCGCCTCGAACCCGTCGGGCAACGCGATCGCGAAGCCCGTCGGCACGAGCGCGCGATCGCCCGGCTCGAGCACGAGCTCGTGCTCGAGCGCGGCGTGCAGATCGAAACCCGCCGAGCCCGCGGTGGCACGCGCGGGCAGAGGCAGTCCCCGCGCGCCCGGCAATCGCGTGATCCGGACCGTGACGGGCGCGCGGGGCGAACTCATTCAGGAGAGGCTAGGACGCCGCGGCTGCGGCGTCTGCCAGTGCCTCCTTGCGCGAGAGCCGGATGCGGCCCGAGGGATCGATCTCGATGCACTTCGCGAGCACCTCGTCGCCCTCGCTCACCACGTCGGTGACCTTCTCGACCCGCCCCTCGGCGAGATGGCTGATGTGGATCAGCCCGTCGGTGCCCGGGAAGATCTCCACGAACGCACCGAAGTCGGTGATCCGCTTCACCTTGCCGAGGTAGACGCGGTCGAGCTCCGCTTCCTGCGTGAGCTCGTTGACCATCCCCTCCGCGAGCTCGAGCGCGGCGGTGTCCGGCGAGAAGATCGTGACGATGCCCGTATCCTCGATGTCGATCTTGGTCCCCGTGGCGTCCTGGATGCCGCGGATCACCTTGCCGCCCGGCCCGATCACGTCGCGGATCCGATCCGGCTTGATCATGATCATCTTGACGCGCGGGGCATAGCGCGAGAGCTCGGTCCGAGGCCGGAAGTCGACGAACTCGCCCACCGTCTCCTGCTCCATGCGGTCGAGGATGTGGAGCCGTCCCACGCGCGCCTGCTCGAGCGCGCGCTCGAGCACGTTCCAGTCGACGCTGCGGATCTTGATGTCCATCTGCAGCGCCGTGATCCCCGCGCGCGTGCCCGCGACCTTGAAGTCCATGTCGCCGAGGTGATCCTCGTCGCCGAGGATGTCGGACAGGATCGCCACGCGATCCCCTTCCTCGATCAGACCCATCGCGATGCCCGCGACGGGCGCAATCAGCGGCACGCCCGCGTCCATGAGCGAGAGCGTCCCGCCGCAGATCGTGGCCATCGAGGACGAGCCGTTCGACTCGAGCGTCTCGGACACGATCCGGATCGTGTACGGGAAGCCCTCGAGGTCGGGCAGCACCTGCGCGAGCGCGCGCTCGGCGAGGTTCCCGTGTCCCACCTCGCGCCGGCCGGGCCCGCGCTGCATGCGCGCCTCGCCGACCGAGAACGGCGGGAAGTTGTAGTGCAGGTAGAAGCGCTTGCTCGTGCGCGAGGTCAGCGCGTCGATCGTCTGCTGGTCGCTCTGTCCGCCCAGCGTGGTGAACACCATCGCCTGGGTCTCGCCGCGCGTGAACAGCGCGATGCCGTGCGGCCGCGGCAGTGACCGCACCTCGCACGCGATCTGCCGGATCTCGTCGCTCCGGCGGCCGTCGATCCGTGCCCCGTCGTCGAGGATGCGCTTGCGCATCAGCTCGGAGCGCAGGTCGTGCAGGATCCCCTTGACCGATCCCGAGAGATCCTTCAGCTCGGACTGGCGCTTCTCGATCGCCGCTAGCGTGTCGAGTGTCGCGGGGGCGTTTCGGAACGCGCTGACGAAGCCGTCCACTACCTCCTTCTCGACCTCGGCGATCGCCGCATAGCGCTCGTGCTTGGCCCGGATCTGCACGGCGGCCGCGAGACGCGCCTCCGCCTGGGCGCGCACGCGCGCCGCGAGTTCGCTCTTGTCGGCAGGCGCCGGCACGACGATCTTCGGCACGCTCACCTTGGCGGCGAGCGCCTCGATGCTGTCGATCGCGGCGACGATCTCCTGGTGAGCGCGCTTGAGCCCCGCCAGGATCTCCGGCTCGGGCACCTGCTTCGCCCCGCCCTCGACCATCACGAGCGCGCCACGGCTCCCGCACACCACGAGATCGATGTCGCTCGCAGCGGTCTCCTCGGGAGTCGGGTTGACGATCCACCGATCGGCCGCGCGGCCCATGCGCACGGCCGCAATCGGTCCGAGGAACGGGATCTCCGAGATCGCGAGCGCCGCGGAGGCGCCGATGAACGCCGGGATGTCCGGCGTGTTCTCGCCATCCGCCGAGAGCACCGTCGCGATGATCTGGGTCTCGTCGTTGTAGCCATCGGCGAACAGCGGACGGATCGAGCGATCGATGAAGCGCGACACGAGCACTTCGCGATCCGAGAGGCGCCCCTCACGCTTGAAGAATCCGCCCGGAATCTTGCCGGCCGCCGACGTCTTCTCGACGAAGTCGACGGTGAGCGGGAAGAAGTCGATTCCGGGTCGCGGGTCGGCGTGCGTCGCCGTGACTAGCACGGCGGTCTCGCCGTAGGTGACGAGCGCAGCGCCGGCGGCCTGCTTGGCGAGGCGGCCGGTCTCGATCGTCATGGGTCGGCCACCAAAATCGAAGGTGACCGTTTCGGGTTTGAACCAGTAGTTCGGCATGTTGCCTTTGCATCTCCTCCCGGCCCGATGTTTGGGGCCGGGTGTCTGGGGCGACGCTCTGGAGGTCGGTTTGGAGACGCGCGGGAATGCGGAATCGGCGATGCGCGAGTGTGACTTCGCGTATGGCGGACTTCCGCATTCCACAACGACGCACTCCACGTCGCCCGGAATGGTGGAGGCGTTTCACCTCCATGGTCGGCGGTGCGCTGGTGACAGCCGCCGCGGGATTGCTGCCGACTATCGGCGCAACCCCAGCTTCTCGATCAGTGCCCGATATCGGTCGGGCTGGGTCCTCCTCAAGTAGTTCAGGAGGCGTCGGCGCTGGCTCACCAGCTTGAGCAGCCCACGGCGCGAGTGATGGTCCTTTGCGTGGACCTCGAAGTGCGTGGAGAGGCCGTTGATCCTCTCCGTCAAGAGCGCCACCTGCACTTCGGGCGACCCGGTATCGGTTTCATGGACGCGATTCGCGTCGACGGTCGCTTGCTTCTGCAGACTGGCGATCAAGTTCACTTCCTTTATCGGCGCACCGGCTGTGGTACGCGAGTACTTCGGGGTGGGATGCACTCCAGCTCTTGAAATAGCGGGTGCGAAACCCCAGAGAATGCAGGAGTCTTGCAGAGCTAACGGCGCCCCGCAAACGGCGCGCCGTCCCAGTCTACGACGCGCAGCGGGCGCAGCCGGCGGCCGGGCCGCAGCTCGAGAATGCCGATCACCCTGCCCTCGTCGTCGTGCGCCACCATGCGGGTGCCGGGCACCTCAGGCGGGATGTCCGCGGCGATATCGGACCCCTGCGCGACCCGCTGCACCTCGTCGGCGGACAGCCGCAGCGCGGGCAGGCCGAGCACCGAGAGCGGCGAGATCAGGCGCCGCTCGATCTCTCCCGACTCGGCCTCCACGCGCAGCGTCTCGGGCGAAGTCGCCTGATCGAGCGTGAACGGGCCGCTGCGCGTGCGGCGCAGATCCGCGAGATGTGCGCCGCAGCCGAGCCGCTCGCCGAGATCGGCCGCGAGCACGCGCACGTAGGTGCCGCCCGAGCACTCGACCGCAATCTCGAGCCGCGGCGGATCGTACTTGCGCAGCTCGAAGCGCTCGATGTGTACGAGCTTCGGATCGCGCTCGACCTCGCGTCCCTCGCGCGCGAGCTTGTGCAGCGGCACGCCGTCCTTCTTGACCGCAGAGAACATCGGCGGCACCTGCTCGAGGTCGCCGACCAGAGTCTGCATCGCCTCCTCGACGCGCGCCTCGTCGGGCCACGGGCCCGAGTGCTCGCGCAGCACGCGTCCCTCGGCGTCGAGTGTGTCGGTGACGCGTCCGAGCCGGATCGCGCCCGCATAGCCCTTGTCGCGATCCTGCACGTAGGGCACGAGCTTCGTCGCCGCGCGAATCGCGAGCGGCAGCACGCCCGTGGCGAGCGGGTCGAGCGTCCCGAGATGCCCGACGCGGCGCGTGCCGAACCAGCCGCGCGCGGCATCGACCACGTCGTGCGACGTCCAGCCCGCGGGCTTGTCGACGACGAGAAAGCCCGATGCACCCGGCGCTTCGACGTTCCGGCGCCTACCTCTCCGGGCCATCGTTCCCCTCCGCCTCGTCCGGCTCGAGCTCGCCTTCGGCTCGCTGCGCGAAACCGTCTTCTGGCTTCGCTCGCCTTCGCCGCCTAAACTTGCGAGCATCGAGAGCGTCTGGGCTCCGAGCGCCAGCGATGGATCGTAGCGGAAGCGCAGCTCGGGGCTGCGCTTGAGCGGCAGCTCGCTCGCGATCCGGCGGCGCAGGAACGGCGATGCGCTGTCGAGTCCGGCCTGGTGCTCGTCGATGCGCTCGCTCCCGAGATCGAGTGCGCTCCAGAACACGAGTGCGTGGGTGAGGTCGGGTGCCACGTCGATGCGCGTGAGCGTGACGACGCCCACGCGCGGATCGGTGACCTCCTCGCGGAGCAGGCGCGAGAGCTCTGCGAGCAGCTCCCCCGCGATGCGTTCGGTACGCCTCGTCACTCGTCCTCGCCTTCGTCTTCGCCTTCGGGATCCCAGGGCCGTTCGTCGTGCGGCAGATCGACGACTTCGATGTCGGCCGACAACACGCGCGCGAGGTGGAGTTCCTCGATGAAGTTGCCCGCGCGCTCGAGCACCGTGCGCACGCTCGCGGCGTCCGCGCCCCCGGCGGCGAGCCCGAGCGCCGCATATTGCCAGGTGTCCTGACCGCCGATCTCCGTCACGGCGAGGTTGAACTCGTTGCGCACGCGCCGCACGATCGATCGGACCACGCCGCGTTTCGCCTTGAGTGATTGGGCGCCCTCGATGTGCAGCTCGACGACGCAGGCGCCCACGATCATTCGAGCGTCGCCGGCTTCTCCTCGAGCACGTACGTTTCGACGACGTCGCCAACCTTCACGTCGTTGTAGCCCTCGATGCCGAGGCCGCACTCGAAGCCCGAGTTCACCTCGCGCACATCGTCCTTGAAGCGCTTGAGCGAGGTGATGCGCCCTTCGTAGATCTGGACGCCGTCGCGCAGCAGTCGGCACGAGGCGCCGCGGCGCACCTTGCCTTCGCCCACGTGGCACCCGGCGATCGTGCCCACGCGCGGAACGCTGAACGTGTCGCGCACCTCGGCGCGGCCCTCGAACTTCTCGCTGATCGTCGGCGGCAGCAGGCCCGCCATCGCCTTGCGGACGTCGTCGACGACCTCGTAGATCACCTGATAGATGCGGATCTCGACGCCCTGCCCTTCGGCGGCGCGCCGCGCAGCCGGGTCGGGGCGCACGTGGAAGCCGACGATGATGCCCTCGCTCGCCTTCGCGAGCATGACGTCCGTCTCCGTGATCGCACCGACGGACGCGAGCAGCACGTCGACCTTGACCGAATCGGTCGAGAGATCGAGCAGCGAAGCGCGCAGCGCCTCGACCGAGCCCTGCGTGTCGGCCTTGAGCACGACCTGCAGCTCTTTCACGCCGCCGCCCTCGGCATGCGCGAAGAATTCGTCGAGCGTGAGCCGCGCCGGAGCCGCGACGGGGCGCTCGCGCTGCTCCGATTCGCGGTGCGCGACGATGTCCTTGGCGACGCGCTCGCTCTCGACCACGTTGAACGGATCGCCCGCCTCGGGAACCGAGATCAGGCCGTTGATCTGCACGGGCACCGACGGGCCGGCCTCGTCGACGCGCTTGCCGTGCTCGTCGTCCATCGCGCGCACGCGGCCGAAGCTCGTTCCCACGACGACGGTGTCGCCGCGCCGCAGTGTTCCCTGCTGGACTAGCACCGTCGCGACCGGGCCCTTGCCCTTGTCCAGGCTCGCCTCGAGCACGATGCCGGACGCACGCTGGTCCGGATCGGCCCTGAGCTCGAGCACCTCGGCCTGGAGCAGCACCATCTCGAGCAGCTTCTCGATCCCGGTGCCCTTGGTCGCCGACACTTCGGCGCTGATCGTCTCGCCGCCGAACTCCTCGGCGACGAGCCCGTGCTCCATGAGGCGCTGGCGGATCAGCGACGGATTCGCGCCGGGCAGATCGATCTTGTTGACCGCGACCACGATCGGCACGTTGGCGGCCTTCGCGTGCTCGATCGCCTCGACCGTCTGGGGCATCACGCCCTCGGTGGCCGCCACGACGAGGATCACGAGGTCGGTCACCTTCGCGCCGCGCGCACGCATCTCCGTGAACGCCGCGTGGCCGGGCGTGTCGATGAACGTGATCACGCCGTCGCCCACGCGCGCCTGATACGCACCGATGTGTTGAGTGATGCCGCCCGCCTCGCCCTCCACCACGTTCGCATGGCGGATCGCGTCGAGCAGCGAGGTCTTGCCGTGGTCGACGTGGCCCATCACGGTCACGATCGGCGGGCGCGGCTTCAGGCCTTCGATCGCCGCTTCGCTGGGCGTTGCGAAGTACGCCTGCTCCTTGAAGCCGGTGTCCTGCACGTCGAAGCCGAACTCGGCGGCCACCTTCGCGGCGGTGGCCACGTCGATCGACGTGTTGATCGAGACCATCGTGCCGAGCGCCATCAGCTTGCGCTGGACATCGGGCGCCTTCGACCCGAGCTGACGCGCGAGCTCGCCGACGGAGATCGAACCCTCGATGCGGAGCATGCGGCGCTGATCGGAAGCGGAGCGCGCTGCCGCAGGACGATTGAGCGCGTCGCGCCGCTTGCGCCGCGGCGACGCCGCAGTGCGCGGATCCACCGTCACCTGGCGACGCACCGGCGCGCGGCCGACGGCCTGGCGCGCGAGCGTCTCCTGCTCACGCAGGTTCACCACCTCGCGAACGAGCTTGCGCTGACGGCCGGAGCGGTCGGGCCCCGGGGCGCGCTCCGGCGCGTCGGGCGCGAGTCGGAGACCCCCGATCGGCCGCGAGGTCCCTGTCTCGCCCGCCTGGGCGGCGATCGGACGCGGAGCGGGCTCGGGCTCGGTGACCTCGACGAGCGGCTCCTCGGGGACGGACTCCCGCTCGTCGGAGATGGGCTCCGGCTCGACCGCGATCGGCTCGGCGCCCGATGCGGCAATCTCGTCGGCGACGGGCTCGGGCTCGGGCGGCAGCTCGACGGGTGCGGCCTTGCGCCGGCGGATCACGGCCGCACCGCCGCCCGTCCGCTGGACGCGCCGCTCGGTCATGACGGAGGTCGTCTCGGCAACCTTGCCGAGCTTCTCGCGCAGGAGCGCGGCGGTCTCTTCGTCGACCCCGGCCATCGGGCTCTTGAGCTCGATGCCGACCTCGGCTGCGCGATCGACGATCGCGGCCCGGTCGATCCCGAGCTCTTCCGCCAGCTTGTATGCCCTGATGTTCGCCATTCCGCCTTTCTGCTGGTCTTCGCTCGCCTTCGGCTCGCTGCGCGCGCCCTGCGAGGGTCGGCCGCTATGCGCCCTGCTCTCTAACGACCCTTCGCCCCCGGATCCTCGACCGGAGTCGCCGCTGCCTCGGCCGCGCGCCGCGCCGCCTCTTCCTCCTGCTTGCGCTTCTGCAGCGCGAGCTCGCCGGCGCGCTTCTTGATCGCGGCCGCGCCCGCATCGTCGATGCCCGGCATCTGCGTGAGCAGATCGTTGTCGCAGTGCGCGAGGTCCTCGAGCGACGTGATGCCCTGCTGGAGCAGCAGTTCGGCGTCCGCATCGCCGCAGCCCTCCACGACCGACACCGCCTCGGACAGCCAGCGCGCGAGCTCGCGCATCTTCGACTCGCTCTTGATGTCGATGCGCCAACCCGTGAGCTGAACCGCGAGCCTCACGTTCTGGCCCTTGCGGCCGATCGCGAGCGAGAGCTGATCGTCGGGGACGATCACGTCCATCGACCTCTGTGCGTCGTCGATGATCACCTTCGACACCGCTGCCGGCGACAGCGCGGAGCACACATAACGCGCGGGATCCGCGCTCCACGGCACGATGTCGATCCGCTCGCCGCGCAGCTCCTGCACCACCGCCTGCACGCGGCTGCCCTTCATGCCCACGCACGCGCCGACGGGGTCCACATCGCTGTCGCGCGACGCGACGGCGATCTTCGATCGCCCGCCCGGCTCGCGCGCAGCGGCCTTGATCTCGACGATCCCCTCGTAGATCTCGGGGACCTCCTGCTCGAACAGCTTCGTGAGCATCTCGAGGTTCGCCCGTGACAGCACGATCTGCGAGCCCTTGGAGTTCTTGTTCACCTCGACCACGTAGGCGCGGATCCGGTCGTTGGGCCGGTAGTTCTCGCGCGGCACCTGCTCCTTGGGCGGAATCACCGCCTCGGCACGTCCGAGATCGATGATGATCGCGCCCTTCTCGAAGCGCCGGACGATCCCGTTCACGATCTCGTGAGCGCGGTCCTTGTACTCTTCGAAGACGGTGTCGCGCTCCGCTTCGCGGATCCGCTGGATGATCACCTGCTTGGCGGTCTGGGCGAGGATGCGGCCGAAGCTCGAGGTATCGACCTTGACGCCGATCTCGTCGCCGACCTCGGCGTCCGGATCGAACACCTTCGCGTCCTGGAGACTGATGTGCGAGTTCTTGTCCGTGACCTCGTCGACGACCTGGCGGAACTCGAACAGCTCGATCTCGCCGAGCTCTTCGTTGAAACGCGCGTCGATCTCGGTCTCGAGACCGCGCTCGCGCTTGGCGGCCTGGCGCATCGCCTCTTCGAGCGCGGCGATGATCTCCTTGGAATCGAGTCCCTTGTCCTTGGCGACCTGATCGATCTCGCGTTTCAGACCGAGCATTGGATTGCCTCCACCGCGATGCGCATCAGCGCTTCGGGCGCGCGAAGTCCGCCGCGGTGACGTCGTAGATGCGGTGCCCGCGCGCCACCTCGGCGAACGGGATCTCGAACGAGACTCCGTCGACGAGCATGCGCGCCACCGCGCCGTCGAAGCTCTCGAGTCGCCCACGAAACCGCCGACGCCCCTCGAGCGGCCGCCGTGTCTCGAGGCTCACGTCGAAGCCACACGACGCTGCGAAATCGCGCTCGCGCGCGAGCACGCGCGAGAGACCCGGCGACGACACCTCGAGCCGGTACGTGCGCTCGATCGCATCCTCGGCATCGAGCTGCGTGCCCACTTCGCGCGAAATCTCCGCGCAGCGATCGATCGGCACGCGGCCATCGCCCTGCGGCGTGTCGATCGTGATCCGCACCAGCCAGGGCGGGCGTCCGCGGCGCACGTCGACGTCGACTAGCTCGTAGCCGTGTGCTTCCACGATCGGCTCGATCAATGCGCGCAGCTCCGGCGGAATATCGCTGTACACCGTGTTGCAAGATTTCGTTCGCCCTCAATCTGGGCCCAAAAAAGAAAAAAGCGGACGGAGCGCCCACTTTGCGATCGGAGAGCCCAGATCGAACTCTCCGTTTGCGCCCGTTTTCCCGCGCGCTGCCGCCACTCGATCCACTCTCCAGGCCCAAACATTGGAACGGGCCGGGACGAAAGCTTCGAGTCGCTGGAAGAACACGGGTCGCGAGCGCGACTCCGTTTTGTAAGCCCGCGGAATCTATCAAAGATAGGCGAGGCCGCAATCACGGAGCCCACTTGGAACGCTTCCTCATGCGACGCGGTGTCGAGGAGCCCCGGCATTCCCGCGGGCGACTCCTGCGACGGCTCTCAGCGCCGCTCAGGGACCTCCAGAGCACCCCATATAGGTCGGGGAGGCGGGCTCAGCGCCGGATCCCCTGCCGAGCCCTGCTCCGACTTCCGGCGCGGATCAGGCTACTTCCAGAGATCCTGCAGCCATCCGTGGACCGTCAAGACGCGCGGCGCAGGACCACGCGCATTTGATAGAAACGGAAGACGTTGGCATCGGCCGTCGTGCCATCGCCGAGCGCGCCGTAGGTGTCGAGGACGTCTTCGATGAAGGCCGCACGACTCTGGGGCGGGAGCATGCGTGTCCACTCGACGAAGGTGACCTCCGCGAAGTGGACGAACCCGTCGCGGCTGCCGAAATCCCATGACTTGAGCTCCGTGTCGGCGCCGTCGAGGCGCAGGCCGTTGTCCGCCAGCATGGCTGAATATTCGTCCGCGGTGACATGGACGAAGGGCCGCCGATAGCCGGAGAAGTATCCGGCCCAGCGCGGCGTGCTGCGCACCTCTTCGAGGACGTCCTCGAGCGATTTCCGTTCGCCTTGGGGGACGAATTGCAGCACGGCGCGGCCCGAGGACGTGAGCGCCGCGCGGATGCGAGCAAGCGCGGCGCTTTGCTCCGGCACCCAGTGCAGGGCATTGAACGAGACCACGAGATCGAACTCATCGTGGAACGGCAGGTCGCGAGCGTCGCCGACCTCGAAAGCCAGGTTGTTATGCGAGTGGGCGAACTGCTCCCGCGCGAAGGCGATCATCTGCGTCGACGGATCCACGCCGAGCACCGTGCCCCGGTCCAGGCGGCCGGCGATCTCCGCCGTGATCTTCCCGTCGCCACAGCCGATGTCGAGCACGCGCTCGACGCCGCCGAGATCGAGCCCGGCGAGGCACTCGTCCGCCAACCACTTTTGCAGCGTCGATTGGCGGGCATAGCCGGCGGCGTCCCATTCGGTCATTGCGCTCTGCCCTTGGCGCGCTCGCGATCCGAGCGTTGGATCGGTTGAAGCCATCGGTGCGCGACCGTGACCAGCAGCGGCATGGCAATCCAGGTGAGGATGACCACGGTCGCACCGGAGATTGCGCCGGCAGCGACGACATGGGGAACGGCAGGACCGAGCCATGGAATCAGCAGGGCTTGCATGGCCATGCTGACGGGCCACACACCCATCCAGACGAGCACGGCCATCTTCCACCGCGCCGGTGGACCTTGGGGCGATCGAAACCACGCTTCGAGTCCGTGCAGTTCGCGAACCACCCACTCCTCTTCGGCCAGCGGCCTGCTCCTCTCCTGCCAGGACTTGAAGAGTGGCGATTCGTAGAAGGCATCGCGATCGCGTTCGCTGGCGAACGTTCGGAGAATGCCGAATTCAGACGTCGGTGACCCAGGAGGCGGCACGATCATGCAGGCGCCCAACACGCCGCGCTCCGCGAACGAGGCCTGAAAGAAATCGCACAGGGCCTCTCGAAATTCATCCTCGCAGCCCGGCCGAGCACGTCGGGTGATGGCGATGTGAATAGGCATGGATGGTCCGTGGTGTAAGTCGGGGCGCGTTGTCATTGAATTAGGTGGAGAAATCACTCCCACTCGTCAACAAGAATCTATCGAGCGACCTCGCGCCTCGTCGTTCACTACGTCGGCGCAAATCGAATTCCCTGGACACGTCACTCGTGCGCCTCGTAGGATGGGCGCGCCTGAAATCCGGAGGACCGGGGGGTCCGACTAAGGATCCGTGACGTCCTCGATAGCGACCCTCGCGCGCCGGAATCGCTGCGCTCATCGCGGAGCTGCCGGGCGCCGCCCTGCCCTCCTTCTCGTCCTGCTTGCGCTCGTCCTGGGACGAGCCGACGAGAGCACCGCGCAGCCCGTGTGCACGCTGCCTCCGGCCCCGATCACGCCCGTTCCCCAGATGACGATCAAGATCTACAACAACTCGAACCGGAGCCTCTATCCCGTGTTCGAGACGGGTCCGGGTCCCGTCGATCAATGGATGCAGGCGTTCTTTCAGCTCAGCGCGACGCAGACCGAGGATGCCTGTCACGCATTCCCGAGGGCATTCGCATACCGTCTGTACGTCGATCCGGAGGGCGCGGGCATTCCGCCGAACGGATCCGTCACGATCACGCTTCCACTCTTCACGCAGCTCGTACCGACCATCGACCCGACTCAGCACGACCAGTTCATCGACTGGTGGCAAGGTGGCAGGGTCTACCTCTTCACGAGCCCCTACGTTCAGGGCGACGCGTGCCCTCCCCCGACCTTGACGCAGGATCGCCTGGCCGATCAGAGCCATCCAATCACCGCCACCGCGAACCCGCCCGCCTGTGTCGGCTGCACACAGCCACTGGAGATCTACAAGTCGTGCGTGGGCGACGCGTGCGGCTCCCCGTCATTGCCCGTCAACGATCCGTCTCAGATCGTGGAGTACTCGCTCGGCGCGATTCCCACCACGAATCTGCCGCCTCCGCAGCCCAAGTACTACCTGCAGACGAATAACGTCGACTTCGACATCTCGTACGTCAATTTCGCGTTCCTGCCTGGCCTCGTGGAATCGTTCATCGACCCTCCCGATGAGGCGAGCATCAGAGGCGCGTCCAACTACCCCGGCTACTACGGCTCACCCAAGGCGATTTCGACGGTGCAGCGAGACATCGCGAAGTTCCTCGGACTGACGGGAAGCTCTCCCTACGAGGGCTGGCCCCAGTTCGTCTCTCCGCCGACCGACGTCGAGGCCTGTCTCCTGCCGCCGCAGAACACGGACCTGATCAAGGTGCCGGCGCCGCTCCAGGTTTTCGCGAGCATGGAGTGCGTCGCCTGCAACACGCCGGAGTCCCGAGACAAGTTCGTCCTGCCGAGCGGGATCTACACGGCGCCGCCGTGTCCGCCGACGAAGGTCGCGGTTGGCGACCAGGATTACGACCTTCTCGCGGGCGAATGCCTCTGGGAGCCGATCGGGACGCTCGTGGACCTGTGGCAAGGCTGTACGGCGAACACGACCGATCAGAGCCCGACGTGCACCGACATCAGGACCGTCTATGACCTGTTCCTGAACAACTACGCCAGCTACACGGCCCACTACGCCGATCTCGTCGACGGCAGGCACCCGTGCAATCAAGACGTAGACCCGATTCCCATGAACCTGAGCACGCTGCTAGGGCATGTCTACGGCTGGACCCCGTTCAACGACGGCTGTCCCGCGCAGTGGAACACGCTCGAAGGAGGGCACGCGGAATTCCCGCAGTTCCCGCCGAACCCGGATTACCCGAACCAGAAGAGGACGTTCGACCGGTTGAACAAGGGCGAGCAGCTGCCGCTGGATGACGCGCACCCGCTCTTCAACCCGTACGTGCAGCTGGTTCACGACGCGTCCTACATGGACGCGACGAACGTGTATTCCTACTCGGTCGACGACGCGCTGGGCAACTTCCAGGGCGAGGGGACGGGGTTGATCATCGCGATGGGCGGGACGAGGGGCCTGCCGAATCCGAACGCGGCGACGTCACCCGTCTATTTCGGATTCGGCGGCGGCGAGCTCGACCCGGTGCATTTCACGAACTACAGCGTCTGCAACGAGAGCCTGAACCATCAGATCGACTACAGGTTCGACAGCGTTCTGAACATCTGGAACTCGAATACCAAGGACATCGAGAACTGCCCGATCGCTCTGGGCGACAACCTCTTCAACCGGTACGCGTTGACGATCCTGAAGGGGCCACCCTATCCCCCCGCGCGCCTGGACAGCAACAACCATCCCACGATCTTCGCGTGCGGCGTCCCCTCGCTGACGCCCCGGCCCGATTGTTACAACTACGTCGACCCCAAGACGGGGAAGGCGGTCCAGTTCATCGACTGCAGCGCGAACGCGCCCAGTTCCGACGGCGCGAGCTGGTGCAACGACATCACCGTGCACACGGACACGGATTACAACCTCAAGCAGCAGAACTACGTGACCGCGGGTGCGCCCCGTGAGCCCGATCCGAATGGCCCGGACTACAGCAAAGACTTCGTGATGATCCTGGGCGATTCGAAGTCTCAGAACAGGCCGAGGTGGAAGGACTTCGCCGTCTGCCAGGACGCCAACTTCACGCCGATTCCGACCCCCACGTCGGGCGTTCCGGATACGCCTCGCGTCATCGTGGACACGATCGCGAACGGCGTCTCGCCGGCGAACCCGTGCACGATCACCGTGAGAGACGCGAGCGACAGGAGATATCAGGTCGTGGTCCGGGAGGCCGTCCCGTGGACGCAGGCCAACGTCGACTCGGTCGTCGACTGCACCAACGTCAGCGATCCAGGCTGGTGCAAGGGCATCCACGTCGATTCGAACGTCGACCCGAATCCGCTGTTCAACAGGTTCCAGCTCCTGGCGCCCCCGCCCGATGCTCTCGGGAAGCGACCCAGGTAACCGCGATCGCGGCGCGGACCGGCGCAAGATCACCGAGTTGAAGACGCATCGCTTCCTCTGGCCGGTCGCCGCGGTGATGCTCGCGTTGCTCGCGTGGCAGGGACATCACCTCGCCGACGGCCTCCCCCGCTTCGAGCTTGCGATCGAGAATCTCGGGCCCTGGGGACCGGTCGTGTTCTGCGCGGCGCTGATCCTGCTCGAACCGCTCCTGGTGCCGGACACGCTCTTCGCCCTCGCCGCGGGCGTGGCGTTCGGGCCGGTCGCGGGCACGATCTACTACGCCGGGGCCGTGTACGTCATGAGTCTGCTCAGTCATTGGCTCGGCGGTCACTGGCTGCGAGCGCCCGTGCTGCGCCGACTCGAGAAGAGCGCCCGGATCCGAGGCCTCGTCGAGAGAGCGGCCACGGGAGGAACGCGGCTCACCTTCCTCGTGCGCCTCGTCCCGGTCAACCAGGCCCTGCTCGGCTACGCGTTCGGCGCGGCCGGAGTCCCGCTACGCAACGCCTTCGTCGGCAACCTCGGAATGTTCCCGCACATGTTGCCGACGCTGTACTTCGGCGCCGCGGCCGTCCACGTGACCCGCATGGCCGGGACCCATCACACGCAGTGGGAGCGCGACGGCATCCTCGGCATGGCGGCCCTCGGCGCGTGCGTCGTCCTCGCATCGTGGCTGATACGGCGAGCGCGCGAGACTATCGACGAGCGGGAAGCTCGAGCGCCCCGGTGAGGTCGGCGAGCCGCGTGATCCCGTGACGCTCGGCGTAGGCGACCAGTCCATCGGCCACGTCTCCGGCGATGCCGGGCTCGAGGTAGTTCTGCGTTCCCACCTGCACCGCCGTGGCGCCGCAGAGCAGGAACTTGACCGCATCGGCCGCGCTCGTGATTCCGCCCATCCCACAGATCGGGATCCGCACCGCGCGGCTCGCCTGCCACACCATGCGCAGCGCGATCGGTCGGATCGCGGGCCCGGACAGCCCGCCGAGCACGTTCGACAACACCGGGCGACGCGTCTCGGGGTTCACCTCGAGCGCCTGCACCGAGTTGATCAGCGAGACGCCGTCGGCGCCCTCGCCCTCGCACACGCGCGCCATCTCGCCGATGTCGGTGACGTTGGGCGACAGCTTCACGAGCAGCGGCAGGCTCGTGGCGCCGCGCACCGCGCGCACGAGGCGCGCGAGCAGCTCGGGTCGCTGGCCGAACTCGATTCCTCCGCTCTTCACGTGCGGGCACGAGGCGTTCACCTCGAGCCCCGCGACGCGCGGCGCGCCCGTCAGACGCTTGGCGGCCTCCGCATAGCGCTCGATCTCGGTCTCGAACAGGCTCGCGATCACGGTGACGCCGCTCGGCAGCGCGGGCAGCTTCTCGGACACGAACGCGTCGACGCCGACGTTCTCGAGGCTGATCGCGTTGAGCATGCCCGACGGCGCCTCCGCGATCCGCGGCGGCGGATTTCCGCGCCGCGGCTCGAGCGTGAGGCTCTTCGCGACGAAGCCGCCGATCCGCGTGAGGTCGAGGAACGGCGCGAACTCGGTGCCGTAGCCGAACGTGCCCGACGCCGTGAGCACCGGGTTGCGCAGCGCGATCCCGCCCAGGTCGACGCGCGTGTCGACGCTCACGGCAGCGACTCCCACGCGACCGCGTTCGCGGGCAGCACCGGCCCGTCGCGGCACACGAGCGCGAAGCCGCCGTCGCGCAGCGGCGCCGCACAGCCGAGACACACGCCGAAGCCGCACGCCATCGGATTCTCGAGCGAGACCCAGCACGCCAGGCCGCGCTGCTCGGCCATGCGTGCGACCGCCGCCATCATCGGCGTGGGACCGCACGCGTAGACGACCGCTTCTCCCGGCGCGGCGAGCGCGTCCGCGAGCAGATCCGTCACGAGCCCGCGCGTTCCGCGCGAGCCGTCCTCGGTCGCGATCGCGAGATCGATTCCACTCGCGGCGAAGTCGGCCTCGCCCATCAGGTCGCCTGCGCTGCGCGCGCCGAGCAGCACCGACACGGCCGCGCCGCGCGCGCGCAACCCGGCTGCGAACTCGTAGACCGACGCGATCCCGGTTCCGCCCGCGACGATCACCGCGCGCGCGCCCGGCGCCGGGTCCGGGAACGGCGTGCCGAGCGGTCCGACCACCGCGACTCGCGCGCCCGGCTCGAGATCGGCGAGCAGCGCCGTTCCGCGGCCGTGCACCTTGAACAGGATCTCCACATGCGGGTCACCGTCGGCGACGTGCGTGCGGTACACCGCCATGGGTCGCGGCAGCAGCGGATCACAGCGCGTTGCGGACCCGAGCCCGCCCGGCGACAGCATGACGAACTGCCCCGGTTGCGAGCCCGGCCAGCGCGGCAGCGCAACCACGAGCCGGCGATTCACACCGCCCTCGTCGGAGAGCGACACCACGCGACCCAGGCCGCGGATCGGAACCTCTCGGCGGGGAGCCACCGACGGGCTCATCCCTTCTCCACCTCGATCCCGTAGGTCTTGATCTTGCGCGACAGGCTTTCGCGCGCGATGCCGATCGCCTCGGCGGTGCGCGAGATGTTCCAGCCGTGCTCGGCGAGCCGCGCGACCAGGAAGTCGCGCTCGAACGAGCGCCGCGCCTCGTCGAGCGAGGGCGGACCCGCCGTGCCGCTCGAACCCGTGCGCACCGAGTCCGGCAGATCCGGGAGATCGATCGACGGAGCCGGCGTCATGATCACGAGGCGCTCCATCAGATTGCGCAGCTCGCGCACGTTGCCGGGCCAGCTGTGGGACTGGAGCGCGCGCATCGCGCGCGCCGTGATCTTCTTGCTCTTGACGCCCGCCTCGGCGCAGAACTCGGCCAGGAACTCGCGCGCGAGCATCGGCACGTCGACCGCGCGCTCGCGCAGCGCCGGCACGTGAAACGGAATCACGTTGAGCCGGTAGTAGAGGTCCTCGCGGAAACGGTCCTGTTCGATCTCGATCGCGAGCTCCTTGTTGGTGGCCGCGATCACGCGCACGTCGACGTCGAGCGTCTCGGTGCCGCCGACGCGCGAGAAGCGCTGCTCCTGGAGGATGCGCAGCACCTTTGCCTGCGTCATCAAGCTCATGTCGGCGACCTCGTCGAGGAAGATCGTTCCGCCGTGCGCGAGCTGGAACTTCCCGACCTTCTGCGCGACCGCGCCCGTGAACGCGCCCTTCTCGTGACCGAACAGCTCCGATTCGATCAGCTCCTCGGGGATCGCGGCGCAGTTCACCTCGACGAACGGCGCGTCGGCGCGCCGGCTGCGCGCGTGGATCTGACGCGCGACCAGCTCCTTGCCGGTTCCGTTCTCGCCCGTGATCAGCACCCAGCCGTTGCTCGGCGCGGCGACCTCGATCTGCTTGACGAGGTCGACCACCTCCGGCGACTCGCCGACGATCTCGTGCGCGCGCAGCGTCTGCGCGCGCAGTGCGCGGTTCTCGCGCGTGAGGCGCGACTGCTCGAGCGCGTGCTGGATCGTCAGCAGCACCTTGTCGATCGACAGCGGCTTCTCGATGAAGTCGTAGGCGCCGTGCTTCGTGGTGCGCACCGCGGTCTCGACGGTTCCGTGTCCGCTCATCATCACGACGGGAAGCGCCGGCCACCGCTCGCGCAGCTCGACGAGAATCTCGACGCCGTCGCGTCCCGGCATCGCGATGTCGAGCAGCACGAGGTCGGGCAGTCCATCGCTAGCGATCGTGGCGAGCGCCTCCTCACCGTCGCGCGCGGCGGTGGTCTCGAAGCCCTCGTCGGAGAGGATCCCCGCGAGCGAGCGCCGGATCCCATCCTCGTCGTCGACGACCAGAATCCGGCTCAACTAGTGCTCCCGGCAGGCGTCTCACCGGAGATGGCGCCGCGGTCGGCGTCGAGCCGGGAGACGGGCAGCTCGACCACGAAGCGCGCGCCGCGCGGCTCGTTGTTCTGCACCCGGATGTAGCCGTGGTGGTCTGCGATGATGCGCGAGACGATCGCGAGCCCGAGCCCGGTTCCGCGGTCCTTCGTCGAGAAGTAGGGCTCGAACACGCGCCGCCGATCCTGCTGCGGAATGCCGATCCCGTCGTCCGCTACCTCGATCCGCACGCTCTGCAGCAGCGGGTCGTGTGCGCTGCGCAGCGTGATGCGTCCGGGCTGCCCGGTGTCGTCGAGCTGGAGCCGGCGCTTGACCGCCGCCACCGCGTTGTCGATCAGGTTCGTGAGCGCGCGGCGCATCTGGTCGCGGTCGAGGTCCACCGTCGGCAGCTCGGGATCGAGATCGGTCACGAACTCGACGTCGTCGGTGCCCGCATAGCTCGCCATCGCCTCGCCGACGATCCGGTTCAGATCGTCGGGGCGCGGCTGCCCCGCGGGCAGACGCGCGAAATTCTGGAACTCGTCCACGAGCACCTTGAGCGTGTCGACCTGGGTCGTGATCGCGTCGACGCACTCGTCGAAGATCTTCTCGTTCTCGGGGTTGCCCTTGAGCTGGTCCGCGAAGCGGCGGCGCAGGCGCTGTGCGGAGAGCTGGATCGGCGTGAGCGGGTTCTTGATCTCGTGCGCGATCCGGCGCGCCACCTCGCGCCAGGCCGCCATGCGCTGCACCTTCACGAGCTGGGTGTAGTCGTCGAACACGACCACCGTGCCGAGCACGTCGCCGGCCTCGTCGTGCATCACGGTGAGCGTGACGAACAGCGTCGCGATGTCGTCGTCGAGCGGCACCTGCACCTGGCGACGGATGCTCTCGCGCACGCCCGGGCGCAGCGCGGTCGACAGCTCTTCGATCACCTGGGTCAGCTCGGGCCGATGCACCACGTCGGCGAGCTTCTGCCCCAGGAGTCCGCTGCCCGCCGGAATGCCCAGGAAGCGCTGTGCCGACGGATTGATCGTGCTGATCCGGCCCTCGGCGTCGACCGAGACGACGCCCGCGCCGACCGTGCCCAGCACGATCTCCATGTAGCGCCGGCGCCGCTCGAGCTCGGTGGCCGAGCGCTCGATGCCGCTGCGCGCGTCGCGCAGGTCGCGGATCATCTGGTTGAACGACCCTACCAGGAAGCCGATCTCGTCGTCGCTGGTCGCCTGCACCGACACGTCGAGATTGCCGCGCGCGACCTCCGCGGTGCCCTCCGCGAGCGCGCGGATCGGGCCCGTCACGCCCTTCGCGAGCCGGAAGCCCATCCACAGCGCGAGCATCAGCACGACGCTGGACGCGAGCAGCAGCTGGAGGATATAGGCACCGCGGATGTGACCCGCTGCGGGCTGCAGCTGGCGGTAGGCGTCGAGCGTGGAGCGGATGCTGGCGACCTTGCGCGCCTGCGAGAACGGAATCAGCACGTTCACGACCACGGCGCCTACGGGCTTCCCGCGGCGCAGCGACGAGGCGATCGGCACCGCGCCGCGCACCACGTCGCCGCTGCCGACCTCGTCGACGTGCCAGCCGGCTTCGCCGCGCAGCGCCGCGCGCACGAGGTCGGGGTCGGGGCGCGAGAAGCTCGCCGCGGGAATCTCGGGGTTGATCCCGCTCACGAGCTCCTCGCCGTCCGAGCCGAAGATCTCGACGACGCCGAGGTTGTACTCGCGCTGTTTCGTCTGCACGAGCCTTTCGAGCTCGGCCTGCGCACCCTCGCGCAGCAGCCGCTCGCCCGCGATGAGCTCGGCGATCCGCGAGCCGTAGAACATCGCGTTGGTGGCGGTCGACTCGTAATAGCTCTCGGCGACCTCGCCGCTCTCCTCGAGCGCGCGGTCGACCTGCACGCTGAACCACTTGTCGATCGACTGCGTGATGAAGAACGCCGACACGACGAACAGGCCCGAGGTCGTGACGAGCGCGATCAACACGAACGCGGCCACGAACTTGAGGTTCAGGTGCGAGCCGAGGATCCCGCGGCGCCGCTCGCCCACCAGCTTCCAGAAGTTCCGCGTGACGAGGAAGCCGAAGATCAGGATCAGGATCACGGTCACCGCATTCAGGAACAGGAACAGACCGCTGTCGCCGACCCCCTGCGTGAGCCCCGTGATCGAAGGCAGGAGCAGCAGGCCGCTGACCGCGGCGATCAGCACCACGCCGATCCAGAGCTCGCGCACGCGCCGGCGCCGCTCGGCCGGCGGAAGCGGCGGACGCACCCCCGCAGCGGGCAGCGGACTCGGGTCGCGCGGGGCTTCGTCGGGCAAGGTGGATCTCTCGGCTGGTCTTATCGTCTTCGCTCGCCAGTGGCTCGCTGCGCGAAACTTGCGGACGGGCGGAGGGGGACCGGCACCCGAGCCGGAACTGCCCGCCTAAGTTACCGAAACGGAAGACGAATCGCCGATCGCGGCAAAAACGATCCCGGTCAAGCCCACGACCCCATCGGTCGATGAGTAGGAGAACGCTTTTCGAAGGGGAGGCGGGGACTTGGCGCGCGAGATGAACGGGCCCGACGGGTTCCCGCCGGATTCGTCTGCACGTGATCGCGATCACGAAACGATCGCACGCATGCGGCGCGCACTGCTCGCCGAGCCGTTCCAACCCGCCGCGCTCTCCGCACTCATCGAGCATGCGCGGGCGTCCTCCGACTGGGTACGCCTGGCTCTGCTGCAGGCGCGTCGCTTCACGATCGCGCCCACGGAGCGCGCCGCGATCGCGCTCGAGCTGGCTGCGATCGAGCAGCGCGAGCTCCACAACCCTGCCGCCGCGCGCGAGTGGATCTGCCGCGGCGTCGAGTCGGCGCCGGACGCGGCGCCGCTCTACGAGCGGCTCGGTGCGCTCGCGCGCGAGGGGGGCGCGGCGCGCCTGCTCCAATCGCTCGAGCGCGTGATCGAGATGCGCGCCGACCAGGTGCCCGTCGTCGCGCTGCTCACGGCGGCGTCGCTCTACCGCGATTGCGGCGAGTCACAGCGCGCGCTCGCGCACCTCGAGACCGCAACCGCGCGCGATCCGAACAGCGCGGCCGCCGTCGATGCGCTCGTCGAGACACTCGCCACACTCGGGCGGAACGCCGACCTCGCGAGCGCACTCGAGCGATCGCTCGTATTCTGCGCTGCCGATTCGGGCGCCTCCGTCGCGCGGCTCGTCCGGCTCGGCGAGCTGCACGAGTGTCAGCTCTTCGACCCCGAGGCCGCGCTCGACGCCTACGAACGCGCCCACGCGCTCGATCCGTCTGCACCCGCCGTCGACGAAGCGGTCTCGCGGCTGCGCGCGAAGGTCGAGGGCCGCCCGGCGCCCGCAATCGCGGGTCCCGGCGCCGCCGCTGCGCTCGCGGCATACGAGCGAGAGGCGCTCGTGACGAGCGATCGCGAACGCCTCGGGGCGCTCGTGGGCGAGATCGAGCGGCTTCACACGCAGCTCGGCACGCCCGATCAGGCCGTGCGCTGGGTGCAGCGCTGGATCGCGGCAGCACCCGAGGAGCCCGAAGCACTGCGTGCGCTCGCGCGCCTGCACGACCGGTCCGGACACGAGCCGCGGCTGATCGCCGCACTCAGCGCGCTCGACCGGCTGCTCGAGCCCGGCGAGCAGGCGGCCAACCGCAAGCGGATCGGCGCGCTGCATACCTCGCTCGGCAAGCCCGACGCCGCCGAACGCGCGTTCGCGCACGCGCTCGAGATCGCGCCGGACGACGTGACCGCACTCGCAGGCCGCGCCGATGCGCTGCGGGAGCTGGGCCGGATCGACGAGCTGATCCCCGCGCTCGAGCATCTCGCAGAAGGCCAGACCGAAGCGCCGCGCATCGCGACGCGCCTCGAGCTCGCGCAGATCCTCGAGCAGCGCCGCGACCTCGCGCGCGCGATCGCCGTGCTCGGCCGCACCGAGTCAGAGGGAGCGGGCGGCGCGGAGATCAGCGATCGGATCGACGGACTGCTCGCGCGGGCGAGCCGCCATGGCGAGCTCGAGCAGCGGCTCGCGCGGCGGGCCGCCGCGTGTGAGCGCAGCCCCGCGGCCGCAGCCATCGAGCTGCGCCGTGCCGAAGTGCTGCTGGACGAGCTCGGTCGGGCGCAAGACGCCGTCGCGGCGTATCGGAGCGTGCTCGAGCACGAGCCCGAATCGCGCGAGGCGCGTGCGGGGCTCGAGCGCGCACTGCGCGAGGGCGGCGATGCCGCTGGGCTCGCCGCGTTCCTCGAGGATCAGGAGCGCGGCGCGGAAGAGCCCGCGCGCAGCCAGGTCGCGCTCGAGCGCGCGGTGTTGCTCGAGGAGCAGCTCGCTCGCCCCGACGACGCGCTCGCGATCTTCGCCCGGCTCGCCGCCGAGAGCGCCGATCCGAGCACGGCGCGCAGCGCCGAGCAGCACTGCGAGCGGCTGCTCGAGCAGCTGCAGCGCTGGCCCGCGCTGCGCGAGCACTGGCTGCGGTCGCTGGGCCACTCGGTCGACGAGGACGCGCGCCTGCACGAACGCCTCGCTCGACTATGCGCGGAACGCCTCGGCGACGGCGCAGCCGAGGTGGAGCACCTCGAGCGCGTGGTCGCCCTCGACGCACAGCGCAGCGACATCTGGCAGAAGCTCGCCGGGCATTACGAGCGCGCACAGCGCGTCGATGACAGCGTGCGCGCGCTCGAGGCGGAGCTCGCGAACCGGCCCGATCACACCCGCGAGATCGAGCTGCGCGCGCGCCTCGCCGAGCTCCACCTCGAGTGCGCGCGGCCCGATAGCGCGCGCGAGCACTACGAGCGCGTGTTCGACCTCTGTCCCGCGCATTCCGCCGCGGCGCACTTCCTCGAGCACGCCTACGAAGAATCGGAGCGCTTCGAGGACGTGGTCGCGCTGCTCGAGACCCGGCTCGCGGCGATCGACGCGACGACCGACCCGCACACCACGAGCCGGCGCACCGCGCTGCGGCTCCAGATTGCGCACGTGCGCGAAGCGCATCTCGACGACCTCGAGGGCTCGATCTCGGCGCTCGAGGTCGCGCTCGAAGAGCTCGGGCCCGACGCGGTCGTCACCGAGCCGCTCGCCGCCGCATACCAGCGCGGCGAATACCACGCCGATCTGATCGAGCTGTGCACGACCGCCGCGACCGCGAGCGAGGATCCGGCCGAGCGCGCCAACTGGTGGGCGCGGCTCGGCGACGCCCATCTCTGCATCGATCAGCCGAGCGAGGCCGCCGACGCCTATCGACGCTCCCTGACCGAACGCCCGGGCGACCGCGCGATCGAAGCCTCGCTGCGCGAGCTGTACCGCGCGCTGGGCCGCAGCGAGCCGCTCGTCGAGCTGCTCGAGGCCGAGCTGCGCCACCTCGCGGGCAACGCCGAGATTCCCGTGCGCCTCGAGCTGGTCGAGCGGCTGCGCGCGACTCGGCCCGGCCACGCACTGCTCCACGCATCGCGCGTACTCCAGCTTGCGCCGCGGCACCGCGCCGCGCTCGACGCAGCGGTGGAGATCGCCGAGATGCTCGGACGCCACGACGATGCGCTCGCGCTGCTCGACGCGCGCATCCGCGCCTCGCAGTCTCCGCGCGAGTCCGCAGAGTGGCGCGTGCGCAAGGCGCGCCTGCTCGCCGGATCGCTCGCTCAGCCGGCCTCTGCGATCCAGTGCTACCGAGCAGCGCTCGACGCCGATCCCACGCGGCACGAGGCTCCCGATCTGCGCCGGGAGCAGAGCGCACTGCTGGAGCAGGAGCAGCGTTGGAGCGAATGGCTCGATTGCGAGGCGAGCCGGCTCCAGGATTGCGCGCCGGCCGAGCGCGCGACCCTCATCGATCACGCCGGGCGCGTCGCGTGGGAGCGGATCTCTCCCGAGGCGGCGTTGCCGTGGCTCGAGCGACTGCGCCACGAGTGGCCCACGAATGCCGACGTGCTCGGACGCATCTCACGCGCGCATCGCGAGCTCGGCCAGCGCGAGGCGCTCGTGCGCGCGCTCGAAGCGGAGGCCGCGCTTGCGCAGGGCGAGGCGCGGTCGCGCTGTCATCTCGAGCGCGCGACGCTGCTGCGCGACGCGGGAGATACCGGTCGCGCGCTGTCCGCGCTCGCCGAAGCGGGCGCCCTTCCGGACGCGCTGCGGCTCCGCGAGCAGATCGAGCGCGAGCTCGGTCACCACGCGCGGCGGGCGACGACGCTCGAGGCGCTGCTCGCCCAGTGCGGATCCGACCTCGCGCTGCACCGCGAGCTCGCCGCGCTCTACGCCAAGGAGCTGCGCGAGCCGGGCTCCGCGGTCCGGCATTGGGAGGCCGCGCGGCGGTTGGTCCCGGCCGGCAGTCCCGCCGAGGTGGAGATTCTCGCATCGCTGGCCGCAGCGGAGCGCGCGAACGGACGCATCGCCGCGTGGGCGCGTCACTCGGAGCGGGAGCTCGCGGCGCTCGATCCGGCTCCGGTGTTCGATGACCGCCGGCGCGAGCTGCGCCGCGAGCTCGCCTTCACCTACGACGCCGTGCTGGCGCGGCCCGATTCCGCGCTCGCCCATCTGCGCGTTCTGCTCGACACCGACGACGTCGCGCTGCTCGGCCGCGACACGCTCGATCGCGTCGAGCTCGCGTGCCTGCGCCTGCTGCGCAGCGAGGGCAATGCCGTCGAGCTCGAGCGCAGGCTCGCGCACCGGCTCGACCGCGTGGGCGGCGCGGCCCGCGATTGGCTCGACCTCGCGCTGTTGCGCGAGGAGACACTGCGGCGTACGTCCGCGGCGTGGGAGGCCTATCGGAAAGCACTCGAGTGCGAGCCGGCGAATCTCGAAGCGCTGCGCGGAATGAGGCGCACTGCGGAGCGACTCGGCCGCTGGCGCGACGTCGCCGACGCGCTCGAGCGGGAGCTCGACGTCGCACGAGATCGCGATCCCGCGGACCGCGGTGCGCTGTTGCGCGCACTCGCGGACATCCACTGGCACCGCCTCTCGTCGACGACGCGCGCGAGCCGCTGCTACGCCGCCGCGCTCGAGGCGAACGCCTCCGACTTCGCCGCGCTGCGCGCGCTCGAGCGCCTGCTCGAAGCGATGGAGGACTGGCGCGGCGCGCTCGATCTGTACGAGAGCGAAGTCGAGGTCCTGGGCTCGGCGAACCCCAAGCGCCGGCGCGAAATCTGGCTACACGTGACCTCGCTCGCGAGCGAACGCGCTGACGATCCCGAGCGCGCGCGCAACGCGCTGCGACGCGCCGGCGAGATCGATCCCCTCGACACGCCGCAGATCGCGCAGCTCGCGGCGCTCCACGAGGCGGTTGGAGACCGCGAATCGTTCGTCGCCGCGTACGCGACCTGGTGCGACGCACCCGATTCCGGAGCCGCGGCGCCGGAGCATCTGCGGCTCGCCGTGGCGCTCGAGGAGCTCGGGCACATCGACGCCGCCACCGCGCGGATCGAGGTGGCGATCGCGAGTCAGCCCGCGGACGCGGCGGTCTGGGATGCGGCGGCGCGCCTGCGCGCCGCGACCGGCGATCCGATCGGCAGCGCGCGCGCCCTGAGCCGCGCCGCCGAGTACGAGCCGCATCCCGCGCTCGCAGCGGCGCGCCTGCGCGATGCGGCGGCGCGGTGTTCGGAGCAGGACCCGGAGCAGGCGCTCGCGCTGCTGCGCACGGCGGTCGCGCGCGCGCCCGACGACGCCGCCGCGCACGCGGCGCGCGCGAGGCTCGCGTCACAGCTGAGCGGTCATGAAGAAGCCGAGCTCGCCGCGCGGGCTGCACTCGAGATCGCCCCCGGCGCGCTCGACACCGCCGCGCGTGCGGCCGTGGCGCGCACGGGCGCCGAGTCGGCGCGCTCGCGCGGTCGCATCGAAGTCGCGGCGAGCTTCTACGCCGAGGCCCTGCGCATCGATCCGGACCACGCCGGCGCGCTCGGCGCCTACGGCGAGATGCTCGTCGCTCTCGGCGATCACCCGGCCGCGCGCAGCGCCCTCGTGCGCCGGCTCGCGCGCGGAGAGCGCTATCCGGAGCGCGCCACGCACTGCGCACTGCTCGGTCGCTGCCTCGAGCTCGCCGGAGAGCCGGAAGAGGCGCTCGCGCACTATGGCGCCGCGCTGCATTGCGATCCGCTCCATGCGGTCGCACTCGAGTCGACCGCGCGCGTACTCGAAGCGCTCGACCGGATCGACCCCGGTATCGCCGCGATCGAGCGGTGGGCGCGCGCAGCGCGCACGGGGGAAGAGCGTGCGCTTCGGCTGCTGCGCGCGGCGCAGTGGGAGCTGCGCCGCGGAGGGCGCGTGGAATCCGCCGTGCGGCATCTGGGCGCCGCAGTGGCCGCCGATCCGGGCCTCGCACCGGCCTCGATCGCGCTCGCGGGTCTTCAGATCGATGCGGGCCGGCTCGACGCCGCCATCGAGAGCACCGACCGCGCGGCGGCGCACGTCCACGATCCGATCGAGTTCGCGGCGCTCGCGAATCTGCAGGGCCGCGCACTCGAGCAGAAGGGAGAGCGCCGCGAGGCGGCGCTGTGCTTCGGCATCGCTGCCGAGTGCGATCCGCGCTGCGCGGAGGCAGCGCTCGCGCAGGCGCGCCTGCTGCGGGGCTTCGGAGAGTGGCGCGAGGCGGCGTCGGCGCTCGACGCGTTCGCAGAACGCCATCCGACCAACGACGATCCCGCGCTCGCCGATGTGTACGAGCAGCTCGCCCGCCTGCTCGCGGGTCCGCTCGAAGAGCTCCAGAGCGCGGTACTGCGCTATCGCCGCGCGATCGAGCTGGCGCCGGAGCGCATCGAGGCACGCGCTGCGCTCGCCGAGCTCCTGAGCCATCGGCCGGGGGACTGGGTCGAAGCGCTCGAGCACCTCCGGCTCGTTCTCACGAAGCGCCCCGCCCATGCGCGTAGCCTGCGCGTCGCGCTGCGCATCGCGCGCGCGCGCGCCGAATCGGAACAGGTCGCGGCGGGAGTCGCGATTCTTCGCGCGCTCGGGATCGCCACGAGCCGCGAGAGCGAGGCCGACGCAGCCGGCGCCGCGCTGGTGACGCGCGAAACCGCCCTCGCGGATCCGCGCTTCGAGACGCTGCGCAGGATCGCAATGGAGGCCGCGAGCGAGCTCGCGCGGGCGCTCGGCGGCAGCACACCGACGCCCGCGGCGGCGCCGAACGGAGATCCGGTCGTGGCCTTCCGCGGCCGGGTGCTCGCGATCCAGGCGGAGCTGTCGGCGGCCGTTCTGCTGACCCAGTCGGCCCGCGACGTGCGCGAGGTGCTCGAGCTGCTGGTCCAGCTCGCGCTCCAGCCCGAGCATGTGAACGGGCATGGGACGCTCGTGAACGCGCTCTCCGAATCGCTCGGGCGCCGGCGGCTGCGCAAGCTGCGCCGGATCCTCGGTGACGACGCCAACCCGCGTGACTTCGCGGGCGTGGACTACGACGCGTGGCGGACCGAGCTGCGCGCGCTCGCCGCCGCCGAGGCGATCCGCCGCGACGCCACCCCGCTGCGCACGGCGATCGTCGCTTTGATTGCCGAGTCGGATAGCGCGAGCGAGCTCAGCGGCGATGCACCGATCGCACCGCACGTCGAGGCCGACCCCGTCGCGTGCGCTCTTCTGCGGCGCCTCGTCGAAGATTGGCTGGGGCGGTTGTGACCGCACCTCGTCGCGCGGCGCGGCCGCGGCGCCGCTTCCCGAGGCTCACGCTGCGCGTCGACGTCGCGATCGAGCTAGCGGGCGAGTGCGTCGTGGGAACCGCCACGACGCTCGGTGCTGGAGGACTGTTCGTGACGACCGCAGCGCCACTCCCCGCGCGCGCGCCGCTCGTGATCCGCTTCTGCCTTCCGGGCGACGACACGGAGCTGTGCTTGCACGCCCATGTGGCCTGGAGCCGCGCGACCGCAGACGGCCGCCCGGGCGTCGGCGTCGCGTTCGACGATGCGGATGCGCGCGCGGAGTTGGCCGCCCGGCTGGAGCGCTGGGCGGAGCTCCGCGAGATCGTCTCGCGATCAGACCCGGACGGAGTCTGACCAGAGCGCGAGCTCGAGCCCGCGCTTGGCCGTCGCGCCCCCGATCGTCCACGCATCGGGGTTCGCGAGGATCGCGGACACCAGCCGCTGGTGCATCTCGTGGCCGCCGCGCTCTGCGCTGACGTGCCCGCACACGGGCACGCCGAGCAGCGCCAGGTCGCCACACAGGTCGAGCACCTTGTGCCGGACGAATTCGTCGGACCAGCGCAGCCCTTCCGGGTTCACGACCTTCTCGTCGTCGAGCACCACGGTGTTCTCGAGCGAGCCGCCGCGCGCGAAGCCGGCGTCCCAGAGCGCGTGAACCTCGCGCAGGAATCCGAACGTCCGCGCGGCCGAGATGTCGCGCTCGAAGCGCTCCGGCGACAACGGACCCAGCTCGATCTCCTGGCGCCGGATCGCGGGGTGGTCGAAATCCACCGCATAGCTGACCCGGAAGTCGCGGCAGGGCTCGATGCTGATCGAGCGATCGCCGTCGATCACTTCGATCTTGCGCCGGATGCGCAGCATCTGGCGCTCCTCGCGCTGCTCGAACACGCCCGCCGAGCGGATCAGGTAGACGAACGGCGCGGAGCTGCCGTCCATCACGGGCAGCTCCGGTCCATCGATCTCGATCCGGATGTTGTCGATGCCGAGGCCGAACAGCGCCGCGAGCAGATGCTCGACGGTGCCTACGGTCGCGTTGCCGCGGCCGAGCGTGGTCGCGAGCGCGGTCGATACCACCTCGCTCGACCGCGCCGGAATCTCGATCGGCTCACCGAAATCGGAGCGCACGAACACGATGCCCGAGTTCGCGCGCGCGGGATGCAGCGTGAGCTGCACAGCAGCTCCGCTGTGGAGCCCCACCCCTGTACAAGAAACCTTCTCTGCGATCGTTCGCTGACGCAAGAATCTTCCCCCTGGATCGCCCGCGACCACAGGGGGTTGTCGCGAACGCCTGCCCGGCACTAAGCAAGCTGCGTGCCGCGTGCGCCCTGTCTGCAGCTGCGCTGATTTATATAGTTAAATCAGTCTGTTAGAGCCGAGGCCTCGACAGCGAACCAAGTCGGGACCCCGTGAAATCGTGACGAACGCGTCACGGCTGTGACGGGATCGTCACATGACTCAAAGCGACGAGGCGGACCGGAGCTCGGCGAGGATTTCGCGCGCCGACTGATAGCGCTCGTCGGGATCCTTGCGCAGGCAGCGCTCGATGATCGCCGCGAGCAGATCGGGCAGCTCGGGCTCGAGCTCCTGAGGCCGCGGCGGCGGCGTGTGGACGTGGTGATAGGGAAGATTTCCCTCGGTGAACGGCAGAGTGCCCGTGGCCATCTCGAATACCGAGACACCCAGCGAGTAGAGATCCGAGCGCTGGTCGACGTTCTTCCCGAGCGTCTGCTCGGGGCTCATGTAGAAGGGCGTGCCCGACACCACGGTGGTGTGGTTGCGGACCTCTTCGATCACCTTGGCGAGGCCGAAGTCCATGATCTTGGCCTTGCGGTCCTTGGTCCACATCGTGTTCGCGGTCTTCACGTCGCGGTGCACGATCTTCTTCTCGTGGGCGAAGGCGAGGGCCTCGCACATCTGCGACAGGACGTGGACGATCCCGCGCGGGGCGATCTTTCCGCGCCGCTTGATGATGTCCTTGAGCGTGTTCCCGTCGACGAACTCCATTGCGATGTAGTAGACGCCGTCCTGTTCGCCCGCGTCGTACACCGTCACGATGTTGGGGTGGTTCAGCTGCGCGGCGCTCTTGGCCTCGCGCAGGAAGTTCTTGAGTGCCTGCGGGTTCTCCTTGAGCGACTCGGGCAGCACCTTGAGCGCCACGGTCCGGTCGAGCACGGTGTCGTCGGCCTTGTAGACGATGCCCATGCCGCCGCGCCCGAGCGTGCCGCGGATCACGTAACGGCCCGAGGTGGAAGATCCAGTCGCGGGTGCGGGTGCGGGCGCAGCCGCCTGTGCCGCGAGCTCCGTGCGCGCGCGCTCTAGGCGAGCCGCGGTGTCTTCGTGGCTGTAGTCGAAGGCGAGCACCTTCTCGTACAGGTCGACCGCCTCCTGCCAGTCTCCGTCCGCCTCGTGGACCGTCGCGAGGCAGAAGAAGGCATCGACGTTCTTGCGGTCGATCTCGCGCTGGCCGACCGCCTCGCGCAGCTTCGCAATCGCGAGCGGGTACTGCCCGCGATCGCGGAACACCCGTCCGAGCAGCGCCGCGGCCGACGCGAATTCCGCGTGCTCCGCGCCCACCTTCTGCAGCGCGCCGATCGCCTCCTCGGTGCGGCCGGCGTCGAGGTGGATGCGCCCGGCGCGCAGACACTCACCCGCCTTGTCGAGCAGATCGGCCTCCCGCGCGCTGTCGCCCGACTGCGCGAACAGCTGCGCGGCCTCGGAATAGCGCCCGGACTTCTCGTAGTTCTGCGCGGCGCGCTCGTGATTGCCCGACAGCGCAAACATCTCGGCGGCCAGCGGGCCATCGCCGAAGCGCTCGTAGCACTCGGCGGCCTTCTCGAAGAGCTCGACGGAGCGGTAGAGGTCGCCCGCCTCCATCCACTCGCCGGCGCGTTCGAACTGGCGCGCGGCCTCTTCGGCGTTGCCGCGGTCGCGATTCAGATCCGCGAGGATCCGCGCCGCGCGCTCTCCCTGCCCGACCGCTTCGAATGCGGCCGCGGCTCGCTCCGGATCGCGGCCCTCGAGATAGAGCTCGGCGGCGCGCTCCATCTTCCCGGTCTTCTCCGCGATCTCGGCCGCGGCCACGTGCGCGCCGTACTTCGCCAGCACGTCGAGCGCGCGGTCCATCCGGCCGCCGCGCTCGTAGAGACTGCCCGCGGTGCGCACGAGCTTCATGTGCTCGGCGTGCTTCTTCGCATCGCCCTGGGCGCCGCGGCCCTCCTCGACCAGCACCTCTTCGACGCACTCGGCCGCGAGCAGCCACTCCTCGCAGCGGATGTAGGCCTTGGCGGCATAGCGCGGGAAGTCGCTCTTGCGATAGCACTGCGCGGAGCGGCGATCGTTGCCCGACTTCTCGTACATCTCGGCGGCCACCGAGAGGTTCCCGGCCACCACGTAGGCCTCGGCCGCGAGATCCCACTTCTCCTGCTGCGCGTAGATCGCACCCGCCGAATCGGGCTTGCCCGCCTTCGCGTAGAGCTCCGCGGACTCGACGAAGCGGTTCTGGTCATGGCGGATCTCCGCCGCGCGTTCCATCTGTCCCGCTTTGATGAAATAGTTCGCCGCGTCGTCGAGCAGACCGACGGCGCAGCACAGCTCGGCTGCCTCCGCGGGCATGCCCTTCTTGGCGATCCGCGCGGCCTCGTCGCGCGCCTTCTTCTGACCGCGGCGGTCCTCGCGCGACGCGGTCTTTGCGCCGCCGCGTCCCGAGGGACCCTCGGCGTCTTTCACAGCACCGCCTGCGCCCGGCAGGAGCGCCGTTCCCAGCGCGATGAACCCGACCGGCGCGAGCAGGAACCGCCACGGCGCCGAGGTCAGCCAGCCGATCACGTGGCCCGGGAGAAGGTTCGTCGACACGAGCGGCAACACGCGCTGAAGGAACGCTGCGCAGGTGTCGCGCACCGAGAGCACGGCCGGCACATCGGACGCATAGGAGAGCGCGAGGCCGAGCGTGCCCGCCGACGCGAGCAGCGCGGCGACGACCACGAGCAACAGCTTTCCGACCCCGCGCAGTCCGGCCACGGTGATCCTTCCTCGAGACGGTCCCGTGACTTCTATCGGCGCCCCGCAGGCACAGTTTTAGGAGGGCCTGCCCAGGCGGGTTGCCCCCCTCGCTTTCGCGCGGGTCGGGAGGGCCTAGAAGAGCTTGCGCTGGCCGACAGCCGCGTCGGGCAGATCGCGCCCGAGATGCCGGTAGCAGAGCGGCGTAGCCACCCGGCCGCGCGGAGTCCGCGCGAGGAAGCCCTCATGGATCAGGAACGGCTCGACCACGTCCTCGAGCGTTCCCTTGTCCTCCCCGACCGCGGCGGCGAGCGTCTCGAGCCCGACCGGCCCGCCGGCGAACCGCTCCACGATCGCGCTCATCACGAGGCGGTCGAGGCGATCGAAGCCGGCGCGGTCCACGTCGAGCCGCTCGAGCGCGAAGTGCGCGAGTGCGCCGTCGACCGGCACGCCTCGCCCGCCACCCTCTACCTCCGCGAAATCGCGAACCCGCCGCAGCAGGCGGTTCGCCACGCGCGGGGTGCCGCGCGAGCGGCGCGCGAGCTCGCAGAGCGCCTCGGCGTCGAGTGCGATCCCGAGCACGCGGCCCGAGCGGACCAGGATCCGCTCCAGGTCCGCGGGCGGGTAGTACTCGAGGCGCGCGGTCCAGCCGAAGCGATCGCGCAGCGGGCGAGGTGAGCAGCCCCGCGCGCGTCGTGGCCCCGACGAGCGTGAAGCGCGGCAGATCGAGTCGCATCGAGCGTGCCCCGATCCCCTCGCCGACCAGCAGGTCGAGCTGGAAGTCCTCCATCGCCGGATACAGGACCTCCTCGATCGCGGGCGCGAGGCGATGGATCTCGTCGATGAACAGCACGTCGCCCGCCTCGAGGCTCGAGAGCAGCGCGGCGAGATCGCCCGGCCGCTCGATGGCCGGACCGCTCGTGGTGCGCAGCGGCGCCCCGAGCTCGTTGGCCACCGCGCCCGCGAGCGAGGTCTTGCCGAGCCCGGGTGGACCGTGGAACAGGATGTGGTCGAGCGACTCTCCGCGCGCGCGCGCGGCGCGGATGAACACGGCGAGGTTCTCCCGCAGGCGGTCCTGACCGATCATCTCGGAGAGCGTCCGCGGCCGCAGCTGCTCCTCGAACAGCGCCTCGTCCGGCAGTGCGCGTCGGGAGAGATCGCCGCGTGCGGCGTCGGAGTCGATCATCGCGCGAGCCCGCGCAGCGCGGAGCGCACCCAGGTTTCCACGTCCGCATCCTCCGCAACGGTCTCGGCTGCTCGTTCGAGCGCGCGCTCCGCATGCTGGCGCGGATAGCCGAGATTGAGCAGCGCCGACAGCGCCTGCTCGCGGCCCTCCGGCTCCGCCGACGCAGTCATCGGAGTCGCCCCGGACGAGCGCACGGCGGACGCGAGCTCGTCGATGCGATCGCGGAGCTCGACGAGGATGCGCTCGGCCATCTTGGCGCCCACGCCCGGCACCGCGCGCAGCGGCGCGACGTTGCCGTCGCGAATCGCCTGCAGGAGATCCGCCGGATCGATGCCCGAGAGCACGGTTTGCGCGAGCTTGGGTCCGACGCGGCTCGCGCGCAGCAAGAGCTCGAAGGCGGTGCGCTCGGGCGCCGTCGCGAACCCGTACAGCTGCAGCGCACCCTCTCGGGCGTGGGTGTGGATGCGCAGCGCGACGATCTTGCCGACGTCGGGCAGCACCGCGAACGTCGACAGCGGCACGAACACCTCGTAGCCCACGCCGTTCACGTCGACGAGCACCCGCGTCGGCGTCCGCTCGAGCAGCACTCCCTCGAGACGCCCGATCATCGCGCCCACCGGAGCAGCTGCGGATCGACGTCGCGCAGGCTCACGCGCGGACGCGGGCGCGGCCGGCGCACGCGCTCGAGCGGTCCCGCCCGCGCGTGACAGATCGCAGCCGCGAGCGCATCGGCGGCGTCGGCCGCAGGCGCGCTCGCGAGTCCGAGCATCCGCTTCACCATCCGCTGCATCTGGTCCTTGGGCGCGCGGCCGCTGCCCGCCACCGCCTGCTTGATCCGCGCGGGCGCGTACGCCACCAACGGGATCGCGGCGGTGCCGAGCGCCACGAGCGCGGCACCGCGCGCCTGCCCGAGGACGAGCGCCGCGCGCGGGCTCGCCGCGACGAAGACGTCTTCGACGCTCGCGACGTCGGGTGCGTACTGCGCGATGACGGCGGCCAGCGCCTCCGTCAACGAGGCCAGACGCGGCGCGAGCGCAGCGGAGCGGGTCGGTCGCAGCACGCCGTGCGCGACCCAGTGCAGCTCGGAGCCGACGCGGTCGATCACGCCATAGCCCGTGGCCTGGGACCCGGGATCCACGCCGAGCACGCGCAAACGCGCGCGTGTGGCTACGCCGTCTTGGTGTCGTTCGATATCGGTGTCCACGCGCGCCTACGCCAGGGGCGAGAGGATCGGACGACGCGGTCTGACGCGCGGGGGGTGGCCGCGCGGAGGCATAATAGCGGAGCTAGGAGCGCGACCCAAGATTCGCTCCTCGTCGGCGTTGCGGACGCGGAGGCCACCTTTCCGACTTCGCTCGGCTTCGCCTCGCTGCGCGCGCCCTCTCGATGGTCTTCGCTCGCCTTCGGCTCGCTGCGCGAAACTTGCGGCGCGGCGCTTGCCGAACTACCCCGCGATCCGCTGCATCTCGTCGTCGGAGATGTCGAAGTTCGCATAGACGTTCTGCACGTCGTCGAGATCTTCGAGGGCATCGGCCACGCGCAGCATCGTCTCCGCGTGGGTGCCCTCGAGGCTCACGGTGGTGCTGGGCTCCATCGTGATGTTGCTCTCGGCCGCCTTGAAGCCCTTCGCCGAGAGCGCCTCGACGACGACGCCGAGCGCGCCCGGCGCCGTCACCACATCGATCGAGCTCCCCGACTCGACCACGTCGTTCGCGCCCGCCTCGAGCGCGGCCTCCATGAGCGCGTCGACGTCGACCGACGTGGCCTCGAAGGTCGCGACGCCGCGCTTCTCGAACAGGTAGGCCACGCAACCGTTCGCGCCGAGGTTTCCCCCGTACTTGGTCAGCACGTGGCGCACTTCACCGACGGTGCGGTTCTTGTTGTCGGTCAAGGTCTCGACGTAGATCGCGGTTCCGCCCGGGCCGTAACCCTCGTACACCACTTCCTCGAAAGCGGCGCCCTCGCCTCCCCCCATCCCCTTCTTGATCGCGCGCTCCATCGTGTCCTTGGCCATGTTCGCGCCGCGCGCCTTTTCGACGGCGAGGCGCAGCCGCGGGTTCGCGTTGGGGTCGCCACCCCCGATCCGGGCCGCCGTGCTGATCTCGCGGATCAGCTTGGTGAAGACCTTGCCGCGCTTGGCGTCCGCAGCGCCCTTCTTGCGCTTGATCGTCGACCATCGGGAATGCCCAGACATACGCAACTCCCCGGAAACAGAAGGGGTTTAGCACGTGCCCCACAACGCTCCAAGAGACGCAACGGCTCCTCCAGCCCCCCGCGCTACCTGCCGATGAGGACTGTTGGAGCGACGGCGGGGACTCCTGATGGCAGAGATTGCGGTCGGCATCGACCTCGGAACCAGCAACTCCTGCGTGGCGATCGCGCGCAACCGGCGCGTCGACGTGCTGCCCAACGCCTATGGCGAGCGCACGACCGCGAGCGTGGTCAACATCGGCTCCGACGGGTCGATCACGGTCGGGAATGCGGCCAAGGCCAACATCATCCACGACCCCATGCGCACGATCTACTCCGCGAAGCGGCTGATCGGGCGTTATTTCTTCTCCGAGGAAGTCAAGAAGGCCAAGGCGATCTGCTCGTACAAGATCGTCGAGGGCGAGAACCACAGCGTGCGCATCCAGGTCGGGCAGGAGGTGTTCAGCCTGCCCGAGATCGGCGCGATGGTGCTGCGCGAGCTGAAGTCGATCGCCGATTCGCGACTCGGCCGCCCCGTGGCCAAGGCCGTCGTGACGGTGCCCGCGTACTTCAACGACAACCAGCGCCAGGCGACGCGCGACGCGGCGCGGATCGCGGGCCTCGAAGTGCTGCGCATCCTGAACGAGCCCACTGCGGCAGCGCTCGCGTATGGCTTCGGCAAGGACCTGAATCAGAAGGTCGCCGTCTACGACCTCGGCGGCGGCACGTTCGATATCTCGGTGCTCGAGATCGGCGAGGACGTCTTCGAGGTGCTGTCGACGAGCGGCGATACGTTCCTGGGCGGCGACGACTTCGACGACCGTCTGATCGACTGGCTCGCCGAGGACTTCCTCGCGCGCGAGGGCATCAACCTCCGCAACGATCCGTTCGCGCTCGAGAAGCTCAAGATGGCGGCCGAGAACGCGAAGAAGGGTCTGTCCGTCGAGGAAGAGGTCGAGATCCGGATCCCCGACGTGATCACGACTCCCGACGGGAGCTCGCGCTCGATCGAACGCACGCTCACGAGCGAGATGTTCTGGTCGCTCACCTCCGACCTCGTCGTGCGCACCTTCAAGGTATGCGACGAGGCGCTCCAGGAGGCGGGCCTCGTCGCGCGCGACCTCGACGGCGTGATCCTCGTCGGCGGCCCGACGCGGTTGCCGGGCATCCGCCGGGCGGTGGCGGAGTACTTCCAGCAGGAGCCGAGGCACGACGTCGACCCCGACGAAGTGGTCGCGATGGGCGCGGCGATCCACGCGGCGTCACTGGTCGAGCAGACGACCGGCGACGCCTACCTGCTCGACGTGACGCCGCTCTCGCTCCAGGTCGGCGTCGCGGGCGGACTCTCGGAGACCGTGATCGGACGCAACACCCCGGTTCCGATCGAGCAGACGCGCACGTTCACGACGGCGCGTGACGATCAGGAGTCGGTCAAGATCCGCGTGTACCAGGGCGAGTCGCGCGAGGCGAGCGAGAACGAGCTGCTCGGTCAATTCGAGTTCTCGAACTTCCAGCGCGGCGCGCGCGGCGAGGTCGAGATCGACGTCACGTTCGAGATCAACACGGACGGGATCGTGAACGTGACCGCGAGCGACAAGAAGACCGGACAGCAGACCTCGACGCGCATCACGCTCTCGTCGGGGCTGTCCGAGGGTGAGATCAAGAAGATCATCGGCCGCGCAGACGCCGAGCCGTGTGCAGACCGGAGCGCCGGGCCCGGTGCCGCGCGCGGCCGCGGCGGCAGCGCCCTCGCTGAAGGCGCCCGCGCCGATTCCGCGCACGCCGGCCGCACCCGCGCCTGCTCCCGTGCCGGTGCCCGATCGGCGGCGCGCCGCTGCCCCCGCACCGGTTCTGGACGATTCCGACGCGCTGATCCCGATGCCTGAAACCGACCTCGCAGACGTGGGCGGCGATCTCGACGAGGATCTGCTCGAGGTCGAGCCCTCGGACGCGCTCGACACCGATCCGCTCGAGATCGACAGCGGCGCCACCACCCAGCCCGATTGGGACACCGTCGAAGCGACATCTGCGGCACCCGCGACCGCGAAGGCGGGCGCGAGTCCCGCGCTGCGTAGCGACGAGGTCGAGCTCTCCGAGGAGGATCTCGCCGCGCTCGACACGAGCGACCTCGACCTCGCGGCCGAACCGTTCGAGGAGGGCGACTCGCTCTTCGACACCTCGGGCGCCGAGCTATCCGACCCCGAGTCGCAGAACTGAGGCGCGCCATGAAGATGGCGCCCAGCGAGATCGTCGCGCTCTCGCGCATCATCGAAGAGCTGGACTACTACCAGTTGCTCGACCTGCGGCGAGACGCGGGTACGGCAGAAGTGAAGCGCGCCTATCACAACAGCTCGCGCAACTTCCACCCCGATGCCAACCGGCACCTCGGCAACGACCTGCGCACCGCTTCCCACGTGATCGCCAAGCGGGTCACGGAGGCCTACGCGGTGCTGCGCGACCCGAGGCGCCGCCAGGCCTACGACCGCACCCTCGAGGGCGGCACGCCCGTCGTGCGGATGCAGCTCGCGGACGCCGCGGCCGAAGCGGATCGCCAGTCCACCGTGGAGCGCGGCGGGCGCACGCCGCAGGGGCGTCAATTCTTCAAGCTCGCCGAGACCGACATCGCGCGGGGGAACTGGGCCTCAGCCGCGCGGAACCTGCAAACCGCCCTCACCTTCGAGCCCGACAATTCGGTGTTCAAGGAGCGGCTCGCCCAGGCGAAGAAGGCGCTGCGCTGAATCCACGGCCTGGTTTGACAGGCGCGTGCGCATGCTGGCATCCTGCGTCGCCCGCAGGAGGATCCCCATGCCCCCCGAAGCCGCCACCGCGAGCGGTCCGCGTCCGATCGTCGAGTTCCTGAAGATTCCCACGAGCGGCAGTCCCTATCTCGAGGGTCAGAAGTGCCGCAAGTGCAACGCCCTCTTCCTGGGCGAACGCCTCACCTGTTCGAGCTGCGGCACGACGGGCTCGTTCGAGGCGACCCGGCTGTCGGACCGCGGCGAGCTCTACGTGTACTCGATCGTCCATCGGTCGTTTCCGGGCATCGAGGTGCCCTACGTCTCCGCGATCGTCGATCTCGAGGGCGGCGGAACCGTCAAGGGGAACCTGATCGGCATCGAGCCCGACCCGGCCAAGATCAAGATGGGTATGGCCGTCGAGGTGGTGTACGAGATCGCCCCGCGCAAGGACAAAGAGGGCAACGAGTACCTCACCTACTACTTCAAACCGCGCGCCTGAGACCAGAGACACAACGCCTCACGCGAAGGAGCTCGAGAACATGGGCGAGAACGTATACGTCGTCGGAATCGACATGATCCGCTTCGGCCGCTACCCGGAGAAGTCGGTTCCGGAGCTCGGCGCCGAGGCAGCACAGCTCGCGCTCAAGGACGCCGGCGTGAAGATCCAGGACATCGAGGCGCTCTACTGCGGAAATCTCATGCAGGCGTCGGGGATGGTCGGCCAGCGCGTCCTCCAGGAGATCGGGCAGACGGGGATCCCCGTGACCAACAGCGCCAATGCGTGCGCGACGGGCGCGACGGCGCTGCGCGGCGCCTGGATGTCGATCAAGGCGGGCGTGAACGACCTCGTGCTCGCCGTCGGCGTCGAGCAGCTCGGCAAGGCGGGCCTGCTCGGCGGTGCGGGCGGAGGCCGCGGCATTCCCAAGGAGGGTCTGCTCGGCTCCGGCCTGATGCCGGCCGTGTTCGCCGAGGCGGGCATGGAGCACGCGCGCAAGTACGGAACCACCTTCGAGCAGTTCGCGAAGGTCTCCGTCAAGAACCACAAGCATTCGACGAAGAACGCGAAGTCGATGTATCGCAACGAGACGCCGCTCGAGATGGTGATGGGCGCGGAGATGATCGCGTACCCGAACACCAAGCTGATGTGCTCGGTCAACGTCGACGGCGCGGCGGCCGCCGTGCTCGCGTCCGAGAAGAAGGCGCGCGAGCTGGGCCTGAAGCGCGCAGTGAAGGTCTCGGCGTCGATCCTCACCAGCGACCCGTTCACGCAGCGCGATCTCGTGATGCCCGACGTCAACACCTGTACGCGTCTGGCCGCCGCCAAGGCCTACGAGATGGCGGGAATCGGGCCGGACGACGTGGATCTCGTCGAGCTGCACGACTGCTTCGCGACCGCGGAGATCCTCCACTACGAGAATCTGGGACTGTGCGGGGAAGGCGAGGCGGGCCGACTCATCGACGAGGGCCAGACCGCACACGGCGGCCGCATTCCCGTGAACGTCTCGGGAGGCCTGCTCTCGAAGGGGCACCCGCTGGGCGCCACGGGCATCGCCAACGTGTACGAGATCGCGACGCACCTGCGCGGCGAGGCCGGCGATCGGCAGGTCCAGGGTGCGCGCGTCGGGCTCGCACACGTGATCGGACTCGGGAGCGCCTGCGGCATTCACATCCTTGAGAAGACGGCTTAGGCGACGATCGCTCGCAGCGGCTGCGCTACTCTGCGGCGCGTGATGACTCGGGTGAGGGCCCTCATCTGCGCACTCCTCGCCATTGGGCCCGCTCTCGCGTGCAACGGCGACGACTCGTCCGCGAACAAGGCCTCCGCCCCGAGCCAGGAGCCGAAGAAGGCCGCGCGCGAGGAGCGCCCGCTGCCCGCGTTCTCGGGCTGGACGCTCGACGACGAGCGCCTCGACATCTCGACGCACATCGGCAAGCGCCTGGTCGTCTACTTCTTCGATCCCGAGGACGCGGCGGCGGCACCGGTCAGCGACGCGGTGGCGCGGATCGCGAAGCTGCGCGGCGAGTACAACTTCGACGTCGTGGGGGTCGAGACCGGATCGAGCCGCCCGAAAGCGAAGGCCTACGCGGCCGAGCATGGGCTCGACTTCCCCGTGATCGACGATGCCTCGAAACGCATCACGGACCGCCTGGGCCTCCGCTTCCCGGCCGCGCTGCTCGGGGTCGATTCAGAGGGCTATCTCGTGTGGGCCATGGCGCAGTTCCCGGCCCCGGGGCCGGGCGCGGTCGACGCGACCGAGTCCCAGATCCGAACCGCGCTGCGCCTGCCCGGCCACGACGAGGCGGTTCCGGGCGAGCGCCCGATCGCGCCGCAGTTCACGGCCACCGCGCTCGACAAACCGGAGCGCTTCGATCTCTCCTCGACGCGCGGACGCCCGGTGCTCCTGCTCTTCTTTCTCCACACCTGCCCGCACTGTCACGAGGCGCTCGAGTTCATCAAGACGGCGCTCGCAGAGATGCCCGAGGACAAAAGGCCGCTTGTGGTCGGACTCGAGCTGACCGGCCGTAGCGACGCCGTGCGCAGCACGCTTCGCAGCGACGGCCTGGACTTCTTCCCGGTGATCTTCGACGACGGCGGCAAGATCCAGTCCGCCTACGGCTCGTTCTCGGGAGTGCCCGATCTCGTGATGATCGATCGCGAGGGGCGAATCGCACATCGCATGCAGGGCTGGCGCGGCGAAGTCGACGGCCCGCTGCTCCGGATGCGGATGGCCAAGCTCGCGGGTGCGCCGATTCCCATGCTCCTGCGCGCCAAGGGCTACTCCGGGAGCGAGGTCTGCGGCGTGTGTCATGAGTCAGAGCACGAGACCTGGGAGCTCACGACCCACGCGCGCGCGTTCAGCACGCTCGTGACCCACGGCTCCGATTCCGATCCGGAGTGCGTCAGCTGTCACGTCGTGGGGTTCGGGCAGGACGGCGGTTTCGCGCTCGACAAGAAGCCCCACGAGCTCGAGAACGTCGGTTGTGAGTCGTGCCACGGCCGCGGCGGGCCGCACCTCTCGCCCGGCACCCCCGCGAAGGGCGACTACCAGCCTGCCTGCCTCACCTGCCACGACACGAAGCACTCGCTCGGCTTCGACTACGCGACCTTCCTGCCCCAGGTGTCGCACGCGGCCAACGCGCACATCCTCGCGCTTCCCCAGGAAGAGCGCCGGCGGATCATGGAGCAGCGCGGTGCGATCCGGACCGACTTGCTCCCGACGGCAGCTCGCCACGTGGGATCGGAGGCCTGCCAGAGCTGTCACGCGAAGGAATTCGAGACGTGGGCCGCGAGTCCGCACGCGAAGGCGATCGCGAGCCTCGAGGCGAAACACAAGGCGAACGATGCGAATTGCCTGAAGTGTCACACGACGGGCTTTGGCCGCACGGGCGGCTTCGAGCCCGGGACCAAGGCGCACGGCGATCTCGCGCGCGTCGGTTGCGAATCCTGTCACGGGCCCGGCGGAGATCACGTCGACGCAGCCACCAAGCGGGGAACGATCGTCTCGCTCGGAGACAAGTGCGATTCGTGCGTGATCCTCCAGATCTGCGGGGCCTGCCACGACGATGCCAACGACCCGGGCTTCGAGTTCGAGGTCAAGGCGAAGATCGACAAGATCCGACACGGGACGATCGAAGCGGGCACGGGCAAGCCTCTCTCGCCCGGCAAGCCGCCGACCGCCTCGTCCCCACCGAACGACGCGGCGCTCCTCGCGCAGGCCTTCGCCGAGCGCGACAGCCGCCTCGCGGAATGATCCGGTGAGTCCGTCGGCCCAGGGTGAGCTGCTGTCGTGGCTCGCGTCCGCGCGAGCGTGGCTCGGCGAGTTCGCGGAGGAGGGCCTCGAGCGCGCCGAGGCGATGTCAGCCCCCTCTTCCCCGGAGGCGTCCGAGCGCGAAGTCGCGCCGCTCGCCGCACCCCCGAGCCGATCGGAGCCGCCGAGCCTGTTCGAGGTCCCGCCGTCCTGGAGCGCCGACACCACGCTCGAGAGCGTCCGCGCAGCGCTCGGCGATTGCACGCGGTGTCGTCTGTGCGAGCAGCGCACGCAGATCGTGTTCGGGGACGGGGATCCGCACGCGGAGCTGATGTTCATCGGCGAGGGCCCCGGGGCCGAGGAAGACCGCAGGGGGCTCCCGTTCGTGGGGCGCGCCGGGGAGCTCCTCACGGCGATGATCGAGAAGGGCCTGGGAATCCCGCGGCGCGAGGTCTACATCTGCAACATCGTAAAGTGTCGGCCTCCGGAGAACCGCACGCCGCTACCCGACGAGGCGCGCACGTGCGGTGTGTTCCTCGACGGCCAGATCGCAGCGGTGCGGCCCAAGGTGATCGTTGCGCTCGGCAAGCCCGCGACAAGCCTGCTGCTCGGCCGAGACGTCGCGATCACTCGTGTTCGCGGGACCTGGCAGACCTACAAGGACATCCCGGTGATGCCGACGCTCCACCCGGCTTTCGTGCTGCGCCAGTACACCGAAGAGAATCGGCGCGCGGTATGGAGCGATCTCCGGGCCGCGCTCGCGCGGGCGCGAGAGATCTCGAGTTAGTCGCGGGGCGGGCGCTCCGGAACTGCGGCCGACTGCGCCTCGCGGAACTTGGCGAGGCGATCGCGGATCGCATCGTCTCCACGCGCGAGGATGGCAGCCGCAAACAGCGCGGCGTTCTTCGCCCCCGACCGCCCGATCGCGAACGTGGCGACGGGGATCCCGCCGGGCATCTGAACCGTCGCGAGCAGGGCGTCGAATCCCCGCAGCTCGGACCCGGGAAGCGGAACACCTAGCACCGGAAGCAGGGTGTGTGCGGCGGTGACACCCGCGAGATGCGCGGCCGCTCCGGCGCCTGCGATCACGACCTCGATGCCATCCTCCTCGGCGGTGGCCAGGAAGCGCGTGAGCCGCTCGGGGGTGCGGTGGGCCGAGATCACGCGCGCGTCGCTCGGAATTCCGAGCTCGTCGAGCATCTGTTCGGCCGCCTTCATCACGTCCCAATCACTCGCGCTGCCCATGATGATCGCGACTCGTGCTCGCGGTTTGGCCACCGGCCGCTCCTCCTGCGCCACGCGCGGCATTGTAGGTGCCCGGATCGCGATCCGATAGGCTTGCGGCCCTTCGCGGAGGGACCTTCCGTGCCTGTCACTGCATCGACTGCGCTGTGTGGCATCGTGCTGCATCCGGCCGGGCACACTCGGTCGCCCGCGATGCACAACGCCGCCTACGCGGCGCTCGGCCTCGACGCTCTCTACGTCGTGTTCGACGTACCGGAGTCTCGCTTGCGAGACGCGATCGCCGGGATTCGAGGACTCGGTCTCCGTCAGGTCTCGATTTCGATCCCGCACAAGACGCGAATCCTCGATCTCGTCGACGAGGTGGACGCAACCGCCGCGCGCATCGGTGCCGCAAACACGATCGTGCGCCACGGAGATCGCCTGGTCGCCTCGAACACGGATTGGATCGGCGCTGTCCACGCACTGGAGCAGGAGCGCCCTCTCGAGGGCGCACGAGCCGTCGTTCTGGGCGCAGGCGGCACCGCTCGTGCCGTCGCGTTCGGGCTGATCCAGCGCCGAGCCGCGGTACATGTGCTGAACCGAAACGTGTCGCGCGCCGAGGCCCTCGCGCGCGAGATCGGCGCACAGGGCGCCGGTCCACTCGAGTCCCTCACAGAGGTTCCGCACGACGTGCTCGTCAATGCGACATCGGTCGGGATGAACAGCGAGGAATCACCTGTGCCGGCGTCGTCGATCCAGAGAGGTGCGATCGTGCTCGACGCCGTCTATGCGCCCGAGCGCACCCGGCTACTCCGCGACGCGCAGGCGCGCGGTGCGCGCGCGGTCTCGGGGCGCTGGATGCTCGTTCATCAGGCCGTCGCCCAACTGGCGGCGTGGGCCGGGCCGATCGATGGGGCGCTCGCAACCCGCGTCATGGCCGACGCGTTCGGACCTCAGCCCGCGTAGCCCCACTTCTGCTTGTTGGACTCGATCTGCTCCGGTGACGGCTTGTCCTTCTCCTCGACTTCCGGCACCGAGAAATTGTCCTTCGCGTCGACACATCTCGCGTTGAGCCCGATGTCCTCGCGGAACACCTCGGGAACCTGCTCGTCCTCGAAGATCGCTTCCCACGGACACTCGGGCTCACAGACACCGCAGTTGATGCACTCTTCGGGATCGATGTAGAGCTGATTGGGGAACGAGCTGGAGTCGTCGCCGTTGTAGGTATAGATGCAATCGACGGGGCAGACTTCGACGCACGACTGATCGACACATTCCCGACACAGTCGCGTGATCACCCAGGCCATTCATCCCCTTCCAAGTGTGTCCTAATGGAGCACGAAATGTAGCTACGGCGCCCTTTACGTGCCGCTACTTGAGCTTGGTCTCTTTGTAGACGACGTGTTTTCGGGCGACCGGATCGTATTTCTTGAGCTCGATCTTGCCCGGTGTGTTCTGCTTGTTCTTCGCCGTCGTGTAGAAGTGTCCCGTTCCCGCAGACGACTCGAGCTTGATCTTCTCGCGTTTGCCCTTCTTTGCCATTGCAGTGCTCTACTTTCGCGCCGGCTCGGGCACCTGCGCACCGCTCTTGGCGAAAATGCGCACGCTCCGCCCATCCGAGCGTTGATTTCGGATTCGGCTCGGTTTCCCGGTCCCGGGATCCACGAGCATCACGTTCGACTGGTGGATGTAACCCTCTCGCTCGAGGATGCCCCCACCCCGCGCCGCCTTGCGACCCGGCTTCAGGTGATGCTTCTGCATCTGCACCTTGTCTACACGCACGCGGTCGGAATCGACAGCGATCACCTTGCCTTGCTTCCCACGGTCCTTGCCGGTCATCACCTGCACGGTGTCGCCGACGCGGAGAATGCGCACCATCGGGGTCCTCCAAAGAGGCGCATAGGAGTGCGCCAGTCGACCCCTCGCGTCAAGGGTTCCCCGTGGGGGAAGGGCGGTCTGGTGCTCGTGCGCCCCTATCGAGATATTCCCATGCATGAAGCGACTTCTCCTCGCCTCCGTCGGTGCCGCGCTGCTCGTCGCCCTCGGCATGATCGCGTGCTCGCTGCTTCCGGAGCGCTACGCGGTGAACGCACCGATGATCAACATGATGTCGGGTTGGCTCGGCGCGGACACCCCTGCGCAAGACCAGTTCGGTGCTCGGATTCGCGTACCGCCTGGCTTTTCGATCGGGCTGTTCGCGGAGCAGCTCCCCGGCGTGCGCTTCCTCCGCGCTCTGCCAGGTGGCGCACTCCTCGCGACGACGCCGCGCGAAGGAAAGGTCTGGCTGCTCGCACCCGATCGCGATGGCGATGGCCGGTCGGACGCGATGAAGCCGTTGATCGATCAACTGAACCGACCTCACGGGCTCGACCTGCTCGGAAGCTGGCTCTACGTCGCCGAGGGAGATGGGATCGGACGCGTGCGCATCCACCCGGACACGGGGGAGCTCGACGGCAGCTATGAGCGGGTGGTGAACGGGCTTCCCAGCGGCGGGAACCACTGGTCGCGCACGGTTCGCTTCGGTCCCGACGGATGGATGTACGTCTCCGTCGGGTCGAGCTGCAACGTGTGCGTCGAATCCGACGATCGCCGCGCAGCGATGCTGCGATTTCGCCCGGATGGTGGCGACGCGGAGGTCTACGCTACCGGTCTTCGCAACAGCGCGGGCTTCGACTGGCAACCGGGAACCGGCGCTCTCTACGCGACCGACAACGGGCGAGACCTGCTAGGCGATGATTTTCCACCCTGTGAGCTCAACCGCCTTCAGGCGGGTGGCTTCTACGGCTGGCCGATTGCGAATGGGAATCGCATTCTGGATCCCAACCTCGGCGAGGGTCACGAGGAGCGGGCCAGTCGATCGATCCCACCCGCTCATCCGTTCGGAGCCCACACCGCCCCGCTCGGCATGGTCTTCCTGAAACATCCTTCCTTGCCGAGTGAGTGGCGCGGAGTGGCGTTGGTCGCTTTGCACGGCTCGTGGAATCGGACGACGAAGAGCGGATACAAGGTCATCTCTCTTCACTGGGGAGAGGACGGGTCCATTTCGGAGCGCGACTTCGTCGCGGGCTTCGAGCAGGACGAGAACGTGATCGGCCGGCCCGTTGACGTCGCCGAAGCTCCGAATGGCACGATCTACGTGTCGGATGACTACGCGAGCTCGGTGTACTGGGTGAAGTACGGGTCGGGCGCGCGGTAGCTCGGATCAGCGTTCGCCCGAGGCGGGCGCGGTCGCGAAGAAGGGTGTTGCGTCCACGACCTGAAGCGCCTTCTCGCCGACCATCACGAGGTGTCGGCCCGCGGCTTCGATCCGCTTGCGCGCGACCACGTCGACCGAATCGACGATCCGCTCGCCGCTCGAGTCGGCCACCTGCAACCCGCGCGGGCCGATCAGGAACAGCCGGTCTGCGATCGTCGACGCGTCGCGGATCCGGCCGGTGTCCTTCCCGTTGATTCTGGAGATCACCCGCGGCGGAGCAGTTCGCAGGTCAACCCACACGGCATCCTTTGCGCCCAACACGATGGCCGTTTCGCCGTTGGCCCTGACCCGCTGCGGAGAGAACCCCCGGCCCAACCGAAGCTCGTCGTCGACGCGACCGGCCTGCAGCTTCGGAACCGACGAAACGAAGAGCGAGGTCCCGTCGGTGAAGAGCACGCGATCACCGGGGCCGCGCGTCATTCCCAGGATCGGTCGCGGTACCAAAGCGCGTACACCCGCGGATCCCGGGTCGAGTTGCAAAAGACCCCGATTCGTCGCCACCAACCAGCTGTCCGCGATCCATTCGGCATCGGCGACGGAGCCGACTATGTCCCGCCCCCAACGCGCCCCGCGCTGCGCCTGCTCGCCGTCGAGCTGCACGAGCTCGATGCCGTCGGAGCCAAAGATCGCCACGCGAGGCCCTTCGATCCGAACTCCCTCGAACCGGGACAGGTCGCGCGTGCGGCGGTACTCGGCCACGGCGACGAGTTTCTCAGGATCTCCGAAGTCGAAGACCTGGAAGTCGCCGTCCCCGAAGAGAACCACGGCGCGTGTGCCTGCAACGTCGAGCGCGATCGCGGGCTTCGCGAAAGCGTGGGATCGCCGCGCCGAGACCTCCGTATTCCATCGCGCCACCGGCACGAAGAATTCGCTTTCGGGGTCGGTCCAATAGCTGCCGACCGAACCGGACCCAAACAGGATCGAGACGTTGTCGCGGCGCGCCGACAGAGGGACGCGGTACTCGAATGAGTCAGCCCAGATCGGGCTCGCTCGACCGGCTCGTTCCAGCGTGACGTCGGTGCGCGCCACGATCGCGGGCTCGGACATCGTTCCCTTCTCGAGCCGTGCCCCTGCTTCGCGCTCGTCGTGTCGAATCGTCAAGACGGCGGGCGAATCCGACGCTCTCGCCGCCTCGATGTCGGCGAACGTCTCTGTGGACATCCCTGCGGCCGCATAGGCCGCCGCAACGCGATCGCGAAATACGCGACGGAGGCGATCGGCGCCGGGAGTCATCCCATGGATGTCGACGACGACTCCGACTCTCGCGAAGCCAGTCGAGTTTCGCAGCTGGATCGCGGACACGCTGCGCGCGGCTTCGGCGGCGTAGTCGCTCGCCGGATGCTCCTGCGCAAATCGCGCGAGTGCCTGGACGTCCCCTCCGAAGCCCCCGTGTTCCAGGTATGCGAGGTTTCCTTCCGCACGACTCGAGAACGAACCGCTCGGATACCTCGAGAGGAAGCTGCGGTAGGACTCCGGGGTTCCGATGGCGCGCGCGTGGCGAAACTCGAGGTCCTCTACGAAGGGATCGAGTTCGGCGACCAATTCCGGCGTCGCATGCTTGGTGCGGAACGACTCGACGCCGGCACGAGTCGGAGACTTCTTGAGCCGCGCGAGATCGAGGCGCGCGCGCGCCTGGTCGCTGAACCTGCTTTCCGGGTATTCCCGGAGAAAGGCGTGATAGGCGGAGATCGTGTCCTCGCCCCGCGCGTTCCGCCACGCGGTGCCGGCACAGCCCAGGAGGGAGGTGGCGAGCACTACCGCGAGGGCGGGAATTCGACCGTCCATCCGGAAGGTTTCCTCCCCTTGTTGCATCGGAAGGAGAGGTCGCCCGCTTGAGTGGACTGGGAGAACGGGCTTTTAGATGGCCCAAATAGAAAGGCGGCGCCGATCTTGCGATCGACGCCGCCCAGAGAGGTCCCACCGTCGCGCTACTCTCCCACCGGGAAACCCGGCAGTACCATCGCCGAAGCAGGGCTTAACTTCCGTGTTCGGAATGGGAACGGGTGTGGCCCCTGCTCTATGAACGGTGGGAAAAATCCCTTGCAGACGCTGGCTATTGGGCCGGTCTGCCCCGGATCTCATTGATCTGTCGAATATATTTCTGGGCCCGCGATCGAAGCGCTTCGCGCATTAGTGCGTATGGTCAAGCCTCACGGGCGATTAGTACCGGTCAGCTCCACACATTACTGTGTTTCCACCCCCGGCCTATCAACGTCCTAGTCTCGGACGGCCCTTCAGGGAACCGAAGTTCCAGGGAGATCTCGTCTTGGGGTGGGCTTCCCACTTAGATGCTTTCAGCGGTTATCCCATCCGAACTTGGCTACCCGGCGATGCCGCTGGCGCGACAACCGGCACACCATATGTTCGTCCATCCCGGTCCTCTCGTACTAGGGACAGATCCCCTCAAATCTCCTGCGCCCACGGCGGATAGGGACCGAACTGTCTCACGACGTTCTAAACCCAGCTCGCGTGCCACTTTAATCGGCGAACAGCCGAACCCTTGGGAGCTGCTTCACCCCCAGGATGTGACGAGCCGACATCGAGGTGCCAAACCTCCCCGTCGATGTGAACTCTTGGGAGAGATAAGCCTGTTATCCCCGGCGTACCTTTTATCCGATGAGCGATGGCCCTTCCATGCGGAGCCACCGGATCACTAAGACCTGGTTTCCCACCTGCTCGACTTGTGGGTCTCGCAGTCAAGCTCCCTTATGCCTTTGCACTCTACGGCTGGTTTCCAATCAGCCTGAGGGAACCTTTGCGCGCCTCCGTTACTCTTTAGGAGGCGACCGCCCCAGTCAAACTACCCACCACGCAGTGTCTCCAGCCCGGATTACGGGCTCAGGTTAGATCAGCAGCACAATAAGGGTGGTATTTCAAGGTTGGCTCCACCGAATCTGGCGATCCGGCTTCAAAGCCTCCCACCTATCCTACACATATTGAACCGATGATCACTGCGAAGTTGTAGTAAAGGTGCACGGGGTCTTTCCGTCCTGCCGCGGGTCGCCGGCATCTTCACCGGCAATTCAATTTCACTGAGTCCCTGGTTGAGACAGTGGGGAAGTCGTTACGCCATTCGTGCAGGTCGGAACTTACCCGACAAGGAATTTCGCTACCTTAGGACCGTTATAGTTACGGCCGCCGTTTACCGGGGCTTCGGTTCACCGCTTCGCTCCGAAGAGCTAACGGATTCCCTTAACCTTCCGGCACCGGGCAGGCGTCAGACCCTATACGTCGTCTTAGCGACTTCGCAGAGTCCTGTGTTTTTAGTAAACAGTCGCTACCCCCTGCTCTCTGCAACCTTCGACAGCTCGAGGAGCAAGTCCTTTCACCATCGGAGGCACACCTTCTCCCGAAGTTACGGTGTCAATTTGCCGAGTTCCTTAACCAGGGTTGTCTCAAGCGCCTTGGTATGCTCTACCCACCTACCTGCGTCGGTTTACGGTACGGTCGCCAGACGGACTCCCTACGAGGCTTTTCTAGGAAGCATGGGATCACCAGCTTTGTGAGCCTAGGGCTCTCGACATCACCTCTCAGCGTTTGAATTGGCGGCGCGGATTTCCCTACGCCACCCGCCTACAGGCTTGAACCGGGATATCCAACACCCGGCCTGGTTACCCTTCTTCGTCCCCCCTTCGGTCAAACGCCCATCTAGCGGTACGGGAATATTAACCCGTTTCCCATCACCTACGGCTTTCGCCCTCGGCTTAGGGGCCGACTAACCCTGAGCAGATTAGCTTTACTCAGGAACCCTTAGGTTTTCGGCGACAGGGTTTCTCACCCTGTTTATCGTTACTCATGTCCGCATAAGCACTTCCAGTACCTCCACCCGTCGTTTCCATCGGGCTTCACAGGCGACTGGAACGCTCCCCTACCGGACTAACAGTCCGCAGACCGTTAGAACCCGCAGCTTCGGTACAACGCTTAAGCCCCGTTACATTTTCGGCGCGGGCTCACTTGACCAGTAAGCTATTACGCACTTTTTAAATGGTGGCTGCTTCTAAGCCAACATCCTGGTTGTCTGAGCGCTCCCACATCCTTTACCACTTAGCGTTGATTTAGGGACCTTAGCTGGCGATCTGGGTTGTTTCCCTCTCGACCACGAATCTTATCACCCGTAGTCTGACTCCCATGCTGCTCTCACTGGTATTCGGAGTTTGGTTGGGTTCGGTAATCTGGTAGGACCCCTAGCCCATCCAGTGCTCTACCCCCGGTGGAGATTGCATGAGGCTATACCTCAATATATTTCGGGGAGAACCAGCTATCTCCGAGTTTGATTGGCCTTTCACCCCTATCCACAGCTCATCCGGGTAGTTTTCAACCTACTGCGGTTCGGTCCTCCACTCGGTCTTACCCGAGCTTC
>CAWHTE010000003.1:0-360000 GCA_963832165.1 uncultured delta proteobacterium | reverse complement strand
CCTCGACCACGGCGCGGGCCACGGCTGCCTCCGCTGCCGCGGCATCGACCGGTGAAACCTGGCGTCGACGCGCGGCGAGCACCGATCGGAGCCGACGCTTCGCGTCCGCGCCCCCCGCAGCCAAACCCTCACCCCAGCTCGGATGCGATCGCCGATTCCGCCAGATCGATCAGGGTCCGCAGCCTGGAAGCATCGTCGGGGTTGGGCCGATTGGCCTCGCCGCCAACCACCTCTCGCGCGAGATTGAGCGCTGTGAGCATCGCGACGCCATAGGAATCGACGGCGCCGGTCTTCGATTCGATGCGCTCCATCGTCTCGTCGACCGTGCGCGCAATCTTGGCCAGTTGCTCGGCAGGCTCGTCGCTGCGGATCCGAAAATCCTGTCCGCGGATCCGGACCGTCACCGTGCGCTTGTCGCTCACGCGTTCGGCTCCGCGTTCTCGAGTTGCGCGTCGAGCTGATCGAGCTGCGCGATGAGCTCGTCGATGCGCTTGGTCGTGTCCTGGCGCCGCTGATTGGCCTCGAGCAGCTGCGCCTCGAGCCAGCGGACGCGCTGGTTGCGCTCGCCGAGCTCGTCGCGCAGCACTCGCGCCTCGGTTCGAAGAGCCTCGTGCTGAGAGACGAGCGCGCGCACCGCCCGCTCCAACCGGTCCCAGTCGTACGCATCGGAAGGCGATCGCATCAGCGCATCTGCATCGGGCACCGTGTGTCCGGGCGCAGAAGCGTCGCCGCTGAGCTTGGCCCTGCGCGTACTCGTCGCCGGGTCGACGTGGCGTGCGTGCGGAATGGAAACCCCCCAGGTCGCCACCCGCGATCGTACCGAGTCTCGTCGAAACTCGTCAAGGAACGACGAGAATCGATTTGCGCCGCTAGACGTGAGCGTTGCGGGACTGGAGTCGACTCGACCCCTGGAGATACGCATCCACGTAGCGAGCGGCCTCGCGACCCTCCCACTGAGCCCAGACCACCAATGACTGTCCTCGTCGGCAGTCGCCCGCCGCGAACACCCCGGGCTCGCTCGTCGCGAACTTTCGCGTGTCCGCGCGCACGTTGCCGCGCGGATCGAGCTCGACCCGAAGGTCGGCGATCAGGCCCGTGTGCACGGGGTGGACGAACCCCATGGCGAGCAGCACGAGCGTCGCAGGGATCGAGAACTCGCTTCCCGGGACCACTCGCATCGTGTTCACGAGCGGGCGATCGAGGCGATCACGATCGAAATCGACCCGCACCCCGTGCAATCGCTGCACGCGACCGGCTTCGCCCGTGAGCTTCGTCGTCATCATCGCGTACGCGCGCTCGCCGCCCTCTTCGTGCGAGCTCGATACGTTGAAGTAGTACTTCTTCGCCTGGGGCCAGGGCTCGGACGTGTGGCGTCCCTCGGGCGGCTGGGGCAGCAGCTCGATCGAGGTGACCGATCGCGCGCCCTGGCGATGCGACGTGCCGATGCAATCGGAGCCCGTGTCACCGCCGCCCAGGATCACCACGTCCTGATCCGTCGCGAGAATCGCCGATTCGTCGGGCACGACGTCGCCCGCGACCCGCCGATTCTGTTGGGGCAGGAAGTCCATCGCGAAGTGCACGCCCGCGAGCTCGCGCCCGGGCACGTCGAGATCGCGCGCTGCCTCTGCGCCCGTGCACAGCAGGATCGCGTCGAAACCCTTGCGCAGCTCGCGGACCGAAAGATCCACCCCGACGTTGACGCCGCTCTGGAACGAGACTCCCTCTTCGCGGAGCTGCTCGAGGCGCCGATCGATCAGCCACTTCTCGAGCTTGAAGTCGGGGATCCCGTAGCGAAGCAGCCCACCGAGCCGGTCGTTCTTTTCGAACAGCGTGACCGTGTGACCCGCGCGAGTGAGCTGCTGTGCCGCGGACAACCCCGCGGGGCCCGAACCTATTACTGCCACGGAACGGCCGGTCCGACGCTCGGGGCGCTGCGCGCGAATCCAGCCCTCGTCCCAGCCCCGCCGCACGATCTCCCACTCGATCTGCTTGATCGACACCGGGGATCTGATTGATCCCGAGCACACAGGCCTGCTCGCACGGCGCCGGACAGATCAATCCCGTGAACTCGGGGAAATTGTTCGTCGAGTGCAGACGGGAGAGCGCATCCTCCCATTTGTCCCGGAACACGAGATCGTTGAAGTCGGGGATGACGTTCCCGAGCGGACAGCCGCTGTTGCAGAACGGGATCCCGCAGTCCATGCAGCGCGAGGCCTGGACCTTCGACTTGTCGGCGTCGAAGTCCTGCTGAACGAGCTTCCAGTCCTGGATGCGCTCGGCGACCGGGCGGTAGGCGGTGCCCGCGCGCTCGTGCTTCAGGAATCCCCTCACATCACCCATTGCCGCTCTCCGCCGCGATCCGCTCGCCCAGAGCTCGCTTGTAGTCCTTCGGGAACACCTTCACGAACTTCGGCGCGTAGGCGTTCCACTTGCGCAGGATCTCGTCGGCGCGGTGGCTCCGCGTGTACTGGAAGTGGCGGCGAACCAAGCGCTGAAGGCGATCGAGATCCTCCGGATCCAACGGGTCGAGATCGATCGTCTCGAGGTTCGCACGCGTCTCGAAGTCGCCGTGATCGTCGAGCACGTAGGCGATTCCGCCGCTCATGCCCGCGCCGAAGTTGCGGCCCGTGGAACCGAGAATCACCACGTTGCCGCCCGTCATGTACTCGCAGCCGTGATCGCCCACGCCCTCGACCACCGCGTCGGCACCGCTGTTGCGCACGCAGAACCGCTCGCCGGCGATCGCCCTGGAAGTACGCTTCGCCCGACGTCGCGCCGTAGAGCACCACGTTGCCGACGATCACGTTCTCGGCCGGATCGAAGGTCGAACCGGCGGGCACGCGCACGATGATCTTGGCGCCGCACAGACCCTTGCCCGTGTAGTCGTTGGCGTCGCCTTCGACCTCGAACGTGAGGCCCCGGGTGCAGAACGCGGCCATGCTCTGCCCGGCGCTTCCGCGCAGGCGCATCCAGATCGTGTCCTCGGGCAGGCCCTGCTCGCCGTATCGCCGCGAGACATCCGAGCCCAGGATCGCACCGAGCGTGCGATCCGTATTGTGGATCGGCATCGCGATCTCGACGCGCTCGCCGCGTTCGAGCGCCGGGCTCGCGAGTCGCAGCAGCTTCTGGTCGAGCACCTGCTCGAGCTCGCTCGCGAGCGTCTGGCTCTGGCAGTTGCGGATCGCATGCGGGACATCGGGACGATGGAAGAGGTCGGAGAAGTCGAGCCCGGCCTGCTTCCAGTGGTGCTCCGCCTTGCCCACATCGAGCGCTTCGACGTGCCCGATCATGTCGTCGAGCGAGCGGAAGCCGAGCTTCGCCATGAGCTCGCGGGCTTCCTCCGCGATCCACAGCAGGTACTGAACGACGCTGTCGGGAGTGCCCGCAAAGCGCTTGCGCAGCGTCGGATCCTGCGTCGCGATGCCCACCGGGACAGGTGTTCAGGTGACACACGCGCATGAGGATGCAGCCGAGCGCCACGAGCGGAGCGGTCGCGAACCCGAACTCGTCCGCGCCGAGCAGCGCGGCGATCACTACGTCGCGGCCCGTCTTGAGCCCGCCGTCGGCCTGCACTCGGATCCGACCGCGGAGATCGTTCAGGACGAGCGTCTGCTGCGCCTCGGCGAGTCCGATCTCCCAGGGAATGCCCGCGTGCTTGATCGAGGCCTGCGGCGAGGCGCCGGTGCCGCCGTCCATTCCGCTGATGAGCACGCCGTCGGCCTTCCCCTTGGCGACGCCCGCCGCGATCGTGCCGACGCCCGTCACCGAAACCAGCTTCACCGAGACGCGAGCGAAGCGATTCGCGGACTTGAGGTCGTAGATGAGCTGCGCGAGGTCCTCGATCGAGTAGATGTCGTGGTGCGGCGGCGGCGAGATCAAGCCCGACGCCCGGCGTGGAGTGGCGAACGCGCGCGATCGTCTCGTCGACCTTGTGTCCCGGGAGCTCGCCGCCCTCGCCGGGCTTTGCGCCCTGGGCGATCTTGATCTGCATCTCGTCGGAATTGACGAGATACCAGCTCGTGACGCCGAAGCGGCCCGACGCCACCTGCTTGATCGCGCTGCGCCGCGAATCGCCGTTGGGCTCGGGCACGAACCGGCTCGGATCTTCGCCGCCCTCGCCGGTATTGCTCTTGCCGCCGAGGCGATTCATCGCGATCGCGAGCGTCTGGTGCGCCTCGATCGAGATCGAGCCGTAGCTCATCGCGCCCGTGCAGAAGCGCTTCGACGATCTCGCTCGCGGGCTCGACCTCCGCGAGCGGAACCGCCGGCCGCAGCCCGTCCTTGAAGCGGAACAGTCCGCGCAGCGTCGACGCGGTCTCGGGGGAGCCGTCGGCGGCCGCGCTGAACTCCTTGTAGTCCTCGTAGCTGCCGCGGCGCAACGCGATCTGCAGCTTCGAGACCGTGTCCGGATTGAACGTGTGTCGCTCGCCGCGCGCTCGCCACTGATAGAGTCCACCCGGATCGAGCTCCGGATACTGGAACTCCTCGCCCGGGAACGCCTGCGAGTGGCGCATCGCCACCTCGGTGGCGAGCACGTCGTATCCCGACGCCCGAGACACGGGACGGTGTTCCCGTGAAGCAGCGCTCGACGAGCTCGCGGTCGAGCCCGACCGCTTCGAAGATCTGCGCGCCGCGATACGACTGCAGCGTCGAGATCCCCATCTTCGCGAACGTCTTGAGCAGGCCCTTGTCGTTGGCCTTGATGTAGTTGTAGACCGCGGTCTCCGGATCCAGATCCTCCGGCGTGTAGGTCCCGTCGCGCGCGATGCTCTGTCGACCGTCTGGAGCGCGAGGTAGGGGTTGATCGCCCCGGCGCCGTAGCCGATCAGCAGCGCGAAGTGCGCGACCTCGCGCGCATCGCCCGTCTCGCAGACGATCCCGCAGCGCGTGCGCAGCGTCTCGCGCACGAGGTGGTGGTGCACCGCACCCGTCGCGAGCAGCATCGGGATCGGCGCGAGGTCCGGGGAGACGCCGCGGTCCGAGAGGATCAGGATGTTCACGCCGCCGCGTACGGCGTCGCTCCGCCTCGGCGCACAGGCGGTCGAGCGCGGACCGCAGCCCGGCGCCGCGCTCGGAGACCTTGAACAGACAGGACAGCTTCGCGCGAGCGGAAGTCGGGTAGCGAGACGTTCTCGAGCCTCGCGAGCTCCTCGTCCGTGATCACGGGATGCTCGACCCGGATCATGCGCGCGTGCTGCTCGGTCTCTTCGAGCAGGTTGCGCTCGGCCCCGAGCGTCGAGTAGAGCGCCATCACGGGGCGCTCGTTGATCGAATCCATCGCCGGATTCGAGACCTGCGCGAATTGCTGCTTGAAGTACCGGTAGAGCACCTGCGGCCGGTCGGAGAGGCACGCGAGCGCGGCGTCCTCGCCCATCGAGCCGATCGCCCACTTCCCCTGAACCGCCATCGGCGCGAGCAGGACCTTCAGGTCCTCCATCGTGTATCCGAACACCTGCTGGAGGTTGAAGAGCTGCTCGCTGTTGCGGCGGTCCTGCGGGACCTCCGCGGGCGGCAGATCGCCCAGGATCACGCGATTGCGCTCGACCCAGTCGCGATACGGCCGGCGCGTGACGTAGCGCCGCTTGATCTCCTCGTCGCCGACGATGCGCCCTTCCTCGAGGTCGATGAAGAAGATCTTGCCGGGGTGCAGCCGCTCCTTGACGACGACGTTCGACGGCTCGATCTCGAGCACGCCCACTTCGGATGCCATCACGACGAACCCGTCCTTCGTGACGACGTAGCGCGAAGGGCGCAGACCGTTGCGGTCGAGCACGGCGCCGATCTTGCGGCCGTCCGTGAACGCCAGTGACGCGGGGCCGTCCCACGGCTCCATCAGGAACGAGTGGAACTCGTAGTAGGCGCGCAGATCGGGATCCATGCCCGGGATGGTTCTCCCAGGCCTCGGGGATCATCATCAGCATCGCTTCGGGAAGCTCGCGCCCCGACAGCACGAGGAACTCGAGCGCGTTGTCGAAGCGCGCGGAGTCGGACGAACCCGAACGCATGATCGGGTAGAGCTTGGCGAGGTCTTCGCCGAACAGATCGGACGACATCGTGCCCTCGCGGGCGCTGCATCCAGTTCTGATTTCCCTCGATCGTGTTGATCTCGCCGTTGTGGGCGAGGTAGCGGAACGGATGGGCGAGGTTCCAGGAGCCGAGCGTGTTGGTGCTGTAGCGGGAGTGCACGAGACACAGCGCCGATTCGAACTCGGGATCGCAGACGTCCGAGAAGAACCCCTGGATCTGCCGAGAGATCAGCATTCCGGTGTAGACGAGCGTGCGGCTCGAGAAGCTCGTCACGTAGAAGAAGTGCCGATTCGCGTGCTCGTCGGCGATCTGCTTCTCCGCGAGGCGGCGGATCACGTAGAGCTTGCGCTCGAAGGCATCCTGATCGTCCGCAGCCGGGCCGCGACGCCGCGACGAAGAGCTGCCGAACGCGCGGCATGCTCTCGCGCGCGAGCCAGCCGATCGCTTCGCCGTTCGTCGGAACGTCGCGCCAGCCGATCACGCGCTGTCCCTCGCTGCGCACGAGCCCCTCGAGGATCGCGATCTGGCGGTCGGCGGCGGACGGGTCCTGCGCGAGGAAGATCATGCCCACCGCATAGCGACCGGGCGGAGGCAGCTCGATGTTCTGCGCGCGCATCTCGCGGCGCAGGAAGCGGTCGGGCACCTGGACCAGGAAGCCAGCGCCGTCGCCCGTCTCCGGATCGCAGCCGCACGCGCCGCGGTGCTCGAGGTTCACGAGCACCTGGATGCCCTTGGACACGACCTCGTGTGATTTCTCGCCCCGGATGTTGGCGACGAACCCGACGCCACAGGCGTCGTGCTCGTTGGCGGGGTCGTACAGGCCCTGCTTTTCGATCCGGAGAGGTCGGCGGGTGGGGGGAGTCATCCTCGCTAGCCTCCGTCGTCGTCGTGTTCTGGGGAGCGGCGTTTCCCGCGGCGTGGCCGCTCCGGAAAGCCATCGTCCGCCTCGAGCGCGATGCGCGAGCGCTCGGTGTGGGTCGAGAGCACGACCATCGTCTCGGTGCGGGAGACGCCGTCGACGCCGCGAACGCTGTCGATCAGGCGCTCGAGCGACTCCGTGTTTCGCGTCTTCACCTTGAGCATCAGCGTGTAGCCACCCGTGACGTGGTGGCACTCGAGCACTTCGTCCATCGCGCCCGACCTCGGCCTCGACGCGGTCGATCGCACCCGGGCGATCCGTCGACACGCCGATGAACGCGGTGATGTCGCGCCCGAGCTTGCGCGGATCGAGCACGGCGGTGTAGCGGACCACCACACCCGCTTCCTCGAGCTTGTGGATCCGCTCGACGACCGCGGGCGCGGAGAGCCCAACCTTCTCTCCGATCGCCGCAAGCGGTTGCTTACAGTTCTCCTGTAGCAATTCGAGGATCGCGCGATCGGTCGCGTCGTACTCGAATGACGCTCGGCCGAATTTCATTAGGCTGGCCCCGCTTCAGCGCCGAATACATAAGCGATCCTTCTCGCGTTCGTCAAGCGAATCACAAGCAGTTTGTTCATCAAACCGCGCTCTATTCGGGGATCGCGGTCACATTCCCCTAGGGGATCCAGAAACGAGCTGGCGCATCCGGGCCGGAAAGTTGGTGAAGAGCCCGTCGCAGCCGCGGTCGAGCAGCGTCTTCATCTCGGCAGGGTCGTCGACCGTGTACACGTAGACGGCCAGACCCTGCGCGGTGGGCGGTCTCCACGGCCGACTCCGTGGCGAGCCCCTTCCAGAAATGGACGGCCTCGGCTCCGACGGCGGCGCAGCGCTCGAGCCAGCGCTCCGGACTCCGCCCCGAGACCAGCACGCCGATCCGCGCAGTCGCAGCCGACTCGCGCAACGTGCGCAGCACGCGGTCGTCGAACGAGGAGAACAGGATCGTCGCGCCGAGTCCGCGCGCCGCGAGTGCCGCGAGCGTCTCGGCCTCGATCGCGGGGTACGGCCCGGCGCCCCCGATCTTGATCTCCAGGTTGAAGGGGATCCGCGCTCCGAACTCGTCGAGCACCTCGGAGAGCGTCGGAACCCGATGATCGCCACTCGCGACAGCGCGGATGTCGGCGAGCGAGCACTCTCCGATCTCGAGGGCGCCGGGCAGGCCCGGCAGGCGTTCGTCGTGCGCGATCACGATCGCGCCATCGCGAGTGCGGTGGAGGTCGATCTCGATCATGTCCGCACGCTGATCGATCGCGAGCGCGTAGGCGGGCATCGTGTTCTCGGGCCGCTCGCCAGACGCACCGCGATGCGCGATCACGAGCGGACTCGTCGCGCGAGACGCGTTCACGCGTCGGCCCAACCCCGCGACCGCTCGACGGCCCGCCGCCAGCCCGCGTAGAGCCGTTCGCGCCGATCGGCGTCCATGCGCGGCTCGAACCGGGTGACGGCGCGGTCGCCGCCGGGTAGCGACGACTCTCCCGACCAGAACCCGACCGCGAGCCCGGCGAGCGCGGCCGCCCCGAACGCGGTCACCTCGAGCAGCGCGGGCCGCTCCACGACCGTGCCCAGGATGTCGGCCTGGAACTGCATCAGGAAGTCGTTCGCCGCTGCGCCGCCGTCGACGCGCAGCGCGTCGAGCTCGATTCCGGAGTCGGCCTGAACGCACTCGACGATGTCGCGCGTCTGATAGGCGATCGCCTCCAGCGTGGCGCGCACGATGTGCTCACGCGTCGTACCGCGCGTGATGCCGATCAGGAGACCGCGCGCACGCTCGTCCCAGTACGGCGCGCCGAGGCCCGTGAACGCCGGCACGAGGTAGGCGCCCGCGGTGTCCTCGACGGAGGCCGCGAGCCGTTCGCTCTCCGCCGCCGACTCGATCAAGCCGAGCCCGTCGCGAAGCCACTGAACCGCGGAGCCCGTGACGAAGATGCTTCCCTCGAGCGCGTACTCGACACGGCCGCCGATGCCCCACGCGATCGTCGTGAGCAGACCCGACTTCGAACGCGGCGCGGTCTCACCCGTGTTCATGAGCAGGAAGCAGCCGGTGCCGTAGGTGTTCTTGGCGCGCCCGGGGCGGTCGCAGCGCTGTCCGAACAGCGCTGCCTGCTGATCGCCCGCCATTCCCGCGATCGGCACCTCGGCGCCGAACCACTCGCGATCGGTCACCCCGAACACGCCGCACGAATCGCGGACCTCGGGCAGCACTTCGCGTGGGCACGTCGAGCTCTCGCAGCAGACGCGTCGTCCCATTGGCGCTCGTGAATGTTGTAGAGCAGCGTGCGCGAGGCATTCGAGTACTCGGTCGCGTGGACGCGCCCCTTCGTGAGCCGATACAACAGCCACGCGTCGATCGTCCCAAACGCGAGCTCGCCGCGGCGCGCGCGCTCGCGCGCGCCAGGCACCGCGTCCAGGATGAAGCGCACCTTGGTCCCGGAGAAGTACGCGTCGATCACGAGCCCGGTGCGCTCGCGCACCTCGTCGGCGAGGCCGCGCGCGCGCAGCTCTTCGCAGATCGGCGCGGTCTGGCGCGACTGCCAGACGATCGCGCGGTGGATCGGAGCGCCCGTGGCGCGGTCCCATAGCACCGTCGTCTCGCGCTGGTTCGTGATGCCGATCGCCGCGAGGTCGGCGCCCGTGGCGCCGGCTTTCGCCAGCGCATTCTGAGCGGCGCGAAGCTGGGTCCGCCAGATCTCCTCCGCGTCGTGCTCGACCCAGCCCGGCTGCGGAAAGTGCTGCGTGAACTCGATCTGGTCGACCGCAGCGATCGAGCCGTCGCGGTCGAACAGGATCGCGCGCGAAGACGTGGTCCCCTGATCCAGGGCCATCACGAATCGGCTCATCGGCGACTCCCGATTCGACCGCGTTACTCGAACTCGATCGACCTCTCGATCGGGGTGTACTTGCCCGGCGCATGGCGCGCAACCATGAACGTCAGCTCGCGAAGAGCGCGTCCACGAACTCGTCGGCCGCGAAGTCGCGCAGGTCCTCGACCCCCTCCCCGACCCCGACGAAGCGCACCGGGATCCCGAATTCGTCGGCGAGTCCCACGATCACGCCACCGCGCGCGGTGCCGTCGAGCTTCGTGAGCACGAGCCCCGTGACCGGTGCGACCTCGGTGAACAGCTTCGCCTGGGAGAGCGCGTTCTGACCCGTGTTCGCGTCGAGCACGAGCAGCGTCTCGTGCGGAGCCCCGGCAACGTCGCGCCCGATCACGCGCGCGAGCTTCGCGAGCTCCTCCATGAGCGGCTTCTTCGTCTGCAGGCGACCCGCCGTGTCGATGATCGCCACGTCGGCGCCGCGAGCGAGCGCGGCCTTCACGGTGTCGAACGCCACCGCGGACGGATCCCCGCCCTGCCGGCCCGCGATCACCTCGCATCCGGCCCGCTCGCCCCAGGCCTGGAGCTGCTCGATCGCCGCAGCGCGAAAGGTGTCGGCAGCGCCCAACAACACCGTGTGTCCCGCGGCTGCGTGTCGCGCGGCGAGCTTGCCGATCGTGGTGGTCTTGCCGGATCCGTTCACTCCGAGCACGAGCACGACATGTGGCTTCGCCGCCAACGCGAGCCCGGTGCCCGACTCGACGCGGCGCAGCTTCTCGGCGATCGCATCGCGCAGGATCTCGCGCACGGCCGACGCATCGCGACCTCGCCCCTCCCGCCGCACGCGCTCGAGCAGTTCGGTGGCGGTCTTCACGCCGAGATCGGCGTGCAGGAGCAGCTCTTCGAGCTGATCGAGCAACGCGTCGTCGACGCTGCCCGCGCCGAGAAGCTTCCCGAGCCCGCCGACGAGCGCATCGCTCGTGCGGCGCAGGCGGTCGCGCAGCTTCGCGGGCGCGGCGGCGGGAGCGACGGGAGCGGCGGCCGGCTCGCGCGCGGGCTCGGCCGCAGCCTCGGCGGCAGGCGCCGCCGCGCTAGCAGGCGTCTGCTCGGCACCCCGATCGCGGCGTCGCCGCACCAGCACCGCAGCGACTCCGCACGCGAGCGCAGCGAGCACGGCCGAGGCCGCCTCGATCGGATTCGAAGCGAGCCACGCGGCGATCTCGTTCCAGAGCCCTGTGTCCATCGGGCGCGGAACATACCACTCCGTCGCGGGCCGACGGGCGCGCGCTCACGCGCGCGCGATCAGTGCATCTCGACCGCGACGATCTTCGACACGCCCCGGCGCTCCATCGTCACGCCGTACAGGACGTCGGCGACTTCGATCGTGCGCTTGTTGTGCGTGATCAGGACGAACTGCGAGTCGTGGGCGAGCTCGGAGACCATCTCGTTGAAGCGCCCCACGTTGGCGTCGTCGAGCGCGGCGTCCACCTCGTCGAGCAGGAAGAACGGAGACGGCCGCACCTGGAACACCGCGACGAGCAGCGCGATCGCGGTCAGCGTCTTCTCGCCGCCCGAGAGCAGATTCACGTTCTGCAGGCGCTTGCCGGGCGGAGACGCCATGATCTCGATGCCGGCCTCGAGTACGTCCTCGTTCTCGGTGAGCGCGAGGCTCGCGCGCCCGCCGCGGAACAGGCGCGGGAAGTTCTCGGAGAAGCGCTTGCTCACGGCCTCGAACGTCTCGCGGAAGCGGCGGCGGCTCGTGCGGTTGATCCGCGCGATCGCATCGCGCAGTGACGTCAGCGTGGTCTCGAGATCGCCCTTCTGGTCGGCGAGGAACCGGAAGCGCTCCTTCAGCTCCTCGTGCTCCTCGATCGCGCCGAGATTGACGTCTCCGAGCGCCTGGAGCTTCTTGCGCACCTCGTCGAGCTGCAGGCGGCGCTCGGCGACCGGCGCGCGCGCGAGCAGCGCGTTCGCGCGCGCGTCGCGCGCGGCATCGGGCGTCTCCTCCTCCTCTTCACCCGCGACCGCGTCGCCCAGGGCCGCGGACTGGGACACCACCGGCGCCGGCGGCTGAGCCGCTTCGGCAGCGTCGACGGAGGGAGGCTCCCAGCTCGCGATCTCGACGCTCCACTTCTCGCGGATCGACTCGTCGAGATGCGCGATCCGGAGCTCGCGCTCGCGCAGTGCCAGCTCGGCTTGCGAGAGCGCATCGCGCTCGCGGCCGATCGAGGTGCGCAGCTCGCGCGCTGCCTCCTCGAGCGACGAGACCTCTCCCGACACGCGCTCGAAGGCCTCGCGCTTCGCGTCGTGGCCCATGCGCGCCGCCTCTTCCTCGCGCAGCTGCTGCTCGAGCCGCGCGCGCGCGGCCTCGATGCTGCTCGCGAGCTCGACGCGGCGCGCCTCGGCCTCGCGGATCTCGGTCTCGCGGCGCGCGATCCAGCTCTCGGACTCGGCGAGCGAGCCAGCTGCGCGCTCGCGCACGGCGCCCAGGCGATCGCGCTGCGCGGCGCGCCCGCCGTGCTCCACGCGCCGCTCCGTCGCAACGCTCTCGAGCCGAGACACCTCGCGACCGGACGATCCGATCCGGAGCGCGAGCGCGTCGAGCGAGCGCTGCTGCTCGGTGCGGTCCGCGCGCGCGCCGTCGAGCGAGCTCTGGAGCCGCACCGACTCCTGGGCCAACGAGTCGAGCTCGGCGACCAGATCCGACCGCTCGCTGCGGCGACCCTCGTGCACCTCGCCGAGCGCCTTGACGCGCTCGCGCGTGCGCTCGAGATCCTTCTCGTGATTGGCGACCGCGAGCGCGGCCGTGTGGTGGCGGTTGCGCAGATTCTCGAGCTCGTCACTCGCGGCCGCGAGCGCGGCGCGCGCGGCGCGATGTGCGTTGCCGCGCTCGGCCACGCGCGATTCGAGCTGCGCCACTTCGAGATCGAGCTCGCGGGTCTCGCGGGCGCGCTCGAGATGGCCGCCCGCGCTGCCCGAGCCGCCGCGGATCACGCCGTCCGGTGCGAGTAGATCGCCGTTCGCCGTGACGAAAGTCGCGGGAATCCGGCCGCCGCCGTAGACGCGCAGCACTTCGGCGAGATCGTCGACGAGGTAGACACCCGCGAGCATCCCGCGCAGCAGATCCTCGTGACCCGCGCGCAGGCGTACCCGATCGAGCAGCGGCACGCCGAGCGGAACGAAGCCCGACGCGTCCGGCGTGCGCGACGCCGCGGTCACGAACACGGCGCGGCCCGCGCGGCCCGCGTGCAACAGCTCGAGCGCGGACACCGCGCCCGCCGGCGCATCCACCACGAGCGCCTCCGCGCGATCGGCGAGCGCAACCTCGACGGCGCGCTCGACCTCGCGATCGGCTTCGATCAGATCGCGCACGAGGCCCCGCAGCCCGAGGCGATGGCGCGTGACCTCGTCGCGCTCGAGCAGGTGGCGCGTACCCGCGGCGACGTCCTCGCCGCGCTGGAGCACCTCGCGCAGCGACACGAGCCGGGCGCGCTTGCGCTCGACCTCCTCGCGCGCGTCGCGCATTGCGATGTCGGCGGAGCTCTCGGCCGCCACGGCGGCATCGTGGCTCTCGAGCGCGACGCGCAGCGCGTGCATCATGCGATCGCGCTCGGCCAGCAGGTTGCGCAGGCCCTCCTCGAGGTCGTGCTGCGCGCGGTCCGCTCGATGTGCCTCGCCCTGCCCGATCTCGAGCACCTCGTCGGCGCTGCGCAGGCGCGCCTCGAGCTCGGCGCGCCGATCCTCGACCGCCGCGAGGCGATCCTCCGCGCGCGCGATCGACGTGAGCACGTTCACGAGCGCCGTGTTGGCCGTCTCGCGGTCGCGCTCGCAGCCCGCGAGGCTCGAACGGGCCTCGCGCACCTCGGCCTCGGCGCGCGCGAGCGACTCGGCGCCCGACGCCACCGCGCGGTCGACCGAGGCCAGCTCCTCGTCGACCTGGGCGAGATCGCGGCCGTGAGCGGCGCGCTGCTCGCGCAGCTCGCCGAGCTCGCCACCGCGCGCCGCGACCAGCGCCGCGAGCGACTCGCGCTCGCGTCGGCCGTACTCGATCTGGCCCTCGCACTCCTTGATGTCGCCGCGCAGTGCGAGCAGCGCCTCGCTGCCCTGGGTGAGGATCCGCTCGCATTCGCCGAGCTCGAGGCGCTTCGCCTGCACGGAGAGCTCGCGCTCGGCGAGCTGGGTCTCGCGCGCGGTAGCCGTGTCGCGCTGGCGCTGGAGGTCCTGTCGCGCTGCGCCTACCGCGAGCGCGAGCTCGCGGCGATCGTCGGCCGCGAGCGAGAGCTCGAGCACGCGCAGCGTTTCACGCAGCCGCTTGTAGCGGGCGGCCTTCTTGGCCTGGCGCTCGATCGAGCTGATCTGGCGCCGGATCTCGGTGAGGATGTCGTTCACGCGGAGCAGGTTCTGCTCCGTCGCCTCGATCTTGGACTCGGCCTCGCGCCGGCGCGCCTTGTACTTGCCGATCCCGGCCGCTTCCTCGATCAGCGAGCGGCGCTCTTCGGCCTTCGCCGACACGATCTCGGCGATCTTCCCCTGCTCCACGATCGTGTAGCCCTTGGTGCCGATGCCGGTGTCGCGGAAGAAGTCCTGCACGTCGCGCAGGCGGCACAGGGTGCGGTTCAAGCGGTACTCGGACTCGCCCGTGCGGTAGAGCCGGCGCGAGATCTGGATCTCCGAGTAGGCGGCGAACGCGGGCGGCGCCGTCCCGTCGTGGTTGTCGAACGAGAGCGTGACCTCGGCCATCCCCACGGGGGCGAGCCCCTCGGAGCCCGCGAAGATCACGTCCTCCATGCCTCTTCCGCGCAGCCGGCGCGGCGCCTGCTCACCCATCACCCAGCGCATCGCGTCCACGACGTTGGACTTGCCGCAGCCGTTGGGGCCCACGACCCCGGTGATGCCCGGCCCGAACGAGACCACGGTCCGGTCGATGAACGACTTGAAGCCGTGGAGTTCCAGTGACTTGAGCCGCACCTGACCTCACCTGGTTCCCCACGGCCGCGCCGAGTGCGCGAGCGGACTGCAGCTCCTGCAAGCCGCGTCCGCGCGACCGCGCGATCGGGGAATTGGAAAGGCTAGGGGGGTGCCGGAGGTTTACCACCGCTCCGACGGAGACGCCAACCTCCAAGCCGAAAAAGTCCCGATTTTCGAGCGCGTTATGCGCCGGCGACCGCGAGTGGCGCAGCCTGGTCGGCGTACTGGAGGCGATAGAGCCGCTGGTAGACCCCTCCGCGGGCCATCAGCTCGTCGTGGGTGCCCGACTCGACGAGCTGCCCCCTGTGGAGCACGTGGATGCAGTCGGCGTCCTGGATCGTCGACAGCCGGTGGGCGATCACGAGCGCCGTCTTGCTCTGCATCAGCACGTGGATGCCCTGCTGCAGGAGCGCCTCGGTCTCTCTGTCGATCGCGCTCGTGGCCTCGTCCAGCACGAGCACGTCCGCGCCGTGCGTGAGCGCGCGCGCGAACGAGAGCAGCTGGCGCTGACCTGCGGAGAGATTGGTGCCGCGCTCGCGCACCTCGGTGGCATAGCCGCGCGGCAGCCGCGCGATGAAGCGATCCGCCTGCACCGCGCTCGCGGCGCGCTGCACGCGCTCGTGGTCGATCTCGTCGCGATACAGCGACAGGTTCTCCTCGATCGTGCCGCTGAACAGGAAGACGTCCTGGAGCACCATCGCGACGCGCCGGCGCAGCTCGCTCTGCGGCCACTCGCGCAGGTCGACTCCGTCGATCCGGATGCTGCCCCGGTTCACGTCGTAGAGCCGCGTGAGCAGCTTGATGATCGTCGTCTTCCCAGCGCCGGTCGCGCCCACGAACGCCGCACTCTGTCCGGCCTCGACTCGGAATGACACGTCGCGCAGCACCCAATCGTCGTCGCCGCGGTACGAGAACCAGACGCGATCGAACTCGACCACACCGCGTCGTTCCGCGGGTGCGATCGGGCTCGCCGCCGAGGGCGGATCCAGCACCGCAGGCGGCGTGTCGAGCAGCTGGAAGATGCGCTCGGCACTCGCCATCGACGACTGCATCACGGAGTACTTTGCGGACAGATCGCGCAGCGGCAGGAAGAAGCGACGGGTCCAATCGATGAACAGGTAGATCGTGCCGGCAGCGGCGTAGCCGGCGCCCTGCCAGATCACGAGCGCGATCGTGATCCCGGATGCGAACTCGACCACCGCGAATAGCGCCGAGTCGTAGCGGATCGACTGGAGCCAGGCGTCGCGGTGATCGGCATTCATCGCGTCGAAGTCGCGGAAGCTCCGCTCTTCGCGCGTGAACAGCTGCACCACCTTCATACCGACCACGTTCTCCTGGAGATAGGCGTTGATGCGCGCGATCCGTACGCGCACGGCACGGAACGCCTCGCGCACCTTCCAGCGGAACACGATCGCCCCGACCGCGAGCAGCGGGACCACGACGAAGGTGAATCCGGCCAGCCGGGCGTCGATGCAGAACAGCGCGATCGCGAGCCCGATCATCTTGAACACATCCCGCACGAGCGCTGCGATGCCCGCCGAGAACATCTCGGAGACGTTCTCGACGTCGTTCGTGGCGCGCGTGACGAGCCGCCCCACCGGCATCGTGTCGAAGAAGCCCAGGTGCAGGCGTTGGATGTGGGCGAACACCTCGCGGCGCAGGTCGCGCATCGCGGCCTGACCCGTGCGCGACATCACGAGCGGATCGACGTAGGAGACGACGCTCGAGAGCGCGGTCACCACGAAGTAGATCCCGGCGAGCCACCAGAGCGGCGGGATCGACGCGGGCGCCTCGAGCCAGCCGCTCGCAACCTCGAAGGCGCGGCCTGCGAGCGACCATGCGAACTCGGGAACCAGCGCAGGCGCGGGCGGCCACACGACCGGCGCCGGCACGGTGCCGACCGCGCGCGGGACGATCTCGCGGTCGATTCCGGTCTTGATGATCCACGCAGGTGCGAGCTCGAAGAACATCAGCGGGAACAGCATCAGCACCGTGACGAGCACCTGCGCGCGATACGGCGAGACGTAGCGCCACAAGCGCCGCGCGAGGCGCGCGTCGTAAGCCTTGCCGAGCGCCTCCTCCTCGAACAGCGCGTCGCGAATCGGCGCGCGCGGAGCCGCCGCACTCATGCCGACAGCCCCGCTACCGCGAGATCGAGCTCGCGGTCGTCGCGGCGCGCCTGCTCCTCGGCGAGCCGCGCGTAGAGCCCGCCCGCGGCCAGGAGCTCGGCGTGGCGCCCGCGCTCGACGATCCGGCCGCCGTCGAGCACGACGATCTGGTCGGCACCGCGCACCGCGCTGACCTGCGACGACACGATCACCACCGTGCGCCCCGCGTACACGCCCTCGAGCTCGCGCTGGATCGCCGCCTCGGTCTCGGCGTCGACCGCCGAGAGCGTGTCGTCGAGGATCAGGATCGCGGGGTCGAGCAGCAGCGCGCGCGCGAGCGCAGTGCGCTGGCGCTGGCCGCCCGAGAGCATCACGCCGCGCTCGCCCACGATCGTGTCGTAGCCATCGGGCAGATCGACGACGTCCTTCGCGAGCTGCGCGCGCAGCGCCGCGCGCTCCACATCTGCGCGCGTCGCGTCGGGGCGGCCGAACGCGATGTTCTCGGCGAGCGTGGTCGAGAACAGGAACGCCTCCTGCGGCACCATCGCGATGTGCCGGCGCAGCGTGGCGAGCGGCACGCGGTTGATGTCGACGCCGTCGACGAAGAGCTGCCCGTCCGCGACTTCGAAGAGGCGCGGCACGAGCGACGCGAGCGTGGTCTTGCCCGCGCCCACGGTGCCGACCACGCCAAGCGTGCTGCCCGCGGGCACGCGCAGATCGATGTCGCGCAGCGCGGGCTCGCGAGCGGGATCGCTCGCGTACGAGACCGTCAGGTTCCGGAACTCGATCTCGCCGCGCAGCGCGCTGAGCGGTACGGCTTCGGGGTGGTCCGCGATCGTCGGCTGCTCGCGCAGCAGCTCGTCGATGCGCTGCATCGACGCGGCGCCGCGCTGCACGAGCGCGACCACCCAGCCCATGATGAAGGTCGGGAAGGTCAGCTCGTAGACGTACATCGCGAACGTGAAGAAGTCGGCCACCGCCATGCGGCCCGACACGATGTCGCGGCCGCCCACGAGCAGGATCACACCCATCGCGAGCGCGGGCAGCGTGCCCGTGATCGCGGGCATCGCCGCGTTGCTGCGCACGAGCCCGAGCTCGCGCCGGTACAGCTCCTGATTCACCGCCTCGAAGCGCCGCGCGGTGACGGGCTCCATCGCATAGGCCTTCACCACTGCGATTCCCGAGATCGTCTCCTGGAGCTGGTTGCTGGCCTCCGCGAGGCCCTCCTGCGTGAGCAGACTCCAGTGGTGGATGGAGCGGCCGAACGCGCGCGCGATCAGGATGAAGAGCGGGTAAGGCAGGAGCACGAGGAAGGCGAGCCGCGCGTTCACCATCATCATCGCGCCGATCACCGCGGCGTAGAGCACGGGCGTCTGGAGCAGGTTGAGCAGGCCCACGCCCATCAACAGCCGCACCGCGTTGATGTCGTTCACGCACCGGCTCATGATGTCGCCGGTGCGCCAGCGGAAGTAGAAGCTCTGCGGCAACCGCTGCAGGTGGGCGAAGATGTCGTCGCGCAGCTCGTACTCGACCTGGCGCGCGGCGTTGAACACGAGTGTGCGCGAGAAGTAGCGGAGCAAGGCGCGCGCGCCGGTCGCGACCCCGAGCCACGCGACGCGGCGCGCGATCTCGTCGGCGGGGAGTCCGTGGGCGACCGCACTGACGCACCAGCCGACCAGCATCGGAACCGCCACGAAGCCCGCGACGTAGCCGAACGTCACGAGCACCCACACGGCGTAGAAGCGGCCGCTGTGGCGGACGTAGCCCGCGAGCCGGCGCAGCGCCGGCCGGATGCTCTGCGGCGCGGGCGGCGCCCCGCTCACCGCCCCACCCAGTGAGCGATGCGAGCCCGGTCGACGCCGAGCGTCCAGGCGGTCGCGGCGAGCCAGTTCCGCAGCATCGTGCGCAGCGGACCGCGCGCGCGGTAGCGGCGCGCCGACGTGACCGCGGGCGCAGACAAGAGCGCGAGGCGCCCCTCGCGCTTGATCCGGTGCACGAGATCGAGATCCTCCATCAGCGGCACCTCGGGGATCCCGCCGATCGCCTCGAGCGCGCGGCGCCGGAAGAACAGCGCCTGATCGCCGTACGGCAGCCGGAGCAGGCCGGCCCGCAGTCGCGCGCCGAACTCGATGAAGCGGAACACGAGCGACTGCTCGTCGAAGCGAAGGCGAAACGCCCCTGCGACCACGCGCGGGTCGCGCAGCGCCTGCTCGACCGCCGACGTCCAGTCGTGCGGAAGCTGCGTGTCGGCGTGGAGCAGCACCACGACGTCGCCGGTGCTCGCGCTCACCCCAGCCCGGAGCTGGCGCGCGCGCCCGCGCTCGCACGCGAGAACGCGCGCACCCGCGGCCGCCGCGAGGCGGGTTGTCGCATCGGAGCTTCCGCCATCGACGACGATGACTTCCACGGTTGCTGGCGCGTCGAGGGCGCCTCGGATTGCTGTCTCGATGCGATCCGCCTCGTCCAGCGTCGGAATCACCACCGAGAGCTTCACCGAGCGACGATAGCATGGACGCCGATTGCGCTCCGAGGCCCGCTCGCCTATCCATCGCCGTCGTGAGCAGCACCGACGACACCGGAGCGCGCAGCGCTCCGAGCTACGCGGCCTCCGGGGTCGACCTCGACCACGACGAGGGATTCGTGGACGAGATCCGCGAGATCACGCGCTCGACCCTGCGGCCCGAGATCCTGTCGTCGATCGGCGGCTTTGCGGGCCTGTTCAAGGCCCCCGAACGCTACGAGAACCCGATCTTCGTGGCGAGCGCGGACGGGGTCGGCACCAAGCTCAAGCTCGCCGCCGCGCTCGACCGCTTCGACACGGTCGGCATCGACTGCGTGGCGATGGTGGTCAACGACCTCATTGTGCAGGGCGCCGAACCGCTCGTGTTCCTCGACTACGTGGCGATGTCGAAGCTCGACCGGTCGCGCGCGCGCCAGGCGCTGCGCGGGATGGCCGAGGGCTGCCGGCGCGCGGGGTGCGCGCTGCTCGGCGGCGAGACCGCCACGATGCCGGGGGTCTACGCCGACGGCGAAGTCGAGCTCGTCGGATTCGGCGTGGGGGTCGTGGAGCGCGATCGACTGATCGACGGATCGACGATCGGCCAGGGCGACGTGATCCTGGGACTGGCGTCGTCGGGCTGCCACAGCAACGGCTACAGCCTCGTGCGCAGCATCATCGAGCCGGGCCTGAGCTCGGGCGAGATCGACCTGCGCGCGGAGAACGCCGAGCTCAACACGACGCTCGCGAGCGCGCTGCTCGCGCCGACGCGCATCTACGTGCGCACGATCCTGAACCTGATGCGCGACTTCACGATCAACGGCGTGGCGCACATCACGGGCGGCGGCTTCCCGGGCAACGTGCCGCGTGTGCTGCCGAAGGGCGTCCAAGCGCGGATCGATCCGACGCGCTGGCCGCGGCCCCCGATCTTCGGCTGGCTGCAGCAGCGCGGCAGCATCGACGACGACGAGATGCTGCGCGTGTTCAACTGCGGGATCGGCATGGTGGTGATCGTGCCCGTGGAGCAGGCCAGCGACGTCCTCGACCGCGTCCAGGCGATGGGGGAGCGCGCGTATCGCATTGGCCAGATCGGTGTGCGCACTCCCGACGATCCGCCGCTCTCGCTGGGCCCGCTCGCGGGCTGATGCGCGGCTTCCCGTCGATCGCGAGCTCGGAAGCGCACCGGGTCCGCCGCTGGGACGTCCTCATGCTCGGCTCGGCGCTGCCGGGGCTCGTGGCCGCGGTGCGCATGGGCCAGCGCGGGCTGCGCGTGCTCGTGCTCGAGGAACGCGCCACGGGCGACGACGATTTCGTACGCGAGCCGTTCCTGCTCGTCGATGCCGACAGCCACGGGCTGCTCTCGGGGTGTCTGCGCGCGATGGGCATCGCGCTGATCGACCAGCGGCGCTTCGTCTCCGAGGAGGTCGCGCTCCAGGTGTGCGACGCCGAGCGCCGCGTGGATCTCGGGCGCACGAGCCATACCGCGGAGGAATGGTCGAGCTGGGGCCTCGTGTCGCGCGACGACGCGCGGCGTTTCGCCGAGGCGCTCGACCAAGCTGCCGAAGCGGAGCGCGCGGCGCTGCTCGAGGCGCCCGCACTGCTGCGCACGGCGCGGCGTGCGCGCGAGGCGCTCGCACCCGCGCGGCGCGCGTCCCTCGAGCGCGGCTGGCCGAGCGCGCTCACACAGGCTCCGCCCGCGCTGCGCTCCCTGCTCGACGCGCCGCTGCGCGCACTCTCGAACCTGGGCGGCCGCGCGCCCTCGCCGCACGCCCGCGCGCGACTGATCGGTGGCCTGTTGCGCGGCGGCGTCGCGATGAGCGGCGCCGAGGGGTATCTGCGCGGCCTGTTGCGGCGGCGGATCGCAACGCTCTACGGCGAGTTCCGCGTGCTCGAGCGCGGCTTCCGGCTCGTGACGGTCTCGCAGCAGCCCGGGATTGCCGTGGGCGGATCGAAGGAGATCTGGACCGGCCGCGCGCTGCTCTTGAACGCGCCCGCCGCGGCGATCGCGGCCGCGTCCGACGAGCCGCTCCCGACCCCGCTCGAAGCGCCGCCGATCCAATGGCGACGCCACACCGTGCACTACCGCGGCCCGCGCGAGCAGATTCCGCCGAGCATGGCCGACCGCGTGGTGTGGCGGGACGACGAGGACGAGGACTGCGTGGCGCTGCGCGTGTTTCGCGGACGGAGCCGAGACGCGGGTCTCGACCTGCTCGCCTCGGTGGTCGTGCCGGTCGGCGACGCCGAAGCACAGCGCCGCGGCGAGGAACGCATCGCGGCCGCACTGCGCGATCTGCTGCCGTTCTCGGAAGGCGCGCTCGAGCGCCGGCCGCTGCCCGAGCTTCGCTGGGACACCGACGCGCTGCTCGCGGATCCGCGGGGCCCGGCCTGGCCCGACGATCCCGAGCTGCGGCTGTGCGCGAAGCCCGCCGTGTATGGCCTCGACCGCGCCAGCGTGGGCGGTCTCGGCGGTGAAGGCGAGGTCTGGCTCGGCTGGCGCGCCGGCGACGCGATCGCGGAGGAGCTGGGCTAGGCGCTACCGTGGGGGCCCCTCCCCGCCTGCCCGCCGTCCCCCGAGGCGCGAATTTGTCCACCGAATCCGATGCCGCGGACGCCCGCGCACCGACCGCTATGCGATCGTCGCTGTGGCGGCTGTTCAGCTACGCGCGCCCCTATCTCGTGCCGATCATCGGTGCCCTGCTGCTCGCGAGCGTCTTCAGCGCGGGCCGCTATGGGCGCGCCTACCTGATCAAGCCGATCTTCGATGACGTGATCGCGCCCGCACAGGCCATGCGTGAGGCCGGCGGATCATTGCCCTTCAAGCTCGGCGAGCTCGTGCCGGGCGAGAAGCCCGAGGCCGCTCCCCAGGCGCCGGTGCCCCCGCGCGACGAAGACGCCACGCGCACACGGCTCGCGGACGAGATCAGCAACCGGCTGCTCGAGATCATCGCGGCGATCGCACTGATCGTGCTCGGAATGCCCGTGGTGTTGTTCGCGCGCGAGTACCTCGTGGCGTGGGTGCTCGGCCGGATCGACCTCGACATGAAGGTCGAGCTGTGCGGAAGGCTGCTGGCGCTGCCGCTGCGCTTTCACCGCGATCGCAGCCGCGGCGATCTGTTTGCGCGGCTGATGGGAGACGTGACGACCGCGCAAGGAGCGCTCGCGCTCGTGTTCGACGACTTCGCCGAGGCGTTCGTGATGCTCATCGTGGGCGTGGCCTCGCTCTTCTACGTGTCGTGGCAGCTCTCGCTCGTGATGCTCCTAGTGGGGCCCGGGATCGCCGTGACGATCTCGATCTTCGGCCGGCGCATCCGGCGCAGCGCGCACAAGAGGCAGCGCGAGTTCGCGGATCTCACGGGACGTCTGATCGAGATCCTCGAGGGCATCAAGGTGATCAAGGCGTTCCGCGCCGAGGACCACGAGCAGGAGGGCTTCGCGCGCTCGAGCCGGCGGCTGTTCCGGCGCGGCATGCGCGTGGCCGTGAACCGCACGCTCGCGCGCACGCTCGTCGACGCGCTGAACAACATCGCCGCGGTCGGTGTGCTCGTGCTCGGCATCTTCCTCGTGTTGCGCGGGCGCTGGGGCCTCACGCTGGGCGATCTCGGGGCGTTCGCTGCGATCACGATCACGCTGTACCGGCCCGTGCGCACGCTCGCGCGCGGTTGGGTGAGGGTGGCGGACGCCGAGCCGTCGGCCGAGCGCTATTTCGAGGTGCTCGACAGCCCGATCGAGATCCGCGACGCCGAGAACGCGGTACCGGTCCCGCGCATCCACCGCGGCGTGCGCTTCGACCACGTCACCTTCACGTACGGGCGCGAGCCCGTGCTCGAAGACGTCAACTTCGAAGCGCGCGCAGGCGAAGTGATCGCGATCGTGGGCCGCACCGGCGCAGGCAAGACGACGCTCGTCGATCTGCTGCTCCGGTTCTACGACCCGACGAGTGGGAAGATCGAGATCGACGGGATCGATCTGCGCCAGGTGAGCCGCGCTTCGCTGCTCGACCAGATGGCGGTCGTCTCCCAGGAGCCGTTCCTGTTCGACGGAACGATCCGCGAGAACATCCGCTACGGGCGACTCGACGCCACCGAGGAGGAGATCCTCGCGGCGGCGCGCGCGGCCCACGTCGACGAGTTCGCCGAGGGTCTGCCCGACCGCTACGAGACCGAGGTGGGCGCGGCCGGCACGCGCCTTTCGGGCGGACAGCGCCAGCGCGTGACGATCGCGCGCGCAATCCTGCGCGATCCGGCGATCCTCGTGCTCGACGAGGCCACGAGCTCGCTCGACTCGAAGAGCGAGCGCCTGGTGCAGGACGCGATCGAGAAGCTGATGCCGGGCCGCACCGCGTTCGTGATCGCGCACCGGCTCTCGACCGTGCGCGCGGCGCACAAGATCGTCGTGCTCGAGCACGGTCGCGTGTCGCAGCTCGGCACCCACGAGGAGCTGATCGCGGAGCGCGGCCTCTACCGCGAGTTCATCGACCTCCAGTCCGGTTCGGTCGCCGAGGACGCGATCTAGCCCCGCCGAGCCTTCCGCTACAGAATCGCGGCGTAGAGCGCACCGACGCTCGCCGCGAGCCGCTCGGGGCTCCACTCCGCCTCGGCGCGCGCGCGCGCCGCGCGCCCCATGGCCACCCGCCGCTGCGGGTCGTCGAGCAGCGCCTGCCAGGCCGCGGCGAGCGACTCGGGATCCTCGTCGACGAGGATCCCGGTGCTGCCGTTGGAGACGAGCTCGGGCAGCGCGCCGCGCCGCGAGGTCACCGCGGGGATCGCGCAGGCCGCGGCCTCGAGCAGCGCGCGGCAGCCGCCATCGGATCCGGGCACGAGGAACGTGAACACGTCCATACACCGCAACACGTCGGCGTAGTCGCCCGTGCGATAGCCCGCGAAGATCACGCGGTCGGCGATCCCGAGCCGCGCCGCGGGCCGCACCGCGGTCTCCTCGATGTGCGTGCCGCGGCCGACCACGACCAGGCGCATGCTCGCGTCGCGTCGCGCGATGCGCGCAGTCGCCTCGAGCAACAGCTCGAAACGGCGGTGGCGCTGCGCGCGCGCGACGATCCCGATCGCACGGTGCTCGGGCGCGAGCCCGAGCGACTCGCGCACGGCCTTGTCGGGGGGCGCCGGAGCGAAGCGCGTGAGATCGACGGCGCCGTAGATCGCCGCCACGGGGCGACCACCGCGCAGCCCCCGGTTGGCCGCGACCGCGGCCTCCGACACGCAGGCGAGCGCGTCGCTGCCGGGCCCGAACAGCCAGCGGTTCCAGGGCCAGCGCGGGATCGGCTCGGCGACCTTGTACGAGCGCACCACGCGCGGCTGCGCCGCACTCGGCAGCCGCGCGCGCGCGCGCAGCGCGAGCACGTGATCGCGCGTGTGCCAGGTGTGGACCACGTCGAAGCGGCGCGTTGCGAAGAGCGCGCGCAGGCGCGCGGTGTCGGCGCGGTCGCGCAGCGGCCGGACGCCGCGCGCGCGCGACAACTCGAGCGCGGGCGTGAAGCCGGCCTCGCGCGCGCGCGTGCGCAGCGACGGCTCGCTCTCGGGCGGCGCGGGTGCGCACACGAGCGACACGTCGTGACCCGCTGCGCGCTGCGCGGCCGCGAGCTGGACCATCGGCGCAGCGGGCCCGGTCCACTTCCAGTCACTCGTGAGCTGGAGGACTTTCACGTCCGGAGTCGCTCGACCGAGAGCACGCCCTTGATCTTGCGGATCTCCTTCATGACCGAATTCAGCTTCGCTACGTCGGGGACCCACACGTCGAAGGTCTGCTCCGAGAGGCGGTCCGGGCTCGTCGTGACGACGGCCGCGCCGATGTTCACGCCCTCGGCAGAGATCGACTTCGTGACCTTCGCGAGCAGACCCGGCTGATCCTGCGAGCGAACGCGCATGCGGATCTTGCGCATCACTTCGTTGCCGGCGCCGGTCTGCCAGTCGACGTCGATGCGGCGCTCCGGATCGAGCTCGAAGACCTTCGGGCAATCCTTGAGATGCACGGTCACGCCGCGGCCACGCGTCACGAAGCCGACCACCTCGTCGCCGGGCAACGGCGCGCAACAGCCGCCGAAGCGCACCATCACGTCGGACTGGCCGCCCACCTGCAGGCCGCTGCTGCTGCCCTCCTTCGCGCGTCCGAACAGGCGGCGCTTCGGCGCGGGCTCGGGCTCGGGCGGCGCGGCGCTGCCCTGGAGCTCGCGCACGATCGTCGCCGCCTCGATCCGGCCGTAGCCCACCCATGCGAGCAGATCGTCGACCGAACCGCGGCCGTGTCGCTGCGCGAGCTCGAGGATGCCCGGGCGTTCGAGCGCGCGGGGCAGCGAGAGCCCGGCCTTGCGGAACTCGCGATCGAGCAGCTCGCGGCCGAGCTCGCGACTGCGCTCCTTCTCCTCGGCGCGGATCGCGTGGCGGATCTTGCTGCGCGCCTTGCCCGTGACGACGAAGTCGAGCCAGTCCTTGCGCGGCAGCTGCCGCGCGTGGGTCAGGATCTCGACGGTGTCTCCGTCCTGGAGCTTGTGGCGCAGCGACACGAGCTTGCCGTTGATCTTCGCGCCCGCGCACGAGTCGCCGACCTCGCTGTGGATCGCGTAGGCGAAGTCGACCGGCGTCGCGCCGACGGGCAGGCCGATCACGTCGCCGCGCGGCGTGAACACGAACACCTCGTCGGGGAACAGGTCGATCTTGACCGTCTCGATGAACTCGTTCGGGTCGTCGAGATCGCGGTGGCGCTCGACCAGCTGGCGCAACCAGGCGAACTTGCTGTCGTCGGGGTCCGATTCGACCTTGCCCGCCTTGTACTTCCAGTGCGCGGCGATGCCGAGCTCGGCGTCGCGGTGCATCGCGCTGGTGCGGATCTGCACCTCCATGCGCTCGCCGTAGGGTCCGATCACCGTGGTGTGGAGCGACTGGTACCCGTTTGCCTTCGGCAGCGCGACGTAGTCCTTGAAACGGCCCGTCACCGGACGCCAGATCGCGTGCACGATCCCGAGCGCCGAGTAGACGTCGGCGGTGCCGCCCTCGACGATGATCCGAAACGCGATCACGTCGTAGATCTCGTCGAGCGACACGCCGTCGCGTTGCATCTTGGCGTGGATCGAAGCGAGGTCCTTGAGCCGCCCCGTGACCTCCGCGTCGAGAGTCGCCTCGCGCAGGCGGGCCGAGAGCACGCCCTTCACCTCGTCGATGTAGCGGCTGCGCGCCTTCTGCTTGGAGCGCAGGCGCCGCTCGAGGTCGCGCGCGGCAGCGGGCTCGATCGCGCGAAACGCGAGGTCCTCGAGATCGTGCTTCATCCAGTGGATGCCCAGGCGATGCGCGAGGGGCACGTAGATGTCCTGGGTCTCCTGCGCGATCTGACGCGCGCGATCCTCGGAGACGTACGAGAGCGTGCGCATGTTGTGCAGGCGGTCGGCGAGCTTGATCAGGAGGATCCGGATGTCGCTCGACATCGCGAGCAGCATCTTGCGAAAGCTCTCGGCCTGGCGTTCGCGCGAAGACTTGAACTCGACGCGCGCGATCTTGGTCAGACCGTCCACGAGGAATACCACCTGCTCGCCGAACAGGCGGTGCAGCTCGTCCGCGGTGGTGAGCGTGTCCTCGAGCGTGTCGTGCAACAGACCCGCAGCGACCGTCACCTCGTCCATGCGCAGGTCGACCAGGATCGAGGCGACCGCGAGCGGGTGCACCAGGTAGGGCTCTCCGGACAAGCGCTCCTGACCCTCGTGGACCTTGGCCGAGAACACGTAGGCGCGCTGGAGCAGCGCGAGGTCACACGACGGGTCGTACTCGAGGATGCGATCCGCGATGTCGTTGAAACGCAGATACGGCACGGAGAAACCCATTCCGGATCGGAGGGTTTCACCAATCTACCGGTTTCGGGCCCGGAATGCTGGAGGCGTCAGCCCGCGCGCAGCCGCGCGATCGCGGGACCGGGCGCGTAGCGCGCGCGCAACTGCGCGGTGTCGCCCGAGCGCTCGGCGGCGAGGATTTCGAGCACTTCGCCGACGCAGGTCTCGAGCCGATCGTTCACGACCGCGTAGTCGAAGCCCTCTCCCGCATCGATCTCGCGCCGCGCGATCTCGAGCCGCCTGGCGATCGCGCTGGCGTCGTCGCTCCCGCGCCCCTCGAGTCGCGCGCGCAGGCTCGCGAGCGTCGGCGGCAGCAGGAAGACGAATCGCGCGTCGGCGCGCTTCTCGCGCACCTGGCGCGCGCCCTGCACCTCGATCTCGAGCAGGAGGTCGCGCCCGTGCCGCAGTGGCTCTTCGAGCGCGGCCCAGCTCGTGCCGTAGTGATGACCGTTGTACTCCGCCCACTCGAGGAACGCGCCCGTCTCGACCAGGCGCGTGAACTCCTCCGGAGTGACGAAGTGGTAGTCGACGCCGTCTCGCTCGCGCTCCCGGCGCGGGCGCGTGGTGTGGGAGATGGAGAACTCGATCTCGGGATCGCGCGCGACGACCTCGCGGCACACGGTCGTCTTGCCGGTGCCCGAGGGAGCCGCCACGACCACCGGAAAGCCCCTGCGAGCTGGTCTTCGCTCGCACCGAGTCTTCGCCCGCTCGCTGCGCGAAGCTCCTCGCCGCCAGCTCACGGATCGAGCGCCTCGCTCTCCTCCGCGGCAAAGCGCGACGCGATCGTCTCGGGGTTGATCGCCGACAGGATCACGTGGTCGTCGTCCATGAGGATGATCGAACGCGTGCGCCTGCCCTGGGTGGAGTCCACGAGCTTGCCGCGCTTGGCGGCTTCGTCGCGCAGGCGCTTCATCGGCGCGGCACCCGGCGACACGATCGCGATCACGCGCGACGACACCACGAGGTTGCCGTAGCCGATGTTGAGCAGGACCCGGCTACTCAATGTTCTGCACCTGCTCGCGCAGCCGCTCGAGCTCCGTCTTCAGCTCCACCACCCAGTGCGCGATCGGCGCGTCGCTGCCCTTCGATCCGATCGTGTTCACCTCGCGCACGAGCTCCTGGAGCAGGAACTCGAGCTGGCGCCCGACCGGCCGCCCGGGTCCGGCCGAGTCGAGCAGGTTCCGGAACTGATCGATGTGGCTGCGCAGCCGCACGATCTCCTCGGTGACGTCCATGCGCTCGGCCGCGATCGCGACCTCCTGATGCAGGCGCGCTTCGTCGAGCAGTCCCGTCTCGGACTCGAGCTGCCGCGCGCGCTTGCGCAGCCGCTCGCGCGCGGACTCCTGGACCAGACCGGAGCGCTGCTCGACCTCGCCCGCGAGCTCCGCGACGCGGTCGAGCCGCCCGCGCAGGTCGCGCGCGAGCGCCGCGCCCTCGGCCGCGCGCATCGCGAACAGCGCCTCGAGACCCTGGTCGATCGCGGCGAGCGTGCGCTCGCGCAGCACGCCTTCCACGAGCGCGGGCTCGATGAAGCGCGACACGCCCGGCAGCGAGAGCAGCGCGGCCGCGTCGAGCTCACCGCGCACGCCATCGCTCGCGGCGAGCTCGCGGCCCGCGGTGAGATAGGCGCGCGCAGCCTGGAGGTCGACTTCGAGGCGCGGCGCCGGAGAGCCTCCTTCGGGAGCCGTGACGGTGAGGTCGACCTTCCCGCGCGCGAAGCGGCTCTGCAGGCGCGCGCGCACGTCGGGCTCGAGGTTCGCGAGCAGGCGCGGCAGCCGGATCCGCGCGTCGAAGTGCCGGTGATTCACCGACCTCATCTCGAGCTCGAACGTCCACGCGTCGACCTGGAAGCGCACGTTTCCGAAACCGGTCATGGACAGGATCATGCGCGGCCCGTCGCCGCGGCGAGCGCGGCCGGCAGCGCGACCTTCACTTCGTCGGCGCTCGCGGTCGCGGTGCCCACCTTTCCCACCACGATTCCCGACGCCGCATTCGCGATGATCGCGGCCTCGAACAGACTCCCGCCCGCGCGCAGCGCGAGCACGAGCGCGGCGATCGCGGTGTCGCCCGCGCCCTGCACGTCGAACACTTCGCGAGAGGCGCACGCCACGTCGACGCCGGGTCCTTCGGATTCGAAGAGCGACATCCCGTCGGACCCGCGCGTGACGACCACGGCGCCGCCTCCGATCCGGCGGCGCAACCGCGCGACTGCGCGCGACAGGTCCTCGCGGCTGCGGATCTCGATTCCGCTCAGGATCTCCGTCTCGCGCTGGTTCGGCTTGAGCAGTGAGGCGCCGCGGTAAGGCGCGAGGTCGGACTTCGGATCCACGGCCACCGGCAGCTTCGCGGCGCGGAAGCGCTTCATCGCCGCGGACGCGAGGCGCCGCGACAACACGCCCTTCCCGTAGTCCTCGATGATCGCGCCGTCGGCGCGCGGGATCAGACGCTCGAGCCTCTCGAGCAGCTCGCGGCCCACGCGCGCGGGCGGCGGCTCCGCCGTCTCGCGATCGAAGCGCACCACCTGCTGCTGCTGCGCGATCACGCGGCTCTTGCGCGTGGTTGGCCGTTCGGGATCGTGCACGAGTCCGCCCGGATCGACGCCGAGGTCCTTGAGCAGCTCGACCACCCGACGCCCTGCCCCGTCGTCGCCGATCACGGAGCACACGTCGACCGAGCCGCCCAACGCGACCACGTTGCGCGCGGCGTTGGCCGCGCCGCCGAGCATGGTGGTCTCGTTGCGCACGTGCACCACGGGCACGGGCGCTTCGGGGCTGATCCGCTCGACCCGCCCCCAGATGTACTCGTCGAGTACGAGGTCGCCGAGCACCAGTAGGCGCACGTTGCGAAAGTCGTCGATCAGGCGTTCGAGGCGACGGATGTCGAATCTGGGCACGCGGCGCTCCGGCGGGCGGCGGAAGGTACCGCATGGATGCAGGTCTCGCGCAGCGAGCGCAAGTTTCGCGCAGCGAGCCGCAGGCGAGCGAAGTCCATCGTGTGGGCGAGCGAAGTCCATCGGGCGAGATAGGATTGGCGCGCATGCGCTGGCCCCGCACCCTGTCCCTGTACGTGACGCGCGAGGTCGTGTCGTACACGCTGATCGGCCTCGCGGCGATCTCGATCCTGATGGTGACGCGCAGCGTCGTGCGCGTGCTCGACGAGCTGATCGGCGCGGGCTTCGTGGCCGAGGATCTGCTGCGCGTGGTGAGCCTGTTCGCCACGATGCTCGCGATCTACGCGCTGCCGGTCTCCTTCCTGTTCGGCGTGCTGCTCGCAATCGGCCGCATGGCGGGCGACGTGGAGATCACCGCGATGCGCGCGTGCGGGGTCGGCATCCGCGGCCTGCTCGGGCCGATCGCGCTCCTGGGCGTGCTGCTCTCGCTCTCGACCCTCGCGCTTTGTCTCGAGGTCGAGCCCGCGGCGCGCCGCGCGATGTCGGTAGCCGTGCGCACGATGCTCGTGCGCGGAGCGTCCGTGGAACCGGGTCGGTTCAACTCGGTAGGGGACCGCACGCTCTACGTCGACGAGCGCGAGGGCAAGAATCGTTTGCGCGGCATCCTGATCTCGGACCGCACCAACCCCGAGCGACCCTTTTTGGTGTTCGCCGAAACCGGCGAGCTGCGCCTGGACGAAGAGCACGCCGAGCTCCAGCTCTCGCTCGAGCGCGGCGACGTCCACATCGACTCGCGCAAGGAAGACGACCACCGCTACCAGCGGGTCGCGTTCGACCGGCTCGAGTACAAGATCGACGTCGCGGAGCTCATGAGCCCGCTCTACCCCCTGCGCCCGCGCGAGATGTCGCTCGCGGAGCTTCGCGCGACCGTGGGGAGGATCGAGGTCGGCACCAGCGAGCACCTGCGCGAGGAGCCGGCCGCCTACGCGGCCCATCTCGAGCGCCGCTATGCACTGCCGGCCGCACCGGCGCTGTTCGCGCTCGTGGGTGTCCCGCTCGGCATGCAACGCAAGCGCGGCGCACGCTCCTACGGCGCGCTGTTGTGCGCAGTGCTCGCATTCGGCTACTACGCGCTGCAGTCTCTCTGCGAGTCGCTCGCCACCGAGAAGGGCTTCCCGCCCCGGATCGCGATGTGGCTGCCCAATCTCGGGTTCGCGGCCATGGGCCTCGCGCTCCTGGTGCGGGCGCGGCGCTCGAGCTGACGTGGGCGACGCGCCGCGCTGGATCGAGCGCCGCGAGCCGGCGCTCTATTGGCTCGTCGACGCCGCGCTCGCCGATCCGCTCGCGGCGATGGGCTGGCCCGAGTGGAGTGCCGTCGAGCGCGCGCTTCGCGCGAGCGCCGCGGGTGGGCGCACCGCGACCGCGATCGTCGCGCTGCCGGGCCGGTCCGAGCGCGTGCACCTGCGGCCCGTGCGCCACGGCGGCCTGCTCGGACCGCTCTGGCGCGACACGATCTGGGGCGTCGCGCGCCCGGCGGCCGAGCTGCGTGCGACCGCGCGCCTGCTCGCGGCCGGAGCTCCCGTGCCGCGGCCCGTGCTCGTGGTGGCGCGCCGCTCGCGCGGCCCGCTCTGGTCGGCCGTTCTCGGAACGCAGCACGTGGAGGGCGCGCGCGACGGCATCGCATGGCTCGCGGCGCAGCCTGCGCGCGCCGAGCTCTTGCGCGGCGCGCGCGCCGCGGGAGCCGCGATCCGGCGCTTCCACGACGCGGGCGGCTCGCATGCGGACCTGCACGTGAAGAACCTGCTGCTCTGTGAACACGGCAGGGATCTCGAAGTGCTCGTGATCGATCTCGACCGCGCGCGCGCCGACACACCGCCCGATCCGGCGCGCCGCATGCGCGAGCTGATGCGCCTCGTGCGCGCGCTCTACAAGCGCGGCCTCGTCGAGCAGGTCGGCGCGCGCGGCTGTGCTGCCGCGTTCGCCGCCTACTGCGCGGGCGATCGCGCGCTGCGCCGCGCGCTGCTCGCGCACCTGCCGCACGAGCGCCGCCGCGTCGCGCGACACAGGTGGCTGTATCGGTGAGAAGTGCGGTCGCGCCTCAGCGCAGCCGCGCCTCGAGCCAGTCGAGCAGCGCGTCGGGCTCGTCGACCTCGAGCTGAATCGCGAGCACGTCGACGCGCGCGCGGCCCGTCCACGCGGGCAGGAGCTTCACGGCGTCCTTCTCTGTGGTGATCCAGCGAGGCGCCCGGTCGGCGAGTCCCACGAGGTCGCTCGCGACGTAGCGGTGGTGATCGCGGAACAGCCGCTCGGCCACCACGTGCGCGCCGAGCGCTTCGAGCGTGCGGCGCACCGAGTCGGGCCGCGCGACCGCCGCGAGCAGTCCCACGCGCTCGCCCGAGAGCGCCGCGAGCGGCAGCGCCTCGCCGCCCGCGAGCGGACGCAGCGCGCTGGGCCGTCGGTACGTCGCAAAGCGGTACGCGCGCGGCGCACGGAACGCGATCACGCCTTCGTCCCGCTCCGGGAGCGGTCCGTCCACGACGCCGATCGCGTCGGCGCGCGCGAGCGCGGTGAGCGACTCGCGCAAGGGACCGCGCGGCAACACGCGCCGGTTGCCGAGACCGAGCGCACCGTCGAAGGTCAGCACGTCGATGTCGCGCTGCAGCCGATGGTGCTGAAAGCCGTCGTCGAGCACGATCACCTGTGCGCCGAATGCCGACAACGCGCGCAGACCCACGATCCCGCGATCGCGCCCGACCAGCACCGGCACCCCGGGCGCCTGTGCCGCGAGCAGCATCGGCTCGTCGCCCGCGGTCGCCGCACTGCCGTGGACGAAGCGCCCGTCCGACACCACCTCGACCGGCTCGCGGCCCGCGCGCCCATAACCACGGCTCGCGAGCGCCACCTTCCAGCCGCGCTGGCGCAGCTGTGCCGCGAGCCATGCCGCGAGCGGCGTCTTCGCGGTACCGCCGACCACGAGGTTGCCCACGGAGACGACGCGCGCGGAGAGACGGCGCGACCGCGTGATCCCGCGCTCGGCTGCGGTGCGGTGCAGCCACGCAGCACCCGCGTAGACCCAGCTCGCGACGTCGAGCGGGGCGAGCGCGAGCTGGAGCGCCAGCGATTCATTGCGTTCGCCGAGCCAGCGGGGCGGACGCAACCTAACCCCCTGCTCCGCGAGCGCCGATCACCTCTTCGATCAGCGCCGCGGATCGCTCGCTGCTGCCCCGGTGCGCCGCGAGCGCGGCCCGGCCCGCCGCGCCGCGCGCGCGCGCGGCATCGGGAGCCGCGAGCGCGGCCGTGAGCGCATCGGCGAGCGCGGCCGCGTCCGCGACGCGCTCGCCAGCGCCCAGGGACTCGAGCAGCTCTGCCGCGTGTCGCGCGTTGGCGATCTGGCCTCCGTACACGACGGGCGTACCCGCCGCGACGGGCTCGAGCACGTTGTGTCCACCGATCGGAACCAGCGTCCCGCCCACGTACGCGATCGCCGCGCGCGCGTAGAGCGCGCTGAGCTCGCCGATCGTGTCGAGCACGCCGACGTCACCCGCCGCGAGCACCTCGTCTCCGCGATCGCTGCGCAGCAGCGCGCGCCGGCCCGCGCGCTGCGCGAGCGCGACCACCTCGGCAGCGCGCTGGGGATGGCGCGGGGCGAGGATCAGCGCCGCGCGCTGCCCCGCGTGCTCCCAGGCGCGCTGCGCCGCGAGCAGCGCCTCCTCCTCGCCGGGATGCGTGCTGCCCGCGACCACGAGGGGTGCGTCGCCGAGCCACGCCTCGAGATCGGGTGCGAGCTGACGCGGTATGTCGGGCGGATCGAGCTTGAGGTCTCCGGTCACGCGCACGCGAGCGGGATCGGCGCCGAGCGCGACGAAGCGATCCCGGTCCTGCTCGGTGCGCGCGCCGATCGCGGAGAGCCGCGCGAAGGCGTTTGCGAGCCACGGACCGAGCCAGCGATAGCGCGGCAGCGAGCGATCCGAGATCCGGCCCGAGACCACCACCACGGGCACACCGCGCCGCTCGCACGCCGCGATCCACACCGGCCAGAGCTCCGTCTCCACGAGCACGAGCGCGCGCGGGCGCGCGCGTCGCATCACCGCGTCGACACACCACGGGTGGTCGAGCGGAGCGAGCCGGTGCGCCACCCCGGGATGCAGCTGCGCGCACAGCGCGCGTCCGGTCGGACTCGTGGTCGAGAGCATCACCGCGCGACCGTGGGCGCGCAGGAGCTCGACGAGCCGCGCCGATGCGCTCACCTCGCCCACGCTCGCGGCGTGGATCCAGAGCGCATCCGCGGCGATCGGGCCCGCGCCGATCCGCTCGCGCCACCCGGCGCGCCAGCGCGGGCGCAGCGCCAGCGCACCCGCGGCCACGGGCGCAGCGAGCGCGGCCGAGAGCGCCGCGGCGCTATGCCGGAAGACGCCCACCACCCATCATCCCCGCCGCGATCTCGGCGGCGCGCGCCGCAGCGCCGCCCTTGGCGAGCGTCTGACGCACGACGGCCAGCCGCGCGCGCTGCGCGTCGCGCGCGGGCCCTTCGAGCAGCGCGAGGACCGCGTCTGCAACCGCCTCGGGGCGCGCGTCGTTTTGTAGGAACTCGGGCACGATCGCCTCGCCCGCGATCAGATTGGGCATCGTGAGCGTCTCGACGCGAACGAGTCGGCGCAGGATCCACGCCGTGAGGGGGTTGGTGCGCGCGGCCACGACGATCGGGCAGTCGAGCAGCGCGGCCTCGAGCGTCGAGGTGCCGGGCTTGAGCAGTGCGACGTCGGCCGCGCGCATCGCGACCTGCGAGCGGCCGTCGAGCACGTCGACATGCAGCAGCGAGGGCAGATGTGCAGCGCGAATGCCCGCCTCGACCGTCTCGCGCGCGAGCGATGCGGCGCGCGGCAGGATGAAGTGGATGCGCGGGTCGCGCGCGTGCAGCACGCGCGCCACCTCGAGCTGCAGCGGCAGCACGTAGCGCAGCTCGCTGCCGCGGCTCCCCGGCAGGAGCGCCACGATGCGCGCGGACGCGGGCAGGCCGAGCTCGCGGCGCGCGCTCTCTCGATCGACGCTCGCGGTCACACGCGCGAGCCGCTCCACGAGTGGATGCCCCACGTACTCGACGGGCACGCGCGTCCCCTCGTAGACGGCCGGCTCGAACGGAAAGATCACGGCGAGCTGGTTCACCCAGCGCGCGAGCTTGCGGATGCGCCCGGTGCGCCACGCCCACACCTGGGGCGAGACGTAGTAGAGCGTCGGACAGCCGAGCCGGCGCGCGCGGCGCGCGAACGGGATGTTGAAGCCCGACGAGTCGACCAACACCACGAGGTCGGGGCGAACCTCGCGCAGCGCGGCGGTCATGCGCCGCCATGCGCTGACGATCCGATGCAGGTCGGGGATCAGCTCGAACAACCCGCTCACCGCGACTTCGCGCTGGTGCACGACCAGCTCGACGCCGGCCTTCTCCATCTCGGCCCCGCCGAGTCCCAGGAAGCGCGCGTCGGGTATGCGCGCGCGCAGCTCGCGCACGAAGTCGCTGGCGTAGACGTCGCCCGAGGCGTCGCCCACGGATAGCAGGACCGTGCTCATTCGAGGTTGTCGGTATCCGGCATCGCGTCGATCACGCGCAGCGCGGTGCGCAGCGCGGACGCCGCCTGCGCACCCGTGACGCCGGGCAGGCCTTCGGCGCTGCGGCGGCGCACGCCCGAGACGAACACATCGAGCTGCGCCGCGAGCGCGTCCTCGGGGTCGGTATCGAGCGCCTGCATCTCGATCTTCTTGCCGCCGTCCGGCGTCGGTACGCGCCGGAACAGCATCGCCTTCTGGGCCAGGAAGTCGATCGAGAAGTAGGCGTCGCGCTGGAACAGCCGGAACTTGCGCATCGGCGCGGCCGAGACGCGGCTCGCGGTCAGGTTCGCGATGCAGGTGCCCGGGAACGCGAGCCGCGCGTTCGCGATGTCGACTTGATCCGTGAGCACCTCGACCCCCACCGCATCCACGCGCTCCGGCTCGGCGCCGAGCAGCTGCTGCAGGATCTCGATGTCGTGGATCATCAGGTCGCGTACGACGTCCACGTCGGTCCCGCGCTCCGGGAACGGCCCGAGCCGGTGGATCTCGGCGAATCGCGGGCGATCGATCTGCTCGCGCACCACGCGCATCGCCGCGTTGAACCACTCCTGGTGTCCAACCTGGAGCACGCGCTCGCGGCTCGCCGCGAGCGCCACGAGCGTCTCGGCCTCTTCGAGCGTGGCGGCGATCGGTTTCTCGACGAGCACGTCGAGGCCCGCTTCGAGCGCGCGGCGCGCCACCTCGTAGTGCGCGACGGCCGACACCGCGACGATCGCCGCGTCCGCGCCCGCGAACAGCTCAGTCGGCTTCTCGACCGCAGGCGCGCCGACGCTACCCGCGAGCACGCGCGCGCGTTCGAAGTCGACGTCACAGATCCCGGACAACGCGACGTCGCCCTCGCGGTGCGCGCGGTCGCGCACTTTGCGCGCGTGATGCCCGCCCATCACCCCTGCGCCGATCACCGCGATCCGCAGCGCGCTCATGCGACACCTCCTGCACGCACCGCCACGATCGCGATCCCGTGCGCGTCAGCCTCGCGCACGACCGCATCGCGCTCGAGCACCACGGTGGCGCCGGCCTCGATCGCGAGCACCGCAATCTTCGCCTCCGCGAGCACCGCGACCGTTGCGGGCCCGATCGTCGGCACGTCGAAGCGCGGGTCCTGGCTCGGCTTCGCCACCTTCACGGCGCACGCGCCCGCGGCGATCGCGCCGGCGCGACGGATCGCGGCGTCGGTGCCCTCGATCGCCTCCACGGCGAGCACGGCGCGGTCCTTCACCACGACCGTCTGGCCGATGTCGAGATCGCCGATCGCCTTGGCGATCGGAAACCCGAATGCGATGTCGGCGCGCTGCGCGTCGCTGGGCTGCGTGCGCGTGAGCACTCCCTCGGCCACCAGCAGCTCCGGCGTCAGCGCGTACTGCGGCAAGAGGCGCAGACCGACCGCCTCGAGGAAATCGGCCAGCTTGCCGAGGATCGAGTCGTCCTTGCGGTCGGCGAGGTCGTTCATCAACCCCGCGGCGCTCGCGTCGAGACGCAGCGCGTCCGGATTCGAGAACAGATCGCTCTTGCCGACTTTGCCGGCCATCACCACGTCGCGCACGCCCGCGGCGCGAAACGCGGCGATCCCCGCCGCGACCTCACCCGGATAGATCCAGGTGATCGACTCGACCGCGCTCTCGATCTCGGGGCGCGCCTGTTCGCGCAGCGCCACGCACGCCACGCGCACGCCGCGCCGCTGCGCCATGCGCGCGACCTCCAGGGGGAATGCCCCCTGGCCCGCGATCAAGCCGAGAATCTCGCCCGAGCCGGGCTGCGACATGCTCTTAGCGGATGAATCCGCGTTCGGACGAGCGCAGGAACCCGAGCAGGTGCTGCACGTCGCGCGATCCGCCGCATTCGCTTTCCACGCGTTTGCACGCCTCTTCGAACTGGAGCTTCGACTGGAACAGCAGATGGTAGGCGTGCTTGATCGTGGCGATCCGCTCCTTGTCGAAGCCGCGCCGCTCCAGGTTGATCGTGTTGATACCGACGAAGCGCGCGCGGTCACCCGCGACCCTTGCGAACGGCGGGACGTCCTTGGTCGCGATCGAGTTGGCGGCCGTGAACGCAGACTCGCCGATCCGCACGAACTGGTGGACCCCCGACATCGCGCCCACCACGGCGAAGTCCTCCACGATGCAGTGCCCGGCGAACCCGCTCATGCCCGCGAACACGCAGTAGTTGCCGATCTGGCAGTCGTGGGCGATGTGGAAACCGTTCTGGATCAGATTGTGGTGACCGAGCGAGGTGACGCCGCCGTGGTCGGGGAGTCCGACGTGGATCGAGACGTGCTCGCGGATCTCGTTGTCCTCGCCGATCACGAGCTCGCCAGCGCGGCCGTCGAAGCCGAGCACCTGGGGCGTGAGCCCGATCGCTGCGAACGGGAAGATCCGCGTGCGCGCGCCGATCCGCGTGCGGCCCGTGATGCACACCTGCGGCCCGATCTCGACGCCCGGGCCGATCTCGACCTCGCTCCCGATCGTCGAGAGCGCTCCGACCGTGACGTCGTCGGCGAGCTTCGCCCCCGGATCGACGACCGCCGTCGGATGGATGTTCGGCACGGCTCGACTCAGCTCTTCTGGTTGTACTTCTTGATGATCAGGTCCGTGATGTCGAGCGCTTCGCGGGTGTAGAGCAGACCCGGCGAGCCGCGGCGCAGGATCATCGTGAAGCCCGCCTCCTTGCCCGCTCCCTCGATCACGTCCACGAGCTTCTTGGTGAGCGGCCCTTCGAGCCGCTTCTGATCGAGCTGGAGCTGGCCCTCGAGCTCCTTCATCTTGGTCTCGATCTCGTTGCGCATCTGCGCGAGGTCGAGCTGCTTCTGGAACAGCGCCTCGTCGGAGAGCACGAACTTCTTCTGCTTCAGATCCTCTTCGAGCCCCTGATACTTCTCGATCATGGGCTGGATCTTCGACTCGGCCTCGCGCTGCTTGCGGGCGAACTCCTCGCGCGCCGCCTTGCCCTCGGTGGTCGAGCTGATCGCCTGATCGATGTCGACGATGCCGATCTTGATCCCGTCGTCTTGTGCAGCGGTGCCCCAGACCAGGATCGCCGCGAGCGCGAGTAGCACGAAAGCCTTGTGGATCTGCATGTTTCCCCCTCTCCACCCAACCGAGATCTGCCGCGGCGGGCCGCTGAACCGCGCGAACATATCGCTCATTCCGGGCTGTGGCTCCCCGTGGGATCGCCCGGGCCGCGCTAGAACGCCGAACCGCCGATGGAGAACTCGAAGACCGGAGATTTTTCCACGGAGAGCCGGTCCAGCGGGAACCCCAACACGACCGCGAGAGGTCCGAAAGGCGAGAACCATTGGACGCCCGCGCCCGTACCGTAGCGCCACTCGGTAACGTCAAACAGGTTCCACTGGCGCTCGTCGAAGGCGTTGCCCATGTCGATGAACGCCACGCCCTGGAGACCGATCGTCTCCGAGATCGGGAAGCGATACTCGAAGCTCGCCGAGGAGAACTTGTTGCCTCCGATCACGTCGGTCTCGTCGAGATCCTCGAAGTCGTCGACGTCGCGATCGTTGATGTCGTTGCACTCGCCGTCGAGATTGCCGCCGAAGACGAAGTTGGAGCCGAAGTCTTCGCACTGACCCGTGAGCGCGTTGTAGCCGACCGGCGCGAAGACGTTGCCGCCGATCTGGCGCAGGATCGCGCGCCGCGGTCCGACCGAACGCGCCTTGAACCCGCGCAGCTGGAATTGCCCGAGACCGCCGAGGAAATAGCGCTCGGTGAGCGGCAGCGTGAGGTCGTCGTCGACGTCTTCGAGGCGGCGGAACTGGGGACTCGTCGCGAGCAGCGTCGCGTCGATGGCCAGCGGATTGAAGGTGTCGAAGTCGCCGATCTGGTTGAACGGGACCGCCCAGCCCGCGCGCACCGCCACCACGAAGCTCGACCGGTCGAACAGCCAGTTCGGCGCCCCGAGGAAGTACACCGCGCGCCCCTCGAGCCGGGCGAAGCGCGAGAAGCCGCCGATTCCGGAGCCCTCGAGCGAGCCGCCGATCTGGTGTCCCGCCGTCGGAGCGAGCCGATCGTCGCGCGTATCCGAGATCACCGACACGCCCACCACGCTGCTCGAGACGTCGTCCTGGAGGATCTCGCGCAGGATCAGCCCCGCGGCGTTCACGTTGCGGTCGTCCTCGAGATTGCGCAGATCGAACCCGTAGCGCAGGAAGCCGCGCGTGGTGCCCTCCTCGTTGAGCGTATGGCCGAGCACGACGTCGATACCGGACTGCTCCTGCTCGAAGTCCTCGTAGTCGAGGCTCGTGCGCGAGAGCGTCGTCGACAGGCTGTAGGTAGAGCCGAGGAAGTAGGGATCGGCGATGTTGATGAAGAAGCGCTGCGACCGGCGGCCGTAGTCGAGCGAGATGTTCGCGGAGTAGCCGCGCCCGAACAGATTGGCCTGCGAGAGCGACCCCGTGATGATCGCGCCGTCCTGCGACGAATAGCCGGCGCCGAAGCTGAACGAGCCGGTCGGGCGCTCCACCACCGAGACCTTGAGGTCGAGCTGGTCGGGCGCATCGGTCGGCTCGATCTGGAAGTCGACCTCTTCGAAATAGCCGAGCCGCTCGACGCGCTGGCGCGCGATCTGGACCTTGCGCTGCGAGTAGAGCTGCCCCTCGGCGATCGGAATCTCGCGCCGGACCACCGGATCGATCGTCACCGAGTTGCCGCCGACCTCGATCCGGCGGATGAAGTAGAGCGGGCCCTTGCGCACGTCGAACGCGACGTCGACGCGATCGGTGGTCTCGGAGAGATTCGAGAGCGGCGTGACCTGCGCGAAGTAGAACCCGCGATCCTGGTAGTGCTCGGTGAGCGCGGCGATGTCGTCGTTCAAATAGCTGCGGTTGAACACGTCGTCGCTCTGGAGCTTGAGCTTGTCCTGCAGCGCGTCGATGTCGACGGTCGAATCGCCCGTGACGTCGATCTTCCCGACGCGGAACTGATCGCCCTCGCGCAATGCGACGCGCACGATCAGGCCGTCCTCCTCGGGGACCACCTGCGGCTCGCCGACGTTGAGCTGCAGATAGCCCGCGTCGCCGTACTTGCGCTCGACGTGGCGCAGATCCTGGAGGAAGAGCGGCTCCGAGTACGTCCCCGAGTTGTCGAACCACGAGGTGGCGTAGGACCAGAAGTGCCAGATCTTGGTCTGGAAGCCCTCCGAGAGCTCGTCGTCGTCGAAGTGATCGTTGCCCGTGAAGTCGATCTCGCGCAGCTTGAGCTTGTCGCCCTCGCTCACGTCGAAATGGATCCCGACCGCCGACTCGCCGAGCGGCTCGATCTCGAAGTTCACCTTCGCGAGGTAGTAGCCCTGCGCGCGGTAGAGCGTCTCGATGCGCCGGCGGTTCTCGAACAGCAGCGGATAGTCGAGCGTCGAGCCGGTCGCGAGCGTGAGCGCCTCGCGAATCTTGTCGCTCTCGATGTTCTCGTTGCCCGAGATCGAGATCTGGCGCACGAGCGGGTTCTCTTCGACCTCGAACACCACCGCAATTCCCGCTGCGGTCGTCTCGCGTTTGGCCTGCACGTTCTTGAAGAAGCCGAGCTTGTGGACCTCCTCGATGTCCTTGGCGATCTGAGCCGCGTTGAGCGGCGCGCCCGCCTTCGAGCCGATCCGGCCGCGGATCGCGTCGGCATCGATCCGACGGTTGCCGCGTACTTCGACCTGCGCGATCGGCTCGCCGGCTTCGCGCCGGCGCGCGGTCGGGTCCGCGAGCACGACGTCGAAGCGCACCACCACGCCCGCGGGCGTGCGCTCGGTGCGCGCCTGTGCGGAGATGATCGCCGCGCTGCCGCGGAGCGTGGTGAGGTCCTCGCGCACCGCTTGCGGATCGTAGGGCTGCCCCGCGCGCGTGGTGAGGCGCGAGGCCAGGTCGTCTTCGAAGCCGGGGGCGCCCGTGATCTCCACCGAGACGACGCGCGCGGGTGGCGTCCCCACCACCTGCGCGATGATCCGCTCCGCGACCTCGGAGAGCCGGCCCGTGAGCTCGCCCAGCGCGCGCGCGGTCAACACCTGGGTATCGCTGCGCCCACCCGGATCGCGTCCCGTGAGGCGCACCGCGAGATCGACGCCGCCGCCGCGCACGAGCTGCGTGGCGGTGCCCGTCACCAGGTAGTCCGCGCCGAGCTCGGCGCCCGCGCGGCGCAGCGCCGCGTCGCGCGTCTCCCCGGGTGCGGGCTCGGGGGTCTCGCGGCGGACGGCCTCGTCCACCACGGCAACGCGTCGGTCCTCGGCGAGGATCGCGGCGAGCTCGCGCGCGAGCTGACCGCCGAGCTCGGGACCCGCCTCCGCGCTCTGGACTGCGAACGTGAACACCGCGACACGCGGCGCGGGACCCGGCGCCGCGCCGGCGGGCGGCTCGGGGTCCGCGGGCTGTGCAGAGGCATCCAACGCCGCGAGCCCGATCGCAATTCCGGCGAGCAGGGCGGGCCACGAACCGCGGGGCGCGCGGCCGGCGCGATGTGAGCGCACCCGATCCTCCAACTCGCTCCTGATCGCTGGTCGCTGCTGCCTGGGCGGGGACGCGCCGGACTCTAAGATCCGCCCGGGCCGGATACAAGACTCAGGCAGGCAATCCGAGGCCCGCGCCGGATTCGCCCTCGACGAGATAGCCGTCGACCAGCTCGACGCGCCGCCCGAGCCGCAGCGCGAGCTCGGGGCTGTGCGTCACCACCACGAGCGCGGTGCCGTGCACGCGGTTCATCTCGAGCAGCAGCTCGAGCACCTGATCTGCGGTCTTCGGGTCGAGATTGCCGGTCGGCTCGTCCGCGAGCACGAGGCGCGGCTCGAGCACGAGCGCGCGCGCGACCGCCACGCGCTGGCGCTCGCCGCCCGAGAGCTTGCCCACCGGGTGGTTCACGCGGTGCTCGAGTCCGACCTCCCCGAGCAGGCGCAGCGCGCGCTCGCGCATCTCGGAGGCGCGCTGGCCGCCGAGCAGGCCCGGCATCATCACGTTCTCGCACGCGTTGAACTCGGGCAGCAGATGATGGAACTGGAAGATGAACCCGAGCGACTGGTTGCGGAAACGCGCGAGCCCGGCCGAGTCGCGCGTGAACAGGTCCTCGCCGTCGAACCAGATCTGGCCCGAGGTCGGGCGGTCGAGCGTGCCCAGCACGTGCAGCAGGGTCGACTTGCCGACGCCGGAGCTGCCGACGATCGCGATCCGCTCGCGCTCGCGGATCACGAGATCGACGCCGCGCAGCACGTCGATCTTGCCGTCTCCGGTTGCGAACGAGCGGCGCACTTCGCGCGCCTCGAGCAGCGGGCTACTCATAACGCAGCGACTCCACGGGATCGAGCCGCGCCGCGCCGCGGCTCGGCAACAGGGTCGCGCCGAGCGCGAGCACGAGCGCGAGGCCCACCGCGAGTGCGATCTGCCCCGCATCGAGCTCGGCCGGCAGCGTCGAGAACTGGTAGACGCTCGCGGGCAGCGTATCGATCCCGAGCACGTTCTCGATCTGGTGCTGGATGAAAGCGATGCGCGCCGTGACCGAGATGCCCGCGATCACGCCGAGCGTGGTGCCGACGAGGCCGATCAGCGTGCCCTCGAGCGCGAAGATCCGCTCGATCGCGTCGTCCTCGGCGCCCATCGCCTTGAGGATCGCGATGTCGCTCGACTTCTCCATGATCATCATCACGAGCGTCGAGACGATCGAGAACGCCGCGACCACCATGATCATCGTGAGCAGGATGAACATCATCACGCGCTCGCTCTTGAGCGCCTGGAAGAACGCCGGGAAGAACTCCTTCCAATCGCGCGTGTAGTACGGGAAGCCGAGCTCTCGCTGCACCCGCTCGGCGACCATGCGCGAGCGGTAGTAGTCGGTGGTGCGCGCTTCGATTCCGTCGACGACGTCGCCGACGCGCTTGAAGTCCTGCGCCGCGGCGAGGTTGGTGTAGGTGTACATCTCGTCGTACTGGAAGAAGCTCGACTCGAAGATCCCCGCGACCGTGAAGCGGGCGAGGCGCGGCGCGGGCCCGAGCGGAGTCTGCGGCCCGCCGAACGGCGAGATCAGCAGGAGCGGCTGGCCGACGCGCAGGCCCAGCGCGCTCGCGAGCTGGCTCCCGATCAGGATCGGCGGCGCGTCGGGGTCGGATGCCTCCGGCGCGAGGCTCTCGAGCGTGCCGTCGACGATGTCGTCGCGCAGGTCGGTCACGTGCGCGACGCGCTCCGGGTCGACGCCGCGCAGGCGCACCGCCACGATCTCGCCCGCCTCGCCGCGCACCATGCCCTCGGCGTCGAGGTACGGAGACGCCGCGGTCACGCCCTCGGTACCCGCGACGGTGGCGAGCACGGCGATCGTAGTCCCGGAACGGGCCCAGGCCGCTCTGCACGGTGAAGTGCGCGCGATTTCCGATGATCTCGTCGCGCCAGGTGCGCTCGAAGCCGTTCATCACCGAGAGCACGGTGATGATCAGCCACACACCCGCGGCGATTCCCACCACGCAGATGCCCGTGATGATCGAGATGAAGGTCTGGCGCCGCTTCGCCAGCAGGTAGCGCACCGCGATGAACCACTCGGCCGTGGGGCGGCGATCGATGATGCCGGCCACCGCGAGCGGAACGAGGCCCAGGAGCACCGCCGCGAGCACGAACCCGAAGATCACGGCGCCCACCTGGGCTACGGGCTCGTTCGGCTCCGCGAACGCCACCGCGAGCAGCGGACCGATCGCGAGCGACGCCGCGAGCACCGCGAACATCGCCTCGACCTCGCTCGCGCTGTCCGAACGGCTCGCGCGGCGCCGCACCGCGAGCACGGCGGCCGCCGAAGCGGCCACGATCACGGGTGCCGCGGCGTAGCCGAGCTGCCCGCTGCCGCCGAGCACGAGAGCGGTGGCGAGTCCGAGCACCGCGAGCACCGTCAGTCCGAGCCGCTGCGGCGAGACGAAGCGCAGGCCGGCACGGCATACCACCACGAACACGAGCACGCTCGCGGCCGCGCGCGCGCAGCCGATGCCGAACGCGTGCAGTCGCTCCCGGAAGTCCAGGCTCGCGAGTGCGTCGGAGTTCCAGTAGAGCGTGAACACGCCGAGCACCAGCACCCAGACCAGCGAGCACACGAGGATCACGACGCGGCGGTTCGCCACGCGCGCGAAGCGCTCGAGCACTACCACCGCGGAGCCGAAGAAGAACAGCGTCATCGCATTGATGCCGACCGCGAGCGCGAGGATCAGCACGAGCGCAATGGTTCCGCCCGCTGCGGTCAATACGGCCCACGCACCGACGAGCAGCTCGTTCATGCTTCCTCTAGCGAGGGGTCTTCTTCGCTGCCCGGCGCGACGGGCCGCATGTGCGGGAACGTGATCACCTCGCGCAGATTCGGAGCGCCGCACAAGATCATCGTGAGGCGATCCACGCCCATGCCGAGTCCGCCGGTCGGCGGCAGCCCCACCTCGAGCGCGCGCAGATAGTCCTCGTCGAGCGGGTGCGCTTCCTCGTCGCCGGCCTCGAACGCGAGGCGACTCGCGAGCAGACGCTCGCGCTGGTCGTCCGGATCATTGAGCTCCGAGAACGCGTTGCCGATCTCCATGCCGGCGAGGAACGGCTCGAAGCGCTCCACGAGACGCGGATCGGCGGGTGAGCGCTTCGCAAGCGGAGAGAGCTCGACGGGATAGTCCGTGATGAAGGTGGGCTGAATCAACGTCGGCTCGACGTGCGCGCTGAACAGATCGTCGACGAGCCGGCCCCAGCTCGGCGCGTCGCCCGGATCGAGCCCGCGCGCGCGCGCGGCGTCGCGCAGCGCGCCGAGCTCCGCGTGGGCGAGCACGTCGATGCCGATCGCTTCGCCGATCGCGTCGCGCAGCGTCGCGCGACGCCATTCCCCGGCCAGCTCGAGCGCGTGACCCTGGTAGTCGATGCGCGTGGTGCCGAGCACGCGCGTGGCGATCTCCTGCACGAGCGACTGCGCGAGCACCATCATGTCGCGGTAGTCGGCGTAGGCCTGGTAGCACTCCATCATCGTGAATTCCGGGTTGTGCTTGCGCGACACCCCTTCGTTTCGGAAGACCCGCCCGATCTCATAGACGCGGTCGAGCCCGCCGACGACGAGCCGCTTCAGGTAGAGCTCGTCCGAGATCCGCAGGTAGAGATTCTGATCGTAGGCGTTGTGATGCGTGGTGAACGGCCGCGCCGCGGCGCCGCCGTACAGGGGTTGGAGCACGGGCGTCTCCACCTCGAGGAAGCCGCGCGCGTCGAGGCTCGCGCGCATCGCGGAGACCACGCGGCTGCGCTGGATCGCGATGCGCCGCGCGTCCTCGTTCACGAGCAGATCGAGGTGGCGCTGGCGAAAGCGCGCCTCGATGTCGGAGAGTCCGTGCCATTTCTCGGGCAGCGGGGAGAGGCCCTTCGCGAGCAGCTCGGCCGCTCGCACGTCCACGGTGAGCTCGTCGCTCTGCGTGCGCCAGACGATCCCCTCGACGCGCACGAAGTCGCCCACGTCGAGGCGCTTGACGAAATCGAACAGCTCGGGCGCGAGATCGCCCTTGCGCGCGCTGATCTGGAGCCGCTCCCCGTTCTCGAGCAGCGTGGCGAATACGAGCTTGCCGAACGAGCGGAGCGCGATCACGCGGCCCACGATCGCCACGCGCTGCGGATCGGACGCGAGCGCAGCCGTATCGAGCTCGCCGAAGCGCGCGCGCACGTCCGCGAGCGGTTCGCGCGCGCCGACGCGCGGCGGATACGGGATCGACGCCTGCTGCGCGCAGCGCGGCGAGCTTCGCGCGGCGTGCCTCGCGCTCGCTCTTTCGTTCGCTCATGCGGACGACCCCGCCGTGACCCGACCGCCGGCGCGCCAGAGCAGCGTCGCACGGATGAAGCGGTCGAGGTCTCCCTCGAGCACGCCCTCGACGTTGCCGATCTCCGTATCCGTGCGGTGGTCCTTCACGCGCTGCTGCGGGTGCAGCGTGTAGGAGCGGATCTGGCTGCCGAAGTCGATCTTCATCTTCTCGCCGCGCAGCGCCGCCATCTTCTCTTCCTGCTGCTGGCGCGCGTGCTCGTAGAGCCGCGCGCGCAGCACCTTGAGCGCGGACGCGCGGTTCTTGTGCTGGGACCGCTCGTTCTGACACTGCACGACGATGCCGGTCGGCAGGTGGGTGAGGCGGACCGCCGAATCGGTCTTGTTGACGTGCTGTCCGCCCGCACCACCCGCGCGATAGGTGTCGACGCGCAGATCGCCGTCGTCGATGTCGACCTCGATCGAATCGTCGATCTGTGGGATCACCGCGACGCTCGCGAACGCGGTGTGGCGGCGCGCCTGGGAGTCGAATGGCGAGATGCGCACGAGCCGGTGTACGCCCTCCTCCGCCTTGAGGTAGCCGTAGGCGTACTGGCCGGTCACCGTGAACGTGACGCCGCGGATGCCGGCCTCGTCGCCGGGCTGCACGTCGAGCACCTCGGTGGCGTAGTCGTGGTCTTCGCACCAACGCAGGTACATGCGCATGAGCATCTCCGCCCAGTCGCACGCGTCGGTACCGCCGGCGCCCGCATTGATCGAGACGATCGCAGGCCCCGCGTCGTGCTCGCCGCCGAGCAGCCGCTCGAGCTCGGCGGCGTCGAGCTCGCGCTCGGCGAAGTGCAGCTTCTCGAGCGCCTCGCCGCGCGCGCCATCGTCGTTGGCCTCGGCGGCGAGCTCGATCATCACCTCGGCGTCGTCGAGTGCCGCGACCAGCGCGTCGTAGCGCGCGACCTCGCGCTCGGCGCCGCGCTTCTCGCGCAGCAGCTGCTCGGCGCGCTCGCGATCGTTCCAGAGGTTGGGATCCGCGGACTGCTGCTCGAGCGCCGCGATCCGCTCGCGCAGCTGGGCGAGGTCAAAGACGCCCCCGGAGCTCGTCCCAGCGCTCGCGCAGGCCCGCAAAACGCTCGGAGAGCTCGTGATCGCTGGGGCCCTGCGCCTTCACCTCGTTCATGGCCGGGGAGCATTCCTCATCCGGGTGGCGCGCGCACGAGCCGCGCCGAAATGGGCGAGCCACAGCGCCCAGCACGCGTACACGAACACGTCGCCGTGGCGCACGTAGAACGTCGCGGTGGCGGGCTGCGGGTGGAGCGGAACGTCGGCCACGAGCCACGTGGGCTCGAAGATCGGGGTCGCGTCGCGGGTCGCGCCCGAGCCGTCGATGAACGCCGACACGCCCGTGTTGGCCGCGCGCGCGATCCAGAGCCCCGTCTCCGCCGATCGCAGCTCGGTGATCGCGAGGAACTGATAGGGAGCACCGGTGCGCCCGTACCAGGCGTCGTTGGTGATTGCGAGCAGCGCGCGGCCGCCGTCCGCGGCGAAGCGCCGAACGAGGTCGGGGAAACAAGAGCTCGTAGCAGATCGGGGTGCCGAAGCGGATCTCGCGTCCATCCGGCAACGCGAGCGCGACGGCTCGCGGCGCGGGTCCCGCCTCCACCCCGACCTGCGCGATGCCGCGCGCGACCGCGGAGAGGATCCGCCCGAGCCAATCCTGGAACGGGATGTACTCGCCGAACGGGACCAGGTGCGACTTGTCGTAGCGCGCGAGCAGCCGCCCGTCTGGCCCGAAGCATGAACGCGCTGTCGAAGTAGGCTGCCGGCCGACCATGGGCGTCGAGCTCGAGGCCGACCCCGCCGACCACGAGCGTCGCGCCGGTCTCGCGCGCGAGCGCCGCGATCCGTGTGCGCAGCGCGGGGACCACCTCGAGCGGGCCCGGCACCGCGGTCTCCGGCCACACGATCAGCTCGGCGCCGGCGCGAGCGGCCGCGCGCGAGAGCGATTCGTAGGTCTCGAGCGTCTGCTCGATCGACGCCGCGCTCCACTTCACGCCCTGGTCGATGTTGCCCTGGATCACCGCGGCGCGGACCGTCTCCGGCTCGCGGGCCGGTCGCGGCGCGGCGAGCCCGAGCCCGTGCAACGCGATCACGGCCGCGAACGCCGCGAGCACCCCCACGCCGGGCCGCGTGCGCGTGCGCGCCGAACGAACGGCTTCGAGCAGCGCTGCGCTCCCGAGCACGCTCACGAACGAGAGCCCGTACACGCCCGTGAACGAAGCGAGCCCGAGCAGCGCGGAATTGTCGTGCTGCGCATAACCCAGCTCGGCCCACGGGAAGCCCGACAGCGCGAACGAGCGCAGATGGTCGAGCGCGGTCCACGCGAACGCGGCGCTCCAGGGCGATGCGATCCCGCGCGCGGCGAGCCACGCGTGGCCGAGCCCGAAGAGTCCCGCCGAACACCGCGATGTAGGACGCGAGCCCGATCGGGGCGATCACGCCGACGACCGGATGGGCGTGTCCGTAGCTGACCGTCACGACGTAGATCCAGTGCAGGATCGACGAGTAGGCGACCCAGTGGATCCCGAATCCCCAGAGGGCCGCGCGCCGCGGCGCGAGCCCGCTCAGCGCGCACAGGAACAACGCGGGTGCGAGCCACGCGAGCAGCCAGCCCAGATCGATCACGCGACCCGCGATCGGGTGCGGAAACGACAGGAAGAGCGCCAGCGCGGCCGCGCCGCCCCACGATGCGCGCGCCCACGGGGTCACGCCCGAAGCGCCTTCCACAGGCGGCGCTCCTCGGCGCGCATGCGCCGTGCCTCGAGATCGCGCTCGTGATCGTGTCCCAACAGGTGCAGCGTGCCGTGGATCAGCAGCCGCAGCACCTCGTCGTCGAGCGTGCGGCGCGCGCGGCGCGCTTGAACGGCCGCGGTGTCGAGACTCACGACCACGTCGCCCAGCAACGCACCGCGGCGCTCCGCGTGCGCACCCTCGAGCAGGGAGAACGACAGCACGTCGGTCGCGCCCGCGATGCCGCGATAGCGCTCGTTGAGCTCCGCGATCGTCGGATCGTCCACGAGCGCGATCGAGAGCTCGGCGCGCGCGCAGCCGAGCTCGCGCAGCATGTGCGCCGCGTGCGATCTCAGGCGCCGGCGATCGAGGCTCCCGCGTCGCCCGGAGAGGCGCACCGTCATCCCTGGCCGGAGCTCCCCCCGCTGTTCCGCTCGCCCTCCTCGCGCGCCCGTTCGTAAGCGCGCAGGATCGATTGCACGAGCGGATGCCGCACCACGTCGCGCTCGTCGAACGACATGAAGCCGATGCCTTCGACGCCGCGCAGCACCTCCACCGCCTCGACGAGTCCGCTGCGCTTGTCGGGCGGCAGGTCGACCTGGGTGACGTCACCGGTCACCACGGCCTTCGAATCGAAGCCGAGCCGGGTCAGGAACATCTTCATCTGCTCGGGCGTCGTGTTCTGCGCTTCGTCGAGGATCACGAACGCGTCGTTGAGCGTGCGACCGCGCATGAACGCGAGCGGAGCCACCTCGATCGCGCCGCGCTCGACCAGTCGCATCGACTTCTCGTAGTCCATCATGTCGCCTAGCGCATCGTAGAGCGGGCGCAGATAGGGATTGACCTTCTCCGCCATCGTCCCGGGCAGGAAGCCGAGCTTCTCGCCCGCCTCGACCGCGGGGCGCGTGAGCACGACGCGCGCCACCTCGTGCCGGTTGAGCGCTGCGATCGCCATCGCCATCGCGAGATAGGTCTTGCCCGTGCCCGCGGGCCCGATCGTGAACACCACGTCGTGTTTGCGCATCAGATCGATGTAGTGGCGTTGCGCGAGCGTCTTCGCACCGATGCGCCGCCGCGACCCGACGTCTGCGAGCACGTCGTCGATCGCGTCTTCGAGATCGACATCGGGCTCCTGGGTCACCATGCGCACCGTGTCGCGCACCTCGCCGGCGCCGACTGTCCGGCCGCTCTTCAACAAGCCGTAGAGGTGCTCGAGCACTTTGCGCGCGAGCGCAACCTCGTTCGTCGAGCCGACCAGCCGCACCTCGTTGCCGCGCGCGCCCGCGTGGATGCCGAACTCGCGCTCCAGCATCCGCAGGGTCCGGTCGCCCTCCCCATAGAGCGCAGCGGCAGCGGCGTTGTCGTCGAAGACGAGGGTCTGACGGGTGCTCGACTCGTTGCGGCTCAGTGGGTTCCTCGCGATGGGACGCTCCGTCGCCGCTCGAGCCTCGGATCAAAAGCGCTCGGGCGCCAGGAAGAACGGTCCCTGGTCACGATGCATCGAATAGTAAGCGCGCCCCCCGAGGGTCGCCAACGTCTCCGGCGGCAGGAGGCCCGCGCTCGACAGCTCGTCGAGCTGTTCGGGCCAGCGTCCGTGATCGAGGCGATAGGCCTCGAGCGCGTGGCGAACCGCGCGCACGGCGTAGTCCTCGCGCAGACTCGCGAGCGTCCCGCGCACGATCCTCTGGTCGCTCGGCGGCGCGGCCGGTGCAGCCGAGGCCGTCCACCACGCCACTGCGGCGAGCGCCGCGAGCGGAACCAACGCCGCCGCAGTGCTCCACAGCGCGCGCAGCCCGAGCCGAGCGGACCGCATGTGCCGGTGCAGCGGCTGCGCGTCCTCGGAGCTCAGTGCGCGGATCGCGCCGGACTGGCGCAGCTCGGACAGGATGCGCATTCCGTCGAACGTGCCGATCCGCGCGAGATCGATCACGCGGCGCACCGACTGCCGGCCGTCGATCAGCTCGAGCACGCGCCCGGCATCGCCGACGCGGTGTTCGCCCCCGGCCTCCGTTCGCGTGAACACGATGTCCTCGGAGGGCACGAGCTCCGCAACGCTCTGCCACTCGTCCACCATCCGCAGGCCGTCCATGAGGATCTGCTCGGCGGCGAGCAGCTCCGCGGGATCGCGATCGTGCTCGACCGCCTGCGCGTGGAAATCGAACGAGCCGCTCTGCCAGCGCAGGACGTCGAAGATCGCGTCGCGCGTCACGAGATCGAGTGCGTGTCGCACGGTTGCGCCGTCGAGCCACCCGCGCGAGGTCAGCGTCCGCGCGAGCGTCTGGGCCGACGCGCGCGCCACCCCGATCGCCTCGTCGGCGCGTTCGCGCGTGAGGTATCCGCAGCGGATCAGCCGGTCGGCGACCGGGTCGAGCTCGCCCGGACGGCCCTTGAACACCCCGGCCGACACGACGAGACCCCCGTCGAACGAGAGTTGAGCGCGCGAGGCACCGGAGCGGAGCTCGAGCACGCCCGTCTTGCGCTGCTGGCCGATCAGCTGGAAGACGTCGGCGATGCCGAAGTCGGAGAGATTTCCCGAGAGCCCCGCGGACACTATTCCTGCCTCCGCGCAGCGAGGGAGGTGGCCACCGCGATCACGTAGACGATCGCGGCGAGTGACGCCGTGGCCAGGAACACCGCGGGCGCGGCGGCGCCTGCGACGAGCGGATCGGGAACGACGCCGTCGCGCCACAGCACGGCGGCGCATGCGAGCGCGAAGCAGAACGCGCCGATCCAACCGCGGATCGGGCGATCGGCGAGCAGTCCCGCGGCACCGGGTACGAGCAGCGAGAGCGCCGCGTGCATGCGGCCGACCCACTCCTCGCGCGTGCGCAGCTCGCTCACGCGCGCCGCGCGCAGGGTGCGATCGGTCTTCTCGGGCGCGAAGAACAGCGTATAGCAGCCGTCGCAGAGATCCTCGGACGCTCCGCTGGGTCCGCAGCGCTTGCAGATGCGCTCGCCGCAGCGCCGGCACGCGCGCGACGGGTGGATCCGCGCGCCGAACAGACCACCGACGAGCACGAGACCGAGGACGGCCGCCACGAACGCGTGCGCGTCGCGGCCGAGCCGTCCAGGCGCGAAGTGATCGCGGAATTCCTGACCGAGATCGGCGCCCGCGTGCGCGTGCAGCGCGCGCGACCAGTACAGCGACGGCCCCGGCGGCACGTCGGCCACGAAGCCCTGCGCACCGCCGCTCTGCAGCGCCGTCAGGCGCGACACCAGCTCGCCGTTGGCGCGCTGCGCGCGCGCGAGCGTCTGGTTCAGATCCTCGACGCGGAACGCACGGCCGTAGGCCTGGGAGAGGTTGTAGAGCACGACCGGCGACTCGCTGCGCGCGGCGAGCTCGTAGAGCTCGATCGCGCGATCGGTGTTGCCGAGCGCGAGCTGTACGTCCGCGGCGTTGTTCTGCGCGGACACGTCGCTGGCCCCGTTCGCGAGCAATTGACCGTAGAGCGCGTCCGCGCGCGGGAGGTCTCCCTGACGGCGCGCGTGAATCGCGAGGCCGCGCGCCGCGAGCGGGTCGCGATCGGCGAGGCTCGACAGCCGCTCGAGCTCGACCGGCGTCGGGATGCCCTGGGCGACCGCGAAGGTCGCCTGGGCGACGGCGTCTCCGGGCAACGCGGCGAACGCCGCACCCGCATAGCGCATCGCGGGATAGGCGCCGATGCCGATGCCCGCAGCCGCGAGCAGCATCGCGAACCGTTGCCGGCGGCCGCCGTAGATCACCGCCACACCGAGCAGCGCGAGCGCTAGCCCGAGCACACCTTCGCCGAACGCGAGCGGCAACGCGAGCACGGCGGCGAGCGCCGCCCAGCTCCCGAACGCGGGCGTCGCGCGCGGAAGCGCGTGGCCGAGGTCGTGCGCGGCGTGTGCGAGACGCGCGCTGCCCGCGAGCACCGCCGCGAGCAGGCCTCCCGCCACGAGCGCGACCGCGAGCATGAACAGACCCGAGCCCGTGAACCACAGCGACGCTTCGAGGTGTCGCCCGATCGCCGAGAGCGCACCTGCCACGGCGCGGATCGCCGAGACCGGCTCGCCCGCCTCGAGCCATAGCGCGAGCGCGAGCCGCATGTGCGCCGCGGGCAGGTCGGGTGCGAGGCGCACGGCCGCGATCGCGCGGTCGAGCTCCGGGGCGGGTGTCACCTTCGCCGAGAGCGAGCGCGCGGCGGCGTCGAGGCTCCAGGCGCCGAGCTCGAGCGCGGCACGCCGCGTCTGCACGACGCGCGCATCGAAGTCGGCCGCGGGACCCCGCCAGGCCTGCTCGATCGCCGAGACCCCCGGGTGCGGGGTCTCCTCGGGGGCGAGGGGCACCGCCTCCGCCCCGGGGAGCGGCTGGATCGCGGGATCCGGGGTCGGCAGCGCGACCGCCGCGGCGCCGTCCGGCGCGGCCGCGGGCGTCGACTCGGGCGTCTCGCCCGAAGCCGCGAACGCCCAGAGGAGCGCGACGAGGGCGATCCGGGCCCCAAGTCCGTGCATCTGCCTCAACCCGCAAGCCTCCCTTGGAATGCAGCGAACGACCACGCTTATCGACCGTCCGACCCCGGCGCTGAACCCAGGCCTGATAGCCTTCGCTCCCCGTCGGCCCGCTGCACAAACCTGCGCTCGACAGCCTCCGGGGGAGCCACTACGATCGGCCGCCCGCTCGAGACCAGGGGTAGATCGATTTGGCCCAGCACAAGTCCGCGAAGAAGCGCGCCCGCCAGAACATCGTGAGGCGCACGCGCAACCGCACGGTCCGGAGCCGGCTCAAGACCGCGGTGAAGTACGCACGCGCGGCGCTCGCGGGCACCGACGGCGATGTGGCGCGCGACGCGCTGCGCAGCGCCGAGGGCGAGATCCGCAAGGCCGCCAGCAAGGGCGTCCTCACGAAGAAGCAGGCGAGCCGCCGCGTATCGCGGCTCGCACGCCGACTCAGCGCCAAGTGTAGCCCGTAGGGCGGATCCGCCCAAAGGGCGCAATCCGCCAGAATGGGACGCGGATGCTACGCGGCCAGCGCGATCACCACGCGCTCGAGCGCGAGCTCGGGCCGCAGCGCCCCTGCCCCCTTCAGCGCGAGATCGGTTTCGTGCAGTGCGCCGAGCGCGGCGCGCAGCCGCAGCGCGCCGTAGCGCTTCGCCTGCGACGCGAGCTTCTTGCGCACGAACGGCGGCGCCGCCACTTCTGCGCCCGACGCCACGCGCAGCAGTCGACGGAAGTGCGAGACGAGCGCCCCGAGCAGCACCGGAGGTGCCTCGCCCGCTGCGAGCAGGTGCGCGAGCACGCGCAGCGCGTCGGCACTGCGCCCTTCGCCGATCGCATCCGTGAGGTCCCAGATCGGCTCCTCGGCCGTGAGCGCAGTGCCGACGCCCACGTGCGTGCGGGTCACCGCCTCACCCGGGCCCGCGAGCAGCGCGAGCTTCGCGATCTCCATGCGCAGGAGCTGCAGCTGCGGCCCGATCCGCTCGGCGAGCGCCTCGGCCACGCCGCGCTCGAGCGCCACTTGTTGGCGCGCGGCCTCCGCGCGCACGAACTCCGCGATCTCGCGCGCGGGCCTGGGGCGGATCGCATGCCACGATCGCGTCGCCGAACGCCTTCACCCAACGCGCGCGCCGATCCGGGTGGCTCGCCGTCACCACGAGCACCGAGGTATCGGCCTCGCCTCCGGCGCCGACCCAGTCGGCCACCGCCTCGAGCAGCTCGCGCGCGGAGCCGCGCCGCTGCTCCGGATCGGCGAGCACGACCATCCGGCGCTTCGCGATCACGGGCAGCGTGTGGAGCGCATCGGCGAGCTCCCCCGGCGTCGCGCTGCCGTCGAAGCGATCGAGCAGGAACGCGGGGTCGCCGTCGCCGATCACCGCGCGGCGCAGCAACGCGAGCGCATCGTCGCGCAGCAGCGTTTCCGCACCTGCGAGCAGATAGGCGCGCCGCGGCGCTCCTTCCGCGAGCTCGCGCTCGAGCCCGGCGAGGCTCATCCGCCCTGCTCCTCGTCGAGATGGTCGAGAAAGCGCGCCGCGAGCAGCCGCGAGACGCGGCGCAGCGCTTCGCCGCGGTTCTTGCGCAGCGCCTCCGGGTCGCCGCTGGACAGGAAGCGCTCGGAGTCGCGCAGCTCGCGGGAGTCGAGCTTCACCTCGCGCCCGTCGCGCGCGCGCGCGTGCAGATCGACCGCGAGGAAGAGCTGATACTCGAGCGTGAGCACCACGGGCGAGAGGCTGGCCGGCTCGACCTGGAGCGGCATCACCTTGCCGCTCACGACCCAGTCCGCGCTGCCCTCGTCCTCGACGAGCTCGGCGCCCGCGCGCACCATCACCTCGCGCCGCAGCGCATCGGCCACCACGAACTCGAGCCCGGCCTGGCCCGAGCCGTTCGCGGGGGTCTGCACCGCGACGCGGCCGAGTGCACGCCCGCCCGGCGCGCCCACGAGCGTGTAACCACAGCCCGCGGCAATGCCCGCGAAAGGGATCAGCGCGGCGATCGCCGCGACGCGCGAGAGCTTCCGCACGCGCCGGAGCTTATCGGGTCAGTCCGCCTTGAGCAGGCCCTTCACCACCGACAGCACCTGGTTCGCCTGGATCGGTTTGCAGAGATATTCGTTCGCGCCGAGCTTGAGCGCGCGGTCGCGGTCCTCGTTGGCGCCCTCGGTCGTGATCACGACGATCGGGATCTCCTTGAGCGCCTCGTCGCCGCGGATCAAGCTGATCAGCTTGAGCCCGTCCATCACGGGCATGTTGATGTCGATCAGCGCGAGATCGAAGTGATCGCTCGACACCTTGCGCAAGCCGTCCATGCCGTCCTGCGCTTCCACGATCTCGACGTCGCGGAGTCGGCGGAGCGCGAAGGACAGCAGCTGACGCATGGTCGGGCTGTCTTCGACGATGAGGATTCGATGGCCCATGGTGATTGCCCCGTGCGGCGGCGCAGCGCGCGCGCCTACTTGGTCAAGAGATCGATGAAACCCTGGATCGTGTTGAGCTTGCGCTCCGACTGCGAATAGAGCTTCGCGGCGAAGATCGCGGTGGCGGCGTGGCCGCCCAGCATGTTGAACAGCTCGTGGTCGAGCGCGGTGAAGCCGTCCTTCTGTGCGAGCAGCCCGTACACCGCGATCGCGCCGATCGGCCGGTTCTGCACCACGAGCGGCACGCATACGATCGGCTGGGAGAGATCGTCGGAGCGCTGCGCGTCCCAGCAGGTGGCCGAGTTCGACGCGACGGCCTTTCCGAGCACGCCCACGCCGAGCTTCGCCTTCGGGAACGCCGAGACCTCCATGCCCTCGGACGCGACGGGTGTGAGCTCGGAGCGCTCGCCGTCGATCATGTAGATCGCGAACACGTCTGCGCCGATCAGGTTGATCACGATTTCGGTGATGATCCGAATCACCTCGTCGAGATCGAGCGTGGAGTGGAGCTGGTAGCTGGAGACGTAGAGATTGGCGAGGTTGTTGTTCTCTTCCTCGACTTCGACGTAGCGCTGTGCGAACTGGGAATTCTCGAGCTCGACCTGGTCGAGCCGCTCCCGAACCGTCGTGCACTCCTCCTCGAGGGTCGCGATCCGCGACACCAGCTCGTGGCGCAGCTTGTCCCAGTCGTGCGGGTGGCGTGCAGCCGACTCCTGGCGGTCGGTGATCGACGCGAGCCGACCACGCAGCCGCTCGTTCTCCTTGAGGAGCTCGCGCGTGAACTCCGCGCCCTTGCTGAACAGGGCGAGGAAATCCTCCGCGCGCGAGCTGATTTTCGGATCCTGTTCGCTCATGCGCGCCCCTTTCCAAGGGCGGACGCGCCGCCCTCAGTCGCTTCGGCGATCACCGACCCGACACCGCGCTGGATCGCGCGCGCGATCTCGTCGAGTGGCAACACCAGATCGGCAGCGCCGCAGCGGATCACCTGCTGCGGCATGCCGAAGATCACTGCGGTCTTCTCGGACTCCGCGATCACGCGCCCGCCCGAGGCGCGGATCGCCTGGGCGCCGCGGCGGCCGTCGTCGCCCATCCCCGTCAGCACGATCCCCACGAGGTCGGCGCCGTACGCCTTCGCCGCCGACTCGAACAGCCGGTCGACGGAAGGCGTGTACCGATCGCCCACGTTCGCGACCACGCGCGTCACGGGATTCCCGCTCGACGATTCGACCTCGAGGTGGCGGCCGCCCGGCGCGAGCAGGATCGTTCCGGGCGCGGGCTGCTCGCCCCCGCGCGCCTCGCTCGCGCGCAGCGCGGTGAGCCGATCGAGGCGCTCGGCGAAGCCGCGCGTGAAGCCCTTGGGCATGTGCTGCGCGATCAGGAACGCGCACGGCGGCGCGCTCGTGAACGCGCCGAACACCTGCATCAGCGCCGCGGGGCCGCCCGTCGACGAGCCGATCACCACGGCGCGCGGCGCGGAGCCGACCTCGTGGCGCGCGACCAGCGGGGGCATCGAGCGGATCCGCTCCTGCACCTTGTCGATCCGCAGCGCGCGGATCGAGTGCACCTTCCGGATCAGCTCCTGCGAGATCGACGACAGCATCGGGGTCGCGTGGGGCGTCGGCTTCGCGATGAAGTCGACGGCGCCGAGCTCGAGCGCCTTGAACACGTCGTCCTCGCCGCTGCGGCCGCTGATCACGATCACGGGCGTCGGCCGCTTGCTCATCACGATGCGCAGGAACGTGAAGCCGTCCATCTTCGGCATCTCGAGATCGACGGTGATCAGGTCGGGCTCGAGCTCGAAGGTCTTGCGCAGCGCCTCCTCGCCGTCGCGCGCCACGCCCACGACCTCGACTAGCGGCGAAGTCTGGAGCATGCGCGTGATCGCCTGGCGGCTGAACGCCGAGTCGTCGATCACTAGAGTACGGATCGGCGATCTACCGCTCATCGGAACGCTCCGCGTCGCCGATCGCGCGCATCGCCGCGACGTGCCACGGATCGCGGCGCGGGAAGCCCGTGACCGGCTTGCGGTACACGAGGTCGCTCTTGAGGTGGCGCAGCTCGAGCCCGCTCGTCACGTTGATCAGCGACTCCGAGTGACCGAGCAGCAGGTGTCCGCCTGCGCGCAGCTTGTTCTCGAACGTGCCGATCACCTCGCGCTTGGTGTCCGCGTCGAAGTAGATCATCACGTTGCGGCACAGGATCACGTCCATCGAGCCGAGCAACGCGATCCGCGAGCGGTCGGTCAGGTTCAGGTGGATGAAGTCGACGCATTTCTTGACCGCATCGCTCACGGTCCACGTGCCGTCCTTCTCCTCGAAGTACTTCTCGCGCAGCGCCGGCTCGGTCTCGCGGAACGAGGCCTCGCGGTAGTTGCCCGCGCGCGCGCGCTTCATCATCCGGCGCGAGATGTCCGAGGCGTACACGCGGAGATCTCGCTGGGGATCGAAGCCCGCCTCGCGGGCCAGGATCACGAGGCTGTAGGGCTCCTCGCCGCTCGAGCAGCCGGCCGACCACACGGACACGGGCCCGGAGCCGCGCTCGCGGCGCGCGACCAGCGCCTCGGGCAGGATCTCCGCCATGAGCGCCCGCAGCTGGCTGCGCTCGCGGAAGAAATACGTCTCGTTGGTGGTGAGCTCGTCGATCAGCTCCGCGAGCTCGCCGTCGCGCTTCGAGTCTTGGCGCAGCTCGTACTGATAGGCCGACAGGCTCGTGATCGACAGCTCGCGCATGCGACGCGCGACGCGCCGCTCGAGCAGGAAGCGCGTCTCGGGCGTGAACGTGAGCCCGCAATGCGAGCGCACGAGCTCCGCGAACCAGCGGAATTCGCGGTCCGTCATACCGAGCTCGCCCGTTGCGCCACCCGCCGGCACGTCGCCCCCTAGCTCTCCAGCCGCTGCAGCGCGGCCAACGTGACGCTGCGCACGACGTCGTCCTGCTCCGTCTCGAGCCGCCGCAGGATCGCGGGAACCGCCTGCCGCACCCCGCGCTCGGCAAGGATCTCCACCACCTCGGCGCGCACCGACCAGTCCGGGTGCGACACGAGCGGCAAGAGCGCCTCGAGTTCGCCCGGCTCGGCGTGATCGCCGAAGCAGCGCACGGCCTCGCGCACCACCTCGGGCTCCGAACGCCCGAGCAGCGGCACGACGTAGCCGGACGCCTCTCCGCCGATCTCCTTCACCGCCTCCACCACCGCGAGCGCGACGGGCGCCACGTCTTCGCACGCGCGCGAGAGCACCGCGAGCGCCGCCGCTCGGATCCCGGGCTCGGGGTCGCCTGCGAACCGGCGCCCGATCATCTGCACGGCCATCGCGCGTACGCGCAGATCGCCGTCCTCCGCCAGCCGCCGCAGATCGTCGAACACACCGTCGCTGCGCGATGCACCGAGCGCACGGGCCGCGGCGATCCGCACCGCGGGCGACTCGTCCGCGATCGCGAGGTGCAGCGGCTCCGGCGTGCGCTCGGGCTCGAGGCGCGCGATCGCCTCGACCGCCGCACGCCGCACGCGCGCACTCGGGTCCTTCATCAAGAGCGCCACGAGGTCCGCGTCGTCGCGACGCGCGATCCGGCCCAGCGCGCGCGCCGCCACCAGGCGCGTCTCGTCGCTCGACCCGGAGAGCGCGTTCGTCAGCAGCTCGACAGCGCGCGCCGCGAGCGCGGGCGCGCGGCCCTCGGCATCGGGCCCCGCGAGCGCGACGATCGCGTCGCAGAGCGCGCTGCGCTCGCTCTCGCCCTCGGGATCCTCCTCGGACGCGGCGTGCTCCAATCGGCGTACGAGCGGCACGAGCGCCTTCTCGACGCGCAATGCGCCGAGCGAGCGCGCGGCCGCGGCGCGCAGCATCGGGTCGGCATCGTCGAGTGTCGCGATCAGGCGCTCGACCGCACGCGGACCTCCCACGCGACCCAGCACCTCGCACGCGGCGCGCCGGCGCTCCTGCGAGAGACGTGCCCACGCCGAGTCGAGCTCTTCCGCGGCGACAGGTCCGATCGCGGCCACCGTCTCGAGCACCACCTGCGCGAGGGCCTCGTCGCGCCCGACCTCGAGGATCGGCACCACCGCGCTGCGCGCGCGCAGGAGTCCGAGAAACTGCACGAGCACGAGCTGGGTACCGAGGTCGGCGTCGGGCAGTCGCGCCACGGCCGAGTCCGTGAGGTTGGGCGCCGAACGCGCGAGCTCTTCGAGCTGCGCGTACAGGTCGCTCTGCTCGGCTCCGTCGAGCCGCGCTGCGAGGCGCAGCACACCGCGCATCGACGACTCGCGCGCGGCGCGCACTCCGCTCGAGAGCCCCTTCAAGAGGGTATCGAGCGCCATCGGGTCGCTCTCGTTGCGGCCGAGCAGTGCGAGGCCCGCCGGGCCCAGCATCGGATCTCCGAGCACGCTCGAGAGCTCTTCGGCGAGCATCGGCTCCTCGAGCGCCTCGAGCGCGTGGAGCGCGGAGAAGCGCACGAGCGAGTCCTGGAGCGTGTCGCACGCGGTCCCGCGCAGAGCGCGGCGCGCGGCCGTGCCACCGACGGCGCCTAGCGCGTCGGCCGCGGCCGCACGCACGTTCACGTCGGGATCGGCGAGCCGCGCACACAGCGCATCGATCGCCGCCTCGCTGCCGATTCCGGCCAGCGCATCGACGACGAACTTGCGCACGTCGCAGTCTGTGTCGTCGCAGGCGTCGATCAGCGGCGCCACCGCACCCCCGCCGATCGCCACGAGCGCCTCGACCGCCGAATTGCGGCGGCCCGGGTTCTCGCCATCCGCGAGCGCCGCGATCAGCTTCTGTGCCGTCTGATCCGGGTCGATGCGCGTGGCGATCCGCTGCACCGCGGACTTGCGCACGCGCCAGTCGGGGTCGCCGAGCCGCTCGATCAGCTGCGCGACCCCCTCGTCTTCGCCGAGCACGTCGATGCGCTCGACGGCCAGCCGGCGCACCTCGGGGTCGCCATCGCGGAGATCCTGGAGCACGCTCGCGCGCTCGCGATCGTCGTAGGTCAACATCATTTCATTCCCCGTGATCGCGCCACGCGCACGAGCTCGCGCTGCAGGTATTCGCGCGGATCGCACAGTCGCGCATCGACGCGCGAGGCGAACAGCGAAACGCCCTCTTCGAGCTCCGCGGAGAGCGCGTTCACCACGTTGCCCGCCCGGACCGCGGCATCGAACTTCTCCTGGTTGTAGAGGATCACGTCCGAGACGATGATGCGCGCGAGGCGCTGCGCCTTCTCGATCTCGGGGTTCGCAGCGGGAGCCGGCGCCGCTGCGGGCGGCGCGGCGGCGCGCGGCGCCGCGGGAGCGGGAGCAACGGCCGCCGGCGCACGCTCGGGCATGGCCTGCACCGGACGAGGCGCGCGAACCGGTGCTGGAGCGGTCGGCGCTGGCGCCACCGGCGCTGGAGCGGCCGGTGCCGACTGGATGCCGAAGCGCACCAGCAGCTCCGCGAGCGCGTCGGGCAGCTGATGGCGTTCGAGATAGGCGTCGGCGCCGTAGATCTCCTCGGGTGGACGCCGGTAGCGGTCCTGATCGTGGATTGCACCGACCAGCACGACCGGAATCGCGCGCAGCTGCTCGTTGCGCTTCATGATCTCGCAGACCTGGAAGCCGAACATCTTCGGCAGCGCCGCATCGAGCACCACGACGCGCGGCAACGTGCGCTGAATCTGCAGCATGGCCTCCACGCCGTCGTACACGAGCAGCGGCGAGAGACCCCAGCTCGCGAGCGCGTCGGCGATCGCCTTGCCGGACTCCTCCTCGGGATGGGCGATCAGCACGCGCCGGGTCGGATCGCCCGTCGGCTCTGCGGGCGGCGCGCTCGGCGCGCGCGCGGACGCCGCGGTGCGCGGCATCGGTGAGGACGCGGGTGCAGGACGCGGCGCCACAGCGGGCGCGCGCGTCGCGATCGGCGCCGGCGCCTCTTCCGCGTCCGGCTGCACGCGGAACACGGTCTCGCAGCGCGAGCAGCGCAGGCGCGCGCCCTCGGGCCGCAGCTTGGCGGTGTCGATGCGGTATCGCGCCGCGCATTTCGGACACCCAGCGATCATGAATCGATCCTCCTGGCGGATCCGGAGCTACATCCGGAACCGCCGCACCTCTCCGCGCAGCTCCTCGGCCTGGGCCAGGAGTTCCCGCGCGACCTCGGCGACCGTGTGGGTCGCCTGCTCGTTGGTCGCGCCGCGTCCGCGTACCTCTTCGAGGAAGTCGGCGGCCGCCGAACAGGCCTGTGACTGCTCCTGCAGCGCCGAATTGATCCGCTCCACCGCCTCGCGCACCTCTTCCACACTCTCGCGAATCCGCCCCGAACCGCGCGCCTGCTCCTCGGTAGTGCCGCGCACCTGCAGCGCCACTTCACGCATGGTCACGGCGCCCTGGAACACCACCACGTTGCCGCGATTCTGCTCGGCGGAGGCCTGGCGAATCACGTCGACCCCACCGCGCACGCGCTCCATCAGATCCACGACGTGGCCGGCCGCCTTCGCCTGTTCGCGCAGCGAGGAGACGATTCCAGAGATTCGCGACCCGCTGTCCTGCGACGCAGCCGTGATCTCCTCGAGCGCCATGCCCGCCTCGGCCGACAAGTCCACACCGCTCGCGACGGATGCGCTGCCGCGCTCGATCGCGGCGGTCGCCTTGCCCGCCTCGTGCTGCACCGAGCGGATCAGTCCGCCGATCTCCTTGGTGCTCGCGAGCACGCGCTCGGCGAGATCCTTGATCTCCTCGGCCACCACGCTGAACGCGCGGCCGTGGTCGCCCGACTGCGCGGCGATGATCGCGGCGTTGAGCGCGAGCAGATTGGTCTCGTCCGCGACGTCGTCGATCACGTTCACGATCGCGCCGATCTCCACCGCGCGCGCGCCGAGGTTCCGGATCACCTCCTCGGCGGTCTCGGTCGCCTCTCGGATCGCCTCCATGCCCGCGATCGTCTCTCTCACCTTGATGCGTCCGCTCTCGGCGCGCTCGACGACGCGCTGAGAGAGGCGTACCGCTTCCGCGGCCGAGGTGTCCACCTCGCGCAGCGAGGTCGCCATCTCTTCCATCGACGCCGAGGTCTCCTCGGCCGCGCTTGCGAGCGCCTCGGTGTTCTCGGACACCTGCTTCACCGAGCGCACCATCTGCTCGATCGAGTTCGAGACCTCGTCCACCTTCGAAGAGAGCAGGCTCGCGGTCTCGTTCAGCTCCTCGCCGGATGCGCCGAGCTCGAGAATCGAGCTGCTCGACTCCTCGATGCTCTCGTTGAGCGCCGCGCTCGACTGCGCGATGCCGGACACCTGCGCGTTGATCTGCTCCATGCTCTCAGCAGCGCGCCGCGTACCCTGGTCCTGCTCGACGGTCGCGGCAGAGAGCGTCTCGCACACGGGCCCGAGGGCGCCCGCGCGCGCCTCGAGGCCGTTCGCCGACGCCGCGACGCGCGCGATCGTCGCGCGCAGCGACTCGACCATGCCGTCGAACGAGCGCGCCAGATCACCGAGTTCGTCCTCCGACTCGTAGCTCGCGGCCTGGCGCAGATCGCCCGAGGCGAGCCGGTCCGCCGCGGCCTGCAGGATCGCGACCGGTGTCGACACATCGCGGGCCATGAACCACGCGAGCATCAACGCGAACACGACCGACAGCGCGACGAGCCCGACGATCAACTCCGGAGAGGCAGCGCCGCGCGCGTAGAGATCCTGCGCCGAGACGACTGCAATCCAGACCGTGCCGTCGCCGAGCTTTCGCCACGAGAACACCGCCTGCGTGCCGAATCCATTGCTGTTGCCGCTGGTCCCGGAAGCCGCCGCGCGTGCGACCGATTCCGCGACCCCGCCCGGCAGCTCCCCTTCCGCACCGCCGAGCGCGGCGATCGTCACGGGTGCCGGCAGTGCGAGCGACGCGAGCCGCTGCTGCAGCTCTGCGACTTGCTCGGCGTTCGCATCGGCCGGCAGATCGGCGAGCACGCGCTGGGTCCAATCGAGCGCCATCGACTCGAGCGCGCTCGCGCCCTGATCGAGCGCAATCAGCACCGCGAACAGCACCGGCACCAGGCACGCGCCAGAGATCGTCACGACCAGCTTCGCGCGGATCGGCATGCGCGGCGCGAGTCGGCGGCGTTCTTCGGGGCCGCCCACCGCGCTCGCGAGCGCATCGCGCACGCGCGCGAACTCGCCGCCCTTCAGGAGGAATCCCGTCAGCGTGCCGACGCTGAACCCCGCAGCAAAGCCGCCGATCAAGAGCACCCAGGTATCCCACGCGGTCCACTGATCGACGTAGGAGATCTCCATGCCGATCGAGATCAGCGCGGTCGGCGCGATCCATCCCAGCAGGGCGCCGAACGCCATGCGCTGCGGGAACGCGAGCATCGCCGCGAAGGCGCGCTGCGTGAGCTCACCCTCGGGCGTCTCCTCGTCCAGCCACTCGGCGATCGGCGTCATCGTGCGGCGCTGGAGCAGGAAGTTCACGGGCGAGGCGAACACGGTGTAGAGCGCGATCCCGGTCCACAGCCCCTTCCAGAGCTCTCCGGGCAGGTCGAGCAGCGCCGCCGCGCAGCCGAGAACGATCACGAGCGCAGGAATCGACAGCGCCGTGTTCAGGCCCACGGCGCGCATCACGAAGCTCTTGCCGTCGATCAGGTTCTCGCGATTCACGCCGCATCCTCCACTGGCTGGCGCGCGAGCGCCGATCGGTAGACCGACTCGAGGATGTGCTCGAGCGAGAGCACGAGCACCGGCGCGCTGCCCGGCCGCCGCACCACGGCGCGCGCGGCGTCGTAGCCCGCATGGGTCGCCAGCGCGGGAGGATCTTCGAGCGCGGCCACCTCTACCGACACCACTTCGACCGCGGCATCGACCGCGAGTCCCATCACGAGCCCGTCCGACTCGACGATCGCGATCCGCGCGGTCGGAGCCGACACGACCGCGCTCATCCCGAGCACGCGGCCGAGGTCGACCACGGGCACGACCACTCCGCGCAGGTCGATCACGCCTTCGATCAGGCGCGGTGCCTTGGGCAGCACCGTGGACGTCTGCCAGCGCACCACCTCGCGCAGGCAGGTCACGTCGAGTGCGAACACTCCGCTTCCGACGCGGAACACGGCCAGCATCACGCGGTTGTCGGCGCCGAGCGAGAGGTTAGGCACGGCCCGACACCTCCAGCAGACGGTTCAGGTCCACGACCGACACGAACTCGGCGCCATTCGTGCACAGCGCCGCAACGACTCCCAGCGCGTCGGCCGCTGTCGGTGAGCCGATCGCCGACTCGGACACGCGCAGCACCTCGCGAACCTCGTCCACGAGTACACCCGCGGCGCGGCCGTCGTCGGCCTGCACGACGACGATGCGCGTCGCCTTGCTCGACGCTGCGGGCGCGAGGCCGAGCCGCAGCCGCAGATCGATCACCTGGATGATCTCCCCGCGCAGCGAGATCACGCCGCGCACGGAGCTGACCGTGCGCGGGATCGGCGTGATCGGCCGCACCCGCACGATCTCGCGCACGTTCTCGATCGGCACCGCGTACGGGACGCCGTCGACGCGCACGCACAGGAGCTGGCGCAGGACTTCGGCCGGTGCGGGCGCGTCGCGGTGCGCGGCAGCCGCGCGCGCGAGCGCGTCCCACGACTCCGAGGAGCTCGCGGACGGGCCGCTCACGCCGCCTCCCTGCGCCGCAACGCGTCCTCGACGAGCGCCGAGAGATCGAGCACGAGCACGGGATCCTGATCGCCGAGGTCGGTGGCGCCCGCGATCCCGCGCAGATTCTGCACGGGGCCCTGGATCGGCTTGATCACGGTGTCCTGCTGGCCCTCGAGGCGGTCGACGACGAGGCCCACGCGCTGATCGCCGATCCCGACCACGATCACGCACGGGCGCGCTGCGCGCGCGCCGCCCGCGAGCCCGAACTCGTCGTCGAGCCGGCGCAGCAGCAGCGGCTCGCCGCGCAGATTCAAGAGGCTCCGCCCTTCGGAGAGCTGGATCGTGTTCGGATCGATCACGAGCGTCTCGAGCACCGAGTTGAGCGGGATCGCGAAGCGGCGGTCGCGCACCCCGACGATCAGCGACTGGATGATCGCGAGCGTGATCGGCAGCGTCATCGCGATCGCGGTGCCGCGGCCCGGCGTCGAATCGATGTCCACGACGCCGCCGAGCGATGCGAGGTTCGAGCGCACGATGTCCATGCCGACGCCGCGGCCGCTCGTTTCGGTGACCTGATCGCGCGTCGAGATGCCCGGCACGAAGACCAGATCGAGCGTCTCCTTCTCCGTGAGCACTGCGCCCGGCTCGACGCGCCCGAGCTGCTCGGCGCGGCGGCGCACCGCCTCGCGGTCGATCCCGCGCCCGTCGTCGCGCACCTGGATCACCACGTGGCTACCGCGCTGGAACGCATCGATCGCGATCGAGCCGGTCTCGTCCTTGCCCAGCGCGCGGCGCTCGTCAGCGGTTTCGATCGCGTGATCGAGGGCGTTGCGCACCACGTGCATCAGCGGATCGACCAGCGCCTCGACGATCAGCTTGTCGAGCTCGGTGTCGGCGCCGCGGATCTCGAGCTCCACCTGCTTGCCGAGCTCGCGCCGCAGCCGCCGCACGACGCGCGAGACCTTCTCGAACACCTGGCGCAGCGGGACCATCCGCACTTCGAGCACCGCGGACTGCAGCTCGCGGAGCTTGCGGTCGAGGCTCTTGTGCACCTTGGCGAACTCGCTGCCGATCCGCGCGGTGTCGCTGCGCGACACCAGACGCGCGACCAGGTCGCCGATCGCCCCGCGCTGGATCACGAGCTCGCCGACCAGGTTCATGAGATCGTCGAGCTTGCGGATGTCGACGCGCACCGTGTCGCTGATCGACTTGAGCGACTCGAGCTCCGGGATCGGCGCGGGAGCGTCGGTCTCCGGCTCCACGGGTGCGGGCGCGACCGGCTCGGCGACGGCGACCGGTGCCACCGCGCGTCCCGCGTGCACCGTGCGCACCGTGGCGCCGGGAAACTCCGCGCGCGTGGCCAGCTCCGCCGCGGAGAGATCGGTCGCCACGAGCAGCGAGAAGCGGATCTGCGATTCGAGCGAGTCGCCCGGAGACGGCAGCGTGGAGAGCACCTCGCCGATCTCGCGCAGTGCGCCCGAGAGCTCCGCGAGTCCCTCCTCGAAGGTCTTGATCTCGAACGGTGCGTCGACGAGCGCGATGTGGCGGCCCCGGCGCAGGTTCTCGCGCAGCCGATGCTCCTCGTACTCGGTGAGCGCGCGCAGCACGCGCGGATCGAGATCGAGCGCTGCGAACTCGTCCTCCGGCGCGCTCTGCGCCGCCGGCGCGCCGACGCCCGCGGTGAGCGCCTCGATCCGCGCGGCGGATTGGGCGAGTGCCGCGCTGTCGCCGACCTGCTCGAGCAGCGCCGCGAACAGAGCGACCACGTCGTCGATCCACGCGAGCAGCGGTGCCGAGAGCGCAACGCGCCCGAGCCGGAGTCCGTCGAGCGCGTCCTCGAGCCGGTGCGCAAGGGCTTCGATCGGATCGAAGCGAAACATTCCGGCCAGCGCCTTGAGCGAGTGCGCCGCGCGGAATAGCGCGTTGACGAGGTCCGGATCCGCCTCGGCGCCTGCGCCGAGGCGGTCCGAGAGATCCGCGAGCCGCGCGCGCATCGTCTCGAGGATCTCTTCGGCCTCGGAAACGAACTCGCGGTCCGCCTTGTTGCTGCCGCGCATGCCGCCCTTCTTCGCCACGGCGCCGACCTACTCCGCGCCGTCCAGCAGCCGCTGCGCCAGGTCGCGCAGCACCTCCGGCGCGAAGGGCTTCACGAGATACGCGTCGGCGCCGAGGCCGAGGCCCTTGTCGCGGTCGCGCTCGGACCCCTCGGTCGACACGATCACGAGCGGTATGTCGCGATAGGCGGCGTTGTTCTTCACGAACGACACCAGCTCGAGACCGTTGATGTCCGGCATGTTGATGTCGGTGACGATCAGGTCGAACTGCTCGCGCGGCAGGTGGCGCAGCGCTTCGAATCCGCTCGCGACCTCCGTGATCTTCACGACGCCCTCGAGCTCCTCCAGCGAGGAGGTGAGCAGCGACCGCATGGTCGGTGAATCTTCCACGATCAGGATCCGCGGCACGGCGCCTCCCCCGCGATCGAATGGCCTAGAGCACGCTGCGCGAAGCTTGCAGCGGGCCCACGGGAATTATCGGCGCCGCCAACCGACTTCTTGAGGTGGCGGGCGGACTTCCGCGCACTTGCTACGGCCGGGGTGCGGGTATGTGGAGACTTCTTAACTTCGCTCTGCGAGAGCGCGCTCGAGCACCGCGCGGTCGAGCACGAGACCCGCCTCGTGCAGCACGATCTCGAACGCCGTGGGGTCCCCCAGCGGCTTCTCGTCCGGCAGGTTGTCGGCGTAGATCAGCGCGACCACCCGCCCGCCGCTCTCGATCGGGGCCACGTAGGCCTCCCCCGGGGCCGCCGCGCCGAGCAGCGTCGCGAGTGCCCTGTCGCGCGGGCCCCTGATCGCTGCGCGATGCGCCGCGCGCCGCTCGAGCACTGCCTCGAACAGCTCGGGCATCGCATCGGGAGCCAGCTCGATCGCGCGCATGCGCTCGTCGTCGGGGCCCCCCGTGGGAGGCAGACCGCGCTGCGCCATTCCGACCGCCACCTCGTCGCGCACCATGAACATCGCCACGCGCGCGAACGACTCGGCCGCGAAGTCGAGCACGAGCGAGAGGACCTCGCCCTGCGTCGACGGATCGCGCAGCCGCTCGCTCGCGCGCTTGAGCCGCGCGAGCGCGCCCTGGGCGCGGCGCCGCGCGCTGGCGTCGTGCTCGCCGCGCACCCACGGCTCGAGCTCCGCGCGCAGCCGCGTCGCGAGCGCGTGATAGAGATGCCAGCGCCGGCGATCGGCCGTGGGCGAGTTGGGACGGAAGACCACGCCGTCGGCGCCCTCGGGCACGCGTTCGCCCGCGTGCTCGGGTCTCAGCGCCAGGATCGGAATCGCGGGTGCGATTGCGCGCAGCCGCCGCACGAAGCTCGACAGCTCCGTGCTGCGCGGCTCGCGGCTCGCGTCGCTGACGACGACGGTCGGAACGACTCCGCGCATCAAGTACTGGCGAACGCGATCGAACGCCGCATCGCGGTGCTGGAAGATGTGCACGCGCTTGCAGAGTCCGTCGAGCGAGTCCTTGAGCCATTCGAGACTCGAGAGGTCGGAGTCGATCGCCACGAGGTGGCCCGCCGCCGCTGCGCGCGGCTCCGCAGCGGGAAGCACGGACACAGCGATCTCGGTCGGCCCCGCCTCGGGGCCCGCGATCACCACCTCGGCGGCCGCGGGCGCCTCGTCGGGCGCGAACTCGGGGTCGGCGTCGGCGCGGTGTGCGGTGCCGAGCGCGAGCGTGTCGACCGCACTCTCCTCACCGCTGAACACGGGCTCCTCGATGTCGGCGTCGCTATCGGCGAACGGATCGATGCGCGACGCGCCACCCGCCTGCGCGAGCTCGTCTCCCTGCCGCGTGGCTTCGATCGCGAGGTACTGGGTGGAGAGTCCTGTCGGCAGCAGCAGTTCGCGATCGTCCGCGGTGAGCTCGTCGCGGATCTCGAAGCTGAACTCGCCACTGCGCCAGCCGAACATCCGGATCACCGAGCGCTCCACGTGCGCGCGGCGCAGCGACGCGAGGCGATCGGGCGTCAGTCCGCACTCGCGCTGCAGCGCCTCGTCGAGCGCGAGCGATTCGGCGCCCGCGAGACTGCGCGCGCGATCGAACGCTCCCGCCTCGACACATCCCTGGGACAGGAGCACTGCGCGCAGGTCTTCGGCCTCGCCCTTGATCGCGGCACCCTGGACCAGCCCGTCGCGGAGCATGATCCGGCCGTCACCGCTCTCCGAGCGGAGCATCAGCATCCCGGACTTCCGCGACAAACTCACGATCTGGAGAATGTCCGCGAGGCCCAGGTCCTCGAGGCTGCCGACGAGACTCATCCCACCCCTGCGGCACCGCGGCTCGGGAATGCACCCGGTCGCGATACCCCTTCAACGAGAGAATCGGCCGGCAGGTTCCTGACTTGACCAGGCTCGCGTGGGTTCGGGATCGGCCCCCTGGGGGACCGAGAGATCGGCGGGCAAACGGATCTGTAGACCTTCGGGCCGCGAGCGCCGGGCGGCACCGCGCAGCCAATCCGTGGTGCCCGGAAGGTCGCCGGGCTCGGGCGCGATCTCGATCTCCGCGGGCAGCGTCACGCGGGCAGCGCATTGCGCGAGTAGAGCGAGCCGCTCCGCGAGCGGGACCTCGAGCTCGGGCAGCGCGATCACGATGCGCTGCGCGGAGAGCCCGCGCGAACGCTCGAACGCATCGTTCACCCAGCGCTCCCAGAGCGCGGCGTCGATCGACGCGCGCTCGCCAGCGCCGATGCCGATCACGCGCGGTGCGCACATGCCGCCCCCGCCCGGGATCAGCACCGCTTCGCCGAACGCGCCCGAGAGCCGCTCGCCCGCGAACAGGTGCGAGAGCCGGCCGCACAGGCGCCAGTCGACGCGGCCCGCGGCCGCGCGCAGCGGGCGCTCGGCCGCGAACAGCGGCACCACCGCGAGATCAGCGCGCACGCGCTCGATCGCGGCCGGCGCGAGTCCGAGCTGCGGCACCGCTCAGGCCTCTCCGGGGCGCGCGCAGCTGCGCGCGACCGCATCGAGCACGCCATTGATGAACGCGGGCGAGCGCTCGCCGCCGAAGTCGTGCGCGAGCTCGACCGCTTCGTTGATCACGACCTGCGTGGGCGTGTCGGTGCGCAGGAGCTCGTAGACCGCGAGGCGGAGCAGGTTGCGATCGACCGCGGCCATGCGCTCGATCCGCCAGTTGCGCGCGTGCTGGGTGATCTGCGCGTCGATCTCGTCGCGTGCAGCCATCGTGCCGCACACGAGCTCCTTCGCGAACACGAGCGCACCCGGATTCAGGTCGAAGTTCTCCGCCACGCGCTCGAACGTGGCCTCGGGCACAGTGCTGGGCGCGAGGTCTGCCGCGTAGAGCACCTGGAGCGCGAGCCGGCGCGAATCGCGGCGCGGCGCGGGACGCTTCGCGCTCACGGCGTACCTCCGGGCCGCTCGCGCAGCGCGGGCAGCAAGCGCGCCATCTCGATCGCCACCTGCGCGGCGTCGCGTCCCTTGTTGCCGTGCTCGCCGCCCGCGCGGTCGAGCGCCTGGTCGACGTCGTCGGTGGTGAGCACGCCGAACGCCACCGGTACGCCGGTGTCGCGCATCACTTCGCGCACGCCGTCGGTGACACCGCGACACACGTAGTCGAAGTGCGGCGTGCCGCCGCGGATCACGACGCCGAGCGCGATGATCGCGTCGTAGCGCCGCGTGTCGGCGAGAGCGCGCGCGGTCTGCGGAATCTCGAACGCGCCGGGCACCCAGGCGACGTGGACGTCTTCGGCGGCGACGCCACGCCGCGAGAGCTCGGCCGTGCAGCCCTCGAGCAGGCGCACCGACACGAGGTGGTTGAAGCGCGACACCACTACCGCGAAGCGCAGCGGAGCCGATCCGGACGATCCCGCGAACAACTTCACAGCGCGACCCCGCGCGCGCGGCCGCCCGCGGGCGCGAAGCGCCCGACCCAGTGCGCACTTTCCCCCACGCGGCGCAGCGAGACGGCGGCCAGGCGCGGCGCCGCGGCCAACGCGCGCACTCCGAGTGCTCCGAGCGCAGCGCGGCCGTCGGCGCCGATCACGAGCGGCGCCGTGAACCAGTGCAGCTCGTCCACGAGCGACCGGCGCAGCAATCCGGCTGCGAGTTGTCCGCCACCTTCCACGAGAATCTCGGTCAATCCCTCTTGCGAGAGGCGCCGCAGCGCGCGGCGCAGGTCCAGTCGATCTCCATCGCGCGGCAGCTCGAGCACGCGCGCGCCCGCCGCCTCGAGCGCCCGACGCCGTGCGCGCGGCGCTCCCGCGCCGCAGAGTACCCAGGTAGAGCCCGGAGCGCCGCGCAGCATGCGCGCACCGGGCGGGAGCCGCAGGCGGGTGTCCGCGACGAGCCGCACGGGGCGGTGCACGACGCGACCTCCCACACGCGCGGTGAGCTCGGGATCGTCCGCGAGCGCGGTCTGCGCGCCGACCCAGATGGCGTCGACACGGCGCCGCAGCCGGTGTCCGGCCGCACGCGCCTCTGGACCCGTGATCCAGCGCGATTCACCCGCCGCCGTGGCGATTCGCCCGTCGAGCGTGGCGGCGAGCTTGAGGGCTACGAACGGCCGCCCCGACGCGAGCACGCACAGGAAGCCGCGGTGCTGCTCGCGGCACTCACGCTCGAGTGTGCCGATCTCCACGCGCACGCCGGCGCGGCGCAGGCGCGCGACGCCTCGCCCCGCCACCGCGGGGTGCGGGTCGCGGTGTCCGATCCAGACGCGCGCGAGCCCCGCGTCGATCACGCGATCCGCACACGGCGGGGTGCGGCCCACGTGCGAGCACGGCTCGAGCGTCACCGCGAGCGACGCACCGCGCAACGCGCGCGCGCCGTGGCGGCGCGTCGCCGCTTCGATCGCGAGAACCTCGGCGTGCGCTCCGCCGACCGGGCGCGTGTGGCCGCGGCCGAGCACGCGCTCGCCGCGGAACACCACGGCGCCGACCGGCGGATTCGGAAACGTGCGGCCGCTCGCGCGGCGCGCCTCCGCGAGCGCGAGCCGCATCGCGTGCTCGGGCGTCACCGCGCCTTCTCGAGATCGCGGAAGAACGCGGCGTAGTCGTCGGCGTTCTCGAAGTTCCGGAACACCGAGGCGAAGCGCGCCGCCGCGAGCGTGTCGAGCTCGACGAGCTCCGCGAGCACGCGCTCGCCGATCGCGCGCGTACTCACCTCCTTCAGTCCGAGCTCTTGTGCGCCGCGCTCGACGCGATCGACCAGGCGATCGAGCGCGTCCGCGGAGACGGGGCGCTTCTCGCATGCCTTGCGCACGGCAACGAGGATCTTCTCGCGCCAGAAGTCTTCGCGGCGCTCGTCGCGCTTCACGACCTTCGGCAGCACCTCCTCGACGCGCTCGCGCGTCGTGAAGCGCCGCCCGCACTCGATGCATTCGCGGCGGCGGCGGATCTCGGTGCCGTCGCGGCCGAGCCGCGAGTCGATCACCCGGTTGGACGAGTCCGCACAGTAGGGACAACGCACGGTTAGGAGACCTGGCCGGCTCTCGGCACTGGAGATCCTGCGAGAGTCACTCGCTCCAATGCCCGGCGTAGAGCGGGAACCGCCGGCACAGCGCCTCCACCTCGACGCGAATCGCGTCGAGCTCCTCCACGTCGCCAGGACGCTCGAGCACGCGCGCAATCCATCCGGCGATCTGCTCCATCTCGGGCGCGCGCATTCCGCGCGTCGTCACTGCAGGCGTGCCGATGCGCACGCCCGAAGTCACGGCCGGCTTGCGCGGATCGAACGGAACCATGTTCTTGTTCGCGGTGATGCCGGCGCGGCCGAGTGCCGCTTCGGCGCCCTTGCCCGTGGTGTCGCGATCGACGAGCGAGAGCAGGAACAGGTGCGTGTCGGTTCCGCCCGACACGACCTTGAAGCCCGCGCGCGAAACACCCGCCGCGAGCGCCTTCGCATTGGCGATCACCGCCGCGCAGTAGTCGCGGAACGCCGGCTTCGCCGCCTCGCGGAACGCGACCGCCTTGGCTGCGATGATGTGCATGAGCGGTCCGCCCTGCCCGCCCGGGAACACCGCGCTGTCGATCTTCTTCGCCCACTCGTTGTCGCACAGAATCAGGCCGCCGCGCGGCCCGCGCAGCGTCTTGTGCGTGGTGGTCGTGACGATCTGCGCGCAGCCGATCGGGCTCGGGTGGAGTCCGCTCACGACCAGCCCCGCGATGTGCGCGATATCGGCGAACAGCACCGCTCCCACCTCGTCGGCGATCGAGCGGAACGCCGCGAAGTCGAGCTGGCGCGAGTAGGCGGTGGTGCCGCACTGGATCATCTTGGGGCGGTGCTCGAGCGCTAGGCGGCGCAGTTCTTCGTAGTCGATCTGCTCGGTGTCGCGTCGCACGCCGTACGGGACGATCTTGTACAGCTTGCCCGAGAAGTTCACGGGGCTGCCGTGCGTGAGGTGGCCGCCGTGGTCGAGGTTCATCGCGAGCACGGTGTCGCCCACTTCGCAGACGGCGCGGTACACGGCCTCGTTCGCCTGCGAGCCCGCGTGCGGCTGAACGTTGGCGTGATCGGCGCCGAACAGCTCGAGCGCGCGCGCGATCGCGAGCGATTCGATCTCGTCGACGACTTCGCAGCCGCCGTAGTAGCGCCGGCCCGGATAGCCCTCCGCGTACTTGTTCGTGCACACCGAGCCCGCGGCCTCGAGCACCGCTTCCGAGACGAAGTTCTCCGAAGCGATCAGCTCGATGCCGGTCGCCTGGCGGCGCGCCTCGCGCCGGATGCAATCGGCGATGTCGGGATCGGCCTGCTCAAGCGCGCGCATCGAGCCCGCACCCGACGACAGCGTGTCGATCTTCTCGACGCGCCGCGCGTGGCGCCCGCCCTCGAACGGCGTCTCGAGCCAGGTGGAGACGAGCGGCCAGGCGCGCTCGACGTCGAGCCGATCGCCCGGCAGTGCGAGCATATTGGCGTCGTTGTGCTCGCGCGCCATGCGCACCGCCTCGACGTCCTGCACCCAGGCCGCGCGCACGCCCGGGAAGCGGTTCGCGGTGTAGCTGACGCCGAGCCCGCTGCCGCAGATCACGATCCCGCGCGGCACGTCGCCGCGCGACACCGCGCGCGCAGCGGCCGCGGCGTAGTCGGGATAGTCGACGGAGTCGTCGCCGAACGAGCCGACGTCGGTGACGCTATGACCCTGCGCTTCGAGCCGCTCGCGCAGCGCCGCCTTGAGCTTCGTGCCGCGGTGGTCGCTGGCGATGACGATCGCGTCGCCCATGGGGTGCCTCGGATGGAGGCGGGCAGTGTGCCACGACGAGGAGAGACGCGCCCCCCTTATCACTGCGCGCGGACGGGCTTATTCGCGCCCGAACACCAGGCAGGCGTTCGTGCCGCCGAAGCCAAACGAGTTCGAGAGCGCGACCCGGACCTCGGTCCGGCGCGACTCGTTCGCGACGTGATCGAGCTCGCAATCGTCATCGACGCTGTCGAGGTTGATCGTCGGCGGCACGATTCCCGTCTCGATTGCGCGGATGCAGAGGAGCGCCTCGACGGCACCCGCCGCACCGAGCAGGTGTCCCGTCATCGATTTGGTCGCGGATACCGGGAGGCGATCGGCGTGCTTGCCGAACACGGCGCGGATCGCGCGGGCCTCACTCGGATCGCCGGCCGGAGTGCTCGTGGCGTGCGCGTTCACGTGATCGACGTCGGAAACGGTGAGGTCGGCGTCCTCGATCGCGAGCCGCATGCAGCGCTGCGCCCCCTCGGCGTTCTCGGTCGGCTGCGCGATGTGCGCGGCGTCTGCGGTACCCGCGTAGCCGAGCAGTCGCGCGCGGATCGGTGCCCCGCGCGCGCGGGCGTGCTCCTCGGCCTCGAGCACGAGCACGGCCGCCCCCTCGGACATCACGAAGCCGTCGCGGCCACGGTCGAACGGGCGGCTCGCGCTCGCGGGGTCGTCGTTCTGCGTGGAGAGCGCGCGCATCGCGGCGAAGCTCGCCACGCCGATCCGCGTGATCGGGGCCTCCGTTCCACCGGCCACCATCACGTCCACGTCGCCGCGTTCGATCGCGCGCGCGGCTTCGCCGATCGAATGCGCGCCGGTCGAGCACGCGCTCACGTGGCAGAGGTTCAATCCCTTGAGCCCGTGGCGGATCGCGATGTAGCCGCTCGTCATGTTGCAGATCGTCATCGGGATCACGAACGGCGGCACGCGGCGCGGCCCCGATCGCGCGAGCACGTCGACGCCCTCCTCGATCGTCTCGAGGCCGCCGATGCCCGAGCCGACCGACACACCGAAGCGCTCGCAGTTGGACGCGTCGATCGAGAGCTTCGAGCCCTCGAGCGCCTCGCGCGCCGCGACCAGCGCGAGCTGGATCGTGCGATCGAGACGCCGCGCCTCCTTCGCGGGCAGGTCGGACAGGTCGAGCTCGCCCGGGACCTCGCCGGCGATCTGCGACGCGAACTCGCCGGCATCGAAGCGCGCAATCCGCCGCACGCCGCTCTTGCCCGCGATCGCCGCAGTCCACGTATCGTCGACACCGATCCCCAGCGGTGTCACGCAACCGATTCCCGTGACCACCACGCGCCGGCGCGCGGAGGAAGACTTCACGCGCCGAGCTTCTCCTTGAGATAGGCGGTGGCATCGCCGATCGTCTGGATGCGCTCGGCATCCTCATCGGGAATCTCGATGTCGAATTCCTCTTCCATCGCCATCACCAGCTCGACGATGTCGAGCGAGTCGGCGCCCAGATCGTCGATGAAGGAGGCTTCGGGCCTGATCTCCTCCATGCTGACCCCGAGCTGCTCGACGATCAGTTCGGAGACCCTCGTATCCAGCGCCACCATTCAATCCCTCCCCTGGCGAACGTCGCCGTGTACCTAGCGCTCTCCCGCGGCGAAATCTGCCGCGCTATCGAGCTCTTTCGCAATCCCGAGACTGGCGCGCGCCAGATCGCGTGAAACCCGGGCGACCAGACCGACCAGTACGCGGCCCGGCCCGATCTCGAGCACGCGATCGACGCCCGAATTGCTCAGGAACTGAATCATTTCCGTGAAGCGGACCGGCGCGGTGACCTGCTGCTCGAGCAGCGCCGGGAACCGCGACGGATCGGCGCAGTCCTCGGCCTCGACGTTGGTGACCACGGGCGCGACGGGGACCTCGAAGCGCACCCGCGCGAGCTCGAGCGCGAGCTTCTCGGCCGCGGGCCGCATCAGCGAGCAATGGAACGGAGCCGACACGTCGAGCGGAACCGCGCGCTTCGCGCCGCGCTCGCGCGCGCGCGCGCAGGCCGCCTCCACCGCCACGGCATCGCCCGAGATCACGGTCTGGGCGGGTCCATTGAAATTCGCCGGCGCCACGACGCGACCGGTCTGTGCCGACGCGACCCCGCACGCTCCGGCGACCGCGTCGGGATCGAGCCCGAGGATCGCGGCCATCGCGCCGCGCCCCTCCGGTACGGCCTCCTGCATGAAGCGCCCGCGCAGCTGCACGAGCCGTACGGCGTCACCGAATTCGAGCGCGCCCGCGGCCACGAGCGCCGTGTATTCGCCCAGGCTGTGGCCCGCATAGAACGCGGGCTCGAGCTCACCACCGCGCTCTTCGAGCGCGCGCAGGAACGCGATGCTCGTGGTCAGGATCGCGGGCTGCTGCACCTCCGTGCGCACGAGCTCGTCCTCGGGTCCCTCGAAGCAGAGCCGAGAGAGCGGGAACCCCAGCGCGGAATCCGCTGCCGCGAACACGGCGCGGGCGGCGTCGCTCGTCTCGTAGACGTCGCGACCCATTCCCACTGCCTGGGAACCCTGACCCGGAAAGAGCAGAGCCAACACGCGAGATCAGTCCTCGTCGGTACGCACGATTTCGCGGCCGCGGTAGGTGCCGCAGTTCGGGCACACCCGATGCGGCGCCTTCGCCTCTCCGCACTGCGGACAGTTGCTGCGCGGCGGCTGCGCGAGTGCGTGGTGGGACCGGCGCATGTTCCGCCGCGATTTGGTCGTTTTGGCCTTCGGCACCGCCATCAGTCAGCTCCTCTTTCGCCGCGCAACGCGGCGAGCACGGCGAATGGTGATTTCGGAGCGGCCTCGCTGCAGCCGCACGGTGTCTCGTTGCGATCGGCCCCGCACCGCGAGCACAAACCAGCGCAGTCATCACGGCACAAAGGCTTCACCGGAAGCGCCAGCGAGATCAATTCGAGACACACCGAATCCAGCTGTATCTCGGTCCCCCGGTACCAACCCAACTCGACCTCATCCGCGAGGCACATCCCGTCCCGGACGAGCGACCGCGCGGCCTCGGGCTCCGCGGGCGTTCGCACGCCCGCTGGCTCGAGGACGAATCGGAAGGGTTCGGAAAGCCCGTGACGATAGCGCGCGAGGCAGCGCGCGCATTCCAGCTCGAACGCTCCCGCGATCCTCCCCTCGAGGATGATCTCCTCCGAATCGCCCCCGCGGTACGCGGTTCCGGTCACGCGAAACGGCTCGACCACGTCGCGCGGCAGTGCGGCGTCGCGCGGCATGCGCGTGCACCACCAGTTGCCGCTTTCTTCGTATGCAAAGGGCCGCGGCTCGCCCGTCAGTCGTTCGACCTCGAGCTTCATGGAGCAAACCCGTTCGGCCCCCTGGGGAGGCCACGAGTGAAGCCATCCTGTGAGGGCCTGTGAGGGGGTCTGGAGGCGACTCGGTGGATCCCCGGCGAGGATTTGAACCTCGATTCACAGGTTCAGAGCCTGCTGTCCTGCCGTTAGACGACCGGGGAACGCTGCCTTTCCAGGACCTTACCGCGGAGCCCGCCTATTTCACAAGCGGGCGAGACGCGCTCAGCGCAGCCCGGGCAGCCAGGCGAAGGGATCCGGCGCGAGCAGCGCGAGCAGCGCGCCGACCGCGATCGAGGGTCCGAACCCGAACGGCGTGTTCCAGGCGCGGCGCGAGACGGTCACGAGCACGCCGACCGCGAGCCCGACCACCGATGCGAGAACGATCGTCTCGAGCACGCCGATAGGTCCGAGTACGGCGCCGATCATTGCGAGCAGCTTCACATCGCCGAATCCGACACCGGGGAACCAGGTCCAGTAGTCGAGCGAACCGAAGCGCGGCAGCGGCTCGCCTTCACCCGGCCAATGATCGAACCCACGCCCGAGCATCGACGACACGCGCGCGTGTGCAAAGCCGACGATCCAGAGCATGCCGCCGCCGATCGCCGCGCCGGAGAGCGAGCGCACGATCGCCGCGCCGAACGCAGCGCCGGCCCACCAGTCGGTGACGGGCACGACGACGAGCGCGAGCGCGAGTCCTCCCAGCGAGATCTCGTCGGGGATGATCTGGTGATCGAGATCGATCGCCGCGGTCGCCACGAGCGCGGCCGCGAACGCGCAGCCCACGACGGCCATCGGCGTGGCGCCGAAGCGCAGCACGATCACCGCGAACAGCACACCCGTGAGCAGCTCGACAGCCGGATAGCGCAGCGAGATGCGCTGACCACAGCCGCGGCAGCGCCCGCGCAGCCACAGGTACGCGAGCAGCGGCACGTTGTCGTACCAGCGCAGCGGCGTCTGGCAGTTTGGACAGTGCGAGCTCGGATGCACGATCGACTGGTCGAGCGGCAGCCGGTGGATCACCACGTTCAGGAACGAGCCGACGCAGAGTCCGAACGCGAAGGCGACGCCGGCCCAAACGCGGTCGGGCACGGTGAGCACCACGTCCATGAGCGCCGACGTTAGCAAAGGCTCACCTGATGGTCTTCGCTCGCCTTCGCTCGCTGCGCGAAGCTTGCTCAGCGCAGGTCGCGGCGCTCGAATACGGCGACCGCCGCGAACAGCACGAGCGTGACGTAGCCCACGCCGTAGAGTGTCGGCAGCACCCAGTCGGACGCGGTCACGGGCAGCAGGTGGGCGGCCTCGGAGGCGAGGTTGAAGCTCTCGAGATCGGGCAGCACGCGGTGGAGCGCCCAGGTCACCCACTCGAACGGGCTCGATTGACCGCTCGCGCCGAGATCGCGCAGCTGGCGCGACAGATGACCGACGCCCCAGACACCTGTGGTGAAGAACGCCGCGAGCACGGGCGTGGTGAACGCCGAGAAGAACGTCGCGATCCCGACCACGAGTGCGAGCTCGACGCCGGTCAGGAAGAAGAACGCGAGGTGGGGCACGCCGAGCGGCGCCCCCGTGGCGAGCGAGACGCCCACGAACGCGGCGCCCATGATCGCCATCTGCAGCCAGATCGTGAGCGTGAGCCCGAGGAACTTGCCGACCAGGAACTCACCGCGCGACAGCGGCTTCGACAGGATCGTGTAGACCGTGCGGCGTTCGACCTCGCGGTGGATCAGGTTGATGCCGACGAGGATCGCGATCGCGACACCGAACAACCGCACGGAGCCCAACCCGATGTCTTGCAGGATCCGCTCCTGCTCGACGTACGAGAGGGACGCGACCACGGCGCCCGCTCCGATCAGCAGCACGGCGAAGAACAGCAGCCCGTACAGGAGCTTGCTGCGCACCGACTCGCGCACGGTGTTCGTGGCGATCGTCCAGATGCAGACCAGACCGCGGGGGATCATCGGTGGCTCTCCTCGACGGCGTTCATGAAGATCTGCTCGAGCGAGGCGCGATTCGGCGACACCGACACGACGCTCGCGCCGGCCTCGAGCAGCACCGCGAGCGCGGGGTCGACGTGCTTCTCGGGCACGCGCACCTCGATGCGATCCCCCACGCCGCGCAGTTGCGCGCTGAAACGCTCCTCGAGCAACGCCCCGATATGCGCGGGCAGGCTCGCGACGAGGAGATCGGTCAAGCGCTCACCGGCCTCGATGAAGTCCTGGATCGCGCCCTCGTAGCGGATCCGTCCGCCCGCGATGATCGCGACGCGGTCGCACACGAGCTCCACGTCGTGCAGGATGTGCGTGTTCATGAATACGGTCTTGCCCCGATCGCGCAGGCGCAGGATCAGATCGCGCACCTCTTTGCGTCCGATCGGGTCGAGACCGCTCATCGGCTCGTCGAGGAACACGACGTCGGGATCGTGGACGAGCGCCTGCGCGATCCCGAGCCGCTGCTGCATGCCCTTGCTGTAGGTGCGCACGCGCGCGCCCGCCGCGTGCTCGAGCCCCACCTGGCTCAGCAGCTCGTCCGCGCGCGCGTGTCGCCGCTCGCGCGACAGGCCGCACAGCTTCGCGTAGAAGTCGAGCGTCTCGCGCCCGGTGAGATAGTCGTAGAAGTAGGGATTCTCGGGCAGGAAGCCGACGTGGCGCCGGAACGCGGTCTCGCCGACGTCGTGGCCGAGCACGCGCGCCGTGCCCGACGTCGCGCGGATCAGGCCCATCAGGATCTTGAGCGTCGTGGTCTTGCCCGCGCCGTTCGGGCCGACGAAGCCGAAGATCTCTCCCTCGCGCACGCAGAACGTGATGTCGTGCAGCACGCGCTTGCGGCGCAGGCCGAAGCCGGGCCGCACATCCTTCACCACGGCATCGACGCGCACGATCTCGGCGCGGTTCGCGCTCACGCGTCGCCCTCCCGGGCGGCGGCAGGTGCGGCCTCGTCGGACTGAGCGCGCCAGCGCTGTCGCACCGCCTCGTCGGTGGGGTTCGTGTGGACGCGATAGCGGCGCCCGTAGAACGAGGACACGATCTCGCCGGTCGCGGCATCGATCCGCCAGCGCTGCCCCGCGATCTCCGGATGCGCGGGCGGCTCGCCGCCGAGCACGCGCAGGGGTCCGCTCCAGAGCTCGGCGGGCGAGCGGATGTCGCGGCCGTGCCGGCGTCCGAACTCGGCGCGCGCGCGATCGAGCATGCGGGCGCGCCGCTCGGTCTCGATCTCGGCGAACGATTCCAGGTATTCCGCGCGCTCGTACTCGTCCTCGGTCTGCGCGATCAGCTGCTGGAGGAACAACACCGCCGTGTCGAGGCTGTCGTTCGAGGCGCGCAGGCGCGCCACGAGCGAGCCCAGGTAGTCGGGCGCGTCGGGGAAGCGCATCGCATTCTCGAGTGTGTCTGCGGCGCTCGCGTTGTCCTCGAGATAGAAGAACTGGTTGTAACCGAGATAGAAGCGGTTCCGCCAATTGAGCGGGTGATAGGCGATGCCCTTTTCGAGCAGGCGATTGGCGTGCTTCACCTCGCTCTCGGTGTCGGTGAGCCATAGCGCGGCGAAGCGGTAGGGATGATCGACCCACGGGTCGAGTCCGGTCACCACGTCCAACAGCGCTTCGATCGTCCGGTTGCGCTGTGTGGGCCGCTCTTCTCCGCCGACCAGCTGGAGCGCCTGGATCCAGTAGTAGTCCGCGATCACGGGCTCGAAGCCGAGCGCGAGCGCGCGTGCGCGCTCCGGGCTCGGCACGTGCAGGCGGCCGCTCGCGGCGGCCGACGACGTGTCCATGCCCGCGTGCACGAGTGCGGTGACGCCCGCGACGAGCGCGCACGAGAGCCATCGGGCGGCTCCCCTCCGCAAACCCAAACTGGTCAAGCTCCCCCCCGCTGTCGGGCTAGTACAGATCGCTCGCGAGCCGGATCGCCGGCTCGTCATAGACGGCCTGACCGGTTTCGGCCGACACGGGCGGGGGGAAGTTGCCAATGCCGGAGTTGCAGGACGCGATCGGATTGCCCGTCGCGTTCGTCAACGGATGAACGAACATCACCGCGCCGAGGCTGCCATTGCCGTCCACGTCGCCGTGAGCGGTCACCGTGAAGCACGACTGATCGTTGCAGAGCCCGCCACCGCACGCAGACTCGACGTCGTAGCTGTAGAACACGCTGCCCTCGGGCCGCCAGCCGACGATGCTGAAGAATGCCTCGGTCGGCGCATCCCAGGGGAGCTTCTGCGTGTTCGGAGCCGCAAAGCCGTGCGCCGTGGGGTCCGGAAGGCTCGCCTCGGGCGAGCCCAGCGCGGTGGTCTCCACGACCATGTCGGGGAACCGGCCCTTCTCGGCGTGGTACGCCTTGTAGGCGCGCGCGATGCCCGCGACGTTGGTATAGCCCTCGCTGCGGCGGCTGCGCGCCTGATACGTCATGAAGTTCGGAATCGCGATCGCCGCGAGCGTACCGACCAACGCGCAGGTGATCATGAGCTCGGTGAGCGTGAACCCGCCTCGGGTCCGAGATCGCTTCAAGTTGCGCATCTTCTGGCCCTGCATTTCGAGGTTTGCGAGTGGACGCGAGCCCTGGGCTCGCGAGAATTCTTCGAGGAGGCGAATCGGTGGAGGGCCGGGCCACGCCCGGCCCTCCACCCTTCGTTCAACCAGTCCTAGACCAGGTCTAGAACTCGCTCTGACCGAACGTGCTGCCGCACGGGCCAACCTGGTCGTCCTGCTGGAGACCGGCGGCGCCGAGCGCGCAGGTGTGGCCGGACTGCGGCGTGATCGCCGCGCCGCCACCACCGCGCTTGTGGTAGCCCCACGCCTGCGGCGTGGTGTTCGCGTTGATGTCGGCCATCGCGGTCGTGAAGAAACCGGTGCCGAGGACGTCCGTGCCCACGCCGTAGTTGAAGTACACCTGGCCCTCGGGCGACCAGCCGATCGTGTTGAAGCCGGGCGCGCTCGCCGGCGTGAAGCCGGTCTTCGAGCTGCCCGGGTACGCCGCCGGCGCGAGGCCCGTCGACGAGACGTAGCGGCCGAACTCCGAGTAGTAGGACTGCTCGGCGGTCCGGATCGCGGCGAGGTTGGTCTTGCCTTCACTCGACTTCGCCTTGAGCTGGAAGCGGAGGAAGTTCGGAATCGCGATCGCCGCGAGGATTCCGATGATGGCAACCACGATCATCAACTCGATGAGCGTGAAGCCACCCTTGCGAACGTGGAGCTTCTTCATGGGATCTCCCTGTCGGATCTTCGAACCGAGCGCGTCCTCGGGAAATCCCTTCCCGTCCCCTTCCCGGGGCGACGTCGAACCTCGACGCAGGCCTTTTGACTCGGTCCTTCCCGTACGCCAGCGCTATAGAGCAAGGGTCATGCCAGCGTTCGGTGAACCGGCTCATGCATCGGCAACGCCGGGCACCAACCTGAGCGCGCCCGTGGCCGATCGCCCCGTTGTTTCACACCGCAGCTCGGGCGCAGTCGTCGCGCGCAAGCCGGCACGCAGTGACGAATCGCGTCCGCGCGGTGACAATTCTCGTCTCGCGCCGCCCGCACGGGGTGCTAGCTTCGGCGGCCCGAACGCGAGCGCTCCCATCGTCTAGCGGTCTAGGACGCAGCCCTCTCAAGGCTGAGACACGGGTTCGATTCCCGTTGGGAGCGCCAGCGCTTCGCGCCGCTCGAAGCGATTCCCGTTGGGAGCGCCCTCTGGCCGACTTCGCGTTCGCGTTCATGGACTGTGAGTTCGGGGGCCTCGACCCGGAGCAGCACGACATCACCGAGGTCGCGCTGATCCTCACCGACTATCGGCTCGACGAGCTCGTCGCGGGTGAGTGGAAGATTGCCGCGAGGCCGCACCGGATCACGCCTGAAGCCGCCGAGATCAGCGGCTATCGGATCGAGGACTGGCAGGGTGCGCCGCACCTGCGCGAGGTGCTGGCCTCGATGGATGCGCTCTTGCCGCCCGGGAAGACGGTCGTGCCCGCGGGCCAGAACGTGCGCATGGACGTCGCGTTCCTCGAGCGCGCCTACCGCTCGTGCGCGCGCGCCTATCCGTTCGACTATCACGTGATCGACCTCGCGACGCTCTTCTACACCTGGTCGCTGGTCGCGGGCGAACCCGTCGCGGCGCTCTCGCTGCGCCAGGCCGCGCTCAACGCGGGCTTGATCAACGGGGCCGTGCCGCACCGCGCGATGGCAGATGCGCGACTCACCCTCGATACGTTCCGCCACTACGTCGGCCGGCTGGCGCTGCGACCGCTGTCGGACGCACCCGCGCCGCCCAAATCGAACGCTGTGAACGGACCGGGCCGGAGCTAGTTCGCTCCGCCGCGCTGGCCTCGAGCGCGCTCCTGCACGAGATCCCAGAGCTCCTTGCGCAGGCGCTCCTTGAACTCGGGGTCGACCTTCACGTCGACGAGATCCGCTTCGAGAAACTCGCGCAGCTCGTCGATCGAGAAATCGCTCAGGACGCCGTCGTCCCCCATCTTCAGCTTTTCCTGCATCTGCCTGATCCCTGCGTCTCGTTCGACCCGGCGTGTTCTCCGCCGCCGCCTCACTTGCAAACCGCCCCCCAAACCGATCACCCCTCGGCAATCCCTCAGTCAGGACATGCGTACTCGGAGCCGACCGCCTCGACGATCAGCCGCTTGACGCGGAAGAGGCTGGAGCGGATCGCGTCGTTCGAACGCGACATCCGGTCCGCGATGTCCTGGATCGGAAGGTTCTCGAAGTGGCGCAGCGCGAACACCTCGGCCTGCCACCCCGAAACCTGCTCGAGGCTCTTCAGCGCTGCGTCGGCGCAGCGCCGATAGTTCACGTGCTCTTCCGGAGAGCAGGCTTCGAAGCTGTGCGCATTGCGCACGAGCTCCGCCTCGGCCCGCTCGATTCGCAGCTCCTGGGCCCGACAGCGCCGCAGGTGGTTGTTGACGGTGTTCTTCGCGATGCCGTAGATCCACGACAACAGCGCCGACCGGCCCACGAAGGCGTCGATCGATCGAAACACCGCGACGAAGGTCTCCTGCGCCACCTCTTCCGCGTCGGCGGGATTCCGCAGGCGCGCGTAGGCGAAGTGGTAGACGCGATCGAAATAGCGCTCGTAGAGCGCGGTGAAGGCCGATTGCTCCCCGGCGCGAATGGCATCGACCAGTTCGGCATCGGATCGGGCGGCAGGTGCAGTACGAGCGGGTGCGGGGCGCACGCGGACTCCTCGCGTCGTCCCTTCCCAGTCCAAGCCGGGGCGCGCCAGGGAAACGCGCCCTTCTTCTGGGAGGTGGCCCCGATTCCAGATAGGTGGCAAAAAAACAGCTCGAACGTAGGTAATTCGCCGCAGGCGAATGCCTACTGCGCGATCAGCGACTCGAGGCCGGGCGCGCTCTGCGCGAGCGCCGTGCGCATCCGATACAGGTTCGCCTTGATCGCGTCTTCGGATTTGCCGAGCGCCTTCGCGATCGTGCGGATCGACTGACGGCGCAGGTGCTTCAGGTGGAAGATCCGGCGCTGCAGCGGAGTGAGATCGCGCTCGATCGCCGCTTCGCACAATCGCAACATCCGGCGCGCGTCCAGCGTGCGGTCCTGCGACGGGGTCGCGCCCGCCACCTCGGCGGCCTCGGGCGCGTCGAGCGACTCGATCGGGAGGCGCTTGCGCCGGAAGCGTCGGTTCACCGTATTGCGGGTGATTCCGAACACCCAGACGATCAGGGGCGCCTGCCCCTCGTAGCTGTCGAGCACGTTGAACACGGTGAAGAACACTTCCTGGGCGACGTCCTCGGCCTCGGCGGTGTCGCGCAGGCGCTTCATCGCAAAGCGATAGACGCGCGGGAAGTAGGCTTCATAGAGCAACTCGAACGCATCTCTGTTGCCGGCGAGGATCTGGGCAACGAGCTCGGAGTCACTGGACCAAGGGTGTTCGTGCGACATCGACAAGACGCTTCTCCGTGCGTCTTCGGCAGCGGGCCTTCGGGGGGGAAAGAGCCTGCGGTCTTTCGTTTGCCAACCCCACTCGAGGGAGAGCGAGGGTTGCACCGTTTTGGGATCGGAATCGGTAAGGCTTCCCGATCTGGGTGGGGGCTCTTCGGATCCTCCTAGGGCACTTGCGCGAAGACAGTGGACTTTTCAAGAGTTGGACCGTGAGGTCCGGCCTGGGTAACTGCATCGGTCGTGCCAGGTTTGGCCGGGTTCGGGCCCATGTGCAAAGGGCCTGCTAAGCGCCAGCCCAAGCTCGTGAAACCATCGAGATCTCCCGGCCCCGCCTGACGTTAGGCTCGGAGTCCGAGGAGAATCGTTTCCACTTGTGTGAACGGCCGTTACCCGGGGGACCGCAACCCGCTTCGCACCTTGGGGTCCCGATCAAAGCTTGCCGGGGCGGACCCACCAGGTGCCCTCCGACCACTCCCAGCGATCGGTGCGCACGAGCTCCACGCTGCCGGGGCGCAGCGGGCGGCCGTCGTTGCCGTGGAAGCGCACGAGCACGTGCGCCGTCTTCGGATCCTCGAACGCGAATTCGAGCACGTCGACGTCGGTCGGGCGGCTGCGTTCGAAGTCTGCGTCCGCGAGATCTTCCGCGAGGTCGGCGTAGTAGTCGAAGAACAGATCGAGCGACGCAAAGTGGTCGCGCATGATGAAATCGTTGTAGGTCTCGAGCGTGTCGAACCGGCGGTGGGCGAGCCGGAGATAGAAGCCTTCCGCGCGGCGGCGCAGCCCGAACGCGAGCTCGGGTGAGACGGCCACCGCGCTCGGGGTGGCCAGCGGCGGCGGATCTCCCGCGCACGCCGTGGCGAGCGCGACGAGCAGCGCGGCCGCGATGCGCCTCACGCGTGCCCCGCGAGCGCCGCCTGCGCGGCGGCGAGGCGTGCGATCGGCACGCGGAACGGCGAGCACGACACGTAGTCGAGGCCCGCGCGCACGCAGAAGCGCACGCTCTTCGGGTCGCCGCCGTGCTCGCCGCACAAGCCGAGCTTGAGCGACGGGCGCGTGCGCCGCCCCTTCTGCGCGGCGAGCGAGATCAGGACGCCGATGCCCTCCTCGTCGATCGACGTGAACGGATCGTCGCTGAGGATGCCCGTCTCGATGTACGTGGGCAGGAAGCGCGCCGCGTCGTCGCGCGAGAGCGCGTAGGTCATCTGGGTGAGGTCGTTGGTCCCGAACGAGAAGAAATCGGCCGAGCGCGCGATCTGCTCGGCGGTCAGCGCCGCGCGCGGAACTTCGATCATCGTGCCGATCGAGAACCGCACGCGCACGCGCGCGCCCGCGAAGCACTCGCTCACCTCCTCGAGCACCAGCGCGCGCAGCCGCTCGAGCTCGGCCGCGTGCGAGACGAGCGGAATCATGATCTCGGGCCGGATCCTTCCGCCGGACTCCGCCACCTCGCGTGCGGCACCCGCGATCGCGCGCGCCTGCATGCGGTAGATCTCGGGAAACGTGATCCCGAGCCGGCAGCCGCGGTGGCCCAGCATCGGGTTGAACTCGCGCAGCCCATCGATCTTCGCGCGCACCTCCGCCACGCTCGTGCCCAGCGCGGCGGCCACCTCCTGGATCTCGGCGTCCGCGGTGGGCAGGAACTCGTGCAGCGGCGGGTCGAGCAGCCGGATCGTCACGGGCAGCCCGTCCATCGCGCGGAAGATCCCGACGAAGTCGGCGTGCTGGACCGGGCGCAGCTTGTCGAGCGCGCGTGCGCGATCGGCGGCGTCGCTCGCGAGGATCAGCTCGCGCATGGCGAGGATCCGCGCGGGCTCGAAGAACATGTGCTCGGTGCGGCACAGGCCGATGCCCTCGGCGCCGAACGAGCGCGCGATCGCGGCGTCGTGCGGCGTGTCGGCGTTGGTGCGCACGGAGAGCTCGCGCACGCGATCCGCCCAGCCCATCAGCTCGCCGAACGCATCGCCGAGCTCGGGTGTGACCGTGGGGAGCCGGCCCAGCATCACCTCGCCGCTGCCGCCATCGAGCGTGAGCGGCTCGCCTTCCCGGATCACCACCTCGCCGAGCCGGATCTGGCCGCGCGCGTCGTCGACGCGCAGCGCACTGCACCCCACCACGCAGCTCTTGCCCATCCCGCGCGCCACGACCGCGGCGTGCGACGTCATGCCCCCGCGCGAGGTGAGGATGCCCTCGGCCGCGTGCATGCCGCCGATGTCGTCGGGCGAGGTCTCGCTGCGCACGAGGATCACCTTCTCGCCCGCCCGCGCGCGCGCCTCGGCGGCTTCGGCCGACAGCACCACGAGGCCCACCGCAGCGCCCGGCGATGCGGGCAGCCCGCGCGCGATCGGCTTGCGCTCCACCCCGGGATCGAGCGTGGGATGCAGCAGGTCGTCGAGCGTGTGGGGATCGATGCGCGCGATCGCCTCGTTGCGTCGGATCCGCCGCTCGTGCACGAGATCCACCGCGATCCGCACCGCCGCGCGCGCGGTGCGCTTGCCCGTGCGCGTCTGCAACAGCCACAGCCGGCCGCGCTCGATCGTGAACTCGATGTCCTGCATGTCGCGGTAGTGCCGCTCGAGCCGCGTGGCGATCCGCACGAGCTCGCGGTATGCGCGCGGCATCTCCTCTTCGAGCGTGGGCAGGAACGCCCTGCCCGCCACGCGCCCGTGCGCGTTGATCGGACGCGGCGTGCGGATCCCGGCCACCACGTCCTCGCCCTGCGCGTTGATCAGATACTCGCCGTAGAACACGCGCGTGCCATCGCTCGGATCGCGCGTGAACGCGACGCCCGTGGCGCAGTCGTCGCCCATGTTCCCGAATACCATCGCCTGCACGTTCACGGCCGTGCCCAGCGATTCGGAGATCCGGTGCAGGCTCCGATAGCGCCGCGCGCGCTCGTTGTGCCAGGAACGGAACACGGCCGCCACCGCGCCCCAGAGCTGCTGCTCGGGATCCTGCGGAAACGGCGCGCCCGTGTGATCGCGCACGATCGCGAGGAAGTCGCGCGCGACCTGCTCGAGCTCCGCCTCGGACAGATCCGAATCGTGGGCAACGCGCGCGGCGTCGCGGCGAGCCTCGAGGACCGCCTCGAAGCGCTCCAGGGGCACTCCGAGCACGACGTCGCCGTACATCTGGATGAAGCGGCGATAGCTGTCGTACGCGAAGCGCGCTCCCGCGTGCGCGGCGAGCCCGCGCACGCTCGCATCGGAGAGCCCGAGGTTCAGCACGGTGTCCATCATGCCCGGCATCGAGACCGGCGCCCCGGAACGCACCGAGACCAGCAGCGGCCGCTCCGCGTCGCCGAAGCGCGCCCCCGCGATCCGCTCCACGCGGCGCAGCGCGCGCCGCGCCTGTGCGATCACGGCCTCGGGCACCCGCCCGCCCGCGCGTGAGAAGTGAGCCGCGACGGTCGTGCGCGATCGTGAAGCCCGGCGGCACCGGCACGCCGAGCCGCGTCATCTCGGCGAGGTTCGCGCCCTTCCCGCCCAGCCGCGCGCGCTGCGTGGCGCTCCCGTCGGCGTGGCCATCCCCGAAGAAGTAGACGGAGCGGACCCTGCTGGTCTTCGCTCGCCTACCCGATGGTCTTCGCTCGCCTTCGGCTCGCTGCGCGAAACTTGCGCTCGCTGCGCGCGACTTGCGGCGCCGGGTCACGCCGGGCGGCCCAGCCGCTCGGCCACGTAGGAGCCCACGCTCGCGATGCCGATCCGCTCCTGGCTCATCGAATCGCGCTCGCGCACCGTCACCTGCCCGTCCCCGCCGGTCTCGAAATCGATCGTGACACAGAAAGGCGTTCCCGCCTCATCCTGGCGGCGGTAGCGCCGGCCGATGTTGCCCGCGTCGTCGTAGAAGACGTTGAAGCGCCGCCGCAGCTCGCGCTCGAGCGCGAGCGCGGGCTCCGCGAGCTTCTTCGAGAGCGGCAGCACCGCCACCGAGACCGGCGCCAGCGCGGCGGGGAAGCGCATCACCACGCGCGTGTCGTCGGGCCCGAGCTCCTCCTCGGCATAGGCGTCGCACAGCAGCGCGAGGCAGGTGCGGTCCACGCCCACCGACGTCTCGATCACCATCGGCATGTAATGCTCCTTGGTGTCGGGATCCGTGATGCCGAGGTCCTTGCCCGAGTACTGGCTGTGGCGCGACAGGTCCCAATCGCCGCGGTCGTGGATGCCCTCGATCTCCTGCCACCCGAACGGGAACAGATACTCGACGTCGACCGCGGCACGCGCGTAGTGGGCGAGCTCGTCGGGCGCGTGCGCGCGCGTGCGCAGGCGCTCGTCGGCGAAGCCGAGCTCGCGGTGGAACGCGAGGCGCTCGGCCTGCCAGTGCTCGAACCACTTCTCGCGCTCGCTCGGGTGCACGAAGAACTCGAGCTCGGCCTGCTCGAACTCGCGCGAGCGGAAGGTGAAGTTGCGCGGATTGATCTCGTTGCGGAACGCCTTGCCGATCTGCGCGATGCCGAACGGGATCTTCTGGCGCCCCGCCTCGCGCACGCGCTTGAAGTCGTTGAAGATCGGCTGACAGGTCTCGGCGCGCAGATAGGCGATCTGAGCGCCCTCCTCCGACGCTCCGATCTGGGTCGACAGCATCAGGTTGAAGTTGCGCGGCTCGGTGAAGTCGTGCTGCGAGGTGCCCTGGCGCGCGCTGCACGGGGGCGCGTCGTCGAGCTGATCGGCGCGGAAGCGCTTCTTGCAGGCGCGGCAGTCCACCATCGGGTCGCTGAAGTGCTCGACGTGGCCCGATGCCTCCCAGGTGCGCGGGTGCGCGATGATCGCGCTGTCGATGCCCTCGACGTCGGGCCGCTCGCGCACGACGCGCTGCCACCAGAGCGCCTTCAGGTTCTGCTTGAGCTCGGTACCGAGCGGACCGTAGTCCCAGAAGCCGTTGATCCCGCCATAGATCTCGCTGGACGGGAAGATGAACCCGCGGCGCGCGCACAGCGAGACGAGGTCGTCCATCCGCTCGAGGCGGCGGCGCTTCGCGGGCTCTTCGCTCGACATGACTCCTCGTGCGTGCGGGTGCGCATTATACGGGGCCTCCGACGCCCATGCGATCCAGGAATCGCTGGCTGCGCAGCTCGACGCCGACGTGGAAGCGCTGGAAGCGGCCCACCACCTGACGCGCCTCCTCGATCGCGCGCGCGGGCAGGATCAGGCGATCGAGGTGATTCACGTCGAGCTCGAGCGCGCGATCGAGCGCGCGCAGCGTTCCGAGGTGCACAGGAACGACGCCGGTGCGCCGCCCCGCGCACGCGCCGCACACGGGTCCGCCGTCGGCGACGTGGAAGCCCACCTTTTGCTCCCCCGCGAGCTCGCGGCCGCAGCCGATGCAGCGCCGCAGCTCGGGGCGCATCCCGAGCGCGTCGAGCGCGCGCAGCTCCAGGATCGTGCGCAACGCGGCGTCGGGGCGGTGCGTCGAGACGGCCTCGAACGAGTCGAGCGCAAAGCGAAACAAGCGCTGCATGTCGCGTCGCGGTCCGCCCTCGGGAGCGAGCCGATCGAGCAGCTCGAGCAGGTAGCACGCGAGCGCGAAGCGCGCGGCGTCGCTGCGCAGCGGCGCGTAGTGCCGCACCAGCGTCGCCTGATCGAGCCGGTGGATCGCGCTGCCCCGGCGCCGGTGCAGCGACACGCGCAGGTGATTGAACAGGTCGAGCGTGCCCGAGAAGCGCTTCGTGCTGCGGCGCGCGCCCTTGGCCACCACGGTGATGCGGCCGTGTTCGGGCACGAGCAGGTGCAGGATGCGGTCCGACTCGGCGACGTCGACCGAGCGCAGGATCACCGCGTGGGTGTTCTCGGCAGCGGGGACGGGCAAGGTCAGCGATCCGCGGAATCATCGGCGCGCTCGGAGCCGCCCGAATCATCGCCGCGGCGCGCGCGATCCACGGGCGCCCGCGCGTTCTGCTCGGCGAGCGAGCGCACCGCGTCGCGCCGGAACACGTGATCGGGCGGCCCGCCCGTGGGCTCCACGATCCAGCGCGTGGCGAGCCGCAGGCCGAACCCGAACAGCAGCAGCAGAATTCCGCCCACCACGACGCCGAGCACCGCCACGCGCACGCGGCGTCGCAAGATCTGCTCTTCGTCCTCGCCCGCGGGCTCGCCCGCCATCCGCATCAAGGCCTCGTGCGAATCGAGCCCGAGTGCCTCCGCGACCGTGCGCACGAACCCGCGCACGAATCCGTCCGACTGGGTGTCGTAGGCGCCCGACTCGAGGCGCTCGAGATTTCGGCGCGGGATCTTGGTGCGAGCCGCGAGTTCGTCGAGCGAGATGCCGCGCAGCTTGCGCTGCGAGGCGAGGTAGCGGCCGATCGAGCTCCGATCGGGTGCGGCGGGCGCCTGGGCGCCGCCCTCCTCACCGCGCTCGGATCGATCCGCCACGCCGCGAGGGTACACCCGAGCGTGGAGCTAGTGCAGGCGCTTCAAGTACGCCTGCGACTTCTTCGCCCACTGGCTCTCGGGGGCACGCGCCACCGACGTGGTCAGGTGACCCATCGCCTCGCGGCGCTTGCCCATCGCCACGTAGACCTCGGCGATCCGGTAGTTCACCTCGGACTCCACCGCGGGGCCGGGACTCTGCTTGATGATGTCCTGGTACAGACGGATCGCCTCGGCCCGGCGGCCGGTCTCGCCCTCGACGATCGCGAGCGCGAGCATCGCGGGCCAATAGTCCTGCCGGTACTCGCGCGCGAGCGAGAGCGACTCGCGCGCCTGCGGCGCGCGGCCGAGCTTGTACTCCGCCCACGCGCGGTTCGTGAGCGCGCGCCAGGGCGACTCGTAGGTCGGATCGTCGATTAGGCGATCGCACTCGGTGATCGTCTCGTCGTAGCGCTTCTGGATCAAGAGCAGCGCCGACAGGAAGAGCCGCGCGTCGTGGTAGTCCGGGAACAGCTCGACCGCGCGGCGCGCGTGCCGATCCGCATCGGCGGTCTTGCCGCGCGCGAGATAGCCGTCGGCTAGCGCGTAGTGCACGCGAGCGTTCTTCGGGTCGAGCTTCTCGGCCGCGAGATATTCGCGCAGCGCGAGCGCGCTGCGGCCGTTCGCGAGGTGGTCGCTGCCGACCTCGATGTGCGAGGCCGCCTTGCGTGCGTTCTGGTCCGACGTCTCGCCGCCCGAAAGCGACGCGCAGCCCAGTCCCGACGCCGCGAGGCCCGAAGCGAGCCACACCAACAGCCAACGCGCTCCGAATTTCCACATCGTCCCCTCCTGTGCCGCGCTACGGGCGGCCGGCCGACTGCGTCGGCCTCCCGGCGGCCCAGCGGAATTTGCTGAGCCATGCCGAGCGATCTTCGAGTTCCCGTTCCGCGGTGGGCTCCGCCGCGAAGATCTCCGCGAGCCAGGCCGGCCAGGCCGAGCGCTCGCCGCTCGCGAGATTCGCCTCGTCGTCGAACAAGAAGCCGAGCCCTTCCGCGTGCGACAGCGCGGCCTCGAGCCCGAAGCGCGGCGAAGCCGCGAAGAACACCACCGTCCCGGTGCGCGTGGAGCGGATCAAGAGCGTGGTACCCGTGCCGTGCACCGCGATCGCGGCCGCCGCGGGGCCGACCGGCAGCCGATCCACGCTGACGACCGGGCTGTTCAGCGACACGTACAGGGCGTGAAGGCCCTCCAGCGTCGCGCTGTGCGGGCCCGCTGCGGGAGCAATCATGCCGGGCCTATCGGGCCCGGAGCGCCGTAACTTGAGCCTCATCCGCATGCAGGCTTCCCTGGGAAGTTGCTGGCGCCAGTGGCCTTTTGGGAGCGACCCGAATCGGCGGCCGATCGGGCTGTGGGGTTTCGCCCGATTCTGCGCCCGATACACTCCATTCGTCCCGAGTGCAATCCGGGACACCGAGCGTACACCCGGGCGCTGGCGCGCGATGCCATCCGTTCGCGGCGCCCGACTCGACACGGCCCACACGGGCATTCCAAAGGGGGTGGTGAGCGAAACAATGGGGAAGCCCACCGAGCAGATCGAACGGGTGGCAATTCGTTTCTGCGGCGACTCCGGTGACGGCATCCAGCTCACCGGCACCAAGTTCACCGAGTCCACCGCGCTCGCGGGCAACGACCTCTCCACGCTGCCCGACTTCCCCGCCGAGATCCGTGCCCCGGCTGGAACGCTCGCGGGCGTCTCGGGCTTCCAGATCCACTTCTCCGCGACCGACGTGCGCACCCCGGCCGACCAGCCCGACGTGCTCGTCGCGTTCAACCCCGCCGCGCTGCGCGCCAACATCGACGACGTGCGCCGCGGTGGCACGGTGATCATCAACAGCGACGCGTTCAACAAGAAGTCGCTGCTGCGCGCGGGCTACGAGTCGGACGAAGACCCGCTGCTCGTGCTGCGCGATCGCTACCAGCTGGTCGAGATCCCGATCACCGCGCTCAATCGCGAGGCGATCAAGGATCTCTCGATCGGCTCGCGCGAGGGCGACCGCTCGAAGAACTTCTTCGCGCTGGGCCTCATGTACTGGCTCTACAACAGGCCGATCGAGTCGACGCTGCGCTGGCTCGAGTCGCGTTTCCGCGGCGAGGTGCTCGAGGCGAACATCCGCGTGCTCAAGGCCGGGTACGCGTTCGGCGAGACCACCGAGCTGTTCAAGCGTTCGTACATCATCCCGCGCGCGAAGATCCAACCGGGTACCTACCGCAACATCACGGGCAATACCGCCCTCGCGTGGGGGATCGTGGCCGCGGGCGTGCAGATGGAGCGGCCCGTGTTCCTGGGCGCCTATCCGATCACGCCCGCGAGCGACGTACTGCACGAGGTCGCGCGCTTCCGGAACTTCGGCGTGAAGACGTTCCAGGCCGAGGACGAGATCGCGGCGATCAGCGCGTCGATCGGCGCGTCGTTCGCGGGGCACCTCGCCGTCACCACGACGAGCGGCCCGGGCATGGTGCTCAAGCAGGAAGCGCTCGGCCTCGCCGTGATGACCGAGCTCCCGCTCGTAGTGGTCGACATCCAGAGGTCCGGCCCGTCGACCGGCATGCCCACGAAGATCGAGCAGGGCGATCTGCTGCTCGCGCTGCACGGGCGCAACAGCGAGAGCCCGGTCCCCGTGCTCGCGCCGTGCACGCCGGGCGACTGCTTCTACACGATGATCGAGGCGTTCCGGATCGCCGTGCGTTACATGACGCCGGTCATCGTGCTCTCCGACTCCTATCTCGCCAACAGCGCCGAGCCCTGGCTGATCCCCGATCTCGACAGCCTCGTCCGCTCACCCGTGCACTACCGCACCGATCCGGAGGGCTTCCTGCCCTATCTCCGCGATGCCGAGACGCTCGCGCGGCCGTGGGCGATCCCGGGCACGCCCGGGCTCGAGCACCGGATCGGCGGGCTCTCGAAGCAGGAGAACACGGGCAACGTCTCGTACGACCCGATCAACAACGCGCGCATGATCGCGTTGCGCGACGAGAAGATCGCGCGGATCGCCGCCGAGCTGCCGCCGGTCGAGGTGACCGGCGACGACCGCGGCGATCTGCTCGTGGTCGGCTGGGGCGGCACGCACGGCGCGATCCTGTCGGCCGTGGAGTCGGCGCGCGCCGACGGGCTCGCGGTGTCGGCGATCCATCTGCGCCACCTGAACCCGTTCCCGAGCAATCTCGGCGAGGTGCTGCGCTCGTTCGATCAGGTGCTCGTGCCCGAGCTCAACGCGGGACAGCTCGCGATGCTTTTGCGCGCGGAGTTCCTGGTGCCCGCGCACTCGTTCTCGAAGATCCAGGGACAACCCTTCAAAGTGCAGGAGCTCCGCGCCCGTATCGACGAGCTCCTGCGCACTCGCGAGGCTCGAAACTGATGGCAGAGGCGACTCCGGCCCTCACCCCCAAGGACTTCCAAACCGATCAGGACGTCCGCTGGTGCCCGGGCTGCGGCGACTACTCGGTCCTCGCCAACGTGCAGCGCGTGATGCCCGAGCTCGGGATCCCGCGCGAGAACTTCGTGTTCGTGTCGGGCATCGGCTGCTCGAGCCGCTTCCCCTACTACATGAACACCTACGGCATGCACACGATCCACGGCCGCGCACCCGCGTTCGCCACGGGGATCAAGGCCAGCCGGCCCGAGCTCTCGGTGTGGGTGGTGACGGGGGACGGCGACGGCCTCTCGATCGGCGGCAACCATCTGCTCCACACGATCCGCCGCAACGTCGACCTGCAGATCCTCCTGTTCAACAACCGCGTCTACGGCCTCACCAAGGGCCAGTACTCGCCGACCTCGCGGGTCGGGATGAAGACGAAGTCGACGCCTGACGGCGCGATCGACCACCCGATCGATCCGATCGCGTTCGCGCTCGGCGCGGGCGCCACGTTCGTGGCGCGCACGATCGACGTGCACGCCTCGCACCTCCAGGAGATGCTGCGCCGCGCCCACGATCACAAAGGCACCGCGTTCATCGAGATCCTGCAGAACTGCCCGGTCTACAACGACGACGAGTGGATCGAGGTGGAGGACCGCAAGCAGCGCATCGAGGCCGCGCTCGATCTCGAGGATGGCCAGCCGCTGGTGTGGGGCGCAGACGATCAGCGTCGCGGGATCCGGATCGAGAACGGCATCCCGTCGATCGTCCACCTGGGCGCGGGCGAGGACCCGATCAACAAGGGCATCGCGATCCACCACGAGCGGCACGAGAGCCCTGCCTACGCCTTCGCGCTCGCGAGCCTGCAGCGGCCCGACTTCCCGCTGCCGATCGGCGTGTTCCGCGCCGTCGAGAAGCCTACCTACGACCAGCTGCTCGATCAGCAGGTGCAGTCCGCGATCGCCAAGCGCGGCCGGGGCGACCTCGCTGCGCTGCTGAACTCGGGCGACACCTGGACCGTGAGCGACTAACGGGCTCACGCGTCGCCAAGGCAGCGCGCAAGGCGGCGCCGTGGGCGATCGCCGCGGCGATCTTGTGGTTCCTGTTCGACCGCGTCCCGCTCGCCGACGCGTGGACCGCCGCCGGGCAGGCGCGCCTGGTCGAGTTCGTGCTCGTGACCGCTCTCGCGGTCACCGCGTGGTGGTTGCTCGAGTCGCGCGCTTTCGCCTACCTGTTCACGCGCTTCAACGCTCCCGTCAGCTGGAAGGAAGCCCGCGCGCTGCGCGGACTCACCTATCTCGCCACGCCGATCAACTGGAACCTCGGGACCGCCGCGATCATCCTCCACCTGCGGCGTTCGAAGGGAATCGGCGCCCTGCAGTCGACGAGCACGATGCTCTTCTACGGAATCATCGACCTGCTCGTGCTCGCAACGCTCGCGCTCGTGGGCGCGTCGACGCTGCCCGACTCGCCGGCGATCGCGCAGATCCAGCGCGCGGCCGCGATCGCGGACGGATTTGCGATCGCGATGCTCGTCGTGCTCATGACGTCGCGACCGGGCTGGAGCTGGCTGCAGCGCTTCCGCGCTGCCGGAATCTTCTCGACGCACCGGCAGGCGACCCTGCGCGACCTGGCCGTGCTCGTCGCCGTGCGCGCCTGCTACTTCACCGGCTTCGTGCTCTACTTCTGGCTCGGCACCTGGGCGTTCCACGCCGCGGCCCCGCTGCTGTTCGCGATGGCCGCCACGCCGATCGTACTGGTCGTCGCCGCTCTGCCGATCACACCCGCCGGGCTGGGCACGCAGCAGGCCGCGATGCTCTACCTGTTCGCGCCGCACGGATCGGAGGCGGCGATCCTCGCGTTCGCGCTGTGCTTCCCCGTCGCGCTGATCTGCGCTCGCCTGCCGCTCGGCCTGCTCTACATCCGCGACCTCGCCTCGCTTCGCGAGAGCCAGCGCGCGGGGTGATGCGCGCGGCTCACCCTTCGCGCAGGTGTGCCGTCTCGTTCAGGCTGCGCACACTGCGCTCGCCCGTCGACGCGGCGAGGAAGCGCGAGACGCCCGTGTAGGCGACGTCGAGGAAGAACGGGTCGGCGATGCCGAGCACGTGTCCGGCCCATGCGTTGATCACGCCGCCGTGACACACGACGGCGATGCGGCCGCCCCGGTGCACCGCGATCGCGCGCTCGATCGACGCGACCACGTTGCGCCGGAACGCGGTGAGATCGACACCCGCGTACAGCCCGCCGCGCTGCACCATCTCCTGCCAGCGCGGATAGTCCTGCGCCTTGAGCTGCTCGAGCGGCACGTAGACGTCGGAGAGGTGGTCCATCTCGACGAGCCCCGCGTCGATCTCGACCGGCGCGCCCAGCAGGCCCGCGAGCGCGTCGGCGGTCTGGCGCGCGCGGCGCATCGGGCTCGCGTAGACCGCGCCTACCTTCTCGGCGGCCACCCAGCGCGCCATGCGCTCGGCCTGCGCGCGGCCGATCGCGGACAGCGGCGGATCGGCCGGGCTGCCGTCCTTCGTCTCGACGCGCTCGGGCAGTGCGTGGCGGATCAGCAGCAGCTCCATTTCAGCCTCGCGGCGCGCGCGCGATCACCGCGGCGATCTCGTCGTTCATGCGCTGGTACCCGCGCTCGTTCATGTGGCAGCAGCGGTCGATGTAGATCGTGTCGCGCTCGGAGCGAAACAGATCGGTGAGATCCGTGAAGGAGACCCCCGCTGCAGCGAGCTCGGCGCCCGCAGCGCGCAGCAGCGGATAGCCCACCTCGACGGCGTGGCGAAACGAAAACTTCGGTCCCGCCATGGTTCGCTGCTCGGCCGCACTCCACACCTTCGCGCCGGGAACGTACTGATTGGGCTGCAGGAAGTGATAGTAGGCGGCACCGTTTCGCGCACACAGGTGCGCCATCTGCTCCGACCCGTTGCGCCAGACGCGCACGAGATCCGCGAACAGCTCCGACTCGGAGCCATACGCGACGCGAGGACCGAGATCGTGGAAATCGCTGTGCCCCTTCCCGAGCGAAGCCTCGACGCCCGTGATCGCCTGCTGCCAGTCCCGATAGAGCCGTTGATCCAGGTGCAGACCGAGCACGCGGATGAGACGGCTGTTCGCGAGCGGGCCGCCCTGCAGGCGCGATCGCCAGCGCTCGCGCCGCTGCGCCAGGTCGTCGACGCGCACGACCGCGTGCGCGAGCTCCGCCGAGAAACCCTGCTTCGAGAACAGGTGCCAGTTGCGGGGGTAGAACGGGTAGACGCCGGCCGGGACGTTCTCCGCAAAGGGAAGCGCCACCTCGTTGAAGCCGTCTAGGTTGATCACCGCGTCGAAGCGCGCGCCGAGTCCGAACAGGAACGCGAGCTGGATCAGCTGCTGGGGCTGCTTGTAGCCGTCGAGCGCCGCGTGAACGATGCGCACGCGGGCGCCCGGGAACGCGCGCGCAGCGAGCGCCTGGGAGAACTGCTCGCCGGTCACCTGAAAGCTCATCGCGAGCGATCCGCCGAAGATCGCCACGACCACCTCGCCGGGCTCGCGCGGCGCGAGCGGATCGCCGCCGAACCAACCGTAGTCGTTCACGCGCGGGTCGTCGGGATTGGCCGCGTAGCCGAGATACGGGTGCAGGATCTTCGCGGCGAAGTAGAGCTCCTCGAAGCGCGTGCGCTGCGGCTCGATCGCTCGCAACGCACCGGGTGCAGCGCGCTCCTCGAGCCCGGGCAGGATCCAGGCCGAGACGAGCTCGAGACATGCGACCCCGAGCGCGAGCGCCGCGAAGGCGAGCGCAGCAGTGCCGAGCCGGCGCCGCTCCGCCGTCGTCACCCCGCCAGCGACGGAACGCGCTTCGCGAGCGTTTCGCCGATCGCGGCCGGCGAGCGCGACACCGCGACGCCCGCGGCTTCGAGTGCGGCGATCTTGTCGCTCGCGCGCCCCTTGCCGCCCGCGATGATCGCGCCGGCGTGGCCCATGCGCTTGCCCGGCGGCGCGTTCTGCCCTGCGATGAACGCGACCACGGGCTTGGTCATGTGCTCCTTCACGAAGAGCGCGGCGGTCTCCTCGGCGTTGCCGCCGATCTCGCCGATCATCACGACGGCGCGCGTCTCCGGGTCGGCCTCGAACAGCGCGAGTGCGTCGACGAAGCTCGTGCCGATCACGGGATCGCCGCCGATGCCGACGCAGGTGGACTGCCCGATCCCGAGCCGCGACAGCTGATCGACCGCTTCGTAGGTGAGCGTGCCCGAGCGCGACACCACGCCGACCGGACCCGGCCGCGTGATCTGCGCGGGCATGATGCCGATCCGGCACTGCCCGGGCGTCACCACACCGGGACAGTTCGGGCCGACGAGTCGCATCGAAGAGCCGCGCAGGCTCGCCTTCGCGCGCGCCATGTCGAGCACGGGAATGCCCTCGGTGATGCACGCGGCGAGTGCTACGCCGGCGTCGGCGGCCTCGAGGATCGCGTCGGCCGCGCCCGGCGGCGGCACGAAGATCACCGACGCGTTCGCGCCGGTCGCGCGCACGGCGGCGTCGACCGTGTCGAACACGGGGATGCCGTCGATCTTCTGGCCGCCCTTGCCCGGCGCGACGCCGCCGACCACCTGCGTGCCGTACTCGATCGAGAGCTTCGCGTGGAACTGGCCCATGCGGCCCATGCCCTGCACGAGCAGGCGCGTGTTCTTGTCGCAGAGGATCGCCATCAGGCCGCCGCCTTCGCTGCGGCGACTGCCTTCTCGCCCGCCTCGCCTAGCGTTTCCGCAGGCGTGATGTTCAGCCCCGAGCTGGCGAGGATCGCGCGCCCCTCGGCCGCGTTCGTGCCCTGCAGCCGCACCACGAGCGGAACCGAGACGCCGAGGTCTCCCGCCGCAGCGACCACGCCCTCCGCGATCAGATCGCAGCGCACGATCCCGCCGAAGATGTTCACGAGGATCGCCTTCACGTTGGGATCGCGCAGGATCAGCTTGAACGCCTCTTTCACCTTTTCCTTGTCGGCGCCGCCGCCCGCGTCGAGGAAGTTGGCCGGCACGCCGCCGCAGACCCGGATCATGTCGAGCGTCGCCATCGCGAGACCGGCGCCGTTCACCATGCAGCCGATGTTGCCGTCGAGGCCCACGTAGGCGAGGTCGATCTTCTTCGCCTCGAGCTCGCGCGGGTCCTCCTCGTCGGGGTCGTGGAACGCGGCGATGTCGGGATGGCGGTAGAGCGCGTTGTCGTCGAAGTTGAGCTTGCCGTCGAGCGCGTAGAGATCGCCCGCCTCGGTCACCACGAGAGGGTTGATCTCGGCGAGCGAAGCGTCCTTCGCGAAGAACAGCCGGTACAGACCGCCCAGGAACGCGCCGAGCTGCTCGACCTGCTTGGCATCGAGCCCGAGGCCGTATCCGACGCGCCGCACGTGATGATCCTGGAGACCGAGGTTCGGGTCGACGTGCACGGTGATGATCTTCTCGGGCGTCGCCTCCGCGACCTCCTCGATCGACATCCCGCCCTCGGTCGACGCGATGATCGCGATCTTCTCGGTCGCGCGGTCGAGCGTGATCGCGAGATAGAGCTCGCGCGCGATCGCGGACCCCTCCTCGACGTACACCTTGTGCACGATCTTGCCCTCGGGTCCGGTCTGCGGCGTGCGCAGCGTCATGCCGAGGATCTCGCTCGCCACCTGCTTCGCCTCGGCCGGCGACTTCGCGAGCTTGATCCCGCCGCCCTTGCCGCGGCCGCCCGCGTGGATCTGCGCCTTCACGACCACGACCGGGCCGCGCAGCGCGCGCGCCGCCTCCTCGGCCTCGGCCGGCGTGGTGGCCAGCCTGCCGGCGGGCACCGCCACGCCGAACTCGCGCAGCAGCGCCTTCGCCTGGTACTCGTGGACGTTCACAGCTTGATCTGGTCGACGAGCGCGCGCACGTGCTCGACCGAGGCGTCGAAGAGCTTGCGTTCGTCGGCGTCCATCTCCACTTCGAGCACGCGCTCGACGCCGCCCGCGCCGATCACGCACGGCACGCCCACGTAGAGCCCGTTCACGCCGTACTCGCCCTCGAGCAGGCACGCGCACGCGAGCACGCGCTTCTTGTCGCGCAGATAGGACTCGGCCATGACGATTGCCGACAGCGCGGGCGACACGAACGCCGAACCGGTCTTGAGCAGCGCCACGACCTCGCCGCCCGCGTTCTTGGTGCGCTCGACGATCGCCGCGAGCTTGTCCTTCGAGATCAGGTGCGAGACGGGGATGCCCGCGACCGTGCAGTAGCGGATCAGCGGCACCATCGTGTCGCCGTGCCCGCCGAGCACGAGCGCGGTCACGTCCTCGACGGAGACGCCGAGCTCCCAGGCCACGAACGCGCGGAAGCGCGCCGAGTCGAGCACGCCGGCCATGCCGATCACGCGGTTCTTCGGGAAGCGCGAGATCTGCTTGAACGTGTAGACCATCGCGTCGAGCGGGTTGGACACGACGATCACGAACGCGTCCGGCGCGTTCTCGCGCACGCCCACGGCCACCTGCTTCATGATCGCGAGGTTCGTGTTGAGCAGGTCGTCGCGCGACATGCCGGGCTTGCGCGCGAGGCCCGCGGTGATGATCACCACGTCGGCGCCCGCGATGTCCTTGTAGTCGTTCGCGCCGGTGATCCGCGCATCGGCGCCGATCACGGGCGCGCCCTCGGCCATGTCGAGCGCCTTGCCCTGCGGCAGGCCTTCGACGACGTCGAAGATCACGACGTCGCCCAGCTCGCGGAACGCGGCCTCCTGGGCGAGGACGCCGCCGATGTTGCCGCCGCCGATCAGGGCGATCTTGTTTCGTGCCATTTTGGGAAGTCTCCTCAGATGGCGGGATGCGCTCGCTTCGCTCGCTTTCCCGCCCTACTACATGTTCGAGATGATCGCGTCGCCGAACTCGGAGCACTTGAGCTTCGTGGCGCCTTCCATGAGCCGCTCGAAGTCGTAGGTGACCGTCTTCGCGGCGATGCTCTTCGAGATGCCGTTCTCGATCAGCGCCGCGGCCTCGAGCCACCCGAGGTGCGTGAGCATCATCACTCCGGACAGGATCACCGAGCTCGGGTTGACCACGTCCTTGCCCGCGTACTTGGGCGCGGTGCCGTGGGTGGCCTCGAAGATGCCGTGGCCGGTCAGGTAGTTGATGTTGGCGCCCGGCGCGATGCCGATGCCGCCGACCTGCGCCGCGAGCGCGTCGGAGAGATAGTCGCCGTTCAGGTTCAGCGTCGCGATCACGTCGAACTCCTTCGGGCGCGTGAGCACCTGCTGGAGCGTGATGTCGGCGATCGCGTCCTTCACGAGGATCTGGCCCGCGGGCGGATTGCCGTCGCAGTCGTCCCAGCCGATCGCGCGGCCGCGGTACTCGGTCTTGGTGAGCTCGTAGCCCCAATCCCGGAACGCGCCCTCGGTGAACTTCATGATGTTGCCCTTGTGCACGAGCGTCACGCTCTTGCGACCGTTCGCGATCGCGTAGTCGAGCGCGGCGCGCACGAGCCGCTGGGTTCCGTCGCGGGACACGGGCTTGACGCCGATCCCCGACGACTCGGGGAAGCGGATCTTCGTGACGCCCATCTCGTCGCGCAGGAACGCGATCACCTTGCGCGCCTCGGGCGACTCGGCCTTCCACTCGATGCCCGCGTAGATGTCCTCCGAGTTCTCGCGGAAGATCACCATGTCGACGTCCTGCGGGCGCTTCACGGGGCTCGGCACGCCCTCGTACCACTTCACGGGGCGAAGGCAGACGTAGAGATCGAGGATCTGGCGCAGCGCGACGTTGAGGCTGCGGATGCCGCCGCCGATCGGCGTGGTGAGCGGGCCCTTGATCCCGACCAGGTAGTCGCGGAACGCCTGGAGCGTCGCCTCGGGCAGCCAGTCGCCGGTCTCGTCGTAGGCCTTCTGGCCCGCGAGCACCTCGGTCCAGGCGATCTTGCGCTTGCCGCCGTACGCCTTCTTCACGGCCGCGTCGAACACGCGCACCGATGCGCGCCAGATGTCCGGACCCGTGCCGTCTCCCTCGATGAACGGGATGATCGGCTGGTCGGGAACGGAGAGATGGCCGCTCGCGTCCTGGGTGATCTTCGTTCCGGTCGTGGGGGTGTTCGGCATGGGGAGGCGATCTTAATTCAGGACTTCTCGACGGGCGAGACGCGGATCGCGAGCTCCTCGAGCTGCTCGCCGGCCACGGGCGACGGAGCGTCCATCAAGAGATCCTGACCGCGCTGGGTCTTCGGGAACGCGATCACGTCGCGCAGGCTCGGTGCGCCCGCGAGCACCATCGCCCAGCGGTCGAAGCCGAACGCGAAGCCGCCGTGCGGCGGCGCGCCCGACTCGAGCGCCTCGAGCATGAAGCCGAAGCGCTGCTCGGTCTCGCTCTTCGCATAACCCATCAGCTCGAAGATGCGGCGCTGCACGTCCGCGCGGTGGTTGCGCAGGCTGCCCGAGCCGAGCTCGATGCCGTTCATCACCACGTCGTAGTGGGTGCCGCGCACCGCCGCGGGATCGCTCTCGAGCAGCGGAAGATCCTCGTCGAGCGGCGCCACGAACGGCTGGTGCACGTAGGTGAGCCCGCCCTTCTCGTCGCGCTCGAAGAGCGGGAAGTCGACCACGAACAAGACGTCGTGCTTCCGGCCGTCGACGCGCCCGAGCCGCTCGCCGAGATCGACGCGCAGGCGCGCGAGGATCGCGTTGGCGCGCGCGCTCTCGTCGGCCTGGAAGAACAGCACGCTGCCGGGCCGCGCTTCGGTGCGCTGCGTGATCGCATCGCGCTCCGCGTCGGAGAGGAACTTCGCGATCGGCGACTGCCAGCCTCCGCCGGCCTCGACGCGGACCCACGCCAATCCTTTTCCGCCGAGCTCCTTCTTCACCAATGCTTCGAGCTTGTCGATCTGCCCGCGTGAGATCTCGCCCGCGTCGTGCACGGGCAGGCACTTCACGATGCCGCCCGCGTCGACCACCTGACGGAACGCGCGGAACTCGCTCGCCTCGAACACCTCGGTGAGATCGACGAGCTCGAGCAGAACGCGCGTGTCGGGGCGGTCGACGCCGTAGCGGTCGATCGCCTCGCGATAGGTGATGCGCGGAAACGGGCGCGGCAGATCGAGCCCGGCCACCGCGCAGCCCGCCGCAGTCACCGCCTCGAGCACGTCGAGCACTTCCTCGACGGTCGCGAACGCGAGCTCGAGATCGACCTGCGTGAACTCGAGCTGGCGGTCGGCGCGCTGGTCCTCGTCGCGGAAGCAGCGGGCGATCTGGAAGTAGCGGTCGAAGCCCGCGACCATGAGCAGCTGCTTCATGATCTGCGGCGACTGCGGCAGCGCGTAGAACGACCCGGGCTGGAGCCGGCTCGGCACCAGGAAATCGCGCGCGCCCTCGGGCGTGCTCTTGGTGAGGATCGGCGTCTCGATCTCGAGGAAGCCCTGCGCGCACAGCGACGCGCGCACGGCCTGACAGAGCTCGTGGCGCAGTCGCAGCGCGCGCTGAAGCGGCGGCCGACGCAGGTCGTGCACGCGGTGCTCGAGCCGCGTGGACTCGTCGGCGTCGGTCTCGGCTTCGATCGCGAACGGCGGAGGCGTGGCGCTGTTGAGGATCCGGAGCTCGTCCGCGAGCACTTCGACCTCGCCCGTGGGCAGCTTCGGGTTCACGGTCTCGGGCGAGCGACGCTGCACGCGTCCGCGCACGAGGATCACGTACTCGGAGCGCAGCGCCGCGGCCTTCTCGTGGCACGCCGGCGAGGTGTCGGGCTTGAACACGATCTGCACGAGCCCCTCGCGGTCGCGCAGATCGACGAAGATCACGCCGCCATGGTCGCGGCGCCGCTGCACCCAGCCGCCGAGCACGACCTCGTCGCCGACGCGCGTGGCCGTGATCTCCCCCGCGCGGTGCGTGCGCCGCAGCCCGGACTGGGTATCGAGGCCGCCGGTCGCCGAGCTCACGCGATTCCTCCGCTCCCGCGGAACGAGGCGGGGTACGAATGGAAGCGAAATCGCGGCGTTGGCGCTAGCGAGCGACGCTGCGAGCTTTGTTGACCGACGCCGGGCTACTCCTAGGCTCCTAGCGAGCTAAGGGCTCGAGGGGAGGAGATGCGCGATGGAACAGCTAGTCAACCGCGTGGCGGTGATCACGGGCGGCGCCAGCGGGATCGGCTTCGCGACCGCAGAGGCGATGGCGCGCGAGGGCGTGCGCCTCGTGCTCGCCGACATCGAGCGCGGAGCACTCGACGCCGCGGTCGCGGAGCTGCGCGCGCAGGGCGCCCGAGCCGAGGGCGTGCTGTGCGACGTGAGCGACCGCGCGTCCGTGCAGGCGCTCGCCGACGCCGCTTTCGAGAAGATGGGCGCCGTGCACATCGTCTTCCTCAACGCGGGCGTTGCCGTGAGTGGCCCGGTCGTGGACATGACCCACGAGGACTGGCGCTGGGTCATCGACGTCGACTTGTGGGGCGTGATCCACGGCGTCGAATCCTTCGCGCAGCGCATCGCGCTGCAGGGCGAGGGAGGCCACATCGCCGCGACCGCCTCGTTCGCGGGCATGGTCCCCAACGTCGGCCTCGGACCCTACTGCGTGGCGAAGTACGGCGTGGTGGCGCTGATGGAGGTGCTGCACCGCGAGCTGCGCGTGCACGGCGTCGGAGCCTCGGTGCTGTGCCCGATGCGAGTCAAGACGAACATCGACGCCTCGGGGCGCAATCGCCAGAGCGACTACGGCGGGCCCGAGCAGCAGAGCTTCCCGGAGGTCGACGAGTCGCAGCTGGCCGGAAGCCTGATCGACGTCGCGGCGGTGGGTCAGCTCGTCGTGGACGGCATCAAGCGCAACCAGCTCTACCTGTTCCCGCACCCCGAGAGCCGCGAGTTCATCCGGCGCCGTTTCGAGCGCATCGATCAGGCCTTCGCGCGCTGAGCCGCGGTCACTACCTGCATTCCTTCCGGCATGTCGAACACGTCTTGAGCGCTTCATCCATCGACGCGGAGCAGAACTTTCGGGCGCCCTGGGTCATTTCCCAGCTGTAGCCCCAGCTGTGGCCTCCCGACGCGCCGAGACTTCCCTTCACGGGCGACTTGTCGCCCCCGAATTCGAGACCGCCCTGCGCCTCCCAGTTGCTCGAGGTGGTCTTGGCGGGCTCGTAGTTCATGAAGCCCTCCACGCACTCGTCGAGCTTCGGGCCCTGGCAGTTGTCGAGCTTCTCGACCATTTCTCCGCTTACGGGGTCCTGCACGTTGACGACTTCGCACAACGTTTCCTTGTCGAGCTCGACCTTCTCACCCAGTCGGTTCACGCCTTCCGTCTCGTCGGTCCCGAGGCACACGGCCTGCGCTCGCTGCTTCGCGCTGGCGATGCACTCGTCGAAGGCTTCCTTGGCGGCGTCTTTACAGCGCTGCTGCGTGGTCCGGCACACGTCACACGATTCCTCGCGGCAGACCCACTGGCGCGCGTCCTCGTCGAAGCTCGGAGATCCGGACGCGCACATGATGTCGGGGTGCCCCGGATCGTCGCCCGCCTCCTCGACGGCCTCTTCGGCGCAGTGCCACCCGCCCGAATAGGCGAGCTGCGAATCGCCGTCGCACTCGAGGTCCGGCGCATCGGCACAGACCCACTTCTGGGACTTCTCGTCGAATACCGAGACGTTGGGCTTCTCGCAGCCTTCGACGTCCACGGCCGCGGCCCCCGCCGACGCGAACGCGACGAGAACGAACCCCAACCATCCCCTCGCATAGCGCCGCACGCTCATCGAACCTCGCCTTGCTTCGTTAGAACTCGAGATCCGATGCCGAGCAGACGCAGTTGCGCCCCTTCGACTTGGCCCGGTACATCGCCTTGTCGGCGATGTCGAGCAACCCTTCGCGGTCGCGGCTGTGGTCGGGGAACGTCGCGATGCCGATGCTGATCGTGAGCCGGATCGGCTCGCCGCCGGCGCCCTCGAAGATCGTCTCGGCGACGGTGCGCCGGATGCGCTCCGCGACGTGCACGCCGCCAGCTGAGCCCGGTGTCGACGAGCAGGATCGTGAACTCGTCGCCGCCATAGCGCGCGAGCGTGTCGACCTGGCGCACGCAGTCGAGCAGCACCTCGGACAGCCGCCGCAGCACGTTCGATCCCACGAGGTGCCCGTACTGGTCGTTCACGCGCTTGAAGCGGTCGAGGTCGAGGAAGAGCACCGACAGCTCCTTGCCCGATCGCGCGGCGCGGTGGATCTCGCGGTCGGTCGCCTGGAGCAGGTAGCGCGCGTTGTACACCTCGGTGGTGTCGTCGATGAACGCCTTTTCCTTCGCCTGGTGGTATCGCTCGGCGTTGGCGAGCGCGAGCTCGGCGTGCGCCGCGATCAGCCGCGCGTGCTCGAGCTCGAGCGCGGTGGTCGGGCGGCCCTGCTCGGGTACCCAGAGCAGGCCCTCTTCGGTCTCCGCGCCGCGCAGCGGAACGAGCAGCGCCGATCCGCCGCCGGCACCGAGCTCCTCGAGCGCCTCCCCGATCGGGCCGCCGCGCGTGATGAGCGGCTCGTGCGTGTCGAAGAGCGATCTGTCGGCCTTCGCCTGCGCGAGGCGGCGCTGCAGCTCGGTCGCAGCGACCTCGTCGAAGCCGCGGAACGCGATGCCGTCGGAGCCCGGCATCTCGGTGCGCCGGAACAGCGCGAGACCCAGGTTGCGTCCGAGCGCGGGAAGCAGGAGATCGAGCGCGACCGCGTACACCTCGCCCGGGTCGAGACAGTGCATGAGGCTCCGGCACGACTCGAGCGTGCGCACCGAGCTGCGCAGCCGCTCGTTGTCGCGCAGCAAGCGCTGGTGGGCGAGGACGCGCTCGACCACCGAGACGAGATGCTCGGGCTGGATCGGCTTCTGCAGATAGTCGGTCGCGCCGTGGCGCAGCGCCTCGACCGCGCTGTCGATCGTGGCGTGCGCAGTCAGCAACACGAAAGGCACTCCGGGCGCGATCCGGCGCGCGCGATCGAGCAGTGCGAGGCCCGACATGCCCTGCATCTGGAGATCGGACAGCACCAGGTCGGCGGGTCTGCGCTCGAGCGCCTGGATCGCGGCCTCGCCGCTCTCCACGCACTCGAGATCGACGCGATCGCCGAGCGCATCGCGCACCTGTTCCCGCGTGAGCCGACTGTCGTCGACACAGAGGACGCGACTCTTCGAAACCGCTGCCGTCATCGAGCGGGCTCCGAATTCTCCCGTGCGATTCGATTTCGGTCGAATCGGCATACCGCGCTGCCAGCTTGAGACTTGCGGTAGCTTACTCGCCGCTGTTGCGCAGCGACCACCAGGGGTCCCCCATGCACCCGTTGGGAAGCACCCTCGACGAGTACCGCCGTGCGGTCGACTCGTTCCGCTGGCAGATGCCAGCGAGCTTCAACTTCGGGCGCGACGTGGTGGACCGGTGGGCGGAGGTGCCGGAGCGCTCCGCCCTGCTCTGGCGTGATGCCACGGGCGCGGAGCGCCGGCTCACGTACGCGGACGTGTCCGGGCTCGCGCGCCGCGCGGCGCACCTGTTCCGCTCGCTCGGGGTGGGCCCGGGCCAGCCCGTCATCGTCATGCTGCCTCGGGTTCCCGAGTGGCAGGCCGTGATCGTGGGGCTGCTCGAGATCGGCGCGCTCGTGATCCCGAGCTCGACACAGCTGCGCCCCAAGGACGTGCTCTACCGCGCGAGCCACAGCGGAGCGGTCGCGGTGGTCGCGTCACAGGAATGCGTCGAGGCCGTCGAGGCCGTGCGCGGCGATCTCCCAGACCTGCGGCACTTCCTCGAGCTCCGCGCGCACGGGCCCGCGACGTCGGCAAGTGAAGGCTGGACCGATCTTTCGGATGCGCTCGCGCACGCGCCCGACGACGCGTCGGCGGGTCGGCCCACACTCGCGAGCGATCCCGCACTCGTCTACTACACGTCGGGCACCACGGGTCCGCCCAAGGCCGTGCTGCACGACCACGGCTACACCTGGACCCAGCGCTACACCTCGCGCTTCTGGCACGGCGTGCGCGAGGGGGAACGCCTGTGGACCACGAGCGACACCGGCTGGGCGAAGGCCGCCTACGGCGTGATCTTCGGGCCCTGGAGCGAAGGCGCCGAGGTGGTGCTCTACCACGGCCGTTTCGAGCCGAAGGCCGAGCTCGCGTTCCTGTCCGAGATCGACCCGCACGTGTTCTGTGCGCCGCCGACCGAGTTCCGCCTGCTCGTGAAGGAAGATCTGCGCCAGCTCTCGGTGCCGCGGCTGCGCGAGTGTCTGTCGGCCGGAGAGCCGCTCAACCCCGAGGTGATCCGCGCCTGGCGCGAGTCCACCGGCATCACGATCCGCGACGGCTACGGGCAGACCGAGACGATCCTGCTCGTGGCCAACTATCCCGGCCAGGCGGTGCGCCCGGGCGCGATGGGCCTGCCGATGCCCGGGATCCGCGTCGAGGTGATCGACGAGAGCGGCGCGGCGATGCCGCCCGGCGAGGTCGGCGACATCGCGGTGCACGGACAGCCGCCCGGGCTCTCGCGCGAATACTGGAAGGATCCCGCTGCCACCGCGCGCGCGCGCCGCGGCGACTGGTACCTCACGGGCGACCGCGCATGGCGCGACGACGACGGCTACTTCTGGTTCGTGGGGCGCGACGACGACGTGATCATCTCGGCCGGCTACCGGATCGGGCCGTTCGAGGTGGAGAGCGCGTTGATCGAGCATCCCGCCGTGGTCGAAGCCGCCGCGGTGGCCGCGCCCGACCCCGATCGCGGCTCGATCGTGAAAGCGTTCGTGGTGGTGCGCGAGGGGTTCACGCCCAGCGACGCGCTCGCGCGGGAGCTCCAGGCACATGTGAAACGCGTGACCGCGCCCTACAAGTACCCGCGCGCGATCGAGTTCACCAAGGAGTTGCCGAAGACGGTCAGCGGCAAGATCCGGCGCGTCGAGCTGCGCGGTCGCTGACGTCGTTGTCGTGCGGAGCGGTTGATCTCCTCATCGTTTCGTGCGGCCGGGGTGGTTGGCTTGCTGCGGCTCATGGCTCGCCGGCCTGGGGGTGACGTTCTCTCTCGCCCGAAGGGTCCGAAGCCAGCGATGGCTTCAGGCTTTCAGGTTGCCGGTCCAACCCAAGGTGCCACGAGCCCTGCGACGGCCCGTGGCCGGCTCCGCTTTATTTCGCCGCAGCAAGCCAACCACCCCGGCACTCGAACTCGTACGCCCTGGAAGCGTGCACCTCCCAATGGCCTAGGCCGGGCGCTTGAATTCGCCGCCGGAGGCGTTGGTGATCCTGGAGCATATGCGTCTCCGAGCCGGCAACCGTTGTGCTCCGGTGCACCGTCGTGCACGCCGACGGAGCCACAACGCCGACGCGGCGAATCAACGCCCGGCCCCAGGCAAGCACACCGCGGAATCGGCCTAGTTCGTATCCCGAAGCATCGCGCCGTTGACACCGGGGGGTGCCCGCGCCGAAGATGCCTGATCTGACGGGCCGTCAGGTTCGCCCATGCGGACCGGAGGAATCGGGATGAAGGTGATAAACGGGTGCGCTCTGCTTTGCACGGCCATGGCGACGGTCGCGTGGGCGCAACCCGCGGCGGCCGATGACCGCGTGCTGATCCTCTCCGCGTATTCGCCCGAGCAGTCCGTGCTGCTCGAGGCCGCGGGCGTCGACGGGCCCGAGGACCAGATCGGCGTCTTCAACGGGCGGCGGTTCTTCGCGGGCACGATCGCCGCTCACCGCGTCGTGCTCGGCCTGACCGGCGTCGGACTCACGGACGCCAAGAACACCACGACGGCGGCACTGGGCTGGCTCAAGAGTCACGGCATCACCGTGAAGGCGATCGTGTTCTCGGGCGTCGCGGGCGGCCCGAACATCGGCGACGTCGTGGTCCCCGATCGCTGGTCGGTCGAGTCGAGCGTCTACCCCGTGGACCCCAACCTGTTTGCCGTCGCGTCGACGCTCACCGACGTTCCGCTCAACGCGTACCTGCCCGTCGAGGACGTCGCCTGCATCGGGCCTCGACTCCGCACTGCCCTACACGCCCGTGCGCGTCGAGACCGACCCGCAGGTGATCATCGGCGGCCTGGCTCAGTCCGCGGACCCGTTCAACGGCCGCGCCGTTCCGTGCGTCACGTCGGGTCCGAACATCCTCGGCTGCGAAGCGTGTGGTGCCCCGCTCGACCGTGCCGGACCTCCTGGGCCTGGTGTCGGGTGTCCAGCCATTCCTCGATCCGCAGTTCTACCTGGACATGCTCACCTACTTCGCTGCACCGCCCCCGCCCACGGGCGATCCCGTCGTGGTCGACATGGAGACGGCGGCCGTCGCGCGCATCGCGGCCGCCAACAACATCCCGTTCATCGCGTTCCGCGCCGTCTCGGATGGCGGCGGCGATCCGATCTTCGCGTCGGCGCTGATCGGTTTCCCGGTCCAGTTCTTGATCTATCAGCAGCTGGCCGCGGACAACGCAGCAGTGGTGGTGATCGAATTCCTCGACGTGTGGAACCCGCGACCGAGCGGCATCGTCCCGCCCGGGCTGCTCGGCCGGTGAGTCGAGGACCCGATACCCTGACCGTGTGACCGTCACTCGAGCTCCGGTGCTCGCGCCGGCGCAGCATCCGGCGCGGCTGCTGCGCGGTGTCGAGCGGTTGCGCCCGAGCGGCGCGCCGCAGGTGCTCGTGCTCGCGAGCGCGGCGGCGATCGCGGGCCTCGAGCTCGCGATCGGCCGCGCGGCGCGGCGGCTCCCCGGTGCGCGCGCGGCGCGCTTCGCGCGCGCAGCCGAGCGGCACGCGGTGCACCGCGTGGTCGGCGCGCTCGGACGGCTGAAGGGCCCGTTCGCGAAGCTCGGCCAGTTTGGCGCGCTGCGCTACGACGTGCTGTCCGAGGACGTCCGGTCCGCGCTCGCGTCGCTGCGCGACCGCGTACCCGCGCTGCCGTTCGAGCGGATCCGCGCCGTGGTGGAGAGCGAGCTCGGCACCTCCCTCGAGATCGCGTTCGCAGAGTTCGACGCGCAGCCGCTCGGCGCCGCATCGATCGCGCAGGCGCACCGCGCGCGCCTGCCGGGCGGCGAGGCCGTGGTCGTGAAGGTGCAGTATCCGTGGCTCGAGGCGTCGCTCGAGACCGATCTGCGGATCACGCGCTGGCTGCTCGGCTGGGGCAGTGCGCGCCGCGGCAGCGGAAACGCCGACGCGTTGTTCCAGGAGTTCGGCAACGGGCTCCGCGAGGAGCTCGACTTCGAGCGCGAGGCGCGCGTGGCCGCGGAGATCGCCGCGAACCTCGCGGGCGACGCGTCTGTTCTCGTGCCGGAGGTGGTCGCGAGTCACTCCACGCGCCGCGTGCTCACGGTCCACCACCACCCGGCGGTGAGCATCGATGACCGCGCCGGTCTCGCGCGGCTCGGCGTCGCACCACGCGCCGTGCTCGAGATCCTCGCGCGTGCCTACTGCGCACAGGTGTTCTCCGACGGCTTGTTCCACGCCGATCCCCATCCTGGAAATCTGTTCGTCGTCGACGAGCCCGGGGCCGCGTCCGAGCCGCGCCTGCTCTTCGTCGACTTCGGGCTGTCGCGGCGTCTCGACCCCGCGTTGCGCCGTGAGCTGCAGCTCGGCATCTACGCGCTGCTCCAGCGCGATCTGCCCGCGTTCCTCGACGGCATGGAGCGGATCGGCGCGATCGTGCCGGGCCACCGCGAGGACGTCGCGGGTGCGGTGTCGTCGATGTTCGAGCGCATCCAGAGCTCGGGCGGACTCGCGGCGGGCGGCGCGCAGGTGCTCTCGCTCAAGGACGAGGCGGTGGCGCTCTTGCGCGAGACGCGCGGCCTGCGACTCCCGGTCGATCTCCTGCTCTACGCGAAGACGCTCTCCTACGTCTTCTCGCTCGGCCGCGAGCTCGATCCCGACGTCGACATGATGAAGCTGTGCCTGCCCTGGCTGCTGCGCTTCCTGACGACCAAAGATTAGGCCTGCTACCGTCGGCGCTTCGGAGGAGTCCATGTCGCGACGCGAAGTGAAGCGCGTGTGCCTCGCCTACAGCGGCGGGCTCGATACGTCGGTAATCCTGCACTGGCTGATCGAGCAGTACCAATGCGAGGTGGTCGCGTTCACGGCCGACGTGGGACAGGAAGAGGAGCTGTCCGGACTGCCCGAGAAGGCGCGCGCGACGGGTGCGATCGACTGCATCGTGCGCGACGTGCGCGAGGAGTTCGTGCGCGACTTCGTATATCCCGCGATCTCGGGTGCGGCCGTCTACGAGGGCAACTACCTGCTCGGCACCGCGCTCGCGCGCCCGCTGATCGCGAAGCACCAGGCCGAGGTGGCGCGCGAGACCGGCTGCGACGCAGTCGCGCACGGCGCTACCGGCAAGGGCAACGACCAGGTGCGCTTCGAGCTGACGTTCCGCGCGCTCGCTCCCGAGCTCAAGATCATCGCGCCCTGGCGCGAGTGGGATCTCCAGTCACGGCCCGACTGCATCGCCTACGCGCAGAAGTACGGCATCCCCGTGACGGCGACACTCGCGAAGCCGTACTCGATGGATCGCAACCTCATGCACATCTCGTACGAAGGCGGGATCCTCGAGGATCCGTGGCGCGCGCCCGACGAGAGCATGTTCCTGCTCACGCGCTCGCCCGAGAAGGCGCCCGATCAGCCCTCCGAGATCGTGCTCGGCTTCGAGGACGGCCGCGCGGTGTCGATCGACGGCGACGTGCTCTCGCCCGCAGCCCTGCTGCACCGCCTGAACCAGCTCGCAGGCATGCACGGCGTCGGGCGCGTCGACATGGTCGAGAACCGCTTCGTGGGCCTGCGCTCGCGCGGTGTCTACGAGACCCCGGGCGGCACCGTGCTGCACGCCGCGCGGCGCGCGGTCGAGTCGATCACGATGGACCGCGACGTGATGCACGAGCGCGACCGCCTGGCGCCGCGCTTCGCCGAGCTGATCTACAACGGGTTCTGGTTCGCTCCCGAGATGGAGTTCCTGCGCGCGGCGATCGACGCCTCGCAGCGCGGCGTCACGGGCGAAGCCCGTGTGCGCCTGTACAAGGGCTCGCTGCAGATCACGGGCCGCCAGTCGCCCGTCTCGCGCTATTCGATCCGGCAGTCGTCGTTCGACGAAGCGGGCGGCTACGACCAGCGCGACGCGGGCGGCTTCATCCGGCTCCAGGGTCTGCGCCTGGTGCGTCCCGACGAGGACTAGCGGCCCTTCAAGCTCGCGGTGACGGATTCCGCAACCTTGCGGATCCGCTCCACGCTTCGCACCGCGTCGGCAATCGCAATCCGTTGCGCCTGCGCGTCGGGACCCGAGGCATGCTCGGCGAGGCGCGCGAGACAAGCCGTGAGCTCGTCGATCGGCTCCTGGACCGTGCGTTCGAAGTTGAAGACTCGCAGCTCGCCCACGAGGTCCGGAAACAAGAGCAGGATCACCCCGACGCGCCCGCCGTCTGCCTTCACCGACGACGCGACCGCGCGGTAGCCACGATCCTTCACGCGCAGCGCGAAGCGCTCCACGTCGCACACGCTCTGCGGGCCGCACACTCGCGACACCGCGCGCAGCACGGCTTCTCGGCCGCCGCCCTCGAACAGGGTCGCCACGGGCTGACCCGAGATCTCTTCGAACGGGACCAGAAAGTCGATCTCGAAGGCCGGGTTCACGTAGACGACGCGGCCATCGGGATCTCCGACCAACACGGGCGCCTGGACGAAGTCCACCAGCGACCGGGAGCGATCACTCATCGGCGGCCGGCTCCACGCCCTCGTGGGTCGCGATGATCTCCTGGATCTCGTCCTCGGAGAGCGTCCCGCTCGCGTTGACGGTGATCGACTGCTCGCGTGCCGTGGCGCGGTCGCGCGCCGACACGTTCACGATGCCGTTCGAATCGATGTCGAAGCAGACCTCGATCTCCGGCACGCCCTTGGGCGCGGGCGCGATGTCGCCGAGCACGAACTCGCCGAGCAGGTGGTTCTGGTCGGCGCGCTCGCTCTGGCCCTGGAGCACGCGGATCTTCACCGCGCGCTGGTCGTCGCGCGAGGTCGTGAAGGTGTGCGCCTTGCGCACGGGCACCGTCGTGTTGCGCTCGATCAGCGACGCGAAGCGGCCGTCGAAGGTGGCGATTCCGAGCGCGAGCGGCGTCACGTCGAGCAGCAGCATCATGCGCTCTTGCGAGCCCAACATGCTGCCCTGCACCGCCGCGCCGAGCGCGACCACCTCGTCGGGGTTTACGCCGCGATGCGGCGGCTTGCCGAAGAACCGCGTCACCGCCTTCTGGACCAGCGGCGTCCGCGTCTGCCCGCCCACGAGCACGACATGGTCGATGTCGGTGGGAGCGACGCCGGCATCCTCGACGCACGCGGCGACGCTGCGCATCGTCTGATCGACGATGTCGCCGATCAGCTCGTCGAACGTCTCGCGCGTGATCTCGATGTTGAGATGGCGCGCCCCGCCTGCGCCGTTGGCGATGAACGGCAGGTTGATCTCGGCGACCGAGAGCGAGGAGAGATCGCACTTCGCCTTCTCCGAGGCGTCCTTGAGCCGCTGGAGCGCCATCAGGTCGCCGCGCAGGTCGAGCCCCTCCTGCTTCTCGTACTCGGAGAGCACGTGTTCCACGATGCGCCGGTCGAAGTCCTCGCCTCCGAGCAGGGTGTTGCCAGCGGTCGCGAGCACCTCGACGACGCCGTCGGCGAGCTCGAGGATCGAGATGTCGAAGGTGCCTCCGCCCAGGTCGTAGACGGCGATCTTCTGCTCGGCGGCAGCTCCGAGGCCGTAGGCGAGCGCCGCGGCAGTGGGCTCGTTGATGATCCGCAGCACCTCGAGGCCGGCGATCTTGCCGGCGTCCTTGGTGCACTGGCGCTGCGTGTCGTTGAAGTACGCCGGAACCGTGACCACGGCCTCGGACACGGGCTCGCCGAGATACTCCTCGGCGATCCGCTTCATCTCGCGCAGGATGATGCCGCTGATCTCCGAGCAGCTGAACGCTCGCTCTCCGATCAGGATCCGCGCGTCTCCGTTCGGGCCCTCGACGATCTCGTACGGGCTGATCTCGACCGCCTTCTGCAGCTCCGGCGAATCGAAGCGGCGCCCGATCATGCGCTTCGACGCGTAGATGGTGCTGCGCGCATTGGTGATCGCCTGGCGCTTCGCGAGATGTCCCACGAGGCGCTTGCCGTCCGGAGAGATTGCGAACATCGAGGGGCTGGTCTTGTAGCCGCCCATGTTCGGGATCACGATCGGCTGGTCGTCCTCCATCACGGCCACGCACGAGTTCGTGGTCCCCAGATCGATGCCAATCACACGCCCCATCGAGATCCTCCGCTCCGCCTCACCGCGCACCGCGCAAGAGCTTCTGCTCCGCGAGTACGTCCGGATCTGCCGGGGCAATCGCGGCGGCCGCCTCGAGCGCCGCGCGCGCTGCGCTCGTGTCCCCGAGCCGACGATAGACACGCGAGAGTGTCACTGCGTGACCCGCCACCGCGGGCTCGAGCTCGCGCGCGCCCTCGGCGAACTCGCGCGCGCGCTCGAGGTCGCCGGTCTCGAGCGCGAGCACCGCCGCGCGCGCCTGGAGCGCCGCATCGGCGGGCCGGTAGTGGACCGCCTCCTCGAGCAGCCGGAACGCGTCGGCCTTCGCGCCCGCACCGTCGGCCTGCTCGAGCAGCTCCGTGGCGCGCACCGCGTGGACATCGGCCTGGATCGACGCGAAGTGCTGCCGGTACTCGGGCGTCATCGGGTCGAACGCGATCGCGAGCCGCGCGCCCGCGGCGGCCTCGAGCCAGCGCTTCTCGTGCGCGGCCGCGCGAGCGGAGTCGTGGAACTGGCGCGCCCGGATGCGCCGCTCGGCCAGCACGCTCGGGGGCAGCTTGAAGCTCTTGCGCAGCCGTTCGAGGTTCTCCATGCGCGACGGCGTGCGATAGCCGGCCGGCGCAGACACGGATTCGGGCGCGGGCGCGGCTTCGGGCGCAGACACGGATTCGGGCGCGGGCGCGGCTTCGGGCGCGACCGCCGCGGCCGCGGCGGGCGCTGCCTCCATCGCGCTCTCGATCTCCGCGCGGCTCGCGGGATCCGACAAGAGCTCGTACGCGAGCGCCACGTAACGGAAGATCCGATCGAGGCGCGTGGCGTAGTCGCCGATCCGGCGCCGGAAGTAGCGATCGGGGTGGAAGCGCTTGGAGAGCCGGAAGTAGGAGCGCTTGATCTCGCGCGGATCGCCGCCGGGCGCGACGCCGAGGATCTCGTGGTGGGTCGCGTGCGCGAGCCGCGCCTCGAACGCGAGGATCTCGCGCTGCAGGGCGACCTCGATCTCGAGCGAGGGATCGATCGCGTCGGCCTCGGTCGCGTCCAGCGCGGGCGCCGGGGCCGGCTTCTCGGGCTCGAACAGCACGAGCCCGGATTCGACCCAGCGCGCGAGCGCCGCGTCGACCTGGGCGGGCGGGAGCCCCCCGATCTCGCGCAGCACGGCCCACGGCGTGTGCCCGTCGATTCGCGACAGCAAGAAACCCTCCGCGGGACTCAGTGCGCTGGCCTGTTCCTCCCAGTCCGGAGCCAGGCGCGGGCAGCGCCGCACTGCGTCGGTTCCGCCCGCACTGGAATGCATGCACCCCCCGGCCCCGGATCGGGATCGAGCCCGCACCGGGGTCTTCTTCGGTGTGTAAAGGCCGAAGCCTGAGCGCGCACCTGCGCCGCCCGGGGGCCCGCCTTCCCAGGGAATTCCTGATCCTGCGATCAGCTTCGCCGCGGCAGCAGCAGGCGCTCGAGGATCGCCTTCTGCGCGTGCAGCCGGTTCTCGGCCTGGTCGAACACGATGCTGCGCTCGCCGTCGAGCACCTCGTCGGTGATCTCTTCGCCGCGGTGGGCGGGCAGGCAGTGCATCACCCATGCCTCGGGCGCGTGGCGCATGAGCTCCGCGTTGATCTGATACGGCTGGAAGAGCGCGAGGCGAATCTGGTGCTCGGCCTCCTGGCCCATGCTCGTCCAGACGTCGGTGTAGACGAAGTCGGCGCCGCGCACGGCCGCCACGGGATCCTCGCTCCACGTGATCCGCGCGCCGCTCGCCGCCGCGAGCTCCTCGGCGCGCTTGCGCACGGTCCGCGCGGGCTTGTGCGACTCCGGCGTCGCGAGCCGCAGCTCGAGCCCGAGCACCGCCGCACCCTGCAGCAGCGAGTTGGCCATGTTGTTGCCGTCGCCCACGTAGGCGATCGCAGACCGCTCGAGCGGGCGCCGCTCCGCGACCGTCTGCAGGTCTGCCATTACCTGACACGGGTGAAGCAGATCGGTCAGGCCGTTGATCACGGGAATCGACGCCACCGCGCCGAGCTCCTCGACCAGATGATGGGAGTAGGTGCGAGCGACCAGCGCGTCGACCCAGCGCGACAGGTTGTTCGCCACATCGGCCGCGCTCTCGCGCGTGCCGATCCCCACCTGCTCGGGCCGCAGCCAGATCGCGTGGCCGCCGAGCTGGGTCATTCCCGCCTCGAACGTCACGTGCGTGCGCAGCGACGGCTTCTCGAAGAACATCGCGAGCGAGCGGCCCTCCAGCGTCTGCGGGCGCTGCCCGCGCTGGTTCAGCGCCTTGAGCTCGGCCGCGCGCGCGAGCATCGCGCGCAGCTCGTCGGCGCTCCAGTCTGCGAGGCTGATGAAGTCCTTGGGCACCTAACGCCCCAACAGCGTACCGACGCCCGTGTCGGTGAAGATCTCGAGCAGGATCGCGTGCTGGATCCGGCCGTCGACGATGTGCGTGCGTCCGACGCCCCTCTCGAGCGCGCTGATGCAGCACTCGATCTTCGGGATCATCCCGCCGCGGATCGTGCCCTCGGCGATCAGCTTGCGCGCGTCGGAGATCGTGAGCTGCGCGATCAGCGCGCCGCTCTGGTCGAGCACTCCCTCCACGTCGGTCAACAGGATCAGCTTCTCGGCATTCAATGCCTCGGCGACCGCGCCGGCCGCCTCGTCGGCATTCACGTTGTGCGTGACGCCGTCGTCGTCGACGCCGATCGGCGCGATCACGGGCACGTACCCGGCTTCGGTCACCGCCGTGATCGGAGAGGGATCGACGCCGCGCACCTGACCGACGCGGCCGAGGTCGCGGTCCGGAGAAGTCCGGCGCGTCACCCGGATCATGTCGCCGTCGTTGCCGGTGAGCCCGATCGCGCGGCCGCCGGCCTGCTGGACCAGCGCCACGATCTCGCGGTTCACGGTGCCGCCGAGCACCATCTCGACCACGTCCATCGTCTGATCGTCGGTGACGCGCAGGCCGTCGACGAAGGTGGACTGGACGCCCAGCCTCTCGAGCGTGCGGCCGATCTGGGGGCCGCCGCCGTGCACGATCACGGGCCGCAGGCCGATGTACTTGAGCAGCACGACGTCACGCGCAAACGACGCGCGCAGAGCGGGATCGGTCATCGCGCTGCCGCCGTACTTCAGCACGATCGTCGAGTTCGCGAAGCGCCGGATGTAGGGCATCGCCTCGACGAGCACTTCGGCCTTGTCGATCAGATCCTTCATCCGCGCCTGTTCTCCGACTCGCGCCGCGCGCGCGCGACGTCATCGACCGATTCGAGCAGGCTACGGTACAAGAGGACATTGCGCGTTGCTGCGGAGAGCGGGGCCGCGATCAGCTCCGCGAGCCGGGCCGACGCGCCGACCTGATCACCCGGGAACACGCGCGCCACGCCGAGCACGCGGTCGCGCACGCGCAGCGGAATCACGAGCAGCGGGCCGGGCCTCCCGCTCTCGGGCGTGTCGACCTCGGCGTCGAAGCGCGCATCGCGGTCGGGGCGATCGGTGGCCACGATCGCGCCCGATTGCAGGCTGCCGCCCGTGAGCCCCACGTCGCGCGGCAGCGCGGCGCGGTCGACATCGGTGCCCTCGCACTGCGCCTCGCGCACGAGGCGGCCGGTCGCGTTGTCGATCAGGTACAGCGATGCGACGCGGGCCGAGGTCGCGCGCGCGATCGGGCGCAGCGACGCCGCGAGCAGGCGCTCGGGCACGGTCTCGCGCGTCATCCCCTCGGCCACCGCGCGCAAGAGCTCGGCCTCGCCCTCCCCCGCCTCGCCGGTGGCCGGAGCCGCATCGCGCGGCGTGAGCCAGCGCTCGGCGACGCGCGCGAGCGCGCGCAGCAGCGCCTGGTCTTCGGCGCCGAACGCGCCGCCGCCGCGGCACTCGCTCACACACAGCACCCCGCGCGCGTCGGCGCCGAGCTCGAGCGCTGCGCTCATCTCGGCCTCGTCCTCGCGTGCGATCGGCGCGCCCTCGGCCGCCAGCACGGTCGGCGCGCCGTCGCCCGAGGTCCAGAGCAGCGAGGCGCGCGTGGCGTCGAGCACCTCGATCGCCGCGGCGACCGCACGCGCGGCGAACGCGTCGCGGTCCGTCCCCGTGCGCGCAGCGCGGTCGAGCGCGTCGCTGTGCTCGGAGAGTCTCCACAGGCGCTCGCACAGCGAGTCGAAGTGCGACTCGATCGCGTGGCCGCGCAGCGCACGGCTCACCGCGAGACCGAGCTCCTCGTCGTGGATCGGCTTCGCGAGGTAGTCGCACGCACCGCTCTGCAGCGCCGCGACCACGATCTCCTGATCGTCCTGGGTCGCGAGCGCAATCACGCGCAGCGCGGGGCGCTGCTCGAGCAGCGTCTCGATCAGCCCGACCGCGTCGGGCGCCACGAGCTTCACGTCGAGCACCACGCACGCGACGCGCGGGTCCTCGATCGCCTTGAGCAGCTCGGCCGGCCCGCCCGCCACGTCGCAGGCGATCCCGTCCATAGCGAGCGCGTCGCGAATCGTGTCGCGGTAGTACTGCTCGTCGTCGACCACCAGGACGCGTTGCGCCGGTGCCACGGTTACCTCACTTCTTATGGACTTCGCTCGCCTTCGGCTCGCTGCGCGAAACTTGCTTCGATCAAAGAATGAAGCGCGAAAGGTCCTCGTCCGCGATCAGGTCCTCGAGCCGCTCGCGCACGAAGGCCTCGTCCACCACGTGCTGCGTGCCGCCGAGGTCCGGCGCGTCGAACGACAGAGTCTCGAGCAGCTTCTCCATCACCGTATGCAGCCGACGCGCTCCGATGTTCTCGGTGCGCTCGTTCACGCGCGACGCGAACTCGGCGATCGCCGCGATCCCGTCGTCCTTCCACGACAGCTCGACGCGCTCGGTCGCGAGCAGCTCGGTGTACTGGCGCACGAGCGAGTTGCGCGGCTCGGTGAGGATGCGCACGAAATCTTCCTTGCCGAGAGGGGCCAGCTCGACCCGGATCGGGAAGCGGCCCTGGAGCTCGGGAATCAGGTCGGAGGGCTTGGCGACGTGGAACGCGCCCGCCGCGATGAACAGCACGTGGTCGGTGCGGACCGTGCCGTGCTTGGTCTGGACCGCCGATCCCTCGACGATCGGCAGCAGGTCGCGCTGCACGCCTTCGCGCGACACATCCGGGCCGGCCTTGGCAGCCGCACCCGATGCGATCTTGTCGATCTCGTCGATGAACACGATCCCGGTCTGCTCGACGCGCTCGATCGCGCGCTCGCGCACCTGGTCCATGTCGACGAGCCGCGTCGCCTCCTCGGCGATCAGCGCTTCGCGCGCATCGGCGACCGACATGCGCCGTCGGCGGGTCCGGCTCGGCACCAGGCCCGAGAGCAGATCCTTGAACGAGAGCCCCATCTCCTCGACGCCCTGGGGCGTGAACAGCGAGATGCTCGGGCCGGCGCCGCCGCCGTCCTCGAGCTCGACCTCCACCTCGCGCGTGTCGAGCAGGCCCTGGCGCAGCATGCGCCGCAGCTTGTCGCGCGTAGACTCGCCGGAGTCCCCCGGCGCGGGCAGCTCGATCGGCGAATCCGGTCCCGCCGCGGGCGCGGCGATCGGCGGCGGCAGCAGCGCGTCGAGCAGCCGCTCTTCGGCGCGCTGCTCGGCCTTCGCGTGCACGGCGCGCTTCTCCTCTTCCACCACGAGCGCCACGCCGAGCTCGGTGAGATCGCGCACGATCGACTCGACGTCGCGACCCACGTAGCCCACCTCGGTGAACTTCGACGCCTCGACCTTGAGGAACGGCGCCTGGGCGAGCTTCGCGAGCCGGCGCGCCACCTCGGTCTTTCCGACGCCGGTCGGCCCGATCATGATGATGTTCTTGGGCGCGATCTCGTCGCGCAGCTCCTCGGGCACCTGCTGGCGACGCCAGCGATTGCGCAGCGCGATCGCCACGGCTCGCTTCGCATCGGCCTGGCCGACGATGTAGCGGTCGAGCTCGGAGACCACCTCGCGCGGCGTGAAGGTTCGCAGTTCGGTCACGGGAGCTGTTTCACGGTAACACGGTCGTTGGTGTAGATGCAGATCTCGGCCGCGATCTTCAGCGCGCGCTCCGCGATCTCGGCCGCGTCGAGCGGGGTGTTCTGGAGCAGCGCGCGCGCGGCCGCGAGCGCGTACGATCCTCCCGAGCCGATCGCGGCGATGCCGTCGTCGGGCTCGATGATGTCGCCGTTGCCGGACACCACGAGCACGCCGTCCGGACTTCCGACCACGATCATCGCCTCGAGCCGCCGCAGTACGCGATCGGTGCGCCATTCCTTGGCGAGCTCGACCACGGCGCGCCGCACGTTGCCTGGATGCGCGTCGAGCTTCGCATCGAGTCGCTCGGAGAGCGCGAGCGCGTCGGCCGCTCCGCCCGCGAACCCGATCAGCGCCTTGCCGTTCGCAGAGGCACGCACCTTCTGCGCGCCGGCCTTGACGACCGCGTTCCCGAGCGTGACCTGGCCGTCCGACGCGAGTGCGACACGGCCTTCGCGAGCGACGGCGATCACGGTCGTCATCTCTGGGGACTCCTCTTCGCGCGCGGGTGGGCTCGATCGTACACCTCGGCGAGCCGGTCCATCGACACCGCGGTGTACTTCTCGGTGGTGGCGAGGCTCGCGTGGCCGAGCAGCTCCTGGATCTCGCGCAGGTCGGCTCCCATGTCGAGCAGGTGCGTGGCATAGCTGTGGCGCAGCCGGTGCGGGTGCACCCGATCGGAGATGCCCACGGCGCGCGCGCGGCCGCGCAGCACGCGCCGGACGTCGCGCACGCCGAGCCGCTGCCACGCGCCGCCGCGCGCGCGCAGCGCCGTGAACAGCGGCAGCCGGGCCGCGCGGCCCGCCGCGCGCGCGTCGAGGTAGGCCGCGAGCGCGCGGCGCGCCTCGCTCGGCAGCGGGACCACGCGCTCGACGCCGCCCTTGCCCAGCACGCGCACGTCGCCGCTCTCGAGGTCGAGATCGCGCACGTCGAGCTGCGAAAGCTCGGACACGCGCAGCCCCGCGCCGTAGAGCAGCTCGACCAGCGCGCGATCGCGCCGCTCGCGCTCCTCGCCTTTGGTGTCGCCTCGGGCGGGTGCGGGAGCGCGCTCGATCAGCGCCACGCAGTCGTCGACCGCGAGCGGCCGCGGCAGGCGTTTGGGAGTGCGCGGCGCGGGGATCCCCGCCGAGGGATCCTTGGCGCACCGGCCCGTGCGCAGCGCGAATCGGAAGAAGGTGCGCAGCGAGGCGAGCTTGCGGCCCAACGTCGCGGGGTGGCGATGGGCGTGCAGCGACGCGAGAAAGTCGCGCACGTGCTCGCCCGTCGCGGCGCTCGGCAGCGCGGCTCCATCGAGGAAAGCGGCGAACTGGCGCATGTCCGCGAGGTAGGCGCGACAGGTGTGGGCCGACAGGTTGCGCTCGTCGCGCAGATGGGCGGCGTAGGCTTCGAGCTCGCGCAGCGCCGCGCTGCGGCTCTTTGCGCTCATGGCGCCCCGGGCGACGTCAGCGCGGCGTAGTCGGCGATCGCCTCGAGCGCGCGCTGTGCGAGCCGCTCGTGGCGCTGGTCACGCCGGACGCGCACGCCGCTCTCGAGCGCGGGGAACAGGCCGAAGTTCACATTCATGGGCTGGAAGCGGCTCGGATCCGCCTCGGCGAGGAAGCGCAGCAGTGCGCCGTGCGCGGTCGCGGGGTCGGGGCACGGCGCCGCGGCTCCACGCTGCGCGAACGCCACCTGGATGCCCGCGAGCAGGCCGAGCGCGGCCGACTCGACATACCCCTCGACGCCCGCGATCTGACCCGCGATGTAGACGCCCGGGCGCTCGCGCAGCTCGAGCGTCGGACCGATGTGGCGAGGCGCGTTCAGGTAGGTGTTGCGGTGGACGGAGCCGAAGCGCGCGAAGACTGCCTGCTCCGCGCCCGGCAGCGTGCGGAAGATCCGCTGCTGCTCGCCCACGCGCAGCTTGGTCTGGAATCCGACCAGGCTGTAGAGCACACCCTGCTTGTCCTCCTGGCGCAGCTGCACCACGGCATGCGGGCGCCGCCCCGTGCGCGGATCGACCAGACCCACGGGCTTCATCGGGCCGTATGCGAGCGTGTCGCGTCCGCGGCGCGCCATCTCCTCGACGGGCAGGCAGCCCTCGAAGTAGAGCGCGGCCTCGAACGCGTGCAGCGGCACGGTGTCGGCCGCGAGCAGCGCGGCCACGAATGCCTCGTAGCGCTCCCGGTCGAGCGGCAGGTTCAGGTAGTCGCCCGGCCCGTCGTCGTAGCGTGACGCGCGGAACGCGATCTCCATGTCGATCGAGTCGGCGTACACGATCGGCGACAGCGCATCGTAGAAGTAGAGGTACTCCTCGCCGAGCACGCGCTGGAGGTCCGCCGCCAGACCACCCGCCGTGAGCGGTCCGGTCGCGAGCACGACCGGGCGCTCGTCCGGAATGCGGTCGACGCGCGCCTGGCGCACGGTGATGCGCGGATGGGACGCGAGCGTCTCGGTGATCCGCCGCGCGAACGCATCGCGATCCACCGCGAGCGCCTGGCCCGCAGGCACCGCCGACTCGTCCGCCGCCGCGATCACGAGCGAGTCGAGCCGTCGCATCTCCTCCTTGAGCAGGCCCACGGCGCTGGTCGGGCGATTCGAGCGCAGCGAGTTGCTGCACACGAGCTCCGCGAACAGGTCGGCGCGATGCGCGGGCGAGCGCTCCGCGGGCTTCATGTCCACGAGCGTGACATCCAGGCCGCGGCGAGCTGCCTGCCAGGCCGCCTCGCAGCCCGCGAGCCCCGCCCCGATGACGACGACGTGCAAGCGTGGCTCCGAGTGAGGGGGCACGAAGGTAGCTAATGGAGTGCCCGCCAGCGGCCATCGCGATCGCGTGCGATCGCGCCCGCGAGCTCGAGCTCGAGCAGCGGTGGGGCGAGCGCGGCGGCAGCGGCGCCCTGTCGCCGGGCCAGCTCGTCGCTGCTCGCGGGCGCACTGCGCAGCGCCGCGAGCAGATCGCGCGCGGGAGCGGAGAGCGCTGCTGGAGCGCGAACAGGGCGCGGCTGCGCGGACCACCCGAGCGCGGACAGCACGTCGCCGGTCTCGAGCAGCGGGGCGGCGCCATCGCGCAACAGGCGATTGCAGCCGACGTGACTGGCGTGCGTGATCGGACCCGGTACCGCGAACACGTCGACGCCCTGATCGGCCGCATGGCGCGCCGTCACGAGCGATCCGCTGCGCTCGCGGGCCTCGACCACGATCAGCGCGCGCGCGAGCCCACTGATCAGGCGATTGCGCAGCGGGAAGAATCCGGGTTGCGGTGAGACACCGACGGCGAACTCGGTCGCGACCGCGCCGCCGTGCGCGATGCGCTTCGCGAGTCCGCGGTGCGCCGCGGGGTACACGCGGTCGAGGCCGCAGGCCTGTACCGCGACGGTGCGACCGCCCGCCGCGAGCGCGGCCTCGTGGGCCGCTGCGTCGATCCCGAACGCGAGCCCCGACACGACCACCACGCCCGCTTCCGCGAGCTCCCCGGCGACGCACCGCGCCACCTCGAGGCCGTAGGCCGTGGCCGCGCGGCTGCCCACGATCGCGACCGCGGTCTGCGCGAGCACCGCGGGATCGCCGCGCACCGCGAGCACGGGCGGCGCATCCGACAGCTCGGCGAGCCGCGCCGGGTAATCGCGCGAGCCCCACGGCACGAGCACCGCACCGAGCCGCGCGAGCTCGGCGTCTGCGCGGCGCAGCCAGTCGTCGCCGGGCAGCGACGACTCCGGAAGGCGCGCGAGCACCTCGTGTGCACGCCGACCCGCGCGCAGCGCGTCGCTGCATTCGCGCGGGCGCAGTGCGCCCGCGAACTGGAGCGCCATCCAATCTAGCTGGGCCTTCGCGCTCGCTGATCGCTCGCGCTCGGGCTCCTGCCTTCGCTCGGCTTCGCCTCGCTGCGCGTCGGCCGACTGCGTCGGCCTCCTTGCCAGCCGGGCCTTCGCGCTCGCTCGCTCCGCCTCGACGCGATCGTCCGCCACGGCCGACTCCGCGGGACCGGGGCGTCCCGAGGATGGCACGTCTGGGGGTGCCAGCTAGTGGGGCTGTGAGTCGCCGCGGAAGTGGTCGCCGAGCTCGATCTCGGTCTCGGTCGACATCACCATCGCCACCGCGGTCTGCTCCTCGGTGCGCACCACGAGCATCTTCGCGATCACGCGATCCGGCACTGCGACCTTCTCGTCGCGCGTCGTCTCGTTCGCGGGATAGCCGGCGCGGTACACCTCGAGCGGACTGCCCACCTCGAGCCCGTCGAGCGTCCCGCGGTTCAGGTAGACGAAGTCCTGCATCCCGAGCAGCACGCGGCGCTGCGGGAAGAACGTGATCTTGCCGTCGACGCCTGCGGGCGTGGCCTTCACGTCGATCACGGGCGGCAGAGGCTCGCGCGGCATCACGCGGTCGCCCTCTTCGATCTCGCCCGTCGACATGCGGATCCGCGCCATCGACGTCTCCGGGGACGTCTTCTCGACCTTCGCCCAGCCCAGGAAGTCGACGTGGTAGCCGAGCAGCGCGCCCGTGTCGGGATCGAGCACCTTCTCGTGAGTCCGGAACAGCGTGAACTCGTCGCCGACTTTGACCTCCTCCTCGCCGAGGCCGATGTGGAGGCCGTCTTCCTGGCTCAGGAGCATGCGCTCGGGAACGCGGCTCACCACGCTCGCGGACGCCTCGTACATCTCGGGAGAGATCAGGCCCGCGGTCTCGCGCGAGCTCACGCGCACGCTGCGCGCGGGTACGGCCGGAGCCGGCTCGACACCCGGCACGCCGTCCTCGATCGCGGCGGTCGGAGCGGGAGCCGCGGGGACGTTCGAGAGCATCTGGTCGGCCTCTTCCGGAGAGAGCCGCCGCATCTCGGAGGGCGTGATCCAGATGCGATCGCCCGGGTAGATCCGGTGCGGATTCGCGATATCCCCGTTGTCGTTCCAGATCGAAGGCCACACCCAGGGCGTGGCGAGATAGGCGTTGGAGATGTGCCAGAGCGTGTCGCCCTTCACCACCGTGTGGATGCGACCCTGATGGCCCTGCGAGTCGTAGCCGACCGGTCCGAGCTCCGGAGCAGGAGCCGGCGCTTCGGGCGCGGCGGCGGCCGGCGCGGCACTCGCTCGCGGAGTCCATAGCGGCGGCCTGTTCCGGCGCGGGAGCCGCGGGCTCGGCGGTCGCGGCTGCGGCGGGCTCTTGGGGCGCGGCCGCGGGATCCGCGGGTGCCGGCACAGCGGCGGGATCCGCGGGTGCGGGCGCGGCGGGCTCCTCGGCCCAAACGGCGGCAGACGCCACCAGCGAGCACAGCGTCCAACCCAGCGTCCGCTTCCAGGAAATCATCGCGAACCCTCCGCCTCGCGCGCTCCGCGCAGCGGCGCGCACCGGCCCGTTATCGGACACCTGCCCAGGGGGCTTGACCCCATAGGTGCGGCGCGATCACGCGGGCCCGCCGGAACGCGTCGGCGGCGCAGAGACCTAGAGGCGCTCGCGCATCTTGCGCGCGTCCTGGTACCAGGACGGGTCGGCGCCCACAGGCACCCCGCGGGCCTTCTGCGCCTCTACGAACGACTCCTGTGCGGCGATCGCGCGATCGAGCGTGGTCCGCGCGTTCTCCTTGTCGCCGCTCGCCTCGTAGGCCTGCGCGAGGTGGTGCCGGATGATCCCGAGCGTGGCGTCTTCGGGCTTCACGCCCGCTTCGGCCTCCTTGAGGTAACCGATCGCGGCCGAGGGCACGCCGCGCCGGAACAGCACCCAGCCCAGCGTGTCGGCCGTGTTGGGGTCGTCCGGCAAGAGCGCCTTCGCGTCCTGAGCGAGATCGAGCGCGCGGTCGAGGTTCTTGCCCGACTCGGCGTAGAGATAGGCGAGGTTGTTCTTCGACTCCGCGAGATCGGGCGACTGCTTGATCGCCTCCTCGTAGTGCTTGACCGCGAGCTCGGGCTTTCCGCCGTACTCGTAGAGCACACCCAGGAAGTGGTGGATGCGCGGCTGCTCGGGCTTGCGCTCGAGCGCCTTCTCGTAGACCTCGATCGTCTGCGAGGTGCGCCCCGTGCGCACGTACAGATCGGCGAGCTGCTGATAGCTCGACATGTCGTCGGGAGCGATCTCGATCGCGCGCTCGAGGGCCTTCGTCGCGTCCTCGACGCGTCCCTGCGCCAGCGCCACGACGCCCGCGAGCTGCTGCAGCTTCGGGTCGTCGGGCTTGTCGGTCACGGCCTTCTGGATCCGCGCGAGCGACTCTTCGGTCTTGCCCATCTTCTCTTCGATCTGGAGCAGACCGCGCAGGATGTCGGGGTGATTGGGCCGCTTCTCGAGCGCCTTGAGCAGCAGTGCGCGCGCCTTGTCGTTCTCGCCCTTCGCGGTGTAGATGCGGCCGAGCGCGAAGTCGACCGACTCGTCGCGCGCGTCCTCGGGAATCGCGTTCACCTCTACGAGCGCCTCGTCGAGGCGCCCGAGCAGCACGAGGCTCTGCGCCACGCGCACGCGCGTTTCGTGCGCATCGGGCTTGTGCTGCAGATAGCGCTTCCCTTCCTCCACGGCGTACTCGTGCTCGCCGAGATCCGAGTGCACCTCGGCCAGGACGCGGCGCGCCTCGAGCAGCGAAGAATCGATCTCGAGCGCGCGTGCGAGCTCGGTGCGCGCTGCCGAGCGCTGACCCGTGAGCCGCAGCGCGGTGCCGAGCAGGAAGTGGGCCTCGGCCCAGTCGGGACGCACGTCGATCGCGGAGCGCAGCGACTGGATGGCGTCGTCGAACTTGTTGTCGGCCATGTCCATCTTGGCCTTCACGAACAGCCCGCCCGGGTTCGACGGCTCGGCCGCGAGCACCGCTTCGACGAGCTTGCGGCCCTCGGCGATCCGATCCGGCGTCTGGTCCCGGTAGCCGAGCTCGAGCAGCACCTCCGACTTGCGCAGCTGTGCGTTCTGATCCTTCGGATCGAGCTCGATCGCCTTCTCGGCGGCAGCGAGCGCGCCCTCGAGGTCGCCCTGGCGGCCCTTGTAGCTCGACAGCACCAGGAACGGGCGCGGATTGTCGGGCGACTTCTCGGTCGCGCGCACCATCAGCTCGTCGGCCTTCGCCTTGTCGCCCTTCTGGTAGTACATGCGCGCGAGCATGTAGATCAGGTCGAGCGGATCCGAAGACGTCTCGATGCCCTTCTCGAGCACCGCCACGCCGTCATCGAATCGGTCGCGCGCGACCAGGAAGTTCCCGAGCAGCGCGTACGGGCGCGCGACCTCCTCGGGCTTGGCGAGCTCGAGCGCCTTGCGATAGGCGGCCTCGGAGTCGGCGTCGCGGTCGCGGTCTTCGGAGTAGAACGACGCGAGCGCGAGGTACGTCTGCATCGTCGGAACGTTCTTGGCCGCAGCCTCGAACTGGGCGCCCGCCGTCGCGCGATCGCCCATGCGCCGGTGATAGTTCGCGAGCACGAGCAGCGCCGCTTCGTTCGTCGGCGCGACCTCGGCCGCCTTCTGGAACGCCGCGAGCGCCTCGGCCGGCTGCTTGAGCCCATCGTGCGCCTGCCCCTTCACGAGCCAGGCCTTCTCGTTGTTCGGATCGTCGGCGATCACCGCGTCGGCGCGCTTGAGCGCCTCCTCGAGCTCGCCCGCGTAGATCGAGATCTGCCCGAATTGCACCGCGGCCTCGTGATTCTTCGGATCGAGGCGCACGGTCTCGCGCAGCTCCCAGAAGCCCTCCTTCGCCTGGCCGAGCTGGAGGAAGGACTTGGCCAGCTCGTAGTGGGCGTTCGCGTGGTTCGGGTCGATCTGGAGCACGTTCTTGTACTCGATGACCGCCTCGGCGTACTTCTTCTCCTTCTGGTAGTCCTCGCCGCGCTTGAGATGCTCGGCGATGGCCTGCTCGTTCGAGCGACAGCCGGCCAGCAAGACGACGCCGCACAGGGCGACGATCCAGAACGAGCGGACACGCATTTGGACGCTCCATGTAGGGCCCCGGGGCCGGAAGCAGGGGTCTCCCGAGCCGAGGTCGGAAACCGAATGGGCCGCTAGGGTTCAATCAACCGCTGGCGGAATCAAGTCCCGGCTCCTACTTCGCTCGCCTTCGGCTCGCTGCGCGTTCAGCCGCCTCTGCCGAGGCGGCCTCCTTGCGATCCTCAGGCCACGCGCGGCTCGCTGCGCGTTCGGGCGACTCTTCCGAGTCGCCCTCCTTGCAGTCCTCAGCCATGCGATCGGGGTGGTTTTTTCGCCACCGGGTGTGCGTGATGCCCATCGAGCGGACCATGTAGTTGAGCTTGCGGCGGCTGATCCCGAGCAGCTCGCAGGCATCCTTCTGCACGAATCCCGTGCGCTGGAGCGCCTCTTCGACCAGCGCGCGCTCCCAATCGCGCAGGCTCCACCCCGGCGGGGGCAGCTCGGGCCGCCACGACTCCGGGTCGTCGAGCAGATCGCGCTCGGTGAGGTCGAGGTCGCGGGCGCGGATGCGCGGTCCCGGAGCGAGCAGCTGCGCGCGCTCGATCGCGTTGCGCAGCTCGCGCACGTTCCCGGGCCAGCGGTGCGCCGCGCAGTCGCTCCAACGCATCGGAGTCGAACCCGTGCGGAGTGCCGGGCCCGGCCGTGAACTCGCTCTGGAAGCGCCGGGCGAGCTCGATCACGTCCTCGGGCCGCTCTCGCAGCGGCGGCAGATGGATCCGGATCACATCGAGTCGGAAGTAGAGGTCCTCGCGAAAGGCGCCGCGCCGCACCTCGCTCTCGAGATCGACGTTGGTCGCGGCGACGAGGCGCGAATCGGTGCGCAGCGTCTGGGTTCCGCCGACGCGCTGGAACTCCTGGTCCTGCAGCACGCGCAACAGCTTGGCCTGGATCGCGGGCGACATCTCGCCCACCTCGTCGAGGAAGAGCGTGCCGCCGCTCGCCTCCTCGAAACGACCGATCCGCCGGCGGTCCGCGCCCGTGAACGAGCCGCGCTCGTGTCCGAACAGCTCCGACTCGAGCAGCGTCTCGGGCAGCGCCGCACAGTTCACCTTCACGAGCGGTCCGCTTCCGCGCGGCGACGCCTCGTGGATCAGCCCCGCGAACAGCTCCTTGCCCGTGCCCGTCTCTCCGGTCAGGAGCACGTTCGAGCGCTTCGGAGCAACGCGGCGCGCGAGCTCGACCGCGGCGCGCATCGAGGGGCTCTCGGCCACGATCGCGGCTGCGGTGCGCCGCTCCGCCCGCTCCGCGCGCAGCTCGGTCACCTCGGCGAGCAGCCGCCGGTGCTCGAGCGCGCGCCCGACGCGCAGATCGAGCTGGTCGAGATCGAGCGGCTTCTCGAGGAAGTCGAACGCGCCCGCGCGCATCGCGTTCACAGCGGTATCGACGGTGCCGAACGCGGTCAGCACGAGCACGCGCGTGCGCTCGTCGCGCGCGCGCGCGGCCTCGAGCACCGCGAGTCCATCAGCGCCCGGCAGCCGCAGGTCGGTCACGACGACGTCGTAGGGCTCGCGATCCGGATCCGAGAGCCGCCGCACGGCGGCATCGCCCGACTCCTCCTCGTCCGCGTGCCCCCAGGCCTCGCGCAGCGCCATCGCCATTCCGCGCCGCAGCGGCTTGTGGTCTTCGACGACGAGGATCCGGGCGCAAGTTTCGCGCAGCGAGCCCGACGGCGAGCGAAGACCAGCAGGCGGGGCGCTCACGCGAGCTCCGCAACCAGCGGCAGATGGATACAGAACTCGCTGCCGAGCTCCGACGACTGCAGCGAGAGCGATCCGCCGTGCGCGTGCACGATCTTCTGCACGTTCGCGAGTCCGATTCCGGTGCCGCTCTCGCGCGTGGTGAAGAACGGATCGAAGATCCGGTCGCGGATCTCCTCGGAGATCCCGGGGCCGGTGTCGCCGATCGCGATGCGCAGCTCGCGCGATGCGTTCGGGCTCGGGGCCGACTCGTCGCCGACGCGCACCGGGCGCGTGAGCTCGGGTGCCGGACCCACGCCGATCGCGATCTCGAGGCGGCACTCGCGGCCACGCGCTTCCGCCATCGCCTCGCACGCGTTCACGATCAGGTTCACGAGCGCGACGCCGAGCAGCTGGCGGTCGACCTCGAGGACCGCGAGCGGCGCCGCGTAGCGGCGATCGACGCGGTCGGGGCGCGGCGCGCGCGCGAGGCCGAGCACGAGCCCCTCCTCGACGAGCTCGACGATGTCGACCGGCTCGCGGCACAGCGCCACGGGGCGCAGATAATCGAGGCTCGCGGTCACGGTCTCGGAGAGCTGGCGGATCTGTCCGCGCAGGTCGACGACGAGACCGAGCGCATCCGAATCGCCGTGCAGACGGCGCTGGAGCAGCCCCGCGAGCACCTCCATGCCCGCGAGCGGATTGCGCAGCTCGTGCGCAAGCCCCGCGGCCATCTCGCCGAGCGCGGCCAGGCGCTGCTGCAGCCGCTCGCGCTCGCCGCTGCGCTCGATCGGCGCGAGGTCGCGAAACACCAGGGCCGCTCCGCGGATCGCGCCCGTGCCGTCGGGCAACGCGGTCAGCGAGAAGCCGAGCACGCGGCGCTCGCCGTCGGTGCGCTCGGCGGCCAGCTCCGCGCGCGAGAGCGCGGGGCGCCCCGCGAGCGCCTCGCGCAAGAGACGCCAGAGCACCGGGTAGTCGGCGAGTGCCTCCTCGCACGGCATCCCGGCGCGGGCGTGCGCGCTCAGACCGCCGAGGATCCGCCGCGCCGCACCATTGATCATCACGAGCGATCCGGCCGCGTCGACGGCGCACACACCCGAGTTCGAGTGCTCCCAGACCTGCGCCGCGAACTCCGTTTCCGCCTCGCCCATGCGAGGCTGATCGGTGCGCAGGCGGACACGGCTGGAGCGGGGGACGGATCGCCGGGGCGGTCGGGGCGCGCTGCGAGCCCTACACCGGAACGACGTACCGCTTGCCCTCCTGGGTGAGCCAGCCCTCTTGCTTGAGGCCCTTGAGCGCCCGGGTGACCGTCTCGCGCGAGGTGCCGACCATGTCGGCGATCTGCTGGTGCGTGACCACCGGGGTGATCCGGTGCCCGTCGCGCCCGGACTCGTCCTTGGCGAGGCGCTGGAGCAGCCCCTGCGTGCGCTCCTTCACGCGCTGGAACGAGAGCGAGCTCGCGTGCTGGTCGGTCGAGCGCAGCCGGCGAGCCAGCTCCTGGACTACCGCCATCGCCACGTCGGGCGATCGCCGCATCACCGCGAGGAAGTCGCTGCGCGACAACGCGAGGATCCGCGTGTCGGTGAGCGCGCGCACGGAGGCCGAGCGCGGCGAATCGTCGAGCAGCGACATCTCGCCGAAGAACGCGCCCTTCTCGAAGAACTCGAGGATCTTCTCGCGCCCGTCGTCCGAGAGCTTCGAGACCTGCACGCGACCCTCGCAGATCACGTACATGTAGTCGCCGGGGAGTCCCTCCTCGACGATCGTCTTGTGCTTGGGAAAGCGCCGCTCGATCAGCAGATCGGCGATGCGCTCGAGGTCCTCGCCCTTGACGCCCGAAAAGAGCGGAATCGCCTGGAGCGACTCGAGCGCTTCCTTGGTATGACGCGCCATGGTGATATCCCTACGTCACGTCCGACCGGCGATGGGCCTTTAGCGCCTTCACGACTCCGCGGACATCGTTGCTGCGATCCAATCGGGCCACCAATAGCGCGTCGCCAGTATCGACGACCGCCACACCTTCGATCCCGAGCAGGGCGATCGGACGACCTGCCTGGCCCCACACCAGATTGCCTCCTCGATCGTCGAATGCCAGCTCGCCCGCCACGCGCCGCGACCGGCCCGGCGCCACGCCGAGCTCCTGCGCGAGCGATTCCCAGGTTCCGACGTCGCTCCAGTGCCACGAGACCGGAAGCGTCCAGACGCGGCGGCTGCGCTCCATCACGCCGGTGTCGATCGGCGCCGAGGGCGCGCTGCGATAGGCGCGCAGTACCGCCGCGCGCGAAGGCCGCACGCGCGCGCGCAACGGCTCGAACGCGGCGTCGAGCTCGGGCATGTAGCGCGCGATGTCGGCGAGGATCTCGCGCGCGGACCACACGAAGATCCCCGCGTTCCAGTAGTACCCGCCGCGACGCACATAGCGCCGCGCGCGCGCTGAGTCGGGCTTCTCGACGAAGCGCCGCACGCGGTAGAGCCCCGGATGCTCGGATCCGACCGCCGCGCCGCGCTGGATGTAGCCGTACCCGGTCTCGGGTCGCGTCGGCGCAATGCCCAGCGTCACGAGCACGCGCGCGGTATGCGCCGCGTGCGCAGCGCTGCGCACGGAGGCCGCAAACGCGCGCAGGTCGGGAATGTGGTGGTCCGCGGGCAGCACCAGCATCACTGCATCGGGGTCTTCGGCCGCGATGCGGTGGGCAGCGAACGCGATCGCGGCCGCGGTATTGCGGCGCTGTGGCTCCACGAGCACGCGCTGGCGCGGCAGGTGCGTCGCCGCGCGGATCGGCCGCTCGTGCTCGTCTCCGCACACCACCCAGACGCGCTCGTGCGTGGCGATGCGCCGCGCGCGCGCCGCGGTCGCGTCGAGCAGCGTGTGCTTGCCGAGCACGCGCAGGAACGGCTTCGGCAGCGCGGCGCGCGAGGCGGGCCAGAAGCGCTCGCCCGCACCGCCCGCGAGGATCACCGCATGGATGCGGGGAGTCGGCACGTCAAGCGCGCCCGACGCATACGTACTCGAAGCCCGCTGCGCGCATCGGCGCCGGGTCGTAGATGTTGCGCAGGTCGACGACCACCGGCCGAGCGAGCAGTCCCTTGATCCGCTCGAGGTCGAGCATCCGGAACTGGTTCCACTCCGTCACGATCACGAGCGCTTCTGCACCGCGGCACGCCTCGTAGGCGTCGCTGCACAGCGTGAGCTCGGGCAGCTCCTTGCGCACGGCGTCCATCGCCTGCGGATCGTAGGCCTGAACGCGCGCGCCGCGCGCCTGCAGGGCGCGCACGATCGCGATCGCGGGCGAGTCGCGCGTGTCGTCGGTCTCGGGCTTGAACGAGAGTCCGAGCACGCCGATCTGCTTGCCGCGCACGTCTCCGTCGAGAACGGCGCAGATCTTCTCCACCATGCGCTGCTGCTGACGATCGTTCACGTCGACCACGGCGTCGACGATCGCGAGCGGGTTGCCCCGCTCGCGCGCGAACAGCGCGATCGAGCGCGTGTCCTTGGGAAAGCACGAGCCGCCGAATCCCGGCCCCGCATGCAGGAACTTCGGGCCGATCCGGCGGTCCAGGCCGATTCCGCGCGCGATGTCGTGGACGTCGGCGCCGATCGACTCGCACAAGTTCGCGAACTCGTTGATGAACGAGATCTTCGTAGCCAGGAACGCGTTCGCCGCGTACTTGGTCAGCTCCGCGGTCACGACGTTCGTGATCAGCACGGGCGCCTCGATCAGGTAGAGCGGGCGATACAGGCTCTTGAGGATCGCCGTCGCCTGACTGTCGTCGGTGCCGATCACGACCCGGTCGGGTCGCATGAAGTCGCCGATCGCCGCACCCTCGCGCAGGAACTCGGGATTCGACGCCACGCTGAACTCGACCGAGCGCCCCGCCCGGTGCAGCTCCTCCGCGATCCAGCCGCGGACGCGCACCGCCGTGCCCACGGGCACCGTGCTCTTGTTCACGATCACCTTGTACTCGTCCATCGTGCGGCCGATCTCGCGCGCCACCGATTCCACCGCTCGCAGATCGGTGCTGCCGTCGGGCAGCGACGGCGTCGCCACCGCGATGATCAGCACGAGTGAGCTCTCGACCGCTTCGCTGGTCCTGGTCGTGAACGAGAGCCGCCCCTGCTGCACGTTGCGCTGGACCAGCTCCTCGAGTCCGGGCTCGTAGATCGGGACCTCGCCGCGCTCGAGCTGGGCGATCTTCTCCGCATCGATGTCGGCACACACCACCTGCACGCCGAACTCGGCGAAGCAGGCGCCCGTGACCAGCCCGACGTAACCCGTGCCGATGACTCCGATGTTCATGACTTCCTACCCCTTCGCCTTCTCGAAGTGCGCGATCGTCGTCCGCAGGCCTTCCGCGAGTCCGACGGTGGGCTCGTATCCCAGGAGCTCGCGCGACCGATCGAGCGAGGCGAGGCTGTCGCGGACGTCTCCCTCGCGAGCTGGCTCGTAGATCGTCTCGACACTCGCGCCGGTCTGCCGGCGGATCTCGTCGAGCAGCTGGTTCAGGCTCGTGCGCTCGCCCGCGGCCACGTTGCACACGCTGCCCACCGCTCGCGGCGCGTCGGCCGCGAGCAGGTTCGCTCGCACGGCATCGACGACGCTCGTGAAGTCGCGGGTCTGCTCGCCGTCGCCGTAGACGCGCGGCGCCACGCCGGACAGGCACGCGGTGACGAAGCGCGGAATCACCGCCGCGTACTCGCTCTTCGGATCCTGGCGCGGCCCGTAGACGTTGAAATAACGCAGCGCCACGGTTTCGAGCCCGTACAGCTCGCTGAACAGCTGGCAGTACACCTCGCCCGCGTACTTCTGGAGTGCGTAGGGTGAACGCGGCCGAGGCGGCATCGTCTCCACCTTCGGCAGCGTAGGCGTGTCGCCGTACGCCGACGACGACGCCGCATACACCACGCGTCGCACGCCCGCGCCCCGCGCCGCGTCGAGCACGAGCAACGTGCCATCCACGTTCACGCTGTTGGTGCGCACGGGCTCGGCGACGCTGCGAGGCACCGACGGGACCGCGCCCTGGTGGAACACCACCTCGACTCCCTCGACCGCCTTCGCCACGGCCTCGGCGTCGCGCAGGTCGCCGTGGATCACCTCGACGCGATCGGCGATCGCGCGCAGGTTCTCGTCGCGGCCCGAAGAGAAATCGTCGAGCACGCGGACGCGCCAGCCGAGCGCGATCAGGCGCTCACAGAGGTGACCGCCGATGAACCCCGCGCCGCCCGTGACGAGCGCGCGCCGCCCCTCGCTCATGATTTCCTCTCCCGCAGCCACGCCGCAGTGCGGCGCAGCCCATCATCGAAGCCGATCTTTGGCTCATAGCCGAGCGCGAGACGCGCCGCCGAGATGTCACCCCACGTTCGGCGGACGTCGCCGGTCTGTGCGGGGTGCCATTCGATCTTTGCGGTCAGCCCCAGCTCCCGCTCGAGGGCTGAAACGAGCTCGAGCACCGTCACGGTCCGGCCGCCCGCGAAGTTGAGCAGCGCGAAGCCGAGGTCGTGGTCGATCGCGCGCACCAATCCATCGACGAGGTCGTCGATGTAGGTGAAGTCGCGCTGCGACGAGCCGTCGCCGAACACCGGCACCGACTCCCCGGCGAGCATGCGCTCGGCGAACTTCCGGACCGCGAGATCGGGCCGCTGGCGCGGACCGTAGGCGGTGAAGATCCGCACGCACGTCACGGACAGGCCGTAGGCGTGGTGGAACGGGTGGGCGAGCAGCTCGCCCGCGCGCTTCGTCGCGGCGTAGGGCGAGACGGGCCGTTCGACGGGGTCGGTTTCGCGAAACGGGCCGTCCGCGCGCTCGCCATAGACCGACGACGACGACGCGAACACCACACGAGGTGCGCCCGCTCGCACGGCGGCCTCGAGTAACACGCTCGTGCCGCGCACGTTCACGTCCGCGTACTCGGCCGGGCGCTCCAGACTCGGGCGCACCCCGGCGAGCGCGGCGAGGTGCACGACCGCATCGATGCGCTGCTCGAAGATCCCGCGCATCGCGGCTGGATCGCGCAGGTCGGCGCGCACGAGCGCGAAGCGGTCCGAGCGCAGTGCCGCGGCGATATTGTCCTGCTTGAGCGACTCGGGATAGAACGGGTCGAAGTTGTCGAGCCCGACCACGCTGCGGCCCTCGGCCAGCAGCCGATCGCACAGACTCGATCCGATGAAGCCCGCCGCGCCGGTGACGAGCACGCGTTCGGGAAGGCTCAACGCGACCTCCCGCGATCGCGCCGAGCGCCCGAGATGCGCTCCTGCTGCTCGAGGTCGGCCTCCACCATGAGCTCGATCAGCTCGCGGAACGAGGTGCGCGCGGTCCAGCCGAGCTCGGCCTTCGCCTTGCGCGGATCCGCGAGCAGCGTGTCGACCTCCGCGGGCCGGATCAGCGCGGGATCGACCCGCACGAAGTCGTCGGGGTCGAGATCGACGTGCGCGAACGCGTAGTCGATGCAGTCGCGCACCGCGTGCGCGACGCCCGTGCCGATCACGTAATCGACCGCTTTGGGCGCCTGCAGCATCCTCCACATCGCCTCGACGTACTCGACCGCATAGCCCCAATCGCGCTTCGCGCTGAGGTTGCCCATCCGCAGCTCGTCCTGGAGACCCAGCTTGATGCGGGCGACCGCCTCCGTGATCTTGCGCGTGACGAACTCGCGCCCGCGGCGCGGCGATTCGTGGTTGAAGAGGATCCCGGATACCGCGAACAGGCCGTAGCTCTCGCGATAGTTCACGGTGATCCAGTGGCCATACACTTTCGCGACGGCGTACGGGCTGCGCGGATAGAACGGCGTCGCCTCGTTCTGCGGCGTCTCGCGCACCATCCCGAACATCTCGGAGCTCGACGCCTGGTAGAAGCGGATCTCGGGGTCGACCATGCGCACCGCGTCGAGCAGGCGTGTTACGCCGAGCGCGGTGAACTCGCCGGTCAGGGTCGGCTGCAGCCAGCTCGTCGGCACGAACGATTGCGCGGCGAGGTTGTAGAGCTCGGCGGGTCGCACCGTGCGCAGCACCTCGACCAGCGAGCTCTGGTCGAGCAGATCGGCCTGGTGGAGCTGCAGGCGATCGGTCAGGTGCGCGATCCGCTCGAACGATTCGGTGCTCGAGCGTCGCACCACGCCGTGCACCTCGTAGCCCTTCCCGAGCAGGAGCTCGGCGAGGTACGAGCCGTCCTGACCGGTGATGCCCGTGATCAGCACCTTGCTCACGCGTCGGTCCTCCGCTGCTGTGCGCCCAGGTCGAGCGCGCCGAGATTGCGAAGCAGGCGCAGCGTCAGCACCACGACCGCCGCCAGGAAGATCACCGCCGTCCATCCGTGCAGCTTCGTGAACGAGAGCGCGATCAGACAGAACGCACCCGTCACGAAGTAGAACTGCAACACCGCAGCGCGCGCGGATCCCTCGGCATCGAGCAGGCGGTGGTGCATGTGCAGGCGATCGGCCGAGAAGATCGGAGCCCGAGACCGCACGCGGCGCACGATCGAGAGCGCGGTGTCGAGGATCGGCACCGCGAGCGCCAGGAGCGGCACGAGGAACGTGATCAGCGAGACGCGCCGGTAGCCCTCGAGCGCGAGCAACGCGAGCGTGTAGCCGATGAACAGCGAGCCCGTGTCTCCGAGGAAGATCCGCGCGGGCGCGAAGTTGTGGGGCAGGAAGCCGAGCAGCGCGCCGACCAGCGCAAGCCCGAGCAGGACGCCGAACGGCTGGCCCGCCTGCCACGCGATCACCGTGAGCGTCGCGCCGATGATCGCGCCGACGCCCGCCGCGAGGCCGTCGAGGCCGTCGAGCAGGTTGAGCGCGTTCGTGACGCCGACGATCCAGAGCAGCGACGCGGGCCACACGAGCCAGCGCGGGAACACCACGACCTCGAAGGTCTGCGGATTCGTGAGCCGCGAGATCTCGAACCCGGACGCGATCGCGATCGACGCGGCGATCAGCTGCAGTGTCAGCTTCGGGAGCGCGGTCATCCCGTAGCGGTCGTCCCAGATTCCCGTCCCCACGAGCACGAGCCCGCCCAGGAGCAGGCCCCACCAGCGGCTCATGTCCACAGCGGACCGCGGCACCTGACCGACCGCGGCCATCCCCGCGAAGAACGCGAGAGCCACGGCGAGCCCGCCGAGCAGCGGCATCCCGGGTCGCTGATTGACGCCGCGCGGACTCGGCCGGTCGATCGCGCCGATCCGGGCCGCGAGGCTACCCGCGAAGGGTGTCGCCGCGAGCGCCGCGAAGAAGGCGACGGCGAGCGGTAGCGCGAGCGCGAGGCCTTGGATGTCGTCCATTCGAACCGGCTTCCTGGGAACGCAGCAACCTACGCTAGCGCGGCTGGTCCGAGCGCAGATTTCCGGGCTTCAGCTCTGGTAGCCGTAGCGGGTCTGATCGGCCGTGGCCCCGTTCAGGACCAGGCCGAGCATGCGACTGCGGCCGAGGATCTCGAGGACGCTCTGCACGTCCTCCTGCTGGGTCTTGTCGGCGCGCACCACCATGATCAGGCCGTCACACTGATCGCCGACCGCCTTCGCGTCGGGCAGACCGAGCGCGGCCGGGGTATCGAGAATCACACGGTCGTAGCGCTTGGCCACCGCCGCGATCAGGTCGCGCATGCTCGGAGAGCCGAGCAGCTCCGAGGGATTCACGGGCCGATCGCGCACGGCGAGCACGTCGAGCTCGGCGCCCTCCGCGCGCATGACCGCCTCTTCGAAGGTCACCTCGCCGCTGAGCACTTCCGCGAGGCCCGCCTTCGGCCGCACACCCAGCGCGGTGTGCACGCGCGGGCGGCGCAGATCGCAGTCGACCAGAAGGACCTTGCGGCCGACCGAGAGCGCGGTGACCAGCGCGAGATTGATCGCCGCGGTGGTCTTGCCCTCGCCGGGCATCGCGCTCGTGACCGCGATCGTGCGAATCCGTCGCTCGGGCGTCTCCATCGCATCGATGCGCCCGCGCAGCGCGCGGAACTGATCCGCGACATAGGACTCGGGCTGGAGCAGCGAGATGCGGCGCTTGTTGAAGTCGGAGGCGTCTTCCACGACACCGCGCTTCGGCCACAGACGCCGCAGCAGCGACTCGCGCGCGGGCTTCGGCGCGGGCGTGGACTCGGTCGCGACCTCGGGCTCCCACTCGAGGCGCGCGATGGCCCCCGTGCCGGAGTCGGAGTGCTTGCGCCGCTCCTCCTCCGCGCGTCGGAGCGCATCGTAGACCTTCGCCATGGAATCGTTCCTCGACCTTAAGTGGAGAAGAACCGGAATAGGCGCCGCGCGCGACCCGCCTTGGGATTGCTCGCCGGGGGCGGCGCGCGTCGTGTCGCGGCGCGTGCGGGCTCAGGGGGCGCCGCAAGCCGCAGCTCGACTGCCGACTCGCGGATGATGTCCTCGCCGATCACCTGTTGCTGCCGCGAGTAGCCCAGCAACAGTGCCGAATCACAGACCACGTTGATCAGCCGCGGGACGCCACCCGTGACCGCAAACAGCTCCTTGCGAGCTCCGCGTTTGAAGATGCCCTTTCCGGTGTAGCCCGCAAGCCGCAGCCGCTCGTTCACATACCGCTCGGTCTGTTCGGCGTCGAACGGCACGAGGTGGTGGCGCAGGACGATCCGCTGGCGAAGCTGGCGCAGGTCGGGGCGGTCGAGCATCTCGTTGAGCTCGGGCTGACCCACGAGCAGGATCTGCAACAGCTTCGAGGTGGGCGTCTCGAGGTTCGACAGGAGCCGCACCTCCTCGAGCATCTCCGGGGACAGGTTCTGCGCCTCGTCGATGATCAGCAGCGCGATCTGATCGCGCCGCAGGCGGTCGATCAGGAAGTGATTGAGCGCCATCAGGTACTCGGCCTTCGTGCGACACTCGTGCTCGATGTGGAACTCGTCGAACAGCATGCGCAGGAAGTCGAGCGGCTCGAGGCGCGGATTGAAGATGAACGCCGAGGGCATGTTCGACTTGAGCTGCGAGAGCAGCGCGTGGACGAGCGTGGTCTTGCCCGTTCCGACCTCGCCCGTGAGCGCCACGAAGCCTTTGCGGGCCTCGAGCGCGTAGTGGAGCATCGCGAGCCCCTCGCGATGGGCTGGGCCCAGCACCAGGAACGATGGATCCGGTGTCATCTCGAAGGGCGCCCGCACGAGGCCGTAGAAGTCGAGGTACATCGACTAGCCCTTCACTTCACCGCGGCCGGAGGCGGCGCGGCGGCCGGCTTGGGCTGCGGTTCGGTCGGCTTCGACGTGGGCTGCTCCGCCGCGGGCCGGTCTTCGATCTCGGAGCTCAGGAAGCGCGGCGCTCCGTTCACCCACAAGTAGTTCGCCGCGCCGCCGACCAGCGCAAACGAGACCACGGCGGCCGTCGCGAGCGCGGTGCGCGTGCGCTCGCGGCGCTGGCGCAGGCGGTCCGACTCGAGCCAGATCGCGGGAATCGACGCGAGCACGGGCAGCGCAATCCGGGTCTGGAGCTGTCGCGCATCGTGCGGCGAGGTATCGAGCGCTTCGCGCAGCACGCCGACGCCCGCCCCCACCATCAGCGAGAACACCAGGCCGAGGATCAGGATCAGCCAGCGATTCGGCGCGCTCGGCTCCGGGGCCTTGAACGCGGATTCGAGCACGCGGAACTGTTCGCCGAGCTGCCGGCGCTCGAGCTGCGCCTGCACGATCGCCTCGTTGTGGCGCTTCGCGAAATCCTGGAAGGTGTTGAACAGGTGCTCGTACTCGACCTTGAGCCCGTCGAGCTGCTTGGCCACCGAGGGCGTTGCGTTGACCTGGGCCGTCAGCTCTTCGCCGATCTGCGACAGCCGCTCGATCTCGGTCTGCGCGGCGGCGCGGCGCAGCGCCGACCGGCGCGCCTGCGCTTCCGTCTGCTGCGCCATCGGGTTGAGCAGCTCCACATTGTTCTTGTCATCTTTGACGGACTTCTCGAGCAGCACGATCTCACCGCGCGTCCGGATCACGTCAGGGTGCTTCTCGGTGAAGCCGCGCGATAGGTACTCGGAGAGATTGAGCTTGAGCAGCTCGAGCTTGCGCGCGGGAGAGATGTCGTCTTTCGAGCCGCCATACATCTTGGCCGATGCGAGCTGGCCGCCGTAGAACTGCTCGTCGCTCGACGATTCGTCGAACGCGCGCTGTGCCAGAGCGAGATCGCTGAGCACGCGATCGAGCCGCCGCTGGTTCGCCTCGAGCTCCTCGGGAAGCGTCCCGGCGTTCTCGGCCTTCACCTCGGCAATCTGGGACTCCACATCGCGGACGCGCTTCGAGAGGCGGTCGAGCTCGCCTTCCATGAACTCGAGGCTCTTCTGCGAGGTCTGGACGCGCGCGTTGATGTGGGTCTCGATGAAGTCGTTGGCGAGGCGCTGCGCGACGTCGCGCGCGACGATCGCGTTGTAGTTGTCGTAGAGGATCTTGAACTCGTTGATCTCGAACTCGCGCGAGCGCGCAGCGCGCTGCTCGAGCTCCGGGACCACCGGCTGGACGCGCACGTCGTCGCGCATCAGGTCGATGATCTCCTCGCGCAGCTTGTACTCCGACTCCTCTTTGTACAGGCCGAACTCGTCGATGATCCGCGACAGACGAGGACGCGCGAGAATCTGCGCGGTCATCAGGTGCAGGCGCTGGTTGATGTCGCTCTGCTGCACTCCCGCCTTGACCAGCTCCTCCGCGACGGCCTGCGGCTCCACGAGCACGGTCGCGTAGCTCGTGTAGACGTTGGGCAGCGCCATCGCGATCCAATAGACCACGAGCATCACGCCGAGCGCGGTCGCCGCCACCACCTTCGCGCGCCGGCGCAGGATCCCGCCGAGGTCGCTGATCTGGAGGCCGCCGTCGATGTTCATGGAAGATCCGGGCTCAGGGGGGGCAGTTCACCACAACGGGATGGGTTCGAAGACGTGTCGGACGCCGAACGTAGCGAGGAAGTTCTCGAAGTCGGAGGTTTCACCCAGGCTGTCGTCCTTGGACGTCTGCTCGTCGTATCGAACCTGTACAAAGATGGAAGTGGACTTGAACAGGGCGTGGGTGATGCGGCCGGCCACTCCCCAGCGATCCGAGTCGACTTCCACGTTCCGGGAGGAGTTGAACGACGTGCCGGTCCGGGTGGCTACGGGCACGGCCGGATTCCCCCCGGGGATCGGAGAGCCCGTGACGACGTCGTAGGTCTGGGCGATGTCGAAGGCCGACTCGCGAATCACGTAGTCGCCGCGAACCGCGAGCTGCCAGCGCTCGAAGAAGTCCCAGGTGTTCGAGATCGAGAACGCGTCCTGGATCACGGTGCCGCCGAGGCCCGACGCGTCGCCCTGCTCGCGCGCATAGCGCAGGCCGGTGGCCAGCGTGGGCGTCCACCGCTTGCCCAGGTTCATTTCGACGAATCCGGTCACCTCGTCGTCTCGCTCGCCGTTCGGGTTGATGTTGGTCACCCCGACGTTGTTGTTCACGACGTTGCTCACGAGCGCGGCGTCCGAGACCGCGTCGAGCGCAATGTTGGGATTGCAGCTCGACACCACGATGCCGTTGACCACGCCGCAGTTCAGTCCGCCCCCCACCGTATTGAAGCTCGGCACCAGGACACTTCCCGGGGCCAGCGCGGTGCCGGCCGGAAGCGGATTGCCGTTCTCGTCGAAGAAGCCCGTGACGACCGCCGCGTCCTTGAGCAGCGTGAACGGGATCGACGACTCGACGCGCCCGCGCGCCGCATCGTCCTGCTGCGTCTCGAGGTAGGCCGGGCCCGCGTTCAAGTCGAGCTGGAGCGTCTCGCTGATCACCCAGCGCCACGTGCCGAATACGCGGTAGATGTTGGTCTGGCTGCCCGGGATGTCCGTGCGATCATCGAAGTCCTGGTAGATGTAGCCGGCTCCGCCGCCGATCTGATGCTGCTGCGTGAGCCGGTACTGCGTATCCGCCATCGCGCCCACCGAGTACACACGAGCGCGATCGTCGCGCGAGCTGTCGAAGAAGGTCGAGATCACCTGCATGCGCGCGAGCGTGCGCGGTGAGAAGCGATAGATCCCGCCGAGCGTGGCGTCGTTGATCTTGATCCGGTCCCGCTCGTCGGTGAACTGCGGGAAGCCCTGCTCGGAGAGCGCATCCGTGTCCACGCCTTCCGCGCGCAGCGTGCTGCGGATGTAGCCGTAGCGGTCGCTGCCGAAGAGCTCCACGCGATCGTTCACGTGGTAGTTGAACTTGCCGTCACCGAGGTGATCGACCTCGTTGAGCTCCTTGCTGTTCTCGAGCGAGAACTCGATCGGAGCCTCGTAGCCGACGGAGAAGTTGAGGTCGTCGCCGCGTTCCTCGCGGACGCGCACTCCGGGGCGCAGCCGGAACAGGAGGTCGTCCTCCTTGTTCTCCTCCCGCCGGAACACGTTGTCGTCGTATTCGACCTCGCCGTTCGCCGAGAACTCGAGTTCTGCGGAGAAGGCCGGCAGGCCGGCACAGATCACGAACAAGGCGGTGAAGATCGCGCGTTTCATCATCCTGGCCTCAGTCGGGTACGACGATCGTGTCTCCGTGCTGGAGCACGATGTTGCTTCCCGGTGCTCGACCCCGGATGTAGTCGCCGTAGTCGAATTGGAACTCCAACTCGCTACCGTCCGCATTGCGGCGAACGATTCGCACGTCCGATTTGTTCGCGAATGGACCGAAGCCGCCCGCGCTCGCGATCGCTTCGAGTACGCGCAGGTCGCGCGTGAGTGGAACACGCGTGTCCTGCCCGACTTCACCGATCACCGAGACGAAGCGGCTGTTCATCTGGACCACGACGACCGTGACGTTGGGCTCCCCGATGTATTCCGTGAGCTCGCGAGAAATCACGTCCTTGAGCTCCTCGGGGGTCATACCCTCGGCCTGAACGTCGTTGATCAGAGGAACCGAGATCATTCCATCCGCACGAACCGGAACAGCTTCGACCGTCAACTCCGGGTTCTTCCACACGTTGATCATGAGCACGTCCGTAACCCCGATGGTGTACGGAGCGCGGTCCATGGGAGTCGGATCCGGAGGCGGAGTGCTGAGCGCCCGGCCGAAGCAGCCGATCGCGAACAAGCCCGCGATCGCACTCAAACGGACGATACTCGACACTCGCGCGACCCTCGCCCGACTCTCCCGAACACGCATGTCCCGACCGACCCCCAGAAACGCGAAGCGCCTAACGACCTTCGCTGAGTCCGTTTTCCTTCATCTTGTAGAGCAACGCCTTGTAGCTGATCTGCAACTTCTCGGCAGCTTCTTTGCGATTCCAACGGGTCTGCTGGAGCACACGCTCGATCACACGTTTCTCCGCAACTTGTGCGGCACGCCGCGAGATCGCCTTGAGATCTATCGCTTCCCCCTTGCTGAAATCGACGGCGAATGCGCCGAGGTCCATGGCGGCGTCGGCCGCAGCCGCGCGCGAAGTGGGGGCGCTTCCCCGCAACGAGATCTCCTCGAGCACTGTGGACTCGCTTCCGAGGACCACCATGCGCCGCACCATGTTCTCGAGCTCGCGCACGTTCCCGGGCCAGTGGTACTTCATGAAGATGTCCATCGTGCTCGCGGAGAGCGCCTTCACGTCCTTGCGATACTGCTCGTTGTTCTTGCGCAGGAAGTAGTCGACGAGCAGCGGGATCCCGTCCACGCGCTCGCGCAGCGGAGGCAGGTGCACGGTCACGACGTTGAGCCGGTAGTAGAGGTCCTCGCGGAAGCTCCCGTCCCCGACCGCCTCTTCGAGATTGCGGTTGGTCGCGGCGATCACGCGCGTGTCGACGTGCACGTCGCTCTCGCCGCCCAGACGCGAGAACTCGCCATCCTGGAGCACCTGGAGGAGCTTGGCCTGCAGTGCCGGATGCATCTCGCTGATCTCGTCGAGAAAGATCGCGCCGCGATTCGCGTACTCGAACTTGCCGAGCTTGCGCTTCTGGGCCCCCGTGAACGCACCCTTCTCGAAGCCGAACAGCTCGCTCTCGAGCAGCTCCGAGGGCAGCGCGGCGCAGTTCACCTTCACGAAGGGTTGATCGCGCCGGCCGGACAGCTGGAAGATCGTGCGCGCGACCAGCTCCTTGCCGGTGCCGCTCTCGCCGCGCACCAGCACGGTGATGTCGGTGTCGGCGACCTGCTCGATGATCTCGCGCACGTCGCGCATCTTCTGGTTGTCGCCGCACAGGAGCAGCAGCTCGGTCTCCGAGCGCGCGCGGCCGCGCAGCCGCTCGACCTCCTGCTTGAGCGCGCGCTTCTCGAGGGCCTTCTGGAACGCGAGCTCGAGCTCCTCCACTTCGAAGGGCTTGCGCAGGAAGTCGGAGGCACCGAGCCGCATCGCCTCGACGATGTTGCGCGCCTGACCGTGCCCCGAGAGCATCACGACCGGAACGTCGGGCGCGCGCTGCTTGAGGCGCCGCAGCGTCTCGAGGCCGTCCATCCCCGGCAACACGACGTCGAGCGTGACGATGTCGGGCCGGGAGACGTCGAGACCCGAGAGGGCCTGCTCGGCGTCGGCGGCCAGGAAGACGCGGAAGCCCTGGCGCGAGACGAGCGCCTCCATGTAGTCGCGGACTCCCGGATCGTCATCGATCACGAGAACGCGGAACGGCTCGGTGGCGTCCGTGGGTGATTGGATTGCGCGTTGAGACATGAGGGCGTGTGCTCCGGTCCGAGGTGGGATGAGCGAATGGTGCGCCGGATCCGGAACAGCCGACCCCGGCACCTCGAGGCCGGGAGTGTGTAATATTTTTCCACGCCTGGGAAGATCTTTTACTCGATGGGAAGAAATGTTCGTTCGAGGGACTAGCGATTCCTATCTGTTTCCATTTATGGACCCCCGGGTAATACTCCGGCCTCCCCTCGCCCCCCCTTCATGGGAGAGCCACCGATGCACAGGGCAGGATCGGAGGCCGAGGTGAGCAGCGAGCAGACCCCGCTCTGGCGGCGGCTCCTCAATGGATGGATGGCGATCGCCGGGCGCTTCGGAGGGGTGCAGACCCTGCTGCTGCTCGTGCTGTTCTATCTGGTCCTGATCGGCCCGGTCTCGATCGTCCAGGCGCTCGGGCGACGCGATCAACTCGACAAGCGCGCGCTCTGGCACAAGGAGAGTGCCTGGCGGGAGAGCGAGAGCGGCGGAACCGATCTCGAGCGTGCCAAGCTCTTGAGCTGACGGCGAGTGGAGCCGCGCAGCGGCTCCCACTGGAGAACGCCCTTGAACATCCTCGGAATCTCCGCGTTCTACCACGACTCGGCGGCCGCGCTGCTGTGCGAGGGCAAGCTCGTCGCCGCAGCTCACGAAGAGCGCTTCACGCGCAAGCGCCACGACCCCGCGCTGCCCGAACAGGCAGTGAGGTACTGCCTCGAGGCCGCCGGTATCTCGATCGACGACGTCGACTACGCCGTGTTCTACGACAAGCCGTTCGTCAAGTTCGAGCGGATCCTCATGACCTACATCGCGACGTTCCCGCGCTCGCTGCCCTCGTTCGCGAAGTCGATGCCGGTCTGGATGAAGGAAAAGCTCTGGATCCCGCGGCTGATCGGCCAACACCTCGGTTACCAGGGCGAAGTGCTGTTCGCCGAGCACCACCAGTCGCACGCGGCGTCGGCCTTTCTCGCGTCCCCGTTCGAAGAGGCCGCGATCCTCACCTGTGACGGCGTCGGAGAATGGGCGACCACCACCCAGGGCGTCGGGCGCGGAAACACGTTCGAGCTCACCAAGGAGATCCGTTTCCCCCATTCGCTCGGCCTGCTCTACAGCGCGTTCACCTACTACCTGGGCTTCAAGGTGAACAGCGCCGAGTACAAGGTGATGGGCGCGGCGCCGTATGGCGAGCCGAAATACGCGGCGAAGATCCTCGAGGAGCTCGTCGATCTGCGCGACGACGGGTCGTTCAAGCTGAACATGAAGTACTTCGCGTACGACTACGGCCTCACGATGACCAACGACCGCTTCGCGAAGCTGTTCGGCCACCCCGTGCGCGACATGGAAGGCCCGATGGAGCAGTTCCACTGGGACATGGCCGCGAGCATCCAGAAGGTGACCGAGGAGATCGTGCTCGCGATCGTGCGCGATCTGCACAAGCGCACCGGCCTGCGGAACCTGTGCATGGCGGGCGGCGTGGCGCTCAACTGCGTCGCGAACGGCCGGATCATCCGCGAAGGGCCGTTCGAGAATCTGTGGGTGCAGCCGGCAGCCGGCGACGCCGGCGGAGCGCTCGGCGCCGCGCTGTTCGCGTACAACGCCGTGCTCGGCAAGCCGCGCGCCTTCCAGATGGATCACTGCTACTGGGGCCCGCAGTATTCCGACGCCGCGATCCGGAAGTACCTCGACAAGCGTGGGGCGCCCTACCAGACCCTGTCTCGCGAGGAGATGATCCGCGAGACGGCCCGCCAGCTCGCCGCAGAGCAGGCCGTGGTGGGCTGGTTCCAGGGGCGCATGGAGTGGGGCCCGCGCTCGCTCGGGAGCCGCAGCATCCTCGCGGACGCGCGCAACCGGGAGAACTGGCAGCGCGTCAACCTCAAGATCAAGTTCCGCGAGAGCTTCCGGCCGTTCGCACCCGCCTGCCTGGCCGAGAAGGCACAGGAATGGTTCGAGATCGACCGAGAGAGTCCGTATATGCTGCTGGTCTGCCCGGTGAAGGAGGGGCGCGACGATTCCCGCGGTGACCCACGTCGACAACTCGGCGCGCCTCCAGACGGTCACGCGCGCGCAGCACGCCGATTTCTACGACCTGCTGGCCGAGTTCGATCGCCAGACCGGGTGCCCCGTGATGATCAACACCTCCTTCAACGTGCGCGGCGAGCCGATCGTCTGCACGCCGCACGACGCTTATCTCTGCTTCATGCGCACCAACATGGACGTGCTCGTGCTCGGCAATCAGATCCTGCGCAAGCAGGATCAGCCCGAGTTCCACGAGGACGTCGATTGGCGCGAGCTGTACGCGCTCGATTGACCCGGATACCGCGGCCGATCGGTTGGGGCCGTCGAGAATCAGGAGACGGAAGGAATGGCACAGGCAAAAGGCGGCCGCATGGCGATCTTCGGGGAGCTGTGGTCCTTCATGAAGGTCCGCAAGAAGTGGTGGCTCGGACCGATCGTGGTCACGATGCTCCTGCTCTCGGTGTTGATCGTGCTCACCGAGGGTTCCGCGGTCGCCCCGTTCATCTACGCGCTGTTCTGAGGTCCGCTTGACGACCGAGGTCGACACGGGCGCATTGCGTGCCGGGATCGGATCTCGGCGCATGGCGATCATCGGCGCCGTCGCGACGAGCGTGATCGCGTTCGTCATCTTCTCACCCATCCTCTACTACATGTGGCTGCAGTGGGGGCAGGGCCAGGACTACTCGCACGGCTATTTCATCGCCCCGCTGTCCGCGTACTTCCTCTGGGAGCGCCGCAAGAAGCTCGCGCGCGCGCCGATCGAGCCGAGCTGGTATGGGGTGATCCCGCTCGCGCTCGGCGCGCTCTCACTCGCGATCGGCCGGCTCGGCGTCGAGCAGATGTCGATGCGCGTCGCCTTCGTGCTCACGCTGATCGGCCTCCAGCTGCTGCTGCTCGGCATCCCGATGAGCCGCGTGCTCGCGTTTCCGCTCGGCTTCCTGTTCCTGATGGTGCCGCTGCCCCAATCCCTCGTGAACGTGATCGCGTTCCCGCTCCAGCTGATCGCCGCCGACCTCGCGGTCAACGCACATGCACCTGTTCGATATGCCGGTGCTGCGCGAGGGGAACATCCTGCACCTGCCCAACACGAAGCTGTTCGTCGCCGAGGCGTGCAGCGGGCTGCGATCGCTCATGGCGCTCGGAACGCTCGGCATCGTGTTCGCGTACTTCTTTCGCAAGTCGTGGATCGAGCGAATCGTGCTGGTCGCCTCGACGATTCCGATCGCGGTGATCGTCAACGCGTTCCGCGTCGCGCTGACCAGTCTGCTCACGTATCGCTACGGGCCGCAGATGGCCGACGGCGCGATCCACCAGACCGAGGGATTCTTCACGTTCGGAATGGCATTCGCGCTGCTGATGCTCGAGGCGACCTCGATCACGTACGTGCAGCGATTGCTGGCCAATCGGAGAAAGGCGCGGGCATGATCAAGCTGGCCGTCGCGATCGCGTTCCTGGGACTGAACATCTACATCTACAACTTCATGGCCCGCGACGCGGTGATCCCGCCGCGCGACAGCTTCGCGTCCTTCCCGCTCGCGATCGAAGACTGGCGCTGCGCGCGCAACGAGCCGCTCGCGCCCGACGTGAAGAGGAACCTCGGCGCCACCGACACCCTGATCTGCGAGTACTTCCGTCAGGCGGAAGCGACGACCGCGGAACCGGCGACCGCGGAAGCTCCTCCGCGCCTGATCGGCCTCTACGTCGGATATCACGCCACGCAGGTGCGCGAGGAAGGTGGCGGAGCCGGCGAGAACTCGATCCATCCGCCGGCGCACTGCCTGCCCGGCTCGGGATGGGACATCATCGACAACCGCACGGTGCCGCTCGCAATCGACGGCGTCTCCGATCCGCGCGCCGAAGCCAAGCGCCTGATCATCGCCAAGGGACCCGCGCGTCAGCTCGTCTACTACTGGTATCAGATGCAGGGGCGCTTCATCGCAGAGGACTGGCAGAAGGTCTTGTACGTCGGCCTGGACCGCGCCCTCCACGGACGCACGGACGGTGCGCTCGTGCGCTTCACGATCCCGCTCACTGCCGGGGAAGAGGAGCAAGCCGAGAGCGCGTTCCGCGACCTCGCGCCGCGCGTCGTGAACCTGTTGTCGCGGTACGTGCCGGTCTGAGCGGCGCGTGATCCGCGTCGGACTCAGCCGCACCGAGCCGCACTACGCGGGCCTCGAGCCGCCCTATGGTCCGGGCAAGGCCTATCCCGAGCTCTGGCCCCTGCTCGCGGACCGCTCCGGCGAGGGCGCGCACAATCACGTCTATGCCGCGGTTCGCGAGGCGCTCGCGGCGCTCGGGCTCGACGCTGCGCGATTTGGCAGCGAAGACTGGAATCCGCTCGGAAGTCTCGTGGCCTCGGGCGCCCGGATCGTGCTCAAGCCCAACTTCATCCGGCATTGGAATCCGAACCCGGCCGGCAGCGCCGAGTCGCTCGTCACGCATGGGTCGATCCTGCGCGCGGTCGCGGACTATGCGTTCCTCGCCGCGGGTCCCGCGGGCTCGGTCGCGATCGCCGAGGCACCTCAACACGACTGCGACTGGGATCGCATCTGCGAGCTCGCGGGCATAGGCGAGCTCGTCGTGTTCTACGAGTCGCTCGAGCTCGAGCTCGAGGTGATCGACCTGCGCCGCGAATGCGTGACCTATCGAGACGGCGTGATCGTCGCGCGGCGCGAGCTGCCGGGCGATCCGGCCGGCTATCGACTGATCGACCTCGGCTCGCACAGCAGCTTCGAGGGGTCCGGTCTCGATCCGCAGCGCTTTCGCGGCGCCGACTACGATCCCGGTCCGACCACCGCGCACCATCTCGGAGGCAGGAACGAGTACCTGCTCTCGGAGACGGCGCTGCGCGCGGATCTGCTCGTGAACCTTCCCAAGCTCAAGACGCACAAGAAGACCGGGGTGACGCTGGCGCTGAAGAACCTCGTGGGGATCAACGGCGACAAGAACCTGCTGCCGCACCACTGCGTCGGCGGGGTCGCCGAGGGCGGCGACGAATATCCCGGCAGCGCCTGGATCGACCGCGTGCGCAGCCGCGCCGCAGAGCTCGCGCGGCCGCTGCTCGCGCGCGGCCTCGCGACGCGCGTGCTGCGCTGGGCGCGCCGCGCAGAGTTCGCGACCCGCGGCGACGCGTTCATCCGCAGCGGCAACTGGCATGGCAACCAGACCACCTGGCGCATGTGCATCGACCTGAACCGCTGCTTCTACTACAGCGACGCCCAGGGAGCCCGCTTCGATGCGCCCGCGCCCGTGCGCACCGTGCTCACCGTGCTCGACGGGGTCGTCGCGGGTGAGGGCGAGGGACCGCTCGCGCCCGCGGACGTACCGCTCGGCGCGGTGCTCGCGGCGACCGACCCCGTGGCGATCGACCTCGCTGCGCTGCGTCTGATCGGCTTCGACGAGCGGCGCATTCCGAAGATCCGCGAGGCGATGGCGGGCGAGCGGCTGCGCGTGAGCGCGGTGCGCGACCCCGAAGACGTGCGCGTCGTGGAAGTCGTGCGCAGCGATGCGGGCTCGGTCGCGCGGCGGCTCGACGAAATCGCAGGCGAGCGCGTGTTCGTGGCGCACCCGGGCTGGCGAGGTCACGTAGAGCGGCCGGCGGAACGATAGAGTTCAGTGCCATGAAACAGATCGTGCAGAGTCCCAAGACCGGAAAGCTCGAGCTGATCGAGGTGCCGGTGCCGTCGCTCGCGCCGGGTCAGGTCCTCGTGCGCAACCACTTCTCGGTGGTGTCGCCCGGAACCGAGAAGATGGCGATCGACTTCGCGCGCAAGAGCCTCTTGGGCAAGGCGCGCAGCCGACCCGATCTGGTGCGTCAGGTGCTGCGCAAGGTGCAGCAGGAGGGTCCGCTGCCCACGTACCGGGCCGTGATGAATCGCCTGGACGTACCGCAGCCGCTCGGCTACTCGAGCGCCGGCATCGTGGAGGCCGTGGGCGCGGGCGTCGCGGGCTTCGCTCCGGGCGATCGCGTGGCGTGCGCGGGTGCGGGTTATGCGAACCACGCGGAGTTCGTCGTGGTGCCCGAGAACCTCGTGGCCCGCGTGCCCGACGGGCTCCCGCTCGAGAAGGCCGCGTTTGCGACGCTAGGCGCGATCGCGCTCCAGGGGCTGCGCGTCGCAGCACCCACGCTCGGAGAGGTGGCGGCCGTGATCGGGCTCGGGTTGATCGGTCAGCTCGCGGTGCAGCTCTTGCGCGCGAACGGCTGCCGCGTGCTCGGCATCGACCTCGACGAGGCGCGCGTCAAGCAGGCGCTCGATCAGGGCGCGGAATGGGGCGCGCGCCCCGACGCCGATCACACCGGCTGGATCGCGGATGCCACGGGCGGCCACGGCGCCGACCTCGTGCTGGTCACCGCCGCCTCGGAGAGCTCCGCGCCGCTCCAGCTCGCCGCCGAGCTCTGCCGCGCGAAGGGTCGCGTGGCCGCCGTCGGCGCGACCGCGATGGATCTCGATCGGCGCACGTTCTACGAGAAGGAGCTCGAGCTGCGCATGAGCATGTCCTACGGGCCCGGTCGCTACGACCGGCGCTACGAGGAGGTTGGGCTCGATTACCCGATCGCATACGTGCGCTGGACCGAGAACCGCAATCTCCAGGCCTTCCTCGCGCTCGCGGCAGCCGGTTCGATCGATCCGGGTCGCTTCGATGCGCGGACCGTCGACTTCGCCGACGCGGAAGTCGCCTACGAGGATCTCGCAGAGGGAAAACGCCGCGGACTCGCGGTGATCTTCCGCTACGGCGCCGTCGCGACCGCGCGAGCCCAGCTGGACCTCGCGCCCGCGGCACCCAAGAAGAGCGGCGAAGTGGGCGTGGCGTTCGTGGGTGCGGGCAACTACGCCAAGTCCGTGCTGATTCCCGCGGTCGGGCGCGCGAGCGGCGTGAAGCGGCTCCACGTGGTGACGGCGACCGGAGCCTCCGCGCGCCACAGCGCCGAGAAGTTCGGTTATGCGAGCTGCGGAACCGATCCGCGCGCCGTCTTCGACGACGACGCCGTCGATCTCGTCTTCATCGCCACGCAGCACGACAGCCATGCGCCGCTGGCCGAGGCGGCGCTGCGCGCCGGAAAGGCCGTCTGGCTCGAGAAGCCCGTCGCGCTCGACGAGGCGCAGCTCGAGTCGCTCGCGAACGCGGTCCGCGAGACCCGGGGCTTCCTCGCGGTCGGCTACAACCGCCGCTTCTCGAGCCACGCGCAGGCGATCCGCGCCGCATTCGCGAAGCGCGGCGGACCGATGGCGATTCAGTACACGGTCGCCGCGGGACCCACGCCCGGAGGCACCTGGCATCTCGACCCCGCGGTCGGCGGAGGCCGCGTCGTGGGAGAGGCCTGCCACATGGTCGATCTATGCGGATTCCTCGTCGGCGCTCCGCCCACGAGCGTGTTCGCGCGCTGCCTGGGCCGCGATCCCGAGGCGGAGGACTCGACCGTCCTCGTGCTCGGCTATGGCGATGGCTCGACGGCGACGATCGCCTATCTCGCCAACGCGAGCACCTCGCTGCCCAAAGAGCGCTTCGAGGTTTCCGCCGACGGCCGGACCGCGTCGTGCGACAACTTCCGCGAGACACGGCTGCCGGACGGGAAGCGCCTGAAGACGATCAATCAGGACAAGGGCCAGGACACCGCGATCCAGCAGGTGCTCGACGCCGTGCGCGCGGGTGGCCCCGCGCCGTTCACACTCGAGGATTTGATCGCGACGTCGCGGGCGACGCTGCGCGCGGCCGATCCGTCGCGTGCGGGCCGGGCGACCGACCTGCGGGAATGAGCCTTCTGCTCCCGCCCTAGGCACTCGTGCGGCGGGCCGCTCGCGAGGCTCTGCCGATCTCGGCGACGAACTCGAGCGTCTCGCGTGCACAGCGCTCCCACGAGAAGTCCCGCGCGCGAGCGTGCGCGCGCGCGGCGAACTGGTCCCGAAGGTCGCGATCGGTGATCAGCGTCTCGAGCGCCTTCTCGATCTCGTCGGGCCGCACCGGATCGAAGTAGATCCCCGCATCGCCGAGGATCTCGGGCATCGGGCCGCGCCGGCCACACGCGATGGGAAGCCCCGCAGCCATCGCTTCGAGCAGGATGTTGGGCATGTTCTCGCAGCTCGAGGCGAACACCGACGCGTCCGCTTGCCGGTGCAGCTCGGGCAGCTGCTTGAACGCGACGGGACCGCGATAGCGCAGGAACTCCGCTCCCGGATCGAGGCGCCGCAGCACTTTGCGGAAGCGCCGCAGCGCCGGACCATACGCAGTACCCACGAAATCGATCGCGACGGGGAAGCCGCGGCGCCGCAGCCCCGCGACCGCATCCGCCACGTGCCACTGATGCTTGTACACGTCGATGGTGGAGATGTAGAGGAGACGAAACGGATCCGATGCCGAGCAATCGGAGAGCGCGCGCTGGGGCCGGGGAGCCGAGCGAAACTGCTCGTCGACTCCGTGCGGGATGATGCGCACTGCGCCGCAGCCTTCCACCAGGGGCGCGACGACGTCGCGTGCGTAGCCCGTCAGGAAGATCAGACCATCGGCGCGTTGGAAGCTGCGGAGCTGGCCGAGCCGCAGCAACAGGATCCGCAACGCCTCCCGCGAGAAACCGTACTGGCGGGTCTCGCTCCATTCGAACGGGAGCATGTTCCGGCACATCGTCACGAAGGGCGTCACTCGATACGGAGTGTTGCCACCGGGGACGAACAGGACGTCGCATCCCCTCGCTACGCGCGGAAACCGCGTTGCCTGCCAGTAGAGCCGCCATGGCAGCGCGCGGTCGAGCATGGGCACGTGAAACGCCTTGACCTCCGGGCGCTGCGGGAGCCGATCGAACATCTCGCGGTGCGCCCAGACCCGGAATTCGCTGATGCCGTGAGCCGCGGGATCGGCGGCGCGCAGGATGCTCGAGAGATGGGTGACGCTGCCCCCGCTTCGCAGGTTCGATGCATCTACCGCGACGATCATCGAAGCAGTATACCGTCTCGAGGTCCACTCCCTTCGGGAGTGCATGACTTCGAAAGCGATGAATAGCAGAGCCTCGGCGCATGAAGTTCCACAGCACATTTCTCCGCTACGCACCGCTGCTGGTCCAGAACATCGCGCTCAGCGCGGCGGGCTTCCAGCTGCATCGCTTCCGCTACACGCCTCATTTCCATACTCGACTAGCGGAGCTCGAGAGCAGCGGGCGCGCGCCGCTCGGAGAACTCCACGAGATCCAGCGGCAGCGGCTGAACGCTCGGATCGAATGGGCTCGGCGTTGTGTACCCGAGTACCGCGATCTCGCGGCCCCCTCCCAGAGGAAGGACCCGGCCGAGGCGATCGCGGAGACGCTCGCATCGATCCCGCCGTTCGAGAAGAGCGCCTACGCGGCACAGCCCGAGCGCTTCATCGGTACCGATCGCTCGCGCTCGAAGCTCGTCAAGATCAACACGAGCGGTACCACGGGTACGGCGCTGGAGTTCTGGCATACACGCGAGGCACTCGCCGAGGAGTACGCGACGGTCTGGCGCTTGTACCGGCGGTTTGGGATCGACCTCGAAGACTCCCGCGTGACGTTCGGCGGCAACATCGTCGTGCCGTTCGAGACGCACTCGCCTCCCTTCTGGCGAACCAACCACTTCGGCCACCAGACGTTCTTCTCCACCTATCACATGAAGCCCGAGAACCTCGGGGTCTACGTGACGGCGCTGCACAAGACATCCGCGCGCTGGGTGCAGGGCTATCCCTCGTCGCTGTTCGTGATGGCCCGGGCGCTGCTCGACGCGGGCCGGCCGCTTCCGGTCGGGCGCCTCGCCGGCGTGTTCACGTCCTCGGAACGCCTGCTGGCGGATCATCGCGCCGTGATCGAAGCGGCCTTCAACGCGCCCGTGGTCGACCGCTACGGGACGAGCGAGTTTGCAGTCTCGATGACAGGCTGTGAGCAGCACCGGCTCCACGTCGACATGGAGTTCTGCATCGTCGAAGTGGAGCCGTTCGAGGAGACCGATGCCTGGATCCGTGGACCCATCCTCGCGACGGGTCTCGCCCCCGATGCGATCGCGTTCTTCCGCTACCGGATCGGCGACGTGGGGACACTGTCGAAGTACTCGTGTCCGTGCGGGCGGCCGGGGATCGTGTTCCTGGACGTCGAGGGGCGGGAAGACGACTACGTACTCACGCCCGACGGCCGACTCGTCGGCCGTCTGGACCACCTCTTCAAGGGACAGGTTCACATCGCCGAAGCGCAGATCCTCCAGAAGGACAAAGAGCAGATCGTCGTCTCCATCGTTCCGCGTCTGGGCTACGGCACAGCCGCGGAGCAGCGTCTGTTGCGAGACATCCGGGATCGGCTCGGAGAACAGATCGAGATCCGCATCGAAAAAGTCCCCGAGATCCCGCGCGAGCACGGCGGCAAGTTCCGCGCCGTCAAGTCGAGCATCGGCAGCCTGCGCGCGATGGAGCAGCGCGGGGCGAAGCTACAGACCTAGCCGCCGATCGGCCTCGCATCGCGTCAGCGCATCGTCGAGGTCCAGCATGAGCCCGGTAGAGACGCGCACCGATTGCAGGGTGTCGCCCCCTTCCCCGCGCGCGATCCGCTCGGCGATCGTCGCGTACATGAGCTTGTAGTTCCGGATCTTGCCGATGTGGACCCGCCGCAGGATCCGCGTGCGGTTCTCGGCGATGTAGCGCGAGTTGTTGGTGATCTTCACGGTCACTTGACCGGCCCGCAGCTCGACGTACTCCTGGAGTCCGATCCGTTCGCTCCCCTTGTCGGTCAGCGTCATCGTGAAGTACGCGCCGTTCCGGAGCGTCACGGCGCAGTTGATCGTGCCGGACGGGCTGCAGCCGAGCTCGAACGACTCGACCTCCTTGTACCCATTCAGGTACAGGAAGTGATCGATCCAGTGGCATCCGTTCGAGACCAGTCGGCTCTTCGAATGGGGCCAGTGGTACCAATGGAGATCGGGAAGCGGCACCTCGAACACGATGCAGTGATAGTCGATCGGCGACTCGGGTGATTGGCGCAGGTCCTCCATCGCGTAATCGTTGAACGGCGAATAGCGCTTGTGGAAGCAGCCGAAGTAGCCCGTGTCGCAGCCGTCCATCGCGTCGAGCAGCGCCAGCATCTGTTCCCGGTCGACCGCGAGCGGCTTCTCGGCCACGGCGTAGGCGCCCCGCTCGAGCGCGGCGACCGAGAGCGGAGCATGCGTGTGGTGGAAGCCCGCGATCAGGAAGACGTCGAAATCATCGCCGCGATCGGGCACGGGACTCGAGTCCCAGGTGACGTCGGCGCGGTCCCTCGGAAGCTGCGTGGGGTCCACCTCGTGGATCTTCTCCACGTCGATGCGGTGTCTCACGTTCGGGAGGATGTTGGTCTTCGCGTAGTGCCCGTATCCGAACAGCACGCCGCGCTTCCTCGGACCGCCGTGCCGGTGCGCGCTCGCGTTCGCCGTCGAGCGGACCTCCGAGGGCGGGCTCGTGGTCAGCGCCTGGCCCGAATCCCAGTCGATCGCCTCCACCCAATCGACGATCGTCTCGCGCGTAGCGCGGACGTCCTGCTCGGAGAGGACGACGCCCGAGTAGGGAGTCCACGCGCGCACCCGGTCCCACCACGCGCCCTCGGGCCTCTTCACGCGGCAGTCGCTCACATAACTGATCGCGTCCCCGCGCAAGCGCGCGCGCACGGTGTCGTCGACGCTCGAGACAAACGCCTCCGGCAGGGCGACGCGCTCCACGCAGGCCGGCAGGCCCGTGGCCAGGAACGCGACGAGGTCTCCGTCCGCGTACTTCGCCCCGGCGGGTGACGAGAGGATCTCGCCGATGCCCACCGAGAGGAACTTCTTGTTCCGGTACCGCTCCTGGAGCCGCGACGCGATCTTGCGCCAGATGTTGATCGGCCCGACCTCGGGAAGGTAGTTCCAGACCAACCGCGGGCTGCGCTCGCGCACGAAATAGATACCGGTCAGCTCCTCGACGTTCGCGCAGGCGAGCACGCGAATCCGGTAGTCGCTCTCACCACAGTAGTAGTCGAGCAGACCGTCCGTCCATGTTCCGCCGAGGAGACACCTCACCAGCTACCCCGTTTCTCCACGTCCTTCCAGCTGGGATTGCCGCCCCAGGAGCCGTTGCGGGTATGCTCGACGACGAAGTCGTCCACCTTGGTGCCCGGGGCACTACAGAATAGTGTGTCGCGACCGGATCCCTTGGTTGCGTTGCCGGCCGTGAGCGCCCCGCCCTGCTGGACCAGCATGGCACGGTCACCGAGCCACACGTAGCAGTCGAGATCGGATTCCTGCCCGGCGCCCCAGTTGCCGCCGTGGGCGATCACGTTGACGGGCGAGCTCCCCGGACCGCCACCGAGGATCGCGACCAGGCCCCGATACGGGCCCGGCGGCGCGTGTAGCGGGCCGTACTGCGATCCCATCACCGTGAACCCCGCGTCGAATTGCACCGTACCGCTGCGCACCCAGAGGCAGGGTCCGTCCCGGCATCCCAGCACCGCTCCGCTCACCGAGACGGGCGTGGGATTGTCGCTCGCGCGGTCGTCGTTTCCCACCCAGAGGCCGCCGCCATGGCCCTGGTGCAGCTCGATCTTCGCGAACCGGCACGAGCGGTTCCACACCGCAGGCCCCCACGACGGGCCCCAGGCGTCGCTGTAGACGCGCACGTCGACGTGCTCGCAGATGCTCCGGCTCGGCTCGGCGATTCCCATGTCCACCACGATCTGTCCGCGCAGGTCGCCATTGCCCGAGTGGGTGGTCTCCACGCTCACCCACCCTGCCCCGCCGCTGCGGTCGTTGCCCGAGTCGCCGTCGATCAGCACTGCCGCGGTGCGATAGAGCAGGCCGTCCACGGCGAACTTTCCGCCGCGCAGCGAGATGCGCGTTTCGCGCAGGTTGCCCGGACCTCCGATCGCGATCATCGGCTTGCCGGCTCGCCACCGGTTTCCGTTGCACCAGATCGTCGTCGCGGTCTCCCGAACCGAGCCGCCGGTCGCGGGCGCCGGTACGAAGAACGGCGTGACGATGAACTCGGTGGGACTCAGCACCTCCTTCACGAGCAGTCGCTCGCGATCGTAGGGCGTGCCCGGAGCCGAGAAGACGGCGACGTCGCCGAGCGCGAGCGGACCGCCGTCCGTGAAGCCATGCGGGGACGCCGTGATCACGCGCGCGGCGTTCCCGCCGTACTTGCAGACCGGACCTCCGTTGGGGCACCCGGGCGTCTTCTCGCGGTTCGGCTCGATCCGCGCGATCCGCACGTCGCGCTCCGGATCCGCGTGCTGGAAGTCGTCGAAGCTCTCGGGATCGCTGACCTCGTAGTAGTCGCCGCGATGCGCGGCATCACAGCGCAGCGACCCGAGCTCGGAAACCTTCACGCTGCGGGGCCGCTCGGGCATGTGGAGGATCGACGCACCGCCGAGGTCGATCTCCACGGGGCTCCGCTCGCGCAGCGGGCGCAGCACCGCGGTCCGCGTGATCCGGTACGGGCCCGATTCGAGGCGAATCGAGCAGCCCGAGTGCGCGACCATCCCGGCCTCGAGTCGCCGCGCGCTGCTCGGAGCGTTTCCGGCGCACCAGTCGTAGGCCGCCTCGAGCAGCGGGCCGAGATCGGGCGAGGGTTCACCCGCGCGCCGCGCGGGTCGGATCCAGACCGTCTCCACGGCCGAGCGATCGGGGCCCAGGCTGCGACCGCGCGCCTCGACGCCCGGCGCGATCTCGATCGACTCGGCCGCCGGCTCCGCGCCCGCACCTGCGAGCGCGGCGAGCAGAAGGCCTGCGAGTGCTGCGCCCGCTCGCCCTGTGCTCACGCGCGCGCCCCCGCCATCACCTGATCGTAGACACGCTCGTGAGCCGCGGCGAGATGCTCGATCGACCATTCGCGGGCCCGCTCCCGCGCGATCGCGGCGCGCTGCCGCGCGGAGTCGGGGTCGCCCAGGATCGATCGGATCGCCTCCGCTGCGCCGCCCGGATCGTCGGGCGAGACCCACAGCGCCGCGCGCGCGTCGAGGATCTCGCGGTGCGCCGCGATGTCCGACACCACGAGAGGACACCCCGCTGCCATCGCTTCCATGACGGCGTTCGGCATCCCTTCGAAGCGGCTCATCGAGATGAACACCTGCGCGCGGCGCATCCAGCCGAAGACATCCGTGGCGACGCCGGGTGCGCGGATCCGCGCCTGTCCGGCGATGCGCCGCTTCACGTCGTCGGCCCGAGGGCCGCTGCCGAAGAGCACCCCGGCCGCGGGCTCCGCGTCGATCACGCGCTCGAATGCGTCGATCACGGCGCTCTCGTTCTTGCCGTCGTCGAAGCGGCCGACGGTGAGCAGCAACGGCACGTCCGAAGGCAGACCGAGCACCGCCGGATCGGCCGGCCGCGCGGCGTCGATCTCCTCGATCGGGATGCCGTTGCGGATCACGAAGCGCGGACAGGCCGTCGCGAGGACGTCCGCCCAGTACCGGTCGCCGCCCTCCGAGTTGGAGATCACGGCCGCCGCGCCGCGCGCAGACCAGACGCGCAGTCGCATCTTGAGGCCGGACCGATAGGCATCGCGATTGCTGCGCTCGGAGATCACCCAGGGGATGCCCGTGATGCGCGCGGCCGCCCCGCCGAACACGTCCATCATCGAGAGCCAGGTGTGAACGACAGCCGGCTCGAACTCGCGAATCAGTCCGATCAGCCGCGCGAGGATCATCGGATCGTTGCTGCCCCGAGCGGGAATCGTCACGAGTCGCGCCCCGCTGCGCTCGAGCCGTTCGCGCAGCGGGCCGCCCGAGATCGAGGCGACGACCACCTGCCAGCCCCGGCTCGAGAGGCCGCGACTCAGATACCCGATCTGGCGCTCTGCGCCGCCGTGCCCCAGCGTCGGGATCAGCTGCAGGACTCTCTTGTGCGCCATTTCCCCGTCACGAGCCCTCGGCTGCGCGATCGAGCAGCACGAGGATCGCCCACAGCAACGGGTGGACGTTGCGCCTGCCCGAATCGTGCAGCGCGAAGAGGCTCGCCACGGCGTCCTGCTGCAGCGGTACGCGCTGGAACAGCTGCGTGTCGTTCACGCGTTCGCGCGCCCACTCGCGCAGCGGGCCGCGCAGCCATTTCGCCATCGGAATCTCGAAGCCGCGCTTGGGCCGGCGCATGATCGATTCCGGGATGTACCGATAGACGAGCTTGCGCAGCAGGTACTTGCCCGTGCCGCCGCGCAGCTTCCATTCCACGGGCAGGCGCATCGCCCACTCGACGAGATCCTGATCGAGCAGCGGATCGCGCGACTCGAGCGAGAAGGCCATGCTCGAGACGTCCACTTTCTCCAGATACGCAGACGGCAGCGTGAACTCGCAATCGAGGCGCATGCCGATCTCCGCCGGATCGAGGCCCGGACACAGCTTTCCGGCGGCGCTCTCGAACAGCTCGTCGCTGCCGCGCGTCGCCGCAACCACCCCCGGATCGAGCACGCTCGGGAAATCCTTCGCGATGCTGCGCATGAACGCGAACGCGGAAGGCCCGGAGCGCTCCCGCAGCGCCCCCGCGAGAAGGTTCATGCGATGGCTGGGCCAGAGCGAGAGCGCGCACGCACCGGCGCGGCGGATCGGCGCCGGAAGCGCAAACGCGCGCGCCAGCTTCTGGGCGATCGGGTAGTAGTGATAGCCCCCGAACAGCTCGTCGCCGCCGTCGCCCGAGAGCGAAACCGTCACGTGCCGGCGCGCGGTCCGCGACACCGCCATGGTCGGAAACGCGGCGTAATCCTGGAACGGCTCGTCGAACTGGCTGCGGAACACGTCCATGAGATCGAGCAGGCTCGCGACCTCGAGCCGCTCGCAGTGGTGATGGGTGCCCAGATGATCAGCCACGGCCTGGGCATGCGCGCTCTCGTCGAACTCCGGGTCGTCGAAGCCGATCGTGAAGGTCTCGACCGCAGCGTTCGCGTGGCGCGCCATCATCGCCACGACGAGCGAGCTGTCGATGCCGCCCGACAGGAACGCGCCGAGCGGTACGTCGCTCACGAGCCGGTACTTCACGCAGCGCGCGACGACGTCGTCGAGCTCGTCGAGGAGATCGTCCTCGCTGCGCTCGAGCCACGAGGGCTCGGGCGCGATCTGGCGGAAGTCCCAGTACTCCTTCACCTCGAGCTGGCCGTCCTTCCAACGCAGCCAGTGACCCGGTTCGAGCTTGCGGATGCTCGTGTGAATCGACCGCGGCGCCGGCACGTGGCCGAGCTCGAGGTAGTAGCGCAGCGCCTGGAGATCGAGCTCGCGCGAGAGCGCGGGGCGCAGCGCGAAGATCGATCGCGGGCGCGAGGCGAAGAGGATTTGCTGCGCACCCGAGTGGTAGTAGAGCGGCTTCACGCCCATCCGGTCGCGCGCTGCGAACAGCGTGCCCGTGTGCCGATCCCAGATCGCCAGCGCGAACATGCCGTGGAATCGCCGGAGACACTCCGGACCCCAGCGCGCGTACGCGGCGAGCACCACCTCGGTATCGCTCTGGCTCTGCCACGCCCAGCTTCCCGAGAGCTCTTCGCGCAGCTCTGCGAAGTTGTAGACCTCGCCGTTGTAGACGATCACGTATCGCCCATCCGGCGACGTCATGGGTTGGCGGCCGTTCGTCGACAGGTCGATGATCGACAGGCGTCGGTGACCCAACGCGGTCGCGCCCTCCTGCCACGAGCCCTGGTCGTCGGGGCCGCGCTGGATCAAGAGATCCATTGCGCGCTTCAGATCGCCGGGATCGACGGGATCACCCGTTCGAGAGGCCTGACCGACGATGCCGCACATCCGAGCGTCCCCTCGCCTACGGCCGGCGTCCCCGCGCGATGATGCCGTTCGGACCGTAGGCGACGTGGACGTCGACGAAACCAGCGTCGGCGTACCAGCTCCGCACGGTGCCGATCGTCTGCGGATGATCGTGCGCGGGTGAATACATGTCGAACGTGTCGAGGATCGCCCACTCGCGGTTCAGCTCGGGCGAAAGCCCCAGGTGGTCGTACTGGATGATCGGCAGCAGGCGCGCGCCCAGTCGACCCGCGACCCGGTACAGCCGCGCGGAAAGCGGGACGAGCGGAGGGGTCAGCCGCGCGATCCAGCGGTAGAGCCGCTCCCGATCCATGTGCTTCGTGAGTGGGCGCAGCGCGTACTTCCAGGCGATGAGCGCGCTCAGGCGCGCGGCGTAGACGTCGATCACGAGCTCGCCGCCGGGCCGGACGTGTTTCGAGAGATTCTGGAAGGAGACGGCCGGGTCGGGCGTGTGCTGCAGAACACCGAGGCACAGCACCTTGTCCATCGCGAGCGGGCGGATCGGAATCGCCGACATGTCCGCCTGCAGGAGCAGAAGGTTGGGATGGTGGCCGTTGTTGGCGTAGTTCGCGTCGACGGCCGAGGACAGATCGAGCGATACGACCTCGGCTCCGGTGCCGACGAGGATCTCCGTGAAGCGGCCGGCACCCGATCCCGCTTCGAGGATCTTCTGGCCGCGCAGGTCCCGCGCCCAGCCGGTCGCTTCGAACAGCCGGTCGCGCGACAGCGTCAGTCCGCTGTGGCTGTCGAGCTGTGCGAGCCGGTGGCGGTTCCACTGGAGGCCGAACGATCCCGCATAGTGCTCGCGGTCCACGAACCGGACCACGCCGTTCACGATCGGATACACAGCGGAGCAGCGCGCGCACGCCACCGCGCCCTCGTCGCGGGCGACGATCGCCCCGCTCCGGCAACGGACACAGTCGAGCGCGTCGAGCTGCGACGGACGAATACTCACGAGAGACGCTGCTCCACCACTTCGCGGTGCCATAGCTCCAACATCACGAGCGCGAAGATCTGGTAGCCGCGCGCGATGCGGCCCACCACGTGTTCCTCGACATAGCGCTGCAACACGCGGCGCTCGAAGTAGGCGCCCACGCGCGCATCGGGTGCCAGCAGCAGATCGCGCGCCATCGGCGCCCAGGCGCCCGCGAACCACTCCCCGATCGGGATGCCGAATCCCATCTTGGGGCGCTCGATCAGCTCCTCGGGCAGATCGCTCTTGAACGCATCCTTGAGCAGCGCCTTGAGCCGTCCGTCGGAATAGCGGATCTCCGCGGGGGCCGAGGCGGTCAGCTCCAGCACGTGGTGGTCGAGCAGCGGAGAGCGCGCCTCCAGGCTGTGCGCCATCGTGGCGATGTCCATCTTCACGAGCAGATCGTCGGGCAGATACGCCATTACGTCACTGAAGCAGATCCGGTCGAGGAGAGCCTCTCCCGCGCACGGATCCTCGAGCCAGCGGCGCAGCACGCGGCTCGAAGCCGCGGGCCGCTCCGGGAACAGATCCGCGCGGTACAGCTCCCGCTTCTCGCGCTCGGTGTAGAGCCGCAGGATCGCCGTGTACGCGTCGGCGAGATCGGGCGCGAGGAGCTCCCGGGCCACCTCGGCGTTGCGCTCGAGCTGGCGCGGTAGAGCCGGCAGCGCCGCAAGCGCGCGCGCGACGCTTCGCAGCGGTCCGATCGCGCGGGCTCGCTTGCGCCAGCGAATGAACTGCGCGTAGCGCGCATAGCCGCCGAATCCCTCGTCGCCGCCGTCTCCGTTCAGCGCCACCGTCACGTGCTTTCGCGTCTCGCGCGCGAGAAACCACGAAGGAAGCGCAGACGAGTCCGCGTACGGCTCTTCATAGAGCCGCGCGAGCGCGGGCAAGAGCGCCCCGTCGTCCGCACGTACGACGAACTCGTGGTGGGAGGTCTTCCAGCGCTGTGCGACCCGACGCGCGAACGGGAGCTCGTTCCACTGCTCGTGCTCGAAGCCGATCGAGAACGTCTCGACGGGCCGCGTCGACGCCTCGGCCATGCAGGCGACCACGATGCTCGAGTCGATGCCCCCGGACAGGAATGCGCCGAGCGGGACGTCCGCGACGAGGCGCCGTTCGACCGCCTGCCGCACGCTCCGGCGCACCTCCTCGCGCCACTCGGGAGCGGAAAGCTTCCGCTTCGCGCGATAGTCGAGGCTCCAGTAGCGCTCGCTGGAGAGCCTGCCCCGCTCCCACACCATGCGGTGTCCCGGCTCGAGCTTGCGGATCCGCGCGAAGCCGGTGCCGGGTGCCGGGATGCAGCCGAAGGTCAGGTAGTCGTGGATCTGGCGCGCATCGACTTCGCGGCCCACGAGGTCCGCCGCGAGCAGGGACTTCAGCTCCGAGGCGAATGCGATCCCGCCGCCCGGGATCTCCGCGTACTTGAGCGGCTTCTTCCCGACGCGGTCCCGCGCGAGGAACAGCCGGCGCCGGCGGACGTCCCAGATCGCGAACGCGAACATCCCATCGAGCCGTTCGACACAGGCGTCCCCTTCCTCTTCGTAGAGGTGGACGACCACTTCGGTGTCGGTCGCCGACCGGAACACGTGGCCGCGCGCGGCGAGCTCCTTGCGCAGTTCCTGGAAGTTGTAGATCTCGCCGTTGAACACCACATGGACCGAGCCGTCCTCGTTGGACATCGGCTGGTGCCCGGCCGCGGAGAGGTCGATGATCGAGAGGCGCCGGTGAACGAGGCCCACACCGGGACCAGTCCAGACCCCGGAATCGTCTGGACCGCGGTGGCGGATCGCGTCGCCCATCCGGCGGAGCAGCACCGGATCGACCGCGACGGTGGGGTCGCTATGGACGATCCCGGCGATTCCGCACACGGGCCGAGTCTATCCTCTGTCGCGCGGCATGGGAGTACTCGCGCCGCCCCGATTTGCCGATGAGTTGCCTCGTGATGGACAGGCGGATCTTCGCCATTCTCATGCGGGCCTAGTCCGGGGGGAACGCGGCTCGAACTTTCTCACCCCGTGGGGGAAGCCCCCGCAGCTAGGCGGGAGCGCAACGGCACACGATGGCAACCAGTCCGACTTCGGCTTCGCGCGGTGCGATCGAGACGCTCTCCGGGCGCGTGATCTTCGGACTGTTCGCGCTCTTCCTCTATCTCGTCGTCGAGCTCTGGAACTCGCTGGGCACGCCGTTCGGCCCGGGAACGTGCGCGGCACTCGCCTATGTGTTCTTCGCGCTCCACCTGTTCTTCGTGCGAGGACGGATCTCGGGGTTCGATCCGATCATCTGGATTCCGGTCGCGATGCTGCTGTTCTACTTCGGACTCCCGATCACGAACGAGGTCATCAATCGCGGCAATCCGATCGGCTACAACACCTGGGAGGCCGGGCTCTCGCCGAACCTGGAGCGCGGCTTCGCGGCCCACGTGCTCTCGTTCGCGGCCTTCCTTTTCGGCACACACCTCGCTGGAACGCGGGATCTGTCGGGCGGTCCCGGCACATCGAAGCCCGATCCCTCGCTGAAGCTGCCCTCGATGATCATGCTGTTCGGCGCGCTCGGGATGATCGCGATCGGCGTCGCCCTCGTGGGCCCTTCGGTCGTGTTCGGAACCTACGACGTCTGGTGGGATGCGAAGTCGCTCGGAGCCGACGCGCGCGGGGTGGACATCGGCCTCGTGTTCGCGATGAGCGGCATCTTCGGGATCCTGGCCACGGACGATGGACGGCGCGGGCGCCGCTACTTCGCGCTCGGAATGGCCGGGCTGATCGGCCTGCTGCTGATCTTGAAGGGCGACCGGAGCCACCTGATCGGCCTGGGCATGGGTGTGGGCTGGTGTTACTCGCAGCGGGTCCGGCGCATCTCGCCCACGCTCGTGTTCGCGCTGGCGTTCCTGGCCCTGATGGCCGTCCCGCTGCTCAAGGAGTTCCGGGAGTGGAGGACGATCGAGTACGCGAGCAGCAGCTCTCCGCGCCAGCTGCTCGCTGCCACCTTCGGCGAGATGGGCAGCTCGGCGATGGCGTTCGTCTACACGCTGGATTTCATCCCGAGCGAGAGTCCATACCGCTGGGGCATGTCGTATCTGGGCGGGGCTCTCGAGCTCGTACCCAACTTCGGGCTGACGCCCGGAAAGTCGTTCGTCCTCACCAACGTGGACTATTCGCCGAGCGCCTGGATCACGCGCGAGCTCGCGCCGGCTTGGTTCGACATGGGGGGCGGGTTCGGATACTCGATGGATGCCGAGGCTTATTTCAACTTCGGCATGCCAGCCGTGCTGATCGGGATGACGTTCTTCGGCTGGTTGACGGCGCGCGTCAGGAACTCCTCGCAGGGCTCGGCACTGAAGCTGGTGTGGTCGGCGATGTTCCTCGCCGCGATGTCGATGTACGTTCGAAACATCTTCGGCTATCCGCTCAAGGTGGCGGTCTGGCCGATCGTCGGCCTGTTCACGATCCGATTTTTCCTGTCGCTGCTGGGTGGCTCGCAGCCCCGAACCACGAGCGTTCCGCCGATCGAATCCGATCCGAGCGCCTCGGCGCGCGTTTGAGCGCACCCGCACACCGGCGAATCGCGTCGTGACTCGCGACAACCGACTCACGACCGACGACTACTGGGACGGCGTGCACTCGACGCCGATCCGGATGAGGTTGCCCTCCGAGCTGCTCATCCACACGAGGAACTTCCACCGGCTGCTCCGGCAGCGCGTTCGTCCGGGTTCCCACGTGCTCGAAATCGGGTTCGCGCCGGGCAAGCATCTGGCCTTCGCGGCGAAGGCGCTCGGGGCTCGCGTGTCCGGAATCGATTATTCCCGCAGTGGAATCGCACTTGCGACCGAGCTCTTCTCGGCGCTCGGCATCGAGGGGGACCTCCGGTGCGAGGACGTCTTCGCGAACTCGTTCGCTCCGGGCAGCTTCGACCTCGTGTACAGCGCCGGAGTGATCGAGCACTTCGACGATCCCCGCGAAATCGTCCGGTGTCACGTCGACCTGCTGCGGCCCGGTGGAACGGCGCTGATCCTGATTCCAGACTACGGCGGCATCTACGGGCGCGCTCAGCGTTACTTCGACTCGGAGATCCTCGGCATCCACAATCTGAAGATCATGTCGCCCGAGGCGATGAGAGCGCTCGCACCCACGGATCTCGCGCAGAGGGTGCAGACGTTTCGAACCGGCCGGCTGAACTCGTGGCAGATCACGATCGAAAAGCGTTGGTCCCCGATCGTTTCGCGAGCCGTACATCTCTTCTGCAATGGACTGGCGCTCTTGCAACCCTTCGACATCGGGCGCCTGTGTCCGACGATTGCGCTCGAGATCGTGCGCTCCGACCCGAGCGGTTCTATACAAACGGCTCGTTTCGGGGAGTCATGCAACGGATGAGGCGAGATCCCGTCGAGGTCTGGTATCCCGAGTCCCGCTTCGGGGGGTTCACGGATATCGACGGTACCGTTCTCTTCTATGCTCGTGTGCGAGCACTCACTGGGCCCTCTTCGGTCGTGCTCGACGTCGGCTGCGGCCGAGGCAGACACCACGAAGACCCCGTTCAGTTTCGCAAGGAGATGCGCGACCTCCGGGGTAGAGCGGGGCGCGTGATCGGGATCGACGTCGACCCCATGGGAGAGAAGAACCCCTTCCTCGACGAGTTCCACGTGATCCACCCGGATGGCCGATTCCCCGCTGAGACGGGTCGGTGCGACGTGTTGATCGCCGATTCGGTCGTCGAGCACCTTCAGGATCCCGACTTCTTCCTCGCCGAATGTAGTCGCGTGCTTCGCCCGGGCGGATTCCTCGCCATTCGGACCACGAATGCGTTGGGCTACGTGGCGTGGATCGCGAAGCTGGTGCCGGCGCGCTTCCATCTGCGCCTGTTGAGCCGCGCCCAGACCGAACGGCGGCCCGAAGACATGTTCCTGCCGGTCTACGCGTGCAACACGCGACGGCAGCTCCGCAAGGCTCTCGAGCGAGCCGGCTTCGACTCTGTCGTCTACACGAACGAATCCGAGCCGCGCTACTTCCAGTTCTCGCGTGTGGCCTATGCGCTAGCCGTTCTCCACCAGCGCTTCGCTCCGAGGGCTCTCAAGCTGGGATTGGTGGCGTTTGCGAGGAAGCGCCCGTGAATCAGCGCGGCACGACTCGCGAGCTTCGGACGATGGAGAAGGCGCACCAGGGCGAGGTGATGCGAGGCGAGCGGTTCGAGTTCGGAGAGAACTGGTCGCGCTTCCTCTCCGTGCTCGACGACGAACGGATCGGGTCCGCGAAGGCCGCGCTCCAGAACATGCTCGGGGTCGAGTCGCTCTCGGGCAGAAGCTTCGTCGACATCGGCTCCGGAAGCGGGCTCTCCTCGCTCGCCGCACGCATGCTCGGTGCGCGCGTGCATTCGTTCGATTTCGACCCGACCTCCGTCGCCTGCACGCGGGAGCTGAAGCGCAGGTACTACCCCGGCGACGACGCCTGGACGATCGAAGAGGGATCCGCCCTGGACGAGGGCTACCTGGCATCCGCCGGGCGCTTCGATGTCGTGTACTCGTGGGGCGTGCTCCACCACACGGGCCGGATGTGGCAGGCACTCGACAACGTGGCCCCGCTCGTGGCGCCGGGTGGACGACTGTTCGTCGCGATCTACAACACCCAGGTCCCCTGGACGCCGATCTGGACGCGGATCAAGCGGATCTACAACCGCCTTCCGCGCCCGCTGCGCGTCCCCTACGCGATCGCGGTGGCGCTGCCGAGCGAGCTTCGTTCGTTCACCTACAACCTGTTGCGCGGTGACCCGCGGCGATATCTGCGCTTGTGGACGCAGCTGGGTGCACGCGGCATGAGCCATTGGCACGACATCGTCGATTGGGTCGGCGGGTATCCGTTCGAGACCGCCAGACCCGAAGAGATCTTCGCGTTCTACCGGGCGCGCGGTTTCGATCTCGAGCGCATGACCACCTGCGGCGCCGGACTCGGCTGCAACGAGTTCGTATTCGTGCGGCGCTCGCCCTAGCAGCGCCTAAGAGCCCGCACGCACGAAGCGGCGCCGCGCCCACTCGAGCCCCGGCGCTGCGCCGATCGCGAACAGGATCGCGTCGAGCGCGAGGTCGGGAATCGGCTGCTGCAGGTCCGGCCCCCACAGAACCAACGCCACGCCGGGAACCGACGCCGCGAGCGGAACGAGCACGGCGCGCACGAACAGCGGCCGCAGCGCGAGCCCGAAGCGGGCGCGAGCCAGAGGCACCGTGACGAGCAGGACCAGCGCCGCCAGCGCCGCGCTGAAGACCCACGCCAGTGTCGCGATCTCCGGGAACCACCCGGAAATGATCCAGCCGCATCCCGCGTTCGCGACCGCGGTGATGAGCATGCCGATGCCGAACGAGCGATGCTCGCCCATGCCCAGCAGCGCGTTGTAGCACGGGAGCACGAGCACGTACGCCGCCTGCCCCAGGAGCATTAGGCGCGTCGTCCACACGACCTCCGCGATCGCCTCCTGCCCGAGCTCGTTCCCCACCCACGCCCTGAAGATTCCGTCCGCGCACGCGAACAGGAACGCACTGCCCGGAATCACGAGCAACCCCGAGGTCGCGAGCGCGCGGCTCAAGAGATCCCGCATCGCATCGCTCTGTCCGCTGCCGTGGAGCTGACCGAAGCGCGCGAACAGCGTCGTGAACAGCGGCACGAACACGACTGCCAGCGTCTGCACGATGCTGATCGCGAGACTGATCTCGCCCGCTGCGGCGACGCCGAAGCGCCAGGCGGCGATGAACTTCATCGTCTGGTAGAGGACGACCGTCCCCATCGCGTAGATCAGCGTGTTCACGCTGTAGGCGACGAGCTCGCGAAACAGCGCGAAGTCGATGCGCGTGAAGCGCAGCGCGCCGCGCGGAAGCAGGCGCCGGGCCAGGAGCCACGACGGGATCAACGGCAACAGCGATCCGATGGTCATCGCGAGCGAGAAGCCGGGCAGCTCCATCCCGGCGCGAAATCCCGCCCAGACGCCCGCGAGCAGCGCCACCGCGCAGAGCGCCTGAAGAGAGCCGACGACGTCGAGCCGCGAGAGCCCCGCGAGCGCCGAAGGATAGACTCGCAACGGAAGCGTCAGCGCGGTCGGGACGATCGTCATCACGAGCGCCCACCACGCGAGATCCACGTGCGCTTCATCCACGGTGGCGCTCATGAGCGGCCGTCCGAAGGCAGCGAGCAGCAACAACATCGCGAATGCCGCGGCCGCGAGATAGGCGCGCGCACTCGTGAACGCGAGCGCGAGCCGCTCGACGTCGTGCCGCGCGAGGTTCAACGCCACCTGATAGTGGATGGCGCTCGCGAGCCCCAGCGCCAGGAGGCCCGCGTAGGCGGTCGTCGCGCCGACGAGCTGCCAGACACCCCACCCCTCGTCGCCGAGCTCGCGAATCGAGATCGGCGTGAGCACGAAGATCACCGCGTAGAAGGCGAGGTTCCCGGCCGTGTTCGCGATCGCCTGCAAACGCAGGCTCGCTCCGCGAGCCACAATGGCGGTGTCCGAGCGAGGAGTGCTGTTCGGAGATTCGGGCGCGGACACGGCCGCAGCTTAGCGGCCCGCGGAGCCGGCGAAACACATCGTCAGCAACCGGCGACGCTCACGCAACTCGGATCGTCAACGCCGTGAAACACCGAGCTCATGACATCCGCTTCGATCTACAGAACGTCAATCTCGTTGACAGCCGACGATGATTCCACTTACAAGGGCTAGTTCGCGCAAAAGGGGTTCGAGGATGTTCGCCGGGGTTCGTTCGACCGTTGTCGCGCTCGTGGCGGTCGTTGCGGCGCCCGCGCTCGCGCTCGATTTCGACGCGGACGGCGTGCCGGATGCCTCGGACAACTGCATGTTCGTGTCGAACCCGAGCCAGCTCGACATGGGCGGCGTCGGCACGACACCGGACGGGATCGGCAACGCCTGCCAGTGCGGCGACGTCAGCGGCAACGGGACCGTGACCGTCGTGGACGAATTCGCGATCCGGCGCCACGGGCTGGGCGTGGAGCCAAACGTGCCGTTCGCGGTGCCCGCCAACTGCGACGTCTCGGGCAACGGCGCGTGCAATGGACAGGACGCCAACGCGGTGGGGCGCGCGATCGCGGGCCTCACGCCCAATCCGGTGTTCGGGCAGAACTGCGACAACGCGACCGCGATCGCAGCGTGCACGGTCTCGGCCAATCGCTACTGGGATGCGGACCGCGACACCGTCGCCGACTCCGTGTGCGTCGGCGACTTCGACCAGGACGGCATCCTCGAGGTCGATGACGTCCAGGACGCGGTCGCGTCGCTCTCCGGCGTCGCATCCCGGACCGTGATCGTGATGCCCGGCGAGTATCAGGCCCCGGCCGATCCCTCGACGCGACCCGGCCGACAACGCGGGCTCGTCGAGCTCGCGAGCAATACGGCGCTGCGCTGCCGCCCGGGCGCCGTGCTGCACGGACCATCCGGCACCGGTGCCAACAGCGACTACGCGGTGGTCGCGAACGCGAACCAGACGACCGGGAACCAGAACATCACGATCGCGGGCTGCGAGATCGACGGAGGCACCCCCGACGCCTACACGGGATTCCCCGTGCTGAACTCTCGGATGGGCGTGTTCCTGCGGCGGACCCAGAACAGCCTGGTCGAGAACAACTTCGTCCACCACACCTATCACACGGGTCTCTACAGCTCGAACTCGGTAGGAGACGTGTTCCGGCGCAATCGCATCGAGGACGCGGGCGGCTACGGCAACCAGAATCCCATGCTGGAGAGACCGCGCTACCCGTGCATCTACGCGTTCAGCTTCGGCGGCGGGGCGGTCGTGGACTTCACGGCCGAGCACAACGACATGAAGCGCTGCGCCGCCGATGGACTGAACACGCGCGCGGAGACTCAAGACGCGCAGCCAGGCGACGTGATCCGCAACGTCCGCTTCGTGGGAAACCGCATCGAGGACACGGGAAACTCGACCGGGGAAGGCGCCGTCTACCGCGCGAATGGATCGGTCTGCATGGGCATCCGCGGTGTGGAGGGCGCACTGATCGCCGACAACGAGTGCGTCTCGAGCGGACCCGTCTGGCTCTCTCCCTATGCGTCAGCGTATCGATCGCAGGGCTCCGAAGACGCGAACAGCGACGTCACGATCGAGCGGCTCGTCGTCACCGATGCGGACGCGATCTCCGGCGTGTGGATCGGACCTTACGTGGACGGCCTCACGGTTCGCGACGTCACGATGCGCGGCACGCGCGACGACGACGGCCGCATCATGGAGCTGCCCTGCTTCGTGATCAACCCGCCGTTTCGCGAGCGCGACGTTCGATCGCGTGACGCTCGAGGACTGCGGCACGATCGGCTTCGCGCAGGAGAACCAGAGTGGCTCGGGCGTGGGGCCGAACGAGGCCCTGACGATTCGCGATCTCGGAATTCGGGGGACCGGACTGTTCTATCCATTCTCGGCGGCGGCACGGGCCGGCCTGTCGCTCAAGGGCCTGCACACGGATCTGTTGATCGAGCGCGTGACCACCTCGGAAACCACCGGACCCGGGATCACCTTCGGTGGATCACTGGCCCACGCGACGCTGCGCGAGCTCTCCGTGGACGGCGTGGAGCCGGGCTGGCTGGGCTATTTCAGCGAAAGCGGCGCACCGGCCTGCAGCGCGTCGAACCAGGCGCGCTGGATCACCACTTCGAACGCGAGCGGACCGTCCGACTGCAACCTCGCGTCGGGCACGGGCGCGAGCCGCTCGCGGTGCATCTGCTCGAGCGGGTCCTGGGTGCCGATGCCGGTGCGCGTGCACGCAGGCATCGAGCTGATCGGCGGAGCACAGTCCTCGCTCGACGTCCAAATCGAGGACTCGGCCGTCTCGAACGAGCGCGCCGACACCGGCGTGCGCCTGGTCGGGTCGTTCTCGAGCACCGTCGTGGACGGCCTGACCGGCTCCGACACGAGCTTTGCCACCGACCAGGACCAGAGATCCGCCATCGTGGTGCCGAGCCCCTCATCCGGCGTCACGCTGTCCAACGTCCAGTGCATCGGCACGAATCCCGGCGTGCCGTGCGTCGAGTTCGCGGGTCCCTGAACTCGAATCCTCCCGGGATCAGGCGGACGCGGCCCCCACGCCGGCGACGAAGACGACACCATCGCCCTCGATCGAGTAGGCGTCCGCGGCTGCGGGGGCGAACGCCGCCGATCCGCGCGCGAGCGGAACCTCGTGTCCGCGCGCATCCGCGATCCGGACCGCGCCCTCGCTGCAGAACGCGATCTCGGCGCTGCGACCGGCCGCCGCGCTCCAGCGGCGGCCTGGCTTCAATCGGAGCACGGAAAGCGCGAACTCGGGCGCGGGAGTCGCATAACGCTCCTCGACCGCGTCGACGCGGTGCGGGCGCAGCCCCACCACCGGACCGGATTCGAAGTGAAGCGTGCGGACGAGCTCGGGCAGATCGACGTGCTTCGACGTGAGGCCGCCGCGCAGCACGTTGTCCGAATTCGCCATGAGCTCGATCCCGGTGCCGTAGAGGTAGCTGTGCAGCTCCCCGGCTCCGAGATAGATCGCCTCGCCGGGTGCGAGCTCGACCAGGTTGAGGAAGAGGGGCGCGAGCACGCCGGGATCGCCCGGATAGGCACGGGCCAGCCGCACGACCTCGGAGTGGGCCGGATCCGACTCGCGCGACTGCATCGCCATCTCGATCGCGCACTCGAGCAGGCGCGCGCGCTCGACGGCGTCGAGCGTCATCCAGCGCTCGAAGAACGCCGCGAGCCCCGAGCGGTTCGGCTGTTCGCGCAGCGGCGCCGTGACGTCCGCGAAGCGCCCTGCCCCGAGCGCCGCGATCCGGCGCTCGATCTCCGCGGGCTCGCGAAACCGGCACAGTGCGCGAAATGGCGTCAGCGCGCAGATCAGCTCGGGCTTGTGGCGCGGATCGCGATAGGTGCGGTGCGGCGCGTCGAGCGGGATCCCCGCCGCGTTCTCGCGCTCGAAACCCGCCCTCGCCTGCTCCGGGCTCGGGTGCGCCTGGATCGACAGCGGCTCCGCGGCCGCGAGGATCTTCAGCAGATAGGGCAGCTCCTCGCGATAGCGGGCCGCTGCGCTCGCGCCGAGCGCGGACTCGGGATCGCGCCGGATGAACGCGTCGAGCGCCTGTGGCCCCGCGTCGGTCCGGAGCACAGCCGGCGCGCTCTCGTGGGCGCCGAGCCAGAGCTCGGCCTGGGGCTCGCCATCGGGCGCGATTCCGAGCAATTCCGGAATCGCGGTGCGCGAGCCCCAAGCGTACCGGCGAACGACGCCCTCGATCGGCCATACGCGGGTCGCGTCCATTGCGCGAGCAGCCTATCGCCGCGCGCGAGGGGGCGCGACCGGCCTGAGCTGGCGGTGTCGCGCTCGTCGCGGGCCTGCGCGGGTAGCTACATTCGTCGCGTTTCATGAAGTGGTGGCGCGCCGCGCTCGCGAATCTCGTGATGGCCGGAGTCTCGGTGCTGCTGGCGCTGGGCGCCGCGGAAGTCGCGCTGCGGAGCTTCCCCTCGCTGCTCCCGACCGGCTTCTACGGCTCGAGCCGCTACCGGCCGGATCTGCTCTCGGTCGTCCACGGCTCGCGCATGATCTACAACAAGGTCCGCTATGTGGAGCGCGAGCCGAACGCCGAGGGGTTCCTGGACGTCCCGCACGCGACCGCCAAGCCCGCCGGCGTGGCGCGCATCGGCATCTTTGGCGATTCGTACGTCGAGGCGGCTCAGGTTCCGCTCGCGAGCGTGTTCTTCCGACTCCTTCCGGAACAGATCGCAGAGCGCAGAGTCGAAGCCCTCGGGCTGGGTGTGTCGGGCTGGGGGACGCTGCACTGCTTCAATGCCTACCGCGTCCTGGCCCCGCGCTACGACCTCGACGTCGCGGTCTATGCCTTCGTCGAGAACGATCCGGGCGACAGCGATTTCCTGATCCAGGAGGTCCACGGCGGCAACTCCACGCCCAAGGCCTACGCTGTGCTCGACGACCATCCGCCCGGATACGCACTGCGCTGGAATCGCGCGCCCGAACAGCTGCCGGGCTGGTACCGCGCCGGGAAGCTGCTCCAGGATCGTCTGCTGAGCGTGCAGGTGCTCTGGTCTCGGATCGCCATGCTGCGAACCCAGGGCATCGCGTGGAGGGCACGCGAAGACGCGCAGAGCATGACCGCGCGCTCGGGCGCCGTGCCGGAACAGAACGACCTGCCCTCGACCTGGCCCGAGCGCTACCGCACGCATGCGAGCGAGCTCGGTCGCCGCATCCTCGCGGAATGGGCGAGCACGGCGCGCAGCGATGGACGGGCGCTGCTCGTGCTCTACGTGCCGCGCGGAGAGAAGCAGCTCACGGGCGAGCTGCCCGTCTCCGACACGTGGCTGCCGTGGCTGCGCGGTGTCACGAGCGAGATCGGCATCCCGCTGATCGACCCTTCGGAGGCGCTCGCGCGACAGCTCGCTGCGGGCGAAGCGATGTACGACGATCACTGGACGCCAGCCGGGCACGCAGTGATCGCATCGCAGCTCGAGCGCGCGCTCGCACCGGTCCTGGAGAGCGAACAGAGCGCACCGTGACGGAAGCCGCCACCGATCGCGCGACGGCCCTGTCCACCGCGGCCGCCCTCGCCCGGACGCTGCGCACGGTGCGCCACCTGCGTCCGGGCCAGATCGCACACCGGATCCGCTATCGGCTGCGTCGCGCGCGCTGGCAGCGCAACTCGGCCGCAGTCGACGCGCGCTATGCGGAGCGCGCGGCGCAGCTTCACGCGCTGCGCTGGGATCACCCTGGGCTCGCGCGCGTCGCGGCGTTCCGGATCGCAGCGCGGGCGGAGCACGCGGCGCTCGCCGCGGCCGATGCCGCGCTCGCGGGTCGCTTCGAGTTTCATGGCCGCGCTCTCGAGTTCGGCGAGCGGGTCGACTGGTTCCGCCCCGATCTCGACGTGGGCACGCGGCTCTGGAAGACCGGATTGCACGAGTGGAGCTACGCGGAGGACCTCGCGCGCGCCGTGCGCGCGAGCGGAGACGCGCGCTACCGCGACCGGCTGTTCGACCTCGTCCTCCAGTGGCGCGCGGCCGCGCCGATCGGCTGCCGCGACTTCGCGCTCGACGCGTGGAACGCGCGCGCTGCGGCAACGCGGCTCGTGCACTGGGCGGTGGCCGGCCAGATCCTGGGCCTGCGCAGCGGTAACGCGCACGCCGACGCGCTCGGCCGCGAGATCGGCCGCCACGGCCTGTTCGTGCGCGACAACCTCGAGCTCGATCTGCGCGGGAACCATCTGTTCCGGGACGTGGTCGGGCTCGTGTTCGCGAACGAGCTGGTCGGCGGGATCGGGGATGCACTCGCGTGGCTCGAGCGCGAGGTCGCCGAGCAGATGCTGCCCGACGGCTGCCACATCGAGCGCGCGCCGTTCTATCACGCGCTGTGCACGCGCGATCTGCTCGAGGTGCGCCTCCTGCTCGGCGACGCGAGTCCGCGCTGGCTGGACGATGCGCTCGCGCGTGCGACGGGGTTCCTGGCCGCGGTGGCGCTGGGCGACGGCGAGATCCCGCTGCTCGGCGACGGCTGGCTCGGCGAGGTGGCGGTTCCGCCGCTGCTCGCGGCCGCGCGCGAGCTCGTCGCACCGATCGCGCCCGAAGCGCCCGAGCGCGGCGCGGGCCTCGCGCCGCTCTGCGGAGGGCGCTGGCGGGCCGTGGTGCGCGTCGGCCCGCACGCGCCAGACGAACAGATGGGCCATGCGCACGCCGATCTCCTCTCGTTCGACGCCAGCTTCGGCGCGGATCGCGTCGTGACCGACACGGGCACGCTGCTCTACGACCCCGGCCCCGATCGGCAGCGGATCCGCAGCACCGCGGCGCACAACACGCTGCGGCTCGACCGCGAGGAGCAGATCGAGGCCTGGAGCAGCTTCCGGGTGGGGCGCCGCGGCAGGGCGCGCGTCGCCGCTCGCGGTCGCACGGGAACCTGGGACTGGGTCTCGGCCTCTCACGACGCGTACGCGTTCCTGCCGGGCCGCCCGATGCACCACCGCCTCGTGGCGGTCGGCGACGCGGGGATCCTCGTGCTGGACGCGGTCCTGGGCTCCGGCCTCCACACGATCGAGAGTCATCTGCACGAGCATCCCGACAACGAGTCCGCCCGGGCACGGATCACGCCGCTGCGCGGCGCGGCCGAGATCGGCGCCGCCGCTCTCCACGAGCGGTTCGGCGCGGCGCACCCGATGCGCCGACACCGAATCGTGTCGGACGTCGACCTGCCCTGGATCGGCGGCTGGTGGATTTCACCGGCGGCGGTCGACAGCGACGCCCGGCTCGATCTCGTCGGCGACGAGATCTCGGTGGAGCTCCAGACGCCGCGATTCGCACTCACCTGGCGGCCGCAGGCGACCGATGCGGTGGAGGCCGTTTCGCTTTGCTCCGCCTCCGGCGGATCTGCTACGTAGGCCGGGCCGTGTTGATTGGTTTTCACCGCAGTCACGAGGCGAGCGTGGTCCTGCTCGAGGAGGACGGACGCCCGCGTTTCGCCGCGGCCGAAGAGCGCTTCAGCCGGGTCAAGATGCAGGGCGGCTGGCCCGAGCTCGCTGCGGCCCACGTGTCGAAGCACTACGACCTCACCGGCGCGCGCGCCGCGCACGGCGGGCTGCCGCTCGCGAGCCGCTTCCCGCGAGAGCTGCGGCTCGCGATCTACAATGCGATCCACGGCAAGCTCCAGGACGTCCACCCGAAGCGGTTCCGCAAGCTCGCCGACGTGGCGCTCGGGCGCTCGCACCAGAGCGAGAGCGGCGTGTTCCCGGGAACGCCGCGCAGGTATGTCGACCACCACACCTGTCACGCTGCGAGCGCCTACTACCCGTCGGGCTTCGACGAGGCGGACGTCGTCACGGTCGACGGCGTCGGCGACACGCTGTCCTCGCGCGTGTTCCGCGCCAAGGGGGGCCGACTCACCCCCGTAACGAAGCGCTTCCACACCGAGTTCCCGGTCGGACACAACTACGAGTACATGACCGCGATGCTGGGCCATCACCCGCACCGGCACGCGGGCAAGGTCACCGGTCTCTCGGCGCACGGCTCGCGCGACGATCGCCTGCTCGGAGTGCTCGAACGCTGGATCGAGAAGGTGTGGTCGGCGCGCGAAGGCCGTCCCTATTTCTTCATGCTCCACTCCACGCACGGATCGACGCAGGGCGATCCCGCGTTCGCGGCGGCGATCGCCGAGCTGCGCGAGATCCGCCGCACGGTATTCGGCGACTGGTCGAACGCCGACCTCGCGTGGGCGATCCAGTACCTGCTCGAACGCGACGTCATGCGCATGATCGAGCGGGTGATCCCGCGCATCGACGGCCAGCCGATCTGCCTCGCGGGCGGCGTGTTCGCGAACGTGAAGCTCAACAAGCTCGTGAAGGAGATGGGCTTCGGCCAGATCTTCGTCCAGCCCGCGATGAGCGACGGCGGGCTCGCGTTCGGCGCGCCGCTGTGGAGGCTCGCCGAAGAGCGCGGCGCGCTCGCCCCGTATCGGCTCGAAAACGTCTACCTCGGCCCGGAGTACGACGAGGCCGAGATGCTCGCCGCGATTCGCGCCGAGGGTCTCGAGGCACGCCACTGCAACCCCGTCGAGCCCGTGATCGCACAGAAGCTCGCCGAGGGGCGCGTGGTGGCGCGCTTCGCGGGCCGCATGGAATACGGCCCGCGCTCGCTCGGCAACCGCTCCATCCTCTATCACTGCGCCGACGCATCCGTGAACGACTGGCTGAACAAGCGGCTCGACCGCACGGAGTTCATGCCGTTCGCGCCAGCGACGCTCGAGGACGAGACCCACACGAGCTACACCGGGCTGCGCGGTGCGGAGCACGCGGCCGAGTTCATGACGATCACCTCGGACTGCTCGGAGTCGTTCCGGCGCACCTGCCCCGCCGCCGTACACGTCGACGGCACGGCGCGGCCGCAGATCGTGCGCAGGAGCACCAACGCCTCGTTCCACCGGATCCTCGAGGAGTACCGCGCGCGGACGGGCGTCGGCACTCTCGTGAACACCTCGTTCAACATGCACGAGGAGCCGATCGTGTGTACTCCGCAGGACGCCGTGCGCAGCTTCATGCGCGGCCACCTCGACTACCTCGCGATCGGGCCGTTCCTCGTCGAGAACCCGCAGCTGGGTCCCGTGATCGGGCAGCCGCCGCGCCGCGCCGGCGCGGCCGGATGAAGCCGTGAGAGTCGCCGTCTTCGGGCTCGGCTACGTCGGCTCCGTGACGGCCGCCGCGCTCGTGCGCGACGGCCACCACGTGGTGGGTGTAGACGTCTCCGCGGCGAAGGTCGAGGCGCTCAACGCGGGGCGCTCGCCCGTGCTCGAGCCCGGCGTCGAGGAACTGATCGCCGCGGGCATCGCGGCGGGCCGGCTGCGCGCGAGCGACGATCCCGCGGAGGGTCTCGACGGAGCCGAGGTGTCGCTGATCTGCGTCGGCACGCCGAGCCGCAGCGATGGCTCGCTCGACCTCGGCTACGTGCAGCAGGTTGCGCGGCAGATCGGGTCGAAGCTCTCGCTCGCCGCGCCGGATCATCGCGTGGTCGTGCGCAGCACGGTGCTGCCGGGCAGCACGCGCGGCACCGTGGTGCCCGAGGTCGAGAGCGCCTCGGGCCGACGCGCGGGCGACGGTTGGGACGTGTGCACCAACCCGGAGTTCCTGCGCGAGGGCAGCTCGCTGCGCGACTACGACGCGCCGTCGCGCATCCTCGTGGGAGAGCGCGAGCCCGGCGGTGGCGCGCCCGTCCTCGCGCTCTACGCGCGTGTCGACGCGCCGCGCTTCTCCGTGCCGCTCGAGGTGGCCGAGGCGATCAAGTACACCGACAACGCCTTCCACGCGCTCAAGGTCACGTTTGCGAACGAGGTCGGTCGCGTCTGGGAGGCTGCGGGCGCCGATCCTGCGCGCGTGATGGAGATCTTCGCTCAGGACACCAAGCTCAACCTGTCGCCGCTCTACCTGCGGCCCGGTTTCGCGTTCGGCGGGAGCTGCCTGCCGAAGGACCTGCGCGCGCTCGGCGCAGCCGCGCGCGAGAGGAACGTCGCGATTCCGATGCTCGACGCCGTGCTGCGCTCGAACGAGATTCCGATCGATCGCGCGTTCGAGGCGGTGCTCGCGTCGGGCGCGCGGCGCGTGGCGCTCCTGGGCCTCGCGTTCAAGGCGGGCACCGACGACCTCCGCGAGAGCCCGCTGCTCGCGCTCGCGAAGCGCATGATCGGCGAGGGCATCGCGCTGGCGATCCACGATCCCGCGGTGCTGCTCTCGCGGCTGCACGGCTCGAATCGCGCCTATCTCGAGCGCTCGCTGCCCCACATCAACAGCCTGCTCACCGAAGACCTCGAGCACGCCGTTGCGAGTGCCGAGCTGATCGTGATCGGCCACGGCAGCGCTGCCTACGCGCGCGACGCGGAGTGGCGCGTGCAGGGGAAGCACGTCCTGCGCCTCTCATGAAGCTCCTGGTCGTGTGTGCGCGCCCGCCGTGGCCGCCGACGATGGCGGACGCGATGACCGTCGACCGCCTGGTGCGCTTCCTGGTCGCCCGCGGCCACCGCGTGGACCTCGCGTGCACCGTGGAGAGCGCCGAGGACGAGCGCGTGTTGCGCGAGGGCCTCGGCGCGGTGTGCCGCCGGATCGAGGCCGTACGCCTGCCGAAGTGGGTCTCGTACGCGAGCACCGCGCTCACGCTGCCGTTCCGGGCCCCGATGCAGTCGCAGTACTACCGCTCGGGAGCGATGCGCGCGCGGATCGCGGAGCTCTTCGCGAACGAAGACTACGACCTCGTCTACACCCATCTGATCCGGATGGCCGAGTACACGCGCCACCTGCCGATTCCCAAGGTGATGGGCATGCAGGTGAGTCAGGCGCTGAACCTCGGCCGCATGGTGGAGCACTCGCGCGACCCGCTGCGCAAGATCTTCTACGGGATCGAGGCGGCCAAGGTGCGCCCCTGGGAGGTGGCCGCGGCGGCCGACTTCGACCGCGTGTTCCTGTGCGGACCCTCGGACATCGCTGCGCTCGAGCGCACGGCTCCAGTGCCCCACGCGATCGTGTGTCCACACGGACAGGATGTCCCGCCGCTCGAGCGCGTCCGCGCCGCGCAGCGCACGCCCGGGGCGATCGTGATCAGCGGCGTGATGTCCACGTTCACGAACGTCGACGCCGCGACCTGGTTCGCGCAGGCGATCTTCCCGCGCGTGGTCGAAGCGGTGCCGCACGCGCAGTTCTGGATCGTCGGGCGCAATCCGCAGCGCTCGGTCCTGGCGCTCGCGCACGCCGGAAGCATCGAGGTGACCGGCGAGGTGCCCGACGTGGCGGATTGGCTGTGCCGTGCCGAAGTGGCGGTGGCGCCGCTGCGGATCGCCGCGGGCATGCAGAACAAGCTCGTGCAGGCGATGGCGTGCGAGCTCGGCGTGGTGGCGACGTCGGCCGCCAACGAGGGCATCGGCGCGACGCCCGGAGAGCACCTGCTCGTGCGCGACGAGGAAGCGAGCACCGCGGACGCGGTGATCGGGCTGCTGCGCGACGCCGAGCAGCGCACGTCTCTCGCGCGCGCCGCGCGCGCGTTCGTCGAGGCGAACTGGACCTGGGAGTCCCACTTCGAGAAGCTCGAGAAGGTGCTGATCGAGGTCGCCGCGACGCGCTCACCCCAGCCGGGCCTTCGCGCTCGCTAATCGCTCGCGCTCGGGCTGCCGGCCTTCGCTCGCCTTCGGCTCGCTGCGCGTCGGCCGACTTCGTCGGCCTCCTTGCTAGTCCGGCGCGAGGCCGCAGTCGCGGATCTTGTGCAGGAGCGTCTTGTAGGAGACGCCGAGCAGCCGCGCAGCCTGCTTGCGGTTCCACTGGGTGTGCTGGAGAACGCGCTCGATCGCCTCGCGCTCGGCCTCCTGCGAGACGAGCCGGTTCACCTCGCGCAGCGGGATCTCGCCCGCGTTCTCCTCGAATCCCGCGATCATCTCGCGCAGCGCATCGCCGCCGCGCGCGCCGTTTCGCGAGTCGCGCAGCTCGGCCAGGATCGCATCCTCCCGCCCGAGTACGACGATCCGCTTGATCAAATTCTCGAGCTCGCGCACGTTGCCGGGGAAGGCGTAGCGATCGAGCTCGTCGCGCAGCTCGAGCGAGAGCTCGGGCACCGGCTTGGCGTAGCGCGCGGAGAAGCGGCGCAGGAAGTTGTCGATGAGCAGCGGGATCTCCTCGCGCCGCGTGCGCAGCGGCGGGATCTCGAGACTCACGACGTTGAGTCGGAAGTAGAGGTCTTCGCGGAAGCGGCCCCCGGAAACCATCTCGATCAGGCGGCGATTGGTCGCGCACACGATGCGCACGTCGACCTTCACGTCCTGGTTGCTGCCGAGCGGCGTGAACTCGTGGTCCTGGAGCACCTGGAGCATCTTCGCCTGCAAAGCGGGGCTCATCTCGCCGATCTCGTCCAGGAAGATCGTGCCGCGGTGCGCCACCTCGAACTTGCCGTGCTTGCGGCCGGTCGCGCCCGTGAACGCGCCCTTCTCGTAGCCGAACAGCTCGCTCTCGAGCAGGTCCGCCGGCAGCGCTGCGCAGTTCACCTTGACGAACGGCTTGCTCACGCGCGGCGAGAGGTCGTGCGCCGTGCGCGCGACGATCTCCTTGCCCACTCCGCTCTCGCCCTGGATCAGGATCGTCACGTCGGTGTCGGCGACCTGTTCGAGCGTGGCGCGCACGGCGCGCATCGCGTCGCTGCCCCAGATCACTTCGCTCGGGGAGACGTCGCCCGCGAGCCGATCGCGCTCGCGCTCGAACCCGCGCCGCTCCAGCACCTTCTCGAGCGCGCCGTGGAGCAGCGCCTCTTCGAACGGCTTGTTCAGATAGTCGACCGCGCCGAGCTGCATCGCCTCGACGATCGTGCTCGCCTTGCCTACCACCGAGAGCATCACCACGGGCACGTTCGCATCGAGCGCGCGGATCCGGCGCAGCGTCTCGATGCCGTCGATGCCGGGCAGCATCACGTCGAGCAGGATCACGTCGGGCGCAGCGCCGCCTTCGAGCAGCGCGAGTGCACTGCGGCCGTCGTCGGCCGAGTCCACCTCGTAGCCCGCGAGCTCGAGCAGGTTGGCCAGGAAGCCGCGGATTCCCTCGGCGTCGTCGATGACCAGGACGCGCGGGCGCGGCGCGACTTCGGCGCGCGTCACGGGTGCACCGACCCTACGCGGCTAGGCGGCTCGGCCGGCAGCGTGAAGCTCACGCGGCAGCCGCCGCCTTCGCGTTCGCCGATCGAGATCTCGCCGCCGTGCGCCTCGACCAGGCGACGGCAGATCGCGAGCCCGAGGCCGATACCGCCCGCGCGGCGCTCGAGCTGCACGTAGGGCTCGAATACGCGCTCGCGATCCTCGGGAGCGATGCCCGTGCCGTCGTCGGAAACGCTGATCTCCACCCACCGACGCACCCAGGCGTTCTCGGGCTTCGTGAACGCGCGCGTCGCGATCTGGATCGAACCGCACGCGCGCGTGAACTTCACCGCGTTGCCGACGAGATTCGTGAGCACCTGCTCGATGCGCGAAGGGTCGAAGCGCGCCTCGCCGGCCTCGCTGTCGAGCGCCACCGAGATCGAGAGGCCGCGCTCCGCAAGCAGCGGCTGGAACATCGCGGCGACCGCGTCGATCACGGGCGGAAGCGGCGCGCGGCCGAGCTCGAGCACCTCGCCAGCGCCACTTCTACCCGACGAGGCGAGCATGTTGGCCAGGAACGCCTCGAGCCGCTGGCAGCTCTTGCGGCTCTCCTCGAGGAACTTGTGCTGCGCCGCGTTGAGCGGTCCCACGTCGGAGCCGAGCAGCAGTCGCAGGTAGCCGCCGATCACGGTGAGCGGCGTGCGCAGCTCGTGGCTCACCCCGTCGAGCAGCTCCTGGCGCTCCGCGTTCTCGCGGCGCATGCGCTCGCGCGCGGACTCGAGCTCGCGGTGCAGGCGCGAGAGCTCCTGGCTCGCCTGGAGCAGCTCGCCCTCGAGCCGCCGCGCGCGCGTGACGTCGTCGATCACCCACGTGGCCGTGAGATGCTCGGCGTCGCGCTGTGCGCAGCGGCACAGCACGGCGCGGCGCTCGCCGTTCGGGCGCTGGATCTCGCACTCCGCGGGCGCGGAGCCGGGATCGCCGGGCAGCCCGTCGCCGAGATCGTCGATCAGGTCGTCGAGCTTCATCCCCACGAGCGAGGCTCGGCCCGCGATCTCCGCGAGCCGGGCGTTCGCCCACGCGATGCTCCCGTCCACGGTCCAGGCCACGCCTTCGGATGCGACGTACGCGAGCGCAGGGGCGGTGGGGCGCGGCAGCGTCATCAAGAGCCCCCCGGAGCGTGGTATATGTGACGCGGCGCGCCGCGCGGGATGGCCCGGAACATCCCCGGTCTACATCGCCCCGATTTCGCCTTCACTTGAGGGGCGGAACACCCTGCGGAGACTACGCGTTTTGACGATCGGGCAGCGGCCGCAGGCAGAGCGTCGGATCGCCTGGCTTCACGCGGAGCTGGACCGGCACCTGCGCCTCTATCACCAGGAAGACGCGCCCGAAATCTCCGACGCGGAGTACGACGAGCTGTTCCGCGAGCTCCAGCAGCTCGAAGCGGCCCACCCCGACCTGGTCCGCCCCGACTCGCCCACGCAGCGCGTCGGGGCGCCACCCGTGGAGGGCTTCGCCGAGTTCGTCCACCGCGTGCCGATGCTCTCGCTCGACAACGCGATGAGTGAGCCGGAGCTGCGCGCGTTCGACGAACGCGTGCGGCGGCTGCTCGAGCGCGACGACCCGATCGACTACGTCGTAGAGCCCAAGCTCGACGGCGCGAGCGTGGAGCTCGTGTACGAGGACGGCGTGCTCCAGGCAGGCGCCACGCGCGGAGACGGCCGCGTCGGTGAAGACGTCACGGCGAACCTGCGCCTGTCACCGAGCGTTCCGCTCTCACTGCAAGGCGGCGCGCCCGGGCGCATCTCGGTGCGCGGAGAGATCGTGCTGCCCACGGCGCGCTTCGAGCGCTTGAACGCGCGGCGACTCGCGCGCGGGCTCGAGCCGTTTGCGAACCCGCGCAACGCGGCGGCGGGCTCGCTGCGCATGCTGCACGACGTCGACCGCGAGCGGCTGCGCGCGCTGGAGCTGCGCGCGTACGCAGTCGGCGAAGGTCTGGTGCCCGCGGTGGAGACGCAGGCGCAGGTGCTCGCGCAGCTGGCCGCCTGGGGCTTCGCGACCAGCCCCGAGAGCCGCGTCTGCCACGGTGTCGAGGCCGCGATCGAGGCGCACGCTGCGCTGCTCGAGCGGCGCAGCGCGCTTCCCATCGAGGTCGACGGGAGCGTGGTGAAGGTGGATCGCCTCGCCTATCAGAACGAGCTCGGGATCCTGTCGCGCGCGCCGCGCTGGGCCGTGGCGTACAAGTTCCCGCCCTCGCAGGCCACGACCGCCGTGCTCGCGATCGAGGTGCAGGTCGGCCGCACGGGCGCGCTCACGCCCGTGGCGAAGCTCGAGCCCGTGCGCGTGGGCGGCGTCACCGTCTCGAACGCGTCGCTGCACAACCGCGACGAGATCGAGCGCAAGGACGTGCGCGTGGGAGACACCGTCGTGGTGCAGCGCGCGGGCGACGTGATCCCGCAGATCGTGAAGGTCGTGCTCGAGCAGCGGCCCAAGCGCGCGCGCGCGTACGCGTTCCCGGAGCGATGCCCCGTGTGCGACTCCGCCGTGGTGCGTCTCGAGGACGAGGCGGTGACGCGCTGTCCCAACCTCGACTGTCCCGCGCAGCTCAGGAACAACCTGCGTCACCTGGCCGGGCGCGGTGCGCTCGACGTCGAGGGTCTCGGCGTGAAGCTGATCGAGCAGCTCGTCGAGCGCGGCGCGGTGACGCGACTCTCGGACGTGTTCCGGCTCGGCGCCGAAGCGCTCCAGGGTCTCGATCGGATGGGCGAGAAGTCGGCGCGCAACCTCGTAGCCGCGCTCGACAAGGCCAAGCACACCACCCTCGCGCGCTTTCTCGTGGCGCTCGGCATCCGACACGTCGGCGAGACGGTCGCCGAGCAGCTCGCGCGCCACTTCGGCGATCTCGATGTGCTGCTCGACGCCGGCACGCCCGAGATCGAGGCGGTTCCGGGGATCGGTCCGACGATCGCCGAGAGCGTCGCGGCGTTCTTCTCCGATCCGCGCAATCGCTCCGAGGTCAAGGAGCTGCGCGAGCTCGGCCTGTCGTGGGAGAAGAGCGCGCCCGCGCCGCCGCGCGGTGAGGGGCCGCTCGCGGGCAAGATCTTCGTGCTCACGGGCACGCTCGAGGGGATGACGCGCGGCGAGGCCAAGCAGCGGATCGAGGCCCAGGGCGGCAAGGTCAGCGGCACGGTGTCTAAGAAGACGAGCTACGTCGTCGCGGGCGCCGACCCGGGCAGCAAGCTCGCCGCCGCGCGCGATCTGGACGTGGCCGTGCTCGATCAGGCGGGATTCGAGGAGTTGCTTGGCGGCAACTAGACTCAGAATCACCATGCGACTCGCACCGGTGACCACTGCGCTCATCGCGCTCGCCACGGCGGCTTCGGCGGTCGTGATCGATTCGGGCGATGGCACCGGCAACAAGACCGCTCCGGTCCCGGATCCCGGCTGGGGCAACGTCGGAACGCTCGGCGTGAAGACCGCCGTCTACCTCGGCGGAAGGTTCGCGCTCACGGCCGGCCACAACGGGCCGGGCAACGTCGTGCTCGGCGGCGTGACCTACTCCTACGTGCCGGGTACGGCCGTCCAGCTCACGAACGACGAGGATGGAACGTACGCCGATCTCCTGATGTTCCAGATCCATCCGACGCCGCCGCTGCCGGCACTGCCGATCGCCAGCGTCACGCCAACCGAAGGCACGGCGGTGATCCTCGCTGGCAACGGCCGCGACCGCGGGCCGACCACGTTCTGTGACCCCAATGGCCCCGACCCGCCGGGGCCCTTCTACGGCTACGAGTGGGGAACCGGGCAGAGCCTGCGCTGGGGCACCAACTCCGTAGTCGCCCACCTGTTCATGTCTCTGCTCGACGGGACCCAGACCTGGTCGTTCGGAACCTCCTTCGATGAGGGAGGCTCGGCCCACGAGGCCCAGGCGACGATCGGGGACTCGGGCGGACCTGCGTTCGCCTGGAACGGGGCCGGTTGGGAGCTGGCCGGGCTGCTGTTCGCGATCGGACCGAACTACTCGAATCAGCCCCCAGAGAGCTCCCTCTACGGAAACCTCACCTTCAGCGCAGATCTATCGTTCTACCGCGACGAGATCCTCGACGTGATGGCGCTGCCGGAGCCGACCGGAGGTCTGTGGCTCTGCGCGGCGGCTGTGGCGATGTTGGCGCGCTGGCGCCACACCAGAGCTCAGCCCTTCGCGCGCACGATCCGCTCGTAGACCGCGCTGCGCGCCACACCAGTCGCGCGCGCGACGTCGCGCGCGATCTCCGAGGCCGAGCCACCCGCGGCCGATCGCGCGCGGATCGCCGCATCGACGAGCTCGTCGGGCGCCGCGGCGCGCGCGGGGGCACCCTCCACCACGAGCGTCACTTCACCGCGAGCGCCCTCGGCGAAACGCGCCGAAAGCTCGGCGAGCGTGCCGCGTGCGAGCTCCTCGTGGATCTTGGTGAGCTCGCGCGCGACGCAGGCGCGGCGCTCGCCGAGCGCGTCGGCGAGCCCGCTCAGCGTCGCACCGATCCGGCGCGGCGATTCGAAGAACACGAGCGTCTCGGCACGGTCGCGCAGCGACTCGAACAGCGCCTTGCGCTCGCCGGACTTGCGCGGCGGGAACCCGACGAACGAGAACGCGCCGGTCGGCAGCCCCGAGGCGACCAGCGCTGCGAGCACGGCCGACGGCCCAGGCACCGCGCACACTGCATGACCCGCATCGAGCGCCGCGCGCACGAGGCGTTCGCCCGGATCCGACACGAGCGGCGTGCCGGCATCGGAGACGAGCGCCACGCTCGCACCGCGCGCGAGTACCTCGAGCGCGAGCTCGCTGCGGCGCGCTTCGTTGTGTTCGTGCAACGACACCGGCTGCGCGGCGATCCCGTGCCGATCGAGCAGTACGCGCGTGTGGCGCGTGTCTTCCGCGAGCACGAGCTCGGCCTCGCGCAGCACACGCAGCGCGCGCAGCGTCACGTCCTCGAGGTTGCCGATCGGCGTCGCCACGAGGTGGAGCGTCCCCAAGCTAACGCCGTTCGGGGTAGAGCGAGAGGAGCCCTTCGCGCGACGCCGCGCAGACGCCGCGCTCCGTGACGATTCCGGCGACCAGGCGCGCGGGCGTGACGTCGAATGCCGGGTTCGCGGCGGGGCTGCCCGGAGGCAACACGTCGACCTCGACCAGCTCGCCGCTCGCGCCGCGCCCGCGAATCCGCGACACCTCGGCCGCGTCGCGCTCTTCGATCGGGATGTCCGCGCCGTCGGCGAGCGTCCAGTCGATCGTGCTGTAGGGCAGCGCCGCGTAGAACGGGACGCCGCAGTCGCGCGCGGCGAGCGCCACGAGATAGGTGCCGATCTTGTTGCACACGTCGCCGTTGGCGGCGACGCGGTCGGCGCCCGTGATGCACACGTCGACGCGGCCCGCGTTCATGAGGTGGCCGGCTGCGTTGTCCGCGATCACGGTATGCGGCACGCCGTGCCCTCCGAGCTCCCACGCGGTGAGGCTGGCCCCCTGGTTGCGCGGGCGCGTCTCGCCGACCCAGACGTGGACCGGCAGTCCGCGATCGTGCACGGCGTAGATCGGCGCGAGCGCAGTGCCCCAGTCGACCGTGGCCAGCCAGCCCGCGTTGCAGTGCGTGAGCACCTGGAGTGCCTCGCCGCTGCGGCGCGGCACCTCCGACAGCAGCTTGGATCCGTGCTCGCCGATCGCACGGCACAGCGCCACGTCCTCGTCGGCCATCGCCGCGGCGGTCCGATAGGCCGCGGCGACGCGATCAGCCAGCGCCACGTCGGCGAGCGCGGTGCGCATCTGCGCGAGCGCCCAGCGCAGATTCACCGCGGTCGGGCGCGTGGCGAGCAGCGCGGCGCTCGCACGGTCGAGCGAACCGTCGGACGCGTCGGCGCGCAGCGCGAGGCAGAGGCCGTAGGCCGCCGTCACGCCGATCAGCGGCGCGCCGCGCACCTGCATGGCGCGGATCGCGTGCAGCGCGTCGTCGAGCGTGCGCAGCGCCGCGATCTCGAACGCATGCGGAAGCCGGGTCTGATCGATGATCTCGACGGTGGCTCCGTCTTCCGCCACCCGGATGGTGCGGTAGGGGACGCCGTCGACGCGCACCGCGTTCTACTCCCCCTCGAACGCGCACAGCGAGTGCACGCGCAGGCCGCGCTCGACGAGGCGCGCCGCGCCGCCGAGGTCCGGCAGGTCGACGATGAAGCCGCAGCCCACCACCTCGCCGCCCGCCTGCTCGATCAGCTCCACGCTCGCGAGCGCGGTGCCGCCCGTGGCGATCAGGTCGTCGATCACGAGCACGCGCTCGCCGCGGTGGATCGCGTCGGTGTGGATCTCGACGCGGTCGGTGCCGTACTCGAGCTCGTAGCTCACGCCGATCGTGGTGTGGGGGAGCTTGCCAGCCTTGCGCACGGCGACGAAGCCCGCCTCGAGCTGCAGCGCGATCGCGCCGCCGAGGATGAAGCCGCGCGCCTCGATGCCCGCGACCTTGTCGATCGACTCGCCCTTGAACGCGGCCGCGAGCTGCTGCACCGAGAGGTGGAGCCCGACCGGGTCCTGGAGCAACGTGGTGATGTCGCGGAACTGGATGCCGGGCTTGGGGTGGTCCGGGATGGTGCGGATCCGCCCCTTGATCGGTTCGCTCGACATCGTGCTACTCCCGCCTAGTCCTGCGCGAACACGCGGCCCGCGACCGCGTCGAGCCGCGCGAGCAGCTTCGGATCGCGCGCGGCGGGCGGCGTGATGATCGCGGTGTCGAGCGCGCGATCGCAGCCGGACGGACACGGCGTCGGACGGCGCACGAGCTCCTTGGCGAGCCCCGACACGAGCTCTCGCCCGCGCGCGGCGTTGTCGGCGAGCACGGCCACGATGTCCGAGACCTGGACGTCGGCCTCGTGCGGGTGCCAGCAGTCGTAGTCGGTCACCATCGCCACGCTCGCATAACAGATCTCTGCTTCGCGCGCGAGCTTCGCCTCGGGCATGTTGGTCATGCCGATCACGTCGCAGCCCCACGACCGGTAGAGCTCCGACTCGGCCCGGCTCGAGAACTGCGGCCCTTCCATCACGAGGTAGACGCCGCCGCGCCGGAGCCGGATCCCCGCGGCGCGGCCGGCCGCCTCGAGCACGTCGTGCAGCCGCGCGCAGACCGGGTCGGCCATCGACACGTGCGCGACGCAGCCCGTGCCGAAGAACGACTTGGCGCGCGCGAACGTGCGGTCGACGAACTGATCGACGAGCACGAACGTGCCGGGCGCGAGATCTTCGCGCAGTGATCCGCATGCAGAGACCGAGATCAGATCGGTGACGCCGACGCGCTTGAGCGCATCGATGTTGGCGCGGTAGTCGATCTCGCTGGGCGGGATCCGGTGCCCGCGCCCGTGTCGGGGCAGGAATGCGTAGTCCGCGCCGCCGAAGCGGCCGCGCAGGATCGCGTCCGACGGCGTGCCGAAGGGCGAAGCCACCGGTTCCCAGCGCGCATCTTCGAGCCCGTCGAGCTCGTACACGCCGCTGCCACCGAGCACGCCGATCACACCGGCCACGCGATCCTCTTCCCCCCAATCGCTGCGCGTCGGCCGACTTCGTCGGCCTCCTTGCCCCGAGGCGGGCCAGCGTAGCTCAGGCGGGGTTATCCTCTCGTCGCCCCGGTCCCGGAGAAACGCCGTGACCCAAGCGCGCCGAGCCCTCGGTGCCGCCGGTGAATCCGCCGCGTGCACCCACCTCGAACGTCGGGGCTACCGGATCCTCGCGCGAAACGCGCGCGCCGACCGCGTCGAGCTCGACATCATCGCCGAACGCGCGGGTGTGCTCGTGTTCGTGGAGGTGAAGACGCGGCGCGGCGATCGCTTCGGCGCCGCCGCCGAGTCCGTCGATTCGCGCAAGCAGTCGCGCATCGCGCGCGGCGCGGCCGCGTGGCTGCGCGCGAGCGGGCGCCGCGCGGGGCGGATCCGCTTCGACGTCGTCACGTGCGAGCCTGCGCAGCGCGGCGGGTTCCGCGTCACGCACTGGGAGGGCGCCTTCGAGGACGGCGACTAGCGCCCTACGCAGTCGACTCGGCCTCGGTCTCTTCACCCTCGGCGATTGCGGGCAGCACCTCGGTGGCATCGGCTTCCGCCGCCGTGCCGGCGCCCTCCTCGCCGACGAGACCCGAGAGGTCGCGCAGCTTCGAGCGCAGGCGCGCCTTCTTGCCCTTGAGGTCGCGCAGGTAGTAGAGGCGCGCGCGGCGCACGTGGCCGCGCGCCTTGATCTCCACCTTCGTGACGGACGGCGCCTCGGTGAGGAAGATCCGCTCGACGCCGACTCCGTACGAGATCTTGCGCACGGTGAACGTGCCGGAGGCGCCGCGACCGCGGCGCCGGATCACGACGCCCTCGAACACCTGGATCCGCTGTTTGTCGCCTTCGGTGATGCTCACGTGCACGCGCACGGTGTCGCCGGAGCGGAACGGCGGCAGATCGCGGCGCGGTGCATTCGGGTGGATGGCGTCGATGCGATTCATGTGTCTTCTCCTGCGACTCCCGAGGCGCCCCGCGCGCCGGCCCCGGCCCAGAGATCGGGCCGTCGCGAGCGCGTGATGGCGCGGGCCTGCTCCTTCCGCCAGCGGTCGACTGCGCCGTGATCCCCCGAGAGCAGGATCTCCGGCACCGACCGGCCGCGGAACTGCGCGGGCCGCGTGTATTGGGGTCCCTCCAGTAATCCTTCCTGAAACGATTCGAATTTTGCGGAATCCGGATTGCCGAGTACGCCCGGCAGCAGTCGCGTCACTCCCTCGATCAGCACCATCGCGGGCACTTCGCCGCCCGAGAGCACGTAGTCGCCGATCGAGAGCTCCTCGTCCACGGCCAGCTCGATCACGCGCTGGTCGATCCCCTCGTAGCGGCCACACACCAGCACGAGCGCGTCGCGTTCCACGAGCCGGGCCAGGTCCTTCTGCTCGAGGCGCCGACCCTGCGGCGACATCAGCGCAACCCACGCGGTCCGGCTGGGACCCTTCGGCCCCGCGAGCGCCTCGATCGCGGCCACGAGCGGTTCGGGCTTCATCACCATGCCCGGTCCCCCGCCGTAGGGTGCGTCGTCGACCACGTGATGCCGATCGGTGGTCCAGCGCCGCAGATCGTGCACCGCGACGTCCACCTGTCCGCTCGCGACCGCCGCGCCGAGGATCGACTCGCGCAGGAACGGCTCGAACAGCGCCGGGAAGATCGTCACGACGTCGACTCGGCGGAGCATCGACTACTCCTCCGGCTCGAGCAGACCCGGCGGTACATCGACCGTGATCCGCCGCGCCGCCACGTCCACCTCGCGCAGGAACTCGGGCGCCGCGGGGATCAGATGCTCGCGCTGCGACGCTTCGTCCACCACGATCAGCACGTCCGCGCCGGTCTCCCAGATCCCCTTGACGACGCCTAGCACGCGTCCCTCGCTGTCCTCGACCCGGCACCCGACGAGCTCGTACTGGTAGTACTCACCCTCCGCGAGCGGAGCGAGGTTCTTCACGAGGGCCTGCACGAGCCGCCCGCGCAGCGCCTCTGCGGCCTCGCGGCCGTCGACGCCTTCGAGCGCGAGCCTCGCTTCGCCGCGACGCCCCGAGCCGACCGCCCGCACCCGGGCTTCGACTGCTTTCGGATCCCCCTCTTCGCGAGCGAGCCAGACGCTCGACATCGCGCGCAAGTTGTTGTCTGTCTCGTCGAGGAGCCGGACCCGCAGCTCTCCGCGCAGCCCGTGCGCCCCGATCACACGCCCGAGCGTGATGCGCTCGGGCTCAATCGACGATGTCGAGCCGGCAGTCCGCTCCATCGCGCGACACTCCGAGCAGCGCGCGCATCGCCTTCGCCACCCGACCCTGGCGGCCGATCACGCGACCGCGGTCGTCTGCATTCGTCTCGAGCTCGAGCAGTCGGCCGCCATCCGACTCGCGCACCGCCACCTGCTCCGGGTGATCGACGAGCGCCTTGGCCACGAACTCGACGAGCTCCGCGGGCTTGCTCGCCATCACGCGCTCGCCGCCGCGCGCTGCTTCGCGCGCCGCAACAGCGACTTCACCGTGGGCGAGAGCTGTGCGCCCTTCTTCACCCAGGCCTCGAGCGCTTCGGTGCGGACCGAGAGCTTCTCGGGGTTCACCTTCGGATCGAAGGTGCCGAGGAATGCGAGGGGCCGACCGTCTCGCGGACGCCGCTCGTCGAGCACGACGATGCGGTAGAAGGGTCGGTTGCGCGCACCGGCGCGCGTGAGGCGGATCTTGACCATCGCGATTGTCCTTCAGCGGCGGAAATAGGCGCGGACTCTAGGAAAACTCCGCGCTTCCCGCTAGAGGCTCCCCGCTCGCTCGCGCTCCTTGCGCTCGGAGCACTCCGGACAGGCGTACAGCACGCGGTGCGGCTTCTGGAGCCGATCGTAGTCGCGGTCGAGCGCCACGCGCCGCACGCGCGGCACCTCGGCGCCGCAGAAATCGCAGCGAAACCGCCCCTGCGCGTCGGCGTCGGGTTGGTCGCTCATCGCGGCAGGATACCCTCGGAGCCAGCCAGTCGAAACCAGATCGCGTGGGGCGCGTCGTCGCCGAGCGCGCGCGCGAGCCGGTCGAGCAGCTCCGGGGCGCGCAGCCGCAGTGTCTGGCACCAGGCGCTCGAGTCCGCATGGGCTTCGAGCACACCATTGCGCAGCGCCACCGGCCGGCAGTGCGCGGCCACTTCGGTGCCGACCACGCCCTCCCAGCTCTCGGAAATCCGCAGCGCGCGCGCGGACTCGTCGAGGCCGAGATCGCGCAACACGCCGGAGACCAGCGATCCGACGCGCTCCGGCGGCCCCGCGCGGCTCACGCGGTGTCCAGCGGGCGGAACACGAGACCGCTCGGCAGCTTCGGCGTGAAGAACGTGGATTTCTGCGGCAGCACCTCGCCCGCGCCCGTCACGCGGAACACGTCCTCGGCGGAGAGCGGGTTCAGATAGAGCGCGACTGCGCCGCGCCCCGCGCGCAGGTCGCGCGCGGTCTGCAGCGCGGACTTCGGGTACGCGATCGCACCCGCGCGCACGGCGGCCTCGTCGAGCCCGAACAGACCCTCGATCACCTCGCGGTGGATCACGCGAACGGTGAGCTCGCCGTCGTGCCGCGCGCGCGAGAGGATGCGCAGCCGCCCCGACGCATCGTCGGCCGCGAACGCATGGCGGTCGCGCAGCGGCTCGAGGTGGCGAGCCAGCAGGCCCGGCAGCTCCTGCGGGTCACCGATCGGCACGGCATGACACTCCCAGTCCGGAAGCCGCTCGCGCAGCCCCACGTCGGTGGGCAATACGCCCTTCTGCACGAGGCGATGGATCGGCAAGAGCAGGCTGCCCGGCGCGAATGCGTTCGCGAGGTACACGAGCAGCCACTCGTGCGGCGCGTCGCGCCCGTCGCCGTCGCCCGCGGCGCGCCGCTCGTCGCGATAGGTGAGCGCGGTCTCGTAGCGGTGGTGCCCGTCCGCGATCACGACGGGGCGATCGGCGAGGAAGCGCGCGACTCTCTCGATCGCCGTTCGATCGGCGAGGCGCGCGAGCCGGTGCTCGGCGCCGGTCTCGTCGCGCGCGATACCGACCGACGCGTGGTCGAGCGCGTCGCGTAACACCGGCGCCAGGGCGTGCTCGCGATCTTCGTAGAGCAGGAACACCACGGAGAGATTCGCGCGCGCGGCGCGCAGCATCTTGAGCCGGTCGGCCTTCGGCCCCGCGAGCGTTTGCTCGTGCGGACGGACGATCCGGCGCGCGTAGTCCTCGAGATGGACCAGTGCGAAGAAGCCCTCGCGCGCGAGCCGCGTGCCGTCGGGCGCCGTGAAGCTCTGGCGCAGCGGGTAGAGCGCGGGCTCCGCGTCGCGCGTGAGTACCTGCTGTGCGATCCAGGCGTCGAGGGTCTCGCGCACGTGGCGATAGTCGGTGCCCTCCTCGTCGGCGACGTCGCGCGTGAGCTCGAGCCGGATCGCGTTGTGCGGATCGCGGTCGTAGAACGCGGCGCGATCCTCGGCGGCCACCACGTCGTAGGGCGGCACGATCACGCGCGAGAGGTCGACGCGCGCAGGGTCGTAGCGCAGCGCTCGGAACGGCCGCACGTCGGTCACGCCGCGAGCTCCTCGAGCACCGGTCGCAGCGCACGCTCCGTGAGAGCGCCCCAGCGCAGCACGTGCGGGTGCGCGCCGGTCACGTCGACCACGGTGCTCGCCGTCTCCACTCCCAATGGCCTTCGCTCTCCTTCGGCTTGCTGCGCGAAACTTGCAGCATCGGCGCCATCGCCGATTACGCGCACGGACGGGTCCTCCCCGCACACCCGGCGCGCCGCCGCACGCGTGCGCGCTGCGGGGGATCCGCTCGCGTTGCAGCTCGTCGCAGTGAGCGGCCCCGTGCCCGCGCGCTCGCAGCGCACGGCGAGCTCGCTGGCCACCGCGTGCGGCGAGCAGCGCACGCCGACCGCGCCGTCCCCGCGCGCGAGACCGGCCGCGAACGCGCCCTCGCAGGGCAACACGAGCGTGAGGGGTCCGGGCCAGAAATCGCGCGCGAGGCGCTGCGCCGCGGCATCGACGCGGAAGCCGAGCGCCGCGAGCGCGCCGACGCCGGTCACGAGGATCGAGATCGGCGCGGCGTCGCTGCGCCCCTTGAACGCGCGCAGCCGGCCGACGGCCGCATCGCTCTTCGCGTCGGCGCCGAGCCCCCAGACGGTTTCGGTGGGATAGGCGAGCACACCGCCCTGCGCGACCCACGCGACCGCGTCGTCGAGAGAGATCGCAGTCAACGCGCCCCCCCCTCATCGGCTCCGCTCGCCTGCGGCTCGCTGCTCGAAGACTTGCTGCCGATGTCCCGGCGAAACTGGCGCCCCTCGAACGTCACCTGCTCCACCGCGTGGTAGGCGCGCGCGCGCGCGACGGACACGGTGTCGCCGCGCGCGGTGATGCCGAGCACGCGGCCGCCCGCGGTGAGATAGCTGCCATCGGCCTCGCGGCGGGTTCCCGCGTGAAACACGACGACGTCGGGATCGCGAGCCGCGGCGTCGAGCCCGGTGATCCGTCGCCCGTTCACGACCGCGCGCGGATAGCCCTCCGAAGCGAGTACGACGCAGACTGCACACCCGCGATTCTCGGGAGGCGCGGCGCGACCGAGCGCACCGCGCGCCGCGCCGTCCAGCAGCGGTACCAGGTCGCTCGCCATCTGCATCACGAGCGGCTGCGTCTCGGGATCGCCGAACCGCACGTTGAACTCGATCACGCGCGGGTCGCCCGCTGCGTCGATCATCAATCCCACGAACAACACGCCGCGATACGGCGTTCCCTCGGCGGCGAGTCCCCGGATCGCGGGGTAGACGATTCTCTCGAGCACCTTCTTCTCGACCGCCGCGTCGACGATCGGCGCGGGCGCATAGGCGCCCATGCCCCCCGTGTTCTCGCCGCGATCGCCGTCGCCGATCCGCTTGTGGTCCTGCGCCGCCGCGAGCGTCACGACGTGCTCCCCGTCCGTGATCGCGTAGTACGACGCCTCCTCGCCGACGAGACGCTCCTCGATCACGACGCGGTCGCCCGCCGCGCCGAAGCGGCGCTCGCGCATCGACTCGTCGAGCGCCGCGAGCGCCTGCTCGGGCGTCTCGCACACCGCAACACCCTTGCCCGCGGCGAGGCCGTCGGCCTTCACCACGCATCCCTGTGCGAGACCGCGCGCGTGCGTGCGCGCTGAATCGAGGTCGTCGAACACGGCGAACTCGGCGGTCGGGATGCGATGTCGCGCCATGAACGCCTTCGCGAACGACTTGCTGCCCTCGAGCTGCGCAGCTGCGGCGGAGGGGCCGAACACCGCGATGCCCGCCTCGCGCAGGCGATCGGCGAGACCCGCGACGAGCGGGTCCTCGGGCCCGACCACCACGAGGTCGATCGCCTCCGCGCGCGCGAGGTCGACGAGACGCGCGACGTCTGTCGCGGCCACGTCGCGGAAGCACCGCGCGAGGCCAGTGATCGCATCGCTTCCCGGTGCGGCCAGCAGCGCGGACACGAGCGGGCTCTGGGCGATCTTCCACGCGAGCGCGTGCTCGCGTCCGCCCGCGCCGACCAGCAAGATACGCATGCTAGTGCCGGAAGTGGCGCTTGCCCGTGAAGACCATCGCTGCGCCGAGGCGATCGGCCGCCGCGATCACCTCTTCGTCGCGCACCGATCCGCCCGGCTGCACGAACGCGGTGGCACCGGCGGCAGCGGCCACCTCGAGGCCGTCGGGGAACGGGAAGAACGCGTCGCTCGCGAGCGCCGAGCCGCGCAGGTCTATGCCCACCCGCGCGGCCTTCTCGCGCGCCTGGTGGATCGCGTCGACGCGCGACGTGGCACCGCCGCCAATCGCGAGCGTGCCGTGCGCCGAGGCGAATACCACCGCGTTGCTCTTGACGTGCTTCACGACGGCCCAGCCGAACGCGAGCGCGCGCAGCTCCTCTTCGGTCGGCTTGCGCTGGGTGGCCACGCGACAGGCCGCGACGTCCTCGAGCACGCCGTCCGGCTCCTGCACGAGCACACCGCCGAACACGCGCCGCAGATCGAGCTCGGCCGTGGGGATCCGATCGGGATGGAAGCGCAAGAGGCGCCGGTTCTTCTTCTTCTGGAGCAGCGCGAGCGCCTCGTCGTCGAAGTCGGGCGCGATCAGCACTTCGGTGAAGATCTCGTCGACCGCGCTCGCGAGCGCGAGATCGAACGGGCGGCTCGCCACGATGATGCCGCCGAACGGCGACTCGGGATCGGTCGCGAACGCGCGCCGGTAGGCCTCGGTGGGCGTCTTCCCGAGACCGACACCACAGGGTGTATTGTGCTTGAGGATCGCGACCGCGGTGCGATCGGCATGGGAGAACTCCGCGATCAGCGCGAGCGCCGCCTGCACGTCCACGATGTTGTTGAACGAGAGCTCCTTGCCGTGGAGCGGCTCCGCGACGTCGAAGAAGCGCCCGTAGAGCGCCGCGCGCTGGTGGGGATTCTCGCCGTATCGCAGCGTCGCCGAGCGCGCGAGCTCGATTCCCATGTGGAGCGGGAACGGATCGCCCCACGGTCGCGCCTCGCCCCCCTCCTGGGCTTCGCTCGCCTTCGGCTCGCTGCGCGAAGCCTGCGCGAGCCACGCGTGGATCGCGGCGTCGTAGCGGGCCGTGCGCTCGAACGCCTTGCGCGCGAGACGCGCGCGCGTGGCGTCGTCGAGGCCGCCGTGCGTGCGCAGCTCCGCGAGCACCGCGGGATAGTCGTCCGGGTCGACGACCACGCCCACGAAGGCCTGATTCTTGGCCGCGGAGCGGATCATCGACGGGCCGCCGATGTCGATCTTCTCGATCGCCTGCGCAAGTGTCACGTCGCGATTCGCGACCGTGGCCTCGAACGGGTAGAGATTCACGACCACGAGATCGATCGCCGGGAGCTCGTGCATCTCGAGATCGGCGCGGTCTCCCGCGTGATCGCGGCGCGCGAGGATGCCGCCGTGGATCCGCGGGTGCAGCGTCTTGACGCGACCGCCGAGCATCTCGGGGCTGCCCGTGAGCGTCTCCACGTCCTCGACTTCGAGACCCGCATCTCGCAGCGCCTGCGCAGTGCCGCCCGAGCCGACGAGCTCGACGCCGAGCTCGCGCAATCCGCGCGCAAATTCGATCAGACCGCGCTTGTCCGACACGGAAAGCAGCGCGCGCGCCACCGGGCGCGTGGTGGCCTCAGGGGGAGTCATGGACGCATCTCCTCGCTCGGCGGCGGGAAAAGGCGGTCTGGGAGGGGGTCGCGCGGAGGTTTACCGAGGGTGGACGACGGCGTCAAACACCGCCGAGAAATTCCCGGCGCACGCGCGTTCCGACGCGGACGAGGAGCTCGTACGAGAGCGTTCCGGCGAACTGCGCCGCCTCTTCCACCGGCAATACGGCGGGCCCGCCCGCGGTCTCGCTGCCGAACAGGATCGCCGTGTCCCCCACCCGCACGGGCGCGTCGCCGACCTCGACGCCGACGTAATCCATCGAGACGCGCCCCGCGATCGGCCGGCGCGCGCCCGCGAGCCAGACGCTGCCGCGCCCGCTCGACCCGACCGAAACCCCGTCGGCGTAGCCGAGCCCGATCGTCGCGATCCGCGTGTCGGCGCTCGCGCGGTAGAGCCCCGCGTAGCCGACCGACTCACCGCGGCGGACTCGGCGCAGCGCAATGACGGGCGCTCGCAGGGTCATCACGGGCAGGAGCTCGGCCCGCCGCCCCGGAGAGGGTTGGACGCCGTAGAGCAGGATGCCCGGCCGCACCGCGTCCTGCGGGGGGCCCTCGCCCGACAGCTCCTTGTGCGCGACGAGCGCTGCGGAGTTGGCGACGTGTACGCAGTCGGGGGTGACGCCGCGCCGGCGCAGCGCGCCGAGCAGATCCGCAAACGCCCGAAGCTGCTCGCGCGTGGGCGCGAGGTCGGGCTCGTCGGCGCGCGCGAGGTGCGTCATCACGCCCTCGAGCGCGAGCGCCGGATCGCCTGCGACGTCCGCGGCGAACGACTCCGCCTCCGCGAGCGGCACACCCATCCGCCGCATCCCCGTATCGACTTCGACGTGCGCGGGCACGCGCGCACCTCCGCGCCGGCGCGCTGCCGCGGCGAGCAGCGCGCGGCCCTCGGCGTCGTGCAGCACCGCGGTGAGCGCGCTCCCGACCGCCGCATCCGCCTCGTCGGCGTCGCGAACTCCCGCGAGCACGAGCACGGGAACCTCGATCCCCGCGTCGCGCAGTGCCAGCGCCTCGCCGACGCTCCCGGTCGCGAGCGAGCTGCAGCCCGCGGCCACGAGTGCGCGCGCCACGGGCACGGCGCCGTGACCGTACGCATCGGCCTTCACGACCGCGATCACGCGCCGCCCGCCCGCGAGGCGCATCGCCTCGGCATGGTTCGCGCGCAGCGCATCCAGATCGATCGCGGCGACCGCCGGCCCGAGACCCCGCAGCGCGTCACCCCCTTCGCGCACTCGGCACGCGCGCCGCGTAGCGTATCATCGACGGTGACCTGCGCGTCCCCCGTACCGGGGAGCGCGGCCGAAGCGATGACAGAACCCGCCCTCGCAACCCTCTCGATCACGGTGAACGGCGACCCGAGCCGCGCGCCCGCGGGCACGACCGTGATCGGGCTGATCGCACGGCTCGGCCTCGACGAACGCCGCGTCGCCGTGGCGATCGGGCGCGAGGTGGTGCCGCGCTCGGAGCGCGCGCTGCGGCAGCTTCGCGACGGTGACCGCGTCGAGATCCTCGAGGCGGTTGGAGGAGGATGACATGCACGCCTACACGCTCGGCAGCCACGGGTTCGACTCGCGACTGATCATCGGCAGCGGCAAGTACAGCTCGTTCGAACAGAACCTCGCCTGCGCAATCGCGAGCGGCGCCGAGATGGTGACCGTGGCGCTGCGGCGCACGAAGCTCGACGGTCCGGGGCCGCGGCTCCTCGACGTGATCTCGCCCGATCGGTTCACGATCCTCCCGAACACCGCGGGCTGCTACACCGCGGAGGACGCGATCACCACGGCGCGCCTGGGACGCGAGCTGCTCGGCACCGATCTCGTCAAGCTCGAGGTGATCGGCGACGAGCGCACGCTGTTCCCCGACGTCGCCGCGACGCTCGACGCCGCGAAGGTCCTCGTGGCCGAAGGCTTCACGGTGCTGCCCTACATCACCGACGATCCGGTCGCCTGCCAGCGCCTCGAAGCACTCGGGTGCGCAGCGGTGATGCCGCTCGCGGCTCCGATCGGATCGGGGCTCGGGATCCGCAATCCCGCGAACCTGCGCATCATCCTCGAGTGCGTCCAGGTGCCCGTGATCGTGGACGCCGGCGTCGGCACTGCGAGCGATGCCGCGGTGGCGATGGAGCTCGGCGCCGCGGCCGTGCTCATGAACACGGGGATCGCGGGAGCGAAGGATCCCGAGAAGATGGCCCGCGCGATGAAGCTCGCCGTCGAGGCGGGGCGCCTCGCCTACGAGGCCGGCCGCATGCCGCGCCGGCTCTACGCGAACGCCTCCAGCCCGCTCGACGGGCTCGCGACGTTCTGACTCCCATCCTGTGTTGGGTGCTCGACGCGGCGACCGTCGAGCGCTGGGGTCAGGCGGGCCTGCGCGCCGCGTGCGATGCGGGCGTGGACTGGATCCAGCTGCGCGACCGCGGTATCGAGGCCGCGCCGCTCCTCGCCGCGGCGGATCGAGCGGTGGCCGCTGCGCGCGCGAGCGCTCGCACGGCGCGCGTGCTGGTGAACCGGCGCGCGGACGTCGCGCGCGCGGCCGGCGCCGACGGGGTGCACCTCGGATTCGACGCGCTGTCCGCGCCGGGATTGCGCGCGCTGCTGGGACCTCGGGCCTGGATCGGTGTCTCGCTGCACGACCCCGCTGCGATCGGCGACGTGCCCGCCGCCAACTACGTCCACCTCGCGCCGATCTTCGCGCCGCTTTCGAAGCCGCTCGAGCGCATGCCGCTCGGGCTCGCGGGCCTGCACGCGGCCCGGCACAGCCGCCTTCCCGTGCTCGCCCAGGGAGGCATCACGCCCGCGAATGCGCGCGCGGTGCTCGCTGCGGGCGCCGCCGGAATCGCGGTGACCGGAGCGATCGGCGCAGCCGACGACCCCGCGCGCGCGGCGCACGCGTTACGATCTGCGCTCGATGCATGAACGAGTCGCGTTCGCCCTGCTCTGCCCGCTGCTCGCGTTCGCCTGTGCCGCCGCGCCACCGGCTAGCGATCTCGAGCAGCGGATCGTGGCCGTCGCGGAGGCGGTGACCCCATCCGTCGTTCACATCCAGGCGATCGTCAAGTTCGACGATCGCCGCAACGAGGTGAGCGGCTCGGGTCTGATCGTCACCGCGGACGGCGCGATCCTCACCAACGAGCACGTCGTGCACGACGCCGTGAAGATCACCGTGACCGTGCCCGGCCAGAAGCGCAGGTATCCCGCGCGCCTGATCGGCGCCGACCGGCAGACCGACATCGCACTGCTGCGCATCGATCCCGACGCGGGCCACCCGTTCCGCGCCGCACCGTTCTCGCCCCACCCCGTGCGCGTGGGCCAGTGGGTGCTCGCGATCGGCAACCCCTATGGACTCGACGGCACGGTGTCGCTCGGGATCGTGTCCGCGAAGGGGCGCAATCTCGAGATCCCAGATCTCTTGAATGACTTCATCCAGACCGACGCGCTGATCGATCGCGGTTCGTCGGGCGGTCCGCTGGTCGATCTCGAGGGCCGCGTGGTCGGGATCAACTCGCGCGGACAGGGGCGCGGCATCGGCTTCACGATCCCGATCGACACCGCGCGCGAAGTGATGGCGCAGCTCGACCACGGCGGCATCGAGCGCGGCTGGCTCGGCGTCGCGCTGCAGCCGCTCGACCGCGAGCTCGCGGATCACCTCGGCCTCGGTGAATCGACGGGTGTGCTGGTCAGCCAGGTCGTCCCGAAGTCGCCGGCCGAGCGCGCGGGGCTGCAGACGGGCGACGTGATCACGAGCTTCGAGGGCCGCGAGATCGAGGCCGAGAAGGACGAGGACCTCGGCGCGTTCCAGCGCATGGTCGCCGGCTCGGCGCCGGGGACGGGTGTGAAGCTCGACTACCTGCGCGCTGGAAAGCCCGGAACCGCCAAGGTCGAGATCGGCGAACAGCCCAAGCTCGAGGGCGAAGAAGTCGAGACGCCGGTCGGATTCCACGTGAAGGAGATCACGCCGAACCTCGCGCGCGCCCATCGCCTGAGCTCCCCGGTGGGCGCCTTCGTCACGTTCGTGGCGAACGGCTCTCCCGCGAGCGAGGCGGGCCTGCGCATGGGCGACGTGATCGTGCAGATCGAGAACGCGGAGGTGTCGAACCTCGCGGAGTTCCGGAGTGCGATCGCGAGCACCGACATCAAGCACCGCTTCCTCGTGCAGGCGCGCCGCGGCGACGAGCTCAAGTACGTGCTGATCAAGCCGCGCGCAGGCCCGACGGACGTCGAAGAGACGCCGGATGCCGCTTCACAGGTGAGCCCCCCGGTGCAATGAGACGGTTCTGGGTCGGCCTGCTCGTGGCGCTCTGGTGTCGCGCAGCGCCGCTGCACGCCGAGGGCGATCCGTTCCTGCGGCGCACGGTCACGGTGCGCGTGGTGGAGCGAAGCGCCCCCGCGGTGGTCAACGTCACCACCCAGCAGCGCGCGGCGGAGGGAAACCCGTTCCGACCGTTCGCAGGCGACCCGCTCTTCGATCGCTTCTTCCAGGATTTCTTCGAGCCGCGCGTGCCGCGCGCGGAGCAGAGCCTGGGCTCGGGCGTGCTGATCGACGCGCAGCGCCACGTGCTCACCAACGAACACGTCGTCACGCGCGCGGAGCGCATCCGCGTGAGCCTCGCCGACGGCCGCGAGTTCGGAGCCAAGCTGATCGGCGCGGATCCGAACAACGACATCGCCGTGCTCGAGGTGGACACCCAGGAGCCGCTGCCCTGGATCGAGCCCGGCACGTCGGCCGACCTCATGGTGGGTGAACCCGTGATCGCGATCGGCAATCCGTTCGGCCTATCCCACACCGTGACCACCGGGGTGATCTCCGCGCTGGGGCGCTCGCTGCGCACGGACGAGCGCGTCTATCACGGCTTCCTGCAGACCGATGCCTCGATCAACCCGGGCAACTCGGGCGGACCGCTGCTCAATGCCGAGGGACACCTGGTCGCAATCAACACCGCGGTCTACAACCGCGCCCAGGGAATCGGCTTCGCGATCCCGATCGACGACGCGCGGCGCGTGGTGCGCGAGCTGATCGATCACGGAGAAGTGTCGCCGGTGTGGCTCGGACTCGAGCTCCAGGATCTCGACGCGGGCCTCGGCGCCGCGCTCGAGCTCCCGGCGGGCGCCCGGGGCACGGTCATCACTCGCGTGCGCCCGAACAGCCCCGGCGAGCGCGCCGGGTTGAAGCGCGGCGACGTCGTGACCCAGGTGGACGGGCAGCCGCTCGAGTCGGCGCGCGACTTCTTCGAACGCCTCGCGCGCACGACCGCGGGTCAGGAGCTCCGGCTCACCACCGTGCGCAACAGCGAGACGCGCAAGGTCGCAGTGCGCGCAGAGCAGATTCCAGAGGGCTTCGTGACGACGCTCGTATCCGATCTGCTGGGGCTCTCGCTCGAGCCCGCGCCGCGCGGGGGCTTCGCCGTCCGCGCGGTGCGCGCGGGCAGCGGTGCCGCCCAGATCGGCCTGCGGCCCGGCGATGTCCTGCTCGCGATCGGCGGGCGCACCCTCTCCGACCCCGAGGCGCTGCGCCGCGCGGTGCTGGCGCTGCAGGGGCTGCCCCGCGCCCTGATCGTGGTTGCGCGCGGGGGTGGCCGATACCATGTGGCACTGCCGCTCGCGTCGTAGCACGAGAGGCGGGTGAACCCCGGGCCCGGTATCGACGTCACAAGCCCCGGTTTCCCCGGCCTTCCGACAGAGCCGGCCGGCGTGCCCCCGCCCTGCGGACGGCCGCTCCGTTCGTAAGGCGCAAAGCGAGGTGTCATGAGGACTTTCGGGAAGGTCGGCCTGGTGATCGGGATCGTCGCCGCGGTGCTGTTCGCGAGCGGCGCTCTCGAAGTGAACGTGAGCTGGCTCGACAAGGACGCGCACGCGCTGGACCTGTTCGGCAAGGACGCCGGCAAGGAAGACGCTGGCTCGGCGGAACCGTTCTGGAAGCAGGGCTCCGGCAAGGAGCCGGTCGTGCCGCGCGGTGTCCCGAACACGTTCGCCGACCTGGCCGAAGCCAGCTCTCCCGGCGTGGTCAACATCAGCGCCGAGAAGACGCTCACGGGCCACCCGCTCGAGGAGTTCTTCGGCTTGCCGAACTTCCCGTTCCAGGTGCCCGAGCAGAACGTCCCGCGCGAGCGCAAGCAGCTGGTGCCGAGCCTCGGCACGGGCTTCGTGATCTCCGCCGATGGCTACATCGTCACCAACAATCACGTGATCGAAGACGTCGAGAAGATCAAGGTGAAGTTCAACGACGGGCGCGAGCTCGACGCCACCGTGGTCGGGCGCGACCCGAAGACCGACATCGGGTTGATCAAGGTGGAATCGAAGGATCCGCTGTTCGCGCTGCCGCTGGGCGATTCGGAGAGCGTGCGACCGGGCGAATGGGTGGTGGCGATCGGCAACCCGTTCGGCCTCGAGCACACCGTGACGGCCGGCATCATCTCGGCGAAGCACCGCAACATCGAGCACGGCGCCTACGACGACTACATCCAGACCGACGCCGCGATCAACCCGGGCAACTCGGGCGGCCCGCTGCTCAACCTCTCGGGCGAGGTGATCGGCATCAACACGGCGATCAACCCGCGCGCCAACACGATCGGCTTCGCAGTGCCGATCGACATGGCGAAGGCGATCCTGCCGCAGCTGCGCGCGAGCGGTCACGTGACGCGCGGCTGGCTCGGCGTCGTGATCCAGGGCGTGTCGCCGGAGATCGCCGAGGAGCTCGGGCTCAAGGAGACCAAGGGCGCGCTCGTATCGAAGGTGATCGAGGACGGCCCCGCCGCGAAGGCGGGCATCGAGAAGATGGACGTGATCCGCGAGTTCGACGGTCATCCGGTCGAGAGCTACGACGACCTGCCGCGCATCGTCGCGTCGACGCCCGTGAACAAGAAGGTCGAGATCGAGGTGGTCCGCGACGGCAAACGCGTCAGGCTGAGCCCGCAGATCGCGCTGCTCGACGAGCCGGAGGTCCAGATGACCTCGGCCGCGGCGGCGCCGCAGAGTGGCGCGAGCGCGTTCGGCATGTCGGTGCAGGACCTCACGGGCGATCTCGCGCAGCAGCTCGGGCTCGAGGACACCAAGGGCGTGGTCGTCACGCAGGTGGATCCGGACGGCCCCGCGAACGAAGCCGGCATCCGGCGCGGCGACGTGATCCTCGAGGTCGGGCGCCACGAGGTGAACGACGCCAAGGCGCTGCAGAAGGCGCTCGAGAAGAGCGACAAGCGCGCGCTGCTCCTGGTCCGTCGCGGCGACAACCAGCTCTACATGACGGTGGAGCGGGCCGGTTAGTGATCGCTCGACGATCGGCGGGCGCCGAGCCTGCGCAGATCGCGTAGGCGAAGCGCGATGCGGCCTCGGATCGTCACGGGCTCGGTGTAGCGGCGCAGCACCAGGGTTCCGTTCGCAGATCGCTCCTTGTAGGGCTCCTCGCCCCGCATGTAGTCGAAGAGCGTGAAGCCGTGATCGAACGCCCAGCGCGTGACCTCGGACAAGAGCACGCCGCCGGGGCCACAGCGCGCAAAGGCGCGGTTGTAGGTCGTGACCCAGCCGCCCAACACCTCGCCCATCGCGATGTTGATCGACGCCGCGACCATCTCTCCGCCGCTCTGGATCACCGCCAGGCGAAGCGCGCCGCTCTCCTGCCACGCGCCCAGCAACGCGGGCAATGCGTCGACGAACGTCGAGGGGAGCCCGCGCTCTTCGAACCAGGCCTTCTGGAAGAAACGGAAGGCGTCGACGATCCGCGGCGGCGCCCGGTCGAACATCTCGAAGGAATAGTCGCCGCCCTGGTCGATGATCCGCCGGCACCCGCGCGTGTAGGCGTTGCGGGCCTTCGCAGAGCACTGCTTCAGCCACTCGTCGCCGGTCAGGCCGCGCGCGTCCAGCGAATAGCAGACCTGACCGCTCGCGTGCTCGATGCGCCGCGCGTCGAGAGCGCGTGCCGAAACGGCGTCGGGCCGGACGTTGTCCAGCTGGAGGACATCGAAACGCCCGGAACCGATCACGGAGCCCCACAACGACTCGACGTGGTCGTGCGATCCGATGCCGTCGCAGTAGTCGCTGTAGGGCTGCCCGATGAACTCCAGGAAACGGACGCCGTGTCGCCGATGGACCACGAGCGGCAGGGCCGCCACGAGGCGATCCGCAACGCTCAGCGTGGCGACCTCGAGTACCGCAGCGCCCGGCAGGATCGAAACGTTGGCGGCCAACCATTCGTGGGACTGGAACGGCGACGCATTGGAGTCGCGGCACAGCTCGCCCCAAGGCCTTCGAAGCTGCATGAAGCGCGCAGGCGTCGTGACCGCCTCATACCGAGCCATGAGTCCCACCAGAGTACCCTTCTGCGCGTTGCGGGGTGGTGTTACGATGAGCGCCCCGATGCAGCGCACGAACTCGGAAGATGTCGCGTCCCCTGCCAAGCTCCTGCCTGCCTCGATCCGGCAGCCGCTGCGGCGCCTGCTCGCGCGCTTCCTTCCGCTGCGCGAGCCGCTCGAGCGCGTGGACTTCCAGCCGCACGAGCTCGAGACGCTGCGCGCAGTGGCGCCCTACACGATGACGCCGCAGGAGCGGATCATCGGGCTGGTCCGGGCAGTGGAGTTCCTGGTGCAGAACCGGATCGAGGGGGCGATCGCCGAATGCGGCGTCTATCGCGGCGGCTCGATGATGGCGGTGGCTCGGACGCTCGTGCGGCTCGGCGACACTTCGCGGCAGCTCTACCTCTACGACACTTTCGAGGGAATGGTCCGGCCCGACGCGCGCGACGTCGACTTCGTCGGGCGACCGGCGCTGGAGGATTTTCTCCAGCACAAGATCAGCGACGATCGCTCGAGCTGGGCGGGTGCGAGCCTGGATCAGGTGCGGTCCGCGATGTCGAGCACGGGCTATCCGAGCGAGCGTATCTCCTATGTCGAAGGCCGTGTCGAGGAGACGCTGCCGGGCACGATGCCGGATCGGATCGCGTTGCTGCGTCTCGACACGGACTGGTACGCCTCGACCCGCCACGAGCTCGAGCATCTCTTTCCGAGGCTCATGTCGGGTGGGATCCTGATCATCGACGACTACGGTCACTACCAGGGCTGCCAGCAGGCGGTCGACGAGTATCTGGCCGGGCTCGACCAGCCGATGCTGCTCACGCGGATGGACTACTCGGCCCGGTTGGGGGTGAAGCGCTGAAGAGCGAGCCCGCTCCACCGCGCACCACCCGCGCGACGGTCCGCATCGCAGCCGGCCAGCGGAGGACATTGAACGTGCCGAGGAGCACGCGAGTGTGGCGCGCGATCGCCGCGCCGCCGAACAGCGGCGCTACGTACAGGTAGGTGCACAGACCGACCAGGTAGGCGACGGCTGCGCCCCTCCCGCCATAGTGCGGCACGAGCAGCCACAGCGTGGCGATCTGCGCGATCGCACCGACGAAGCCGAACAACAGGAAGCGGTGCTGGTAACCGTGCAGCGTCACCCACTGGGCGCGCAGAGCGATCAGGAACGCCGGGGCACAGGCCCACGCGTGGATCGCGATGATGTCCGTGCTGGGCAGGTAGGAAGATCCAAAGATCAGCTGGATCAGCGGTGTGCGCGCCAGCACGAGCACCGCCGAACAGAGGAGCCCCGCGGCCAGCACTGCGATGTACACCTGGCGGAGTACGTGTTCGGTGAATTCGTCTCCGCGCGTGCGCAGCTGCGCGAGCACCGGGATGAACGCGGTGGCGACGACATTCGGCGCGAACGCGGACAGCTCCGTGAGCCGTCCCGCCACGACGTAGAAGGCCATCTCCTCGCTGCCCGCGAGGTGGCTCACGGCGATCTGATCGACGCGCACCATCGCGAGGAAGATCATGTCGTTGACCAGGAACGGCCAGGCTTCGCCGAGGATCCGCCGAACGTTAGGGGCGAAGTCGCGCCGGAGTGCCGATGCGCGGATCCGGAGCTCGCGCGGCCGGTTCCACCACACGACCGCCGCGGACAGCGCGGCGTCGAACACCATGACCATCGCGAACTGGGCCGCCGTGGCGCCCGCGAAGTACAGCCCGATCACGAGGACTGCGGTCAGCAGCGAGACGCTGCCCTGGAGCAGGGCGATCGGGCGATACGACTGCTGCCCCTGATGCCAGTTCACGACCAGATCGCTCGTGGCGGTGATCAGCATCGGGGCCATCAGCGCGAGCAATCCGAGTCCGGCCTGCGACAGACCTTCGACGAGCCAGATACCCGACACGGCGAGAGCGGTTGCGCTCAACGCGAGGATCAGCGCCGTCGGGAACAGGACGTCATCTGCAGAACGCCGCTCGACCGACAGCCGCAGCACGGGGCGCATCATGCCGAGGCCGCACAGCACGGTCAGGATGAAGATGACCGAGAGCGCGTAGGCAAACTCGCCGTAGAGCTCCGGGCCCAGCGCGCGCGCCACGAGGATCGACGTTCCGATCCGCACGGCCAGCATCAGGCCGCGAGCCGAGAGCAGGGCCAGACTCTCGGAGAAGAACTGTCGGTAGATGCTCATGATGCGCGCCGCCGATGCGCGCAGGCGTAGGCAGCAGTGCTGACCACCGGCTCAAGGGCGGCCCGAGCGTACCAGAGACCGATGGCCTGAGACGCGAAAACGCGCGCCGCGACGCGTAGCGTTGCCCCCGTGGCTGGCGCAATCTAGGCGCCGAGTGTCGGCACCCACGTTTCGGCAGCGCGCGGCCTATCTGCGCCACTTCTTCGCCGCGACCTTTCGGCATCCGCTGAACCGCGAGCACTTCTGGCAGACCGCGTGGCGCTTCTTCTCGTGGCATGTCGGTAGCCGGCTACTGAGCCAGCCCGTCGTCTACCCGTTCGTGAATCAGCTGCGCATGTACATCGGAACGGGGATGTGGGGCGCTACCGGCGTGGTGCACATGGGCCTCCAGGAATTCTCGGACATGGCGTTCTGTGCGCACTTCCTGAGGCCTGGCGACGTGTTCGTGGACGTAGGTGCGTGTTATGGGACCTACACGCTGCTCGCGAGCGGTGCCGCGGGCGCGCACACCCTGTCGTTCGAACCCGATCCGGTCACGAACGCCGCGCTGGTGGACAACGTCCGGCTGAACCACCTGGAAGACCGCGTCTCGGTGTTCGGCGCGGTCGTGGGGGACCGCGAGGGCCGTGTGCGATTCACGGCCGGCCTGCGCGACCTGAACCACGTCGTCGAGGACGGGAGCGAAGCGCAGGCGTCGCTAACGCTCGATCAGACCACGATCGACCACGCGCTCGCGGGGCGCGACGCGACCATGATCAAGGTCGACGCCGAGGGCTACGAATCGCGCGTGATCGCGGGTGCAGCGCAAACGCTCGTTAGGCCGTCCGTTCTCGCGGTGCTGGTCGAGGACGCGTTCGGTCTGGGCGCGCGCTTCGGAACGCCTGCAGGCCCCCACGAACGAATGCTGGAACACGGCTTTTCCAGCTACGACTACGACCCCATGCGCAGGCAACTTCGCGATCTCGGGGGTCGCCCCAATCGCGAGGGCTACAACACGCTCTACCTGCGCGAGCCCGAGAAGGTCGCGGCGCGGCTGAAGAGCGCCGCTGCGATCAGAGTGCGCGGAATAATGCTTTGACCGTCGTGCGCGGCATCGTACGATGCTGCCCCGCACCGACCGCGACAGCACTCCCCTATCCGAAGCTCGCTGGCGCGAGCTGGATGGGCTTCGCGCCGTCGCGCAACCACCTATTGGCCTTCGGTGATCCTGGGTGTCTACACGCGCGATCCGAACCACTCGGTCGTCCTGCTCGGCAGCCGCGTCGACGGCCTCGCCCTGGGCTCGATTCTGGCCATGCTCGACGAGGACCTCCTCACCTACGGAAGCTGGCGATGGAATGTGTTCGGCTTCGCATTGGCCTCATTCGGCCTGATCGGCTTGCTCCGCAGTGGGCGGCTGCGCGTGATTCGGGAGGGCCTCTCACACCCGCTCATGACCTGGATCGGCGACCGCAGCTACTCGATCTACATGCTCCACGGGCTGGCCTTCCTCATCGTGCTGACGCTCGGCAGACGCTTCCCCGTCTTCGAAAACATTGTCCACACAATCTGCGTCGCGTCTGCCATCCTGATCGGCCACTTTTCCTACCTGTTCATTGAGCAGAAGATCGGACCCTTGAAGCGGCACTTTCCGATGGTGGAGCGATGACATCCAACATGAGCCTCAGGGCCCTCGCTGCGCGGGTTTTGCCGCTCGTCCGACCGCTCGTGCCGGCGGACTCCGCGGCGTTCCGCGCGCTGCGATCGGTGAGCCGCCGGTTCGTTCTCAACAACGATCCGATCGAGCTCGTGGTGAGGGCCTTCGCGAAGAGCGTCCCCGAGGTGTTCTTCGTGCAGATCGGCTCGAACGACGGGGACCAGCTGGATCCGCTGCGCTACTCGATTCTGAACGACCATTGGCGCGGCATCATGATCGAGCCGGTGCCCTACGTGTTCGCGCGCCTGCAGAAGAACTTCGGGACGGTCCCCGGCGTCGTCCTCGAGAACGTCGCGATCGCAGACCGCGACGGCACCCTGCCCTTCCACCACCTTCGGCAAGCGACCCCCGGCGAGAAGCTGCCGAGGCTCTACGACGCGCTGGGCTCGTTCCGGCTCGAGGTCGTTCTCAAACACGACCACCTGATTCCCGACATCAAGGACCGCGTCATCACCACGGACGTCAAGACGCTGAGCTTCGACTCGCTGACCCGCAAACACGGCGTGCAGCGGATCGACGTCCTGAACATCGACACGGAAGGCTACGACTTCGAGATCCTCAAGATGATCGACTTCGACCGCTGGTCGATTCCGCTGCTGATCTACGAGCACCCGCATCTCTCCCCGGCCGACCGGAGCGCATGCGAGGCCATGCTCGCGGACAAGGGATACGAGTGCTTCTCCGACGACCGGGACACGGTCGCGCTGCGCACGCGAAGCGCCGCGATTCCCGATGCCGTCGTGAAGGAGTTCCGCAGCCAGTCCGCCCGGCACTGAGCTCGATGTCGGACATCCATCTCGCCTGTACGTTCGACGACGGCTATGCGCCGCATTTCGCGGTGCTCGCGGCGTCACTGGCCGCCGCGAAGGGCGCGGAGCGCGTGGTCGCGCACGTCCTCCACGACGGAGACCTGAGCTCCGACGTGTCGGCAACGCTCGAGAGCTTCCTCGAACGGCTCGGCATCGAGCTGCGCGTGTATCGGCTCTCCGATTCGGACAGCGCACGCGTGCCCCCGGGCCGCTCCTATCATCGCGCGATCTGGTATCGGATCTTCTTCCCGTCGCTCGTCGACCAGGAACGGGCGCTGTATCTCGACGCCGACAGCGTCGTGCTCCAGAGCCTCGCCCCGCTCTATTCCGCTCCACTCGCGAAGGACGACTTTCTCGCGGCGATCGCGCAGAAGGTGTCCTCGAGCGACCTGAACCTCGTCCGGCTCGGGCTCGACGTGCGCGGAGGCTATTTCAACTCGGGCGTACTGCTAATGGATCTCGAGGTGATGCGGCGCGAGCGCTTCACGGAGAGCGTCCTGCACTTCGCCGAGGAGGCCGCGCAGGATCTGGTCTGGCCCGATCAGGATACGCTGAACCTCGCCGCGCGCGATCGCTGGCTGAAAGTGCACCCGAAGTGGAACGCGCTCGCCCATCTGTGGCTCGAGCCCGACGACGACAGCGACGGCTACTCGATGCTCTGCCGGGAGGAGGCGCGCACTTCGCCCGCCGTGGTCCAGTTCAACGGCACCGTCGACGTCAAGCCGTGGTACTACCGCAGCCTGCACCCATTGGCAGGCGTGTATCGCGCGTACCGCGCGCAGACCCCGTGGCCCCTGGAAGAGCTGGAGGGGAAGAACGCGGTCAACGCCGTGCTGCGGCGCCTGCCGCGGAGCTGGCAGTTTGCGATCTCGCGCGCAAAGCAGGCGTTGTTTCGACGGGTGACGCAGACCGATCCAGACTGATCTGCTGCATTCGCATGCCGTACGCAAGCAGGATCCCCACCCACAGGTATCCGTTGCGGTCGGTTATGAACGTCTGCGCGTATCCGTGCACCGCAAAGCACAGGATCAGGGAAGTCATCGTCACCCAGAGCAGCTGCCGATCGGGATCGTTCGTCAGCAGATACTCGCGGCGGAAGTGGCTGGCGTAGAGATATCCCAGGCCGATGATCCACATGCCGAAGATCCCCAGCGCGACGAATCCGCCCGCGTGGAGCACCTGCAGGAAGTAGTTGTGCGCGAGGCGCATGTGTTGGAATCCCTGTCCGATGACCGGAGAGATCTTGGAACCCGGCCCACGAATGCGCCTTGATCTGGTCGCGAACATAGTCGGATTGGTCGACCGATTCGTTACCCGAGAAGAGCCTCGCGATCGCTCCGTCGGGATTCATGAGATTGGATGCGAGATCCCCGGCCGCGAACGCGATCGTCAGGGCGGCGCAACTGGCTGCGCCGACCGCCAGGACGACGCGAACGCGCCGCTCGTGCACGTGCGTGATGAAATGGAGTACGAACGGAACCAGCGACACCGCCGTGGCTCCGAGCGAAGCGCGCGCCCCCGAGAGCTGGACCGAATACAGGAGCAACGCGAGCAACCCGAGGTATGCGCCTCGCACCACCATCAGCCGGGTCGTCAGCAGCAGATAGATCGCGGCGAGAGCTGCCAGCGCGGAGCAGTACCCCATCGAGTTCGGGTGATAGGTCAGCCCGTACAGGCGCCAACCGACGCCCTCATCGACCAATCCGAACGGCGCAAAGCCGTGCCGCCCCCCGACCGCAACCAGGGCCGAGAGCGACGCGCCCAGCACCCACAAGAGCAGCAGATATCGGGTCGACCGCAGATCCACGAGCGAGAGCGACCAGGCCATGACCATCGGAATGATCGCGATCGCGGCGATCAGCTTCAGGCATTCGGTGACGCTGGCCCGATCGTCGAACTCGATCCAACTGAGCAGGCTCACGATCAAGAGCAGCACCGCGGTGACGACCATCAAGAGCGAGAACGGAACCGGCCGAGCGCGCAGCGCGTGGGAGATCGCGAAGACGACGGCGCTCGCGAGGAAGAACGCGTCGGCATAGGACAACGCGCCGTGGACCACCATCCACAGGGTGCACGGCGTGAAGAACGCACCCGCACACAAGAGCACGAAGCTGATCGGGATTCCGAACTCGCGCGTGCGATCCGCCTGCATCAGGCGGCATCCGTCGAAGCGACCTTGATCGCTTCGCTGTACACCGCCTCGAGCCGCCGCAAGCCGGCCGCGGTCGAATAATGCTCTTCGTAGGTCGCGCGCGCGTTGCCCGCCATGGCGCGCAGCTTCGCCTCGTCCGCCGTGGTGGTCGCGAGAACCTGTGCGAGGTTGCCCACGTCTCCGGGAGTGAACAGATGCCCGGTGACTCCCGATTCCACGAGCTCCGACAACCCTGCGATCCGCGACGCGATCACGGGCACCCCGTGCGAGAACGCCTCGATGATCCCGAGACCGAACGTCTCGCGCCACTCGGACGGCATAACGAAGAGCCGGCTCCGCGCGAGCAGCGAACGCGCGTCGCTCGAGGAGAGGACCCCGTGAAAGCGCACATCGGCGCCGAGCGACTGGCTCCGGCAGGTTTCTTCGAGCTGGCTGCGCAGCGGACCATCGCCCGCGATCTCGAGCCGGGGGCGCGGCCTGTGCAGCTTCGCATAGGCCTCCAGCAGCGTCGTGACGCCCTTCTCGGGCGCCAGTCGGCCCAGGTAGACGATCGCGCGCTCGCGCTGCTCCCAGGGCAGGAAGCCGCGGTCCTCGGTGCAATGCGGAACGACCGTGAGTCGCTCCTCGGGGATGCCGAGCGCGGCCACCCGCTCGGCCTGGAAGCGGCTCAGCGTGATCACCTTGTGGAAGCCCCGGGTCCAGGTCTGCCGCCTGCGGTGGAGCGCGATCGACATCGCCACCGGGAACGTCAGCGACCGGCTGTTCCGATAGCACCCGTAGCGCAGCGCGGGCAGCACGGAGCTCTGGTCGAGGCACAGGGTGCACGTGCGGCCGTCGCGGAAGGTGTCCGCGGAGGCGCACCAGGGGCGATAGTTGTGCACCGTCCACACCCGGGGCAGCTGCGCGTCGCGCGCGGCGTGCACCGCGGCCGCCGTGATCAGAGGGAAGGTGTTATGGAAGTGCACCACGTCCGGTCTCCAGCCGGCAACACGCTGCAGGAAGCGCGCATGCTCCCAGTAGTTCCAGGGCTCGAGCAGCGAAGCCTCGGCGCCGATCGCAAACGGGCGCTGCTCGAACTCGTCGTTGTGCCGGGAGAACAGCTGCACCTCGTGCCCGGCCTGCGCGAGCAGGGCCGATTCGCGCTCGACGACGCGGTTCTCGCCGCTCGGCGTGCCCGAGCGGTAGAAATTGTGGACCTGGAGGACTCGCATACTGCGTAGCGCGCGTTTCGGGGCCCGACCGGCCTGTGAAACCGCGAATCCGGTGCACAGCCGAGGCGAATTCCGTTTATGATGGGGGAGCTTACGTTCAGGCTCTCGAATGGAACGGCGCGGCGCCCGGAAGGGCGCGGCGTCCAAGGCGAAGAGGCTCCCATCATCGCATGCGGTATCTCGTAAAGAAACTCACGGAGAGGAGGGTGTGGCGGAGAATCGCCCTCGAGCGGCTGCCCGAGCCGCTGCACCTGAACCTCGTCTCGCTCGCCGTGGGTCTGTTCGGCGGCTTCCGATCGAAGGTGGCCTTCGATCTCGTCGTGCGCCAACAGCACGCCTTCGGCCTGCTGGCGGCAGCGGATCTCGCCGTCGAGACTGGCGCCAAACGGATCTCGGCGGTCGAGTTCGGCGTCGCGTCGGGTGCGGGCCTGCTCAACCTCTGTGAGATCGCTGCGCAAGTCGAACGCGTCACCGGCGTCGGCTTCGACATCATCGGATTCGACAGCGGCACCGGCCTGCCGCCGCCGCGCGATTGGCGCGACCACCCCGAGCTCTACAGCCTCGGCGACTATCCGTCGACCGACCCGCAGGAGCTCGCGGATCGCCTGCCGCCGAACGCCCGGATCCTGTTCGGCGACGTCGCCGAGACGGTGCCCGCATTCGTGAGCGAGGTCCGCTCGCCGATCGGCTTCGTCTCGTTCGACCTCGACTACTACTGGAGCACGCTCGAAGCGCTGGGCCTGTTCCAGGGCGACCCGAATCAGTACCTCCCGAAGGTGACCTGTTATTTCGACGACGTCTGGTCCGATTGGCACAACCCGTACGCGGGTGCGCTGCTCGCGATCGAGGACTTCAATCGCTCGCACGACCAACGCAAGATCGTCCCGTACAACTTCCTGCGCAACGAGCGGATCTTCAAGAGCGCGCGCTGGATCGACTGCATGTTCATCGCGCACATCTTCGACCACCCGTTCCGGGTCGCCCGAATCGGCGAGCGCTCGGGTCGGACGCTCGGGAATCCCTATCTCCGGGGATCGTGAACGCATGGACACGGCGATCGCTTCGTCGGCCGGAGATCGACACCTCTGGGTTCACGACTCCTCGGGCCATCCGCTCCAGGTGCAGCTGTCGCGCTCACTCGCGAAGCGCGGCTACCACGTCACGCACAGCCACCTGTCCGAGTTCCAGTCCCCCAAAGGCCCGCTCGATCGCTTGCCGGACGATCCCGACACGTTTCGCCTGATCGCGATCGAGCGGGGCCGGCCGTTTCCGAAGTACGCGGCAGTGCACCGGCTGATCGCAGAGCGGCGCTATGCCGACCTGCTCATCGCAGAGCTGCGCGCGCAGCGACCGCAGGTGCTCTTGTCCTCGAACATGTCGATCGCGATGGCCCACCGCGTGAGCGCGGCCTGCGAAAGGCTCGGCATCGCCTACATCCACTGGCTCCAGGACGTCTACTTCCGCGCGGTGTCCGCGGCGCTGTCCCAGCGCTCGAAGGCGCTCGCGGCGGTCGTCTCGGGCGGGATCGCGCGCGTCGAGCGGCGCGTGTGGCGGCGCAGCCGGCACGTGGTCGCCATCGCGGACGACTTCGTGGGCGAGCTCGCCTTTGCCGGGCTGCCGCAGAGCCGGGTCACGGTGATCCCCAACTGGGCCCCACTGAAGGACTGGCCCCAGCTCCCGCGCGAGAACGCCTGGCGGGCCAAGCAGGGGCTCGGGGACCAGTTCGTCTTCCTCTACTCGGGCACGCTGGGCTACAAGCACGACCCCGGGCGGCTCCTGGCGCTGGCCCGGCGCTTCCCCGACGTCGCGGTCGTCGTGGTCTCGGAAGGCCTCGGCGCGGACTGGCTCGCGGCGCAGAAGGCCAGCCATCCCGTCCCGAATTTGCACCTCATCCCCTTCCAGCCTTATGACGAAGTACCCGCGATGATGGCGGCGGCCGACGTGCTGGTGGTACTCCTGGAGGCGTCCGCGGGGGCCTACTCGGTCCCGTCCAAGACCCTCTCCTACCACTGCGCGGGGAGGCCCCTCCTGCTCTCGGCCCCTTCGAAGAACCTCGCGGCACGGATCGTGATAGGCTGCGGATCCGGCATCGTCTGTGAAGCCGGCAACGAGTCGGAGTTCCTGAACGGGGCCTCCAAGCTGCTCGACGATGCCGGCTTGCGCGACCGCTTCGGCAGCAATGCCAGGGCATACGCGGAGCAGAACTTCGACATCGACGCGATCACGGATCGGTTCGAGCGTCTCATCACGGGCGTCGCCAACGGCGGCACCCACCGGGAACGAGCATGAAGCAAGCGATCGTCTGCGGAGCCGGTGGATTCATCGGCAACCATCTGGTGACCCGCCTCAAGGCAGAGGGCCTCTGGGTGAGAGGGGTCGACCTGAAGTACCCGGAGTTCGGCCGCACGCAGGCCGACGACTTCGTGATCGGCGACCTGCGCGATCCGCTGTTCTGCCGTCACGTGATCGACCGGCGCTTCGACGAGGTCTACCAGCTCGCCGCCGACATGGGCGGCGCCGGCTACATCTTCACGGGCGATCACGACGCCGAGGTGATGCACAACTCGGCGACGATCAATCTCAACATGGCCGAGACCATCCACCGGCGGAACATCTCGCGGATCTTCTACTCGTCGTCCGCGTGCATGTACCCGGAGCACAACCAGCTCGACCCGGACGATCCGAACTGCGCCGAGGACAGCGCCTATCCCGCCAATCCGGACAGCGAATACGGTTGGGAGAAGCTGTTCAGCGAGCGGCTCTACCTGGCCTACATGCGCAACCACGGGATCCAGGCGCGCATCGCGCGCTTCCACAACATCTACGGCCCTCAGGGCACGTGGCGAGGCGGGCGGGAGAAGGCCCCGGCCGCACTCTGCCGCAAGGTCGCCGAGGCGCCCGACGGCGGCGAGATCGAGATCTGGGGCGACGGCAAGCAGACCCGCTCGTTCCTCTACATCGACGAGTGTATCGACGGCGTGCTGCGGCTCACGCGCTCGGACTTCCCGGGTCCCGTGAACATCGGCTCCGAGGAGATGGTCACGATCAACGAGCTGGCCGGCATGATCATGAAGATCTCCGGCAAGACCCTCACGATCCGCAACGTCCCCGGACCGACGGGCGTGCGCGGGCGCAACTCGGACAACCGGCTGATCCAGCAGAAGCTCGGCTGGAAGCCCACCGCGCCGCTCGAAGACGGCTTGCGGGCGACCTACGCGTGGATCGACCGCCAGGTAGACGCTGCAGCGAGCCGGAGCGCCCCGAGACCCGCACGCGGATGACGACCGTTCACAGGGTGCGCCCGAGAACACTGAAACGGCGTCCCTCGTCGAGTCGGCGCTGAACTTCGGCCGGATTCCTGATGTAGAGCGTATTCAGCGATTCCCGGTTGATCTGCCGGCTCCAGTGAGTGAAATGTGCGGGTTTCCGGCGCGTAATGGACCGGCTCGAAGCCGGCCTCCAGCATGATCCGGTGGCAAGCCTCGTCGTTGCTGCCGTATCTCGACCCGCCGCCGAAGAGCTCGAGCACCACCGCCAGCAGCGTCGGATTGCGGAGGGTCCGGGCGGCACCCTTCAGGACCTCGTGTTCCCATCCTTCGACATCGATCTTCACCATGACAGGCGAGCGCTGATCCAGCTCCTGATCCAGTGTCACCATTTCGACCTCGATGCTGGATGCAGAGTCGGCGGGATTCTCCAGCACGCGATTGTTGGTGTCCTGGTCCGATCGAAAACGGACCTTGTCGGAGGTGGCTCCCACCGCCGCACGCCGCAGCTCGACGCGCGATTCCACGTCGTTCAGGCGCAGATTATCCAGCAGAGATCGGCAGCTCTCGGGTACCGGCTCGAAGGCCAGCGTGCGGGCGCCGCTGACTGCCGACGCCAGCACGCTGAAGATGCCGACGTTGGCGCCGACGTCCACGAACAAATCGTCCGGTCTCAGCAAGTGCAGGAGTAGTGACATCTCCTCGTATTCAGGCAGGCCGGTATAGACCGCGGCCGTGGCGCCATGCATGCGCGGCCTGACGATCAGTCTCGAGTCGTTTACGAACGGCAGCACTACGCCTCCCGGGAACATCCGGCTGGCCAAGTGCCAGGAAACGTATCGCCACACCGCACCTACCGGGCGCCCCCGATTCAGCGGGTGCCCCACGATGAACCGCAACATGCCGCGTATCGTGTGGAAGTTGTAATTCATGGCTTGCACGCAGCCAGCCCCGAGCTCGGCTAGGCCTCGGCGGTTCCGTATCTCTCGTCGCGCAGGTAGGTGTAGCCGTAGGCGGGGCCGGAGTACCTGCGCAGGTCGGCCTGGTTCAGCACCACGCCCACGATCTCCGCGCCGGCTTCCTGGAGCCGATCCAGCGAGTTCGCCACGAGCGAAGTGGGAGTGGAGTTCGCCTTGATCAGGAACACCACTGCGCTGGCCGTGCGGCTCAAGAGCAACGCATCGCTCACGGGCTGAACCGGCGGAGAGTCGATCACGATCCGGTCGTAGCTCTCTTCGAGCTCCTTGAGCAGCTGCGCAAACCGCAGCGAGCTCAAGAGCTCGAGCGCGTACTTGGATTCGCGGCTCGGCATCACGCTGATGTTGCCGGCCTCGAAGGTATGGATGCACTCGGACAGCGGCGCAGCGCCCGTGAGCGCGTCGACCACGCCCTTGGACTGCTTGGGCAGGCCGAGCATCGAGCCGATCGACGGTCGGCGCAGATCCCCGTCGATCAGGATCACGCGCTCCACGCGCCCCATCGCGACGGCGAGGTTCAGCGCGACGCTGGTCTTGCCCTCACCCGAGAGCGAGGAGGTCACGAGCAGGCTGCGCGGGTCCCGGCCCGAATAGTGGAGGACGATGCGCGTTCGCAGCGTCCGGACGCCTTCGGAGAACTCCGCGGTGGGATCCTCGATCTCGATCCGCGCCAGCTTCTCGCTTCGCTGGCCCGGATCGGAGACGATCGGCAGCGCGGTCAGGAGCGGCAGCCGGGTCGCGCCTCCGAGGTCGGCCGGCGACTTGATCGTGTCGTCGAAGAATGCGCGCAGGAAAGCCCCCGACACGGCGAGCAACGACCCGACGACCGCGGCCGTCAGCAGCCAGATCCGCCGCTTCGGTTTGAACGGCTTCTCGGGCGCGATGGCCAGCTCGATCGTGCGCGTCTTGCCGATGTCGAGGTTGCCCGCGATGTCGGCTTCCTTGATCCGCTCGAAGAAGGTGTCGAACAGCCTGCGGTTCGTATCCACCTCGCGCTGCAACAACTCGAACTCGTGCTGCTTGCGATCGAGGCTCTGGATCTGGTTGCGGGATACCTCGACCACACCGGCCAGTGACGTTTCGTTCGTGCGCGCGATCTGGAACTGGGAGCGGACGCCGTCTGCCGCGATGCGCAGCTGCCTCTCATAGGCGCCGCGCGCTTCTTCGAGGCGCGCGTTCGCGGCGATCAGCTTGGGATGGCGCCTGCCGTAGCGCGTCTCGAGCGCACCCACTTCCCCGCGTGCGTCGAGGAAGCTCCTCTTCGTCGCCTGGACCAGCGGCTCCTGCTGGATCGCGGGGATCTGCTGCAGGAGATCGACGTTGTTTCCGGCCTCGAGAATCCGCTTGTGCACGTTCTCGAGCTCGGTGCTGGTCCGCCTCGCCTCCCGGAGCTTCTTCGCGTTGTCCGAGGTCTCGTCCTCGACGAGGCCGCGCGCACCGCCGACGTTGACGAGCTCCTCGGTATCGTAGAAGCCCTGAAGGGCCTTCTCGGAGCGCTCGAGATCCGCCTTGATCTCTGCGAGCCGCTGCGTGAGCCATTCCGTGGCCTCGTTCGTGACATCGCCGCGCGCGCTCTTGTCGCTCGCGATGTACGCCGCCACGACCGCGTTCGCAATCTTGGCGGCGAGCTCGGGATCTTCGGCGTCCGCGTGGATCTTGATCAGAGCCGTGTGGAGCACCGGCTCGATCTCGATGTTGTCCATCAGACCCTTGATCCGATCGTGAATCGAGTCCTCGCCGTCCTCGCTCTCGTACTCCGGGTATTGGGCCAGATTCAGGTTCTCGAACACCTGCTCGGCGAGCGCGCGCGAGCGCAGGATCTCGACCTGGGTGTTCTTGTGCTCCTCCACGAGGGTTCCCGTTCCGGGCTCGTAGACTTCGTCGATCTTGATGACGTTGGCCGCCTGGCTCTCGATCAAGAGCGTCGCGCTGCCGCGGTAGACCGGCGTCGCGATGTAGGACGCCACCAACGTGCCGAGCACGCCGATCGCGATCGCGCCGAGGATCTGCCACCAGTAGCGCAACAGGATCCGGAGCTGGCGCATCGGATCGATCAGCAAGAGCTGTTGATCGCCGGCCATCAGCAGACCCGGCGCGTGCGAGGAATCGGGCGATGGCGCGCCGGGGACCTCAGAAGAGGCCCTCCTCGATGATCAAGGTGTCTCCGGGCCGTACCAGCGTCTCCATCGTGACCCGCTCGCGATCCTCCGGGCTCTCCTCGCGGACCAGATACATCCGGTTCTTCGAGGCGTAGTCGGTGAGGCCGCCCGCCAGGGAGACCGCCTTCTGCACGGTCAGATCCGGAGTGCAGGGGAAGCCGCCCGGCCGCTGGACCTCACCGTTCACGTAGAAGGGCCGATACTCGAGGACCACCACCTGTACGTCGGGTGCCAGCAGGTACTCGCCGTCCTTCAGGCCGTCGGCGATCTTCTTCTCGAGCCCTCGCACCGTGGATCCCGCGACGCTGAGCTCTCCGAGAAACGGGTACGTGATAGTTCCCTTCGAGTCCAAGCGCGTCTGGAGCGTGAGGTCCTGCTCGTCGTGGACCTGGATCTGGATCAAGTCGCCTACGCCGATCTTGTAGTCCGGCCGCGTCGGCACCACGCTCGCCGGAGCCACGGCGGGCTCCATCGCGGCGGTCTGGGTCTGCGCCGGCTGTGCCGCAGCGACGGTCGGCTGCGAGCGCGAGCACCAGGAACAGCGCCAACGCGCGCAACCTGCGCGGCTCGCGCGTCGATCGGGGACGCGCGCTACAGCCTGATGTCCAGGCCCGCGAAGACGATGTTGCTGTCATAGTCGAATCCGCTGACGGAGTCGGCATCCCGTGTCGTGTACTCCACGCCGCCGCGGATGGTCCATCGCCTGCTCAGAGCATAATACAGGGTAAGCCCCGCCTTGAGCAGATCATCTTCGCGCTGGGACCCCTTGAAGTCGTCCCGAACGAACATCGCGCTGGTCTCGGAGGAGAACCGGGTCGTCCAGCCCTGACGCCAGCCTAAGGCGCGCGAATTGCCGGTCGATGAAGTTCTCGCCTAGCAGAATCGCGTCGGCCGCGACGCGGCCCAGCTCGAGAGAGAGCGCTGTCCGCCTCCTCGGCGCCCAGTTCAGCGCCACCCGCCAGTCGAGCCCGTCTGCATCTTCGCGGTCCCCGTCATCGAAATTGCGGAAGAAATAGCCGGCAAGGACGTCGCCGTGGGTCTTCGCGCTGATCTGATAGCGGAATCCCGCCAGGGCCTGCGTGTGACTCCCGTCCAACGCGGGATCGAGATCCGTGTCGTACTCGATCTCCGTGTGTTCGGCGTCGACCAGGAAGCCGATCCTCGGCCCTAGCGCAAAGAACAACCCGCCACCGACCAGCAAGTAGGTGTTGTCGAGAAATCGAGTCCCTGTGGCGGGATCTGCCGGGTCCTTGCGATTCGACTGGTAGTGCGTGGCCGTGAAGCTCGTGCGCAGGAAGGGTCTGAGCTTCGTCTCGGCGGCGCCGTAGGTGTATTTCAGGGCGGCTTTGTAGCTGTCCCAGAGGTCGATCTCGCGGTCGCGGACCTGCGCCTCTGTGAGCCCCTGCGTGCGGCCGGTGCCGATCGGATCGTGCCCGCGCTTGTAGGCCGCATCGCCCTCGAGCGCGTGCTTGGTCAGCGGCTGGATGCCGCCGGCCGCAAACGCCTCGGTGTCGACGTAATCGTCGTCGGTGGGCGAATCCCAGATCCCGATCTCGCCCCGGTAGCCGAGGCGGCCACCTGCGTTGCCGCTCAGGTACGACAGCCAGGTGCTCGGTCGCAGCATGTAGCCCGTGGCGTCGACCTCGTCGTCCTCGCTCAAGTACATGTTGTCCGTCCAGCGGACGTCGTTCTGCAGGCCGGCGTCGAAGCGCAGGCCCGAGCCCAGATCGATTCCCGTCGTAGCCGGTTCCTCTGCGCGAGCCGCGCCGAGCATCAGCGCGGTGGCGAGAAATGCCCCGAGATGGAGCCGACCGCGCATCTTCCTCTGCACCCCGGGTACCGGACGGCGTCTGTGCATGGACGTGATCTCTCGTGCACCACGGGGGAGACGGATTCTGATATAAAGTCGACCGTGCGGAAAGCAAACTGAATCCGCTTGCTCAGATCAACGTGAAATTCCTATTCGCTCTGCAGTGTGGAAGGCCGGAGGCACGGAACGGGTTGCGCTCTACCTGATGAAGCAGCTCAAGCCGCGCGGTCACCATTGCGAGGTGGTCTCGCTCGAGCCCATCGAAGGACTAGCGCCTCTGCTCGCCGAAGCCGACATTCCCTCTTACGACTTCGACTTCCGCAAGCATTTGGGGCTTCCGGCCTTTACGTGGCATCCGGCGCATCATTGCCCGCTACCAGCCCGACGCATTGTTTCAGATGGGACATCGGCTGGTCACCACGCTCGTGGCGCTCTCGTGCCATGTGCCGCGCAAAGCCTATTACATCCTTCACCACCATGCCGGCGCAAAAGCCGTCCGGAGCTGGCGGATCAACTATCTGCTGGCCTTCCTCGCGTACCCCAAGCTCGCCTTCCTCACCGATTTCACGCGCGAGGAAGCAGTGAAGCTGTTCCCGCCGATGCGATCCCGCAGCAGCATTCTGCTCGCGCCCATCGATCTGCATCCGCTCACGACGCCCGAGCAACGTCTCGACGCGCGAGCGCGCCTGGGACTCCCTGCGCAGGCGTGGATCATCGGCAATGCCGGACGGCAGGTGCCGGTCAAACGCTTCGACGTGTTCCTGCGCACGGCGGCTCGCATCGCCGCAGCCCGACCCGATGCGCATTTCGTGCTGGGCGGAGATGGCCCCGAGCGCGGTGCGCTGCAGGCGTTCGCAAGGGAGCTGGGTCTCGACGGGCGAATCACGTGGCTCGATTGGCAGGGCGACATGGACCGCTTCTACCGCGCGCTCGACGTGCAGCTGTTCAACACGGAATGGGACGCGCTGGGCATGATTCCGCTCGAAGCCCTCGCGCGCGGCATTCCCGTGGTCTGCTCCGTGGCCCACGGCGGCTTGTTCGAAGTCCTGCCGTGGCAGAACCGGTACTGCTTCGGCGAGCACGACGTCGAGAAGCTCGCGCACGCCGCGCTGTCTCTCGACGCGGCCGAGTCCGCCCGGCAGGTCGCGGAGGGCCGGGCGCTGATCGCAAAGCATTGCGATCCCGGCGTCATCACCGATCGCCTGCTCGATCTGCTGGGCGCGGCGGCCTGAGTCGCGCAGCTAGGTCAGGTACTTGTAGCCGAGCTTGGCCAGGTACCCGTGGTTCGCCTTGTACCAATCGATCGCGCGGTCGAGACCCTGATCGAACGTGACGCGCGGCGGAATCCCAGCGCGGCGAGCTTCGACGAATCCAGGTACTGATCGGGAATCTCGATGAAGTTGGCCGGCTTCGGAATCACCACCGATTCGACGTCGACGCCGAGCTTCTTCTTGATCGCCTCGATCACCTCGACGACGTTGCGGATGTTGGGACTCTAGCGCGGGTCGCCGCTGCTGCGGACGTACGAGCCGGCGTTGTAGGCGATCCAGCCATACGTGGCGCGGCCCCGCTGGGGCAGCGGCGAGGCGTAGTGGCGCTCCAGGTTCTCCGCGAGAAAGAGATACGCGTTCACGAGATCGTCGATGTAGATGAACTCGCGCAGCACGCGATCGTTGCCCTGATTGATCACGGGCTGCGAGCCCTGCATGAGCCGGAGGATCGTGCGCGGAATCAGGCGGGTGAAATTCAGATCGCCGGGTCCGAAGATGTTGCAGGGCCGCACCACGAGCACCGGCAGCTTGAACTGGAATGCATAGGTCTGCGCGATCATGTCCGCACAGACCTTCGATGCGCTGTACACGTCGAGACCGCGCAGCGCGAAGCTCTCGGTGTAGGGGATCCGCTCCGGATCGTCGTCGTCCGCATGATCGCCGTAGGACTTGTCCGTCGAAGCCACGATCACGCGCGGAATCTTGTTGATGCGCGCGGCCTCGAGCAGATTCAGCGTCGGGATGATGTTGTTCTCGCAGGTGCTGATCGGCGCGTTGGCCGCCTCACCCACCACCGCCGAGGCAGCGAGATGGAAGATCGTGTCGATCTGATGGCGATTGCAGATCTTCTGGACCTCGATGAAGTTCATGAGGTCGGAGTGCTCCAGGTCGGCCCCGTATCCGGCTCGTCGCCGAGCATCTCCATCGTGGAGACGGGCCGGTGATGCCGAACGACGAGCGTCACGTTGGCGTTGCGCCGCAATAGCTCCACGGCCATGTTGGCCGCGACGAAGCCGTCTCCGCCCGTGATCAGAACGCGCTTGCCGAACCAGAACCGATCGTCACCGGCAGCTTCGCACTTGCTCGTCATGACCCGACAGCTTCAGATGGCGGCGCCTCGGCGCGAGGTGCGCGGCAGACACTTCTAGCCCACATCGTCGACCGTCACCGGGGGCGCCTGGAGTCCGATCCGCACTCCTTCCCGCCATCGAGCTGGAAGCGCCCTACCATCGCCGCCCTCCTAGGTTTGCCCGAGGCCGGTATGGAACTCCTGAAGGGCTCACTCCGGGTGAAGGCGTGGCGCCGGCTCACGAGGTTCCTCGGTCTGCCCCAGAACGATATCGAGCGCGCGGTGCACCGATTCGGCGCCGCGTATCCCGAGGCGGTCTTCGTGCAGATCGGCGCGAACGACGGCGACACCGGGGATCCCCTGCGCCTGCAGATCGAGCGGCGGCGCTGGCGCGGCGTGATGGTCGAGCCCGTCCCCTACGTGTTCCGCAAGCTGCGCGAGAAGTACGGCGAGCACGCGCGGATCCGCCTCGAGATGTCCGCGATCGCCGCCCGCCCCGGGGTCCTGCCCTTCTATCACCTGCGCGAAGCGCTGCCAGGCGAGAAGGTCTGGCGCTGGTACCACGTCCTCGGCTCGTTCCGGCGCGAAGTCATCCTCAAGCACGCAGATGCCGTGCCGGACATAGAGGCGCGGATCGTGGAGACCCCGGTGCCGTGCCTGACGTTCGACGAGCTGTGCCGCCGCCACGAGGCTCGCGGGGGTCGACCTGCTCCAGATCGACACGGAGGGCTACGACTTCGAGATCCTCAAGACGATCGACTTCACGCGCTGGCGCCCGCGCATGATCGTGTACGAAAGCTGCCACCTGTCGCCCGCCGATCGGGACGCGGCTCAAGCGCTGCTGGGCGGCCATGGGTACAAGGTCTTCGAGTGCGGCCCAGATACTGCGGCCCTCGATCAGACCCGGCTGGACGACCAACGCGACCAGGGGCTGATCCGGCTGTTCGCGATTCCGCCTGACTCGCGGCCCTTGGCGTAGCATGACGGCGACCCTCGACCTCGCGTTCGCGTGTTCCTGGTGGCGGCCCCGGGCCCCGACCTGGTCGTTCATTCCGCTCCAGCTGCGGGCCGCCCTGGTCGAGGCCGGCATCGCGGTGCACGACGTCGACGGTCAGCCGCCGCTCCCACTGCAGGCGCTCCTGGCGGGCATCCTGACGGCCGTGGGGCAGCGGCCCTGGAAATACGCTCCGGCCTATCGCGCCCTCGAGGCCCGGCGTGTCCGTCGCGCGGTGGACCGGTTGCGGCCCCGTGCCGTGCTCGAAGCTCGCCGAGCTCGCGGTGCCGACGAGCGCGCCCACCTACGTCTACCAGGACATGAACTACGCGGTCGCACTCGAGCACTACGACGTCGTGGGGCACGATCGCGTCACGACCGTGCCTGCCAGGCGCGCGACGATCGAGCGCCTCGCGGAGGAGCAGCGCAAAGCGTTCGCGGAGATCCAGGGCGTCTTCGCGGTGAGCGAGTGGTACCGGCAGTTCCTGCAGCGCTGCGGACACGTGCCCGCGGAGCGGATTCACGTCGTGGGGTTCGGGATCTCGCCGGACTATCAGACGCTCCCGCCGCGCGAAATTCGCCCGACGCGCGAGCGCAAGCGGATCCTGTTCGTGGGCCGCGAGTTCCTGCGCAAGGGCGGCGACTGGCTGCTCGCCGCCGTGGAGCGCCTGAACCGCGGCGCGCCGCGCGTGAGCCTGACGATCGCGGGCCCACCCACGTGGCCCCTGAAGGACCCGCCTCCGCCGGGCGTCGAGTTCGTCGGCCCGCGCACGCAGCCGGAGATCCGTGAGCTGTTCCGCTCCCACGATCTGTTCGTGATGCCGTCGCGGTTCGAGGCCTATGGGATCGTGTTCCTCGAAGCCAGGGCCTCGGGGATTCCCTGCGTCGGCCGCGATGCGTTCGCGATGCCCGAGCTCGTCGAGCCCGGGATCGGCGGCGCGATCTGGCGCGGCGACGACGTCGGCGACCTCGCCGAACAGATCGCCACCTGCCTCGAAGACGACACCCTCCACGAACGCGTCGCGCGCGACGCGGCGGCATTCGCGCGCGCCCATACCTGGACCCGGGTCGGCGAGCGCATCCGCGACACGCTCGCGGCGTCGTGAACGCGGGTCTACACGATCCGCAAGGATCAGTAGGCGTTCCGGCTGAAGATCCCGCGCACGAGGGTCAGCAAGATGATCTCGAGGTCGAACCAGATCGACCAGTGCTCGATGTAGTACAGGTCGTACTCGAGCCGCTTCTCGATCTTGCGCCGCGTGTCCGTCTCGCCGCGATAGCCGTTGGCCTGCGCCCATCCGGTGATCCCGGGCTTGACCTTGTGGCGCAGCATGTAGCGGTCGAGCTCTTTCTCGTAGTGCTCGTTCATGAGCACGGGGTGCGGCCGCGGGCCGACCACCGACATGTCGCCCAGCAGCACGTTGAACAGCTGCGGCAGCTCGTCGAGGCTGGTCCGGCGCAGGAACCCACCCAGGCGCGTGATGCGCGGATCGCTGCGCGTGGCCTGGTCGAATGTCGTCGCGCGCCGAGCCCTGCCGCATCGTGCGGAACTTGTAGACGGTGATCGGCCGCCCGTCCCAGCCGTGGCGCAGCTGCGCGAACAGCACGGGGCCGCGAGAAGTGAGCTTGATCGCGGCGGCGATCACGAGCATCACGGGCCCGACGACGGCGAGCGCGCCGAGCGCCATCACCTTGTCGACCGCGTCCTTCAGGTACCGGGAGTGACCCGAGAACGGGGAATAGGAGATGTTGAGCACGGGAAGGCCCACGATCTCGTCCATCGAGTAGTTCAGCAGCTGATAGCCGAACACGTCCGGCACGAGGCGGATGTCGACCGTCGACTGCCTCAGCGTGTCGAGCAGCTTCGCGATCTCTTCTCCCGAGCTCATCGGCATCGCGATCCAGACCTGGTCGACGTGCTCGCGATATGCAGTCAGGTAGGTCCGCACCTCCTCGAGGTCTCCCAGATGCGTCAGATCATCGCGCTCGTCGATCAGCTCGCCCCCGAAGTAGCCGAGCACTTCGAAACCCGACCAGGAGTTGGCCTTGAGGTTGTCGGCCACCATGGTGACGAGGTTGCCGCTACCGACCAGGATGATGCGCTTGCTGTCGAAGCCGCGCTGTCGCAGCGCGCGCTGCGTCCAGCGCAGACCGATGCGCCCGAACGACAGCAGGCCGACACAGAGCAGGAACCACACCGCGAACCAGGTCCGCGAGTACATCGCGCCCGACTGCGAGCCGAGCGCCAACGCGCCGAGCCAGATGAAGTCCACGACGACCGCCATGAACAGCAGGCGCAGCTCGCTCCACAGAGACATGCCGCGCCGCGCGCGGTAGGCGCCGAGCCAGGTCGTGACCGCGAGACCCACCGCGCCGGCCATGCTGATCGCGGCGAAATAGTGTGCGCCGAGCGGCAGCGGAACGACGACCTCGCCGCGCATCAGGTTGGAGAGCGGGGCCGCAACTAACCCGGCGCTCATGATGCAGAGAACATCCAGGAGTCCCACGAGCGCGAGCACCATTCCGTGCTCGTGGAAGCGATGATGACCGCGCGTCCGGCTGCTGCCCAACAACTTGTCCCGCCGTTCTGTCGCTGCCGCTGTTCCGCTAGTCGACGAAGGTGCCTGTCCCCCCTCGTCCCCCCGGATGGCGACGCAGATTAACACCAACGGCTGATTAGGTACCTAACTAATTGCCAGAAAAGATGATTTGGTTATCTAACCAAACGACCCTGAAACGGTCGTTCGCTGGCTTATTTTCCGTCGGAAAGCCCAAATCTTCTTGATCTCGTCACTTCGCGCTGCGCATCATGGCGACTCCTGGGGACTGGAGCTCATGCTGTCGATGCACCTGGTGAACGGCGCAGCCTCGTTGCCCGTGCAGCTGCAATTTTTGCAGCCCAGACGCCTCGCTGGCTCGTCGAGAGGCCGGCAGTGCGCGCTCCGGTGGAGCCTCTAACGCTCGATTGATTCGGAGACGGCAGATGTTGTTGAAGCACAAGTGGTGGGCACTCGTAGGTGCGATCGCGGTCCTCGTCCCGTCGACGGCACTCGCGGCGACGATCTCGTGGACGACGTGGCTGGGCGGAACGGTGGGTCAGGGCGAAGACGGAGCCGCGAACGGCACGATCGGGGGGCTCGGCGTCAACGTGACCTACACGGGCGAGATGCAGGGATTCGTCGACGATCCCTGGTCGCCCGGCGCGACCTGGACCGGCGGCATCGTGGACAACGCGCCTCCGAACTCGGGCGCAAATCCGCGCGACGCGATCCGACTCCAGGGCGGCAACCTGATCCTCTCCCCGACCAGCACGATCACGTTCAGCGCTCCGGTCATCGATCCCGTGATCGCGATCTACAGCCTCGGGAACCCCACATTCAATGCGGTGTTCCTGTTCGGAGACGAGCCGTTTGCGATCCAGGGCACCGGCGGTTCGAGCGACGGGTACGGCGGCACGGGCCTGTACACCACCGGCGGTGGACCGCCCCTCTCGACCTGTCCGGCGGGAGCCGTCTGCGGAAACGAGGGCAACGGCGTGGTGCTGTTCCCGGGCACCTACACGCAGATCACCTGGACCAACCCGAACTACGAGCACTACTACGCGTTCACGATCGGAGCTCGCGCAGTCGGCCAGGCCGTGCCGGAGCCCTCGACGTCCCTGCTGGTCGCGGGCGGCATGGCGATCCTGGCCTGGCGGCGCCGCCACTAACAGCTAGGTCGCGGTCTCGGCGCGCTCGAACAGGTACAGGTTGTCGCGCACGCTCATGAGCTCCTGCACGGCGGGCTCCGGGAAGACGGGCTCGCACGCGACCTCGCGGAAGCCGAGCTCCGCGAGCAGCGGCGCGTAGTCGCGGTTCGAGCGATCGGGCTCCATCGACAGGAAGCGCGTCGCGTCGTTCGGAACGATGAACAGGTGGCGCACGCCCAGCGCGCACAGCTTCCGCAGCCACCACTCGATCGCGACGTAGGTGCACTCCGAGAAGCTGTGGATGTTGAAGGCGAGGTCGAACCGCCGCCCGTCGAACCGGGTCTCGAGCTCATCGAGCGGGACCACCTCGACGCGTTCCGAGAGTCCGCGGTGGCGCATGTAGAACTCGCACAGGAACGTCGACTCGGGTACCGCATCGACGCAGGTATACGAGCGGACGCCCGGATTCGCTTCGAGCGTGCGGTGCGCCATGCGGCCGTATCCGGCGCCGACGTCGAGGATGCGCAGATCGGTGCGGTCGAGCAGCCCGAGGTGCCGGTGCAGGAAGTTCAGCTCCAGCACGGAATCGAGCAGGTCGCGGCTCACGCACCCGACGGTCGGATGGTCGTAGGTGAAGCAGCCGAACGCGCCGTCCTCGGAGAGCCGCGACAGAAGCCCTCCCGGATCGCGCGCCCGCAGGGACTCCGCGTAGAGGTGGTAGCGGAGCAGGCCCACCTCGGGGGCCGATCCCAGGTAGTCGAACACGTAGGCGCTGCCGCCGCGGAAATTGCGCAGATCCACGCCGCCCCAGCCCCAGCCCACGTCGTTGCCCGAGGTGGACTCCTTCCCGGACCCTCCCCAGATCGAATGGGTTGCGACCGGAAGCCTCACCGCGGCATAGCGGCGCCGCAGCTCGGGCAGGCGCGGCAGTGCGTCTCCGAACACGCTCTCGACGCTCGTCTCGCGCTTCTGCCGCTCGATCTGCTCGAAGAAACGGCGCTCGAGCGGCGTGAGGCGGTGGAGGTTGTATCCGGCCCGCCGCAGCGCGTCCTGGATCGCCTTGCGGAGCTGGTACTGCAGAACGCTCAGGGCCGGCATGGGGGACAAGTTGTAGCGCCCGAATCCGTGCCTATGCATGCCGGGCATGCGGTACGACAAATTGACGATCAAGAGCCAGGAGGCGCTCGCCGAGGCCCAGTCCCACGCGAGCACGCGAGGCCATAGCGAGATCCAGCCCACCCACCTGCTGCGCGCACTGCTCGCGCAGGCCGAGGGCAGCACCGTTCCCGTGCTCCAGAAGCTCGGGATCTCGGTCGACCAGCTCCAGGGCGAGCTCGAGCAGACCCTCGGCAAGCTTCCGAAGGTCTCCGGCGGTGCGCAGTCCCAGCTCTCGCGCACGACCTCGCACGTGCTCGAAGCCGCATTCAAGGAAGCGGAGCAGCTCAAGGACGAGTACGTCTCCACCGAGCATCTGCTGCTCGCGATCGCGAGCGAGAAGAACGACGCCGCGAGTCAGGCTCTGCGCGGCGTCGGCGCCAACCGCGAGGCGATCCTCAAGGCGCTCGCTTCCGTGCGCGGCAGCGCGCGCGTGACCGACCCGGACCCCGAGTCGAAGTACCAGGCGCTCGCGAAGTTCGGGCGAGACCTCACCGACGTGGCGCGCAAGGGCAAGATCGACCCCGTGATCGGCCGCGACGAGGAGATCCGCCGCGTGATCCAGGTGCTCTCGCGGCGCACCAAGAACAACCCCGTGCTGATCGGCGAGCCCGGCGTCGGCAAGACCGCGATCGCGGAGGGCCTCGCCCAGCGCATCGTCGCCGGCGACGTGCCCGAGAGCCTGAAGGACCGGCGCCTGATCGCGCTCGACATCGGCGCGCTGATCGCGGGCAGCAAGTACCGCGGCGAGTTCGAGGATCGCCTCAAGGCGGTGCTGCGCGAGGTCGCCGAGGCGCAGGGCCAGGTGATCCTGTTCATCGACGAACTGCACACGATCGTGGGCGCGGGCGCCGCCGAGGGCGCGGCCGACGCCGCAAACATGCTCAAGCCCGCGCTCGCGCGCGGCGAGCTGCGCTGCATAGGCGCCACGACGCTCGACGAGTACCGCAAGCGCGTCGAGAAGGACGCCGCGCTCGAGCGGCGCTTCCAGCCCGTGTTCGTGGGCGAGCCCAGCGTCGAGGACACGATCTCGATCCTGCGCGGTCTGAAGGAGCGCTACGAGCTCCACCACAGGGTGAAGATCCAGGACGCCGCGCTCGTGGCGGCCGCGACGCTCTCCAACCGCTACATCACCGACCGCTTCCTGCCCGACAAGGCGATCGACCTCGTCGACGAGGCGGCCAGCCGCGTCCGCGTGCAGATCGACTCGAAGCCGGAGGAGCTCGACCAGCTCGATCGGAAGCTCGTTCAGCTCGAAGTCGAGCGCGAGGCTCTAAAGAAGGAGACCGATCGCAGCCAGCGTGGCCCGGCTCGCGACGGTCGAGCGTGAGGTCGCCGAGCTGCGCAGCCAGAGTGACGCGATGAAGGCGCGCCTGGAGAACGAGAAGGGCGCGATCGCGCGCGTGAACGAGCTAAAGGAACGGCGCGAGGAGCTCGAGGTGGAGCTCAAGCGCGCGCGAGCGGCAGGCGCAGTACGAGCGCGCTGCGCAGATCAAACATGGCGAGATCGGCGCGATCGACCGGGAAATCGCCGCTGAGCAGGCGAAGCTCGACGAGATCCAGCGGGGCAGCTCGATGCTCTCGGAAACCGTCACCGCCGAGGAGATCGCCGAGATCGTCTCGAAGTGGACCGGCATCCCCGTCTCGAAGATGCTCGAGGGCGAGCAGGCCAAGCTCCTGCGCATGGAAGATCAGCTGCGGCTACGCGTCGTCGGCCAGGACGACGCACTCGCGGCGGTCTCGGCCGCAGTGCGCCGCGCGCGCGCGGGGCTCCAGGATCCGGACCGCCCGATCGGCTCGTTCATCTTCCTGGGCCCCACCGGCGTCGGCAAGACCGAGACCGCGCGCGCGCTCGCGCAGTTCCTGTTCGACGACGAGCACGCGATGGTCCGGATCGACATGAGCGAGTACGGCGAGCGGCACACGGTGTCGCGCCTGATCGGCGCGCCGCCGGGCTACGTGGGCTACGAGGAGGGCGGCGCCCTCACCGAGGCGGTGCGCCGCCGCCCCTACAGCGTGCTCTTGTTCGACGAGATCGAGAAGGCGCACCCCGAGGTGTTCAACGTCTTCCTGCAGATCCTCGACGACGGCCGGCTCACCGACGGCCAGGGTCGCACCGTCGACTTCCGAAACACCGTGCTGATCATGACCTCGAACATCGGCAGCCAGCACATCGTCGCGCTCGGGGAAGAGCAGCGCGAGGAGCTGCTGCGCCGCGTGGACGAGGCGCTGCGCGCGCACTTCAAGCCCGAGTTCCTGAACCGGATCGACGAGACGATCGTCTTCCACCAGCTCGCCCGCGACCACTTCCACCGGATCGTCGAGATCCAGCTCGACCGCGTCCAGCGATTGCTATCCGAACGACGGATTGCCATCGAAGTGACCGACGCGGCGAAGGACCTGCTCGCCAAGAAGGGCTACGACCCGCACTACGGCGCGCGCCCGCTCAAGCGCGTGATCCAGCGCATGCTCCAGGACCCGCTCGCGATGAAGATCCTCGAGGGCGAATTCGCCGACGGTTCGAAGGTGGTGGTGGACGCACACGTGAACGGCGAGGAGCTCGAGTTCCGGCACGCATAGGATCGAATCGATAAGCTGAGCGCGTTGCGGCGCGCGATTCTCATCCCGGTGCTCTGGCTCGCCGCGCTCGCGGGCGGCATCGCGATCGCGCCGCGGCTCGCGTCGGTCGCCGTCACGGATCCGCTCGAGTTCTTTCCGCGCGACTCGCTCACGCGCCGCGCCGACGCGGCGCTCGCGGAGCGCTTCCCCGCTGCACGCGCACCGAGCCAGGTCGTGGTGGTGGTCGAAGCCGAGTCGCCCGACCCGGCGGCGTCCGTCTACCCCGCCGCTCAGGATCGCATCCGCAAGCTGGCCGATCGCCTGCGCGCGGAGCTGCCCGCCGACACGCTCTCGGCGGTGCTCTCGCCCACCGACGACCCCGTGCTCGCGGACCGGCTCGTCGCCGCGAATGGGCGCGCGGCGCTCGTCGTGGTGCGGCTGTCGCTCGGCTTTGCGTCCGAGCGCGCGAGCGCGGTCGTTGCGGACGTCGAGCGCATCCTCGCGGAGGAGATCGGCAGCGACCGTGGGCTGCGCGCGTCGCTGTCGGGCGAGGCGACGCTCGGGCGCGACTATCTGGCTGCGATCGAGGAAGGCGGGCAGCGCGCAGGAATCGCCACGGTGGCGCTCGTGGCGATCACGCTGCTCGCGGTCTACCGCGCGCCGCTCGCCGCGCTCGTCTCGCTGGTCGTGCTCGGAGTCGCACTCGGGGTCGCGTTCGGCGCGGTCACGCTCGCGGCCGAGCTCGGCATGCCGGTCGCCTATCAGACGCGCGGATTCCTCGTGGCGCTCTTGTTCGGCATCGGCACCGACTACTGCCTGCTCCTGTTCGCGCGCGTGCGAGAAGCGGCCCGCGATCCCGCGAGCGCGGACCCGATCGGCACCGCGCTGCGCAGCACGACGCCCGTGATCGCGACGAGCGCCGCCGCGGTGGCGGTGGCCTGCGCGCTGATGGCGCTCGCGCGCTTCGGCCTGTTCCGCAACTCGGGGCCCGCGCTCGCGATCAGCGCGGTGGTGGCGCTCGCGGCGATCCTCACGCTCGCGCCCGAGCTGTTCCGGCACGCGCGCGCGGCGCTGTTCTGGCCCGGCGCTCCGGGCGCGCAGGAGCCGACGCGCCGGATCTGGGCCGCGATCGCGCGCCTCGTCGTGAAGAGCCCCATGGCCGTGCTCGTCGCGTTCGCGATCCCGATTGCGCCGCTCGTGTGGATCGGGCTGCGCCTGTCGCCCTCCTTCGAGCTCGAGCTCGACTTCCCCGACGGCAGCGCGTCCGAGCGCGGCTGGCAGGCGCTCACGCGCCACTTCGACCCGGCCGCGGTCTCGCCGCTCGTCGCCGTGATCGCGATGCCCGACGCGCAAGTTTCGCGCAGCGAGCTGCAAGCGAGCGAAGACCATCGGGATGTGCGCTCGCTGCGCGCGGTCGACGGGCTCGACGCGATCTATCAGCTGTCGCGCACGCTCGCGGCCGAGCCCGGCGTGGCAGCGGTCTGGAGCGCGACGCAGCCGACCGGAGACCCCGCGCTGCTCGCGCGCGGAACGCTCGCGAGCCAGCTCGACGCGTTGCGATCGGGTCTCGGGCGCGCGAGCGCGGGAGCGCGCGAGCTCGCGTCGGGCCTCGGAGACGCCGAGAGCCAGGTGGGCTCGGGACGGTCGGACCTCGCGGCCAAGCGCGAAGAGCTCGCCTCGGAGCGCAAGAGCTCGCTGCTGGCCGCGCTCGCGCCGGGGCGCTTCGACGCCGCGGATCGGGATCTCGAGACCACGGGCGAGAAGCTCGGCACGCTCGAGACCGGGCTCGGCCGCGCCGCGCGCGGCGCGAGCCAGCTCGCCGACGGCGTCGCACTGGGCGCCGACCGACTCGAGGTGCTGCACGGCGAGCCCGGATCCGCGCGTCTGCTCGATCATCTCGCGCTGACGTCCTCGGACGTCCGCGCGGTGCCCGATCTCGCGCGCGCGCTCGATCACTACGTGACGCGCGACGGCCACGCGGCGTTGTTCGAGCTGCGCCTCGCGGCGGCGCCCAACTCGCCCGCGGCGGTCGCGCTATGCGACCAGCTGCGCGAGCGGATCCCGGTGTGGCTCGCCGGCTTCGGCATACGCGACGCGGCCGTCTGGCTCGGCGGCGCGAGCGCGATCACCGCGGAGCTCGCCGCGCTCACGCGCGCCGATCAGGAGCGCCTCGAGATCTGGATCCTCGTCGGCGTGTTCGCACTGCTCGTCGCGCTGCTGCGCGGCGTGGTCGCACCGCTGTGCGTCACGGCGTTCATCCTGGCCTCGTACTTCGCCGCGTTGGGCGGCCTCCAGCTGCTGGTCGAGCTCGGCGCGTGGCCGGGCGTCGACTGGAAGGCGCCGTTCTTCCTGTTCGTGCTGCTCGTGGCGATCGGCGCCGACTACGGCGTGTTCGTGCTCGGGCGCGCGCGCGAGGAGGCGCGCGCCCTGCCCTTCGACGCCGCGATCGCGCGCGCGCTCGAAGCCACGGGCCCCGTGGTGACCTCGTGCGGCATCGTGCTCGCGGGAACGTTCGCCACGCTCCTGCTCTCGCGGATCGCGTTCCTCGAGCAGGTCGGGATCGGCGTCACGATCGGCGTGCTGATCGACACGCTGATCGTGCGGCCGTTCCTGCTGCCCGCGGCGGCCCTGCTGCTCGCGGGCTCCAGTGAGGCGCCTCGCGTGTCGAAATAGAGGGCGCCAGCCAACGGAGGGGGGTGGGCGATGCGGCGCGACGTCTACATCGACAACGATTCGGGCGGCTTCAGTGTGATCGCCGCTTCCGCGGCGGACGCGATCATCGCCGACGACCGCAGCGACGACGTCCAGTTCGCGGCCGCGCACCAGGTACTGCTCCAGATGCTCTACGGCGACGACGCGATGCCCGTGCGGATCGTCGTGGACGAGCCGCTCACGGCCGAAGAGCAGGCGCAGTGGCTCGCGTGCACCTCGGCGCGGATCGACACGCCCGACGGCCGCCTGCTCGTGATGGGCGGCTTCGATCCCTGGGTGCTCTCGACCTGGAAGGAAGAGCACGGCCGGGACGAGGATGGCCACGGCGTCGCGGTGGTCCAGGCCGCGCCGGGGAGCTGGCGCGTCGACCTCTACGCGCACGCCGGATCGATGAACGGACGCAACGTGCTCTCCGAGTGCGGCGAGGCCCCCGGAGCGTTCTTCCGCCGCTGCCATCCGGGCCGCGCGTTCCCCGTCTGGCTCGCGAAGATGCTCGAGTACTCGGGCGAGGACGATCCGGGCTACGAAGAGCTCTGGAGCGACGTCGCGGCGAGCCGCGATAACGGAGAGCTCGAAATCGATCTCTCGTCCGCGAGCGCGATCGGGATGCTCGTGCACGTCACGCGGCTCGACGGAGAGCTGCCCGATAGGTGCGACGGCGGCTGGTACAGCTACGAGGAAGGCAATCGGGTCCCCGAGCAATTCCCGCTCGGCCTGCCGGCGGCCGTGCCCGATCCCGATCTCGAGGCTTTCCTCGACCGGCTCCTCCGGCGCCCCAAGCCCCAGCAGGAGATCCCGGTAGCGAGCGAGCTCGTCTCCGTGCTCGACGCGTGGACGGGCGACGCGCCGGCACCGCTCGCGGGCGGCGAGGTCGCACTTCCGCGGGCCGCTGCGTACCTGCTCTACTGGATGGCGGGGCTCACGGCCGACTCGTCGCCGCGCTACGAGCTGCGGGTGACGCCGAACGGCTCCTGGACACCTCCGCCGTCCACCCCGGAATACGCCGTGGTCGCGCGCGGCGATGGGTCGGTGGCGATCGGGCCGCCGCCCAACACGGGGGGCTGGTTCACCTGGTGGTCGGTGCGCGACGCCATGGGCGCGATCGTGGGTCTGCCCGACGGTTCGACGCTGTGCCTGGCCATCGCGCCCGATCCGGACGAGTCGAACCGCGACGACCCCGCAGTCGGGCGCGCGCTCTACCGTGGAGTCGATCACGAGGGCATGTGGCGAATCTCGGAGAGCTCGCCCGCGGTCGCGCAAGAAACGCTGCGCGATGCACTCGCGTTCGTGCGCGAGGTCGTGGAGCACGGCCGCATCGCCGTGGGCGAGGGCGAAGAGCGGCGCGTGTTCGACGCCGCTGCGGAGATGTCCGCGATCGTGCTGGGCGCAGTGGTCTGGGAGGGCGATCGCGCTCGGCTCGCCGAGCCCGACGAGCGCGGCCACTTGATGCTCGCCCAGCCCGTGTTCCGCGCGCGCTTCGGCGCGCACTGGCCGTGCGATCCGATCGATACGGGCGACGAAGACGAGGACGACGAGTAGCCGCCTGCATGGGATAGAGTTCGGGCCCACGCGCGATCCGCGGAGGTTGGGTCCCTGCCGCTCGTAAAGCCCATCCGCCCAGGCGAGTCGCGCCAGCGCCGCGCGCTCGCGACGGCCGCCGCGCTGTTCGCCGCGGCACTCGCGAGCGCATGCGCCGGGGCGAGCGGGCCGCTCGTGTACACCGACGCCGTGCGCGACGGGGTCGGCGGTGTAACCGGGATCGACGAGCCGGTCGCGATCGCCTTCTCGCCCGACGGCACACAGCTCTATGTCGCGGGCAGCGGCTCCAACGCCGTGGCGATCTTCGCGCGCGACGCCGACAGCGGTGCACTGCACCCCGCCGGCGTGATGCGCGACGGCGTGCGAGGCGTGGACGGACTCGACCAGCCCGGCGACCTCGCGCTGTCCCCGGACGGGGCGCACCTCTACGTCGCGGGCTTCGACGCCGACGCGCTCGCGGTGTTCGCGCGCGACACCAAGACGGGCAAGCTGCGCTTCGCGGCCGTGATCCACGACCGCGTCGCGGGTGTGCGCGGACTCGGCGGCGCGGTGTCGGTCGCCGTGAGCTCCGACGGCAAGTCGGTGTACGTCGCGGGTCGCGAGGACGACTCGCTGGTCGTATTCGCGCGCGACGCGAAGACCGGCAGGCTGCGCTTCGTCGAGACCCAGCGCGAGCCGGGCTTTGGCCCGACCTCGATCGCGATCTCACCCGACGCGCGACACCTCTATGCGTCGGGCTTCGATGCCTCCGCGCTCGCGGTCTACGAACGCGACCCGGCCAACGGCCGGCTCGCGCGCACCGCCACCGTGCGCGACGCGGACGACCCGGCCCACGCGCTCACGAACGCGGCGAGCGTCGTCGTGAGCCCCGACGGGCGCAGCGTGGTCGCGGCGGGCTACGGCGAGGATGCGATCGAGCTGTTTGCGCGCGATCCGGACACGGGCGCACTGCAGCGACTCGCGACCGCACACGCGGGCGTCGACGCGCCCGGGCGCCTGCGCCGCCCGCTCGGGCTCGCGTTCGCTCCGAGCGGACGCGAGGTCTACGCGGCGGCGGCCGATCCCGGCTCGCTCGTCGCATTCGACGTGACCAGCGGTGGCCTACGACCCGTCCCGGTCCATCACGATGCCGGCACCGCGGACATCGTCGAGGCGTGCGCCGTGGGCGTCTCTCCCGACGGAGCGCACGTCTACGTCGCGGGCTATGGCCGCGGCGCGATCGCGCTGTTCCGCCGGCGTTGATGGGCGCGACCGTCGTCGCGAGCTTTCCGCACGCCGTGCGCGAGATCGAGCACACGTGGATCCCGCTGCGCGACGGCAGTCGCCTCGCCGCGCGGATCTGGCTGCCCGAGGGCGCCGCGCGTTCGCCCGCGGTGGTCGAATACATCCCGTATGGGAAGCGCGTCGGTACGCGCGAGCGCGACGAAGCGATGCACGCCTGGTTCGCGGGCCACGGTCTCGCCGCACTGCGCGTCGACCTGCGCGGATCCGGAGAGAGCGATGGCGTGCTGCTCGACGAGTATCTGCCGCAGGAGCAGGAAGACGGCCTGGACGTGATCGCGTGGGCAGCCGCGCAGCCGTGGTGCACCGGTGCGGTCGGGCTGATCGGCAAATCGTGGGGCGGCTTCAATGCGCTCCAGATCGCGGCGCGCCGCCCGCCCGCGCTGCGCGGGATCGTGAGCGTGTGCTCCACGGACGACCGTTATGCGGACGACGTGCATTACATGGGCGGCTGTCTGTTGAACGACAACCTGTGGTGGGGAGGCGTGTTCTTTCAGCTCTGCGCGCAGCCGCCCGACCCCGAGCTCGTGGGCGCGAGCTGGCGCTCGCTCTGGCACGAGCGCCTCGAAGCCGCCTACCCGCATCCGTTGCGCTGGCTGCAGCACCCGCTGCGCGACGACTACTGGCGCCAGGGCTCGGTGTGCGAGGACTACGCCTCGATCGCGTGCCCCGTGTACGCGGTGGGCGGCTGGGCCGACGGCTACAGCAACGCGATTCCGCGGCTCGTCGAGGGCCTGACGGCACCGCGCTGCGGCCTGGTCGGGCCCTGGGGCCACGTCTATCCGCACGAGGGCACGCCCGGACCCGCGATCGGCTTCCTCCAGGACGTGCTCGACTGGTGGAATCACTGCCTGCGTGGCGCGCCCGCGGCCGCGCGACCGGCCTATCGCGTCTGGATGCCCGAGGCCGCGCTCGGGGGCGCCCAAACGGACGAGCGCCCTGGCCGCTGGATCGCCGAAGCGGGCTGGCCGTCCGCGCGGATCGAGCCGCGCGCGTTCCACCTCTCGCGCGGCCGTCTCGGCGCCGCGGGCGCCCCCGCCCGGCTCGAGATCCGAACGGTGGAGACCTCCGGCCGCGCGGCGGGCGGGTGGCTCCTGGCCGAGCCGCGCGATCAGCGCGAGGACGACGCGGAGTCTCTGTGCTTCGACACGGAGCCGTTCCGCGAGCGCACCGAGCTGCTGGGCGCGCCCGAGCTGCGGCTCGTGGTGGCGTCGGACCAACCGCTTGCGTTCGTGGTGGCGCGCCTGTGCGACGTCGCACCCGATGGGTCCTCGACGCGTATCTGTTACGGGCTCTGGAACCTCACGCACACGCCCGACCACGCCGCGTGGGCGCCGCTCGCCCCGGGACGGCGCATCGATGTGCGGTTCCGCCTGAACGACGCCGCGTACGTGCTCATTCCCGGCCACCGACTGCGGCTCGCCATCGCCAACTCGTATTGGCCGCTGGTCTGGCCCTCGCCCGTGCCCGCAACCCTGCAGATCGACACCGAGGGATGTCGGCTCGTGGTGCCGATCCGGCCGCCCGATCCGCGCGACTCCGGCCTGCCCGCATTCGCGCCACCCGAGCGCGCCGAGCACAGTTCCTGGGTCCCGCTCGGCCAGGCGCACCTCGAGCAGCGCTCGGACCTCGAGCCGAACGGCGGCGACCTCGTGAGCGTGATGCGCTCGGGCTACGACGCGCAGGGGCGTGTCGTGCTAGGCCGCCACGCGACCGTGGGCATGGACGGCGGCGACGGCATGGAGATCGCCACCCGGATCCACCCGGGAGACCCGCTGGGCGCGCGCGCGGCGATCGAGCAGCGCACCGAGCTGCGGCGCGGGGCCTGGTCGGTGGCGGTCGAGACCCGGGTCGAGATCTCCTGTACCGGCGATGCGTTCCGGGTCGAGGCGCGGCTCGCGGCGAGCGAGGGGGAGCAGCGCGTGTTCGAGCGGCGCTGGGACGAGCGCGCGCCGCGGAAGGGGGTCTAGCCCCCGCAACTCGCCCTCAGGACCCGCGCGAGTCCTTCCGATACGGCAACCGGACGCGTTCGGAACCCACGCGGGAGGACCAGTGAGCAACGGTGGCTTCGTCGACTACTACGAGGTGCTCCAGGTCAACCCGCGCGCCGAGACCACCACGATCAACCGTGTCTATCGCCACCTCGCCAAGCGCTTCCATCCCGATAATCCCGAGACCGGCGATCGCAGGAAGTTCGACGAGCTGTCCGAGGCCCACGAGACACTCTCGAATCCCGAGAAGCGCGCGGCCTACGACGTGCTCTACGCCGACGCGGTCGATGATCGGCTCAGCCTGCTCGACGAAGCGATCGGCTGCGAGCGCCGCGACGACGACAAGGTCGTGCGCGAGCGCCTGCTGTCGGTGCTCTACACGCAGCGCCGCCGCGATCTGATCGAGCCCGGCATCGGCGAGGTCCAGCTCGAGCGCCTGCTCGCGTGTCCGCGCGAGCTGCTCGCCTTCCACCTCTGGTACCTGCGCGAGAAGAAGCTCGTCGAGCGGACGGACCGCGGCTTCGCGATCACGGTGCTCGGGATCGACGAGATCGAAGCGTCGCGCTCGCGCATGCGCGAGGGCCAGGCGCAGATCACTGCGGGCGATACCTAGTAGGGTCGTGCTTCGCGAGTCGAATTAGTTGGTCGAATCAGTTCGCACCCCGCCGCCTCGACTTTTCGCTCGCACCGGACATATGATCCCAGCTCGCTCCGAGGGAGGTGCTGCGTCATGGTCCGACGATTGGCGGCGATTCTGTCGACAGTTCTGTTAGTCGGATCGAGCGCAGCGGCAGACCCGCCCGTACCCCCCACGGGCTGCGGCACCGGCTCCTGGATCGCGGGCACCGTCGAGATCTGTGCCGGCGAGCTCGTCTACCGCGATTACGTCTACGACGACTACGGCGCATCGGGAGGGCTCGGGCAGGCTCCTTCGACCGGATCGCTGTCGAACCCGACCGGCGCGCAGAGCTATCCCAACGCGGACAGCAGCACAGTGAACAACTACGCCGACATCGCGGCGATCCGGCTGCGCGTATCGGGCGATCAGCTGCTCGTGACGTTCGAGATGAACTCGCTGTTCGACGCGGACAGCACGGTCGTGGCGCTCGCGATCGACAGCGACGACAAGGCTGCGACGGGCGGCGGCACCTGGGCGGACCTGATCGCGCTCCCCGACTTCGCGACGCCGCTCTCGAGCACGGGCTGGGACGAGCTGCACCTGTTCTCGAGCGGGAATCCCGTCACGAATACGATCGAGGGCGCGATCCCGCTTCCGTCCGGCAACGCACTGGCGGCTGCAGGCGGTCGCCGCGGTCGCGAGCACGCGCGCGGTGATGAACGTCGCGTTCCGCGGTACGAGCGAAGCCGGATCCTGGTTCGAGGATCAGCAGGCCGCCGCGCTCGAGTCCGGCGACATCTCGCAGTTCGGCCACGTGGTCAAGGTCTCCGACCTCACGGGCGGCGCCACCGAGCTCGCGGGACCGGGCCCTGGCTATTACGAGCGCGTCTACACGTCCGACTACACGATCGCGCTGAACGGCGACGGCGCGATCGTCCACGACACGGGCGCCGAGGGAGTGAACTTCGACGGCATCCCCGGACGCGGCGTCTCCGGCGCGGCAGGTTCGTTCGCGCAGGAGTTCCACTTCGTCGGCAGGAACCAGCCGTATGGGATCTACGTGCCGGACGAGCCCGCGCCGCACGGCCTGCAGCTCGCGCTGCACGGCTTCTCCGCCAACCACACGAGCCTGATCTCGAGCGCCAATCCGCTGCACGAGGGACTGCAGCAGAACATCGGCGAAGCGCTGAACCGGATCATCATCGTGCCGCTGGGCCGCGGTCCCGCGGGCTTCTACTCCGACATCTCCGAGCGCGACGTGCTCGACGTGATGTCCGACGTCGAGGCGAACTATCCCGTCGACCTCGATCGCGTGTTCGCGGGCGGCTACTCGATGGGCGGCTACGGCACGCTGCGCTTCGCCACGACCTATCCCGATCGCTTCGCGGGCTATATCGACTGGGTGGGCTACCCCGGCGACGCGTGCGGCCAGCCCGACGTCCAGCGCTGCGAGGCGGGCGAGGTCGGCATTCCCGCCGAGTGGGTCATGAACCTGCGCGAGGTCGACGGGGCGCTGCTCTACAGCGGCGCCGACGAGCTCGTGAACAGCGCGCAGGGACTCTGGCTGCGCGGTCTGCTCGCGGCGACGGGCTTTCCGCACATCTTCTACTACCACCCGGCCGCCGAGCACTTCACGTATGCGCTCTTCGACGACTGGATGAAGGAGGCCGCCTACACGGCGAATCTCGTGCGGCGGACGCAGCCACCGCGCGTCACGTACCGGACGGCGCCGTTCGCCGATTCGCCCGAGCTCGGGATCCGCCACGATCGCGCCTACTGGATCTCCGAGATCCGCAGCACCTACACCGACCCCGAAGAGCGCGACTACGCCGACATCGACATCAAGTCGTTCGGCTGTGGCGGCTTCGAGCGCACGTTCGCGGAGAATCCACCCAGCGTGGGCATCGATCCGGTGCCCTGGGAGGCGCAGAGCTTCTCGGTCGTGGGTCTCACGCCGATCGCGCCGCAGAACCGGATCGAGGCCACGCTCGGGCACGTCGCCTCGTTCGCAATCGACGCCTCGAGCGGCGGGGCGTGCCTCGATTCCCAGACCCCGATCGACTACAGCATCACCACGGACGGGCCCGCGCAGATCACGCTCTCGGACTCGCGCGTGATCGAGCTCGCGGGCGCGGGAACCCACGAGGGCACGCTCCTGCCCGAGCCCGGCGCTATGCCCGGACTCGCAGGCGGCGGCGCGCTGCTCTGGGCGCTCGCGCGGCGAAGGAAGCGCGCACGCGCCTGATCTGCGACAGGAGCACGAGCAGCGCGACTCCCGCAACGAACACGAGGTCGGCGTCGGGCTCGGGCAACACGAAGAAACCCTCGCGAATGCCCCAGGAGGGGATCGTGCGGCGCCACGGGTCGGACGCTGTCGGGTTCAGCCCCACGTTCGCGTTCGTGATGCCGAGCGGGTGGCTCGCGAAGCCGTTGTCGATCTCCTCGGCGCCGTAGTGCAGATGCGGCCAGCCCGTCGAGCCCGAATGCCCGACGCGCCCGACGAGCGCTCCCGAAGCCACCGCGTTGCCAGATGTGAACGGGATCGTGCCCTGCTGCGTGTGGCTGAACAGCAGGCCGAGATTCCCGGGGATCTCGAGAAACAGGAAGTTCGGCGGACCCGGGTCGCTGTAATCGTACGGTGGATGGTCGGGCCTCGTGTTCTCGAGCGAGTACACGGTGCCCGCGGCCGGTGCGAGGATCGCCTGGCCGAAGCTGAAGTTGTCGTCGAGGTCGGTGCTTCCGTGTGGCGACTCGGGATGCAGCGCGTTGTCGGTCTTGTGCAGGTCGTATCCCCAGTAGCCCGCGTGCGTCCCGTGCGTGAACGCTCCCTGCCCCACGTACCAGAGTCCCGGCAACGGATCCGGCAGCGCCGTGTAGGCATCGCCGCCCGGCGGCAGCGGCGGATCGAGCGCGTAGGGTGTCGTCACGAGCCGGAAGCTCCCGACCGCCGCTCCGTCGTCGATCTCCGTGTAGAAGAAGTCGGGCGGCGGATAGGCGACCGTATGCGGCTGGACGCGTACGAAGCTCCGCGCGCCGCTTCCCGAGAGCTTCCCCTGCATCGAGGCCGGCAGCGCAGCGTCGAGCTCGGCGTAGGGAATGCGAATCTCCACGGCGCTCCCGATCGCGAGTGCGGCGTGCTCCCACGGCATCGAGCAGTAGTCCGGCGCGGGCTGGGCGCAGCCGTCCTCTGGCGAATAGAACAGCACGTCGTTCCCGCTCGGATTCAGCGCGATCTCGACGTCGTTGTACTGCTCGCCCATGAAATCGATACGGATCCAGAACGCCCAATCGGCGGCGGCGGGCGGCCCCGCGGTCTCGATCAGCACGGTGAGCGCGGTCGCGGTCGGCGCGATTCGCACGCCCGTGATGTCGCGCGAGGCGTCTCCACCGCCGTCGCCCGACGGGTCGGCGAAGGCCGGGATCGCGCCCCAATCCGCCGAGCTGCCGTCGACCGCGATCGCCTCGGCGACCGGTTTCAGCGCGTCGATCAGCGCGTGGATCGCGGCGTCGTCGACGGCGCCCGCCGACGGGGTGGCGAGCGCCGTCAGAAACCCCGCAATCCACTGTGCGCGGCGCGTGAGTCCGACCATCGCACCCGGTGAGTGCCCGCTCGACCGCGCGGCGGAACAGGAAACGCGCCCCTATCTTCGCCCACCCAACGCCAGGAGGAACGATGTCGGCGTACCTGATCGTGAACTACGAAGTCGAGGACCCCGCGACCTACGGGGAATATGCGAAGGCTGCCGGCCCGGCGATGAAGATCGGGACCGAGTGCCAGCTGATCGCGTTCGATCCGGCCACGAATCGGATCGAGGGGGACGACGCGGGCCGCCAGACCGTGGTGCTCCAGTTCGAATCGAAGGAGAAGGCAAAGGCGCTCTACGAGTCGGGCGAGTACCAGGCGGTGATCGGCAAGCGCCTCAAGGCGACCTCCAAGCACTTCGCGATCCTGGTCGAGGGCACTCGCTGACCGGGGCCGCGCTGTAACGTTTCGCGGTCCCCGCGCGTCGTTACGGCAAAGGGGCCCGGAGAGACGAGATGCAGAGCGAGGCGCGAGCTCCCGCCGCCGACCTCGACGCGCTGTTTCGCGCCGAGCGCGGCTCGCTCTTCGCGCTCGCCTATCGCCTGACCGGCACCGCCGCCGATGCCGACGACGTGGTGCAGGAGGCGTTCGCGCGCGCGGTCGGGGCGCCGCCCGAGCCGCTTGCGGGATCGCTCGCGCCCTGGCTCGTGCGCGTCGTGACCAACCTCGCCATCGACGTGCTGCGCCGGCGCAAGCGCCGGCGCTACGAAGGGCCGTGGCTGCCCGGAGCGATCGAGGACGACGGCGACGAGCGCGACCTGCCGCGCGCGGGCGAGCACAGCGATCCGGAGCGCCGCTACGGGCTCCAGGAGAGCGCGACGTTCGCATTCCTGATCGCACTCGAGGCGCTCGGGCCGCGGCCGCGCGCAGCGCTGCTCTTGCGCGACGTGCTGGGCTACACGGCGCGCGAGACCGCCGACGTGCTCGCGACCAGCGAGGAGAACGTGCGCGTCCTGCACCTGCGCGGCCGGCGCGCGCTCGCCGACTACGACCGCGACCGCTGCGTTCCCGACGCGGCGCTGCGCGACCGCCACCGCGCCGCGCTCGAGCGGCTGCAGACCTGCCTGCTCGCGCAGGACGCGAACGGGCTCGAGGCGCTGTTCACGGATTCCGTCTCGACGATCACGGACGCGAACGGCGAGTTCACGGCGCTCGCGCAGCCGATGTCCGGGCGCGCGCGCGTGGCGCGCTTCTATCAGATGGCCGCGCTCCACCGGCAGAAGTCGGACGCGCGCTCCGAGATCCGCGTGGTGAACGGCCTGCCCGCGTTGCTCACGGTGCTCGGCGCCCCCCAGCGCCGACAGGCGCCGCGCACCCTGCTGCACATCGAGCTCGACGGCGCGGACCGCATCCGCGCAGTGCAGGTCGTGATCGCAGCGCGCAAGCTCGGCGCGGTGCGCTTCGCCTAGCTGAGATCAGCCGCCCGCCGGATTCTGGGCGCCGATCGCGACGTCCTTGATCCCGGCCGACTTCACCTGGTCCATCACCTGCGCGAGCGTGCCGACGGGCGCCGCCTTGTCCGCGACCACCACGACCGTGTCCTCGGGGCGTTCGATGTGGAAGCGCTCGATGATCGGGCGCACCTCGCGCAGATCCACCTGCTTGCGATCCATCCAGATCTCGCCGTTCTGGCGGATCGCGATCAGGATGTTGCCGGATTCCTTGTGGACCGCGGTAACCGAGAGGCCCTTGTCGACCTGGATCCCGGCCTCCTTGATGAACGAGGTCGTGATGATGAAGAAGATCAGCAGATTCATCACGAAGTCGAGCATCGGCGCGAGGTCGATGCCGGTTTCTTCCGATTCGGCTGTGTGCTGCTGTGCCATTTCTCGACCCTACTTCGTCGCGCCGAACGAGATGTCCGTGACCCCACCCAGGCGGATCTGATCGAGCACCTCGACGAGCAGACCGGAATGGATGCTCTTGTCGGCCACCACCATCACGCCGTTCTCGGGCTTCACTGCGTGCATGCGTTCGACGTTCGCGCGCACCGCGCGCGCGTCCACCATGCGCCCTTCGATCTCGATGTCGCCGGTGCCGTAGATCGTCACGATCATGCTCTTCGATTCCTTGCCGCCCTCGCCCGCGCCCGAGCCCGGCCGCGACACCTCGATCCCGACCTCCTTCGCGAATACGGCGGTGATGATGAAGAAGATCAGCAGGTTCATCACGAAGTCGAGCATCGGCGCGAGATCGATGCCGGAATGTGATACGTCGGCCCCGGATACGCGGCGCGTCTTCATCTCAGAACTCGAAGTGGTCCGCGAGCAGCTCGGTCTCGCGGCGCGTGCGGTGGCCGAAGTAATAGACCGGATACAAGCCCGTGATGCTCACCGCGAGGCCCGTCAGCGTGCAGATCATCGCCTCCGAGACGCCATTGGCCATCGTGCGCGCGTCGGCCGACCCGAGCAACGCCATCGACTCGAACACCTTGAGCATGCCGGACACCGTGCCGACCAGTCCGAGCAGCGGCGCGAGCGGCACGAGCGTCTTCATCAGGATCTGGTTCGCCGACATTCCCGCGTTGAGCTTCGAGATCATCATCTGGCGGATCGAGCGCGCGCACCACGAGGTGTGGTCCGAGCGCACCTTCCATGCGGAGAGATACTGCTGGGCCTGCCTGGGAAGAATGCGCGAGAAGTACCAGTACCGCTCGAGCACGAGCGTCCAGAGCAGGAGTCCGGAGAGGAAGATGAAGATGACCCAAAAACCGCCGAGCTCGATCATGTCCGCCACGATGCGGTAGGGCGTGATCAGGAGGTCACCGACGTCAGACATTCGCGTCCTCGCTCCGGCCCTGCTTGCGCTCGATGTGCTCCGCGAGCAGGCCGTTGCTCTGCTCGTCGAGCACCTGCACCACGCTGCGCGACATGGTCGCGAGCGCCGCATTGATGAAAAGCAGCGGGATCGCGATGCCGAGGCCGAGCACGGTCGCCATCATCGCGGCACCGATGCCGTGGGCCATGAGCTTGGGGTCGGAGGAGCCCGACTCGGTGATGCTCTGGAACGTGATGATCATACCGACCACGGTTCCGACCAGTCCGAGCAGCGGGCCCGCTGCGACGGCGAGGCGCAGGAACGCCTGGAAGCGCTCCACCGTCGGCACCTCCTTGAGCACGGCCTCGGAGATCCGGAGCTCCACGACCTCGACGTCGTCCTCGATCATCTGGGGATCGCCGCGGAACGTGGCGAGCACGCGGCCGAGCGGGTTGTCGCGCATCGGCCGGTCGAGGTGCTTGAGCTGGTGCGCCACCTTGCGGCGCACGAGGATCAGGTAGAAGAACTGGTACACCGAACACGACCAGGCCGATGAAGCCGACCAGGAGGATCACGTAGTTGATCTTCTCGCCATTTTCGACGCGCTCCCAGACCGAGGGGCGCTGCGTGTAGATCGACAGGAGCACGCCGCGTGACGGGTCGACGAACGCCTCGTGGTAGCCGGAGGTCGCCGAAGTCAGTGCGCGCGCGGCCTCGATCAGCTCGCTCTGGGGAGGCTGGCGCGCGAAGACCGAGAACGTGCCGAGCTTGGGGTTGAAGTCCAGATAACGTTCACCGGCCATCGCGATGAAGCCGCCGATCCGCACCACGTCGGTGACCTCTTTCTCGCCGTCCGCGGTCACGATCTCGGTCTTCCAGCGCGCCACGCGCCCGGTCTCGGTGATCTCGCGCAGGAGCTCGAATGCGAGCTGCTCGAACTCGGGGATCGTCGGCAATACCTTGCTCTTGGCGAGCTTGGTGAAGAACTCGTCGCGCCCGCGGTACTGCGCGCTGGTGAGCGAGTTGTAGAGGATCGCCGACGTGTCGCCGGCCACCTGGCGGGTCACGCCGAACAGCTCGCCGAGGTTGCCCTCGCGCGCCTTGAGCTTGGTCTCGAGGTCGGCGAGCGTCACCTCGTTGGCGTCGAACTGCGCCGAGAGGCTCTCGCTGCGCGCCCTGGCCGCGTTGTGCTTGGCCTGCGCCTCGTCGAGCATCGCCTTCTGGCGGTCGCGGCTCGAGAGGAACTCCGCCTCGCGCTTCTTGTTCTCCTCCGCTTCCGCGGCGCGCGCCTTCTGGGTCTCCGCGAGCAGGTCGTCGAGCGTGTCGGCGCCGATCGCGCCGAACGCGAGCGGCATCTGCACCGCGAGGGCGAGGGAGAGGGAGAGGAGGACCTTGCGGATCATGACTGCGTCTCCGTGTCCGTGGCGCTCTGCGCCGCGGGAGCGATGGGGGCGGGAGCCTCGGCCGGGGCGGAGTCCTGGGGCGCGTGCACGGGCGCCTCGATCAGCTCCGGAGCGCCCTCCTTGAGCGCTACGGAAACGCCCTCCATCATGGCCTCGCGGTAGTGGTTGTCGACCACCCAGCCCTTCTTGTCGTTGTCCCAGTAGCCGGTCTCCTCGCCGTCCAGGGTCTGGTAGAGCAGCGCCACGCGTCCGATCCGCAGGAACTTCACCGTGCGGCCCGCGGCATCGCCCTCGAGCTTGCCGTCGTAGGATTCGAGCGTGCGCCCGAAGTCGAGCTCGATCTGATAGGCCTCGACGATCCGGCGGTACTTCTCCGAGATCGCGACGTCGGCCTTGCCCATCACGTCCTTGAGCTTCTGGATGCGCCCGCGCCGCTCCTCGAGCTGGAACGGGATGTCGAGCTCGACGAAGCGGTCGATCTGGTCGAGCATGCGCTGCATCATCGGCATCACTTCGCGCGCCGTGTGCTCGATGTCGACGAGCTGCTGGTTGTACGACGCGATCGCGTCACCCTGGTCCTTGACCTGCAGCTGGAGCTGATCGCTGTAGTTGTTCATGCTCGCGGCTTCCGCCACGAGCAGGTTGTACTTCTGCAGCATCTCCTTGGCCTGGTCGTCGAGCTCGTTGATCTTCTTCTGCGAAGCGACGGCGTCCTGGTCCGCGGCGATCTGCGCCTGGACGACTGTCTCGAGCGGCACGCCCTTCTTCTCTTCTTCCGCGGCGGCCGGCCACACCGCCCACACGAGCAGGACGGCGGCGAGCGCCGTGATCGATGTGCGTGTCACGTACTTCATCTCTGTTTCCTTCCGATTGCGAATTTTCACATTCCCACCGCACCCGACTCACCGCTCTGCTTCGCGAGCTCTTCGTCGATGTGCTTGATCCAGGCGTCCGACGTCGGACGCGACTTCTCCGAGCGGCGCGACTTCTCGAACCAGCTGCGCGCCTCTCCGAGCTTGCCCTCGTTGAAGTACGTGATCCCGAGCAGGAGCTCGACCGCGCCCGGATCGTCGAGACCGCCCTTTGCGAGACCGCTCTTGAGCGCGGTGGTCGCGCCTGCGTAGTCCTCTTTGAGCAGCCGCACCTGGCCGAGCCGCACGTAGATGTCGCCCTCGGGCGACAGATCGGCCGCCTTCTGCAATGCGGGCTCCGCCTTGTCGGCCTCGCGCGCGAGGATCCAGCTGTTGCCGAGCAGCTCGTAGGAGGTCGCTTCCTCCTTGAGGACCTTCTGCTCGAATCCCTGCTCGAGCACCTTCACCGAGCGGATCGGGATGTCCTCGGACTGGAGCAGCGAGGCGAGCCGGCGCACGTTCGCGTCCTCGTCCAGCAACTTCTGGCGGTGCGCGAGCTGCATGATCGCGAGCGCGCGCGGGATGTCCTTCTGCACGCCGTAGAGCGTGGCGAGCTGCATCCAGTACGCCTTGCCCACCTGGGGATAGCGCGAGAGCAGCTGCACGAGCACGGGCGTCGCCGACGCGTAGTCCTCTTTGTTCAAGTAGATCGCGAGCACGAGCTGGAGCCAGCCCTGCTGCGGGTTCTCGGCGACCTCGATCGCCTTCTTGGCGGGCACGAGCGCCGCTTCGAAGTCCTTGAGCTGGTAGTAGGCGATCGCGAGCGCGAAGTAGGCCACGGCACCCGGCTTCTCTTCCTGCGCGAACCATTCCTTCAACGTGGCGATCGCGTCCTCGTACTTCTCCGTGCCCATCTGCATCTGGGAGATCTGGAACAGGAGATCGGCGGAGTCCTGCTTGGGCAGGATGTTCTCGGCGAGCACCTTGCGCAGCATCTCGATCGCGGTGGCGACCTGTTCCTTCCCGTACGCGTTGTAGCCCTGGTACTTGTAGACGAGTGCGCGCTCGTACGAGTTGAGCCGCTTCAGGTTCAACCGCCCGAGCACCTCGTTCGACTCGTCGTACTTCCTCTCCGTGAAGAGCTCGCTGGCCTTGGCCAGGAACCGGCCGGTGCGGCGTCCGACGGTGCGCGCCATCGCGGCCTCGGCCTCCTTGGCCTCCTGCTTGGTCTTCGCGCGCCACTTCGTTCCGCGCTCGGCTTCCTCGCGCTTCTTCTCGTCCTCGGCGTCGAGCTTCGCCTCTTCTTCCTCGGAGAGCGGCTGGTCTTGCGCGGTGTTCGCGCCGGCCTTCTCGGCGGGCTTCGCCTCCGGTTGCGCAGCGGCGGGCTTCTCGGCGGGGGCCGCCTCTTGGGCGCGGCCCGCGGGTGCGACCAGCCACGCCACGAGCGCGACCGCCACCAGAGCTCGATGGAACGCGAGCCGACTCGCCATCAGCGCTCCATTTCGAAGACGTACTTGGTCTGCATGCCCACCGTCTCGATCGGCTTGCCGTCTTTGAGCGCGGGCTGGAAGCGCCAGTTCTGGACCGCGCGGATCGTGTTGCGATCCCAGATCCCCTTGGGCTGGGCGTCGACGATCACGACGTCCTTGACCCGGCCTTCCTTCGTGACCGTGTACCGGAACAGCACCCAACCCTCGATGCTGCGGTCCTTCGCCTGCGGCGGGTAATCGGGCTCGATCCGGACTTGAGGCACCGGACCGCGGTCGGAGCCGCCCGACATGGCCACGGCGGGAGCGCCGCCCTGGCGCAGGCCGCCCTCGCCCGATCCGCCGAAGTCGACGCCGGCCGGCGCGAGATTGCTCTGATCCAGGCCCGCGGCGACGCTCGCCTTGGTATTGGTCGAGACGTTCTGGGGGCTCGGCGGCGGCTCGATCTTCTTGATCTCGGGCTTTACCCGGGCGATCTCCTGGGTGTCCGAGTCCCGGACCAGGCGCGAGAAGTCGATCCGCGGGATCGCCAGCACCGTATCCGGTACCTCGCGCTGGGAAATCATGAGCCCCAGGACCCAGAACATGGAAACTGTGAAGGCCAGGGCCAGGACGAACGAGATCGGTAGTCGAAGACCCGACAAAGTGTTGTGCCCACGCTCTTTTTCCCGGAGACACAGGGCTCTCCGAGTCGGAAAACCCTATGACCCGCGGGCATAAAGGTTCTATTCGGATTTATCCCTGTTAAACGCCACTTGCCGTAAAGAACACATAAAGTTAGGCTGGCGCGCGAGATGACTGCACCGACCGCCGTTCCGGGTCAGTCTCACCGCGCGGTTGCGACGATACGACGCCGCCGACGGGTGCAAAGTGCCCTGGGACCGAGGGTGCTCGTCGTCGACGACGAGGCGCCGATCCGGCAGCTGCTGCGCCGCGGGCTCGAGTCGCACGGATACCAGGTGCTCGAGGCCCTCGATGCGGCGTCGGGCATCGCGCAGTGCGCCGAGGCCGATCCCGATCTCGTGATCCTCGACCTCGGCCTGCCCGATCGCGACGGTCGCGAGCTGATCGCCGAGGTCCGCCTCTGGAGCCGCGTCCCGATCCTCGTCGTCTCCGGCCGCAGCTCGGCCGCCGAGAAGGTCCGCGCGCTCGACCTCGGCGGCAGCGACTACGTCGTGAAGCCGTTCAGCATGCCCGAGCTGCTCGCGCGCGTGCGCGCGCTGCTGCGCGACCGGCCGCGCGCGCGAGAGGACGCGTCGGTGCACCGGGTCGGCCCGCTCGAGCTCGACGTCGCGCGGCGCCGCGCCGCGCTCGCGGGCTCACCGATCAAGCTCTCGCGCAAGGAGTTCGAGCTGCTGCGCGTGCTCGTGATGCACGTGGGGCGCGTGGTGACCCACAAGCAGCTGCTGAGCGAAATCTGGGGGCGCGGACACGAGAACGACGTGCAGTACCTGCGCGTGTACGTCGCGCAGCTGCGCGAGAAGCTCGGGGACGACCCGAGTCATCCGCGCTTCATCGCCAACGAGCAGGGCGTCGGCTACCGCTTCATCGAGTCGGAGTGATCAGGCCGCAGAGTCTCCGGCGGCCGCGAGCGCTCCCCTTCGCTCGAGTTCCGGCACCGCGGCGCGCGGCGCGGCTTCGGCTTCTCGCTCCGGCAACCTCGACCTCGATCTCGACCTCCGCCTTCGCCGTGCGCTTCTGCATGTAGCGCGCGACCGCGGCGGCGCGGAGCTGCTCGAACGCCGCGCACACGTCGTCGTGGAACGCGTGCAGGTCCGGTACGAGCTCGTAGTCGGCGTTGAACCCCCAGCACAGCTTCCCGTCGTAGGAGAAGAGCGCGATTCCGAGCCCGACGCCGGGCAGGAGCGGCACGACCGGGTACATCCCGAGCAGCCGCGAGCCCACGACGTAGAGCGGGAACTGCGGCCCAGGAATGTTCGTGACGACCGAGTTGATCGGACCGTTGGCGAGCGCTGTGCCGCGCTCGACGAGCGGCGTCGGCAGCCACTCGGCGAGCTTCATCACCGTGTCCGCGCCGAGCGCCGCGTTGGTGCGTTTGAGCTCCGCGGTGCGCTCGCACACGAGCGCGAGCTGCGCGAGCGGATCGGGCTCGGCGAGCGGCAGGGAGAGGATCCAGGTCGACACGTGGTTGCCGTGGCGCTGCTCGTCCGCCTGGGTGCGCGTCGACACCGGCGTGGCCACGCGGAACTCGAGCGAGGCGACGTCGACGCGGCGGCGGAACAGATAGCGGCGCAGCGCGCCCGCCACGACCGCGAGCGCGAGGTCGTTCACCGTGCACTCGAGCACGGCGCGCAGCTCGAGCAGGTCGGCGAGCGGCATCGTGAGCCAGTCGAGCCGCCGGTGCGGACTCAGCTCGCCGTTGATCGGCGTCGCGGACGCGGGCGCGATGTAGCCGAGCAGATCGCCGAGCGAGCGCGCGCGGCGCAGCGCCTCGCCGAGCGCACCGCTCACGCGTTCGGGCGTCGAGACGATCTCCGAGAGCGCCTGGAGCGCCGCGACCGGGCGGCGCACGCGGTCGCGCAGCGCATCGAGCAGGAGGTCGGTGCCGGTCGGCTCGGGGCGCGGCATGTACGCCATCGGCGGATCGATCGCGGCGTTCGGCGACGGCGACATCAGGATCTGCGAGATGTTCGCGCCCGCGGCGCCGTCGATCATGCAGTGGTGGACCTTGTTGAGCAGCGCGAACTGGTCGCCGCCCTCGAGCCCTTCGATCACCCAGATCTCCCAGAGCGGGCGCGAGCGGTCGAGCGGGCGCGCGAGGATCCGGCTCGCGAGCTCGCGCAGCTGCGCGAGCGTGCCCGGGCGCGCGAGCGAGAGGTGGCGCAGGTGGTAGCCGATGTCGAAGTGGCGGTCGTCGACCCACACCGGCCAGCCCTCGAGCGGCGTCCACGCGAGCTTCTGGCGGTAGCGCGGGATCCAGTGCAGCACCGACTCGATCGCGCCCGCGGTAGCGCGCGAAATCGACGCCGCCGTCCGCGTTGCGCAGCGGTCCGGTCTCGAAGATCGCGACCGCACCCACGTGCATCGGCGCGTTCTCGCGCTCGGCCCACAGGAACGTGGCGTCCTGTGCGGACAGTCGTTCGTAGGCATAACGAGCCACGCGCGGTCCTCCCCGCGCGAGGCAAGGAGCAAATGCGGTGCCAACTACCGGCGCGTGAAGCGCGCGGGCATCCTGGGACTGCCCAAGGAAGTCGGGGCGGCTGCTCAGAATCCGAGCAGCTGCGCCTCTCTCTGCGTCAGCGCGGGAACGAAACGACTACGCGCGGCGTCCGCGCCGGATCGCCAGCCCGAGCAGCCCGAGCCCCAGCAGCGTGGCGGTCGAGGGCTCGGGCACGTTGCTGCCGACCGTGAATTCGAAATCCCAGCCCGCGGATCCCTCGCCGAACAGGTTCGAGTAGACGCGCAGCAGGTACTGGTCGCCCGACGTCAACGCACCCGCGGAGTTGTGGGGTCCCGCCGTGGTGAACGAGAAGATCAGGGTGTTCGTGGTGATGTCGAACAGACCCGCGAGGATGTCCGTGGGGCCGCTCGCGGCTGCGGTACCCGTGAACGAGTACAGCTCCGCAGCGCCGGCCGTGAACGCGACGTCGAACAGCGAGCTCGCGAAGTTCGAGTCCGGCTGCGGCGTGTCGAGCACTACATCGACGGTGCCGCTCATCGCGCTCGTGCTCACCGTCGTGTTCTGATTCGCGACGAGGCTCCCAACGGTCGCCGAGTCGTTGAACGCAGCGAACGCGGCTCCCGGGAAGGCGCTATCGCCCCCGCAAACTTCGTCGAAGCAGTTCGTGACCTGCACCGTCCGCCCGTCCACGTCCAGCGACAGCGCGGCGGCCTGTTGCGCGAATAGCGCGATCGACGCGCCGACGAGCCACAACCTCTTCCCCGAAATAGACAGCGACTGCTTCCGCATCGACAAACCCCTTCCCAACAAGGTGTTGCAGGCGCATTAACCTACGCGGTTCTGCTAGGCAATTTCAACTCGAATCGAAACTTCGAGTCGCCAAATTAATCCGCCGGCCGATTCCGTTGTGCAAAACCTCGACTAACCGCCAGCCGCGGCTCGGGATACCGGCGGCCTGACTGAGTGTCAGCAGCAACTCTTGCGCTGGGCCGACCGTTGCTCGAGCGCTCGCCGGATGTCACCGCGCAAAGGGACGAGCCCCGTGAACCCGCGCGCGAATCCGCGCAGTGCGCGCGACAGCGTCGCGCCGCTGGGCGCGGGCGTGGGTCCCTCGACGACCGGGATCGGAATCGCATCGGGCGCCATGCCGCCGCCCGGCCGCAGCGTGCGCCACCACACGCGCGCGGCGTCGAGCACGACGATCGCGACGAGCACCATGAACACGCCCGTGATCGCGGCGTCGAGCCGGTTGTTGAAGATCAGCACCTTCGTCTCGGCAAGCTTCTCGGGCGCCACGAGCCCCTGGGCGATCTGGCCCGCGAGATGATCGGCCTGCGCGAGGAAGCCGATCCGCCGATCGGGGTCCCAGATCTTCTGACTGCCCGGCCGTCATCGTGACCGAGAGCAGCCACGCGAGCGGAGCGAGCGTGGTGAACGCGTAGACCGGACGCGCGGACTTGATCAGGATCGTCGTGGCGAGCGTGAGTGCGGTCGCCGCGAGCAGCTGATTCGCGATCCCGAACAGCGGCCACAGCGTGTTGATCCCACCGAGCGGATCGACCACGCCCTGGTACAGGAAATAGCCCCAGCCCGCGACGATCAGCCCCGACGCGAGCACGTTCGCGGACAGCGACGAGGTGCGCCCGAGCGGCGCCCACGCGTTGCCGAGCAGGTCCTGCACCATGAAGCGCCCGACGCGCGTGCCCGCATCGAGCGTGGTCAGGATGAACAGCGCCTCGAACATGATCGCGAAGTGGTACCAGACCGCCTTCACGGCATCGCCGCCGAGCGCCTGCGAGAAGATCTCGGCCATGCCCACGGCGAGGCTCGGCGCGCCGCCCGTGCGCGAGAGCAGCGTGTGCTCGCCGATCTGCCGCGTGAGCGTGTCGAGCGTCTCGGGTGCGAGCGCAAAGCCCCAGCTCGTGATCGTGCTCGCGGCACTCTCGACCGTGGTGCCGATCAGCGCCGCGGGCGAGTTGATCGCGAAGTAGACGCCCGGATCCATCACGGCCGCGGAGAGCAGCGCCATGATCGCCACGAAGCTCTCCATGAGCATCGCGCCGTAGCCGATCATGCGCGCGTCGGTCTCGCGGTCGAGCAATTTGGGCGTGGTGCCGGAGGAGATCAGCGCGTGGAAGCCCGAGATCGCGCCGCACGCGATCGTGATGAAGCAGAACGGGAAGAGCTTCCCCGAGAACACGGGGCCGCTGCCGTCGATGAACTGCGTGAGCGCGGGCAGCTGCACGGGCGGGTGTACCACGAGCAGGCCGATCGCGAGCATCGCGACCGTGCCGATCTTGATGAACGCGGACAGATAGTCGCGCGGCGCGAGCAGCAGCCACACCGGCAGCACGCTCGCGGTGAAGCCGTACGCGATGATCGACAGCGCGAGCGTCTTCTTGTCGAGGTCGAAGAACACGCGCAGCGCCGCGCTCTCGTCGACCCAGCGGCCCGCGAAGACCGCGAACACCACGAGCGCGACGCCGAAGACGGTCGCCTCGAGCACGCGGCCGGGCCGCAAGTGCGTCATGTACAGGCCCATCGCGATCGCGATCGGGATCGTCGCGGCCACGGTCGAAGTCGCCCACGGGCTGCCGAACATCGCGTTCACCACGACGAGCCCGAGCACGCCGATCAGGATGATCATGATCGCGAGCACGCCCACGAGCGCGGCTGCGCCGCCGAGCGGGCCGATCTCCTCGCGCACCATCTGGCCCAGCGACTTGCCGTTGCGGCGCATGGATCCGACCAGGATCGTGAAGTCCTGCACCGCGCCGCCGATCAGGACGCCGATCAGGATGTAGAGCGTGCCGGGCAGGTAGCCGAACTGCGCGGCGAGGATCGGCCCCACGAGCGGGCCCGGCCCCGCGATCGCCGCGAAGTGGTGGCCGAACACCACCCAGCGGTTCGTCGGCACGTAGTCCTTGTCGTCGCGCAGCCGGTGCGCGGGCGTCGCGCGCCCCGCGTCGAGCGCGAACACGCGCCGCGCGAGGAAGCCCGAATAGAAGCGGTAGCCGAGCGCGTAGAGGCATATCGCCGCGATCAGGAACCACGCGCTCGAGATCGCCTCGCCGCGCGCGGTGGCGATCACCGCGAGCGCGCCCGCGCCCGCGAGCGCCGCGGCCGCCCAGCCGACCATGCGGAGTCCGCGCATCAGGGTCCCCCTCCGGCCGCGGAAGATAGAAGGAGTGGCACGGCAAACCAGCACCACGTCGCCGCGCACAGCGCGGCCGCGAGGTCGAGCAGCACCCCCGTGCGCGCCATCAGCGGGATCGTGAGGTAGCCCGATCCGAACACGATCGCGTTGGGCGGCGTGCCGGCCGGCAGCGCGAAGTCGCACGAGGCCGAGAACGTGGCCGCGAACAGGATCGCCGTCGCGTGCTCGGGCGCGACGCTGACCCCGAGCACGGGCAGCATCACGGCTATGGTCGCCGCGTTCGAGGCGAACGCCGAGAGCGTCACGGTCACGACGCTCGCGGCTACCGCCTGCGCGAACGGCGGCGCCGCGCGCAGCGCCTCGAGCTGCGCGCCGAGCCAGTGCGAGAGCCCGCTCGCCTGGATGCACGCTGCGAGCGAGAAGCCCCCGCCCAGCAGCACGAGCGTCTCCCATTGCACGAAGCGCAGCGACGCGGGCTCGAGCACGCGCCGGCGATCGGAGCGCCACGTGAACAGCACGAGGCTCGCGAGCATCGCGATGGCCGCCTCGACGTGCGCGGTGGCGAGGTCGGGCAGCCCGCGCGCGCGCAGCGCATCCGTGATCGGCTTGCCCATCACCCACACCGCCGCGGTGACGAGGAAGACGCCCAGCACGATCCGCTCGGCGCGCTGCATCGCGCCGAGCCGTGCGCCCTCGCCTGCGAGCGCGCGCTGGCCGTCCTCTTCGGCGGGTGCGTCGACGCGCCCGATCCGCCACAGCGCGAGCCACACGATCGGCAGGAAGAGCAGCACGAACGGAATGCCGATCGACGCGAACTCGAGGAACGAGACCTCGACGCCGCGCTGCGCGAGAAAGCCCGAGAGCTGCGCGCTCGGCACCGTGCCGATCTTCGTGCCGATCCCGCCCACGTTCGCGCCGTAGGCGACCGCGAGCATCAGCGCGGCGCCATAGCGCGCGAGTCGTCTACCGCTCTCGCGCTCGAACTCGGCGATCAGCGCGAGGCCGATCGGGAACATCATCGCCGCGGTCGCGGTGTTCGAGATCCACAGCGACACGGTGGCCGTCGCGAGCAGCAGGCCGAACAAGAGACGCCGCGCATCGGTGCCGACGACGCGCATCACCTGGAGCGCGATGCGGCGGTGCAGGCCCCACTGCTGCATCGCGGCCGCGATGCCCATGCCGCCCAGGAACAGGAAGATGTAGGGATCGACGTAGGGCGCGAACGCGCCCCAGAGATTCTCGGCGAAGTTCGCGCCGTATACCGAGGCGAACGGCAGCACGAGCAGCGGCACGCACGCGGTCCACGCGATCGGAAGCGCCTCGGTGATCCACCACGTCGCCATGAGCAGCGTCAGCCCCGCAGCGAGTGCGGGCTGCGCCCCGTGCTCGCCCCAGTTCGACAGCTCGGTGTCGAAGCACGAGCGGAAGCGCGAACAGAACGAGGCCGACAAAGAGCGGCACCGGCTTCACGCGGGGCACTTTCACGGCGCGGATTCTCGCCGCACTCACGCCCGACCGCTAGTAGAGGTGCCGATGAGGGACCTGCGAGTCCGCGGCAGCGCCGGGAAAGCCGCTTCGAGGAGTGGTCGGGCGTCGGAATCCGACTTCGGAACGCACGCACTCTTGACAAATCCAGAACATCGCCCTAACATACACATTTATGGGACATAGAATCGCACAGCTGGAGCTCGATCGACGCTGGACCGGGCGCAAGCACAGAGGCGGACGTCGGCCCGGACCGAAACCGCGCATCCGGCACCGCCCGCGCGAAGGCGTTGCGGAGCGCTTCCCCTGCCACGTGACTCTAAAGGTTCGCTCCGGAGTGCCTTCACTGCGCAGTGCGCGCCTCGTGCACGAGCTCGAGCAGAGCTTCGCCGGGTGCTGCGATCGCGGAGACTTCCGCCTCGTTCACTATTCGATCCAGGCAGATCACGCGCATCTGATCGTCGAGGCCGAAGACCGGAGCGCACTCGGGCGAGGGATGAAATCGCTCGGCGCGCGGCTCGCGAGAGCCGTCAACCGGGTGTTCCGCCGCTCGGGCGCCGTGCTCGCGGATCGCTATCACGTGCGCGCACTGCGCACGCCGCGCGAGGTGCGGAATGCACTGTCGTACGTGCTGCTCAACGCGCGCCGACACGCCGCCAAGTCTGGTCGTGCGCTCCCACGGTCGGTCCGAATCGATCCGGCGTCTTCCGGTCGCTGGTTCGATGGGTGGTCTCGGAGTTTCGCGTCCACGTTGGTGTCGACCAACGGACGGGCCGTCTCACCGCCACGAACCTGGCTGCTGTCAGCGGGCTGGAGGCGATGCGGACTCCTCGGTCCGGACGAGATACCGGGCGGTCCCGTGTTCGCGCGGAGATCCGCTTGAGGAAATCTCCGGATCGATTCGCGCTCGTCCGTGCCGCTGCGATCGGCGGATGCCTGCTGGTGTATCTCGTGAGCTGTCGACTCCTGTCTGGAGGCTCGATCTCGGCGGATTTCATGATCCCAGCGGTCCGCGGATTGCAACTCGGCATGACGCGGGATGAGCTCGTCGAGCTCCGCGGCGATGGCATCGTCGACGACGAGGTCGATCAAACGAAGTTTCCCGCGATCTTCTTCGAGGTAGCCGAATCTGAGAATCAGCAACGCGGCATCGTCTATCTCGTATCGGGCGAGCCGCCCGCCCTGCAGACCGTCTACTACGGGGACACGTACCCTCCCGAGGTGCTCGATGCGGCGATCGAGCGGAAGCTCCGAGCCGCCGCGGAGACCTGGGGCAAACCCCTTTCGATGTCGGCTCAGTGGCAGAACCCGAGTGCTGAGTACTTCATGGCCGTCTGGAAGATCGCTCCCGAAACTCTGATGGCGATCAGCTACGTCCCGCGCGCTGCGCGGGGGGACAAGCGCAGGAATTTCGTGCTGACCATGTTCGTGCGGAGCGAAGAAGGGCTTCCCGACGCGATCGAGCCCGAATCATTCGATCTCACCGCTGAGAGGGCTTCCCTCGAAGATCGACTCCGCGGCTGGGGAGTCAGATGAGTCAGCCCGCTCCGCCGAGATAGGCGCGGCGCACGCGCTCGTCCTGCGCGAGCTCGGGCGCGGAACCCGAGAGCGTGACCGCGCCCGTCTCGAGCACGTAGGCCCGCTGTGCGACGCGCAGCGCCTGGCGCGCGTTCTGCTCCACGAGCACCACGGTCGTTCCCTGCGCGTTGATCTCGCGGATGATCGCGAAGATCTGTTGCACGAGCAGCGGCGCGAGGCCGAGCGAGGGCTCGTCGAGCAGCAGCAGTCGCGGCTGGGCCATCAGCGCGCGGCCGATCGCGAGCATCTGCTGCTCGCCGCCCGAGAGCGTTCCCGCGCTCTGGCCGAGCCGCTCGCGCAGGCGCGGGAACAGCGTCAGCGCGCGCTCGTAGGCGCTCGAGTCGCGCGCATCGCGCAGGTAGGCGCCCATCTGCAGGTTCTCGCGCACGGTCAGGTTGGCGAAGATCCGGCGGCCCTCGGGCACCTGCGAGATCCCGCGCGCGACGCGGCGGTCCGCGCGCTCCGCGGTGATGTCCACTCCGTCGAACCAGATCCGGCCCGAGCGCGGCCGCAGCAGTCCGCTCACGGCGCGCAAGAGCGTCGACTTGCCCGCGCCGTTCGAGCCGATCAGCGTGGCGATCTCGCCGGGCGCCACCTCGAAGTCGACGCCGCGCAGCGCGAGGATCGCGCCGTAGGCGACCGACAGCGATTCGACGCGCAAGAGCGGAGTGTTCGTTCCGCTCACGCGTGCTCCGCGGCATCGTCCGTGCCCAGGTACGCTTCGATGACCCGCGGATCGCGGCGCACCACGTCGGGTGCGCCCTCGGCGATCTTCTCGCCGTGATCGAGCACGGACACGCGCTCGCACAGGTTCATCACGAACGGGATGTCGTGATCGATCAGCACGATCGTGAGCTCGAAGTCCCGGTGCAGCTGCACGATCAGCTCGCGCAGCGCCTCCTTCTCCGAGGGATTCATGCCCGCGGCCGGCTCGTCGAGCAGCAGCAGGCGCGGCCGCGTCGCGAGAGCGCGCGCGATCTCGAGCCGGCGCTGCTCGCCGTACGGGAGCGAATCGGCGCGCGCGTCGGCGAAACGCCCGAGACCCATTCTCTCCAGGAGCGCCCTCGCCTGCTCCTCGTTGGCGGCTTCGCGCTGGTACCAGTCGCCGCCGCGCAGCACGTCGGCGCGCCCCGAGCGCTGCGCGCCGACCAGCGCCGCGAGCGCGTTCTCGAGCACCGTGAGCGTGCGGAACAGGCGGATGTTCTGGAACGTGCGCGCGATGCCGCGCCGGCACACCTGGTGCGCGGGCCGGCCGTCGATCTGCGCGCCGTCGAAGCGCACGTGCCCCTCGGTCGGCGCGCACGCGCCCGTGATCACGTTGAACGCGGTGGTCTTGCCCGCGCCGTTGGGCCCGATCATCGCGACGAGCTGCCCCGCATCCACGCGCAGGTCGAGCTTCGAGATCGCGACGACGCCCCCGAAGCGAACCGTGATGTCGGAGAGCTCGAGCAGCGCCATCACGGCCCCGCTGCGCGCGGTGGTACGCGGCGCGACAGGAAGGCGAGCGAGAGCTCGCGCGATCCGAGCAGGCCCTGCGGCCGCACGAGCATGGTCCCGATGATCAGGAGCGAGTAGAGCACCATGCGCCACTCGCCGAGCCCGCGCAGAAGCTCCGGGGCCGCCGTGAGCACGGCGGCCGCGAGCGCGGCGCCCGTGAGCGAGCCGAGCCCGCCGAGCACCACGAACGCCATGATCTCGAAGGAGCGCACGAACGAGAAGCTGTTCGTGTGGACATAGCCCTCGGCGTGCGCGAACAGCGCGCCGGCCACGCCCGCGAAGAAGCTCGCCACCGCGAACGCCTCGACCTTCACGCGCGTGGTGGCGATGCCCATCGCCTCGGCCGCGATCTCGTCCTCGCGCACGGCGCGAAACGCGAGCCCGCCTGCCGAGTACACGAGCCGCGCGATCAACGCGACCGAGATCGCCACCACCGCGCCCACCGCGCCCAGGCTCTCGTATCGCAGGTCGACGCCGGCCTGGGCCGTGAGTGCGAACCCGCGCGCGCCGCCAACCGCGTCGATGTTCAGGATCGCGATCCGGATGATCTCGCCGAATCCGAGCGTGGCGATGGCGAGGTAGTCGCCGCGCAGCCGCAGCGCCGGGATCCCGACGAGCAGACCCGCGAGCGAAGCGGCGAGACCGCCCATCACGAGCGGGATCGGGTAGTAGATGGCGTGCGCCACGGAGACCGGGAACCACGCTTGCAGGTCCGCCAGGAGCGGTGCGCTCGCGTAGACGGAGAGCGCGGCACTCGTGTAGGCGCCCACCGCCATGAAGCCCGCGTGGCCGATCGAGAACTGTCCCGTGAAGCCGTTCACGAGCTGCAGGCTCACGGCGGCCAGCACCGCAACCAGGATGCGCACGAGGATCGTCAGGTAGTAGCTGTTGAGCACGCGCGGCAGCGCCTGATCGGCCAGCACGAGCAGCGCGCACGCCGCCGCGAACGCGACCGCCGTGCGCGCGCCGCGCGTCATACCTTCTCGACCTGACCCGTACCGAACAGACCCGTCGGCCGGTAGAGCAGGATCGCGATCAGGATCACGAACGCGATCGCGTCGCGATAGGTGCTCGAGAGATAGGCGGACACCATCGTCTCGACGACGCCGAGCAGGAGACCCCCGACCATCGCGCCCGGGATGCTGCCGATGCCGCCGAGCACGGCGGCCACGAACGCCTTGAGTCCGGGCAGGAGTCCCATCAGCGGATCGATCTTGGGATTGGAGAGCCCGACCAGGATCCCGGCGGCGGCCGCGAGCGCCGAACCGAGCATGAACGTGCCCGAGATCACGCGGTCGACCGGCACGCCCATGAGCGCGGCGGCCGGCGCATCGACCGACACCGCGCGCATCGCGCGGCCGAAGCGCGTGCGCATCACCACGACCTCGAGTCCCACCATCAGCACCATCGCAGTGCCGAGCACGAAGAGCTGGATGTTCGACACCGCGACGCTGCCGAAGCGCACGACCTCGCGCGCGACCACGATCGACGGGAAGAACTTCGGATCGGCGCCGAACAGGAGCTGACCGCCATTCTGGAGCAGGAGCGACACGCCGATCGCCGTGATCAGCGAGGCCAGGCGCGGCGCATTGCGCAGCGGCCGATAGGCCACGCGCTCGATCGTCGCGCCGAGCAAGGCGCAGGCCGCCATCGACAGCACGAGCACCACGAACAGGCCCGCGAGCGACGGCTCGGCCGCGAAGCCGAGCGCGTGCGCGCAGTAGTAGCCCGCCATCGCGCCGACCATGTAGACCTCGCCGTGGGCGAAGTTGATCAGCTTGAGCACGCCGTACACCATCGTGTAGCCGAGCGCGATCAGGGCGTAGATGCTGCCCCAGGCGATCCCGTTCAGGAGCTGTTGGAGAAATTGCTCCAAAGCCTAACGCTCGACCTCAAGGCCAAGCAAGCGCCCGAAGGGCGCGCGCAGCGAGGCGAAGCCGAGCGAAGTCCAATGCGTTAGCTCGCCGGCACCGAGCGGTAGAACTTGAACTTGCCGCCCTCGATCTTGAGCACGACGGCGTCCTTGCGCGCGTTGCGCTCGGCGTCGATGCTGATCCGGCCCGTCACGCCCTCGTAGTCCTTCGTGGACGCGATCGCGTCGCGCAGCGCCGCGCCATCGGTGGAGCCGGCGCGGGTCAGCGCGTCGGCGAGGATGCCCGCGGTGTCGTAGCCGAGTGCGGCCATCGCGTCGGGCGTCTGGTGGTACTTCTCGGTGTAGCGCTTCACGAACTCCTGGACCTTCGGGCTGTCGGCGTCGGCCGCATAGTGCGTCGAGAAGAAGTAGCCCTCGACGGCCTTGCCGCCGATCTCGAGCGTCTTCTCCGAATCCCAGCCGTCGCCGCCGAGCAGCGGCACGTCGATGCCGAGCTCGCGCGCCTGCTTCGCGATCAGGCCGAGCTCCGTGTAATAGCCCGGCACGAAGATCGCGTCGGGCTTGGCGGCGCGGATCGTCGTCAGCTGCGCGCGGAACTCGATGTCGCCGCTCGTGTAGCGCTCGTCCGCGACGATCTCGCCGCCGAGCTCCGTGAAGGTCTTGCGGAAGTAATCGGCGAGGCCGACGGAGTAGTCCTGCTTGAAGTCGAACAGGATCGCCACGCGCTTGACCTTGAGCTCTTCGGTGGCGAAGCGCGCCATCACGGTGCCCTGGAACGGATCGATGAAGCAGGCGCGGAAGATGTAGTCGCCGACCTCGGTGACCTTCGGGTTGGTCGAGCCGGGTGAGATCATCGGCACGCGCGAGCGCTGCGCCTCGGGTGCGGCCGCGAGCGAGCGCGACGAGGCGATCTCCCCGAGCAGCGCCACCACCTGGTCGCGCTGGAGCAGCTTCTGCGCCGCGGTGCGCGCTTCCTCGGTGATCGAGCGGTCGTCCTCGGAGAGCAGCTCGAGCGGCCGGCCGAGCGCGCCGCCCTTGGCGTTGATCTCCTCGATCGCCATGCGCATGCCGCGGTCCGTGCTCTGGCCGAACGTCGCGGTGTCACCGGTCAGCGACGCGACGTGACCGACCGGAATCGGCCCCGCATCACCCGACTTGGATTCGCCACCGGGTCCGCAGGCGATCACTGCGGCGGCGATCATGAGCGCGCAAAAGTTCCTGGTCATCCCCACCACCCCCAGGTTCCTGTCTGATCTCAAGCGGCGGCCTTGCCCTCTCTCTCCGCGCGCAGCGCGGCCGCGATGTCACCGAGCACGCTCTTGGCGTCGCCGAATACCATGAGCGTGTTGTCCGCGGAATACAGCGCGTTGTCGATGCCCGCGAACCCCGGATTCATCGAGCGCTTGTTGGCGAGCACCAGGCGGGACTTGTCGGCGTCGATGATCGGCATCCCGTAGATCGGGCTCGACTTGTCCGTGCGCGCGGCCGGGTTCACGACGTCGTTGGCTCCGACTACCACGCAGACGTCCGTCTGCGGCATCTCGGGGTTGATCTCGTCCATCTCCACGAGCGACTCGTAGGGGATCTCGGCCTCCGCGAGCAGCACGTTCATGTGACCCGGCATGCGGCCGGCCACGGGATGGATCGCGAACTTCACATCGATCCCGCGCTTGGTGAGCTCGTCGTAGATCTCGCGCACGCGGTGCTGCGCCTGCGCCACGGCCATGCCGTAGCCGGGCACGAACACCACGCGCTGGGCCTGCGAGAGATAGTCGGCGGCGTCCTGGGCCGTCGCGCTCTTGACCGGCTTCGCCTCGCCCGCGGCGGCCTGCGCCTGCACCTGACCGAACGCGCCGAACAGCACGTTCGAGAAGGAGCGGTTCATCGCGCGGCACATGATCACGGACAGGATGAAGCCCGAGGCGCCGTCGAGCGCGCCCGCGACGATCAGGAGCTGGTTCTCGAGCACGAAGCCCATCGCCACGGCCGCGAGGCCCGCGTAGGAGTTCAGCAGCGAGATCACGGTGGGCATGTCGGCCCCGCCGATCGGGATGATCAAGAGCACACCGAACACGAGCGAGAGCCCGATGATCACGCCGAACAGCGGCCACTGCGCCGGGTTGAGCACCACGGCCACGCCGCACACCACCGCGATGGCGAGCAGCGTGAAGTTCACCGCGTTCTGGCCGCGATAGGTGATCGGCCGGGTCGGGATCACTTCCTGGAGCTTGCCCGCGGCCATCAGGCTGCCCGTGAAGGTGACGAAGCCGAGCAGCACCTCGATCACGATCGCGGTCGTGCGGAACGCCGTGAGCTCGCCTTCGCCGAGCCAGATCGAATACTTCGCGGTGCCGACGAGGCCCGCGGCGAGGCCGCCGAACGCGTGTGAGATCGCGGTCCGCTGCGGTACCGCGGTGAGCGGCACGCGCGAGAGCGGGACGCCCACGAGCGTCCCGGCCACCACCGCAATCGCGATCCAGCCGAACCCGATGATGTGCGGATTGAGCAGCGTCCCGATGATCGCGAGCGCCATGCCCGCGACGCCCGCGAGCACGCCGTTGCGCGCGGTGTTCGGGCGCGAGAGCCAGCGCAGCGAGAAGATGAACAGCGCCGCGCCCGCGAGATAGCAGAGCTGGGTGATCGCGGTGACCACGGCTACTTCCGCTCCTTGAACATCTTGAGCATGCGGTCGGTGATCAGGAACCCGGAGACGATGTTGGTCACCGACGCGAACACCGCGACCGCTCCGAGCACCGTGGAGAACGTCGTCTTCTGCTCGCCCGCGATGATGATCGAGCCCACCACGGCGATCGCGGAGATCGCGTTGGTCAGCGACATCAGCGGCGTGTGGAGCAGCCGCGACACGTTCTGGATCACCTGGAAGCCGACGAAAGTCGCCAGCATCAGCGCGAAAAGCATCGAAAAGATGTTGAGCTCGGTCACGGGTCCTCCGCCGCGAGGGGGCCAAAGATACCGATCCAGCGGGGTTTTCCCAGCATTCTGATAGGATGGCCCGCGGAGCTGCAAGTTTCGCGCAGCGAGCCGGGAGGCGAGCGAAGACCAGCAGGAGGCGGCATGAGCTGGACCTCGTTTCTGTGGCGCAATCTCGCGCGCAACAAGCTGCGCAGTGTGCTCACGGGAGGCGCGATCGCGCTCGCGATCTCGCTGGTGTGCTTCCTCGCCACGATGCCCGACGGGCTCGACCGAATGCTCGACTCGGTGGCCGCGAACACGCGCATCGTCGTGCACGACGGGGCGGGCGTCGCCTACGACTGGCTGCCCTATGCCTATCTGGAGAAGATCCGTGCGATGCCCGGCGTGGTGGCCGCGGCGAGCTGGACCTGGTTTGGCGGCGCCTATCGAGAAGAGGAAGGCGCGTCGTTCCCGACCCTCGCGGTCGAGCCTGACGCGGTCGGCGTCGTGTGGGCGGACTGGAAGATCGATCCGGCGGTGCTCGCGGAGTTCGCACGGCGGCGCGACGGCGCCGTGGTCGGGCGCGGCACCATGGAACGGTACGGCTGGGCGCCGGGCGACCAGGTCACGCTCACGAGCCGGGACTGGGAGATCGCGCTCACCTTCAAGATCGTCGGCGAGATCCCGCTCGTGCGCGCGCCGCACTTCTGGTTCCAGCGCGAGTATCTCGCGCAGGCAGTGGTCGCGAAGGGCTGGAATCTCGACAGCGCGGGCATGATCTGGCTGCGGGTCGACGATCCCGCACGCGTCGACCCGCTGATGCGCGAGATCGACGAGACCTTCCACAACAGCGAAGCGCAGACCGCCTCCGCGACGGAGAAGAGCTTCTTCAGAAGCCAATTTCAGGCGCTCGAGGGGATGGCCCTCCTGATCACGGTAGTGGGCGCGCTCCTCGCGATCTGCATCGTGTTCATCGCCGCGAACACCGCGAGCATGACCGTGCGCGAGCGGTCTCGCGAGATCGCGATCCTGAAGGCGATCGGCTTCACCCGCCGACAAGTGTTCGGCATGCTCGTGGCCGAGGCGACGCTGCTCGCGACGCTCGCGGGCGCGATCGGGGCGGGGGTCTCGCTCGGGCTCTCCCGGCTCGCGCGGGCCGCGTCGGGCGGCTGGAACCCGCAGCTCGGGCCGCTGTCGTGGTTCATCGTGACGCAACACGATTCTGGTCGAGGGACTGTTCCTGGCGTTCTTCGTCGGCCTGATCTCCGGGGTCATCCCCGCGCTGGGGGCCGCGCGCCGGGGCGTGGCCGAGACGCTGCGGGAAGTCTTTTGACTCTGGTACGCTAGGGCGGCGCCTGCGCGGAGTTCCCGCACTTGATCCAACTCGAGGATGTGTCCCGGGTTTATCGCCGCGGCGCCGATGAGGTCCGCGCGCTCGACCACGTCTCGCTCACGATCGAGCGCGGACGCTTCGTCGCGCTGATGGGGCCCTCCGGCTCCGGCAAGTCCACGCTGCTCCACCTGCTCGCAGGGCTCGACCGACCGAGCGAGGGCCGCGTGACGGTGGCCGGACGCGACCTGAACGAGCTGTCCGAGGACGAGCTCGCGAGCTTCCGCGCCCAGCACGTCGGCTTCATCTTCCAGTTCTTCAACCTGATCCCGGTGCTCTCGGCGCGCGAGAACGTCGAGCTGCCGCTCTTGCTCACCAAGCTCTCCAAGACGGAGCGGCGCGAGCGCGCCAATACCGCGCTGCGCGTGGTCGGGCTCGCCGAGCGCGCCACGCACATGCCCAGCGAGATGTCGGGCGGCGAGCAGCAGCGCGTCGCGATCGCGCGCGCGATCGTGTCCGATCCCGAGATCGTGGTCGCCGACGAGCCCACGGGCGATCTCGACGCGAAGAACGCGGTCGAGATCCTGGCACTGCTGCGCGACCTGCGCCGCGAGTTCGGCAAGACCGTCGTGATGGTCACGCACGATTCGCGCGGCGAGCAGTTCGTCGACGAGATCCACCATCTCGACAAGGGTCTGCTCGACCGCACCGTAGCGGGAGGAGGCGCAGCGTGAGCTGGCCCGCGTTCTTGTGGCGCAACCTCTCGCGCAACAAGGTGCGCAGCCTGCTCACGGGCGGAGCGATCGCGCTCGCGGTCGCGCTCGTGTGCTTCCTGGCCACGATGCCCGACGGCATGAACCGGATCCTCGACCAGGTCGCCACGAATACGCGCGTCGTGGTGCACAACGAGGCCGGCCTCGTGTACCCGGTGCCCTACTCCTACATGCAGAAGGTGCGCGCGATGCCGGGCGTGGTCGCGGTCACGAGCTGGACCTGGTTCGGCGGGGTGTTCCGGGAAGAGGACGGCGTCTCGTTCCCGAACTTCGCGATCGAGCCCGATCTCGTGGCCGAGACGTGGCCCGATTACGGGATCCCGAAGGAGCAGCTCGAGGAGTTCAAGCGCCGGCGCGACGGCGCCATCGTGGGCGGCGGCACGCTCAAGAAGTATGGCTGGGAGGTCGGCGACACCGTCACGCTGAAGGGCACGGTGTTCCCGGTCGATCTCACGTTCAAGATCGTCGGCACGATCCCGAACGAGCGCGCGCCGCACTTCTGGTTCCAGCGCGAGTATCTCGTGCAGGCGGTCGAGGCGGCCGGCGGCACGCTCGACTTCCTGGGCACGATGTGGGTGCGCGTCGACCATCCTTCCCGCCTCGATCCGCTCGCGCGCGAGATCGACGAGACGTTCCGCAACAGCGAGGCGCAGACCGCGACCGAGAACGAGAAGAGCTACTTCAAGAACTTCTTCGGCGCGCTCGAGGGGCTCGTGTTCCTGATCATGCTCGTAACGGCGCTCGTGGCCGTCTGCATCGTGTTCATCGCCGCGAATACCGCGAGCATGACCGTGCGCGAGCGGATGCGCGAGATCGCGATCCTGAAGGCGATCGGATTCTCGCGCCGCACCGTGTTCGGGATGCTCGTGGCCGAGGCGACGCTGCTCGCGACGCTCGCGGGCGCGGCCGGCGCATTCGCCTCGCTCGGGCTCTCCCAGATCGTGCGCCACGCCTCGAGCTCGTGGAACCCCGCGATGGGTCCACTCGCGTCGTTCATCGTCACGAACACGATCCTCGTGCAGGGCCTGTTCCTGGCCTTCTTCATCGGCATGCTGTCGGGCATCGTGCCGTCGTTCGGCGCCGCGCGGCGCGGCGTCGTGCAGACGCTGCGCGAAGTGTTCTAGGCCATGGCACTGCCGCTTCGCTACAGCATCGGGAACCTGCTCGCGCGCCGCACGCGCACCGCGCTCACGCTCGGCGTGGTCGCCGTCGTGGTGCTCGCCACCACGCTCCTGCTCTCGCTCGTGTCGAGCCTGCGCCGCACGCTCGTGACGACGGGCGCGCCGGACAACCTGATCATCATGCGCAAGGGCGCCACCAACGACGGATCGAGCGCCGTGCCGCTCGAGGCCTATCAGACGCTGCGCTATTTCGAGGGCGTCGCGAAGGGCAGCAACGGCGAGCCGCTCGTTTCACCCGAGCTCGTGGTGCAGCCGTTCTTCCTGCGCCGCGACGGCGGCCGCGAGAACGTGCTCGTGCGCGGCGTCGAGCCCGTGGCGCTCGCGGTGCACGACTCGGTGCAGATCGTCGAGGGTCGCATGTTCAACCCCTCGAGCGGCGAGGTGATCGTGGGATCCGGCGTCGCCGGTCGCTATGCGGGCGCCGTGGTGGGCGAAGAGCTGAAGTTCGGGCGCGGCACCTGGAAGGTGGTGGGGCGCTTCGACAGCAGCGGCGATTCGTTCGAGAGCGAAGTGTGGGCGGACGTGCGCGAGCTCGCGCGAGACGCGAAGCGCCCGCTGCCCTACTCCGGCCTCCGCATGCGCGCGGCGCCCGGCGCCGACATCGACGCGCTCGCGCGGCGCATCGGCGACGAGCCGCGCTGGGCGCTCGAAGCCCAGCGCGAGACCGAGTACTACGCCGAGCAGTCCAAGTCGGCGGACGCGCTCTATCTGATCGTGATCGGACTCGCCGTGCTGTCGGGGATCGGCGCGATCTGCGGCGCGACCAACACGCTCTACGCGAGCGTACAGGCGCGCACCGCCGAGATCGGCACGCTGCGCGCTCTCGGTTTCTCGCGCCGCGCGATCCTCTCCGCGTTCCTGATCGAGTCGCTGCTCATGGCGGGCGCGGGGTTCGTGGTCGGAGGCGCGCTCGCGGCGGTTCTCGCCGCGGGGATCTCGAGCGCCCTGGGCGGTGTCGGCTTCACCGCGGTGACGTTCACCACCAACGTGATCGACCTGCGCGTGAGCGCGTTCGACCTGGCCTGGGCCGCGGCGCTCTCTTTGGCGATCGGCCTGATCGGCGGCTGGTTCCCCGCGCTGCGCGCGGCGCGCCTGCGACCGGTGGAAGCGTTGCGGAGGGCCTAAGCTCTGGCCATGGCCGCCGAGAGCGAGCGCAGACGCGACGATCTCGCCGCGCTGCGCATCGACCGCAGCGCGCCCGCGGTAAGCGAGCGGCCGCGCTGGTGGGGCCCCGCATGGATCGGCGGCGCGAGCGCGCTGTTCCTGTTGCTGCTGCTGCTCGCCTGGCGCGCGACACTCGGCAGCGTTACCGAAGTGAAGGTCGACTACGCCCAGGCCTCCGGCTCGGGCGCAACACCCACCTCCGCCGCCGTGCTCACGGGCTCGGGCTACGTCGTGACGGGCGACCGCTACATCTCGCTCGGCGTGCGCGTCCCCGGACGCATCGAGGCCTATCTCGTGGAGGAGGGCGAGCGCGTCGAGAAGGGCCAGGCGCTCGTGAAGCTCGACGCGCGGCCGTTCCGGGCCGCTCACGCCGAGGCGCGCGCGGCGCTCGCCGAGGCGCGCGCGCAGGTGGCGCTCTCCGAGAAGGAGCTGAAACGCCAGCAGGAGCTGCGTGCGCGCGACGTGGGATCGCAGGCCACCTTCGACGTGAAGGAGACCCAGCTCGACGTGGCACGCGCCACGGTCGACCGACTCCAGGCGCGCGTGAATCAGCTCTCGCTCGACCTCGACGACGCGGTGCTGCGCGCTCCGACGGCCGGCATCGTGCTCGAGAAGCTCAAGGAGGTGAGCGAGATCGCGGTGCCGGGCGGCTTCGCGGGCTCGGGCGAGCTGATCCGGATCGCGAACACCGACGAGCTGCGCGCCGAGCTCGACATCAACGAGTCCGACCTCTCGAAGGTGAAGCAGGACCAGCCCGCCCAGGTCGCGCCCGACGCCTATCCCGACAAGCGTTATGCCGCGCGCGTCGTGAAGCTCTATCCGCAGATCAACCGCCAGAAGGGCACGCTCAAGGTCGAGGTGCGCATCCTCGAGCCCGACGAATGGCTGCGGCCCGACATGAGCGTGCGCGTCACGTTCTTCGCGGGCGAGCCCGCGGGCGGAGTCGCGAGCGCCGCACCGCAGGTGCTCGCGCCGCGCGACGCGATCCGCCGCGACGATCGGGGCGAGTTCGCGTGGGTGGTCACCGAGGACAAGCTGCGCCGCCAGGAGATCGCGAGCGCGGGCGAGTCCGCGGACGGCCGCGCGATCGTCTCGCGCGGCCTCACGGGAGGCGAGGCGCTCGTCGTGGGTGAGATCGAGGGACTGCGCGAAGGGCTGCGCGTCCGAGTGAGCGCACCGGAGCAGTGAGCCGCGCCTTCGACACGACCGCCGTGTTCGACACGGTCGTCGTGGGCGCGGGCGTGATCGGGCTCGCGATCGCGCGCGCGGAGTCGCTGCGCGGCCGCGAGGTGGTCATCCTCGAGAGCGAGCCGCGCTTCGGCACGGCGACCTCGTCGCGCAACAGCGAGGTGATCCACGCGGGGATCTACAACCCGACCGACTCGTGGAAGACGCGCCTCTGCGTCGCGGGCCGCCGCACGCTCTACCGCTACTGCGCGGAGCGCGGCATCGACCACCGGCGCACGGGGAAGCTGCTGGTCGCGACCGACGCGCAGGAGCGGGAGGCGCTCGAGCACCTGGTCGTGCTCTCGCGCGCCAACGGCCTCGTCGGCGACGACGCGCTCGTCGTGCTCTCGGCGGCCGAAGCGCGCCAGCTCGAGCCGGAGGTCTCGTGCGTCGCGGCCGCGCTCTCGCCGGCCACCGGCATCGTCGATCCGGAGCAGCTCATGAGCGCGCTGCTCGCCGACGCAGAGCAGCGCGGCGCGCACATCGCCTACCACGCGCCGGTCGACGGCGCGGCGCGGGAGGCAGCGTCCTTCGCAGTGCGCATCGGCGGTGAACGGCGCGAAACCGTGCGCTGCCGCCGGCTGATCAATGCGGCGGGCCTCGGTGCGAACGAGCTCGCGCGGCGGACCCTCGGCTACGACGCCGCGCGCGTGCCCGACCTCTACTACGTGAAGGGAAGCTATTTCGCGTACGCGGGGCCTTCGCCGTTCCGGCGCCCGATCTACCCGACCCGCCACGGCGGGCTCTCGGTGCACTCGACGGTCGATCTCGGCGGGCAGCTCAAGTTCGGGCCGGACGCGGAATACGTGCCGACGCTCGACTATGCCGTCGATGCGCAGCGCGCGGATCTGTTCTACCGCGCGGCGCGGCGATTCTGGCCGGGGCTACCCGACGGCGCGCTGCGGCCGGGCTATGCGGGGATCCGCCCGAAGCTCTCGGCGCCCGGCGGGAGCTGGCGCGACTTCGCGATCGACGGACCCGCGCAGCACGGGGTCCCCGGTCTCGTGCAGCTCTACGGGATCGAGAGCCCGGGGCTCACCGCGTGTCTCGCACTGGCCGATCTCGTCGCACAGATGTGAGCCGCCGCTGCGGCGTCAGAGCACGCCGGCCCGCTTCATCTTCGAAAGATCGATGAAGCCGTCGCGCTGGTATCCGCACGCGAGCTCCGGCTTCGCGAGCAGGATCTCCGCGTTCTTCGCGTCGATGGCGTCGGTGCCGAGGTGGTGCGGCATCTCGCGCGCGCTCGCGAGCGCTTTGCGGCCGCGCTCGAGCGCGGTGCGGTCGCCGCGATCGACGCCGATGCAGGTCAGCAGCACGCCGCGCTCGAGCTGGTAGTCGAGCCGCATCGGCGAGATCGCGACCGCGCGTTCGATGTAGTCGAGCGCGCGATCCTTGTCCCCGCGCGTCCCGATCACCCACTCGACCCCGGGCCATTCGGGCGCCACGCGATAGAAGGCAGCCGCCGCGTAGTAGAGATTGCCGAGCGTGGTATTCCATTCGTTGTCGCGCGTGGTCGGCTGCAGCGCGATGCCGCGCTCGATCAGCTTCGCCATCGGCGCGACCATCGGCACCGATTGGATGACGCCCACGGTGGTCGCGAGGCGGCCCCGCGACACGACCGTCCAGAGCACGCACTCGCCGCAGTTCGGGTCGCGCGCGAGCGAGCGCTCCGCCCACTCGAGTGCGCGCTCGAAGGCAGCGCGGCGTTTCTCCTTGGCCTCGACCGGCAGCCGCTCGCCTTCGCGCCAGTGGTTGCGCGCGATCCGCCACGCCAGGAACGCCGATTCCGGATGCGCGGCGGCGAGCTGCTCGTAGCGCTGGTTCGAGGCGGGAAACGACTCGCGGGTCTCGAGCGCGAGCCCCTCGCTCCACAGGCGCGCCTGCGCGGGGTCGAGACCCAGCGCCGCGATCGCCGCGGGCGGATCCGGCGGCGGCTCGGGGGACGCCCCGGCCGCGAGCGCGAGTGCGACCCCGCACGCGACCGCCGCGGCCATCGCGCGGCCCAACCTGGGTGCCTGGACCATCATCCGGCCCGAAACCGTACGGCAGCCGCGCGCGCTGCGCACGGCGCGGTCCCGGGGCGGTTATTCGAGACGCTTACGAAGGTCCTCGCGCCAGACCGCCGCGAGTGCGGGGTGCTCGAACGCGCGGCGGATCAGCGCTGGCCCCGCCACCCCGCGCTTGATGCTCTGCACTTCGGCGACCGAGAGCCCGCGCGGGTCGGATGCGACGCGTTCGATCGCATCGCCGGGCGAGACCTCTCCCTCGCGCGCGATCCGGAAGTAGAACCCGGAGCGCCCGCTCGCGAGAAAATGCTTGGGCAGATCCGCGCGCTCGTGGCGCAGCGCGAGCTTCGCGCACGGAATGCGCGGCTGGCTCACCTCGAGCAGCGCGCTTCCCACGCGAAATCGATCGCCGATGCAGACCTCGGCTTCGAGCAGGCCCTCGGTGGTGAGGTTCTCGCCGAGCGCGCCCCAGGGCAGCGACTCGACGCCGAGCCAGTCACACCAGAATGCGTAGTGCTCGCTCGGATAGCCGTAGACCGCCTTGTCGGCGCCGCCGTGCACGCGCAGGTCGGCCTGCCCATCGCCCGCGAGGTTGTGGCCGCGCACGGCCACGGGTCCAGGTACCGCGTGCTTGAAGATCCCCGTGCGCACGACTTCGCCACGCCAGACGGCGTCGCGCGGCAATCCCACGTTCACGGAGAGGAGCTTCACGAGGCGAAGCTAGCGAACTATGTTTCGAGCCAATGTCCCGCACGCTCGAGTTCTTCTTCGACTACGGCAGCCCCTACAGCTACATCGCGAGTGCGGTGGTCCCGGATCTCGCGCAGCGCCACGCAGCAACGCTCGTCTACCGCCCGATGCTGCTCGGCGGCGTATTCAAGGAGACCGGGAACCAGTCGCCCATGTACGAGGAGGTGGCGGCCAAGCGCACATACGGCATGCGCGCGCTGCGCCGCGCGGCCGCCTACCACGGCGTGCCGTTCGAGCACAACCCGCACTTTCCGATCAACACCCTCGCGCTCATGCGGACCGCGGTCGCCGCGCAACACGCCGGCGTGTTCGATCGCTTCCACGCGGCGATCTACTCCGCGATCTGGGTGAAGGGCCTCGATCTCGGCAATGCCACCGTCGTGGCCGACGTGCTCGGCACCGCGGGACTCGACGCCGCGCAGATCGCCGAGCGCGCCCAGACGCCCGCCGTGAAGGACGAGCTGCGCGCGACCACGGAGGAGGCCGTCGCGCGCGGCGTGTTCGGCGCGCCGACGCTGTTCTTCGCGGACGAGCCGTACTTCGGGGTCGATCATCTCCCGTTCCTCGAACGCGCGCTGCAGGAGAGCTCGAAATGAAGACGGCGATCGGCGTCGGCGGACCGGCTTCGGGCCAGGCGAGCGAGTTCGCGCGGATCGCCGCGTTTGCGATCGAGGCCGAGAAGCTCGGCGTCGACGCGGCGTGGAGCGCGGAGGCCTGGGGCTACGACGCGGTATCGGTCCTCGCCTATCTCGCGGCGAAGACCGACCGGCTCGTGCTCGGCAGCGGGATCCTCCAGATCAGCGCACGCGCGCCGAGCATGACCGCGATGACGGCGATGGGGCTCGCGGCGCTCTCGGGGAACCGCTTCATCCTCGGGCTCGGTGCGTCGGGCCCGCAGGTGGTCGAGGGCCTGCACGGCGTGTCGTTCGCGAAGCCGATCTCGCGCATGCGCGAGACGATCGAGATCGTGCGGCTCGCGTTCCGCGGTGAGCCGCTGCGCTATGCGGGAGAGCACCACGTACTGCCGCGGCCCGGTGGCGAGGGCAAGGCGCTGCGCCTCGCGCAGCCGGCCAACCCGAACATCCCGATCTATCTCGCGACGCTCTCGCCGAAGGGGCTCGAGCTCACGGGCGAGCTCGGCGACGGCTGGCTCGGCACCTCGTTCACGCCCGAAGCCGCCGAAACGCACCTGGCGCACCTGCGGCGCGGCGCCGAGCGCGCGGGGCGCAAGCTCTCCGACCTGACGCTCTGCGTCGGTTGCACGTTCGCGGTCACGGACGATCCGGAGCCGCTGATCGCGGCGCAGAAGCCGCGCATGGCATTCACGCTCGGCGCCATGGGCTCTGCGAAGACGAACTTCTACAACGACGCCTATCGCCGCGGTGGCTTCGAGGACACCGCGATCGAGGTGCAGCGCCTGTGGCTCGCGGGCAAGCGCGACGAGGCCGCACGCCGCGTCCCCGACGAGCTGATCCTGCGCACCACGTTGATCGGACCCGAGTCGCGGATCCGCGAGCGCCTGCGCGCCTATCGCAGCGCGGGGATCGGCATGCTGCGGATCGAGCCGCTCGCGGGCGACGACGGCTCGCGTCTCGACGCGCTCGGCCGCGCGGTGGAGCTGGTCCGCCGGGCGGACTGATCGCGGCCGGCGAGTATTCTCCGGGCCCGTGCAACGCGCCGCCTTCCACTTCGCCGGCTTCGTGGTGTCGCGCGCGCGCCGCTAGCTCTTGCGCGACGGCTGCGACCTCGCGCTGATCCCGCGCTATTTCGACCTGCTCGTGCTGCTGCTCGAGCGCCGCCCCGAGGCGGTGCACCGGCGCGAGATCTTCGACCGCGTCTGGAGCGACGTCGTCGTGAGCGACAACGCGCTGAACCAGGCCGTGCGCACGCTGCGGCGCGCGCTCGGCGACGACCCGCGCTCGCCCACGTTCATCCGCACCGCGGCGCGCCACGGATATCAGTTCGTGTACGCCGAGGTGCGCGAGATCGAGGAGGTCGCGCCCGCCCACACGGCCAAGCCGGTGATCGCCGCGCCTGCACCGCGCGCGGACGGCGAGTTCGACGCCGCCCTCGCGGCGCTGCTGTCGGACGCGGTCGGCGAGGAGTCGGACGCGCAGCGCCGCGACGCCGCGCGCACGCTGCTCGAGCTCGACGCCGAGCGCGCGCGCCGAGCACTCGAAGCACGCGCCGGCTCCGCGCTCGCGCTCGCCACGCTGCGCGACGCGCGCTGGGACGTGCGCGACGGCGCACCCGTGCCGTTTCTGGGACACACCGGGATGTGGCGCAGCGGGTTGGCGCTCGCGCGTCTGCGGCTCCACGAACTGTGGTCACTCGCGCGCCGGCGCTGGCTCGCCGCGGTGTTCGGCGGCGCCGCGGCCGGACTCGTGGCGGGTGTGCTCGGCGGCAGCGCGCTCTGGCTCGGACCCGGCGCGACCGGCAGCGCGGGCGTGATGCCCGTGCTGGCGATCTTCGGCGGCGTGGTCGGCGGTCTCGGCGCGGTCGGCGTCGCGGGCGGGCTCACGCTCGGCGAGGTGACGTTCCGGGCCGCGCGCGCACCCGCAGTCGTGCTCGGCGGCGCAGCGGGCGGCGCGGCGATCGGCGCGCTGTGTCATGGGCTCGCCGCGCTGCTGCTGCGCGGGATCTTCGGCGTGAACCTGTCGGCGGTCGCGGGGGGCTTCGAGGGTCTCGTGATCGGCGCGGCGATCGGAATTGGCTACGCGCTCGCGACTCCGCGTCTCAGCGGCGGCCTCGCGACGCCGGTCGGTGCCGCGCGCGTCGCGGCGGCGCTGCTCGCGGGCGCAATCTGCGGGCTCGCGACCGGATGGCTCGGCGCAAACGGCAGCTTCCTCGGCGCGATGAGCCTGAACCTGCTCGCGGTCGCGTTCCCCGGCTCCGAAGTGGGCCTCGCACCGGTCGCGCGGCTACTGGGTGAGACGAGCCCGGGCGCGCTCACGCGGGTCGTGGTGAGCGCATGGGAAGGCTTTGCGTTCGGGACCGGCGTGATCCTCGGGCTCACCTACCGGCCCATCCCGCCGGGCCCTCGCGCTCAGCCTCCCCTCACGAACTGATCACACCGCGCTCATTTCTTCCGCGCGTCCGGCGCCGAACCTGCTCCCGCACGCAGCTGTCACTCCGGCAGCCGCCCACCCGGGAGACCGATCGATGGCGACAACCGCCCCGCACCCGTCCGAATTGCCCGCTGACCCGCCGCTCTCCGCGTTCACCTGCACAATCGAGCTGCGCACCGCGGGCCCGATGCACTTCGTCGACCTGACCGACTGGCTCATCGCGTGCGTCGAGCGCTCGGGAATCACACACGGGCTCGCCAACCTGCAGTGCCTGCACACGAGCGCGGCTCTGGTCGTGAACGAGAACGAGCCGCTCCTGCACGAGGACTTCCGCGCGCTGCTCGAGCGCTGGGCGCCCGCGGGTGCGGGCTGGCAGCACGACCGGTTCGAGGTGCGCACGGTGAACCTCGCGCCGGGTGAGCGGCCGAACGGACACGCCCACGCGCGCGCGCTGGTGCTGCGCACGACCGAGTGCCTGAACGTGGTGGGCGGGCGGCTCCAGCTCGGCCGCTGGCAGCGGGTGTTCCTGCTCGAGTGCGACGAGGCCCGCGACCGCACCGTCTCGGTGATGGTGCTCGGAGTACCGCGATCGTGCGCGTGAAGATGATCCTGCCCGCGCTCACCGAGGCGCTCTCGCCCTACTACCGGCCGATCAAGTACTCGCTGTTCCCGCCGCTCGGTCTCGCGACGCTCGCGGCCTATCTCGCGCCCGACGACGAGGTCGTGATCCAGGACGAGCACGTCGAGCCGCTCGATCTCGACGACGCGCCCGACCTCGTGGTAATCCAGGTCTACATCACGTCGGCGCGGCGCGCGTACCAGATCGCCGACCGCTACCGCGCGCGCGGCGCGCACGTCTGCCTCGGCGGGCTGCACGTGACCTCGCTGCCCGACGAGGCGGCCGCGCACGCCGACACGATCTTCCTCGGGCCGGGCGAGGACACGTGGCCCGTGTTCCTGGCCGACTACCGTGCCGGCAGCGCGAAGCCGCTCTACCGGTCGGTGCAACGCACGCTCGCAGCGCTGCCGCCGATCCGGCGCGACCTGATCCGGCGCGAGCGCTATCTCGTGCCGAACTCGATCGTCGTCTCGCGCGGCTGCCCGCACCACTGCGGCTTCTGCTACAAGGACGCGTTCTTCGCCGGCGGCCGCGGCTTCTACACCCAGACCGTCGACGCCGCGCTCGCCGAGATCGAGCGGCTGCCGGGGCGGCACCTCTACTTCCTCGACGACCACCTGTTCGGAAACGAACCGTTCGCCGAGGCGCTATTCGACGGCATGCGCGGCATGGGGCGGCTGTGGCAGGCCGCGGGCACCGTGCACTCGGTGCTGCGGCCGCGCCTGCTCGAGAAGGCGGCCGACTGCGGGCTGCGCAGCCTGTTCGTCGGCTTCGAAACGCTCGACGCGCAGAACCTGCGCGCGCAGCGCAAGCCGCAGAACCTGCACCGCGACTACGGCGCTGCGATCCGACGCCTGCACGACCTCGGCGTGATGGTGAACGGCAGCTTCGTGTTCGGGATGGACGAGGACGGCCCCGACGTGTTCGCGCGTACGGTCGACTGGGCGGTCGGCCAGGGCATCGAGACCGCGACGTTCCACATCCTGACGCCCTACCCCGGCACCGCGCTCCACCAGCGCATGGAGCGCGAGGGCCGGATCCTGCATCGCGATTGGGATCGCTACGACACGCGTCAGGTCGTGTACCGCACGCGCGGCATGACCGCCGAGCAGCTCGAGGCCGGCTACTGGGGCGCCTATCGCGACTTCTACCGCTGGAGCGCGATCTGGCGCGGCGCGTCGGCGAAACGCGAGTGGATCGGCCGCGCGCGCCACTTCGCCTACGCCGCGGGCTGGAAGAAGTTCGAGCCGCTCTGGGATTGGTTGATCCGCACGCGACGCGTATTCGCGGCTCTGCCCGTGCTCGAGTCCGTGCTCGACCGCTTCGGGCGCCACCCGGCGGGGCTCGTCGAGCCGCGCGCCCTGGAACGACCTCGCGACTGCGACTAGCGGGCCGAGCTCGGGGGAAAAATGCCTCACCGCCAAGAATCCACTTAACACGGATCGGATCGAGCACTAAGATCGATGACACCGGTGGCCCGGTTGGGCGGGCGCGCCGAGGCATGCGACGGGGGGGTGGCATGACCGACCTGGTTCCGTTGAATCTGGGAACGCTCTACGGACTCGTCTGGCTGGGCATTGCGAGGATCGCCGTAGCGATCTGGAGGACGGGTCAGCGAGCTCGCGTGAGCCGCGAGATGGTGATGCGGCTCTCGCGCTTCAGACATTGCTAGCCGCGCTCGACTAGCACGCTCACACGGCGAGCACGCCGTCTCGGGTCAGGCGCGCCGTGCGCCCGCAGAATTCCTCGCGCGTCATCGCGGCCGCAGCGTCGCGATCGGTGACGTTGCCCCAGGCGCGCCGTCCGTCGGGCAGACGCACCGCGGCGTGGCCGATCGAGGCACCGCCCTCCTCGCCGTACATCACGCTGTAGGCCTCGATCGCCACCGCGCCCTCGTGCTCCATCGCCACGTCGCGCTTGGGCAGCGCATCGACCTGGGCCTGGAGGACCTCGTGCGAGAACGGGTGCTCGGGCGGCGCGGTCGAGTAGACGCAGAAGGCGTGCTTGGTGAGGTAGCCCCCGTTCCCCGTGACGAGACCCCTCGCACCCGGATCGTCGCGCAGCACCTCGGTCATGCGCGCGATGCCGTGCATCACGTAGTTGTTCATCGGACCGCCGCCGAACGTGAGTCCACCCGTCACGGTGAGCGGCGGGTGCACCTCGAGGCCGAGCTCGCGCGCGGACACCTGGACTGCACTCGGGAAGCAGCTGTAGAGATCGCGATAGGCGAGGTCCTTCGGCTCGACGCGCGCGAGCTCGAGTGCGCGCCCGCCCGCGATCCGGATCGCAGGCGAGCGGTGCAGCTCGTCGCGCTCCGAGACGAACGGGTGGTCGTGCGCATCGGTCGCCGCGTGCGGGTAGACCCACTTCTCGCGCGGCACTCCGAGCGAGCGCGCCATCTCCTCGTGCGTGAGCAGCAGTGCCGCGCCCATGTCGACGCGCGAGTTCGAGTTCATGAGCATCGGATACGGGAAGCTCACGGGCCGGTTCTCGGGGCCGGCCGTGCGGATCTCCTCCGCGCTCTTGCGCTCGCGGATCCATGCGTTGGGATTTCCCGCCGCGACCGCGGAGAAGCCCGCCCAGAGCTCGGAGATGCGCCGCAGGTGGGCGTCGACCGATTCGCCGAGCGCCGCGCGCAGCGCGACGTCGAAGATCGGGTAGATCTGGATCGGCATCCGGATCCCGCGCGCGATCTCGGCGTCGTGCCACATTACGAGCTCGTCGCCGATGATCGTGTCGGGCGTGCCCGGCGCTTCGCTCCAATCCGTCGGCCGTCCCTGCTTCGAGAGCCGCGCCCAGGTGCGCCCGCACTCGGCGCCCGCGACGATCGCCACGTCGAGCGCGCCGCGCTGGATCTCGGAGCACGTCTGGCTCACGGCGGTCTGCACGTAGTTCCCGCCGTACTGGGTGAGCCCGCTCTTCGCGCCCGGGCAGCCCACGCGCTGTGCGATCGCGCGACCCGGATCCGCATAGCGCCACATTCCGCGCGACACGAGCACGAGATTCGCGCGCGTGAGCAGCTCGCGGCTGCCCGCGTCGTCGGCCGCCGCGCGCACCGCGTCCACCATCAGCTCGAGCGGCTCGCGCGTGGCAGCGGGGTCCTCGTCGCGCTGCAGCACCTGCGACACGCCTACGATCACGGGGCGATTCAAGGCAGATGCCTCCGCACGAACTCGCCCGCGCGTTCGAGCGATGCGCGCCCTTCCGGAATCAGGTCCGAGAGTCCATGGAAGCCGTGGATCATCTCCGGGTTCACCTCGAGCGTCACGGCCACGCCGTCGCGGCCCGCGCGCGCGGCGAGCCGCGTCGAGTCGTCGCGCGTGATGTCGATCTCGCCGCAGGAGAGGAACAGCGGCGGAAGCCCCGAGAGATCGGCGTGGATCGGCGAGATCAGCGGGTTGCGCACGTCGACGTGCGGACCCGCGTAGTCGCGGCCGCGCGCGCGGATCCACTCCGGGTCCACGTACGGATCGACCCCGCGCGGGTTCTTCGCCGAGTCGCCCGTCATCTCGAGGTCGTACCAGCCCGTGAGCCCCACGAACGCGGCCGGCAGCGGCGCGCCCTCGTCGCGCAGGCGCAAGAGCAGCGCGATGCCGATTCCGCCGCCGCACGAGTCCCCGCCGATGACGATCCGGTCGGGCGGCGTGCCCGCGTCGAGCAGCGCGCGATAGACGGCGCGCGTGTCGTCGAGCGCGGCCGGGAAGCGGTGCTCGGGAGCGAGCCGGTAGCCGAACACGACCGCGCGTGCCGCGAACGGGCGCGACAGCCGCGCGCCGTAGGGGATGTAGTGCTCGACTCCGGTCGACACGAACGCACCGCCGTGCACGTGCAGCAACACGCGCGTGGAGCCCGCGCTCTCGGGCGTGTCGACCCACGCGGCGTCGACGCCGCCGAGCGACGTGTGATGGACCTTCACGTCGTCCGGGAACTTCGTGGGATGGATCCGGTGCATCTTCTCGCGCACGAGCTCGGGCGGATCGCCGGGAATCGCCAGGCCCGGCTTCAACACCTTGCGCAGCTGCTCGTACTCGGGGCTCGCCATGGGTTCCTCGCTCGTGGGATTCCGAACGGTATCAGAGAGCGCGGTGCTGGTAGAGCTCTCCGTCCTCGAAGCCGAGCCTGCGGTAGTAGGGCCGCGTGCCGACCGACGAGATCACGGCGAGGTTCGCGAAGCCCGCATCGCGCGCGAGGGTCGCGGCCGCGTCGATCAGCTGGCGGCCCAGGCCCGCGTGCTGCGCGGCGCTGCCCACGCGCTCGCCGAGCGCCAGCGACGCGCCGTAGACGTGCACTTCGCGCAGCAGCGCGGCATTCGCGAGCTCGCCCTCGTCCGCCGGCTCCGCGGGAAGCGACAAGCGCGCGAACGCGGCGATCTGGTCGTCGCGCGTGGCGAACTCGAGGAAGTGCTCGCGGCCGATCGAGGTGGCATAGCCGGTGTCGAGGAAGCGAAGATCCGCCGCGGCAACCGCCCGCCCGCGCACTTCGCGGCTGCGGATCTCCTGCGCGCGTGCGCCGCGCGCCGCGAGCGCGCGCTCGGCCACCTCGCGCAGGTTCGCCGTGTGCGTCCCCGCCGCGATGTCGTGCGCGGAGAAGTCGCGCACGACGCGTGTGAGGCGGCACCAGCGCGGCGTGACCTCGATGCAGTCGGTGAGCAGGTCGACGAGCGCACCGTCGCCGTAGGGCTGCCACTCCCCGCGCGCGTGATGCGCCGCGAGCGCCGCGCTCTCGACGAGCAGGCACGGGTAGAGCTTGAGCTCGTCCGGGCGGAAGTCGACCTCGTCGAACAGGCGCCGGTAGTCGGCCGCGTCGCGCGCGGGCGTCGCGCCGAGCAGGTTCGGCATCCAGTGCGCGTGGAGCTTGAAGCCCGCGGCGCGCAGCTCGCGGAACGCGCGGCGCGTCGCGGCGACGTCGTGGCCGCGCCGGTTCGCGAGCAGGATCTCGTCGTCGAGGCTCTGCACCCCGAGCTGGATCTTGGTGGCGCCGAGCCGGCGCAGGCGGCGGGTCTCCGCGGCATCGATCTGATCGGGTCGCGTCTCGAACACGAGCCCCACGCAGCGCGCCGGCGACGACTCGTTGCGCCGCTGCGCGGCCGAGAGCGCGTCCCAGCTCGACGTCTCGCTCGCGTGCAGCAGCGCGCCGCCGTGCGCCGCGGCGAGATGCCGCGAGATCGCGCGGTTGTAGGCGCCGTCGTCGAGCGCGCGGCCATCGAGCGTTGCGATCGCGCGGTAGTCGGCCGCGGCGCGGCCCGCCTCGGCGCGCCGATCGACGGCCTCGCCGAAGTCGCACAGCGCATCGAAGCAGCGCTCGACGAACCAGAGCTGATAGGCCTCGGGGTGATGCGACCAGGTACCCCCGAGCACGATCAGCTCGACCTTGTCGGTCGGGTGTCCCATGCTCCGATACGCGTCGAGACGGTTCCACGTCTGGAGATAGGGATCGAAGCGATTGTCTTCGGCGCGCTGCGCGCCGGGCTCGTCGGCGAGGTAGCTCTTCGGCATGCGCACGTCGTTCGGGCAGAAGATGCAGGTGCCCGGGCACGGGAACGGCTTGGTCAGCACCGTCACGGGCGTGACGCCCGAGAGCGTGCGCACCGGGCGCATGCGCAACCGGCGCACGAACTCGGCCTCGGCTCCGGCATCCGCCACGAACGCGCGGAACCCCGCGATGATCTCCGACTTCGAGAACATGCCGCGCCCGGCTTTGGGATGGCGGCGCACGATCCGGTCGAGATCCGCGCGCATCGAGCTCGCGCGCGCGCAGCACGGCGTCGATGATCGCGCTGAGCTCCGCGCGGTGCGGCTCGGGATCGAATCCGGCGCGGGAGGTGCGCGGCTGCATGAGGCGCCGAAGGTATCAGAGGCGCGCATGAACGAAGCCACGGTGCGCGCTCTCGCCGCGATCAACACCGACTTCTACCGCGACCACGCCGCCGAGTTCAGCGCGAAGCGCACCGCGCCGTGGCCGGGCTGGGACCCGCTCGCGGCGGTGCTGCGCGCGGCGCCGGGTGAGGATCCGCTGCGCGTGCTCGACGTCGGCTGCGGCCATGGCCGGTTCGCGCGCTACCTGGCGCAGGCGCTCGCGCCGCGCGCACTCGAGATCTGCGGCGTCGACGCGAGCGAGCCGCTGCTCGAGCAGGCGCGCAGCATGGGCCTGGCCGGCGCGCGCTGGCAGGTCGGCGACGTCGTCGCGGATCCGGACGCCCTGCCCTCCGGCCCGTTCGAGCTCGTATCGGTGATCGCGGTGATCCACGGCGTGCCCAGCCGGGAGCGCCGCCTGGCCCTGCTCGAAGCCTGCGCGGCGCGCGTCGCTCCCGGGGGCCGGCTCGTCCTCACGACCTGGCTGCGCGGCGAGGCCGAACGCGCGGTCGACTGGAATTCCTACAGTTCCCGCGCACGTATGCCGATCGATTGCTCACAGCTGGAGCCCGGTGATCGCCTGATTCCCTGGGGCCCCGGCGACGATTGGGTGCGTTATTTCCACTTCTTCGACGAGTCCGAGCTCGCGACCTGGACAGCCGGCCTTCCGCTCGCGCTGGACCAGCGCTATCGCGCCGACGGCCACTCGGGCGACCAGAATGAGTACTTCGTCTTCCGGCGCCTAGCCCTTCCCGGCGGCGCATCGAGGGCCAGGCCGCGCTCGCGCAGGCGCTCGATGCGGGAGAGCCGGTGCGCTGCGTGGTAGTGCCCGAGGGCCCGCTCCCGGCCGAGCTCGCCGCCCTGTGCGAGCGCGCGTCGGCAGCCGGGGCCGAGATCGTGCGCAGCGGCGAGCGGCGCCACGCGCGCCTCGCCGGTGAGCTCGAGGTCGCGGCGCTGATCGGCCCCGAGCGCGACGCCGACCTCGACACCGTGATGGCGCGCGGCGGCGCGGTGTGGCTGATCGTGGGCGCGCGCTATGCCGGCAACGTCGGCACCGCGATCCGCACCGCCGAGGTGAGCGGCGCCGACGGCGTCTACATCGACAACTCGTTCGACCACGACCAGCGGCGCGAGGCGCGGCGCGCCTCGATGCGCGCCGACCGCTTCCTGCCGGTCGCGTGGGAGCGCGCCGGCGACGTGATCGGCGCCGCGCGCCGCGCGGGCAAACGGATCGTCGGAATCGAGGACAGCGGAAGCGCGGCGCCCTGGGAGGTCGATCTCACGCCGCCGCTGCTGCTCGTCGTGGGCGGCGAGGCGGAGGGAGTTCCGCGCGCGCTGCTCGCGCGCTGCGACGTCGTCACGCGCATTCCGATGGCGGGATTCGTCTCGTCGTACAACCTGCAGGCCGCCGTGGCGATCCTCGCCGCCGAGCGGCTGCGCCAACGCAGAGGATCGCAGATGAGCCACGCATCCGATTCCGTGAACATGCGCCCGCTCTATTTCTCCGTGCGCCGGTCGGCGCGCGTGCTCGGCTGCCTGTTCGTGCTCGCGGCGGCGCTCGCCTGGATGGCCGCGGGCTACGACCTCGGCGAGCTGCGCGCGATGGCCGCGGTCGACAGCGGCACGTCGCTGGGCCCGATCGCCAAGGTCGCACACGCCCAGGCGGGCCGGCGGATCGGACTCGCGCAGATCGTGTGCGCCGTGGTGATCGCGGCGGTCTTCGTGCCCTGGCTCCACCAGGCGCGCGCCAACCTGCGCGCGCTCGGCGTGCGCCGGATCCGCTTCGGCCGCGAGTGGACCTACCTCGCGTTCGTGATCCCGGTGCTCAACACCTGGCGCCCGTATCAGGTGATGAGCGAGGTCTGGCGCGGCAGCGATCCCGCGTCCGCCGATCCGCTCGGCTGGCAGCGGCTGCCCACCCCGCGGCTCGTGCTCGCGTGGTGGATCGGGCTCGCGGCGTGGGTCGGGTTCGAGGCGCTCGCGCTGGTGCTGTTCCAGACCGCAGCGGGCATCCAGCACGTCCAGATCGCCCATGGGATCTCGCTCGTCGGCGACGTCGGCGCCGCCGTGAGCGGGAGCCTCGGCTACTTCCTCGTCACGCGGATCAGCGCCGCGCAGGACGAGAAATGGGTGGTCGTGCGCGGCGGAGCGGCCGCCAGGGCCGTTGCCGAGGCCGCGCAGCTGGTCGGACCCGCGCTCGGCGCGCGCGCCTAGAGGCATCGGCAACCGACGCCCGCACCGGCGCGTCCCGATTCTCAACCGGCGGCTTCGCCCGACCGATGAGGATGGGGAGTTTTCATGTCGCCGAAGCGCTCGCGCGTCGTTGCACTGACGCTCCTGTGTGCGCTCGCGATCGCGAGTCGCGCGGATGCGAGCCGTGCGCCCGCCGGCCCCCCCGCGCAGCCCGATCCCCCGGCGCCGCGCATGACGCTCGACGAGGCCGCCCACCTGCTCGATCCCCCCCCGCGGCCGCGGTGCCGACCGCGGAGGCGCCCGCGGCCGAGGACACCCACGAGCCGGGCGGCGCAGCGATCCGCGCTGGCAGCGCCGCAGCGGCGCTCTACGACGTCGTGTCGGCGCGCGCGGGCGAACAGTTCGCGCGCATCGAGCCCTGGCTGCCGCGCTTCGCGGTGGACGGCTTCGCGGGGCTCCAGCACGGCGATCTCACGACCGACGCGCTGCGCGAGCTGACGGCGGTCGTGGCGCTGCTGCTGCTGCTCGGTGCGCTCGCGCGCACCACGCGTGGCCGCGGTGCGCTCGCGGTGACGATCGACTATCCGGCCGGCCTGCGCGGCACGTTCTGCGTGAGGCTCGGCGACGCGCGCGACTGCGGGCAGCGCGAAGGCCGCCGCACCCAGCGACGTCGATCGCGCGCGCCATGCCGCGCGCGTCGCGAGCGCCACGGAGCGCTGGGGCGTCTCGCGCGAAACGCAGTTCCTCGCGGTTCCGTGCCGACGGCACTTCATCGCGGTCGAGGGCTATCTCCTGACCTCGGAGAGCGACGAGATCGTCGCGACGCATTTCGCCGAGCAGGAGGTCGTGCCGAAGCGCCGCGAGACCGTGCGCGTGGGCTTCGACTTCGCGCCGGGCGCGTGCCCCGTGGAGGTGCGCGTGACGTGGGACCGGCGCGCGGTCGAGGAGGCGTTCGTCGCGCGCTACGGCACGCCCGGCTCGCTGCGCCTCGCGCGCGGCCCCGTCCCGTACACGCTCGACCCCGGCAAGCACCGCATCCTCGTCGGCAGCACCGACCGCGTCGCCGAGGCTGCGCTCGAGGTCGAGACGTTCGAGCCGCGCGTGATCGCGGTCGATCTCGGCGACCACTCCCAGCTCGTGTTCTCGGGCTGCCCGCCGGCGGTCGAGCCGTACCTGAACGGAGACGTCGCCACCGCGGCGCGCGCGCTCGAGCGCGAGGGACAGACGCAGATCGCCAACCGGCTGCTCGCGCGCTTCCACGAGGAGCAAGGGCAGCTCGAGAGCGCCGCGCGCCACTACGAGCTCGCGGGCGAGCGCGCGTCGGCGGCCGAGACCTATCAAGCGCTGAACCAGTACGAGAAAGCCGCAAACCTGTTCGAGTCGATCGGCGACGACGAGCGCGCGGGCGAGCTGTTCCGCAGCGCGGGAGAGCTGTCGCGCGCGGGCGAGGCGTTCGTGCGCGCGGACGACTATCACAGTGCGATCGACTGCTTCCAGCGCGCCGGAGACGTCGTCCGCTGGATCGATGCGCTCTCGAAGCACGGCGAGCACCTCCAGGCCGCGCAGGTGGCGCTCGAGCGCGGCGACCGCGCCCAGGCGATCCAATGCCTGCACCGGATCCCCGTGTCGCACGCGGACTACGCCACCGCCGTGCTGCTGCTCGCCGACGCCTATCAGAAGGAAGGCCACCTCGACCTGGCGGTGCGCAAGCTCGAGGAGCTGCTCGCAACGCGCCCGGAGGGGGACGTCCCGAGCGAGGCACTCGATCGCCTCGCGGTGCTGTGCGAGCAGACGCACCACTACGACCGCGCGCTGTCGCTGCTCGAGCGCCTGCGCGGGCGCGACGCCACCTGGCCGCACCTGGCCACGCGCTCCGAAGCGCTGCGCAAGGCGCTGCTCTCGCAGACCACGAGCCCCGACCTCACGCCGGGCCGGGCCGTCGTGGACGGCTTCGACGAGGGCTTCCGCTACGAGCTCATCGAAGAGGTGGGCCGCGGCGGCATGGGCGTGGTGTTCCGCGCGCGCGACCGGCGGCTCGGCCGCGAGGTCGCGCTCAAGCGCCTGCCCGACCACATCCGCAACCACCCGAAGGCGATCGAGCTGTTCCTGCGCGAGGCGCGCGCGGCGGCCGCGCTCAACCACCCCAACATCGTGACGCTGTTCGATGCCGCACAGGAGAGCGACACGCTCTACATCACGATGGAGCTCTTGCGCGGAAGCCCGCTGCAGAGGGTGCTGCGCGAGAAGGGGCGCTTGTCCGCGGGCACGGTCGCGAAGATCGGCGGGCAGATCGCACAGGGACTCCAGTACGCCCACGAACAGGGCATCGTCCATCGCGACATCAAGACCGCGAACATCTTCTTCACCGACAAGAAGGTGGTGAAGATCATGGACTTCGGGCTCGCGAAGATGGTCGAGGAGGTGCGGCGCAGCACCACCGTGGTCGGCGGAACGCCCTACTACATGGCACCCGAGCAGAGCGCGGGCGAGCAGGTCGACCACCGCGCCGATCTCTATGCGCTCGGCGTGACGTTCTTCGAGCTGCTCACGGGCCACGTCCCGTTCAGGGACGGCGACGTCGCGTTCCACCACCGCCACACGCCGCCGCCGCACCTGCGCGACATCGCGCCGGGCACGCCAGAGCCGCTCGCAGCGCTGGTCGAGCAGCTGCTCGCGAAGCGGCCGAGCCAGCGCGTGCGCTCCGCGGGCGAAGTGGTGCGCCGGCTCGCCGAGATCGCGCGCGGGGCCGCCTAGCGCTTCCGATCAACCCAGCCGGCCGACGCGCGGCATGAACCGCCCCGCGGATCGCGCATAGCTCGCGTACCGCTCGCCGTGAACCCCGAGCAGGTAGGGCTCTTCGACGCTGCGCACATGGATCTCGAGGCTCCCCGCGATCAGTGCGGCGCCCGCGAGCGCGAGGGCGTTGGGGACCATGAGCGCCGAGCCCGCGCACACGAGCAGCATCCCCGTGAAGATCGGATTGCGCACGAAGCGGAACACACCGCCCGTGACGAGCGCGGTGCTCTCCTCCAGGTCGACGCCGATGCGCCACGACTCGCCCATGTCGAGCTGCGCCCGAATCGTCAGATAGAAGCCCAGCGCGAACAGCGTGATGCCGACCGCGCGCAGCAGTGGCCCCTCGAGCGCCGCGATCGGCTCGCTGATCCCGGCCAGATCGAGCACGGGAGCCAGCACGACGGCGATCGCTCCCGCGACCAGGCCCGCACCCGACACCCACTCCGCGCGCGTGCGCGGCGCCGCGCGCAGGCCCGCATCCCCCGTCAACCGGCGCTGGAGCCACATCCGCCAGCCGAAACTCGCCGCGATGTACGCGCCTAGCGCGATCAGCGCGACGACGGCCATCCTCAATGGACACCCGGAAGCGTCGCGCGGAACCGCACGGGCACCTGCTCTTCGATCGACCCGGGCACGTACCACGCGTAGGGCTCGCCGATGCCAAAGTCGACCCGGTTGATCGTGAGCCCGCCCTCGACGGTCGGCGGCGAGGTCTCTACGACCTCGAACTCCCCGTCGACGGTCTTCCTCACGCCGCGGATCTCCAGATCGAACTTCGCGCGATAGCGCGGCTTGCCGCGCTCGCTCTGGCCGTCCGGCTCCGCGCCGTGGATGCGCGCGTGCGCCTTCGGAAACTTCTCGACATCGAAGAAGTCGGCCGTGCGCAGATGCCGGTCGCGGCGCTCGATGCCGGTCTCGAGGCTCGCGACGTCCACCTCCACCTCGACCACCCCGCTCTGCGGATCGTCGGGATCGATCTCGGCGCGCACGACGCGCCACTCGCGGAACCGGCCGTGCGCCGTCGACACCACGTTCTCGCCCACGAACGTGATCGATCCGGGCGGCGCGCCCGCGTCCACGGCGAGTGCAGCGGGTGCGAAGACGAGAGACAGCGCGAGCGCGACCCATGCGTGCCGGGCGTTCATCGTGCCGCGAACGATGGCTCAGAACACCCGATAGCGCCGCTGCACGTGCTCCTGCCGCACGCGGATCCGCTCGGCGCGCTCGCCGGCGCTCACCGTGCGCACACCGGCGGGAAGATGCTTCCGGATCTCGTCGAAGCGCACCACGGTCGCGCTGATGCTCGGCCAGCAATCGGGCGTCGGCTGCTCGGAGTAGGCCCAGCGCGGCGTGAGGAAGCCCTCGCGATGGCCCGTGGTGTCGATCCAGTTCGGCACACCCGGATCGCGGTGCGCGACGACATAGCGCAGCACGCCGTCCTCGTCGGGCTCCACCTGGAAGCCGTTCAGGCTCGTCTGGTGGTTCGCGAAGTCGAGTGACTCGCCCCAGAGGTTTCCGAGGTGGAAGCCGATGTACTGCGGCGGAACCGGGATGCGCGACTCGATGATGAGCGCCTCGTCGGGCTCGAGTTCGAACACGCCGCCCGCGTAGATGTTCGTGCTCTGACCGCCGCCCGTCGCGCCCGAGGCCGCATTCGGCCGATTGAACGCATTGCGCGGCATGAAGCGCTCGCCGGGCCGGCCCGGATGTCCGCCCTCTCGCTTGCCGTAGGTCTCGAGAAGCACCGTGTAGAATTCATTCCAGAAGTGCACCTGACCGCGCACGAGTGCGCCCATCTCGCGCAGCTGCGCCGCGGCGCGCTCGGGGGTGAACGCCGGGGGGTGCTCGTGCTCTGCGCCGACGCGGCGGATCGAGAGCGGGCTCGGGTCCTCGCGCTCCCAGTCGTAGAAGAGCTGGCGGCCGCTGACCCAGCACGCATAGCGGTCGAGCGATCCATCGAGCTGATCGGGGTGCGGACGCGACACGCGCTTGTGTGAGACGATGAAGTTCCCCGTGTATCCGTCGGGCCGTTCGGGCGCGAGCAGGATCTCGAAGCTGCCGTCGTCGGCCACCTCGATCTCGGAGGAATCGAGCCGGCCCGTCTGCACCTTCACGCCGGGTCGCAGCTCGGTGAGGCTGCCCGTGTCGCCGGCGAGCGGGCCGTCGTGCAGCTCGAAGATCAGGTACTGCGGCGCCTTGCGGCCCGCGGCCGCGGCGGGCTGGCCGCGCCAGTGCCGATGGTCGCCGACGCTTCCGCGCACCACGTACGACTCGCGTCCGTCGATCGGTGCGAAGAAGTAGATCGCGTCGGCGTTGTCGATCGTCGCCTTCGTGAGGATCGAGAGCGCGTTGCGGAACGCGGGGAAGCGCGGGTCGTGGTGGAACGCGCGCTCGATCGCGCTGTGCATGAAGCCCGCGAGGTAGCGGTAGCCCTCGGCGAGATTGCGGTCGCTCGGCGGCGCGGGCATGAGCTCGGGCTGGTCGATCGCGTCGCGCGCGCGCTCGAGCTCGGCGATCAGATCGTCCCACGCCGCGCGCAGATCCTTCTGTGCATCTCCCATCTCGCTCTCCTCTAGTCCCATCCGTAGCGATCGAACAGCTCCGCGAGCCCGCTGCGGATCGCGTCCGCGTCGAGCCCGAACTTCTCGAGACTGTAGCTGTGTCCCGACTTGTGTTTGCGCGCGCGCTTGCCCTCGGCCAGCAGCACTTCGCGGTACTCGGGCGAGATCTCCAGGCCGAGCGCGCAGTAGACCTGCTCGATCGTCGCTGCGGGGTCGGCGACGAGGTCGCGATAGTCGACGACCGCGTGCTCGACCTCGGGATGCCGCGCGAGCACGGCGAGCGGATAGAGATAGGTGTCGAACGACTGATCGGCGAGGATCTTCAAGCAGCGCTGCTGGCGCGCCTCGTCCCAGCCGAGGCTCTTCCAGCCCGAGCGGATCAGCTCGAGCAGCGACGGGATCGTCTCGTACGGGTTGCGCATCGGCACCACGATGCGCGCGTCGGGGAACGCCTCGAGCAGCGTCTCGAGCCGGCCCGGAAACACCGGGTTCTTGGACAGATGGATCCGGTCGCGCCCGTTCAGATAGAGCTGGCGCCGGATGCAGTCGGCGTAGAAGCGCATCAGGCGCCGGCGGCGGCGCTCGGGCCAGCGGTCGACGTAGTAGAAGTCGAGATCGCCCATGTAGGGCATCTTCGTGATCCAGAAGCCCGCGGCCATCGAGTAGTAGAGGACCTGGTCGTCTTCCTCCGTCTCGAACAGCCCCGTCGGATGGATCGCGCGCGAAGCGCCGTAGGTCTTCTCGTCGTAGGCGAGCGCGATCCGCTCGAAGAAGCCGCCGAGGAACCGGCGATCGAACGCGCCGATCGCGCGGATCACCTTCTTCTGCAAGAGCGACGGGAAGAACATCTCGTAGAGCCGGAACGAGCTGAAGCGCTCGCCGTCCTCGCTCATGAGCCGGTGCACGAGCGTCGTACCGCTGCGCGCGTGGCCGACCACGAAAACCGGCGTGCGGATCGCGGTGCGGTGCAGGCCCGGGAACAGGATCCCGTCGAGGAAGAAGCACACCGCGTGGAACAGCGCGACCGGCGGCACCCACAACACGAGCTTCGCGAGATAGGTGCGGCGCGCGCGCGGATTCTTCTCGTGCCACGCGAGGCGGACCATCCTGAAGTAGTTGGCGAAGTCGAAGTGGAAGAGCATCAGACGTGCGCAGCGCGTCCGTCGAGCGTGCGGACCTCGCGCCCGAGCTCTTCGAGCAGACGCAGGCTGTAGGCGACGCGCCCCGTGAGCTTCTCGGGATCCCCCGTGACGAGCGCGAGCGCGGCCTCGGCCATCGCTTCGACGGGCTCGATCATCGAGGGCTCGATGAACGGCTCTGCACCGCTCGCGCGCACGCCCTCGGTGATCACGGCCGCGACGGGCGCGAGCGTGTTCACGGCGATGCCCTCCGCGTGCAGCTCCGCGGCGAGACCCGTCGTGAGCCGATCGAGCGCCGCCTTGCCGCTCGCGTAGATGTGCGAGCCGCCGACGCGCTCCCACTCGATGTAGGGCGGGCCCTGCGGATGCTTCGCGGTCGCCGACGAGATGTTGAGGATCCAGCCGCGCCGCTTCGCGCGCATGTCGGGCAGCGCGAGCTGCACGAGGTGCAGCGGCGCACCCACGCTCGACTCGAGCGTGCGCGCGATGGTGCGCTGGTCGAATTTCTCGAGCCGCCGGTAGGGCCCGAACGTCGCGTTGTTGACGAGGATGTCGATCGGGCCGAGCGCCGCACGCGCTTCGGCCATGAAGCGCTCGCGCGCGGCGCTGTCGAGGATGTCGCCCTGGATCGCGACGGCGCGACCGCCGTCGGCTTCGATCGCGGCGACCGTCTCGCGCAGCGTTCCGGGGACGCCGTCCGATGAGGAGTCGAGGCTGCGCGCCACTGCTGCGACCGATGCGCCCTCGGCGGCGAGCCGCCGCGCGATCGCGGCGCCGATACCGCGGCTCGCGCCCGTCACGAGCGCGACCTTGCCTTCACATTCTGCCGACATCGCCTGGGACCTCCGCGCAGTTCGAGTTGGGGGAACGATCGCCGCTCACGCGAGCATCTGCACGAGCTCGGCGAGATGACCCTCCGGATCGGTGGCGAACGCCACGCGCAGCTTCATCTCGGGAATCTCCTTGATCGGCGCGTGAACGCTTCCGCCCGCCGCGCACACGCGCTCGAGCAGCCCGGGCAGGTCGTCGGTGGTGAATCCGAGGATCAGCTCGCCGCTCGGCGACGGCCCGCGCCCGAGATACTTGAGCAGCACCAGAGACCCATACTGCGCCTGCGGGTCGGCGGACACCATGATCTCGTCGATCTCCTCGCCGCCGATGCTGTGGCCGCGCACGCGATTCACGGCATGCAGCCCGTATACATCGCGATAGAACGTGGACATCTTCTCGAGATCGTGGACGATCAGCTTGCTGAACGCGTAGCTCTCGCTCATCGCGGCACCATCCCTCCGTCGGCGAACACGACGTGACCCGTGATGAAGCTGCCCGCGTCCGAGGTCAGCAGCAGCGCGGGCCCGACCAGCTCGTCGGGGTCGGCCATGCGCGGCAGGAGCTGCATCCGGACCATCACCTCCTGCATCTCGGGTGTGTTCTTGCGCACCATGTCGGTGTCGGTGGTGCCGGGCGAGAGCGCGTTCACGCGAATGCCGTGCGGCGCGTACTCGGCGGCCATCGAGCGCGTCGCGGCCATGAGGCCGGCCTTGCCGATCCCGTAGAGCGAGACGAACGAGGAGAACAGGAACGCGGAGCCCGAGAGCACGTTGAGCACCGCGGCGTGCCGGCTCTGCTTCAGATACGGCAGCGCCTCCTGGACCAGGAACACGGGCCCGCGCAGGTTGACGTCGAGCGACTTCGCCCACGCCTCCGGCGTGTACTCCCCGTGCGGCTGCGCGAGCGCGTTGGCCGCGTTGTTCACGATCACGTCGATCGCGCCGAATTCGGAGGCGGTGCGCTCCACGAGCTCGCGCAGCGCGTCGAGATCGCCCACGTGACACGGCACCGCGAGCACCTCGCCTCCCTGCGCGCGCAGATGTTTCGCGGTCTCGTCGCACGCGGCGGCCTTGCGGCTCGTCACGACCACCTTGGCGCCCGCCGCCACGTAGCCCTCGGCGAGCGCGCGGCCGATTCCGCGCGTGGCGCCCGTCACGATCACCACGCGATCCGTCATGTCGAAGAGCGAGCGCAGCTTCTCGGCGTTCATCGAATCGGATCTCCCATGCGCGCGTACACCTCGGCGATCGCGTCGCCGAAGAACCGCTCGCGCCGCTCGGGCTTCAGATCGCCGAGCGCCTTCTCGTAGTGGCCGATCGGGTCGGTGAAGCCCTCGAAGTGCGGGAAGTCGGACGAGAACACGATCATGTCGTCGGGCAGCTCTTCGATGATCTTCGCGATCGGCGTGTCGTTGCCGCCCGCGAGCGGCGTTCCGCGCACGTTGCGCGCGAGGTACTCGGAGGGCTTCATCGGGTACTTCCAGCTGCCCAGGAAGAGCTCCGCGGTCGGCGAGATGCGGTCGTCGATCTCGCGGTACAGGAACGGGAGCCAGCCCACGCCGACCTCTGCGACCAGCAGCGTGAGGCGCGGGTGCCGCTCGAACACGCCGCTGTAGATCATCGAGTTGATCAGGGTCATCGGGGCGACGTGGCGGAAGCTGCCGCCGAACTGGCGCAGGAACGTGACGTCGGCGCCGACGTTGGCCCAGCCCGGATCGATCCGCGTGTGCTCGAATCCCGTGTGGAGCATCGGCGCCATGCCGAGATCCGTGGCCGCCGACCACACGCGGTCCCAGCTCGGATGGCTCGGCGGAATGCCGTTCACGGGATAACCCGGCACGAGGAAGATCCGGCTGCCGCGTCCGCGCATGCGCGTGAGCTCGCGCACGATCCAGTCGACGTCCTCGAACTCGAGCACGGTCACGGGCAGCAGGCGCCCGCCCGCCTCGTCGCAGGTGTCCGCGAGCCAGCTGTTGCTGGCTGCGAGCGTCTCCTGGCGCAGCGCGCGGTCCTCGACGAACAGCGTCTGTGCGATGCCGGACAGACAGATCACGTTCTGGAGCGCGATGCCCTGCCCGTCCAGCCACGCAACGCGCGCGCTCGCGTTCGCTTTCTGGAACTGCTGCTTGCCCGCGAACTCGGCGCGGCGCGCGGCCTCGCCGGCCTTCTCGTCGCCGAACAGCGTGAGCAGTCCCGGCGGCAGGAGGTCCGCGACCGGCGGCCGCTCGCGCTCGGGTACGTCGCGCAAGAGGTCGCCCACGATCGTGTGCACGGCGAGCAGCCCGGGATCCACCTTCGGCAGCCGCCGGGCGAGGTCCGGATAGGGCTCGAGCCAGTCCGAGCCCGGTTCGAAGTGGGAATCGATGTCGATGATCATGGCTTCCTCGCGTCTGTGACCCACTCGGCGACCGCGGCGATCGTCCGGTCGGCGACGAGCTCGAAGAAATCCTCGCCGTCCATCGCCGTGAGATGGGGCAACACCGTTTCGTGGCGCTGCCGCGCTTCCGGGGTCATCTCGGGGAGCGCGTTGCGCGCCGCCTCGATCTGCTCGACGAACGGGATGCTCGCCTCGTTGACCACGACGCCCATCGTCGCCTCCGCCACCCACAAGTAGGCGCGCGCGAGGGCTGCGCCGCGCAGTCCGGCCCCCTGCAGGACGTCGATCAGCGCACTCGAGGCGTCGAGCCACGCCGGCGACGTCCGGTCGCGGCGCCCGAGCAGGCGCACGACGCCCGGGTAGCGCAGCAGGTGCGCGCGCATGCAACGCATCCAGTCGCGCACCTGCGAGCGCCACGATGCGCGCCGCCGGATCTCGAAGTGCACGCCCTCGAGCGCGCGCGCGAGAACGCCGTCGAGCAGCTCGTCGAGGCTGCCGACGTGTCGGTACAGCGCGGCCGGAACCGCATCCACTTCTCGCGCGACGCGCTGGAGCCTGAGCGGCTCGTCGGGCGACGCTTCGAGCAGCGCGAGCCCCGCATCGACGATCGACTCGCGCGACAGGCGCGCGGGCCGACCGCGCCCCCGCTTCGTCGCGATCGCCCTGGCCGCGCGCATCCGCTGCTCCACGTCATTTAGTGACGACGCTTCACTATATCACGGCCCCGTCCCCGCGCAAACGGCGCTCGTAGGGCGGGAGAAGCGAGCGCAGCGAGCGGATCCCGCCGTAGCGCGCGCTCAGAGCGATTCGATCGCGGAGAGGTGGCGCGCGAAGAACGCCGCGAGCTTCTCGTGGAACTCGATCCGGTTCACTTCGTCCGTGAGCTCGTGCAGCTCGTGGCGGTAGAGGTGGCTCTCGACGGAACCGCCCGCGCCCTCGATCGCGTCCACGATCGCGTGCGCCTGCGCGACGTCGACGACCGGATCGGAGATGCCGTGCCCGACGAACACCGGGATCCGGATCCGCTTGGCGAGCCGCGCCGGCGAGAGCTGCGCGAGCTCCTCGCGATCGCCCGGCAGCTTGCCCTCGACGGGCTGGTTCAGATCGGTGCTGCGATAGTGCCCGGGCTCCTCGAGGAGATCGACGAGATCGGTCACGCCGCCGTAGCTGGCTGCGGCGCGGTACAGATTGGGTGACTTCGCCGCCGCGAGCAGCGCGGCATAGCCGCCGTAGCCCACCCCGTAGATGCCCACGCGCGTCGGATTCGCGATGCCCTCGTCGACGAGCCAGCTCACGCCGTCGTCGAGGTCGTTCTGCATCGCGAGACCCCACTGTCCATATCCCATCCGCTCGTGCTCGCGCCCGTAGCCGGTCGAGCCGCGGTAGTTGGGCTGGAGCACCGCGAAGCCGCGGCTCGCCAGATACTGCACCACGGGATCCCAGCCCCAGTCGACGCGCTCACCGGGTCCGTCGTGGACGATCACGATCGCGGGCACGTTCCTGGCACCCGCGCGCGGGAGCGTGAGATACGCGGGGATCGAGAGTCCGTCGCGCGCGGCGTAACGGACCGGCTTCATCGGCACGAGCTGGCTGCGGTCGAGCTTGGGATTCGCCGAGAACAGGAAGTCCATACGCTTGCGATCGCGGTCGTAGCGGTAGTAGTCCGGTGGATTGATGTCGCTGCTCGAGCGGACGAGCGCAGTCTTCGCATCGCGGTCGAAGCTCACGAGCCGGTTCGTTGCGCCCGGCAGCGCGGCGTCGATCGAAGCCTGCTCGCGCTCCGCGGCGCGGTCGAAGAAGTGGAGCCCGGGCTTCTCTGCGTCGACCTCGACCGCCCACAGCGCACCGTCGCGCGGCGAGCTCACGAGCGCGCCCACGTCGTAGGACTTGTCCGCGTAGAGGACCTCGGTGCGGCGGTTCCTGGCGAGGTCGTACGCGAGCAGCTCCCTGCGGCCGGTCGCACCGACGGAGTAGAGATAGAGGACGTTCGGATCGCGGCCGAAGCCCGCGAACTCGAAGTCCGCAGGCCCAGCGCTGCTCTCGTCGCTGAGCTCCACGAATGGCGCGTCGGCCGTGCGGCGCCCGACCACGATGCCCGTGATGCCGTCCTCGCTGCGGCCGCTGCCCGCGCGCACGCGGCCCTCGTGATCGGCGTACCAGAGGTTCACGCCCGGTGTCGCGGGAACGACCACGTCCGGGAATCCGTCGCGCACGCGCGCGCGCACTGCGCTCGCACCGACTTCGCCCGAATCCCACCAGTTGATCAGCACGTGGTCCGGATCGGAAGGCGACAGGTGGATCAGAGCGCCCGGCAAGAGCGGGTGGACGAGCAGCGGCCAGCTCGAGCCGACCGGTCCCGCGCGCCAATCCTCGATCCGCAGCCCGATCATGCGCGTCTCGCGCTCGCGCCCGGAGCGCGGCCGCGATCGCTCCACGTCGTACACGACCAGTCCGTCGGGCGAGCGCCGGCTCGCGCGCTCGCGGTCTCCGCGCGAATCGGCCTGCTCGAAGGCGACCACGAGCACGCGATCGCCCGACCAGCCGAACGCGGTCACGAGCGTGCCGGGCTCGATCTTGGTGAGATAGTTGGCCTTCTCGACCGTGCGCGCTGTCTCGAACACGACCCGGATGCCTTCGTTCGAGGAGATCCCCGCGAGGCGCGTGCCATCGGGCGAGAGCGCCACGTTCGCGACGGCGGGGATCCGGACGAAGGCGGCCGCCGTATTCTGCTTCGCAGCCTTCGTCGCCGCGTCCGGTGCGACCGGCTCGCTGCGACACGCGAGCGCGAGCCCGATCGCGGCGAACGCGACGGCGCGTAGCGACGGAAACGGCAACCCGGGCATCACTCTGGATCCTAGACCACCTGTCGTATCATCGCGGCCACCTGCACAAAGAATCTGCGCAGAGGGACCCCCCGTGACCTACAGAGTGATCGTCCAGGGAACCGGCTTCGTCGGAAAGATGGTGATCCGCGAGCTTGTCGCGCACCCCGACTACGAGATCGTGGGCTGCATCGTCAACGACCCCGCGAAGCAGGGCCGCGACGCGGGCGAGATCGCGGGGATCGGCCCGATCGGCGTGACCGCGACCACCGACATCGACACCGCGCTCGCCGTGCCCGCCGAGGCGCTCGCGCACTTCGGTCCGACCGCCGCGCTCGCGGCCCAGAACATCGATCACATGTCGCGCGCGCTGCGCGCGGGCAAGAACGTGGTGTCGACCGCGATGACGCCCTTCGTCTATCCGAAGTCGTGTCCGCCGAGCATGCTCGAGCCGCTCGAGAAGGCCTGCCTCGAAGGCGGCACGAGCTGCTTCACCACGGGGATCGATCCGGGCTTCGCCAACGACCTGTTCCCGATGACGCTGATGGGCGTGTGCGGGCGCGTCGATCGCGTGCGGATCCAGGAGATCCTCGACTACTCGACCTACACGGGCGACTACTCGACGATGGGCTTCGGCGAGCCGCTCGAGCAGAAAGCGATCCTCGAGAATCCGCAGGTGTTGATCTTCGCCTGGGGTCACACGATCCCGATGGTCGCGGACGCGATCGGCGTCACGCTCGACAAGATCGACACGATCTACGAGAAGTGGGAGACCCCGGAACGCATCGTCTTCCCACACGGCGTGATCGAGGCCGGAACCTGCGGCGCGGTGCGCTTCGAGATCCGCGGCTGGGTCGGCGGCGAGCCGCGCATCATCGTGGAGCACACCAACCGGATCACCACGGCCGCTGCGCCGCACTGGCCGCGCCCGAAGATCGAAGACAACGACGCCTATCGCATCGTGATCGAGGGCAGCCCGAACATCGTGCAGGAGACCGCGTTCCGGGGCGCGGGCGGCGACGCGAACGCGGGGGGCTGTCTCGCGACGGGCATGCGCGCCGTGAACGCGATTCCGGCCGTGTGCGCGGCGAAGCCCGGCCTGCTCTCGCCGCTCGATCTACCGTTGATCCCGGGTCATGGGAACATGCGATCGTAGGGCGGGAGGAGCCGAAGGCGGATCCCGCCATGGAGGAGTTGCGATGATTCTCGAAGGCAAGACCGTACTCGTCGCCGGCGTGGGCGCAGGCCTGGGCCGACACGTGGTGGAGGCCGCGCTGCGCGACGGCGCGAACGTGCTGCTCGCAGCGCGCACCGAAGGAGTGCTCGAGCAGACCGCGAAGGAGGTCGATCCGACCGGCAAGCGCGTCGCGTGGCACCGCACCGACATCTCCGACGCAGGCGATTGCCAGGCGCTGGTCGCGCTCGGCGAGAAGCGGTTCGGCAAGGTCGATGCGCTGGTCCAGGTGGCCGCCTACGAGCTCGCGTTCGGCGGGCTGCACGACGCCGACCTCGAGAACTGGCGCAAATGCTTCGAGACCAACGTGCTCGGCACGATGACGCTCTTGCGCGCAGCGCACCCGGCGATGAAGCGCGCGGGCGGCGGGTCGATCGTGCTGATCGGATCGCAGTCGCAGTTCCTGCCCTCCATGCCGCAGGCCGGCTATGCCGCCTCGAAGGGCGCGCTGCTCACCGCGATGTACTACCTCGCCCAGGAGCTCGGCGCAGACAACGTGCGCGTGAACATGGTGGTGCCGAGCTGGATGTGGGGGCCGCCGGTCGAGGCGTTCCTGTCGGCGCGCGCGAAGAACGAGAAGCGCTCGCTCGACGACGTCGTGAACGAGATCACGGGCAAGTTCGCGCTGCGGCGCATGACCGAGGACGGCGAGGTCGCCGAGGCCGCGATCTTCTTCTGCTCCGACCGCGCGAAGGCGATCACGGGCCAGCACCTGCTCGTCAACACGGGCGAGCTGATGCGCTGACGGATCCGCGCCTCACATCACATCCGGAGGATCCATGAATCGTCGATTCGCGTGCGCGGCGCTGATGGTGGTCGCAGCGATCGGGATCGGTGCCTGTTCGTCGACCATCGAGGTGCCCGATGCGGTGCGCGCAATCGTCGCGGCGCCCGATCGAAGCGAAGCCGACCGGGCTCTCGATGCCGGCCGTCACCCCGCCGAGATGCTGGCGTTCTTCCGTGTGGCTCCCGGTATGAAGGTGGCGGAGGTCGGCGCAGGCGGCGGCTATACGGCCGAGCTGCTGGCCCGCGCGGTCGGCCCGACCGGCGTCGTCTACGCGCAGAACCCGAAGTTCATCCTCGAGCGGTTCGCCGCGAAGCCGTGGGCCGAGCGCCTGGCAAAGCCCGTGATGAAGCGGGTCGTCCGCGTCGATCGCGAGTTCGACGACCCGCTGCCGCCCGAGGCGCGCGGTCTCGACGCCGTGTTCCTGGTCCTCCTCTACCACGACACCGTCTGGCTGAAGACCGATCGCGCCAGGATGAACAAGGCGATCTTCGCGGCGCTGAAGCCCGGTGGCGTCTTCGCCGTGATCGATCACAGCGCCAGGGCGGGTACCGGCCTCGCCGACGTGCAGACCCTGCACCGCATCGACGAGCAGACGGTGAAGGACGAGATCGCGCAGGCGGGCTTCGCGCTCGCCCGCGAGGCCGACTTCCTGCGCAACCCCGGCGATACGCGCGATTGGAACGATTCCCCGTCCGTGGCCGCCGAACGGCGAGGTACCAGCGACCGCTTCGTGCTCGAGTTCGTGAAGCCGGCAAGCTGAGCGGCGGACTCCAACGCAACTGGATTTGAATCCAGTTGACGATGTGTTATTCCGGTGTTAGTCTACGTGTCGACCTCACCCCGTGGTCCTGTGAGGTCAAGTCATGTCGAACGCACTCACTGGGCTCCCCAATGCCCAGCTGCTCGACCGGGTTCGGGGCTCGTCCGCCGCGGCAGTGCCGTCGAAGCCGAGCTCATTGCCCATCTCGCAGAGGTCGACGCACGGCAGCGCTACCTCGAGGAGGGTTGCTCCTCGATGTTCACCTATTGCCAACGGGTGCTTCATTTCGCAGAGGGCGTGGCATACAAACGGATTCAAGCAGTGCGCAAGCAGAAGTTCTCCGAGACCTCATCTCCTCGCTCCGCGAAGCGGAACGTGCATCCGTCACGACACATTCCCGCCGCGGTGCGGCGGGAGATCTGGCAGCGCGACGGGGGGCGCTGCACCTACGTGTCAGAGAGCGGCCGGGTACGGCCCGGGGACATAGGTAACAGAACAGTCCAGGGACATGGGTAACAGATTTCGCACGCTCGGAGCCCGAAGGGGGGCCCGATGCCGTGGAGCGAGACGTCACCCATGGATCAGAAGAGGCTATTCATCAACGAGTACATCCGAGGCGGATCCTCGATCAGCGAGCTGTGCCGCCGGTACGGCGTGAGCCGCAAGACCGGCTACAAGTGGATCCGACGATTCGAAGCCGAGGGCTTGCCGGGACTCGAAGATCACTCGCGGCGGCCGCACTCGAGCCCGTTCGCCACGGATGCCGACAGGACTTCGGCGATTCTCGAGTTGCGACGCCGGCATCCGTTCTGGGGCGCGAAGAAGCTGATCCAAGTTCTTCAGCGTCGAAATCCCCGATCGAGCTGGCCCGCTCGATCGACCGTCTGCGATCTGTTGAAGCGAAACGGTCTGGTCGAGAGCCGCACGCGTCGTCGCTACCCGGGTCACGGCGGAAGACCGACGACGCCGATGAGTACGCCCAATGAGATCTGGTGTGCAGACTACAAGGGCGAGTTCAAGACGGGCGATGGCACCTACTGCTATCCGCTCACTGTCACCGACGGCTACAGCCGATATCTGCTGGCGTGCCAAGGCCTCGATTCCACGGCGCACAAAGTCGCCCGGCCCGTGTTCGGGCGGCTGTTCCGCGAGTTCGGCCTCCCTCAGGTGATTCGAACCGACAACGGCGTCCCGTTCGCGACGATCGCGCTGGGGCGCCTGAGTCGGCTCTCGGTCTGGTGGTTCCGACTCGGCATCTACCCCGAGCTCATCGAACCCGGACACCCCGAGCAGAACGGACGCCACGAACGCATGCACCGAACGCTGAAGCGACACACCGCGCGGCCGCCCGCGGCGAGCGGCCGAGCTCAGCAGCGGCGCTTCAACGGATTCCGGACCGAGTACAACGAAGAGCGTCCTCACGAGGCCCTCGACCAGGACACGCCGGCCTCTCGCTATCAACGTTCTGCGCGCGAGTTCCCCGCTCGGCTACCCGAGATCGAGTACCCCCCGCATTTCGAGCGACGACTCGTGAGTCGAAACGGCGGCATCCGCTGGTCGAGCCGCTGGGCCAACGTGAGTCACGTTCTCGGTGGCGAGTCCGTGGGACTCGAAGAAGTCGGAGACGGCGTCTGGGACCTCTACTTCGGTCCGCTTCGACTCGGACAGATGGACGAACGGCACGGAAAGATCGAAGATGCGTTGGGAAGAAGAGCCAGAAACAGACTGTCACCCATGTCCCCGGCTAATCTGTTACCGATCTCCCCGGCCGTTCACCGGCGATGCGATTCGCAGGACTTCATCGAACTTGACCATGTCGAAGCCTGGTCTCGCGCGAGAAGCCACTCCGTTGGGGAGATCACGCTGCGCTGCCGGGCACACAATCAGCTGCGCGCACGACAGGACTTCGGAGAGCAACACATGGCCCGCTTTCGGCGAGCTGGATTTGAATCCAGTTCATCGGAATGGAGGCACCGGTCGCTTTTGGGCCCCGTCGCCCCTCTGGGGCTAGGCTCTGCTTGCGCCCGCGCCGCGAACCCATGAGCCAACGCCGACCCGACCCTTCCCCCGAAGACGCTCCGCGGCCGCTCGAGAGCGCGCTCGCGCGCGACCTCGCGGTGCTGCGCGGCGAGGCGCGCGGGCCCGGACCCGAGCGAAGTGCAGCGCGCCGGCGGCGGATCCGGATCTGGATCTCGGTGGCGCTCGTCGCCCTCGCGCTCGGCGCGGCCGGCGCATGGCGCATCTGGAACGCACCGCCCGAGGTCACGCTCACGACCGTGGCGTGGCGCGACGTCGGCGCGCCGCCCGTGTCGCTCTCGGCATCGGGCTATCTCGAGGCCCACCGCCAGATCACCGTGAGCAGCAAGGCGCAGGGCAAGATCGTCGAGATGGCCGTCGCCGAGAACCAGCGCATCTCCACGGGCGATCTGATCGCGCGGCTCGAGAGCGACGAGGCCCGCGCGCAGGTCGCGCTCGCCGAAGCGGAGTATGCCGACGCCACGCGCGAGCTCCGGCGCGTGGAGAACCTGCGCACGGGCAACGTCGGATCGCAGGCTGCGCTCGACCGCGCGCGGACTCGTCAGGAGGTGTCGCGCGCACAGCGCGATCTCGCGCGCGTCGCGCTCGACAACCGCGAGATCCGCGCTCCGATCGACGGCACCGTGATCCGGAAGATCCGCGACGTCGGCGAGTTTCTCACGATCGGCGTCAACGCCGAGGGCGATCCGGGCACCGCGGTCGTGACGCTCGCCGACCTCTCCGCGCTCGAGGTGGCGCTCGAGGTCGGTGAGAGCGAGATCCGCAAGGTGTCGCTGGGCGCAGTCGCGCTCGTGACGCCGGAAGCGATGCCGCGCCAGCGCTACCTCGCCGACGTGATCGAGATCGCGGCGATGGCGGACCGCCTGAAGGGCGTCGTGCCCGTGAAGGTGCGGATCCGCGCGCCCGACCGCGCGCTCTTGCCCGACATGTCGGCGAAGGTGAGCTTCCTCGCCGCAGAGCCGACCGGTGCGATCGAGGTGCTGCGCGCGGTGCCGACGAGCGCCGTGGTCGCGCGCGGCGATGGGCGCGTCGTGTTCACGGTCGACGACAACCGCGCCAGAGCGGTGCCCGTGAAGGGACGCGACCTCGGCGACGGATTCTTCGCACTCGACGAAGGCCCCGAGGAGGGCACGCCGCTCGTCGAACACCCGCCCGAGCGCCTGCGCGACGGCGATGCGGTGCAGCCGGCCAGCGCGGCGTCGTGAGCGGGCTCGTCGAGATCCGCGGCGTCTACAAGTCCTACTGGCGCGGTGCGAGCGAAGTGCCCGTGCTCGCGGACCTCTCGCTCGACATCGCGCGCGGCGAGTTCGTGGCGCTGATGGGCCCGTCCGGGTCGGGCAAATCGACGCTGCTCAACCTGATCGCGGGGCTCGACCGCCCGACGCGCGGCAGCCTGCGCATCGACGGCCGCGAGCTCTCCGACTTCAGCGAGTCCGAGCTCGACCGCTGGAGGAACCGGCGCGTCGGCTTCATCTTCCAGTTCTACAACCTGATCCCGGTGCTCTCCGCGCTCGAGAACGTCGAGATCCCGCTCCTGATCTCCGACTACGGTGGCGACGAGCGGCGGGAGCGCTGCGAGGCCGCGCTGCGGATCGTCGGGCTCGGACACCGGCTCGATCACCGGCCCGGCGAGCTGTCGGGCGGCGAGCAGCAGCGCGTGGCAATCGCGCGCGCGCTCGTGAACGACCCGCTGCTCGTGCTCGCAGACGAGCCCACGGGCGACCTCGACAGCGAGAACGCGGAAGAGGTGCTCTCGCTGATGGCCCTGTTGAACCGCCAGGCCGGCACCACGTTCGTGATGGTCACGCACGACCCGCGCGCGGCCGCGAAAGCGCGCCGCGTCGTGCACCTCGAGAAGGGCCGGCTCGCGGACATGCCGTGACGCCGAAGCTCTTCACGGAGATCGCCCGGCAGGCGCCGCTGGTCGCGCGCCAGCTGCGCCGCAACCCGCGCCGCACCTCGCTCACCTTCCTCGGGCTCGTGATCGCATTCTTCCTGTTCACGTCGCTCGAGAGCCTGCTCTACTCGATGAGCCACCTGGTCTCCGGCGCATCGCGCGACGCGCTCCTGTTCACGCGCGCGGCCGACCCGGACTACTGGCGCGCGCAGCTGCCGGCGAGCTACGCCCGGGCGATCGAGGAGATGCCGGGCGTGGTGGCCGCCTCGCCGGTGCGCTTCCACTTCGGCTCCGGACGCGAGGAGGGAAGCTATGCGGTGGCGATGGGCATCCTGCCCGACTCGCACCTGAAGCTCGGCATCCCCACCGGCGTGACCGGCAGCGAGCTGCGCGCGTTCCTGACCGAGCGCGACGCGGCGGTCGTGGGCGCGCGCATGCTCGAGGACAACGGCTGGAAGATCGGGGATCGCGTGACGATCGGCGGCCGCGCGCGCAGCCCCGACCTCACCTTCACGATCCGCGGCGACATCGCACGCGGCGACCGGCTCGACCGTGTGGCGCTGGTGCAGCTCGACTATCTCGAGGAGGTGCAGGGCAGCGGCGGCCGCGTCTCGTTCATCCAGGTGCTCGCGCGTGATGCCGGGATCGCATCCGCGGTGGCCGAGGCGATCGACCTCCGCTTCGCCAACTACACGATGCCGACCGAGACCGTCACGGAGAAGGCGCACATCGCGCCCTTCATCGCGAGCCTCTCCGATGCGCGCGACGGCCTGCGCATCGTCGGCTACCTCGCGCTCGCGGTGACGCTGCTCGTGGTGGCGAACAGCATCGCGGTGGGCGTGCGCGAGCGCACGCGCGAGATCGGCACGCTGCGCGCGATGGGCTACGGCCACGCGCGCGTGATCAGCCTCGTGCTCGCCGAGGCGCTCGCGGTGGCGGTGGTGGGAGGCACGATCGGCGCGCTCGCGGCCTACGCGGTGTTTGCGACCGGGCGCGTCGAGATCCCCGGCGCGGGCTTCGTCTACAAGAGCGACGTCTCGGTCCTGGTGCGCGCGGCGCTGCTCTCGATTCCGCTCGGCCTGCTCGCGGGCGCTCCCCCCGCCCTCCGCGCGGTGCGCATGCCGATCAGCGACGCGCTCCGGTACAGCGAATGAGCCCGCGCTGGTCCCGGATCTCGCTGCCGCTGCGCTATGCCTGGCGCAACGCGTGGGCGCACCGCAGCGCCACCGCCGTCACCGCGTTCGGCGTGGCGATCTCGGTGATGGTCTACGTCGTGATGGGCGCCACCGCCGATTCGCTTCGCGGGATCGCCGCGAGCACGGGCAACCCCGCGAACGTGATCGTGCTCTCGAAGGGCTCGGGCAGCGCCGAGAGCTCGCGCCTCGATGCTCCGACCGTGAACGCGGCGCGCTATGTGCCCGGCGCCCTGCGCGACGCGAGCGGCGAGCCGCTCGCGAGCGTCGAGCTGCTCGCGATGCGGCGGATCCCGATCCCGGGCCTGCCTCCCGACGATCCGGCGTCCCAGCGCTACATGACGCTGCGCGGGGTCACGCCGGCGGCGCTGCTCGTGCATCCGGGCCTGCGGATCAGCGCGGGGCGGTTCCCGTCCGCACCCGGCGAGCTCTTGATGGGCCGGCTCGTCACGGAGAACCTCGGCGCGATCGGGATCGGCAGCGAGATCCTCGTCGAGGGCCGCCCGCACCGCGTGGTCGGCGTGCTCTCCGCCGAAGGCCAGTTCTTCGAGAGCGAGATCTGGATGACGCTCGAGGATCTGCGCGGCAAGAGCGGCGACCGCGAGGCCTCCGCCGTGGTGCTGCGCGCGGCGGATGCGCAGGCCGCGCGGACGCTCGTCGATCAGATCGAGCAGTCGCGCTCGGTCAACGCGTCGGCGAAGACCGAGCCCGACTACTACGCGCAGATGCAGCGCGTGTCGACCGCGTTCGTCTACCTGGGCAATCTGATCGGCGCACTGCTCGGGCTCGGCGCGGTGGTGGCGGGCGCGAACACGATGTACGCGACGATGAGCCGGCGGATCCGGGAGATGGGAACGCTGCGCGCGCTCGGCTTCGGGCGCTGGCGCGTCGGCGCCGCACTCCTGATCGAGAGCGCAATGGTGTCGCTCTTCGGCGGCGCGATCGGTGTGCTGCTCGCGTTCGCGTGGGACGGCGTCGCGTTCTCGCTCGTGAGCCTCTCGTTCGAGCTCGCGATCGGTCCCGCGAACGCCGCGCAGGGCATGGCGATGGCGCTCGCGATCGGCGCCGTGGGCGGCTTCCTGCCCGCGCGCTCGGCGTCGCGGCTCGAGATCGTGGCCGCGTTGCGCCACGTCTGATGGCGATATGCTGAACCGGAACCGAACCGCGATCGCAGAGTAGTCGGGTGATGGCGATGGAACGACGCAAGGCAGAGCCCGGAGAGCCCAAGACGCCCAGGCAGACGGTCCTGCCGCCGCGCCAGATCTGGATGGCATTCCTGGCCGCGCTGATCGCGAACTTCCTCGTGATGCGGCTCTTCTTTCCCGCTTCCGAGCCGATCACCGTGCCCTACACGGCGTTCAAGCAGGAAGTCGCGAAGCGCAACGTCGAGTCGATCTACAGCCGCGGCGAGAGCATCGAGGGCCGCTTTGCGGCGCCGGTCACGTGGCCGCCCGAGAAGAAGGAGCCAGCCGCGGAAGACATGGCCGCGCAGCGAGACGAGCCGATGGGGTTCGGCCTTGCGGCTCCATCCGCGCCGCGCACCGCGAGCGAGTTCACCACGACGCTGCCTGCGTTCGTCGACCCGGGCCTCGAGGACTTCCTGATCAAGCACGGCGTCGAGATCAGCGCGGTCCCGATCCAGTCGAGCAGCTGGTGGTCGACGCTGCTCTACGGCTTCGGGCCCGCCATCCTGTTGATCGGCTTCTACGTGTTCATGTTCCGGCGCGCGGCCGCGCAGGGCGGCGGCCTCATGGGCATCGGGCGCAGCCGCGCGCGCCGTTACGACACGGAGGCGACCGGGCGCGTCACGTTCGAAGACGTCGCGGGCATCGACGAGGCCGAGAACGAGCTGGTCGAGATCGTCGACTTTCTGCGCGATCCGAAGAAGTACACGCGGCTCGGCGGCACGGCGCCCAAGGGCGTGCTGCTCGTGGGTGCGCCCGGAACCGGAAAGACGCTGCTCGCGCGGGCCGTCGCGGGCGAGGCGGGCGTTCCGTTCTTCTCGATGAGCGCCGCGGAGTTCGTGGAGATGATCGTCGGCGTGGGTGCGGCGCGCGTGCGCGATCTGTTCAAGCAGGCGCGCGAGCACGCACCCGCGATCATCTTCATCGACGAGATCGATTCGATCGGCCGCGCGCGCGGCGCCGTGGCGATCGGGGGCTCGAGCGAGCAGGAGCAGACGCTCAACCAGATCCTCACCGAGATGGACGGCTTCTCGAGCCGCGAGGGCATCATCGTGCTCGCGGCGACGAACCAGCCCGAGGTGCTCGACCGGGCGTTGCTGCGGCCCGGCCGCTTCGATCGCCGCGTCGTCGTGAACCTTCCCGACAAGGCCGGCCGCGAGGCGATCCTCGCGGTCCACACGCGCGGGATCCCGCTCGCGAAAGACGTCGACATGACCGAGCTCGCGTCGACCACGCCGGGACTCTCGGGTGCGGACCTGCGCAACCTCGTGAACGAAGCCGCGCTGCTCGCGGCGCGCCGCGAGCAGGACGAAGTGCGGCAGAAGGACTTCATCGATGCGCTCGAGAAGATCATCCTGGGGCCCGAGCGCCCTCTCCTGCTCTCGCGCGCCGACCGCGAGCGCATCGCCTACCACGAGGGCGGGCACGCGATCCTGGGGCTGGTCGTGCCCGGCGCCGATCCCGTGAACCGCGTGACGATCGTGCCGCGCGGCCAGGCGCTCGGCGTGACCTATCAGCGCCCCGAGAGCGACCGCTACAACTATCCCGAGGGCTATCTGCGCGCGCGTATCGTGGGCATGCTCGGCGGACGCGCCGCCGAGGAGATCGTCTACGGCACGCGCACCACGGGCGCGGAGAACGACATCGAGCAGGCCACCCAGATCGCGCGCAACATGGTCACGCGCTGGGGAATGAGCGACGCGCTCGGGCTCGTACAGCTCGCGCCGCGCGCGAACCCGTTCCTCGGCAGTGTCGCAGGAATGCGGCGCCGACCCGCCGTTTTCCGAGGAGACCGCGCGCGTGATCGACTCCGAGGTGCAGCGCATCATCGGCGAGAGCCACGAGGATGCCGTGCGGCTGCTCTCCGAGCACCGCAAGCCGCTCGACGCGCTGGTCGCCGCGCTGCTCGAGCGCGAGACGCTCGACGAGCGCGAGATCCTCGAGGTGACGGGACTTCCGCCCGCGCCGCCGCTCGAGAGCGGGCCGACGGCGGCGGTTCCGAGCGAGGGTCCACGGCACTAGACTAGTTGCGCACTACCGGCCGCAGTGGCATAGCCGTGATCATCCCCAGTTCTCTCGCCCGCAACTGCCGCAAGACTCCGGAACGCTCCGCGTGGCTCGAGCGGCTGCCCGGAGTGGTGCGTGATCTCGGCGATCGTTGGTCACTCACGATCGATACCCCGTTCGACACCGACGAGGGAGGCGCGGCGTGGGTCGCGCCCGCGACTCGTAGCGTCGGTGTCCGCGCCGTGCTCAAGATCCGAATGCCCCATATGGAGGGAGATCACGAAATCGCCGGCCTGTGTCTCTGGAACGGCGACGGGACCGTTCGTCTCCTCGAGGCCGACGAGTCAGTCGGCGCGATGCTCCTCGAGCGCTGTGAGCCCGGCACGCTGCTGCGCGAGCGTCCAGAGCCGGATCAAGACGTAATCGTCGCAAGCTTGCTTCGGAGGCTCTGGCGCGCCCCGGCCGACTTGCATCCGTTCCGTCCGTTGACGGCGATGCTGGCTCACTGGGCGACGGAGACGCTGGCCGACGCCGAGCACTGGATCGACCCCGGTCTCGTGCGTGCCGGACTAGCGCTCTTCGAGGAACTTCCTCGGTCGGCGTCTGCAAGCGTTCTCCTGGTGACCGATCTTCACGCGGGAAACATCTTGCGAGCGCGCCGCGAGCCATGGCTGATGATCGACCCCAAGCCATTCGTCGGTGACCCCGCGTACGACGCTACGCAGCACCTGTTCTACTGCGTGGAGCGACTGCTCGCCAAGCCCAACGAGACGATCGATCGCTTCGTGGACCTCCTCGGCGTCGACGCAGAGAGCGTTCGGCTCTGGACCTTCGCACGCGCAGCCGCCGAGCCACGCGATGAGTGGAACTCCTCGCGACTCGACATTGCTCGCGTATTGTCATCCTGAGCGACCCGAGCCAAGCGAGCCCTTTCGGCCGGGCTTCACCTGCCCTACGCGCTGCCCGGAACCTCTGCGGGATCCACCAACCCACGGCGGCGCCATCCTTCCCTCAAGAGCCAGAATCGAGCTGGCGCCACCGGAGGCGTGCCTTTGGGATCCGGGGTGGGCGGCGGCCGCTTCCAGCCGTCGAACCAGGCGCCGGACGACGCGATGTCGACCAAGACCGGCGGAGCGCTCCCGTTCCGCTTCTGCCAATGCTTGCGCGCGTTCAGCAGGACGTACGCGAGCGCATTCCGCACCTCACGCGGCGTGCGCAGCACGCGCAGGTGGTAGCGCCCGAACAGCACCGGACCCTTTCGTCCGAACACCCGGTTCACGGCCCGCGCGAGACGGATCCCGACCGACTTCATCCCGCGACCCAGGGCCTCCTTGCCGGCAGCCTCCACCACCAGGTGCACATGATCGGGCTGAATCGAGAAGTGGCAGACGCGGAACTCGCCGCGCTCGCAGCCGGCGCGCAGTCGCTCCTGAAAGTCGCGGAAGAAGCGGCGGCTGCGCAGCGAAGGCACATCGCGCCGCACGCGTAGCGTGACGTGTGCCGGACTTCCCTTGGGCACCTTCGGCCGCCGGACGTGATGTACGGGCGGGCGCGTCGAGGCCGGCTTGCGCCCGGCTCCGTCTCGCTTGCCGCCATGGCTGCGGAACGTCAGCTCGAGCTGTTCGAGTCGCTTCGTCATAACTTGAAACTAGCTGTATTAGATGTTATGTCAACAGTCGTCCATGCAGGTATCGAAGATGGGGCATCCGAAACCGGAAACCCGTCTCCCGACGGCGGAGAAGGCACCGCGCGGGCGACGGAGCACCACCACACACTCGGCCGACCCAGAGGAGTGGCACGTGGCTTGCTGTGCTGCACGTGCAGATGTCCGAGTGCGATGAGCGGCGCTGAGCCCGCATCTCCGGGCTCGGCACAGGTGCAGTTTCTTCAAAGGTGAACGGACTGCGGAGGACTCGCCATGATCGCTGCCGGAAGCATCCGCTGGTTCGCTGCGGGAATCGCGCTCGCCGCGGGTTGCACTGCAGGACTCGGTATCGCCTTCACGAGCGCGGTCGGGCCGACGAGCGCGCACGCAGAGATGGCGGCGCCGATCGCCGCGCACGGGGATCTGCCCGACGTCGCCATCGCAGGGGACGGCGCGCACTCGCGCTTCGCGATCCTCGCACGCGCCGTCGCGCCGGGCGTCGTCAACGTGCACACCGAGAAGACGATCGACGCGCCCGATCTCGGGGGGCTGGACGAGTTGTTCGGCGGCTTGTTCGGACAGCGCGGCGGGCTCGCGGAACCGCGCTCTCCGCTCGACCCGCCCGCGCAGCGCCGCGTCACCGTGCCGAGCCTCGGAACGGGCTTCGTGATCTCGGACTCGGGCCTGATCGTGACCAATCACCACGTCGTCGCCGGCGTGCAGAAGATCGACGTCGTGTTCCAGGACGGCACGCACTCCGAGGCGACCGTCGTCGGGACCGATCCGAAGACCGAGATCGCGCTGATCCGTGCGAAGGCCAAGCGCGCCTACACGGCATTGCCGCTCGGCGACTCGACGGCGCTGTTGCCGGGCGACTGGGTGATCGCGGTCGGCAATCCGTTCGGCCTCGACCACACCGTCACCGCGGGCATCGTCTCTGCGACGGGCCGCGACATCGGCCAGGGTCCCTACGACGACTTCATCCAGACCGACGCTGCGATCAACCCGGGCAACTCGGGCGGCCCGCTGCTCGACCTCAAGGGCGAAGTGGTCGGCATCAACACCGCGATCAACCCGCAGGCCAACACGATCGGCTTCGCGGTGCCGAGCCAGATGGCCAAGGAGATCCTGCCGCAGCTCGAGAAGGAGGGACGCGTCGTGCGCGGCTGGCTCGGCGTCGCGGTGCAATCCGCGACCCCCGACATCGCCGAGGCGCTGGATCTCTCGACGCAGAAAGGCGCGCTCGTGTCGGAGGTCGCTCCGAACGGTCCCGCAGCGAAAGCGGGCCTCGAGCGCGGCGACCTGATCGTGGGCTTCGGTGAGACCGAGATCGTGCGGACGCGCGACCTGCCGCGCGCGGTCGCCGCGGCGAAGCCCGGTACGACGGTGAAGCTCGCGCTGCTCCGCGACCGCAAGGAGCTGACGAAGACGGTCGAGGTCGCCGAGCTCAAAGAGGAGGCACCGCCGCCCGTGGCGCGCGCGGAGCCGTCCGACGAGCACGGATCGACCGCGTTCGGCTTCGACATCACGGACGTGCCAGACGAACTCCGTGGAAAGCTCGAGGTCGCGAAAGGCGGCGCCGTGATCACGGGTGTCTACCCGGGCAGTCCCGCCGCGAACGCGGGGCTGCGCCTGGGCGACGTGATCGAGGAAGTCGACCGCAAGCGTGTCGCGGACGGGCTCGATGCGGAGACGAAGCTCAGCAAGGCCGACGACAAGGCTCTGCTCGCGCTGCGGCGCGATGGCGGCGCGTTCTTCGCGGTGGTGAAACGCAGCTCCTGACGCGCTGTACAATCGGCGCGTGAAACGTGTCGCGATCGGCGTCGCGCTGTGGGCCTGCCTCTTCATCGCCGGCTGCGCCCGTGAAGTCCGCGCTCCCGAGCCCGCCGAGCCCGACCCCGATCGACCGGGCTGGCGGGCGACCTCCGACCGCGGCCTGACGGGCCGGCTCGCGCCGGAATCCGGTGCGGTCGAGGTGGGCCGGTTCCAGACCTGGATCCTCGAGCTGCGCGAGCCGGGCGGCGCCGCGGTCACAAGCGCTCTCGTCTCGATCTCGGGCGGGATGCCGAGCCACGGGCACGGGCTCCCGACCCAGCCGCAGGTCACCGAAGAGATGGGCGACGGGCTCTATCGCATCGAGGGGTTGAAGTTGAACATGCACGGCACCTGGGTGCTCGAAGTGCGCGTGGAGACGGCGATGCGGCGCGATCTCCTGCGCTTCGACATGGCGATCGACTTCTGAAGCATGCGCGCGCGCTGCACCACGGCACTCTTCGCCGCACTCGCGCTTGCCACGGCGGCGCGTGCGGGAGAGACACCGCCGTGGAGCGAGCGCGACGTGCGCGTGCTCGGCTCGCTGCGACTCGAGCGCACGCCGCCGCCTTCGCCCTCGAATCGCGTCGCGGACGACCCGCGCGCGGCAGCGCTCGGCCGGCGGCTCTTCTTCGATCCCGGATTCGGCGCAGCCGGCAAGACCGCGTGCGCGACCTGCCACCAGCCCGAGCGACACTACACCGACGGACGCGCGCGCTCGGTGGGGCCCGCGGGCCGCAACGCGCCGAGCGTGGTCGGCGCCGCGTTCGGCAGCTGGTTCACCTGGGATGGCCGGCGCGACTCGCTCTGGGCGCAAGCGCTCGTTCCATTCGAAGCCAGCGACGAGATCGGCGGGACCCGAACCGAAGTCGTGCGCCGGATCGCGAGTGACGCGCGCTACCGCGCCGACTACGAGGCGATCTTCGGCCCCCTGCCCCCCGATCTGCTCGGCGCCGCACTGAGCAAGCCCGCGGGTCCGCTCGCGGGCGACGCGGCGCGCGCGGAGTGGCAGCGATTGCCGCAGGCGCGGCGCGATCAGATCGACCGCGCGTACTCGAACCTCGGCAAGGCGCTCGAGGCGTTCGAGCGCACGCTCCTGCCCGGCGACTCGCGCTTCGATCTCTATGTCGACGCGCTGCGCGCGGGGCACGCCGACCGCGCGGCGCAGCTGCTCGATGCGCGCGAGGTCTCGGGCCTGCGCCTGTTCATCGACCCCGTGCGCACGCAGTGCATGCAGTGCCACAACGGCCCGCAGCTCACCAACGGCGGCTTTCACAATCTCGGCACGGGCACCTTCTCCGGCACGACGCTCGACTTCGGGCGCGCGCTCGGCATCCAGGGAGTGCTGCTCGACGTGTTCAACTGCGCGGGGCCCTACAGCGACGCGCCCGAGAACGCCTGCAGCGAGCTTCGCTTCCTCTCGCGCGACGCCCACATCCCGCTCGAGGGCGCGTACAAGACTCCGACGTTGCGCGACGTCGCCAAGACCGCGCCGTATCTGCACGATGGCCGCTTCGCGACGCTGCGCGAGGTGCTCGACTACTACAACTCGCCGCCGGCGGATCCCGCCCACGAGCTGCGCGCGCTGGGTCTGCGCGAGCGCGAGCTCGAGGATCTCGAGCGCTTCCTGCGCGCGCTCTCGAGCGTGGAGCCCGCGCGGTGATCCGCGCGAGCCGCGCAGGAGCGCTGCTGCTCGCGCTCGCGTGCGCTGCGTGCGGCGGCAGTGCGCAGAACGCTGACGCGCGCGTACCCCGCTCGTGGACGGACGGCGAGCGCGCACTGCTCGCGACGATGCGGATCTCGGCGCTGCCGGAGCCGCCTCCCGACCGCGGCAATGCGGCGGGCGACGATCCGGCCGCGGCCGCGCTCGGCGCAGCGCTGTTCGCGGATCCGTCGCTCTCCCGCAACGGAGAGATCGCGTGCCAGACCTGCCATCTGCCGGAACGCGCGTTCAGCGACGGACGCGCGCGCTCGGTCGGGCACGCGACGATGCGCCGGAACGCGCCCTCGCTGCTCGACGTGGGCTACCAGCGCTGGCTGTTCTGGGACGGGCGCGCCGACAGCCTGTGGTCGCAGGCGCTGGGGCCGCTCGAGGCCCCCGACGAGATGGGCGGAAGCCGCACGGCGATCGTGCACCGCGTCGCCGCCGACCCGTCGCTCGCGCAGCACTACGAGCGCGCGTTCGGACCGCTGCCGAGCGTGCGTTGGCAGACGCTGCGCCCCGACGCGGGTCCGCACGGCGACAGCGCCGCGCGCGCGGCCTGGACGGCGCTGCCCGAGGCCGATCGCAGCGCGCTCACGCACGCCTTCGTGAATCTGGGCAAGGCGCTGGCGGCCTACCAGCGCACGCTGCGCTCGCGGCCCTCGCGCTTCGACGCGTATGTGGACGCGGTGCTCGCGGGCCGCGACCGCGACGCGCTGGACCATCTCGACGCGCGCGAGGTGGCCGGCCTCGAGGTGTTCCTCTCGGGTCGCAGCGGCTGTCTCTCCTGTCACCACGGCCCGCTGTTCACGGACCGCCTGTTCCACAACATCGGAACCGGCGATCTCGGGACGCCCAACGAGGACCTCGGGCGCGCCCAGGGACGGCAGCTCCTGCGCGACTTCGAGTTCAATTGCGAGACCCGGTTCCGGGATGGATCCCCCAGCTCGGACTGCCTGGGACCCACCGGGGGATTCGGAAGCGAGATTCAGACGCTGCAGCGCGGCGCGTTTCGGACGCCCGGACTGCGCAATCTCTCGTCGACCGCTCCGTACCTGCACGACGGGCGCTTCTCTACCCTCGAACAGGTACTCGAGTTCTACCGGCATCCGCCGGACAAGGCGTCCGTGCCGCACGAACTGCCGCGCGCGCTCGAACTTTCGGACCCCGACCTCGCGAATCTCGCTTCCTTTTTGCGCGCGCTGGATCCAACCTAGGCGCGCGCGCCCTGCCCGTCCTGGCGGCGCTGCGCCGACGGTGACAGCCACGCGCAGCTCGCCGCTGAATTCACCCGTTTCTGCGGCGCTTCCGGCTCCGACGGGGGGCCGGGATCGGAATCCCGACCATGGCTGTAACCTTCCAGCCACTCGCGGCCACTTGGAATGGCGGGCATTCGCCTCGCGATCCACCCCGGGAGCCGAACGCCGCCGTGCCGAGAGCCCTACCCCCCCACTCCCGCCTGGCAGCCTGGGCTGCGTCGCTCGCGCTCTCGCTCGCCGCGGGCACGGCTTCGGCCCAGTCGGGCCTTGTCGCTGCGTACGCGTTCGACGAAGCGAGCGGGCCCACCGTCGCCGACGCCTCGGGGTTGGGGAACCACGGCTCGATCAGCGGCGCGATCCGGACGCCGTCGGGCCGCTACGGCCCGGCGCTGAGTTTCGACGGCACGAACGACGTCGTGCTGATCCCGGATTCGAGCTCGCTCGATCTGACGACGGGCATGACGATCGAGGCCTGGGTGTATCCGACGTCGGCGATGTCGGACTGGAAGGTGATCCTGCAGAAGGAAGTAGATGCCTATTACCTGAACGCCAACACGAGCAGCAACAAGGTGGGAGTCGGCGGGACGTTCGCTGGGAACTGTTGCACCACCGCGCAAGGACCGAACGCGCTGCCCTTGAACGAGTGGACCTACATGGCCGGCACCTACGACGGAGCGTCGCTGCGCCTGTACCTGAACGGAACCCAGGTGGGCAGCCAGAGCCGCACTGGCAGCCTCGAGGTCAATAACAACCCGCTCCGCATCGGGGGCAACACCTACAGCGACGAGTTCTTCCCGGGACGAATCGACGAGCTGCGGATCTACAACCGCGCGCTCTCGCAGTCCGAGATCCAGAACGACATGAACACGGCCGTCGCGGGAGGAGAGCCGCCGCCCCCACCCCCGCCGCCCCCCGTGTCAACGCTCGGATCCTGGGGCCCCGTGATCGCGTGGCCGCACATCGCGATCAGCGCGGCCAACCTGCCCGACGGGCGCGTGCTCTCGTGGTCGTCGACCGAGACGAACGAATTCCCGAGCAACCGGGAGTTCACCTACTCCTCGGTGTTCGACCCGAGCGCGAGCACGTTCCAGACCACCAACAGCAACTTCCACGACATGTTCTGCGCGGGCGTCTCCACGCTCGAGGACGGCCGGATCGTCGCGGCCGGCGGCAATCCGTTCGACACGCGCACGAGCTCGTTCAACCCGTCGACGCTCGCGTGGCAGGCGATCGACAACATGAACCAGAACCGCTGGTACAGCACCGTGCTCGCGCTGCCGAGCAACGAGCTGTTCGCGACCTTCGCGAACGGAGCCGGCAACACCTCCGAGCGCTACAACACCGCGACCAACAACTGGATCGCGACCACCGGCGCGACGATGCAGGACCTGCTCAACGAGCAGAACGCCGAGAACGGTCAGAACGACGCCAACCCCGCCGGCGGGCTGGAGTGGTGGGGTCAGATGGCCGTGGCGCCGGACGGGCGCGTCTTTCACGGCGGGCCGACCCAGACCTGGCACCTGTTCGATCCGCGCAACTCGGGCAGCGTGCAGTCGCTCGGCCAGCCCGCGGGCACGCGCACGCGGATGTGGGGCAACGCGGTCACCTACGGCGCGGGCAAGGTGCTGCTCGTGGGCGGCTCGGACCGCACCCAGAATCCCGCGACCACGAGCGCGGTCTATCAGATCGACCTCAACGGCCCGAGCCCCGTGATCTCGTCGGCGGCGCCGATGGCGTTTGCGCGCGCGTTCCACAACTCGGTGACGCTGCCGACCGGCGAGGTGCTCGTGATCGGCGGCAACAACACCGGCGTGCAGTTCAACGACGCGGGCTCCGTCTTCGCCGCCGAGGCCTGGAACCCCACCACGAACCAGTGGCGCACGCTCGCGAACATGGCCGTGGCCCGCACCTACCACTCGACCGCGCTCCTGCTCAAGGACGCTCGCGTGCTGTCGGCGGGCGGCGGCGCGTGCGGCGACGGCTGTGCCGCGAACCATCTCGACGGACAGATCTTCTCGCCGCCGTACCTGTTCAACTCGGACGGCAGCCTGGCGAGCCGGCCCGCGATCACGGCGGCGCCCGCGATCGGCGAGGCAGGCGGCGAGATCACCGTGTTCGCGACGGGAACGATCGCGAAGTTCAGCATGGTGCGGCTCTCGGCGACCACGCACGCGATGAACACCGATCAGCGCTATCTGCCGCTCCCCTTCACCGACAACGGCGACGGCTCCTACGCAGTGCAGCTCGAGCCGAACCCGAACGTGCTGATCCCGGGCTACTACTGGATCTTCGCGGTCGACAGCGCGGGCGTGCCGTCGATCGGCCAGACCTTCCAGGTGCTGCGCAACGACGGCGGCACCGGCGACCCCCTCGATCTCGAGGCCGAGAGCGCCGTGCTCGCGGGCTCGCTCACGGTCGGTCTCGACGCAGCGGCGCGCAACGGCCGCTACATCTGGCTGCCGAGCGGCACCGCGTCGACGAGCGGCCCGACCAGCACGCAGCCGGGGAGCGCTCACGTTCACGGTGGCGCAGCCCGGGCAGTACAAGCTCGAAGGTCGCGTCCTCGCGGCGACCAGCGGGCAGAATTCGTTCTGGGTCCTCGTCGACGGCCTGCCCAGCAGCGGCATCGACTGGGAGATACCCGTCAACAGCGCATGGCAGACCGACTTCGTCTCCGACGCGCTCACGGCCACCGACCCCGTGCTCGTGACGCTCGGCGCGGGACCTCACACGGTCGAGGTGATCCACCGCGAAGCCGGCACGAAGCTCGACTGGATGCGCCTCGTGTACGTGGGTCCGCCGCCGCCGCCCGTGGACAGCGACGGCGACGGCGTGCCCGACTCGGAGGATGCCTTCCCGAACGATCCCACCGAGTGGGACGACACCGACGGCGACGGCCACGGCGACAACTCCGACGCGTTCCCGAGCGATCCCGCCAAGTGGCTGCCCGAGCACGGCGTGACGCCCGTCTCCGCTCCGTTCCACTCGACGACGCTGATCGTCGAGGGCAGCAGCGGCGCCGACCGCATCTGGAACGTGAATCCGGACAATCACTCGGTCACCGTCACGAGCGCCGCGGGCGCGGTCGTCGCGGAGATCCAGGTCGGCGACCGCCCGTGGTCGCTCGCCAAGGCGCCGCTCGCGAACGAGGTGTTCGTCGCGAACAAGGGATCGGCGACGATCTCGGTGATCAGCACGCAGACGCTCGCGGTGGTGCGCACGGTCACGCTGCCCGTGGCTTCGCAGCCGCACGGCATCTCGTTCGCACCCGGCAGCGACACGTTCTTCGTCGCGCTCGAGGCGCTCGCGCGCGTGGACAAGCGCACGCGTTCGACGGGAGCGCTCTCGGCCAGTGCCGCGCTCTCCGGCAAGCCGCGCCATCTCGCCGTGAGCGCCGACGGCCAGACGCTCTACGTCACGAACTTCGTCACCCCGCCGCTGCCGGGTGAGGACGACCAGATCGACGTGAGCGGCGGCGGCGGCCAGCTGTTCGCGGTGGCGACGGGCGCGATGACGCTCTCGCAGACGGTCACGTTCGGCTACTCGAGTCGCCCGCCGGCCGAGGTCTCGGGCCCGGGCATCGCGAACTACCTGAACGCCCCAGTGCTCTTCGGCTCGAAGGCCTACGTGCCGTCGAAGCAGGACAACGTGCGAGGCGGCGCCTACCGCGGAAACACGGGCATGACGTTCGACCAGACCGTGCGCGCGGTGACCTCGGTGGTGGATCTGCCGAGCGGCACCGAACAGACCGGACAGCGGATCGACCACGACAACGCGGGCTTAGCGACCGGCGCCGCGGTCACGGGCGACGGCCGGTATCTCTTCGTCGCGCTCGAGACCAGCAAAGAGGTGGCGGTCTACGACACGACCCAGGGCTTCCAGCTGACGCGGCTCGCCGTCGGCCGCGCGCCGCAGGGCGTCGCGTTCTCGAGCAACGGCCGCACGCTCTACGTGCACAACTTCATGGATCGCACCCTGACGCGCTTCGACGTCACGAACATGGTCGCGCTGCACGTGACGCAGGCTCCGCTGCTCGGAACCGTCACGACCGTGGCTTCCGAGCAGATGCCCGCCAACGTGCTGCTCGGCAAGCGGCTCTTCTACGACGCGGCCGACGACCGGCTCGCGCGCGACAACTACATGTCGTGCGCGTCGTGCCACAACGACGGCGGCCAGGACGGCCGCGTCTGGGATCTCTCGGGCTTCGGCGAAGGCCTGCGCAACACGAGCGATCTGCGCGGCAAGGCCGGCCTGGGTCAGGGCCCCCTGCACTGGACCAGCAACTTCGACGAGGTGCAGGACTTCGAGGGCCAGATCCGCACGCTCGCGGGCGGCAGCGGCCTCATGAACAACGCGGACTTCTTTGCGGGCACGCGCGCGCAGCCGCTGGGCGATCCGAAGGCCGGATTCAGCGCCGATCTCGACGCGCTGGCGGCCTACCTCGGCTCGCTCGCGAGCGCACCCGCGAGCGCGCAGCGCGCGGGCGGCGCGTTCTCGGCGCTGGCCCAGGAGGGTCGCGTCGCGTTCGCAGAGCACGGCTGCGGCACCTGCCACGCCGGCACCACCTTCACCGACAGCGCGCCCGACGCGCGTCACGACGTCGGCACGATCCACGCGGGCAGCGGGCACCGGCTCCAGGGACCGCTCGACGGCTTCGACACGCCGACGCTGATCGGTGTCGGATCCACCGCGCCCTACCTCCACGACGGCTCCGCGGCGACGCTCGAGGCGGCGATCGCGGCCCACTCCAATGAATCCACGACGCCGGCCGAGCGCAGCGCGATCGCGGCGTTCCTCGCCGAGCTCGATCCGGGCGACGTGCAGCCGCCGCCGGTCGGGACCGCGACGGTCACCGATCTCTTCGACACCGGCCTCGACGCGGCCTTTGCCAAGCTCGCGGCGGGCAGCGACGATCCGCACTACGCGGTCACGGCCGGGCCGCCGGGCTCGAACAGCGATCAGGTCGGCTGCGCATCGCCGGGCTGGGTCGACTGCGCGCACACCGAGCCCGACTCGCAGTGGCTCGAGGTGGGCTCGCTGCCCGGAGCCCACACGATCCGCACCTCGTTCACGATCCCCGCCGACGCGGTGCTGAGCTCGGTCACCCTCACGGGACGCTGGAGCTCGCAGAACGGCACGACCGACATCCGGATCAACGGCACGTCGACGGGCCACACTTCCGCATCGAACGGGTCGAATGCGTGGCACGCGCTCCAGATCGACGAAGGCAGCTTCCCCGGCGCCTTCGCACACGGCGTGAACACGCTCGACTTCGTCGTCAACAACGACCTCACGGGCGCGGGGCTGCGCACCGACGACCTGGTCGTCGAGTACCTGCCCGAGCCCGGTGCGTGGGCCGCGCTCGGCTGCGCGCTGCCCCTGCTCGCCTGGCTGCGGCGGCGCCGGACGGCCGACCGCGCCTGACACCGCTTCGCGACTGCGCGCGGGATCGGTGAGAATCCGCGCGTGAATTCCCACCGCGCATGGCACCTCGTCGCGCTGCTCGCGTTCGCGCTCGCGGCCGCGATCCAGACCCGCGCGTGGTTCACGGACGACCGCATGCCGCCCGGCGACTTCCCGGGCTATGCGGCTCAGATCCAGTACGTGCGCGACGCGCTGCTCGAGTACGGCCGCGTGCCCGCCTGGTGCATCGAGTGCTACGGCGGCACCACGAACTTCACGCCGAACTGGAAGGAGATCGGGGTCTTCCCGCTCGCGGTCGCCTTCGATTCCGTGCTCGCGACCAAGCTCGCGTTCGTGCTGCTGCGCGTGATCGGCGCGTTCGGGCTCTACTGGCTGGTCGCCCGCGAGCTCGCGGCACCCGCGATCGGGATCGCTGCGGGGTACGCCTACTCGTATGGCGCGATCGCGAACCACCAGATCGAGCACCTCGACGTGGCCGTGGCCACGGCGCTCCTGCCCTTCCTCTGGATCGCCGCGATCGAGCTCCTGCGCCGCGGGGGCGCGCGCTTTGCGATCGCGCTCGGCCTCGCGGTCGCCTGTCAGTTCGCGAACAGCTGGGTGCACGCGGCCACCGCGCCGCTCGTCGTGCTCGGCCTCGCGCTGTTCCGGCCCTGGAGCACCGATCCGGACGAGCGCGCGACCTGGCGCGACGCTGCGCTCGTGCGGCGCTGGTCGCTGCGCATGCTGGCCGCGCTCGCGGTCTTCGCCGCGTTCGCGGCCTCCCCGATCGCATGGCTCGCGATCGATGCGAAGAATCACGGCCTGATGCCCGCGGAGATCACCGAGCAACAGCGCGGCATCTACGTGGAGCGCTCGCCGTTCCTGTTCGTCAACCGCGACGACGTACTCGGTCCGTGGCTCGCAGAGCACCAGCCGCGCTACGGCATGGCGATCCCCGATGGCGGACAGCGCTACCTCGGCGCGGTGCTGATCGCGGTGATCGCGGTCGGATCGCTCGCCCTGCGGCGCGAGCCCCGACTGCGGCGTTGGGCGGCGCTCGCGGGCCTCGCGTTCCTGCTCCAGTACTGGCTCGCGCTCGGGCCGCGCACGCTGCTCTGGCAGGTGGCCGGAGCGCTGCACTGGGCGGACGGTCACCGAGGCGCGGATCGCGGTCGCGCTGCGCGCGGGAGCCGCGCTGTGCGCGATCGTCGCGGCCGTGCAGTGGTGGCGGGCGCGACGCGGCTCGAGCGATGCGGCGCCCGCGCGCGTGGGACCCTGGCTCGCCGCGGCGCTGCTCGCATTCTTTCCCACGGCCTCGCTCTGGAACGCGTGCGCATGGCTGCCCATGTTCGCGGTGCAGCGCTCGCCGGGGCACTTCTTCGACACCGCGCCGTTCGCGCTCTCGCTCTGGTTCGCGGTCTGCCTCGCCGCTCTTGCACGGCGCGCGGCGCCATGGCCGCTCGGCCGGGCGCTGCCCGCCGCGGTCCTTGCGGCGCTCGTGCTCGACTACTGGCCGAGCACGCGCAGCTTCGCTTCGGGGGACCCGCTCGACCTGCTGCGCGGATCCACCTGGCTCGTAGCCGATCTGCCCAGCGATGGCGGCATGCTCCGGATCGGCCTCGGCCCCCGCCCAGAGTACTCGCCGCTCTCGAGCTGGGTGCTCGCGCACTCGCAAGCTGGACACGCCTGGGGGTGGATCTTCTGGCAGGCGGGAAAGTACTGGGGCGAAGGCTATGCGCTCGCAGCGCTAGGCGATGCCGCGCCCGATGGCGCGCCCGCCTCGGGCAATCGCTACGAAGCTCTGCTCGACGCCGCGCGCGTGCGTTATGCGCTGATCTCGTCGAGCGAGCCCGCTCCGGGAGGCGCGTGGCGGCGCATCCGCGGCGATGCGCGCTACGGGCTCTGGGAGCGACCCGGCGTCGCGCCGCGCGCGCAGGGATACCGGGAATGGATGCTCTGGACCGGTGACGACCTGAACTCGGCCGCCCACGCGGCGGCCGCGGCGCTGCGCGCGAACGCGCTGCTCGTCGCGCTGCCACCGGAACCCGCCGCAGCGCAAGCGTTGCGCGCGGGCGCTTCGGCCGTGCTCGCGAGCGCACCCGCGGAGCCGCTGCTCGCGACCCCCGCACCCGCGCCGATCGAAGTGGAGTTCCGCCGCGGGGAGCCCGAGCGCATCGAGATGGAGATCGATGCGGGCGCCGAGCCCGCGCTCGTCTTCGTGAGCGAGGGCTACCACCCGTGGTGGCGCGCGCTCGTCGACGGCCGACCCGCTCCGGTGTTGCGCGCCGCGATCGCGCACATGGCGGTGCACGTCACGCCGGGTCACCACGAGGTCGAGCTCCGCCTCGTGCGGCCCGCGGTGATCGCGGCCGCGGATGGGATCTCCGCGGCCGCGTGGCTCACCCTCGTGCTAGGCGCGCCTGTGCTCCTAGCTCTTCGTAGGGCGGATTAGCCCGAAGGGCGTAATCCGCCATCCCGCGCTCCTAGAACGAGATCGCCCCGGTGCGGATCAGATACGCGAGCGTCCGGCGCTGATCGGGCCCGAGCAGCGCGTGCAGGCTCTCGAGCGCCTTCAGCGTCGCGCTGCGCATGCGCTCCGCGCTGCTTGCGCGCAGCGCCGCACCCTCGCCTGCGCGGCTCGCGTCGAACGACTCCGCCGACATGGCGTCGGCGAGCGCCGCCTGCCATCTCGTCGCGTCGACCTCGCCCTGCGCGCGCTCCGTCTTGAGCTCGCCGAGGACCTTCGCCACCTCGGAGAGCTGCTCGTCGTCGAGCTCGAGCTTCCAGGCCAGGTAGCGCAGCGGACGCCGGGCACCCCGACCTCCGTGGGAGCCGCCGTGCCCGTGCGTCTCCATTCGGAGTCCGTACGCGCGCGGCGTCGGGCCGCAGCCGGCTCCAGCAAACGACGGCTCGCAACCTGCGAGCCGCCACCAGCGCATGGTGGTGTACATGCGGTTCTCCTTCGCCAGGGCATCTCGCTCCCGGCGGGCTTCTTCGCGTGGGTATCGGCCTCACGCGGTACGAATGAAACTACGTCTGCGGCGGAGACTCGTCAACGACGGGTGTGCGCGTCGCGAGCAGCCGCTCGATCTCCTCGCTGAAGCTGCGGCGACCGCCCGTGATGCCGAGCGCCTTCCACGTGGGCGCGAGACGTGCGACGCGCTCGCGGAACGAGTCCTGGTAGTACTCCTCGTCGAGATAGCCCTGCTGATACTGGAAGAACATGTTGTCCCAGTGCGTCTGCTGGGCGATCTGCCACTGCCGGAAACGGCCGCGTTCGTCGGGCGACAAGCGATCGAGCGCCGACACGTCCTCGGGATAGCCCAGCTGCGTGAGCTTCGTGATCAGCGGTCCGATGAACTGCGACTCGGCCGCGTGCACGAGCATGCTCTGGAGCGCGTCGGCGCGCATCTGATAGGTCTGCGCGAGCGCGAGGCGCTTGTTCTCTTCGATCGAGTGCGTGTTCTGGCGGATCTGGACCGCGAGGTACCAGATCGTGATCACCACCGCGACCGCGCTGACCAACTCGCCCAATGCCCCCAGTTCGCTGATCGTCATCGCTTCTCCCGACGGCGGATTACGGCCTTCGGCCTAATCCGCCCTACGACTGGCCCCGAGCCCCGCCGCCTCGCGGCACGCGTCGAGCACGGGCCGCGCGATCGCGCGCGCGCGCCGCGCGCCGTCGGCGAGCACGTCCTCGACGTCGCTCGGCCGTGCCGCGAGCGCATCGCGCCGCGCGCGCATCGGCGCGAACTTCTCCGTCACGCGCGCGAGCAGGTCCTTCTTCACCTCGCCGTAGCCGAGCCCACCCGCCAGGGCGCGCGCCTTCATCTCCTCGCGCTCGGCTTCGCTCGCGAACAGCGACCAGAGCTGGAACAGGTGGGTTCCCGGATCCTTGGGTGCCTCCACGGGGGTCGAGTCGGTGACGATGCCCATCACCGCCTTCTTGATCTCACCCGGCGCCGCGAACATCGCGATCGCGTTGCCGTAGGTCTTGCTCATCTTGCGCCCGTCGGTGCCGGGCACCACGGCCACCTCCTCGGGGATGTAGGGCTCCGGCACGACGAGCAGATCTTCGCCGTAGGTGTTGTTGAAGCGCTGCGCGATGTCGCGCGCCATCTCGATGTGCTGCTTCTGGTCCTGCCCGACCGGCACGAGCTCGGAGCGATAGAGCAGGATGTCGGCCGCCTGGAGCACCGGGTACGCGAACAGGCCGTGATCGGTGGGCTGCCCCTGGGCCACCTTGTCCTTGTACGACACCGCGCGCTCGAGCAGCCCCATCGGCGTGACCGTCGAGAGCAGCCACGACAGCTCCGTCACCTCGGGCATGTCGGATTGGCGAAACAGCATCGCGCGCTGCGGATCGATCCCGCACGCGAGATAGTCGAGCGCCACCGAATGCGTGAACGCGCGCCGCTGCGCGCCGTCGCGCACGCTGTTCATCGAGTGATAGTCGGCGATGAACAGCAGCATCTCGTGCTGTTCCTGGAGCGCCACGAACTGGCGCAGCGCACCGAAGTAGTTGCCGATGTGCAGGAAGTCGAGCGAGGGCTGGATCCCGGAGAGAACGCGCAAGCGGATCGCCTAGCTCTCGTTCACCGGCGTGAGCCAGTGCGCGAACGCGGGGTCCTCACCGCGCGTCGCGGCGCGGAAGCGCGTCGCGAGCCGCGCGCTCACGGGGCCGGGCGCACCACCCGCGATCTTCTCGCCGTCGACGCTCTCCACGGGCCATACGCCCGCGGTGGTGCCAGTCAGGAACACCTCGTCGGCCAGCGCGAGCGCTTCCGGGGTGATCCGGCGCTCCTCGGTGACGAGGCCCTCGGCGCGCGCGAGCTCGAGGATCGAGCTGCGCGTCACGCCGTGCAGCACCTTCTCGAGGGGCGGCGTCGCGAGCACGCCCGCCGCGTCGACCAGGAAGACATTCGTGGTGGGCCCCTCGGCGACATAGCCTTCCTCGTCCACGAGCAGGATCTCGTCGTAGCCCGCGCGGCGCGCGATCCACTTCGCCTGCATCGGCGACGTGTAGTTGCCCGAAACCTTCGCCTGCGGCGGCACGATGTCTTCGCGGCGATTCTTCACCGCCTTCTCGATCCAGATCTTGAGCGTCGCGGGGCGGTGGGGCTTGCTCGGCTTGCCCGCGTTGACGTCGGCCTGCGGGTCGTAGGCGGCGATCGCCACCGCGACGTGCGGGTCGAGCGGAACCACGTCCACCTCGATCGAGGGCAGGTACGCGCTCACCTTCACGGCCGTGGCGCCCGGGTTCGCGCGCACCGTGGTGAGGATCGCCGACTCGATCGCATCGGAGCCGAGCGTGAGCGGGAGTCCCACGAGCTCGGCCGAGTGCAGCAGGCGCTCCACGTGCTCGCGCATCCGGAACACCGCGGGCCCGCGCGCGGTCTCGTAGACGCTCATGTAGTCGAAGATCAGCGAGCCGCGCTGGAGGCTGTGGGAAAGCACGTGCACCGTGGCCTGCCCCCACGGAACCAGCTCGCCATCGATCCAGATCTTCCGCTGTTCTGCCGATGAGTTGCCCATTACCGGGTGCGCAGGGTAGCCCCCGCGGGTCGCAGGTCCCAGCGCGATTTTCGGCGCCACCCGATCGGGCCCACGCCCACATCCCTTTTGGAGGCATCGGCATGCTGAAGCGGACGAAGGCGATCTGGACGGCCTCGGCGGAGCTCTACCGCGACATGGCGCTCTCAGCGCTCTCGCTGGTTCGCCGCTCGTAGGGCGGGAGGAGCCGAAGGCGGATCCCGCCTTACGCTCGTAGGGCGGGAGGAGCCGAAGGCGGATCCCGCCTTCTGGATCTCTTGGATCCCGCCTTCCGATCTCCCGGCCGCTAACCCACTCCCGACTCTCCGCGCTCCTGCGCCGCGATCACCCCATTCCGCTGCTCGTAATCCTGCACCCTGCGCCGCGCCTCCTCCTCCCCGATCCGCCGCTCGAGCGCTTGGATGTGGGGCTCGTTCAGCCGGAGCCACGTCCGGGCCGCGAGCACGAGCGCGAAGCCGAAGCAGGTCAGCGCGATCAGCAGCATGTCGATCGAGGAGAAGCCCAGGAAGGTCGGGTTGTAGGTCGTGGTGAGGGCGACCCCCTTCAGCACGAAGCCGACCCCAAGGCTTCCCGTCCCCATCAGGATCAGCAGATCGACGATCGGGAGTACGGTCATCGCGACCTCCGCGTCCCATCCTAAGGGAACCGCCGCGGGCCGCAACCAACGACTCTGTAATCTCTCTAATGGCACGCGCGAAACCCCGGGGCTAAAGTCGCGCGCGCTTCGCCCCGAGACCCAAAGCGAGCGATCCGCGCCGACGTAGCTCAGCTGGTAGAGCAGCTGATTCGTAATCAGCAGGTCGCCGGTTCGAATCCGGCCGTCGGCTCCAGCGCTCTCGCTGCCGATTCAGTGACTTAGCAACCGCGCTCGCGCGGCGTGATAGGATCGACGGCATGTCGGACTCCACGGCCGCTGGCTCCTGCTTCTGCGGGGCCGTGCGCTTCAGCGTCGCAATGCCGACGCTCTTCTGCGGCCACTGCCACTGCTCGATGTGCCGCCGCAGTCACGGCGCCGGCTACGTCACCTGGCTCGCAGTGCCGCGCGCGCAGTTCTCGCTCGACAAGGGCGACGAAGTGCTGGTGCGGTTCCGGTCGTCGAACCACGGCACGCGCTCGTTCTGCGGGCGCTGCGGTAGCACGCTCTTCTGCGAGACGACGCACTACCCCGATATGGTCGACATCGCGCTCGCGAACATGAACGACCCGATCGACCGGCCGCCGCAGGCGCACTTCTACTTCGAAGATCGCGTGGACTGGGTGTGCGTGGAGGACGGCCTGCCGCGCGTGGGCGGTCCGGACTTCTCGGACTAGCGCGCTCAGCGACCTCCGCTGCCACGCGCCGACCGCGCTCGCGAGCTGCGGGGCTTGCGCGCCGTCGAGCGAGCGCGCTTGCGCTGGGTCTTGCTCGCGGTGCGGCTCGCGCGCCGCTTCACGCGGCGATGGCCCGCAGCCTTGTCGCTGCTCGTGATCCGGCGCACGAGATCCTTCCCCGAGTCCGTCATCTTCGCGAGCATCGCGGCGATCACTGCGCCGGGCGGCGTATCGGGCACATGGGGATGCGGGTAGTTCGGAGCATCCTCCTTCATCTGGAGCATGGCGCTCGCGAGGTTCCTGCGGTCTTCGGCGTCGAGCGTATCGAGGCGCGGGAGCAGTTTGGACTCCTCCTCCTCGATGTGCATCTCGACCGACTCCCGAACGACGTGCATCTTCGCGTCGTACCGCTCTTCGTCGGCATTCATCTTGTCGAGCTCTGCGAGCACGAGCTTCACCGCGTGGTGCTCCTCGAGCGCATTCAGGATGGGATCTTCGAGCTGCGGACCTCGCGCCTTCAGCAGCGGGTAGATCAGCATCTCCTCCATCGCGGTGTGGATCGAAAGCTCCTCGATGATCTCCTGGCCCAGCTTCTGCTTCTCCGCGCTGCGGTCGGCCTTCTCGAACCGGCGAAACAAGGCCTTCACCGTCCGGTGGTCCTGCTTGATCAATTGAATCGGGTTCATTTCATTCTCCCATAGAGACAGCCCGGAATCAGAGGCGAGCCTTCTCCCGTTCCTCGGTGCGCTCGTAGCTTTCTTCCATCTGCTTCGCGCGATCGCTGTCGAGCACTTCCTTCGCAGCCACGAACAGCTCGTTCTCTTCACGCTCCACGTGCGCTTCGACAGCCGTGCAGAGGGTCTGGAACGTCCCGAACCAGGTAGCGCTCGTGAAGCTCTGGCCGTGTAGCTGCTCGAGCAGCTGCTCGATCTGGCGGTGCTCTTCGAGCGCCTGGGGGATCATCGACGCCGTGCGCGAGAAACCGCGCAACGGCTCGTAGAACTCCTTCTCCTCGGCCTTCGCGTGCGCGAGCAGGCTCTTGCGGATCTCTGGGAAGAGTTCCCCGCGGATCTCGATGTCCTCGGAGGACGCCGCTACTCGCGCCAACAACGTCGCGACCTCTCCGTGTTCGCCCGCCAGATGGCGGAATATCGCGGGATAGCCCCTGAGAGCCTTTTCCATCGCCTTTGCTGCGCCAGTGACCTTTGCGCTCACCCTCGACAACGTCGCCATGTCTCGTTCCTCCGAACACATCGAAGGCTGCAAGATCCGCGCCCGAACCTGGACGGTGTCAATTCGTAGAATCGCTCTTGGCAAGAACGGCAGCGCGGCGGTCAACCGACGCGCCGATCCTCGCGCTCGCTTTGGAGCGGGCGAAACCGGATCGTGTCAGACGGCGAGACGTCGGCTTTCAGAATGCGCGCCATCTGGCGCAGCGCGTGCGCGTTGTCTTCGTCGCGCTCGGAAGCGACGCAGTCCGAGGGAATCACGACGTCGAAGCCGCGCATGTAGGCGTCATTGGCTGTGAACAGCACGCAGATGTCGCCAGCAAAGCCAGTGAGAATCAGCTTCCGGGCATCGAGCCGGCGCAGCAGCTCCTCGAGGCCGGTGCGAAAAAAGCCTGAATGGCCTGGTTTGAGAACGTAGAACTCCTGCGCGAGCTCGGGCGCAAGCCGCTCGATGATCGGTTTTCCCGGAACGTCGGCCGTCAGGAACGATTCGACCAGCTCTCGAAAGCCGAGGTGCCAGCAGTCGAAGTTGTCGTTCACGTAGACGACGGCGATGCCAGCCTCTCGCGCGCGCACACGCAATCGCGCGATCCGATCCGCGGCCGGAATGGCGTGCCCGAGCAGCGCATCCGCGCCGGCGAAGTTCATGGGATTGATGACGTCGACCAGCAGCAGTGCCGTCGGCGACCGGCGCACTTCGTTCGTGTCGGGTGTTCGTCGCGCCTGGGCTTTCACACCCCATGCTGTTGCACGCGATGTGCCAGCTGGCACGGCGATTGCGTCAGCTACGAGAAGAGCGCGCGCGAATTCGCCGAATGCGCGCAGAGGTCAGTGCCATGTCCTCAGCGGAATCGATACCCGGTGCACACCAATCACTGCTTGGCCAGGGCGCGGTCCGAGGCGTCATCGCTGCCATGGCGATGACCGGATTGCGCGAGTTCACGCGCCAGATCGGCCTGCTCGAAGAGCCGCCGCCCGAGTCGATCATTCGGCAGAGGTGGCGAAAGCTCCGCGGCGTGCGGCGCGGGCCGGGGCGCGCGCAGGTCGAGCTCGCACATTGGACGTACGGTGCCGCTGCGGGCGCTTTGTTCGCGTCGCTGCCGAATCTGCTGCGCCGTTCGGCGTGGTCGGGACCGCTCTACGGTCTGGCCATCTGGGCCGGCTTCGAGCTCGTGGTCGCGCCGACGCTCGCGCTCTCGCAGGCGCGGCGCGTCCGTCCGCTCGATCGGCTGTCGCTCGCGGGCGACCATCTCCTGTACGGCTACCTGCTGTCGGAGAAGACGACGCTGCGCGGCCAGGCGAATGCGGACGACCCAGAGGAGACGCGCGACAGCGCCACCTAGAAGGAGACGCACCATGTCGGATCGCGAACGCAAGAAGAAGGATGGACAGGACAAGAACAAGAAGCTCCGTCGGATGCGCGAAGACGTGGCTCGGCGACACGAGAACGCCGGCCCCGAGCGGCCGTCGAGCGACCAGGCAGACGTCGTCACGTACAAACAGGGGTCCGCCGCCGACCGCTCTCGACGCGGTGCGCCGTAGAGCGGCATCCCGCGTCATAACCACCGTCGTCATTTGCAGAATCTTCGCCACAGCGCCTGGCACGATTCGTGCTGATGACACCGCTGAACGGAGGTGCTTATGACCGTCGGAACCCTGCTCCTGATTCTGGTCGTGCTCATGCTGCTGGGTGCAATCCCGGCCTGGCCGTACAGTCGAGGTTGGGGATACGGGCCCAGCGGAGGGCTGGGGCTCGTCCTGCTGGTCGTCGTGATCCTGGTCGCGGCGGGGCGGATCTGACGGTGGTAGTCGATCGACTGCTCTCCTCGATCCGGCGCGTGGAGCGATTGGAGGCGGAGCTGGAGCTCCAGAGCGATCCGGCCAAGCAGGAGCCGCTACTCCGCCAGCTCGAGCCCGCTCTGCGCGCGCGGACCGCCTGTCTCGCTGCACTCGCGTCGGCGGCCGATTGCGGAGACCCCGAGGCACAAGTGGTCCTCGACGAGCTCTACAGGGAAGCCGCTACGGGCTGACCACCGACATGCGCCCGACCAGATCGCGCTCGCACTTCGATCGGCTCGCCAAGGGCACCGCGCGCGCGACCGGGAAGCCGGTCGTCTTCTGCCTCGCACTCGGATCGGTTCTCATCTGGATCGTGACCGGACCGCTGTTCGGCTTCAGCAATACCTGGCAGCTCGTGATCAACACGGGCACCACGATCGTCACGTTCTTGATGGTGTTCCTGATCCAGAACATCCAGAACCGCGACGGAGAGGCGATCCAGGTGAAGCTCGACGAGCTGCTCCGGATCAGCGAAGGCGCCCACAACGTGCTGCTCGACCTCGAAGAGCTCGAGGAAGACGAGCTCGACCGCATTCACGCGCGCTACGAGCGAATCGCGCAACGCGCACGCGAAGATCTGAGGGAGGGTCGAGGCGATACGGGGACCCCCGAAGTGGATTGATCCCGCGCGGAAAGGTCGATTTCTACAATCGGGATTTCGTTCGACCCGCTTTCCAGTCGAATCGACTACACGCAATCTGACTGCGTTACTCCTCAATCCACCGCAGAGCCGGAATTTAAAAAGCAAAGCTGGCGTTTCGCACAATCTGCGGCACTGGGCACGGGATCTGCAAAGCCCCCGGCGGGGAGAATGCCGCCGTTGCCGAAATGCACCCGCAGAACCCGCCCTCGAAACCTCCGCGCCTCCGTCGGCGCCGTGCTCGCAGCGATCGGACTCGCGCTGCTCGCTCCGGCGGCGATGCAAGCGCAGCTGAAGGAGGGCACCGAGAAGTGGTACCTCGAGCGCGGGCGCAGCAACATGGAGATAAAGAACTACAAGGCCGCGATCGAGGCCTACCAGAAGGTCACCAAGCTCAATCCCGACAATCGCGAGGCGATGAAGCAGCTCGGCGTCGCGTACGAGAAGCAGGGCCTCACCACCGACGCGATCAAGCAGTACGACCGCTACCTCGAGCGCTTTCACGACGACGCCGAGATCGCGTTCAAGCAGGCCGACTACCTGGGCTGGTCGCGCTTCGCCTACCGCCGGGAAGACGCGATCAAGTACTACAGGATGGGGCTGGCCGTGCGCGACGACCCCGACCGCCGCCACAAGCTCGCCCAGCTGCTGGCTCGAGACAAAAAGCAGATCAACGAGGCGCTCACGGAATACCGCGCACTGCTGAAGGCGAAGCCGAACAACGCCGAAATCCGCAACGAGTATCGCAAGCTCCTCGTCTGGGACGACAAGAATCTCGACGAGGCGATCCAGGAATACCGGAAGTACGCCGACGAGAAGAAGGGCGACTTCGAAGTCGATCACACGCTCGCCACGTTGCTCGCGCGCAAGAATCCGAAGAGCGAGGAGGTGGTCCGGCGCTACGGCGACCTCGTCAAGCGGAAGCCGAACGACGAGAAGCTGCGCCGCGAGTACGCGGATCTGCTCTCGGGCTCGGCCGGCTCGGGCGCGGCCGGCTCGAAGCAGAACTCGGAGGCGATCGCGCAGTACAAGAAGCTGGTCGAGAAAGACCCGAGCCCCGAGATGCGGCACAAGTATGCGCGCCTGCTGGCATCGGATCGCGCGAACCTCAACGAAGCGGTCGAGCAGTACAAGATCCTGCTCAAGGCCCAGCCCAACAACGCACAGTGGCGCGAGGAATATCGCAAGCTGCTGCTCTGGGACGACCGCCATCTCAACGAGTCGATCGAGGAGCAGCGGCGCGTGGTGGCCGCGAAGCCGAGCGATCTCGACCAGAAGCGCACATTGGCCCAGCTGCTCGTCAAACAGAATCCGAGCAGCCAGGAGGCCCTGAAGCTCGAGGAAGAGGTCGTGCGCAGCCGACCTTCCGATCTGGCGCTGCGGCTCGAGTACGCCGACATGCTCGCGGCCAACGATGAGCGACGCTTCGACGCGATCGCGGAGTACCGCACCGTCCTCGAGAGGGACCCGCGGCCCGAAACGCGCCACAAGCTCGCGCGCCTGCTGGCGTCGGATCGCGCGCAGATCGACGAAGCCGTCCAGCAGTACCGCACACTCGTGCAGAGCGACCCCGGAAACCCCGAATACCGCGCGGAGTACCGCGACCTGCTGCTCTGGGACGAGCGATACCGGCCCGACGCGATCCAGGAACTCCGGCGCGTCGTGTCGGAGCGACCCGGCGACACCGAAGCACAGCACGCACTTGCGAAAATGCTCGCGGCCGAGGATCCGACGAGCCAGGAAGCCCTCACCGTCTACGCCGACGTGCTCAAGAAGCAACCCACCAACAACGCGGTGCGTCTCGAGTACGCCGATCTGCTCGCGAGCAACGCGCAGCGCCGCAACGATGCGATCGAGCAGTACCGCACCATCCTCAAGGGCGATCCGAAGCCCGCGACGCGCCGCAAGCTCGCGCGTCTGCTCGCGTCGGATCGCGCGCACGTCGACGAGGCGATCGCGCAGTACCGCGAGCTGATCAAGGCGCAGCCGAAGGACAAGCCCGAAGATCCCGAGCTGCGCGCGGAGTACCGCAAGGCGCTGCTCTGGGACGAGAAGAACACGAAGGAGGCGATCGCGGAGTACCGGCGCTATGCGAAGGAGAAGCCCGGCGACTTCGAGGTGGCCCACACGCTCGCGCGGCTGCTCGCGCGCGACGACCCGCGCAGCGACGAGGCCGCGCGGCTCTACCGCGGTCTCCTCGAGGCCCGCCCCGACGACCAGACGCTGCGCGTCGAGTACCTGGGCCTGATTGCGGCCGATCCCAAACGCCGCAACGAGGCGATCGGGGAGTACCGCAAGCTCCTCGCTGCGGATCCGCGGCCCGAGACGCGCGAGGCGCTCGCCGATGCGCTCTCGGGCGAGAAAGCGGGCCGCGCCGAGGCGCAGCAGCAGTACGAGGCGCTGCTGAAGGAGCAGCCGGACAACATCGGAGTGCGCCTCAAGCTCGCGGGCCTGCTCGCGGGCGAACGCGAGACCACGCCCGATGCGATCGAGCACTACGAGAACGTGATCGAGAGGGAGCCGAAGAACGGACCGGCCCACGCGGGACTCGCGGCCGGCTACGCCGCGCAGCACAAGCGCGACCAGGCGCTGCGCGAGGCGAACCTGGCGGTCCGCTACGGCGCAAGCGAGAGCGATCTCTTCGAGCTGCGCAAGGACCTGATGCGCGGGCGCGATCCGCGACTGCAGGGATTCGTGCGCGGGGTCGTGCAGCGCGGCCGGACCAAGTCGGAGCTGGAGGGCGTCCAGGGAGGCGGCGCCGGTCGGCTCAACGCCGGCGGCGAAACCGGCACGTTCGTGACGCTGCGCGCCGAGGGTGGCGCCGAGAAATACTCGGGCAAGGTCCGCACCGACGATCAGCTGGACTACGAAGACGACGACACCGGCGGCGGATTCGCGCGCGTGGATACGGACTTCCACGGCGAGAACAACGAGTTCGGCCTCGGCCTCGGCTATCACCGGATCGGCGAGCGCAGCATTCCGGGGCGCGTCGAATACAGCCACCTCGGCGAGAGCTGGAAGGTCGGCCTCGGGGCGGAGCGGTCGCTCCGTTACGACTCGTACGTGGCGCTCGTGGGCGACACGATCAACGGGCGCAAGATCGGCTCCGCGCGTGAGAATCGCCTGCGCTTCTTCACGCGCTACCAGGGCGAGAGGGGCACGTTCCACCTCGAGCCCTACGGCGGCTTCGTCGACGCGAAGGCCACCTCCATCAACGCGTTCGGCGGCGGCCGCATGGACATGCGCTACCGGATCTTCGACGGAGATCACGTCGAGGTCTCCCCGATGCTCGCGGCCGAGGGCTACTACTACGACTACGACGCGTTCGGGGTCGACCTTCTGGAGGGCAGCCCGAGACCCGGCGGCTATTTCAGCCCGCAGGGCTTCGGCTCCGTCGAGCCGGGGCTCGCGCTCTCGATTCGCATGGGCGAGAGCGCGTTCCTCGACATCGAAGGCGGCCCGGCCGTCCAGGCGTCGCATCAGAACGGCGAGAGCTGGGACGTCGGAGCCGGTGGTCAGGGGAAGCTCGAGTGGGTGCTCTTCCTGCACCCGTCGGTGTACTGGGGGATCGGCGCCGAGGTGAAGTCGCTCGGCGCGGCGTACACGCGCTTCGGCGCGTCGACGAGGCTCGCCTTCGAGTTCTGAGCGCAGCTTTCATAAATAAGGCGGATGGCGGGATCCGCCGTCGGCGCCTGCGGCGCCTCGGCTCCTCCCGCCCTACTTGTGAGCGCGCTCACAGTGCGCGCGCTGAACCTGCGTTAGCCTTTCCTCCATCGGGGATTCGACCGCTCGCAGCGGTTGTGGATGGAGTGCGACGTCCATCCTTGCCGCAACAGTGCTCTTCGTGTGTGTGCTCGCGCGTCCGGCTGTCATGTCGGCGCTCGTCGACTACACGGGCGTCAACCTTTCCGGCGCCGAGTTCGGCGAGAGCCAGCTCCCGGGCAGCTACGGCAGCCACTACATCTATCCCAACGCCGCCGAGATCGACTACTACGTCGACAAGGGCATGAACCTGTTCCGGATTCCGTTCCGATGGGAGCGGCTCCAGCGGACGCTCTCGGCACCGCTCGACGCGACGGAGCTCGCGCGGCTCGACGCCGTCGTGGCCTTTGCCACCGCTTCGGGCGCGCACGTGATCCTCGATCCGCACAACTACGCGCGCTACCAGGGCAACCTCGTCGGAAGCCCCTCGGTGCCGTACTCGGCATTCGCGGATTTCTGGTCGCGCCTGGCGGCGAAGTACAAGAACAATCCGCGCGTGATGTTCGGCCTCATGAACGAGCCGCACAGCATGCCGACGGAGCAATGGGTGGTCGCGGCGAATGCAGCGATCGCGGCGATCCGCGCCGCGGGCGCGGGCAACCTGATCCTCGTGCCCGGAAACGCCTGGACCGGTGCGCACAGCTGGTCGGACAGCTGGTACGGCACCGCGAACGCCGTCGCGATGCAGAGCATCGTCGACCCGGCCGACAACTTCGCTTTCGAGGTTCACCAGTACCTCGACGGCGATTCCTCGGGAACCAGCGCCGCGGTCGCGAGTCCGACGATCGGATCGCAGCGGCTCGCGAGCTTCACGCAGTGGCTGCGGGCTCACGGCTACAAGGGCCTGCTCGGTGAGTTCGCGGTGGCCAGCAGCTCGATCGGCAGCGGCGGGAGCCAGATCGGCGACGAGGCGCTGCACGACATGCTCGGCCATCTCGACGCGAACGACGACGTGTGGCTCGGCTGGACGTGGTGGGCAGGTGGCCCCTGGTGGGGTGACTACATGTTCACGCTCGATCCGCTGAACCTCGCGCTGCCCAACGAAGCGGATCGCCCGCAGATGTCCGTGATGCAGCCACACGTGCTGCCCGAGCCCACAGCGCTGCTGCCCGGATTGGCTGCGCTCGCGTGGCTCGATCGCCTGCATCGGCGGCGCCGCGCGCGCTGAGAAACGACCCGAGTCGTTTCTACAAAAACGACACCGGGTCTTATCTCTTAGCAGCGTTACATCGGGTTTCGCGCGTCCCGAAGTGGCCTGATCGGCACGCATTCTGCACCCCTCCCCCGAGGCGACGGCCCCCCTGTCATCGTCGTGAGGTGCAGATGTCGCGAGCGGAAGTGTGCAGAGCTGCAGCGGTTGTGTTCCTGATCCTGTGCTGTGCAGCGACGGCCAGCGCGCAGGTGAGCTCGAGTAGCGGAAAGCGATACGAGCGCCTCGACGCGCTCGAAGCGCTCGAGACCCTTTACCAATACCGCTACACGGATGCCGGCCGTGTGATCAGCCCCGACGAGGGCGGAATCACCACCTCCGAGGGACAGGGCTACGCGATGCTGCGCGCGGTCTGGTCGAACGATCCGGAGTCGTTCGCGCGCGTCTGGACCTGGACGAAGAGCAACTTGCGCGTGCGAGGGGACTACCTGTTCGCGTGGAAGTGGAAGGACGGCGTGATCGACAAGCACGCGGCCACCGACGCGGATACCGACATCGCGCTGGCGCTGCTGCTCGCATCTCGCCGCTTCGACGAGCCGGCCTACGAGCGCGAGGCGCTCGAGATCATCGGCGACATCTGGAATTTCGAGATCCTCGCGGTCGGCGGCGTCTACTACCCGACCGCCGGCGATTGGACGAAACGCGAACCGATCGCCGAAATCCACGTCGGCTATCTGGCGCCCTACGCCTACAAGGAGTTTGCGAAGGTCGACCGCGAGCACAACTGGGCCGGCGTCATCGACACCTCCTACCGGGTCCTGCGCTGGATCTATTTCGATCAGGACATGCAGCTGCCGCCCGAGAAGATCTGGGTCGACGCGCAGAGCGGAAAGCTCCAGCTCGAGGATCCGAAAAGCGGAGAGGTCTCCGCGTTCGGATACGATGCGTTTCCGATCTTCTGGCGGGTCGCACTCGATGCGACCTGGAACTGGCGCACCGCGATCCTCGATTTCGACGGAATCGCGGCCCTGCGCGATCTCGAGCTCGAAGCGAACGAATCGTGGCGGGACGAGGCCCAGCTCGCGTCCCTGCACGATCGCATGCTCGCCCCCCTGCGCGCGAGCTTCGAGCAGCACGAGCGCATCTACGACCGCTACGAGACGAGTGGCAAGGCGCTCTCGGAGCTCGAGGCGCTGCCGCTCTATGCCACCGCGCACGCGCTCGCCGAGCTCGCCGACGAGCCGTTCGCGCAGGAGCTGCACACCAAGAAGCTCGTCGCGCTGCGCGCGAAGGCGCTCGAGAACCGCGATACGCCCTACTACCTCCACAACTGGCTCTGGTTCGACGAGGTGCTCTGGCTGGGCGAAGCGCGGCGCTTCGACGAGCCGCTGGGATTCCTCCTGCCCTTCGACTTCCGGTCGTTCAAGACCAACCTGCCGATCCTTCCGCTCATGCTGTGTTTCGCGCTGTTCCCGCTCGCGCGCCTCGCGCATGGGACGCTCTGGCAGAGGCCGACACGCTTCCTGTTCCTCGCGAGCGCGTTCACGGTCGCCTTCCACTATCTCTGGTGGCGCGGAACGGACTCGTTGAACCACCTGGAGCCGGGCGGTGAGTTCATCAGCATCTCGCTCTGGGTTGCCGAGCTGTACTGCTTCGGATCGGTGCTGCTCATGCTCGTGCAGGTCGGGATCGGCCGCGGTCGCCGCCGGAAGCCGCCGCGTTCGAAGAATTTCCTGCCGAGCGTCGACGTCATGATTCCGGTCTTCCACGAGCCGCTCGAGATCCTCGAGCTGACGCTCGTGGGGGCGAAAGCGATGCGTTACCCGCGTTTCACCATCCACGTGCTCGACGACGGGCACCGCGAGGAGGTGCGCGAGCTCGCACAAAAGCTCGGGGTCCATTACCTGCGCGGCCCGCGCGAGCACGCGAAGGCCGGCAATCTCAACTCGGCGCTCGGGCGCACGAAAGGCGACCTGGTCGTGGTGTTCGACACCGATCACATCCCGTGCGTGACGTTCCTCGAGGAGACGGTCCGGTGGTTCGCGGATTCGGACGTGGGCCTGGTCCAGACGCCACACGTGTTCCGCAATCCCGACATCTTCCAGCACGCGTTCCGGCTAGAGGGACGCATTCCGAACGAATCGGACCTGTTCCACCGCGGCATCCAACCCGCGCGCAACGGCTGGGGCGGCGCGTTCTTCGTCGGCAGCGGCGCGGTGTTCCGGCGCGAGGCGCTCGAGTCGGTCAACGGCTTCCAGGTGCTCTCGATCACCGAGGACATCCACACGAGCATCCATCTGCACGCGGCCGGCTGGCGCTCGGTGTACGTGAACAAGGCGCTCGCGGTCGGTCTCGAGGCCGAGAACCTGTCCTCGTACGTCGTGCAGCGCCGGCGCTGGATGCTCGGCTGCCTCCAGATCTTCTTCAAGGACAACCCGCTCTTCTGCCGCGGACTGTCGCTGCGCCAGCGCCTGGCCTACTTCGGCTCGCTCTACCACTTCTTCTTCCCGCTCGCCCGGGTCGTGTTCTGGGTGACGCCGCTCTACTACCTGTTCTTCCACCTGCACCCGATCTTCTCGGATGTCGCGGTGCTCACGGCGCGGCTCCTGCCCTACCTGCTCGTGCTGCCGCTGATCAGCGCCGTGCTGATGCCGGGCTGGCAGCGACCGCTCTGGGCGCCGTTCTACGAGAGCACGGTGAGTGCGCCGCTCGCGCGCTCGATCTTCGACCTGCTGCTGCCGAGCACGCTCGGCTTCAAGGCGACGCCGAAGGGAATCGTCTCGCAGGGACACCGCTTCGACTGGCGCTCGTCGCGCTGGACGCTCTTGTTCGCGTTGCTCACGCTGGCGGGCATCGGCAAGGGCGTCTGGGAGCTCTCGACGTTCGGAATCGAGCAGGACGCCTACTTCTTCAACCTGATCTGGGCCAGCTACAACCTGCTGTTCCTGTTCGGTGCGCTGCTGATCGCGTGGGAGCGGCCGCAGCGCCGCGCCGAAGAGCGCGTTCCCTGTGAGGTGGCCGTGCGGATCGAGAACAAGCCGCACAAGTCGATCCACGCCACGACCGAGGAGATCAGCCTGTCGGGCTGCTCGCTGCGCCTCGACGAGCGCATGGTGCTCCCGTACGAATTCGATCTGGTCCTGGGCCTGAACGGCGGCCTGCGCGTACGCGCAGAGCTCGTGTTCCACGAGCGCGTCGGCCGGCGCGACCACATCGGAGTGCGCTTCGTCGACCCGACGCCCGCGACGCGCAAGGCGATCCTGCTCGGCGTGTTCGCGCGCAGCGAGACCTGGGAGGAGCTCCGCGAACGGGAGCGGCGCGGCCGTTTTGCACTCGCGGCGTCGTTCGTGCTCGGCATCGCCAGCTACTTCCGCCGCTCCCGCGTTCTGCGTCGGCGCTATCCCGCGCGCACGACCTACTGGATTCCGCGGCGGCTCGGCCGCAATCGCCGGCGCAGCGTGTGGCTGCGAGACGCCTCACCCGGCGGCGTCGGACTCCTGTGCACAGGACGCCGGCCGCGCGCCGGCGAGCTGTGGCGGATCTCCGATCTGCGCTGGGGCCGCGTCGTGAACGCGCGGCGGCGCTTCCTGTTCTTCTGGCGTGTGGGTCTCGAAGAGATCGAGGAGCCGGCGAAGGCCGTCATGCCGGCATGGGAGAACGCCGCCTAGCATGCGATCACTGACTTGCTGGGAACTGCGCTGCGAGATAGGGCGTCAACACGTCCAGCTTCCACTGCTGCACGCTGACCCAGTCGTCCTTGAGGATGCCGCCCGTATCGCCGGAGTTCGGGTTCAGGCTCCAGTAGGTCCAGGACGAGGTTCGGCCCATGTAGGCCATGAGCGACTGGATCCACTGCAGCGCCCGGCCCTGGTAGGCATCCGCGTGTCCGATGCCGAACTCACCGATGAACACGCCTCCGAGACCCAGCTTCGGGATGTATCCCCAGGTCTCGTCCCAGAGGGCCGGCAGGTTGCTCGGGTAGTTCGGAGCGGAGAACCACGTCTGCGGAAAGACTTCGGGACCGTAGTCGTGTGCGGAGTACAGGAGCTTGGTCCGGTTGATCTGGAGCGGTCGCGTCCTCACGCCGCGCAGATTGCCTCCCCACCAGTACGAGATGCCGCCGTAGGTCTGCACGCCGCCGGCGATGATGATCACGTCGGGATGGACCGAGTGGATCGCGGCGGCCGCGCGCTCGTATGCCGACGCGAAGTCGGTGGAGGGATCTCCGCCCCAGCTCGCCTGATTGTGCGGCTCGTTGTGCAGATCGAACGCGACCACGGTCGGGTTGTTGCGGTAGCGGGTCGCCATCGCCTTCCAGTCCGCGATCCAACGGCTCTCCGGGAAGTCGGGCAGGTACCACAGACCCTCGGCGATGAAGTTGTCCGGCTTCCGCGAGTGATTGTCGAGGATCACCTTCAGGCCGTAGCGGCCGGCGGCCTCGATGACGAGGTCGAGCACCTGCATGCTGGTCTTGCCCTGCAAGGGCTGGTTCATCGGAGCGACGCCGTCGTACGGGTCGGCGCCCGAGAACGTGATGCCGTTCGGCGCGGCTCCGGGCTCGAGAATCGCGTTGCTCCAGGGAATGCGCACGGCGTTGAAGCCCAGGTCGCGGACCTGGTGCAGCATGCTGCGATAGTCGCGCGACCACAGTCCGTGGACGGCGCGATTGGCCGTCTCGAAGCCGAACCAGTTCACGCCGGTGAGCCGGACGGGGACTCCCTTCGAGTCGACCATCGTCGCGCCCGACATCGAGAGGAAGCCCGCGGCCCCGCTAGGCGGCGGAGGCAGCGGCGGCGGCGGAACGGGTGCCGGCGGTACTTGTGCCGGCTGCGTGAGGCTCGAGAAGACACAGACCTGGCCGTTCAAGAGGCAGGACGTGGGCGCGGGCGCCGTACCCTGGTAGGTCCCGCTCAACAGAAACGCGACGAATCCGCCGGCGGGGAATCGACGTCTTGCTCGGGTCGGACGTGCTAGCCGTGCGCAGGTTGTTCGAGCTCGACACGGTTGCGCCCTGGACGCTCTGGATCGATCCCGCGAGATCGAACTTCAGCTGCCAGTCCGGCCACGCGGCGTTCGTCTGGTTGACGATCCGGATCAGCCCCCCGTAGGTCGTGCTCGACGTCCTGATGCTTCGCCATTCCACGCGGATGCCAGCGGGCACGGCCACGGGCGCGCTGGGACCCGGACTGGGGACGGCTCCGCCGAACGAGCAGGCCTGGCCGTTGAAGCGGCAGTTGGTCGGTCCGGGGCGATCCCCGGAGTACGAAGCCTGGAATCCGAATACGACCGATCCGCCCGAGCGCACTCCGCCATTCCAACCCAGATCGCGAACCGTGTAGTGCGTTCCGCTCGCGGTGACTCGGGCATTCCAGAGATTGACGATCTGGCCGCCGAGATCGAACTCGAGCGTCCAGCCCGAGATCGGCGTCGCGCCCTTATTGATCAGCTCGATCTCACCCGTGAAACCCGTCTTCCAGTCGCTCGTCACTCTGAAGTTGGCCTGGATCTGCTGCGCCAACGATGCGGCCGGCAGCAGAACCGAAACCAAGAGGCCGAGCAGCCCGAGCTGTCCGCGAACCCGTGAACGCGAATGCGACACCAACACGTGTACCCCCGATCGAATGCCCAACTTCGGCGCAGATCGTCGCAGCGGGAAGGCACTCTGGGCGGGGGGCGTCGAACACCGACGGACGCAACGGAGCGCGCGAGGGGCCGAGTTGAACACATCGGCTGAATCGCTGCAAGACACGAGTGCGGTTTCACCGCGTTGGTGGGTGCCGTCGGCCTACTTCGCCGAGGGTGTTCCGTTCGCGATGGTGATCTGGGTCGCGGGCACGATGTTCAAAGATCTGGGTCACAGCGATGCACAAATTACAATCGCCACGGCGACGATCGGACTCGCGTGGTCGGCCAAGCCGCTCTGGGCCGCCTTCCTCGACATGGCGCGCACGAAGAAGTTCTTCGTGGTGGGGTCAGAGCTGCTGATCGCGGTATTGATCGCGGCGATCGCAATCGGACTCGGAACCCCGAGCTATTTCGCGCTCGCGATCGCGCTGCTGTGGGCCGTCGCATTCGCGTCGGCGACGCAGGACATCTGCGTCGACGGCATCTACGTGACGACGCTCGACTCGCGCCGCCAGGCCGCCTGGATCGGCATGCAGGGCACGGCCTGGAATGCGGGCCGGATCTTCGCCACGGCCGCGGTGGTCTCGCTCGCAGGCGCGCTCCAGAGCTCCGGCATGCCCGCCCAGAGCTCCTGGACCTGGGCGCTGCTGCTCGCAGCAGTCGTGATGGCGGCGCTCGCGCTCTATCACCGCTCCGTGCTGCCGACGGGATCGATCGCGCGGCGCCCGCAGAACGCCGGGGAGGTGTTCGCGACGTTCGTCGACAGCGTGCGCGCGTTCTTCCAGAAGAAATCGATCTGGGGAATGCTCGCGTTCGTCTTCCTGTTCCGATCGGGCGAGGGGTTCCTGCTGGTCGAGGCGCCGCTCTTCCTGCAGGCCAGTGTCGCCGACGGAGGGGTCGGCCTCTCGCTCCAGAGCAAGGGCTTGATCGATGGCACCGTGAGCACGGGGGTCAGCATCGTCGCGGGCCTGCTCGGCGGATTGTTCATCGAGAAGTTCGGCTTGAGGCGCACGCTCGTGTTCATGGCCCTGTGCCTCAACGTGCCGCACCTGTGTTACGTCGTGCTGAGCCAGATGACCGCGGCCGGCAACGTGCCGTCGCTCGGGACCGTCGCGTTGCTCGTGAGCATCGAGAAGTTCGGATACAGCTTCGGCTTCGTCGCGAACATGCTGTACATGATGCAGCAGATCGCGCCGGGCGAATACAAGATGACGCATTACGCGTTCGCGACGGCGCTCATGAATCTCGTGCTGATCCCGACGCAGAGCCTGAGCGGACCGCTTGCGCACGCGCTCGGCTACGAAACGTTTTTTCTGGTCGTGATGTTGGCGTCGATCCCGTCGCTCTTTGCGGCGTGGCTGGCGCCCTTCCCGCGATCGAGGGAGGAGACATGAAGGGTGAAATTCTGTTGATGCTGGTCGGTCTGTCGTTTCTGTGTGCGGTGTCGCTCGCGCGCGCGGCCGAGGCGCCGGGCAACCCATTCGAGGGCGCGCGCTTCTACGTGAGCTCGGAGTGGCGCGCGCAGGTCGAGTCCGCAGCGACCGCGGCGCCCGAGAAGGCGGAGCAGCTGCGCGCGGTCGCGTCGCAGCCCGTGGCGCTCTGGATCGACCGGGCGGACAAGGTGAGGAACGCCGTGCCGCGCTGGCTCGACGAGGCGCGCGGCCAGCTCGCCGTGCTCGTGCTCTACGACCTGCCGAACCGCGATTGCGCGGCGAGCGCGTCCGCGGGTGAGTTCGGCGCCGGAGATGCGGGGCGCTACCGCTCGGAGGTGGTCGATCCGCTCGCGGCGCAGCTGCGCGCACACACCGATCAGCGCATCGTCATCGTGATCGAGCCAGATTCACTCGCGAACCTGGTCACGAACGCGAAGGTGGAGAAGTGCGCCAAGTCCGACTCGCTGTATCGCGAGTCGATTGCCTACGCGATCTCGACGCTCTCGATGCCCCACGTGGCGCTCTATCTCGATGCGGCGCATGCGGGATGGCTCGGCTGGGACCCTCATCGAGCGAAGATCGCGGAGATCTTCAAGGATGTGCTCGATCGCGCGGGCGGGCCGCACAAGATCCGCGGCTTTGCGACGAACGTCTCCGGCTACAACGTGCTGCGCGGGGACGACGTGAAGAGGCTCGAGTCGAGCAATCCCTGCCCCGACGAGCTCACCTACGTCGAGAAGCTCTCGGGCGATCTCGCGAAGGCCGGCATCACGGGCAAGGGATTCATGATCGACACGAGCCGAAACGGTCGCGCCGGGATCCGGTCGAAGTCGGGCCACTGGTGCAACGTGAAGGGCGCCGGGCTCGGCGAGCGGCCGCGCGCAGCACCCGCGCCCCAGGTCGACGCCTACTACTGGATCAAGGTGCCCGGCGAGTCGGACGGAACCTCGGATCCGAAGGCAGCGCGCTTCGACTCGACGTGCGCGTCCAGCGACGCCGCTCCGGGCGCGCCCGAGGCCGGGCAGTTCTTCCCGGCCTACTTCATCGGGCTCGTCGAACGCGCGAATCCGCCGATCGGCCAGACGCTAGGCGCGGGTGGGAGTCCGTAGCGGTTCGGGTCAATCGGAGCGTTCGCGGTCGAGCGCGCTGCGACCTCGATCAGCGTCTTCGCCCGCGCGCGTGCGCCTCCAGAATTCCTGGCGCTCGCGGTCTTCCTGAGACTCGCGGGACGGACCGCGATCGGGTGCGCCCTGCTCGCGCGATTGCGGATTCGTTCTCTCGGCTGCGCTTCGGCTTCGATTGCGTGTTGCGGGCCATGAGTCCTCCTGGCGCTCCGGAACGTCGCGCTCCGGCAGCGGGGGGGTTCGCTGCAAGATGCAAGCCCTTCCTTCTACGCGCGCGAGAGCCTCGGAGAGGCATTTCGCGGCTCCCGCGCGAAAGACGGACACACCGTTTCTAGAAAATACCGCTGTGCGATCGCGGCGTTCGTTCGCTCTCGCCCCCCGCGCCATTGGCATGCGTCGTGCACGATCTGTGTAGATCTATCGAAAAGGAGATTTCGATGAGCCTCAGGTCGACTGCAGCAATCCTGTTCGCACTCACGATCCCGCTCGCCGCCTATTCAGATCCGAAAGACGATCTGAAAGACACCTCGAAATTCTTCGAGAAGGCCGCGTCCGCGAGCCAGCTCGAGATCGAGAGCGGCCGGCTGGCGGCCCAGCGCGCGAGTAGTCCCGCGCTGAAGCAATTCGGCCAGAAGATGGTGACGGATCACTCCCAGTCCAGTCAGGAGCTCGGAATGCTGGCCTCGAGCAAGGGCGTCACGCTGCCGGCGGTGATGTCGGACAGCGACCGCAAGAAGCTCGACAAGCTTCGCGAGGAGAAGCCCGGCAAGGACTTCGACAATCGCTTCCGAGATCTCATGATCGACAGCCACAAGGACGCCGTGTCGCTCTTCGAAGACACCGCCGAGAACGCCAAGGAACCGCAGGTGAAGGCGTTCGCGGGCAAGATGCTGCCGAAGCTGCAGCACCACGAGCAAGCGGCGAAGGCACTGCCGAAGGCCTAACGCTGCCGCGGATCAGGGAGTTCTGTCGGTGCTCCAGATCGACGGCGTATCGCCCGTGATCAACCGGGCGTCGCGCGCGTTGAGCAGCCAGTTCCAGAACCAGCTCAGAAAGACCTGGAGACGGTTGCGGAAGCCGATCAGGAAGAAGATGTGAACGAGCCCCCAGATCAACCAGGCGAGCGAGCCGCCGTAGTGGAGCCGGCCGAGCTCCACTACGGCCCTCGCTTTGCCGACCACGGCCATCGTGCCGCGATTGCGGTACCGGAAAGGTTCGCGCTCCGAGGGCTTGGAGTGGCCGAGCACTTCGTTCGCGATCGCGCGTCCCGCATGGCGTCCCATCTGGATCGCTCCCTGAGCGACACCAGGTACGCGCGTCTTCTCCGGCCCGGACGTCGCAGCCGCCAGGTCGCCGACGACGAACACTTCGGGGTGGTCGGGAATCGCGAGGTCTGGCCCGACGATCACGCGCCCCGCGCGATCGAGCGGAACGCCCAGCGACGCACCGAGCGGGCTGGCCTTCACGCCAGCGGCCCAGAACACGTTGCCGACCGGAATGAAGTCCTCGCCCAGGAAGATTCCATCGCGCGTCACGTCGGTCACGGCCGTCTGGAGCCGCACCTCCACGCCCATGCGCTCGAGATCGCGCTGTGCGCGCATGCTCGAGTCTTCGGAGAAAGGCGGCAATACGCGGTCGGCGGCTTCGAACAGGATCACACGCGTGGTCCGCGTATCGATGTGGTGGTAGTCCTGGGGAATCGTCCGGCCCGCGATCTCCTTGATCGCACCCGCCAGCTCGACGCCCGTCGCCCCGGCGCCGACGATGGCGAACGTCAGCTTCGCGCGGCGCGCCGCGTCGCTGCTCTCGTGCTCGGCCGATTCGAACGCGAGCAGCATGCGGCGGCGGATCTCCAGCGCGTCCTCGATCGTCTTGAGACCGGGCGCGGCCGCGGCCCATTCGTCGTGACCGAAGTAGGCATGCGTGGCCCCTGCCGCGAGAACGAGATAGTCGTATCCGAAGCTGCGACCGTCGATCTCCAGGATCTTCCCGGCGACGTCGACGCCCGTCACTTCCGCGAGCAGCACCTCACAGTTGTCCTGCCCGCGCAGCACAGTGCGAATCGGAGCGCTGATGTCCGCCGGAGACAGCGACGCGGTAGCCACCTGGTAGAGCAGCGGTTGGAAGACGTGGTGATTGCGCCGGTCGACGAGGGTCATATCGACGGGCGCGCGCGCCAACGCGCGAGCCGCCTCGAGACCCCCGAAACCTCCGCCGACGACGAATACGCGCGGTCGCGCCATCGGATGGACGATACCAGCGAGCTGGAGCTCTGCTCTGCAGAGTTTGCAATCGCTCGGGTACCGGCACGGCCTCTGCATGGAGAAACGGTGGAGGACGAACCATGGCGAAGTACGGGCGCAAGGCCTCGCAGAAGGTCGCGAAGGCGATGCGCGAGCGGAAGCGCGGAACGCTGCGGAGCGGACGCTCCGGCAAGAAGGTGAAGAGCCGCAAGCAGGCGATCGCGATCGGCCTGTCGCAGGCCCGCCGCGCAGGCGGCAAGGTCCCGCGCAAGAAGTCCGCGTCGCGCAAGAAGTCGGCGCCGCGCAAGAAGTCCGCGTCGCGTAGGAGATCCTCGCCGCGCAAGCGATCTTCTTCCCGGCGACGGAAGCGCTGAGCGATCGGACCGGATCTAGCTCAGCCCGAAGCAGCGCTGCGCGTTGTGGCGCAGGATCTTCTCGCGCGCGGAAACGGAGAGCTCGCCGTTGTCCGCGATGCGCGCCACGAGATCGCCCGTGAGCGCGTCGGGGTGCGGGTAATCGGTCGCGAACACGACGACGTCCTCGCCCGCGAGCGCGACGACGCCCGGCAGCGTCCGCTCGTTCGGATCGCACGACACGAAGCACTGGCGCCGGAAGTATTCGCTCGGAGTGAGCGAGAGCTTCGCGATCGCATGACCCCAGCCGTGCATGTGCTCGTCCATGCGCTCGAGCCAATACGGCAGCCAGCCGCAGCCGCTCTCGAGAAAGACGACGCGCAAGCCGGGATGGCGCTCGAGCGTGCCGCCCATCACGAGCGCGGCGCACGCGATCTGCTGCTCGTGCGGATGGGAGCAGACGTGGCGCAGCGCGTAGTTCTCGAAGCGGTCGCGGCCCGACTGCGGCAGATCCTGGGTCGTGCCCTCGTGCACCGCGAGCGGAACGCCCTGCTCTTCGAGCAGCGACCAGAGCGGCTCCCAGTAGGCATCCCCGAGCGTGCGCCCGCGTACGGGGTTCGGCCGCATCATGACGCCGCGGAAACCGAGCTCGCGCACGCAGCGGCGCGTCTCCGCGAGCGCTTCGCCGAGATCGCCCTGCGGCACCACCGCGACGCCGAGCAGGCGCTTCGGATCGGCGCTGCAGAACTCGTGCAGCCAGTCGTTGTAGGCGCGGCACAGCGCGACCTGTATGTCGCGCTCGAGCCCGGCGAAGAACAGACCGAAGGTGGGGAACAGCAGCGATCGCTCGACACCCTGGCGGTGCATGTCGGCGAGCCGCTGCCTCGGGTCGTGGCCGCCGGCGGGGATCTCCCAGTCGCCGCCACCCGGCGACGGGATGCAGGGCTTCTGCTCGCCGCCCACCACCTGGCGCACGCGCCCCTGATCGTCGCGCACCACGCGCGGCGCGTACGGGTGCCACTTCGCGTCGAGGTGTCGCTCCCAGGCTTCCGCGGGCTCCTGAACGTGGCCGTCGGCGTCGATCGCGAGGATGGGCGGCATCGGGTTCTCCCTGCGCGACATCATGGCGCGATCGGGCGCGCTTCTACCACCGTTCTTTCGCCTGGTTCCGATCCGCTGCCCACGGGCTCGCGGCGGGTGGTATAACGGCCTTCGGGCGGGGGCGAGGGGCGCCGACCATCACATCCGAGGGGGCGCACCATGAACTATCTCGTCACGGGTGGTACCGGCTTCATCGGGCGCTTCCTGGTCGCAAAGCTGCTCGAGCGCGGCGGCACGGTCCACGTGCTCGTGCGCGAGTCGTCGAGCGAGAAGTTCGAGTCGCTGCTCGAAGATCTGAAGGCCGACGACGAGGCGCTGCTTCCGGTCTGGGGTGACATCACCGAGTCCGGCGTCGTCTCGCGCGAAGACATGGCGCGCTTGAAGGGCAAGATCCACCACGTATTCCACGCGGCCGCGGTCTACGACATGAACATGGACAACGCGACCGGCAATCGCGTCAACCTCGAAGGCACGCGCAACGTCGTGCAATTCGTGAACGCACTCGGCGGCCCCGTCCACCTGCACCACCTCAGCTCGATCGTCGTGGCGGGCGACTCCTACGAGGGTGTGTTCAGCGAGAAGATGTTCGACGAGGGCCAGGGCCTCTCCCATCCCTATTACCGCACGAAGTTCGAGTCCGAGCGGGTCGTGCGCGAGGAGTGCATTGCGCCGTGGCGCGTGTACCGGCCCGGCGCCGTGGTGGGCTCGTCCGTCGACGGCGCGATGGACAAGGTCGACGGGCCGTACTTCCTGTTCAAGACGATCCAGCGCATCCGCGACCGCATGCCGCGCTGGCTGCCGATGCTGGGCCTCGAAGGCGGCCGGATTCCGATCGTGCCGGTCGACTACGTGGCGGCGGCGATCGACCACATTGCGCACCGCGCGAATCTCGACGGCAAGACCTTCCATCTGCTGCAGACGCCCGAGCCTTCGATCGGCGACCTGCTCTCCACGCTGCTGCGCGCGGCGCACGGACCCGAGGTGGCGCGGCGGATCAAGATCCCCGAGTTGAGGCGCCGGCTGCCGACTCCGATGCGGGGCGCGATGATGCGGCTCACGACCACGCGGCTCGCTGCGGAGATCTCGAACGCGATCGGCATGCCCCTGTCGCTGCTCGCGATGATCAACAACAAGACGACGTTCGACGACCGTCAGACGCGCGCGGCGCTCAAGGGATCCGGCATCGCGTGTCCGAAGCTCGATTCGTACGCGGACAAACTCTGGGCGTACTGGGAGCTGTTCCTGGATCGCGACATCCGGCTGCCGCGCAAGTCCGCGCAGAAGCTGCGCGGCAAGGTGGTGCTGATCACGGGCGCATCGAGCGGCATCGGCTTCCACACCGCGCGCAAGCTCGGCGCGGCGGGCGCGCGCGTGTGTCTGGTGGCGCGCTCCGTCGAGAAGCTCGAGCAGGCGAAGGAGGTGATCGAGCTCCAGGGCGGCGAAGCGTGGATCTACCCCTGCGACCTGAACGATCTCGACGCGATCGAAGTGATGGCGAAACGCGTGCTCACCGACCACGCCCACGTCGACGTGCTGATCAACAACGCGGGGCGCTCGATCCGGCGCGCGATCATGGAGTCGCTGGACCGCTTCCACGACCTGCAGCGCACCATGCAGCTCAACTACTTCGGCTGCGCCAAGCTGATCCACGCGCTCCTGCCGAGCATGGTCGCGCGCAAGAGCGGCCACATCATCAACATCTCCTCGGGTGGGATCCTCGCCAACATGCCGCGCTTCTCGGCCTACATCGCGAGCAAGGCCGCGCTCGACACGTACACGCGCGTGCTCGGCGTCGAGCTGCGCAGCAAGAACATCGCGACGTCGACGCTGTACATGCCGCTCGTGCGCACGCCGATGATCGCGCCGACCAAGCTCTACGACTATCTGCCGGCGTGGACGCCGGACCAGGCAGCGGACCTGATCCTCAAGACGATCGTCGAGCGGCCGCGCCGCGTGAAGGTCGGCCCGCCCGCGCTGGTCGAGACGCTCTACACGCTGCAGCCCGATCTGGTCGAGGCGCTCGCCGCGCAGGTGTTCCGGCTGTTCCCGTCCTCCTCCGCCGCACGCGGCCGGAAGCAGGAGAAGCCCTCGAGCGGCGCGATCGCGCTCGCTACCGTGGTGCGCGGCACGCAGTGGTAGGAGTCGGGACCTGGCGGGGTGCTGACAATCGAACACGCGCTTAGACGATGGTTGATTACCCGAACGACGCAGACGGAGACGCTCTTCGCAGAGTCGCAAACGACTCCGACATGTCTCGTCCCATGGATATCGACCTCATGGTCGCGCTCAAGCAGAACTCGATCACGTGGCCCAGCCATACGGTGGCTACTCCGATGGTTGGGGCACCTTCGGTAACTCTACGAGTTAGCTAGCGCACTGCGCTCACATGCAAGACGCCGCAGCTGCCGAGCGCTGATCCGTTCGCTCGCAGCGCTGCTGAAGAGGCTGGTGAGGGAACGGCAGCGTGCTCCGCACCCCAGGCCGACGAGCCGGCGAGGAATCGGCCCGCTTCTTCCCACTTCGTTCTTTGTGCAAGCGTTTGCACCCCTTGACGAACATAAAGATAGCCCCTATCATCGAATCGTGAGGCGCGAACCCGAACAGCTCGAGATCGATCGCCGCCGCTGGGGCGGGCGAAGGCCCGGCGCCGGACGCAAGCCGGGGCCGAACCCGCGCCTGCGACACCGATCACGCGAGGCGTTCGGCCGCGGGTTGCCGTGTCACGTGACACTCAAGGTGCGGAAGGACGTTCCCTCCCTGCGCAGCGTGCGGCTCGTGCGCGAGGTCGAAGCGACGTTCGCCCGCGGCTGCGAGCGCGGGGAGTTCCGGCTCGTCCACTACTCGCTCCAGGGCGATCACGCGCATCTCCTCGTGGAGGCCGTGGACCGCCATGCGCTTGGGCGCGGGATGAAGGCCCTCGGTTCACGACTGGCCCGAGCCGTGAACCGGATCTTCGAGCGCTCCGGGCCGGTGCTTTCCGATCGCTACCACGTGCGCGTGCTCAGAACGCCGCGCGAGGTGCGTAATGCGCTGGCCTACGTGCTGCTGAATGCTCGCCGGCACGCGGCCAAGGCCGGCCGCGCGCTGTCGCGCGCGACCGGGATCGATCCGGCGTCGTCGGGAAGATGGTTCGACGGCTGGAAGAGGAAGCCGAGGATTCCATCGGCCGCGCATTCACCGCCCCCTGTGGCTGCGGTCTCTCCTCCGCACTCGTGGCTGCTCTCGCACGGCTGGCGGCGCCGAGGGCTCCTGGATCCGGACGAAGTTCCCGGGGTGTGAGCAGAGGGGCGCGCGCAGCGGATGCCGAGTGGCGCGGCCGGCATCCGGCCCCCCAATCCATCCCCTCCCTCCAAAGCCTCTTCCCCAGCGGTAGAACGACCTCGCGGGAGTTCGTCAACACCCCTGTCCTAGCCGACCGACGCTCCGTCGGCTGAAATCCCGGACGTGGGCACGGGTCCCGGAAGCACAAGGCGCCGGGCGGCTGTGGCGATCGCGGCGGTCGCGATCGCCGCGATCGCGATCGGTGTCTGGCTGTGGCGGCGCCACACTGAGGAGCTGGCGCGGGCCGAACGCGAGGCCGCACAGTTCGCGGCGATCGAGCGCGAGGTCGCTCGGATCGTCGCGCGTGCGCGCGACGCGGCCCTCGCACCCGGCCTTTCGGCCGCGTTCGCGCTGCCCGACGGGCGCGTCGGCACCGCAGTGGCGGGCTACGCCGACCGCGGTGCCAAGGTGCCCATGACGCGCAACACGCGCTTTCTCGCGGGCAGCGTGGGCAAGAGCTTCCACGCCGCGCTCGCGGTCGCGCTCGCGCAAGAGGGCGCGCTCGACCTCGACGAGCCGATCTCGCGCTGGCTCGGCGACACGCCCTGGTTCGCGCGCGTGCCCAACGCGCGCGATCTCACGCTGCGACTGCTGCTCCAGCACCGGAGCGGCCTGTCCGATCACATCTACTCGCTCGAGTTCATCGCCCGCGAGCTGAAGCTCCGCCTGTTCGAGCCCGAGCACTCCCTGATCCCACCCGAGGAGCTGATCGAGCCCGCGCTCGACCGCAAGCCGAAGTTCCAAGCAGGTCGCGGCTTTTCCTACGGCGATACCAACTACGTGCTCGCGGGCATCGCGATCGCGCGCGCGACGAAGCGCTCGCCATTCGACCAGATCGAGGAGCGCTTTCTGCAGCCGCTCGATCTGAGCGGGATCGTCGTCGCGCGCACGCCCAGGATCCCGCGGCTCGCGGCCGGCTATCAGATGCCGCTGAACTTGTACCTGCTGCCGCCGAAGATGGCCGACACCGATGGCGTGCTCGCGATCCACCCGATGCTCGAGTCGACGGCGGGCGGCCTCGCCGCGACACCGCAGGATCTCGTGCGCTGGGCGAAGGCGCTGTTCGAAGGCGACGCGTTGCCGGCGGGTGGAATCGAGGAGATGACGCGCGAGCCCGTCGATGCGGGCAAGGGACGGAAGTACGGCCTCGGCTTGTATCGCTTCGAGACACCGCAGGGTGTCGCGTGGGGACACGGCGGATACTTCCCGGGCTACCGCTCCACCCTGCTCTACTTCCCCGACGCGCGGATCGCGGTCGCCGTCGAGTCGAACCGCGATTTCGCCGTGGACGTCCACGAGATCCTGCTCGAGATCGCGCAGCGCGTCAGGAATTCTCTTCGTCGAGCTGAGGCGGCACCGCGCCATCGACGGGCGCATCCGGGCCGTCGATCGGAGCCGGCGCGGCGGGCACCGCGGCCTCGGGGCTCGCGAGCTCGGACTCGGTGGTCGGGATGCCGATCCGGAACGCCGCGAAGCCCGGCATCACCACCTGATTGAGCGCCATTCCGAGCACGCGCCCTTCCTGCGGAGCGCGCAGCTCGGAGCGCACGTTCGTGATCGGATCGGTCACGGTGCCGAGCAGCTCGCCCTCGCTCACGCGCTGGCCCAGGCTCACGGTGCCGAATAGCAGCCCGCCGCGATCGGCACGCACCCAGGTCGACTCGTAGTAGACCGGCTCCGGCACGCCGCGCTCGCGCGTGCGCGCGACCATCCCGAGGTGGTCGAGCAGGCCCGCGATGCCCTGCGTGCCGTGCTGGATCTTCTTCTCCTGGAGCCGGCCCGGCTCGCCCGTCTCGAGCGTCACCGCGGGAATCCCCGCCTCGACCGCTGCGCGCCGCAGCGTGCCCGCTTCGCCCGGGTTGTGCAGCACGGAGGTCGCGGCGAAGCCCGACGTGAGATCGGCCACCGCGGGTACCTTCATGTCGGCGCGCAGCTGCGGCAGGTTGGTGCGCTGGAACGACCCGGTGTGGATGTCGACGAGCGCGTTGCAGCGCCGGACCACCTGCTCGAAGAACGAGTGGGCGATGCGCGACGCGGAGCTGCCCTGCACCGCGCCCGGGAAGAAGCGGTTCAGATCGCGCCGATCGGGCAGGTAGCGCGAGTTGCGCCGGAAGCCGTGCAGATTGACGATCGGCACGCCGATCACCGTGCCCGAGAGCTGCTGCGGGTCGAGCTCATAGAGCACGCGCCGCACGATCTCGATGCCGTTGAGCTCGTCGCCGTGCAGCGCCGCGGTCAGGCACAGCGTCGGACCCTCGCGCACGCCATTCACGACCAGCACCGCGGTCGGCACGGCGATGCCCTCGAAGCTCTGGTCGGGCGACCAGGCGAGCCGCGACGAAGTGCCGGGCATCACGTGTTCGCCGAGCAGCTCGAGCGGCGCGCGCGGTGCAGCCGGCGGCGGTGTCGCAGCCGGATCGACCGGCGCCGCGAGTACGGCGGGCACCGTATCGGGCACGGCCGGCTCGGGCGCGGCCATCGGTTCGGGAGCCAGCACGTCCGGCACGCTGAGCGGCTCGGAGAGATCCACGTTCGCGGCCATCGGGTGCGATTCGCCCGGGGGCGGTGCCCCCTGCGCCTGCGCTCCCGCGACGAGCAGGGTGGTCAGCGAAGCCGCGAGTGCAGCGCCGAGCAGCGGGTGGCGGGACCTGAGCAGCATCCTTGGGCTTCGACTCCGATGGAATCAGCGAGAATCGATCGAGAGCGTTCGCGAGTACAGTCGCCCTTGGCGAGGATAAGGTTTCCGACCGTCGTCATCGGCACTTCGAGCGGAATCCTTGGGGTGGGAGCGCAGCGGGCCGAGCCTCCCGGCCCCCACGGGGACCCGAGCTCCCTACCCTTTAACGCAGACCACCTGGCGCAGCGTGTGCTCGATGGAAACGAGGTCGCGCTGCGCGGCCATCACCGCGTCGATCGGCTTGTACGCCCCGGGCGTCTCATCGAGCACGCCCTCGTCCTTGCGGCACTCGACGCCGGCCGTGGCGGCCTCGTGGTCGGCCAGCGTGAACACGCGCCGCGCCGCGTTGCGCGACATCGCGCGCCCGGCGCCGTGGC
>CAWHTE010000002.1:0-493483 GCA_963832165.1 uncultured delta proteobacterium | reverse complement strand
AGGGAACGGTCTCGGGCGTGGGACGCGACGCGCTGCTCGCACAGCGCGCGCAGATCGAGGCCATGCGCAAGGCACTCGGCGACTCGCTCGTGCTGCTGCACGGCGTCGAGCTCAACATCGGGCCGAACGGCGAGCTCGACTACGACGCGGAGTTCCGGAGCTCGTTCGACTGGTGCCTGGCCTCGGTGCACGACCACTTCGAGCAGGACCGCGCAGCGCAGACGCGCCGGATCGTCACCGCGATGCGCGATCCCTCTGTGCGCATGATCGGACACCTGTCGGCGCGCATGATCGGTGGCCGCCCGCCGATCGACCTCGATCTCGACCTCGTGATCGCGGCCGCCGAGGAGACGGGCACAGCGCTCGAGGTGAACGGCTCGCTACCGCGCCTCGACCTGTCGGTCGACGCGCTGCGCCGAGCGCAGACCCGCGACGTTACGTTCGTGCTCACGAGCGACGCACACACCGCGGGTGAGCTAGAACGCGTGAACTACGCGGCGCGCAACGCCGAGCGCGCCTGGACGCCGCGCGAGCGCGTCGCGAACACCTGGCCGGCGGAGCGGCTCGCCGCATGGGCGAGGAGGTAGACCGTGAACGTCGAAATCACCTACTGCGTGCGCTGAAACTACCTGCCTCGGGCCACCGGTCTGGCGGCCGCACTGAAACAGGAGCTCGGCGTCGAATCCGTGCTGATCCGCGGAGCGGATGGCATCTTCGATGTCGCCGTCGACGGCGACATCGTCTTCTCGAAGCACGACGCGGGACGCTTCCCGAGCCACGAGGAGATCATTCGATCGGCTCGAGCTCGTCGAACAGCGGACCCGTCAGGAGGCGGATGAAGCGCTCGCTCGCGTAGACGCGCTCGCCGCCGAGCAGCTCGCCACGCGCGTAGAGGATGCCGAGCACGCGAAAGCGCTCGATCGCTCCGTCGACGCTCAGCGCGATCTCGTACTCCTGCGCCACGGACGTCTCGCTGACCCACTCGGCCACGAGCGCGTAGCTCTCGCGCAGCGAGACGAACCGATCGAAGAAGTGGGTGTAGAACCGGCGCACGCGGTCGTCGCCGCGCAAACAGCGGCGCAGCGGATGGAACTCGTAGACCGGGTCGCGCGCGAGCGTCGCGAGCAGCGGCTCGAGCTGGCTCTGGCTGCCCTCGAGCTGGGCGTGCAGCGCGCCGAGCGCGGCCATCTTCTCCACGGTCCAACCCGGCGGCAGATCGGTGCGTGACATCGCGCGGAGAGTAGTGGAAGCTCGTCGCGTGGACCCTGCCCTGCTCTGGATCGCGGTCGCGCTGATCGTGGCGCTCGGAATCGCGGGCGTGGTGCTGCCGGGACTTCCCGGTGTCCCGCTCGTGGTCGCGGGCCTCGTGCTCGGCGCGTGGATCGACGATTTCGACTACGTCGGCCGCGGCGCGCTCCTGCTGATCGGCCTGCTCGCACTGATGGCAACGGCCGTCGAGTTCGCCGCGAGCGCGCTGGGTGCCAAGCGCGCGGGCGCGCATCGCCGCGCCGTGATCGGCGCCGCACTCGGCGCGTTCGTGGGCCTGTTCTTCGCGCTGCCCGGGATCGTGATCGGTCCGTTCGCGGGCGCGGTGATCGGCGAATTCTCGGCGCGCGGGAGCCTCGCGCACGCGGGCCGCGTCGGCGTTGCCACTTGGCTCGGCATGCTGCTCGGCGGCGCCGTGAAGCTCGCGCTCGTGCTCTCGATGATCGCGATATTCGCGGTGAACCGCCTGGCATGAGCGCGCGCGAGTGCGGTGTGTGCTCGCTCTGCTGCACCGTGCTGCGCGTGGACGACCTCGAGAAGCTCGGCGGTACTCCCTGTGTGCACCAGCGCGAGGGCGGCGGCTGCGGGATCTACGAAGCGCGCCCCGGCATCTGCCGCGCCTATCGCTGTCTGTGGCTGCAAGGCGGTCTGCGCGACGCGGACCGTCCCGAGGCGCTCGGCGCGGTGCTCGACGTCGTCTCGACGGGCGCATCGACGTGGCTCGAGATCCGCGAGGCAGAGGCCGGCGAGTTCGAGCGTTCGGCGCGGCTGCAGGAGATCGCCCGGGAGTACCGCGAGAGCATGCCCGTGCGGATCAGCGACACCGCCGACGTGCTCGACCCCGAGCGCCGCTTCCGCGTGCTTCTGCCCGGCGGCGAGGAACGCATCGTGGCGGGCGAGTGGACCACGGTCGTGCGCCCGGGACGCCCCGACGCGCGCGTGCGCTTGCCGCTCCTCGAGCGCTGGCTGCGGCGCGCGAGCCTCGCGTTCCGGCGCCGGCGCGTCGCGGGCTACCGCGGCGCGCGCTAGGTGTACGGCATGATCAAGCTCCATCACTCGCCCTGGACCCGCTCGGTGCGGATCGTGTGGCTGCGTGCAGCGCGGCGCGTGCGGCGGTTCTGGCCGCGGCTGCGGCCGTGGCCGTGGCCGTGCTGAAGATCCGCGAGTGGGATCCCGCAGGCGATCGCCGCGCGGTCCGCGCGTGCTTCGTCGAGCTCCAGGATTTCGAGCGCGCGCTCGAGCCCGGCATGCCGCCGGGCGAGCAGGTGGCCGACGCCTACCTCGATCTGCTCGAGCGGCGATGCCGCGAGTTCCACGGCGTCGTGCTCGTAGCCGAGTGGGACGGCGCGGTGGCGGGATTCGTCTGCGTCTGGAGGCGGTACCGCTCCTCCGAGCCCGACGAGGATCCGCGCGAGCGCGGCTTCGTCTCCGATCTCGTGGTCGCCGAGGCGCAGCGACGGCGCGGAATCGGCCGCGCGCTCTTGCAGGCCGCCGAGCAGCGCGCGCGCGAGGCGGGTGCCAGCGTGATCCGCCTCGACGTCAAGGCCGGCAACGCGGGCGCTCGCGCGCTCTACGCTGCGGAAGGGTTCACCGAGATCGAGACCCTGCTGGAGAAGCCGCTGCGCTGAGGCCGCCTACCGCTCTTCGGGCGCGCGGGAGACGCAGCAGTTTCCGCCGCCGTCCCGGGCGGCGTAGAGCGCCTCGTCGGCGCGCGCGATCAGCGCGGGGACCGACTCACGCGGCCGGGCGATCGTGACGCCGACCGACGCACCGAGGCTCATCGGCTCGCCGCCGATCTCGACGATCTGCGCAGTGAGGTCGAGCAGCAGGCGCTGCGAAGCGCACTCGGCGCCGGCCATGTCGGCGCCCGGATAGACGACCGCGAAGTATTCGGCGTCGAGGTGGTAGAAGCCGTCGCCGGGTCGGATCTGCGCGCCGAGCGCCGTCGCGAACGAGCGCAGGAGCTCGTTGCCGGCCGATTCGCCGTTTGCGTCGCAGATCTCCTTCCAGCGGTCGACGCTCCAGAGCGCCAGCGCAATCGGCGCCGACAGCGTCGACTCGCGCGTCTTGCGCTGCATGTCGCGCTCGAACGTGCGGCGGTTCATCACGCCCGTGACCTCGTCGCGGCTCGCGCGATCCGCGCGCAGTTCGTCCTCGCTGAACTTGCGCAGCCAGAACACGCGAAAGCCCTGATCGTAGGCGCCCAGCTTCGGCACGATCACGTTCTGGTGGAACAGCGCATCGCCGATCCGCACGCGATCGATGTTGCGCGCCACGGCGAGGCCACCGGCCGGAATCAGCTGGTGGCTGCGCAGCAGCTCGAGGATCGGCTTGCCCACGAAGAGCTCGCCGAGCAGCCCGCTCGCGGCGCGGTTCGAGTAGAACAGCTCGCCGACGTCGGAGACGATCAGCAGCGGGTCCTCGATCGCATCGAAGGCGAGCTGGAAATAGAACAGGTCGGTCACCTCCTCGAACGTGATGTGGAGGTAGGTGGTGCCCGCGTGCTCGGAGTGGAAGTAGCGCAGGTTCGCGACGATCGGCTCCGGGCCGATCTCCACGCGCTGGAACGGGATCAGACCGCTGTCTTCCCCCAGCATCGCTTCGAGACGCTCGCGATTGGTGAAGCGGAGCAGGTTGTACAGCGAGCGCCCCGCGGCGCCCTGGCGATCGAGCAGCATCCGCCGGTAGAAGCTGTCGCTCGCATGGGCGAGCTGAAGCGTGTCGGCGTAGAGGATCACCATCGGATCGCTCGCGCCGCGCATCACGGCTCCGAACGCCGCGACGACCTCGCTGTTGCCTTCATTCGAGCGGGTGCGCTGGTACAGGCGCTCGAGCACGGCCGATAGAGCGTGCGCGCCGAGCGCGAGACCGATCGCCCCCGCGCTCCAGAGCGTGAGCAGGCGCGCGCCGAGCACTTCGACGCCCGCCGCCGACTGGAAGGCGTGCCAGGGCAGAATGCCGGCCTGCTGGTACGCGACGCCCCAGACGCCGAGCAGCGCGAGCGCGATGCTCGCGCGCGCGAGCCATGTCATGCCGACCATTCCGGTCACGAGCAGCGGCGGCGCAAAGAACGCGAGCGCAGTGGGATTCTCGTGACCGCCCGACAGCGTCCACAGGTAGATCAGGAAGAGGATCCCCGCGCACTGATTCGCGCAGATCGAGAGATGGACCGCGCGCGGCGTCTTCATGCGGTAGCTGAGATCGGAGACGAGCACGAAGATCGCGCCGTAGGCGAGCACGCTGCGGCTCACGGAGGCGATCCCGCGCTCGGCGAGCCCCATCCAACCGAGCACCGCGAGCACACACACCTCGACGGCGAGTGTCACGATCCACACGAAGTCGAGCACGCGCTTGCGCTCGAATGCGAGCAGAGCCGTTCCGTGGTCCAGCGTTTCGCTTTTCATGATCTTTCCTTTCACAGCCAACCCTTTATCGGCGCCAGGTGCTCCGGGCTGTACGCCTCCTTGCACGAAATCTGCACGCGCCCGGACCCGATCTGCCGATCCGCCCCCCCGCGAACCTTCTCACGCGGGCGGAATCGGGCTGCTAGCGTCGCGGCGATGGGAAATGCCCGTAACGACGCGGTGTTCCGCGCCCGGATCGAGGCGGCAATCGAGCTCGACGACCCCGCCGAGCTCGCCGACCTCGCGCTCGAGGTGGGGCTCTCGGGCGAGCCCTTCGAGTGGGCCCAGAGCTGCGCCATTCAGCTCGCGCGCCACCGCAGCGCGGGCGTGCGCGCGGGCGCGATCGCGAGCTTCGGCCACCTCGCGCGCCGATTCGGACGCCTCGACCCGGGACGCGTGCGCCGACTCGTGGACGTCGCGCTGCACGACCCGAGCGCGGCCGTGCGCGTGGTCGCCGACGATACGGCCGACGATCTGCGCACGTTCCTCGGCTGGGAGTTCGAGCGGCCCGCGCGGCAGGAGCGCGTCCGGTGAGCGTTCGAGCGACCCTGCGCATCGCTGCGCTCGCGGTGTGGGTCGCGCTCGCAGGCACCGCGCGCGCGGCCGATCCCGCACCGCCGACCGTGATCGTGCTCTCGCTCGACGGCGTGCGACACGACTATCTGGACCGCCGCTCCTTCCCCGCGTTCGAGCGCATCGCACGCGAGGGTCTGCGCGCGGCCCGTCTCATTCCGGTGTATCCCTCGAATACGTTTCCGGGACACGTGTCGCTCGCCACGGGCGCCACGCCCGCGGTGCACGGCATCGTCGACAACCGGTTCTGGGATCGCGTGCGCCGCGAGCGCTTCGACTATTCGAACGACACGAGCTGGATCGAAGCCGAGCCGCTGTGGGCCGCGGCCGAACGCCAGGGCGTGCCCGCGGCGGTCTTCTTCTGGGTGGGATCCGAGACCGACTGGCGCGGCGTCGGGGCGCGCCATCGCGAGGCGCCGTTCGACGGCAAGGTCGGCGAAGCGAAGAAGGTGGCGCGCATCTTCTCCTGGCTCGACCTCCCCGCCCCCGACCGCCCGCGGCTCGTGATGAGCTATTGGCGCGGCGCCGATCACGCGGGCCACGACGAGGGTCCCGACCATCCCGACGTGGCCAAGGAGCTCGCGGGCCAGGACCGCCAGCTCGGCGCGCTGCTCGCGGGGCTCGACGCGCGCGGCGCCTGGCGTCACACGACGCTGTTCGTGGTGAGCGACCACGGCATGACCCGCGTCGGGAAGAGCGTGCCGCTCAAGCGCGCGCTGCGCAGCTCGAAGATCCGCGCGCACGTCGAGCCGAGCTCGACGGTGGCGCACGTATTTCTCGAGAGCCCCGCGGATCTCGAGCGCGCCGAGCGCTTGCTAGCGGGCCTCGAGGGCGTGCGCGTCGATCGACGGGAGGCGCTGCCGGCGTCGCTGCATCTCTCCCACCCGACTCGCACGGGCGATCTCGTGGTGCGCGCGGAGCCCCCCTACACCTTCATGAGCAGCGGGATCCTCGGCCGCGGCGCGCTCGGCATGCACGGCTATCCACCCGAGCACCCCGACATGGCGGCCATCTTCCTCGCGCTCGGGCGCGGCGTGCCGGCCGGCGCGAAGCTCGACGCCGTGCGCATGATCGACGTGGCGCCGACGGTCGCGCGCGTTCTCGGCATCGAGCCGCCGCGCAACGCCGAGGGCCGCGCGATCGCGCTGTTCGCGAACTAGAGTTGCGCGGCACCCGCGCAAGGAGGCGACGATGAGCAATGCGAGCAGCAGCGGCACGATGAGGGCCTGGCGCACCCACCGCTACGGGCCGCCGCTCGAAGTGCTCGCGCTCGACCGCGTTCCGATTCCCGCGCCGGGGCCCGGCGAGCTGCGCGTGCGCGTACAGGCGATCCCGCTCAACCTGAACGATCTCGAGCGGATCACGGGCGGCAACATGATGGTGCGGCCCGAGCTGCCCTACAGCCCGGGCATGGAGGTGATGGGCATCGTCGACGCGTGCGGTGCGGGCGCCGAGGCGCGCCTGGGCGAGCGCGTGGTCGCGATGCCGAAGGGCGCGCACGGCGGCTTCGCCGAGTACGCGATCTGCGCGGGCGTGTCCGCGTTCGCGATGCCCGAGGCGATCCCGCTGCCCGATGCAGCCGCGCTCTACTTCCCGTTCCACCTCGCCTGGCTCGGGCTGTTCGACCGCGCGGAGCTGCGCTCGGGCGAGACGGTGCTGATCCACGCGGCCGCGGGCGGATCCGGATCGGCCGCGATCCAGCTCGCGGTGCACGCGGGCGCGCGCGTGATCGCGACCGCGGGCGGCGCGGAGAAGGTCGCGCTGTGCCGCGAGCTCGGCGCCCACGTCGCGATCGACTATCGCGAGCAGGACTTCGCGCCGATCGTGCTCGAGGAGACCGGCAACCGCGGTGTCGACGTCGTGTTCGACAACGTCGGCGAAGCGGTGATGGAGAAGTCGTTCAAGTGCACCGCCTACAACGGGCGCTATCTGATGATGGGATTCGCGTCCGACAAGAAGTACGTCGACGAGAAGCTGATCGTGCCGCGGCAGATCTCGGCGGGAAACTTCAAGCTCTGCGGCGTGCTGCTCTCCTATGCACCGCCCGCGCTCGCGCAGATGATGAAGAAGGGAATGGGCTGGAACTTCGCATCCGACGAGCTGGGCGCGCGGATCACGCGCGAGATCACGGATCTCGTGCTGGCGAAGCAGGTGAAGCCCGTGATCGGGCGCGTGGTCGAGTTCGAGGATCTCCCGGCGGCGATCGAGGCGATGGCGAATCGCGAGACGGTCGGGCGCACGATCATCAAGCTCTATTAGTCGGCGCCGGCCAAAGCCCACGAGGCCGTTCCAGCGCTGCGGAAGAGGCTTTGGAGGGAAGAGAGGGAACGGGGGCAGGCGCCCGCGCCGGGCAGCGGGCGGGGGCGCGACCCGGAGATCACGTTCCGGGAACCTCGTCCGGATCCAGCAGCCCTCGACGCCGCCAACCCTGGCTTAGTAGCCAAGAGTGGGCAGGTGAGACCGCTGGCTCCTTCGATGAAGAATGCACGAGGTAGGCAGGAGCGCGCCTCCAGCCGTCGAACCACCTTCCCGACGACGCCGGATCGATTCCGCTTGCGCGCGAAAGCGCGCGACCGGCCTTGGCAGCATGCCGGCGAGCGTTCAGCAGCACGTACGCCAGCGCATTCCGCACCTCGCGCGGGGTCTTGAGCACACGCACGTGGTAGCGGTCGGCCAGCACCGGTCCGGAGCGGTGGAAGGTCCGATTGATGGCCTTGGCCAGACGGCAACCCAGGGCCTTCATTCCGCGCCCGAGCGCATGGCGATCCGTGGCTTCTACGATCAGATGCGCGTGATCGCTCTGGAGCGAGTAGTGGACGAGCCGGAACTCTCCGCGCTCGCAGCCGCGGGCGAACGTCTCTTCGATCTCGCGCACGAACCGCACGCTGCGCAGCGACGGCACGTCCTTTCGCACCTTCAACGTGACGTGGCAGGGAATCCCTCTCCCGAACGGCTCACGAGATCGGTGTCGCAATCGCGGATTCGAGCCGGGCCTGCGGCCCGCCCCGGGTCTTCGCCCGCCCCAGCGGCGGCGATCGAGCTCGAGCTGTTCGGGTTCCCGTCTCACGATCATATGATAAGGGCTATCTTTATATTCGTCAAGATAAATTCGCGCCGAAGCATGAGAAGATCAGGCGCGCGGGACGGTGGGAACCCAGAAGGGTATTGGCGGGCGTGCCACCCTTCCCTCACCAGCCTCTTCGACAGCGCTGGAGCGGCCTCCCGAGCTCGCTTGTCAGCACTTGTTATGCCAATCGCGCGAGATCTTTCTCCGGTGATTCGCACCTCGAACTATTGGCGTGCCGCTCTCTGATAGGATCGCGCGGCAATGACGACTCCCCGCCTTCGCGCGCTCGTGACTGGTCTTGTCGTACTGCTCTGCGCGAGCGCGACGCTGCCCGCCGCGGCCGCGGGCTTCGCCTATCGCGGTGTGATCGAGGGCTTCTACGGGCCGCCGTGGCCCGCCGCGGCGCGGCTCGAGTTCCTGCAGTGGATGCTCGACCACGACATGAACCTCTACATCCATGCGCCCAAGAACGATCCCTATCAGCGCCTGCAGTGGCGCTCGCCCTATCCGCAGACCGAGATCGACCAGTTCGCCGCGGAGATCGCGCTCGCGGGCAGCGAGCTCGCGTGGGTGCCGTCGGTCTCGCCGGGCCAGCCGCTGATCGAGGCCGCGCAGACCCACGACGTCGACATCTGCTTCTCGTGCCCCGCCGACTTCGCGGTACTCGTCGCGAAGCTCGACCAGTTCTGGGACATCGGCGCGCGCACGCTGATGGTCTCGTTCGACGACGTGATCAAGATCTCCACGCATCCTGAAGACGCGGCCGCCTACGGCGAGGGCGACTACGCCTACGGCGTGATGAACGGCGACCTCCTGAACCGGCTGTTCGAGCACTACGGCGCGCGCGCGGCCGCCGAGGGGAGCGAGTTCCGGCTGATCACGGTGCCCGCGGACTACTTCGGCATCACGACCACGCCCTACCTCGAAGGCCTGCGCGCGACGCTCACGGCCGACCCCGCGATGATCGTGATGTGGACCGGCGTGCTCGTGGTGTCGCCCACGATCTCGTGCGCGGAGGCAAACGGGTTCGCCGCAGCGATCGGTCGCAAGCCGCTGCTCTGGGACAACTTCCCCGTGAACGACTACGCGGTGACGCCCAAGCTCATGGTGGGACCCTACGCGGGCCGCGCGGCCGACCTGCCCGACTGCCTCGCCGGCATCGCGGCGAATCCATCGCACCAGGTGGTCGCGAACGAGATCCCGCTGTTCACGATCGCGGACTACCTCTCGAATCCGTCCACCTACGACCGCGAGGCCTCATTCGAGGCCTCGCTCGCGGAGTTCGCGCCGCGCCATGCGCTCGCGGATACCGCGGCGCCGCGCGAGCTCTTGGGCCACATGATCGAGAACGTGCGCTCGACCGCGCTCGACCGCACCGAGGCCGTTCGCTTCTCGGCACTGCGCAACGCGTTCCTGTTCGCACTCGACACGCCCGACTGGCCCGCTGCGCACGCGCCGCTCGTCGCCGAGCTCGCGGCGACCGTGCTCGCGCCCGACGGGATTCGCGCCGGCTTCGAGCCCCAGCTCGTGCGCGACCTCGACTGCGCGTTCGGGTTCCAGTCCGCCTCGGAGGAGTGCGCGGGGTCCTGGCTCGCCCGCCTGGGCTTCAACGCCGACAACGCGCTCGAGACGACGGCACTGCTCGCGCGCACGCGGCCCGATTTCTCGGGCGCGCTCAGCGACGGTGTGATGCAGGGCGTCGCGCAGCCGCCGGCCGATCTCTCCGAGGCACAGGCGAACCTGCAGGCGCTCGCGGGCATGCGAAACCGTGACGACGGCAACCCGCCCAACGTCTACGGAGACCGGTTGTTCGTTCCGCTTGGCCCGCCGTTCGTCGAGGAGAATCGGCTCGACGCCTACTTCCTCGTCGCAACCCTGCGCACGGCGACCTACGCGCCGACTGCCGAGCTCGCGTCGTCCTCGGTCTCGGTCACGATCAACGGCGCGTCGGCCGCGGTCGCGCCCGACGGCAGCTTCTCGGCGCCGGTCGAGGGCGCTTTCGCCGACGTCGTGGTCACGGATGGCGCGGGCGCTCAAACCCACCGGCGTTTCCAGGCATTGCCCGAGCCAGCTCGGGCGCTCGCGATCATGAGCGGCGCCGCGCTGCTCGCCGCGTTGCGGCTCCGCTCCTTGTAGGGCGGGAGGAGCGGAAGGCGGATCCCGCCTTCCGCGGCGCCGCGTTCCCTCCGATGGCGGGATGCGATGGCGGGATGCGCTCGCTTCGCTCGCTTCTCCCGCCCTACGATCCGCCCTACGACCGGGCCGCGAGCTTCGCGAACACGCGCTTCATCTCGTCTACGCGCTTGATGTAGTAGCCGGCGCCGTGGTCGCCGCAGCGTTGGCCCGGTGAGACGCGCAGCCCGCGGCGCGCATAGCCCTCGCCCGTGCCCGCACCGCATAGGTGGATCAGCGCGGCGAGATTCTGCTTCTGCGTCCGCGTAGCGCGGCGGATCCCATGCCGCTCGAGGGTGCCGGCCACCGCGCGGTCGAGGTACGCGGAGGTCATCTCGACGGCGTGGCTCGGCACGACGCGGAAGTAGAGCCAGTTGAACCAGCACGAGCGCCACGCGTGCCACGGCCCGTCCATCACGACGACGTGGTCGTGGATGCAGAAGCGCCGCGCCTGTTCGAACGTGCCGTCGGTGATCTGGTACATGCCGACCGCGCTCGACGCGGGGCGATACACGGCGAGCGGGTCGAGGCTCCACGACCAGCGCCAGTAGGTGCGCGCGATCGGATTGCCCGATGCCTCCACCTGCGCGAGGGCGGCCAGGAACTCCGCGCTGATCGCATCGGTGGCATGCTTGCGGAAGATCGCCTCGTACTCGCTCCAGGTCTCGGCGGGCCGTTTGAAGAGCGTTCCGCTCACGGGAAAGAACAGCTCGGTCGGCTTGCGGACGACCTGGTAGATGCCGTTCACGGCCGCCCAGATCACCACCGTCACGGCGAAGCCGATCGCGATCTGCACCCAAGGCGTCTGGCGCCGCAGCGCGCGCAGTGCGCGCCGGCGCGTGCGCGCGCTCGGCACCAGGCGGTGCTTGCGCCGGCGCGCCTGGGTCCGCCGGCGCCGGGTGGCAGTACGCGCGGGCAATCAGGTCTCCCGCGCTTCGCGATGCATCCACCGGACGAGCAGCGGCGCCAGCGCGAAGCAGACCGCCGCCGCGATCACGGCGCTGACGGCGATCTGCCCGAACACGTCGCCGTAGAGGTGGACCGTGGTGCTCGGCGACGGCACGACCTGCGCGGCGCCTTCCTCGCTGTGCACGCCCGTGAGCTGCGCGATCAGCCCGGCCAGATACTGCGAGAACGCGGTGGCCAGGAACCAGCCGCCCATCAACGTGGAGACGATCCGCGCCGGCGCGAGGCGCGTGACCATCGAGAGCCCGACCGGCGAGACGCACAGCTCGCCGGTCGTGTGCAGCAGGTAGCCGAGCAGGAGCCATCCGGCGCTCACCATCCCGCTCGCGTCCGCGGTCTGCGCGCCGACCCAGAGCGCGCCGAAGCCGAGCCCGAGCTGGAGCAGGCCGAGCGCGAACTTGACGGGCGTGCTCGGCTCGGCGCGGCGCGCGGCGAGCCACGTCCACAGCGCGGTGAACACGAGCCCGAACAACAGGATGAACACGGGATTCGAGGCCTGGAACGTCGAGGCCGGGATCACCGCGCCGGCTCCGAGCGCGCGGTCGACGTTGCGGTCGGTGAAGTTGTTGATCGAGCTGCCGGCCTGCTCGAAGAACGCCCAGAACAGCATCGAGAAGAACATCAGCACGAGCGCCACGAACAGCCGCTCGCGCTCGACGCGCTCGCAGCGCAGCGCCTCGAACAAGAGGTATGCGAGCGCCCCGCCGCCGAACAGCGCGAGCACGACGCCCGCGATCTCGCTGCGGTGTACGCACAGGGCGATCAGCGGCAGCGCGACCACCACGCCCACGGCCACGGGCGCCACGGATCGCCCGGCCGCCGCGGGCGGCGGTCGCCCCACGTGGGCGGGCAATCCGCCGCGCCCGAGCGCAGTCGCCGCGATCATGGCCGCTGCTGCGAGCGACAGTGACACGAACGCGTTCACGGCGAGCTGATAGGCGTTGTTCTGCAGGAAGAACAGCGATCCGCTCGTGGCGAGCGCTCCACCCAGGATCAGCACCTGCGTGACGCGCACGGGCGCCACGAACACGGCCACGCCCGTGAGCATGCCGAGCGTCGCGAGGCCGAAGCCGTAGTGCCAGCCGTAGGTCTCGCCGATGTAGCCGCACACGAGCGGCGACAGCGCGGCGCCGAGATTGATGCCCATGTAGAAGAGCGTGAAGCCGCCGTCGCGGCGCGTGTCGCCGGGCGGATAGAGCTCCGCGACGATCGTGGAGATGTTGGGCTTGAAGAATCCATTGCCGCAGATCAGCAGCGCGAGCGCGGCGTAGAACGCCCACGGGCGCTCGATCGTCATCGTCGCGTGGCCGGCCGCCATGAGCAGGCCGCCCCACACCACGGCGCGGCGCGCGCCGAGCAGGCGGTCCGCGAGCATTCCGCCCAGGAACGGCGTCGCGTAGACGAGCGCGGTGTACGCGCCGTAGACCGCGTAGGCGCGGCCGTCGTTCATGCCGAGGAACCCCTTGATCATGTAGAAGATCAGGAGCGCGCGCATTCCGTAGTAGGAGAAGCGCTCCCACATCTCGGCGAAGAACAGCGTGTAGAGCCCGACCGGGTGCCCGAACAGGGTCTCCCGTGAGCTCGAACCGGTCACCATCCCCATCGCGGGAGATGATGGCGGATTATGCGGCGCGAATCCGCCCTGCGAGCGCCAGCAATGCCGCGCCGCACGCGAGTGCGAGCGCGGCGCCGGGCTCGGGCAGCACCTCGACCCGCGCGCAGCCGCACCGGGTAGTGTTCTCGCCGATGGCATCGGAGACGGCGCTGCAGCTTTGCTGCTGACTGCCGTTTTCCCAGCTCGCGCAAACGGACACGTCGACGGTGCCGTCCTGATCCGTGTCGGTGCAGGGAATCTGGAGCGGGCTGCTCACCGACTTCAGCGATTTGATCACTTCCGTCCCGCCCGCCAGATCTCCGCAGGTGTCTTCGGGCTGGGCGAACGGCTCGAGATCGACCCACGGCCCGTTCCGGATGTCGGGGACACCGTTGGGGTAGGAATCGCCGTAGGTCGGCGAGGTCGAGATCGGCGGGGGGAGATAGTCGTGGTAACAGAAACCGCCGCTGAGCGCGCTGCCGCCATCGAGCGAGAGGAAGATCCCGAGGTCGTAGCGGCTCGTGGGGCTGGTGGACAAGACCACGTCGAGCACCACCTGGGCCGTCGCGTCCACCCCACAATCCTCGACGACGTTGCTCAGCACCAGGGCTTCGATGTCGACGTCGGACGAGGTGCAGCTCAGGCCCGGCGTGTAGTCGCGGACGCAGACGCTGCCCTCTTCGCCGGACTGCGCGGCCACCGCGGCCGGCGCGACGATGGCCACGAAGAGGAGAAGCCTTCCGAGGCGCCGCATTTCCTGCCTCCGGGGTCCCCATCCTATCAGCAACTCAGTTCGCCCAATAGACGAATTCGTCGCTGTCCTGCGCGGGGACGTTCAACGGATGGTCGATCGCGATCGCGCCCTCGATCAGCGCGGGCCACGCCGGCACCACCATCTGCGCCTCGTGCTCGGCGAGGATCGCGGACAGCTCGCGCACCTTGTCGGGGCGCTCGTCAGAGAGGTCGTGCCGCTCGGTGGGATCGGCCTTCATGTCGAACAGCCAGGTCTTCTTGGGGCGTTCCGAGACCTGCAGCTTCCAGTCGTCGGCGAGGATCGTGCGGTAGTGGCCCGAGCGCCAGAACACCGCGCCGTGCGCGCGGCCCTGGGCCTCGCCGCGCGCGAGCTTCACGAGATCGACGCCGTCGACGGCGCGATCGGACGGCAGCGGCGCCGCCGCGGCGCCCGCGGCGGTGGCGAAGATGTCGACGTGCGCGACCGGCGCGTGATAGCGCTGCCCGGGCGCGAGCCGCGCGGGCCACTTCGCGAAGAACGGCGTGTGCACGCCGCCCTCGAAGAAGGTCATCTTCCAGCCGCGGTACGGCTTGTTGATGTCGGGCAGGCCGATGTAGTCCGCGCCGCCGTTGTCGCTCGTGAACACCACGAGCGTGTCCTGCTCGAGCCCGTTCTCGCGCAGCGCGCCGAGCACCGTGCCGACGCCGCGGTCGAGCGCGCGGATCATCGCCGCGTACACGCGCAGCGTGTGGTCCTCGATGCCGGACAGCGCCTCGTAGTCGGAGCGCAGCGCCTGCAGTGGCGTGTGCGGCGCGTTGAACGCGAGGTACAGGAAGAACGGGCGATTGCGGTTCGCCTCGATCGCGCGCGCGGCCTCGCGCGCGAGGTAGTCCGTCATGTACGCGTCGGGCGCGAAGCGCGGACCGTCGTCCTTGCGCACCGCGAACGCGAGGTTGGCCCAGAGGAACCGATCGATCGGGTCGAAGTCCTGCACCGAGTTCACGGAGAGCGGATCGTCCTGCTCGAGATAGAGCGCCGCGCCGGACAGGAAGCCGAGATACTCGTCGAAGCCCTGCGCGTTCGGCTGCATCGCGGGCGCCTCGCCGAGGTGCCACTTGCCGAACCCGAGCGTGTGATAGCCGCGCTCGCGCAACAGCTCCGCGATCGTGATCTCCGCGGGCGGGATCCCCTCCTGCTCCATCGACGGCACGTCGGCCTCGCGATCGGCGTAGTAGATCGGCGGGCGCGCCTCGTCGCGGCGCATGTACGCGATCAGGCGCATGAACGCCTTCGGTGCGGGCGTGAACTCGAAGCCGAAGCGCTGCGGGTAGCGGCCGGTCAGGATCGCGGCGCGCGACGGCGCGCAGGTGGCGTTGCCGGTGTAGCCGCGCGTGTACTCGACCCCCGACGCGGCGATGCCGTCGATGTTCGGCGTCGGCACCGCGCCGTTCGCGACGCCTCCACCGCCGAACGTGAGGTCGTTGTAGCCGAGGTCGTCGGCGACGATCACGACGATGTTCGGCGGGCGCGTTCCGCCCGGCGGCTGCGTGGGTCCCGGCTGCCAGACGACCGGCTGGCTCGGGCCGATCGGATCGATGATCCGGCTGATCATGCCGGGCACGCGGATCAGGATCTCCTGCCGATTCACCCAGAATGCGATGCCCGCCGCGAGCACGAGCACGAGCGCGAGACCGATCGCGAGCTTTCGCATCGCACGTTCCTCCAGGCCCGATGGCCTTCGCTCGCCTTTCGGCTCGCTGCGCGAAACTTGCTGTGGCAGTGTGCGGGAACCTACTGGAGAACAGCAAATGATCGCCGTGTACCCCGCGAAGGAGCAGATCGAGGCGCTGCTCGCCGGGCCGCAGGATCGGCCCGTCGTGATGCTCAACCTCTTGCGCTTCAAGGAGCGGGCGACCGACCCCGACGTCGGGCTCACGGGCGAAGAGGCGTATCAGCGCTATGCCGACGAGATGACGCGCTTCGTCGCGGCCAACGGCGGTCGCGTGATCTGGAGCGGCCGCGTCGACAGCCAGGTGATCGGAACCGGCGCGGACGGCTTCCACATGGCCGCGCTCGTGGAGTACCCGTCGCGCAAGGCGTTCGTCGAGATCGCCATGAGCCCCGACGTCGCGAAGTTCGGCGTGCACCGCAGTGCGGGGCTCGAAGGTCAATGGCTGCTCGCCGCGACGACGCGCGAGGAGTAGGAGTGGACGCGGGGCTGTGCATCATGGGCGTGCCCGGCTCGCCCTACAGCCGCAAGCTGCGCGCGGTGCTGCGCTATCGGCGCATCCCTCACACCTGGGTGCTCATGGGCACGCCCGAGGCGCGCGCGCTGCCGCGCGCGCGCGTATCGCTGTTGCCGCAGCTCGTCTACCCGGGCGCGCGCGAGGCGCTCACCGACTCGTCGCCGCTGATCCGGCGACTCGAGACGGAATACGCGGGTCGCTCCGTGATTCCCGAGGATCCGGTGGTCGGCTTCCTCGACTCGCTGCTCGAGGACTACGCCGACGAATGGCTCACCAAGGCGATGTTCCACTACCGCTGGGCGTTCGCGCCCGATGCCGCGCAGGCCGCGGCGATCCTGCCGCGCTGGCAGCGCATCGACGAGGCGGAGGACACCGCGCGCGCGGCGGGCAAGACCTTCGCCGAGCGCCAGATCGGGCGGCTCGGCGTGGTCGGGTCGAACGCGACGACGGCTTCCGTGATCGAAGACAGCTATGTGCGCCTGCTCGGGCTGCTCGACGCGCGCCTCTGCGAGGCGCCGTTCGTGTTCGGCGCGCGGCCGGCGGCCTGCGACTTCGGACTCTACGGCCAGCTCACGCAGCTCGCGGGCTTCGACCCCACGCCGCGCGCGATCGCGATGGAGCGCGCGCCGCGCGTGGCGGCCTGGGTCGACGTCGTGGACGACCTCTCGGGTTTCGAGCCGCGCGCCGACGCGTGGATCGCGCGCGATGCGGCGACCCCTGCGCTGCGCGCGCTCTTCGGCGAGGTCGGCCGCGTGTACGCGCCGTTCCTGCTCGCGAACGCCGACGCGCTCGCGCGCGGCGCCGACACCGTGGAGTGTGAGATCGACGGCCGGCCGTGGGTGCAGAAGCCGTTCCCGTATCAGGGCAAGTGCCTGCGTGGCTGCGCGAGGGCTATGCGGCGCTCGCATCCGGTGACCGCGCCGTGGTCGATTCCGTGCTCGCGGGCAGCGGCTGCGAGGCGCTGTTCGCTTCGTAGGGCGTTGTTTGGCGGCGTATGCGCGGTTACCGGAGATGTCGCTGGAGCCATGATCGCAGAATCGACAGAAAGCGATCACGAGCGTGTTCCTCGATCCAAGGCGAGTGCCCACACCGGTCGAGCTCCGTGTACTCGAGATGAGGAATGAACTTCAGCAAGCCATCTCGGATCAACTCGCCGGGATGTGGATCGTAGGAACCGTGAAGCATCAGCACCGGGCAGGTAATCGTCGTGAAAGCGGCGGGATACACGCCGCCTTGCTGAAGGCGAATCATGTCGCTCCAGGTTTCGGTGTGACCCCTCAGATCGAACCTTCCGATGGGCTCTTCGACTGCGCGGCTATAGGTGTAGAGGCGATCGCTTAGCGCATGCGCCAATGCTGTGCGCTCATTCTCGTCTCGCACGCGAGTGGCGAGCTCGACTAGCTGCTCTCGAAGCTCCTCCGTCGTGCGTTCTTCGAGTGTCGACTCGAGGCGCGCACGTGCCTTCGAGTCGAAGGTTCCACAGCCGACCAAGGCAAGCGCGCAAACGCGATCTGGATACGCGCACGCAAAGGCAAGAGCCAGCATGGCTCCCCATGACTCTCCGACCAGAGCCGGACTCTCGCCCGGAATCTCCTGCGAGATCACGTTCGCAAGGTCTTCGATGTGCTGTGCCACGGAGAGGGGAATGTCGGAACTCATCCGCTGCCACGGCTCCAGCACATGGAGGGGATCCGCCAGCGCTCGAGCGAGCAGGCTGGCGCCCCCTGGCGCACCCGGTCCGCCGTGAACGACTACCACCGAGCGACCGTCGAGGCCGTAGTGCTTCACATGGACGGGTTGCTGCAACGTCATGTTAGGCGTCTCCAGACCGGCCCGGCTTTCGCAGTTTCGTGGAGACTGGCAGGTAACCGAGCGCCTCGCAGAACCGCCGCGCTTCAGTGTTGAACTCGTAGACGTTGAGCTCAATCCACGGTGCTCCCGATTCGAGTGCCCACTCCTCCACGGCGTGAGTCAGCCGCGTACCAATTCCACGGCGCCGCCATTTCGGGTCGACGACGAGTCCATCGAGGACGCCCCAACGCTGTTGACGGAATACGGGGAATTCCGGAGCCGATCGAAGAAAACCGAAAGCGACGCCGACAACGCGACCAGCATCGGCCACGAAGACTGCGGAGTCTTCGCGGTGTAGGAGGTCCGAAAAGTAGGCTTCCGATCGAGGCTGGACGTCAGGCGTCTTGAACATCCAAGGAAAATGCTCACGATGGAGTTCGTCGACGGCGTCGCTCAGGCGGCACGCCTGAGCGTAGTCATCGAAGCGGGCGCCGCGGATGGTCGCTTCGTCGGCGTTCATCATGCTCGCGCGGGACTCTTTCTGTCTAACGGATCGGCGCTCAGCTGACGGGCGCGGGAACCTTCCGCAACGTCACCGAGCTGCCTTGCAGCTCTCCAGGGGAGTGGTGTCCACAGGCGTTGCTAGGTCGGCAGATCCCTCCGGAGTTCGAGCCCCAGCATACACGCGGTCCCCAAGCCGCGGACCCTCCGCGCCGCTGGGAGGTTCTGACAGCGCGAAGCTGGGGTTCCGGGGTAAGATTGAATGATGGTGTCGGATGCAGCGAGAGAGGGGCTCAGGGCTCATGTCCTCGGGGAACTTGCTGGTGATCTCGACGCGACGATGGCTCCGTTATCGAATCATCCGGTCTGGCTGATCCCGAACTACCGCCTCGAGGGGCGTGAGGCAGTGCGTGCCATGTATGCGCGGGCCCTGAAGGTGATGCCGGCGGCATACACGGAGGAGATTCTTCGGGCTCTTGACGACCCGAGTGTCACGCGTTGGGGAGAGTCGCATTGTTTGATCGAGTATTCGGATGCCTATCCCCTGCATCGGGGCTGGATCCTCGTGGTGCATTTCGATGGAGATCGAATCGCGGGCGAGCACGGGTATCTGACGTTGCGCGCTCAGACGTCTGATGGTGGCTTCGGGAAAGACCTCGAAGAGCTGCCAGGGGTGACGCGGCTGGTCTGACCGCAGCCGCTCCCCCGGTCTTCGGCACTCGATTACGGCTGGCCCGCTACGCAGGGCATCTGACGTACGGCAGCCGCTGACCGATTCCGCATTCAACTCAACCCGTCGCCTAGACGGCCCGCCGTTCCACGATTTCGGCTTCGAGGAGGCGAAGGAACAAAACGATCGACATTCCCAACACGAGAAGGCACGACAAGAGATACGGAGTCAATGTTCGGTCGAGCAAGACACCAACGGCATTGAGACCGAGCAAAGCCGGGGCACCCACCGCCGCCAAGCCAACGTAGGCGAACGTTGGCTTGCTGACCGCCGAATTGGACGACACCGACACCCAGCCTCTGAGCACGCGTGCGAAGACAAGAACGCAGAGGGCGCCTCCAATGCCGCTAGACCAGGCCCAAATCATCGACTCGTCGAGTCCTGCACTGTGCATCACGAGGGGCAGAAGCGACAGGAGTAGTGCGAGAACCGCAGCGTGGACCATCTGATGGAAGCGTCTTCGATCGAGTTCGATCCAGTCGCCCGAAACTCGGCGGCCAAGGACGGCCACCACGCCGCTGAATCCGAGAATGGTGGTCGCAAGCTGAGCAAGAAGTTCGAGAGTACTCGCACCTTGCAACACTCGTCTCCTCGGTAGATTCGGGCCGTCTAACGACCGGCGATGCCCAGCGCCGGGAGGGACGCGAGAGCGACCCGACGCGGCGTCTGGTCCATCGCCTGGTTAGTCCGCGTGTCTCGGTTCGAGGAATCGTGCATAGCAGAGTACATCTTGCAGAACCCCCGGCGCGAGATTGGGAAACTCCGTTTGCTGAGTCCAGTCAGGTTCCCGAGCGAACCCACACTTTTCGAGGACTCGCCAAGAAGGTCGGTGCTGGGGATGACAGAGGGCATACAACCTGGCGATGCCGATACGGCCCGCCACGTCAACGATGGCTCCCAGCGCTTCTGTTGCGTATCCGTGGCCCCAGGCGTCCTTCGCCAACACATAGCCCGTGCTCGCCTGGCCTGCGGCATCGAAACTGAACCCGGTGCCGCCGATCAGCTCTCCGTTGGTGCGCGATCGAATGAGATAGGGACCACCCGGCCATAGGTTCCAGTGTTCGGCGCTGAACGTCAGGAACACCTCGGTGTCGGCGACCGCCCGATGGCGCGGCCAGCCGAGAAATCGAGTGACGTCCGGATCGCTCGCATATCGGTCGAAGATCGCGGCCGCATCCTCAGCTTGGGGCCGAACCAGCACCAGGCGCGTAGTCTCGATTTCGTCCGGGGCCTTCACTGTGCTTTACCAGATTCCGGGAATGCGCGGGCCGGTCAGCTGCGGCACCTTGTTAGGCGGCGCTCTAGTGGCCGGCTAAGAGTCTATCGATAACGGGATCAATCTTCTCTCTGGTCCCTTGGTACTTGTAAAAGGAATACCCACCTTTACCGCGGAGGTGAAATTCTGCCCTTGCCACGATCTGGCGATCCCGCTCCAAGAAGATCTCCGCGTGAGAGAGAAACGGAGCGAGGTCCCATGAACGAAGCGCTGTATAGGTCACTACGAAGGTGCAACGCTCATACGGCTCTTCCGAATGCACCTCGCTGGGGATTCCGTGTCGGGAAAATCCATCGCGGAGTACCGTAACGAAGTCCTCGACCTGGACTTTGGGGTTTGTCCAGATGCAGACTCTGTCGGGAGAGACCGAGGTGGGTAACGGCTCCACTCTTACGCTTGTGCATGAAGCCAGGCCGACCGTTACGACGACTGCTGCGACGCATCTGACCTTTTCGAGTAGTAGATTCCGACTCATCGAGCGTCGCCTAACGGATCGCGCTTGAGATCCGACGCCGGATCGCGAGCCCTGCGAGACCGAGCGCAAGCAGGCCGAAGGTGCCCGGCTCGGGCGTCAGGATCACGCGGATCTCGAACTGCTTCTTGTTGATGTCGTTGGTGCCTCCATCGAACGAGACCGCGTCGAGCTCGTTGTCGACGGCGAAGATCTGGGTTCTCGTCACGCCAGTAGCGATGGCGTCCACGTCGACGTCGAGCGTCCCCAACCACGAACCCGCGGTGTCGCCACAGCTGGCGGCCCAGCGCCCGTTGCCCGCGCAGCCGCCGTCGAAGGTCATCGCGAACTGCTGCGGCGGCGCGTTCAGGTTGGCCACGAAGTCGATCTCCGTGACGACCAATTCCAGGTTGGTGACGACCCCGACCTCACCGTCTCCGGAGAGGTTGTAGTCGCCCCTCTCGATGATCTGGATCCCGAGGATCCGGAGGATGCTGCCCGTCGGGACCTCGATGTCGAGGGACAAACGGCTGTCGACCGCCTCGCCGCCTGTCGTCTCGACCCTGAAGTAGTCGTCGGCGACGAACGCGAGCGTGGTGCCGGAGAGCGTGATGCTGCCATCGCGCACGAAGAGCGGCGGGTCGGGGCTGCTCGCCGTCTCCATGATGTTGTTGAACTCGATCGAACCGTTCCGGTAGTCGCCGTAGCCGAGCGTCAGCGCCGAAGCCGAGGTGGCCATCGCCAGCCCGAGGGTCAGCACCAAGGTGAACGAACCGATCCGATCTTTCGCAAGGCCGTGGACCTTCGCGGAACACGACATGCTCTACCTCCGTTCCGGTTGCAGGTGTTCGCGGAGGATCGATCGCGGCAACCGCGTAGGACCGACCTTCAGCATCCCGCCGCCGTCTAACGGATGGCCGCGAAGCTGCGGCCGCGCGCGATGCTACCACGGCCTGTGTCGAGCAAGGGCGCCCGCGCGACCGAAGCCCGCGCCCGGCAGCTTCAGCGTTGGGCGGCGCGCCTGCTAGCGCGAGATTCCACGTACAACCCACGCATTGGCAACGAGGCAGATCGCGCCGTCCGGCTCCCGAGAAAGCGAGCGGTCGAGATGTTGCGCCAATGACTCGCGTTGACGGGATTCGAGACTCGCAACGTAGGAAGGCGCAGGACCGGTGCCACCCAGGAATGGAGTCCAGAACTCGGCGAATGTGGAGAATCGGGTGGTGATCTCGATTGATTCGCAGACAACATCGCTGAGACCGCCCCCGCGAAACAGCGACGTGAGCGTATCGGGTCGGCAGATCGGGAAGCGGCGGCCTTCGTCCAGCTCGGTCGCGTTGGGATCCAAGGCTGCAGCAGAATCCCAGAAGCGCCGCAAGAATTCCATCCGACCCGCGTAGTCCCACACGCACGCCGACACGAGGCCATCCGTGGCAGCGATGCGGCGCATTTCTTCGATGGCCACTTCGGGCTCTGGGAAGAAGTTCAAGGCGAGAGCGGAAGCAACGCTGTCGAAGCCGCCGGAGCGGGTTGGAAGGTCACCGGCACCGGCGACGACGAAGGAGATGCGCCGATCGACCTGATGCTGACGAGCGTACTCGACGAAGGACTCAGAAGGGTCGCATGCCACTACGGAGGCAGGGCGTGCACCGGCACAGATCGCGTCGCTGAGTGCACCAGTACCACACCCGACGTCCAGCCAGTGGGCAGTCGGGCGGACCCGCAACCACGACACGAACTGGGGTGCAAGTAGACGGCTCCACCGACCCATGAAGTCTTCGTAGGTCGCGCCGGCTGCCCACTTGTCACTGAGCCCGGCCATAGCACTTCGTCTCTTCGCCCCGCTCAACGTTTAGCCGATAACCTGCGAGGCGCGAAGCGCCCGTCAGGTTCATCAGCAGGGTAGACGGCGCGCCCCTCGTTCAGGTCAGGCGGCTTCGACTCGCTCGCAGTACGCGTCGACCGTCTTCTTCCATGCTGGTCGCTCGGTGCAACGCGCGCGGTAAGCGAGGAGGTTCGAGTACGGCTTCAGCATCTCCTGATTGGTTCCAGCGTCCAGCACGTGCGTCATGAGGACATCAGCGACAGTAAAGTCCTCGGTCGCGATGAACTGTCGATTTGCGAGCCAACCATCGAGTTGCTTCAAGCGCATCTTGGCCCAGTCATGCAACGCCTCGCTGGGCTTGCTGTTCTTGCCACCGTTCAAGTTGACAAACCACAGCGATAGCACCGGCAGCTCGATGGTGTTCAGCGCGGTGAAGGACCAGCGAAGCACCTGTACCTCCCCCGCGAGATCGTGGGGCATCAGCTTGCCGCTCTTGCGCGCAAGGTAGAGCAATATCGCGCCGGACTCGGAGACCACGACGCCATCGTCATCGATCACCGGAATCTGACCAAACGGATTCAGCGCGCGGTACGCAGGTGAATCGAGATCGTGGTTGGGGTGGTCCATCCCGACGATCTCGTGGGGCAGTCCGATCTCTTCGAGCGTCCACAGGACACGCAAGTCGCGAGTTTTGCCACGCGCTCCCTTGTTCACTCGAGCAAAGCCGTACACCTTGAGCATGCGCGCAGCCTACCTCACAAGAATGGGCCGGGGTTGTGATCCAACAGCGTTCCGTCTTCGACGAAATACTGGAGCTTCTTCTCAGGAGGAAACGGCCTGTCGAGGAGCGCGCTCGGAACGGTAATGCCTTCCGCGACCTGACCGCGGTTGACAACATCGAGGCACATTTGTCTCGTCGCCTCAAACCCGGGATGAAGGCCGAGTGAATCATTGGCGAAGCCGGTGGTCGCCGCTCTTCGGCAGATGGCTTCCATGGCGGCCAGCCACTGCCCGCTGGACAATCCTTCGCCCAGGAAGTCCTTTTGCCCGCGCAGATAGTCAGACCCCTGTACTCCGAAAAAGAAGTATCCAGCGGTCGCGCGATCCGTTTCACGCTGATCAGCGAGCCAGACTAGAAAGCCGTGAGGATCCCCGAGATAGTTGACCACGGCGATCGCGGCGGCATGCCACAGCTCCGGATCGCGCTGCGACCTTACCCAGTCAGCATGCTCCGTATCGTGCATGTTCACTTCGTCGAACGGAAACTTCATGTGACAGCCTCCGAATGATAGATACTATTTCTCCTTGAGAATCAAGGGTTGGTGCCCCCTAACTTGTAATTCGACAGACCTATCTAAAGCACCGCACACAGCGGGCAAGTGTGTAACAGGGATGAGGAGACGTATACCACGAGCGAAGCTCTGGTATCGCCTGCGGTTCGGGCCGGCGCCGGCGATGAGTTCTGGCGTTAGACAGATCTGCGTAACGCCGCCGAAGCTCCAGGATCGACCAAGCCCAGCGATCGCGAGCTCGGCGCACTTCGAGTCCCGCCTCCGAGCGCACGCGGGCGACCCGAGGGAATGGCCTAACGCCGCTTGCGGTGGCTCCATGCGAGGGTGCGCTTGCGCAGGCGCAGCGTCTGCGGCGTCACCTCGAGCAGCTCGTCGTCTTCCATCCACTCGAGCGCCCACTCGATCTCGAGCTGGCGCGGCGGCGAGAGCACGGTGTTCTCGTCTTTACCCGCGGCGCGGATGTTGGTGAGCTTCTTCGCGCGCACGACGTTCACGTTGAGGTCGCCGCGGCGGCGGTTCTCGCCGACGATCATGCCCTCGTAGACTTCGACGCCCGCGCGCACGAACAGCGTCGACCGCTCCTGGATGCTGAACAGACTGTAGGCGGTGGTCCTGCCGCCCTCGCTGGCCACGATCGCGCCGACGCCGCGGCTCGAGATCTCGCCCGCCCACGGCTCGTAGCCGCGCACGGTGCGGTGCAGCACGCCCTCGCCGCGCGTGTCGGTGAGGAACTCGGTGCGATAGCCGAACAGTCCGCGGCTCGGCACGACGAAGTGCATGCGCACGCAATGGTCGCGCTGCTCCATCGCCTCCATGCGGCCGCGGCGCTGCGCGAGCTTCTCCATCACGGAGCCCTCCGAGCCACCGGGCACCTCGACCACCACGTCCTCGACCGGCTCGCAGCGCTGGCCGTCGACCTCGCGCGTGATGATCTCGGGGCGCGACACGGCGAACTCGTAGCCCTCGCGGCGCATCGTCTCGATCAGGATGCCGAGCTGCAGCTCGCCGCGGCCGGCGACGAGGAAGGTCTCGGGCCGGTCCGACTCCACGACCGAGATCGAGACGTTGCCGAGCGCCTCCTTGCGCAGCCGCTCGTCGATCTGACGGCTCGTGACGAAGCGGCCCTCGCGGCCCGCAAACGGCGACGTGTTGGCCGAGAAGTGCACGCGCACGGTGGGCGGATCGACGTGGATGCGCGGCAGCGCCTCGGGCACCTCGGGGTCGCAGATCGTGTCGCCGATCTCGATCGAGTCGACGCCCGCGAGCACGCCGAGCTCGCCCGCGCCCACCTCGTCGAGCTCGACGCGATCGAGCCCGCGCGCGCCGAGCAGCTTGGTGACGCGGAAGCGCTCGAGCTGTCCGTCCTTGTCGACGCGCACCACGCTGGCGCCTCGCTTGAGCCGGCCGCGCGCGACGCGCCCGATGATGAGCCGCCCCAGATAGTCGTCGTAGCCGAGCGTGACCGCCTGGAACTGGAGCGGACCGTCGAGGTCGACCGCGGGCGCTTTCACCTGGTTCACCAGCGTGTCGAGCAGCGGCCGCAGGTCGGTGCGCGGCGACGCGAGGTCGAGCGTCGCATTGCCCTCCTTCGCCGACGCATAGACCACCGGGAAATCGAGCTGCTCGTCGTCGGCGCCCAGATCGACGAGCAGGTCGAACACCTCGTCCACGACCGCCTGCGCGCGGTGACCGGGCCGGTCGACCTTGTTCACGACGAGCAGCGGGCGCAGGCCGTGCGCGAGCGCCTTGCCGACCACGAAGCGCGTCTGCGGCATCACGCCGTCGACCGAGTCGACCACGAGCAGCACCGCGTCGACCATCGAGAGCACGCGCTCGACCTCGCCGCCGAAGTCGGCGTGGCCCGGCGTATCCACGAGGTGGATGCGCACGCCCTCGAACTCGATGCTCGTGTCCTTGGCGTGGATCGTGATGCCGCGCTCGCGCTCGAGGTCCTCGTTGTCCATCACGCGCTCGGCAACCACCTGGTTGGAACGGAACGCGCCCGTGAAGCGCAGCAATGCATCGACGAGCGTCGTCTTGCCGTGATCGACGTGCGCGATGATCGCGAGGTTGCGGAGGTCTTTGCGGGATTCGGCCATGGGTTTGAGAGCGCGCGCTCAGAGCGCGAGCGGGAACTCCATGTGTTCGCGGTAGATGCGGTCGCGGTGCTCGAGCAGCGCGGGGTCGAGCGCCTTCGTCACGATCGGACCCGGGTTCCCGTAGAGGCCGCGCAGCATCTCGGGCATGGGACACACATCAGCCGGCAGCGGTGCCACGAGCGCGGCCATCGCGGCCCAGTAGATGTCGACCGCAGACACGCGGTCGCCGATCAAATAACGTCGGCCTCGGGCCTGCTGTGCGGCGAGCTGGCGCGAGAGCACTCCGACCACCTCTACGATGCGATCGGGTGCTTCGTCGGCGGCCGCGCGGCTGTAGCCGTACTGGCGCGCCATGCGCCCGAGCGTCGCTCGCATCGCCTCGGGCGGCGTGTCGGAGTCGCCCATGCCCGGTCGCAGCAGCATCAGGCGGCGATTCCAGCCGAAGCCGCCGATGCCCATCAGCTCTTCCGCGAGTCCGAGGCAGCGCACGCGATCGTCGGGGGCCTCGGGCAGGAGCGACGGCGCGGCGCTGAGACGCTCGGCGAGCCAGAGGATCTCCGACCAGCTGGTGCGCGGCGGCTCGTCTTCGTAGACGGCGACCGGCGCGTTGCGGTGTCCGGTCCACGCGAAGAGCTCATCGTTGTCGGCTCCGGCCGCCTGCGCGACGCGCGCGAACGCGATCTTCCTCGCGTGGAAGATCCCCTTCGCGGCCTCTCCCCAGGGCCCCGGGACACCGGTGGTGAGCACGAGCCGCAGCCCGGGCATCGAGCGCGCCCGCGTGACATCGATGTATTCCGCTTGCACGGCGGGCACCTCCCGGTGCATAGGGGTAGCCTTTATCGGCTGATGTCTGCCATCTCTAGAGCGACCGCAGCCGATGCGCTCGCGCAGCGCTACCGAGCGGTGCGCGCCGCGACATTAGCACTTGTCGAGCCGCTCTCCGCCGAGGACTGCGCGCTCCAGTCGATGCCCGATGCGAGCCCGACCAAGTGGCACCTCGCGCACACGAGCTGGTACTTCGAGACGTTCGCGCTCGAGCCGGCGCTGCCGGGCTACCGCTGCTTCGAGCCCGGGTTCCGCGTGCTGTTCAACTCGTACTACAACAGCGTCGGACCCCAGTACGCGCGGCCGCAGCGCGGGCTGCTCGCGCGGCCGTCGCTCGACGAGGTGCTCGCCTATCGCGAGCACGTCGACCGGCACGTGCTCCTGTTGCTCGAAGACGAGAAGCTCGATGCGGCGCTGCGCGAGGTGGTGCTCCTGGGCACGCACCACGAGCAGCAGCACCAGGAGCTGATCCTCACCGATCTCAAGCACCTGTTCGCCCAGAACCCGCTCGCGCCCGTGTACCGCGCATCGACCGTGCTCCCGGCGCCGAGCTCGCGCGCGGAGGCGCGCTTCGTGTCGTTCCCGGGCGGCGTGCGCGAAGTGGGTCACGCGGGCGACGGCTTCGCATTCGACAACGAGACGCCGCGCCACCGCGTCTATCTGGAGCCGTTCGCGCTCGCGAGCCGGCCGGTCACGAACCGCGAGTACCTCGCGTTCATCGAGGCGGGCGGGTACCGCGATCCGAACCCGTGGCTCTCCGACGGCTGGGCCGCGGTGCAGCGATTCGGCTGGGAGGCGCCGCTCTACTGGCAGCGGCGCGGCGACGCGTGGTGGATGTTCACGCTCGGCGGCCTGCGCGAGGTCGCGCCCGACGAGCCGGTCGCCCACGTGAGCTTCTACGAAGCCGACGCATTCGCGCGCTGGGCCGGGGCGCGCCTGCCCACCGAGATGGAGTGGGAGGTCGCGGCGGCCGACACGCCGGTCGAAGGCAACACCGTGGAGAGCGGAGCGCTGCACCCGCGCCCGGCGCCCGCCGATCAGGGCGGTTTCCTGCAGCTGTTCGGCGACGTCTGGGAGTGGACGCGCAGCGCGTACGCGCCCTATCCCGGCTATGCGCCCCCTGCGGGCGCGCTCGGCGAGTACAACGGCAAGTTCATGAGCAATCAGCTCGTGCTGCGCGGCGGCTCGTGCGCGACGCCCGCCGACCACATCCGCGCGAGCTACCGCAACTTCTTCTACCCCGACGCGCGCTGGCAGTTCAGCGGGATCCGATTGGCAAAGTAGGGCGGGAGTAGCGAGCGCAGCGAGCCATCCCGTGCAGGGGCCCGCCTTCGCTCGCCTTCGGCTCGCTGCGCGTCGGCCGACTTCGTCGGCCTCCTTGCCCGCCATCAGGCACGGCGGCCGCTCTGCCGAAGAGCCCTGCGTGCTGCGAACCGCATTCCGGTTGGGCGTCCTGTGCGCGATCGCGGGCTGTGCTGCGCCCGCGGGTCCGCCGCGCGAGGCGCCGAGATCGAGCGCACGGACGCAGCCGCGCGCCGCGGCATCGGAAGCGAGCGCGCTCGCGCGCGAGGCCGATCAGCACGCGGCCACCGGCCGCCGCGACCTCGCCGCGCCGCTCTATGCGCGCGCCACCGGGCTGCGCGATGCGGAGCACTCTCGGGTACCCGAGGCACGCGCGCTCGCGGAGCTCGCGGTGACCCTGCACGACCGCGGCCATCTGCCGGAGGCCGAGCACTTCTACCGGCGCGCGCTCGCGGAGCAGGCGGTCGGCGGCGCGGATCCGGAGCTGCGCACCCTCACGCTCGCGAACCTCGGCTGGCTGCTCGGCGAGCGGGCCGCCGCGGCTGCGACGCTCGGAAATGCGCGCGAAGCGGGCGAGCTCTACGAGCAGGCGCTCGGCGTCTGGGAGTTCCTGCAGCCGGCGAGCGACGAGCTCGTGGCCGAGACGCTCGCGAATCTCGCGCTGCTGCACCGCGCGCGCGGCGAGCACGACCGCGCACGCGCGTTCTTCGAGCGCGCGCTGCCGCTCTACGAGAAGACGCTCGCGGCGAACGATCCCACCGTGGTGCGCGTTCGCGGGCTGCTGGCGGATTACGCCCTTCGGGCTAATCCGCCCTACGAGACGAACCGGACGCCGCGACCGTCGCGCGCGACCTCGACCGCGAGGGCTCGGCGCTGCTCGACCGGCGCGACTACGCGCGCGCGCGCACGCTGCTCGAGCGCGCGGTCGCGATCCACGAGCGCGGCGTCACCGCACCGGTCGAGCTCGGCGCGAGCCTCTCCTATCTCGGGCGCACCTACGCGGGCCTCGGCGAGCGCGACTCGGCGCGGAGGACGCTCGAGCGCTCGCTCGGGCTGCTCGAGCCCGCGCTCGGCAAGCTCGACCCGCTCACGCTGGCCACGCGCGCGACGCTCGAGAACGTGCGCGCGTCGGCGCCGGCTCAGCGCGCGAACTAACCCGAGAGCTTCCGGTAGCTGAGCCGCGACGGGCGGTCCGCGGCGTCGCCGATCCGGCGGTGGAGGTCGGCCTCGTATTCCTGGTAGTTGCCCGCGAACCACTCGACGTGGCTGTCGCCCTCGAACGCGAGGATGTGGGTGGCGATCCGGTCGAGGAACCAGCGGTCGTGGGAGATCACCACCACGCAGCCCGCGAAATTGAGCAGGGCCTCCTCGAGCGCGCGCAGCGTGTCGATGTCGAGGTCGTTGGTCGGCTCGTCGAGCAGCAGCACGTTGCCGCCACTCTCGAGCAGCTTCGCGAGGTGCAGGCGGTTGCGCTCGCCGCCCGAGAGCATGCCGACGCGCTTCTGCTGGTCGGCGCCGCGGAAGTTGAACGATCCCACGTAGGCGCGCGTGTTGATCTCGCGCCCGCCGATCTTCATGCGCTCCTCGCCGCGGCTGATCTCCTGCCAGACCGTCTTGTCCGGGTCGAGCGCGTCGCGCGACTGGTCGACGTAGGCGAGCTTGACCGTCTCGCCGAGGCGCAGCGTGCCCGCGTCCGGCTTCTCGGTGCCCACGATCATCCGGAACAGCGTCGTCTTGCCCGCGCCGTTGCCGCCGATCACGCCGACGATCCCGCCGCGCGGCAGCGAGAACGAGAGATCGTCGATCAGCAGGCGCCCGTCGTAGCCCTTCGACAGGTGCTCCACCTCGAGCACCATCTCGCCGAGCCGCGGCCCGGGCGGGATCGCGATCTCCACCGTATCGGTCGCGCGCTGCTCCTCTTCGCTCGCGAGCCGTTCGAACGCGGTGATGCGCGCCTTGCTCTTCGCCTGGCGCGCGCGCGGCGACATCCGGATCCACTCGAGCTCGCGCGCGAGCGTTCGCCGTCGCGAGCCCGCCTGCTTCTCCTCGAGCGCGATGCGCTGCTCCTTCTGCTCGAGCCAGGAGGAGTAGTTGCCCTTCCACGGAATGCCGCGGCCGCGGTCGAGCTCGAGGATCCACTCCGCCGCGTTGTCGAGGAAGTAGCGGTCGTGCGTGATCGCGACGACGGTGCCCGGGTAGCTCTGGAGGAAGCGCTCGAGCCACGCGACCGACTCGGCATCGAGGTGGTTGGTCGGCTCGTCGAGCAGCAGGAGGTCGGGCTTCTGTAGCAAGAGGCGGCACAGCGCCACGCGGCGACGCTCGCCGCCCGAGAGCACGGAGACGTTGGTGTCCGAAGCGGGCACGCGCAGCGCCTCCATGGCCACGTCGAGCGTGCGATCGAGCTCCCAGGCGCCGAGGCTGTCGATCTGGTCCTGGAGTTTGGCCTGCTCCTCGAGCAGCGAGTTCATCTCGTCATCTTCGAGCGGCTCGGCGAACTTCGCGGAGATCTCCTCGAAGCGGTGCAGGATTGCGCGAGTCGGGCCGACACCCTCCTCCACGACCTCGCGCACGGTCTTGCCGGGATCGAGCGCGGGCTCCTGCGCGAGGTGGCCCACGCGCACTCCGGGCGTGGGGCGCGCCTCGCCGAGGTGATCGTCGTCGAGCCCGGCCATGATCCGCAGCAGGCTGCTCTTGCCGGCCCCGTTCGCGCCCAGCACGCCGATCTTCGCGCCCGGGAAGAAGGCGAGCGTGATCCCCTCGAGGATGATGCGGTCGACGCCGACCACCTTCCCGACGTCCTGCATCGTGTAGACGAACTCGTGCGGCATAATGACTCCATGTCTGCAGGGCGCTTCGCGGCGGGCGCGTATTCTATCGGGCTCGCACTTGCCCTGCTCGCCTCGGCCGCGCGCGCCGGGCCCGGCCACCCCGAGGTGCTCGTGATCGTGAACGACGCGAGCGCCACATCGGTGGCGATCGGGGAGGCCTATCGGCGCCAGCGCGACGTGCCTGCGCAGAACGTGGTCCATCTGCAGCTTCCGCTCGGCGACGACCCCTTGATGCAGACGCCCGTGCACGAGCGCATCGACCGCACGGGCTACATCGAACGCGTGCGAGATCCCGTGGCGCGCTTCCTGCGCAAGAACGACCCGGCCGGCAAGATCCGGATCCTCGTCACCACCAAGGGCGTCCCGCTGCGGGTCACGAACGACGACCAGGGCGTGCCCGTCGACCAGCGCCAGACCGCCGCGGTCGACGCCGAGCTCGCCGTGCTGTTCTCGCCTCTCGAGGGACGCGGGGGGACCGCGGGCGCCGCCAATCCCTACTTCCGTTCGAGCCTGCCGTTCGACGCGTGGCGCGATCGCTACCCGAAGGCGCCGCTGCGCTACCTCGTGGCGCGAATCACGGGCTACCAGGACGCGTCCGACCCGAAGAGCGGCGTGCCGCGCGACGTCGCCGCGCTGCTCGCGAACGCGGTGGCCCCGGATCCGCGCGGCACGTTCGTGATCGACGAGAATCCCAACCAGTCGAACGGCTACCACGCGGGCAACGTGCTCCTGCTGCGCCCTGCCGCCGCCGCGCTCGGTGCGCTCGGCTCGTCGGTGCTCCACGACACCGCGCCTGGCTTCGTCACGGGCGTCGACGCGATCGCGGGCTACGCCTCGTGGGGCAGCAACGACGTCAACCATCTGCCCGCGCCCTACTTCGGCGAGATCGACGGACGTCGCGTTCCGGGTCGCTTCGCGCCGCGCTCGATCGCCGTCACGCTCGTGAGCACCGATGCGCGTACCTTCACGCGCGCGCCCGACCTCTATGGGCAATCGCTCGCTGCCGACCTGATCCATCTCGGTGTCGCAGGCGTTGCAGGGCACGTCGACGAGCCGATGCTGTCGGGGGTCGCGCGGCCGATGCTGCTCGTCGACTATGCGCGCGGCGCGCCCGCGATCGAAGCCTTCTACCGCAACATTCCCTATCTCTCGTGGATGAACGTGTACGTGGGCGATCCGCTGATGCAGGTCGCGCGGCCGTTCGCGCCGGTCGCCGACAGCGACGGCGATGGCGTGCCCGATCGGCTCGACACCTGCCGCGAGCAGCCCAACGCCGACCAGCGCGATGCCGACGGCGACGGCTTCGGCGACCGGTGCGACGGCGACTTCGACCAGGACGGCGTGGTCGGGCTTTCCGACCTGGCGCGCTTCGAGAGCTCGCTCGGTCTGAAGACCCACCTCGCGGGCTCCGACCTCGACGGCGACGGCGCCGTCGGCGATCGCGACCGCTCAGTGCTCCACCTGCTGCTCCACCATCCGCCCGGACCCGGCCGCGGCACCCTCACGGCGCTCCGCCGGTAGCCGCAGCACGAAGCTCGCCCCCTGCCCCGGCCGCGAGCTCACTTCGAGCACGCCGCCGTGCTCGCGCGCGATGTCGAACGCGATCGCGAGGCCCAGCCCGGTGCCCTCGTCGGGCCCGCGCGTGGTGAAGAACGGATCGAACACGCGGTCCATCACGGCTTCCGGGATCCCGGGGCCGTTGTCGCGCACCTCGAGCTCGACGTCGCGGTCGGAGGCGCGCGTCTGGAGATGGATGCACGCCGCGGGCGTGTCCGCGAGCGCCTGGCGCGCGTTGACGAGCAGGTTCAACACCACCTGCACCAGACGGTCGGCGTTCCCGGACACGACCGGCAGCGACTCGAGCCCGAGCGCGAGCGACGGTCCGTCGCCACCCGCTTCGCCGAGCTGTGCCATGCGCACCGCCTCGCGCGCGACCTCGTTGAGGTCGACGGGCGCAGACCCGACGCGCTCGCCACTCGACAGCGCGCGCATGCCGTCCACGATGCGGCGGATCCGCTCGACGCCCTCGAGCGTCTCGAGCGCGACGTTGCGCAGGTCGGAGAGCTCGGTCGCGAGCTCGGCGTCGGGCCCCGCGACCGCGGCGTCGACGCGCGCGCCGAGCCGCTCGATCTCCATGAGGCTCGACCGCACGAATGTGAGCGGGTCGTTGATCTGAAGCGCCACTTCGCCCGCGAGCGCACCGACCATCTCGAGCCGCTGCGTCTGACGCGCGAGCTGCTCGGCGCGGTCGATCGAGGAGCGGTCGGAGAGGATCGCGAAGCGGCCTGCGGGCTCGCCGCGCCCTTCGTCGACCACCGCCGTCATCACCTCGATCAGCCTTCCGTCTGCCGTGCGCACCGCGCACGGCCGCTCGGTGACCTCGCCCGCGAGCGCAGCGGCAGACGCCGCGCCGTGCCCGAGCGGATCACCGCACACGAGCGACTGCGAGAGTGCGGCGCCGAGGTCGGCGCCGCGCTGGAGCGATTCGCCCAGGATGCGCTCGGCGGCCGGATTCCACTCCGTGATCCGCCCGCTCGCGCTCGCCATCACCACGCCGTCGTCGAGGCGCGCGAGCACGGCGTCGCGCGCGAGCGGCAGGCTCTCGAGCAGCTGGTAGCGGAAGATCGCGCGCGAGAGCAGGACGCTTGCGACCATGAGACCGATCGGGGTCAGGTCGTAGTGCAGTGGCAGCAGCTGGAACACGTAGAGCGTGCTCGTCGCGGGCGGCACCGCGGACGCGATCGCGAGCAGGATGCCGCGGCGCCGCGCATCGCCGCGCAGCATCGCGCCGGCCGCGTGCAGGTAGAGCACCATGCCGCCGCCCACGCAGCCGTACGCCCAGACCAGGAACGCCCAGAACACCGGTCCCGCGTACGCGGGCGGCCCCGCCTCGACCGCCGCGAAGTCGATCTTGCGCAGGAACAGGCGATGGCCGTCGTTCGTGAACAGCGCGAGCGCGAACAGCGACGACACGACGCCCACGACCAGAGCCGGATTCACCCGCCATCTCGCCTCGCGCCCGCCCACGTACGCCAACGCAGTGAGGAGCCAGAACGACGACGCGAGCAGGATCCCCGTGAAGATCACGCGCAACGCCACCGCGAGGTGTGCCGGGTCGTCCACCGTGAAGCGCGCCAGCACGCCGCCGGTCCAGAGCACGATCCCGATCAGGTAGCCGAGCAGCATCCAGTGCAGCGGCTCCTTGTGGCCGCGCGCGATCAGATAGATCGACATCGCGAGCGAGGCGCACAGCGTGACGAGAGCCGGACCGATCGCGGGATACACGGTCAGAGCTCCGGCCGCGCCGCGAGGCGCAGCACGAACACCGCGCCGCCCTCGCACGGGTCGGCGCTGAGCGAGCCACCGTGGTCGCGCGCGATGCCCGCGGCCAGGCTCGTGCCCAGGCCACGTCCGTACGGATCGCGCCCCGAGAGCAGGAAGGGCTCGTGGATGCGCTCGCGCAGCGCGGTCGGGATCGGAGGCCCGTTGTCGCGCACGTACACACACACTTCCGAGTCGCCCGCGGTTCCGGTCTCGACCTCGATCCACGGCTCGGGCGTGCCCTCGAGCGCCTGCTGGGAGTTGAGCAGCAGGGAGAGCACCGCCTGCACGAGCAGCTGCGCGGAGCCGCGGATCGTCGGCAGGTCCGTCGCGAAGTGGGTGCGGATCTCGACGCGCCCGCTCGCGCGCAGCTCGAGCAGACGCAGCGCGTCGAGCACCACCGCGTCGAGCGACACGGCGCTCGAGCCCGAATCGGGTGCCGCCGCGAGACGGCGCACGTCCGACACCGCGCGCTGGATCCGCGCGAGTCCCGCGAGTGCGTCGCTCGCGAGCTCGCCCATCTCGGCGAGCTCGTCGGCGAGACGAGACTCGTGCTTCGATCGCCACGCGGCCGCAACCTCGGACAGGCGCGTGATCTCGCCGAGATTGGCGCGCACGAACGCGAGCGGGTTGTTCACCTCGTGCGCGACCCCTGCCGCGAGCGTTCCGACGGCTTCGAGCTTCTGGGTGCGCAGCGCCGCGTCGGCATAGCTGCGCTCCGCGGTCCGGTCGCGCAGCATCGCGACCTGCCCGATCGAGGTGCCGCTGTCGCCCGGGATCGGGCGCACCAACACCTCGAGGTGTCGGCGGCGATCGGCTTCGATCTGGAGCGACAGGGATTCGAGCGTGAGGTCGAGGCGTTCGAGCGCGACGCGGATCGGCTCGCGCTGCGCGCTCGGCACGAGCGCCGCGATCGCATCGGCGATCGTGCGCCCGCGCGGCGGGCCGCCCAGCAGCTGCTCGGCCGCGGCGTTGTGGTCGATGACTTCGCCGGTTGCGGTTGCCATCAGCACGCCGTGGCGCAGGTGCTCGATCACCTGGCGGTGGCCGAGCGGCGGAGGCTGGAGTAGCGAATAGCGCAGCAGCGTGGTCGCGAGCACGAGCGCACCCAGCGTCAGCGCAGCAGCCGCGAGCGGGTACGTAGGCCCTACGGCTCCGTGCAGGTCGGCGAGGAATGCGATCGGCTGCGCCAGCATCGTGAGCAGCAGCGCGAGGGCGGGCCGGCGCTCCTCCTCGCGCCACAAACGCACCGCCGAGTGCGTGAACAGCGCGGCCCCGGCCGTCGCGCACACGAACGCGACCGTGAAGAGCAGGAGCGTGAGCGGCCCGGCCCAATCGCCCTCCGCGAGGCTCGGAGTGCGGCGGAATGCGAGGCCGTGACTCCCGTTGGACAGCGCTGCGGCGATGAACAGTGCGGCCGGCGCGAGCGCGACTGCGGTGCCGGCGCGGCCGGCGAGCTGGATCGGCCAGCGCTGGCGCAGCGCGATCAGGAGCCAGAGGCCCGTGGCGCTGAACGCGCCCAGCGCGGCCAGCCGCAGCGCGGCGACGGCGATCGGGCCGGGCCCGCTCCAGCTCGCGATCCCGAGCCCCCCGCTCCAGAGTCCGAGCGACATCAGCAGCGCGAGCACGGTGCTCGCGAGGATCGAGTGCTCGCGCCGCAGCCCGACCGCGAGGCCGAGCGCAACACAGGAGAGCGTCGAGATCGACGCGAGCAGCAGGCCGGAGTCCATCGCCTCTTCATCGTCGAATCCGGACCGGACCCTGAGCCGTCTGCAGCAGCAGCAGCGCGGGCCAACCGGCCGCACCGCATCGCGAATCGGACTGCGCGCCCGACCGTTTCGCGGACCCCGTGCCGGTCAAGTTGCGCGCTCGGGAATCCGATGCGGCGAGGGGGATCCGCGCGCGTTGGGCGCGCCGGGACCCGGCGGAGGACTCCTTGGCCGGTTTGCCGCACGAACAGCATCTGGCGCGGTTCACGGCGAACCCGGACGACCGCGTGTCGTTCGAGTTCCTCGAGGAGCACCTGTTCATGGCGGCGGACTGGCCTGGCCTGGCCGACCTGTACCGCCGCCGCCGCGCCGCGCCCTCGCTCGCCGATCGCGCGCGCCAGCGCGCCGAGATCTCGATGCGTCTCGCGCAGGTGTGCGAGGAGCGCCTCGACGACACCGACGCGGCGATCCTCGCCTACACCGAGGCCGTTCAGCTCGAGCCCCGGATGCTGCGCGCGCTGCGCCAGCTGCGCCGCATCTACGAATCGCGCGGCAGCTGGGAGGTCGTGCTCCAGGTCGGCGAGCAGGAGGCGGCGCTCGCCGAGTCGGCCGAGGAACGCGCGCGCGCGTACGTCCTGATGGCGGACGTCTGGCACCGACGCCTCGGAGACGCGGAGCAGGCCGAGCAGCTCTATGCGCGAGCGCGCCGCGAGGGCTGGGACGATCCGCGCGCGCCGAAGCCCGAAGTTGCCGAGGACGCGGCACCCGCGAGCGAGTCCGGCGAAGCCGAGCTCGCGTCTGAAGTCGACATCGAATGGGATGGCGTCCCGGACCTCGAGTGCGATCTCGAGTCCGCACCCGCCGACGAGCCGCAGGCAACGCTCACGATGCCCGACTTCGAGGATGCCCCGGTCGCGGACACCCCCGCCGATCAGCGCTCCAGCCGTGTGCTCGGCGTGCTCGAGCGCAAGCTCGCCTCGCGCGACGCGCGCGGTGCGGGTATCGACGCCGAATCACTGCACCTGCGGCTCCGGATCGCCGAGCTGCGCGCGAACGTGCTCCGGGATCCGGTCGCAGCGATCGCGGCACTCGAGCCCGCGCTCTCGACACCGAGCGCACTGCTCGAGGTCGCGCCGATGCTCGCGGGCCTCTACGAGCAGCTCGGGCGCAGCGAGCCGCTGATCGACCTCGCGGAGCGCGCGGCGTCCGCGTGCGAGCCGCGCGATCAGCGCACGGGATGGGTCCAGCGCGCGGCCGACGCAGCGCGCGCCGCGGGCGACTCGCAGCGCGCGATCGCGTGCTACCAGCGCCTGCTCGCCGATCTCCCGCACGACCTCGGAGCGCGCGCGGCGCTCGCCGATCTCTACCGCAGCCGCGCAGAAACGCTGCCGCTCGTGAATCTCCTGCGCGAGGAGCTCCCGCGTGCGAGCCGCGATCGCGAGCTCGAGCTGCAGCTCGAGCTCGCGTCGCTCGTCTCCGAATCGCTCGGCGACCCGAGCGGCGCAATTCCGCATTGGCGGCGCTGCCTCGAGCTCGCGCCTTCGCGCGAAGACCTGCTCGAGCGCGCGCTCTCCGCGTGCGCGCTGGACGGCGGACCGCTCGCGCAGCTCGACCTCGTCGAGCACGTGTGCGAGAGCGCCGACACCGACACCGCGCGCGCGGCACTGCTCGCGCGCCGCGGCGTTCTGCTCGCCGACGCGCTCGCGTGGAACGACGAAGCCGCACAGAGCTGGCGCGCCGCGCTCGCGCTCGAGCCGAACCAGCCGCTCGCGCGCGCGCGCCTGGGTGCGGTGTAACGCGGGCTTTGCGCCTACATTGCTCCCGCCGGCTTCCCGCCGGGTCGAGGAGGAGAGCGATGAGGCCCACACGCGTGGTGCTCGGGTTGCTGCTGGCGAATCTCGTCGTGTCACCGGCCGGAGCCACCGGGATCGAAGAGGACTGCCCTAACGTCGATCCGTTCGCCTCGATCCGCTTTCGGCGCTATCCGCCCGAGCAGAAGAGCATCTTCAAGGCGGAGTACCAGCCAGACGATTCCGACGAGGGCCAGCCCGGCCAGGAGGGCGTCGATCACATCGCCGCCCTGGTCGTGTCCAGCCACCGCAGCAAGTGCGCTCCGGTTCGGCTCGTGACCGTGCACGGCGGTGCCGACTTCGATTCGCGCGGGACCGCGTTCGAGGACAGCGTCAGCGTCGAGCGCGCGTTCACGGCGATGAAGGAGATCAAGGTCGCCGTGGAGGCCGCGCGCAAGGCAGCCGTGGAGAAGGAGGAGATCCCCGACCTCTCTGTCGGCTTCACGTTCGGCGGCCTCGGCACGCGCGGCGCCGTGCACAAGGGTCCCACGAGCGAGGCGCAGCGCGCCGAGAACCGGTTCGTCACGGTGCGCTTCGCGCACTCCCCCGCCTCCGCGACGGAGACCGCGTCGATGCCCAAAGAGCTCTCGGTGCCGGAGTCGTCCGACGAGGAGTGATGCGCGAGTGCGCGCGGGCCACAGCATGGGCCTCCGCGCGCGTCAGGCGTGCGCCACCAGGCACAGCTCCGCGAAGATCTGCGGCCGCCAGCGCGCGAGTGCGGCGTCGACGCGGCGACCGAGCAGATGCGGGCGCGTGACGTAGGGCGCGGGCGTCGTGCGCGCGAACCCGCAGCGCTCGACGAGCAGCCGCGAGAGCGAGCGGTAGGTGAAGTAGTGGAGGTGGCCTTCGTCGTGCAGGTCGACGGGATCACCCTGCCAGGTCGCGAGGCCCTCGTCGCGCGAGGCGGTCGACGGGAAGCGCCCGAACAGCAGCTTGAGCCGTCGCGTGTACTTGGCGATGTTGGGCGTGTCGATGAACGCGATCCCGCCCGGGCGCAGCATCTCGCGCACGTGGCGCAGACCCGCGAGCGGATCGACGAGGTGTTCGACGAGCGCGAGCAGGATCACCGCGTCGTAGCGGCCCGCGTGCTCGCCGGGCGGCGCCTCGAGATCGAGGCGCGCGACGCGCACGCGCGGGTCGGCGAGCGAGCGGCGCAACCCGTCGAGCCGCGCCTCGGAGTACTCCGTGGCGGTGTAGTGGTCGAACGGAACCCCCGCGGCGGCGAGGCTGCGCGCGATGAGCCCATCGCCCGCGCCGATCTCGAGGATGTCGCCGCCGCGGAAGTGGCGCGGAAAGTGGGTGAGGCACGCCTCGTGGCGACTCGCGGGCGCGGGGTGCGCGCGCACGATCTCGGTGCGGAGCGCTTCGCGCTCGGCGCCGTACTTCGCGTCGTAGTGGCGCGCGAGGCGAGCGCTGTGCGGGGCCGACTCCTCGGTCACAGCACCTCGCCGTCGCACCAGATGACGTTCGCGGATCCACCTGCAGGGATGCGCGCGCCCGGCGTGAGGATCCCGACCAGGTTGAGCGGATCGGCCGCCGACAGCACCACGCGCTCGCCCGTGAGCGGTAGCTTGCGCACCGCGCGCAGCGCATCGACCGCACCCGGCCACGCGTACTGCTCACCCGAGAAGCCCGTGACGAAGCGGCCGCCGCGCGCGCGCCCGCGCGCTTCGAGCCGGCGCAGCGCGACGAGAATCTCGCGCCACGACAGCGCGAGATTCTCGCGCGCGAGCACGTCGTAGAACACGACGCCCCAGCGCGCGAGCAGCTGCTCTGCCACCTGCTCGGCGTGCTCGTCGGAATCGCCCGGCGGCGGCGCAGCGAGGATCGCCCAGCGCCCCTGCGCCGCGCGACCCGGGCGCTGCTCGCGCGCAGAGCGCCGCAGCGCGGTGGCGCGGCCGTCGAACAGCTGGCGCAACGACTGGATCCCGTCGGACGTGATGTGTCCGCCGGCCACGAGCTCCCAGAGCGCGGGCACGAGCTCCGCGGCGCCGATTCCCGCGCGCACCGCGAGCTCGGACTGGAACAGCGCGCCGCCGCGCTCGAGCGCGGCGAGCACCGCGCGCGCGGCCTCGCTCTCGGGCAACTCGGCGGCGTCGCCACCGCGCAGTGCGGCGAGCAGCCACGAGAGATCGGCGCGCTGCACGAGCGCGATCGGAGTCGCGCGCGAGGGAAGCTTGCCGCTGCGCAGGCCGAGGCGGCCCCACACCACGTCACCCGACCAGCACAGGTCGTCGAGCCAGCCCGGCCGATACGCCGCGACGCGCGCGGGCAACACCGCGCTCTCCCACGCGCCCGAGGCCAGCTCGAACCCCTGCAGCTGGCGGATCGCCGCGAGCGTGCCCGCACGGCCCTCGCGCCGCGTTCCCGGCGCGACGGACTGCCAGCGCAAGAGGAAGCGCATGAAGTCGCGCGCGAAGACGGGCTCGATCTCGCTGCGCAGCCGGCGTTGGGTGTAGCTGTGGATGCGCGCGAGCAGGTGGCGCGCGCACACCTCGGGCTCGCTGCGGTCGGGATCGAACGAGCCGCGCAGGACATAACCCGACGCCTCGAGTGCCGCGACGCCGCGTTCGATCTGCGGCGCGGACAGCCCGACGCGCAGCGCGAGCTCGGCGATCGTCGCGGGGCCCGTGACGGCGAGGTGTCCGCGCAGAGCCTCGGCGATCGCAGCGTCGTCGTCGCGCTCGAAGAGCGCGTGAACCGTGTCGCGCTGCTCGGTCGCCAGCCAGAACCCGCCGACCTCGGCGACGCGACCGTCCGCGGCGAGCGCGTCGAACCACGAATACCAGGCCCGCTCGGGGCGCAGCACCACGAGCGAGAGCAGCGCGTCGTGCAGCTCTTCGGCGTCGCGCGGCGCGAGCGCTGCCTCCTGGCGTACTCGCGCGACGGCGGCAGCGTCGAGCACCGCGAGATCGCGCGCGGCTGCGGGCAGCCCACGGCGCAGACTCACCGCGCGCGTGCGGCGCTCCTCGAGCGGGGCGTCGTCGAGGAACGTATAGGGCTTGCTGTTCAGGATCTCGTGCGAGAGCGGCGACGGCTCGCTCGTGTCGCGCAGATGCAGCTCCACCTCACCGCTCTCGATCGCGCGCGCGATCTCGAGCGCGCCGTCTACGTCGAGCGCCTCGTGCAGGCAGTCGTGCATCGTCTGGCGCACGATCGGGTGATCGGGCAGCTCGATCGGCCCGACCTGGTTCTCCTGGCACTGCGCGAGACCCGGGAAGACCGCGCACATGAGGTCGTCGGCTTCCATGCGCTGGATCGGCGGAGGATTCTTGCGTCCGCCGCGGAAGCGCAGCACCGCGAGCGCGCGTCCGAGGTTCCAGCGCCAGCGCGCCGTGAACATCGGCGACAACAGGACTGCCTGCGCGAGCGTCTCGCGCAGCTCGTGCGAGTGCAGGAGCGACCCCGCGGTCTCGAGCGGGAAGCTGTGCTGGGGACCCAGCGACAGCACGATCGCGTCGTCGGTGGCCGCGGCCTGGAGCTCGAAGTCGAACGCGCGACAGATGCGCTTGCGCGCGACGAGCCCGAGCGCGCGGTTGATCCGGCCGCCGAAGGGTGCGTGCAGGACGAGCTGCATGCCGCCGCTCTCGTCGAAGAAGCGCTCCACCACGATCCGCCGCTGGCTCGGCAGCGCGCCGAGCGCCGTGAGCGACGCCTCGAGATAGGCCACGAGCTGTGCGGCGCCCGCGGCGTCGAGGCCCGCGCGCGCGGCGAGCGTTGCGCGCGCCACGGCGGCGCCCCCTGCGACGAGATGTCGCGAGACCTCGGCGCGCAGCTCCGATACCTCGCGCGAGAGCTCGGCGCTGCGCGCGGGAGCCTCGCCGAGCCAGAACGGCACGGTCGGCGGCGCGCCGTGCGCGTCGCGTACGCGCACCACGCCCGACTCGACGCGGCGGATCTGCCACGACGTGCTGCCGAGCAGGAACACGTCGCCGGCCATGCTCTCGACCGCCCAGTCCTCGTTCACGGTGCCGACCACGGTGTCGTCGGGATCGGCGACGACGCGGTAGTCGGCGGTGTCCGGGATCGCGCCGCCCGAGGTCAGTGCCGCGATCCGCGCGCCGCGCCGTCCGCGCAGCACGCCGTTCACGCGATCGCGGTGCACGTAGGCGGCGCGGCGACCGCGGCCGGTCTGGATGCCCTCGGAGACGAGCTCGACCACGGCGTCGTAGTCGCCGCGCGCGAGGTGCTCGTAGGGCGCCGCGCGCCGCACGAGATCGAACAGCTCGGCTTCCTTCCACGGCTCCGCCGCGCACGCGGCCACGATCTGCTGAGCGAGGATGTCGAGCGGGGCCTCGGGCGGGTGCACCGCGTCGAGCTCGCCTGCGCGCACGCCGCGCACGAGCGCGGCGCACTCGACGAGCTCGTCGCGCGTGGTCGGGAACAGGCGGCCCTTGGGCACGGCGCCGCGCGCGTGACCCGAACGGCCCACGCGCTGCAGGAACGTGGAGAGCCCGCGCGGCGATCCGAGCTGGCACACGAGCTCGACGGGCCCGATGTCGATGCCGAGCTCGAGCGACGCCGTGGCGACGAGCGCGGCGAGCTCGCCGTCGCGCAGGCGCTGCTCGATGCGGTGGCGCCGGTCGACCGCGAGGCTGCCGTGATGCGCCGCGACGCGGTCCACGCCGAGCCGTTCGCCGAGCAGGTGGGCGATGCGCTCGGCCTGCCGGCGCGTGTTCGAGAACACGAGCGTGGTGCGGTGCTGGGTGACCTGCGCGGCGATCTCCGCGAGCACTTCGCCCCACTGCTCCATCGACGCCACGGCGGAGAGCTCGCTGCCGGGTACCCAGATCGCGATGTCGAGCGCGCGGCGATGCCCCGCATCGACGATCTCGCAGCGCGGGCTGCCGTCCGGCAGGGTCGCCTCCGCCGAGGCACCCACGAGCAGCCGCGCGATCCGCTCGATCGGCCGCTGCGTCGCGGAGAGGCCGATCCGCACGGGCCTCTGCGCGCATAGCGCTTCGAGCCGCTCGAGCGACAGCGCGAGATGAGAGCCGCGCTTGTCGCGCGCGGTGGCGTGGATCTCGTCGACGATCACCGTGCGCGCGTTGCGCAGCGTCTCGCGGCTGCGCTCGGCCGTGAGCATCAGGTAGAGCGACTCGGGCGTGGTGACGAGGATGTGGGGCGGTCGCTTCACGAGCCGCGCACGCTGCGCCGCGGGCGTGTCGCCCGAGCGCACCTCGGCGCGGATCTCCTCCCACGCCCCGCCGCGCTGCTGCACGATCGCGCTGATCTCGGCCAGCGGCGCGATCAGGTTCTCGCGCACGTCGGTTGCGAGCGCCTTGAGCGGCGAGACGTAGACGACGTCGGTGGTCTGGGGCAGATCGCCGCGCTCGGCCTCGCGCAGCAGCCGGTCGATGCAGACCAGGAACGCCGCGAGCGTCTTTCCGGAGCCCGTGGGCGCGGCGATCAGCGTGTCGCGGCCGCTCGCGATCGCGGGCCAGCCGCGCTCCTGGGGCTCGGTGGGACCCAGGGGAAAACGCCGCTCGAACCAGGTGCGTACGGCGGGATGGAAGAGATCCAGCGCATCCATCGATTCAGAACGTAGCCGCCCATCCCTGCCGGGTCTGGGGCCCCCGGGAAATCGCCTCCCCGGAAATGGGGGATTGGAGCCCGCCACCGGATCGCCTAACCTCCGCTCGGCCTCTCCCGCCCTTCGGCTGCCGTGCCGTCCGCCGCCCGTACTCCCCCGTCCAGAGGGATCCTTCCTGGCCCAAGCGCTCGCGTCTTCGTTCGCTTCCGAGCAGCGTCCGCCTGCTGCATCACCCCGGCCGGCCAAGCCGGTGCTCTCGGTGTGTCTGATCAACCCGCGCTTCGAGCCCTCCTACTGGGGCTTCGAGTACGCGCTGCCGCTCTATCCCGGCGACCGGCGCAGCACGATGATCAACGGCGCGCTGCCCACCGTGGCCGCGCTCGCGGGCGCGCACGAGATCGTGCTGATCGACGAGAACGTCGAGGAGATCGACTGGGCCACGCTCGACCGCTTCGACATCGTCGGCGTCACCGGCATGAACGTCCAGCGCGAGCGCCAACGCCAGATCCTCGAGCGGCTGCGCAAGATCGACACCTACGTGGTGGTGGGCGGCCCGTACGTCTCGGTGAAGGAGGAGGTGTTCGAGGGGCTGTGCGACACGATGTTCGTCGGCGAGGCCGACGAGACCTGGCCGCTGTTCCTCGCCGACTTCGCGGCCGGACGCCCCGTGAAGACGCGCTACGAGCAGGAGGGTCGCACCGACATGACCACCCTGCCGATCCCGCGCTACGACCTGCTGCACGTCCAGCGCTATGCGTCGGGCTCGCTGCAGTTCTCGCGCGGCTGCCCGTTCCAGTGCGAGTTCTGCGACATCATCGTGATCTTCGGCCGCGTGCCGCGCACGAAGAAGGCCGCGCAGGTGATCGCCGAGCTCGAGGAGATGCGCAAGGCGGGCTTCTTCTCCGCGATGATCGTCGACGACAACTTCATCGGGAACAAGAAAGAAGCCAAGGAACTGCTGCGCGAGATCGCGATCTGGCAGCGCGAGCACAACTATCCCGCTGCGGCTCTCCACCGAGGCCAGCATCAACCTGGCCGACGACGCGGTGCTGCTCGAGCTCATGTACGAGGCCAACTTCCGCAGCGTGTTCATCGGCATCGAGACGCCGCGCGAAGCGTCACTCAAAGAGACCAAGAAGTTCCAGAACACGCGCGGCGACTCGATGCAGGACAAGCTCGCGCGGATCCAGCGCGCGGGGCTCGACATCAGCGCGGGCTTCATCGTCGGCTTCGACAACGACGACCTCCAGATCTTCGAGGACCAGTACCGCTTCATCCAGGACAACGGGATCCTGCTCGCGATGGTGGGCATGCTCGGCGCCATCCCGAAGACGCCGCTCTACGAGCGCCTGGAGAAGGAGGGGCGCCTCGTCGAGGAAGACCCCAACTGCAACTTCCATCCCAAGCAGATGACGCGCGAAGAGCTGCGCTCGAACTACTGGGAGCTGGTCGGGCGCCTCTACACGCCCGAGGCGTTCTTCGAGCGCTATTTCACGACGTACAAGAAGCACCCGGAGTTCGAGCGCAAGCGCGCCGAGATCTGCGAGAAGGCCGGCGAGGGCAAGACGATCCCGACGCTCGGCTACGGCCTGATCTCGCTCTGGAAGCTCGCGAAGGCGCTATTCCGCGACGGCTCGCTCGGTAGCGTCGGCCGCACCTACTGGCGCTTCTTCTGGCGCGACAACCGCAAGCACCGGCCCGGCGTGATCGGCTTCGCGCAGTTCATGAACCGCTGCGTCACGCACTGGCACTTCTACATGTTCACGCGCGAGACGCGCGCGGGCCGGCTGCGCACGTACAACAGCGGTTAGGCCCCCCGGGCACGCTTCCCGCGCCCCGACGCGCTCAGGTGAGCGTCGTGATCGACTGGCCGCCGTCGACCACGATCAGGTTTCCCGTGTGGTACTTCGAGCAGTCGCTCATCAGGTACGCGGTGATGCCTTCGAGATCCTCGGGGTTGCCCATCCGCGGGATCGGATTCTTCTCGCGCATCACCTGCTTCAGCGGTCCCATGACTGCCTCGGGCGCGTTCTCCATCGGACCGTTCCAGAACAGGCCAGCACACACCGCGTTGGCGCGGATGCCGTCGCGTCCGTACTCCACGGCGATCGATCGCATGATCGACGCCACCGCACCCTTCGCCGCGGCGTAGTGCGCGATCCCTGCGTGCCCCATGAAGGTCGTGAGGCTGCCGCACACGATGATCGAGCCGCCCGGGTCGCCCGCGTCGGCGCGCGCCTTCATGTGCTTGACGCCTTCGCGCATCGTGAAGAACGCGCCGTGCTGCGCGACGCCGAGCAGGTCGTTGTACATCTGCGTGCTCATCAGGTGCAGCGGCGCACCCGAGACGCCGCCGGCGTTCGCGACGACGCAGTCGACGCGTCCCATCACCTCGATCGCCTCCGCCATTCCGGCGACGACACGCGCCTCGTCGGCCACGTCGACACTCTGACAGTGCACGCGCCGCGCCCCCATCTTGCGCAGCTGCTCGGCCGCCTGCTCGTTCTTGTCGGCCCGGCGACCCCACACGACGACATCACCACCGCACTTGGCGATGCCGCTCGCGAACCCGAAGCCGAGACCGCTGTTCGCGCCGGTGACCAGCCCCACCTTGCCGGTGAGGTCGAAGAGGTCCGCTGCCGCCATGTCAGTCCTTCTCCTCGTGGTCCAACGATGCGCGCGCCGCGGCGATCTCGGTCTCGAGCCACCGCGTCTCGCTGAGGTTCGCCCCTCCGCTGCGTTCGAGCAGGAGCGCGTGCGCGGCGAGCGCGGTCTCACGGGCTCCGCGGTGCTCGGGAGCCGCGTCGAGCACGATGTCGGTGAGGTGTAGAGCCTCGAGCGGCCTGCCCGCGGCGACGTGCGACGCAGCCCGCTTCGCCAGCGCGTCGGGTCCGCCCGCGAGCTCGACGAGATCGCCGAAGACCGCGCGCGGCGGCACCGCGTACAGCTCGGTGGTGGACTCGTAGCGGAACCACCCGGCGTACTCCTCCCAGATCGCGCGCACGTTCCACATCACCTTGCCGTGCCCCTCCCCGAGCGCGAGCTCGGGCGGCGGCGCGATCTCGCGCATCAGCGTGAACAGGTCGGTCCCGGCATTCATCCCGGCGACGGTCTGATCGTGCACCCACTGCACCGAGTCGCGCAGCTTCTCGAGATCGGCGTGGATGCGCTCGGCGCCGCGAATCGGGTCGCCGTGACCCGTGATCAGCACTTCCGGCTCCAGCGCGCGCAACCGGTCGACCGACTCGATGTAGCGCAACGCGCTGCGCAGCTTGTCGCCGCGGATCGTGTAGAGGTTGGGTACGTGGAGGTACATCGGGCCTAGCATGTTCCCGCTGAACGCGACGCGCTCGTCGGGCAGCCAGACCAGGAGCGAGTCGGTGGTCTCTCCGCCCGGGACCGCGAGCAGCTCGACGCGCAGGTCACCGACCTTGAACGAGTAGGTGTCGTCGAACGTGACCGTCGGCACCGGGTCGGGCGGCAGCACGGGGGGACGGCTGGCCGGAACGCCCTGCGCGCGCGTCGCGGCGACTCCGCTCCACAGCTTCGCGGTCCGGCGGCCGTAGAACGGTGCGAGCCGGTTCCAGTAGCCGCGCACGTCGGGGAAGTTCTTCTGCACGATCGTGTCGACGTCGGGACCGTTGAACATCGTCCAGCCGCCGACGTGGTCCCCGTGGCTCTGCGTGAAGACGATCGCCCGGACCCGCTCGTTGCACGCCCGCGCGAAGCGGTCGCGGTGGGCCTCGGCCTCGTGCGTCATCCCGGTGTTCACGAGCAGCGCCCCGCTGCCGGTGCCGACCAGGTAGCAGTTCGACACGCCGCGCGACATGAAGATGTGGTCGTTGATCGCAACCGCGTCTTGCTGCTGCGCACCGGCCGATACCAGGTCTACGAGCGCAGGGCCGCTCATTCGACGCCTTCGAGCTCGATGTCGAACCGGTCGAGATACTCCGCGAACACGGGCACCAGCTCCCGCTGAGTGAGTCCGTACTGCTCGAGCGAGTACGGCCGCGGACCGAAGCGATCCTGCGGACGCGCCTTCAGCCATTCCGTCATCCGCGCCTCGACCCTGGGCAAGAGCTCTTCGCCCGCCCACGCGTAGATCGCGCGCATCTCGCCGATCGGGTCGCGCATCAGGTTGGCGTAGTGCAGGTCGTAGAACTGCGCGTCACCGATCCGCTCGCGCAGGCGCAGCGGCCGCCCCACGTGCTCGCGCATCTGGTCCACCGAGGTGCGCCCGATCGCCTCGCGGTCGACGAAGCCGAGCCTGCCGTGGCCCATCTCGACGGTGCTGCAGAGCGACCCCGTCGCCTTGTAGGGGTCGCGGTGCGCCCAGATCATCCTCACGTCGGGGAAGGTCTTCACCAACGTCTCGATGTGCACTGCGTGCGACGGCATCTTGAGCGACCAGCGGCCCGATGCCTGCGACTGGAGGATCTGTAGCACGAGCCGCTCGTACTCGTACGCGCTCGTCATGTCGCACTGCTTCAGCCAGCGCCAATACACGTCGTTCGGCTGGAACGCATCCCAGCAGAGCGCCTTGAAGTCCTGGTTCTGTACGAAGATGCACTCGGTGGGGCCGTCGGCGTCCTCCCAATGCGGCGGGCTGATGCCGGCGGCGAGCATCGCCTCGACCATCTTGTTCGCCATCTCCTTCTTCGCGAGACAGCGGGGATCGCTGCGCAGCGTCTTCGTGGTCGACGGCGGGATCGAATCGGGGGCTTCCCAGTTCAGCAGCGAGCGGTGCGCGGGGTCCTGGTCGAGCAGATAGCTCGCGACCGTGGTGCCGGTGCGCGGCATCCCGAGAATCACGAGCGGCGCCCGGATCTGTCCCGACCGCACTTCCGGATGCTGCTTGGCGTAGTCGACCACGCGCAGTCGGTTCCACAGCGCATCGACCATCATTCCGATCATCGTCTCATAGCCCGGGTCCGTAACCCGGTCGTCCGCGTGGAGCTCGCCGAGCAGGACTTCCAGGCCTTCGCGCCAGGTCGGCGGACCGAAGTCGTCGAGCCCTGCACGCTGGGCCGCGCGTGCGACGACATCGTCGATCGTGATTCGTGTGCTCGCTGTGCTCACGGGCGGTCAGTCTGCGGGAACAGCGGTCGAGGTGTCAATTCGGCGAGGTGATCGCCGGGAACTCGATCATCACTTTCGCCGAAGCCGGCGTACCGGCGACGCCGAGCGCCTCGATGACCTCGTCGAACGGGAAGCGATGGCTGATCAGCGTACTGAGCTTCTCGCGCAGCCGGGGCAGGGCCGCGATCACGTCCGGCATTTCGTCGGGATAGCCGACCGCGGTGGTGATCATCATCTCGGTCGTCAGCATCGCGCCGAGATCGAGCGGCACCGGCTTCATGTAGGCCGCCGTCACCACCATGCGCGATTGGTACTTCGCCATCCTCACCACGTCGGACAGGATGTTGGGCGCACCGGCTGCGTCGATGAAGGCATCCGTACCCACCGCTTCGCGGTTGAAAATACGCGCCGAGCCGTGCAGCTCGAGCAGGCGCGCGCGAAGGTCTTCGCGCGTGGGATCCAACACCGCTCGTGCGCCGAGCGCCGCAGCGCGCGCCAGCCGTTCCGGCGCGAGGTCGAGCGCGACCACGTCGGTCACGCCGCGGTCCACCAGCCACAGCACCATGCCGAGACCGATCGGACCGCATCCGAACACGACCACCTTGTCGCCCGGCTTCGCCTGGGCGCGGTTGACGCCGTGCAGCGCGACGGCGAGCGGCTCAGTCAGCGCCGCGATCTCGTAGGGCAGATCCTCCGGGATCGGAAGCAGGCTGTCGCCGACGCGCGCGTCGCGAACCAGAAGCTCCTCGGTGAAGGCACCCTCCGGGCCGCCACTGCCGATATGGCTCGGCGTCATCATCGGGTTGATGACGACCCGCTGCCCCACGGCAACGCCGCTCACGTCGTCTCCGACGGCGATCACTTCGCCCGCGGCCTCGTGGCCGATCGGCGTCGTGCCGCCGGGCGGACGGAGAATTCCACCGATCTTGATGTAGGTGAGGTCGCTGCCGCAGATTCCGCACGCCTTCACCCTCACCACGACGTCCTTGCTTCCCGGGCGCGGCGGATCGACCGGATCCAGCCGGACGTCATCGACGCCGTGGATGTTCAGAACTCGCATGCTGCACCCTCCATCTGCCCCGAGCAGCGGGCGTTGCCGAACGCGAAGTAGCGCGAGCGGTTGGCCACGGCCGCTAGCGGATCTGAACCGGGATCCGCAGCCGAACCTCGCTCGCGATCGGCTCGCCGCCGCGGGTCGACGGGGCGAACTTCCAGTCGCGCACCACTTCGGAGACGTGATTGCCGAATCGCGCCGGCAGGTCCGACGCGTCGACGCGGACGTTCGCGACGTCGCCGCTCGGCGCGAGCGAGACGGCGAGCACGATCTCCCCCTCGACCTTCCGGCGCCGCAGCGAGCGCGGGAACTCGATGTCGGACTCCTCGAGCAGACGCGCCGGCACGACGCGCTCGGCGGCGATGCGGGCACGCTCGCGCGCGGCGCGCTGCGCCTCGAGCTCCGCCACAGACTCGGCGCGGCGCGCGTTGGCGCGCGCGTAGAGCGGCTCGACGCGATCGGCGGCGCAGCCGGCGCCGTCGCAGAAGATCCCTCGCAGGGTCTGCGCGGCGACCTGCGAGGCGTTGGTCCCCGCGCCGCCGCGGCGATGTGATCCTTTGCGGTCGCGCACCACGAGTGCGGCGATCGCGATGCGCGGCTCCTCCGCGGGAGCGACGCCGACGAACCACTGGTAGAGCCCTTTCGGATCCTTGCCGCTCAATGTTCCGGTCTTGCCCGCGACCGCGACGTCGCCGAGCAGCGGCTCGCCGCGTTTGTTCTGAAAGGCGCGGCGCGCGGTGCCGCGCTCGGTGACGCCGCGCAGCGAGCGGCGCAGTGAGGCGGCGACGTCCGGCTCCCAGATGCGCCGGGGCGGGGCGACGTCCGGCACCGCGACGAGCTCGCCCGCGGCGTCGCGCACACGCGCGATCCAGTGCGGCTCGACCAGCTCGCCACGCGCAAGCGCCGCGGCGAGCCGCGCGGCCGCCAGCGGCGAGAGGAACGAGCCCGCGAGCCCCGACCCGAGGCGGCCCAGCGCGAGCGCGTCCCCGACCGGCTCGATGCTCCCACCCGGATGCCCGGGAGCGGGAGATGCGAGCAGGCCCACGCGCTCGATCTCCGCGAACAGCGCCGCACGTCCGACATCGTGGGCCGCGAGGCGCGCGAAGCACTGGTTGTTCGAGATCGCGAGCGCCTCATCGAAGCTCTCGAGCCGACCTCCCGTGCGCGGTGCCTTGAGCTGCGCGGCGTTGACCTGGTAGGGGCTCCCGCGGTAGCGGCAGCTCCGTCGCGCCGCGCTGGGCGCATCGCGCAGCACCGCGGCCGCGGTCACGACCTTCATGAGCGACGCCGTCGGGTAGGCGCGCGTTGCCGGAAAGGCCTGCGGATCGGTCGCGACGTATGCGAAGACCTCGCCAGTCGCCGGATCCATCACGATCACCTGGGCCAGATGGAGGCGGCTGCGCGTCAGGATCTCGCGGACCTGGGCCTCGAGCGCTGCGTCGACCGTGTACTCGACTGTGAGCGGCGACGGTGCCTCGGGCGCCGCGGCGCGGATGCCGGGCGGGAGCTCGCGAAGCGCGAGCTCGAGGGCCGCGGGCGCGGGCTCGACCCGCGCCGGCGCCGGCTCGTTCTCCTCGGCCCCGGCCTGGCGTGGCTCCGCCGCCGACAAGGCGGCGAGAAGGCACAGCGTCGGTAGGACGAGACGCGTCAGAACGAACCCCAGAACTGCAGCGCTGTCTCAACCTACCACGCCGCGCCGGCGAGCGGATCCTCCGCTGACGGATTCTCGGCTCCAGCGGCTCCCCCCGGGCATGCCGAGCTAGCGAATCGAACCACTCCGGACTTCGGTGACGCGGCGGGCGGAGTCGATTGCGGGGAAGTCGGCCGCGTCGGGGACGACGCGGCGCACGAGCAGGATGCCGCGGTCGCTCGGCGAAGTGACGACACGCAGGCCTTCGAGCCCTGCGCGCGGAGTGCTCGGGCCGACCAGGACGACGTCGATCTCGGGCGCACCCGCCGTCTGGTCGTTCACGGCGAAGAAGTTGTCGGTGTTGCGCGCAAAGCCCGAAAGGGAGGTGTAGGGCAGCGTGATCGGCACGCGCACCCGGAGCGGCCGCTCGCCGACGTCGAAGATCAGACTCGAGTAGGCGAGGTCCGGGCTCGGGCGCACGATCGCGCGCGAAGCCGCCGTCGCAAGCGGAGGGTGCATCCAGACGTTCTCGCCGCCCGCGGCGCCGAGCCGGCGCATCGCGACGCCCATGATCGCGTAGGGCAGAGTCGCGACTACCGCGACGTGGAGCGCGGCCGCGCAGCCCAGCACGGCGAGCGTCGTGGCGAGAGCGCGCTTCACCGGCATTCACCCCGCTCGATCTGCGGAAGCTCTGCCGATCCCGGCTGCTCGCGCATCGCGCGCTCCGGGTTGTAGAGACGCAGGGTGAGGGCGAAGCGGCCAGCGTCGCCCGACCGGCCCGACGGCAGCCAGTTGCGCGGCTTCGCTTCCGTCGAAACCTCGATCGCCCAGGCGCCACGCGGCTCGCGCGCGAGTGTCGTCTGGCTGAAGGAATAGCGCCCGGGCTCGTTCGGGATCAGGAAATCGTCCGAGCCGTAGGCTGTGATGCTCCACCAGCGCGCGGGCAGCTCGTCGCCCGCGACCTCGTAGTCGCAGCGCGCCTCGAGCAGCGCGCCCGAGGAGTCGCGGTCGGCGTTCCAGTAGATCGTCTCTGCGGGCGAGAGCGCCAGCAGTGCGCCGACCGCAACACGGGCCCGTGTGTAGAGGTCCGCCTCGGCGCTCCCGGTGGTGAGACTCGTCCGCCAGGGTCCATTCGCGACGTTGCCCGCCGAGAGTCCCGCACGCACGGCCCACGCGCCCGAGCCGAGACCGAGAACCACCGCTGCAGTGGCCGCGAGCGCTATGTGGAGGCTCGTTCGCATGCGCGAAGCGTCGCACACGTCCTCAAGCTCCGCGTGCGCGGCACCGATCCATGAATCCCGCGCAAAGGGGGGTTCCATGCGCAGCGCAGTGATCGTCCTCGCCATTGCGAGCTTCACGCTGGCCGCTCCGGCTTCCGCCTGGAAGGGGTCGATGGCGTCCGGGGTCCGCCCGATCGCGGAGGTGAACGAGAAGGCCGAGTCGGGCGACTACGTGATGGTCCAGGGTCGCATCACCCACGTCGCGGTGGGTTCCGGCTCCCGCTACGTCGTGACGCTCGAGGATGACACCGGCTCGGTGCTGGTCCGCGTTCCTGAGCACATGCTGCGCAAGCTCAACGACGGCAAACCGCCCGAGGTCGGCCGCAAGGTGCGCGTCGCCGGCAAGTGGGATCACGCGTCGCTGGACGACGAAATCTGGGGCATCCACGCACAGACCGCCGAGCGCGTCGAATAGCGCTAGAGCAAGCGCTCGATCTCCGCGCGCACCGCAGCGGGCTCGTGGGTGAGGCCGAGATAGCGCCGCGCGATATTGCCCTCGCGGTCGATCAGGAAGGTCGCGACGGTGTGCTCGATCTCGCCGCTCGGCTGGCGCGTCGACCCGACGCCGTAGGCGAGCACGACCGCGTCCACGTCGGCGACGGGTCCGGTCGCGAACGACCAGCCCTGGGTATCGAGGCGGCGCGCGCTCGTCCACGCGCGCAGCACCTCGGGTGTGTCGCGCAACGGATCGATCGTGATCGACACGAGCTGCACGCGCGCGCGGTCGGCGGCGGACAGTCCGTCGCGCACGTCGCGGTGGATTCCGGTCAGGATCGGGCACGGTCCGGGGCAGCTCGTGTAGACGAAGTCGAGCAGCACGACCTTGCCGCGCAGCGCCGCGAGCGAGACCGGGCGCGCATCCTGATCGACCAGCGCGAAATCCGGCGCGGGATCCCCGGCCGCCCGGAGTGGATCGCCGCCGCCGGACGTTCCCGCGACGCCCGCCTCGGCCGCGCCGGGCGCCTCGAGTGCCGTGATCTCGAAGTGCTCACCGCTCCGCGAGAGACGAAACTCGACGTACTGACCCGGCTCGATCCCCGCGAGCAGTTCCGGGTCGGCGACGTCGAAGCTCATCGTCATCGCGGGCATCAGCCCCTCGATGTCGCCGTGCTCGATCGTCACCGAACGCTCCGACGCGCGCACGGCGCGCACGACACCGCTCGCCTCGAACGACTCGGCGCCACCGCACGCGAACAGTGCGAGCGCGGCTGCGAGCGCGATTCGGCGCGCCACTAGGAGAGCTCGCGCGCGAAGCGCGCCTCGAGCGTCGCAGCGTCGAGGCGATACACGCGCCGCAGCGCGCGGTCGAGGCTGCGGCTCTGGATCAGCTCGGCGAGGAAGTCCGCGAGCGAGCGCTCGCCCTGCGCGCGCGCGAGGTAGTCGATCAGCGCGTAGGATTGGAGATAGGCGATCTGCGCCGCGCGACGGTCGAACCCCGCGAAGGTCGGCGACGCGAGCGTGGAGAGCGACTGGAGCTCGCCGCTGCGCGCGATCCCCTCGAGCGCGGCGCGCTGCCGCGTCGCGAGTCCGCGCTGGCCCGAGGTGCGCGCCTCGAACCACTCGGCGGCGCCCTCGTTCACCCAGCCGGGCAGCCACAGCGTGGGCGCGGCCGCATCGAGTGCCGCGTGCACGAGCTCGTGATGCAGCACGCGCGAGAGACCGGTGGTGAGCTGCGTGTCGCCGCGCACGCGGATCACCCCGTGGTAGAATCCGGCCGCGGGAAAGCGGAACTGACCCGCGAATTCGGCGTCGAAGCGCGCGGGGTCGTAGACGACCACGTCGATCCGCCGCGGCGGCCGCAACGCGAGCCAGTGGCCGAGCGCATCGTAGGCGCGCTCGAGCTCGTCGAGCACCTGCTGCTCGAAGCGGCGCGAGCCGCGGAAGCCGCCGGACTGGTCGATCGCGACGTCCTGGTGCAACACGAAGTGCGAGGAGCGGCGCTGTTCGAAGTCGCCGTCCGCGCCGCGCGCGCCCGCGGCGACCGGCGACACGAGTCCGGCGCACAGCAGCGCGATCGCAATCACCTTCGTGCGTGTCATCGGCGGCGCGAGTGTAACTTGGCCGGGCCTTCGCGCTCGCTCCTCGCTCGCGCTCGGGCTCCCGCCTTCGCTCGGCTATGCCTCGCTGCGCGTCGGCCGACGGTCGTCGGCCTCCTTGCACTCAGGCCACCAGGGCTTCGCCCTGGATGCACTTCTTCCACCACAGCCCGATCGAGACGAGCGACCACATCCGGTTCGGGTCGCGGCGCGCGGTGGTCTTCCATTCGGATGCGAGCACGCGCGGGTCGAGATAGGGGCAGTCGAGCTTCGCAAGCATCGCGAGGATGCGTTCCTCGTGGCGCTCGAGCCACGGGCCGATCGGGAACGGAAATCCGCCCTTCACGCGGCGCCAGGCGACCTCGGCCGGCAGCAGGTCGTCCATCGCCTTGCGCAGCAGCCACTTCATCCAGCCGTCGCGGATCAGGTACTCGAGCGGCAGCGAGAACGCGAACTCGACCACGCGATAGTCGAGATAAGGCGTGCGCAGCTCGAGCGGAATGCTCATGCTGTTCTGGCTGTCGATGCGCAGCCAGTAGTTCAGGAGCTGATCGCGTGCGAGCTCGACCATGCGCTCTTCGATCGGCTCCGGTGCGCCCGCGCGCGCGCGCACGCCCGCCGGCGGCACGAACGCGTCGCTATGCCGCCGCCACGGCGCGCGCAGGCGCCGGTAGATCTGCTGGGTGCCCGGCACCGCGCGTACGGCGCGCAGCAGATAGTCCGCACCCAAAAAGCCCGGGCCGCGCTCGGACAGCGAGCACAGCTCGCGCAGAGCGCGCGCGGGCCCGTGATGCCGCGCGACGTAGCGCAGATACGGGTAGAAGTACTCGCCGACGTAGCCCGCGAGCACCTCGTCGCCACCCCCACCGTAGAGATTCACGCGGTAGCCCTGGTCGGCCATCCGACGCCAGATGCGATTGGCCGTGAACAGATTCGGCGAGTGGAACGGCTCGCCGATCAGCTCGACGAAGTCGTCCGCGGCGTTCAGGAAGTCGTCGTCGGGTGGCTCGAACACGTGGTAGTCGACCTGCGCGCGGTAGCGATCCGCCACGGCGCGCGCGAACGGCTCCTCGTCGTAGCGCGGGTCCGGGAACGAGACCGTGAACGCGGAGATCCGAGGCGCGTGGTTCGCCACGAGCGCGAGAATGGCCGAGGAGTCCATCCCGCCGCTGATCTGTACCGCGGCCGGCACGTCGGCGCGCAGGCGCAGTCGCGTCGCGTCGTCGAGCAGCTCGCGCAGCCGGCGCGCGCAGGCGTCGGGATCGAGGTCGGTCGCGCGCGCGCGCTGCGCGGGCAGCGACCAGTAGCGCGTCGTCTCGAGTCCACGCTCTCCGTCCACCCACGCAAAGCTCGCGCTCGGCAGCGTGGAGATCTCGTTCCAGAACGTCGAGTCGTGGTAGTCACGGCGCTGCCACGCGACGAAATCGACCACGGACTGGTGGCGCACCGTGAACGCGCTGCCCGCGAGCTCGCGCAGCGCGCGCACCTCGGACGCCCAGAACACCCCCTCCGACGTCTCGCTCACGTAGAGCGGCGCCACGCCGAGCCGGTCGCGCGCGAGCAGCACGCGCCGCCGCTCGGCGTCGTAGAGGCTGACCGCGTAGAACCCGTTGAAGCGCGCGAAGCACTCGGTGCCCCACGCTCGGTAGGCCACCGCGAGCACTTCCGAGTCGGAGGCCGAGCGGAACACGTGGCCGGCTGCCGCGAGTTCCGCGCGCAGCTCGACGTAGTTGTAGATCTCGCCGTTCACGCTCACGCACACGCGGCCGTCGGCGGTCCACATCGGCTGGTGGCCGCTCGCATCGAGCCCCACGATCGAGAAGCGGCGATGGCCGAATGCGGCGCCGTGCGGGAACGCCTCGCCTCCGCCGAGCGGCGTAGCGCCGACCGCGCGCGCGTCGCTCTGCTCGGTGACGAAGTTCCAGATCCGGGCGCTCTGCGGATCGAAGAACGCGAGTCCTTCGTCGTCGGGACCGCGGTGGGCCATCCGGCGCAGCGCGTCGCGCAGCGCTGCGGCGCGCCGCGGGCGGGCCGAGCGGAGCACGTATCCGGCGATGCCACACATGCGAGCGCAGATCCTAGGTTCGGATCTCTGCGAACGCGATCAGTAGGCGCCGAGCGTCAGATAGGAGAGGGCCGCACGCCCCGCATTCTTGAGCATCGCGGCGAATTGCTGTGCCGCATTCTGCTCGGCGGCCTGCACGGGGCAGTGCTCTTCGAAGTGATCCTCGAGGTAGCTGAGGCGCCTCTCGAACTTGTCGACGCCTAGCGCGTCGTCGATCTCCGCGGCGCGCTGCTTCTTCGCGTCGGCGCTCACGAGCTGCCGCGCGATCCAGTCGCATCGGTTGTGGCGCGACCGCGGGCCCGCGGACGCGGCGGCAGGAGCCAGCAGCGCGAGGCAGGTCGCGAGTACCAGTGCGAGTCGCATCGGCGCCCTTCCTCCGAGGGGTGTGCCCCATCTGTATCGGCGCGCCGCGAGCGCGGGTGAAGTCCCGCGCTCCCCGGCTGCCTTTTGAATTAAATCTTTAATAATCTCAAATAGTTACATGTTCAGTTGCCCATGCCCCGCGGCTGCGGCGCGCGCTCGTGCGTGTGCAACGGGGCGGATCAACCCTCAATCGCGCCACGCGCAAAGCCGATCCAGACGCATGGCCCGCCGGATCGGCTGGATCGCGCTCGCGTGCGCGCTGCTCGGATTCGCGGCGCTGCGCGTCGCGACCGTGTTCACGACCGCCTTCAACTGGGACGAGTTCGCGCTGTTCCACGACGTGGCGCTCACGGCACAGCTCGGCGAGCTCCAGAGCGCGGGGCACCCGGGCCTGCCGCAGGTCGCGCTGCTTCCACTCGTGCGCGCATGCGCGGACGAGATCGCGACGGGGCGCGCTGCGCGGCTCGCGTGGCTCGCGCTCACCTGGGGCTACCTGGCGGGCGTGTTCGTACTGCTATGCGAGCTCTTGCCCGCGGATCGCCACCGCTGGCACGACGCGGCGCTCGGTACGGCGCTGCTGGGCCTCCTGCCCGCATTTCTCGAATGGTCGATCCAGGTCCGCACCGACCAGGTGGCGCTGGTCGGCGGGGCGTGGGGCGCGGCGGCGCTGCTCGCCTCGCGTCGGCGTCCGTGGCTCGCGCTCGTGGCGGGCGTGGCGTTCGGAATCGGCTGGCTCGGCACCCAGAAGCTCGCCTACGTCGCGGCGCTCGCGGGACTGCTCGCCGCGGGCGACCTCGCGCTGCGCACCGAGTGGCGCACCCGCCGCGAGCTCGCGCGCGCAGGCGGCACTGCGCTCGGTGCCCTGCTCGTGCTCGCGGCCTGGCGCGGCTTCGTGGCGATCGCGTTCGAGGTGCCAGAGACCCACTCTGCGATCTCGGGCACCTCGCCGGAGACCGTGCGCAACTACCTCGACGTGTTCGACTTCTATCGCGCGACGATCGGCTACTCGCAGTACCTCGCGACGCTGCCGTCGCTCGTGCCCCATCTCGCGCTGTTCGCGGCGATGAGCGCCGCGACGCTCGCGATGAAGGCCGCGCGCACGCGGCGTATGGCCCTCGCGTGGGCCGTGCTCGCGCTCGGTGTCGGCGTCGGTGCGTTCCACGCCGCCGCGTTCGCCTACTTCCTCATGACGCTGGGGCTGTTCGCAGCGGTCGCCTTCGCGCTCGCGCTGGCCCCGCTGCGCAGCGCGTTCGCGCCCTGGCCGAGCACCGCGCGCCTCGGGTCGCCCGTGCTCTGGGCCGCGCTCGGGCTCGGTGCGGTCCTGCACACGGCCCTCGCGCTCGACGACAGTCAGGCGGTGCAGCGCGAAAGCCTGCGCTTCGTGCACCGCAATTTCTCGCCCGATCGCGCGGGCTTCCAACCCGAGACCGCTCTGTTCTGCGGCGTGCGCCAGCCGATCGGGCTCTGGTTCTCGCAGCGCATCTACCGCACGTTCGAGGGCCCGCAGCGCGATCGCGAGGTCGATCATCTGATCGCGCGCTTCCGCGCCGAGCCCGTGCACTACCTCGTGCAGTCGTTCCGGCTCAATCAGTTCCCGGCGCCCCTGCGCGCGTTCTGGGACGAGAACTATCAGCCCTATCGAGACTCCGTGTTCGTTGCGGGGCGCCGCTTGCAGGGCAACGCTGGCGCCGAGTCCAGCTTCGAGCTGCTCGTCTCCGCGCCCTATCGCTGGCTCCCGATCGGCACCGCGAACCCGATCCGTATCGACGGCGAGCCGCTCGCAGCCGCCGCGGTGCGATTCCTGGACGCGAAGCGGCACTCCGTCTCGTTCGACGCCGACGGAACGCGCGGCCTGCTCGTGCTCGCAGTCGACGAGCCGCCGCGCTCGGCGCCGATCGCGTTCTACAAGGCCTACTGATGCGCGTCGCGCTGCTGACCAACATCCTCACGCCGTACCGCCTGCCGGTGTACCGCGATCTCGCCGCGACGCCGGGCTGGCAGCTGCGCGTGCTGCTGTCCGCGGCCGACGACCCGAGCTGGCAGCGCGCCTTCGAGGGCGCCTACGAGCAGGGACGCGCGGACCTCGACGTCGAGATCGTGGGCGGCGCGTCGCTGCGCCGGCGCGTGCGCGCGCACCGCGCACAGGCGTCGGAGCAGTGGTCGACGCTGCACGTTCCGTGGGGCGCGCTCGGATCCCTGCGCCGCTTCGCTCCCGACGTCGTGGTGACGAGCGAGCTCGGCCCGCGCACGATGTTCGCGGCCGCCTACGCGGCGCTCTACCGCGTGCCGCTCGTGATCTGGAGCTACCACGCGCGCAGCGCGGCCGCAGCGGTCGGCTCGCTCCAGCGCGCGCTGCGCCGCGCGCTGCTCGCGCGCGCGGATGCCGTGGTGGGGATGGGAGTCCAGGCGCGCGAGGTGTTGCGCGGGCTCGGCGTACCCGAGGCGCGGCTGTTCGACGCGCCCAACGCGCACGCCGCGGAGTGGTGGGAAGCGCGCTTCGCCGCGCTCGACGTGACCGCGGAGCGCCTCGCGCTGCGCGCGTCGCTCGGCACGCGCGAGCAGATCGCGCTGGTGCCGGGGCGGCTCGAGGCGTCGAAGGGCGTGCTGCCGCTGCTCGACGCGTGGCGGGAGCTGCCCGAGTCCGCGCGCTCGAGCTGGACGCTCCTGTTCGTGGGCGACGGCCCGCTCGCGGGCGCGGTCGACGACGCGCGCCGAGCGTGCGGCGCGGGCGCGATCGCGCGGCTGCCCGCGCTGCGCCCCGACGCGCTCGCGGCCGCCTACGCGGCGTCGGACCTGCTGGTGTTCCCGAGCCTCGGCGATCCCTGGGGCCTGGTCGTGAACGAAGCGATGACGTGCGGACTGCCCGTCCTGTGCTCGCGGCTCGCGGGCTGCGCCGACGATCTGATCGAGCCCGGCCAGACGGGATGGCTGTGCGATCCGACCGATCCCGAGCGGCTGCGCAGCGAGCTCGCGCACGCGCTCGCGGATCCCGAGCGCGCGCGGCTCGGCGCACGGGCTCGCGACACCGCGAAGCGTTTCGGCCCGGCTACGCTCGCGGGCGGTCTGCGCCGGGCGATTCTCCACGCCGCCGCTCGTCGCTGACCGCGGCGTACAGCCTCTCGCGCGCGGCGAGTCCGGCCTCGGGCGCGTGATGGTCGAGATAGTCCTCGCGCGCTCCCGCGGCGAGCCGGCGCACGAGCTCCGCGTCGCCGAGCAGCGCCGTGCACACGCGCGCGACGCTCGCGGGCTCGAGCGCGTCGAACAGCAGACCCGAATGCCCGTCGCTCACGAGCTGTGCGAGCGAGCCACCGCGCCACGCCACCACGGGCCGGCCACACGCGAGCGCCTCGATCGCCGCGTACGGCGCGATCTCGTACCAGCGCGAAGGCACCACGGCGAACGCGGCCGCGCGCAGCGCGCGCAGCACGCCCTCCCGGTCCTGCACGCCCAGGAAGCGCACACCCGGCACGCCGCGCGCGCGCTCGCGCAGCTCCGCCTCGGCGGGGCCGCTGCCGACGATCTCGAGCGGCGCCCCGCCCTGCTCGCGCCACGCGTCGATCAAGAGGTCGACGCCCTTCTCGGGCGACAGCCGGCCCACGTACACCGCGCCGTGCCCCGGCGGCGCCGGCTCGCCCGGATCGGCGACCACGTAGGGCAACACCTCGACGCGCTCGCGCGGTAGCCCCGCCGCGAGCAGCTTCGTCGCCACGAACTCGGTCGGCACGACGAAGCGATCGACGCAGCGGCGCCAGGTGTCGCGCGCGCGGTGGTGCGAGATCGCGTCCGACCAGACCACCGTCTGCACACGGGAGCCGCGGTAGCAGCCGTAGCGCACCGCGTGCCACGGCCCGCGCGGTATGCACTCCTCGCACACGCGCCCATCGCGCATGAGATACCCGTTCCCGCACAGCAGCCGATAGTTGTGCAGCGACTGGACCACGGGAACGCCGAGCGCCGAGAGCGTCTCGTGAATCGCGGGCGAGAGCACGGGAAAGAAGTTGTGCACGTGCGCGACGTCGAGCGGCGCCTCCCCCGCGAGCCGGGCAGCGCGAGCGGCGCTCTCGGGATTCCGGCGCGCGCGCAGCGCCGTGCGGATCACGCCGAGCGCGCTCGACAGCTCCTCGCGGTTGTCGACGATGCAGCGCACGACCTCGTGGCCGCCCTTTGCGAGCAGCTCGGACTCGGTGTCGACGAGCGTGTCTTCGCCGCCGCGCTCGCGGTAGCGGTTGTGGAAGAGCGCGATCCGCATGCTAGTCGGAGTACTCCTGGAATCCCCCGCCCAGGTGCCCCCAGCCCTTGCCGGCCTGGACCGCCGCTTGCAGCAGCACGCGCAGCGAACGCGCGCGCCCGCCGATCAGCAGCGCCGTGGCCGCCGCGAGCAGCACACCCGCTGCCGCGCTGGACTGCGTCACAGCCGCCGAGCGAGACGGCACGCGTCCGAGCTCGTGCTCGATCTGCGCGTGCACACACCCGCCGCGGAACGCGCGCTGCGCGAGCCAGCCGGGCCGGTGGCGCGCGGCCGGAACGTACTCGTGCACGATCGCCTGGTCGCACCAGGCGAAGTGCGCACCGCGCGCGGCGAGTCGCCGGAACAGCGCGGTGTCCTCGCCGCCGCTGCGACCGAACGCGGGGTCGAACATCGCGTCGCGCAGGAGCGCGCGGCGCACGAACGCATTGCAGGTGTGGGCGCCCAGGTTCGTGATCCGGGTGCCCGAGACGAAGCGCGGGCGCTCGAAGAACGACACGTCGAGCCACGGCGTGTACCAGGTCTCGATGCGCGGCAGCACGGGGCCGAAGTAGCCGTCGCACTCGCCCTCGGAGGCGCGCTCCCAGTAGGCGGCGAGCCAGTGCTCGTCGACCACCTCGTCGTCGTCGACGAACGCAACCCAGCGCCCGCGCGCGTTCGCCACCGCGAGATTGCGCGCGTAGGCGATGTTGCGGCGCGGCTCGCGCAGCCAGCGCAGCGCAAACGGCGGCACGGCGTCGGCGTCGAGCGTGTAGGCCGGATCGCTCGCGGGGTCGTTGTCGACCACGATCACCTCGGCGCGCACGCCCTCGGGCAGCTTCAGGCGCGACAAGCTGTCGAGCAGGCGCGCGAGCCCGTGACGCCGGCGATAGGTGGCAATGCAGATCGAAACGTCGACGTCGGTCACTTAGAACGCCCCCCGGCGCGACCACACCGCGCCCGCTGTGCGCAACAGGATCGACGCGTCGAGCGCGAGCGATCGGTTGCGGATGTAATAGAAGTCGTACTGGAGATTCTCGTGCATGGGCAGATCCTTGCGGCCGAGGATCTGCCAGAGTCCCGTGATTCCGGGCTTCACCCCGAGGCGGCGGCGCTGCCACTCGTCGTAGCGCTCCACCACGAACGGCATCTCGGGGCGCGGCCCCACGATCGACATCTCGCCGCGCAACACGTTCCAGAGCTGCGGAAGCTCGTCGATGCTCGTGGCGCGCAGCCAGGCCCCGTACGGAGTGACGCGCGCATCGTCGGCGCCGCGCGGAGCTTCCTCGTAGGGGCCGACGTCGTCGCGCAGCGTGCGCAGCTTGATCAGCCGGAACGGCCGGCCGTCGCGGCCGATCCGCTCGTGCACGAACCACGGCGACACACCGCTCTGTCGCAGCCGCAACGCCACCCAGGCCAGGAGCGGCGCCGCAACGACGAGCCCGGTGATCGCGCAGGCCAGATCGAATACGCGCTTGCACGGCTCGTAGAGCGGGTGTACGCGCTCGAGTCCGAGCCGCACGAGCGGCAGGTCGTCGATCAGGTCGAGCTGCGTGCCCGCGGTGAGCACCTCGAACAGATTCGTCACGACGCGGAACGTGATCCCGAGGTCCTCGCATTCGAGCACGAGCGCGAGCATGTGCGCGTGGGAGAGCGACGGCAGCGCGATGAAGATCTCCTCCACCTCGTGCAAGGTCGCGATCGCGCGCAGGTCGTCGATGTGGCCCAGGACGGGGATTCCCGCCACGTCCTTCTCGGGCGGCTCGAGCGCATCGTCGAGCAGGCCCACGACGCGATAGCCGTCTTCGGGGTGGTCCTGGAGCTTCTGGAGCAGACGGATCGCGGGTACGCCCGTGCCCACGATCAGCACGCGCATGTCGGAGCTGCCCGAGCGCCGCAGATTCCGCTCGAGCCGATGGAAGACCATCCGGCTGGCGCCCTGGAACACGAGGTTCAGGCCCGCGCTCGCGAGCACGACCAGGCGCCCGAACTCGAGCTCCTTGAAGAAGAAGCCGACCGCGGAGAGCACGAGCAGGCCCAGCATCGCGCCGCGCATGAGCTTCGAGAGCTCGTCGACCGCAGTGTGCGTGCGTCGGCTTCGGTAGATCCCGAACCACCAGCAGGTCGCGATCCAGGGCACCACGACGATCGGCAGCGCGCGCAGATACCAGTCGAGCGGATTGATCGCGCGGCCGATCGGCTCCGCCATCGCATAGCGGACGCCGTACGCGGCGAGCCATCCGAGCGACACGAGCAGCGCATCGGTGGCGACGTGAACGGCGCGCAACGTAGACAGCTTCATGGCCCTGTGCGCGCGACCTCCCGCGCCTTTGAAATCGGCTACTTGGCGCTTCGGCTTGAGGCAGGCGGCGCCCCGAGGCGCCCGTCCGTGCGGGGAAAAGCGGCCACACCGGTTCACCCGCGGGCCTTCAGCCGCGCGTGCGCGCATCCGATTCAGGAGGCTTGGAAGGGAGATGGCGATGGGTCCCGTCGACGTCGCGATCTGCATCGCGAGCTTCCGCCGCCCGGACGGGCTCGCCGCGCTGCTGCGCGCGATCGCGGAGCAGACCTTCGCTGGACCCGCGCCGAGTCTCGCGGTCGTGATCGTGGACAACGACGCCGAGGCGTCCGCGCGCGCGGTGGCGGAGCGGGCGCGCGCGGAGCTCTCTCTTCCGATCGACTACCGCGTCGAGCCGCGCCGCGGAATCCCGCACGCGCGCAACGCGGCGCTCGCAGCGGCGCTCGAGCGCGCACGCTGGATCGCGTTCATCGACGACGACGAGCTTCCCACGCCGGGCTGGCTCGACGCGCTTCTCGCGGTCGCCGAGCGCACGGGCGCCGACGTCGTGACCGGGCCCGTGGTGCCGCGCTTTGCCGCGGCGCCCGCGCGCTGGATCGCGGAGGGCGGCTTCTTCGCCTCGCCGCGCCACGCCGACGGCGCGCGCGTCGGCAGCGCCTCCACGAACAACGCGCTCGTGCGCACGCGCTGCCTGCTCGAGACGCGCGCGCGCTTCGACGAACGCTTCGTGCCGCTCGGCGAGGACATCGAGCTGTTCGAGCGCCTCGCGGCGTCGGGCCGCGCGATCGCATGGGCGGACGCCGCGATCGTGTACGACGTCGTTCCGCCACAGCGCGCGACGCTGCGCTGGATCCTCACGCGCGCGTGGCGCGCGGGCTCGGCGCACACGCGCGTCGATCGCGCGCACGCGGCGCGCGGCGTGGCCGGCGGCGTCCTGTTCGTGGCGCTGCGCGGCATGGCGCTCGGCACAGCGCGCGCGCTCGGCGCGTTCGGCCTTGCGCGGCGTGCGCAGGGCCTGCAGATCGCGAGCTACGGCGCAGGCCGCGCGCGCGGACTGCTCGGCCGGGTGTAATGGCGGATTACGCCCTTCGGGCTAATCCGCCCTACAAGACCTCTTCGTAGGGCGGATTAGGGCGAAGCCCGTAATCCGCCATCCCGTTCCACCGGCCCGTCGCGCAGGCCCGCGAGCGCGAGCAACGCATCGACGGCCGCGCCCGGGTCGAGCGAACTGGGCAGGCGCGCGGTGCACTCGTGCGGACCGGGCGCGAGCCAGCGCGCCGTGATCGCCGCGGCGAGCGCCGCGGGATCGCCGATCGGCACCAGCTCTCCGTCGCGGCCCGGTGTCACGAGCTCTTCGATGCTCGCGCCACTCGTGCCGATCACGGGCACGCCGAGCGCGAGGCACTCGATCACGGTGTTGGGCAGGTTGTCGAAGCGCGTGGGCAGCACCGCCGCATCGGCGCGCGCGAGGATCGCGTGCAGATCGGGGCGCGGCAGCGCGCCGAGCCAGAGCACCTGGTTGCGGCGCGCGCCCCAGAGCGACCGCCAGCCCGAGAGGCGCTGGCCGCGATCGATGCCCGCCCACACCATCTCGAAGTCGGGCGCCTGCTCCCAGACCAGCGGCAACGCCGCCGCGAGATCGCCGCTGCCCTTGCCGGGCGTGAGCTGGCCGAAGTGGATGAAGTAGCGCTTCGGCAACGCGTGCTCGCGCGACGGCTCGCGCGCGCACAGGCGCGGCGCGGGTGGACGCGCGACGCGCAGCGGGAGACCCCAGCGCTGCGCGAAGTGGCGCGAGAGGAAGCGGCTCGGTGCGTAGGAGACGTCGGCGCGGCGCAGACAGCGGCGCTGGAGCGCATCGAGCCATGCGCGGTCGACCGTGCTCTCGCCGTTGTGCGCCGCGAGCGTCGCGTCGTCCGTGCTCGCGCGCACGAGATGCGGCCGATCGCAGCGCGTGCGGCCGCGCACGAACAAGCCGGTCGCGCGGAAATCGGCGCTCTGCACCGCGTCGAACTCGACGCTGCGCTCGCGCTGCGCGAGTGCGCGCGCGAGGAAGAACGCGTCGACCGCGGCGATCAGCGGCAGCGCCGCGCGTCGGAGCGAGAGATACCGGCACATCCGCAACAGCGCGCGCACCCAACGCCGCGAGATCGCCTCGCGCACGCGGTGCACCCGTGTGCCCGCGTCGTCTTCGACGCCGTCGGTGCGCCCGATCGTGAACACCTCGGCCTCGTGGCCGTGCTCCGCGAGCGCGCGCGCGGTGCTGCGCACGTAGCTCGCGAGCCCACCGCCCTGCGTGTCGCGCTCGGTGGCGTACTCGGGCGTCACGAACGCGAAGCGCGCGGGCAGAACGCCGCGTGCGAGCGCCTCGCGCGCTGCGGGATCGCCCGCGGCGAGCCGCGCGTTGAGCCGACCCGCGCGCCGCACGTCGCCGACGTGAGTCGCGCACCACTGGAGCGCGCGCGCGAACGCCTCCGGCGTGGGCTCGACCACGAGACCGTTCACGCCGGACACGATCCCGGTTTGCGCTGCATCGCCGTCGCAGAGCACCGGGAAGCAACCGCTCGCGAGCGCCTCGCGCAGCGCGGGATCCGAGCTTGCCCCGCGCGCGGGCGCCAGCACGACGTCGCTGTTCACGAATGTCCGCACGCGCTCCGCACCGCGCTCCGCGAAGTGGAGCGGGAAGCGGCCCGCGCAGATGCGCTCGATCCACGCGCGCTCGCCCGCGACCGACTCCGCGAGCACTGCGGCGATGCGCAGTCCGCGCCAGCGCCGGGGTGCCACGAGCGGGCGCTCCGCGTCCGCGGCGGTGTCCACAGCGGGTGCGGGGTGATCGGAGGTCGCCATCGGCACTCTCTCATCGGCGGAAGCGGTCCCGGGCCTGAGCCACGCGATCACTCAAGGAAATGAGGGGCTTCGCCGACCCGGTTACCTGCTGGCGAAGCCCGACGGGAGGTGCGATGGCGGAGTCCGAGCCCGCGCTGACCGTCGCGATCTGCACGCGCAACCGGCGCGACGTGCTGCTGCGCGCGCTCGCGAGTCTCGCGGCACAGCGGGCAGCCGTCCGGTGGGACGTGCTCGTGGTCGAGAATGCGAGCGAGGACGACACGCGCGCAGCCGTCTCCGCGATCGCGCGCGATTTCCCCGTGCCGCTCGCGGTCGCGAGCGAGCCCGTGCGCGGGCTCTCCGCCGCGCGCAACTGCGCGCTCGCCGTCGCAGCCGCGCGCGCGGTCGTCTACCTCGACGACGACGCCACCTGCCGCGCGGGCTGGGTCGATGCGCACGCGCGCGGGCTCGTTGCGCCCGACGTGCTCGCCACGGGCGGGCCGATCGTTCCCGTGCTGCCGGATGGCCTGTCCGAGCCCTGGCGCGCATTTCTCGAGAGCGAGCTGGGCGGCCCGACCGGCCGCTACGACTTCGGACCCGAGCCACAGGAGTGCGGCGCGGGCGGCCCCGCGCTGCCGTTCGGTGGCAATCTCGGCGTCGTGCGCGCGCCGGCGCTCGAGGCGGGCGGCTTCCGCACCGACCTCGGCTGGGGTACGCGCATGATCCCGGGCGAGGAGACCGAGCTGCTCCGCCGTCTCCAGCGCCGGACCGGGCGCATTCTCTACCTGCCCGACGCCGTGATCGATCACCACGTCGACGCCGAGCGCGCCTCGCTCGCGGCGTACCTGCGCTGGTATCGCGGCCTCGGCCGCTCGCTCGCGCGCCTCGATCCGCCCGCGAACGCGCTCGAGCGCGTGCGCCGAGCGGCGACCGAGCTCGCGCGCGCCGCGTTGTGGAGCGTGCGCGGGCGCGATCCGCTCGCGCGGCGCGAGCGCGAGCGCGCGCTGGGCTGTGCGCTCGAGCTGTTGCGCGGCGACTAGCCTGCTGTGCGACCGCGCTCGCGCGCGAGCTGGAGCGCCATGTGCAGCACGAAGCGCGGATTGTTGTGCGCGTAGCGGCGCCAGAGCCGGCGCGGCTCGCACGCGAGCCGGAACAGCCACTCGAGCCCCGACCGCTGGATCCACGCGGGCGCCTGGGCCTTCGTGCCCGCGACGAAATCGAACGCCGCGCCGACGCCCACGAGCGCGCACGAGAGGTGTTCGCGATAGGCGGACATCCAGCGCTCCTGCTTCGGACAGCCGAGCCCCACGAACAGCACGCGCGCGCCCGAATCCTCGATCGCGGCGGCGATCTCCTCATCGAAGCTCGCTGCCTCGTCACTCATGGGCGGGCTGTGGGCGAACGCGATCTGGAGCCCGGGCCAGCGCTGTGCGAGGCGTTGCGTGAGCGCGGTCATCACCTCGGGGCTGCCGCCGTAGAAGCCAACCGGCACTCCGCGACGCGCGGCCTCCTCGCATACGAGCGGCGTGAGCGTCGGCCCGTACACGCGCGCGGCGTCCGCGCCGAGTGCGCGCAGCGACCAGACCAGCGGCATGCCATCGGAGGTCACGAGCTCGGAGTCGTTCACGATCGCGCGGAAGCTCGGATCGTCCCACGCCTCCATCACCATGTGCACCGTGGCGCAGCAGGTCATGCCGCCGCCCGACTCCGCCATCGCGAGGATCATCTCGATCGCCTCGAGGTAGTCGGCGACGTCGACGCGCATCCCGAGCAGCCGGCGCGCGCCGCGGCGGGTCGGTCGCGCGCCGCGTTCCGGCTTGCGGTCGGGCTTGGGACCCTGCGCGCCCGCGCGCATCCACTGCTCGCGATCCTGCATCGGCTCCCCCGATCCCGTTATCGGCGCGGCCGCGCCGGCACTGAATTCGCGCGCAACGAGGGCCGCTAAAGGCGCGCGCGAACAAGGCCGATGAGTCCCGGCGTGGGTCGAATTGCCTCGCACCGGAGTGCGCGGCGCGCCGTGCGCGCGCGGATGGCTCTGCTCGCGGCGCTCTTCGCGGGCTGCGGAAGCCCGGCTTCGACCGAACTGCCCGGCGCCTGGTGGGCCGGAAACGCTGCTGCGGTGCGCGAAGTGCTCGGACAGCTCGCTCAGCTCGAGGGCACCCCGCTCGCGCGCCGTGCGAGCGAGCTCGCCGCGGCGCTGCCCGACTGCGAGAGCGTTGGCGTTCATGCGCCCGATGGCGACATCGCGGCGCTCGGCGGAGAAGTGCGCTGTCTCGCCGATGGCGACGCGCTCGAGCGGATCCGCCGCGAATCGGACAGCGAGCTCGTGTTCGCGCTGCCGGCCAGCGGCCACGTGGTGCGCGGCGCACTGCGCAGGGAGAACGGTGCGCTCGCGATCGATCTGCGCTGGCCCGACCCTCCCGACGACGGCGCGCTGAGTCTGTTCGTGCCAGGCGCGCTCCCGGTTGGGCCCGATCGCCTCGCGAGCACGGGGCGCCTCGTGCAGCTGCGCGTGCGCCCGCGCGCGGGCCTCGACCTCGCCGCGCTCGTACCCGACGGCAGCCAGGCGGATCGCCTGTTCCGCCTCAAGAGCGGGATCTTCGCGAGCGCCGTGCTCGATGGCACCTGGGAGGGCGCGGTGTATCTGCCCGAGCGCGCGGACGCGATGCCCGGCATCGCGCTCGCACTGGGCTTCTCGATGCGCAGCGCTGCCGTGAGCGCGATCGAGCGCTTCATCGCCGATCTACAAGAGACCTGGCCCGTGCATCGGAGCCCGCTTCAGCTCGAAGCGGGCGATGGCGCGTGCCTGCTCGACCTGAACGTGCTGCCCGACCTCGCGCCGTGTTATGTCGCGACGAAGGACACGCTGGTCGTGGGCTGGAACCCCACGAGCCTGAAGCGCGCGCTCGCGGCCCCGACGCTGGGTGCGCCCGATGCGCCCGCGCGGTTCGACCTCGACCTCGCGGCCATCCAGCGCGCCGACGACCTGCTCGCGCGCGCGTTCCCGGGCTCGCAGCGGCCGCTGCACTGGCCGTGGAGCCGCGTGCTCGCCACGGGCGGCGAGGACCGCGGCGCGCTCGTACTGCGCGTGACGCTGGTCCCGCGGCCGGGGTCTGCGTCGTGAAGCGCGCGGCACTCGTATTCTCCGCGAGCTTCCTCGCGGGCGCGATCGGCGTGATCTCGTTCGCGCGCGCGCGCGACCAGCTCGCCGTGATCGGCGCATGCGAGGCCGCGGCCGCGGGCGACATCTCGCACGCGCTCGCCGCCACCGAAGGTCTCGCGGGGCCGAGCGCGACCGGCCGCGCCGCAGCCGAGTGCCGCTGCCACGCGCTGATCGCGAGCGGCGATACCCCGGGCTGCGTCGCCCTGCTCGACCCGCTCGCATCCGACCCGGACGCGTGGACGCCCGAGCCCGCGCTCGCGGCGCTGCTCGTGCGCGAGCGCAGCGCGCAGGGACGCAGCGACGAGGCCGCCGCGCTCGCGCGCGCGGCGGGCCGCGCGCATCCAGACGACCCCGGGCTGTTCCGACTCGAGCTCGAGGCGCGTTCCGCGGTCGAGCCCGAAGAGCTCGTGCTGAAGGACCTCGCGCTGCGGATTCCCGCGCGCGGCGAGGCGGCCGCGCTCGAGCGCACCGCGCTCGCGCAGCGCCATCTACTGCGCGGCGACGCGCCCGCAGCGCTGCGCGCGCTCGGCGACGAGCTGCCGTCGGGCGCCGAAAATGTGCGCTCGCTCTGGTTCGACACGCTCGGCATCGCCCACGCGATGAACGACGACCTCGGCGCGGCGCGCGCGACCTATCAGCGCTGGCAGAACGCGGGCGGGCGACCCGAAGAGGTGCGCGCGCGCTATGCGCTCGCCCTCAGCGTGAGCGGCCTCGTCGATCCGGAGCTCGACGCTCTCAGTGCGCTTCGCGGCGCGCTGCGCGACGCGGCGGCGCTCGGCGACGAGAAGCTCGAGGAGTCGGTCGGGATCCGGCTGATCTTCACGCTCGTGAATGCGGGACGCACCGACGGCGCGATCGCCACCTACGACGCGCTGCACGAGCGTTTCGCGCTCGAGGGAATCCGGCGCGAAGAGCTCTTGCGCGCGCGGCAAGGCCGCGAGCTCGCGCGCAATCCATCGGCTGCCCGGAAGGGACGGCTGCGCTTCCGCCTCACGCCGGACGCGCCCGCGGGCACGCTCTGGATCACGCGCGATGCGGGCGCGGCGCCCGACGCGGAGTACGAGTCGTTTCCGATCGAGCACCGCGCCCGACCCGTGATCGTCGAGCGCAGCGCCGGGATCGCGCCGCAGCGCTGGGTGCTGCGCGCGCGCGACGGCCGCATCGCCGCGTCGGGCACGGTCGCCGTGAGCGGCGGCGAGCTGCGCAAGATCGAGATCCGGCCCGCAGCGCGCGTTGCGCTACCCGCACCCTCCCCCGCGCTCGAGCGCTCGTCCGCCGACGGACGCCGGCGCGTGGCGATGGTCCTGCTCGACTGCGGCGATTGGGCGATCAGCCAGTACCTGCGCGCGCGCGGCGACCTGCCCGTGCTCGACGCGCTGCTGCGCTCGGGCTATCGCGCGGTGCTCGACAGCGATCCGCCGCTCACGGCCGCGGCGCTCGAGGCGCTCGTGTGGCCCGACCGGCGCACGGACACGTCGATCGCGGGAGCGTTCTACCGCTTCGGCGTCGAGCTCGCGGGGCTCGAGTCGGTCGGGAGCAATCCGTTCGAGGCGCTCTCGTGGGTGCTGCCCGAGTCGCAGGACCTGTTCGCTGCCGTCGGCGCGGGCGAGCGCAGCGCCGCGAACCTCCTGCTCGCGCACGGCGGCGTGCGCGCGGGCCGGCATGGCGAGGTCACGGGGCCGCACGGCGCCACGCGCCGGCTCTCGCTCGGCCGCACGCGGCGCGAGCTCGACGCGGGGGAGCGCAAGCGCTTCCCGGGCCTCGCGAGCGCGAGCGATCCGATGGACGTCCACTACCTGCAGACGATCGCGTCCGAGCTCGACGCCACCGACGCGCTGCTGCGCGAGGGCGCCGTGGATCTGATCGCAGTCCGGATCGAGCCGCTCGACATCCTCACCCACGCGCACTTCGCCGAGGCGGTGCGCGACGGCCAGGACGACGGCCAGGGCCTGCTCTTCGACGTCTACCGCTACATCGACGAGCGGATCGGCGCACTGCACGCGTCCCTCGACGCCGACGACGTGCTGATCGTGATGAGCGACCACGGCATCCGCACCGCGATGGAGCACGACCGCCCTGCGCTGTTCGTCGCCACGGGCGCGGGGGTTCCGATGGGCCGCGCGCCCGGACACCCGTCGCTGCGCGGCGTCTCGCGCGTGCTCGCCGACCTGCTCGGCGTCCGCACCGCGTGGCCCGACACCGGGATCGCGGGCTGGGCCAGCGCGCTGGCCGCGGCCGATTAGTCGCTCGCCCGCCGAGGCGGTAGCTTCGCGCTGTGCGGATCGGCGTGATCAGCGACACCCACAACCACCTGCCCAACGTGGCGCGGATCGTCGAGCTGCTGAACTCGGCGCGCGTCGAGCGCGTCGTGCACACGGGCGACATCACGCAGGCGAAGACGCTGCGCGCGCTCGCGGCGCTCGACGCGCCGCTGTTCGGGGTGTTCGGCAACAACGACGTCGAACGCGAGCTGCTCGGCGCGGCGTGCGTCGAGCACGGCCACGTGTTCGTCGACCCGCCGCTGCGCGTCGAGTGGGCGGGCCGGCGGATCGCGGTGGTGCACGATCCGCGCGAGCTCGAAGCGCTCGACCTCACCCAGCTCGCCGTCGCGCTCTACGGCCACGATCACCGACACGCGATCGAGCGCCGCGGCGGCGCACTCTGCTTCAACCCGGGCGAGTGCGCGGGACACCTGGCCGGCCACAACCGGATCGGCGTGCTCGACCTCGCAACGCTCGAGGCGGAGATCCTGCGCTTCTGAGCGGCCCCACAGAGATAGGGATGGACGCTAACGCGCGTTTGGCGTAGAATGGCGCCGCGGACCGAAGCGCTCTCCGGGTGCGCCCGGAACGAGCAGGGGGTCCGCGATGGCGAGCATCCGGTTATCGGTCTCGTTCTTCCTGTCCGTTCTCACGACGATCACGCTGTTCTGGTTCCTGGGAGTGTTGGTCTCTCCGGTCGTGAACTTCGACGTCATCCCGGTCGTGCCCGGCATCGACTTCACGACCCACATCCCCGAGACCGAGCCGATCCACATCATCCGCGTGCCGCCGCCGATCCCGAAGCCGCAGCTGTCGGAAGTGTCGACGATCGTGATCGAGCCGAACGTGGTCCGGCCGGGCCACGATCCCAAGGGTCTCGCGCCGCAGACCTTCGGCCCGGGCGAGCTGGGCGTGCCGCCGGGCGAAGGCTCGAAGATCTCACACGCCGGCGGCTCCGACCGCGCACCCGTGCCCCAGGTCCGCATCGAGCCCGACTATCCCCATCAGGCCCGCGACCGCGGGATCGAGGGCTGGGTCACGTTCTCGTTCACCGTGGCCGTGGACGGCAGCGTGAAGGACGTCGCGATCCTGGCCTCCGAGCCGCCGCGGATCTGGGACGCCGCGACGATCCGCGCCGTGACGACCTGGAAGTACCAGCCCGCGATCCAGGACGGCCGGCCCGTCGAGCAGGTCGACGTCCGCGCGACCTACCGGTTCGAGCTGGAGCGGTGATCGGCGCGCATGCGCGCGAGCAGCGTGACCGCGTCGCCGAACGCGTCGATCTCGTTGCGCGCGAGCCACTCCGACGAGAGCGAGGACTCGACACTCGGCGCGAGTGCCGCGAGCGCGCCGAGTGAAAGTGCACCGCGCAGGAAGGCGCGGCGGCCGAACATCGACGTGCGGCTGCCCGTCACTGCGAGCGCAGCAGCCGCGAGCCCGATCCCAGCCTCTGCGCGGTTGGTCCGGCGATCGCGACGCGCAGTGTTCGCGCCCTCGCCGAGCAGGCGCGACGCGAGATCGAGCGCCGCGACGTCCGCGAGCGCGCGACCCGTGCGCGCGACCGGCGCGATCTCGAGCTCCGCGAGCACGCCGGCGTGGTCCGAGCACGCGGCCGCGCGCCCGTCGATCGCGAACGGCTCGTCGAATACGCGCGCGACCGATACCGGCCGCACGCCGAGCGCATCGCCGTCGCGCGCGAGCACATAGTCGATGCGCCGATCCGGCTTCGGGCTGCCGGCGCGATAGGGGTTGCTCTGAAGCGCCGTGGCTGCGCGGCTCCCGGTCTCGGCAGCGAGATCGCGCAGCGCCGTGAGCCCGCGCAGCACCTGGTATTCCGGCTCGCTCTCCTGGTGGTTCAGGTCGCCGACCACGAGCACCGGCTCCGAGAGGTCGCGCATCTCTCCTGCGAGCTGAACGATCTGGGCGGTGCGGTGTGCGCGCACGCCGAGCTCATCGTCGCTCGCCGTGCCCGCGTGCAGGTGGGTATCGACGAGTGTGAGCCGGCCCACGGGCGTGCGCAGTGCGATTCGCGCGAAGCCCTTTCCACCCAGGAGCTCGTCCACGTGGGTCGGTCGCGCGCGCAGCGCGAAGCGGTCGAAGTCCGCATCGTCGATCGGCAGGCGCGACAGCACGAGCAGCCCGCTCCCGATCACGAACCGCTTGCGGTGCCACGCGTGCGCGAGCCCGGCCCTTCGCCCGGCCTCGACCAGTCTGCGACGCGCGGTCGGCGTCCAGACCTCCTGGAACGCGATCGCGTCGAGCTCGAGTGCGCCGAGCCGGTGCCCGATCTCGCGCATGCGCGTGCCGATCCGTTCCGAGAGCAGCGGCACCGCCCAGACATTCAGCGTTGCGATGCGTAGTCGCACGAGAAGCGACCACGCAAGAAGCTTGCCAGCAGCGGACCTGCAGCGCGATTTGACGAAAAATGCACAGACTGCGCAGACGGATCCCGCGGCCAGGCGCGCATCACCTGCGCAGCGCCTCGCGGGTCCCTCGGGGTAGCGCGCTTCCGACTTACGTCACCGCGTGTCCCAAGATGGGCAGCCGCGGCCCATGACGCATCCCCGTCATGCGCGTCTCTCGCGGGCCGCCGCGATGCGCGGCGCCAGCACCTTCTCATGAAACCGGTCGCAGCCGATGCAGAGATTCTCGTAGGGCTGCCCCTGCGGTGTGACCGTGCGCGACTCACTGACGAAGCGCGCCACGTCCCAGCCCAACGCCTCGCCCATGCGCTCGGGCTGCCCCGCGCTGATCGCCTCGTACACGGGATCGCCGCGCAGCGACTCGAGGATGTCGATCAGCGGATCCTCGATCAGGTTGCCGATCGGCAGCTTCGTCTTGACGCAGCACGGGTAGACGCTGCCGTCGGGCTCGACCGACACCTCCGAGCCGTCGTAGCGGTGCTCGAGGAATTTGAGACCACCCGACCAGCGGTTGCAGAAATTGTCCGCGAGCGTCGCCGTGGACAGGCCGTTCTGCCACGCGCGCCCGCGCGGCCAGAGCTTGCCGATCCAGCTCCCGGGCTGCGCGCCGAAGAAGTGGTAGACGGGGCCCGGCCCCTCGAATCCCGTCGACTCGCGCATGCCGTGGCGCTCGAACATGCGCGTGAGCTGCTCGACGAACGCCCTCTGTCGGTCCGCGCCTTCGAGGCCGATGTGGAAGTCGTCGATGCTCGCGACCGAGATCATGTAGACGCCGCGCTCGAGCAACGCGTCGACGATCGCGTCGGTGAGCACGTCGCCGGTGGTCTGGATCACGACCTGGACGCCGCCTTCTCCGCGGTAGCGCGCGACGAGGCGCTCGACGAGCGGGTAGCTGAGCTTCTCGCGCAGTGCATCGAGCAGGAACTCGCCGCCCGAGACGATGATGCGCCCCTGTTTCTCGGGCAGCGATCCATCCGCGCGCGGATCGCTGCGATCGAGATAGCTCATGCGCTCGGGCAGGTGGTCGACGATGCGCGGCATGTTGTGCAGCGACTCGCGCAGCACGCCTTCGAGCTCGCCGCGAACGTAGGGGCGAAAGCGATCCTCGTAGCAGTGACGGCAACGCCGGTGGCAGGCCCACGCCGCGACGTAGTAGATCGACTCCATCGCTGCGTACTCTACCCTGCTCGCATGAGTGAAGACTGGAGCCCCGAGGTCGAGGAGATCCGCGCGCGCCGCGAGCTCGCCAAAGAGCACGGCGGCCGCGACGCGGTCGACGCGCAGCACGCGCAGGGGCGGCTCGCGATCCGCGAGCGGATCGACGCGCTGCTCGACGGGGGCAGCTTTCGCGAGCAGGGGGCGATCGCGGGAGCGAGCGAGGTCGACGAGACCGGCGCGCTGCGCGCGTTCACTCCCGCGAATTACGTGCTCGGCGCGGGCCGCATCGACGGCCGGCCCTGCATCGTGGGCGGAGAGGATTTCACGCAGCGCGGCGGCTCTCCCTCCCCGGCCGGACTGCGCAAGAGCGTGTTCGCCGAGGACCTGTGCCTGCGGCTGCGCGTGCCCCTCGTGCGCCTGTTGCAGGGCGCGGGTGGCAGCGTGACCGCGGCCGACGGCAAGAGCCCGAAGCGCGGCGCAGGCGAAGGCGGAGCGTCGGCCCGACACCGTTTCGCGTCGATCGCCGAGGCGATGGCCTCGGTGCCCGTCGCATCGGCCGCGCTCGGCGCGGTGGCGGGTCTGCCCGCTGCGCGGCTCGTCTCCTCGCACTTCGCGGTGATGACGCGAGATACCTCGCAGGTGATGGTGGCGGGCCCCGCGCTCGTCGAGCGCGCGCTCGGCGAACGGGTGGACAAGGAGAAGCTCGGCGGCGCAAGCGTGCACGAGAAGAGCGGCGTCGTCGACGCCGTGGCGCGCGACGAGCGCGACGCGTTCGAAAAGATCCGCCACTTCCTCTCCTATCTGCCGAGCAACGTCTGGCAGCCGGCACCGCGCAGCGCCGCGGACGACCCGCGCGATCGCGCCGAGCCCGCGCTGCTCGACATCATTCCGCGCGAACGCCGCCGGATCTACGACGCACGCGCGCTCGTGCGCCACGTGCTCGACCGCGACTCGCTCTTCGAGCTCGGCCGCGGCTACGGGCGCTCGCAGATCACCGCGCTCGCGCGTCTGGGCGGCCAGCCCGTGGGCGTGTGGGCCAACGACACGCGCTTCTACGCGGGCGCCATGAGCGCCGCGGCCGCTCGCAAGGTGCGCCGATTCGTCGAGCTCTGCGACACCTTCCACCTGCCCGTGGTCGCGTTCGTCGACGAGCCGGGCTTCATGATCGGCAGCGAGGCCGAGCGGGAGGCGACGATCCGCTTCGGCGCCGAGGCGATCTTCGCGGTCGTGCAGGCGACCGTGCCGTGGGCGTCCGTGATCGTGCGCAAGAGCTATGGTGTCGCCGCGGCGGCGCACTTCGCGCCCGATGCGACCGTGTTCGCGTGGCCCTCGGCCGAGGGCGGCGCGCTGCCGATCGAGGGCGGCGTCGCGGTGGCGTTCCGGCGCGAGATCGCGAGCGCGCCCGACCCCGACGCGCGCCGGCGCGAGCTCGAGGAGCAGTTCGCGAGCGCGCGCTCGCCGTTCGCGCGCGCCGAGGCGTTCGGCGTACACGATCTGATCGACCCGCGCGAGACGCGCGCGCGCCTGTGCGACTGGGCCGACGAGATCCAGCTCGCGCTCGCCGCGCAGCTCGGGCCGCGGAGCTATGCGCTGCGGCCGTGACTTTGCACGCGCCGACGGCCCGCGGCCGCTGCGCTAGGCGGGTCGGTTCTCGGCCTTTCGCACGACTCCGAGCTTCCGGTGAACGACGGTGTACGGAAGCCCGCGACTCTTCGTGAACTCGCGGTAGGCCTGGTCCGCGCCATCCCAGCGGACGTTGTTCGGGTCACAGTCGTCTACGACCATCACACCGCCCGGCGAGAGCACGTCGTACAGTTCTTCCAAGGCCTTCGACATCGGCCGATAGAGGTCCACGTCGAGCACGCAGAACGCCAGCGGGCCCAGGGTCGTGAGGTCGAGTTCGTTGACGTCGGCCTGGATCGACTTTACGCGCCGAATGGCATTGGCGCGCATCGACTCGTCGACCCATTTCTTCCGATTGTCCTCGAAGCCCGTGATCAGTCCCGGCGGCTTGCCGCGCTGCACGACCTCGAACGCCAGGTCCTCGGTCACGAAGCCGCTAAACGTATCCACCGCGAAGTACTGCTTCTCGATCTTCTGGTCGTCCATGTACTTGTTGAGGAAGACCGCCGTGTAGCCGTGGGCGCAGCCCACCTCCGCGACGTTGCCCGGGACGTTCCGGGTCTCTTCGAGGCATGCGCACAGGAAGCAGAGCTGCGACGGCTGGAAGTTGTACGGATACAGGTGGAGGTGACCGGCGGCGGCCGAGCCATGCAGTGCGCGACGGGCCAGGGAACGCATGCGCGTGATCATCGAACTGTCCCCTCCAATTCGGCCGGGAGCGGCTCCCGCGAGATCACGATGTTGCGGCTCTCGCGAAAGTTTCCGCAGCGGATCAGGAAGTCTGTCTCGCTGCGGATCTCCACGAGCCCGCCCTCGTCGTAGACGAGGTAGCCCTGCTTCTTGAGCTCGCGGTAGAAGTCCCAGGCGGTCCAGCCGGCCTCGAGATAGTGGAGATGGCTGACCTCGAGCAGAACCGGCGGCGCCCATCTCTCGAGGACGCGCTCCGCCCCGTGCAGGAACGCCGGCTCGTGGCCGTCGACGTCGACCTTGATGAAGTCGAGCCGTGAGAGACCCAGCCGCGGCTCGAGGTCGTCGAGCCGCACGAGCTCGATCTCCTCGTGCGCGCGCACCTCTGCAGGGCCCGGAGCATGCAGCGTGGCGGAGGACTCGCCGATCTGGATCGTCCGAACGGCACTGCGGTCGGACAATCCGAACGGATGGATCGCGACGTTGTCGAGACTGTTGGCGCGCACGTTGCGCTCGAGGATCGACCGGTAGCGCGCGGTGGGCTCGAACGCGTGTACCCGCCCCTTCGGGCCGACGAGCCGCGACAACAACACGGTGTGGAACCCGATGTTCGCACCCACGTCGAGTACGGTGTGCCCGGGCTGGACCAGCCGCTGCATGACGGCGACGGCGTCCGTCTCGAACACGCCCTGATCCGCGATGCACCGGTCCATATAGCTCGAGGGATCGAGCCAGAAGAGCTGACCGCTCCGTGTCCGGTAGAGCGAGCGCGGGACGCCCGCTTCGACGAGGCGAGACCGCACCTCGGCCGCTTCCAGCGCTCGCGCGAGCCGCGAGAACGGCGCAGCCAGGATCCGAAAGACGCGCGCGGCCGCCGAGGAGGCTCCCATCTAGGCCTCCTCCAGCTGCGTGGTCGTCCACTGAAGCGCGGGCGCGAGGCGCGCGCGGAAGCTGTCGCCGGAATAGGCGCGGTTGTGCGCTCCGGTGTGGACCACCGTGAGCGGGATGACGACACCGTCGTAGGGCAGGCAGCTCCGGACGTTGTGGATTCCGGCCAGGATCCGCAGCCGGTACGAGATCGGCCCGAGCAGATTCGCCGGGATCGTCGCGGTCGTGAGGTAGCTGCCGGGCTCCAACACCGGGATGCCGTCGCGATCCTCGTCGTGGAAGCTCCGGACGAGGACCGTGTCGTAGTCGTCGCACAGATCGAAGTAGAGCCGCAGTCCCGTGACGCGCTCGAGAATCCGGAAGCGGATCTGCAGGCGGATCGACTCGCCGTTCTCGACGACGTCGCCGATCTCCTGCTCGTTCTGGAAGAGCTTCACCGATTCGAGCCGGAGCACCGGGTCTTCGGGCAGGCTGCGAATCCGCTTCTCGACGTCCTGCCCGCTCTCCGACGAGCCCGAGGCGATGTAGGCGTGGATGACGTTCTCGGTATCGCCCGCGGCGACGATCTGCCCCTGGTCGAGCCAGATCGCGCGCGGGCACAGCTGCTTCACGGCCTGCATGTTGTGGCTCACGAACAGGACCGTCCGCCCGCTGCTGCTCACCTGATCGATCCGCCCCAGGCACTTGCGCTGGAACTGGGCGTCTCCGACCGCGAGCACTTCGTCGACGACCAGGATCTCTGGCTCGAGATGTGCGGCGACCGAGAACGCCAACCGCAGGTACATCCCCGACGAGTAACGCTTCACGGGCGTATCGATGAAGCGCTCGACTTCGGCGAAGTCGACGATCTCGTCGAATCGGCGCCGGATCTCGTGCCGACTCATGCCCAGGATCGCGCCGTAGAGGAATACATTCTCGCGTCCGGACAGCTCGGGGTGGAATCCGGTTCCCACCTCGAGCAGGCTCGCGACGCGTCCGCGGATGCGGGCGCGGCCGCGCGTGGGCTCGGTGATGCGCGACAGGATCTTGAGCAGAGTCGACTTCCCGGCGCCGTTGCGTCCCACCACGGCCAGGCGCTCGCCGCACTCGAGCTCGAAGCTGACGTCGCGCAGCGCCCAGAAGCTCTCGCGCGTGGGCCGCTTGCGTTCCCCGCGCTGGAGCAACCGACCCACCATCTCGCGGGCCCTGCCCGCGATCGCGTCCCGCAGCGTGAGGTAGGGCTCTGCGCGGTGGCGCAGCTCGTAGCTCTTGCCCAGCCCTTCGACGGTGATCGCGATCGACATGGGTGCTCCGATCAGATCACGTCGGCGAAGCCGCGCTCGGTCCGCCGGAAGAACCAGACCCCGGTGACGAGCACGAGCAGACACATCCCGATCGATGCGATGAAGCCGGGCACGTGGATTCCCGCGCCATCCCCAAGCACCGCCCATCGGAACCCGTCGATCACGCCAACGATGGGATTGAGCGAGTACAAGAGGCGCCATTGCTCGGGAACGATCGAGCTGCTGAATCCGACGGGCGAGAGGTAGGCGCCGATCTGCACTGCAAACGGGATCACGTGGCGGAAATCGCGGAACCGGACGTTCAGCGCGGCAATCCAGAGCGACGCTCCGGCCGCCGCGAGCAGCGCGACGCCGACGAACACGGGCAGCGTGAGCATCCTCCAATCCGGATGCACGCCGTACCACGACATGAGCCCCACGAGGATCCCGAACGACACGATGAAATCGACCAGGCTCACGGCCATGGCGCTCGCGGGCAGCAGAATCCTCGGGAAGTACACCTTCGAGATCAGGTTCGAGTTGTGGATCAGGCTGTTGCCCGCCTCCGAGAAGGCGCTCGCGAACAGCTGCCACGGCAGAATCGCCGCGCACACGAGCAGCGCGTAGGGAGCTCCGCCCGAGGGCAGCTGCGCCAGCCGGCCGAACACGAGCGTGAAGATCGCGATCATGAGTACGGGTCGGACGACCGCCCACGCGAGACCGATCGCGGTCTGCTTGTAGCGAACGGCGATATCGCGCCACGCGAGGAACGCGAGCAGCTCCCGGTACTGCCACAGGTCGGCCCAGTACTGCCGGTCGTGCCGTCCGGCTTCGATCACGAGTTCGCGGGGCTCAGTTTCCATGGTCGCCTGGCTCGCCTAATAGCGATAGATGCGATGATCGACGCCGAGACCCGTGAGCGGATGGTCCTCGGGCAACACTTCCGCGGGGTCGGCGGTGCGGACCACCTGCGCGGGAGCACCCGCGAGCACGCTGAACGGCGGATACTCGCCCGCACCGACCACGCTGTACGCGCCCACCACGCATCCCTCGCCGAGGCGCGCGCCCTTGAACACGAGCGCGCCCAGGCCGATCCAGCAGTGGTCGCCGAGCGAGATCGGCTCGGGCTCGTCTTGCAGGCGAGCGCGCACGCGCGCGAAGCGCATCTCGGTGGCGTGACCGTGGGCGTCGATCAGCTGCGCACCCGCGGCCACCAGGCAACCGCGGCCCAGGCTCACGCTCGACCAGGCGTGGACGAAGCAGCCGTGCAGCCGCGTGCCGTCTCCGACGCTGATGCGCGCGCCCGCGCGGTCTGCGAGCAGCGTCACGGGCGACGTCATCGCCGCGTGGTAGCCGTCGGGCAGCGAGTTGAGCACGACACCGGCTCCGAGCGTCACGCTCGCGCCGTCGGCGACGAGCACGCGCGGGTCGCCTAGCACGCGACACCCGGCTCCGAGCGTCACGCCCGCGGGCGGCTGCCACGGGGCCGGCACGAGCGCACGCGCGAGCCGATGGATCGCATTACGCATGGTGCGCCCAACTCGCGAAACGGCGCGGTGCACGCCGTACGAGGCGCTCGATGAAGTCCTCGATCTGCGCGTCCTCGGGCCACATCCGACCCGACACCCAGGAGAGATCGCCGGAGCGCGGATCTCCTCGCAGCTCCCAGTGACCGGGGCAGTCCGCAACTGCCGAGCTCATGTACGTGTAGCTGGCCTCGGCGATCAGCCGCTCGTCGCCGCGGCGCAGTCCGTCGATCGCCACCGACTGCGATCCCAGGCGGCGCGCCGCCTCGAACGCGAGACGCACGGTCGGCAGATCGATCGCATCCGGGTTCGGATCGAGCGCGCCGCTGCCGCTCGCGCGGAAGTCGCCGGGCCGGTTGAAGCGCCGGAATGCGAACGCGCGCTTGCCGATCACGGTGACGCGCGTGTCCCACTCGTTGCCGGCGAGGAACTCCTGGAATAGCGCGTATCCGTAGTGAAGCCCCTGGCGAAGACCGTGCTGGTGGGGCGGCCGACCGCGGACCAACGCGCGCGCCGCGTCGCGCACCCGCCCGAGCCACGGCGCCGGCCGCAGCGACGCGTCCGACAGATCGCCGACACCGCTGGTCCACAGCACGGCGATTCGATCGAGCGCCTGCTCGGGGCTGTCGATTCGCCGCACGTTCTCGGATCCCGCCCCGCTCGAGAGCTTCATCACGACGGGGTAGTCCGCGCTGCGCGCCCAGCGCTCGGCCGCGGCGCGATCGAACCACGCCCAGGTTTGCGGTGTGGGGAGGCGGAGCGCGCGCAGCAGATGGGCCTGCGCGATCTTGTCGTCGTAGTGCCATCCCGTCGCCTGATCCGGGTAGACGGCGAGCCCGAGCTCGCGCTCGATGACGGGAAGCAGGCGGCGCGCGACCTGCTGCATTTCCAAGCTGTGCCCGTGTCGCCACATGAAGCCATCGCAGCCGTCGAGCTGATCGAGGATGTCGGCGCGATACACGTCGACCCAGTGCACTTCGTGGCCGGCGGCCTCGAGCGCTTTCGCCCAGCGCGGCGCAGAGGCGTCCTCCCCCGCATGCCCCGGGCTGCTGTAGTCATCGGGATGGATGGCGACTCGCATGGCGCGCCTCAGCGGACCGGCCCGCGACACTCGGCGACCAGCGGCGAGCACGCGGTATCGAGGCCCGCTCTGGCGAGCTGCGGGATCCGCGCGTCGGGAAGCGCGTACAGATCGACCTCGGAGTAGAAGCTGCGGAGGACCGCGTCGAGCTCGTGCGCGCGAATGCGCGCCGTGACGAGCAGGCGCGGCGCGAGCGCGACGAACGGCCGGATGTCGCGGAGCACGTCGTCGAAGCGCTCGAGATCCAGGACGACGGCGAGATCGAACGGCCCATCCGCCACACCGATCGGGTGCTCGGCGTAGGCGAGGTTGGGGCGCGCGCGATGCCCGAGCGCCGCATCGATCGCGCGCGCATCGAGAAGCGAGCACACGACGGTGCGATCGGGATCCGCGGCGGCCTCGCGCGCGAACGCATCCGCGCCGGGTCCGATCGCCGCGATGCTCGCCGCGTCGCCGACGAGCGCAGCGACCGCCCCGCCGATCACCTCGGGATCGCGCACAGCGTGGGACCGGGTGCGCTCGGTGCGCACCTCGAGCCCCGCGCGCTCGCGCACGCGCCGGACGGCGCCGCGCGCGAGCCTCTGCAACAGCGCCGGACGTCGCGTGGGCTCCCAGCGCGGAGCCTCGGACCCCACCTCGCGCACTGCGCTCATCCACTCCGCGAGCCGGCGCCGGTAGTAGTCCCAGAGCCGCGGCTCGGCGTAGTCGCGCGCATAACGCTCGCGGCCGTTTGCGGCGATCCGGCGGCGCTCTTCGTCGTGCTCGAGGTAGTAGCGCGTGAGCTCGATGCACTCGTCCATCGAGCCGCCGACCGAGTCGAACCCCACGGCTTCCTCACCGAGCCGGAACACCTCACCGAAGCGGCACTTGTTGTCGCCGATCTGGAGCACGCCCGCGGCGGGCAGCATGAACGTGCGCAGGTTGACCGGCCCGACCGAGTTGTGGACGTTCCAGCCGATCTTTGCGCTGCGGTAGATGCGGCGGCGCTCGGCGTTGCTCGCGAAGCCCGCGGGCCAGCCGTGCCCGTGGAACACCGCGCTCGGGAACGCCTTCGCGAGCTGGTCGAGCCGCTCGCGCCGCCACGGGAGCCCGCGCTCGCCGAAGAAGACGACGTCGATCGGGCGGTCGCTCGAGCGCACCGCTTCGGGCGTGAGATCCGCGTGGCAGTCCTCGCCGAGAAACGCGTTGGGCGCCCACGCGACCCGGCGCAGCCCGAAGCTCCGATAGAGCGGGAGGCAGCCGAGATTGCCCACGAGCGCCGCGTCGAAATAACGCGCGACCGGCTCCGAGAGCTGCTCGGTGCTCTCGGGATCGTCGAAGCAGCCGTACACGTTCAGCGTGGGCAGATCCGCCAGCCATTCGGGATGCACGTTGGCGCCGTTGAAGTTCCAGAACACGTCCGCACCGCGGGTCGCCTCGATCAACTGCTCTCGGATCTGGAGCAGCGAGCGATCGCGCTGACGCCAGCGGCGGTCGAGCTCCTCGAAGCTCCAGCGCGGCGCAGGGGGATCGGGGACCAGGCACAGCGGCTCCACCTCGACGCCGAACCCGCGCGCGCGCTCGGCCAGCGCGCGATGCCAGCCGAGCGCCTCCTCCGACCACGCCATGTGACCGAGCACGATCTTCACGGCGCACCGCCTGCGGGCACGCGGTAGAGCCCGACCCACGAGTCCTGCAGGTGCAGGATCGGCCCGCGCAACACGCCGTCGTGATACAGGCGCTCCACACCGCGGCACACCGACCCGATCCACGGGTACGCGCGCACGAGACCCGGGTGGAAATCGTGCCAGAGCACGATCGCGCCCGCGCGGCAGCGCGCGAGGACACGGCAAGTGTCGCCGTACACGAACTCCTCGTCGTGACAGCCGTCGATGAACGCGACGTCGATCGGCCCGAAGTCCGGCTCCCAGTACGCCGTGTTCGCGAGGATCTGCGTCACGTTGCCGAGCTCGCGCTCGCGCCACGCGCGCCCGATCTCGGTGCGCTCGGGCGCAAACGTCGTGTGCACGCCGCCCACACCCGCCGCGATCTCCTCGGGCGGAATGTTCACGGTGTACACGTGTGCGCTCGGCGCGTTCTCGGCCATGAGCACCGTGGCGAGACCGTGCGCGGTGCCGATCTCGAGCGCGATCTTGTGCGCCTCGTTCGCGCACGCGCCGCCGATCACCTCGGCGTCGCGCAGCCGGCGCTCGTTCCAGTCTTCGGGACCCAGCACGAGATGGAGGTGGTCCCCCTCGAGGATCGGCTCGCGCGACCAGCCCAACGCGAGCGCGAGCTGGGCGTAGCTGCGCAGCTCGCGGACGTTGCGGTCGAGGTGGTGCCAGGGGTCGATCCACGGCCGCAGTCGACGCGAGATTCCCGAGGTGATACGCGCGAGCACAGCGCTCATCACTCGGTCTGCTGCGCCGGACCTTCCACGAGCAGCACGGCGCGCTGGTAGATCACGAGCTCGGCGAACGAGGCGAACGGCCGACCGAGCGCGGCTTCCGGATCCGGCAGCGGGATCGCGTCCGAGCGCTCGAGCAGTGTCTTCACGAACGCGCGCAGCGCGTCGGCAGCCGATGCGTGGCCCGGGATCACCCGGCGCGGATCGAATCGATCGCCGCGCATCCGGATCACGCGCAGCGTCTCCGTCGTCGGCGTCATCCAGTTGAGCACGAGGTCGATGAGGATCACGGGCTTTTCGGCCATGCCGTACACCGCCGCCACCGACACCGCCTCGATGCGCTCGTAGCGCACGAGCTTCTTGTTGCCCGAGCGCGTCTGGATCTCGATGCCGTCTTCCCCGAGTTCGACTGGCACGGCGTGCACGGCGTCGAGCACGCGGTCGTTGGTCTGGATCTCGATCGCGGCGGGGCGCGGTCCCGTGACCGTGGGCGCATCCGCGGCGGGCGAAGTCGCGAAGGCCTCGTCCTCCACGCGCGCGAGCGACGCGGTGCGCGCGTCCGGCGTCGCGAGCAGCTCCCCGATCAGGCCTTCGAGCGCCTGACGCTCCGGCATCGACAGATCGAGGCTCGCGAGCGCGCGCCAGGCCGCCGACTCGCTCGTGCCCGGATCCAGACCGCGCGCCGCGCGCGCGATGCGCGCCGCGATCACGTGGTTCTCGCGGTCTTCCGAGTGCTCGAGTGCGAAGCGCAGCGCGCGCACGGCCTCGGGCTTGTGGTGGTGCTCGCGCAGGAGCAGAGCCATCTGGATCAGCAGCGAGGGCTCGGTGCGCTCGGGAATGCCGCCGCGCACGAGCTCGAGCCAGTGGTCGATCGCCGCACCCGCGAGCCCGCGCCGCATCTCGATCCGGATCACGCGCTGGAGCGACGCGCTGATCTCGGACTCGCGACCCACCTCGCGCGCCACTTCCCATGCGGCGAGCGCGGCCTCGTAGGAGTCGGGCTCGGCAACGAGGACCTGCGCGAGCAGCTCGTGCGCTTCGCGCGGACGCCCGGCCTGGCGCGCGCGCAGCGCGCCCCGGAAGCGCGGGTCGCGCGTCTCGACCGGCGCGGCCGTGGTGGGCGTCTCGCCGTCGACCCGCGCCACCCACGCAAGCCCCGACGCGAGCAGCGCCGCGACCACGGCTGCGAGGGACGGGAAATACACCGCGTCGGGCGCGGGCGCCGGGCTCGTGGCGATGAGATCGAGCGTCGCGAACGACCAGGTCGGGCCGATGAAAGGCTGCAGCGCGATCCACAGCGCACCCGCGACCAGCCCCACGACGTAGAAGCCCTCGCTGCGGTGGTTCCCGAGGCGAACCGCGAACGCGCCCAGGAGTCCCGCGACGAGCGGCGTGCTGCCCACGAGTCCGTGCGTGGCCGCGGGCGGCGCCGCGACCACCCATCCCATCGCGCCAGCCAGCGCGAGGAATACGAGCAGCGCGGCATACGGAACGCGCCCGAGCGAGCGCTCGAGGTACATCCCGAAATAGATCAAGAGCAGTCCGTTGCCGATCAGCACGAGGTTGCCCACGTGCAGCAGCGGATAGGCGAGCCAGGAGAGCGGCGGGCTCGCGCCCGGAGCGAACGCGACCTGCCTCGCGGGAAGATCGCGCGCGAGCGCCGCCTCGACCTTCGCGTCGAGCTCTCCCTGCTGGCGCCGCATCACGCCGGGCGGCGTCGGAACCTCTTCGGTGGCCAGCCGCTGCTCGTAGGCAGCGCGCGCCCGCCGCACTGCTTCCGGATCGAGACGCGCGCGCAGCGCGGGCGGTGCGGTGAGATAGGGATGCGCGAGGAGGTAGTCCTGCGCTGCATCGATCGCGGCGATTCCCTCGCGGCCCTCCGTGGCGTACTGGACGCGCGCGTACACGCTGAACGCGACGAACGACGCGAGCAGCAGCGTGGAGATCCACGGGAGCGAAGTAGAGGTGGGTCGGCTCTGACGCGTCATGGTGATCGCCCCGCCTCGCGCTGCCGCGGGTGTGCCTCATCTCAACGGCCTGGGGCGGCCCACACTTGAGTAAATTCGCGGGAGTCCACCGATCGTCTGCGTGTGCAATCGGGCGCCGTTGCAGGGCTATCTTCGGCCCCTTCATGCGACGCGCGCTCGCCGCCGCCCTGCTCGCAGCAGCCGTCCTGACCGGCTGCGAGCGCGGGGAGCCCCCCGCCGCGCGCGACCCGGCGCCGCCGACCCGCCCGGGTCCGCCGACCGCGCGCTGGGACGTGGTCGAAACGATGCGCGCGGGGGTCGCCGCGGTGCCCCATTCCGCCGACGGCGGCGGCCGCGCGCGGCTCGTGCGCGACCCGGACCAGGCGCCGTTTGCGATGCGCGCATCGCGCGACCGGTTCCGGATCGTCTACGAGGTGGGTCCGCTCGGCATCGCGACACGTGGCTCCGTGCAGCTCCAGGTGTCGCCGTTCTGGGACTGGAGCACACCGCAGGTCACCGATCCCGATGCTCCGGGCTTCACCGAAGTCCGCGCCGAGCCCTCCGACATCGCGCTGCGCGCCGAGACGCTCGACCAGCAGCTGCTCGGGATCGAGGTGACCGGCCGGCCGCTCGTCGCGGGCGACCGACTCGAGATCGTGTACGGCGCTGGACCCGCGCGCGCGCTGACCGACCGCTACGCAGAGCGCAGCTCGCGGTTCTGGATCGCCGTCGACGGGGACGGCGACGGCGTGCGCGCCTTCCTGCCCGATCCACCCGCGATCGACGTGCACCCGGGTCCGCCCGCCGCGCTGCTATTGACACTTCCGAGTGTCGCTCGGCCCGGCGAGAAGGTCCGCGCCGTGCTCGCCGCGGTCGACAGCGCGGGGGACACCGGCGTCGCGTTCGCGGGCGATGCGGTGTTCGTCGACCCGCCCGCCGGCCTCGCACTGCCCCGCACGGTGCACTTCGACGGCAGCGAGGGCGGGCGCCGCGCGATCGAGGTCGTCGCGCGCGAGCCCGGGGTCTACCGTCTCGACGTGCAGGCCGGCGAGCTGCGCGCGCGCAGCAACCCGCTGCTCGTGTCCGCGGAGGGCCCGCGCGTGCTCTGGGGCGATCTGCACGGGCATTCGGCCTTCTCCGACGGCACGGGCCTGCCCGAGGACTACTTCGTCTACGCACGCGACGTCTCCGCGCTCGACGTCGTGGCGCTCACCGATCACGACCGCTGGGGGATCCTCCCGCTCGTCGATCATCCCGAGCTCTGGCGGGAGATCCGCGAGCAGACGCGCCGCTTCCACGCGCCGGGCCGCTTCGTGACCCTGCTGGGCTTCGAGTGGACGAGCTGGATCCACGGCCACCGCCACGTGCTCTACTTCGACGACGACGGGCCCGTGATCGACTCGCTCGCCGAGGCCACCGACACGCCGACCGAGCTCTGGGGTGCGCTCCGCGATCGCCGCGCGCTCACGATCCCGCACCATCCGGCGGGCGGCCCGATCGCGATCGACTGGGACGTCGCGCCCAACCCGCACTTCGAGCCCGTGGCCGAGATCGCGTCGATCCACGGCAGCAGCGAGGCGCCCGATTCGCCGGCCGTGATCCACGAGCCGGTCGCGGGCCACTTCGCGCGCGACGCGCTCGCGCGCGGCTACCGGCTCGGATTCATCGGCAGCGGCGATCGCCACGACGGACACCCGGGCGCGTTCACGCGCGATCCGCCCGAGGGCGGCCTCGCGGCGATCCTGTCCGACGATCGCACGCGCGAGGGCGTGTTGCGCGCGCTGCGCGAGCGGCGCGTGTACGCGACCAACGGCGCGCGGATCGTGCTGCGCGTGGCACTCGGCAGCACGCCGATCGGCGGCGTCGTTCCGCTCGCACCCGGGGCGACGCTCCGCGAGACGCTGTACGTGCGCGCGATCGGAAGCGCGCCGCTCGAGCGGCTCGAGCTCGTGCGCAGCGGAGCCGTCGCCGACGCAATATCGCTCGAGGGACGCGACGACGCGGAGCTCGCGAGCGAGCTCTCCGATCTGGCTCCGGGCGAGTACGTCTACGTGCGCGTGCTGCAATCCGACGGCGGCGCCGCGTGGTCGAGCCCGATCTACATCGGAGAGCCAGCGCAAGTTTCGCGCAGCGAGCCGAAGGCGAGCGAAGACCATCGGGTGGGCAAGCGAAGTCCATCCCGTGGGCGAGCGAAGTCGAAAGGTGGATCTCGATGAACCCGCGCGTCTCCGTGCTCCTGCCCGTGCGCGACGCCGCCGCGACGCTCGCGGCGAGCCTGCGCAGCGTGTCGCGCCAGCGCCTCGCCGATCTCGAGTGCATCGTGGTCGACGACGGATCGCGCGACGCGAGCCTCGCGATCGCGCAGCGCCACGCGCGCGGCGATCCGCGCTTCCGCGTGATCGCGCAGCCCGCGCTCGGCCTCGTGCCCGCGCTCGAGCGCGGCCTCGCCGAGTGCGGCGCGGCGCTCGTCGCACGCCACGACGCCGACGACTGCATGCACCGCGATCGCCTCGCGCTTCAGGTCGCCGCGCTCGATGGCGATGCAGGGCTCGCGGGCGTCGGCTGCCACGTGCGCCTGTTCCCGCGCGGCGCGCTCGGGCCGGGCATGCGCGCCTACGAGCGCTGGCTCGCGAGCGTGCGCACTCCCGCCGACGTGCGCCGCGAGGCGTTCGTCGAATGCCCGCTCGCACATCCATCGCTCGTGCTGCGCAGCGACGTGCTGCGCGCACACGGCTACCGCGACGCGGGCTGGCCCGAGGATTACGACCTCGTGTTACGCCTGCTGTGCGCGGGGCGCGAGCTCGGCGTCGTCCCGCGGCGGCTGCTCGCGTGGCGTCACACACCCGGTCGGCTCTCGCAGCGCAGCGCGGTGTACGCGCCGGATCGCTTCACCGCGTGCAGGGCGCACTACCTCGCGAGCGGGCCGCTCGCGCGCGGGCGCGGCTACTGGCTCTGGGGCTACGGCGGCACCGGACGCGCGCTCGCGAAGGCGCTGCGCGCGCACGGCCGGCACCCCGAGGCAATCGTCGAGCTGCACCCGCGCCGGATCGGCCAGCGCATCCAGGGCGCGCGCGTGATCGCGCCGGGCGACCTCGGCGCACCCGGCGCACTTCCGCTCGTCGTGTCGGTCGCGGGCGCCGAGGCGCGCGCGCTGATCCGCGCCGATCTCACCCAGCGCGGCTTCTGCGAAGGCCGCGACTACGTCTGCGCCGCGTGACGCGTCAGGGGAAGATCGATACCGGCGTTCCGACGGCGAGGCGTGCCGCGATGAATTCGACGTCCGCGTCCGCGAGCCCGAGGCAGCCCAGGGTCCAGTCGAGGAGGCGCGAGTCGCCGTGCCAGCGCTTGCCCTCGCCGTGCAGGCCGAGGTAGCCGCCGAGCGCGGTGTCCGCGGGCGGCGGCTGTCCCTGCGCATGGGCGGCCGCGATCCGGCGATACTCGACGTCGGAAAGGCGACCCTCGCCATGCGCCGCCTCGGCGTCGGAGAGCGAGGGGTAGTCGATCGGAATGAACTGGTGGAAGCGGCTCTGCCGCGGCGGTCCGCTGACCCGATACCGACCCTCGGGCGTGCGCGAGTCTCCGACGCGCAGCTTGGGGCCCTCGTCTCCACGGCCGAGCGCCACCACCATCTCGATGAGCGCTCCGCCCTCGCACTCTGCGCGCAGCCGCCGCTCCCGCTTGCTCACCGCGATCGCGACGATCCGCTCGCAGGCCGCCGGCGCCTCCACGCGAGGCGGAGGAGCGGGAGACAGCACCGCGAGCGGCGGCGGCGATGTAGTCGGGGCGCACGCGAAGATTGCCGCGGCGAAGATCGGTCCGAGGTCCCGTACTCTGTGCCCAACCATGCGGCGCGGGAGTCTTGCACTCGGGTGGCTGATTGCAATCGCAATCGCCGCACCCGTGCCCGGAGGCGGGCAGACACCCGGGCTGCGTCCGGTGCTGGGCCGCGAAGAGAGCACCGTCGTCGCGCAGGGCGAGACGCTGCTCGACGTCGCCTATCGGCGCAGGGTCGGATACCTGGCGATCGAGCGCCTCAATCCGGGCGTCGATCCCTGGATTCCAGCCGCGGGAACCCAGGTGCTCCTTCCGACCCAGTACATCCTGCCGGATACCGACGAAGAGGGGCTCGTCGTCAACATCCCCGAGATGCGCCTGTTCGACTACACGGTGCGCTACCGCCCCGGCCCCGAGGTGTTCGCGCTCGCCGTCGGCGACCAGGCCGACCCTTCGATCCTGGGCGACTTCAAGGTGGGGGCGAAACGCGAGGACCCGGTCTGGAACGTGCCGGCGTCGATCCGCGCCGAGAAGCCCGAGCTGCCCGCGCAGGTGCCCGCCGGTCCCGACAATCCGCTCGGCAGCCGCTGGCTATCGATCGGGGGCACCTCGTACGGGATCCACGGCACCAACGTGCGCTGGTCGATCGGGCGCGAGGCCACGCACGGATGTCTGCGCCTCTACGAGGACGACATCCGGCGCCTGTACGGCCGCGTGCGCGAGGGAACGCGCGTGCAGATCGTCTACCAGACGGCGAAGTGGGGCAGCGACGGGACGCACATCTACCTGGAGGCGCACCCCGATCTCTACGGTCTGAAACGCGACCGGCAGAGCGCCCTCGACGTCCCGCGCGCACTGGGCGTGCTCGAGTATCTCGACCTCGAGCTGGTGACCCGCGCGATCGAAGAGGCACGCGGTCTCCCGGTGAGAGTGGGAACGCTTCCGGCGCCGAAACCTACTTCGTCACCGACTTCTTGAACATCGCCTCGGAGCGCTCGGTGTTCTGGCGCGCGTCCGCAGCGGCTTGTTGCGCGGCGCTCTCGGCCGCAGCCGCCCGGCGCTCGATGTCGCCCAGGCGCTGTTCGAGATTGCCGATCCGATCGTCGAGCTTGTCCACCGACCCGCTCGTCGCGCAGCCGGTTGCGAGCAGTGTTAGGCAGGCACCCACGACTGCGATCGATTGGTTTTGCATCATTTCCCTCCTGGCGTCGTCGGAGACGAGCGCGTGCTGCGTCGTCTCGCGCCCGGGGTTGGTGCAAAATTCGCGCCGGATTGTTGCCATCGCGTCTGGCTCAGATTCGCGCGAGCGTGCCCCTGAAATTGCAATTCGCGCCATCCCGCGACCTTTCTTACAACCCTTTGCGCGATCTGACGTCGGCGCCGCGCTCGACGAGGAGCTCGCGCAGGATCGACCGGTGGCAGCGCGACTCGTCCTCGCAGTAGCAGCCGACCGAGAAGCTCGCGTGGTGCGAGAGCGCAGCGAGCAGGTCGAGCGTGCGCCGGCTCTCGGGCGTCGCCATCTCCCTGCGGTACGCGCGCGCAAACGCGCGCCACTCGGGCTCGGTCTGCGCGCGCTGACCGCGTTTCAGGAGATCCTCGCTCGGAGCCAGGTTCGGAAACCAGACGTCGTAGAAGTTGCGCGACGCGAACTCCGCCTTCGCCACGCCGCGCGGCGGCCGGCGGACGGTCCCGATGCGCAGACCCTCACCGTCGCTGCGATCGGTGCCGAGCCGGACGATCCGCACCGCCACTAGAACTCCGCATAACCCGGCACGCGCGGGAACGGGATCACGTCGCGGATGTTCTTCATGCCGGTGATGAACTGCACGATGCGCTCGAAGCCCAGGCCGAAGCCCGCGTGCGGCGCGCTGCCGAAGCGGCGCAGGTCGAGATACCAGCCGTAGTCGGCCGGGTCGAGGCCCGACGCGGCGATCCGTCGGCGCAGCACCTCCTCGCGGTGCTCGCGCTGCGAGCCGCCGATGATCTCGCCGACCTTCGGCACGAGCACGTCCATCGCGCGCACCGTGCGCTCGTCGTCGTTCAGGTACATGTAGAACGCCTTGATCGCCGCGGGATAGTCCGTGACGATCACGGGCCGCCCGACGTGCTCCTCGGCCAGGAAGCGCTCGTGCTCGCTCTGCAGATCGGCGCCCCACTTCACGGGGAACTCGAACGTGCGCCCGCTCTTCTCGAGGATCGCGATCGCCTCGCTGTAGGTCATGCGCTCGAACGGCGCGCGGACGATGTGCTCGAGCGTCGCGATCACGGTGTCGTCGATGCGCTCGTTGAAGAACGCGAGGTCGTCGGGGCAGCGCTCGAGCACCGCCGCGAACAGCGACTTCAGGAACGCCTCGGCGACGTCCATGTTGCCCGCGAGATCGCAGAACGCCATCTCGGGCTCGATCATCCAGAACTCGGCGAGGTGTCGGCTCGTGTTCGAATTCTCGGCGCGGAACGTCGGGCCGAACGTGTACACGTTCGTCATCGCGAGCGCGCCGATCTCCCCCTCGAGCTGGCCCGATACGGTCAGGAACGCCTCGCGCCCGAAGAAGTCGGCCGACCAGTCGACGCGGCCCGACGCGTCGCGCGGCGGGTTGCCCGCGTCGAGCGTGGTGACGCGGAACATCTCGCCCGCGCCCTCCGCGTCCGACGCCGTGATCACGGGCGTCTGCAGGCACAGGAAGCCGCGCTCCTGAAAGAACTGGTGGATCGCCACCGACGCGGCGTTGCGCACGCGCAGCACCGCGCCGATCGTGTTGGTGCGCGGCCGCAGGTGCGCGATCGTGCGCAGGAACTCGAACGAGTGGCGCTTCTTCTGGAGCGGGTAGTCGGCCGCGACTCCGCCGACGAGCTCGACGCGCGTCGCGCGCAGCTCGTAGCGCTGCCCCTGCCCCGGCGAATCGACGATCTCTCCCGTCACCGACACCGCGCATCCGGTGCCGAGCGTGCTCACCTCGCTCTCGTAGTTCGCGAGCGCGGGCTCTGCGACCACCTGGAGACCCGCGAAGCACGAGCCGTCGGAGACCTCGAGGAACGAGACGCCCTTCGAGTGGCGCGTCGTGCGCAGCCATCCGCGCACCGTGACGCTGCCGCCCGCGCGCTCGCGCGCGAGCACGCTGCGCACCGAGACCACCTCGCTCACGCCTTCGCCCCGCGCTCGCGCGGCGGCGTGCGCAGCACGAGCAGCCGGATCTCGGTCATGTCTTCGATCGCAAAGCGGATGCCCTCGCGGCCCAGGCCCGAATCCTTGACGCCGCCGTAGGGCATGTGGTCGACGCGCCACGAGGGCACGTCGCCGATCACCACGCCGCCGACCTCGAGCCGGTCCCAGGCGCGCTTCGCCTTGTAGATGTCGCGCGTGAACACACCCGCCTGAAGCCCGAATACGCTGTCGTTCACCTCTTCGAGCGCCGCGTCGAAGTCGCGGAACTCCGAGAGCACGGCGACGGGCCCGAACGCCTCCTGGCACACGACGTCGAGATGGCGCGGCACGGCCTCGAGCAGCGTCGCCTCGAGCATCGCACCGTTGCGCGCGCCGCCGCACAGCACGCGCGCGCCCGCTGCACGCGCGGCCTCGATCCAGCCGTGGAGGCGCTCGGCCTCCTTCTCCGAGATCATCGGACCGATGAACGTCTTCTCGTCCTTCGGGTCGCCCATCGAGAGAGCCCGCGTCGCGGCGACGAGCTGCTCGCGCAGGTCGGCGTAGATGTCCGCGTGCGCGAGGATGCGCTGCACGCCGATGCAGCTCTGGCCGGATTGATAGAACGCGCCGAACACGATCCGCTGCACGGCGTCTGCTAGATCGGCGTCGGCATCCACGATCACCGCGGCGTTGCCGCCCAGCTCGAGCACCACCTTCTTCTTGCCCGCGCGCGCCTTGAGGTCCCACCCGACCGCGGGCGAGCCCGTGAACGAGAGCAGCTTCAAGCGCGGATCGGTGGTGAACAGGTCGGCTCCGTCGCGGCGCGCGGGCAGGATCGAGAACGCGCCGCGCGGCAGGCCCGCCTCGGCGAGCACCTCGCCGATGATCAGCGCGCCCACCGGCGTGAGGCTCGCGGGCTTGAGCACGAACGGGCAGCCCGCCGCGATCGCTGGCGCGACCTTGTGCGCGGCGAGATTGAGCGGGAAGTTGAACGGCGAGATGAAGGAGCAGGCGCCGATCGGGACCCGCTTCCACATCCCGGTGTAATCCCGCGCGCGCGCGCTGATGTCGAGCGGCAGCACCTCGCCGACGATCCGCACCGACTCTTCGGCGGCGACGCGGAACGTGTCGCAGAGGCGCGTCACCTCGCCGCGCGAGTCGTTGATCGGCTTGCCCGCCTCGATGCACAGTGCGAGCGCGAGCTCTTCGCGGCGCTCTTCGAACCGGCGCACGCAGTGCTGGAGCACGCGCTGGCGCTCGAACGCGGGAAGCTCGGCCATGGCGGGACCCGCATCCGCCGCGAGTGCGATGCCGCGGTCGATCGTCGCCGCGTCGGCGAGCGGCACGCGCGTGGCGACCTCGCCGGTGTACTTGTCGAACACCTCGAGATCGGCGTTGGGCGCGGCGGCCTCGCCGCCGAGATAGAGGGGATAGGTCTTTGCGAGCATGTGCTCGGCGATGTTACCGATCCGCCGCGCTCGCGGCGCCCGCCACTGGAACCTGCTCGACCACCCCGCTGCGCAGCCACCAGATCTCGAAGCGCGGTGGCTCGGTGCAGAGCGCCTCGCCCACCGCGCGACAGTAGAGCTCGCCCTGCCGCGCATAGCTCTCGCGGCGAACGCGCGCATCGCCCGTGCTCGGATCGACGCGATCGGTCTTGTAGTCGACCACCACGAGCCGCCCGTCGTCCCCGCGGTAGAGCAGATCCACGCTGCCGGCCACGAAGCCGAGCGACTCCGTCGCATACGCCTTCGGCTCGCTGCACGGTGATTGCGTCGGCCCCAGCAGAACGGGCAGCTCGCGCGCGACGACGCGCTCGGAGAGCGCGCGCAGCCGAGCCGCGATCGGACCGCTCGCGAGCGCGTCCCAGCACGCGAGCGCGTCCTCGGTCGCCTGCGCGCGCTCGTCGGGCGGCGCCGCGGCAGCGATCTGCGCGGCGATGCGCGCGCGCTGGTCGCTCCACTCGGCAGCGCTCGCGCCGAGGTCGATGCGCTCGAGCGCCGCGTGGATCGCGGTGCCCACCCAGCGCGCCGCGGAGCGTGGCGTCGGAGTGCGTGCACCCTGCGCTTGCGCGTCGTCGGGCTCGACCAGCTTCGTCACCGATGCTCCGATCGGCAGCGCCATGCGCTGCTCGGCGTCCGCGATCGGCTCCGCCGCCGCGATCGGCGCGAACTCGGCGGGCTCGTCCGGCTCGACCGGATCGGGTGTCGCGGAGGGTGCGACCGCGCGCAGCGCAGGGAGCACCCAACACGCGTCGGCGGCCTCGACGCGTCCGTCGATCCCCTGCGCCAGCACCGCGCTCCAGCCCGGCGGCGCCGGATTGCGCTCCACGAGCAGCGCCGCGTGCGAGTCTTCGCCCGCGCGCAGGAACTCGGGCCACACGCCCGACACCACGAGCCGCTCGCGCGCGCGCGTCATGCCGACGTAGAGGGTGCGCACGCGCTCGGCGTCTGCGACGCGGCCGCGCCGATCCGCCACGGCGTCGAACGCGAGCGTGGGAACACCGCACCAGGTCGTCTCGAGCACGCCGTCGACGCGACCGCACTCGCCCGGCGTCGCGCGGCGCGCCGCACCCTTGTGCAGCTGCATCAGGTACACGTGATCCCAGTCGAGGCCCTTCGCGCCGTGCAGCGTCACCACGGTGACGGCATCGAGCGACCCCGGTGCGGTGGGCTCGGCGCTCGGCGTCTCCTCCTCGGCCACCGCGCGCCGGATCCGCCGCAGCAGCGCACCCACGGGCTCGCCCGCGGCGAGCCCGTCGGCGAGGTCGCAGAAGAAGCGCTCGAGGTTCGCCGCGCGCCACGCGCCGAGGAAGCGCGCCGCTTCCGCCGCCTCGAAGCACAGCGCCGCGCGCAGCCGCTCGACGAACACGTCCCCGGGATCGCGCTCGAAGCTGCGGCGCAGCGCATCGATCGCCTCGAGACACGCGAACGCCGACGTGGGCCAGTCGGAGATGCGCTCGAGGCCCGGCACCGTGCCGTCGATCGCGCCCGCGACCTCGCCCAGCATGGGCTCGAGCGCGGCGAGCGCGCTCGCATCGAATCCGAGCTTCGCGGCGAGCTTCGGGAAGCCGGCCACCCAGAGCGGAATCCACGCCGCGTCGGGAATGCCCGCGACACTCGATCGCAACAGCGTCAGCAGCGCGAGCTGATCGTTCGGATCGAGCACGCAGCACACGAGCCCGACCGCGTCGACGATCTCGCGGCGCCGGTAGTAGGTGCGATCGCCCTCGACCGAGAACGGGATCTCCGCCTCGCGCAGCGCGCCGAGGTAGACGTCCCAATCGCCGCGGCTCCGGAACAGCACGCCGAAGCTGCCCCATGCGAGGCCGTGCGCGTCGTGCAGCTCGCGCAGGTCGCGCGCGAGCGCGCGCGCTTCGACCGCCGCTGCTTCGGACGCGCGCATCTTGCGAAGCGCGCCCTGGTCGTCGCACTCCACGGGCAGCCAGAACTCCACGGCAGCGCGACCGCCCGCGGCAAAGCCCGGCGACGCCTCGCGCTCCTCGCTCGGCGCGAGCGCTTCGAACGCGGGCTGGAGACCGGCGACCTGCACCATCACCGGCGCCACGACGCGCTCGACCTCGCGCAGGATCGCCGGCACCGAGCGGTGGTTGACGCTGAGCGTGCCGACGCTGCCGCCGGCCTCGCGCACGCGCGCGAGCATGCGCTCGTACGCCTCGAGATCGGCATTGCGCCAGCCGTAGATCGACTGCTTCGGATCACCGACCAGGAACAGCCCGGGCCGGTCCGCCGCCGCACCTTCGAGCGCGAGCGCGTCGACGATCGCACACTGGCGCGCGTCGGTATCCTGGAACTCGTCGACGAGCAGCTGATCGATGCCGCGCCGCAGCTCTGCGGCCACGCGCGGGTGGTGGGCGAGCAGCGCGGCGGAGCGCGTGAGCAGGTCCTCGAAGCTCACGCGGCCCTGACGGCGCAGACGCTCCTCCACATCGGCAGCGAGCGCCCCGAGCGTCGGCGCGAGCGGCTCCAGCGCCGCGGGATCGATCTTCTCGAGGTGCGCGAGCAGTGGAGCGAGGCCGCCTGCGGCGGCGGCGATCTCTGGCCGGCGCTCGGCGAAAGCGTCCGCTTCGGCTTGCGTGAAGTCTTCGTTCGCCCACTTCGGCAGGGCATTCCGGGCCGTCCCCTGCCAGGCCTCGACGACGCCGGAGCGCAGGCGCTCGAGGTCTTCGCGGTTGCGCGCCTGCGCGGCGAGGAGTCCGCGCGCGGTGCGGAGCGCATCCGCTACCACCAACGCCTTCCCCCCCTTGCGCACCGAAGCGAGGCGACCGGCAGCGGCGGTCTCCAGCTCCGCGTGCGCCGCGGCGAGTCGCGCGCGCAGCGCCTCGATCCGCTCGGGTGCGAGCGGATCGCTCGCGATCTCCGCGGCCGCGACCCCGGCGCCGCGCTGCGCGATGAGCTCCGCCTCGAGCTCGAGCGGTCCAATGCCCAGGCGCGCGAGCTCGAGCGCGTGCGCGTCGCCGCGCGAATACGCGGCGCCGAGCTGCTCCGACACCGCGTCGCGCACCGCTTCCGCCGCGAAGGCGCCGTCGGCATCCACCTCGAAGAGCGGATGCAGACCCGCCTCGATCGGATGCGCGGCCAGCAGACGCCGGCAGTAGGCGTGGATCGTCTCGACGACGAGCTGATCGAGTGCGCCCCGCAGCGCAGCGACCCGGTCGAGCGGTGCGGGCATTTCGAAGCCGACGGGCCGCTCGCCGCGGTCGAGCGCGGCGAGCGCCTGCTCGATCCGCGTGTCCATCTCGGCCGCAGCCGCCTCGGTGAACGTGATCGCGACGACGCCGCGCAACACGCGCTCGGCGATCCGCGCGGCTTCGGCCTCGGGCTCTCGCGTACGCGCGAGCTCCCATCCCGGGCCGAGACACCACGCGAGCACGCGCGCCACGAGGATCGCCGTCTTGCCGGTGCCCGCGCCGGCCTCGATCGCGACCGGGCGCGTGAACTCGGTCTGCGCGAGCGTGCGGCTGCGCGCGTCGGCCGAGCGGCTCGCGAGCAGCGTGTCGCTCATGTTCCCGCCTCGGGCAGACGCCAGACGGCGAGCGCAGCGCGCTCGAGCTCGCTGCCGGCGCCGGCCCCTTCCGCCCACGCGGCGATCCGCATGCGCGCGCCGCTGTCGCCGCGCAGACACGCGGGCCGCAGCTCGCAGCTGCGACACGCGCCGATCTCTTCGTCGCGGTCGGGCCTGCGCAGCCGCGGCGGGAATGCGCCCGCATCGCGCGCAGCGAGCAGCGTCGCCACGGCCGCGTCGAACGCGGTGCGCCCGGGATCGATCGCGTTCGCGTCGATCACGCGCTTGGCGTCGTCGTGCTCGGGATCGAGATACACATAACGCGCGTGCGAGCCGTCCTGGGCGTAGGCGTGGATCTGCACCAGCGTGCCTTGTGCCAGACCCTTCTGGTGATCGGGAATGCTCTTCGGGCCGCCCGCCTTCCAGTCGGTGCGGCGCACGGTGCCGCCGAGCTCGTCGACGCGGTCGGCCCGGAAATGCAGCTCGCGCTCGACGCCGGCCGCGTCGCACACTCGCACGACGCCCTCTTGCTCGATGCCCACGATCTTCGCGGACCCCGCCGCGTCGAGCCGGCGCGCCACCTCCACATAGGGTGCCGCACAGCGCGCGAGCGCTTGCGCAAAACCGGCCAGCGCCACTCCCTCCTTGGCGATCTGTTCACGCGCGGCCTCGAGCAGGAATTCGGGCGCGACCGAGTGCGGCCAGTCGCCCGCCGCTGCCGCGAGCGCGAGCGCGCCGTGGACGACGTTGCCGAGCAGGCGCTTGTCGCGCGAGGCGGGCAATGCGCCGCGCGCGTCCGGCGAGGGAGCAATGCCGAGAACGCGCGACAGGAATGCCTGCCACGGGCAGCGAGCCGCGGCTTCGAGATGCGTCACGAACAGCGGCGCGCGCCGCGGATCGGCCGGCGAAAGCGGCGCGCCGACGGTGCCGAGGAACGGCCCGAGCTCGTGGCGGCGCGCGTCGCGCGGATCGATCTCGCGAAGCACCGCGAGCCGCGCGCGCGCGAGCGGCGCGATGTCCGCGTCGCCGAGCCGCAGCGAACGGCGTGCAGCGGCGAGCGCGGCCGGCAGCGCCGCCGCGAACGGTGCACGGCTCTGCAGCGCAGCGCCGAGCAGCGCATCGCGCGGTGAGCGCAGCGCCGGCTCGCCCTCCTCGACGACGACGGCCGGCGTCCGCTCGAACAGCGGCGAGGGCGGCGTGGCGCGGCCGGTGGCGTCGCGCTGTGCGCACGAGAGATGGACGCGCGGCGCCGCCGCGACGAGCTGCGCGAACAGGAAGCGCTCCTCCTCGTGACCTTCGCCCTTGATCGGGAGATCCGGCAATACGTCTCGCAGTGCGCGGCGCAGCGCGTCGGGCAGCAACGGATCGTCGGAGACGCGGCGCGGAAACACGCCCCGGTTGAGGCCGATCACGCGCAGCGCCGCGAAGCCGCGCGCGCGCGCCTCCATCACCGACAGCACCTGCACGCCGCCGCCGCTGCCGCCGAGCGGATCGGTGGACGGCTCGGCAAGCGCGCGCCGCAGCACGCGCGTCCAGTCTTCGCGCCGCACGACCCGATCGCCCGCGCGCTCGAGCTCCTCGAGCGCGGCGCAGAGCTCGACGTACCCGGGCGTCGCCTCGCTCCAGCGCAGCAGGCTGGCGAGCTCGAGCAGGAACACCGCGCGGACGCCGAGCGGAGCGCGCGCGGGCTCGGCTTCGAGATGGCGCAGCACCGCGATCGCGGTGTCGCGCAGCGGGTCGAGCCGCACGGCGCCGACGAGACGATGCGACGCGCGCGGCGCGCCCTGCTCGTCCACTTTGAGCTCGACGCGCGACGGAAGCCGAACGCCGCTCTTCCACCGCTCGGGCGACGCGGCCGCGAGCTCGCCGAACGTCGCGATCCCGAGCCTGTGCAGCGCGTCGCGCAGATCCGCAGGCTCGGCGGCCGGGCCGCGAGCGCACGCGTCGAGCCAGCGCTCGGCGGGCAGCGCACCGCGGCGATCGAGCAGCTCGCACAGCGCTGCGAGGTGGCGCCCAGCGGGTGTCACCGAGCCTCGCTCCCCTATCCCCGAGTACGGAATGCCGAAGCGTCCGAGCTGCCGGCGCAACGCGAGCCGGTGTCGCGCGAGATCACGCGCGATGATCGCGATGCGCTCCGGCGCGGTGCCGGCGGCGATCTGCTCGCGCGACCACGCCGCGGCGGCGCGCGCCTCGTGCTCGGGATCGGCATGGCGACTGGCGCTGATCTGCGTCTCGAAGGATGGCTGCGCGGCGAAGACCGGAACCGGCGCGAGCCGCTCGCGCAGCCGCGCACCGAACGCGCTGCGCTCGTGATCGCGTGGGAGGTCGAGCCAGATCCGGCTCTCGAAGCGCTGCGCGAGCGTCTCGAGCAGGTCGAGCTGGACGCCGGTCGCATCGGCAAAGCCGTGAATCCAGAGCGCGCGAGTCGGCAGGATCGCCGGATCCGAGCGCACGAGATCGCTCGCGCGCGCGAGCTCCGCAGAGCGATGCCCGAGCGTCCGCTCCTCGAGCTCGCTCGCCACGTGTGCCGCGACGCGCAGCAGCGCACGGGCGCGTGCGAGCGCCGGACCGCTCGCGACCTCGGCAACGCGCTCGAGCAGAACGTCGATATGCGACTCGGTGAAGCCGGCATCGAGCAGGTCTTCGACGCTCGCGACGGCAGCAGCATGACCGTCGTCGAGCGGATCGAGCTCGCTCGCGAGCGCAGGCTCGCGGCGAGCGAGCTCGCGTACGGCTTCGCCGAACAAGAGCACCGGCGCGCCCGACTCACCCGCGCGTTCCAGGACCTCTTGCGCGAGAGAGTCCAATGTCTGAACGCGGATCCCGACGCGCGCACGCCCGCGATCTACGAGCGCGCAGCAGAGCTGCTCGCGCAGCGCGCGCGACGGCACGATCGCGCGCAGCGGATGCGCGAGAAGCGAGGGATCGCGCTCCGCCTGTGCGCACGCGGCCTCGAGCTCGGCGAGCACGCCCGCCTCTACCACGCGCGGGCCATGCCCGAAGCGGGCGCCGGCCGGATCCACACCGTCATCGACACGGCGCGCAGGGTACTCACAGGCCGCGACAGGTGCGGTCACACGCTCAAATGTCTGATTTAATTGAATAAATTCCTAAATTCGAGCCAGGGGTCCCTCCCGCGGAAGCGAAAACGATTTTGAACTTCATTTTCAGCTGTGGTAGGGTGCAATGTCGCCCGATACCAGGGCCTGCGGAGAGTCTCCCGATGATCGTCTGCCACTGCCGGGCCCTGAGCGACCGCGCGATCCGTGAAGTGATCCGGCGCGGGGCGCACTCGCCGCGCGAGGTCGCGCTCGCGTGCCACGCGGGGCGGAACTGCGGCGGCTGCATTCCGATGGTGAAAGAGTTGATCGCGCACGAGACGGCGCGGGCCGCCGCAACCGACCACACCGAGCTCGCGGTCGCCGCCGCCAGCTAGCCGCTGGGCTTCGCGACTTTCATTTTCGTTTTCGTTTGGGTGGGGACGCTCGCCGATCGCCGTTAGCCTTGCGCGCAGACGCAACGGGAGAGCGGCATGCAAGGCGATCCGGCCGTGATCGAAGTGCTCAACGACGTGTTGACCGCGGAGCTCACCGCGATCAACCAGTACTTCATCCACCACAAGATGTGCGAGAACTGGGGCTATCAGCGCCTCGCCAAGAAGAAGTACGAAGAGTCGATCGGCGAGATGAAGGACGCCGACAAGCTGATCGAGCGCATCCTCTATCTCGAGGGGATTCCGAACGTGCAGCGCCTGAACCCGGTGCGCGTGGGTGAGGATCCCGTCGAGCAGCACCGCCTCGACCTCGTGCTCGAGACCGAGGCGATCAAGCGGTTGAACGCCGGCATCGCGCTATGCCGCGACAAAGGCGACAACGGCTCGCGCGAGCTTCTCGTCGAGATTCTCACGGGTGAAGAGGAGGGCGCCGACTGGCTCGAGGCGCAGCTCCACATCGTGAAAGAGATCGGCAAAGAACAGTATCTCGCCGAGCAGATTCACGACTGAGCTGGAGTCACCGCACGCCATGTCGGCCGAGACTCTCGGCGCAGAGCGGAAGTCACTCGAAGCGGCGTTCTTCGCGAAGCGGAATTCCGCGCTCGAGGGCATGCGTTCACAGCGCGAGAAGCAGCGCGGTGAAGACCTCGCGCGCGTGTCGCTGATCCGAGACCCCGAGGTGATCGCCAAGCTGGTGGATCTCGGCCTCGATTCAGCGAGCTGGGTCGCGCTCTCGCTCGTGCCGCTCGTCGAGGTGGCGTGGGCCGACGGTGCGATGTCGCGCCGCGAGCGCGACGCGATCCTCACCGCGGCCGTCCGGCACGGCATCGAGCCCGGCTCTCCGAGCCGCGAGATGCTCGAGAGCTGGCTCGATGCGCAGCCGCCCGGTGCGCTGTTCGTCGCGTGGGACGCCTACGCGACCGGTCTCGTGGCGAAGCTCAGCCGCGAGGAGCGCACCACGCTTCGCGAAGAGATCGTCGAGCGCGCGCGCAAAGTCGCGCAGGCCGCGGGCGGGATCCTCGGCATTGCGAGCATCTCCGACGCGGAGAAGCGCGTGATCGCGGTGCTCGAGCAGAAGTTCGCTTAGCGAAGCCCTACTCGACCTCGATCGTCGCCTTCACGATCTTGAGCGCCGCGGTCGGCTGACCGCCCTGCGTCCCCTTCTCCTCGAGCTTCTTCAGCGTATCCATGCCCGAGGTGACCTCGCCGAAGATCGTGTGCTTGCCGTCGAGCCAAGGCGTGGCCACGAACGTGAGGAAGAACTGGCTGCCGTCGGTGTTCGGTCCCGCGTTCGCCATGCTGAGCAGCCCGCCCTTGGTGTGCTTCAGCTTGGGGTCGAACTCGCCCGCGTACTGATAGCCCGGGCCGCCGGTGCCGCGGCCGGTCGGATCGCCACCCTGCGCCATGAACCCGGGGATCACGCGGTGGAACGGCGTGTCGTCGTAGAAGCCGAGCCGCGTGAGATAGACGGTGCTGGTGACGTGCTTCGGAGCGACGTCGGGCATCAGCTGGATCGAGATGTCTCCGACGTTGGTCTCGAGCTTCCAGGTGACTTTCACGCCCTTGAAGTCCGCGTCGGGCGGCGGCTTGGGCAACTTGAGCTTCCAGCCGGGCTTGTTCTTGTCGATCTTCTGTTGCTCGATGTAGCGCTGAATTGCCGCGAGTCCCGCCATCTTGTTTCCCTCCGCGTAGGCCGCCACCGCGAGCAAGCTCGCGACGCAGATCACCGCCAGACTTCGTTTCGCGAACACCGCCGCCTCCTAGAATGGGCCGGTAGAGTAACGCCGCGAAACCCGAGTGCCCCCCCGATGAGCTCGAACCTCTACTTCGCGTACGGATCCAATCTCTGCGCGGACCGGCTGCGCGAGCGCGCGCCGTACGCGCTCGCGCGGGGCGCCGCACACGCGCCCGGGTTCACGCTGCGGCTCGACAAACGCGGAAGAGACGGCACTGCGAAGGCCAACATCCACCCCGACTCCGGCGGCGTCGTGTGGGGCGCCGTGTACGCGCTCGATCCCGACGACTGGCCGCGCCTCGACGCGTTCGAGCGCGACTACGAGCGGATCGAGATCGAGGTCGTGCTCGACGCGCGGCGCGAATCGGTGCAGACCTATCGCTCGGACCTGCAGACGGCCGATCCGGTGGCCGCGGCCGCGTACAAGCAGCGGATCGTGGAGGGCGCGCGCGCACACGGGCTGCCGAGCGAGTGGTGCGCGTGGCTCGAGGCGCTGCCCGCGCGCTGATCCGCTGGGGATTCGCGTGCTTGACGGCGGCCCACCCGAATCGTATCGTCGTTTCGTAACAACGTTTCGATACGCGCCCGACGGGAGCAGAGAACATGGCCGATCGCGTCACCTATCAGCTGCGGGATTCCATCGCCGAGATCCGCATGGACGACGGCAAGGTCAACGCGCTCTCGATCGACCTGTTCGCCGAGCTCGGCGCCGCGTTCGATCGCGCGAAGTCCGATCGCGCCGTGGTGGTGCTCTGCGGCAGGCCGGGCGTCTTCTCGGCCGGATTCGACCTGCGCGTGCTGCGCGCGGGCGGCGCCGAGTCGAATGCGCTCGTTCGCACGGGCTTCGAGCTCGCGGAGCGGATCCTCGCGTTTCCGTCGCCGGTCGTGATCGCGTGCACGGGCCACGCGATCGCGATGGGCGTATTCCTCGTGCTCGCGGGCGACTACCGGATCGGCGCACTGGGTGCGCACCGGATCGGCGCGAACGAGGTCGCGATCGGCATCACGATGCCGCGCTTCGGCGTCGAGATCTGCCGGCAGCGCCTCGCGCCCGCGCACTTCCATCGCGCCGTCGCGCTCGCGGAGATGTACGCGCCCGAGGATGCCGTCGCGGCCGGATTCCTCGACCGCGTCGTGCCCGCCGTCGACGTCGAGCACAGCGCGCACGAGGTCGCCGCGCAGCTCGCGCGGCTCGATCGCGACGTGCACGCCGCGAGCAAGCTGCGCGCGCGCGACCACGCGCTGCGCGCGATTCGCAGCGCGATCGAGGCCGACATGGCCGCGGCGCTCGTGGCGTAGGGGCGGTGCCGAGGCCGAAGCAGCGCACTCCGGAGCTGCGCGACCGTGTACTGCGCGCCGCGGTGGCGTTGCTCACGAGCGAGGGAGCCACAGAGCTCACGACGCGAAGGGTCGCCCAGCACGCACAGACCTCGACGCCCGCCGTCTACGAACTGTTCGGCGACAAGAGCGGGCTGGTCCGCGAGATCTTCTTCGAGGGCTTCCGGATGCTGCGGCGGCGCTTCGACGAGCTCGCGGAGACGGCCGATCCGCGCGCCGATCTCGCGCGCCTGCTCCAGGCGTTCCGCGGATTCATCCGCGAACACCCGATCCTCGCCGAGCTGATGTTCCTGCGGCGCTTCGCCGACTTCGACCCGGGCCCGGCGGAGCTCGAGGCCGGAAGTGCGGTGCGCGAGCTGATCGTCGGCCAGGTCCGGCGCTGCATCGATGCAGGGCGCCTCGCCGGCGACGAGACCGACGTCGCGCACGCGCTGGTCGCGCTCGTGCAGGGCCTCGCCGCCACCGAGATCGCCGGCTGGCTCGGCACCTCGAAGGCATCGGTCGAGCGGCGCTGGGCGCTCGCGATCGAAGCGATGCTCGACGGACTCGGCCCTCAGCGCAGTCGCGGCGCGAGGCGATCCACCGCGGCGAGCACCTGATCGGGCGGCGCCGACGTGTAGCAGAGCCTCACCCAGCGCTCGTAGTCGCGGCCGCACGAGGGTCCGGGCGCGAGCGCGACGCCTTCGGCGACACAGTCCTCGAGAAAGCCCCAGATGCCGCGCTCGTCGAGCCGGTGGGATACGTCGAGGAACAAGAACGTCGAGCCCTCGGGCGCGGGAACGCCGAGACGCTCGGCCGCTCCGCGCCCGACCTCCTCGTAGCACGCGCGCGCGCGCGCGATCCACGCGGCGCCGTCGCGCAGCGCGCGCAGCCCCGCGATCTGCCCCGACGTGGGCGCGGCGTAGGAGGTATGGGTGGAGATCTTCTGTGCCTGTGTGATCGCCGCCGCGGGACCCACCAGATAGCCCGTGCGGTTTCCGGCCATGCCGTAGGCCTTCGAGAACGAGAACACCGTGAGCGTGCGCTCGGGACGGAAACGCGCGGTCGAGATGTGCGCACCGCGGTAGACGAAGTCCTCGTAGACCTCGTCGGAGATCAGCCACACGCCCTCGCGCTCGGCCCATTCGGCCAGTGCGTCGAGCCACGACTCCGGCAACAAGCGTCCGGTGGGATTCGACGGAGACGATACGTAGAGCGCGGCCGTGCGCGCAGAAGTCTGCGCGGCGACCGCCGCGACCGCCTCGTCCGCGTTCGCGACGCGGTCGTAGAACGGCACCTCGACGGGATCCGCGCGAAACGCGCCGACGATCCCGCGGATCAGCGGCCAGAAGGGCGCGAGGATCAGCACTTCGTCGCCGGGGCTCGTGATCGCACCGATCGCCGCGCACAGCGCGCCGGTCGCGCCCGAGGTGATCAGCACGTTCTCGGGCTCGCAGCGCAGGGCGTTCTTCGCGCGCACCTTCTCGACCACCGCTTCGATCAGCGCGGGAACGCCGCGCGTCTCGCAGTAGCGGTGCAGGCCCGGGTGGTCCGCCTCGGAGAGGTCCTGCATGCGGCCGCCCGTGAACGGCTCCATCCAGGTGTCGCCGATGTGGAGCGGGCACACGCCGCCAGGCACCTCGCGCATGCGGCCCGCGATCGGCGAGAACACGGCGCCCGGCATCGCTTCGGTGCTCGGGGCGAAGCGCGGCGGCCGCGGCATCAGCGGCGCTCCGCGAGCACGGCGGTGTATCCCTCGCGATAGCTCGGGTAGCGGAATGCATAGCCCGACGTCACGAGCCGCGCGTTGCGACAGCGCTTGCTGCCTCCGCGCACCTCTTTGCGGCGCTCGTCGGCCGCCGCGACGATCGGCTCCACCACGCCGAGCGTGCCCGCGATCCAGCGCAGCACCACCGCCTCGTCTTCGGGCTCGCAGTCGACGCCCAGGTAGCAGTCCGCGGGATCGGCGTGCTCGATCAGGTGATCGAGCGCACCCACGCAGTCGTCGCGGTGGATGCGATTGGTGTAGCGCGGCCCGCCGCGCGCGATGCGCGCATGGCCCTGGCGCACTTCCTCGACCAGGCGCGTGCGCTTCGGTCCGTAGATGCCGCCGAGCCGCAGGACCACCGCGGGCAGTCCGCTCGCGCGCAGCAGCGCCTCGGCCTCGAGCAGACGCTGTCCCGAAAAGTGCGACGGCTCCGTCTCCGACGTCTCGTCGACCCACTCGCCGCGGGTCTGGCCGTACACCGCTGTGCTCGACACGAAGACGATCCGGTGCGGCTTCTGTCCCTGCGCCCGGAACGCCGCAAGCAGGTTGCGCAGGCCCTCGACGTAGGTGGTGCGGTAGAACGCGTCATCGCGCCCGCCCGGCGACGCCGCATACACCACCACGTCGATCACGGGCGGCAGATCCGCGAGCGAGCGCGGCACGGCGAGATCCGCCGAGATCGGCACGACGCCGGAGGGGAGGTCGACCGGGTTGCGGCGCAGACCGTACACGTTGTCGCCGCGCGAGACGCGGACCCGCGCGAGCGCGCCTCCGACATACCCGCATCCGGCGATCAGCAGGTTCGACATGATCGTGCAGTCCGATTCATCGCGGCGCGAAGGTATACTTCGCGCGATGCGGCCGCTCATCGGCATTCCGCCGTGTCTCGACGATCGGGGCCGCTGGCGTCCCGCTCGCGAATATCACTACGCCGATGCCGCCTACGCGCGCGCAGTAGCCGAGGCCGGCGGCACCCCGGTCTATCTCCCGCAGCAGGACGACGTCGCGGCGCTCGCCGAACGGCTCGACGGACTGCTCGTGCCGGGCGGCGGAGACTTCGCACCCGATCGCGCGTATCCCGCCGATGTGTCGTTCGACGTCGTGCCCGAACGCCAGCTCGCGTTCGACCGGGCGCTGCTCGCGGCGGCGCTCGAACGCGACCGCCCCGTGCTCGGCGTCTGCTACGGGATGCAGCTGCTCGCGATCCACTGCGGCGGCGCGTTGCACTTCGACGTCGCCACCGATGTACCCGGCGCGGCCGATCACCACCTCGGCGATCCGGGCGCTCGGCACGAGATCCGCGTCGAGACCGGGAGCCGGCTGCGCAGTGTGCTCGGCGCGGAACGCGTGCCCGTGAACAGCCGGCACCACCAGGCGGTCGCGGCGTCCGGCAGCGCGCGCATCACCGCGCGCAGCGCAGACGGCGTCGCCGAGGCCGTGGAGCTGCAGGGCGCGCGCTTCGCCATCGGCGTGCAGTGGCACCCGGAATCGCTCGATCCCGGCCACCGCGAACAGCTGTTCGGCGCGTTCGTGCGCGCGTGCCAGCCGGGTGTGAAACCGGCTGGTGACGGATCATAATTCGTGCCATGCGGGTCGTACACTCGGCGGCGTTCTGGGCCTTCCTCACGGTGACGTCGATCGCGCTCTTCCCGGTCGCCGTGGTCGTCTGGGCGGTCACGCGCCCGTTCGATCCGCGCCTGAGCATCCTGCACCTGTTCACGTGCTTCTGGGCATCGCTCTACACCTGGACGAACCCGGCCTGGCCCGTCACGGTGATCGGCCGCGAGAAGATCGCGCGCGACGAAGCCTACGTGATGGTCGCGAACCATCTCTCGCTGCTCGACATCCTCGTGCTGTTCCGGCTGTTCACGCACTACAAGTGGGTGTCGAAGGTCGAGAACTTCCGGGTGCCGTGCATCGGCTGGAACATGCGGCTCAACGACTACATCGAGCTGCGCCGCGGCGACCGCGCGAGCGTGGTGCAGATGGTGCGCCAGTGTCAGGAGGCTCTCGCGAACGGCTCCTCGATCATGATGTTCCCGGAAGGCACGCGATCCCCCGACGGCAGGATGCGCACGTTCAAGACCGGCGCGTTCGAGATCGCGCTCGCGGCAAAGCGCCCGATCCTGCCGATCGCGATCGAGGGCACCTCGCGCGCGCTGCCCAAGCGCGGCTTCGTGCTCCAGGGCCGCCACCCGATCCGCGTCACCGTGCTCGATCCGCTGCCCTACGCGGCGTTCGCGGGCGAAGACGTGGGCGCACTGACCGAGCGCGTTCGCAGGCTGATCGCCGCCGCGATCGAAGAAAAAGAGCCGCCGCCCGCAGCGCTGAAATAGCGCAGCGAGGCCGCGCCTCTGGGGGTGGACCTGCGGGCATGCTGCGGGCGTGCTGCCGTCCGAGCGAAACGCTTGCTCGACACACAGACCCGTCCGGTCGCCACTCTCATGGCATTGGAGTCCCGCCGTGCCCGATGCCATCGCTGAAGTCCCCGAAACGTTCACGATCGAAGAGGCGGTGAGCTGGCTGCACTCGGTGGACGGAGAATTGTACCGCACGCCGCGGAGCCGCCACGCCACGCGCGCATGGATCGCCGTGGTGCGCACGCCGCGTTGGGGGACGCAGCGCGGACAGCTGATCCTCGCGCTCGGCAACAGCGCGCTCGAGGCCGCGACGGCCGCCGCGAGTCAGTGGCGCGCGATCTGGAACGACGTCCCGCGCGCCGACTGAGCCGCCACGCCACGCGTAGGGCGGGAGAATCCCGCCACCGCTGCTCTTGCACAACGACGGAGCACCGCTGCGGGATGATCCCGCCATTGCGTCCGTTCCACGGCGGGATCGCTTCGCTCTCCCGCCCTACTCATCGGCTTATGGCTTAAGGCATCACGATTCTGACGAGCGAGGCGGATCAGGAATCGTCGCGAGCATGACTCCATAGAAAGCAGCCAAAGACGCAATGATGTACACGCAGACCAGGATGGTGCCTCGTCGACGGGCGACATCGTTCTCATCCTGAAACTCGCGAGCGATCTTCGTGTAACTCCCATCACGGTATAGCGTTACGTACCCCAACAGAAGTGCGCCGATCCCAACGAATATGGTCAATGGACGAAAGACTTGATCAGCGAGAGCTGGGCCGCCCAGCACATTCACGATTACAGGGATGCTCATCACGTTAAGTGTCAACAGGAGCGCTGTCGCGATGAGTGCGCTGACCTCCGGATAGTCCTCCGGCCCCCAGCGTCGAAGGAGCCAACAGTAGATCCTGAAATACAAGTAACGAAGAGGAGTGAGAAGCGAGGAGATGGCCGTTCCACCTCGATGTAGTCGAAAATCAGATTCGAATCCGCCCGTTCCTAAGCCAGAAACCGCGCGCGCAGCGCCGGCGGTGGAATCGGGCACGCCTCGAGCTGACCGAACCAGCGGTAGCGCCGGCTCGCAAAAGCATGATAGGCGACGTCCCAGAGCCGCCCCGGCAAGAGCCAGCGCAGCGGCGCGAGCCAGCACCACGGCGCGGGCAGCTCGCGCAGCACGCGGAATACGGCGGCCGAGCGCAGCCAGACGCGCTCGGAAAACGGAACCGCCACCTCGACGAACACGATCGTGTCGAGCTCGGTCGGGATCTCGGGATGGCGCGCGCGCAACACCGCAGCCGTGTCGCCCTGGAGCGGCGCGAAGCTGAGCCGCTCCCCGCGGTCGTGGTCGATCAGCCAGCGCACGCTTCCGTTGCAGAAGCCGCACACGCCGTCGTAGAGCACGATGCGTGTGGGGGGCGCCCTCACTCGGAGGCGTTGCCGATCCGGAAGGCTTTGCGCGCGGAGTCCTCCCACTTCGTGAACGGCAGTTCCTCGCGAATCGCGCGGATCTTCTCGAAGATCTCGTTCGCCTCCTCCTGCCGCTCCGACCACTCCTTGGCGAACGCGCCCGAGCGGATCTCCTCGAGCACCGCGCCCATCTTCTCCTTGAGCGCCGCGTCGAGCCCGAGGTAGCGCGCTCCGCGCGTGATGCTGCCGTACTGGCTCGTGCGCGAGTGGAAGTCCATCTGCCGCGTCATGCCCACCTCGCGGATCTTCTCGAGCGAGTACGCGAACTCGCCGGAGAGATAGAGCTCGACAAGCACCGCTTCGGGCGGATAGCCCGCCGAGACGAGCAGCTCGACCGCGCTCATCATCACACGGCCGAAGGCGGGGCCGAAACCCTGCTCGGTGAACAGGTCGAGGCTGGCCTCGTCGTGCATCGACATCGCGATGCAGCCGCCGCGCGTGGCACCGATTCCCTTCGAGAGCGCGAGCATGCGCGCGTGCGCAGTGCCCGTCGCGTCATGGTGCACGCCCACGAACGCGGGAAAGCCGCGACCGCCGAGATAGGCGTCGCGCACGCCGACGCCGATCATGCGCGGCGCGACGAGCACGACGTCGAGCTCGGGCGCGGCCTCGATCAGCCCGAACGCCACGTTGTAGCCCGAGGCGAACGAGATCAGGTTTCCGTTCGAGAGCTGCGGCGCGACGTGCTGCGCGTAGACCTCGGGCATCACCTCGTCGGGGATCAGCAGCATCACGCAGTCCGCTGCCGCGCACGCATCGGCGATCGGCTGCACGGCGAAGCCGTCGGCCTCGGCCGCCTCGAGCGCGTAGTCGCGGATGTTGCCCACCACCACGTCGACGCCCGAATCGCGCAGGTTCAGCGCCTGGGAGCGCCCCTGGTTGCCGTAGCCGACCACCGCGACGGTCTGGCCCGAGAGCGCAGAGAGGTCGGCGTCGGAGTCGTGGTAGATGGTCGCCATGGCGGTCTCCTGGTGGGAACGCGCATCGTACCATCAAGCGGGCTTGCGAAGCAGTTCCGCGAAGCGGCGCAACAGGCGCGGTCCACCCGGCGACTCGCGCACATCCGCGAGCAGCGCGTCGGGGTCGAGCCCTTCACCGCGCAGCTTGTCGCGGCGCGCGGCGACGTAGGCGCGCGTGGTGTCGGCGTCGAACTCGGGGTGGAACTGCACGCCCCAGGCGCACGCGCCGGCCGCGAACGCCTGCACCGGATCGAGATCGCTCTCGGCGAGCCGGACCGCGCTCGCGGGCAGCTCGAGCACGCTCTCGAAATGAGTGGCGTGCGCGGGCTCTGCGGCTCCCCAGACACTCAACAGGGGATCGCGCTGCGCGGGCGCGAGGCTGCGCACCTGCACAGTGCCGATCTCGCGGCCGCGCGGATTGGGGCCCACCGCGCCGCCGAGCGCATGGGCGAGCAGCTGGTGGCCATAGCAGATGCCGAGCACGGGCGTCGCGCGCTCCACCGCGCTCGCGAGCCACTCGGCAAGGCGCTCGCTCCAGGGCTCTCGGTGGCTCACCATCGCGGACGAGCCCGTCACCACGACGCCCGCGGGCGACTCGGGTGCGGGCAGCGGCTCGCCCTGCGCAACCGACACCACGTCGACGTCTCCGCGCGTGAGCCCCATGCCTTCAGCGATCCACGCCTCGTAATCGCCGCGCTGCGCGCGCACCTCGGGCAGCGTGCCGCCCGTCTTCACGATCAGCACGCGGCTCAACGCGACTCCTCCGCGAGCGCGCGGTAGTGATGCAGCGCGATTCCGGACGCCGTCGCGACGTTGAGCGAGTCGGCGCCAGACGCCATCGGGATCGTCACGTGCCGCTCGACGCCCGCGAGCACGTCGGGCGAGAGCCCGTCGCCCTCGCTGCCGAGCCAGAGCGCGAGGCGCTGCGGGGCCACGCGTTCGCGCTCGAGCGGCGCGGCGTCGCGCGAGGCGGTGAGCGCGACGTTCGTGAAACCCGCCGCGCGCAGCTCCGCGAGCGCCGCCGCGCCGTTCTCGGCGCGGGCATAGCCGAGCCGCAGCGACGCGCCCATCGACACCCGGATCGTGCGGCGGTAGAGCGGGTCGACACAACGCCGTGTCAGAACCACACCGTCGGCGCCGAGCGCGAGCGCGTTGCGGAACACCGCGCCGACGTTCTCGGGATTGGAGACGTCCTCGAGCACGAGCAGCGTGCGCGGCCGCGCGCTCGCGAGGAAGGGCGCGAGCTCCGGCTCGGCGCCGCGCTCGCCGACGGCGAGGCAGCCGCGGTGCATGGCATAGCCCACCACGTCGGCGACGAGTGAATGCGCGGCCACGTAGACGGGTGTGCCCGTGTCGAGCCGCTCGAGCGCGGGCGAGATCGCGTGCAGCGCCGTCTCCGTCACCAGCACGGAGCGCGTGCGAAAGCGCGACCCCATGATCAGCCGCTTCACGTTGAGCCGCCCCTCGGTCAGGAACAGCCCGTCGCGCGCGCGAAGATCGGCGTCGCGCACGTTGCGGTACGCGGCAACGCGCGGATCGTCGAGGCTGTCGATCTCGACCGCGAGCGGCATCGCCGCCGAGAGTAGTAGAATGACTTCTCGCCGCCCGGAGGATGCATGCCCCGACCGGTCCGCTTCGGTGTGACCCTTCCGCAGATCAAACGCACCTGGGCGGAGACCTCCGCGTGCGCGCGCGACGTCGACGCGCTCGGCTTCGACTCGGTCTGGGTGTGCGATCACGTGTACGGCGTGCCGCTGCCCAACCTGCCGATCCTCGAGGGGTGGACGCTGCTCTCCGCGGTCGCCGCGATCACGGAGCGCGTGAAGCTCGGCACGCTCGTGACGCCGCCCTTCTTCCGCAACCCCGCGATCCTCGCCAAGCAGATCGCAACGATCGATCAGATCGCACCCGGGCGCGTGATCGCAGGACTCGGCGCGGGCTGGTTCCCGCCCGAGTTCGAGCAGACCGGCTGCGCGTTTCCGAGCACGCGCGAGCGCCTGCGCGCGCTCGACGAGATGGTCGAGATCCTGAAGCGGATGTGGACCCAGGAGAAGGCCACGTTCGAGGGCCGACACTTCCATGTGAAGGATGCGCTGTGCGAGCCGAAGCCCACGACGCGCCCGGAGATCCTGATCGGCGGCGGCGGCGAGCAGGTGCTCATGGGGATCGCCGCGCGCCACGCCGACGTCTGGAACAACATGGCCGTGTTCCAGGCGCAGCTACCGAAGAAGGTCGAGGCGCTGCGGCGCCGCTGCGAGCAGCAGGGCCGCGATCCCGACTCGATCGAGATCTCCCAGCAGTGCGTCGTCGTGATCGCGGAAGACGAGGCCGCCGCGAAGGGCGCGCTCGAGAAGGCGAAGAAGATCTACGGCGGTCACATGGGCGCCGCGCTCGAAGAGCACGGCATCTGGGGCTCGCCCGAAGGCGTGATCGAGCGCATCGAGCGCCACCGCGCGCTCGGCGTGAGCCTCTTCGTGATCGAGTTCTTCGGCCGCGACACGCGCGAGCCCGCGCGGCTGTTCGCGGAGAAGGTGGCACCCGCGTTCGCCTGAGAAGGTCCGTTTGCGTCGGATCCCGATCAAAGCGACACGAGCGGGCCCGTAGCGACTCTCGTGTGCTAGTCAGGCAGGGACGGCGCATTCGCGCCGTCGGCTCACCCCGATCACTGGCTCGAGGTCCCGACTTTGCGGGTGCCGTGCACCCGCCGGAGGTGGAACCTTGGGCACGCGCGCCTCGCTCGTCTCGATTCCGATCGCCGCCTGGCTGGTTGTGCCGCTCGCGCCGTGCGCCGCTGCGGATTCGGAGTGCGGCGCTCCCGCCACTGCGATCCACGCGATCCAGGGCACCGGCGCATCGAGTCCGCTCGCGGGGATTGCGGGCGTCGTCGTCGAAGGGGTCGCGGTGGCCGACTTCCCCGACCCCGACGGGCTCGGCGGCTTCTTCGTGCAGGAAGAAGACTTCGACGCGGATGCGAGCGAGCTCTCCTCCGAGGGCCTGTTCGTATTCGCGCCCGACCAGCGCGGTGTGCAGGCCGGTGAAACCGTGCGCGTGAGCGGCGAAGTGCGCGAGTTCTTCGGTCTCACCGAGATCGGCCGCATCGACTGGGTGCAGCGGTGCCCCGCGCGCGGAGCGGCGAGCCCTGTGATCGCGCAGCTCCCGGTCGATGCTCTGGGCTGGGAGCGCATCGAGGGCATGCGCGTGCGCATCGAGCAGCCGCTCGTGGCGAGCGGTGCGGAGCAGCTGGGCCGATTCGGCGAGCTCGTGCTCGCCGCGGGCGAGCGCCTGTTCGCGCCCACGCAGCGCGCGCTGCCGGGTAACCCCGCACGCGCGTGGCACGAGCGCAATCTGCGCCACCGTCTGCTCCTCGACGACGGCCGACACGTGCGCTGGCCCGATCCAACCCCCTACCTCCAAACTGCGCAGGGCCGCGCGCTGCGGCTCGGCGATCGACTCGCGCGCATCGAGGGAGTCGTCGACTTCGCGTTCGGCAGCTTCCGGATCCACCCTACCCAGCCGATCCGGTTCGAGTCCGCAGGTGCGCGGCCCGAGCCGCGCGCGCCCGCGCGGCGCGCTGCGCGTCGCGGCCTGGAACGTCGAGAACTTCTTCAACGGCGACGGATCCGGCGGCGGGTTTCCGACGCGCGGCGCCGCGAACGCGCGCGAGCTCGCGCGCCAGCGCGCCAAGCTCGTCGCGATGCTCGCGGCCACCGACGCCGACGTGTTCGCGCTCGCCGAGCTCGAGAACGATGGCGTCGCACCCGGAAGCGCGGCGCGCGAGCTCGCGGCGGCGCTCGCGGATCGGATCGGCGCGCCGATCGATTGGGTCGATCCCGGAGCGAACGCGCTCGGTGATCAGGAGATCTCGGTCGGCATCCTCTATCGCGGAGATCGCGTCGCGCCGCTCGGCTCGCCCGCGGTGCTCGACGAGCGCGCGCACCCGGACTTCGATTCCACACGCAATCGCCCGAGCCTCGCGCAGAGCTTCGTGCACGCGGGTACGCGCGAGCGCTTCACCATCGCGTTGAACCACTGGAAGTCGAAGGCATCGTCCTGCGAGCGCAGCGGCGATCCCGACCGAGGGGATGGCCAGGGCGACTGCAATCTCACGCGCACGCGCGCAGCGACGGCGCTGGCGGCGTGGCTCGCTGCGGATCCCACACGCGCCGGCAGCGCGTCCGCGCTGATCGTGGGCGACCTGAACAGCTACCCGGCCGAGGATCCCATCGCTGCGCTCTCCGCCGCGGGCTTCGTCGATCTGCTCGCGCGATTCAGCGGACCCGACACCTACAGCTACGTCTTCGACGCCGCGGCGGGCCGGCTCGACCACGCGCTCGCGAGCCCCGACCTCGCACGGCTCGCGGGCGGCGCCGCGGTGTGGCACGCCAACTCCGACGAGCCGCCGCTGTTCGACTATCGCGAAGACAACCCGCCCGATGCGTTTGCGCCCGATCCGTTCCGCGCGTCCGATCACGACCCCGTGCTCGTCGACCTCTTTCCGGACCGCGATGGCGACGGCCGCACCGATGCACGCGACGCGTGTCCGATTTCACGGTTCGCGCCGACGGTGGTCTGGAACAGCTGCGATTCACACGTGCGCGAGCGCGCCGACGCGCAGGGCTGCACGATCGCGGATCGGCTTCACGCGCTCGGTGCGAGCACCTCGAATCGCCGCGCGCGCACTCTCGCGCTGCACGATGCGCTCGTCGATCTCTTCGCCGAGCGAGTGCTGTCGCCGGGCGAATTCGTGGCGATCCTCGCGTGTGGGCTCCGCGGGGCGTAGAATCGCCGGTCGACGAGGAGGTCTCCGATGACGACGAAGCAGGATTCCAACGCGCGATCGCTCGACGGGCGCATCGCGCTCGTGACGGGCGCGACCTCGGGGATCGGACAGGAGACCGCCGTCGGCCTCGCTGCGCGCGGTGCCCAGGTGGTGCTGGTCGGGCGCGATCGCGCGCGCGCGGAAGCCGCGCGCAAGGACGTGACGGAGCGAACCGGGAACTCGCGCGTCGACGTGCTGCTCGCGGACTTCGCCTCGCTCGAGGCAGTGCGCGGCCTCGCGCGCGAGTTCTGCGAGCGGTACCCCGCGCTGCACCTGCTCGTGAATAACGCAGGCCTCGTGATGAGAGAGCGGGTCCTTACTGTCGACGGCTACGAGATGACGCTCGCGGTAAACCACCTCGCGCCGTTCCTGCTCACGCATCTCTTGCGCGAGCGGCTGCTCGCGAGCGGCCCCGCGCGCGTGGTGAACGTGGCGTCCGATGCCCACAAATTCACGGGCGGCTTCGACTTCGACGATCCGATGGCCGAGCGCGGCTTCGGATTTCCGACGGTCGTCACGGGCTTGCGCGTCTACGGGCGGTCCAAGCTCGCGAACATCCTGTTCACGGCCGAGCTCGCGCGCCGCCTCGAGGGAACGCGAGTCACGGCCAACGCGGTTCACCCGGGTGGCGTGGCGACGCGCCTCGGCACGAACACGGGCGCGCTTGCGAAGATTGCCCAGCTCCCGATGCGCTTGTTCGGGAAGACTCCCGAGCAGGGCGCGGCGACGTCGCTCTACGTCGCCACGTCGCCCGAGCTCGCGAACACGAGCGGGCGCTATTTCGCCGAGTGCCGCGAGCATCAGCCGAGCAGCGCGGCGAGCGACGGCGACGCAGCGCGGCGGCTGTGGAACCTCTCCTGCGATTGGGTGGGCGTCGCCGTGGAGGACACACGTTGGACCACGTGACGCGGTCCGAGTCGGTGACGCAGGGCTTGCGCGTGCAGGTCGAGGCGCGTTATTCGGCCGAGCACTCCGATCCCGGACACAGTCAGTGGTTCTTTCTCTATACGATCCGGTTGCGCAACGAGGGTGAGCGGACCTGCCAGCTGGTCTCGCGACACTGGATCATCCGCAACGGTGCGGGCCGCATCGAAGAAGTCCGCGGACCCGGAGTGGTGGGCGAGCAGCCCGTGCTCGAGCCGGGCGACGCGTTCGAGTACACGTCCGGCTGCCCGCTCGACACGCCCTTCGGTTCGATGGAGGGCACCTATCAGATGGTCCGCGACGACGGCTCGCACTTCGACGCCGAGATCGAGCGCTTCGATCTGCGACAGCCCCAGGCCCTCCACTGAGCCTCCCCGAGGGGCAGATACAGATTGGCCTCGACATCGGGCTCAAGCTTTGGAACACTGCATCCGCATAAACGGATGAATAGAAGAGGCGACCCGCGCAGCGGACGACCTCGCTGAGGAGATTCCGCGCATGTCGCAGTCCCGCCCGCGCTTCAAGGTGAAGGACCTCGATCTCGCCGTCGCCGGCCGCAAGGAGATCCGGCTCGCCGAGCAGGAGATGCCCGGTCTGATGGCGCTGCGCGCGCGCTACGGGAACAGCAAGCCGCTCGCGGGCGCGAACATCATGGGCAGCCTGCACATGACCGTGCAGACCGCCGTGTTGATCGAGACGCTCACGCACCTCGGCGCCGACGTGCGCTGGGTGTCGTGCAACATCTTCTCCACGCAGGACCAGGCCGCCGCGGCGGTCGCGGTGGGTCCCAACGGCACCCCCGAAGATCCGCAGGGCATCGCCGTGTTCGCGTGGAAGGGCGAGACGCTCGACGAGTACTGGTGGTGCACGGTCGAGGCGCTCGTGTGGCCCGACGGCAGCGGTCCGAACCTGATCGTCGACGACGGCGGCGACGCCACGCTGCTCGTGCACAAGGGCGCGGAGTTCGAGGCCGCGGGCAAGGTGCCCGACTTCAAGCCCGACTCGGAGCCCGAGGAGTGGGGAATCATCCTCGACACACTGCGCCGCGAGCAGCTGCGCGACACGACGCGCTGGACGCGCATGGCTGCCGGCATCAAGGGCGTCTCCGAGGAGACGACGACCGGTGTGCACCGGCTCTACCAGATGGAGAAGGACGGCACGCTCGCGTTCCCCGCGATCAACGTGAACGACTCCGTCACCAAGAGCAAGTTCGACAACATCTACGGCTGCCGGCACTCGCTGCCCGACGGCCTGATGCGCGCCACCGACGTGATGCTCGGCGGCAAGGTCGGCGTGGTGTGCGGCTTCGGCGAGGTGGGCAAGGGCTGCGCCCAGGCGCTGCGCGGCCAGGGCTGCCGCGTCGTCATCACCGAGATCGACCCGATCTGTGCACTCCAGGCCGCGATGGAGGGCTACCAGGTCGCGACGCTCGAGGACGTGGTGGAGACCGCGGACATCTTCGTCACCGCGACCGGCAACAAGGACATCATCACCGCGGCGCACATGGCGCGCATGAAGGACAAGGCGATCGTCGGCAACATCGGTCACTTCGACAACGAGATCGACATCGCGGGCCTCAAGAAGACCCCCGGCATCCGGTGCGAGAACATCAAGCCGCAGTACGACGAGTGGGTCTTCCCGGACGGCCACTCGGTGCTCGTGCTCGCCGAAGGGCGCCTGCTCAACCTGGGCTGCGCGACCGGCCACCCGAGCTTCGTGATGAGCGCTTCGTTCACCAACCAGGTGCTCGCCCAGCTCGAGCTCTGGCAGCGCAACGACAAGTACGAGAAGCGGGTCTACGTGCTGCCGAAGGCGCTCGACGAGGAGGTGGCGCGGCTGCACCTCGGTCAGCTCGGCGTGAGGCTCACCCAGCTCTCCGCGGACCAGGCCGCCTACATCGGCGTGCCGGTCGAGGGGCCCTACAAGTCCGACCACTACCGGTACTAGGCGCGGCGCTCCCCGTGGGTGGTGCGGCGCGAGGCGGATCGGGGGGTGCGGGGCGTGCGATACTCCCGCGTCGGGACTCCCCGCTAGAGTTAGAAAAGAAAAGTATGGGACCGCGCCGTCCGATAACCGCTCCATGATCCTGCGCCAAATTCGCCGTTCCCTGGCCCTGCTCGCTGCTCTGGTCGTCGCGACGCCCGCGGCCGCCGAGCTCGACTGCCCGAGCATCGGTCAGCTCGCGCGCGAGTTCCTGAAACACCACGTGACCCAGAGCGCGCTCGGCGCCGACATCGAGCAGCGCGCCATCGAGAGCTATCTCCACCGCCTCGATACCTCTCGCAGCTTGATGCTCGAGAACGAGGTCGGCGAGCTGCGCGCGAAGCTCGCGGGCGTGTTCGAGAACCTCCAGGCCGGGAACTGCAGCCAGATCATGGGCGTCCACGAGCGACTGATCGCGCTGCAGACCGCGTCGGAAGTCCACGCGAAGGCGCTCATGGCCGACGAGAACTTCAAGCTCGACGAGAGCGTCGAGATCCGGATCGACCCGGACGAGCGCGGCTATCCGAAGAACGAGGACGAGCGCAACGAGCTCTGGCGGCGCCTCGTCCACTTCCAGATGTCGAACTATCTCGGAGCCGGAGAGAAGCTCGCCGAGGCGAAGCGACTGCTCGCGCACCGCTACGAGCTGCGCACCAAGCGCCTGCGCGAGATCCCGCAGTGGGAGATCTTCTCGATCTTCCTCGATTCGTTCGCGACCGCCCTCGACCCGCACTCGAACTACCTGTCGCCGGAAGCGGTCGAGGACTTCCGCATCTCGATGTCGCTCTCGCTCGAGGGAATCGGCGTCGCGCTGTCCGAGCGCGACGGCTACTCGGTGGTCGAGCGGATCATCCCGGGCGGCGCCGCCGACCGGATCGAGAACGGTCTCGAGCCCAACGACAAGATCATCGCGGTCGCGGAAGAGGGCGGCGAGGCGGTCAACATCGTGGACATGCCGCTGCGCGACGCGGTCAGCCTGATCCGCGGCAAGAAAGGCACCAAGGTCCACCTGACCGTGCTGCGCCAGGGCGACGAGACGGAGCGCTTCCCGCTCGCGATCGTGCGCGACAAGATCGATCTCGCTGAGCAGGCGGCCAGCCTGCGCTTCGAGACGCGCGAGCGCAACGGCAAGCCGTTCAAGCTCGCGATCATCGACCTCCCCTCCTTCTACGGCGACTCGGACCCGGGTCAGCGCCAGTGCACCGACGACGTCGAGAACCTCCTCACGCAGGTGAAGGAGGCGAAGGCGGATGGGCTCCTGCTCGACCTCTCGCGCAACGGTGGCGGGCTGCTCGAGCACGCGGTCAAGATCTCGGGATTCTTCATCCGCAAGGGCGAAGTCGTGGGAGTGGAGAACGCGCGCCGACAGATGAGCGTGCTGTCCGACCGCGACGAGCGGATTCTCTACACCGGGCCGATGGTCGTACACGTCTCGCGCGTGTCCGCGTCGGCGTCGGAGATCCTCGCGGGCGCACTCAAGGACTACCGCCGCGCCGTGATCACGGGCGACGACCACACCTTCGGCAAGGGCACCGTGCAGACCGTGACTCCGCTTCCGCCGGGCCTCGGCGCGCTCAAGATCACCACGGCGCGCTTCTTCCGCCCGGGCGGGCGCTCGACGCAGAACGACGGCGTTGCCGCGGACGTGGTGATTCCGTCGCTGCTCGCCACCGACGACCTCGGCGAGCGGCATCAGCCGTTCGCGCTCTCGGGGGAGAGCCGTCCCGCGCTCTACGGCAGCTTCGCGAACGCGATCGGTCCCGCCGACGTCGACAGCCAGGTCTCGGGGCCCGCGCTCGCCGAGCTCGTGCGAACTTCGTCGGAGCGCATCGCGAAGAGCTCGGAGTTCGAAGAGGTGCGCACCAAGCTCGCGGAGGCGAAGGCCCACGAAGGCATCGTGCGTCTCGCCGACATCATCAAGGAGCGCGAGGACTCGAACGCCAAGGCCAACGGCTCGAACGGCAACAAGGACAAGGACAAGGCGAAGGACAAGGCGAAGGGCGGCGATTCGAAGGCCAAGGCGAAGGCGAAGCCGGAGCCCGAGGAAGAGAACGATCCCCAGGTCACCGAGGCGGTCGAGGTGCTCGCCGACCTGGTCGCATTGACCCACCGCGACGGACCGGGCGCCGAGGCCGTGGCTCGCGGCGGGCAGTAGTCCGGGAGGCGAGTGCCGATCCAGATCCTCTCCTCACCGAGCTCGTCCGGCGACACGGCGCGCGATCTCGAGCGGGCGATCGCGGCGGCGTTTCCCGACGCGCGCGTCGAGGTGCGCGCGAACGGCGGCGGACACTTCGAGATTCGCGTCGTATCGGCGACGTTCGCGCAGCAGGGCCGGGTCGTGCAGCAGCAGCGCGTGTATGCCGCGATCGCGCATCTCATGAAGGGCGACGATGCGCCCGTTCACGCGATCGACCGGTTGATCACCGAGACCGCGTAGGGCGGGTGAAACCCGCGTTCCGCGGCTTCGTTCGCCCCTCCCACTCCCGGCGCGACGAGGGCGCGACACGCCGAGCGCAGTACACGCGATCGCCCCTGCCCGGGCGGCGTTACGCAGACCTGCCCAACGCCGGAACCTACCGCCGCTGCCGCTTGCAAACGCTGGCGATACGGCGGCTTCACGCGTGGTATATCTCTCCTGCGCCCGTGTTACGCCAGCTTCTCTGCTGTGTGCCGGGTGTTACGCAGACCTGTCGAATTCAAGTTAGACGGCCATTCCCACAATCAATGAATCGACCGATCGTCGCGTTTGCCGAAGACATCGATTCCGAATGGGTTGCCGAGCTTGCGTGCGGACACCGCCGACACACGCGGCACGGCCCGCCCTTCTCCGAACGACAATGGGTACTCACTACCGAGGGCCGCCAATCGCGGATCGGAACAGATCTCGACTGTGTCCAATGTGATCGCAGCGAGATTCCACTCGGCTACGAGCCCTACCACCGAACGCCAGACTTCGATGAGAGTTCAGTTCCTGAAGCTCTCCTTAAGCTTCACACCACGAAGCGAGGCATCTGGGCTCGCATCCAGATTACTCACGGCTCTATCGACTATTATGTGCATGCACCTTTCAATCGATGTCAGCGGCTCACCCCGGCGTCTCCGGGCATCGTGCTGCCTGAGGTAGAGCACCACGTTGCACTGTCAGGCCGAGCGTCGTTCTTCGTGGAGTTCTGGCGACCAGCGCGAGTGGCCGTCTAACAAGCCGTATCTGGACTCCTCCGTCAATCTGATTCTTCGCGCTGATCTTTTACTTCGGAGCTCCTTTCGAACGATTTTGGCGCTGGGTTCGACTGCAGTCGTATCTCCGGCCTCGTGTGTGGAGCACTCGGCTCCGGGCCATGATGGAAAGTCGCGCGCAGGGGGCCAATCGCTGGACAGCGGCCTCTGAGGCCATGCTTGTTGTCGGCCTGGTCCTGCGCCGGTCCGAACCGGTGCGCCATCATCGTCGTTCGCTCGAATCAGCCGATGGGGTTTCTAGCTCTGAGACGGACTGCAGTAGGCGCGGTCGTGTTTCCACACCCCCCATACGATCCGCGCGAGTTTGTTCGCCAGGGCGACCGCCGCCTTGTTGTGACCGCGCGCTCGTTCATTTTTTCGCTCGAGCGCCCAGGTTTCCGCAGACATCGCGTTCGTTTGTCTTGGCCTTCTTTGCGTGACGGACCGCGCCGTGATCAGCACGCAGGTAGGGTCGCCGCGCTTCTGATCCGACCGACGATGGGTACTCACTACCGAGGGCCGCCAATCGCGGATCGGAACAGATCTCGACTGTGTCCAATGTGATCGCAGCGAGATTCCACTCGGCTACGAGCCCTACCACCGAACGCCAGACTTCGATGAGAGTTCAGTTCCTGAAGCTCTCCTCAAGCTTCACACCACGAAGCGAGGCATCTGGGCTCGCATCCAGATTACTCACGGCCCTATCGACTATTATGTGCATGCACCTTTCAATCGATGTCAGCGGCTCACCCCGGCGTCTCCGGGCATCGTGCTGCCTGAGGTAGAGCACCACGTTGCACTGTCAGGCCGAACGTCGTTCTTCGTGGAGTTCTGGCGACCAGCGCGAGTGGCCGTCTAACAAGCCGCTGAAGCTGACGGCCGCGGGCTTCAACAGCTCGGCCAGCTGTGCGCTTGCGGGTCGTGGTAGCATTTCGCGCGGCCGCAGCTTAGCGGCCATCCGTTAGGCCGCCTGAAAATGCACCTGAACGAATCCACCGCCGCCCACGTCCTCGGGTTTTTGCCGCCTGAAAAGCTGCCAGGCGTAGCTGCGGCATGGCTAGAGGGCGGTCTTGATTCGAAATCGCTCGCTGTTCTCGCTGGCGAGACATCCCGCTCCGATCCGCACCTTCTCCGAAGCCTGTTCGAGTCTGCGCTCCGAGAGCTTGGTCATCCTCTTCCCACTCCAATCCACGCAGGCGAGGTCCTCAAGCGGCACTATGCCTCTCAAGTAGCCGGTGGCGAGATCCCACCTAGGCAGGGCGCACGTTTCATCGTCGAGCGGGTGTTTCGCGAGATCGACGAGCTACTACCGCCCGGCGAGTACCTGGGCGAGTCCTTCGGCATTGCTCGCTTGGTGGGCCTCTTCTACAACTACGACGACGTCGAGGACGACGATCTAGACTCGATCGCGGAGATCGACACCGCAATCATTGAGGAATGCAAACTTCTTGTCGGCGAGCCGGCGGCCTAACAAGATGGGATGAGAAGGCCAGCCTCCTGAACGCAGTACCGTGAAGGTCTGCAACGATTGCGGGCTCACCACGGAGTGGGTCCCAAACAGGAGGCTGGCGTGGGTGATCGTATCACGAGCGGGTTGACGATCGGTCTGGACCTAGGCGACCGGTGGACCGAGGGACGGGTGCTCGACGCGGCGGGCGCAGTGATCGAGGCATTTCGGGTGCGCACGACGGAACCGGCGATGACGGAGCGGTTGGCTTCGTTCCCACCAAGTCGGGTTGTTCTCGAGGTAGGGACGCACTCGCCATGGGTTAGTCGCTGTGTCGTTCGCCACGGGCACGAGGCGATCGTCGCGAATCCGCGCCGAGTGCGGCTGATCGCGGAGAACGACTCGAAAAGCGACGGCGTCGATGCGGAGCTGTTGGCGCGCCTGGGGCGGATGGATCCGTCGCTGTTGAAGCCGATCGTGCACCGCGGGGCGCAGGCGCAGCGAGACCGGATCCTGATCCAGACGCGGGATGGGCTCGTACGGGCTCGGACTCAGCTCGTGAATCAGGTGCGGGGTTTCGCGAAGGCGCTGGGGACGCGTGTTCCGGCGAGCTCGACGGAGGCATTTCCAAAGCGGGTGCGCGCGACGACGCCGATGGATCTGTTCCCCGGGCTGGAGACGCTCCTCGACACGATCGAGCAGCTCACCGCGACGATACGGCAAATGGACCGGGAGGTGGAGCAGCTGTGCCGAGAGCGCTACCCGGAGACGGAGCTGCTGCGCCAGGTGCCGGGCGTGGGGCCGATCACGGCGCTGTACTACGTGCTCACGATCGAGGACCCGCGCCGATTTGCGACGAGCCGCGCAGTAGGAGCGTACGTCGGGCTTCGTCCGAAGCGACGAGATTCGGGGGAACAGAATCCCCAGCTACGGATCACGAAGGCAGGGGATCGACTGTTGCGGCGTCTGTTGGTGAGTGCTGCGCACTACATCCTCGGGCCCTTTGGTCCCGACACGGATCTGCGACGTGCGGGCCTTCGCATGGGGGAGCGCGGAGGGAGCATCGCCCGCAAGCGCGCGATCGTCGCGGTGGCGAGACGGCTCGCCGTCCTCTTGCACCGTCTGTGGACGACGGGAGAGGTCTACGAGCCCGTGCGAGTCGCTTCCGTGCAGGCTGCGTAGAGCCGTGATGGATCGAGACCGCCGTGTCCGGGTGACTGCGTTATAACGCCGGGCCCTTCGCAAGGAGAGGTCGATAACAAGATTGCAGCACCCGACGCCCAAGGACCTCAGTGTGCACCGACCTCGCGAGACCGAGGTCATCGAGAGTGCGGATGGAAGCCTGGTGGTGGTTCGACTCGGGAGCCTGCGCGTCGTGATAAGAGACGAAATAATGTTATTCGCCACTTGACGAGGCTGGCCTTCTCATGGAAGGCGCTGCAGATGACCGGCCTGCGCCTTAGCGGAATCTGGTAGAGTCTGGCAAGGCAGCTCGGTGGGGTTGCGGAAGGTTGCCGCGAGCCGACAGCTGAGCGCCGATCCGTTAGGCCGCACACAGAATGAGCACAAGGCACTCTGAACCCCAGCCGGTTTACCAAGCGGTCGTCATCGGCACCGCGTTGGTGTTCGTGGCTTGGCTCATCTCGGTCCGATACTACGCTGAGGCCTTTTTCCCAGATCCTCCCTTCCTTAGTGGCCTCTCCGTTCCCGAGGCCCGCGCAGTGTCTGAGCAATACGCGGCGTCCCTGCATCGACGCCTAGTTCTCCTTATGTCGCCCGGGATCTGCGTTCTCATTGTTTGTGGCATGGCCTTCCTCAGAACTGGCGTAATGGCACTTCGGTTCGGCGAGTTCCCGCCCCCTGGCTGCAGGGTCCTCTGGCGGCAGAAAGTCGCGAGTGGCAGCATGGCCACGACCCAGGCGACCATGTCCATTGGTTTTGGCTTCGCGGCTCTGTTCATTGCCATTCTTCAAATCGTCGGCCTCATCAGAGGCGCGGCCTAACAAACGGTTGCAGCTGCCGGCCGCCCGCTTTGGTTGCCGCGCTGAGTCGCATGGCCGGCGGCCGCCGGTCCGGTGATTGACGCGCGGCGGCCGCCGATTGAAACTCGTAGGCACGCGGGGCGGCCGCAGCTGAACCGCGATCCGTTAGCCGGCATGGGTACAAAGGCGATTGGCGATGACTTGGATTGAGTCCGACTCACGGCTGGCGAGACTAGAAAGATGGGGCCGCTCGGCGAAGGGCGGCAGGGTGATGGTCCTCTTGCTAACAGGACTGCTCATCTCCCACATCGCGTTCGCGGTACGCAACGTAGACCCACGCGTTAACCTGTGGTGCACGGGTTCGCTTGCTGCATCCTTCGCTGGGTCGGGCTTGCTTACCCTCCACCTGTTTGCTGCTGCGTCGCGGCTCCGCGTATCTCGAGTTGGCGTCCCGTCGCAACCTACTAAGACAATCGTTGCTCTCTTAGCTTTAAGCTGCGCGGCATACGCAACATCCAGCCTGTCCGCTTTAGTCGCGTTTGTCATCGGACCACCATTTCCCAATTTTGCAAACCCGGTGTTTCTCGTTCTCATGGGAACGGTGATGGCGATGTTCTCGGGCTTCGTCGCGCGCGCCTATGCAGGCATGCCGGCTAACAAGGCGCTGCAGCTGCCGAGCGCCAGCAGCATGTCGAAGGACCGCCGCTAAGGCTCGCTTCGCTCGCCAGCGGCTCTTGCAGCCTGGCGGCGGCTTCGGTGGTGTTACGATGCGGTCAGCGCGCTCGCAGCTGAGCGCCGATCCGTTAGGCGACCACGCAGAGCGGAGGCACCCGAACGAGAATCCATGATCTCGGCACGAACCTATCTCGCAGCTCTTTGCTTCCTTTTCCCGGCGATGGTTGTCATCGGCTGCGTTGATCTCGTGCTTCCGGGCGAGATCATCCGCTTTGGGCGAGGAGTCCCGGAGAGCCCAATTGCAAGGTGGGGGTTCTATTTCGTAGCATGCTTCCTTGGCACGGCTGTTACCTGGACCATTTCCAGTCGCTTGCCGGCCAAGCAGTAACGTTCGGCTTCGGCCGGCAACGAGTCGCTGCCTAACAATCGATTGCAGCTGACGGCCGACCCGCTTTGGTTGCTGTACCGGGTCGCACGGCCGGCGGCCGCCGGTTCGGTGGTTGACGCGCAGCAGCCGCCGGATTGATACTGGGAGACACGCGGGGCGGCCGCAGCTCAACCGCGATCCGTTATGCGGATGACGAAGATGCACCGGGGCATTCAAGTGACACTCGGCCTGATTATGTTCGCGCTGTACGTGTGGATATGCCAGTGGTTCTACATTCTCAACGCCATGGATACATGCCTGGACGCTGGCGTGGGGTATGACAATGCGCGTCGTGCCTGTCTAGCGCCGCCGTTCGGTGAGATCTGGGATACCGGAGCGCGAGCTGGCTATTTGTTTTGGGCGCTGCTCCTCGGCGCTCCGCTGGGTCCGGTCTTCGTATTGCACCGTCTATTGGGGTATCTGCTGTCGCGCCTAACCCGACGACCGTCTAACCAGCCACTGGAGCCGACCGGCTCCGCCGGCGGCTGAGTGACAGCGTCATGCGACATGCAAGCACCACGATGACTCACGATGATGAACGTCCTGCGCGCCTCCCCGACGAGCTGGATTCGGACAAGCTCGCGGAGGTCGCGCTCGCCATGCTCGGCCTGACCCTGCACGGCGGGCGCGTCTGGAAGGCGCTCGATTGGGACCTCATGAATCTCCTATTCGAAAGAGGCTGGATCTCAGATCCTGTTTCGAAGTCGAAGTCCGTGGTGTTGACCGAGGAAGGCGAGCAGTTGGCCCGATTCTTTCTGGTCAAACACTTCAGCAAGTGATGCTCGGGTCGTCCGACAGGAGTCACGATCTCGGCGCTCGTCCTGGGTGACATGCGCTGGCCGGAGTCACCAACGCACTGATCGTTTCCGTGAACTGGATTTGAATCCAGTTCGGCTACCTGACTAAATGTGCGCCCGCGGGGTTTCGGGCTCGGTCGAGGACCGCGAATCGTGTCGAGTTCGACGCCGAAACCAGGTCCAATGAAATCGCGGACTTCCAGCGAGGTCTGGCTTGATCCGCACGGTGCCCTGCAGGCGCGCGTCCACCGATGCGATCAGCTCGAGCTGAACCTGCGGGGGCGCGCCAGGATCGATCAGGCGGCACGATCCGCCTTCGGCAGTACTCGGGGCGCAGCCTGCGAGAGTGTGCGAGGTCAACGACCCGCGGGAACCAAGCCTTTCCACTCGCGCCGCGAGGCCAGGCGCGCGGTCGCGCCGAGCGCCGTGCACGCGAGCGCGCCCGCGCGCGCGGCGCGCGCGACGATCTCGGGAAGCTCGAGTCCGGAGGCGAGGCCCGCTGCGAACGCGCCGTGGAACACGTCACCTGCGCCGGTCGTGTCGAGCACGCGCACACGCGGGCTGCGGTACTGCCTCACCTTCCCGTTGCACCAGTAGAGACCGCCGCGCGCGCCGAGCGTCACGACGGGCGAGCCGCCGAACTCGCGCCGCAGCCTGCGCAGCGCGTCGGCGGGATCGCCCGGCGACCACTGCCGCACGAATGCCTCGGGGAGCACGGGGTGATCCACCCAGGGAAGCAGGCGGAGATAGTCGGGGCGCGGATCGCTGAAGTCCGCGACGATCGGAACGCCGAGCGAGCGCGCGCGCTTCGCGGCGCGCAGCGCCTGCGCGGGGAAATGGCCGTCGATCAGCAACACGCGCCCAGGACGAACCGGCGTGAGATCGAACGCGGGCACGCGCCGCTCGAAGCGCGCGCGATGCGCGGTGACGAAACGGCGCTCGCCGTCGCGCGCACCGATCATCACCACCGCGATCGTGGTCGGGAATGCGTCCGAGAGCAGGAGTCCGCGCGTCGACACTCCCATCGCGCGCAGACTGCGCCGGGCCAGGCGCCCGTCTGCGTCGTTGCCGACCAGCGAGATCAGCTCGGCGCGGCAACCGAGGCGCGCGACCTGAGCGAGCGCGTTCGACACCATTCCACCCGCGAGCACCTTGCGCTGCGTGTAGCGCGAGCGCTCGCGCGTGCTCGCGATCTCGTCGACCACGTAGAGGTGATCGACCACGCACAGGCCCAGCCCGACGACGGTGGGACGCGCGGCGGGCGCCGAGCGGGTCACCCCTCGCGATACGTGGTGTGGCGCGGCGGACCGGAGAGAATGTTCTGCTTGCCCCAGTTCGTGACCTTCTTGAACGCATCGGACGCGACGAAGGCATCGAAGGCGGCTTCGCTCTGCCAGCGCGACACGATCAGATACACCCGGTCGTCTCCGCCGATCCGCCGATAGAGATGGGATTGGTCGTGGCCGTCGATGCCCTGCATCGTCTGCACCACGCGATCGCAGGCGTCCTCGAAGATCTGCTCCTTCCCGGGCAGCACGAAGTAGTTCATTCCGATCGTGACCACGCGCATTCCTCCAGCGATGTTCCACCGGGAAGTGGACGAGAATCATAGCCGCAAAACTACGCGCCGAAGCGCTCCGCGACGTGACGTCGATGGGCCTCGACTCGCGCGGGAACCCGGAACAGCGGCAGCAGTGCGATGCCAGCGGCGAATCCGCCCACGTGTGCCCAGAATGCGACACCCCCTCCGGTACCCTGCAGTGCCGGGATGCCGCCGAGGAGCTGGAGCAGAAACCAGTATCCGAGCATCAGATACGCGGGCACCACGACGCGCGTGAAGTAGAAGCCGAGCGCGAGGAGCATGTGCACGGGCGCGCGCGGGTAGAGCACCGCGTATGCACCCATCACACCGCCGATCGCTCCCGACGCTCCGACCACCGGCACTGCACTGTCCGGGCTCGAGGCGACGTGGGCGAGCGCCGCGGCGATGCCGCACACGACATAGAACACCGCGAACCGGAGCGGCCCCATCGCATCCTCGACGTTGTCTCCGAACACCCACAGGAACCACAGGTTGCCGAGAATGTGGAACCAGCCGCCGTGCATGAACATCGAGGTGAACAGCGTGTGCCAGCCCCCGTGACCGACCACGCATTCGAGTCCGGGCCCGAGCGGAACCGCGGCACCCGTCGCCACTCTGCCGAGCAGAGCGCCCGGAATCGCACCGAGCTCGCAGACCGAGCGCGCGAGCGTGGGCTCGGTGCCGAGCCCCTGCACGAAGATCCACGCTGCGATGTTCGCGCCGATGATGGCGAACGTCGCCGTGGACGTGCCGAGCGTGGGGTTGTCGTCGCGGAGCGGAATCAATGCGCGCGCATCTCGGCGACGATCGCACCCTGTGCGCAGCGGAACCCGATGCTTGGGTCGCGCACGTTCGGCAGCGCTCCTTCGCGATGCGAGGAGCGGACCGCGCCGGCGTCGTTCTTCCAGGATCCGCCGCGCAGTACGCGCGCGCCGGCGCCGGACGCGAACGCGCTTCCGGTCCACTCGAGCACGTTGCCGGCCATGTCGAACAACCCGTAGGGGCTTCGGCCGCGGTCGCGGCTGGCCACCGGCGCCGTCGAGGCGCCGCCGCAACCCGCTCCCGAACCGCCGCTCATCACGGCCACGTCGCAGGATGCGCTCGTGTTGCCCCACGGATAGACGCGGCCGTCGGTTCCGCGCGCGGCCTTCTCCCATTCCTGTTCGGTCGGAAGCCGCTTCCCGACCCAGCCGCAATAAGTCGCGGCCTGCTCCCAGTCGATGCAGTTCACGGGATGGTCACCGCGACCGGGCGCACTCCAGTTGCAGCCGTTCGCCACGCCGGGCGGTGCGCAGGCGCCCTCGTCGACACAGCGGCGGTACTCGCTCACGCGCACCTCGGTGCGATCGATCTTGAACGCGGAGATCTCGGCGCGCTGACCCGGCGACTCCGACGACGGGCATTCGCGGCCTCCGTCGCCGTTGCAGCCATAGACGAAGCTCCCGGCCGGGATCGTGACCAATTTGACGTCGGTGGCGTTCCCGGACGACACCGGCGGCAGCGACGTGTCCTCACTCGAGCCGAGCTCCACTGCGCGCGCGAGGCGATCCGCCTCTGCGCGCGCCCGCTCGCTCTTGCGCTCGGCTTCGAAGACCTCCCGTCGCGCCGCGAGCTCACGCCGCGCCTCGTCGATCGCCGTGCGGAAATTCTGCGAGGCCAGGCGCATCTCGGGAATCGCGGTCGCGAAGTTGCCCCCGTCGAGCAGCGCATCGGCCTCGTCCAGCCGCTGTCCGCCGTCGAGCACGGACTGGCCTGGCTCGAGCCCGGCCGATGCCGCGAGCGCGACCCAGGCGTCGCGCGCATCGACCGCCTCGTAGCGCGCACCGAGCGCCGACTCGGCCTCGTCGAGATTGGCGAGCGTGGCCTCGAGGTTCGCGCGCGCCTCGGAGTAGGCCGCCACGGCGCGATCGGTTTCGCCCGCGCCCGCGAGCTCGGTGGCGAGCTCCATGTGCCCGAACGCCTCGGCGAGCGCGCTGCTCGAGAAGATGTGCCGCTCGGTGAGCTCGAACAGATGCTTCGCGAGCTCGGAGCGGGCCTGCGCCTGCTCGAGCGTGCCATCGGTGCGCGTGTGCGGATCGGAGCCGTCCGCTGTCGGCGCGGGCTCGGTCTGCATTCGCACCAGGCGCGCGGCGGCCTCTTCCGCACGGCGCTGGATGTCGCGGCGTTCCTCCGCGACGCGGCGCCGCAGATACTCCGCGCTCGTCTGGGATTCGACCAGCTCCGGATCCGGCGGCAGCGGGATGTAGCGCGTGAGGAAGTGCACGCGCTCGGGATCGCTCCACCAGACGTAGCCGAGTGATCCGGCCGCGGCGAACAGCAGCAGCGCCGAGGAGACGGCGAAGCGGCGCAGCGGGCGGCGGCGGTGACGCCGGCGCGGCGTCTGGGGCGGGTCGGGCTCGGCGAGGATCCGCATCAGTGCAGCATCCGGGGTCGGCGGCGCCGCGATCGGAGCCTCGAAGGTCGCGCGCGCCACCTGGGTCTCGTAGCCCGCCCTGGCGTTCGCGTCTCCGGCCGTCTCCGCCGCGAGCGGTGCGGCCGCGCATTGTTGATAGGCGCTGTCGATCTCGGCGCGCGCTTCGAGGCAGCGGTGGCGCAGCGCTTCAGTGGGAGCCTCCGCGAGCTCGCGATCGAGCTCTTCGCACAGCGAGACGTACGCCGACGCCACTTCGAGCGGCGACGCACCCACGGCGAGCCCGAGCACCGCCCACGCGCGCGTGGCGAAGTTCTCGGGAACGTTCCGCGAAGCGGTGTTCAGCTTGGCCGCCTGGAGCGCGATCGCGCGCGCGCCTTCGAGCTCGGCGCGCGCGGCGGCATAGCGGTCGCGCAGAGCGAGGCTGTTCACGCGCCCGATGCGCGCATCGAAGTCCACGCAGAGACGGCGATAGGCGGCGTCGACGTCCTGCTCGGACGCCCCGGGCGTGAGCCCCAGGGTGTCGAAGGCCCGCTCGAAATCCATCGAAGGCTTTTTCCCCTCGCCTCAGCGTTCCGGGCGGAATGGGGGATGCCCGGGGAAATTCGTGGCCCGCCCGAGTATGGAATGCCCGCGGGCGACCCGCTATTCCCCCTTGGGGACCCCGGTTAGCTCCTGATAGACCGCGAGCACGCGCTGGGCATGGCGGCTCCACGGATGGCGCTCGGCGGTCGCGCGCGCGCGGGCGCGAACCTCGGGACGCCGGACCGGGTCGAGGAACGGGCGCGCCGCCGCGGCCCAGGTGGAGACGTCGGCGTGCGCGTCGACCACGAGCCCGGTCTCCCCCGGCGACACCAGCTCCGCGGCGCCCGCGAGCCGGCTCACGATCGCGGGGACGCCGCACGCGAGCGCCTCGAGCACCGCGCTGCCGAAGGCATCGAACCGGGTCGGGAACAGCAGCAGGTCGGCAGCCGCGAGCCAGCGCTGCGGCTCGGGCTGGACGCCGAGCCAGTGGATCCGCTCGCCGAGCCCCGCCGCGCGCGCCTCGCTCTCGAACGCCGCGCGACGCGCGGCCCGCTCCGCCCCGATCACGAATGCGTGCGCGCCGGGGATCTGCGCGAGCGCTGCGAGCAGGACCGGGATCCCCTTGCGGCGATAGTCCGAGCCCAGAAACGCGATCAGCGGCACGTCGTGGGCCACGCCTAGCACGCGGCGCGTCTGCTCGCGCGCCGATGGATCGGGCGCGAACCGCTCGAGATCGACGCCCGGGTAGACGGTCTCGACGTCGTGCGGCGCGAGTGCGTATCGCTCGAGGATCTGCTGGCGCACGAGCTCGGAGATCGCGAGTACGCGGCGGTAGTTCCCGCGCGTGTACCGCGCGCGCTCGATCCGCGCGACCACGCGCTGATGCGGGCTCGCGCGCCGCAGCCGGCGTCGCCACTCCGATGCGATCGCGCCGTCGACCGACCAGGTCTGAAAATCGGCGAGACAGCCGCTGCCGTCGAAATACACGTCCTGACGCGACGTCTTCCCGAAGCCGTGCACGAGATCGAACGGTCCCGAGGCTGCCACGGCGCGTTCGCAGGCGCGGTCGAACCACCAGACCTTGAACCAGCGCACGGGACGCAGCGGATTCGAGACGCGGTGCACGGTGATCCGCGGGTCGATGCTCGCGTCGGCGCGCTGGCAGAAGAAGTGCACCTCGTGGCCTGCGTCGAGCAGCGCCTGCGCCACGCTATGTGCCTGGCGCTCGACGCCGCCCAGGTCACTCGCGCGCGGGTGGGTGAGTGCTATGCGCATCGCGCTCCCCCGCCCTGCACTCTCGAGTCCGCGCTCGCGCGCAGATCGACGAGCGTCGGCGCGAGCGGTGCGCGCGGCGCGAGCGGGTAGTAGATGTGGAGCTCGCGGTCGCGTCCGAGCCAGCGTTGGAGCCGATGCTCGACCCAGCGCCGCACCTCGCGCACCAGCTCGCGGCGGCGCGCGCGCAGCGCGGGCTCGCGCTCGAAGTAGGCGTGCAGCACGCGCGCGCGATCGCTGCGCGGAAGCTCGGGATACAGGTCGCTCGCATAGGCCTCGAGCTGCCCGAGCGCGCGCACGCGCCGGCGCCAGGTCGGCGCTCGCGGCGGAATCAGCGAGTCGAGGTCGAGCAGAGCGATGCGGTCGTCGGCCGTGACCAGGAGATTCGAGTGCTTGAGATCGGCGTGATCGAGGCCGGCCGCGTGCAGCGCACCGACCACGCGGCCGATCTCGAACGCGATGGCGCGCCGGCGTCGCGGCGCGGCGAGCAGCTGCGGCATGAGCGCGGGAAGCGGTGTGGATCCGGCCACGAAGCACGTGAGCAGATAGCTCTCGGAGAGGCGACCCGGCCGCCGGTTCTCCGCAATCGCGACCGCCTCGGGATGCGGGATCCCGATGCCGCGCAGCTGCTCGGCCCCCGTGACGGCGCGCGCCGCGCGCGATCCGCGCCACCACTCGGTGAACGCAGCGCGCGGCCCGCGCGCGTGGTTCCACTTCACCGCGAGATCGAGATCGCCCTGGTCGCGGCGCAGCAGGATCCGGCTCACCGACGACGCCGGGCCCCAGTGCTCGCAGAACTCGCGCCCCCGATCCGCGTTGGACCGATGCGCCTCGATCGCGCGCACGACGTGCTCCGGCGCGAGGTCGGGTCGGTGGAGGATGCGCAGGCCACCGGCCCGAGACCGGACGAACTCCATGCGCGACACGGTAGCGCCCGCGGCCTGTATCCTGGCGCGCCCCGATGCCGCCCGGTCACACGCCCTCCGCCCCCATGAACACCGCCGTGGGCACCGCCTTCGCGCTCGCCGCCTACGGGCTCTGGAGTTTCATGCCCGTCTACTGGAAGCAGCTCGCGGAAATCCCCGCCGCGGAGCTGACCGCGTGGCGCGCGCTGTGTTCGGCCGCGTTCGGCCTCGCTTTGCTGCTGCTCGCCCGCCGTGCGCGCGATCTGGCGCTCGTGTTGCGAGACGTCCGCAGCCTGCTCCCGATCGCGTTCTCGGCAGCGCTGCTGGGCGTGAACTGGCTCGTGTTCATCCTCGCCGTGCAGGCCGGGCGCATCACCGACACGAGCCTCGGCTACTACATCAATCCGCTCGTCTCGGTCGCGCTCGGCTTCGTCGTGCTGCGCGAGCGACTGCGCCCCGCGCAGTGGCTCGCGGTCGGCATCGCGACCGCGGGCGTCGCGTGGTGGACCGCGCGCCTCGGTGGTCTGCCCTGGATCTCGGCCGCGCTCGCGATCTCGTTCGCGCTCTACGGACTCGTGAGAAAGGTCGTACCGGTCTCGTCGCTCGCGGGGTTCGCGGTCGAGATGCTGCTGCTCGCCCCGCTCGCGGCCGTGTTCCTGGTCGCGCAGCCGGACGGATCGCTCGCGCTTCCGGGTGCGGGAGCCGGAGTCGACGCGTGGCTCGCCGCCTCTGGGCTCGTCACTGCGGCGCCGCTCGTGTTCTTCGCGAGCGCCACGCGGCGGTTGCCGCTCAGCGCGATCGGGATCCTGCAGTACATCTCGCCGAGCCTGGCACTGCTGCTCGCCGTGCTCTGGTACCGCGAGCCGTTCACGCGCGATCACGCGATCGCGTTCGGGTTCGTGGCCGTCGCGCTCTCGATCTTCACCCTCGACGCGCTGCGATCGACGCGCGAGCCTTCCCCGGCCCAACCCACGCCGTGAGGGATCGATGAACCACGTCGCCGTCTCTGCCGCCATCGTGTTCGCGTTCGGCCTGGTCGCGTGCGGCTCGGCCCCGCCGATCGCGTCGTGCGATCCGATCGGCGCTGCGGCGCCGCTGTGCGGTTACCAGAACCCCGAGGATCTCGCGCTGCTGCCCGACGGCCGCCACGTGCTCGTGAGCGAGTACGGTGGGTTCGGTGAGGCGGGTGCGCGCTCGGGCCGGATCTCGCTGCTCGACCTCGAGTCGGGCGAACACACGAGCTTGTTCGCGGGCGGTGAGCCTACGGCCCCGGGACCCTGGGGCGAGGCCGACTGCAGCGGACCGTCGACCGCGTTCAGTCCACACGGGATCTACCTCGCGAAGCGCGCCGACGGGTTTCTGCAGCTGCTCGTTGTGCAGCACGGCGAGCGCGAGTCGGTGGAGATGTTCGAGGTGCTCCCGGCGCAGGGCTCGTGGCAGCTGGTGTGGCGCGGCTGTGCCGTGGCGCCGGAGGGCGGTCTCAACGACGTGGTCGCGCTGCCCGACGGCGGATTCCTCGTCACGCGCTTCGGGCCCATCTCGTCCACTGCGTTCATGTTCGCCGCGGCGAAGGCCGTGCTGTTCGGCGGTGACACGGGATGGGTGTACGCGTGGAGTCGGGAGCAGGGATTCTCCGAAGTGCCTGGCACGCGCGTAGCGGGTCCGAACGGCATCGAGCTCTCGGCCGACGGCGAGAAGATCTTCCTGAACGCCACGCTCGCGAGCGAGGTGCGGCGGATCGATCGCCGCACGGGCGAGATCGAGGCGCGCGCCGAGGTGATGCAGCCGGACAACCTCACGTGGACACGCGACGGCCAACTGCTCGTGGCCTCGCTGCGCGGCGAGATGCGCGAGATGCTCTCGTGCGATGGCCTCGAGGGCGGATCCTGCCCGATGCCGTTCGCGATCGTCGCACTCGATCCGAACACGATGGCAACCGAGACGGTCTACGAGGGCGGTCCGGGTACACCGAGCGGTGCGGGCACCGTGGGACTCGAGGTGGAGGGCGGTCTCCTGATCGGCACGTTCGCGGGCGACCGCATCGTGCGCGTATCGAACGCGGAGCGTTAGGTGGCGATCCGCGCCGTGATCTTCGATCTCGGCGGCGTCGTGCTCGGGTCGCCCATGCACGCGATCGCAGCCTATGAGCGCGAGCTCGGCATCGCCGCGGGCTCGATCAACCGCGTGGTCGCGGATACGGGAGCCGAGGGAGCGTGGGGCCGCCTCGAGCGCGGTCGGATCGGCTTCGTGGAATTCATCCCGGCGTTCGAGGCCGAGTGCGCCGCGGCGGGCTTCGCAATCGATGCGCGCTCGATGATGGAGAGGATCGCCGCGGAGTCGCAGCCGCGCCCCGCGATGCTCGCGGCGATCCGATCGCTGCGCGCGCGCGGGCTGCGAGTGGCCGCGCTCACGAACAACTGGGCCTCCGACGAAGGCGACACGGGCACGCGTTCGCTCTCCGGGCACTTCGACGCGTTCTTCGAGTCGAGTGCGTTAGGGCTGCAGAAGCCCGACCCGCGCATCTACGAGCACGCGTGCACGGCTCTCGCGATCGCCCCGTCCGAGGCGGTCTTCCTCGACGACATCGGGCGCAATCTCAAGACCGCGCGCGCGCTCGGCATGACGACGATCCGCGTCGAGACGCCGGAGCAGGCACTCGCTGAGCTCACGGCGCTGCTGGGGCTGGTAGATCCCCTAGGGGATATTGAATCAGGACATTGAGATAGGCTGATATTTAACTATACTGCCGGGCGGCGCGAGCCGAGAGGATCCAAGTGCACCCGAACCAAGCCCAGAGCGCACTCGAGAAGATCTTCGCCGAGCGGATCCTCGTGATCGACGGCGCCATGGGCACGATGATCCAGGCGCGCAGCCTCGGAGAGGCCGATTTCCGCGGCGAGCGCTTCCGCGATCACCCGCGCGACCTGCGCGGCGACAACGAGATCCTCGTACTCACGCGCCCGGACGTGATCCGCGACATCCACGGCGCCTATCTCGCTGCGGGCGCCGACCTGATCGAGACCAACACGTTCAGCGCCACGCGCATCGCCCAGGCCGACTATGCCATGGAGTCGGTCGTACCCGAGCTGAATCGCGAAGCCGCGCGGATCGCGGTGGAAGTGGCGGCCGAGTGGACGCGCCGCACTCCCGACCGCCCGCGCTTCGTCGCGGGCGCGGTGGGCCCCACCAACAAGACGCTCTCGATCTCTCCGGACGTGAACGACGCAGCGTTCCGCGATCTCGACTTCGACACGCTGCGCGAGGCCTACGCGGAGCAGGTGCGGGCGCTCGTCGAAGGCGGCGTCCACGCGATCCTGATCGAGACGATCTTCGACACGCTGAACTCGAAGGCCGCGATCGTGGCCACGCGCGAGGTGTTCGACTCGCTCGGCATCGAGCTGCCGATCCTGATCTCGGTCACGATCACCGATCGCAGCGGGCGAACGCTCTCGGGTCAGACGGTCGAGGCGTTCTGGGCCTCGGTGCAGCACGCGAAGCCGATCTCGGTCGGCATCAACTGCGCGCTGGGCGCGCGCGAGATGCGCCCGTTCCTGGCCGACCTCGCGGCCGCGGCGCCGGTTCCGGTGACCGCCTATCCGAACGCGGGGCTTCCCAACGCCTTCGGCGGCTACGACGAGACGCCGGAGAGCACGGCGGAGTTCTTGCGCGAGTTCGCGGAGAGCGGGCTCGTGAATGGCGTGGGCGGCTGCTGCGGCACCACCGACGCGCACATCCGCGCCGTGGCACAAGCCGTCGCCGGCGTCGCACCGCGCGCCGTCCCGCCGCCCGATCCCGAGGTGACCTGGCTCTCGGGTCTCGAGCCGCTCGCGCTGCGCCACGACGCGAACTTCCTGATGATCGGCGAGCGCACCAACGTCACCGGCTCGCGCCGCTTCGCCAACCTGATCAAGGCCGGCGACTACACCACTGCGGTGGAGGTCGCGCTCGATCAGGTGCGCGGAGGCGCCAACATCCTCGACGTCAACATGGACGAGGGCATGCTCGATTCCGAGCAGGTGATGACCCGGTTCCTGAACCTGATCGCGACCGAGCCCGATATCGCGCGCATCCCGATCATGGTCGACAGCTCGAAGTGGAGCGTGATCGAGGCCGGGCTCAAGTGCGTGCAGGGGCGCGGCATCGCCAACTCGATCAGCTTGAAAGAGGGCGAGGCGGACTTCCTCGCCAAGGCGCGCACCGTACAGCGCTACGGCGCGGCCGTGGTGGTGATGGCGTTCGACGAGGTCGGCCAGGCCGACACCACCGAGCGCAAGATCGCGATCTGCGAGCGCGCCTATCGCCTGCTCGTGGACGAGGTGGGATTCGATCCGAAGGCGATCATCTTCGATCCGAACATCCTCGCGATCGCGACCGGCATCGAGGAGCACGCGCGCTACGCGGTGAACTTCATCGAGGCCACGCGCCTGATCAAGGAGCGCTGCCCCGGCGCGAAGATCAGCGGCGGCGTCTCCAATCTCTCGTTCTCGTTCCGCGGCAACGACGTGGTGCGTGAGGCCATCCACACCGCGTTCCTCTATCACGCGATCCGCGCCGGCATGGACATGGGCATCGTCAACGCGGGCCAGCTCGGCGTGTACGAGGACATCCCGCCCGATCTGCTCGAGCGCGTCGAAGACATCCTGTTCGACCGTCGCCCCGACGCGACCGAGCGCATGGTGGAGTTCGCGGAGACGGTGCGCGGCGCAGGCAAGAAGCGCGAGCTCGATCACGCCTGGCGCGAGGCGCCCGTCGAAGCCCGCCTCTCGCACGCGCTCGTGCACGGAATCGTCGACTTCATCGAAGCCGACACCGAGGAGGCGCGCCAGAAGCTCCCCCGCCCGCTGGACGTGATCGAAGGGCCGCTCATGGACGGCATGAAGATCGTCGGCGACCTGTTTGGCGCCGGGAAGATGTTCCTGCCCCAGGTGGTGAAGAGCGCGCGCGCGATGAAGCGCGCAGTCGCCTACCTCACGCCGTACATGGAGGAGGAGAAGCAGAAGCAGGGCAGCGTGGCGCGCGCTCAGGGCAAGGTCGTGATGGCCACTGTGAAGGGCGACGTCCACGACATCGGCAAGAACATCGTCGGCGTGGTGCTCGGCTGCAACAACTACGAGATCGTCGATCTCGGCGTGATGGTGCCGGTCGATCGCATTCTCGACACCGCGGTGGCCGAGGGCGCCGACATCGTCGGGCTCTCCGGCCTGATCACGCCGAGCCTCGACGAGATGGCCCACGTGGCATCCGAGATGCAGCGCCGCGGGCTCACACTGCCGCTCCTGATCGGCGGGGCGACCACGAGCCGCCAGCACACCGCGGTGAAGATCGCGCCGCGCTATGCGCAGAGCGTCGTGCACGTGAACGACGCGTCGCGCGCGGTGGGAGTCGTCTCGTCATTGCTCGACGCCGACCGCCGGCGCGCGCTCGATGCCTCCAACCGCGAGCAGCAGGAGCGCCTGCGCTTCATCCACGAGGGCCGACGCGAGCGGCCGCTCATGGCGCTCGACGCCGCGCGCGCGAACCGCCTCTCGCTCGCGCTCGACCCCGCCAACTTCTCTGCGCCCGCGTTCCTGGGCGTCCGCGAGCTCCTCGACGTGAAGGTCGAGGAGCTCGTACCGTACATCGACTGGACCTTCTTCTTCTCGGCGTGGGAGCTCAAGGGCAAGTTTCCGGCGATTCTCGACCATCCCGAGCGCGGGGCCGCGGCACGCGAGCTGTACGAGAACGGGCGCGCGCTGCTCGACCGCATCATCCGCGAGCGCCTGCTCACGCCGCGCGCCGCCTATGGGTTCTGGCCCGCGGCCAGCGAGGGCGACGACCTCGTGCTGTTCCGCGACGCGTCGCGCACGCACGAGCTCGTGCGCTTCCCGATGCTGCGCCAGCAGGGACAGCAGCCGGACGGCAAGCCGAATCTGTGTCTCGCCGACTTCGTTGCGCCGCTCGGCTCCGGCGTGGCCGACCACGTCGGCGCATTCGCCGTGACCTCGGGAGTCGAAGCCGACGACATCGCGCGCAGCTTCGAGAAGGACCTCGACGACTACAACGCGATCATGGTGAAAGCGCTCGCGGATCGGCTCGCCGAGGCGTTCGCCGAGTACCTGCACGCGCGCGCGCGGCGCGAGTGGGGCTACGGCGCGGGCGAAAAGCTCTCGAACGAGGAGCTGATCTCCGAGCGCTATCGCGGCATCCGCCCCGCGTTCGGCTATCCCGCGTGCCCGGACCACACCCCCAAGGGCCCGCTGTTCGAGCTGCTCGACGCGCCCTCGGTCGGCATCGAGCTCACCGAGAGCTATGCGATGCGCCCGGCCGCGAGCGTTTCCGGCCTCTACCTCGCCCACCCCGAGGCGCGCTACTTCACCGTGGGCCGGATCGACCGCGACCAGGTCGCCGACTACGCCGCGCGCACGGGCATGTCGCAGGCCGAAGCCGAGCGCTGGCTCGCGCCGAATCTCGGCTACGAGCCCGAGGGCTGATCCTCGTAGAATCGACCCCACGATGTCCCTACCCGCTCGACCCCACGTGCTCGGCGTCGACGACGGGCCGTTCGAGAAGTATCGGACCGACGGACGCGCACCGATCGTGGGTGTGATGATGGAGGGGCACGACCTCGTCGAGGCGATCGCCGTGACCGACTTCCCCGTCGACGGCGACGGCGTCACGGAGTTCCTCTCCGACTGGATCCGCGCGCGGCGCTTCGCGCCCGCGCTGCACGGGGTGCTGTTCGGCGGCATCACGCTCGCGGGGCTCGCAGTGCTCGATCCAACGGCGCTCGCTCGAGCGCTCGGGACGCCCGTGGTGGTGGTGAACCGGAAGGACCGCAGCGATGAGCCGCTGCGCGGCGCACTGCTGACGGCCGGCTTCCCCGACCGCGCCGCGCTGCTCGCGGCAGCGCCTCCGTCGATCGCCCTGCCGGGCGGACTGCGCGCGAGCATTGCGGGCGGCGCACCCGAGCTCGCCGCGGAGCTGATCGCGCGCACGCGCGCGAAGTCGGATCTGCCCGAGCCGCTGCGCCTCGCCCACCTGTTCGCGCACGCGCTCGTGCGCGGCGAGTCGCGCGGCCGGCCGTAGCAAGAGCCGCGTGGCGGGATCAGTGATCCCAGATCATCTTCGATCCGATCGGCGCCGAGAGCAGCTCGGCCGGGCTGTGCTTGTCGATGTGTCCGATCAGGCCGCGGTAGACGCCGTATCCGACGAGCTCGCGCAGGCGCGGCGAGAATCGGCTCGCGATCTCGCGCGGAATCCCGAGCTGCTGATTCTCCTGCTGGCGGATGAAGCCCGCGCAGTAGTTCATGGCGATGCCGACACGGCGCTCGCGGGTGCGGTTCGCGCCGCCACCGTGCCACAGGCTCCCGTGCCAGATCAGCACGCTGCCGCGGCGCATCTGTGCAGGCACGCTCTCGACATCGGAGCCGTAGGTCGGCGAGTCGCGCAGATGCGAGCCGGGCACGAGCCGCGTCGCACCGTTCTCGTCCGTGAAGTCCGTGAGCGCCCACATCGAGTTGCAGATGATCGCGTTGTGCGGCTTCGCGAGCGGGATCACCATGTCGTCGGCGTGGATCGGCTGTGGCGTTTCGTCCGGGCCCGATGCTGATCGACGAGAGCGAAGAGATCAGGCATCCGGCGTCGAGCACGCCCTCGACGATCGGCAGCACACTCGGGTGGACCGGGATCCGCTCGTAGCAGGCGCCGTGCACGAGCAGGTTGTAGATGCGCACGGTCTTCGTGCCCTCGAACGCGTTCTGCGCCGGGGTGATCCGCAGCTCCCGCTCCAGGCGCAGGAGATCCCCGGAGAGCTCGTCGAGCAGCTCGGGCTCGATCGCATCCTCGACGATCGTGTAGCCGTCCCGCGCGATCCGCTCGAGGTGGGCGCGCACCGCGGCCGCGTCGAGCGCGCGCGCCGCCGAAGGGCTCACGCTTCGGCCGCCGCGGCGTTCTTCTCCTTGAGCTTCTGCAGCAGCGCCTCGGGTCCGCCGCGCGCGATGACCTCGCGGAACTGGTCGCGGAAGTTCGCCACGAGGCTGATACCCTCGATCACGACGTCGATGATGCGCCAGCCGTCCTTGCCCTTGCGCATGCGGTAATCGACGATCGCGCCGCTGTTGTCGCCGCCGACGATCTTCGTGCGCACCTCCACGTCGCCGCGCGGCTTCGGCTGCTCGCCCATGACTTTGACGTCCTGCTCCTGGTAGCGGTCGATTCGGCTGCCGTAGTCGTTGGCGAGGTAGGTGGTGAAGTGATCGACGAACTCGTCGCGTTTGGCGGCGTCGAGCCGCTTCCAATCGCGCGCGAGCACGAGCCGCGCCATCGTGCGGAAGTCGAAGCGCTCGTGGGCGATCTTCTCGAGCTCGAGCCGGCGCTGCGCGGCGCTGCGCGACTTGTCGCGCAGCACGTCGAGCACCTGCACCACCGTCTTCTCGATCAGCGCCTTGGCGCTGTCCGGCGGCGTGGCCGCGGTGGCGGCACTCGCCGCGGCAGCGCCGAGGAACGCGACGAGCGCGACGCACAGCGCCGCGATCTCACTCTTCGTCCTCGAGGTAATAGAAGTCCTCGTCTTCATCCTGATCCTCCGGCTCTTCAGCGCGGTCCCGAACCTGGTTGATGCGGTACTGAACGTATGCACTCCGCACCGCAGCGTAGAAATCGAACGCCGACTCCCGCTCGGCGCGCACGGTCTCGAGCACGAGCGAGCGCGCGTTGATCACGCGCGTGCTCGACGTGGGCACGCTCACGTACCACGGAACGACGTAGAACTCGGGCGATAGCGCGAAGCTGTCGACCGCGAGCCCGGCCGCGTCGCGCGGGCTCGAGGGGCCGAACAGCGGCAGCACCAGATAGGGCCCCGCCGGCGAGCCCCACACCCCGAGCGTCTGCCCGAAGTCCTCGTTGCCCGCAGCGATGCCCTCCGCACTGGCCGGATCGAACAGCCCGAGCACGCCGAACGTGGTGTTGATCAGGAAGCGCCCGATGTCGTCGCCCGCCTTTTCCGGCTTGCCCTGGAACAGATCGTTCGCGACCCGGCGCGGCGTGGCGAGGTTGGCGAAGAAATTGGCGATACCGCGCTGCGCCGGCTCGGGAACGACGGCGTTCCAGCCGGTCGCGACCGGCTCGAGCAGATAGCGGTCCAATAGATCGTTGAACTCGAAGATCCCGCGATTCATCGTCTCCCACGGGTCGTGCACGGCGCGCTGCTCCGCTTCGGTCGCGGCGCTGTCGCCGACGACCTCCGCAGCCGACTGCGCCTCGCGCAGCCGCCGCGAGCGCGCCCGAGAGCAGCGCGATCCCGGCTGCGACGCGCATGGGAGCGCCCGTGTTCATTTCGATTCCGCCCCCTTCGCTCCCGAATCGATCCCCGAGTCGTGCACGAACTTGCCGATCAGCCGCTCGACCGAGAGCGCGCTCTCGGTGAACTCGATCTCGCCGTCGTTCGTGAGCAGCTCGTCCTCGCCGCCGGGCTCGAGCGCGACGAACTGGTCGCCGAGCAGTCCTGCGGTGTGGATCGCTGCGGAGGTATCCACCGGAAGCTCGAGGTCCTCGTCCACCTCGAACGTCACGCGCGCGCGCAGCCGTTCGTCGAGCGAGATCTCGCGCACCTGGCCCACCGTCACGCCCGCCACCGACACGGGCGCGCGCGGCTTGAGCCCTCCGATCTGATCGAACGTCGCGTGGAGCGCGAGCCCACCGCGACCGGAATAGGAGACGCCGCCGACCTGGATCGACAGATAGGCGATGGTGGCGAGGCCGAGCGCCACGAACAGACCGACGATCATGTCGCGGACGGGTGAAGGCTGCATGCGGGTCTCCGGATCGAAGGGGAAATGTCGGGGATCGGGCTAGACGCCCCAGAGTGCGGTGATCACGTAGTCGAGCAAGAGAATCGCCACCGAGCCCGTCACGACCGTTCCGGTGGTGGCCTTCGAGACGCCTGCCGAGGTGGGCGCGCTGGTGTAGCCGCGGTAGGTCGCGATCATCCCGACCAACGCGCCAAACACGACCGACTTGAGCAGCGTGCCGGCGATGTCGTCCTCGAAGTTGATCGATCCCTCCATGCTCGATACGTAGGTTCCGCCGTCGACGCCCAGCAGCGTCACGCCGACCAGATAGCCGCCGAACAGCGCGAACACGATGAACAGCGCGTTCAGCATCGGCATCGCGATCAGCATCGCGAGTGCCTTCGGCTTGACCACGAAGTCGACCGGATCGATCGACATCATGCGCAGACCATCGAGCTGCTCGGTCGTGACCATCGAGGCGATCTCGGCCGCCATCGCCGAACCCGCGCGCCCGGTCACGAGCAGCGCCGTGAGCACGGGGCCGAGCTCGCGCACGAGCGAGAGCCCGACCACGGCGCCGAGCGACCCCTCGGCGCCGAAGCGCGAAAGCGTCACATAGCCCTGCAGGCCGAGCACCGCGCCGACCGTGGCGCCCGAGAGGCAGATGATCGCGAGCGACAACACGCCCACGTCGTAGATCTCGTCGACGAGGCGCTGCACGCGCCACGGCGGGCGGACCGCGTTCTGGCCGATCTGCATCACGAACGCCGCGAGGCGCCCGAGGTGTGACACCAGCGTGATCGTGCGCAGGCCGAGGTCCTGGATCGCGTTCATGCGTCGCCCTCCGGAGCAGCGTCCGCATCGAGCTCGGCCGCGAAGAAGCCCGCGACTCGCGCGTCGGCGTGGTGACGCATCTCCTTGGGTGCGCCCGCGATCGCCGTTCCGTCGAGCAGGAACACGATCTGGTCGGCCATTCGGAGCGACGAGGGAATGTGATGTGACGTGATCAGGAGCGTGAGACCCAGCTGCTGATTGAGCGTCGCGAACAGCTTCTCGATGCGCCGCACGTTGATCGGATCGAGGCCCGAGAACGGCTCGTCGCAGAGCACGATCTCCGGGTCGGTCACGATCGCGCGCGCGAGCGCAGCGCGCCGCAGCATGCCGCCCGACAGCTCGCGCGGATACATCGCCCCGGTTCCGGGCAACCCCACCGCAGCGAGGCGCCGCTCGACCTCCGCCGAAACGTCGCTCGCGGCGAGGTCGGTGTGCTCGCGCAGCGGCAGCGCAACGTTGTCGAACACGCTCATCGAATCGAGCAGTGCGCCGTGTTGGAACAGCATGCCGATGCGCTGGCGCACGTCGTACAGCTCGCGCTCGGGGAGCCGGTTCACATCGACTCCCGCGACGGTGACGACGCCGCGCTGTGGCCGCGCGAGTCCTCCGATCATGCGCAGCAGGGTGCTTTTCCCCGCGCCGCTGCCACCCAGGATCACCGAGATCTTGCCGCGCGGAAACCTGCAGGAGAGGCCGCGAAAGATCGCATGGCCGCGAACCGACAGGTGCACGTCTTCGAGCCGAACCCGTGCGCTTCCGTCGGCGACTGCGTTCATCCCATTTCACCCCGGGCCGTACTGTAGCCGGAGAAGCGCGCACGTCGGTGGGGTGCAGCCTCGGTCTTGCGCGGTGCCCCTCGCGATCCCGAGCCGGCTGCGGTACGCACGGGCGTCCACCCGGAACCGCATGCCTGCCACCCGCGCCCGCGCACTGCGCACCGCCGCCTCGCGTCTCTCGCGCGACGTCGCCGCGCTGCGTTTCGCCGCGCCGGTGTCCCACGTCTACGACCCGCTCGACTACGCGCGCCGCGCGCACGCCGCCTACCTCGACGCGTACGCGAGCTCGCGCAAGCGGGTCGTATTCCTCGGGATGAACCCGGGCCCCTTCGGAATGGCGCAGACCGGCGTTCCATTCGGCGAGATCGGCGCGGTGCGGGACTTCCTCGCCATCGAGGCCCCGGTCGGCCGCCCGGCCTTCGAGCACCCGAAGCGGCCCGTGCACGGATTTGCGTGTGCGCGCAGCGAGGTCAGCGGCGCGCGGCTGTGGGGGGCGATCGCGAGTCATTTCGGCACCGCGGCGCGCTTCTTCGCCGACCACTTCGTCGCGAACTACTGCCCGCTGCTGTTCCTCGAGGCGAGCGGCCGCAATCGCACGCCCGACAAGCTCCCCGCTGCCGAGCGCGAGGCGCTCTATCGCGCGTGCGATCGCCACCTCCTGCGCGTGGTCGAGGTGCTCGAGCCCACCTGGGTCGTCGGCGTGGGGACGTTTGCCGAGGGGCGCGCGCGCGAAGTGCTCGGATCGCGCGTGCGCGTGGCGCGCGTGCTGCATCCGAGCCCGGCGAGCCCGCTCGCGCAGCGCGACTGGGCGGGCAAGGCGCGCCGCGAGCTGATCGCACAGGGCGTGTGCAAGGCGCGATGAGGAGGATCGGCATGTCCGAGTCGACGCGGCGACGCGCGATCTGCGCGGCGTTGCTCGTGCTGGGGCCGTTCGTGTTGCCTGCTGAGGCAAGTTTCGCCCAGGGAGCGCAAGTTTCGCGCAGCGAGACGAAGGCGAGCGAAGTCCATCGGGCTGGGCCGCGCGATCCCAACTCTGCGGCCGCGTGGCGCGAGCAGGGGCGCGCCGCGGTCGCCGCGGCCCGCGCGCTCCATCCTCAGCGCGAGCGCGCGCGCAACGCGATCGTGTTCATCGGCGACGGCATGGGCGTCAGTACCGTCACGGCGGCGCGCATCCTCGCGGGCCAGCTGCGCGGTGAATCCGGCGAGGAGAATGCGCTCGCGTTCGAGCGCCTGCCCTACGTCGCGCTGATCAAGACCTACGACACGAATCAGCAGGTGCCCGACTCCGCGGGTACCGCGACCGCCATCCTCACCGGCGTGAAGACGCGTGCCGGCGTGATCGATCTGGATGCGTCGGCGCCGCTCGGCGTGCCGAGCCGGCCCGAGCAGCGGGTGCGCTCGCTGTTCGAGTGGGCCGAGGAGCGCGGCGTCGCGACCGGGGTCGTCACGACCGCGCGGCTGACCCACGCCACACCCGCGGCCGCCTATGCCCACAGCCCGCACCGCGACTGGGAGAGCGACGCCGACCTGCCCGCGGGCGCGTCGGCCGCCGGGGAGCGCGACATCGCGCGCCAGTTCGTCGAGCTCCCGGTGGGCGACGGCGTCGACGTGGCGCTGGGCGGAGGGCGCGCGCAGTTCCTGCCCGCGACCGCGCGCGATCCGGAGTATCCGGATCAGCGCGGGCGGCGCGCCGACGGCCGCGATCTCGCGGGCGCCTGGCAGTCTGCGCGACCGGGTCGGGCGTACGTGTGGAATCGCGCACAGCTGTTCGCACTCGATCTCGCGAAGACTCCGCAGGTGCTCGGGCTGTTCGAGCCCTCGCACATGCAGTACGAGACCGACCGCGCGCGCGATCGCGCGGGCGAGCCGTCGCTCGCCGAGATGACCGGTATCGCGATCGATCGCCTCGCGCGCGAACGCAAGGGCTACGTCCTGCTCGTCGAGGCGGGTCGCATCGATCACGGCCACCACGCCTCGAGTGCGTATCTCGCGCTGCACGATGCGGTCGCGCTGTCGGCCGCCGTCGACGCGGCGCTCTCCCGCGTGAACCTGCGCGAGACGCTCGTCGTGGTCACGGCCGATCACAGCCACACCTTCACGCTGGGTGGCTATCCCGCGCGCGGCAATCCGATTTTGGGCCTCGTGCGCGGAAACGACGCGCGCGGCGAGCCGAACGGCGAGCCGATGCTCGACGCAACCGGACGCCCCTACACCACGCTGGGTTATGCGAACGGACCCGGCTACACGGGCGCCTCGGATTCGCAGCGCGAGGGGGTCAAGCGGTTTCCGCACGTCCGCGCAGCGTGAAGGGCATCGCCGCGGGCCGCCCCGATCTCTCGCGCGTCGACACCGCCGACCCGCGCTATCTCCAGGAGAGCACCGTGCCGCTCGAATCGGAGTCCCACGGCGGCGAGGACGTGCCGCTCTACGCGGGCGGCCCCGGCGCAGCTCTCTTCCACGGCGTGCAGGAGCAGAGCTACGTCTACCACGCGCTCGTGGCAGCGTTGGGCTGGTAGGCCTCATACCGGGCTCAGTGTCGTCGCTCCGCCCAGGTGCCCGTCGACGAGCGGAACACGAGCACGCGCTGATCGGTTTGCACCGTGGCCATGTTCGAGCGCGCCGCCACTTCGTGGATCCGCTCCTTGAGCTGGAGACGGATCGGGAAGAACCCACCGGCGTGCGGAGACAGCCCGAGCGCCACGCGATCGGTCACGATCACGGCCACGTTTGCGCCGACGCGCACAGCGCGCAGGTCTTCCTGCGGGCCGAGCCGAACCTGCACGAAACGGCCGACGGTGCCGAGGAATCCCAGTACCCGCTTCGGAAGGATCACGAGCGCCACGCGATCGCCGAGCTCGGCGCTGCGCGCGGGCGGCTCGCCGCGCTCGTAGGCGGCTTCCTGCCAGCCGCCCGTCTTCGGAGCGATCGCGAGCACGCGTTGATCGGTGATCACGATGCCTACGCGGCCGCGAGAGCCCTTCCAGAGCACCTGCTCGGTGAGGCGCCTCCGCACCACCGAAGTGCCACCGCTCTCGCCATCGATCCCGAGAATCTCGTCCTCCATCACGACGATCTCGACCAGATCGCCGAGCGGAACCTGATCGGCGCGGGTCTGCTCCGCGTGCGCGAGGGCCGGCGCCCAGGCGCAAGGCGATCCACAGCGAGAGCCAGGCGGAGCGGCAGCGCGGCATTCCACGGGAGAGAAGCAGCTCGCGCGACTCCGTGCCAAGCTGAGCTCGCGATGAAGCGTTTTGCCCGTCGTCTCGGATTCGTCATCGCACTGGTGCTCGCGCTGCCGGGCACCGGATGCGGCGCCGGAAAGCGCTACGCCTACGAGGGCTCCGGCCGCGACGAATGGCAGCGGCCCGACGCCGTGATCGCGCTGCTCGGGATCGGGCCCGGCGACCGCGTCGCCGATCTCGGCGCGGGCGGCGGCTACTTCACGTTCCGCCTCGCCGAAGCCGTGGGCCGATCGGGGCGCGTGTACGCGGTGGACGTCGACGACGACATGACCGACTTCCTCACGGAGCGCGCGCGCGAGCTCGGGGCTGCGAACGTCGAGGTCGTGCGCGGCGAGCTCGGCGATCCGAAGCTGCCGGACGGCGAGATCGATCTCGTGTTCGTCTGCGACACCTACCACCACATCGCCGATCGGCCCGCCTACTTCCGGCGCGTGCTCGTCGATCTGGCCCCGAGCGGGCGCGTCGCGGTCGTCGAGTACGACGAGCGCGGAGGCGGGTTCGTGCGCACATTCGGCCACTACACCCCGCCCGACGCGATCGAACGCGAGATGCGCGAGGCCGGCTACAAGCGGATCGCGGTACACGAGATCCTTCCGCGGCAGAGCTTCCAGATCTTCGGCCCCGACGACGGAACGGGCGAGTAGCTACTTCTCGATCGCGCGCCGGTATCCGGAATAGTTCGGCTGATCGACCGCGAGCTTCGCGAGCGTCGTCGCGCGCAGGTGGTCGAGCAGGCCGGGCGTGTCGACGCCGATGTCCCCGGCGCGGATCGCGCGACACAGCTCGCGGTTGTGCTCCTCGAGCGTCCCCTCGCTGCCGAGCAGCGCGCGCAGGCGATCGCGCTCCGCGGCGTCCTGGGCGGGGCCGAGCGCGAGCTCGCGCTCGACGATCGCGAGCGCGTTCGCGGCCACGCGCGCGTGAAACGCGCTGTGACCCGAGAGCTGCGGCTGCGCGACCCGCTCGAGGAAGTCGCGCACCGCCGCGACGAGCTGCGCCGTGCTGGGACGATCCTGCATCGCTATCTCTCGCCTGCGATCAATGCGAGCAGATCGATCTCGGCTTCGGACGAACGGCGACCGATCGCCGCGCGCTCCACCGAGCGGTCGATCCCGCGCTCGAATACCGAGAGCATCACCATGCACATGATGCCCCACTTGAGCGATCCCATGACCTCCCAGAAACGCACGCGCTCCGGGTCGACACGCTGGCCGCCGGCCGCTTCGTAGCCCGCGAACAGATCCGCTCGCTCGCCGAATCCGCCCACGGGCAGGTCGATGTTTCCGAAACGCCACGAGTTCACGCACAGCCAGCCCAGGTCCTCGAGCGGATCGCCGCGATGGGCGAGCTCCCAGTCGAGCACGCCGCGCACGCCGTCGGGTCCGATCATGAGATTCCCGTGCCGGAAATCGCCGTGGACGAGCGTGTCGCGCGCGCGCTCGGCAAGGGGCATGCGCTCCTCGATCCAGCGGAACGCGAGCTCGAACACGGGATGCGGCCAGTCGAAGCCGTCGTAGAGGTCGCGGTACTCGCGCCACTGAGTCGACGCAGGCGCGACCCGCAACGCCGGCAGTGAGGCTCGAGGCACCGAGTGGATGCGCGCGAGGATCTCGCCGCACTGACGCGCGAGGTGCGGGCGGATGTCCGCAAGGGCCGCATCTCGCAAGATCTTGCGTGGAATCGTCTCGCCCGCGAGGCGCTGCATCAGGTATCCGGAGCCGAGTCCGTCCTCGGGTGTCAGCACGTAGCGCACCTCGGGCACCGGAACGCCCGCCTGCGCGGCGAGCCCGATCAGGCGCGCCTCGGTGGCGAGCTCGAGCGCCATCGCACTGCCCGCGACGCTCGCTCCGCCGGGCCGCCGGCGCAGGATCAGCGGCTCGGTCTCCCCACCGCTGCCCGCATCGACCGCCCAGGTCTCCTGGCTCGCGCCTCCCGACAGGCGCGTGGCGTTCGCGAGCCCGCGGCCCATCGCGCGGCGCAGCGCGGCATCGAGTGCCGCGTCGAAGCTCTCGCGCGAGTCCGTCGCCGTCAGTTGTTGCGCGCCAGCTTCGCGGCGTGCTTCACGTTGCGCGCCTCGGCCACCAGGATCACGTCCTCGGCGATGTTGGTGGCGTGATCGCCGACGCGCTCGAGGTGCTTGGCCACCATGATCAGGTCGACCTCCTGGGAGGCCGCGCCGGGCTGGCGCTCGAGCGCGCGCAGCATCGTCTGCACCACCTCGTCCTGTGCGCGATCGATCGCGTCGTCCTCGCCGAGCACCGCGCGCGCGAGCTCTGCGTCCGTGCGGCTGAATGCGTCGAGCGAGCGCCGCAGTACGCGCTGCGCCGAGCGCGCGAGGCTGGTCAACGCCGCGGGAAACGGCAGCGCGGGATTGGTCGCGCTGCGCGCAGCGCTCTTGGCGATGTTGCGCGCGAGGTCGCCGACGCGCTCGAGATCCGTCGCGATCATCTTCACCGCGAGCACTTCGCGCAGGTCCTCGGCCACGGGCGCCTGGAGCGCGAGCGCCTTGAGCACGCCCTCGTCGATCGCCACTTCGAGGCGATCGATCTCGACGTCGTCCTGCGCCACCTCCTGGGCGAGCCGGGCGTCGCGCTCCCAGAGCGCGCGCAGCGCCTTGTCCAGGATCGCTTCCGCGCGTCCGCCCATGCGCAGCAGGTTTCCGCGCAATCCCTCGATGACGCTGTCGAAGGCACGGCTCATCCGTAGCGCCCCGTGATGTAGTCGCTTGTCCGCTGCTCGCGCGGATTGGTGAAGATCTCGTCGGTCGGGCCCTGCTCGATCAACACGCCGAGGTGGAAGAACGCGGTGCGCTGCGATACGCGCGCGGCCTGCTGCATGTTGTGCGTGACGATCGCGATCGCATAGCGGCCGCGCAGCTCGTAGATCAGCTCCTCGATGCGCGCCGTGGCGATCGGGTCGAGCGCCGAGCACGGCTCGTCCATCAAGATCACCTCGGGATCGACGGCGATCGCGCGCGCGATGCACAGACGCTGCTGCTGCCCGCCCGAGAGCGCCGTGCCGGGCTCGTCGAGACGGTCCTTCACTTCGTCCCAGAGCCCCGCGCGCGTGAGGCTGCGCTCGATGATCTCCTCGAGCTCGGAGCCCTTCCGCGCGAGACCGTGGATCAGCGGGCCGTAGGCGACGTTGTCGAAGATCGACTTCGGGAACGGATTCGGCTTCTGGAACACCATGCCCACGCGAGCGCGCAGCTGTTCGACGTCCATCGCGGCGCCGTAGATCGGCTGATCGTCGAGATAGAGGTCGCCCGTGACACGGCAGTCCGGGATCGTGTCGTTCATGCGATTGAAACAGCGCAGCAGCGTCGATTTTCCGCAGCCGGACGGTCCGATCAGCGCGGTGACGTCGTCGCGCGTGATGTCGAGGTCCACGTCCTGGACCGCGTGGTTGTCGCCGTAGAACACGTGGACGCCGCGCGCCCGCATCTTCACCGCGGACCCGTTCTGTGCAACGCGGCTCTGCGGTTGCGGCTGCTCGATCCGGATCTCTCGAACCACGCGGGGCTCCGCCATGACGCTACCAGCGTTTTTCGAATCGGCGGCGCAGCCAGATCGCCGTCCCATTCATAGCGATGAGGAAGCCTAGCAGGACCAGGATCGCTCCCGAGGTCTTCTCCACGAACTCCCGTTCCGGACTGTCGGCCCACAGGAAGATCTGCACCGGCAACGCCGTCGCCGCGTCGCCGATGCCGTGGGGAATGTCGACTACGAACGCCACCATGCCGATCATGAGAAGGGGCGCCGTCTCGCCGAGCGCGCGCGCCATCCCGATGATAGTGCCCGTGAGGATGCCCGGCATCGCCAGCGGCAGTACGTGATGCAGCACCACCTGGAGCGGGGACGCTCCGAGCCCGCGCGCCGCCTCCCGGATCGAGGGTGGAACGGCACCGATCGCCACGCGCCCGGTGATGATCACGGTGGGCAGCGTCATGAGTGCGAGCGTGAGCCCGCCCACGAGCGGCGCCGAGCGCGGAAGCTCGAAAAAGCCCAGGAACACCGCGAGGCCGAGCAGACCGAACACGATCGAAGGCACGGCGGCGAGGTTGTTGATGTTCACCTCGATCAGATCGGTGAAGCGATTGCGCGGCGCGAACTCCTCCAGGTAGACCGCCGCCGACACGCCCAGCGGGAACACGAGAGTGAGCGTGACGACCAGCGTGAGGAACGACCCGACGACCGCGCCCCAGATTCCGGCCAGCTCGGGATCACGCGAATCGCCCGAGGTCAGGAATCCGGTGGCGAACACCGATCGAACGCGCCCGCGCTCCGAAAGCTGATCGATCCACGCGAGCTGCGCGTCGCTGAGGTTGCGATCGGCCTCGAGCACGTCGCCCGCGCCGTGCCCCTTTCGGTAGAGATCGACTTCGTCGTCGGCCTGGAGCCAGAACGAGCGCGTGGTGCCGATCAGCGCCGGCTCGGCCATCACGGCCGCGCGCAACTCCTTGCGCGCGCCCGAGCTCAAGAGGCTCGACAGCTCGCGCAGCGCCAGTCGCTCCTCCACGTCCGGAAACTGCGCGCGCAGCGCGTCGCGCACGAGCAACGCGTAGTCGGCGCCTGCGATCAGCGCCAGGCGCTCGTCCGGCGACGCCTCCGCCACGCCCGCGAACACCGCCGGGTCGAAAGCGACGTCCAACTGGATCTCGGTGGCCCGGAACGCCGTCCAGCCGTTCGCCGTGATACTGGTGAGCAGCGTCGCGAGCCCGAGCAGCGCGAGCCCGATCGCGATCGCGCCGGCGCGGCGGAAGCGGCGCTCGGCGCGGTGGCGCCGGCGCAGGTGCGCCTGCATCCCGGGTGAGGACCAGCGCGCTCCGTGCGATTGGTCAGTCATATTTTTCCCGATAGCGCTTCACGATCCGCAGAGCCGCAATGTTGAGAAACAGCGTGACCACGAACAGCGTGAGGCCGAGTGCGAACGCCGCGAGCGTCTTCGCGCTGTCGAATTCCTGGTCGCCGGTCAGCAGCGTCACGATCTGCACGGTCACCGTCGTGACGGCGTCGAGCGGATTGAACGACAGGTTGGCCGCGAGCCCCGCGGCCATCACCACGATCATCGTCTCGCCGATCGCGCGCGACACCGCGAGCAGGAACCCGCCCATGATGCCGGGCAGCGCGGCCGGAATCATCACGAGCCGGATCGTCTCGGAGCGCGTCGCCCCGAGAGCGTACGAGCCGTCGCGCAGCGAGATCGGCACGGCCGTGATCGCATCGTCGGAGAGCGACGAGATGAACGGAACGATCATGATTCCCATCACGAGTCCCGCCGCGAGCGCGCTCTCGGATGCCACCGACAACCCCACGGACGCGCCGAGGCCGCGCACCGCAGGCGCCACCACGAGCGCGGCGAAGAACCCGTAGACGACGGTGGGAACGCCCGCGAGGATCTCGAGCAGGGGCTTGAGCACGTCGCGCGCGCGCGCCGACGCGTAGAAGGTCATGTGGATCGCCGAGAGCAGACCGATCGGCAGCGCCACCACCATCGCGATCGCCGTGATCAGGAGCGTGCCCACGAACACGGGAACGGCACCGAACGACCCCGAGCTCGCGACCTGGTCGGAGCGCATCGCCGTCTGCGGGCTCCACTGGGTGCCGAACAGGAACTCGCTCGGAGCGACCTCATCGAAGAACCGGACCGTCTCGAACAGGAGCGACAACACGATGCCGATCGTGACGAGGATCGCGAGCGTCGAGCTCGCGAGCAGCACGCCGCGCAAGAAGCGCTCGACGCGAACGCGGGCGGCGAACGCAGGGCGGGTCCGACGCAGCGCGATCGCCCCGCCCGCAACCCCGAGCAGAACCGTGAGCGCGAGCGCACCCGTGAGCGCGCGTTTGCGCAGGGCGACGTAGCGCGCAGCCGTGCTGCGCACCTCATCGCTCGCGTTCTCGGGCGCAATGTAGCCGCGCACGAGGTTCTGGACGTCGTTCCAGAACAGCTCGAGCTGCGCGGGGTCGTCGGGCACGGCCACACCGGGCGCCAACGCGAGCGAGGGGAGAACCGAGGGAGCGGCCCCGAGCCAGAGCGTGGTCACCACGAGCCCGGGGATCGCGCTCCAGAGCGCGCCGTACCACCCGTAGTAGCCGGGCAGCGAGTGCAGGCGGGCGCCGCCGTTCGCCACCACCGCGAGTGCGCGGCCGCGCGCAAGCGCGAACCCGCCCGCGGCGAGTGCAGCGATCGCGGCGAGCAGGACCAGCACACTCATCGGGGGGGCTCCCGGGCGCTCGCGCCGCGCGGCGGGTCCGTATCAGACCCGCCGCGCCCGGCGCTATTTGCCCGCTGTCATCTTCAGTTCAGTGAGGCTCGTGGCGTCGGTGCGGTACTTCTCCCGCTCCGCCTTCGGCGCCGGGATCAGGCCTCGCTCGGAGAGGTAGCCCTCCTCTCCGATCGCCTTCTCGCTCGTGAACTCGGTCACGTACTCGCGGATGCCCGGGATCGACTTGACGTGTGCGTTCTTCACGTAGATGAACAGCGGGCGCGACACCGGGTACTTTCCGCTCGCGATGTTCTCGAACGTGGGCTCCGTGCCGCCGACGACGCTGCCCTGGAGCCGGTCGGTGTTCTGGTCGAGGAAGCTGAAGCCGAACACGCCGAGTGCGTTGGGATTCGCGACGAGCTTCTGCACGATCAGGTTGTCGTTCTCGCCCGCCTCGACGTAGGCGCCGTCCTCGCGCACGGCGAGGCAGATCGACTTGTACTTGGCCTCGTCCTTGTCCTTGAGCGCCTTGAGCTCGGGATACGCGTTGCAGCCGCCTTCGATCACGAGCTCGTTGAACGCGTCGCGCGTGCCCGACGTGGGCGGCGGACCGAGCACCTCGATCTTCACGTTCGGCAGCGCGGGGTCGACGTCCTTCCAGGTCTTGTTCGGGTTCGGGACCAGTCCGCCACCCGGCGCGGGGATCTGCTTCGCGAGCGCGAGGAAGAGCTGCTGCAGCGTGACCTTGTAGCGCGTCGACTTCTTCGCGTTCGCGATCACGATCCCGTCGTAGCCGATCTTCACTTCAGTGATCGCCTTGACGCCGTTGGCGGTGCACTGATCGACCTCGGTCTGCTTGATCCGGCGCGAGGCGTTGGTGACGTCGGGGTGCTGCACGCCTACGCCGGCGCAGAACAGCTTCATTCCGCCGCCGGTGCCGGTGCTCTCGATGATCGGCGTCTTGAATTTGCTGTTGCGGCCGAACTCCTCGGCGACCGCGGTCGCAAACGGGTACACGGTCGAGGAGCCGACGATCCGGATCTGGTCGCGAGCACCCGCGGGCACCGCCACGAGAATGGCGGCCGCCGCGAACACGGCACTCCTGGTGAGAGTCGTGAGGGACATTTTCCCCCTCCCTGTTGGTCGATGGTGGACGAGAAGCGAGTCGACTCTAGGCAGGGCACATGACCGATATCGCACGATCACGTGACGTGACGGTGAACGACCGCGCGCTCCGCCAGACTCAGAACTTGAAAATCAGGTCGGCCTGGCCGCGGAAGCGCTCGGACGAGGGTCCCGAGTTGGCGAACGCGGTTCCGCCCTCGATCCGATCCGACAAGAAGCCCGCCAGCCGGAGGTCGACACCCTCGAACAGCTGGCGCTCGATGGTCGCCGCGTAGCCCTTGCGGTTCGAGAATCCGTCGAGGGTGTCGCTGTCGAGGAACATCGAAGGCATCGCGTTCGCCTCGACGTAGTAGATCGCACCTCCGACGCGGAGCAGTGTCACCTTGTCGCCCACGAACAAGCCCAACGTCCAGGCGTCCGCCTCGCGACCGACGGTGGTGGCGATCAGCGAATTGCGCGCGGAGAGGTTGGTGGCAAACGTTCCGTAGAAGGTCACTGGGACCAGCGCGTGCGGCACGAGTGTGACGAACGCGGACGTCTCGGCGACCTGGATCGAGCCATTCCGCCGCGACAGGCCGTCGATGATGTTGCCGCCGGTTCCGCCGGGATTCGCGAGGTTCGTCGCCCCGCGCGCGAAGAAGTCGTCGTCGAGCGAGAAGAAGTGGTAGAGCGTCCCGCGCGCGCCGAGGGAGGCCCAGTCGGCGAGCTTCGCAGATCCGCCGAGCTGGCCCCCCGCGTACATCGGATCCTTCGACACGGAGTTCTCGTCGATCACGTAGACGCCACCGTTGGCGAACATCATCACCGGACCGGCACCGCCCGTGATGCGCAGGTTCGCACCCTCGGGATTGAGGTCGTTGTCGACGAGCAGGTTGTCGAGGCCGAGCTGCTTCCAGATGAACGGATTCTTCACCTTGCCGATGTCGATGCCGAGATAGCCGCCCTCGATTCCCGGCAGCACGCCGTCGGCGAACGGCGAGATCGTGGCGTACGCGAGGTCGAGCCGGATCTCGTCCTTGTCGAAGTCGGTTCCGCTGCCGAGCGTCTGGTTCGCGCTGCGCGGGTCGGCGCCGCCGCTCGCGAGACCGAGCGTCACCGACGCTCGGCTCACCACCTTCGCGTTCACGCCTAGACGCGCGCGGTAGCGGGCGCGATAGCGGTCGTTGAGACTCGCACCCGTCGATTGGGTGTAGATGTCCTTCTCGTAGTCGTACATCTCCATGCGCCCGCGCAGGTCGCCGAACACGTTGATCCGATCAGCCCAGCTGTCCTTTGCATGCTCTTTGGACGCCTTGGCCGCGAGCGCCTCGTGCTCTTCGTCGTCGATCAGACCCTTCTCGTGCAGGATGTTCACGATCTCGGACAGCGTCGGGTCCTTGTCCTCCGCCAGAGCTGGTGCGGGGATCGCCGCAACGACCAGGATCACGAGAGCCACGGTCCGGAACGAGCACACGATCGCCTTCACGAATGGCCTCCTTCGGATGTTCGTGTGGAGCGCTTCGGGGGTCCGAAGTCGCCGAACGCTATCTACGCGCGCGCAAGGATTCGGGTCGTCTCTGTGACGAATGTGTGAAGAAAAAGGCGCGATCGAGTCGATTCGATGAGGGGTCAGGGACCCGGTCGAGCCGCGGGAACCGCGCGAATCTCCTGGACGATCCCGTTGTCGTCGCTGGCGGTCACGACCCACTGCGAGAGCCGAGGGTGGCTCTGCGCATACGCCACGAACTCGCGAAACAGGCCGTAGTTCGCGCCCAGCAACAGCCCATCCACCGACTCCTGCGGGAATTCCTTGTCGTCCTCGAAGAAGCCCGCGAGCCACGAGATCATGAAGCGCGGCTCCGACCTCACCCAGGTCGAGTCGACCTCGTAGCGATGCCGCGCGTAGTTCTTGTGGAACAGCCGCGCCGCGAGCGGGAACGTGTCGCGGTTCTGCGTGCTCTCGGGGTGCAGGACATGGATCAACGCGACATAGCGATAGGCGAGCTCGAGGTCGTTTTCCGCGATCGCCGCGTTCGCGGCCTCGAGCAGCTGGGCCGGATTGCGCACTACCTCGGTGCATGGAGTGGATGCCGCACATCCGAGCACCGCGACCAGAAGCGCGAGCAGCGAGCCCGCGACATGAGCCTTCATGGTTTCGAACTCCCTCCAAACGCTGCGTCGAGCGCCGCGCGGAGCTTCGGCTCTGCGTCTGGCCCCCCCGCTTGCTGGTCGATCACGCGCCCTTCGTCCGTCTGGAGCAGCAGGGCCGGGAACGCAGTGTTCTCCGCGAGCAGCGTGCGCGTGTATGGCTCCGCGAGAAAGTCGTAGACGAAGGGCACGGTCCATCCGAGCGAGCGCAGGCGTTCGCGCAGCTCCTCGTCCGGGTGGGCGCCTTGCGCGAAGAGAATCGTCATCACCCGGTGTCGGTCATTGAGCGGCCGCAGCGCCGCAACGAGATCGCCGAACTCCTTCGCACTCGGATCCGCGAACACACAGAGAAATCCCGGGCGCCCGGCGACACGCTCCGGGGGCAGGCCCGCGAGCGAATCGGCAGCAGAGTCGACGAGTCTCGTCGCGATCGCGTGGATGAAATTGGGCTCGCTCTTGGCGAGCTCACCGCGCCGGATGCGATTGGCATTCTCGACGAGATCGGTCTTCTCGACGGGGACCTCGTACTTCCCATCGGCTGAGAAGTCGATCCGCGCAGCGCCGCCTCGCTCGACGCGGATCAGCACACCTAGCGTTCCGGCGGTCAGCGGTGCCTCACGCCCTGGCGGTCGCCAGGCCTCGGTCAACACGATGCGGTACGGCCAGAAGCGCTCGCGCTCGAGCAGGTTCGCGGCGGTGACGGGCGAACCGTCACCCGCGGTAGCTCCGAGGATCAGGAGCAGCGGCAGGAGGGCAAACAGGGAGGGGCGCATTGGTGGCGCGAGAAGGTCGGTGAGAAGAAAGGGAGCCGCCACCTCCGAGGAGGTGGCGGCTCCGCAATCACTCCGGTTCCATTCCGCTCAGCAGCTGCGTCGCCGCAGGAACAGGATCATCAGCGTTCCGGAGAGCAACATCACCGTCGATCCCGCTTCGGGAAGCGTGATCGCCACGTTGTCGATCATCGGCTGGGCTCCGCCGCCGCCCGGCGCGAGGTTCAGGCGGACGTACTTGGCCTGGCTGGACCCCGCCCCCACCGCGACCTGATAGCGGGCATCCGCAGACGTGAGCTGCACGGAGCCGGCGCTCGCGTAGCTCACGCCATCCGTCGAGTGCTCGATGCCGATGCTCGTGCTGCACTGGCTCGCGCCTGCGGGATCGCACGAGAGCGGTCCGCCGCTGTCGCCCGTCCCCGTGAACGTCTTGCCGCCGAAGCTCACGCCCCAGCCGCTTCCCGTGTTGCCGGCGCCGAGGTCGGCCTTGAACACCACGCTCACGTTGTCGTTTGCGGTCATCGCGAGCAGGTTCTGATACTGCTGCCCCTCGGACCGCAAGACGGAGTGAGCGTCGAACGAGACCTCACCGGGATCCGACCAGGCCTCGTGCTTGTTCGACCGGATCGGACCGTCGACGTTCGGGGTCGCGCAGCCCGAAGGCTTGAGCGGTCCACCGACCGGAAGGCGCTGGCAGTTCATCGTGCCCGCCGTCGGCAGGAAGGCCGTGCTCGTGGAGCTCGACCCGTTCGTTCCATCGAAGTAGAGCGTCCCGAATGTCGCCGAACCGCTACCCGCGTTGAACGTCGGATCGGAATCCGAGTAGTTCGCGGGGAGGGTGCTCCCGAGCGGAGCCAGACTGTTGTTGCCGCGGTACTGGGAGAAGTCCCAACCCGCGGCGACCTCCGCCGCGCTCGCCGAGACGGCCGCGAGCACCGCGACGGCGACGAGCGGAGCGATCACGCGCAGTTTTCTGTTCATGTCGTTTCACCTTGAATTGGGGTTGTGACGCGATGGCTGCGCAGCTCTCAGAGCGCGCCCGCCTGGTCGAGCACCGTCCAGCCGTCGGTCCACAGCGGCGCCCCCGCGACGAACGCGCCGCGGTAGTTCACGCGGTCGAGCCCCGGAAGCCGCGGCGTCACGCCGCAATCCGCACCCGCTCCGGCCGGACGCGGGTCGTAGCCACCGCCCGTGAGCGTCTTCGCATTGAAGTTCGGGTTCTCGTCGACGAGGCCCGCGAAGCCGCCGCCCGTGGCGCGGATGTTCAGCGCGCAGGCCGTTGCGCCCGTGTCGAACTGCGAGAACGTGTCGCCCTGGTCGGCCGAACCCGTAGCGGCACCGACGCCCGCCGCGAGCGCGGACGAGCCGTCACACGAGTTGGTGATCCAGCGCGCGAGGCCCAGCGTGACGTGCGTGGTCGCGTCGTGCCCGGCCGGTGCCTGTCCCGTGCTCGTGCTCACCACGTGGCACGGGTTCGAGGTGTTCACGAACACGCTGTTCACCACCTGGCCTGCGAAGCCCTGGCGCATCTGCACGCCGAGCCGCGGGCCCGTGGAGGGCGCGACGGCCGGGTTTCCCCCGTCCGGTACGGCACCGATGCCGGTCCAGTTGGCGATGTACGCGCCCGAGAGCGGCCACGGCGTCTTCTCGCGCGAGTCCACCGCCTGCGCGAGTGCATCGCCCGCGAATACCGCGGCCGAGTAGGCCGTGCGCACGTTGACGTTCCTGTCGATGTTCGTGTTGTCGTTGTTGAGGTAGTCATCGCCGTCGAGCTCGCCCTGCTTGTCGCCACCGAGCGATCCGAACACAGCGCCGCCGTCCTGGTTGAAGAACGTCGCCAGCGTGAACGCGAACTGGATCGAGCCCGTGTAGCCCCAGTCGATGTCGAGCAGGTCGTCGCCCACGTAGGTCACCACGAGGTGGTTGGCGTGCACGGTGCCGCCGAACCACTCGAAGCCGTCGTCGAAGTTCGCGTAGACCTCGTTGAACTCGAAGATCGTATTGTCGCCGACGCCGCACAGCGTCACGCCGTTCAGCTCGTTTCCGGCGCCGAGCTCGTCCCCTGCGTGGCGCACGGAGACGTAGCGGACGATGCCGGACGAGTCGTGCGGCTCCACGCCACCGCAGACCGCGTCGTTCGGGGTTACGCCCGGAAGCGTGACGCCCTCGAGGAATCCGGTGCCGTGACCACTCGGCGTGGCCTGCTCGTTGGCGAGGTTGGTCGGAGCGCGGCCCAGCAACACGAACCCGCCCCACATCGAGACGTTCTGAACGCCGTTCGCGTTGAGCGGCGGCATCGGCGCCGTGGTCGGAGTGTCGTCGCAGAACGTCGGCGTCGCATCGGCGACGAGCGCCGGCAGGGACGCCGGATCGTAGCCGGGGTAGTCGTCGAGGAACGCGTCGGCGTCGAAGTTGTCGCAGACACCGTCGCTGTCGTTGTCCATGGCGCCGGTCGTCATGACGATCGGGGCCTGCGGGCTGCCGTCGGCGATGATCTTGGCGCCCTGGGTCACGACGAGCGCGCCCGGTGATCCCGGAAGGGCTCCCGCAACGGCCTGTCGCGGCTGGCCGCGCACGATCGTGCCCGGCTGGATCGTCAGCACGGCGCCCACGTTCACGAAGATCGGCGCCTCGAGGCAGACCGTACCGCTCCAGGTGGTGCTGGTGTTGATGATGTCATTGGCGGCGTTCGCGTCGTCGACGCCGACCGTCGTGGTGCACGTCTGCGCGTTCGCGCTGCCGGCGACGCCGACCCAGGCCAGCGCGAGAGCGGACAGGAAGGGGAGAACTCTTCGCATGACTAACTGCCCCATCATTGTGTGGTTTCGATCCCTGGTGATTGCGTTGCTACAGGAACGGGAGCCAGCGCGGGCCAAAGAACCCGGTTGCGGCGGCGGCAAGTTCGCAGCCCGAAATGACTGGTCGGCCGCAAAACCGTGACGTTCTCGTGCAGGACGCGTGGACTGTTGGTGCCGCCCTGTGGGGGCCGGCTCCGTCGAGGAGCGCTAGAACGTCCAGCGGAGCGAGAGCCCGTAGTCGCGCCCTCTGCGGTACTCGCGCTCGGCAACCCGGTGCAGCGTCTGCTCGGGGTCGTAGATGATCCCGCGCTTGCTGTCGGTGAGGTTCTTGACGGTGAGCTTGACGGTCAAGCCTCTCCAGAGCTCCTGGGACACGATCAGGTCGAGCTGCTCGAACGAGTCCACGTAGCGGTCGAGCACGAACGTGTCGATTGCGCTGCTCGCGCTCGGCGCGGCCACACCAGCGGCGTCGAGCAGATCGCTGATCGCGAAATACGCCAGCGTCACCTTGGTGCCCCAGCCGAGATGGTCGAACGAGATGTCCGCGTTGGCGATCCACTCGGGCTGGGCGTAGAGCCGACGCTTGCGCTCGAGGCCCGGAAAAGGGACCCCACCCAGCGGGTTTCCGAAGAACCCTACGGAGCGCGCCAGCTCGGCCTCGGTGCGGCGCACCTCGGCGTCGAAGAAGGAGTAGTTGCCTCCGATCGAGAAGTACTCGAGTACACCCAGGAACTCGCGGCCCGGCACCTCGGTCTCGAGCCAATCGAAGGTCAGGAAGCCGAGATTCTTGCGCGCCTCGAGTTCGATGCCGCGGATCGTCGCCTCGTTCGGGTTGTTGAAGAAGGTCCGAAACGTGTCGGTCGCGGTGTCCTCGAACACACCGGGGTCGCGCATCACGATCTGCTCGATCGGATCCTCGATGTCCTTCTGGAATACGCTGACCGCGAAGAGATCCGAGTAGTTGCCCCACACGAACTCGGCGCGCGCGTCCCAGCTCTCCACGTCCGAGAGTCCGAGCTGGGGATTGCCGATCGAGAGATCGTCGGTGCCGGGCTCGGCCGAGACGTAGTAGCCGAGCTCGCGAAACGAGGGGCGCGCCACCGTCTGGGAATAGGCGCCGCGCAACGTCAGCCAGTCGAACGCGCGATAGGCGAGGCCTGCCGATGGCAGCACCTTGTTCTCGTCGATGTCGCCGTTCACGAGCCTCCCGATCTCCGCGGCGTCGATCAGGTCGACGCACTCGCCGCCGCCGGGGATCGGATTGCCCGCCGTGTCGCGACACGGACCGGCCGGAACGTCGATGCCCAGGATCTCGTTGTTGAACGGGGGATTGCGGATGAATCCCTCGCGATCGAGGTTGTCGAAGCGATCGAAGAACAAGTACTTCGACGGGAAGATCAGCGGCGATTGATCGGGTGAGAAGCCTCCCGGCACGAACGGATCGTTCTTCGACTCGATGAAGATGTTCTCGAATCGCGCGCCGCCCAGGAGGTCGAAGTCCCCCCAGAACGTCGCCTTGGCGCCGGCGTGCATCGCCTGGATCTCCCGCGTCGACTCGTTGGTCGTGGACCGCTGATTGGCGTAGGAGCCGTCGGTAGTGCGCGGGAGACCCGTGCCGAAGATCCTGGCCCCGAGCTGCTCGGGTGTATCGGCGAAGATCACGTACTGCGTACTGCCCGTGCCGATGCACCCAGACGACTCGGGGCAGTTGATCGTGAGCCCGTCGCCCGAAAGGAAGCTCGAATCCACATCGCGCTCGGCGTGCTCGAACCAGAGCCCCGAGCTCAGGTTCGCGGTGAGCCAGTGGGCCGGGAGGAGCTCGTAGTCGCCGTCGAAGCGGCCGAAGTACTGCTCCTCCTCGATGTCGTTGTGGTTCCCGAACAGGCCGTTGCGCGCCAGATACTGGCCGGGCGCGAGCGCGGCTTCGCGAACCGGCAACGAGGCCGGGATCAGGTCGAAATTCTGGTTGATGGGCGTCACGCCAGTGGGGCAGCGCAGCGAAGCGACGGTGTCGTTGCGGCACGGCTCGAACGAGAAGCGCGAGCCCAGCGAGTTCTCGTTCTGCGCCGTCGTCGCGTAGTTCCCCACCCAGCTCAGATGGAGGCCGTCGATCAGCAGGTCGAGGATGTGGTCGCCGTTGATCTGGTAGATCTGGAGGTCGCGGCGCGATTCGAAGGAGCGGCTGTCGAAGAAGGCCGCGTAGTAGGGGATCGTCCGCGTCGGGGTTTCGCCGAGCGGGCCGACCTTCTTCACGATCCACGCGTCGAACGTTGCCCTCGACTGGAACTGGGAGAAATTGGGGAATTCGAAGGGGTCCGCCTGCACTGCGGCCTTCACGGCGGGGTAATCGAACCCGGGCAGATGGCCGTACTCGCGCAGCTGAACCGTGTCGATGTCCTTGCGCGTGTAGAACGCCGAGAAGTCGATCGTGTGATCGCTGAACTCGTCGACGTCGAAGCCGAACGTCCCGAACAGGGTCATCTGCTCTTCGCCCTCGCTCGTGGTGAGGTCGAAGCGGCCGTCACTGAGGCCGAGCTGCCCGAACGAGAGGTCGCCGGCGGGGAAGAAGATCGAGTTGCCCGGCACCGCGGGCTGTCGCCCCTCCTGGAACCCCTCCTCGGTGACGTAGTCGGTGCCCCAGTTCGCGACCGCTTTGTAGTGGATCTCGCGGCCGCGCAGGCTGGTGCGCCCGTTGACGTAGCCTCCGAACTCCTGCTCGAGCAGGTCGACGCCATCCGTCTCTTTTCCGATCGACGAGCCGGGCCGGAGCTCGATGAAGCGATCGTAGGCATTCTCGTTGATGCCGGTCTTCGCAGAGATCGAGACCTCGAGCTCGTCTTCGTGGCGGTCGGGCGTGAGGATGTCGATCGAGCCACCCGACGAGTTGCTGGGCAGCTCCTGACCGAAGGTCTTCGAGACCACGAGGCTGTTCACGATCTCGGACGGAAACAGATCGAGCTGGGGCGACTGGCGGTCGGGGTCGGGGCTCGGCACCGGAGCGCTGTTGTAGAGCGTGCTGCTGTAGCGGTCCTCGAGCCCGCGCACGATCGCGAACTGACCCTCCACGACGTTCACGCCCGCGACGCGTTTGAGCGCGTCGGCCATGTCGACGACCGCGAACTTCGAGAGGTCTTCGGCGCCTAGCACGTTGACGAGCTGATCGGACTGCGAACGCGTCTCGATCGAGCTGAGCAGATCCTTGGTCGGATCGCCGTGGACGACGATCTCCTCGACGCCAGCGGTCGACGAAACCCGATCGGACTCCTCGGCGGGGCGCGCCGACATCTTCTGGTCTGCGCGGATCTCCTGGCCCGCCTGCACGGTGAGCTGCGCGATGCTCGCAGCCTGGTACCCCCAGAGTGTGAGGTCGAGCCGATAGGTGCCCGCACCCACGGACTCGAACAAGAAGCCGCCGTCCGCGCCGCTCGTGCGCAAGAGCTGGCCCGCTCCCGGAGCACTCAGCACGATCGTCGCTCCGGAGAGGGCCGCGCCCGACGCGGCATCGGTAACGCGTCCCGCGATGCGCCCTTCCGCTGCGCTCGTCTGCGCGATCGCGGGTGGGCTCGCGCTCACCACGAGCCACGCGATCGCGGCGACCACCGCGCTTCGAAGCGCGACCCGCGCGCGGACGTCTCCGCACCGTCGCCACACTATCGACACATGGGGGCGCATGAAGTCGCGAAACCCTAGTGCGAGGTTCTGCGCCAGGTGGGGCGTTCACGTGAGGAGTCCGGGGCGATCGCATGACACGGGCGCGAAGTCTGCGCCGCGATCTCGAGAAGCCCTATCTACTCCTGGACGTCGCTCGCGGCCGCGTTCGCATCGACGACGCGATCGAGCGCATCGACCATGTCGATCACGGCGAACTTCACGAGCTCGTCCTCATCGAGGGTGTCGACGAGCGGGTCGGGCGACGGGCCGGGATCGGGCGAGCCGATCCGCCCCACGGCCGAGCGGCTGTAGAACGCGATCCCGAGCGCGAGCACTCCTGCGAGCCCCGCAAAGGCGGAGCGCGTCGTGATAGGCGAACCCAGACGCTTCATGATGGCCCCGAACCTACAAAAACATCGGTTTTCGCGTGGGGCGATCGGGTGAGAAAGCCACGGCGATTTCGTGACGATCGTGCGAATTCCTAGAGCCAGAACGGTTGCGCGCGCTCGAGGCGCTGCCAGGCATCCTCGGTCTCGCGCAGCGCGTTCGCCGCGAGCTCCGCGGCCCACCCCTCGACGAAGCCCGCGGCGCGGTCGTGGTGGCGCATGCGATCCGGGCCGAGCCGCGCCAGGAGCAGAGCGAGGATCCGCTCTGCGGTGGCGACGTCGTTCATGTGCCCGAGCGCGTTCTGCACGCGCGCGATCCGGCGCAGGAAGCGCTTGGCGCCGTGGCGCGGGTAGAGATCGCGAAAGAACTCCCCGGCATAGCGGAGCTTCTTCAGCTCGATGCGCAGTGCGTGGCGCGCGTCGACGGATTCGTCGATCCGCTCGGCGAGGCGGGCGATCTTGCGGTGCCTGCGCTCGAGCTCGGTCTCCGCGAAGGTATGCGCGGGCTCGAGCCAGCGCATCGAGTCGTCGCGCGACGCGTTCTCCTGCCACCCGCGCGCGGCGAGCCACCCGCCGAGCTCCAGCACGAGGCGCGCATAGCGCCGCGAGTCGATGCAGGTGCGAACTCCCTCGTAGCATTCGGCGCGCAGAGCCAGCGCCTCGACGCGCAGGCGCTCGAGCGCGACGTCGTCGGGCCGATGGGATTCGATGTCCGCGAGCAGCCCGCGCGTGAACACGTCGAGATCGCGCGCCGCGCCGAGCTCTCGGCCGAGCCAGCGCAGCTCGGAGCGGAAGTAGCGGACGCGGTCTGCCGGAAGACGCGACTCGAACAGCGCGAATGCCGCTCGCATGCGGCGCACGCCCACGCGCATCTGGTGCACACCTTCGGGCTCGACCCCGTTGCGTGCGCAATCGGCGTTCCTCGTGAAATTGGGAGAGGCAGTGCGAGAGGATCGCTCTGAGCCCGTCCTCGAGCGTCGTCTGCGCGTCGAGTCGCACGCGCGGCGCGTAGTACGAGCTCGCGCGCTCTCCGCGCGCCAGCGCATAGCCGCGCTCCGCCTTGCTGACCGTCGCGGGCCGCAGATCGAGCCGCTCCTGCAAGAGCAGCGCGAACTCGAACAGCTTTGCGGGCTCACCCGCGAGAAGCTCCAGCTCGACCTCGTGAATCGGAGCGCGCTCTTCGCCTGCGACGATGCTGCCGGCGTCGAGGTCGATCGTCCACTCGCTCTCGCCCTTGCGCAGCACGCGGCGCGTGCGGCGGAACTCGGTCCGGAACACCTCGACGAGCGGTTTTCCATTCACCGCTTCGTCGACCCGAGCTCGCAGCTCGGGATCGGAGATCAGCGCGAGGTCGGGCTCGTCCCCGTCGATCGGGACCTCGACCTCGATGCGTTCGAACAACCCACCCGACGACGAGCGCTCGCCCTTGAGCGTCTGGACTCGCCGCTTGCCCGTGTGCCGCACGCGCAGACCCAGGTTCGCCTCGGCGAGGTCGTGGTCTTCCGTGTCGAAGTAGACCGATTCGAGCGACTGGGATCGCGCGCGACCCTGCGCGTGGCTGCGAACGAGCGGATGGCGCTGAAGACGCCGCAGGACCTCGATCGACGCGTCGAGCTTGAGCTCGATCTCGCGGGGGGTGTCCACCTCGGCAGGATATCACCGCTCGGAGGACAAAGTCTTCGGCGTCACGAACGCGATCAGCTCGCATTTGCGCGCGAAACGGCGCCATTCCTCAGCATGGACGCGGAATTCGGCCAGCGCCCCCGTCGGAAACTTGTGGCGCATCCGTTCGATCCCGCCGGAGTCGCCGCGCCCGGCGAGCTCGAGCCCGAGCTCCTCGATGCCGGGGTTGTGCCCCACCAGGAGAACCGATGCCGCATCGTCGGGCACCAGCTCGATGCGCTCGAGCAGGTCGTCCGCGCTCGCGAGATAGAGCTCTTCCTCGAATTCGACCGAGAGCGAGGTGCCGAGCGCCTTGGCTGCGAGCTCCAGCGTCTCGCGCGTGCGGACCGACGGAGAGCAGAGCACGAGGTCGGGCCGCGCTCCGCGCTCTGCGAGACAACGGCCCATCCGCTCGGCCGCTTCGCGACCGCGCGCGCTGAGCGACCGCTCGCGGTCGGGCATGCCTTCACCCGTGATCGCCTTTGCGTGTCGCAGCAGCCAGAGCGTCTTCACGGGGTGCCCTCCGAACCGTGTCACGATAGCTCGCCGTGTTCTTCACTCGAACGACACGTCCAATGCGTAAGTTACATCTCGCGTAGGCCTAGCGTCTCTTCCTTCTCTCCCCATCCCAACCGACGAGACGCCGGACTGCGAAGTGCGAACCCGAACGGACGACAGGCGCCCCCCGCCGTCGTCCAGCGGGGCGCGAGGTCAGCGGGGGCTGCGGCCGCAGCCCCCGCTCCCCACGCACTGCGCGAGGAGTCGCGATCCGGTGCGATTGCGCTTTGTCACCGAACGGTGACATCGGCTCCGCCGGGCTGCCGCGCGCTCTTGCCCGCGAGTTCACCGCTCTCCCACGCCACCGACGCATGGGGCGCCGATGTTCCGGGCATGCGAATCGCTCTGTTCACCGAAGTGTTCGCGCCCAAGATCGACGGGATCTCCGCGCGCCTTGCGCGTCGCGCGCGGGCGCGCGCAGAAAAATGCGACTGGCGCAGCGAGACCCGCGGCCTCGTATTGCAGTACCGCAAGGCGCAGGTGCTCTCGGCGAATCGGGGCTTCGCGGGCCGTCTGCTCCGGGCGGTCCTCTGAGGGGCGTACGGCAGCGGGCCCGGCAGCGGAGGCTGCGCGCGCGCCGAAGCCGGCCCGAAACGCGCCCGATCGGCGAGCTCGGGGCGATCCACCCGGTCCAACCCGATCGCGATCGGACTGTTCCTGCCCCCGCTATACCGATTGTGCGCGAAAACGTCCCAAGGCCTTCACGCCATCGTCATCGCGTTTTGATTGTGTGAGGAACTGGGAATTCCCCGAGTGTGAAGCGGCGTGGCAGTGGTCCTGGTTGTCGACGAAGACGAAGACGTCCGTGCCGAGATCCGCGAGTGTCTCGCGAATCGACACCTGTCGTGTCGCGAGGCTGCGACCGCTCGAGAAGCGCTGCGTTCGGCGCTCGACGACCCGCCCGACCTGATCCTGGTCGAGCTCGTGCTGCCCGACCAGTCGGGGCTCGGCCTGTGCCGCACCGTGCGCGAGTCTCCGTCGATCGCGGCCACTCCGATCATCGTGCTGACGAGCCGCGCGAGCGAGATCGACCGCGTGCTCGCGTTCGAGTCCGGCGTCGACGACTTCCTCGCGAAGCCGTTCTACCCGCCCGAGCTCGGGGCGCGCGTCTCGGCGGTGCTCCGCGGCTTCGTTCCGCGCGCGGAGGAGCCCACGGCGCGCACCCCCGGGAGCAGCGCGATCCAGCTCGACCCGCGGACCGGGCGCGTGATCGCCGACGGACGGCGCGTCGAGCTGACACCGCGCGAGCGCGAGCTGCTCTCCGCACTGATCGCGCAGGCCGGGCGCGTCGTGCGCCGAAGTCAGCTCATCGACCGTCTCCAGGCGGGTCGCGAACCCCGCAGTGAGCGCGCAATCGATGCGCACATCAAGAGCATCCGGCGCAAGCTCGGACCCGCGAGGAGCTACCTGGAAACGGTTCGCGGGGTTGGATATCGGCTCGCCGAGAACGCGATCGAGCCGCGCGGCGGGACCGCGTTCACGGAAACGTAACGACCACGGCTCGCTTGTTCCCCGGGGGAAGTGGTAGACTGGGTCCTCCCCTCCCAGCACCCGCAGGCCCGACCCCGATGGAGCGCCTTCCCCCGATCGACGCCGACGCTGCGCGTCCCGATCTGCCGCTCTATTTCAATCGCGAGCTGACCTGGCTCGATTTCAACGCGCGTGTGATCGCGCTCGCGGCGGACGAATCGCTGCCGGTGCTCGAGCGCGTGAAGTTCCTCGCGATCGCGAGCCGCAACCTCGACCACTTCTTCCAGGTGCGCGTCGCGGGTCTCAAGACCCAGATCGCCGCGGAGGTCGGCGCGCGCTCGATCGACGGGCGTTCGCCTGCCGAACAGCTCGCGGCGATCCGCCCGATCGTGACCCTGCAGGTCGCGCGATGCGACGAGATCCTCGACAAGGATCTGGGCCCGCGGCTGCGCGATCTCGGGATCCATCTCTGCAGCTGGGACGAGCTCGAGCCCGCGATGCAGCGCGAGCTCTCGCGCATGTTCGAGACGCGGATCTTCCCGGTTCTGACGCCGCTCTCGGTCGATCCCTCGCATCCCTTCCCGTACATCTCGAACCTGTCGCTGAACCTCGCGGTCGTGGTGCGCGATCTCGAGACCCAGGCGCACCGCTTCGCGCGGATCAAGGTGCCGCCGCTGTTCGCGCGCTGGATCGCGCTGCCGGGCGGCAGCGGATTCCTGCCCGTCGAGGAGCTGATCGCGGCGCAAGCCCCGACGCTGTTTCCGGGAATGGAGATCGTGTCGTGCAATCCGTTCCGCGTGACGCGCGACGCCGACCTCGCACTCGACGAGACGGATGCCGAAGACCTGCTGCAGGCAGTGGAGTTCGGGCTCAAGCGCCGCCTGCGCATGAACGCCGCCGTGCGACTCGAAGTGACCGATCGCATGTCGGAGCGCGTGCGCAATCTCCTGCTCGCGGAGCTCGAGCTCACGAGCGACGACCTCTACGTGACGCGCGAGCTGATCGACCTCGGCTCGCTCTGGGAGATCCACGCGCTCGATCGGCCCGAGGCGAAGCTGCCCGCCCACACGCCCGTGACGCCGCCCGCGTTCGTCCCCGGAGTCGACGGGACCGTGGATCTGTTCGCGGCGATCCGCGAGCGCGACGTGCTCGTGCACCACCCCTACGAGTCGTTCGGCGACTCCACGGAGGCGTTCCTCGCACAGGCCGCCGAAGACCCCGCGGTGCTCGCGATCAAGCACACGCTCTATCGCACTTCGGGAGTCGAGAACACGCTGGTGCGCAACCTGATCGAGGCCGCCGAGGCCGGGAAGCAGGTGGTGACGCTCGTCGAGCTCACGGCGCGCTTCGACGAGCAGGCCAACATCAAGCTCGCGCGCGTGCTCGAAGAGGCCGGCGTGCACGTCGTGTACGGCGTGGTCGGGCTCAAGTCCCATTGCAAGGTCACGCTCGTGGTGCGCGCCGAGTCCGATGGCATTCGGCGCTACGTTCACGTCGGCACCGGCAACTACCACCCGCAGACCGCGCGCACCTACGACGACCTCGGACTGTTCAGCTGTTCCGACGCGCTCGCGGCGGACGCCGCCGAGCTCTTCAACTATCTCACCGGCTGCAGCAATCAGGGGGCCTATCGCAAGTTGCTCGTCGCGCCGCGATCACTGCGCACGCGGCTGCTCGAAGAGATCGAGCGGGAGAGAGAGCGCGCGCATCGCGGGCGGATCGCGATCAAGGTGAACGGACTCGCGGACGGACCGCTGATCGATGCGCTGTACGAGGCTTCGCAGGCCGGCGTCGAGATCGATCTCGTGGTGCGCGGCGTCTGTTGCCTGCGCCCGGGCGTCCCGGGCCTCTCCGAGACGATCCGCGTGCGCTCGATCGTGGGGCCCTTCCTCGAGCACTCGCGCGTCTACCGCTTCGGCTGCGACGGTGAAGCACGCCACTACATCGGATCGGCCGACTTGATGCCGCGAAATCTCGAGGGCCGCGTCGAAGTGGTCGTTCCGGTGGAGTCCGCTCCGCTCGCAGCGCGCATCGACGAGTTCCTCGAGCTCTGTCTCGCCGACGACGTGCTCGCGTGGCAGCTCGACGCCGAGGGCGTGTGGCACCGCGTTCCGCGGCGCCGCAGCCTCGCCGCCCAGGAAGAGCTCGTGCGCCGCGCGGTCGCGCGCGGAACGCCGGAAGCGGACTGATCCACCGCTGCCGACGCTGCGATCCTGTGGTTGAATGGTGAGATGGGGCGTCTGCATTTTCCGGCCGGATTTCACTGGGGCACCGCCACCGCGTCGTATCAGATCGAAGGCGCCTGGCAGGAGGACGGCAAGGGCGAGTCGATCTGGGACCGCTTCTCGCACACGCCGGGCAAGGTCCGCAACGGCGACACCGGCGACGTGGCGTGCGATTCCTATCACCGCTTCGAGGAAGACATCGCGCTGATGCGCGCGATGAACCAGACGAGCTTCCGCTTCTCGATCGCGTGGCCGCGCATCCAGCCGAACGGGTCGGGCAGTGCCGAACGAGAAGGGGCTCGATCACTACCGCCGCCTCGTCGACGCGCTGCTCGACGCGGGCATCCGGCCGTTCCCGACGCTCTACCACTGGGATCTGCCGCAGGCGCTCGAAGACCGCGGCGGCTGGCCCGAGCGCGACACCGCGGGGCGCTTCGCCGACTACGCCGAGATCGTGGTGCGCGCGCTCGGCGACCGCGTGAAGCACTGGATGATCTTCAACGAGCCCGGAGTCTTCACGCTGTTCGGATATCTACGTGGGGATCCACGCGCCGGGTCGCCGCGACCTCGCCGCGTATCTGCGCGCGAGCCACGTCGTGAATCTCGCGCAGGGCGAAGCGTTCCGCGCGATGCGCGCGGTGCGCGCGGACGCCGTGATCGGCTCCGCGTACAGCATGACGGCTTGCCAACCGGCCCGTGACACCGAAGAGGATCAGGCCGCCGCCGAGCGCTGGCACCGTCTCGCCAATCTCTGGTTTCTCGAGCCCGCCCTGCGCGGGCGCTACCCCGAGGCGTTCGCCGTCGCCCCGTTCGACCGCATGGGAATCCGCGACGACGACCTCGAGCTCGTGCGCGCGCCGCTCGACTTCATCGGCATCAACCTCTACACGCGCACCATGATCGAGCACCAGGACTCGGATCCGCTCGGGATGGGAGCGCGCGCGCTGTTCGGGCCCGTCGCCGGGAAGCAGGGGCCGAAGACCGACTTCGGCTGGGAGGTGTGGCCCGACGCGCTCTACGACGTGCTGGTCCGGATCACGCGCGACTACGATCGCCCGGTCATCGAGATCACCGAGAACGGCTGCTCGTATCTCGATGGTCCCGACGCGCGCGGCGCAATCCACGACCGGCGCCGGATCGATTTCTACCGCGGCTACCTCGAGGCGGTGGCGCGCGCGATCGAGGACGGCGCCGACGTGCGCGGTTATCACGCGTGGTCGCTGCTCGACAATTTCGAGTGGGCCGAAGGCTACGAGCAGCGCTTCGGTCTGGTCTGGGTCGACTTCGCGACCGGCGAGCGCACGCTGAAGGAATCGGCGCGCTGGTACGGGCGCGTGGCCGCGGAGAACGGGTTCGAGGCCTGATCCCTCTCGTTCCGCGCCGCCAGCAGTCCGCCGGCCGGCTAGTTCTCGGCGGCTCCGGCGTGCGGCTCCGGACGCAGCCTCAGGGGCAGCACGCGCTCGGGTGCCTCGGCACGCTTTCCGTTGGTGAACACGAGCGCGCCGTCGTCGATGGGAGCGGTGCGGATCATCTTCTTGTCGCGCCCGTAGTTCTGCGGGTTGATCCAAGGCTCCCGGTCGCCCTGCTTCGGGAAGCGATGCATCACCCGCTGCATGTAGCCGGACGAGAATCCGATGATCCACGGGAGAGCCGGCATGCCCTGGTCCGCGTCGCGCAGCCGGGGTGTCGCCTGGTGCGCGCCGCGCTCCTCCATGTGGTTCAGCAGCCGGCAGGCGTACTCCGCGGTGAGGTCCGCGCGCAGCGTCCAGGACGCGTTGATGTACCCGAAGGCCGTGATCAGGTTGGGCACTCCCGAGTACATCATGCCCTTGTAGGTCCACGTCTGCGCGAAATCGACGGGCGCGCCATCCACGGTGAACCGCATCTCGCCCAGCACCACGAGATTCAGCCCGGTCGCGGTCACGATGATGTCCGCGTCCAGCTGCTTGCCCGATTCGAGCACGATCCCCGTCTCGGTGAAGCGCTCGATGCGATCGGTGACGACCTCGGCCTTTCCCGAACGGATCGACTCGAACAGGTCGCTGTTCGGGACCAGGCACATGCGCTGGTCCCACGGGTTGTAGCTCGGCGTGAAGTGAGTCTCGACGTCGTACGTCGGACCGAGCTCCTTTCGCACCCGGTCGAGCAGCTTCCGCTTCACCTGCTCCGGATGCGTGCGCGTGCGGCGATACAGGAACTGCTGGAGCGTCACGTTCTTCCAGCGCGTGATCGCGTACGCCCAGCGCGCGGGGAGCACCCGACGCAGAAAGTTCGCGATGACGTCCTCGTCCGGCAGTGAGACGACGTAGGTCGGCGACCGTTGCAGCATCACGATGTGACCGGCGTCCTTCGCCATCGCGGGAACGAGCGTCATCGCGGTCGCGCCCGAGCCGATCACCACGACTCTCTTGCCGCGGTAGTCGAGGTCCTCCGGCCACTGCTGCGGATGCACGATGGTGCCCCCGAAGCGCTGCTGGTCCTCGAACTCGGGCGCGTAGCCCTGCTGGTAGCTGTAGTACCCGGCGCACATGAGGACGAAGTTCGCGGTGAAGCGAACGATCTCGCCGGTGTCCGTGCGCTCGGCATCGATCTTCCAGGCGCCGTCCTCGCTCGACCACGCGGCGCGCGTGGCGCGGTGGCCGTAGCGGATGTGACGGTCGACCCCGTGCTCGGCCGCGGTGTCCTTCACGTAGCGCAGGATCGCGGGACCGTCGGCGATTGCCTTCGCGTCGCGCCAGGGCTTGAAGCTGTACCCCAGCGTGTGCATGTCGCTGTCGGAGCGGATGCCCGGATAGCGAAACAGGTCCCAGGTTCCGCCGATCGACGGCCGACCTTCGAGTATGACGTAGCTCTTCCCCGGGCAGCTGCGCTGGAGGTGAACGGCGGTGCCGATGCCCGAGAGGCCGGCGCCGACGATGAGAACGTCGAAGTGCTGCGTCGCCATGGACGCCCGAAACCATACGCGGGCCTCCGGGGGGGTGCCAAATCGGGCCGGGCGATGGATCTCTAGGCGACGACCTCGCCCTCGGTAGCACCCGCACTCGGCAGCACGAACGTGAACGTCGAGCCGCGGCCTAGCTGGCTCTTCACCGAGATCTCGCCGCCCATCGCCTGCACGAGGTGTTTCACGATCGAGAGGCCGAGCCCGGTGCCGCCGAGCGCGCGCGAGCGGGCGCGGTCGACGCGGTAGAAGCGTTCGAAGATGCGCGCGGTGTCCTCGGCCGGGATCCCGATTCCGGAATCCGCCACGGAAACACGCACGCGTCCCAGGCGAGTCTCGACGGCCACCTCGATCGACCCACCGGGCTCGGTGTACTTCACGGCATTGTCGAGCAGGTTCCCGAGCACTTGATCGAGCGCGCGCGCGTCGGCGAGCGCGGACGGGCGCGCGTCGCTGCGCAGCGTCGCGATGATCCGGCGCTCCTCGAAACGGAGTCGGTGGTCGGCGATCAGGTTCTCCACCATGCCCGCGACGTCGATCGGCGCGATCTCGAGCCGCAGCGTGCGGCTCTCGATCGTCGACAGCTCGAGCAGGTCCTCGACCAGACTCGACAGCCGCTGCGCGTGGCGGTGGATCACCTCGAGATAGGCCTTCTGGTCTTCCGGTGAGAGCGAGGCGCTCTCGAGCAGCGTCTCCGCGAAGCCGCGGATCGCCGCGAGCGGCGTGCGCAGCTCGTGCGACGCGTTCGCGACGAAGTCGCGGCGCACCTCCTCGAGGCGCATCAGCTCGGTGGTGTCGTGGAAGACGGTGACCGTGCCCGTGCGCTCGCCCTCGCTCGGGAAGCGCGCCGCGAGCACTTCGAGCGTGCGGTGGTTCGGCCCGGGGAGCGCGATGCTGCGCGCCACCGTCTCGTCGGTCTTCGCCGACTCGGCGAGAATCGCGTCGAGATCGGCGTTGCGCACCCCTTCGAGCAGTGGCCGACCGGTGATCTCGCCGTGGATGTCGAACAGCTCGCGCAGGCGCGAGTTCGCGAGCAGGATCACTCCGCGCGCGTCCACCACGAGCACGCCTTCGACCATCGCCTCGAGCACCGCACCGAGCTGCGCCTCGTCTTCCGTCACCTCGCGCAGCCGCGAGCGCAGCTGGCCCGCGACGCGCTCGATCGAGCGCGCAATCCGCGCGAGATCGGGATCGCCCGTGCGCGGCGCGCGCGCGTCGAGCTGGCCGTCGGCCACGCGAGTGGCCATGCGGCGGAGCTCGGCGAGGGGTCGGCGATGGAAGACACTCGTGAAGGCGAACAGCATCGCGAGCGCTGCCACGGCTGCGATCGCGATCAGACCGAGCGCGTGGCTGCGTGCGAGCGCGACTTCGCGCTCGGCGTCGGCGAGGTCGTCCGAGACGCGCACGACGCCGCCACCCGGCGCCGGCACCGCGACATAGCGGAGCATACGCCCGACCGTGTGGCTGAAGCGCGTCGCCCTTCCCACGCCGCCCGCCGTAGCCGCCATCACCTCTTCGCGGTGCGCGTGATTCTCGATCACGGGGAGGTTCGCGTCCACGACCTCCGAATCGGCGCGCAGGAATCCGTCCGCGTCGATCAACGTGACGCGCACACCCGCGAAACGCGCCGCGCGGGCAGCGAGGTCCGCGAGCTCTGCAGGCGGGATCGCGGCGATCGCGCGCCCTTCGAGCGCCTCCGCGACCGCACGCGCAGTCTCCTCGAGCGCGGGGTCGGTCTCCGCGATCGCGCGCTCGCGGGCGTCGCGCGACGCACACTGCTCCCAGCCCACGAGCAGCAACGTGAGCAACGCGGCGAACGCGGCAGTTCGAGCGAGCGGGCTCCCTAGCATCGGGCACCCCGGAAATGGCGAATGCGCGGACAGCTTGCGCGACCGCGCGGCGGGTCGCTACTCCGAGAAGCGATATCCCACGCCGCGCACGGTTTCGATCAGGTGGCTCGCCGCTCCGAGCTTCTCGCGCAGGCGCTTGAGGTGGGTGTCGATCGTGCGCGTGGTCACGGCGATGTCGGTGCCCCAGACGTCGTCGAGCAGCTGCTCGCGCGTCATCACGCGGCCCGGCCGCATCATCAGACCGTGCAGCAGCGCGAATTCCTTCGCGGTGAGCTCGATCTCCGTCTGCTCCACGAAGCAGCGGTGCCGCTCCGGGTCGAGTCGCAGCTCCGCGCGCTCGAGCACCTGCACACCGCCCGCGCCCGCGGGCTGACGGCGGCGCAACACGGCGCGCACGCGCAGCGTGAGCTCGCGCGGGCTGAACGGCTTGGTCACGTAGTCGTCCGCACCGATCTCGAGGCCCACCACGCGATCGACCTCGTCGGCGCGCGCGGTGAGCATGATGATCGGGATCTCGCCGAGGCTGGAATCGGCCCGCAGATGGCGACACACCTCGGTGCCGGAAAGGTCGGGCAGCATCAGGTCCAGGATCAGGAGATCCGGCGCCGAACGCCGCACGCGCTCGAGTGCCTGGCGGCCCGTCTCGGCCGTCTCCACTTCGAAGCCGGCCTGCGAGAGGTTGACGCGGACGAGCTCGAGGAGATCCGGCTCGTCATCGACGACGAGGATGTGCTGTCCCATTGGCGGCAGAGGCTATCGTGGTCGGCACCCCCCGGAGAACCCGGGCGTGCACGAGTTCCGAGAAGAGTCCCGAAACCGTCACCAAATCGCCACGTTCCACTCCTGCTTCCCGGGAGACTGCGCGCTTGCCCACCGGATTCCTGCTCCAGCCGACCTATCGCGTGCGCGAGGGGGTTCCGGTGGTGCAGCTCTACGGGCGGCTCGATGACGGACGCCCGTTCCAGATCGAGGACGACCGCTTCCGCCCATACTTCTTCATCCGCGCCGCGGATGCCGATCTGCTGCGCGGCGACGAGCGCGCAACGCTGCACGCGAGCGAGCTGCGCGACTGGGCCGGCAACGCGCTCGCGCGCGTGGAGGTGCCCGTGCCCGGTGCGGTACCGGCCCTGCGCGATCAGGTGGCACGCGCGGGTCGGCCCACGTTCGAGGCGGACGTGCGCTTCCCCTACCGCTACCTGATCGACGCGGGACTGCGCGCGGGAATAGCGATCGAAGGACCGGGCGCACAGTGCGGCGGGCTGATCCGCTTCGCCAACCCCGACCTCGCGCCCGCCGACGTGCACCCGACCCTGCGCGTCCTGTCGATCGACCTCGAGACCGAGCCCCATGCGCGCGAGATCTGGTCCATCGCGCTCGTCGGTGACGGCGTAGACGAGGTGCACCTCTCGGGTCGCGGCGAGGTGGCCGGCGCGATCGCGCACCGCGACGAGCGCGCGCTGGTCGCGGCCGCTGCGCAGCGGATCCGCGAGATCGATCCCGACGTGATCACGGGCTGGAACGTCGTCGACTTCGATCTGCGCGTGTGGGCGCAGCGCTGCGAGGCGCTCCGCAAGCCGCTCGCGCTCGGCCGCGTCGCGGGCGACATCCTGTTCCAGCAGGAGCTCGGATTCACGCGCGAGGCGCGCGCTCTCGTGCCGGGACGCGTGGTGATCGATGGACTCGCGCTCGTGCGCGATGCGCTGCGCCTCGACGACTATCGGCTCGGCGCCGTCGGGAAGGAGCTGGTCGGCCGCGGCAAGAAGATCGCGGAGGTCGCCGATCCCGCGGCCGAGATCGAGCGCATGTACCGCGAGGACCCCGCGGCGCTCGTCGCCTACAACCGCGAGGACGCGCGTCTCGTGCTCGACATCCTCGCGCACGAAGACCTGGTCTCGCTCGCCGTGGAGCGCAGCCTGCTCTCGGGCATGCCGCTCGACCGCGTGGGCGCGAGCATCGCCTCGTTCGATCGGCTCTATCTGCCGGAGCTGCGCAAGCGCGGCTTCGCCGCGCCGAGCGTGGATCCGGAGCGCAAGGCGGCGCTCGTTCAGGGCGGCGCCGTGCTCGACTCGGTTCCGGGCATGTTCCCGGACGTCGCGGTGTTCGACTTCAAGAGCCTGTATCCGAGCCTGATCCGCACGTTCCAGCTCGATCCCCTCGCGCACGCACTCGCAGGCAAAGACGCGATCGAGGCGCCCGGCGGCGCGCGCTTCGCGCGCGAGGGCGCGATCCTGCCCGGCGTGATCGAGCGCTTCATGGCGAGCCGCGCGGCTGCGAAGGCGCGCGGCGATCGCCACGCCGATCAGGCGATCAAGATCATGATGAACGCGCTGTTCGGCGTGCTCGGCGCCGCCTCGTGCCGGTTCTTCGACCCGGCGATCGCGAACGCAATCACCGGGTTCGGCCAGGAGATCCTGCACCGCACGCGCGACGCATTCGAGGCCGCGGGCGTGCCCGTGATCTACGGCGACACGGACTCGGTGTTCGTGCGGCTCGACGCGCGAGGTGGCGATCCAGGCGCGCAGGCACAGCGGCTGCGCGATCACGTGCAGGAAGAGATCGCCGGGCACGTGCGCAGTGCCTACCGCGTCGAGTCCCATCTGGAGCTCGAGCTCGAGGGCATCTACGAGCGCTTCTTCATGCCTCGCGTGCGCAGCGGCCGCTCGGGCAGCAAGAAGCGCTATGCGGGGTGGCGCGACGGACAGCTCGACGTGGTGGGGCTCGAGTCGGTGCGCCGCGACTGGCCCGCCGCCGCGCGGCGACTGCAGCGCGGCATGCTCGAGCGCGCGTTCACGGATGCCCCGCTGCTGCCGTTCTTCCGCGAGGTCGTGGAGGCCGTGCGCCGCGGAGAGCTCGACAGCGAACTCGTGTACGCCAAGCGGGTGCGAAAGGGATCGCTCGACCGCTACACGAGCGCAACGCCGCCGCACGTCCAGGCTGCGCGCAAGGCGGGCGCGCGCGCGGGGCCGCTCGTGCGCTACGTGATCACCGCGAGCGGTCCCGAGCCCGTGTTCCACGGCCAAACCTTGCCGCCCGGCATCGATCGCGCGCACTACGTCGAGCGCGTGCTGCGCCCGATCGCCGAGGCGATCCTCGAACCGCTCGGGCTCCACAGCGAGGACGCGCTCGGCGAGCCGCGCCAGCTCGGGTTGCTCTAGGAATCAGTTGACCGACAGGTCCCACACGTTGTATGACGCCGCGAACGTGCTTCACCAGAGCCCCGAAGCCACACTTCCCATCGAGGGTCTGCTCGACCGCGTCCGCGCGATCGTGCCGCTCATCGCCGAGCGCGCCTTCGACGCCGAGCAGCAGCGCAAGCCCGACGACGACGTGATCGAGGCGCTCGAGGCCACGGGCGTGTTCCGCTCCTTCGTGCCGCGGCGCTTCGGCGGCTACGAGATCGACCTCGACCTGTTCGTCGACGTCGGTCTCGCCGTGAGCGAGGCCTGTCCGTCCACGGGCTGGATCACCACCTTCTACATGGAGCACAACTGGCTGCTCCAGACATTCTCCCCCGCACTGCAGGAGGAGGTGTTCTCGCGGCAGCCATACGTTCTCGCGCCCGGCCTCGTGAATCCGAAGGAAGGCACCGCGACGCCGAAGGGCGACGGCTACGAGCTCAGCGGGAACTGGAAGTTCGGCACCGGGATCGTGCACGCGGACTGGGTGTTGCTCTCCGCGCGCGTGACGACGGAGCCGGACGCGCCGCCGCGCATGTTCCTGGTGCGTCCCGGCGCCATCGAGGTGAAGGACACCTGGCACGTCGACGGCATGGTCGCGACCGGGAGCCACGACATCATCGCCCGTGCCGTGCTCGTCCCGGAGTCGCACGTCTCGCTGCGCGAGCCGCCGGCACTGCGCGCGGGCCGCGACGCGCCCTACCTCGTGCGCATCCCCGTCCTGCCGATGCTCGCCCTCACTGCGGCGATTCCCGCGCTGGGCGCGGCGCGTCGATCCGTCGAGCTGTTCGGCCGCCTGCTCCGCGAGCGCGTGCCGTTCGGCACGAACAAGCTGCAGAGCCAGCGAGCGGCGGGCCAGATGCGCCTGGCCAACGCGCTTGCGAAGGCACGCGCGGCCGAGATCGTGCTGCGCTCGGTCGCTCGCGACGTGACGGATCACGCGCGCGGCGGCCGCGAGCTATCTCCGCTCGATCAGCTCCAGCTCCGCCTCACGCTCGCGCACGTCGTCCGCGACGCCCGCAGCGTGGTGCGCGACGTCGTCGATGGCAGCGGTGCCAGCGTGCACTTCCTCGACCACGAGCTGCAGCGCATCCTGCGCGACGTGCAGATGATCAGCGCACACACGATCTTCGACGTCGATCTCGCCGCCGAGCAGTCCGGGCGCGCGCTGCTCGAAGCCGACGCTCCCCTCCACCGCTGAAGGAGAACCCGTGCCCCGCCTCCGACAGATCCCGCTCCACGAGGTGCACCCGAACGGCAAGAAGCTCTACGAGCTGATCTTCGGCGACCGCGACCCGGTCGCGTCGCCCGGCACCGCGACGGGGACACCCGGCAACTGGTGGACCGTGTTCGCGAACGTCCCCGACTGCTTCGACCACGCCGTGCAGGGCTTCGCGTTCTACCGGAGCAGCCGGCGGAAGCTCTCGCCCAGGCTTCGCGAGCTCGGACAGCTGCGCGCCGGGTACGCGCGCGGCAGCAAGTTCGTCTTCTCGCAGCATTGCAAGGCTGCACGCTCGGTCGGCTTGAGTGAAGAGCAGGTCGAGGCGATCAAGTCGTGGTCGGTCGCTACCTGCTTTTCGCCCGTCGAGCGCGCCGTTCTCGCCTACACCGATTGCCTCGTCCTGGAGAGCGGTCGCGTGCCCGACGGCGTCTTCGACGCGCTCAAGGCCGAGCTCAGCGACGTCGAGATCCTCGAGCTCACGTACATCACCTGCACCTACGACATGCACGCGACGATGAGCCGCGCGCTGCGCCTCGAGTACGACGACACGGACGACCCGGTGCAGGAAGTGGCCGCGCCGGGGAGCGCGTCGAACGACGTGATGAGCATGGTGGACCGCGCCGCCGAGTAGCGATGGGAGGAGATCAAATGCAAGCCGAAGAGCCCTGGGCCGCACACCTGCACTTCATCGCGCGCGCGATCCGCCCGCCTCAGGAAGCGATCGTCTCGATGTTCCGCAGCGACGTCGAGCGGTCACCCCACTGGGTGCTGCTGACGACGCGCGGGCGCAAGACGGGCCTGCCGCGCGAGGTGTTGCTGCCGTGTGCGCGCGACGGCAACCGCGTGCTCGTGGTCTCCACCTACGCGCGCCGCTCGGCGTGGATCCGCAACCTCGAGGCGTGCCCCGACGTCGAGCTCACGTCGCGCGGCGAGAAGGTGGCCGGCCGCGCCGAGATCGTGGACGACGTCGAGCGCAAGCACGCGCTCGCCAGCGAGATGCCCTTCGTACCCCTGGCACCCGTCGGCTTCGCGCAGTCACTCGCGCGCGGCGCGCTGCGGGGTCCCGTGGTTGCGTGGCTGAAGCAGTGGGTGACGCCGCGGCCCGTGGTGCTGATCGAGATCGAGCGCTAGTCGAACTGCTTCTCGCCCTTCGCGAACACCAGGAAGAAGGCGAGCCCCAGCAGCTTGATCGCGGCGGCGACGACGAACACGATCGACCACGATCCCGTGACGTCGACGAGCCAGCCGCTGACCGTCACGCCGATCACCCCGGGAATCGTCCCAGCGGTGTTCGAGAGCCCCATGAGCGCGCCCGCGTGCCGCGGCGCGATGTCGAGGTGATTGCACGCGAAGCCCGCGGCAACGGCGGCGCCGAACAGGCTGCTGATGCACATCAAGACGACGGCGCCCTCCGCGGTCTGCACCTGCGTCAGCACCAGCAGCGCCGCAGACGTGCCGCCGGCGCCGATCGTCTGCATGAGCTTGCGCACGGTGACCACGCGCAGACCGCGCGCGATCAGCGCGTCGCCGATCGCGCCGGCGCCGTTCAGGCACAGGAACGACACGAGCGAGGGCACCATCACGTAGAGACCGATTGCGTGAAAGTCGACGCCGAAGCGCTCGAGCAGGTAGAACGGCCCCCACGACAGCATCACGTAGCCGGCCCAGTTGTTGCAGAAGTGCCCGACCACGATCGCCCACACCGCGGCGCTGCCGAGCAACGCGCGCGCCGGCGGCCCGGTTCCGGGAGCCACCGGTGCGGAATCTTCCGCGAGCTCTGCGAGCTCCGCCTCGCCCACGCGCGGATGTGCGGCGGGGCTCGAGGCCGTGAGCGGCTGCCACGCCGCCCACCAGACGAGCCCGAGCGCTGCGAACCCGTAGAACGCCCACGGCCAGCCGAAGCTCGTCACGAGCACGGGCGTCGCGAGCTGCGCGCACACGATGCCGAGCGGGATCGCGCTGAACACGAGTGCGACAGCACGCGAGCGACGCCGCGCGGGCACCCAGCGCGCGAACAGCGCATAGATGGACGGGAACGTGACGCCCTCGCCCATTCCCATGAGGATGCGCGCGGCGACGAGCGCACCGAAGCCGAGGTAGGCCGCGGGCGGCGTCAGCGCCGTGAACAGCGACCACAGGATCACGCCGCCCGCGAGCACGTGCTTGCCGCCGAACCGCCCCGCGAGCGCGCCGCCGGGCACCTGCGTGAGCAGATATCCGATGAAGAACGACGACATCACGAATCCGCTCGTCGTCTTGCTCCAACCGAACTCGCGCGTCATCGCGACGATCGCGAGCGAGATGTTCACGCGGTCGATGTAACAGATGAACACGGCCGCAAAGCAGAGCGCGATCAGAGCCGTCCGCTGCGGCCGGAGCGGAACGACTCTTGTGGCTGTCGCGGTACTCATCGGAGAGCTGACGACGCCTCGCGCACCGCGTCGGCGAACGCGCGGCTGCGCTCGAGCAGCTGCCCCGGCTCGAGCTGGAGGCTGCCGCCTACGAGCAGCATCGCATCGCGTCCGTAGAAGCGGACTACCTCGGGCACGTCGGAAAGCTCGATCCCGCCGCCCGGCACCGGCAGGCTTGGCTCGAGTCCGTGCCACGCATTGCGCAGGTGTGCGGCGATCGCGGTGCAGGTCGCACGCGGGATCCCGAAGCGGCCCGCATAGCCGACGAAGATGACCGCGTCGGCGCCGTAGAGCCGCAAGAGCTTCCCGAACAGGAGCTCCGGCGCGTAGCGCAACGCGCCCGCGTGCGAGGGGTGCGCGAGCACCGCCACGGACGCGCGGCGCTGACACAATTCCCAGAAGGTCGGCAGACCCAGCAACATCGGCGACACCATTACCGCGCGCGCGCCGCGCTTCTGTGCAAACTCGAGCTCCGCGAACACGCGCTCGGGCGTGCCGATCAGGTTCGGAACGTAGAGTGCGCGGTGACCGGTCTCGGCGGCCACCTCTTCGGCCGCGGCGAGACAGGCCTCCACGCGCGGCTCGAAGCGGCAGAACTCGTGGTCGGCGAGGCCCTGGTCGTCCTTGATCACGTCGATCCCCGCGCGCGCGAACGCGCGCAGCAGATCCGCGAGCTCCGCGGGCGAGCGGCCCATCGGCTTCACGGCCGTGCAGGTCAGCGCCCGCGCGCGCACGCCCGTGAGCTCGCGCAGGCCGCCGATCCCCATTCGCGGGCCGCGCAGCGCGTCGCACAGCGACGCCGGAGGGTCGAAGTCGGCGCACTGCACGTCGGCGCGGAGCGAAGTGTTTCCGAACAGGACCCCGAGCAGCTGGGCCGGATCGAACGCGGTCGTCGCGACGGGGTAGGCGATCGTGGCGAGCCGACTGCCGTCGGGCGCCGGCTCGATCGACTCGACCCGTCCGACGATCTCCCGGGCGATGAATGGCTCGCGCATCGCGACCGCGCGCGGCACTTCGACCGTCTGCTCGAACGCGATCGCCTCCGCGCGCGCCTCGGCCTCGGCGGGATCCCCCTCGAGTCGATAGGTGACGCGCAGGAAGTCCATCGCGGAGGACGGCACCCGCCTCGCCTAGCGCAGGCTCGCGAGAAACTCGAACGTGCGGGCCTCGCTGCCCTCTTCCACGGGCGTCACGACCGCATCGAAATCCGTCACACCCGCGTCGCGCAGGCGCCCGATCTGAGCGCGCAGCGCGGCCTCGTCTCCGACGAGGCCGACATCCGCGGGGCTGGCGGCTCCCTCGCGGTCGAGCATCGCCCGGTACGACGGCAGCATGCCGTAGATCTCGAACACCTTCGCCATCACCTCGCGCGCGGCCGCCGGATCGCGGCACAACGCGATCGGCAGCCCCGCGACGATGCGCGGCTCAGGGCGTCCCGCCGCGCGCGCGGCCTTGCCGATCGCGGGAGCAACGTGGTCCGCGAGCGTGCGCGGGCCGGTCATCCACGTGATCGTGCCGTCGGCGAGTCGCCCGGCCAGGCCGAGCATCACGGGCCCGAGCGCGGCCACCAGCAGCGGAACCGGGCCTGCCCCGGGCACGGCGAGCGAGGCCTTCACGCGAAATTCGTCGCCGCGATGCTCGACCGGCTCGCCGCGCAAGAGCGGCGCGAGCACCTCGAGATACTCACGCATGTGTCGCGCGGGCTTCGAGTAGTCGAGACCGAACATGTCTTCGATCACGATCTTGTGGGACAGTCCGATGCCGAGCGCGAAGCGCCCGTCGGTCGCGGCGGAGGCGGTGAGCACCTGCTGCGCGAGCGCGACCGGATGGCGCGGATAGGTGGGCACCACGGCCGTCCCCAGCTCGATCCGTCCGACGTCGCGGCCGATCAGCGCGGCGGCCGTGATCGCGTCGAGGCCGAAGATGTTCGGCAGCCAGAAGGTCGAGAAGCCGCTCTGCTCGGCGTGTCGCGCCTGGGCCACGGCGCCGGCGAGCGAGCCATCCGAAACGCTCAACATGGTCCCGATGCGCATGGTTCCTCCAGCGAAGACTCGCCATGGGAAAGGAGGCCCATTATATCCCGGTACTCGAGTGCGGAGGTGAACGTGTCGAGACGGAGTCGGGCGAGTGCCGTGCTGCTGCTCGCATGGGTCGGCTGCGAGGGCTCGGATCAGCCGGTCGGCGAGATCGCGGGAGAGCGGCGGCCCGAGCCGGTCGCCGCGGCGCAGGCGTCGGCTCAGCGCGAGGCGCGGAGCGCGCTCGCCGCACTGGGCACCGTGGCCGCGGAGTCCGACAAGGAGATCCTGTTCGGCGACCTCCACGTCCACACCACCTATTCGATCGACGCGTTCCTCTACGGCCTCTCGATCTTCGGCGGCGAGGGCACGCATCCGCCCGCCGATGCGTGCGACTTCGCGCGCTACTGCTCCGAGCTCGATTTCTTCTCCCTGAACGATCACGCCGAGGGATTGACCGCGTCTCGCTGGCAAAATTCGATCGAGAGTGTGCGCGAGTGCAACGCGCGCGCGGGCGACCCGGCCAATCCGGATCTCGTGGCCTATGTGGGCTGGGAATGGACGCAGAGCGGCATCACCCCCGAACGCCATTTCGGACACAAGAATGTGATCTTCCCGGGCCTCGCCGACGACGAGCTGCCGGCGCGCCCGATCTCGGCGCTCCCCGACAACGTGATGGAGCGCGCGCGTTTCCTGTGGCTCGCGCGCGGCGTCGAGGCCGCGCTCACGGTCGGCGCCAGACCATACGCCGACTTCCTGTGGTGGATCCGGCAGATCGCCGCGGGTCCGCACTGCGAGCCGGGTGTCGACGTGCACGACCTGCCGCGCGACTGCATGGAGGGCGCCCCCGAGCCCGCCGTGCTGTTCGAGAAGCTCGCGCAGTGGCGCCTCGAATCGCTCGTGATCCCGCACGGGCTCACTTGGGGCATCCACGCGCCGCCGGGTGCGACGATCGCGCTGCAGCTCACGCGCGCGCGGCACGATCCCGACCGCCAGCGCCTCCTCGAGGTCTATTCCGGTCACGGAGCGGCCGAGCGCTTCGACGCCACCGCCGCAAGCGCCGACGATGCGGCGCAGCGCGGCGAGTGCACCCCGCCCACCAAAGACTTCCTTCCGTGCTGCTGGCAGGCCGGCGAGATCGTTAAGGCGCGCTGCGCGGATCCCGACTCCGATCAGTGTCGCGAGCTCGTGGAACAGGCGCGCGATCTCGCGGTCGAAGCGGGCCGCGACCCGCAATGGGTGCTGCCGGACGCCAAGGTGGCGGAGTGGCTCGATTGCGACCAGGTGCGCGGCGAGTTCAAGTCGGCGCTCTCGCCGCGCCCGTACGAGACCGCCCAGGCGGCGCTCGCGCTCCAGAGCGAGAGTGAACGCGACGCTGACGGGAATCCGCTGCGCTTCCGATTCGGTCTGATCGGGTCGAGCGACACGCATAGCGCGCGCGCGGGCAGTGGCTACAAGCAGGTGGGGCGCAAGGGGATGACCGACGCGCGCGGCTTTGCGTCCGAGCGCGCGGAGCGCTGGATGCGCGCGGTGGGCGGCGGCAGCGCTCCGGATCCGGCCCGCGCCGTGGCGGCTCCACGCAGCGAGGCCGGCTTCCGCGGACTGCTCGACGTGGAGCGCGGTGCGAGCTTCCTCTATCCGGGCGGTCTCGTCGCCGTGCACTCGGCGGGTCGCGACCGCCGCAGCATCTGGGACGCGCTGATGCGGCGCGAGGTGTATGCGACCAGCGGGCCGCGCATCCTGCTCTGGTTCGACCTTCTCAACGGCCCGGATGGGCTCTCGCCGATGGGCTCGGCCGTGGTGCAGCGGGAGACGCCGCGCTTCGAGGTGCGTGCGGTCGGCAGCTTCGTTCAGCAGCCCGGCTGCCCCGAGCACGCGCGCGATGCGCTGTCGCCGGAGCGCCTCGATCGGCTGTGTCTCGGGGAGTGTTATTACCCGACGGATCAGCGCGAGCGGATCGAGGCGATCGAGATCGTGCGGATCCGGCCCGGCGCCGATCCGACGGACCTCGACGCGCGGATCGAGGACCCGTGGCTGCGCGTGCCTTGTCCCCCCGATCCCGCGGGCTGCGTGATCCGCTTCGAGGACCCCGACTTCGGGTCGAGCGATCTCGTGTACTACGCGCGCGCGCTCCAGGCGCCCACGCCCGCGATCAACGGAGCGAACCTGCGGACGCGCTTCGACACCGAGGGCAACGCGATCGGCGTGGAGCCGTGTTTCGGCGGCTGGCCGACACCTCATAGTGACGATTGCCTGGCGCCCGTCTCCGAGCGCGCGTGGTCTTCACCGCTGTTCCTGGACGCGCCGCGTTCATGAGCAGCGGAGCGGACGAGGCAGAGCGGGAGGGCCGCCCGCTCTGCGCGGGCGGCCCGCTCCCATCAGCTCACTCCAGAGCGTCGCGCGCCTCGTCCTTCGCCTCGTCGACCGCCTCGTCCACTTCCTCACCCGCCTCCTCGAGCGGGCCGTCCCTCAGATCCTCCATACCTTCCTGGACCGCCTCCGCGGCGTCGTCGATCGCTTTGCCCGCCTGCTCTGCGGGTCCCTCCTCGCTGCAACCGGCGCCCGCGAACGAGAGCGCGGCGACGAGCCCGGCGATGGCGGTGATTCGGCTCCGATGCATGGCATTCCTCCTGGTGGGCGGCTGCAATCAAGCAGTCGCTAAGTGATCCCGAGCGAACGCGACCCGCTCTTCGACCTTCGGGAACTCGGACTGGGAATCCAACCAGCGTTCGGCTGCCGCTAGGCGATGCCGTAGGCCGGCTCGATTGGCGATCTGGATGCTGATCCCCGGGCGCGCGTTGAGCTCGAGCATCAGCGGACCGTAGTGCGCATCGAGCACCACGTCGACGCCCAGATAGCCCAGGGACGTGAGGTCGTGACAGCGCGCCGCCAGATCGAGCAGCCGGGTCCAGTTCGGAATCTGCAGACCCGCGAGCGCGTGCTCGGTGTCGGGGTGGGTGGTGACGACCCGGTTTCGATACACGGCGCTGGTCGTCCTTCCGCTCGCGACGTCGATTCCCGCTCCGACCGCGCCCTGGTGCAGATTCGCGCGGCCGTCCGACGCCCGGGTCGGCAGGCGAACCATCGCCATCACGGGAACCCCGCGGAACACGAGCGTGCGGATGTCGGGCACTCCGCGATAGGCGATGTCTTCGAACAGCGGATCGAATGCGACGCGGTATTCGATCATCGCGGCGTCCTGGTGCCCGCCGAGGCTGTACATCCCGGAGAGGATGTTCGTGATGTGAAACTCGAGGTCTTCGAACGTGATCTCCTGGCCGCTCGATTTGACCAGGCGCTCCCCGGACCGTTCGCCGACCACGAGGATCCCGTTTCCGCCGCTGCCGTGCGCGGGCTTCACCACGAAGTCCGCATAACCCGCGAGCCGCGAGCGCAGTCCCCGCAGCTCGTGGTTCTCGCGGATCACCCCGTAGAGCGGCGGCACCGCGATCCCCGCGGTCTCGGCGAGTCGCTTGGTGCGCAGCTTGTCGTCCACGAGCGGGTAGTTGCTGCGCGGGTTCAGCCGACTGATGTAGTGGCCATTCCTCGCGTTCATACCGAGGACACCCTTCGCGTGCATGCCGCGCCACTTCACGCGGGCTCCGATCCCATGAACGAGCGGAAGCGGTAGAACTCCGACAGCCGGTAGCCCGTGTAGCGCCCGAGCAGCAACATCACCGCGAGCACCGGGAGCAGGAGCTCGGGGAATACGAACGCGAGGTGCTGCACGAGCTCCACGCGGAAGATCAGATACGCGGCCGTCGCGACGGCGAGGCTTCCCAGCGCCTGCTGCAGCGCGGTTCGAGCCCCGCTCTCCTCCCAGACCACCGACATGCGCTCGATCATCATCGTCATGATCACGATCGGGAACAGCGCAACCGAGAGCGCCCGCTCGAGGCCGGAGCCATACGCCGCGAGGCTCGAGATGGCCAGGATGAACACGACCACCGTGAGCATCACGGCGATGCGCGGCACGAGCAGCAGCTTCATCCGCTCGAGCAACCGCCGAACGATCAGGCCCGTCGCGACGATGAAGCTGAACAGCACGATGCCCCACAAGAGCTGGGTCTCGCGGAACGCCAGCGCCACGAGGATCGGCATGAAGGTGCCGAACGTCGCGACACCGACGACATTGCGCAGCACCACGACGAGCAGTGCGCCGATCGGGATCAGCACCAGCACCTGATAGACGGCCTGGGTGGTGACCGGGAGGTCGAGGAACGAAACCCACGGCAGCGGACTGCCGAACGCCGCTGCGCGCGCACGCGCCACCTCGATCGAGCCGTAGCGGTTGCGCAGCACGGAGAAGTCGACGCGCGCTTTGCTGCCCCCCTCGGCTTCGACGAGCTTCCCTTCGCCCCACGACCACACGAAGAAGTCCGCGGGCAAACCGATCGCGCCCGTATTCGGATTCAGGAACACCCATTCGTTCTCGTCGTGGACCGCGAGCCACGACACGAGCGGGATCTCTCGCGCGCGGTCGCGCAACCGGATGCCGCGGATCTCGCGTGCGGGAATGCGCGCACCCGCGAGGATGTGGATCGCGAGCTGCTCACGGCTCTTCGCGCCGGCCAGAATCGCGCGCACGTTTTCGTCGGGGTGGGGATCGGCGAGACGCCTAACGAGCAGCGAGGCGAACGTGGGAATGTCGGCCGATTGCCGCCGCACCACCTCGCGCAGCGCCTCCGCCGCGCTCTCGAAGCGCTCGTCGTCCTTGGGCGGGTCGGGGAAGAGGGGCGCGTCCGGGAGCTCCGACACGCCCCCAGCGCTGAGCACGGCGCGGTAGTAGAGCGTCTGCGGCCCGGAGGCTCGCCGCTTGGCCCACAGCGCGGAGCGCCTTCCCTCGCCACCCTCGCTCGTGAGGCCATAGCCCGACGAGATGAAGCTCTCGTCGATCACCTGGTAGCCCGGCGGCGCATCGGGCACGCGCAGCGATATGCGCGCGGGCCCGCCTTCTGCCTTGAAGCGAACCCGCGCCTCGACGGTCCACACCGAAGTCCGCTCGCGCGGCTGGAGCGGCAGGCCGAGCACTGCGGCCTTGTAGTAGAACAAGCCGAGGCCCGCGAGTGCGAACGCGAAGCTCAGGAGCCAGAGCTGGCTGTGTCGCAAGGGAAACTGGACCGCCGCGCGAGGGGACCCGGGTGGAGTGGGTACACGAAACCCCTGCCCTCCGCCAAGGTGATGGGCTCAGAATACGTACTCGCTCATCGGGTGCGAATCGACGCGGTCGAGTGCGAGAAACGCGAGGCAGCTCTCCACCATGCGGCGGCGGTTCTGCTCGAGCCGCTCGGGCGAGCCGACGGCGTCGTACCAGACCGCTTGATCGGTGAGCGCCTCGATCGGAAAGCTCTCCTCCACGATCGCCGCCCAGCTCGGCGCGTCGGGAGTCAGCGCGCGCACGATCTCGTTCCGCACGTAGGCAAAGGTGCTCTGCGTCTCGAGCGCGACCACGCGGTGCTCGGTGTGCCAGCGGTGGATGAACTCGTCGTACGAGAGGCCGTCCTTCGGCACGATGCCCGTGACCGCGTTGAACCCGGGCGTGCGCTCGCCGGGCTTCGCGAGCTGCGTCGCGTTGCGGAGCGGCGTCGATTCGACCACGAGATAGGCCGCAACGCGCGAGGCATGCGCGCAGAGCAGATCCAGCAGCGTGCCCTGCACGTCATCTGCTTCGTGGAGCCAGAACGTCACGAACGCGGCCTTGGGCGGATCCATCCGACCGACGCGCACTGCGCTGCCCGCCGCGACGTGTTCATCGACGACATTCACGCGCACGTTCATGGCGCCCCGCCGCGCGAGATCGGGAGCCGCGGCGCGCAGACTCTTGCCGAACACGTCGTCCGGCTCTCCGGCCGGCTTCCACAACACGCACGCGATCTTTTCCATCGGGGGTCCTCCGCGGCGATCCCAGTACTCTAGGCCGGCGTGAACTTCGCGGGCAACGAGAGCCAGCCGCGCACGAACTCGGTGCGGTTGCGCACTGCCTTCGCCTCGTCGATCTCGTACTCGGGCAGCCGGCGCATCACCTCTTCCAGCGCGATGCGCGCCTCCAGGAGAGCGACGTGCTTGCCCAGACACGCGTGCACGCCGTGTCCGAACGCGAGCATGCGCTGCGGGCGGCGCTTCATCCGGTACTCGTCGGGCGCGTCGAACTCGGTCTCGTCGCGGTTCGCCGACGCCCACATGAACATGCACTTCTGCCCGGGCGAGAGGAGCTTGTCGCCGAACTCGACCTCCTTGGTCACGGTGCGGCCCAGGTGTTGAGTCGGCGTGTCGAGACGCAGGCCCTCGAGGAACGCGTCGGGCACGAGCGACAGGTCGCGCGCGAGCTCGCGGCGCTGATCGGGGTTCTGCCACAGACGGTACAACGTCGCGGCGAGCGCCTTGGGCAACGTGTCGGTGCCGCCGATCAGCACGACACAGCACAGCGACGCGAGCCGGAAGTCGTCCATCTTGTCGCCGTCGACGTCGGTGTCCATCACCACGCGCAGCACGCCGGTCGCCTTCTCGGGGTTCTTCCGCGCCTCCTTCACATGATCGAGGATCGTGAAGAACATGTCCTTGGCGCCTTCCATGCTCTTCTCGGTGGCGCCGCGGTGGCCGTCGCGGCGCGCGAAGATCCCGTTGACCCAGCCCGACCCGCGCTCCGCGAGCTCGAGCGGCAGGCCGACCATCGAGAGCGCACCGCGCACCGACACCTGGGCCGCGAGGTCCTGCACGAGGTCGCACTCGCCGCGCTCGATGAAGCCGTCGACGAGGCCCTTCACCACCTCGCGCATCTTCGGCTCGAGCTTCGCCACCGCGCCGGGCTTGAACAGCCCCGCGATCTGCGCGCGGTACCGCGAGTGCTGGGGCGGGTCCATGCTCGCGAACGAGAGGTTGAGCGGCGTGTCCTTGGTGAGCAGGTGGGGCGGCGTGGTGCCCTCGGTCGCAGTGAAGTGCTCGAAGTCGGGACCCGCGCGCCAGATGTCGGCGAAGCGCGACAGGAACCAGGTGTCGTACTCCTCGACGTAGTAGACGGGATCCTCCCGACGCATGCGGGCATAGACGGGATACGGATCGCCATAGAGGACGTCGTCCATGAACGGGTTGTAATGGACTGCCATTTAGTTCACTCCACCTTTCCGAACTTCGCTCGGCTTCGCCTCGCTGCGCGCGCCTGCGGCGCTTGCTCCGGCAATCCGCCCGAAGATCTGGGCCTCGCCGATCGAAGTCCCGCTGCTGTAGCCCGGCGACGAGATCGAGGCGGCTGTGCGGCCGGCTGCCCAGAGCCCGGGTACGGGCGCGCCGTCGGCGTCGAGCACACGCGCATCGGTGTCGGTCGCGAGCCCGCCGAGCGTGAAGACGGCGTAGATCGCTTTGTCCCACGAGAGATCGATCGCCCCGAACGGCGGAGTGCGCAGCGGTGCTATGTGCTCGGCCGCCTTGTGGAACAGCGGGTCCTCGCCGCGCTCGGCACCTGCGTTGTAGAGCGCGACCGTCGCCTGCAGGCTTCCCGCGGCGAAGCCGAGCTCGCGTTCGAGCTCCTCGATCGTCTCCGCAGCGTGCACCTCGCCGCCCGCGAACACGGGGCGCTCGAAGCTCTCGTCGTCGAGCACGAGCCACACGCGACCATCCTGTTGCAAGAGCGCGATCTCGCCCGCGCGGCCCTGATAGACGTCTTCGGGCATGAAGCGCTGGCCGTACTGGTTCACGAAGATGCCGCGCATCAGCTTCTTGGGCGGGTAGAACGGCAGCGTCACCGAGCCCATGCCCATGCGGATCGCCGCGCCACCCGCACCCATGCCCATGCGGATGCCGCGTCCGTCGTCGCCCTCGGTGCTCGCGCGGAAGCGCGCCTTGCGCAACGTGGGCGCGTATTGGCGGATCATCTCGCGGTTGTTCACGAAGCCGCCCGCGCAGAGCACCACGCCGCGCAGCGCGCGGTAGTTGCGCGTCGAGCCGGCCTCGGTGGCGTGGACGCCCACGACGCGGCCCTGTTCGTCGACGATCAGGCGCTCGCATAGCACGCTCGTGCTGATCGCTGCGCCGGAGCGCTCCACCTCGGCGATCAGCTTCTGCATCAGGAACGCGCCGGCCTGGCCCTCCTTCTGCGGCATGTGCGCGCGCGGCGCGGGAACGGCCTGGTCGCGAAACGGGTGCACCAGCTCGTTGCCCGAGTAGGTGAGCCCTTCCTCGCCCGGCGCGAGCATCCGCCCCGGATAGAACTCGGCCTTGAACGGCACGCCGATCTCGACGAGCCAGTCGTAGTGGGACGCGGCGCTTTCGCAGTACACGCGGATGCGCGCCTCGTCGGGCTCGGGCCCGCACGACGCCATCAGGTACTTGATCATCTCGTCGACGGAGTCTTCGAAGCCACAGGCGCGCTGCAGCGCGGTGCCGCCGCCGAAGTACATCATCCCGTCCGAAGCCGCGGTGGTTCCGCCGCCGCCCCCCGCGCGCTCGAGCACGCGCACGCGCGCGCCCGCGCGTGCGGCCTCGATCGCCGCGCACGCACCCGCGGCCCCGAGCCCGACCACCACGACGTCGGCCTCGGCGTCCCAGCCTGTGATCTCGCTCGCGGCGAGCGGCGTGGTCGGTCCGATCGTGCGGGTCGGCACGGGGTGGTGCTCCAGAAAGATGTTAAGGGGCCAATAGATACGGGATTCAGTGAATGGTTGTCAACTAGTAATCTAGAGGGTGCTCCCGTATCCTCGCAACGCATGCCCAAGCACACGGCCGAGCGGATCCTCGACGCGGCCGAAGAGGTGTTTGCGGAGCGCGGCTACGACGCCGCGTCGCTCGGCGACGTGGCCGACCGGGTCGGGATCCGGCCGCAGGCGATCTACAACCACTTCTCGGGCAAGCGCGAGCTCTACGCCGCGGTGCTCGAGCGCCTGCTCTGCCCGTTTCTCACATTGCTCGACGACGCGGCGAGCGCTCCCGACGTCGGCCACAGCGCCCTGGCGCTCACGCGCGACATCGCGTTCCACGCGCGCAATCCCCACCTCGCGCGGATCCTGCAATACGCGACGCTCGGCGGCGGCGAGCCGCTCGAGCTGCTCCAGCGGCGCTGGTATCGCCCGTTCTTCGAGCGCGCGCTGCTGCTCGCTCCCGAGAAGAACGCGATCGTGCAGAAGAACCCGGCGCTCCTTCCCTGGGTGATCTGTGCGTTCCACAGCCTGATCCTGGGCTATGCGACGATGGCGCCGCTGCACCGCGAGCTGCTCGGCATCGATCCGTTTTCGGCGGAGGGGGTCGCGCGCCAGACGGAGATGTTGCAAGAGCTCATCCGGCTGCTGAACCGGGAGTGAAGCGCCGGATCAGCCCGGGGGCCGCGATCCTATAGAATAGAAGCGCCATGCAACCTGCTTCCTCTGTCAGCGCGAATCCTGGTGCTGCTGGCTCTGATCGCTGGTTGTTTGGGCGCGGGCCGGACCTGTGGGTCGGCTGCGGTCTCGGATACATCACGCTCGTTCCCGTGCTCCTGATCTATGGACTCGCGAACGACGTTCGAGCCTGGCCGCTCGGCGCGGTCATCGCGCTGGGCTTGCTGATCAACGCCCCGCACTACGGCGCGACCGTTCTGCGCGTCTACGCCGACCGCACCGATCGCGCGAAGTACCGCTGGTTCACGCTCCATGCGACGCTCGCCCTGGTCCTCGCGCTCGCCGTCGGCTCCCATAGCTGGTGGGTGGCCTCGATCCTGATCACGTTCTACCTCACATGGAGCCCGTATCATTTTGCCGGCCAGAACTACGGCATCGCGCTGATGTTCCTGCGCCGGCGCGGCGTCGAGGTGGACGCCGCGGCGAAACGGCTGCTGTCGATCTCCTTCACGCTGTCGTCGGTGCTCGCGATGCTCGCGATCCACGCACGCGCGGGCCAGTACAGCGTGGCGCCGCCGACGCTCGATACAGCTGATGCGCCGAGACTGCTAGCGCTCGACATTCCCCGCTCCGTGCTGCTGGCGCTGGTCTTGATCACCGCGGTCGCCTACGTCATCTGTCTGGCGGGAGCCGCGTGGCGACTGCGCCGCACGGGCTCCTTCGCGGATCGGCTGCCGGCGTGGATGCTGGTAGCGACGCAGGCGCTCTGGTACGTCATCCCCGTTCTGGCGCTGAAAAACGCGGACCAGCTGCTCCCGTTCGCGGCGGTGTGGGTCTCCACGGCGCACTCGGCGCAATATTTGTGGATCACCGCCTATTACGCGAAGCGCTCGGCGGCGCACGCGCACGCCGGTCCGTTCCTGCTCAAATCCCTGATCGCGGGCATTGGCGTCACGGTTCTGCCAGGACTGTTGTTTGCGCCAGGACTGCTCGGTGGGTTCTCGTGGGATGGCGGCCTCGCCCTGCTGACCTTCTCGGTGGTCAACATCCACCACTTCATCCTGGACGGCGCGATCTGGAAGCTGCGCGATCAATCGATCGCCCGGGTGCTGCTGCGCCGCGCCGCCACGCCGAGCGACGCACCCGCTGCAATGGAGCGCCAGCGGCGATCCGGCCTCGGGCGGCTCGTCTGGGGCACAGCGATGCTCGCGCTGGTCGTTCCGCTCGTGGCCATCCACGAGATGGCCGTGATCCGCGAGTCTCCGAGCGCCGAGCGGATCGACCTCGCGGCGCGGCGGCTGCGCTGGGTCGGGCGCGAGCCGACGTGGCTGTCCGAGTTCTCCGCCGGCCGCACCAGCGAGCACGACCTTGTCGTCGACGACGCCATCGCCCACTACCGGCGCAGCATCGAGCTGCGTCCGACTGTTGCGGCCACGAGTGCGCTAGGACGGCTTTATTTCCGACGGCAGGACTTCGCACCGGCGCTGGCGGCCTACCGCGAGGCGACCGCGGTGCGGGGGGCGCCGGCAAGCGTGTGGCTCTGGTGCGCGCGGCTCGAGCTCGCTCTGGCGGAGTCGGGCGATGACCCCGGACCGAGACTCGAGCGCGCGCAAGACGACTTGGCTCGGGTGGTCGCGCTCGATCCCGACCAGGAGGTCCAGGCGACGAAACTGATCGCGCAGCTCGCTGCGGTGCGCAGGGACACCTCCGCGGAGTGACGCGCGTAGAAGCTCCGTGAGAAGAACGCGATCGTGCAGAAGAACCCGGCGCTCCTGCCCTGGGTGATCTGCGCGTTCCACAGCCTGATCCTGGGCTATGCGACGATGGCGCCGCTGCACCGCGAGCTGCTCGGCATCGATCCGTTCTCGGCGGAGGGGGTCGCGCGCCAGACGGAGCTGCTGCAAGAGCTTCTCCGGTTGATGAACCGGGAGTGAACGCGGGATCCGACTAACGCGCGCGAAGCTCCGCGAGCTCCACGACGCGCGCGCGCGGCTCGGGATGCGATTCGGCGAGCACCCAGCGCAGGCCCATCGTCCCGTGCTCGTGCGCCGCCGTGGAGATCCAGTTCGGCAGCCCGGGGTCCTCGTGCGCGACGACGAGCTGGAACGAGCCGTCCTCGCGGTAGACCGCCTGGCTGCCATTGATGTGGACGCGCTGAAAGCGGTGGTCGAGCGACTCCGCCCAGATGTTGCCGAGCTGGAAGTTCCAGTAGTGGCACTTGGGCGGCGTTGCCTCGATCACGAGCGCCTCGCCCGGAGCGAGCCGCCACGCGCCGAGCCACAGACGCACGTTCGGGTCGCCGCCGAGCATGCGGTGAGCGTCGGGCCCGGGCAGGTGGAACGCATTCACGGGCGCCTTGTCGCGGAAGGCGATCACCCAGTCGGCGAACCACTGCGCGCAGCCGATCGCGTACATCGCCGCGCCGAGCAGCTGTCCCGGCACGCGCGCCGGGTCGAGCACGGGCGGCGGCGCGGGATCGCCGAGCGCCTCGATCGCGATCTCGACCGGCCGTTCGCGCGCGCGCTCGAGGAACGTCTGGCGCACGAGGATCTGCTTGGTGTCGGACGCGAGCCGGAGCCAGTTCGATGGTCTTCGCTCGCCTTCGGCTCGCTGCGCGAAACTTGCGCCCGGCTGCTCGTGCTGGCTCGCGACGATCTCGAAGCCGCCGTCGGGTGCGAACGCGATCTCGCTCGCGTTGAGATGGCCCGCGCCGCCCGTGATGCGGTCGCGCGCGGCGAAGTTCTGGTTCTGCGCCGCGAAGCTCAGGTAGTGGATCGTCCCGCGCCGCCCGCGGATCCGATAGTCGCGGCGCGCGTCGATCGAAGCGCTCACGTAGTAGTTGTCGGGATTGTCGAGGCCCATCTTCACGGCGTCGGGCAGCGGACGGAACACTGGATGTGCCGGCCCGGTGGCCTCGACGAACGAAGACAGTCCGGCCTGGAGCAGGCGCGTCAGGTAGCGCAACCCCTCGGCGCGATCGAACGGCGTGGTGCCGAGGTCTTCGCGCCGGATCACGTCGGCCGCTTTCTGGAGCAGCTCGCAGAATTCCTGCCACGCGCGCGCGTCCACCACCTTCGCCACCGCATCGTCGCTCATCGCGCACCTCCCCGGCTCTCGGTCCATTCGCCGAACCGCGCGGAGTAGGTCTCGAAGCGGCGGTGAACCGCCTCCGCAGTGAGACCGTAGTCCGCGAGCCGGTACGCGTGCTCGCCGTGCTGGCCCTTCGGGTGGGTGCGCGCATGGCCCTCGATCGCCGCGCGCACCGCGCCGTCGAAGCGGCGGCCGAAGCACCGGTAGATCCGCTCCGCCACCGCGACGGGATCGGCCTCGATCTCGTCGTGGCCCACGTCGGCGAAGCGCGCCGGATCGCACGCATCGCGCGCGGCGATGCCGCGCTCGAGCGAAGCGGCGTAGAAGTCGAGTACGCGCGCGCCGAGGGCTCGCGCGTCCACCTCCATCCATGCGCGCATGAGCAGGTGCGTGAGCGAACAGAGCGACGCGATGCTCACGACCGGATCGCGATGCGTCCAGACCACTCGCGCGTCGGGAAACGTCGCGAACAGCTCACGGATCCCCCACAGATGAGCGGGAGACTTCAGCAGCCATCGCTCTCCGGGCCGCTGCCAGTCGAGCAGCCGCAACAGGTCGGCGTAGTAGGCGTAGAGACCCTCCAGCGGCTGCGCGCGGTACCAGCCCGCATAGGGCTCGACCATCACCTCCACGCCGGTCTGCACGCCGTGGAACGAGGAGCCCTGCAGCAGCACGCACTCCTCGGGCGTGTCGACCGAGGTGTAGTGCATCGCCGCGAACTCGGGGTTCTCCGCGCGTCCGCGCTCGTAGGAGGCCGCGAGCGCGGCGCGGCGCGGATCGGGCGCTCCGGGAGCGAGCCCCTCGAGCGGCTCCGGGATGCGCGCCTCCCAGTTCAGCAGCGCGCGCGCCGACGAGTCGGCCGCGAGCAGGTTGAACAGTGCGGAGGTGCCCGAGCGCGGCAAGCCGGTGAGGAACCACGGCGCGCGGATCGGCCGCGCGCGGATTTCGGGATGGCGCTTCAACGCATCGAGCACGCGCAGCCGCGTCACGAGCAGGCGCACGATCTGGCGACGGTTGCGCACGCGGCCGTGCTCGTGGAACGGATTGTGCTCATAGGTCTCGAGCAGCACGCGCAGGCCCTCGAGATGACCCGAGCCGAAGTCGGAGAGCCCGGTCTCGGTGCACGCCTGGGCGAGCAGCTCCCGCTCGTCGAACCGCACGCTGCTCATGCGCAAAGGCTCCCTCGTCGCGGCCAGCGTTCGCCACCCCGTCGCGGCGTTCCGCGTGGCCCGAATTGACAGGGATATTGGCGCGTTCTCACCCTTCCCATGAGGCGCGGGAGCGAGCAGAGTCGCGCCATGCGACACAACACCCGTTCGCGCGCGATCCTCGCCACCGCGCTGCTCTCTGTCCCCTCGGGTGCAACAGCGCAGACGTGGCCCCTGCTCGGCGATCTCGAGGCGAACGGCGGCCGCAATTACGCCGCGGTCTTCTGCGAGGACCAACCCGACGCCACCCCCCTGCCGATGGATCCGCGCGAGCTGATCGCCGGCGCGAACCTGAACAACCCGAACTACGCAGTCCACTTCAACGATCCCTTCGAGATCTGCGAGACCGACACGCTGTTCGCGACGCAGGCGCAGCAGAACGAGATCCTCGGCGAGACGGTCTACACGGCGAAGCCGCGGCCGCAGACCTGCGGCGAGTGGCGTCAGGCGGTCGATCGGGGGCGCGAATACGTGCTGCGCCACGCCATCACGGGCGAGGTCCTCACGAGCGATTCGCTGGTGCGCATCGCGGAATATCTCGGCTACCAGATCCCGAGCGACCCCGACGAAGCGAACGAGCTGCTCGCGCAGGTCGTGCAGCAGCGGTACGGATGGCCGAAGTCGCCCTATCGAAACCCGTTCCCGTTCCCGGGCGAGGACCCGAACGCAACCGACGGCGGCAGCGGGCAGCTTCCGATCGCGCTCGTGCAGGTGAAGGACGAAGCAGGGCCGCTGGACGGGGAACATCGGCACCACCTGCTTCGCCTGCCACATCGGCCAGATCGGCCGCGGTGAAGTGGTAGGCGCCAACGCCGAGCGCGAGGGGTACTCCGAGATCTATGGCGGAGCCGCGAACGGCCTCTTCATGGGCCTGAACGGCAGCAATACGGACACCGGGCTCGCCCTCCACGACGCCGAGCAGGCCAACGGCAAGTACGGCGAGGACTCCTTCAACGCCGTGCTCAATAATCCGCCCCACCTGGCGAATCGCACGCGGGGCACGAACGCGGCCGATCAGGAGATCGTGAACGTGCTGCTCGGGCGCGATCTCGACACGCTCGACTGGCGCAGCTGGGCGCTCGAGCCCGGGATGCTCGGGAAGCTCGTGCCGACGATCCCGCTGACCGGCGGCGACCAGGACATGCCGACCTGGTGGTGGACGCATAACAAGTCGCGTTACCTGTGGGTCGGCTTCGGCAGCTCGGGCAGCTCGCGCAACAACTTCTTCCCGGCCTCGACGAATCCGAACGACGGACACTGGAGCAAGCAGCGCGAGGGCGACTTCCAGGATCTCGACATCTGGCTGAACTCACTCGAGGCGCCGAAGTTCGTCGGGCCGCCGATCGACCAGGCCCTCGCCGAGCAGGGTGCCGTGGTGTTCCACCAGAAGGATTTGTGGAAGGACGCGCGCAACGCCGACATCCCGAGGCCGCCGACGAACGGCTCCTGCGCGGGCTGTCACGGCGCCTACTCGCCCCGCTACTCCCACCGGCCGGGATTCCTGCCCGACTCACGCCTCGCCGGGATGAGCGGCTACACCGTTCCGCTCGAGATCATCGGGACCGATCCGGAGCAGTCGAACCTGTTCTCGGTGAACCTCGCGGCGCTGGGCGAGGTCCTCTACGGCGAGATCGGTCGGCAGCTGATCTCCTATGGCGTCGCGAACTCCTGGTTCTCCTACCCGGACGCTCGACCGGGCTATCGGCTGCCCGAGCAGAAGATCTTCTTCGAGGAGGCGATCGACGACTTCTTCCCCCGATCCGCCGGAGCGTGCATGCTGGGCACCAAGGGCGGCTATGTCGCGCAGCCGCTCCACGGCGTCTGGGCCTCGGCCCCCTACCTCCACAACGGCAGCCTCCCGACCGTGTGGGACGTCCTCGATCCCGCGAATCGAGCCCCGGTCTGGCGTCGGCAGCAGGTGCCCCAGAGCGAGGCGACGCCGCAGCTCGGCGACCGCGGCTTCGACACCGTGCTCGAGCGGGCGTACGACTATCAGAAGCTCGGCTGGAAGATCGAGCGGCTCGATTGCTTTGCGCGCACCGACCTGGCTTCACTGCTGACCTGCGCCGCGGCAGGTGTGCTCCCGTCAACGATCACGGCCCTGCTCGACTACCTGTCGCCGCCGGGCCCCAACGCGGTAAACGATCGCGCGATCTACAACACCAGCGCCTACAGCAAGAGCAACCGCGGACACGAGTTCACGAAGGTGCTATCCGACGCCGAGCGGCGCGCGCTCATCGAGTATCTTAAGACCCTCTGAGGTTCGCGCGGTAGGCACCCGGCGAAACGCCGGTCCACCTGCGGAAGGCCCGCGTGAAGTTCGCGGAATCGGCGTAGCCGACCCGGTGCGAGACGATCTCCACGCTGAGACTCGTCTCGCGCAGCAGGTGGATGCTGTCGCGCTGGCGCGCCTCGTCCAGCAACTCGCGATAGCTGAAGCCAGCGGCCCGGAGCTTGCGCTTGAGCGTCCGCTCCGACACGAAGAGACGTTCGGCGAGCGCGCGTACATCCGGATAGTCGCCGCCCCCGGCCGCGAGCGCGTTGCGAGCGCGCGCCAGGAAGTCCTCTCCACCGAGCAGCTCGAGCTCGCGAGCACAGGAGTCGGTCACGAGCTTGGCGGTAATCGGATTGGCCATCTCGAGCGGCAGATCGAGATGGCGGGCGGGGAAGCGCAGGCAGTTCATCCCCATCCCGAAACGGACCGGTGGCAGTCGATCGCGATAGCGCGCGTAGTAGTCGGGCTCGGGATAGTCGAACCAGACTTCGAGGTCGAGCTGCACAGGTCCCAGGAGAGCCGCCCCGATGCGCGCCGAGCCCACGAGCAGCATGTCGAACGCGTAGGCGCGCAGGCGCCCGAACGGAACGGCCTCCTGCACGTCGATTGCAGCCCAGCCGTCTTCGTCGACGAGGCGGATCGTGTAGATCGGAGTGCGCAGCCGGACGAAGCGGATCGCAAACTCGACCGCATCCCGCAGCGTCGCCTGGCTCATCAGGCCCAGGCCCATGAAGCCGTGAGCCGTGAGGGTGCTGCGCAGTCCGAACTCGTAACCGAGGCCGGGCTCGCTCGTGAGCCGGATCGAGCGATCGATCAGGCGGCTGTACTGATCCATCGACAGCCGGGCATCGGGCGGATCGAGCAGCCCGCGCGGGATGTCGAGCCCGCGCAGCAGTCGCTCGCTGCTCACACCCCGCTCGCCGGCGAGCTCGATCGTCAGCAGCGCGTAGGCCACCGGCACCGAGGGCTTCTGGAGGTCCCGTGCGTCCATACGCGTCGATGCGCTCCGTGCGCGTGGCGTATGAGCTAGAAGCCCCGCTGCGTGATGTTCCAGCCCTGGTCCTTGCGCGGCTGCATCTGCTCGAACGTGCGCGAGTAGCCGGTGTGCTGGATCTTCCACTCGCCGCCGACCTTCACGTACTTGTCGCGGTAGAACGCGGCGCCGTGGATCGTGAGCCCGTACTGCTCGTCGATCACATAGTCCTCGAGCGCCCAGATGCCCGTGGCGGTCGTGTCGCTCGTGAGATCGATCTCGGGCTGGCTCACGCGATGGCTCGACAGGAACGTCGGCCGCGCCATCGACTCGGTGAGGAACTTCATGATCGCGTCGCGCCCCGAGAACGCATACTTGCCGCCGCTGTAGGCGCAGGTCGCGTCGGGCACGAAGCACGCCTCGATCTGCTCCCAGTTCTTCTCGTCGATTCCGCGCATGTAGCGGTACTTGAGGCGTTTGATCGCCTCGATCTCGCGCAGCTGTTCGACTGTGTCCATGAGTAGCCTCCTGCTAGGTGTCCGCGCGCGGTCGCCAGTAGGGAACGCCGATGCGCTCCGCCGCTTCCACTGCGTATGCCTCGACCGCCATCCCGACGCGCACCGCGTCGACCGCGCAGTCGGTCACGTTGCCGATCATCTTCACGCCTTCGTCGAGCTCGATCACCGCGACGACGTAGGGCAGCTCGTCCTTGAACGGCGGTGCGCCGTACTGACGCACGATCGTGTAGGTATGGACGATTCCGCGGCCCGACGCCTCGGCCCATGCCGGATCGGCGCCGCATGCGGTGCACAGCGGTCGCGGATAGAACTGGCGGTGGCCGCACACGGGGCACTCCTGGTAGAGCAACCGGCCGTCCGCGGCGGCCTCCCAGAACGGCGCGAATACCGGGTCGCGCTCGGGCAGCGGCTTGGTCCAGCTCCTTCCCGCGCACGACCTCCATCACGCATTCCCCGTTCTACCGAGCAATACGGCGCCGATGCACGAGAGCCAGCCGCCGGAGCCGATCGCGAGCGCCACCTCGCAATCGGGCACCTGCGCCGCCCCGGCCTGGCCGCGCAGCTGCCGCACGGATTCGATCAGCAGGAAGATCCCGCGCATGCCGGGATGGCAGCTCGAGAGTCCGCCTCCGTCGGTGTTGAGCGGCATGCGACCGCCGCGCCGCAGGTGTCCCTCGGCGACGAACGCACCGCCTTCGCCCTTCTTGCAGAACCCCGCGTCCTCGAGCAGCACGAGCACCGTGATCGTGAAGCTGTCGTAGAACTGGACCGTGTCGACGTCGCTCGGTCGCAGCCCCGCGCGTGCGAACGCCTCGGGCGCACACACGGCAGCCGCGGAGGTCGTGTAGTCGCCCATCTGGCTGATGTTCCAATGCGTCATGCCGCCCGCCGCGCCGAGCACCGCGACCCCGGGCTGGCGCAGATCGCGCGCGCGCTCGGCCGTCGTCATGAGGACTGCGCCACCGCCGTCCGAGATCACGCAGCAGTCGAGCTTGTGCAGCGGATCGGCGACCAGGCGCGACGCGAGCACGTCGTCGACGGTGATCGGATCGCGGTAGAGCGCGTCTGGGTTCAGGCCCGCGTATTCCCGGACGCCTACGGCGATCTCCGCGAGCTGTTCCGACGTGGTGCCGAACTCGTGCATGTGGCGGCGCGCCACGAGCGCATAGCTGCCCACGAGCGAGTTGCCGTAGGGCGCCTCGAACTGCATCGGCCCCGCCACGGTGCGCCCGCGGAACATGCCGCCCGTGCCGAGCGATCGGCCCATGCGCGAGAGATAGTCGGAGCCGTAGCTGATCAGCACGGTGTCGCAGAGCCCGTTGCGGATCGCCTCGGCCGCGTGCTGCACGTGGAATTCGAACGACGATCCGCCCGTCATCGTGCCGTCGATGTAGCGGTGCCGGATCCCGAGGTACTCGGCCATCGTCACGGGGTCGTCGCCCGCGGCCATTCCGCCCGCGGTGCAGTAGCCATCGATCGCCGACTTCTCGAGGCCCGAATCGGCGAGCGCGCGCTGCAGCGCCTGCGCGTGGTGCTGCACCGCCGAGAGATGCGGCGCCTTCGGGTAGTCGGATAGACCGATGCCGACGATCACGGGGTCGCGCGGGGCCAGGGGGGCTCCTCCTCGGATCGCCCACTCTACAAGTCGCTCCCCCACGCCCGCCACCGAGACGTACAATCGCAAGGCGCTCGCACGAGAGGACCGCATGCACCTCGGACTCACGATCTTTCCGACCGATTACTCGATCCCGCTCCCCGAGCTCGCGCTCGAAGCCGAGCAGCGCGGCTTCGAGTCGCTCTGGGTCGCCGAGCACTCGCACATTCCCACGTCGCGCAAATCGCCGTGGCCGGGCGGCGCCGAGCTGCCGAAGATGTACTACGACACGCTCGACCCGTTCGTGGCGCTGTCCGCAGCCGCCGCCGTCACGTCGAAGATCAAGCTCGCGACAGGGATCTGCCTAGTCGTGCAGCGCGATCCGATCCACACCGCGAAGCAGGTCGCATCGATCGACCGGATCTCGAACGGGCGCTTCCTGTTCGGCGTCGGCGGGGGCTGGAACGAAGAGGAGATGAACAACCACGGCACCGCGTTCGAGGGCCGCTTTGCGCTGCTGCGCGAACGCGTCGAGGCGATGGTCGCGATCTGGACGCACGACGAGGCCGAGTACCACGGCAAGTACGTCGACTTCGATCCGATCTTCATGTGGCCCAAGCCCGTCCAGAAGCCGCACCCGCCGATCCACGTCGGCGGTGCATTCCCGGGCGGAGCACGGCGCGCGGTGCGATACGGCAACGGCTGGATCCCGATCGCGGGCCGCGCCGACGACGTCGCGGCGCACGTCGCCGAGTTCCGGAAGATGGCAGCGGACGCCGGCCGCGATCCCGCGTCGCTCGAGGTCTCGGCGTTCGGAGTCGCCGGCAAGGAGGAAGAGGTGAAGCGCTACCGCGACGCGGGCTTCACGCGCGCGGTGTTCGGTCTGCCGCCCTCGGCACGCGACGTGGTGCTGCCGATCCTCGACCGCTGCGCCGCGTGGATCGACTGAGCGGGCCGCTAAGCTGCGGTCGCGCGTGGACCTGGAAGCTCGCGACCGTCAGCTTCAGCGGCCGGCCGCCTTCTTGGGCGGCGCGATGAACGGGTACAGGTGCTGCGCGAGAAATCCGCGCGGCAGCGGCTTGCCGACGACGCCGTAGCGCTGCGGCCAGCGACCGTGATTGTCGACGTACGTGCCGAACAGCATGTCGAGCACGGGCAGGTTCGCGGCGTAGTTCTTGTCGATCGCCTCGGCATCGGCCGCGTGGTGCCAGTGGTGGAAGTGCGGCGTCGCGAACAGGTGGCGCAGCGGGCCGAACGACAGGCTCGTGTTGGCGTGGATCAGCACGCCCTGGATGCCGACCCAGATCACGTAGAAGTTGATCGCGGTCGGATCGAAGCCGAGCAGGTAGATCGGCGTGATCACGGTCGAGCGCGTGAACAGCACCTCGAGGAAGTGGATCCGCGAGCCCGAGAGCCAGTCCATCTCGGCGGGGCAGTGATGCACGGCGTGGAAGTTCCACAGGCGCGGGTGCTCGTGCATCATGCGGTGGCCCCAGTACTGCGTGAGGTCCGCGACGAACAGCACCTCGATCGCCTGGAGCCACACCGGCTGCGACTGCACGGCCGCCTGCACGGTGTCGTTCACGGCCCAGCCGAACAGGCGCTCGGAGAACAGCGTGGTCACGAGCAGGATCACGCTCACCATCACGTGGTTGAACACGTAGTAGGTGAGGTCGAGCTTCCACTCGGACCGGAATGTGTGCTGATCGCGGTGCAGCGGCCAGAGCCGCTCGATCAACACGAAGAGCATCGTATTCGCGAGCAGCGCGAGCACGAGCCAGTCGAGCCCGAACGAGATCCGCGGCTGCTCGAACGCGTCGACCTCGACGTTCGCGCCGCCGAGCCACTGCGCCGCGAGCGTGAGCGCGATGCCGAGGAAGCCGAGCTTCGAGCGGCCGAGCAGCACCGCGATCGGCGCCCGAACACCACCGCCGAGCAGCATCCCCGCGCGCAGCAGGTTGCGCAGCAGCGCGACGTCGTATCCCGCGCGCAGCTCCGGGGTGGTCAGGTACTCGGGAAAGTGGAAGCACAGCACGGCGAGCAGCGAGCACGCGCCGAGCAGCACTGCGATCGCGGCGCTGATCCTCCCCTCGCCGATGCGAATCGGCGTCGGTGCGTCCCCCATGGCCGGAAGATACCGTCTCGACCTCACAGGCGGAGGAAAGCGTGGAACTCGGAAGATTCGCAGTATGGTGCTCGCTCGAGGGCGGCTCGCTCGCGCAGGCGGTGGAGGCAGCGCAGCGGATCGAGGCGCTCGGTTATTCGGCGCTGTGGCAGCCGATGGCGCTGCGGCGCGACGTGATGGTGACGGCGTCGCTCCAGCTCGCCGCAACCCAGCGGCTCGTGATCGCGACCGGGATCGCGCCGATCTACGAGCGCGCGCCGCTCCTGATGGCCGCGGCGCAGCGCGCGCTCGGCGAGCAGTCGGGCGACCGCTTCCTGCTCGGACTCGGCGTCTCGCACGCTCCGTTCATTCAGCCGCTGTTCGGCCAGGACTACGCGCCGCCGCTGCGCGCGATGCGCGAGTACCTCGACCAGATGGACGCCGGCATCGCGCTTTCCCGGAGCGCCAGCGGGCTCGGCACAGCCCGCCGGACCGCGCGTGCTCGCCGCGCTGGGCCCGAAGATGCTCGCACTCGCACGCGACCGCGCGCTGGGCGCGCACCCCTACTTCATGCCGCCCGAGCACACGCGGCGCGCGCGAGAGATTCTCGGACCGGATCGCTGGCTGTGCCCGGAGGTCAAGGTGGTGCTCGAGACCGATCCGACGCGGGCGCGCGCGCTCGCGCGCGCTGCCGGTGCCGTGAACATCTCGCTGCCGAACTATCAGCGCGCGTGGCGCGAGTTCCTCGGGTTCGAGGACGCGGACTTCGCGTCGGGCGGCTCAGATCGGCTGATCGACGCGACGGTCGCCTGGGGCGACGCCGCGGCGATCCGCAAGCATCTCGACCGCCATTTCGAGGCCGGCGCCACGCAGGTCTGCATCCATCCCGTCGGCTCCGGCGGCATGGGGGCCGGACCGGACTGGACGGTGCTGGAAGCGCTGGCTCCTCGCGCATGAAGCCCGAGTACGCGTGGATCCTGATCGTCTCGCTGTTCTGGGGCGGCTACCCGTTGGTGTCGCGCGGCGCGAACCTGGGCGGGCCGCTCGGTGCGCTCTTCCTCTCGACGGTGAGCTGGACGACGATCCTGGCCGCCACGTGGTGGACCGGCAGCTTCGCGTGGCCGGCTCCCGCGGCGGCGATTCGACTCGTGATCGCGGGTGCGATGATGGGCATCGGTCTGCTCGCGTTCAACGCCCTCGCCGTGAGCCGCCAGATCGAGGCGTCGATCGCGATCCCGGTCGTGGACACGGGCATGTTGATCGTGTCCGTGCTCGCGGCGGCGCTGTTCTTCGCGGAGCCGATCACCGTCAAGAAATGCGTCGGCCTCGCGCTGCTCGTGGCGGGCATCGTCGTGCTGCGGCCAGAATGAAGGCGTCGTTCCAGTGACGAGCGCGCTCTTCGACATACGCCCGACCGGCGAGGGAAGATGGTCTGCTCCCGGGCCGGAACGGTTCAGGAATGACAACGGAAGCCTGTTCGGCGGCTACGTCATCGGCCTGATGCTCTCCACGCTGATGCGCGAGCCCTCGCGCCAGGGCACGCCGATCGCGATGACGAACACGTTCCTCGCGCCCGCCGCGACCGGCCCGGTGACGATCGCCACGCGATGCCTGCGGGCCGGGCGCACGCTCGCCTTCTGGCAGGCGGAGGTCTCGCAGGGAGATGACGAGACGCTGTGCGCGCATTCCGTCGTGACGTTCGCGGAGCGCTCGGAGACGGCGCGCTTCGGCTGGATGGAGATGCCGAAGGCCCCTCCGCCCGAGTCCTTCGCGCGCGCTACGCAAGGTCCGCGCATGGTCGTGTCGTTCGATCGCAGACCCGTGCAGGGCGTCCCACCGAGCGTGGGCGATTCCACCTCGATCGTGTGGGTGCGCGAGGACGACGGCGAACCGGTCGACCACGCACGGCTGGCGATGTTCGCGGACCTCTTCCCCCCGCGCGTGTACTACGCAGTTCCCGGCATGCGACCGTCGACGACGGTGACCCTGTCGCTGTACTTCCACGCGACCGCCGACGAGATTGCTTCGGTCGGTCCCGACTTCGTGTTGCAGCATGCGACCGGGCGCAGCGGGTCGGCGGGAATCTCCGACCTCACCGGATCGCTGTGGCGACGCGATGGAGTCCTGCTCGCGACCACGGAGCAGCTGTGCTGGTTCCGCTAGTCGGAAACGCTCAGCCCTCGCCGCGGCTCACTTTCGCCCAGGTGTCGCGCAGCGTGACGGCGCGGTTCCAGACCGGCGCATCCGCGGTTCCGTCGGGGTCCGCGCAGAAATAGCCGAGCCGCTCGAACTGCACGGACGTACCCGGCGCGGCGCCCGCGAGCGCGGGCTCGAGCCGGGCACCGCGCACGACCTCGAGCGATGTCGGGTTCAGGTGCGAGGTGAAATCGCCGCCATCGGGTGCCGGCGCGTCCATCGGATCCTCGACGGTGACGAGCGTGTCGTAGAGGCGCACCTCGGCCGGCACCGAGTGGGGCGCCGACACCCAGTGCAGGGTGCCCTTTACCTTGCGCCCGTCGGGTGAGTCGCCGCCGCGCGTCGCGGGGTCGTAGCGGCAGCGCAGCTCGACGACCTCCCCGGACGCGTCCTTCACGACGTCCGTACACGTGACGAAGTAGGCGTAGCGCAGCCGCACCTCGCGGCCCGGAGACAACCGGAAGAACTTCTTGGGCGGATCCTCGAGGAAGTCGTCGCGCTCGATGTAGAGCTCGCGCGTGAACGGCACGTTGCGCGTGCCCGCGGTGTCGTCCTCGGGATTGTTCACGGCCAGCAGCTCTTCGACCTGTCCTTCGGGATAGTTCTCGATCACCACGCGCAGCGGACGCAGCACGGCCATCCGCCGCGGCGCGGTGCGGTTCAGCTCTTCGCGCACGCTCGACTCGAGCCGCGCCAGCTCGATCAGGTTCTCGCGCTTGGCAACCCCCACGTCGGTGGCGAACCGGCGCAGCGCCGCCGGCGGATAACCTCGACGCCGCATCCCGGAAAGCGTGGGCATCCGCGGGTCATCCCAGCCCGAAACGTGCCCATCCTCGACGAGCCGGCGCAGGAAGCGCTTGCTCATCACCGTGTGCGAGAGGTTGAGCTTCGCGAACTCGATCTGCTGCGGGTGACACTCCACCTCGAGCTGGTCGAGGATCCAGTCGTAGAGCGCGCGGTGGTCGAGGAACTCGAGCGTGCACAGCGAGTGCGTGATGCCCTCGATCGAATCCGACAGGCAGTGCGCGAAGTCGTACATCGGATAGATGCACCAGGTATCGCCGGTGCGGTGGTGCGGGTGCTTGTGCACGCGGTACAGGATCGGATCCCGCATCGTGAGGTTCGGCGATCCCATGTCGATCTTGGCGCGCAGCACCTTCTCGCCGTTCTCGAACTCGCCGCGGCGCATGCGCTCGAACAGGTCGAGGTTCTCCTCGACGCTGCGCGCGCGGTGGGGACTGTTGCTCCCCGGCTCGGTCAGCGTGCCGCGCAGCGCCGCGATCTCCTCCGAGGAGAGATCGTCGACGTAGGCCTTGCCCTTCTCGATCAGCTTCACCGCGAACGCGTGCAGCTGATCGAAGTAGTCCGACGCGTAGTACTCGTGGTCGTCCCACTCGAAGCCGAGCCAGCGCAGGTCGGCCTTGATCGCGTCGACGTACTCCTTCTCCTCGGCGGTCGGATTGGTGTCGTCGAAGCGCAGATGGCAGGTGCCGTCGTTCTCCTCGGCAACGCCGAAGTCGAGGCAGATCGCCTTGGTGTGGCCGATGTGGAGATAGCCGTTCGGCTCGGGCGGAAAACGCGTGACGACGCGGCTGCCGTTCTTCCCCGCTGCGAGGTCGGCGGCCACGATGGCACGGATGAAGTCGTTCGGGACGGAGCGCTCGCCCGGAGCAGCCACGGATCTTCTCCTCGCGTTCCGGGGGGGCGGGTCAGTCTATCGGGCCGCGCCGCGGCCCTCTAGAGGGGCGAACCCGGTCAAGACTGCGCGCGGAACCACACGCCCCGCGCGCCGCGCACGAGGTGACCCGCGGTCGGCGGCGCGTAGTGGGTGCCGATCACGAGCACGGGCTCGTCCGCGAGCGCCGTTGCGATCCGGCGCCGCGTGGCTGCCGCGGCCGCCGAGTCGCTGTCGGCGGGCATCTTCCAATCCGACTCGGCCCACTGCACCGGGTGGTGGGTCATGTCGCCCGTGATGAACGCGCGCTCGCCCTGTGAGGCGATCTCCACCGAGACGTGGCCGGGCGTGTGACCCGGGGTGGGCACGAGCCGCACCGTGTCGCAGAGCTTGTGGTCGGGCTCCACGAAATCGGCGAGGCCGGCTTCGACGATCGGGCGCACCGCCACGTCGATCGTGGGCGCGTAGACCTCGCCGCTCATCGTCGACCAGTGCTCCCACTCCGCGCGCGCGAACAGGTACCGCGCGTTCGGGAACGTCGGCACGACGCGATCGCCCTCGCGCATCGTGTTCCAACCCACGTGATCGAAGTGCAGGTGCGTACACAAGACGACGTCGATCGCCTCGCGCGGGTAGCCCGCGGCGGCGAGCCCGGCGAGAAAGTCGTCTGCGCCCTCGGAGAGACCCTCGAAGCCCGGGATCTGGTGTTGGCCGAGGCAGGTGTCGACGAGGATGCGCAGCGCGCCCGTGTCGACGACGAGCCCGTGGATCGACAGGGCGAAGCTTCCGTCCGGCGCGAGGAAGTGTGGCTCGAGCCAGCCTTTGTGCGGAGCCAGGGCCGCGGGGCTCGCCTCGGGCAGGAACTCGCCGAGCGACAGCTTGACCACCACCTCGGGGATCCGCGTGATGGTGATGTCTCCGACCTTCCAGGCGAGCTGCGTCATACGGGGGGTCCTCCGCGAGCCCGATCATAGACCCGCATGCGCCGCGCGCGCGATCGCAATCGGAATTAGACTGCGCGGCAAGCTGCGCGCAGCGAGGCGCAAGTTTCGCGCAGCGAGCCGAAGGCGAGCGAAGCCCAGCAGGTGGGCCGAGCGGAGGCCATCAGGATGCGCGTCCTCGTCACCGGCGGTACCGGCTTCGTCGGGTCCCACGCGGCCCACGCGCTGCAATCCGCGGGGCACACGCTGCGGCTGCTCGCGCGCAGCCGCGACAAAGTGGAGCGCGTGTTCCCGGGCGCGGCTCCCGAGGACGTCGTGATCGGAGACGTCACCGACCCGACCGCGGTCGCGAAAGCCCTCGATGGGGTGGATGCCGTGGTGCACTGCGCGGCGGTCGTGGCGATCGAGACGCGCCGCGCCCAGGAGGTGCTCGACACCAATCTGCGCGCGGTCGAGCTCGTGGTGGGCGGCGCCGCCGAGCGTGGGGTGGGAGCGATCGTCTACGTCTCGAGCCTCGGCGCGCTGTTCGCGCCCGGAGCGCCGCTCTCCGAGCACTCGCCGATCGCCGCTGCCTCGAGCCCCTATGCGCGCTCGAAGGCGGACGGTGAGGCCTACGTCCGCAAGCTGCAGAGCGCGGGTGCACCCGTGCGCACCGTGTACCCGCCCGGAATCGTCGGCCCCGACGACCCGGGCCTCTCCGAGGGCAATCACACGATCCGCGTGTTTCTCACCCAGCTCATGGTGGACACGGCGACCGGGTTCGAGATCGTCGATGTGCGCGATCTCGCCGCGCTGATCGCGGCGCTCGTGGCCCCGAGCGCGGCACCCGGACGCTACGTGGTGTCGGGCTCATATCTCTCGTGGCCCGACATGATCGCGCTGATGGACGAGCTCACGGGGCGGCGCCTGCTCCGCGTGCGAGTGAACGGCCGGCTGTTGCGCATGCTCGGGCGTCTCGGCGATCTCGCGAAGCACGCCTATCCGTTCGACTTCCCGCTCAGCGCTGAAGCGATGGACTTCGCGACGCAGTGGCCCGGGGTGATCCGCTCGCCCGCGATCGACGCGCTCGGCATCCGCTTTCGCGACGGGCGCGAGACCTACGCCGACACGATCCGGTGGCTGCATCGCGCCGGACATCTCACGGCGCGCCAGGCGGGGAAGCTGGCAGAAGGCTAGAAGGGCTCGCCGCGCACGAACGCATCGGTGCGGCGATGGGCCTCGTCGTCGTTCCACTGGCGCGGCGGGTGCTTCATGAAGAACGCCGAGGGCGCTTCGATCGCGCCGCCGAGGCCGCGGTCGGCCGCGAGCTTGGCGCAGCGGATCGCATCGATCGCGACTCCGGCCGAGTTCGGCGAATCCTCCACCGACAGACGCAGCTCGAGGTTCATCGGCACGTCGCCGAACAGTCGGCCTTCCATGCGCAGGAAGCAGACCTTGTTGTCGTTCTGCCACGCCACGTAGTCGCTCGGGCCGATGTGGATGTCGTCGTCGGCGATCCGCTGCGACGCCACCGACTGCACCGCCTCCGTCTTCGAGATCTTCTTCGCGGCGAGCCGGCTGCGGTTCAGCATGTTCAGGAAGTCGGTGTTCCCGCCCGTGTTCAGCTGATAGGTCCGGTCGAGCTTGACGCCGCGCATCGCGAACAGATCCGTGAGCGTGCGATGAGTGATCGTCGCACCGAGCTGGGCCTTGATGTCGTCGCCGATGATCGGAATGCCGGCCGCGGCGAAGCGCGCCGCGAACGCGGGGTCGCTGGCCAGAAACACCGGGATGCAGTTCACGACCGCGACGCCCGCCTCGAGCGCGCACTCCGCGTAGAAACGCGAAGCGCGCTCGGAGCCGACCGGGAGGTAGTTCACGAGCACGTCGACTCGCGCGTCGCGCAGCTCCGCGATGATTTCTTCGGGTGTCGCCTCCTTCTGGTCCGACACCAGGAAGCGACGGTCCTCGGGGTAGCTCTCGAGGTGTTCCGCGACCCCGTCGAGCACGCGCCCCATCCGCACGCGCACGCCCGTCTTCGGGACGCGATCACAGAAGACGGCGGTGCAGTTGGGCTTCTCGAAGATCGCCTCGGCCACGTCCTTGCCGACCTTGCGCAGGTCGACGTCGAACGCGGCGGCCACCTCCAGATCGTCGGGGCGGTAGCCCCCGATCTCCCAGTTCATGAGCCCCACCGCGCGCTCCGCACTCGAATCGCGGTAGAAGCTCGCGCCCTGCACGAGCGAGCTGGCGCAATTCCCCACACCGACGATCGCGATCCGGACCGAGGCACGCCCAGTCCGCTTCGGTCTGCCCCGAGAGGTCCGCGTCGTCATCTATTTTCGTTAGTAGAGCACCCGCGCATCCGGGTCAAGATTCGGCGCTCGGGACGAGCCCGATCAGGGTTCCATCCGCGCGGGGCTGCGCGGCGTCCCCGATCACGGCCGCCGCGAGATCGCCCGCGGCGCGCAATGCCTGCACGGCGGCATCCGCCCGCGTGGCGTCCACCCCGAACAAGAGGCCTCCCGAGGTCTGCGGATCGAAGATCAGCTCGCGGTCTCCCACAGCGACGCCGGCAGCCACCTCCACTGTAAGGTTTGCGCGCGCGTTCTGGTCGTGGAACGTACTGCGCAAGCCGCGCGCGAGCAGCTCACGCGCTCCGGGCCACGCGGGCAGCGCATTCGCGAACAGACGCACCGACACGCGGCTCGCGCGCGCGAGCGCCGCGACGTGACCCGCGAGACCGAATCCGGATACGTCGGTGCAACCCGTCGCGCCGAACTCGCGCGCCACGCGCGCTGCCGCAGCGTTCGAGCGCGCGAGGCCCTCGAGCAGCGGTGTGAGGCGCTCACCGGGCAAGAGGCCGCGCATGTCGGACGCGAGCAGCACACCGCTGCCGAGCGCCTTGGACAGGATCAAGCGCTGGCCCGCGGTGAGGCCCGAGGCCGGAAGCGGATCGCCGTCGAGCTCCCCCGTGATCGCGAGGCCCACGTACAGCTCGCTGCCCTGCGTCGTGTGTCCGCCCACCAGCGACACGCGAAGCGGATCGAGCGCCGCGCGCATGCCCGCGAGCACCTGGTAGAGCGTCTCCTCGGCGCGCTGCGGATCCGACTCGGGCACGTTCACCAGCGCGAGCGCATGGCGCGCGCGCCCGCCCTTTGCGAGCACGTCACTCACGGCATTCGCCGCGGCCACGCGTCCCACCCACCACGGATCGTCCGTGAACGCGCGAAACGCGTCGATCGTGGCGAGCAGCATGTCGCCGCTCGGTGTCGCGATCAGCGCGGCGTCGTCGGGTTCGGCGAGACCGATCCGCACGCTCGGATCGGCGGGCGCCTTGGGCAGCCGCGCGAGCGCGCGCTCGAGCGCGGGAGCGCCGACCTTCGCCGCGCAGCCGCCGCACTCCATCTCCTCAGCCATCGCGGGCCAGCCGGGCGCCGCAGCACCGCTCTCCTGGAGCACGCGGAAGCGGTCCACGAATCGGCGATCGATCCAATCCTTGAGCTGGAACGCACGGCGGCCCCGGAACGCCAAGCCCCACTTCGCGGCGATCGCCTCGCGGCCACCCAGGTTCAGGAGCGTGAGGAAATCGCGCTGGGGGTGGTAGGCGCGAAGCGGCCCGCCGCCCAGGCGCGCGCGCAGGTTGGCATCGAGCACCGGACCCTCGCGCACCGCGTACACCCCGGCCTTGCGCACCCAGGGCGCGAACGCGAGCGATGCGCAGTCTCCGACTGCGAACAGGTCGCGGCCGCCTGCCACCTCGAGCGTGGGCTCGACGCGCACGAAGCCCTCGGCGTCGAGCGGCAGACCCGGACCGCACGGAAACGGCAGCGGCGCGGCTCCGGTCGCCCACACCACGAGGTCGGCCGAGAGCCGCTCGCCCGCCAGGTCGATTCCGTCCGCGTGCACCGCCTCGACGCGCACACCCGTGTGTACGCGGATCCCGCGCGCCTCGAGACCGTCGCGCGCGAGCCTGCGCACCCGATGCCCGTAGTCCTCGAGCAGCGCGGCGCTCTCGGACACGAGCCGCGCCGCGGGGGCACGGCCGCTCGCACGCAGCCGCGCATCGAGCGTGAACGCGAGCTCGACGCCCGCGGCGCCGCCCCCGACGATCACCACGCGCGGGCGCTCGGGCAGCGCCGCGACGCGCGCGTCGAGCTCGGCGACCAGCCGTGCGATCGGCCGCGTCGCGAGCGCGTGTTCGCGCACGCCGGGAAGATCCAGGCCGCGCACGGTGGCGCCCACGTCGAGGCTCGCCACGTCGTAGGCGATGGGCGGCCGGCCCTCGATCTCGATCCGGTGCGCTGCCGAGTCGATCGACACCGCGCGCGCGATCACCACTCGCGCGCGCGCGCGCCGCGCGAGCGGCACGGTGTCGATCGAGACCTCGTGCGCCGCGTAGTCCCCCGCGACGAAGCCCGGCACCATTCCCGAGTAGACCGCCTCGGGCTGGTCGACCACGAGCGTCACGCGGACACCCGCGATCGGCGCCATCATCCAGCGGCGCAGCACCTGGATGTGGGTATGTCCGCCACCCACGAGTACGAGATCGGCCTTGACCGCGTCCACTGTTTTGGACGGTAATTGCCGCGGGGAGATCGCGCATGACCCACGCCTCCGATGACCTCGCAGCGCTCTGGCGCGATTTCGCGCGCCGCGTCGAGGCGCTCTCGGCGCTCGTGACCGGCGATGGCACGCCCGCCGACGCGGCGCAGCGCGCGGCCGGGCTGCGCTATCTCACTCGCTTCCTCGCGGCGGGGCTGCGGCTGTGCATCGAATCGGACGACGCCGACCACCCCGTGTTCGCGCGCATGATCGACAACGCGATGAGCTGGGGCCTCGACAATCCCGACTGCAACTACTCCTGGGCGCGCGTGCGCGGCGACGCGAGCTATCGGATCGAAGGCACGCGCGGCAGCGCGCGCCAGATCGAGTTCCAGGTCAACACGGGGCACTTCGCCGACGGCAAGATGCCCGCGTTCAGCGGCGGTGAGGGCGGCTGGCGCACGGTTTCGCACATCGCGGGAGACCAGCTCGCGTGCGACCGCGACGGGCGCTTCTCGATCGCGCTCTCGCGCGACGCGCGCCCGGGCAACTGGCTGCGCCTCGACGACGACGCCACCTTCGTGCTCGTGCGCCAGTACTTCGACGATTGGGAGCACGAGCAGCCCGGTGTGTTCGCGATCGAGCGCGAGAACGCGAGCTATCCGCCCGCCCCGCTCACGGTCGAGCACCTGCGCGAGCGCTTCGAGCTGCTCTTCCAGTGGCTCGACACGGGAGCGAAGTGCTGGGACAAAGTGAGCCGCCTGCTGCTCTCGCTCACGCCCAACACGATCCTCATGTTCGACGTCCCCGACGATCTCGACCGCCCGGGTCTGCACGGCCAGTCCTACGGGATGGGCCCGTTCGCGTGCGCGCGCGACGAGGCCGTGATCGTCGAGTTTCCGGTGCCGCAGTGCCGGATGTGGAGCGTCGCGCTGACCAGTTTCTGGTGGGAGACCCTCGAGTTCGGCTCGCGCCAGAGCTCGCTGAACTCCTACTGGGCGCGCGTGGACTGCGATGGCGTGTTCCGCGGCGTGATCGCGCACCGCGATCCCGGGGTGCCGAACTGGCTCGACGCGGAGGGCTGCGAACGCGGCACGCTCGCGGTTCGCTTCCTGTTCGCCGACGCCACGCCCAAGACCGCGCTGCGCGTCGTGCCGTTCGATCGGCTCCGCGACGAGCTGCCGCGCGACACGCCCACCACGACTGCCGTCGAGCGCAACGCGGTGCTCGCGCGGCGCTCGAAGGCGCTGCAGCGCCGCTACGCGTATTAGGGGCACCATGATCACCCACACCGGAGGCTGTCACTGCGGGCGCGTGCGGTTCGAGGTCGACGCCCCCGCCGACATCGAAGTGAACGATTGCAACTGCTCGATGTGCAGCAAGGTGGCCTACCTGCACCTCGTGGTGCCGAAGTCGCGCTTCCGCCTGCTCCAGGGTCAGGAGTTCCTCTCCACCTACACGTTCAACACGGGTGTGGCGCGCCATCTGTTCTGCTCGGTGTGCGGCATCAAATCGTTCTACGTGCCACGCTCGCACCCCGACGGCTACAGCGTGAATGCTCGCGCGCTCGATCCGGGCACGGTGCGGAGTCGGGTGGTGGTGCCGTTCGACGGCGCGAACTGGGAGGCGCACGTGTCCGAGCTCGCGCCGCTGCCGGAATGACGTCGGTGATCGAACGACTCCACCGCAACGCGATCGTGTTCGGGACGCTCGCGGCGCTCGCGTGGACCGCCTACGGCTTCGTATCGGTCGCGTCCCAGCTCGGGGCGCGATTTGGCACCCGCAGCGCGGTGGCGATCGCCATGCCGCTGCTCGCAGGGGGTTACGCCTTCTCGAGGGGCAGCGGAGTCCTGCGCCGGATCCGCGACCTTCCGGCCGCCGTCCGATTCTGCGCGTCGCTCGTCGCCGGTGGGCTGGTCATGGCGTCGGTCCGCGCCTTCCTCCAGCTCTACCCGATTCTCGTCGCGGAGCTCTGGGTCGCGTCCTGCATCGCAGTGCTCGTGTTCGCGTCGGGCGCGATCCCGCTCTTCGCGCTCGATCGCCCGGACGCGGTACCGGCTCGGCCGCTCGCGCTGTTCTGGGGCATGGCCGCGGGCATGCTCTTCTACGTCGTCGTCTTCGGAGTCCCGCGGATCGTCCCGGGCTGAGGCTCGTCGGGACGTACCTCGAGTGCATCCGCGACCAACGCCGCGAGCTCACCGGCGCGCCGCGTCGGATCGAAGCCACCGCGCTCACCCCAGTCGACCATGAGCGCGCCCAGCGCTCCCTGCATCAGCTGGGCGAGCACCTCGGGCGAGTGCCGCCGCGTGACGCCGCCGTCTGCGAGGCAGCGCCGCACGAAACCCTGGAACAGCCCGGAGATGTGCTGCAGCTGCTGCGCGCGGTCCAGATCGGGGGGCGAGTGCACGACGTGCGCGACCAGATCGCGGTTCGCCGGGCCCACCTCGACCGCTGATCCGATCGCATCGGTGTAGAACAGATGCAGTCGCTCGCGCGTCGTCGCGGCGCGCTCGAAGGCCGAGTCGAGCGTGGCGGAGATCCAATCTCCGCCGACGCGGTAGAGCTCCGCGAGCAGGTCGCTCTTCGCGGGAAAGTGGTTGAAGAACGTCTGGCGCGCGACGTCCGCGCGATCGCAGATGTCCGCCACCTTGGTCGCGTCGAAGCCGACCTCGCCGAACAGCTCGACCGCGGCCTCGAGGATCCGCTCGCGCGTCTCCTGCTTGCGCCGATCGGAGCGAGAACCGACTTGACTGGACATCAAGTCCAATACTAGACTTCCAGTCCAATAGGATCCAGCGCCCGGGGAGACCCACCATGGATCCCTTCGTCGAGATGCTCGCGGCCGAAGACCCGACCGCACTCCTGCATGCGCTGCGTGCCTCGGACCCGGTCCACCTCGTCGAGCCGCTCGGGTTCTGGCTCGTCACGCGCCACGACGACGTGAAGCAGCTCTACCACGACCCCGAGAACGTCAGCAACGACAGACGAATCTGGGAGCGCCACGTCCCGAACAGCGAGGGGACGATGCTGCGCTGGGCCGAAGATCACTCGATGTTCGCGCTCGACCGCGAAGGCCACGCGCGCATGCGTCGATTGGTGTCGGCCGCGTTCACGCCGCGAGCGGTCCGCCGCATGGACGCCCAGATCCGCGAGGTGATCGAGCACACCGCCGCGCCGCTGCGCGGGCGACACGGCGAAGTGATCGACCTGCTCGCCGAATTCGCGAACATCGTGCCGAACACCGTGATCAGCCGGATCACCGGCGTTCCGCCCGGCGACGACGAGGTTCGCTTCCGCCGGATCGCCCAGTCGGTGATCCCGGGATTCATGCCGTTCACGCCGCCGGATCAGCGCGAGGAAGCCGAGCGCAGCTTCCAGGAGCTCTCGGGCTGGGTCCGCGAGCTCGTGGCAAAGCGGCGCGCGCACCCGGAGGAAGACCTGATCAGTGATCTCGTCGCCGCCCAGGACGCGGACGGTGCGCTGTGTGAGGACGACATCGTGCTCCTGCTCTCGGGTCTGGTCGGAGCCGGCAGCGAGACGACCGCGCAGGGTGGCGCGTCGCTGGTCCGGATGCTGCTCGAGCATCCCGATGCGATGGAGCGCTTGCGCAGCGACCGCCCGCTGATCCTGCGCGCGATCGACGAGATCGTACGGTTCGCGCTGAGAAATCCCGGCGGCACCGTGCGCTTCGCGCTGCGCGACTTCGAGCTCCGGGGCAAGCAGATCCGCAAGGGCCAGATGCTCATGCTCTCGATCGGCGGCGCGAACCGCGATCCGGCCGTGTTCGAGAATCCCGACGCACTCGATCTCGATCGCGCCGCGCGCGACGTGGCGACGTTCGGCAACGGACCGCACTATTGTCTCGGCGCCAACCTCGCGCGCCAGGAGATGGCCTGCATGCTCGACGCGCTGCTCGACGTGATGCCGCCTGGATCGCGCGTGTGCACGGACCAGCTGGACTATCGCGAGATGGGTCTGTTCCGGCGCCCCAGCAATCTGCCCGTCCTGATCGGGCCACCGCCCGACGGCGTCGCGGAATCCGGATGAAGATCCGCCGCGCGCTCGCGAAGGCGTTCCTGCGGCTCACGGGCTGGGCGCTCGAGGGCACGCGCCCCGTACCGCGCGGCTTCTTGCTGATCGCCGCTCCGCACACCACGAACTGGGATCTCGTCTACCTCCTCGCCTGCGCCTGGGCATTCGGGATCAGCCCGTCATGGATGGGCAAGCACACGCTGTTCTGGGGTCCGCTCGGGCCGGTCATGCGCTGGCTCGGCGGCGTGCCCGTCTACCGCGGGCGCGCGGGCGGACTCGTCTCGCAGATGGCGCAGGCATTCGAGCGCCACCCGGATCTCGTTCTCACGGTACCGCCCGAGGGTACGCGCGCTCGCGCGACACACTGGAAGTCTGGCTTCTATCACATTGCGCGCGCGGCGCGCGTCCCGATCGTCATGGGCTACCTCGACTACGAGCGGCGGCGCGGCGGGCTCGGTCCGCTCATGGTTCCGGGCGACGACCTGTGCGCCGACATGGACGCGTTCCGCGCGTTCTACACCGACAAACGCGGCAAGTATCCCGATCAATTCGGTCCCATCCGGCTCGCCGAGGAAGAAGCTGCGGACGCAGCCTGATTGGCTCCGATCCGCGCGGCGCGAAGTGGGTCTATCCGGCCCGCTGGATTCCCCGTATGTTCGATCACAGCCGTGAGCACCCGAACGCTCGACGCGTGGGGCTGGATCTTCGCGATCTTCGGCGCCGTGTGCGTCGGAAACGCGCTCTGGATGCTCGCGGGCCCGCTGCACTGGTACCACGAGCTGCCCGCCGCGGTGCCCGACACGGGCCCGTTCAACCCGCACTTCGTGCGCGACATCGGCTGCGCGTTCGCCGCCGTCGGTGTCGCGCTCGTCTGGGCCGCATCCGTGCCGCGCTGGCGTCCACCACTGGTGGTGATCGCGGCGATCTTTCTGGGCGGTCACGCTCTACTGCACGCCTACGACACGCTGCGCGGCGCGCTCGGCCCCGCGCATTGGTCGCTCGACCTGCCCGGCGTGTATCTGCCCGCCGTGGTGATCAGCTATGCCGCCGTCGTCGCGCTGCGCGACGGCGCGCGACCCGAATCCGGAGGTGCGTGATGGCGCGAATCGACGGCGTGAGCGATGCGGATGCGGGGCTGATCACGCGCGGCGTGTACCGTGCAGCGAAGCAGATGGTGAAGCAGGTGCCAGAGCCGCTGCGGATCATGGCGCACAGCAAGCCCGTGATGTGGGCGGACGTGATGTTCGAGCTCGCGGTCGGGCGCGCGAATTCCGTTCCGACGCGCTTGAAGACCCTCGCCTCGATCAAGGCGGCCGCGCTCGTCGGCTGCGTGTTCTGAATCGACATCGGCTCTGCCGTCGGCAGAGCGAACGGCGTGACGGACGCGCAGATCCTGGACATCGCGCGCTACCGCGATAGCGACGCGTTCAGCCCGCTCGAGAAGGCGGTGCTCGACTACGCAGTGGCGCTCTCGCAGACGCCTGCCAACGCGAGCGACGCGCTGATCGCGCGTCTGCGCCAGGACCTCTCCGAGGAACAGCTCGTCGAGCTCACCGCGGCGATCGCGTGGGAGAACTTCCGCGCGCGCTTCAATCGCGGCTTCGACGTGGCCGCGCAGGGATTCTCCGAGGGCGCGGTGTGCCCGATCCCGGAACGGGTGCAGCAGTCCACGTGATGAAGGTCGCCATCCGCAGGCTCGCCGAGGAGGATCTGGACGAGGCCGATCGCATCTTCCGGCTCGCGTTCGGGACGTTCCTCGGCATGCCGGACCCGACCGCATTCATGGGCGATTCCGATCTCGTGCGCACGCGCTGGCGCGCGGATCCGAGCGCGGCGCTGGGCGCGTTCGCCGACGGCGAGCTGGTCGGCTCGAACTTCGCCACCCAGTGGGGAAGCTTCGGCTCCTTCGGACCGCTCACGGTGCGCCCCGAGCTCTGGAACCAGGGCGTCGCGCGCGCGCTGCTCGAGCCGACGATCGAGCTGTTCGAGCGCTGGGGGACGCGTCAGGCCGGGCTGTTCACGTTCGCAAACAGCCCCAAGCACGCGGCGCTCTACCAGCGCTTCGGCTTCTGGCCGCAGTACCTCACCGCCGTGACGTCGAAGGCGATCGCGCACACGGCGAGCGCGCAGAGCATTGCGAAGCTCTCGGAGCTGCCGGAGTCCGATCGCACCGAGTGCCTGTCGGAGTGCCGCGCGCTCACGGACGCGCTGTATCCGGGGCTCGATCTCGAGCGCGAGATCAGAGCGGTCGTCGAGCAGGCCATCGGCGACACCGTGCTCGTCCGCGATGGCGGAGAGCTGGCTGCGCTCGCGATCTGCCACGTCGGCGCGGGCAGCGAAGCCGGCAGCGGCTCCGCATACGTCAAGTTCGGGGCCGCGCGCCCGGGCGCCCACGCGGCGCGCCACTTCGACCGCCTGCTCTCGGGGTGCGAAACCTTCGCGCGCGCTGCCGGCGCACAGCAGCTCGTCGCGGGTGTGAACGCGGCGCGTCACGATGCCTATCGCACGTTGCTCGAGCGCGGCTTTCGCACGGTGCTGCAGGGTGTCGCGATGCAGCGGCCGAACGAGCCCGGGTGGAACCGCGGCGACTGCTACGTGATCGACGATTGGCGCTGAGCTAATCGGCCGTACCGTCGAGCAACCGCCGCAATCGCTCGATCGCGATCGGCCCGCCAACGGCGAGCAGGCGATCGCCCGAGCGCACGGCGAATCCCGGGCTCGGACTCACGTTCGCGGCGCCCGCGCGCTGCACGGCAACGACGCTCGCGCCGGTCTTCTCGCGCACGGCCAGCTCGGAGAGCGTCGCTTCGCGCGCAAAGCTCGCGGGCACCTCGACCCACTCCGAGGCAATCCCCTCGAGCAGATCGGAAAGCCAAGGATCGAGAATCGTCTCGGGCGTGCGCAGGAATACGTAGCCCTCTTCGCGCAGCTCGGACGTGAAGCGCGAGACGGACTCCTCGGGCACGCCGAATTGGCGCAGCATCCCACCCACGAGCTCGAGCGTCGACTCGAGCTCCTCGACCACCACACGCGTCGCACCGGCCTGCGCGAGCGCATCGACGTCGCGCACGAAGTGGGTTCGCGCGAGGATCGGCGCGCGCGGCGCGAGCGAGCGCACGAGCGCGACCGTCTCCCGGGTGGCGATCGGGTCGCTGATCGCCACCACCACGAGCCGCGCCCGCTGCACGCCCAGCCGTACGAGGATCGTGCGCCGCGTCGCGTCGCCATAGAACACCGGCTCGCCGCGTGCGATCGCGGCGTTCACCCGCACGGCATTCGCGTCGACCCCGGTGTAGCGGATGCGGCGTGATCGCAGCACGCGCGCGATCGTCTGTCCGGCCAGGCCGAACCCCACCACGAGCACGTGGTCGGCGTGCGACGGCTCCACGCTCTCGGCGTCCGGCTCGCGCCGCGCCCCGATGCGGCCTGCGATCCACGACGCGAATCGCGGCGCTTCCGCGAGCAGAAACGGCGTCGCCATGAGCGTGACGATCGAGCCGGCCACGAATACCTGCTCGAGGCCGGAGTCGAGCAGGCCGGCCGCTCCCGCGACCGCTGCGAGCACGAACGAGAACTCACCGGTCTGCGCGAGCGAGATTCCGGTCAGGATCCCGAGCCGCGGCCCCATCCGGAGTGCGATCGCCACGATGCCAGCGACGAGGCCCGCCTTCAGCACCAGGACGCCCGCAACGTACGCGAGCACGGCGGGCCACTGCTCCAGCGCCGAGCTCGGGTCGAATAGCATGCCAACCGCCGTGAAGAAGGTGCCGAGCAGAACGCCGCGCAGCGGAACCACCTCGGCGAAGAGCTGATGCGCGTAGGGCGAGAGCGAGAGCACGAGCCCGCCGATGAACGCACCCACGGCCAGCGTGAGGCCGACCTTCTCGGCGATCGCCGCCGAGCCCATCACGGCCAGGAAGGCGACCATCGTGAAGATCTCGCGCGAGCGCATGCGCGCCACGCGGTCGAGCACCGCGGGCAAGCAGAAAGCGCGCGACTCCCGCGAACACCACGAGCGCGGCGATCGCACGCAGCACCGCCAGGACGATCTGGGTGCCGCCCGTGTCGTCACCCGAGGCGAGAATCGGCACTGCGAGCAGGAATGGCACGATGCACAGGTCCTGGAACAGCAGGATGCCGATCGCGAGCTGGCCGTGCGGCGCGTCGATCTCGCCGCGCTGCGACAGGAGCCCGATCACGAGCGCCGTGCTCGACATCGCCACGAGCGCGCCGAACACGGCCGCGGCGCGCGGCTCCGCGCCGAGCCACACGGCGATCGCGGCCACCGTGCCTAACGTGATCGCTACCTGCAATCCACCCGCGAGCAGCGCCGGCCGCCACATCCGGCGCAGGCGATCGAGCGGCAGCTCGAGGCCGATCTCGAACAGCAGGAACACGACGCCGAGCTCGGCGAGCGCCTGCACGCGCTCGGGATCATCGATCCAGCCCACGCCGCCCGGCCCGACCAGCGCGCCCACCACGAGATAGCCCGCGATCGAGGGCAGGCGCAGGCGTTCGAACAGCACTCCGCCCGCGGTGGCCACGGCGAGGACCAGCAGCAGTTGTTGGAGGAGCTCTAGGTTCAAGTACCCGAGCTTGCCTTCGTACACGGGAGCGAGTCAATCACGGCGGCGGTCGGCTAGAAGCGGCTGCGCCGCGGCAGGCCCAGCTGATCGCGCACGGGATTCTCCACCGCGTCGATCACCTCCTGTTCGGAGATCAGCTTGAACACGGCGTGGCCGAGCTCGTGGGCCAGCACGGTCTCCGCATGAGCGGGCACGCGGCCCTGCGCGGTCTCGACGAGGGGTTGGCTCGACGGATCGAAGAAGATTCTCGCGCCGAGCTCGCGGCCCGGGACGCGGTACTCGGTGTAGTTCGCGCCGCGATCGTTGAGCTCGATCGTGAGCGGACCCGCGATCGCACCCGATGCGATCCGCTCCCTTGCGCGCACACCCGTCGGCGTCGCGAACACGCGCGCGAGCGCAGCGCGCGCAACCTCGATCTCGGCCTCGTCGTCGCCGTGAAACACCACGATGGGCGCGGCGGGTGCGGGCGGAGCGAGCGGCGCCACGGCCGCGGGGGCCGTCTGCCACCAGATCGCCGCAGCAGCCAGCGCGAGCCCGAACGCGAGCGCGAGGGTGCGCTTCATCGCGGCCAGAGTACCCGGCCGTTCAACTCGTCGTCGAGCCGCCGTTGAGCCCGATCGTCTGCCCCGTGATCCAGCTCGCCTCGGGACTGGCCAGGTACACGACCGCGGCGCCGACGTCGTCGGGCGTGCCGAGCCGGCCGACGGGCACGGTTGCGGCGATCGCCTTGGTGGCTGCGGCGTCGCCCGCGTTGCTCATGAGGCCGAGCGAGAGCGTATTCGCGGTGACGCCATCGCGCGCGAGCTCGATCGCGAGGTGTCGCATGAACGCGATCGCGCCGCCCTTGCCGGCGCCGTAGAGCGATACCCCGATCGAGAGCCCCACCTGCCCCGCTCCCGACGAGATCGTGATGATCCGGCCCCAGCGGCGCGCGCACATGTCGTCGACGACCGCGCGTGCACAGTGCAGCACGCCGTAGAGGTTGAGATCGACCATGCGCGCCCACTGCGTGGGGTCGTAGTCGCGGAAGCGGGTGAGCCCCATGCCGTCGGGTACACCCGCGTTGTTGACGAGCACGTCGACCGGCCCGAGCCGCGCCTTCACGGAAGCGACACCCGATTGCGTCGCCTCGAGCGAGGTGACGTCGAACGCTGCCTCCACGGCGCGCCCGCCCGCTCCCTGGATTTCCGCCGCGACGCGCTCGGCGCGCTCGGCATGCAGATCGTTGACCGCGACGGCAGCACCGCGCGCCGCGAGCGCGCGCGCGATGCCCACGCCGACGTTCTGGCCGGCACCCGTCACGAGCGCGACCTTGCCGGTGAGATCGAACATGGGCTCCTCGCTGCGGACACGGACCGCATGATATTCGCGCGCGGCTCGGCCGGGCTAGTTGCGCAGGGCGGCTTGGATTCCCTCGCGCAGCTGGTCCGGCGCGGCGAACGGATGCCTTGCGCATCACCGCGGTGAGCCCGATCTCCTTGCTCGTCGACGGCTTGGGCGGCTCGACGATCTCCTGGAGCAGCACGAGGCCGCCCGTGCCTTCGTGGAGCAGGTTGCCTTCGGGCGAGAAGACGGCGATGTGCAGCGACGCGCCCGCGAGCTCACCGCTCGCTCCGTGCCGGTTGAGCCAGATCTTGCCCTCGCGATAGGTGTCGATGGACTCGGCGAATGCGCCCGGAACGTCGATCTGACGGCGGACGCCGTCCCAGTTCGCGATGCGGCCGTACACGCGCGCCGAGTGCACGACGAGGGTCGGGAAGACGATGTTCGCGAACTCCGCCTGCTCCGCGACGCGCCGCGCGAAACGCGAGTAGACGGCGTAGAGATCGGGGTCGCCATCCTCGTTCTTCGCCACGTCGGCCATCACCTCGTTCCAGAGCACGCCCGCATCGGGGCGTGCGAGCGCGAGCGCAGGCTGCGCGTCCGACGCGAAGAACTCGAGCAGCGCGCGCCACACCGGCTCGATCCCGGGCTCGACCTCGGGGACCGCGCGCACCGCCAGGTTGACCGGCACCACGACGACGCGGCCGACTGCGAGCGCTGCCGTGCGCTCGCCAGAGTCGGCCGAGACGGCGAGCCACAACACGGAAACGCCGAGTCCGAGGAGCATGCGGACCCTGCGCGACATCCTGTCTCCAGGATACCGCGCGGCGCGGTTCGCGCGCCCCCGCTCGATCAGTGAGCGCGAGAAGCGGGCAGCGACCGACGGAACGCAGCCTGGACGCCCTCGCGCAGCTCGCCTTCGTCTGCGAACGCGTCGGGCCGCAGCTCGACGACGATCTTCTTCGACGGGGCGGTCGACTTCGCTTCCTTCTCGAACTGCTGGAGCAGCGAGAGACCGCCTGCGCCCTCGAACCGCAGCTCACCGTCGGGCGACATCACCGCGACGTGCAGCGAAGCCGCGGCGATCTCGCCGCGCACCCCGGTATTCGTGACCATGAGGTCCGTCGTCCCCATCACGGGGCTGACCGTCTCGGGGCCCGCGAGATTGCCCGCGAGATCCACGCGCCTGCGCACGCCGTCCCACGCCGCGGTCTCTCCCTGGACGCGTGCAACGCGCGTTACGAGAGACGGGAACACGATTGCGGAGTAGTCGACCTGATCCGCGATCCGGCGCGCGAACATCGCGTAGGCCTTGTACACGTCCGGCTCGGGCTTCGATTGCACTTCCTTCATCACTTCGACCCAGAGCGCGGACGCACTGTTGCGCTCGAGCGCCGTCGCCGGCTGCTCCTGCGCGGCGAAGTGGGCGAGGAGCTCGCGCCACACCGGATCGACGCCCGGTTCCACTTCCGAGCTCGCCCGCACGCCGAGGTTCAGCGGCACGATCACTACGCGTCCCGAGCCGAGAGCATCGATCGCGTCGATCGCCATGGACGCGGGGGCCCAGAGCAGGAGGAGAGTGATCAGCACAGTCTGAGCAGTCGAGCGGCAAGTCATCGGGTGTTTCCGTCGGCGCGCGAGGTGAGGCAGCCGTGGGGTGTTTCGACGCGCTGCGTCGAATTCTTGAGGGCTTTCGTGTGATCTCGGTCACTTCCTCCGGGAATTCGCCAGGCCGATGCGCGCGCGAGCGACCGGTCGCGGCGCGGGCCTGATCCCGATTCTGTCGGATGCCGGGCGCACTGCGGACCGGGTGTGCAGCGCGGTCTTCACCGCACAGTAGGCGCTACTCGGGCCTACTCGGTTCGGACATCGCGATCCCCTACTCTGGGATCTCCGAGCGCTGGTGGGGCCCGCGCCACTCGCGCAGCGCCGCGGCGCCGAGCGCGCCTAGCAACAACAGCGCCCACGGGCCGCGGATCGACGGGATCGGCGGCGCCGTGAACGGTCCCATCACCTCGAACGTGACGCCGGGGTTGCGCTGCGAGCTGAAGTAGAGCCGGCGGCCGTCCGGCGAGAGCGCCGGGCCCGTGATCTCGGTGCCCGGGACGCCCGCGAGGCGCACGATCGGCAGCGCGAGTCCGCCCGGCGTGAGCGCGACGAGCTCGAGATTGCCCCCGTCCTCCGCCGCGAGAACGTCTCCACACGGAGTTGTGTAGACATTGTCGACGTCGGTGAGAACGGGTGTGCTCGCGGTGGCGTAATCGTAGAGGATGCGGATGGTGTCGAGAGCGGGGTCGAGCTCCCAGACGCGCTGATCGCCCTTGGTCGAGAAGTGGACGAGGCCGCCGCCATGCCAGCAGCCCTCGCCACCGTTCAACTCTGTGGACGCGGGCACCTGGTAGCGCGTGGCGGTCTCGCCGCCGCTCGGGTTCGGGTTCGGCACGACGTGCCACGCGACCGGTCGCAGCTGACCCGGCTGGATCGCGCCCTGCCCGTCGGGATCGAGGATCTGCGCCACTTCGAGGGCTCCCGCGGCGAGGCTCGGATAGCTCGCGGGAGTGAAGCGATAGAGCCGGCCGTCGATGCGGTCCTCGGTCAGGAACACGCGCTGCACCGCGGGTGCGACCGCCGCGGCCTCGTGGTTGAAGGTGCCGAGCGCCGGCCGCGCGACGCCGATGGACCCCGGCGCGAACGGGTCGCACTCGAACACGCGTCCCGCGCTCACCTCTTCGCACGTGAGCCAGGTGCCCCACGGTGTCGGCCCGCCGGCGCAGTTGCGCGAGCTGCCCGTGTGGATCGAATAGGCGGCGAGGATCGAGCCATCGGCTGCGAACTCGATCGCGCCGACGCCACCCGTTCCGAAATCTCCCTCGCAGTTGGAGACGTAGATCCAGCCGCCGCTCGCAGTCTCGAAGGTCGCGCCGCCATCGGGATCCGTATGCCAGACGTGCGCCGTACCCGTCACGAGCTGGCCACTCGTCGCCACGACGCGCGAGCTGAAGCCCGGGGGCAACATCAGGCCATTCGCGTCGGGAGCCTGGAGCGCGCCGATCTCCTCGAGACAACCCGCGTCGGCGCGCGCGCGCGACGCCGCGAGCGGACTCGCCAGACCTGCGACCCCGAGTGCCGCGGTATTCTTCAGGAATGCGCGGCGCGACCAGTGTCGTGCGCGGGCGGTATCCGGGGTCATCAGCCCGAGCGTAACCCGGATCGGATGTGCCACAGTGGCGCGGCACGATCTCGATCCGGGAGGTCTCGATGCAGTGGCGCCTGCTCCCCCCGCGAGCGATCGCGATCGCGCTGCTCCTCGCGGCGCCGCGGCCCGCCGCCGCGGGCGCGAGCGATCTCTTGCGCTGTCTCGACGAGCAGCCGCTGCCGCGCGTCGCGCGCGTGCGCTCTCCGGCTGGCGAGATCGGCTGGGCGCGAGTGCTCGAAGCCGCGGGCGGCGCACCGAGCCGTGTGGCCCCGCTCGCGAGCGATGGCCCGCTCGCGCGAGTTCTCGAGCACGCGAGCCAACCGCTGCAACGCGACGCAGTGACGTTCGCGATTCCTCCCGATCAGGTGTCGGCCCGCGTCTGCGCTCCCGTCCCGCTCTTGCAGGCCGAGCTCGACGCGGAGCAGCGCGTCGTGGTGGCGGCCGGACTCAACTATGCGGGACACGCCGAGGAGGCGGGTGGCGGCGACGTGTTCGTGTTCCCGAAGCCCGCCGCGCCTACCGCACCGTACGGCGTGGTGTCGCCACCGCTTGGTGTCACCCTGCTCGACTACGAAGTCGAGCTGGGCTTCGTTCTGCTCGACGATGTCGCGCTCGACCCGCTGCCCGACACGGACGCCCTCCTCGAGCGCAGCGCGTTCTTCGTGGCGAACGACGTGACCGACCGCGAGGCGATCATCCGCAACGCCACGATCACGGGGCCCGGCACCGGCTTCGTCGAGGCGAAGGGCCAGCCCGGCTTCCTGCCGACGGGGCCGTGGCTCGTGCGCGGACGCGAGCTGTTCGCAGCGGTCGCCGCGTGCGGTGGCCGCGGGCTGCCGCTCCGGCTCGAGGTCGACGCGGGCGAGGGCTTCGAGCTGCGCCAGGACGCGAACACCGAACTGTTGCTGCTCGATCCCGTCGCGCTGCTCGCGCGCATCGCCGAACAGGTGCGCGACAAGGGCGTGCACAGCGAGATGCCTGTCGTGCGCGATGGCACGACGCGCCATTACCCACTCGCGATCGACGCGGCCGCTCCTCGTCTTCCCGCGGGCAGCGTCGTCCTCACAGGTACACCCGCTGGTGTTGCGCTCGCCACACCCGACCCGATCGGGCTCGTCGCGCGCGGCGCACTGCGCCTGCGCGGTCCGTTCGAGCAGTTCCGGCAGGAGGAGCTCGCGCGCGCGGCAGCCCGCGAGCCGGGCGGCTATCTCGCGCCGGGCGATCGCGTGCGCGCGCGAATCGCAGGGTTAGGCACTCAAATCATCCGGATCGCCGAGCCAGGAGCGCTTCCGGCGGACCCGTGCCAGAGTCCCGCCGTTCACTAGACCTACTAGACCCCGCGTTTCCGGGCTTGATAGGATGCGGCGCCACTCGATGCCACAGCCTTCAGGAGGACGCGATGCCGCTGAACCGCCGCGACTTTCTCGTGAAGTCCGCGCTCACTGCGGGCGCCGCCTCTGCGGGCGCGTTCGCGGGATGGCCCGCGCGGCGCGCATCGGCGTTCGCGCCGCCGTTCGGGCTCGATCTTCGTCTCGCGACGGGGCCGATCGATCACGTGATCGTGCTGATGATGGAGAACCGCTCGTTCGACCATTATTTCGGCTGGCGCACCGGAACGCAGCACCAGGTGTTCCTCGATCACCCCGAGGATCCGTCGCATCCCAACTCCAACCAGCCTGTCGCGACGCATCATCTCGTACCCGGCGACTATCGCGGCTGCGGTCACCCCGACCCCGACCACGGTTGGAACGGAGGACGCCGCGAGCTCGTGCACGGATTCCTGTCCGGCGGCAACGACGAGTTCGCGATCGGCTACTACGACGAGGGCGACCTCGACTTCTACACCGCGCTCGCGCGCGAGTTCACGGTCTGCGACAACTATTTCTGCGCGCTCATGGGCCCCACGTTCCCGAATCGCGAGTACATGCACTCGGCGCAGTCGGGCGGCCTCAAGACCAACGCGCTGCCCACCGAGCTCCCCGGAAACGAAACCGGCTTCACGTGGCCGACGATCTGGGATCTCTGCAACGCCAACGGCGTGCCCTGGGGCTACTACTTCGTCGATCTGCCCGCGATCGGGCTCTGGGGCGCCAAGAACGTGAGCGGCGCCCATCACATCGAGAATCTGTTCCTGGATCTCGCGCTGGGAACGCTGCCGAACGTCACGTTCGTCGACCCGGGCTTCATGGGCGGACTGCGCACGGACGAGCACCCCCACAGCGACGTGCGCGCGGGGCAGGCGTTCGTCCACAACGTGGTCAAGTCGGTGCTCCAGTCGCCGCTCTGGCCGCGAACGGCGCTGTTCATCACCTACGACGAGTGGGGCGGCTTCTTCGATCACGTGGCCCCGCCGCGCGCCGCCGACGTGCGCGGCACGCCGAGCGATCCGGCCGGCGAGAACGACTTTGGACAGCTCGGCTTCCGCGTGCCGTGCATCCTGGTATCGCCCTACGCGCGGCGCGGAAGGCTCGCCTCACAGATCGTCGACAACTCGGTGTTCTTCGAGCACTGCTCGATCCTGCGCTACATCGAGTCGCTATTCCTGGGCGGCCGCTACCTGACCACGCGCGACCGCTATGCGCGCAACATCGGATCGCTGCTCAATCTCTCGAAGCCTCCGCGCCTCGACGCGGCCGGGATCGTCGACGTGCTGCCGCGCTCGCTGGTCCAGAGCTGCCCGTGCGACGGCGAGGTGCTCGAGGGCACGCTGGTGGGTGATCCGATCGAGCAGGCGGCGGAAGACGCCTTCTTGCAGCTCGCCGCCGTGGTCGAAGACCTCTCGGGCCTCACGATCGGCCAGCCGCTGCTCAGCGATATCTGCGGCGACCTGCTGCCACTGCCGTTGCCCTAGGCCCTACAGGTCGCGCACGCGCCCCGCGATGGGACCGTCGGGCTCGGGCTCGATCGCGAAGCGCGTGGTGTAGCGCGCGAAGCGCTCGCGCTCGGTACCGACATCGAGACCGTACTCTGCGGGCGCGTAGTGGTGCACGCCGTGCTTGCCCTGGGGATTCTCCGAGATGAAGGAGCGCATCCGATCGGCGGCGACTCCGCTGAGCTCGATTCCGAAGTGGCCGTAGATCCCCTCGACGACCTTCATCGGGTCCGCGAGCAGCGCGCGGAAGTGCACGTCGTGGAACCGCTCGGCCGGGAGGCTCCCCGAGTCGCGTACATCGATCGCGCGCTCGAGCGCGCGCGCGAGCCGCGGAGTCCAGTCGGCGGCCACCTCGAACGCATCGACGGCCTCGCTCGACATCGCGCGCACGAGCGTCGTGAGGCTCGCGTAGGAAGTGGCGACCTTCACGGGGTCGCGATGGGTCTGCACCACGCACGCGTTCGGATAGGTCGCGAGCAGCGCGTCGAGGCTCCACATGTGGGCGCCGGTCTTGAGCACCCAGCGCTCGCGAGCGCAGCGCCACTGCAGGTGCTGGAGCTGCTCGCGATGGAACGCGTACACGGGCCGCCAGTCGAACGCGGGATCGTCGAGCCAATCCTGATAGCTGGGTACGCGGTACTCGTTGTGGAACAACACGCTGCACATCGTCTGCTGCATCAAGACAACGCACTCCTGGGCAAGTCGTGCGCCCATCGGGTGCATCGACTTGAACCCCGGGATCAGCCGGTCGACGCCCGCGAGCTCGGCGTCGCTCTTCGCGATGCGCGGATCGGTCTCGTACGTGCTCGCCTCGGGTGCCGGGCACGGCTCGTTGCACTCCCAGGTGAGCGGCGCGCGATGCGCGGGATCGCGCGCGAGAATGTCGTGCAGGATCGTCGAGCCCGTGCGCGGAAGTCCGACCACCACGATCGGCTGGTGAACCTGCACGCGCTCGATCTCGGGATGGGCGCGGCGCGCCGCAACGAGCCCGAGCCGGTTGCGCAGCACGCGCACGAGCTCGTTGCGCGCGATCGTGCGCCCGAGAAAGGAGAGGCGCGCCTCGTTCTCGAGCGAATCCAGCACACGGCGCATCGGAGCGAGGAACGGCTCCGGACCGAAATCGTCGCAGCCCGTCGCGCGCACTGCTTCGCGGATCAAGCTCTGCTCGGAGAGCCGCACGGGCTCGACGCCGATCGCGCGCACCCACCTCGCCGCGCGATTCGCGGCGCGAATTGCGAGCGGCAGTGTCGGGGTGCGCGCGGCGGGTAGCGTGGACACGCCGCGGAATCCTACCGAACGGCCCGCACTGCCCACCGCAGCATGCGATCGAGCGCGTGCAGCGCGAGCCCGGCTCCCACTCCGATCAGCGCAACGACATTCACCGCATTGGCGATCCGCTGGCTCCGCGGCATCGCGAAGGGGAACGGCCGATACGATGTGAACGCCTCGACATCGGCGCGGCGGTCGGCGAAGAACGGCTCGCCCGGCATGCAGCCGTTCTCGCTGGGGAACAGGAAGCAGGCCGGATCGAGCAGATTGAATGCGCCGCTTTGCAGCTCCAAAACCGGCGCTTCGCGCAGCAGTCCCTTCGGCAGTTTCTCGAATTGAAAGCCGAACAGCGTCTCATAGCAGGCGATCTGCGACGCCCCGTGGACGAGTACGTTGTTGCGAACCGGCGCGGGCCCGTCGAACGCGCGCGGATACTCGTTGGCGTGAATGGCGGGCGCGAAGCCGGGTCGACGAGCGTCCGAGAATGCCGCGACGATCGGGGCGGGGTCGTAGCTCTGTTGCTCGTAGAACCCGCGATCGGTCCGCCAGAGGTTGGCAACGAGCGCGCCAGAGCCGATCGCGAGCACCCACCAGCGCCGTCTGCGCAGCGCCGCGCTCGACTCGGCCGCGACACTGCCGGCGAGAATCGCGATCGGCACGTAGACGGACAACCACCGCAAGAGCGTCGAGCTGCTCGCAAACAGCGGCAGCGACTTGAGCCACGCATGCCAGGCGGGTTGGTAGAAGTTGAGCGCGAGGGGAATCACGAGCAGAAACACCGCGCCAGCCAGGCTGGCTCCCCGGTATCCACGCCACAGCCCAGACGGCAGCAGTGGACTTCGCTCGGCTTTCCGACACACCGCGGCAATCGCAATCAGTGCGAGCGGCACGACGCTCACGCCGAACTCGAATTCGTGGCGCGCGAACGTCCAGAGCGCGTTGGTGAGAAGCGCATCGATCGCCTCCTGCGACGGCGGGTCGAAGAAGAGCACGCGGAACACGAGCCTCGCGAGATCCGGAACCGAGGCCACCGAGGCGAGCGGATACTGAGAACGCGGGAAGCCCCCGAGGAACGCCTCCATCGCGACGAGCTGCGCCGCGCACAGCGCGACCGCCAGCGGCGCAGCAGCTCCTGCGCGCACCAGCGCTCGACCCGGCCGACAGCGATCGGGAGCGATCGCCATCTGGAGCAGACCTGCGATCGCGGTGATCAGCAAACCCTGGAACAGTACGTGTGCGATCGAAGCACTCGCGAGATATGCGAGCACGCAGGCGACGCCCGCGATCTCCAGACAGCGCGCGCGAGCGGAATCACCGCCCCTGCCAAAGAGCCAGAGTGGGACGAATGGGACCAGCATGAAGCTGTGGAACGTGAGGTGGCCGATCAGCATCCGTGAAGAGAAGTGGGTGTTGAACAGGAACAGCGCTGCGCCCAGCATCGCGATCGGCCGGGAGATTCCGAACAGCCGCCGCTGGAACAGGTAGAAGCCCCAGTGACCGAGCCCCGCAAACACGAGCAGCGTGAGTCGCAACGCGACGACCGGATCGGCCAGAGACACGAACAGCTGTGGTGCGGAGAAGTAGAGCGACTGCGGATTGGCGAACTTGGGAATTCCGCCGCAGAACGCGGGCGTGAACCAGGGAATCGAGAACACACCGTTCGCGATTCGCCAGTATTCCCCATCGAGCAGATGGGGCAGGAAGTAGCCGTAGTCGAACCCGAGCATGCCGGCGCGGGTCGGAAAGAACGCGCTGAAGATCCAATAATGGAGCGCTACCCACGCCACTCCGACGAGGAGCGCTAGGTGTCGCCGCGCGCGCGCCGACGAGCCTCGGGGCATCACCAGGCGCTCATGCTACCAGCTCACATCGAGAGTGCCGTTGCGACGCGCGCACCGCCTCTCGATGGGGATCGCGCGTCAGCGACCGCGTCCGCCCCCGCCGCCATGACCGCCGCCGGAGCCGCCGCCACCGAAGCCGCGCCCGCCGCCGCCGAAGCCGCCACCGCCCCCTTGGCCGCCGCCGTAGCCACCACCGCGGCCCCCGCTGTAGCCACCACCACCTCGCAAACTGCCGCCGTCGCCACCGGAACGGCCGCTGTGACCGCGATAGGAAGCGCCGCCGTCACCGCCGCGTCCACCGGAGCGAACACCACTATTTCCGCGGAAGCTCCGCGGACCTGCATCGACGCCTCGTCCGACACTCGGCGCGTCGCTCTGAGCGGGCGCCTCGAAGCGCCGCCCCGAACCCTGCGAGCGCGCCTGCGGCGCCTCGCGACGCGACCAGCCCTCGCGCTGCCCGCGACCTCGCGGCTCGCTCGGCGCCACGTCCTGCGGCTGCCGGTCGGGCTCGCTGCCTCGCGGCTGCATCTCGCGACCCGGCTGCTCGCTGCGCGCGTTCCCGCGACCGCGCCCCGCGCTGTCCGGACGCGCACTCTGGCCTCGCCCGCGCGTATCGCCCTGCGGCTGCACGGCATCACCGCGGCCGCGCACGGCGGAACGTCCGGAGTTGCCGCGCGGCGCATCGATCGCGGCGCCGCGCTCGCCCGGTGCGCTGCGCAGTCCGCGCGCCGCGCCTTGTGCGTTGTTGCCGCGGTTGAAGAAGAAGCCGCGGTCGCGACCCGCATAGCTCACGGCGCGGGAGTTCTCGCTCGCGCGGCCCCCGCGTTCCCAGTTCGAGCTGTGGCGATCCACCGGATCGCTGCTCGAGACGAAGTTGTTGACCGCGATGTTGTGGTTGTTCGGAACGAACCGGTGGCCGCTGAGGTGGTTGTGGAAGTGGTGGTGCAGATGCGAGTAGTGATGGTGGTGGTGTCCCCAGTAGAACCAGGTCAGGTACGGGACCGACGGCCAGCCCCACCACACGTAGTCACCCCAGTAGTGGTAGTAGCCGAAGTACACCGGGTACGGGTACCAATAGCCGTACGGGTAGATATACGCGTTCGAGTACCAGGCCGGATACCCGTACCAGTACGGATACGGATTCACGACGACCGTCAGTCGCGTGCGCGCTTCTGGACTCGTGAGCTCGTCGTAGTCGTATCCGTTCTCTTCGGCATAATCGCGAGCCGACTGCTCGAGCTCCGCAGCCGCCTTGGGATCGTTCTCGATCCGCTCCTGCCACTCCTTCTGGGAGGCGGCTTTGCGCTTCGCGACGTCCGCGGCGAGATCCGAGAGATAGGTCCGCGTAGAGTTGGGATTCTTGCGATAGCTGTCGCCCAGTCGCACGACGAGGTTCACGCGGCGCACGAGCACCGACATGAGCTCGGGTTGGTCGACGAGATCGCGGAACGCCTGCTGCGTCTCGCGGTCGAGGTCGGTGATCGCGACATCGAACCGCTCGCTCGCGCGCCGATGGATCTTCGCGACGTCGACGAGCAGGTCGTGGTGTTTGGCGCCGGACGTGCGGATCGCGGGCGCGAGCGACTCGGGGTAGCGCTCGGCGATCGCGTCGAGCTCGGAGGCGCTCGGCGCCTTCTCGGTGACGAGCTCGTCGAGCAGGCCCGGCTCGCGCACGATCTCCCAGATCTGCTCCTGCTGCTTCTTGTCGAGCTTGCCGATCCGGTCCTGGAAGGACGCGCTCGACTGCTCCTGGATCCGCTGCGTCTCGACCAGTGCATCGACGTGCAGCGAGGCCTTCAGCACCGCATCGCGCAGCGGCTCGGAGTGGCCCGCGATCGTCTCGAGCGCGTTGCGGTCGGCTTCGTCGAGATCGCCGAGCTGGGGCGGCGCCTTCAGCGCGCTGGCCATGCTGGGCGCCAGGGCGAGCAGTCCGCACAGCGGAAGCGATATCGCAACCGATAACCAAGAGCTTTGCACCCTCATCTGGAGACCTCGCGACGACGATGCCCGAAGGCATCTCCGGTCGATTCGGACGGCGCGATGCCGAGAATCTTCGCGCCGGTCCATCCTATGAGTGTCGCACGCGGCGCAGCCGGTGGCGAAGGGGCCCGCACGCGGTCTCCGGGCGCGCCGGCCCCGCTTCGCAAGCGCAGCGATCTCGGTGGCTTCCGGCCGCGGCTGCGCGGCGCGTGCCGGTCCCGCGCCCGCGCCTTGGGGCGCAACGCCCCGTAAATAAAGATTTAAATCGGCTCGCGATTGCGTTCTAATGGAGCCACGGGAGTCGACGTTGGAGCGGGCCAACCGGATCGCGATCGCGCGGGCGTTGCTCGATTTGCTCGAGGGCAAGACCACCACGCGCGCCGACACCGCAGTGGAGCTCGATACCGCGCGCTATGTCGATCCGGAGCGCTTCGCGCACGAGCGCCGGCGGCTCTTCCTCGAGTATCCGCAGGTGGTCGGCCTCTCCTGTGATCTCCCGGAGCCCGGCAGCTGGTCGACCCAGGACGTCGCGGGTGTGCCGGTGCTGCTCGTGCGCGGCGAAGACGGTGAGTTCCGCGCATTCATCAACGCGTGCCGGCATCGCGGCGCGCGCGTGGCCGAGGGCTGCGGCCGTGGCAGTCGCTTCGTCTGCCCGTGGCACGCGTGGACCTACGACGATCACGGGCGGCTCGCCGGGCTGCCCGACCGCGCTTCGTTCGAATCGCTGGGCCTCGAGCGCCGCGCGCTGACCCCACTGCCCGCGCACGAGCGCTACGGACTGCTGCTCGTGCTGCCGACGCCCGGGCGCAGCTTCGACGCTGAAGAGGTGCTGCGCGGCATCGGACCGCAGATCGAGTCGTTCGGGTTCGGCGCCATGCACCGCGTCGACACGCGGGAGATCCGCGTGCCCGCGAACTGGAAGCTCACGGTGGAGAGCGGGCACGAGGTCTACCACGTCGCGTTTCTACACAAGAACACCGTCGGGCCGCGCACGATCGGCAACACGCAGACCTTCGAGACGTTCGGATTGCACCAGCGCATGGCGATCCCGGCTCCGTCGATCCTCGCGCTGCGCGATCTGCCCGAGCGCGACTGGGACGACCCGATGCATCACTTCCAGCTCGTGCACAACCTGTTCCCGTCGACGGGCCTCGTGATCGCGCACGAGCTCGTCGCGCTCACGCGATCCGATCCGGGCAGTCACGTCGGCGAGACCGCTTTCCGCTTCTCGACCTACGCGTGGCAGCGCCCCGAGAGCGAACAGGACCAGAACCTCGCGCAGCTCGGCTTCGAAGGCCTCTACCACGTCGTGTCGAGCGAGGACTATCGCGTGGCTACGCAGGCCCAGAAGAGCTTCGAGGCCGAGCGCGGCCGCAGCGTGCTGATCGGGCGGAACGAGATCGGGCTCCAGGCGCTGCACCGGAGCTACGACGCGCTGACCGGTTCGCTCGAGATCTGACCGGGCGCGGGCCCGCGATCGCGGGCCCATTGGCGAAGCGCGCTTTGGCGCGCTCAGGCGACGACGAGCCGGACGCTGCGCTGCTCGACCATGTGCAGCAGCGTGCCCACGATCTCGTTCTCGTCTTCCGTCAGCTCCGAGAGCACCGAGATCAGATTGGCCAGAGTGGTCGCGGGCGGCGCCTCTTCGAACTTCGTGGCGCGGGAAAAGGCTGCGGACATGGTTTTGGATCCCCCTGCCCGTGCCGGGAGCACGCTCCGTGCCAACCGGTCCTCGCTGGTCCTCGCCGCGGGTCGGCGCGCGTAACTGTCCGATAATATGAAGGAACCTTCTCAGAACGACCGCCGCCTGCGGCGGCGGGGGAGCGCGGGGGTGTCGGGTTCCCGTCGCGCTGGACGGTTCCCTGTCGACGTTGCCGACGCTACGAGAGCACGCCGGCCGTGGCCCGGCGACCCGGTGCCTTGCGCACGCTCGCGGACGCGCGCCGGCGCAGCGCCGCGATCCGCCGCTCGAGATACGGCGATCGGTAGCCCGCATAGCGCTCGATCAGCTCGGGCCGCTTCCAGTCCTCACCGGAGATCCGGCCGCGGCACGACGGGCTGCCGCAGTGACAGGTGAACTCGTCGTAGTCGCACCCGTCGGCCATCGAGTAGTCGAAGCAGACCTCTTCGCCGCGCTCGATCGTGCGCATCGCCACCAGCGTGAGCTGCCCGCGCAGACCCGCGTTGGGCTCACAGCTGTGGTTCACCCAATCCGCCGGGCCTTCGGTCGTGGAGATCAGGAAGGCGTCTTCGTCGATCTGGAGCGTGAGCCGACGAATTTCGAGCGGGCGGCGCTTCAGCTCTTCGAGGCGAACGACGTCGCCTCCCCACACCGCGAGCACGCTGTCCCTCGCGAGCCTGCGCGACGCGATCACGGCGCGGCCGCCCTTCGCTGCGCACTCGACACCCACCAGACCGGAGCCCAGCAGAGAACTCGACGACAATCGCGGCCACTCCGAGGCGGCGCCGTCCCCACGATCGGAGCCGACGCACGGCTATATCGTCCGGTCCGGCCGTTCCGTCAAGGGGGAATTGCTCGATGCACCCCGATTTCGAACGCGTGACGACATCCGCGGGTGGGTCGCCGGGCAGGCCGAAGGCTGGCAACCTCCCGCTCGTGACGGACTCGATCGGCCCGCAGTGGGCCGCGCGGCGGCAGCTGATCTTTCAGGTGCTCGGCGCGTTCTTCGTGGGCAACGCGCTGCTCGCAGAGCTGATCGGCGGAAAGCTGTTCCAGGTGTTCACGCCCTGGCACGCGTTCACGCTGAGCTGTGGCGTCGTGCTGTGGCCGTTCGTGTTCATCATGACCGACGTGGTGAACGAATACTTCGGGCGCGCCGGGGTGCGCCGTCTCAGCCTGCTCGCGGCCGGGATGATCAGCTACGCGTTCGTGATGCTCTGGCTCACCCAGTACGTCGATGCCGCACCGTTCTCGCCCATCGACGACGATTCTTTCTCGCGCGTGTTCCTGCAGTCACGCTGGATCATCGTCGGCTCCATCACGGCGTTCCTGATCGCCCAGCTCGTCGACGTATCCGTGTTCTGGCTGGTCCGCCACCGCACGGGTGGGCGACATCTGTGGCTGCGCGCCACCGGGTCCACCGTGGTGAGCCAGCTGATCGACACGTTCGTGGTCGGCTTCGTCGGGCTCTATCTGCCCTCGCGGCTCGGCTACAGCCGTTCCGAAGTCCCGTTCACGTTCGCCGACTTCCTCAACACCTCGCTCAGCGGCTACGGGTTCAAGTTCGGCGTCGCCGTGATGATCACACCGCTGCTCTACGGCCTGCACGGCCTCGTCCACCACTACCTGGGCCCGGCTGCAGACGTCGACTCGGCAGGAGCCTGGTGAGCGAAGCCGCCGGCGGCGCCGACCAGGAGCGCGTCAACGACGCGCCGCGCGGCCGGCGCCTCGCCGCGCTCTCGCTCGGCGCGCTCGGCGTCGTCTACGGCGACATCGGCACGAGCCCGCTCTACGCGCTGCGCGAGTGCTTCCACGGCGAGTACGGGGTGGCCGTGACGCCCGCGAACGTGCTCGGGATCCTCTCGCTCGTGCTCTGGTCGCTCGTGCTCGTCATCTCGGTGAAGTACCTCGGGTTCGTGCTGCGCGCGGACAACCGCGGCGAGGGCGGCATTCTCGCGCTCGTGGCGCTCGCGGTGCCGCGCTACGCGCCGCAGCAACACCGCCTGGCTCGCGCCTGCTCGGGCTGTTCGGCGCCGCGCTGCTCTACGGCGACGGCATGCTCACGCCCGCGATCTCGGTGCTCTCCGCGGTCGAGGGCCTCGAGGTGGTTACGCCCGCGCTGCGCCCGGTCGTGATCCCGATCACCGTTGCGATCCTGATCGGCCTGTTCTCGGTCCAGAGCCGCGGCACGGGCCGCATCGGCACGCTGTTCGGCCCGATCGTGATCGCGTGGTTCACTGTGATCGCGCTCCTGGGAATCCGCGGCATCGCGGATCATCCTCAGGTGCTCGCAGCGATCTCGCCGCACTACGCGGTGAGCTTCTTCGCGCACAACGGCTTCCATGGCTTCACCGTGCTCGCCGCGGTGTTCCTCGTGGTGACGGGCGGCGAGGCGCTCTATGCCGACATGGGCCACTTCGGTCCGCGTCCGATCCGGCTGGGCTGGTTCGCGCTCGCCTTGCCCGCACTCGTGCTCAACTACTTCGGCCAGGGAGCGCTGCTGCTGGTCGATCCCGAGGCCGCGCACAACCCGTTCTATCTGCTCGCACCGGCCTGGGCGCTGTGGCCGCTCGTCCTGCTCGCGACCGCGGCCACCGTGATCGCGTCGCAGGCGGTGATCTCGGGCGCGTTCTCGCTCACGCACCAGGCGATCCAGCTCGGCTACGCGCCGCGCCTCCCGATCAGCCACACCTCGGCCCAGGAGCGCGGTCAGATCTACGTCGCGCCCGTGAACTGGATGCTCGCTGATCGCCGCGTGCGGGCTGGTGGTCGGCTTCGGCTCGTCGAGCAATCTTGCCGCGGCGTATGGGATGGCGGTGACCTGCAGACATCGCTGCTCACGACCGTCGCTGCTGTGCGTGGTGGCGCAGCAGCGCTGGGGCTGGCGTCGGCGCAGCGTTCGCGCTCGGTCTCGCGATGCTGCTTCCGATCGATCTTCGCGTTCTTCGGCTCGAACCTGCTCAAGTCTCACCACGGCGGCTGGTTCTCGCTCGTGGTCGGCGGAGTCGTGTATCGTGCTGATGAGCACCTGGAAGCGCGGCCGCGAGGTGCTGCGCGAGCGGCTCGAGGAGGCCTCGCTGCCGCTCGATCTGTTCCTGCCCGACCTAGAGACGTCGACGCTTCCGCGCGTGCCCGGCACCGCGGTGTTCCTCACCGGCGATCCGGCCGGCACGCCGCCCGCGCTGCTCCACAACATCAAGCACAACAAGGTCGTGCACGAGCGAACGATCCTGCTGACGCTGCTCACCGAGGACGTGCCCTTCACGTGACCGAGGGCGATCGCGTCACCGTGAAGGCGCTCGACCAGGGCTTCTGCCGCGTCGTCGCGCGCTACGGGTTCATGGAGGTGCCGAACGTGCCGGCGCTGCTCGCAGCAGGTCCGCTCCGACGCACTTCCCGATCGACCTCGACGCAGGTCAGCTACTTCCTCGGCCGCGAGCAGCTGATCTCCGACCGGCGGCTCGGGGATGGGACGCTGGCGCGAGATGCTGTTCGCCTACCTCTCGCGCAACGCGCAGAGCGCCAACACCTACTTCCGCGTGCCGCCCAACCGCGTCGTCGAGCTCGGCGCACAGGTCGAGCTGTAGGTCAGAAGATCGCGATCGGGTTCACGGGCGAGCCGGTCCCGCCGCGCACGCGCAGCGGCGCCACCGCGAACAGGAACTCCCAGCGCTCGCGCTCCGCGCACGCGGCGGACAAGCGCGAGAGGTCCAGGTTGTCGAGCAGGTGCACGCCCATCGCGACGAGGCAGCACTGGTGCACGGGGATCGACCAGCTGGGAACTGCGAGGCCCGGCAGTGCATCCGAGACCCCGTCGCTGCCGAGCACCGCGATCCGGCGCTCGTGGAGCCACGGAATGCAGGTCGGGTGCAGACCCGCGAGGCCCTCCCCGTTCGGGCTCCAGGGTCCGTGTGCGGCGCGCCGCGCATCGCGGCCCGTCGACACGAGCAGCACGTCGCCCTCCTCCACGCGCACGCCCTGCGCGCGTTCGGCGGCCTCGAGATCGGCGGGCCGGATCCGCTCCGAGAGCTCGAGCCAGCTCTTGCCCTGGAGGCGCGGCACGTCGATCAACACGCCGCGCGAGGTGATTCCGTCGCGCGCGACCATGATGTCGTTCCTCATCGCGCCGATGCTCTTCACGTCGCTCGCGGGGAAGCCGTTGTACATCGTCTCCGCGACGAATACGTGGCACAGCGCGTCGATGTGCGACGTGGCCATGCCGTGGAACGAGATCCCGATGTAGTCGAGCGACGCCTCGAGATCGCCGCCCATGGCATCGAGCGCATCGCCCGCGACGAGCATGTGGTGCCGCGCGGGCACCGGATTCTCGACCGACGGGACCACCGGAAAATCGAGCGAGCAGCTCACCGTCACGCCATCGCGCACCGTGCGCGCGGCGCGTGCGCGCCGCTCGGGCGTGATGTAGTTCAGTGCGCCCATCTGGTCGTCGGGCCCCCAGCGGCCCCAATTCTTCACCGACTCGAAGGTCTCGAGACACCAATCAGCCGTGATTTCGTCGGACACAGCGAACCTCCGGAATCAGCCCGCGAGCTCGGGGATCAATTCTTCGCCGGCGAGACGCAGGCTCGCGAGCACGTCCTCTTGCGCGATGCGCCCGAACGACATCAGGCACATCAGGCGATCGACGCCGATCGCAGAGTATCCCGCGATCTTCTTGCGGCAGCTCGCCAGGTCGCCGATCACGACGCTCTCGAGCGGCTCGAGCACCTCGAATGCCTCGACCGGATCGATCTCCTCGCCGAGCAGCTGCCGGTTGAGCAGCCGGATCACGGGATTCGGGTCGTCGAGATCGATCTTGCCCGTGATCTCCGCGGAACCGACGCTGCGCGAGACGCGCGGGTCACTGCTCTGGAGATCGCCGCGAATCGCGTCGATCCAGAGGCTCCGCGGCACCTGGAAGACGTTCGGCGCCGCGTTCAGGAACCACAGCGCCGACTCGGCCGCGCGGCTCGCGATCGCCTGCTCGCGCGTCTCGGCGCAGTGCATGAACGTGAACACCGAGATCTGTTCGTTCGTGAACTTCCCCACCGGCGAGCTGCAAGCCGCGAGTCCCTTGCGGTACTCGGCGAACAGCGTGGAGAGACTCGCGAGCGGCGTGAACAGCGTGGTGGCGAGCACGCCCACGCCGAGCTCGCCGGCCATCCGGAACGACTCGGCGCTCGTGCACGTCTGCCACAGCGGCGGGTGCGGCACCTGCACGGGCTTCGGCAGCACGGCGCGCTCGGGGATCACGAGCAGATCGCTCTTCCACTCGAAGGTGTCCTGCGTCCACATGCGCGGGACCACGGTCAGCGCTTCACGCAGCTCCGCGCGCGAGCGGTCGGGGTCGACGCCGAACGCATCCCACTCGGTTCCGCCCGAGCGCGCGAGGCCCAGCTCCATGCGCCCGTTCGAGATCACGTCCGTGAACGCCGCGCGCTCGGCGACGCGGATCGGGTGGTTGATCCGGAACGGCGCCAACACACCCGAGTGACCGAGGTGGATGCGCTCCGTCTCGCGCGCGAGCACGGTGAGCATGAGCTCCGGAATCGAGCTGTAGCTGAACTCGGTGGCGCCGTGGTGCTCGACCGTCCACCAGCAGCCGTAGCCGAGCTGATCGGCGAGCCGCGCCTGCTCGATCGCGTCGAAGTAGACCTGGCGTTCGCGGACCGGGTCGCCGCGCCGCGCGCGCTGAAGCTCCGAGAACACGTCCAACACGAGCCGGCCCGGCTTCGCCATCGACCCTCCTCGGCCGGCGCTTGACGGCGGCCGTGCCGATCCATGAGGCTACTCGGGCTCGAGGGTGTCTGTACACGACAAATCGGAGCATCGTTGGACGAGCAAACCACCTGGAAGCCGCTCTCGCTGTTCCACTTCACGCTCTCGGTCGCGTCGATCGAGCGCTCGATCGACTTCTACACGGCGATCGGCTTTCGGCTGCTGCGCGACAACCGCGACGTGATCTGGCCCGACTACCTCGCGCCCCAGTTCGGCCTCGAGCGCGCGCAGGGGCGCGGTGCGCTGCTCGCGATCGGCGACGGCGAGCTCCATACGCGCCTCGACCTGATCGAATGGCTCGAGCCCAAGGCGACCTTCCCCGACACGCCGGTCGCACGGACCGCACCGCGCATCATCGCGATCCGGGTCGAAAACGTGCGCGCGGCCTACGAGGATCTGCGGCAGCGCGGGATCGAGTTCGTCACGCCGCCGCGCGGGCCCGACGCGCCGACCGGCATCGAGGCGGTCGTGTGCTGCCGAGACCCCGACCGCACGCTCGTCGAGCTGATCGAGTACATGCCGGGCGTGCTCGGGAGCCGGATCGACTCGCTAGCGCGCCGCACCCGCTGACGCGCGCCAGCCGTTCAACGCGAGCAACGCGAGCCCGATCGCGAGCGCAACTGCGGCCCACACGAGCTCCGCGCGCGAGGCCTCGGTGAATACCCACATGCTCACGGCGGCGCCGATCAGCGGCACGATCGGGCCGCCCGGGATGCGCCGGCCCGGGATTCCGCGCCGCCGCAGCCGCGGCACCGCGAGACACGTAGCGAGGTACTGAACCGCGACGGCCACGTTCGAGATGCCGATCAGCGACCGGTAGTCGAACGAGACCACGAGCGCGATCGCGAGCCCCGCAGTCGCAGCGATCGCGACGTGCGGCGTGGCGAAGCGCGGATGCACCGCGCCGAACACCGCGGGCAGGTGGCGGTCGACCGCCGCCGCGAACAGATAACGCGGCGTCCCGAGTGCGCTGCCCGAGACGAAGCCCAGCGTCGACACGAGGCCACCCGCCACGACCAGCAATGCGAGTGCGGGCGCGACCGAAAGCGCCGCGGCGACGAGCGGCGTATCGCTGGGCTCACTGAGATCCGTGCCCGAAGCCACGAGCACCGCCTGCACGATCACGTACAAGAGTGATGCGGCGACCAGCGAGCTCACGATCGCGAAAGGCAGATTGCGCCGCGGCGAGCGCGTCTCGCCGGCCGGGACGGGCACGACTTCGAATCCCTGCGCCGCAAACAGCGCCACGAAGGTCGCAGAGCCGATACCGGACCATCCGTGCGGCAACTCTGCGGAGAGCTCCGCGCCCGAGGCCTCGGGCACGAGCGCACACACCAGCACGATCAGCACCGCGAACTTCGCGACCGTGAACGCGTCCACCGCGATTGCGCCGGGCTTGGCGCCGACGTAGTTGAGCGCCGCGAACAGCGCGATCACGGCCACGGCGATCTCGCGCGGGCCGAGCACGGGCTCGAGCCAGGGCAAGAGGCGCGCCGCGTACGCCGCGGCGGCCGCCGCCACGGCCGCAAACGAGAACAGCGCGTTGACGAAGCACATCCAGACGACCGCGAAGCCGACCCTGGGACCGAACGCGTCGCGCGCGTAGAGATAGGGGCCGCCCGTCTCTTCGCTGTAGCTCGCGGCCTCGGCGTAGCACAGCGCAACGGGCAAGAGGCCGATCCCACACAGCAGGAAGGCGAGCGGCGAGAGCGCGCCCATCTCCCGGTAGAGATCGTCCGGCAACAGGAAGATGCCCGACCCGACGATCGCATTGAGCCCGAGGCAGGTGACGTCGAAGCGCGAGAGAGAACGGCGCATGAGGCGTTGCGCGGCAGTGTAACGTGGCGAGCCGCGCGGGCGCGCGCGGCGCGATAGTCTTCGCCTCCTGCGCCGCAGGACACGAAGCCCGCGGCTCTGGAGCGCCGTTGAGCTCGATCTCCCGCGAATCCGCGTCGCCGTTTCGGGATCGGCTCTATCGGTTCGTCCCCGCGTTCGATTCGCTGCGGAGCTATTCGGGCTCGCACCTGCGCGCCGATACCCTTGCCGGGCTCACGGTGGCCGCGGTCGCCGTCCCGCAGGCGATGGCATACGCGATGGTTGCCGGCCTGCCCGCGGAGTACGGCCTCTACACCGCGATCGTGATGACGGCGGTCGGCGCCCTGTTCGACTCCTCGCGCCAGCTGATCAACGGCCCGACCAATGCGATCTCGATCGCGGTGCTCTCGGTGATCGCCGCGGTACCCGCGGAGCAGAAGCCGCAAGCCGCGGTGATGCTCGCGTTCCTGGTCGGTGCCATCCAGCTCGGCATCACGCTGCTCCGGCTCGGCGACCTGTCCCGCTACATCTCGCACTCGGTGATCGTGGGCTTCACCGCGGGCGCTGGCACGCTGCTCGTGCTCGATCAGCTCAAGAACCTGTTCGGCATGCAGGCGATGGGCGACATCCACGACCATTTCCTGTACCGGCTCGCGCACACGCTGTTCCAAGGCGGCGGCATTCACGCGGAGACGGCCGCGATCGGCTTCGGCGCGATCGGGCTCGTGATCGCGCTGCGCGCGCTGAAACGCCGGCTCGGCCTGTACCTGCTCCCCGAGCTGCTGATCGTCGTGGTGCTGATGGCCGCGTTGGTCTCCGCGTTCGACCTCGACGCGCGCGGCGTGAAAGTGGTGGGTGAGATCCCTGCGCGGCTGCCCGGGTTCGAGCTTCCACCGCTCGCGCCCGCCGATCTGCGCGACCTCGCGGGCGGCGCACTCGCGATCGCCCTGCTCGGACTGCTCGAGGCGATCGCGATGGCGAAGGCGATCGCGTCGGTGACGAAGCAGAAGCTCGACATGAACCAGCAGTGCCTCTCCGAGGGCCTCGCGAACTTCTCGGGGAGCTTCTTCCAGTGCATGCCGGGGTCTGGATCGCTCACGCGCTCCGCCATCAACCAGCAGGCCGGTGCCGTCACGCAGTGGTCGGGCGTCGTGTCGGCGGCCGCCGTGGCGATGATCATGCTCGCGTTCGCGCCGTTCGCGCGCTTCATTCCGCGCGCCGCGCTGGCCGGCATCCTGATGGTCTCGGCCTGGAAGATGGTGGATTGGCGCTCTCTCCACTATCACCTGCGCGCGACCCGCTTCGACCTGGCGATCGTCGCCGTGACAGCGTTCTCCGCGGTGTTCATCTCGATCGAGTTCTGCGTGCTGATCGGTGTGATGATGTCGTTCCTGCTCGCGGTGCCGCGCGCGGGCCGCATGCTGCTCACGGAGTTCGTGCTCACCGACGAGGGCGCCATCCACGAGCGGTTACCCGAGGACGTACCGTGCGAGCTCATGCTGATCTTTGGTCTCGAAGGCGAGATGTTCTTCGGCGCCACCGCAGCGCTCGAGCAGCACTTCGCAGAGATCGAGAAGCGCATGACGCCATCCACGCAGGTTCTCGTGCTGCGCGTGAAGCGCGCGCGCAGCCCCGACGCGGTGGGACTGTTGCTGCTCGAGAGCTTCCTCGATCGGATGAAGGAGCGCGGCGTGCGCGTTCTCTTGTGTGGGGTGCGCCACGAGTTCGCGAGCACGATGGAGAAGACCGGCCTCTCCGGGCGGCTCGGTGAGCGCGTGTTCCTGGAGCAGCCGGTACGGCAGACGAGCACGCTGCTCGCGATCCGTTACGCGTACCAGATCCTCACTTCGCGCTGCAGGCAGTGTCCGCGGCGCAACGGCGGCCTCGACCAGCAGAAGCTCTACTACGAGATCTGATCCCGATTCGGAGCCACTGCCTCATTCCATCGGCCCGCGCCGAAGGTTCGGCCGTTGCTTCTCCCCGCGCGGCGGCTCGGGTGCCGGCGCGCGCTCCGCCTCGACGGGCGCGGCTGCGCGCACCTTGCCCTGCTCGACCTCCTTCGGATCTACGCGCAGCTCGTCGCGCGTCACGCCTTCGCCTTCGACCGGAGCCACCTTCGGCACCCGTTCGATCGGCGCGCGCGCTACCGGCGCCCGCGCCTGGCGTTCGACCTGATGCACGTCGAGGCCGCGATTGACGACGACGTCGTTCTCGATCTGGAGGTTGTGGATGACCGTCGTGTCGCTGAAGACCGCCCGCGAACGCTGGGCTGGCAACGCGTGCCGATGGATCTCGGGCTCCACGAAATCGCTCTCGCGCACGAACACGAAATGATCGGGGCCGTAGTCGGCGAACGAGAACGACGCGCCGATCGAGAAGCTCGGCGGCACGGGAGCCCAGCCCACGTAGCTCGGACCGGTACGGAACACGACCCAGGCCGGCGCCCACACGTAGCCCGGAACCCAGACCCAACCGAACTCCGGATCGAGCGCCCAGGTGCCGTAGTGGTACGGAATCGCGCCCCACGCGTAATCCGACACCCAGGTCCAACCGAAGTCGCTGTACACCCAGTGCCCGTACGCATACGGATGCCACCCGCTCACGTGAACGTGCGGAATCCAGACCTGTCCAAGGCTCGCGGAGACGTGCCAGCTCCCGTACGGCTGGAGATTCGTGTGGAAGAACTCGAACGACACCTGGGTGCGCGCTCCGGCAGCGGGTCTCTGCATCGCGAGCGCAATCACCACGAGGGCGCTGCATAACATCAATCGACCGCCACGGTGCATGCCTCACCTCCAGAGGAGCCCGCGCGATCGAAACGCGTGCACCTGCCCGGAGCCATTCGGCCCCGGGCAGGTGCACGCCACCTTCACGCGGGTTCGATCTACCCGACCGCCGCTTCGTATTCGGCGCGATCGAGGCGACCATCCTTGTTGGTGTCGGCCTTCGCAAAATCGAGGCCCTTCACCGTGGTCGTCTCGGCCTTCGTGAGCATGCCGTCACGGTCCTTGTCGAGCTCGTTGAAAGCCGGAGCCACACCGTACGACGCGCTCGCGAGACTGAGCACCGCCACCACTGCCATCACGCTTCGTAGCTTGATCATGCACCCTCCTATGCGGGGGTGCGCAACCGCTCACCCGCCGCTCACGGTGCGCATTGCGCTCGCTGAGCGTATTTTGCGCAGCGAATTGCAGGTGCAATGCATGTGCCGATCGCGACGGTGGCTTCGGTCGCGGCTCCGGAGGCGGCGCCCGCTTCGATCCGAAGACGGCGCGATCGACGCGGCGCGCGAATCGACACGCGCTCGGGCCGTTTGTACAAACGGCGCTAGTCGAGCACCTGGCGCAGGATCGATTCGGCGGCTTCTCCCGCGGTCTCGCCGAGCTCCTTCTCGACGGCGCGGCCGAGCTGGTGACCCGCGGTGGCCGCGACCACGCGCCGCGTGAATGCGCGCGCGATCTGTTTGCCGACCTCTCCGCCCGTGGCGCCGTCGCCGCCTCCGACGTCGCGCATCTCGAGGCCGGGCATGTGAACGCGTTCGGGAACCTCGACGCCGGGCCGCACGAGAAAGATCTCGCCCCCCGCGAACGCAAAATCGCCGATCGCGAAGCGCTGCGGATCGACGGGCGGCGCCGGCTCTTCGGTCGCACCTGCGGACTCGCCCGAGATGTGGCGCCTGATGTGCTCGATATTCGATCCGCCGTCGGCGCGGAGCTCGAAGTTCACCACGGAATCGCCGACGCGAACACGCGTGACGCGGAGCGGCTGCGAGCCGATCGAGCTCGCGTCGATCGCCAGCTCGATCGCGACGAGCGAGATCGCATCGCCCGAGGAGTAGCCGTCCGGATTCGCGACGCGCACGCCGTGAATCGTCCCGCGGCCCGCGCGGAGGTCGAGGTCGACCGAATCGACGTGCACCTTCGTCCCGACGATCCGCGTGCCGTGCGCTTCGATTGCGCGGGCGACGCGCGCGTCGAGCGACCACACGAGGTAGGCACCCGCCGCGACCAGGATCGCGATTCCGACGGAAATGGCCGCGAGGACGAGGCGCCTCATCGGCGGTCGAGAGTACACGACGCGCGCGCGCGATGTACCCTGCGCCGTCCGGAGGCCCGCTTGCAGGAGAACGCCGCACGCCCGCAATCCGCGAACGATCTCGCACGCCACTGGACGCTCGATCCCGAGATCACCTATCTGAACCACGGCTCGTACGGCGCGTGTCCGCGGCCCGTGCTCGCGGCGCAGCAGGCGCTGCGCGACCAGCTCGAGCGCGAGCCCGCGCGCTTCTTCAACCGGGAAGCGCCCGTCCTGCTCGCGGCTGCGCGCAAGGAGCTCGCGCGCTTCGTGAACGCCCCAACCGCTGGGCTCGCGTTCGTGCCGAACGTGACGACTGCGATCAACGCCGTGCTGCGGTCGGTTCCGCTGCCGGCTGGATCGGAGCTGCTCGTCACCGACCACGAGTACAACGCGACGCGCAACATCATGGAGTACGTGGCCGCCGAGCGCGGCTGTCGCGTGGTCGTGGCGCAGGTCCCGTTCCCGATCACGGGGCCCGACGCCGTGCTCGAGGCGGTGCTCGCGCGCGTCACGGATCGCACGCGGCTCGCAGTGATCGACCACGTCACGAGCCAGACCGCGCTCGTGTTTCCGATCGCCGAGCTCGTGCGCGAGCTCGAGACACGCGGCGTCGACGTGCTCGTGGATGGCGCCCACGCACCCGGAATGGTGGACGTCGACATCCGCGCGCTCGCGCCCGCCTACTATGCGGCCAACTGCCACAAGTGGATCTGCGCGCCGAAGGGGGTGGGCTTCCTCTGGGTGCGCGAGGACCGCCGCCGCGACGTCCGACCCGCGGTGATCAGCCACGGCGCCAACGCGCCCGTGCCGCTGGAGCAGCGTTATTTCATAGAGTTCGCGTGGACCGGAACCGACGACTGCACGTCCGCACTCGCGGTGCCCGCCGCGCTGCACTTCCTCGAGCAGCTGGTGCCCGGCGGCGCCGCGGCGCTGCGCGGACGCAATCGCGATCTGGCGCTCGCGGGTCGCCGCGTGATCGCCGACGCGCTAGGCGCTCCGCTTCCGTGCCCGGACGCGATGATCGGCGCGATGGCGTCGCTGCCCGTGCCGCCGCTGCCCCATCTTCCCGCGCCCCAGGCGATGTCCGCGCTCGACCTCGACCCACTCCACGACACGCTGTTCCGCGAACACCGCATCGAGGTGCCCGTACTCACGTGCGCCGCCCACCCGGGCCGGCTGCTCCGGATCTCCGCGCAGGCCTACAACTCGATTGGCGACTACGAGCGGCTGGCCGAGGTATTGCGCGGGATCGGCTAACGCCCGATCCGCGACCTCCCCACCATTATTCCCATGAGCTCCCAGGTGTGGAACCCGATAGTTCCCGCGGGGAATCTGCTTTTCGAAACACGGGTGTAGGGAATTCGCTTATAATGCCCTGGGTTGCGCCAGAAGCGGCGATTCGACACGCCCCTTAGCGTGACGGACTATTAGGCGCCCCAATGAAACTTGTTCACTTTTTTATCGATCGCGTCCACAAATCTTAACAGGACACGAAACAAGGAATGACAATGCAGCTCAAGCGAACCCTGCTTTCTGGTGTCCTCGCACTCTTCGCAATGTCTACTGTGGGCTGCAATCTGGCGATCCAGAAGACGTTCGCCATGCAGGACGGCAGCGCGCTGAACCTGTTCTTTCAGACGCTCGACGACCCGCCGATCGATGTCGAGAGTGGAAAGCTGACGCTGGGCGGCGGCGTCGTGATGACCATCAACGTGAGCATGGATCTGTTCGACTACCTCGACGGAACGATGGACGGAGACATCACGGTCGACGACGTGCTGTTCACGGGAACTGGCCTCAACTTCGTACACGTGCTCGAGTTCCCGCCGATCTGCATCGCGCTCGCGAGCGAGAGCGGTGGCGCGTTCGCGTACGCCCTCCTCGCGCAGACCGCCACGTTCGACGTGGTCGTGAACACGGCCGCCCGGTTCATCGAGCCGAACCCGCTGTTCGGGGACCCCTTGATCCCGTTCCCCTTCCACCTGGTGGCGGACATACCGCTGCCGCTGCTCGATGCGCTGGGTCTGTTCCTGGGAACGGGCCAGATGACGGTCACTCAGCACATCGACACGATCTTCCCGTTCGGCGCGTTCCCTTATCCCATCCACCTGGTCGGAGACCTCACGCTGAAGACGCAGGACACGTTCCCGACCAATCCCCTGATCGAGCAGTGCCTTGTCCGCCTCGCGGGGACGTAATCTCTAGCGTGTGAGCCCCTACCTTCGGATCGCGATCCTCGGCTCGCTGCTCCTGGCGAGCGCGGGCAGGGCCGATCTTCCCTCGTTCACCGGCGTCGGCGATCTTCCGGGCGGCACCAGCGACAGCGTCGCGCTCGCGATCTCCGCCGATGGTCAGGTCGTCGTTGGCGAGAGCGTGGGGACGAGCGGCACTCAGGCCTTCCGCTGGACGCAGAGCGGCGGCATGAGCGGGCTCGGGTTCCTGTCGCTCGCGAATCCGTGGAGCTCCGCGCGCGCCGTCTCCAGCACGGGCTCGGTGATCGTCGGAAGCAGCGACGACGCGAGCGGAGTCCGGCGCGCCTACCGCTGGAGCGGCGGCGTGATGACGCTGCTGAACAACCAGAGCTGCTCGGGCTGCGATCCGATCACCGAGGGGTTCGGGGTCTCGGGCAACGGTCTGGTCGCAGTCGGGCTCTCCGTCGCAAGGGGCGGACTCAGCTCGCCGCTGCACGTCGACCCCGTGCGCTGGGCCGGCGGCGGCACGACGCTCTCCGATCTCGGCAATCTCGCGGCGAGCGAGGAGGTCGGCCAGGCGCTCGGCGCCTCGCTCACGGGCTCGATCATCGTCGGAGATCACGAGAGCAACAGCGGCAAGGACGCCTGGTACTGGAGCGGCTCGGGCTTGAACCCGCTGCCGCACCTGCACGCGGGCGCGCCGATTGCGGCCTCGGCGGCGGCCGTGTCGAGCGACGGAACGGCGATCGTGGGCTCGAGCACCAAGCGCACGATCACGCTGCCCGGCGGAACCGTCGTCGCGGCCGACAAGCAGGCGGTGCGCTGGAGCGGAGCGAGCTTCGCCACCGTGCAGCAGCTCGGCTCTCTGCCGGGCGCTCCCTTCGTCGACAGCGAGGCGCACGCCGCGTCGGCCAACGGAGGCGTGATCGTCGGGCGCGCCGTCGACGCGAATGGCACCGACCGCGCCTTCATCTGGGATGCGGCGCACGGCATGCGCGACCTCGCGAGTGTGCTGACCAGCGACTACGGCCTCGACCTCACGGGCTGGGTACTCGTCGAAGCGCTTGGCGTGTCCGACGTCGTCGCGAACAGCTTCCGCGTGGTGGGTCGCGGCGTGGATCCGCAGGGCAATCCCCAGGGTTGGGTGGCCTACCTGACCCCGCCGCCGTGCAGCAATGGCACTGACGATGATCTCGACGGCTCGACCGACTACCCGAACGACCCGGGCTGCTGGTCCCCGGGCGACCATTCCGAGCAGTTCGATTGCCAGGATGGCATCGACGATGACGGCGACGGCGATGTGGACTTCCCCGCCGATTCGGGCTGCTGGTCGGCCACCGACTCCACCGAACGCCCCGACTGCTCGAACGGCATCGACGACGATGGCGACGGACCGACCGATCATCCGAGCGATCCCGGCTGCTTCACGCCCGACTGGCCGCTCGAGAACCCGCAGTGCTCGGACGGAATCAACAACGACGCCGATGCGAGCATCGACTACCCGGCTGACGCCCAGTGCGTGCGCGCGTCCGACCTCTCCGAGGTCGCGGACTGCAGCGATGGGCTCGACGACGACGGCGACGGTGACATCGACTTCCCGGCCGACGCTCAGTGCGACTCGGCCGCAGATCTCTCCGAGAACCCGCAGTGCTCGGACGGCGTCGACAACGACGTCGATGGACGGGTCGACTACCCGGTCCAGTACCCGGGCTGCGTCGCCCTCGACGACGCGTTCGAAAAGGCCCAGTGCAGCGACGGCGTCGACAACGACAACGACGGATTCACCGACCATCCCGCCGATACCGGCTGCTCGTCCGCGGCGAGCGAGAGCGAGAAGCCCTTCGTCGCGCAGCCGGGTCTCGTCGCCGTCGACCGCGAGAGCCGCGCGGTGTTCTTCGTGAACACCGTCACGGGGGCACAGACCCTGATCAGCCAGGGCGCGCAGCTACAGGCTCCGCAGGGCGTGGCGCTGCGCGGCGGCGCGGAGATCGTGGTGGCCGATCCTGCCGGGCTGTTCGCGGTGGCGGCGTCGGGCGCACAGCGCCAGGCGAGTCCGCCGCTCGTACCGAAGGAGTCGCTCCAGCTCGCGTTCGACGCCTCCGGAAATCCGTACGTACTCGAGCAGACGCAGATCTCGAAGGTCACCTGGTCGCTCGTCGGCGTGGGCGCGAAGTCGACCTGGCTCTCCGTTCCGGCGGGGACGACGCTACTCGGTTGGGACGGCGACGCGCTCGCGCTCGAGGCGAACGGCAATCTGCTCGTGACCGGAGCCGGCTTCCTGGGCAACGGCGTGATGCGCATCAACGCCGTCACGAAGGCGATCACCGTCCTCGATCCGACTCTCGCGAGCCGGAAATGGCTCGACCTCGCCGTGGAGGCGAACGGTGCGATTCTGGCGGCTGGACTGCAGAACACCACGGGCCATGGCGTGTATCGCATCGACCCGTCGACGGGCGCCGCCACCGCGCTCAACAACACCTATCCGTGGCAGCGGCCCACGGGCATCGCGGTGGGACCGGGTGGCGACATCTACGTCGCCGACGCCGGGGTGTGCGCTTCCGACGGCAGCTGCTCGGGCGGCAAGATCGTCACGGTCGACGAGGTGAGCGGAGTCGTCGCGCCGCTCTCGTCGGGCGGCTTCATCGCGGGCGAGCTCGACCTCGTCGCGCTGCCCGAGCCCGACGGGATTGCGTCGCTCGTGGCGGGTGCGCTGGGTCTGGCGTGCGCGCGCGGGCGGCGCGCGCGTCGAAATCGGTGCGCGTGAACCGCGGCCTGCTTCGGGCGCTGCTCTGGTTCGCCTGCTCCGCGGCGCTGCTCTGCGCGGGATTCCTCGCTCTGCTCGCCGTGGGCGCGCTGATGGTCCGCTCGCAGGATCCCGACGCGGCGAGACAGCTTCCGATGGCGCTCGCGATCTACGCGCGCGTGGTGCTGCTCAAGGGACTGCTGCCGGCGGTCGCGATGACCTTCCTGCTGTGGCCGCTCATCGAGCGCGTCTTCTCGCTCGCGCGCCGCGGTCGGGTCGCGCTCGCACTCGGCGTTTTCACCGCGGCCGCGATCGCGAGTACCGCGGTCGCGGGGCTGCTGCTGCCGTCGGGCCTGTGGGGTACGGACTCGGTGCGCTATGCGGGCATCGCAAACTTCCTGCAGAGCTGCGCCGAAATGACGGCCGGCGTGGGTGCGGCGGTGCTGATCTCGCGCTGGCTGGTCGGCTCCGAGGCTCGCATCCCCGTGTGGCTCTCGGGCGTGGCCGTCGCGTGCATCGCAGCGGGCTTCCTGCTCCCTAGGCCCGTTGCGGAGCCCTCACCGATGCAACCCGCACCCGCGGCGCCGACCGGCGAGAGTACCGGCCCGACCGCCGAAGTCCCGGCCCCTACCCCGCCCGCCGCGCCTGGCGACGCACCGCAAGACTACCCGGCGACGACACTGCCGCTCGATCTCCTGGCCACGAAGGTCGACGAGCTCGAGAGCAAGTCGAGCGCCGTGATCATCGATCTCGGGGATCTCGTGGTCGCGACGCTCCACATCGGAGATACGTTCGCGAATCATCCCAAGGCCCGACTCGACCGCATCGAGGTGGGTCGCGTGCTGATCGACAACGAGGGTCGCATCGAGCAGCTCGTGGTCGGCTCCAATCCGGCGCGCCTGGCCGATCGGTTCGGCTTCAAGAAGCCCGATCCCGAATCGGTCGAGTTCCAACGCCAGAGCCTGGAGAGGATTCGCGAGCGGATCGACAACCCGCCCGAGCCCATCCTCGCCGAGGGAGGACTGCTCGCCGAAGGCAAGCCGACTCCGATCTACGAGGGAGACCAGCTCGTCGCGATCGAGCTCGATGGAGTGCGGCGCGGTGGCTTCTACGACCGCATCGGGCTGCGCAACGGCGACCGGGTCCGGACGATCAACGGCGTCCAGATCGGTACCCCGGGCGCGTTCGAGGCCGTGCGGACGGCGCTGACCACGGCGCCCCGCTTCGACATCGCGGTGCAGAGACACGATGGGCGCGTCGAGACGGTTTCGGTACCCACCGAGACGCTGATCCGCGAGCTCGTGAATCTCGACCCCAAGCCTTAGGCGAGATCTAGCCGCCTACCTGATACATCTCGATCTTGGGTCGGGGCGCGACGTGTCCCGCCGAGTCGGTCAGCGCAGCGCGCTCCTCCGAATAGCGATCGGCGCGACGCGACCAGATGCCCGCGATCTGGTCGCGCAGGTCATCGTCGCTCGCGCCCGCGCGCAGCGGCGTGCGCAGATCGGCGCCGCCCGCCGCGAACAGACACGTGACCAGCTTGCCCTCGATCGTGAGCCGAGCGCGCGTGCAGCCGCGGCAGAACGGCTGCGAGACCGACGCGATCACGCCGATCTCACCCGCCCCATCCGCATAGCGCCAGCGCTCCGCCACCTCGCCCGCGTAGTTGGGCCCGATCGGCTCGAGGGGATATTCACGGGCGATGCGGTCGATGATCTCGCGCGCGGTCACCACCTGCGTGAGGTCCCAGTGGTTGAGCGTCCCCACGTCCATGAACTCGATGAAGCGCAGGATGTGGCCGCTGCCGCGGAAGTGGCGCGCGAGATCGACGATCTGGTGGTCGTTCACACCCTTCTGCACCACGCAGTTGATCTTGATCGGCGCGAGACCGGCTGCAGCGGCCGCCGCGATGCCCTCGAGCACGCGCGCAGGGCCGAAGTCGCGGCCGCTCATGCGCCGGAACACCTCCTCGTCGTGGCTGTCGAAGCTCACGGTGATCCGGCGCAGACCCGCGCTCGCGAGCGACGTGGCCTGCTTCGCGAGCAGGTAACCGTTGGTGGTCAGCGTGAGATCGGTGAGGCCCGGGATTGCAGAGAGGCCCTCGATCAACTGCGGGAGCCCGTGGCGCAGCAGCGGCTCGCCGCCCGTGATGCGGATCTTCTCCACGCCGAGATCGACGAAGATCCGCGCGAGCCGCTCGATCTCCTCGAAGGTCAAGAGCTGCGGGCGCGGCAGGAACGGGTAGTGCTCGCCGTAGATCTCCGCGGGCATGCAGTAGGGACAGCGGAAGTTGCAGCGGTCGGTGACCGAGATGCGCAGGTCGTGGAGTCGGCGGCCGAGCCGGTCGCGGACGAGACCATTGGAGGATCGATCGGGAGTCACCGCGGAGAACTCAATGTTGACTCATGGGTATAGTATCGTAGGTTCTCTGCGATGCAGCTGCTCGCGAGTGAAGAATACGGCCTGCGGTGTCTGCTCCAGGTGTCGCTCAGCGCGACCGGCGCGCCCGTGTCGATCTCGCAGATCGCCGATGCCGAGGGCCTCTCACCCGAATACACCGCGAAGCTGATGCGCGAGCTTCGGCTGGGCGGACTGGTCGAGAGCGTCCGCGGCGCCGAAGGTGGCTACCGGCTCGCGCGGCCCGCCGAACAGATCAGCGTCTGGAGCGCGCTCGAGGTGCTCGGGGGCGCTTTCTTCTCCGAGGATTTCTGCGAGTGCCACGGCGGTCAGCAGCGCAAGTGCGTGCGATCGAGCGACTGCGGCCTGCGCGCGCTCTGGCGCGCGGTGCAGGCCGCACTGCGCGATACGCTGGCCCGCATCCACCTCGCCGATCTCCAGCGCGACGAGCGCGCGATGGCCGCCTGGCTCGACCCGATCCGCCTCGTCCCGCTTTCGCCTGAAACTCTTTCGGAGGATTCGCGATGAACGATTCGACCCGCACGCGTATCGACGGTCTGGTCAAAGGCCACCCGGTGCTGCTGTTCATGAAGGGCAACCGCCAGCGGCCCCAGTGCGGCTTCTCGGCGACCGTGGTGCAGATCCTCGACACGCTGGTGCCCGAGTACCAGACGGTGAACGTGCTCGAGGACTCCGAGATCCGCGACGGCATCAAGGAGTTCTCGTCGTGGCCCACGATCCCTCAGCTCTACGTGGCGGGGGAGTTCCAGGGGGGCTGCGACATCGTCGTGGAGATGTACCAGAGCGGGGAGTTGCAGCAGAAGCTGCGCTCGCTCGGATAACCCGCCCGGCGCATACGGCGATTCAGGACGCGGCTCGGCGCGCCGATCTGTCCAAAACGCGATGGAAGCCGAGATTCCCCGGGTCGCTCTGCTCGACGACGGCGAGCTCGACGACGTGCGCGCGGCGCTGCGCGCGCTCGGCGTGGCGCATTGCGACGCGCGCCGTGCCACGATCGGCGAGGCGGTCCCGATCCTGCTATCGACGCCGTCGCGCGCACGCGCGCTCGCCGATGGCGGCTCGGAGGCGCCGCCCCACCACCTGCACGCCGTGATCAGCGACCGAGCCGAGTCGTTCGGAGCGCCGTGCGACCTCGAGCTGGTGCGGCCGATCGAGAACTCGGTGCTGCGCCTGCTCACGCGCCGCCCCGACCTCGCGGCGAGCCGCGAGCGCCGGCTCTCGACGCGTGTCGCGCTGGGCACCTCGGTGTGGGTGCGCGTGGGCGAGGACCGGCGCGAAGTGACGATCTCACGCATCTCGATCGGCGGCTGCGGTCTGATCAGCCCCGCTCTGCTGCGCACGGGGGCGCGCGTCGAGCTCGAGCTGCCACCCGAGCTCAGCGCGCCGCGGCACCTCGTGCTCTCGGGCGAGGTGCTCGGCTCACGCGAGCTCGCGACAGGCGACGGGCGCACGTTCGACGTGTCGGTGGCGTTCCGCGCACTCGATCTCGTCGACCGCGTCACGCTGCGCGCACTGATGGCGCGCCACGCGATCGACTTCCGCCCGTCGGTCGAGGGCAGCTCGAGCCGCGGCGACCGCGGCCTGCGCGAGCGCGTGCTGCCGCCGACACGCGACCGCCGCCGCACGCTGCGCCGCCGTTTCCAGCAGCGCGTGATGGGCGTGCACGGCGGGACCGCACACGTGCTGCTCGCGCGCGACCTCTCGTGCGAGGGATTGCGGATCGAATGGGACGAGCGCCTATCGGTGGGCGATCCGCTCGTCGTCGCCATGTTCGGCGCGTTCGGCGCCGCGCCGCTGCTCGTGCACACGGTGGTCGAGCGCAATGACGACGCTGATGGCTGGTTCCTGCGGTTTGACGCGCTCGACGCGGCCGTGAGCGATCGGCTCGATGCGCTGATCGACTCACTCGCGCCGCTCGACATCGCGTAGAACGACGCGAGGTCGAACTGGGGGGCGGCGAGTCGCGTCGGTACTCGGCGTGCGCGGCAGCAGCAGCCTGGGTGCAGCAGTGGCAGGTCCGCTCGGCACACGAGCTCGCCACCCCTCCGTCCCTCTCTTCGGGCGGTGGGCCCCGGGCCTTGACCAGAAAGTTCGGGCGCGGAACGGTTCACGTCCGCGCCCGGAGGAGAGCTACGAGAGGATGACTGGTACCCCCACTCCCGCGTGGTTCCGCCGCGCGCTCGCCAACCGGCCGCAGCACGGCGAGGTCGAAGTCGAAGGCGCGCGCATTCACTACCTGCACTGGGGCCCCAGCGGGCGGCCCGGAATCGTCTTCGTGCACGGCGGCGCCGCGCACGCCCACTGGTGGAGCTTCATCGCGCCACTCTTCGTGCCCGAGTACCGCGTCGCTGCGATCGACCTCTCGGGTCATGGCGAGAGCGGCCGCCGCGACGCCTATCCACGCGACCTCTGGGCGCGCGAAGTGTTGGCGGTCGCGAAGGACCTCGGCACCGCGGGGCCGCCCGTGGTGGTCGGCCACAGCATGGGCGGCTTCGTGACGATCGCGACTGCGGTCGAGTTCGGCGCGGAGCTCGCGGGCGCCGTGATCCTCGACTCCCCGGTTCGGAGGCTCGATCCAGAGGAGGAGGAAGGCGCGCGCGGCAAGGCGTTCCGCAATCCGAAGATCTACCCCGATGTCGAGACCGCGCTGCGTCACTTCCGGACCGTGCCCGATCAGCCCTCGTCGCTGCCGTACGTGATCGACCACGTCGCGCGCGAATCGCTCGTGCGCGTGCGCCATCCCGAGACCGGTGCCGACGCCTACACCTGGAAGTTCGATCCGGTCGTGTGGCGGCGCGTGACGCCGCGCGCGACCCACGAGCTGCTCGCGGACGTGCGCTGCCGCGTCGCGCTGTTCCGCGCCGAGAACGGCCTCGTGACGCCCGACATCGGCGAGTACATGTACGAGCTGCTCGGCCGCAGGGCGCCCGTCATCGAGATTCCCGAGGCCTATCACCACATGATGCTCGACCAGCCGCTCCTGCTCGTTACGGGCCTGCGCACGCTGCTCGCGGATTGGGATCATTCCATCCCGCGCGCGCGCCGTGGATCGGAGTGAGCGAACGCGACGCCGCGAGCTATTGGAAGAGCCCCTGGCCAGCGGAGGATGGAGGGCCGCGGCGCTCGCAGGCGCCCGTCGGAATCGCGGGAGTCGTGTGCGCCGGGGATCGCGCGCCGACCGTCACACACCGCGACGCGTTCGGTGCGACCATGCTCGTGCTGCGCGAGCCCGGTGAGCTGTTCGCGCTGCGCCATACGATGCCGACCCGACCCGGGCAGCCCTGCATCGCCTGGGTCGAGCGGCTCGATCCAGAGACGCTCTCGACGCTCGCGCGCTCGCCCGATCTCGCCGCCGGCCCGTTCTGGCCCGGCGGCATGGCCTGCCACGCGAACGGATCGCTCTACGTGGTGTTCGGGCGCCACGCGCACCGCCTGAGCGCGGATCTCGCGCCGCTTCGGAGCCACGCGCTGCCGCGCGCGCGACCCTACAACTCGTTCGTGCTGCTCGACTGCGGTCTGATCGTCACCAAGGACTTCGATCACGCGACGCGCGAGCCGGCGCTGCTCTCCGTGCTCGATCCCGAGTCGCTCGAGCCCGCCTGCGCGCCCGTGCCGCTGCCCGAGCCCTCGATCGCGCGGCTGTCCGGGGACGGCAACTCGATCTATGCGCTCGGCGATCACACGCTGTTCCGGCTCGCCTGGGACGGTCGTGCTCTCGTGCGCGATCGGTCGTGGAGCCACCGCTATCGCGAGCACTCCGATCAGAGCTATGGCTGGGACGTCGTGCTCGAGGGAGGTCACGCCTGGTTCATGGACCAGGGTGAGCACGATTACACGGGAACCATGCTAGGCGCGGGCATCGCGAGACGCGCGATCCGGCTCTACCGCGTCTCGCTGGCGGACGCCCGGGATCACGATTCCGTCGAAATCTCCGGGATCGCGTACGGCACGTGTACCAATCCCCCGGTCTACGATCCCGCGCGTCGGATCGCCGTCGCCTACGACTCGGGCAACGGCGTGATCGCGGCGTGGCGTCACACCGAGTCGGGAGCGCTCGAGCCGCTCTGGAAGCGGCCGCTCGCCACCGCGGGGCACCTGATCCGATTCCCGGACACCGGGACGCTCGTCGCCTACGACTTCCACGCGCCCGCGCTGTTCCGCACGCGCGCGTTTCGCGCCGTGTCGCGCTGGCTCGCACCGATTGCGACCCATCCCGCCGTGCGGCGGCGACTCGCGCGCGCGACCGCCGAGGACGTGGTGCTGCTCGACATCGCGACCGGCGAAGAGAGAGCGCGCGCGTCGGTTCCGACCCTGTTCCAGTCCGTGGTGTTTCCCGCGCCGGGCTGGTCCAATGATCTCTACTACTGCTCGTTCTCGACGATCGCGCGCATCGCGTTCTGACGCGGGCGCGATCGCTTGACTCCGTGTGGCTGCGCCGGAACACTGACCGGAAGTCATGGCCCGCAGCCCGTCTCCTGCCGGATCCGATGGCCTTCGCTCGCCTTCGGCTCGCTCCGCACGACTTGCGGGCGACGCCCCGCTGCCCAAGCCCCCGTGGCTTCGCGTGCACGTGCGCGAGACACCCGAGCTGCTCCGCACGCGCGCGATCCTGCGCGGCCGGAAGCTCGGCACGGTCTGTGAGGAGGCCGCGTGCCCGAACCTGCACGAGTGCTGGTCGCAGCGACACGCGACGGTGATGGTGCTCGGCACCGTGTGCACGCGCGCGTGCGCGTTCTGCAACGTCGCCACGGGCCTGCCCGACCGCGTCGATCCGGACGAGCCCGCGCGGCTCGCGGATGCTGTCGCCGAGCTCGGCCTGCGCCACGTCGTGATCACGTCGGTCGACCGCGACGACCTCGAGGACGGCGGCGCACAGCACTTCGTGCGCTGCATCGAGCACATTCGCGCGCGCTGTCCCCACACCACGATCGAGATCCTCACGCCGGACTTCCGGCACAAGGAAGGCGCGATCGAGCGCGTCGCAGCCGCGCGACCCGACGTCTACAACCACAACGTCGAGACCGTGCCGCGGCTCTATCGCCAGATCCGCCCCGGCGCGAGCTTCACGCACTCGGTCGACCTGCTGCGCCGCGTCAAGCGGTGCGAGCCCGCCGCGTTCACGAAATCCGGTCTCATGCTGGGCTTGGGAGAAGCGCCGGACGAGGTGCTCGCGGTGATGGATGCGTTGCGCGAAGCCGACGTCGACTTCCTCACGATCGGGCAGTACCTGCGCCCGACCCCGCGCCACGCACCCGTCGCGCGCTATGCCGACCCCGCGGAGTTCGCGAGCCATCGCGAGCAGGCGCTCGCGCGCGGCTTCCTGCTCGTGTCGTCTTCTCCGCTCACGCGCTCGTCCTACCATGCCGATGCAGATTTCCAGCAGCTGCGGGCCGCCCGCACCGCAGCCGCAGCGCGAGACCTCTGATGGCCGATCTGCCTCACGACAGCGATCCCCAGGAAACCCAGGAGTGGCTCGACGCGCTCGAGTCGGCCCTCCAGCGCGAGGGCACGCAGCGCGTGCACTTCCTGATCGAGCAGCTGATCGACAAGGCGCGCCGATCGGGCGCACACCTGCCGCACAAGGCCACCACCGCCTATCTCAACACGATCCACGTGAACGACGAGAAGGTGGCGCCGGGCGAGCCGGGCCTCGAGCACCGCATCCGCTCGATCATCCGCTGGAACGCGCTCGCGCTCGTGGTGCAGACCAACCGCGAACACGAAGGGCTCGGCGGGCACATCGCGAGCTTCGCGAGCGCGGCGACGCATCTACGACGTCGGCTTCAACCACTTCTTCCACGCGCCCACCGAAGACTTCATGGGCGACCTGCTCTACATCCAGGGCCACAGCTCGCCGGGCTTCTACGCGCGCGCGTTCCTCGAAGGGCGGATCAGCGAGCAGCAGATGCACCGCTTCCGCCAGGAGGTCGGCGCGCGCGGGCTCTCCTCCTACCCGCACCCGTGGCTGATGCCCGACTTCTGGCAGTTCCCGACCGTGTCGATGGGCCTGGGTCCGATCATGGCGATCTACCAGGCGCGGCTCATGAAGTACCTCGAGCACCGCGGCCTGATCGACGCGAACGAGCGCAAGGTATGGGCGTTCATGGGCGACGGCGAGATGGACGAGCCCGAGTCGCTCGGCGCGATCGGCCTCGCCGCGCGCGAGAAGCTCGACAACCTGATCTTCGTCGTGAACTGCAATTTGCAGCGCCTCGACGGCCCCGTGCGCGGAAACGGCAAGATCATCCAGGAGCTCGAGGGCACGTTCCGCGGCGCGGGCTGGAACGTGATCAAGGTGATCTGGGGCGACCGCTGGGACCCGCTGCTCGCGCGCGACCGCAAGGGCCTCCTGCTCAAGCGCATGGAAGAGGCCGTCGACGGCGACTACCAGAACTACAAGGTGCGTGGCGGCGCCTACACGCGGCAGCACTTCTTCGGGAAGTACCCGGAGCTGCTCGAGATGGTCGCCAACATGACCGACGACGATATCTGGCAGCTCAACCGCGGCGGCCACGACCCGCAGAAGGTCTACGCGGCCTACGCCGCGGCGACGGAGCACGTCGGCCAGCCCACGGTGATCCTCGCCAAGACCGTGAAGGGCTATGGGATGGGCGAGGCCGGCGAGGGCCAGAACATCACCCATTCGCAGAAGAAGATGGGCGAGAACGCGCTGCGCGTGTTCCGCGATCGCTATCGCATTCCGATTCCGGACGATCGCATCGCCGAGGCGCCGTTCTACAAGCCCGCCGAGGACAGTCCCGAGATCCGCTACATGCACGAGCGCCGCCAGGCGCTCGGCGGCTACCTGCCCGCGCGCACGGCGCGCACGCAGCCGCTCGAGGCACCGCCGCTCGAGACGTTCGACGCCGCGCTCAAGGGATCGGGCGAGCGCGAAATCTCCACCACGATGGCGTTCGTGCGCATCCTCACCACGCTCTCGCGACATCCGGAGCTCGGCAAGCGCGTGGTTCCGATCGTCGCCGACGAGGCGCGCACGTTTGGCATGGAGGGCCTGTTCCGCCAGCTCGGCATCTACGCGTGCGAGGGCCAGCTCTACGAGCCCGTCGATCACGAACAGGTGATGTACTACCGCGAGGATCGCGAGGGACAGATCCTCCAGGAGGGCATCAACGAGGCCGGCGCGTTCTCGTCGTGGCTCGCCGCGGGCACCGCCTACGCCAACCACGGCGTGCAGCTGATCCCGTTCTTCATCTTCTACTCGATGTTCGGGTTCCAGCGCATCGGCGACCTCGCCTGGGCCGCGGGCGACTCGCGTACGCGCGGCTTCCTGCTCGGCGGCACCTCGGGCCGCACCACGCTCGCGGGCGAAGGGCTCCAGCACCAGGACGGGCACAGCCACCTGATCGCGTCGACGATCCCGAACTGTGTCGCCTACGACCCCACCTATGCCTACGAGCTCGCCGTGATCATCCAGGACGGCCTGCGCCGCATGCTCACGGATCAGGAAGACGTCTTCTACTACATCACGGTGCTGAACGAGAACTACGAGCAGCCGCCGATGCCCGAGGGCGTGCGCGAGGGGATCGTGCGCGGCATGTACCTGCTCGAGGAGGGCACCGCGGGTGCGCAGCCGCGCGTTCAGCTGCTCGGGAGCGGCGCGATCCTGCGCGAGGTTCGCGCGGCCGCGGAGCTCCTGCGCAACGACTGGAGCGTCGAGGCCGACGTGTGGAGCGTGACGAGCTTCAACGAGCTGCGGCGCGAGGGGCTGCTCACCGAGCGCTGGAACCTGATGCACCCCGCCGACGCTCCGCGCAGTCCCGTGGTGTCGCGCGAGCTCGCGCCGCGGCGCGGTCCCGTGATCGCCGCGACCGACTACATGAAGGTGCACGCCGACCAGATCCGCGCGTTCGTGCCCGGACGCTACGTCGTGCTCGGCACCGACGGCTTCGGCCGCTCCGACACGCGCGAGCAGCTGCGCCACTTCTTCGAGGTGAACCGCTACTACGTCGCGCTCGCGGCGCTGAAGGCGCTCATGGACGACGGAGAGGTTCCGCCCTCGACGGTGACGAAGGCGATCGAGAAGTACGGGATCGATCCCGGCAAGCCTGCGCCCGCGAGGTCGTGAGATGGGCAAGAAGCAGGAGATCCTGCTCCCCGACATCGGCGACTTCTCCGACGTCGACGTCGCCGAGGTGCTCGTTTCGAAGGGCCAGCGGGTGACGGCCGAGCAGTCGCTGATCGTGCTCGAGACCGACAAGGCGAGCATGGAGATCCCGTCGCCGGTCGCGGGCGTGATCGCCGAGATGAAGGTCTCCGTGGGCGACCACGTGAACCAGGGCTCGCTGATCGCGATCATCGAAGCCGACGAGGAGGAAGCGCAGGAGGCACCGCCTGCGCCCGCCAAGACCGCGGCACCGGCCCAACCTGCGGAGGCGCCCGCCAAGACCGCGGCGCCGGCCAAACCCGCGGAGGCGCCCGCCAAGCCCGCAGAGGCGCCCGCCGCCAAACCCGCGGAAGCGCCGCGTGCGCCGGAGCCGCCGCCGCGCCCGCCGCAGCCGCTCCCGCGGTGCGGGCGCCCGCGCCGATCGAACCCGAGGCCACCGAACCCGAATTCGCCGAACCCGAGGCAGCTCCCGCACAGGGCGCCGCGATCCTTGCGCACGCGAGCCCGTCGGTGCGACGCGTCGCGCGCGAGATGGGCGTCGATCTGCGGCTGGTGCCCGGCACCGGGCCGAAGGCGCGCATCACGCCCGACGATGTGCGCCGCTACGTGAAGAGCATGATCGAGAAAGGCACCGCGGCGGGCGTACCGATCGCGGGCGTCTCGGTGTCCGCGCCGCCGCAGATCGACTTCGCGAAGTTCGGCCCCACCGAGATCGAGCCGCTCCATCGCATCCGCAAGCTCTCCGCGGCGAATCTGCACCGAAGCTGGGTGACGATCCCGCACGTCACACAGCACGACGAGGCCGACATCACCGACCTCGACGAGTTCCGCAAGCAGATGAAGCCGGAAGCGGAGTCGCGCGAGGTCAAGCTCACGTTCCTTCCGTTCGTGATCAAGGCGTGCGCCTACGCGCTCAAGGAGCAGCCGCGGTTCAACGCGTCGCTCGACCACACGGGCGAGAACCTGATCCTGAAGCGCTACTACCACGTGGGCGTGGCCGTCGACACCGAGAATGGACTCGTGGTGCCCGTGGTTCGCGACGCCGATCGCAAGGGCCTGTACGAGATCGCCGCGGAGCTCATGGACATCTCTGCGCGCGCGCGCGGGCGCAAGCTCGCGCCGGGCGATCTGCAGGGTGCATCGTTCTCGATCTCGAGCCTGGGCGGGATCGGCGGCACCTTCTTCACCCCGATCGTCAACCACCCCGAAGTGGCGATCCTCGGCGTCGGCAAGATGAGCTGGCAGCCCGTGCACCGCGACGGCTCGTTCGTGCCTCGCCTGATCCTGCCGCTCTCGCTCTCCTACGATCACCGCGTGATCGACGGCGCAGACGCCGCGCGTTTCACCACGCGTCTGTCGGAGCTGCTCTCCGACCTGCGCCGGCTGATCCTCTAGGCGCCGAGGGTGGAGAGCGCAGCGCACGATACCGAGGTGCTGGTGCTCGGCGGGGGTCCCGGGGGCTACACCGCTGCGTTTCGCGCCGCAGACCTCGGCAAGCGGGTAGTGCTCGTCGAGCGCTACCCCGCGCTCGGCGGCGTCTGCCTGAACGTCGGATGCATCCCGTCGAAGGCGCTCCTGCACGTGGCGTTCACGATCGGCGAAGCGGCCGCGCTCGCGGACCACGGTGTCGCCTTCGGCGCTCCCGTGCTCGACTTCGTCAAGCTGCGCGCGCACAAGGATGCCGTGGTGAAGAAGCTGACCGGCGGGCTCGGCCAGCTCGCGAAGCAGCGCAAGGTGGAGGTGGTGACCGGAGCCGCGCAGCTCGCGTCGCCGAACCACGTCGAGATAGAGACGGCCGCGGGCGTGCGGAGCATCTCGTTCGATGCGGCGATCCTCGCCGCGGGCTCGCGCAACGCCACGCTGCCGAACCTGCCCGACGACCCGCGCATTCTCGACTCGACCTCCGCGCTCGAAGTGGACGAGGTGGGCCGCCTGCTCGTGATCGGCGGCGGCATCATCGGTCTCGAGATGGCCGCCGTGTACCACGCGCTCGGCAGCGCGGTCACCGTGGTGGAGCTCCTGCCCGCGCTGCTCACGGGTGTCGATCCGGACCTCGTGCGCCCGCTGCAGCGGCGCATCGCGCAGCGCTATGCGGGCATCCATCTCCAGACCAAGGTCAGCGAGGTACGCGCCGAGCCCGACGGGCTGCGCGTGCGCTTCGAGGGGCAGAATGCGCCCGCGGAAACGGTATTCGACCGGGTGCTCGTGGCGGTCGGCCGGCGGCCGAATGGCGACGGGATCGGCGCCGAGGCCGCGGGTGTGCGCGTCGATGAGCGCGGCTTCGTGCCCGTCGATGGCCAGCAGCGCACCAACGTCCCGAACATCTACGCGATCGGGGATCTGTGCGGCGGGCCGATGCTCGCGCACAAGGCGATGCACGAGGGCAAGGTCGCTGCTGAAGTGGTGGCCGGCCTCCGCTCCGCGTTCGACGTGCACGCGATCCCGTCGGTCGCCTACACCGACCCCGAGGTGGCGTGGGTCGGGCTCACCGAGTCCGAGGCGGCGCAGCGCGGCATCGCGTTCGAGAAAGCGGTCTACCCGTGGGCCGCTAGCGGGCGCGCGCTCGGGATCGCGCGCAGCGAAGGGCTGACGAAACTACTCTTCGAGCCCGAATCGCGGCGGATCCTCGGCGGCGGGATCGTCGGTGTGCACGCGGGCGAGCTGATCGCGGAGCTCGCGCTCGCGATCGAGCTCGGAGCGGACGTCTGGGACGTCGCGCTCACGGTCCACCCCCATCCGAGCCTCTCCGAAACGGTCGGTCTCGCAGGTGAAGTGGCGGCGGGCACGGTCACTGACATCTTGAAGCGCTGACGCGGGCGGGTGAGAATGGGCGCGATGCATTAGCAGCTCGTGCGGAGGCGGCCGGCGTGGAGGCGAGCGATGACGATCGGCGATCGAAGCGCGAGCTGATCGCGGAAGTTCGGGAGCTGCGCACCCGGCTCGCCCAGTACGACCGCCACCGCGACACCGACCTCGCGCGCGTGCGCCCGCTGCTCGAACAGCTTCCCGCCTTTCTGTGGGCCACCGACGAGAATCTGCGCATCACCTGGATGCAACCGGAGCGAAGGGGTCTCGTCGGGTTCGACGTCGACCCGGGTATGGGTGTGAGCGTCGTGGAGCTCTTCAGCCACAGCAATCCCGAGCACCCGTCGATCCAGGCGCACAGCGCCGCGCTCGAGGGCGAATCGCGCAACTTCGAGGTGTGGGTGGAGATGGACGGCGAGTCGCGCCTGTTACGCGCGCACGTCGAGCCGATGCGCGACGCGAGCCAGGCGATCCGCGGCGTGGTCGGCGTGGCGCTCGACATCACCGAACGCGTGCGCTCCGAGGACGAACGCGAGCGCCTGATCCGCGAGCTGCAGGCCGCGCTCGACCGCGTGAAGGTGCTCTCCGGGTTGATCCCGATCTGCTCTCACTGCAAAGCGGTGCGCGACGACAAGGGATACTGGCAGCAGCTCGATGCCTTCATGCGCGACCACTCCGGCGTTCAGCTCACGCACGGCATCTGTCCCGAGTGCGCGCAGAGGCTGATGCCGTCCTAGATGGAGATGGCGGACCCGGCCACGGCGATCCCGTCCGACGAGCGCTACCCGAAGCGGCGCGCGTCGGTGCTCGGGCTGGAGATGGCGTACGTCGAGGTCGGCAGCGGCGATCCGATCGTGTTCCAGCACGGCAACCCCACCTCGTCGTATCTGTGGCGCAACGTGATCCCGCACCTGGCAGGCCTGGGCCGCTGCATCGCGCCCGATCTGATCGGAATGGGCGACTCGGCCAAGCTTCCGGGCAGCGGACCCGACCGCTACACGTTCGTCGAGCACCGGCGTTATTTCGACGCGCTGCTCGAGCAGCTCGGGGTTCGCGAGAACGTCACGCTGGTGATTCACGACTGGGGCTCGGCGCTCGGCTTCGACTGGGCGCGGCGCCATCCGGACGCGCTGCGCGGCATCGCGTACATGGAGGCGATCGTGTGCCCGCTGCGCTGGGGCGAGTGGCCCGAAGCCGCGCGCAAGGTGTTCGAGGGCTTCCGCTCGCCGGCCGGCGAGGCGATGGTGCTCGAGCACAACCTGTTCATCGAACGGGTGCTTCCGTCCTCCGTGCTGCGCGTGCTCGGCGACGCGGAGATGGAGGTCTACCGGCGACCGTTCCGCACTCCGGGTGAGGACCGGCGCCCGACGCTCTCGTGGCCGCGCCAGATCCCGCTCGACGGTGAGCCCGCCGACGTCGTCGCGATCGTGCAGAGCTACGCCGATTGGCTCGCTCGCTGCGACGTGCCGAAGCTGTTCATCGATGCGGATCCGGGCGCGATCCTGATCGGCGCCCAGCGCGAGTTCTGTCGCTCGTTTCCGAACCAGACCGAGGTGCGCGTGCGCGGCTCGCACTTCATCCAGGAAGATTCACCCGACGAGATCGGCCGCGCGATCGCAGAGTGGTTGCAGCGGATCTGACGGGCTCACCCGAATGCGCGGGTCACGAGCCAGAACAGTCCGAGCCCGCAGACCGCAGCGCTGCCGACCTCGGCGATGCGCGGGCCAAAGCGCTGCGGACTCGCGCGCGAGATCGCCACGAGCGCGGGCCACACCAACGCCACGGCCGCGAGCTGCCCGAGCTCGACGCCGAGGTTGAAGCCGAACAGCGCCGGAGCCAGGCGCGACGTGGGCAGCTCCATCTCCGCGAGCACCCCCGCGAAGCCGAAGCCGTGCACGAGACCGAACACGAACGCCACCGCGGCGCGCAGGCGCGCGGGATGCGCCACGCGCGCGAGCAGCGCGAAATGGCAGCTCGCGAACAGCGCGAGCCCTGCGAACACGAGCGGCCCTACCGATCCGGTGCCGAGCGCGGCGAAGAGCGCCAGCAGCCCGGTTCCGAGTGCGACCGCCGCGGGCACCGCCACGCCGCGCCCGCCGAGCAGCCATGCGTTCTCGGCCGCGACGAGCGCGATCGAGTAGCCGATCAGCGCTTCGATCGCGGCACCGTCGGGACGGACCAGGCCCAGCACGGCGAGCCCCAGCGTCACGCTGTGCGCCGCGGTGAACGAGGTGACGAGCACCGCCACCTCGCGCAGGCGGCGCGCGAGCAGCAGCAGCGCGAGCACGAAGGCGAGGTGATCCCAGCCCGTGGTGATGTGGAGGATGCCGAGCCCGACGTATCCCGCGAGCGTGGTTCCCTTTGCGTCGACCGGGCCCGCGCCGCGCGCGGTCTCGAGCGCCCAGGTCGGCTCCGCCTCGGTGAGCACGCGCTCGCGCCAGTCTTTGCAATCGACGTCCTTGCACGCGCCTTCGCTCGCGACGCGCGCGAAGTGGAGGTGCGACGGAGCGCGGTCGAGCAACACGCGGCTCTCGAGCGAGCGCGGCCCGCTCGAGCTGCACGCGATCCGCCAGCGGAAGTGGGCCCAGCCGATCGGCGCGGACTCGGCGCTGGGCGGCTCCGCCGTGCTGCACACCGCGTCGCCAGCGAGGAGCGTGAGGTGCGAGGCGAGATACTGCGCGGCCGGGCCCCCGCTTCCGACGTCGAGCACCGGATCGAAGGCGAGCCGCGAGAGCTCGAGCAGCGAGATGCGCACCTGCACGGTGGCCCCCGACGCTTCGAGCTGCCAGCTCGAGTAGGAGACGCTGCGCGTGTGCGCAGCCGCCGGGAGCGCCGCGGCACCGGCAAGCGCCAGTACGAGTGCAGCGCGCCTCACGGCACTTCGCTGCGTACGCGCACGTCGGCACGCTCGCGCAGATCGTCGAGATAGGCGCGCAGCGCGCGCTCGCCCGCGCGTCGGCGCAGCTCGGCCCGCACCTCGTCCTCTACTTCGGAGAGCGGCGGCGCGAACCCGGGCGAGCGGTCGAGCAGCACGATCACGTGGTAGCCGCTCGCCGAGCGCTGCGGCTCGCTCGTGCCACCGACGTCGAGCTCCTGCGCGACGCGCGCGGCGGTCGGGCCCAGATACTCGCGCAGCTTGGCGATCGGCAGCAGGTCGCGCGGCACCGGCGCGACCTCGGAATCTCCGAGCGCCGCCTGCACACGCTCGAGCGGCTCGCCGCCGCGCAGCCGTGCCGCCGCGTCCGCGGCGCGTTCGCGCGCCTCGTCCTCCGAGCGCAGCGGCGCTGCGCGAACGAATATCTGTTGCACGAGCAGCCGCTCGGTGCGGGCGAAGTAGTCGCGATTCTCCTCGTAGAACGCGCGCAAGTCGGCGTCGCTCGGCGCTTCGGCGTCGGCCTGCGACACCACGAGCTCGATCACGGCCGATACGATGTCGCCGCGCACGCGGCGGTCGTGACGCGCGAGGCCGAGGTCGAGGCCGCGCTGTACGAGCAGCTCCTCGTCGAGCAGCCGATCGAGCACGTGGCGGCGCTCTTCGGGCCCGATCGGCTCGCGGCGGTCCGACGCGAACGCCGCGACCGCGCGGTCGTACTCCTCGAGCCGGATCACCGCGCCGTTCACCGAGGCGGCGGCGTTCGCGGGCAGCTCGCGGCCGCCTTCACCCGGGAGGAGCAGACCGATCGCCGCGCAGCCGACTCCCGCCGCGGCGCCGAGCGCGAGCCACAGCCGCGTGCGCGGTGATCCGCCGTTCGGCTCGCGCGCTTCGTCGACTGCCATCGCGGCGCCTTCGTAGCGCAGCCCTTGCGCTCCGTCCGCTGTCGCTATGCTGGGGGTGGCTGCGGAGTGATCACATTTTGGATGCCCCGACCCTGTTCGCCACGGCGCTCGCCATCGGCGCCGCGGCGATGGCCGCGCTGTGGCTGGTATCGCTCGCGCTGCGCGACGCGAGCATCGTCGACATCTTCTGGGGGCCGGGCTTCGCGCTGATCGCGGGCGCGTCCTGGCTGCTCGGATCGGGCGGCGATGCGGAGCGCCGCGCGCTCTCGACCGCGCTCGTCGCGCTCTGGGGCGTTCGCCTGGGCGGCTATCTCGCGTGGCGCAACATCGGCCGCGGCGAGGATCCGCGCTATCAGGCGATGCGCCGGCGCTGGGGCGACCGCTTCCCGCTCGCGAGCCTGTTCACGGTGTTCGGCCTGCAGAGTCTGCTCATGTGGTTCGTGTCGCTGCCGGTGCAGGCGGTGCACGTCTCTTCGGGCGGGCCGCTCGGCGCGCTCGATGCGGCGGGCGCCGCGCTCGCGCTGATCGGCCTGTTCTTCGAGGCCGTCGGCGATCTCCAGCTCGCGCGCTTCCGCGCCGACCCCGCGAATCGCGGGCGCGTGATGGACCGCGGGCTATGGCGCTACACGCGCCACCCCAACTACTTCGGCGACTGCTGCGTGTGGTGGGGTCTCTACCTGATCGCAGCTGCGACGCCGATCGGGATCTGGACGCTCGCGTCGCCGGTCGCGATGACGTTCCTGCTGCTGCGCGTCTCGGGCGTCGCGCTGCTCGAGCGCTCGATCGCGAAGCGCCGCCCCGATTACGCAGACTACGCCGCGCGCACGAGCGCGTTCGTGCCGCGCCCGCCGCGGCGGACCGCGTGAGCGCGGCGATTCGCGCGCTGTGCGCGGCCGCGCTGCTCCTGTGCGCGGCGAGCTCGCTTGCGGTTCCCGACGAGACGTACCTCGCGGGCTACGCCACGGCCGTGATCGAGCGCGATCTCGGTCTCAAGGTCGTGAGCCTCGAAGTGCGCGATCGCGTCGCACGCGTCGTGGTCGTCGCTCTCGGGGATCAACCGGCCGAGCGGATCGAAACGGCGCTCATGGAGATCGAGGGCATCGAGCGCGTCGAGGTCAGCGAAGCCGACGAGGGCATCTCACCAGAGCCCACCGCGCCGGCGAACGGTGAGCCGGGTCCGGAGACCACCAAGGAGCCCGACCTGTTCGAGCTGCTGCCGCGCGGCGAGCTCTTCGATCCCCTGATCGCAGATCCGCGTCAGACCCACTTCTCGGTGCTCTACCAGTGGTATCGCGACGATCCGGAGCTCAGCGACGTCGGCAGCGCGAACTTCGGCGAGACCTTCGCGCTGTTCGGCGGCGACCTCTGGGGCGGGCGCTGGGAGATCGGCGCGCTCGGCGGCGTGTTCTCGATCTTCGACATGGACAAGGACTCGTACGATCTGATCAACTCGGATTTTCGGGCGGGCGCGACGTTCTCGGCGCGCAACGACGGCGTGTCGGCGCAGCTGCGGCTCTACCACCAGAGCTCGCACCTCGGCGACGAGTATCTGCTGAACAACCAGGTCGAGCGCGTGAACCTGAGCTGGGAGGGCGCCGACCTGCTGATCTCGGCCGATCCGTGGCCGTGGCTGCGCCTCTATGCCGGCCCCGGCGTGTTGCTCCACTCATACCCCAAGGGCATGCACCGCCTCTCGGCGCAGGCGGGCGTCGAGCTCGAGAGCCCGGTCGCGTTCATCGGCAACGCGGTGCGCCCGCTCGCCGCGTTCAACTACGGGTCGCGAGAGGAGCTCCACTGGCGCGAGGAGCTCTCGGGTGCGGCGGGGATCCAGCTCGAGAATCCCAAGCTCTCCAAGATGCGCGTGCAGTTGCTCGCCCACTTCTTCAAGGGCAACTCACCGAACGGACAGTTCTTCGTGCGCCGCATCGACACGATCGGGATCGGTGTGCACCTGCACTTCTGAGCGGGCGCTTACAAGCTCTCGAGCCATGCCTCGTCGGAGCCGGACTCGAGGTCGTCGAACAGCCAGCTCGAGAGGTAACGCTCTCCGGTGTCGGGCAGCATCACGAGGAACGTGGTGCCGGGCGCCGCGTCGCGCGCCACCTGCATCGCGGCCGCGAGCGTGGCACCCGCGGAGAGGCCCACGAAGATGCCCTCCTCGGTCGAGAGCCGGCGCGCCCACTTGCGCGCGTCGTCTTCCGTGACGGGGACCAGCTGATCGTGCACGTTCGGGTCGAGCACGTCGGGCAGGAAGTCGGGCACCCAGCCCTGGATCTTGTGCGGCTTCCAATCCTTCCCTCCGAGCAGTGACGCGACCTCGGGCTCGGTGGCGATGATCTTCACCGCGGGGCGCGCGGCCTTGATCACCTGCCCGGCGCCCGTGAGCGTTCCGCCCGTTCCCCAGCCCGTGACCCAGTAGTCGAGCCGGCGGTTGGCGAAGTCGCGCAGGATCTCGGGACCCGTCGTGTGGCGGTGATACTCCGGGTTGGCGGGGTTCTCGAACTGACGCGCGAGGAACCAGCCGTGCTTCTCCGCGAGCTCTTCAGCGCGCTTCACCATGCCGCTGCCGCGTTCGGCGGCCGGCGTGAGGATCACCTTCGCGCCGAACGCGCGCATCACCTTGCGCCGCTCGATCGAGAACGTCTCGACCATCGTGGCCACGAATGGATAGCCCCGCGCAGCGCACACCATCGCGAGAGCGATGCCCGTGTTGCCCGACGTGGCCTCCACGACGGTCTGGCCCGGCGAGAGCGTACCCCGTCGCTCCGCGTCGGCGACGATCGCGTAGGCGAGGCGGTCCTTCACGGAGCCGCCCGGGTTGAACGCCTCCACCTTCACGAAGATCTCGACGCCCGCGGGCGCGATGCGGTTGAGGCGCACGACCGGGGTATTGCCGATCGTGTCGAGGATGCTGTCGTAGATCAACGGACGTCTCCTTCGGGTTCACCGACGCGAAGCAGTTGCTTGCCCAGATTCTCGCCCGAGAACAGGCGCAGGAAGGTTCGCGGCGCGTTCTCGATCCCCTCCTGGATGTCCTCGCGGTGAGCGAGCTCGCCCGCGCGCACCCATTCGGAGAGCTGCGCCACGCCCTCGCCGAAGCGCGCCGCGTAATCGATCACGATCAGCCCTTCCATGCGTCCGCGCAGGCGCACGAGGTTCATCAGGTTGCGCGGGCCGGGCGGCGGCTCCTTCTCGTTGTAGCCCGAGATACCGCCGCACAGCACGATGCGCGCGCGCAGCGCGATCCGGTCGAGCACCGACTCGAGGATCTCGCCGCCGACGTTGTCGAAGAACACGTCGATGCCCTTCGGGCACAGCTCGGACAAGCGCGCGCCGACGTCCTCGGACTTGTAGTCGATCGCGGCGTCGAGGCGAGCCTCCTCGCGCAGCCACGCGCACTTCTCCACACCGCCCGCGATGCCGATCGCGCGCGCGCCGCGGATCCGCGCGATCTGCGCCGCGATCGATCCGGTCGCGCCCGCGGCGCCCGACACGACCACCGTCTCGCCGGACTTCGGCTGCCCGATGTCGAGCATGCCGAAGTAGGCGGTGAGCCCCGTGATGCCGAGCACGCCGAGCGGCCAGGTCAGCGGCGTGCCGGCGGGTATCGGCGTCGCGCGGCCGCGTCCCGCCAGCGCGTACTCCTGCCAGCCGAACATCCCCGACACGAAACTTCCGGCCGGAAACGCCGCGTCTTGCGATTCGATCACTTGCGCGACGGCGCCGCTGCGCATCACCTCGCCGAGCCCGACCGGCGGCATGTAGCTCGGGCGGTCCTCCATCCAGCCGCGCATCGCGGGATCGAACGAGAGGTAGAGGTTCTTGACCAGGATGTCGCCCGCGCCGGGCACGGCAGCGGGCACCTCGCGAAACTCGAAGTTCGCGGCGCTCACCATGCCGGCCGGGCGCTTCGCGAGCAGCCATTGGCGATTGCGGCGTTGCGTCATCGCAGCCCTCCTGCTCAGCGCGCGCTGAGCTCGAGCAAGGTCGGTTCGGTCATGCGGAACACGCTCATCACGCGCTGCGTGAAGCCGTATTTCTGCTTGAAGCCCTCCTCCACGCGCGCATTGATCGCGTCATCGTCGAGCTCGCGCGCGGCGACCGCGAACTCCTGCTCGTCGAGTCGCAGCGCCACGGTCGAGCCGCGCCGGATGTTCGCGAGCCAGCGCGAGTCGTTGGTGCGCACGTATCCGTGCCCGTCGAAGGTCACGATCCAGATCGACGTCTCGCGCAGCGACCCGTCCTCGTCGTGAGTCACGATCTCGATCACGTCCTGGTCCTGGAAGCGTTGCCAGTCGATCTCGGCCGCGTGCACGGCGCCTGCGAGCGTGAGCAGGAGCCCGACCCAAAGCACTGCCTTCATTGAGTTCCTCCGCGGTTGCGCGCAGTGGAACAGGCGCGCGCCCGGAAGATGCCCCCTCGCGCACCGGCCGGCGAGGGCCGGGGATTCCCGTTGACCGCGAGCGCGCCGCGGGGACAGAATGAGGCACGGGAAGGGGCCAGCTGTCGCCCCGAGCGCGGAGTCGGCGGGTCACCGCTGGCTCCGCGCTTTGTTCAGCGCGACAGAACGAGCGTGGTCGTCTCGGTTTCGGGATCGAACACGACCCGCACCTCGCCGCGCTCGAGCTGGTGGTACACGTCGGCCACCTTGGCGTCGAGGCTGCGCTCGACGGCGCCGTAATCGGTGCCGTCCCGCGTGACGAACTCCTCGATCAGCGCTCGCAGCGCCTCGCGCGAGAGCGCGGTAGGCGGCACCTCGACCGGCTTCACCGCCGCATCCTATACTCGGCGACCCCTTCGGGGCCTTATGCGCATCGCCGAACTCTACCGCCTCGAGCGCCCGGTGTTCTCGTTCGAGTTCTTCCCGCCCAAGACGGACGCGGGCGTGACGTCGCTGTTCGACGCGCTCGAGGAGCTCGCGCGCCTGGGCCCCGACTTCGTCTCCGTGACCTGCCCGCTCGACAAGCCGCGCCGGCCGCTCACGTTCTCGTTGGTCGCGCGGATCCAGCGCGAGCTCGGCCTCACCGCGATGGCTCACCTCGTGACGGTGCTCTACGCGCGCGACGAGGTGCGCGCGGTGCTCGAGCAGCTGCGCGACGAAGGGATCGAGAACCTGCTCGCGCTGCGCGGCGATCTGCCGGATGGCGCGGGCGCCGACGCCCAGCGCGACTTCGCCCACGCGTCGGACCTCGCGGGTTTCGCACGCGAGTTCGGATTCTCGATCGGCGGCGCCGCGCACCCCGAGATGCATCCCCACTCGCACGACTGGACCGTCGATATCGCGGGCGCGCAGCACAAGGTATCCGCGGGCTGCGAGTTCCTGATCACGCAGCTCTTCTTCGACAACGCGGACTACTTCGCCTACGTCGAGCGCGCGCGCGCTGCGGGCATCGGGGTGCCGATCGTCGCGGGGATCATGCCCGTGACGAGCGTCGCCGGCATCAAGCGCATGGCCGCGATGAATGGCAACCGCATTCCGGACGCGCTCGCCAAGGAGCTCGAGCGCGTCGACGGAGACGCCGATGCGGTGGCTGCGGCCGGCGTGGAATGGGCGACGCAGCAATGCGAAGAGCTGCTCGCGCGCGGCGTCCCGGGCATCCACTTCTTCACGCTGAACCGCTCGCCCGCGACGCGCGAGATCCTCACCGCGCTGCGCGCGAAGGGTGTGGCCTAGCCAGAAGGCGGGCTAGATCGCCGGCGGAGCGACGCCGAGCGTGCGCGCCGTCGCCGACGCGGGCACCTCGGTCGGGACCGGCGCCGTTCCGAGCACGCGATCGGCCTCGAGCCGGGTCACTCCGAACCAGTGTTTCTCGTTCTTGAAGTGGTGCAGCCGGTGATTGCGCCAGAGCCCGCGGTAGTAGGCACCCCAGGGCGTAACGCGCGTGTGGATCAGGAAGTGCACGGCCTCGTAGTGGATCGCGAGCAACAGATACGACGCGAGCGCCGTGAGCGCGAGCTCGAGGCTCGGAGTGAGCACGTAGCAGAGCACTGCGAGCAGCGGCAGCGAATAGGTGAACGAGTGGAAAGGAATGAACAACTGGTGGTAGTTCCACGGGTCGCCGTGGTGCGCGCGGTGCTTGCGCGGCACCTGTCCGTCGAAAGTGAAGCGGCCGATCTGCTTCGGCTTGGCGTGCAGGATGAGGACGTGGATCAGCCACTCCTGGAGCGGCCAGAGCACCGCGATCACGGCCACGGGCGCGAGGTCCCAAACCGACCATCCGCCGAGCCAGACGCGCGCCGACAGCGCCGCCGTGAACGCGATCAGCAGGAGGCGCGGGCTCGCGTGCGAGAAGAACACCGGAAGCGCCTCGCGCGCGTTGGACGGCGTGTCGCCGGGTGCCATCGTCGGAGATTGGGCCATCACTTCGTCCTATCGCGCGATGCGCAGCGGGAGCTTCCTGGCTCCGCGCAGCGTGGGATTGCAGGTCCGCTCCACCGGACCCGCGAGTTCGAAGTTTCGCACGCGCCGCACCAGCTCGCCCAGCACGGCGGCGCCCTCCATGCGTGCGAGCGAGGCCCCGAGGCAGAAGTGGATGCCGCCGCCGAAGGCCAGGTGGTCCTCGGGATTGCGCGCGGCGCGGAACACGTCGGGATCCGGATACTTGCGCGGGTCGCGGTTGCCTGCGCCGAATAGCAGCAGCACGCGCGCGCCTTCCGGGATCTCGCGGTCGCCCACCGCATAGCGCGTGAGCGCGGAGCGGAAGAAGCCCTGCACGGGCGCGTCGTAGCGCAGGGCCTCGTTCACGGCGGCGGGCACGGTCTTCGGATCGAGGCGCAGCGAGTCCCACTCATCGGGGTGATCGACCAGCGCCAGAACGAGGTTGGAGAGCAGGCTCGTGGTGGTCTCGTGGCCCGCAATGAGCAGCAGCACGAAGAACCAGAAGATCTCGTAGGACGAGAGCTCACCCTCGGGTTGTGCGGCGATCAGCTTCGAGATCAGGTCGTCGGCGGGGCGCCGCTTGCGCTCCCGAATCAAGTCCACGCAGTAGGCCTGGAGATCCGCCACCGCGCGCGGCACGCGGTCGAGATCGTCGGCCCAGCGGCCGCTCGTGCCTTCGACGGCGCGGATGATCGCCGCCACCCCTCCGACGAACGCTCGCATCGCGAGCGGATGGCGCATGCCGAGACGGCTGACCGAGTGGACCACGGTCCGACGCGACATCACGTCCATGAAGCGCCCCGCGACGCGGCTCTTCTCCTGGCCGATCTTGAAGCCCTCGATGAAGTCGTCGGAGACGCGGCGCAAGAGCGGGAGGTCTTCGTGCGGCACGCCGAGGATCTCCGCGATCACTGCGACCGGGAACGGCGACGCCACGGTGCTGACGAAGTCGGCCGTGTCGTCTTCGACCAACCGATCCACGGCTTCGCGCGCGAGCCGTTCCACGATCGGCCGCCAGCGTTCGAGGCTCTTGGGCGTGAAGGAGCGCGACACGATGCTGCGCAGCCGCGTATGGTCGGGCGGATCCATCGAGATCATCATGGGCAGGCCGATGCGCCGGTAGGCGACGCCCTGCTCGGAGGAGAGCGCGTTGGGCGCGCGCGTGGCGGCCAGCACGTCGTCGTAGCGCGAGAGGACCCAGAGCGCGTTGGCCTCGTCGTGGTAGACCGGAGCCTCGCGCAGGAGCGATCGGTACCAGGGATAGGGATCTGCGATCACCTCGGGATCGAGCGGATCGAAGCGGTCCACGGGCACCTCGTGGGGGCGAGGATCGCAGCCCTGCAAGCGGCCGGTCAACCGCAAAGCCGCGGTCCGGCCCGGCCGGTGCACGATTCCGCTTTCGCGATGGCGCAGTACGCGGGAGAATCCGCCGAGGAGGCAAGCCGTGCCCGATTTCCACAATCCGATCGTCCTGGGCCAGACCGGTCTGCGCGCGTCGCGCCTCGGAATCGGCAGCAGCTTCACGACCGACGAAAGTGTCATCGAAGAGGCCGTCGATCAGGGGATCAACTACCTCTACTGGGGGTCGCTGCGCCGCACCGCGTTCGGACGCGCGATCCGCAACGTCGCGCGCCGCGACCGCGACCGGGTCGTGGTGACGGTGCAGTCCTACACGCGCGTGGCGGCGCTCATGGCGCCCTCGGTCGAGATCGCGCTGCGCCGCACGGGCCTGGCCTACTTCGACTTCCTGCTGCTCGGCATGTGGAACCGGCCGCCGGGACCCTCGCTCGTCGAGGCCGCCCAGCGTTTGAAGGCGCGCGGGCTCGTGCGCCACCTCATGATGAGCACCCACAACCGCCCCTCGCTCCAGGGCCACTTCGAGGACTTCGAGCGCGGAGAGAGCCCCTACGACGCCTTCATGCTGCGCTACAACGCGGTCCACCGCGGCGCGGAGCAGGATGTGTTCCCCCATCTGCCCGAGCGCCGCCCCGGCATCGTCGCCTACACCGCGACGCGTTGGGGACATCTGTGCGATCCGGCCAAGATGCCCGCGGGTGAGGCACCCCCTCCCGCGCGCGATTGCTACCGCTTCGCGCTCTCCCATCCGGACGTCGACATGGTGTTGTGCGGACCCAAGAACCGCGATCAGATGCAGGAGGCGCTGCGCGCGCTCGAGGCCGGACCGCTGGCTCCCGACGAGCTCAAGCGCCTGCATCGCATCGGCGACCACATCTACGGGCGCTATCGGCCGCAGTTCGCCGAGCAGGGAGACCGCGCGAGCTGAGCCTGTTGGATCGGGCGCTCAGCTGCGCCGGACGGTGGCGCGGTTCTCGACGATCTCGAAGTAGTAGCGGAGCTTGAAGTACTGCACGTCCGGCTTCATCCCGGCGTGCAGCCGGATGCGCTGACTGCCCTCGAGCTTCTCGTCGAGCGTCACCCAGCTCCCGTCGCGGAAGAGCTCGACGCCCGCGATCGTACCCAGCGAGTCCTCGTCTTCGGGCGGACCGGCCTTCGCGTCGACGGGGACGATGCTGAGCTCGCCGGCGTCCCAGAGCCGGAACGGCGTCTTGCTCGAGTTGTTCTCGGGCACGTGAACCGTCAGATCGATGTGGACCCAGCGCAGGGTGCCGGACGTCTCCATTTCGTCGTCCTGGGAGTCGTCCGCGCCCGGCTTGGGCGGCGTGGCGTGCGTAATCGCGTGCAGCGTGGCGTCGGCCCCCGCGAGCGCAGCGCCCTTGGCCCGGAAGGCACCCAGCATGAGGCCCTTCAGCAGGCGCCACGCAAACAGCTTCACGCACAGCCCGAGCCCGACCAGCAGAGCCACGCTGCCCCACCACGGCAGGACCTTGAACGCGGCGACTACGCCGGCCAGGAGCAGGATCGGGATCAGACGCAGCAAACGGCTCATGGGGGGTCGTATCGAAAATCCGCGGCCCCGGCTTGATCGGCGCGGACCGGGCTCAGCCCTGTGTGATCGGGATGTGGCGCGACTGGCTGCGCACGCGGTCGAGCCACGAGCGGACGGCCGGATAGGGCTCGAGATCGAAGCCGCCCTCGTGCGCGACGTGCGTGTAGGCGTAGAGCGCGATGTCCGCGATCGTGTACCGGCCCGCCGCGAAGAAGTCGCGCACGTGGAGGTGATCCTCCATCACCGCGAGCGCGTCGTAGCCGCGCGCGCGGCGTGCGGCGAGCTCGTTCGGATCGGCCGGCGCGCGCTGCGGCCAGTGACACCACGCGCGCACGACCGCGATGTACGGCTCGTGGCTGTACTGCTCGAAGAACATCCACTGCAGCACCTGGGCGCGCTCGACGCGGCCCGCGGGCATGAGCCGCGTGCCCTCGGCCAGGTAGAACTGGATCGCGTTCGACTCCGCGAGCGCGGTGCCATCGTCGAGCACGAGCAGCGGGATCCGCCCGTTGCGGTTCATCGCGAGGAAGTCGGGCGTGCGCGTGGCACCTGCATTGATGTCGACCTCGATGCGCTGGTACGGGACGTCGAGCTGGTTCAGCAGCAGGCGTACCTTGTAGCCGTTGCCGGACTCGAGGTAGTCGTAGAGCTTCACGCGCGCCTCCGATCGCAGCGCAGTGTACGCGCTCGCGGCGCGGTTCCGGTACGCTCGGGCACCCATGAGCCGCCGCCCGACACCGCGCGCGCCGCGCTCGCCCTGCATCACGGCTGCGGGTCGTCAGCGCCTCGAGCTGGAATATCAGCGGCTGTGGTCGGTCGAGCGGCCACGCGTCACGCGTGAAGTCGGCGAGGCGGCGGCGCAGGGAGATCGCTCCGAGAACGCCGAATACATCTACGGCAAACGCCGCCTGCGCGAGATCGACAGCCGCCTCGAGTTCCTGAGCCAGCGCCTCGAGGAGCTGCGCGTGATCGCACCCGAGGATCTGGGCGACGGCGTCGTGCGCTTCGGCGCCTGGGTCCAGCTCGCGGACGGGGACGGCCAGCGCATCGAATACCAGATCGTCGGACCCGACGAATTCGACGTCGAGACCGGTCGGATCAGCATGGACTCGCCGCTCGGACAAGCGCTGCTCGGCAAATGCCGCGGCGACGAGGTCACCGTGCGGCGCCCGAAGGGCGACGCCGTGTTCGAGATCACGGGCGTCAGCTACCGGAGCTAGCGCCGTGGTCCGCAGATTCTGGCAGCGGACCTTCGTGCGCTATGTGGCGCTCGAGACGCCCGGCTGGGTGCTCGCGGCGGTCGTGGCGTGGTGGCTCACCGCGAAGGCCGGCATCGCGCCGTGGCTCGCCGCACTCGGCTGGACGCTGTTCGTGATCAAGGATTTTGCGCTCTATCCGTGGCTGCGCGACGCCTACGCCGTGAGCGACCCCTCGGCGGCCACGCTGCTCGTGGGCCGCACGGGGATCGCGCGCGAGCGGATCGATCCAGAGGGCTACGTGCGTGTGGGCGCCGAGCTCTGGCGCGCCGAGCTCGCCCCGGGATGCGCGGCGATCGACGCGGGCGCGCACGTGCACGTGTGCGAAGTGCGGGGGCTTACGCTGATCGTCGAAGCTTGCTAAGCCGGGGAGCATGGACGAGCCCAGCTATGCCGATCGCGTGCGCGCGCTCTCGGAGCGCGTCGTCGCAGCCCAGCGGGGCATCCGCGTGCTCGACGCGATCAAGTGGGGCGAGGACGTCCAGACTGCATTCTACGCATCGGACTGTCGCGAGCTTCCGAAGGTCGACGCCGACTACTACCAGCGCACACCACTCGCGTTCGATCCGGCCGACGCGCGCACCGCGTTCCGGGACATCCAGCGCGACATCGCGGCCCAGCTCGGCCGCGCCAACCCGGCCGGCCGGCTGATGCACCGGATGTGCGACGAGTATCTCGAGGTGATCGAGCTGATCGGAGCGCGCGGCACGAGCAGCTTCGGCGAGATCTCGAGACACCTCTACGGAAGCGCCTCGGACGCGTTCCACGCGGGCGGCCCGTCGATCACCGATCTCGCCGCGTCGCTCGACCAGGCGCTGCGCACAATCGACGAGAGCGCGTTCTTCGACCGCACCTCGCACGACATCCCCACCGCTGATGCGGTGGCAAGGCTCCAGGAACGACTCGATCGGATCTTCTCCGAGCCCGGGTCCCGCGTGCGCGTGACGGAGAGCGACGGCATCGTGGCCGACGCCGCGGCGGGCTCCGACTACATCAAGCTGCGAAAGGACGTTCGGTTCAGCGAGCGCGACCTGCGCGTGCTCGAGGCGCACGAGGGCTGGGTGCACGTGGGCACCACGCTCAACGGCCAGCGCCAGCCGTTCTGCACGTTCCTGGCCAAGGGCACGCCGTCGACGACGATCACGCAGGAGGGCCTCGCGCTGCTCGTCGAGATTCTCGCCGGTGTCTCGCACCCGACGCGGCTGCGCCGGATCACCGACCGCGTCCACGCGATCTCGCTCGCCGAATCGGGCGCAAACTTCGTCGAGGTGTTCGACGCACTGATCGCGCGCGGGCGCACGCGCGACGAGGCGTACACCACTTCGGTGCGCGTGTTCCGCGGCAGCACTCCTACCGCGAGCCCGTTCACGAAGGACCTCGCCTATCACAAGGGCTTCGTGGCGATCTACTGCTTCATGCAGATCGCCGTGCGGCGCGGCAGACTCGACCGGATCCCGCTCCTGTTCTGCGGAAAGCTCACGCTCGAAGACGTCGGCACGCTCTCGGACCTCGTCGAGCAACGGCTCGTGGTGCCGCCGCTCTACCTGCCGCCTCCGGTCGCTGACCTGAACGGTCTTTCCGCGTGGCTCGCCTACAGCAGCTTCCTCGAGCGGCTCGACCTCGCGCAAGTCGAGGCGGACTACGCGAGGCTGCTCGCGTAGACTCCGGATCGTGCATTTCGCGATCGTCGGTGCGGGTCCCGCCGGTGCGGCGCTCGGCTACCTGCTCGCGCGGGCCGGCGGTCAGGTGACGTTGCTCGAGCGCCAGACCGATTTCGCGCGAGAGTTCCGCGGCGAGGTGCTCATGCCGAGCGGGCTCGACGCGATCGCGCAGATGGGCCTCGGCAGCGCGCTCGAAGCTCTGCCGCAGCGCAGCGTCGCGCGGATCGCGCTCTATCAGGGCGCGCGCCCGCTCTTCGAGCTGCCGCTCGCGGGTGGCGGCGGTCCGCGCGTGGTGTCGCAGCCCGCGCTGCTCGAGATGCTCGTACACGAGTCGGGCAAGTGGCCCGGATTCCGGCTCGAGCGCGGCTTCACCGTGCGCGACCTCCTGACCCGCGACGGCGTCGTCGTCGGTGTGCGCGGCGACTCGCCGAGCGGCCCGCGCGAAGTCGAGGCCGACTGGGTGATCGGCGCCGACGGACGCGCCTCGGCCACGCGCAAGCATTCGCCGCTCGACCGCAAGAGCGAGGCCCAGATCTTCGACGTCGTCTGGTGTCGGGTGCCGCCGCTGCAGGATCACGCGCAGCAGGCCCGCTTGTATCTGGGACAGGGACATTTCGCGATCGCGCTGCCCGCACCCGACGGCCGGCTCCAGATCGGCTGGGTGATCGAGAAGGGCACGTTCGGCGAGCTGCGTCGGCGCGGGATCAGCGACTGGCTCGGCGAGCTCGCGCGCACGGTTTCGCCGGATCTCGCGCAGCATCTCGAGGCGCACCGCGACGCGGTCGGTGACTTCTTCCTGCTCGACGTCGTGTGCGATCACCTCGAGCAGTGGTGCGCGCCCGGGCTGCTGCTGCTCGGCGACGCGGCCCACCCGATGTCACCCGTCGGCGCGCAGGGCATCAACATCGCGCTGCGCGATGCGCTGGTGGCCGCCAACCACCTCGCACCGCTCGCGGCCGGCCCCGGGGACGCGCGCGCGGTGCTCGAGGCATGCGAGCGCATCAACCGCGAGCGCCTGCCCGAGGTGCGCGTGGTCCAGCGTCTGCAACGGGTACCGCCGCGCTTCATGTTCCAGCGCTCTGCGCCTGCGCGCTTTTTCGTGAACCGGGTGGTGCCCGCGCTTGCGCGCGCGGGCATCCTTCCGCTCGTGATCGGCCTCGGTGCGCGGCGCTTCCTGTTCGGGGTCACGGACGTTCGCTTGAACACAGGGAGTCGTGCATGAAACTCGGCGCGTTCATCATGCCGTCGCACCCGCCCGAGCGCGGGATCCGCGCAGGCATCGACTACGACCTCGCGCAGCTGCGCCTGCTCGACGGACTCGGCTTCCGCGAGGCCTGGATCGGCGAGCACTTCACCGCGCCCTGGGAGCCGTGCCCAGCTCCCGATCTGCTGATCGCGCAGGCGCTGCGCGAGACCGAGCACATCGTGCTGGCGCCCGGCGCGCACCTCTTGCCCTATCACCACCCGATCGAGCTCGCGCATCGCGTCGCCTATCTCGATCACATGGCACGTGGCCGCTACATGCTCGGCGTCGGAATCAGCGCGCTGCCGGGCGACCTCATGCTCTACGACATGGACGCCGAAGGCGGCGAGAACCGGCGCCGCACGCTCGAATCGCTCGAGATCATGCTGCGGCTCTGGCAGGAGGGAGCATTCGACTTCGACGGAGAATTCTGGAACGTGCGACGGCTCGACACCGCTGCAAGTCGCGCGCAGCGAGCCGAAGGCGAGCGAAGACCATCGTGGCTCGATTTCCTGGGCGTCCACCTGAAGCCCTACCAGACTCCACATCCGCCGATCGGCATCGCCGGCCTCTCCGCGGGCTCGAAGACGCTCGAGCTCGCGGGCGAGCGCGGCTTCCTCCCGCTCTCGATCTCGCTCAACCCGGCGCACACGGCGTCGCACTGGGACTCGGTGCTGCGCGGCGCCGCGCGCACGGGGCGCGTGCCCGACCGCCGCGAGTGGCGCCTCGTGCGCGAGGTGTACATCGCAGACACCGATGCGCGCGCGCGCGCATATGCGCGCGACGGCGCGATGGGGCGCTGCTGGGGCGAATACCTGCTGCCGTTCTACGTGGGCAGCGGAATGGGCGCGCACTTCAAGAACGATCCGAGCGAGCCGGATTCGATGCTGAACGTCGACTACCTCGTCGACCGCAACTGGCTCGTGGGCTCGCCCGCGACGGTGACCGAGAAGCTCCAGCAGCTGCAACACGACACGGGCGGCTTCGGCACGCTGCTCGTGGTGCTCTACGACTTCACCGGAGAGCAGGAACGCTGGGAGGAGTCGCTGCGGATGCTCGTCGAGGAGGTGGCGCCAAAGGTCGCGGGGCCGATTGCGTAGGGCGGAGCCCCCCGTTCTCCCGACTAGCCTTTCACGGGACGCAGAATCGCGCGCTCGCGAAGCGCACCGCCGCCCCAGAGCGCGAGCGCGCTGCGGACCGCTTCGCGCCGCGAGATGCCCAGCATCTCGATGAAGCCCGGATCGGCGGCCTGCATCACGAGGCTGTCGAGCATCAGGATCGCCACGCCCGGATGGACGTCGTCGCGCAGGTAGGGCGCGAGATGTCGTGCCGCGATCTGCTTGCGCTGCTCGATCTGGGACTGGAAGCGCTTCCAGGCCACCGGGTGATCGCGCTGCAGATCCGCGAACAGGGTCGGGCTCACGCGCGACAGGCTCGCCGTCCAGGCGTCCGCCCACGACAGCAGCACTTCGAGCGCGGAGCTGCAGCTCCGGGCCTTGTCCCAATCGAGCGCGTCGAGCGCGGCGAGCTCGAGCGCCCACGCGTCGACCATCGCAGCAACAAGTTCGTCCTTCGAAGCAAAATGTTTGTATAGCGTCATCGCGCTCATGCGAAGCTCCGAGGCGAGCTCGCCCATCGGAATCGCGCGGATTCCCTCACGCCTAGCGCGAGCCGAGAACGCGGCGAGGATCCGTTCGCGCACCGGCTCCGCGGCCGCGGCGTCTCGATTCGCACGCGGCACCTGCCTGGCGGCCTGCTTTGCCAATTGACAGTCCTTCCGAATGGGAGTAATAGAATGATCTTATCATTACTCTCCCGGCCGCGAAAGGGAAATCGGATGCAGAGCTCAGCGCGACCGCTCCTGCTCTGCACCGCCATCTGGGTTGCGGCGCTCGTGACGGCTCCGACCGCCTCGGCGGTGGCGGTCGACTGGGTGGACGTCGGCGGCGCGGGCAACGCCTGCGACGCCCAGCCCCAGGGCTGCTTCGGTGCCGTGGCGGGCGCCTACCGGATCGCGCGCACCGAGATCACCAACGCCCAGTACACCGCGTTCCTGAACGCGGTGGCGAAGGCTGACCCGAACGCGCTCTACAACCCTGCAATGGCCTCGAACGGCGCCGGCTTCGGCGGTATCGCTCGCAGCGGCAGCCCGGGAAACTACGGCTACGCGGCGGTCACGGGCCGCGAGGATCAGCCCGTGAACTACGTGTCGTTCTACGACGGGCTGCGCTTCGCAAACTGGCTGCACAACGGACAGCCCGTCGGCGCGCAGGGCCCGGCGACGACCGAGGCGGGCGCTTACACGATCACTGCGCAGGGCATCGCGAACAATTCGATCGCGCGCAATGCGGGCGCCACCGTCGCGCTCGCGAGCGAGGCCGAGTGGTACAAGGCGGCCTACTACGACGCGGCGAGTGCGGGCTATTTCGACTACCCGGCCGGCGCGAACACCGCGTCCGTGTGTGCGCCGCCCGCGGCCACGGCGAACACCGCGAACTGCGGCTCCGCGGGCGGGACGCCCGGCGTCGGCAATCCGACCGCGGCGGGCAGCTATCCGGGCGCGGCCAGCCCGAACGGGACGCTCGACCAGGGCGGCAACGTCTGGGAGTGGAACGAGGCGGTCGTCGACGGCGCGAGCCGCGGCCTGCGCGGCGGGAGCTTCAACGTCAAGCCGACCCACCTCGCTGCGGAATCTCGCAGTCACACCGTTCCCGACGCCGAGGGCAGCATCATGGGCTTTCGCGTCGTGAGTCTGCCCGAGCCCGGCGCGAGTGTGTTGCTCGTCGCGGGAGCGCTGACCCTCGCGGGCCTGCGCCGACGCAGCGAACACCGAGGAAACACCGCGTGCTGAACCCGATGCGGCGCATCGCCGCTCTCGCGCTGCTGCCCCTCTTCTCTCCGCTGTCCGCGACGGCCGAGGATCCGCCGGACGCGCTGCTCAACAGCGCTCGCGGCGGGTCGTTCGCGTGGGACTACTGCGAAGGCAAGCCCGACGCGACTCCGCTTCCGCCCGACCCCCGCACGCTCGCGCAGCCCGGCACCAATGCGGGCAAAGCCGTACACATGAACGTGTATTGGAAGAACTGCCACGTCGATCCCGCAGCGGTGCAGGAGGTCGGTACCGCGGAGACCTGCGGCGAGCTGCGCGAGCGCTTCTACCGCGGCGAGCTGCTGCTCGACACCGGGAGTTCCAATGCGGGCGGGTTGTTCACGGGCACCACTCCGAGCACCGGCACGTCGACGATCAGCGCCAGCGCGTACAACGAGGTCTGGCGGATCTGGGGCGGTTTCCTGGAGCGGCCGGCGAACTTCGATGAGCTCGTGGCGGAGCGCTACGGCTCGGGGTTCGGGACCAATCCCAACCCCTACCCGCTGCCCGGCGAGGATCCGAACCTCACGAACGGCGGATCGGGGCGCCTGCCCGAGATGTTCACGCAGCTGCGCGGCGGCCCGTACGGCGGCTGGAGCGGCGAGATCACCGTGACCTGTCACGCGTGCCACAGCGGCACCGTCGGCACGGGCCAGAACGGCGACGGGCCCGGCATGATCTGGGGCGGCGGCAGCAGCCTCGCCGATCTGAATCTATTCCTGCGCGACTTCCTCGTGCTCGGCTACGAGGCCTCCGCGGCGGTGCTCTTGAACCTGAACCACACGCGCGGACGCAACGACGCGAGCTTGATCAACCTCGCGTTCGCGGCCGCCGGGCCCAGTGCGATACCGAACCTTCCGGGCGTGCTCACCTCGGGTTCGACGGCCGACCTGGATACGCCCGCGTGGTGGAACATGGGCCATCGCCCGGCGAAGTTCGTCGACGGCGTATTCGCGATGGACACGCCGCGCGTGGACGCCGTGTTCTACGCGCCCACCATCGGCATCACGCCGGAGGGCCAGACGTGGATGCGCGACAACGGCCCCGATCTCAACGCGTGGGTCGAGGCGCTGAAGTCTCCCGCCTATCCCTACCCGATCGACACCGCGCTCGCCGAGCATGGCGCGAAGCTGTTCCACAAGCTCGATCTGTGGGGTCCCGACCGCGACAACCCGGTGCGCCGGCCCGAGGGAAACGGCTCGTGCGCGAGCTGCCACGGCGCGTACGCAAAGCGTTATGTCAACGATCCCGCCTTCCTCGACACTCCCGAGCTCGAGGGGATCGCGGCCTACATCGTGCCGCTCGACATCATCGGAACGGACCCTGAGCGGCTGCTCGCCAACAACGAGGCGGTACAGGCGTCGGGACGCGACAGCTTCTTCGGCTATCCGCCCACCAAGGACACCGCGCAGGACTGCGGGCCGCAGAACGGCGATCTGGTCCGCCCGGCCGGGCGCGAGCTCGGCTACCTCGCGCCGCCGCTCTACGGCATCTGGGCGACGGCGCCCTACTTCCACAACGGCGCGGTGCCCAACCTCTGGGAGGTTCTGGAGCCCGAAGATCGCAAGCGGATCTGGAAGCGCGTCTCGAAGCCGGCTCCCGCCCCGTCGATCCTGAACGTGCTCGGCAACGTGATCATGGGTTACGACACCGATCTCGCGCGCGCGTTCGACACCGAGAAGGTGGGGTGGCGCTACGACGAGATCCCCTGCCAGGTGGAGAACGCGACGACCCCGTCCGTCTCTCCCTACGTGAACTGCATGCCGAGCGAGGCCGACCAGCAGGACCCGCTCGCCGAGCAGATCCTCGCAGCGCTCTACACCAACGTGCTGCTGGCCTGGAACATCTTCTTCCCGCCGCCGCTGCTGCCCGTCCAGATGGAAGACCGCAAGATCATGAACACCTGGATGTTCGCGCAGGGCAACGAGGGCCACGAGTTCAGCGCCGTGCTCACCGACGATGAGCGGCGCGCGATCATCGAGTACTTGAAGACGCTCTAGCGCGGATTAGGCCAAAGGCCGTAATCCGCCTTCGCCACGCGGCGAGAACTCGACCGGCATCTCCTCGATCGCCGAGAGGATCGGGTTGCGCGCCTCGCGCACGCGCGCGCCCGGCGCGAGGCGCAGATCGGGCAGGCGTTCGATCAGCGCGCCGATCACCGTCTCGATCTCCATGCGCGCGAGGTTGGCGCCGAGGCAAAAGTGCGGGCCGAGCCCGAACGTGATGTGCTCGTTCGGGCTGCGATCGACGCGAAACGCGTACGGATCGGCGAAGACTTCCTCGTCGCGGTTCGCCGAGGCGTAGAGCAGGAGCACCGAGTCGCCCTCGCGCAGCTTCTTTCCGCGCAGCTCCGTGTCGCGCGTCGCCACGCGGCGCAGCACGCGCACGGGACTGGACCAGCGCAGGATCTCGTCGACGCCGCTCGGGAGCAGCTCCGGACGCGCGCGCAACAGCTCGCACTGCTCGGGGTGCTCGATCAGCCCGAGCATGCCGCGCGAGATCGCGTTGCGCGTGGTCTCGTTCCCGGCGAGCAGGATGAACTGCGCGAACGAGACGAGGTCGTCCTTCGCGAAGCCCTCGAACGAGTCGGCGCCGCCCCAGTCGAGCACACCGCCGGCCTCGGCTGCGACCACGGCGCTGATCAGGTCCTCGCGCGGCTCGCTGCGCCGCCGCTCGGCCTCCTCGCGCAGGAGCGCCTCGAGCCGTGCCTGATCCGCGGCGAACCCCGGCGAGCTGCGCAGCTGAAGGTCCGCGGACGCAGTGCCGTCGCTCCAGCGCTGGAACAGATCGAAGTGCTCGGCGGGCAGGCCCAGCATGTCGGCGATCAGCCGCAGCGGGACCGGCGCCGCGAGCGCGCTCACGAACTCGCACGCGCCCTGCGCCTCGACCGCATCGATGCACGCGTGGATCGTCGCGTGCGCCGTCTCGCTGAGCCGCCGCACCATGCGCGGCGTGAACCCCTTCGACGCGATGCCGCGCTGGCGGCGGTGCTCCGGCCCGTCGAGCGCCTGCATCGAGAAGTGGACGTCGAACGTGTGCCACGGACCCTTCGCCTGGGAGGAGAACAGCTCCGGATCCTTCGACGCGGCGCGCACGTCGGCGTAGCGCGTGAGCAGCCAGAAGCCGTTCGTCTCGTCCCAGTGGACCGGATCCTCGCGCCGCAGCCGCGCGAGCTCGGCTTCGCGCTGAGCGGGGTCGCTGTCGAGATCGTTGATGTCGAACGACATCTCAGCGCGACCGCACGTTGACCGCGATGCGGTGGTTCTGCGCCTTGCACTCCTCGGTGTCGTTGGCCGCGCACACCGGGTTCTCGGGCCCCTGGCCTTCGGCCACGAGTCGGTCCTTCGGGGCGCCCGCGGCCACGAGCGCCGCCACCACCGCGTCGGCACGCTTCTTCGAAAGCGCCTTGTTGGCGGCAGCGGTACCCGTATTGTCGGTGAATCCGCCGATCGTGAGCTTCGCGGTCGGATACGCCTTGAGGATCTCGGCGATGTTCGTGACCTGACCGCTCGATTGCTCCGTGTCGAGCTCGGGCGCCTCCGCCCGGAACACGAGCTTGTCGCACGTGAACCACTTCGTCTTGTCGATCGGCTGCGCGCTGTCGTCGAGGAATGCGACGAGCTGGCTCTCGAGACCGTCCGTCGCACCCTTCACTTCGAACCCCGACGAGAGCGCCTTGGTGAAGCCCGCCATCTCGATCGCCTTCGCCTCGAGTTCCGCGATCTGCGCGGTGGCCGTGCCCAGATGGGCCTGCGCCTCCGAGAGGCCGGTCTCGAGCGCCTGGGTGGCGGATGCGAGCGCGGCGTCGGCCTCTTCGGTCTTGCGCTCCTTGATCAGGTTCGCGACCTGGTCCGGCAGCGCAACGAGCAGTGACTGGAGCTTCGCGAGCGTCTCCTGACTGGTCCCGAGCGCGGTCTTCACGTCGCTCGCGCCAGGAACCTCGTCGGGAATCGCCCCAGCGCGCGTCAGCAGATCCGGGAGCTGGGTCTGCAGCTGGGCGACCTGCGGCGAGTACGTCGTCACGAGCTGCTGTGCCTTTGCCGTGTACTCGGCGATCTTCGCCGCGTTGTTGCAGGCGGATGCCGAGATCAGGGCGATGGCCGGAAGAACGAAGGCGATCAATCGTCGTGAAGCGATCATGGGGGTTCCTTTCTCGTAGTAGAAGTCAGCGGCGGCGTCCGCCGCCGAAGATCGATCCGAGCACACCGCGCACGATCTGGCGCCCGACGGACGAGCCGATGCTGCGCACCGCGCTGCGCGCGGCCGATTCGGCGAGACCCTCGTGATGTCCGCCGCGCGGTCCAGTATGTCCGAACACGAGATCCTTCCAATCGCGATCCGGTCCGCTCTTCGCGGCGTCGGCGCTCGCGGCAGCCCGGCCCTTGAGCTTCTCGTAGGCGGATTCGCGATCGACCGCCTCGTCGTAGGCCCCAGCGACGAGCGAGCTCGCGACCAGCGCCTTGCGCTGCTCGCTCGCAATCGGCCCGATCTGACTACCGGGCGGCACCACGAACACGCGCTGCGTGACACCCGGGCGCCCCTGCTCGTCGAGCAGGGAGACGAGCGCCTCGCCGACAGCGAGCTCGCCGATCGCGGCTTCGACGTCGAGCTTCGGGTTCACGCGCATCGTGCTCGCGGCCGCCTTCACCGCCTTCTGGTCGCGCGGCGTGAACGCGCGCAGCGCGTGCTGCACGCGGTTGCCGAGCTGGGCCAGCACGGTATCGGGAATGTCGAGCGGGTTCTGTGTGACGAAGAAGATACCGACGCCTTTGCTGCGCACGAGGCGCACGACGAGCTCGATCCGCTCGACGAGCGCGGCCGGCGCGTCCTCGAACAGGAGGTGGGCCTCGTCGAAGAAGAACACGAGCTTCGGCTGGTCGAGATCGCCCACCTCGGGCAATGCCTCGAACAGCTCCGACAAGAGCCACAACAGGAACGTCGCGTACAGCCTCGGCGCCTGGAGCAACCGGTCGGCGGCCAACACGTTGACCACGCCGCGGCCGTCGGCCGTCTGCAGGAAGTCGGCGATCTGGAGCATCGGCTCGCCGAAGAAGCGGTCGCCGCCCTGCTCCTCGATCTGCAGCAGGCCGCGCTGGATCGCACCGATCGACGCCGGGCTCACATTGCCGTACTCGGTCGTGAACGAGCGCGCGTTCTCGCCCACGTGCTGGAGCATCGCGCGTAGGTCCTTCGAGTCGAGCAGCGCGAGGCCGTTGTCGTCGGCGACCTTGAACACGAGGCTCAGCACGCCGGACTGGATGTCGTTCAGCGCGAGCATGCGCGCGAGCAGCAGCGGCCCCATGTCGCTCGCGGTCGCGCGCACGGGATGGCCCTGCTCGCCGAACACGTCCCAGAGCGTCGCGGGGCACGCGATCGGTTGCGGCTCGGGCAGGCCGCGCTCCTTGATCAGCGCGGCCACCTTCGGCGGCAGCGTTCCCGCCTGCGAAATTCCGGCGAGGTCTCCCTTCACGTCGGCCAGAAACACCGGCACGCCCTGCTTCGAGAGACCCTCGGCGATCGCCTGTAGCGTGACCGTCTTGCCGGTGCCCGTGGCGCCGCTGATCAGCCCGTGGCGGTTGGCCATGGCCGGCAGCAGGTTGCACTCCACGTCGCCGTTCCGCGCGACGAGGATCGGATCCGCCACGCTCAGGCCGGCCGCAGGTTGTTCAGCTCGACGCCGTTCTCGCGCAGGATCTTGCGCTTCGTGACCGCGTCGAAGTGGGCGAGGTCGCGCAGGTAGTCGAGCGGCTCGGGCATCCCCTCGATGTGCGGCCAGTCGGAGCCGAAGATCACGCGGTCGGCGCCCTGCAGGCGCACCACCTCGTTCACGTCGTCCTCCCAGAACGGGTTGATCCAGACGTTGTTGCGGAACAGCGCCGACGGGTCCTCCGCGTAGTAGCCCGGCATGCGGTTCTTCGACTGCTCGAGCTTGCGGAACAGATCCGGGAGGAACTCCGAGCCGTTCTCGACCGACGCGACGCGCAGGTTCGGATGGCGCTCGAAGAGCTTCTCGTAGGCGAGCGTGATCAGGAAGTCGTAGGCGGCGCGCTCGATCAGGAACGACTTCACCGACGGCTTGTAGTTGTTCCCCCCGTCGAAGCCCGAGGCGAAGCCGTCGCGCACGTAGCCGTGCGTGGTGTAGCCCGAGTCGCCCGCGTGGACGACCACGGTGATCCCGGCCTCCGCTGCACGCGCCCAGAACGGGTCGAAGATCGGGTCGGCCGGCGAGCGCGGCCCCTGCGCGGTCCAGATCGGCGCCGGTCGCATCACCACCACGCGCGCGCCCTGCGCAAGCGCCCAGTCGAGCTCGCCGCAACCGAAGTCGAGGTCGACCAGCGAGATGTAGGGCGCCGCGTAGATCTTGCCCTTGTAGTTGCAGCCCCAGTCTTCCTCGAGCCAGCGGTTGAACGCGCGGACCAACGTCACCACGGCTTCCGTATCGTGCTTGAGCAGCTCCTCGTACAGCACGCCCAGTGTGGGAAACAGCCACACGGCCTCGAGCTGCTGACGCTCGATCACCGCTACGCGGGCGTCGCGGTCGATGTAATGCGAGGGCAGCGGCTCGCGGTCGCGCAGCATCTCGAGCGGATTGCGGCCGTGCGGGTTGCCGCGGAAGTACTCGTACATTGCTCCGGGCTTCGCGATCGGGTTCCAGGTGGGGTTCACGACCGCTCGCGACAGCTTGCCGCCCACGACGTGGTACTTGCGCCCCTCGATCTCGGCCCACTGCACGCAGCGCGGCTGCATCGCGCGCGGAACGTGGCGCGTGAAGGCGTCGTGCGCCTCGTAGTAGTGGTTGTCGCAGTCGAATGCGAGGTAGTCGAGCAATGCCACGGGGGGGGATCCTCCTGGACGACGCTCCAGGCTAGCGCCGCGCGATCGGCCGCTCCATGCGCGCAGTGATCGGCATGCCGGCGCATACGCGCGATCGTGCGTTACCCTGCGCGGGGCCAATCGCAGGAGACGAAGCTTTGCACGACACACGAATCGCACTGGGGTTGCGAATCACGGCGATTGCGGGCACGGCCATGCTCGCGGGCGCCTGCACCTGGGTGAAGCTCACACCACCTGGCGAGAGCATCCAGGTCGGCACGATGGCCCAGGTGGGTGCTTGCGAGAAGCTCGGCGCGACCCACGCCAAGACCAGCACGCGGGTGACCTTCTTCTCGCGCAGCCCGATGAAGGTGAACGAGGAGCTCGAGAGACTCGCGCGCAACGAAGCGAGCGAGATGGGGGGCGACACGATCGTGCCCCAGGGTCCGACGTCGTCGGAGGGTCGGCGCTCGTTCGACGTGTACCGCTGCGCGGGTCGTGAGTCCGCGGGCCGCCGCCGGCCCGCGATCCACCTAACGCGGCGGCTTGCGCCGGCTCCGCAGCGCGCGCCAGCCGGCCGCGAGCGCGCCGAAGCTGGCCACGCCCGCGAGGCTCCAGGCGAGGTCGACCGACGAGAACGTTCGGTGCGGCAGCCAGACCTGCAGATACTCCTCGAGCACGACCAGCAGCGTCACCACCGCCAGCACGCCGAGCGCCGAGACGCGCCGCGTTCCGAGTCGCCGGCCCGCGAACGCGAGCACGGAGATCCCGGCGAATCCTCCCATCAACAGGAAGTGGCCCGTCTTGTCGCGCCCCGGCAGGTAGGGGGTCCACTGCAGCACGACGCGCGGGCTCATCGTCGCGGTGGCGGAGAGCACGACGATCACGAGCAGCCACACACCCGCCGCCCACGCGGCCGCGCGACGCGGCGGCAAAGCGAGATCCCGCTGCGCTGCGGCGCGCACCTCGTCGCCCGCCTGCATCCATCCCCCGGTTCGACGCTTCACTCGCGAGGGTAACCGGAAGACCGGGGCGAGCCCATCGCCGATTCGATCGTCGCTGCACGGCGCCTCGCTGCTGGTATGCTGCGCGCAAGCGGTTCCTCGCGCGCAGCGAAGGCGGAGCCGAGCGGAGATCGAACAAAATGGCGAAGACGACCGACGTCCTGCTCGACGGCCTCGCGTTTCCCGAGGGCCCGCGCTGGCGCGACGGCAAGCTCTGGTTCTCCGACATGCACGACCAGCTCGTGAAGACGGTCGATCTCGACGGCCGCTGTGAGGAGATCGTGCGGGTCGAGAACGATCCCTCCGGCCTCGGCTGGCTGCCCGACGGCCGCCTGCTCGTGGTATCGATGCGAGACCGCCGCCTGCTGCGCCTCGACCCCGATGGGCTCCACGAAGTCGCCGATCTCTCGCGCGTGGCCACCTATCACTGCAACGACATGGTGACCGACGCGCGCGGCCGCTCGTACGTGGGCAACTTCGGCTTCGATTTTTCGAAGGGGGAAAAGCCGCGCACGACGGCGATGGCGCTCGTCTCACCGGATGGCCAGGTGCGCATCGCCGCGGATGATCTCTCGTTCCCGAATGGCACCGTGATCACGCCCGACGGCCGCACGTTGATCGTGGGCGAATCGTTCGGCTCGCGTCTCACCGCGTTCGACGTGGCCGAAGACGGCTCGCTCTCGAACCGCCGCGTCTGGGCACAGCTCGAGAAGGCCGTGCCCGACGGGATCTGCCTCGATGCGGAGGGCGCGATCTGGGTGGCCTCTCCGATGAGCGGCGAGGTGCTGCGCGTGCGCGAGGGTGGCGAGGTGACCGAGCGGATCCGAGTCGCCACGCAGGCGATTGCGTGCATGCTCGGGGGTCCGAAGCGGACCACGCTGTTCGTGTGCACCTCCGAGAGCCTCGCGGCGGAGGATTGCCGCGCGAAGCGCAGCGCGAAGATCGAGGTCGTCGAGGTGTCGGTGCCCGGAGCCGGGCTCCCCTAACCGGGTCCATGGGATTCGCTTCACCGGCCCGCGAACTGCTCGCGGCAGCGCGCGACCTCGGGCGAGCGCTGCTCGCGGCGGGTCCGGAGTCCGATCCCGCTCGGTGGAATGCGGCATCTGCACCGCTCGCTCGCGGCGGCGTTGGTCGCGCTCGCGGGCTCGCTCGCGGTCGCACTCGCCGCGCGCGCGTGGCTGCCCGGGCCCGATCCCGAGATCGTCTGGTTCGGCTACGAGTTCCACGACCGGCGCTGGCTGCTGATCGGCTATTGGCTGGGCGTGGCGTCGCTCGGGCTCGTGCCCTTGCTCGCGGTGCGGTCCCGCGCGTGGTGGAGTCACTCGCCCGTGGGTGCGGCCCCGCGCGACTCGTCCTCGTTTGCGCGCGTGCTCGGCGCGCTCGCCGTCTACGCGCTCTGGCTCGGGCCACCCTGGAACCTCGAGCAGGCTGCGCGTCCGATGGAGTGGCACGAGCTGGCCCACCTCGGCCCGATCCAGGCGCTGCTCGCCGGGAAGGACTTCTACCTCGAGTCGGGCACGCAGTACGGGCCCGGGATGCAGATGCTCGCGGTCCAGTACCTCGAACACTTCGGTGTGTCGCTCGAGCGATTCCGCGAGTTCTGGCTGTGGATGAACTTCGCGGGCGGCGCACTGCTTGTGGCTTGGCTCGCGTGGCTCTTCCCCCTGGCGGCGGTCGCAGCGGGCCTCGTGACGTTGCGGCTCTTCTCCCCGTTTGCGTTCCTGTGGCCGACCGCGGGCGGGAGCTACGAGTTCTTCTACGGATGGGCCACCTGCATCCGCTATGCGGGCGGGGTCCACGCCGTGCTGACGATCGGCTCGGTGCTCGCGCGCGTTCCGCCGCGCGATGCGCCGCTCTCGGCGCGCGAGGGATTGATCCTCGCCGCGGGCGGACTCGTCTGGGGCTGGCTCGCGCTGATCGCCCAGGAGAATCTCGGCTGCGGGGTCGCGGGGGCGGCGCTGCTCGCCGCGTTCGCGCTGGCGACGCGCGCGGCATCGTTCGCGCGCGTCGCCGCGATCGCGGCCGCGTTCGGTGCGGGCGCGCTGCTCGCAGTGGCGCCGATGCTGCTGCTGTTTGCGTCGGCGGGCGCGCTCGGCGCGTTCGTGCGGCGCTATTTCGAAGTCGGCGGCTACGTCGTCTCGGGCTTCTCGAACATGCCGTTCGACGGCTCGTTCCTCGACCCGGTCGGAATCCTCTTCCTCGCCGTTCCGATCGCGGCGGCGGCGCTGCTCGCGGTGGCCGCATTCGGCGGACACCGCTCGCGGCACTGGCGCGTGACGGCGGCGGCCGTCGCCGCTGCGGCGTTCGCGGGCCACGCACCTGCGCTCCTGCGCAGCGAGGAGTCGCACGTGCTCGCGATGCTCGTGCCGCTCGCCTTCCTCGTCGCGGCCGCCGTCGCGGGGCTGCGGCGCACCGACCTCCGGCTCGCCTCGTCGCCCGTGCTCGTGCTGATGCTCCTGCCCGTGCTCGGCGCGCTGCGCACCGAGCAGCTCGCGCATCTCTCCGGTGATCCGGCCGGACGAGCCCGCGCCTTCGCGGCGCGCGGGGCGCAGGTCGATCCGGTTCCGGGCCGCGTCGGATACCGCTACGACCTCGCGCAGCCCTACTCGGTGTTCAGCGCGCTGCCGCTCGGAGAGTTCCTCGACACGGCTCGGCGCCTGCGCGAGAAGGTCGGGACGCGCCCGGTCGTCGTGGCGAGCGCGATCGGCAGCCGCGGACACTGGTACTTCTTCGCCGACCTCGTGCCGGCCACGCCCGACCCCGAGCCGTCGCAGACGATCCACAACAACCGCCTGCGCGCGCGCTACCTCGCCGAGCTCGACGCGCGCGGAATTCCCTGCGTGATCTCGATGAGCCCCGACGATGCCGAAGTGGAGCTGTTCCGGCGCCAGCCCGGCGAGCGCGACGAGTCGATCGTAGAGACGAGCGCGGGAAACTTCTTCGTCGGTTGCCTGCGCGCTCAGCCCAACTGAGTCAAGAGGTCGGGCAGCTCCGCGAGATCGCCGATCACGTGATCCGGACGCGGGCCTTCGTGCTCGGCGAGTGCGGATTTCGGGTCGGCGACGCGCCGCGTGATCCAGGCCGTGCGCAGACCCGCGCTCGCCGCGCCGCCCACGTCGGCGCGCAGACTATCGCCGATGTGGAGCGTCTCTTCGGGCGCGGCGCCGAGCCGCGCGACCACCTCCGCGAAGATCTCGGCGCGCGGCTTGCGCAGGCCGAACGCATCGGAGACGACGAGCGCGTCCGGATCGAGTCGGTGGCGGAGCTCGGCGTCCTCGAGCACCGCGAGCGCCGTCTCCGAGTGGCTGAAGTTCGAGCACAGCCCGAGGCGCCGGTTCTGGCGCAGGCGGTCGAGCACGGCACCGTGGTGCGCCACGAGCTCGACCCCGCTGCGCACCACATTCATGTGTAGCAGCGTGAGCTCGCGCGCGAGGGCGGGATCCTCGACCCCCAGCCGGCGCAACACGGCTCCCATCCGGAGCTCGGTCGGCACCTCGCGGTCGTGCTTGTAGTGCGACTCGGCGAAGTCGCGATCGCCCTGCACCATCGCATCCACGAACGTGTCGAGATCGACGGCGCAGCGGCCGCGCACACGCTCGTGGAGCTCCGGCGTCGACGCGGGCAGCTTCTTCCCGCGGTGTTCGGTGACCGGCAGGCGCTCCCAGCGCAGGTCGACGAGCGTGTCGAACAGATCGAAGACGATGGCGCGAATCGGCACTGTGACCTCCGCAAGTTGCGCGCAGCGAGCCGCAGGCGAGCGAAGACCACCAAGCGGGCTCGCGAGTGTACCCGGCCCGTTCGAGAAGACGCTCGCGCGCGGGCCGGATACCGTATGTACCGCACCGCGTCCGTGGAGATGGAGTGAAGCGTTCGCTGTTTGCCTGCGCCGCCGTGGGGTTCGCGCTGCTCGCAGCATTCCCGGTGCGCACCGCGGATGCCCCCGAAGACGCGCCCGAGAACGCCCGCTCCCTCTACGCGCCCCACGGCGATCGAGACGCGGGCTTCTTCACGCCGTGGTCGAGCGACCCGAAGTCGGTCTGGGGCTTCCTGCGCTGGCAGCTGTTCTCGCGCAATCCCTACGACAAGAGCCGCGCGCCGGTCGTTCCGATCGCCGCGAACGACGGCCGCGGCCTCGCCGGGGTCGAGCACAGCGCGAGCTTCACCTGGGTGGGGCACGCGACCTTCGCGATCCACGACGGCCCCGACGTGATCCTCACCGATCCGCACTTCGGCCCGCGCGCGCTGATCCCGGCGCGGCTCGTACCCCCCGGCGTTCCGATCGAGGCGGTCCCGCCCGACGCGTTCGCGGTGATCTCCCACAGCCACTACGACCACCTCGACGCCTACACCGTCGACGCGCTGCCCGCGACCGTCCAGTGGTTCGTGCCGCTCGGGCTCGCGGACTGGTTCCGCGACCGGGAGCGCCCCAACGTCGTCGAGCTCGACTGGTGGCAGAGCGCGCAACGCGGCCGCTGGACGATCACCTGCCTGCCGTCGCAGCACTGGTCGCGCCGTGCGGATCTCGGAACCAACGAATCGCTCTGGTGCACGTGGCTGATCGACTCCGGCGCGCGCCGCTACTTCTTCGCGGGCGACACGGGCTATTTCCACGGCTTCGCCGAGTTCGGCCGCCGCTTCGGGCCGATCGACGTCGCGCTGCTCCCGATCGGCGCGTATGCGCCGCGCTGGTTCATGCGTTGGCAGCACATGGATCCGGCCGAGGCCGTGCAGGCCTACCGCGACCTGCGCGCACGCGCGATGCTCGCGATGCATTGGGGCACCTTCGATCTCACCGACGAGCCTGCCGACCTGCCGCCGCGCGAGCTCGCGGAGATCGTCGGGCGGGAGCACCTCGACCCGGAGCGCGTGCGCTCGCTCGCGATCGGCGAGGTGTGGCTGCCGCCGGAAGATCGATGATCGGCCGGCTGTGCGCGGCCGCGGCGATCAGCGCGGCGCTCGCCCTGCCCGCGGCGGCGGAGGATCCGTTCGCGATCCAGAAGTTCGCGCTCGGCGCACGCGTGGTGCAGGCGGACCTCGTCGACCTCGACGGCGACGCGCGCGGCGATCTCTTGTGCACGCGCATCGATGGGATGCCGCCCGAGGAGCGGCGCACGCTGCACGTGTTCTACCAGCGGCCGGATGGCACGTACGCCGCCGAGCCCGACTGGAGTACGCGGCTGCCGAGCGGATCCGCCGCGTACGACCTCTCGGAGCTCGACGAGCGCCCCGGTGCCGAGCTGATGCTTCTGCGGAGCGACCGCGTCACGCTGCTGTCGCTGTCGGGCCGCGAGCTCTCGTCGCGCGATCTCGCGGTCGGGCCCGCGCCCACGATCGGGGTGATCACCGACGAGCGCGGCATCGACCGGCTCAGGATCGCGCGCGACGGCCTCGCGGACGCACCGCGCCTGCTCGTGCCCGGCTTCGGCACCGTCACGGTACTCACGCCCTCGGGCGAGGTGGTCGGCAAGCTCGACGTGGGCGCGCGCGCCAATTACTACACACCCCGGCGTCCCGGACCTCTCGTCGCGGAGAGCGAGGTGCAGATCTTCTTCGATCACCCGCGCTTGTCGGTGGGCGACGTCGACGGCGACGGACGCGGCGACATCGTGAGCTCGAATCGCCACGAGCTGCGCGTGTTCCTGCAGGACGCGCAGGGCCACTTCCCGCAGCGCGCGACGCGCCAGGTCGCGCTCGGTCTGCTCGCGAAAGAAGACCACATCCGCAATTCGGGGATCGTGCGCGTCGACGCCATCGACCTCGATGGCGATCACCGCCTCGATCTCCTGATCTCGCACCTGGTGGGCAGCGTGTTCTCGTTCTCCGCGCCGACCACGGCGTCGATCCACCTGAACCGGGGCGGCAGCTGGAATCTCGCCAAGCCCGACCAGCAGATCCGCGCCGAGGGCGGGCTCTCGGGCAACGCGGTGATCGATCTCGACGGCGACGGACGCGTCGAGCTGATCGAGGCACGCGTTCCCGCGGGCGTGCTCGAGGTGGTCGAGATCCTCGTGACGCGCGAGATCGACGCCGAGGTGTCGATCTACCGCTTCGGCGAGCACTCCCCGTTCGACGCCAAGCCGTGGCATCGCTGGAAGCTCGGCGTGCCGTTCAGCTTCGACACGTTCCGCTCGATCGGCTTCGTGCCCACGCTCGAGGTCGACCTGAACGGCGACGGGATCAAGGACCTGCTGGGCTCGGGCGCGGGTGACCGCCTCGAGGTGCGGCTCGGCCGGGACAGGCCCGGCTACGAGAAGCTCGACGCGAGCCAGCCGCTCGACACGGGCGGGCGCATCCGCTTCGGCGACATCGACGGCGATCGGCTCACCGACTTCGTGCTCTACGACCCGCGCCGACCGGGCACACCCGTCCAGGTCGGCAGGAACCGCGGAGTCCTAAGGCGTTAGATGCGCGTCGGGGCTAACGCGCCGATCGGCGGCGCGCGGCCAATCCCACCAGACCCACTGCGACCAGCAGCGCCGTGCTCGGCTCCGGAACCGCTTCGATGTGCATCAGCTGGAAGGTCGACGTGGTGGTGATGCCGCGGATGTCGATCAGGATCTGCTGGATGTCGGTCTTGTCGATCAGATTGAAGGCGTTGATGTTCATCGGGAGGATGTTCACGCCCTCGGCGACGTTTACGAACAACCCGCTCCGGGTGCGCACCGAGTCCGACAGCGTCAAGCGGATCTGGGGGATCTCAGTCGGCACGCCCGTGACGACGGCGAGCGCCGTGAGCTCGATGTGGTCGAAGAACGACAGATTCAGGTTCAGGTTGCCGTTGATTCCCGATCCGGTGTTCCCACCGGGGAGTCCGTCGTAGATGAGCCGGAACGCCGCTCCCCCGAGCGCGGTCATCGTGAGTCCGTCGTCGGGGAGTCCGGGCAGGGGAAGCAAGAGCGACGCGCTGGCCGTTCCCGGGACGGCCGTCGGCAGGGCGATCGGCAGCGGACCGGTGATGTCCGAGGGATCGACCGGCAGATCCAGCAGGTCGGTCGTGGCGACGGCTCCGACGATCCGGACCCCGCCAGCCACGTTCGCCGTCGAGAGACCGGACACCTCGGTCTGGGCCCCCACTGGGTTGGTCACCGGGATGATCGGGATCGTATTGAGAAAGTCGTTCAGTCCCGTATCGATGACCGGGAGAACGGTTCCCTCCTCGAAATTGTCGATCACGAGCGCTTGAGACGGCGCAGTGGCCAAGGCGACGAGCGATGCGGCAGCCAGAGTCCGACAGCGGTTCAGCACAGCTTGCTCTCCCGAAGTTCTGGGGTGAGAGCATCACGACCGGCAGCTTGGCCGAACCGCGCTCCCCTTCCTGGTTCCAAACGCCCAACGCAAGCTGCGTGCCAGCGTCGTCCGGCGAATCATCACTCGAACGAACCATTAGAAACAAGCACTTAATCGCGCTGAGCCGGAATACCGGATCGAGGTCGCGTGGAATCCGGTTTCCCTTATTGGCGATCGTTAGGTGCTCGAATTTGTAGGCGGCGACGCGTCAGGCTGCGCTCGCTAGGCCGAACGCTCGTGCACGAGCACGCTCTGGCGCTCGTCGAAGCGCACGCGGATCTTGCCCGGCCCCGCGGTGCCCTGCACGACGCCCGTTCCAAGTTTCGGGTGCGCAATCCGATCGCCCGCGCGGTAGCTGTCGCTCAGGCTGTAGGTGCGCACGGGCCGCGACATATCGCCTTCGACCACCTGCTCGACCGGCTCGGTGCGCACGCGCGGTCGCGACTTCGGCTTCGGGCGCACGCGCCCCGCGCTCGGCTCCCACGCCGGCAGCAGGCGCGCATTGCCGCTCAGCACGGGTCCATCCTCGCCGTAGTTCCAGCCCGGGCTGCCGTCGAGCCGCAGCGCGAGGTAGTGCACCGGGACGCCGATCGCGGCGGGTGCCTCCGCGGCGATCCGTTCGAGCTCGCGGATCCACGCCGCTCCCTTCTGGGTCGATCGCTTGCGGCACAGCTCCCAGTAGCGGGTGCTCGCGATCACGAACAGGATCGGCGGCTCGCTCGCGACGGTGCGGCCGAAGCGCTCGAGGATCTCCTGCCCAAGCGCGGCGCGATTCGCCTCGGCGATCGCGCAGTAGGTGAGGCCCTCGATCAGCACACGCAGGGGTGTGTCGCCGATGTGACACCGCGTCGCGGCGGGCTCGAGGTAGCGCATCTGGATCACCGCGAGCCGATCGCCGGGGCCGATGCCCAGGAGATCGAAGCGGGAGATGCCCTTCGTGGCCGGCTCGTCGACCGGACCGATCTTGGCGCGCACCTGGTAGTCGAGCAGGCGCAGGCGCTCCGCCATGTCGGGTAGCTCGAGTCCCGCGTCGCCTGCGGCGCGCACGAGCGCCGCACCGAGGTGTTCTTCGTCGCGGTTCTTGCGCCGCTCGGTCGCGGGCTTGCCGGAACGGTCGACGAAGTAGGTGCGCCCGGCCTCGTGCACGCTCGGCGCGGCGGCGCGCTCCCCCGCGTAGATCTCCGCGAGCCGATCCGGTGTCAGCTGCGCCGCGGCGTCGCGGAACTCCGCGGCCTGGCGGACGGCCTTGTCATGGGCGAGCGCGACTAGCGGATGGCTCAATCGGCAATGCTCCGCACGTTTGCGCAGGCGCGCTGTGACAATCTCGGGGTGAGGGAGGCCAGCGATCCGCGCGAAAGCTATCACATTCGCGCGGGGCCATCGGGAGGCACCCGCGAGCGACCGAGGAGGGAGGGCGTGCAGGAAACCGATCGACGCCGCCTCGTGGAAGCGCTCGACTTCGCGCTGACGGTGCACGGCAATCAGACCCGCAAGGGCACGGACGTGCCCTACGGGAGCCATCTGCTGGCGGTGGCGGGCCTCGTGTTCGAAGCCGGGGGCGACGTCGAGCAGGCCGTCGCTGCGCTGCTGCACGACACGCTCGAGGACGGCGAGGGCGTAGACGAAGACCGGCTGCGCGCGCAGTTCGGCAGCGAGGTCGCCGCGATCGTGGCCGCGTGCACCGACTTGCTTCCGGGCGACACCCGAAAGCGCAAGTCGGCCTGGGGCGATCGCAAGAAGCGCTACCTCGCGCAGCTCGCGTCGGCGGGCCCGCGAGCCCGACTCGTCGCAGCGTGCGACAAGCTGCACAACCTGCGCACGCTGATCGCGGATCTGCGCAGCGAGGGCCCCGGCGTGCTCGAGCGATTCACGGCGAGTCCCGAGCGAACTCGCTGGTACTACGAATCTGCGCACGCACTGCTTTGCGACGCGCTGCCGACTGCGCACCGGCTCGAGTTCGATGCGCTGATCGAGGCGCTACGCGGATTCGTCGCACGCGCCGAGGTGCCTTAGCCCTCGCTGATCCGCCCTGCCGCGTCCGAAAATCGCCAGCACGCGGCTCGCCTCGCGCGATCCTCGTCTCCGGCGCCCCTCACATCGCGCAGGAGGATCCGATGCATTTCGTCGCCACTTCGATCGACACACCGCTCGGCCGGTACGCGCTGGTCGCGAGCGAGGTCGCCCTGGTGCGGGTCTCACCCGCGCGCATCGAGTCGTCGCCCCACAGCGATGCGCCGAGCCGCGCTGCGCAGCGCGTGCTCGAGCAGGCCCGCGCGGCGTTCGCGGACTACTTCGCGGGCTCCACCGAAGCGCTCGCGTCGCTGCCGCTCGATCCGAGCGGCAGCGAGTTCCAGCGCCGCGTGTGGCGCGCGCTGCGCGAGATCCCGCTCGGAGCCACGGCGAGCTACGGCGAGATCGCGCGGCGGGTCGGATCGAGCGGAGCCGCGCGCGCGGTCGGGGACGCGAATCGACGCAACCCGATCGCGATCGCGATCCCGTGTCATCGCGTGATCGGCGCCAACGGAAGCCTGGTCGGCTACGCCGGCGGGCTCGAGGGCAAGCGCTGGCTGCTCGCTCACGAGCAGCGCTGCCGAGCTCAGGCGGCGTCGTCGAAGGGGCCCAAAGGCGTGCGGTTCGGGCCCGCGGTAGCGCGCAGTCGCGACAGCGCAGCCGCCTCGATCTGACGCACGCGTTCGCGCGACAGACCGAGTCGCGCGCCGATCTCTCCGAGCGTCGACGGCTCGTCGCCGCCGGAGAGGCCGAAGCGCCAATCGATCACCTGTCGCTCGCGCGGGGGCAGTGAATCGAGCAGACCCGCGAGCGCCGCGGACTGTTCGCCGCGCTCGAGCGCGAGGGTGGGGTCGGTGACCGTCTCGTCGCGGATCAGGTCCGCGAGCTCGACGTCTTCGAGTCCCGGCGCGGGCGCGTTGAGCGAGCGGATCGGAGCCAGTGTCGCCGCGAGCTCGTCGACGGCGTCGGGGGAGAGCCCCATCTTCGGCGCGAGCTCCTCGCCCGTCGGATCGCGCCCGAGCCGCCGCGACATCTCGCTCTCGATTCGCCGCAGCCGGATCTGCTGCTCGCAGACGTGCGAGGGAACGCGCACGGTGCGGCGCTGATTCTGGACCGCGCGGATCATCGCCTGCTGGATCCACCACACTGCATAGGTGGAGAACATGAAGCCGCGCTCGGGCTCGAATTTCTCGATCGCGCGGATCAAGCCGAGATTCCCCTCCTGCACCAGATCCATGAACGACAGGCCGAGGCCGCGGTAGCGATGCGCGCACTTCGCGACCAGCCGCAGGTTGTGTTGCGCGAACGTCTGCACGTTCCGGTGGTACTCGGCAAGTGCGCGCTCCGCGCACGCGAGGCGGCGGCGTGCCGTCGCGCTGTCCAATCCGAGCCGGCGCCGCTCAGAACGGTTGGCGTCCGGCTTGGCGGCAGCGACCAGCTCCGTGTGGATCTCGACCAGGAGGTCGAACGCGAGCTGTGCCGCTTTCAGCGTCTCCGCGACGCGCGCGTACGACACCGGGTTTCGCGCGAGCTGCTGCTGCGCGCGCACGAGGTGGGCGTCGATGTGCTTGCCCCAATCGCGCCGGCTGCCGTCGCGCGCGTGCCGGCATAGCACGGCGGTTACGAGCCCGCGCGAGCGCCGCGAATCCCACTCCGCGACCACCCGCTTCGCCGCGCCCGGGATCGCGAGCAGCGAATCTTCGAACACCACCTGCTGCTCGCGGATGCGATCGGAGATCACCGCGATCGCTTCGCGACTCAGGACCGGAACGTCCTGGATCTGGTTCATGTAGAGCTGGCGCGCGTCGAGCATGGCGCCGGAGCTGCGCAGCCGCGCGGGCGTTGCCGCAGCCCTGCGCTTCACGGGTTTCTCCAGGGGCTCGCCATCCCAGGCCGGGGCGCTCTCGGCTGCAAAGTCCCCGATTCGGCCTTCGTCCCCCGACAGCGCGGCGTCTCGATCCGACACGGTCTGTGATCCTCCCATTGGGCGCGAAGCATTGGGCGCGAAGCTTGGACGCCGGGGGCCTGCAGTCCGTTCACGACTTCGGCTCCGATCCCCACCGAGCTGGCCGGCGCCGAGCGCGCGGCCGGCCGGGTCGCTGGCGCCGAGCGCGGACGAGCGGAATCCCGAGCAGTGCCGCGGCGATGGCGGCCCAACAGGCAAGCGGGTATCCCTTGTGCCGCCATGAAGAACGGGCCGGGTGATGCGCAGGAGCTGCTGGAACCGTCGGACGATTTCGCGCGCCGCCACCTCGGCCCGGAAGATCGCGACGTGGCCGCGATGCTCGCGGAGATCGGTGTCGGCTCGCTCGACGCGCTGATCGAACAGACGATTCCCGCGGAGATCCGCAGCCGTGAGCCGCTCCGGCTCTCGGATCTCGCAGCGCCGCTCGGCGAATCAGCCGCGCTCGAACGCCTGCGCGCCCACGCGAGTCGCAATCGCGTGCTGCGCAGCTGCATCGGAATGGGCTACTCGGACACGCTCGTGCCGCCCGTGATCCAGCGCAACGTGCTGGAGAACCCCGGCTGGTACACGCAGTACACGCCCTACCAGGCGGAGATCTCGCAGGGCCGCCTCGAAGCGCTCCTGAACTTCCAGACGATGGTGGCCGATCTCACCGCGCTGCCGCTCGCGAACGCGTCGCTGCTCGACGAGGCGACGGCGGCCGCCGAGGCGATGGCTCTGTGCTTCGGCGTCGGTCGCCAGCAGCGCCGCGGATTCTTCGTCGCGGACGACTGCCATCCGCAGACGATCGGCGTGGTCCGCACGCGCGCCGAGTCGATGGGCCTCACCCTCCACGTCGGCCGGTTCGAGACGGCCGATCCCGAGGCGATGGACCTGTGCGGCGTGCTGCTGCAATACCCGACCACCGACGGGCGCCTGCACGACCCGCGCGCGTTCATCGAGCGGATGCAGCGCGGCGGGGCGCTCGTGGTGATCGCGGCCGACCTGCTCGCGCTCACGCTGATCGCGCCGCCCGGGGAGCTCGGCGCAGACGTGGCGGTGGGATCGACGCAGCGCTTCGGCGTTCCGCTCGGCGGCGGTGGTCCGCACGCGGCCTACTTCGCCACGCGAGACGTCCACGCGCGCCGGCTGCCGGGGCGCCTCGTCGGCGTTTCGCGCGACGTACACGGCAAGCCCGCCTATCGCCTCGCGATCCAGACGCGCGAGCAGCACATCCGCCGCGACAAGGCCACGAGCAACATCTGCACCGCGCAGGTGCTGCTCGCGATCATGGCCGGCATGTACGCGGTGTACCACGGCCCCGACGGGCTGCGTCGGATCGCGCGCCGGGTACGTGGGCTCACCTGTGTGCTCGCGGAGGGTCTGCGCCGAATGGGCCACGACCTCGGCGAGAGCGCCTTCTTCGACACCGTGCGCGTCGTGCCCAGCGGCGTTCGCGCAAAAGAGGTGATCGCGGCCGCGGCCGAGCGCGGCTTCAACCTGCGCGATTTCGGCGACGACAGCGTGGGAGTCTCGTTCGACGAGACCACCACGCGCGCGGACGTGGAGCGGATCCTCGCTGCGTTCGCGGGCGACGGCGCACCGCCCGTGTTGGCCGATCTGGTGGGCGCCGCGACCACGCCGCTGCCGCGCGCGCTCGAGCGCACCGGCGAGATCCTCGTGCATCCGGTGTTCCGAGCGCATCACGGCGAGCACGAGATGCTGCGCTACCTGCACCGGCTCGAGGCGCGCGATCTCTCGCTCACGACTTCGATGATCCCGCTCGGCTCGTGCACGATGAAGCTGAACGCGACGAGCGAGATGCTGCCCGTCACTTGGCCCGAGCTCGCGCGCCAGCACCCATACGCGCCGGCCGAGCAGGTCGCGGGCACGGCGGCGATGCTGCAAGAGCTCGAGACCTGGCTCGCCGAGATCACGGGCCTGCCGGCCGTCTCGCTGCAGCCCAACGCGGGCTCGCAGGGCGAGTACGCGGGGCTGCTCGCGATCCGCCGCTTCCACGCGTCGCGCGGCGATTCGCAGCGCGACGTGTGTCTGATTCCGGTCTCTGCGCACGGAACCAATCCGGCGAGCGCCGTGATCGCGGGCTTCCGCGTCGTCGCCGTGCGCTGCGACGACGCGGGCAACGTCGACCTCGCCGACTTGCGCGCCCGATGCGCGGAGCACGCGCGCAACCTGGGCGCGCTCATGATCACCTATCCATCGACGCACGGAGTGTTCGAGGCGTCCGTGCGCGAGGTCTGCGCGATCGTGCACGAGCACGGCGGTCAGGTGTACATGGACGGCGCGAACATGAACGCGCAGGTCGGACTCACCTCTCCCGCCCGGATCGGCGCGGACGTGTGCCACCTGAATCTGCACAAGACGTTCTGCATTCCGCACGGCGGCGGGGGACCCGGCATGGGCCCGATCGCGGCCGCAAAACATCTCGAGCCGTTCATGCCCGGTGATCCCGCACACGGCGAAGGTGCGGTGTCGGCCGCTCCCAATGGCAGCACGAGCATCCTGCCCATCAGCTGGGTGTACATCGCGATGATGGGCGCCGAGGGTCTCACCACTGCGACGCGGATCGCGATCCTGAATGCGAACTACATGGCCGCGCGACTGCGCCCGCACTACGACGTGCTGTTCACGGGCCCGGGAGGACGCGTCGCTCACGAGTTCATCATCGACTGCCGCCCGTTCGAGGGCGCCGGTGTTCGCGTGGAAGACATCGCGAAGCGCCTGATGGACTACGGATTCCATGCGCCGACGATGAGCTTCCCGGTCCCGGGCACGCTCATGATCGAGCCCACCGAGAGCGAGCCGCGCTCCGAGCTCGACCGGCTGTGCGACGCGCTGATCGCGATCCGCGCGGAGATCCGCGCGGTCGAGCGCGGTGAGCTCGACGCGGAAGACAACCCGCTCGTGAACGCGCCCCATACCGCGCTCGCGGTCTCGGCGGACACCTGGAGCCACCGCTATCCGCGCCAGCAGGCTGCGTGGCCCGCTCCATGGCTCCACGATCACAAGTACTGGCCGCCGGTCGGTCGCATCGACAATGCCTACGGCGATCGAAACCTCGTCTGCACCTGCCCGCCGATCGAGGATCTCGCCGAGTAGCGCCCGATCTCCCCGGAGGGCGATGCTGTGCGGGTATCGGCCCAACTGGCCTTAGCGCGTGTTATCCGGGGCTCGAACCATGAGCGATTCTCGTGGTTTGGCCCCCAAATGGGTGGTGACAGCGTTAGAGCGCCTCGGGCATGCTTCTCCCTTGGCGGACCTGGAGATGCCGGTGACGTTGGCGGATGAGGGACCGCTGATGTCGCAGTGCCCACGGCTCTCTGGTTTCTCCTCGGTTGAGGACAATCACGACTCCAGTCACTTGCGCACATGATTGATCCTCGAGGCCCGCTCCAGATCGGAGCGGGCCTCATTCTTTCCGGGTACCCTGCTCGGGTTCTACGCAGGAATCGGGCATGGACCGGTCTCTTGCCCTACCCCTCGTCCAGCGTATCTACGAGGCGGCCCTCGACGTCTCGCTGTGGCAGGACTTCGTCCAGGCGCTGTCCGACGCATTCAGGGGTGCCCCCGCCGGGATCGCGCTCCAGCCGCCGGGATCTCCACTCGCCGGCGTGATCCTGCGATCTCGTGGCTTCCGCGACGAGTACCATCCGCGCTTCGCCGCCTACGCGCAGCAAGGGCTCCCGTGGGAGGAAGGCCGTCGGCGGAATTTCGTGGGCCGCTTCGGGCTCACGAGCGAGGTGATCTCGGACGAGCGCCTGCGCGCGTCCGACTTCTACCGCGAGTGGATGGTGCCGCAGGGCCTCGGACCGCACGCGCCGATCGCGCACACGATCGCGCTCGGCGAGCGCGGAGATCCTGCGGCTGCGCTCGCGATCTTCCCCACCGAGGCGACCGGACCGTTCGACGCGTCGCATCTCGAGTTCGGCGACCTGATCGCGCCGCATCTCGCGCTGGGCTATCGGCTGATGGCGGATAACCGGCGCTATCAGGCGCTCGAAGACGCGATCGATCGTTTCCCGACCGGTGTCATGCTGCTAGATGCGCGCGGGCATCTCCTGCTCGCGAACCGCGGAGCGCGGAAGATCTTCACGCAGAACGACGGAATCGCGCTCGACGCGGGCGAGTCGATGCACGCGGCGGTCGCGAGCGACGACGCAGCGCTGCGGCGCGCGATCACGGCCTCGGTGGAGGCCGCGGTCTCGGGTCGCCTGATCGAGAGCGCCGTGTTGTCGGTGAGCCGACGCTCGGGACGCCGGCCGTACGCGGTGCTCGTGGGTCCGCTGCGTCCGCACCAGGGAGATCCGACCTTGGCCGACGCGGTCGTAGTGCTCTACGTGGCGGATCTCGAGCAGGGTGTGCTGCGCCGCCGCGAGACGCTGCGCGAACTCTACGGTCTGACCGAGGCCGAGACGCAGCTCGTCGAGCTGCTGTGCCAGGGGAGCTCGCTCGACGAAGCCGCGGGCGCGCGCGGAGTGACGATGAACACCGCGCGCAGCCAGCTCAAGCAGGTGTTCGCAAAGACGCACACGAGCCGGCAGAGCGAGCTCGTGCGGCTCGTGGTCTCGGGCGTCGCCTCGATCGCAGGGCCGTAGGCGGATTGCCCCTCGACCCGATGCTGCGCCTACAGCGCGGCGGTTTCGAGCGCGGCGATCCGCTCCTCGAGCGGCGGGTGGCTCATGAACAGCCGCATGAGGCCTCCCCGATCGGTGATGCCGAACGCGCGCATCTGCTGCGGGAGCGGCTGGGTCCCCGCCGTCTCGGTCACCTGCTTCAGCCTGCGCAGCGCTGCGATCATGGCGCCGCGCCCTGCCAGGCGCGCGCCCCCCTGATCGGCGCGGAATTCCCGGCGCCGCGAGAACCACATCACGATGATGCTCGCGAGGATGCCGAGCATGATCTGCGCGGCGATCACCACTACCACGTAACCGATGCCGTGACCGCGCTCTTCGTTCCGGAACACCACGCGATCCACGACGCCGCCGATCAGCCGCGACAAGAGGAGCACGAATGTGTTCAGCACGCCCTGGATCAGCGCGAGCGTGATCATGTCGCCGTTCGCGACGTGCGACACCTCGTGGCCGAGCACCGCCTCGACCTCTTCGCGCCTCATCTGTGCGAGCAGCCCCGAGCTCACTGCGACGAGCGCGCTATCGCGCCGCGCACCGGTCGCAAACGCATTGGGAGAGTCCGAGGGGAAGATCGCGACGGTGGGCACGCCGATCCCGGCCGCCTGCGCCTGATGGGACACGGTCTGGAGGAGCCACGCTTCGGCGTCGTTGCGGGGCTGATCGATCACCTGCGCACCCGTCAGACGGATCGCCATCCATTTCGACATGAGCAGCGAGATGAAGCTGCCGCCCATGCCGAACACGAAGGCGAACACCAGCAGCTGCATCTGCGGGATCTGGATGCCCTGCCGGGCGAGGAAGCCCTCGAGCAGCGTCGCGCTGATCGAGAGCACGATCATCACGGCGATGTTCGTGACGAGGAAGAGCAGCACGCGTTTCATGGCGATCGGACCTCCGGGCCTGATGGGGCCCTGGGTCCCAAGGCTACGAATGCGATCCGCTTATGCAAGCGCGCGGTCTACCGCGGCGCGGCTCGGATCACGGAGCGGGAGCGGGACCCGGTGCAGGTGCCGGTGCGGCCGGCGCGGGCGCGGTGGGCGCCGTGGGCGCCGTGGGCGAGAGTGCAGGCGAACGCGCAGCCTCGATCCGCTGGATGCGCGCCACGAGCGCATCGATCCGCTCGTCCGCGCTCGCCTTCGAGGTCGAGGTACCGCGCCGCTCAAGCTCGGCGACACGCCGCGTCGAATCCTTCAGCGCGCGCTCGAGCGACGCGAGCTTATCGGCGCTGGGCGGAGCTTCCGCGCGGGTCGGTGGCTTGCGGGTTTCGAGCGCACCGACGCGGCCCACGGCCTTCCCGAGCTCTGCGTCGAACTTCGCGAGGCGGCCCTCGAGTGCGGTGATCGACTCCCGAACCGACGACATCTCCTCGTGCAGCGAAGAGAGATCCTCGGACGAGCCGACCGGCACATCGCTCGACGACATTGCCGTGGAGGTAATCCACGCCACCAACGCGAACACGAGCACGTACGGGAGCGCGAAGCGTCGGAACGCGTGGCGCAGGTACTGCTCTTCTTCCTTCGAGACGTCGATTCCGCGGGTGTTTTGAGGCATGACCTACCACCCATCGGCAACGCGCACGCAGATCATGAGCAGAAATGCGGCAATCAGGGTCCGGGAAGGAGTGGGAACGAGGGTTGCGCCACCCCCGGGGAAGACGCGCGCGATCCCGGATCCAGTGTGGCCCGGTGAGCTAGGGTGGCACCCCGATGACGACCTCGAGCGACGAACCCGCGGTGGCAACGGCGCGCGACTACCCGCCCGATGTGCACGTGCTCGAGATCGACGGGCGCGAGTTCATCCTCGTGGGCACCGCGCACGTCTCGCGCGAGTCCGCCGACCTCGTGCGCGAGGTGATCGAGAAGGAGCGCCCCGATTGCGTCTGCATCGAGCTCGATTCGCAGCGCTTCGAAGCGCTGTCACACCGCCAGCGCTGGGAGAACCTCGACCTGCGCCAGGTGATCCGCCAGCGCCAGCTCGCGCCGCTGCTAGCGAATCTCGTGCTCGCGTCGTACCAGAAGAAGCTCGGCGGTGCGCTCGGCGTGATTCCGGGCACCGAGCTGCTCGAGGCTGCGCGAACGGCCGAGCGGCTCCAGATCCCCGTGGCGCTGTGCGACCGCGACGTGCGCGTGACGCTGCGGCGCGCGTGGGGCTCGATGTCGCTCTGGAACAAGTCGAAGCTCCTCGCGGCGTTGATCGCGAGCGTGGTCGACCGACCCGAGCTCACCGAGGACGAGCTGCGGCGGATCCGCAACCAGGACGTGATCTCCGAGTTGATGCGCGAGCTCGGCAATGAGCTGCCCTCGGTGAAGACGACGTTGATCGACGAGCGCGACGCCTATCTCGCGCACAAGATCCTCGCGGTCGAGGGCGAGCGGGTCGTCGCGGTGATCGGCGCCGGGCACGTCGCGGGCATCCGCGAGGCGCTCGTGCAGCGGCGCGCAGTCGACATCGACGCGATCTGCCAGATTCCTCCGGTGTCCGCGGTCTGGAAGTGGTTGGGCTTCGGCCTGCCGGCCTTGCTCCTGCTCGCATTCTTCTGGATCGGCATCCAACACGGCGCATCCGTCGCGGGCAATCAGCTTCTGTTCTGGATCGCGGCCAACGGGGGGTTGACCGCGCTCGGCGCGGTGCTCGCGCTGGCGCATCCGCTCGTCGTGGTGTCGTCGATCGGTGTCGCGCCGATCACCACGCTCTCGCCCGTGATCGGCGCGGGGCACGTACTCGCGCTGTTCCAGGCCTACCTCGCGCCTCCGGTCGTGCGCGAGTTCGAGCAGGTCGCAGACGACTTCGGATCTCCACTGCAGTGGTGGCGGAACCGGCTGCTCCGCATCTTCCTGGTCTTCCTGCTCACGACCTTCGGCAGCCTGGCCGGAAACTACGTCGGGCTCGCCGAGATGTTTTCGACCCTCTTCTGATTCTCTCCGAAGCGAGGTCGCGTTGAACCCCGAGCGCTGCGCGCCCGATCGGCTGGTACGGACGATCTCCCGCGACGGCGGCATCGCCGTGCGCGCGATCGTGGGCACTCGGCTCGTCGCCGAGGCGGCGCGCCGACACGGCACCTCGCCGACGGCGACTGCCGCGCTCGGGCGCACACTGCTCGGCGCGCTGCTGCTCGCCTCGGGCGGCAAGGGCGGCGAGAGCGTGCAGATCCAGTTTCGCGGCGAAGGACCGCTGCGCGGCGTCGTGGCGCTCGCCGACGATGCGGGCCGCGCGCGCGGCTATGTGGTGCGGCCGCGCGCCCATCCGCCGCGCGTGAACGGCGAGCTCGACGTTCACAGCGCGATCGGCGCCGGGGTGCTCACCGTGGTGCGCCAGCGGCCGGGCCAGCCGCCCTACACCGGCGTGGTTCAGATCGTGTACGGCACGATCGCGCGCGACCTCACGCACTACCTGCACGAGAGCGAGCAGAGCCGCACCGCGGTGGGGCTGGGCGTGCAGGAGGCCGGTGAGAATGGAATTGCCGCGGCGGCCGGGTACCTCGTGCACGCGCTGCCGGGCGCGAGCGACGAGGAGACGCGGCGCGCCGAGCAGAACGTACGCGCCACCTCGCTGCCCTCCGAGCTCGTGGCCGCCGGCTGCGACGCGCACGAGCTCGCACTCCGGCTGCTCGAAGGCCTCGGCAGCCGCGAACGCGTCGAGAGCGAGGTCGCGTTCCGCTGCAACTGCAACCAGGATCGCGTCGCCAACGCGGTCCGGTTGCTAGGCGAGGAGGAGATCGCGCGCTCGGCGCAGGCGGGCGAGGCGCTCGAGGTGCGCTGCGAGTTCTGCGCGGAGTCCTACACGATCACGCCCGACGCGCTGCGGGCGCTGATCCGCTGCGACGCGTGACGACGACACCGCTGCACATCGCGCACGTCACGGGCGAGAGCGGCTTCTCGGGCGGAGAGGTGCAGGTGTTCCTGCTCATGGAGGGGCTGCGCGCGCGCGGACACGCGAATCTGCTCGTGTGCCCGCCGGGTAGCGCCGCCGAGCGCGAGGCGCGCCAGCGCGGCTTTCCGGTCGAGTGCGTCGCGATGCGAAATGATCTCTCGCTCTTCGCAACGCGCCGGATCGCCGCAGCGCTGCGCCGGCACTCCCCCGCGCTCGTGCACTGTCACACGGGGCGCGCGAACTGGCTCGGCGGACTCGCCGCGTGCTGGGCGCGCGTGCCCGCGCTCTCGACGCGGCGCATGGATCGGCGCGTGAAGCGCGGTCCGCGCACGCGCTGGCTGTACCGGCATCTGCTGCGGCGCGTGGCTGCGATTTCGCCCGCGGTCGAGCGGCGCCTGCGCGAGGCCGGCGTCGATGCGCAGCAGATCCGCGTGATCTGGAGCGCGGTCGATCCGGCGAAGCTCCAGCCCAGCGCCTCGCGAGAGTCCGTGCGCGCGCAACTCGGCGCGGCGCCCGATCTGCCGTGCGTCCTCGTCGCCGCGAACCTCGTTCACCGCAAGGGAGTCGACGTGCTGCTCGCGGCGTGCGCGCAGCTCGCGCCGCGCGTGCACCACACACTCTGGATCGCGGGTGACGGTCCGGAGCGCGGCACACTCGAGGCCGACGCGGCACGGCGCGGGCTCGCGGAGCACGTGCGCTTCCTCGGGCGCCGCAGCGACGTGCCCGATCTGCTCGAAGCCTGCGACGTGTTCGCGCTCCCCTCGCGCAAGGAAGGGCTCGGCGTGGCGGCGCTCGAGGCGATGGCGCGCAGTCGGCCCGTCGTCGCGTCGGCGGTCGGCGGACTCGCCGAGATCGTGATCCCCGAAGAGACGGGGCTCCTGGTTCCGCCCGGAGACGCCGCCGCACTCGCGGCCGCGCTCGAGCGGCTGCTCCCCGACTCCGCGCTCGCGCGGCGCCTCGGTGCCGCAGGCGCGGCGCGCGTGGCGAAACAGTTCCTGGCCGAGCAGATGGTCTCTTCGTACGAAGCGCTCTACCGCGAGATCCTCGCGGAGCCCGAGCCCGCGCGAGGTGCAACGTGAGCGCGCCGCGTGTGGGGATCATCGGCGCTCGGCGCGTGCGGCAGGGGCTCGGACCGTTCGTGGCGCGCGACCTGACCGCCGCGGGCGCTGCGGTGCCGTGCTTCTCGGTCACCTCCGAGCGCGCGCTCGCGCCCGCGCTCGCCGAGATCGAGCGACACGCTCGAGTGTCACCGCGCGGCTACATCGACGTGGATCGGATGCTCGACGAGCAGCCGCTCGACGCGATCGCGATCCTGTCGCCCGCGGAATCGCACCTCGAACACCTGAGGCGCGCGGCGCGCCGCGGTCTGCCGGTGCTGTGCGAGAAGCCGCTCGTGTGGGGCGAGCCCGCGTTCGCCGAGCGCGCCGCGGAGATCACTGCGGCCTTCGCGCAGCGGGACCTCCTGCTCTACGAGAACTGCCAGTGGCCGTTCGCGCTGCCCGCGTTCGAGCGCCTTCACCCCGGATCGCTCGCGGACCCGCCGCGCAGCTTCCGCATGGAGCTGCAGCCCGCCTCGCGCGGGCTCGGCGCGCTCGGCGACTCGCTCTCCCACCCGCTCTCGCTGCTCCAGGCGCTCCTGCCGGGCCCCGAGCCCGCGGTCGACGAGTTCCGCATCGACCCGCAGCCGATCGGAGACGCGCCGCTAACTCTCCGATTTCGCTACCGATCCGGTGGAAATAGCTGCGCGGTCGAGGTCGCGCTCTCGAGCTCCGAAGAGCTGCCGCGCCGCGCCGCCATCGAGATCGACGGCCGCACTGCGCGGCGTGTGGTCGCTCCGGAGACCTACCGGCTATCTTTCGCTTCCTCCGACCGAATCGTCCCGCTGGACGACCCCCTCTCCACCCTGGTCGCGGATTTCGTCGCGCGTCTGCGCACACCGGACCAAGGTGATCGAACCTCCCGAGCACGAATCATCGAGCAGCGCATGCGACTCCTCTCGGAGCTCGCCAGCGCCTACCTCCAGCAGGAGGCCCCTTGACCGAGGCAATCCACGATTTCACCGGGAAGCTGCGCCAGCCTTCGCTGCGCGAGCATCTCTCCGCGTACATCGGTTGGCGCCGCGAGCTGCGCCACGCGCGCGCGGTCGGACGCCCCGACCCGGAGCCGCCCGCGATCGCTCCGATCTCGATCAACCTCGATCTCACCACGGCCTGCAACTACCGCTGCGACCACTGCATCGACTGGGACATCCTCAACACTAAACACCGCCACGACGAGGAGACGCTGCGCTCGTCGATCAACACGATGGTCGAGCGCGGGCTGCGCTCGGTGATCCTGATCGGCGGCGGCGAGCCGACGATCTACCCTGGCTTCTCCGACTTCGTGCGCTTCCTGAAGGATCTCGATCTCCAGATCGCGGTGGTCTCGAACGGAAGCCGCGGCGACAAGCTGCTCGAAGTGGCCGACGTGCTCGACGAGCGCGACTGGGTGCGCCTCTCGCTCGACTCGGGCAGCGACGAGCTGTTCCGCGCGATGCACAAGCCCGTGAAGAAGTCCCTCACGCTCGACGAGATCTGCGAGTGGATCCCCAAGATCAAAGAGCGCAATCCGAAGTTCCAGCTCGGCTTCTCGTACATCATCGTCTGGGGTGGCGCGACGCGCGAGGACGTCGCGATCAACGAGAACATCCACGAGGTGGTGATGGCCACCGAGCGCGCGCGCCGCTACGGCTTCGACTACATCGCGCTGAAGCCTGTGCTCGAGCGCGGAGAAGAAGGCGCGGAAGTGATGGACCCGCAGGCCGCCGAGAACCTCGAGCGCACGATCGCGCGGATCCGCGCCGAGGTAGACAAGGCGAAGCTGCTCGAGACCCCGACCTTCAAGGTGCGCGTGAGCACGAACCTGCGCGTGCTCGAGGAGGGCAGCTGGCGCGAGTACACGCATCAACCGCGCGTGTGCCACATGCAGGCGCTGCGCCAGGTGCTTACTCCGATGGGCACGTTCAACTGCCCGGCACACCGCGGCGTCGAGAAGGCGCGGATCGCCGGCGCCGACGCGTTCGCGGACGAGGCGATGGCGAAGCTCACGGCCGGGCAGCTCACCGACCTGATGGACCGCTTCGACGCGAGTCACGAATGCCGCGAGGTCACCTGCCTCTACAACGGCGTCAACTGGTGGCTCGAGAAGATGATCGAAGATCCGCGCGAAACGTTCTCGATCGAGCCCGGCGACGAGCGCTTCGACTTCTTCCTGTAGGCCCACCCATGCAGGGGCCCGCTTCCGCTCGCCTTCGGCTCGCTGCGCGTCGGCCGACGAGTCGGCCTCGTTGCTGATGCGGCGCCTGTTGGTGCGGCTTCCGAATCCGCTCGGCGATGCGGTGATGGCCACGCCCGCGCTGCGCGCGCTGCGGCGGGGTCTCCCCGAGACGGAAATCGCAGTGCTCGGGCCGCCGCATCACGAGGGCCTGCTGCGCGGGAACCAGAACTTCGACGCGTTCGTGCCGCTGCGCGGGCTGCGGCTGCGCGACGTCGCCGAGCGCGCGCGCGAGCTGCGCAGCCATCAGTTCGACGCAGCGCTGCTGCTGCCCGATTCGGCGCGCGCCGCGCTCGACCCGTTCGCGGCGCGCGTGCCGATCCGGATCGGCTACGCGCGCGATCCGCTGCGCCGCTTCCTGCTGAGCCAGGCGATCGATCCGCCGCGCGCGCGCGGGCAGCGCGTCGCGATCTCGATGATCGAGCGCTATCTGCGCCTCGTGCGCGCGCTCGGCGTGCGCGATGCGGGCGACGCGCTCGAGCTCCACGTGCACGACGACGCGCAGGCGCGGGCCGACGCGCTGCTCGAGCGCGCGGGCGTCGGGCGCAGCGATCCGGTGCTGCTGGTCACGCCCGGCGCCGCCTATGGCGTGAGCAAGCTGTGGCCGCCGGAGCACTTCGCACGCGCCTGCGACGAGCTGCGGCGGCGCCACGGCCTGCTTCCGGTGGTGGCGCCCGCGCCGAACGCCCAGGAGATCGCGATCGCGCGCCGCGTTTCCGAGGCGATGACGGAACGGCACGTGGTGCTGCTCGAGCCCGACCCCTCGCTCGAAGTCTTCGTGGCGATCGTCGCGCGCGCGGCGCTCGTGCTCACCAACGACACGGGCCCGCGGCACGTCGCCGTCGCGCTCGGGCGCCCCGTCGTCACGCTCATGGGCCCGACCGATCCGCGCCACACCGCCCATCTGCTCGAACGCCAGCGGGTGCTGTTCGAGGACGTCGCTTGCCGTCCGTGCGGACGCAGCGTGTGTCCGATCAAGGATCAGCGCTGCCTGGTGCGCCTGGCGCCCGAACGCGCGATCGAGGCCGCCGGAGAGCTCCTCGCGGCAAATTGACCCGGATCAAGCAGGGGTGCGGATGGGCCGATGCAGACGGCGGGAGCCCTTGCATTGCATCCTTACCTGCTAGTCATCGCTGCTTCCGTGCTCGCGTGCGCGGCGTGCGCGGGAGGGATGATCGCGCAGTCGAGCGACCGCAGCGGTCGCGCCGCGTCACTGGCGCTGTTCGCGTTGGCGTTCTGGGGCGCGTGTCAGCTCGTGCTCCATCTGCAGGTGGACCCCGCGATCGCGCTCTGGGTCGCGCGCGCGGCGACCCCGGGCTGGATCTTCCTGGGCCCGCTGTGCCTGTGGGTGTTCATTGATGCCTCCGGGCCGCGCAAGCGCTGGATGGAGCACGCCGCGTGGGGCTTGTCCGCGCTGTCGCTCACGGGCCTGGGCATCGCGCTCGCCACGCCGTGGGTGATCGCGGACGTGCGCAGCGCGAGCTTTGGCTGGGGCGTCGTACCGGGCCCGCTGTTCGCGGCCGCATCGCTCTCGAACGTCGCGGGAGGCGTGCTCGGCGTGGCGATCGGGCGGCGCGCCCGGGCGCTGCGCTCCATGGACGAGAATCGCCAATGGCGATCGATCAGCTTCGCGGTCATTCTGCCGGTCGCGCTCGTCGCCGCGGTCGACGTGCTGCTGCCGCTGTGCGGTGTGTCCTCGCCGGGCCTGGCCCCTGCGGCCTTCGCGCCGCTGGCCGTGCTCGCGCTGTGGCTGCGCGGGAGGCTCGGCCATTCGCCGCTCGAGCCCGGTCAGCTCGCCACCGAGATCCTCGACATCCTTCCCGACGGCGTGGCGCTGCTCGGCATGGACGAGCGCATTCGCCTTGCGAACCCGAGTCTCGGCAAGCTGTCCGGGCAGCCCACGCCGGCGCTCGCGGGCGTCGCGATCGACGATCTGCTGGCCTGGAACCCGGAGCAGCCCGAGCGCGCCGAGCTGCAAACCGCTACGGGCCAGCTCCTGCCGGTCTCCGTGAGCTCGGCGCCGCTGTGTGATCCGATCGGGGCTGCGCTCGGGCGCGTGCTCGTGGTGCGCGATCTGCGCGAGGTCGCCGACCTGCGCCGCCAGCTGCTCACGTCGGCGCGGCTCGCCGCGGTGGGTGAGCTCGCGGCCGGAATCGCCCACGAGATCAACAACCCGCTCGCGTTCGTGCGATCCAATCTCTCTCAGCTCGAGGAGATCTGGAAGGAGCTGCGGTTGCTTCCGGCAGACCCCGAGCAGGCCGAGCTGCTGGGCGACGTCGACGCGCTGTTCGAGGAAACGATCGAGGGCGTCGATCGCGCCGCGGAGATCGTCCGCAGCGTGAGGAGCTTCGCTCACGCGGGCAGCGCCACGCGTGAGTCCACCGACCTGCGGCCGCTGCTCGAAGACGTGCTCCACGTCGCGTCCGCGCAGCTGCGCAGCCGCGTGAACGTGCTGCGCGAGTACGACGAGACGCTGCCGCCGGTCGTCTGCGCGCCCCAGCAGCTCCGGCAGGTGTTCCTGAACCTGGTCGTGAATGCGGCCCAGGCCGTCGAGGCGGGCGGCCACGTGCTCGTCGCGACGCGCCCGGACGGCGATCACGTGATCGTGTCGGTGGCCGATGACGGCTGCGGGATCCCGCCCGAGCTGATCGATCGCATCTTCGATCCGTTCTTCACCACCAAGCCCGTCGGCGAGGGCACCGGACTCGGACTCGGCATCGCGCACCAGATCGTGGCCAGCCACGGCGGCGAGATCCAGGTGGAGTCGACGCTCGGAAACGGCACGGTCTTCCGCGTGCGGCTGCCCGCCACACCCGCAGAGGATCGCGTTAGTTAGCGCTCAGGTGGGCCGCGGTACGCCGCGGCCGGCCCTCGCGCGTCATCAGGTGGCGGGAGACGCCCGCACACACGGTGTCGAGATAGTGCTCGGGCTGCAGCGGCTCGCTCGGTACCGCGCTCATGAAGTCGAGCGTCGCATGGGTGAAGTAGGCGAAGTCGTCGTTGAGCACGCGCTGGCGCAGGGCCAGCTTGCGGATGGCGCGCGCCTGCTGGGGTTCCTTGATCAGATCGAGCCAGAGCGCCGCGCCTCGCGCGGGCAGCTCGTGGCGCAGCGCGTACGCCGCGCGCAGCGCAGGGCCGCGCCGACCCACGTACTCGACACGCGGCGTGCCTCCGACCGGGTGGCTCCGGAACCAATCGACGATCCGCTCGCGGCACATCGAGATCGGAAGCGCGCTCGCGAGCCCGGCCACCGCGTGCTGGATCCGCGGCGCGCCGCGCGGCGGCGGCGCGAACGCGGACGCCACGATCCGCTCTGCGACGACGTCGCACGGAACGACGTCGAGCCGCGTGCTCGGGTCGCCCGCGAGCACGCGGAGCTTGCCCGCACCGATCATCGCGACGAACGCCGCGAACGCCGCGGGGCTGTCGATCCAACCCGGCCTCGGATGGGTGCGGGACGCCGAGACGATGCTCGGGCGCACGATCGTCATGGGCAGATCACTCGCGCGCCGCACGGTCAGGTGCTCGGCCAGGCACTTGGTGAACGTGTAGGTATTGGGGTGGCGCGTCTCGGCGAGCAGGCGGCGCTCGTCCTCCCTGCCCGCGCACAGAGCTTCGAACAGCGTCTCGGGATCGCGCGGCAGCGGCGCGAGCACCTCCTCCACGCGGTGGATGCTTCGGCCGTACGGATCGGGGTGCGGAGTGACGTAGGCGGTGGAAACAGCGACGTACGACTCGAGCCGCGCGCACGAGCGCGCGACCTCGAGCGCGTGGAGCGCGCCCCGCGTGTTGACGGCGAGTGCCTCTGCGAGCGGCAGCGTGAATTCGACCGATGCCGCGCAATGGATCACGTGCGTGACGTCCGCGGCGATGCGCGCGCGAGCGAGCGGCGCGAGCCCGAGCCCCGGCCGCGTCACGTCTCCGGGCAGCGCCTCGACGCGCGCCTCCCAGCCGCGCGGGTGCGCCGCGAAACACGGCGACGAGGTGACGTCGGCGCGCAGGCGCGCGGTCGCGTGATCGGGATCGCGCGCGCGCACGAGCGCGAGCACGCGCTCGACTCCCAGCGACTCGCGTCGGCGCAGCAGCTCCTCGAGCACGACCTTGCCCACGAACCCGGTCGCGCCCGTGAGCAACACCACGCTCGTCAACGCTCGACCATCCTCGCGCGCAGGCGCGCCACGTCCGACGCGTCCACGCCGATCTCGCGCGCGTAGTCGGGCACGCCGCCGAATTCATCCCGCAAACGCGCGAGGAATCGCTCCATCGTCTCGGGGTTGGCGTGCAGCGTGTCCGGGGGCAGCTCGTCGAACATCCCCTGGTAGCCTTCGCTCGCCATCAGGCGCTCGACGATCGCGTCGAGCGCCTCGCGCGTGGCGGCATAGTCGGCCACGATCACCTCATCGCGCACGCCGAGCAGCGAGAGCAGCAGCGCCGAGATCACGCCCGTGCGGTCCTTGCCCGCTGCGCAGTGGAACACCGCGGGATCCTTCGTGCGCGCGAGCACCGTGAGCACGTTCGCGATCGGCCCGCGCGCGAAGTCGGCCATGCCGAAGTACAGGTCCGCGAGGGTCGCCCCGAACGGCGGCGTGCGGTCTCCCCTGCCGCCGTCGAAGAGCGGCAGGTGGTGGAAGCGGATCGGCTCGCTCTCGAGCAGACCGCGCCCGTCGAGCGAGAGCTCCGCGCTCGAGCGCAGGTCGATGATGTCGCCGAGCCCGATCTCGTCGCGCAGTGTCGCGACCCCGCCCGGGGTCAGCGCGTGCAGGCCGTCGGCGCGAAACAGCTGTCGCCAGCGCAACGCGCCGCCGTCCGCGGTCGGATAGCCGCCTAGATCGCGGAAATTGAGGCAGCCATCGACGGCGATGCGTCGTTTCACGGGGGGCTCATGGCGGACGCGAGGCGCTCGATCGCGTCGGGCCGCACGAGCGTGACGAACCCCGAGTCCATGCGGATCAGGCCTGCATCGCTCCAGATGTGCATCTGCTTGTTGATGCTCTCGCGCGTGGTGCCGACCAGGTCGCCCCATTCCTCCTGCGAGAGCTTGAGGTCGATCTTCACACTGCCGTCCTTGGCCTTGCAGCCGTAGCGGCCGGCGAACAGCATGAGCTTCTTGGCGAGCCGCACCGGCAGGTTCAGGAACTGGACGTCTTCGACGAACTCGGAGATGCGCACGAGCCGCTCGACGAGCACGGTGAGCATGCGCAGCGCCACGTCGGGGCTGCGCTTCAGGAACGCGATGAAGTCGCGGCGGTCCAGCACGAGCAGCTCGCAGCGCTCGATCGCGCGCACGGTGGCGCTGCGCGGATTCTCGGAGAGCAGCGCGATCTCGCCGAACCATTCGCCGGGGCCCATCACGTTGAACACGACATCGTCGCCGTCGGCCGAGGTCGTGAGCGCCTTGAGCCGGCCCTCGATCACGACGTAGAGCTGTGAACCGACGTCGCCCTTGTGGAACAGCTCGTCGCGCGCGGCCACCGCGATCGGCCGCGCGGCGGGGACCAGCGCGTCGAGGTCGCGCGGCGCAAAGCCCTGGAACAGCGGCACGCGCGCGAGCAGCTCGCGTTTCTGTTCGGGCGTGAGCGCCGTCGCCATCGCTAGGCCAACGCGGCGCGCAGCGCGGCGGCCGCCTCCGCGATGGCCTCGCGCGCCTTGTCGATCTGGCCGCCCATGCCGAAGAAGCCGTGGAACATGCCCGCATAGCGCGACGTGCGGATGTCGATGCCCGCCTTGCGCAGCCGCTCGGCGTAGGCCTCGCCTTCGTCGCGCAGCGGGTCGTAGCCCGCGGTGATGCACAGACCCGGCGGAAGGTTCGCGAGGTCCGCCGCGCGCAGCGGCGACGCGTAGCCGTCGCGAGCCTGCGCGGGATCGGTGAGATACTTCTGCCAGAACCAGCGCATCATGCCGATCGTCAGGAAGTAGCCCTCGGCGTTCTCGCGGTAGGACGCGGTGTCGAACGCGCAATCGGTCACGGGATAGACGAGCAGCTGGAAGCGCAGCGTCGGACCGCCGCGGTCGCGCGCCATCAGCGCGGTCACCGCCGTGAGGTTTCCGCCGGCGCTGTCTCCGCCGATCGCGAGGCGCGAGACGTCGATGTCGAGCTCGGCGCCGTTCTTCGCCACCCATTGGGTCGCCGCATAGCAGTCTTCCGGCGCGGCGGGATACGGATGCTCCGGCGCGAGGCGATAGTCGATCGACACCACGACGCAGCCCGCGGCGTTGGCGAGGCTGCGGCAGATGCCGTCGTGCGTGTCGAGGTTGCACAACACGAAGCCGCCGCCGTGGAAGTAGACGAGCCCCGGAAACGGCCCCTCACCCTGCGGCGTGTACACGCGCACCGGCATGTCTCCGCCCGGGCCCGGGATCGTTCGGTTCTCGACCTTCGCCACAGGCTCGGGCTCGCCGACGCCGAGCAACGGCCTGCGCCATGCCCGCGCGGATCAGCGCGAGGTCGAGTGTCGAGAAGTCGGGCATCGGGGGCATCGTGTCGAGCAGGGCTTTCGCCTGGGGGTCGAGCGCCATCGGGGGAATCTCCTTGAACGACTGGCGGCCGGGATCATACCCCCGAGCGCGCCGAACCGATGCATACTGCCCGCGTGACCACCACGCGACCCACCGTCCGCGGTTTCGGCGGTGCCGTTGCCGCGGGTCACCACCTCGCGGCGCAGATCGGCGCGGAACAGCTCGCGAATGGCGGCAACGCCGCCGATGCGGCATGTGCCATGGGCTTCGCGCTCTGGGTGCTCGAGCCGACCCAGAACGGCCCCGGCGGCGAAGTGCCGATCCTCGTGCGCGATTCGCGACGCGATCGTGTGTTCGCGATCTCGGGCCAGGGCCCGGCGCCCGCTGCAGCGACGATCGAGCGCGTGCGCACGGAGGGCTTCGACCTCCTGCCGCCCGATGGATTCGTCTCGGCCTGCGTGCCCGCGGCGCTCGACGCGTGGTGCCGCCTGCTCGAGGAGTTCGGCACGCGCCGGCTCGCCGACGTGATCGCGCCCGCGCGCGCGCTCGCCGAGCGCGGGTTCCCGATGTACCCGTTCCTGCGCGACCTGATCGACCTGATCGCACCGCACTTCGAGCGCTCCTGGCCCACGAGCGCTGCGATCTATCTGCCTGTGCGCGCGGTCGGCGAGCGCCAGACCAACCCGCCGCTCGCGCACTGGATCGCGTCGCTATGCGAAGCGGAGCGCGCCGCGGGCGGAACGCGCGAGGCGGGAATCCGCGCCGCGCGCGATGCGTTCTACCGCGGCGCCGGCGCGGAGGCGATCGACCGCTTCGCGCGCAAGCCCGTGCGCGACGCGAGCGGCGAGAAGCACGCGGGCTTGATCTGCGCAGCCGACCTCGCGGGCTATGCGGGCGCGACCGAGGATCCGCTCTCGGTCGACTACCGCGGCGCGCGCGTGTGGAAGACGGGCCCGTGGGGTCAGGGGCCGGTGTTCCTGCAGCAGCTTCGTCTGCTCGAGGGCTTCGACCTCGGCGCGCTCGATCCGGGCGGAGCCGACGCGCTCCACCTCTGGCTCGAGACCGCCAAGCTTGCGTTCGCCGACCGCGACGCGTGCTACGGCGATCCGCGCTTCGCGGACGTGCCGATCGAGACGCTGCTCTCGCGCGACTACGCCGCACAGCGCCGCGCGCTCGTCGACCCGGAGAAAGCCTCGTTCGAGCTGCGGCCCGGACTCGGGCGGCTGCCCGCGGGCTGGCCGATCGTCTTCGAAGCGGATTCCGCGCTGGTGCCGGCCGAGCCCGGAGCACTCGCCGCGCAGGCTTCGCGCAGCGAGCCGGAGAGCGGAGGCCATCGGAAGGGCGGCCGGACCGACACCACGCAGTGTGTAGCCGTCGATGCCGAGGGCAATGCGGTGTCGGCGACACCGAGCGGCGGCTGGATCATGACCTCGCCGGTCGTACCCGAGCTCGGCTTCCCGCTCGGGACACGGCTTCAGATGGCGTCGCTCGACCCCGATCACCCGAACGCGCTCGCGCCCGGGAAACGACCGCGCACCACGCTCTCGCCCTCGCTCGCGCAGCTCGCCGATGGCCGCTGGCTCGCGTTCGGCACGCCCGGCGGCGATCAGCAGGACCAGTGGACCTCGCAGTTCTTCCTGCGGCTCGCGGCGCGTGGCGAGCGCGACCTGCAGGCCGCGATCGACGCGCCCACCGCGCACAGCGAGCACATGCCGAGCTCGTTCTACCCGCGCCACGCGCGCCCGGGCGTCGTCTCGGTCGAGTCGCGCTTCGACCCCGCGGTGCTGCGCGCGCTCGAAGCGCGCGGCCACCGCCTCGAGCGCAAAGGACCCTGGGAGCACGGCCGCGTGCTCGCGGCCACGGTCGATCCCGCCGGCGGCCCGCACGAAGCCGCCGCATCGCCGCGCTTCGCCATCGCCTACGCGATCGCGCTGCCGTAGGGCGGGAGTAGCGAGCGAAGCGAGCGGATCCCGCCGCCAGAAGCTCTCCCCGCAACGCCAAAGGCGGGATCCGCCTTCGGCTCCTCCCGCCCTACCAATCTACGGGAATCAGGAACGGTTGGAGCAGGAACGCGATCACCGCGAACGCGGGGGCTCCGATCACGGCGTCGACGACGAGCGCCAGCGGCGCGCGCAGCCATCGGTCCTTGATCGTGAGCCCGAGCAACGCGAGCGCGCCCAGCGCGAGGAAGGCGCTCCGGGGAACGCCGGGCAGCCACTGCATCGCCGGCGGCATGGGGAGCGTCTCGAGCAGCGCGGCGAGGCTCGGCCACGCGACATGGAGGTAGCGCGCACACCGCGATCCAGGCGGTCGCCGCGATCGATGTACCGCGCCTCTTCCACTTCGTGGTCACGGCGCCCGAGATGCGGGAGCATCGGCAGTCGAATCCAGCGCCAACCGCGTCGGATCCTGACCAGATTCCGTCGAAACTCGTCTGAAGCCGTCGAAAGACGTCGAGCGGAGCCCCGATGATCCACTACGACTACTACTCGGACGTCCCCGAAGAGCGGATCGATGCCTTCGTGCGCGAGCAGGAGATGGGCCGCCTGCTCACGGTCGCCGACGACGGCCTCCCGCATCTCGGGCTGTATCCGTTCGCGTACGACGGCCGCGCGATCGAGATCCACCTGCACCACGCAGACGATCAGCTCGCGCACCTCCAGGCGCGCCCGCGCTGTGCGTTCGCAGTCGACGAGATCCTCGCGACGGTTCCGTCGTACTGGGTCGATCCCGAGAGCGCGGTGGCGGCCACCGCCTATCACCGAACCGTGCTGTTCGAGTGCGCGGTCGCGACGATCTCGCGCGACCCGGCCGTGCTCGCCGAGCAACAGACCCGGCTGCTCGCGCGCTACCAGCCCGAGGGCGGCTTCCGCGCGGTGACGCCGGAGGAGCCGATCTACCGCGGCGCGTTCGGGGTGATCGCGGCGATCCGGCTCGCGATCGAGGGGCGCAAGGTGAAGTGGAAGATCGGACAGAACCGCGGCCCCGAGAAGCGCGCCAACGTCGTCGCCGAGCTGCGCAAGCGCGGCCGCCCGCGCGACGCGCGCGCCGCCGACGCGCTGCAGTGGACGATCGAGCGGGAGGGCTCGCGCTAGCGCCGGCATCCCCTTGCGCCGCCGGGTATCCTCGCCTCCCCCATGGAGCTCGATCACGTCCAGATCCGCGGAGCGCGCGAGCACAACCTCCGCTCGATCGACGTCGAGATCCCGAAGAAGAAGCTGGTGGTGCTCACGGGCGTTTCGGGATCGGGCAAGTCGTCGCTCGCATTCGACACGCTCTATGCCGAGGGGCAACGGCGCTATGTCGAGTCGCTGTCGGCGTACGCGCGCCAGTTCCTCGGCCAGATGGAGAAGCCGCGCTACGACACGATCCGCGGCCTCTCGCCGACGATCTCGATCGAGCAGAAGACCACGGGCACCAACCCGCGTTCGACGGTCGGCACGATCACGGAGATCTCGGACTACCTGCGCGTGCTCTACGCGCGCGTCGGCATCCAGCACTGCCACGTGTGCGGGCGGCCCGTGCGCGGCCAGACGGCGGAGCAGATCGCGCGCGAGCTCGGCTCGCTGCCCGGGGGCACGCGGCTCGTGCTGATGGCGCCGATCCTCGTGAACCGGAAGGGCGAGCACCGCGACCTGATCGCGGAGGTGCGGCGCGCGGGCTACGTGCGCCTGCGCGTCGACGGCGAGATGGTGATCACCGAGGAGATCGAGGCACTCGACAAGCGCAAGAAGCACACCGTCGAGGCCGTGATCGACCGCCTGGTCGTGAAGCCCGACGCATCGTCTCGCCTGAACGAATCGGTCGAGACCGCGCTGCGGGTCGGCGACGGCATGCTGATCGCATCGATCGACGGCGGCGCTGACCGCGTCTTCTCCGAGAAGATGGCCTGTGCCCACTGCGGCGTCTCGTTTCCCGAGCTCACGCCCCAGAGCTTCTCGTTCAACAGCCCGCAGGGTATGTGCGTCGAGTGCAACGGGCTCGGCTCGCGCGTCGAGATCGATCCGCGCCTGGTGATCCCCGACGAATCGCTCTCGATCGACGGCGGCGCGATCAAGCCGTGGGGCCCGAACGTGTCGGAGAAGACCGGCTGGGCGCACGGCTTCCGCGGCCAGATCATCCAGCAGCTCGGCATCGACCCGAACCGCCCGTTCGCAAAGCTGCCCCAGCGCCAGCGCGATCTCTTGATGCACGGTGCGGGCGATCGCACGTTCACGGTGAAGTGGGAGGGCAAGTCGAGCAAGGGCCGCTTCCAGCAGACGTGGGAGGGCGTGCTGCCGCGACTCGAGCGCCGCTTCATGGAGTCGGGCTCGGAGCGCGCGAAGCGCTGGTACGCGCAGTTCATCGGCGATGCGGCGTGCTCTGCGTGCGGGGGCACACGGCTGCGCCGCGAGAGCGCCGCGGTGCGCGTGGGCGGGCGCACGATCGTCGAGGTGTCTGCCGACACGGTCGACCAGTCGCGCGAGTTCTTCACGGGGCTCGAGCTCGAGGGCGCCGCGCGCCAGATCGCGGCCGAGGTGCAGAAGGAGATCCGCGGCCGGCTCGATTTCCTCGCCGCGGTCGGGCTCGGCTACCTCTCGCTCGACCGCGCGGGCCCGTCCCTGTCGGGCGGCGAGTCGCAGCGGATCCGGCTCGCGAGCCAGGTCGGGTCCGAGCTCACGGGCGTAATCTACATCCTCGACGAGCCGTCGATCGGGCTGCACCAGCGCGACAACCGGCGCCTGCTCAACACGCTCGAGCGCATGCGCGACATCGGCAACACCGTGGTCGTCGTCGAGCACGACGAGGAGACGATCCGCGCCGCCGACCACGTGATCGACTTCGGCCCCGGCGCGGGCGTGCTGGGCGGGAAGATCGTCCACGCGGGAACACCCGCGAGTCTCGAGCAGAATCCCGACTCGCTCACGGGCGCGTATCTCTCGGGCCGCCTCTCGATCCCCGTGCCGGAGAAGCGCCGCTCCGCGAGCGGCAGCCTCAAGATCGTGGGGGCACGCGAGAACAACCTGCGCGACATCGACGTGGAGTTCCCGCTCGGCGTGGTGACCGCGGTGACGGGCGTCTCGGGTGCGGGCAAGTCGACGCTCGTGAACGACATCCTCTATCCCGCGCTCGCGCGCGCGCTCCACCAGTCCACGCGCCGCGTCGGGCGCCATCGCGCGCTCCACGGGCTCGGCGCGATCGACAAGGTGATCCGGATCGATCAGCGCCCGATCGGCCGCACGCCGCGCAGCAACCCGGTCACCTACATCAAGGTCTTCGACGAGATCCGGAAGGTGTTCGCGTCGCTGCCCGAGGCGCGCGTCCACGGCTACAAGCCGGGGCGGTTCTCGTTCAACGTGAAGGGTGGTCGCTGCGAGGCGTGCCAGGGCGACGGCGTGCTCCAGGTGGAGATGCACTTCCTGCCCGACGTGTACGTGCGCTGCGAGCAGTGCAACGGCAAGCGCTTCAACGAAGCGACGCTGCGCGTGCGCTACAAGGGCCGCTCGATCGCCGAGGTGCTCGAGCTCACGGTGCGCGAGGCGTGTGAGTTGTTCGCGGCCCATCCATCGGTAGCGGGACCGCTCGCGCTGCTCGCGGATGTCGGACTCGACTATCTGCACCTGGGTCAGCCGTCGCCCACGCTCTCGGGCGGCGAAGCGCAGCGGATCAAGCTCGCGCGCGAGCTCGCCAAGCGCGCCACGGGCCGCACGCTGTATCTGCTCGACGAGCCCACGACGGGGCTCCACTTCGACGACGTGCGCAAGCTGCTGCTCGTGCTGGACCGCCTCGTCGACTCGGGCAACAGCATCGTGGTGATCGAGCACAACCTCGACGTGATCAAGGCTGCGGACTGGGTGCTCGACCTGGGTCCCGAAGGCGGCCCCGACGGCGGGCTGGTCGTGGCGTGCGGCACGCCCGAGGCGGTCGCGGGTGCAGCGAACTCCCACACCGGACACCACCTCGCGCAGATCTTGCGCGCGGCGCCGCGCGCGCGCGCGCGCGGTCGATCGCGCGCGTGACGGCTGTGCGCGACACCGAGAGCGCGTGGCGCGCGCTGGAGGCGCACCGCCGCGAGCTCGGCGACTTCCACCTGCGCGACGCCTTCGCGGCCGACCCCGAGCGCGGCGATCGCTTCGTAGCCGACGCGGCCGGCTGGACGCTCGACTACTCGAAGAACCTGATCACGGACGCCACGCTCGCGCACCTGTTCGAGCTCGGGCGCGCGCGCGGCCTCGCCGATCGCATCGCTGCGATGTTCCGCGGCGAGCGGATCAACAGCACCGAGGACCGGGCCGTTCTGCACACCGCGCTGCGCGCTCCGCGCGGCGCGGACGTGCGCGTCGACGGGCGCGACGTGACGCTCGACGTACACGAAGTGCTCGACCGCTTCACCGCCTTCGCGGACGCGGCGCGAGACGGGAAGTGGACGGGGTACACGGGGCGGCGCATCCGGTCGGTCGTGAACCTCGGCATCGGCGGCTCCGACCTCGGCCCGCGCATGGTCGCGCACGCGCTGCGCGGCACGAGCCCGCGCGCGCTCGACGTGCGCTTCGTCGCCAACGTGGATCCCGCGGACTTCGCCGAAGTCACGCGCGATCTCGACCCGGCCGAGACGCTGTTCATCGTCTGTTCGAAGACGTTCACCACGCTCGAGACGCTCGCGAACGCGCACGCGGCGCGGCGCTGGTGCGTGTCGGCACTCGGCGCGGACGCCGCGGTGGCGCGCCATTTCGTCGCGGTGTCCACCAACGCACAGGAGGTCGCGAAGTTCGGGATCGCGCCCGAGAACATGTTCGGCTTCTGGGACTGGGTGGGCGGACGCTATTCGCTGTGGTCTTCGGTCGGGCTCTCGATCGCGCTCGCGGTCGGCGCCGAGGGCTTCCGCGCGCTGCTCGAAGGCGCACGCGCGATGGACGAGCACTTCCGCAGCGCGCCGTTCGAGCGGAACCTCCCCGTGCTGCTCGCGCTGCTCGGCATCTGGTACCGCGATCTGCTCGGTGCCGAGACGACGGCCGTGCTCCCCTACAGCCAGTACCTCGAGCTGCTCCCCAATCACCTCCAGCAGCTCGACATGGAGAGCAACGGCAAGCGCGTGCTGCACGACGGCAGACCTGCGCCGCGCCCGACCGGCCCGATCGTCTGGGGCTCGGCGGGCACGAACGGACAGCACGCCTTCTATCAGCTGCTGCACCAGGGCACAGCGCTCGTGCCCTGCGACTTCATCGGGTTTCTAGAGGCAACATCGGGTGGGCATCCGCGCGGCGATCAGCACGTGCAGCTGCTCGCGAACCTGTTCGCGCAGACCGAAGCGCTCGCGTTCGGGCGCAGCGCGGAAGAGGTGGTGGCGCAGCGCGTGTCCGCGGCGCTGGTGCCGCACCGCACCTTCCCGGGCGACCGACCCAGCAACACGCTGGTCGCGCAGCGGCTCGAGCCGGCCACGCTCGGCGCGCTGATCGCACTCTACGAGCACAAGGTGTTCGCGCAGGGCGCGATCTGGGACGTGAACTCGTTCGACCAGTGGGGGGTCGAGCTCGGCAAAGTGCTCGCCCAGAAGATCGCCGTGGAGCTCGAGGGCGCGGGCGCCCCGGCCCATGACAGCTCGACCAACGCCTGGATCCGGCGCTACCGCGAGCACCGCGGTCGGTAGCCGACCCCCGGGGGCCCGAGCCGCTCGCTGCGGCTGCGGATTCGCGCTCAACGATCGCCCCGCGGAGGCCGATCCACCGGGGGCATGAATCCCGCCGTCGTCCTGTTCCAGCGCGCGCGCCTGTCCGTATTGGTTGCCTGTCTCCTGCTCGCCTTTGCCGCGACGGCTGGCACCCAGACCGGAAAGCCGCTCGCGCTGGCGCCCGCGCAGACCGATCCGGCCCTCGCGCCGGTCGGGCGCGGCTTCGACCGCTGGCTCGAGGAATCCCTGCGCGGCGCCGGTCGCGACGTGGTGCTGCTGACCGCGGCCGGCCCGGCTGCGCTCGGCGCTGCGCCGCAGCGCGGAGCCGCGCTCGCGCTGCTCCCGCGGCTGCGCGAGGAGAATGGCCGCGTCGAGGTGCGGCTCTCCCTGTACGAAGCCGCAACGGGGGATCTGCTCGCGTCGAGCCGCGGCGAAGCGCCGCTCGACGCGCTCGGTACCGCGTGCAGTGACGCGCTTGCGGGAGTCGCGACCGCGCTCGGCGTCTCCGCAGACACTTCCTCGTCGCCCGGCGTGAACGAGCTCGCGAGCACGACGCGCTCGATCGAGCTCGCGGCACAGGGCCGACTCTACGGCGCCTGGCGCGCGGTGCAGGGCAAGCTGACGCCCGTGGCGATGCGGGAGCGCGAGGCGCTCACCGCGCGCGCGCGCCGCGTGGGCGATCCCGCGCCCGAGCGCGCCCGCGTGCTCGCGGCCAGCGGCGACGCCTCGACGGCGTGGACGCTGATCGCCTCCGACGCGCAGCGCGCACTCGCCGCGCGCGGTTCGGATCCCTCGGTGCTGCTCGCGGCCGCCGAGGTTCAGCTCGCACTCGGCAGCCCGGAGCTCGCGCTGCGTTATGCCTCGGCAGCGGAGCCGAACTCCGCCGACATCCAGATCGCGATCGCGCGCGCGCAGCTCGCTCGTGGCGACCGCGCTGCGGCGCGCGCCGCGGCGCTGCGCGCGGCAGAGCGGAGCTCTGACGATCCGGCGCCGGCGGATCTCCTGATCGAGATCGAGACCGATCGGCCCGCCGCGCTCGCGGCCGCATCGCTCGACGCGGGCACGCGCGCGGCGCGGCGACTCGACCCCGAGCTCGCGCGCCGCCTCTACCTGCGCGCGGCCGAGCTCGATGGCACGCTCGTCCCACGCAGCGCTGCGCAGCTCGGCGATCTCGAATCGCGCCTGGGCCGCCCCGCCGAGGCACTCGCCGCCTACCGCAGGGCCGCCACCTCGGGAGCGCGCACGCCCGAGCTGATCGTGGCGATCGGGCGCGCGCAGCGCGCGTCCGGCGACGCGACCGGGGCGGAGCGCTCACTGCGCGAGGCCGTCTCGCTCGCGCCGCAGCACGGCCCCGCGCTCGTCGAGCTTGGCGCGCTGCTCACGGAATCCGACCGCGCGGCGGAAGCGGTGCCGCTCTTGCGCAGCGCGCAGCAGATCCAGGCGGACCCGCGCGGCAATCTCATGCTCGCGCGCGCGCTGCGACTCACGGGTGCGAACGCGGATGCGATCGAGGTGCTCGATCACGGGCGGCAACGCCGCCGACGTGCGTGCGCTGCGCGAGCTCGCGCAGGCGCAGCAGGCGAGCGGCGACCTCGAGGGCGCACGCGCGAGCCTCTCGCGCGCGGTGTCGATCGAGCCCGACGACCCCTCGCTGCGCGAGCAGCTCGCGGGGATCCTCGAAGCGGTCGCCGACGCCGCGGGCGCTGCGGGCCAGCGAGCGCTCGCGGGCCGCCTCGCGGGCACGCCCGCGTCCGCGAGCGGAGCCGCCCCCGAGCGCGCGGCGGGAAACGGCGACCTCGACGCCATGATCACGAGCTTCGCCGCGGGCATCCCGCAGGCGAGCCGCCGGCCCGCCGTGCTGATCGGCGTGCGCGAACCGAACGACTGGCGGGCCTGGCTGTGGCGCTACGCGCGCCCGCGCGAGCCCAGCGCGGACGCGCTCGAGAGCGCGATTGCGGGCGCGGTCGCGGCGCACTTCGCACCGGCGCGGCCGATCGATGGCGTCGATCTGACCGTGCTCGGTGACCGCATCGACCAGCTGTTCGCGTTCGACCGCCCGGACTCGCTCTCGGCCGACGCGATCGCGAGCGTGAACGGCGTGCTCGGCACCGACGGTGTGTTCGTCTCGCGCCTGCTGGTGCGTCCGCAGGACTACGCGGGCATCGCGTGCGAGCAGGGCACGTTCGCCGTCGAGACGCGCTTCCTGCACGGGTCGGATCCGCAGTTCGTGCAGATCCTCAGCGCCACCGAGTGCATCGCCTCGGACAGCGCTGCCTGGGTGACGTGGAACTACGACGCGTTCGCGGCCTACGTCCTGTTCGCGCTGTTCGTGCTGTTCCCGATGCTGCGCGGCTGGGGCACCGTGGTCGTGCGCATCGCGCTGCCCGACAAGACCAAGGGCTACTTCAGCATCCACATCACCAAGCGCTCCGATCAGGTCGCGCAGAAGCGCGTCAGCAAGAAGACCGGCCGCGAGAAGATCCGCTCGAAGCGAAAGCTCGACTTCCTGCGCCGCTACGAGTCGCACATGGCGGGGCGCGAAAGCACGTTCCGCTGGATCCCCGCGCGCCGCTCGGACTACACGATCACGGTGGGCGGGCCGCTGCTCGACGCGACGGGCAAGGAGATCATCGGGCACTTCCTCGAGGAGCAGAAGATCCGCGTGCGGCGCGGCGCGGTCAACCAGGTGGACTTCGACTTCCGGCCGCGCGAGTGCGCTGTCGAGGTGAAGGTGAACGAAGAAGGGCGCAGCGTCGCCTCGGCGCGCGTCGCGATCGCAGGCGACCGCTCTTCGATGCGCTATGCGCGCGACGGCATCGTCTATCTCTATCTGGGCCGCGGCGACTACACGATCCTGATCGGCTCCAAGGACACCGTCGGCGCGTTCCAGGTGCGAATCGAGAATCTCGACTCCGCGATCCCGCTGCACATCGACCTCGCCGAATGCGACGCGGTGTTCCGCGGCTGCCCGGCTGCGGTCGAGCCCTATCTCGTCGGCGACCACGCCACCGCCGCGGACGCGCTCGCGGCGGCCGGCAACGACAGCGCCGCGCGACGGCTGCGCGCCGGGCTGCTCGAGCGATCGGGACGCTCCGGCGACGCCGCGGCCGAGCTCGAGGCGCTCGGCGATCTCACCCAGGCCGCCGCGCTGCGCGCCTCCGACGCCGATCACTCGGCCTCGGCGGCGCTGTACGAGCAATCGGGCAATCTCGCGCAGGCCGCCGCCGCGCGCCGCGCCGCTGGCGAGTGGGCCGAGGCCGCGCGCTGCTACGAGGAGATCTACGACTACGGCAACGCGCTCGAGTGCTGGCGCGAGCAGGGCGACGAAGCGCGCCAGCTCGACCTGCTCGAGAAGCTCGGTGAGTACCAGGACGCCGCGCAGATCGCGCGCGGGATGGGCGACCTCGACCGCGCGATCCACAACCTCCAGCTGATCGACGCGCGCCACACCGACTACCGCCACGTCAGCCGCGTGATCGCGGAGATCGTCTCCGAGCGCGGCGACCACGATCTCGCGGTCGCGAAGTTCGAGGAGGCGCTCGGGCCGTCGGGCATCGAGTCGGCCTCGCTCGACGTGCTCGAGAGCTACGCGGAGATCCTCGTGCGCGCGCGCCGGCGCGAGCAGGCGCTCTCGACCTTCGAGACGATCCAGCGCCGCGACGTCCAGCGCACCGACCTCACCGCGCGCATCCAGGAGCTGCGCAGCGAGATCGCGGCCGAGGCCACCCGACCGCCGGAGCGCACCGCGCCGACGCAGCGCGCCGAGAGCCGCTACGAGCTGCTCGAGGAGATCGGTCGCGGCGGCATGGGCGTGGTGTACAAGGCGCGCGACAAGCGCCTCGGACGCGTCGTCGCGCTCAAGCGCCTGCCCGACAACCTGCGCGAGCACCCGACCGCGGTGGAGCTGTTCGAGCGCGAGGCGCGCGCCGCAGCTGCGCTCAATCACCGCAACATCGTGACGATCTTCGATGCGGGCCACGAGGACGGCACCTACTTCATCTCGATGGAGCTGCTCGAGGGCCGCGCGCTCAACGACATCCTCTCGCGCCGCAAGAAGCTCACCGCGCGCGACACCGCGCGGATCGGCTCGCAGATCGCCGCGGGCCTGCACTACGCGCATGAGCGCAGGATCGTGCACCGCGACATCAAGACCGCGAACCTGTTCTTCACCAAGGATCAGCTCGTGAAGATCATGGACTTCGGGATCGCGAAGTCGCTCGAGGAGGTCCGCCGCTCCACCACCGTCGTGGGCGGCACGCCCTACTACATGGCGCCCGAGCAGGCGCGCGGCCAGGGCGTCGACCACCGCGCCGACCTGTACGCGTTCGGCGTAACGCTGTTCCAGCTCGTGACCGGCGCACTGCCGTTCTCCGACGGCGACATCGCCTACCTGCACGCGCACGAGCCGCCGCCCGACCCGCGCGAGATCGAGACGACCGTGCCGGCCGAGCTCGCGACGCTGATCCTGCGCATGCTGGCCAAGCAGCCGGCCGAGCGGCCTGCGCACGCGGCCGAGGTCGGCGAAGCGCTGCGCGCCCTGATCGCGTAGGGCGGCCATCCGCCTCTCACCGACGCCGCCGCCCACGGAGGAGCCGAAACGCGGATCCCGCCTTGACTGCACGCGGCCGGCCCGATATAAAGCGAACGTCCGTTCTATTTAGACTCGGAGAAGTGGATGCTCGCCGGCCGCCCCAGCCGCACCGCCCAGCACAACGCGCTCTTCCGCGCGCTCGAGCAGCGCCTGCCCCGCCCGCTGTTCGCCGATCCGTGGGCGCGGCGTTTCCTGCGCGGGCGCTATCGGCTCGCGGCGCTGCTGCCCGCGGCCGCGCTCGCGCGCGCGATCGACGCGCGCTGGCCCGGACCGCGCGCGGCCGTGTGCGTGCGCACGCGCTGGCTCGACGACGCGATCGCCGCTCGTCTCGCGCACGGGCTCGACCAGCTCGTGCTGCTCGGAGCGGGCTTCGACGCGCGCGCACACCGTCTGCCCGGCGTCGAGCGCGTGCGCGTGTTCGAGGTCGACCACCCCGCCACGCAGGCGATGAAGCGCCGCGTCGTCGGCGCGGCTCCCGCCCACGTGACCTATGTGCCCGTCGATCTCACGCGCGACGCGCTGCCCGACGCGCTCGCGCGCGCTGGCCTGAAACCTGAAGTGCGCACGCTCTTCCTCTGGGAAGGCGTCACGAACTATCTCGACGAGCCCACCGTCGACGCGACGCTGCGCTTCGTCGCGCGCGCAGGCCAGGCCCTGCTGTTCACGTACGTGGACCGCGCCGTGCTGGACGGGCGCGCCGACTTCGCGGGTGGGCCCGAGTCGGTCGCCTACGTGAAGGGGCTCGGCGAGCCGTTCACGTTCGGCTTCGATCCGGGCGAGCTGCGCGCGTACCTGGCCGACCGAGGGCTCGAGCTCGAGTGTGACCTGCCGCTCTCCGAAGCGGCGCGCCTGTACTACCCCGAGGCGGGTCCACCCGTCTCGGCCTACTACCACGTGGTCTCGGTGCGATGCCGCGCGTGAGCCGCGACTACCTCGACCGCCGCCGCGAGGAGATCCTCGCCGCGGCGCTGCGCTGCTTCGCGCGCGAGGGCTTCCACCGCACGACCATGCAGCACATCGTCGCGGAGTCGGGTCTCTCACCGGGCGCGCTCTACCGCTACTTCCCCGCGAAGGAAGACCTGATCGCGGCGATCGCGGCGCGCCACCACGCCGCGGAGCTCGCGCTCTTGCGCGACGCGGCCGAACGCGACGACGTGCGCGAGGCACTGGGCGACCTCGTGCGGGCGTTCCTCTTGCGGCTCTCCGACCCGGGCGAGCAGACCTGGCGGCGCGTGACGGTGCAGCTCTGGGGCGAGGCGCTGCGCAGCCCGCGCGTGATGCGCGTGGTGCGCGAGGGCCTCGACGAGCCGCTCGCGGCGCTCGCGAAGCTGTTCCGCCGCATTCCGGGCGTGGATGCCGACGCCACCGCGCGCCTGACCGCGTCGCTCTTCCAGGGCCTCGTGTTGCAGCAGGCGTGGGACCCCAAGCTCGACGTCGACGCCTACGCGCGTGCAGCAGAGACGCTGATCGATTCCCTCACTGTGGCGCCCTCGCGACGGCCGACCGCCGTCCGGCGGCGACGCCGCGCCTGATCGGAGCCGAGAGGCTATTGCCGCGAGTGATCGCTAGGCGCGATTTCGGCGGCGCAGCGCGAGCGCGCTGAGACCGATCGCGAGCAACGCACCCGTCGCGGGCTCCGGAACCACGAGCGGTCGCGGCGGCCCCAGGGGCCGGCCGGTACCGGTGCCGTGGAAGTCGTCCCACATCTGGTAGCCGTCGCGCACGAGCAAACCCGGGATCACGTCGAACACGGCCGGATCCCAGACCGGCGAGAGGTCGGCCACGAGCACCGTCGTGTCCGTCGGCTGGTCGAAGAGCGTGTCCGCAACGTATTCCTCGACGCCGTTCTCCTCGGCCGCGAGCAGGATCTGATTGTCTTCGGCAGCCGCCGCCACGTCGGGGGTGCTGCCGTGCTGGACGATGCGCTTGGCCTGCTCGACGACGTAGGTCGCGCCCGTGAACACCGGCTCGACCGCATTCGCGGGCGTATCGAGGATGCTGCGCGCGATATCGATCGACGAGGCGAGCGGGCGACGCGGCGTGAAGTTGCGGAACGAGATCTCGTCGGTCTGCTCGGTGACCACAGCGACCGGCTTCACGCTCACCGCAGCGGGCGCGAGCAATCCCAGGAACATGAAACCCGGCAGCAGCATCATCAGCCAGCCCGCGAGGTCGCGGCGTCCCTGGCTGTTCGACTCGGTGCGCTTGGCCATCGGAGCTCCCATCGGCCGGAAGGCACGGGCCGTTCGCCCGCACGCAGATCCGGTTCTTGAAGGAGCTATCGGTGGGACGGAAAGCCACCTTGATCAGAGATCGCGCTCGTTTTTTTCGGTTTCGGGTGCGCGAGAACCGTTACAGGCCCATGCGAGCGTTCCGCTACCCCGCGAGCAGCGACCGCGCGATCGCGGAGATCTGGATCTCGTCGGTTCCCGCGTAGATCTGCAGCACCTTCGCGTCGCGCGCGAACTGCTCCACGCGGTATTCGGCCATGTATCCGTTGCCGCCGTAGACCTGCACCGCCTCGAGCGCCACCTCCATCGCCGCGCGCGCCGAGTAGAGCTTCATCGCGGACGCCTCCGCGAGCGTGGGGGTGCGTCCGGCCGCGGCCAGCTCGACCTGGCGGAACACGAGGTTCTGGAGGTTCATCCGCGCCACCTCCATGCGCGCGAGCTTGTCCTGGATCAGCTGGAACTCGCCGATCGGCTTCCCGAACTGCACCCGCTCGCGCGCGTAGGCGAGCGAGAGCTCGAGACAGCGCTCCACGATCCCGAGCGCCATCGCGGCCACGCCCGTGCGCTCGATCGAGAAGGTCGCCTTCGCGCCCGAGCGCGATTGCGCGGCTTCGCTCTCGCCGAGCAGCCGCTCCGAGCCCACGCGCACGTCCTGCAGGAACAGCTCGCCGGTCGGAGACGAGTGCAGGCCCATCTTGCGCAGCGGCTTGCTCTGGGTGAGGCCCGGCATCCCGCGGTCGAGCACGAACGTGAGTACAGGCCGATCGGCGGGCGCCACCCCGGGCTCATCGAGCTTGCAGATGAACACGATCGTGTCGGCGTAGGGCCCGTTCGTGATGAAGGTCTTGGTCCCGTTCAGCACGTAGCCGCCCTGTCCGTCGCGCTTCGCGGTCGACTTCATGCTGCCGAACGCGTCGGATCCCGAATCGGGCTCCGTGATCGCCCACGCGCCGATCTTGTCGAACGTGAGCAGGTCGAGCGCCCAGCGCTCCTTCTGCGCCGTCGTGCCCTTGGACAGGATCGCCGCGGCGGCGAGCCCCACCGAGACGCCCATCGCGGTGACCATGCCCGGGCAGTAGCGGCACAGCTCGATGATCGCGAGCAGCGGCATCGCGGCCGCGTCGCCGCGCCCCTCGCCTCCGCCCTGGCCGCCGCCCTCGCGCGGCTCCCGCTCCGATCGCTCCGAGCCCTCGCGCGCGATCTGGGACTTGAAGCGCTGGCGCGCGAGCTCGTCGAGCCCGAACGTGCGAAACATCTTGCGCAGGATCTCGTAGGGCGGGAGGTCGCCGTGCTCGAGCGCCTCGACCTGCGGCGCGATCTCCGCTTCGATGAAGCGGCGCAGGGCGTCGCGGATCATCTGATGCTGCTCACTCCACTCGATCATGACGTCGCCTCCTTCGACAAGCTTCGCACGATGATCTCGGTGATCTCGGCGGGTGCAAACAGGCGCATCGGCGGCCCCCAGAATCCGGTGCCGCGACTCACGTAGAGCTGCGCCCGGCCGTCGCGGTAGCGCCCGGCCACGTAGGGTGTGGCGATCCGCACGAACCACGCGAACGGCCAGATCTGGCCCCCGTGCGTGTGACCCGAGAGCTGGAGATCGATCGCCTGCGCGCGCGCGCGCCCGAACGTGGCGGGGTCGTGCGCGAGCAGCACGGCGGCGCGCTCGGGGTCGCGCCCTGCCAGCGCGCGCTCGAGGTCCTCGCGACCGTCGCCCGCGAAGTGCGCGTGGTGATCGTCGACGCCCACGAGATCGAAGCTCGCGCCGGGCGATCCCACCTCCACGCGCTCGTTGCGCAGCACGCGCATGCCGAGCGCGCCCACTGCGTCGCTCCAATGGCTGGCGCCCGAATAATGGTCGTGGTTGCCGGTCACGAAGTACACGCCGCAGCGCGCGCGCAGCTCTCCGAACGGTGCCACCTCGTCCCGCAGGCGCGGCGCACTGCCGTCGACCAGGTCGCCCGTGACCGCGATCAGGTCGGGCGCGAGCGCGTTCACGCGCCGTGCGAGCTCCGCGGCGAATTCGCGCCCGAGCAGCGGGCCGATGTGGATGTCGGAGATCTGCACGATCCGAAACCCGTCGAGCACGCGCGGCCAGCGCTCGATCGCGAACGTCTCGGTCCGCAGCGAGGGAGGACCGAGTCCCGAGCGCAGCCCCGCCGCGATGGCGATGCCCGTGATCACAAGCACGAGGCCCGCTCGCCATCCGGCCGCGCTCTCGCCCGGCGCACTGGCATCCGCCGCGCGCGCCACACCGCCCGCGAGCCACAGCAGCGCATCGCTCGCGAATAACAAGAGCAACAGCCAGAAGAACGCCCCCATCCAGATCGAGGCGGGCCACGACACCCAGCGCGCGACCGCGCGCGGGAGCACGCGCTCGACGATCGGATGCAGCACGATCAGCACCGCACCCGCGGCGATCACGGCGACCCCGAGCGAGCGGAACGGCTCCGGCCACCCCGGATCGATCGCGAGCCGCAGCGCGAGGTAGTAGTGGGTGGCCGACAGGAACGCGATCGCGAGCGCGAGGAATACGGCGATTCCGAGGCTGCGGCGGGTCCGGTCGGTCATGGGCGCGGAAGGATAGCCGCGCCAGGCCTCGGGTCAGGCCGCCGCGTGCTCGTCGACGCCGCCGAGCGACTCGAAGCGCGTCTTGTTGGCCGCCTTCATGAAGGCGTCGCTGCCGCGGATCTTGCCGGCCTTGACCAGCGCGAACAGCGTGTCGTCCATCGTCTGCATGCCCTGCGACTTGCCGCCCTCGATCAGCGAGTTCAGCATCGTGATCTTCCCCTCGCGGATGATGTTGGGCAGCGCCGACGTGCGCAGCAGGATCTCGTGCACCGCGCAGCGCCCCTTGCCATCGGCCGTCGGCACGAGCAGCTGCGAGACGACGGCCGCGAGCGACTCGGAGAGCGAGAGCCGCACCTGGTTCTGCTCCTTGGCCGGGAACGCGTCGATGATGCGGTCGATCGTCTTGGCGGCGCTGTTGGTATGGAGCGTGCCGAACACGAGCATGCCCATCTCGGCGGCCGTGATCGCGAGCGCGATCGTCTCGCGGTCGCGCATCTCGCCCACGAGCACCACGTCGGCATCCTGGCGGATCGCCGCGCGCAGTGCGGGACCGAAGCCCTGGGTGTGCGAGCCGACCTCGCGGTGCGAGAGCACCGACTTGTTGTTCTGGTGCACGAACTCGACCGGATCCTCGATCGTCACGATGTGCTTGCAGTGGTTCTGGTTGATGTGGTCGACGATCGCCGCGAGCGTGGTCGACTTGCCCGAGCCAGTCGGACCGGTCACGAGCACGAGACCCTTGTTCAGATCGGCGAGCTTGATGATCGCGGGCGGCAGCCCGAGCTGCTCGGCCGTGAGGATCTGCTCGGGAATGATCCGGAACACCGCGCCCGCGCCGTGCTGCTGCACGAGATAGTTCGCGCGGAAGCGCGCCACGCCGGGCAGCCCGTACGCGAAGTCGAGATCGCCGTCCGCCTCGTACTCCGACCACTGCTCGTCGGAGACGATCTCGCGCATGAGCGCGCGCAGCGATGCGTCGTCGAGCGAACCCTGGCCCTCGATCGGATCGAGGTTGCCCTTCACGCGCAGGCGCGGAGGGTTGCCCGCGGCCAGGTGGAGGTCGGAGCCCGAGCGCTCCTTCAGAGCGACCAGCAGCGCATCGATGGCGGCCATGAACTCCTCCCCGCTCGCTAGGCCGCGGCGGCCTTCGCGTCCTCGACGTGCCGGGCGGCCTCTTCCGAGCTGACCACGCCCTTCTGCACCAGCTCGCGGATCGAATTGTCGAGCAGCGCCATGCCCTGGGACGCGCCCGTCTGCAGGATCGAGTGGATCTGGAACGTCTTGTTCTCGCGGATCAGGTTCGCGACCGCGCGCGTGACGACCATCGTCTCGAGCGCGGGAACGCGTCCCTGTCCGTCGGCGCGCGCGAGCAGACGCTGCGAGATCACCGCGCGCAGCGACTCCGACAGCATCGTGCGCACCTGGTCCTGCTGGTCGGCCGGGAACGAGCCGACCAGCCGGTTCACGGTGCGGATCGCGTTGTCGGTGTGCAGCGTGGCGAGCACGAAGTGGCCGGTCTCGGCCGCCGACAGCGCGAGCGACACGGTCTCGAGGTCGCGCAGCTCGCCGATCACGATCACGTCCGGGTCCTCGCGCAGGGCCGCGCGCAGCGCGCGCGCGAACGACTGCGTGTGGTCTCCTGCGCTGCGCTGGTTCACGAGGCAGCGCTTCGACTCGTGCACGTACTCGATCGGATCCTCGATCGTGAGGATGTGCTCGCGGCGCTCCTCGTTGATCAGGTTCACGAGCGCAGCCATCGTCGACGACTTCCCGCAGCCCGAGGGTCCCGTCACCACGACCATGCCCTGGTGATAGGTCGTGAACTTCGCGAGCTGCGCCGGCAGACCGAGCTGCTCGAGCGTCGGCGGCGTCGCGGAGATGAAGCGGAACACCCCGTCGAGGCCGCGCTGCTCGCAGTAGAGGTTGGCGCGGAAGCGGCCGATGCCCGGGAGCGTGTGACAGACGTCGAGCTCGCCGCGCGCTGCGAGCACCTCGCGCTGGGCCGCACTCAGGAACGAGAGCACCATGCGTTCGCCGGCCGCGCGCTCGAGCGGCGCATCGCCCTCGGCGGTGAGCCGACCCGCGATGCGGACCTGCACGTGCGCGCCTGCGTGCAGGTGCACGTCGGAAGCGCCGCGCGCGATCGCGCCGCGCAGAAGATCGGCGAAGCGCGCGGCGTCGGCGTCGGTCGGCGCGGAAAAATCGGAGACGCTCGCGATCGGTGCGGGACCCTCGGCGGGTGCGGCAACACGTGGTGCAGCAGCAGCCGCCTGCGGCTTCTGCCGAGCCGGTGCGGGCGCGGGGGCCGGGCAGTCGGAGCCGGAACGGGCTTCGCAGCGGCCGGCGGCTCGGCGGCCGGCGCCGCCTTCGCCTTGTGCTTGGCGAGCACCTGCCGCTGCGCGTCGATCAGCTTGGCGAGCGCGCGCCGGTCGATGAAGCCGAGCTCCACCATCATCTCGCCGAGCTTGCTCTCCTCGCCGACCCGGCCCACGGCGCGCAGCGCCTCCGCGAGCTGATCCATGCTGATCATCTTCAGATGGACGGCGAGCCGCCCCATGAGCGGGATGGGCTTCGGGTCGGTCATCGACCCCGTATCGGCGCCAGTCGCAGGGCGGATTAGCCGCAAGTTTCGCGCAGCAAGCCGAAGGCGAGCGAAGACCATTGGAAGGGCGCAATCCGCCCGACCGGGGGCCGGCCTCACCAACCCCGCAGATCGATCTCCCAGCTGTCCACCACCTGATCGCCGGCGACGAGGTGGATCCGCGCGTGGTACGCCAGCGTCGGATCGATGTGGGCGGGCACCACGCGCACCCAGTCGCCCACGCGGACGCGCTGCTCGGGCGCGAACGTCACGTGCTCATCGGAGCAGAACCACACGCGCGCCCCTTCGATCGATGGGTTGCCGTGATCCATGCCGAGCGCCTTGAGCCCGCAGTCGGCCACCGCGAACTCGGCAGACACCGAGATCACGCGCGCGAGCAGACAGAGCGCGGGCCGGAACGGCAGCTCGAGCGCGGCGTAGGCCGTGTCCATGAGCGCGTAGGAGCCGGCCTGGATTTCGGTCGCGGCGCGATTGATCGCATAGGTGCCGGTGCCGCCCGCCGACACCACTTCGCCGCCGACGTCGCGATGCGCCGCGAGCAGCTGCTCCATCGCCGCGGCGACGCCGCGCTCGCGCTCGGCCGCATCGTGCTGGAGCATCAGGTGGCCCTCGTAGCCCATCACCCCGCGCACGGTGAGGCCGCGCGCCCGCGCGAGGTCCGCGAGCCGACCGGCTCCGTCGGGTGGACAGCCGCAGCGCGGCAGCCCGACGTTCACGTCGATCAGCACCTCGCGAACGCCGCCGCTCACCGCGGCCTCGAGCGTGGCCTCCGAGTCGATCGCCACCGTCACGCGCGCGTCGAGTCGTCCGAGCCGGCGCGCGTCGAGCACCTCGTTCGCGAGCAGCAGGTCCTCGCCGAGACCCGCGGCCGCCATCCCCTCCATCTCGCGGATCGTCGCGCACGTGAAGCCGCGGTGTCCGTTCGCAGCCTGGCGGGCCGCCAGCGCAGTGCACTTGTGAGCCTTCACGTGCGGGCGCAGCCGCGCGCCCGGCAGCGCGGCGGTCATCGCGTCGAGGTTGTGCTCGAGCACCGCCGCATCGACGAGCACGGCCGGCGTGGTGAGATCAGCGATGCGCAAGAGGAGGCTCCATCCGCGCGACGAGTTACCACGCCTGGCGCCGAGAGGCGAGCGCGCACGCGCGCGGACCGCCTCCGGTCCGCGCCGTGTTTCGCCGATGCCTCGCGAGTGAGACGCTCGCTTGCGACCGCCTCGGTGCTTTTTGCTCGCGATCGCATCGATCGCGTTGCCGAGCTGGATCGCGCTGCACCGCGGCGACGCGCCGACCCCGGACGACCGCGACCTCCGCCTCGAGCCGACTTCGATCGCGGCCGCCGAGAACGGCTTCGCGCTGTTCGAGGCGGCCTCCGACGCGGCGCGGCTGCCGAAGGACGAGCCCACCTGGCGGCGCTTCCACGCGTTCCGCGCGGGCGCGACCTGGGAGCCGGACTGGATCCGCGAGCTCGTCGCTCGAGAACGACTCGGCGCTGACGCTCCTGCGCGCGGGCCTCGCCGCGCCCGCGTTCGGATTCCCGCGCGCGGGCCACGACGATCGCCTGGCCACGCTGTTCCGGGTGCAGCAGCTCATCGCGCTCGGGGGCGCACAGGCGCGCATCCTGCTGCGCGATGGGCGCTCCCGCGATGCGATCGAGCTCGCTTCGCTCGGTCTCTCGATCGGCAAGCGGGTCAGCGCGGCCGACAACCTGGATCTGTTCGGGATCTACATGGCGAGCGCGTTCCAGACCGTGAGCCTGGTCGATCTAGAGCACGCGGTGCGAACCACGCGCATCACACCCGAGTCCGCGCGCGATCTCGCCGCGCTGCTCGAGTCGACGCGCTGGAGCGCCGACGACTGGCAGCGCGTCTGGGCGCTCGAGTACGAGCGCGTGTTCATCGCGCTCGGCGAGCTCGACGCGGCCGGTCTGGCGGGCTGGTGGCGTCTGGTACCGAGCGCCTATCGCTGGCAACCGAACCGCACGGCGTCCGCGCTCGCGGAGCTGTACCGCGAGCAGCGCCGGAAGTCGACGCAGTTCTGCGCGGACGCGGGCCTGCAGCGGGCCGGGTCTGCGGTGGCTCCTCCGCGGCTCGCGGACCTGCTCGCTCCCAACGGCGTGGGCCGGCTCGTGATCGACGAGGTGCGCGCGCGCAGCTTCGATCGCATCCAGCTCAAGCGCTGCCAGTTCGAGACCCACGTATCGCTCGTCGAGGTCATGATCGCCGCGAAGGCCTACGCCGACGCCGAGCGCGCGCTGCCCGAGCGCCTCGAGGATCTGGTGCCGGACTACCTCGACGCGCTGCCGCTCGATCGCTACGACGGCGCGCCGCTGCGTTATGCGCGCTCGGTGCCCGCGGTCTACTCGGTGGGCGAGGACTTCACCGGTTCCGACGACGCAGCGGCGCCCTACCCCGACGATCCGCGCGCGCCCGGTCTAGCTCTCGCGTTCTAGACGTACGTGAGCCAGCGCTCGTACTTCGCCTCGCGCCCCGAAACGACGTCGAAGAACGCCTTCTGGAGTGTCGTGGCGATCGGACCGCGCGTGCCGGCGCCGATCTCGCGCCGGTCGATCTCGCGAATCGGCGTGAGCTCCGCCGCGGTGCCGGTCAGGAACACCTCGTCGGCGGTGTAGAGCTCGTCGCGCGTGATCGCGCGCTCCTCGACGGGGATGCCCTTGTCCTTCGCGAGCTCGATCACCGTCGCACGCGTGATTCCGCCGAGCACGCCGTAGAGCGGGGGCGTCGCGAGAATGCCGTCGCGCGCGACGAAGATGTTCTCGCCGGACGCCTCCGACACGAGCCCCTGCGAGTCGAGCATGATCGCCTCGTCGTAGCCGTCGAGCAGCGCCTCGCGTTTGGCGAGGATCGAGTTCACGTAGTCGCCGCAGGTCTTGCCCTTGGTCATCTTCGAGTTCACGAAGTGGCGGCTGAAGCTCGAGATCTTGGCGCGGATGCCGCGCTGCATGCCCTCTTCGCCCAGATACTTGCCCCACGCCCACGCGATGACCGCGACGCGGACCGCGTTGCCGCCCGGGTTGAGCCCCATCTCGCCGTCGCCCAGGAATACGAGCGGGCGCAGGTAGCCCGCGGGCAGGTGGTTGCGCCGCAGCGTCTCGAGACACGCCTGCTCGATCTGCGCGCGCTCGAACGGAATCTTCATCAGGTTGATATGCGCGGAGTCGTAGAGCCGGCGCAGATGCTCGCCGAGCCGGAACACGGCCGAGCGCCCGTCGGCGGTCTGGTAGCAGCGGATGCCCTCGAACACGCCGAGCCCGTAGTGGAGGGTGTGGGTCAGTACGTGGACGCGCGCGGCGTCCCACGCCACGAACTGGCCGTCGAGCCAGATCGCTTCACCGGTGACCTTCGCCATTCAGGGTCGCTCCTCGGGTCGCAGCCCGGAAGGACTCAGCGACGGAACAGCTTACCGAGGAGTCCCTTGGATTTCTCGCGCCGCATCTGGATCAGCCGCAGCTCGCTGATCGCCTCGGCGCACTTCGGCTCGATCTGCACGGCGCGCACGAACATCCTCTCCGCGTAGTCCGCGCGGCCGACCGCTTTGTTCAGCCGGCCGAGGAACAGGTAGGGCTTCTCGGCATGGCTCGCCAGCTTGATGCCGCGCTTGATGTGCTCGATCGCCTCCGCCGCCATCGAGGCATCGCCGGGATGGCACAGGTGCAGCACGTAGCCGTAGTAGGCGTGGTGATCGCCTTCGTCCGGGTAGAGCTCGAGCGCCTTGCCGAAGTGGGCGAGCGCGGCCTCGTAGCTGCGCGCGTTGAGCGCGGCCACACCCTTGCGGCACTCCACCTCGGCCGTGAACGCGCGGTCGGTGCGCTCGCGCTCCTTGTCCTTGCGCTCGAGCTTCTTGGCCGCGAGCGCGTGGAGCTGTTTCTGGCGCGGATCGGTCAGGGTCTCGTAGGCCGTGCGCACGCGGCCGAACACCTCTTCCGCGAGCGCGCGCAGCGCCTGGCTCCCGTCCGAGAAGCGATCGGGATGCGCGCGCGCAGCCAGCTGCTCGTAGGCGGCCCGCACCTGGCTATCGGCCGCGCCCTTTGCGACGCCGAGTACTTCCCACGCGTCCTTTGCGCCGAGCTGATCGTTGAGCGCCATCAGCTCGGCCTGGCGCGGGTCGTCCTGCCGGCGGTCGTGCCCCGGGTGCGGCATCACGTGCTCCTGCACGGGATGCGTCGCGGCGTGTGCGCTCACACGATGCACGGCGGGCTCCGTTCCCTTCGCGCGCAGCTCGAGCATGCCCGCGGCAAGCAGCGCGTAGATCATCCGGCGCAGGTGCTCGTCGTCGCCGCGGAACTCGCCGAGCTTCCGGCTGCCGTCGATCCCGCGCAGGAACGCGCCGTCGGCCGCATCGACCGACAGGTCCTGGAAGCGGTAGAACGGACTCTCGGCGTGCGCGAGATAGCGGCCCGCGTGGCTCGAGAAGTAGCCGTCGACGCGCGCGAGCGGGAAGCGCCCGCGCACGCCGTACAGGATCAGGCTCACGGGGCTGCGCCCGAGCCCGAGCGCGTTCGAGCGCTCGAGCTTGGCGCCGCGCTGGAAGCGGAACGTGCCAGTCGGCCACGAGAAGATCTCGAAGAACTTCTCGTCGGCCTGCTCGCGCAACGCCTCGGTCACCTGCTCCTCGGAGAGCGCGTGCATCGCTACGAGGATCTCGCCGTGGCGTACGCCGTTCTTCTCCGCGTCGCGACGCGATTGCTCGAGCACTTCGCGCGAGACACGTCCCGTGCGCAACAGGTGGTGCGAGAGGGTCTCTCGCATCAGGTTCGACCGCACCGAGATCGGGTAGCCATCGCGCAGCTCGACCCACTTGCGCTTCTTCTCGGTCTCGAGCTGCAGCGTGCCGGACGCGCGCAGCCCGTGCAGGTGGTGGAGCAGCGCCGGGAACGCGACGCGCTCGAGGTTGCCCGAGCCGCCGCGCTTGGCCGCGCTCGCCCCGGCGCGCGGCTGCGCCGCGACCTCGCGCTTCGCGCCCGCGACGCAGCGCGACACCACCTCGAGCAATCGCTCGAGCGAGACCGGCTTCGTGAGCAGGTCGACCGCCTTGAGCTCGCTCGCGCGCTGGGCGCAGGTCGGTGTCGGCGCACCCGTGAGCACGACCACGGGCAGCTCGCGCATCTCGCCGTCGCTCTTGCGCAGCTCGCTGAGCACCTGGAAGCCGTCGCGGCGCGGCAGCTTCAGGTCGAGCAGCATCAGGTCGGGCAGATCTTCGGCGACTACCGCGAGCGCCTCAGCGCCGTCGTGGCAGGTCCGGACCGAATACCCCTCGCCCGAAAGAGCTCTCGCGACGATCTGACACAAATTCCGGTCGTCGTCGACGTACAGGACGCTGGCCGACATCCAGGGGGGTTCCTCGTTATCAGCATTCCTGCATCGCCCGTTCATCGAGGAAACTTGACGGGAAATCCCCGCAGCGGGTCTACTTTCCGCCCTGCCCGCCCAGGATCCCCTGCAGCGCTTCGAGACCCTGGTCGACCAGATCGCCCGAGCCGGGCCCGAGCTCTTTCTCGACGCGCTTCTTGAGCTCATCGAGCTGGCGGTTGCCGGCGTATGCAGTGGCGAGCGTGGCGATCGATCTGCCGGCGATCTGCACCTTGGGTGCACCGAGCTGTCCGCGTACGGAGGTGAGCTCGATCACGCGCGGCTCGGGCACGTACTCACTGCCTGCGCCGAACGCGCGCGCGAGCGCGGCATCGAGCGGACCTTCGATCGTGAGCCGGCCCTCGAGATCGAGCGCGAGATCGGCGAGCCGGATCGGACCTTCGAGCTGCGCGCCCCAATCGGGATAGGTGAGCGCCACGGGTGCGGTCACGAGCTGGCCGTCCGCGATCTGGAGCGTGGCGTGCAGCGACTCGAACTGATCGCTCGTGAAGCGCTCCCAGTCTTTGTTTCCCTGCTGGCGCAGCGCGTTGCCGATGCGACCGCCCAGCGAGCCCAGCACCGCTTCGAGCAGCGAGGCCCCCACGATCCGCCCGCCCACGATGTCGAGTGCGATGTCGCCCGAGAGCGCGTCGAGGAACGACGCATCACCGCCCGTGGTGCCGCGCAGCGTGCCCTTCGCGTCGAGCGGACCGTGCAGGCGATCGCGCTGCTTCGCATAGCCCGCGAGCAGCTCGTTGCTGTCGGCGCCCTTCGTCTCGAACGCGACCGAGTAGCTCGGCGCGTCGAACAGCTGCTTCACGCTCGCATCGATGCGGATCGGCTGCTCGGCCGCGCGCGCGACGAGATCGCGCGTGCGCAGCTCGCTGCCGAGCAGCTCGACCGAGCCCTGCAGCGCGACCGGCGCCAGATCGGGCGGGGTCGCGACGAGGCCGTCGAGCGCGATCTGGCCGCGCACCGCGATCGGATCGGTCGTGAGCGCGAGCTCGGGGATCGCGATGCGCCCGGTCGGCGCAACGACACCGACCGCCGGCACGAGCGCGTCCCAGCCGTCGAGCGCGAAGGGCTCGGCCGACAAACGCAGCTCGGTGCGCGGCGCCGTGCGCAGCGAGCCGCGCGCGACGAGGTTGTGCAATTCGAGCACGAGGTCGTCGATCGCGAGCGCGCCCGTCTCGTCGGGCGCGATCCGACCGGAGAGCTTCGCAGGCGTATCCGCGGGCTTGCGCAGATCCGCTCCCCAGTTCACCCGCGCGGCGTGCGCGTCGATCGAGAACGGCCCACGCGCGCCCGCGCCCAACCGGTCGAGCTCGGCCTCGAGCGCGACCGCGCCCTCGACCGCGAGCGCCCCACCCTTCACGTCGGTGAGCGTGCCCTCGATCGCGACCGGCTCGTTCGCGGCGGCGCTGCGCGCGTCGACGTCGATGTCGGCGATGGTCCAGGTGGTGCTCGGAGAAGCGCTGCGGTCCTCGAGCACGAGCGATCCGTCGTTCAGCGCGACCTTCCGGATCCCGAACGCGAGCCCGCCGTCCTCGCCCGGTTCAGGCGGCGACTCGGGCTCGGCCGGTGCGGGCGGCTCCGCCTCGGGACGCTCCGACCCCGGCAGCACCAGGCCGTCCGCGGTTCGCACGAGGTGGAGCGCGAGGCCGTCGACCGCGAGCGACGCGACCTCGAGCTGCCCGCGCAGGAGCGGCCACAGCTCGACGCGCAGCGCCACGCGCTTCGCACTCGCGAGCGGCGGATCGCCTTCGGCTGCGCCCGCAACAACCGGCTCTTCGACGAGCAGCGAGGGCGGCAGCAGGCCCACGCCGATCTCTCCGTAGCGGAGCTCGCGGCCGAGCGCGGCCTGCGCCGCCGCCTGGATCTTTGCGCGCGCCGCCTCGCTCTTCGCGAGCCGCGGCAGCGCCCAGAAGAGCACGCCGAGCGCGAGCACCGCGAGCGCCACCACCGCCACTCCCGCGCGCAGCAGCCACTTCACGAGACACCGATCCGCGCCGCGAGTCGCTCGCGCACCACCTGCGGACTCGCCTTGCCGCCGGTCCGCTTCATCACCTGGCCAATCAGGAAGTTCAGCACCTTCGCCTCTCCCGCTCGCACGCGTTCGACGTCGGCCGGGTGGTCCTGGATCACTTCGTCGACGGCTCGGCCGATCACGTCGACGTCCGACACCGCCTCGAGACCGCGCTCGCGGATCCATGCGAGCGGATCACCCCCCCGCTCCACGAGCTCGGGCACGAGGCCGCGCGCGCTCTGCACCGTAGTCTTACCCGTCTCCACGGCATCGACGAGGTCGGCGAGCGCGCGCGGGGTCACGCGTGCGCTCTCGATCTCGAGCTCGCGCTCCTTGAGCACGCGCTGCACGTCGCGCAGCAGCCAGTTCGCGATCGGCTTCGCGCGATCGCGCGAGGGCGACGCGGCCACTGCCGCTTCGAACAGGTCGGCGAGCGCGCGGCTCGCGGTGAGAGCGCGCGAGTCGTACTCGGACAGCGCGAACTCGTGCTGGTAGCGCGCGCAGCGCGCGTCGGCGAGCTCGGGCAGCTGCGCGCGCACCGCCTCGATCTCGGCATCCGAGAGCACGAGCGGCACGAGGTCGGGGTCGGGGAAATAGCGATAGTCGTCGGCATTCTCCTTGAGCCGCAACACGCGCGTGCGCCCGCTCTCGGGATCGAACGCCATCGTCGCCTGTACCACCGAGCCGCCGGAGTCGAGCACGTCGGCCTGGCGGCGGATCTCCGCGGCGAGCGCCGCCTCGATCGAGCGGAACGAGTTGAGGTTCTTGATCTCGGTGCGCGTGCCGAGTGTCTCGCTGCCGACCGGGCGCAGCGAGATGTTCACGTCGCAGCGGAAGTGGCCGCGCTCCATGTCGGCGTCGGAGACGTCGATGTAACGCAACACCGAGCGCAGCGTGCGCAGATAGGCGATGGCCTCGTCGGCCGAACGCATGTCGGGCTCCGAGACGATCTCGAGCAGCGGCACGCCTGCGCGGTTCAGGTCGACGTGGGTGGTGCCGCCCGCGATCGCGGGGTCGTGGATCGACTTGCCCGCATCCTCCTCGAGGTGGATGCGCACGAGCCGGACTCGCTGTGTGCGCGCGGAGCCGTTTTGCTCGACCACCACGTCGAGCCAGCCTCCCGCGATCACGGGCTCCTCGTACTGCGAGATCTGATAGCCCTTGGGCAGATCGGGGTAGAAGTAGTTCTTGCGCGCGAACACCGAGTGCCGCCGCACCTCGCCGTGCGTGGCGAGACCGGCCCGGATCGCGAGCTCGACTGCGCGCCGGTTGAGCACGGGCAGCACGCCCGGCAGCGCGAGGCAGATCGGATGGACGCCGTGGTTCGGCGGCAGGCCGAAGGAGACGGGCGCGGGGCTGAACAGCTTCGAGGCGGTCCGCAGCTGGCTGTGCACCTCGAGCCCGATCACCGGTTCGTAGTCGCGCGCGCTCATCTCATGGCCTTCGCTCGGCTCGTCTCATGGACTTCGCTCGCCTTCGGCTCGCTGCGCGAGACTTGCAGCTCGCTGCGCGCGACTTGCGAGCTCCGGCGGGCGCGCGAGGTGGTGCTGTGTGCGGCGCTGATAGGCGTCGGCCACGCGCAAGAGCGTCACCTCGTCGAGCGCGGGCGCGAGCAGCTGCAGTCCGATCGGAAGGCCCTCGCTGCTTCCGCACGGCAGCGAGACACCGGGCAACCCGGCCAGGTTCGCCGACACCGTGTAGACGTCCGAGAGGTACATGCGCACCGGATCGCCCGACTTCGCGCCGATCTCGAACGCCACCTCGGGGCACGTGGGCGTCGCGAGCACGTCGCAGCCGCGGAACGCGGCTTCGAAGTCCCGGCGCAGGAGGGTGCGCACCTGCTGTGCCTTGCGGTAGTAGGCGTCGTAGTAGCCCGCCGAGAGCACGTAGGTGCCGAGAATGATCCGGCGCTTCACCTCCGCGCCGAACCCCTCCGAGCGCGTGCGCAGATACATGTCGGTGAGGCTGTGCGCGCCGCCCGCGCGGTGTCCGTACCGCACGCCGTCGTAGCGCGCGAGGTTGCTCGACGCCTCTGCGGTGGCGATCAGGTAGTAGGCGGCCACTGCGTGCGGCGTGTGGGGCAGCGCGACCTCCTGCACCTTCGCCCCGGACGACTCGAGCTCGGCCACGGCCGCGCGTACCGCACCGAGCACGGCGGGGTCGGCTCCATCAGAGACGAAGTACTCGCGCGGCAGACCGATCACGAGGCCGGACACGTCGCCCGTGAGCGCGCTCGCGAGGCGCGGCGCGGGCTCGGGCAGCGAAGTGGAATCGCGCGGATCGTGCCCGCAGATCACCTCGAGCGCGGCGGCCGCGTCGGCGGCGCTGCGCGCGAACACGCCGATCTGATCGAGCGAGGACGCGAACGCGACCAGCCCCCAGCGCGAGACGCGGCCGTAGGTCGGCTTCACGCCGACCACCCCGCAGAACGACGCGGGCTGGCGGATCGACCCGCCCGTGTCGCTGCCGAAGGCGATCGGCACGACGCCAGCCGCGACCGCCGCGGCCGAGCCGCCCGACGAGCCGCCCGGCGTGCGCGCGGGATTCCAGGGATTGCGCGAAGGTCCGAACGCCGAGTTCTCGGTCGACGAGCCCATCGCGAATTCGTCGAGGTTGGTGGCACCGATCAGGATCGCACCCGCGGCGCGCAGCTTCTCGACCGCGGTGGAGTCGTAGGGCGAGACGAAACCTTCGAGGATCCGCGACGCGCAGGTGGTCGGCTCACCGGACTGGACCAGGTTGTCCTTGATCGCCACCGGGATGCCGTCGAGCAGCGAGCGCCGCTCGCCGCGCGCGCGGCGCGCATCCGACTCGCGCGCCTCTGCGCGAGCCGCGTCCGCTCGCAACCGCACGAACGCGTGCAGCACGGGCTCCAGCGCCTCGGCGCGCGCGAGGCTCTGCTCCACCAGCTCCGCTGCGCTGGTGCGGCCGCCGTCGAGCGCCGCGCGCAGCTCCGCGAGCGAGCCGCAAGGCTCCACTAACCTTCCTCTTCTCCGGCGATCACCTTCGGCACCACGAACGCCGAGCCGCTCGCCTCGGGCGCGTTCGCGACCGCGCGCGCGGGGTCCATCGCGGGCTCGGGCACGTCGCTGCGCATCGGCGTCGCGAGAGGAATCACGTGCGCGGTGGGCTCGACACCCGTCGTGTCGACGCGCGAGAGCGCCTCGACGTACGAGAGGATGGCCGCGAGGTCGTGCTGCATGCGGTCGATCTCGGCATCGTCCATCGAGAGCCGTGCGAGCGCCGCGACCTTCCTAACCTCCTCGCGCGCGATCCCCATGGCGCCACGTTAGCACGGGCGTCCGCGACGATTTCCGGTTGCGCGGCTATAGTGCGGCCGGCATGTCAGAAGAGTTTTCGTTCGAATCGCTCTCCGAGCCGGTTCGCCGCGGTATCGCAGCGCTCGGCTGGACGAAGCCGATGCCGGTGCAGGCGCGCGTAGTTCCGCTGATGAACTCCGGCACCGACCTGATCGTGAAGGCGCAGACCGGCAGCGGGAAGACCGGCGCGTTCGGGATCCCGATCATCTCGAGCATCGACGCCGACACGCTGGGGTGTCAAGCGCTCGTGATGGCGCCGACGCGTGAGCTGGCCAAGCAGGTCGCCACCGAGATCGAAGCGATCGGGGCGCCGAAGGGCGTCCGCTGCCTGCCGATCTACGGCGGAGTCGGCTACGCGGCGCAGCTCGAAGGCATCGACGCCGGCCACCAGGTGATCGTCGGCACGCCGGGCCGGATCCTCGACCACCTCGGCTCCGGCCGCCTCTCCCTCGGCAAGGTGCGCATGCTGGTGCTCGACGAGGCCGACGAGATGCTCTCGCTGGGCTTCTGGCCCGACATGCGCGAGATCGGCAAATACCTGCCCGCCGACCGCCAGTCGTGCCTGTTCTCGGCGACGATCCCCGAGAAGGTGAAGTCGCTGTCGCGCTTCTTCCTGCGCGATCCCGAGTTCGTATCGCTCAACGACGACACGAGCTCGCCGCAGGAGATCGAGCACTACTACATGATCACGACGGCGCAGGAGAAGGAGGCGAATCTGCTGCGCATCCTCGAGTACGAGGATCCCGAGAGCGCGATCGTGTTCTGCAACACCAAGGACGACGTGCGCTTCGTGACCAGCTATCTCCAGCGCCGCGGGATCGACGCCGACCAGATCTCCGGCGACCTCTCGCAGGCCGCGCGCGAGGCCGCGATGGGGAAGATCAAGGCCGGCAAGCTGCAGATCCTCGTCGCCACCGACGTCGCGGCGCGCGGCATCGACATCAGCGACCTCACCCACGTGATCGGCTATGCGGCGCCCGACACGCCCGAGGTCTATGTGCACCGCACGGGCCGAACGGGCCGCGCCGGGAAGACCGGCACCGCGATCTCGCTCGTCTCGGGGCTCGACATCGGCAACTTCCGGATGCTCCAGAACGTCAACAAGATCAAGATCGCCGAGCGCAAGGTTCCCACCGATGCCGAGATCGCCGAGCGCGTGCGCGAGCGCCTCGCGGTGAAGGCCGAGCAGGAGCTGCGCCACCTCGACGACCGCGAGCGCCGCGCGCTGCTCGACCGCTTCCGCCCCGTGGTGAACGCGCTCTCGCGCAGCGACGACGGGCTCGCCGAGCTCGCGACGATCTGCGCACTGTTCCTGCGCGAGCACCGGCCCGAGACGCCCGCGAGCGACGGGTCCGATACCAACGATGACCGTCCCGAGAACCGCGCGCCGCGGCGCGACGGCGGGCGCGGGCGCGACGGGGGCCGGGATGGAGGTCGCGACGGAGGCCGCGGCCGACGCGGTGGCCGGCGGCGACGCTAGGCGGGTGCGGATCGCCGTCTATTGCGGCTCGAGCAAGCGCCTGCCCGAGGTCTACCACGAGGCCGCGCGCCGGCTCGGCACCGCGATCGCGCAAGCTCGACACATCATGCTGTATGGCGGCGGCCGGACCGGGCTGATGGGCTCGGTGGCCGACGCCGCGCTCGCGGCCGGCGGCGTGGTCGAGGGCGTGATCCTCGACGCGTTCGTGGGCATGGACGTGCACCACCGCGGGCTCCATCGCCTCGACGAGGTCGGCGACATGCGCTCGCGCAAGCGCGCACTCGAGGAGCGCGCCGACGCATTCATCGCGCTGCCGGGCGGCCTCGGCACGCTCGAAGAGCTCAGCGAGGTGCTGTCGTTCCGCAAGCTCGGCTTCCATGCGCGCCCGCTCGTGCTGATCGACACGGACGGATTCTTCCAGCCGCTCGTGGCCCAGATCGAGCGCGCGATCCGCGACGGATTCGACGACGCCGACGTGCGCGAAGCGTTCGCAGTCACGGAAGACCCCGAGCGCGCGGTCGCGTTGTGCGAGCAGCGCTCGTAATCAAGGCGCGGGGCGGCGGTAGGTCGTCGAATACTCGAGCGGCGCTTCGAAGTGGGAATCGATCACGCGCTGCGACACGATCAGACGGCCCTCGCCGTCGACGCGCCAGGTCGTCGTGCCGTGGCTGTCCGAGCCCTCCTTCCACGACTGCTCGATCTCGCCATTCTCCATCAGGCGGCTCGTGACCTCGCGATCCTCGCCGGTGACGTGCACGCGCCCGTCGAGCGGGAAAACGATGCCTCGGTCGTTGCGGATCTGCGGCCCCTCCGCGCCCTGCTCGACCACGTACTGCTCGGACGGAACCATGCGCTTGCGCATCACGCCGCGCGCGAAGCCGCGAAACGCAAACGACATCGGCTCGGTGGCGCGCACGATCATCGCGTCGCGCGCGGCGTCGTCGCGCTCGCGCGCGTCGCGCACCCAGGTGCCCTCGAATCCGCCGATCGCCGAGGCCGCGGCGCCCGCGGCCGCCGCCCACACCAACCCCAGCACTACGGCTCGCCCTACCCAGATCCGCATCGTCGCCTCCCTACTCGACCGGCGAGTGCCACCCACCGCCCGACGTGCGCAGGCGGCACCCGACCGGGTCGGCGATCGCCGCGAACGCCATGCCCGGCAGCAACGCGAGCGCGTTCGCGAGTTCGTCGGTGAGATCGCCCGACGCGAGCTGCTCGGGCTTCGAGAGCTCGAAGTTCTCGTCGCCGAGCACGAGACACGAGAGCGGCCGCAGCGCGCGGCGCGTGGGCCCGCTCGCATAGATGCCCGCGAGCTCGCCGTATGCGTCGGCGAACACGAGCGATCCGCCCGGCGCCGCGGGCCGCGCGAGGCACCAATCGAGCGCGGGTTCGACTCGCTCGAAGCGCTCGAGGCAATCGCGCGCGAATAGCGCGATCGGAGGTGCGAAGCGCCCGGGCAGCGATCGCTGCTGCGCCACCGCGACCGCGAGACCGGCCTCGTTGAGCCCGATCACGGGCGCGGGTGCACCCGGCATCGCGATCTCGAGCGAGCGGAAGCGGCCCTCGGGCGCCACGCGGCGCAGCAGCGCGCCGCTCGGCACGGAGCACGCGACCGTGGCCGTGCCCGCCACGGCGCCCACCGCGACACCCTGCGGCATCGCCGGATCGCAGCTCGCCGCGAGCGCGTGCACGAGTGCCCGCATCGGCACGCCCGCGCCGAGCGCGAGCCCCTCGAGCCACTCCGACTGGTGCGGGAAATAGCGGCGCAGATCACGGTGCAGCGCTGCGATCGCCTTTCTGCGCGGGAACGCAGCGAGCCAGCCATGCAGTCGACCGCCGGCCGCCGCGCGCAGCTCCGCGCCCAACGCCGTTCCGAGATCGCGCCCGAGGTCGCGCGGAGCCCCGCTGCACTCCAGCACCGACACGATCAGATCCCGGACGGCTCACTGCGGATCGCGAGAACCTCGTTGAGCGATCCGGTCCGGTAGCCGTCGAGATCGAGCGACACCCAGCGGAAGCCGAGCGGGCGCACGGCCGCGCTGATGCGCCGGGCCATCTCGGGATCGAGCGCGCGCGGCAGCTCGCTCGGTTCGACCTCGATGCGCGCGACGTCCCCGTGGTGGCGCAGGCGCACCTGGCGGAACCCGAGCCCGCGCAGCGCCTCCTCGCCGAGCTCCACCTGGCGCAGGCGCTGCGGCGTCACCTCGGTGCCGTAGGGCAGCCGCGAAGACAGACACGCGGACGACGGCAGCTCGGCCGTGGGCAGACCCGCGCTGCGCGACAGCGCGCGGATCTCGGCCTTCGAGAGCTCGGCGTCGAGGAACGGAGAGAGCACGCCGTGCTCGCGTGCCGCGCGGTGTCCGGGGCGGAAATCGCTCGTGTCGTCGGTGTTCACGCCGTATGCGACCGCGTCGAAGCCGAGCTTGTCCCGCAGGTCACCCAGCACGCGGAACAGCTCCGTCTTGCAGTGGTAGCAGCGGTCGGGCCGGTTCGCGCGGTAATCGGGGTTGTCCATCTCCGCGGTGTCGACCGTGCGGTGCGGGATGCCGAACTCGCTCGCGACGCGCAGCGCCATCTCGCGGTGCGCCTCGGGATAGGACGGGGACAGCGCGGTCACTGCGAGCGCGGCGTCTCCGAGCTCGCGATGGGCTGCGAACGCGAGGAAGCTCGAGTCGACACCGCCCGAGTACGCGACGAGGACCCGGCCCGCCGCGCGCAGCCCGTCGGCCAGCGCGCGATTTTTTCTTTGGAGATCCGGGGAGATGGCCGACACGTTGGCCAGAGTAGCGATATCCCATAGGCTCCGCGCAACTGGGGGAGGAGGGTGATGACCAAGCTTCGCGTCGGGCTGCTCTTTGGCGGCCGTTCCGTGGAGCACGAGGTGTCGGTCGCGTCGGCGAGCTCGATCTTCCGCGCGCTCGATCCCGCGCGCTACGAGGTTCGGCTCGTCGCCATCGACCAGAGCGGCCGCTGGCACCTCGCGCCGCCCGCAATGCCTCCCCAGTCGGGCTTCCAGGGCAACGAAGTGCGCCTGCCTGCCGTGCCCGGCGAGCGCAGCCTCGTGGGTGTACGCGGCGACACGGCGGTCGCCGATCTCGACGTCGTATTCCCGATCGTGCACGGGCGCGGCGGCGAGGATGGCACGCTCCAGGGTCTGCTCGAGCTCGCGGAGATGCCGTACGTCGGCGCGGGCGTCCTAGGCTCCGCGATCCAGATGGACAAAGAGGTGAGCAAGCGCCTGCTCGTCGCGGCCGGGCTGCCCGTGCTGCCGTACGTGTGCGTGCGCAAGTCCGACCTCGCGCGCGATCCGCGCGGCTGCGTCGAGCGCGTGCTCGACGCACTGCGGCTCCCGGTGTTCGTGAAGCCCGCGAACCTCGGCAGCAGCGTGGGTATCCACAAGGTCAAGACCAAAGCCGAGCTCTTGCCCGCGCTCGAGGATGCAGCGCGCTACGACCCCAAGCTCGTGGTCGAGCAGGGCATCGCCGCGCGCGACGTCGAGATCGCGCTGCTCGGAGACGATCCGGTCGAGGCGTCGGTGCCCGGCGAGATCCGCACCCACCGCGAGTGGTACGACTACGAGGCCAAGTACGTCGACGAAGGAACCGAGCTGCTCGTGCCCGCGCCGGTCTCCGATTCGCTGGCGCAGGAGCTGCGCGAGACTGCGATCCGAGCGTTCAAGGTGCTCGAGGGCCGTGCCTTCGCGCGTGTCGATTTTCTGGTCGACCAGAAGACCGACGCCTACTACTTGAACGAGCTCAACAGCCTGCCCGGCTTCACGGACGTCTCGATGTATCCGCGCATGTGGGAGGCCTCGGGCCTCCCCTACCCCGCGCTGCTCGACCGGCTGATCGAGCTCGCGCTCGAGAGCCACCACGAGCGGTCGAAGCTCGAGACCCAGTACCGCAAGCCGTAGATCACGGCTCGATCACGTATCCGAGCGCGCGCAGATGGTTGAGGCGCAGCTCGTCGAGCTCGACCTCGCGCGGCGGGACTCCCCACGACATCCGCGCGTCCTTCGCATACTGGTCCACGAGCGCGCGCAGACGCCTCGCCGCGACGGGATCCGACGCCGCGAGGTCGCGTTGCTCGGTCGGGTCCGCGGCGCGGTCGTAGAGCCTGGGCGGCGCGTCACCCTCGAGTGTCGCGAGCAGCCGCAGGTGTCGATCGGTCACCGACACGAGCGACACCGGGTGCGCAGCCTTCGGCCGGCCCCAGCCGCGCACGAGCTGCGCGAACACGGGCCGCTCCTGCAGTTCGCCGACCTCTCCCGCCCCGCCGGCTGCGAGCACGAGCGGCAGAAGCGAGCGCCCGTCCGCGTCGGGCAGCGGCGGCAGACCGATCAGGTCGAGTAGCGTCGGCCAGAGGTCCGCGTTCGAGACCGTCGCGCGCACGCGGAGCCCGGGCTCGAGCAGGAACGGCGGCAAGAGGATCAGCGGCACGCGCGTCACCTCTCCGTGCAGGTCCTGCGCGTGCCCCTCGCGCCCGTGCTCGAGGAACGCCTCGCCGTGGTCGGACGCGATCACCACGATCGTGCGCGAGAGCAGATCGAGCTCTTCGAGCTTCGTGAGCACGACGCCCACGAGCCTGTCGACCCAATGGATCGACTGGTCGTAGATGTCCGAATAGCTGGTGCCGAAGATCGCGGAGGACTCGTCGTAGACGTACTGGTGCACGTCCATGAAGTGCAGGTAGAGGAAGAAGCGCTGCGCGCCGAACCGCTCGAGGAAGCTCGTCGCGGAGATCGTGAGATCCTCGTCGGTGCCCGCGATCGGCTCGGGCGCGCGCGACTCGCGGTGGACGCGCATCCGCTCGCGGCCGATGGCGGGTCGCACGTAGCTCTCGAAGCCCTGCGCGAAGCCGAATGTCGCTTCCACCCAGCCGTTCCGCCACAGCCCGGCCGTGCGATAGCCCGCGTCGCGTAGCAGTTCCGCCGGCATCACGGCCGCCTCGGGAATCACGTGGCTGTAGCGCAGGATGCCGTTGTGGATCGGATGGGTGGCGGTCCATAGCGACGCCATCGACGTCTTGGTCCAGCTCGACTGCGACACGACGTCTTCGAACACGATGCCGGAGGCCGCCGCCGCGTCGATGACGGGGGAAGTCGTCCGCGTGTACCCGTAGGTTCCGAGCCGATCCGCGCGCAGCGTGTCGATCAGCACGAACACGACGTTGAGATCGCCGCGGCCGCGCAGCTCGAGCAGCTTCTCCACGGGCGCCACCCGCCGCGTCGGGATGTGCAGATCGAACTGGCTCGCGATCGCGGCGGCCAGGAGCAGCGCCGCGATCGCATAGTACGGGACCGGCGAATCGAGCCAGCGGCGGTAATCTCGGTGCGCCATGTCCCGCGCCACGGTAACTCTCGCCGCGCTCGCGAGCCTGCTCGTCGTGATCGGCTGCAGCGGCGTCGAATCACAGCTCGGCGAGATTCGCCTGCTCCAGCAGCAGGGTCAGTTCGAGGAATCGATCGGGAAGCTCGATCAAGTGCTCGCGCACGAGCCCGGACACGCCGAGGCGAACTATCGCCTCGGCCTCGCGCTCGTGCAGACGGGCGAACCATCGCGCGCGGTGTGGCCGCTCCAGAAGGCGTCCGAGGCCTCGGGCTACGAGATCAGCGCGGGCGTGTTGCTCGCCTCCACCTACTTCCAGACCCAGAACTTCGACGAGGCGATCCGCGCCGCGGACCGCGTGCTCGCGCTCGAGCCCGAACGGCAGGCGGCGCTGCGGATCCGCGCCAACGCGAACGTCGCCGCGCGCCGCCTCGACGCCGCCTATGCCGACACCTCGCGGCTCGTCGCGCTCTACCCGAAGGACTACGGCGTGCGCGCGCTGCACGCCACTGTGCTCGCCGATCTCGGCCGACTCGACGAGGCCGAGCAGGCCTACGCGCTGCTCAAGCAGATGGGTGAGCAGAGCGACGACCCGGACTTCCGCGACCGCGCGTGCCTCGCACCCGCGATCTTCGCCAACGAGGTGCTCAAGAAGACGGAGAAGGCGAAGGGCCTCTACGATGAATGCGCGGGCCGCAAGCCGACCGACACGGTCGTGATCAGCCATCTCGTCGGCTACTTCGACGGCCAAGGCGACCGGACGCGTGGCACGAGCCTGTGGCGCGACGCGGTGGCCACCGCGCCCGATCGACTCGACCTGCGCCAGGGGCTCGCCGCGCGGCTGCAGACGGTGGATCGACCCGACGAAGCCGAGCAAGTGCTGCTCGAAGCCGTGAACCGCTTCGAATCGCCCGGCGCCTGGACGCTGCTCGCGGCGTTCTATCGCTCGCGTCGCGAGCCGCACCGCGCGCTCGCGGCGATCGAAGAGGTCGTCAAGCTGACCGGCGGCGGCGACGAGCGCGTGCGCTTCATGCTCGCGGACGCGCTGATCGACCTCGGCGAGTTCAACCGGGCGCGCGTAGTGGCCGACGGCCTCGAGCGCACCGACTACGCACAGCTGCTGCGCGGCCGGATCCTGTTGACCCAGGGTGATCCGGCCGGTGCGCTCGTGGAGTTCGACCGCGGCATCCGGTCATGGCCCAACAACGCAGCGGCGCGCTTCCTCGCCGGGATCGCCGCGCGCGACCTCGGTGACTGGGACCGCGCGATCTCGGAGCTGCGTGAATCGGTGCGCGCCAACAATGCCGAGTCCGAAGCGGCGCTCGAGCTCGCGCGCATCTACTTCGAGCGCGGCGAATATGGGCAGGCCGTCGCGTTCGCCAATCAGGCCCTCGACGCGCGCGGTGGTCCTCAGCAACAAGAGCCCTACGCGATCGCCGCGCGCGCATTCACGTCGCTCGGCCAGCTCGAGCGCGCGCGCAAGTCGATCGATACGCTCGAGCAGCGCGGCTTCGCGACCGCCGCGATGCGCGAGCGCCTGATCCTCGAGGCGCGCGTGTCCGGACCTGCTCGTGCACTGGAGCTGGCGAACCAGAGCGGGCTCGACCTCGCCGACCCGGAGCAGCTCGAATTGCTCGAGCAGGTGGTCGGCATCTCGATCGAGGCGAAGCGGCCGGCGGCGCAGCTCCCGCAGATCGATCGCGCGCTGAAGCGAAGCCCGAAGAGCCCGCGCCTGTTCGAGCTGCGCGGGCTCGCGCTCGCTGCGCTCGCGCGCGACGGCGATGCGCGCGTCGCGTTCGAGCGCGCACTCGAGCTGGATGGATCGAGCGCGCGCGCCAACGCGGGCCTCGCCGCGCTGCGCGCGAAGGCCGGCGACGCGAAAGGCGCGATCGGGTTGTTCGACCGCGCCTACGAGCTCGCCCCCAGCGAGAGCGAATACGGATACGCCGCGGCGCAGCTCGTGCTCGAGTCCGGGGATGCGGATGCCGCGGCGAAGCGCCTGCGCAAGATCGTCCGGCATCACCCGGGCGCGGCAGGGGCACGCAACGACCTCGCGTGGCTGCTCGCATCGCGCGGCGAAGAGCTCGACCTCGCGCTCGCGCTGGCCAAGGAGGCACAGGCCCGCGACAACTCTCCCACGATCTTCGACACGCTGGGCTGGGTCCACTACCAGCGCGGTGAGTATGCAGACGCAGTCACGGCGCTCGAGGCCGCGCTCGCGCGCGACGCGAGCTCGCCGTCGATCCGTTACCGGCTCGGCCGCGCGCTGCAGCAAGCCGGGAATCCCGCGCGCGCCAAGGAGATGCTGCAGTCGGCGATCGCGGCCGGAAACTTCCCCGAGGCCGAGGACGCGCGCCGCCAGCTCGCACAGCTCGCGGGCAGCTAGTGCGAGCGTCTACGCGGTGCCACCGCGATCGAACCCCTGCTGCGCGCGCGCTTCCCGAGTCACCGGAACCGTGTCCGCGTCGGGCTCGATCCGCGCCCCGTGCACTTCCGCGTGCGCTTGCGTGAACTCCGCGCCGAAGAACATGATCTGCGCCGAGTAATAGACCCAGACGAGCACCGCAGCGAGCGATCCGGCCGCTCCGAACGCCGACGCCGTCGAGCCCGCCGCGAGGTACCAGGCGAGCAGGCTCTTGCCGAACGTGAACAAGAGCGCCGCCAGCGCCGCGCCCGGGAGCACGTTGCGCCACCCGACCTTCACGTCGGGTAGCACCTTGAAGATCGCGGCGAAGAACACGGTCGTGGCCGTGAAGGTGAGCACGGCGTCGAGCAGCGTGGTCACGACGGCAGCGTCGCCGGCGATATCGTGCGCGAGCGCGGCGACGACCGTGGAGAGGAACATCGAGGTCAGCAGCAGGAAGCCGATTCCGAATACCATTGCCATGGAGAAGAACCGCCGCCGGATCGTCTCACCCCAGCCGAGATCCGGCCGCAGCTGCACCTCCCAGATCGTGTTCATCGAGTCTTGGAGCTGCGCGAAGACGTTCGACGCTCCCCAGACGAGGAGAGCCGTGCTGACGATGGCCGCGAGCCGGCCATCGCTCTCGTGCGCGCTCTCGATCATCTCTCGCGCCATCTCGCGCCCGGCGTCGCCCATCAGCATCGCCATCTGCTGCTCGATCAGTACCTGCCCGTCGATGCCCAGGTATTTGAGCAGCAGAACGCCCAACACGACCATCGGCGCGAGCGAGATCGCCGTGTAGTAGGCGAGCGCGGCCGCGAGTCGCGAGGCGTTGTCCTCGTTCCAGTCCCGCCACGCGCACTGGAAGATCTCCCTCATGCAGATCAACGCAGCAAGCGACGTGCCACCCCCCGCGGGTTTTGGGCCCCAACAACGGTCGTAAAACCCATTCGAACATTGTTTCAGCCCTGTGAACCCGTTCACACCCCGGGGTGACCAGACCTATTAGAATGGCTCCGCCACCGGAGGGCCTCCCGGATGGATTGCGCGAGCTGCGGCCGGGCGAACCGCCCGGCTGCTCGATTCTGCGCGGGCTGCGGAAACGCACTCGCGCCACGCTGCCCGGCATGCGGCGCTGAGGCCCCGCTGGATGCGCGATTCTGCGAGGCGTGCGGCGCCACGCTCGACGCGCGTCCAGTGGATGCCGGTGCCGGGCAGCCCCCCGCGCGCAAAGTCGTCACGATCGTGTTCGCGGACCTGATCGGCTCGACCGCGTTGCAGGAGCGGCTCGACGCCGAGGCCGTCAGTCGCATGATGGACCGCTACCACCGCGCCGTGCGCGCGCCGATCGAGGCGCACGGCGGCACCGTCGTGCAATTGCTCGGCGACGGAGTGATGTGCGCGTTCGGCATCCCGAACGTGGCCGAGGACGACGCTATCCGCGCCGTGCGCGCGGGGGTCGCGGTGCAGGAGGCGTTCCGCGAGTTCCGCGCGGAGAATCAACTCGCCGATCGCGTCGGCCTGCGCGTGGCCGTGAACACGGGTGAGGTGGTCGTCTCCGACGACTACGCGGCCGGGATCGGCGACCCGCTCAACGTCGCGGCACACCTCCAGCACGCGGCGCAGGACGGCGACGTCCTGATCGGCGAGTCGACCCGCCGGCTCGTGTCCGAGCTCGTCACGCTCGCACCGATCGGCGCACTCGAGCTGAAGGGCCGCAGGGAGGCGGTCGCCGCCTACCGCGTCGTGTCGCTCGACCGGCCCGCGGGCGCGTCGGCCACGCCGTTCGTCGGCCGCGAGAGCGAGCTGCGGCGACTGCGCGCGGTGTACGACGATGCGATCTCGGAGCATCGCGCGCGGCTCGCGGTGATCCTGGGCTCGCCCGGGCTCGGCAAGTCGCGCGTGCTGGCCGAGGTGGCGAGGCGACTCCAGGACGAGGCCACCGTGCTGACCGCGCGCTGCGATCAGGCCGGCGGCGGCACGTTCGCACCCCTCGCCGCAGCGCTGCGCGAGCTGCTGCAGCTCGATGACGCGATCGCGGGCGATGCGCTGCGCAGCGCGATCGCGGCGGCGATGCCCGGAGAGGACTCCGAGCACCGCCGGATCGCGAGCGGCGTCGCCGCGCTGATCGCGGGCACGCCCGCCCCGCCCGAGGAGACCTTCTTCGTCGTGCGCCGGTTCCTCGGCGCGCTCGCGGAGACGCGACCGATCGTGCTCGCGATCGACGACCTGCAGTGGGCCGAGCCGCTGCTCTTCGATCTAACCGAGCACCTCGTGCAGTGGACGGCGGACGCGCCGCTGCTCGTGCTCGTCGCGGCGCGGCCCGAGCTGCGCGAAACGCGCTCCTCGCTCGCGACTCCGGGCGGCCTGGTCTCCGAGGTCGTGACGCTCTCCGGGCTCGACGCGCTCGCCGCGATGAAGCTCGCCGCGAACGCGATCGGCGCAGATGAACTGCCCGCGGCCGTCGCGGGCCGCGTGCTCGCGGCGAGCGAGGGCAACCCGCTCTTCGTGGGTGAGCTCGTGCGCATGCTCGTGCACGACGGCGCACTCGTGCGCGAGAAAGACCACTGGACGGTCGGCGTGGAGCTCGCCGCGCTGGACATGCCGCCGACGATCCAGGCGTTGCTCGCGGCGCGCATCGAGAAGCTGCGGCCCGAGGAGCGCACCGTGCTCGAGCGCGCGTCGGTCGTCGGGCGCCAGTTCTCGCGCGCGGCGGTGAAGGAGCTGCTCCCGCGCGAGATCGCCGATCTCGACCGCCAGCTCGAAGCCCTGCGCCGCACCGAGCTGATCGAATCGGACACGGGATGGTTCCTCGGCGAACCCGCGCTGCGCTTCCACCATGTGCTGATCCGCGACGCCGCCTACCGCCGCCTGCTCAAGAACACGCGCGCGGAGCTGCACGCTCGCTTCGCCGAATGGGTCGTCGGCCGCGTCGGCGACGAGCCGCCGCACGACGAGACGATCGGCTGGCATCTCGAGCAGGCGCACCAGCACCTCTCCGAGCTCGGGCCGATCGATGCGCAGGGCCGCGCGCTCGGCGAGCGCGCGTCGAAATACCTCGCGTCCGCGGGGCGCCGCGCGCTCGCGCGCGACGACGTGCCCGTGGCGGCGAGCCTGCTCGGCCGCGCGCTCGAACGCCTCGAGCCGGACGATTCCGCGCGTGCCGAGCTCGCGCTCGACTGGTGCGAGGCGCTGCTCGCCGCGGGCGAGGTCGCCACGGCGGAGCGTGCGATCGAGGAGCTGGGCCGCTTCACCGCGGAGTCGGATCGGCTGCGCGCGTGGCACACGTGCTTCGCTGGTGAGCGCGCCGCGCTCACCGATCCGAAGACGCTGCGCACGAGCGCCGACGCGGTGTCCGCCGCAGCCGAGCAGCTCACGGCCGCGGGCGATTCTGCCGGCGAGGCAAAGGCGCACTTCGTGCACGCGATCGCGCTCGCGCGGCTCGGAAAGGTCGGCGCGTGTGAAGCCGCGCTCGACCGCGCGCTCGCGGCGGCGCGCCGCGCGGGCGATCGCCGCCGCGCGAATGCGGTGCTCTCGGGTGCACCGCTCGCGGCGCTCTGGGGTCCCTCGCCTGTGACACGTGCGAGCGGTCGCTGCCTCGACGTCGTGCGCGTTCTGCGCATCACGCAGGGCTCACCGGCCGTGGAAGCCGTCGCACTGCGGTGTCAGGGCGTGCTCGAGGCGCTGCGCGGTCGCAGCGAGGCCGCGCGCCGCATGATCGCCTCGTCGCGACGCATGGTCGAGGAGCTCGGGATCACCCACCGCCTGCTCCAGGCGGATCAGTTCGCGGGCGAGATCGAGCTGATCGAAGGCGACCCCGTCGCGGCCGAACGCTGTCTGCGCGCCGCGTACGACGGCATGCGCGAGCTCGGGCTCGGCAGCGACGCGGCGCAATGCGCCGCTCAGCTTGGCCGCGCGTTGCTCGCGCAGGATCGCGCCGCCGAAGCCGAGGCGATCTCTCACGAGAGCGAGGCGCTCGCGGGCGACGATCTGCACTCCGCGATCGCCTGGCGCGATGTGCGCGCCGAGGCGCTCGCGCGCCGCGGCGAGCCGGAGAGGGCGGTCGAGCTCGCGCGCGCGGCCGTCGAGACCGCGGCGGCAACCGACGCGCTGCTTTGGCACGCCGAAGCGCGCACCGCGCTCGCGGCGGCGCTGCGCGCGGCGGGCCGGCGCAGCGAAGCCGCGGCGGAGGAGGCACGCGCGACCTCGCTCTGGGAGACGAAGGGCGCGACGCTGCTCGTCGAGCGCGCGCGCGAGGGCGCGCGGGATGGCGGGATCGCTCCGGTCTCCCGCCCTACTCATGACGTTGCGGTGGACGCCGGTGTTCACGGCCACGTAGGGCGGGAGGAGCCGAAGGCGGATCCCGCCTTGCGCGGACCGACCCCGGCACCCCCCGCGCGCCGCCGCGTCCGCGAGAACGCCGCCACCGCCGCCGCCGCGCGCATCGAAGCCGCGGTCCGAGCTCGCGACGAAGACGCCATGCTGGCGGCGATCGAGGGTTTCGAGGTGGTCCACCATCCGACCGGCCTCTCCTGGGACAGCGGCATGGCCACCCTCGAAAGCACTCGCCGCCTCTGGCGCAGCGACGACTTCTCGTACCGGCTCGAGCCGCTCGCCACGCTCGGCGAGTCGCTCGCGCTGTGTCGCCAATCGATCGCCGCGAGCGGCAACCGGTGGCAGCACGCGAGCGTGGGCCCGTACGAGATGCCCGCGATCGTCGTGGTCGAAGCCGGCGCGGAAGGGCAGCGAGCATCGCGCTTCGAGAGCTTTGCTGCCGACCGGCTCGGCGACGCCGTCGCGCGTCTCTACGAGCGCTATGCGGAATCGCTGCCCGAAGGCCTCGAGCGCGCGCGGGCGGCGGTGATCGCGCGCTTCCCCCACTTCGGTCCCTACGATCCCGAGCGCTATGCCGCCGGCCTCGCCCCGGACATCGTGTTCACGGACCATCGCATCCTCGGCACTTCCTCCGCGCGTGGATCGGTCGCTGTGGAAGCGAACTTCCGCTCCTGGACCGGGCTCGGCGACGAGCTGCAGATCCGCACGGACGAGATCCTCGACCTGGGCCCCGACGCGTACGTATTCCGGGGGGCGTTCTCGGGAATCGCGCGCGACGGCGGCGGCGCGTTCGAGCGCGATGTCGTTTCCCTCGCGGTGTTTGGGGCCGATGGCCGGGTCTCGCGCTTCGAGGTGTTCGACTCGGACCGCGAGGCCGACGCGCTCGCGCGCTTCGACGTGCTGACGGCCGGGCCGCCGGCGCGCCCCTCGCGCCGCGTGCGGCCGAACGCGGCCACCGCGGTCGCCGCGCGCGTCGACGCGGCCTATGCCGCGCACGACGTCGACGCCTACGCTGCGCTGCAGGCCGACGACGTCGAAATCATCGACCACGCCACGGGAGTGACCCACGGCCGCGCGGAATCGCTCGCCACGATGCGCATCCTGCTGCGTGCCGAAGGACTCGTGAGGCAGGAGCCGCTCGCAACGCTCGGCGACTCTCTCGCGCTCTGTCGCTGTTCCGTGTCTGGGCCGTCGGTGGCCGGGGGCGGCTTCGATGTGGGCGCCTACGACGGCGCGCGAATTCTCCTGCTCGAGGCCGATGCCGCCGGGCGGTACCGCCGCATCGAGATGTTCTCCCCCGATCGATTTGGCGACGCGATCGTTCGGCTCTACGAGCGCCATGCGGAACAACAGAGGACGGCCGCTGCGATCGATCGCGCCGCCGCGATCGCGCGCGCGATCACGGCGCTGGCCGGGCCGGTCGATCTCGACCGCTTCCGCGCGCCGATCCTCGCGCCGGACATCGAGTGGGTCGATCACCGGAGTTTGATCGGCATGGGATCCATCAAGGGGTCCGCCGCCGCTCTCGAGTGGATCCGCACGCTCACGGACGCCGCCGACCAGGCGGCGATCCGCCTGGAAGACGTGATCGACCTGCGCGCCGACGCGCTGCTGTTCCGCGCCACGTCGTCGGGCACCGATCGCGCGAGCGGTGGCTCCTTCGAGCGGCCGTTCGTGTCGATCTGGATCTTCGATGCCAATGGCCTCGTCTCGCGCGCCGAGCAGTTCGATCCCGACCGCGAGTCGGACGCGCTCGCGCGCTTCGACGCGCTGACCTCCGAGCCGGCGCGCCCCGCGCGCCGCGTGCGGCCGAACACGGCTACGGTCCAGCAAGCCCGCCTCGAGAGCGCGGTCGCCGCGCGAGACATCGCAGCGTGCGCCGAGCTCTTCCCCGACGACACGGAGGTCGTCGATCATCTCGCGGGTACCACCTTCGTCAAGCGCGACACGATCTCCGCGATCCGTGCGTTGCTCGCCTCGCGCGACCTGTCCTACCGCGTCGAGCCACTCGCGTCGCTGGGCGACTCGCTCGCGCTCACGCGCCTTTCGGTGTCCGCGAGTGGCGTGGCCGGTGGCGAGGTCGACGTCGCGAGCTACTCGAGCGAGGAGATCACGCTGAACATGGTCTCCTCGGACGGCCATCAGCTGCGCGCCGAGCGCTTCCGCGCGGACCGGCTCGGCAACGCGATCGTGCGCCTGTACGAGCGCTACGCGGAGCTGCTTCCCGAAGGCGCCGAGCGCACGCGCGCGGCGGCGTTCGCACGCGCGGTGGCGAACAACGTGGGGCGGGTCGATACCGAGCGGTATGCCGCGAGCCTGGCGCCGGACATCGAGAGCTTCGATCACCGCACCGTCGGGGCCGGACAAGGGCGCGGACCGGAGCTCTTCCTGAACGCGGTTCGATCGCTGCTCGAGCTCGCCCCGGACGCCGCGAACCGCTTCGACGACATCCTCGCGCTGCGACCGGATGCGTGCCTGGTCCGCCAGACCAATTTCGGCACCCTGCGCGCGAGCGGCGGCGCCTATGAGCGCCCCTACCTCTCGCTCTCGGTCGCGGGCCCCGACGGGCGGCTCGCGCGCTTCGAGATGTTCGAGCCGGATCAGATCGACGCGGCGCTCGCGGCCTTCGACGCGTCGACCTCGCCGTCGGCCCGCCCTGCGCGCCGCGTGCGACCCAATGGGGCGACCACGCACCTGGCCCGCGTGGAGCGCGCAGTCGCCGCACGAGACGAAGAGGAGATCGCTGCGCTCTACAGCGACGACACGGAGGTGCTCGATCACGAGGTCGGCATCACCTACGGCCGGCGCGAGATCCTCGCCAGCCTGCACGCCGTGCTCGCGGGCCGCGACCTGTCCTACCGGGTCGAGCCGCTCGCAACGCTGGGCGACTCGCTCGCACTGGCTCGGATCGCGACCTCCGCGAGCGGAGTCAAGAGCTCCCAGATCGATGTCGGCGATTTCGCAAACGAGATGTTCACGCTGAGCGAGAGCAACGCGGAAGGCCTTCAGCGCTACGCCGAGCGATTCGCGCCGGACCGCCTCGGCGCCGCCGTCACGCGCCTATACGAACGCTATGCCGAGATCCTGCCCGAAGGCCCCGAGCGCGCGCGCGCTGCCTCGACCGCGCGCTCGGTTGGGGCGGTCGTGGTGGGCGGCTACGACCTCGAGCGCTATACGGCGGCCTACTCGCCCGCGATCGAGATGGTGGACCGCCGCAAGCTCGGCAGCTTCTTCGCGCGCGGCCCCGAGGCCGTGCTGGAGATGTTCCGCTCCTGGTTCGCGGTCGCCGACGACATCGAGAACCACATCGATGAAATCCTCGGGCTGGGTCCGAGTGCGCTGCTCGTGCGCACGATGTTTGCCGGGACCGCGCGCGACGGAGGCGGTCGCTTCGAATCGCCCTCCATCTCCCTGATGGTCTTCGGCAGCGACGGCTTGCAGACGCGCCTCGAGCTCTTCGAGTTGACCCAGGAGCAGGAGGCGCTCGCGCGCTTCGACGAGCTCACCGCCGCGCCGCGCCGCCGGGCGCGGCGCGTGCGGCCCAACGCCGCTACTGCCAACGGCGCGCGCTACGACGCTGCCATGGCAGCACGCGACCTGTCTGCGGCCGAGCAGGTGTTCACGGACGATACGCTCCATATCCATCACCCGACCGGCATCACGTACGATCGCCAGGGCGCGCTCACCTCGTTCCAGATCCACATGAAGGCGCGCGATCCGAAGACTGCACACGAGCCGGTGGCCACGCTCGGCGGCTCGCTCGCACTCCTGCACGTGTCCGCGTCCGCGAGCGCTCTCGAGAGCGGGGGCTTCGACGTCGGCGCCTACGAGAACCACCACCTCGTGCTGATCGAGGCCGACCGCGAGGGCCGCCGCTCGCGAGCGGAGAGTTTCTCGGAAGATCGCCTCGGCGACGCGATCGCACGCCTGTACGCGCGCTACGCCGAGCTGGAGCCGCCCGGCCCCGGACGCGCGAGATGCCTGGCGATTGCGCGCGCGATCACGGTCATCACGGGGCCGATGGATCTCGCGCGAAGCGCAGCGCTCTTCGCGCCGGATGTCGAGTGGGTCGACCACCGGAGCCTGGTCGGAATCGGCTCGATCCGGGGTGCCGCGGCATTTCTCGACTGGGCGCGAAAGCTCGCTGAGATCGCTGACGGCGTCGTCTTCCGGATGGACGACGTGATCGATGTGCGGTCCAACGCCCTTCTGTGTCGATCCACGAGCAGGGGCACCCTGCGCGCGAGCGGGAGCACGTTCGAGCGCAGGTTCATCTTCATCTGGATCTTCGATGCCGCGGGCCTCGTGTCTCGCGTCGAGCAGTTCGACGCCGAGCACGCGGACGACGCGCTCGCGCGTTTCGACGCGCTGGTTGCCGAGCCGACGCCGCCGAGACGCAGCGTGCGGCCGAACACCGCGAGCGCCTACGCGGCGCGGCTCGATACCGCGATCGCGGCGCGCGACCTCCAGGGGCTCGACGAAACCCTCGCCGATCCCTGCGAGTTCGTCGATCGCTCGACCGGCACGGAGTTCGGCCGGCAGGGCATGCTGGACAGCTGGCGCTCGCTCCTGCGCGCGCGCGATCCGGTCCACCGCACCGAGCCGATCGCCACGCTCGGCGACTCGCTCGCGCTGTGTCGCACGAGCGCCGCTGCGAGCGGATTCACGGGGGAGACCGTCGACGTCGGACCCTACGAGCTCGAGAACATCACCATCTTCGACGTCGACGCCGCGGGTCGGTTGACGCACTGCGAGATCTTCGCGTCCGACCGGCTCGGCGACGCGCTCGTGCGGCTGTACGAGCGCCATGTCGAGCTGCTGCCCGAAGGCCCCGAGCGCACGCGCGCAGCGGCTACCGCGCGCACGCTCGCGGTGTGGCACGGACCTGCGGACGCCGAACGCTTCGCCACGATCTTCGCTCGCGACGTCATCTTCCGCGACCGGCGCAGCGTGGTGTCGCTCGGAACGACGCGCGGCGCAGACGCGGTACACCGCGGAATCGGCATCTGGTTCGATACCGTCGCGGACCTGACCTTCGACGTCGTTGATGTCGTCGCGGTGCGGCCCGAGAGGCTCCTGATCGAATGGCACGAGAGCGGAACGGACCGCGCGAGTGGGGGCGCCTACGAGGCCCAATACCTGTCGCTGCGGGTGTTCGGCGCCCACGGTCTCGCGACCTTCGTCGAGTGGCTCGACGTCGACCGCCGCGACGAGGCGCTAGCGCGCTTCGAGGAGCTCACAGAGGCACCGACACCGTCGCGCCCGCTCCCCGCCAATGCGGCGACTGCACACACCGCGCGTGTCGACGAAGCGATCGCGCTGCGCAACACCGACGCCCTGGTCGAGCTGGTCGCCGAACGCGCCGTGATCCTCGACCACAAGACGGGGACGACCTTCGACCGCGAGGGGTGGATCGCGAGCTTCCGCTCCCTGATGAAGGCGCGCGAGCCCCAGTCCCTGCACGAGCCGCTCGCGATCCTGGGCGACTCGCTCGGCCTGTTCCGTCGGACCATCTCGGCGACCGGCTTCGCGGGCGCAACGCTCGACGTCGGATCCTATCTGATCGACGAGCTCGACGTGCTCGAGGCCGACGAGCAGGGGCGGATCGCGTACGCCGAGGTCTTCGCAGTCGATCGCCTCAGCGATGCGATCGCGAAGCTGTACGAGCGCTATGCGAGCGAGCAGCCGGAGGGCGCTGAGCGCAGACGCGCCACTGCGATCGCGCGCGCGATCCCGGTGATGCTCGCCCCACTCGATCCCGATGCGATCGCCAACCTGCTCGCGCTCGACGTGCAATACCGGGATCACCGTCTGCTCGGCTGGGGTTCCGCGCGCGGCTTGGTGACGGTCCGCCGCGGGGTCCGCGATGTGGCAGAGTCGATCACCTTCACCGCCACGCCGACCGACGAGATCCTCGCGCTGCGCCCCGACGCGCTGCTCGTGCACAGAACTCTCGAGGGCGAACAGAGAGGCGTCCCGTTCCGCAGCCATCCCGTCGCGCTCTACGTCTTCGACGCGAACGGGCGCCTTGCCCAATGGGAGAACTATGACGCCGACGAGCGCGACGCCGCACTCGCGCGCCTGGACGAGCTCGTGGCTCCGGTGGCACCGCCGCGGCTGGTCGAGAACGCCGCGACGCGCTCGCTCGACCAGTTCGTGCAGGCCTGGGCCGCGCGCGATTGGGAGGCCGTGCGCGCGGTCTACGCGCCCGAAATGCGGATGAGCGACCGCCGCTCGATCGTGCAGCTGGAGTTCGACCTCGAAGAGCAGCTCGAGTTCCAGCGCCCCCTGTTCGAGATGAAGTCGTCGCGCGTCGTGGCGGAAATCATCGCCACGCGCGGCGATCGGCTCGCGCTGGCCCGGATGTGCACCGAGGTGGCCGATGGCTCGATTGGCCCGAGCGAGATCTCCTCGCTCGCGGTCTGGCAGGTGAACCCCGCCGGCAAGGCCGTGGCCGGTGCTCGCTTCGATCTGGACGCGCGCGACGAGGCCTACGCCGAGCTCGATGCGCGCTATGGGGCAGGCGAGGCCACAGAGCATCCCGCGACGTGGACGGCGCTCGCGAGTCTGCGAGGCGTCCTCGAGGCCGGTGAGTGGGGCCGGATCATGGCGCTCTTCTCCCCGGATCTCTTCGCCGAGGACCACCGCCTGTTCGGCTGGGGCAGTGCAAATTCACCCGCGGAATACGTGGCCGCGGTGCGCTCGCTCTCCGACGTCGCGCCCGACGTGACGCTGCGCGTGGATCACGTCGTGCTCGGCGATCGCGCGGCGTTGTTCGTGGCCAGCTGGATCGGCAGCCAGGCTGCCGGAGCGTTCGAGATTCCCGTCGTCACCGTGTTCGGGTTCAGCCGCAACGGCCAGGTCAACCGCGCACACCACTACAGCCTCGAGCAGATCGCCGCCGCGCGCGCGCGATTCGCCGAGGTGGAAGCGCCGGCCGTCCCGGCACGAGCGGTCGAGAGCGCCGCGACGCGGTCGATCGAGCGCTTCGCGCTCGCCTGGTCGGCGCGCGACTGGAAGGCCGTCACCGCCCTCTACGCGCCCGGATTCCGATACATCGACCAGCGCAGCCTGATGCAGCTCGACATCGGTCTCGAGCATTGGTTCGAGTTCGCGCGGCCGCTCTTCGACATGGCCACGTCGCGGATCTCGTCCGAGATCCTGGCCACGCGCGGCGAGCGGCTGGCGCTCTCCCGGATGCTCGTCGAAGTCGCCGGCGGATCGATCGGAAGCGCCTCGATCGGGCCGAGCGAGATCGATTCGCTGATCGTGTGCGAGGTGGACGCGCACGGCCAGCGCGTGGCGAACGTGCGATTCGACCCCAACGCGCTCGACGCTGCCTATGCCGAGCTCGATCGCCGCTATGCCGTGGGTGAGGCCGCCGAGCACCCCGAGATGTGGGCGGCCATCTCGAGCATGCAGAGCGCGATCTCGGAGCGGAACTGGGGCGCGCTTCCCTCCCGGTTCTCTCCGGACTACATCCGCGAGGATCACCGCGACGAGGGAAGCGGAACCACGCACGGTTCCAAGCTCATCGTCGACTCCGTCCGGACGCTGATCAAGCTGCGGCCCGATGTCTCCACGCGCGCCGATCACGTTGAACTCGCTGACCGCGCGGCACTCGTCGTGACCCACTGGGTCGCCGACGAACTGGAAGACCCCTTCGAGGTCCACTCCACGAACGTATTCGCGCTCGGGCCGGACGGGACCATCGGTCACGACGACATCTATGACCCCGAACAGCTCTCCGCCGCGCGCGCGCGGTTTGCGGAGCTCGCGACGCCGCGCTCGCCCACCGCCGAGCTCGACGCGCGCTATGCGACCGGCGAGGCCGCCGCGTTCCCGCACATCGCCGGCACGATGCACGCGTTCCTCGACGCGTTCGCGCTCCGCGACTGGGATGCGCTCGCGGCGCGCATGGCGCCCGACCTCGTCGTCGAAGACCACCGCCTGCTCGGCTGGGAGACGGTGCGCAGCACCGCGGACTACGTACGGACGCTCCACTCGCTCGTCGACCTCGCCCCGGATACGCAGCTGCGCCTCGACCACGCCGAGATGTCGCAGCGCGGACTGATCTGGATCGGCGCCTGGGTCGGCACGCGCGACGGCGGCGCGTTCGAGACGCCCTGGATCACCGTCTCCGAGCACGACGCGCGCGGCATCGTGCTGCGCTTCGACCAGTACGACCTCGAACAGCTCCCCGCCGCGCGCGCGCGCTTCGAGGAGCTGCGCGCGAAGCGCGAATGACGCGAAAGCGGACCCCGCCTTCCGCGGCCTCAGGCCGCTAGTCATTCGAACATCGAACTACCTCGCCCTGTGAACCCCTTCACACCCCAGGAACTGGCGTACCCATTAGAATGGCCCCGCCCCAAGGAGGGCCCGCGTTGGACTGCGCGAGCTGCGGTACGGCGAACCCGCCCGGCCACCGCTTCTGCGGCGGCTGCGGGCAGCCGCTCGCGCCGCGCTGCCCTGTGTGCGGCACCGAGTCCGCGCCCGGCATGAAGTTCTGCGGCGCGTGCGGCGCGTCGCTCGCGGGCGCGGCTGCGGCCCCCGCTACCGCTGACACCGTTTCGCGAAAGGTCGTCACGATCGTGTTCGCGGATCTGATCGGCTCGACCGCGTTGCAGGAGCGCCTCGACGCCGAGGCCGTTAGTCGCGTGATGGACCGCTACCACCGCGCCGTGCGCACGCCCATCGAGGCGCACGGCGGCACCGTCGTGCAGCTGCTCGGCGACGGCGTGATGTGCGCGTTCGGCGTGCCGCACGTGGCCGAAGACGACGCGATCCGCGCCGTGCGTGCTGCGGTCGCGGTGCAGCAGGCGTTCCGCGAGTTCCGCGAGCAGAACCAGCTCACTGACCGCGTCGGCCTGCGTGTCGCCGTGAACACGGGTGAGGTGGTCGTCTCCGACGACTACGCGGCCGGCATCGGCGACCCGCTCAACGTCGCCGCGCACCTGCAAGCGGCCGCACACGACGGCGACGTCTTGATCGGGGAATCCACGCGTCGCCTCGTTTCGGAGCTCATCACGCTCGCGCCGATCGGTGCGCTCGCACTCAAGGGCCGCAGCGAGGCGGTCGCCGCCTATCGCGTCGTGTCGCTCGACCGGCCCGCGGGCGCGTCGGCCACGCCGTTCGTGGGCCGCGAGGGCGAGCTGCGGCGGCTGCGCGCGGTCTACGACGCCGCGGTTTCCGAGCAGCGCGCCAAGCTCGCGGTGATCCTGGGCTCGCCCGGGCTCGGCAAGTCGCGAGTGCTGGGCGAGGTGGCACGCCGGCTCGAGGATGGCGCCACCGTGATCAGCGCGCGCTGCGATCCGTCGGGCGGCGGCACGTTCTCGCCGCTCGCGCGCGGGCTGCGCGCGCTCTTGCGGATCGAGGACACTGCGAGCGCCGAGGCCACACGCGCGGCGATCGAAGACGTGCTGCCGCGCGAAGAGGCCGAGCGCGACCGGATCGCGGGGGGCATCGGCGCGCTGCTCGCGGGCACGCCCGCGCCGCCCGAGGAGACGTTCTTCGTCGTGCGGCGATTCCTCGGCGCGTTCGCGGCGGCCGCGCCCGTCGTCCTCGCGCTCGACGACCTGCACTGGGCCGAGCCACTGCTGCTCGACCTCACGGAGCACCTCGTGCAGTGGAGCACGGACTCGCCGCTGCTCGTGCTCGTCGCGGCACGCCCCGAGCTGCGCGAGGAGCGCTCCTCGCTCGCGACACCGGGTCCTCTCGTGTCCGAGGTGGTGACGCTCGCGGGCCTCGACGCGGGCGCTGCGACGCGCCTGGCCGCGAATGCGATCGGCGCCGAAGAGCTGCCCGCCGCGGTCGCGGGCCGCGTGCTCGCGGCGAGCGAGGGCAACCCGCTGTTCGTGGGCGAGCTCGTGCGCATGCTCGTGCACGACGGCGCGCTCGTGCGCGAGGGCGATCACTGGACGCTGGGCGTCGAGCTCGCGAGCCTCGAGATGCCGCCCACGATCCAGGCGCTGCTCGCCGCGCGCATCGAGAAGCTGCGACCCGAGGAGCGCACCGTGCTCGAGCGCGCGGCCGTGGTAGGCCGGCAGTTCTCGCGCGCGGCCGTGAAGGAGCTCCTGCCGCGCGAGGCGCCCGACCTCGACCGCCAGCTCGAGGCGCTGCGCCGCAGCGAGCTGGTCGAGTCCGACACGGGCTGGTTCCTCGGCGAGCCCGCGCTGCGCTTCCACCACGCGCTGATCCGCGACGCCGCGTACCGACGCCTGCTTCGCAATACACGCGCCGAATTGCACGCGCGCTTCGCGGACTGGGTGGTGAAGCGGGTCGGCGACGAAGCCCCGCACGACGAGACGATCGGCTGGCACCTCGAGCAGGCGCACCAGCACCTGCGCGAGCTCGGGACGATCGACGAGCAGGGGCGCGCGCTAGGCGAGCGCGCATCGCGCTACCTCGCGGGCGCGGGCCGGCGCGCGCTCGCGCGCGACGACGTTCCGGTCGCGGCGAGCCTGCTCGGCCGCGCGCTCGAGCGGCTCGAGCCCGCCGACCCCGCGCGCGCCGACCTGGCACTGGATTGGTGCGAGGCGCTGCTCGCGGCGGGCGAGGTCGGCACCGCGGGGCGCGCGATCGACGAGCTCGGCCGCTTCACGGCCGACTCGCCGCGCCTCGCCGCGTGGCATACCTGCTTCGCGGGCGAGCGCGCGGCGCTCACCGACCCGAAGTCGCTGCGCGGCACCGCCGATGCGGTCGCCGCGGCCGCCGAGCAGCTCACCGCGGCCGGCGACGCCGCGGGCGAGGCGAAGGCGCACTTCGTGCACGCGATCGCGCTCGCGCGGCTTGGAAAGGTCGGCGCGTGCGAGGCCGCGCTCGACCGCGCGCTCGCAGCGGCGCGCCGCGTGGGGGACCGCCGCCGCGCGAACGCCGTGCTCTCGGGCGCGCCGCTCGCGGCGCTGTGGGGCCCCTCCCCTGTGACACGCGCGAGCGGTCGCTGCCTCGACGTCGTGCGCGTGCTGCGCATCACGTCGGGCTCGCCCGCTGTGGAGGCCGTGGCGCTGCGCTCGCAGGGCGTGCTCGAGGCGCTGCGCGGTCGCAGCGAAGCCGCGCGGCGCATGATCGCGTCGTCGCGGCGCATGGTGGAAGAGCTCGGCATCACGCATCGCCTGCTCCAAGCGGATCAGTTCGCGGGTCAGGTCGAGCTGATCGAGGGAGACCCCGTCGCGGCCGAGCGCTGTCTGCGCACCGCCTACGACGGCATGCGCGAGCTAGGGCTCGGCAGCGACGCGGCGCAGTGCGCCGCGCAGCTCGGCCGCGCGCTGCTCGCGCAGGATCGCGCCGCCGAAGCCGAGGCCATCTCTCACGAGAGCGAGGCGCTCGCGGGCGACGATCTGCAGTCCGCGATCGCGTGGCGCGGCGTGCGCGCGGAGGCGCTCGCGCGGCGCGGTGAGGCGGAGAGAGCCGTCGAGCTTGCGCGCGCGGCAGTCGAGATCGCGTCGGCGACCGACGCGCTGCTGTTCCACGCCGACGCGCGGCTCGCGCTCGCGGCGGCGCTGCGCGCGTCCGGCCGAGGCGCCGAGGCCGCGGCCGAGGAGGCGCGCGCTACCTCGCTCTGGGAGGCGAAGGGCGCCACGCTGCTGGTCGAGCGAGCGCGGCGAGAAGGCGCGCACGCGGTGGAGCCGGTGGCGCCGGCACCGGTCATGCGCGTCGCATCCGCGCGCGCAGTGCGCCGCCGCGTGCGAGAGAACGCGGCCACGGCTGCCTTCGCCCGCCTGGAAGCCGCCGTCGGCGCGCGCGACGAAGCCGCCGTTTCCGAGCTGCACTCCGACGGGTTCCATGCGATCCACCATCCCACGGGCACGGAGTGGGGTCGCGCGGAAGGCGTCAAGACGATCCGCGGCCTCATGCGCGCCGAGAATCTCTCGTATCGAAACGAGCCACTTGCGACGCTCGGCGATTCGCTCGCGTTGGGACGGCCATCGATCTCCGCCAGCGGCATACCAGGGCGGCTGAGCATCGGTCCTTACGAGATGGAGGAGCAGGTCGTCATCGAGGTCGATGCGCGCGGGAGACAGTTGCGCGCCGAGTTCTTCAAGGCCGATCGGCTCGGCGACGCGATTACTCGCTTGTACGAGCGCTATGCGGAACTGCTCCCCGAAGGCCCCGAGCGAGTGCGCGCCACCGCCACCGCGCGCGGTGTGGCTGCGTGGTTCGCACCGACCCTCGATCCCGATCGCTTCGAGCAGGTTCTTGCGGCCGGTGTCGAGTTCGTCGATCACCGGCGTCTGATCGGGCTCCCTTCTGCGCGCAACGCCGATGAGGTGCGCCGAGGCATCCGCGTCTTGTACGACACCGTCTCGGACGTCCACCTGAGCGCCAACGACGTCCTCGTCGTGACGCCCAATGCGCTGCTCTCCCGCATCACGGCCGCGGGCACCAACCGCGCGAGCGGCGGGCCCTACGATCGCCAGCATCTCCATCTCTGGCTGTACGACGCCGACGGCCGCCTGGCGCGCATCGAGTGGTTCGACGTCGACGACGAGGCCGACGCGCTCGCGCGCTTCGACGCGCTCACGGGAGTGGCACCGCGACCCACCCGCCGCGTACGCGCGAACACCGCGAGCGTTCAAGCCGCGCGTCAGGCGGCCGCGATCATGAATCGCGACATCGACACCCTCGCGGCCCAGCTCGCCGAAGACTCGCACAACGTCGACCACCCCACCGGCCACACCTACGACCGGGCGGCGCAGCTGGCCACGATGCGTTCGGTGATGCAGAACCGCGACCTCGTCTATCGCAACGAGCTGCTCGCGACGCTCGGCGAGCGTCTCGCCCTGTGCCGCGTCTCGCTCTCGGCGGCGGGGCTCTCGCGCGGTGAGTTCGATGTCGGCGCGTTTGGCGGCGAGGAGATCGTCACCTACGAGACCAATGCGAGCGGGCTCTTCTGCCGATCCGAGGCGTTCGCGATCGACCACCTCGGCGACGCGCTCTCGAGCCTGTACGAGCGCTATGCGGAGCTCTTGCCCGAGGGCGTGGAGCGGGATCGCGCCGCGGCGATCGCGTACACCGTGGCAGCGATGGGAGGGTGGGATCCCGATCGCTATGCCGCAGCGTACGCGCCGTCGTTCGAGCTGGTCGATCACCGGCGCCTGGCCACGGTCTCGGCGCGCGGGCGCGATGCCGCGCTGGAGATCTTCCGCTCGTGGTTCGCCGTCGCCTACGACATGACGAACCGGATCACCGAGATCTTCGCCGCGCAGCCCGACATGCTGGTCGTGAACGGGATGTTCGCGGGCATTGCGCGCGACGGCGGCGGCATCTTCGAGGCGCCCTGCCTCTCCCTGATGGTTTTCGGCACCGACGGCCTCCAGACCCGTCTCGAGATCTTCGAGCTGGAAGACGAGGCGGCGGCGCTCGCGCGCTTCGACGCGCTCGCCGCGGCCACGCCCGTGGCGCGCCGCTGGCGCGCCAACGCGGCCACCGAGGTGGTCGCGCGTCTCACGGCCGCAATCGAGGCTCGCGACGAGGCGGCGACCCTCGCGCTGCACGCCGAGAGCTTCGTAGCCGTCCATCATCCGACCGGCCTGGAGTGGGATCGCTCCGGCGTGATGTCCAGCGCGCAACTCCTCTGGCGCGCGCAGGATTTCTCCCCTCGCACGGAGCCGCTCGCGACGCTCGGTGATTCGCTCGCGCTTGTTCAGCGATCGATTTCCACGGCTGGCCTCGACTGGGATCAGGGTGAAGTCGGTCCGAGCGCACTCGAAAATTTCGTGCTCTGCGAAGTCGATCCGGACGGCCGCTTTGCGCGCGCCGAGGTCTTCGCGAGCGACCACCTCGGCAACGCGATCGGGCGCATCTACGAGCGCCATGCCGAGCTCCTGCCCGAAGGGCCGGAACGAACGCGCGCTGCGACGATCGCGCGCCATCAGACCTGGGGTTCGTTCGATCCCGAGCACTATGCCTCGAGCATGGCTCCGGGTGTCGAGATGACCGACCACCGGATCCTCGGCCTGTTCGCTGCGCGCGGATCGGCAGACATGCTCTCCCAGGCCCGCTCGTGGACCGCGCTCGGCGACGAGCTGGCGGTCCACGCCGACGAGCTGCTCGACCTGCGCGCCACCGGGTGCGCATTCCGCGCGACGCTCTCCGGAGTCGCGCGCGAGGGCGGCGGCGCGTTCGAGATGAAATTCATCTCGCTGCTCGTCTACGGGGCCGATGGCCTGGTGACCCACTTCGACATCTTCGATGTGGACCGCCGCGCCGAGGCGCTCGCGCGCTTCGAGGCGCTCACCGCTGCGCCGCCCGCGCGCCGCGTGCGGCCGAACGCAGCGACCGCGTATGAGGCCCGCCTGGATGCCGCGATTGCCGCAGGAGACGCAGACGCATTGTCCGAGCTCCTCGCCGAGGACGACGAGGTGATCGAGCATTGGACCGGCGCCACTCATGGCCGGTCGGAATCGCTGGCCTTCTACCGCAAGCAGCTCCGCGTCCAGAATCTGGCGCGCCGGTACGAGCCTCTGGCAACGCTCGGCGACTCGCTCGCGCTGTGCTGGCACTCGGTTTCCGGGAGCGGCGCGGCCGGCAAGACGCTCGACGTCGGTGCATTCCAGCACAAGAACTACCAGTTGAGCGAGGTCGACTCCCAACACCGACGGCACCGGCTCGAGGTCTTCCCTGCGGACCACCTGGGCGACGCGATCGTTCGGCTGTACGAGCGCTATGCGGAACGATGCACCGAGGCCCCCGAGCGCACCCGCGCCGCGGCGATCGCGCGCTCGGTCGCGGTGATGGTGCGCGAGAGACCCGATCGCTGGCCGCTCGCGCCGGCGATCGAGCGCATCGACCACCGCACCGTCGGGGTGGGCACCGTGCGCGGGGCCGATGAGCTGGTGCGCGCGGTGCGAGCCTTCTTCGAGCTGGTCGACGATTTCGAGTGGCGCTGGGAGGACATCGTGGCGCTGCGCCCCGATGCGCTCATCGTGCGCATCACGAATGTCGGCACCCTGGGCGCGAGCGGCGGCGATTTCGAACGCCAGCTCTGCCAGCTCTGGACGTTCGGACCCGACGGTCTGCTGAATCGCTGGGAAGATTGGGAACCCGAGCAAAGCGCGGACGCGCTCGCGCGCCTCGATGCGCTGACCTCGCCGCCGGCGCGTCCGGCCCGCCGCGTGCGCCCGAACGCCGCCACTGCCGACGCCGCGCGCTTCGAGGCCGCGATGCGGGCGCGCGACGCCGCGGCGATCGCGGCCCACCTCGCGGACTCGGGCGAGTGCGTCGATCACCCGACGGGAACGAACTACGCGCGTGAGCAATCCACGGGCACCTGGCTGTCGCTCGCGCGAGCTGAGGGCGGCACCTACCGCGGTGTGCCGCTCGCCACGCTCGGCGATTCGCTCGCACTGTGCCGGATGTGGTGCGGCGCGAGCGGAATCGTCGCGAGGAACCTCGACATCGGCGCCTATGAGATCGAGACCGTGCTGCTCGTGGAGGTGGACGCGAGCGGCCGGCGCCGGCACACCGACAACTTCGCGAGCGACCGGCTCGGCGATGGGATCGCGCGCCTGTACGAGCGCTATGCGGAGCTGCAGCCCGAAGGCCCCGCGCGCATGCGCGCCGGGGGGATCGCGCGCTCGATCGCGGCCACGCTCGGCCCGCATCTGGAGAACCTGGATACCTACGCGCCGGACGTCGCGTTCCGCGATCACCGCGCCGTGATCAGTGTGCCGTCCTCGAACGGAATCGACGAGGTCCGGCGGCGGTTGCAGCTTTGGTACGAGACGGTCGACGACGCGGTCACCCTCTTCGACGACATCCTCGACTTGCGCAGCAACGCAGTGCTCGTGCGCGCGCGCGAACGCGGGCGCGACCGGGCCAGCAGCGGTGACTACGAGATCGCGTTCCTTCTCCTGCAAGTCTACGACGCCGAAGGCCGGAGACGTGTCTTCGAGATATTCGACGCCGACCGCGAAGCCGACGCGCTCGCGCGCTTCGACGCGCTGACCGCCGAGCGTACGCGCCCCGCGCGCCGCATACGGCCCAACGCCGCGACCGACCACGCGGCGCGCATGACCTCGGCCTACGCCGCGCGCGACCTCGACGCGATCATCGCCTCGGTCACCGAGACGTGGGAGACGGTCGATCATACGACGGGAGCGACGTTCGGCTTGCAGGGACTGATCGCGTCGAGCCAACACCTCCTCTCCGCAGAGGGTCCGGTGTTCCACCTGGAGCCGCTGGCCACGCTCGGCGATTCGCTCGCGCTGAGCCGGCGCTCCGTCCGGGGGAGCGGGTTCGTCGGCAGGCGATTCGACGTCGGCCCCTACGAATCGGAGATGCTACAGGTCATCGAAGCGGAATCGGGCGGGCGGGCGCGGCGCGTCGAGGTCTTCGCCGCCGACCGGCTCGGCGATGCGATCGCGCGCCTGTACGAGCGCTATGCGGAGCTTGCGCCCGAAGGTCCCGAGCGCGCTCGCGCCGCCGCGCTCGCGGCGCGAATCCGCGCGTTCGGTACGTACGACCCCGAGACCTACCCCGCAACGCTCGCACCGGACATCCAGTTCATCGATCACCGGATCCTGGGAACGTCTTCCGCGCGCGGAGCGGACGCCGTGATGGAGAACCTCCGCTCGTGGTCCCCGCTCGCCGACGAGCTGGCGCTCGGCATCGACGACGTTCTCGGCCTCCGTCCCGACGCCTTCCTGACTCGGGGTCGGTTCTCCGGAATCGGACGCGAGAGCGGGGGCCCCTTCGAGCGGGGATTCCTCACGCTCGTGGCCGCCAACGGCGACGGATTGATGTCGCGCTTCGAGGTCTTCGACGACGACCGCGAAGTCGAGGCGCTCGCGCGCTTCGATGCGTTGAGCGCGCCGCCGGCGCCAGCGCGGCTGTTCGAGACCGCGGCCACGCGGGCGGTCGATCGATTCGATCGCGCGTGGGCCGCTCGCGACTGGCAGGCGGTCGCCGGGCACAATGCGCCCGGGCTCCGCTATAGCGACCGGCGCGCCCTGATGCAGCTCGAGCTCGATCACGAGCAGTGGATCGAGTTCACGCGGCCGCTGTTCGAGATGGAAGTTTCTCGGATCTCGCAGGAAGTGCTCGCCACCCGCGGCGATCGGCTGGTACTGACCCGGATGCGCTTCGAAGGCAGCGATGGCTCGATCGGCCCCAGCGAGACCGAGTCTCTAGGGGTCGCGGAGGTCGACGACCGCGGTGACCGCATCGCGTTGGTCCGCTTCGATCCCGATCAGCTCGACGCCGCCTACGCCGAGCTCGATGCGCGCTATGCCGCGGGCGAGGCCGCCGAGCATCCGGCGGAGTGGGCGGTCTCGTCAGGTCTCGGAGCCGCGTTCGCGGCGCGCGATTGGGAACGGTATCGCGCGTTCTTCTCGCCCGATGCAGTCGTCGAGGACCATCGCATCCTCGGACTGGGCTCGAGCTCGGCGATCAATGCTGTCGCTTCCGTCCGCGCGATGAGCGAGCTGCGGCCCGATGCGGCTCTGCGCTACGAGCACATCGCGCTCACCGACCGCGGTGTGCTCATTGCAGTGCGCTGGGTCGGCAGCGAATCCGAGGGCGCGTTCGAGCTCCCCGCCGTGGTCGTGCTCGAGATAGGAGCGGACGGCCGCATCCGGCGCTGGGACGCCTACGACCCCGAGCAGATCGACGCGGCGCGCGCGCGGTTCGCGGAGCTGGCGGCGCCGCGCGCGCCGGCGTGCCTCTTCGAGAACACCGCGACGCAGAATCGCTTCCTTCGCGCGTGGGTGGCCCGCGACTGGGAGGCGGTCGTGGCCTGCCACGCGCCCGGGCTCCGGTACGAAGACCGCCGATCGCTCATGCGACTCGACCTCGATCGCGACGAGTACCTCGCGTTCATCCGCCCGCTGTTCGACATGCAGGTGTCTCGACTCTCTCAAGAGTGGCTGGCCACGCGGGGCGATCGGCTCGCACTGACGCGGCTACGCTGGGAGGGCAGCGACGGCGCGCTCGGGCCCAGCGAGACCGAGTCTCTGACCGTGGCCGAAGTCGACGAGCGCGGCGATCGCATCGCGCTCGTCCGCTTCGACGCCGACGCGCTCGACGCCGCGTACGCGGAGCTCGATCGCCGCTATGCAGAGGGCGAAGCCGCTGAACACCCCGCAATGTGGGCCCGTTCGTCGGGCATGGGGCGCGCGATCGCGAGCCGGGACTGGGATCAGTTCGCCTCGTTCTTCTCGCCTGATTTCGTGCGCCACGACCATCAACTTCTGGGAACGGGTCGCGCCCGCTCGCTCGAGAAGTACGTGGCGGGTGTGCGCGCACTGGTGGAGATGCGACCCGACGCCTTCACGCGGCGCAGTCACATGGCGCTCGCCGACCGGGCGGCCCTGATCGTCACGAGCTGGCTCGGCCGCGAATCCGAAGGCGCTTTCGAGATCCCCTACGTGCTCGTGCACGAGGCGGGACCGGACGGGCGCATCGTGCGCGAGGACGCTTACGACCCCGAGCAGATCGACGCGGCGCGCGCGCGGTTCGCGGAGCTCGCGGCGCCGCCACGGCTGTTCGAGAATGCGGCCACGCGCGCCGAAGACCGTCTGGCACGCGCCTGGAACGCACGCGACTGGGAGGCTGTCGTAGCGGGTCATCGGCCCGGCTCTCGTTATTTCGACCGCCGGGCGCTCGTGCAGCTCGAGCTCGATCACGAGCAGTGGATCGAGTTCACGCGGCCGCTGTTCGAGATGAGCTCGTCTCGACTCTCGGGGGAGCCGCTTGCGACGCGAGGCAATCGGCTCTCGCTGGCATGGGTTCGCTTCGAGGGCGCCGACGGAGCGATCGGCACGAGCGAGATCGAGTCGCTCGCGGTGGTCGAGGTAGACGCGCGCGGCGAACGGACCGCGATGGTTCGCTTCGACCTCGCCGCTCTCGACGCCGCCTACGCCGAGCTCGACGCGCGCTATGCGGCCGGCGAAGCGGCGGAACACCCCGAGACCCAGGCCGTGGTGTCGCGGTTGGCGCGCGCGATCCGGGATCGCGCCTGGGACGCGCTCACGACCGTCTTCTCCGAGCACCTCGTCGCGCGCGACCACCGCCCGCTCTCGGGATGGGAGACGATGGACTCCGCGCATGACTACATCGCGCGGATCCGCTCGATGTGGGACCTGCGACCCGACGCGACGCTTCGCGTGAGCCACATCGACGTCGCGGAGGGCGTGGCGCTCGCGGTCTCGACGTGGATCGGCAGCGAGGCCGAGGGAGCGTTCGAGATCCCGCACATCTTCATCTATGGAATCGAACGCGGCCGCATCGCCAGCGTCGACTGCTACGACCTCGACCACCAGCTCGACGCGGCGCGCGCGCGGTTCGCGGAGCTCGCGGCGCCGCGCGCGTCGGCACGACTGATCGAAACCACGGCCACGCGGACCGTCGATCGATTCGGTCGCGCGTGGGCCGCTCGCGACTGGCAGGCGATCTGCGCGCTCAATGCACCCGAGCTCCGATACAGCGACCGGCGCGCGCTGATGCAGCTCGAGCTCGATCGCGAGACGTTCCACCAGTTCATTCATCCGCTGCTCGAGATGGAGGAATCTCGGGTCTTCCAGGAGGTGCTCGCCACGCGCGGCGACCGGCTGGTGCTGACCCGGATGCGCTTCGAAGGGAGCGACGGCTCGATCGGGCCCAGCGAGACCGAGTCCCTCTCGGTGGCGGAAGTCGACGAGCACGGCAACCGCATCGCGCTCGTCCGCTTCGACCCCGACAAGCTCGACGACGCGTACGCCGAGCTGGGGCGACGCTTCCTCGCGGGCGAGGCCGCCGCATTCCCGGCCCCCGTGCGCTGGATGCAGATGTTCGGGCAGGCTCGCGGAGCACCGGAGTCGGACATGGGGGCGTATCTCGCCCCGGACTTCGTCGTCCACGATCACAGCCCGCTCGGCTGGGGCACGCTCGACCGTGCGACCTACATCGAATCGATGAAGGCGCTGAACGCGCTGTCCGCCGACACGCGTATCCGTCCGCTACACGTATGGCTCTGCGAGCGCGGTTTGCTCAGGATCGGCCTCGTGTTCGGCACGCACGAGGGCGGCGCGTTCGAGCAGCTGCGCGTGGCCGTGTTCGAGGTCGACGCCGAAGGGCAGGAACATCGCCGCGACGTCTACGCCCTCGATCAGCTCGACGATGCGCGCGCGCGGTTCGCAGAGCTGCAGCCCGATCCGCTGCGGATTCCGCCCAACGCGGCGACCCGGCTCGGCCCTCGCCTGGAGGAAGCACACCTCGCCGGAGACTGGGACGCCGTAGCGGCTCTGTGCGCGCCGACGCTCGAGTTCGACGACCGCCGCCGCGCAGCGCTCCTGAAGGGCGACCGCGACATGTTCGTCGCGAGCCTGCGCTTCGCGGGACCCGCGATCCGGCGCTTCAACACGGTCCTCGCGACGGCGGGAGATCGTCTGGCACTGATCCACCAGACCTTCCAGATCAGAACCGACGGCACGGATGTACCGGGCGTCGAAGCCGAAGTGCTTTCGGTCGTCGAAGCCGATTCGGAGGGCCGCATGGATGCGCTGGTCGTCTTCGACCCCGACGACCGCCGCGCCGCGACTCGCGAGCTCTTCGAACGCGAAGCGCGCCTCGAATCGCTGCCTGCTGGAGTCGTGGCGATGTACCGCGCTCGGCTCGACCGCGACCTCGCAGCGTGCCGCGCTGCGCTGCCCGACGAATATGTGTTCGACGATCACCGCCGGACCGGCCTCGGGCGGATCGAGAAGGACGAGTACATCGCATCGCTCGCCGCGCTATTCGAGCAATCGCCCGACACGATCTTCGGCGGGCTGTACACGATCGCTCGCGAGGAACACGGGTTCCTCGGGATCGGCCGCCGCTTCGGAACGCTGGCCGAGGGCGGGGAGTACGAGTCGATCTTCGTCGCGCTCGGGCATTACCGGGGCGGCCGCATCGTGCGGGAAGAGAACTTCGAGCTCGAAGACCTCGACGTCGCGCGCGCGCGGTTCGAAGAGCTGCGCCCCGATCCGCTGCGGATTCCGCCCAACGCGGCGACGCGTGCGGTAGATCGCATTTGGGAGTACTACCGGGCACGCGCCTGGGACGATCTACGGGCGTTGTGCGCGCCGATGGTCTTCGAAGATCGGCGCCGCCAGTTTCTCACTACTGGCGATTGCGAGATGTTCATCGAGAACAGCAAGTTGATGGCAGCAACGGACGTTGCGCTCTCGCGCACACGCCTCGCGACGGCGGGGGATCGGCTCACGCTCGAGAAGATGCTCTGGACCTGGGATGCCGGGGCGTTCGAAATCGAAAACCTGCACGTTGTCGAGGTCGACTCCGAAGGCCACGTGGTCGCCATCATCACGTTCGACCTCGACGACCGCCACGCCGCGTTTGCGGAGATGTGGTCGCGCTTCGTGCCTGAAAGACCGGTTCGAGCGCGATCGCTCGGTGTCGTCGCCTTCAACGAGCACGACTGGGAGGCGCTGCGCAGCTCCTACCTACCCGATGCCGTCATTCACGATCACCGCCCGCTCTCGCTCGGCGTCGTGAACCGCGACGAGTACGTGGAGTCGGTGCGCGCGTGGGCCGAGATGGCGCCCGATCTCGGCGTGGAGATGCTCCGGTTCTTCACGCGAAACGAGCACGGAGCGGTGTTTCTTTCCCGCGCATTCGGAACCATCCCCGACGGCGGGCCGTTCGAGAACTACCTCATCGGTTTTCAGCTCTTCGAAGGCGATCGCATCCGCCGCTACGAGCTCTACCCCGTCGACGCCGCCGACGAGGCGCTCGCGCGTTTTGCGGAGCTGTGCGCCGAGCGCGAATGAGGGACGGCGGATTACGCCTTCGGCCTAATCCGCCCTACGAGGCACTTTGTAGGGCGGGAGGAGCCGAAGGCGGATCCGCCTTCGAGGCGCAAAACCACGCCACAGATCTGATATCAATAATTGACAATAGTGATATCATATTATGATATCTAGATGAACAAGAAGCAGCGGCGGACGCTCGACCGGATCTTCGAGCGTCCCAGCCGATCGGATATTCGCTGGGACGAGCTCGCCTCGCTGCTGCGGGCGCTCGGCGCGGAAGTGCACGAGGGGGCTGGCTCGCGGGTGCGCTTCGTATTCTCGGATGGTTTCACCCTTGCTGCACCGGCCGCACCGAAGACCAGTCCTGCCCAAGTACGCCGTTGAACAGGTCCGTGTGCGCTTGGTCGCGCGCGGAATCGATTGAGGAGAGAGCGAGATGGACACCATGGACTACAAGGGGTATCGCGGATCGGTCCGCTACTCCGCCGAGGACCGTGTTCTGTTCGGCGAGGTCCTCGGCATCGACGATCTCGTGAACTTCGAGGGCGCCAACGTCGACGAGCTCGAGCGCGCGTTTCGCGAGGCGGTCGACGACTACCTGGCGCTATGCGAAAGGCTGGGACGTGCTCCCGACCGGGAGTACTCGGGCCGAATCCCACTTCGCATCGAGGGCACTCTTCATCGGCGCGTCGCCATCGCTGCGAACTTGGTGGGGAAGAGCGTCAACAGCTGGATCGCAGATACGCTCGAGAATGCGACGAAGCCGCACTCATCTGGCGCTGATGAGGAAGGCATCGTGGCGGACCGCCCGAGTGCACCCTATCGCGCGCGGCGCAAAACGAAGCGCACCAAGCGTTCTCGCAGGGCGGATTAGCGAGCGAAGCGAGCGTAATCCGCCAATTCCGAGCGAATTACACCATCAGACGAGTTCGAAAGGCGGGATCCGCCTTCGGCTCCTCCCGCCCTACGGGGCGGCGATCGGTACGGTCGCCGCGTGCCGACGGTGGTTCGAATCGGACCGTATCGATTCTTCTTCTTTGGAAACGAAGGGTTGGAGCCGATGCACATCCATGTGCATCGAGACCGCTCGCTTGCCAAGTTCTGGCTGCAACCCGTAGCGCTAGCATCGTCAGTCGGATTCCCCGCGCACGAGCTGAGTCGAGTTCGGCGGCTCGTCGAGGACAACCGACAGCGATTCGAGGAGGCTTGGCATGAGTTCTTCTCTGCCTAGCACTGATCCGCGCGCAAAGGAGGTGACCGTCACCGAGGACGAACTCATCGTCGTCCTTGCCGATGGGCGCCGAATCGCCACCCCTCTCGCGTGGTTCCCTCGCCTGCTCCGTGCCACTCCAGAAGAGCGCCGCCGCTTCGAGATTCTGGGCGACGGTATCGGGATTCACTGGCCGGATGTCGACGAGGATCTGAATGTGGCCGGACTGCTGCGCGGCACACCTTCAGCTTCGCGCTAGCGGGTCTTTCGGCCGCGGCAGGCGGGATCCGCCTTCGGCTCCTCCCGCCCTACAGAGGAGGGCCCCGAGGGGCGCGGAAATAGTTCGGTTTTCGAAGGGAGGTGTGAAGTAGTTCACACCTGGGCCCGGTAACCCGGGGCGATGCTGGCTGTCGAGAAGCCACGCGTCCGCCAACGGAGGTTACGATGACCCGCTACTTCGCCGCTGGAGCTGAGTTCGCATCGGAGCGCACACGCCTCGGACTGCTCGAGGCCAGCTCCGATCCGATCACGTTCGAGCGGCTCGAGAAGATCGGGGTGGCACCCGGTTGGCATTGTCTGGAAGTGGCGGGCGGCGGCGGATCGGTGGTGCGCTGGCTCGCGGAGCGCGTGGGCGTCGAGGGCTCCGTCACCGCGATCGACATCGACACGCGCTTTCTCGAGGCGCTCGAGCTGCCCAAGAACGTCGAGGTGCGCCAGCAGGACGTGATGCGCGACCCGCTCGAGCCCGATCACTACGACCTCGTCCACTGCCGCGCGCTGCTCGAGCATCTGTCCGACCCGCGCCGCGCGCTCGAGCGCATGGCTGCGGCGCTGCGCCCGGGCGGCCAGCTCTTCGTCGAGGCCTGCGACTTCACTCCGCTGCGCTCCGCCACGCCCGACCACAAGTCGAGCGCGGTGTTCGATTGGACCGTGCGCGCGTTCGTCGACGCGATGCGCGCGGACGCGATCATGGATCTGTGCGTCGCCCCGCGGCTGCCCGGACTGTTCGAGCGCCTCGGACTCGTCGAGATCGGCAACGAGGGCGTGACGCTGGTACACCACGGCGGCGGCCCGATCTCGACCTTTCTGCAGCAGTCGGTCGAGCGGGTGCGCGAGCCGCTCCTGAAGGGCGACTGGCTCAACGAGAAGGATCTCGAGACGTTCGCGCGCGCGCTCGCGGATCCGTCGTTCCAGTGGGTGTCGTGGATCCGCTTCGCGGCGCGCGGGCGGCGCCCGTTGCATTAGTCGCGGAAGGCGGGATCCGCCTTCGGCTCCTCCCGCCCTACCCCATGCCGAATCGCTGGTGGATCAGCGTGAAGCTGAGCACGCGGTTCCAGAAGCCATCGAGCGCGACCCGCTCTTCGGGGGTCTTCTCGGGAAGCGTGTCGAACAGCTTGCGCACGGCGGCCGCGTCGAAGATCGGCTGCTCGTCGAGCAGCCCCGAGCTGAACACGTCACCCATCAGCTCGTGCATCGCGTCCTTCTCGCCGACCTTCGCGGGCGGCGTCGTGAAGGGGTGCTTCTCGCGGTTGTAGACCGGCTCGATCAGCACGTCGCGCGTCGCTTCGCGCAGCACGTGTTTCTCGCGCATGCCGTTGATCTTCATGTGGATCGGGATGCCGGCCGCGTACTCGGCCACGAGATGGTCGAGGAACGGAACGCGCCCCTCGATCGAGTGCGCCATCTCCATGCGATCGGAGAGGAACGTCAGGATGAAGTTCGGGAGATGGATCCGCGACCAGAGATAGAGCGCCTGGTTCAGCGGATCGCGCCCCGCGAGGCGCTCCTCGACCGGCAGGCGCGAGAGCGCGAGCTCGTAGGGATTGATCCCCGCCACGCTCTCGGCCATCCCCGCGCTGAAGAACTCCGTCGTGCGCGCGCCGTTCGCTCCGAACGTCTTGATCCACGACGGAATCCAGCCGAGCCGGCGCGCGACGGTGTCGAGCTGTGGGATCGGCGCGTCCTCGGTCGGCACGAGCATCGGTACGGCGCGGTTCGAGCTCGACGCGCGCATCTCGGCGAGCAGCTTCTGGACGATCTCGGGGTCCTGGCTGGCGCTGTTGTAGAGCAGGACGTCGCGCCGGAACGGCGCATAGCCCGCGAGCATCTCGTCCGACCCTTCGCCCGTGAACACCACCTTGATCCCCGCGTCGCGCACTGCGCGCGAGAGCAGGAACTTCGCCACACCGTGACCGTTCACGAACGGCGTCTCCGCGTGCCAGACAGCGTCGTTGTAGGACTCCGCGAGCGCACGCGGAGGCACGGGTACCGGGTGGAAGCTCGAGCCCGTGAGCGCGGCCTGTGCGCGCGCGAGCTCCGACTCGTCGTAGGCCGCGTCTTCGAAGCAGAGCGTGAATGCGCGGATCGGGCGATCCATGTGGCGCTGGGCGAGGCCGAGCACCGCGCACGAGTCGATCCCGCCGGAGAGATAGCTCGCGACCTCGACGTCGGCGATCAACCGCTCGCGCACCGCATCGTCGAGCACGGCGCGGAAACCCGCGACCACCTCGGCGTCGGTGCGGTCGTCGGCCGCGATCTCGGCCGCGGTCGGAAACTCAAGGTCCCAGTACGGGTAGACGCTCACCTCGCCGCGCTGCGCGATCGCGTAGTGACCGGGCGGAACGGTGTAGATGCCGTCGAAGATCGAGCGCGAGTGCGGGCGGAAGTGAAAGCACTCCTGGAACACGGCCTCGCGGTTCCAGCGCGCGGGAACGCCGAGCGCGAGCAGCGCCTTCACTTCGGACGCGAAGTACACGTTCCCTTCGTGCACGGTGTAGAACAGCGGCTTGATGCCGAAGCGGTCGCGGATCGCGAGCATCGCGCCGTTGCGCCGGTCGGCGATCACGGCTGCAAATTCGCCGCGCAGGTGGCGCCCGAGGTTCATGCCCTCGCGCAGGTAGAGGTGCAGCGCAATCTCGCTGTCGGATTCGGTCTTGAACTTGCTGCCTTCGGCGCGCAGACGCTCGCGGATCGCGCGGTAGCCGTAGAACTCGCCGTTGACGACGATCTGCACGTCGCCAGCCTCGTTCGCGATCGGCTGGTCGCCGTTCGTCAGGCCGATGATCGAGAGGCGCGTGTGGCCGAGGAACCAGCGTCGGTCGGGCGAGATCCAGCGACCGACGGAATCGGGGCCGCGGTGATGGAGCGTCTCGAGCGCGCGGTCGAGCCGCTTCGGCTCGAGGGCGTCGCGCAGCAGCCCGGCTACGAAACCACACATGGTCGCCTCCGTCCGGGAAGGGGCGGGCCCCAGCCCGATCGGGAGCATCCTGCCCGATTCCGCGGGGCGGGTGTGAAGTACTTCACACCTGGGCCGGTGTGAATTCGGCCACGCTCACGGGCAAAGGAGACCCCGTATGTGCGGCATCGTCACCCAGTTCTCGCGCAACGGTCGGACTGTGAAGGAAGAGGCGCTCTGGCGCGCGACGCACGAGCTGTACCACCGCGGACCCGACGGCCACCGCGTCTGGGTCGCGCCGCACGGGCGCGTCGGGATGGGCCACGCACGGCTCTCGATCATCGATCTCGCGACCGGCGATCAGCCGCTTTCGAACGAGGACGGACAGATCCACGCGGTCGTGAACGGCGAGTTCTACGACTTCGAGCGCATCCAGCGCGAGCTCACCGCGCGCGGACATCATCTGCGCACGGGCTCCGACAGCGAGATCCTGATCCACCTCTACGAGGAGCTCGGCACGCACTGCCTGCGCGAGCTGCGCGGCGAGTTCGCGTTCGCGCTCTGGGACGAGCGCGCGGGACTCCTGTTCGCCGCTCGCGACCGGTTCGGCATCAAGCCGCTCTTCTACGCGCAGACCGGCGACGTGCTCACGCTCGCGTCCGAGGCCAAGGCGCTGTTCGCGGCCGGCGTGCCCGCGCGCTGGGATCACGAATCGGTGTTCCAGGACCTCATGATGATCGCGGACGGCGATCGCACGATGTTCGACGGCGTGTACCAAGTGCCGCCCGGGCACTACCTGCTCGCGACGCGACAGCGCACGCAGGTGGTCCGTACTGGGACCTGCAGTACCCGACCGCGGAGCGGCCCGCGCCCGAGCGCAGTGTGGCCGAGCACGTCGAGCGGCTGCGCGACGCGCTGGTCGAGTCGATCCGGCTGCGCCTGCGCGCGGACGTGCCCGTGGGCGTCTACCTCTCGGGCGGGCTCGACTCGTGTTCGGTGCTAGGCATCGCCTCCGCGATCCACGAGGCGCCGCTCGAGGCGTTCACGATCGCGTTCGAGCAGGGGCCGTTCGACGAGGGCCCGATCGCCGAGGAGATGGCCAAGCGCGCAGGCGCGAATTTCCACGTGTTCCGGATGCCCGAGGACCTGCTCGCCGACCACTTCGCCGACCAGGTCTGGCACAGCGAGACGATCACGCATAACACGAACGCGGTGGCGAAGTTCCTGCTCTCCGAGAAGGTGCGCGACTTCGGCTTCAAGGTGGTGCTCACGGGCGAGGGCTCCGACGAGCTGCTTGGCGGCTACCCGTTCTTTCGCGAGGACATGATCCGCTACGGCGTGCCCGGGCAGGACGCCGAGACGGCGCGCGCGCGGATCGCCGCACTGCGCGACCGCAACCGCCACCTCGGCCACTTCGGCACCTCGGAGGGCGACGCGCTGCCGCTCGACGCGGTCGAGCGCGTGCTCGGCTACGTGCCCACGTGGATCCTCAATCGCGCGATCGCGGGCAAGCGCGTGCTGCCGCTGCTCTCGGCGGGGTTCGCGGCCGAGTTCGGCGGACGCGACCCCTATCAGGTCTTCCTGAACCGGATCGACCTGCCCGAGGGCTCACCGCGCGATCCGCTCAACCAGTCGATGTGGCTCTGGCTCAAGGCGTTCTTCCCGAACAAGCTGCTCAACTTCCTGGGCGACCGCTCCGAGATGGCGCACTCGATCGAAGGGCGCGTGCCGTTCCTCGACCATCCGCTCGTCGAGCTCGTGTGCGACATGCCCGTGTCGATGAAGGTGCGCGGCGAGGTCGAGAAGTACGCGCTGCGCGAGGCGGCCAAGCCGTTCCTGACCGAGACGGTGTACAAGCGCCAGAAGCACCCGTTCTTCGCGCCGTTCGAGCTGAAGGGCCGCATGCGCGAGCTCGCGCTCGACACGCTGCGGCCGGAGCGGATCGCGGCGCTGCCGTTCTTCGAGCCGCAGGCGGTGGCGCAGTTCATCGCGAACCCGCCGCCCGCGAGCAACGCGACAGCGCGCAGCGGGTACTTCGGGATGATGCTCACGATGACGAGCCTGTGCGTGTTGCAGGAGGCGTACGGGTTGTAGGGCGCAGACGGCGGGATCCGCCTTACGGCCTTGCGGCCATCGGCGGACAAAATCCAGAGTTGACTACTACTTGCCGCGGCGGGTAGAACTAGCCGACCCGGTAGGAGCGGGTACTCGATGCAGTGCTCGGCCTGTGGCGCTGCGAATCCGGACGGAGCCCGCTTCTGTGCGGACTGCGGGGCGAACCTCGCCCCGCCCCAGACCTGCCCGAGCTGCGGCGCTCCGGCCCGGCCGGACAAGCGCTTCTGCAACGCGTGCGGCGCCGCACTCGGCGCCGGCCAGCCCGCGCCCGCGGCCGAGGAGACCGGCGCGCGCAAGGTCGTCACGATCGTATTCGCCGACCTGATCGGCTCCACCGCGCTCCACGAGCGGCTCGACGCCGAGTCGGTGCGACGGTTCATGGACGCCTACTACCACGCGATGCGCGGGGCGGTCGAGTCGCAGGGCGGCACCGTGACCCAGCTGCTCGGCGACGGCGTGAAGGCGGTGTTCGGCGCGCCGCGCGTGGCGGAGGACGACGCGATCCGCGCCGTGCGCGCGGCGGTGGCAATGCAGCGGGCGTTCCGCGCGCTCGCGCACGAGAACGCCGATCGGATCGGCGCGACGGGGCTGCGCGTCGCGGTGAACACGGGCGAGGTGATCGCGAGCAGCGATACCGAGATCATCGGCGATCCCGTCAACGTCGCGGCGCGGCTCCAGGAGCAGGCGCGCGACGGCGACGTCGTGATCGGCGAGGCGACGCGCCGGATCGTCTCCGAGCTCGTCACGCTCGCGCCGCTCGGCTCGTTTGCGCTGAAGGGACGCGCGGAGAGCGTCGCCGCCTATCGTGTGATGTCACTCGAGCGACCGAGCGGCGCCTCGACGACGCCGTTCGTCGGGCGCGATGCCGAGCTGCGGCGGATCCTCTCCGTATACGACGGCGCCGTCTTCGACGAGCGCGCGCGGCTCGCGGTGGTGCTCGGCTCGCCGGGCCTCGGCAAGTCGCGCGTGATCGGCGAGGTCGCGCGCCGGCTCGAGAACGGCGCGACCGTGCTGCTCGCGCACTGCGACGCGGCCGGCGGCGCCACGTTCGCGCCGATCGCCGCCGCGCTGCGCCAGCTGCTAGGCCGCGACGACAGCGCGCCGAGCGAAGCCGGACTCGCGGAGATCGAACGGCTCCTCGGCGCCGATCCCGATCGCAGCCGGATCGCCGCCGGGGTCGCGGCACTGCTCGCGGGCACGCCGGCGCCGCCCGAGGAGACATTCTTCGCCGTGCGCAGGTTCCTGCGCGCCCTTGCGGGCTCCCAGCCAACGGTGCTCGCGATCGACGACCTCCAGTGGGCCGAGCCGCTGCTGCTCGATCTCTGCGAGCACCTGATCGAGTGGACCACCGACGCACCGCTCTTCGTGCTGGTGGCCGCGCGCCCGGAGCTGCGCGACGCGCGCTCATCACTCGCGACACCGGGCGGCGTCGTCGCGGAGCTGGTGACGCTCGCGGGCCTCGACGCGGGCGCCGCGACGCGGCTCGCCGCGAACGTGATCGGCGCCGACGACCTGCCCGCGGCAGTGGCCGCGCGCGTGCTCGCGACCAGCGAGGGCAATCCGCTGTTCGTGGGTGAGCTCGTGCGCATGCTCGTCCAGGATGGTGCGCTGCTGCGCGAGGGCGACCGCTGGACGGCGAGCGCCGAGCTGGCCCAGCTCGAGATGCCGCCGACGATCCAGGCGCTGCTCGCGGCGCGCATCGAGCGATTGCGCCCCGACGAGCGCACCGTGCTCGAGCGCGCGGCCGTGATCGGGCGGCAGTTCTCGCGCGCGGCGGTCGCGGCGCTGTTGCCACGCGACCTCGCCGATCTCGACCGCCTGCTCGAGGCGCTGCGCCGCAGCGAGCTGATCGAGCCCGACACGGGCTGGTTCCTGGGCGAACCCGCGCTGCGCTTCCACCATCTGCTGATCCGCGACGCCGCCTATCGCCGCCTGCTCAAGAACAAGCGCGCCGAGCTGCACGAGCGCTTCGCCGACTGGGTGGTGGGACGGGTCGGCGAGTCGGACGAGCACGATGAGCTGCTCGGTTGGCATCTCGAGCAGGCGCATGCGCACCTCGGTGAGCTCGGCCCGCTCGACGCGCACGGGGTGGCACTCGGCGAGCGCGCCGCTGGCCATCTCGCAGCGGCGGGCCGCCGCGCGCTCGCGCGCGACGACGTGCCGGTCGCGGCGAGCCTGCTAGGCCGCGCGATCGATCGCCTCGGCGGGGACGATCCCGCGCGCGCCGAGCTCGCACTCGACTGGTGCGAGGCATTGCTCTCGGCGGGCGAGGTCGGCACCGCCGCCACCGCGATCGACGAGCTCGGCCGCTTCGCCGCGGCGTCGGAGCGGTTGCGCGCCTGGCACGTCTGCTTCGTCGGCCAGCGCGCGGCTCTGGTCGACCCGCAGGCGCTGCGGACGACCGCCGACGCGGTCGCGGCCGCAGCCGAGCAGCTCACGGCAGCCGGCGACGCGTCGGGCGAGGCGAAGGCTCACTTCGTGCACGCGATGGCGCTCCAGGCGCTCGGGCGCGGCGGCGCGTGCGAGGCCGCGCTCGATCGCGCGCTCGCCGCGGCGCGGCGCGGCCACGACCGCCGGCGCTCCAACGCGGTGCTCGCGGGTGCGCCGCAGGCCGCGCTGTGGGGCCCGTCGCCGGTTACGCGCGCGAGCGGCCGCTGCCTCGACGTGGTGCGCGTGCTGCGCATCACGCAGGGGTCGCCCGCGGTCGAGGCTGTCGCACTGCGGTGTCAGGGCGTGCTCGAGGCGCTGCGCGGACGCAGCGAGGCGGCGCACCGCATGATCGCCACTTCGCGGCGCATGGTCGAAGAGCTCGGCATCACCCACCGACTGCTGCAGGCCGACGTGTTCGCGGGCCTGATCGAGCTGATCGAGGGCGATCCCGCGGCGGCCGAGCGCTGCCTGCGCCCCGCCTACCAGGGCCTGCGCGAGCTCGGGCTCGGGATCGAGGCGGCGCAAGCCGCTGCGAACCTCGGCCGGGCGCTGGTCAACCAGAACCGCGCCACCGAGGCCGAGGTGCTCTCGCGTGAGAGCGAAGAGCTCGCGGGCGACGACCTGTGGGCCGCGGTCGCCTGGCGCGGCGTGCGCGCCGCGGCGCTGGCGCAGCGCGGGGAGGCCGCGTCCGCGGTCGAGTTCGCGCGCGCGGCGGTGGAGATCGCGGCCGCGACCGACTCACTGCTCGACCACGCCGAAGCGCGCAACGACCTCGCGATCGCGCTGCGCGCGGCGGGCCGCAGCGACGAGGCGGCCGCCGAACACACACGCGCGATCGAGCTCTGGGAGTCCAAGGGCGCGACTCTGCTGGCCGAGCGCGCGCGGACCGTAGGGCGGGAGGAGCCGAAGGCGGATCCCGCCTTCCGCGGCTCCACACCGGTGGCTCGCCCCGCGCGCCGCCGCGTGCGCGCGAACGCGGCGACCGCGTGCGCGGAGCGGATCGGCCACGCGATGCGGAACCGAGACATCGATGCGCTCGCCGCACTGCACCGCCACGACACTCAGACGATCGATCATCCCAACGGCACCAGCTACGACCGCGAGGGAACGCTCGCCACGCTGCGTGGGCTGATGCGGGCCAGCAATTTCGAATATCGACAGGAGCCGCTCGCGACGCTCGGCGAGTCGCTCGTGCTGTTCCGCCTGCTCTTCTCTGCGAATGCGGCCACCGGCGAGCGAATCGATGTCGGCCCCTACGAGCGCGAGCAGCTCCTCGTGACCACGGTCGATCGCGAGGGACTGTGCTTCCGCGGCGAGGTGTTCGCTGCGCACCACCTCGGCGACGCGATCGCGTGCCTGTACCAGAGCCATGCCGAGCTGCTCCCGCCGGGGCCCGAGCGCGATGGCGCCGCGGCCGTCGCGCGCTCGGTCGCGCTGACCTCCCAGAGAGCGTTCGATCCCGACAGCTCCATCAGCGCTTACGCACCCGGGGTCCAGGTAGTCGATCACCGCATGCTTTCGACTCATTCGGCGCAGGGGGTGGCTGCGATGCTGCAGAACCTGCGCGCCTGGCTCGATCTCGCGACCGATCTCACGACACAGATCGACGACGTCCTCGCGCTGCAACCCGATGCGCATCTGATGCGGCGCACGTTCTCGGGCACCGATCGCGAGAGCGGCGGCGCATTCGAGCGAACGTTCCTGCTGCTCACGGTCTTCGCGAGCGACGGTCGGATCGCGCGCATCGAGCATTTCGACGCCGACCGCGAGGCCGACGCGCTCGCGCGCTTCGACGCGCTGATTGCCGAGCGCCCGACGCGCCGCGTGCGGCCGAACGCGGCGACTGCGCATGTGGCTCGGATACAAGCCATCATCTCGGCCCGCGATGCCGACGCCCTGCGCGCTCTGTACACCGACGATCACGTCACTATCGATCACACCACTGCCGCGGAGCTGACTCGGGACGAATCGCTTCGCTGGTGTCGCGGGATGTGGCGCTTCCGGGATCTGAGCTACCAGATCGAGCCACTGGCGACACTCGGCGATTCGCTCGCGCTATGCCACCAGTCGACCTCCGCTTCCGGAATCGACGCCAAGGATGTGCATATCGGCCCGTACGAAGCCGAGCAATTCGACGTCGTCGACGCCGATCCTGCGGGACGAGCGCGGCGCGTCGAGTTGTTTGCCGCGAATCAGCTGGGAGACGGCGTCGCCCGTCTCTACGAGCGCTACGCCGAACTGCTCCCCGACGGCCCCGAGCGCGAGCGCGCCGCCGCGATCGCACGTTCGGTCGCGCTGACCCTGTTCGACCCCGACATCGCCGTGACCGCCTTCGCGCCCGGAGTCGAGGCCGTCGATCACCGCATGCTGTCGACTCATTCGGCGCAGGGGGCCGCTGCGGTGCTCCAGCACCTGCGCGCCTGGCGCGACCTCGCGACCGATCTCACGACGCAGATCGACGACATCCTCGCGCTGCAACCCGATGCGCACCTGATGCGGCGCACGTTCTCGGGCACCGATCGCGGGAGCGGCGGCGCGTTCGAGCGAAGGTTCCTGCTGCTCACGGTCTTCGCACGCGACGGTCGGATCGCGCGCTTCGAGTGGTTCGACGTCGACCGCGAGGCCGACGCGCTCGCGCGCTTCGATGCGCTGACCGCCGCTCCGCCCGCGCGCCGCGTGCGGCCGAACGCGGCGACGGCGAACGCGGCGCGGGCCGACGCCGCGGTCGAAGCGCGCGATGCCGACGCCTGGGCGCGGCTGTTCGCGGACCGCGTGGAGTATCTGCATCATCCGACCGGCACCCACTTCGACCGCGATGGAGTCGTCTACTCGCTGCGCTCGATGCTCGTCTCCGAGAACCCGTTCCGGCGCCACGAGCCGCTCGCGACGCTCGGCGACTCGCTCGCGCTGTGCCGCGTGTTCTACTCCGCGAGCGCGTTCACGAGCCGGCAGTGGGATGTCGGCGCCTACGAGCGCAGCGAGATCGACCTCTCCGAGGTCGACGCCGAGGGCCGGCGCTGCTGGAGCGAGTGCTTTGCCGCCGATCAGCTCGGCGACGCGATCGCCCGGCTATACGAGCGCTACGCCGAAGCGCTTCCCACGGGACCCGAGCGCACGCGCGCTGCCACGTCCGCGCGACTCGTCGCCGCGCAGCTGGGCCGGTTCGACCTCGATCGGCTGACAGACGCAGTCGATCCCGCATTCGAGACGGTCGACCACCGAACGCTCGGAACCTGGTCGAGTCGCGGCAAGCAGGCGATGGTCGAGCACTGGCGCTCGATGCTCGACCTTGTCGAGAGCATGAAGCTGCGCGTCGACGACATCTTTGCGCTCACGAGCCAGGCATTCCTCGTCCGCATTACTCACGTGGGCACGAGCCGCGACACGGGCGGCCGATACGAGCGGCCCTATCTCCTGCTCTGGCTCTTCGGCCGCGACGGCCTGGGACTGCGGTGCGAGGCTTTCGAGCCCGACCGCACCGCCGACGCGCTCGCGCGGCTCGACGAGTTCAGCGCGTCGCCGGCGCACCCCGCCCGCCGCGTGCAGCCGAATGCGGCGACCGCGAACGCCGCTGCCGAGATTGCAGCGGTCCAGGCACACGACACCGACGCGTTCGCTCGTCTCGTATCGGATCGCATCGAGGTCGTCGATCAGACCACCGGTGCGACGTATGGACGATCCTGGTGGCTCGAGATGCTCCGCAGGACGCTGAACGTCGAGGGGCTCGTCTACCGAGGCGAGCCGCTGGCCGTCCTAGGCGAGTCGCTCGCGCTCTGTCGCTATGCGACGTCGGGGACCGGGCTCGCGAGCCGCCGGTTCGACGTGGGCGCGTTCGAGAGCGAGCTCGTCCGCTTGGTCGAGGTCGACGCCGAGGGGTGCCGACAGCGAGACGAGATCTTTCCCGCGCATCACCTCGGCGACGCTGCCATCCGCCTCTACGAGCGCTACGCCGGGCGCTTGCCAGAGGGTCCCGAGCGCGAGCGCGCCACGGCGATTGCGCGCTCGGTCGCGGTGTCGATGGGACCGTTCGACCCCGACCGCTATGCGAGCACCTGGTCACCCTCGATCGAAACGATCGATCACCGCTTCCTGGCCACCCATTCCGCGCGTGGAGTCGTTGAGGGGCTGCGGGGCCTGCGCGCCTGGCTCGAACTCGCCACCGACTTCACGGTACGAACAGACGACGTCCTCGGCCTTCGGCCCGGTCTGCTGCTCCACAAGCGGACGCTCACCGGAATCGATCGGACGGGGGGCGGCGTGTTCGAGCGGCAGTGGATCCTGCTCGAAGTCTTCGGAAGCGATGGCCGCCTCCTACGCGCGGAGCACTTCGACGCCGACCGCGACGCTGACGCGCTCGCGCGCTTCGACGAGTTGAGCGCGGATCCCGCCGTCCGGCGCCGTGTGTCGCCGAACGCGGCGTCTGCGAACAGCGCACGCGTCAGCGCAGCGATCACGGCGCGAGATGCCGACGCGCTCGAGACGCTGTTCGCGCAAGACTGCGAGATGGTCGATCACACGACCGGCGCGGAGTTCGGCCATGCTGGACTGTTGGATTTCTACCGCCGCCAGTTCCGAAACACCCGCGACCTCGTGCACCGTTACGAGCTTCTGGCCACGCTCGGCGAATCACTAGCGCTGAGTCGTACCTTTGCGTCGGGCAGCGGCGCGTCCGGGCCCGTCTTCGATGTCGGCGAGTTCGACTACGAAAACGTTTTCATCATCGAGGTCGACGCCGACGGGCGACGTCGACGCGGCGAGATGTTCCGTGCCGACCGACTCGGCGACGCGACCGTGCGCCTGTACGAGCGCTATGCGGAGCGACAGCCCGACGGCGCCGAGCGCGAGAGCGCAGCCGCGATCGCGCGCGCGGTCGCCGTGCTGCTCGGGCCGCCGACGCCCGAGCGCTGGCCGCTTGCGCCCGACATCGAGTACAGCGACCAGCGCGCGGTGGGCGTGGGGTCGCTGCGCGGCGCCGAGGCCGTGCAGCAGGGGCTGCGCGCGTTCATCGAGCTGCTCGAGAACCTCAGCACGCGCATCGACGACGTGCTCGGCGCGCGCCCCGACGCGCTGCTCGTGCGCGCCGTGAACTCCGGCACGCTGAAGGTCAGCGGCGGCGAGTTCGAGCGCCATCTGTGCCAGCTGCTGACCTTCGACGCCCAGGGGCAGATCACGCGCTGGGAGCAGTTCGATCCCGAGCACGCGGACGCGGCGCTCGCGCGCTTCGACGAGCTCACGGCGCCTCCCGAGCCGCGGCGCGCGAGGCGGCGCGTGCGAACGAATGCCGCGCTCGCGAACATGCGCCGCACCCATGAGGCGATCGCCTCCCGCGATGAGCAGGCGCTCTCCACGCTGCAGACCGACGACGTGGAGGTCGTCGATCACACCACCGGCACCACCTTCGATCGCGAGGGCGACCTCCGGATCAGGAAGTCGTTCTGGCGCGCGCAGGACCTTTCGCTCGTGGGGGAGCGACTCGCCTCGCTCGGGGACGCGCTCGGCCTCACCCGTCTCAAGGCCTCCGCGAGCGGCCTCGCGCGAGGCCCGCTCGACCTCGGCCCCTACGAGGTCGAACAGATCCTGCTGACCGAGGTCGACGCGCAGGGGCGCCGGAGGCGCCAGGAGCGCTTCGCCGCCCATCAGCTCGGCGACGCGGTCGTGCGGATGTACGAGCGCTATGCCGAGCTCCTGCCCGAAGGCTCCGAGCGCGAGCGCGCCGCGGCGACCGCGCGGACGCTCGCCGTCCATTCCCGACAGCTGGATCGCGAGCGCATGGTGGAGAGCCTCGCCGACGACGTCGAGTTCCACGATCACCGAGCGGTCATCTCGGCCGGCCGCGGGCGGGGTCGAGAGAGCGTGGGGCGCGGTATCCGGATCGGCGCGGACCTGTTCGAGGACGAATTCATCCGGATCGACGACGTGCTCGCGCTCGAGCCCGACGCACTGCTGGTGCAGTCGACGATGTCGGGGACCAGCCGCGCCAGCGGCGGAGCGTTCGAGCTCGAATTCCTGAGACTCTGGACCTTCGATGCGCAGGGTCTCGTCTCGCGGGTCGAGTGGTTCGACGCGAACAGCGAAGCCGAAGCGTTCGCGCGCTTCGACGAGGTGACCGCCGGGGCCGATGGCGGGATCGCTTCGCTCTCCCGCCCTACTCATGACGTACCTGATCACGTAGGGCGGGAGGAGCCGAAGGCGGATCCCGCCTTGCGCATCCCGCCCAACGTCGCGACACACGCGCTGGATCGCTGGATGCAGCGCCTGGAGGCTCGGGACTGGGAAGCGCTCCCCGCGCTATGTGCACCGGAGATGGTGTTCGACGATCGACGGCGCCTGATCCGCCTCACGGGCGATCGCGAGACGTGGCTCGCGAGCTCCAGATACATCGCCAGATCGCGAGTCTCGCGAAGGCTCCTGGCGACTGCGGGCGACCGGCTGATGCTCGAATGGCATCTCTTTACCGGTGTCGAAGAGGCACCCATCGAGGCCGAGCAGCTGACAGTCTTCGAAGTCGACGCGGACGGCCGTTTCCTGGCGGTGATCGGGTTCGACCCCGACGACCGCCGCGCCGCGAGTCTGGAGATGCTCGACCGGTCAGCGAGTTGGCTGCCGAAGAGCGCGTACGAGTTCATGCGCGGAGTTGCCGATCGCGACCTCGCGCGCTGCCGCGCCGCGCTGCCCGACGATTACGTGTACGACGATCACCGCCGCACCGGCGCGGGGCGCATCGAGGGGGCCGATGCCTACGTCGCGTCGCTGGCCGCGCTCTTCCAGGAGACCCAGGAGGTGATGTTCGAGACCCTCTATCCACTCGCCCGATCGAAGGGCACCCAGCTCTCGGTAGCCCATACCTTTGGCAAGCTCGCCGACGGTGGCGATTTCGAGTCGGTCTACCTCAACCTCGCATTCACTGAGTCCGGCCGCATCGCGGGACTCGAGATCTTCGAGCCCGAAGACCTCGACCGCGCACGCGCGCGCTTCGAAGAGCTGCGCCCCGATCCGCTGCACATCCCGGCGAACGCGGCGTCGCGCGCGCGCGATCGAAACTTCGAGGCGTGGTCCGCCAGCGATTGGGACGGGCTCCGTGCGCTCGCAGCCGACGACTTCTGCTACGAGGATCGCAGCAAGCGGGCACTGGTGGCGGGCGGCATGGAGCAAGGGATCGCGAGCCTGCGATTCCTCCAGTCGGAGGGGGCCCACCTGACCCGAAAGTTGATCGCCACGGCGGGGAATCGGGTCGCCGTCGAGCACGACGTGTGGACGCGCGCGCCTTCGGAGGGTGCGTTCGACCTCGAGCGGATCACGGTCACGGAGGTCGATGGCGACGGGCGGCTCCGGGCGCAAATCCTCTTCGACTCCGACGACCGCCGCGCCGCGTTCGCAGAGATGTACGATCGCTTCGCCGCAGGCGAAGCCGCCGAGGTCGGGGGGCAGGCGCCGATCGCCGCGCTCTACCGAGCGAGCGCCAACCGCGATTGGAAGGCCTTCCGCAGCCTTCTCACCGAGGACGCCGTGATCGGGGACCGCCGCACGCCGGGCGTGTTGGGGTCGCTCGATCGCGATCAATGGATCGCCTCGCTCCAGGCGTTCGCCGAGCTCGCGCCGAACTACGCAAACGAAGCGGTACGGATCCTGACCTGGAACGGCCGCGGGCACGTGCACGTCGCGAGGCAGTTCGGGACGCGCGACGGCGGGCCGTTCGAGACCACGTTCGTGACCTTGATCCTGACCGACGGCGAGCGGATCGCGCGCATCGAGCGCTTCGACATCGACGCCGTCGACGCCGCACTCGCGCGCTTCGCGGAGCTGTGCGCAGAGCGCCATTGACCTGCCGGCTGCGCCCTGGAGAGTCGCGCGGCCGACCGACGCGAGATAGCTTCCATACGTCCCCGGTTCCGGAGCTCGTTCCATGCGCAAGTTCACTGCGGTCGTCGAGAAGTGCTGGGACACGGGACTTTTCGTCGGCCACATTCCGGGCTTTCCGGGCGCGCACTCACAGGGTGCTTCGCTCGACGAGCTCGCGGCCAACCTCCGCGAGGTCGTTGAGCTCCTCCTCGAGGACTAGCGCAGCCCAAGCGGCCGCCGCGGAGGCGAGATTCTCCCGCCTCCTTCGGCCATCGAACTGGATTTGAATCCAGTTGGGCGGGAGGAGCCGAAGGCGGATCCCGCCTTCCGTTCACGGATGCCCGTGGCGCGGGTGCCTAGCGCCGAGCGCGAATGCGTGCGGCGGGGGCTAACGCTCTGGCTTTCGCAGTGCGACGACGTGCACGGTGGCGCCGCTCCGAGTCACGGCGTCCCAGACCGAGGCGATCCCTGCCGCGGGGAAGAGCAGCGCGAATGCGCCTAGCAGAACCGCGCAAGTCAGGCTGTCGAATGGCTGCGGACCCATGCGCCGATGCAGCAGCGTGTAGAGTCCGTTGCGCGGCAGCCACTCGACCCGGTTGAGCGCACTCTGCACCCAGCCGAACGGGTTCTGGCGCAGCGAGAAATGATGGTCGGACGTGGGCTCGAAACCGGTCTCGTCGAGCAGTCGGTGCAGCGCCGCCAGCGGGAAGTGGTAGAGGTGGCGCGGCAGGTCGAGATGGAACCAGGCGGCACCGCTCCACGCGGCCTGGCGGCTCGCGAAGTTGGGCACCGCCACCACGAGGCGCCCGCCCGGCCGCAGGATGCGCCGCACTTCGTCGAGCGTCTCGCGCGGCCGCTCGAGATGCTCGAGCACGTGCCAGAAGAGCACCTGATCGAAGTAGGCGCTCGGGTAGTCCGCTTCGGCGAGCTGGTGCGCGATCCGCACCTGCGCGCGCGGGTCGGTGCCGCGCGCCGCCGCCTCCGACACCTCGACGCCGTGCACCTCGAGGCCGCGGTCCGCGAGCGCGCCCAGCACCACGCCGCGCCCACAGCCCACGTCGAGCACGCGCGATCCCGGCGCGAGGCCCAGCGAGAGGAAGCGCACGTGCCGCGCGCCGATCCAGCGCACCGCGCGCTCGACCAAGGGATGGAACTTCACACCGGGCTCACCGTAGTAGGCGTCGGGGTAGAGCGATGCGATCGCCGTCGCGTCGAGCATCGGGTGGAAGCGCCCGAGCCCACAGCTCTCGCACACGACCACGGGTGCCGCGGTCCCTTCCACCGCGAAGCGCGGGCGCGCTGCGGTGGCGCCGCACACCGGGCACGGCGGCACGCTCTGGGGTGCGGCGTCGAGCGCGCGCACGGCGCACCCGTAGAGATCGCCGGTCATGGGCGCGCGAGCGTGCGCGGTCGCGCAGCAAAGGTCAACCGCAGTACCGTGCGAGAGATGGGCGCGATCGAGATCCGCGGTATCGATCATGTGGTGCTGCGCGTGCGCGATGTCGCGCGCGCGCTCGGCTTCTACTGCGGCGTGCTCGGCTGCCGCGAGGAGCGCCGCATCGAGGCGCTCGGGCTGGTCCAGCTGCGCGCGGGCTCGGGGCTGATCGATCTGGTCGACATCGCGGGACCACTCGGGAAGCTCGGCGGTGACCCCCCGGGGGATTCAGCGAGGAACATGGACCATTTCGCGCTGCAGCTCGGGTCTTTCGACGCGGCCGCGCTGCGCGCGGAGCTCGCGGCGGCCGGCGTCGAGGCCGGCGATGTGGGCGAGCGATACGGCGCAGAAGGGATGGGGCCTTCCCTCTATGTCCGCGATCCGGACGGCAACGTGGTGGAGCTCAAGGGGCCCGGAGAATTTTCGGCCCGGCGCTGAACCGATCCGATCGGGCGGTGTCCCAAACTTCCGAGAGCAGGGACTCGCAAAGGTTTCTGGTCCGGGCACCCAGTCGTACTGGACCTCGTCGGCGAGGTCGGCCAGCGCGGCCTTGAGCACCTGCTCGCGTCCGGTCCGGGTCAGCAGGTCGGCCTCGGCGCGGGCGAGCTCGATGGTGGCCGGCAACAGGTCGACCCCGTCGTCGGTCTCGATGATGACTTCCGAGACGTGGGTGCCCTTGGTCAGCACGTGGTGAACGGAGATCTCGATGTCCTCGGGGTCGATGCCGAGGGAGAAGGTCAGGCAGGCCTGCGGGTCGAGGTCGACCAGGAGCACCGAGTGGCCCAGCTCGGCCAGGGCGGCGCCGAGCGAGGCGACGCTGGTGGTCTTGGCGACGCCGCCCTTCTGGTTGGCGACGGCCAGGGTCGTGGACCGTGACATGTCGGGGAAGTCATCGCCGACCATCATGCCGGACCCGGGCCGCGAAACGCGGCAGGCACCTGGTTCGATCGACGCATGCCTACCGCTCTCGTGACCGGCGCCACGGCCGGCATCGGCCTGGAGTTCGCCCGACAGCTCGCCGCCCGCGGCCACGACCTGGTCCTGGTCGCCCGCGACACCGCCCGCCTCGAGTCGCTCGCCGAGGAGCTCCAGGCGACGTACGGCGTCGGCGCCGAGGTCCTCTCGCCGACCTTGTCGACCGCGAGCAGCTGGCGAACGTCGAGGCTCGCGTCGCCTCGCTCGATCGGCCGGTCGACCTGCTGGTCAACAACGCCGGCTTCGGGCTGAAGCGGCGGTTCGGGGACAACGACGTCGAGCAGGAGCAGGCCATGCTCGACGTCCTCGTCGTCGCCGTGATGCGCCTCTCGCACGCCGCCCTCGGCGCGATGTCGGCGCGCGGCACCGGCGGCATCATCAACGTCTCCAGCGTGGCGGCCTTCCTGCCACGCGGCTCGTACTCCGCCGCGAAGGCCTGGGTGAACAGCTTCGGCGCGTGGGCCGCCAACGAGTACCGCTCGAAGGGCGTCACCGTGACCACGCTGTGCCCGGGCTTCACCAAGACCGAGTTCCACGAGCGGATGAACGTGCGCCGCGGGTCGGGCTACCTGTGGCTGGAGGCCGACTTCCTGGTCTCCGAGTGCCTCTCCGACTTCGACAAGGGCAAGGCGATGTCGGTCCCCGGCGGGCAGTACAAGGTGATCACGACCGCCACCCGGATGGTCCCCACCCGCGTCGCCCAGCGCTTCCAGAACATCGGGCGCAAGTAGCTCAGCCCTCGCCGGCGATGAACGCGCGGACGGCGTCCGCGACGAGCTGCACGGCGATGGCCGAGAGCAGCAGGCCGGCGATCCGGGTGACGAGCAGGACGCCGGACTCGCGGATCAGCCGCAGGATCGGCAGCGAGTAGCGCATCGCGGCCCAGATGCACAGGTGCACGAGGATCACGGCGAGCGAGACGGCCGCGAAGTCGGCGAAGTCGTGGACGCGGCGGGAGAACAGCATCGTCGCGACGATCGCGCCGGGGCCGGCCAGCAGCGGGGTGCCCAGCGGGACGAGCGCGACGTTCGTGCCGGCCTGCTGGGTGTGCTCCTTCTCGTTGCCGGTCAGCAGCTCGAGGGCCACGAGGAGGAGCAGCAGCCCGCCCGCACACTGGAGCGCCGGCAGCGAGATGTGCAGGTAGGACAGGATCCGCTGGCCGAAGAACGCGAACGCCGTGATCACCACGAACGACACCGCGACCGCCTGCCAGGCCGCCCGCCGGGCCGTGGCCTTCGACCGGCCGCTGGTCAGCGACAGGAAGATCGGCACGGTCCCGACCGGGTCCATGATCACGAAGAGCGTGACGAAGGCACTCGTCAGCAGGGTGACGTCGAGCAGGTCGTTCATCGGCGCGGTCCGGCGCGGACGAGGCGAGCTCCCTGATGCGGGCGAGCTGGTCGGGTGCGGTGGTGTTGCACCCGAGCTCGTGGTCGACCTTCCCGGTGCCGTGGTAGTCGCTGGACCCGGTGACGACCAGGTCGAGGTTGCGCGCGATCGCGCGCAGCGTGTCGCGCGCGGCCGGGTCGTGGCCCTGGTGGTCGACCTCGATGCCGGCGAGCCCGAGGTCCTGCAGGCGCCCGAACGCCGCCTCCGTGAGCACGTGCCGGGCCGACCGGGCCCACGGGTGCGCGACGACGGGGACGCCGCCGGCGGCGACGACCATCGGCACGATGTCCTCGAGGTCGGCGGCGTACCTCGTCGCGTACCCCGGCCGGCCCGGGTTGAGGTACCTCTCGAACGCCTCCGCCCGGTCGGCCACCACTCCCTGGGCGACGAGAGCGTCGGCGACGTGCGGCCGGCCGGTGGCGGGCGTGCCGGCGGCCACGCGGCGTACGTCGTCCTCGGTGAGCTCGATCCCGACCGCGCGCAGGTTGGCGAGGATCGCCGGCACCCGCGAGTTGCGGCCCTCGAGCACCCGGTCGAGCGCGAGGACCAGGCCCGGGTCGTCGGCGTCGGGCAGGTAGGCCAGCAGGTGCACGCCGGCGTGCTCGAAGCGGGTGCTGACCTCGATGCCGGTGACCAGCTCGAGCCCGAGAGCCTCGGCGGCGGCGGTCGCCTCCGCCCAGCCCTGCGCGGTGTCGTGGTCGGTCAGCGCGACCACGTCCAGCCCGGCGTCGGCCGCCGCCCGCATCACCTCCGCGGGACTCTGCGTGCCGTCCGAGGCCCGCGAGTGGGTGTGGAGGTCGATACGCACCCGCACACCTTGGCTCACCAGACGGGGCGCGGCCCCCCGAACGGCATCTCCACCAGCGGCGGACCCACGCTCGACACGTCGCGCAGGATCCAGTCGTCGCGCAGCAGCAGCATCGCCGAGGCCGGCCGCAGCACCAGCCACAGCCAGCGGCCGTCGGCCTCGCCCACGAACACCGACCGGTCGAACCGGTCGTCCGCGGACGAGGTGGAGACCACCCACAGCGGCACGGCCTGGCTGCCGATCCGGACCCGCACGGTCGGCTGCCCGTCGCCCACCTCGCGGCCGGGGTCGCTGCGGTCGATGCCCGCGCACCGCGCGCCGAGACCGGTGCCCGGCTCCTCCGCGACCACGAACACGTCGACCGGCCCGTCGAGCTCGCTGGTGCCCGACACGCACGTCGCGGTGGCCCAGGGCCGGTCACCGGTCGGCGACGGCGAAGTCGGTGACCGACCAGCCGGGGCTCATCGGCCAGGGCAGGTACGTCGGGAAGCCGTCGGCCTCGCCCAGGTGGTCGACGAACGCGTCGTAGCTGATCTCGGCCTGCGTCGCCGGGCCGCCACAAGCGTCCGCGCCACCTCGCCGTGCTCCGGGCAGCGCGGCACGCCGCCGGGCTCGGCGTCCTGCACGGTGGCGCGGCAACGGGGGCACCCCGCGACCAGGGGCATGGGTCCACCGTCGTGACGCGGGCGGTCCGCGTCAAGCGCGCTCAGGAGTTCCAGGCGAGGATCACCGGGTTCTCGCGCTCGTAGCCGAGCCGCGACAGCGTGGCGGTGTCGAGCCGGAACAGCCGTCCGTCGGTCACCGGCAGCCCGAGCCATCGCGCCGTCAGTGCCCGCAGCGCGTGACCGTGGCCGAAGACCAGCGCCCGGTCCGGTCCATCGGCGCGCGCAGCCGGTCGACCACCCGGTCGAGCCGCTCGGCGACCTGGTCGGGCGTCTCGCCGCCGGGCGCCGGCTGCGACCAGATGGTCCAGCCGGGCACCTCCTCGCGGATCTCCGCGCTGGTGCGCCCCTCGTAGTCGCCGTACCCCCACTCGACCAGGTCGGCGTCGACCTCCGCATCGCCGACGCCCGACGAGGTCGGCCGTGACCCGGGCGCGCTGCATCGGGCTCGTCAGCACCAGGTCGAACGTCACGTCGTCCAGGCGCGGTCGCAGCGACCGGGCCACCTCCTCGCCCACGGGCGTGAGCGGCAGGTCCGTCGACGACGTGTGCCGCCCGTCCCTGCTCCACTCGGTCTCGCCGTGTCGGACCAGCCACACCTCGGTCTCGCGGAACTCGGTCATCTCTCCTCCAGCACTCGGTCGAGCCGTTGGCGCAGGGCGGACAGCTCGCCCAGGACGACGTCGAGCTGGTCCTCGGTCTCGTCCGCCTCCTCGCGGACCGCCTCGACGAGCCAGGAGGCGAAGGTAGCGGTGACCGTGCCCAGCAGGGCGATGCCACCGAACATCAGCCCGACGGCGATGAAGCGACCGGACGTGGTCACCGGGTACAGGTCGCCGTACCCGACCGTCGACATCGTCGTGCAGGCCCACCAGATGGCGTCGCCGAACGTGGTGATCGAGGCGCCGGCGGCGTCGCGCTCGGCGTCGAGGACGGCGAGCGCGGCCACGAAGGCGATCAGGCACGCCCCGACCGTGACGTAGATGGCCACCCGTCCGCGGAGGTTGCCCGCCGCCGTCCGGTTGAGCACCCGCAGCAGCATGACCAGCCGCAGCACGCGCAGCGGCCGGAGCATCGGGAGCACCAGGACGACGATCTCGAGCGGGTGCCGCACGATCCAGGAGACCCGGTCGTCGGCCGCCGCGACACGCGCCACGTAGTCCACGGCGAAGAGCACCCACACCGCCCAGCCGATCACCGAGCACGTCGTCTGCAGCCCCGACGACAGGTCGGGCTCCAGGATCGGCCACGCGTAAGCGCCGAGGAAGACGACGGCCGCGATGGTCAGCGGCCACTCCATCCGCCGGTCCCACGTGTTCACGGGGTCACCGTAGAGCCGATCTGCCACGATGCGCCCCGTGTCTCTCCGCCGCACCCGGCTCGCTGTCGCCGGCGCGTTCCTCACCCAGGGCTTCGTCTTCATCAGCCTGACCACCCGGCTGCCCGCGTTCTCCGACCGCTGGTCGCTGTCGGAAGTCGAGCTGTCGCTGCTGCTTCTCGGCCTGGTCCTGCTGGCCGGCGTCGGCACGCTCGTGGCCGAACGGGTGGCCCCGCGACTCGGGTCGGCCGTGCCGCTCCGCGCCGCGCTGCTGGGCACCGCGGTCGCCGTCCCGGCGGCCACGCTGGCTCCGAACGCGGCGGTGTTCGCGGCGGCCGTCGTCGGCTACGGCGTGACGCTCGGCGTCATCGACGCGGTGATCAACATGCAGGCGGTCGCCCTCGAGCACGCGTACGGGCGGCCGATCCTGCCGTCGTTCCACGGCGCCTGGACCGTCGGCGGGCTGCTCGCCGCCGCGCTCACCCTCGCCACCGCGGACCTCGACCTGCGCTGGACCGCCCTCGTGGCGATCGTGCCCCTCGTGGCCGCTCGCCGCGCCGTACCTCCCCCACGAGCGCGCCGGCGCCCCGCGTCGACGTGCCCGGTGTCGAGGTGCCGTGGCGACCGATCCTGCTGGTCGGCGCGGCGCTCGTGCTCTTCTACATGGTCGACACGGCCGCGTTCACGTGGGGACCGACCTACCTCGACCACGCGGTCGACGCGCCGTCGGACCTGGTCGCGCTGGCCACGTTCCCCTACCTGCTGGCGAGCGGGCTCGTCCGGCTCGCGGGCGACGACCTCGTACGCCGCCACGGCGCGGTCCGCGTCCTGCGCGCGGGCGCGCTGGTGGCCAGCGGCGCCCTGGCGGTCGTCGTGTTCGCGCCGGCCTGGCCGGTGGCCGTGGTCGGCTTCCTCGTGCTCGGCGCGGGCGTGGCGGTCGTCGCCCCGCTGAGCTTCTCGGCCGCCGCGCGGATCGCGGGCGGCGACACCCTGGACCCCGCCGAGCGGCGGGCCCGGGTGGACGCCGTGATCGCGCGGTTCAACCAGTTCAACTACGTGGGCGCCCTGCTCGGTGCGGTGATGACCGGGCTGGTCGGCGCCGGGTCGCTGCGCATCGGCTTCGCGGTTCCGATGGTGCTGGTGCTGGGCATCCTGCCGCTGGCGAAGGCGTTCGCGCCGCGTCGAGAGGATGGCCGCATGCGTGCAGCCGTGCTGGGGACCGGGATCATGGGGGCCGCGATGGCCCGATCGCTCGCCCGCGAGGGCCACGAGGTCGCGGTCTGGAACCGCACCCCGGAGCGGGCCGATGCGGTCGCGAGCGATCCATCACGGCGTACGGCGGCGTCCGCGAGGCCGTCGACGGCGCCGACGCTGTCATCACCGCGCTCTTCGACGCCGACAGCGTGCTGGAGTCGCCGACGACCTGGTCGCCGCGCTCGGCGACGACGCCGCCTGGCTGCAGTCCAGCACGGTCGGGCCCGACGGCATGGCCCGGATCGCGCTGCCGTGCCCGCGGCCGCCGGCCGGCTCCTCGACGCCCCCGTCCTCGGCACCCGCAAGCCGGCCGAGGACGGCACCCTGCTCGTCCTGCTCTCGGGCCCGGACACCGCGCGGGCACGGGTGGGCTGGGCGGTGGACGCGATCGGCTCGCGGACGCTGGTCGTCGGCGACGACCTCGGGCAGGCGAGCGCGCTGAAGATCGTGTGCAACTCCTGGGTAGCCACCATGTGTGCGGCCGTCGGCCAGGCGACGGGTCTGGCCAGCGCCCTCGGTCTCGACCCGCGGCTGTTCCTCGAGGCGATCGGCGGCGGCCCGGTCGATACGCCCTACGCGCACGTGAAGGGCGCCGCGATGATGGCGGGGACCTACACGCCCACAGCGTTCTCGGTCGACGGCGTCATCAAGGACGTCGGCCTGATGGTGACGGCCGCCCAGGAGACGGGCTTGCGCGACGACCTGCTGCTGGCCGTCTCGGGCTGTACGAGCGTGCGGCCGACGCGGGCCACGGCGACCACGACATGGCCGCTGTCCGCACGGCGTACGACATCTAGGAGTCCTGCGGGCCCCGGCCAGTTCTTGTCCGGCGCCGGGCGTCGGGCGGCCCGGCTGCTCGCCGCCGCGGGCGTCGAGGTAGCTCTGCTTGGGCACCATCACCTTGCGGCGGAAGATGCACACGACCGTGCCGTCCTGGTTGTAGCCGATCGTCTCGACGTGGACGACGCCGCGGTCGTCCTTGGACTTCGACTCCCACTTGTCGAGCACCGGCGTCTCGCCGTAGAGCGTGTCCCCGTGGAAGGTCGGCGCGACGTGCCGCAGCGACTCGACCTCGAGGTTGGCGATCGCCTTGCCGGAGACGTCGGGGACGCTCATGCCGAGCAGCAGCGAGTAGACGTAGTTGCCGACCACGACGTTCTTGCCGAACTGCGTGGTCTCCTCGGCGTAGTTGCTGTCGAGGTGCAGCGGGTGGTGGTTCATCGTGAGCAGGCAGAACAGGTGGTCGTCGTACTCGGTGACCGTCTTGCCGGGCCAGTGCCGGTACGTCGCCCCGACCTCGAACTCCTCGTAGCTGCGGCCGAACTGCATGCGCCCATCGTGCCGTTGACGGCCCGCGCCTGGGAACGTGGGATACCTCACCCGAGGCTAGGCCTCGACGCAGACGTCACGGAGCCCCCGCCGCCGGCCTTGCGGCGGTGCATCTTGGGCGCCGCGCCGCCGGCGACCTCGGAGCCGTGCGCCTTCTCCTTGCAGCGGGTTGTCGCCGGGAGCCCTTCGCGCCGCCCTGCTTCTTGCGGTCCAGGGCCTCCCGCATCTTCGCCTTGAGGTCCTCGTTGGCCCCTGACTCGCTGGACCTGACTCGTCGGCGACGCGGGCATCGTTCCTCCTGGCTCGGTGCGTGGGCGGTGCGGGTGACGCCCTTCCACCATGTCATGACCGCCAAGCCCGCGTCGACGCGGATTCGCCGGCCCGAACCGACGGACCGCCGGGACGCCGTACCGTCGAACGGCCATGACCTCGCGACGCCACGCCCTCGGTGCCCTCGCGCTCGCCGTGTCCCTCGCCTCGCTGGCCGCCTGCGGCGGCGACGACGGCGACGATCGCGCCACGGACACCACGCCGACCACCACCACCGCGACGGCCGAGCCCGACCCCGACCGGCCCCACCGTCGCAGCCCGAGCCGGGCAGCCTGCCGGACTTCCCGTACGCCGACTACACCTACACGCTCGAGATGCGGTGCTACTGCGCCAACATCGACCAGAAGTACCGGATCACCGTCGCGGGCGGCGACGGTCAGCGGCGTGACGTGGGCGACGGACGGCGACGGGCACGCCGGCCGGAGACGCGGTCGCCGACGAGTACGCACGGGTGACCATCCAGGACATCATCGACCAGGGCAACGACCCGAAGGCCGCGCAGGTCGACGTCGTGTGGCCGGCCGGCCAGGACTGCACCCGGACAGCGTCTACGTCGACAAGGACAAGCTGGTCGCCGACGAGGAGGTCACCTGGGTGATCTCCGAGGTCGAGACCGCGCTCAGATCTTGTAGTCCTCCAGCAGCCGGCGGCCGATGATCATCCGCTGGATGTCGGCCGTGCCCTCGCCGATCAGCAGCATCGGCGCCTCGCGGTAGAGCCGCTCGATCTCGTACTCCTTGGAGAAGCCGTAGCCGCCGTGGATGCGGAAGGAGTCCTCGACGACCTGCGAGCAGTACTCCGACGCCAGGTACTTCGCCATCCCGGCCTCGAGGTCGTTGCGCTCGCCGGCGTCCTTCTTGCGCGCCGCCCGCACCATCATCTGGTGGGCCGCCTCGACCTTGGTGGCCATCTCGGCCAGCCGGAACAGCACCGCCTGGTGCTCGGCGATCTTCTTGCCGAACGTCTCGCGCTGCTGGGCGTAGGTCGACGCCGAGCTCGAAGGCGCGGTTGGCGACGCCGCAGCCGCGGGCGGCGACGTTGACGCGGCCCACCTCGACGCCGTCCATCATCTGGTAGAAGCCCTTGCCCGGCTCGCCGCCCAGGATCTGCTCGGCCGAGATCCGGTGGCCCTCGAGCACCATCTCGGTGGTGTCGACGCCCTTGTAGCCCATCTTCTCGATCTTGCCCGGGATGGTGACGCCCTGCGCGGTCTCGCCGAAGCCCTCCTCCTTCTCCACGCAGGAAGGTCGTCATGTTCCTGTAGACCGAGTCGGCGCCCTCGTCGGTCTTGACCAGGACGGCGACCAGGTTGGCCGAGCCACCGTTGGTCAGCCACATCTTCTGGCCGGTGATCGAGTAGCCCGTCGTCCGCCGTCATGTCGACGGCCTTGGTCTTGATCGCCGCGACGTCGGAGCCGCACCCGGGCTCGGACATCGAGAACGCGCCGCGCACCTCGCCGGCCGCCATCCGCGGCAGGTACTTCTGCTTCTGCTCCTCGGTGCCGTGCTGCAGCAGCATGTAGGCGACGATGAAGTGGGTGTTGATGATGCCGCTGACGCTCATCCAGCCGCGGGCGATCTCCTCGACCGCCAGCGCGTAGGTCAGCAGCGACTCGCCCAGGCCGCCGTACTCCTCGGGGATCATCAGCCCGAAGAGGCCGAGCTCCTTGAGCCCCTCGACGATCGCGGTCGGGTACTCGTCCGCGTGCTCGAGCTCGGTCGCGACCGGCAGGATCTCCTTCTCGACGAACTGCCGGACCGCCTTGAGGATCTCGATCTGGTCGTCGGTGAGGCCGTCGGTCTCGCAGAGGCGTGCCATGAGGCCGGAGGCTATCCACGCGGCACGAGCAGCGGCTATGACCCAGGCCACACCGTCAACCGCGCCCCACCAGCCGGAAGAACCGCTTGAACGCGCCGTCGTACGTCGCCTGGCTCGTCCACACCCGCGCCGTCGTCAGCGCCTTGCCGGGGAGTACACCATCGGCACGTCCGCGTCGATGCGCAGGGCGCTGGTGACGCCGGACTGGCTGATCAGCAGGCGGGTCTGCGGCAGGTTGCCGCGGCACTCGATCGCGCGGCACTCCTCCTCGCAGCCGACGGCCCAGCTCTTCTTCCAGACCTTGTTGCCGAGCAGGCTCATCAGGTTGCTGCTCCTGCGTGGTGGGGTGGTTGCGCCGGGTGACGAACTGGACGTGCACCTTGCGCTCGATGGCGGCCTTCAGCGCGCGGTAGAGCGGCTTGTCGCCGAGCTTGGCGGTCGTCAGGTGGATGGCCGCGCCGGCCGGCGTGTTGTCGACCGCCTTGACCATCAGGTCGAGGACGGACCGGCGGCCGGCCCGGGTCGCCGGTCGGGCGCGTTGGTGAAGGTGCCCGGCGTGAAGCTGACCGGCACCGCGCCCGGCGCGTCGGTGAAGCTCAGGTCGGCGGTGATGGCGTCGTGGTCGGAGTAGAGCTCCTGGTTGTACTGGCGCGTGCACGGTGAACTGGGTGGCGTCCTTGAGGAAGATGTAGTCGATCGTCGCGCCGCGGTGGTCGCCGGTCGGGAAGTGGCTGCCGAGGACGTCGTAGGTCGAGGTGAAGCCGTACGACGCCAGCAGCGTCGCGCGGGTACTGCAGCGGCCCGTAGTGGAAGTTCATGTCGCCGGCCATCAGCACCGGGCCGTAGGCCGCGAGCTGGTTGGCGAGCGCGCCGATGCTGTTGAGCCCGTCCTCCTGGAGGCCCATGGTGATCTCGGTCTCGGGCGGCAGGTGGGCGGAGATCACCGAGACGACGTGGCCGTCGATGCCCTGCAGGACCACCCAGTTGGCGTAGCGGATGCCCCAGTCCACCTTCTGGCCGGGCAGCCTGCCCTCCTTGTAGCAGACCTTGTGGTGCCCTGGTTGATGGCGGTCCACCGGTCGGTGCGCCAGGCGACCGGCGTGGCGCCGGTGTACTCACCAGGAGTGCGCCACAGCGCGTAGCCGGGCGGGGCCAGGAAGATGTCGTGGCGCCAGGGCACCTCGTTGTAGGTGATGAAGTCGGGCTGGTTGGCGAGCACCGTCGCGGCGTCGGCCTGGAAGTCGAGGGCGGGCTGGCCGGACAGCAGGTTGGCCTGCGTGATCCGGATGACGCCCGGGGCGGCGGGCGGCAGCGGCGCGGCCGTCGCCGCACGCGCAGGTCCTCGCGCGCCGACGCCGGCGTCGGCACGGCGAGCGGTCGAGCCCACCAGGGCCGTCGTCAGCAGGAGCAGACCGGCGGCGAGCCGGCGCGCTGGAGCCTGGCGGAGAGGGGAAGAGACACGGTGGAGCACGAGGAAATCTTCCTGTCTGGCAGGCGATTTCGGGGGCCGAGTGCGCTAATCCCACCAGTCACACCAGTCACACGCAACGCTTCTGGATGAACTACAACCCTGATAATTTCCTGGGGTGCGTGGTCCCCCGCCTGGGGCGACCCGTTCGGTACGACGCCGCGTGCCGTGATCGGTCCGGTCAGCCCGTGCCACGCCGAGCTCGCGGGCAAGGGCTCGGCGAGCTCCACGGCGTACTCGGGCGTCATGTGCTCGGAGTCGCGCATCGCGATCGTGCTGCCGATCACCGGCGGGCACATCAGCCGGTAGCAGAACCACGGCGAGGCGTTGACGAACGCGACGCCCTGGTCGCGGGCGGCGGCCTTGAAGTCCATCTGGATCGAGTGCATCACCGGGCCGCGCTTGAACAGGCAGTCCTGCAGGGTCACGTCGCCGCCCTGCGACATGCACACGCCGGGCTCGCGAGGCAGCTTGGGGGTGTTGCCGAGCACGAACAGCTGGTCGGTCAGCGGCTTGAGCTGCGCGAGCTCCTCGGCGAAGCCGTCGCGCACCAGGACCGGAACTCCTCGCGCTCGTTGAGGACGCCCACCGGGTCCCCGTCGGGCCCGACGATCGGCGACACCGCACTGGTCGCGACGACCACGACGTCCGGCTCGCAGGTCGGCGACGGTGTCGACCACCCAGTCCTTGAAGTCCTCGCACTCCGTCCACGGGCGCAGGTTCTGCGGCTCGGCCTGGACCGCCCGGGTGGCCGAGCAGCCGCTGAAGACGAAGTAGTAGGTGCGGAAGCCGTGCTGCTCGACCGAGCTCGGTGAACGCCGGCGACCAGGCCCGCGCGTGGGAGTCGCCGACCAGCACCATCACCCGGTCGGAGTCGACGTCGCCGTTCGGGCACAGCTGGCGGGTGCCGTGCGGTAGTCGCAGTCGCCGAGCGGGGCGGTGTCCTTGCGCAGCCCGAGCAGCCCGGGCGACGAGGTCGCTCGGGACCGGCTGGCCCTCCTCCGCCGCGAGCGTCGAGGCCTGCACCAGCGCGACGTGGGGGTCCTTGCTGAGCTTCTCGCCCTGGAAGTCGGCGGTGGTGATGGCGGGGTTGTCACCGGAGATGCCGAGCTCGCGGTCGATCCAGGCCCGCCCGCCGACGGCGACGACCAGCACCATCGCCAGGCTGAGCGGGTAGAGCGCCACGCCGATCCGCGGCCGCGCCCACAGCCGGCCGCGGCGGAACGGCTCCTCGACGTAGCGGTAGGTCAGCGCGCTGAGCCCGAAGATCAGCACCAGCGCCAGCACCAGCCGGCCGAGCGGGAGCCGGCCCACGCCGAGGTTGTCCTCGGCGATCCGCAGGATCGGCCAGTGCCACAGGTACAGCGAGTAGGACCAGTCGCCGACCACGCGCGCCGGCGGCACCGACAGCAGCCGCGAGACGGCACCCACCCGCTGATCGACAGGTGGGGCCCCGCCGACGTACAGGAGCGCGGCCGTGCCGAGCACCGGGCAGCAACGCCTGGTACCCCGGGAACGGTGTCGACGGGCTGTAGCCGACGCAGGCGAGCAGGATCGCCAGCAGGCCGGCGGCGCCCAGCGCCTCGACGAGCCAGCGCGGCGCGCGCACCTTCGCGCCCGCACCGCGCGACATCACAGATGCCGAGGGCGCTGCCGACGCCGAGCTCCCACGCGCGGGTCAGCGTGGAGAAGTACGCCGTGGTCGGGGACTCGTATGTCGCCTACAGCGACCACGCCGAACGAGATCAGGCTCAGCACGCCGACGAGCAGGAGCGGCGCGGTCAGGCTGCCCAGGCCGCCCTTGCGGCGCGCGGCCCAGGCGATCCAGCCGACCAGGAGCAGCGGCCAGACCAGGTAGAACTGCTCCTCCACCGACAGCGACCAGTAGTGCTGCAGCGGCGAGGCCGGCTCGCCCTGGGCGAAGTAGTCGGTGCCGACCGACGCGAAGCGGATGTTGGCCGCCGAACGCGGCCGCCCAGATGGAGTCCTTGATGACCTCGACGGCCCGGACCAGCGGGAGGAAGAGGATGGCGCCGACGACGGTCGCCACGGCCACCACGGCCGCGGCCGGCAGGATGCGCCGCGCGCGGCGGGCGTAGAAGCCCAGCAGCGAGATCCGGCCGGTCGTAGCGGCCTCGCGCATGAGCAGCGAGGTGATCAGGAAGCCGGAGATGACGAAGAAGACGTCGACGCCGATGAAGCCACCCGAGACCGTGCCGAAGCCCGAGTGGGCCACGATGACCAGCAGGACCGCGAGCGCACGGAGACCCTGGATGTCGGGCCGGAAGTGGCGCCCTGGGGGTGCCGGTCGGGCGCGGAAGGCGCGTCCGGGGCATGGTCGGCACGACTCAGGGTAAAGGGAGGCCAATCTCAGCGTTGAATCGTCGCCGCGGCGCGGCGCCGATAGACTCCCGCCATGTCCGGGCGGCACACGGAACACCGACGCCGCCGTGGTGGAAGCCCGTTGAGGACGTCGTCCCCCTGATCACGGTCCTCCTCGTGTGCGTCACCACGGCTGTCGTGGTGACCGTCGGGCTCAGCGCACCGCGACGCCCAGGCGACCGACCGATGCGTCGCTCAGCCTCGCCCAACAGCCGCTGCTGGAGCCCGTCGCGAAGAAGCAGCGCGTCGCTGCGCGGCCAGGCAGCCATCGTCTCGCGGAGCGTCAGCCTCCCGCGGCGAGTCCACCGGGGCACGGCGAAGGCAGCCGAGCCGAAGCCGGCGAAGGTCGTCCCGGGTCGGCTCATCGCCCACAAGACCCAGGCCCAGATCGACGCCGCCCTCCGCCGGGCCGCCGAGCGCGAGGCCGCGCGCCAGACGATGACCTTCCAGATCGGCTCCTTCAACGTCCTCGGCAGCCAGCACTCCGCGCCGGGCGGTGACCACGCGAGGTACCCCGCCGCCGGCGCGCGCAACGTCGGCGCCGTCGCCCGCATTCGGTCCTTCGGCGTCGACATCCTCGGGACCCAGGAGCTCCAGGCCGACCAGCTCAACGGCATCACGGCGATGACCGGCTACGCCGCCTACCCCGGCTACGCGTTCGGCTCCCGCGAGACCGACAACTCGATCCTCTACGACGACTCGAAGTTCGAGTTCGTGTCCGGCAGCTACTTCACGATCCACTTCATGCACGCCAACCGGCCGCAGACGATCCTCCGCCTGCGCGACCAGGCCACCGGCCGCGAGTTCTACGTGCTCAACATGCACGCGTCTGCCGGCGAGGGCGGGTACGCCGTCACCCGCCGCGCTGGGCACTACATCGCCGTGACCACGATCAACCGCCTGAAGGCCGAGGGCATCCCGATCTTCCTGACCGGCGACATGAACGACCGTGCCGAGTTCTTCTGCCGGGTCGCCCCCAGCACCGGCATGGTCGCCGCGATCGGCGGCAGCATCTCCGGCGGCTGTCACCCGGCCGGCGCGCTGGCAGTCGACTGGGTGCTGGGCTGGGGCAACGTCAGCTTCAGCGGCTACGTCGAGGACCGCAGCACCCTGGGTCGGGTCAGCGACCACCACTTCGTGGCCGCGACGGCCACCGTCGGCCCGATGCCCTGACCACATCGCTGGATGACGTGCGAGGAGCGCCAGCGCGTGCCTCGACCATCGATCGCTAGTTGCTCTGCCGCAGCTCGCGCACGTCCTCCAGCATCCGCGCGACCAGCTGGACTGCGACGTCAGCGACCTCGGCGTCGGTCACCGACGTCACCGAGCGCCGCGGCTCGAGCTCATCGGGCACGAGCAGGTCGTCGAGGTCCCCCCGCACGTCGAACCCGCGTTCGCGCACGAACGCCACCGCGTCACGTCCGCGCCGCCGGCACTCCTCGACCTGCTCGGGCTCGGGCCAGTAGCGCTCCCCGCCCCGCGGCACCAGCCGTTCGTCGGCGAGGTACGTGCGGATGTAGACGCCGCGGTCGAAGGCCCGCTCGAACCCCGCCAGGTGCTCGTTGACGCGACGCAGGGTCTCGGCCTCGACCACGCCCATCGACTCGTTGGGGAACGACAGGTCGGTGTCGTACGCCGCCGCGTCCAGGCCGACCAGCCCGGCGAAGGTCTGCCAGATGGCCTCGCGCGGGCCGCCGCGGTGTAGTGGCAGCACGTGCACGTGCTCGGGCGGGACCTCGCGGGCCCAGCGACGCAGCACCAGGCGAAGGTCGAGGGTGCGCCAGTTCCAGATGGCGCTGGGGCTCTTGGAGACGGTCCGCGCGTACTCCGGGAGCGGCGTGGTGTTGCGGTTCTTCAGGCTCTCCTGCCAGCTCGCGGCGAACAGCCCGAGCGGCTCGCGCGCGGTGGCGACCAGGTGCACCTCGGCGGGCGCCAGGTCGGCGATCATGCCGGCGGCCTGACGCGGCGAGGCCGCGGCGAAGAACTCGTGGCTGACCAGCCCGTCGCCGTCCCAGGCCGCCAGCGCCGTACGCAGCCGCGTCCACGAGGTGCGGTGCCGCTCGGGGTGCTTGTCCAGGTTGGGGTCCTCGCGCACGACTCGCGAGGCCCACAGGTGGTCGCGCCGCTCGTCACCCGGCAACAGCACGCCGTCGGCCCGCATCCGCTCGCGCGAGCCCCACAGGATCGTCTGCAGGTAGGAGGTCGCCGTCTTCGGCAGGCCGAGGTGGATGAAGACCCGGCGCGCCACTAGACGCTCACAGGCCCAGTACTCATAGGCTTCGGGAGAACTTCTCGATCGCCTCGTCGATGCGGGCCTGGTCGCGCGAGGCCAGCGGGACCAGCAGCTCTTGGACGACGTCGGCGATCTCAGCCAGCCGCACGTTGTGCCGACGCAGCTCGAGCACGTCGGCCTCGAGGGCTTCGACGCGCCGCGCGAGGTCGTCGCTCTGTCCCAGCCTGGGCCGGAGTCGGCCCGCGACGTCCTTCAGTCCCATTGGGCCACCAATCGTCCTCGGCTCGAGCGATGCGAGCCCGCACGGGCCGGTCGCTCTCTGGTCACCAGGATTGTGGCACCCTGCTCGGTCAGGTCGCGAGCGACCTCGTCGATCGGCACCGCCTTGAGCCGGTCGGGCGTGCGCCCGGCGCCGGTCCACGCGTCGAGGTAGAGCCGGCCGCCGCCGCGCAGGGACATCGACGCGAACCGCGCCAGCGCGGCGCGACCGAAGCGGTTGGTCGCGTCGGCCGTGTGGCGGGCGATCATCACCCGCGGCCCCTCGACGCGGGACATCCGGGCGCCCTCGCCCAGCACCGTGCGCCACTCGTTGAGGTTGAGCATCCGTACGTCGAGGTCGAGGTCTTCCTCCGTCGCGGCCTGCTGGACCGCCTGCGCGGCGCTCGGGACGTAGTCGTAGGCCCGCACGGACAGCCCCTGACGCGCCAGCCACAGGCTGTCGACGCCGCGTCCGGCGCCGACGTCGATCACGGTGCCACCGGACGACAGGAGAGCCGCGGCCTTGCGGGCCAGCGGGGACGGCTTGCCGGTGGGGAGCCTCCCGCGGGCACCGCTGTACGCCCGCTCCCAGGCCGCCCGGTTGGTCGACGTACCGCGGAACCAGCCCGAGAGCTGACGGACCGTGCGGTCGCTGGTGGTGAACTGGAAAGCGGGGTCGGGGACCGCCCAGGAAGGGCCGTACATCGCCTCGAGCATCCTCTCCGGCACGGCCGGGGCCGGGAACGGCTGGCCCTCCAGGGTGCAGCTCGTGACGGGGTACACCCAGTCGCGCCGGAAGTCGACGCCGACCTCGCCCATCAGGTACAGCCGGCCGCCACCAGCCGACTCGTCGATGAAGCCGGCGAACACGTCGAGGCCGCGGACGACGCCGTCGCCCTCCTCGACGTCGATCCGGAAGGCGGCACCGCTGTAGCGGTAGGTGTGGAATCCGCGCTCCTCGACGGCGCGCTGGAGCCGGAAGTTCTCGCGCACCACGTCGGCCGGGTGACCCGACTCGCTGACGTAGGCGAGGTCGGCATCGGAGTCGTGGCCGAGGAACTTCTGCTCACGGATCGCGCCGAGCAGGGTGCCGTAGGCGAGGAACGCCTCGATGCCCGCGGACCGGATCGCGTCCAGGACGGTCGAGATGGCGGCGAGCAGCGGCGCCACGTCGGCCCGCGTGCGGGTGTCGAACGTCGGGCTGATCCGGCCCGACTTGTCGAGGCTGATCGGCGCCCCCGACCTGCCGATGATCTCGATCCGCGCGTCGGCCGTGCCGAACGCGAGGTCGTGATCGAACAGCACCCGCCCGCTGACGTGCTCGGTGACCGACAGCCGGGTGCGGCCGTCGAGGAACTTGCGCAGCGCCGACGGCCACTCGATCGAACGGACTCCGGGCACGGTCGTCCGGGTGTCACGCTCCAGCCAGAACGACCAAACCCGCCGCTGGTCGAACAGGACGTCGATCGCCCGGTCACCGAAGCCCCACAACGCGATCCCGTCGTCGTCGACGCGGCGGACAACCGCCCGGGTGGCGGGCACGCGAGACACGCCCTCAGTCAGTCAAGGTCGATGTTCGCGTAGCGGTCGACCTTGCTGAGGTCGATGCCCTCATCCAGCGGCACGCTCTTCGGGAAGTTCTCGTACCAGAAGTCGATGAACCGCTGGTACTTCAGCGTCGGCGAGCGGCGCACCAGGATCCCGAAGTTCTCGTCGGAGACCGCGGCGTAGCCCGACCAGTTCGACGAGCCGTTGAGGGTCACGAAGCTCGTCGGGTTGCCGTCGAAGACGCCGTTGATCGTCAGCGCTTTCAGGTGGAAGTAGTTGTCGAACTCACCATCGCCGTCGAAGTCCTGGACGAGGTGCTTCTTGGGCACCGCGCCCCGGGCAGTGCCCTGGCCGAGGAACCGGAAGATGTCGACGCCCATGACGGTGTAGGCGATGCGCACGTCGCAGCCCTGGATCCACAGGTCGCGCAGGCGCTGCGCGATCGCCATGCCGCGGTCGTTGCGCATCACGTCGGGGGCGGCGCGCACGATGGTGCGGCCCTTCTTGCCCGCCTTCACGGCGCCCGTGCAGGTCACCCGGTTGAGCAGGTCCTGGACCGGGTCGGCGGTGCGACCGCCGGGACCGACCAGGGGCGTGAACCCGAGGAGGTCCTTGCCGGTGCTGTACTGCACGAACTGCTGCGCGACCGGGGTGTCCTGCCACATCTCCTTGTAGACGCGGGCCGCGAAGTTGAACAGCTTGCGGTTGTCGATCCACGTGTACATGTCGTTCCACTGGTTGATGGCGCCGGCCACCGTCAGGTTGGCGGAACCGGACATCACGACGTTCTTGGCCTTGCCCGTCTTCGAGAACAGGTAGAGCTTCGAGTGCGCCGCACCGCGCACGCCGCGGCAGGAGGAGATGCACGTCTTGGCGTAGCTGCGGCGCTTCATCTTGATGTCCTGGTTCGCGCGCTTGAACCCGGCCTTCAGCCGCTTGAACCCGGGGTTCGGGATGTCGACGAGGTTGGTGTTGTCCATCAGCACGCGGATCTTGACGCCGCGCGCCTGGGCACGCAGGAGGGCGTCGACCGCGGTGCGGGACATGATGTTCCACGACATCACCCGGATGCGGGACCGCTGGGGCGCGTGGTTGATGGCCGCGATGATCTTGCCGAAGATCCGGTTGCGGTCCGCTCGCGGGCCGAGGGCGCTGTTGAACACCACGCCCGGCTTGGGCGCATACCGGCGCGGCTTCTGCAGGGCCGAGCTGCGGAGCAGAGGGCTGTGGTCCACGCTCGACTTCGCCGGCCCGGTCTCGGACGGCTCGGTCGCCGCCGGGTCGCTCGGGCGGACGGGATCGTCGGCGCTGACCGGCGCACCGATCGCGAGGAGGCTCGCGGCGAGCGCGAGCGCGATGAAGAACCGTGCTGGACGCACGTGCTACTCCTTTGAAGAACTTGGACGTCAACGGGCCCCGTTGAGCACGGTCACGGCGAGCCTCAACCCCCAGGGAGGGCGGCGTGACGCCGAAGCGGCACTATAACTGGCCAGGCGTCAAGCCCGACAAATCACGCCCACGGATCAGCCGCGGCAGGTGCGGATCATCTTGAGGTACTGCTTGTCCTTCTCGAGCGGCGCGGAGGTCTCGTAGATCTTGCCGCCGGCCACACCGTAGAAGCGGTCGTCGTAACGGATGATGCGCTGGCCCGACGAGCACGACAGGTTGTCGGCCTTCACGGCCGTGTCGCCCTCGAGGCAGCCCTTGTAGCCGAGCGGCACCGTGGCGTCGGCCACCCAGACGTCGCCGCACGCGGGCCAGTCGGGGGTCGGCGGCGTGCTCTCGGTGGGCTCCGCCGACTCGGTGGGCTCCGCGGAGCTGGGAGTGTCGGTCGCGGTCGAGGAGTCCGAGGCCTCGGGATCAGTCGCGGTCGAGTCCGAGTCGCCGCCGCAGGCGACCAGTGACAGGGCGAGCGGGAGAAGCAGCGCCGCCAGAGTTCCCCGTGCCTTCATGACCTGAGTCTACGCGCCACGCGGCCGCTCGCCGGAGGACCTCGCGGGCCAGCTCCGCCACCTCATCGGGATCGGGGACGCCGGGCGGTACGGCGTCCGGATGCGGGTCGCCGGGCCCGGCCAGCACGGGCGCGAGGTCGTCGAGGGAGCCGTGGACGGGATGTCCGCCATCCTCGATCTGGTGCCGCCAGGCGGCGGCCGCCGGCAGCAGGACGTCGGCCAGGGAGGCGGGCGTCCGGGGCGGCGTACCGGGGAGGCCGGCCAGTCGCCCCTCCCCCAGCTCACGCTTGACGAGACGCGCGTGCTCGCGAGGCGTGATCCGTCCGTCCAGCTCCGCGTTGAGGCTGCGCAGCAGCGCGATCGCCTCGGTCGTCAGGGAGAGGTTGGCCGGACTGACGGCGTCGGCGTCCACGACGCCCTCGACCTGTTCGGCGATCCCGCACGCGTCGGCGAAGCGCCGCCAGAGCTCGTCGGACGCGGCCCCGGGCGGCGGGCCGGCGACGAGGTGCACCCGATCGGCCTGAACCGCCGACGACCACCGGCGCAAGGCCGCCGCGTAGTCCTGCGCGTGCCAGAAGTGCGGCCGGTGGCCGCCGGGCACGTCGGCCCGGAACTGGTCGCGCTCCATCTCGGCGAACGAGCGCGTGTCGCCGAGCTTGACCTCCTCCTGCCAGTGCGCCGTGGCCTGCCGGCCGAGGTCGCGCGCCGTGATCACGACGTCGACGTCGAGTCCGGCGAGCGGCGCGAGCGCGGCCGCGATCTCCGCCGGCTCGGCGCCGCCCAGGATCTCGTGACTGATGACGCTCGGGCCCTCGTGCGCCCGGACCCGGTCGCACAGCGCCTGCCAGGTGCCGGCGACGTCCGCCTCGCTGAGCCCGAACTTGTCGCGGCTGCCGCGCACCTCCACCGCGCCGAGGAACATCGCCTGCGGCTTCATGAAGGGGTACAGGACGCCCGCCTCGCGCAGCGCGTCGCGGTGGTGGGCGAGCACGGCCTGCAGGTACGTCGTCCCGGTCTTGGGCAAACCGACGTGCAGCACCACTCGTCGGTGGGGCCGCGTCATGCACCCATCCTGGCACCCGGCCCGAGTAGCGTTCGCAGACGTGAGCACCAGCCCGTCCCGCGTGTACGCCGCGCGGCTCGTCGGACTGCCGATCTTCGACCCCCAGGGCGACCAGGTCGGCAAGGTGCGCGACCTCGTGGTCGCGCTGCGGTCCGAGGTCAGCCAGCCCCGCGTCCTCGGGATGGTCGCCGAGGTGTTCGGTCGCCGGCGGATCTTCGTGCCGATGACGCGGGTCACGAACATCGACAGCGGACAGGTCTACACGACCGGGCTGCTGAACATGCGGCGCTTCGAGCAACGGCCCACCGAGACGCTGGTCGTCGGCCAGCTCTTCGACCGCGTGGTCACGGTGACGGCGACCGGGGTGACGGGCACGGTCTACGACGTGGCGATGGAGCAGGCCCGCAACCGCGACTGGGTGCTCTGCCGGGTGGCCATTCAGGAGCCGGCCAAGGCGCTGCGCCGGCGCGGCCAGACCCACGTGGTCGAGTGGGGCGAGGTCCAGGGACTCACGAAGCGCGAGCCCACCCAGGGCGCCACCCAGCTGATCCACGCGCTCAACGAGCTCCGCCCGGCCGACGCGGCGAGCGTCATCCATGACCTCCCGTTCGAACGGCGTACCGCCGTGGTCGCGGCCCTCACCGACGAGCGGCTCGCCGACGTCCTCGAGGAGCTGCCCGAGGAGGACCAGGTCGAGATCATGGGCCAGCTCGAGAGCGAGCGGGCCGCCGACGTGCTCGAGGAGATGGACCCCGACGACGCGGCCGACCTGATCGCGGAGCTGCCGCCCGAGACCGCCGAGATCCTGCTCCAGCTGATGGAGCCCGACGAGGCGGAGGACGTCAAGCGACTGATGTCGTACGTCGAGAACACCGCCGGCGCGATGATGACGTCCGAGCCGGTGATCCTCGGTCCCGACGCCACCATCGCCGACGCGCTGGCCCACGTCCGCAACCCCGACCTCACCCCGGCACTGGCCGCGCTGGTCTACGTGTGCCGGCCGCCGCTCGAGACGCCGACCGGCCGGTTCCTCGGCGTCGCCCACATCCAGCGGCTGCTGCGCGAGCCCCCGTCGACCCTGGTGGCCGGCGCCCTCGACGACTCGATGGAGAACCTGCGCTCCGCCGCCACCATCGACGAGGTCGCCGCCCACCTCGCGACGTACAACCTGGTCGCCGCTCCCGTCGTGGACGAGGACGGCCACCTGCTCGGCGCCGTCACCGTCGACGACCTGCTCGACCACATGCTCCCGGAGAACTGGCGCGACCGGGCGGTGCGCACGTGTCTGAGACCACCTCACGTCGGGCCCGCCTCGACACGCCACGCGAGACCCGGCGCAAGCTCGTGCGGCGGCCCGCCTACGACCCGGACACCTTAGGCACGTTCGCCGAGCAGTTCGCGCGCTTCTTGGGGACGGCGCGGTTCCTGATCTACATGACGATCTTTGTCGTCTTCTGGGTCGTCTGGAACTTCTCGTGGCCGGACGAATCGCCGATGCAGTTCGACGAGTACCCGTTCATCTTCCTGACCCTGATGCTCAGCCTGCAGGCGTCGTACGCCGCCCCGCTGATCCTGCTGGCGCAGAACCGGCAGGAGGCGCGCGACCGGGTGATCGCCGAGCAGGACCGGCAGGCCGACTCGCGCGCCCACGCCGACATGGAGTTCCTCGCCCGCGAGGTCGCCTCGCTGCGGATGTCGGTCGGCGAGGTCGCGACCCGCGACTTCCTGCGCTCGGAGCTGCGCAGCCTGCTGAACGAGCTCGAGGAGCGCGCCGAGGCCGGCCCCGGTGTCGGCGCAGACCTCAGCCCAGCAGTACCAGACCCGCCAGGGCCACCAGCCAGCTGACGAACGAGCCGACCAGGAAGTACTCGGTCAGGCGATGCACCCGGTCCTGCTCAGAGGGTGAGGACAGCTCCGGCCAGCGGAGCAGTCCCTTGGCGGCGACCACGATCGCGGCGGCGGTCAGGTTGCCGGCGAGACCGAGCCCGAGGATGAACAGCCGCTCGAGAGGACCCAGCAGCCGGCCGCCCTTGAGCCGTCGCTCGGGGCCCCGGGAAGCGCCGTGGGGGTTGGTCGTGATGGTTCCGGTGGCGGCCAGCACCAGGCGGACCAGGACGTTGCCCGTCGAGAGCTGGACCACCACGGCGCCCGCCAGCAGCAGCAGCCCGTCGCCGTCGAGGTCCGACAGCACCGGCAGCGGGACCTGCGCCACCCACCGGCCGAGGGCGCCGTCGACCGAGCCCGCCTGTCCCGACAGGAGTGCCGCGCCGGCGATCGCCAGCGTGAGCAGGGTCAGCGGCAGCCAGGCCTGGCGCGCGGCGAACCCGCGGCTGACCACCAGCTCCCAGCCGAACGCGAACGCCGCCACCAGCAGTACCGCCACCAGGTCGGGCCAGCCGGTGAGCCCGGCCAGCAGCCCGACCACCACGACGGCCGCGGCTCCACAGCTGCCGGGCAGGAACCGGGTGTGCCGCACCGAGTGGGCCAGGTCCGTGCACCCGACGCCGATGAGCAACAGTGCCAACCAGCTCAGTGGATCTCTCCTAGGAGTCGTTCGCTCGCGACCAGCGCGGCGAGGCCGTCGTGGCGGACCCGTTGCGAGACGGCCGAGCCGGACACGTCCAGCTTCTCCGCGATCTCGCGCTGGGTCCTCCCGGACAGCAGACCACGCAGCACCCCCAACGACCGCTCGGACAGGCCACCGAGCATCTCGTCGCGCAGCATCAGGGCGGCGTTCACGGCCGCCGGGTCGGGTCCGTCACAGCCGTCGACGCGCACGTACGCCGTCCGCCGGCGACGGTGCCCTGCCCGCAAGGAGGTTGCTCGACCTCCTCCACGGCCGCGCGGGCCGCCCACCAGCCGGGCCCGTCCTCGACGCGCGGCTCGTCCTCGAGCAGCTGCACCGGACCCCAGCCCACTCCTTGCCGCACGTCGACCTCGGGCAGCAGGGCCAGCCGCAGCCAGCGGGTGGCGCGCAGTGCGGCACCGAGCGTGGCGAAGGTCCCCTGGTACTCGTCGCCCAGCGTGACCCGGAACGGCGAGACGACGATCGCCGCCCCGCCGGCGTGCTCCTCGGCCCGCAGCAGGTCGTTGAGCTCGGCGAGCCGGCCCGCCAGCCGGAGGTGGAGGTCGGGGCGGTCGGCGTACTCTCGAGACCCGACCACGTCGCCGACGACGGTGGCGACCGGCTCGCCCGCAACTGAAGTCATCTTCTTCTTCTGCACCATATGAAGATAATACCTTATCTTGGCGAGAATGAAGCCCAGCGCTCCCCCGGTGCCCCGTCGGGTCGCCAGGGTGCACCGCCTAGACTCGCCGCACCATGAGCACTTCTCCGCACGCCCCCGCGAGGGAGGCGATCGACGCCGCGCTCGCCCGCGTGCACGACCCCGAGATCAAGCGCCCGATCACCGAGCTGGGCATGGTCGACACCGTCGAGATCGACGGCGGCCTGGTCCGGCTCACCGTCCTGCTGACCGTCTCCGGGTGCCCGCTGAAGGACACCATCACCCGCGACGTGAACGCCGCCGCTGCGCGCCGTCCCGGGCGTCACCGACGTCGACCTGACGCTCGGGGTGATGTCGGCCGAGCAGCGCGCCGGGCTCCAGGAGACGCTGCGCGGCGGGCAGGCCCAGCGCGAGATCCCCTTCGCGCAGCCGGGTTCGCTGACCAAGGTCTTCGCGATCGCGAGCGGCAAGGGCGGGGTCGGCAAGTCGTCGGTCACCGTCAACCTGGCGCTGGCGATGGCCGCGGAGGGTCGCACGGTGGGCATCGTGGACGCCGACATCTACGGCCACTCGGTGCCGGCCATGCTCGGCGTCGCCGACTCCCGGCCGACCCAGGTCGGCGACCTGATCATGCCGGTGCCGACGTCCTCGGGCGTCAGCGTCATCTCCATCGGCATGCTCAAGCCCCGCCGCGACCAGGTGGTCGCCTGGCGCGGTCCGATGCTCGACCGCGCGCTCGTGCAGATGCTCTCCGACGTCTACTGGGGCGACCTCGACGTCCTGCTGCTCGACCTCCCGCCCGGCACCGGCGACGTCGCCATCTCCCTGGGCCAGCACCTGCCGGGCGCCGAGGTCATCGTGGTGACCACCCCGCAGGAGGCTGCGGCCGAGGTGGCCGAGCGCGCCGGCACGATGGCCTCGATGATGCACCAGCGCGTGGTGGGCGTGATCGAGAACATGAGCTCGCTGACCTGCCCGCACTGCGGGCCGTCGCACCAGCTCGACATCTTCGGCTCCGGCGGCGGCGACCGCGTGGCCGCCACCCTCTCGGAGCGCTTCGGGTACGACGTCCCCGTGCTGGCGCGGATCCCGCTCGAGCCGTCGCTGCGCGAGGGCGGCGACTCCGGCAAGCCGATCGTCGACTCCGACCCCACCAACCCCGCGGCCGTGGCGCTGCGCGAGGTCGCGACGGGTCTCGTCGGCCGCGGACGCGGTTTGGCCGGTCTCCAGCTCGGGCTCACCCCGACCAGTAAGTTCTGACCCGTGTTCGGGGTCGGGCTCCAGGAGATGCTGGTCATCGCGTTCGTCGCGGTGCTCGTCTTCGGTCCCGACCGGCTGCCCGACCTCGCCCGACAGGCGGGCCGGATGGCCCGCCAGGTGCGCGCCTTCGCGCACGCCGCGCGCGACGAGCTGCGCAGCGAGCTGGGCCCCGAGTACGCCGACCTCCAGCTGCGCGACCTCGACCCGCGCACCATCGTGCGCAAGCACATCGTGGAGGCCATGAACGAGCCCGAGGAGCCCGTGACGCGGTCGAAGCCAAGCGCCCCCTGCGCGCGGACGAGACCCCGCCGTACGACCTGGACGCGACCTGAGTGGCGATCTCGCGGTGGTGGCAGTTCACGCTGGTGCCATCGTGGGCGCGGCGGTGGGCGGTCTACCTGACCGCCGGCGCCTTCGTCATCGCCATCACGCTCGGGCTCGTGCTGGCCTGGGCCAGCCTGAAGAGCGACGGCGACGACGCCCTGACCGCGGTCGCGGCGGGCTACCTGACGGGCGTGCTGGGCTACGGCCTGTTCCACGTCACGGCCTCCTGGTCAACGCGCCGTCTAGTGACTGAGCGTCTCCAGCGCCGCGCTGGCCGACTCAGGAGGGCTCGCGGCTCTGCACCGCGCCCACCGACGCCAGGGACAGCAGCATCCTGCGGCCGGCTCGCCGGTCGTCTCGGCCTCGACGAAGTCCTTCGCCGACCCGGGTGAGCACGACCTCGTGGCGCGCGCCCGACCGCATGGTCACCACGCACGGCGTGCCGCTCGTCGGCGAGCCGGCGCAGGGCCGACCCGAGCCCGAGCCGGGCGACCGATGACCAGGCGACCTCGGGCACGGCGCGGTCGGAGGCCCCTCGACGGCCACGATCGCGTCGACCGGCACCAGCCAGTCCCCGTCGCCGCGGCACCAGGCACCAGCCCGTGCCGACCCGGCGCAGCTCCCCGCGCACGGGCCCGACGCCCTCGACGTCGAGCGCCACGTCCCGGCCGACCGACGCCATCAGCCGGCCGGCCAGCGTGACCCCGGCGTACTCGGCCCGGCTGCGGTCGGCCAGCTCGGCGTCCCGCTCGGCGGCGTACATCGCCTCGGCCTGCCCCTCGAGGTCGTCGAGGAGGTCGAAGAGGCGCTCGTCCCAGCCCACGCGCGTCGAGCCTGTCACGTCGTCGGCCTGTGGAGGAGCCCTTGTCAACGACGCCAAAACGGCTTTGACTAACGCAAACAGAAGCAAACGAAAGGTTCGCCATGGATCTCGGGGTCGCGGGTGTCGCGCGTCCGCTGCGTCGTCGTGTGGGGAGCGGTCACCGCCCGGCCGCGGCCGGGCTGCTCGCCGGCGGTCAGCCCGGTGCTGGTCGCGCGGACCGGGCGCCGGCTTCGACGCCGTGCTCGTCTGGGGCTGCGCCCTGGTCGCCGCCGCCACGACCTGCTGGCTCTGGGTGGTGGCGACGGTGGTCACCGCGGACGCCGTGCGCGGACGCCCGCGCTCCGACGCGGCGTACCCGCGGCGGTGCGACGCGCGCTCCTCGTGCTCTGCGGAGTCGCGGTCGTCGGCGGCCTGGCCGCCCCGGCCCTGGCGGGCGGCCAGGGGCCGACCGGCGCCGCACGTGCTCGCCGGGCTGCGCCTCCGGAGCGGGTCGCCGTCGTCGACGCGCCGGCGGCACCGCCGGCGACGCCGCGACGCCCGCACGCGCGACCGGGGCCGCTCGGTCGTCGTGGCCCCGGGCGACACGCTCTGGGACATCGCCGCCCGGCGGCTCGGGGCCGCCGGCGATCGTGGCCGGCGATCTACGCCCTCAACCGCGACGTGATCGGCCCCGACCCCGGGGTCATCGACGCCCGGCCAGCGGCTGACCCTGCCTGCAGGAGATCCGCGGGGGTGCGCGATGACGGGCGACGTGACCCTGCTGCCGTCGCCGCTGCGGCCGGCCGGCGTCGCCAGCGTCCAGGGCACGCTCGCGCTCGACCTGACCCCCGCCAGGACCCGCCCGACACCACCCACCTGGCCGGGCACGCGGCCGGCGACGTGGTCGACATCGGCCGGGCCGCGCGCCGCGAGTTCGAGCGGTTCTCGGGCCGGATCGTGCAGGCCGTCGTCGAGATCGTCGGCGGCGACCGACCGGTCGCCCAGGTGCTGCGCTGGACGACGCCCGCGGTCTACCAGGACCTCGGCCGCCGGGCGCAGCTGGTGGCGCAGGCCGTCGGCCGCCGGCCGGGGCAGGGCGGCATCCAGGGCACCCGGCCGCACGTCGTGGGCGTACACACCTGCTTCGTCGCGACCGACGTCGCGGAGGTCAGCGCCCACGTGCGCTACGGCCGCCGGTCGCGCGCGGTCGCGGCCCGGTTCGAGCGACACCGCGACCGATGGGTGTGCTCCGCGCTGGAGTTCGCGTGAGACGAGCCGACAGACTGGCCCGGTGACCCACGTGCATCGCGAGCAGCCCTGGCGGGACGACGAGACCGAGCGGGGTCGGGTGGTCCTGCTGAGCGCCAACCCGATCTCGGCCGCGATCGAGACGATCGCCACGACGGTCGGCCACGAGGTGGTCGTCATCGCCGACGACGACGGCGGCCCCGGTCTCGGGTCCGTCGGGCTGCGTGTCGGTGACGCGGTGGTGCTGTGCGACCACGACGCCCCCGACGCCCCGGGCGCGTTGCGCGAGGCGCTCGCCTCGGACGCGTCGTACGTCGCGATGATGGCCAGCCGGCGCCGCGCCGAGGGCCTGCTCGCCGACCTCGGGGCCGAGGGCGTGCCAGGTCTCGACAAGCTGCACGTGCCGGCCGGGCACGACCTCGGCGGCAAGGCACCGGGCGAGATCGCCCTGTCCGTCGTCGCCGAGATCGTGGCCGAGGCCCACCAGAAGTACGGCGGCCCGATGCGGACGACCTAGCTGACGCGGGCCGTCAGCCCGGTGGGGCCGCCGGGCGCGCCGTGGCAGCGCTTGTACTTCTTGCCGGAGCCGCACGGGCACAGCTGGTTGCGGCCGACGTCGGCGAACTCGTCGCCCTCGTTGGACGCGCGCACGCCGGCCACCTCGGCCTCGCCCTGCTCGGACGGAGCGGAGTACGACAGGTTCTGCGGCTGCTTGGGCCGGTCGAGGCCCTTGGCCCGGACCTTCGGGGTCTCGCGGCCGACCTGCGTCGGCTTCTCGAAGACCGAGGCCGGCGCCTCGTCGTCGGCCTCGCCGGGCCTGACCACCCTGGCGGGGGCGTTCGGGACCTCGGCGCGCATCGGCTCGAACTCCTCCTCGACCTCTTCGTCGTCGTCCTCCTCGACCTGGACATCGAGGTTGAAGAGGAAGCCGACGGACTCGGCCTTGATGCCGTCCATCACCGCGGCGAACATGTCGAAGCCCTCGCGCTGGTACTCCACGAGCGGGTCGCGCTGCGAGTACGCCCGCAGGTAGATGCCCTCGCGGAGGTAGTCCATCTCGTAGAGGTGCTCGCGCCACTTGCGGTCGAGCACCGACAGGATGACGCGCCGCTCGAGCTCGCGCATCACCTCCTCGCCGACCTCGTCCTCGCGGCGGGCGTACGCCGCGTGGGCGTCGGCCTGGAGGGCCGCGATCAGCTCGTCGCGGTCGATGTTGGCGCGGTCGCCGGCCTCCTTCTCGAGCACGCCCAGGTCGAGGCTGACCGGCCAGAGCTGCTTGAGCTCGGTCCACAGACCCTCGAGGTCCCATTCCTCGGCGAAGCCCTGCGTCGCGCCGGTGACGAACCCGGTGACCACGTCGTCGACGAAGGTGCTGATCTGGTCCTTCAGGTCGGCGCCCTCGAGGACGCGGCGGCGCTCGTCGTAGATCACGTGGCGCTGGCGGTCCATCACGTCGTCGTACTTGAGGACGTTCTTGCGGGACTCGAAGTTCTGCGACTCGATCTGGCCCTGGGCGTTGGCGATCGCTCCGGTGACGCGCTTGTTCTCGATGGGCACGTCGTCGGGGATCTTGAGCACCTGGAGCACCCGGTCGACCCAGTCGGACTTGAACAGCCGCATCAGCTCGTCCTGCAGCGACAGGTAGAACCGGGACTCGCCCGGGTCACCCTGACGGCCGGACCGGCCACGCAGCTGGTTGTCGATGCGGCGCGACTCGTGTCGCTCGGTGCCGACGACGTACAAGCCACCCAGAGCCTTGACCTCGTCGTGCTCGTTGGCGACCTGGGCCTTGATCCGCTCGACCATGGCGGGCCACGCGGTCTCGTAGGCGTCCCCGTCCTCGTGCGGGTCGAGCCCCTGCTTGCGCAGCTCGTCGTCGGCGAGGAAGTCGATGGATCCGCCGAGCATGATGTCGGTACCGCGGCCGGCCATGTTGGTCGCGACGGTCACGGCGCCCTTGTGGCCGGCGAGCGCGACGACCTTGGCCTCGTCGGCGTGCATCTTGGCGTTCAGCACGGTGTGCGGGACGCCGAGCTTCTTCAGCTTGTTGGAGAGGTGCTCCGACTTCTCGACCGACACCGTGCCGACCAGGATCGGCTGGCCTTTGGCGTTCCGCTCGCGGATGTCCTCCACGACCGCGTCGTACTTGGCCTCCTCGGTGCGGTAGACGAGGTCGGCCTGGTCGTTGCGGATCATGGGCAGGTTGGTCGGGATCGGCACCACGCCGAGCTTGTAGATCTTGTCGAACTCGGAGGCCTCGGTCATGGCCGTGCCGGTCATGCCGGAGAGCTTCTCGTAGAGGCGGAAGTAGTTCTGGAGGGTGACCGTGGCGAGGGTCTGGTACTCCTCGCGGACCGTCACGCCCTCCTTGGCCTCGATCGCCTGGTGCAGGCCGTCGTTGTAGCGGCGACCGGCGAGCATGCGGCCGGTGTGCTCGTCGACGATGAGCACCTCGCCGTCGATGACGACGTACTCCTTGTCGTTGCGGAACAGCTCCTTGGCCTTGATGGAGTTGTTCAGGAACGAGATGAGCGGGGTGTTGACCGACTCGTAGAGGTTCTCGATGCCGAGGTGGTCCTCGACCTTGGTGATGCCGGGCTCGAGGACGGAGATGGTGCGCTTCTTCTCGTCGACCTCGTAGTCGGTGTCGCGGACCAGGCCCTTGACGATCTTGGCGAACTCGGCGTACCAGCGGACCTCGTCCTGGGTCGGTCCGCTGATGATCAACGGCGTCCTGGCCTCGTCGATGAGGATCGAGTCGACCTCGTCGACGATGGCGAAGGGGTGGCCTCGCTGGACGCAGTCCTCGATCGTGCTCGCCATGTTGTCGCGGAGGTAGTCGAAGCCGAGCTCGTTGTTGGTGCCGTAGGTGATGTCGCAGTTGTAGGCCTCGCGCCGCTCGTCGGGGCGCATCGACGGCAGGATCACGCCGGTCGTGAGCCCGAGGAAGTGGTGGATGCGACCCATCCACTCCGCGTGGTACTTGGCGAGATAGTCGTTGACGGTCACGACGTGCACGCCGCGGCCGTTCAGCGCGTTGAGGTACGACGGCAGGGTGGCGACCAGGGTCTTGCCCTCACCGGTCTTCATCTCGGCGATGTTGCCGAGGTGCAGCGCCGCGCCGCCCATGATCTGGACGTGGTAGTGCCGCTGGCCGATGACCCGCTTGGAGGCCTCGCGCACCGTCGCGAACGCCTCGGGCATCAGGTCGTCGATCGTCTCGCCCCGCTCGAGTCGGGCCTTGAACTCGGCCGTCATGCCCTGGAGCTCGGCGTCGCTCATCTTGACGAAGTCGTCTTCGATGGCGTCGACCGCCTTGGCGATCGCCTCCAGCTGACGCAGGATCTTGCCTTCGCCGATGCGGAGCAGTCGGTCGAGAATCGCAGGCACGTGCGAGCACTCCTTGGGTTGCCAAACAAGTCTGGGGTAGCGGCGCCACTCTACCCAGCGGGTGATGGGCCTCCAGCATCGTCAAACGGTCGCGCAGCGCCCGGAGTTCCTGCTCAGAAACGGAGCAGTGGCGCCAGGTCGCCGCGTGGCTCGACCGTGAGCTCGTCCATGCCCAGCCACCCGGCCAGCCGGACCAGCTCGGCCGAAAGCTCCTCGGCCGTCTCGGTCGGCGCCCCTGGTTCGGCGTACGCCGCCTTGACGACGAGCCGGCCCGACTGCCGGTCGGCCTTGAGGTCGACCCGGCCGACGATCTCCTCGCCGAGCAGGAACGGCAGCACGTAGTAGCCGAACTGCCGCTTCGGCGCCGGGGTGTAGATCTCGATCCGGTAGTGGAAGTCGAAGAGCCGCTCGGTCCGTTCGCGCAGCCAGACCACCGGGTCGAACGGGCTGAGCATGGCGCGGGCGTCGACGCGGCGCGGGCGTCGGGCATCGCGGTGCAGGTACGCCGGCCGGTTCCAGCCCTCGATCCGCACCAGCTCGAGCTCGCCCTCCTCGACGAGGTCCTCGATGGCGCTCAGGACGTACGGCTTCCCGTCGGTGGGCTGCAGCCGCATCCGGTAGTAGTCGGCCAGACAGCGAGCAGTGGCCACGCCGTGCGACCTCGCGGCCCGGCGTACGAGCTCGCGGTTGGCCTCCTCGAGGGACGGCGTCGGCGCCGCCAGCACGTCGGCGGGCAGCACGCGTTCGGGGAGGTCGTACCTGACCTCGAACTGGCTGTTGCGCCCGGCGATCGCGACCTCACCGGTCATGTAGAGGTAGTCGAGCGCGCGCTTGGTGGCCGACCAGTTCCAGCCCCAGTGCTTCTTGTCCCCGGGCAGGCCGTCGTCGAGGTCGCGGGCGGTGCACGCGCCGCGGTCGGCGATCTCGGCCATCAGGTTGGCGACCAGGTCCTCGCTGACCTCGCTCCCCCACCACTTGTGCCGCTGGGTGCGGTAGGAGTCCATGCGGTGTCGCATCACCGGCCACAGCTCGACGGGCATCAGCGCCTGCACGTGGGCCCAGTACTCGACCAGCCGCCGCGGCTTCCCCGCACTGGCGCGCGCCAGCAGGTCGACGTCGTAGGCCCCCATGCGGGAGTACAGCGGCATGAAATGCGCCCGCTGCAGCACGTTGACCGAGTCGACCTGCAGCACGCCGGTGCGCTCGACGGTGCGCGCCAGCGTCCGCATGGTCGGCTGGTCGTGGGGCTTGTCCAGGAACCCCTGCGCGGCCAGCGCGATTCGCCGGGCCTGCGCCGTGCTGATGGTGGTCACCACGGGCGAGACACTAACGATCCCCACCGACACCGCGAGTCGGCGCATCTGCAGGTCGTATGGCCGCCGAGTCGGCGTATCTGCAGGCCGAAAGCGGTTCGAGTCGGCGCGTCTGCCGATCGCCGATCTGCAGTTGCGCCGACTCGACGCTCCTGAGACCTGCAGATACGCCGACTCGGCGTGGATTTGGGCTCCAGATGTGCCGACTCGCGGTTAGGGCAGGTCGAGCAGCTTTTCGCGGACGGCGTACATGACGGCCTCCATGCGCGAGTGGAGCTGGAGCTTCTCGAGGAGGTTGCGCACGTGGTTCTTGACGGTGTTCTCGCTGATGAACAGCTGCTTGGCGATCTCGCGGTTGTTCATGCCCTTGGCGACCAGGCGCAGCACCTCGAGCTCGCGCTCGGTGAGGCGCAGGCCGGGGACGGCGGAGCGGTCGGGCCGCGACATCTGCTTGAACTCGTCGATGAGCTTGACGGCCATCGACGGGCTGATCAGCGACTGGCCGTCGGCCACCACGCGGATCGCCTGGGAGACCTCGTCGATGGAAGAGTCCTTGAGCAGGTAGCCGGAGGCGCCGCTCTTGACGGCCTCGTAGAGGTCGGCCTCCTCGTCGGAGGAGGTGAGCATGATGATCTTGGCGGCCGGGACGGCCTCCTTGATCTCCTGGCAGGCCTCGATGCCGGAGCGCTTGGGCATGCGGACGTCGAGCAGCACCACGTCGGGCGCCGTGCTGGCCGCGAGGGCCACGCCCTCGATGCCGTCACCGGCCTCGCCGACCACTTCGATGCCGTCCTCGGCCGCGAGCAACATGGTGAGACCTCGTCGGAACAGCTCCTGGTCGTCGACGACCAGTACTCGTGTCGGCTCGGGGGTTGCCGACTCGTCGTTCACGGACACCACGGCATCATGACACGCTTGTGCCATGTCAGGGCGCGGATGGCCAACCTGGAGCACTAGGGGTGCATAGCCCGAACGGGCGGTATCGGTGCGGGCACCCCCTGGGTGAGGTCGCTACTCCTTCAGGTCCAGCGAGATGACCCCGTAGTCGTAGCCCCGACGCCGGTACACCACGCACGGCCGGTCGGTGTCCTTGTCGACGTACAGGTAGAAGTCGTGGCCGACCAGCTCCATCTCGTAGAGCGCCTGGTCGAGGGTCATCGCGGACGCGGCGTGCGTCTTCTCGCGGACCACGAGCGGACCCTCACCGGTGACCGTGATGGGTCCGACCTGTCGCTCGATGTCGCCGGACTCGCCGCCAGCCGCCCCGGCACCGTCCTGGAGGGCCGCCTCCTGCAGCAGGTCGGCGACCCGGTCGTGCTTGTTCTTGTGCTCCCGGCGCCGGTCGGCGGCCCGGCGCATCTGGGCCGCCATCTTGTCGATGGCCAGGTCGAGGGCGCCCATCTTGTCCTCGGCGGCCGCCTCGGCCCGGATGACCGGACCCTTGGAGAAGGCGGTCAGCTCGAGGCGGACGGCGCGGTCGGCCTGACGTGGGTTGCGCTCGTTCTCGACCTCCACCTGGACGCGGATGATCCGATGGTCGTGCTTCTCGAGCCGGGAGAGCTTCTCGGTGACATGACTGCGGAAGCGGTCAGAGAGCTCACAGTGTCGGCCGGTGACGACCACGTCCATGGATACCTCCAGATACCGGTCGGGGATGGGATGGAGCCCGTCCGGCCGACCTGGTCTTCGACCCCACAACCGCCTGCTGAGGGGTTCGCAGCTTCTCCGCCACTACTACCCTTCTCCCTTCCTGCGTCATGTCTGATGACGAGGACGAGGCAGGACTTACTTCTAAGCCGCACCGTGATCGTCCGCCTCCGCGTGTGACCGCGAGGCCGGACTTACGTGGGCCGTTTCGCCTGCGACTGGCTTCGGCTAGCCACCCCAGCAATTGTTTCCGTGCCCGGGTGGTGCAACCACGGACCCGGACGGACTCCATACTGCGACGTTAGGCCATGAGTGGTCACCACGAAACCCCGGTCCGGATCAGCTTGCGGGTGGCCGCCGCGGTGGCCACGGCGAGCACGCTCAGCCCGCTCGCTTCGAGCGCGCGCTGCGCTTCGCGCGCCGTCGCGCCCGTGGTCAGGACGTCGTCGCAGACCACGAGAAGAGCGCGCGTACGGCGCTGCGCGAGGCGCCGCAGGGACCTGCTCGGGCAGCACATCGAGCCGGCCAGGTTGGCCGCCCGGGCGGCCGCGTCGAGGCCGGCCTGGTCGGCCACCCGGACCCGCAGCCGGAGCAGACGCAGCGCACGGGCGTCGTACCCCTGCCGCCGCAGTCGGGCAGCGGCGAGGCGGGTGATGGTCCAGGTCGGGTCGTGACCGCGCGCCCGGACGGTGGCCGCCCGCGACGGCACGGGCACGAGGACGAGCGGCACGTCCTGCGCGCCCGTGTCGTCGGCCGCCGCGGCGACGGCCCGGGCCAACAGGTCGGACAGCGGCCCACGCAGGCCGTGCATCGCGCGCTCCTTGTGGCCGAGGACGAGCGCGCGCGCCACGTCGGCGTACTCGGCCGCGCTCCACGGCGTGACCAGGCCGGCCGGCGGCGGGGTGGGCCACGCCGGGCGCGCCGGCTCGTCGAGCGTCGCCCGGCAGTCGCGACAGAGGAGGCGGCCCGGCCGGTCGCAGCCGACGCAACGCGAGCCGAGCAGCAGGTCGACCGCGGCGTCCGCAAGCCGGTCGACGTCCACCCGTCGATGGCAGCACACGGCCCGCCACCGCTCAACCGGCCGGGCGCGCCCTGTGGACGAGGGGGTCAGCCGGCGTAGCGGACCACGACGCCGTCCGGGAGAGGCACGGCTCCACCCTCGGCGCCGGTCGGGTCGATCAGCCCGTCCGGGGTGCGGATGTACAGAGGTTCGTTCGGGACGGGTGAGGCGACGAGGGCTCGGCCGCGGTCCAGCAGTCCGACGCGGTCCGTCTGCGCCGACGACCCGTCGACCGGAACCGAGGCGACCTGGGCCGCATCGCGGGTGAGCTGGTACAGGACACCGACATTGGTCACCGAGCGCCAGGCGATGTCGCGGATGCGCTGGACGTCCTCCGTGCTCCACGGCAGGTTGCGCGAATGGGTCACTTCGACGCGACCACCCTGGGCGTCGTAGCGGATCCGGCTCACCCGGAGGGTGTCCTCCTGCTTGCCCTGGACCACGGCGACGAGCCGGGTGCCGTCGCGTGAGACGAGGAAGTCGCGGATCCGCTTGCCGGTGATGCCGCGGACCTCGACCGGGATGGCGCGGTTCTGGTCCCGCGCGGTGTCGATCATGCTGACCCGCGCCCCGTCGGCCGTCCGGTCGACGAGCCACAGGCGGTCCGCGAAGTCCCAGGAGGGTGGGAGCAGGTCGGTGGCACCGCTGAGCACCTGGCTCAGCGGGTGGCTGTCGTCGTTGACCGAGCTGAGCGAGAGCGCCGTACCGCCGCCCGAGACCGAGGCCGCGAGACCCGCCGTGAGGCTCACGGACACGTCCTCGACGCCGTACTTCGCTTGACCGAGCGGACCGTCGACGACCTCGCTGCTTTCCGCGTCCCCCGACTCGAGCAGTCCGTCGTGCAGCCGGAACAGCAGCGAGCTGGCCTGCACGTCGAACGGCGCGTACTCCGAACCGAGGTCGACGCTGAACTGGGAGCTGCCGCCCTCCAGGGTCACCGGCTGGTCCCCGATGGTGATGTTGAAGCCGGTGACACGGTCGTCCTGCTTGAGGGTCCAGGCGAACTGGTAGACCATCAGCTTCGCGGCCTCGGGCGTCAGCGGGCCCGGATCACCTTCCAGCGTGACGGTCGCGACGCCGCCGTCGCTGACCGGGACGGACAGGCCGAGGGTCAGGCCCGGGGGCACGAACGACCGAGTGACGTCGTTCAGCGACTGGCTCGGACCGTCGAGCAGGCCCTGGACCAGCGCCGCGGCCACCTGGTCGGTCGGGACGAACACGGGTTCCGGCACGAGGATGCGCGCGGTCGGGTCCAAGAAGTAGAGGGACGCCGCCTGGTATCGGTCCTGGAACCAGTCGTCCGGGACGATCAGCGCGTTCGGCGCCACGGCGATCCGCCAGGCGTCGTCCTCCTCGACCATCGGGAACCGCAGCCGGATGTCGCCGGAACGCCGATGCCCGCGCCAGGCACCGCGGCTGTCGACCCAGTGCGCGCCGAGGAGGTCGACCTTCACCAGCTCGCTGCCCCGTGGTGCTGCCGCGCCCCTCGTAGATGATGATCCGCGAGGGGTCCCAGCCGGCGGCGGCGTCGCTGGTCAGGAACTGGCGCGCCACGTCGGTGCGCACGGGGTACGCCGTCATCGCCTGCAGGAAGGCCGTGACCACGACCTGCGGCGGCTGGCCCTCCTGGGGCGGCTGCGCGCGCCGCTCCACGTCGGCGTCGGGCTGGGTGCGCACCTCGTCGCCGGCGGGCACGACGGGGCCGGTGTCCGGGAGCCCGACGCAGGCCGTGGTGGCGAGCAGCGCCAGCAGCGCGGCCGCCAGGCGGACGGGACGACGCGTGCGCATCACACGACCACCTCACGGGCGTCGGCCGGCACCAGGGGCAGCGGGCTCTGCCGCAGCGGCAGGCCCGCGCGCCGCGGCAGCGTCAGCCGGAACTGGGCGCCCTCCCCGATGCGACCCCAGGCCTGCAGCCAACCGCCGTGGAGGTGGGTGTCCTCGAGCGCGATCGAGAGTCCCAGACCGGTGCCGCCGCTGGTGCGCGCCCGCGCTGGGTCGGCCCGCCAGAAGCGGTTGAAGACCATGGCCGACTCCCCGGGCCGCAGCCCGACGCCGTAGTCGCGGACCGCGATCGCGGCGGCCTGGTCGTCCCCGCCGACGTGGACCACCACGTCGCGGGTCTCCCCGAACTGTTCTGGGCGTGGTCGATGGCGTTGGTGACGAGGTTGCGCACGATCCGCTCCACCCGTCGTACGTCGGCCTCGGCCAGGCAGGCGTGGTCGGGCGCGTCGACCACGACCCGGGTGAACCGCTGGTCGGCCAGGCCGCGCGTCTGGTCGACGATCCGGTGGGCGACGTCGACGAGGTTCACCTCGTCGAGGTCGAGCACGGCGGCGCCGGCGTCGAACCGGCTGATCTCGAGCAGGTCGACGAGGAGCGTCTCGAACCGGTCGAGCTCCTTCTGCAGCAGCTCGGCCGCGCGCGAGGTGGCGGGGTCGAACGAGCGACGGGCGTCGTGCAGCACGTCGCCGGCCATCCGCACGGTCGTCAGCGGCGTGCGCAGCTCGTGGGACACGTCGGAGACGAACTGCTGCTGGACCCGGCTGAGCTCCTCGAGCTGGCGGATCTGGCGCTGCAGGTTGCTGGCCATCTGGTTGAACGACGTCGCCAGCCGCGCCAGGTCGTCCTCCCCCTTGACCTGCACGCGCTCCTGCAGCTGCCCTGCCGCCAGCCGCTCGGCCACCCGCCGCGCCATCCGCACCGGCGTGACGACCTGTCGGGTCACCAGCCAGGTGAGTCCGGCGACCAGGAGCAGCAGCAGCGCGGCCGCGGTGACCAGCGCACGGGTGACCAGCGCGAGCGTCTCCTGCTCCTCGTCGAGCGGGAACAGGAAGTACGCCGTGTAGAGGCCACCGTCGGCGGGCAGCTGGAACTGCGAGCCCACCACGATCCCGGGCACCGACGGCCGGTCGTCCTGGCGGATCCGGGTGTAGGTCCACGCCGGGTCCGGCGACCTCGGTGAAGTGCTGCCTGCAGCGAGACCGGCACGCTCTCCGTCTCGAGCCCCGGCGTCAGGAAGGCGCCCTCGCCGAACTTCGCCGTGGCGCCGACGTCGTCGCTGATGATGAAGTTGAAGCCACGCGAGCTGGCGCGCTGCTGGAACTGGTCGGCCAGCAGGCGCTTCTGCTCGTCCGGGTCGTTGCCGGTGGCGCTGGCGCCCTCGAGCTGTTCGTTGGCGTCCGCCATCGCGGTGCCCACCTCGGTCAGCACGGCGTCGACCCGGTGGTCGAGCAGTCCCCGCTGGGTCTGCTGGAGCAGCACCCAGCCGACCGCGCTGACCACGACGGCCGAGAGCACCACCGTGCTGGCCACCACGCGCGCCTGGATCGACCGGCGCCAGAAGGTGAAGGCGCGCCGGACGGCGGCGCGGAAGGTGGAGCCGGCCATCGGCGTTCGCTGCCCTGCAGGCCTAGGTCCCGGCCTTGTAGCCGACGCCGCGGACCGTCACGACGATCTCGGGGTTCTCGGGGTCGTGCTCGACCTTGGACCGCAGCCGCTGCACGTGCACGTTGACCAGTCGCGTGTCGGCGGCGTGGCGGTAGCCCCAGACCTGCTCGAGCAGCACCTCGCGGGTGAACACCTGCCAGGGCTTGCGGGCCAGGCAGACCAGGAGGTCGAACTCGAGCGGGGTCAGGTTGATCTGCCCGCCGCCGCGGGTCACGGAGTGGCCGGCGACGTCGATCGACAGGTCGCCGATGGTCAGCGCCTCGTGGTCGGACGTGTCGAAGCGGCGGACCCGGGCGCGGATGCGGGCGACGAGCTCCTTGGGCTTGAAGGGCTTGACGACGTAGTCGTCGGCGCCGGTCTCGAGGCCCACCACCACGTCGACGGTGTCGCCCTTGGCCGTGAGCATCACGATCGGCACGCCCGACTCGGCCCGGATCTCCTTGCAGACGTCGATGCCGTCCTTGCCGGGCAGCATCACGTCGAGCAGCACCAGGTCGGGCCGGAAATCCCGGAAGGCGTCGAGCGCCAGGTCACCGCGTGGGCAGATCCGACCCTCGAACCCCTCCTGCCGCAGCACGATCATCAGCATCTCGGCGAGCGAGGCGTCGTCGTCGACGACGAGGACCCGCCCCTTGGACGCGATGTCGGTGCCGTTGGTCATGCCGCAATCTTGCCAGCGTGCCCGTCAGAAACTCTGGTGATGCAGCATCTGACGACCGACCTGTGGCGTCGTTGCTGCCTCTTTGGCGTCGTTGCAACGACGCCGAAGGGGCAGGGATACCCGCTCGAGCGGGTATCCCTCCCCTTCGGGAAGCATGGCTCAGTAGCGGTACTGCTCCGACTTGTAGGGCCCCTGGACCGACACTCCGAGGTACGACGCCTGCGAATCGGTGAGCTCGGTGAGCTGCACGCCGAGGCTCCCGAGGTGCAGCCGGGCGACCTCCTCGTCGAGGTGCTTCGGCAGCACGTAGACGCCGACGGGGTACTCCTCGGGCTTGGTGAACAGCTCGATCTGGGCCAGCACCTGGTTGGTGAACGAGTTCGACATCACGAAGCTCGGGTGGCCGGTCGCGTTGCCGAGGTTCATCAGGCGGCCCTCGGACAGCACGATGATCGCGTTGCCGCTCTGCCCATCAGTTCCGGGAAGGTCCACAGGTCCACCTGGGGCTTCACCGTGAGCCGCACGACGCCGTCGTACTTCTCCAGGCCGGCCATGTCGATCTCGTTGTCGAAGTGGCCGATGTTGCCCAGGATCGCGTTGTGCTTCATCCGGGCCATCTGGGCGACGGTGACGACGTCCTTGTTGCCGGTGGCGGTGATGATGATGTCCGCGACGTCGAGCACGTCGTCGAGGCGGGCGACCTGGTAGCCGTCCATGGCGGCCTGCAGCGCGCAGATCGGGTCGATCTCGGTGACGATGACCCGGGCGCCCTGGCCGCGCAGCGACTCGGCGCAGCCCTTGCCCACGTCGCCGTAGCCGCAGACGACCGCGACCTTGCCGCCGATGAGCACGTCGGTGGCGCGGTTGATGCCGTCGATGAGCGAGTGGCGGCAGCCGTACTTGTTGTCGAACTTCGACTTGGTGACCGAGTCGTTGACGTTGATCGCCGGGAAGAGCAGCGAGCCCTCGCGCATCATGTCGTAGAGGCGGTGCACGCCGGTGGTGGTCTCCTCGGTGACGCCCTTGATCTCCGCGGAGATCTTGGTCCACCGGTCGGTGCTCTCGGCGAGCGAGTCGTTGAGGACCTGGAAGATGATCTGCTGCTCGTGGCTGGTGGCCGACGCCGGGTCCGGCGCGACGCCGGTCTTCTCGGCGTCCAGGCCCAGGTGCACGAGCAGGGTGGCGTCGCCACCGTCGTCGAGGATCATGTTGGCGAACTTGCCGCCGGGCCAGATGAGGATCTGCTGGGTGCACCACCAGTACTCCTCCAGCGACTCGCCCTTCCAGGCGAACACCGGGACGCCGGCGGGCGCCTCGACGGTGCCCTCGGGGCCGACCGCGACGGCGGCGGCGGCGTGGTCCTGGGTGGAGAAGATGTTGCACGACGCCCAGCGCACCTCGGCGCCCAGCGCGACCAGGGTCTCGATGAGGACCGCGGTCTGGATGGTCATGTGCAGCGAGCCCGCGATGCGTGCGCCGGCGAGAGGCTTCTCGTTGCCGTAGCGCTCCCGCATCGCCATCAGGCCGGGCATCTCGTGCTCGGCGAGCTTGATCTCGGTGCGGCCGAAGTCGGCGAGGGAGATGTCGGCGACCTTGAAGTCCATGGAGTGATCCTCACGAGAGTGCGGCGGTTCGAAGCCCGATCAGATTAGACCTGGGTCACACCGGACAAAGAATCCTCGACGTGCCGCTGGCCCTGCCGTCACGGCGTCGATGAGAGTCCTCTCATCCACCTCTCATCCGGCACCCACCCGAGCCCCCGACGATCGGTCCATGAGGTCCGGGCTGAAGGCCGCGGTGGTGCTCCTGGTGACGCTGCCCGTGCTCGCGTACGTCGGCGGCCGGCTCGCCGCGGCGCCTCCCGACCCCGGCCCCCGGACGCCCGTGATCCTCGACGGCTCCCCGACGCAGCAGCCCTCGCCGCGCGACGAGCGGGACGACGAGCAGGACGAACGGGGACGTCCGCGTCGTCAACCCCACCCCGACCCGGGTGGGCGAGGATGACGGCGGACGACGACGACGGGCCGGGACCGGAGGGCGACGATCGGACCGATGACGACACCAGCGGCGGGGACGACTGACCGTGCGCGCGTGCGGCGCCTCGCCCAGGTCTCCGTCCGGACCCGGCTCACCGTCGTCATCGCGCTGCTCACCCTGCTCGCGATGACGGGAGCCGGCGTGCTCGTCTGGACGCTCGAGTCGGCGCGCATCGACGCCGGCGTCACCGAGCAGATCGACCAGGAGATCGACGAGTTCCGCGTGTTCGAGCGCGAGGGCGTCGACCCCGAGACCGGGGCCCGCTTCGCCGACGCGCTGCGCCTGGTGACGGTCTTCCTCGAACGCAACGTCCCGGACGACGACGAGATGCTCGTCGGCTACGAAGGGGACCGGCCGCGCAGCCGCACGCCCAACCGGTACGGCGAGAGCTTCCTCGAGGACCCGCAGTACCTGGCCGCGGTCGGGTCGCTGCTCGCCGACGGCGGCACCCGCAAGATCGACGACGCGACGTACGGCGAGGTCTGGGTCACCGCCGTGCCCGTGCGGAGCGAGACCACCGACGGCGCGCTGGTGATCATCAACTTCCTCGACGACGAGCACTCCGAGCTCGAGAGCACGCTGCGGACCTACGCGGTCGTCGCGGTGCTCTCGCTCGGCGCTCATCACGCTGCTCGCCGCCCTGCAGTCGGGACGGCTGCTGGCCCCGCTGCGGTCGGTGCGCGAGATCGCGAGCGACATCACGACCAGCGACCTCTCGCAGCGGATCCCGGAGACCGGGAACGACGACATCACGGCGCTGACCCGGACGTTCAACGACATGCTCGACCGGCTCGAGGACGGCGTGGAGTCGCAGCGGCGGTTCCTCGACGACGCCGGGCACGAGCTGCGGACGCCGTTGACGGTGCTGCGCGGCCACCTCGAGCTGCTCGACTCCGACGACCCCGACGAGGTGGACCGCACCCGCGCCGTGCTGCTGGACGAGGTGGACCGGATGAGCCGGCTCGTCGGCGACCTGATCCTGCTCGCCAAGAGCCGCCGACCCGACTTCGTGCAGCTGCGTCCGACGGACCTCGACCGAGCTGACGGTGTCGCTGGTGGCCAAGGCCCGGGCTCTCGGCGACCGGGACTGGGTGCTCGCTGCCGAGGGCAGCGGGACGGTGCTGGTCGACGAGCAGCGCGTCACCCAGGCCGTGCTGGCGCTGGCCGACAACGCCGTCAAGCACACGCGGCCGGGTGACCGGATCGCGCTGGGGTCGGCGCGCGACCAGCATTCGGTGCTGCTGTGGGTCGAGGACTCCGGACGCGGCGTACCCGCCGCCGACCGCGAACGGATCTTCGAGAGGTTCGGCCGCGCCGAGGTCGCGCCCGGCGACGAGGGCTTCGGGCTCGGGCTCTCGATCGTCCGGGCGATCGCCGAGGCCCACGGCGGCACGGTCGGCGTCCGGGACGCCGTCCCCCACGGGGCGCGCTTCGAGCTGCGCCTACCCGCCCGGCAGGGAGGACCGATGGCCCGCATCCTGATCCTCGAGGACGAGGAGCGCATCGCGTCGTTCGTGGCCAAGGGCCTGCGCGCCGAGGGCCACCAGCCGACGGTCGTCGGCGACGGGCGGCAGGGCCTCGACGAGGCGCTGTCCGGGCAGTTCGACCTGCTCGTGCTGGACATCGGCCTGCCCGGGCTCGACGGGTTCGAGGTGCTGGAGGCGCTGCGGGCACAGGGCAGCCGGCTGCCGGTGATCGTGCTGACGGCCCGCGACTCGGTGACCGACACCGTGTCGGCGCTCGAGGGCGGCGCCGACGACTACATGCCGAAGCCGTTCCGGTTCGCCGAGCTGCTCGCCCGGGTGCGGGTGCGGCTGCGTCAGGCCGACGCCGCGGCCGCCGCCGGTCCCCCGCGCGAGGACGTCCTCCTCGTGGGTGGGGTCCGTCTCGACCTCCGCACGCGGCGGGCCACCGCGGCCGGCCGCGACGTCGAGCTGTCGGCCCGCGAGTTCGCGCTGGCGGAGGTGTTCATGCTGAACGCCGGCCAGGTGCTCAGCCGCGAGCAGCTGCTCGACCACGTGTGGGGCTACGACTTCGACCCCGGCTCCAACGTGGTGGACGTGTACGTCGGGTACCTGCGGCGCAAGTTCGGCGCCGGCACCATCAGCACCGTGCGCGGGATGGGCTACCGGTTCAACGCCTGACGCCGAAGCCCGGTGGCCTCAGTGGCCGGCGGCCGGCGGCGGCTCGGGACGCTCGTCCGGGACGTGGTCGGCCCGGTAGAGGTCGGGCTCCAGGTAGATGACCTGCGCCGTGGGCTCGGCCGCGCGGATGGCCCGCTCGGTCGCGTCGATGGTCTCGGCCAGCTCCTCGATCGTGGTGCCGGGCCGGATGCCGAGCTTGGCCGCCACGAGGACCTCCTCGGGACCGAGGTGCAGGGTCTTGAGGTGGATGACCCGGTCGACTCCCTCGTGGTCGTCGAGGGCATCGCGGATCCGGGCCTCGGCCTCGGGCGTGGCCGACTCGCCCAGCAAGAGGCTCTTGGTCTCGATGGCCAGGGTGATCGCCACCACGACCAGCAGCACCCCGATGAGCGCGGTGCCGGCCGACGTCGAAGTACAGGTTCTCGGTGATCAGCGCGAGCGACACGGCGACGAACGCGAAGACCAGGCCCAGCAGCGCCGCCAGGTCCTCGAGGAGGATGACGGGCAGCTCCGGCTGCTTGGCCCGCCGGATGAACTGGTACGATCGACGCGTCGCCGCGGACCTTGTTGGTCTCGATGATGGCGGTGCGGAACGACAGCGACTCCAGGACGATCGCGATGCCGAGCACGACCAGCGGCACCCACCACCACCGGCTGTCGAGGATGGAGTCCTCCGGGTGGCCGTGGGCCTCGTGGATCTCGTGGTACTTGTGGTACGCCTCGTAGAGCGCGAACAGCCCGCCGACGCTGAAGAGCACGATCGCGACGATGAACGAGTAGATGTAGCGCTCGCGCCCGTAGCCGAAGGGATGCTCCTCGGTCGCCTCCCGCTGGCTGCGCTTGCCACCGAGCAGCAGCAGCCCCTGGTTGCCGGCGTCGGCGACCGAGTGGATCGCCTCGGCCAGCATCGAGCTCACCCCGGTGAGGAAGAACGCGATGAACTTGGTGACCGCGATGCCGGTGTTGGCCAGCAGTGCCGCCACGACCGCCTTGGTGCCTCCCTCAGCCGACATGCCGCGAAGGCTACCGGGTGGCGGTCAGTCGCTGACGAGCCCGATCGCGAGGTACTCGGCGGCGTAGCGACCGCTCAGCAGCAGCGAGGCGTAGCGCGCCACCTCCGACGTGGCGTCCGCGTCGACGGTCTCGGTGCGGACGCCGTGCTCGGCGGCGCGCCGCCTGCAGCCGGCCTCGCTGCTCGCGGACCAGCACGTCGTCGGCGCCGTCGTCGAGAACGACGAGGACGGGCCGGAGGTCGCCGGGCTCGTCGGCGAACGGGTCGTCGAACACGTTGCGCGGGGCCACCCGCTCGATGACCGGCAGCAGGTGCTCGGCGTCGCCGGCGATGGCCGTCCGGCCGCTGGCCCGGCGGATCGACTCGGCCACCCGCCGCGCCGCGCGGGCGGCCAGCACCGAGCCGCCCCAGACCACCGGGTTGGCGTCGGCCAGGGCGATCGCCAGGATCTTCGCCGGGTTGACCGCGATGTCGCGGTGCGGGGAGCACGACATGGCCACCCGGTCGAGGGCCTCGGCGACCTGTTCGTGGTCGGCCGGCGGCCCGAGGTCGACGCGGTCGAGGTACTCCAGCACGAGCACGGCGGTGGCGAGCTGGTCGCGGGCGGTGGTGGGCAGGATCGAGCTCCAGCGGCCGGCCGCGTGCTGCGCCGACGAGCGACTGGGGCGGGCGCCGCGACGACGACCTGGCAGCCGCGACGGACGGCCTCCGCGACGGCGGACGCCGTACCGACGTCTCCCCCGTCGGGGGCGAGCACGACGACGAGGTCGAGACCGCCGGCCCACCCCGGCAGGCCCGGGTTCGGCCAGGCGACGAAGGGCACCGGGCACCACGGCTCCAGGGCCGCCCGCAGCAGCCGGGAGTCCGGACCGGCGGCCACCACCGCGCGGGGCCGGCGCCTGCTCGCGGGCGATGGCGACGGCCTCGGCCAGTGCGGACTCGGCCTCGACGGCCTCGCGCCGGACCCGGGCACCGGACTCCGCCAGCTGGCGCAGCGACGAGTCGGCCATGGTCAGCGCGGAGTCGTCGTCGAGCCTCGACTCGTCGAACCAGGTGGGCGGCGGCATGTCAGATCACTCGGGGCGTCGTCAGTCCGGCTTGCGGGCCTCGTCGACGAGCAGGACGGGGATGTCGTCGCGGACGGGGTAGGCCAGCCCGCACCCGGTGCACACCAGCTCCTCGCCCACCTCGTCGAGGGAGGCGTGGCAGCTCGGGCAGACGATCAGCTCGACGCAGGGCCGGGTCGATGTTCATGTGTCCCTCCTGATGCGGGCGAGGACCTCGTCGCGGACCCGTTCCATGGTGGCGGTGTCCTTGCCCTCGACGTTGAGCCGCAGCAGCGGCTCGGTGTTCGACGGGCGCACGTTGAACCACCAGTCTCCCGTGGTCACGGTCAGTCCGTCGAGGTGGTCGACGTCGGCCCCGTTGCCGACGTACGCCGTCTCGATCTCCGCGACGATCGCGGCCTGGTCGTCGACGGTGGAGTTGATCTCGCCGCTGACGACGTACCGCTCGTACTCCGCGGCGACCTCGGACAGGGGACGGTCGGTGCCGGCGAGCGCGGACAGGGTGTGCAGCGCGGCGAGCATGCCCGAGTCCGCGCGCCAGAAGTCGCGGAAGTAGAAGTGCCCGCTGTGCTCGCCGCCGAAGACCGCGTCGGTCTCGGCCATCGTCGCCTTGATGTACGAGTGGCCGACGCGCGTGCGCACGGGCGTGCCGCCGAGCTCGGTGACGATCTCCGGGACCGCTCGGCTGGTGATCAGGTTGTGGATCACGTTGGCGCCCGGGACGCGGCGCAGCTCGCGGGCGGCGATCAGCGCGGTCAGCGTGGACGGCGAGACCGCGCGCCCTTGCTCGTCCACGACGAAGCAGCGGTCGGCGTCGCCGTCGAAGGCGAGCCCGATGTCCGCACCCTCCGCCACCACCCGGGCCTGGAGGTCGCGGAGGTTCTCGGGCTCGATGGGGTTGGCCTCGTGGTTCGGGAACGAGCCGTCGAGCTCGAAGTACATGGGGACGACCTCGGCCTGGTCGGCGCCGAGGGCGTCGAACACGGCGGGGGCGGTGTACCCGGCCATGCCGTTGCCGGCGTCGACCACCACCTTGAGGTGCCGGCCGGTGACCGGCGCGAGGCCGAGCAGGTGGTCGACGTACGCCGCCAGCAGGTCGACGCGGGTGATGGTGCCCTGGCGGTCCGAGCTCGGCGGGTCGCCCGCCAGGACGGCGTCCCGGATCTCGGCGAGGCCGGACTCCATGCCGACCGGCTGGGCCCCGGCCCGGCACAGCTTGATCCCGTTGTACTCGGCCGGGTTGTGGCTGGCGGTGAACATCGCGCCCGGGTGGCCGAGGTGGCCGGAGGCGAAGTAGAGCCCGTCGGTCGAGGCCAGCCCGATGTGGACCACGTCGGCGCCGGCGTGCGCGGCGCCCAGGGCGAACGCGTCGGCGAGGCCGGGCGAGCTGGCCCGCATGTCGTGGCCGATGACGATGGTCTCGGCCCCGAGCACCTGGACGAAGGCGGCGCCGGTGCGGCGCGCGAGCTCCTCGTCGACCTGGTCCGGCACGGTGCCGCGGACGTCGTACGCCTTGAAGATCGCGCGGACGGTCGCGGGATCCAGGCTGGTCACGGCAGGGACTCTAGGCCAGGGCACTCGGGCCCTGGTCAGTCGGTGGTGAGCATCCGGAGGTGTCCCTTGCGGGCCACCTCGCGTCCCGTCTCCGCGGCCGGGGCCGAGACGGTGACCGGGACGGGTCGCGCCGCCTCGCGGACGGCGTCCGCCAGGGCGAGCAGGTCGTCGGTGGTGGGTCCGGCCGCCCGCGGGTCGGGTGCGAGCCGGAGGACGTCCCAGCCGCGGGGCGCGCTGAGCCGCTCGGAGTGGGCCTCGCACAGGTCGTAGGCGTGCGGCTCCGCGTAGGTCGCGAGCGGGCCCAGGACCGCGGTCGAGTCGGCGTACACGTAGGTCAGGGTGCTGACCGCCGGCCGACCGCACGCGGTGCGGGAGCAGCGTCGGGTCAGACTCACGTCGCCGACCGTACCTGCCGTCACCGGGGCCGAGGCTTAGGCTCGCTGCCGTGAGCGGAGTCGAGGTGGGGGCAGGTCCCGAGCGCGCGGGTCGCCGCTCCTCCCGCGACCGGCGCGGCCGGGGCATGCGCGGCCCGGCGATCCTGCCGGAGCGCCCGGGCGAGCCGGTGCTGCCGACGCCGCGGGAGCGGTTCGACGACCTCGTCCTCGACATCGTCGCCGACATCGAACGTCGCTGGGCCGACCGCCTCGGGCTCGTCGAGTACGGCGTCGAGGACGCGCCGCAGATCCCGGACGACTGGGCGTCCGCGACGGTGCCGCTCTCGTCACTGATCCGCGGCAGCGGTGGCAAGCCGACGCGGCTGGTGCTCTTCCGCCGGCCCATCGAGCACCGCTGTGAGACCCGGGCGGACCTGGACGCGCTGGTCCTGACCGTGCTGGTCGAGCAGGTGGCCGAGCTGCTGGGCATCGAGCCGGCGGACGTCGACCCGAGGTACGACGCGGGAGACTGACTTCGTGGCGGCCGGCAGAAGGCCAGCGCCAGCAAGGTCGCCCCGCTGCCGGGCGCGCTTGCACCGACTACTGGCCCAGCCCGAGCGCGGACGCAGTGGCCGAGTAGGCGCGTGCCTCGTCCTCGAGGTCGTCGAGGCCCACGCCGGCCGTCACTCGCTCGTGGGTGGTCCAGAGCCGGAAGAGCATGGCGCGCGCGACCGCCGGGACGGACACCTGGAGGACGTCGAGGAGGTCCGGCGTCCGGCCGTCCGCGAAGTCGGGTCGGTCGAGTCGCACGAGGGACCGATGGAAGGCCCGACCGCCCTCCAGGGCCAGCGCCCACTTCTCGTCGGTCGGGCCGGACTCCGGCACGGAGGTACCGGCCACCCAGCTCGTGGCACCCCACCCTTCGACGACCCATGAACCGTCGCGAGCGGGTACCGGATCGGCCAGGCGGTATCCCGCGCGCCGCACCCGCGACGCCTCCTCGCCGAGCCAGGCCGGGAGGCCCGGGTCGGTCTCCGGCTTCAGCACCACATCGCCGGCGATCCACGTCGGTGCGACCAGGGGCCGGGGCTCGGCCGTGATCCGGAAGGCGTCGAGGACCGCCGGGGACGGCGCGCTCGTGGGGCTCACGGCAGGGCGGGACGTACGTCGGGCACCAGCCCGGTGCGCACCAGCTCGTGGAGCCCCAGCACGGTGGCGCCCCCCTCCCGGCTGACGACGGTGCCGCGCAGCGCGCCGCCGACGGGTGTCACCTGGACGAGAGTGGCGCCCTCGGGGAGGCGGACCGCGACCGTGCGACCGGGGACGAGGTCGACCTCCTGCACGTCCTTGTTGCCGCCGGCCAGGCGGGCCAGCACCTCGGCCGAGCTCACGGTGTCGGAGGACAGCAGGACCGTCGCCCGGCCCTCGGGCAGCACTGCCTGGGTCGCCTCGGTGACAGCGGACGACGGCACCGAGAGCGACACATCGCCCTCGACGAAGGAGCGCAGCGAGGCCGTCACGGGGTGCGTCGACTCGACCTGGACGCCCACGGCGCCGTCCTTCACCGCGGGTCCCAGGATCGCGCTCAGCGGGACCCTGGTCACCGAGCCGGGCAGCACGCGCACGTCGTCGAGGCCCTCGGGCCGGAACGCGGAGTCCTTGGTCACCACGCGGATCACGACCCGGGCCTCGTCGATGCCGTCGTTGCGCCACGACGAGGGCGCGGGTGCCGCTGCCGGTCGGCAGCCCGAGCAGCGTCAGGTCCGTGGGCCGGCTGCTGAGCGGCGAGCCAGTCGGTGCCGGCGTCGCCACGGCCCAGCTCGTCGAACGTGTCGGCGGCGTAGACGCCGAGCCGGCCGCGGGAGACCACGACGTGGGCGCTCAGCTCGCCGCGCAGCGGGATCTCGCGGGCCAGGTCGAGCCGCAGGCTGCGGCCGCCGGGCACGGTGATCCCGCGCAGCGACGGCGCGTCGACGGGTCCGCGTGGGCCGATGACGGTGATGTCGGCGACCGCCGGTCCGGGGTCTGGGTTGACCAGCTCGAGGACCGACGAGTGGCGGGCGGCGGCGCCGAGACCGGTGAACCACTGGTCGGACGCGGGTGCGCGGCACGACACGGCCGCCGGGCCCTCGTCCTGCCGGGACGCCAGCAGTCCGGGCGCCATCGCGTCGACGCCGCGGACGGTCACCGCGCGGGCGCCGGCATCGGCAGTGGCGGGCCGGTCAGCGGGGACGTCCGACGGATGTCGTCGCACCGCCCGACTCGATGGCCTCCACCTGCGCCGGCGAGGCCGGTCGCGCTCGCCACCGACGACCTCGCCTCGGTCGTCGAGGCTGCTCGGGCAGGTCAGGATCGAGAGGTTGAGGCCCGTCTCGCGCGGCGGGTGCGAGGTCTCGTCGACGGTGGCGGCGTCGCACGAGCGGACGAGCGCCCCGACCGTCAGGGCGGGCAGCAGCACGGCGAGGACGGCGGTCAGGTTGAGGCGGGCGCGCAGGCCGCGGGCCACCCGCTCGGGCGGCGGCAGCGCGGCCCGGCGGCCCGGGTCTGCCTGCCGGCTCATGACTCGGCCTCCGTCCGCGGCGCGCCCGCGCTCGCTCGCCGGTGGGCGCGCACAGCACCAGCACGACCACGATGGCCGACGCCCTGCAGCACGAGCAGCCCGACGCGCAGCCACGACGTCGGGCCCGTCGAGGGCGTCCTCGTCGACCGGCCGGCTCACCTGCCAGGCGCGGGTGGACCGGTCCTCGGCGCTGGCCTGGTCGAGGCCGCCGGACGCGTCGAGCCCCGCGGCGACCGTGCCGTCGGCGGGCGCCGGCAGCACGACGTACTGGATGCCGCGGTCGGCCAGCCGCGCGACGACGGCCGCGCGCGGCCGCGAGGTCAGCTCCGGACCGTCGGCGTCGAACTCGGCGTCGGCTCGGGGTGGCGGCGAGGATCTCGTCCTCGCCGATGGTGACGCCGTCGCCGCGGCGGACGGCGTAGGTCGAGGCCGTCCTCGACGCTGCCGCGGATCACCAGGATGCCGTGCGCGGGTCCGCGCAGCGCGTCCTGCGACCATGTACGCCGGGATGCCGGTGTCGCGCTCGTCGGTGCAGCTCGCCGGGTCCCTCGAGCACGAACCAGCCAGGCCGAGCACCGGGCACCACGGCCGCGACCGCGGTCAGCACGACCGGGACCAGCCGCCGCAGCGGCGGTGCCGGTGCGGCGCGCGCGGGTGGCCAGGCCGTGGATCGGCGATGAAGGCGGCGACCACGAAGGCGCCGCGCAGCACGACGAGGAAGAAGCCCAGGCCCGGCCGGGCCTCGCCGACCGGGCAGGTCGAGAGCGACCGCGCCGAGGGCGGCCGAGGTGACGGCCGCGACGAGCGCGACGATCCACACCACGAGCACCGGGATCCGGGTGCGCGACGGGATCAGGGCCAGCACGGCCATCACGACCAGGGCGATGCCCAGCCACCAGGGCGCGCCGAGGTCGCCGGGCAGCCGGCCGGCGAGCAGCTCGTCGAAGCCGAGCTTCGGGCTCGGGCAGCCGGCCGGTGTCGAGCAGCAGGCTGCGCGCGGCGCCGTGCACGACGGCCGGCAGCCACCACGGCGCGAGCAGCACGGGCACGGCCGCGAGCATCGCGGCCGGCGGGCCCCAGACCGAGCGGTCGCGCATCAGCGCCGGGCGCGATCGCCGAAGCCGACGCCGACGATGCGCGACGACCAGTGCGGCGGCGAAGAACCAGGCGACGGGCGTGAACGCCGCGACCAGGGCGAGCAGCAGTCCCGAGCGCCAGGCCGCCCGCCAGCGCCGGTCGGGCTCGGGGTCGGCGAAGCCGAGCGCGGCGTGGCCCAGCCACGGCAGCACGGCCGTCGACGACCACGATCCCCAGCCGACCGTCGCCCCACGCGCCGCTGACGACCGGGACCAGCGCGTAGGTGCTCGCGGCCACGGCCAGCAGCCAGCGCGGCGCACCGGCGGCGTCGCTGAGGCGGCCGACCACCCGCAGGAACCGCCAGGCGCCCCACAGCGCCACGGGCACGGCGAGCAGCAGGATCGCCGACACCGCGGCGGCGACGCTGCCGCCCAGCGAGCGTGGCCAGCATCGCGAGCGGCAGCACGTACGGCGGCGCGGGCACGGCCGTGCCCTGGCCGAGCGGCGTGCCACGACTCGATCGTGCAGCCGCCACAGGTCGCGGGCGGCGGCCGGGCGCGGCCGACAGGCCGCCGCCGCTGACGGGGCCGATCGCCTCGCGGGCGCCGAACAGCACCAGCAGCACGAACAGCGGCGAGCGCCGAGGGCCACCGGGTTGGTCAGGAACCGGGCCACCAGGCCGGTGTCCTCGGCGGCTCGTCGTCCTCGTCGACGGGCGTGACGCCGCCGGCGGCGTGACGGGATGGTCGGCCTCGGCCGCCGCGGCGGCGGCCCGCCGGCGCTCGGCGACGTCCTGGGCCTGGAGGGTCAGCGGCCGCGACGAGGTCGCTGACCGAGTCGAGGCCGTGCCGGTAGGGCAGCCACCAGGGCGCCAGCAGCCCGCGGACGTCGTGCTCGGTCGGTGCCGGGCGCCGGCGTCGCCGCTCGCGCCGGGCGGCGAGCACCTGTCCGCGGGCTGCCGTAGAGCGAGACCAGGGCGGCCAGCTCGTCGAGCGCCTGCCCGACGGCGCGCACCAGCAGGAAGCCGACGCACCCGCAGCAGGGTGCCCGAGCCCGAGGCGGACCACCTGCCACGGCAGCGACCGGCCGCGGGCGTTGGCCAGCAGCGTGTACAGCGCGGCCCGGCGCTCCTGGTAGTGCGTGTGCCGGCCGGTGAGCGGCGTCCGGCGGACGCCGCGGTGGGCGGCCTCGACGTGGAAGACCACCGCCGCGGGCACCACGACCGTCTTGTGGCCGGCCGCCGCCGCCCGCCAGCCGAAGTCGATGTCGTTGCCGAAGACCGGCAGCTGCTCGTCGAAGCCGCCGAGCTCCTCGAGCACCGAGCGGCGGACGAGCATGCCGGCGGTGTTGACGGCGAGCACGGTGCGGACGTCGTCGTGCTGGCCCTGGTCGTACTCGCTGCGCTCGAGGCCGGTCTCGCGGCGGCCGGTGCCGGAGATGGTGACGCCGACCTCGAGCAGCCGGCGCAGCGAGGGCCACTCGCGCAGCTTGGGGCCGAGCACGTCGGCCTCCGGGTCGGCCTCGGCCGCCGCCAGCAGCGCGGCCAGCGCGTCGGGGGCCGGGTTGGCGTCGTCGTGGAGGAGCCAGACCCACTCGGCAGTCGGCGGCGACGTGCTCGAGCCCCAGCCGGACGGCGACGGGGAACGACGTCGACGACGGCGCGCGCACGACGGCGTCCGCGCCGAACGCCGCCTCGAGCAGGTCGGCGCGAGGCGTCCTTGCTGCCGGTGTCGACGGCGACGACGCGGCCGGGGCGGTCCGCTGGCCCGGAGGCCCGCGATCACCGAGGGCAGCCACCGGGCGCCGTCATGGCTGACGACGAGCGCGACGACGCGCTCTCCCGGGGCCGGATTCACGGGGGTTCACGTTAACGGGAGCCGCCCGGCGAGCCTCCGATTCGGCGCGCAGGCCCACGCCGGGTCACCACGCCGAGCCGGCGGTCAGACACGCGGCCTTCTTCTTCAGCTTGCGGCGCTCGCGCTCGGAGAGACCGCCCCAGATGCCGAAGCGCTCGTCGTTCATCAGCGCGGACTCCAGGCAGTCGTTGCGCACGTCGCAGGTGAGGCAGACCTTCTTGGCCTCCCGGGTGGAGCCGCCCTTCTCGGGGAAGAACGCCTCCGGGTCGGTCTGGGCGCACAATGCGCGCTCCTGCCAGCCCCCGTCCTCGGCGTCCGCGTCGAGGAGAAACAGTTCTCTCACGGCACTCGCCCTTTCGACCCGGTTCTTCGACCTCGGTTGTCCGTGCGGAAGAACACTGTTGGAATTACATGCCTGTCGTACCCCGGAAGTCAAGCCCGCGTCTGGTATACGCAGAAACCCGATCCCCCGTTCCTGGGGGTGGTCCAGACCGGCTCGACCGCCCTGCGGCAGGCTGTTCGCCATGCCGTCGAAGCGCCGTCCGCCGCATCACCGTGCTCTCCGGCGGCGTGGGCGGTGCCCGGTTCCTGCAGGGACTGCTGCACGGCATCGCGAGCCGGACGGCTGCCCGGGGTCGCGGCGGACGCCGAGGTCACCGTGATCGCCAACACCGGCGACGACTGGTGGGTGCACGGGCTGAAGATCTGCCCCGACCTCGACACCGTCATGTACACCCTCGGCGACGGCATCGACCACGACCGCGGCTGGGGACGGCGCGACGAGACGTGGCACGCCAAGGAGGAGCTGGCGGCGTACGGCGTGCGAGCCGACGTGGTTCGGGCTCGGCGACCGCGACCTGGCCACCCACCTGGTGCGCACCCAGATGCTCGACGCCGGCTACCCGCTCTCCGCAGGTGACCGAGGCGCTGTGCCGGCGCTGGCTCGCGCCGTCTACGGGGTCAGCGTCGGCTGCTGCCGATGACCGACGACCGCGTCGAGACCCACGTCGCGATCGCCGACCCCGACTCGCCCAGCGGGCGGCGGGTCGTGCACTTCCAGGAGTACTGGGTCAAGCTGCGCGCCGAGGTGCCCGCCGAGGCGCTGGTGTTCGTCGGCCTCGACGAGTCCTCGCCCGCCCCGGGCGTGATCGACGCGATCACCGACGCCGACCTGGTGATCGTCCCGCCCAGCAACCCGGTGTCTCGGTCGGCACGATCCTCGGCGTCCCCCGGGTGCGCGAGGCGCTCGTGGCGACCCGGGCCCGCGTGGTCGGCCTCTCCCCCATCGTCGGCGGCCACCACCTGCGCGGCATGGCCGAGCAGCTGCTCACCACGATCGGCGTCGAGGTCAGCGCCGCCGGCGTCGGCCTCCACTACGGCGCCCGCAGCCGACGGCGGCGTCCTCGACGGCTGGCTGGTCGACGAGGCCGACGCCGACGACGTACGCCGCGTGGTCGACGCCGGCCTGCCCTGCCGGGCCGTCCCGCTGCTGATGACCGACCTCGACGCCACCGCGGCGATGGCGGCGGCCGCGGTCGAGCTGGTCGCCGTGACCCTCGACCGTCGTGCGGCGCCCGACGGCGCGCCCGAGATCGGCGCCGGCGACGACCTCGCGGCGATGCTCCTCGGCCTGCTCGGGCCGACGGGCTCGCGCGACGGCGACGTCGTGGTCGTCACCAGCAAGGTCGTCGCCAAGGCCGAGGGCCGGGTCCGGGCGGGCGACCGCGAGGACGCGATCGCCGACGAGACGGTGCGCGTGGTCGCCCGGCGCGGGCCGACCACGATCGTGCGCACCCGGCACGGCCTGACCCTGGCCGCCGCCGGGCGTGGACGCCTCCAACGTCGCGCCGGGCCACGTCGTGCTGCTGCCCGTCGACCCCGACGCGTCGGCCCGCGCCGCTGCGCCGACGGCTGCACGAGCTCACCGGCCGGGTGGTCGGCGTCGTGGTCACCGACACCGCCGGCCGCGCCTGGCGCGAGGGCCAGACCGACATCGCCATCGGGGCCGCCGGGCTGCGGGTGGCCGAGAGCTTCGCCGGCCGCACCGACCCGCACGGCAACCCGCTCGCCGTCACGGCTCCCGCCGTCGCCGACGAGATCGCCGGGGCCGCCGAGCTGGCGCAGGGCAAGCTGGCCGGCCGGCCGTTCGCCGTGGTCCGCGGCCGGGCCGACCTCGTGCTGCCGGCCGGACGACGACGGGCCCGGCGCCGCGGCGCTGGTCCGCGCCGACGACGCCGACCTGTTCGGCTACGGCGCCCGCGAGGCGGTGCTGCGGGCGCTCGCGGGCGACCCGGCCGACGCGCCCGCCTTCGGCGCGCGCGGCCTCGGCCGACGAGCTGGTCGAGGCCCTCGCCGAGCGCTCGGCCTCGACGCGGCACGGTGGCCGACCGAGGCCTCGTGCGCGCCCACGCCCCGGACCGCGGGCGGCCTGGGCGGCTCGGCGTCGCGGCGTACGCCCACGGCTGGGAGGTCGAGGCGAGCCAGCCGGAGGGCGTCGTCGATCTCCGGCCGTCACCCCTTCTTACGTAGACTCTGCCGTCGTTCCCCGACCCGCACCCCTGAGCACCGCAAGGACCCGCACGTGGCCAAGCAAGCCAAGACCGACCGCCAGGCGGTCATCGAGCAGATCCGTTCCCAGCAGAAGAGCGCGGAGAAGCGTCGCGGCCTCGCCGATCGTCGGCGTCTGCTCGGTGGTCGCGCTGCTGATCGTCGGCCTGGCGGCGTACCGCCCGATCAAGAACTGGTGGGACCTGCGCCAGTTCAGCGACGTCGCCATCGACAAGATCGGCGCGCCCGCCTCGGTGTGCGCGAAGGCGACGACCAAGAAGGCGACCGGCAACCAGCAGCACGTGCCCGACGGCCAGGCGATCTTCTACAACGACGCGCCGCCGGCGTTCGGCGAGCACTACAACACCCCCGACCCGATGGAGCGCAAGCTCTACACCGAGGGCGACCGGCCCGAGCTCGGCATCCTCGTGCACAACCTCGAGCACGGCTACACGATCCTCTGGTACGACGAGACCGTCGCCGACGACGCCGACGCAGATGACCGAGCTGCGCGGGATCGCCGACAAGTTCGCCGGCACCGAGCAACCTCCGCTTCAAGTTCAAGGCGGTGCCGTGGCTCGAGAGCGACGGCAAGGCGTTCCCCGACGGCCAGCACATCGCGTTCACGCACTGGTCCATCGGCGGCGCCGACCAGGACCCGGCGGGCGACGGCCAGGTCGGCGTGTGGCAGTACTGCTCCGCCGTCTCCGGTGAGGCCCTCAACGACTTCATGCTCGAAGTACCCCTACATGGACTCGCCCGAGCCCAACGCGATGTGACGGGTCGGCCGATGACCAGCCTTCCGACCCTGCCCGCGTCCGTACGCCGCGCGGCCATCGTCAGCGGCTACTTCAACCCGCTGCACGTCGGCCACCTCGACATGATGGAGTCGGCCCGCGCGCTCGCCGACGCGCTGGTGGTGATCGTCAACAACGACGCCCAGCAGGTGATGAAGAAGGGCAAGGTCATCACCTCCGAGACCGACCGGCTGCGCATCGTCGAGGCGCTGCGCGTGGCCGACGCCGCCCTCGTCGCGGTCGACGAGGACGGCTCCGTCGCCGCGTCCTCGAGGTCATCCACGCGGCGTACCCCGGGGTCGAGCTGACCTTCTGCAACGGCGGCGACCGCGATCCCGAGCGCGACGCCGTCCCGCCGGCCGAGGCCGTCGTCTGCGACCGCCTCGGCATCGCCATGGTCTGGGGCGTCGGCGGCGAGACCAAGGCCGACTCCTCCTCGCGGATCAACGAGGCGCTGGGGATCTGACGGGTCGCTGCTCGCGCAGCGACCTTCCGAGCTGGCGGCCACCGGCGTAGCGTCTTGTCCGCGGGACCGGGAAGTGGCTGATCGCGGGTCGACCGGTCCGCGAGAGCTCACCGGGAGGCGACCATCGAGCAACAAGCCTTGGCGCTGTCGCTTGGGCGTGCACGAGTTCGTCGTTGTCTGGAACGAAGACAGACCAGCGGTACAGACGTTGCGCGCAGGTGCGGCATGGACGACTCGGGGAGCACCAATTCCGCAGAAGACCGCTTCGTGGACCGCAGGTGGCCTTGGGTAGCAGATCGTCCTGAGCTCACCCACTCACGCCAGTGAGGTAGGATCGTGCCCGTGGGGTCCGTGCCGAGGAAGTGGCCGGTGGGCGTCAGACCAGGTCGTAGAACGCCTTCAAGGTCAGGGTGTCGCCGTGGGCCTCGAGGTGGGAGGTGCCGGCGAAGTCGGTGGCCTCGGGGTGGGTGAGGGTGACGTCCCAGCCGGCCTTGGCGTCGTCCTCACGCTTCTCGTGGTCTTCGGGGTCGTACTGGGCGATGGCCTGGGCGACGAGCCGGTCGACGATGACCGGGCCGCAGCCGGTGCGGGTGGCGAGCTGCTCGTCGACCCAGCCGGGCGCCGGCGTACGGGAGGCGGTGGGTCTGTTGGGCGACGCGGCGGGCCTGCCAGGCCGGTACCTCGAGCCGTCGACGCGTTTCCACAGCAAGGGGTGGCGGTGGCGCAGGTCGAGGGCGTCGGCGATCAGCTGCCCGGCCGCCGCCGGTGAGGCACCGATGCGCGACCGCGAACGCCTCGGGGGTGAACGCGGCGACCGCCGGGGTGCCGTCGCCACCGAGCGACTCATCGGCGAGCAGCACGTCCAACGCCGGGCCGCCGGGGGTCTCGACCCCGGAGTCGGCGGTGGCCGGGTGCAGGTCGGCCCAGTGCGCGGCGAGCCGGAGCTTGAGGAACTCGCGTCGGCGGATCTCGCGTTCGTTCTCCCGAGCCGCCTCGAGCACCCCGGCGGCGTCGAGGTCGCCGACCTCGAACCGCTCCCCGATCGTCGTGCTCATAGGTCTACTCAAGCATCGACCACCGACACTGATTGGCCTCAGAACCCCTTTTCCACAAGGGAAATCTCGATCGTGACCTACTTGTGATCTGGACCTTCACGGACGGTGACCACAGCGGTCGACCGCCCGACGAACCGTGCCCGGTGCGCTCGGGCTTTGGACCTGTACCGGACGCGGTCCGCGACATCAGCCGGGTTTCGAGACGGTCGCTGCGCGACCGCCTCACCCAGCGGAGCTTCGCGCGTGCTCCTAGTTCTCGGCGGCCCGCTCGGCGCCGCGGCGCCAGCGGATGCCGGCCTCGATGAACGCGTCGAGGTCGCCGTCGAAGACGGCCTGCGGGTTGCCGACCTCGTAGCCGGTGCGCAGGTCCTTGACCATCTGGTAGGGGTTCAGCACGTAGTTGCGCATCTGGTCGCCCCACGTCGCCTGGACGTCGCCCTTGAGCTCCTTGATCTCGGCGGCCTCCTCGGCCTTCTTCATCACCAGCAGCTTGGCCTTGAGGATCACCATCGCCGAGGCCTTGTTCTGCAGCTGCGACTTCTCGTTCTGGCACGAGACGACGGTGCCGGTGGGGATGTGGGTCAGCCGGACCGCGGAGTCGGTGGTGTTGACCGACTGGCCGCCGGGACCCGACGAGCGGTAGACGTCGACGCGGATGTCCTCGTCGGGGATCTCGATCTCGTCGGTCTGCTCCAGCACCGGCACCACCTCGACGGCCGCGAACGACGTCTGGCGGCGGCCCTGGTTGTCGAACGGGCTGATCCGCACCAGGCGGTGGGTGCCGGCCTCGACCGAGAGGGTGCCGTAGGCGTAGGGCGCGTGGATCGCGAAGGTGGCCGACTTGAGGCCGGCCTCCTCGGCGTAGGAGGTGTCGAAGACCTCGACGGGGTACTTGTGCTGCTCGGCCCAGCGCATGTACATCCGCATCAGCATCTCGGCGAAGTCGGCGGCGTCGACGCCACCGGCGCCGGAGCGGATCGTGATCACGCGCCTCGCGGGCGTCGTACTCGCCCGACAGCAGGGTGCGGACCTCGAGCGCCTCGACGGCCTTCTTGACCTTGGGCAGCTCGGCCTCGGCCTCGGCCAGCGACGCGGCGTCGTCCACCTCCAGACCGAGCTCGACGAGCGCGCCGAGGTCCTCGATCCGGCTCTCCAGGTCGGAGAAGCGGTCGAGCTCGCCCTGCAGCGCCGAGAGCCGGCCGGTGACCCGGGTGGCGTTGGTCTGGTCGTCCCACAGGTCGGGTGCGGCGACCTGCTCACCGAGGTCGGCGATCTCGCGGCGCATGCCGTCGAGGTCCAGCACCTGGCCGATCGTGCTCATCGTCGCCTGGAGCTGCTTGATCTCGGTGTCGAAGTCGGGTCCTGCCACAATCCTCAAGGCTACGGGTCAGCCCCGAGCGCCCATCCGGCGGAAGAACCCGCGCTGGGCGGCGTAGAGCTTCGGCAGCTCCCGCGCCAGGGCGTCGTACGTCGCCCGGTGGCGCGGGTCGGGCCGGAACGGCTCGTCGGTGGGCACCAGGCCGCGGACCTCCCGCGCCGGATCCGGCCGCACGAGAGCGGCCGCGAACAGGGCGGCGCCGCGCAGCCCGGCCAGCCACGGGTCGGTGACCCGCACGATCGTCCGGTCGGTGACGTCGGCCAGCACCTGGCACCACAGGTCCGACCGGGCGCCGCCGCCGACGAGGCGGAGCTCGTCGAAGCGGGCCGCCGACGAACCGCTCGGCGGCGCCCAGCAGCCAGGCGGCGTTGAGCGCGACGCCCTCGAGCACGGCGCGGGTCAGGTGGCCGCGGGTGGCCGTCTCGCCGACGCCGTGGAAGCCGGCGCGCGCGTTGCGGTCGTCGACCGGCGAGCGTTCGCCGGTCAGCCAGGGCGTGAACACGCACGCCGCCCGCGCCCGGCGGCGTCGCCGCGGCCTCGGCCAGCAGCTCGTCGTACGACGTGCGTCGGGCGCGACCGCGTCGCGCCACCACTGCGAGGTTGCGGCCGGCGGAGTCCTGGTTGTTGGCCAGCAGGTACGACGCGTTGTCGAGGCCCGGCACGCTGGCCTGCTGCCGCATCACGTCGGTCTTCTTGCGCGGCACCGGCGCGCTGATCCAGGCGGTGGTGCCGATCGAGGCGTGCGGCTCGCCGAGCTCGACCGCGCCGGCGCCGACGGCGGCGGAGTGCAGGTCGGGCAGGCCGGTGACGGCGACGGCGGCGGCCGGGATGCCGAGCTCGGCGGCCACCTCGGGCAGCACCGGGCCGACGACCGAACCCGTCGCGACCAGCGGCGGCAGCCGCGACGCGTCGACGCCGGCCAGCGCGCACCAGCACGTCGTCGTAGGCCAGCGTCGCCAGCGAACGGTTGTCGGTCAGCCAGGCGCCGGTCATCGAGGCGAGGCTGGCCGCGGGCACGCCGGTGAACCGCATGGTCAGGTAGTCCACCGGCTCGAGCAGCCAGCGGGTCCGCGCGAGCAGGTCGGGCCCCTCGTGCTGCAGGAACAGCATGTGCCCGACCGGGTCGGCGCCGGACGTGCGTCGGGATCCCGCCGCTGCGACGCAGCCAGGTGGCCAGCGGCTTGGGCGCGTAGCCCGAGACCGGTCCGCCGACGGCCGCCCGCGAGTACGGCGCCCCGCGGGTGTCGCTCCAGAGCACGCACGGCGCCGACGGGCCGACCCGTCTCGTCGACGGGCACCGTGCTGGCCCACTGGCCGGTGACGCTGACGGCCGACGACCCGGGACGCGTCCACGGACGTCGCGGCCGCGGCGTACGGACTCGCACGATCACCGCCACCAGTCCTCGGCGTCCTGCGTGCGCTCGCCGCCCGGCCCGACGTACGTCGGCACCGGGGTGTGCTCCCACCAGACGCACCTCGCCGCGCATGGTGACGAAGCCGACCTTGGGGCCGCCGGTCCCGAGGTCGACCGCCAGGACGAGGTCGCCGTCGCTCATGCGGGGGCAGCGACTGCTGCTTGTCGAGCATGTCGTCCATCACCGCGACGATGAAGTCGGAGGTCGCCTGGTCGAGCCCGCCGGCCGACGCCGCCGTAGATCGCGCCGGCGAACGCCTCCTCGCCGGCGGCCTCCTTCTCCTTCGCGTACGCGATGGCCTCGGCCAGGTCGGCGGCGAACGCCTCGACCACGCCCGCCCGCGTCTGCGGCCGGGTGACGGCCATGTGGATGGCGTTGGGGTACTGCTGGCCGTTGAACCGCCAGCCCTTCGGGCCCAGGAAGTCGACGAGGTGGTAGATCTCGAACGTCGTCGGAGGTGAAGGAGAAGCAGAACGTCGGCGCGCCGCTCGTCCCCTCCCCCATGATCCGCAGCTCGGGGTGCGATGCGGACGACGTCCATCATCGCGGCGGCCGTCTCGAAGATCTCGCTGCGCGTGCTCGCGGTAGCCGTCGCGGCCCAGCGACACCATCGACGCCCAGGTGCTGGCGATCAGGCCGCCGGAGCGCGAGCCCTCCATGCCGGGCGACATGTACTTGCCGCCGCTCCAGTCGAGCAGGTGGAAGTACTGCGCCTTGCGCAGCGCCTTGTCGCGGAACAGCAGCGTGGAGCTGCCCTTGAACGCGTAGCCGTACTTGTGGGTGTCGGCCGAGATCGAGGTCACGCCGGGCACGCGGAAGTCGAACACCGGGATCGGCGAGCCCGAGCTCCTGCGCCGAACGGCAGGATGAACCCGCCGAGGCAGCCGTCGACGTGCATCCCGACGCCGCGATCCGACGCGAGCGCCGCCAGCTCGGCGATCGGGTCGATCGTGCCGTAGGCGTAGTTGCCGGCCGAGCCCATGATCGCGATCGTCTGGTCGTCGATCGAGCTCGGCCATCGCGTCGACGTCGGCCAGCGTCGTCTTCGGGTCGACCGGCGCGACCCGCAGCTCGATCCCGAACAGGTGGCAGCCCTTGTCGAACGCCGCGTGGCCGGTCTCGGGCTTCACGAAGTTGGGCCGGGTCACGCCGCGCGTCTCGCGGGCGTGCTCGCGGTAGGCGACCAGCGCATGCAGGATCGAGCCCGTCCCGCCGGTCGTGACCAGCCCGGCCGGCTCGCCGTCGGTGACGGCCTCGGCGTGCATCAGGTCGAGCGCCATCGCGATGACCTCGCCCTCGAACTTGGTCTGGCTCGGGCACATGTCGCGCTGCAGGGCGTTGACGTGGGCGAACATCCCGAACGCCTCGCTGAGGAAGTCGTAGTGCTCGTGGTCGCCGCAGTACATCGTCCCCGAGACCTTGCCGGTCTCCCAGAACGCGTCCTCCTCGGTCGGCCATCGCCCGCATCTCGGCCAGCACGTCGGCGCGCGGCCGGCCGCGCTCCGGGAGCGTCCGGTTGACGGCGAACCGGTCGGCGTACGGGAAGTCGTTCACGCTGCGGGATGCTAGGAGACACGGCTACGGCATGACGACGGACGCGCACCGACAGCCAGCTGGGTCGAGTCGATGCCCGAGGTCTACGACCGCTGCCTCGGGCCCGGCCGTCTTCGCGCCGCTCGCCGGCCGACCTGGCGCACCCGGGCGCAGCTCTACGCCGGCGGCTCGCGGCGGGTGCTCGAGCTCGCCGCCGGCACCGGCATCCTCACCGCCGGCCTGGTCGAGGCGCTGCCCGACGCCGAGATCACCGCCACCGACCTCAACCCGGCGATGGTCGAGTACGCCGCCGCGCGGGTGCCGGGCGCCGACCTGGCGGGTCGCCGACGCGATGGACCTCGACTTCGCCGACGACTCCTTCGACCTGGTGGCCTGCCAGTTCGGGGTGATGTTCTTCCCCGACAAGGTCACGGCCTACCGCGAGGTGCGCCGCGTGCTCGCCCCCGGCGGCCTGTTCCTCTTCAACGTCTGGGACACCCTCGACACCCACGACGTCGAGGCCGCGCTGACCGACGTCGCTCGCCGAGGTGCTGCCCGAGGACACCCCCGACTTCCTGGCGCGGGTGCCGCACGGGTACGCCGACCCCGACCGCATCCGCGCCGACGTCGCAGGCCGCCGGGCTGCGGTCCAAGGCCTGGTCCGCAACGTGCTCGTCGGCGACTCGCCGTCGGCCGCCGACGCTGGCCGAGGGCTACTGCCTCGGCACGCCGCTGCGCTTCGAGCTCCAGGAGCGCGGCGACCTTGCCGACGCTGGTGCCGCGCGTCGCCGCCGCCCTGACCCGCCGCCTCGGCGAGGGTCCCGTCGAGGGCAGGCTTGGCGGGTACGTCGTCCGCGCCCTCAAGCCGGCTGGCGGGACCGTGTTCGAGGCCGTGGTCCACCTCCCACCTCGTCGTGCTGGCGATCTTCGTCGTCGGCGTCGTGGTCCTGCTCGCGATCGGGCCGCGTCGTGCGCGGCCGCCCGGCGGAGCGGCCGCTGGCGATGGCGCTCGCCCTCGGCAACATCGCCTTCGGCCTGGTCGGCACCGTCACCGAGTTCGGTGCTCGGCGACATCAAGGGCAACCTGCCGCTGCAGCTCTGCGACTTCGCGTGGATCCCGGTCGCCTGGGCGCTGCTGACCCGGCACCCGCTGGCCCTGGCGCTCACCTACTACTGGGGGCTGACCCTGTCGCTGCAGGCGCTGGTCCAGCCCACCCTCGACGAGGCCTTCCCCGACCCGAACTTCTTCGCCTTCTGGGGCAAGCACGTGCTGCTCGTGTGGGGCGCGGTCTACGCGACCCTGACGCTGCGCCAGGGGCCCGACTGGCGCGGCGTACCGGCAGGCCGTCGCTGGACGTTCGTCTGGGTGGCCGTCGCGATGTCCGTCAACGGCTTGCTCGACACCAACTACGGCTACTTCAACGGCAAGCCCGACGGCACGGTGCTCGACTACCTCGGCCCCTGGCCGTGGTACGTCGCTCGCCGAGATGGCGATCGTGCTGGTCGGCTGGGCGCTGATCACGCTGCCCTGGGTCGGGCTGCCGCGGCGGGGGCGAGTAAGCGGTCGGCTCGCACGTGTCGGCGGTGACTCAAGCGGTCGGTCTCCCGTACGGAAGCGCCGTGGTGCGCCGCCGCTCGGCATGCTCATCCGCTGTGCGAGTCTTCGGCGTGTACGACGCGCAGTTCCTCGGGCCGCCCGTCGAGGTGCCGGACGGCCGTCGGCGCCGTCGCCGACGACGTGCTCGACGTCGACGGCACGACGCCGGTGGGACTACACCCACTTCTCGCTGGCGATGAGCGCCTCGCGGCGGCTGGCGCGCTGGGTGGCGTGGAACATCGACGGGCTGACGCTGCTTCCCGAGCGACTCGATCCCGCGCGCCGACGACTTCCGGCTCGACCCGCGGCTCCCGGCCGACGCGCAGACCGGCGAGGAGGTGTACGCCGGCAACGACCTCGACCGCGGCCACCTCGCCCGCCGGTCGGACCTGCTGTGGGGCACCCTCGACGAGGCGCGCGGCGGCCAACGAGGACTCGTTCTACTTCACCAACATCGCCCCCCAGATGAACGACTTCAACCAGTCCGGGCTCGACGGGGTCTGGGGCCTGCTCGAGGACGCCGTGCTCGAGGAGGCCGGCCTCGAACGGCGCCGGCTGACGCTCTTCGGCGGCCCGGTGCTCACCGGCGCCGACGTCGTCCACCGCAACGTGCTGATCCCGGGCGCCTACTGGAAGGTCGTCGTCTACGTCCTCGACGGCACCCTCAGCGCCCGATGCTTCGTGCTCGCCCAGGACGTCGACCCGCTGCAGGCTGTCGGTGACCCTCGACGACTTCGCGACCTACGAGGTCTCGCTGGCTGATCTCGAGGGGCTGCTTTCGCTGGCCTTCGCGTCGCTGCACGCGCGACAGTCGGTCCCCGTACCGGTCCGACGCGCCCACCGCGTCGCGTCGGCGACGTGCGAACGTCGTCTGGTGGCCGACGCGTGCCTCGACGTCATCCGAAACGAGGCATAGACACCACGATTCGTATGACGTCCTGCGCGCCTCAGAGGACGGCCAGCACCGCGTGGGCGTACGCGCGCTCGGGGTCGACGTCCACGTGGCGCGAGCCGTCGGTGAGGACGACGGCGTACCCCTCGACCTCGCCCGGCACCCGCTCCATCGCCGCGAACCGGTCACCCAGCAGCGCCCGCAGCTGGTGCTCCCACGGCACCCACAGCACCTCGTCGGCCGGCACGCTGTCGAGCGCCCACTCGGTGGTGCCGTTGAAGCGGATCAGCCGCCCGCTCGGCAGGTCGCGCACCTCGATCACCATCTCGCTGACGATGAACGGCTCCTCGAACCCGCGGTCCGGCACCAGGAACCGGTCACCCGGCGCCGGGGTCCACAGCAGCTCCGCCCGCTCCATCGCCTCGCGCAGCGCCCGAGCCGTCTCGAGGGTGATCACCCCCCCAGTCTCCCCCGCGCGATCTAGGCTCCGGGGGTGGTGCTGACGGGGCGGACGCTGGCGGGCGCCCTGCTCCCGCTCCCGCGGTCGCGCTCCTGCTACGGCCGCCTGGGTCCCTGTCGCGTCCACGCCGACAGCGACCGCGGACGTCCCGGACGTCTCGGCGCCCGACGCCCCCGAGCCAGGAGTACTGCGACGGCCACTACGGCCGGCCCCTCGGGGAGGACTTCGCCTGGCGGTCCTTCACCTTCCAGAAGTACCTCGGCGACGCCGCCTGCGAGACCCACCGCCAGGGGGCCTACCGCGGCTCGAACGTCGCGGTCGACGCCGCCGGCGACCTCGTCATCTCCGCGCGCCGGCACTGCCTGTCCGGTCCGGTGGGCGAGGACACCCCGGCCGACGAGGCGCCGTGCGAGGTCGGGCGGGCGCAGTACTCCGTGGGCCGGGTGCGGCTCACCGAATTCCGGGTGCCGGCGACGGACTTCGAGTGGGGGTTCGAGGCGAAACTGCCCGAGCGGTCCGCCCCCGGAGCGCGGAGCGCCCTGTGGCTCGTCAACCTCGCGCAGATCTACTGCGACCCGCTGTGGGGCGAGCTGGACGTGCTGGAGTGGTACTCCTCGCGGCCCGACCGCCCCGAGGCCGCGACCCACGCCACCTGCACCGAGGCGACGTACGCGAGCTGGCACCACAAGCCCGCCACCTGGGACTGGGGCGCCGGCGGCCGCACCGGGTTCCATACGTGGGCCGTCCGCAAGGAGACCACCACCGGCCCCCGCGGCCGCACGGTCACCCTCAGCTACCTGTACGACGGCCGCATCCACGCCGTCGACACCTGCCAGGAGCAGCTGCCCTCCTCGACCTGCGACGCCGTGTTCGACCACGAGCTGGACCGCGATCCTGCAGACCGCCGTCTTCGCCGACGACTCCGGCCCGTTCCTCCGCCCGGCCGACGGTGACGCGTTCCCGACCCAGGACCTGGTCATCCGCGACATGTGGGTCAACCCGCTCTAGGCGCGCCGGTCGTAGACGTCTCGTCGATGACCCACCGCGACCACCAGGACCACCAGTCGACCGTCGTGGATCTCGTAGACGATCCGGTAGTCGCCCGTGCGCACCCGCCACTCCCCGGCTCCCCCGACGAGCTTGCGGGCCTTGGGAGGGCGAGGGTTCTCGGCCAGCAGCTCGATCGCCGCCTGGACCCGACGTCGCGCGGACAGATCGAGCTTCCGCAGCTGCCGCACGGCGGCCGGCGCCACCTCGACCGCGTAGGTCACGCCAGTCCGAGGTCGACCTTGACCTGCTCCCAGGGAACCGGCGCCTCACCGGTCTCGGCCATCTCGTCGCGCGCCGCCCGGGCGGCCTCCGCGTCGACAAAGTCCTCGGCGAGCTCGATGAGCCAGTCGAGGTAGGCCGCGTCAACCACCGCCGCGACGCGTCGTCCGCGTCTCGTCAGGTACACCGGCTCGCGGGCCACGCGCGCCTCATCGACCACATCGGCCAGCCGCGCTCGAGCCTCGCTCACCGTCAACTCGCTCATTTGTACATCTTAGCGTTTTCGGTGGTCTCCGCGTCACTCATCCACAGCGACGACTGCAGCACCCGTAGCGCCGATCAGCGCGGACTCCTGCCCACCGGGCACCTTGAGGGGCAGGTGCAGCGGCGCGGTCAGCCGGACCCGGACGGTCTGGGTGGCGGCGTCGGCGTTGACGTACGCCGTGGAGGCCGGGGTACTTCGCGTGGGCACCGGCGCGCTGCAGGTACGCCTGCACGGCGGCCCTCGCCTCGGCCTCGGTGACGGCGAGCCGGTCGTCGCCGATGCCGCCGGTGTAGACGTCGTCGCCGGCGGCGCCGAGGTCGGCGCCGGCCAGCGCGGCGCCGTCGGCGAGGTTGTCGAGGCCCTGGCGCTGGAGGTACGCCGCCGACGCGTCGGTCACCACGGCGACGCCCATCGCCAGCACCGTGGCCAGGCCGACGATCAGGATCGTGGCCTGGCCGCGCTCGGGTCGCGGCGCGCTCACGGCGCCGGCTCCTGGTACTGCCCGATCGGCACGTCGTGCTCGGCGTCGAGGGCGAACGTCGGCCGCTGCCGCCGAGGAAGTCGGGGACGAACGGCAGCGTCGACCTGCGTGCTCGACCCGCACGGTGACCACGGCGCCGCCGACGTGGCAGTCGGCCAGGCTGGCCGCAGGTCGACGTCGATCCGCCACGGGCGCGTCGTCGAGGCCCTGGTCGGCCAGCGCCACCGCGGCGGCCGCCTCGGCCTGCCGGGCGCCCGTCGGCGTCGTCGGGGGCGAGCGCGAACGCCCGGCCGGCCGCTCGCGCCGCGGCCGTCACGCCGAACGCGCCGCGCTGCACCTCGAACACCGACAGCACGATCCAGACCATCGGCACCAGCAGCAGGATGCCGAGCCAGGTCGACCTCGACCAGCGGCGCTGCCCGGACTCGTCGTCGCGCGCCGCCTCACCGGCTGCCTCCTCGATCGCGTGACCGGTCACGGTCGAGCTCGACGGCCGGACCGCCGAGCCCAGCGCCGGCACCGACGACGTGCACGCGTCACCTCGACGCCGGGCGCGCCGTCGACCAGCACCGCGTCGGCCGTCGACGTCCTCGGCGAACCTGGCGGCCAGCGCACCGTCGATCTGCGCGCGGGTCCGCGCGACGCCGTCGGCCGGGCTCGCGGTCGAGCGTGGCGGCGTACCGGGCTCCCTCGGAGGCCGCGGCGGCCAGGGTGTTGCGGACGAGCAGCACCAGCGCGAGCTGCAGGATGCCGAGGAACACCGGCACCAGCACGACCAGGACCAGCACGAAGTCGACGACCGCCGCCCCGCGCTGAGCCGCGCGCCCGCAGCGATCGCAGGCGGTCAAGGGCTCAGTTCTTCACCGAGTCGAGCGCGTCCTTGAGCATCTGCCGGAGCTGGTCGTCGGCCAGCCCCCAGATCGCCATCACCAGCCCGGCGGTCATCACGGTGACCAGCACCCAGCCGGGCACGTCGCCGCGCTCGTCGCGCCGACGCGCAGCGGCCGGACGAGCGACGAGCGCGCAGGATGCCATGCAGCTGCCTTCATCGGTTTCCCCTTCTCACGGGATGGTCAGGCTCGAGGCCGATCACGCCCGGGAAGAACGCGAACAGCACGGTCACCGGCAGCACCAGGAAGACGACCGGCACCATCATGAAGACCTCCTTGCGGGCGGCCGTCTCGATCAGCTCGCGCCGCGAGGCCTCGCGGACGTCGGCCGCCTGGGCGTGCAGGACGTCGGCCAGCGGGGTGCCGCGCTCGACGGCCACGGCGACGCCCTGGGCGAACCGCGCGACCACGGGCACGCCGGTGCGCGCCGCCAGCGCGTCGAAGGCCGACGGCCACCGGCTCGCCGGTGCGGACGGCGGCCAGCACGCGGCCCAGGTCGGCGGAGAGCTCGCCGCGGCTGCGCCGGCAGACCCGGTCGAGGGCGGCGACCGGGCCCTCGCCCGCGGCCACGGCCAGCGCCAGCAGCTCGGCGATCGTCGGGAACTCGGCCAGGATCCGGCGCTCGCGCTGCTTGACCTGGGAGGACAGGTGGTTGTCGCGGGCGAGCACGCCGGCGGCGAAGCCGATCGCGCACAGCAGCAGCGACGACAGCACGCCACCGTCGCCGCCGAGCGTGCGGAGCAGGGCGTACGCCGCCGCGACCGGCGAACCCGACCAGCCCCCACACCACCTGCTCGATGCGGAACTCCTGCACGGTCTTGTCGATGGCCGCGCGGTCGAGCCGGCGGCGTACGGACGTGGCGCCGCCCAGCACGCGCTCGACGCCGTCGGCCGCCGAGCGCAGGAACGGCCCGAAGACGCCGACCACGGCCGAGGTGCGGCGCCGTCGGCGTACGGCGCGGAGCGGCGGGTGTGCGGCCGACCTGCGGAAGGTCGCGGACGTAGGGCAGCACCCGGACGGCCAGCTGCGGCTTGCGGATCACGAGCACCCGCGACAGCGCCAGCAGCAGGCCGCCCGCGGCGAGCGCACCGAGCAGGGCGCCCCAGACGGCCAGGCTCATCGCAGGATCCGCCGCTCGACGGGGAGCCGGCCGATCCGCATCATCAGCCAGTACGCCGCGACGCACAGGGACGCGCCGACCACCAGGACCACCACGCCGGCGGGCGAGGCGTAGCGGCGGATCACCTCGGGCTGGAACGACATGATCAGCAGCACCAGCCAGGGCGCGGCCACCGCCAGCCGGGCGCCGTTGACGGTCCAGGCCTGGCGCGACTCCATCTCGGAGCGGGTGCGGGCGTCGTCGCGCAGGTACCCGGACAGGTTGCGCAGCAGCCGGCCGAGCTCGCCGCCGCCGACCTCGCGGGCGATCCGCAGCCCCTCGACCACCCGGTCGCCGACCGGGTCGGCCAGCTCGGCCTTGAGCCGGTCGAGGCACTCGCCGAACCGGCCGGTCACCTGGTAGTCGAGCGCGAACGCGTCGAACGCCGGCCGCAGCGGCTCGGGTCCGCGGACCGCCAGCGCGGCCAGCGCGTCGGGCAGCGACATGCCCGGCGCGGACCGCCGACGCGAGGTTGTCGACCGCCTCCGGCCAGACCTCGGCGAACTCGCGCTGCCGGCGACGGGCGCGGCCGGCGACCACGGCGAGCGGCAGGTACGCCGCCATCGCCCCGAACGCGAGCGCCACCGGCGGCGTCGCCGAGACCACCTGGACCATCAGCGCGGCCGCGGCCCCCAGCCCCACGCTGAGCAGCACCACGCCCGGCACCGACACCTGGTTCATCCCGGCCTCGCCGAGGCGGGTGGCGATCCAGCCGCTGCGGTCGCGCCGTGCTCGTGGCGTGCGCGGCATCGTGAACGCCGACCAGACCAGCAGCAGCCCGACGCCCACGCCGAGCCCGACCAGCGCGCCCATCAGCGGCTCCCCGCCAGGATCCCGTGGACGTCGATCGCCGAGCCGCTCGAAGCTGGCCGGCCGCGGCGGCATGCCGCCCGTGGCCACGAGCTCGCCACCGGTGCGCTCGAAGACCGTCTCGGTCTCGATGATGTCGTTCTCGACCCGGCCCGGCACCGCCACGATCTCGTTGACGCGGCGTACGCCGTCGGCGTCGATGCCGAGGTGCACGACCAGGTCGACCGACGCCGCCACGGTCGGCACCACGAACCGGGCCGAGATGTTCTCGCCGGCCAGCAGCGGCAGCGTGCACATCTTCACCAGCGCCTCGCGGGCGCTGTTGGCGTGGAGGGTGCACATGCCGGGCAGCCCGGCGTTGAGCGCGAGCAGCAGGTCGAGGCACTCCTCGGAGCGGACCTCGCCGACGATGATCCGGCTCGGCCGCATCCGCAGGCTCTCCTTGACCAGGTCGCGCAGCGCGGATCTCGCCGGTGCCCTCGAGCCCGGCCTGCCGGGTCTGCATCGGCACCCAGTCGGGATGCGGGAAGCGCAGCTCGAAGACCTCCTCGGCGACGACCACCCGGTCGCCGCCGGGGATCGCCGCGGCCAGGCAGTTCAGCAGGGTCGTCTTGCCGGCCTGGGTGCCGCCCGCGACCAGGATGTTGAGGCCGGCGCGCACGCTGGCCTCGAGGAACGCCGCGGCGCGCCGGCGTCAGGCTGCCGAGCTCGACGAGGTCGGTCGAGCCGGGCCGCCTTGAGCACGAACTTGCGGATGTTGACCGCCGAGAAGCCGCGGCTGATGCCCTCGAGCACGACGTGCAGCCGGTGCCCGTCGGGCAGCATCGCGTCGACGAACGGCTGGCTCAGGTCGATCCGCCGGCCGCTCGACTTGAGCATCCGCTCGACCAGCTCGTCGACCTGGGCGCGGGTCAGGATCAGGTTGGTCAGCTCGTGCCGGCCGTGCCGCGCCACGAAGACCCGGCTCGGGTCGTTGATCCAGACCTCCTCGACCGCCGGGTCGTCGAGGAACGGCTGCAGCGGCCCGAACCCGGAGACCCGCGCCACCAGCTCGCCGACCACCGCGGTCGGCGTCGGGCACCGGGGCGACCACGCCGGTCAGGCTGCGCTCGTCGTGGTCGCGGACCACGCCCTCGGCGATCCGGCGTACGACCGGGCGCGTCGCGCTGCGGGTCGACGCCCTGGCGGCGGACGGCCTCGCGCACGAGCAGGTCGAGCTGGTCGACCAGCTCCCCGTGACCGTCGACGGCCGTCGCCGACATGCTGGCCCCCTCCCGAGATGAGGTTCCTGGTCGGGAGCGTAGGCCTCGGACAGGCCGTTGGGAACCGCCGACCCCAGGACTGTGGACAACCCGTTGACCGACGGTCCTGCTACGCCGACGGGCTCGAGTGATCGACTCGTGTGCCTGACGACGCGCTATGGCGCGTTCTCGGACACGCGACCCGATTCCGCCTGCTGCCGCGCGAGGTAGCGCTCGGCGGCGTACGACGAGGGCCCGATCCCGAGCGCCGCGACCACGACGATGGCGGCGATGACGATCCAGCCGGGAGCGCCCCAGGTCATGGCCAGGAACGTGTAGAGCGCCGGCGCCCACACGTCGCCCATCGTGTAGCCGAGGCCGGAGACGCCCTGGTACTCCCCCAGCCGGTCGGGGTCGGACAGCTCCGAGACCAGCCCCCACATGCCCGCCGACTGGAACAGCTCGGAGCCGGTCACCGTCACGTGCCCGACCCACACCAGCACGATCGTCACCCAGCCCGCGGTGTCGTGGGTGACGAGCACGATCGCGCAGGAGAGCACGAAGCAGGCGGCGCCGCGGTGCTGCGCGCGCAGGCTCTGGCGTACGTCGACCACGCCGCGCGCCGCGGCCACCTGCAGGAAGACCGCCATCACCGTGTTGGTGCCGAACAGCCACGCCAGCAGCACGTGCGGCGCGTCAGTCTCCTGCACCAGCCACAGCGGGATGACCACGTTGAGCAGGACGCCGTGGGTGCCGAGCACGCCGTTGCAGACGCTCATCAGGAAGAAGCCGCGGTTGTGCAGGGCGCTGCGCTTCTCCCGCGCGTGCTCGACGGCCTGCTCGATCGGCGAGTCGCGGTGGGGTCTCCCATGAGTGACTCGCGCGAGGTTCGGGAGCCGGAACACCCAGACGGCGTTCAGAGCCAAGAGCACGGCGGTCAGGAGCGGCACCGACTTGATGACGTCGTCGCTGTTGGTCGCCAGCGCGAGGCCCGCGGCGAGCGCGCCCAGCGTGTAGCCCACGTTGCGGGCGGCGCGCAGGTAGGCCTGCGACCGCACCCGCTCCTCGCGCGGGAAGACGGCGATGCCGTAGGCGCCGCGGCCGGCCCGGCGGCCGGCCTCGACCACCGCCATCACGACCATCATCCCGACGAACGGCCACCAGCCCGTGAGCAGCGGCCACGCGGCGTACAGGACGGCTTCGATCGCGCTGGTGACCTGCCACATCTGCTTGGACCCGAAGCGGTCGGCGAGCTTGCCGAGCGGCACCGACATCGCGAACCGGGTCAGCGCCGCGATCGAGAGGCCCAGGCCGACCTGCTGCGCGGACAGGCCGACGATGATCGTGAAGAACACCGCGCTGCCGGTGAGGAACGCCCCCTCGCCGAACGCCGAGAGCACCGACTGGCCCGCCAGGCTGCGCACCAGTGGCGTCGGGCCGACCATCCTGGTCAGCCGCTCCCGGAGTCCGCGTCCCTCAGCCATCCCGCCCATCCTCCGACGGGCCCGTCGAGCTCGAGAAATCGGCGGTTGAGAAATCCACTTCCGCTGTCGGTAGCGCGCGGAGTCCGCGAGTCGTAGATTGGCAGAACTTCGTCCGACGGCTGTTCCCGTCGGCCCGGCGTCGAACCGTATGGCTCGCGGTTCGCCCTCCCACCGGACCCACCCGACCAGCCACGTGCACTTGGGGTGCGATGCCGGTGGCCGAGCCGTTGTGGCCTTTCGTTGTGCGCCGCCGCGTCTTCGTTCGAGGGGTGGTGCAGGGCGTCGGGTTCCGACCGCACGTCTACTCGCTCGCCAAGACGCTCGACCTGTCGGGCGCCGTGTGGAACACCAGCCAGGGCGTCGTCGCCGAGGTCCAGGGGGACTCCGCGAACGTCGAAACGTTCGTGCGACGACTCGGCGACGACGCCCCTCCCCTGGCCCTGGTCAGCGAGATCACGACCGAGGACCTCCCACTCGACGGGGGCACGAGCTTCACCATCCGCGAGTCGGAGCCTGCCTCCGGGCGGACGTTCGTCTCCCCCGACGTGACCATCTGCGACGACTGCCTGGCCGACCTGCGCGACCCGGTCGACCGCCGCTACCGGCACCCGTTCGTCACCTGCACCCACTGCGGGCCGCGCTACACGATCACCACCGGGCTCCCGTACGACCGACCTACGACCACGATGGCCGGCTTCCCGATGTGCGAGGCGTGCGCGGCCGAGTACGCCGACCCGGCCGACCGCCGCTTCCACGCGCAGACCGTCTGCTGCCCCGACTGCGGACCCACGCTGCGCCTGGTCGCGCCCGGTCGCGCGGACGTCGTACGCCGAGGACGCGCTCGCCGAGGCCCGGTCGCTGCTGCGCGACGGCGCGGTGGTCGCGGTCAAGGGCATCGGCGGCTACCACCTGGCCTGCGACGCCACCAGCGAGGCGGCGGTGGCGATGCTGCGCAAGCGCAAGCAGCGCGGCGACAAGCCGTTCGCGGTGATGGTCGCCTCGCTCGACGACGCGCGCGCGATCGTCGACCTCACCCCGACCGAGGCGGCGCTCGTCGCGAGCCGGGGCCGGCCGATCGTGCTGGCCGCCCGTCGACCCGGCGCCGTCACGGACGCCGTCGCGCCCGGCCAGGGCGACCTCGGGGTGCTGCTCGCCTACGCACCGCTGCACTTCCTGCTGCTCGGCCGAGCCACCCGGCGCCACGGTGCTGGTGATGACCAGCGGCAACCTGTCCGGCGAGCCGATCGTCACCGACGACGACGACGCGCTGGACCGGCTGGCCGGCCTGGCCGACGCGTGGCTGACCCACGACCGCCCGATCCACGTGCCGTGCGACGACTCGGTGACACGTGCGGTCGGCGAGGGCGAGGCGCCGGTACGCCGATCACGGGGTTACGCACCACTGCCGATCGGCCTGCCCTTCGACGCCCCGCCCTCGCTGGCCGTCGGCGGCGACCTCAAGAACACCTTCTGCCTGGCCGAGGGCCGGCACGCCTGGATGTCCGGCCACATCGGCGACATGGACGACCTGGCCACCCAGCGGGCGTTCGGCGGCCGCGGTCCGGCACCTGTCGATGCTGACCGGCGTCGAGCCCGAGGCGGTGGCGGCCGACCGCCACCCGGCGTACCGCTCCCGCACGCTGGACCCTCGACCGGTTCCCCCGGACGCGGTCGTCGAGGTCCAGCACCACCACGCCCACGTCGCCGTCGACGATGGCCGAGCACGGGCTGGCCGACGGCCAGCGGGTGATCGGCGTCGCCTTCGACGGGACCGGGTACGGCGACGACGGCGCCTCGTGGGGCGGCGAGTTCCTGGTCGCCGACTACCGCGGGTACGAGCGGGCCGCGCACCTCGCGTACGTCGCGCTCCCGGGCGGCGACGCCGGCGTGCGCAACCCGTGCCGGATGGCCCTCTCCCACCTGCGGTCGGCCGGCCTCGACGTGGGACCCGTCGGTCCCCAGCGTGCGGGCCTGCGGCGACACCGAGCTCGGCGCTGCTCGACCGCCAGCTCGAGACCGGGCTGCGGTGCGCGCCGACGTCGAGCATGGGCCGGCTCTTCGACGCGGTCGCGTCGCTCGCCGGGATCTGCCACCGGATCGGGTACGACGCCCAGGCCGCGATGGAGCTGGAGGCGCGCGGCGCGGCCGTGCGGGTCGCGGTCGAGCGGCTACCGCTTCGGCGACGGCGACGGCGACCCCGCGCCCGGTCGTGGCGGCCGTCGTGGACGACGTACGCGCGGGCGTCGATCCCGGGCTGGTCGCCGCGCGGTTCCAGCACGCCGTCGTCGACCTCGTCGTCGCCACCGTGCTGCGGCTGCGCGAGGAGACCGGCACCGGCACGGCGACGCTCAGCGGCGGGGTCTTCCTCAACGCGTTCCTCACCGCGGCGTGCGCGGCGGCCCTCGAGGCCCACGGCGTCGAGGTGCTCACGCCACCACGTGGTCCCGGCCAGCGACGCCGGGATCGCCCTCGGACAGCTCGCGGTGCTCGCGCACCGCCGCACCACCACCTAGGAAGAGAACGCAGGAGGAGATGCCATGTGCCTAGCCGTCCCAGGACAGGTCCTGGAGATCGAGGAGCGCGACGGCACCCGGATCGCGCAGGTGGACTTCGGCGGGGTGACCAAGGAGGTGTGCCTGGAGTACGTGCCCGACCTGCAGGTCGGCGAGTACACGATCGTGCACGTCGGCTTCGCCCTGCAGCGCCTCGACGAGCAGTCGGCGCTGGAGACCCTCGAGCTGTTCCGGCAGATGGGTGAGCTCAACGCCGAGTTCGGCGACCACTGGGGCATGGCGGCCGAGCAGGCCGGCCTGCCGCGGCCGGACCTGGCGCCGGCCATGAGCGATCCGGAAGGAGACGTACGATGAAGTACCTCGACGAGTTCCAGGACCCCGAGCTGGCCAAGCGGCTGCTCGACGACATCCACGCCACCGCCAAGAACCCCTGGGCGATGATGGAGGTCTGCGGCGGCCAGACCCACACGATCATCCGCCACGGCCTCGACCAGCTGCTGCCCGACGGCATCGAGCTGATCCACGGCCCGGGCTGCCCGGTGTGCGTGACCCCGCTCGAGGTCATCGACAAGGCGCTGGAGATCGCCGTCGCGGCCCGACGTCATCTTCTGCTCGTTCGGCGACATGCTGCGCGTGCCGGGCAGCGACAAGGACCTGTTCCGGGTCAAGAGCGCCGGCGGCGACGTCCGCGTCGTGTACTCCCCGCTCGACGCGCTGAACATCGCCCGGCAGAACCCGGACAAGCAGGTCGTCTTCTTCGGGATCGGCTTCGAGACCACGGCGCCGCCCAACGCGATGACGGTCTACCAGGCCAAGAAGCTCGGCATCGAGAACTTCAGCCTGCTCGTCAGCCACGTCCGCGTGCCACCGGCGATCGAGGCGATCATGACCTCGCCGGTGTGCCGGGTGCAGGCGTTCCTCGCGGCCGGGCACGTGTGCACGGTGATGGGGATGGGCGAGTACCCCGGGCTGGCCGAGCGCTTCGGCGTGCCGATCGTGGTCACCGGCTTCGAGCCGCTCGACATCCTCGAGGGCATCCGCCGCACGGTGCACCAGCTCGAGGAGGGCCGGGCCGAGGTCGAGAACGCCTACCCGCGCGCGGTCGCCGCGGAGGGCAACCCGGTCGCGGTCGCGGATGCTCGAGGACGTCTTCGAGGTCGTCGACCGGGCCTGGCGCGGCATCGGCATGATCCCGCAGAGCGGCTGGCGGCTGTCGGAGAAGTACCGGGAGTACGACGCCGAGTACCGGTTCTCGGTCGCGCGACATCCAGACCCAGGAGTCCTCGATCTGCCGGTCAGCGGCGAGGTGCTGCAGGGCCTGATCAAGCCGCACGAGTGCGCGGCGTTCGGCAAGGAGTGCACCCCGCGCAACCCGCTCGGCGCCACCATGGTGACCAGCGAGGGCGCGTGCGCGGCGTACTACCTCTACCGCCGGATGCAGGTGCCGGCCGCGACGGAGCAGGCCCGGGAGGTGGCTCCCGTTGGCTGAGCAGCTGACCCTCACGGATCGTCACGGGGCGCCGTCGTTCGAGGGCTGGGTCTGCCCGCTGCCGCTGCGCGACAGCCCGACGATCGTGATGGGCCACGGCGGCGGCGGGCAGATGTCGGCCGAGCTGGTCGACCACGTGTTCCTGCCGGCGTTCGCTGACTCGACGCTGGCCGGGCTCGGCGACTCCGCGGTGCTCGACGTGCTGGGCGGACGGCTGGCGTTCTCGACCGACTCGTTCGTCGTACGGCCGCTGTTCTTCCCCGGCGGCTGATCGGCGACCTGGCCGTCAACGGCACCGTCAACGACCTGGCGATGAGCGGTGCGCAGGCCGCTGTTCCTGTCGGCGGCGTTCATCCTCGAGGAGGGCACCGACGTCGCCAGGTCGGGGCGGTCGCGCAGCGGCTGGGCGAGGCGGCCCGGCGGGCCGGCGTGCGCGTGGTCACCGGCGACACCAAGGTGGTCGAGTCCGGCCACGGTGACGGCGTGTACGTGAACACGGCCGGCGTCGGGCTGGTGCCCGACGGCGTCGACATCCGGCCCGACCGGGCCGAGCCGGGCGACGTGGTGATCGTCAGCGGCGACATCGGCGTGCACGGGGTGGCGATCATGAGCGTCCGCGAGGGCCTCGAGTTCGGGACCGACGATCGAGAGCGACTGCCAGCCCCTCAACGGGCTGGTGGCCGCGATGCTCGCGGCCGTACCCGGACATCCACGTGCTGCGCGACCCCACCCGCGGTGGCGTGGCCACCTCGCTCAACGAGATCGCCAGGGCGTCGAAGGTCGGCGTGCGGCTGCAGGAGCGCGCGCTGCCGATCCCCGAGGTGGTCGCGAACGCCTGCGCGTTCCTCGGCCTCGACCCGCTGCAGGTCGCCAACGAGGGCAAGCTGCTGGCGTTCGTGCCGCGGTCGGTCGCCGACGACGTCCTGGCCGCGATGCGCGCGCACCCGGCCGGCGCGGGCGCGTGCGTGATCGGCGAGGTGCGTCGAGGACCACCCCGGCATGGTGTCGACGACGCACCGGCTTCGGCGCCTCGCGGGTGGTCGACCTGCCGATCGGCGAGCAGCTGCCCCGGATCTGTTGAGGGACTCTGCTGATGAAGTTCCTCGTGCTCTGGAACCTCGAGCAGACGCTGCTCTCCGACGCCATGGTCCGCTCGATCGCGCGGATGCCGGAGTACGGCGGCCGGATGGAGGAGCAGGGCAAGGTGCTGATGCGCTACCACGTCGTCGGCGCGCACGGGGGCGCCTGGATCTACGACGTGGAGTCGCACGAGGAGTTCGAGCGGCTGCTCGCGATGGCCCCGGTGTTCAACTTCGCCCGCTACGACATCCGGCCGCTCGCGGACATGACGGGAGAGTCGCGCATGACTTCCACGCTGCCCCACTCGGCGCCTCGTTGGGCGTCGTACGACGAGCTCGGCGCGCACCGCCACCTGCTCATCTGCGAACGCCTGCGCCAGCGCCGCCGCGAGCTCGGGCTGACCCAGAAGGAGGTCGTCGCGCGGCTGCGCCGGATCGGGGTGGTGACCACCAACAAGGCGCTGTCCAGCCTCGAGCACGGCGCCGGCCTCGACGTCTGCAAGCTGCCCGAGATCGCGCGCGCCCTCGACTGCTCGCTGACCTACCTGGTCGGCCTCACCGACGACCCGGCCAGCTGGGAGCCTGACTTCGAGCACTGGCCCGGCCACCGCTCCGGTCGGCAGCCCGGCCTCAGCAGGGTGCTGTCAGCACCCCAGTCCACACCAGAACGGGCAGATCACCTCCCCCGGATCCTCGGCCCGCTCGGCTGACCACCCGCCTGTCCCGAGGACCGCGCGGATCGGCGCGTGGCTACATCCGGCGCATCTCGAGATAGCGCTTGATGTCGGGCATGGAGACCACGGCAGCACCCGCGGCGGCGGCCAACACCAGGAGCATGAACAGCTTCTTCACCTCATCCACCTCCTCCGGCGACGGTCGGGGCCTCGAGTCCGGCCAGCTCACGGGTGACGACGTCCACGACGAGGTCGGCCGCGGGCTCGACGGCCGCCGTCACGGCGTCCGAGAGGCCGATGCCATCCTCCAGGGTCTCGGGCTGGACGCCCACGACCAGGATCCGGTCGACCGAGCCGCCGAGCAGCGGCGCCAGCTCCAGGGCGTTGCCGGGGGCGAGGTCGTGCGGGTCGAGCAGCGCCTCACGGGCATCGCGGTCGGCCAGCTCGGGTTCGATCACGTACAGCGTCCCGGGCGGGCCCGTCTGCCGACCGACGGTGTCGACGAGCACGAGCACGTCGTACCCGTCCATCAGCTCGTAGACCAGGTGCACCGAGCGGATGCCGAAGTCCTCGACGCGTACGCCGTCCGGCATCGTGCGCCGTGCTAGTGCGGCCGCGACGTGGGTGCCGAAGCCGTCGTCACTGAGGAAGATGTTGCCGACGCACGCCACCAGGATCTTCATGACGACGGCACCAACGGCTCGACCTCGTCGGGCGCGAAGTACAGGTAGCGGCCGTGCGACAGCTTCAGGTCGGCGCCGGGGTCGTCGTCGACGGTGACGGCCAGGTGCTCCTTGCCGTCGACGTCGTGCAGCACGGCCGCGACGGTCGCGGTGTGCCCGACCAGGAACAGGTCGTAGGCGTCGGCCTGGCGCGTCCCCGGTCGGAGCACGACGCGGGTGCCACGGCGAACGGGAACACCGGCGATGGTGACCGCGTCGTGCTCCGGGTCGACGGACGCGTCCGCGCCGGGATCCCACCAGGGGACGTCCGAGGGGGCCGCCGGCTCTGACATCGATGGCGGCTTCGGTGCCAGCCGGGTCATCGCGTCCAGGTACTGCACCGAGCCGTGCAGCCGGTCCCACAGCTCGTCGGGCATGTGGTCCACCTCGTCGAGCAGCGCGGCGGCACGCGGGTCGGTCCCCCGTACCTCGCGCTTCTCCTCCTCCGAGAGCGTCATCGTGCGCAGGCTGAGCAGCTCGTCGATCTCCAGGGCGTCGAAGAACGCCGTCTCGCTCTGCGGCGCCAGCTGCGCGTGGTCGTAGAGGATGATCGGCGAGCTCAGGACGACGCCCGCCTGGTCGTCCGGGCCGGCCAGCACCGGAAAGACGCCGTCGTTGTCGCATGCCGCGACGAACCCCTTCGCCCACTGCGGCGGGTCGAGCAGCGACACGAACGACGCCCCGTCGACCTCGAGGAGCAGGTGGCAGGCCACGAGCGCGCGCCGCAGCCACTGCGGCCGGTTCGTGGCCGGGTCCACGGGTGGTCCGGTGCGGTTCTCGACACGCAGGGTGAGCAGCGTGACGGCGTACGGCGACACCGGCTGCACGACCGTGGTGGTCACCCGCAGGGCGAGGGGTTCGCGGGTCCGCACCAGCCGGCCGCCGGGGACCCCCTCGACCGAGCGGCCGCCCGCGACCGTCAGGTCGAACGTCGCCGACTCGTCGAGGGGAACGTGGAGGACCGACTCCTCCTCCACCGCCTCGTCCCACGGCACGAAGACCGTGTCACCGACGTCGAGACGTTCGACAGTTACGCCGTCGGAGTTCTCGACCGATCGGTGCTGGACGTGCAGGAACCGCACGGTCGCCCGCACGGCGGACGCCTCGCCGTCGACCACCACCGCCGTCCGGCACCAAGCCCGTTCTGACGCGTCCCGCTGGACCGCGTCGGGCGGCATCAACACGCCCCACTGCCAGCGCACCTGGTTCTTCGGCGCGCTCGCGCGATAGGGGTAGAGCACGTACCCCTCGTAGAGCACGGCGTCGGCAACGGCGCGCGCCTGCGTCAACGGCTTCGTCACGAGCGCCCCTCCCGCAGCAGCTTCGCCACCACGTCGTCCCAGCCGACCAGCCCGTGCTTGCCGCGGTACGTCGCCAGGTCGTCGTATGCCGCTCGGCTCAGGCGCAGCCACGCCTGGCCGGGGAAGTGCGCATCCATCGCCTCGCGCCAGACCGAGACGGGCATCCGTACCTGGGTCTCCTTGTGCCACGGCACCGGCTGCACCGAGAGCTGCCCAAGCGCCCCGCTGAACACCGTGCCGCTGAACAGCAGGATCAGCGGGACCTCGCCCTCCTCGAGCGCGGCGAGGTACTTGTGGGCGGCGACCTCGACGTCGTACGACAGCGGCAGCACCAGGTCGAAGTCACAGCTGCCGGTGAAGGTCGGCAGCACCTGCGAGAGGAACGCCAGCTGCATCGGCTGCATGGTGCTGCCCCACCGGGTGCGGTCGCCGAACAGGTCGACCACCTTGGCCGCCTCGTCCTCGCCGTAGGACCGGCGGACCGGCTCGACCCGGACCTGGCACCGCAGCGCGACGGCGTGCACCCGCGCGCCGCCGGTGTCGGTGGCCCGCATCTTCATCAGGACCGTCGGACCGGCGGCGTAGCGGTCGGCCACCACGTCGAGGCAGGCGAAGTCGAGGTCGATGCCGGGCAGCGGGTCCTCCGTCATGCGGACCCAGCCGATGATCTCGACACGGGCTGGGCTCTCTCGTCGAGCGCCTCGAAGAACTCCCCGATCGCTTGCCACACCTCGGCGCCGCCGCCGAGGCCGGTCCAGGAGAGCCGGACCTCGCCGACCAGCTCGTAGCAGACGTCGATCGGCACCAGGTAGCACGAGAAGCCCCCTGGGTCACTGTCGGGTTGCCGCCGCAGCAGCACCGCCTCGACGTCGGCCTCGACCGTGTCGACGACCGGGTTGGCCGCCGCCAGGTCGGCCCACGCAGACGTGTCGAGCAACGACTCGGTGGCGCCGCCGGGTCCGGGGTAGAACGTGAGCAGTCCCTCCTGGCCGGTCTGGCGGAAGAAGAAGACCAGGTCGACGGGGATCTTCAAGCCGTCCCACTGGGCGTCGGTCACCCGCAGGTCCTGGACCCGACGGACGTCCTCCCCGACCCCGCGGTAGCGACCGCCACCCGACCCGCGCGGCCCGAACAACAGGTAGCACGGCCGACACACGCACATCAGCCGGTGGTCCTGCAGGTCGGCCACGTGGCCGTGCCGCTCGCCGATGTCTACGGCGCAGAACTCGCAGAGCTCCTCGGGCTCAGCCGCCTGCTGCGGCTTCGGGGCGGTGACCCGGCGCAGCGCGCCGAGGCCGGTCACGAGGGGGCTCCCGCGGGGACGGCAACCTTCCACGCCCCGGCCTCGGGAAGCAGCGGCAGCGGCCGCAACGGCTCGCCGCCGCCTTCACTGCCAGGGAACGCCCGGCCGGCGAGGCGTGCGTCGTACGACGTCCCGCAGGCGCAGGTGAGCACGACGCCGTCGAGCGTCCCGCGCGAGGCCGCCTGCAGGCAGACGGGACAGCGGTCCACGTAGGCGACCAGGGTGCCCGACAGGTTGGCCACCAGCACCTCCGCGTCGCCAGCGTGCACGTGAGCCATCGTCCCGGGCGGCACGTCCAGGTCCAGCCGGGTCCACGCGTCGCTGGTTGCTTGCGGCTCGAACCGCCCGATCTGCAACAGCGCCGGTTCGTCGCTGACCATCCCCTCCGCCTCGACCGCCACCACGTCGGGCGCGGCCACCAGGATGGCGTCCTCGATGGCGCTCTTCACCGTCATGGCCGAGGACGGGCAGCCGTCACAGCTGCCCTCGAGCCGGAGGTGCACGACGCCGTCGGCGTCAACGCCGGAGAGGGTCACGCCGCCGGCGTGCGAGCCGAGATACGGACGGACCTGGTCAAGCGCGCGCTGCACGCGGGTGTCGACGTCGTCGGGGTGCAGGCCGCCCAGGACCAGCAGGTTGCCGACCAGCTCGTCGTCGGCCAGCCGCCGTACGGCGTCCGGGCCGACCGTCTCGAGGACCCGCTCGAGCCCGGCGCCGTAGAGGCTGAGCACGCACTGGAGCAGCTCCTCGACGCGCGCCATCACGGCCGGGGGCGCACCCTGCCCGAGGTCGTCGAGCAGCACCTCGATGCGCTCGCTGGCCTCACGGACCGACGGTTGCTCCACGGCGAGCTCCTTCCTCGATACGCAGCGCGGACAGCCAGCTCAGCCAGTCGTCGAAAGAATCGCCGGTGCGCACCGACAGCGGCAGCACCTCGACGCCCGGCTTGAGGTTCCGGGCGCGGTCGGTGAGCACGGCGACGTCGAAGTCGACGTACGGCAGCAGGTCGGTCTTGTTCACCACCACCAGGTCGGCGGCGGCGAACATGTGCGGGTACTTCAGCGGCTTGTCGTCGCCCTCGGTCACCGAGATCACCACGACCTTGGCCCGTTCGCCGAGGTCGAAGAGGGCGGGGCAGACCAGGTTGCCGACGTTCTCGATCACCAGCAGGGAGTCGTCGGGCGGGTCGAGATCGTGCAGGGCGCGGTGCACCATCGCGGCGTCGAGGTGGCAGCCCGCTCCGGTGTTGACCTGGACCGCACGGGCGCCGGCGGCGCGGATCCGATCGGCGTCACAGGACGTCTCCTGGTCACCTTCGATCACGCTCACCTCGAGTGGGGGCGGGAGCGCGGAGATGGTGCGCTCCAGCAGCGAGGTCTTGCCGGCGCCCGGCGAGCTCATCAGGTTGACCGCGGTGACCCGGCGCGCGGCGAGGGACAGGCGGACGTGGTCGGCGAGGGCGTCGTTCTTCGCGAGCAGCCGCTGCTCGACGAGCAGCAGCTCGGTCTCCTGCTCGCCCCCACAACCACAGGTCACGCACATGACGCTTCCTTCATCAGCTCGA
>CAWHTE010000001.1:0-874829 GCA_963832165.1 uncultured delta proteobacterium | reverse complement strand
TCGTGCGCAGGCGCTTCTCCACGCGCACGAACGTGTGAGTGCCGACGCCCGAGGCCGGGTAGAGCGGCTGCTCGTCGACGCGGAAGTCCTCGGGCGTCGTTCGGATCCGGATCACGCGAAGAGCTCGGGCTGGGAGACCCGCATGAAGCTCCTGCGGTGCTCGGGGCACGGGCCCAGGCGCGCGAGCGCCTCGATGTGATCGCGCGTCGAATAGCCCTTGTGCTGCGCGAAGCCGTAGCCGGGATAGCGCTCGTCGAGCTCGCGCATGCGCGCGTCGCGGAATACCTTCGCGACGATCGAGGCTGCCGCAATCGACCCGTCGCGCGAATCGCCGCGGATCAGCGCCGTCTGCGGCCACTCGATCGCGGGGATCGTTCGCGCGTCGACGAGGATGTGATCCGGCGCTTCGGGGAGCCCGACCACGGCGCGCCGCATCGCTTCGAGCGTGGCGTGGAACGTGTTCAGGCGATCGACCTCGGTCGAGTCGACCTCCGCGACGCACACCGAGAGCGCCTGGCTGCGGATCGCCACATCGAGCGATTCGCGCTGCGCGGCCGTGAGCTGCTTCGAGTCGTCGAGGCCCGGCAGGTGCACGCGCGCGCGCAACACGACGGCGGCCGCCACGAGCGGACCCGCGAGCGGACCCACGCCCACTTCATCGACGCCCGCGATCACGCGCGCGCCGCCCGCGAACAGCTCGCGGCGCAGCGCGAACAGACGCGCGATCCGCCGCGCTTCACGGCGGCGGTCCTCGCGGCGCCGCTCGAGCAGCTCGGCGAGCGCGCGCGCGCCGCGCCTCGCATCGCCCTGCAGGATCCGCAGCCAGCGCGCCTCGAGCGCGGGCGTGACGCCGAGCGCGAGCTGCGCGCGCAGCTCCGCGAGCGACCACTGGTGCGGATCGGTCGGCACACCGCTCACGTTTCGTCCGGATCCGTCTCGCCGCCGTCCCCGCGCTCGAGCGCGCGGACGCGCCGCACGAGCTCGGGCAGCCGCGAGAGCGCCGCCATCTGGCGGTGAAACGCGCGCTCGAGGCGCTGCGGCGATCCGAGCACGCGCGCGCCCGCTGGCACATCCTTGTGTACGCCGGATTGAGGCCCGATGAACGCGTTGGCGCCGATCCGCTTGTGACCCGCGATCCCGGACTGGGCGAGCAGCACCACCCCGGCCCCGAGCGTCGTCGAACCCGCGATCCCCGCTTGCGAAACGATGATGCAGCGCTCGCCGATCGTGCAGTTGTGCCCGATCTGGACCAGGTTGTCGATCTTGGTGCCGCGGCCGATCCGCGTGTCGCCGAGCGTGCCGCGGTCGACGGTCGAGTTGGCGCCGATCTCGACGTCGTCCTCGAGCACGACCCGCCCGACCTGGTGCGCCTTGGCGAGGCCGCCGCCCTCGAGACCCACGTAGCCGAAGCCATCGCCGCCGATCACCACACCGGGCTGGAGCACGACGCGATCGCCTAGCACCGAAGCGGCCGCGATCACGCAGCGCGCGTGCAGCACACAGTCCGCGCCGACGCGAACCGCGTCGTAGAGCACGACACCGGGGTGGAGCACTGTGCGCGGCCCGATCTCGGCGCGCGCTCCCACGAAGCAGCCCGCGCCGATCGATGCGGTCGGATCGACGCGCGCATCGTCCGACACCACCGCCGCGCGATGGACGCCCGGCGCCACCGCGGGCTCGGGAACCAGGATGGCCGCGGCGCGGTAGAAGTCGCGGCTCGGATCGTCCGAGCGCAGCGCGCTGCGGCTACCCACCGCGAGCCCGATGGGCGCAACGACCGCGCGCGCGGGCGAGGCGTCGAGCCGAGACGCGAAGCTCGGCGCGCGCACGAACACGAGGTCGTCGGCCGTGGCGTCGTCGATCGAAGCCACGCCGGAGATCAGCAGATCCGGATCGCCTTCGAGCAACAGGCCCAGCTGCGATGCGAGATCGCCGAGGCGGACTCCCGCCGACGCCACGTCAGCGCGCGAGCAGCACCGCGACGGGCGACGTGCGCACGACCGCGGCCGCGTTGCTGCCGAGGAAGTACTCCGTGATGCGATTGCGCCCGTAGGCACCCATCACGATCAGCCCCGCTTTCACTTCCCGAGCCGAATCCACGATCTTCACGTCGGGGCGTCCCAGCGTCGACGAGATCTCGCGCACGGGAACCGGCAGTGAGCCGACGATTCCGCGCACCTCGTCGAAGCGCGCCACAGCGCGCCCCTTGTCCTTCGAATCGACGAAAACGTGGATCGGTTCTCCGAGCCGCGTAGCGATCTGAACCGCGAGACTCGCGCCGACGCGTGAGCCGGGCGAGCCGTCGAACGCGAGCACGATCGGCCCCGAGAGCTGAGCCGAAGCCGGCACCACGAGCGAGGTCTTGCTGGTCTTTCGGATCACACCGCTCGAGATCGAGCCGATCAGCGCGGGGCTGCGGTAGCTCGCCGATTGCCCGTCGCGCCCGAGCACGGTGACGTCGGCCTGCTGCCCGCGCTCCACGATCTTGTCGTCGGCGATCCCGCTCACGGACTCGCCCGTGCACTCGACGCTCTCGGCCGCGGCGCCCTTGGCGAGCCGCGAGCACGCCGCTTCGGCGCGCTGGCGCAGGTACTGCGCGAGCGGCTCGAGCGAGGGCGGAGTCACGCCGAGGCCATCGTCCACGAAGCCGCGCGTGAAGCGGTCCTCCACCACCGAGACGCCCAGGAGCCGGGCCTTCATCCGCGACGCGAGCGCCACTCCGAAGCGCTCCGCGTTGGCCGCACCCTCGGATCCATCCGTCGCCACCAGGATCGTCGAGATCATCCGGTTCTCCGCCAGTGCCCTAGGCGAGCCAACGCCCGAGCGAGGTTCCCCATATCAAGCGCAGGGTGCGCTTCACCCAGGTCGCTTTTCGCGCCGAGTGCGGAAACCAGAGCAGCTCCGTGCGGCCGCCGACTCGATCGATCACGATCGACTTCGTGTGGCACATGCCGAGCAGGCCCTGCTCCCCGTTCACGCGACCGATGCCGCTCTGCTTCACGCCGCCGAACGGCGATTCGGTCACGCCGTAGGTGATCATGCAGTCGTTCACCACGGCGCAGCCGGAGTCGATCGCCTTCGCGAGCTCCACACCGCGGCGCCGGTTGCGCGTCCAGACGTTCGCGTTCAACCCGTAGGGCGAGTCGTTCGCGAAGGCGACCGCCTCGTCGGCGTCACGCACGCGCATGATCGGCAGCACCGGCCCGAATGTCTCCTCGCGCATGATCTTCATGTCGTGGGTGACGTCGTCGAGTACGGTCGGCTCGAAGAACAGCCCCACATACGCTGGATTGCGTCGCCCGCCCGCGAGCACGCGCGCGCCCTTCGCGATCGCGTCGCGGATGTGTTCCTCGACCACGGTGAGCTGCTCGGCGCGGATCATCGGGCCGATGTCGAACTCGCCCTCGGCCCCCTGGCGCAGATGGCTGGTCTCCTCGACCACGCGGCGCGTGAATTCGTCGGCGACCCGATCCACCACGTAGACCCGCTCGGTCGACGTGCACACCTGGCCCGCGTTGCTGAACGCACCGTACACGGCGCCACGCGCGGCGCGCTCGAGATCTGCGTCCTCGCAGACGATCATCGGATCCTTGCCGCCGAGCTCGAGCGTGCACGGTACGAGCGAGCGGCCGCACACTTCGGCCACGCGGCGACCCGTCGCGACGCTGCCCGTGAACGAGATCTTGTCGACGCCGGACTCGAGCAAGGCCGCGCCCGTCTCGCCGTCGCCCTGCACCAGGTTGAAGACACCCGCGGGCAGGCCCACGGCCGCCCACAGCTCCGCGACGAGACGCCCCGAGTCCGGGGTCACCTCGGACGGCTTCAGCACGACGGCGTTGCCCGCGATCAGCGCCTGCACGGTCGGATTCAGCGCGAGAATGAATGGGAAGTTCCACGGCGTGATGATCCCGACCACGCCGATCGGATGGTGGGAGATGCGCAGCTTCTTGGTCTTGAGCAGATGGAGCGGTACGACGCGGTCGGCCAGGATGTGGCGCGCGCGCTTGGCATAGAACTGGAGGCTGTCGCAGGCGGTCAGGATCTCGGTGGTGAGCAGCTCGGTGCGCGGCTTTCCGGTCTCGGCAGCGATCCGCGCGACGAACTCGTCCGATCGAGTCGCGAGCAGGCGCGATGCGCGATCGAGGTAGTGCGCTCGCGCGCGGAAGCCGAGCGCCGCCCAATCGACCTGCGCCTTTCGCGCGCGATCGACCGCGGAGCGCACGTGCTCGGCCGTGTCGATCTCGAGCTCGCCAAGAGGCTCGAGCGTGGCGGGATTGGCGAGCCGGAGCCGTCGTCGCTCCCCGGGCGCCACCTCGAGACGCTCGACCAATGCCATCCGCTGCCCCTTCCCTCGCCACCTCCCCACAGGTGGCCCGAAATCAGAGTACGGGATCCCCGCGGGACATGTCAATTAAAACGTGGGGCGGCTAGCGGGACACCCCAGCGAAATACCGGAGCACGTCGGTCTCGGTGAGCATCCCGACCAACCGGCCCGCCTCCACCACGGGCAGGCATCCGATCTTGCGCTCGGCCATCACGAGCGCCGCGCTCTCCACCGAAGCCTCCGGATCGATCACGATCGGAGGCGCCGACATCACGCGCTTGATCTCGACCACCTGGAGGAACGCGCGGCGCTGATCGCTGTCGATCCCGCTCAAGTTCGAGAGCGACGCGCGCAGCAGGTCACGCTCCGACACCACTCCCACGAGTTGACCGGCGCGTACGACCGGCATGTGCCGCACGTGTCCGAGCGTCATGATATCTTCGACGGTCGAGAGCGAATCGTCGCTGCTGATCGTCACGACATGCTCCGACATGATGTCGCGAACTTTCGTGTCGCCCATGGCGATCGCGGATTCTACTCCATGGCTCCGGCTCGTTGGAAAGAAAGCAGCAATCGCGGGAAGACACGCGCGCCGCGCGAGGGCGCAGCGGCCGCGGGCGGCATCCCCGAGCTGGTTCGACGCGCTCTCTCCGCAGGCTTTTCCGGAATCTTCATGACCGGCGAGGCACTGCGCGATGCGCTCGGCGACTCGCTGCCGCGCGAATGGGCGGATTTCGCAGCGGATCAGAGCGCGCGCACGCGCAGCGAATTCATCGACCGCGTCTCGTTCGAGGTCGGGCGCGCGATCGAGACGGTCGATTGGGCCGCGGTGCTCGCCGCGCTGCTCGAGGGGCGCACGCTCGAGGTGACGGCGGAGATCCGGCTCGGGGACAAGGACGGCGGCGGCGGGAGCTCCCTGCGCGTGAAGCTCGACCAGGGCAGCTAGTCGGAACCGTCGCCCTCGCGCACGAAGGTGACGAACGCCATCGCGGGCCGGCGCGAGGAGTCGCTCATCGCGAAGCGCACGCCGTCGAGCTGCCAGCCGCGCTCGCTCCACTCGTTGAAGATGCGCTCGAGCTCCTCGTCGGTCACCGAGCTCGTCTCGACCACCTTGTAGCGCAGTGCCATCTCGCCCCCGTTAGTCGCGCTCGGCGCGCGCCGCCATCGCGAGCGCGAGCTCCTCGACGAGGCCCGCGGCGGTCGCCGATTGCGCCACGACCTGCGCGGGCAGACCGGCCGCCGCGAGCGCGCGCGCCGTGACCGGCCCGATCGCAGCGACCGTGCAGCGCGCCGCCGCATCGCGCGCGGGCGCGTCGAGCAGTGCGCAGAAGCGCCGCGCAGCGGACGGGCTCGCGAACGTGAGCACGTCGAGCCGGCCCTCGGTGAGCTCGCCGCGCAGCCAATCGCGGTCGACGTCGGCGGGCTCGTTGCGATAGGCGACCACCGCGTCGACGTGCGCGCCCGCCGTGCGCAGCCCGTCGGGCAGCACCTCGCGCGCGAGATCCGAGTGCGGGACGAGGAATCGCTTCCCGCGCACGTCGCCGTCGGCGAGCAGCTGCGCGAGCACCGCTTCCGCGTCGTAGCGCGCGGGCGGCGCGCGGTGCACGGGCAGGCCCGCGTCGAGCGCGGCCTGCGCGGTGGCGGGTCCGACGCAGACTACGCGCGCGGTGCCCATCGCGAGCGCGATGCCGCGCTCGTGCGCGCGCTGCGCGGTGAAACGCACCGCGTTCGCGCTCGTGAACACGATCGCGTCGTAGCCGTCCAGGCGATCGAGCGCGGCGTCGAGCGCAGACGGATCGTCGGGCGGCGCGAGGCGCACGAGTGGCGCGAGCACGGCCTCGGCGCCCGCGTTCGCGAGCGCGGCCACGAGATCGGTCGCCTGCTCGGGCGCGCGCGTCACGAGCACGCGGCGGCCGAACAGCGGCTGGCGCTCGTACCACGCGAGCGCGTCGCGCAGCGAGACCACGTCTCCGACCACCACCACGGCGGGTGCGCTGACGCCCTCGCGCTGCGCTGCCGCGACGAGCTCGCCGAGCGGCGCCGTCACCACGCGCTGCGACGGCAGCGTCCCCGACATCACCACGGCCGATGGCGTCGCGGGGCTGCGGCCGCCTTCGAGCAGCCGCGCCACGATCTCCGCGAGGTTTCGCATCCCCATCAGGATCACGAGCGTGTCGGCGGCGCGCGCGAGCAGGTCCCAGCGCGTCTCCCGCGTGACCTTGGTGGGATCTTTGTGTCCGGTCACCACCGCGAAAGACGCGCCGTGCCGGCGGTCCGTGATCGGAATGCCCGCGAACGCGAGCGCGCCGAAGATCGCGGACACGCCCGGCACCACCTCGAACGGAATCCCGGCCTCCGCGCACGCGGAGGCCTCCTCGCCGCCGCGGCCGAACACGTAGGGATCGCCGCCCTTGAGGCGCACGACCGTGCGCCCCTCCGCGGCGAGCCGCAGGAGCAGCGCCGTCGTCTCTTCCTGGGTGCGCGTGGGCTCGTCGTGCCCGCGCTTGCCGACGTCGATCCGCAGCGCTCCGGGTGGAGCGAGGTCGAGTAGCGCCTTCGAGGCGAGCGCGTCGTAGACGACCGCGTCGGCGCGGCGCAGCGCGTCGGCGCCGCGCACCGTGATCAGGTCCGGCGCCCCGGGTCCCGCGCCCACGAGGATCACCTTGCCGACGGGGCTCACGCCGGACCTCGCGAGCGCAGCGCCTCGAGCAGCGCGTCGCCGCCCGCCGCGAGCACCTGCTCGGCGGCGCGACGCCCGATCGCCTCCGCGTCGCGCGCATCGCCGTCGAGCGTGCGCTCGATCACGGCGCTGCCATCGGGATCGAGCAGGCGCACGCGCAGCGCGATCCGATCGCGCGCGAGCAGCGCGTGCGCGCCGAGCGCCACGTTGCAGTCGGCGCCGAGCCGCGCCTGGCAGGCCCGCTCGGCCGCCACACGCGTCGCCGTGGCGGAATCGCCGAGCACCGCGAGCGCTGACGCGAGCGGATCGCCGCGCCGGGTCTGGATCGCGAGCGCCCCCTGCCCCACGGCCGGCACGAGCCGCATCGGATCGATCCGCTCGGCAATGCGGTCCGCGAGACCGAGCCGGTCGAGCCCCGCACACGCGAGCACCACGGCGTCGAGCTTCTCGCGCTCGAGCTTGGCGAGGCGCGTCGGCACGTTCCCGCGCAGCGGAGCGATCGAGAGATCCGGTCTTGCGAGCAGCAATTGCGCGCGGCGGCGCGCGCTGCCCGTGCCCACGCGCGCGCCGCGCGGAAGGTCGTCGAGCTTCGTCGCGATCGCCGACACCAGCGCGTCGCGCGGATCGGCGCGCTCGGGGAACGCCGCAAACACGAGCTCGGGCGGAGACTCGCCGGGCAGATCCTTCGCGCTGTGGACGGCGACGTCGGCGCGCCCGTCGAGCAGCGCCTCCTCGATCTCTTTCACGAACAAGCCCTTGCCGCCCACCTTCGCGAGCGACACGTCGCGCAGCTCGTCACCCGTGGTCGTGAGCGGAACGATCTGCGTCTCGCGGCCGAGCTCCTTCTCGATCCGCTGCGCGACATAGCGCGCCTGCCACAGCGCGAGCTCGCTCGCGCGCGTGGCGATCCGCACGGCGGTCACGAGCGCTCCGGCTCGTCGCCATCGGCGGCGCTTCCACCGGTCTCCGGCTCCGCGTCGTCGAGTGCGAACAACAGGCGCGTCGTCTCGAGGTGGGCGATCCCCTCCTCGCGCTCGGCCTCCTCGCGCAGGCGCGACAGCGGAGCGTGGAGAATCTTGTTCACGATCGCGCGCGTGAGCGCGTCGACGCCCTCGCGCGCGGCCTCGTCGAGACCGAGCCGCGGCAGCGCCTTCTCGACCTCGCCCGCGCGGATCGACTCCACGCGCGCGCGCAGCTGCCGAATCGTCGGAACGGCGCGCAGCGCGGCGAACCAGCCGTCGAAGCGCTGCTGCTCGGCCTCCACGATCACCTCGGCGCTCGCCTGCTCGCGGCGCCGCTCCTCCGCGTTCTCGTTCGCGATTCCGGCGAGGTCGTCGAGGTCGTAGCGGTAGACGTCGCCGAGTGCGTCGATCGCGGGGTCGGCGTTGCGCGGCACACCGATGTCGATCACGAACATCGGCCGGCCGCGCCGCGAGTGCAGCGCGCGCTCCGCGACCGGGCGCGTGAGCCACGGCTCGGCGGCGCCGATCGAGGTCAGCACCACGTCGGCGTCACCGAGCAGCGCGGGCAGCTCGTCGAGCCCGTGCGCAGTCGCGCCGAACTGCACCGCGAGGCGCGCGGCCCGCTCTGCGGTGCGGTTGGCCACGCTGATCGACTCGAGCCCCGCGCCGCGCAGCGCGCGCAGCGCGAGCTCGATCATCTCGCCCGCACCCACGAGCAGCGCGCGCTTCTCGGAGAACGACTCGAAGATCTGCGCCGCGAGATCCACCGCCACGCGCGCGACGGAAACGGGGCGCTCCGCGATCCGCGTCTCGCTGCGCACGCGCTTCGCGGTGGCGAACGCGTGCTGGAACAAGCGGCCGAGGATCGGACCCGCCGCGCCGCACTCGACGGCCGCGCGGTAGGCGTCCTTGGACTGGCCGAGGATCTGCGGCTCGCCCACCACCATCGAGTCGAGCGAGGAAGCGACGCGCAGCACGTGCCGCATCGCATCGCTGTTCTGGTACTCGTAGAGCGAGCTCTCGAGGTCCTGCTCGGCGGGCCCCGTGCCGTCGGGTGCCAGCTCGCGCCGGAACACCGAGCGCAGGCGTATCCGCGCCGCTTCGATCTCGCGCGTCAGCACCACGAGCTCGACGCGGTTGCAGGTGGAGAGCAGCACCGCCTCGTCCACCTCGTCGCCCGCGACGAGCTTGCGCAACACCGGCACCGGATCGTCCACCGCAAGGCGCTCGCGCAGCTCGAGTGGTGCGGTGCGGTGGTTCATTCCGACGAGCAGGAGCTTCACGCGAACAGCTCCACGCCGAGCACGGCGATGCCGAGGAACGCGAAGCCCGCGATCGACGAGATCGCGCAGCGCGCAGCGGGCTGGCGCGCGCCGAAGCGCACCGTCGCGAGCACGCCGTAGATCGCCCATGCGATCAGGCAGAACGTCTCGTGCGGGTTGCCCGAGAAGAACTCTCCGGTCGCCGAACGCTGCCAGAGCGACCCCGTGACCACGCCAAGCGTCAGGAGCGGAAACCCGGCCACCACCGCGAACGCGCCTGCGCGATCGAGCGCCTCGAGCGAGGGCCAGCCCGTCCCGCCCACGAGCGGGCGCTTGCGCTTGAGCCGGCGGTGCTCGACCAGGAACGACAGACCCGCGAGCCCCGCGAGACCCAGCAGCGCGAGCCCTGCGCTCGCGAGCAGCACGTGGGCGTGGGGCAGCGATCCTTCGGCGGCGAGACCCGGATCCGCAGCCGAGGCCGGGCCCGAGAACACCGCTGCGGCGACACCGAGACACGACACGGGGGCCACGAACGCCACGAGGCCCGTGAGCCGCGCGCGCCACGCGAGCAGCAGGAAGCCGATCGTGCCGACCCACGCCATGAACGAGAGCGCGCTCGGGAGGTGGGTCAGCGGTGGCGTGATGGCGGCCGAGTGCAGCAGGCTGAAGCTCGCGCCGTGCGCGATCGCGCCTGCCGCGAGCATCCCCATCGCGGCGCGCAGCATCGCGGGCCGCGCGAGCGTGAACCCCGCGCCAGCCGTGAGACTCGCGAGCAGATACAGACCGGCAGTGAGGTATTGGAGCGCTGCGACCATGGGCGCCTCGGGCGGAGGAGGAGAGGATAGGCCGTCGCGCGTCAGCGGCGACGCATGCGGGCGAGCTGCTCGCGCACCGCGATCGCGTCTTTGGCGCTTTCGAAGATCCGGTAGCTCGGCTCTCCGCGCAGCACGAAGCGGATCTCCTCGAGGCTCGTCTCACCCGCGAGGTGAGCGCGCGCCTCCTCGAGCAGCACCTCGGCGCAGCGCTGCGGCGAGAAGCCGCCGATCCCGGCGCCGATCGCGGGGACCGCGATCGTGCGGCAGCCGCGCTCGCTCGCGAGCTCGAGACTGCGCCGCGCGGAGTGGCGCACCGAGACTTCGTCGGCGTGGCCGCCCGGCGCCATCCCCGCCGCGTGGATCACGAAGCGCGCGGGCAACGCACCCGCGCCGGTCACGGCCGCGTCGCCCACGGCGATCGGACCGATCGCATCGCACTCTGCCTGGATCGAGCGACCGCCGCGCTCGCGAATCGCACCCGCCACACCCGCGCCGAGCTGGAGCGCACTGTTGGCCGCGTTCACGATCGCGTCCACCGCCTGCTCGGTGATGTCCCCTTCCACGAGGGTGACGCGTCCGCTCAACGCACCTCCGGGTAGAGCGCCTCGTCGACCAGCTCGCACAATACGTGGATGATGGCGATGTGGGTCTCCTGGATGCGCGGCGTGCGATCCGACGCGACCACGATCGGCACGTCGACGCAGCCGGCCAGCTTGCCGCCGCCGCGACCGGTGAGGCCGATCGTCGCCAGCCCGCGCTGGCGCGCGACCGAAACCGCCTCGAGCACGTTGGGCGAATTGCCCGAGGTGGAGATCGCAACGGCGACGTCGCCGGCACGGCCGTGCGCCTCGACGAGTCGCGCGAACACCCGGTCGTAGCCGTAGTCGTTCCCGATGGCCGTGAGATCCGAGGTGTTCGAGGTCAGCGCGATCGCGGGCAGACCCGGGCGCTCGCGTTCGTAGCGACCCGCGAGCTCCGCGCACAGGTGTTGGGCATCGGAGGCCGAGCCGCCGTTCCCGAAAGCGAGCAGCCTGTGATCGGCGCGGAAGCACTCGATCACGCGCTCCGCCGCGGCCGCGATCGCGCCCGCGTAGGCTTCGAGCGTCGCGCGCTTGGCAGCGACGCTGTCCTCGAAGGCCGCGCGGACGCGTGCGACGCGCTCGTCCCGCTCTTCCCGTTGGCCCATGGTTCGGCCCCCGCCGGAAACCGTTCCACACGCGTGCCCGTCGCGCTAGCGTGGGGTTGCGTAACCGGTGCGCGCGCCCGGCATCCGAGGGTCCCGGGCGCGGATCCAGCCGGCCCGACTACTCAGCAAGGAGCGATTCGTGGCGAAGGTACAAGAGGTGACCGACCAGGACTTCGACGCCGAGGTGCTCAAGTCCGACAAGCCCGCGATCATCGATTTCTGGGCGGAGTGGTGCGCACCGTGTCGCCAGATCGCGCCGATCATCTCCGAGCTCGCCGCTGAATACGGCGACCGCGTGAAGATCGTGAAGATGGACATCGACAAGAGCCCGGGCACGCCGGGCCAGTACGGGGTCCGCGCGATTCCCACGATCCTCGCGTTCAAGAACGGCCAGGTGGTGCAGCAGATCCAGGGCGCACGGCCGAAGGCGGACTTCAAGAAGATGGTCGAGGGCCTGCTGGCCTGATCTAACGCCGCACCGGCGGCGTGAAGAAGCGCACCGGCCAGTTGCGCCGCACCGCCTCGCGGTAGAGCATCGGATCGGGATTCACTGCGATCGGATGCGCGACCAGGTCCATGAGCGGGCGGTCCGTGATCGAGTCGGTGTAGAAGTAGCTCTTGGCGAGGTCGATCCCCTCTTCCTCGATCAGCTGCTGCAGCCAGTAGATCTTGCCCTCTTCGAAGCAGATCGGATCGATCACGCGGCCCGTGAAGCATCCGTCCTCGACCTCGAGGCGCGTGTAGAGCATGTGGCGTATGCCGAGCCGCGCGGCGAGCGGGCGCACGACGAACTTGGTCGCACCGGAGACGATCGCCACGACGTGTCCGGCCGCGTCGTGCTCGCGCACGAGCGCTTCCGCCTCGGGGTAGAGCGCGGGCTCCACCCGCGCGTCGAACCACTCGCGCGACTGCTTCTCGATGTCCGCCTCGCTCTTTCCCCGGTATTCCGCGAGCACGCTCTGCGCCCAGCTGCGGATGTCGAGTACGCCGAGCTTGTACTGGAGATAGACCGCGATGCCCTTCAGCAGGTCGAGATTTCCGATCTCGCCGCGCTCGTAGCGGTGCTTCATCATGAGCGTGCCGGAGTTCTCGGCGATCAGCGTCTTGTCCATGTCGAAGAACGCACCGATCCGGGGGCGGACGCGGACGACGGCGGACGCAGACATGGGGGAGATGTTAGCAGCGGCGGCGCGCTAGAAGACGTATCGGCGCATCGAGACGTTCAGGAGCAGGCCGAGCAGCGCGAGCGTCACGACGAGCGCCGATCCGCCGTACGAGAACAGCGGCAGCGGAACGCCGATCACGGGCGCGAGCCCGACCACCATCGCGACGTTGAGCACTGCTGGCCAGAACAGACATCCGACGACACCGATCGCGAGCAGCGCGCCGAATTCGTCCTTCGAGCTGCGCGCCACGACGAGCCCCCACATGAGCAGAGTCGCGTAGAGCGCGAGCGCCGCACAGCTGCCGACGAAGCCCCACTCCTCCGCGAGCACCGAGAATGCGAAGTCGGTGTGTTGCGTGGGCAGGAAGCGCAGCTGGGTCTGGGTGCCCTCGCGATAGCCGGTTCCGAGCAGACCGCCGGAGCCGATCGCAATGCGCGACTGCGTCACCTGGTAGCCCGACGCGAGCGGATCGCGGCCCGGGTCGGCGACCGCGAGGATCCGGTCCTTCTGGTACCCGGCGAGCACGAAGGTCCACAGAGCCACGAGTGCCGCGGCAGCGGCCACGGCGACCGCGAACCACGCGCGCCACGGAATCCGGACGAGGAAGAGATAGGTGCCGCCGATCAACAGCGTGAGCAGCGCCACGCCCATGTCGCCCTGACCCAGGATCAGGCCGACCGGAAGCGCGATGATCACGCCGGGCCGCACGAGCTCGCGCAGCCGCGTGATCTGGCTGGGCGGATATCGCTGGAAATAGCGCGCGAGCGCGAGCACGAGACCCACCTTGGCCAGCTCCGACGGCTGCACGCGGCCGCCGAACAACCAGCTCTGGGAGCCGCGCGTGTTGGGGGCCACGATCATCGTGATCGCAATCACCACGAGCACGAGCCCGAACGCGGGCAGCGCAAAGCGTTCGAAGTGGCGATAGTCGATCGCGACACACACCACCGCCACGCCGGCGCCGATTCCGAACGACAAGAGCTGGCGCCGCATATCGTCGGAGAGCCCGTCCGGAGTCCAGGTGGCCGAGAAGAGATTCACGAGCCCTGTCGCGGACAGCAACAGGATCAGACCGAGCAGCATCCAGTCGAAGTTCTGTACCGAGCGGCGATCAACTCCGAGCACGTCTCACCTGCGACCCGCCGAGCCGATCCATGCCACCTGCGAGGGCACGTCCTGCACGGCGCGCTTCTCGAAATAACGCGCGAGCACCTTCTGCACGATCGGCCCCGCCGCGGAGCCGCCGTGCCCGCCGTGCTCCGACACGGCCGCCACCACGATCTCGGGCGCCTCCGCGGGCGCGAATCCGACGAACCAGGCGTGATCGCGCAGCTCGAACGCGAGCTCCTTCTCGTCGATGTGTTCGGTGTGCTTGAGACCGACGACCTGCGCAGTGCCCGTCTTGCCCGCCACGCGCACGCCCGGCACGCGCGCTCGCGCGCCGGTACCGCCTTGACCTTCCACCACGCCTTCGAGCGCGGCGCGCACGAGGTCGAGGTACTCGCGCTTCACGGGCACGCGGCCCGTGACCTCGGGCTCCGGTCCGTCGACGAGACGCCCATCGGTGTCGGACACGCGCAGCACGAGCCGCGGCTTCACCACCGTGCCGCCGTTTGCGATCGCACCGTAGGCCACGGCGAGCTGGATCGGCGTCACGAGATTGAAACCCTGGCCGATCGAAACGGAGATCGTCTCGCCCGCCATCCACGCCTGCTTGAACCGGCGCTCCTTCCAGGAAGCCGTCGGAACGAGGCCCGACTTCTCCTGCGGAAGCGTGATGCCCGTGGTCGCGCCGAGGTTGAATCCGCGCGCAAAGTACGCGAGGCGATCCACGCCGAGGTCGCGGCCGATCGTGTAGAAGTAGACGTCGCACGACTCGACGAGCGCGCGGTGGAGATCGACCGAGCCGTGTCCCTCGTGCTTCCAGCACCGATAGGTGCGATTGCCGAATCGGAAGTGGCCTGGGCAGAAGATCCGGCGGTTCGGATCGATCAAACCGTCTTCGAGTCCGGCCGCGGCGACGAACGCCTTGTACGTGGAGCCCGGCGGATACTGACCCGAGATCGCGCGGTTCTGGATCGGCTTCCATTTGTCGGTGGTGAGGTGCTTCCAGGTAGGCCCATCGATGCCGCCCGCGAACGCGTTCGGATCGAACGTGGGCTTCGACACCATCGCGAGCACGTCGCCCGTGTGCACATCGAGCGCCACCACGGCGCCCATGCGCGCGTGCTCGCCCGGCACTTCGGGCACGAACGCAGCCTCGGCCGCCTGCTGGAGATCGAGATCGATCGTGAGCTGTACGGTGCCGCCCGGTACCGGATCGATCTCGTCGACCACGCCGACCACGCGGCCTCCGACGTCGACGATCTGGTTGACTCCGCCCGCACGCCCGCGCAGCGCCTCCTGCTCGACGCCCTCGATGCCCGACTGACCGATCACCTCGCCCTGCTGATAGTCGGAGTACGCGCTCGTCTCGAGCTGCGCGCTCCCGACTTCTCCGATGTAGCCGAGCACGTGGGCGGCGAGATCGCCGCCCACGTAGTGCCGGCGCGGGCGGACGTCGGTGACGACCCCCGAGAGCGCATAGAGATGCGACTCGACGCGCGCGAGCTGGTCATAGGAGAGATCTCCCGCGAGCCGGATCGGCTGGTAGCGCAGGCGACCGCGCGGAGTGCCGATCTGGCTGCGCACCTCGCCGGCCTCGCGATCGATCAGCTGCGCGAGCGCCGGGATCACCACGTCGGGATGACGCACGTCGTGTGGAATCAGCTGCACGCCGAACGCAGGGCGCGTCGCGGCGAGGATCCGGCCGTCGCGGTCCACGATGTCGCCGCGCGGCGCCTCGACGCGGAGCGTGCGCACGGAGTTGTGCAGCGAGCGCAGCCGGAAATCGTCGGTCTGGATCACCTGGAGCTGGAACAGCCGCGCGAAGAAGATCGAGAACACGAGCAGGATGAACGCAGCGATCCACGGGACCCGCTGCTGGATGTCGGTTTCACCGCCGCCACCGACGCGCTGATCCAGGATGATCACGGGACCCACCTCTGCGTAGCGATCCGCAGCGGCCGGCGGCCGACCTCTTCGCCGCCGACCCACGCCGCGAGCCCTGACACCACCCACGTCACGCCGGGTGCCACGAGCGCATTGACGGCGACGCGCGGCAACACCACGCCCAACCGCAGCAATGCGTAGTCGGCGCCGGGCGTGAAGACCGTGGTGAGTCCGACGACTCCGATCGCATGCACGGCCGTGAGCGCGGCCGCGAAGATCATCTGGGGCAGCGGCGCGATCAGGCTCACGCGCACGGACAGCACGCGGGCGGCTACGAACTCCAGCACCGAGAGCAGCGCGTGCTGACCGAGCAGCGCACCCGAGAACAGGTCCACGACGAAGCCGCACGCCGCGACGAGAAACAGCCCCGTGCCCGTGTTGCGCCACGTCACCGAGAGCGCGAACACCACGAGCAGCGCGAGGTCGGGTCGAAACGGGGCGGGCAGAAACGGCGAGAGTGCGCCCTGCAACATCGGCACGCCGAACACGAGCGCGAAGATCGCGGCGATCTGCCTCATGGGCGGTCCGCAGCGGCCGTCGGAGGATCGGGCTGGTCGCCGCCCTCGGTCGCGTAGAGCAGGTCCATCGTCGGGCTGCGGCGCAGCATCACGAACACCTGCTCGAGCCGGCCGAAGTCGACGGTCGAGTCGACGCTGGCCTCGCGCTGCAGCTTCGCGCCCGCGTCTTCCACGGCGGAGACCACGCCGATGCGAAGCCCCTTCGGAAACACGCCGCCGAGCCCCGACGTGATCAGCACGTCCCCGGGCGCCACGTCGGCATCGCGACCCACGAACTCGAACACGAGGCCGTCGCCGGTCCCGCGCACGACGCCGCGGTCGCGGCTGCGCTGGACCACGGCGCTGACCGCGCTCTGGCGATCGAGCAGCAGCATGCCCTTGGCGGCGTTGCGCGACGTGGCGGTGACGAGGCCGACCACGCCCTGCTCCGAGATCAGCGGCATCCCCGAATGCACGCCGTGGTTGCGCCCGCGGTCGATCAGCACCGAGCGGAACCAGGTCGAGGCATCGAGACCGACGAGCTCGGCGCGCAGCATCGGCACGTCGTATTCCTCGCGCATCTCGGCGATCCGATCGAGCCGCCCGCTCGCGAGCAGCGCCTCGCGCAGCTGGAGGTTCTCGTCCTCGGTCTCCGCGAGCTGCGCGCGCAGATCCCCGTTCTCGCGGCGCACGTCGAGCAGCGCGATGTAGTCGCCCCACGACCCGCGCGCGATGTCGAACGGCATCGCGACGAACTTCTGGATCGGTACCGCGACGTCGAGCGCGAGCCCGCTCCACCAGGAGAGCTCGCGGCCGCCCTGCACGAGCGCGCGGCGGTCCACCACCATGTTGACGAGCGCAAACCCGCCCAACAAGGCCGCCAGGCCGGCCAGCAGCACCCGACTACGGATCTCGGTCATGACACCTGCGCCGGACCGGCGTCAGGAACGATGCGCGACTTCCCTCAGCAAGGACATGTCGTCCAGCGTCCGTCCGGTCCCGATGGCGACAGCGGTGAGGGGATCCTCTGCCAACATGACAGGGAGGCCCGTCGCCTCCCGAAGCAATACGTCGAGGTTGCGCAGCTGCGACCCGCCGCCGACGAGCACGATGCCCTTGTCGACGATGTCCGCCGCCAGCTCGGGCGGCGTGCGCTCGAGCGCAATCTTCGCGGCCTCGACCACCTGATTCACCGTCTCCGCGAGCGCTTCGCGGACCTCTTCGGCCTTGATCTCGAGGATCTTCGGGACGCCTGCCACCAGGTCGCGTCCCTTCACTTCCATCGACGCGTTCTCGTCCGACAAACAGGCGGAGCCGATGGTGATCTTGATCAGCTCGGCGGTGCGCTCACCGATCAGCAGATTGTACTTCCGCTTGACGTAGTTGATGATCGCCTCGTCCATCTTGTCGCCGCCGACGCGCGCCGAATTCGAGTAGACGATCCCCGACAGCGAGATTACGGCGACCTCGGTGGTGCCGCCGCCGATGTCGATGATCATGTTGCCCGAGGGCTCGGTGATCGGAAGGCCCGCGCCGATCGCGGCCGCCATCGGCTCGTCGATCAGGTAGACCTCGCGCGCGCCGGCCGAGATCGCGGATTCGCGAACCGCGCGCTTCTCGACCGAGGTGATGCCCGACGGCACTGCGATCACGATCCGCGGTCGCACGAGGCGCTTGCGATCGTGCACCTTCGCGATGAAATAACGCAGCATCGCCTCGGTGATCTCGAAGTCGGCGATCACGCCGTCCTTCATCGGGCGAATCGCCACGATGTTGCCGGGCGTGCGGCCTAGCATCTCCTTCGCGGCTCTGCCGACGGCGCGCACCTTGTCGACGCCGCGTCCGTCGCGCGACACCGCGACCACCGACGGCTCGGAGACCACGATGCCCCGCCCCTTCGCGTAGACGACGGTATTGGCGGTACCGAGGTCGATCGCGAGATCGTTCGAGAACCAGCCGAGAATCGGATCGAGAATCATGTGTTCCCCCCCACACGATGGTCCGATGACGATTGTCCCGACGAATGGGCGCGCAACACCGCAGGCTCGCCTAAGTAGGCGAAAATGAAAGTCGTTTACCCACCCCTGGGACCCTCGCACCGATGCTACCAGCCCGCCCACGGGGCTTCAAGCGCGGACACCCGTCCAAAACCCCACGCGCTTGCTGCGCGATTCGCCGATTCGTAGTCTCCCGACCTTCCTCCGGGCGTCTCTTCGACCAGAAAGAGCCCGGAGCTGAGCCGAGGGGGGCCGGATGCTGCGAATCCTGCGCAGTGGGCAGCGCTGGCTGACCGCGATCCTGGTCGCGGGCATTGGTACGGTGTTCGTCGTGTTCCTGGGTCTGCAAGGCCCCTCGGACTTCACGTCGTCACAGCAGATCGTGAAGGTCGGGCCGATCGAGTTCGGCATCCCCGAGTTCGAGCGCGTGCGCGAGCGCCGCGAGGCGATGATCCAGGAACAGTTTGGCGACAAATACGACGCCAAGGCGATGAGCGAGACGCTGGACAGCCTCGCTGCGCGCGAGCTGGTCGAGAGCGGGCTGCTCGCATTGGCGGCCGGCGATCTCGGCCTGCACGTCACGACGGGTGAGATCGAGAAGCTCGTGTTGGCCGATTCGGACTTCCGGGACGAGCAGGGGCGCTTCGACCGCAAGCGCTTCGAGGAGTACATCCAGTACGTCTACGGCAGCCAGAAGGCGTTCATGGCCGAGCGCCGTCTCGGGATGCTCGCGATGAAGATGCTGAGCGTGCTCGAGGCGCAGCCCGAGGTGTCCGAGGGCGAGGCCCGCGATGCCGCGCGGCGCGATCTCGAGGAGGTCCAGATCTCGTTCGTCTCGATCGAAGCAACGGCGGCGGATCCGCCCGAGATCGCGCCCGAAGCGGTCCAGGCCGCGATCGCCTCGCGCGGCGACGAGATCGCGACGCTCTATCAGGAGAACGGCGAGCTGTACAACCGACCCGAGCGGGTCCGCGCGCGTCACATCCTGCGCACGCTCGATCCGAAGGCGCAGCCCGAAGAGGTCGAGCGCGTGCGCGGGGAGATCGAAGCGGCCGCGAAGCGGATCGACGGCGGCGAGCCGTTCGAGCAGGTGGCCACGGAGTTCTCCCAGGACCCGGGCTCCCAGATCCGGGGCGGCGATCTCGGCTTCTTCGCGCGCGGACAGATGGTGAAGGAGTTCGAAGACGCGGCGTTCGCGCTCTCGCCGGGTCAGCGGAGCGCGCCCGTGAAGACGCCCTTCGGGTTCCATCTGATCCAGCTCGAAGAGCGCCAGGACGCGCTCTCGCGCCCGCTCGAGTCGGTGCGCGAGGAGATCGCGACCGAACTATTGCGCCGCGAAGCGCTGCGCGCGCGCGCGCGCGAGCGCGCGGAGCAGCTGGCCGAAGCGGTGCGCGGCGGTCAAACGCTCGAAGCCGCCGCACGCGAGCGCGGGATCGCGCTCGGACACACCGGATGGCTCACCCGGCGCAATCCGTTCGTGCCGGGTCTCGGCAGCTCACCGGAAGTCCTGGCCGCGGCGTTCGTGCTCGAGCCGGGCAAGAGCTCGCCGAAACTCCTCGAGGTCGGTGATGCGTTTGCGCTGGTTCAGCTGCTCGAGCGCAAGGAGGCCGAACCGGCCCAGGTCGATGCCCTCGTGGAGAAGAAGCGCGAGGAACTCCTCGCACAGAAGCGCGAGGCGCGGATCGGCACCTGGCTCGAGGCGCAACGCGACGTGCTCGAGAAGTCGGGCGACCTGATCGTGAACCTGGAGGCGATCCGGGGCAGCTAGGCAGGGAGCCCGACAAAGTCGGCCGACGCGCAGCGAGCCGAAGGCGCGCGAAGGCCGGAGCCCGAGCGCGAGCGATCAGCGAGCGAGAAGGTCCGGCTAGGCGTGCTCAGCGCCCCCGCGTCTCCCGCTCGAGCGCGTCGGCGAGCGCGCGCACGCGCTGCTCGAGCGCGAACAGGCGCCGGCGCAGATGCAGTGCCACGTCGACCCCCTCGGCGTTCACGCCGAGCTCCTCCATCAGGAGCTTGGCGAGGCGCAGCTCGTCGGCCTCTTCGGGCGCGAGCTCCTCGCCCTCGAACAGCCCCTCTTCCCGCAGTCGGCGAAAGAACGCCGTCTCCTCCTGCGCGCCGAGGAAGACCAACACCTCCGACGTGCGGATGCTCCGGCGCGTCATGAGAACAGCTCCTTGCGGAGATCCCGATCCTCGGCGCTTTCGAGCGCATCGATGGCTTCGCTCGCCTCTTCATCGTCGAGTTTGCGCGGCACGCGGATCTGGATCCGCGCGAACAGATCGCCCGGCTCGCCGCCGCGCGGATTCGGCACGCCCTTCCCGCGCAGGCGCAGGCGCGTGCCGCTGTCGGTGCCGGGCGGGATCGTGAGCGTCGCGCGGCCGTCGAGGGTCGGCACCTCGACCTTCGCGCCGCGAATCGCCTCGACCACGCGTGATCGGGAGGTCGAAGGTGAGGTCGCGCCCCTCGCGCCGGAAGACGCGGTGCGGTCGGACCCGGAGCACGACCGAGAGGTCTCCGGGCGGACCCCCACCGATCCCAGGCCCGCCCTTGCCGGGAATGCGCAGCCGACCGCCCGTATCGACGCCCGGCGGAATTCGCACCGTGATCGTCTCGCTACCGGCCGGGCCACCGCGCCCGAGCGTCAGCCGCTGCTCCCCGCCGCGCACGGCGTCGAGGAAGTCGAGCTCGAGCGCCGCCTCGAGGTCGGCGCCGCGCATCCGGATACCGCGACCGCGCTCGGCGCGCCCGCGGAAGAAGCCCCCCAGGACGTCGTCGAGATCGCCGAACTCGAACTCCTCGCCGAATCCCTCGGCACCCGGCCGCCCGCCGGTACCGAACCGGCTGCCGAACGCCTCGCGCGCCTGACGCGCTTTCTCGGCGTCGAAGCCGGCCTCGAGCGAGACCGCGCCGAACTCGTCGTAGTTGCGCCGGCGCTCGGGATTCTCGAGCACCTCCCAGGCGCGCGAGATCTCCTTGAACCGCTCCTCGGCGGCCTTGTCTCCGGGATTCAGGTCGGGGTGATTCTTGCGCGCGAGCTTGCGATAGGCCTTGCGAATCACACCGACGTCGGCGTCGCGCGCGACACCGAGCGTCTCATACAGATCGCTCACGCGAACGACGGCTTGGGGCTTCGGATCAGCTGCATGAACTCTGCTCGCGTCTTCGGATCGCCCTCGAACTCGCCGCGCATCGAGCTCGTCACAGCGGAGCAGTTCTGCTGCGCGACGCCGCGCATCATCATGCACAAGTGGATCGCCTCGGCGACCACCGCGACACCTTTCGGTTTCAGGACGTCCTCGAGCGTGGCCGCAACCTCGGTGGTGAGCCGCTCCTGCACCTGGAGCCGCCGCGCGAACATCTCGACCAGGCGCGGAATCTTCGACAGACCGACCACGCGGCCCTTCGGCACGTAGGCGACGTGAATCCTGCCGAAGAAGGGCAGCATGTGGTGCTCGCACAGGCTGTAGAACTCGATGTCCTTCACGATCACCATCTCGTCGTAGGTGACGTCGAACAGCGCGCCGTTGAGGATCTCGCTGGGATTCTTCTGGTAACCCGAGGTGAGGAAGCGCAGTGCCTTGGCGACGCGCAGCGGCGTGCGCTCGAGACCGTTGCGCCCCGGGTCCTCGCCGAGCTCCTTGAGCATGGTCGTGACGAGCGGCTCGATCGGATCGGAGTCGTGGGTGTCACTCATCGGGCATCTCCAGTTTCGAAGCTGTTCTTGCGCGTCTCTTCGAGCCGCACGCGCACCAGGCGTGCGCCGGGCCGCGCCGAGGCGATCGCCGGGGCGAGCTCGTCGAACGCCGCGAGCGCGATGTTCTCGGCGGTGGGAACGACCGCGGTGAACGCGGGATCGTCGTTCAAGAGGCTGTGCCCGAAGCGGTCGAGTACGCGCTCCGCGACGAGCGCGTCGAGCCGCGCGCGAGGAAAGATCTGGCCCGTGGACCGATCGACGTCGCCCGCGATCGTGATCTCGATCCCGTAGTCGTGCCCGTGTCCGGCCGGGTTCGCACACTTGCCGTAGATGCGCGCGTTGTCCGCATCGCTGAGGTCGGGGTGGCGCAGCACGTGCGCGGCCGGGAATCGATAGCGGCGCGTGAGCGCGATCATCCGGCGTCTCCGGAGCCGATCAGCTCGACGAACGTGTCCGCGTCCTCGTACAGGCGGATGCCGTGGAGCAGCCCGGACGGCAGCGCGGCGCGCAGGATCCGATCGATCACGCGCGCGAGGTTCTCGGGCGTCGGCGGCTCCTTCTCGAAGTACGGCGTGTCGCGGTTCAGGTCGCGGTGGTCGAAGCGGGTCATCACCTCGCGGTCGATCACTTCCTGGAGGTCCTTCAGGTCGATCACCATGCCCGTGATCGGGTCGGGCTCGCCCACGAGCGTCACCTCGAGCCGGTAGTTGTGGCCGTGGTGGCTCGCCTTGCGCCCGAAGCGGTCCCGGTTCTCGGCCTCGGTGAGGTCGGGATTCCAGTAGCGGAGCGAGGTCGAGAACTCGACCGCGCGGGTCAGGCGCACTTGCGGCAAGGGGGGTTTCTCGAAGAAAGCGAACGGCTACGCGAGGCTAACCCAATCAATAGTGACGGATCAGCCCGCGCACGACGCCGCGCACCTCGACCTCGGAGGCCGGGAGATCGATCGGACCCATGCGCGGGTTCGCGGGCTGGAGCCGCACCTGGGAGCCGCGCCGGTACAGCTTCTTGAGCGTGGCGTCGGTGCCGCGCACGAGCGCGACCACGGTCTCGCCGTCGCGCGCATCGGGTCGCGACTCGACCACCACGACGTCTCCGTCGCGGATCTGCTCGTCGATCATCGAGTCGCCTCGCACGCGCAGCGCGAAGCAATTGCGCCCGGCCGGCACCAGCGACGCGGGCACCTGGAGGTGCTCGCGCACCTCGACCGCCTCGATCGGCGCGCCCGCGGCCACCGTGCCCAGCAGCGGCAGCGCCACCGTCGACCGCTCGGCGTCGTCGGCGGGCTCGACCGACCGCGAGCGGTTCCACGCCTTGCGCAGGTAGCCCTTCTCGACGAGGTGCTGCACGTGCTTGTGCACCGTGGCGACCGACGTCAGGCCGAACGCGGCGCCGATCTCCTCGAGACTCGGCGAGTAGCCGTGCTCCGCTACGAAGCCGCGGACGAAATCGAAGACCTCGCGCTGACGCCGGGTCAGGGCCATGGCACCAGCCTTCACGAAATTGCGGCGAAAGTCAAGCCGCGAAGAGTTTTGCCGCCGGCGCCCGGCGATAGAAGCTGCGCAGCTCGCGCAGCAGGCCGGGCAGATCGGATCCATGCGGAAAGCGCCGCTCGAGCTTGCGGCAATAGCGGTACGCGGCGGCGTGAGCGGCGCGGTAGCGGCCGCGCTGCGCGCGCGAAAGACCCGCGCGCAGACGCAGGTTTCTGAAGTGCCGGAGCGGGTCGCGCGCGCGCGCGATGCGCGCGACGGCGTAGCGGTCCACTTCGGCCTGGAGCTCGAGCAGGAGCGGAGACACGGGCCGGCGCTGCGCGGCGTGCCAGACCACCGCGATCCAGTGGCTCGTCTCCTCGAGGATCGCCGCGGGGTCCTCGGCGTCGCGCGGGTCGAAGTAGAGCCCGAGCCAGAGGGTCCCGGCCTCCTCTAGCGCGAGCAGGCCGGTCCGCGGGCCGCGCGCGGGCACCAGCGCGCGTGCGGCGTCGTGCGACATCACGAACTCGTCCGCGCTGAGCGGGAGCTCCAGGCGATAAATCGCGCACAAACGCTGCTGTACCGCGGCGATCCGGCGCGCGAGAGATGCCATCGGGCTCCTCCCCCCGGAGAATGCCATCGACCTTGCCGCTGCGACCCCTGTATCGCCTTGCAGGTCGACCTTCCGTGGCTACATTGCCCTCCCGCTTTTGGCACTCACAAGGTGCGACTGCCAAAAATGGGACTGCCAAATGGCATCGCGGCCGCGGAGCCCCCTCCCGGCCGCAGGTTTTACCCACCCAAACCCGGTGATCGGAATCACCGGTCAAGGAGAGGTTCCATGAAGATCCGTCCGTTGCAGGACCGGATTCTGGTGAAGCGGATCGACGAGGAAGAGACGACGAAGGGCGGGATCATCATTCCCGACACCGCCAAGGAGAAGCCTTCCGAGGGCAAGGTGATCGCCGTCGGCAAAGGCAAGGTGAGCGACGACGGCAAGGTCCACCCGCTCGACGTCAAGAAGGGTGACCGCATTCTGTTCTCGAAGTACGCGGGCACCGAGGTTCAGGTGGAAGGCGACGAACACATCATCATTCGCGAGGACGACGTCCTCGGGGTCGTGGAGTAGTCAAGTCATGGCAAAAGAAATCAAATTCGATCAGGACGCCCGCCAGAAGATGCTCTCGGGCGTCGATCAGCTCGCGAACGCGGTGCGGGTCACGCTCGGGCCCAAGGGCCGCAACGTCGTGATCGAGAAGAGCTTCGGCTCCCCGACGGTGACCAAGGACGGCGTCACGGTCGCGAAGGAGATCGAGCTCGAAGACAAGTTCGAGAACATGGGCGCACAGATGGTGAAGGAGGTCGCGAGCAAGACCTCCGACGTGGCCGGCGACGGCACGACCACGGCCACGGTGCTGGCGCAGTCGATCTTCCGCGAGGGCAGCAAGCTCGTCGTCGCGGGAATGAACCCGATGGAGCTCAAGCGCGGCATCGACACCGCGGTGGCTGCAATCACCGAGGAGCTGTCGAGGCAGAGCAAGCCCACGCGCGACGCGAGCGAGATCGCCCAGGTCGGCACGATCTCGGCGAACAACGACGAGGCGATCGGCGCGATCCTGTCCGAGGCGATGTCGAAGGTCGGCAAGGAAGGCGTGATCACGGTCGAAGAGGCGAAGTCGATGGACACCGTCCTCGACGTGGTCGAGGGCATGCAGTTCGACCGCGGCTACCTCTCGCCCTACTTCGTGACCGACCCGGAGCGCATGGAGGCGACGCTCGACGAGCCGCTGATCCTTCTGCACGAGAAGAAGATCTCGAGCATGAAGGACCTGCTGCCGCTGCTCGAGCAGGTCGCGCGCCAGGGCAAGCCGCTCGTGATCGTGGCCGAGGACATCGAGGGCGAGGCGCTCGCGACGCTGGTCGTGAACAAGATCCGCGGGACGCTGTCCGTCTCGGGCGTGAAGGCGCCCGGCTTCGGGGATCGCCGCAAGGCGATGCTCCAGGACATGGCGATCCTCACGGGTGGCCAGGTGATCGCGGAGGAGCTCGGTCTCAAGCTCGAGAACGTGACGCTCAAGGACCTCGGCAAGGCGAAGCGCGTGGTGATCGACAAGGACAACACGACGATCATCGACGGTGCGGGGAAGAAGAGCGACATCGAGGGCCGCTGCAGCGAGATCCGCAACCAGATCGAAGACACGACCAGCGACTACGACCGCGAGAAGCTCCAGGAGCGCCTCGCGAAGCTGGTCGGCGGCGTCGCGGTGGTGAAGGTCGGCGCGGCGACCGAGACCGAGATGAAGGAGAAGAAGGCCCGCGTCGAGGACGCGCTGCACGCGACGCGCGCGGCGGTCGAAGAGGGCATCGTGGCGGGCGGCGGCGTCGCGCTGCTGCGCTGCCAGAAGGTGCTCGAGAACCTCGGCGAGAACGAGGAGCAGCGCGCCGGCGTGAACATCATCCGGCGCGCGGTCGAGGAGCCGCTGCGGCGGATCGCCGAGAACGCGGGCATCGACGGCTCGATCGTCGTGGACAAGGTGAAGAACGCGAAGGGCGCCTTCGGCTTCAACGCGCGCACCGAGGTCTACGAAGATCTGCTCAAGGCCGGCGTGATCGACCCGACCAAGGTCGTGCGCACCGCAATGCAGAACGCCGCGAGCGTGGCGTCACTGCTCTTGACCACCGAGGCGATGGTGGCCGAGAAGCCCGACGAGAAGGGCGCAGGCGGTGCGCCGGGCGGAATGCCCGGCGGCATGGGCGGGATGATGTAGCCCAGGCTCTGCAGCCCGGAACGAACGAGGGCCCCTGGGCGAAACCGCCCAGGGGCCCTCTTGTTTGTGTCAGCCGCGGATCCGCGTGCGCAGCACGGGACCGCCGCTTCTAGCCCTCAACCCACCTGGCTGCGCGCGCTCGCGATGTCGGCGTCCATCAGCGTCTTGCGCTTGTTGTCTTCGGCGGACTGATTCGCTGCGCGCGCGAGGCGGGCCAGATACTCCTCTGCCGCCTGCACCGCCTTCTCCAACGCCGGTCCCGACACGCGCATGCCACCGGCATGCTCGGACAGGACCCGCTTCACGACTGCCTTCGGCAGACTCATGCTCCCTCCATCACTTGCCCCGTGGGGCCAAGAAAGTCAGCGGCCAACCCTAGCGCAGGGGATGCCGTTTCCGAATCAGGAAGTCAACCACCGCGCGCGCCAATTCCGGTCCATCGTAATCCACCGGTACCACGTGCCCCGAGTTCGGAAGCCACAGCAGCTCGCGCTCCGACGACGCCACCGCCGCCGCGATCAGCCGGGCATCGTCGGGGTGCGCCGTCGTATCGAGTCTCCCGTGCGCGACGAGCAGCGGCGCCTCGACCCTCGGAAGCGCATCGCGCGCGAGGGCCTGGAGACGCACGAGCTCCAACACGCTCGCCGTCGGCATCACCGTCATGCTCGGATGCCGCGCGCGCGCGGCGGCTTCACGGATGTCGGAGCCTCGCCGCTTCGGAAGATAGGGCCATGCGTGTCGCGCGAGTGGCAAGATCCGCACGAGCCGCGTGCGCAGGCGCAGTGGCGTGCCGATCACCACGAGCGCGTCCACGCGCGCCGTGGCCGCGTGGCACAGCGCGAGCAGACCTCCGAGCGAGAGCCCGATCGTGAACACGCGCTCGTGGCGCTCGCGCAGCGCGCGATGAGCGCTCGCGACCGCATCGATCCACTCGCGGTGCACGGAGCGCGCGAGCGCCTCGCGCGCTCCGCCGTGACCCGGCAGGAGCGGTCCCACCGCTCGCACGCCCGATGCCGCGAGCGCCTCGGCGATCGGGCGGACTTCGTACGGCGTCCCCGTCAGGCCGTGCAGACACAGCGCTGCGTCGCGGCCGTCGCCGAGATCGAACGGACCGGCATCGACCGCAGGCACCGCTCCTGCGCTCACGCGCGTGCGGCCTCCTCTGCCTCGCGCACCACCTCGCGCAGCGGCGCGCCGTGCTTGCGCGCCGCGCGCATGCAGTCGTCGACCTCCGCCGAGAACGTCTCGCGGCCTTCGGGATCGAGCACCACCTTCACGGCGATCCGCCCATAGCGCGTCTCGACGCGCCGGATCTCGCGGCGCAGCACCACGCGGTCGACCTCGAATACGCGGACACCGATCGCGGTCGATTCCGCGAACAGTCGATTCGCCACGGCGACCTTGTCGGAAGGTCGCGCGAGCACGCGCACGAGGATGCCGGGCCGATTCTTCTTCATCTGGAGCGGCTGCAGCGACACGTCGAGCGCGCCCGCTTCGAACAGGCGCTCCATCAGGAACTCGAAGTGCTCCGGGACGAGATCGTCGAGATTCGTCTCGAGACAGGCGATGCGATCGGCATCCGCGCCCGACGCGCGCCCGAGCACCGCGCGCACCACGTTGGGCAGGCCGTGCTTGCGGTCGCCTCCCGCGCCGTGTCCGATCGCCTCGATCGTCATCGCGGGCAGGTCGCAGAACTCGTCGACGAGCGTGCGCAGGAGCGCGGCGCCCGTGGGCGTCACGGTCTCCCAGGCCACGTGGGCCGGCACCGTCGGCAATCCGCGCAGCAGCTCGAGCGTCGCGGGCGCGGGCAGAGGCAGGAGTCCGTGCTCCGTCTCGACCGTTCCGCGCCCGAGCGCCGCCGGACTCGCGGTGACGCGCGCGATGCCGAGCCGCGCCAGACCGATCGCGGCGCCCGTGAGATCGACGATCGCATCGACGGCGCCGACTTCGTGGAAGTGCACCTTCGCAAGCGACGTCCCGTGCACGGTCGCTTCGGCGCGCCCGAGCGCCTCGAAGCACGCGAGTGCGCGCTTGCGCACCTCGGGCTCGAGTCTCGCCTTCTCCAGCACGCGCACGATCTCCTGATAGGAACGCCCGTGGTCGTGATGATGATGGTGATCGTGATCGCGACCGCGTGTGCGCCGCTTCGGCGTCGGCACGAGCACGTCGACGTAGAGCGCCGACAGCGCGCCGCGCCGCACGCGCCGCACGACGAGGCGATGATCGAGGCCGAGGCCTGCGAGGTCCGACTCGAGCTCCTTGCGCGAGAGCCCCGCGTCGAGCAGTGCGCCGAGCAGCATGTTGCCGGCGATCCCCGAGAACACGTCGAGGTGGAGGACGCGCGAGCCAGAGGCCGCTGCGCGGGGACGCCTGCTATTTCGCTTCGTTCTGCTTCGAGCTCTTGCGCTCATGGTCGCGGCGGGATCCGCCCCCGGCTCCTCCCGCCCTACAGCCGGTTGATGAGCGTCGCGACATAGGCAGCGCCGAAGCCGTTGTCGATGTTCACGACGGTGACGTTCGACGCGCAGCTCGTGAGCATCCCGAGCAGCGCGGTGACACCGCCGAACGACGCGCCGTATCCCACGCTCGTGGGAACGCCGATCACGGGTTTGTCCACGAGTCCGCCCACCACCGAGGGGAGCGCACCCTCCATCCCCGCGATCACGATCAGGACGCGCGCGGAGCGCAGCGTCTCGCTGGCCGCGAGCAGCCGGTGCAGCCCCGCGACGCCGACGTCGACCAGGAGCTCCACCTTGTTTCCGAAATAGCGGGCGACGCGCATGGCCTCCTGCGCCACCGGAACGTCGGCGGTGCCCGCGCACACGATCGCGATCGTGCCCTTCCCGACCGTCGCGACCTCGGCGGGACCGATCCAGAGCGTGCGCGCGACCGCGTCGTATTCGCCCGAACCGAGCATCCCGCGCACCTGCTCGGCCGCGGCGGCCTCGAGCCGCGTCACCAGCACGTTCTGACCCGCATCGCGCAGCGCGGTCGAAATGTCGGCGATCTGGCGCGGCGTCTTGCCGGGCGCGAACACCACCTCGGGCAATCCCGCGCGCAGCGTCCGGTGGGTGTCGACGCGCGCGTCGGGCACGTCGACGAACGGCAGCCGCGCCAACTGCTCGATCGCCGCTTCGGGATCGAGCTCGCCGCGCCGCACCGAGTCGAGCAGATCGCGCAAGCGATCGGGATTCATCGGCCGGCTCCGCGCATGGCGGGCAGCCTATCAGACGTCAGGAGGTCGGCGCCTGCACCTTGTCGAGCGCGGGCAGGAATACGTGCAGCGCGCGGAACTCGCCCTGGCGGTCGAACAGCTCACTCTCGATGTAGAGCGGTGGGGGCGGGCGATGCCGCGGCGACATGCGCGCCTGGAGCGCGGTCTCGGCGTCGCGCAGCACGAGTTCGGGCACGCCCGGGAGGATCCTCGCGCCGAGCGTGTCGGCGATCGCGGAGACGGTCTGCGACGCCAGGATGTTTCCGAACTCCGACAGCGCCGAGGCGTAGACCTCCTGCGGCGGGTGGGCGTTGCCACACAGCAGCTCCACGATCCCGTCGCGCGTCGCGGTGGGCAAGAGGATCGCGACCATCCCCGAGAGCGCACCCGAGATGTCGCAAAAGATTCCGGTCGTCCAGTCGCCGCGCTTGCGCAGGCGCTCGGGACCGTGGATCAGGGGCACCCGTGTGAGGATCGTGCGACCTGCAAGCCGCGCGAAGGCGCTCGCCGCCCAGCTCGCGCCGATGTGGGCGAGCTCGCGCAGCCGATCGATCTCGGCGTCGTCGATTCCGGCGAGTCCGCGACTCATGCGATCTGGTTGGGGTCGACGAGGAACATCGGACGCCCATCTCCGAGAATCGTGAGCCCCGAGAGCGCGCGGACGCCGCGCAGCAGCTCGGGAATCGGCTTGACGTAGATCTGCTGCTGGCCCGCGACGCGCTCGGCAGACAGCGCCACGCGCTCGCCGCGCACCTCGGTCAGCACCAGGTGGGTGAAGCGCCCGGGCGCGGCGCCCGGCTGCGCGATCCGCGCGGCGAGGTCGAGCACGGGCACGAGCTCGTCGTCGATCAACGCGAACGCATCGGATCCCGCCCGCTCGATCCGCTCGGTCGGACATTCTTCGATGCGTTCGACCTTCGAGATCGGGATCGCGACCATCTCGGCGCCGACGCCGAGCAGCAGCACGCGCTGAACCGCAGCGGTGATCGGCACGACGAGCGTCGTCGTGGTGCCGCGTCCGCGCTCGGTCGCGATCTCGACCGATCCGCCGAGCGACTCGAGCGTCGATCGCACCGCGTCCATGCCGACACCGCGCCCGGAGATCTCGGACACCTCGGCCGCCGTCGACAGCCCCGGCTCGAATACCAGCGCCGCGATCTGCTCGGCGGTGAGATCGGCCGCGAGGTCCGGGTGGACCACGCCGGCCTCGGCCGCGCGCCGCCGCACCGCCTCGAGATCGATCCCGGCTCCATCGTCACCGACCGAGAGCCGGATCGTGTCCTTCTCGCGCCGCGCCTCGATCACGATGCATCCGACGCCGGGCTTGCCGGCCGCGACCCGCTCCGCGGGCGCCTCGATGCCGTGATCGACCGCGTTGCGCAGCAGGTGCACGAGCGGGTCGGAGAGGCGATCGAGGATCGAGCGATCGAGCTCGAGCTCGGCGCCGCGCAGCTGCACTTCGACGCGCACTCCGGCGCGTTCCGCGACGTCACGCGCCGCGCGCGGCAGCGGCTCGAGAATGCGCAAGAGCGGCGTGGTGCGCAGCTCGAGCGCGCGCCGCTGCAGCTCGCCGACGACGCGGTCCATCCGGTCGAGACCCTCGGAGAGCGCGGTGTTCTGGCCCGCGACCGACGAAACGGTGCGCACCTGGCTCGTGTTGAGGATCACCTCGCCGACCGTCGAGAGGAAGCGGTCGAGCGTGCGCGTGTTGACGCGGACGGTGGGCGGAGGCCGGGGCACCTCGAGGCGCGGCGCGGCTGCCGAGCTCGCGCGCTCTCCGGTCGCTACCGGCTCAGTTCTTTTTTTTTGGGCGCGGGGGCGGATCCGGCCGGCGCTGCAAGCGCGGCGATCAGCGCCGGATCGGCGTGCGGAGCCCCTCCGGTGTCGCGCACCGCGCCGACCATCGCCTCGAGTGCCGAGAGCCCGCGGAACAACAGCGAGAGCTCGTCGCCGGCCTCGACCTTTCCCGCTTCCCGGACGACCTGCATGCGGTCCTCGAGCTTGTGCGCGAGCTCGGTGATCGAGTCGTAGCCGAGTGAAGCCGCCATGCCCTTGATCGAATGCGCCATCCGAAACACGACGTCGATCGACTCGCCGTGCTCGGGATCCTTCTCGAGTTCGAGCAGGGAACGGCTGATCTCGGCGAAGTGCTCCGTCGACTCCTCGATGAAGATCGTCCGGTACTTCGCCAGATCCACGCTCAGGCTTCCTGCTTCTCGAGCACCTTGTTGAGGGTCGCGATCACCGAGTCGGGCTTGAACGGCTTGACGATGAAGTCCCGCGCGCCCGCCTGGAGCGCTTCCTGGACCAGCGTCTCCTGACCCAGCGCGCTGCACATCACCACGCACGCGGTGGAGTCGAACTCCATGATCCCCTTCACCGCGTCGATGCCCGAACGCCGCGGCATCACAATGTCCATCGTGGTGACGTCGGGCTGGAGCCGCTTCCACTCCTCGACCGCCTCGTCGCCATCGGACGCCTCGCCCACGACCTCGTGTCCCTCTGCCTCGACGATCTCGCGGATCATCTGCCGCATGAAGGACGCGTCATCCGCCACCAGAACTCGCGCCATGTGCCTTCCCCCGCTTCACTCGCCACGCGCGAGTGCGTCTTCGATCACCTTGCGCGCGCGCGCCACCAGGCGCGACGCGTCCACCACCTGCAACAGCCGCCCGTCCAGCGGTCGGCGCTCGGCCACCGGCTCGCTGCCCCGACCGCGCGCGGGCTGTCCATCGATGAGCCCGAGCACGCGGTCCACCTCGAGGCCGAGGCACGGCGGGCTGCCCGCCCGGTCGCCGATCACGAGCACGTGTGCAGGCGCCGCGAGCGCGCCGGCGCCCGGATCGAGCAACCGCTCGCGCCGCACCACGGGCAACGCGTCGCCGCGGTAGTTGATCACGCCCGCGACGTCGCTCGGGAGCGTGGGGATGCAAGCGAGCGGCGCCATCTCGGCGACCTCGTGCACGCCCTCGATCGGCAACGCGAACAGCGATGAGCCGATCTCGAAGGTGAGCAGGCGATTCTGGCTCTCGAAGCTCACGCGGCACCTCCGCCACTCGTGTCGAAGCGGCGCAGCACCTCGCGCAGCTCCTCGGCGAGACCCGTGAGCGACTGACTCGAAGCGACCATGCGATTCATCGAATCGAGCTGGCCGTGCGAGGTCACCGCGACGCCGTCGATCGCCTCGGCGTTGCGCGACGCGACGCGGCTGATCTCCTGCATCGACTCGACCATGCGGCGCACGTCCATCGACTGGGTGTCGGCGCCTTCGAAGATCTCCTCCGCGCGGCGCGCGGCTTCACCGACGGCCGAGCGGATCTGCTCGAGCGAGTCGGCCACGGTGTCGACGTCCTCGCGTCCTTCACCGACCACGATGCTCGACTCGCGCATGCCCTGCGCGACTTCGTTCGTGTCGGACTCGATCTCGTGGATCAGCTTGGCGATCTCTTCGGCGCTGCGCCCCGCGCTCTCGGCGAGCTTGCGGATCTCGTCGGCCACGACCGAGAAGCCGCGACCCGCCTCCCCCGCGCGCGCGGCCTCGATCGAGGCGTTCAGCGAGAGCAGGTTCGTGCGATGCGCAACGCTCGTGATGATCTCGGTGATCTGGTGGACATGGCGCGTCTTCGCCTCGAGCTCGAACACGCGCGCCACGCTCTGCTCGACGCGCTCGAACACCGTGCGCATCTTCGTGATCGCGAGTCGCGCCACGTCGACGCCCGAGCCGGCCTTCTGGTTCGCCTCGGCCGCGAAGCCGAACGCCTCGCGCGCGCTCCCCGCGTTGCGGTCGATCGCGGACGCGATCTCCTGCACGAGCCGCGTCGTGTCGGCGAGCCGGCGCTGCTGTTCGGCGACGTCGGTCGCGAGGTGCGCCACTGCGGCCGAGATGCCGTCGTGTCCGCCCGAGAGCGCCTCGGCGCTGCGCGTGAGATCCTGCGAGGAGCGCTCGACGCGCGCCGCGGTCGTCTTCACGCCGTCCACGAGCTCGCGCAGGCTCGACGCCATGCGCTGGAGCCCGCACGTGAGATCCCAGGTTTCATCGGGAAAGCGCGGGGGCACTCCGATCTCGCGCATCGGCCGCAGATCGCCGCGGCTCATCTGGTCGCTGGCGGCGCTGAGCGCTTCGAACGTGCGGCCGAGCGAGCGCGACAGGAAGTAGCCGATCGCGCCACCCGCTCCGAGCGCCACGAACGGGGCCACCCACGGCGCCACGTCCACCCCGCCGTGGGCCAGCAGCAGCGGCACCTCGATCGCAGCCGTGCCCACGACGAGTGCGCCCAATACGAACTTGTGCGTGAGTGCAACTCTCACGCAGAGAACTATCGGTGATCGGAGCCGTGTTCTTGATCTTCGCCAATGCGAAAATCCATCGCGAACCGGCAACTTAGGGGCAGTTCGTCGCCCTTTGCTGGGCCTTCGCGCCTCGCTACTCGCTCGCGCTCGGGCTCCAGCCTTCGCTCGGCTTCGCCTCGCTGCGCGTCGGCCGACTTCGTCGGCCGCCTTGCAGGCCGCCCGCGAAGTGATCGAACCCGCCCCTGCCCCCCGATCTGCGGCCGCGCTCGACCCGGCCGAGCTCGGAGACGCGGACGCCAAGGCGTCGGGACAGCGTGGCCGCCGACGGCCCCTGCGGTCGCAGCGCGAACAGCAGCTCGTAGTCGTCCCCGCCCGTGAGCGCCGTGGCGAGCGGGTCGAGACCGAGCGCTCGGCAGCCGGCCTCGAAGCCGCGCGGGAGCGGCAGCCGCCCGGGATCCACCCGACAGCGGAGCCGCGCGCCGAGCAGGTGCGCGAGATCGGCCACGAGCCCATCGGAGACGTCGATGCAGCCCGACACGGTGGCGAGGCGCGCCAGCGCGCGTCCCTGCGGGATCCGCGCGACCGGGATCCGGCTCACCGGGGTCCCGCCGCGCTCGGCGCGCGCGCGCGCGAGTGAGGCCGCGCCGAGCTCGCCCGTGACCAGGATGCGGTCTCCGACGCGAGCGCGGCGACGCAACGCGCGCCCGCGCTTGACGCCGCCGAACACGGTGAGGACCAGCGAGGTCTCCCGTGCGCGCGTGAGGTTGCCGCCCACGAGTGGACAACCGTAGCGACGCGCGCCCGAGAGCAGGCCGCGCAGCAGGCCGTCGAACGCCGCGAGCGGCAGATCGCCCGGCGCCGCGAGTGCGCAAGTGAAGCCGCGCGGCCGAGCGCCCATCGCCGCGAGGTCGGAGAGCGCGGCTGCGAGCGCGGTGGCGCCGACCGTGCGCGGTGTCTCCGTGGCCCAGCGGAAGTGGACGTCCTCGACGCGCGCGTCGGTCGAGACGACCCAGGTCTCGCCCGCCAGGGCGGTCAGGAGCGCTGCGTCGTCGCCGATCCCGAGCGCGACGCGACCTCGCGGTGCGCCGCGCGCAGCGCGTTCGATGCGCGCGATCAGCTCGAATTCGCCGAGGTCGCGCAGCCGCCATTCGTCTCGCTCGCGCACGTCGAGCGCGAAGCTACCGACGGCGCGCGATCATCGCCCCTTCGCGGTCGCGATCGACGCGCGAGGTGTGGGGCCGGGTCGCGCGGCGCCCGCGCGGCACCGGCGTGCGATCGAGCGCGGCGTCGAGCACCTCGTCCATGTGATCGACCGGGATGAAGGTGATCTTCTTCTTGAGGTCGCGCGGGATGTCGCGCAGGTCCTGGAGGTTCTTGCGCGGCAGGATCACGCGGCGGATGCCCGCGCGCAGCGCCGCGAGCGCCTTCTCGCGCACGCCACCGACCGGCAGCACGCGGCCGCGCAGCGTGACTTCGCCCGTCATCGCGACGTCGTTGCGGATGGAAATCCGGGTCGCGAGCGAGAGGATGGCCGTTGCGATCGCGATTCCCGCCGACGGCCCGTCCTTCGGAATCGCGCCCGCGGGCACGTGCACGTGCACTTCGTGGCGCCCGAACATCGCCGAGTCGAAACCGAGCTCGGCGCCGCGCCCGCGCGCCCACGTGAACGCCGCATGGCCCGACTCGCGCATCACGTCGCCGATCTGGCCCGTGAGCACGAGCCCGGCGCCCGGCGTCATCGTCGCCTCGAGCGTCAACACCTCGCCGCCGCTCTCGGTCCAGGCGAGGCCGTTCGCGACGCCGATCTCGCCGGGTCCCTCCGGCTTGTCGAGCAGGAAGGGCGGCGGCCCGAGCAGGCGCTCGAGCGTCTTGCGGTTCACGGTCACCAGTCGCGCATCGCCCTCGGCCGCGCGCCGCGCGATCTTGCGACACACTGCAGCGATGCGCCGATCGAGCCCGCGCACGCCGGCTTCCTGCGTGTAGTCCGTGATCAGCTCGAGCACGCTGCCGCGCGTCCAGTGCAGGCGGTCGGTCTCGAGGCCGTGCTCGCGCAGCTGGTGCGGGATCAGATACGAGCGCGCGATCTCGACCTTCTCCTCGGGCGTGTAGCCCGCGATCCGGATCACTTCCATGCGGTCGCGCAGCGGGCCCGGAATCGTGTCGAGCAGGTTGGCGGTGGCCACGAACAGCACGCGCGACAGGTCGAAGTGCACGTTCAGGTAGTGGTCGCTGAAGTGGCGGTTCTGCTCCGGGTCGAGCACCTCGAGCAGCGCCGACGACGGGTCGCCGCGGTAGTCCGCGCCCAGCTTGTCGATCTCGTCGAGCATGAACACGGGGTTGTTCGTGCCCGCCTGCTTGAGGCCCTGCAGGATGCGGCCCGGCATCGCACCGACGTAGGTGCGGCGATGCCCGCGGATCTCGGCTTCGTCGCGGACGCCGCCGAGTGAGATGCGCACGAACTCGCGGCCCATCGCGCGCGCGATCGAGCGCCCGAGCGATGTCTTGCCGACGCCGGGAGGCCCGACGAAGCACAGGATGGGCCCGCGCGAATCACCGCGCAGCTTGCGCACGCCCAGGTACTCGAGGATGCGGTCCTTGATGCCGGTGAGGTGCGCGTGGTCCTCGTCGAGGATCGCCTTCGCGGCGTTCAGCTCCAGCTGATCGGCGGAGGTGGTCGACCAGGGCAGATCGACCATCCAGTCGAGGTAGCTGCGCACCACGTGCGCTTCGGGACCGTCCGGGTGCATGCGCTCGAGGCGGCGCAGCTGACGCATCGCCTCGGCCATCGCCTCATCGGGCAGACCCGCCTCTTCGAGCTTGGCGCGGTACTCGTCGGCCTCGTCGAGACGTCCGTCGCCCTCTCCGAGCTCGGACTGGATCGCGCGCAGCTGCTCGCGCAGGAAGTGCTCGCGTTGGCTGCGAGTCATCTCGTCGTGCGCCTGCGACTGGATCTCGGCCTGGACCGTGGTCACGTCGAGCTCGCGGCGCAACAGTGCGTCGACCTTGCGCAGGCGCTGGATCGGGTCGGCGATCTCGAGCACTTCCTGGGCTTCAGCAACGCGCAACTTGAGGTTCGAGGCCACCAGATCCGCGAGCTGGCCCGGCTCGTTCACGTTGACCGTCACGGACAGGACTTCGGGCGGCAGGTTCTTGAGCGGCAGCAGCTCCTCGACGCGCGCGCGCACCGCGCGCACGAGCGCCTCGGCCTCCACGCACCAATCCGCAGCGGCCTCGTCCTCGATGCGCGTGAGCCTCGCCCACGTCGCCGTGTCCTGCTCGACGAACGAATCGACGCGTGCCCGCGCGAGGCCCTGCACGAGCACCTTGACGCGCCCGTCCGCCATGCGCAGCACGCGCATCACCGTCACGACCGCACCGACGCGATACAGATCGTCGGGGCCGGGATCCTCGATCTCGCCGTCGCGCTGCGCGGTGAGCAGCAGGAGGCGGTCGCCCGCAAGCGCGTCTTCGACGGCTGCGATCGAGCGATCGCGCGCCACGAACAGCGGCAACACCATGTACGGGAACACGACCATTTCCCGGAGCGGCAGGACCGGCAACTCGTCGGGAATCGCAAAGCCTGCCGGTGCAGGTCGTTCGGCCATGACGAACGTTTCGTCGGCGCGAAAGCGCGACTGTAGGCGGGATTCGCTCTAGTCCGTGTGCTGCACGAGCCGGCCGTGCTCGATGCCGAGCAGGAAGGGGCGTTTTTGTGCATTTCCGTCCGCGCCGATCGTGGTCACACCGGAAACGCCGGGATAGGAGGCGATCTTGCGCAGCCCGTCGCGGATGTCCTCGCGGTCGTCGTGCCCGTGCGCGAGCTGGACGAGCACGAGGCTCGCGGCGTCGTAGCCCTGGGCCGCGAACGAATCGGGAACGGCGCCGAACGCGGCCTCGAAGCGCTGCCGGAACGACTGCACGTAGGGCACCGGGCTGTCGGGGTAGAAATGGGCGGCGAACAGCGACCCCTCGAGCGGCGCGCCGCCGAGCCGCACGAGCTGCGAGTCGTACCAGCCCTCGGATCCCAGCAGCCGGACGTTCGTCACCTCCTGGACCGCGAGCTGCGGGGCGATCAGCACCACCTCTTTGTGTGAGGCGGGAATGAACAGCGCATCGAAGTCGACGATCGGCGGAATCGGACGGCCGTCCTTGGTGGTGAGCTTGCGCGCGTTCGCACGCAGCTCGCGAGCCGCGTCGGTCGGGAGGCGTCGCGCGCGCTCGAGCATCGCGTCGCGGGTCGCCAGGAGCGACTTCTCCTCCGCGTCGAGCAGCTTGTAGCCGACCAGGCGCCGGATCGGCTCCCCGAAGTCGGTCGCCTTCGGGTCGTACGATTCCACGCCCACGACGCGCCCGCCGCGCGCCTCGATCGCATCCCAGAACAGGCCGCGCAGACCGACGCCGTAGGGGTCGTCGGGGTAGAGGATCGCGAAGCGCTGGGCGCCGAGCGCGACCGCGCGCTCCGCGAGCAGTTCGGCCTCCTCGGCCGGACGCGTGCGCAGGCGGAACACCCATCGGCGCTGATTCACCACGTCTTCGCGCGCGGTGAGCGCGAGCAGCGGGACCCCGAGCGATTCCGCCTCCTGCGCGGCGGACTCGCAGGTCGCGGAGACCAGCGGCCCCACGATCGCGACCACTTCCGGATCCCCGGCGAGCTCGCGCACCGCGGCGGCCGCGCGCCCGGGGTCGCTGCCGGAATCGCGCACCGCGATCCGCATCACGGGTTGGGCCGCGCCCTCGGCGCCCGGAAAGATCCCTGCGGCCAGGAGCACCCCGCGCAGTGCCTGCTCGCCGAAGCCGGCGAACGGGCCGGAGAGCGGCAGCACGACGCCCAATACACCGCGCGCCGAGGCGAAGTCCGGCGCCGGGCGCTGCATGACGTCTTCGAACGTGCGCAACCGGGCGACGTCGGTCGGCGCGGCCTCGGCCTCGGCGTCGGGCCGGCCCAGGCGCGCCTCCACCGCGGCGAGCCGCGGCGCGTAGCGCGGTGCGATCGACAGCTTGCGCGCGCGCTCCGCGGCGTCGCGCGCCGCGTCGGTCTTGCCCTCGACGAGCGCGCGCTCGGCCAGCGCGACGTAGATGTGACCCGCAGGCGCGCGATTTCCCACCTGCCGCGCTGCGAGCTCGAGCTCGGATAGATCGAGAGTGCCGAGCGTGCGGTCGATCTCGGCGTCGATCGCCGCACCTTCGCTCGCGTCCGTCACCTCACCGCGCAGCAGCCCGAGCCAGCGCACCCGGTCGGCGGGCCGCTGCGCGCTCTCGGCGAAGGCGCGGTACGCCGTGCGCAGTTCGGAGCGATCGAGCTGCGAGAGCCGCACGCGATCGAGCCATTGACGCGCAGCGGCTGCATCCCCGCGCTCGAGCTCGATCGCGGCGAGCCTCACGCGCGCGCGGTCGGACGCAGCACCGCCGCGCCGCACCACCTCGAGATAGCGGCGCTTCGCCTCGTCGGTACGCCCCTGGGCGCGAGCGATCTCGCCGAGAGCAAGCCCGGCGTCGGACGCGAGCGCGCTCTCGGGGTAGCGCGCGAGGAAGGCCTCGAGCGCCGCGCGCCCCTTTGCGGGGTCGGAGCGGCGCATCGATTCGGCAGCCGTGTACGCGCGCCGCTCCTCCTGCGTCGCCTCGGGCGGAAACAGCGCGGTACAGCCCACGAACGCGCACAGCGCGATCCCGAGACACAGCCCGCGCACCCGACCCGATGGTCTTCGCTCTCCTTCGGCTCGCTGCGCGAAACTTGCGCCCCTCAATCGAACAGCTCGCGCAGCTTGTCGAGAAATCCCTTGTGCGCGGGCGACACCTTGGTGTCGCTCTCCTCCGCAAAGCGCTCGAGCAGCTCGCGCTGCGAAGCGGTGAGCCGCGACGGCGTCTCCGCGAAGATGTGCAGCAGCTGATCGCCGCGCGCGCTCGAGCGCAGCGTCGGCAGGCCCTTCCCGCGCAGTCGCATCACCTTCCCCGACTGCGTGCCCTCGGGAATCTTCAGCTTGACCACGCCCTCGAGCGTGGGTACGTCGATCTCCGCGCCGAGCGCCGCCTGCACCATCGTGATCGGCACCTGACAGTGGAGGTCCGGCCCCTCGCGCTCGAAGAGCGGGTGGGGACGGACCCCGATCACGACGTACAGGTCGCCGTTCGGGCCGCCTGCGATCCCGGCCTCGCCCTCGCCGGTCAGCCGCAGCCTCGTCCCGTCGTCGACGCCGGAAGGAATCCGCACGCTGAGCGTCTGCTGCCCCTCGACGCGACCCTGGCCGCGGCAATCGGTGCAGCGCGAGCGCACGATCTCGCCCGTGCCCGCGCACGCGTCGCAGGGGCGGCTCACGCGGAAGAAGCCCTGCTGGAGCACCACCTGGCCGCTGCCGCGACAGCTCCCGCAGGTCTCCGGCGTGGTGCCCGGCCGCGCGCCCGACCCCTGACAGGTCTCGCACGGGCGCATCTTCGGGATCTTGATCGTGGGCTCGAGGCCCACGAGCACGTCGGCGAGATCGATCTCGAGGTTGTAGCGGAGATCGGCGCCGCGCTGACCGCGGCCGCGGCGGCGCCCACCGCGCCGCCCGCCGAACAGGTCGCCAAACAGGTCGTCGAAGAGATCGGTGAAGTTGCCGAGATCGCCGAAGTCCTGGAAGCCGGGCGCACCCGCGCCCACGCCCGCGTGGCCGAAGCGATCGTAGGCCCGCCGCTTCTCGGGATCGGAGAGGACCGAGTACGCCTCCGTCGCCTCCTTGAAGCGCTCCTCGGCGGCCGGATCGTCCGGATTGCGATCGGGATGATCGCGCATCGCGAGCGCGCGATAGGACTTCTTCAGCGCCTCCGGGTCGACATCGCGCGGGACGCCCAAGATCTCGTAGTAGTCGCGCTTCGCCAACTCAGGAGTCTCGTTCCCCGCAGGACGGCGGCATGCCGGGGGAATCTAGGCGGGGGACCGGCTTCGTCAACACGATTTCGGACCGGTCAGCACGCTTTGCTAGGAAGCGTCGGGACTCTTGCCACCCAGCTCGGCGTAGAGGCGCTCGGTCATCTCGAAAGTGCGCGCGGAGAGCTCGCCCATCGCCGCGCGCAGTGCGGTGATGTCGTCGGCGGCGCTGGCAGCGCGCGCCGCTTCGATCGCGCGCAGCAGCACCTGCCGCTGATCGGAGGTCACGTTCTCCTTGAACTCCTCGAGCGTTCGCTCCGTGGAGTAGATCAAGCCGTCGGTCTGATTGCGCAGATCGATCAGCTCACGGCGCTTGCGGTCGTCCTCGGAGTGCTGCGAGGCCTCGGCCACCAGCTGCTCGATCTCGGCGTCGGACAGGCCGCTCGACGCGGTCACCTGGATCGCCTGCGACCGCCCGGTCCCGAGGTCCTTCGCCGACACCTTGACGACGCCGTCCGCGTCGATGTCGAACGTGACCTCGATCTGCGGGACGCCGCGCGGCGCGGGTGGCAGCCCGACCAGCTCGAAGCGTCCGAGCGTCTTGTTGTCGCGCGCCATCTCGCGTTCGCCCTGCACGGCGTGGATGCGCACGACGGTCTGGTGATCCTCGGTCGTGGAGAACACCTGACTCATCGAGGTCGGCACCGTGGTGTTGCGCGGAATCATCGTGGTCGCGACACCACCCTGTGTCTCGACGCTCAGCGTGAGCGGAGTGACGTCGAGCAGCAGTACCTGTTCGACCTCGCCCGAGAGCACGCCGGCCTGGATCGCCGCGCCCGCCGCGACCACCTCGTCGGGGTTCACGCCCTTGTGCGGGGCCTTCCCGAAGATCTGCTCCACCTTGCGCTGGATCGCGGGCATCCGCGTCATGCCGCCCACGAGCACGACGTCGTCGATCTCGCTCGCAGCGAGACCGGCATCCTCGAGCGCGATCTTGCACGGCTCGGTGAGGCGCTCGACGAGATCCGCGGTGAGCTCCTCGAGCTCCGCACGCGTGATCGACAGGGCGAGGTGCTTGGGGCCCTGCTCGTCCGCGGCGATGAACGGGAGACTGATGTCGGTCTCCTCGCACGAGGAGAGCTCGTGCTTCGCGCGCTCGGACGCTTCCTTGATCCGCTGCAGCGCCATCGGGTCCTTGCGCACGTCGATGCCGCTCTGGTCCTTGAACACGCCGATCATGTGGTCGACGAGACGCTGGTCCCAATCCTCGCCGCCCAGATAGGTGTCGCCGTTGGTGCTGCGCACTTCGAACACGCCGTCGGCGATCTCGAGGATCGAGACGTCGAACGTTCCGCCGCCGAGATCGAACACCGCCACGCGGCCGCTGCCCTGCTTGTCGAGGCCGAACGCGAGCGCGGCCGCCGTGGGCTCGTTGAGGATTCGCAGCACTTTGAGGCCGGCGATGCGGCCCGCGTCCTGGGTGGCCTGGCGCTGCGAGTCGTCGAAGTAGGCGGGAACCGTGATCACGGCCTCCTCGACGCTGGTTCCGAGGAAATCCGACGCGGTCTCGCGCATCTTCGCGAGCACCATCGCCGAGATCTCCTGCGGCGAGTAGGCGCGGCCGCCGATCGACACGCGCACGTCGCCGTTGTCGGCCGCCGTGATCGGGAACGGCGCGATCTCGGCGAAACGATTCACCTCTTCGCTGTCGCGCTTGCGCCCGATCATGCGCTTGATCGCGTAGATCGTGTTCGCGGGGTTGGTCACCGCCTGGCGCTTGGCGATCTGTCCGACGAGCTTCTCGCCCGAGCTCGAGAACGCCACCATCGAGGGCGTCGTGCGCGCGCCCTCGGAGTTGGCGATCACCTGGGTCTGGCCGTTCTCGAACAGCGCGACGCAGGAGTTCGTCGTCCCGAGATCGATGCCGATGACTTTGCCCATGCCCGCCGCTTCCGCGGCCGAGCCCGGGTGGGCATCAACCGGCGGAGTCCTCTCCACCGCTCTTCGCCGATGTATCCGCCGCTTTGGCCACGATGACCCGCGTCGGTCGCACCAGGCGATCGCGCAGCTGGAAACCCTTCTGCAAGACTTCGATCACGGTGTTGGGCGGCACCGCGCCGCTCGCCACCTGCGCCATCGCCTCGTGGAGCGAGGGGTCGAACGGCTTCCCGAGGGCCTCGATCTCGGTGACGTGATTCTTCTCGAGGATCCCGAGAAGCTCCCGATACACCAGCTCTACGCCCTGCAGAAAGCTCGCTAAGTCCCCGCCCCCGCTCTCGCGAGCGTGTTCGATGGCCCGATCGAGGTTATCGACCACCGAAACGACGTCCTTGAAGAGATTCTGGGACCCGTACTGGATCGCCTCCTGGCGCTCCCGCAGCGCGCGCTTGCGAAAATTCTCGAACTCGGCGTGGAGGCGCAGCAGGCGCTCCTTGGCGTCCGCGAGCTCCTCGCGCAGCAGTGCCACGGAGTCCTCGGCCCCTGCTTCCGGGGTGGACCCGGCGACGTCGCCCGATTCCGTCTCGCCACGGCGCGGCGTCTCGGCAACCGAGTCCATCGCCTCGCGCAGCGCGGCTTCGAGCTCGGGATCGATCGGGATCGAGCCGCCGTCGTCGTCCGGAGCCGGCCCGCCCTTCCGGCCCCCGTCGCGCGTGCCACTCATCCCAGCAGTTTGCCCGTGATGGCGCGCGAGCAGAACGCGACCAGCGGAATCACGCGCGAGTAATCCATGCGGCTCGGCCCGATCACGCCCACCGCGCCGAGCGGCGTGAGCTCGTCGCCGTAGCGCGTCGCGACCAGCGCGCAGTGCGAGAGCGTGGGATCTCCCATCTCTCCACCGATCGCCACCTGAACTCCGCCACTCGTGAGCATCTGATCGACGATCTCGGCCAGACGCTCCTTGGTCTCGAGCGTCTCGAGGATCTCGCGGATGCGGCGAGGGTCGCGGAACTCCGGCTGGTCGAGCACGGCCAGCCGCGTCGCGACGATGATGTCCACCTCTTCGTCCTGCGGTGCCACCGCGCGCGTTCCGAGCTCGAGCGCGCAGCGAAGGAGTCGGTTGGCCTCGTGGCGCAGCGCGGCGGCCTCGCGGTGCAGCGCGTCGCGGACCTCGCCGAGCGTGCGACCCACTGCGCGCTCGGTGAGGTGTGAGGCAGCGCGGTCCAGCTCCCGCTGGTCGAGATCGACGTCGGCCGCGATCACGCGGCGATAGGCGGCGCCCGTACTCGAGACCAGCACCGCGAGCACGCGCGAGCTGCTGAGCCGGACCAGACTCACGTGCTGGAGCGTCACGCGCTCGAGCCGCGGCGCCACGGCGAATCCGAGCAGGCGCGTCTGCTCCGACAAGAGCTGCGCAGCCACCTCGACCACCGAGTCGCCCTGCGCGTTGTCGACGCGATACTCGATCGCGCGCTTGTCGTAGTCGGCGACCTCGCGGCGCTCGAGCAGGAAGTCGATGAAGGTCCGCAGTCCCTGCTCCGTGGGGATGCGACCCGCCGAGGTGTGCGGCTGCTGGACCAATCCGAGCGCGGCGAGCTCGGCCAGCGTGTTGCGGATCGACGCGGAGGAGAGATTCTTCACGAGCAGGTGGGAGATGTGCTGGGAACCGATCGGCGCGGCCGCTCCCACGTAGGCGCGGATCACCGCGCGCAGCACGTCCTGCTGGCGATCCGTCAGCCGCACGGCGTCATCGCAGTCCGCGGCCTCCATCGGCGGTCCGTTCCTCACCACGAACCCAAGTTACCCCAAGCTCCCGGTCAGACGAAGTGTGCGAAGACCGAGTCCGACAACATTCGCCCGCGGGGTGTGAGCGACAGTCGACCCGTGTCTGCCTCCTCGAGCAGACCCTGCGCACGAAGCGCCTCGATCGCATCGCCGAAGAACTCGCGCGGCGGCGATCCGAACTCGGAAGCGAAGCGCTCCGCATCGAGACCCGCTGCGGTGCGCAGCGCCAGAAAGACCGCCTCGCCGCGCGCCACCTGCGGCGAGAGCGCCTCGATCTCCGCATCGCGCACTCCTGCGACGACCGCGAGATAGGCGTCGAGCGTGCGCGGGTTCGTGCGGCGCGTGCCGTGCGGCGAGTCCGCTGTGGGCGGATCGTTCGACACCGCGCCCATGCCGAGGCCGAGCACGGGTCGGCGGTTCCAGTAGCGCTGGTTGTGAATCGCCTCGCGCCCGGGCCGCGCATAGCTCGAGATCTCGTAGCGGCGGTAGCCCGCCGCGCCCAGCTGCTCCTCGGTCCGCTCGAGCATGCGCACTGCAATCTCCTCGTCCGCGAGCGCGAGGCGGCCGCTCTGCGCCGCGCGAGCGAACGGTGTGCCGGGCTCGAGCGTGAGCTCGTAGACCGACACGTGGTCGGGCGCCGCGGAGACTGCGGCCCCGAGGTCGCGCTCGAACGATGCGAGGTCCTGGCCGGGCGCCGCCGCGATCAGGTCGAGCGACATTCGCGCGAATCCGGCCGCGCGGCACGCTGCGAGCGTGAGATGGCCCTCGCGCGCGCGATGGGCCCGGCCCAGACGTCGCAGCGTGGTGTCGTCGAACGATTGGATCCCGACCGACACGCGATCGACTCCCGCGTCTCGGAAGCCGGGCAGCCGCTCGCGCTCGAGCGTGCTGGGATTGACCTCGAGCGTCACCTCGGCGGGCTCGCCCGAAAATGCCCCGTGCACCGCGTCGAGCAGCTCGCGCACGCTGTGCGGCGAAAGCAGCGACGGCGTGCCGCCGCCGAGATAGATCGTCGCGAGCCGGTGCCCCGCAAATTCGGCGCGGCGCACCGCGAGCTCCGCCAGCAGCGCGGCCACGTACTCCTGTTCGGCGGCGCGGCCGAGCGAGCGCGCCGCGATCACGGCGAAGTCGCAGTACGGACAGATCCGCTCGCAGAACGGCACGTGCAGGTAGACGCCGAGATCGTCCATCGCCGAGAGAGCGTACGCTCGGGGCCTCGGGTACGCTGGACGGATCGTGAGCCAGCGCTCTGTCCACTGTGAGCAGCTCCCGAACGGGCTCACCGTCGTGCTCCTCGAGACCGACACCGCGCCGGTCGCCGAGTTCCAGCTCTGGGCGCGTGCGGGATCTGCCGACGAACGTCCGGACGAGCGCGGCCTCGCCCACTTCCACGAGCACATGCTGTTCAAGGGCACCGAGCGGCGCGGCCTCGGCCAGATCGCGGGCGAGGTCGAGGGCGCAGGCGGGCGCATCAACGCCTACACGTCCCACGACGTGACCGTCTACCACGCGACGACGCCCGCGGACGCGTTCGAGACCGGCATCGACGTGCTCTGCGACGCGGTTCTCCACTCGCTGTTCGATCCCGGCGAGATCGCGCGCGAGATCGAGGTGGTGCTCGAGGAGATCCGGCGCAGCGAGGATTCCCCGGGCAGCGTGCTGTCCAACGCCGTGTTCGACTCGGTCTTCGCCGAGCATCCGTATCGCCATCCGATCCTGGGTACACCCGAGAGCGTCGCCAGCTTCGACCGCGCGCGCGTGCGCCGCTTCTACGAGCGCTGGTACGCGCCGGACAACCTGGTCGCGATCGCAGTGGGCCAGTTCGACCGCGCCAACGTGCTCGAGTCGATCCGGCGCGCGTTCACGGGGCTCGCGCCGAGCGGCGCGCGCCGCGATCGGCGCAGCGAGCCCGCGCAGCGCGAGCTGCGCTCGGCGGTGCTCGCGCGGCCGTTCGAGCGCGCTTCGATCGAGATCGCGTACCCGGGCCTCGCACTCTCGCATCCGGATGCGCCCTATCTCGATCTCGTGTCCTTCCTGCTCGGAAACTGCGAGAGCAGCCGACTCGTACGCGCGGTGAAGGAGCGCGACGGGCTCGTGGACCGGATCGACGCCTGGTCCTACACACCGTTCGACCCCGGAACCACCACGATCGATTTCGACACGGATGCGCCGCGCGCCGCGCAAGCGCTCGAGGCCACGATCGCGGAGATCGAGCGCCTGCGCGCCCATCCCGTTTCCGCCGAAGAGATCGAGAAGGCGCGCATCAACTTCCTGACCTCGGAGCACTTCGAGCGCGAGAGCGTGTCGGGCCTCGCGGCGAAGCTCGGCAGCTTCCTCGTGAACGGCGGCAGCCTCGAGACCGAAGCGCGCTATCTCGACGCGGTTCGCACGGCGACCCCCGACGATCTGCTGCGCGTCGCGCACACGAGATGGCGCCAGGACGCGCTCACGGTCGGCGTACTGCTGCCCGACGCCGATCGCGGCGCGATCGACGACGCGGCGATCCGGCGCGCGGTGATGCGCGGGGTGGAGCGCGCGTCGCGCGCGGCGTCGCCGCCGGTCGTGCGCTCGCGCGAGCCCGAGCTCGTGAGCTATGCGCTGCCGGGCGGCGCGGAGCTGCACGTCGTGCCGCGCCGCAGCGTGCCCGTGATCGCGGCGCGCGCCGCGCTGCGCGGCGGGCTGCTCGCGGAGGATCCGTCCACGTCGGGGCTCACGGCGTTTCTCGCCTCGATGTGGATGCGCGGCACCGAGAGCCATTCGGCAGCCGCGTTCGCGCGCGCGGTCGAGAGCCGCGCCGCGGACATCGACGTCTTCTCGGGGCGCAGCAGCTTCGGCGTGACGCTCGACGCGCCCAGCGCCGCGCTCGAGCCCGCGCTCGACCTGTTCACCGAAGTGCTGATCGAGCCCGCATTCGACCCGGCCGAGCTCGAGCGCGAACGCGCCGAGACGCTCGCCGCGATCGAGCGCCGCGAAGACCGCCTCGGCCAGCGCGCGTTCCAGCTGCTCGCCGAGCATCTGTTCCTCGAGCATCCCTATCGCATGCCCACGCTCGGCAGCGCCGAGGTGATCTCGGCGCTCGATTGCGACGCCGTGGTGGCGCACTACGAGCGGCTCGTGCGCCCGAGCAATCTCGTGATCGCGGTGTCGGGCGACGTCGACCCGGACGCCGTCGCGCAGGGCCTCGCGGTGCGCCTCGCCGCGCTCGACGGCGGCGACTTCGAGCTTCCCTCTCCGCCGCTCGAGGATCCGCCGCGCGAGATCCGCCGCGCCGAGATCGTGAAGGATCGCGCCCAGGCGCATCTCGTGATCGGCTTCCGCGGCGTCTCCGTGGCCGACGACGATCGCTTCGCGCTCGAAGTCATCACGCAGCTGCTCGCGGGCCAGAGCGGAAGGATGTTCCTCGAGCTCCGCGACAAACAGGGCCTCGCGTATTCGGTGACCGCGACCAGTGTGGAGGGCCTCGCGCCGGGCTACTTCGCCGTATACATCGCGACCGCGCCGGAGAAGCTCGCCGCGGCGCGCGTCGGGCTGTTCGAGCAGCTCTCGCGACTGCTCGACGCAGAGCCGCACGAAGGCGAGCTCGAGGCCGCGCGCCGCCATCTCGTGGGCAACTTCGCGATCGACCACCAGCGCAACGCAGTGCACGCGGCGCAGAGCAGTCTCAATGCGCTCTACGGGCTCGGCGCCGGCGCGAGCCGCGCCTATCCGGAGCGGATTCGCGCCGTGACGGGAAAGGACGTGCTGCGCGTGGCGCAGCGGATCATCGACCTCGGCGCCTACACCGAAGCGGTCGTGCGCGGCGAGCCGGGCGCGGGCTGATCAGTAACCGGCCGCCATCCCATCGCGCCGCGGATCGCTGCCGCCCCAGAACGCGCCGCTGGGATCGACGACGATCGCCTCGGCGGCCGACCAGTCGCGCTGCTCCACCTCCACGGTATGGCCGCGGGCGCGCAGCGCGTCCACGACGTCGAGCGCGGTCTCCGGCTCGAGGTAGAGCACGTCGGGAACCCACTGATGGTGGAAGCGCGGGGCCGACACCGCGGCCGAGGCGTCCATGCCGTAGTCGATCACGTTGAGCATCGAGAGCAGCGTGGTGCTGATGATGCGCGGCCCGCCCGGACTGCCCGTCACCATGAACAGCTGTCCCCCCTTTTCGACGATCGTCGGCGTCATGCTCGACCGGGGACGCTTGCGCGGCGCGATCGCGTTCGCCCCGCGCTTGTCGACGAGTCCATAGGTGTTGGGCTGGTCCGGCGCGATCGCGAAGTCGTCCATCTCGTTGTTGAGCAGGATGCCCGTGTGCTCGGCGGTGATGCCCGAGCCGTACGGCGTGTTGATCGTCATCGTGAGCGCCACCGCGTTGCCCGCCGCGTCGATCGCGGACAAGTGCGTCGTGCCGGCGTCGCGCGCGGGCAGGCCCGGACCCTCGACGCGGATCGGGCGCTCGCCCTCGAACCAGTTCCACGGGGCGCGTTGCCACCAGGGCAATCGGATCGGCCGGAGGCGCTTGCGCAGCTGCGCGGCGTAGGGCTTCGCGATCAGACGCGAGGCCGGCACGGAGACGAAGTCGGGATCGCCCACGAACGCGAGCGTGTCCGCGAACGAGAGCTTCATCACCTCGGCGATCCGGTGGATGCTCTCCGACGAGCCTGCACCGAGCGGTGCGAGCTGGAAGCCCTCCAACACGTTGAGCGCCTCGATCAGCGCCAGACCACCCGACGACGGCGGCGGGAAGGTGTAGACCGCGTAGCCCCGGTAGCTGCCCACGACGGGGTCGCGGATCACCGGCTGATAGGCGGCGATGTCGTCGCGGGTCAGGATCCCGCCGCGCGAGCGCACCGCGGTCGCGAGCGCATCCGCGATCTCGCCGTGGGTGAGCACACCCGGACCCTCGGAAGCAACACGGCGAAGTGTCGCAGCGAGGTCGCGCTGCACGAGTCGCCAGCCCGGCCGCGCCGGCGTGCCCTCGGGCGGGAACTGGATGCGCGCCGTCTCGGGAAACCGCTTGGCGAGCCCGCGCTCGCGCATGGCCTCGATCATGTGCGCGTGATAGGGCCCGATCGCGAAGCCGTTCTCCGCGAGCTCGATCGCCGGCGCGAGCACGTCGGAGAGCCCGAACGTGCCCCAGCGCTCGAGCGCGAGCGCGCAGCCCGCGATGAAGCCCGGCGTCGCGACCGCGAGCGGGCCCGAGAGCGAAGCGCCCTCGGGCACCCCGGGCTGCCGGTACATGTCGCGGGTCGCGGCGGCCGGCGCGGTCTCGCGCGCGTCGATCGCGAGCACCTCACCGAGGCCGGTTCGGATCAGCAGGAAGGCACCGCCGCCGAACCCGGCCGAGAACGGCTGCGTCACGGCGAGCGCGAAAGCCGTCGCGATCGCCGCGTCGACGGCATTGCCGCCGCGCTCGAACATCGCGCGACCCGCGCGCGCCGCTTCGATCTCGGAGGCCACCACCATTCCGCGCGTGCCGTACGCGGGAGACGGCGCCGCGGCGCGGATCGGTGCGGCGAACGTCGCGAACGCGAGCAGTGCGAGTGCGAGGGACGAAGTGCGGGTGCGGCGGCGAATCATGACGGCAAGCTACCACGCACGCGCGCGCGCGCCGTGATCTCGAAACACACGCGCGCAGCTCGTCGCATGCTCGACCCACCCAGCGCGAACGGCTAGCTTCCCACCCCCGTGGCCCGGTAGCTCAGTTGGTAGAGCACCGCACTGAAAATGCGGGTGTCGCCAGTTCGACTCTGGCCTGGGCCACCACTACTACTGCGATCCGAACTCGCCCCGCACGAAATCTCCACCGATGTTCGACTGGATCAGCTGGATCAGCGACCCGCAGGCCTGGATCGCGCTCGCGACGCTCACTGCGCTCGAGATCGTGCTCGGCATCGACAACATCGTCTTCATCTCGATCCTCTCGGATCGCCTCCCGCGCGAGAGGCAGGCGCGGGCGCGCATGATCGGGCTCGCGCTCGCGATGTTCGGGCGCGTGGCGCTGCTGCTCTCGATCGCGTGGATCATGCGCCTGACCACCGACCTCTTCGCGATCTTCGGCGAGGGTTTCTCGGGGCGCGACCTGATCCTGATCGGGGGAGGCCTGTTCCTGATCGGGAAGAGCACGTTCGAGATCCACGAGAAGATGGAGGAGGGCAGCGATCATCCCGACGCCGAGCGCATCGCCGCCTCGTTCACGTCCGTAATCGTCCAGATCCTGCTGCTCGACCTCGTGTTCTCGCTCGACTCGGTGATCACGGCGGTCGGGATGGCCGACGACGTCCCCGTAATGATCGCGGCGATCATCATCGCCATCGGCGTGATGATGATCTCGGCCGGCGCGATCTCGAAGTTCATCGAGCGACATCCCACGATCAAGATGCTCGCGCTCTCGTTCCTGCTCCTGATCGGCGTGATGCTGGTCGCGGAGGGATTCGATCAGCACGTTCCGAAGGGATACGTCTACTCCGCGATGGCGTTCTCGCTGTTCGTGGAGGTGCTGAACCTGCGCGCAAAACGCGGAAGGGCAGCGGGTTCCGGACGCCCCCTGCCGCAGGCGGAGTGAACGGGCGCCGGATCCGCTGGCGGCGCGATCCGCGCCGCGGTACCTCTCGCGGAGGGGCGGTGCGTTGACCGAAGTCCACCCTTCGCTCGACCTGTTCGGGGTCGCGTGGCGGCTCGGCGCCACCCTCTTCTTCGTGCTGCTGAACGGCTTCTTCGTCGCGGCCGAGTTCGCGCTCGTGAAGGTGCGCGAGTCGCGGATCGAGCAGCTCGCGGGCGAGGGGCGGCGCTCCGCGCACACCGCGAAGCACATCCTCCAGCATCTCGACCGCTACCTGTCGGCGTGTCAGCTCGGGATCACGCTCGCGAGCCTGATCCTGGGTGCGCTGGGTGAGCCGGCCGTCTCCGTGGTGCTGATCGCGGCACTCGATGCGCTCGGCGTCGCCGTCGACCCCGGCGCGGCCTGGGTGCCCGTCGTGTCGATCGGGATCGCCTTCGTGATCATCACCACGCTCCACATGACGCTCGGCGAGCAGGCGCCGAAGATGTGGGCGCTGCGGCGCGCCGAGGGCATCGCACTGCGCACCGCCCCGATCCTGTACGGGTTCGCGTGGCTGTTCGGGCCGTTCATCGTCGCGATCAATGCCATGTCCAACGCGCTGCTCCGCCTGGTCGGGCTGCGCGCCGATCTCGGCACCGCGGGCAGTCCCACCGCCGAGGAGATCCGCAGCATCCTCTCGCTGTCGGCGAGCGCCGGCCACATCTCCGAGCGCGAGCACGAGCTCACGGCCAATGTGTTCCGGATGATCGAGCTCGAGGTGCGGCACGTGGTGGTGCCGCGCGTCGACGTCGAGTTCGTCACGCTCGAACACAGCCTCGAGGCGAACCTCGAGCGGGTCCGCTCCAGCCGCCACTCGCGGCTTCCCGTGTGCGAGCTCGGGCTCGACACGATCGTGGGCTTCCTGCACTCGAAGGACGTGCTCGACGTGTTGTTGCGCGGCGAAACTCCCGACCTGCGCGAGCTCGTGAACCCGCCGCTCTTCGTCTCGGACACGATGTCGCTGTCCGATTTCCTGCTCGAGCTCCAGCGTCAGCGGCAGCACTGCGCGGTGGTGCTCGACGAGCACGGCACGGCGATCGGGCTCGCGTTCCGCGAGGACGCGCTCGAAGAGATCGTGGGACCGCTCGGCGACGAGTTCGACGAGGCGGTCCAGGAGCTCGTGAAGCTGCCCGGCGGGAGCTTCGAGCTGTCCGGGCGCATGTCGATTCCCGAGGCCCTGGACCGGCTCGACTTCGAGCTCTCCGACGCGGAGGACGAGGGCGAGGAGACGATCGGCGGCCACGTGACGGCGCGGCTGGGCCGCCTGCCGCACAAGGGCGATTCGGTGCGCGTGGGACCGTTCGTCGCGACCGTGCTCGAAGTGACGCGGCGGCGGATCGCGCGCCTGCGCATGAACCCGGCACCGCCCGCCACGCCGGAGAGCCCGACCGACTCTCCCGGCACATAGCCGACCGATGGCGAATCTGTTCACGATCTTCTTCTGGCGCGACCTGGTCGACATCGCGACCGTGGGTCTCCTGCTCTGGCTGGCGATCCGCTTCGTGCGCCGCACGCGGGGACGCCGCGCGCTCATCGGCCTCACGCTGCTCGGCGGCGTCTATCTGCTCGCGCGCGGGCTCGAGCTCCAGCTCACGGCCTCGCTGTTCCAGGGCTTCTTCGCGGTGCTCGTGCTCGTGCTCGTCGTGGTGTTCCAGGAGGATCTCCGGCGCCTGTTCGAGCAGCTCGGCAGCCTGCGCCGCGGAGACGCGCGCGATCGCCGCGGCGTCGACGTGAGCGACCTGATCGTGCGCGCCGTGGCGCGCCTGGCCGCGACGCGCGTCGGCGCGCTGATCGTGCTGCCGCAGCGCGAGCCGATCGAGAGCCACGTCGAGGGCGGCATCGCGCTCGACGGGCGGCTCTCCGAGCCGCTGTTGCTCTCGATCTTCGATCCGAGCTCGCCCGGGCACGACGGCGCGGTGATCCTGCGCGGCTCGCGTCTCGAGCGCTTCGCGGTCCATCTGCCGCTCTCGGTGAATCGCTCGGCGCTCGGGTCGGGCGGCACCCGGCACGCGGCCGCGCTCGGGCTCGCGGAGCGCTGCGACGCCACCTGCATCGTGGTCTCGGAGGAGCGCGGGACGGTCTCCTTGGCGCGCGACGGCGCGCTGCGCGTGCTCGCGCGTCCGCAGGACCTCGCGCACGAGCTGATCGCGGTGCGCGGCGAGCGCGAAGCAGAGGCGCGCCTTCCCTGGTGGCGCGATCGCGCCGGCGTCGACGCGGTGCTCGCGGCCGCGGGAGCGCTCGCGCTGTGGCTCGTGTTCGTGCCGGGCTCGGCGCTCACCGAGGTGACCGTGCCGGCCGCGGTGAAGGTGTCGAACCTGCCCGACGAGCTCGAGCTCGAGTCGGTCGATCCGCCCGAGGTCCAGGTGAGGCTGCGCGGGCTCCGCCGCAACCTCGTGCTCTCCGAGCCCGACCAGGTGAGCGTGCGCGTCGACGCCTACCTGGCGCGCTTCGGTCGGCGCACGTTCGCGCTCGGGGACGATTCCGTGCGCAGACCCGACACGCTCGACGTGGTCGCCGTCCATCCCGACCGAGTCAAGGTCTCGGTGCGACCCGCGGGGGCAGGTTCGCCTCCCTAACCTCTGGAAGCCCGTCTGAACCCGCTCGGAGCCTGCTGTGTGGCTCCCTGGGGCCGGGAGTGTCAAAAATATTTCGATCAAGGTGCATATTTCCGGTGCTTTTACATATCGGTGGGGGCACTATGGGACCCGGGAAGAACGCGAGCTGTAAGTGGACCCCGCTACGGGCTCACTGTCGCACAAGATGAATATTCAAGAGGAAGAGGGATATGCACCAGTCGAAGCGATTACTCCTGCTCTCCTTTCTAGCTGTCTTCACCCTGAGCGCTCCCGCCAGCGCGCTCGTCATCGCGGGCAGCAGTGATGCCGCCGGTGTCGACGTCAACCTGTCGGGCCTGATCAACGCCACCGTGGCGCTGCCCACGGCCTCGGGCTCCGCTCCGCCGCCGTACTTCGACTCGGACGCCCTCGCGAACGTCGCAGTGCCTGGCGTGCTGACGACCGGCGTCTCGACGGTGAACGCGGCCTCGGACGTCGATGGCGCCGCGGGAGTGAAGTACGCGTCAGCCAACGCGACGGTCAACGGCCTGCTTACCGACCCCTCGATCGCGGCGATTCTGAGTCTTTCCGCGACCACGATCTATTCCGAGTCGACCGTCACCGGTGAGAATGTGCTCAGCGGGGTCGGCTTCACCATCATCGAGAACGCTGTCCTGAGCGTGTTCGGCACCCCCGTCGTGGTCCCGGTCGCTCCCGCACCGAACACGGTCATCTTCAATGCGGGCGGGATCACGATCACACTGAACGAGCAGATCTTCACGGGGAACCTCGCGCTCGCCGTGAACGCGATCCACGTGGTCCTGGGAACTGGCCTGCCCCGTCACCGGCGACGTCATCATCGCCCACTCGGAGGCCGCGCTCGTGGTGCCCGAGCCCGGCACGGCCCTGCTGATGGGCCTCGGCCTCGTGCTGCTCGCCGCGTGCGGCAGCCGCATGGGAGCTCGGCGCTAAGCGACTCGCACGATAAGAAACCCTCGGGCGTCGCTTCGGCGACGCCCGAGTCGTTTTCGGGCCTCGCGCTACGGAATGCACACCTTCGGCAGCGGGTGGCGGTACACGTGCGCGGCGTTCTCGTGGGTGATCTTGCGGATCTCCTCGACGGGCAACGAGCCGAGCACCTCGTCGATCACCTTCTGCGTGTCGGGCCAGGTGCCGTCGCCGTGCGGGTAGTCGCTCTCGAACAGGATGTTGTCGACGCCGATCGTGTGGCGCGTGCAGATCGTCGAGGCGTCCTCGATCATGCAGAACCAGAAGTTGCGGCGCAGCACGTCGGTGGGTGAGTTCTGCTTGTCGGGCCAGCCCGAGCCGTAGCCCGAGCGGCTCATGATGTTGTCGAGGCGATCGATCAGCATCGCCACCCAGCCGATTCCGCCCTCGCTCATCGCGATGCGCAGCTCCGGATACTTCGCGGGCCAGCCGCTCCAGAGCCACTCGGCACACGACGTGATCGCCATCGGGCCGAACATCGTCGCGCCGAGCTCGAGCATCGGCGCGCCGGCCGGCATCTGCGCGAAGCCCGACGAGCCGTTGTGCAGGTTCAGCACGGTCTGCGTCTCGGCGCAGGCGCGGATGATCGGCTCCCAGTAGGCGTCGAACACCGCGGGCAGCCCCTGTCGGTGCGGCTGCTCGGGCATCGTCACGGCGCGAAATCCGCGCGCCGCGTTGCGCCGGATCTCCTGGGCGCCCTTTTCGGGATCCGTCAGATAGGTGAGGCCGAGCGGAATGATCCGATCGGGATAGGGCGTGTACCACTCCTCGAACAGCCAGTCGTTCCACGCGCGCATGCACGCGAGGCCGAACTCGCGATCCTCGAGCTCCGAGAACAGCGTGCCGCCGAAGCCCGTGACGCCGGACGGGAAGTTCACCGACGCGTAGATGCCGCCGATGTCCATGTCCTTGATCCGCGCGTCGATGTCCCAGCAGCCGCGCCGCACCTCGTCGAAGCGCGCGGGCTCGACGCGGTGATCCTCGCGCGGCCGCCCCGCCACGCACATGAAGCCGACCTGGAAGTACGGCGTGCCCTCGATCTGCCAGACCTGATGGCCTTCCTCGGTCTCGACCACGCGCGGTGCGCGATCTGCGAAGCGCTGCGGCATCCGCCCCTCGAACGCGTGAGGCGGCTCCATCAGGTGGTCGTCGACGGAAATGAAGGTGTACTTGACGGGCCGCGGATCCGGATCGGGCAGGAGCGGCCGGGTGGCGGGACGCCGGATGCCGAGCTTCACGACGCGGGTCATGGGAGGTTCCTCCTCGGATCGCGAGTATATACTGGCGCTCCATGCCCCCGAGCCAGGTCTTCGTCTACGACCCCGCGCGTCCCGACTTCCAGGCCAACGCTCACGAGATCTACCGCGTGCTGCGCGACGAGCACCCCGTCTACGAGAACCCGGCAACGGGCATCTGGGCGCTCTCGCGCTATGCCGACGTGCGCGACGCCGCAGCCGATACCGCCCGCCTCTCGTCCGAGAACACCGACATCTCCGTGGGGCTGTTGCCGCACATTCAATCGCTCGATCCGCCGCGCCACGACGCGCTGCGCAATCTCGTCTCGCGCGCGTTCACGGGCCGCCGCGCCGACGCGATGGAGCCGCGCATCCGCGCGATCGCCAGAAGCCTGATCGATCGCTTCGCGTCGCGCGGCGAGGCCGACCTGATGGCCGAGTTCTCGCGCCATCTGCCGAGCCTCGTGATCGGCGACATGATCGGCGTGCCCGAGGACCGCCGCGAGGCGTTCCTCGACTGGACCGAGGCGCTGGTCGAGACCGAGGTCGGCAAGGCGCACGAGGTCATCCAGCCCGCGACCAACATCTACGCCGAGTTCTCGAAGCTGCTCGCCGACCGGCGCGTCGCGCGCCGCGAAGACCTCATGAGTGCGCTGATCGACGCCGAGATCGATGGCGAGCATCTGTCCGAGCAGGAGCTGCTCGGCTTCTGCTTCACGCTGATCGTCGCAGGCAACGACACGACCACCAACCTGATCGCGAATGGTGCCGTGCTGCTCGCGGAGCACCCCGAGCAGCGCGCGCTGCTCGCGCGCGATCCAGCCGCGATTCCCAACGCGATCGAGGAGATGGTGCGCTGCGAGGCGCCCGCCCAGGCGCTGCCGCGGCGCATGCTCGCCGACGTGGCGCTGCACGGACGCACGATTCCCAAGGGTGCGATGGTTCGCCTCGTGTGGGCCGCCGCGAACCGCGACGAGCGCGAGTTCCCGAACGCCGAGGCGTTCGACGTCACGCGATCCGCGCCGCGCCACCTCGGCTTCGGTCACGGCACCCACTTCTGTCTAGGCGCGCGGCTCGCGCGGCTCGAAGCGCGCGTGGCGTTCGAGGAGCTGCTCGCGCGCGTGCCCGAGTACGAGCTCACGGGCGATCCGGGCTGGAAGACGTCGATCTGGGCGCGCGCGCACAAGCAGGTGCCCGTGCGTTTCACGCCGCATCCGGCGTGAGCCGTGATGGAACCGCGCCAGCAGCGGCTCGGCGGGCTGTTCGCGCGGCTCGCCACGGCTGCGTCGGCGCACGAGGCGGGCGAGATCGAGCGAGAGATCTGGTCCGCATGGCTCGCGACCGACGACGAAGCCGCGGCGCCGTGGCTGCAGCGCGGGCTCGCGGCGATGGCGGCGCGCGATTTCACGGCGGCGCTGCTGGCGTTCGACCGCGTGGTCGAGCTCGCGCCCGGCTTCGCCGAGGGCTGGAACAAGCGCGCCACGCTGCACTGGCTGCACGGCGCACTCGAACGATCGGTGGCCGACATCGACCGCACGCTCGCACTCGAGCCGCGCCACTTCGGCGCGCTCTCGGGCCTCGCGATGATCCGCGAGGCGCAGGGACGGCCGTTCGAAGCGCTCGAGGCGCTCGAGCGCCTGCTGCACATCTACCCGCGCCTGCCCCACCTCCGCGATCGGATCGAGCAGCTCAGCGCGAAGCTCGGCCAGGCGGACTGAGGAGGGGGGCCATGACGACGGAATCCGAGCGACGCCTCGCCGACGGCAGCGTCTGGCGCGATTTCTGCCGCGCGCTCCAGCGCGCGGGTGAGGTCGTGCTGCGCGCGGAGACGCCGACCACGGCGTTCGACCGCGCGGAGGGCTACCGCTACCTCACGCGCCTCCTGCGCGCGGGCCTCGAGGGCCAGCTCGAGTTTGCCGACCCGCGCTTCCCGGGCTTCTTCCAGCTCTCGCACGAGACGGTCAAGATCGGCAACGACAACCCGGACAACGTCTACCGCAACGCAAACATCTCCGGGCGCTACCGCTACCGGATCCGCGGCACGCGCGGAGACGCGCCGTACCTCTCGTTCGGCACCAAAGGCGGCGGCTACGAGAGCGACGGCACGATGCTGCCGACCGGACAGCTCGACGGCGACGACCTCGACCTCGGACCCGACGGCGGCTTCGAGATCACCGCGAGCAGCGAGCCCGAGAAGGGCAATTGGTTGCCGATGCAGCCGAACACCACGCAGCTGATCGTGCGCGAGACGTTCAGCGACCGCTCGGCGCAGCGCCCCGCACAGCTCTCGATCGAGAGGGTCGGACCCGCGGAGAACGACGCGCTCGACCCGGAGGTCCTCGAGCAGCGCCTCCAGCGCGCCATCGCGTTCGTGTCGGGTACGGCGAACCTGTTCGTCGACTGGATGGCGCGCTATGCCGCGCATCCGAACGCGCTTCCGTCCGACGACCAGGAGCGCTGCCAGCGCGCGGGAGGCGACGCCAACATCCACTACTGCCAGAGCCGCTGGGAGCTCGGCCGCGACGAAGCGCTCGTGATCGAGATCGATCACCTGCCGCGGAGCGGATCGTGGAACTTTCAGCTCAGCAACTTCTGGATGGAGTCGCTCGACTACCGCCGTCATCGCATCCATCTGAACCCCCACACGGCCCGGCTCGAGCCCGACGCGTCGCTGCGGATCGTCGTGGCGCACCGCGATCCCGGCCCGCGCTTCTCGAACTGGCTCGAGACCGCGGGCCACAGCTGTGGCGGCATGCTGTTCCGCTGGATCGGAGCGGACGAGCATCCGCCGATCGCGACGCGGGTGGTGAAATTCGCGCAGCTCTAGCCCTGCTCGTCGGCGCGTCGCTGCTGCTGAGCCTCGCGCTCGGCGAGCTCGTCGTGCGCTGGCGCCATCCCGTGCTCAATACCTATCGCGACTTCGAGCCCGGGATCTACGCCGAAGACACGGAGCGCGTCTGGTCGAACTCTCCGAACTATCGCGGCGTGTACCACTCCTTCTTCGAAGACCACGCCGTGGCGACCAACTCGCTCGGCTTTCGCGGCGCGGAGGTGGCCGCGGGCGCGGGGCCGCCGCTGCGCGTGCTCGCGCTCGGAGACTCGAACACGTTCGGCCACGGCGTCGCCGATGCCGAAACGTTTCCGGTCCAGCTCGAGCGCGAGCTCGGTCAGCACGGCCACGCCGCGGTGGTCTGGAATGCGGGCGTGTTCGGCTACAACACGGCGCAGGAGCTCAGCACGCTCCGGCGGTTCGGTCCGGCGCTGCGTCCGACCGTGGTCACGCTCGGATGGCTCGAGAACGATCTCGGAGAGCCCGCTCCGACCACGCGCGTGATGCACGGCTACCTCGTCGAGCGCGAGCGCGACGTGGAGCTCCTGCGAGAGCGCCTGGCTGCGGACGACTTCTGGGACCGGAGCTACCTCGTTCGGCTCGTGAGCGTGCTCGCGAAGATCCGGCGCGCGCGCGCGCGGCTGTCCGAGCAGAGGCTGCTGGTCGATCCGCCGCTCGCGTCGCTCGAACGCAACCTTCCCGTCGTGCGCGAGATCCGCCGCGTCGCACACGAGCTCGGCGCTCGGCTGATCGTGATCGTGTACGTGGGCCAGAGTGCGATCGTGCAGCACACGCGCAGCGAAGTCGTGGCGCACATCGAAGCCGTGCTGCGTTCGGAAGGCGTCGAAACGCTCTCGATCTACGATCTGTTCACGGCGGACTTCGACGCGACGGGCCGCGATCTCTACGTCGTGCGCGACCGCGGGCACCCGAACGTCGAGGGGCACGCCCTCACGGCGCGCACCGTCGCGGATCTGATCCTGCGCTAGGTGAGCCGACCGCCGAGGAAGCGCTCGCAATAGGCGCGGAACGAGTCGCGCAGCGCGCCTTCGGTGTAACCGAACTCCTCGAGCGTGTACGCGTGCACGGGGCGGCGGTCGCGCTCGTTCTCGACCGCCCACCGGCGCATCTGCGCCTCCGCTTCGGGAGTGAGCTCGAGGTCCGCGTGCGCGTAGATGCGGCGCACCTGCGCCATCGGGTCAGCGACGAGATCCCCGTAATGGATGTCGAGGAAGCGGTCCTCGCGCGAGGCGCGCGCGGCGATTGCGCGCTCGAGCGCACGCGCCCACTTCCGGCCCCAATGCGCGGCGATCTCGAGGGGATCGACCGAGTCGCTGCCGAGCACGTAGAGCGCGCGGATCATGCTCGCGAACGAGGGCACGGTCTGGACCGGATCGCGGTGCGTCATCGACGACTCGCGCGTCGGGCAGCACCGCGAACAGCGCGTCGAGCGAGCCGAGGTGATACGGCGCCTTGAACACCCAGCGCGCCGCGGTCTCGCCGCGCCGGCGCTTCTGCCACTGCAGGAAACTGCAGGAGCCGCACGAGGTAGCGATAGCCCGGCGCCGAGATCCGATCGCCTCGAGTACTGCGCGATAGCTCGGCACGCGGCAGAACGCCTCGGGATTCCAGCTCGTGAACGCGTGCTCGACGAGCATGATCTCCTCGTCGGGCGCGTGCGCGTCCATCGGGTGCACGGCAATGAGATCCGGAGATCCCTCGAGCATCGCGGCCACCTCGGCCTCGGCGTCGGTGATGCGCGGATCGACTGCGGCGTCTTCGCCGCCCGGGAACGGCGCCGGATTGCGCGATTCGTACCAGAGCAGCGCGAGCCAGCGCGGATCGCTCGCCATCATCCGGTGCAGCATCGTGGTGCCCGTGCGCGCGAGCCCCACGATCACGAGCGGCCGCTCGATGCGCTCCTGCGCGATCTCGGGATGGCGCCGGTAGTGGTCCTCGGTGCGCAGCCGATTCACGAGCAGCCCGACGTTGCGCTCGAACTGCATCGCGCGGCCGACCGCGTTCAGGCGCGCTTCCTCGCGCAGCGAACGCAGCAGCCGCTCGAGCGGATCCCGGAACGCCGGATCGCCGAAGTCGTGCAGCCCCGTGCGCCGCTCGGCCTCTGCGAGCACCGCCGCGAGCTCGAGCGACGCCTCCGCCATCAGCGGACCCTCAGCACGAGCTTGCCGAGCACCTCGCGCCGCGCGAGCCGCTCGAGCGCGTCCGGAAGCTTTTCGAACGGCACGGGCGGATCGAGCGGGACGCGCAGCGCACCGCGCGCGCGATGCGCGAGCAGCTCGGCCTGCGCGGCGCACTTGACCTCGCGCCCGTAGCCGCTCGGGATCACGCCGACGATCGAGTAGTTGCGCGTCACGATCTGCGCGGGATCGGGTCGACCCCAGCGCCCGCTCGCAAAGCCGATCAAGAGCAGGCGTCCCTCGTGCGCAATGCAGCGCGTGGCCGCCTCGAACGCGTCGCCGCCGACCGTGTCGTACACGACGTGGGCGCCCTGCCCCGCCGTGGCCTCGCGCACCGCCTCGGCGAGGCCCTCGCCGGGATCGAACGCGAACTCGGCGCCGAGCGCGCGGCAGAATGCCTGACGCTCGCCGCCGCGAGCGGTCGCGAGCACGCGCGCACCGATCGCATGGCCGAGCTGGATCGCCGCCGAGCCCGTGCCCCCCGCACCGCCGAGCACGAGCAGCGTCTCGCCCGCGCGCAGCGCGCCGCGCCGCACGAGGCCCACCCACGCCGTGTGGTAGGGGATCAGGAACGCAGCGGCCTCGTCGACGGCCATGTCGTCGGGCACGGGAAAGCAGAACTCGTCGAGCACCCACGCCTCCTCGGCGAAGCCACCATGCCCGAGGAAGAACGCCGAGACCGCCATCACGCGCGCACCGACCTGCGCCTGCGCACCCGGCCCCGCCTCGAGCACCACTCCCGCGAGCTCCTGACCCGGCGTGAACGGCGTCTTCGGTGTGAGCGCGTAGCTGCCGCGACACATGAAGAGGTCGGGGAGACCGAGCGCGCACGCCTCGACGCGCACGCGCAACATCCCGGGCGGCGGCGGGCCCAGCTCGACTTCCGCGAGCGCGAGCGCCGCGCGCGGCTCGCCCGCGCCAGTCACCTGCCACGCGCGCATCGAGCTAACGCCTCTTGAACTGCGGTGTGCGTTTCTGCGCGAATGCGAGCGGCCCCTCTTTCGAGTCCTCGCTCGCGAACACGGCCTGGCCGTAGCCCCATTCGTGGCGCAGTGCCTGGTCGAGCTCCATGCCGTCGCATTCGTGCAGCGTGCGCGTGATCGCCTCGACCGCGAGCGGGCCGTTCGCGCAGATCACGTCGGCGATCTCGCGTGCCTTCACGAGTGCCTGGCCGTCGGGCACCACGTGTCCGATCAGGCCGATCGCCTTCGCCTCGGGCGCGTGGATGTGCTTGCCCGTGAGCAGGATCTCCGCCGCCTGCGTGTAGGGGATCTGGCGCGGCAGGCGCACCGCCGAGCCGCCCATCGGATAGAGCGACCAGCGCGCCTCGGACACCCCGAAGCGCGCGCTCTCGCCCGCGACGCGGATCTCCATCGCCTGCAGGATCTCGGTGCCGCCCGCGATCGCCACGCCCTCGACGGCCGCGATGATCGGCTTCGTCGGGCGGTAGTGGCGGAACAGGGCCTTGTAGACGAGGTCGGGATCGTCCTTGAGCCGCGCCTGCACGTCGATCTCGGGATCCTCGTTGCCGCCGTCGCCGGACATCGCCTTGAGATCGGCACCCGAGCAGAAGTTTCCGCCCGCACCCGTGACGATGATGCAGCGCACGTCGTCGCTCTTCGAGGCCTCCTCGTAGGCATCGTACATGCGCACGAGCATCGCGCCGGACAGCGCGTTGTAGCGCTTAGGGCGATTCATCGTGATCACCATCGTGTGTCGGTCGCGCTCGACGATCGCATCGGGCATCGCGGGCTCCTGTTCTTCGGGGCGCTCGGGGTTCTCAGGCGATCACGCCGGCCTCGCGCAGCGCGGCGCGGTCCGCGGCGCCGAGCGCGAGGTCGCGCGTGAGGATCTCGTCGGTGTGCTCGCCCAGCCGCGGCCAGCGCTGGCCCAGCGGCTCGTCGCTGCCCGACAGCTTGATCGGGTTGCCCGCCACGTGCAGCGGCGATCCGCCGTCGGGGCGCGCGACCTCGCGCACCATCGCGTGCGCGCGCACGTGCGGATCGCGGCGTAGATCGTCGGCGTCGTAGCTGGGACCCGCGACGATCCCCTGCTCGGCGAGCACGCGCGACGCCTCGAGCTTCGTGCGCTCGCGCGCCCATTTCTCCACGGCGGGGCGAACTACGCCGTCGAGGTGCTCGCTCCAGCCCTCGCGCGTCGCGAAGCGCGGATCGGAGAGCCATTCCGGGTGTCCGACCGCGGCGGCGAAGCGCTCGAACTGGTGTTCGCGTCCGACCTGCACCACGAACAGGCCGTCCGAAGCCGCGAACGAGGTGCAGATGCCCGGCCAGGCCGCGAGGCTGTTGTCGAGGATCCCGATCGACGGATTGAACAGGACCATGTCCATGATCGGGAGCATCGCGTCGAACATCGCCACGTCCACGCGCTGCCCGCGCCCGGTGCGGCGGCGGCCCTCGAGCGCCGCGAGCGTGCCGATCGCCGCGAACAGCGCGCTGCCGATGTCGCCGAGCGCGCCCGCCACGCCGATATTGGGCAGGCGACCGGGCTCGGGCCGGAACGAGTAGAAGCCGCCCATCGCCTCGGCGACGACGGCGTAGGCGGGCCACGCGCCGTACGGCGTCGGCAAGAGGCCCCCGAAGCCCGACACCGAGACGTAGACGAGCGCGGGGTGGTCGGCTGCGAGCGTGTCGTAGCCGAGCCCGAGTCGCTCCATCGTGCCCGGCTTGAAGTTCTCCGCGACGACGTCGTAGTGGGGAACCAGGCGGCGCACGAGCTCGACCCCGCGCGGATGCTTGAGGTCGATGCCGATGCTCTTCTTGCCGAGGTTGTTCCGCAGATAGGTGGCGCCCACCTCTCGCCCATCGTCGTCGCGCAGGCTCGGCTGCGCGCCGCGCCCCGACTCGCCGTCAACGGGGTGCTCCACCTTCACCACCTCGGCTCCCATGTGAGCGAGGAGCTGGGTAGCGAACGGCATCGCCTGCATCTGCTCGACCGCGAGGATCCGCACGCCGGCGAGAGGGCGTTCGCGGGTCTCGGCCGTAGAAGAGTGGGAGTTCGCCAACGGTGGGGCTCGGCTGCGGGGCGTCGATCGTAGGCGAACGCGCCGGACTGCGCGCGAAGTTGCACGCGCGTGAGCGGCATTCAGAAAATGGGGCCTAAAGCCCCCGATCTGCCGACCGATAGGCAAGGCACAACTGAACCTCTCGTGTGACCGCCCCGGGGATGAGCGAAAGCCGCCCAGCCCCGCCCTGCGGACCGGAAAGGTAAATGCCATGTCTCCGTTCGCCCCGCGGCCCGGGCGCAGCCCGTTCGCCGCCCTCGTGCTCCTCGCACCCCTCGCGCTCGCCGTCTCGACTTCCGCGGCAGCCGCCCCCCTCGCAGCGTATGGGTCTCACTTAGGAGAGAACCACTCCCACGAAGACCACCACGGCGAGGACCTGCACCACATCGACCTCACCGAGGCCGATCTCACGGGAAGCGATTTCGGCGCCACCAACCTGCGCAACGCTCTGCTCATCGACGCGACCCTCGTCGACCTGGTGCTCGTCGCGAGCGAGCTCGAGGAAGCCAACTTCACGAGCTCCGATCTCACCCGCGCCGATCTGAGTGGTGCTGACGCGGAGGCCGCGACCTTCGCCCACGCCATCCTCGTGGACGCGGTGCTCGTTGGCGCTGACGTCGAGGACGCTGATCTCCGGGGCGCCCATCTGCTCGGTGCGGACCTCTCGAACCTGGTCAACGGCGAGCAGGCCGACTTCACGGGCGCGTACTTCGACGCGGAGACGGTGCTCGACCCGGCAATCGACGACTCGGCGATGAACCTCGTCGTCGGCGCCTGCCCCGTGAATCCGAATCAGTACTGGATCGATGCCGATCGCGACGGCGACGGCGACGCCTGCTCGGGTGTCAACGCGCTGCCCGAGCCCGGCTCGGCCGGGCTGCTCGCAGGAGTCGCATTGCTCGCGGCGCTCGCGCGGCGACGCGGCTACCCCCCCGTAGCCGCGCGCCTGCCTGGCGGCGCGTCGGGTCCCCCACGCCCGACGCGCCGCCCCCGTTCTAGAATGCGCCTCGAGGAGGCGCGCATGGGAATCAGCTACGAAGAAGCGATCGCCCAGATCACCGGGCCGGGCTCGCCGTTCGAAATCGGCGAGGCCCTGATCCGCGGCGAGCGGCTGCGGGTGTTCAAGAACACGCCGCCCTCGCTGCGCTCGCTCTTCGACTGCGGCGCGCGCACGCGGCGACGCAGACCTTCCTCGTCTACGAGGACGAGCGCTGGAGCTTCGCCGAGACGATGCGCCACGTCGACGCGCTCGGCGCGCGCGCTCGTCGAACCGCTACGGCGTCGCGCCGGGCGACCGCGTCGCGATCGCCATGCGCAACTACCCGGAGTGGGTCGTCGCGTTCGCCGCGATCACCTCGATCGGCGCGAGTCGCCGTGTCGCTCAACGCGTGGTGGACGGCCGACGAGCTCGACTTCGCGCTCGAGGACTCGGGCAGCCGCGGTGCTGATCGCCGACCGCGAGCGGGTCGAGCGCGCCGCGGCGACGCTCGCGGCAGCTCGGCATCCGCGCGATCGCGGTGCGCAGCGGCGGCGCCGCGCTGCCCGCGGGCGTCGAGCGCTGCGAGGACGTCGTCGCGCTGGGCGCGCCGATGCCCGACGTCGCGATCGATCCGCGACGACGACGCCACGATCCTCTACACGTCGGGCACCACGGGCCGGCCGAAGGGCGCGGTGTCGACGCACCGCGCGGTGCTCGCAGGCGCTCATGGGCTTCGGCTGCCAGGCCGCCGTCGCGCGGCGCTGCGCCAGCCGGAGACGCCGAGCCGCCGAAGCGCTACCCGCACGAGCTTCATCCTCATCGTGCCGCTGTTCCACGTCACCGGCTGCGTGCCGGTGATGCTCTCGTGCTTCGCGGCGGGCTGAAGCTCGTGATCATGTACAAGTGGGACGCCGGAGCGCGCGCTCGAGCTGATCGAGCGCGAGCGGGTCACCAACTTCGTCGGCGTGCCGACGCAGTCCTGGGACCTGCTCGAGTCGCCCGACTTCGCGCGAGCGCGACACGTCGAGCCTCGCAGTCGGTCGGCGGCGGCGGCGCGCCGGCGCCGCCCGAGCTCGTCCGCCGCGTCGACGTCGAGCTTCCGCAACGGCGCGCCCGGCATCGGCTACGGCATGACCGAGACCAACGCCTACGGCCCGCAGAACGCCGGCGACGACTACCTGCGCCAGCCCGACGAGCACCGGGCCGCGCCGTGCCCGATCCTCGAGATCGCGGTCCGCGACCCGGACGGGACCGCCGCTGCCGGCCGGCGAGCGTGGGCGAGATCTGGTTCAAGGGCCCGAACCTGATCCGCGGCTACTGGAACCGGCCCGACGCCACCGCCGAGACGATCGTCGACGGCTGGCTGCGCAGCGGCGACCTCGGCCGCATCGACGACGAGGGCTTCGTCTACGTCGAGGACCGCGCCAAGGACATGGTGCTGCGCGCGCGGCGAGAACGTGTACTGCGCCGAGGTCGAGGCGGCGATCTACGAGCACCCCGCCGTGTACGAGGCGGCGGTGTTCGGCGTGCCCCACGAGCGGCTCGGCGAGGAGGTCGCGCGTGCCGTCTACCTGAAGCCGGGCACGGCGCTCGACGATCGACGCGCTGCAGCGCACGTGCGGCGAGCGGCTCGCGGCGTTCAAGGTGCCGACGCGTGGTCGAGTTCGCGCGCGAGCCGCTGCCGCGCAACGCCGCCGGCAAGATCCTGAAGCGCGAGCTCCGCGACGCGCTCGCCGCCGCGCGATCCTGAGCCGACGCGGCTCCCGCGGGGCCGCGGGCCGTGCGCAGGAGCGATTGCTCCGTTGCGCGTGCGCGGGTTGCTAGAGTCGGGGTCAATCACCGATCTCCGCGCGAGTCGTCGGATGTATACGCCCTACTACGGCTTCCACGAGAAGCCCTTCGCGCTCAGCCCCGACCCCCGATTCCTCTATCTCTCGGTCTCGCACCGCGAGGTGCTGGGACACCTCGTCTATGGGATCGAGCAGGGCGAGGGGTTCATGGCGATCACGGGCGAGGTGGGCACGGGCAAGACCACGCTGTGCCGCACGCTGCTGCGCCGGCTCGGCAGCGAGACCGAGGTGGCGTTCCTGTTCAACCCGACGCTCACGCCGCTCGAGCTGCTCAAGGCCATCAACGGCGAATTCGGACTCTCGACGTTCGGCGACTCGCGCCCCGAGCTCACCGACGTGCTCAACAACTTCCTCGTCGAAATGCGCAGCGAGGGGCGACGCGTGCTGCTGATCATCGACGAGGCGCAGAACCTGTCGACCGAGACGCTCGAGCAGCTGCGACTGCTTTCGAATCTCGAGACGGAGACGTCGAAGCTGCTCCAGATCGTCCTGCTGGGTCAGCCGGAGCTCGATCAGAAGCTCGCGGCCGAGGACCTGCGCCAGCTGCGGCAGCGGATCAGCGTGCGGACCCACCTCGGTCCGATGGACGAGGGGGAGACGATCGAGTACGTGCGCCACCGGCTGCGCGTGGCCGGTGCAGAGCGGCCGATCTTCACCGACCGGGCGCTGCGCGCGATCCACCACCGCAGCGGCGGCGTGCCGCGGCTGATCAATCTGCTCTGCGATCGCGCACTGCTCGCGGGCTATGCGGATCAGAAGGCCCAGATCGGCCGAGAGCTCGTGGCGCGCGCGGCGGCAGAGCTGCGGCCCGCGCGGCCGAAGCTCTCGCTGCGCTGGGAGCGCGTCGCACTCGGGCTCGGGGCAGCGGGCGTGCTGCTCGCTGTGGGCCTGTTCGCACTCGTCGGAACGCGCGGGTTCCAGAATGCGCGCCCCCCGGAGCGCACCGCGCTCTCCGCGACACCGCCGGTCTCGGCGCAGCCGGAAGCACAGGCGGAGACGACTCCGGACTCGGCCACCGAGCCGGAGACGGCGCCCGGTCCGGTCTCGGCTCGCCCGCCGGGCCCGCCCGTGGTCGACGGAGCTCTCGGGGCGCAGCTGGCCCTCATGAGTCCCGCGCAGGGCCGCGCCGCGACGCTCGATGCGACGCTCGCGACCTGGGGCAGACCCACGGCGGGCACGCAGAAGCTCGAGTTCGAGGAGCTGCGCGCGCGCCTGTCGAGGGAGCACCTCGAGATGATGCCGATCCTGCCCGAGCTCGCGGCGCTGCGCAGCGCGGGGGCGCCCGCACTCGTCTCGCTGCGCGACGCCTCGGGCACGGAGCACGTCGCGCTGTTGCGCTCGCTCGAGGGAGATTACGCAGAGCTCGAAGGCATCGTGCCGGGCATGGCGCTGCGGGTCACGCAGAGCGACCTGCTGCGCCACCTCGACGGCGAGGTATACGCGCTGTGGCGCGACTACGAGCAGCTCCCCGACGTGCTCGGATACGGCGCGAAGGGCGAGGCGGTGAGCTGGCTGCAAAGTGCGCTGGCCGAGATCGGCTTCTACACTGGGGAGATCCAGGGGCAGTTCGACGAGGCGACGCGCAGCGCCGTATTGCTATTCCAGAAGGACCGGGGTCTTCGCGCCGACGGCGCGGTGGATGCGCGCACGCTGATGAGCCTGTACCAGGCACTTCCCCGCTACATCACACCGGACCTCGAGTCCGATCCGGTCGATCTCGCCCACGTTGATTGAGCCCACGGCGAGCCCGTCCTCACGGTGAAGACAACGCGATGGTGACGGGCATCGAGAAGCGATGGCGCAGCGTGCTGCCGTGGGTGATCTCGGCGGCACTGCTCTTCTACGTGTTCGGCTATGCCACCGAGTGGGCGCGGCTGATCGCGGCGCTCGAAGGCGCGGACGTGCCGCGATTCCTGCTGTTCGCGACGGCGGATCGGCTCGCGTTCTTCGCTGCGTGGGCCTGGCTCTCGGCCACTGCGCTGCGCCGATTCGTCGCGAACGTGCCGATCAGGTCCGTCATCGCGATTCGCGGCGGATCGGAGCTCGCGCGCGCCGTGAGCAACCCGCTTGCGGACGCGGCCTACGCGGTCGGGCTGCTCCAGCTCTGCGGAGGGCGCATCGACGCCGTGATCGCTTCGGCGTTGATCCCGGGCATCTGCCACTTCTTCGTGATGCTCGTCCAGATGACGATCGCGCTGCCGCTGCAGCGTTCGAGTGGAGGCGACGGCGTGCTGGCCAGCGTCGCCATCACGGCGGGCATCATGTGGGCGCTGCTCGCAGCCGGCGCGTTGAGCGTCGCGCTGGTGCGATCCGGACGACTGCGCTCGCGGCGGATCAAGGTGATCGCGGACTGGCTCGGGCGTTTTCCGCCGCGGCAGATCGCGCCGTTTCTCGTCGGATTCGCCGCGCTCGCGATCTTCGACATCCACATCCAGTGGCTCGCTTCGCGCGCGTTCGGCGTGCCGCTCGACTGGAGCGCGCTCGCTGCGCGGCTCCCGCTCGTCTACCTGGCATTCGTGATTCCCACGCTGGGCAACTTCGGCACCCGCGAGCTGACCTGGGCCGCGCTGTTCGGCGAGTTCGGAGACCGGGATGCGCTGATCGCCTACGCCTTCTCGGTCAATGCGATCTTCCTCGTGATCAACGTCCTGCTCGGCGTGATGTTCCTCTCGCAGGCGCTGCGGCTGATCGGCGCCGTCCGCCACGCCCAGCGCGAAGGCGAGGCGATTCCGGGGCCGCTGCTGCGGGACCCGACCGATCCTTGATCGGGCGGGTGTGTGGGCGTCCCGCCCGGGTTAGGATAGGGTCCCCGCCCGATTCCCTTCCTCCAGCGGAGATCGCCCATGGCGAGAAAGAGCAAGACCGCGGTCCTGAAGCGGCAGCGAGAGCTGAAGAAGGCGGAGAAGGCCGCCGCGAAGCGCGAGAAGCGCGCTACGCGCGAAGGAGTGTCCGCCGAGCGGTCCGTGGCCACCTACGACGACCTCGCGGGCTACGGACTGGTCGACCGCGAGCGCGAAGACAATCGTGACCACTGAACGGCTCGCCGACGAGCCGCTGATTGCCGTCTTCGTCGACTACGAGAACCTCGCGATCGGTGTTCGCCGCATGCGCAAGGGGTCGTTCCAGATCGACCTCGTGCTGCGCCGTCTGCTCGAGAAGGGGCGCATCGTCTACAAGCGCGCGTACTGCGACTGGGGCAACTACCGCGACGCGGTGCGCGAGTTCCATACGCAGGGCGTCCAGCTCGTCGACATCCCGCAGTCGAAGGCCAGCGGCAAGAACAGCGCCGACATCCACATGGTGGTCGACGCGCTCGACCTCTGTAACCAGAAGAACCACATCGACGCGTTCGCGCTGATCTCCGGCGACAGCGACTTCTCGCCGCTGGCCGCGAAGCTCAAAGAGAACCAGAAGTGGGTGGTCGGGTGCGGGGTCAAGAGCTCCACCTCGGATCTCCTGATCGGCAGCTGTGACGAGTTCATCTACTACGACGACCTGATCCGCGAGGTCGAGCAGAAGAAGCAGAAGCCCGTGCCGGTTCGGAAGAAGTCCGACCCGGAGGGCAAGGAAGAGGACCTCGGCGAGAAGCTGCTCGAGGCGGTGCGCTCGCTCGAGCGCGACTACGACACCATCTGGGGCTCGATGCTCAAGCAGACGATCCGGCGGCTCTATCCGGGCTTCAACGAGGGCTACTACGGCGCGAGCTCGTTCGCGGAGATCCTCGAGATGGGCGAGAAGCTGGGCATGATCGAGCTCGAGTACGACGAGAGCCGCGGCAACTACGTCGTGCGCTCGAAGCGCTCCGCGTAGGCGGCCGCTACCCGCGCACGCCGCGCAACACCGCCGAGTCGAGCCGGAACGCGTAGTCGCCGTGGGCGCGGATGCCGAAGTATCCGCGCACCTCGTCGGGCGCGGCGTCGCACAGCGCGCGCAGCCCGATCACCGAGTCGCGTGACGTCCCGATCCGCGCCACCCACGGCTCGAACTCCTGGTGGATGTCGAAGCGCCCGAGGCAGCTCGGCTCGAGCCCGGCTGCGCGAAACATCGCCTGCCACTCCGAGATCCGATGATCGCGGACGTGGGACGGATCGCGCAGCAGCTCGAACGCGTTGATGAACGTGTCGCGCGCGGGATCCTCGGGCGCGATCGTGTCGCTCAGCAGGAACACGCCGCCCGGCGCGAGCACGCGCGCGACCTCGTTCACCATCGCGGCGGGCTCGGCCACGTGGTGGGCCGAGAGACGCGACGTGACGACCTCGAAGCTGGCGTCCGGGAACGGAAGGCGCGCCGCGTTGCCGAGCTCGAAGCGCACGTTCGCGAGTCCGCGCTCGCGGGCGAGGCGCCGCGCTTGATCGAGCATGGCGGGCGTGAGGTCGAGGGCCACCACCGACGCCACGCGAGCCGCGAACGCGAGCGCGGTGTGGCCGGGCCCGCAGCCGAGGTCGAGCACGCGCTCGCGTCCGGTCGCGACGCCCGCAGCGAGCATCGCATCGAGGTCGGGGCCACCGAGGTGGACCGCACTGACCGCGTAGGCCGCGGCCGCCGCGCCGAAGCGCTCCTGGATCGCCTGGGTCTGGTCCATCGCGTCTCCCCTCCGCCGCGCGGGCGATGCTTGCGTTCGGTATATATTTAACCTAAGTTAAATATCATGCAAGAGCGACCCGAGATCCATCAGGCGATCGCCGCACTGCAGCGTCTGTGCGAGCTCTTCACGGTGCGCCGCCAGCAGCTCGCGGCCGGCGCGGGCGTGACCGAATCGCAGTGGCGCCTGCTCGAGGAGATCGGCGACGAAGCGTTCATGCCCTCGATGTTCGCGCGGAGCCGCGACTGCTCGCCCGCGGCGATCTCGCGCGGGCTGCGCAGCCTGCTCGACCGCGGCTGGATCACCACCCAGATCGCGACCGGCGATGCGCGCCAGCGCCGCTACCGGCTCACCGCCGACGGACGCCGCGTGCTCGAGCGCTTGCGCCGCGGGCGCGAGCGCGCGATCACCGCGGTCTGGGAGGGCTTCGATCCCGCGGCGCTACACGGCTTCGTCGCGTTCGCGGGCGATCTGTCGGACCACCTCGAGGCGTATGCGAAGCGCGGCGCCGAGGAGCGCTCGAAAGCGGGCTAGCGGCCGCGAAACTTCGGAGGCCGCTTCTCGGTGAACGCCTTCACCGCCTCGACGTAGTCTTCGGTGAACGCACCCGCGACCATCCGCTCGGCCTCCGTGTCGAGACACGACTGGAGATCGGCGATCAGCGCGCGGTTCAGATTCTCCTTCATGTAGCGCAGCGCGATCGGCGGTCCCGCCGCGATCTCGCGCGCCCACGCGAACGACTCGCGCTCGATCGCATCGTCCGGCACCACGCGGTTGGCGAGGCCGAGGCGCGCGCATTCGCGCGCATCGAGTCGCTTGCCCGTGAACATGAACTCGCGCGCGAGCGCGGGACCGACCAGCCGCGTGAGGAACCAGCTCGCGCCATAGTCGCCCGAGAGCCCGAGCCGCGCGTAGGCGGTGGTCACGAACGCGCTCTCGGCGAAGATGCGCAGGTCGCACGAGAGCGCGAGTGCGAGCCCCGCGCCCGCGGCGGGTCCCGGCAGGGCCGCGATCACGGGCTTTGCGAGCCGATGGATCGCCGCGGGAACCTCGTGCTCGCGGCGCAGCATCCGCACGCGCGGCTCGCGCTCGGGCGGCGGTCCTTCGGCCATCACTTTCGTGTCGCCGCCCGCGCAGAACGCGCCGCCGGCACCCGTGAGCAGCACGCAGCCCACGTCGGGATCGTCGCCGAGCGCGGGGATCAACGCGCGCAGCGCCTCCTTGATCTCGTGCGTCAACGCGTTGCGCGCCTCGGGGCGGTTCAGCGTCACCACGGCGACGCGCTCCTCGACGCGGCACAACACCTGATCCGTGCCGAGCTCGCGGGATCCCGGTTCCACGATCGCCTCCGTGGCGCGCAACGCTACCACGCGGACTTGCGCTACACCGCGTTCGGGAGGAACAGACATGGGTCTTCCGGAACCCCCGCCGCTCGGCGCGAAGGCGTTGCCCGACGGCAGCTATGACGGCCAGGTCGTGATGGTGACGGGCGGCGGCACCGGGCTCGGCAAGGCGATGGCGGTCGAGTTCGCGCGGCTCGGCGCCGCGGTCGCGATCGCATCGCGCAGCGAAGAGCACCTCGCCGCGGGCGTCGCCGCGATCGAAGCGACCGGCGCGCGCGCGCTCGCGGTCGGCACGGACGTGCGCAAGCCGGAATCGGTCACCGCGGCGTTCGATCGCATCACGGAGGTGCTCGGCCTGCCCGACGTGCTGCTCAACAACGCCGCGGGAAACTTTCCGGTGCCGGCCGAGGACATGAGCCCGAACGCGTGGCGCGCGGTCGTGGAAATCGTGCTCTCGGGCACGTTCCTCTGCTCGCGCGAATTCGGGCGGCGGCACATCGCCGCGGGCACGCCGGGCTCGATCATCAACGTGGGCGCCTCGTATGCGTGGACCGGCGGGCCCGGGTTCGCGCACTCAGCGGCCGCCAAGGCCGGCGTGAAGAATCTGACCGAGACGCTCGCGGTCGAGTGGGGACCCTACGGCATTCGCGTGAACGGGATCGTGCCGGGCCTGTTCCCTCACGACGACGAGACCCAGGCGATCCGATCGGTCCCCGAACGCCGCAAGAACGATGGCGCGCGTTCACCGGCGGGGCGCGTGGGCTACCCGCACGAACTCGGCTTCGCAGCCACCTTCCTCGCCTCGCGTTATGCCGCCTACATCAGCGGCCACACGCTCGTGGTAGACGGCGCGAACTGGCAGCGCCGCGCGATGCTCATGCCCGAGTTCGTGCCGATCCGGGAGCAGCTCGGCAAGGGCCCGTTCGAGGGCTAGGCGATTCGAGGGCCTAGGCGAGCTTGGCGCGCGGGATCCGGATCTCGTAGCGCTCCAGGATCTGGGCCTGGCGCAGCTGCTTCTTGGTGCTGTGCAGGACCGTCTTCCCGCTCGCGTCGAAGACCTTCACGTAGAGATCGGGCTGGGTCTCGTTGAAATCGCGGAACTGGGTCTCGGTGTAGGAGATCTCGAACTCGCCATTCGCGTTCGTCGGAACCGAACCGAGGTCATCGTCGAAGATGAGATCCTTGTCGTACGCGCGCACGATGAGGCCTGCGAGCGGCTTGCCCGATTCTTCCTCGACCACGGTTCCCACGACGCGCATGTCGGCTCCTGGAAAATGGAGCTCCCATCCTATGGGCCCCCCTCCGGCCACGCAAGGCGAAAGATCGGCACGCGAATGCGGGCGAAAGGCAAGCCCCTGCGCGAGCTAGCATGGGGCCCAATGAGCGACCGACCCCTGATCGACCTCGTCCGCGAGCCTCCGCTCGCGTGGATCGTGTTGAATCACCCCGACAAGCTCAACGCGTGGAGCTGGGAGTCGGCGCGCCAGATCACCGCGCACGCGGAGCGCCTGCGTTTCGACGACGACATCCGCGCCGTGATCGTGCGCGCCGAAGGCCGCGCGTTCTGTGCGGGCGTCGACCTCGGCATGCCCGAGGACCGCATCACGGGCCGCTCGCCCGCCGAGAAGACGCGCAACTACTTCGAGCGCTTCCGCTGGGTGCACGAGCGCTTCCACCTGCTCGCCGAGCTGCCGCAGCCCGTGATCGTGGCGATCCAAGGCTACTGCCTCGGCGCCGGGCTCGAGGTGGCGATGATGGGGGACATCCGGATCGCCGCGGACGACGCGCGCTTCGCGCTGCCCGAGCCCAAGGTCGGCGTCTCGATCGACGCGGGTGGCGACCTGCGCTTGATCACCGAGATCGGCGCGGGCGCGACGCGGCTGCTCGCGTTCACGGGGCGCCGGATCGACGCCGAGACCGCACTGCGGCTCGGCATCGTCCAGGAGGTGGTGCCGCGCGACGCACTGCAGGACCACGTGCGCGCGCTCGGCCTCGAGATCGCCGCCAATGCGCCGCTCGCGGTGCAGGCGATCAAACGCACGATCAACTATCGCGCGCACCAGGGCCTCGCCGAAGCGCTGCGCTTCGAGGCCGCGAGTGCCGCCCCGCTGTTCACCTCCGACGACATGGCGCTGGGCTACAAGGCGATGGCCACCAAACAGTCGCCCGAGTTCGAGGGGAAGTAGTAGGGCGGGAGCAGCGAGCGAAGCGAGCGGATCCCGCCGCTACAGCCCCGGCGGATCGAAGCGGCCATTCCCGTCCACGTCGACGAACACGGGATTGGTGAACGCGGCGGAGACGAAGCCGGGCGCGATCACCTCGGTGTAGAGCCCCGGGTGCGCGCGCATCCATTCGGCGGGATCGGCGTCGAGCGGTGCTCCGACCTCGAGCGTCACGAAGCCGTCGCGCTTGAACGCGAGATCGGCGATTCCCACGCGCTCGGGACCCGCGTGCGCGACCACGCCGTTCACGAGGATCCGCACCTCGTCGATCGGTACCCAGCCCGCGCCGTCGACCTCGTACTCGACCCGCACCCGGCCGCGCTCGGCCGGGACCAGGTCTCCGAGCGATCCGCCGTTCACCCGCAGCATCCGCACGCGCGGCCCGGTGGTGCCGAAGCTGCGCCCCGCGCGCAACGCGGCGTCGAACTGCTCGGGATCCCCGCGCTCGACCCCCACCTGCACGTAGTTGCGCGGATAGGCGATCAGCTCTGCGGGCGCGTGACTGTCGGAGTTCGCAGTGGCGGTGCGCCGCACGCCCTGGCGCAGCAGCGCATACCAGTCCGCGCGCGTCGCGAGATATTGCGGCCACGAATCTCCGTTCGCGATCTCGATCGCATCGAAGTCGATCGCGCGCGTGCCGTCGGCGCCGGTGCCCCGCACGAGCGGCTCGTTCTCTGACGCGGCGAGCGGAAGACGCGGGTCGAACGCGTGCCCCTCGCCCTGGTGCTCGAAGAACGCGAGGTTCCGGTCGCCGTCTTCGATGTTCTTCGGCGTCGGCCGCGGGTGATTCAGCTGCACCACGCGCGCGCCGTACGAGCGGCGCAGCTCGGCGTAGAGCGCACCGACGGCGCGGTTCTGGCTCGGCGGCGCGCCATGCCGGTGCGCGTGTGGCCGATACGGGATCGGCCACGCGTTGTGGTGCCCGATCGTCCAGAGCGCGGCCGCGCTCGGCCCGCTGCCCGTCACCTCCACGCCGTGCACCACGCGCACGCGGCCCGCGAGGTGCAGGCGCGCGAGCGCCGGCTCGTAGTTCGCGACGTGGTCGTGATCGGTCGCCACCAGCACGTCCACGCCCTCGGCGACGAAGCGCCGCAGGCGATCGACGTTGCTCGCCTGCGAATCGTCGCTGGCCTCGCCGTGCACGTGCAGGTCGGCCGTGACGAATCCCGGAATCGGCGCGAGTGGCCGCAGCGTGAACGGCTCGATCACCGCGCGCGCGCCCGGACCGCGCAGCTCGACTTCCTGCGACGCGACCTGCCAATCGAATCCGCGCGTGGCCACGAGCTGGTAGCGGCCCGGCGCGAGCGCCACCTCGCGCGGGTCGCGGTCGTTGCCCAGGAAGGCCACCGCACGACGACGCGCTGCCGCTCGGCAGCGATCTTCCGCCGTCGAGGGACGCGCCGAGCAGATCGTCTCCGAACACGGGATCGGGCGTGCCGTCGCGCCCGCGGATCTCGATGCGACCGGGACCGCGATCGGCGAACGCGGGCTCGAACGCGAGGCGCGCGGGCGCGGGCGGCGCATCGAACGCGAGCGCAGCGCTGCGCCCCGCATCGACGCGCAGCGCGCGGCGCTGCGGCTCGCCGGCTTCGATGCGCAGCAGAGCGCTGTAGTCACCGGGCGGCAGCGCGGCGCGGAACGCGCCGGTCTCCGGGTCGACGCCGATCTCCGTGACCGTCGCGCCTTCCGGCGTGTCGACCAACACCACGGCGCGCCGGCCGGCGACGGCGACGCGTCCCTCGACGCCGCCGTCGGGCTCATCGCCGAGCTCGCGCCGGATCGCGCCGTCCACGGCGGAGAGATCGTTCCGACCCGCCGCACGCAGGCGCCGCTGCCAACGCCACGTCTCGCCCGGCGCCAGCTCGCGAAACATCGCGCGTGCGAGCGAGATCACGCCGAGCTCGGCGACCGGCGGGTCGCCGATCAGGCCGAAGACGAGCGTCGCGTGCTCGCCCGCGATCCCGTACAGCGGCAGGCCGCGCGCGGCGCGATCGGGCGCGTAGAGTGCGTAGGCGATCGGCGGAAGCCCGGCGCTGCCGAGCAGCGCGGCGTGCGTGAAGGTCGCGAGCGCGGCCAGCGAGCGCTGGATGTTGCTCGACATGTCGCGCACGGAGAAGCCGCGCGTGCGCTCGGGAACCAGAACGTCCCCCGTGTAGCCACGGCCGCCGCGGCCGCCGCGCATCCAGACGTCGCCGAATGCGAAGACGGGTGCGGGGATGCTTCCCGCATTCGTGAGCGCAGTCTCGATGCGCACGAACGGCTCCCCCGGCCGCAGCTCGTAGACCGTCTCGACGCGCACGGCCGACACCTGCTCGGCATCGGGCACGAGCGGATCGAGCGCGCGCGCCCAGCGCGAGCCGCGCGGCAGTGTGCGCAGCCCAGGGCTCGTCGCGATGATGCGAGCGAAGCGGCGCTGCGGGTCGACCTCGGCGCGAATCGATCGGTAGCCCACGACCACGCGTTGCGAGAGGTTCACGATCGGCGAGAGCCGCGCGAACTGATCCTCGCCCGAGCGGTCGCGCAGGCCGAAGTCGACCACGGTGCCGCCATGGGTCGAGATGCCGAACGCTCTCGCGACGTCGTCGATCACCACCTCGACGACGTCGTTGGCGAGCCACCAGTCGCCGACTCCGCCGATCGCATCGGGTCCGCCGATCGATAGCCGCGCGGCGCTCTCGGGCGTGATCTGCGCCGCGACGAGCTCTGCGCGCGCTGTGCCGGCGACGGTTCCCGCGAGCGCGAGCGCGAGGCCCGCGAACGCGCGAATCACATCTGCTTCCAGAGTCGAGCGGCCATCGCCGCGACGTAGCCCGCGAACAGGCCGTTCGGCAGCCAGCCCGCCATCACGGGCGGCAGCGCGCCGCTGTAGCCGAGCGAGGTGCCGACGCCGGTCAGGAGCACGTGCGCGACCACGAGGATCCCGGACACGAGCAGCGTCTGCGCGGGGGGAGCGAACGGCGGACCCAGGACCGAGAACAGCAGCACCGAGAACGGCAGCACGATGCACGCGAACGCCTCGGATATCTTCACGTAGTAGTCGACGCGCAGCGCGCGCGGGTCGTATCCCTCGGCAGCCACCATCTCGATCTCGTGCGCGAGCTCGCCGAGCGAGAGATGCATCGGGTCGAGCTCGCGCGAGAACTCGTTCCCGAGCTCCGCGTACGTGCGCGCGGGAACGCGCGCGACGTGATCGCTGGTGAGCTCGAGGCGCGTGGGATCGAGCAGCCGCCAGATGCCGCCGCCGACGTGGCGCGCCGCGCGCGCGTCGGCGCGGCTCACGGGCAGGCCGTCTTCGCCGAGGTCGTAGACCGTGATGTCCACCGCGTCGCCGCTCTCGAGGTCGAAGCGCGCGGCCTCGATCACCTGCGATCCGACGTGGTGCCACATCGCGGTCTTGCGGCTCTCCGCGAGGCGCAGGTAGTAGTCCGCCTTGATCTCCGTCTGCTTGAGCTGATCGGCGATCGCGTTCGTGCGCGGCACCACCTCGTTGCGCAGCAGGAAGTAGAGCGGAGTCACCAACACCGAGATCACGAGCACCGAGACCATCGCGCGGATCGCCGGAATCCCGCACGCGCGCATCCCGGTCAGCTCGCCCTCGACGGCGAGCAGGCTCGCGATCAACGCGCTCCCGACCATGAGCGCCATCGGCACCACGCGCGAGGCGAGCAGTGGGATGCGCGCGGCGTAGAATCGCACCACCTCTTCGCCGGTCGCGCCGTAGCGCGCGAACCAGTCGAGGCGCTCCATCACGTCGACCATCAGGTACGCGGTCAGGATCGCGCCGAACGCGAGCGTGACGAGCTGGATGAAGCGCGAGGCGACGTAGCGGTCGAGCGCGCGGCGACGGGTCTTGCTGGGCCGCCGTCCCGGCAGCGCCGCCAGCGTGCGACCGCGCAGCCGGTCGAGCGAGCGCCGCAACACCCCCTCCCGGCGCGCGTGCCAGAACGAGATCGCGGCCAGCGTCGCGAGCACGGCATTCGGCAGCCAGACGCCGCTCGCGATCCCGGTCACGCCCGCCTGCGTGAGCCCTTCGCCGAGCTGGGCCAGCGCGAACGTCGCGACCGTGACGGCGATGCCGAGTACGGAACCGCCCGCGCGCGAGAAGTGGCCGCGGGTCAGGAACAGCGGCGCAGCGAGCAGGCCGAGCAGCACTGCGGTCACGGGTGTCGCGAAGCGCCGGTGCCACTCGCGCCTCGCCCCGTCGGAGAGCGTGCGATCGCCGTCGTCGAGCGCCGCGTGGAGCGAACGGAGCGAGTGGCCCCGGAACGGATCGGTCGGCTTCCAGGGCCCGGGCTCGTCGCTCTTGGGCAGCACGGTCTGGAGGCGGTCGAAGCGGAACTGCCGCGGGCCGAGTGCGGGCGAGAGCACGAGGATCCCGTGGTCGAGCTCGAGCTGGAGCGATCCGTTGCCGCCCGCGCCGACTCTTCCGCTGCGCGCGAAGATCGTCTCCTCGATGTCGGGCACCCAGAGCAGGATGCCCTCCAGCTCGTCGCCCCTCGCTGTCACCTCTTTCGCCTCGAGCTGCCAACCGCCGAAGCGGTTCACCGTGCCCGCGCGGATCTGGGTCCACGGCTGATCGCGCGCGATGCGGGCGAGCGCGCTCTCGAGTCCGCGCTGCGCCGCGGGCGCGGCGAACAGCGAGAGCGATCCGGCCACGAGCGCGAGCAACACGGCGAGCCGTCCGATCGGCCCAGACAGGCGCGCCGCGCTCACGCCCGCCGACTCGATCGCGAGGATCTCGTTGTCGGCACCGAGGCGGCCGAGCGCGACGAGCGCACCGATCAACCCCGCGAACGGCAGCACCAGGGTCGCGACCTGCACCGCCTCGAAGAACGTGATGCGACCCATCTCGAGCGCGCCGACGCCGCGATTCAGTACGAGCTCGGTGAAACCGATCAGATCGCGCGTGAGCACGACGATCGTGAGGCCGGCGACCGCGATCGCGATCGGGCCCAATGCCTCGCGGGCCACATAACGCGACAGCGTGAGGCCGGGACGGCGGATCGCGGGCTCGACTCCGGCCATTACGACGCGGGACCCTCTCAGCGGGAGGCGGGCGCGATGCTGATCCGAGCGCGAGGGAGCTACCCGGAAAACCCCGTGGGGCCGACCGCCCGTCCCATTGACAATGCGATGGGATCAACGCAGCTTTCCGACGCCCCCTCAGAGGCCAATCCTAGGGCGCTAGAGCGTCTCGGAGCAACGGCCGCGGCACAGATCACCCGCACATGAGGCCCAGTCGAAGGGAGCCATGAAGGCGGTCGTGTTGAGCGCCGGTCAGGGCAAGCGTCTGCTGCCTCTGACCGAAGAGAATCCGAAATGCCTGCTGCCGGTCCGCGGCGACGAGCCGATCCTGGGCTGGCAGCTCAGCGCACTCGCGCGCGCTGGCGTCGAGCGCGCCGTGGTGGTGATCGGCTTCGGCTCCGAACGCGTGGAGGCGTGGCTGGCCGCCAACCCGGTACCCGGCATCGCGTGTGAAACGCTGTTCAACCCCTTCTACGGCAGCTCCGACAATCTGATCAGCTGCTGGCTCGCCCGCGGGGCCATGACCGAGGATTTCCTGCTGCTGAACGGCGACACGATCTTCGAGGACGGCGTCATCGAGCGCGTGCTCGATTTGTCCTCTGCGCCGGTCGCACTCGCGATCGATCGCAAGCCGGCCTACGACGACGACGACATGAAGGTGTCGGTCGATGCGCGCGGGCGCCTGCTGGCCGTCGACAAATGCCTGCCGCGCGCGATGGTCGGCGGTGAATCGATCGGTCTGCTCGCGTTTCGCGGCTCCGGACCGAAGCTGTTCGCGACCGCGCTCGAGGAGGCGGTGCGCCGCCCCGAGGCCATGCGCCAGTGGTACCTCTCGGTGATTCACCAGATCGCACAGGCCTCTGCGGTCGAGACCGCGAGCGTGCGCGGTCTGTGGTGGCGGGAGATCGACTCCTCCTCCGATCTCGACGGCGCACGCCGCGAGATCGCGACTCGACCCGCCCTTGCCCCGCGTTAGCCATCGCGGGCCAGTCTCGCTATCCAGAATGCCGGCCCGCCTCGAGAACCAGGACGCCCCGGAGGGCAACCCCATGCGAATCCGCGACATTTCCGTCGGTGGCGGCTCGCCCCTCCTGCTGATCTCGGGCCTCAACGTGATCGAGAGCCTCGACATTGCGCTCGCGTGCGCCGACGGCGTCGCGGCGATCGCGGAACGCCACGGGCTGCCGGCCGTGTTCAAGGCCTCGTTCGACAAGGCGAACCGTTCGAGCCGCGACTCGTACCGCGGCGTCGGGCTCGACACGGGTCTGCGCATCCTCGAGCAGGTGAAGGCGGCCTCGGGGCTGCCCGTTTGCACCGACGTGCACGAGCCCGGCCAGGCGAAGCTGATCGCCGAGGTCGCAGAGCTCTTGCAGATCCCCGCGTTCCTCTCGCGCCAGACCGATCTCGTGAAGGCCTGCGCCGAAACCGGCCTCCCGATCAACATCAAGAAGGGCCAGTTCATGGCGCCCGACGACGTCGTGCACGCCGTCGACAAGGCGAAGGGATTCGGCGCCGGCGGCGTGATGATCACCGAGCGCGGCACGAGCTTCGGCTACCACGATCTGATCGTGGACATGCGCGGCCTGTACGCCATGCGCAGCGTGGCGCCGGTGTGCCTCGACGCCACGCACGCGGTGCAGCATCCGGGCGCCGGCGAGGGAGCGAGCAGCGGAGACCGCAGCTACGTGGCGCCGCTCGCGCGCGCAGCGGCGGCGCTCGGCATCGATGCGCTGTTCGTGGAGACGCACCCCGATCCCGACCACGCGCCCTGCGATTCCGCGTGCCAGATCCGCCTCGCGGACCTCGATGCCCTGCTCGACGACGTGGTCGCGATTCGCGAGGCGCTCGACCGCACCCGCGCGTGAGCGCGCTCCGCCGATCGCGAGCCGCGAGCGCCCTGCGCGCTGCCCCGGAGTGTCTGGTGCTCGAAGCGCGCCGCGACGCGCCCGCCAACAATCGGCCCCCCGTGCGCATCTTCCTCGGCAGCGAGCCCGCGCAGGTGCGCGCCGAGCGCGTGTTCGTGTGGTCGATCGAGCGGGTCCGCGATCCGGGGCGCCGCTACGAGATCTACGTGATGAAGGATCTCGTGGGCTTCCGCGCGCGGGGCTGGACCACCGGCTTCACGCAGTACCGCTTTGCGATCCCGCACTTCGCGGGGGGTCCGGCCGGGCGATCTACAACGACACGGACCAGATCTACCGCTGCGATCCGGGTCTGCTCTTCGACACCGAGCTCGGCGCGTGCGGCTACCGCAGCGTGAGCCCCGGCGATACGTCGGTGATGCTGCTCGACTGCGACCGGATGCGCGAGCACTGGACGCTCGAGTCGGCGCAGCGCGAGACCAAAGATCAGCTGCACGCGCGCGCGCACACCGTGCCGGGCCTGTGGGGTCCGCTCGATGCGGCGTGGAACGCGCGCGACGACGAAGCGGTGATCGCCGACGCTCGGCTGATCCACTTCACGACACTGCACACGCAGCCGTGGCGCCCGTTCCCCGAGCGCTACGTCTATCAGCCGAACGCCAGCGGCGGAATCTGGCATGCACTCGAGGACGACGCCGACGCCCAGGGCTTCCAGGTGCGCACGCGCGAGCATCCGAGCGATCGCTACGCCGAATGGCGCAGCACGTGGGCGGAAAGCGACAGCGAGCACGGCGCGAGCTCGGGCGAGTTCGTGCCGCCCTCGCCCGGCGCAGCGCCGGCGGGACCCGTGCGCGAGCTGCGCGCAGGGGCGTGGCTCGCCGAGGCACCCGAGGACGACGTCCCGTGGCTGCTCGCCGAGCTCTGCGCGGGAGCGCGCGAGCGCGTCGTGCTCGCGCTGCCCGATCGCCCGCGCCGCGAGCGCGAGCGCTGGGAAGTCCTCCTCGCGCGAGCCGCGCGCGCCCATCCGCAGCTCACGACCGAGCTCGCGTTCGGCAGCGCGCAGCGAACGGGCGGCCAGTGGGTGCGACCGACACCCCCGCGTGTCTGGGTGCTGCGCGACGATCGCCCCGGCAACGCTACGCAGGCGCTCGGGCTCGCCGAGGCGCTCGCGTGGCCGTACGAGGTGAAGCACCTGCGCTGCCGCATCGCGTCGGGGCTCCACAATCGCTGGCTCGGCGCGTCTGTGCTCGGGATCGATCGCGATGCGTCGTCGCCGCTCGAGCCGCCGTGGCCCGACCTCGTGATCGCGGCGGGCCGGCGCACGGCGCCGGTCGCGCAGTGGATCCGCGCGCAGTCGCAGGGTCGCGCGCGGATCGTCGCGCTCGGGCGCAAGGCCGGCGACGACGCCGACCTCTTCGATCGCGTGGTGACGCCCGACTACGCGCGCCTGTTTCCCCACCCGCATCGGATCGAGACGGCCGGGCCGCTGCACCGCGTCACGCGCGATGCGCTCGCGAAAGCGGCCGAAGAGTGGGCTGATCGGCTCGCCGATGCGCCCACGCCGCGGATCGCCGTGCTCGTCGGAGGCACCTCGGGCCAGTACCGGCTCGGCCCGGCCGAAGCCGCGCGGCTCGGCGCCGCGTGCGCGGATCTCGCGCGCACGTGCGGCGGCTCGCTGTTCGCCACCACGAGCCGCCGGCTCGGATCTGCGGCCACCGACGCGTTCTGCGCCGCGATCGGCGAGATCCACTTCCTCCACCGCTATACGCCCGACGATCCGAGCAATCCCTACCTGGGTCTGCTCGCGCACGCGGACGCGTTCGTGATCACGGGCGACAGCGAGTCGATGCTCGCCGAGGCGACATCGCTGGGTCGGCCCGTGGCGATCTATCCGTTGCCCGTGCGCGCCTCGTTCCGCACACTGTCGGCGTTCCGCGAGTGGGCGTGGCGGCGCGCGACTGCGAAGCCGCTCGGGCCGCGCGGCACGCCGCGCCCGCAGCGCGGACTCGAGCGCTGGTGCGGCAAGGCGATCGAGCGCGGCTACGTGCGGCCGCCGCGCGACCTCGATCGGCTGCACGCCGCGCTGATCGAACGGGGCGCGGCGCAGCCGTTCTCGGGATCACTCCCGCTCGTGCGCGGCGCGGCATGCGACGACCGCGCAACCGTCGCGGACGCCGTGCGCGCGATGATGGGAGTCGCGTGAATACGCTGCGCTACTTCCTCACGGCGTATCCGGCGCGCTGCACCGCCGTGCTCGTGTGGCTGCTCGTCGCGGGCGCCACCGAGGGGCTCGGCCTCTCCACCCTGCTCCCGCTGCTCTCCGTCGCGACGGGATCTCACATCGCATCGACCGGCTACGAGGCGCGCGTGGGGCAGGTGCTCGCCGCGCTCGGAATTCCGCCCGATCCGGCGCCGCTGTTCGCGATCGTGGTCGGCGCGCTCTGGATCAAGGCCCTCCTGGTGCTGCTCTCGAAACGCCAGGTCGGCTACGCGGTGGCGCGGATCGCCACCGATCTCCGGCTGCGCCTGATGCGCGCGCTGCTCGCAGCGCGCTGGAGCTACTCATCGCGTCAGCCGGCCGGCCGCGCTGCCAATGCGATGGCGACCGAGGCCGACCGCGCTTCGTACGCGTTCGAGTACCTCGCGCTGATCGCGAGCTACAGCGTCGAGACGGTCGTGTACGTGGCGATCGCGTGCGCGGTGTCGTGGCGCGGCACTCTGGTCGCGGCGGCGGCAGCCGGGCTGATGCTCCTGCTGCTCTCCGCGCTCGTGCGCATGGCGCATCGCGCGGGCCGCAAGCAGACCGCCCTGCTCGACTCGCTGCTCACGCGCACCACCGACACGCTGGGCGCTGTGAAGCTGCTCAAGTCGACTGGGCGCGAGGCGGCGGTCGGGCCGCTCCTGGCCAGCGACACCGAGCGCCTGAACCGCCAGCTCCAGCGCCGCGTGCTCGCGCGCGAATCCCTGCGCGCGCTGCAGGAGCCCGTGGTCGGCACGCTGCTCGCGCTGGGCCTGTTCGGCGCGCTGCGCCTCTTCTCGATTCCGCTCTCGAGCACGCTCGTGCTCGGTCTCGTGTTCACGCGCGCGCTCACGCGCGTCGCCTCGATCCAGGGCAAGTACCAGGCGATGATCAGCGAGACGAGCGCGCTCTGGGCGATCGACGGCCGGATCCGCGAGGCCGAAGCGGCGTGCGAGCCGTCGGGCGGCGCACGCCGCGTCGAGCTAGCGCGTGGGATCTCGATCGAGAGCGTCGGCCTCGAGCGCGACGGCCGCACGCTGTTCGACGGGCTGTCGCTCGAGATTCCGTCGGGATGCATCACGGCGGTGGTGGGCGCGTCCGGAATCGGGAAGACCACGCTCACCGATCTGATCACGGGGCTCGTGTCGCCCACCGCGGGGCACGTGCGAATCGACGGCGTGCCGATCGGCGAGCTCGACCTCGGCGCATGGCGCCGTCAGGTGGGCTACGTGCCCCAGGATCTCCCGATGCTCCACGACACCGTGCGCCGCAACGTGACTCTGGGCGACCCGTCGCTCGACGACGCGGCGGTCGAGGCCGCGCTGCGGCTCGCGGGCGCGTGGGAATTCGTGCGCGCACTGCCGTCGGGGCTCGACGCGAGCGTCGGCGAGCGCGGCGCACTGCTCTCGGGCGGGCAGCGCCAACGGATCTCGATCGCGCGTGCACTCGTGCACGAGCCGCGCCTGCTGATCTTCGACGAGGCGACGGCCGCGCTCGATGCCGAGAGCGAAGCCGCGGTGTGGCAGACGGTGGCGTCGCTGCGCGGCCGCACCACGGTGGTGGCGATCTCGCATCACCCCGCGCTCGCGAGCGTCGCCGATCTGGTGTACCGAATCGCCGACGGTCGCGCAGAGCGCGTCGCACTGCCGGCCGTCGCACGCGAGGCGGTTGCTTGATCGACATCCAGCCCTACACAGCGCTCGTGCTTGCGGGGCGCCGCGGTCCCGATGATCCGCTCGCGCGCTCGCGCGGCGCCTCGCACCGCGCACTACTGCCCGTGGCAGGCGTACCGATGCTCGCGCGCGTGCTCACCGCGCTGCGCGGCGCGCGCCACGTCGGGCGGATCTGGGTCAGCATCGACACGCCCGAGGTGCTCGAGTCGGTGCCCGAGCTCGCGGCGTTTCGCGACATCCCGGTGCACCGCAGCAAGGAGTCCCCGGCGCGCAGCGTGGCCGACGCGCTCGACTCGATCGGTGACGAGCGCGTGCTCGTGACCACCGCCGATCACGCGCTGCTCTCGGGCGCGCGCGTGGACCGCTTCCTCGAGGGCGCTGCGGCGACCCAGGCCGACGTCGCGGTGGGTGTGGTCGAGCGATCCGCGTTCGCCGACGCCGACGCGAGCGCCGCTCGGACCTGGATCCGGCTGCGCTGCGGCTCGTACACGGGCGCGAACCTGTTCGCGTTCCAGCACGCGCGCGCACGCCGTGCCGCCGAGTTCTTCGCGCGCGCAGAGCGCCACCGCAAGAAGCCGTGGCGCATGGTCGCGGCGATCGGTCCGACCCTCGCGCTCGAGTACCTCGCGGGCACGCTCGACCTCCACGGCGGGTTGCGCCAGGTGTCGCGCAGCGCCGGAGCGAAGATCCTCCCCGTGCTGCTCGATGCAGTGGCCGCGATCGACGTCGACAAGGCCGCCGACCTCGCGCTCGCCGAGAAGATCCTCGCGGCCGGCGACGGCGGGATCTAGGCGATCGGCTCGCCCGCCTCGGGCCCGCGCGCGGTGAAACGGTCGAGGGCGGGATCCCACGCGCGCACACGGCGGCGGATCGTGAACCCGTCGCGCGCTCCGTCGATCTCGTAGAGATGATAGGCAGCACAGCGCGCGGGCTCGGGACCCGCGTGCGAGCCCGACGGCACGCCGGCCACGGGGATCGGCCGCTCGGGCCCCGGCAGTGCCTCGAGCGTGGTGCGGTGCAGATGGCCGTGCAGCACCAGCTCGGCGCCGCGCCGGCGCAGCACTTCGCCGAACGCAGCGGCGTCGAGCAGCGAACGCCGCCGGATCGTGAGGCCCACCACCGGCGCATGATGGATCATGACCACGCGGCACAGGCCCGCCGCGCCGAGCCGCTCGAGCACGCCGTCGAGCCGCGCGAGCTGATCGGCTCCGACGCGGCCCGTCGCGGCGAACGGCGGAGTCGGCTGTGCCGTGCAGACCCCCACGAGCGCGAGCGCGCCGCGCACGCGAACACTCGGAAACTCGGCGGGATCTCCGCGGAACGCGGACGCGGCGCCGTCACTCGCGAGATAGTCGGACCACAGCCGCCACCCGCGTTCGCCCGGCACCGCCACGTACGCGTCGTGATTGCCCGGGATCGCGCTCACGCGCCCGGGCGGGCCGAAGCGCTCGAGCCACTTGGCCGCTTCGCGGAACTCCTCCTCGAGCGCGATCTGCGTGAGATCACCCGTGATCGCGATCTGGTCCGGCGCGGTCTCCGCGAGATCGGCCAGCATCGCTTCGAGCACTGCGGGGAGATAGCGGCGCCGCCGGCGCACGTGCCACGAGAGCCAGCCCAGGAACCGCTTCGAGCGCAGCGGCTCGAGCGCGAAGGTCGGCACGCTCGTCGCGTGCAGGTCCGAGATGTGTACGAGCGTGACGATGGGCGGCTCCGCTGGGATTCACCAGCCTAACTCGGCGCGGCAGCGTGTGATAGGATCCGCGCTGCCCGATGACCGCCGCGCCTTCTGAATCTGCGCCGGCACCGGCGGGCTGGGTGGTCCGCCGAGATCTGCGCTGCGATTCCGGCCCCGCGGCCGATCCGCGCGAGGTGCGGATCTGGGGGCTCGCCCCCGAGGAGCGCTTGCTGCGCTCGCTGCGGCGCGCCGGCTGCCTCGATCCGCGCGTGGTCGACGCGCAGGCTCCGCCAAGCGAGCACGGGGCGGTGCTCGCGTTGCGCGCCGACGTCGTGCTCGACGAGCGCCTCGTCGAAGGCCTGCGCGGCGCGCGCGACACCCTGCTCGTGACACCCGAGCTCGGGCCCGTCGGCGCCCACGTCCCGTCCGAGCGCGCGCACGCCGCGTGCGCCGCGCTCGCGCGCGCGGACGCCGATGCGCTGCCGGGCGCGCGCCGCGTCGCACCGTCCGAGCTCGTGGCCGCCTACGTCGCGAAGCTGCGCAAGCGCGAACCTCCGTATGTGTTTCCGGCCCGCTCCGACACGGCCGCCGAGGTGGAGCGGCGCACGTTCGACGCGTCGTACAAGGGACTGACCGACCTCGTCACGAAGTGGGTATGGCCGCGACCCGCGCAGGCCGTCACGCACTGGTGCGCGCGGCGCGGCGTGCACCCGAACACGGTGACGGTCCTGAGCGGCGTGCTCGCCGTCGCGGCCGTGCTCCTGTTCGCGCGCGGCGCGTTCGGCACGGGCCTCGTGTGCGCGTGGGCGATGACGTTCCTCGACACCGTCGACGGAAAGCTCGCGCGCGTCACGCTCACCTCGAGCCGGATCGGCGACGTGATGGACCACGGTCTCGATCTGATCCACCCCCCTTTCTGGTGGTGGGCGTGGGGAGTGGGGCTGGGACCGGGCCATGAGTTCGCAACCGTCGTGGTGGTGGCTGGATACGTGATCGGGCGCGCGCTCGAAGGCGCGTTCCTGGCGCGCTTCGGCTTCGAGACGCATTCCTGGCGCCCGATCGACGGGCTGTTCCGCACGATCACCGCGCGGCGCAACCCGAACCTGATCCTGCTCAGTGTCGGCGCGATCGCAGGCCGACCCGACCTCGGGCTCGTGATGGTCGCGCTGTGGACGATCGCCTCGCTCGGCTTTCACGCGCTGCGCCTCGTCCGGGCGGAGACCCAGCGCGCGCGCGGGGAGGCCCCGGTACCCTGGGAGGAATGAGAGCCGCAATCGCCGCGCTTCTCGCGCTTGCATTCGCAGCGATCGGAGCGCGCGCCGAGATCCTGCCCGAGGGCGATTGCGCGGGCGTGTACTGGGACGTCACCGCGGCGTTCGCGAGCGGAGACCGCGTGTATGCGCGCGTGATCGTGACGCGCGTGGGGCCCGGCGAGCGCAACGCAGCGGGAGTCGGCTTCTGGATCGCGCCGGATGGCACGCAGACGCGGTTCCAGAACGGGCGCAGCGAGGGCGAGTTCGAGGTGAGCGATTCGGGCGACCGCGTCCGGATCGGCTCGACCCGGCTCGAGCTCGGCGAGGCCGCGCAGGTGTTCGAGGTGGACAACGACCGGCGCGGAGTGAAGGTGCGGCTCGCGATCGAGGCGCCGCGGTCGAAGTCGGTTGGGATCTTTCCGGGCGACCCCGAAGTCGACCTGCTCGTGCTCGGCCGCCCCGCCACCGCGCGCGTCTGGCGCACGGGGATGGCCGCGCCGCGCGAGCTGCGCGGTGCAGCGACGGTCGTGCGCACGCGCCACCGCGTGTGCGAGCCCGAGGTCTCGGCGCTGCGCGTCGACGTGCATCGGCTCACGGCGAACGACGCATCGCTGTTCGTCCACGAGCGACTCGTGGGCGGCGCGCAGCGGAGCTGGCTCGGCTGGCGCGGCGCGCGCGGGGTGCGGACGCTGCGCCCGGAGACCGTCGCGCTCGAGGACTGGCGAGCCGAGGGCGATGGACCGCCGCTACCGCACCAGATCCGGCCGACCGGCAGGGCACTGAGCGGGTCTATCGCGATCCGCGCCCCTCACCTCTCGGTCGACCCGCTCGACGCTCTACCGCGCCTCGTGCGGATGCTGTACTGGTTCGGTGCGCGCCCGAGGCGGATCTGGGCCGACGCGACGTCGGAGCTCGCGTCGAATGCCGGGAAATCCCTGCCGCGCGGCGCGATGATCGCGAGCTTCACCCTGCTCCGCCCCTCGGAAGATCCGAGCTCGTCCCAATCCAGCGCCGCAAGTTTCGCGCAGCGAGCGAAGACCATGAGGCCCGGAGGTTAGTCGGTGCGGATAGGCGTCCTGAACAACCTGCGAGCCGGGCGCCGAGGGCGGGACGCGCAGCGCGTCGCGGAGGTCCTGCGCGGGCGCCCCGACGTCTTCCGGGTGGAGACCACGACCGCGAGCGATCTCGTCCCGGCGCTCGCCGAGCTCGAGCGCAGCGCGATCGACGTGCTCGTGCTCAACGGAGGCGATGGCACGGTTCAACTCGCGCTCTCCGAGCTGCTGCGCGACCCGAACCGTGTCGCCCTGCCCGCGGTGGCGCCGCTGCGCGGCGGCCGCACGAACTCGATCTCGACCGACCTCGGCGCCGACCGCAATCCCGCGCGCGGCCTCGCGCGCCTGCTCGAAGCGGCCGACGCAGGCCGACTCGACCGGCTCGCCGTCGCGCGCCCGGTGCTGCGCGTGCGCTCGTCGCTGCGCGCTGCCGACCAGTACGGGATGGTCTTCGGCGCCGGACTGATCTACCGCGCGATCAGCCTCGTGCACCGCGTGTTTCCGCCCGGGCGCAGCCAAGGACTGTTCGGCGCGGGGGTCGTGACGGGTGCGCTCGTGACCAAGGTCGCGTTTCGTCCGACCTCGGGGATCCTCACGCCCGACAAGTGTCAGGTGCGCGTGGATGGGCGCGACCTCGTCGACGCCGAGCTGTACCTGCTGATCTCGTCCACGCTCGAGCGGCTGTTCCTGCGCATCAATCCATTCTGGGGCACGGGCCCGGGCGGTGTGCGGATCACGGGGATGGCGAGCCGCGCGCGGTGGATGGGATTCGCGGCGCCCGGAATCCTGGCCGGCCGGCCACCGCGCTGGGTCACACCCGAGCGCGGCTATGTGAGCGAACGGGTCGAACGCGCCGAGCTCCAGATCAGCTGTGGCTTCACCGTGGACGGGGAGCTGTTCGATCCGGAGCCCGAGGAGCGGATCGAGCTGAGTGCCGACCGCCGGATCCGCTTCCTGCGCGCCTGAGGTCGCGATTTGGAGCGCACCGCGACGAACACCGCGAGCAACGCGCGCGCGCGCCTGATCGCGAGCCTGGTCCGCGAGCTCTCCGCGCCGATCTCGGCCGACGCCACCGCGCTCGCGCGCGAGATCGGCGCGCGCCACGGATCTGCGGTGTCCTCGATCGCGTTCTACGGCTCCTGCCTGCGGCGCGCCACAAGCGAGGGCGTGCACGACTTCTACGCGATCGTGGACGACTACCGCTCGGCGTATCGATCGCGCGCACTCGCGGTCGCCAACGCGTTGCTGCCGCCCAACGTGTTCTACATCGAGCTCGGCACGGGCAGCGCACGGCTCGGCGCGAAATACGCGGTCGTCTCGAAGGCCGACCTCGCGCTGGCGTGCCGCGGCGAGACGCACCGCGGCGGGATCTGGGCACGCTTCGCGCAGCCGATCGGCGCCGCGTTCGTGCGCGACGCAGCAGCGCGCGATGCGCTCGCGGAGGCGTGTGCGGATGCCGTCTGTACCGCGCTGCGCGTGGGGCTCGCGGCGCACCGGCACGGCTGGCACCCCGAAGACACGGGCGCGCTCTGGCGCGAGATCTTCCGCGAAAGCTACGCCGCCGAGCTGCGCCCCGAGCGCGAAGGCGCGAGCGACGCGATCTACGACGACCAGCGCGAGCGATTCGATGCGCGGTTCGCCGAAGCGCTCGCAGCGCTGCTCGAGAGCGGAGCGATCGAACACGGCGCCGATGGCGCGCTGCGCGTGCGGACGCCTCTCCCGCGCGAGAGCGGTCGCAGTGCGGCCGCGAAGTGGATCGGGCTGCTCCAGCTCGCGAAGACCGCCGTCACGTTCGGCGACTGGGTTCCCTACGCGCTCTGGAAGGTCGAGCGCCACTCCGGCGTCCGGCTCGAAGCGAGCGAGCGCCAGCGCCGGCACCCGTGGCTGTTCGGATGGCCCGTGCTGATCCGCGCGTGGCGGACCGGAGCACTGCGGTAAGAACGCGGAAGGCGGGATCCGCCTTCGGCTCCTCCCGCCCTACGAGAACGCGTAGGGCGGGAGAGCGAAGCGATCCCGCCATCAAAGCCGGTGCGACGCCTCGAACCGCTGCGCGTGCTCGAGCACGGCCGCGTCGAGCGTGCCCGCGCGCAGCTCGCGATCGCTCGCGAGCTCCGCGAGCAGCGCGTCGCGCACGGCGTCGAACGTCACCGGGCCCACCTCGTCTTCGATCGCGCCCGCGCTCTCGGGATCGAACGGGTAGCCGAGCGCTGCGTACACGGGAGCGAGCACCGCGCGCAGCCGATCGCTGTCGCCGACGACGATCACGCCGCCCGTGTGCACCGCTCCGCGAATGATCCGCTGACCGACGCCCATCAGCTTGCGCACGCCGCGCGCATTGACGCTCCAGTCGCCCGGACAGTAGGTCTGCGGCACCTCGCCCACGCGCGCGTCGACGCCGATCCGGCGCAGCGCGCGCATCACCCAGTCGGACGTGCGCGCAAAGCGCGCGCGGATGCCCGTGCGCTCGTCGGCCTCCGGCGCACACCACGCGAACGCGATCGTCTCGGTGTGGAAGAGCGCCGCAGAGCCGCCCGCGAGCCGCACTGCGGCATCGAATCGCGCGGCGCGCGCGGCTTCCAATGCGCGCGGGAATCCGGCGCAGCGCAGGTCGGTGGTCGAGAACGCGACGACGTCGTCGGGACGATAGAGCCGCAGCGTCTCGGGCCGCTTCCCGGTCGCAATCTCGCGCAGCAGTGCGCGTGACACCGCCACATCGAACGCGGCGCGCCCCGGAAAGGCAGTGTCGATGACTTCGATCGGCGCCAAACCCCGCGCACGCTAGCAGCGTGCGCGGGGAGGAACCGATCAGCGAGTCTCGCGACCCTCGCGGTCCAGCGCGGCGCGGATGTCGGAGACGACACCGCCCACGAGCGGAACCACAGTGCCCGCCTCGCCGTTCAGCAGCGTCATCAGACGCACGCTGAGCGCGCGCTCGGCGCGGAAGGTGGCTTCGCGGCCGGCCGGGGTCAGCTCGAGCTGGATCCCGCGGCGATCGCTCGCCACCGGAACCCGCTTGACGAGCCCGGCCTGCTCGAGACCGTCGACGAGCGAAGTGAGCGTAGGCCGGCTCACTCCGACTGCGGCGGCGAGCTCGCTCGCGCGCTGCGGCCCTTCGGCGGCAGAGACGAGAAGCCGGTACTGCGGCAGGCTAATGCCCGTGGACTGGCAGGTCTGCTCCGCGACACGCGCGAGACGCGCCAGGAGCCGAATGCCATCTCGGAAGTCGCCCGCTTGCTGAGGCGCCTCGGGTCGGTGGGTTTGGATAACGGGTGTTGCGTTTGCGCTCACAAGAGCCTCCAGATCAGTCGGTACAGCGGGGAGCATTATAAGCGGAACGGAAGGGATCTGACTACCTTTCAGGTGGAAAAATTTTAAGGTTTCCGAATTATTCTGTGTCTGAACGAGTACAAATGGCCCGAAATGTCAGAAAACAGGCAAATGACGGGCGAAAGTAGATGAGGCCGATCGGACCGTCCGTGCTGATCACGGGCGCCTCGTCGGGCATCGGCGCCGCCGCGAGCGACCTGCTCGCGCGAGCCGGCTTCCAGGTCGTGGGGACCTCGCGCGATCCGGCAACTGCGGCGCAGCGCGCACCCCACATCGCGTGGGTCGCGATGGATGTGCGCGACGACGACTCCGTGACGAAGGGCGTGCAGAGTGCCATCGATCGAAATGGTGGCCTCGACGCAGTCGTATGTAACGCGGGCTACGGGATCTTCGGCAGCGTCGAAGAGGTTCCGCTGCGCGACGCGCACGAGCAGTTCGAGACGAACTGGTTCGGCACGCTGCGCGTGCTGCGCGCCGCGCTGCCCACGCTGCGCAGAGCCGAGTCTGCGCGCGTGGTGATCGTGGGCTCGCTCGCGGGCCGCGCGCCGATCCCGTTCCAGGCTCATTATTCGGCGAGCAAAGCAGCTCTCGACGCGCTCGCGCGCGCGCTGCACAACGAGCTGATCGGAACCGGCGTCCGCGTATCGCTGATCGAGCCCGGTGACATCCGGACTCCGTTCAACGAGGCGACCGACTTCGATCTAGTTAGAGATTCGAGCTATGGCGAGCGCGTCGCGCGCTGTCGCGAGGTGGTCGAGCGCTCGCTCGCGAGCGCGCCCGGCCCCGAGCTCGTCGCGCACGCGGTCCTGCGCGCGCTGCGCGCGCGGAATCCGCGCATCCGCTACGCGGTGGGTCGGGATGCCAGGCTCGTATCGTTCGCGCAGCGCTGGCTGCCGGAGCGGCTCGGCCTGCGCCTGATCCGGCGTCACTTCCGGATGTGAAGCAACACACCCCTTGGGCTAGCTTCCGCCCGCCGCGAGTCGCAGCCGCGACCTCCGGCTCCCCTTTCACACCCCAACCCACCGCGCTCGGGACCGCACCGGCCCGTAGCTGCATCTCGGAGGCCCCCCCATGAGCCAGAAGGTGTACGTCGTCGGCGTCGGCATGACCAAGTTCGAGAAGCCCGGCTCCAAGGAATGGGACTACCCGGACATGGCGCAGGAGGCGGGCACGAAGGCGCTCGCCGACGCGGGGATCTCGTTCGACCAGATCGAGCAGGCCGCCGTCGGCTACTGCTACGGCGACTCGACCTGCGGCCAACGCGCCGTGTACACGCTCGGGCTCACCGGCATCCCGATCTACAACGTGAACAACAACTGCGCGACCGGCTCGACCGCGCTGTTCATGGCCAAGCAATTCGTCCAGTCGGGCATCGCGGACTGCGTGCTCGCACTCGGCTTCGAGAAGATGGAAAAGGGGTCGCTCGGGGTCAAATTCACCGATCGCACCAACCCGATGGACAAGCACGCGAAGGCGATGATCGAGAAGCGCGGGTTCGCAGCGAAGTCGCCCGCGGCGGCGCAGTTCTTCGGCAACGCCGGCCGCGAGCACATGGAGCGCTACGGCACCACGCCCGATCACTTCGCGAAGATCGGCTGGAAGAACCACAAGCACTCGGTCAACAACCCGTACTCGCAGTTCCAGGACGAGTACAGCCTCGAAGACATCAAGAACGCACCGATGGTGTTCGATCCGCTGACCAAGCTGCAGTGCTGCCCCACGTCGGACGGCGCCGGCGCGGCGATCCTCGCGAGCGAGCGCTTCGTGCGCGAGCACGGGCTCGAGGCGAAGGCGGTCGAGATCATCGGCATGGCGATGACCACCGACACGAACGAGACGTTCGCTGAGAAGAGCTCGATGAAGCTGGTCGGCTACGACATGACCAAGCAGGCCGCGCGCAAGGTCTACGAGCAGGCGGGCGTCGGCCCCGAGAACATCGACGTCGTCGAGCTGCACGACTGCTTCGCCGCGAACGAGCTGATCACCTACGAGGCGCTCGGTCTGTGCCCGGAGGGCAAGGCGGGCGAGTTCGTCGACTCGGGCGCGCAGACCTACGGCGGCCAGGTCGTGGTGAACCCGTCGGGCGGCCTGATCTCGAAGGGCCATCCGCTCGGCGCGACCGGCCTCGCGCAGTGCGCAGAGCTCAACTGGCAGCTGCGCGGCGAAGCCCAGAAGCGCCAGGTGGCGGGCGCGAAGATCGCGCTGCAGCACAACCTGGGCCTCGGCGGCGCCGCGGTCGTGACGGCCTATCGCAAGGGCTTCTAGGCCATCGCCGCTCCCGCTCCGCAACCGCCGCGCGCGCCGGTCGAGGATCCTCGCCTCGTTCCGGCGCGCAAGGCGGTGTTCGCGCTCGGCGACTTCACCGTCAACACGGTGCTCACGTCGCTCGCGCTGCTGTACTTCACGCACTACCTGCTCGTGGTCGTGGGGCTGCGCCCGGAGCTCGCGGGGGCGGTGCAGCTGATCGGCCGCGCCATCGATGCGTTCGCGGATCCCGCAATGGGGCGGATCTCGGACCGCTGTCGGTGGCGCTGGGGGAGACGGCGCCCGTTCTTCCTGCTCGGCGCGATCCCGTTCGGCGTGGGATTCGCGCTGCTGTGGCTGCCCCTGCCCGAGACATCGCAGCTCGCGATGTTCGCCTACTACACGACGGTCTTCGTACTGACGTCGCTCTCGATGACGATCGTCGCGGTGCCCTACCTCGCCTTGCAGCCCGAGATGGCGCTCGGCTACGACGCGCGCACCTCGCTGAACGCGTGGCGCAACATGGGGTCGATCATCGGCGTGTTCGCGGCGATCGCGATCCGACCGGTCGCCAACGCATTTGGCGGCGGGCCCGAGGGCTTCCTGGCCGCGGGCGTGCTCTATGGCGCGATCATTGCCGCGCCCTGGTTCGCGATCTGGGCCGTCACCTGGGAACGGCCCGACTTCCAGGCGCGCGAGGGACACGTCCCGTTCTTCGAGGGGGTCCGGCTCGCCGCGCGTCACGCAAACTTTCGCCGGCTCGTGGGGCTGTTCCTGTGCGGCCGCGTCGCGATGGATCTCGTCGCTGCGATGCTGATCCTCTACTTCACGCTCTGGCTCGGGCGCAGCGACGACTTCGAGCCCACGATGGGAATGTTCTTCCTTCTGGTGCTCGCGTCGCTGCCCGTCTGGGTCCGCCTCGCCGGGCACATGGAGAAGGCGACCGTGTTCGTGATCGGCGCGGTGTGGTGGGCGGCGGCGCTGACCGTGATCCTGTTCGTGCAGCCGGACTGGCCGCGCTGGCTCGTGATCGGACTCGCCCTCTCGGGTGCGATCGGGTACGCGGTGATGGACCTGATGCCGTGGTCGATGCTCGGCGAGGTGGTCGACGAGGACGACCTCGAGACCGGCGAGCGCCGCGAGGGGACCTACTACGGTCTGTTCATGTTCGTGCGCAAGCTCGCCGGCGCAGTCGCGGTGTGGCTCGCGCTCACGTTGCTCGGGGTGCTCGGCTACGAGCACGATCAGCCCGCGAACGAGGCCACGCTCACCGCGACGCGCTGGCTCTCCTCGGTGGTGCCTGCCGCGTTCCTGCTGCTGGCCGCGTACGTCGCGCACGGCTACCAGCTAACGCGCGCGCGCCACGCGGAGATCCGCGCGGCGCTCGAACGGCGTTAAGCGGCGACGCTGCGGCCGAGCGCAGCGCGCAGCGTCTCGTCGGTGATCGCGCGCACGCCCGGATGCATGCCCAGCGTGAGATGCGAGCCCTGATACCACGTGATGCGCGGCTCGCCCCAGTGGCGCCAGAGGTCGCGCACCTGGTCGGGCGGCACGAGCCGATCGGCGACGCCGCCAAAGATCGCGCGGTGCTCGTGCGGCACCTTCGGCTCGAGCGCGAGCGGCGAGATCACGCGCAGAACCTCCGCCATCTTCGCCTCCGAAAGGCCTGCGTGCAGCGCGGCGCGCTCCTGCCAGGGCCCGCCATGCCGGTAGAACGTGCGCGCGAAGTCCACCGCGGGAATACCCGCGATCGCGCACGCGAGCTGATCGTCGAGCGATGCGAGCAGCGCCGTGGTGTAGCCGCCGAGCGAGAGGCCGTACACGCCGATCAGCGCATCGCTCTCGCAGCGGACCCACGCGAGCAGCCGTCGCAGATCCCACATCGCCTGGGCCTCGGCGTGAATCGTGTCGAGCAGATCGCCGCCGAGGAAGCCGTCGCCGCTGCGGCGCCCGATGCTGCGCGGCCCGTGCAGCGGGAGCACCGGAACGAGCAGATTCAGGCCGTGGTGCCGGTGCAGCCAGTGCGGATGAAACGCGGAGAGATCGATCAGCGGTTGTCCCATCCGGTAGCCGTGCAGGCAGACGAGCCACGGCGCACCCGGGTCGCCGCGCACGATCCAGGCATGGGCGGTGTGGTTGGCCTCGTAGCCGATCCAGCGCTCGCGCCCGGGCTCGCCGGCGCGCGGCTCGTATTCGCTGCGGAACGACAGGTGCTCGTAGTCGAAGCCGCGCGTGCGGCGCCGCACGATGTCGCCTCCGCAGGCGTCGGTCGGGCACACGTGGTAGCCCTCGGGCTTCTCCAGCCATCCCGCATCCGCGAACTGCTCGCGCGCCACCGCGATCTCGCGCTCGATCCGCCGGTGATCCTCGACGGAAGGGAAGAGCTGCGTGAACACCATCGTGCCGAGCATCGCCTCGTCGATCGCGACCTCAGCCGCGAGGCGGGCGGTCGGAAGCGGCTCGGGCACGCCTTCGGGGTGCACGTCGAGCCGCAGCGCGTGGTAGCCGGCCGCGAGGAACGAGGCGGCCGAGGCGACCGCGAGTGCGAGCGCGATGGCTCCCGCGAACGCGAGCGCGAACGGAGCGAGCAGCACGCCGAGCACCGCGCCGAGTGCGGCGAAGTGTGTGAGGCGGCGGTCGCCGGGATGGAGCAGCATGCCCGCCCCCGAGCTCAGCAGAAACGTGCCGGGCAGCAGCGCGAGCACGCCCCAGGGCAGCCCGACCGAGACAGCGACGGTATTCCACGCCATCCCGCTCGCGAGCGGAATCCACGCCTCGCGCGGCCAGCGCACCGGATCGAACACGCCCGTTCTCCTTCGCCGTCGGCGGCGACGCCGCGGTGGCGACGATACCCTGCGCGGCCGAGGTGTGCATGGCGCCGACCCGGTTCAGTGCGTTTGCGATCGCGGCGCTGACCGCCTCCGCCGTCGCGGGTGAAGAGCTCGGCGACGCGGTCGATCGCGCGGCGCGCGCCGTCGAGCCGCGCGTGATCGAGTGGCGGCGCGAGGTGCACGCGCACCCCGAGCTCGGCAATCGCGAGGTGCGCACGGCCGCACTCGTGGCGAAGCAGCTCCGCAAGCTCGGTCTCGAGGTGCGCACGAAGGTGGCGCACACGGGCGTGGTGGCGGTGCTGCGCGGTACCGCGAAGCGACCCGTCGTGGCGCTGCGCGCCGACATGGACGCGCTGCCCGTCACCGAGGAGACCGGGCTGCCCTTCGCGTCGCGCGTGCGCACGACCTATCAGGGCCGCGAGGTGGGCGTGATGCATGCGTGCGGCCACGATGCCCACACCGCGATCCTGCTGGGCGTCGCCGAGGTGCTGGCCGGCATGCGCGAACGGCTGCCCGGACAGGTGCTGTTCGTGTTCCAGCCCGCCGAAGAAGGGGCGCCGCCGGGCGAGCGCGGCGGCGCGAGCCTGATGCTCGAAGAGGGCGCGTTCGACGACCCGAAACCCGACTTCGTGTTCGGGCTGCACGTGGATCCGCAGCGGAACTTCGGCGAGATCGGAGTCGTGTCCGGCGCGGCGACGGCCAGCTCGGATCGACTCGCGATCGCGGTGTTGGGGCGATCGACGCACGCGGCCTATCCCTGGGACGGCATCGATCCGATTGCGGTCGCGTCCCAGATCGTGCTCGCGCTCGAGGCGCTGCCCGCGCGTCAGGTCGACGCGCGCGTTCCGTCGGTCGTCTCGTTCGGGGCGATCTCGGGTGGAGTCCGCGGCAACATCATCCCCGAACGGGTCGAGCTGCTCGGCACGATCCGCGCGCTCTCTCCGGGCGTGCGCGCAGAGCTCCACGAGCGCGTGCGCCGCACCGCCACCGCGATCGCGCAGAGCGCCGGGGCGACCGCCGAGGTGACGATCGACGAGGGCAACCCGAGCGTCTGGAACGATCCCGACCTGACCCGACGCGTGCGCCCGACGCTCGAACGCGCCGCGGCCGGAAAGCTGGTCGAGCCGCTGCCCTGGACCGCGGCCGAGGACTTCGCCCTCTACCAGGAGCGCGTGCCCGGCGTGTTCTTCTTCCTCGGCACCAATCCACCCGGCGTCGCCCCGGCCGATGTCGCGCCCACGCACACCCCGCGCTTCTTCGTGGACGAGAACGCCCTCGTGATCGGAGTGCGGGCGCTCTCCCAGCTCGCGGTAGACACGCTGACGCGAGCACGGTGATAATTACCCGGTGGCGCCCGCCCAGACCCCGCATCGCGACGAGCCGCCGTGGCCGCTGCCCGGCAGCGCGCGCGAGCGGGTGGTCTTCCTGCTCGACGCGTCGAGCGCGTTCGAGCGCCGGCTCCTGCTGGCGTGGATCGCGCGCAACTCCCCCGAGACGAACTCCCCCGAGACGACGAGCACCCAGAATTGGGACGCGCTCGACATCCCGCCGTCGCGCCGCCGCACGCGCCGCGTCTCGCTGGCCAAGCTCGACGCCCTGCTCGCGGCGCCCGGAGACCCGCTGCTGGCGCCGCTGCGCGTCGCGTGGCTTCCGCGCAAGGTGGACGGCGAGCGCAGCGCGCGCCTGTCCGATCTCTTGCGGCTCGGCGACCCGCGCGATCCCAACGCGGTGCGCCAGCGCTTCATCGCGCGGCGCGAGCTCGACCGCTGCCGCATCGTCGCGGGCGAGCCCGCGCCCGCGAGCGAGCTGCGCCAGCGCTGGCGGCACGCGATGGGCGGCGCGCTCGGCGAGACCACGGGCTTCGCCGAGTTCGTGGCGCGCCAGGCCGCGCTCGCGCTCGAGCGCGCCGAACGCCGCCTGCGCGGCGCGCGCTACAAGGTGCCGCGCCTCGTGCACGAGGACATCCTCGCGCGGCCCGCGTTCCGCGGCGGTGTCGCGCAGCTCGCGCGCGAGACCGGCAAGAGCGAGGCGCGCGTCACGCGCGAGGCGGCGCGCTATCTGCGCGAGATCGCCGCCACCCACAGCACGTTCGCGATCGATCTGATGGCGCGGCTGATCCGGCGCTGGTACACGCAGGGCTACGCGCCGGTCCTGCGCTACGACCCCGCCAAGCTCGACCGCATCGGCGCGCTCGCGCAGCGCCAGTCCGTGGTGTTCCTGCCCACGCACAAGTCGAACCTCGATCACCTCGTGCTGCAGTACATGCTGCACGAGAACGGCCACCCGCCGAATCACACGGCCGGCGGCATCAACATGAACTTCTTCCCGCTCGGACCGCTCGGGCGGCGCAGCGGCGTGTTCTTCATCCGGCGCTCGTTCAAGGACAACGAGGTCTACAAGTTCGTCCTGCGCCAGTACATCGACTACCTGATCGAGAAGCGCTTCGCGCTCGAGTGGTACATCGAGGGTGGCCGCTCGCGGTCGGGAAAGCTCTTGCCGCCGCGCTTCGGCCTGCTCGCCTACGTGGTGGATTCGTATCGGCGCGGCAAAGCCGACGACGTCGCGCTGATCCCGGTCTCGATCGCCTACGACCAGATCTCCGAAGTCCAGGACTACGCGCACGAGCATCTCGGCGGAAAGAAGCAGCGCGAGGGCTTCGGCTGGTTCCTGGGCTTCCTGCGCCGCCTGCGCCGCCCGTACGGCGCGATCCAGATCGACTTCGGCGAGCCGGTCTCGCTCGCGAAGGCGCTCGGTCCGCCCGACCCCGGCGCGAAGCCCGATCCCGACGAGCGCGACCTCTCGCTGCAGAAGCTCGCCTTCGAAGTGTGCGTGCGCATCAACGCCGTCACGCCGATCACACCGGTCTCGCTCGTGACGCTCGCGCTGCTCGGCACGGGCGGGGTCGCGCAGACGGTGCCCGGCGTGATGGTGCGCCTCAAGAACCTGCTCCACGACGTCGCTCGGCGCGACCTGCCGAACACGGGCCTCGCCGAGCTCGAGACCGAGGAGGGAGTCGCGCGCGTGCTCGATGCGCTCGCGGCCAACGAGGTGGTCGACCGGTTCGCCGAGGGCAGCGAGGTGGTGTATCGGATCGGCCCGCAGCGCGAGCTCGCGGCCGCCTACTACCGCAACTCGGTGATCCACTTCTTCGTCGATGACGCGATCGTCGAGCTCGCGCTCATCGAGGCGGCCGAGGCCGGCGAGCACGACGACCGCGTCGCGGCCTTCTGGCGCGCGGCGATGCAGCTGCGCGACCTGCTCAAGTTCGAGTTCTTCTTCGAAGACCGCGACACGTTCCGCGGCGAGCTGCGGCGCGAGCTCGCGGAGCTCGATCCGAACTGGGAGGAGGTGCTCGCGCGCAGCGCCGACGGCGCGCACGAGCTGGTCAAGCGCTCGCGCCCGTTCACTGCGCACCGCGTGCTGCGGCCGTTCCTCGAGGCGTATCGGGTCGTGGCCGATCGCCTCGCGCAGACTCCGGCGGGCACGGTGGTCGACGACCGCGGCTTCATCGACTCCTGCCTCGGGCTAGGGCGGCAGTACTACCTCCAGCGCCGCATCCACAGCGGGGAATCCGTTTCGAAGGTGCTCTTCGAGTCGGCCCTCAAGCTCGCCGACAACCGCGGACTCGTGCGGTCCACCGAGCCCGAGATCGAGCAGTGGCGTCGCCTGTTCGCGGACCAGATCCGGTCGACGCTGCGGCGCATCGACGCCGTCGAAGCGCTCGCGGCGAGCCGCCGCGCAGGGCTGATCGACTGAACGCAAGCGCCCGAAGGGCGCGCAGCGAAGAAGGGCGAAGCCGAGCGAAGTTCGGACGGGTGGGCTTGCTACCGTAAGGCGCCGTGGTGGAAGCGAAGCTGGATCACATCGCGTTCGGCGTGCCCGACATCGCTCCCGTCGCGGAGCTGCTCGCGGGGCATCTCGGCGGCCGAGAGCGCGGATCGGGTACCGCGCACGCCTTCGTGCTGTGGCAGTGGGAGTTCGCGGGCGGCGGCGCGATCGAGATCATCGTTCCGCACGGGCCGCAGGGCGGCTTCCTGCACCGGTTCATCGCCGCGCGCGGCGCGGGCCCCCACCACGTGACGTTCAAAGTGCCGGATCTCCATGCCGCGATCGGCCGCGCGCGCGCACTCGGCTACGAGCCGGTCGGCATCGACGATCGCTCACCGAGCTGGAAGGAAGCGTTCCTGCACCCGAAGCAGGCGCAGGGGATCGTCGTGCAGCTCGCGGAGTCGCACCCCGAGCTCGAGGACGACAGCGACGAATCGCGTCCACCGTATCCGGCGACGCGCGCTGCGCCGGAGCCCGTGCAGGTGGTGGGCCTGTTCTTGTCCTCGCGCAGCGAAGAGCGCGCGCTGCGCCAGTGGCAGGCTCTGCTCGGCGGCGCGCTCGCGCGCGAGCGCGATCGCCTGGTGTTCCGCTGGCCCGACTCGCCGCTTCGCATCGCGGTGCGCGTGCAGCCCGACGCCGACGAGGGTCCGATCGCGCTCGAGCTCGCGGCGGCACACCGGCTCGCGCTGCCCGAGGGTCCGCACCCCGCGCTGGCGCTGCCGCTGGTTCAGGTGGAGGCGAAGTGAGCGGCAAGCTCGAAGGGCGGCGCGCGCTCGTCACGGGCGCCTCGCGCGGAATCGGGCGCGGCATCGCGCTCGCATTCGCGGACGCGGGCGCCGACGTGGCGATCGGGTACCGGCGCGAGGTCGCGGCGGCCGAGGCGACCGTGAAAGCGATCGAGGCGAAGGGCCGTCGCGCGTTCGCGTTCGCGGCCGACGTGCGCGACGCCAACGCGGTAGCCGCCATGGTGCACGGGGCACGCGACGCGCTCGGCGGCCTCGACACCGTCGTCGCGAATGCGGGCGTACCGACGCGCTTCGAGCCGCTCGAACAGGTCGAGGTCAGCTACTGGCAGCGCGTGCTCGACATCGACCTGAACGGCGTCTTCTTCACGCTGCGCGCGGCGATCCCCGTGCTGCGCGAGGGCCACGGCGGTGTGATCCTCACCGTGTCGTCGATCGCGGCCGACGCATGCGGCGCGAACGGCGGTCCCTACGTCGCCTCCAAAGCCGCCGTGAACGCGCTCACGATCATGGCCGCGCGCGAGAATGCGCGACATAACATCCGCTGCAACGTGATCGCACCAGGACTGATCGCCACCGACATGGGCGACGGGCTCGTCTCCGCGCACGGTGAGGCGATCGTGAAGTCGATCCCGATGCGGCGCATGGGCAGCCCCGACGAGGTCGGCCAGCTCGCCGTCTACCTCGCCTCCGACGACGCGGCGTGGATCACGGGCGAGGTGTTCCGGATCGACGGCGGGCAGTGGTAGCAGGGGCTTGACCCGGGCCCTGTTTTCGCCCTACTTTCGCCCTTGTGAGCGACCCCGGCGAAGCACCCAAACGACCCCTCGCGCGCGTTTCGGCCCCGACCGATCGGGGCCGCCTGGTCGCGCGCGGCAGCGCCGAGAGCCCCGCGAACCGCTTCGAGCGGCTCGCGTACGCCGAAGACCCCGACTTCGTCGACGATGCACCCGACGACGTCGACGGCGCGCGCACCAACCCGCTGCGCACGCGCTACTACCGCGACCCGTCACGCACGCTGCTCGCGCGCAACGAGAGCCCCGACATCGGCTTCGACGTGAGCATCAATCCGTATCGCGGATGCGAGCACGGCTGTTCTACTGTACATCACCTGACACGCCAGTGCTCGGCGCGGACATGGTCTGGCGACCGATCGGAGAACTTCGAATCGGAGACGAACTCGATTGCCTTCGACGAGTTCCCGCGCCCCACGGTCATCGCGCAGGAAGCTTCGTCGCGCGCGTGTCGAAGGCATCTGGTGGTCACGGAAAGCCACGAGACGGCTCACCACGCGCAACACAGAGGTGGTGACAACAGGCGAGCACCGCTGGCTTCAGGATCGAGATTTTCGTTGGTCGCGTACGGATCAGCTCGCTCCCGGAGACTCTGCGTTACATGCCAGTCGTCGGGCATGAGTACGTCGACGACGATTACCGCATCGGGTACGTCGCTGGAATGACGCTTGGGGACGGGACGTTTCGCTACCAACCGGGTTGGCGAAGCGGAAGGGGGTTCCCCGTTGCCTATTGGCGGGTAGCGCTCGTCGACATGGAGCCGCTCGAACGTCTTCGAGGCTATCTACGGACTTTTGGCGTCGATGTCGCAACTTGACCATCGCCCGCAACGCAACGCGATCTTTGGAATCATGCCCACGCTCGACCCCGAGCCGATCGAGGCGATCGAGCCCGGCCCCGTGCGCGACGTGGTGGACATCCAGACCTCGACGCGGACGTTCTACGCGGCGGGACTCGCCACGCACAACTGTTATGCGCGCCCCACGCACGAGTATCTCGGCCTCTCCGCCGGGCTCGACTTCGAGACCCACATCCTCGTGAAGGAAGATGCGCCCGCGCTGCTCGAGAAGGCGCTGCGCTCGCCGAATTGGGAGCCCGAGGTGATTGCGATCGCGGGCGTGACGGATCCGTACCAGCCCGTCGAGCGCCGGCTGCGGATCACGCGTGGCTGCCTCACGGTGCTCGCGAAGTACCGCAACCCGGTCGCGATCATCACCAAGAGCGGGCTCGTGACGCGCGACATCGATCTGTTGCGCGAGCTCGCCGAGCACGGCGCGGCGGCCGTGAACGTCTCGATCACGAGCCTCGACGACGCGGTGCGCCGCGCGATGGAGCCGCGCGCGTCGCCGCCGCACGAGCGCCTGCGCGCGGTCGAGGCGCTCGCGAACGCGGGCATTCCGGTCGGCGTGATGGTGGCGCCGATCGTGCCCGGCCTCACCGACAGCGAGATCCCCGCGCTCGTCGCCGCAGCCGCGCGCGCGGGCGCGCGCACGGTGCGGCCGATCGTGCTGCGCCTGCCGCACGGCGTCGCGGACCTGTTCGAGGCCTGGCTCGCGCGCCACTTCCCCGACCGCGCGGCGAAGGTGATGAGCCGGATCCGGTCGATGCGCGGCGGCCGCCGCTACGACTCGCGTTTCTTCACTCGCCAGCGCGGCGAGGGCGTGTTCGCCGATCAGATCGCGGATCTGTTCGAGCTCGCGTGCCGGCGCGCGGGCGTGAACGAGAACCCGGTCGAGCTCTCGACGGCGGCGTTCCGGCGTCCGGGCGGCGAGCAGCTCGCGCTGCTGTGACCAGCCGCGCACACGTCAGGTGTCGGGAATCGTGCCCTCGGGATACTGCGGAAGATCGTCGGTGATCTCGTGCCAGGGCGCCTTCTCGGACACCCAGAAGTGCGCGAACGCGCGGCGCCCCGGATCTCCGTCGACCACGCCGAGCCGGATCCGGAACGTCTCCGGGTCGCTCGCCATTCGGCTGTAGATCGGCGATCCGCAGCGCGAGCAGAACGCTCGGAACTTTCCCGGCGAGGACTCGTACTCGCGAATCCCATCGCGCCCCGAGAGCCACTTCAGGTAGCGCGCGCGCACGGGCGCGTTCGCGGCGAACGCGCTGCCGTTGGCGCGCTGGCACCGCTTGCAGTGGCAGTAGGCCACGGGCCCGGGCTTTCCGTGCACCTCGAAGCGCACGTCGCCGCACATGCAGCGCCCGCTGAGAACCGACTCGGCCATCGCGCTCGGATCCTATCAGACCTCGCGTCGGCGCAGCTCGCAGTGCACGCCGGCCTCGCGCAGCTGCGCCTCGTACCCGGCGAGATCGACGCGCGCACCGCGCCGGACCACGCCCGGCAGTGCGCTCGACACGCGGTGGATCTCGCTCTTCTTCACGCGCAGCACGCGGCGCAGCGCCGCGATCACGTCGCGCGATGGCGCGTCGTGCACCACGAGCTCCCAGGTCTGTTCGGCGCGCTCCCTCTGCGCGTCGGTCACTTCCCCGCGCTGCCGACGAAGCGATAGGTGACGGCACCGAGCACGGCACCCGCGATCGGCGCGATCCAGAACAGCCAGAGCTGCCCGATCGCCCAGCCGCCCACGAACAGCGCCACTCCCGTGCTGCGCGCGGGATTCACCGACGTGTTCGTCACGGGGATGCTGATCAGGTGGATCAGCGTGAGGCAGAGGCCGATCGCGATCGGCGCGAGCCCCTGCGGCGCGCGCGGATCGGTCGCGCCCAGGATCACGACCAGGAACATCATCGTCATCACGACTTCGCACACGAACGCCGCCGCGAGCGAATAACCTCCGGGCGAGTGCTCGCCGAACCCGTTCGCGGCAAAGCCGCTCGCCACGACGTCGAACCCCTCGCGGCCGCTCGCGATCAGGAACAGCACGGCGCCTGCGGCGACCGCACCCGCGACCTGCGCCCCGATGTAGGGCAGGAGCTCTGCGGCCGAGAAGCGTCCGCCGGCCCAGAGTCCCACCGACACGGCGGGATTCAGGTGGCAGCCCGAGATGTGTCCGATCGCGTACGCCATCGTGAGCACGGTGAGTCCGAACGCGAGTGAAACGCCGAGCAGACCGATGCCGACGTTTCCGAACGCGGCCGCCAGCACGGCGCTGCCGCATCCTCCGAGCACGAGCCAGAACGTTCCGAGCGCCTCGGCTGCGTACTTCGTCATCCCAGTCTCCTTCTCGTCGATCGTTTTCGATCGCAGGGGAAGTCAAAGGGGGGGACGCCGACCTGTGTCGCCGTGCAGGAACGTACCGGTTATAAAGCAGCTTGGCGAGCGGAAGGAGGACGAGCGATGAAGGTCTGGCGGCTACACGAGTACGGCGCTCCGCGCGACGTGCTGCGCCTCGAAGAAGTCCCGGCGCCGGAGCCGGGCGCGCGCGAAATCCGCGTGCAGGTGTCGGCGATCACCCTCAACTACAACGACCTCGACGGCATCCTCGGCCGCTACCTAACGATCCGGCCTCCACTGCCCTATATCCCGGGCATGGAGGTGCTCGGGCGCGTGGACGCCGCGGGCGCGGGCGCCGAAGACTGGCTGGGCAAGCGCGTGTGCGCGATCCCGGGCGGCGGATTCGGCGGCTATGCGGAGCAGGCGATCTGCCCCGCGGCGTGTGCGTTCGAAATGCCCCAGGACATCCCGGACGCGGAGGCCGCGGCGATCTTCTTCCCGTTCCATCTCTCCTGGTTCTCGCTCTTCGACCGCGGCCGGCTCGCGCGCGGCGAGAGCGTGCTGATCCACGCGGCAGCAGGCGGGATCGGATCGGCCGCCGTGCAGCTCGCGCGGCAGGCGGGCGCGCGTGTGTTCGCGACCGCGGGCAACGACGAGAAGCTCGCGCTGTGCCGCGAGCTCGGGGCGGACGTCGCGATCAACTACCGCAAGGACTCCTTCGCCGACCTCGTGAACGAGGCGACGGACGGCCGCGGCGTCGACGTCGTGTTCGACTCGGTCGGCGGCGACGTGACGATCCAATCGTTCCGCTGCATGGCGTTCGGCGGCCGGCTGCTCTCGCTGGGCTTCGCCTCCGGGATCGAAGCCGAGGACGAAGCAACCTTTACACCGCGCCCGCTCTTGTTTGGCAACTTCGCGCTCGTCGGCGTGTGCTGGACGTACCTGGACGACCCGCTCGCGGTCCGCCGCCAGAGCGGCTGGAACTTCCCCTCGCACGAGGACGGCGCGCGCATCCACGAACAGGTGTTAGGGCTCTTGCGGCGCGGCGCGATCCGGCCCGTGATCGGCCAGCGCGCCCCCTTTGCAGATCTGCCCACTGCTTTCGACGCAGTGATCCGGCGCGAGACGATTGGGCGCAGCGTGATCCTCTTGGACGGGTAGAATCCGGCCGCTCCTCCGGAGGCTGTTCTTGCTCACGGTCTATCACCTGCGGAACTCGCGCTCCGAACGGATCATCTGGCTGCTCGAGGAGCTCGGCGTCGAGTACCAGGTCATCAGCTACGACCGCGATCCGACGTTCCGCGCTCCGCCCGAGATGCGCGAGATCCACGAGCTCGGGAAGTCCCCCATCATGCGCGACGGCGAGCTCGTGATCGCGGAGTCGGGAGCGATCGTCGACTACCTCGTGACACGGCACGGCCGCGGCCGCCTCGCTCCGAGCCACAGCGACCCGGCCTGGGCGCGGTACGTGTTCTGGCTCCATTTTGCCGAGGGCTCGCTGATGCCCTGGCTCACGATGGATCTGCTGCTCACGTCGGGCATCGTGCCCGGAGTCGACCCGGGCCCGCTCGGCCCGATGCTCACCCAGGAGCTCTCGCGCTATCTCCAGTGGATCGATTCCGACATGGAGGGGCGCGCATTCGCGGCGGGCGACTCGTTCAGCGCCGCCGACGTGATGCTCGCGTATGCGCTCGAGTTCGCGAGCGGCCGCAACCACCTCGCGAACACGAAACACCTCGTGCCCTATCTCGAGCGCATGATGGCGCGCGACGCGTATCAGCGGGCCAAGGACAAGGCCGACTCGTAGGGCGGATCAGGCCGACGCGCGCGAAGCGTTCGCGAGGGCCCACCAGCCGATCACGGGCGTCACGAGCAGTGCGAGCATCGCCGCCCACACTGCCTTGAAGGTGACGAACGAGTACACCGCGAGCGGCTGCGCCTGCGCGAGGTGAAGCGCCCAGACCAGCGGCAGCGCCGCGAACACGACTCCGGCGGCGCCGAGCGCGAGCCCGCGCTGCAGGGTCGTGCGCTCGAACCAGCGCGTGTTCGGCAGCTGGTCCCCGCGCAGCGGCGGAACCTTTCCATCGCGCACGTGTCGCGCGACGATCGCGGACACGATCAGGCAGGTCAGGAACGGCAGCAGAAAGCCCGTCGCGATCAGATCGACGCCGAGGCTCGACTCGCCCCAGAGCGGCACATCGGCCGCCGACCGGAAGAGCGCCCACGCGATCGCGCCGTTGAGCGCGAAGTTGAACACGGTGGGAACCGCGCCTTGCTCGATGATCAGGAAGCGCTGGTGCGCCGCAGACAATGCCATGGGATTCTCCTATGGATTCCGAATCAGGGCTTTCGCTTCGCCGCGCCCGCCATCAGGCGCTCGGTCGCGACGATCGCGCGCACGTGCTCGCCGTCGCCGATCGGGCCCGCGTCGTCGAACGCCTCCACCTTGAAGCGGAAGAGCTTTCCCTCGGGCCGCAGATAGGTGGCCACAGCGCGCACATGGCCGCCGACAGGCGTCGCCGCGCGGTGCTCCACCGCGAGCGACACACCCACCGAGAGCTGCTCGGGCTGGAGCATCGGCCGCAGCGCGCGCGCCGCAGCGAGCTCCATGAGCGCGATCATGCGCGACGTCGAGAACACCGCCGGGAACGAGTCCTCCGGCGCGATCGCGATCACCGCGGCGGTGTCGCTGTGCTCTACGGTGATGCTCGCCTCCGCGGAGTCGCCGATCTGGATCACGGTTTCGGGCCTCCGGGCGCCATCCTACCTCCGAGTCGGAGCGCTTTGCGACGGGTAAGCTTCCGAACGTGACGGATGCGAAGCCCCCGCGTGCGCTGGCCGACTTCGTCGGCGAGGCGCTGAGCCACATCGAGGTGATCGCGCCCGAGGAGGCGCTGCGCCGGCTCCGGGCGCCCGGGCGCGAGGGCTGGCACTTCGTCGACGTGCGCGAGCCCGACGAGTTCGCGGCGGGCCACCTGCCCGGCGCGCGCAGCTCGCCGCGCGGCTTCCTCGAGGTGCGCGCCGACCTCGAGCACTACAAGCGCGACCCGTGGTTCGAGGATCGCGCGCGAAAGATGGTGCTCTACTGCGGCGGCGGACATCGCAGCGCGCTCGCGACCTCGACGCTCGTGCAGATGGGCTTCACGAACGTGGTCTCGATGGCGGAGGGCTGGACCGGCTGGACCGAGCGCGGCTACCCCGTCGAAGTCTGACGCCCCGTGAACGCAAGGATCGCGTCGACGACGATCTCTGGGCGCTCCATCGGTACGAGATGGCCCGCGTCGATCTCCTGGATCTGCGCGTTCTCCATGCGCGCCGCATAGCTGGCGAACACACTGCGCGGGAAGTCTCCGTGCTCCGCCCAGATCATGAGCGTCGGCACCGCGATCTTCTCGATGCGCTCCCACACGTCGGTGGTCGGACCCGCGGCGTACACCGCCGATTCAGTCTCGGGCGAGCACTTGAGCTCGACCTGGCCGTCGGGGCGGTCGGCCATCCCCTCCGCGAGGTAGAGATCGAATGCGCGCGGGTCCCAGTCCGCGAAGAGCTCCTTGTCGCGCCAGTTCTCGCGCGCCGCGGCGCGGTCGGGGAATACCGAACGCCGGCGCGACGCACGCTCGACGAGCGAGCCCGCGCGCGCGAGTCGCTCCGGGTCCCAGCTCTTCGCTGCCTGCGGCGCGTGCAGTACCGGGTCGATCAGCACGAGCCGCTCGAACAGCGCGGGCTCTTCGGCGGCCGCGAGCAGCATCGACGTGCCGCCGAACGAGTGGCCGAGCCCGAGAGCAATGCGGCCGCCGTCTTCCGCGGCGAGCACGCGCGCCACCGCGGCGAGGTCGGCGCCGAACTCGCGCCACGCGTAGGCGCTCTCGCCGACGGGGCGCGACGAGTCGCCGTGGCCGCGCGCGTCCATGCCGATCACGCGGAAGTGCGAGCGCAACGGCCGCGCGACGAGATCGAGCGTCGCCGCGCAGAAACCGTTCGCGTGGTGGAGCAGCGCGAGCGGACCGGATCCGCCCCAGTCGAGCAGCGCGATCTCCACGCCGCGTTCGGGGAACGCGAGCCGTCGGCGGGTGACGTCTTCGAGCACGGGAAGCGAGTCTTGCGGCACGCGCGTTCAGCCGCCACTCCCCTTCTCTAACGGAAGCTATCCTGCGCCGCGTGCACTCCTACGACCCCCTGCTACGAGATCGCGTGCGCACCCATCTCGCGCGCTTCGAGCGCCACACCCACGCGCGCGATGGCCTGCGCGCGGCGGCGGTCGCGCTCGCGCTCTTGCCGGGCGACGAGGGCGCCCCGAGCTTCGTGCTCACGCGCCGCGCCGCGAAGCTCAAGGCGCACCAGGGGCAGTGGGCGCTGCCGGGCGGTCGGATCGACCCCGGCGAGACGCCCGCCGTCGCGGCGCTGCGCGAGCTGCGCGAGGAGGTCGGACTCGCGCTCGACCCCGAGGCGGTGCTCGGTCTGCTCGACGACTATCCGACGCGCTCGGGCTACTGCATCACGCCGGTCGTGGTGTGGGCAGGCGCCGACGCCGCGCTCGCGCCGAATCCCGACGAGGTGGCGATCGCCTACCGCGTTCCGCTCGCCGAGCTCGAGCGGCCCGACGTCCCGCGTCTGCGCCAGATCCCCGAGAGCGACCGGCCCGTGATCTCGATCCCGCTGCTCGGCACGCACATCCACGCGCCGACCGCGGCGATCCTGTTCCAGCTGCGCGAGGTCGCGATGCGCGGCGACGCGACGCGCGTCGCGCACTACGAGCAGCCCGTGTTCGCGTGGCGGTAGCCGGCGATCGCGCCGCAGCTCAGTTCTCGGGCCAGCGCGTGCGCGCGCGATCGCGCACGGCCTCCTCCGGATCGCGCAGCAACGCTGCGGAGAGATCGGGGGGCACTGTTACTTCCGCCGGGAGCTCCCGCAGCTCCTGGTAGCGCACGACCGCGCTCGAATCGCGCAGCCCGCGCACCGGGTCGGCGCGCCACGGCGGGAGCTCGTGTCGTCGCGCGATGTCGAACAGCTCACGCCTCATCTCGGCGCTGCCCCGAGTGATCGCCTGCTCCCAGGCCTGATCCAGCGACGGGCTCCAGGGAGGCCATTCCAGTTGCCGCAACGTGTTGATCAACAGCCGATGATCTTCGCGCGCGCTCACCCGGACGAGCAGCGCGCGGGCTTCCAGTTGCCTCTCCTCGAGAGACGGCTCCGCGGGTGCTGCCCGCTTCGGCAACTCTCGCGCACTCGCATTGCGGCCGTACGGCGCGATGTCGAAGGCGCTGCGCGCGAGGAACGAGCCTCCCAGCACGAGCGGCGTCGCCACCCCGCGAAACGGCAGAATCGCCAGCTCTGTGTAGTACTGCGTCTGCCAGTCGAGGTCGTCCCACAGGTCTGCCGCATCGCACCAGGCGTCGTCCATCACCTGCACCGGGTGCACCACGAAGGTGTCGGTAACGATGGCACCGAAGCCGGCGGGCACCGTCAGCGGCAACGAGGCATAGAAGGCCGCGTCGCCCTCCGGCACGAGGTGTTCCTCGAAGGCGTTCCACACCGGCCGGTTGTCGCGGTTGGTCCAGGCGCAGCCGCACACCCATGCAACGAGGGCGAACGGCAGAGCCCGCGAGACCGCCCGTACGATCACGAGTCGTTCGGGCCGAGCGCGAACGCCGCGCGCGCCAGCCAGTCGCCGACATACACGAAGGGAGTCGCCAGCAAGGTCACCGGGAACAAGACGGCACGGCGAAACCGCGACTCGGACGGATCCGGCGTCCAGAGCCAATCTCGGGTGTCGCGCCACGCGTCGTCGAACACCGTGCTCGGGTGCACGACGAACGCGTCCGCCGCGAGACTCACGAGTGCGGTGGGGAACGCCACCGGCGCAGCCGCCCAACGCCCCGTCGCGGTAGAGGGTGTCAGGTGGTGATCGAGCTCGTTGAGCGTGCGACGATTCGCCACCTCGCCCACGGCGCAGCCCGAGACCAGAAGGCACGCGACTAGCAGCCGCCCGGCGCTCCTCACGCGCAGGACGATAGTCGAGACGCGCGCTACTCGCCCTTCTTGAACTCCGCGATCGTCTTCTCGGTGACGGCCATGAGACCCGCCGCGCGCGGGTAGCCCGCGTACTGCGCGAGCTGGATCAGACACTCGCGCAGCTGCTCGGGCGTGAGCTCGCCATTCTTGAGCGCCGCCTTGGCCTGGATGCCCCAGGTCATCGACTCGCCCATGCACGCGATCACGCCCATGATGAGCAGTCGCCGGTCGCGCACCGGGAGCACGGGGCGCGTCCACACCTCGGCGAACACCTGCTCGAGCATGATGTCGGCGAACGGGACCGCGCCCTCGGGCGGCACGATCACGTCGCCCGCATAGACCTTCTTCATCATCTCGGCGCCGCGCTCGCGGCGATCGTTGCCCATGTCAGGCCTCCCGGTTCGCGATCGTCTCGTACCAGTCGAAGTCGGAGCGCCGGGTCCAGCCGGGCATCTTCGAGCCCTTCTGGAGCCGCTCGACCATCTTCGGCTTGAGCTGGTTGTTCTTCATCATCGCGCCAAACACCGTGCCCGCGTTGATGTGGTCGAAGAAGTCTCGCTGCCAGTCCCACTGGAAGTTGCCCGCATAGCGGAACCACGAGCCGCCCGTGCCCGCGATCTCGTAGGGCTTGCCCTCCGCGTCCTTGTCGGGTGCGATCTGGCGCCAGACACCGAGGATCTCGCCCTTCTGGTCGTCGATCATCGTGCGCACGTAGGGATAGACCCAGTGCTCGAGGCCGGCCATCTCGGTGCCGAACGCCCACTCGTGGATCTGTTTGCGGCCGCGCGCGACGAATTCCCAGTTCTGGCCGTTGTTCCAGGTGTAGATCGCGTCCTCGGTGTAGAAGCGCGACATCTGCGACCAGTCGCCGGTGCGGCCGGCCTCGTCGTTCGCCGCCACCCAGCGGCGGATCATCTCCTCGAGCTCTTGACGCGGAAATGCGGGCATCTTTTTCCTCCTGAGTGCTAACAGTCCGGGAACGGCGGGATCCGCCTTCGGCTCCTCCCGCCCTACGCGATTCTGCGTCGATAGCGCGCACGGCAGGGCTGGCGCAGCTGCACGACCATCTTCGAGTGATCGTTGCAGTAGCTCTCAGGCGGCTGCGAGAGCTCGAACTCGTAGCGCAAGAGCAGATCGGAGAAGATCGCCTTGAGCTGCATCATCGCGAACGCGGCGCCCACGCAGCGGTGGCGCCCCGCGCCGAACGGGATCCACGCCATCACGCGGCGGTCCTCTTCGCGGCCCACGTCGTAGCGCGCGGGATCGAAGCGGTCCGGATCCGGAAAGCACTCGGGCATGCGGTTCGAGACCGCGGGGGACACCGCCACGAGCTTGCCCGCCGGCACCGTGAAGCCGTTGTAGTGGAAGTCGTGGGTGACCTTGCGCATCAGGATGATCAGCGGCGGGTGCAGCCGCAGCGACTCCTTGATGCCGGCCTCGAGATCGGGGATCTCGCGCAGCGCCTGGTAGCTCACCTCGCGGCCGTCGGCGTAGAGCCCGTCGACCTCCGCGCGCACCTTCTCCATCGCCCCCGGATTGCGCAGCAGCTCGATCAGCGTCCACGCGGCCGTGCCCGAGGTGGTGTGGTGCCCCGCGAACATCATCGAGATGAACATCCCGGTGACCTGGTCGATCGTGTAGCGCGGACGGCCTTCGGCATCGCGGATGGAGAGCAACACGTCGAACAGCTCGCGCTGTGCTCCCTCGCGTTTGGCGCGGCGCTCGAACACTTCCGTGAGCAGCTCGACGAGCCGCCTGCGCGCGCGGTCGCGGATCCGGAACACGGGCAGCGGCAGGTGCGAGTTGACGTACGCGATCGCGTCGGTGCCCTTCTCGAGCTCGTAGAACACGCGGTAGTACTCGGACGAGAGCTCCTCGCGGAACTCGCGCCCGATCAGACACGCGCTCGACGTGTAGAGCGTGAGCTCGGAGAAGAAATCGAGCAGATCGATCTCGCCCTCGTCGCCGAGGCCCTCCATCATGCGGCGCGTCTCGGCCGCGATCGTCTCGGCGTGTCCGCGCATCATCTTGTCGCGCAGCGACTGGTTGCGCATCGCCTGGCGGCGCTGCTCGGGCGTGCCGTCGAACACCACGCCCTGTCCGAAGATCGGCGTCATGAACGGATACGCCGCGGCCTGGTCGAGCTGCTCCTCCTCGGCGCGGAAGAACGCCTCCTGGGCTGCTTCGCCCGAGAGCAGCACGACGCGATTTCCGGCCCAGTTCATCTCGCCGATCTCGCCGCACTCGCGGCGCACGCGCCAGAACAGCTCGATCGGGGCCCGGCGCAGCTCGAGCAGGTGTCCGAGCAGCGGCAGACCACCCGACAGCCGCGGCGGAGCCTTGCCGCCGTGAGCGCTCGCGGCGACGTGCGTCGATTCGTGAGTTCCGATCAGCGGAGAGGCTTCGCTCATGGGGTCAGACCTTCACGGGCAGCGCGGCAAAGCCGCGCACGTTGATCGAATGCACGCGCACCGCACCCGCGGGCTCGATCTCGTAGTCGGGGAAGCGCCGCCACCACTCCTCGAGCACCACGCGGCCCTCGAGGCGCGCGAGCGCCGCGCCCAGACAGAAGTGCACGCCGCGACCGAACGCCACGCTCTGGGTCGTGTCGCGCAGGATGTCGTACTCGTCCGCGCGCTCGAACACGCGCTCGTCGCGATTCGCCGAGCCCACGAGCAGCAGCGCGCGGTCGCCCGCGCGCAGCCGGACTCCGTGCAGCTCGATGTCGGCCGCGACGCGGCGCGCGAGCATCTGCGTGGAGTTGTCGAAGCGCAGCGTCTCCTCGACCCAGCCCGGAATCCGCTGCCCGGGCGCCTCGCGCACGAGCGCGCGTTGCTCGGGGTTCCGCCACAGCCAGTAGATCGCGTTCGCGAGCATCTTCGTGGTGGTCTCGTTACCGGCCACGATCATCAGATTCGCGAACGAGAGGATCTCCCCCTCGTCGAGCCGCTCGCCGTCCGACTCGACCTCGAGCAACACCGAGAGCAGGTCGTCACCCGGCCGCGCGCGGCGCTCGGCGAGCAGCGCGCGGAAATAGCTGCGGATCCACCCGAACGCCTCGACGCCCTCGGGCGGCACGCCCATGTGGCCCTCTTCGCGGTGCACGAGCAGATCCGCGCGGCGGCGCAGCTCGGCGCGGTCGGCGCGCGGCACGCCGAGCATCTCGCTGATCACGTCCATCGGTACCTTGCCCGCGAGCTCGTCGATGAAGTCGAAGCGGCCCGCGCCGACGAGCGGATCGAGATAGGCGACCGACATGTCGCGGATGCTCTTTTCGAGCGCGGCGATGCGGCGCGGCGTGAAGCCCTTCGAGACCAGCCCGCGCACGCGCGTGTGGCGCGGCGGATCGAACGCGAGAAACGATGTGCCCGCCGACGCGTACTCGCCCCACGACTCCGGATCGAGCGATACCCCGTGGTCGTTCGAGAAGCGCCCGGTGTCCCGAAACGCCGCGAGGACATCGGCGTGACGCGACAGCGCCCAGAAGTCGAGCGCGTCGTTGCGGTAGACGGGCGCAGCCTCGCGCAGCGCGGCATAGGTCGGGTACGGATCCTCGTGGATCTGATAGGCGTAGGGGTTGTACTCGACGTCCGCCGGCGGCATGGATCACTCTCTGCGCGTTTCGGGACGCTATCTCATTTACATTGTGCGCGCAATGGAAATGCGCTAGCCTGCCGTCGCGTGTCCCAAGCCCGATCCATCCGCCGCACCCAGGCCGAGCGCACCGCCGCCACGCGCGAGCGGATCGTGCGTGCGGTGGTCGAGAGCATCGCCGAGATCGGCTTCCAGAAGACGACCGCCAACGAGATCACGCGGCGCGCGGGCGTCACCTGGGGCGCCGTACAACACCACTTCGGCGGCAAGGAGGGAATCCTCACCGCGGTGTTGGAGGAATCGTTCGACCGCTTCGCGGAGCGCCTCGCGGCCGTGCCTACCGAGGGCGCGTCGCTCGCCGAGCGCGTCTCGGCATTCGTCGACATCGCCTGGGAGCACTTCGGCAGCCCCGCCTATCGCTCCACGTTCGAGATTCTGCTCAACCACACGAGCGAGACGAACGGCGTCCCGGTCTGGCAGACCGAGATGCTGGGCGCGTGGAATCGCGTCTGGTCGAAGATCTTCGCCGACGTGGAGCTGCCGCGGCGCAGGATGGTCGCGCTGCAGGCGTTCTCGATCTCGGTCGTCTCCGGCATGGCCGCGCTCGCGATGCTGCGCCGCGCCGTCGAGCCGATCCAGGGCGCCGAGCTCGATCTGCTCAAGAAGACGCTCGTGCGCGAGATGTCGGGCGAGTGATCTGGGTTCGACGCTGCGCTGGCGCGCGCTAGTTCATTCGGTCGCGGCCCGATCGCGGCGGATCGAGAGCATCAGCTCCTGGAGCTCGGCCACCTTGGCGGGCTTGCCGATGTGGTGGTCCAACCCGGCCTGCTCCGCGCGCAGGCGATCCTTTTCCTGACCCCACCCCGTGAGCGCGATCAGCGTGACGTCCCGATACTGGGGCTCTTCCCGAATCCGTCGCGCGACCTCGTAGCCGTCCATGCCCGGCATCCCGATGTCGAGCAGCGCGACGCCGGGCAGATCCTCCGCGACGAGCTTCAGCGCGGAAGGACCGTCGTAGGCAATCCGGACTTTCGCGCCGAGCGATCGCAGCAGTGCGCCGAGGCTGTCGGCAGCGTCGTGATTGTCGTCGACGACGAGCACCGACAACCAGGACAGTGACTCGTCGACGAAGCGCGCTCGGGGTGGCTCGGCTGCGGAGGCTCGCGCCTCTGCCACGCGCGGGAGCTGCACGACGAACTCACTGCCCATTCCGATTCCGCCGCTCCGCGCGCCGACGCTGCCGCCGTGCATCGCCACGAGATTCTGCACGAGCCACAGCCCGATGCCCAGACCCTCCGGAGCGCGTCCTTCCGGCCGGTTATCGGCCTGCGAGAACATCTCGAAGATGCGCGGGAGCATCTCGGCGTCGATCCCGACGCCCGTATCGCGAACGGCGACCCGCACGTGGGAGTTCTCTTCGCTCACCGTCAGCCAGATCGTTCCACCTTCCTCGGTGTACTTGGCCGCGTTGTTCAGCAGATTGGCGAATACCTGGCTCAGGCGAACCGGATCCGCTTCCAGAGTCAGGTTCTTGCGCGGAATCTCGACGATCAGCTCGTGGCGGGCCGCGTCGATCAGCGGACGGCTCGTCTCGACGGCGCTCTCGATCACCGAGTCGAGCTCGACGGTCTCGGGTCGGAACTCGATCTTGCCGCGGGTGATGCGCGAGACTTCCAGGAGGTCGTCGACCAGCCGCACGATGTGATCGACCTGCCGGTCCATGATCTCGAGCGTCGGGGCGAGCGCAGGGTCGATGGCGCCGTTGGACTTCGCGAGCTCCAGGATGTGCAGCGACGTCCGGATCGGCGCGAGCGGATTGCGCAGCTCGTGCGCGAGCGTGGCGAGGAACTCGTCCTTGCGCCGGTCCGCCTCCTTGAGCGCGGCATCGGCGCGCTTGCGGGCGCCGATGTCGCGCGCGACTTTCGAAGCCCCCACGACGCGGCCACTCGCGTCGCGTAGCGGCGAGACGCTCACCGAGACGTCGACCCGGCGGCCGGACTTGGCGAGGCGCTCGGTTTCGTAGTTTTGGACGGGAATGTTCTGCCGCAGCCGGCGGAGGATCCACTGCTCCTCTTCGGCCTTGTCCGGCGGAATGATCAGCAGGATCGGTTGGCCGATCGCCTCCTCCGCCGAGTACTCGAAGAGCCGCTCCGCGCCGGAGTTCCACGAGGTGATCACGCCGTCGAGTGTCTTGCTCACGATCGCGTCATCCGACGACTCGACGATGGCCGCGAGGCGCGCACTCGTCTTGGCAGCCTCCTCCACGGCACTGAGGTGGGATCGGATCTGGTATTGCCGCTGCCGCGCGCGCAACGCGAAGCGCACGTTGCTCACGAGCGCCGCCACGCGGATCGGGCGCTCGAGCAACGTCACGTTCCCGAGATCAGCCATCGCCCGGTGCGCCGCAGGGGAACTGGCGCCTTGCTCGGTGAGAACGAGGATCGGCAGGTCGGACCACGGTGGCTGTTCGGCGAAGCACGCCATCAGCGAATCGGGCATGCCGCCGGTGATCACCTCCTCGGCCAGGAGCACCGCACCCGCACCCGAGGCGATCGCGCGGCACAGTGAAGCCACGTCGGCGCAGGTCTCCGACGCGATTTCGGCCTTGCCCAGGACGGATCGAATCAGCTCCCCGTCCCTACCGGTCGGGGCGAGCACCACAACTCGCGTTTCGAATCCACCGGTGTCACTCATGTCGATTTCGTCGACAGAAATGGATCGCCCGATCCCTCGAAGATCGGAACTCCAGTAAGCACGCCGCGCAACTGGCGCAAGGGCTCGCCGAGTTGAATGCCTCCGGCCTTGAGCCGAAACTCGCGGATCGTGCGCTCGTGTTCTCCGCCGCGGCGCTTGACCACCGAGATCGCCTGGCGGATCTCCCCGTGCATCTCGAAGTAGCGCATCAACACCACGGCGTCGGCCAGGAAGGTGGCATCGATCGGGGTGTTCATCTGCTGGCCGATCAAGCCCTGCTGCGCCGCGACCAACAGCGTGGCGACACCCTGCTGACCCAGGTAGGAGAGAATCTCGTGCAGCTGGAGGGTCAGGAAGCGCTCTCCGGGCATCGCGTTGAGAAACCCGTTCAGGCTGTCCAGCACGACGATCGCGGCTTTATCGACCTCGACGGCAGTGCGGATGGCCTGGCTGAATTCGCCGGGCGAGAGCTCGGCAGGATCGATCGGTCGTACCTTCACGAGACCCGATTCGACGTGGCGCCGCAGCGGAATGTTGAGACCGTCGCAGCGCCCGAGCAGCGTGGCGACGCTCTCGTCGAAGAGGAACATCACGCTGGTCTCGCCGCGAGCGGCCCCTGCCACGACGAACTGCGCCACCAACGACGACTTGCCGGTTCCCGCAGCGCCGACGAAGAGCGTGCTCATGCCCTGATCGACTCCACCACCGAGCAGCTTGTCGAGCTCGGGAACCCCGCTCTCGAGCTTTCCGGCCGGCAGCACCTGGCGGTGTTCGGCGGCGACGAGTCGCGGGAAGATCCTGATCCCGCCGCGACGGAGCTGGAAGTCGTGAAAGCCACCGCGAAACTGCACGCCGCGGAACTTGCACACGAGCATGCGGCGTCGTTCTGCTCCGAATTCCGGGTTCTGCTGATCGAGCTGGATCACGCCGTGGGCGATGCTCTGCACCTGGAAGTCCGGGTCGCCGGAGGTCCGGTCGTCCAGCACGAGCACGGTGCAGTCGCGGCCCGTGAAGTACTGCTTGAGCGAGAGCAACTGCCGCCGGAAGCGCAGCGCGGAGCCGGCCAGCAGGCGGATCTCCGACAGAGAGTCGAGCACTACGCGCGCTGGCTTCTGCCGCTCGACCTGCGCGAGGATCGGCCGGATCGCTTCGCTCAGCTCGACCTCGGATGGATGGAATACCGTGTTTTCGTCTGCGTCGAGGAGCTTGGTGTCCGCCAGCACCTGGTGGATCTGGATCCCTTCGAGCGACCAGCCGTGCGAGGCAGCGATCGAGTACAGCTCCGGGGTGGTCTCCGAGAGGGTCACGTGCAGAACCGACTCTCCGCGCCGCACTCCTTCGAGCAGGAACTGCAGCGCGAGGGTGGTTTTGCCCGTTCCGGGCAGGCCTTCGAGCACGTAGAGCTGGCCCGGCGTGAGCCCACCGCCTAGCACGTGGTCGAGCCCCTCGACGCCGGTCTCGGCGCGAGGTGCGGAGCGCAAGACAGTCGGGGGGGGCTTTTTCATTGAAAAGACGGGGCGCGGCTCGAGCAAATCCTACCCCATTCCGGGGATTCGCAGCGACTGAAGAGGGTACCCCGAGGCGGATCGAACGGTCCCCGTGCTGCGCCGCGCTTCGGTCGACGAATCAGCGCCGCGACGGACGGCGGCGCGCACCCCCATTGAGCGCCTTGACCCACGGCTCGGCGAGCTGGCCGCGACAGACCTCTTCGACCGCTCCGGTAAGAATTACATCGAACGCGGGGTCCACCTCCACGGAGAGGGTGCCGCCGGGCATCTCCACCTCGATTGGACTCTTCGCGATGCCGCGGCGCACCGCGGCCGCCGCTGCAGCGCATGCGGACGAGCCGGACGCCTGCGTGATGCCCGCGCCGCGCTCCCAGATCCACACCGCGAGCCGGTGCCGCGTGCGCGGCACCACGAGCTGAACATTGGTGAAGCGCGGGAAGATCCGGTGCGTCTCGAGCGCCGGACCGAGCTCGGTGAGCTCACGCCGCGTCACGTCGCGACCCTTGGGCCGGAACACCACGCAGTGCGGATTGCCGATCGACACTCCCGTGAAGCGCAGCGACTGCGATCCGACCCGGATCGGCTCGTCGACGAGCTCGGGCACATCGAGGCTGCACGGCAGGTCGGCGGGCGCGAAGCTCGCACGCCCCATCGCCACCGTCGCACTCGATGCGACGCCCTGCGCGTCGAGCGCGAGCTCGATCCCCGCGATGCCGCCCTTCGTCTCGACCGAGAACGCGGTGCGGCGCGTGCGCTTCGTGGCGTGCAGAAAGCGTGCGAAGATCCGCAGCCCGTTGCCCGATTTCTCCGCCTCGCTGCCATCGGGATTCCAGATGCGCATGCCGAAATCGGCGCGCCGCGTCGGCACCAGCGCCAGGAGTCCGTCTCCACCCACGCCGGTGTGGCGATCGCACAAGCTGCGCACGCGCGCAGGCGTGATCGGAAAGTCGAGCTCCGACGAGTCGACCACGAGGTAGTCGTTGCCGAGCCCATGCCCCTTGAAGAACGCGTTGCGCACGGCGTGGATGCTAGCGGGCTCGCCGCAAGTTTCGCGCACTGCAAGTTTCGCGCAGCGAGCCGAAGGCGAGCGAAGGCCATCAGGTTGGCGAAGCCGAGCGAAGACCAGATGGCTGGGACATGCTCCCGCAGATGCCCGAGCTCCCCGACGTCACCGTCTACGTCGAGTGCCTCGCAGCGCGCTGCGTGGGCCAGACGCTCGAGCGCGTGCGCGTCGTGGGTCCGTCGCTCTTGCGCAGCTTCGATCCGCCGATTTCTGCGGCCGAGGGGAAACGGGTGCGCGGCGTGCGCCGGCTCGGCAAGCGCGTCGTGTTCGCGTCTGGAAACGAACTGTTCCTGATCTTCCATCTCATGATCGCGGGTCGCTTCCACTGGCGCGAGCGCGGAGCGCGGCCATCCCGCAAGACCGGGCTCGCATCGGTCGACTTCTCCACCGGAACGCTCGTGCTCACCGAGGCGAGCACCCAGAAGCGCGCGTCGCTCTACCTCGTGCGCGGCGAGTCCGCGCTCGCGGAACACGACCCGGGCGGGCTCGAGGTGTCGGGCTCCTCCCTCGCGGAATTCCGCGCGCGCATGTCCGCCGAGAACCGCACGCTCAAGCGCGCGCTCACCGATCCCCACATCCTGTCCGGGATCGGCAACGCCTACTCCGACGAGATCCTGCACCGGGCTCGGCTCTCGCCCGTGACGCTCACGAGCCGGCTCTCGGACGAAGAGTGGCGGCGTCTCCACGCGGCCGCGCGCGACACCCTCGAGCTCTGGACCGGACGCCTGCGCGAGCAGACCGGTGAGGGCTTTCCCGAGAAGGTGACTGCGTTCCGGCCCGAGATGGCGGTGCACGGCCGCTATCGGCAGCCCTGCCCCGACTGCGGTGCCCCCGTGCAGCGGATCGTGTACGCCGCGAACGAGACCAACTACTGCGCGCGCTGTCAGACGGGCGGCAAGCTGCTCGCAGACCGCGCGCTGTCGCAGCTGCTGAAGAAGGACTGGCCGAGATCGCTCGAAGAGCTCGAGGCCAGGCGCACGTCATGACGATCCGCCTCGTCGCGTTCGACCTCGACGGAACGCTGCTCGATCCGTACGGGAAGCTCACTCCGGCGGTTCAGGGCGCCGTGAGCCGCATGGCGCAGCACGGCGAGCTGCGCATCGTGCTGTGCACCGGGCGCCGCTTCCGCACCGCCCTGCCCCATGCAACCGCACTCGGGCTCACGGGCTCGATCATCGTCAACAACGGCGCGCTCGTGAAGGACCTCGCGAGCGGCGAAACCGTCCAGCACGCCTATCTGCCCGCGCCCGTATTCGACGAGGTGATCGCCCACGTGCGATCTCACGGTCCTCCGCTCGTCTACATCGACAGCTATCACGACGGCGTCGACATCTTCACCGAGGGCCGGGACCGTGCGCACGCGTTCCAGCGCGAGTACGTCGACGACCAGATCGGGGTGGTCACGGTCGTGGACGACGTCGCGACGATGGACCGCGAACGCGTGATCATGGTGAGCACGATGGCCGACGCGGAGTCGCTTGCGCCGCTGCGCAGCCGCGCGCACGAGCTCTTCGGCGATCGGATCCAGACCCACTGGCTGCTCAACAAGAACTATCAGGGCCAGATCCTCGAGTTCCAGTCGCCCGACGCGGGCAAATGGCGGGCACTCGAGCGACTCGCGACCTCCTGGGGCATCGCACCCGACGAGATCGCGGCCGTCGGCGACGACACCAACGATGCCGAGCTGTTGGGCCGCGTCGGACTCGGGATCGCGATGGGCAACGCGCTGCCCGAGGTGCGCGCCGCAGCGCGACGGGTCGTGCGCAGCAACGCCGAGGGCGGCGCCGTCGATGCGATCGAGCAGATCCTCGCCGCGCTCTGACCCCTCGAAACGGAGCGAGCGCGGAAACCAGTCCGGTCTCCGCGCTCGTTACGGGAAGTCGGAAGCGAAGCGGCTCGCTCAGCGCTCCATGCGGCGGCGGATCGCCATCCCGACCAGGCCCATCACCATGAGCACCGCCGTCGCGGGCTCGGGCACCGGCGTGCCGTACAGGTACAGGATCTCGGTAGCAGGCGGGTTCGCGTTGTTGGTGTACGTGATATTCGCGGTCAGAATGCCGAGCCCATTGAACGCCCAGTTCCCGAGGTCGATGACAATCGGCGACGTGAGCGGGCTGCTGCCCGGCGGAAGACCCGCGAGAGCACACGTGGCGAGCAGACCGTCCGAGCAGTTGGTCGTGCCGACCTGCGTGATCGAGGCGGACCCGAATGCGGTGTTGCCGTTGAGCGTGGTGCCGGTACCCAGGACCGGAGGGGAGGTGAGCGTGATGCTGTCGCGATCGATGAACACGTTGACGAAGACCGGGCTCCCCACCTGGTAGGGCTCATGAGCCAGGTTCAAATCCGTGAGCGAGACGTTGCCGCCGAGGTCGTCGTCGAGCGTGAGCGTGCCGGTCACGGCCACGGTGCACGGGGGAACCCCGGGGCACGCCTGGTTGGTCATCGTCATCGTCGACCCGGACATGTCGTAGATGGTCGAGATCGCCGAGGCCGAGCCCGCGACCAGCAGCACCACAGCGAGCGCGGGGAGCGAGAGCATTCGAGACAGCAAGGCAGACTCCTCCTTCCCAAGGATGTTCGATCCCTAAGCAACTGTCGTGCCAGGGATTTTCCTGGCGGGCGAACGTCCTAGGTACCCGGATCTATTGGATATCTAGTTTGAATATCGAACTAGGTGACCTGTCCCTCGGAAGGGATGTTCCGCCGCAGCGGAAAAATGATTCCCTAATGGAACCGTCGGACCGAAGCTTCGGCTGTCCGGTCCTGGGCGCTCTCGACGCCCGGAGCGACCGCTAGAATGCGCGCGTGACGATCGCCGCGCGGTATCCGCATCTGCTGTCGCCGGGGCAGATCGGTTCGCTCACGCTGCGCAACCGGATCTGTCTCACGCCGATGGGCACCAACCTCGAGGCGGAGGACGGCACTCCCGGCGAGCGGATCACGCGCTTCTACGAGGAGCGCGCGAAGGGCGGCGTCGGGATGATCATCGTCGGCGTCACGGGGGTCGCGTGGCCCGCGGGCGTCTCGAACCCGAATAACATGGGCCTCTCGCGCGATGAGTTCGTTCCGGCGTTCCGCGCGATGACCGACCGCGTGCACGCACACGGCGCCGCGATCGCGGTGCAGCTCCAGCACGCGGGCAAGACCTCGCTCCAGGACGTGATCGCGGGGCGGCCGCTCTGGGTGCCGACCGAGCTGCCCGAGAAGGCCGGCGATCTCTTCGACGCGCTCCTGCCGGAGGAGATCGCGGCCGTCAGCTCGCCGTTCATGCAGCCGACCAGCCGCCTCGCGTTCCACGTCGTGACCGAAGACGACATCACGACGCTGTGCGGCTGGTTCGCCGATGCCGCCGAGCGCGCGCGCAGCGCGGGGTTCGACGGTATCGAGATCCATGCGGGACACGGCTACCTGATCTCCTCGTTCCTCTCCCTCTCGACGAATCACCGCACCGATGCGTACGGCGGGCCGCTCGAGAACCGCGCGCGCGTGCTCTTGCGCGTGATTCGCGCCGTGCGCGACCGGGTCGGTGACGCGTTCCCGGTGTGGTGCCGGCTCGACGGCGTCGAGTTCCACAAGGCCAACGGAATCACGCAGGCCGACGCGCAGCGCACCGCAGAGCTCGCCGCGTCTGCGGGGCTCGACGCGGTGCACGTGTCGGCCTACGCCGATCCGCGCTCCGCGATCGCGTTCACCGATGCGCCGCTGCCTCATCAGCCGTCGGCCTATCTCGATCTCGCGCGCGGCATCAAGCGGCGCGTCGCGGTGCCCGTGATCGCCGTCGGGCGGATCGCACCCGACGCCGCCGAGCGCGCGATCGCCGACGGCGATGCGGACTTCGTGGCGTGGGGCCGCGCGCTGATCGCCGATCCCGAGCTGCCCGCGAAGCTCGCGCGCGGCGACGCCGCAGTCTCCCGCTGCATCTACAGCTATCGCTGCGTCGGGAACATCTTCCTGCGCCGCGCTGCAAGCTGCGCGGTAAACCCGCGCGCGGGCCGCGAGGCCGAGCTGCGCGTCGAGCCCGCCGCGCGGCCGCGGCGCGTGCTCGTAGCGGGCGGTGGCCCGGCCGGCCTCGAGGCGGCGCGCCTGCTCGCGCTGCGCGGACACGCGGTGACGCTGTGCGAACGCGAGCCCGAGCTCGGCGGTCTCGCGCTCGCGGCCGTGTCGGCCGAGCCGAACAACGCGCCGCTGCTCGACGAGCTTTTGCGTGCCGTGTCGGCTTCGAAGATCGAGCTGCGGCTCGGCTGCGAAGTGGACGCGGCGCTCGTGGCCGAGCTCGATCCGGACGCCGTGGTCGTGGCCGTCGGCGCACAGCGCATGCGGCCGCGCATCCCCGGAGCCGATGCCGCACACGTGCTCGACCCGTGGCAGCTGCGCGGCGGCATCGAGACCGCGCTCGCGAACGGAACGCACGTCGCCGTCGTCGGCGGCGGACTCGTGGGCGTGGAGATCGCGGAGCGCCTCGCCGAGCTCGGCGCGAGCGTGTCGCTGATCGCGGCGCAGGCGGTGCTCGCGCCCGAGATGGCGCCCCCGCGGCGTTGGCGCGCGGTCCACCTGCTCGCCGAGCACGGCGTCGCGCGCCACAGCGGCGCGCAGCTGGTCGCGATCGAGCGCGAGCGCGTGCACATCGCTCTCGCCGACGGAGCGCAGCGCGAGATCGCCGCCGACACCGTGGTGCTGTCCGATGCGCTCGCTCCCGACGACGCGCTCGCGGCCGTGCTCGCGGGGGGCCGCGCCGCGGTGCACCGGATCGGAGACTGCGTCGCGCCGCGCACGTTCGAAGAGGCGATCTACGAGGCCACCGCGGTCTCCGCGGCGCTCTGAGCCCGGGTTGCCCGGCGCGCCTTCGGCGCGCGGCGGGATCCGCTCGCTTCGCTCGCTTCTCCCGCCCTACACGAGCCCCATCATCTCCGCGACGCCCGCCGAGTGCCCCGCGGTGTAGCCGCCGTCGACGGGCAGCGCGACGCCCGACACGAACGACGCGTCGTCGGAGGCCAGGAACAGCACCGCACCTGCGATCTCTTCGGGACGCCCGAAGCGGCCGAGCTTGTGCTGCTCGCGGATCCGCTCGCGGTTCGCCTCCGGAAATGCTCCGCCCACCGTCTTGCGGAACAGCGGCGTGTCGATGAAGCCGGGGCAGATGCAGTTCACGCGGATGCCGATCCGGCCGTAGTCCATCGCCATGTTCTTGGTGAGCAGCACGACGCCGCCCTTGGACGCGTTGTACGTGCTGCCGCCTTCGCAGCCCTCGAGGCCCTCGACGCTCGCGATCGTGACGATGCTGCCGCGGCGGCGCGCGATCATCGACGGAAGCACTGCCTTCGCCGACAGGAACGTGCCCGTGAGGTTCACGTCCTGCACGCGCTGCCAGTCCTCGGAGGTGATCAGGTGCACGGGGCCGCCGCCCGCGATCCCCGCGGCCGTCACGAGCACGTCGATCCCGCCGTGCTGCTCGAGCACCGCGGTCACCGCGGCATTCTGCGCCGCAGCATCGCGCACGTCCGCCGTGTAGAAGCTCGTGCCGCGCGCCGCGTCGGCGACCTGCTTCCAGTCGGGGCACTCGGCGAGGTCGAGTCCGGCCACGATCGCGCCCTCGCGCGCGAAGCGCAGCGCGGTCGCGAAGCCGATCCCGGATCCCGCGCCGGTGATGAACGCCACCTTTCCGTCGAGCCGCGTCATATCTCGATTCCTCCGACTAACCGCGTAGAGCCGCTAGCACTTCGGAGAGCGGCGGATGGTCGGCGCCGTGCCGATTGCGATGCTCGTAGACCAGCGTCCCGCCCTGATGGTCTTCGCTCGCCTGCGGCTCGCTGCGCGCGACTTGCTGCGGGGCGATGACGAATGTCGCCGCGAGCTGCGTCACGCGCTTGCCCGACGCGCCGATCCGGTGCCCCGCCCGCCACGCGCGGATCGTGCCCGGGTACGACGCGGGCGTGAACATCCCGAAGAAGCTCATCCGCCCGATTGTCGCTGCCCTGGCCGCGCTCGCGTCGGCGTCGATCAGCACGGGATACGGGATCCGATAGTCCTCGACGAAGGCCTGCGCCATCGAGGGGCCCGTGCCGACGGCCACGACCTCCGCGCCGGCGCGTTGCACCTCCGGATATGCGTCGCGCAACTGCGCGGCGTGCTCGCGGCACAAGAGTCACCCGAAGTGGCGCAGGAACACGAGCGCCACGCGGCGCTCGGACCAGTAGTCGCCGAGGCGGTGCGCGGCACCCGACGGGTCGGGCAGCGCGAGCGCGGAGAGCGCAGCGAGATCCATCAGAGCGCGTCGAGGATCGCGTCCGCGCTGCTGCACTCGAACTTCATCGGCTTCTCGACGTTGAGCGCCTTGACCACGCCGTTCTCGATCACCGCGGCGTAGCGCTGCGAGCGCGTGCCGAATCCGATGCCCTTGCCGTCCATCTCGAGACCCATCGCCTTCGCGAAGTCGGCGTTGCCATCGGCGAGCATCATCACGCTGTCGCCTGCGCCCTTGTCCTTGCCCCACGCATCCATCACGAATGCGTCGTTGACCGAGATGCACGCGATCAGATCGACGCCCTTCGCCTTGATGTCCTTGGCATGTGCGATGAAGCCCGGCAGATGCTGCATCGAGCAGGTCGGCGTGAACGCGCCCGGAACCGCGAACAGCACGGTCTTCTTGCCCGCGAACAGCTCGCCCGTCGAGACGTCCTGCATCTTGCCGTCGACCATCGTCTTGATCTTCACGTCGGGAACCTTGGCGCCCACTGCGATCGGCATGGGGGACTCCTTTCGAGTTGAAGAGATTGGGAGAGCGATTCTAGGCGACCTTGCGCGCTCCCACGAGCGCCGCGACCGCATTCTCGAGCCCGTCGATCGAGAGATGGAACATCGGAAACACGCTCGCGATCGCCGCCGTCGTGCGCGTCGAGCGCCAGCTCTTCTCGGGGTCGGGATTGAGCCAGACGCTGCGCTCGAAGTGATCGGCGATCCGCTGGAGCCAGACGATCCCCGCGGTCTCGGTCTCCTTGCGCGGATCGATGTTCCCGTACGCGCTCATGAGCTCGTGGGGATGCATCGCGGCGTCGCCCACGATCGCCACCTTCCAGCGCTCGTCGAGCTGCCGGAACAGATCCCCGGTGGGCACCGCCGAGCTGCGCAGGAGCCGCGCGTCGGTGTAGATGTTCTCGTACACACAGTTGTGGAAGTAGTAGGCGCGGAAATCGCGCAAGCCGCGAGCGGCGTGCAGCGCAGTGAGCAGCCGGCTCACCGGCTTGTAGTACGGGTCCATCGACCCACCCACGTCCATCAGCAGCAGCAGGCGCACGTTGTTCTTGCGCTCGGGCCGGAAGATCAGCTCGATCTCGCCCGCGTTGCGGCACGTCTCGTCGACGGTCCCGTCGAGGTCGAGCTCGTCGGCGCGCCCCTGGCGCGTGAGCTGGCGCAATCGCTTGAGCGCAACGACCGTGCCGCGCAGGTCGAGCGCCTCGTCGGTGCGATAGTCCTTGTAGCGCCGCTCCTCGGCGACCTTCATCGCCGACTTGCGCTGACTCTGCCCGCCGACGCGGATGCCGGTGGGATGCTCGCCGCCGTGACCGAACGGCGAGTGGCCGCCCGTGCCGATCCAGCGCCCGCCGCCGTCGTGGCGCTCGGTCTGGCGCTGCAGCGTCTCGAGGTATCGCCGCAAGAGCTCGTCGCGCGAGAGCTCCTCGAGCATCGCGCGCTGCTCGTCGGTCATCTCCTTGAAGTTCTCGGGGTTCTTGAGCCACTCGAGCAGCTCGTCGGTGACCGAGAGTTCGCCCTCCACGCCGCGGAACACGCGCGCGAACACGCGGTCGAATGCGTCGAAGTAGGTCTCGCTCTTCACGAGGCATGCGCGCGAGACGTGGTAGAACCCGTCGAGCGACGACCCGTGCTGGCCCATCGCGAGCGCGCGCATGAGCATCATCCATTCCTGGATCGCGACGGGGACGCCCTCGTCGCGCAGGCCGTAGAAGAGATCGAGGAACAAGACTACTGCCGGAACTGCGGGCCGAGATCGGACCACTTGCGCGGCAGCTCGCCGCCGCCTTCGCTGAAGCGCGAGAGTGCGTCGGTGTCCTGCTCGGTCTTGAGCAGCGTGCCGAGGAACGGCAGGTGCTGCTCCACCTGCTCCTGTGTGACGCCCGAGCGCAACAGCGCCGCGATCCAGTCGATCAGCTCCGACGTCGAGGGCTTCTTGCGCAGCTCGCTCTGCCCGCGCAGCCAGTAGAACTTGATCAGCACCTGGTCGAGCAGCGTGGCGTCGAGGTTGGGGTGGTGGACGTCGATGATCTGCTTCATGAGCGGGACGTCGGGAAAGTCGATGAAGTAGAACACGCAGCGGCGCAGGAAGGCGTCGGGCAGCTCCTTCTCGTTGTTCGAGGTGATGATCACCACGGGCCGCTTCGCGGCGACGATCTCGTCGCCGGTCTCGAGCACGGTGAAGCGCATCTCGTCGAGCTCGCGCAGGAGGTCGTTCGGGAACTCGACGTCGGCCTTGTCGACCTCGTCGATCAGCAGCACGTGGCGGTCCTGGGCCGCGAACACGCGGCCGAGCGGTCCGTGCTTGATGTAGCGGCGAACGTCCTTCACGTCGCCGTCGCCGAAGCGAGCATCGTTCAAGCGCTGGATCGTGTCGTACACGTAGAGGCCGTCGGCGGCCTTCGACGTGCTCTTGATGTGCCACGACTCCATCGGCATGCCGAGGCCCTCGGCGACGTGGCGAGCGAGCAGCGTCTTGCCCGTGCCGGGCTCGCCCTTGATCAGGAGCGGGCGCTCGAGCGCGATGGCGCAGTTGACCGCGTCGATGAGCGGGGGCGAGGCGATATAGCCCTTCGTGCCCTGGAACTGGTTGAACGGCTGACGCGGCGCGGACGACATGGAACTCCTTTACGAACGGCCCGACCGGGCCGGTCGGGGGACGTTCGACGATCCGGAGCCCGCGCGCAAACGTCGGGCTGCGCGCGCCGGCTGTCAGCGGCGACGGTGCGTATACGCGGCGAGACCGATCAAGCCGAGGACGAGCAGTGCTCCGGTAGTCGGCTCGGGCACCGCGACGATGTTGTCGATCCCGCCCGAGCCGCCCATCACGATCGTGAACGCGTTGAATGCGCCCAGCTCCGTGAACTCGATGTGATTGGCCGAGTTGTTGCCGTAGTCGACGTCCTGCCCGAAGCCCAGGAACTCCGCGAACGAGTAGGACGCCACCGACACGTCGACCTGGCCGTTCTCCAACAAGAGGAACGTGATCCGGCCATTTTCGGCGGTTTCGTCATCCACGTCGACCAGATCGAACGAGAACCCGCCCGTTGCGATCTCGTCGAGCAGGAACGTGAACTCCCCGGCCGGCCGTCTGGCCTCGTCGTCCGGGTCGGAGCAGCTCGTCGCGCTGCAGTTGTCGCGCTCCTGCAGCACCAGGATGTTGCCGAGAACCCCATCCGCGATGTTTCCGGTCGCGAAGCCGCTGCCGCGCTCGAGATCGAGGTCGGCGGTACCCGTCTCGCCGGTGTCGAACGCGACCCCGGCGTCGAACGTCCTGGAAAGGTTCTCCACGACGAGCGTGTAGCCCGCATGGGACGCGACGGGCGCCGCGACAATGTCGCCGTGCGCGAACTCCTCAAAACCTATCGTCACGGCGGCAGCGGGTGAAGCTGCACTGAGCAGGAGGGCAGCGAGCGAAACGGCAGGGGAACGCAGCATGAGCGCCTCAGCGAATCGCGCGCAGCCCGGTCGGCTAGGAGCGCGGGGCCGCGCGGCCCTGCCCAGGTATGGTGTAGTGGCGCGCTGGCGCCCAAGGGCTCGAAACTTTCGCGCTGTATCGTCCCGTTCGTTCGCGAGTTACCCCGGAGGAATGCGAACTTGCGTCTCAACGAGGTGCGCCATGCCGAGCGTGGCGCCGCCCGGCCCCTCGACGGGGTGCGCGTGCTCGCCGTCGAGCAGATGCAGGCGCTGCCGTTCGCGACGCAGCTGCTCGCGCATCTGGGCGCAGACGTCGTGAAGGTCGAGCACCCGATCCAAGGCGAGTCGGGGCGCGCATCGCGCCCCCAGATCACCGACCGCGACGGCCGGAAGGTCGGCGCGACCTATCTGCGCAACAACCTCTCCAAGCGCAGCATCGGGATCGACTGGAAGGCGCCCGCGGGCGCGGCGCTGTTGCGCCGCCTGGTTCCGCACTTCGACGTGCTCGCGGAGAACTTCAAGCCCGGTGCGCTGGAGCGGATGGGTCTCGGCTATGCCGCGCTCGCGGCGCTCCACCCACCGCTCGTCTACGTGTCGATCACGGGCTTCGGGCACCTCGCGCCGACGCCGTACTCGGACTGGCCCGCCTACGCGCCGATCGCCGAGGCGATGGCCGGGCTCTACGAGCCGATCCGACGCCCCGGCGAGCCGCCGCCCGTGGTGGTGGCGGGCGCGCTCGGCGACAACGCGAGCGCGCTCTACGCGCTGATCGGAATGCTCGCGGCGCTGCGCCAGCGCGAGCGCACCGGCCGCGGTCAGCACGTCGACATCTCGATGTTCGACGCGATGGTCGCGATGACCGACATGGTCCCGTTCATGTGGTCGGTGGGCGAGCCGCCGAGCGCGGCGACCGCGGGACGCGTCGGGATCGTCTCGGCGTTCGCCGCATCCGACGGCTACTTCGTGATGGCGATCCTGCGCGATCACCAGCTCGAGCGGCTCGCAGAGCTCGTGGGTCAGTCGGGCTGGTGCAGCGATCCGCGCTTCGCCACGCGTGAGGGCTGGGCGGAGCACCGCGAGTCCGTGGTGCGACCCGCGGTCGAGGCCTGGGCGCGCGACATGACCAAGCTCGAGGCTTCGCGGGTGCTCGCCGCGGAGGGCATCCCGGCCGGCCCGAGCAACCTCGCGCCGGATCTCCACGCGGACCCGCACGTGGCCGCGCGCGACATGCTCATCGAAGTGCCGCGCGTCGACGACCCGCGGCCCATGCTCGTCCCGGGCAATCCCGTGAAGCTCTCCGGCGCGCCCGAGGGCCCGGTCGCGGCAACACCGTGTCTCGGCGAGCACACCGAAGCCGTGCTGCGCGAGGTCGGGATCGACGACCGCGAGCTGGAGGTGCTGCGCCGCGACGGCGTCATCTTCGCGCCGCCAACCGACGGAGGTCGAACGTGAAACGCACCCCCCTCTCCGAGCAGGAGCTCGGCAGCGCGGTCGCGGCGCTGTCGGGCTGGTCGATCGAGAACGGGAAGCTCCACCGCGAGTTCCGTTTCGCGAACTTCGTGCGAGCGTTCTCGTTCATGAGCGCGGTGGCGCTCGTCGCCGAGAAGCGCGACCACCATCCCGAGTGGTTCAACGTCTACGGCCGCGTCGTCGTCGACCTCACGACGCACGACGCGGGCGGCATCACCCAGAACGACGTCGACCTCGCGCACGCGATGAACGAGCTCGCGGGCTGAGCGACCGCGATCAGAGCAGCGCGGGCAGGTGCAGCGGGAAGATCGCGTCGAGCACGAGGCCGATCACGAAAAGACCCCCCGCGCTGCGCGTCACGAGGAACGCGAACGACACGTACCAGAGCGGCCACAGCGGATAGCGCGGCGGCGGCGCCGCGGGCTTCGGCTGGCGGAACACCCCGAGGATCTTGCGCAGGCGCGGAATCGCGAGGAACGAGAGCAGGGTCCACACGCCGAGCCAGCCCACCGCGACCAGCGCGCCCACGAGCACGAAGAACGCGATCATCATGCCGCGCGTCAACGCGAGCGCGCGATCGCGGCCCAGGATCACCGGCAGCGTGCGGATCCCCTTCGCGGTATCCGCCTCGATCTTGTCGACGTGCTTGCCCATCAGTACGCACGTCACGAGCAGCGCGTACGGGATGCTCGCGAGCATCACCCACGGCTCCACGGTGCCCGCGGTGACGTAGTAGGTGCCGCCGATCATGAGCGGCCCCCACACCAGGAACACGCCCGGCTCGCCGAGTCCGTGGTGCTTGAGCTTGAGCGGCGGCGCCACGTAGAACACGGAGATGAACAGCCCCGCCAGCGCGAACGCGACGAGTGCGGGACCGCGCGCGTCGGCGAGCACGAGCAGGATCGCGAGGTCGGCGAGGTTCGTGAGCGCGATCGCGAGCAGGAGACCCTTCTTGGAGATCAGGCCATTGAGCACCGGGTGCGGTGCGTACTGCGCGCGTACGTAGTCCGCGCTGTCGACGCCGCCCTCGAGGTCGAAGTAGTCGTTGATCATGTTGTTGGCGGCGTGCGCCAACACGAGGCCCACGAGCGCGAGCGAGAACAGCCCGAGGTCCGCGCCGGGCACTCGGGCCGCGAGCAGTCCGCCGATCAGGCCCGAGATGATCGTCATCGGGAAGACGCTCGCGCGCGTGATCAAGAGCCAGCGCGAGATCGGGTCCATCGCCTTGTCGGGCGATAGGTTCTGGGTGCGGATGATCTCTCCCCAGTTGCGGATCGCGGATGCCATCGATGTGCTCCGGGTGGTGCGCGCGCAGTGTAGTACCGCGCTCCTCGCGTCGCCCCGCGGGCCTAGAAAGGCAGATCGAGCGCGCGGGTCAGGAAGCGCATGAGCGGCACGCTCGCACGCCAAGCCTGGGCGAGTCGCTCCGCGAAATCGGCCGCGCACGCGTCGCGCTCGGAGAAGCCCGCGAGCGCGATGTAGCTCTTGCGCTTGAGATCCGCAGCGAGCGGGTGCTCGGGATCGTAGCCGCGCGGCACGCGCACGAGCGATTCTCCCGAGAGCGCCCAGCGCATGCTGAACTCGCGCGCTCCGACCGCGCGCCGCCACGCCGCGGGCGACTCCGCGATCGCTTCGCGCACCTCGGAGAGCACCGCGCCGTCGGGCTGCCAGATCCCCGCGCCCGCGAACACGTCTCCGGGCTCGAGGTGCAGATAGAACCCCGGGGCGTGCGCTCCATCGACTCCCGCGTGGCGGAAATGGATGCCCACGTGCGTCTTGTACGGGCGCTTATCGGCTCCGAATCGCACATCGCGGTGGATCCGGAACAGCGACCCGCCGACCGGTCGCGGGTCGGCCGCGAGATGGGGGCTGATCTTGCGCAGCGTCGAGGCAAACGACGAGATGAACGCGAGCGCGGGCTCCTTCACGTCGCGCTCGTACACGTCCTTGTGGGCGAGGAACCAGTCGCGGTCGTTGTTCTTGCGCAGATCGCGCAGGAATCGGAACAGCGCAGGTGTGAACGCAGCAGCCTCTTCGGACATCGCGAGCGGCTCCTTCCGGTGCACCGCGCGCAATGTATCCGAGTGCACGTACGCTCGACTACTCGGATTCGAACAGCGGGAGCAACTCGCGTTTGATCACTTTCGCCATCGCGTTGCGCGGCAGCGCATCCACGAGTGCGATCGCGTCCGGCACCTTGTAGCGCGCGAGCGAAGCGCGACAGTGATCGCGCAGCGCGGCGTCGCTCGCGCGCGCACCGTCTGCGAGCCGCACCGCTGCGACCACGCGCTCGCCGAGCCGCCGGTCCGGCACGCCGAGCACGGCCGCCTCCGCCACCGCGGGATGCTCGAGCAACACCCGCTCCACCTCGGCCGGATACACGTTCGCGCCGCCGCGCAGGATCAGCTCGTTGCGGCGCCCGCGGATGAACAGCGTGCCATCGGGCTCGAGCACGCCGACGTCGCCCGTGTGATACACGCCGCCCTCGAGCGCCTCGGCAGTGGCGCTCTGACGGTTCCAGTAGCCGAGCATCGGCGTGTACTGGCCCGCCCACGCGCCCGAGCGCGCGGGCCCTACACAGATCTCGCCCTCCTCAGCCGCGGGCAGCTCTCGACCCCCCTCGCCGCGAATCGAGATCTCGCACTGCGGCAGCGCCTTGCCACACAAGCCCGGCCGCGGCTGCGGCTCCCCTTCGGCGCGCGTCACCGCGGTGGGCGCCTCGGTCATGCCGTAGCCGATCGCCACGTGGGCGCCGAAGCGCTTGCGATAGAGCTCGCGGAACTCCTCGGGGCACTCCGCGCCGCCGATCAACGGCTGCACGAGCGAGGCGAGCTGGTCGGGCCGCACGTCGGGGTGGGTGAGCAGGTCGTGGATCACGGTCGGCACGGCCGCGAACGTGCAGATCCGCTCGCGCTCCACCCACTCGGCCACGCCGACCGCGTCGACGCGGTCCATCGCCACCGAGCACACTCCGTACTGCCAGGCCTGCACGGGCCCGAGCACCACGAGATTCAGGATCGTGAGCGGGAGCACGGCCCCCTGCGCGGCGCCTGCCGGATAGAGACCCGTGGCGGCGGTCACCGCGCCGGGCAGCAGGATGTTGTGCTGGCTGTGCACGGCGCCCTTCGGCTTGCCCGTGGTGCCGCTCGTGTACGCGATCGCAGCCGGACCCCACGCGTCGAGCTTCGCGTCGGGCCGCGCGTCGGACTGCCGCGCGAGCAGCGCATCCCATTCGTCCCGGGCTGCGCCCGGATCGACCGTTACGCGCGCGCGCAGCGCCGCGAGGTCGCCCTCCTGGCCGCGAATCTCGCCGTGCACATCGGGAGATGCGAGCAGGAGCGCCGCGCCCGAGTCCGACAGGATGTGCGCCTTCTCGCGCGGCGCGAGCACGCGGTTGATGCCCACCCACAGCGCGCCCAGGCGCATGCAGGCCAGGAACGCGACGGTGATCGCGACGTCGTTGGGCAGACACGCGGCGACGCGGTCTCCCGGCGCGATCCCGAGCTCGCGCAGCGCGTGTGCGGCGCGGTTCGCCTCGCGGTCGAGCGCGCCATAGCTGTAACGGCCGTGGCGGCCGACGAGCGCGAGTCGCTCGGGGTCGCTCGCGAGCACCGGGTCGAGCACCTCGGCAACCGTCTGCGGTCGCCCCGGGATCTCCGGCCGCGCGCTCGGAGCGTTCAGGCCGTGGGCCGCGTAGTCGAACATGATCGCCCGTATACTACGCGGCCAACCGGAAGGGAGCCCCAATGAAGGTCGACGGCGGACTGATCACGACCCACCTCGCGGAAGTGCCCGCGCGCGCCCGGGCGCTCGAGGCCGCCGGATACGACGGGGCCGTCACGGCCGAGATCGCGAGCGATCCGTTCCTGCCGCTCGTTCTCGCGGCCGAGCACACCGAGCGGATCGACCTCATGACTTCGATCGCCGTCGCGTTCGCGCGCAACCCGATGCTGCTCGCGAACATGGGGCACGACCTGAACGCGTACTCGAAGGGGCGCTTCATCCTCGGGCTGGGCTCGCAGATCCGCCCGCACATCCAGAAGCGCTTCAGCATGCCCTGGAGCCAGCCCGCGGCGCGGATGCGCGAGTTCATCCTCGCGATGCGCGCGGTGTGGAACTGCTGGTATGCGGGCAAGCCGCTCGACTTCCGCGGCGAGTTCTATACCCACACGCTGATGACGCCGATGTTCACGCCGACGAACACGAGCTACGGACCTCCGCGCGTGTTCCTGGCCGCGGTCGGCCCGCAGATGACGGAGGTCGCCGGCGAGGTGGCGGACGGCATGATCGCGCACGCGTTCACCACCGAGCGCTACGTGCGCGAGGTGACGCTGCCCGCGCTCGAGCGCGGGCTCGCGCGCGCGGGCAAGCAGCGCGCCGACTTCCAGATCACCTGCCCCGTATTCGTCGTCACGGGCCGCGACGCCGCGAGCCGCGCGGCGAGCCGCACCGCGGTGACCCGGCAGATCGCGTTCTACGGCTCGACGCCCGCGTATCGACCCGTGCTCGAGTCGATCGGCCATGGCGAGCTCCAGACCGAGCTGAACCGCCTGTCCAAGGTGGGCCAGTGGGAAGAGATGGGCCGCAGGATCGACGACGATCTGCTCGACCAGATGGCGATCGTGGGCGAGCCGAACGAGATCGCCGCGAAGATCCAGCAGCGCTACGGCGGAATCTTCGATCGCCTGCTCGGCGGAGCGCCGCCCGGAGATCCGAACGAGATCGTGCGACTGCGAGAGCTGCAAGCGATCTGAGATGAGCTGCTCGATCCGGTGGTGTTGTGCGATCGGAGCGGTCGCGCTGCTCGCTGCGAGCGGCGCCGCGGCCGAAGAGCCGCTGACCGCGCGCGCGATCATGGATCGCGTCGACGCGCGCGACGACGGCGACCATTCGGCGCAGGACCTCGAGATGGTCCTCTTCGACAAGCGCGGCGTCCAACGCGTGCGCAAGCTGCGCTCGTACGGGCGCGACGTCGGGCCGGACGAGCAGTCGATCCTGTTCTTCCTGACGCCCGCCGACGTCGAGGACACGGGCTTCCTCACGTACGACTACAAGGACCCTGCGCGCGACGACGATCAGTGGCTCTACCTGCCCGCGCTGTCGCGCACCAAGCGCATCGCGTCGGCGGACAAGAGCGGCAGCTTCATGGGGTCGGATTTCAGCTACGCGGACATGACCGAGCGCCCGCTCGATCACTACCGCTACACGCTCATGAAGGAGCTCGAGATCGAGGGCCACCCGGTGTGGCAGATCGAAGCGGTGCCGATCACCGAGCAGGAGCAGGAAGAGACGGGGTACACGAAGTCGGTCCTGTTCGTGCGCAAGGACAACTTCGTGACGATCCGCAGCGTGAGCTGGGTGAAGAAGGGATCGCGGCTCAAGTACTTCGAAGTGAAGAAGCTCGAGCAGATCGACGGCATCTGGGTGGCTACCGAGATGCACATGTCCACGCGCAAGGGCGAGGAGACGCTGCACCGCACGCAGCTCTCGGCGAAGAACACCCGCTTCGGCCAGAAGCAGAGCGAGGAATTCTTCACGGTGCGGCAGCTCGAGAAGGGTCCCTAGCCCTGCAGGGGCCCGCCTTCGCTCGCCTTCCTGAAGGTCTTCGCTCGCCTGCGGCTCGCTGCGCGAAACTTGCGCTCGGTCTGGCGTGGCTGTGGTTCGCGGCCGCAGCGCCCGCGCAGACGGAGGAAGATCTCGACGCCGTGCTCGGCGGCTTCGAACAGGAGGAGACCGGGCCCGCGGAGGAGACCGGCGCGCAGAGCGACGAGCGCATCTTCGACCTCTCGGGCAGCGTGGAGGTGAGCGGATCGGTCAACTATCACTCGCACCGATCCGACACCGGCACCGACTACGAGGGACTCCAGCGGCTGCGCAACCGCGCCAATCTCCAGCTCGACGCGAACCTGCCGGCACAAGTGGCAGATGCGGATCGAGGGCTGGGGGTTCTACGACGCCGCCTACGCGATCAACGGCCGCAGCGACTACAGCCGCGAGGTGCGCGACGAATACGAGTGGGATGCCGAGCTCGGCGAGGCGTGGCTCGCGGGCGGCCTCGGCGAGCACGTCGATGTCGCGCTCGGGCGCCAGGTAGTGATCTGGGGCCGCTCCGAAACGCTGCGCGTGCTCGACGTGCTGAACCCGCTCGACAACCGCGAGCCCGGCCGCGTCGACCTCGAGGACATCCGGCGCCCCGTCTCGATGCTGAATCTCAAGGGCTATGCGGGCGACTGGTCGGCAGCGCTGATCGCGATCCCGGAGATCCGCTTCGACTCGAACCCCGTGGTCGGCAGCGATTTCTTTCCGGGCACGTTCGAGCCGTCCGAGCGCCGGCCGGATCACTTCGAGGACACCGAGATCGCGGGCGCGATCAACGGGATCTTCAGCGGATGGGACGTCTCGTTCCACGGCGCGTGGTTCTGGAACGACCTGCCTCGGCAGGGCGACGGGGTCGTGCCGCGGCTCGTGCACGACCGGCTCTGGATGGTCGGCAGCGGCGGGAACTACACCGTCGGGAGCTGGCTCTTCAAAGCCGAGCTCGCCTACCTGGACGGCCTCGGCTTCGCGTTCGTGGGCGAGAAGAGCCGCTTCGATGCGCTGGTCGGAGTCGAGTACTACGGCGTCGCTGACACGACCTTCGTGGTCGAGGTGGTCGAGCGTCACCTGTTCGCGCACGAGACCCGACTGCGGCGCGCGCCCTACTTCACGCGCGAGGACTCCCAGGAGATCGCGCTGCGGCTCTCGCGCAACTTCTGGAACGACACGCTGCACGCGACGCTGGTCGGGATCGTGCTCGGCTGGGATGGGCGCGACGGCTCGGTCGCGCGCTTCGACCTCGACTACGACGTGCTCGACGCGCTCACGGTGGGGATCGGCCTGCTGCTGTACCAGCAGGGCGACCTGCCGCCGCTCGACACGTGGGCCGACAACGATCGCGTGATCTTCAAGCTGAAGTGGAGCTTCTGACCGCTAGCGCGAGGTCCTGCGGCGCAGCGCGAGACCCACCAGCCCCGCGGCGACGAGCAGGCCGGACGCGGGCTCCGGCACCGCGGCGATGTTGCTGATCGCGGGTGCCTCGAGCAGATCGACGGCCGAGAGCGTGAAGCGGATCTGCTGGATGTCGGCCAGATTCAGTCCGGCCAGTCCGGCCGTATTGAGCGGGAACAGGGTTACCCCGTTCGCGAGCGGGAGCAGCAGCGTGTTCCCCGCCCCAGCTGACGTCCAGAGGGTGAACTGCGCGCTGGCGGTGACATTCACGGCGAGTGCGGTGACTTCGAGGTGGGTGAGCGCGGACAGATCGAGATTGAGCGCGCCGCCCGTGTTATCGGGCGTGAGATTCGGGATGCCGTCGTAGTAGAACTGAAACAGACCCTGGCCGTCGGGTACGCCCAGCACCGTGAACGCGACGCTGTCATCGGCGGCCGTCGGGGAGAGGAATGCTGAGGCCGAGGCGACCAGACCCGTGGTGCTCACCGTCGCACGGCTCAAACGCGTGCCGCCGATCACGTTGGCGCTGCTGAGACCGGAGGCCTCCTGATCCGAGAAGCTCCCCGAGCTGGAGATCGGTGAGGGTGATGTTGCCCTCTTCGAAGTTGTCGATCATGAGGGCGGCCGCGGGCTGAACGAACGCCGCGAAGAGCATTACCAGCGCAACGGGTGCGGGGATTCGCATGACTTCCTTCCTGACGGGTTGGGGCGCGGAAAGGGAAGTCTGGCGCCAGCCGCACGGCGGCCGCCCCTTCCCTTGAACGTCGTTAGAGCAATTCTCGTGCCCGAGTGTGGCGAGGCCGCGGATAGATCCGTCGAGCCTCTAACGATCGTCTCCTTCTCGTTTCGGGCCTCGAAGCGGTTCGCGCGAACAGCAGGCGTTCAGCCCGAGTCAACTATTTGCCGTAAAAAACGAAGGTTTGATCTTCGAACGAACCTGTGGATCTCAAAAGGGAATCCGCTAGCTCGTGCCGTCCTGGTCCAGCTCGCCTGGGGTGAATTGGACCTTTCTGGGAGTCCGATTCGCCGCCACGCTCCGCGCATGCAGACCGCACGGACCACGCTCCGCCGCCAACCCGGCCGCGGCACCCACGACCCGCACACGCTCTACGCGATCCTCGACGAGGCGCTCGTGTGCCACCTCGGTTTCGCGGTGGACGGACAGCCCTACGTCATCCCGACGATCCACGCGCGGATCGACGACCGGCTGTACGTCCACGGAGCGGTGGCCAACCGCATGCTCGACGTGCTGCGCCGCGGCGCGAGCTGCTGTGTGACGGTCACGCTGCTCGATGGGCTCGTGCTCGCGCGATCCGCGTTCCACCACTCCGTGAACTACCGCTCTGCGGTCGTGTTGGGGCGCGCGGTCGCAGTCGACGAACCCGCCGAAAAGGGTGCGGCGCTCACGGCCATCGTCGAAAAGGTCGTGCGCGGACGCAGCGCTGCGTGTCGACCGCCCAACGACGCCGAGCTGCGCGCCACGAACGTGCTGCGGCTGCCGCTCGACGAGGCGTCCGCGAAGCTGCGCACGGGCCCGCCGATCGACGCCGACGAAGACTATGGCCTCCCCCACTGGGCCGGCGTGATCCCGCTGCGCGTCTCGGCGCAGACACCCGAGCCCGACGCCCGGCTCCCGCAGGGCACGCGCTTCCCGCACGATCTCGAGCGCGACGTCGGCGCCACGAGCCGCGCGCGCTAGCGACCGGCGGCAGCGCCGTTCTCGGCGAGCGCCTACCCTTTCGGGCCTTTCACCATCCGCCGGGGACTGCTTGGCCGATCGCATCGTCGACGAGGAAGTCGCGCTGCACGCACGCGTGCGCCAACACCTCGAGCAGCGCAGCGAGAAGCCGCGCACGGACGAGCGCTCTCTCGAGCGCGAACTCGAAGTCCTGCGCGAACAGATCGTCTCCGGCCGCGAGCGCAAGGACGCGTTTGCGCTCACCGAGCAATGGCACCGGCAGAGTGCGCTGCTCGAGCAGCTGCGGCGCTCGCGCTCGGGCCCCGAGGTGGATCCGCTCTCGCCCTATTTCGCCCACCTGCGGCTGCGCGAGGGCGGCCGGGAGCGCGACCTGTGTCTCGGGCGCGCCACCTGCATCGAGAACGGAGTGCGGATCGTGGATTGGCGACACGCTCCGGTGTCGAAGGTCTTCTACCGCTACCAGCAGGGCGACGAGTACGAGGAGGAGTTCGCCGGCCAGGCGCGCTCGGGCGTGGTGGCGGCGCGCCGCAGCGTGCGGATCCGCGACGGCGTGCTCGATCGGATCGAAGCGCCCGAGGGCGTGTTCCTCGCCGAGGTCGAGGGATGGCGCCAGGTGCAGCGCGAGCGGCCGCGTCTCGCGGGCGGCGCGCGCAGCGCGCTGCGCGCCTACGACGAGGACGAGGCCGGACCGCGGCGCCTCGGCACCGATCTCTCGGGCAATCGCCGCCGCGCGGACAAGCGCCTGCCCGAGATCACGGGCCTGATCGATCCCGCGCAGTTCGAGCTGATCACGCGCGCGGGCGGATATCTCGCGATTCGCGGCAACGCGGGCTCCGGCAAGACCACCGTCGCGCTGCACCGCATCGCCTATCTCGCCTACGACGACCCCGAGATCGATTCCGACCGCACGCTGTTCGTGGTGTTCTCGCCCGCGCTGCGCGACTACGTCGGCACCGTGCTTCCGTCGCTCGGCGTGGAGGCGGTGCAGATCGTCACCTACCGCGACTGGGCCCACGAGCAGCGGCGGCGCCATTTTCCCGACCTGCCCTCCGCATCGCGACCCGACACGCCCGCCTTCGTGCAGCGGTTGAAGCTCGATCCGGCGCTGCTCGACGCGCTCGCGCGCCACATCGCAGAGCACCCGGGTCCGCGCACGCAACGGCAGGCGTTCGACGACTGGCAGAGCGTGCTGACGCGCCCCGCGCTCTTGCGCGACTGCGCGGAGCGGCACACGCCGGGTGCCTATCGGCCGGCGGCGTTCGAACAGTTCGCCGACTACTGTCGCCGCCGCAACGAGGAGCTGTTCGCCTATCTCGAGGGCGACCCGGAGACCCTTGCGCAGCTCGATCCCGAGGACGACGCGCTGCTGCTGCGCGCGTGGCAGCTGCGCGTGGGGCCGCTGCAGGGCCGCAAGCAGCCGCTCTCGTATCGCCACGTCGCGATCGACGAGGTGCAGGACTTCTCCCCGCTCGAAGTCCGGGTGCTGATCGACTGCCTCGACGAGCAGCGCAGCCTGACACTCGCGGGCGACACGCAGCAGCACGTGCAGGTCCACTCCGACTTCATGTCGTGGAGTCGCTTCCTCGAGGAGCTCGGCGTGAAAGGCGACGCGCTCGAAACGCTGCGCGTGAGCTACCGCTCGTCGCAGGAGATCGCCACATTCGCGCACGACCTGCTCGGCCCTCTGCGCGAGGACGACGAGCCCCCGCACGCGACGCGCTCCGGTCCGCCCGTGGAGCTGTTCCGCTTCACCGATCGGGGTGCGTGCGTCGCGTTCCTCGCCGACGCGCTGCGCGAGCTCTCCCGCGCCGAGCCGCTCGCCTCGGTGGCGGTGCTCACGCCGTCGGCGGACATGAGCGCCGTCTATCACGAGGGCCTCGAGAAGAGCGACCTGCCGGGCTTGCGGCGCGTGGCGCACCAGGATTTCACCTTCGCACCCGGCGTCGAAGTCACCGAGATCGAGCAGGCCAAGGGCCTCGAGTTCGACTACGTCGTCCTCGCCGACGTGAGCGCCGAGCACTACCCGGAGGTGCCGGAGGCGCGCCGCCGCCTGCACGTCGGCGCCACGCGCGCGGTGCACCAGCTCTGGCTCACGAGCGTCGGGACGCCTTCGCCGCTGCTCGCGGGCCTCGAGGAGTGAACGCGTGAGCTACATCCGGATCGAGAAGCCGCGACCCCACACGAGCGTGATCGTGATGGATCGCCCCGAGCGCATGAACTCGATGTCGTTCGAGCAGATGGTGCCGCTGCACGAGGCGTTCGCCGAGGTCGCGCGCGACAACGATACCTGGTGTGTGATCCTCACCGGTGTCGGGCGGGGATTCTGCTCCGGCGCGGACACGCAGGAGTCCGAGCCGCCGCCCAACATCGCGGGCCTGACGCTCACGCGGATCGCCACACGCGCGATGTCGATCCTGGCCGAGCTGGTGCCCGCGATGCGGCGCATGCCTCAGCCCGTGATTGCCGCGATCAACGGTGCGGCGATCGGCGGCGGCATGTGTCTCGCGCTGGGCGCCGATATCCGGATCGCGGGTGAGTCGGCCTACTTCCGCGCAGCCGGGATCAACAACGGTCTGACCGCCACCGAGCTCGGACTCTCGTTCCTCTTGCCGCGCGCGATCGGCTCGTCGCGCGCGTTCGAGATCATGCTCTCGGGCCGCGACGTCTCCGCGGCGGAGGCGGCGCAGATCGGGCTCGTCTCGCGCACCGTGCCCGACGCCGATCTGCTCGGAGCCGCGCTCGACCTCGCCGACACGATCAACGGCTGGAGCACGCAGGGCGTTCAGCTCACCAAGCGCATGATCTGGTCCGGGCTCGAGACCGGCAGCCTCGCCGCCGCGATCGAGCTCGAGAGCCACACCCAGCTCTTCGTGCGCATGACGACGAAGAACTTCGAAGAGGCCACGCGCGCGCGCAAGCAGCGCCGCAAGCCCGTGTTCGAGGACTGAATCAGCCGCGTTCCATGCGCTCGTAAGCGGCGTAGAACAGCTCGAGCGTGGCGAGCTCGTCCTGCCCGATCGCGCGCAGCATCGACTGGGTCTCCGGGTCGTCGTCCAGGCCATCAGCGACCGCGTGGATCGACGCGAGCGCGAGCACCGGGTCCGAGTTGCGCTGCACGAATGCGCGCACCTTCTCGGCGTCGCTGATCTCGAGGCTCGCTGACCCGTTCATCACCTGGCTGTAGGTCTCCTCGGAAATCTCGTAATGCGACGCACCGCCGAGCTCCTTGATGCGCTCGGCGAGCAGCCGCGCGTGACTGCCCTCGCGCGTCTGCACCGCACGCAGCACGCCGCGCAGCTCCGAGTCCTTGCACACCGAAATCCACGCACCGAGTGACAGCTCACTCAAAGCCTCGCCCGCGCGAAACTGATCGAGGAACAAGATCACGCGATCGCGCGGCGACGCGGGCAAAGGGTGCGCAATTTCGCGGCCTTCGAGGCGTGCTAGGCGCTCCGCGAGAATCGACTGCGCTGCGGCGAGCTTCGCAATCGCTGTCTCGATGCGCCGGAGGTTGGGCTCGGCCACGAGTGACTCCACTGTGGGGACTCGTGGCTAGCATAACGCCCGCATGCGCAGCTGGAAGTGCAATGCACACCGGAGTGAAGGGGCAAATTGCCTCAACGAAGACCGAGCAGCATGCGCAGCGCGACGAGTCCGAGGAAGAACGCGAATCCGCGCCGCAGCGTCGTCTGTGAGATCGCGTGCGCAAAGCGCGCCCCGAGCGGCGCGGCGAGCCACGTGGTGGGCGCGATCAGCGCGAAGCCGAAGACGTTCAGATAGCCGATGCAGCCAGGCGGCCTTCCCGCGGCTCCGATCCCCGCGATCGCGAGCCCGATCGCGCCGGGCACGGCGATCGCCGATCCGAGTCCCGCCGCCGTGCCCACGGCGCGATGCATGGCGACACCAAAGAGCGTCAGTGTGGGAACCCCCACTGTTCCACCACCGAGCCCCATCATCGCCGACACGAACCCCACGAAACCGGCCAGCGGCAGGCGCGCCCAGCCGGACGGCGGCGCGTCCGCGATCCGCCAGCTCTCGCGGCTAAACGCCATGTGCAACGCGACGAGCAGCGCGATCGTGCCGAACACGCCGGTCAGTGCGCGCCCGCCGAGCGCGGCGACCAGTGCGGTTCCGAACATGCTGCCCACCGCGACCGCGGGAATCCACGCCGACAGGATCTGCATGTCGACGGCTCCGCGTTCGTGATGACTGCGTGCGGAGCGCAGCGCCGTGACGGCGACGGTCGCGAGTGAGGTCGCCACCGCGACGTGCGTGCGCACCTCGGGAGCCACACCGAGCTGGCTGAAGCCGTGGTAGAGCACGGGCACCACGACGATTCCGCCGCCGACGCCGAGCAGGCCCGCGAGCACGCCCGCGACGAGTCCCGCCAACAGCAGCGTGGCGCACAGCACTGCGAGATCGGACGCGGCGAACTCCAAGCCGTGCCTCCCGCGCGGTCGAGGGCGGCAAGGTAGCTGTGTTAGCCTGCGGGGTCCCGTGTGCCGGAGCTCCTCGTCCCGCGTGTGCGTCGCGGCTCTCGCGCTGATCGCGGCGCTGCTCTCCTCCCAATCGAGCTCGGCGGCACCGGCACACGGCGAACCGGTCGCGGTCGGTGTCTCGTGGTCGCACTTCCAGGAGGAGCGCTGGAAGATCGACGAGGCGGCCCTCGTAGCGGCTCTCGGCGAACGCGGCGCGCGCTACCTCTCCGCCGACGCACAGAGCTCGCCCGAGAAGCAGCAGAGCGACATCGAGAATCTCGTGACGCGCGGCGCCGACGTGCTCGTGGTGGTTGCCCATGACCCCGACGCGCTGGGCCCCGCACTCGCGAGCGCACGCGCCGCGGGTATTCCCGTGGTCGCCTACGACCGGCTGATCGAATCTCCGGGTGTGTTCTACCTCTCGTTCGACAATCGACGCGTCGGCCGGATCCAGGCCGAGCAGGTGCTCGCGGCGGCGCCGCGCGGGCGCTACGCGTTCATCAAGGGCTCGCCGCAGGATCCCAACACGGAGTTCGTGCACGCGGGCCAGCTCGATGTGCTCCGCCCCGCGATCGCCGCGGGGCGCGTGCAGGTCGTAGGGGATCAGTACGTCGACGGCTGGCTGCCCGAGGTGGCGCAGCGCGTGATGGAGCAGATCCTCACCCGGAGCGGCGGTCGGGTCGACGCCGTCGTGTGTAGCAACGACGGCATGGCCGGTGGGGTGGCGGCCGCGCTCGCGGCGGCGGGCCTGTCCGGCGTTCCGGTGTCGGGTCAGGACGGCGATCGCGCAGCGCTGAACCGGATTGCGCTGGGCCGCCAGACGGTGAGCGTGTGGAAGGACAGCCGCGCTCTCGGCCGCGCCGCAGCCGAGGTCAGCGTCGCGCTCGCGCGAGGCACGCGGGCCGAGCAGATCGCCGGCGCTGCTCCGTTCACGACGCCGCGGGGCCTTCGCGTTCCGGCGCTGCTGCTCGAGCCCGTGGCGATCACGCGCGAGAATCTCGAGCGCGTGATCGAGGCGGGCTGGACGAGCCGCGAATCGGTATGCCGCGGCGTCGCGCCGGGTCCGCAGGCTCCACCCGCGTGCCGCGACCCGAGGTGAACGCCGCCGCCGGCGCGGCGCGTTCGCGCGTGCGGGCGATGCTGCTCGCGCTCGCCGCGCTGTGGATCGCGTTCGCCGCCGTGAGCGGTGGCCTGTTCCTGTCGCCCCGCAATCTCGTGAATCTCGCCGTGCAGGCGAGCGCGGTCGGCGTGATGGCGACCGGGATGGTGCTCGTGATCGCGGCGCGCCAGATCGACCTCTCGGTGGGGTCCGTGCTCGGCTTCACGGGCATGGTGATCGCGGGCCTGCAGGTGGAGGCGGGGCTGCTCGATTCGCCGCTGCCGTGGCCTGTCGCGCTGCTCGCGGGCGGCGCCCTCGCACTCGCGATCGGCGCGTGGCACGGGGCCTGGGTGGCCTACGCGCGGCTGCCTTCGTTCGTCGCAACGCTCGCGGGTCTGTTGATCTTCCGCGGCGCGGCCTGGCTCGTGAGCGACGGCCGCACACTCGCGCCGCTCGACGACGGCTACGCGCGGATCGGCGGCGGACTGCACGGCGCGATCGGCGCGACCGCCACCTGGTGCGTCGCGGGCGCGGTCGGCGCCGCGGTCGTCGCGGTACGCTGGCGCGCTTCGCCGCAGAGCGCGCGCCCGCTGCTCGGCGCGCTGCTCGCGCTCGTCGCGCTGTTCGCATTCGCCGCGATCGCCAACGCCGTTCCGGGTCCGGACGGATCGGCCACAGGCTTCCCGTTTCCCGTGCTCGTGCTCGGCGCGGTCGCGCTCGGCATGCACGTGCTGGCGACGCGCACCCGCTTCGGCCGCCACGTATTCGCGATCGGCGGCAATCCGCTCGCAGCCGAGCTCGCAGGCATCGACGTGCGCCGCGTCACGCTGCGCGCGTTCGCGCTGATGGGTGCGCTCGCGGGCGTGGCCGCGGTGCTCACCACGGCCCGGCTCGGCGCGGGCACCAACTCGATGGGAACCGGGGCCGAGCTCTCGGTGATCGCGGCGGCGGTGCTGGGCGGGACGTCGCTCGCGGGCGGCAGCGGGAGCGTCGGCGGCGCGCTGCTCGGCGCGCTCTGGATGCAGAGTCTCGAGAACGGCATGGTGCTGCTCGACGTGACGAGCGCATTGCGCCAGGTGGTGATCGGACTGGTGCTGCTCGCGGCGGTGGCCGCGGACACGCGCGCGCGGGGGGCCGAGCGATGAGCGAGCCCGCGCTCGCGATCGCGGGTCTCACGAAGCACTTCGGCGGCGTCACCGCGGTCGACGCGGTGGATCTCTCCGTGCGCGCGGGTGAGGTGGTCGCGTTGGTCGGCCACAACGGCGCGGGCAAGTCGACGCTCGTGGAGCTCCTGTCGGGAGCACTGCGCCGCGACGCCGGTGAGGTACGCGTGGGCGGCCGGGCGGTCGCGCTGCGCTCGCCGCGCGACGCTCAGCTCGCGGGGATCGCCACGCTGCATCAGCACCTCGCGCTGGCCGACAACCTCGATGCGACCGCCAACGTATTCCTGGGCCACGAGCCGCGGACCCGGAGCGGGCTGCTCGACGAGCCCGCGATGGAGAGCGCGGCGCGCGCGCTGCTCGACCGCGTCGCGCCGGACTTCGATGCGCTGCGCGAGCCGGTGTCGCGGCTGTCGGGTGGGCAGCGTCAGCTCGTCGCCATCGCGCGCGCGCTGCGGCTCGAGGCGAGCGTGCTGTTGATGGACGAGCCCACCGCCGCCCTGGGCCCCGGCGAGCGCGCACGCGTGGTGGAGCTCGTGAATCGGCTCTCCTCCGAGCAGCTCGCCATCCTGTTCGTGAGTCACGACCTCGAAACCGCGCTCGCGGTGGCGCAGCGCGTCGCGGTGATGCGGCGCGGGAAGCTCGTGGCTCTGCGCGCGCGCGAGGAGCTCGAGCCGGGCTCGCTCGCAGCGCTCGTGGTGGGTTAGGTCGAGATCAGGAGCGCGTGAGCAAGAGACATCCGCCGAGCGGACCTCCGCCCGCGGCGGCCACGGCAACCTGCGGATCGCCGGGCACCTGACGCGCACCGCCATCGCCCCAGAGCTGCACGCACGCTTCGTGCAGGAAGCCGAAGCCATGCAGCCGGCCGCCCGAGAGCTGACCCCCGTTCGTGTTGAGCGGAATCTCGCCGTCGAGCGCGATGCGCGAGCCGCCGTCGATGAACGGCCCGCCCTCTCCCTTGCCGCAGAAGCCGAGCGCTTCGAGCCAGGCCAGCGCGATGAAGCTGAAGCCGTCGTAGAGCTCGGCGACGTCGACGTCGCTCGGGCGCAGATCGGTGCGTTCCCAGAGCATCTTCGCGGCATCGCGCAGCGCCATCGTGGTCAGGTCGTCGAACTGGTCCCACGAGGGTCGTCCGCGCAAGGCGGACCCGGTCGCCTCGACGCGCAGCGGCGGCCGGCGCAGATCGCGCGCGCGCTCGACGCGCGAGACGATCATCGCAGTAGCGCCGTCGCAGGGCACGTCGCAGTCGTAGAGACCGAACGGCGTCGACACGATGCGCGCCGAGAGATAGTCGTCGAGCGAGAGCGGCTCGCGGTAGATCGCATTCGGGTTTCCGGCGGCGTTGCGGCGCGCGTTGAGTGCGATCCACGCCAGCTGCTCGCGCGTGGTCCCGTAGTCGTGGAAGTGCCGCTGCGCGTACATCGCGATCCAGTTCGCCGCGGAGTAGGCGCGGAATGGCAGCGTGTACTCCAGCATGGTGCCCGAGGCCCGGAAGCCGGGGCCCGCGTCGCCCACGCCGATGCCGCCGCGGCGTCCCTTCCCCTGCGCGGTGCCCTCCCAGACCGAGCGGAAGCAGAGCACGTGCGTGGCGAAGCCCGTGGCGACTGCGGCGCACGCATCGATCACCGCACCGAGCTGGCCAGGCCGCTCGATGCCGCCCGTGAACCAGTTCAGCTCGAGGCGCAGCGCGTCGTGCACATCGGTGACACCGGCGCCCGAGAAGCCGGGCCCGCCGCCGCCCGCGCCGGGATAGGTCGCGAGCCCGTCGATGTCGCGCGGGGTGAGGCCCGCGTCGGCGATCGCGGCGAGACAGGCGTCGAGCGTGAGCTCGAGCGGGTTGCGCCCGAGCCGGCGCCCGACCTCGGACTGCCCGATGCCCGTGATCGCGGCGCGGCGTTCGAGCACCTCCATCACGCCTCTTCCGCGGGCTCGAACAGCGGAATCCAGACGTCATCGCGCTGCTCGAACACGACACGCACGCGCATGCCGATCTTCACCGACTCGGGCGGGCAGTTGATCACGTTGGTCATCAGGCGCAGTCCGCGCTGCTCGTCGAGCTCCACGATCGCGACCACGTAGGGATGATCGGGCGACGGGACCCAGGGCTGGTGATTCAGCGTGAACGTCGCGACGGTCGCGAGCCCGGAGACGGCGGCCACCAGGGTCTCCTTGCGGTAGCAGCTCGGGCAGACGGGCGACGGCGGATGGATCCAGGTTGCGCACGATTTGCAGCGCAGGAATTGCAGCCGGCCCTCGGCGCCGCCGCGCCAGAAGTGCTCGTTGTTCGGCGTCACGCGCGGCAGCACCCGGAACGGTTGATCGGCCACGACCCCCTCGATTCGCTAGGCGGAGAGCCGCGCGACGAGTCGCGGGCCGAAGATCAGCGCGCCGATCACCGCGGCCGCGATCGCGGCCACGAGCACGGCGCCCGCGGCGACGTCCTTGGCTCGGCCCACGCGTGCATCGCGCTCGGGATGCACTGCGTCGGCGAGCGACTCGAGCGCGCTGTTCAGCGCCTCGGCCACCCAGACCAGCGCGATCGCGAGCGCGATCCAGCACCACTCGCCGGCAGTGAGGTCGAGCCAGACGCCGAGCGCGACCGCCGCGACCGAAGCCAGCGCATGGATCCGCGCGTTCGGCTCGTCCGCGAGCAGCCGCGCGATGCCGCGGCCCGCATCGACGAAGCTCTGCGCGCGCTCGCGCAGCGAGAAGCCGGACATGCCCCCTACGCCGCGCCGCGCACGGTCAGGAGCACGATGCGCGCGCAGGTCTCGACCAGATCCTCGCGCCGGACCCCGACCATCTCGAGCTCGCGGTGATAGGCCGCGAGCCGCTCGAGGATCGCGCCCAGCGCTGCGGCGGCCGCCTGCGGCACGATCGCCGCGTCGACGCGGCCGGCCTTCTGACCCGCGATCACCTGCTCCGCGAGACGCGCGAGCACGGGCGTCATCGCCTTCTGTCGCACGCGCAGGAAGCGGCGGTCGCCCTCGTCGGCGGCGAGATTGCGCACGAGCAGCACCGCGCGGTGTTCGTCCCAGTGGCACACGAAGGCGTCGACGAGGCGGCGCGCGCGGTCGAGCCCGGCGTCCCCCTCCCACGAGCCCGAGATGATGTGGAGGATCTCGGGCATCTCGTCGGCGGCCTGCTCGGCGAGCCGCAGCGTCGCTTCGGAGACCTCCTTGAAATACTGATAGAAGGTCGCCGGTGAGGTGCCCGCGGTGCGCGCGATGTCGACGACCGAGACGTCTCGCACGCTCTGGCGCGCGAGCAGCTGAGCGGTGGCGTCGAGCAGCTTCTGCCGGGTCTGGAGCGCGCGCGGACCCAGCTCGCGCCCGGACTGGTCGAGCGGGCGATCGAGCGGCGGCGTCCGAGCGGGATCGGCCATTTCTGACGGTATATCAGATTTCCTGGGGGAAATGCAAAGGCGAGGTGATACAGAGAGTTAGGGAGTAGAACCTTCCCCGAGGGCCGCGCGGCAAACGCCTAGCGCGGCTGCACGCTTCCGTTGCCACCCTTCGTCACGCCCGTCGCGAGCGCGATGATCGAGGCGATGTCGGACAGGTTCGAGGGCACCACGAAGGTGTTGCCCGCCTTCGCGAGGTTTCCGAACTCGCGGATGTACTGCTCGGCGATCCGCAGCTGCATCGCGGCATCGCCGCCCGGGCTCCCGAGTGAAGCCGCGACGCGCTGGAGCCCCTCGGCCGTGGCCGTGGCCACCGCCAGGATTGCCTGCGCCTGGCCTTCGGCCTCGTTGATATTCTGCTGCCGCGTCGCCTCCGAGGCCTTGATCACCTTCTGCTTCTCACCCTCCGCCGTGTTGATCGCGGCGTCGCGCCGGCCCTCGGACTCGAGGATCACCGCGCGCTTCTCGCGCTCGGCGCGCATCTGCTTCTCCATCGCCGAGATCACATCTTCGGGCGGGTTGATGTTCTTGATCTCGTACCGCAGCACCTTGACGCCCCAGGGCGCCGACGCCTTGTCGAGCTCCGAGACGATCGAGGCGTTGATCGCGGCGCGCTCCTCGAACGTGCGGTCGAGCTCGATCTTGCCCATCTCGCTGCGCAGCGTGGTCTGCGCGAGCTGCGAGATCGCGAACTCGTAGTTTCCGATTCCGTACGACGCGCGCTGCGGGTCGAGGATCTGGAGATAGAGCACGCCGTCCACGCCCACCTGGACGTTGTCCCTGGTGATGCAGACCTGCTCGGGGATGTCGGCCGCGCGCTCCTTGAGCGAGTGCTTATAGGCGACGCGCTCGATGAACGGCACCAGGATGTGGAAGCCCGCGTGGATCGTGCGGCTGTATTTCCCGAGGTTCTCCACCACGAAGGCGCTCTGCTGCGGCACCACGATCGCAGTCTTCGCGATCACGAACACCACGAGCGCGACGACGACACCGACACCGATCAGGGTCTCCATGCGAACTCCTCCATTGCGGTCATCCTCGAACTTCGAGCAGGATCCCGCGCACGGCCGTGACGCGCACGGTCGCGCGCGCCGCGAGCGTCTCGCTACCGACGTTGCGCGCCTTCCAGGTCGTGCCGCGCAGCTCCACCGATCCCTGCGCGCCAGGCGCGATCGCCTCGAGCGCAACGCCCGACTCTCCGACCAGCTCGGGCGTGAGGCCGGGCGCGCTGCCGACCAGCCGCTCGTGCAGCCGACGCCGGAACAACCCGGTGATCAGCACAGCGAGAGCGGCGAAGCAGACCCACTGCACCCACGCGCGCGGATCGTCTTCGATCAGCGGCAGCACGAGCCCCATCAGCAGCGCCGCTGCGCCGACCGTGGCGAGCCAGAAGTCCGTCGATACCACGATCTCGGCGCCTAGCAGCGCCGCACCGAGTGCGAGCCATCCCCACCAAGGCATCGCCTTCCTCCAGCGCCGCGAAGCCTACCAGAGATCGATCAGAACATCCCCGTGCTGCGATCGAGACACCAGTAGACGGCGAGCGCGCCCATCGCGGTCACCGGCGCGCGCGACAGCCACGCCGGAGCGCGCGCGCGCGCCGGCGCGAGCAGTCGACGCAGCGCGAGCACGATCGCCACGAAGGCGACCTGACCGAGCTCGATCCCGAGGTTGAACGAGAACAGCGCGACGGGGATCTCCTCCTGCGGCAGCCCGATCTCGGCGAGCGCGCCCGCGAAGCCGAAGCCGTGCAAAAGTCCGAATGCGAACGCGACGGCCCAGGGGCGGCGGCGCAGCACGCCCTCCTTTGCAGGGGCCCGCCTTCGCTCGCCTTCGGCTCGCTGCGCGTCGGCCGACTCTTCGAGTCGGCCTCCTTGCGTGATCGGCGGCTTTGCGGGCTCGCCGCGCGCGAGCTCGAGCGCGAGCGCGAGAATCGTCGCCGCGATCGCCACCTCGATCGGCGCGGTCGGGAAACGCACCACGCCGAGCGCTGCCAGAGAAAGCGTGACGCTGTGCCCGGCGGTGAACGCGGTCACCGTCCAGAGCAACCGCCTCGTGCTGCTCGCGAGCAGCACGAGGCCGAACACGAACAACAGGTGATCGGCGCCGCCCGCGATGTGGAGTGTGCCGAGCCGCAGGTAGTCGCGAAACACACCGGTCGCCGACGCGCGCTCGGGCACCACGAGCGACGGCGCATCGGCATGAAGCACCGCCTGCACGCGGCGGCCATCGCGCAGCGCGATGCGCAGCAGGGCGTTGGTGCCCGACTCGGCGAGCCCGCTCACGCCGAAACGCGCGCCGACGATGCCCGCGGCGCCGCAGTGCGCGGTCCAGCGCACGGTGATGCTCTGCTCGTCGGTCTCGGCGCGCGGGCGCTCGCTGGGCGCGCACCGATCGGGGAGCTCGGGCGCGATCTCGGCGCCGATCGGCTGCTGGCGCGCCATCTTGAACAGAACCGCGATCGCGCCGTCTGCCCGCTCCTCGATCGAGAGGAGCGACGGCGCGAGCCGGTGGGCCGACGCGGGCTGCGCGGCCAGCGCGCACCAGACCACCGCGCATGCCGCGGCGGCACTCGTGCGCACTAGCGAGGCATGCTCTGCGGCCCGACCCCGTCCGCCCATGCGTAGCACTGCACCTCGACCTTGAGCGGCAGTCGGTAGCCCACATAGAAGCTGTGGAGCTGGAGCACGTGGTAGTCCTCGATCGTCTTGTCGTCGATCTCGACGCGCGGGTCGCGCTCGCGGTACTTGCGCGCGCGCTCGAGGATCGCATCGAGCTCGGCGGGGGTGCGCACGGAGAGGCCGAAGTGATCGCCGCTCGGACAGCGCATCGGTTCGTCGCCCGCGACCAGGAACACGAACTGCTCGTTGCTGTGCGCGCGCAGCACGAGCCGGCGGCCGTCCTCGGAGAGCGTGGGCATCTCGGTCCAGCCGAACACCTCGCCGAAGAAGTCGAGCAGCGACGCGCGCCCCTCTGCGCCGAGCAGCTCCGCGGAAACGCTCATCGCGATGTGGTTGAAGCTCTGCGCGGGCGCGTTCGCCGCCATGGCGGGTCCTCCGGTGGGCTCGGGACGTTCTCCCGATCTTAACCCCACCCGGCCGTGGCCGTCCCATCCGAAGCGTCTCAGGCGTCGCAGGCGACGACGCGGTTGCAGCCGTCCTTCTTGGCCCGGTACAGCGCCAGATCTGCGCGATCGAGCAGTGCGTCGGCGGTGTCCTCGCGGCTCGACGTCGTCGCCGACCCGACCGAGATCGTGACGTGGAGCGGGCCGTCCTCGGTGGCGATCGGAAACGGTCGACCGGCGACGCTTTCTCGGAGCCGCTCGCCGATCCGCCGCGCGGTCGCGACGTCGACCCCCGAGAACGCCGCCACGAACTCCTCGCCGCCGAATCGGCACGACAGATCCAGCCCGCGCAGGCTCGACGAGATGCGGCGCGCGACCTCGCGCAGGACCTCGTCGCCGACCTCGTGATCGTAGGTGTCGTTGACCGCATCGAGGTGGTCGACGTCCATGAACAGGAGCGACACGGGCCGGCCGCGCTCGACGTTCTGCGAGACGAGCGCGCCGAGATAGCGCTCCAGGTAGCGGCGATCGTGCATCCGCGTGAGCGGATCCACGCCGGCCCACTCGAGCGGCTTGCGAGCGCCGTCGCGCAGCGCGTCCCAGTATCTCTTGCGCCGCAGCTGCGAGTCCACGCGCGCGAGCAGCTCGCCCGGGTGGAGCGGCTGCGCGACGCACCCGTTCACGCCGAGCTCGAGCGCGCGCAGCGACGCTTCGGCGTCGTGGTTCGCGATCGCGAGCACGGGCGTGTACCGCGACTCCGCGAGCGCGCGCAAACGCGCGCACACGCGCAGAGCGTCAGCACCGGCCAGCGACAGATCGACCGCGAGCAGATCGAACTCGGCGCGCCGGACCAGCAGCAGCGCGTCCTCGGAGTCCTTCTCGACGTGCACGCGGTGCCGCGGAAGCAGCGCGAGCCGGATCGCGTCGGAGGTGCCGCGCTGGTCTCCGATCAGGAGCACGCGACCCGGGTCGATCGATACACCCATCATGGTCGGCTCGCCGGCGCGTGCGCCGCCGCCCCCGCTCCGCTCGCGCATGCGCAGCACGTCGATCATCGCCTTGTGGCGGACCAGGTTGCGCACGAGCGCGATGAGCGCGGGCCGATTCAGCGGCTTGGTCATGAAGTCGTCCGCACCGGCCTCGAGCGCTGCGAAGCGATCCTCGGGCTGGTCGAGCGTCGTGAGCATCACGACCGGCACCGGGGACGTGCTCGGCGCCGACTTGATCCGGCGGCACACCTCGAAGCCGTCCATGCCCGGCATCATCACGTCGAGCAGAGCGACGTCGGGGTTGCACTCGGCGAGCTTCACGAGCGCCTCGGGTCCGTCGCGCGCGATGATCACTTCCATGTATTCCGACGCGAGCATCGCGCGAAGCAGCTTCAGGTTCGCGGTCGAATCATCGACGACGAGAATGCGCGCCGTCATCGATCGCACCTGGGCTTCGCAAACGCGCGCAGCACGCACGGTCGGAGATGCGAACGGAAGGGGGGCGACATTCGCACGGGTTGCTCCAGATAGTGCTATCGGAGCCGTTGCAGATCGGCTTGAGGTACGGCGCGCACGTCTCGCGCATCGCCTGCCGGTGAGTTGCCGCCCGATTGCTACCGCGTTGCCCGAGCGACGCGCCGTGGTAGGGTGGAGCGGCCCCCATGCCGCACTACGACACAGCGCAGAGCCTGCGCGAGGCCCGCGCCCGCTATTTCGCGCTGAGCGGTCTCGGCGAGGGCGGCTACGAAGAGAAGTGGGTGAAGATCGCGGTCGGACCGCTCTACTTCGCGTTCCCCAACACGGAAGGCCGCGTGCGCGCCGTGCGCTTCCACGACCTGCACCACGTCGTGACGGGCTACGCCACCGACTGGACGGGGGAGGCCGAGATCGGCGCGTGGGAGATCGCCTCGGGCTGCCGCGACATGATCGCGGCCTGGGTGCTCAACCTCTACGCGATGCAGATCGGACTCTGGATCGCGCCGCGCGCGGTCTGGCGCGCGTTCACGCGTGGTCGCCACAGCCGCAACCTCTACGGAGAGCCCTGGAGCGAAGCGCTGCTCGACCAGAAGGTGGGCGAGGTGCGCAGTCGGCTCGCGCTGGAGAGCGACGCACCGCGTGTATCGCTCTCCGATCGGATCCATTTTGCGTCGTGGAGCACCGCGGCGCTCGCGCTCGCATTCGCGAGCGGTGCGCCGCTGTGGCTGCTGGTCTGGTTCATCGCCATGCACGTCTCGTGAACAGAAAGGAATCCCGCGTGTCCTACACCTGCTTCGACGTCTCGCTCTCGGACAAGATCGCCCACGTCCGGCTCTCGCGACCCGAGGCCTACAACACGATGATCCCCGAGTTCTGGCGCGAGCTCCCGGAGATCGTGCGCACGCTCGACGACGCGGGCGAGGCGCGCGCGATCGTGATCTCGTCGACCGGAAAGCACTTCACGGCCGGGATGGATCTCGCCGTGTTCACGTCGGGCGATGGCGCGAACGGCGCCGACGCGGAGGTGGGCCGGCGCCGCGCCAACCTGCGCCGCGACGTACTGCGCCTCCAGGAGACGTTCTCGTGCCTCGACCGCGCGCGCATGCCCGTGCTCGCCGCGGTGCAGGGCGGCTGCATCGGCGGCGGCGTCGACATGATCAGCGCCTGCGACATGCGCTACTGCACCGAGGACGCCTTCTTCTGCATCCAGGAGATCAACATCGGCATGACCGCCGACGTCGGAACGTTCCCGCGCCTGCCCCACCTGATTCCGCAGGGCATCGTCCGCGAGCTCGCCTACACGGGGCGCCGACTCGGCGCGCGCGAGGCGCTCGAGGTCGGGCTCGTGAATCAGGTCTTCCCGACCCACGAGGCCCTCGTCGCGGGCGTGCTCGCGGTGGCACACGAGATCGCCGAACGCTCGCCGCTCGCGGTCTGGGGCAGCAAGGAGATGCTCAACTACGCGCGCGACCACTCGATCGCGGACGGCCTCGACTACATCGCCATTTGGCAGACCGGCATGTTCCAGCCTGCGGACATGATGGAGGCCTTCGCGGCGAAGTCGGAAGCGCGCAAGCCCGACTATCCCGATCTGCTCCCGGTCAAGAACAAGCTCTGACGATTCGCTCGCTTCGGAGCTCCAGGCGTTCACGGAACCGTCACGTGAAGCACGCCGATCGCGCGTTAGCTTGCGCCGCACGCACGACTGCGCCGATTCGAGCCCAAATCGCTCTTTATTTGTTAGGCGAACGGCCGTTGGAAAGCGGCACGGCGAAAGCGTTTTTTCCACGAATCTTGTCCTGAATATCGTGCTTTGTGACTGGTCAACGCTGGACCTTTACTGTTAGGATGGGCGCCCGTCGCGATCGGCACGTCCGTGCTGCGCTCCCACGGAGACATGCCGTTGGCCTTCAGGCTCAACTACTACATCCCTACCCTGACCTCCGCGCTCACGATCGCCTGCGTCGTGTGCGCCGGGGAGCGCGCGTCGTCCGCGACCTGCGATCCGCCGGTCGCGCGCGCCGTCTCGGTGCAGGGCGTCATCGAGGTGCGGCCCGCCGGCGCGAGCGACTGGCAGCCCGTCGAGCGCGATCGCGCATTCTGCGCGGGCGACACGGTGCGCGCGGGCGATCGCAGCCGGGCAGACCTGTCTCTCTTCGATCAGTCGGTGCTGCGCCTGCGCGCGCGCACCGAGATGACGCTCTCCGGCGCCGAGGACGACAAGTACCTGGTCGATCTCTCGCGCGGCGCCGCCCACTTCCTGAGCCGACGCGGCGAACGCAATCTCGAAGTCAACACGCCCTACGCGGTGGCCGGCGTGCGCGGCACCGAGTTCTTCGTCGCAGTCGAAGAGGGACGCAGCGAAGTCACCGTCTTCGAGGGCAGCGTGCAGACGGCGAACGCGGCGGGCGAGCTCATGCTCGCAGCCGGCGCGTCGGCGATCGCCGAGGCAGGCAAAGCGCCCGCGCCGCGGCTGGTCGCGCGCCCGCGCGACGCGGTGCAGTGGGCGCTCTACTACCCGCCGGTGCTCGCGCCGGGCGCGGCCGCAGCAGAGGATGGGAGCGCGCGTGCGCTCGCGCAGCGCGCCTCGCAGCGCCTCGCGGTGGGCAGCATCGACGAGGCCAACGCCGATCTCACGCGAGCGCTCGAGCTCGCGCCGAACGATCCCGATGCGCTGTCGCTCCAGGCGGTGATCGCCGTCGCGCAGAATCGCAGCGAGGACGCGCAGACCGCAGCCGACCGCGCGGTCGCCGCCGATCCGAAGTCGGCAGCGGCGCAGATCGCCTCGTCCTACGTACAGCAGGCGCGCTTCGATCTCGAGGGCGCGCGCGCGAGCGCCGAGCGGGCGGTGAAGCTCGAGAAGGACAACGCGCTCGCATGGGCGCGCGTCGCCGAGCTGCGCGCCTCGTTCGGCGATCTGCGCGGGGCGCTCGCCGCCGCGGAGCGCGCCGCGTCGCTCGACTCGAAGCTCTCGCGCACCCAGACGGTGCTCGGCTTCGCGCATCTGACCCGGGTCGAGACGGACGCCGCGCGGATGGCTTTCGAACGCGCGATCGACCTCGACCAGGCCGACCCGATGCCGCGACTCGGGCTCGGGCTCGCGAAGATCCGCAGCGGCGATCTCGCCGCAGGCGCGCGCGAGATCGAGGTGGCCGCGAGCCTCGACGCGAACGACGCGACGATCCGCAGCTATCTCGGAAAGGCCTACTACGAGGAGAAGCGCGACGGTCTCGACATGCGCGAATTCGAGACCGCGAAGCAGCTCGATCCGAACGACCCGACGCCCTGGTTCTACCAGGCGATCGCCGAGCAGACCACGAATCGGCCCGTCCAGGCGCTGCACAGCGTGGAAGAGGCGATCGCGCGCAACGACAACCGCGCCGTGAACCGCTCGCGCCTGCTGCTCGACTCCGACGAGGCCGCGCGCAGCGCGAGCCTCGGCCGGATCTACGGAGACCTCGGCTTCCAGAGCCTTGCGCTCGTCGAGGGTTGGAAATCCGTCGGGACCGACGTCAGCAATCACTCGGCCCACCGCCTGCTCGCGGACTCCTACGCCTCCCAGCCGCGCCACGAGATCGCGCGCGTCTCCGAGCTGTTCCAGGCGCAGATGCTCCAGCCGAACAATCTGGTGCCGATCCAGCCGCGCCAGGGCGAGGGCAGCCTGTTCCTGCTCTCGTCGCAGGGTCCCTCGAACCTCTCGTTCACCGAGTTCAATCCGCTCTTCGAGCGCAACCGCGTCGCGGTGCAGGGCAACGGCCTGTTCGGCGAGGACGAAACCTACGCCGGCGAGGGGATCGTCTCGGCGATCCACGACCGGCTCTCGTTCTCCGCCGGCTACAGCGGGTACTGGACCGATGGCTTCCGGTCCAACAACGAACAGAAGGACAACGTCGCCAACGCGTTCGCCCAGTTCCAGGTGACACCGGAGACGAGCGTCCAGGGCGAGTTCCGCTACCGCCACCTCGAGAACGGCGACCTCGCGCTGAAATTCCTCGAGGACGATTTCAGCCGCGACCTCGACGAGCGCACCGAGACGGGGAGCTTCCGGACCGGGCTGCGCCATGCGTTCTCGGCCGACACGATCGCGCTGCTCTCGCTCGCCTACGAGGAGCGCAGCGGCGACTCCGAGGATTTCTCGACTGATCCCGTCTTCACGGACTTCGGCTTCTCGAGCGACATCAACACGGAAGAGGCGGGATACAACGGTGAGGGGCAGCTGATCCACCGCCACGACCTGTCCTCGGTCACGGGCGGATGGGTCGACCGCGTCCAGACCGTCGCCGGCGCGGGCACGGTCGGCCTCGACGTCGACGAGACGATCACCCTGCTGACGTTCACCGGCGGCGTGCCGGATGATCCGCAGGTCATCCCGCAGGCGCTGCGCGCGCCCAACGTCGACCACAACAACGCCTATCTCTACACGTACACGGCGCTGCCCGCGAACGTGTCGATGACGCTCGGGGTGAGCGGCGATTTCTTTCACGAAGAAGAGGGCATCGGCCATCGCGACCAGGCCAACCCGAAGGGCGGCCTCACCTGGACCCCGTCGTTCTCGCCGGGAACGACGTTCCGCGCGGCCGGCTTCCGCGCGCTCAAGCGCACGCTGGTGAACCAGCAGACGCTCGAGCCGACGCAGGTGGCCGGCTTCAACCAGTTCTACGACGATCCGTCGGGCACGTCGTCGTGGCGCTACGGCGCGGCGATCGACCAGAAGTTCGGAAGCCACGTCTTCGCGGGCGTCGAGGGCTCCTGGCGCGATCTCCAGGTCCCGAACCAGATCGTCGGTGCGGGCGGTATCGTGGTGACGCGCGAGCCCGCGCGCGAGAAGATCGCGCGCACCTACCTCTTCATCACGCCTCACGACTGGATTGCGCTGCGCGCGGAGTATCAGTTCGAGCAGTTCCGGCTCGATGACCTGCTGGCCGGCGCGTATGGGTTCAGCGACGTCGACACCCACCGGGTTCCGCTCGGCGTCCAGCTGTTCCATCCGTCGGGCGTGAGCCTCTCGTTCGGCGCCACGTATCTGGACCAGGATGGAGAGTTCCTGCGCAATACGACGCTCGCCTTCGAAGACGGCCACCGCGACTTCTGGATGTACGACGCGGGTATCCGGTACCGCCTGCCGCGGCGCTACGGTTTCGTCGCGTTCGGAGTGAACAACTTCCTCGACGAAGATGGGCCGTACCAGGCCACCGACATCCACAATCCGGACCTGCGACCGGGCAGGCTCTTCTATGGCAAGGTCACCCTGGCGTTGCCGTAGCGCGGGGCTGCTTCACTCCAAGTTGTATAGAGAGGGACAGACATGAACACTCGACTCACCTGCGTGATCTCCGCGGCGATACTGTTCGCGGCAGCCTCGGCCGCTGCATCGGAGCCCGTCCTCCAGTGCAGAACGAGCGGCGGCGGATGGACCGTGACCGCGACCGCCCCGTTCGACGCGGTTCCCTGCCCGGCCGAACGATGCACGGGCATGACGTACAACATCACGCCGCACCGCGGCGAGACGCCCGATCACGTCGCGATCACCGTCGACTGGGAACCGGTGATCGTGATCCCGCCGAGCAACTTCGACAGCCCTCCGTGCGCTGGCGACAACGTGTCGGGTCTTGCCTTGCGGGACTGCGCCAACCAGACGTCGCGGATCAACCAGAATCAGCAGAAGACCGGCCCGTTCGATCTCGTCGTCGTGGGCGCGCTTGCCCCGATCCATGGGTCGATCGTGGTGAAGAAGGGCAAGGTGGTCGAGCAGTGTCGCATCGCCACGCTGGGCACCGAGGTCTTCGATCCGCACGCGCAGATCACCACGACCGAGACGCTCGAATTCAAAGACTGCTCGCTGACGATCCCGACCGACCCGTTCACGGGCAAGGGCCTCCCGGCGACGGTCACGGGCCCTGGCTGCAAGCTGGTCGCGAACGGTCTGCCGCCGGAGTCCATGAACGTGGAGATCAACGGCCAGTCGATCGGAAACGGCACGTGGTTCAAGGAAGGCAGCGCCTTCTCCAACGGGGACGAGTCGTGCACCAACCGGATCGTGGGCGGCCGGCTCTACACCATGTGCGACTGCAAGAGCCTCTCCGATCCCAGACCGCCCTGCCTGTAACGGAGCGCTATTTCTCGGTCGCCTGGTAGGCGCCGTCCCAGTCCTGCGCCGGCGGCGCTGTCCGAAATACTCGGCAGCGTTCCGCCAGCGTCTGACTGGGTCCGTCGTCGGGCACGAGCGCGAGCGCCGCCTCGAATTCGGCGAGGCCGATGTCGAAGCGCCGCTCGCGGTAGGCGGCGAGGCCCGTGGCGTAGTGATCGAGGAGCTTCTCGCGCCGGGGATCGAGCGTCTCGCCCGCCTCGCCGAGGAGCTCGAAAATTCGCACGGGAAGTTTCTTGCCGAGCACCCGCACCGCGTCGACCTCGCGCAGCCGGAATGCGTCGCCGAGCATCACCTCGGTCTGCTCTCCGATCAGGATCTCGGTGCGGTAGAGCTTGTTCAGTCCCTCGATGCGCGAGCCCAGGTTCACGGCGTCGCCGACCACGCCGTACGAGAAGCGATAGCGGGAGCCGATGTTCCCGACCAGCATCGCGCCCGAGTTCACGCCGGTGCGCGAGCGGATCGGCGGATAACCGCGCTGCGCCCATTCGGCCGAGAGCTGCGCGCGCGCGTCGCGCATCGCGAGCGCGGCTCGACAGGCGCGCACCGCGTGGTCGGGCTGCACGACCGGCGCGCCGAAGATCGCCATCACCTCGTCGCCCACGTACTCCTTCAGCATCCCCTCGCAGGCGTAGATCCGCTCCGTCATGCGCGCGTGGAATTCGGAGAGCAGCTCGATCGTCTGCGTCGGGGTGAGCCGCTCGGCGATGGTCGTGAAGCCCGCCATGTCGCAGAAGAGCACAGTGAGCACGCGCTCCTCGCCTCCGAGCCGGAGCTGACTCGGGTTCGCCAGCATCTGCTCGATCACGACGGGGGAAACGTATTGACCAAAGGCGTTGGCGACCTTGCGGCGCTCGCGCTGCTCGACGAGATAGCCGCGTACGGTGAGCGAGGTGTAGGTGACGCCGACGGCGAGCAGGGGATGAACCAGGCCGAGCCAGAGTCCGTTCGCGGAAAACAGCCGGATCGCCAGTCCGACGTAAGCTGCCGCGATCGCCAGCGCTGCGAGGAGCTCCGACACCGGGCCGAGACGCGAGACCGCGAGTGCGGTCGCCGCGCCCAGCAACACGATCGCGACCTGATCGGCGAGGCTCGCCCAACCCGGCCGCGTGATGAATCGGTTGCGCAGGATGTTGTCGAGCGCCGTCGCCTGCACCTCGGCACCCGGGTAGACCTCGGAGAACGGCGTAGCGCGCAGATCGAAGACTCCGGTGGCCGTCACGCCGACGATCACGACGCGATCACGCAGCCTGTCTTCGGCGACCGTCCCCGCGAGGATGTCGGCGACCGAGACGTGCGGGATGGTCCCGGCCGGCCCCGCGAACGAGAGCAGGGCCTCGCCACGCGCATCGGTCGGCATCACCTGGTCGCCGAGCGAGATCCCGGTGACCAGGTTCTCGCTCCCGCTCTGCGCCACCTCCACAACGAGTGGCGGACGCCCCAGCGCATACCACGCGGCTTCGAGCGCGAGCGAGGGGTAGGCGTCCACTCCAACGCCCATGACCAGCGGTGTGCGCCGCACCACGCCGTCCTTGTCGGGCCGGATATTGAAATATCCGGCTCCCTCGGCAGCGGCTGTGATCTCGGGCAGGTTGGCTTCGGGCGCGTCGCCGCGGTGAAACGGCATCGCGTCGGGCGAGCTGCCGCGGTAGCGGACGGTGAGCGCGGTGAACGAGATCGGCTCGAGCGCGCGCTCCAGCGCAGCCGGGTCGGCCGCGTGAGCCCCCTTCTCGGTCGGATCGTTGAAGAAGTACCCGAGCACGACGTCCGCGGGCGAGCGCGCGATCGAGCGCGCGAGGGCGCCGTCGGGTCCCGCGCCCTCGGGCTCGAGGAAGCCGATGTCGAACGCGATCACGCGTGCGCCGGCTGCGGAGAGCGCGTCCACGACCTCGGCCATGCGCGCGCGCGACCAGGGCCACCGCCCGAACGCGTCGAGGCTCTTCTCGTCGACGACCGCGAGGACCACCTCCGGAGCCGGGGCGACGACCCCGCGCGACTGGAAGCGCATGTCGTAGGTGTTGCGCTCGATCTGGTCGAGCAGCGGAACGTTGACCCAATGCAGTCCGAAGACCAGCGCGACGCTCGCGAGCGTGACACTGGCGGCACCCGGGGCGCGCAGCCGCGACAGCAGCGACATGGTCGCATGCTAGCCGCACGCTTCGTGGGCGCCGACTGCCGCGCGATGGTGCAAGAACGGTCTGCAGATCGCCTTGCGCGTTCGAAAGACGGGCACGCCGTTTGCTCCGTTGAGCTCGAACCCGTCCATGTGAGGTAGGACCATGGCCATCACGGCGCCGGACCACTCCCCGATCGCGCGTTACCTGCGCTCCCTGTACGAGCGCTTCCGGACGCTCGAAGACGGGGACGGTCGCCACCTACATCCCCGAGCTCGCCGGTGCCGACCCGCGCTGGTTCGGGATCAGCCTGGCGACCGTGGACGGCTACGTCTACGAGGTCGGCGATACGCGCCAGGCGTTCACGATCCAGTCGATCTCCAAGCCCTTCGTCTACGGGCTCGCCCTCGAGGACCAGGGCAAACCCGCCGTGCTCCGGCGCATCGGCGTCGAGCCCACCGGCGACGCGTTCAACGAGATCAGCCTCGAGTCCAGCTCTGGGCGCCCGCGGAATCCCATGATCAACGCGGGGGCGATCGCGGCATCGTCGCTCGTGGTGGGCGATTCGGTCGAGGACCGCTGGGCGCGCATCCTCGCGCTGTTCTCGCTGTACGCGGGGCGGCAGCTCAGCCTGTCCGAGGCGGTCTACCGGTCCGAGCGCGAGACGGGCCATCGCAATCGCGCGATCAGCCACATGCTGCGGAACTTCTCGATCATCGAGCGCGATCCCGAGCCCGACCTCGATCTCTACTTCCGACAGTGCTCGATCGAGGTGAACTGCCGCGATCTCGCGATCATCGGCGCGACGCTGGCGAGGGGCGGTGTGAACCCCGTGACCCGCGATCGCGTGATCCGCACCGAGAACGTGGACGAGGTCCTCTCCGTCATGACGACGTGCGGCATGTACGACTATGCCGGCGAGTGGGTCTACCGGGTCGGCCTGCCGGCCAAGAGCGGCGTCGCGGGAGGCATTCTCGCCGTGATGCCGGGCCAGCTCGCGATCGGCGTGTTCTCGCCGCCGCTCGACGTGCGCGGGAACAGCGTGCGCGGAGTGGCCGTGTGCGAAGCGATGTCCGAGGACCTCGAGCTGCACTTCCTGCGCGCACCCCACCTCGCGATCTCGGCGGTGCGCTCGCGCTTCACGGCGCGGACCTTCTCGTCCAAGCGCAAGCGGCTCGACGGAGAGCGCGAGATGCTCGCCGCAGCGCGGCGACCAGATCGTCACCTATCAGCTGCAGGGCGATCTGACCTTTGCGGGCATGGAGTTCGTGATCCGCAGGATCGTCGGAGAGCGCCGCGGCCGTCAGCCATCTGGTGCTGGATTTCTCGCGCGTGGCCGCCGTCGATGTGCCGGCTGCGCGAATGCTCCTGGAGCTGCTCACCTCGCTCTCCGCGCGCAATCGCGGCATGGCGCTCGTCGGGCTCGCGCGCCACCCACGCCTCTTGCGTCTGCTCCAGGAAGCGCGCGCGCACGAGCCGGAGCTGCAGATATCGGTTTTCGACGAGTACGACCTCGCGCTCGAATGGTGCGAGAACGGCACGCTGCGCACCGCGGGCGTCGCGCTCGAGAAGCGCGACGAGATCCCGCTCGGCAAGCACGAAATGCTGCAGAACCTCAGCCTCGAGCAGATCGAGCTGCTGCGCGGGCTCATGGAGCGGCGCTCGTACCGCGCGCGCGACATGGTGGTCCGGCGCGGAGAAGTCGCCAACGAGCTGTTCCTGCTGGTGCTCGGCGAGCTCAGCGTCCTCGCCGACATGCCGGACGGCCGTCAGCGGCGCCTCTCGACGCTCTCGGCCGGCATGGGTTTCGGTGAGCCGTCGATGGTGGAGGGATCTCTGCGCAGCGCCTCCGTGCGCGCGGATGCTCCCGCGGTGTGCTGGGTGCTCGAGCGCTCCGCGTTCGATTCGCTCGAGCACTCCGCGCCCGAGGTCAAGATCCGAGTGCTCGAGAACCTGCTGCGATCGTCGACCCAGACATTTGGCCGGCTCTCGTTCGAGGCCATCGCGCAGCTGTGATCGCGAACGAGTGAGCTCAGCGCAGGCGCGCGAGCAGTCCATCGGAGCTCCACGACGAGAGCAGCGCCGCAGCCCGGGATGCCGCCTCGACTTCTCCCACGGCCGACGCCACGCGATCGCAGAGCGCGGCGAATGTCTCGCCCGCGCGCGCGCCGCCTAGCGCCTCGAGCTCGAGCCGCGGGATCGACCGGTAGTGGACCCGCTCGTCGCGCCGCCACACGCGCAGACAGGTCGGCTCGGCGGGCAACGCCGGGGCCTCGTCCCAGGTGGCTTCGCCGCCTTCCGCATCGCAGCGCTCGCGCGCGATCTGCACCGGCCACGCGCACTCGAGGAGCCGCAGCGACGGAGCCGTCTCGAAGCGGACATCGGCCCATGCCTCGGGCGCGAGCGCCGCGAGCTCGGCACGCGCGACGATGGGCGCGTCCGCGGCGAAGAACGCCTCGCTGATCGCCCACTCGAGCCGCGCGAGATCGGCGGCGTAGGGGCAGCGACGCGCGAAGATCTCCGCGAACGGCGGCGCCCTGAGATGCTCGGAAAGGTGCGCCCCGGCGAGGCGCAGCGACGCGTGCTCCGGCGCGTGCATCATGAGGTACGTCTTCACGAGATCGTGGAATGCGTCCGCACCCAGCGCGCGCGCGAGCGCCGAGAAGTCGTCGCGCAGAGCATCGTGGATGCGCGCGAAGTAGGCGTTCGCGTAGATCTCGAGCCGCGCCGCCGGCGCGAGACCGCGGTCGCCGCGCACGAGCGCGGCGAGCTCGTGGCCGCCCGCATCGCCGTGCTCTGCGAGCGCGGCCACGGCCCCGCTAGGCGCGGTGATCAGCTGCCAGAGCTGGTGTTGAAGCGAGTCGAGCGCCCGCGTCATCCCCTCTCCCCTCTCGCGTCGCGGTCGAGAGGATCGCTCTCGCGCGCGCCGCCTCGGCGACCAGGACCTCGAACTCGGGGATCCGGTCGTCCCACTCGATCAGCGTCGACACGGGTCCCAGCCGGCGCACCGCCATCTCGAACAGCGCCCAGACCTCGTCGCACACCGCGTGATCGTGGGTGTCGATCTTCATCGCGCCCTGCTCGGAGTGCCCGGCCAGGTGGATCTGGAACACTCGCTCGGGCGGGATTGCGGCGAGATAGCGCTCGGCGTCGAAGCCGTGATTGTGGGCGCTCACGAACACGTTGTTCACGTCGAGCAGGATCCCGCAGTCGGCGCGCTCGGCGACGCGTGCGACGAACTCCCATTCCGGCATCGCATCGGCCTGATAGGCGAGATACGACGACACGTTCTCGAGCGCGATCTGGCGCCCGAGCCGGTCCTGGACGCGCATCGCGCGCTCTGCCACGTAGGCCAGCGCGGCTTCCGTGTACGGGAGCGGCAGGAGATCGTGGAGGTTGTGCCCGCGCACGCCGGTCCAGCACAGATGGTCGGAGAGCCATGCGGGCTCGTAGCGGCGCGCGAGCTCTGCGAGCTCGTCGAGATAGTTCGCGTCGAGCGGATCGGCCGAGCCCACGTTCAGCGAGACGCCGTGCAGCACGACGGGGAAGTGCGCGCGCACTTCCGCGAGCACGCGCGGCGGACGGCCCCCGGGCACCATGTAGTTCTCGGAGAGCGCTTCGAAGAAGTCGACGCCGAGCCGGACCGGATCCGGCGCTGCGAGGATCGCCGGGTAGTGCTTCGGGCGCAGACCGACGCCCACACCCAGGAAGGGAACGCGGCTCGCGCTCACGTCGGCGCTTCGGTCGAGATCACGCGGATCGGGCCTCGCGACACGAGGGAAGAGGCGGTGGAGCGACCCACCCCCTCTTCCCTCGACAGACCTACTTCTTCTGAGCCGCCTTGGCGGCCTTGGCGGCCTCGCACTCGGCTGCGGACATCATCTGGTAGCCCTTGCCCGCACAGCTGTTCTGACCCTTGCAGGAGCTCCCTGCCGTCTTGCAGTCGCTGTGGCCCTTGCACGAGTTCACGCCTTCGCACTTGACCTTCGCCGGAGCCGCGCCCTCTTCCGCGTGGGCTGCGCCGGCAACGCCGGCCAGGAACAACGCCGCGGCCGCCGACGCCACGAGTGCACTTCGATTTCTCACGGAACGACCTCCATTCGGGGTTGCCGGTCCCGACGCGGGATCCGGCGTTTCGCGGACCGCTCCGGAGTATCCGCGGGGCGCAGCGATAGTCAAAGCACGCGAATGAGCGGAAAAGGCCGGCCGTTCGCGACCTCCGCGGTCAAGTTGCCGGCCGAATGCGTCGAAACCATCTCGAGGACCCGCACAGCGATGGCCGAGCACCCCACACCCGACGAGCGGCGCTTCCGCGCGCTCGCGAGCAGCAGCGTCGAACGGATCGCCGAGCTCGATTCGCGCGGCCGCACCGTCTGGGTGAGCCCGAACCACGCGAGCCTCGGCGACGACGTGCTCGCGTCGATCGACCACGTGCACCCCGACGATCGCGCCGCCGTCGTGCAGCACTTCGCCGCCGCGTTCGGCGCCGGGGAAGCGCAGCGCATGTCGTTCCGCGTGCTCGACACCAAGGGCCGCACGCGCTGGATCGAATCGACGATCACGCCCTTTCCCGCCGAAGACGGCGATCGGCACGTGCTCGTGGTGAGCCGGGACGTGTCCCAGGCGCGCGAGCTCGAGAACCGCCTGCGCGACAGCCGCGAGCGCTTCCAGCTGATCGCCGAGAACGCCTACGACATGATCTTGGAGTACGACAGCGACTGGAACCTCCTGTATGCCAACGACCAGGTGAAGGCGGTGCTCGGCTTCGGCGAGGACTCTCCGCGGTTCGACTCCTCGTTCGTGCATCCCGACGATCTCGAGCGCGTGCGCCTGATGTTCTCGGGCGTGCTGTCAGAGCGCGAGGAGTCGAGCCACTCCACGTATCGGATCCGCCGCGCCGACGGCAGCTATTGCTGGATCGACGGAAGCCTGCGCGCCTTCGCGCAGTGCGATGGCCGATGCAACTTCCTGATCATCGCGCGCGACGTCACCGCACGCGTCGAGGCCGAGCAACGCGTACGCGAGAGCGAGCGCCGCTACCGCGAGCTCGTCGAGAACGCGCCGATGGGCATCTTCGTCGTCCAGAACAATCGGGTCGTGTTCGCCAATGCGGCGGCCGCGGCGCTGCACGGCTCCGCGAGCCCGGCCGCGCTCTGGGGCACCGACCTGTTCGAGTGGCTGAACGAATCGGACGTGCGCGCCGTGGTCGATTCCGTCGCTCGCTCGAGCCGCGGCAATCTGCGCGGCGGGACGTTCGCGCTGCGCCTGCAGGGCGCCGACGGCCGCGAGCGTCACCTCGCGGGCGTCGGAACCGCGATCAGCTACGGCGGCGCGCCCGCATTCCAGTGCATCGTGCACGACGTCACGGAGCTCGAGGAGTCGCGGCGCGACCAGGAGCACCTCTCGCTTCAGCTCCAGGAGGCCCGCAAGCTCGAGAGCCTCGGTGTGCTCGCGGGCGGGATCGCGCACGACTTCAACAACCTGCTCGCGGTGATCCTCTCCAGCGTCCGTTATGCGAGATCGCGCGACGCGACGCCGGACGATCGCGGCGAAGCGCTCAGCGACGCCGAGGAAGCCACCGAGAGCGCGGCGCGACTCGTGAAGCAGCTGCTCGCGTACGCGGGTCGGCGGTCGCCCGAGGTGCGCACGGTGGAGCTCTCGGAGCTGGCCCATGCGCTCGCGGATCTGCTCTCCACGGCGCTGCCGGGCGGCGTGGCGCTCCAGCTCGATCTCGCGCGCGAGCCGCTCCAGGTCCACGCCGACGTCGTGCAGGTCGAGCAGGTGCTCATGAACCTCGTCTTGAACGCCGCCGATGCGGTCGGCGCCGGTCCCGGGATCGTCACGGTGCGCACCTCGCTCGAGCACGTCGAGGCCGAGCGCCTCGCACGCTGGCTCGGCGGCGAGAACCTCGCGGGCGGGTGGTATGCGCGACTCGAGGTCGTGGACACGGGCACCGGGATGGATGCCGAAACCCGCGCCCACATCTTCGAGCCGTTCTTCACGACGAAACAGGACGGACACGGCCTCGGGCTCTCCGCGGTGCTCGGCCTCGTGCAGGGGCACCGCGGCGCGATCGACGTCGAGAGCGAGCCGGGCCGCGGCACGCGCATGCGGATCTTCCTGCCCGTCGATGCGACACCCGTGCAGCCCCCGGTGCATCGCGCGCGCGCCGCGGTCGTGCTCGTCGCAGAGCCGGATGCGGAGCAGCGCGGATCCATCGCGCAGACCCTGCGTGGGGCTGGGTTCGAGGTGATCGAGGCGGCTGGCCCGGCACAGCTGCTCGAGCTCTGGGCCACCCACGCCGGAGCGCTCGACGCCGCGGTGATCGACGCAGGATTCGCCGCGCCGGACGGACAGCCGCTGATCCAGGCGCTGCACGTGGACCGGCCCGAGCTGCCACTGCTCGCGCTGTGCGCGCCGGACGACGTGCCGCTCTCCACGAGCCGCGAGGCCCTCACCGCCTTCGTGCGCCGGCCGATCACGGCCGAGGCGGTCCGCGACCGCGTGGCGGGTCTGCTCGCAAAGCGCGACGCTCGGGGATAGCCCTCCGCTCGTCTCAGGAACCGGCAGATTCTGCGCAAGTCGGGCGCGCGAGCTGCCGATGATGGGGGGTGTTCCCCTTTCGAGGCTGACCATGAGCGACGTCGGTCTGACCCACATCGCATTACCCGTCACCGATCTCGATGAGAGCGCGGATTTCTACGAGCGCTATGCGCGGATGCAGATCGTGCACCGGCGCGAGGGCGTGCTCTGGCTCTCGGACAAGACGCGCCCGTTCGTGCTCGTGCTGATCGAGTCGGCAGTGGTGCTCGAGCCGCTGCGCCCCATCGCGCACCTCGGCGTCGGCTGCGAGAGCCGCGACGAGGTCGATCGACTGGCTGCGCGCGCGCGCGTGGAGCGCTGCCTGATCGCAGGGCCTGCCGACGCGGGTCCGCCCGTGGGATATTGGGCGTTTCTGCGCGATCCCGACGGCCACACGCTCGAGGTGTCGTTCGGCCAGCAGGTCGGACTCACCGTCGGAAATTCGTAGCGAGAACCGAAGGCGATCCCGCCTTCGCGCTGCGCTCCGCTAGCCCAGATCGCGGCCCTTGATCCGCACGCGCAGGTTCGGCAGCTCGAGCACCTTCCCGATCAGGCTCTCGACGGTGCGGCGCAGATCGCCCGACAGGCCGTCGATCTCGAGCGTGAGCGCGATCGGTCCCGATGCGGGCTTCGCGGGAGCCTCGTCGAGCTCCCAGACATCGCTCTTCGCGCTGCGCGCGGGAGCGGCTGCAGGAGCGGGAGCAGGCGCCTTGCGCGCGGGCGCGGGCGCCTTGGTCGCTGCGTCGCCGATCTCGAAGTCCACGTCGAGATCGAGGTTGGCGACCTCGGCGTCGAGATTGCGCGGTGCACTCTTGCTCTTGCTCGCGTTCTTCTCGTACAGATCGAAGTCGAACTCGCCGGCCGGGCGCACCTCGAAGGCCTCGTCGTCCTCGCTGGTCGGCGCGTCGAGCATGCCGAGGATCGTGGCCTCGCCGTCGCCCTTCATCTGCGCCATCGGCGTCCCGTACGCCTTGATCTGGGAGGCGTATTCCACCGAGGCCCCGAGCGTGGTGGGGGCGCGCGTGGTCTCGGCATAGGTGATCTCGACCCCGCCCATCACAACGACGTCGCCGTGCTTGAGCACGGCGCGCCCCGCGGCCTGACCGTTCACGGTCGTGCCGTTCGAGGTGCCCATGTCCTCGACCGTGCAGCCCTCGCGCGAGCGCTTGAACACGGCGTGGCGACGCGAGATCTCGGGATCGTCGACCGAGACGTCGTTCTCGGTCGCGCGGCCGAACGTGAGGTCCTGCGTGTCGAACACGATCAAGCGCGTGCGCGTCCCGACCTTGACCTTCAGGATTGCCTGCGTGCGCGGCGCGGCTGTCGCTGCCATGCCGTGGGTATCGGCCGGTCGCGGACGGGGCTACAGCCCCGCTGCGGCGCGCCGGCCGAGGCGGCGCGCGAGGCGCTCGAGCCGCGCATCCGGGTCGCGCCAGGCGTAGCCCGAGAGCGCGCTCTCGACGTGCACGGGGCACTGGCCAGCGCGCTCGGCGCCGCGCCGTACCGCGATCTGCGCCGCGAGATGGTCGGGCGACGCGATCCACGCGAACAGCCAGGTCGATCCCGCCGAGCGCAGCCGCGCCGAGTCGATCGTCACTTCGAGCGCGAGCTCGCCGTCGGGCGCGAGACGATCCGCCTGCTCGAGCCAGTCGCGCGCACTCTGGCGCACCAGCGCCGCGACCCGCTCGGCGCGCTCCCGCCCCAGCGCGCGCACCCCGGCCGGCGCGAGCACGACCTCCACCCGCGCGACCCGCCCGTCCGGTCCCGGCGGGAGCTCGCAGCGAGGCGCAGGAGCGCTCGCGCACGCGAGCGCGAGGGGGGCGATCGCGAGCAGGCGGCGCAGGGCCATCGCGGCGGGATTCTCGCGCCAAGAGCGGATTTCGTGCAATCGGGCGCCCGACCCGAGCGTAGAACCGTGTGGAGCGCCCAGATGGAGCCCGCCCGGGTGTTAGGATTCGAAGCCGGCGGAACCCCGCCGTCGCGCGCGCCGATCGGCCGCGCGGCGGCGATTCACGGGGGGCGGTCCCATCGCGAGCCAAGCTGCACGCTCGGGGAGCCGCGACGACGCGCTGGCTGCCCAGTGGCTCGCGCGCGCGCGCACGGGCGACCGCGAGGCGTTCGGCAGCCTCGTGAGCCACTACGACCCCGACGTCCAGCGGCTGTGCCGGCGGATGCTCGGGTCGGCTGCGGAGTCGGAGGACGCCGCCCAGGAGAGCTTCGCGCGCGCGCATGCCGCGCTCGACGGCTACGACCCCGCGCGGCCGTTCCGGCGCTGGCTGCTCGCGATCGCCGCGCACTGCGCGATCGATGCGCTGCGGCGGCGCCGTCGCGAGAGCCGCCTGTTCGAGGGCACCGCATTCGAAGCCGACGCGCTTCCCGATCCGGGGCCCTCCCCGCTCCAGCACGGGCTCTCCGCCGAGCTGCGCCAGCAACTGCTCGCGGCGATCGAGGCCCAGCCGGATCACTACCGCGCGCCGCTCGTGCTGCGCTACTTCGCGGAGCTCGAGTACGACGCGATCGCGGAGATCCTGTGCGTCTCGCGCAACCAGGTGGCGACGCTCCTGTTCCGCGCGCGCGTCCGGCTGCGCGAAGCACTCTCGGAGAGCGCGCGATGAGCTGTCCCGACGCGACCACGTGCTTCCAGTACGCCGAGGGAGAGCTCTCGGGAAATGCGATTCGCGAGATCGAGGCCCATCTGGTCACGTGCCGCGACTGCCGCGCGCGCGTGATGGCGTTTCGCGAAGAAGGCACGCTGCTCGGCGAGGTGCTGCGCGAGGAGCTGCATCACACGGCACCCGCCCCTGCTGTGCCCTCGGAAGCGCGCGGCATCGCACTCGGCGTGCCGATCGCGATCGCCGCAACCTCGATGGCGCTCGCGGCTGCGAGCGCGCTCATCGACATGCGCCTGCCCGGCGCGCTCGATCTCTTGCATCCCCGACGTCTCAAAGGAGCAGTCGAAATGACCTTCGACCTGATCTTCATGCTGCGCGCGAACGCGCCCGGTCTCCTCGAGGCCGCGTTCGCGATCGGCATCGTGGCGAGCATCGCCGCGCTCCTGACCTTCGCCGTCGGCGCGTTCTCGCGGCGGATCTTCGATGCCACGCCGCTGCTGCTCCTCGCGCTCCTCGCCGCACCCGAGCCCGCGCGCGCATTCGAGGTCCACCGCGAGCCCGTGTTCAGCATCGCGCGCGGCGAACGCGTCGACGAGAACGTCGTCGCGACGGGCGAGCGCGTGGAGATCGACGGCACGCTCGACGGCGACCTGATCGCCGCGGCCGAGCACGTGTCGGTGCGCGGAGAGGTCACGGGATCCATCTACGTGTTCTGCCGCGATCTCGACATCACGGGGTCGGTCGGCGGCGCGGTGCACGCGATCGCCGAGAGCTCGCGCATCGAGGGGACGATCCGCCAGCCCGTCTACGTCGCGAGCGAGGACTTCGCGCTGACCGCCAACGGCCGCCTGCAGAGCGACGTCCATCTGTTCGTCGACTCGGGCGTGCTCGAGGGCGTCGTGCGACGCGACGTCATGGCCGCCGCCGAGCGACTCGATCTGCGCGGAGAAGTCGGACGCGATGTACAGGCGCCCTGGATCGAGGAGATCTATCTGCGCGACAGCGCGCACATCGGGCGCGACGTGGACGTGCGGCTCGAAGAAGGCCGCAGCATCGAGCGTTCGCCGGGTGCGCGTATCGACGGCGAGGTGCGCACCTCGCCGCGCGGGAGTCCGCGCGAGCACTATCTCGATCACTACCGGAGCTGGCGTTTCTATGCGGGCCACCTGGCGTGGTTTGCCGCGGCCTTCGTGTTCGGGTTGATCGCCTACCGGACCGGCCCCGTGATCTACCGCGGCACGATCGCGACGAGCGGGGATCTCGTGCGCACGCTCGCGGTGGGGTTCGTCGCGCTGATCGTGGTGCCGGTCGCGATAATCGCGCTGGCGCTCACGATCGTGGGGATTCCCACCGCGATCGCGAGCCTGTTCGTCTACATCGTGGCGCTCTATACCGCGGATCTCGTGGTCGGAGCGTGGCTGGGCAGGATGATCGCGCCGCCCGCAGACGATTCGCTGTTCGAATTCGGCAAGTCGCTCGCGCTGGGCCTCGCGATCCTCTCCGTCGCCGCGATGGTCCCGTTCCTGGGCCCGCCGGTCGGATTCGTCGCGCTGCTGCTCGGGCTCGGAATGCTGTTCGCGCGCGCGAGAGACATGCTGGGGTGGGCATAGCCACCCGCGATCACTCCCGTGTGCGGTAGTCGCCGAACGGCTTGTCGCGCTGCTGCAGCGCGCCCGTGAGCCCCTTCTCGCGCGTCGCCTTCAAGAACTCGTGCATGCTCTTCTGGTGCGTGCCGAGCGCGCACAGCTCCGAGCCGGCGCGGATGCCCGTGTGGAGACCCATGATCTCCATCTGGCGGTGCACGACGCGCTTGTTGAGCTGCACGAGATCAGCCGGAACGGATGCGATGCGCTGCGCCATCTCGAGCACCTTCGCCTCGAGCTGGTCTGCCGGAAACGACGCGTTGGCCCAGCCGAGCTGCGCGCACTCGACGCCCGAGAGCGAATCGCCCGTGAGCATCATCTCCATCGCCTTGCGCATGCCGACGAACCAGGCGTGGAAGTGGTTGTCGGGCACGCCGAAGCGCACGGCCGGGTATCCCATCTGCGCGTCGTCGGCCATGTAGACGAGGTCGCAACAGGTGGCGAGCTCGCTGCCACCCGCGAGGCAGTAGCCGTGCACCTGCGCGATGACGGGCTTGCCGAGATCCCAGATGCTCATCCAGCCCGCGGTGACGTGGCGCGGCCATTGACCGTCACCGCCCGGCGTATACCAGGGCATCTCCTGCCCCTCGTTGCCGCCGCCGAGCTCGTATCCGGACGAGAAGCACTTGCCCGCGCCGCGCACGATCATCACGCGCACCGACGGATCGGCGTCGGCGGCCTGGAGCGCGCGGATGATCCCGCCGCGCAGCGCGTGGTTGAGCGCGTTGCGCTTCTCGGGGCGGTTCAGCGTGATGCGCCGCACCTGCGGCGCGGGGTCGTCGATCAGGACCACGTCGGAGCTCATGGCTTCCTCTCCTGCGAATCGGTGAATGGAGGGGAACGCTAGCCCACCCAGTGCGGCCGGTAGCGCAGGCCGAGATCGACGATGCGCTGGAGCAGCTCGGTGGGCGGGACGCCGTCGTGCGCGGCGGAACGCGCGAAGTCTTCGCGGAAGTCCACGTCGGGGTTCGCGTTGACGTCGATCAGCCACGGCTGGCCTTCTGCATCGATCCGGAAGTCGATGCGCGCGAAGCCCGAGAGACGCAGCACCCGCCACGCGCGCACCGCCAGCCGTTCGATCGCGGCTGCCGCGCCGCGCGGCAGACGGCGCGCCGGTCCCGAGTGCACCGCGCTCGCGCGCTTCTGCCGGAGGCTCCACTTGATCCGCTCGGTGGCGATCCGCGGCGCACCCGCCGCGAGCCCGTCGAAGTGGGTCTCCCAGAGCGGCAGGCAGCGCGGGCGTCGATTGCCGAGCAGCCCCACGGTGACCTCGCGCCCGTCGATGTAGCGCTCGGCGATCGCGTCGTGCCCGCAGTGCCGGTGCACCCAGCGCACGCGCCGCTCGAGCGACGCGGCGTTGTGCACGAGCGAAGCGCGCCGGATTCCGTACGAGCCGCCCTCGTCGATCGGCTTCACGATCAGCGGAAACGCGAGGCCGTTCGCGCGGCGCCGTCGGCCGCGCCGGAACGTCGCGAACTCGGGCGTCGGGATTCCGTGCCACGCGAGCAGCTTCTTCGTGATCGCCTTGTCGCGCGTGAGCACGAGCCCTTCGGAGTTGCAGCCCGTGTAACGCACGGCGCGCGCCTCGAGCGCCGCGACCACGTGCGGCTCGAAGCCGCCCGAGTCGCGCAGCTCGATCAAGAGATTGAACACGATGTGCGGGTCGAAGCGGTCGAGCGCTCGGTGCAGCGGCGCGAGGCTCGTGTCGAGGCCGAGCTGCTCGACCTCGTGGTCGAGCGCGCGCAGCCCGCGCATCACGTGATATTCGGTGCGCCAGGGCAGCTGCTCGCTTTCGGTCTTGCCCACGACCGAGTCGCGCGCGTAGAGCTCGGAGTGCGTGAGCAGCAGTACGCGCAGCTTCCGCCCACCTTGCCGGGCCTTCGCGCTCGCCCACCTGATGGGCTTCGCTCGCCTTCGGCTCGCTGCGCGAAACTTGCGCTCGCGCTCGGGATCCGGCCTTCGCTCGGCTTCGCCTCGCTGCGCGTCGGCCGACTTCGTCGGCCTCCTTGCTTTCACGTCGAGTTCTCCGGCACGCGCGCGGTCCAGAGATTGCGCTCGATCGCGGGCTCGAGGTGCTGGTCCGGCCACGGGCTCCACGGCTCGCGGCGGATCCGCTCGAAGCCCGCCTCGCGCAGGGCCGAACGCAGCTCGCTGTCGCTGTGGTAACGCTCGACGAGCGTCGTCTCGACGCGCTCCCAGGCCTTCCCGTTGCGCGCATACCCGATCATGCGCACCGTCGCGAGGCGCCGCCGCGCGTCCCACTCGCAGCACATCGCGAGATCGCCGCCGGGGCCCTCCATCCAGTAGTCCTTGCCGTTCCAGTAGTGCTCGTACGCGAAGCGGTTGTGCGCCTCGAACACGAGCACGCCGCCCGGCAGCAGGTTCTCGCGCACGCGGCGCAGGATCCGCACGAGCGGTGCGCGCGTGAGCATGTGATTGAATACGTCGCCGCACGCCGACGCCACCGCGCACGGCTCGCGCACGCGGAACGTCGCGAGATCGGCGCGCCGGAAGCGCACGCGGTCTGCAAGGCCGCGGCAGCGCTTGCGCGCGATCGCGAGCATCTCGCGCGAGCTGTCGACGCCGATCACGGGGATCCGCGCGCGGCCGAGCCGCTCCGCGAGCACGCCCGTGCCGCAAGCGAGGTCGAGCACCCAGGTGCCGCGCGGGCGCGCGCGCGCGTAGGGCGAGAGCGCCGCGTGGAAGCCCGCCGCGATCTCGACGTGATCCTGCGTGTCGTAGACGCGCGCGAGCAGATCGTAGATACGGCTCACGCGCCGACCTCCCCTATTTGCAGCGCGGACTGCGGCCCTGCTTTTGCGCCTGCTCGAAGATCGGCAGCGCCTGGGGGATCCGCTTCTCGAGATCCCTGATGCGCGTGGCCGGCGACGGGTGCGTGGAGAGGAACTCGGGCGGCCGGGCGCCCTTCGACGCGGCCTCCATGTTCTGCCACAGCGGCACGCTCGCGCGCGGGTCGAACCCCGCGGCCGCCATCCGGTCGAGGCCGATCAGATCGGCCTCGCTCTCGTGTGTGCGGCTGAACTTGAGCACGACCCCCTGAGCCCCGATGCCGAGCGCCGCCATCGCGACGCCGTTCAGCGGGCTCGCCGGGTCGCCCGCCGCGCCGAGCAGCGCGCCCGCGACCTGCGCGCCGCCCTCCATCGCGATCTGGTCGGACACGCGCTCGGCACTGTGGCGCGCGATCACGTGGCCCACCTCGTGCCCGATCACCGTAGCGAGCTGATCCTGGTTCTTGGCGACCTGGAGCAACCCGGTGTGCACGCCGATCTTGCGGCCCGGCAGCGCGAACGCGTTGGCGCTGTCGTCCTGGAACACGCGCACCTCCCAGGGTCCGCCTCCAGACTCCTGCGGCATCGCTCCCGTGATCGCGTTCGCGACGCAGCTGACGTAGGCGTTCGCCTGCGGGTCGCTCGACACCTTTCCCTCTTTCTTGAGCGTCTCGAACGCCTCGACGCCCATCTTGTCCATCTCCGCTTCGCCGACCAGCATCAGCTGCGAGCGGCCGAGCGGCGACGTCGCGCACCCCGCGATCGCGGTGAGCCAAACGAGCCAAGTGATTCGTATCCCGTGCATGAGAGATCCTTTCTGCCGGCCCAATTCAGGTACGCGCACTCGCGCGCGCGAGGTTCCACGCATCGTCGGCGCGCTTGCGCACGAGCGCGCCGAACATGTGCGCGTGCTCCGAGCTCGCATTGCCATCGAGGCCGCGTTTGTAGACGCCCTGCACGATCGCCGCGGAGCGGAACATCACGAACACCATGTAAAACGCCCAATCGTCGATGCGGCCGCGTCCCGCGAGCTCGCAGTAGCGCGCCACGAAGGCCTCTTCGTCTGGGATTCCCATCGATGCAAGATCCAAGCCCACGAGCGAGCTGCCCGGCGTCGCCTCACCGCGGTAGTTCTGGCAGAAGTAGGCGAGATCGGCGAGCGGGTGACCCAGCGTGGACAGCTCCCAGTCGAGCACGGCGGCGATCTTCGGCTCGGTCGGGTGCAGGATGCAGTTCCCGATCCGGTAGTCGCCGTGCACGATGCGCGTCTCGTCCGAGTCGGGGACGTTCGCGGGCAGCCATTCCATCAGCGCCTCCATCGAGGCGATCTCTTCCGTCTTCGAGTCGACGTACTGGCGAGTCCAACGCGAGATCTGGCGCGTGTAGTAGTTGCCCGGGCGGCCGAAGTCCGTGAGTCCGACCGACTCCGGATCGACCTCGTGCAGCGCCGCGAGCACGAGCGCCATGTCGTCGTAGAGCGCAGCGCGCTCGGCGGGTGCGAAGCTCAGCAGGCGCGGATCGGCGATCACGCGGCCCGGCACGTGGCGCATCACGAAGAACGCGGTGCCGAGCACCGCGTCGTCCTCGCACAGCGCGATCGTCTCGGGAACCGGCACTCCGGACTTGCGCAGCGCACTCATCACGCGGTACTCGCGATCGACCTGGTGCGCAGACGGCAACAGCTTCCCGGGCGGCTTCTTGCGCAGCACGAGCCGCTCCGCGCCGCGCTCGATCAGGAAGGTGGGGTTCGACTGACCGCCCTCGAACTGCGCGACCCGCAGCGGCACGCTTCCGCCGAGCCGCGCGTCGAGAAACGACGCGAGCGCGCCCTCGTCGAAGCGGTGCGCTGCGCGGACCGGGGTGATCTCGGGCTCGCCGACCATCTCCTGGGATCATGCCCTACGATCGCTCCGGGAGGAACCCGTGATGGCGCTGCGCTTCAATCACATGGAGCTGACGCTTGCTCCGGGCGCGCTCGACTCCGACACGCGATCCGAGATCAAGCGCTTCTACGGTGAAGTCTTCGGCTGGAACGCGCTCGACGTGCCGATCCTGGGCCAACAGGCGCTCTTGCTGCAGACCGACGCGGAGACGAGCCAGTTCGTGCTCGTCGCGGAGAGCAAGAAGCCGCTCAGCGTGCCGGGCTACGACCATCTGGGCCTGCTGCTCGAAACGCGCGCCGAGGTCGATCGCGCGCTCGCGGCGATCCGGGATTGGCAAGCGCGCGACGAGCGCGTGCAGATCAAGGAGTACGAGGACCTCGTGCAGGGCGACGTCACGGTGCACGCCTTTTACGTGCGTTATCTCTTGCCGATCTGGTTCGACGTGCAATGCATGGAGTGGAGAGCGGGCGCCGAGCCCGCGCGCCGCTGGTCGTACGCCTGAGCGTCGATACACTGACTGGCTTCGAGGAGGATCTCCGGTGGCCCAGGCGGTTTCTGTCGACACGCGCAGCCTGATCGATCCCGCGGACTACGCCAACTTCGGCTATCCGCACGACATCTGGACGCGCCTGCGCGCCGAGGAGCCGGTGTCGTGGTGGGAGCAGCCGGTCGGCGTCCCGTTCTGGGCGATCACGAAGCACGCCGACATCGTCGCGATCGGCAAGCAGCCCGAGACGTTCCTGAACGGGCCGCGCCTCGTGATCACGCCCGATCCGGACAACCGGAACGATCAGTTTCCTCCGACGCTGATCCAGCTCGATCCGCCCAAGCACGGCATCTACCGCCAGCTCGTGAGCAAGCGCTTCACGCCGCGCTACCTGAAGAAGATGAACGACGACATCGAGCGGATCGGCAAGGAGATCGTCGACGCGCTCGTCGCCGAGAGCGACGAGGGCGAGTGCGACTTCGTCGAGCGCGTCTCGGCGCCGCTGCCGATCGCCGTGATCGCGTGGATGCTCGGCGTACCGCGCAGCGACTGGAAGCTCCTGTTCGACTGGACCAACCGCACGATCGGCGCGGGCGATCCCGAGTATCAGGTCGAGGGCGCGAATCCTCAGGAAACCGCGCAGCAGGCGATGGTCGAGACGTTCCAGTACTTCACGAAGCTCGTCGAGGAGAAGAAGAAGAACCCCGCCGACGATCTCGTGACGATCTTCGCGAACGCGCAGATCGACGGCGAGCCGCTGCCGTTCATGGACGTGCTCGCGTGGTGCTTCATCATCGTGGTCGCGGGCAACGAGACCACGCGCAACGGCACGACCGGCGGGATGCTCGCGTTCATCCAGCACCAGGACCAGCTGCGCAAGCTCCAGGCGGATCCGTCGCTGCTCGTTCCGGCGGTCGAAGAAGTGGTGCGCTGGACGAGCCCGATCATCCACTTCGGGCGCACCGCGACGAAGGACGTCGAGATCCGCGGCAAGGAGATCAAGAAGGGCGACGCGCTCGCGCTGTTCTATCCCTCGGCGAACCGCGACGAGGAGTATCTTCGGACCCGTTCGCCTTCCGGATCGACCGGCATCCGAACCCGCACCTCGGCTTCGGCGTAGGCGAGCACTTCTGCCTCGGCTCGCACGTAGCAAGGCTCGAGATGCAGGTGGCCTACAAGCACCTGCTCCCGCGCATCGACGAGATCGAGCTCGCGGGTCCCGTTTCGCGGCTCCACTCCGGCCTGGTCGGCGGCGTGAAGCACCTGCCGATCCGCTACAAGCTCAAGCGCGCCTGATCACGTCGGTGAGACCACGGGCTCGTGTACGGCACCCTCGGGGTTCGCGAACTCCCAGAACGCGCGCAGCGACACGAGTTTTCCCGCCTCGTTCACGCGGTAGACGAAGACGCCGTGAGCGCGGAACTCCTTGCCGCCCGGGAAGGTGTTGATCACGGTGCCCGCGAACGCGCACTCGTCGCCGGCCGCGTACGACTTCGGATAGTCGAAGCTGACGCGGCCCTTCGAGATCACGTTGTCCCAGAACGCCGCGATCGCTGCCCGGCCGCGGTGACCCTTGCCGGTCGGGTCGAGCGGCGACGGGCCGACCGGGTCCTGGATCACGCCGTCGTCGGCGAACAGGTCGAGCCACTTCTCGCGCTCGCGGTTCGCGACGTAGCGCTGTGACAAGAGACCCGCGCGGCGCGCGGGATGTTCTTCGGACATCGCGCCTTTCCTCCCGGGCACATCGTATCGTGTAGGGCGGGAAAGCGAGCGAAGCGAGCGCATCCCGCCATCAGAGAAAATGCGACGAGCCGCCGAAGGCGGGATCCGCCTTCGGCTCCTCCCGCCCTACGGCAGGAGCGCGGTGAGCTGCCAGGGCGACTCGGGATCGAGCGCGACGACCAGCTCGCCGGGCAGGCCCGCGATGCGGATCGCATCGGCGCTCGCGAGCACGAGCTCCTCGGACCCGTCGGAATCGAGATCGACCGCACCCTGGCTCTGCCACGCGAGCGTGTTCGCGAGATCGGTCGCGTCGAGCACGATCTCTTGTTCGAGCGGGTGGACGAGGAAGACCTCGCCCTGCGCATTGCGCACGGCGAGCTCGGAGGCGCCGTTCCCATCGAAATCAGCGAGTCCGATCACGCCGAGGTCGCTCGGGAGCGGGAGATCGGTGCTCGCAGCGAGAGTTCCGCCGTCCATGAGCCACAGCCCGACCCCGCTCCCGTTCGCGCGCCACGCGATGTCGTCGCTTCCGTTGGCGTCGATGTCGGCGATCCCGACCAGGGCCGCCGACGCGGCGATCCCGAGTGAAGCGATCGCGGGCGCGGAACCCGGCGTCGTGAGGAGCGCCGAGATCAGGTCGTCTGCGTTCGAGATCAGCACGTCGCCGATTCCGTCGCCGTCGAAGTCGCCGGCGCCGAGCACGTGCTCGCCCGCGGCCAGCGTTGCGAGCTCGACCAGCGGGATCACCGCATTCGGGTCGCGCAGCGCGCTGCCGGGCATGTATCGGAGCACGGCCGAGTCCACCCAGAGCAGGTCGGCCAGCCCGTCCGCATCGAAGTCCGCGACCCCCGCGAGCTGCGCGCCTTCCGGGCGGCTGAACATGCGCGTGGTCTCGAGCCTGGCGTCGGTCAGGCGCAGCGCACCGCCGGCCTGCCAGACGAGCCCACCCCCCGTGAGCTCGGCGACCGAGTCCTCGGCCGCGTTCGCACCAGCAATCGAAGCGAGCGGCTCGACGCTGCTCGCGGCGGAAGCGTAGGTGGGGAGTGCGGATGCCGAGCCCGTAGCGGCCGGTGTGCTCGCGGCGGCACTCAATTGGGGGAACGTGAACTGCGGAGAGCTCGGCGAGCTCGGTCCGTACTCACGCCTCGACGAGTAGGCGACCACGACCACGCGGGCCTTCGAGCCCGGCTCGCCGTTCAGCGTCACCGTCGAGCGCGGAACGTCTTTCTCGAGCTTGAAGGCTCCGTCGTTGCGCTGAACGTAGACCGAATAACCCGCGACGGGACCATTCGCGTCGTTCCACGCGAGAGTGAGGCTCGACGACGGTGCCGCGGGCCCGTTGGACACCGCGGCCGCACCCGATCCTCCGCCGCCCCTCCTCCGCTGCAGGCCGCGAGCAAGAGAACGAGACCGATGAGCGCGAGGCGCACCCTGGCGCCAGGCAGGCGGATAGCCTCCGCGCTCGGCCTCGGCATCGCAGATCCCCCCTCGACCCCGCGCCTGGGCCGCTGCGAAAAGCCGCGTTCCCAACATTTGGCGCCACGGCATGTACGGCCACCCCCGGGGTTCAATCTGTGCCCGGGATCACACTTCGGTCCGGTCGTGGACGCGCTAGTCCGTGCCCGTCGGTGCGACTTCGGGAACACCGAGCGATTTCGGGGTTTTAGGGAAGCGGCTCGCGCCGGAACGAACCCGACGCCGCAATGTGTTTTTTTCGAGATTTCTGATCAAACGCCGTTCTGGTTCGGAGATGTGCGCCGGTCGCACGCCTCGCGCACCGGGCGAACGGGGCTAGCGTACGAACAGCGCGGAGCGCGCCGGGAGGCCAGCCGTGGATTTCGAGTACAACGACAAGACGAAGTTCGCGCTCGAGAAGCTCTCGAGCTTCATGAGCGAGCACGTCTACCCCAACGAGAAGACCTACTACGAGCAGATGCAGTCGTTCGGCACGGATCGCTGGCAGATCCCGCCGATCATCGAGGAGCTCAAGGGGAAGGCGCGCGCGGCCGGGCTCTGGAACCTCTTCCTGCCCGAGAGCGCTCACGGCGCCGGCTTCACCAATCTCGAGTACGCGCCGCTGTGCGAGGTGATGGGCGGCGTCGGCTTCGCGCCCGAGGTGTTCAACTGCGCGGCGCCCGACACCGGCAACATGGAGGTGCTCGCGCGCTACGGAGACGCCGCGCAGCAGGAGCGCTGGCTCAAGCCCCTGCTCGACGGAAGGATCCGCTCCGCGTTCGCGATGACCGAGCCCGAGGTGGCCTCGTCGGACGCCACCAACATCCGCACCGAGATCCGCCGCGACGGCGACGAGTACGTGATCAACGGCCTCAAGTGGTGGACGTCGGGGATCCTCGATCCGCGCTGCGAGATCATGATCGTGATGGGCAAGACCGACCCCGGCGGACCGGCGCACCAGCAGCAGAGCATGATCCTGTGCGAGAGGAGCGCGCCCGGCGTCACCGTGAAGCGTCACCTCCCGGTGTTCGGCTTCGACGACGCGCCGCATGGCCACGGCGAGGTGCGGTTCGAGAACGTGCGCGTCCCCGCGAGCAACATCCTGCTCGGCGAGGGGCGCGGGTTCGAGATCGCGCAGGGCCGGCTCGGGCCCGGACGCATCCACCACTGCATGCGCGTGGTCGGAGTGGCCGAGCGCGCGCTCGAGGCGATGTGCCGGCGGCTCATGACGCGCACCGCGTTCGGCAAGCGGATCTTCGAACACTCCCTGTGGGAGGAGCGGATCGCCGACGCGCGCATCGACATCGAGTGCTCGCGCCTGCTCACGCTCAAGGCCGCACACATGATGGACACGGTCGGCAACAAGGTGGCGCGCGCCGAGATCGCGATGATCAAGGTGAAGGCGCCGAACGCGGCGCTCAAGATCATCGACGACGCGATCCAGGCGCACGGCGGTGCGGGCGTGACGGAAGACTTCGGGCTTGCCAAGGCGTGGGCGAGCGTTCGCACGCTGCGGCTCGCCGACGGACCCGACGAAGTCCACCGGCGCACGATCACACAGCTCGAGCTCAAGAAGCAGGCGCAGAGCGCTGGGATCTCGCTGAAGCGGTAGGGCGGGAGGAGCCGAAGGCGGATCCCGCCTTCCGCGGCTCAGGCGCGCAGGCCCTCGAGGCAGCCGACCTTTTCGAGCGCGCGATCGAGCGGTGCGCTCGCGGCTGCCGCGTACTTCTCGCGCAGCGCCTTCAGCGACTTCGCGTGGTACTTCTGCGGCTTCTGGGTCCAGGCGCGGCCCGCGAGCTCGACGCTGAACTCCTCGGCGCCCTGCGCGATCGCGGCCGCATTCGCGTGCGACCACGGCAGGAAGCGGCGCCCGACCTGCTCCGCGAGCAGCGGCTCGAGCGTCGGCGCGAGACTCGCCCACGATTCGAACGGCCCTTCGGCCTTGGGATCGAGCATGCGCTCGCACCACGCGACGACCTTCGGCGCACGCGCGCGAAGGAGCGCGCCCGGCGTCGGATCGGTGAGCGCGTTGTAGATCTGGCCCCACATGCCGAAATCGCCGAACGCGGGACGCGCTCCGAACAGATACGGCCGTCCCGCGAGGTGCTTCTCGATCTGCGCGATCGCAGCCTGGAACCCCTCCTCGATCTGCGGCGCAGTCTGCGCATTGCTGCCGACGAACCAGACGCGGCCGACCATGCGCTCGCGGATCCCGGCCGCTACGCCCGCGAGCGCATCGCCGGACGCGTCCGACATCGCGGCGCCGATCCGCTCCGATGCGGAGATCTGATCGGCCTCGCGCGCCCAGCGGTAGTGGAACATCCACTTGTTGCCCCACTCGTCGCCGAACTCCTCGAGCAGCGTCGAGACGAACGCCGCGATCGGATCGTCGGGATGGATCGACGGCTCGGGGAAGCGCTGCTCGAGCTGCTCGAGGATCGGCGTCGAGTCCTGCATCGCCTCGAGATCGGGTGAGACCACGAGCGGGATGATCGGCAGCTTCGCGTACTTCTGGTATTCGGCCGCCGACGCGGGCCCGCGCACGATCCACTCGTGAGGGATCTGCTTGTAGCGGAAGTAGGAGCGCACCTTCACCGAGTACGGCGACACCTCGGCCCCGAAGATCCGATATTGCCCGCTCATGCTGTCCTCCTAGTCCTTCAGCTCGATCAAGATCTCGTAGTAGGCCTTGCTTCCCACGTTGCGCGCCACCTCGACGCCGCCGCGCGGAATGTAGAAGTATTGCCCAGGAACGACATCGGCCTCGAGATATTCGTCGTAGGGGCTCTTCGTCGTCGCGTGCGGCACGACCGCCATGCGATCGCCGTCGATCTGCACGAGGATGTGATCGCGTTCGTGGCGGTGCAGCGGTCCCTCCTCGCCCGGCGCGAGCCGCATCTCCCAGATCTTCACGCGCTCGTTCTCGAACAGGAGCTTCGACGCGACGTCGCCGAGCGGCTCGGTGATTTCCGCCATGGGGTTCCTCCGATCAGTAGCCGAGCTCGACGTCGACGACCCCTTCCAGGGGCTCGCCCGCGAGCCAGTGCGCGAGGTTTTCGAGGAAGGAGTCGAGCAGGCGATCGAGCGCGCCCGGTCCAGCCCACGAGCAGTGCGGCGAGAGACGCACGCGCGGATGGGTGAACAGCCAGTGGCCCGCGGGCAGCGGCTCGGGGTCGACGGTGTCGAGCGAGGCGAGCTTCACGCGACCGTCGTCGAGCGCCTCGCGCAGCGCGTCCTGATCGACGAGCCCGCCGCGCGCGATGTTGACGAGGTGCACGCCGGGCTTGATCTGCGCGAGCGCAGAGCGCCCGATCACGTGATGCGTCTCGCGCGTGGCGGGAGCCGCGATCACGAGATGATCGGAGCGCGCGAGCAGCGCGTCGAAGTCGACCATCTCGACTCCGGCGATCGGGCTCGGCTGGGGCGTCCGCCGGTGAGCGATCACGGTCATTCCGAATGCGAGCGCGCGCTGTGCGGTCGCCTGCGCGATCCCGCCGAGGCCGAGCAGACCGAGCGTGCGGCCGTACAGCCCGCCGAGATCGAAGATGTTCCAGCGCTCGGGCACGTCGTGGATCCACGACTCCGGCAGCCGTTTCTCCGCCGCGAGCAGCATGGCCATCACCCATTCCGAGATCGGGATCGCGCTGGCGCCGCGCGAGCACGTGAGCGGGATTCCGCGCAGCTCCTGAAACGGAAACGCGTTGACGCCGGTGCCGTAGGCGTGAACCCAGCGCACACCGCGCTCGAGCACCTGCGCGAGATTGGGGCTGCCCCAGGCCATCGTGAGCAGCACGTCGCCGCGGACCTCGGGCGGGACGTCGCCGCGATCGGGGATCGCGATCACGCTCGCCTTCGGGAAGCGCTCGCCGACCCGCGCGAGCATCGGAACCGGGACGTGGGAGAGGATGCGGACTTCGCGCTCGTCGGTCACAGCGCTTTCCCTCCGGCGCGGGCGCGGGCAAGCTTCCGCCCGTGGACATGTTGATCGGCGACATCGTGCGGCGCAACGCGGAAGTGGTGCCGAACGCCGCGGCGGCCTCGCTCGGCGCGCGCACGCTCAGTTACGCCCAGCTCGACGGTGCGGCGAATCGGCTCGCGACTGCGCTCGCGGGACTCGGGATCGCACACGGCGATCGCGTGCTCGTCTGGGCCGACACCGCGCTCGAAGTGCTGCCGCTGTTCGTCGCGTGCGCGAAGCTCGGCGCCGTCTTTGCGCCGCTGAACGCGCGCCACGGCCCCGACGAGGCGCAGCCCGTCGCCGCACTCGCGCGCGCGCGTCTGCTGGTCGCCGACGCCGCACGCGCCGAGGCCGCGCACGCAATCCTCGCCGGCGCGGGCATCCCCGATCTCGCGCGGATCGGTGGCGGGGCGGGGCCCGGCATCGATCTCTCGCTCGACGCGCTCGGCAGCGCGAAGGCCGCGCCCGCTCCGTCCGCCGCGCTGCGCGAGACCGATCCCCACGTGCTCTTCTTCACGAGCGGCAGCACGGGCCGGCCCAAGGGCGTCGTGCTCTCGCATCGCGCCAACTATCTGCGCGGCTTCCAGGGCGTGTTCCGCGACGTGCCCGAGCGCTCGGTGTGCATGTTCCCGCTGTTTCACATGGCCGGGTTCACGCTCGCGATCGCGGCGTGGCAGACGCGCGGCGAGATCGCGCTGGTCGAATCGGCCAACGCCGACGAGCTGCTGGCCGCGGTCGAGCGACGGCGCGCGAATCGCCTCTACGCGATCCCGGCCGTGTGGGCGCGCATCCTCGAGGCCAAGCCCGGGAAGTACGACACGTCGAGTCTGCGCGAGGCAGACACGGGGACCTCGGCAGTTCCGATCGAGCTCGTGCGCGCGCTCAAGGAGCGATTCCCGCACAGCGCCACGCGGATCTACTACGGATCGACCGAGTCCGGCTCGGGCACCACGCTGCCCGACGCCGATGTGCTGCGCAAGCCGGGCAGCGTCGGTCCGGCGTCGCCCGGTGTCGATCTGCGGCTCTCCGCCGACGGCGAGGTCCTGCTGCGCAGCGCATATCTGTTCGATGGTTATTTCGGCGATGCCGCCGCGACGAACGCGGCGCTGCGCGAGGGCTGGTACCAGACAGGCGACCTCGGCGAGCTCGACACCGAGGGCTATCTGCACGTGGTCGGCCGCAAGAAGGAGCTGATCCGCTCCGGCGGCGAGAGCATTGCGCCGGCCGAAGTCGAGGCGTGGCTCGCGACGCATCCCGACGTCGCGGAGATCGCGGTGATCGGCCTCCCCGACCGCACCTGGGGCGAAGTGGTGTGCGCCGTGGTCGTGGCGCGGCCGGGCGCCGTGCCCACGCTCGAGGCGCTGCAGCGCCACTGCGAGGGACGGCTCGCGAGCTTCAAGAAGCCGCGGCGGCTCGAATGTGTGGCGGCCCTGCCTCGCACAGCCGCGACCGGCCAGGTGCAGCGCGCGTTGCTCGTCGAGCGACTCTCTTCGTAGGGCGGGAGAACGAGTCCTTGCGTCCAGCACCGATCCAGAATACCATTCTTGAAGTGAAGAATACAGTTCCTAAAACAAAGAACACACCGCCCTCCGAGCGTCCCCGCGCTCATCTGGGCCCCGTGGCCGCGCGCTCCGCGCGGCGCGCCCTCGCGAGCCGCGAGGCGAGCCACGACGACGCGGTGCGGCGGCTCGTGGCGGCGAGCTTCGAGCTGATCCGCGAGACCGGCTCGCTCGAGCCCAGCGTGGCGTCGATCGTCGAGCGCGCGGGCCTCTCGAATCAGGCCTTCTACCGCCACTTCCACTCGAAGGACGAGCTGCTGCTCGGCGTGCTCGACGAGGGCTTCCGGCTGCTCGCGAGCTATCTGGCCCATCGCGTCGAGAGCGCACAGGGCGCCGAGGCGAAGATCCGCGCGTGGATCGGCGGCGTGCTCGAGCAGGCACTGCAGGGCGACGCAGCCACGGCCACCCGACCCTTCGCGGTGTCGCGCGCGCGGCTCTCGGATCTGTTCCCGGACGAGGTCGAGGCGTCGGAGCGCGAGCTCATGGGGCCGCTCCGCACCGCGATTGCAGAGGCGGTTCGAAGCGGTGAGCTGCCGGGCGCCGATCCCGAGCGCGACGCGGATGCGATCCACACGCTCGCGATGGGATGGGTGCAGCGCGTGCTGTCGCGGCGCGAGCCCGCATCGCGCGCCGAGGCCGAGCACCTGGTCGAGTTCTCGCTCGCGGCGCTGCGGAGGCCATCCTGAAAATGGAGCGCGAGATCCTGTTCACGGGCATCGGCGGTCAGGGCATCCAGCTCGCAGCACAGGTACTCGCGCGCGCGGCGCTTGCCGAAGGGCGCGAGGTGATGCTGTTCGGATCGTACGGTGGAACGATGCGCAACGGTCCCACCGACGCGACGCTCGTCGTCGCCGATGAACCGGTCGGCGCGCCGCCGATCGTGTCGCGCGCGTGGTCCACGATCGCGATGCACCCCGCGTACTTTCCACACGTGGCCGCAAAGCTGACCGCGGGATCGGTCGTGGTCGCGAACGCCTCGCTGTTCGCGGAGCCGATCGAAGGCGATCACTGGCACGTGTACGGCGTGTCCGCGACGCAGCTCGCCAGCGAGAGCGGCAGCGCGCTCGCGGGTGCGCTCGTGCTGGTTGGCGCATTCGTGCGACTCACCGGGCTCGTGGCGTTCGACGCGCTGATCGCGGGCCTCGACGCGTCGCTGCCGGAGCGGCGCCGCCAGCACCGCGAGCTGAACGAACGCGCGTTGCGCGCGGGCTTCGCGGCGCTGCCGGACGGACTGGAGCCCGCGTGGCCGCGAACAGAGAGGGCCGCATGAGCGTCGTGGTGAGCCGCGGCACGGTCACGCTCGAGGCCGAGCGCTGCAAGGGCTGCGAGCTGTGCATTCCCGCGTGTCCGCCTCGCGTGCTGCGCATGTCGGAGACGCGCAACGCCAACGGCTATGCGATCCCGGAGCTGCTGCCCGGCTGCACGGGCTGCGGCGCCTGCCTGCTCGTGTGCCCGGACTTCTGCTTCGAGATCTACCAGTACGAGACGCCGATCACTCACGAGATCGAGGTGACGTCGTGACACGCGCATTGCTCGAAGGCTCCGAGGCGATCGCGCGCTCCGCGCTCGCGGCCGGCTGCCGCTTCTTCGCGGGCTATCCGATGACGCCGTTCACGGAGCTCCTGGAAGGCTTCGCGGCGCTCTTGCCCGAGCAAGGCGGTGTATGCATCAACGCCGAGAGCGAGCTCGAGGCGATCGGCATGGCGTGGGGCGCGCTCGCGACGGGCGCGCGCGCGGCCACCGGATCCACGGGTCAGGGCATCGCCCTGATGCAGGAGTCGCTGTCCGAGATCACGCGCGCCGAGCTGCCGCTCGTGTTGTTCCACATGGCGCGCGGGCAGTACGACTACTTCCAGGCCACGCGCGGCGGGGGTCACGGCGACTATCGCTACGTCGTGCTCGCGCCGATCGACGTGCGAGAGGCGGTGGAGCTCACCCAGCTCGCGTTCCATCTCGCCGATCGCTGGCGCAATCCGGTGTCGATCTACGGCGACTTCCTGCTCGCGCACACCTCGGAGTCGGTGGACGTCTCCGCGATCGACTTCGGCCCGCTGCCCGCGAAGGACTGGGCCGTCGACGGCTCGCTCGGCGGCACCGGCCGCTCGCGCAACGTGAACCCGATCGGCATGCGCAAGGGCGTGAAGGGCATCGAGCCCGAGAAGTTCTGGCAGCGCCTCGCCGACAAGACCGACGCGATCGCGCGCGCGGAGCAGCGCTTCGAGGCCACCGACTGCGCCGACGCCGATCTCGTGATCGTCGCGTTCGGCTCGCTCGCGCGCTTCGCGCGCAACGCGGTGCGCGAGCTGCGCGCCGAGGGCGTGCGCGTGGGACTGTTCCGCCCGATCACGCTGTGGCCGTTCCCGGCCGAGGCGCTCGCGCGCACGGCCGCGGGCGCGCGCCGGATCGCGGTGCTCGAGCAGAACGCGGGTCAGATGATCGACGACGTCCGGCTCGCCGTGCTCGGAGCGGTGCCGGTCGACGCGATTGGCGGGATCTCGAGCGACGAGGCCGGCTTCGGCGTGGGCGACATCTACTCGCCCGGCGACGTGCGACGGCGCGTCGAGGGGGCGATGCGATGAGTGGACGGGTGGTTCCGATCGACCGGCCGCCGAGCGAGCCGGCGCGCCGCCTCGGCCACTTCAAGCCGCGCCTGCTCCTCTCCGAGGACCACGACCTGTGCCCGGGCTGCGGCGAGCCGGTCGCGATCCGCCTGCTGCTCGAGGTGATCGAAGAGCTCGGCTGCGCGGAGAAGGCGATCGGCGTGATCGGGATCGGCTGCTACACGGCGTTCACGAGCACGATGGACGTCGACCTGGTCCAGGCGCTGCACGGCCGCGCACCGTCGGTTGCGACCGGGGCGAAGCGCATGCGCCCCGAGACGCTGATCTTCACGCTTCAGGGCGACGGCGACATGGTGAACGAGGGACTCCAGGAGGTGATCCACACCGCGGCGCGCGGCGAGTCGGTCACGTGCGTGCTGATCAACAACGGCGTGTTCGGCGAGACCGGCGGGCACATGACCGCCACCACGGCGATCGGCCAGCGCACCAAGAACACGCTCGAGGGACGCGACGCCGCCTATCACGGCCACCCGATCCGGATCGCCGACCTGATCGCGCCTCTCGGCGGCACCGCCTACGCCGCGCGCGGCAGCGTTCACGACGCGACCTCGGTGGTGAAGACCAAGGCGATGGTGCGGCGCGCGTTCGAGACCCAGCTCGCGCGGCGCGGCTTCTCGTTCGTCGAGATCCTCACCATGTGCCCGACCGGCTGGTTCGTACCGACCGCCGAGGGCCCGGGCTACCTCGACCGCGTGCTCCGGCCCGTGCACTTCACGGGTGAGCTCAAGAACGGCGACCGCTGCGTGACCACGGAGCAGCTGCTCGCGGAAGCGCGCGGCCGCACGCGACTAGCTGCATGTCGGTCGACGGCGTCCTCTCACGCCTGAATCCGCTGATCGCGGCGCTCTTGCGGTCGCCGTTGCACCCACTGCTCTCACCCGGCCTGGTTCTGCTCACGGTCACCGGACGCAATAGCGGCCGGCGCTACAGCATCCCGGTCGGCTATCAGCGCCACGGCGACGACCTCGTGGTGATGGTCTCCGAAGCGCGCCGCAAGCAGTGGTGGCGCAACTACTACGAGCCCGGTCCCGTCGCGGTGCGGCTGCGCGGTCGCGATTGCGACGGCCGCGCCGAGCTCGTGGCTCCGGGCTCCGACGAGTTCCGCGAGCTCGCCGAGCAGACCCTGCGCCGCGTGCCCTACATGCGCCGCGTGTTCCACGTCGCCGACTACGATCCTGGCGCCGGGCTGCGAACCGATCAGTTCGATTTCCTCGGCGAGGAGATCGCGATCGTGCGGATCCAGCTCGAGGCGTAGGTAACGCACCGGCCGGCCTCGGCCCGATCGTCAAGCTATCTTGACCGGGATTGCGCAGCCGATCCCGACGCCCAGGCGTAGGATCCCCCCTGCGAAGGAGATCCCGCCATGACCGATCGGACCACGACCTCCGCCCCGCTCGTGAAGCGCATCGGCTTCCTCGCCTGGGGCGTCGCCTGCTACGCGCTCTTCTTCGCGGTCTTCCTGTATGCGATCGCGTTCATCGGGGGCTTCGCCATCGCGCCCAAGACGATCGATTCGGGCGAGCCCGGGCCGCTCGGTCTCGCGCTCGCGGTGAACCTGGGCCTCTTGTCGCTGTTCGCGGTGCAGCACTCGGTCATGGCGCGGCCCGCCTTCAAGCGCGCATGGACGAAGATCGTCCCCGAACCCGCGGAGCGTCCGACCTACGTGCTGCTGTCGTCACTCGCGCTCGTCGCGCTGTTCGTGTTCTGGCAGCCGATCGGCGGGACGGTCTGGGCGGTGACGAACCCGGTCGGCGTACTCGTCTTGCGCGCGCTGTACTTCTCGGGCTGGATCCTGCTCCTGTACGCGACCGCGCTGATCGACCACTTCGACCTGTTCGGCCTGCGCCAGGCGTGGCTCGCGTTTCGCGGGCGGCCGTACACGTCGCACCCGTTCGCGACCCCGGGCATGTACTCGTACGTGCGCCATCCGCTGTACGTCGCGTGGGCGATCATCTTCTGGTCGACGCCCACGATGAGCGCGGGGCATCTGCTGTTCGCGGTGGTCGCCACCGCGTACATGGTCGTGGCCGTATTCCTCGAGGAGCGCGACCTGGTCGCGCACTTCGGCGACGTCTACCGCCAATACCAGGGGACCACGCCCAAGTACGTTCCGCGCCTGGGACGCAGGCGCGCGGCGCGCGTGGCGCCCAGGGTGCCCGCCGCCTGATCGACGCGGTCGGCAACGACTCGTTCGCGCCAGACCCGCCGGGGCGGCTTGCCTAACGCCGCAGGTGATTCTTCGCGAGCGCCTCGACCGTCTCGTGGAACTCGCGCACCGTGCGCGCAATCACCTCGGCCACGGGCTCGATCGCTTCGATCCGGCCCGCGACCTGGCCCGAGAGCGCGACGCCCGCCTCGAGGTTGCCCTCGAAGTAGACCTCGCGCACGCCGCCGCCGAGCTCCGCCATCGAGTGGTTCGGGTCCTTCTCGAGGCGCGACGTGCGCTCGGTGCGCAGCGCGCGCAGCGCCGGCCCCTTCTCGGGCTTGAGCATCACCGTGCCGGTCTCGGCGGCCGCGACGATCGCGTTCTTCCAGTTCACGTGGATCGGCGATTCGACCGACGACACCATGCGCGTGCCCATCTGCACGCCCTCGGCGCCCAGTGCGAACGCAGCCGCCATCGTCTTGCCGTCGCAGATCCCGCCCGCAGCGATGATCGGCACGTCCACCTTCTCGCGCACGAGCGGGAGCAGCACCATCGTCGAGACCTCGCGCGGGTTCTTGAAGCCGCCGCCCTCCCCGCCTTCGACCACGAGCCCGTCCACGCCCGCGTCGACCGCTTTCTGCGCGGCGCGCAGCGTCGGCACCACGTGGAAGACGGTCAGCCCCGCGCTCTTCAGCGCGCGCGTGTACTTGGTCGGATCGCCCGCCGACGTCGTCACGAACTTCACGCCCTGCTCGACCACGAACTCGACGATGCTCGGATCGCGCACGAAGAGCTGGGCGATGTTGACGCCGAACGGGCGGTCGGTGAGATCGCGCATCTTGCGGATCTCCTCGCGCACCGCGTCGAGCTCGCCCGAAGAGGTCTCGATGATGCCGAGTGCGCCTGCGTTCGAGACCGCGGATGCGAGCTGGGAGCGCGCGATCCAGCCCATCGGCGCCTGTACGATCGGGATCTCGACGCCGAGCATCCGGGTCACGCGGTTGTCGAACATCCGGCGACGTTACTCGGGCTCGCCTCGATCGCGCCAGCGGTCGCCGCCGCGCTCCGCCTTGCGACGTTCGCGGAACTCCTCGTGGATGCGCACGAGCTCTCGCCGCTGTTCGGTCGTGAGCAGCGCGCGGATCTCGAGCATCGTGCGCAGTCGCTCCTTGGAGACAGCGGTCTCCGTATCGCCGATCTGCTCGGCCTTCTGCATCACGGCGCCGGCGTCGGGCGCGTCGGACGAGAGCAGCGCTCGCAGCTCGTCGCGCTGACGGTGAAGCTCCTCGCGCAGCGGCCGAGAGCGCTCCCGCCCCGCCACCGCGAGCGCGCGGATCTGCTCGCGCGTCGCGGCGTCGAGCTGGAGGCGCTCCGCGTTGTGCTCGAGGATCCGCTCGATCCCGGGCCGGTCGTGGCGGTCGAACCCACCGCCGCACAGCGCGAACGCGACCAGAGAGAGCGCCGCCCAGCGCGCGAGCAGAGCACGAGATCGGAGCGGTCGCAGGGTCACGCGTTACACCCCCTCGCCTTCGAGGAACAGCTCCTCGATCGCCTGATAGTCGGCCGGCAGCGCTTCCGCATCGGACTCGGTCGGCAGCGTCAGCGCGAGCAGCGCCTCCCCGGTCTCGATCCCGGCAACCGTCGCGGGCGGCGCCGTCGGCGCGTCGGCCGGCAGTGAGCCGCGCAGCAGCGCGAACGACACGGCGACGGCGGCGGTCGCTGCGCCCGCCAGCCACAGCTTGCGCCCCGCCCGACGCCGGATGCGCGCATCGACCCCTGCGCGGAAGGCGACTCGCGCCGAAGGCTCCGGTTCGGGCGGCCGGTAGCTCTGCGCGATCCGGCGCACGAGCTCCGCGTCGCGATCGATTTCAGGGCGGTCGCTCATTGCTTCTCCTCCGGCGCGAGGTCCGCGAGCCGATCGCGCAGGCTCGCCAGCGCGCGGTGCAGATGCGACTTCATCGTACCTACCGCGCGCCCGGTTGCCGATGCGGCCTCCGACAACGTGAGCCCCTCGAGGTGCACGAGCACGAACGCCTCGCGTTGTCCGCGCGGCAGCGCGGCGATCGCATCGCCGATGCGGCGCCGCAGCGCCGGGTCGGGCCGCAGCGCGTCGCCGCAGCTGCTCGGGTCCGGCACCGTGTCGGGCTCGCGATCGTCGACCCACCACGCCGCGCGGAGCGCCCGCCAGCGCTGATGGCGGCGCACTTCGTTGACGAGGATGCGGTGGAACCACGTGGTGAGGGCCGCTTCGCCGCGGAAGCGGGAGAGCCCGCGATAGGCGCGAGCAAAGGCCTCCTGCGCCACGTCCTCCGCCGCAGCGGCGTCGCCGCCGAGCAGGCGCCACGCGAGGCGAAGCGCGCGCTCGCGATGGTCGTTCACGAACGCGTCGAAGCACAGCTCGAGGTCGGCTTCCGACTCCACCTCCGCTCCTGACGGCGCTGCGATGGTTGGAAACGATCGGATCAGAGGCTGCACGACGCGTCTCGCATGGCAAGGCGGGCACCGGGGACGGCGCAGGCGCCGGCCCCGGCTGCCCGCGGATTCAGCGCTGCCGCTCGCCGCGGTGATGATCGCGGCGGTGCGGCGGCTCGAACCACTGCGCCCGCTGCTGCTCGGGGAGCAGCGCGCCGATCTTCAGCAACGCGTGCAGGAACTGCTTGTGCTGCTGCGTCTTCAGCACGCCGAGCTCGTCGATCTGCGCGTCGACGGCCTCGATGTCGGGCGTGCCGGCCTTCACCAGGGCGCCCAGCTCCTGGTGCGCGGTGCGGATCTGCTCGCGCAGCGCGCGCTCCTGGGCGCGCTGCGCGTCGACGATCGCGTACGCCTTCGCACGTACGTCGGCGGAGAGATCGAGCTTCTCGAGCCGGTGCTCGAGCTGCGCGAGGCCGGGACCGCCGCGCCGCTTCCCGAATGCCCCCGCGGAGCTCGCGGCGACCACCGCGACCAGTCCCACGGCGAGCGCCGCGATCCACTTCGATCTCCAGACGTTCAGGCTCATGACGGAGTCCCCCTGGTTGGATGCCCCTATCTGACCCGGCGGCCCGCCCGGCGGTTTACCTGGAGGCTGCGGCGCCCTCCGTATTGAGCTTTCGCGGCCGCGGAGCCATCCTTGGGTGGCTCTACTGCGCGCCCGGAGCCGTCATGAAGCGCTTCCTCCCGCCCCGCGACCTCGCGCGAGACTCGCGCTTCAAGCGCGCCAACTCGAAGAACGAGCTGTTCCGCACCCTGCCCGACGACGTCGCGGGCGTGGTCCGCGTGCTCGAGCAGGTGGCGCCCAAGCTGCGCGAGCGCGTCGAGGGCACCACGCTCGAGGCGGTCTTCGACGACCTCGGCCCGGGCTTCATGTTCCTGACCACGGCTGCCGGCACCGCGCAGAGCACCGAGCGCACGCCGCTCCAGCTCCGCGCACAGCTCCACGGCATCTTCGTCGGCGAGCTGCAAGCACTCGAGGCCGCGAGCCGCACGCTCTGGGATTTTCCCGACGCGCCCTGGGAGTTCAAGATGAACATGGCGCGTCAGTCCTGGGACGAGGCGCGCCACGTGCAGATCTACGAGAAGCTCCTCGACCACGTCGGCGGCGAGCTCGGCGAGTTCCCCGAGAACACCTTCCTGTTCGAGACGTCGTGCGTCGAGGATCCCGTGCTGCGCGTCGCGGGCGTGAACCGCTGCCTCGAGGGCCTCGCCTGCGATGCGTTCCGCTCGCTGATCGACTACGGGCGGGCCCAGAGCGACGAGATCATCGAGCAGGCGGTCGACTTCGTGCTCGCGGACGAGCTCACCCACGTGCGCTTCGGCAGCGACTGGGTGAAGGAGTTCACGCGCGACGACCCCGAGCACGCGCGGCGCGCCGCGGAGTTCCAGCGCGAGACCGACACGCGCTTCTCGTTCGGAGTGCGCGCGATCGCGCGCGAGGAGCGGATCGAGGCCGGCTTCACCGAGGAGGAGTTGCGCGAGCTCGACGCGATCCTCGAGCGCGGTCCCAAACGCAAGACGCTCGTCGACGCGGCGCTGATCCTCAAGGACCGCCATCGCGCTCGCGTGCGCGGCGAGGCCGTCCCGCCCTTTACCGGCTGAGCGCTTGCCCGATCGGAGCCCATGGTTCACAGTGGGTCTCCGACCCGACGCAAGCCGGCGAAGCCGGCGCGCAGCGAGCCGCAGGCGAGCGAAGTCGAAAAGTGGAGGACCCCCCGATGGCCTGGGATTTCGAGACCGACCCCGAGTTCCAGCGCGAGCTCGATTGGGTGGACGCGTTCGTGCGCGACGAGGTCGAGCCGCTCGACTTCGTGCTGGGCGACCCGTACGACAAGAGCGACAAGCGAGCGCTCGCGATCGCCAGGCCGTTGCAGGCGAAGGTGAAGGAGCGCGGTCTGTGGGCGTGCCATCTCGGCGAAGAGCTCGGCGGACCGGGTTTCGGACAGCTCAAGCTCGCGCTCATGAACGAGATCCTCGGCCGCTCGAGCTGGGCACCGTCGATCTTCGGCTGCCAGGCACCGGATTCGGGCAACGCCGAGATCCTCGCGCACTACGGCAGCGAGTCGCAGAAGAAGCGCTTCCTGCAGCCATTGCTCGATGGCGAGATCTCGTCGTGTTATTCGATGACCGAGCCGCACGCGGGCGCCGACCCGACCCTCTTCATCACGCGCGCCAAGCGCGACGGAGACGAGTGGGTGATCAACGGCGAGAAGTGGTTCTCGTCGAACGCGCGCTACTCGAGCTTCCTGATCGTGATGGCGGTGACGGATCCCGATGTCTCGCCCTACGAGGGCATGAGCATGATCATCGTGCCCACCGACACACCCGGCGTGAACATCGTGCGCAACGTGGGGGTCGGCACCGAATCCGAGGCGCACGCGAGCCACGCCTACATCCGCTACGAGAATGTGCGCGTGCCCGCGGATCACGTGCTCGGGAAGCCCGGCTCCGCGTTCGTGATCGCGCAGACGCGGCTCGGCGGCGGGCGCATCCACCACGCGATGCGCACGGTCGCGCAGCTGCGGCGCACGTTCGACATGATGTGCGAGCGCGCGCTCTCGCGCGAGGTGCGCGGCGGCAAGCTCGCATCGCTCCAGATGGTCCAGGAGAAGATCGCCGACAGCTGGATCGAGATCGAGCAGTTCCGGCTGCTCGTGATGCGCACGGCCTGGCTGATCGACCGCTACAAGGACTACAGGAAGGTGCGCAAGGACATCGCCGCGGTGAAGGTGGCGATGCCGAAGGTCCTGCACGACGTGGTGCAGCGCGCGATGCACCTGCACGGCGCGCTCGGCGTCTCGAACGAGATGCCGTTCGCGCGCATGCTGATGGCGGCTGAGGTGATGGGCATCGCCGACGGCCCGACCGAGGTGCACAAGGTGACGGTGGCCAAGCAGGTGCTGCGCGATCACAAGGGCGTCGACGGTCTGTGGCCGAGCGGGCACCTGCCCACGAAGCGCGCCGCGGCGCGCGAGCGCTTCGCGCACCTGCTCGAGCACGAGATCGGGAACCTGTAGCGCTTCGAGATGGGCCAGAGTCACCGCCTCGAGCTCGATCTGCACGGGCGCGTCGCCGTCGTCACGGGCGGAAGCCGCGGCCTGGGCGAGGCGATGGTGCGCGCGTTCGCCGCGCACGGCGCCGACGTGGTGATCGCGAGCCGCAAGAAGGAACCGTGTACGGCGCTCGCCGCCGAGATCTCCGAGCACACGGGGCGACGCGCGCTCGGCGTGGCGTGTCACGTCGGACGCTGGGAAGATTGCGACGCGCTCGCCGACACCGTCTACGCGGAGTTCGGTCGCGTCGACGTGCTCGTGAACAACGCGGGCATGTCGCCGCTCTATCCCTCGATCGACCAGGTCAGCGAAGAGCTCTTCGACAAGGTGCTCAGCGTGAACCTCAAGGGGCCGTTCCGGCTCGCGGCGCGGATCGGCACGCGGATGAAGCAGGACGGCCGCGGCTCGATCATCAACGTCAGCAGCATCGCCGCGGTACAGCCCTCGCCGATCGAAGTGCCCTACGCCGCGGCAAAGGCCGGGCTCAACAACCTCACGGTCGCGCTCGCACGCGTGCTCGCGCCCGAGGTCCGCGTGAACTGCATCATGCCGGGCCCGTTCCTCACCGACATCAGCAAGGCGTGGGGACCCGAGGCGACCGCGCAGCTCGAGCGCAGCATCCCGCTGCGCCGCGGCGGCCAGGCCGACGAGGTCGTCGGCGCCGCGCTCTACCTCGCGAGCGACGCGTCGAGCTTCACGACCGGTGCCGTGATCAAGATCGACGGCGGGCTGGCGGCGGCGCCGGCGTGAGCTGAATGGCGGCCGCGAACGGTCGAGAGGGGGGCTCGGGGGCGATCGGCGCGATCAACCGCGCATTCGGGCACCTCGCGGGCTGGTGCTTCGACCACCGCTGGATCGTGCTCGCGGCGACGGCCGCGTTCATCACGGGCTCGATCGTGCTCGTGGGGCGCGCGCGCATCGACAACTCCTACGAGGCGTTCTTCGCGCCGGGCGATCCGAGCTACCGCGACTACCTGACCTATCGCGACGACTTCGGCTCCGACGAAGTCTCCTACCTCATGTACGAGGCCCCCGACGCCGCCGACGGCGTCTTCGACCTCGAGACGATGCAGCGGATCGCGCAGCTCACCGAAGCGATCGAAGACGAGGTTCCGTTCCTCTACGAGGTGACGAGCCTCGCCAACGCCGAGATCGTCACCCCGACGGCCGACGGCATCGCGATCCGCGAGGTCTGGCGCGACTTCCCGCACACGCGCGAGGCGATGCAGGAGGCGCGCGGGCTGTTCCTGGCCAAGCCCCAGTACGTGGGCGGTCTCGTCACGGCCGACGGGCGCTTCGGCGCGATCTCGATCGACATGGATCGCACGAGCACGGATCCGCCCGAGCGCATCCGCCTCGACCCGAACGCCGAGCGCCCCGACGCGCTCGACAACCTCTATCCGCAGGTCACGAGCGAGAAGATCGAGGAGATCGTGGCGCGGCCCGAGTACGCGGGCTTGCGCTTCTATCACTCGGGCGACGTTCCGCTCAACACCGCCTACAACCGGATCATCGAGCACGAGAACGGCTTCCTCCAGATGATCTCGTCGGCCGTGATCGGGGTCGTGCTCGCGCTGTTCTTCCGCTCGATCGTGGGTGTGCTGGGCCCGCTCACGATCGTCCAGATCGCCGTGTTCGGGACGATCGCGTTCGTGACGCTGGTCGGCTGGAAGCTCGACATGATGTTCGGATCGGTGCCGAACATCCTCGTCACGGTGGGTGTGGCCGAGGCCGTGCACATCCTCGTCGAGTTCCGGACGCTGTTCCAGCGGCTGGGCGACCGCCGCGAGGCGATCGTGCAGACGCTCTACCTCGTGGGCGCGCCGTGCCTGCTCACGAGCATGACCACGGCCGTGGGCTTCCTCGCGCTCCAGGTATCGCCGATCGTGGCAATCTCGCACATGTCGGTGTACAGCGCCGTGGGCGTCGTGCTCGCGTTCGCGCTCACCATGACGCTGCTCCCCGCGCTGCTCTCGTTCGGCCGGCGCGAGCCGAAGCCGCGCCCCGCCGGCTCCGAGCGCGGCGGCCAGTGGCTCGTGCGCGGGCTCGCCTCGGTGGCCACCTGGAACGTGCGAAACCGGCGCGCCGTGCTCGTCGTGTTCGCGGCGATCTCGATCTTCTCGCTCGTCGGCGTTGCGCGCCTGCGCGTCGACTCGAACTGGCTCAACGACTTCTCCGACCGCGTTCAGCTCAAGGGCGCCACCACCCGCATCGACGAGGTGATGGGCGGCATGAGCAACCTCGTCTACGTGTTCGACACGAAGCGCGAGGACGGCATCCGCGATCCCGAGGTGCTGCGCGCGATCGAGCGCGTGCAGCTGGAGGCCGAGAAGCACGGCTTCCTGGTGAAGAAGGCCTACTCGATCGTCGACATCGTGAAGGACCTGAACCAGTCATTCCACGACGGCGACCCGGCCTACTATGCGATCCCGGACGACCGCGCGCTCGTCTCGCAGCTGCTGCTTCTCTACGAGACGTCGGGCGGCGACGAGGTGCAGGAGTGGGCCACCACGGACTTCTCACGTGCGAATCTCGAGCTGCGGCTGCGGATCGCACCGATCAGCCTCACCGACGATCTCGTCAAGCAGCTCGGCGCCTACCTCGCCGCCCACCCGATCGCGGGAGTCGACGTGCAGCTCACGGGCATCGGCGCGCTCTGGCTCGAGCTGCTCGACTACATCGTCTCGAGCCAGATCGAGAGCTTCCTCTACGCATTCGCGCTGATCGGCGCGATGATGTGCTTCATCTTCGGCTCGATCAAGACCGGTCTGCTCTCGATGGTGCCGAACGTGTGGCCCATCCTGCTCACGCTGGGCGGCATGGGATGGCTCGGGATTCCGCTCGACTACAACAAGATCATGATCGCCACCGTCGCCATGGGAATCGCCGTCGACGACACGATTCACTTCATCTCGCGCTACCACCATGAGTTCACCGTGACCGGCAGCTACAGCGAGGCGCTCAGGGCCGCGATGACCGACGTCGGCCATGCCGTGTTCGTGACCTCGCTCGTGCTCGTGTTGGGCTTCCTCGTGAACATCTTCTCGGTGCTCGACTCGAGCGCGCAGTCCGGCGTGCTGCTCGCCACGACGATCGCGACCGCACTGGTCGCCGATCTCCTGCTCACGCCCGCGCTCGTGCTCACGTTCGAGCCGTTCGGACCCGAAGGCGCGCGCCACGCCGAGCTGCGGGAGGCCGCGTGATGGGCGGGCTGCGCGGGATCGCCGGCGTCTGCACCGCGGTCTTGCTGTGCGTCGCATCCGGAGCCGCAGAACCGCAGGCGTCGGAGCCGATGCAGATCCCGCCCGGCGGCGAGCACCGCGTGTGGGTGACCGACCGGATCTGGCAGCGCAGCGCGCTCTTCGACGGCGACTCGGGCAAGATGCTCGGGATGGTCGACTCATCGAGCGTGACGGTGACGCCCAAGCTCCCGATGCACGCGCGGCGGCGCGGCGAGGTCTACACCGCCGACATCGCCTATTCGCGCGGGCGTCGCGGCGAGCGCATCGACTTCATCACGATCTACGACGACCGCACACTCTCGGTGACGGGCGAGATCGTGTTGCCCCCGCATACCGGGGACGCCAACACCTCGATCGCCTACGCGGCGCTGCTCGACGGCGAGCGCTTCCTGGCCACCTTCAACCAGTTCCCGTACGCGTCGGTCTCGATCAGCGATCTCGAAGCGCGGCGTTTCGTGGGCGACGTGGTGATCACGGGCTGCGCGGGCGTCTTCCCGACCGGCGAGCGCCGGTTCGCAACGCTCTGCGACGACGGCACGACGACCGTCGTCGAGCTCGACAACGCGGGACACGGCCGCGTCGTCGCGCATTCCGCGCGCTTCTTCGATCCGGTCGAGGATCCGGTCACGATGGCCGGCGTGCGCTCGGGCACCCGCTGGCTGTTCGCCTCGTTCGAGGGCAACGCGCACGTGATCGATTTCGCCTCCGATCCTCCCGCGGTCGCGCCGAGCTGGTCGCTCTTCTCGGACGCGGACCGCAGTGATCGCTGGCGCGTCGGCGGATTCCAGCACCTCGCGTGGCACGCGGCGTCCGAGCGGCTCTACTCGATCGTGCACCAGGGCGAGCGCGGCTCGCACAAGGCCCCCGGGCCCGAGATCCGGGTCTACGACACGGCCAAGCGGCAGCAGATCGCGCGCTTCGCGCTTCCGAGCTTCATGACCGCCTACGTCGCTCCGCGGCTCGGTGTCACCTCGGGCGGCTGGTTCCACCGGAGTCTCCAGCGCTGGATCTCGAGCGACGGAGCGCACTCGCTGCTGGTGACCCAGGATGCGGCGCCGCTGCTGTTCGTGCGCAACGCCGAGGTCGGTGTGGTCGTGGTGCTCGACGCGCGCACGGGCGAGCACCTGCGCAACATCGACGAGGTCGGGATTGCGGGCCCCACGATGGGAGTGCATTGAGATGATCGACCCGATCGCCGCATGGGTGGCGCGCCTCGTGCTGGCGGGCGTGTTCGCCGCCGCCGCGCTCCACAAATGGCGCGATCTGCGCGGGTTCTCGGAAGCCGTCGCAGCGCATCGCCTCGTGCCGAGCGCCCTCGTGCCCGCGATCGCGTGCGCGTTCGCCGCGTGCGAAACCGCCGTGGCGCTCGGTCTCCTCTGGCCCGCGAGCGCAGTCGGCGCGAGCGCCGCCGCCGCGTCGCTGCTCGCGCTCTACTCGGGCGCGATCGCGATCAACCTCGCGCGCGGTCGACGCGAGATCGACTGCGGCTGCTCCGCACACCCGCAACCGCTCTCGCACGGCCTGCTCCTGCGCAACGCATTGCTCGCAGCGGTCGCGCTCCCCGCCGCGCTTCCCGTGTCGAGCCGCGAGCTGGTCTGGATCGATGCGCTCTCGGTGGCCGCGTGCGCGGCCGCGCTCTCGTTCGTGTGGATCGCCGCGCAATCGCTCGCGTTCAGCGCGGCGCGCCTCGGGAGGTCGGCATGATGGACGCCCTGCTCGTTTCGAATGCCCTGCTCTGGCTGCTCGTGGTGGTGCTCGCAGGCGTCGTCGCGGCGCTCGCGCGGCAGCTCGGCGTGCTGCACGAACGCCTCGCGCCTCTCGGCGCACTCGCGATCGCACGCGGACCCGCCGCGGGCGAGCCCGCGCCCGTGCTGCTCGCGCCCGCGTTGTCCGGCGCGTCGATCCGGATCGGCGGTGCGGACGAGGCCGGGCGCAGCACGCTCTTGTTCTTCGGGTCGCCGACCTGTCCGATGTGCAAGACCCTGCTGCCGACCCTGCAACGCGTCGTGGCCGGTGAGGATCGCGTGCGCCTCGTCTACGCGAGCGACGGCGACCTCGCCGAGCACACCGCGTTCGCGCGCGAGCAGCGCCTCGATCCGGCGAGCTACGTCCTCTCGCGCGAGCTCGGGCTGCGCTTCGAAGTGGCGAAGCTTCCCTACGCGGTGCTGATCGACGCCGCCGGCACCGTGCGCGCGAAGGGCCTCGTGAACACGCGCGAGCACGTCGAGAGCCTGTTCGAAGCCGAGCGGCTCGGCGCGCCCACGATCCAGGCCCACCTCGCGCGCACGCTTCGCGCGGGTGAGCTGCGACCCGACGCGGGAGGAAGCACCACGTGACCGACCTCGACGCGCAGATCGAGCGCGCGGTGCGCGGACTCGCGCGCCGCGTGGGACGCCGCACCTTCCTCGCGCGGCTGGGTGGACTGCTGATCGGAGCTGCGGCCGTGCCGCTCCTGCCGGTCGCGCGCGGCGCGGCGGACAGCCCGCGCGTGCCCACGCCCGACGAGCCGATCACCGGCCCGGAAGGAGACCAGACGAGCTGTGAGTACTGGCGGCACTGCGCGATCGACGGCTTCGCGTGCGCGTGCTGCGGTGGTTCCGCCTCGGCGTGCCCGCCCGGATCCGAGATGTCGCCGGTCAGCTGGGTCGGCACCTGTCGCAATCCGGCCGATGGCAAGGATTACATCATCTCGTACAACGACTGCTGCGGGAAGGGATGGTGCGGGCGCTGCGGCTGCAACCGCAACGAGGGAGAGCGACCCGACTACCACTGGGTCCGCAACAACGACATCAACTGGTGCACGACGGCAAAGTCGCTCGTGTATCACTGCTCCGTAGCGATCGTGGTCGGCCAGGCCACCGAGCCGCAGCCGGAGCGATGAAGCGCGCCGCCGCGCTCGTCCTCTGCGCGGCCGCCGCCGCGGGCGCCGCTCCGCTGCCCGACGAGGACTACCTGCTGCATTGCTCGGGGTGCCATCAGGGAGGCGGCGCGGGCGTGCCCGACGTCGTTCCTCCGCTCACGGGGCTCTCCTCGTTCCTCGCGACCGCGGAGGGACGCGCGTATCTCGTGCGCGTGCCCGGCGTCGCGCAGTCGTCGCTCGACGACACCCGGCTCGCCGCGCTGCTCAACTGGGTGATGCGCGAAATGTCCGGTGTGGAGCCGAGCCCACACTTCGACGCGCGCGAGGTTCACGCGCTGCGCAGCGAGCCGCTGCGCGATGCGAGAGCGCAGCGCGCTCGCGTGCTCGAGCACGCGTCGCCCCGCGAGTGATCGGCGCGCGGAGCCCCAACTGTCGTTCGAGATACAAATGTTTCCATTTTTTTCATCCCGTTCTGCCCGATTGAGGAACACTCGTTCCTCAGTTCAGGGAAGCCTGGATCGTCGTAAGGTGACGCACTAGCCCATCCTCATTGAGGAAATCCGCGCTGCCAAGCTTTTGGCACGCGGCATGCTTGCGCCTCTATCAACGGGAAAAGCGGAGCGCGGTGGCCGCACCATCGCGCACAACAATCTCGAATCCGAGCTCCTGCGGATCTGGTTCTTCAGCTGGGTTTTGCGCTGACCTGATTTCGGGGCCGTGCTCGTGCCCGCCGAGCACGGCCTTTCTCGCCCCGGCTTCCGAAGCAGCGCGCGCGCGGTTCCGCTCCGCGCGCGTAACCATTTTCGCGAGACGCGCTAGCGGTCCGCAGCGCGCCGTCGGTGCCTCGTGCCGGCACCGCGCGTGATGTGGAGCGCCTCGCTCGGACCGCGGGCGTTCGCCGTGTGCCAGATGCCGCGCGGGACGATCACCGTGCTGCGATCGCGCAGCTCCACGGTGCGCTCGCCGCCTGCTTCCTCGAGCACGAGATCGATGGCGCCCGAGAGCAGCATCACGATCTCGTCGCCGTCGGGATGCATCTCCCAATTGTTCCAGTCCGCCTCGTAGCGGAAGATCGCGACCATCCGGCCTGCGAGATCGCCGCGCTGGTCGATCGTCTGCCAGAAGTCGGGCCCCACTTCGATGCGGCGCGCTTCGGGTCCGTCGGCCAGCACGAGATAGGTCGTTTCGAGATCGAATCCCTTGTCGTCGCTCATCGCCTCTCCTCCGATCGACGCGCGGCGACATGGCGCCGCGCGGCGGTGATCAGGTCGGCCCAGAAGACGCCCATCATGTTCGTGAACGCGTTGGAATCCATGCCGTGGCGCGCCGGGTGGTCGGCGCGCAGCGCGGCGAAGCCGCGGTGCTCGATCGTCACGTCGGTGGCCTCACCGTGCGCGTCGAAGCGCACCTCCACCTCGGTGTCCTCGCCGGGCGCGAAGTTGCGCGCGCGAAACCCGAACACGAGCCGGCGCGGCGGATCCCAGACGCGGATCCTGCCGACCTCGAAGCTCTCGCCGCTCGGGTACTCCTCGAGGAAGCGCCCGCCCTCCTTCGCCTCGAAGCGCAGCGTGCCGCCGCGCTCCGGATACCAGCGGAAGCGCGGACCGCCGCGCCACCAGGCGTCGACCTCGTCGGTGAACACGCGAAACGCGGTGTCCGGATCGACCTCCACGCGCGACGTCACAAGCACCGCGTCTCCGGCGATCAACGGCGGCCGCCCTTGCGCTGCGCGCGCTCGGCGTGGCGCTTGAACGCGCCGAGCTGATCGCTCCAGAACGCCTCGACCTCGGCGAGCCACGACGCGAGATCGCGGAACGGCTCGGGCCGCAGCCGGTAGACGCGGCAGCGCGCATCGCCGTCCTCGCGCTCCTCCTCCACGAGCCCGCGGGTCCGCAACACGCGCAGGTGTCGGCTCATCGCGGGCGGGCTCACGCCGAACGCCTCGGCGAGCTCGCCGGCGCGCCGCGGCTGCCGGCGCAGCAGCTCGACCACGCGCCGACGGGTGGGATCCGCGAGCGCAGCGAGCGTTCGATCGAGCGCGGCCTCGGCCATCGCTACGCGGTCCCGTAGGCTGCGCGGATCTCGGCAGGCGTCATTTCGCGCAGACGCGTGGAGAAATTCCAGCGGTGGCCCTCCGGGTCGACGGCGCGGTACTCGCGGTCGCCGTGCGGCGCGTCGTGCGGCTCGGAGGCGATCGTTGCCCCGGCCGCGCGCGCGGCAACGCAGTGTGCGTCCACGTCCTCGACGTCGATGTGCACCTGGCTCGGCACGCTCGGCAGCTTGGCTGGGCTCGCGAACCCGAGCTCCGGATACGACGACGCGAGCATGAGTGCGTTGCCGCGGTAGCTGAGCTCGGCGTGCCCGATCCGACCATCGGGCATCTCGAGGCGATAGGTCTCCTCGAATCCGAATGCCGCGCATAGGAACGCGATCGCGGCGGGAGCGTCGTCATAGGCGAGGTAGGGAACGATCACCTGGGGTGCGCGTCGGGGTTGGTCGGCCATCGGGTCCTCCGGGGTGGGTATATAGTTAACTACATCGTTAACTATTACCCGTCAAGTGAAATTCATCGGGCTGATCTCCTTGGGGTAGAGTGCACTCACACGACTCCCCTCCGAGGTGCCCCATGGCTCTGCGCGACTTCATCAAGCCCCGCTTTCAGGACTGGATCATGGGATTCATGGACCACATGCGCCCCGAGACCGTCGGCCTGGCCGAAGGTGAGGTGCTCGAGGTGGGCTTCGGCACGGGTCGCAACCTGGCCCTCTACCCGTCGTCGGTGAAATCGGTGACGGGCCTCGATCCGCTCGTGACCGAGGGCGTCGCGGCCGTGGATGCGCGCGTAGCCGAGGCCCGGTTCCCGGTGATCCGGACCGCGCTGCCCGCCGACGGCGCGCTGCCGTTCGACGCCGGTCGCTTCGACTGCGTGCTCACCACCTGGACGCTCTGTTCGATCCCCGATGCCTCCGGGGCGCTGCGCGAGATGCGCCGCGTGCTCAAGCCCGGCGGCCGCTACCTGTTCATCGAGCACGGCAAGGCCGAGCGCGAGAGCACCGCTCGCTGGCAGGACCGCGTGAACCCGCTCTGGAGGCGGATCAGCGACGGCTGCAACATCAACCGCCCGATCGACCGCCTGGTCGCGGACGTGGGCTTCGAGCTGACCTCGCTCGACCGCTTCCGCGCCAAGGGCCCGGGCCTGGTGGCCCAGATGTACCGCGGCGTCGCAACGCGCGCCTAGTTCGCGGCGCGCCCGAACGCGAGCGCGAAGTCGTCCTCGATCAGGCGCCGGTAGCCCGGCAGCGCATCGCTCGCGGCCGCGCTGTAGAACGCGTACATGCGCCGGGCGCGCTCGGGGTCGTTGCTGCGCTCGAAGAAGGTCGGATCGGCGTAGCGGTCGAGGTCCTCGCGGCGCACGAGCACGAGGTCGGGATTGGCCGTGGACAGATCGCCGAGCTCGAACCCGCCCCAGCGCAGATGCACCTCGAAGCGCGGATCGGGCGGCACGTAGGCGTAGGCGGTGCGCAGGATCCGCAGCTGGGCGTCTGCGGGCAGCGCGGCGAGCACGTCGCGTTCGAGCCGAGCGTAGAACGCGAGCGACGCGCTCTCGCCCTCGCGCGCGAGCACCTCGCGGTAGCGGCGCAGATCGACGGGCACGAACTGCACGAGCGCGCTGCCCAGCGCGAGCGCCACCGCGGCGCTCGCCAGGCGCGCGGCGCGCGGCGCCGACGCACTGCGCAGCGCGCGCAGCCAGACCTCGCTCCCCGCGCACGAGGCGAGCGGCAGCAGCGCGGGCAGCAGATAGCGCTCGCCCTGATAGGCGACGACGAAGATCACGTACGTGCAGAGCGGAAGCGCGAACGCGAGGATCGTCACGGCGAGGTCGCGCCGCTCCCGGTCGCGCCAGATCGCCGCGACGCCCAGGGACCCGAACGTCAGCAGTGCGATTGCCCCGCCGAAGCCGCTGCGCAGCGTGGGAACCCACGCGGCGAGTCCCGCGCTGCTGCGCTCCCCCCAGCCGAAGGCGATGATCGACTGCATCGGACCCTGGATCGCCAGGATCTTCTCCCACTCACCCGGCACGAAGAGCATCGGGCTCGCCGCGATGATCGAGATGGCCATGAGCACCGCGAATCCCGCGCCGTGCAGCACCACGCCCCGCCACGAGCGCTCCGGCAGCGCGCGCACGAGATGCAGCGCGACCGCGGCGAAGAACCACAGGCCCACGAGCTTGGTCGCCGTGGCGAGCCCGCACGCGATCGCCGCGGCGTAGAACCAGCGGCCGAGCCGCCGCCGATCGCGCACGAGCGCCGCGATCGTGACCACGACGAAGAACGTCACCCATGCGTCGGGGTGCCACCACATGCAGTCGGCCACCACGGCGGGTAGCGCAGCGAGAAACACGAACAGCCCCACCGCGTGCGGCGTCGAGCGGAAGCCGGTCCACAGCGCGACGAGGATCAGGATCGAGAGCGCGTCGAGCAGCGGCGAGAGCTCGCGCAGCAGGAGCATGCTCGCGCGCGTGAGGCCGGGCTCGCCGGCGCTCGTGTAGGCCTGGCGCAGCGGCCAGAATGTCAGTGCGCTTCCGGCGAAGAACGGGAACCCGTACGAGTAGTAGTCGTAGGCGACGAACTGGTGCAGAGCGTCGCCCACCGACTCCGCGGGATCCGTCATGCGCCACAGCACGTGGTACTGCGCGAACTCGTCGACCTGGAACACGCCGAGCATGTTCACGTCTGCGCTGCCGGTGCGGTTCGGCGGTACGAACACCGCGACGTAGGCCACCGCGAGCAGCGCGAGCAGCGCGGCGCAGCGCCCGCGAGCGCCGATCATCACTCCCCCCTCCGCGGACATCGTATCGGGGCGCGCGCGGTGGCGCCGCGGTAAGGTGTTCGCGTGTTGGACTTCGACCCCGGCGACGAGCTCTCGCTGCTCGCCGACACGGCGCGCAAGCTCGCGCAGGAACAGCTGCGCCCGCGGCTGCGCGAAGCCGAGGCCGCCCGCGCGGTGGCGCAGCCGGTGCGCGACGCCTACGCGGCGGTCGGGCTCGCGGGACTCGAGCTGCCGATCGCGCGCGACGGCGCCGGGCTCGGCGCGCTCGCGCGCGCGACGGTGAACGAGGAGCTCGCGGCCGCCGATGCGGGCGCCGCTCTCGCGCTCGACCCGTTCGGACCCGCGCTCTACGGCGTGCTCGAGATCGGCGACGACGCGCTGCTCTCGCAGTTCCTCGGAGCGCTCTCTGCCCCGGGCGCGCGCGCGGCCTGGATCGACGGAGGCGAGCTCCAGATCTCGGCCGACGGCGCGCGCGTGGATGCCGAGGTCGCATGGCTGCCGGCCTCGCGCGCGGACGTGGTCGTCGCGCTCGCGGGTGACGAGCTCCTGCTCGTGCGTGAGGCGATCGACGTGCGCGCGCTGCCGGGGTCGGGTCTGCGCGCCGCGGGGGCGTGCTCGCTGCGCCTCGAGTCTGCGCCGATCGCGGCGCGGGCGTCGAGCCCCATCGGCGCCGCGCGCGCCCGCGCGCGTGCGCGCCTCTACGCCGCGTCGCTGCTGCTCGGGGTGCTGCGCGACGCGTGCGACTTCTCGCGCGGTTATGCGCTCCAGCGCCACGCGTTCGGCCGCCCGATCGCGCACCATCAGGCGCTCGCGTTCCTGATCGCCGACATGCAGATGGCGCTCGACGGCGCGCGCCTGCTCGTGCACGAGGCCGCCTGGCGCGTCGACTCGGGCCTGCCCTGCGCGGGTCCAGCGGCCGCTGCATTCGCACAGTGCATAGAGGCGTCGCGCCTGATCGGACCGAGCGGCGTGCAGATCCTCGGCGGTCACGGATTCATGGCCGATTATCCGATGGAGAAAGCCATGCGCGAGTCGCGCGCGCTCGGGCTCTGGCTCGGCGGGTTCGACGCCGCGATCGAGGATGCCGGTCGCGAGCTCTGCGACAGCCCCGGCCTCGCCTTGGAGCTCGCATGATCGATTTCAGGATCACCGAGCGCACGCGCGAGCGTCTCGCCGACGCGCGCGAGTGGGGCCGCTCGGCGATGCGCCCCGCCGGCCTCGAAGCCGACCGGCTCTCGGCGCCGCTTCCCGTCGATCACCCGTACTTCGCGAAGTTCATCGAGCGCGGGGGTGGGCGCACGCGCTGGCCGGGTCCCGCGGGCGCGAAGCATGAGCCGCGCGAGCCGACGAGCGTCGTCGAGACGTTGCTCCTGCTCGAAGAGCTCGCCTACTGGGACCGCGGGGTCACGGTCGCCGATCCGGGCCCGGGCCTGCCCGAGACGAACGTGCTCGCGATGGGAACCGAGGAGCAGAAGCAGAAGTACCTCGGACCCTTCCTCGAGCTCGACCGGCCGCGCTGGGCGTGCTTCGCCATGACGGAGCCGGGCGCGGGCTCCGACGCCGCTGCGATCGCGACGTCCGCGCGCGTGGACGGCGACAGTTGGGTCCTTAACGGCGCGAAGTGCTTCATCGGCGGCGCTTCGCGCGCCGACTGGATCCTCGTGCAGGCGGTGGTCGGCGCCGAGCGCGGACGCGGCGCACAGCGCTCGTTCTTCGTCGAGCGCGGCACGCCCGGACTCGGCGGGTGGAAGATCGAGAAGAAGATGGGACTCAAGGCGTACGAGTCGACCTCGTTCACGCTCTCCGATTGCCGCGTGCCCGCAGCGAATCTGCTCGGCGGCGAGGCGCGCTACGAATCGTCGGCCGGCTTCAAGACCGCGATGCGCACGTTCAACGCGGGGCGGCCGATCATCGCCGCGAACGCGGTCGGCATGGGGCGCGCGGCGCTCGACGAGGCGCTCGCGTTCGCGCGCGAGAACGAGCTCCTGGATCGCGTGCGCGTGCGCGACCGGCTCGAGGCGATGGCGCGCAAGCTGCGCATGGCGCGCCTGGTGTGCCTGCGCGCGGGCTGGCTCGCCGATCGCGAGCGCCCCAACGTCACCGAGGCGTCGATGGCGAAGGCGCTCGCGGCGGGCGTCGCGCAGGAGGCGACGGCGCTCGGCATGGAGCTGCTCGGCGCCACGGGCGCGCGCGGCGATCACCTGATCGAGAAGCTCTATCGCGACGTCAAGGCGATGGACATCGTCGAGGGCACCGGCCAGGTGCAGCGCGTGATCATCGCGCGCAATCTGGTCGGATTACCGCGTTGAACGGAGGTTCGTGTGGCTGAGTTCGGGCGCTTCGGAGACATCTCGGTGGACCTCGGAGACGACTTCGTCGCGATCGCCGAGATCCGGCGCGCGCCGAACAATTTCTTCGATCAGACGCTGATCGGATTGCTCGCCGACGCGTTCGAGGCGCTCGACGCCGAACCGCGCTGCCGTGCGGCGGTGCTCGCCTCCGAAGGCAAGCACTTCTGCGCGGGCGCCAACTTCGCCACAACCGAGCAGCCGGGTCTGCACGCCGTCGGCCAGCACCTCTACGACGAGGCAGTGCGGCTGTTCGCCACGCGCACGCCGGTCGTGGCGGCGGTGCAGGGAGCCGCGATCGGCGGCGGTCTCGGCCTCGCGCTGTGGCCCGACTTCCGCGTCGCGGTGCCCGACGCGCGCTTCTCCGCCAACTTCGCGCGCCTCGGCTTCCACCACGGCTTCGGTCTCTCGGTGACGCTGCCGCGCGCGATCGGCCAGCAGCGCGCGCTCGAGCTGCTCTACACCGGCGCGCGGATCGACGGAGAGCGCGCGCTCGCGATCGGGCTCGTCGATCGGCTCGTGCCGCTCGCGCGCGTGCGCGAGGAAGCGCGCGCGTTCGCGGCCGAGATCGCCGCGTCGGGCCCGCTCGCGGTCGCCTCGATCCGCGACACCATGCGCGGCGGTCTCGCCGAGGAGATCCGCGCCGCGACCAAGCGCGAGCGCGCGGAGCAGGAACGCCTGCAGCACACCGCCGACTTCCGCGAGGGCGTCGCCGCCATGGCGGAGCGCCGACCGCCGGTGTTCCGCGGGCAGTGATGGACGCGGCTGAGTCACGACTCAGCGCGCCGGCTTCGGACTCGGCGCGGGGGGAGCCGGAGGCGCCGCCGGCGCCGGGGGCGGAGTGAATGGAATCCCCGCGGCGCTGAACGCGCGCTCGATCGCCAGGTGCAGATCGTGTCGGATCGGCAGCGTGTGCTCGACGTCGGGGCTGTAGACGCGCAGCTCGAGGTTCATCGTGTTCGCGCCGAAGCCCAGGAACAGCGCGCGCGGCTTCGGATCTTCGAGCACGTGCTCGTTCGCCTGCGCCAGCGCGATCAGCTCGCTCAGCGCGGCGTCCACATCCGCGCCGTAGGCGATGCTCACGGGGATGTCGACGCGCAGCACGGTGTCCGAGAGCGTCCAGTTCACGAGCTGGCTCGTGACGAACTCCTTGTTCGGCACGACGAGCTCCTTGCGGTCGAACTGGGTGATCCAGGTGGCGCGGATCCGGATCCGAGCCACGGTCCCGCTCGTGGTGCCCACGGTCACCGTGTCGCCGACGCGAATCGGCCGCTCGAACAGGATGATCAGCCCCGAGACGAAATTCGCGAAGATCTCCTGGAGGCCGAAGCCGAGCCCGAGACCCACCGCAGCCACGAGCCACTGGACTTTCGACCAGCCCACTCCAATCGCGTTGAACGCGAGCACGCCGCCGAGCAGGCTGACCGCATAGCGCGCGATCGAAGTGATCGCATAGCGCTCGCCGGGTCCGGGCTCCCAGCGCCGGAACAGCGAGACCTCGAGCAGTCCGGCGAGATTGCGCGCCACGGCGATCGTCATGAACGCGACCACGGCGGCCGCGAGCACGCTCGCGAGCGTGATCGGCACCAGCCGCTGCTCGGTGTGGGACGAGCGAGTGCCGTCCGGCGCGGCGATCTCGACCACCTGCGACTGGGTGGTGGTCCAGAGCTCCACCTCGTCGAGCACGCGGAGCGCCGGCACGAAGTCGGCCCAGAGCACCCAGAGCCCGAGCAGCATCGCGACCACCGCAGAGGTGGAGACCAGACGACGCGTCTGCGCATCCACGTCGCCGAGGTCGAGCTCGGGCTCGGGCACCACGGTGCGCTCGCCCGTCTCTTCCGCGCTGGCGGCTTCCGCGCGCTCGGCTTCGCGCGCGGCGCGCCACTGGTCGAAGGCCAGCCGGCGGTGCGCGAGCAGGCTCCAGCGCAGCGCGAGGTGCAGCGCTCGCGAGCAAAAGGAACAGGAAGACGAGCGTCAGGTGATAGCGAGCCGCGAGCTGGAGGGCCGTCCAGCTGTAGCCGCGCGCGGCCGCGGCGGCGAGTCCGATCGGAAACACGACCGCCGCAAAGTGGACGGCGCGCCCGACCCAGGGGCGCATTCCGGTCCGCGTGGAGCTGCGCAGAATTGCGGGGATCGCGCCCTCTTCGCGCACCACGCGATGCGTGAACACCGCCACCACGCCGAGCAGCGCGATCAGCGCAGCGCGGCCCACCGACTCGCGCCACGCGACCACGCCGCGCATCTCGAATACCTGAATCACGAACGCGAGCGGCACCGCGATCGTGATCAGCCAGCGAATCTGACGATGAAGCGATGCCACCGCGTCGGCGGGCCACGCGAAGTGCGCCTCGGCGACGCCGTCGCGGCGCACCACCTGGCGGGGGATCTCGAGCGAGAGCCAGACGACGGCCGCTCCGATCAGTCCCTGCGCCACGCTGCGCACGAACGGCGTCGCTTCGGCCGAGAGCGATACGCGCCAGCCCAGATAGGCGATCAGTGCCGCGCCCCACGGCGCCAGCACGAGCGAGATCGCGAGCGCCTGGAGCGTCGGGAAGATGGAGATCTGCGTCGGCCGGCGCGCCTGCTCGGCCACCTCGTGCAATCGGCGCCGCATCGCCGGGCGCAGCGCGAACGCTCCCGCGAACACCAGCGCGGCGGCGACGTTCAAGAGCGGCGCCGCGAAGAACGCATCGATCAGCGCGCGTCCCAGGCGGATCCAGTGGAGGGGCTCTCCGAGCCAGCTCAGCGCATCGACCCCGTCGCGGAACGTCTTCGCCTGCACCGCCCCGCTGCTAGGCACCCAGAGGATGCGCTGATCGATGAAGTGCAGCAGGTCTTCCGTCTTCTGGACCAGCTGCTGCTGGCTCGTGTCGTAGTCGACGAGCACCTGGAAGTACTGCTCGTAGTCGCGCAGCAGTGCGCCGAGGTGCTCGCGCCGGGTCTCGAGCAGGTCGCGCAGCAGATTCTCGAGCTGCGGGCGGTCGGCCTCCCCGACCCCACCCGGGAAGCTCTTGATCGCAGTCGCGACCGCGGAGTCGATGTTCTTGAACTTGGAGAGCTGATCGCGCAGCTCTTCCACGCGCACCTGCACGGCCGCGATCTCCTGCTGGCGGATCCGCATGAAGCGCCGCGTCTTGCCGACGTCGGGCGCCTGTGAGCGCGCCTTGAGCAGCACCATCCCGAGCGAGCGCGTGAGTCCATCTGCGGCGAGCTTGTGCGACAGCCGTTCGAGATCGGCGTCGACCTCGGTGAGTCGGCGATTGACGCTCGCGAGCTTGCGCGAGACGCTGTCGATCGACTGGATCACACCCTGCTCGCCCGTGCGCCCGCGCGCGAGCTCGGCGTTCTGCTCGGCGAGCCGGCGCACTTCGTCGCGCGCTTCGGGAGCCAGTGTCGCGGCGGCGTCGATCGAGTCGAGCGCGCTCTCGATCGCGCTCCTCGCCTCGGCCTGTCGCCGCTCGGAGATCACGCGCTGGATCGCGGCCAGACCGGCCTGCTGCTGCTGCGCGCGCTGCTCCGCGCGCGCGGCCTTCGCTTCGATCAGCCGCGCGCGCACCTCGTGCGTCGCGAGCTCCTGCTCGAGCGCGCGCACCTCGCTCTCGAACGCAGCGCGGCGCTGCTCGGCGACGCGCTGCCGTACTGCGTCGACCGCCGCGCCTTCCTGCTGGACCGCTGGCGCGGGTGCGGGGGATTCTGCGAGCCGCTTCTTGGCTTCCGCGAGCACCGCGGGCAGCTCGCGGCGGCGCAGTGCGAGGCGCTCGCGCTCGGTCTCGAACTCGCTCTGCTCGCGCTGCGCGAGCGCCGCGTCCTGCTGCGCACCGATCTCGAGCACCTCGAGCTGGTCGAGCGGAGCGTCCGCGGGGACCTCTGCGGGCAGCGCTCGCTTGCCGCGCACGATCTCGGCCTCGATCGCCGCGAGCTCCGCGGGTGCGCGGCGCGCCCCGTCTTCGTACTCGGCGCCCTTCGCCTTCCACTCCGACGCGTGCGCCTCGAAGCGCGCGGCCTCCGCGCGCAGGTCGTCGAGCTGATTCTGCTCGGCAGCGGGGACGGGTTCGGCCCCCGGCAGCGCCAACCCCTGGGCACCTGCGGGCGCGGCGAAACCGATTGCGGCCGCCAGGAACGCGATTGCGCCGATCGCGGCGGTCGACACGCGGGGTCCTCTCACGGCGCGGGATTGTATCGGAGCACGGCGCTGTAGCGCTGTGATCCAGCTCGCTCCGCGATCGACCGATGAAGCTCCGGGCCCCCGAGGAGGCAGGCATGCAGTCCGGAAGCAAGCTGCGCACGCTCGCGGTGTGGACCGCGCTCGTGATCGCGCTGCTGATCGGGTTCCAGCTCCTCTCCGGAGGGGGCGAGGGCAGCGACCCCGGGAGCCCGCTCGTGCGCGCGATCTGGGTGCTGGTGCCGATCGCAATCGGGCTCGGCGTGCTGGTCTGGGTGCTGCGCAAGGCGGGCGGCGGCACCGCGAACGCACTCGAGCTGCGCAAGAGCCGTGCGCGACTGGTCACGGAATCGCCCGGCGTGACGTTCGCGAGTGTCGGCGGCTGCGAAGAGGCGAAGGCGCAGCTCGCCGACCTGATCGACTTCCTGAAGAACCCGGAAGTCTGGGAGCGCGCCGGCGTGCGGCTGCCGCGCGGCGTGCTGCTCGAGGGACCGCCCGGCTGCGGCAAGACGCTGCTCGCGCGCGCCGTCGCGGGCGAGACGCGCGCGCACTTCCTGTCCGTCTCGGCCTCCGAGTTCGTGGAGATGTTCGTGGGAGTCGGCGCCTCGCGCATGCGCGACACCTTCGAGCTCGCGGCAAAGCACGCGCCGGCGATCCTGTTCATCGACGAGCTCGACGCGATCGGCCGTCGCCGCGGCTCGGGGATCGGGCTCGTGAACGACGAGCGCGAGCACACGCTGAACCAGCTGCTCGTCTCGCTCGACGGCTTCGAGCGCGGCGCGCGCGTGGTCGTGATCGCGGCGACCAACCGCAGTGACGTACTCGACGCTGCGCTCTTGCGCCCGGGTCGCTTCGACCGGCGCATCGCCGTGCCGCCGCTCTGCGCCGATGCGCGGCGCGAGGTGCTGGCGATCCACGCCGCGACCATGCCGCTCGCGGCCGATGTGTCGCTGGAGGACATCGCCTCGCGCACCGAGGGCATGAGCGGCGCCGAGCTCGAGGGCCTCGTCAACGAGGCCGGGATCCTCGCAGTGCGGCGCAGCCGCGCCGCCGACGCGGATCCGCGCATCGAGCGCACCGACTTCGAGCGCGCGCTCGATCCGCGCAGCCACGCCACCCGGCGCTTCGATCACATCGATGCATTGCTGATCGAGTCGACCACCCAGCTCAGCCAGCCGACCGGTCGCGCGCGCGTGCGACTCACGCTCGACGAGGGCACGATCGTCGAGGGCGAGCTCGTGTGGGCGGACGCCGCGTTCTTGAAGGTGCGCAGCAGCGACGACGGCGCCGAGACGATCGTGCTCAAGCGCTCGATCAAGACCCTCGAGGCGCTGGACGGAACCGAGTCGCGCAGCGAGCCGAAGGTGAGCGAAGACCATCGACCGATCGCGCCCGCTGATCTGCGCCCCGACCTCCACGCGCTGCAGGCGAGGCGTTAGGAGCTCGCGCTCGTGAGCGAAGCAGATCTCGCGTCGCGCCTGGTCTGGCTGATCGCGCTGTGGCTCTCGCTCGCGGTGCACGAGTGGGCGCACGCGTGGTCGGCGTGGCGACTCGGCGACGACACGGCCGCACGCCTGGGCCGCATGACGCTCGATCCGCTCGCGCACATCGATCCCGTCGGCACGCTGCTCCTGCCGCTGCTGGGCGTTCCATTCGGATGGGCGAAGCCCGTGCCGATCAACCCCACGCGGTTCCACCGCGGCGTGTCGATGCGCACGGGCCTCGCGATCACGGCAGCCGCCGGCCCCGCCTCGAACCTCGCGCTCACGCTCGCCGCGGTCTCGGTCCTCTTCGCACTCGTCGCGGGCGCGCCCGCGACGGTCGAGCCGGGAAGCGCCGTGCGCGCGCTGCTCGAGACGATCGCGGTGCTGAATTTCTCGCTCGCGATCCTGAACGCGCTGCCCGTGCCGCCGCTCGACGGCAGCCGCGTGCTCGAGGCGTGGCTGCCCGCGCGCCTCGAGCCGGCCTGGCGCGCGTTCCTGCGCGGCGGAGACTGGGTGCTCGCGGGAACGCTGATCGCGATCGTGTGGCTCGGCGCACCGATCCTGTCCTGGCCGATCGGCCAGATGCAGGCCCTGCTCGCGTCGATCGTCCCCTAGCGCGATCGCTCGCGCGCGTCGCGCAGCAGGCGCTCGATCGAATCGAGCATGCGATCGAGGCGCGTCCATGCGCGGCTCGGCGCCGCGAGCGCGCTCGAGGGCGTCCCAGGCCACGCCGATCCGCCCGCGTTTCGCGTAGGCGTGGGAGAGACTCGAGAGGATGCGAGCGTCGTTCGGCAGCGCGGCGTCCTCGACCTGCCAGAGCTTCTGCTCGTCGCGCCACTCGAGCGCGCGCTGATGGCTTCGCCAACCGCCGGCCCCGACGGCAACCGCGAGCCCGATGCTCGACGCCGCGAGCCGCGCGCGGGGCGAAGGAACCCAGCGGCGCATTCCCTCGCGAACGGCGAGCGCGACGAGCACGCAGAACCCGATCGAGGGCAGGAAGAGATAGCGCTCGGACATCCAGCCGATCGTGGGCAGGACGTGCATGACCGGGAACAGGAAGACCACGAACGAGAGAGCGCACAAGGCGATCTGCCCGGCGCCGTGGCCCCGGGAGCTGCGAAGCTCGCGCAGGACCAACGCGGCGAGCGCAGCGAGCGTGATCGCGAGCAGTGCGCAGCCGGCGAGCGCCCAGACGAGCGTCTCGCGCGGCTTCTGGAAGAACTGGCCACCAGTAGTAGTCGACGTGGAGCGTCGTCGGCGCGACGAGCAGTCGCAGGTACTGGATCCACGACATGCCGATCGTGTGGATCCGAAACGCGGTGCTCTGCGAGTCGAGTATGCCGGCGTCGGGCGCGAGCCCGCCCAACGCGTTCCACCTCGCCAGAAGGTACGCGAGCCCCACCGCGAGGCAGGGCGCGAGCCACACCGCACCGCGCCGGACCCAGCTCGCGGCGCTCTCTCCGGGCACCCGGCCGAAACACAGGAAGCAGACGGCCAGCACGGCCGGCACGAACGCACCGACCTCCTTCGAAAAGGCGGCCGCGCCGTACGCGAGAGCCGAAAGCACGACCCAGATCGCGCGTGCGCTTACCGAGCGAGCCGTACCGCCGCGCGGCATTGCGGCGGCGAAGGCCAGGATCGAGAGGAGCGCGAAGGCCGCTGCGAGAAGCTCGCTGCGCCCGGTCACGCTGTCGACGGCCTCGCAGTGGACGGGATGGGCCGCGAACAGAGCCGCGGCTGCGAACGCGAAGCCCGCAGAGGAATCGTGCCAGCGCGCGAGGGCGAACACGAGCCACACGACGACGACGTAGAGCGCGACGTTGGTCCAGTGGAAGCCGCGCGCGTCGAGCTGGAAGAGCTGATGGTCCAGCGCATAGCTGAGATTCGTGACCGGGCGGTAGAGGCCGCGGTCGGGCTGGTGCGGCGGGAACGGCTGCGCGAAGGAGGCGAGCGCGCTGTTCGGGTACCGGATCGCCGTGTTGTTCAGCACGAAGTCATAGTCGTCCTAGCTGAAATCGGAACGCGCGCCCGGCGCGTGGATCAGCCCGGCGATGAACGCCAGGACCGCGAGACAGATCCCGATCTCGACTCTCACCGGAGCAGAGCGTACCCCGGTGGGTCGAGGCCGTGTCGGCGAAATCGCTTCGGACTACGCCTGGCTTCCGCGCGCCTTCATCTCCGTGATCAGCATCTCGAGCGCGACGGCCTTGTTCTGCTCGCTCTCGGAGAGCGCCTCGAGCTGGGCCTGACGCTGCGCGCCGTCGCGCAGGCTGCGCAGGCCGTTGTGGCACGCGATCAACAGGATCACGTCCTCGAACGCGACCCAGAACGCGTGCTCGAGGAAGCGCCACCACTCCGGGTTGGCGATGCCGTAGACCGACTCGGGATAGAAGACGCCGCGCAGGAAGTGTTCTCCCGCCACGACCACGGTCGCGGTCACGAGGATCCGCCAGTCGAGGTAGAACGCCAGCCAGGCCAGCGAGCCGAACACGTGGAAGTGCGTCTCGATCCGCCCGCCGGTCAAGTGGATCAGCAGCGCGGACCAGAGCATCTGGCTGATCGCGATCACGTGGCGCGAGCGCACGCTGCCCGGCATCTGGCGCACCATCACGAGCGGCAGGAGCGTGAGCCCGGCGCCCATGAGCACGGCGAGGTAGACGTGGGCGTGGATGGCGCTCTGCTTGCCCTCCCAGGCGTAGGGCGAGTACACGAGCGCGAGCCCGATCGCGAAGGCCCACTGGATCATCATGAGCTTCGCGAAAATCCGGTCGAGTCGGACGCGCTGTGTGGAGAGCTCTTCCTGGTAGACCTGCTCGGTCCGTTCCGTTTCCTCAGACGTCATTGCCATCGTGTCCATGGTCGTGTTCCTCGCCCGATGTCCCGCGTGCGGGACAGAACTTGTCCTTCAACGAACAGCCGAACACCTTGGTGTGAGCGCGCGGCGCCGGATGGCCGGCCACGATCTGCGCGATCATCTCGCCGCCGACGCTCGGACCCTCGTGCCCGCGAAACGCGGTGATTCCGCCCTCGAACACGAGCTGGCCCGAGGCGTCGTAGAGCAGGGTCTGCCCGGAGTTCTGCGCACCGAACGCGCTCGACTTCGCGCCGCCGAGGTCGCGCACCACCTCGACGTTCGGGATCTCGCGCAAGCGCGCGGTGACGTCGCTCTCCGACCAGAGATCGGGCAGCTCGAAGGGCTTGGTCACGAGCGCGATCGCGTGTACGCGCGATCCCGAGGCCAGCATCAGCTTGTTGAGCTCCGCCACGCTCGCGCGCGTGCACGGGCACTTCGGGTGCACCGCCATCACGAGCTGGAAGCCATCCGCATGGCGCGCGATTCCGGCCTGCTCGGGCCAGACCTGCGCCACCGCGGTCGCCGGAGCGGGCCGGCTCTCGTAGAAGAAGATGTACAGCGAGCCGCCCACGGCGGCTGCGATCCAGAGCAGCGCCGCGCCGTACAGGAGCGCTCGGGAGCCGCGCATCAGCGCTCCGGCTTCAGCGCTTGGTAGGCAGGGACCTTGACCCCACCTTTCAGGAAGCGGAAACGGCCCTGGGAAAGCCACTGCACGCGCTCGAGCAGCGGCAGCGCCTCGAATTCGCTGGGCTGGAGGGTTTTGTGGGACCCATCCGGATGGTCGAACTCCACCGTGTCGTACCGCATGGCTCTACGATTCGACTCCCGCTGTTGCAGGCCGTTGTCATCGGCTTTCCGGCCGTATCACCTGAGGGGCGTGTTCGGCCACTCTCAATCGCCGTAGAATGCGTAGGGCCGGGAATACAGAGCTGATTTGATGCCCGAACGAGCTGTCGCGTCGCTGGCGGGTGCCGAGCGCATTCCCCGCGTGAGTGTTGGCCTGCCCGTCTACAACGGAGCGGCCTACCTGCGCGAGTCCCTCGAGTCCCTGCTCGCCCAGGACTTCGCGGACTTCGAGCTGATCATCTCGGACAACGGCTCGACGGACGACACCGAGGCGATCTGCCGCGAGTACGCGGCCTTCGATGCGCGGATCCGCTACCTGCGCGAGTCCGAAAACCGCGGTGGATCGTGGAACTTCAGCCGCCTCCCTCTGCTCGCGCGCGGCGAATACTTCCGCTGGACCACCCATGACGACCTCTGCGAGCCCACGCATCTGCGAACCTGCGTGGAGGCGCTCGATCGCGCCGCACCGTCGGTCATCCTCGTGCTCACGGGAACCACGTTCATCGACGAGCACGGTGCGGTGACGCGGCGCGCGCAAGAGAACCTGGATACACGCGGCTTGCGGCCGCATGCGCGCTACGCCCACATCGCGCGCAAGATGCGCTATGCGAACGTGCTGTTCGGGCTGTTCCGCACCGCTCCGCTGCTCAGGACCCGCCTCCACGGAGCCTACGCAAACTCCGACTACGTGCTGATGGGCGAGCTGGCCCTGCTCGGCGAGTTCTGGGAGCTGCCGGGTCACCATTTCCACCGCCGGATCCACTCCGGGATGTCGCGCAAGGCGAACACCACGCAGGAAGAGGTCGCGATCTGGTTCGATCCCTCGCGAGCCGGACACCGATTCTATTTCCCGGAGCTGTCGCTGCTGCGCGATCAGCTCGGCGCGGTGCGCAGGGCCCCGATCGGCGCATGGGAGAAGCTCCGATCGCTCTGGGTGATCCCGCGCTTCTGGATGCGCCGGCGCTGGCGCTACATCGGCAGGGAGCTCCTCGCTCCTATGTTGCCGCGCTTCCGGCGTTATTCCTGACCGTCGAGTGCTAGCGTGGAAACCAGGAGGCGACCGCCATGGCAAGAATCGTCGGCAACGTGAAGCCCGAGGACGACTACACCCACCCGCTCGGGCCCGAGCCGAACTTCAACGAGTCGGTCTACTTCAACTTCTTCGACCGCACCCAGAACCGCGGCGGCTTCGTGCGCATCGGCAACCGCGCGAACGAACGCTACGCGGAGATGACCGTGATCGTCTACAACGCGGACGGCTCGGCGCTGTTCAATTTCAAGCGCCCCGAGATCACCTCGAACGACCGGTTCGATGCGGGCGGGCTCTCCGTCGAGGTGCTCGTGCCCGGAGAGCGGCTGCGCACGCTGTACCAGGGCTCGGCGGTGTATCTGGCCGATCCGCGCGCGATGAAGGATCCGCGCGCCGCGTTCACCGAGAACCCGCACCGCCGGCTGCGCATCGATCTCGTTCACGAAGGTGTCGGACCGATCTATGGCCACGTCGGCAAGCCCGGCGACGGCAACGACTTCGCGCGCGCCCACTACGAGCAACACATGCGCGTCTCGGGTGAGATCGAGATCGAAGGCGAGGCGCCGATCGCGATCCGCGGCCACGGCCTGCGCGACCACTCGTGGGGTCCGCGCTACTGGCAGTCGACGCCGGACTACCGCTGGATCACCTGCAATTTCGGCGACGATCTCGGGCTGGTGATCTCGAAGGTCGGCGACCGCGTCGGCGGCGTGGTCCAGCGCGGACTCGAGATCGAGCGCATCACCGAGGTGAAGATCGAGACCGACTACGAGCCCGGCACCAACTACCACCGCGCCCTGCGTGCGGAGGTGACGCTCGCGGGCGGAACCCAGCACCGTCTCGAGGGCCGGGTCCGCGGGTTCATTCCGCTGCGCAACCGCCGTGCCGGAAAGCACACGCACATCGGCGAGGGCATGACCGAGTACGTGCTCGACGGTGACCGCGTCGGATACGGGCTCTCCGAGTATCTGGATCAGGGCGCCTGATGCTGCTGCTCTTCGATCACCCGCTCTCGCCCTACGCGCAGAAGTGCAAGATCGCGCTGCGCGAGAAGGAGCTCCCGTTCGAAGCGCGGCTGCCCGTGGGCGTCGGCGCGGGCGCGGGCCTCGAGCAGGCGTTCCTCGACGCGAGCCCGCGCGGCGAGGTGCCCGCGCTCGTGGACGGCGACGTGCGCGTGTTCGACTCGACGATCATCCTCGACTATCTCGAAGAGCGCTGGCCCGACCCGCCGCTCCTGCCGAAGTCGCCCGCCGAGCGCGCGCGCTCGCGCATGATCGAGGAAGCGATGGATACGCATTACGAGGCGATCAACTGGGGCCTCGGCGAGATCCACTTCTTCGGGCGCGCGAAGGGCGATCTCGCGCGCACCCTCGGCGAACGCGCCGCGGCGCAGACCGCGGCGTGGCGCCGCTGGCTCGAGTCCCAGCTCGGCGAGCGAGCCTGGTTCGATGGGGAGCGCTTCGGCCGCGCCGACCTCTCCGTGGTGCCGTATCTGAACGGCTCGCGCGGCTTCGGCCTCGGGCCCGAGCCGGGCAGCCGGCTCGACGCATGGCTTGCGCGCGCGAACGAGCGCCCTGCGGTTGCACAGACGGCGTCCGAAGCCGGCGCCTTCCTCTCCGGAGCGAGCGGCGGAATGGGACAGGTCGCGGACCTGCTCGAGAAGGGCCTGTTCAAGCGCGAGTACCGCGACCACCGCCTCGAATGGATGGTGCGCAGCGGCGGCGTCGAAGTGGTCGTCGATGGGCTCGCGCGCCAGAACATCCGCTTCACGGGAGAGTTCGAACCCTAGGAGCAAAGCGCATGGATGCGCGGATCTTCCTCGACGAGTTCCGGCCGTTCCGGCGCGGGGAGATCGCGCTCGCGCGGCGACTCGCCGCGGATCCGCGCTTCCTGCCCGAGCGCGAGCTCGCGCTGCTGCGCCACGCGCTGCGCCTCGCGCAGCTCTCGTCGCTCGGCGGTGAGCCCGACGAGCTGGTCGACCGGATCGGCTCGCTGCGCCTGCGTCTGCTGCAGCTGCTCGCGCCGGTGCTGCCGACCGAGCCCGCGCAGATCGACGCGGCGCGGCTCGCCGCACGCCTGCCCAAGGTGGTGGCGCTGATCGCCGAGGCGCGCCGGCGGATCTTCGAAGCCGATCTCGCGAGCGAGAGCGGGCTCGACGCCGAGCTCTCGAACAAACGCCTCGCGCTCGTGCTCGGCGGCGCCGCGGGCTCGGGCTACGTGTTCCTGGGCGCGCTCGAGCGCCTCCATCAGCTGGGCCTCGTGCCGAGCTACCTCGCGGGCTGCAGCGTCGGATCGATCCTCGCGGTGATTCGCGCGCGCAGCTCCGAGTTCCATCTCCCCGAGCTGCTCGCCGACGTGCGTCGCCTGCGAGAACGCGGCGCATTCCGCGCGCCTGCGCGCGCGCGCTTCGGCCTGCCCGGCGCACTGAGACTCGACCTGCGCAGCGCGCTCGGCGAGCTCTTCGAAGTCGACGGCCGCCAGCAGAGCCTCGGTGATCTGCCGCTGCCGGTGGACCTGCTCGCCACGGGCCTCGGGCCCGGCGCGCTCTCGGAGCCGAGCGAATCGTTCGCGCGCATGGTCGACCTCGAGCTGCACAGCGCGAGCGGCACTCGAGAAGCTCCCGCGCGCTGCGCTCGCACGGCTCGTGGGTCCGCTCGTCTCGCTCGCGATGAGCCGCCAGGTGCTCGTGCCGATCATCTTCGGCGCCGATCCCGAGACCCGGCGGCTCGCCGCGCTCGACGCCGCGGGCTTCTCCGCGGCGATCCCGGGCGTGCTCTCGTACGACCTCGAGCCCGAGGACTTGGAGGGCGCGCAGGTGCTCGAGCGGATCTTCGAGCGCCACTCGCTCTCGGGGCTCGTGGACGGCGCGCTCTCTTCGCTGATCCCGGCGCGTTATGCGTGGGAAGCGATCGAGGCGGGGCGGATCGGAACGCGGCACACGGCGATCCTCGCACTCGACGCGATCGGCAAGCCGCGCGGCTCGAATGCGCTCCTGCTGCCGCTCTTGCGCGTGGCGTCGGCGACGGCCGACCGCGACCGCGCATTCTGGGACCTGCACGTGAACTTCCGGCGCGCACCCAACTTCCTCGACATCTTCCCGAGCGATGCACGCCTCGCGGCGGCGGCGACCAACGGTGAGCAGGAGTTCGAGGAGACCGCGCGCGCGCTCGCGAAGCTGCTCGCGCCCGTGCCGCCCTGGAAGGACCTCGCGCCCGGGGCGATCGCGCACGTGAGCGATCGCTACGTCTAGCGATCTCAGCAGCCCGAGTCGGCGGCGAGCTGGCTCGGTGAGCGGGCACCGGTCACAACGCGACCATCGGGGAATCTCCAGGTCGGGAACGTCTTGATGCCCTCGTCGCCGCACAGCGCGTTGATCCCGTCCGCCTTGCGACCGTCGTAGCATTCGACGTAGGGAAGCAGGTCGGCGGACGCGCCGAAGTACTCCTTCTGCACGCGGCAATAGGGACACCAGTGCGCACCGTAGAACAGGGCGCCGCTCTCGGAGATGCAGCGCGCGAGGGTCGCCAGCTCGCTCCCGGAGATCTCACCCGCGAGCGCCGGGACCGCGGCGAGCAGCGCGAGCCCGGTCAGCGCGACACGACGGAGCACGGCCCGCACGCCCTGCACTAGCCGCCTGCGCCGAACGAGATCAGCGTGTCGGCGTCGAAGCACGGATCCGCAGGCTGCCCGAACACGTCCACTTCATCGCCCACGCGCAGGTCCGACGCCTCGATGCGCTCCGCGAGCTGGAGCTCGCCCGAGTCGGTGATCCGGAACACGCCGTCACCCGATTCGAGCGCCACGCACTCCGGCCCCACCTGGGTGTCGGTCACGGCCTGGATCACGAGTGTGCCGTCCGCGGAGTCGAACGGCTGCGTCACCTCGCCGTGCAGCCGCGCGAGGTCGGCGCGCTCGCGCACGAACACGAGGCTCGCGTCGAGGCGTGTTTCCGTGCCTGCGAGCGTGCCGAACGCGCGCACGCGCAGCCCGGGCTGCAGGGCGGCCGGCGAGAGCGACTCGCCCGCGCGGTTGAACAGCTTGGCCCCGGCGAGCAGGCGCACGTCGAGCTCGTCGGACGAGATCGGACCGCCGGGGTCGGGCGCGATCGTGAACTCGTCACCCGACACCGCGGTGAGGACCGTTCCCGTCACCGCGACGCCCGCGTCGAACCCGCCCTGTTGGATCCACAGCGCGTCGAACACGAGCGTCTCGCCCGTGTCGACGCGGAATCGGCCGAGCGCGGCGATCTCGTCGCCCGGCGCGAGATCGGCGAGCGCAGCGGGATCGCCGTCGGCGTCGAAGATCGACGTGTCGGGGCCGACGCGGACGTCGACGCAGCGGCTGCGCGCACCCGTGTCCTGGCGCGCTCCCGCGCGGAACACGCGGTGCGTGCCGCACACGAGCAGCTTCTGCGCGGCGAGATCGATCTCCTCGATCGTGCCTTCGATCCGCACCAGGCGATCCGGGCTCACCGCGAACAGATCGACGAACACGAGCGGCCGGAACACGAAGCGCTCGCTGCCGGTCTCCACGATGTGGATCGACTTCTGCGCGTCGAGATCGAGCTGAACGAACAAGAGCTCGCCCGCGCGCACGGTGATCGGCCCGCGCGGATTGAGATCGATCTTGCCGTTGCCGCCGACATGCGGCGTGATCGACTCGCAGACGAAGCCCGGATCGGGCACCACGTCTTCGGGGCAGTCCACGACCGTGTCCGCGTCATCCTCGTCGACGAGCCGGATCAGCTCGACGTCCTCGACGTGCAGGCGGATCTTCGACCAATCGCCGGCCGGCACATCGCGCCCGAGCGAGAGCAGTCGCGCGTCGTCGCGCATCGAGAGCAGATCGAGCTCGCGCCGGCCCTCGAAGAGCGTGAAGTGACCCTGCGCGCCGATCAGCTCGACCTTCGTCACGGTGAGCCAGATCTGTGCGAACTCCTCGGTCGCGGCATCCGCCACGACCACCACGACCGTGCCCGTCCCGGTGTTCGTGGCGACGGTGGTGCTGCTGCTGCCGCAGCCCGCGAGCGCGGTGACCAGAGCGGCCACGAGCCAGAGGGCGATGCTAGAGCGAAAGGACGTGCGGAGCAGCGTCGACATGGGGGATCTCCGGAGGTGCGCGAGCTGACGGTACGGCTACAGCGGCTGCGTCACCGGATCATGTCACGAAATAGCGAACTCTGGCAACGTGATGCGCCGGCTCCGGCAGCGCGGACAGCGCGGTATGTTCGCGGTCCGCGGAGGTACGGTCCATGTCGAACGCGACGACGATTCACGATTTCGAGCTCGAGACGATCGACGGCGCGCAGAAGAAGCTCGCCGATTTCAAGGGCCAGGTGCTGCTCGTGGTGAACGTGGCATCGAAGTGCGGACTCACGCCGCACTACCAGGGGCTCCAGACGCTCTACGAAGAGAAGAAGGGCCGCGGCTTCGCGGTGCTCGGCTTTCCGTGCAATCAGTTCGGCGGTCAGGAGCCCGGCAGCAACGCCGACGTGAAGTCATTCTGCGCCACCACCTACGGCGTGAGCTTCCCGATGTTCTCGAAGATCGACGTGAATGGCGCGAAGCGCGCGCCGCTCTACGCGTGGCTCACCGGTGAGTCCACGCAGCCGGACGGCCCGGGCGACATCGTCTGGAACTTCGCCAAGTTCGTGGTCGGCCGCGACGGAACGATCCAGGCGCGCTTCAACCCGCGCGTCGAGCCGAGCGACCCGGCGCTGCGCAGCGCGATCGACGCGGCGCTCGCGGAGTAGCCGCCCTGGGGCCGATCGATACCACACGGCTCGCCGCGAACGGCTGGCACTTCGACGCCCTGTGCGCGGGACCCGAGAGCGGCGATCGGGTGCTGCTCTTGCACGGCTTTCCGCAGACTGCGCATTCGTGGCGGCGGGTCGTGGCGCCGCTCGCGCGCGCGGGCTACCGCTGCGTCGCGCCGAACCTGCGCGGCGTCTCACCGGGTGCCCGGCCCGCGGAGCGCGATGCCTACGCGACCGAGCCGCTCGTCTCCGATGTGCTCGGCATCGCCGATGCGCTCGGTGCGCAGCGGTTCCATCTCGTCGGGCACGACTGGGGCGGCGCACTGGCCTGGCAGGTGGCCGCGCGCCACCCGGAGCGGCTCCTCTCGCTCGGCGTCGCTTCCACGCCCCACCCGCTCGCGTTCCGGCGGGCGATCGACGATCCGTCGACGGACCAGGCGCAGCGCTCCGCCTACATGGCGATCTTCCGCACCGAGGGCGCGGGCGAGGACATGTGGCTCGGAGGCGGCGTCGAGGGACTGCGCGCGATCTACGCGGCGGCCGGGCTCAGCGAGGAGGAGGCGCAGCCGTGCGTGGCCGCATTCTCCGACCGCGCGGTGCTCACGGCGTTCCTGAACTGGTACCGCGCGGGGGATCCGGCCGACCCGAACGGCGCGCCGGTCCGCGTGCCGACGCTCTACGTCTGGAGCACGGCCGACCTCGCGCTCGGCCGCGAAGCCGCGGAGTGGACGCGCGACTACGTGCTAGGCGACTACCGCTTCGAGATCCTCGAATCCATCGACCACTGGATCCCCGAGCACGCCTCGGAGCGCCTCGCAGCGCTATTGCTCGACCACCTCGGCAAGCACGGAGCTTGACTAGCGCGCGGTGCGCGCTCGCCGGCGGATCAGCGAGATCCCCACCAACCCCATCGCGACGAGCAGCGCGGGACCGGGCTCCGGGATCTGTCCGCGGATCGCGCCACCCGTGTGCGCGGTGGTGTGGACGTTCACGTAGAAGAGGCTCGGGTTTGCGAGGACATTCGCCAGATCCGGATCGGCGAGACCCGAGCCGACGAGCTGGCCGCTGAAGTCGACCACAACCGGACCGTTCGTACCGGCTGCACCCGAGTGGATGTGGTCAGCGATCACCGCGTCGATGTTGTTCACGGTGATGTTCCAGTCGATCGTGAGCGCGACGTCGTCGATCAGCAGGATCGCCGTACCGAATCCGTCGGGGTCGCCGATGTTGGGGGCGACCTCTTCGGACCCGATCAGCGGGACCGTGAACTGCTGGATCGCCGCGTGCGCACTCCCCGCCGCGAGTCCGATCGAGACCAGCGCGAGCGTGAACAGCCTGAGCATCGACTTCATGAATCCCTCCCCAGGAGTGCAGCGCTGCGCAAGATGAGAGGCAAGTCCCATGCCAGCCACGAGAAGGCACGGGGCGGCACGAGACGGCGCCTTACGCCCATTCTTGGTCGCGAGACCGGAAAATCGCTTCCCTCGGAGAAACGAATTCCCACTTTTCCCCCGGGATCAGGGAGTGGCGGCCCGGCTCAGATCATCATCCCGCGGCTCGGCGCCTGCGGCAGCTCACCCGCGCCGATCCGCTTTGCGCGCTGCTCGAGCGTCTGCCCCGCGTGCTCGCGGCCGATCATCGATACGAAGCGGCCCGCGCGGATGTCACCGAGCAGATGCTGGGCCAGCTCGTCGAGGTCCTGCACGGGCAGGTCCATGCCGGCCTTCTGGGCCATCGCACGGAACTTCTCGAGCGTCTGCGGCTCGCCCGCCACGGGCACCTCGCGCGCGAGCTCGGCGGGCCGGTTGCGATCGCAGCTCCAGATCCCGGTGTCGAGCAGCCCGCCCGACGGGTAGAACACCATCGCGCGCACGAGATCGCTCTGCGCCGCGAGCTGTGCGCCGAGGCACTCGGTGATGATCGACACGGCGGCCTTGCTCGACGCGTAGACGGCCTGGTCGGGCAGCGGCTCGATCCCGCCGTCGCCCGACGACGTGTTGATCACGAGCCCCTCTTCGCCCGACGCGAGCATGCGCGGAACGAACGCGTGGATGCCGTGCACGACGCCCATCACGTTCACGCCGTAGATCCACGCCCAGTCGTTGGGCGTGGTCTCCCAGACCGGCGCCGACGGCGCGCCCACGCCCGCGTTGTTGCACAGGATGTGGCACGCGCCCCAGCTCGAGAACACGCGGTCGGCGAGCGTCTGCACCGCGTCGCCCTTCGAGACGTCGGTGACGACGCTCTGCACCTCCGCGCCGAGCGCGCGCAGTTCGCCCGACGTCTTCTCGAGCGCGCGCGACTCGACGTCGGCGAGCACCACCTTCATGCCTTCGCGCGCGAACGCACCGGCCATCGCGCGGCCGATTCCGCTCGCGCCACCCGTCACCACCGCCACGCGGCCCTTGAACTCGCGCACGTTAGAGCTCGAGCCCTTCGCCCGACACGTCGTCGTAGCGCTGGTGCAGGATCGGCAGCATCCACTCCTCGGGCACGCTGCGCAGCACGCGCCCGTTGCTCTGCGTGGACCCCTCCTCGTACTCGAAGCGCGTGAGCTTGCGCACGGGCACGTCGGCGACCGGATCGAGCGGCGACTCGCCGAGCGTGAGCTTGCCGTCGAGCTCCCACGAGCCCGTGTGCTTCTGGATCCAGTTCAGCCGAATCAGGAGCGGATCGAAGTCGAAGTGCTTCTGTTGCTCGCACGACGGGAACATCTTGAAGCAGTAGCCGTGCTGCGTGAACTCGCGCGGGCCGATCTCCTTGCCGATCGCGCCTTCGGCGGACAGGTAGGTGAAGCCCATGCGCGACACCGACGCGCGCACGCGGTCGCCGTCTTTGTGCAGCTCGATCTGCGCGATCTTCTTCGCCTCGCCGTAGGTCTCGCGGCCCGGCACCACGGCCTGCTCGGTGGTCATCGGCATCGTGATCAGGGAGACCCCCTCGACGCCGTCGTAGGCCACCTTCACGCCGAAGATCGCCGCACCGATCGTGATCGTACGCTCGGGCGACACGTGCATCGCGATGTCCGTGAACGTCACGCACACCGTCGGCCGCGCGAGCGGCTCCAGCGGCTTCGCCACGAGCGCGCGGTAGATCTTCTCGTCGGTCTCGTACTCGGCGCGGATCTGGCGCATCGAGCTCTGCAAGAACTCCTGGTCGTTCTCGCGCGCCTTCTTCACCTGCTCGAGCGTCTTCACGTAGCGGAGCCGGGTCATGCGGAGGCCTCCTGGGTGGCGGAATTCGAGGTCTGGAAATCGCTCCTGCGCGGCCCGATCCGGGCCGCGATCGGCGCGAGCTTCTCGGCGTCGAAGCCGTAGAACTCCACGGCGTTGCCGCCGAGCATCGCCGCGATCTCGGCGTCGGGGAGCCCGCGGAACGTCTCGATCATCTGCTCGCGCGTCACGGGCCAGCTGCCTTCCGGATGCGGGAAGTCGCTGCCCCACATGATCTGCGCGATCCCGATCTCGTGGCGCAGCATCGCCTCGCGGCGCGGCATGCACGACGCGCCGAGCCGCACGTTGCGCGCGAAATACTCGGACGGCTTCATCGTGAGGTGGCTGCGATAGTCGCCGAGCTTCTGCGCGTAGTGGCTCTCCGCGTAGCGGAAGTCGAGCAGCGTCAGATACTCCGGCACCCAGACCGTCGTGCCCTCGGTGATCGCGACCTTGAGCTTCGGGAAGCGCTCGAAGACGCCGCCCCAGATCAGGAACGTGAGCGGCCGCACGTTCCACATCACCACTTCGGAGACGTAGATCCCCATCGCGCCGGGCAGCTCGGGCTGGCCGGGCTGTGCGGGAATCGGGCCGAAGTAGTCCTGCACGGGCGCGGGCCCCGAGTGGAAGTGGATCGGCAGGCCCAGCTCCTCGCACACGGCCCAGATCGGGTCGTAGCGCGGGTGGTGATAGGGCGGACGCGAGCCCCACTGCACGGGGAAGATCAATCCGCCGAGGCCGTGCTCCTTCGCCCAGCGGATCTCGGCGACCGCGTCCGCGACCTCCCAGAACACGGGCACGCACGCGAGTCCGACGCGCCGCTCGGGAGCCATCGACACGAACTCGGACATCCAGCGGTTGTGTGCGCGACAACCCGCCCACTGCAGCTCGGGCACGACGCCTTCGGCCGGCATCGAGAAGCCGCCGCCGAACGGCGGCGCGTTCATCTCGGTGATCCCGTCCGGGAACAGGATCTCACCCGCGACGCCGTCGCCGTCGATCACGGCGAGACGCGCGTCGGAATCCCATGCGCCCGAGAGCGCGCGCTCGCGGCCGAGCCGCCACTCCGCGTTGATGTCCGCGATCAAGAACCGCTGCTCCGCGGCCTTCGTCATCGCGATCTGGATCGGCAGCGCCGCGTCGAACGCGGCGTGGTACTTCTTCTCGAGGTAGTCCTTGTAGCGCTCGGGCGGCAGGCCCGCGTGCCCGTCGGACGAGATCACGAGATAGCGCTCGCTCACCGCGGCGATCCTTCGCTCGCGGGCGGCTGGCAATAGAACTGGCGCGCCCACTTCCGGAACTCGGCCAGGAAGGTGTCAGCCTCGCATAGCACGGGGCGCGCGCGGTGCACCTTGTTGCGCCAGATCGGCATGTCCTGCTGCACGCCCTGCGTGAGGCCCTTCATGAACTCCTCGCCCGCGATGTCGACGAGGTTGTTGGTCGCGGTGAGCAGCCAGCGCGAGTGCACGCGCGTCTCGTCGATCGGCGTGGTCGACGAGTACATGAGCAGGCCCGCATCGGGAATGCCGACGCTGCTCACCGCCGTGAGTCCGAGCCCCCACGAGTCGCGCACGAGCGTCATCTGGAACGTGCCGAGCGGCGTCACCTGCTCGCTCGTGCTCGTGATCCGATAGTGCGTGCTGTCCTCGCTGTAGCGGATCTCCGAGGGCGGCGTCGCCATCATCCCGTGCACGTACTGGAAGTGCACCGGGTCGTTGTTGTTCTCGTGGGTGTCCTGGACGTACGCCTCCATCTCGAGCTCGAACGTGCGCGGCTCGGACCAGTCGTCGTGTCCGATCTCGGGCAGCACGGGGAAGTCCCAGTCGGGCGGCTTGGCCTCGGCGTGGTGCCACACGAACACCATGCCGTTCTTCTCCTGCACGTCCCACGAGCGCAGCTGCGCGCGCGGCGGAATCTTCTCGCAGTAGGGGATGTGCACGCAGCCACCGTTCGTCCCGTCGAACTGCCAGCCGTGGAACGGGCAACGCACGGTCTCGCCCATCACGCGGCCGCCGTAGCCGATGTGGGCGCCCAGGTGGGGACAGAACGCGTCGAGCAAGCGCGCCTGACCCGAGCGCGTGCGGAACAGCACCATGTCCTGGCCGAAGTAGTGGATCGGCCGCACGTCGCCCGCGTGCAGCTCGCGGCTCCACGCAACTGCGAACCAGCCGTTCGGAATCGGAAGCGGATCGTGGTGGTCTTCGCGTCGAGCCATGACTACTCCTCTACGGCGGACGGAGCCAGCGCATCGCCGAGGAAGCGCGCCACCGCCGCCGCCTGGTCTGCGAGCGGGAAGTCGTCGAGGTTGGCGTAGTTGAAGATGAGCACGTAGTAGGCGCCCATGATCATCTCGGTGAGCGTCTCCGCGCCGTGGCGGCGCGTGACGTCGCCGGCCGCGAGTCCGTCGGCCACGATCGCGCCGAACGCGTCGTGGAGCCGGCGCGCCTGCTCGGAGCGCGACGCCGACTCGTGCACCACGTGCACGAGCTCGGTGACGACCTCGCGGAACATCGGCCCGGCCTCGAGGCTGCGCTGCGCCATGCCCGCGAAGAACCGCGCGAGCCGATCCGCCGTGTTCACACCCGCCTTGCGCGCCGTCTCGATGTCGATCAGGAGCTCCCCGATCGAGTGCTGCGCGATCTCGCGCACGAGCTCCTGCTTCGACGGGAAGTGATTGAAGAAGGTCTTGTGCGCGACGTCGGCGCGGTCGCAGATCTCGGAAACCTTGGTATCCGCGAAGCCGCGCGCGCGGAACAACTCGAGGCCTGCAGCGACGATGCGCGCGCGCACTTCGAGCTTGCGCCGCTCGCGTCGGGAGACATCCGGGGCCTGGCTCACGAGCCCAGGCTAATCGTCCTTACACCAGATTGCAAGAATATACTTGTATGTATCTTCCTGCGCGGGACGACCTCGGGCAGGGCTACATGACCTTGACCAGCTCGACCTCGAACTGGAGCGTGGCGTTGGGCGGGATCACGGGCGGCTGCCCGCGCTCACCGTAGGCGGTCTCCGGCGGGCAGGTGAGCTGGGCCTTGCCGCCCTCCTTGATCAGCTGAACCCCTTCGGTCCAGCACGCGATCACGCGGTTGAGCGGGAAGGTGGCGGGCGTGCCGCCGACGTTGCTGTCGAACACCTTTCCGTCCGTGAACGTGCCGTGGTAGTGGACCGTGACGCGGTCGGTCGCGGCCGGGTTCCGCCCGGAGCCGAACACGCGGTGGGTGATCTTCACGCCGCTCGGCAGCGTGATCGTCTCGCCGACGCTTCCGGGTGCCGCGGGCGCCGCTTCGGGCGCGGCCGGGCTCGCTTCGGGCGGGGCCTCGGACGGGGCCGGGCTCGCTTCGGGCGCGGCGGCGGGCGGCTCACCCGCCGACTGCGAATCCTCGCTGCCTCCAGAGCAGCCGAACGCGACGAGCGCGAGTGAAAGCACGAGTGCAAGGCGCATGAGTTCCTCCGGCGAGGCTGCGCACAGTAGTAGAATCGCGCCCCGATGGCGACGCCGCGTCGTGTCTGCAGGACGTCCGTACCGCTCGAAATCCCGCGCCGCGTCGCCGCGAGCGCAGAACTCGCGCCGCTGACGCCGCGCGCGGTCGAGCGCGAGTTCCGCGCGCGGATCGCGCGCGGCGCCCTGCTCTGCTGCGACGGATCGAACCATGCACGCCCGGAGCGTCTGCTCGCGCAGGGCTACGTGCCGCGCTTCCGCATCGACCTGTTCGACACCACCTACTACCTCTCCGCGGCGCGACAGAACGAAGACCTGCGCTTCACCGTCGGCTATGTCGCGCGCGCGGGAGAATGCGAGCGCATCCACGCGCGGCTGTTCTACAAGGACGTGTCGCTGATCTGGCGCTGCGCGTCGCACTTCGCGCGCTCGGCGCGCGAGAACTGGATCGGCAAGGGTGACGCGCGCGTGATCCGCGACGGCGGCTACGAGATCGAGTCTTCCCACGAATCCACGACCGACCTCCCGCTCGAGGTCCAGGATGCATTCGAGCGCCTGAACCGCGGCGCGAAGCGCGTGCCCTACGACCCCGACGCGATCGCGCGCGTGCTGCGCCGCGCGCCCGACGATCGGATCGCCGCGTACTCGAGCTTCACCGCGCCGCGCCGACGTGCGCGCGCGAACCCGCGCAACCTCGTGAACGGCGGACGTCCGATCGCGGGCTTCGCGCGCGCGGGCGACCCGGCCTCTCTGCGCTTCGCGAACGGCTTCGCGCCCGACTTCTCGCGCGGCGTGCTCGAACAGACCGTCCTCGACAGCTCGCTCTACGGCGGCGCCGTGCACCGCTTCCGGATCCTCTCGCGCAACCGGCTCATCCAGTACCTGTTCATGGCCGGGCCGCAGCACGTCTGGATCATCCCACCGCAGGCCACCACCACCGAGCTGTCGAGCTTCGGCGTGCGCACGATCGACGTCGCGATCGACGACGACCTCTGCGTGCCGGGCTTCGAGTACAACACCGGCGACGACCTCCCGGGGTTCGAGCAGATCCCTCGCGGCTACGCGGGCCCGCCCCACCCGCGCGACCCGTCGCGCGCGGACGCGTCGCCGTGGCTCGACCGGCTGCCCGTGATCCGAGCGTTCCGCCGCGCGGTCCTGCGCTCGATATCGCCCGAGTAGAGCTCCAGGGACGAGTCATGGAGTTTTCTTGATTCGATGATCAAATTACTTGATTCGATCTTCGAACCGGATCAGAGTGGCTCCGAGCCTTCCTTCGCCGGGGAGCTCGGATTCCCAGGACACGAGTCAGGCCGCAGTCCTGGGTTGCGCGGCGGAGCGAGAAGCCGCTCGGATGACGCTGCGCAGAGTGAGCGGGACGGTGCCGTGGGGTTGGCGACGGCACCGCCCCGTTCGGCCTTTCCGGGCAGCGCGAGCGGATCAGGTTCCGAACACCTTCTGCGGCGGAACCGCCTTGCTGATGATCTCGCGCACGGCGTCGCCCACTTCGGTGGGGTCCCAGCGCCCGCCGCGATCGATCGCGGGGCCGGTGCGCCAGCCGTCGGCGACGCTGATCTTTCCGCCCTCGATCTCGAACACGCGGCCCGTGACGTCGCCCGACTCCTCGCTGCACAGCCAGGCGACCAGCGGCGCGATGTTCGCAGGATCCATCACGTCGAAGCCCGACTCGGGCTTGCGCATCATGTCCGGGAAGACGTTCTCGGTGAGGCGCGTGCGCGCGGACGGCGCAATCGCGTTCGCGGTGACTCCGTAGCGCGCCAGCTCCACCGCCTGCACGAGCGTGAGCCCGGCGATGCCGGCCTTCGCCGCGGCGTAGTTGCTCTGGCCGACGCTGCCCTGGAGACCCGCGCCCGAGCTCGTGTTCACGATCCGCGCCGCGACGCGCTCGCCGGCCTTCGAGCGATCGCGCCAGTGCGCGCACGCGTGCCGACTGACACAGAAATGCCCGCGCAGGTGCACGTGCATGATCGCGTCCCACTCCTCGATCGAGGTGTTCGCGAACATGCGGTCGCGCAGGATGCCCGCGTTGTTCACCACGGCGTCGAGCCGACCGAACGCATCGACGGCCGCCTTCACGAGCCCGGCGGCCTGCTCGAAGTCGGCGACGTCCGACCCATCGACGATCGCTTCGCCACCGAGGCGACGGACCTCCGCTGCCACTTCCTGCGCGGGGCTCGCGTCTGCACCGTCGCCGCCCGTCGTCGCGCCGAGGTCGTTCACCACGACGCGCGCGCCCTGGCGCGCGAGCTCGAGTGCATGCTCGCGGCCGATCCCGCGCCCGGCTCCGGTCACGATCACCACGCGCCCTTCACAGATCCCCATTTCGCTGCTCCTCCTGGTCCAACTCTGGCGAGCCGGCACCAATAGCCGTCTGTGCGAGAATCCGCCCGTGGACTGGGACGACCTGCGCACCTTTCTCGCCGTGGCGCGCGCGGGCTCGCTCGCGGACGCCGCGCGCGGCCTCGGGGTCAGCTATTCCACGGTGTCGCGCCGGCTCGCCGCACTCGAGCACGGCCTCGGGGTGCGGCTGTTCGATCGCAGCGGCGCGGCCTACGTGCTCACGCCCGAGGGCACACAGATGCTCGAATCTGCGCGGCGCATCGAGGCCGAGTTCGAGGCGCTCTCGCGTCAGGTGAGCGGCCGCGACGCGCGCCTGTCGGGTCGCGTGCGCGTGGCGACCACCGATGCGCTCGCGACGGCGTTCATGCCCGAGCTCGCCACGTTCACGCGCCGCTATCCCGATATCGAGGTCGACCTGCTCTCGACGCCCGAACCCGCCGAGCTCGCGATGCGCGAGGCGGAGGTCGCGCTGCTCGTCACCGATCGCCCGCCGCCGAGCCTCGTCGGCCGCCGACTCGCCGCGCTGCCGTCGGCGCTCTACGCGGCGCGTCGCTATCTCGACGATCATCCGGCCGAGAGCGAGCTGTCCGCCCATCTCTGGGTCGGGTGGGAAGATGGGATGTCGCACATCCCGTCCGCGCGCTGGCTGCGCGAACAAGTGCCCGATGCGCGAATCGCCTGCCGCGTGAGCAGCGGGACGACGCTGCGCGCGGCGATCCGCGCCGGGGTCGGGATCGGCCACCTGCTCTGCTTCCTCGCCGACGAGGATCCCGCGCTCGTGCAGCTGCGGCCGCCCGAGCCCGCGCTCGAGACCGGTCTCTGGCTGCTCACCCACGAGGACCTGCGCACCACGGGGCGCGTGCGCGTCTTCCTCGACTCGATGGCGGAGGAGATCGGCCGCCACAAGAAACGCCTCGCCGCGGGGCATGCCCCCGAGCGCAAGGCGCTCGCCACCGCGCGCGCGCGTTAGGCGCGAGCCGATCAGCCCGGCCGCAGGCTCGGCACGAGCGTGAACATCACCTCGATCGCGATCAGCGCGATGATGATCCACTCGAGCGCCTCGGCGCGCGCTCCGCTCGCGCGGTCGGAGACCTTGCGGTAGAGGCTCTCGATCGTCTCGAGCTTGCGCAGAATCGCCGCGTTCCATTCGGCGAGGCGGAAGCGCTGCGAAGCGGCGCGGTACACGCGAGCGAGGTACTGATCGCCGACGAGCTTGATCGCGTTGCCGACGCGCTCGAACAGGATCGCGCCTTCGACCTCGAAGCTGCCGATCTCGGCGAGCTCGCCGCGCGACCACCCGGAGAGACCGAATGCGCTGAGGCGACGCGGCTTCGACACCACTTCGTAGGATCGATCGAGCGCGCGATCGAGCGCGGAATCGAGAAAGCGCACCTCGAGCAGCTGGAGGTTCGCGAACTCGAGCACGGACCGAACGTCGTCGGGCTCGCGATCGACGAGCAGCGCGGCGCTCCAGTCGAGGACGGCGACGTCGTCGCGCCCGAACGAGATCCGCGTCGACATCGCGTCCGCGATCTCCTGCTCCGCGAGCGGGTCGCGCTCCGACCGCAGCAGGCGCGCGGTCGCGGGCGCAAGACGGGTCCAGAAGTCCTCGACTTCCGCGGCCCCCTCGACCTCCGAGAGCACGAAGATCAGGTAGTCCTCGGAGGCCGGCGCGATGCTCGCGCGATCGACGGCGCTCTCGATGACCGTCAACAGATCGGCGGCATGCCGCCGGGAATCGCGCACGAACAGGTCCGTGCCGGCCAGCGCGCACGAGAGCTCGATCAGCTCCTCGAACGAGCCCGAGAATGTCACGGTGTGACTCACCGACAGGCCGCCGAAGTCGTAGACGGTGAGATCGACGCTCGGGCTCGTGCGGCGGCTCCCGATCTCCAGCGGTGCGATCTCCTTGGTCATCCGAAGCGGCGGCGGATCGAACTGGAAGTACGTAGGCGCATGACCCTTGTGCTTGATGCTCGCGACCTCGGTCAGGTCGGAAAGCAGTTGCTTGCTGCGCGCGAGATCGACCGACAGGCCGACGTCGAACGCAGCGACGACGTGGACGAGGCCACTTCGCACCACCAGCTCGTGGGTTTCGCTCACCGGGATCCCTCAGCGCACGGCCACGTCCAGCGTAGCGAGTGGTCCGCCGCGGGATCGGCGCGGAGTTGCGCGCGGGTTGCCGGGGTGTCGGGAGCGCGGCCCGTTCGGCCGATGAGCACACCGTGAATGGAGGTGTGCCATGGGAAGGGCCTTCGGCCTCGTGATGCTGCTGATCTCGCTCTACATCGGGATGACGATCTACACCAAGGGCCTCGAGCAGGCATTCGGCGGCGCGTTCGCGCCGATCCAGCCGATGTCGCAGCGCGAAACGCCGCTCGCTACCGATCTGACCCCGCTGGCGGGACTCGCCGACGCCCCGTCCGGCGGCGACCGACCCGTGAAGCTCACCGACGCGGTCCGCAGCCAGGTGTCGGCCGACATGGCCGCCGGAGCGAGCCGACTCGGCGAGTAGGCGTCCGGAATTCGGGGTGCGCTCGACGCGTTAGTTCAGAACCCCGCGCGTGCCCCAGTCCGCCTTCGCGATATGGGCGTGCGTGCCCTCGAAGTCGAGCTCGATCGCGCCGGTCGCCTTGGCGGTGCCCGCGACGTACTCGGCTTCGCGGTACTCGAAGCCCTTCGGCAGCGCGACGCGCGCGCGATGGGGCTCACCCGTGACGGGGTTCCGGATCGGCTCGGCCGATCCCTCGATCAGACCCGGCACACGCACGCGCGCCGTGCCGGCATTCTCGTCGATCGCGAGCTCGATCGCTTTGAACACGGTGGGGAGCCCCTTCGTGATCGTCGTGCTGAACACCTGGGTGACCAGCGAGCCGGGCTCGGTCTCCCTGCCCTGCGCGATCGCCTCGAGTGCCGCGCGCTGATCGGCGTCCGCGCGCTCGTCGATCACGGCCATCGCCGTGCCTTCGCCGAAATGGATCGGGCCGGGCCACGCGAACAGACCGCCCCAGCGCAGCCCATCCAGCCGCACCTTCCCGAAGTGGCCCGAATCGATCTGGAAGAACACGTACGCCCGGCAGTTGCCGTTCGTGGGCAGCGCGTTGAACTGACACGGACACCCCGTCGCGCAGTTGCAATTCGAGATCTGGATGCCCCGCATGCGCCAATCGACGAAGGCCATGGCTCCTCCCTCTTCCACCGGCGATGGAGCCGGCGACCGGCATTCTGGCTCGCGATCACCCGCCCTGTCTATAGCCCCGCGACGCGAGCCATCGCGCGCAGCTCGCGCGGGATGTCGGGGCCGGCCGGCGCATACGCAAACTCGGTGGCGCCCGCGGCCTCGAGCCCGGACCAGCGCGCGCGCAGCTCTTCGAGCGTGCCCGTGAACGTCATCGCGCCGACCGCGGGATCGAGCAGCGCTCGCTCGCGCGGCGGGACTGCCACGCAGTGACCCTCGTGGATCACGAGGTGGCGCCGCTCGGCCGGAACGCGCTCGACCGCCTCGCGCCACGCGCGCCCGCCCGGCAGCTGGTCGACCGCGGCTCCCGCGCTCTCGTAGGTGGCGTGATAGACGAGCGCGATCGCGGGCGCGAGCGCGTCGAACACGCGCGGCGAGGCGAGCGTCTCGCCGGACTCGAGCAGCGTGCCCGAACGTGCGAGCGCGCACCACGCGAAGCCCGCGGGCGGCTCCGCGAGTGCGAGCACGCCGTCGCCATGGGTGTGCGCCACCTCGAGGCCGCGCGGTCCGTTCGCCGCGACGAGGATCGGCGTCGCGAGCGGGCGCTCGGGCGCGAAGCCGTCGGGGTGGAGCAGGCGCAGCGGCGCGCCGTCGACGATCGGCTCCTCACCGCGCAGCAGCGCGCGGATCGTCTGCACGTACTCGGCCACCGTGCGCCACGCGAGCGGCGGCTTGCCGAGCAGGCGGCGCCCCGTGAAGCCGGTGCCGATCGCCACGGCGACGCGCCCGGGCGCCGACATCTCGAGCGTCGCGATCGCGGCGGCCTGCGCCGCGACGTGGCGCAGGCTCGGCACCAGCACCCCGGGCCCGAGCCCGATCCGGTGTGTCGCGTCGGCGATCCGCGCGAGTGTCATCCACACGTCGGGGTAGAGCAGCGGCGAGTCGTAGAGCCAGACGCGCGCGTAGCCGAGCTCTTCGGCCAACCGCGCGTACTCGACGACCCGCGGACCCGGCGGGAACGAGCACGAGAGCTGCATTACACGAAGCTCCGCCGCAGCTCGTGCTTCATCACCTTGCCGCTCGCGTTGCGCGGCAGGCTGTCGACGAGCTCGAGCTGCTCGGGAAGCTTCTGGCGCGCGAGTCCCGCCGCGGCGCAGTGGCGAACGACCTCCGCGAGGTCGAGCGCCGCACCCGGCGCCGCGACGACCACCGCACAGCAGCGCTCGCCCGTGCGCTCATCGGGCAGCCCGATCACCGCGGCGTCCGCGATCTTCGGGTGCGCGTAGAGCAGATCCTCGATCTCCTTCGCCGAGATGTTCTCGCCGTTTCGGATGATGATCTCCTTCTGGCGTCCCGTCACGCGCAGGAAGCCCCGCGCGTCGAGCGATCCGAGATCTCCGGTGCGGAAGAATCCGTCGGCGTCGAACGCCTCGCTCTCGACCTTGCCGTCGAGGTAGCCGCGGCAGATCTGCGGTCCGCGCACGCGGATCTCGCCCTCCTCGCCCGGCCCGCAGACGCGCCCCGCGGCATCGACGACGCGCAGCTCGGCACCGCCCGCAGCGCGGCCCTCGCAGTGCGCGAGCGCATCGTCGGGATCGCGGGGCGACGACAGGACGACGAACGGCGCCTCCGTGAGCCCGTACACCGAGACCACACCCGCGCCTCCGAGCTCGGCCTTCACCTCGCTGTGCAAGAGCGGCGGCTTCGGCGCCGCTCCACCCATCGCCGAGCGCAGGCGCGGGAACACGCGCCGTTCGGGATGGCGACGCTGATACTGGAGGTAGCGCATCACGAGCGGTGTTCCGCCCGCGGCGAGCGTCACACCATGCGCGCCCAGAAAGGGCGGCGTCTTCTCCTCGTCGTACTGCTCGACGAGGATCGCGCCGGCGCCGGTCAGCAGCTGAACCACGAGCATCCCGATGCCGCCGATGTGCGTGAACGGAAACACGATCGGGTAGCGATCGTCGGGGCCGAGCTCGAAGCGCTCGGCGACGCCGCGCGAGCCCGCCGCAATCGTCTCGTCGCTGTGCAGGGCCCCCTTCGGATCGGCCGTCGTGCCCGACGTGTAGAAGATCCAGCGCAACGGATCGTCCGGCGCGGGCGCGAACACCGGCAGCGCCGCGGGATCCGCCTCGGGCAGCGCGCGATCGCAGACGAGCAGCGAGCAAGGCGGTCCGCCCTCGCGCGCGACCTCCGCGAGCACGCGCTCCGCGAGCGCGGCGTGGTCGTAGCCCCGGAACACGCGCGGCACCACGAGCCAGCGCGGCCGCACCTCGCGGACGATGAAGCCGATCTCGCGCTCGCGGTAGATCGGCAGCAACGGGTTCTGGACTGCGCCGAGCCGCGCGAGCGCGGCCACGAGCACGAGCGACTCGATCCAGGTCGGGAGCTGCCACGAGACGCGCACGTCGGGTCCGACACCGCGCTGCGCCAGCGCCGCAGCGACGCGCTCCGCGCGCGCGCGCAGCTCGCCGAACGAGAGCTGGGCCTCTTGCTCGTCGACCGCGCACAACGCGTCGGGAGACACGTTGGCGCGCGCCTCGATGAGGGGCCACAGCCCGCGCGCGTCGATCATCGCAATACACGCCCGCCGCCTCGGGGACTCAGCGCCCAGACGAACGAGCAGCCGAGCACGATCGCCACGGTGCCTGCCACGCGGATCAGTTCACCGCGCTCGCTCACCGCGGCCTGGAGCCCGCGCGCGTACTCGGGGCCGAGCAGCGGCGTGGCGAGACCCGCCACGAGGATCAGGGCGCCAAACACGCGCAAGAGATTGGGCGCGCGCGAGGTCGAGGCCGCCGTGATCAGCAAGGCCCCGAATACGACGCGCACGGCGGCGGCGGCCAGCAAGCCTTTGGGCGTCGTGAAGTTTCGGCCCATTTCGATCAGCGTATCGGGCAGGAACACCGCGATCGCGCCCAGCCCCGCGAGCAGCGCACTCATCAAGGTCGCAGCCATCTGCATATAGCCCCCTCTCGACCGCTACTTTCTAACCCGCATGGCGATGTATCTCCACCGTATTGGCGCACATTCTGCGCCGGCGCGCCGCACGTGGCGGCCGCGCGACTGCGCGCTCTACGCGCTCGCGGTGGGGGCCGGGTTCGACGCACCCGAGTTCGCGCTCGAGGGCGCGGTGCAGCGCGTCTATCCCGCGTTCGTGTTGTCGGGGGTGATGGCGGCCGAAGCCGAGTCGTGGCCCGACCCCGGCTTCGCAACCGGCGACTACGCGCCCCACGAGATCGTTCAGGGCGAGCAGGCGCTCGTGTTGCACGCGCCGGTCGGACCCTCCGGCGACGTCGACACCCGCACGCGCGTCGCTGGGATCTACGACAAGGGCTCGGGCGCGCTCGTGGTGCTCGAGGTGAGCGCGAGCGATCGCGCGACGGGCGCCCCGCTGTTCACGGCGACGACGAGCCTGTTCGTGAAGGGTCACGGCGGCTTCGGCGGCGAGCGCGGCCCGCGCGCGGAGCGGGCCGAGGTGCCCGCGCGCACCGCCGACCTGTGCATCACCTACTCCACGCTGCCCGTGCAGACGCTCTTGTGGCGCCATGCGGGCAACGACCCGAACGCGATCCACCTCGACGCCGAGGTCGCCGCGCGCGCGGGCTTTCGCGCGCCGATCCTCTCGGGTTTGAACACGCTCGGCTTCGCGGGCCGCGCGCTCGTCCACGCGGTCGCGGGCGGCGCGCCCGACCGGCTGCGCGCGCTGGCGGGCCGCTTCGCGAGCCCGGGCTACAACGGCGACGCGCTCACGACCGAGATCTGGACGGGCGACGATCTCGGCCGCGACGCGCGCGGCGATCGCTATGTGCTATTCCGCGTGGTCACTCAGGAAGGTGCCGTGCTGATCGAGCACGGCCGCGCGACGATCGCCGGCGACTAACCGCTGTTCCCGCGGGCGAGTCGCGCCGACGGCCTTGGTGCCCCACCCCACCCGGACGCGCCCTGCCCGCAGATCGCCGCGCCTGAGCGATCCTGGCGCGTCCCCGTAGGTGGCCCGAGGTGCGATCTCGTCGCTAGTCGATCGCCGCCGGGGAACAGCGCTCGTTCGGGAAGACTGGCTCGCTCAAGTCCGCGAATTTCATCGAAGCTGCCCCTCGATCTCGCGCGGGCGGCATCGATCCCCTCGCTCCCAGCCAGGGCACCCGCGGGCGACTCTCGTGGCGTCTCGAGACGCCGCATCAAGGTCCAACGCGCCGGTTCGACCGCCGAACTGGATTCAAATCCAGTTGACCGGCCTGGCACCCACGAGATGCACGCTTCGATCGGACATCATGAAGCCGTGACGACGCCGGGGACGGCTTGCTGCTTGTTGATCCTTTGCCGCGCAAGTCCATTCGACCGACTCGATGAGTAGCCGCTGACGCAACTCACGTTAGTCACGACGCTGGAGCATGAGCATGGAGCATAGGCGAAACAAGCTGGCTTCCCGGAAGGTCCGAGAAGCATCGTTACGTCAACTGCTCCCCTTCGCGGGAACGCGGTCCTTGAGCGCCTCGCTGATCACGCGGCGCTGGAGGCTCCCCTTCGCGGGCAGGTGACGCGACGTTCCCTTCTCGGACCTTCCGATGTAGACGCAAAATGCAAACGTCGGGTTTCTCCCAAATAGAAATGTCGGAAGTAGAAATGTCGGGTTCTGGGGACCGTATCGGTCCTGGAGGCCGACATGGACTGCCCGGGAATCCTGGGGGTCGACCACGACGGTCGCGGCGGGAGCGCCGCCGTGAAGGTGGTGATGATCAATCAGGACGGCACGGTGATCCCCCGACCCTTCCTACCCGCGCCTCCCGTTCCGTGGCGATCCGTCTGGACATCGTCGGGTCCGGCGATCCACACTGGCTCGCGCTTCCCCGATCGGGAAGCAGCTGCAGGATACCCACCAGCGCATGGTCTCCGAATTCGTGAACGCAGCCCTCGGCACCCTCACGAGACCACGCAGGCGCCGCGTCCGGATCATCGCGGGGCTCGCGTGCCTCGCCGGTGCGGGGGCGGGCTGCGGACCGGAGCGGATGCTCGACCCGACGCTCTCCGGCACCAACCTGGTCGTCGTCTCGATCGACACGCTGCGCGCGGACCACCTCGGGTGCTACGGCTACGCCCGCGACACGTCGCCGCGGATCGACGCGTTTGCCGCCCGAGGGACGTTGTTCCGCCGGGCGGTGAGCGCCTCGAGCTGGACGCTCCCCGCCCACGCGAGCATGCTGACCGGCCTCGAGCCGCCGGCGCACGGGCTGGTCGCCTATCCCAGCTTCGAGACGCTCGCCGAGGAGCACCGGACGCTGGCGGAGATCCTGCGCGAGCGCGGCTACCACACGGCGGCCTTCACCGGCGGCGGCTGGATGTCGGGGAAGACCGGGATCGACGCTGGTTTCGACAGCTTCGTGTCGGACGGGAGGCACTTCGAGGACACCTGGCCGCGCCTCGAGCGCTGGCTCGCCGAGCGCGAGCCGAAGGACGCCTTCTTCCTGCTCTGGCACGGCTTCAACGTGCACAAGCCCTACCAGCCGCCGCCGCCCTACGATCGCCGCTTCTGCGGCGACTGCAAGAGCGACTATGACACCAAGCGGCTCCAGCCCGACGCGCCGCGGCCATCCCCGGCAGACCTCGCCCACGCGATCGCGCAGTACGACGGCGAGATCGCCTACGTGGACGAGCTGTTCGGGAAGCTCATGGTCCGCCTCGAGGCCCAGGGCCTGCTCGCGAAGACCGTGGTGATCGTCGTCTCGGATCACGGCGACGAGTTCTACGAGCACGGGATGGTGGATCACATCCACACCCTGTACGACGAGCTGCTGCGCGTGCCCTGGATAATGGCCGGCCCCGGGGTCCCCGCCGCCGTCGTGGAGGCGCCGGTGAGCACCGTCGATCTGCTGCCGACGGCGCTGGCGCTGCTCGGCGTCGGTGTGGACCACGCGATCCAGGGCCGTTCTCGGGTGTCGGAGATGGAGCGAGCCGCGGCGGGAACGGCGGCGTCCGCGGGCGAAGTCGACTCCGCCACCTTCGCGTTCACGGGCTTCGCCAACTACCCCTACCACCTCGCGTCCGTCCGCACGCAGGCGTGGAAGCTCGTGGTGTGGAAGCTCGCCGGCATGCAGCGCGTCGACCTGGACGCCGATCCCGACCGCGAGCGCTACACGTACAAGTTCCGCCGCGACCGAGCCGAGGACTTCGTCGAGCTCTTCGACCTCGCCGCCGATCCGGGCGAGCAACGCGATCGCGCGGCAGAGCGGCCGGAGATGGTGGCGGAGCTCTCTCGAGCCCTCGAGCGCCGCCTGGCCGAGAGCCGGGCGCTCTCCCGCGCGCCAGCCGCCGCGGAGATCGACGCGCAGTACGTGGAGGAGCTGAGGGCGCTGGGCTACCTCCAGTAGCTCGCGCGCTCGACTAGGAGCCCGACCCAGGAATCGCGTTGAGAAGCGACTCCGGGAATCGGGCGCGAGCCCAGGTCGGCGGTTCATCGGCCGCATCGATTGCGGCGTGGCGACTGCGTGGGTCGAAGTCGTGCGCGCAGAGGTCCGTCGGTGTTAGACATGCGCGGGCGACGGTCTCGAGACCGGGCGTTCACCCTGACCGCGCGGCTCGCCGAACACGATGAGATTCGAGCGCACGCGAATTCCTCGGCGCGTATGACCGCATCCGTCACACCGTCGGCGTAGGTTCGGGTCCTCGCCCCGAAAGCGAGGTGCTCGGATGTCGGCGGTGGCCCCGGTCGCTGCGCCGCAGCCTGCGGTGCGCCGCGCGTGGTCGCGCGAGCCGCGTGATCTGGAGACACGTCTGGTTGCCGAAGCGCGCGCTCCTTCGGCGCTGCGGCGCGCGCTCGCGCGCGTGGCGGATCGGATGGTCGCCGTGCGCGGCTGGGAGCGACTCGGGTTTGCGCGGTCCGGAGATTATGCGGTCGAGCGCGCGGGGATCTCGGGGCGCGAGCTGCGCGACCTGGCCGCAGTAGGCGGGGCGCTCGCGCGACTGCCCGTGCTCGATGCCGCATTCCGCACCGGCGAGATCGGGTGGACCCAAGTGCGCCTCTTGTGCCGCGTGGCAACGACAGAGAGAAGAGCACTGGCTCAAGGTTGGCGAAGTCGCTCACCGCTCGTGCGCTCGCGCGCGAGGTGCGCGTGGTGGATCGGTGCGCGCGCGAGCCGCTCGACGCAGAGAGCGGTGCTGCGGGTCACGCCACGCGCGCGGGCGCGCTGGTGGAGCGCGCGGCAGGTCGCGAACCGGGTGGCGGGTCACGCGCTCTCGAACAGCGCATTCGCGGAGGTGCTCGCGGCCAAGGTTCTGTCAGCGGTGCCCATCGAGAGTTCAGCTTCGGAGGAACCTTGTCTTCGTAGGGCGGGAGAAGCCGAAGGCACCCCAGGTGCCGAAGGCGGATCCCGCCTTCCACGGCTGCCAGCGATGGTTCCCTTCCCGACTGATCCAAACGTCGCCGCTCTGGAGCGCGACCTCGAATCCGCCGACGCCTTCGAGCTCGATCGGCGCCTGCAGCGTGCGGTGCGCATGGAAGCGCGCGGGCACGCGCGCGTCGCGGCGCTGCTCTGCGACGTCGTGTCGTGGGGCCTGCACCGAAACCTCGGCTTCCGCAGCGTGGATGCCTACGCCGAGGAACGGCTCGGCATGGCGCCGAGCCGCGCGCGGGCACTCTTGCGCTTCGAGCGCGCGGCGCGCGTGTGTGCACCGCTGCGAGCGGACTTCGCCGAGGGGCGGATCTGGGTGCAGGCCCATGCCCTCGTGCCGCTGTTCCTCGAGCCCAGAGCGGCGCGCTACCGCGGCGACTGGATCGCCCATACGCAGCGCGTAACCGCGCGCCGGCTCGGCGACGACGTGGAGCGCGCGCTCACGCTGGGCGAATTCACGCCGCCAGCGCTCGCAGCGACCCTGGAGCAGCGCGATGCCGAACGCGACCCCGCGGGTCTCCAAACGGGTGCCGATGCACGCCTCGAAAAGGAGAGTGAACGCCTCCTCTTCAGCGCCGTTCCCGAGGTGGTGCAGCTGTTCCGCGCGGTGCTCGCTACCGTGCAGCGCCGGCTAGAGCGCATCCGCAGGCGCCCGTGCCGCCCAAGCGATGCGCTCGAGGCAATGCTCGACCTTGCGCTCGCGACATGGCGGGCAAATGAACGCACCCGCCGCGACTACCGGGTGTTCGAACGCGACGGCTGGCGCTGCACGGCGCCGGGGTGCACGTCGTATCGAAACCTGCACCGCCACCACATCGTGTTCCGCTCGCACCGCGGCTCGAACCAGGACTCGAATCTCACCACGCTCTGTGCCTGGCATCATGAGCGCGGTGTGCACCGGCATGTCCTTCGCTGCACGGGCATCGCGCCCGACGGGCTGCGCTTCGAACTCGGCCTGCGCAGCGATGCTCCGCCGCTGGCGGTCTACCGCTCGGGAGAAGTGCGGGTGGGTATGGGCTGATCGCTATACGTTCCGCACCGCCACCTCGCCCTCGAAGCCGTGGATCTCGACGCGCCCTCCGCTCGTCGCCACGTCCACCGAATAACGGGCGGGCACGCTCACCTCGATCTGCGCCTGGCGCCACACCCAGAGCGGCAGCCACTGCAGGCGCGGCGTGCTGCGCGCCTCGACGTAGACGTCGTCACCATCGCGCTCGATCTCGAGCGCGGGAGCGGGCAGGACCCCGCGGCACCTCACGGCGACTCCCACGGCCCCGCCGCGGCCAGCGCTCACGTTCACCGAGCCGGCCCAGGCGTCGATCACGAGGCGCCCCCGCTCCGAAACAGCCAGGATCTCCGTCATCGCGCCCTCCGAAAAGCATTTCGCCCCCTCTGACGGCCCCGGCCCTAGTTTGGTTTAAACCTTTCGGCGCTATCCGAGCATCGTAGAGAGGTCCGGGACGAGCCCGGACGAACGAGACACGGCGTTGAGCGAGCCGCACATCGATCGCACAGAACGTGGCGACGAACTCGTGCGCCGCGCCGCCGCAGGCGAGGTCGAGGCCTTCGAGATGCTCTACCGCCAGCACACGGGACGCGTCCACGCCCTCTGTCTACGCATGGCGCGCGACCGCAGCGAAGCCGACGAGCTCACGCAGGAGACGTTCGTGCGCGTGTGGGAGCGCCTGGGCACGTACCGCGGCGACAGCGCCTTCTCGACCTGGCTGCACCGCGTGACCGTGAACGTGGTGATCGGCGAGCTGCGGCGACGCGGCCGCTGGAGAGAGCGCTTCGTCGCACAGGAGTCCGACGACGTCGGGATCGCGGTGCCCGCGTTCTCGCCGGGCGGCGACCTCGACCTCGAGCGCGCGGTTGCGAATCTGTCACCCCAGGCGCGCCTGATCTTCGTGCTGCACGACGTCGAGGGCTACAAGCACGACGAGATCGCGGAGATGACGGGCCTCGCGGTGGGAACCTCGAAGGCCCACCTGCACCGCGCGCGCCGGCTCTTGCGAGAGGAGCTCTCTCGATGAAGAACATCCTGCGCTGGCGACGCGCACCCAAACCGCTCACGGTCGAAGAGCAGGCCGCGACCGACGCGCTGCTCGAGCGCGCGCGCACGCTGCCGCGCGAGATCGAGCCCGAGCGCGACCTCTGGCTCGGCATCCGCAACCGCATCGAGATGCAGGGCGCTGGCGCCCCCGCGCGAGCGCGGGTGTGGCGCTCGCGATTGCAGGTACCCGTGTGGGCCGCGTCCGCCGCGGCCGTGCTCCTGCTCGCGACGTCGATCGGCACCGGCCTGTGGCTGAGCGGAGCGCCCTCGCTCGACGATCCGGCCACGGTCCGCGCGATCGCCGACTCGCTGCGCGATCGCGATGGCATGGGCGCCATGCGCCAGGACCTGCTCGCGCTGCTCGACGAGCGGCGCGCGCAGCTGCCGCCCGAGGTGGTGTCGGCGGTCGAGAAGAATCTCACCGAGATCGACCGCTCGATCGCCGAGATCCACCTCGCGTTCCAGGAGCACCCGAACAACGCGGCGCTGCAGTTCCTGCTCGCCGAGGCCTATCGCCGCGAGGCGGACATGCTCGAGCAGCTCGAGTGGTGGACGAGCTCGCGCGATCCGGAGGCGCAGTCATGAATCGGGGAATGTGGGTCGTATCGGCGATCTGCACGTCGTGTCTGGTCGCGGGTGTCGTCCGCGCCGATCCGTTCGAACAGACCTTCGAAGTGGAGCCCGACGTGCGCGTGGACATCGAGATCATGTCGGGGCGGATCGAGCTGCGCGGGATCGACACGAACGAGCTGCGCGTGCGCGCAGAGGGCGAGATCGACGCGAAGGGGTCCCGTCGGCGCGTATCGTTGCGCGCCCCGTCACATGAGCTGGCAGGCGTGGAAGCAGCCGGTCGAAGTCGAGATCCAGATCGAGCTGCCGCGGAAGAGCCGTATCACGGCGCGCACGATCAACGGCGCGATCAAGGCGGAGGGTGTCGAGGGCGAGCTCGACCTGCACGCAGCGAACGGCGAGATCGAGGTGAAGGGCGCCCCGGAGGAGGCCTATCTCGAGACGATGAACGCTCCGATCAAGTTCGAGGGCGAGCGCAGCGAGGTGGTGGCGAAGACGCTCAACGGCGAGATCGAGCTCAAGGGTGTGAGCGGCGAAGTGCAGGCCACGACGGTGAGCGGCCGTATCCAAGTGGAGGGCGAGGAGATCGAGCGCGCCGACCTGCGCACGATGGCGGGCGAGATCAAGCTCGAATCCTCGCTCGCGAAGGGAGCGCGGGTGAACGCGCGCAGCTTCAGCGGACCGGTGGAGCTGCGCCTGCCCGGCGGCACCTCGGCGCGCTTCGAGGTGCAGAGCTTCAGCGGCGGCATCCAGTCGGACTTCACGTCGCGACTCACCGGCGACGAGAATGGCCACGGCTCGAACTACGGCCCGGGCCGGCCCCTCTCGTTCGTGGTCGGCGACGGCGATGCGCGGATCTCGATCGAGAGCTTCAGCGGCGGTGTGAAGATCGAGAAGGACGGCGACTAGCTCCGGCGCGTTTCACATGTCGAGCTTCGGGTAGTAGTTCTGCGCGCCGATCTTCCGCACGTCGCTGAGCCAATCGCTGTCGTAGTGCTCGGTGGGGCCCTGGAGCGGGTCGACCATGCTCCAGGCCTGGCGCTTGTAGGTCCAGTTCTCGGGCTGGAGTCGGTGCGCGGCGCGGAAGAACGGACGCGCGGCGTCGACACGGCCCGTGCGGTGGAGGTGCTGCCCCATCTCGAAGTTGGCCGCGGCGAGCGACACTTCCACGGGTCGCGGAGCCGAGCGCTGCACGACCTCGTCGGGCGAAAGCGCGTAGCGGCTCTCGCTGCCGAGGCGCACCCAGTCGCGCAGCGCGGCAGCGTAGGTGCGCGTGTCGACGTCGAGCTTGGCCGCCTCCGCGAGCATGTCCTTCATGCGCTGGGGCGCGTCTTCGGGAAGCTTCATGCCCCCGAAGCCGCGCTCACGCGGCGCGAAGCACGGCTCCGCGGGGCGCACGAGCACGCCTTCCTCGTCGATCCAGACGCCCATGGGCACGTTGATGATGCCGAGCCGCGCGCCGAGTGAGTGCTCGGCGTCGAGCAGCTGCGGATAGGTCGTCTTCGCGGCGTCGATCCACGGGTACGCCGCTTCGAAGTTCGTGTCCATCGCGACCGCAACGATCTCGAGCCCGAGCGGGCGCAGCTCCTCGCGCACTGCCTGCCACACGGGCAGGTCCATGCGGCAGCCTCACCAGCTCGCCCATGCGCACATGAAGACCTTGGTGCCCTTGAGCGAGCCGAGCCGGAACGGATTCCCGTCGCGATCGGGCAGCGTGATCTCGGGAACCACCGCCGTCGCGAGAGCGCGCCCGCCCGACATCGGGCCGAGCGACCAGAGGCCGTGCTGCTCGTCCGCGACGATCGCCATGCCGAGCGCGTCAGCCATGACTGACACGTTGACGCGCCCATCCGGTCGTCGCGCATCCTTCGGCAGCGGAATGCAGATTTCGGCTTTACACGCGCCTTCGGGTTTGAGCTCCCAGCCCGTGCCGCGCGCAAACTCGTCGGCGGTGGGATCGAGTCGTTCGAGAATCATCGCGGCTCCTTTGCGACCTCGCAGATGTACCACATCGCGTCGAGGTGATGTGAACTACAATGACAGGCCCGCAACGCCCACGAGGAATTCTCCATGACCGACGAAAGAACGTCGACGACGGACGACGTCGCGCGCATGCCCGTGATCGACGTGGACTCCCACTGGACCGAGCCGCCCGATCTGTGGACGTCGCGCGCGCCGGGCAAGCTCAAGGACCGCGCGCTGCGCGTGCGCAAGAACGACGCAGGCGTCGAGCAGTGGGTGATCGAGGACGGCCAGGTGATGGGCGCGGTGGGGTACGCCTCGATCCGCCCCGACGGCAGCAAGACGATGGCGCGGATCGCGTTCGACACCTTCGCGGAGGTGCACCCCGGAGCGATCGAGGTGGAGCCTCGGCTCGCCTACATGGACGAGCACGGGCTCACCCTGCAGATCGTCTACCCGAACATCCTCGGCTTCGCGGGCAACCTCGTGATGAACATCAAAGACGTCGAGCACCGCGCGTTCTGCGTCACCGCCTACAACGACGCAGGCGGTGACCTGCAGGCGGAGAGCGGCGGACGTCTGCTTCCGCAGGCGATGCTGCCGATCTGGGACGTACCTGCCGCGGTGAAGGAGCTCGAGCGGGCGCAGGACGAGCTCGGCCTCACCGGCATCGTGATCACCGACTTCACACAGCCGTGGGGCCTCCCGCCGCTCGCGGATCCGCGGTGGGATCCGCTCTGGGACGCCGCGCAGGCGCGCGGCGTGCCGGTCAACTTCCACATCGGCAGCGGCGGCGGGCCGATGCGCCTCTGGGGTGAGTACCCGCCCGCGCGCGGGTTCGCTGCGCTCTCCACGATGGCGCAGATGGGCAACCTCGTGTGCATCGTGAACCTGATCTCGAGCGGCCTGCTCGACCGCTTCCCGCGACTCAAGTTCGTGTCGGTCGAGAGCGGGATCGGCTGGCTGCCGTTCATGCTCGAGAGTCTCGACTATCAATTCATCGAGAACGGCGTCGACGACGTGAAGCTGCGCCCGACGGAGTACTTCCGGCGCCAGATCTACGGCTCGTACTGGTTCGAGAGCAATCCAGGACCCGCGATCGAGTGGATCGGCGAAGACAACCTGATGTTCGAGACGGACTTCCCGCACGCCACCTGCCTCTATCCCGGCGTGAAGGAGACGAAAGAGCGGAGCCTGCTGGGCCTCGCGCCCCGCGTGCAGCGCAAGCTGCTCTACGAGAACGCGGCGAAGGTCTACCAGCTCTCGCTCTGACGTCGGTACGCGCGCCGGTGCACCGTCATCGCATCGGCGTGCACGGCGCGATCTCGCCGCGACCGGCCACGAGCTCGATGATTCCATTGTTCGCGATGCGGATCACGCGCCCGTTGTTGCCATCCACGACGATCAAACCGTCGGCGGTGGGCAGCACGCTCTCGGGATCGTCGAGCGGCGACCTCTGCGCGACCCCGCCGATCATCGCCTTGCCGGGAAACCCCGTGCCCATCAGCGTCGAAATTGTTCCATCGGTGTCGACGACACGTACCGAATTGTTGTTCTCGTCTCCGAGGAACAGCCGCCCGCTCGGATCCACGGACAGGGCCTCGGGCCAATTCAGACTGGCTTGCGTCGCGGGTCCGCCGTCGCCGTCGAATCCGGGGCGGCCGTTGCCCGCAATCGTGACGAGTCGGCCGTCGTCCTCGACGCGGCGCACGCGGTGATTCGCGCCGTCGCCGATCAACAATCGACCCTGGAGGTCGAGCCCGATCCCCCACGGCGTGTCGAGCCGGGCCTGGATCGCAGGCGTGCCGTCGGGGCTGAAGCCCGGCTCGCCGGTGCCCGCCACCGTCGTTATGCGCCCGGAGGGATCGACCACGCGAATGCGGTGATTGCGGACGTCCGCAATGAACAGGTTGCCTTGCGCGTCGAGACGCAGATCGGCGGGCCGGTAGAGCATCGCATCGCGGGCCGGGCCTCCATCGCCGGAGTAGCCCGGCGAGCCTGTGCCCGCGAACCGCTCGGCGGCTCCGTCGCGGTGGATCCGATAGACGACGTGGTTCTGGCCGTCGGAGAGGAAGAAGCTCCCATCGGGAGCGACCGCGATGCTCTCGGGCTTCTCGAAGTCCAGCTCCAGCGCGCGATCTCCGACCGCGGTGCCTCGCAGCCCGGTTCCGGCGACGATGTGGGCGATCCCTTCGGAATCGATCCGCCACACGACGCGGCCGCGGCGGTCGCGGCCGCGGTCGGAGATCAGCAGTGCACCGTCGCGATCGAATGCGATCCCCATCGGATAACAGAGCAAGAGCTCTGATGCGGGGCGCCCGTCTCCGAGATAGTCCGGACCCAGCCAGCGTTTCGAGGACGACCTGCTCGACCGCCGCATAACGCGCCGGGAAGTTCCTCCGGAAGACGTACCACGCGCCGAGCATCGCAACGGCCAGAACAGCCTGCGCGAGGAGCAACGGGATCAACGCCGCCGCAAGCGATCGAGCGCGCGATTGCAACCGGGTGTCCTGTTCGTGGCGTCGCGAGGGCCGACGGGCCCGAACATAGTGCGACCGCCGCAGGCGAAAAGCTACTTGGCGTCCGATCTCGCGCGCCGAAGAGGTCACCTTCGTAGAAGGCGAGCCGAGACTACGAGAAGCCCGGATCGCGCACTTCCGCGCGATCCTCGTCGTTGGCCTCGACTCGCACGCGGTTGTGGACCTGTTTCACGCCGGAGATGTTCTCGATGCAGTCTTCGGAAGCGCGCTTCATGAAGCGGTCGGGCACGCTGCCGTCGAGCGTCACTTCGCCATCCCGCACCGACACTTCGATGTTGCTTGCGTCGATTTCGGAATCGACGGTCAAGCGATCGCAAACGTCCTCCCGCAGACGCTCGTCGGAGCGCTGATAGCCCTTCGGGCCGCGACCCGTGAAGCGGCCCTGCGACGGATCGCGGTCGCGGCCGATCGAGCGGCTCCGCGATGCCCGGGCATGGGAGCGCCCGAAATCTCCGCTCGGCTCGAATTCCGCGAGCTCGCGGGGTCTCTGCCAATCTTCGAACTCGTCGAAGCGCCGCCGCCGCCCGGACTCGAAATCGCCGCGGTCGCGCGAGATCCAGGAGCCCCGGTCGTCGTCGTCATCCCGGCGGCCATATCCGCGCCGGCCGAAGGAGCGATCCGCGTCTCGGTCTCGATAGCGCCGCTCCCGCTCGCGCGGGCTCTCGAAATAGGGTCGGTCATAGCTCGGCATTTCATTCCTCCCATCGCGTTCCCACACTGAAAACGCAATCCGCATGCCACCACTCGCGCCGTCCGGAGTGGATTCCAGACGCAGCTCGCGTGGAAACATGTGCAACCTACAAATCGAGCCGGGAGCGCTCGAAGCCGGTGCTCGGGTTCAGCGCCTCGCGCCGGGCAACAGCGCGCGCACTTCGTCGATCGTGCTCGCCGATGCGCTCTCGCGATCGGGTCGGTAGCGCTTGACTCGTGCGAAGCGCAGCGCCACGCCACCGGGATAGCGCGTCGAGCGCTGCACTCCGTCGAGCGCGACCTCGACGACGACTTCCGGTCGAACCCAGACCGTTCCGTCGGACTCGCGCTCCGCGAGCTCTCTGAACCGCGCGGTCTGCCAGCGCAGCAGCTCGTCCGAGAGACCCTTGAACGTCTTGCCGACCATCAACCAGCCGCCGTTCTCGGGGTCGCGCGCGCCCAGGTGGAGATTCGAGAGCCAGCCGCGCCGGCGGCCGTGTCCCCACTCGGCCGCGAGCACGACGAGGTCGAGCGTCTGCACCGGCTTCACTTTGCGCCAGGCCTTGCCTCGCCGGCCGGCCTCATAGCCGCTCTCGAGCGCCTTGATCATCACGCCCTCGTGTCCCGCCGCGAGCGCTTCGGCCAGGAATCGCTCGGCCTCGGCTGGGTCTGCCGTCGCGATCCGGGGCACGGCGAACGCCCCTGCCGCGCGATCGAGGAGTGTCAGGCGCTCGCGCAGCGGGCGATCGATCGCGAGGTCGCCATCGAGATGGAGCAGATCGAAGAAGAAGGGGCGCAGCGCGCCGAGTTCCGCCGCGGCCGCTTCGGCGCCGAAGCGGCTCATCGTGTCCTGGAACGCGCGCGGAGACTCGTCCTCGGACAGGCCTAGCACCTCGCCGTCGAGCACCGCGGACGAGACGTCGAGCGACGCCGCGATCGCGACCACCTCGGGAAGCCGGTCCGTGACGTCGTTCAGATTGCGCGTGAAGATGCGCACGTCCGCGCCCGACCGATGCAACTGGATGCGCGCGCCGTCGATCTTCCACTCGACCGACGCTGCGCCCGTTTCGGCGATCGCCGACGCCGGGTCCGCCGACGCCGATGCGAGCATCGGCAGAACCGGCCTGCCGACTTCGAGCGTCACTGCGGCGAGGCCGGACTCGCCGGTGCCCAGCGCGATTCGAGCCGCGATCGCGAGATCGCCCGAGAGCATCGCGGCGCGGCGCAGCGCCGCCGGGCGCACCGAGGCCGCTACCGCGATCGCGTCGCTCATCACGCCGGAGAGCGCGCCCTGGCGCAGCTCACCCACGAGCAGGCGCCCGAGGAAGTCGACCTCGGCGGCCGTGGCGCGCGCGAACAGCGACTCGATCTGGCGCGATCGCGCGGCCGACGAGCCGGCGCCGACCGTCGCGAGCAGCTCGTCGAGGGCGCGTTCGACGTCGCCGATCGACAGCACGGGAGCCGCCGCGGACCCGGAGGAGACCGCGCGCGAGATCGTCGTCCACCCGACGCCGATCCGCCCCTTCGGCAGCTCACCCGACAGGAACGCGACGGCCGTCGCGACCTCATCGGGCTCGAGACGCCGCACCAGCTCCGCGAGCCGCGCGATCTTCTCGCCGCGCTTCGGCGTCGCGGCCACCGCAGCCGACGTCGCGACGAGATCGGCGAAGAGCATGACACGAGAGTAGGGCGCGCCGTGACTCGATGGCTTGCCGACATCGCGCTCCCGCCGCAAGGTTGGGGCATGACCTGGCGCAGGTACGCGACGCTCTTGCTCGCCGCGGTCGTCGCGATCGGAGTCGGCTGTGCGACCGCCGCTCCGGAGCGGCGGCCCTATGTGTTCGCGTGGCCGTTCGTCGGAGTTCCGATGGAGCCGCGCGGCGGAACGACGCACGGCGCGGAGGTGACGCTCGCGAGCGTCCCGTCCGAAGCGTGGCAGCGGCTCCATGCGCCGGGGCTCTCCGCGCGCGAGCGCGACCGCGCGGCGATCCTTGCCATGGCCGGCGACTACCGCGCGTCCTTCGACTTCCTGGAGACGATCCTGTTCACGTCCGGCGCGACGCCGGCGCGCCCGTACCGATCGTGGGGAACCGAGCGCATCTACGTGATCGAGGACCGCGCCGACTTCGTGAGCCTTCAGCACATCCTCGTGATGTTCGTGATCGACGAGTCCGGGCAAACGCACGGTCCGCTGGTACAGAAGCACTGGCGTCAGGACTGGCGCTACGAGCCCAGCAACGTGCTCGTGTTCGCGGGGAACGAGCGCTTCGAGACCCGATCCGTTCCGCGCGACGCGCGCCGCGGCGCCTGGTCGCAGACCGTGTACCAGGTCGACGACGCGCCGCGCTACGGATCGCTCGGTCGTTGGACTCACAGCGCCGAGGCATCGATCTGGGAGGGCGGTGAGGCCTGGCGCCCGCTGCCCCGCCGCGAGCACACCGTGCGCAGCGACTATCAGGTGCTCGCGGGACGCAACCGGCACACGATTCTGCCGACGGGCTGGGTCCACGAGCAGGACAACCAGAAGCTCGTGCTCGCGCAAGCTTCGGGCAGCGAGCCGAAGGCGAGCGAAGGCCATCAGGCGGGCGAGACGCGGCGCCTCGCACGCGAGATCGGCGTCGATCGCTACGAGCGGCTCGAGAGCTTCGACTTCGCGGCCGCGGACGCCTACTGGGAGGCGACGTCGCCGTTCTGGGCCGCGGTGCGCCACGGGTGGGCGCAGCGAGCCGCGCGCAGCCCGCGCTTCGCGGTCCGCGCGCGTTGCCAGGACGAGGACGGGTTCGTGCCATTCTTCCGATTTGCGGCCCGGCTCGAGGCCGGCGAGTCGATCGCCGCCGAGCAGCAACGCGCCGAGGCCGAGCGCATCCTCGACTGCGTGGTGTCGGCGACGGACTGAGCAATACTGCTGCGATGAGTTCCGCCCCGACCGTCGACGTGCGCGGGATCGCACCCGACGCATTCGCGGCGTTCGAGGTCGTCCTGTCGAGCGCGAAGGCCGCGGTCGATCCGGCCCTCTACGAATTGACCCGCGCGCGCGTCGCCACGCTGCTTGGCCTCGATCTGCCGCCTCGGAATTCGATCTCTCCGGACGCGGAGAAGCTCGACGCGCTGCCGTCGTGGCCCTCCTCGCCGCTCTTCTCCGACCGCGATCGCGCGTGCCTCGCGTTCGCCGAGCAGTTCGTGCTCGATGTCTCTCTGGTCTCCGAGGAGCAGCGCGCCGAGCTGCGCGCCGCGCTCGGCGCCGATGCTGCCGCGTTCGCGCAGGCGCTGTATGCGATCGACTTCGAGCTGCGCGTGCGTGCGGCGTTCGTTCAGCTCTTCGGCGCCGACCCATTGCCGTCCGAGCCCACGGCCGCGCCCGAGAAGCTGTGGCCCGCGCTCGAGGCGATGATGCCGCTGATCGCGCGCCTGGCCACCCTCGATCCGATGACGACCGAGCTGATCCGGCTGCGCGGCGCGCGCGCACACCAGTGTCGGTTCTGCAATTCGCTGCGCAACGTGCGCGCGGTCGAGTCCGGCGGCGACGAGACCCTGTTCGACAAGCTCGACGTGTACGAGGACAGCGACCTCGCCGACCGCCACAAGGTCGCGCTTCGACTCGTCGACGCGCTCTTGTGGCGGCCCGATGCGTTCCCGGACGGTCTCGTCGCGGCGGCGCACGCGCACTTCAGCGCCGAGCAGGTGGTCGAGATCGTGCTCGACGTCGCGCGCAACGCCCTGAACAAGTTCGCCGTCGCGATGGGCGTCGACGGCATCGGCGTCGGCGACGGCCTCGGCTACTACGACGTCGACGAGCGCGGTGAGCTCGTCTACGGCCTCACGCCCCGATCGCGAGCAGAGCCCGACTAGGACAGGCCGCTCCCCATCAGGTCCGCGAAGTTCTCGACGTAGAAGCGCTGCTTCTGCGGCTCGGAGAGCGTGGTCATGCTCTCTTCGAAGCGCTTGATCGGATTGCGGCCGCCCTCGACGTGCGGGTAGTCGGACGAGAACAGGCACACCTCGTCGCCCGCGTTGGCGACGGTCCAGCCCACATCCTCGGCCGGATACGGAGTGGCGCGCACCTGTCGCCGCACGTAGTCGCTCGGGCGCAGCGCGAGCTTCTGGAGGCGCTCCTCGTTCTTGCGGAACGCCTCGAACGCGGAATCCATGAAGCGCATCCAGCTCGGGATCCACGACGCGCCCTGCTCGATCACGCCGAGCCGGAGCGTCGGGAACCGGTCGAGCACGCCGTCGAAGATCAGCGTGGCGATCGTCTGCATCGGCGCGGTCGGGATCGCCATGTAGTCGACGGAGCGGAAGTTCTCGTCGCCGCCGTGGAAGTCGGGAATCGGCGGTCCGCCGTTCTCGAAGTAGTCGCGGTCGATCAGCCGGTCGTCGGCCGCGCGCAGCCCGCCGCCGACGTGGAAGACGATCGGGAGGCCGGCTTCCACGGCCTGCTCCCAGACCGGGAACAATCCGGGATGGCTCGGGGCGTGGCCGCGCGGGCAGCCCGACGGCACGAGCAGGGCCGAAGCACCCGCGTCGATCACCTCGCGCGCGATCGCGCGGCTGCGCGCGAAGTCGCGCAGCGGCACATAACAGGTCGCGAGCAGGCGGCGGTCGACGGCGCAGAAGTCGAGCATCGCGCGGTTGTGGGCGCGCGCGAAGCCGTACGCGAAGTCCACATCATCACCACGTTCGGCCTTGAGCAACGCCTGGTTCACGAACGTGTTGAAGACGAGCTGGCTCTGGAATCCGAGCAGGTCGAGGGCTCGGGGGCGGTCTTCCTTCAGGAACGAGCCCGTCGCAGCCCAGTTCTTGCGCAGAAGGATCTGATCGGCGTCGTCGCTGCGATAGGCCGGATCGGCGTGCTTGCCCCGGAAGTGCGACACGAGGCGCTCGTCTTCGCCCGGCGAGAGCGCCGCGACGAAGCTCGGCGGCAGCTTGGAACGCACGGCGGGCTCCGCGCATTCGTGGAGCATCGCCGCCGTCTCCATCACGTGGGCGTCGGCGTCGTGCATGGGGCGGTGCGCGTAGGGCATGGCCGGATTCTAATCGACGCCATGCCCCACGAGCACGCACACGCGCGCGGGCCGCAACCGTCCCGGTCAGCGCCTCAAGCGCCCGGACGCCCCTCGTCCGGCAGGCTCCAGTCGCAGACTCCTTCGGGGAAGATCGCTTCCAGCCGGGCCTGCTCGGCAGGGCTCGGCTCCCACGATCCGTACTCGCCCGCAGAGATGGCAGCGTCGACCGGCTGGAGCCCGCATTTGAAGATGCCGCCCTCGATCGGGCCGCCCGCGACCCTGCGCGTGGTGCGGTACAGCGGGAAGACCGAGGTGCACGCACCGGGCGGACCCTCGTCGAGGATGCCGCTCCAGACGTCGTCGCCGGCCGCGATCTCGGTGCCATTCGTGGCGAAGCAGCGGTCGACCGCGCGCGGCGGCTTGTTGCCCGCCACGCCGAGCTCGGGATTCGCGCGCAGGTTCTCCATCCACTCGTCGATCACTTCGAACGCCTCGGGCGTCTGGTCGAAGCCGACCGCGGGTCGCGCATCGGTGAACCAGATCACCTGGTTGTCGGCGTTCCCCGCTAGCTCCAGGCGGCGCCGCGTGGCGAACGACTGGTGGCTGTGGTGCATGTCGAGCTCGTCTTCGAGATAGTGGCGCCAGTCGATCACCGGGATGTCGAGGTCGCCGTCGAAGCGCATGCCGGAGTTGTACGCCGCCGCGATCGCCGCGAGGTTTGCGGTCCGCCGCGGTGCGGGCGTCACCCCGCCGTCGGGAGAGAGGTTCATGTTGCGCCGGCTCCAGGGATCGAAGGTCGCCGCGCTCGGTGCGCCGACGAACGGGAAGCCCTCCACGACCATCTGCGAGGCCTCCTTCCAGCTCCCCACCTTCGCGTTCAGATCGAGGAACTCCGCAGGAGTGATCACGCCGTCGCGCAGCGCGGTGAGCCCGTACTGCACGCCGACGTTGTCCGCGGGCGAGCGCGCAAAGCCGGTCTCGTCGGTTCCGTAGATGTTCACGAGGTCGCCCCAGTGGGTCCACTCCACGCCGGCCACGCCCTGCGCGAGCTTGTCGATGTCCTGGACGTTCGTGAAGGTCGGGTTCAGCGCGAGCGGCGTGAGCCCGAACCAACCCTGACGGCACTCGGTGAGCCCGGGAACAGGCGATGCCGGATCCTTGTCCTGCACCTGGAATCCGAACAGCGCGTAGAGCCCGTAGATCCCATTCCAGTTCGCGATCTCGCTGCTCGACAGGTTCTTCGGGAAGTTCGACGCGTTGAGCCCCATGATCGCCTGACGGTTCTCGGGGTTCTTCCACTTCGTGTTGGCTTTATCGGTGACGTCGAAGTAGTGCTCGAGCAGCTCGCAGTCCCCGACGTGGATCGTCTGGGTGACCATGTCGGAGTAGGAGTACTGCGGGATCGCCGCGTCGAACAGACCCGGATGGTTCTGCGCGTACACGTACTGCTGGATCGCGCCGCCCGAGCCGCCGACGCTGACGGTATAGAGCGGGACGCCGTGGTCCTCGACGAAGTGCTCCTTGAGCATCAGCGCCGTCTCGCCGCCGAGCTGGAGGTTGTAGTGGGTGTTCATGCGCAGACCGCTCGAGCTCACCACCGCGTAGCCGAGCCGGAGCACGATGTCATTCAGCGCCGCGCCGCCGCCGATCGTGCCCTGCGTGCGCCCGATCGCGACGCCGCCCTCGAGACTGAACACGAGGCGCCCGTTCCAGAGCGAATCGTCGGGCTGGTTCGGGTTCGTCTCCGTCGTGGGCGCGAGCATCGCCACGCTGTAGATGAACCGATTGATCGTCCCGCGCTCCCAGCGCACGATGTACGGCACCGTGTCGCCGTCGAGCGTCGTGGTCATCGCGATGTTGGCGGGCAGCGGGCCGGTCGGACCGCCCGGAAGCGACGCGAACGCGCCCGACGTGGTCCGGTACTGATACTCGACGCGCCGGTTGCCCGCGCAGTTCTTGCTGTAGCCGATGATCGTTGCGGCCGCGGTCGGATAACCGCGGGAGTCGCTCGGATAGACACCGGGCGGGTTCTCTTGCGCGACCCGGATCCCGAACGAGTCCTGGTTGTCGATGATCGGCTGTCCGAGGCCGCTGCGCGCCGTCGTGCAGACGAACGGCTGCTGCTGCGGACCCGAGAAGATCGGCCCGCTCTGCGGGAAGTTGCGCACGGCGAGAGTCGCGACCGGCTTTTTCGCATTCGGCGAGGGCATCAGTCGCAGGAGGTTGTTGCCCACGACGAATCCGCTCACCACGCCGACGAGCGCGCCCGGAACGACCTCGAGCGAGCTCGTCACGTCGACGCCGTTCCGAAGCAGCCTCATCCCGGCCGGCACGTCGACATCGGGGAAGCTCACGCGCACGAGCGCATCGCCCCCGCTCACCCGGTGGGGAGCGCTCGACAGGATCTCGATCTTGAAGGGCGGTGCCGCCTTGGCCGGACCGGCAGCGACGAGCGCGAGGCCCAGGAAGAGCGAGCAGAGAGCGGCAGAGAGAGCGAGCGTGGAACAAGACGAGCTTCGGCGACGAGCCGGCATGACATCTCCTGCGCTAGCGCGTCCGCACGCCACGCCAGCCTGGGGTTTGGGGCGTTGGCCGACCCTAGGCCCGGGCAGCAGCTCATGTCAACACGAAATCATCAGGGTCTCGAATGAAAACCCTCGAACGGGCGCTACGCCGATTCCCGCAGCACGCGCGCCGCGGCGTCCTCGACGACCGTCCCCTTGAAGAAGTCGGGGTTCATGCCGCCGTGCAGGCGCACCGCGTTCGCGAATGCGATGTCTTTGAAGTCGGCCTCGTCGATCAGCCCGTCCTCGACGAGCTCCCACGACTCCTCGACCACCTCGCGCATGTCGACCACGTCGAAGTGGCCGATGTCGGAGCCGATCATCGCGCGCAGCCGCGCGCCGAACGGGTTCAGCTCCGTGTCGAATGCGAGCGCGTTCATGCGGTCGTCGCCCTCGCAGCCGAAGTAGAAGCGCGGCACGAACTGCGCGGCGAGCTCTTCCGCGCTCGACACCTCGCACGCGCGCCAGTCGTCGAGCTCGTCCGGGCTCGGCGCCCAGAGCGAGTTCTCGACCAGCGGATCGCGGTAGGCGCGGATCTTCTCGTGCCCGTACTCGTCGATCAGCTTCGCGAACAGCGCCTGGTCGAGGCGCGCCGGGTCGAGGCTCCGGATCGCCTCGGCGTTGCGCTTGCTCCAGTGGTCGATCATGCGCGTGTAGGTGCTGGCCGCCCACGCGACGCCGCCCTCGAGGAAGCCGAAGTTCAGCGTCGGGAAGCGGCGCGTGACGCCGCCGAACCAGAGCGCCTTGAGCAGCGCCTCGCCGCCCTCGGCGAAGCCGCCGAGCTGGTTGTACTGGTGGCGCGACACGGAGCGGCGCGTGCCCCAGCCGATCGGACCCGAGTGCGACGTCGGCGCCACGCCGAGCTCGACGCATTTCGCCCAGAACGGATCGTAGTCGTAGGGCGAGTCGATGCCGAAGCAGTCCTGGTACCAGACATGGCTCGCGAGCTCGGGGTGCTCGCGCGCCACCTTCGGCACCGGCCGCAGCACGTCGCCCGCGATCACCACGGCTCGCAGCCCGCAGCGCACGGCGTCTTCGAGCGTGTCGCAGGCCTCCTGCGGCGTGTTCATCGTCACGAGGCCGACCGGCGTGAGCCGGTCGGCGTAGCCGCGAAACATTTCGGCGTAGTAGCGGTTGAACGCGCGCGTGCATACCTGGCGCAGCTCGTCGTCGGCGAGCCCGGGCAGCGTCACGATCTGCAGTCCGATCCCCGGGTAGACGATGCTGAAGTCGAGTCCGAGCTCGTCCATCCGGTCGTACATCAGGCCGGGCAGCTGCGTGGTAGCGCGGTCGAGCGTGTTCTCGGTGGGAATCGGCCACCACACCGGCATCGAGGTACGCGTGTCGTATCGCTCTTCCCAGCTCATCTCGAACGTGCGGCGCTGGTGGCGCAGGAACGCGAGGAAGCGCTCGGGCATCGCACTGCCGCCGACCTCGCGGATGTAGTCGAGCAGCACCGGCACCGTCTCGAGCTGGTGGGCGTCGGCATCGACGATCGGGTGGTCGAGGCGCCGGCGGATCTCCGCCACCTTCGGATCGGGTTTCGCCTTCATCGCTTCGCTCCTTTCGCGGCGCGCAGGCGCTTCATGAGCCCGTTCACCGGTACGTTGCGGTCGAGGATCTTTCGCGCGCCGTCTGCCCCCACGACCGGCAGTGCATCGCTGTCGAGCAGGCCCAGCTGCGCGAGCACGGAGCCCTGGTCCCAGTAGATGTGCTCGTGGGCGAGCTTCTCGCCCTCCATCCTCACGATCGACACCACGGCGATCTCGACGCGACGCCCCGTGGGCGCGAGGCCGGGCAACATCCAGTCGAGCTCGACCGTGTGCGTGAAGCGGAACACGCTCTCCTCGACGATGTAGTCGCCGCCGATGATCCGGTTCACGGGCACGAGCTCCATGTCGGGCGGCATGTTGAAGATGAAGTGGTGCTCGTAGAAGTCCTCGACTTCTACGACACCGTTGCCGCCCGTCAGCGCGGGCAGCAGCGCGACGTACGGGTCCGGGACCATCGACGCGATCGCGTCCTCGGTCCGGTGCGTGACGAACTCGGCGCCCGTGTGGAACTCGTAGGCCGCCAGCATCTTCTGCTGCGCCGGCGACAATTCGCTGCTCATCGCATTCCTCCCGCGCGCTCGGCGCGCTTCTCGGCCCGGAGCTTCTCCTTCTGCGCGCGCACCACCGGGTTGAAGCAGTCGACGGGCCCGGTTCCCGCGTGCGCGAGGCAGAGGTTGCAGTAGTCGCAGCGCGGCCCGGCGACTCCGGTGCGCAGGTGCTCGACCAGCCACGGGTCGGCGATGAACGCGCGCGCGCACGAAACCGCGTCCGCGGCGCCCGACGCGAGCGCGGTCTCGATCGCGGTGCGCGTGTGGAAGCCTCCGACGCAGATCACGGGGATGCGCAGCGCCTGCTTGAAGCGGCGCGCGTAGTCGAGGTTGAACCCCTCCCGCGCCGGCCAGAGGCGGCGCGACATCGCGTCGAACAGGCCACCCGCATAGCGCATCGAGGTGCGGCGCAGCGCGTTCATGTACTGCCCGATGCCGTATACCGCAAGCGCGCGGTAGAAGCCGTCGAAGCTGCCGGCCATCATCGGGAAGCCCGACTCGTAGTGGCCGTTGCTCACCTCCACGGCATCCGCGCCATCGGTCTCGAGCCAGCGCGCGATCTCTACGAGCTCCTCGGTGTCGAGCCCGCGTCGGCCCGGCAGGCGGTCGTGGCCGTTGAGCTTGAGCAGCACCGCGCAGTCCGGCCCCACGCGGCGGCGCACCTCGCGCACCACTTCGCGCGCGAGCCGCGCGCGGTTCTCGAGCGGCCCCCCCACTCGTCCGTGCGCCGGTTGGTGTGCGCGGTGAGGAACTGGGACAAGAGGTAGCCGTGCGCCAGGTGCACCTGCACGCCGTCGAAGCCCGCGTCGCGGCAGCGCACCGCGGCCGAGGCAAACGCCTCGATCACTCCCGGAATCTCGTCGCCGCGCAGCGCGCGCGGGCGCGTACCCATCGTCGGCTCGGATACCGCCGAGGCCGAGACCGGATCTTCGACGCCCGTGTGCCCCTGGATCACCTGGCGCCCGCAGTGGTTGAGCTGCCCGACGAGCTTCCCGCCGTGCCGGTGAACCGCGTCGGCAAGCCGCGCGAGACCCGGGACCTTGTCATCGGCATCGACGCCGCACATGCGATAGGTCGATTTGCCCTGCGACGAGACGTAGAGATTGCCCGTGATGATCAGCGGCGTTCCGCCGCTCGCCCACTCCTCGTACACGTCGACGAGCTCGTCGGTGACGAACCCGTCCTCGCTCGCGCGCGTCTCCGCAGTCGCGGTCTTGAATACGCGCCCGGCCACCTCGATCGGGCCGAGGCGCAGCGGAGTGAAGAGCGCCGAAGCAGAGCTCACGCGACCACCTAGTGATAGATCGTGGTGCGCTGGCCGATTCGCACGAGCTCGCCGCGCTGATTGGTCCAGCGCGACTCGTCGATCAGGAACAGCATCGGTCCGAGCCGACCCTGCTTCTCGTACGCGTCGACGAGCGCGACCACGGAGGTGATCACATCTCCGGTTCGAATCGGTGCGAAGTAGCGGTTGCGCTGGCCGCCGTTGAGCCCGCGACGCCCGGGCTCGCTGCCCATTCCGCGCATCCATGGATAGGTGTCGGGCGGCGTGCAGCGCGTCCACGCGAACGGATTGAAGTCGCGCGGCGCCACCATGCCGCCCCACGGACCGCGCCGCGCCGCGGCGTCGTCGAGGAACTCGACGGGCGGATCTTCTGGATAGAACGTGGCGATCGCCCAGCGCCGAATGTCGTTCTCGCATACCGGGTATGCCGTGTCAGCAGGAAGCGGCACGCCGAGCCAGCTGATCGTCTTCGCGTCGAGATGCACCGCGGGAGTGCGGTCGGTCGGGATCGGCGACGGCGCAGGCTCGGGCAGGCTCGTGCCCTTCCCGCCCGGAAAGAACAGCACCGTCGCGCTGCCCGGCATCGTGCTCTCGCCGCGCTGGTTCAGGACGTCGAGCTCGATGCTCGCGAGCGGGTTGCCGTCGCGCGTCTCGGTGCTCTTGACCACCGCGCGCGTGCGCAGGACGTCGCCCTTCATGTTGAGCGCGCGGAACTGACAGCCGAACTCCGCGATGTCGCCCGCGCCCGCGAGCCAGCGGTGCAGCGCGTTGTGCGCGTAGGCGATCCGCAGGTTCCCCATCCCGAATACGTCGGTCTGGCCCGCAGCCACGGCGGCCTCGCGCTCCATGTGCACGTCGATGAACTCGTCGTTCACGGCTGCGAAGCGGTTCCAGTGCGCGAAGACGGTCGTGCGCTCGACACTCGGAAGTTCGTCGCCGGCGCGGATCGAATCGATGCTCGGTGCCTTCACGCCAGAAAATCCTCCTGTTCGGCAATGAGCTCGTCCCACAGCGGCTGAAAGCCGCGCCATCCGTGCAGCGGCTGGCCGACCTGCTCGTGGGTATGCGACGCCACCTCGTGCGAGAGCGCGGTGTACGCGGGGCGGCCGTCTCGCGGCACGAGCGCGTTCACGAGCAGCATCGACTGTGCGCAGCGCTCGAGCAGGTGGAGCCAGAACGCCGCTTCGTCGACGGTCTGGCCCACCGTGAGCAGGCCGTGGTTCTGCAGGATCAGTGCCTTGCCCGACCCGATCGCGGTGGCGAAGCGCCGCGACTCGGCGCTGTCGTAGACCGCGCCCGTGAAGTCGGAAAACACCGCGTGATCCTGGTAGAACGCGCAGTGATCCTGGCTGATCGGCTCGAGCGGACGACCCGTGGCCGACCACGCGCGCCCGAAGGGCGTGTGCGCGTGAGCCGCCGCCACCACGTCCTCGCGATTGCGGTGGATCTCGGAGTGGATCGCGAACGCGGCGCCGTTCACGGGGCGCTCGCCGCTGACGACGTTTCCCGCGAAGTCGACCTGGCAGAGATCGCTCGCGCGGAGGAGCCGCCACGAGACGCCGAGCGGATTCACCCAGAAGCGGTCGGCGTGCTCGGGATCGCGCACCGTGAGGTGGCCTGCCACCCAGTGGTCGTAGCCGAAGCGCGCGAAGATCCGGCACGCGCCCGCGAGACGCGCTTTGCGGTGGGCGCGCTCCTCTTCGACGCTCGCGAAGGTCGGCGGTTTGAGATCGGGATGCGTGTCGGCATCGAGCTCGCCGCGGTCGAGCATGCGCTTCTCGGTCATACCAGCATCTGCTCCAGCGTGCGGATGATCCGGTAGCCCGCGCGCACCGTGGGAACCGCGATCCCCGCGCGATCGGCCTGCGCCAGGAACGGACCGAGGCAGTACTCCACCTCGGTCGGCCGCCCGCGCAGCAGATCGACGTGCAGCGACGGGCGCCCGATCACGCCGGCGTCGAGCATGCGCTGCCCCTGCGCGCGCAGCGCCTCGACCGCCTGCTCGTCCGTCTCGCGCGCGAGCTCGCGGAAGCGCGAGTACGGCGCGAAGAAGTCCTGCGGCTCGTAGCCGAGGCTGCGATAGACCGCGAGCAGCTCGCGCGCGATCGCGAGATAGTGCTCGGCCGCCTCGCGTACCACGAGCGCCTCTGCCACGGACCCGCCCGGCATGACGCCGAGCGCCGACACCGACCACGCGCACAGCGCGGTGATCTGGAGCAGCTTCTCCCACTCGACGTGGCGGATGTCGTCGGCCTCGCGCGCGCCGAAGCCCGCCTTGTTGAATGCATCCACGAGCGCGGCGACGCGTGCGCTGGGCTTGCCGCCCTGCTCGCCGAAATAGAACGCGGTCGGCGCCGTGCCCACGTGCTGCACGACGCCGGGCTCGACGAGCGTGCCCGCCTCGGTCGTCGACGCACCGATCACGCGCTCCGCGCCGAGATGCGCCGCGAGGATCTCTTCCTTGCACAGCGTGTTCTGGAGCGAGAGCGCCGCGCGCGTGCGCGCGAGCAGCGGCGCCGCGTCGGCCAGCGCGGTCTCGCTGTCCTTCGCCTTGACCGCGAGAATCAGATAGTCGAACTCGCCGCGCGCCTCGGCCGGCGTCGCGACCGCCTCGAGCTGACGCCGCACGACGCACTCGCCGCGGATGCCGCGAATCGTGAGCCCACGCGCGCGGATCGCCGCGACGTGCGGCGCGCGCGCGACCAGCGTGACCGATACGCCGGATTCGGCGAGCCAGCCGCCGACCAGCGAGCCGAGCCCGCCCGCGCCGAGGATACAGATGCGCAAACCCGCCACTCCTAGCTCGCCTTCGCGCGAGCTGCGTTGATCTCTTCCATCGCTGCGCCGCGGTGGCCCCAGATCTCGCCCTTGCCGCCGAACTCGCGCACCGCCCAGCGGCTCTCGTCGATCAGCATCCCGTTCCATCCGATCTCGACGCCGAACCCTCCCGGTGTCGCCGCGTAGAACGACACGAGCGGATCGTTCGCGTGCTGGCCGAGCGTCATCTGAATCGGAACGCGCTGGTCCTGCACGCGGTCCCAGGCGCGCCCGACGTCTTCGAGCGTCCGAGTCTCGAGCATGAAGTGATGCAGGCCCGGCTCGGGCAGCACGTCGGTGAGCGCGAGGCTGTGATGGCGCGGGCTCGCGCGCAGGAACACCGCGCGGTGTCCACCGCCCATGTCCATGCGGTCGGTCACCCGCAAGCCCAGCGCGTTCGTGTAGAAGTCCTCGGCCGCGTTGCAATCGGGCACGCCGAGCAGGAGGTGTCCCATCCCGTGCTCGGTGACGAAGCCGGAGACACCCGCGGGCGAGACGAACTCGGTGTCGAAGTCGTAGAACGCGCTCGAGAACACCTCGTGCGTGTGACCCCAGGGATCGCTGAAGCGCAGCAGCGCGGACACGCCGCGTTCCGCGCGCTCCTCTGCGCTCGGTGTCGACACGGCGACACCTGCGGCGCGCAGCCTCGCGCCCACCTCGTCGAGCGCTGCGCGATCCGCCGCCTCCCAGCCCGCATAGGCGAGTCCGCCGCGCGCCGCGCGGTGCACGGCGATCCGCCAGCCGCGCGTGTCCATGCGGAAGCGCAGCACCGAGCTCGAGCCACGACCCTCCGCGGGAGCGAGCCCGATCAGCTCGCTCGCGAACGAGCGCCAGGGCGCGAGGTCGGGACTCGCGAGTCCGAGGTATCCGAGACCGCGCAGCGGCATGGGTCTTCCTCCGCTCGTCGAGCCTACGGGAGGCGCGTCCGGGCACACAAGGAGCAGATCCGCGCACCTCGTGTGCAAGAATGACGAGCGCGCGAGCGCGTGCGGCGAGCGATACTGGCCGCCCGGAGGAGACGCCGTGTCGGATCCCGCCCCGGCCGCACCGCAGATCTCGGATCGGCGCGTCGAGCTCGGCCACGCGATTTTCTCGCTCATGGAACCGCACCGCGGCCACGAGCTGGCCTGGAACCGCTGGTACGAGCGCGATCACCTGATCGCCGCGGGCAGCTGTGCGCCCTGGACGATCGCCACCCAGCGCTGGATCGCCACGCGGCGCGAGAAGGCGCTGCGCCAGCCCGCGAGCAATCCGATCTGCGACCCGATCACGCGCGGATCGTTCCTCGCGGCGATCTGGATCCAGCGCGGGCGCTACGACGATCAGCAGCGCTTCGTCGCGGAGCAGATGCCGATACTCGCCGCGAACCAGCCGCAACTTCGATCAGCGCGACGTGATCACCGACCGCGGCATACGACTATCTCGGCGGCGCGCTGCGCGACGCCGATGGCGTGCCGCCCGAGCTCGCGCTCGACCGGCGCTACCCCGGCATCGTGCTGGTGTGGACGGAGCGCCGTCCCGACACCTCGCTCGACGACCTGCGCGCGTGGCTCACGCGGGAATTCCTGCCAGGTGCGATCGAGAAGTCTCCGATCGCGATGGCGCTCTGCTTCACGCCGAAGCCGAAGGCCGCGTGGTGGCCGAAGGCCGCGCCCGAGGTACCGGGCGTGCGGCGAGCGCATCCTGATCGCGTGCTTCGTCGAACAGGACCCCGCGGCGTGCTTCGAGCAGCGCTTCGCGGGCCTCGCGGCGGCGATCGACGCCGGCAAGCGCGGACGCGCGCTGCTCGTCGCACCGTTCGCGCCGCTCGTGCCGGGCGTCGATCCCCCGGTCGAGCTGCTCTGACAAGGAGTCGGCCATGGCGGAACGGGTCCGAGCGAACGAAGCCGGCGAGCCGGGTGTCGACGAGCTGATCGCACGCGCGCGCGCGCTGGTGCCGCGGCTGCGCGAGCGCGCGGAGCGCTGCGAGCGCGAGCGCCGCGTGCCCGAGGAGTCGATCCGCGAGCTCAAGGACGCGGGCCTGTTCCGGATCCTGCAGCCGCGCGCCTACGGCGGCTACGAGCTCGACTTCGCCACCTACGTCCGCGTGGCGACCGAGCTCGGGCGCGGCTGTGCGAGCACGGCCTGGGTGTACGAGAACAACGCGATGCACCAGCTGATCCTCGCGCACTTCCCGGCCGAGACGCAGAAGTGGCTCTGGAACAGCGGGGATCCCGTGCGCGACGCGCGGATCGCGTCGACGGGCTGGTCTCCGCGGCGCGCAATCGCGAGGCCTGCCGACGGCGGCTACGTGCTCGACGGACACTGGGAGTTTGCGAGCGGCTCCTTCAACTGCGACCTCGATCTCCTGCTCGCCCCGGTCGAGCGGCCCGGCGCGGCGGGCGGCCCGCCCGAGATGCGCCTGTTCATCCTCGAGCGCGCGGCCGGCGAGTACGAGATCGTCGACACCTGGCACGCGATGGGGCTCAAGGGCACCGCGAGCAACGACATCGTCGTGCGCGAGCAGTTCGTGCCCGAGCACCGCACGACTCTCCTGGGCCGATTGCAACCGCACGCCCGACCAGGGTGTGCGCACGCAGGGCGCCGCCGTACACGATTCCGTGTGGCACCGCGTGCCCACGTTCGACTGGATGGGCTGGACGGTGACCCCCGCGCTGATCGGAGCCGCGCGCAGCGCACTCGAAGCGACCGCCGAGCGGCTCCAGTCGCGCACGAACCTGTTCCGCGAGAAGCTCGGCGACACGCAGGCCGTGCAGCTGCGGATCGCCGACGCGGCAGCGCGCATCGACGCGGCCGAGGGATTGATGCTGCGCGACATCGAGGAGGCCGAGAGGCTGTACGGCGCGTGGCAGGCGCCCACCGTGTTCCAGCGCGCCACCTGGCGCCGCAACCAGGCGTTCACTGCGCGCATGCTGCTCGAAGCGGTCGAGAGCCTGCTCTACCGCGGCGGCGCACACGGCATCAAGACCGGCGACGCGGTCGAACGCGCCTATCGCGACGTCGGCGCGGGTGTCACGCACGTCGGCTGCGACTGGGACGTCTGGGGCCGCGTCTACGGCCTCGCGTTGCTCGGCCACGACATCGCGATTCCGAACTTCGGCTTCTTCCCGGCGGCCGTCGTCAAGCAGAGGTGATCGGTCCATGGAAATCCGGCAACTCGGTTATGTGGGTCTCCAGGGCGCCGACCCGAAGGCGTGGCTCGACTTCGCGACGGGGATCCTTGGATTGATGCCCGCGCGCGTCCTGCCCGGAGAGGCCTGGGGCATCCCGGGAATGCCGAACCCGGGAGCGCCTAGCGGCGGCACGGGCGTCGCGCCCGACGGATCCGTGTACCTGAAGATGGACGACTGGCAGTGGCGCGTCGCGCTGCATCCGGGCGACGGCCCGGGCGTGCGCTACCTGGGCTTCGAGCTGCGCGGCCCCGCAGAGCTGGCGACCGCGCGCGCGGAGCTCGAGGCGAAGGGCGTGGCCGTCACGCCCGCGACGCCCGAGGAGCTCGAGGCGCGCGCGGTGCACGCGATGATCCACCTGCGCGATCCCTCGGGCAACCGCGTCGAGCTCTTCCACGGCGTCACGCGCGATCACAATTTCGTGTCGCCGGCCGGGGTCGACCGCTTCGTGACGGGTCCGCTCGGCCTCGGCCACGTCGTGATGCTCGTGCCCGACATCGACGCAGCGCTCGCGTTCTGGTGCGGCGCGCTCGGCTTCCGGCTCTCCGACTACGTCGCGTTCGGGCCGCAGCAGGGCGTGTGGTTCCTGCACTGCAATGCGCGCCATCACACGGTGGCGCTGTTGCGGGTAGGACCGATCTCGGCGCTGCACCACGTGCTGTTCGAGCTGCCGGAGATCGACGACGTGGGCCGCGCCCACGACCGCGCCGTGTCGGCGCGGCTGCCGATCACGACCAGCCTCGGACGCCATCGCAACGACGGCATGTTCTCGTTCTACGTGAAGAGCCCGGTCGGGTTCGACATCGAGGTCGGCTGCCACGGCGTGCTCGTGGACGAGTCGTGGACGCCGAATCGCTTCGTCGAAGGCGACGTGTGGGGGCACAAGGGCCTCACGCCCGAGTCGCTCGAGGCCGCCGGCCAGAAGTGATCCAGAGGCGGAGCCGGCTCAGCGCGAGTGTCGCCGGCGCCTCCAGCGCGCGAGTATCCCCACGAGGGCGACGCCGGCCGCGATCATCGTCGCTCGCGACGGCTCGGGGAACATCGCGAGGCCCTGGGTCGTCGGCCGGTTGACCCAGTGCATCGACAGCGCGGCGGTCGGCAGGAACAGGATGCGCTCGCCGAGCGCACTCGCGTTGCTCGGAGAGATCGCCTCGAGCGAAGCCGCCAGCGCATTGGCGCACGACACGAGGTCGCCGTCGACGCCGACGGCACTCGAGCCGCAGTAGATCTGCGACGTCGGCGAGAGGATCGGCTCACCTAGCACTCGCGCGAGGTCGGCGTGGACCTGGCCGTAGAAGCCGCCCTGGAACGCGGAGCCCGTCGACCCCGGAGCGTTGTGGAACTCCTGGAGCGAGACGGTCGACACATCGCGGCCCGCAAGGCCGGGGTCGAAGATCGCGTGGATCATCGGATCCCACCACGCATCCATGATGCCGGCGGCCTCGGCCTGATCGTACTCACCATCGCGATCGCCGTCGCGCCGCAGCGGGCCGCGCGCGTTCGCGAAGTCGGTCCAGCCGTCGGCCCACGCCTGCAGCGTGGCGATCCGCTGCGCTGCGTTGGGACCGATCGCATCGGCGTGGCTCAGGATCTCGAGCGCCTGCGGGAGGACGTGGGTCCCGCGCAGATCGGACAGGCCTGCGTGCTCCATGAGCTGCACGAGTCTCGTGGGGCTGATCTTGCGGTCGGCCGAGATCTCGTGGAGCACGAGATCTTCGAGTAGATCGGCGCGATAGATGCTCGAGAAGCCCCAGTTTCCGTCGGAGGCGGTCCAATCGGGTGCCGGTCGGTTGTTCCAGCTCACGACGTAGTGCCGCTCGGGGCGCACTTCGTGCGGGTGCCGCGAGAGCTCGCCCGCCGACGCCAGGTCGGAGAGATAGACGTCGTCGTTGTCGGTCGCGGGATGCTTGGTGCGCGCGATGTGCTCGAGGCCCGGGTCCTCTTGCCACTCGTAGTTGCCCGTCCCCCATACCGGGAGATCGGGGTGCGCTCCGGCGGGCCGCACCGGATACAAGCCGCCGTGCACGTAGGCGATCTCGCTGGCGTTGGCGTAGGTCCAGTTGGTCGACAGGTTCATCGACTGCGTGAAGTCCCGGACGAAGCTCTCGCCGTCGGGTACCTGGTTGCGGTTCAGTCGCAGGATGGCGACCGCCGCGTCGAGCTCCTTCAGATAGGTCGAGCGCTTGCGACTCACCGCGACGGGCTTGTCGCCGATCCGTCCGCGCGCGACCACGGGGCCGTGGACGGTGCGTTCGACGATGATCTCGGGCAGGAGCTCGCCGCCGGGCAGATCGATCGGGACGACGTCCAGCGAGCGGTGCACGCGGCGATCCATCGCCACGCAGTTGCCATTGAACAGGTAGTGGAGCGAGCCCTCGGTAGGCGCCCCGCCCTCCGGCTCGCAGAGCTCCTCGATGTAGACGTCGATCATGTCGGAGCCGCCGGCGGTGGCCGTCCAGGCGGCGTTCGCGCTGCGACCGATCACGACGAATCCCATGCCCGGGAAGCCCGCTCCGCGCGCGTGGATGCGATCGCCGTGCAGCTCGTTCTCGACGAGGATCTGCGGGTCGAAGTAGCCGGCCTGGGGACCGCCTAGCAGGATCGGGTGCCCCGTGCTCGACACCGCACCGTCGATCACGACGTGGTTGCTGAGCTGGCCCGGATGCGAGAGATCGATCCGGCCGCCCGGCGTGTCGAGGACGAGGTGTTCGTACTTGATGCGCGCCTGCTCGGCGAGGTCGGCGGTCTGTGCCGAGGCCTGCGCCATGCCGCCCGGGAAGATGCCCAGAAGCCTTTCGAGGAAGACCTGCACGCCCGGGTCGCCGCCGCTGTACTGGCTGGGGTACGGCGAGGAGTCCGGGTCGATGACCGCGGGAACCTGGCCGTACGGAAACGAATCAGTGGTGTGCACGATGCCGTCGTTGCTGAATCGGTTGCGGAAGTCCTCGTAGATCGCGAGGCCGCGCTCGGGCCCGTACTGCTCCACGAGCGACAGCATCCGCGAAGCGTTCGAGAGTTCGGCGCCACCCCCGGCGCCGAACAACGCCCGCACGATCGAGACGATCGCCACGATGTCGGTGGTCCGGAACGGACCCGGAAGCCCGCCGAGCTCGAGCACGCCCGGCGGCAGCGGCAGCTGTCCGAGTGCGATCCCGAGCACCGCCGCATTCATGCCGGCCGTGAGCTCGCCGAGCAGATCCACGACGTCCTGCCCGTCCTGGCCGTAGACGATCGGCAGGCGGTCGATCATCGCCTGAAACTCCTGCTCGGTGTACCCGTAGAGTCGGACGATCTCGGCGTCGGCGAGCCACGACGCGTTGTCGCCGAGCAGCTCGAATGCTTCGGCGCGGCCCAGCGCGATCAGCGCGATGATGATTGGCAGCCGATCCTCGACCGCGGCGTAGCCCGCGCCGAACGCGGCGGCGGAGTCGGTGAGTCCGTAGATGTGAGGGACTCCCCACTCCGCATCGCGCACGATCTTGACGTCGCTGCGCGGGTAGTACACGCGCTTCGGATTCGTCACAGGCCGGAACCGGCCATCCTTGAAATAGGTGGAGGTGATCTGCGCCTCGGTCAGCGAGGGATAGCCGTAGACGAGATCGTCATAGGCCCGGAGCTCCTTGGACTTCTCGAGCAGCTCCGCTCCGGGCGGCGTGACCGTCCCGTGAAGCAGGGCGCCGTCGATGCCGCTCCAGTCGTCCGGGATGTCCGGGAGGAGCTGGGCACTCGCGAGAAGCGTCGTCGTAACTAACAGGGCGACGCCGCCGCCAACCAGGAGAATCCGCTTCATCCGCCATACCTCGACACGCGCCACGCCGCAGAGCGTCCACGTGGGAAGCCGGGCACCGTACCATGCGGGCGCGAACCGACACAACCGCGGGACGAATGCGGGAATTCGAGTCGATTCGATCGACTAACGATCTCGCGTCGGAGCCGCGATCAGTCGGCGGGGAAGTCGGCGCCGAGCGTCACCTCTTCCCACTCGTCGAGCGAAGCGCTCACCTCGGCGAGCTTCTGGCGGTAGGACGCGAGCACACCGCGGCCGAGCAGGAGCTGGCGCGGCGGATTCTCGCACCGGGCCAGCGCCACGATCGCGGCGGCCGCGCGCTTGGGATCACCGGGCTGCTTGCCGTCCATGTCCGCGATCAGCTGCGCGCGCGCGCCGACCACATCGGCGTAGTCCGCGATGCGGGTCGGGTTCCATCGCATCGAGCGGCCGGCCCAGTCGGTCCGGAACGCGCCCGCCTCGACCGCGGTGACGTGGATTCCGAACGGCGCCACCTCGCGCGACAGGCCCTCCGAGAGCGCCTCGACCGCGAACTTGCTCGTGCTGTAGTAGGCGGTGCCCGGATACGACATGAGGCCCGCCTGCGAGGAGTTGTTGATGATCTGTCCCGCCCGGCGCTCGCGCATCCGTGGAAGCACGGCGCGCGTCACTGCGAGCAGGCCCCAGAAGTTGGTCTCGAACATCGCGCGCACCTCGACCTCGTCGCCCTCCTCGATCGCCGACATGTATCCGTAGCCCGCGTTGTTCACGAGCACGTCGATCCGATCGAATGCCTGCTCTGCCTGCTGCACCGCCGACGCGATCTGCCCCGGGTCGGTCACGTCGAGCCGCACCGCTGCGGATCGCTCCGCGAAGCGAGCACAGATGTCCGCGAGCGTGTCGGGATTGCGTGCGGTCAGCACCACGCGGTAGCCCTGCTCGAGGGCTTCGAGCGCGATGTCGCGGCCCATGCCCGTGGAGCAACCGGTGATGAACCAGACTTTGTCCAGCGCGTCGGCCATCGCGACTAGCTCTCGAGCAGCCGCCAGGCATAGCTCGCGGCGCGCCGCGCGACCTGGTGGGTTCGCTCCGCCGGCGTCACGAAACGCGTCTCAGGCGGCAGATGCGCGCGCAGCTGGTCGAGCGGCACGAGGCGGCTCTCGGCGCGCAGGTCGGAGCCGGGACGTCCGCTCGGGAACTCGGCCCAGCGCAGCGTGAGGATGCCCTCGTGCGTGCCCGAAGTGTCGACCCAGTTGTGCACGCCGGGATCGACCGCCGACACGACGTAGGTATAGGTGCCGTCGCGATTCGCCAGCGATTGGACCTTGTTCAGCGAGCCCGTGCGGCTCGTGATGTCGTTCGTCGTGCCCCAGAGATTCGTCACGGGACACACGAAGTACTCGGCGTCGCCGAGGCCGATGTTCACGATCAGCGCCTCGCGATCCGAGAGCTGGAAGCGGCCGAGGATGTAGACCTGGTTGCGCAGCGCACCGTCGGTCTGGCGATCGATCACGAACTCGAGCTTGTTGACGGGCTTGTCGTCGGACTGCGCGTTCCAGCGCTCCGAGCTCTTCGCCCACTTCCACATGTACGCCGCGGCGCGCTCGAGCTGCTGCGCCTCGTCGAACGGTGTGCGCGGCGGCGGCGGACCGAGCCGCACGATCTCGAGCTCGTTCGCGCGATCGTGCTCCCAGTCGAGCATCACGTCGCGGATGTAGAACTCGTGTGCGGCGGAAGTGGAGCGGATGTGGTTGGGGCGCCCATTCGCGGGCTCGCTGTCGACGGTGATCGTGAAGCGGCGGTCGGCGTCGAGCACGAGGCGCTTGCCGTCGAGCACGTCGATCGTATTCATGGTCGCGTCCCAGAGCGTGAAGTAGTTCTCGGCGAGGCGGCGCTCGGCGACGCGCCCGCGGATCTCGTAGCGCTCGGCCCCGCTGATCGGGATGACGCGGTAGATGGAGTCGGGGTTGTCGAGCCCCCAGCGCGAGCCCGGGATGTCGCGGCCCTCGAGGCGATGGGCCAGGCGCGTGATCGTGACGACGCGCGGATGGAGCGGGTCCTGGTTCAGCGACCAGACGACCGCTGCGAACATCACCTCCTCGAACGCCCACTCGAAGCACGCGCGCATGTCGGGGCTCGGGTCGGTCGTGCGGAGCCACCACTCGCGCACCTCGGCCTTCGCCTGCACGAGCGTCGGGTGCGCGACGAGCTCGAGCGCGCGCAGCTCGGTGACGCGCTGATCTTCGGTGGCGATCGGATTGTGCATCGCGGTCATGGCGGATGCGATTATGACACTGCTACGTAGGGAGCGCGCATGATCGACCGGATCCCCTTCGGCCGCACTGGCCACGACAGCACACGCGTCATCTTCGGCGCCGCCGCCCTGGGCGGAATGCGCCAGGATCGCGCCGACCGGATCCTCGAGCTGCTGCTCCAGTTCGGCATCAATCACATCGACACGGCCGCCTCGTACGGCGACTCCGAGCTCCGGATCGGTCCGTGGATGGCAACACACCGCGACGGGTTCTTCCTCGCCAGCAAGACCGCCGAGCGCGGCTACGCGGGCGCGAAGGCGAGCATCGAGGCGTCGCGACGGCGATTGAACGTCGATCGCATCGACCTGATCCAGCTGCACAACCTGGTCGCGGAGCGGGAATGGGAAGCCGCATTCGCTGCCGATGGCGCGCTCGCGGCACTCTGCGAGGCGCGCGACGCGGGCCACGTGCGGTTCATCGGCGTGACAGGCCACGGAACGACGGTCGCGCGCCGGCACCGCGAGAGCCTCGCGCGCTACGCATTCGACAGCGTGCTGCTGCCCTACAACTTCCCGATGCTCGCGCAGCCCGCGTACGCCGCCGACGTCGATGCATTGCTCGCGGACTGTCGCGCGCGGGGTGTCGCGGTGCAGACGATCAAGGCGGTCGCGCGTCGGCGATGGTCCGAGGGTGCGCCCGGAAAACGCTTCTCGTGGTACGAGCCGCTGCGCGATCCCGCCGCGATCCGGCGCGCGGTGCACTGGGTCCTCGCGCGCCCCGGACTCTTCCTCAACACGACGAGCGACGCGACGCTGCTTCCCGAGATCCTCGGCGCAGCGGCCGGCCCGATCAAAGCGCCCGGCGAGGCGGAGATGCGCGCCGACGTCGCGCGCGAGGCGATGGCGCCGCTGTTCGAGGTGGGTGGATCGGACGAGATCGGAATTGCGGGGCAATGAGCCCTATGATGCCGCCATGGCGGTACTCGAGGCGACGCGGCGGCGCGTGCTCAAGGGGCTCGCGCTGCTCGGGCTCGGCGGCACTGCTCTCGGCCGCGCGGCGCGCGCGGTCGCCGCGGAGACCGCGCCGCCCGAGACCGGCGGCTGGCCCGCGATGACCTACCGCACGCTCGGCCGCACGGGCTTCTCGGGCAGCCGGCTCGTGTTCGGGTGCGGCGCGGCGCTGATGTTCCGCCGCCGCGACGAGCTGCTCGAGACGGCGCTCGCGCGCGGCGTGAACGTGTTCGACGTCGGTACGCGCGACTACTACCGGAGCGCCGAGGAGAACCTCGCCGGCTTCGCGCGCAAGCATCGCGATCGGATCTTCCTGATCTCGAAGGGGCTGGTCGGGCTCGAGACCCTGCCGGGAAGCGAGCTCAGCGCGGCGCAGCACCGCAGCGCTGCCGCGAACTGGTCGAGCGCGCTCGACCAGAGCCTCGCGGATCTCGGCGCGGAGCGGGTCGACGCCTACTACGTGATGGCCTCGAACAACGTATCGCTCGTACGCAGCGAAGAGATGCACGCAGCGTTCCTCGCGGCGCGCAAGGCGGGAAAGGTCGCGCACTGGGGCGTGTCCACGCACGAGAACGCACAGGCGGTGCTCGACGCTGCGTCCGAGACCGGCTGGTACTCGCTCGCGCAGATCGCCGTGACGCCTGCGGGCTGGTACGACTGGAAAACGAAGGACGTGATGAGCGGCTCGCCACCGATGACGGCACTGCGGGCGAGCTTCGACCGCGCGCGCGCCGCGGGGATCGGGCTCGTCGGCATGAAGGCCGGCCGCCATCTCGCCGGGCGCTGGTACGGGCTCGGCCCGGATCGCCTCGCCGCGTTCGACGCCCACTACGACGCGGCGTTCCGCAGCGCGTCGCTCTCTCCGTTCCAACGCAGCTACGCCTACGTGCTGGCTCACGGCCTCGACGCCGTGAACGCCGACAGCCAGTCGCTCGCGCACCTGCGCGAGAACTTCACGGCCGCCGCGACGTCGCAAAGCTACTTCGCCTAGCGCGCCGACGTCACTCTCGGCGGCTTCGTTAATGGGAAGCGCTGGTTCGACGTGCGCGACTTTCCGGCGTCGCAGCAATCGACTCCACTCACGAACGACCGCGCAGTCGTGAAGCGGCTGTGGAAGCGATCGGAGGAACTGACCGGCGTAGCGTTTGAGGTCTAGTCCAACGATCCCGAGGGACTAGGGCTGCCTTCAAACACTTATCTCTCGATCGTTCTCGTTTCCCTTGAGGAACTCGTGATCAAGCTCGTCGAGAATCGGAAGGGTTCCTCGAGCACTGCGAAGGATCCGATCGTCAGTGAACTCGCGGATCGGTTATCGAGACTGGACGCGCACAAATGAATCCCGCTCCAGGCTAAACAGCTTCGCGGATCGAGAGAGCCTAGAACGGAACGTCGTCGTCCGAAGGCGGCGGGGGATCGTCTTGCGGGAACGGGTCGCTCTCGCGCGCGCCACCGGCGACGCGCGCGAGCGTCCAGACGTCGAGACTATTGAAGTACTTCGTCTCGCCCTTCGGGCTCTTCCACTCGCGGCCGCGCAGGCTGAATTCCACGCGCACCTCGTCGCCTACTTTGTAGTCGTCGAGCTGCTCGCAGCGATCGCCCGTGAGCTCGAACTGCACGAACTGTGGGAAACGCTTGTCGGCGATCTCGACGACGAACTCGCGCTTCCGAAACCGCTCGGTCACCTGCTTGGTGTCAGCGACGACGTGCAGACGACCGCTCGTTTCATACCCCATCGTCATCTCCTCCTCGGCAGCATGCCGCCCGGCGCGTCTGCCGAAGAAGCTCGACTCGCCGATGCAGGTGCCGCTCGAATAGCCCGCGCCGTCCTGCGCGATGTTCGCCGCACACGCGCCCGCGGCGTAGAGCCCCGGAATCGCGTCTCCGTCCGCGCGCAGCACCTCGCCGTCGATCGACACGCGCAGGCCGCCGAGCGTGAATCCCATGTACGCGCACTTCCCGCGCGAGAACTGGATCGCCGCGAACGGCGGCTGCTCGATCGGCGTCACCCACTTCGACTTCTTGTGGAACTCCGGGTCCTCGCCGCGCGCAGCGTGCTCGTTGTAGTCGCGCAGCGTCTTCTGCAGCGAGCCCTCAGGCATGGAGAGGCCGCGCTCCATCTCGGCGATCGTCTCCCACGCGTCGACCACTTCGTGTCCGAACAGCGGCCGCGCGAAGATCTTCTCGTCGACGATCAGGTAGGCCTCGCCGCCGGGCTGTTGAGTTGCGTAGATGCTCGAGCGCGAGTGGTAGCAGTCTTCGGCCACGAAGCGCTGGCCGAGCCGGTTCACGAGGATCCCCTTGATCAGCTGCTCGGGCGGGTAGAACGGCGACGTGATCAGCGCACCATCCATGTGGAGCAGCACACCGCCCGCGGCGGCTCCGAGCTGATGACCTGCGCCGTCGTCGTAGGGCGTGTACTGGCGCGTGATCCCCTCCTCGAGCAGCCGCGGCGTGTACTTCGCGAGCATCGCCGCGTTGCCCGTGAAGTGGCCCGTCGCGAGGATCACGCCGCGGCGCGCCTGGATCGTCTTCTGCGCGTCGAAGGTCTTCGCGCGCACACCGGCGATGCGCCCGCCGTCGCGCACGAGCTGCTGCACGGCCGTGTTCACCTCGATGCGCACGCCGAGTGCGCGCATGCGCTCGACGAGCCGCTCCACCATGAGCGCACCGCCGCCCTCGGCTTCCTTGGCCACCTTGTGCCCGCGCGGCGCGGGCTTCGCCTTGTCGCGGAACGGCCACGCCTCCTCGTTCCCCGACCAGATCAGGCACTCGTCGGTCATCTGCATGAAGTGCTTGCCGTGGAACATCGTGTCGTTGAACGGCACGCCCTGCGCGACCAGCCAGTCGAAGTGCGCCACGCTCTCGTCGCAGTAGAGGCGGATCTTGTCCGCCTCGGGCACGGGCGTGTTCATCGTGAGATAGGTGTACATGTCCTCGGCGTCGTCCTCGACGCCGACCGCCTTCTGCACGCGCGTCCCGCCGCCGAGATAGACGTGCCCCGCCGCATTGGCGGTCGTACCGCCGCCGCCGCTCGCGCGTTCGAGCACGAGCACGTCCGCGCCTGCCTCGCGCGCCTCGATCGCGGCGCACGCGCCCGCGACGCCGAGCCCGGCGATCACGATGTCGGCGGAGTCGTCCCAGCGCGATGCGCCAGACTCGTCGACCACGGCGTAGGGGGAATCGCTCATCGGGCGCAGAGTCTAGAGCTTGGCGAGCACGGCGTCGGCGAATTTCTCGAGGCCCGAGCGCACCGCGTCGCGCGTGAATCCGGGCGGACCCATCACCAGACGCGACACGCCCTGATCTGCGAGGCGGCGGATCGCGTCGAGATCGGGGCCCGGCGACGAGGTGGTGATCTCGATCTGCTTCGGATCACGCCCCACGCGCGCGCACTCGTCGGAGAGCGCCGCGAGCAGCTCGGGCAGGCGCGCGCCCTGCGTCTTCATCGGGAAGAAGCCGTCGCCCACGCGCGCGGCGCGTCGCGCCGCGCCGAGCACATGCCCGCCCACGATGATCGGCACGCCGCCGGGCTGCACGGGCTTCGGGTTCGACTCGAGCGCCTCCCAGGCGTAGTAGTCGCCCTTGAACGCGTTGGCGCCGGGCTTCCAGAGCGTGCGCAGCGCCGCGCACGCCTCCTCGGTGCGCGCGACGCGCTCGTCGAACGGAATGCCCAGCGCGCGGAACTCGTCCTCCATCCAGCCGATGCCGATGCCGAGCAACGCGCGGCCCTTCGAGAGCACGTCGAGCGTCGCGACCTCCTTGGCGACGTAGAGCGGATGTCGCTGCGGCAGGATCAGGATGCCCGTGGCGAGTCGGATCTTCGACGTGGCGGCCGCGACATAGGCGAGCCAGAGCAGCGGATCGGGGATCGGTGAGTTCTCGGGACCGGGCATGCGCCCGTCGGCGCTGTAGGGATACTGCGCTTGATAGCCGGTGGGCACCGCAACGTGCTCGACGGTCCAGAGCGACTCGATGCCCACCTCTTCACAGGTGCGCGCGAGGAACGCTGCCTCGTCGGGCTGCACGAACGGACCGATGTTTGCGAACGCGACGCCGAACTTCATGGGGGGTCCTCCCTGATACGCTGCGCGAAGCTTGCGGTCGGAGCGGAAGGATACACGCAAGGGTCACGACGGCCGCAGCGCGGCGAGATGTGGATTGAGGAAGCGTCCGTCGGGGTCGTAGCGATCTCTCGCGCGCCACCAGTCCGCCCAGCGCGGGTAGAGCGCCTCCAGCTCGGCGCCGCTGCGGTAGTGGACCTTGCCCCAGTGCGGCCGCCCACCGTGCGCAGCGAAGATCTCCTCGCAGGCGCGGAACAGCGGCTCGTCGGGCAGGTCGACGCCCTGGTGGACCGAGATCGTGGCGGTCGCGCGCCCGCTCGCCGTCGACAGCCAGACGTCGTCGGACGCGAGCGTGCGGTACTCGAGCGGCCAGTGCAGATCGGGAAAATCGCGGTGGACGAGCGCGCGCAGCTCCGCGAAACACGCGGGGCCCTCCGCGATCGGCACCGAGTACTCCATCTCGGTGTGCTTGTCGTTGCGCTCGTTCGCGAGCACCTCGTAGCTCCACGCGCAGCGCGCCCCCTCCCCCGCGAGCGGATATACGGGCTCGGCATCGGTCTCCGCGAGCGCCTTGCACGCGGCGCGCTCGCTGCGGGGCATCCAGAAGAACTCGAAGTGGCGCGTTTCGCGCGCGAGCGCGTCGATCCGCGCGAGCACCTCGTCGAGCGGCTCGAGCCACATCCGCTCGGCGAGCCGGTACGCGGCGCGCACCGAGACGGTGAGCTCCGTGACGACACCGACCGCGCCGAGCGAGAGGCGCGCCAGCTGGAACAGGTCGGGCTCGGTCTTTGCGTCGCAGGTCGCGACCTCGCCGTCCGCGAGTGCGATGCGCGCAGAGACCACGGAGGCGGAGAGATTCGCGAGGTCGCGGCCGGTGCCGTGCGTACCGGTCGCCGCGGCGCCCGCGATCGACTGGCGATCGATGTCGCCCTGGTTGTGCAGTGCCACGCCCGCTGCGCGCAGCGGCGCGCCGAGCGCGCTGATGCGCGTGCCGCCGCGCAGCGTCGCCTCGCCGCGCGCGGTGTCGACGTGTACCACGCCCTCGAGATCCTGCGTATCGACGAGCACGCCCGCCGTGGCCACGAGCGGCGCATGGCTGTGACCCGCGCCGAGACAGCGCAGCGGCACTCCGGCTCGCGCCGCGCGGCGCACCGCGGCGATCACGTCCGCTTCGTCGCGCACGCGCGCGATCTCGGTCGGCTGCGCGCGGACCCGTCCCGACCAGTTGTTCCAGAGCGGCACCGGCGGGCTAGCTCGCCTCGCCGCGAGGCGTCTTGGGTGCGCTCTGGACCGCGCGGGTGAATCCGCTCCCAATGCGCAGAAGACACTTCACCGTCGTGCCGTTGCCCGGAATCGAGTCCACCACGAGCCGCGCGGCGAGCAGTGCCGCGCGGTGGCGCATGATGCGCAGCCCGCACCCCTCTTCGGGGCCGTCCGCGGGCGAGATGCCGATGCCATCGTCGCGGACCGAGAGCTCGATGCGCCCATCGGATTCGGCGAGGCGGACCACGACGCGGCTCGGCTTTGCGTGGCGCAGCGCGTTGCGCAGCGCCTCCTGCGCGATGAAGTAGAGATGACGCGTGACGAACGCGTCCTCGATCTGCACCGTGAGGTTCGACTCGATCGAGCAGGGGACGCCAGAAGCGCGGCCGCTCTCCTCGACGAGCCGGTACAGCGCGTCGACGAGCCCCTCGCTGTCCGGATAGACCGGCATGAGTCCGCGCACGAGCGCGCGCAGCTCGATCTTGGCCTCCTCGATCGTGGCCGACAAGCGCGCTGCGGCCTCCGCCTCCTCCGAACCGCGCTCCTCGAGGCTGCCCCGGAGCCGGTGCGCGAGCATCGCAATGGCGCTCACGCGCTGACCGAGCCCGTCGTGCAGGTCGCGCGCGACGCGCAGCTGCTCCTGCGACTCCATCTGCGCCGCCAGCGCCTCGGTCTGCTCGCGCAGCATCACGTGCCCGATCTCGGTCGCGACGAGGGCCATCGCGGTGATCATCGGCTCGGGCGACGGCTCGTCGTGCACGCTGAAGAGCTCGAGCACACCGAACGCGGAGCCGCCGGCCTGGATCGGAAGCACGAGCATGCGACGCAATCCGGTGTCGGATAGCCCCGGGCGCGAGGGATCCAGCCCGCGGCCAAGATCGCACACCTCGCGCCCCTGCCCGCTCGCGAATACGCGCGCGACCACGCTCTCTTCCGACGCCGTGCGCAGGGCCGCAGTCGCGGCGCAAAACGCCTCGAACGTCGCGTCTGCTTCCGGCGCCCACACCTGGCTCGGCAGGAGGCCCGCGGCGTTCGGTTCGTAGTAGAAGACGTGCGCGAGCGACCAGCCGCCGCGCTCGCACAACGCGCGCAGCGTTCCGCGCAGCATGTCGGCGACGCCTTCGGTGCGATTCGCGAGCCCCGAAGCGTCGCGGACCAGGCGGTCGAGCCGTGTGCGCTCCTCGATCCGCGCCTCGAGATCGCGATTGGCCTCTTCGAGGTCGCCGACCGCACGGCGCAGTGCCGCGATCTCGGCGCTCGCATCTTCCGCCGAGTCGGCGCGGCGGCGCCGGGGTATCGCGCGCGCGGTGCCCCGCCGCGTCTTCTTCGACCTCGCCTTCTTGCGCGCCGCCATCGCTCCGCCGATCGCCGCAGCGATCAGGTGTCCTGCGCCACCCACTGAGCCGCGCGGATCAGTAGCTTCGTGCCGCTGTCGATCCCGAGCTTGGCCTTGATGCGCTGGCGATGCGTCTCGACGGTCTTGGGCGAGAGGTGGAGCGCCTTCGCGATCTCACCGGTCGTCTGTCCGCGACCCACGAGCTCGAACACCTGGAGCTCGCGATCCGAGAGCAGCTCCACGCCGCCATCTGCGCGCGCACGGCTCCCGCTCGACATGCGGCGCAGGATCCGCTGGGCCACGTCCGGCGCGACGTAGATCTCGCCCAGCGTCAGCGCGCGGATCGCCATGAGCAGGTCCTCGCAGGGCTGGGTCTTGCTCACGAAGCCGGCCGCACCCGCGCGCAGCGCGCGCGGCGCGTAGAGCTCCGCATCGTGGATCGAGAACACGATCGCCTTCACGGCGGGGAAGCGCGATCGAATCTCGGACAACAGATCGAGGCCGCTCGAGTCGTCGAGCGAGAGATCCACGATCGCCACGTCCGTGGGCGTGCGCTCGAGCAGCTCGAGCGCCCGCGTGTAGCTTTCCGCCTCACCGACCGTCTCGAGATCGGGCATTGCGGACACCAGCTCGGCCAGGCCGCGCCGGACGATCGGGTGGTCGTCGATGATCACCACTCGCGTGCGCGGGGCCAGCCGCGGGGCAGGGGCAGGGGCTTCCGTACTGCGCAATACCGCCTCAGGCATCGAATTCCTGCAAGGTGCCCCGATCGGCTGCCAGGATAGCGCGCAAGTGCTCAACCCTGCGCAGGAATCTTGCACTCTGTCCGCAAAACCCCTACAGCGTGGGCGGAGTCCGTAGTGCGCGCATCCGGCAAGCGATGCGCAGATCCGGGCGCGGCAATGGGGAAAAATGCCCTATTCACGCCACTCTGGGTCAAGTCCTGCGAGCATTCGCGCGATACGCACCCCGGGGCCCTAGGCCCGGGGATCCATGGAACGCGAAACTCCGGCATTCGACCTCAAGCGAGCCCTCGACCTGGTGGAAGGAGACGGCGATCTCCTGGTCGCCACGGCCCAGAAGTTCCTCGAGCAGAACGCCTCCCGGCTCGACCAGCTCCACGAGGCGCTCGAGCGCCGCGACGCCGCCGACATCGAGCGGCTCGCCCACGGTCTCGCGGGCGCCAGCCAGGCCTTCGCCGCAGACGACACCGAGCGCGCCGCGCGCGCGCTGATGGAGCGAGCCACGTCGGGCGACATCCCGGCGCTGCGCATCCTGATCGAGCGCGTCGAAGCGGCGCTAGGCGACCTCAGCAGCGCGCTGTCGGCCCACTGCACGCGCCACGAGCTCCGTCACGTGCTCGTCGCCGAGGACGACGACGTCACGCGCATGCGCCTCGAGCACCTGCTCACGAAGTGGGGACACCGCGTGACGTCGGTCTCGCGCGGCGACGTGGCGCTCGAAATGCTCTCCCCGTCCGGGCCCCCGCACCTCGCGATCATCGACTGGATGATGCCGGGCATGGACGGCGTCGAAGTGTGCCGCGCGCTGCGCGCACGCAAGTCGGACACCTACACCTACATCATCCTGGTCACCGCAAAGGACGACCCGGAGTCGATGCTCGTCGGTCTCGAAGCCGGTGCCGACGACTTCCTGGCCAAACCGGTTGCGCCCGAGGAGCTGCGCGCGCGCCTGCGTGCGGGACAGCGCATCGTCGAGCTGCAGGAGCGCCTGATCGCAGCGCGCGAAGAGCAGCGCCGCCACGCCGATCGGGACGGTCTCACGGGCGTGTCGAGCCGGCGCCGCGTGCTGGAAGTGCTCGACAACAGCCTCTCCGAACGCGCTGCGGGCGACACCGAGCTCTCGCTCGCCATGGTCGACATGGACGACTTCAAGCCGATCAACGATCAGCACGGCCACATCGTCGGCGATCGCGTGCTGCGCACCGTGTGTGAGCGGGTGCAGAGGGTCCTGCGCCGGAACGACGTGTTCGGTCGCTACGGCGGCGACGAGTTCCTGGTCGTGCTGCCCGAGACCAGCCGGCGCGAAGCGATGGAGATCGCGCAGCGCATGTGCGAGTCGCTCTCGTCTCATCCGATCGAGTCCGGCGAGATCGAGCTGCGCATCTCCGCGAGCGTCGGCGTCGCAACCGCCGAGGGCGGGCCGTGCACCCGCGAAGAGCTGATCAAGCGCGCCGACCGCGCGCTGTTCGCCGCCAAGAGCGCGGGCGGCAACCGCGCGATGTGCGACGACTCCGAGGACCTCACGGACGAGTGATCGGCCCGCGCGGCGCCAGCGCCGCGCCATCCCGGATCAGGACTGGGGCTGGCTCGCCTTGCCGAGGATCTCCTCGACGCACGCGCGCAGCGCCGAGGTGCCGAACGGCTTGGCCATGCACGCGGTAGCTCCCGCGGCGAGCAGCTGCGCGCGCTCGGCGGCGCCGGCCTTCGCGGTCATCATGAGCACCGGAAGGTCGTGGGTCTCCGGATCGGCGCGCAGCGCCTCGAGCACCGCGGGGCCGTGCCGGCCCGGCATCATCCAGTCGAGAATCAACAGATCCGGCTCCGTCTCGCGCGCCAGCGCGAGCGCCTCGTCGCCGTCGCGGGCCTCGATCACGCGGTACTGCGTGAGCGTCTCCTTGACCAGCAGGCGCAGGAAGTCTTCGTCGTCGGCCACCAGGATCGTCTTCTTCTCGCTCATCGTCCCTGGGTATCGAAGGATCCCGGCCCGCGCTTGAGCGCGGCCGCGGCATGGCCGCGGGAACCTTCCCGCGCCGACCCCACTAGGCCATGTTCTGCCCACCCATGGGAAATCCGAGATCCGCGGGAAGCGACCGGCGCACGGCCGCCTGGCTCGCAGCGGTCGCGGCGCTCGCCTACCTCCCGTTCAATCACTGCCACTTCTCGGCGACCGACGAGCTCGGTGTATTCAACCCCGCGCTCTCGCTCTACACGAGCGGCACGCTCGCGGTCGAGCCCGGCATGCACATCTTTGCGGGTCGTGACGGGCGCTTCTACAGCCACTTTGCGATCGCCCAGACCGCCCTCGCGGTGCCGTTCATCGCGCTCGCCGACGCAGTCGCGAACGCGGTCGGCCCCGATAGGGTGCGCGCCGCGATCGGGCGTGACGACGACGACTACATCGACACGCACGAGAGCCCGCCGATCTTCGCCGTGAGCGCCTACGCCCCGATCACCTCGGGCGTGCTCGTCGCGATCTTCTTCCTGTTCCAGCGCGGCCTCGGTGCGAGCCGGCGCTCGGCACTGTGGGCCGCGGCGCTGCTGGGCGCGTGCACCTACGTGGCCACCCACTCGGTCTACTTCCTTCAGCACACCAGCGAAGCGATCGCGATCGTGGGCGGCTTCGCAGCTCTGCACGCGTGGCGGCGCACGGGCCGCGTGATGTGGCTCGCAGCGGGTGTCCTGCTGGCGTCGGCGGTCGTGATCGTGCGCATACCCGCGGCCGTATCGGGTCCCGCTCTCGCGGGCTACCTCGCCTGGACGCTCGTCGCGCGCGCGCGCGAGTCCGGCCTCGCGGTGACCCGGGTCGCGGCCGCGATCGCGCTGCCGAGTGCCGCGGTCGCCGCGGTCCACATCGCGGTCAACTACGCGAAGTGGGGCAACTGGATCACCTCGCCGATGACCGCGCAGTCGTTCCTGCTCCACGGCTCGCTGCTCGACGGCCTGACCGGACTGTTGCTCTCCCCGGGCGCGGGCGTGTTCGCGTACTCGCCGCTGCTCTTGCTGCTGCCGCTGTGGCTGCCGGGCTTCTGGCGCGCGCACCGCGCCGAGGCGCTGACCGTGCTCGCGCTCACGCTCTGCTTTCCTCGTCCTGTGCGGCCGCTTCGTGTTCTGGCACGGGCTGTGGTCGGCACCGGGTCCGCGTTATCTGTTCGCGCTGACCCCGCTCCTGCTCCTGCCGCTGGGCAACTGGCTCGACGCGCCCAGGCCGCGTTGGCAGGGATGGCTCGCGGGTGCGCTCGCGGCGCTCGGGTGTGCGATCCAGATCGTGTTGATCAGCGTGCACTGGCGGCACACCGTGGAGCGGATGGGCTGGGAGAGCGAGGTCTCCGCTGCGCGCCCGGCATTTCTGTTCGATCCGCTGCGCTCTCCGATCGCGGGATCCCTGCGATCGCTGTTCGCGGGCGATGTCGATCTCTATCTGTGGTCGCTCTGGTTCGGCGTGCCCGGACGTGCGCCCGCGCGCGCGCTCGCGATTGTGCTGCTGGTCGCGTGGGCCGTCGCGCTCGGCTATTGCGTGCGGCGCCTGCGCGCGAGCATCGCGACGAGCGCCGAGCCGCTCGCGAATAGCGCGGCGAATCCCGGCTCGGGCAGATAGCCCGGCGGCAGAACCTTCTCCGCGGGCGGCTCGGCCTGCGGCTCCGCGACCGGAACGCGCAGCTCGAGGTTCCCGACCTCGATCGCGAACGACACGTTCGACGCGCGCATCGTCGGGGCCTCGTTGCCCATCAGCTCGAGCTGGAGATGGTGGTCGGGCGCGATGTGGAAGCCCATCGGCGCGAGCTGGAACACCTGCTGGCCCGATGCATCGGGCCGGTAGATCCCGCGCGCGAGCAGCAGCTCGTCGCCGTTCGCGTCCACGTCGAGCAGGCGCGCCGCGAGCATGCTGTTCGCGGCGGTACCCGTCACGGTGAGGTCCGCGATCACCGTGGGTGTGCCGAGCACGGTATAACCTGCGCCGCCCGGCGCCGGCAGATTCAACACGACCGTTCCCGACAACGTTCTCGTCAGCCACGCGTGAGCACGCCCCACTGCCCGCGATCGGGTCGAATGCCTGCGCCGAAGCGCTGCTGGGCCCGCCGGACGAGAGCACCGTTCCGCCGCCGGAAGACTGGCGCACCTCGCCCTGCGCGAGCCCGAGCCACGACCCGGCCTCGTAGTCGACCGCGGGCTCCACGCAGCTCTGCGTGCGCGCGCGCACGGCCGGTCCGGGCGGCCCACCGATCCCCTTCAGGTAGTAGTCGAACCAAGCGCGCGCGGTGCTCTTCGCGTACGCGGCGTCGGCGGAGCTCGCGCGCGCGTGTCCGAAGTCGCTGGCGACCAGTGCCGCCGCCAGGCCGGGATGCAGATGTTTCGCGCGCTGGATCCAGCGCACGGGCTCCATCATCGGGAAGATGTCGTCCGACCAGCCCGAGTTGAACAGCGTAGGAGCCGGCTCGACCGCCGGATCGAGCCAGTAGTAGCCCGAACGGTAGCCCGTCACCGCGTCGGCGATCGGGCCGATCGTCGCCTCCTGATAGGGCTCGCCCGCGTTGATCAACGTGTTCCAGGCGTTGATGTCGGGGTCCTCGCCGGGCGGCGCGTACACGCTCATCGCCGCCCCCAGCGCGTAGAGCCCCGCGTTGAACGCTCGTCTTCGACACGCCGAACGGCGCGCCGCCGAGCGGACCGCGATATGCGTTGTTCACGGCGTAGTCGAGCGTGCGCCCGTTCGGGAGCAGCGCGTAGGCGAGATCGGTCCACGCCCAGTACGGGGCCGCGGCGGCGATCTGCATCGGCTTGCCGGCCGGGCTCGTCCACGGGGAGGTGCTTCCATCGAGGTTCACCACGCGATTGCGCAGGGTCGTCAGCATCGTCGATTGGCCGCCACCGTAGGAGACGCCGGTGACGCCGATCTTCGCGGGGTCGACGAGCGGCGTGCCGTCGTCGGAGAGCTCGTCGGCGAGCAGCCCCGCGAAATACTGCGTGTCGCGGACTTCGTAGCGGATGTCGGCGAGGTGGTTCCATTGCCCGGCGCACTCGGAGTTCGCCTGCTGTGCCGATCCGCAGCTCCCTCCCCAGGCGCGCGCGCTGTACGCGAGCACCGCATAGCCGCCCTCCGCGTAGGGCACGAACTCGCTCTCGACACCGCCGCCGATCGAGGTGTTGCTGCCGCCCCAGCCGTGGATGAACACGACGAGCGGGTAGTTGCCGTCGGGTCCGTTCGCGGGTGCGGCGGGGAGAAAGAGCTGGAAGTCGAGCGGAATGCGCTCGCTCGCCGGCAGTCCGTCGTGGGAAAGCACGCGCTCGCTGCCCGCGTCGGAAGCGCAGCGGCGGTGGGTACCCAGGTCGGCGCACTCGACCGGGTCGTCGCCCAGCGTGATCCCGGTAGCCTCGAACAGCGCCAGCTCTGCGCGCGCGGGGACCGCCGCGAGCCATCCGACCGCGGAAATACCTAGCACGAGTCGACCGGCTAACTGCACCGAACCCTGGATCCTGCTCATCGCGATCACCTCGAAGGGTTCCGCCTGGGTCTTGCAGTGTAAGCCCCGCGCCGCACGAGCGTCCACGAAAGACCGCTTCGAAGTTCGTGGATCGAACCATCCTGCCGGTGTACGGTAGTCGCGATGGAGCTGGTTCCGTTCCGCCACTGGGTCGCCGCGCGCGCCGACGACGATCACACGGCGCTGCGCTTCGAAGATCGCAGCTGGAGCTACCGCGAGTGGGTCGCGCGATGCGCGCAGCGCGCGGCGTTCCTGCTCGCCACGCGGCGCGACGGGCCGCTCCACGTCGGTGTGCTGCTCGAGAACGTGCCCGAGTTCTCGTTCTGGATCGGTGCCGCTGCGCTCGCGGGCGGCGTGGTGGTGGGGATCAATCCCACGCGGCGCGGCGCCGAGCTCGCACGCGACGTGCGCCACACCGACTGTCAGCTCATCGTCACCGAGCCGTGCCACGCACCGCTGCTCGACGGGCTCGATCTCGGCGTGCCGGTGGACCGTGTGCTGAACGTCGAATCCGACCGTTATGCCGATGCGATCGCGCCGTTTGCGGGCGCGCCGATCCCCGACGTCGCGGTCGCGATGTCCGACCTGCTGCTGCTCCTGTTCACCTCGGGCACGAGCGGCGCGCCCAAGGCCGTGATCTGCACGCAGGGCAAGTGGTCGATCGTCTCGCAGACGCTCGTGGCGAACTACGGGCTCGGCCGCGACACCGTCTCCTATCAAGTGATGCCGATGTTCCACAGCAACGCGCTGTTCACGGGCACGGGTCCCATGATCGTGGCCGGAGGCACCGCGGTGCTGCGCCGGCGCTTCTCCGCCTCGTCCGCGCTGCCCGACATCCGGAAGTACGGCTGCAACTACATGAACTACGTGGGCAAGCCGCTCTCGTACATCCTCGCCCAGCCCGAGCGCGACGACGACACCGACAACCCGCTGCGGCTCGCGTTCGGCAACGAGGCAGCGGATCTCGATATCGAACGCTTCGCGAAGCGCTTCGACGTGCGCGTAGTCGACAACTATGGCTCCACCGAGAGCGGCGCGATGGTGCTGCGCGTTCCGGACACTCCGAAGGGCGCGCTCGGCCGCTCCGACCCCGGGACCAAGGTGCTCGATCCCGAAACCGGAGAGGAATGTCCGGTGGCGGAGTTCGATGCCGAGGGCCGCCTCACCAACGCCGAGCAGGCGATCGGCGAGCTCGTGAACACGGGCGGCAAAGCGCTATTCGAGGGCTACTACAAGAACGAGGACGCCGATCGCCAGCGCATGCGCGACGGCATGTACTGGACCGGCGACCTCGCCTACCGCGACGCCGACGGCTTCCTCTACTTCGCGGGCCGCGACTTCGAATGGCTGCGCGTCGACGGCGAGAACTTCGCGGCGGCTCCGGTCGAGCGGATCCTCGCGCGCTATCCGGGCGTCGTGCTCGCGGCGGTGTATGCCGTTCCGGACGAGGAGGTCGGCGACCAGGTGATGGCCGCGCTCCAGCTCATCGAGCCCGAGCGCTTCGACCCGGACGACTTCGACGCGTTCCTCGCGCGGCAGAGCGATCTCGGCACGAAGTGGTCGCCGCGCTACGTGCGCACGAGCGCCGCGCTGCCGATCACCCAGACTGCGAAGGTCCAGAAGCGCCAGCTGCGCGGCGAGCGCTGGGAATGCGGCGAGCCGGTGTTCTTCCGGCCCGCCAAGGGCGAGTCGCTGCGGCGCATGGCCGCGAGCGACGTGGCCGCGGTGCGCGCGCGCTTCGTGGAACGCGGCCGCGCGAGCGAGCTACGCTGATCCGACGGCAGAGGACGAGCGATGGCAGCCACACCGCAGCAAGCGCTTCGCAGCGAGGTCGACTTCGACGCGGTCGTGGTCGGCGCGGGGTTCGCGGGCCTCGTGATGCTTCACCGCCTGCGGGGTCTCGGGTTCTCGGTACGCGTATTCGAGGCGGGCAGCGGGATCGGCGGCACCTGGTACTGGAACCGCTATCCGGGTGCGCGCTGCGACATCGAGAGCCTCGAATACTCCTATCAGTTCTCCGACGAGCTCCAGCAGGAATGGGAGTGGTCCGAGCGCTACGCCACCCAGCCCGAGATCCTGCGCTACATCGAGCACGTCGCCGATCGCTTCGACCTGCGCCGCGACATCCAGCTCGACACGCGCGTGCGATCCGCGCACTGGCGCGATGCCGAAGGTGACTGGAAGATCGAGACCGAGCGCGAGACCATCACTGCGCGCTTCTTGGTCATGGCGACGGGCTGCCTGTCTTCGGCGAACATCCCCGACTTCCCGGGCCGCGATTCATTCGCGGGCAAGACCTACCACACGGGCCGTTGGCCGCACGAGGGCGTCGATTTCACGGGCCAGCGCGTCGCGGTGATCGGCACCGGATCGTCGGCGATCCAGTCGATTCCGCTGATCGCCGAGCAGGCCGCGCACCTCACCGTCTTCCAGCGCACGCCGAGCTATTCGATCCCCGCCCACAACGCGCCACTCGCTCCCGATCTCGTGCGCGAAGTGAAGGCGGACTATGGCGGATTCCGGGCGCGCAACGCCGCACAGCCGTTCGGCGCGGGCTTTGCGCCGAATCCCGTGTTCGCCTCACAGACCGACGCCTCCGAGCGCGACCGCGTCTACGAAGAGCGCTGGCAGATCGGGGGCCTCGGGTTCATCACCGCGTTCGGGGACCTGCTCGTCGATCACAGCGCGAACGCCACCGCGGCGGAGTTCGTGCGCGCCAAGATCCGCGAGATCGTCCACGACCCGGAGGTCGCGGAGAAGCTCACCCCGAAGCAGGTGATCGGCTGCAAGCGGCTGTGCGTCGACACGGGCTACTTCGCGACGTTCAACCGGCCGAACGTGAAGCTCGTGGACGTCTCCGAGACGCCGATCGAGGCGATCACGGCGCGTGGCGTGCGCGTGGCCGGCGTGGAATACGAGGCCGACGCGATCGTGTTCGCGACCGGCTTCGACGCGATGACGGGCGCCCTGCTGGCCGTCGACATTCGAGGAAGCGGCGGCCGCACGCTGCGCGACAAATGGTCGGCGGGTCCGCGCACCTACCTCGGCGTGCAGACCGCAGGCTTCCCGAATCTCTTCATCATCACGGGCCCGGGCAGCCCTTCGGTGCTCGCCAACATGGTGCCCGCGGTCGAACAGCACGCGCATTGGATCGCCGACTGCCTCGTCTATCTGCGCGATCACGGGATCGCGCGCATCGACGCGCACGCCGAGGCCGAGGATGCCTGGGTGGGCCACGTGAACGACGTGGCGAACGGGACCGTGTTCCCCTCGTGCAACTCGTGGTATCTGGGCGCGAACGTGCCCGGCAAGCCGCGCGTGTTCATGCCCTACATCGGCTTCCCGACCTACGTCGCGAAGTGCAACGAGGTGGCCGCCAAGGGCTACGAGGGCTTCGATCTGTCCTAGCGGCCAGGCCCCCGCTCGTCACGGTTCGGCACGGTGCCGCGCCAGGCACCCGACTCGGCGCCGCGCTCCTCGATGAACTGCTTGAAGCGCTCGAGGTCGCCCTTCACGCGCCGCTTCACCAGGCCGATCAGGTCGCCGGCCGTCTCGACCGCGCCCTCGGGCTCGTAGTCGATCTGGAGCGTCACGCGACACGTGTCGTCGTCGAGACGATGGAAGTCCACGACGCCGGCGTGGCGCGCACCCGACGTGCTCTTCCACGCGATGCGCTGGTCGGGCTTCTGCTCGGTGATCGTCGCGTCCCACTCCACGTCCCGGCCGCCGATCTCCGCGCACCAGTGCAAGCGCCGGTCGTCGCGCTGCTCGACCTTCTGCACGCCCTCCATGAAGCGCGGGAAGCTCTCGAACTGGGTCCACTGGTTGTACGCCGTGCGCACCGGCACGTCGACTTCGATCGATTCGATGAACTGGCTCATTTGAAATTCCTCCGCCGAACAAAAGGAGCAAGGCGCGTGCCAGAGGAGCGCGGTCCGTTCGACGGCGCGCGGATCGCGCGCACGCGAGGTCGGCGCAGATGGGCGGGACGCGAATCTACAAAGCTCGGCGCGGACCGGCGGAGTGATGATGGAGTCCTGAAGAATCCGCCATCACCACGGCAGTGCGCTCTCGTGCTCGCTCACCGCTACGAGCACCACGCCCGCGCCCGTCGCGGCGAGCTCCTTCGCCCACTGCGCGAGGCCGGTATCCGCCGCCGCTTGCACCTGCGTCACCGAGTCGAACGCCGGATCCGCAGCGCCGAAGCGCAGCGCGCGGTTCTGGAGACACCACGAGGGCGCGCGTGTCGCGTCGAGCAGGCGCGGCACCTGCTCGCTCTCGTAGGTCGGGGCGAAGCGCGCGGCGTCTTCGCCCTGCGGCCGGCGTACGAGCGCGATCAGCGAGAGCGCGGCCGCGCGCTGCTCGGCGCCGCGCACGACCTGCTCCGTCACCGCGAAGAACGTGTTCGCGGGCTTGTTCATGAACGTGAGCTCGTCGCGCCGGATCGCCTCGCCGGCCGGCGTCTCGGTACGGCGCATGACCTCGACGGCCGCTGCGGCGTCGCGATACCAGAACGCCGTCACCACGTCGAACACGGGCGAGCCGAACAGCTCCTCGCGCACGTGGTGGCGCACATAGCGCGTCGTGCCCTCGAGCAGCGTGCGCACCGCGAGCGGCGCATGGACCTCCTCGTAGTGGTCGCGGAACTCTTCGCGCGTGATGTCGGGCCGCCGCGCGATCAGCGCCAGGGTCTTCATGGAGCTCGCTCCTCTTCACCACTCTCCCCCCACACAATCACTCCCCAGCAGTGCCACCAGCGCCAGCTGACTGATGCCGTCGACCGCGGCGAGCCAGGTCGGCGGCTCGAAACGGAGCTCACGCGGTGCGCACCTTCCGGCACGGCACCGCCTCAAAGTAATGGGCCCGCACCACCGTAGCCGGTACACCGTCGATCCTCGCGCGCCACCACGGGTGGTAGCTCTCGGAAACGAGGATCAGCGCGGGCTCGCGCCCGCGTCCAGCTCGAGCTCGATCTGCTCGGCTCGGGCCGGCGGTATCCACCGAGAACGGCGGCGGGCCCGGCGGTTCGCGCGAGGGGTGGCTCCAGTCCCGCGCCGGACTGTGGATCAGCAGCGCGTGCTCTGCACCGCTTCCATCATGAACGTGCCGGCTCCTCGGGGTCGCGTCGAGCCGCGTGTAGGCGCGATAGGCCGCAGCCCAAACAGCGTATCATGCTACCCGAACGCCGCGCGCCGAGTGGTGCGCAGCCTCACTCGAGAGCAAGGAGTGTGCGATGGAGTTCATGCTGATCATGCTCGCGGACCGGGAGGCTCCCGAGGATCGGAGCATCTACCGGGCGATGGGCCGATTTGCGGGTGAACTCGCAGGCAACGGGAAGCTGCGCGGAGGCACACCGCTGCAGCCGGAGGCCCACGGCGCTCGAGTGACCGGCGACTCGGTGCTCGATGGACCGTTCCCGTCGCGCGTGGTGATCAGCGGCTATTTCCTGGTCGACTGCAGGAATCGCGCGGAGGCGATCGAGATCGCCAAGCGCTGCCCGCACACGCGCGTGGGCACGGTCGAAGTGCGGCAGGTGGTGCCGATGGGCCCGCCTCCGTCGCGCAAGCCTTCGCGAAAGAAGGCCCCCGCGCGCGCGAAGACGCGCAAGAAGAACAGCCCGGCGCGCCGCAAGAAGCGCTAGGCGAGTGCCTCGCGCATCAGCGCGAGCGAATCGAGGTCGCGCACGGCGGCGTTGGTGCGCTCCATCGCGCGCAGTCCGATCTCGATCGGTTGCATCCGGCTCCCCGCTGCAGCCGTGGTGGTGGCGGCGACCCACGACGTGAGCGCGAAGCGGCGATAGTCGTGCCAGGTCTCGTCGAACGGGGGCAGCGCGATCCCGGCCTCGGCGAGGCCGGCGCGATAGCGCTGGAGGAGGTCGCGCTCCTCCTTCCGGCGCAGCTCCGTGGGTAGCGAGTTGCTGAGGAAGTAGGCCACGTCGCGCATGCCCGGAGCATGCGCGACGCACGCCCAGTCGAGGAAACCCGGGCGCGATTTCTCGCGGAACAGATTGCCGAGGTGGCAGTCGTAGTGGATCAGCGTGTGCGAGCCGCGATCCATCCAGTCGTTGAAGCCCTCCATGTGCGCCACGTAGAGCTCGCTGATCGCCGCGAACTCGGGCGGCGAGGAGTCGCGAAATGCGTCGAGGCCGGCCTGCACGAGCATGCGTCCCCACTCGTTTCGCATCGTGCCCTGGACCCAGGGAAAGGCGGACGCGAACCGGGACCAGTCGGCGAAGTGTCCATGCAGCCGCGCGAGCTCCTCGACGAGCGCGCGCGCGAAGTCGAGGATCGCGGGATCGCTCGAGAGCGGGAAGTCGCACCCCGTCGCGGCGAGATCTTCGAGCAGCATCAGGTACTGCGACGGGTCGTCGCCCCACCCCGACCACAGCGCACCGGGTACGCGCACGGGCACCTCGCGCGCGAGGTCCGCGTAGAAATGCGCCTCGCGGCGCCCCATGTCGGTCGCATCGACCATGAGGCGCTGGGTGGCGTCGCTCGGCGGCAGCTTCACGAACACGCGCTCGGGCAGGTCCGGGCCGGGAGCCCACGTGACGCGCAGCATCGCGCGGCCCGTCGTGCCACTGTGCGCGCCCACGATCTCCACTGCCTCGGCACGCGCACCCGGGTGGATCGCCCCAAGGGTCGCCGAGAGCCAGCCCGACGTGATCTCTTCGGGAGTTCCCGGGAGTGTTACCGGCATCGAGTTTCTCACCACTCAAAGGTTCTCATGCAGGGGCGCCGTATTGCCGCCCTAATATACGCATCCCGCGAGACCGGAGGACGACCATGAACCGCAGCGCGATCGACACGGCCCCCGAGACCGAGGCCTCGGTCCCGCGCCCGCTCGCACCGGACACCGTCCACGAGAGCGGCCTCGAGCCGCAGTTCCTGCTGCGCTTCGTGCTCAAGGCGGTCTACGTGACCAACCTCGAGACCGCCGCGGCGATCGCCGAGTACATCAAGCTGCCCGAGCCCGTGGTGCACGAGGTGCTCGAGTCGGCCAAGGAGAAGCGCCTGCTCGAGGTGCTCGGGCTCGCCGACGCGAAGCGCTCGGTGTACCGCTACGCCCTGACCGGCGTCGGCCGCGATTGGGCGGTCGAGGCGCTGTCGCAGTGCCAGTACGTCGGGCCCGCGCCGGTGCCGATCGACGCCTATCGCAAACAGGTCGCCGCGCAGTCGATCACGCACGACCAGATCACGCCCCCGGCGATGGCGCTCGCGCTCGGACATCTGGTGCTGCCCGAGGGCACGATCGAGCGACTCGGCCCCGCTGCCAACTCCGCGAAGGCGGTCCTGCTCTACGGCGCGCCCGGCAATGGCAAGACCTCGATCGCGATGGCGATCGGCGCCGCGTTCGACCAGTCGATCTACCTGCCCTACTGCATCGAAGCCGATGGTCAGATCATCCGGTTCTTCGATCAGAGCGTGCACACGCTCGACACCGCCGCCGACTCGCGGCGCGGACGAGCGCTCGACCCGCGCTGGCTGTGCTGCCGTCGGCCCGTCGTCGTGACGGGCGGCGAGCTCACGATCGAGATGCTCGACCTCTGCTTCGATCCGATCTCGAAATTCTACGAGGCGCCCGCGCACCTGAAGGCGACCGGTGGCGTGTTCATCGCCGACGACCTCGGCCGCCAGCGCGTGTCGCCGCTCGATCTGATCAACCGCTGGATCATGCCGCTCGAGCGCCGGATCGACTTCCTCACGCTGCACACCGGCAAGAAGATCGAGATGCCGTTCGACCAGCTGGTGGTGTTCTCGACCAACACGCCGCCGCAGAACCTGATCGACGCCGCGGGCATGCGCCGCATTCCCTACAAGTTCCACGTGCCGGTGCCGACGGCGGCGGAGTACACGGAGATCCTGCGCCAGATCAGCGAGGATCAGGGGCTAGCGCTGCCGGCCGATGTGGTCTCGTATCTGCTCGACGAGTTCTATCCGAAGACGGGAGTCCCGATCTCATCGGCCCACCCGAAGTTCGTGGTCGACCACGTGATCGAGCGCTGCCACTTCTCGGGAATTCCGCCGCAGATCACGCTCGATCTCGTGCGCGAAGCCGTCGAGAACCTCGTTGTCCAGGACGAGCCTCCGCCGGCACTGACGCGCCGATAGACCTGCTCGACACTTCACTGCGCGGGGACCTGTTCGCCCATCGGCTGCCGCAGCCGAGGGGGCGTCGCCCTTCCGCGCGCTGATCTCGACCTCCTCGCGCAGGCCGCGATAGAGTAGGACTCCCCGTGGGCGCAGGAGCAGGCATGACCCAGGAAGAGCTCGAGAAGCGGATCCGCGACTTCGTCGGCCAGTCGTTCGGTCCGCCCGAAGCGGGTCTCGACGCGGTGAACGAGCCGATGATCCGCCACTGGTGCGAGACGATGGGCGACGCGAACCCGATCTACGTCGACCCCGGAGCCGCGAAGACGTCGCGCCACGGCAAGCTCGTCGCGCCGCCCACGATGATGCAGGCGTGGACGATGGCGGGGTATCCGATGTCGGCGGGCTACGACGCCCCGCGCGACAAGCAGCAGGAGCTGCACAAGATCTTCAACGACGAGGGCTACACGGGCGTGGTCGCGACCGACTGCCGCCAGGAGTACACGCGCTATCTCGTGCCCGGGGACCAGATCACCGCGCACGCGACGATCGAGTCGATCTCGGAGCAGAAGACCACGGCGCTCGGCACGGGCTATTTCATCGAGACGGTGACCCGCTTCACCGACCAGGACGGCGAAGAAGTCGGCTCGATGGTGTTCCGCGTGCTCAAGTTCAAGCCGGCCGCAGCAGCCGCGGCCCGCGGCGGCGGAAGCGGGCCGCGCCGAAGAAGCCCGGCCGGATCCGCGCGCCGCGCTCGTTCGACAACGGCTGGTGGTGGGAGGGCGTCGACCGGGGCCATCTGCTGATCCAGAAGTGCAAACAGTGCGGCGTGCTGCGCCACCCGCCGCGCCCGATGTGCCACGCGTGCCACTCCACGGAGTGGACGAGCGTGCTGTCGAGCGGCCAGGGCACCGTGAACAGCTGGGTGGTGCTGCACCATCCCCCGATCCCGGGCTACGAGCTGCCGCTCGCGATCGCGGTGATCGACCTCGAGGAGGGCACGCGCATCGTCGCGAACATCGTCGACTGCCCGCTGGGCGAGATCCACGTCGACATGTCCGTCGAGTGCTCGATCGAGGAGGTCGAGCCGGGCTACAAGCTGCCGGTGTTCCGGCGAGTGCGGTGAGAGGAGCCATGCAGAGCGTTCGCTTCGAACAGTTGAAGGTCGGGCAGGAGCTGCCCGGGCTCGACATCCCGCTCACGACGAGCCTGATCATCTCCACGGCGCTCGCCTCGCGCGACTTCACGCCCGTGCACCACGACAAGGCCGCCGCGCAGAGCTCGGGCGTCGACGACGTGTTCATGAACATCCTGACCACGAACGGCCTCGTCGGGCGCTTCGTGACCGACTGGGCCGGACCCGACGCGCGCATCACGCGCGTCGCGATCCGCCTCGGCACCCCGAACATGCCCGGTGACACGATGAAGCTGCGCGGCACCGTGAAGTCGCTCGACGCGGCCGCGAGCACCGCCGAAGTGGAGGTCAAGGGAGCCAACAGCTGGGGCAACCACGTCACCGGCACCGTCGTCGTCGAGTTGCCGAAGGGGAGCCGCTGATGCCTACCACGTTGAAAGACGAGGCCGCGATCGTCGGAATCGGCGAGACGGAGTACTCCAAGAATTCGAAGCGCTCCGAGCTGCAGCTCGGCTGCGAAGCGCTGCGCGCCGCGATCCAGGACTGCGGCGTCGATCCGAAAGAGATCGACGGCATGTCTTCGTTCACGATGGACAGCACCGACGAGATCGAGCTCGCGCGCGCGCTCGGCATCGGCGAGCTGCGCTTCATCAGCAAGGCGCACCACGGCGGCGGCGCCGCGACGGCCACGCTGCACCAGGCCGCGATGGCGGTGGCAACGGGCGCTGCGAACTACGTGGTCTGCTACCGCACGCTCAACGGACGCTCGGGGCACCGCTTCAGCATGGGCGTGTCGGGCGACCTGATCACGAGCGACACGATCCACTACAGCTGGTACATGCCGTCCGGGCTGCTCACACCCGCGTCGTGGGTGGCGATGTTCCAGCGCCGCTACGCCCACAAGTTCGGCACCACCGCCGAGCAGCTCGGCCATGTTGCGATCTCGATCCGCGACTTCGCGGTCACCAACCCGCGCGCGTTCTTCTACCAGCGCCCCCTCTCGATGGAGGAGTACCTGGCCTCGAAGTGGATCGTGGAGCCGTTCCGGCTCTACGACTGCTGTCAGGAGAGCGACGGCGCCGCGTGCTGCATCGTCACCACGCCCGAGCGCGCGAAGGACTTGCGGCAGAAGCCCGCGCTGATCCGCGGCGTCGCGCAGGGCTCGGGCCAGGACCAGGAAGCGATGACGAGCTTCTACCGCGACGACATCGGCGCGATCCCGGAGATGGACGTGGTCGCGCGCCAGTGCTGGGAGATCTCGGGTCTGTCTCCCGACGATGTCGATGCGGCGATCATCTACGACGCGTTCACCGCGATCGTGCTGTGGCAGCTCGAGTCGTTCGGCTTCTGCAAGCCCGGCGAGGCGCAGGAGTTCGCTGCCGCGGGCGGCATCGCGCGCGGCGGGCGGCTTCCCACCAACACCAACGGCGGGCAGCTCTCCGAGGCGTACATCCACGGCATGAACGGGGTGAACGAAGGTGTGCGGCTCGTGCGCGGCGAGTCGGTGAACCAGCCCGAGAAGGACGTGAACCACGTGCTCGTCACGTCGGGCGTCGGCGTGCCGACCAGCGCGATGATCCTCGGAAGGATCGACTAGCACCTTCGAGAGCGCTTCGCGGATGGCGCGCCGGATGTTCGCGTTCTTCCTCGTGTCTGGCTTCTGCAGCCTGGCCTACGAGGTGGTGTGGCTGCGCCTGGCGATGGCCGGCTTCGGCGTGACGACGCCGCTGGTCTCGATCGTGCTCTCGGCGTTCATGGGCGGGCTGGCGCTCGGCAGCTGGCTCGGCGGCGCGATCGCCCGTGCGCTCGAGACCCGCAGCGCCGGAGCGGCGCTGCGCGCCTACGCGCTCAGCGAGGCGTGCATCGGAATCGCGGGGTGGGTCGTGCCCTACGAGCTCCGGTACGGCCAGCAGCTGCTGGCCCGGCTCGGGGACGAGGTCGCATGGGCGTCGGGAGCGCATCATCTCGCCGCGGGCGCGTGGATCGCGCTGACGCTCTTACCGTTCTGCACCGCGATGGGTGCGACCTTCCCGCTCGGCATCGCGGCGCTGCGCCGCGCGAGGCCCGGGTCCTCCGATCGCTCGTTCAGCTTCTTGTACGGCGCCAACGTGCTCGGGGCGACGCTCGGGGCGCTCACGTCCGCGTTCGTGTTGATCGAGCTGCTCGGATTTCGCGGGACCGGGCGCGCGCTCGCCGCCCTCAACGGGCTGGTGGCCGTGGGCGCACTGGCGTCGAGCGCGTTCGCATCCGCGGGCGCTGCGCACGCACACACGCCGTCCGCCGCTGCCGCCGACGCGTTCCCGATCCGCGGCCGCGCCGCGGCGCCGTGGCTCCTGTTCGCGACGGGCCTGCTCAGCATGGCGATGGAGGTGGTGTGGGTCCGGCAGTTCGCGCCGTTCCTGGGCACCGTGGTGTATGCGTTCGCGTCGATCCTCGCGATCTATCTCGGCGCGACGTTTCTCGGCGCGATCGCCTATCGCCGGTGGGCGCGATCGCAGCCCGCACCGGGCTCGTCCTCGCTGCTGGCGCCGCTCTGGATCGCCGCGTTCGCGCTCGCGCTGTTCCCGCTGGTCTTCGCCGACCCGCGGCTCGCGGGCGAGCACACCTTCGCGCTGGGGCTCGCTCGGGTGGTCCCCGGGATCGCCCCGTTCTGTGCGGCCGTCGGCTTCCTGACGCCGATGCTCGTCGACCGCTGGTCGGGCGGCGATCCGCGGCGCGCGGGCGGCGTCTACGCCGTGAACATCGTCGGCTGCGTGCTCGGGCCGCTGCTCGCGTCGTTCGTGCTGCTTCCGTGGCTCGGGGAGCGCGGATCGCTGCTCGCGCTCGGCGTCCCGCTGGCCGCGATTGCCGCCGCGCTGTCACTGCGCGGTTCGGGCGGGCCACGCGCCGCCCTGCTCCCCGCAGGTGCGCTCGCCGCTCTGATCGCCGTGTCGACCGTGGACTTCGAGACGATCTATCCGGAGCGCGAAGTGCGCCGCGATCACGCGGCGACCGTGATCGCGGTGCGCGACCCCAACGGCAACCTGGACCTGATCGTGAACGGCATCGGAGTGACGCGCATCGACACGATCGCGAAGATGATGGTGCACCTGCCGCTCGCGCACCTCGAGCATCCGCCGCGCCGCGTGCTCGTGATCTGCTTCGGGATGGGCACGAGCTTCCGCTCGTCGGTGTCGTGGGGCGTGCCGACGGACGCGATCGAGCTGATCCCGAGCGTTCCGGCGCTGTTCCCGTACTTCCACGCGGACGCGCAGCGCGTGCTCTCCGCGCCGGGCGCGCGCGTGCTCGTGGACGATGGCCGGCGCTTCCTCGAGCGCAGCGTCGAGCAGTACGACGCGGTGACGATCGACCCGCCTCCGCCCGTGGAGGCCGCGGGGTCGAGCCTGCTCTACTCGCGGGAATTCTACGGGCTGATCAAGCGGCGCCTGGCGACCGGGGGCATCGTGCAGCAGTGGTTCCCGTCCGGAGACGACCTCGCGATCCTCGCCTCCGTCACGAGGGCGCTCCAGGAGTCGTTCCCGCACGTGCGGGCGTTCGTCTCGATCCGGGGCTGGGGCCTCCACTACCTCGCGAGCATGGAGCCGATCGCGGACCTCGACGCCGCGGCGCTCGCGAGCCGACTGCCGCCCGGCGCCACGGCGGATCTAATCGAGTGGCATCCGCAGTTCGGGGCGGTGCAGAGCTTCCAAACGGTGCTCGGGCAGGAGCTCCTCCCCGCGAAGCTCGCGGAGCGCCTCCCCGACACCCCGGCGCTCGAGGACGACCGCCCGATCAACGAGTACTTCTTCCTGCGCTGGCTGGCGGGGAAGCGGAGCTGGGTATCACCGGGTTAGGCCGCGCGCGGCACTATGCGGGCAGCGCGTCGAGCCAGCCCGCGAAGCCCAGCCGCTCGACGGCCGCCGCGGAGCGCCCGAGCACGGTCCTCACCACGGCCTCGCGCTCGGTCAATCCGCCCGCGAACGACACCGCGTCCGTCATCAGCGTCTGGAACGAGAATGCGCGGTACTGCTCGCGCGCGAGCTCGCGGTCGAGGGCGATCCCGCGCCGCGCGAGCTCTGCCGCGTAGTGATCGATCAGGCTCGACTCGTGTTGCGCGAGCACATCGGGCGCGAGCGAGTGGATCAGGTGGTACTGGACGTCACGCAGGCCCTTCGACCAATGCACCGCCTGGAAATCGATCATGCCCATCTGCGGACCTTCGGGCCCATCCATCTCGAACAGGTTTCCGAGGTGGCTGTCGCCGTGGACGAGCGTGAGCGGTCCCGCGTACCAGTAGGCGATCAGATCATCCCAGCGCGCGAGCGCGCGTTGGCATAGCGCGGCGAGCTGCGGCGTGAACACGTCCGGAGCGCGAGAACGGCACGGCCCGATCGCGGCCGCGAGCAACGCGCGCGACACCGCGCGGCGACGCCGCGGCAGAAATGGGTGCAGCGCCATCGGGAGCAGCGTCTCCCGCCGCGCTGCGTCCCACTCCCAGAATCCCGCGTGCAGCTCTGCGAGCGTCGAGAGAGCGCGCGCCGCGCGCTCGGGCGTGGTGCCCGCCGCCATGTCGCGGTTCAGGAACAGCCGCACGCCCGGCAGCGCCGACAGGTCTTCGAGTACGAGCACGAAGCGCGAGCCGCGCTGCACGACCGCGTAGACGCGCGGCACACGGATCGGTACGCGGTGCGCGAGGGTGCGGCAGAACGTGCACTCGAGTGCCCAGAAGCCGAGGGCGTTCGCGAATACTCGCGTTGCGAGCGCGCGGCACGGCAGCTTCACGTACGCGGTCGCGGGCAGCCCGGGCCGAGCGGACTCCTCGTCGAACTCGAGATCGACGAGAAAGTTTCGGCAGTTGCTGCTCTCGAACTCTACTCCGGGCAGGCGCACGCGCGCGACGGGCGGGAGCGGCTCGCGCCCTTCGGGCGCGCCCGTGCGCAGGATCTTTTCGATCACGCCGGGCCGTGCGATCTCCTCGGGCGTCGCGGGCAGCGCGCGGCCGAACGACGCGCCGACGCGATCCGAGCCGATCCGGCCCGCGGCCGCGGCGACCTGCCATCCGAGCGAGAGATGGGCGGCGATGTCCATTGCGCGCCGACGATAGCCAGTACCGCGCTGCGCCGGGGCGTGGTACCAACGGAAAGCGCCCGAGCAGGAGGATCCGCATGGCTTCGAAGAAGGCGAAGAAGAGCGCGAAGACACGTGCGAAGGCCCGGGGGCGCACGACGCGCACGCGCAAGCCCGCCGCGAGCGCGGGCCCCAAGCCCGTGAAGACCGGGAAGGGCCCCGCTCCGCTCGAGGTCGCGAAGCAGGTCACCGAGCTGCTGCGCGCCGGGAAGTACGCGGAGGTGGAAGAGCGCTGGCTCGGCCAGAGCATCGAGTCGGTGGAAGGCCTCGGCGCTTCGATGGCGTGGAAGGGCAAGAAGAACGTGCTCGCGAAGTACCGCGCCTGGGAGGCCGACAACGAAGTCGTCGATTCGAAGATCGAGGGACCGTGGGTGGGCGCGACCGGCTTCGCGGTGAAGTTCGTCATCCAGATCGTCGAGAAGGCGACGGGCCAGCGGCACGCGATGGAAGAGATCGCCGTGTACACGGTGCGCGACGGCAAGGTGGTCCGCGAGGAGTTCTACTTCGCAACTCCCGCCTGACCGGGACACCGTAGCCACGCCGAAGGAGCACCCCGATGAGCCCGATCCAGACCGAGAGCCGCAAGGCGCTGCGCGAACTGATCGACTTGCTGTCCGAGATCGACGAGCGCTGGGCAGGCCCGGAGTGGAACCTCCAGAGCGAATCCGACGTCGCCAACGCGCACCGTGCGCTCCTGCACATGCTCGAGGGCGGTCTGATCACGTTCCTCGAGACCGATGCCACGCGGCCGCGGTTTCAGCGCATCGTGTCCGCAACGCGCAAGATCACGGGCGACAACGCCGACGCGATCTACTACGACGCCCCGGTGAGCCCCGAGTACAGCTACTGCGTGCGCGGCCGCATGGACGGCGCGGTCTACGTCTCGTTCACGATCGAGTGCGACACCGCAAACGGCGACATGGCCTCACGCACGGGCGGCGTGCTCAACGACACGCAGTTCGACGTCGACGGCGACGGCCGCTTCGAGCTCCGCTTCGGCGGAAAGCCCGCGGTCCGCAACTGGCTCCCACTCGAGCCCGGCGCCTCGCGCATCACCACGCGCCACTACTACGAGAACGAGCGCTCCGCGGCCGCGGATCCCACGCGCAACCCCGCGCTCCAGATCGACGTGGAGGGACGCGTGCCGGTGCCGCCCGCGCCCAGCGACGCTTCGGTGGCGCGCGGGATCCGGCGCGTGGCCACGTTCGTGCGCAGCCGCACGCTGAACCAGCCGCCGATGGGGCAGCGCGAGCAGCCGCCGTTCGTCTCGATCGTGCCGAACCAGTTCCCCAAGCCCGTGACGCCGGGCGCGTTCGGGCTCGCCGCGTTCGACGCCGCCTACTCGATGGCGCCCTACCTGGTCGGCCCGGACGACGCACTCGTGATGACGGGGCGCTGGCCGGAATGCCGCTTCGCGAACGTGTCGCTGTGGAACCGGCACATGCAGACCTACGACTTCGCGAACCGGTCCGCCTCGCGCAATCGCGCTCAGACGGTGCTCGAGAAGGACGGCAGCTTCCGGATGATCCTCGCCCACCGCGATCCGGGTCTGCCCAATTGGCTCGACACCGAAGAGCGTCAGTTCGGCCTCGTATTCTGGCGCTTCATGCTGCCCCAGGGCGAGATCGAAACGCCGCGCGCCGAGGTGGTGCCGTTCGAGAGCCTGTGAGCCATCGCGTCGGAGAGCACTTCGTCCTCGGCTTCCACGGGTTCACGCTCCCGGATTGGGTCCGCGAGTTCGAGCGGGAGTTCGGGCTCGGCGGTCTGATCCTGTTCGACCGCGACATTGCACGCGGCGGGGCGCGCAACATCGAGAGTCCGGATCAGGTGCGCGCGCTGTGCGCGGAGACTCACGCCCTCCCCTCGCATCCACTCGTCTTCATCGATCAGGAAGGTGGGAAGGTGCGGCGGCTCAAGCCGGCGGCGGGCTTCCGCGAGCTGCCGAGTGCGGCGGACTTCTCGAAGCTGCCCCCCGAAGAGGCGAGACGCCTCACGACCGAGAGTTTCTCGGAGATGAAGCGGCTCGGAATCGACTACAACCTCGCGCCCGTCGTCGACCTGAACACGAACCCGAGCAACCCGAACATCGGCGCGATCGAGCGATCGTTCTCGGCAGACGCGTCGGAGGTCGAGCGCTGCGCGCTCCTCCAGGGCGAGGTGGCGGAGTCGGTCGGGCTCGGCCTGTGCCTCAAGCACTATCCCGGCCTCGGCGGCGCCGCGACCGATTCGCACCTCGCGCTCACCGACATCACCGGCACGGTCTCGGATGCGCAGCTCCGGGTCTTCGTGGAGCTGTGCGACCGGATGTTCGGCTCCGCGATCTTGCTCTCACACGGAATCGAGCGGAACTGGGACGAGCGGTGGCCCGTCTCTGTGTCCGTGCCGGCGATCGCAAAGCTGCGCGCGGCGCTGCCCGAGGCGCTGCTGCTCACCGACGATCTCCAGATGAAGGGCCTTCAGGCGATCTGCACGACCGAAGCGGCATCGCTGCGCGCGCTGCGCGCCGGCGTGGATCTCCTGTGCATCGGGAACAACCTTCTGCAGCAGGAACAGGAGTGCTTCCGGGCGGCCGAGCAGGTGCGACGCGATGAGCTCGCCGATCCCGAGCTCGCCACCCGACTCTCGGCATCCCGCGAGCGCATCGCTCACCGCAAGGCGCTCGTCGCTTCTTGTAGGGCGGATTAGCCCGAAGGGCGTAATCCGCCACTTCGGCGAAACGCGCCGGCTGGATGGCGAATTACGCTCGGTCGATGGTCCGCGCTTGGCGCGGTGGCGCACGCGAGCTAATCCGCCCTACCGCCGCAGCCGCCGCGCGAGCACGCCGAACACCTCGTCCATGTTGCGCCGCGACACCTCGGCCGCCGGCAGCAGCGCCGACCCGTGGAACGTGCCCGGGTACGAGTGCAGCTCGACCGACACGCCGGCCTGGAGCAGGCGCAACCCGTACAGGATGCCCTCGTCGCGCAGCGGGTCGAACTCCATCGTCGAGATGTAGGCGGGCGGCAGCCCTGCGAGATTCTCGGCGCGCGCGGGCGCCGCATAGGGCGACACGTCCCCCTGGTGGTCGGGCCCGAGGTAGTGCTTCCAGCTCCACACCGCGTTGGGCCGGTTCCACAGCGGCGTGTCGGTGAATGCGAGCATCGAAGGCGTGTCGAGCCGGTCGTCGAGCTCGGGAATCTCGAGCAGCTGGAAGCACAGCTTCGGCCCACCGCGGTCGCGCGCGAGCAGCGCGGTGGCTGCGGCGAGTCCGCCGCCCGCGCTCTGCCCTGCCACCGCGATCCGCTCCGGATCGATCCCGAGCTTCTTCGCCTCGGTCGCGGTCCATACGAGCGCTGCATAACAATCCTCGACACCGGCCGGAAACGGATGCTCGGGCGCGAGCCGGTACTCGACCGAGACGACCACCGCATCGATCTCCGCGGCGACGCGTTGGCACCACGGGTCCATCATCGCGATGTTGCCCATCAGGAAGCCGCCGCCGTGGATCTCGAACACGGCCGGCCGCGGCTCGCTCGCGGGAGCTTTCGGCCGATAGACGCGCACGTCGACGTCGGGGGCGTTCGCAGGGCCCGCGATCCGGTGATCCTCCTTGATCACGTCGTCGCGATCCGGAGGCATCTGGAACATCGCCATGCGCTCGGGCGCGTTGCGCATCTCGCGCACCTTCTCGACGGTCGAGAGGTCCTGCGTGGTCGGAAGCAGCGGCAAGAGCTTCTGGAACGCGGGGTCGTAGTCGCGCTGGGTCATCGGGCAATTTGCCTCCGGTGGTGGGCGTGTCGATGAAGTAGCACGCGCGCCGAGTTGCACGGGTTGACACCTGTGGAGTGAATCCTGTTCGACTCCCTAACTACCAGCGCCATTTATTGATTTCCCTTGAAATTGCTCGCGCAACCCCGGCGGGGCCCTTAATGTGGGTACGCCGCGTGCACACGATGTGTCCCGGCGGAGCCCATGCACTCTCACGACCCCTGGATCGAACGGCTCGCGGGACTCTTCGCGACACACCCCGCGTGGCAGGACGCCGCGCGCAAGCTCGATCCCGCCGTGACGAGCACGGTGTACTTCCGCCACCGCCCCGATGAGGCGTGGCACCTCGAGCGGCGCGGAGACGACACGCTGCTGCTGCCCGGCGCCGCAGAAGACCCCGACTTCGTGTTCCGCTTCTCGCTCGCCGCGATCGATCGACTCGCCGCGGTGCCCGGTCATCTCGCCGGTGATTTTGCCGCCGAGCTGTTCGCGCTCATCATGAGCGAAGACCGCGACGTGCACATCGGCTTCCGTGTCGAAGCGGGCTTCTCGCGGCTGCTGCGCCGCGGATACGTGCGGCTGCTGCTCGCAGCCGCGCCGCGCATGCGCGAACTCGGCGCCTCGTATGGCGCGCTCGGCATGAGCAGCCTCGAACAGCTCGTGAGCACCATGCGCGGGATCGACCGCAGGCCGTGGGAGAAGACCGCGATTCCGCCTGCGAGACGCGCGCCGCGCCTGAAGCTGGTGCGCCGACGAGCCAGCGTCGCCGCCGAGCCCGATCCCGAAGTGCAGGACGGCGAGCAACCGCAGCAGACGTCGTCGCCGACGTAGCGGTTCGCGGCGCTCGTCAGCGTCCGCGCAGCAGCGCTTCTTTGAGATCGCTCTGCACCGGATTCTCGCCGAGCCAGATCTTGAGCAGTACGCGCGAGAGGTCGGCGCCGCTGAACGACCCCTTCAGCTGACCGCGATAGCGGACCTCGCCGCTTCCGTCTGCGGCCATGTCGATGTCGACGACATCGCCTTTATGAACCTCGCCGATCTCGCGGAACGCCCGCTCCACCTCCCAGAGCCGCTTCTCCATCAACGCGAGCTCGGCCGGCGTGGCATTCCGGCGGATCCCGTCCTCGAAGAACGACCACATCATGTCCGCGCCGAAGCCGCGCTTCAGCACGAGGCGCACGCGACGCCGCACCTGCCCATCGAGCACGGCCTCGGCGCTCGTGGTGCGCGAGGGAAGGTAGAGGCCGATCACGTAGCCCGAGACCAAGAATTTCGAGCGCAGGCCCGCGCCGTTCAGGACCAGCGGGACCCCGGCGACCTCGATCGCGTCATCGAGCGCTACGCCTTCCACGTTCGCGGCGCGGGCGCCGCCGGACACCGCGAGCGCGACCAAGAGCGCAAGAGCGAGTGCGATCCGCGATCGTTTCACGACCGCGGCATTGTGGCTCGGTTTGGCGGTGCCGGCGAGGCAAAAGCGCACGATCATCTCGGCGACCGGCCGTGGGGGTATCGATGAATCGAGGCAGGCGGGCATTCGCCGCATGGGCAGTGATCGCGCTGTCGTTGGCGGCTCCGGGAAGCGGGAAGGCCCAGGGCTTTCTCGACGTGTACGGTGGCGCTTCCTTTACGAGCAGCAGCGAGCTCGCGACGAGGATCGGCGGATCATCGCTGCACGACGACATCGACTTCGATCCTTCGGCCGAAATCGGCATCCGCGGGGGCCTCTGGTTCCCCGACCTGCCATGGCTCGGGCTCGCTTCGGACTTCTCCTATCTCCGACTGAACGGCCCTTCGTCCGGGGTGGTCCACACGATCGGTGGACTGGAGATTCGAACGCGCGACGACGTCGAGGTCGATCTGTTCCCGATCTCCATGATGCTGATGGCGCGCACCAAGCTCCTGGTGATCCCATTGGATCCACAGATCGGAGTACAGCCCTACATCGGTGTGGGGCCAGGACTCTTCGTGAGCTGGGTCCATGATGCGTTCACGGTCCGGGTCGACGGGAGCGAAGAGGAAGTCGACGACACCAGCTACGACATCGGGCTCGACACTCGGGCCGGCCTCCGCGTCCACCTGACTCCGTCGTTCTCGATCTTCGCGGAGTACCGGTTCACCTACTACGAGCCGAAGTTCGACGATGACCCGATCGAGATCGAATCCGACATCTCGACTCATCACGCCCTCGGAGGCGTGGGATTCCAATTTTGACGCGTCGGAGGGGTCAAACCCCCCTTGCGCGTTCTCGCAGGAATATGTGCCGAAGAGTGGATTCGGCTCGAGGCCGAGCGCAGCGCGCCACGCGTTGCAGGGGAGCGGCCACGTTCGGGCCGCTCCCCTGCCCTCGAACGCGGGCTACGCGGCGGGAAGCTGTACCGCCTGATTCGGAGTCCGCGTCGGTTCTTTGCGCCAACCACCGTGCTAGGCGATCGCATGAGATCCCCAACCGGGATCGCGAGGCGCCAGAGGAGAGAGAGAGACCTCGATTATCATGCGCTCGGGAACGACCACCGGTCATCCCCGCGTCCGGGTAGTTCACTATCAACATGCTGGGGCATGCCCGAACGTGGAGCCGACGCGAGCTGCGAGCTCAGGCGGCGCGCAGCCGCGGGCGATCGGCGACGCGAAGCTCGCGGAACCGGCGAAAGCAGAGTTGTCGTGACGGCACGATGTCGTAGAGCGTGGCGCGCGCTCCCGGCAGCTCTCCGGATGCTGCGGCGACCATCGTGTGGCCGACCTACCTAATCCTGGAACGCGACTACCGGGTTCCGGGGATACCGTGGATCGAGTTACTTCGTCACACTAACTAATTGGTCCTTGCCTGGAACAGGGCATCGGCCGGGGGGAGGGGCGTCATGGTTTCTGGCGTTCCGGTGATTTTGATCGCGAGCGCATCGTCCTATGAGCGGCACTGTGTCGAGCGCGCGCTCGAGAAGACTGGGCGCAGTGTCTGCTCCGTCGCGGACACCGCGGAGGCCGAGCGAGTCTGCGCGGAAAATGGCGGAGCTTCGATCCTCGTGATCAACTCCGGCCTGCTCGAAGCGCGTCGCAATCCGCAATGGCGCAAGCTGCGCCGTCGCCATCCGGACCTCGGAGCCGTCGTGTGCTGTCCCATGTCGCAAAACGAGATCCAACGAACAGACCACAACACGCTCCGCGTGAACCCGAACAACCGCTCCGGCATCTGCGACGCTCTCGACCTGCTCGACAGCTACCGCCTCGGAAAGTCGCCAGCGCCGTGGACGAAGCACATATCCGTGAAGGGCCGAACCCGGCGTGCGGGAGCGCGAGTGGGGCCGAGCCCCCTATGACCTGCTGGCATTTCTCGGTCCACTGATCGCTCTGGGCTGACCAGAATCGGGGGTGGCTACCGGGAATCGCCGGCGCGCCGGGAGGGACTCGCACTCGGGCCGCGCAGCGGCCCGAGACACCAGCGAGGCGAAGCCGAGCTGAGCAACCCCCGACCCTCGAAGGTCGGAACGATTCGTTGCTCGCGTGCGCGCCGGGAGGGACTCGCACTCGGGCCGCGCAGCGGCCCGAGACGCCAGCGAGGCGAAGCCGAGCTGAGCAACCCCCGACCCTCGAAGGTCGGAACGATTCGTTGCTCGCGTGGACTGGCGCGCCGGGAGGGACTCGCACTCGGGCCGCGCAGCGGCCCGAGACGCCAGCGAGGCGAAGCCGAGCTGAGCAACCCCCGACCCTCGAAGGTCGGAACGATTCGTTGCTCGCGTGCGCGCCGGGAGGGACTCGCACTCGGGCCGCGCAGCGGCCCGAGACGCCAGCGAGGCGAAGCCGAGCTGAGCAACCCCCGACCCTCGAAGGTCGGAACGATTCGTTGCTCGCGTGGACTGGCGCGCCGGGAGGGACTCGAACCCCCGACCCTCAGGTTCGAAGCCTGATGCTCTATCCAGCTGAGCTACCGGCGCGTCGAGGACGGGCGAGGATAGCCGGCGCGTGCGCGCGGCGTCAGCGCCGCAGCGCTCGCTGCGCGCGGCGAGCGCGATCAGCGCCGCGAGTGCGGCGGCGCCGGCCGCGGGCAGCGCGGGGATCGCCCCGGGCGCGCGGCGTGAGCGCGTCGATCTGCGTGGCGGTAGTACGCGATGTCGGCGAGGACCGCCGCGTTCCCGAACACGGCGGTGTTGCGGGGCTGATCGGGTTGAGGCCCGGGACCGTCTCCGTACGTCAGGTTCGCGAACATCATGCCGACGAGCTCCCAGGTCGAACCGCGCTTCGCGAAGCAGCCTCCGCCCGAGTCGCCTACCACCGCCTGCGATTCGTGCGTGGTGCCGCCGAATTGGTCGAAGCTCAGCTCGATCGAGCGCGTATCCAACACGTCGCCGCCGACCGCGGTCACGGCGTTCGTACCCCAACGCCGGGTCGCATTGAAGATCGACTTGTAGCCGCGGTACACCACGAGCGGCGACGGCGGCGATTCCTGCCAGGTGGCGCTCCAGGTGGTCTGCGTGGCCTCGCGCGTCCAGCCGTAGCCGAGGCAGCTGACGACTTCCCCGATCGCCGGCGTAGCGCTCGACAGAACGATCGCGGGCAACAGCGGATAGCCGTTGATCCGATAGACGTAGAGATCGGGCGGCGGGTTGGTCGGATTGCTCGGATCCGCGAGCTGGACGCCCGATCCGATCACGACCTGATAGGTCACACCGAGAAGTGTGATCGGGCGCGCGCCGACGTGGTTCGCGGTGAGCACCCAGCCGTCGCCGAGATAGACGCCGCTGAGCCCGGTATCGGTGACGCCGACGTTCTCGAACCCGAAGTCGTCGGCGGGCGCCGTCGTGTTGCCGGTCCCGTTCCCCGAATCGATCACGACACCGTGCGCCGCGCCCGCGAACACGAGCGCCGCGAGCCAGGCGGCGCAGCGGAGCGGGAGCGAAGAGCTCGGGAGCAGCAGCACGGCAAAGAGACTCGCCGAGCGGACCGCGAGTCGCTACGCCGAGCGCACGCTCTTCGTGCTCGATGCACGACCGCTCGAACCTTGCGCACGCCCGGGAAGTACTCGGTGCGGAGCTCCCACGGAACGCCGAGCGTGCGCAGGATCTTGCGCTTGGTCGCCTGACGACAGGGCCGACCCTTCTCGATGGCGTGGATCGTCCGCGCGGACACGGCGGCCTTGTCGGCGAGATCGTTCTGGGTCCACCCCAGTGCTTGTCGGGCGGCTCGGATCCGGTTCATGACTTCGCAGGCTCGTTGCGGCGCGCGCGTCCGCATGGTAGCGCCGCAGAGCCCCGGGCACCCGATCGGGTTGAATGACCCACAGGACCCACGGTTCTGGTAGAGAGATTTTCTGAATCAGAACAGATGGATAGAGATAGAAACGACCCGTCTCCCCGAGGGACGCGGCCGCGCTCAACCGTCTGGAACGCGGGTTCAGGAGCTCGAGGTGGAGCTCGTGCGCTCGCCCGGGATCGGTGCAGTCGTCGGCTGCGCAGAGGCGGCTTCGACCTCGCGCACGTATCGCCAGACCCACCAACCGAGCGCCCCGAACATGCCGATCGGCAACAAGGAGAGCAGCACGGTGGTGAACAAGAACGCCTTGCGGCTCTCTTCGGCTCCCGCGTAGCAGACCGAACACGCGGCTGCGGCCTCGGGCAGCGCCGCGGCGCACCAGAGCAGAGCGATCGAGAGCGCGAATCGACTCACGTGTAGACGAGAGCGTAGAGGATCGGCCAGAGCCCGACGACGAAGAACCAGAACACCTGCGCTGCGCCGAAGGTGCTGCTGGCGAGGAATCCGCCGCGCAGCCGCCACCACGCCCACGAGAGCATGGTGAGCCCGGCCACCGCGTGCGCGGCGTGCAGGCCCACGATCAGGTAGAAGAAGCTGCCGTGATTGCTCGACTGCAGGGTGAGGCCCTGCCCGATCATCATCACCCACTCGTAGCCCTGGAACAGCACGAAGAACGCGCCGAGGGCCATCGCGATCGCGAGCGGGCGCTGCGCGCGCGCGTGCGATTCGGCGAACGCGCGGCGCGCGCGCCAGAGCATGAATCCGCTCGCGATCAGCGCGAGCGTATTGATCGCGGTCTCTTCGAGCGGGAGGCGCGGCTGGCCCGGCGGAGGCCACACGCCGCCGACCGGGCTCGCGCGCAGGATCAGGAACGCGCTGATCAGCCCCGCGAACAGCATCACCTCGGTGCTGACGAAGATCAGCATTCCGAGCACCGCGCTCGGCAGTGCCGGCGGGGGCCGCGGATCGGTGATCACGCGGAGGGAGGCGGTCGAGCGGGCCAATGGGGGGCGGCCTCTACTCGTGGTGGACGGCGTGCGACGAAGCCTGCTCCACCTTGGGCTTGACCCAGTTGTCGCCGTCCCACTTCATCACGTCGGGGGCGGTGCCCGCGAAGAACAGCAGCACGAACACGAGCATGGTCATGATCAGGTAGATGACGTACTGCCGCTCGATGTTCAGGTGCATGAAGTTCTTCGCGACCATGTACGCCTTCACGATCGCGATGCCGAACGCCGTGATCAGCGTGACGACCTTGATCTCGAGGAACGGGCCCGCGACGCTGACGCAGAGCAGCACGAGCAGGATGCCCCAGATCTTGATGTAGTTCGGATGCTCGTGAGCGGCTTGCGGCGTGTTCGGACATGGTGACTGCACGCTCTCTCACTTGGCGATGTAGAGCAGCGGGAAGAGGAAGATCCAGACGATGTCGACGAAGTGCCAGTAGATCCCGATCAGCTCGACGCGGTGGAGCTCCAGGTTCTTCTTGGCGTCCGCGGCAATGATCAGCATGATGATCCCGCCCGCGATCACGTGCAGGGCGTGGATGCCCGCGGCCGTGTAGTAGAACGACCAGAACGTGTTCGACTGGAGCGTGAAGCCGTGCGAGATCTCGGAGTACCACTCGAACGCACTTCACGAGGATGAAGGTGACCGCGCCGCCGCAGGTGTAGTACAGGAGCTTCGCCGCCTTCTTGCCGTCGCCGTGTTCGGCGGCCTGGTGGGCGAGCACCGCCGAGAGGCTCGAGGTCAGCAGCACGAAGGTGTTGAACGCGCCGATCCAGACGTTCGTGACGGCCGCCTGGCTCGCCCACTCGGGGTGGGCGAGCCGCTGCATGATGTAGCGACGCGAGCAGCCCGCCGAAGATCACGATCTCCGACGCCACCACCCACCAGACGGCCAGCCGTCCGGTGGGCATCCCCGCGGCGCTGCGAGTATTGGCGATGGGTCTCATGCGCGCTCCAAGGCGTCTGCGCCTAGTTGGGAACGTTCTGGGGCCAGAAGTCTTCCTTGCGACCCGGCACGCTGTACTCGTAGGGGCCGCGGTACACCGTCGGCAGCGTCTTCCAGTTGCCGTGGCCGGGCGGCGATTCGGTCGTCCACTCGAGCGTGTTCGACTTCCAGGGGTTGCGGCCCAGCCTCCTTCCCGCGGCGCAGGCTCCAGAAGAAGTTGAAGATGAAGATCGAGCTGGGAGACCAGCATGATGATCAGCATCGCCGTCGCGAACACGCGCACGGGCTGGTACTGCGCGAGCTCCGGGAAGTTGCGGAAGTCGTAGATGCGGCGGTGCTGCCCGGCGAGGCCCAGTGAAGAACAGCGGGATGAAGATGCAGTTGAACGGGATGATCGTGACCCAGAAGTGAATCTTCCCGAGCGTGTCGCTCATCATCCGCCCGAACATCTTCGGGTACCAGAACGTCACGCCCGCGTAGACACCGATGATCGCGATCGGGAAGAACGTGTAGTGGAAGTGGGCGAGCACGAAGTAGGTGTCGTGGAAGTAGATGTCCGCGCCGCTCGCGCCCAGGAAGATGCCGGTGACGCCGCCGATCAGGAACTCGGCGATGAACGAGAGCGCCCAGAGCATCGGCGTGGTGAGGCGGATGTCGCCGCCGTACAGCGTGGCGATGAACACGAACATCATCTCCGCGATCGGGATCGAGATCAACAGCGTCGTGATCGTGAAGATGTGCGCCATGCGCGGGTCGATGCCCGCGATGAACTGGTGGTGCGCCCACACGGTGAAGCGAGAGCACGCCGGTCGCGAACGTCGTGTACAGCACGGTGCGGTACGCGAACAGCTTCTTGCGCGCGAACACGCACATCACGTCGGCCGTGATGCCGATCGCGGGCAGCAGCACCACGTACACCTCGGGGTGCCCGAAGAACCAGAACAGGTGCTGCCAGAGGATCGGGTCGCCGCCGCGCGTTGGGATCGAAGAAGTGCGGTGCCGAGGTTCTGGTCCATGAACAGCATGATCGCGCCCGCGATCAGCGGGCCGACCGAGGCCATGAACAGGATGCTCGCGATCACGATCATCCAGACCACGATCGGGATGTCGTAGAGCTTCATGCCCGGCGCGCGCGAGTTCATCGCGGTGGTGACGAAGTTGATGCCGCCGAGCAGGAACGCGACGAACTCGAGCGCGACCGCGAGGACGAAGAGCGACGAGCCGAGCGGCGTCAGGCTGTACTCGGCCTTCGCCGACAGCGGCGGATAGACCGTCCAGGCGCCCGCCGAAGCCGCCGTTCTCGACGAAGAACGAAGCGAGCAGCACGAGCACGCGAGAGCAGGAAGATCTGGTAGCTGAGCCGGTTGATCTTCGGGAACACCATGTCGTCGCAGCCGATCATCAGCGGGATCAGGAAGTTCCCGAACGCCGCGATCAGCACCGGCATCGCGACCCAGAAGATCATGATCGCGCCGTGGTTGGTGATCAGCGCGTTGTACTGCGCCGGGGTGACGATGCCGCCCCAGATCGGCACCGACTCGCCCGGGAACGCCATCTGCATGCTGAACGTGTAGGCGAAGAACCCGCCGATCAGCGCCATGAACATGCCCGTGAACATGTACTGCATGGCGATCATCTTGTGATCGGTGGAGAAGACGTACTTGCTCCAGAACGTCTCGACGTGGTGCCCGTGCTCGTCGTGCGCGTGATCGTGCCCGTGAGCCCCGGCGATCTTCTCAGCCATGCTTCACCTCTCCCGGAATGCGCTCAGCGAGCCGCCAGCGAAGTCGCGGGCGCGTTCGCCTGCATCCAGGCCGCGTGCTCCTCGGGCGACTCGACGTGAATCCGCCCGGCCATCAACCCGTGGCCGATGCCGCAGATCTCCGCGCACTGGATGTCGTACGACCCGGTCCTGGTGGCCTTCCACCAGCCCGTGATCACGCGGCCCGGAATCGCGTCCTGCTTGAGCCGGAATACCGGCACCGAGAAGTCGTGCAGCACGTCGCGCGACTCGAGCTGGTAGTGGTAGGTCTTGCCCACCTCGACGTGCAGGTCGTCCACCGTCTTGATGTCGTCGGCCGTGTCGAGCTGCCCGTCGGGGCCGGGCTGGACGAAGCTCCACGCCCACTGCTGCGAGACGATCCGCACCGTGGCGTCCGCGGGCGGGAGGTTCTGCTTGATGTCGTACCAGACGCGCACGGCGCCGACGATGATGAAGATGTCGCACACGAGCACCAGCGCGTGCGGGATCGTGATCCAGCGCTTCTGGTGCTTCTCCTCACCCGTGATGTACTCGCCGTTGCGCCCATCGCGATGGCGGTAGCGGAAGATCAGATAGAAGAACACGCCCTCGGCGATCAGGAACCAGACGCCCACGATCCATCCGATCAGGATGATCAGGCCGTCGATGTCGCTGGCGTAGGTGGACGCCTGGATGAGGTAGCGCTCGATCACCGTGTGCCTCCTTACAGGACGAAGAAGAACACCACGGCGATGAAGGCCGCGATGCCGGCGATGCTCACCACGAAGGTCCGGGTGGCGAGCTCATCGGGTTCGTAGGCTTTGCCCATGGGACGCGCTCCTCAGTTCGTCGGGGTGAGTGTGCTGATGTAGGCGATCAGATCGAGCATCGTCTGCTCGTCGGGGATTTGGCTGGTCGCCATGCCCCTCATCAACGCGCCGGTCGGGTCCTTGGGACCACCGCGCACGCCCGCCTTGAACTTCTGTAGCGAGGTGAGCTGATACCAGTCGCTCGTGCCTGCAAGCGGTGATCCATTGAGCGCCTGATTGCCCTCGCCGTTCACGCCGTGACAGGTCGCGCAGAGCGAATACTTCTCCTTGCCGACCGCGGCGTCCCCACCCTTCAAGGTCGGCGCGGGGTGCACCTTCGGCAGCGATGCGACGTAGGCGGCGACATTCGCGACGTCCTCGTCGCTGCGCAGCCACATCGACATCGGCCGCATCCGCATCCCGGAGATGTCGTCGAAGTGCGTGCCGCGTCCGCCGCTGCGGAACTTCTGCAGCTGCCCCGTCACGAACCACGCGGGCATCCCGGCGATCGCAGGCGCGAGGGCCACGGGATTGCCGCTGCCGTTCTCCAAATGGCACTGCTGGCAGAGCTGGTACAGCTCCTCGCCGCGCGCGACGTCCTGGGCGAACGCCCGCGCCGCGGGCAGCGCAACGGCGAGCGCGAGCGAGAGAAAGAAGACCGTGAATGCCTCGAGCCGCAGAGTCCTCGCGTTCATTCGGTCCATCCCATTGCGTGACGAGGTGACGAGTGGCGGTTCGACTGGCGTCGCCGGCGGAACCGCCGGAGCCAGCCCGCATCGAGAGCCGAATCGGGCGCCGCCGGAGGGGGTTGCGACGCCGGGACGGGTAGCCAATCGGGTCAGCGCGTTCAAGGCCGATTCTCGCGGGCAGCGGCGCGATTTTCCGCTGCCAGATTAGTGCTTTGCGCCGCGAGCAGAGGAGACCTAGGCGCCGGGATTCCACTGGTAGAGCAAGAGGTAGATCAGCACGCCCGTCAGCGACACGTAGATCCAGATCGGCCACGCGATCCGCGCGAGCCGCCGGTGCTGCTCGATCCGGCCCGCGAGGCCGTGGCGGATCAGCTGGATGGCGAACACGGGCACCGTCATCGCGAGCAGGACGTGGCTCGCGAGCATCAGTAGATAGGCGGCCTTGGCCGCCCCCCCGACGTGCAGGGTCGTGCTCTCGAACCCGCGCGCCATCTTGTGCAGCAGATAGAGCGCCAGGAAGAGCGTCGACACCGCGAACGCGCACAGCATCGTGCGCCGGTGCGCATCGATGCGTCTCGCGCGTGCGAGTCTCCGACCCCGCAGGAGCAACAGCGCCGCCACCGCGTTCAGCGAAGCGTTGACGGCCGGTAGGAGGGAGAGATCCAAGGCGCGGACTAACCGGGGTGACGCGATTCGAGCGCCGGTTGGGGTGGGCGAGGGGACTCGAACCCCCGACCTCCGGGACCACAACCCGGCGCTCTAACCAACTGAGCTACGCCCACCGCGAAGCGGGCCAAGCTATCCAGGGGGCCCGGGGGTGTCAAACCGCGAGAAACAGCTTGCTAGCCTCTGCAGCGTGCCCCGGTAGCTCAGTCGGATAGAGCATCTGCCTTCTAAGCAGGGGGTCGGGGGTTCGATTCCCTCCCGGGGCGCCACCGTCCGATTTCGACGACCCGCGGCTCCGGGATGGCGCTCAGGGCTCTTTTGCGGCGAGCGCGGCGAGCTTCTTGCGCAGGTCCTGCACCTGCTGCGCGGAAACCGCTGACGCACGGTTGCCCCAGGCATTGCGCATATAGGTCGTCACGTCGGCGATTTCGTCGTCCGTCATTTTTTTTGCGTATGCGGGCATCGGTTCGTCATCCGGACGCGCGCTGATCGCAGGAGGCTCCATGCCCTCCAAGATGATGCGAATGATCGTCGTAGGATCCCGCGCCTGCACGGTTGTAGCGCCTGCCAGCGTCGGATAGCGGCGGGGAACACCGGTGCCGTCATAGTTGTGGCAGTCCTGACAGTGTTTGCGGAACTGCTTGCGGCCCGCGTTCATCGCTGACGGAGCTGGTTCGGGCAACGCCTGCTGCTCGATCACCGGCGACAAATCTTTCAAATACGCCGCAATGGCGGCGAGATCGTCATCACGCATCTGGCTCGTCGAGGCTGTGACGATGACTGCCATGGATCCGGCAGCCATGAGATGCCGGTTACGGCCGGTCTTCAGGTACTCGACGATGTCGGGCGCACTCCAGGCACCGAGCCCTTCGCGATCGTCGGCCGTCAGATCGGAGGCCCACCAGTTCTCCACGAGGTTGCCCGAGAGCGCGAGACTTTCGCGATTGGCATAGAGGAAGTTCTTCGGCGTATGGCAATCGTCGCAATGGCCCGGACCTTTTACGAGGTAGGCGCCTCGATTCCATTGGGCAGATTTCGCTGGATCCGGGACGTATTCACCCTTTGTGAGGTAGAGCGCATTCCAGATGACCATCAGGAATCGCATGTTGAGGGGGAAGGGAATCTCGTTCTTCGGCGGCACGTTCGAGACCGGCGGAAGACCTTGCAGATAGGCGAACATCGCATCGCTATCGGCGCGCGAATACATGGTGTAGTGCGGATACGGCATCGCGGGATAGAGATGGCCCCGATTCCTGCTGCGGCCGTCATGAAGTGCCTGCCAGAAATCGTCCGCGGTCCAATTGCCGATGCCGGTCTCGCGATCGGGTGTGATGTTCGAGGTGTAGAAGGTGCCGAGGGGCGAGATCAGTGCGCGGCCGCCGGCGTAGAGCTGGCCGTCCGTGTCGGTGTGACAGCCAGCGCAATCGCCGAGAATCGTGAGGTACTTGCCGTCCTCTTTCGCGGAAGCGGCAGAACACACAGCGGCGAAAGCGAGTGCAACGGCGATGATGAGGGGTTGCATGACGGACCCAGAATCGCGCCAATGCGCGCCTTCGGGCTAGTGGTGGTCGAGCAGATCGATGACCGTCGCGGCGCGCTGACCGAGCAGGACGCGCCCGACGATCGCCATGTGCGTGCGCCAGTGCGCCTCGGCCTCCGACGCCTTTCCGGCTTCGATCAGCGAGACGAGCTTCTGCTGAGAACGGATGCCGCGGCGACGCGTCGCCACGGAGTCGCCCTCCGACCCCGTCTTGCTGACCTCGGTCACCGCACGCGAGACGATCTCGTTCAGCATCTCCGCGAAGATGCTCAGCGTGCGATTGCCGGCGAGCGTGACGACGTGCTCGTGGAATCGCGCGTTGGCGGGACCGAACGCGTCCGGATCCATGATCACGTCCATCTGATCGCGGACCAGCCGCTGCAGCTCCGATACGGCCGAACGCCGCGACCGCTGCGACGCGACGGCGCGAACCGCGGCGAGCTCCAACAGGCTCCGCGCCTCGTGAACGTCGGCCACCGACACATTGCGCGCCTGGAGCAGCAACGCCGCGTTGATGGCCGCCATCCGCTCGTCGGGCTCGTGCACGACGACGCCGCCGCCCCTGCCCCGCACCACCGACACCAGGCCTTTCGCCTCGAGAATGCGGAGCGCCTCGCGCAGAGACGGCCTCGACACTCCGAAACGCGCGACGAGCTCGGGCTCGCGGCCGAGTGATTCCCCTTCGGAGAGCTCACCCGAGACGATCAGCCGTCGGAGCTCGTCGGCGATCTGCTGGGGCTTCTCGCGCACGCGAACGCGTTCGGCGCGGGGCGCCGCCGCGTTTCGCTTCTTCGGCCCCTTGCCCGATCGCGCCAATGCTCCCCTCTCAAAACATCTATACTTTTTGTATCGTACCACGCCCCGGGGACGGGCGTGAAGGGAGCGCCGCGATGAACGCGAGGGAATGGTCTCTGCCGGCCGTGTACGACGCCGTCGCGGCTGCTGCGCCCGATCGCGACGTGGTGGTCTGGAAGGAGACGAGGCGCACCTACGCCGAGGTGGCGTCGCGAACCCGGAACTTCGCAGCGTACCTGCGGCATCACGGCATCGGCGTGCGCCGCGAGCGCAGCGAGCTCGAGCGGTGGGAGTGCGGCCAGGCGACCGTCGCGCTGCTGCTCTACAACTGCCCGGAATACATCGAAGCGATGCTGGGCTGCTGGCGCGCGCGGGCGGTTCCGTTCAACGTCAATCAGCACTACCGACCCGCGGAGATCGACCGCCTGCTCGACATGCTGGACGCCGAAGTCGTCGTCTACCACCGCGCACTCGGTCCGCTCGTCGACGAGGTCGCGCGACCCCGCAGCCTCCTGCTCGTCGACGTAGACGACGGATCGGGAGTCGCGCCGCTCGCGGGCAGCACGAGCTTCGAAGACGCGGTCGGCAAAACCTCCGCCGAAGCGGACCTCCCCACCCCGTCCCCCGACGACCTCTATCTCATGTGCACGGGAGGCACGACGGGCTCGCCCAAGGGCGTGCTCTGGCGCCAGGCCGACATCTTCGTCTCCGCGATGCGCGGCTCCGACGACACTTCCACAGAGACCCTCTCGGCGAGTGCAGCGACGGGTGTCGGCACCTGGTTCGCAGCGCCGCCGCTCATGCACGCGGCGGCCCAATGGACGGTGTTCTCGGGAATCCACTCGGGTGGGACGATCGTCCTCCACGACGACAGGGCACCGTTCGACGCGCGCGCCATCCTCGAGACCGTCGTTCGCGAGCGCGTCAACTTCATGTCGATCGTCGGAGACGCCTTTGCACGCCGGCTGATCGACGAGCTGCGCGAGCGGACCTACGACCTCGCGTCGTTGCATACCATCGCCACGGGCGGAGCCGTCACGAGCGATTCCAACAAGGACGCGCTGCTCGATCTCCTGCCAGAGATCACGATCATCGATGGATACGGTGCATCGGAGACGGGCGGGATGGCCTTCGGTGCGACGCGGCGAGCCGCGCCGTCGCGCAGCTTCGCGCCCGCGGCCGGGGCCGCCGTCCTCTCCGCGGATCGCCGCCGATTCCTCGCGCCGGGCGACGACGAGGTCGGCTGGACCGCGCGGCGCGGACGCGTGCCGCTCGGCTACCTCGGCGACCGGAAGAAGACCGAGGAGACCTTTCCGATCATCGACGGTCAGCGCGTCGCGGTCCCGGGCGACCGGGCACGACTCACGCCGGACGGCGGCATCGTGCTGCTCGGGCGCGACTCCCTGGTCGTGAACAGCGGCGGGGAGAAGATCTTCGTCGAGGAGGTCGAGCAGGTGCTGCGCGGACACCCCGACGTCGTCGATGCACTCGTCGTCGGACGACCGAGCGATCGGTTCGGTGAAGAGCTCGTGGGCATCGTGGCGCTCCGCCCCGAGACGACGATCGACCCCTACGAGCTGCGGGAGTTCGTCGCGCGGTCGATCGCCCGGTTCAAGGCGCCGCGCGCGATCGCGTTCTGCGAACGCGTCCACCGTCACGCCAGCGGTAAGCCCGACTATCCTTGGGCGCGTTCTGCGGCCGAGCAGGCCGTGGCCGCCACTAAACAACGCACGAATTGAGCGGAGGAGACGTCTGATGGGCTTTCTCGACGGCAAGGCCGTAGCCGTAACGGGCGCGGGTCGCGGTATCGGACGCGCGGTGGCGATCGACCTCGCGTTGCACGGGGCGAGCGTCGTGGTCAACGACTACGGCGTGGCGGTGGACGGCACGGCGCCGACGAGCGAGGTCGCAGCCGCGGTGGTGAAGGAGATCGAGGCCGTGGGCGGCAAGGCCGTCGCGAACGCGAGCAGCGTCACGACGATGGAGGGCGGCGCCTCGATCGTGCAGCGCGCGGTCGACGCGTTCGGCCGCATCGACGCCGTGGTCTGCGTGGCGGGCATCCTGCGCGAGCGCATGCTCTTCAACATGGGGGAGCAGGAGTGGGATCCCGTGATCGAGACCCATCTCAAGGGAACCTTCACCGTGTTCCGGGCCGCCGCACCGATCTTCCGCGAGCAGAAGTCGGGTGCGTTGATCGGCTTCACTTCTGGCGCCTTCGCGGCCAGCGTGGCGCAGGCCAACTACAGCGCGGCCAAGGGCGGGATCGTGTCGCTCGTGCGCAGTGCCGCGGCCGGTCTGTACAAGTACGGCGTGACCGCCAACTGCGTGGCGCCCGCGGCCAAGAGCCGCATGTCCGGTGCGGTGCCGATGGACTTCAAGATGGGAGAGCCCGAAGACGTGGCGCCGCTCGTCACGTTCCTGGTGAGCGACCGCGCGCGCCACATCACGGGCCAGATCTACTCGATCAACGGCGGCGAGATCGGCGTCTACAACCAGCCGGTCGTCGTGCGCACGATGACGAAGGAGGGCCGCTGGAAGCCCGAGGAGATCGCGGATCGGATCGACACCGGGATCGGCGCCGAGCGCCTTCCCATGCTCGACCTGATCGACGCGATGGCGGCAGCTGCGGCAAAGAAGAAGGGATCGTCGTAGCGGCGTCGTCTCCGACGGCGACGACTCCTACGACGCCGGCGGGCCGACGACGTACACCTCCGTGCGATCGTCGCGGGGCCTGCCGAATACGAACGGCAGCGGGTAGAGATCGCTCGACCAATAGAAGCCCGCTCGCAGCGTCGGATCGATCGTGGTCGCCCACGGAAAGACGGGACGCTCCACGACGAAGAGCGGAGTCCACGCCGGATCGGGGTCGCGGACGTTCGTGTTCAGGTCGGGCAGCGCCATCCACTCCCCGGGAGCGACGCGAGTGCGCACGAAGTCGACGGGCTCCGCGCCCAGCTCCTCCATCGCGCGCTGAAAGCCCCAGTGACCCTGGAACCACACGCGCGACGTCGCGCCGCGCGCCCGCTGCATGATCTCGACCGCGGCGTCGCGCTGCGCGACGGCGACGGACTGATCGGCGAGCGACACGACGAGCGCGATCGCAGCGCTGGCCGCGATGACGGCGAACGGCGGGCGCATCGCGATCGCCGCGGAGTCGAGAGCGCGCGCGATGACCACTGCGACGGCCGGAACCGCGAGGAGCAACGAGCGCGCGTTGACGGTCCAGTTGACGAACGCGGCGAACGCGAAGAACCCGAGCACCCAGAGCGCGAGGAGAAGCGCGTCCGCGCGTGCGTCGGGTGCGCTCCCCGCATGCGTCGACCGAAGCGTCCGCAGCTCCGCGAGCGCCGCGATGAAGATCGCGATGCCGAGCCCCAGCGCGACGACGAGTTGCGCGAGGAATGACGCATCGATCGCGTTCGTGGCGTCGAGGACACTGCTGCCGGCGAGGCGACCCGTCGCCGCCGCGGACCCCACCATCGCGAGCACGACGGCGGCGACGATCCCCGCGCGCGCTCTGCTCTTGCCGCGCGCGGCGAACGCGATCACCGCGAGCACGCCCGCACCGCAAGCTCCCGCGCCGAGCATCGCGAGCGCGGCACCCGCGCGAAACGACGGCGAGACTTCAGCGCCGTACGCGCCGGCGTACAAGCTCGCGCCGAGGAACTTGGGCGCGCCGTAGAGCGCCGCAGTCCACGCCTCGTGCACGGCGACTCCGATCGCAACGACGACGACGAACCAGCACCAGGGACCGATTGCGCGCGCTCCCACCGCGCGCAAACGCGCGAGCGCGTACGCACTCAGGAGCGGCACGACGAATATGCAGGGGTATTTCGCGAAGAATGCGGCGGCGCCTAGAACACCCGCGAGGACGAAGCCGCACGTCGACGCGCGATCGAAGGCGTGCAAGAACGCCACGGCGGTCCACACGAAGAGCGCGCATGCGAGCGCGTCGCACATGATGTTCGTCGACGACACGAGCCAGATCGGCGCTGATGCGACGAGGAGCGCGGCCGTCGCGGGCCTGCGCGAGAAGCGCGCGGCGAGTGCGTACGTCCCGAGCACGATCGCCACTGCGGGCAGCAGACCGAACACGTGCAACGCGAACACGTTGAAGTGGGTCAGTGCGCCCGGGAGCGCGATCCAGTACGCACCGAGTGGCGGGTTCTGCATCACGTCCGCCATCGACTGTTGCCACTCGTACCAGACGAGGGTGCCACCGTACGGGTCGAACGGGTGCTCGAGAATGCGCTCGGCCATCTTCAAGAACAGCGTGTCGTCCATGTGAAAGGGCTTGCCGAGGAACGGCACGAGCAGCAGCGTGGCGATGGCGACCACGAACCAGCGAGGCGAAAGCAGCCGCGGAGACACGCCTGCGCATCATCGCAGAAAACGCGCGGTGGGGCGATCGGTCAGCGCGATCCGGCGCGGTTCGAGCTCGGCGCGCCGCTGGTGGCTGGCAGCGCGATCACTCCCTCGGCCTCGATCAGAAGCAACCGCTCGTGCGGGCTCACATCGTCGTCCTCCGGAACCGGAATCGATTCTCCGCGAGCGGCATGGGTCTGGAGGAAATGACCGAACTGGAGCGACCAGACGATGAGGTGACCGCTCGCATTCCACCCCCAATCCGGATCCGGAACGTGTGGAGTCTCGGGGCGCGAAGGCCGATTGCGGAAGATCGGGATGTCGGTGACGGCGAAGACCCGATGGCCGGCGCGCAGCGTTTCGTCTGCGCGATCCAGGACCGGCTCGAGCGGATTCTCCGACGCCATCGCCGCTCGCAGCAGGTCGAAGCGGTGCACGCGGTGGTCGTCTACGGGCGGCAGCGTCACCCATTGCGCAGCACCGCGGTAATAGCGCCCGAACGAGACCCCGAGGTGATAGGGCGAAACCACCACCAGATCTCCCTCTACGGTGAGATCCTCCAGGATCGCCGCAACGCGATCTACGTTCGTATGCCGGAGACGCACGAAATCCGCTGCCGTCGGGAAGACGGCGACCGCCGCGAGCGCCACGAGTAGCGCGCGCACTGCACGAGCGCGCGAAGCGCCGCCCGCGCCGATCCCGATCATGGCGTCGAGGCTCAGTGCGCTGAATGCGAGGAGCGGCGAAAAGTGCCATGGCAACGGGTTCACGCCCGCCTGCTTCACGAAGAAGAGATAGAGCGGCAAGGCCGTCGCGAGCGCCGCGCTTGCGAATACCGCGCTGCTGCGACTGCTTTCATCCTCGGCGAGTCGCCCCCCGAAGCGATAGGCCGCGGCCACTACCGCCGCGACCGCGGCCATCAGCCAACAGGTAGCGATCGCGGGAGAGGATGGCGTGGCAATCGCCGCGGCGAACTGCTCGAGCGTCTCGGCCCAGCTCACGGGCCGGACCTGCACGTCCAGGACGGCCCACGTCGCGCGCATGCGCTCGAGATACACGGACAGCGACGCGGCGCCTGCGACACCGGGTACGAGCGCGATCACGGCCCGCCGTCGGTCGCCGGATCGGAGCGCAACCGCGACACCACCCGCACACAGCGCTGCGATCAGCACCGAGTTCAGATACGAACACTGCACGGCCGCCGCGGCGGCGAGCGAGGCCAGCGCCACCCTGCGCGCCGACGGCTGCCGCGCGGCGAGCGCGCCCGAGAGATAGGCGGCGAGGAGCGTCGCGATCGCGAGACCGTAGGCGCGCAGCGAATCGCCATAGCGCACGCCGACCGGCGACAGCCCGAACAGCACCAGCGCGATCAGCGGCGGCCGTCCGAGCAGCCGCAACCCGGCGCACCACAGAAGAGCGAGGATCGCGATCCCGAACGCCAGGCCCAGCGCGCGGAACGCGGTGTCGTCGGCCGCGAGGCCTGCCATCGCCATGCCGTGATACACGGCGATCGGACCCATCAGAAGCGAGTCGAAGGGCAGATGGGCCCAAGCCGCGCGCAGCGTCATGCGCCCCATCTCCACCGCATTGGCCTCGTCGCGCCAGAGCGCGCCCCGATGAAGAAAGGTCAGGACGTGCAGCGCGACCGCGGCGAGCGTGAGTGCAAGCGCCACCGCGGTTTCGAAGCGCGTCGGGTCGACGCGTCTCATGTCGCGTGAAGCCACTTGGGGCGGCTCAGGGCTCGGGCACCTCGAAATGCGTCTTGCAGATCTCGAAGGCCTGCTTCGCACCGTGCTCGGCGCGCGCCTTCACGAAGTTGAACTCGTTCTCCTCGAACTGCAGGTTCGTGCCGAAAGCATGGAACAGGTAGCTCGCGACCTCTTCCCCCTGGTACCCCTGCAGCTGTTCGACCAGCCGGAACGCCTCCTTTGCGATCACGATCCCGTCGGCGGGCATGCGAGCGACCTTCTGGGCCCACCAGCTCGCCCGCGCCTCGACGGCCTCGTCGTCCGTGATCTCGGTGAAGACCGACAGGTGCTCCAGCTTCTCCGCGGCGATCGTGTCTCCGGTGAGGAGCAGGCGCCGCGCCAGCACCGGGCCGAGGCGGTAGAAGAACATGTGCAGCGATCCCAGTGCCGGCCCCAGGAATCGCGTTGCGGGCATCCCGATCATCGTGTTGCGCGCGACGACCGAGATGTCGGCCATCAGGGCCATCTCGAACCCGCCTCCGAGCGCGAAGCCGCGCACCTCGGCCACGATCGCCTTCGGATAGCCGAGGAAGTTGTGGTAGAAGTCGAAGGTCTTGCGGTCGACGGATAGCCGCCGCCGCTGGCTCGGCCGCTGCCGGCGGCTCCCGCCGTTCTCCTTGGCGGCGTCCTTCCCGTACCAGGAGTAGGCGTTCGCCATGTCGGCGCCCGTGCTGAAGATGCCGCCCTGCCCCCGCAACAGGACCACCTTGATGCCGTCGTCCGACGCGAGCTCGTCGAGGTACGCGCCGAGCTGCTCGCGCATCCCGGGGTCGTACGCGTTGCGGCGAGCGGGGTTGTTGAACGTGAGACGGGCGATGCCCGTGCTCTCGTCGCGTTCCATCAGCACACGGCTGTCGCTCACGGACTTCGCCCTCCAGATGGTCTTCGCTCGCCTGCGGCTCGCTGCGGATTGCGCGCCTCGTTCGAGCCACCGTAGTTTAACATATAGATGTTTTCCAGATAGGGGCACCGGGCATGGAGTTCCGCCTCGACGAAGAGCAGCTCGAGCTCCAGGACACCGTGCGCCGGTTCTGTGCGGCGCGGTTCCCCCTGGAGCGGATCGCCCAGCGCGACGGCCAGGGAGTGGACCGGGCCACGTGGCGCGAGCTGGCCGAGCTCGGCGTGTTCGGCCTGCTCGCGCCCGCAGCCGATGGCGGTCTCGGGGTGGTCGGAGCGTCGATCGTCTTCGAACAGCTGGGCGCCCACCTCGTGAACGGCCCCGTCCTGTGGTCGACGCTCGCCGCTCCCTACGTCGATGGCGCCGCGAGTGGCGATCGACTCGTCGGCGGCGTCGAGGCATCCGACGCGAACGGCGAACCGCTCGTGATCGAGCACGCATCGGAGATCGACTCGCTCCTGATCCTGCGCGCCGACGGCGTGTTCGCGTGCGCGGACCTGCCGTCCTTCGACGCGCTCACGCCCCTCGATCCCCTCACCCCCGTCGGAAGCTGCAACGCACTTCCCTGCGGTGCGCAGGTCGGAGACGTGCGCGACGCTACCCAGATGCGTGTAGTCGGAACGGTGCTGTGCGCGGCCATGCTGCTAGGCGTGTCCGATACCGCGCTGGAAACGGCGCGCCGCTACGCGCTCGATCGCGAGCAGTTCGGAGTGCCGATCGGATCGTTCCAGGCCGTTCAACACCTGCTGGCCGACATGTACGTACGGACCGCGCTCGCGCGCAGCGCCACCTACGCGGCGGCCGCCGTGCTGGACGACCCGGAAGTCGGCGACCTGCTTCGCTCGAGCGCGGCGGCGAAGCTCCTCGCCGGAGAGGCCGCCCTGGAGAACGCGCGCTCCGCGATCCAGGTCCACGGAGGCGTCGGATTCACCTGGGAGATGCTGCCGAACTACCTTCTCAAGCGCGCGTGGGTGCTCGAGCACACGTTCGGCACCGCCGACTCTCACGCGGTCTCGATCAGCGCATCCATCGAGGACACCCTGGTATGACGACAGCGGAAGCTCGCGAAGGCGTAACGGTCGACCGCGAGGGCGGCGTGCTGCGCATCACGCTGGATCGGCCCGAGCGCAAGAACTCGCTCGACGTCGCCGCGATCCGGCGCATCGTCGCCGCACTCGAGTCGGCTGCCACCGATGACTCGCTCCGCGTCGTCGTGCTCGCGGGCACGGGAACCGATTTCTGCGCGGGTGCGGACTGGGTGGCGTCCAACGCCACCGGCGCACGACCGCGCACCGGAAGCCTCGAGCGGCGCGTTCCGCTGCAGGCGCACCGACTGATCGAGCTGCTCACGGAGATCCAGCTTCCCGTGGTCTGCGCGGTGCGTGGGTGGGCGGCCGGGCTCGGCTTCCAGCTCGCGCTCGCCGCCGACTTCGCGATCGCTTCCGAGTCGGCCTGCTTCTGGGAGCCGTTCATCGAGCGCGGGTTCTGCGCGGACAGTGGCGCGACCTGGCTGCTGCCGCGCCTCGTCGGCGTCGCGCGCGCCAATGAGCTCTTGATCCTGGGCCGGAAGCTCTCGGGTGCGGAGGCCGCGTCCTGGGGGATCATCCACCGCGCCGTGCCCGACGAAGAGCTCGAGTCCGCAGCCTCCGCGCTCGTCGATCGGCTCGCTGCGGGTCCCACGGTCGCGATCGGTCTCACCAAGCACTGCATCCATCGTTCGCTCGAGACGGGGCTCTCCCTCGCGATGGAGGGGGAGTCGTTCGCGCTCGAGCTCGCGTCGCGCACCGCAGACTTCAAAGAAGGACTGCTCGCGTTCAAGGAACGCCGATCGCCCAAGTTCGAGGGCCAATAGAGAGCACCATGGATTTCGAAACGATCCGCTACGAGGTCGAGGACCGGATTGCCACGATCACGTTGAATCGACCCGACAAGCTCAATGCGGTGAGCCCGCTGATGGTCCGGGAGCTCCGCGCCGCCTACGACGCGGTCGAGTCCGACGAGGCGGTCTGGATCGCGATCGTCACGGGGAACGGCCGCGCGTTCTGTGCGGGGGCCGACGTCACCGAGATCCCCGCCGACGGGCGCGTCATCTACGACGAGCCCTACCTCTCGACGCTCGCTCAATGGGAGGCTCCGCAGGAAGCGACCCCTCCGTTCCGCTCGATGACCAAGCCGATCCTCGCGGCGATCAACGGCCTGTGTTGCGGCGCCGGCCTCGATCTCGTGACGACGGGCGACATCGTGATCGCCTCCGAGCGCGCGGTGTTCTTCGATCCGCACGTGAGCATCGGCCTCGTGTCGGGGCGCGAGATGGTGCGGCTGGCCCGCGTGCTGCCCACGAACATCGCGATGCGCGTGGCGCTCACGGGCCGCCACGAGCAGCTGAGCGCGCAGCGCGCCTTCGAGCTCGGCATGGTGTCCGAGGTCGTCGAGCACGCGCGGCTGGTCGAGCGCGCGAAAGAGATCGCAGCACTCGTCAACCGCAACGCTCCACTCGCCGTGCGCGGAACGCGACTCGCGATTCGCAAGGGGCTCGACCTTCCGCTGCACGAGGCGGAGATCCTCGCCGAGACATTCCGCGAGCGGGTGCTCCGCACCGACGACTCGCGCGAGGGACCGCGCGCATTCGTCGAGAAGCGCGCCCCGGAGTGGAAGTGTCGATGAGCGCCTACTCCACGATCCGGTACGAGACGACGCCGGACCTCGTCGCGACGATCACGCTCGATCGTCCCGACGCGCTCAACGCCTTCGACCGCCAGATGTGCGAGGAGATCCGCTCCGCCTGGCAGCGGATCAAGTCCGATCCGGCCGTGAACGCCGTGGTGCTGCGCGCGGCGGGCGACCGCGCGTTCTGTGCCGGGCTCGACGTCAAGAAGCCGTACGGCCAGCCCGACGACGTCTGGAACCACGAGGACCCCGGCGAGCTGCTCTCCCCGAAGTGGCAGAAGGTGTGGAAGCCGGTGATCTGCGCGGTCCAGGGAATGTGCACGGCCGGCGCGTTCTATTTCGTGAACGAGGCCGACATCGTGATCTGCTCGCGGGACGCGACCTTCTTCGACTCGCACGTGACCTACGGGATGGTGTCTGCTCTCGAGCCGGTCGGGCTCATGCGTCGGATCGGGCTCGGCGAGACGCTGCGCATCGCGCTCTCCGGCAACGACGAGCGGGTCGGCGCCGAGACGGCGCTCCGGATCGGATTGGTGAGCGAGGTGGTCGAGCGCGCAGAGCTGTGGAAGCGCGCGCACGAGATCGCAGCCGCGATCGCGAGCAAGCCATCCGCCGCCACGCAGGGCACGGTCCGCGCGATCTGGGAGTCGCTCGACCGCCCCTACCGCGCGGCGATGGAACAGGGCCTGATCTATACGCGGCTCGGCAATCCGATCGGCATGGCCGAGGCGAAGAAGAAGCCGCCGTCGGATCGACCGCCGAGGATCCGTTGATGGACGCGTCCCCCGAGCTGGGCGAGCGCATCGCCGCGGTGCTCGCGATCGATCCCTCCGCGCATGCACTCGAGTTCGGCGGACGCTGGCACACGTGGGGCGAGCTCGCTGCCACCGCCGACTCCGTGGCCGCGCAGCTTCCCGTCGCGGGCACGCGGATCGGCGTGATCCTGCGCAATCGGCCGGCACCGGTGGCCTTCGTGCTGGGTGCGATCCGCGCGGGCGCGTGTGTCGTCTCGATCGATCCCCAACGCGGAGCCGAGCGCGTGCGCCGCGAAATCGCCGCGCTCGAGCTTCCCGTCGTCGCGGGCGAGCCCGAAGATCTCGCGAATCTCGTCGGACCCGAGGTCGCCGCGGCGGCGCTGTCTGCGCGCGACGTCGGTGTCACCGTCGATGTCGCGCGAATGGCGCCGTCGTCCATCCCCTCGACCCGGCCCGGTGTCGCCGTGCAAGTGCTCACGAGCGGGACCACGGGCCCGCCCAAGCGCGTCGACCTCTCCTACGAGATGCTCGCGCGTTCGCTCTCCGGCGCGAAGCACTACGAGTCCAACCGCGATGCGGCCCCGCGCCTGCGCAGCGGAGTGGCGATCATCAATTCCCCGCTCGTCCACGTGGCCGGCATGTTCCGCGTGTTGCAGTGCGTGTGCGACGGGCGCTCGTTCGCGCTGCTCGAGCGGTTCACCGTCGAGGGCTGGGTCGACGCGGTCCGCCGCCATCGGCCCGCGACGGCGAGCCTCGTGCCCGCGGCGCTGCGGATGGTCCTCGAAGCCGACGTCGCACGCGAAGACCTGGCCAGCATCCGCTCCGTGATCTCGGGGACCGCGCCGCTGTCGGCCGCCGACGCCGATGCGTTCATGGCGCGGTACGAAATCCCCGTGCTGGCATCGTACGGTGCGACGGAGTTCGGCGGCGGCGTCGCCGGATGGAACCTGGCCGACTTCCGGCGCCATGGGTCCACCAAGCGCGGCAGCGTCGGACGCGCCCACCCGGGCTGCGAGCTCCGCGTCGTAGACCCCGAGAGCGGCGCGATGCTCGGCGTCGACGCGGAGGGGCTGCTCGAGGTGAAGGCTGCGCAGCTCGGCGCGGGAGGCGCGTGGGTCCGGACGACGGACCTCGCGCGCATCGACGCCGACGGCTTCGTCTGGATCCTGGGCCGCGCCGACCAGGTGATCATTCGCGGTGGCTTCAAGGTGCGCCCCGACGATGTGCGCGCGGCCCTCGAGCGACATCCGCGCGTGCGCGGCGCCGCGGTGATCGGTCGCCCCGATCCCCGGCTCGGCGCCGTGCCGGTCGCGGCGGTCGAGCTCCGCCGCGGATCGGAGCGCATCACGCCGCAGGATCTGCTCGCACACGCTTCGGCGTGCCTCGCCCGCTACGAGCTGCCGGTCGAGATCCGGATCGTCGACGAGCTGCCGCGCACGGCCTCGGCGAAGGTCGACCTCGCCGCCGTCACCACCCTGTTCGCCGAGGCCTGAGCATGGATCTGCGCTACAGCCACGACGACGAGGTGTTCCGCGCCGAGATCCGCGCCTGGCTCGAGAAGGAGGTGCCCGCACACGGCACCCCGCCTCCCTCGGGTGATTGGCCCGCGCGCCGCGCCTACGACACGTCATGGCAGCGCAAGCTCTCCGACGCGGGCCTGGCCGGTCTCGCGTGGCCGAAGGAGTTCGGCGGGCGCGGGCTGCCGATCAGCCAGCAGCTCGTCTATCTCGAGGAGTACGCGCGCGCGGGTGCTCCCTACATCGGCGTGAACTTCGTCGGCCTCATGCACGCGGGCCCCACGCTGATCGCCGAGGGCAGCGACGCACAGCGCGCGCACCACCTGCCGCGCATCCTCGAGGGCGAGAGCGTGTGGTGCCAGGGATTCTCCGAGCCACAGGCGGGCTCCGACCTGGCCTCGCTGCGCACGCGCGCGGAGCGCCGCGGCAACGAGTACATCATCAGCGGACAGAAGGTCTGGAGCACGCGCGCGCACGTCGCCGACTACTGCGAGCTGCTCGTGCGCACCGACGCCGACGCTCCGAAGCACAAGGGGATCACCTGGCTCATCCTCGACATGCACCAGCCCGGAGTCTCGGTCCGCCCGATGCGCACGATCGACGGCGAGAGCCACTTCTGCGAGGTGTTCCTCGACGGGGCGCGGGTCCCGATCGACGATCGCGTCGGCGCGGAGAACGATGGCTGGCGCGTCGCCAACGTGACGCTGCGATTCGAGCGCGGAACCGCGTTCGCACAGCACATCATCACGATGCGCTCGGAGGTCCTTCGCCTCGCGTCGCTCGCGATGTCGCGCCGCAGCGCCCGCGGAACGGCGTGGGACGACCTCCGGGGCAGGATCGGGCACCTGTACGCGAGCGTCGAGGCGCTCTGGAGCTTGACGCAGATGTGCGTCACGGAGGCGGAGCGCACGGGCATCCCGTCGCCGCTCGGCTCGGCGGTCAAGCTGCGCTACAGCGAGCTCGCCCAGGAGATCACGGAGCTCGCCGTGCGCGTGGTCGGCAGGCCGATCGTGGGCACGGCCGACTTCGAAGGCGTGCGCACGAGCGAGATCGTGCGCGACTACCTGTGGTCGTTCCAGACGACGATCGCGGCCGGGACCTCGCAGATCCAGCGCAACCTGATCGCGCAGCGCATCCTCGGGATGCCGAAGAGTCGTTGAGTGGGCGGCGACGAGAGACGCTGGACGTTCGGCGTCGAGCCGCTGCGAGAGTCGCTCGAGGTGGCGGAGCGGCTCCGGAACGTCGCCGGTCTCGTGCTGTCGCTCGAGGCTCCGCATCCCGCGCTCGAGCGGCTCGCCGCCGCGCTGCGCAGCGCCGAGGAGGAGCTCGCAAAGCTCGCCCCGGCCGATCCGACGCCGCGCATCGGTGCCGCGACAACAGCGAGCCGCCGTGCCTACATCGACCACTCGCGCGACGTCGGCGCCTTCAATCCGTGCTTCCCGATCTACCAGATCCGCGTCGACGGCGATCGCGCGTCGGGCACGGTCGAGTTCCCGATCGTCTTCGAAGGCCCGCCCGGGCTCGTCAACGGCGGTGTCCTGGCCGTGTTCTTCGACCTGGTCGTTCAGCACCACAACTGCGACGTCGGCGTTGCGGGCAAGACCACCTCGATCGCGGTCCGCTTCCGGCGGCCGACGCCGCTCGTCACCGAGCTCGCGTTCGAGGTGGAGCGCGCCGTCGCCGACGGCCGGATCACGTCCACGGCGCGGCTGCTCGCCGGCGGCGACGTGCTCTGCGAAGCGGAGGTGAAAGCGGTCGCGGGCGACCTCGCCGCGTTGCCCGACGTCTCGCCTCGCAGAGGCGGAGCGTGATGGCCGCGGTGATCGACGCCGGAGATGGGCTTCCGCTCACGCTGCCGGCGCTGTTGCGCGCGCGCGCGGAGTCGCACGGCGCATCCGCGCTGCTGACGTGCGACGACGACGTGCTGACCTACGCCGACGCCGAGCGCCGGTCCGCGGCGCTCGCGCGGGGCCTGCTCGCCCTCGGAGCCGGCAGTGGAACGCACGTCGCCCTGCTCCATCCCAATGGCAGCGCGTTCGCCGTCGCGTGGCTCGCCGCAGCTCGGATCGGAGCCGTGGGCGTCCCGTTCAGCACATTCTCGACGGGCGCGGAGCTCCGCGTGCTGCTTCGCAACGCCGACGTCGCGCTGCTGCTCTCCGCCTCGTCGTACCGATCGCACGACTACGTCGCCACGCTGCGCGAGGTCATCCCCGAGCTCGACCTCGGAATCGCTCCTCCCCTGTTCGCGAGCTCGATGCCCGTGCTGCGGCGCATCGCGTTCGTCGATCCGGGTTCTGGCGTCGATCCGGCGTGGTCCCTGCAAGCGATCGAGGCGGCCGGGCGGTCGATCGAGCCCGCCGTGCTCGAGGCTGCCGAGGCGGCCGTCGGCGCGGGCGACCGGCTCACGATCGTGCACACCTCGGGCTCGACGGGCGATCCGAAGGGCGTGATCCACACGCACGGCGCGCTGATCCGGCACCTCGACAACCTGAACCAGATCCGCCGGTACACGGCCGATGAGGTCCTCTTCTCGAACTCGCCGTTCTTCTGGATCGGTGGGCTCGCCTACTCGTTCCTGGGCACGCTCGTCGCCGGTGCGCGGCTCGTGTGCTCGAACTCGCCTCGTTCCGCCGACGTGCTCGACGTGCTCGAGCGCGAGCGACCCACGATGGTGAATGGGTTCGCCCAATCGGTGGCCCATCTTCCGCGCGACCCGGGCTTCGCGAAACGGGATCTCTCCTCGATCCGACGCGGCAATCTCTACCCGATCATGCCCGACGACGTGCGCCCCGCGAGCCCGGAGCTGCGCCACGCGATGCTCGGCATGACCGAGACCGGCAGCGTGTGCCTCACGAGCGAGGACGAGTCCGATCAGCCCGAGCACCGACGGGGATCGTTCGGGCGTCCGGTGCCCGGATTCGAAGCCCTGGTCGTCGATCCCGAGACGGGCTCGCGCTGCGCTCCTCGCGCGGAGGGCGAGCTCCGACTGCGGAGCCCGTTCATGATGGAGGGCTACTACGGGCGCGAGCGACACGAGGTCTTCGACGCCGATGGCTGGTATCGCACCGGCGACTGGTTTGCCGTCGACGAGGACGGGTTCTTCTACTTCAAGGGACGTCGCGGCGACATGATCAAGACGAGCGGGGCCAACGTCTCGCCTCGCGAGGTCGAAGCGGCGATCCTAGATCTCACGGGTCTTTTCGCTCACGTGATCGGGATCTCCGACGACGCGCGCGGCCAGCTGGTGGCGGCGGTGGTGCGCGTGCCGGCCGGTCGCGTCGTCGATGTCGACGAGGTCCGGGACCGGCTCGCCGAGCACCTCTCCTCCTACAAGGTGCCGCGGCGTTTCGTGTTACTCGCGGACGACGCGGTCCCCCTGCTGCCGAGCGGGAAGGTCGATCGGCACGCTCTCGAGGAGCTGTTCGTTGCGGCCTGATGCGTGGACGATTCCGGCGGTGATGGCGTTGCGGCGCCGGAGCGATCCGGGGCTGCACGCGCTCGTGAGCGACGACAGCCAGATCCGCTATGCCGAGCTCGACGACGCGACCCGAGCGTTCGCGGCCCGCCTGATCCGAGCCGGTCTCTCCAAAGGGGACCGGGTCGGCTTGCTCATGCCGAATGGGATCGACTGGGCCACGGTCGCCCTCGCGGTGATGCGCATCGGCGGCGTCCTCGTTCCGCTGAGCACGCTGCTCCGCCCCCCGGAGCTCATCGCACAGCTCCGGGTCGCGGCCGTCGCGCATCTGATCACGGTGCGCGCCTATCGCAACCGCGAATACCTCGAGGATCTGCGCTCCGTCGCGCCGGAGCTCGAGGACCGCGTCGGCAGCGGTCGGCGCGATCCGCTCGCGGCTGCGCTGCGCCGGATCTGGATCTGGGGTGAGCTCCCGGACACACCGCCGGCATCGCCCGAGCTCGTAGAAGCGCTCGAGCGCGGAGTTCGCCCCGCTGACGACATGGTCGTGCTGTTCACCTCGGGCAGCCGCGGAACACCGAAAGGTGTGATCCACACGCACGGCAGCGCGCTGCGCGCGACCGCAGCCGGGCTCGAAGCGCGCTGCATCGGGCCGGGTGAACGGCTCTACATCCCGATGCCCTTCTTCTGGACGGGGGGCTTCTGCGGCGGACTGCTCTCGGTGCTGCTCGCGGGCGCGACACTTCTCACCGAGGAGACGCCGGAGCCGGGCCGCACGCTGCGGTTGCTCGAACGCGAGCGTGCGACGCTGTTCCGCGGTTGGCCCGACCAGGCCGCGCACATCGCCGCTCACCCGGCGTTCGCCGCCGCCGATCTGTCGTCGCTGCGCCCGGCGAGCCTGGGCGCGGTGCTCCCGCCGGCACAGCGTCCGCGACCCGGCGCGCGCGCGAACCTCTTCGGCATGACCGAGTCCGGGGGGCCCTACTGCGGCGCACGCCTCGACGTCGATCTCCCGGCCGCCAAACACGGAAGCTGCGGCCACCCGTTCGCAGGCATCGAGGTGCGCATCGTCGACGGGGAGATCCAGCTGCGCGGACCCAACATGATGCGCGGCATCTGCGGTCGGACGCGCGCCGAGGTATTCGACGCGGAGGGCTGGTACGCGACGGGCGACCTCGGGAGACTCGATGAGGATGGCTATCTCTGGTACGCGGGTCGTCGCGACGACATGTTCAAGGTCAAGGGAGCGACGGTCTACCCGACGGAGGTCGAGTCGGGTCTCCGCTCGATCCCGGGTGTCGCACAGGCGTTCGTGACCGACGTCGCGGCCGAGGGCGGTGCACCGGAGGTCGCGGCGCTGATCGTGTCGAAGGAAGACGCGGAGACGCTGGCCGACGCCGCGCGCGCGCGGCTTTCCGCGTTCAAGGTTCCGACGCTCTGGCTCGTCTTCCCCGACCCCGAGCCCGTGCCGATGTCGGCGACGGGCAAGGTGGACAAGAAGGCGCTCCAGCAGCTCCTGCGTGAACATGGCGTACGCTGCGCCGCACGCAGCTGAGACTCCCCCCCATGCCCAAGAAGAAAGTACGCGTCCAGAAATCGACGTCGGCGCGCCGAAAGGCCGGTCGACGCACACGGGGCCGGCTCGCACCCGCGAAGCAGGCGCGCGGACTCTCCGCCGCCGACATCGTGCTCGACCTCGCTCACCCCGACATCGCCGACCTCGCGGCGCTCGTGCAGCAACGCGGCGGTGCGTCGATCGGCGCCTACCGCGAGCCGCTGAGCGGGCGCTCGCTCCTGATTGCGGCGCTGCCACTCGACGCCGTGAATCCGACGCCGTTTCAGCGCGACCTCTCGCCGACTCACGCCAAGCGGCTCGCGGAGCGTATCGACGAGACCGGCGTGTTCCTCGATCCGCTGATCGCCGTACGCGGGGAAAACGGGTTCTGGACGCCGAACGGCCGGCATCGGCTCGCGGCCGCGAAGTTCCTCGGCCTGCAGCAGATCACGGCGCTCGTCTCTCCGGACGAATCCCTCGCCTATCGGATCCTCGCGCTCAACACCGAGAAGGCGCACAACCTGAAGGACCGCAGCCTCGAGGTCGTTCGGATGGCGCGCAGCCTCGCGGTGCGCGAGCGATCCGCGAAGGAGTCGGATTATTCCGCCCACTTCGAGGCCCCCGAGCTGATCACGCTCGGCCTCGTGTACGAAGACAATTCGCGTTTTGCGGGCGGGGCGTACAGCTCGTTCCTGAAGAAGGTCGACCGGTTCAGCGAGCGCGCTCTGTCCGCGAGCCTGCGCGAGCGCGAGGGCTATTCGGCGCGTCTCCAGGAGATCGACACGGCCGTGAAGCGCATCGTCGCGCAGCTGCAGACGCGCGGCTTCAAGTCGCCGTATCTGCGCAACTATGTGGTCGCACGGATCAATCCGGTGCGCTTCCACAAGGTGAAGAAGGGCGAAACGAAGCCCCCGATGTCGATCGCGGCCGCGCTGACGCGCATGCTCGCGTCGGCAAACAAGTTCGACATCGGCTCGGTATCGTCGCGCGACCTCGCGCTCGTCGCGGTGGGAGCCGAGGCCCAGGAATAAACGAACGAAGAGGAGCTGATCGAAGATGGAGATTCGCGGAAAGACGGCTGTGATCGTGGGAGGTGCGTCGGGAATGGCGCGTGCTACGGCGGAGATGCTGATCCGCGAGGGCGCGCGCGTCGCGATCCTCGATCTGCCCACCTCGAAGGGTGAGGACGCGGCGGCCGCGCTCGGGAATGGGACGCGCTTCTACGCGTGTGACGTGACCGACTTCGCCGGTACCGAGCGCGCGCTCGGCGAGGCCTGCGATGCGCTCGGCTCGCTCCACTTCAGCGCGAACACCGCCGGAGGCGGCATCGCGAAGCGCACACTCACGAAGGAGGGTCCGCACCCGCTCGACGAGTTCCGCCGCGTGGTCGACCTCAACCTGATCGCGAGCTTCAACGTGGCGCGCCTGTGCGCGGAGCGGATGAGCCGCAACGAGCCCGACGCGAACGGCGAGCGCGGCGTGATCCTCATGACCGCCTCGATCGCCGCGTTCGAAGGACAGATCGGACAGGTCGCCTACACCGCCGCCAAGGCCGGTATCGCGGGTATGACCTTCACGATGGCGCGCGACCTCGGCAGCATGGGCATCCGCGTGATGACGATCGCGCCGAGCCTGTTCCACACCGGCCTCACGCGCGGTATTCCGCAGGCGATGGAGGACGCGCTCACCAAGGACGCCGCGTTCCCGAAGCGCATGGGCCGACCCGAGGAGTACTCGCGCATGGCCCAGACGATCTTCGAGAACCCGATGCTGAACGGATCGACGATCCGCCTCGACGGCGGACAGCGCTTCGCACCGAAATGACGGCGGCGGAGCTCGCCGGGCAGATCGCAGTCATCACGGGTGCGGGGTCCGGGCTCGGTGCTGCGATGGCACGTCTCTTTGCGGGCGCCGGGATGTCCGTCGCGGCGCTCGACATCGACGAGGCGTCGGCTCGGCAGACGGCGACTGCGCTCGCGCACGAGTTCAGTGTCCCGACCACGTCGCTGCGGGTCGACGTCGGCGACGAGAGCTCCGTCTCCGACGCGGCCCGCCACGTCGCCTCGAAGCTCGGCGGGTGCGACGTGCTGTGCGCGAACGTGGGCGTGCAGCAGTTCGGCGCCATCGAAGATCTCACTGAGCACGACTGGCGCTGGGTGCTCGAAGTCAACGTGCTCGGCATGGTGCGGACGGTTCGGGAATTCCTGCCGCTCCTGCGCTCGCGCCACGGCTGGCGGCGGATCGTGCTCACGGCTTCGTCGAGCGTGCTCTCCCCGGGCGTGCGCATGGGCGTCTACCAGACGAGTAAATTCGCCGTGATGGGGTTCGGAGAGACGCTGCGCGAGGAGCTCGCCGACGAAGGCATCGGCGTGACGATCCTGTTCCCCGCCGGCATGGCGACGCGGCATCTCGAGAGCAGCGCCCTCGCCCGCCCGTCCCAGCTCGGCGCGTCGGTGCGCCGGCCCGAGGATCTCCAGGCGATGCTCGCGCACCGACCGATGGCCGACGGCGACGTCGTCACGCCCGCGCACGCCATCCGCAATCTCCTCGCAGGCTTGATCGACGATGTGCCGTACGTGGTGACGCACGGCTCGTTCCGCCCGTTCTACGACCAGCGGCGCAACGCCATGGACGCAGCGCTCGATCGAATGGAGGCCTCGTGAACGAATTGCAGCAGCTGCTCGACCTCGAGGAGATCAAGCGCCTCAAGGCGCGCTACTTCCGTGCGATGGATCAGAAGCAGTGGGACGAGTTTGCGCAGGTCTTCGCGCGCGACGCGGTGATGGAGGTGCCCGAAGCGAACATGATCCAGCGCGGCCGCGACGCGATCGTGAAGTCGGTGAGCGGTGTTCTCGCGGGGGTCCGGACCGTGCATCACGGCCACATGCCCGAGATCGAGCTCACCGGGCCCGACACCGCGCGCGGAATCTGGGCGATGTTCGACTACGTGGAATGGCCGGCGTCGAAGACGGGGGCTCGCGTCGGACTCCAGGGCTTCGGGCACTACCGCGAGGAGTACGTTCGCGAGGACGGACAGTGGCGCATCCATCGCTTGCGCCTCGAGCGCCTGCGCATCGACCCGCTCGGCGCGGACCTCCCGAAGGCGCAGGCCTGAATCGTGACGCACGCCGCCCGGCTCCCCACGCCCGAGTCGATCACGTCCGAGTTCCTCACCGAGCTGCTGCGCGCGAACGGATACCCCGCGGCGCGCGTGGTGCGTTTCACTGCGGAGCCCGTGGGCACGGGACAGATGGGGCACTGCGTGCGCTTCCAGCTCGAGCTGGCGGGTGACGCGGCGGGCGCGCCTCGCTCGCTCGTGGGCAAGTTTCCGTCGCTCGATCCGCTCTCGCGCCAGACCGGCGTCTCGCTCCGCAATTACGCGCGCGAGATCTACTTCTATCGCGAGCTCGCCGCGCGTGTCCCGATCGCGAAGCCGCGCTGCTATTACAGCGCGATCGAGGGCGAGGGGCCGGAGTTCGCGCTGATCCTCGAAGATCTCTCGCCGGCGCGACAGGGGGATCAGCTCGCAGGCTGCTCGCTCGAGGTCGCGCGTGCGGCGGTGCTCGAGCTCGCGAAGCTGCACGGTCCCACCTGGTGCGACGACTCCCTGTGCGGACGCGACTTGATCGCGCGGACGGATGCGGCGCGCGCGGCGCTGGTGCGGGAGGTGTACGCACAGATGCTGCCCGCGTTCCTCGCGCGCTTCGGCGCGCGCCTCGAGCCCGATGAACGCGAGATCATCGCGGCGGTCGCGAAGTCGCAAGGGCCGCCCTTCTCCTATCCGGAGCGTCCGTTCGCGCTGGTGCACATCGATTATCGGCTCGACAATCTGCTGATCGACGATCGCACGTCCCCGCCGCGCGTGTCGGTCGTCGACTGGCAAAGCGTCCTGGTCGGATCGCCGCTCTCCGACCTCGCCTATTTCCTCGGCGCCTCGGTGCTGCCGGAGCAGCGCCGCGTGGCCGAGCGCGATCTCGTGCGCGCCTACTACGACGCGCTGCTCGCGCAAGAAGTGCGCGGCTACGATTGGGAAGACTGCTGGAGCGACTACCGGCGCGGAGCGTTCGCGGGCTTCGCGGTGACGGTCGTCGCCTCGGTGATCGTCCAGGAGACCGAGCGAGGCAACGAGATGTTCACCGCGATGGCGCGCCGTCACGCGCGCCACGCACTCGATCTCGGAAGCTCCGAGTTTCTCGCGTGAACGCGCCGCTCAGCGGCCGCTGAATCGGGGCTCGCGGCGCTCCAGGAACGCGGTGATTCCCTCGCGCATGTCCTTGCTCGTGTGCGTGATGTGCTGACAACGAGCCTCGTCCTCGAGCGCCTGCTCGAGCGTGACGGACGAGCTGGCGTCGAGGAGCCGCTTCGAGAGCCCGAGCGCGAGCGTGGGACCCGCGGCCAGGCGGCGACCCCATTCGTCCGCCACGGCATCCAGCTCCGAAGCGGAGACGACCTTGTTGACGAGGCCGATCGATTCGGCCTCCTTCGCGTCGATCATGTCCGCGAAGAACGCGAGCTCCTTCGCCTTCTGTAGTCCGACCCGGCGCGGCAGCAGCCACGAGGTGCCTCCGTCGAGCGCGAGTCCGCGCTTCGCGAAGATCTCCGAGAAACGCGCGCGATCACTCGCGAGAAGAAGGTCGCACGCGAGCGCGAGCCCCATGGCGACTCCGACGCACACGCCGTCCACCTTGGCGAGCGTCGGCTTGGGCATGCGCGCGAGGCGCAGGATGATCTCGCCCACGACACGCATCTCCTGCACGATCGGCTGCACCGGGCGTCCCGTGAGGCCCATCCCCGATTTGTTCCCGGAGAGATCGGCTCCGGCCGAGAAGTTTCCGCCCGCGCCCGTGACGATCACCGCGCGAACCTCGGGATCGATCGCGAGCTCCGCGAACGCGCGGTCGAGCTCGTTCCAGGCAGCCGCGTCGAGTGCGTTCTTCTTCGCGGGACGGTCGATCGTGATCGTGACGAGTCCCTCGTTCCGCTCGATACGAATTGCTTCCATCTCGGTTCTCCTTCGCGCTCAGTCCTGCCAGTCGACGCGGTCGGATCGCTGCGGTTGACGGCCGATCCGGAACGGACATAGCGGTGCATCGACGAGCAGGACGCGGCGCCACGTGGCCGCCCCGATGCCCCGTCGCCACCGCGTGAGATCGCGGTCGCCCTCGCCGTCGGCCCATCGCTGCCACGATGGGATCGCCCAGAGCAGGAGCGCCTCGTCGTCGTTGCCCATCGCGGTCGTGAACGCGCCGGCCAGCTCCCACCCGTGCCGCGCGTGCAGCTGCGACGCGTCGCGCGCGCGCTCGAGCACGTCACGAGCAGCACTGGGCGCGACAGTCACGAGCTCGTGCGCGTACACCTCGCCCCGCACACCGGCCGCGCACAGCTCTTCGATGCCACGCGCCCAGGGCGCCGGCACCATGATCCGATCGAAGCCACCGCTCCGGAACTCGGCCGCCTTGGCCCACCAGCGCTCGAGCGCCGGATCCTGCGCGCCGCGTCCGACGGACTCGGTCGCGAACGACGCCGCGAGCCCCGACCAGCTCTCGTGCTCCCACATGTTCACGGTCTTGGGCCACGCACCCGTCGAGCCGAGCAACGCCCATACGCCGTAGCAGAGCTGATTGCGCTGCTCCTGACCGATCGGGCTCCAGTTCGCGGTCATGTGTTGCATGTAGCTCGCGCGGTGATGCCCGATGATGTCGATGAACTCGTGGATGTAGACGCGGGTGTTCATCGCGGTCGCCGTCCGTCGAGAGGCGCGCTTGTGAGGCGGCGCCCGATACTGTATTCATCTAGATGTTTTTGTCCAGTCGCGCTGGAGCCTTCCGTGGCGATCCGAGTCGTACAGTGGACCACCGGCAACGTCGGCCAGCGCTCTGTGCGCGCGATCGCGAGCAATCCCACCCTCGAGCTGGTCGGCTGCTACGCGTGGTCGCCCGACAAGGTCGGGCGCGACGTCGGCGAGCTGTGTGGCACCGCACCGATCGGCGTCGCAGCGACGGACGACGTCGGAGCGCTGCTGTCACTGAAGCCCGATTGCATCGTCTACAACCCGATGTGGCCGAACACCGACGAGGTCGTCCGCATCCTCGAGAGCGGCGTCAACGTCGTCAGCACCGCCGCGTTCATCAACGGCAAGTGCAACCCGGCCGATCGCGATCGCATCGTTGCCGCTTGCAAGCGGGGCGGAGTGTCGATGTTCGGAACCGGCATCAGCCCGGGCCTCGTCGAGCTCGTCGGGATCAGCGTCGCCGGACTGTGTGATCGGATCGACAAGTTCACCATCGACGAGGCTTCCGACACCACCCTCTACGACTCTCCCGCCACCGAGCTGCCCTGCGGCTTCGGCCGTCCGATCGACGACCCGGAGCTCGCGGGCATGGCAGCGAAGGGAACCGCGGTGTTTGGCGAAGCCGTGGCGATGGTCGCCGACGCGCTTGGCGTCGAGCTCGACGACATCGTCTGCAAAGCCGAGTACGCGGTGGCAACCGAGGACGTCGTCATGGAGTCCTGGACCATCCCCGCCGGCCACGTCGCCGGCGTGTACGCCAGCTGGCAGGGTCGGGTTGGGGATCGCACCGTCGTCGAGCTGAACGTGCGTTGGCGCAAAGGCAGGACTCTCGAACCCGACTGGCCGATCCGGGAGGGCCACGTCATCCGGGTCGACGGCCGACCCACGGTCACGGCGACGCTCCAGTACCTTCCCCCGCCCGACTTCAAGGCCACGACCTTCGCCGAGTTCATGGTCCTCGGGATGATCATGACCGCGATGCCAGCCGTGAACGCGATCCCCTACGTGGTGGCGGCGCCGCCGGGAATCGTCACCTACACCGACATCCCCTTACCGCTTCCGCGGGGGTGGGTGAGGGAGGCGAGCTCGTGACGCGAGCGATCGATTGCCTCGTGAACGTCGACATGGGCGACGTGAAGCAGCCCGAGTGGATGGTCCGGGTCAAGGAGGACTACTTCAAGGGGGGTGACTCCTTCTTCCGCAGTCCAGAGCTCGCCGAGCTCCTCGACGACATGGACAAGAACGGCGTCGCGCGCGCGATCCTGCTCACGGGGCTCGGCAAGAGCGACGATCGCGCGCGGCGCTATGCGAGCGAGCGCCCCGATCGATTCTCTCTCGGCGTGGGCGGCCTCGATCTGCTGCGCCCGATGCGAACGCTGCGCAGCCTCGAGTCGTTCGTGCGCGATCACCCGGTCTCGTTCGCGGTGGTCGGGCCGAGCTTCTGGGGCGACGGAATGTACCCGCCGAGCGACGCCGTCTACTACCCGCTCTACACCAAGTGCTGCGAGCTCGATCTACCGCTGTGCCTGAACACCGGCATCCCGGGGCCCCCGATTCCCGGCGACGCGCAGAACCCGATGCACCTCGACCGCGTCTGCGTGCGCTTCCCCGAGCTGCGCTTGTGCATGATCCACGGCGCCGATCCGTGGTGGGACGTCGCGATCCGGCTCATGCTCAAATACAAGAACCTGCGACTCATGACGTCGGCTTGGTCGCCCAAGCGCCTGCCGCAGTCGCTGCTGCACTACATGTCGACGCGCGGCAAGGACCGCATCCTGTTCGCCTCGGACTATCCTGTCTTGTCGATGCAGCGCTGCCTCGACGAGGCTGCGAAGCTCGACCTCGCGCCCGAGGTCCGCGACGCCTGGCTCCACGGCAACGCCGAGGCGTTCTTCTTTTCAGCGGAGAAACCGGCATGAACCCCCGACCCATCGACGCCGACAATCACTACTACGAGCCGCTCGACGCGTTCACGCGACACCTAGACCCGAAGTTCAAGGATCGCGGCGTCCGCCCGGTGCAGGAGGGCAAGCGGGTGCACGTGTTGATGGGCGGCAAGCTCAACACCTTCATTCCGAATCCCACGTTCGACCCGATCATCGTCGCGGGAACCCTCGATCCGTTGTTCCGCGGTCAGATTCCCGAAGGCGTCGACCCCCGCTCGCTGTTCAAGGTCGAGCCGCTGTCGGGGCATCCGGAGTACCGCGGTCGTGACGAGCGGGTCAAGGTGATGGATGAGCAGGGCCTCGGTGCGGCACTGCTGTTCCCCACCTTCGGCTGTGGCGTCGAGGAGGCACTGAAGGACGACATCCCGGCGACGATGGCGAGCCTGTCGGCGTTCAACCGGTGGCTGGAGGACGACTGGGGTTTCGACTATCGAGGCCGTCTCGTCGGCGTCCCGATGATCTCGCTGGCTGATCCCGAGGCCGCTGCCGCCGAAGTCGACTCGCTGATGAAGCGCGGCGCTCGGATGGTGCACGTCCGTCCCGCGCCCGTGCCGGCTCCCAACGGCGGGAGCCGATCGCTGGGCGACAAGCTGCACGATCCCGTGTGGGCCCGCCTGGCAGAGGCCGGGATCCCGGTCGCGTTCCATCTCGGCGACAGCGGGTACGAAGCGCGGTTCGGATCCGCGTGGGGCGGGCGCTCGTCGTTCGGGTTCGGCGCCAACGATCCGCTCGGCCGCGTGCTGAGCGACGGACGGGCAATCCACGACACCGTGGCGTCGCTCGTCGTCCACGGCGTGTTCAAGCGCCATCCGAATCTGAAGGTCGCCAGCATCGAGAACGGCTCGGATTGGCTTCACGTACTGGTGAAGCACCTGCGCAAGCAGGCCAACCAGACGCCCTGGGTGTTCGCGGAGAACCCGCTCGAGACGATCCGGCGCCACGTGTGGACCACCCCCTATCTCGAGGAGGATCTTCGCGCGCTGGCCGACCTGATCGGCGTGGAGCGGATCCTGTTCGGCTCCGATTGGCCGCACGGCGAAGGCGTCGCGCAACCGCTCGACTTCGCCAAGGAGCTCTCGCCCTTCAACGAGGACGAGCAGCGCCGGATCCTGCGCGAGAACGTGGTCGAGCTGCTCGGACGATCGCTCGAATGAACTTCTCCCTCACGGAAGAACAGGAGCTGCTGCAGGAGACGGTGCGCGGCTTCGTCGCGAAGGAGTGCCCACCGCAGACGGTGCGCGCGATCTTCGACGGTGAGCGCCAGCTCGCGCCCGGACTCTGGAAGGGACTCGCGGAGCTCGGCGTCGCCGGGCTCGTCGTGCCGGAGTCGTACGGCGGCGCGGGCCTCGAGCTGCTCGAGCTCGCGCTCGTGGCCGAGGAGCTCGGTCGCGGCGCGACCCCCGTACCCTTTCTCGGCCACTCGCTCGCGACGCTGGCACTCGCGCGAGGTGCGAGCGCGGCGCAGCAGGCGGAATGGCTCCCGCGGCTCGCGGAAGGCGCCGCGCGCGGCACGGTGGCGCTCGCGGAGGACGAGACGCGCTGGCTCCCCTCGGAGTGGCGCGTCGAGATCGCGAACGGCCGCGTGCGCGGACGCAAGCAGCTCGTTCCCGAAGCGGAGGGCGCGGATCTCTTCGTGGTCGGCTGCCGGGGCGGCGCGCTGGCGCTCGTCGAGGCCGGGTCCGCCGTCCGCATCACCCCCGAGCCCACGCTCGACCGCGGACGCCCGCTCGCCACGCTCGATTTCGATGACGCACCGGCCGAGCCCCTCGACGTCGACGGCGCCGCGCGCCTCGTCGACGCGGGGTGCGTGCTGCTCGCGGCCGACGCGTTCGGAGCCGCGCATCAGATCGTGCGCGCCACGGCCGCCTACGTGCAGACGCGCCGGCAGTTCGGCCAGCCGGTCGCGCAGTTCCAGGCCGTGAAGCACCAGCTCGCAAACATGGCGCTCGACGTCGATCCGACGCGTGGGCTCTGGTGGTACGCCGCGCACGCCTTCGACCACGTATCCGCCGAGGGATCGCGCACGGCGGCGCTCGCCAAGGCGCACATCACGGAGCGCGCGCAGCAGGTGGCGCGCGACGCGGTCGAGTGCCACGGCGGGATCGGCTTCACCTGGGAGAGCGATGTCCACATCTGGTTCAAGCGCGTGATGTTCGATCGGCTCTGGCTCGGCGCGCCCGAGCTCCACCGCGAGCGCTTCGCCGCGCTCGAGGGATGGTGAGTGGATGAATCTCCAGTTCGGAGAGAAGTACGAGAAGCTGCGCGCCGAGGTTCGGTCGTTCTGCGCCGAGAGCTGGCCTCCGCGCGGCGCCGAGTCCGGGCTCGCAGAGCGCGAGCAGGCGATCGCATGGCGGAAGCGCGCGATTGCTGCGGGCTTCCTCCACCGCACGGTGCCGCGCGCCTACGGGGGTGCGGGTGCGGACCCCGACGTGATGGCCGCGACCATGATCCGCCAGGAGTTCGACCGCGCGGGTGTGCCGCACCGGGGCAACGTGCAGGGCACGCACATGCTGGTCCCGACGCTGCTCGAGTGTGGAACCGAGGAGCAGCGCCGCGAGTACATCGGGCCCACGCTCACCGGGGAGCTCACGTGGTGCCAGGGCTACAGCGAGCCGGGCGCGGGTAGCGACCTCGCCTCGCTCCAGTCGCGCGCCGAGCTCGTGGGCGACGAGTGGGTGCTCTCGGGTCAGAAGATCTGGACCAGCAACGCCACCGACGCCGAGATGATGTTCGGCCTGTTCCGCACCGAGCCCGACGCGACGAAGCACGCGGGCATCTCCTATCTGCTCATCCCGATGAAGACGCCCGGCATCGACGTACGGCCGCTCGTGATGATGCAGGGCGGTGTCGACTTCTGCGAAGTGTTCTTCGACGGCGCGCGCATCCCGGCCCAGAACATCGTGGGCCGGCGCGGCGAGGGCTGGAAGGTCACGCGCTCGACGCTCAAGCACGAGCGCATGCTGATCGGAGACTCCACGGGCGCACGCATGGCGTTCGACGCGCTCGTCGCGCTCGCTCGCGAGGTGCAGCGCGACGGCCGGCCTGCGCTCGAGCATCCGAGTGTGCGCCAACGGGTCGCCGAGGTGGCCGGCTATGTGGCGACGCACGAGTGGGCGGTGGCCCGCATGCTCACGGCGATCCACCGGAACCGCGACGCGGATGCGATGAGCGAGATGCTGATGACGAAGCTCTACGGGACGAACCTGCAGCAGATGATGGCGAAGCTCGCGCTCGATCTGATCCCCGAGCAGGGCCTGCGCGAGCCCGCCGGTGAAGAAGTCGTGATGGGCATCCGGCCCTTCACGCGCGCGCGCTGGGTCTCGCATTACATGTTCTCGCTCGCGGGAGGAATCGCGGGCGGAACCTCGAACGTCCAGCGCAACATCATCGGCGAGCGCGTGCTCGGCCTGCCGCGCGACCAGCGTCCGGCAGGACAGTGAACGCTCGCCACAAGAGAAGGATCCCCCGATGAAATTCCGCGCGATCTCGGCCGACTCGCACATCGTCGAGCCGCCCCACCTCTGGGAGAAGTGGCTCGCTCCCGAGCTCCGCAAATTCGCGCCGAAGATGGTCAAGGACCACGAAGGAGGCGACGCGTGGCAGTACGGCGAGAACCTGGCGCCTGCCCCGATCGGGCTCGTCGCGGTCCGGCGCGGACGCAAGTACACCGATCCCGACTACAAGTGGACGGGCCTGCGCATCGACCAGGTGAACCAGGGCGCGTTCTACGGCGAGCCGCGGCTCAAGGAGCAGGACGAGGACGGCGTCAGTGCCGAGGTGCTCTACGCACCCGTCCGCGCGGCCATGCACTTCATGTCGCCCGGCAACGACGAGATCGCGATGGGCGGCGTCCAGGCCTACAACAACTGGCTGCACCAGGAGTTCTGCGCGGTCGACCCGAAGCGCCTGATCGGCCTCGCGCTGATTCCGAACATCGGCATCGAAGGCTCACTCTCCGAGCTGCGGCGAACCCGAGAGATGGGCATGCGGGGCTGCCACGATCATGGCGTGGCCCTCCGGCGGCATGAACATCTCGCGCGCCGATGATCCGTTCTGGGCGGAGGCCGAGAAGCTCGGCATGCCGATCTCGATCCACGTGCGCCTGTCGGGCAAGGAAGGCCTGAAGAGCGCGCAGGCCGTCGGCGCGCTCGCGAGCAAGGACGCTGCGCCGCTCAACCCGCTCATCACGATGTCGACCGGAGCCGTGTCGGATGCGCCGAAGCTCCTCGCGGAGATGGTCTACAGCGGGATGTTCGACCGCTTCCCCAGGCTCCAGATGGTATTCGGCGAAGTGAACATCGGCTGGGTTCCGCTCGTGCTCGAATCGATGGACGATCACTACCTGCGCGATCGCATCTGGACCAAGACCGAGCTCGAGCGAATGCCGAGCACCTACTGGAGAACGAACTTCGCCGCGACCTTCATCATCGACAAGTTCGGAATCCGCAATCGCGACCTGATCGGGCCCGAGACGATCCTGTGGTCGACCGACTACCCGCACCACCGCTGCGACTGGCTCGAATCGCAGCGCATCATCGCGGAGCACATGGCAGGGGTTCCCGCGGACGAGGCGGCCGCGATGTGCGCCGGCAACGCGGCGCGGATCTACGGGATCGACCGCCAGTAGCCCGTCAGGGCTTGTGAGCTAGCGCGAGCGGCGGCGGCGTCCCTCCTGCGTGCGCAGGCTAGACGCGCGGATACGCTCACGAGCATGGAGCGGATCCACGCCTCCCGGGCGGCCGCGCTCGCGCTGATTCCGCTGCTCGTCGGTTGCCCGCCGAGTCTTGTCGAGCGAGACGGCCACCGCGTGTTCAATCCGTTCTATCTGTTCTACCTCGACGCCGACTCGCGCGATGCGTGGCAAGAGCCCGAGCGTGTGCTCGACGCGCTCGCGCTCGCGCCCGACGCCGTCGTGGCCGACGTCGGCGCGGGCAGCGGCTACTTCACCGAACGCCTCGCGCGCCGGATCGGACCGGGCGGCCGTGTCTACGCCACCGACGTCCAGCCCGAGATGCTCGATCGGCTGCGCGAGCGCGTGTCCGAGCGCGAGCTCGCGAACGTGGTCGTGGTGGCCGCACGCTTCGACGATCCGAGCCTCCCCGAGGCCTGCTGCAATCTCGTCTTCCTCTCGAGCGTGTACAAGGAGATCGACGAGCGCGTCGCGTACATGGAGAAGGTGCGCCGCGCGCTGCGAGCGCACGGCCGCGTCGCGATCCTCGAGTATCGACCCGACTGGGAGGGCGCAGGCCCACCCGTGGCGGACCGCCTCTCTCCAGAGCGCGTGATCGCGGAGATGGCCGCCGCGGGCTTCGAGCTCGAGGAACGACACACATTCCTCGCGCGGCAGTACTTTCTCGTGTTCCGGGAGTAGAGCATCCATGAAGACCAGCCGACTCGAAGCCTTCAGCGACGGCGTGATCGCGATCATCATCACGATCATGGTCCTCGAGCTCAAGACTCCGGAGGGCAGCGATCTCGCCGCGCTGCGCCCGGTGCTGCCCGAGCTGCTGACCTACGTGCTCTCGTTCACCTATCTCGCGATCTACTGGAACAACCACCACCACATGATGCACGCCACGCATAGCGTGAACGGCGCGATCCTGTGGGCGAATCTGCATCTCCTGTTCTGGCTGTCGCTGATTCCGTTCGTGACCGGCTGGCTCGGCGAGAGCCACAGCGCTCCGTGGCCCACCGCGATGTACGGGGTCGTGCTGCTGCTCGCCGCGATCTCCTACACCGTGCTGCAGCGCGAGATCATCCGGCACCACGGCCGCGATTCGGAGCTCGCGACCGCGGTGGGGCGCGACTTCAAGGGCAAGCTCTCGATCGCGGGATACGCCGCAGCGATCGCGTTCGCGTTCCATGCGACCTGGATCTCGGACGGGATCTACGTCGCGGTCGCGCTCTTGTGGGTGATCCCCGACCGGCGGATCGAAGCAGTGCTGCGTGCGGCCCGCTCGGCGGCCTAGCTACTTCTCGTCGGGGTGCGCCTGGCGCCGCGGATCGAGCGCCGCGTCGAGCTCCGCGCGCGGCAGCACGCCCTGCTCTTCGGCCACCTCGCGTACGGTCCGGCCGCTCTGCCAGGCCTCCTTCGCGATCGCGGCGGCGCGGTCGTAGCCGATCCGCGGCACGAGCGCGGTGGCCATCGCGAGGCTCTGTTCGACGGCGGCGCCGATGCGCGCCTCGTCGAGCTCGATTCCGTCGATGCAGCGCTGCGCGAACAGCAGGGACACTGCGGAGAGCAGCCGCACCGATTCGAGCAGACCGTGCGCGATCACCGGAATGAAGACGTTGAGCTCGAGCTGACCGCGGATCGCGCCGACCGTGATCGCGGCGTCGTTGCCGATCACCTGCGCGGCCACCTGCGTCACCGATTCACAGAGCACGGGGTTGACCTTCCCGGGCATGATCGACGAGCCGGGCTGCAGCGAGGGCAGGCGCAGCTCGCCGAACCCCGCGCGCGGTCCGCTCGCGAGCAGACGGACGTCCTCGGCGATCTTCGCCAGCGACGCCGCCACCGTCTTGAGCGCGCCGCTCGCGTCGAGCGCAGCGTCGCGCGCGCCCTGTGCCTCGAAGTGATCGCGCGCTTCGACGAAGGCGAGGCCGGTCTCCGCGGAGATCTTCTCGATTGCGCGCGCGGCGAATCCCGCCGGCGCGTTGAGCCCCGTGCCCACCGCCGTGCCGCCGAGCGCGAGCTCGCGCAGCCCATCGCCCGCGCGCTGCGCGCGCGCGATGCCCGCGCGCACCTGCGCGGCCCAGCCGCCGAACTCCTGGCCGACCGTCATCGGTGTCGCATCCTGGAGATGGGTGCGGCCGAGCTTGATCACCCCTGCGAATGCGCGCGCCTTGCGCTCGAGTGCGCTCGCGAGCGCGTCGAGCGCGGGCAGGAGATCGCGCTCGATCGCGAGCCGCGCCGCGATGTGAAGCGCGCTCGGGATCACGTCGTTCGAGGACTGAGCGCGGTTCACGTCGTCGTTGGGGTGGACGTGCCCTGCTCCTCGCGGCTTGCCCAGCAGCTCGGCCGCGCGGTTCGCGATCACCTCGTTCGCGTTCATGTTCGTCGACGTGCCCGAGCCGGTCTGGAATACGTCGACCACGAAATCCGCGTCGCGTTCGCCTCGCGCCACCTCGCGCGCGGCCTGCTCGATCGCGTCGGCCTTCTCGCGCGCGAGGGCGCCGGTCTCTCGGTGGACAGCGGCTGCGGCCGCCTTGATCAGCCCGAGCGCCTCGATGAAGCGCCGGGGCATCCGGTATCCGCTGATCGGGAAGTTCTCTCTCGCGCGCTCTGTCTGCGCACCGTAGTAGGCGTCTGCCGGCACCTCTACCGTGCCGAACGAGTCGCGCTCCTTGCGCGTGGCGCTCACGGTGAAATGGTAGCGGGAACCGCCTCAGGGACCGAACAGCCGCAGCTCGTCGTGTCTCGACAATTCGACCCGAGCGCCGGGGAACGCGCGCTCGAGCGAAGCGCGGAGCTCATCGACGAGCTTGCGAGTCGCAGGGAGCGGATCGCCGCGGACCGGATCTCCCAGCGCGATCCGGATCTCGCGCCGATCTCTGCGGATCCCAGCCGAGATGCCGACCGAGTCCTGCTCGAAGTCCGCGCCGGCCGGAGCGCCCAGCGACACGAACCAGCGGTACTGAGACGAATCGTCCGATGCCGCCAGCGCGGTCTCGGCAAATCCGGCCGCGCGGCAGATCTCCACCACGATCGCCTTCGCCGCGTCCTGCTCTGGGCGTGTGAACGGAGGCGCGGGATCGGCGCGCAACACGCGAACGCTCTCGCCGTACATCGTGCAGCCGAGCGCGAGCAGCGCGGCGACGAGACCCGACACGAGCGGTCTGCTCATCGTCAATCGTCCCCTCCGAGCGCAATCCGCGTGCCGAAGAGCGCGGTGAGCCCGACGCGATAGACCTGACCGAAGGGTCCGAGATCGCCGCGGCTCCACACGTCGTGGATCAGCCTGCGGTCCGCGCCGGGATTCCGGAAATCGAGGTCGTGCTGATGCGTCGCCGACTCGATCACGTTCTGCTCGCCGTAGGGCCCGAACCAGGACCCGAACGCCTCGAGGTTGGGCTGACCCCAATAAGGCCCGGACCAGAACCCATAACGCGGCACCAGCGCCCACAGCGAGCTCGAGAGTCCGATGCCGACCATCTTCACATCGAGCAGAGCCAACCCCTGGAGTCCCATGATCAGTCCGGCGGCCATGCCGAACACCATGCCGACGATACCGACCATCGCGAGAGCGAAGTCCCAGGCCATGATCTCGGCCACGCGCGCGATCGCACTCCCCGCGGCGCTCGCGGCGCCTCCGATCGCAGCGAACACCTCGCCGCCGGGACTCGCCGGACCGACCGGAGAGACGCCGGCGACCGGCGCGCCGCTCGTGAGATCGCCGAGCACTGGCGACGACTCCTGGCCGGCCACGACCGCTCCGATGTCTCCCGCGTACATGCCGGGCTTCACGCCGAACTCCGCGAGGTAGCCCGGATTCGCAACCTGCGCGTAGGACGGAACGGGCGCGCCGTACGGAAGCAGCCCGTACCACTTGCCGTCGCAGGGAGAGACGGGGAGGCACGCGCCCGTCGGATCGTTGAACGCGATCGGATTGTTCTCGGCATACGCATAGCCGTTCAGACTCTGCGGATTCGCGGCGTCTCGAACCACCGGGTCCACGCTCAGGAACGTCCCGGTCTCGGGGTCGAGCCAGCGCGCGTTCATGTAGTGGAGACCGGTCTCTGCCTGTTCCGGGTGGCCCGCGAAATAACGCCGCGGGGCGAGATCCGACGCCGCGTGATACTCGCCCTCGTCGACTCCGCCAAACGGCTCGAAGCGCGTCTGGTGGAGCAGGAGCCCGGTCTCGTCGAGCACCGCGAGGCCGCTGCCGAGCGCATCCGAGAGCACCCAGCGGTAGGTGGGCTGCCACGACGCGCCGCCGCCCCCCGCGAACACGGGCGAGGGAATCGCCACGGCCGCGATCAACAGGCCCGTGACGCCCGCCGACACGGGTCGCCGCGCCACGCCCGCGAGTAGCCCTCCGCGCAGCGCGAGCGCGAGGCACCCGAGCAGCGCTGCACCGGGCACCAGCGCGATCATCCACGGCGGCACCTCGAAGTCGAACACGAAAAGCGCCGCCGCGTTGCTCCGCGCGTCGATCACGGTGTAGGCGATGCGCTCGCCGAACGCCGTGATCTCGAGCCGCGACTCGTCGACGCCGCCCGGAGCGATCGTGCGGATCTGTTCGGGTCCGAGGAAGCCGCGCTTCGTCGAGCCGGCCTGCTCCGCGACGCGCTCGCCGTCTGCGTCGTAGACCACGTGCAGGACGTTGCACTGTCCCGCCGCGCTGCCGATGCACACGAGGCGGTCCGCCGAGTCGAACCGGAAGTGCCGTCCGCCCGCGCGCGCCAGGTTGCCGGACGCGTCGTAGGCGTAGGTCTTCGCACTGCGGCTCGTGAGCGCATGCGGCTTGTCCGGATGCTCGAAGCGCTGCGGCTCGCCGCCGAGCGAGACCAGATTTCCGAGTGTGTCGTAGGAGAAGGTCTCCGAGACGTCGACGAGCCCGGACGCGCGTCGCGTGCGCGACGCGATCCGGTTGCGCGCATCGAAGGCGTAGCTGCCGCTCGCGTTCGTGCCGGGCCGCACCCTCGATCGACCAGTCGACCACGTTTCCGAGTGGATCTCGCGCGAGGTATCCGAATGCGAGCGTCGAAGCGCCCACGAACCTGTCCTCGCGCAGGTCGCGTGTAGAGGCGTCGGCGTACGCGAACGTGCGGGTTCCGCCGGGCAGGAGCACGGTGCTGCGGCGGCCGAGAGCGTCGTAGCTCAGGCCCGAGACGATCTGCGTGACGCGGGGATCGGAGCACGCCGACGACGGCTCGCTCGCGGAGACGGCGCACACGCGCTGCAGGAACGCCCCCGCGTACTCGTACTGCACGGTGCTCCCCATCACGGTGAGCGCGGTGCGGCGTCCGAGCCGGTCGTAGCGCGAGTTCACTCCCTGGCCGACGCCGAGCCCGAAGCGGCCCTCGCTTACCACACGCCCGAAGCCGTCGTAGTCGAACGACTTCGAGTAGCCGGGCCCGCTCTCGGCCCAGAGCTGGCGCTCCGGTGCGCGATATGCGAACGAGACGACTCCCTCGGGCGTCGCGATCTGCGTGCGGCGATCGAGTGCGTCGTAGCGGGTCGCGCGCTGCTGCCCGCGCGCGTTGATCGTCTTCACGACGTTGCCGACCCCGTCGTAGAACGTCTCGCTGTGGCCGGCGTCGGGATCGTCGATTGCGGTCACCTGGCCTGCACTGTCGTAGTGGTAGCGGAGCTGGTGGCGCGGGCTGGTCCATTGCGCCTCGACGCCGATCGGATCGTGCACGGCCGCGATCCGTCCGCTCGCGTGATAGGCGTAGAGCGTGCGGTTCGGCCCACCCGTGCGCGTGCACGACACATCCACGAGATCGGTGCGATTCCGATCGGAGTTCGTGCACTCCTCGACCGCGAGCACGCGATCGCCGTCGAGCGAGTGCCGCGTGAGATCGCCTTTTGCATTCTGCAGCCACGCGACGTCGACCGGGTGCACGACGCGCGCCTCGCCCTCGACGATCGGCTCCTGCGACGAGGTGTAGTGCGACAGCGAGGTGCCGCGCGGCGTCGCGACGATCTGCGGTCGGCCGAGCGCGTCGGACACCGTCACGGTCGCGGGTGCCTCCACGGCACCGGTCAAGCTGCGGCACAGAGAGTCGCCCGCGCAAGGCACGTCGAGGGTCGTGCGCGCGAGGCGTTGCGCGGGATCGCGCCAGGTCGCCGAGCCGGCGAAGCGCGCAACGCCGTTCGGGCTCGGCCCTGCGTCGCGGATCGTCTTCCAGACGCCGCCGAAGCCATCGTCCACGACCGCAGTGCGAATCGCGTCGAGCTCGGCGTTCGCGTACTGGAAGCGCTCGACGTAGGGCGGAGCGGCTCGATCCTCGAAGTGCACCGCCGATGCGAGCACGCGCTCGCCATCGCCCCAGCGATGGCGCGGGACGAGCCACGTCTCCACCGCGCGCCCGAACGGGTCGAGCACGTGCTCGGCGCGCGGCTCGTCGCGGTAGCCGGGATCGACCGCGATCGGCACGGCGAACGCCGGGTGCACCGTCCAGCGCGTGACCTTCCCGGTCTCTCCTTCACGCAGTGCGGGATCGGTTCGGCTCGTCATGACGCTCCCGGTCTCGTCATAGCCGAAGGCGGTCGCGTGGCCGTTCGCGTCGATGCGCTGGACCGGATTGCCGAAGGCGTCGTACGCGTAGCGCGTCAGGTCGGCCGCGGGCGCGCTGCCGTCGCCGCGGTCGCGATGCCGGAGCTCGCTCTCGACGCGACCTTCTGCGGTGTAGGTGAGCTCGGTGCGGCTCGACCAGAGCGATCGCTGATCTTCGTCCCGCTGCTCGCGCACGAGACCGAGGATCCAGCGCGTGGTGTCCGCGGCCTCGGGAAGAAAGACGCGCGTGGTCACGGACGACGGGCGCTCGGCGCGGACCTGCGTCACGAAGTTGTAGCCGTACGAGTCGTCGTAGATGAACTCGCGGCGCAGCGGCGCGCCCGGCGCACCCGCGTACTCGTTGGCGCTCGACTCCTCGACCAGGCGGGCGAGGTGAACCCCCGAGATCTTGCCCGGAATCGGATCGCGGACGTGCTCCCACGTGGCGGTGTAACGGTGCAGGATGCTCGCCCCGTCCTTCACGAGCCGCAGCGCGGTGCGGCCGGTGCGCCCCGGATCCTGGTAGAGGAACGATTCGATCGCGCTGCCGTCCGCACGCGTGCGGCGCACGAGGCCGAAGCCGAGGTCGGCGCGCAGCGCGGCGCTGAACCGCGGGTGCGCATAGCGGTACTCGGTCACGTCTCCGGGCAGCGCGAGATTGGGTCCGCTCGCGCGAACGCGGGCCACGACCGGCGTCGCGCGCCAGAGTGGCACGGAACCCGCTTCCCCGGCCCACGCCGCGGCATCGGCGGCGGCCTCGAGCACCGCGTCGCGCTGGCGGCTCATCGGCGCGTAGTCGATCGCCAGCGAGCCGCCGCGGCCATTGTCCACCGCGCGCAACAGGTCGCTGTGCTGCGACCGCGACACGAACGCGTGGGTGTCGCCGACCACGTCGTCGCTGCCATCGCCGTCGATGTCGAACGCCTCGAAGCGCGGATGAACCGCGCCCAGCGGAAGCAGCTGGCCGGTCTTCGGATGCGGCACCAGGCAGCCACCGCATTGCAGATGGAAGTCGAAGCGCGGATCGCGCCGCCACGCTCCCGTTCCACCCGTCTGTTGGATCCAGGAGAGGAACGCCTTGTCCGAGCGCAGAACCGGATCCTGCTGCACGTAGTCGGGGAAGCGATCGCCGTTCAGGTCCGCGATCAGCCCGATCGAGATCGGCACGATCGACCCCCAGTAGGCGGCCAGCGGACCCGGAGGCCGGTATGCCGCCGCCTCGGCGCACGCGCTTCCGACGAGCGAGACGTCGTCGGGCTCCGAGGCACACCACGCGCTCGACGGAACGCCGGGCGTGCCGCCGCCCGTGTTGAGGAGAACCCCCTGCCCTTCGAACGACCAGACCACGTCGACGAGTCCGTCTCGATTCAGGTCGGCGAGTCGCACGCCGTTGTCGAAGCGATACGTGTTGGGCGCACAGCTCGGAAAGCTGCCGTCCCAGCTCACGCAGGCGTAGGTCGCCGCCCCGTGCAGGAAGTGCTGGAGGCCGGCGTGCGCGAGGCCCGGAAGTTGACGCGTTGCGGGTCGGGCCGCCGCGGGCAGATCGTACTCGGGTGCGCGCTGCCAGCGCTGCGCGGCGCCGGGCCGCTGCAGCCAGACGTGGGTACGAGCCGTGTTGTACGGCTGCTCGGTCCAGTAGTCGATTCCGGTCCAGAACGAAGTGGGATCGTCGCGCTCGAGCACGGCGAGATCGAGAGATCCGTCGCCGTCGAAGTCGACGAACTGGGGCGCGAGGTCGATCGTGCCGTAGCAGATTGCCGTCTTGTACTCGTTCGGATCCGGATCGCTCGCGTAGTACTGCTCGAAGCCGCGCAGACCGCGATTCGCGCACGGACTCAGCGCGGAGAAGCTGCCCGCGCCATAGACGTACGGCGATCGCTCGTCGATCTCCGTCTGATAGGTGCTCTTGGCGATCACCTCCTCGAACGGCGGCAATCCTGCCGCGAGCGCATCGTCCCTCACCCAGCCGCTGCCCGTGTTGCGGAACGCCGCCGTCACCGTCTGCGCTGCAAAGTGCTCGGGCTGCGACCGCGGCGTCGAGGGTGCGTTGCAATCGAAGTGGCGCGACAAGCCGCCGAGGCGCATCGAGACGACCAGATCGGCGAGACCGTCGGAGTCGAGGTCGGCCATCTTCACGCTCGGCAGCGGCTCGAAGTAGCCGTCGGAAGGAGCATCTCCGCTCGCGAGCAGCCGTGACAGCGAGCTGGTCGCGGCTCCCGCGCCACGCGCGAGCAGATCCTGCGCCAGACCCACGGTGCGCTGGGTCGCGCTCACCGAGCACATCGCGTACATCGACGCGTTCCATCCCGCGCCGTCGTAGATCGGGCCCGACATCGGAGCGGGGATCTGCCGGTACTCCCAGCGCGGCCGCACGTAGGAGAGGCTCTGGAACGAGTCCCTGTAGCGCCGCGCGAGGTCGCCCCAGCGCCCACCGTCCGCCACACCATGGAACCCGGTGCCAGTGTTGATGAGAATGCGAGCGCTCCCCGCCTCGTTGATCGAAGGCGCGAGGATCTCGAGTCGATCGAGCAGGCCGTCGCCGTCGAGGTCGCCGATCAGGATCGGGAAGCCGTTGCGCCACAGCGGGTAGGCGGAGCTCGTGTAGTCGCCGAACGGAACGCGGTAGGCGGGGTCGTGGGTCGATTGCGAATACTGCCCGGTTCCGACGTCGCTGGCGTCTCGGTAGCGGAAGGTCTGCGCGGGCAGGCCCCGGCCCGCGCAGTCGGCGACGGGATCGGCGCCGGTGCAGTCGGCGCCAAACTCCTGCACCCGGGCGAGACGCGAGCGCGCGGTGGTGCCCTGCGCGTCGTATCCAAACGCATGACGCCGGTAGATCCCGCCGCCTGAGATCACGCGAACTTCGCGCAGCCGGCGCGCGAGGTGGCGCTCGACGCCGCCCGCGAACGAGAGTCGCGCGTCGGGGCGCGCCTCGTAGAGGAGATCGATCCTTCGCGCGGACGGCGGCGCGCCATAGCGCACCGATGCGAGATAGGCCTCCTGTCCCGCGTCGCGCGTGTAGTCGAAGTGAATCGCGTTGCCGAACGCGTCTTCGATCCGTTCGAGCAACCAGCGCGCCGGGTGACTCGCGCGCGCGATCCGGTGGCTCGCGGACCGACCGAACGTGAGCTTCGCGCCGTTCGGCTGCTCGACGGTCCAGAAGCCGCTCGGGCCGCCCGTGAACAGAATGCGCTGGAACGACTCGACGATCGTGTGGTACTGCCCGCTCTGTGCGTCGCGCACCAGCAGCGTGTCGCCGAGCTCGTAGCGCGCGCAGTGCGCGAAATCGGGCGCACCAAAGCGCGCGGAACAGCGGATCTCGGGCAGATCGAGGCGCCAGCCCACGCCGAACGGACCGTCGCCGGCGCGGCTCGAGTACGAGAGCGCGAGGTCGGGCGCGAGTCCGCCCGGACCGGGCGGCACCGCGATCGGAATCCGGAATGTCGCGGCGCCGGTGGATTCCGAGACGACGCTCTCGGGCGCGCTCGGCGCTGCGGGAGCCGGCATCGAGAGCGCGGCACGTGGCGCCAGAAACCAAACGCCGATCGAGATTCCTGCGGCGCAGAGCAGCGCCGCCAGAGACGCGCCAGGTCGGTCCACCCCATCCACCTCCGCGCGGGCCGCGAAAGACCCGCGCCGCTGGACCCCTTCCCGGCTCGACGCCTCCGAGGTGCCACGGCGCATGCGCGCGCCCAAGGGGAAGAACACATCGAAACGCGCAGGTCTGGCCTAACAGAAGTCGCGGAGCGTCGACGCGCGCTCGAAGGCGGCGAATCCCCCGTCCCGGAGAGCCCGAGGGACTGCGCCCGGGACCGGAGTCGGTTGCCTCCCGGAGCGGCACTGCCTGCGATTTCAGCAGTGCGTGGAGCGAACCTGGGCAGAGTTCGTCACAAGTGGGCCTCTGCGCCGGCGCGACCCGCTTTGCTTGGCACGCGGGTTGCTAACTCGGCTGCGCAAAGAGGATTCCGGCGCGCCCCATCGCGCCGGTGGCGCACGGACGCTCGCGATCGGATCGCCCGCCTGACGAGCCTGCGGCGCCTGAAAAGACAGGAGAATCCCGTGACGTCCAGCATCGGTCCGTGGCTCTTCGGGAGAGGGCGTGCGCTCGCGGGCGCAGCCGCCGGAGCAGCGATCCCGTTCCTCGCGGCTTCGGCTGCATTCGCCCAGGAGGCGGCGGCCGCACCGGCACCGCTCCCGATCGACACCGGCGACACCGCATGGGTGATCACCGCGACCGCGCTCGTGCTCATGATGACGCTGCCCGGGCTCGCGCTGTTCTACGGCGGACTCGTGCGTTCGAAGAACGTGCTGAACATCTTCATGCAGTGCTTCATGACGGCCGGCGTGGTGGGCGTGCTCTGGGTGCTGGTCGGGTACAGCCTCGCGTTCGGGACCGGTGGCTCGTTCATCGGAGACCTCTCGAAGCTCGGCCTCATGAGCGTCTCACCGGATGCGACGATCGCGAACTTCGCCTCGCCGCCGCGGCAGATCCCCGAGCTGATCTTCGTGATGTTCCAGGCGATGTTCGCGATCATCACGCCGGCGCTGATCCTCGGCGCGGTCGCCGAGCGGATGAAGTTCAGCGCCTACGTCGCGTTCACCTCGATCTGGGTGCTGCTCGTGTACTGCCCGATCGCGCACATGGTCTGGTCGGCCGAGGGTTGGATCTTCAAGGCCAGCGCGATCGACTTCGCCGGCGGCCTGGTCGTGCACATGTCGAGCGGGTTCTCGGCCCTGGCGCTCGCGCTGATGCTCGGCAAGCGCCGCGGGTTCGGGAAGGAGGCGATGGCGCCGCACAGCCTGCCGCTGTGTCTGATCGGCGCGGGCCTGCTGTGGACGGGCTGGTTCGGCTTCAACGCCGGCAGCGCGCTCAGCGCGAGCGGGCTCGCCGCCCTCGCGTTCACCAACACCAGCACGGCCACCTCGATGGCGGTGGTGACGTGGGCGGCAATCGAGTGGCTGCACCGCGGCAAGCCGACGGCGCTCGGCGCTGCGACCGCTGCCGTCGCCGGACTGGTCGCGATCACGCCGGCCTGCGGCAACGTGTCGCCGCTCGGCTCGATCATGGTCGGCGGCGGTGTGGCGGTCGTCTGCTACGCGGCGGTCACGTTCCTCAAGCCGCTGTTCGGCTACGACGACTCGCTCGACGCGTTCGGCGTGCACGGGCTCGGCGGAGCCTGGGGCGCGCTCGCCTCGGGCATCTTCGCCACCACGCTCGGTGCTGGCATCGAGAGCAACGGCGCGCAGATCCTCGTGCAGCTGAAGGGCATCGGGTTCGTGGCGGTGTTCGCGCCGGTGATGACGGTGGTGATCGTGTCAGCGCTCAAGCTGGTGTTCGGATCGCTGCGCGTCGCGGACGAATCCGAGTACGAGGGACTCGACCTCACCGAGCACAGCGAGTCCGCATACTCGATGGGCGGCGGCAGCTCGATCGTGGTACCGGTTCCCGCGGGCGCAAGTTCCGAGTCGATGGCGGCGGGCGTGCTCGCGCACTCGACGATCAAGTAGTCGTCCGGTTCTGGTCGGCCGGCCGTCACCGCGTGCAGTGACGGCCGGCTTTCTGCAATCCCGTCCCGAGCACGAGCCAGTAAGAAGGAGAGACCACATGCTAAGGGTGATCAGAAACATGCGATCGAGTCTCGCGGCGACGCTAGTCGCGAGCGCCTTCTGCTTGCTGGCGCTCGCGCCGGCGATTGCGACGGCTCAAGGCGGTGAAAAAGCCGATCCGAGTATCGAGGAGCGGATCGCCGACCTCGAGGCGTACGTCAACAACACGGGTCGTGCGGCGGACGCGGCCGACGCGGCGGTCTCGTCGAAGGTCTCGGGCGCCGGGCCGGGTCACAACGCCTGGATGATGACCGCGTCGGCACTCGTGCTGTTCATGACGCTGCCGGGCCTCGCGCTCTTCTACGGCGGGCTCGTGCGCACGAAGAATACGCTCTCGGTGCTCGCACAGTGCCTCGGCATCGCGGGCCTCGTGACGATTCTCTGGTGGGCGTTCGGCTACAGCATGGTGTTCGCGACCGGAGGTCCGATCGTCGGCACCATGCAATACGCATTTCTAGCGGGCGTGGACTCCCTGCCAAACACGGCGTACTCGTACTGGGTCTCGCAAAACGTCTTCGCGATGTACCAGCTCATGTTCGCGATCATCACCCCGGCGCTGATCGTCGGTGCGATCGCAGAGCGGATGAAGTACTCGGCGATCCTCCTGTTCGTGACGCTGTGGATGGTCGTCGTCTACTTCCCGCTCGCCCACATGGTCTGGGGAGTCACCGGACTCATGAACGGCGTGTGGAACGCGGACGCGGCGATCAAGGCGATCGACTTCGCCGGCGGCACCGTGGTGCACATGTCGTCGGGATGGTCCGCGCTCGTGTTGTGCATGATTCTCGGCAAGCGCACCGGCTTCGGAAAGGAGCCGTTCAAGCCGCACAGCATGGTTCTGTGCATGGTCGGGACCGGAATGCTGTGGGTCGGCTGGTACGGGTTCAACGCCGGCAGCGCCGTCGCCGCCGATGGAATCGCGGCCAACGCGTTCACCACGACCACGTTGGCGACCGCGGTGGCTTCGTTCTCGTGGGCGATGGCCGAGTACCTCGAGAAGGGGAAGCCGAGCATCCTGGGCTTCTGCTCGGGCGCGGTCGGCGGACTCGTCGTGATCACGCCCGGGTGCGGATTCGTGACGCCCTCTGCCGCGGTCTTCATCGGCATCCTCGCCGGGCTGATCCCGTACGTCGCGTGCACCAGGGTCAAGAGCTGGCTGGGCTATGACGACGCCCTCGACACGTTCGGCGTCCACGCGGTGGGCGGCACGCTCGGCGCGTTCCTGACGGGCATCTACGCGAACGTCGACGCCAACGCGAATCTGGCGACCAATCTCGCGGACATCGTCGGGAAGACGCTGTGGATCGAGCAGCTCAAGGCCATCGTCGTCACGATCGTGCTCGCGGTGCTCGCAACGGTCGTGATCGCGTACATCGTCAAGGCGCTGATCGGCTTGCGCCCCGAGCTCGAAGCGGAGCGCGAAGGTCTCGACGTGACCGATCACGGCGAGAGCGCCTACAACTACTGAGCTCGGCGCCAACGAAGACCGGCCGTCACCGCGCTGCGGTGGCGGCCGGTTCCTTTTGGAAGCGCTGGGTGCTCGTCAGGAGCGTTCCCCGAACCGAACCGCGGCGCGCAACCGGGCCCTGGCGGCTTCGACATCGCGATCGCGGGGTGGCGCAGTGGTCACGAGCGAGCGCAGGAGATCGCGAGCGACTTCCGCCGTGCGATCGACGGCGAGCTCGAAGGCCGCTTCGTTCGCCTTGGACGGCTTGTTGAATCCGCTGAGCTTGCGGACGAACTGCAGCGAGGCTGCACGCACCTCGTCATCGGTGACGGGCGGCTCGAAGTTGAAGAGCGTCTTGATGTTGCGGCACATGGTGGTCCCTCCTTCCGCCTAATCCGCCTTGCGCACCAACACGAGTAGCAGCGCGAAGCTCGCGAGGGTGCTGAATTGCACCGGAACGTGCGCCGCGACCGCGGTCGAGGCGCCGCCCATCGCGAACACGAGCAGCAGCGCCATGAGCCACGCCAGGCGCGCCGCGCGCGTGGCGGGCGGCGCCGCGGGCAGCTCGCGTGCGAGCGCGATCAGCGGCAGCACGAGGATCGCGAGGTCGTAGGTGTACAGATAGGGGCTCGCGAGCGCGGTCGCGAGCACCATGCCCGCGAACTGGAGCGCGAAGCGCGGATACGCGAAATCGAGCCGGTCTGGCAGCAGGCGCCACAGCGCCGCGAGCGTGGCCGCCACGAGCACGAGCGAGAGCGCGAGCACGGTCGGGCCCGACCACTCCCCCACGAGCAGGCGCGCGAAGCCGATCCAGCTGTGCGAGCGGTCGACCAGCGAGGGCTGTGGCATCGGGTGCAGCGTGTTCGAGATCCACGCGAGCGTGGCGCCCCAACCCACCCAGAGCGATTGCGCGGCGAGCAGCGTCCCCGTCGCGGCCATGCCTGCGGCGAAGCGCCACTCGCGCTTGGCGAGCATCACGAGCGGGATCACGAGTACGAGCTGCGGCTTGAACGCGGCGCACGCGAAGAGCGCACCCGCGAGCGCGGGGCGCTTAGCGACGAGCAGCCGGTAGGTGCCCGCGAAGATCAGCAGGAGAAAGATGCTCTTCTGACCGCTCACGAGCGTTTCGATCACGGGCACGTAGCAGAGACTCGCCGCAACCCACGCGCCCAGCTGACCGCGCGCGCCGCGGTCGTTTCCGAGGATCAGCGCGATGCTCGCGCAGAGCGCCGCCACCGAGAGCGCCGACCAGACGAGAGCCGCGGTGCGATAGTCGAGCCGCGAGAGCGGCGACACCCACACGTAGTAGAACGGCGGATACAGCGGCGGGAACGAGGCGTCGCCGCGCCACGTGAAGCCGAGCCGCGCCGCATCGTGCTGGGGCCGCTGGAAGTACTCGAGATCGTAGAGGCGCGTGCGATCGCCCTCGCGCACGATCGAGCCGCCCGTGTATTCGTGCAGGAAGTCGCCCGCGTACGGACTCCTGCGCGGCGAGTCCGTCCACGTGAAGTTCGGCGAGAGCGAGAACGCGAGCGCGAGGATCACCGCGCTCGCGAGCCAGCCCAGCGCCGTGATCTTCACTCCGAAACGGCCCGCCTACTTCGCGACGACCGTGGTGGTGCCGTTCCCGCGCAACGGCACGCCGGCGCTCTTCTTCTCGCGGCTCGAGCTGGCTGCCTTCTGCGGCTTCTGCGCGGTCTCCGCGAGCGTCACGCCGGCGTCCGCGGCCACGCGCTCGAGTGCCGTGCGCACCATGCCCGTGAAGGCATCGAGATCGGGCACGATGTCGGGGTCTGCGTTGAAGCCGAAGTTCATCGTCCCCGCATAGCTCGTCACGGCGATCCCGAGTCCCATTCCCTCCATGAGCGGCACCATCGGGTAGATCTCCCGCACGCGCGCTCCGTGGAAGTAGAGCGGCACCTGCGGCCCTGGTACGTTGGTGACGATCGTGTTGATCGGACCCGAGATCGCTCGCGCGCCGAGCGACAGCAGCACGGAAGGCGTCCACTCCGCCACCTGCATCATGAGCTCGACACCGAGCGCCTGGCGCGACTCCTTGAGCTCGCTCGTGAGCGTGTGGATCGCGTCGAGCTGCTCGCGCGGAGTCGCGAGCCCGATCGGCAGCGGAATGATCCACGACGACACCTTGTTCCCGAGCTTTCCGCGCTCTTCCTCCTTGCGCACGGAGACGGGCGACGACACGCGGAAGTCGATCAGTGCGGGGTCCACGTTACGGCTGATCAGATATTCGCGGATCGCACCGGTCACGATCGTGAGCACGACGTCGTTGATCGTGCATCCCCAGGCCCGGCGCACCGCCTTGAGGTCATCGACCTGACACGAGAGCCAGTCGAAGCGCCGGTGCGGGCCGACCCGCCCGTTGATCGGTGTCTCGTCGGCGGAGGTGCCCATGCCGAGCGTGTTCACGACCGCCTTGGCGCGCGTGAGCAGCTCGTGGCCGATGTCTTCCGCGTCGACGGTGAACTGGCGGAAGTCGCGCACGATCTCGAGCGGGATCCCGATCTGACGCGTCAGCTCGTTGCGCCACAGCTCGAAGCGCGACGGCGCGGGACGCGGATGGAACGCGGGCGGCACGCCAAGCGGGCGCACCTCGGGAGTCGTCGACATCTGGATGTAGGCGAGATCGACGCCCGAGGCGCCGTCGATCATGCAGTGGTGGATCTTCGTGATCATCGCGAATTGATCGCCCTCGAGGCCCTCGACGATCCAGGTCTCCCAGAGCGGGCGCTTGCGATCGAGCGGCTGCGCCATGATCCGCGCAGAGAGCTTCTTGAGCTGCTCGGGACTGCCGGGCTTCGGAAGCGCGGTGTGCCGGATGTGGTAGTCGATGTCGAAGTGCGGATCGTCGACCCACACGGCGTGGTCGAAAAACGGAATCTCGTGCAGCCGCTGGCGATAGCGCGGCACCAGGTGCAGGAACGCTTCGGTGGCGCGCTTGAACATGTCGATGTCGATGCCGCCGTCCTTCTCTCGCAGCGGGCCCGCGTCGCACACCATCGCCGACGCGACGTGCATGCGGACGTTGCCGCGCTCGAAGAGCAGGAAGCTGTTGTCCTGGGCGGTGAGTCGGTCGTAGGCGTACTTGGGCATCTCGGGGAGCTCTCGGCGGGCCCGGTCCAGGGGGGCGCGCATGGGGGAATGGGGTGGCCCGGGGCAGAATGACGCCGTGGACCGGGGGGTGCAACGCGCGGTCCGCCGCGCCACCCTTGCACCCCATTCGCCAGCGCGGGGCCCCGTCTCCCCACGGCCCGCTGCGCGCTGGCGACCCGAAGTCTGCCTAATAGTTAGGAGGGCTACGCCCTGCTGGGTCTATTCGATCGAATGAACCGCGACGCCCGGATGGTCTCGGCAATGGTGCGCACGTTCCGGATGGTGGGGCTCGTGCGTCCCGATACCCCGGTCACGTTCGCCGACCGTTTCGAGGCTGTGGTCGAGCAGGGTCCCGAGCGGATCGCCGTGATCCAGGGCGATCGCGCGCTGCGCTACCACGAGCTCGATGCCGAGGCCAACCGCTTCGCGCGCTGGGCGCAGTCGATCGGCGTCGCGCGCGGCGACGTCGTGGCGCTGCTGATCGGCAATCGGCCCGAGCTCGGGATCGCGCAGCTCGGGCTCGCGAAGATCGGCGCGGTCTCTGCGCTGATCAACCACAACCTGCGCAGCAACGCGCTCGCGCACTGCGTCTCGGTGGCGGAGTCGACGTGCGCGGTCGTGCACAGCGAGTTCGACGAAGAATGGCAGAGCGCCCTGCCCCATCTGGAGAAGCCGCTGCGCGTATTCGCGATCGGAGGACCCGTCGACGGGGCAGCGCCGCTCGAAGACACGCTCGCGCGCACCTCGCCCGACGCGCTCGACCCCGGCGTACGCGCGGGTCTCGTCGCGGGCGACCCGTACCTCTACATCTACACGAGCGGCACCACGGGCCTGCCGAAGGCCGCGCGGATCAGCCACCTGCGCGGGATGCAGATCGCGGGTGGAGCGATGGCGGCGCTCTCGCTCGGCCCCGGCGATCGCATGTACGTCGCGTTGCCGCTCTACCACTCGGCTGGCGGCGGCATGGCATTCGGCGGATCGCTGCTCTCGGGCGCGGCAGCGGTCATCGCACCCAAGTTCTCCGCGTCGCAGTTCTGGAGCGATTGCGTGCGGCACGGCGTGACGACCTTCCAGTACATCGGCGAGCTGTGCCGATACCTGCTCAACACGCCGGAGCATCCCGACGAACGGCGGCATACGGTGCGCGGCTGCGTGGGCAACGGGCTGCGGCCGGAGATCTGGCGGCCGTTCCAGGAGCGCTTCCGGATCCCGCAGATCGTCGAGTTCTACGGCGCCACCGAAGGCAACGTGGCGATGATCAACTACGACGGGAAGGTCGGCGCGGTCGGGCGCCTGCCCGCGCTCGTGCGACGCGCGATGGGGACGTATCTGATCCGCTTCGACGTCGAGGCCGACACGCACGCGCGCGGGGCCGACGGCTTCTGCATTCCCTGCGCTCCCGGAGAGACGGGCGAGGCGATCGGCCGCATCTCCGGAGTCACGCGTTTCGAGGGCTACACGAGCAAGGCCGCCACCGAGAAGAAGATCCTGCGCGACGTGTTCGAGAAAGGCGACGCCTACTTTCGCACGGGCGACCTCATGCGCATGGACGAGGAGGGCTATTTCTATTTCATCGATCGGATCGGCGACACGTTCCGCTGGAAGGGCGAGAACGTCGCGACGAGCGAGGTCGCCGAGGTGCTGTCGGTGGCTGCGGGCGTGCGCGAGGTCAACGTCTATGGCGTGCAGGTGCCCGGCCACGAGGGCCGCGCCGGCATGGCGGCGATCGTGGTCGACGATGCGTTCGATCCCTCACAGCTGTACGCGCACGTCGCGCACTCGCTACCGAGCTATGCGCGACCCGTTTTCCTGCGTATCGGCACAGAGCTCGAGATCACGGGGACCTTCAAACACCGCAAGGTCGAGCTCGTCCAGCAGGGATTCGACCCCGCCACGGTCGCCGACCCGGTGCTGTTCGCAGATCCGGGGGCCCAGAGCTACGTGCCGCTCGCCCCCGCGCTGCTCGCGCAGATTCTCGCGGGCGAGGTGCGGCTCTGAGCCGGCCCCCGCCTCCCCCTGCGGTGTAGACTGGAGCGGCTGCCGAAATCGGCCGATGAATCGGGTGAGATGGAGAGCGATCGGGTGAGCAAGGAAGGGCGCGCGGAGCGGGTGGTCGAGCTGTACCGGGCGTGGCGCAGCCGCCCGGATGCCGTCGAGCCGGCCTGGCGCGACTTCTTCAGCGCACTCGATGACGGAGCGCGCGCCCATCTCGAGGGCCTTGCGGGCGCGGAGGGCCCTGCCGCTGCGAAAGCACCCGCCGCCTCGGCCGAGGCCCCCACGGTCACGCGCGCAGCGGCGCTCGATTCGATCCGCGCGATGGCGCTGATCGACGCCTATCGCACCCGTGGCCATCTCGCGGCGCGGCTCGACCCGCTCGGGCTCAAGCCGATCGCGAGCCACCCCGAGCTCGAGCCCGCCACCTACGGCTTCGGTGAAGCCGACCTCGATCGCCCGATCTTCCTCGGCGGCGAGCTCGGCTACGAAGAGGCGACGCTGAACGAGATCGTCGGCGTGCTTCGCCGCGTCTACTGCGGGATCGTCGGCATCGAGTACATGCACATCCAGGACCCGGTGCAGCGCAAGTGGATCCAGGAGCGCGTCGAGGGCATTCAACACGCGGTGGTGTGGAAGCGCGAGGGCAAGCTCGAGATTCTCGACCATCTCACCGCGGCCGAGACCTTCGAGCGCTTCATCCACCGCAAGTGGGTCGGCACCAAGCGCTTCGGTCTCGACGGCGCCGAATCGACGATCCCGGCCCTCGAGCAGATCGTGCGGCGCGCCGCCGAGCTCGGCGTGGAAGAGATCGCGATCGGTATGCCGCACCGCGGCCGGCTCAACGTGCTCGCGAACGTGATGCGCAAGCCCTATCGCGCGATCTTCGCCGAGTTCAGCGGCAGCACCGCCGCCTACGACGACTACGGCTCGGGCGACGTCAAGTACCACATGGGTACGTCGACGGACCGCGTCGTGCGCGAGCGGAAGGTCCACCTCTCGCTCACCGCCAATCCCTCACACCTCGAAGCGGTGGATCCGGTCGTGCTCGGCAAGGTGCGAGCGAAACAGGATCTGCGCGACGACAAGACGCGCCGCAAGGTGATGGGCCTCCTGCTGCACGGCGATGCCGCGTTCGCGGGCCAGGGCCTCGTGGCCGAGACGCTGATGCTCTCGGAGCTCAAGGGCTACGACACGGGCGGCACCTTCCACCTGATCATCAACAACCAGATCGGCTTCACGACCGATCCCACCAGTGCGCGCTCGGGACCGTACTGCTCCGACGTCGGAATGATGGTGCAGCTCCCGATCGTGCACGTGAACGGCGACTACCCCGAGGCCGTGGTGGCCGTGGTGGCCTTCGCCACCGAGTTCCTGCTCCACTTCGGCAAGGACGTGATCGTCGACCTGTTCTGCTACCGGCGCTTCGGGCACAACGAGGCCGACGAACCGATGTTCACGCAGCCGCTCATGTACGAACGCATCGCGGAGCGCCAGTCCGTGCGCGAGGGGTACGCACGTCACCTGCGCGAGGAGGGCACGCTCTCGGCCGGCGAGGCCGACGAGATCGTGGGAAAGTGGCAGACGCGGCTCGAGAACGAGTTCGAGCTCTCGAAGCAGCAATCGACCAACCGCGCCGACTGGCTCGAGGGAACATGGTCGGGGCTCGAGCCCGTGAAGGGTTACGACGCACGGCGCGGCAAGACCGCGGTCGACATCGACACGCTGCGCGAGGTGGGGCGTGGGCTCACGGCGATTCCCGAGGGCTTCGCCGCCCACCGCAAGCTCGTGAAGCTGTTCGAGGCGAAGGCACAGACGATCGAGAGCGGCGAGGGAATCGATTGGGCGACCGCCGAGGCGCTCGCGTTCGGGACGCTTCTGATCGAGGGCCAGCCGATTCGTCTCTCGGGTCAGGACTCCGAACGCGGCACGTTCTCGCAGCGCCACGCGGCGATCTTCGACCAGAACGATGGGCGCCGTCATGTACCGCTCGACCACATCCGCGAGCACCAGGAGAAGCTCGAGGTGCTGAACAGCCCGCTCGCCGAGCTCTCGGTGCTCGGCTTCGAGTACGGCTATTCGCTCTCCGACCCGCGCACGCTCGTGCTCTGGGAGGCGCAGTTCGGCGACTTCACGAACGGCGCGCAGGTGATCATCGACCAGTTCCTCGCCGCGGCGGAATACAAATGGCTGCGCATGTCGGGGATCGTGCTGCTGTTGCCGCACGGCTACGAGGGACAGGGGCCCGAGCACTCGTCCGCCCGCCTCGAGCGTTTCCTCCAGATGTGCGCGCAGGACAACATGCAGGTGGTGAACGCCACCACGCCCGCGAACTACTTCCACGTGCTGCGCCGCCAGATGCACCGCAGCTTCCGCAAGCCGCTCGTGCTCATGACGCCGAAGTCGCTGCTGCGCCACAAGCGATGCGTGTCGAAGCTGGCCGATTTCGGTCCGGGCAGCAGCTTCCACCGCGTGATGTACGAAGACGCGCTGCCGAGCGAGCCCGAGGAGGCGCGTCAGCTCGTGCTGTGTTGCGGCAAGGTCTACTACGACCTGGCCGCCGAGCGCGAGGCGCGCGGCGCGAACGATGTGCACCTACTGCGCCTCGAGCAGCTCTACCCGTTCCCGACCGACGCGCTCGCGGAGCTGATCGAGCCCTACCGGCACTGCCACCTGGTCTGGTGCCAGGAGGAGCCGCGCAACATGGGCGCGTGGGAGTACATCGAGGACCTGATCCGCGAGGTGGCCGTCGAGGCCGGCTGCAAGCACCCCGAGCCGCGTTATGCGGGACGGCCGACGTCCGCGGCCACCGCAACCGGGATGCTCGATCGCCACGAAGCCGAGCGCGCGGAGCTGCTCGACGACGCGCTCACGGTCGGCAAGCCGAGTGTCGCCCGGATCGCGTATCGCCGCACGAGAACCCCGAAGGCCAAGCGTTAGTTCGGAGTACAGGTGACCACTGACATCGTCGTTCCGGTGCTGGGCGAGTCCGTGACGGAAGCGACGATCGCCAAATGGTTGAAGCAGCCCGGCGACACCGTGGCGGTGGACGAGCCCGTGGTGGAGCTCGAGACCGAGAAGGCCACCGTCGAGCTGGGCGCTCCGAACGCGGGCGTGCTCTCGGAGATCCTCGCGGCCGAGGGTCAGGACGTCGCCGTCGGCGCCGTGATCGGGAGGATCACTCCCGGCGAGAGCGCGCGCGCACCGGAGCCAAAGCCCGAAACCGCGGTAGGAGAGGCGCCGCGCGCGGCAGAGCCCGTGAGCGCTCCTGCCGCCGCGCCACCCCCGCCGCGCAGCGCTGCCGAGCCCGACCCGCGCAGTGCCCGGCGCAGCGCCCCGGGCGACCGAATCTCGGCCGAGGATCTGAAGAGCTTCCTGGGCGAAGCCGATCCGTCTCGCTCCGGCCCCGCCGCGCGCAAGCTGCTCGCCGAGCACGGACTCGACCCGGGCGCTGTGGCCGCGTCGGGCCCGGGCGGACGCATCACCAAGAGCGACGTGCTCGCGGCGGCGGCTCAGGGTTCCAGGCCCGCAGCGGCCGCGGGTGCCGCGGCCGAGCCGCGCGAGCACCGCGTGAAGATGACGCGGCTGCGGCGCACGATCGCGGCGCGTCTCGTCGAGGCGCAGTCGACCGCGGCCATCCTCACCACGTTCAACGAGATCGACATGAGCGCGGTGATGGCAGCACGCGCGCGGCACAAGGATGCGTTCGAGAAGAAGCACGGCGTGCGGCTCGGCTTCACCTCCTTCTTCGCCAAGGCGGTGGTCGCCGCGCTGCGCGAGGTGCCCGAGGTGAACGCCGAGATCGAAGGCGAAGAGATCGTGTTCAAGAATCACTACGACCTCGGCATGGCGGTCTCCGCGCCTACGGGGCTCGTCGTGCCCGTGATCCGCGACTGCGATCGCAAGAGCTTTGCCGAGATCGAGGCATCGCTGGGCGAGCTCGCCGCGCGCGCCCGCGACGGCAAGCTCTCGCCCGACGACATGCGCGGCGGCACGTTCACGATCAGCAACGGCGGCGTGTTCGGATCGCTCCTGTCGACGCCGATCCTGAACCGGCCGCAGTCGGGGATCCTGGGCCTGCACAAGATCGAGGACCGCCCGATTGCGCTCGAGGGTCAGGCCGTGATCCGGCCGATGATGTACGTGGCGCTCTCCTACGATCACCGGCTCGTCGACGGACGCGAGGCGGTCACGTTCCTCGTGCGCGTGAAGCAGGCGATCGAGGATCCCGAGCGTCTGCTCCTGGACGTTTGAGATGAGCAACGATCGATTCGACCTCGTGGTGATCGGCGGCGGCCCGGGCGGCTACGTGGCGGCGATCCGCGCCGCGCAGCTCGGCCTGCGCACGGCGTGCATCGACAAGCGCGGCCTGTTCGGCGGCACCTGTCTGCACGTGGGCTGCATCCCATCCAAGGCGCTCTTGCACAGCACCGAGCGCTACGCGGCCGCGCAGCACGAGCTCGCCGACCACGGGATTCGCGTGGAGGGCCTCTCGATCGACCTCGAGCGCATGATGGCGCGCAAGCGCGAGAAGGTGGACGAGCTCGCGCGCGGCACCGCGTTCCTGCTCCAGAAGAACAAGGTGGCCGCGATCGCGGGAGCCGCGCGCATCGCCGCGCCGGGGCGCGTGGAGGTGGACGGACCCGATGGGGCGCAGCGCGCGCTCGAGGCGGAGCGCATCCTGATCGCCACGGGCTCCGAGTCGGCGACCCTCGCGGGCGTCGCGATCGACGAGAAGCGCATCGTGTCGTCGACGGGCGGGCTCGAGCTCGACCGCGTCCCCGAGAAGCTGCTCGTGGTGGGCGCGGGCGCGATCGGCCTCGAGCTCGGCTCGGTGTGGTCGCGGCTCGGCGCCCAGGTGACCGTGGTGGAATTCCTCGACCGGATCCTGCCCGGCATGGACGCCGAGATCGCCAAGCAGGCGCAGCGCGTGCTCGCGCGCCAGGGACTCGCGTTCCAGCTCGGCCGCGAGGTACGGCAGGCGCAGGTCAGCGATGCGGGCGTACGCGTGACCGTGGCCTCGCGCGCGGACGGATCCGAGCAGTCGCTCGCGGCCGACGTCGTGCTCGTGTCGATCGGGCGGCGCCCGTACGTGGAGGGGCTCGGCCTCGAGGCGCTCGGCGTCGCGCGCGACAAACGCGGCTTCGTGACCGTGAACGAGCGCTTCGAGACCTCCGTGCCGGGCGTGTTCGCGATCGGCGACTGCGTCCCCGGGCCGATGCTCGCGCACAAGGCCCACGAAGAAGGCGTGGCCTGCGTCGAGCAGATGGCAGGCCAGCATGGGCACGTCGACCACCTGCGCGTGCCGTCGGTGGTCTACACGTGGCCCGAGATCGCGAGCGTCGGTGAGACCGAGGAGGCACTGCGCGAGCGCGGCGTCGAAGTTCGCGTGGGCAAGTTCCCGTTCACCGCGAACGCGCGCGCGAAGGTCACCGGAGATACGCAGGGACTCGTCAAGATCATTGCGGACGCCAAATCCGACCGCGTGCTCGGCGTTCACATCCTGGGTCCGCTCGCGGGTGACCTGATCGCCGAGGCCGTCGCGGCGCTCGAGTTCGGGGCCTCCGCCGAGGACATCGCGCGCACGTGTCACGCGCATCCGGCGATGGGTGAGGCGCTCCAGGAAGCCGCGCTCGCAGTCGCGGGCCGCGCGCTGCACGTGTAGAGCGGAGCAAGCCGGAGGCGGTGACCCGCCACCGATGGAGACCTACTTCGGCGACGTCTGGCTGGTGAGGCTGCTGATCCAGCGCGGCCTGGCCGCGATCTATCTGATCGCCTTCCTCGACGCGTACCACCAGTTCCCGGCGTTGCTCGGCGAGCGCGGCCTCTTGCCGGTGCCGAATCACCTCGCGCGGGTCCGGTTCCTCGACGCGCCGAGCCTGTTCCACCTCCACTACTCCGATCGCTTCCTGCGCGCCGTCGCGGCGCTCGGCATCGCGCTCGCGCTGTGTGCGCTGACCGGTCTCTCGGAGGCCGGCCCGCTGTGGCTCTCGATCGGAGTCTGGCTGCTGCTCTGGGTGCTCTACCTCTCGATCGTCAACGTGGGTCAGACGTTCTACGGCTTCGGCTGGGAATCGATGCTGCTCGAAGCGGGATTCTTCGCCGCGTTCCTGGGGCCGAGCGGGATGTCGCCCTCGCTGATTCCAGTCCTCGCGCTGCGCTGGATGCTGTTCCGGGTCGAGCTCGGCGCCGGACTCATCAAACTCCGACACGACCGCTGCTGGCGCGATCTCACCTGCCTCTACTACCACCACGAAACGCAACCGATGCCGAATCCGCTGAGCGCGCACTTCCACGCGCTCCCGCGACTCGTTCACCGCGCGAGCGTCGGATTCAGCCACTTCGTGCAGGTCGCCGTGCCCTTCGGGCTGTTCGCGCCGCAGCCGATCGCAGCGATCTCGGGTGGTCTCATCATCGTCCATCAGCTCGTGCTGATCGTGAGCGGAAACTACTCGTGGCTGAACTGGCTCACGGTGATCCTCGGGCTCACGGCGTTCTCGGATGGAACGCTGTCGATGCTCGGGGCCTGGGGCGCGCCGCCGCTCGCGCCGCGACCGCTCGGCTTCGACATCGTGCTCGGTGTGCTCGCCGCCGCCACGGCTCTGCTGAGCATCCAGCCGACGCTGAACTTCTTCTCGAAGCATCAACGCATGAACTACAGCTACAACCCGCTGCATCTGGTCGGGAGCTACGGCGCATTCGGCAGCGTGACCCGCCGCCGATACGAAATCGTGGTCGAGGGCACGGACTCCGAACGGGTCGCCGAGACCACGCGCTGGCGCGAGTACGAGTTCAAGGGGAAGCCCGGCGACGTTCGACGCCGCCCGCGCCAATGGGCGCCCTATCACCTGCGGCTGGATTGGCTGATGTGGTTCCTGCCGCTCTCGGTCGGCGTGATCGAGGACCGGCGGCAGCTCTCGATCCTCGGACACGAGCGCTGGTTCGTGCGCTTCGTGGAAAAGCTCCTCGAGGCCGATCCTGCGACGCTCGCGCTGCTGCGGACGGATCCCTTCGACGGCAAGCGGCCGCGCTTCGTGCGAGCGAGCTTCTACCGCTATCGCTTCGCGGACCGCCGGCAGCGCAAGGCCACCGGGGTCTTCTGGGAGCGAACCTTCATCGCCGAGTACCTGCGGCCGCGCTCGCTCTAGCTCCCCTCACCCGAGCGAGTCGATCGCCGCGAGCAGCTCATCGATCGAGGCGCGCATGCGGTAGGTGTCGGGCCGATAGATCCAGCGGATCACGCCGGCCTCGTCGAGCAGGTAGTTCGTGGCCAGGAAGAGGTCCCGACTCGGGTTGATCCTGGCGACCTCACCCGCGATCAAGTCGGGCGGCATGCCGCCGTCGTGACGGATCCCGAGCGGGTCCATGAGGGTGCCATCCACGTCGCACAGGATCCGGATCGGGAGATCGAGCTTCGTGCGCAGCTTCTCCGAGATCTCGGGCGGATCGACGCTCACCGCCGCGACCTCGACGCCGCGATCGAGGATCTCGCGATACCGCTTGCGGAGCTCGCCGAGCTCCGTCGTGCAGAAGGGTCACCAGCTCCCGCGGTAGAAGATCAGCAGCAGGCGCTTTCCGCGCGCCGACCTCGAATCGAAGAGCGCTCCGTCCGAAGCGGGCAGTCGAAACGATGGAAAGAGATCACCCACGCGCGGCCGGTCTTCGCGCGGGCCATACATCGAGAACGAGAAGAAGAACCAGAGCAGGCCCGCGAACAGCACGGCGCTCGCGATCGCACCGGCGGTGCTCGAGGCGGAGGGCACCGCGACCGCGTGCGTGGCCGAAATCGCGACGCCGAGCGCCGACACCGCGAGAAATTCCCACGGCACGCGCCGGAATCGGCCGAGCCGGGTGCTCCCCATGTAGAGACCGAAGCCGGCGAGTACGAGGATCGGTCCGACGAGCGCCATCATTCGGGATCATAGTATCGTGTCGCGCCTGCGGAGGGAGCACGCATGAAGGAATTTGGCGGCAAGATCGCGGTGATCACGGGCGGCGGCACGGGCATGGGCCGCGAGCTGGCCCTGCAGCTGACGGCCGAGGGATGCCACGTCGCCATCTGCGACATCTCCGAGGAGTCGATGGCGCAGACGAAGGCCCTCTGCGAACGCGGGGCGCCGCGCGGGACGCGCGTGAGCGCGACGCGCGCCGACGTTTCGAACGAGGAGCAGGTGCTCGCGTTCCGCGACGCGGTGGCGCGCGAACACCGCACCGATCACATCAACCTGTTGTTCAACAACGCGGGAATCGGTGCGGCCGGAAGCTTCATCCGCGACGAGCGCGCCGATTGGGAGAAGACCTTCGAGATCTGCTGGTTCGGCGTGTACTACTGCTCACGCGCGTTCGTGCCGATGCTCATCGCGAGCACCGCAGGCCATCTGATCAACACGAGCAGCGTGAACGGCTTCTGGGCGTCGCTGGGACCGACCACCGCGCACACCTCCTACAGCAGCGCGAAGTTCGCCGTGAAGGGTTTCACGGAGGCGTTGATCAACGACTTTCGCGTGAACGCACCTCACGTGAAGGTGTCGCTCGTGATGCCGGGCCACATCGGTACGGCCATCATCAGCAACTCCGCGCGGATCCTCGGTCGGGACCCGAAGGAGATGCCCGACGATCAGCTCGAGGAAGCGCGCCAGAGCATCGTGCGACTCGGCTTCGACGTTTCGGGCGCGAGCCGCGAAGAGATCCGCCAGCTGCTGCTCCTGCGCGCCGAGATCTTCCGCGACCAGGCGCCGATGAGCGCGGAAGAAGCGGCGAAGGTCATCCTCGACGGAGTCCGCGAGGAGCGCTGGCGCATCCTCGTGGGCGAGGACGCGCACGTCCTCGACCGCATGGTGCGCGAGACGCCCGAGGAGGCCTACGAGCCTGCGTTCATGCAGCGCTTCGTGGCCGCCTCGGGCTGGAAGCTCACGCCTCCCGACCAGGGCTGAGTCTCCGCGACGAAACCGCCCTACCCCTTGTGCTCGACGCGCAGGTCGTCGACCACCGAGCGCACGCCCAGCGTCGATCGCGCGATCGAGACCGCGGTCATGTGGTCCCAGGTGCGGTCGACGCTTCCGGTGAGCCGCACGACACCGTTCGCGACCTCGACCTCGATGTTGTCGTCGCCGAGCGCCTCGCGGGACTCGATGTGATCCTGCAGCGAGTCGCGGATCTGATCGTCGCGCTTCTCGATGCGGTTCTCGGCGGTCTTCGAGACGACCTGGAGCTCGTTCTCCACGGTCTTCACGCCATCGACTTTCATCGCCTGGAGTCCGGCCTCGCGCCGACCGTCTTCGGTGCTCACGGTCCCGAACAACGTCACGATGCCGCTGTGCGTGTCGACGTTCATCGCGAGCGGAGCGATTCCGGGCTTGCGGATCAGCTGGAACTTCACCTTCGTGGTGATCCACCCGTCCGAAGTCGCGGTCGCGAACGAGCGCCGCGGTATCTCGAGGCGGACCTGCTCGTCCGCGAACCGAGTCCCGCTCTCGCTCTCGATCTCGCTGGCGACCCGGACGACGCCGTCGACGCTGCGAACGTCCTCGAGCGCGCGCTGATGCGCGGCGATGTTGGTCGCCCGGCCGGCGAGGATTACGTTTCCGCCGTGGACGGACTTGACCCGGATGTCACTGTGCTCGAGCGCGTAGTCGCGGTCGAGAACGGTCTCGAGGCGCTTCTCGAGCTGGCGATCGGACTCCGCGATCTGCTTCTGGTGCGCCCCGGGGATCACTGCGAGCATGTTGCGCACGTCGCGAACGCCCTTCACGCTCAATGCGGTCTGTTCGGCTTCGTCTCTCGACGCTTCCGATTCCACGCGACCACCGAGCGTCACGACCCCGTCGAGCGTGTCGACGTCGATCTGGAACGGACTGCTCATGTCGCCCGTGAGCATCTTCATCTTCACCTTCGTGGTGATGTAACCGTCCTTGGGTTGATCCGCGATCGCGGGCGCCGCGACGAGGGTGGCGACCGCTACCGCAATCCAGTACTTCGAGTGCTTTGAAAGCTTGCTGATCATGGTCCTCTCCTCTCCGCTCGGAGGCACCAAGGCCTCGTCGACGGGAGCGCGGGCGAAGCGGTGCTTCGTCCTCAGAGAGCTAGAGTGCAGAGACCGTGCCACGGGCAGGTCAGGCCAATCGGCCATGAGCACGCGCCCCGCCGTGCAAGATCGGGGTGGCGCTGCAAGTCTTTCAACGAGAGGTCATCCCGCGCGTGCGCGTAGGGGGGATCTCGTCTCTCGTTGCGGTTGGCGCGATCGCGCGTGCAGTCGCTGGATCAGCTCTCCGCTGATGGGATCTGCGAGCGGACCATAGGTCGCCACGAACGTGCCGCGGACGCGGCCATCGCGTGTGCGCAGTGCGAAGAGCACGGCTTCATCGTCGGGGTCGCTCTCTCCCTCGAAGCGCACGAGCTCATCGACGACCAGATCCTCGGGCGCGTAGATGTGATCGTTCTTCACCTCGAGAAAGCCCGTCGGGCGTGCGCGGAACACGGCTTCGTATCCGTCCCGCTCCAGGCGGGCGATCGCCTCGCGAAGCGTCTCCATCGCCTAACCTCCGACCACCGCTCCGGTCTTCCCGCGAATGGGTTGACCGATCGCAGGCGCGCTCTCCGCTCTCTCCGCTCCCGCGCGATACACCGCGAGCCGGTTGTAGAGCGTCTTCAAGCTGATCCCGAGTGTGTGGGCGGCCTGGCGCTTGTCGCCATCGTAATGATCGAGTGTGGCCAGGATCAGCTGCTTCTCGACCGCCGCGATCTCGCTTCCGACGGATACTTTGAGCGTTCCGTGTTCGCAGGTGGGCGCACTCCTGCCATTGATGGGTTCGTAAGCTCCGAGCACGTCTTCGCCGATCTCGCGATCGGCGAGGATGTACGCCTGCTGTACCGCGTTGTGCAGCTCGCGCACGTTGCCGCGCCACGGTCGCTCTCCGAGTGCCTTCAGCGCCTGCGGGGTCCACCGCTTCTGCGTGCCCGCGCTCGCGTTCTGCTCGTCGAGGAAGTGCTGGGCGAGCAGCTGGATGTCGGCACCGCGCTCGCGCAGCGGCGGTAGCGAGATCGCAAACACGTTGAGCCGGTAGTAGAGATCCTCGCGCAGCGCGCCGCTCTTGACCGCCTCGACCGGGTCGCGGTTCGTCGCGGCGATGATCCGGACGTCGGCCGTGATCGGGTCGTTTCCGCCGACGCGCATGAAGTGCCCCGATTCGAGCACGCGCAAGAGCTTCACCTGGAGCTCCGGACTCATCTCGGTGATCTCGTCGAGGAGCAACGTGCCGCCCTTGGCGCGCTCGAAATAGCCGATGTGCTTGCGGTCCGCGCTCGTGAAGCTGCCCTTCTCGTGGCCGAACAGCTCGCTCTCGATCAGACTCGGCGACACAGCGCCGCAATTGACCGCGAAGAGCGGATGATCCTTGCGCCGGGACAGCTCATGCAGCGTCTCGGCGACGAGCTCCTTGCCCGTGCCGCTCTCGCCGACCACGAGCACGGTGGCGTTGGTCGGGGCCACGCGCGCGATCAGGTTGTAGACGTCCTGCATCGGCTCGGAGGAGCCGACGAGCTTTCCGAACCGGCCCAGGCGTCGCAGCTGCGAGCGCAGGCCGTTGAGCTCGCGCTTGAGACCGCGCGTGCGCGCCACGTTCGCGAGCACGCCCGTCAGGCGCGCGGGGTCGAAGGGCTTTGCGAGATAGTCGAGCACGCCGTCGCGCATGGCGCGCACGGCCGTATCGATCGTCCCGTTGCCGGTCACCACGACGAACTCGATGTCCGACGCCGGACCCACCTCGTCGAGCAGCTCGAGGCCGTTCCCGTCCGGGAGCTCCAGATCCACGAGCACCACATCGGGTGCCGCACTGGCGAGCTCCTTGCGCGCTGCGTCGAGCGACCCGGCGAGCCGCGATTCGAATCCCTCGCGACTCACCAGGGCCGCGACGCTCGCGGAGAAATCGTCGTCATCGTCGACGATCAGTGCAAGCGGCAGCGGAACCGGGTCCATCGATCCGGCTTGCTCGACCTCTCGAATCCTTGCGCGTTGCGGTGCGCTCATCAGCTCGCCGTGACCGAGTGTTGTTCGCGTCTCATCCAAAGTCTCCCCGTTCGTTCAGCGAGTATTCAGAGCGTCAGAGAGTGTTCAGAGCGAGTTCGCCCACTCGTTCACTTCTCGCTCCGCCTTTTCGCGCTCGATGCCCAGGCGCTCCTGGATCTTGCCGACCAGCTCGTCGCGCCTTCCGGCCAGCTTGTCGAGATCATCGTCGGTGAGCTCGCCCCACTTCCGCTTGGCCTTGCCCTTGAACTGCTTCCAATTGCCTTCGATCCGGTCCCAATTCATGAGTTCCCCCAATCATCGCGGCGGTGAATCGCCGCTCTCGCAAGAGGGTGCAAGGCATGTGCCACGCGTGGGCGACTCTGCGCGCGTCTCGGTTCCAAGCGCGGCTCTGGGTCGGAAGCAGTTGCACACGCGCGTGAACGATCTCCAGCGGCCAGCGCGGGGCGTGTGCGACCCTTGGCTCGAATCTTGCGGGGGCTTTCCTCGAGCCGAATGAGGTCGTTCTGCAAGCGCCCTGAAGCTCTCCGGTCAGGGTTCTACGTGCAATTTCTACAAAACCGTCGGTCGGGGACAGAGCATGCGAAGGGATGGCGGAGACTCGAATCGTTAAACAGCTGAAGGATCTCTGGGTCTCCGTTCTCGTGGCGGGTGTCGCCGCGACGCTTTGCATCGTCGGTTGGGACCATCTGATCGACCAGCGCCGCGCGCAGGTGCGAACCATGGCCGAGCTGACCGCGGCGCAATCCCGGCGCGCGGTGGAGGCCGGAGTACGCGAGTACGTCGTCGCGCTGCGCAACCTGGTCGGATTCTGGGCGACGGTCGGGGTGCGGCCCATCGAAGAGTGGCGCGCGAACGCCGACATCCTGCTCGAGAGCTTCCCGGCCCTGGCCTACCTGGTCTGGGACCATCCCGATGGCCACCGCTACAGCATGGCGGCCCGCGATGCTCCGCCCGCAACGATCGTTCCGAACGACCGGGCGAAGTGGAAAGCACAGAGCGTGGTGGGCCCCGAGCGCGACGCCAGCGGCGCGATCGGCTTCCGTCTGTTCCTGCCCGTGCAAACCAAGAGCGGGGACCTGGGTGCTCTCGAAGCGCGCGTGAACGCCGCTCGCCTGCTCGCGGACGTACTCCAGAACTGGGCGCCCGGCTACGCGATCCGCGTTCGCTGGGGAGACGACGAGCTGTTCCGGCGCGGCGAGCCCGCTCGCGACCCGTCGCTCGCTTGGTGGGTCACTGAGGCCCCCGTGCCGCTGATCGTCGGCATCGACTGGTCCGTGACGCTGGAGCCGACCGAAGAGCTCGCGGCCGCAACCCTCACCCCCGATGCGCACTACCTGCTCGTGGTCGGACTGTTCCTCGCACTCGCGCTGGGTCTGTTGACGCACGAGCTCCAGAGCACCTTCCGTCGAGAGCGCGAGCTTACGGCCGGCCAGCGCCAGCTCGTAGCCAACAGGGACGAGCTGCGCCGACTCAACGAGATCCTCGAGGCGCGTGTCGCGGACCGGACCGCAGAGCTCGAGACGCTGACCCAGTCGTTCTCGCACGACCTGAAGTCGCCGCTCGGCGCGATTCTCAATTTCTCGGCGATCCTCGATGCAGACTATCGCGACCGACTGGATGAAGAGGGCGTCGAGATCCTGGGGCGGATCCGCAGGAGCGCTCATCGCGCCACCGATCTGCTCGACGGACTCCTGCGCCTGGACCGCGCGCGCAGCGCGGCGCTCGAGACCCAGGAGATCGACATGAGCGCACTCGCTCGCGAGCGCTTCGCGCGGGCAAAGTCGTCTCCCGAAGATCAAGAGGTCGAGTGGGTGCTGGAGCCGCTGCCGAACGCACTCGGTGATCCGACTCTCGTCGCCGAGGTGCTCGACAACCTGTTCGACAATGCGCTCAAGTTCTCGCGCGGGCGAGAGAAGCGCCGCGTCGTGATGCGGGGCAACGCCGCCGGCCGCGAGTCCGTGTACGAGATCGCCGACAACGGAATGGGCTTGGACATGCAGTACGCGGGCAAGCTCTTCGGCGTGTTCGAGCGTCTGCACACCTCGCCCGAGATCCCGGGAATCGGCGTGGGTCTCGCACTGGTCAAGAAGATCATCCAGCGCCATTCCGGGCGTGTGTGGGCCGAAGGCGAAGTCAACGCAGGAGCGCGCGTCACGTTCACACTTCCCGCTGCCGGGGCGGCGTCATGAGCACCTCGCCGAACATCGTGCTGGTCGACGACAACCGCGACGACATCGAGGTCGCGCTGCGCGCCGCGCGCCGCGAGGGGCTTCGCGTGGAGATCACGGTCTTCCACGATGGCCGCGAGGTGCTCGATGCGCTCGGCGTGAACGGCGACAGCGCGCCGAAGGAGGCCCGGCTGCACCCCCAGGCGATCTTTCTCGACCTGCGGATGCCGCGCATCGACGGCTGGGAGGTACTGCGCCGCCTCCGCGAGGCGCCCCACACCCGCAAAATTCCCGTGATCGTCCAATCGTGGTCGACGCGCAAAGAGGACATCGATCGGTGCTATGCGCTGGGCGCCAATGGTTTCGTGCCGAAGCGACTGACACCGGAAAAGCCGGGCTTCTACTTCACGGACGCGATCCGCTCCTGGGTGGTCATCGGCCAGGACCCCGACTGACACCCGAACGCACCTGTCAAACCGGTTCGCCGTCGTTCTCGGCGCGATACACCGCGAGCCGGTTGTAGAGCGTCTTCAAGCTGATCCCGAGCGTGCGGGCGGCCTTGCGCTTGTCTCCTTCGAAACGATCGAGCGTCGCCAGGATCAGCTGCTTCTCGACCGCAGCGATCTGCGTTCCCACGGAGACCTCGAGCGTTCCCCCTTCGTGGGTGGTGATCGCGCGCTCGCTTCGGATCGGCTCGCATTCCTGCACGACGTCCTCGCTGATCTCGCGATCGGCGAGGATGAAGGCCTGGTGGACCGCGTTGCGCAGCTCGCGCACGTTGCCGCGCCACGCGCGCTGTGAGATCGCGTTCAGCGCCTGCGGGGTCCAGCGCTTCTGCGTCTCCTCCGCGGTGTTCAGCTCGTCCAGGAAGTGCTGGGCGAGCAGCGGGATGTCCGCGCCGCGCTCGCGCAGCGGCGGTAGCGAGATCGCAAACACGTTGAGCCGGTAGTAGAGATCCTCGCGCAGCGCTCCGCTCTTGACCGCCTCGACCGGGTCGCGGTTCGTCGCGGCGATGATCCGGACGTCGGCCGTGATCGGGTCGTTTCCGCCGACGCGCATGAAGTGCCCCGATTCGAGTACGCGCAAGAGCTTCACCTGGAGCTCCGGACTCATCTCGGTGATCTCGTCGAGGAGCAACGTGCCGCCCTTGGCGCGCTCGAAATAGCCGATGTGCTTGCGGTCCGCGCTCGTGAAGCTGCCCTTCTCGTGGCCGAACAGCTCGCTCTCGATCAGACTCGGCGACACAGCGCCGCAATTGACCGCGAAGAGCGGATGATCCTTGCGCCGGGACAGCTCATGCAGCGTCTCGGCGACGAGCTCCTTGCCCGTGCCGCTCTCGCCGACCACGAGCACGGTGGCGTTGGTCGGGGCCACGCGCGCGATCAGGTTGTAGACCCCCTGCATCGGCTCGGAGGAGCCGACGAGCTTTCCGAACCGGCCCAGGCGTCGCAGCTGCCAGCGCAGCCCGTTGAGCTCGCGCTTGAGGCCGCGCGTGCGCGCCACGTTCGCGAGCACGCCCGTCAGGCGTGTCGGATCGAATGGCTTGGTGAGATAGTCGATCGCGCCCTCGCGGATCGCGCGGATCGCGGTCTCGACGGTCGCGTTGCCCGTGACCACCACGAATTCGGTGTCGGAAGCCGGAGCTCCCTCTGCCAGCAGGTCGAGACCGTGACCGTCTGGCAGGCTCAGGTCGACGAGCACGAGATCGGGCGCTGCATCGAGGATGCTCTTCCGCGCCTCCTCGAGCGACCCGGCGAGGCGGGTCTCGAACCCTTCCCGCCTCGCCAGGGACGCCACACTCGAACGGAAGTCCTCGTCGTCATCGACGATCAGAGCAAGGAGCTTGGAGTCGAGCTCGAGTTCGGCTCCGCTGTGTGCGTCTTCGCTCGACGCCCGACGAGGAATGGTACGAACGGGATTCATCCGCCCTTCTTCTGCTCGATCTGCAGGTCGTCGATCACCGACTTCACACCGTCAGTCGAGCGCGCCACGGTGAGCGCCGTCATCCGTTCACCGAATCCGTCCACGGTACCGGTGAGGCGCACGACGCCGTTCTTCACCTCGACGTCGATGTTGTCGTCCTTGAGCGCTTCGCGTCCTTTGATCTGCTTCTTGACCGCATCGAGCACCTGCTCGTCGCGCGCATCCACACGATTTGCGGCGACCTCCGGAACCACCTCGAGCTCGTTCTGGATGCCCTTCACGCCCTCGACCTTCATCGCCTGCTGTTCGGCGGTCTTCTTGTCTGCTTCGGCGTTCACGATGCCGAATAGCGTGACGATGCCGTCTCGCGTGTCGACGTTGATCTTGAGCGGGGAGAGCCCTCCGGGCTCGCCGATCAACCGAATCTTCACCTTGGTGGTCACCCAGGCATCGGATGCGCTGTTCGCAGTGCCCGCGCGCGCGGGCTCGTCGCTCCACAGCTCCTTGTCGCCGAGCTTGTCGGGACTCTGGATCTCGCTGGCGACCTTCCGGACGCCGTCGACGCTGCGGGCGTCGATCAGAGCGCGCTGATGCGACGACAGTGTGTCCGCCTTACCTGAGAGGACCACGGTTCCGTTGTTGACCGACTTCACCTTGATCGAGCTCTGCGTGAGTGCACGGTCGTTCTCGAGGACCGTCTTCACCTTCTCCTGGATCTGGTCGTCCGACGCCGCGACCTTGGCCTTCGCCGCACTCGGCACCACGGCCAGCAGGTTGCGGACCTCGCGCACGCCCTTCACTCCCTTGGCCTCGGCCGCCGCCGTCGACTTCGCTGCGGCGGATTCGACCTGGCCATGCATCGTCACGACGCCGTCCAGCGTATCCACGTTGATGCGCAGCGGCTCCACGCCGTCAGCCGTGAGCAGCTCCATCTTCACCTTCGTCGTGATGAAGGCGTCTTGCGGCTGGTCCGCGAGCGCCGGTGCGCCAATCAACAGCGCGGACGCCGCGATCCAACTCTTCGCAAATACACTCTTCGAGACATTCTTCCTCATGCGTTCTCCATTCGTATGCTGGGGGAACCGCGGACGGTTCCCCCAGCTATTCGGTCAGAACTTCTGCGTTGGTCAGCGAGGCTCGTCCGTCAAACGGGTGGTTGCCCGCGGACTGCGTTCGCGACCGCGGCGACGATCATCAGAACCAGGAACGCGACGAACAGAATCCACGCAATGTTCGCCGCGGTACCTGCTAGGCCCGTGAGTCCCACGAGTCCGGCGATCACCGCCAAGACGAAGAAAGTCAGCGCCCATTGAAGCATCGCGATTTCCTCCTGCGCGGTGGTTAAGCACGGACCATGCCAAGCACCGCGACACCTCCTAGCGAGCGGGCCGCGGCGTTTCTGGGGTCGTTTCGATTGCAAGCCTTGCGATGCCGTCGTAATTCTTGCAACCGAACGATGCGCCGCTCTCGCCACGCGCGGTATGCCATTGGCACCCGCCTTGCACTGCAACCTTTCACTTCAATGACGTGATTTCCGACGGAGAACGCACGCATGTCGAGTCTGTCCGACGCGCACGTTTCGATCGCACGAGATCCGAGCCTCGGAGACGCCCTCGAGCGCGTCGTCGATGCCGGACAGACGTTGATCGTTCGCCGCTTGGACCTGCTCGTGGAGGAGTTCAGCGCGCAGGCTGCGAGTCTCCTCGCGAGCTCCGGGCGCGTGATCTTGGGAGGCGCTCTGGCGCTCCTGGGCTGGGTCATCGCAGTCGTGGGCGCGATCGACGTGCTCGACGACTACGTCGCGCGTTCTGCGGTCGAGATCGCCGCCGGCCTGATCCACGTCGGGGTCGGCGTGGCGATCATGAAGGCCTGGCGGGGGCGAACCCCGGGGAGCATGGAGTGATGAGCGTGTCATCGGAACAACGGCTCGATGCGCTGCGAGAGCGAGTGGAAGAGCAGGAGGAGGAGCTCCGCGAATCGATGGAGGAGCTCGAGGTCGCGGCGCGGCGCACGATCGATGCGCAGCACTGGATCCGATCTCGGCCATTCCTGTGGACGGGCGGCGCGTTCCTCGTGGGTGTATGGCTGGCGGGACGAACGCGAGCCGCACGAACGCGGGCAGGACGAACGCGGGGACGAACGCGATGATGGATTCGCAAAGCGCAACCCGTGTGGACCTGGTGGCCGAGCAGGAGGAGCGCCTGCGCGAGTTCATCCGCGCGCACCCGCTGCCCGTGGTGCTCGGAGCGCTCCTTCTGGGATTCGCGATCGCGAAGGCGGTCCGGGGGGAGTCGAGTGCATGACCACAGCGGCACCGACGCGGGATCGCCCCGCCTCTCGAACGACGGAGGCGGCGCCGAGAACGCTGCGTTCGGATCTCGAGAAGATGCGCGCGCAGATCGAAGCGATCGTCGCGGATCAGCCGCTCGCCGCGGTGGCCACGGCAGCTGGCATCGGTTTCGCGTTGGGCGGAGGTTTGACGCGCCCCGCGATCGGTCTCTTGATTCAGGTCGGCTCACGGGCCGCCATGAACTGGCTCACAACCAAAGGAACCGGAGGGATACCATCATGACCACGATCTCCAATTTGGCCAATCTGGCCAGCCTGGCAGCTAGCCGCGCTCCGTCTCCGTACGAAGTGCTCTACCGCCTCGGTCTCGAACGCCGTCCGTCGGCCGCAGCCCGCAACGCAGCACGCGCGGGATGGGTCGGCTTGGGACTCGCCGTGGGCAGTGGACTCGCGCTGCTGCTCACGCCGCGCCGCGGCGCCGAGATGCGCGAACGCCTCGGCGAGCAGGCGAAGCGCGCGCGCGACTACGTGGCACCCCACGAGGAGGAGCAGTCGGGCCAGTCGGGCGATTCGCGCGCGCGGGCGCCCTCGAGCGCTCGGGTCCCGCGACCCAGCTAACCGCTGACCCCGTGGGGGGCTACTTCCCACCTCCAGCGTTGAATCGTTCCGGCGCAGAATCTATTTTCGGGGCGAATCGGGGGCTGAGGTGCCTCGTGTCGAAGCGGGGATCGGAGCCCACGGAATCCCAGGCGCGCCTCGCCGCAATTGTCGATTCGTCCGACTTCCTCGGGATTCTGGCCCACGAGCTGCGGAACCGGCTGTCGCCGATCTCCAACGCCGTCGAGGCGCTCACGATTCAGAGCGCGGTCTGGCCCGAGGCGAAGCCCTCGGTGGATCTCATCCATCGGCAGACCCGGCAGATGGTCCAGCTCGTCGACGATCTGCTCGACCTCGCTCGGATCGCGCGCAACGACCTGGAGCTGCGCAGAAGCCGGGTGAAGCTCCACGACGTCTTACACGATGGGCTCGAAGCGAGCCGCACGCTGATCGAGCAGCACGGGCATGAGCTCACCCTGTCCGAGTCGCCCGATCCGCTCTATCTCGACGCGGATCGCGACCGGCTCGCCCAGGCGCTCGCCAACCTGCTTCACAACGCCGCCAGGTACACCGAGCGCGGCGGACGGATCTGGTTCTCTTCGGAGCGGCAGGGCGACGATGCCGTCATCCGGGTCCGCGACAACGGCATCGGCATCGCGCCCGAGATGATCTCGCACGTCTTCGAATTGTTCACGCAAACGGATCCGGAGCAATCACGACACGAACTCGGGATCGGTCTCGCACTCGTCAAGGAAATCGTACAGCTGCACGGAGGAACGGTGGAAGCGCGAAGCGATGGACCCGGGAGTGGAAGCGAGTTCGTGGTGCGGATCCCCGTGACGAAGAGGCCCGCGCGACGGCGCCGAGCGACGTCCGGCAATCGGGCCGAGGCATCTGCTACGAGGCGGATTCTCGTGGTCGACGACAATCGCGACCTCGCGAACAGCCTCGCGATGGCGCTCACCGCGATGGGCAACGAGGTGCGAACCGCGTACGACGGCCCCGAGGCGATGGAGATCGCAGAAGAATTCCAGCCCCATGCAATCGCGCTCGACGTGAGTCTGCCGACGATGACCGGCTTCGACGTGGCCACCCAGCTGAGACAGCGCACGTGGGGCACGAAGACCGTGCTGGTCGCCGTGACGGGCTGGAGCCAGAAGGACGCGCGCGCGCGCGCGCTCGACGCGGGGTTCGACGACTACGTCGTCAAGCCCGTGAATCCGTCGGAGCTGTTGAAGATGTTCGAACCATCGGACGCGGGCAGCGCTACGCCCTGAACGAGATCTGTTTCGCCGCCCGATGCGCTCAGACCCTCTTGCATTCGGTCATCTCGGGCGAGCGACATCCTCCGTCGCAGATCGGGCCTTCTGGGGACGTGACGGCCTTGCCGCCCGGCTCCGACGAGCAGATCCAGTCGTGCTCGTCCTCGCCTTCGTGCTTCACGCACGCGCCGGGCGCGCACACGACGCGACCGAGCTTGTCCACGACCGCCGAGCCGAGCGGATCCTCGGCGCAGTACCACTTCTCCAGTGCGTCGATCTGGCAGCGGGCGCGCTGGGCGCGCGCGTCCGAGGCAAAGCAAACGACCCCGATCACGAGCAGGAATTGCACGAGGGTGCGAGTTCGTTGTGCCACCGGCATGGAGTCGCCCTCCCCTTCGGGAACCATGCACGTTCCAGGCCAGCGGCACGAGAATTGCTCGCGCAGGACAGAAATGGAACTGCGAATCGCTTCGCTCCTCTTTGCCTCGATTCTGGGCGCGAGTGGGCTCTCCGCCGCGAGCACATCCGCGATCGACGAGCGCGCACTGCGACGTGCAGCGCCGAGCGAAGGCCAGCAGCAATTCGTGCGCCGGCTGAACGAGGTCGAGAGCCAGATCGCACAGCGGCCGCTCATCGCCGGAAATCGCGTGTCGCTGCTCGTGGATGGACCCGCCACCCACGCAGCCCAGCTCGCAGCGATCGCACGCGCACGCCATCACGTTCATCTGCTCGCGTACATCTTCGAGGACGACGCGATCGGCCACCGCTACCGCGATGCATTGATCGAGCGCGCGCGTGCGGGCGTCCACGTGCGCGTGATGTTCGATGGCGTCGGCGGTTTCTGGGTCGGGCCCGCGTTTCGCGAAGCGCTCGATTCCGCCGGCGTGGAGCTCCACGAGTACGCGTCGATCAATCCGCTCGAGGAGCCTGCTCTATGGCGTATCTCACAGCGCAACCACCGCAAGCTGCTCGTCGTCGACGGCCGCGTCGCATTTACGGGCGGGATCGGGATCAGCGACACCTACAGCCGATCCGCGTCCTCGGGGTCGATGAAACACGGCTGGCGCGACACGCACATCCAGATCACGGGCCCGGCCGCGGCGGAGTTCCAGCGCCTGTTCTTCGAAGACTGGCAGCAGGAGGTGCGACCGATCCCCCACGACCGCCGGTACTGGCCCGCGCTCGGCACGCGCGGCCGCGAGCTCGTCCGCGCAGTCGCCAAGGAGGGGCAGGATCTATCGGACCTCGTGAAGAACCCGGTCGCACGGCTGCTCAGTGCGATCCGCATCGATCGCGATCGCAGTGAAATCTACGCGAGCTACCTCGCGGCGATCTCCGAGTGCAGGAGCCGCGTCTGGATCACACAGGCCTACTTCGCGCCCGATCCAGAGTTTCTCGAGGTGCTCGCGAATGCGGCACTGCGCGGCTGCGACGTACGGCTCCTCGTACCGGCCAACAGCGACGTCGGCCTCCTGCTGCACGCCTCGCGCGATCAATACGCGGGCCTGCTCGAGGCAGGTGTCCGGATCTTCGAGTACGAGGGTCCGGTGCTGCACGCGAAGACCGCAGTGGTCGACGGAGTCTGGTCGACCGTGGGCTCGAGCAACCTCGACTATCGGAGCTTCATCCACAACGACGAGGCCAATGCGATCATCGTCGGCAGTGCGTTCGCCACCGAGATGGAGCGCATGTTCCGAAACGACCTCGCGTCCGCGCGCGAAGTGACGCTCGACACATGGACCGCGCGGCCGCTGCGCGACCGCGTCCTGCAGCAGCTCGCCGGCGCGCTCAAGTACTGGATCTGACCCGATCTCGAACCTTGTACAAAGTGCCCTGGCCGGGCTCTCTCACGGAGCGAGGCGCGCGCGCGGCGCGGCACGGTGATTGCTTCCTTGAATCGTGTGGCACCGTTTCACGAAGCTGCCGAGACGCTGCGGGCCGAAACGCGCGAGATGCATCGCGCGCTCCGCTCCTTGATCGAGGAGCTCGAGGCCGTCGACTGGTACGCACAGCGGGTCGACGCGAGCGACGACGAAGAGCTCGCCGCAGTGCTCGCGCACAACGGCGACGAGGAGAAGGAGCACGCATGCATGGTGCTCGAGTGGATCCGCCGCCGCGATCCGAAGTTCGACGAGAGCCTGCGCCGGTTCCTGTTCCAATCGGGCCCGATCGCCGCACTCGAAGAGAAGGGATCGGCCGAGCGGGAGACGCCGCGCAACCCCACCGGAAACGGGTCGCTGCGAATCGGGGGACTGCGCGCGCAGGCAACGGAGGCGAAATGATTGGACTCAACCGCGAGCTGGCGCCGATGAGCGAGGGCATGTGGACGCACGTCGAGCAAGAGGCGCGCGAGGTCTTGCACCTCCACCTCGCAGCGCGCCGCCTCGTCGATTTCGAGGGCCCACTCGGCTGGGAACACTCCGCACTCGATCTCGGACGCGTGGAACCGATCGCGGGCTTCGAGAGCTCGGGTGCGTCGTTCCGCCGGCGCGTCGTGCGCCCGCTGATCGAGCTGCGGGTCCCGTTCGAGCTCGAGCGCCAGGAGCTCGAGCGGATCGATCGCGGCGCAGCGAGCGTCGATCTCGAAGCGCTGCGCGACGCTGCGCGCGTCTTCGCAGCGGCCGAGGATTCGGCGCTGTTCGAGGGACACGAAGCGGCGGGCATCCCAGGCCTGCTATCGGGCGCCGCGAATCCGGGCGTCGCGCTGCCGGCCGATCCGGTCGCGCTGCCCGATGCCGTGAGCGAGGCGCTCGAGCAGCTGCGCCAGGCCGGTGTCGGTGGGCCGTACGCCGTCGCACTCGGCCCCACCGCCTTCGCGGGGTTGGCGCGCACGACGGGCGACGGCGGCTATCCGGTGATGAAGCACCTCCAGCAACTGATCGATCGACCGGTGGTCTGGGCGCCGTCGCTCGCGGGCGGGATCGCCGTGAGCTTGCGCGGCGGCGACTTCAAGCTGGTGTGCGGCCGCGACGCGGCGATCGGATATCTGAGTCACGACGACAAACAAGTACGCCTCTATCTCGAGGAGAGCTTCAGCGCCGAACTGATCGGACCCGAGGCCGCCGTTCCGCTGCTCTCCACCGAAGATGGCGACCAACGACTCGCCGCTGCGCAAGTCGAGAAGATCGGGAGAGCATCATGAAGTACGAAATTCCTCCGCTTCCGTATCGCAAGAACGCGCTGGCACCGCATATCGGCGCCGAAACCGTCGAATTGCACTACGAGAAGCACCACAAGGGCTACCTCGACAAGCTCAACAAGCTCGTGCGCGGCAAGCCCGAAGGGGAACGCAGCCTCGAACAGCTGATCTGCACCACGAGCGGCGAGGTGTTCAACAATGCCGCCCAGGTCTGGAACCACAACTTCTACTGGATGAGCCTCCAGCCCGGAGGCGGAGGTGAGCCGACCGGCGAGCTCGCGAACAGGATCGACGAATCGTTCGGATCGTTCACCGGATTCCGTGAGCAGTTCGCCGCGGCGGCGATCAAAGAATTCGGCTCGGGCTGGGCATGGCTCGTGAAAGGCGTGAGCGGGCGCATGCACGTGTGCAGCAGCGACGATGCCGAGAATCCGCTGCAGCGCGACCTCGTGCCGCTCTTGACGCTCGACGTGTGGGAGCACGCCTACTATCTGGACTACCGCAACGAACGGAAGCGCTACGTCGAGAACTTCCTCGACCACCTGCTCAACTGGGACTTCGTCGCGACCAACCTCACGCTCGCGCCGGAAGCGGACGAGGGTCTGGACATCCAGGGCGAGGGAAATCCCGAGGCGGATGCGCGCTATCGCAAAGCGGCGACGAACTTCGCGCGCTCGAAGCGCGCGAAGCCCGCAGCCCAGCGCGCCGCACGCGAGACGCGTTGAGCGGCGCCCGTTCGGGTGCGCCACGCGGACCCGAACGGTTACTTTGCGCGATGGCAGCCGACTCGGCGCTCACCACGAGCCATCTTATCGACTACGTCGCCGACACACGCCTCGATCGCGTTCTGGTGCCAGGGCATGGGCGGCGTGCTCGAGCAGGACGGCGAGCTCGAGGCGCCCACGGGATCCGCGTCGAGATGATCGAGTACGTTCGCTAACGTGCGGCCTCCACCTCTGGAGGCCCCCATGAGCGACGCGGTCGAACCCTTCCGCATCCAGGTGAGCGACGACGCACTCGAAGATCTGCGCCGTCGACTGCGCGCCACGCGCTGGCCCGAAGCCGAGTGTGTCGACGACTGGTCGCAGGGAACGCCGCTCGCCTACGTCCAGGACGTGTGTGCGTACTGGGCCGAGAAATACGACTGGCGCGAGCGCGAGCGCAGGCTCAACGCGCTCCCGCAGTTCCGCACGAATGTCGACGGGCTCGGCATCCACTTCTACCACGTGCGCTCGAAGCATCCGAACGCGCTGCCGCTCGTGATGACGCACGGGTGGCCGGGCTCGGTGGTGGAGTTCCAGAAGGTGATCGCGCCGCTCGCCGATCCGACCGCGCACGGCGGTGATGCGGCCGACGCGTTCCATGTCGTGTGTCCGTCGCTGCCCGGGTACGGCTTCTCGGACAAGCCGACCGTGAAGGGAACCGGCGTCGAGCGGATCGCGGATCTCTGGAGCGCTCTCATGATCCGCCTCGGCTACCCGCGCTATTTCGCGCAGGGCGGCGACTGGGGCGCGATGGTCACCACGACGATCGGGATCCGCGACACGGCGCATTGCGCGGGCATCCACCTGAACATGCCGATCGTCGCGCCCGACCCCGCGACGATGAGCAACCTGACACCCGCGGAGCAGTCGGCGCTCGCAGGCATGGCCGAATACGGAGAGTGGGATTCGGGTTATTCGAAGCAGCAGAGCACGCGCCCGCAAACGCTCGGCTATGGCCTCGTCGACTCGCCCGCGGGCCAGGCCGCGTGGATCCTCGAGAAGTTCTGGAAGTGGACCGACTGCAGCGGCCACCCTGAGAACGTGCTCACGCGTGACGAGCTGCTCGACAACATCATGCTCTACTGGCTTCCCGGGACCGGCGCATCGTCGGCGCGGCTGTACTGGGAGAGCTTCCGCCCCCAGTCACAGGGCGGGCTTCCCAACGTCACCGTGCCGACCGGATGCAGCATCTTCCCGAAGGAGATCTTCCGGTGTTCGCGGCGCTGGGCGGAGAAGCGCTTCACGGACCTGGTCCACTGGAGCGAGCTCGAGAAGGGTGGCCACTTCGCGGCATTCGAGCAGCCCGAGACGTTCGTGAACGAGATCCGCTCGTGCTTCCGCCACATGCGGGGCACGCGATGAGCGACGCCGAGCAGAGGGAATTCCAGGAGTACGCACGCCGCTGGCTCGCCGAGAACAGGCCGCCGCCGCCGCCCGAGCGCCTGCCCGTGCTGCCGATCGAGGTCAGCGGCGGACCGCTGCGCGACTACCTGCAGGAATGGCAGCACCGCTGCTACGAAGCCGGGCTCGTGGGCGCCGACATCGCGAAAGAGTACGGAGGCGGCGGCCACCAGGGCTTCCAGCGCATTGCGAACCGCGAGATGAGCCAGGCCGGCACGCCCTACATGTTGAATGTCGTGGCGCTCTCGATGGCGATCCCGACGATCCTCGTGCACGGCACCGAGGAACAGAAGCGCCGGTTCATCAAACCCGCGCTCGCGTGCGACGAGATCTGGTGTCAGGGCTTCTCCGAGCCCGGCGCGGGCTCCGACCTCGCCAATCAGCAGACGAGCGCCGTGCGCAAGGGCGACGCCTGGATCGTGAACGGGCACAAGGTGTGGACGAGCCTCGGCCACATCGCGCAGTGGATGATCCTGATCACGCGCACGAGCAAGGATCACAAGTACGACGGGCTCACCTACTTCCTGTGCCCGATCGAGGGGCATCCCGGCGTGACCGTGAAGCCGTTGATCAAGATGACGGGCGACAGCGGCTTCAACGAGGTGCTCTTCGAGAACGTCGAGATCCCCGACTCGCTGCGCCTCGACGCCGTCGGCAAGGGTTGGACCGTCGCGATGACCACTCTCACCTACGAGCGCGGCGCCGCCGAGGGCGCCGGCGGAGGCGGAGGCGATCGCGCGAGCGCCATCGAGCGTCTGATCGCGCTCGCACGCGCGAGCTACCGCAACGGCGTACGAGCGAGCGACGACCCGTTCACGCGCGACGCGCTCGTGCAGCGCGCGATCGTGCACGAGGGCATGATGCAGAACATGCGCCGGTCGCGCGTGCCGGCGCTCTGCGATCACCCGATGCGGCTGCCGCTCCAGATGAAGGTGACCGGATCCGAGTACTCGCAGGACAACGCGCGCCTCGGCATGGACATCGCGGGCGCCCACTCGACGCTGTACAAGCTCGACCCAGCGGCGCCCGACGAGGCGCGCTGGCCGATCGAGTATCTCGATTCCTACGGCCACACGATCGCGGCCGGCACGAACGAGATCCAGCGCAACATCCTCGGCGAGCGCGTGCTCGGCCTGCCGAAGTCGAAGTGAGGACGACGCGATGACGGCGCCCCCGCCCCGGGATTTCGGTTTCGGTGAAGACGAGCAGCTGCTGCGCGATCTCGCCCATCGCTTCCTCGACGAGCATCTGCCCGTGGAGCGCCTGCGCGTGCTGGTCGCAGCCGATCACGAGGCCACCTATCAGCGCGGCGAGCTGCCCGCGTGGGACGAGGGCATCTGGAAGCAGATCGGCGAGCTCGGGTGGGCCGGGCTCGCGGTGCCCGAGGCGGCGGGCGGCGTCGGCGGCAAGATGGTGGGGATCGCGGCGCTGGTCGAAGAGGTCGGACGCCACGCGCTGCCCTCCCCGCTCGTCGCGACGCTGTGCGCGGCGTTCGCGCTGCGCGCGTCGCGCACTCCCGAAGCGGACGCATGCCTCGCGCGGATTGCCGACGGCGCGGCGGCCTCGCTCGCGATCACGGACGAGCGCGGCAGCTGGAATCCCGAAGACTGCGGCGTGAACGCGCGCGCGGACGGGGCCGACCTCGTGTTGTCGGGCGCCGCGCACTTCGTGCAGGACGCGTTCAAGGCCGACCTGTTCGTGGTCTCGGCGCGCGGCGAGCGCGGACTCGTTCTCTGCGCGGTGCCCGCCCAGAGCGCGGGCGTCTCGCTCGAGCAGAACCACATCCACGACCTCACGCGCGATCAGGCAACGCTGCGATTCGACGGCGCGCGCGTGCCGCGCGATAACGTAGTCAGCCAGGACGCGGCGGCGGCGCTCCGCCGAGCCTGGCCCGCGCTGCTCGTCACCGTCGCTGCCGACCTCTGCGGTGCGAGCGAGTGGCAGCTCCAGACCACGGTCGAGTACGCGAAGCAGCGCAAGCAGTTCGAGCGCCAGATCGGCTTCTTCCAGGCGGTCAAGCACCCGCTCGTGAACGCGATGATCGAGATCGACCGCGCGCGCTCCCTGCTCTACCACGCTGCCTGCTGCATCGACTCGGACCACGCGAACGCCGAGGTCGCCGCTCGCATGGCGAAGAGCGCCGCGAGCGATGCGGGCGCGTTCATCTCCGACCGCTCCGTGCAGCTCCACGGGGGGATCGGCTTCACCTGGGAGTGCGACCTGCACCTGTACTTCAAGCGCAGCCTGCACAACCAGGCGCTCTACGGCGACGGCGCCTATCAGCGCAAGCTGATCGCGGAGAAGCTGATCGGACCGGTCGGGAGCTAGCGAACGCGCCGTTCGAGCACCGTGATCTCGATCGCTGGCAGCAGGTCCTGGAGGATCGAGTCCTCGTAGCGTCCGGACGTGACTCCGGCGAGGCCGGGAACCTGCGCCTCCGACACGGCGTGGTTCACGTAGAACGATCCCTCGGTGCCGCCTTCGCCGGGCAGGAACGCGACGTACATGTTCTGAAGCACGTCCGCGGCGATCAGCAGGTCGAGCAGGAGGCCCACTCGTTCAAAGTCGTCGGGTGATTGTCCATGCCCGCCCAGGAAGTACAGGATCGGGAATTTGCGGTCCGTGTTGAAGAACGCGGGCGGGCGATAGACCACCACGCGGCGCATCGGCGCCGTGCCTCCGCTCACGGCCAGCGCCGGCGAGGCGATGTCGACCGTCAGCGTGTCGCCGACCGGCCGCGCGCCGCCGAGGCCGCGGTCGGGATTCGGAAACGCGGCGTCGATCGCGACCAGCAGGTGGATCAGGCGCTGCCAGATCGCGGCGGGGCCGCAGATATCGCCATTGCGCAGGTCGTCGTCGATCGAGTCCGCGCCGTCGAAGCCGATGTGTCCGCCGTCGTAGATGACGAGCGTGTACGGGGTGTCGACGTCGGGGATCTGGACGCAATTGCCGCGGAAACCGTCGTGCACCGCTACGGTGAGCCCCTTCGCCATGAGCACGCTCACGAGGTTCGCGTATTGGCGCGCGAAGCCGAGCTCGTCCTCGTCGCCCACGTCCATGTAGATGCGCTGGCGTTGGATCTCGCTGGCGCTGCGGCTCTCGAGACGCGTGCGCGGGTCCTCGGCGAGCCAGCGGTCGATGTCGGGATCGCGGTCGAAGGTGCTGTTGCCCTCGCCGCGGTCGCTGCTGCCCGCCACTCCGTCGAGGCCGAAGTCTTGATAGGTCTCTCCGAGCAGCGGTTCGAACACCCGGTTGCCGTTGGTGTCGCTGAACGGCTCGTGCATGTTCACGACGATTCCATCGCCGAGGTCGTAGACTCCGTCGGCGTTGGTGTCGGCGAGCGCGCGTCCCCCGAGCACGGTCCCCGCGACTCCGAACTTGGACTGGAGCGAGCCGGGCACCACGAGAAGCACCTGGACGGCCTCGCCGGGGGGCTCGTTCGTCTGGCGCAAGCCGTCCTCGTTGACGTCGCCTCCGTCGGAGAAATCGGCCGCACTCGTGAACGGACCCCACTGGTCGTCGACGCGCAGCAGGGCCGGCTCCGAATCGGTCGCGAGGTAGGCCCGGGCGGGATCGCGGTGATGGAGCGTGGGATTGCCGAAGGCGAGGAAGAGATCGTGGAAGAACTCGAGACGCGTGCCGCGCTCGGGATAGGGCGGCAGCAGGTCGAACGTGTAATCCCCGTCCACACCGCTTGGAATCCCGGTCACCTCCTTCACCTCGAGATTCTGGAACTCGATGTCTTCGAGCACCGCGCCCTGATCGACAGGCCCACCGAGCGACCCGATCGCCGCGAACAGATCCGTCCGTTTGGTCCCGATGTTCAGCGCCCCGTAACCTCCCATCGATACGCCCGCGATCGCGCGGCTCTCCCGCGCGCCGGGCGGCGCCTCTGCGGGCGGGTTCGGAACGTCGTCGTCGTCGTCGCTGTCGGAGCAGCTGGCCGCCGCGAGTAGAGCGCAGGCCGAGAGCACAGCGAATGGCCGGCGCCGGCTCGACCTCTGCCCTTTCGCCACCGTCCGCTCCACGTCTCCTACCTCTGCAGCTGGGTAGATTCCGCAAGGAGCAAGTTCCGGGCCAACGGGAGACCCGAACGATGAAGCGAATGCGCGCCGCGCCTCCCGAACGCTGTAAGAAGCACCGCGGTGTTGTTATTTCTGCAACGCGACGGCAGTGCCCGCGCGGGATCTGATCAGAGGAACCCGAGCCGGCGATCGGCCTCAGCCGAATCGAAGTCCTCGAACTGGATCAGGCCGAGCCTCGTGTAGGCCGCGCGCACCTTCGGCGTGAGCAGGTTCAGCCTCTTCAGGTTCGGGACGATCCGCTGGAACAGCATGCTGCGGAAGATCCGGCCCACCTCGGAGGTGAGCACCACCTGCTGGACCTCCTCGACGTTCCAGCCCATCGCGCGCGCGAAGTCGCTGCCGACCAGGCGGTCGCGCATGAGCTCGGACGCGTAGATGATGAAATCCTCGCGATCGGCGAGCTCGTTCGCGGGCATGTCGTCGTAGTAGTCGCGCAGCGAGACCACGCCGAACGCGACGTGGCGCGACTCGTCGCGCATCACGTACTTGAGCAGCTCCTTGAGCAGCGGCTCCTGCGCGATCTGGAACAGATTCCCGAACGCGGCCATCGCGAGACCTTCGATGAGGATCTGCATGCCGAGATATTTGAAGTCCCAGCGCGAGTCGCTGATCGTGGCGTCGAGCAGCTCCTTGAGCGACTTGGTGATCGGCCACTCCCATTCCAGCTTCTCGCGCACGTAGCGGCTGAACACCTCGACGTGGCGCGCCTCGTCCATCGTCTGCGAGCTCGCGTACCACTTCGCCTCGATCCAGGGCACGCCGCCGACGAGCTGCGAGGCCACGATCATCGCGCCCTGCTCGCCGTGCAGGAACTGCGAGAGCTGGAGCGAGAGCTGCGCGTGGCGCGCATGCGCGAGCTCCTTCGCGTTGAGCTTCTGGAACGGCGGATAGTCGCGCAGCGGATTGATTGCCGACGGGACGATCTCGGCCTCGGGATCGACGTACGTATCCCATGCGAGCTGCGTGGTGCCGTTCCACTGCTCGCGCTTCGACTTCTCGTAGAGATCGCGCAGGCCCTCTTTCACGCTGCCGTAGTTCCACGCATAACTCGTGTCGAACGACGTCAACACGGTCTCTAGCTCGCGATCGAGCCCGTCGAGGGTGTTCAGGACTGCAGACGCCATCACTCGTCTCCCGCTTGGATCCGGGGACGGTCGCCGATGCGGCATCGAGTTCAACCCGCGAAAGGAAACCCGCAAGGAGGCCGACTTCGTCGGCCGACGCGCAGCGAGCCGAAGGCGAGCGAAGAGAGATGGCGCCCGGGAGAGGTCATCCACTCCCGGGCGCCGGCGCTCCAACGGTTGCCGCGGCTCCACCTTGCTTGCCACGACACCCAGCGGTGTCCGTCTGCCGACCCGTGGAATCGCCACCCGAGGGCGCGATCGACCACGGCACGAACACCGGACCCGGGCCGTTGGAACGAGCACCGCGCCCACGATACGCGCCGCGCCGCCCGCCGATCAACCAAAAAGCGAGGCTTCCCCGCGGTTTGGAGCGCGAGTCGCACGCTCGAGACGTGCCGATGAAAGCGCGCTCCGTCCGGGACCTACTGGGTGGAGTTGCCGGTCGTTTGGTCGTCCCGCGGTTCGGTGGTAAAAAGGGTGTGAAGCCCGCGCGGCCACCGTCCGCCTGGCGTGGGTGGGTCGTATCGGAGGGGTGCCCATGGTCGACGTACGAGATGATCTGGACGACGAGCCCTACTTCGAGCCGGCGCGACGCGGCTCCGACGGCTTCGACGCGCGCCTCTTGCGCGAGCCGCTCGGAGTGATGCCGGTCCAGCGTCCGCTCACGCTCTCGCCGAGCTCGACCGTCACCGAGGCGATGCGCGCGATGCAGCGCGAGCACCGCGGATGCGTGCTGGTGACCGACGACGGCACCACGCGCAGCAAGTTGATCGGGATCTTCACGGAGCGCGACGTGCTGTTCCGGATCGTCGACAAGGGGCGCAACCCTGCGGCGCTGCCGATCGGCGAAGTGATGACGCCCAACCCCGACAATCTCTCCGCGCGCGCCACGGTCGCGTACGTGCTCAACAAGATGTCGGTCGGCGGATTCCGGCACGTGCCGGTGGTCGACGACGAGCATCGTCCGGTGTGCGTGATCTCGGTGCGCGACGTGGTGAACTTCCTCGTCAACGCATTCCCGCGCGAAGTCCTCAATCTGCCGGAGCCGGGCACCACACCGCCGGTTTCGCGCGAAGGCGCCTAGACCCGATCGAGTCCCCGGATCTGCCACTTCCTCCCCCCGTCAGGAAGCCCGCCATGTTCGGACGCCGACCCGACGCCGATCTCGTTCGCGGTGCACCCGCATTGCGGCAGATCCTTCCGCACGTATCGCCGCGGCGGAACGATTCGCTCTTCTACCTGCCCGACGAGATCGAGGTGGAGGCCGCGATCGAGTTCCTCGAGAAGCACAACCGGACGCGGTCGCCGGATCGCCCCGCGACGTTGTTCCACTTGCTCTTGCGCGCGGTCGCGCAGGGCATCGCGCTGCGCCCGCGCGTCAACCGCTTCGTGAAGGGCGGCCGGCTCTGGCAGCGCCGCGGCATCTACCTGACGTTCAGCGCCAAGCGCGAGCTCTCCAACTCGGCCGCCCTGCTCACGATCAAGCGCGGCTTCGACCCCGAGCGCGAATCACTCGACGAGATGATCGACGGCGTCTACGAGAAGCTCCAGCCCGCGCGCCGCGGCGTCGAGTCGACGAGCGACAAGGAGACGCGGCTCCTCCTGCGGCTGCCCAACGTGATCACGGGGGCGCTCGTGCGCGGCGCGGACGTGCTCGACCGGTTCGGATTGCTCCCACTCGCGATGATCGAGCCCGACCCGATGTATTCCACCGTGTTCGTCGGGAACCTGGGCTCGGTCGGGCACGACGCGGGCTTCCACCACCTCTGGGAGCGCGGCACGTGCTCGGCGTTCTGCGTGATGGGGCGCGTGAAGACCGGGCCGACCGGACGCCGGATCGTGAACGTGTTCTGGACCTGGGACGAGCGCGTGGAGGACGGCCTCTACTCGTTCGGATATACGAACGGCGTGAAGGTGCACCTCGAGAGCCCCGAGCTGCTGCTCGCATCCCCTTCGGAGCTGCGTGAGCGCGCCGGCGACTGAGCGCCTGCGGTCCGACGACGGGCGGCTGGTTCGCGGCCGGCGCAGCCGCGCGCGCATCCGCGCCGCGGCGCGCGAGCTGTTTCACGAGCGGGGATTCGACGGCACCACGCTGCGCGCGATCGGCGAGCGCGCAGGGATGGGTGCGAGCTCGATCTACCGCCACGTGCGATCGAAGCACGAGCTGCTCGTGCTCGAGCTCGCCGAACTCCAGGAAGAGGCGTGGGTGCGCTTCCGGCACTCCGACGACAAGTCCGCTCCCACTCGCGTGCGCGTGCAGCGCTTCCTCGAGGTGCAGCACGCGCTGCTCGCCTCGGACGCCGACCTCGTGGTGATCGCGCTGCGCGCCACCACCTATCCCGAGGCGCCGGTCGCGCGGCGTGCGCTCGCGCTGCAGGACCGCGCGATCGGCCTGCTCACGGAGATCCTGCAGTCCGGTCGCCGCGACCTCGCGCCGGGCGTCGACGCGCTCGCCGCGGGCCGCGCGCTGTTCCACGTCGCGAGCGGCGCGCGCATCAGCTGGGCGAACGGGCTGCTCTCGGAATCCGCGTGCCGGCGCGCCGTCGACGAGTCGGTCGACCTCTTGTTCCGCGGCCTGTCGCCTTCTGGTAGCTCGTAGGGCGGGAGAGCGAAGCGATCCCGCCGTTACAGCCCTCGCGACGAACGCGACCATGGTCCCGGCGGGATCCGCTCGCTTCGCTCGCTCCTCCCGCCCTACAGATCGGCGTCGCGCTCGATCTCGGCGCGCTTCCTGGCGATCCAGACTTCGTATTCCGTGCCGGTCCACGCGCGTTGCTCGCCGCGCCGCGTGGCCTGGGCGTTGCGGTGGTACACCCAGGCGTTGAGCCGGTTCGCGCGCGCGCTGTCGCGCTGTGCGATCACCTTCGCCGGAATCCCCGCGATCACGGACCCCGGCGGATACTCGCGCCCTTCGGGCACGAGCGCCCCGCCCGCGACGATCGAGCCGCGCCCGATCACCGCGCCGTCCATCACCACCGCGTTGATCCCGATCAGGCAATGATCTTCGATCGTGCAGCCGTGCACGGTGGCGTGGTGCGTGATCGAGCAGAACTCGCCGATCCGCGTCGGCGCGGAGAAGCCGACGTGGATCATCACGAAGTCCTGGATGTTGGTCATGCGGCCGATCCGGATCTCCTCACATTCAGCGCGCATCACCGCGTTGTGCCAGACCGACACGCCCGCGTCGATCGCCACTGCGCCAGAGAGCACGGCCGAGGGGGCGATCCACGCGCTCGGGTCGATCTTCTGGAGCGGGTTCAGGTTCATCCCGCGGATCCGAACGACGCGCGGGTCCGTTCGCGCAGCTCGGCGTCGCCCAGGAAGTCGAGCGCCGTCATCGCGAGCGCCTTCGCGCCGTCGATCGCGGCGCCATCGCCCATCTCCGAGCCCGCCCACTTCGTGAACTCGGAGTTGTGGATCGTGCAGTGCGGAGGCGCCGCGGCCAGCATCGGGTGGATCGACGGAACGCGCTGGGAGATGTTGCCCATGTCGGTGCTGCCCTGGAGACTCGTCGGCAGCTTGTCGTAGGGGAAGAACTCGCGGCCGAGCCGCTCCGCGTTGTGCCGGAACGCGCTCGCGAGCGGCTCGTTGAAGCGGAAATCGAGATAGTCGGCCTCGGCCCAGCGCAGCTCGAGCTCGGCGCCCGTGGCCGCGGCGCCGGCGCGGAAGCAGCCCTCGACGCGCGGCTTGAGCACTTCGAGCTCGGAACGCGTGGCCGCGCGCACGTAGAAGCGCCCCGCGGCGCGCTCGGGCACGACGTTCGGCGCCTGACCGCCGTCGGTGAAGATGCCGTGGATCCGCTCGGTCGACCGGATGTGCTGGCGCAGCGCCGCGATGCCCTGATAGGCGAGCACGAGCGCATCGAGCGCGTTGATCCCGCGGTCCGGCATCGCCGCCGCGTGGGCCGCCTGCCCGCGGTAGACGACGTCGAGCTCCGCCATGCACACGCACGGCATGCTCACGAGGTTGATGCTCGAGGGGTGCATCATGATCGCCGCGTCCACGCCCGCGAGCGCGCCCTCTCGCGCCATCAGCTCCTTGCCACAGCCGCGCTCCTCGGCCGGAGTGCCGAGCACGCGCACGCGCCCGGGCAGGCGCGCGCCGAGCGCCGCGAGCGCGAGTCCCGCGCCGATGCCCGCGGTGGCGATCAGGTTGTGCCCGCAGGCATGACCGATCTCGGGCAGCGCATCGTATTCGGCCAGCACTGCAACGCACGGCCCGCCCACGCTGCCGAACTCGGCCGCGAACGCGGTCGACAGCCCGTAGGCGCCCTCCGTGACTTCGAGCCCGGCGCCGCGCAGCACTTCGACGAGGCGCGCGCTCGCGAAGCGCTCCTCGAACGCGAGCTCGGGCCGCGCGTGGATCTCCCGGGACAGCCGCACCAGATCGCCGCGCATGCGCTCGACGGTGTCGCAGACCTCCTGCTTGCGCGCTTCGAGGTCGGGGACTTTCGCCATGGGGCTCCTTCCGGCTTTGCGGGAGGCCATTGTAGCTGGCACCGTAGGCGGACCGATTTGGAGAAACCGAATGCGCGCGATCGTCGTCGACCGCTGGATGGATCCCTCGGAGCTCACCGTACGCGAGGCCCCCGAGCCTCGCCTGACGCCGAACGGCGTGCTGATCGAGGTCCGCGCCGCGGGCTGCAACTTCTTCGACACACTGATCGTGCAGGGCCGCTATCAGGTGAAGCCGAAGTTCCCGTTCATTCCGGGCGCCGAGCTCGCGGGCGTCGTGCGCGAGGTCGGCGAAAGCGTCACCGGCATCCGCCCCGGTGATCGCGTGCTCTCGTCCGGCAACACGGGGGGGTTCGCCGAGCTCGCCGTCGCCGATGCGCGCGGCGTGCACGTGCTGCCCGACAGCATGACGTTCGACGAGGGCGCCGCGCTCCCGGTGATCTATCCGACCTCGTACGCGGGCCTCGTCTACCGCGGTGATCTGCGCGAGGGGGAGACTCTGCTCGTGCACGCGGCCGCGGGGGGCGTCGGCGTCGCCGCGGTCCAGATCGGGCGTGCGCTCGGCGCGCGCGTGATCGCCACCGCGGGCGGGCGCGACAAGTGCGAGATCGCGCTGCGCGAGGGCGCCGAGGTCGCGATCGACTACCGCAGCGAAGATTTCACCGAGCGGGTCCTCGCGCTCACGGACGGCCACGGCGCCGACGTGATCTACGACTCGGTCGGCGGCGACATCACCGACAAGAGTCTCAAGTGCATCGCGTGGAACGGCCGCCTCGTGATCATCGGGTTCGCAGGCGGCGAGATTCCCGCGATCAAGGCCAACCGGATCCTGCTCAAGAACATCGCCGTGACGGGCCTGCACTGGGGCGCGCACGCAGAGAAGGATCCCGCGCGGGTCACCGACTGCTTCAAAGCGCTGTTCCGGCTCCACGCGCGCGGGCAGATCAAGCCCGTCATCTACCGGCGCTACAAGCTCGACGAAGTCCCGACCGCGCTCGCGGCACTCGCGAGCCGCGAGACCTACGGCAAGGTGATCATCGAGCCGTGATCAGGATCCGCTCGCGACGCGCAGCTCTTCGCCGAGCGAGGCGCGCGCGGCCGCGACGACGTCGCCCACCTGGATCGCGGGCATGCAGATGATGTTCGAGCACGTGCGCCGGTTGCACGGGCTGCAGTAGACGGGTCGCCGTACGACCGGCGCCGCACCGCCCGTGCGCGCATCCCAGGGCGCGTAGATCGCCGGGTCCTTGGGCCCGTACAGGCCCACGACCGGGACGCCGAGCGCCGCTGCGAGATGGAGCGGACCCGTGTCGACGCCGATCACGAGGTCACAGGCTTCGTAGAGCGCGGCGAGCTCGAGGATCGAGCCGGTCTCGGGGCCGAGCTCGGCGCAGCCCTCCGAAGCCTCGACCACGCGCAGCGCGAGGTCGCGCTCGCCGGGTCCCCAGGTGACGAGGCAGCGCGCACCGCGCTCGCGCGCGAGCCGAATCGCCGTGCGGCCGAAGCGCACCGGATCCCACTGCTTGATCGCACCGAAGTCCGATACACCGGGATGGATCGCCACCACGGGCCGGCCTCCGAGCGCCTGTATTTGCGCGTGCGCCCACGTGCGCGCCGAGTCGGCAATCCCGAGCACCGCACGCGCGCCACGCGTCTCGATTCCGAGCGGGCGCAGCAGGTCGAGCGCGCGCTGTACCTTGAGCTGGATCGGCCGCGCAGGCACGATGCGATCGGTATAGAGCCAGCCCGCGCCCTCCTTCGCATAGCCATGCGCAAAGCCGATCCGGCGCGGTGCGCCCGAGCACATTGCGAGAAGGCTCGAGCGCGCATTGCTGTGGGCGTCGATCACGAGCTCGTAGCGCGCCGCGCGGAGTTCGCGCACGAAGCCCGTGAGCAGCCGCAGCGCCGCGATCACGCGCCCGCGGCGCAGGAGCCCTGCGACCTGCGCGCGCGGCGCCACCCACAGGCGGTCGATCTGCGGGTGGTTCGCGAGCAGCGACGCCGCCCTCTCCTCCACGAGCCACCCGATGTGCGCGTCGGGTTCCGCACGGCGCAGCGCGTCGAGCATCGGCAACGCGTGAACGACGTCGCCGAGCGCCGAGAGCCGGACGATCAGAATGCGGCTCGCTCGAGGATTTTCGCGGTTCATGGCGGAGGCCGGTCGGGGGAAGCGAAAAGGAGGGGATGTGACGCTAGCACGCCGCGGGCCCGGCTCGGCTTCGCTAGCCTTTCGGGTCCCACATAGCGCGCAGCACAGGAGCCCCCGTGAGCAGCGAACACCCTGACGATCCGCCGCTCCAGACCCAGACCCTCACCGAGGTCAGGGTCGACGTGAACAACCTCTACCGCGAGGAGGTATTCACGGACCTCCGGATCGCGACGATCCGCCGGCTCACGCCGATCCGGCCCGATGGCAGCCCCGATCCCTCCCGCCCTGCGCTCTACTCCGCGCAGACCACGCTGATGTCCCAGGCGGGTCCGCTGCCGGTCGAGGCGCCGATCGAGGCCGCGACGCTCGAGGAGGCCGCGGCGAAGTTCCCGGCCGCGATCCAGGAGGCGGTCGACCGACTGCTCGAGGAGGCGCGTGAGATCCGCCGGCGCGAGGCGTCGCGCATCGTGGTGCCCTCGGCGATGCCGCCGCCGCCCGGCGGCGGTGCGCGCGGCGGCGGAATCATCCGCTGACCGAGTTCCGCGTACGGGTCGGGGAGCGCGTCGGCGAGGTCGCTGGACTGCTCGATCGCCCGCGCGGTGCACGCGCGCTGGTCGCACTCGCGCACGGAGCCGGCGCCGGAATGCACCACGCATTCATGGCGGCGGTCAGTACGCGCCTCGTCGCCGCGGGCATCGGCGTATTCCGCTACCAGTTTCCCTACATGGAGGCGGGCCGGCGCGCGCCCGATCCGCCCGCGGTGCTCACCGCCACCGTGCGCGCTGCGATCGAGACCGCCGCGAAATCCGCGCCCGAGCTGCCGCTCTTCGCGGGCGGCAAGTCGCTCGGCGGCCGCATGACCTCCACGGCGGCCTCGCAGCGCGCGCTTCCGGGCGTGCGCGGGATCGCGTTCTTCGGCTTTCCGCTGCACCCGCCGGGCAAGCCAGGCCGCGCGCGCGCGGACCACTTGCGCGGTGTGGACGTGCCGATGCTGTTTCTCCAGGGCACGCGCGATCCGCTCGCGGATCTCGGCGAGCTGCAGCCGGTTCTCGAGGAGCTCGGCCAAAACGCGCAGCTCCACATCGTCGCTGGCGCGGACCACTCGTTCCACGTGTTGAAGCGGTCGGGACGCACCGACTCAGAGGCACTCGACGAGCTCTGCGCGCGCGTCGCAGAGTGGATCCTGGGCAATTTGTAGATTCGAGCGAAAGCGCGACTGCGGGACCGCCGCTGGAAAGTGCAGCGGCCCGGCTAACTCGTGAAGTTCGTTCAATCTCGACCCCGATGACCGGGATGGTCCGGAAATTGCTCTGCTCCCAAGTCGATCTTTCAAATCGACAGGAGCGTCTCATGCGGCCGATCCCGCTGTTCTCGTTGGTGGCGGTGCTCTCGATAGTGCAGCCGGTGCTCGCGCAAGTCGACGAGGGATTCAACGCGCAGAACTTCCAGCCGCCGACCGACTCCTTCGGCTACGTCACGATGAACGGTGCGCGCCATCTGCGCGCGGGACATCCGTTCTTCGGGGCCTACATCGATTGGTCGAACAATCCGCTCGACCTCCGGGACATCCGCGAGGGCTACATCGATGACATGACGTTCGTACACGGCGTGGCGTCGATCGGGATCGTCAACTTCCTGGACAACGGGGGAATCAGTCTGGGTGCCGTCGTCCCCTACGCGTTGCAGATGGACGGATTCGGGCGCGACCCGGGTACCACCGATCCGGCGTTCGTCACGCCGCCCGCGGTCGAGCTTCCGGACGGCCGGATCGGAGACATCCGCGCCGAGACCAAGATCACCTTCCTCGATCGCGAGAAGGATCCGCTCGGCATCGCGATTCGCGGCTGGGGCACGGCTCCCACCGGTGAGGACAAATACTTTCTGAGCAATGACGAGCATTTCGGCGGCGGCGGCGGACTGATCCTCGAGAAGGATTTCGGAGGCTTCCGAATCGGCGCCCAGGTCGATTACGAGTGGATCGAGGGGGACGTGGTCATCTCGGAGGTGAGGTTCGTCGACCCCGGATTCGGCGGGGTCCTGCAGGGAACCGAGCAGAAGCGGCTCAAGATCGACGACAAGCTTCACATGAAGGTGGGGGCCGCGAAGCAGATCTTCATCGATGATCTCTGGCTCGTCTTCGAAGCGACGCACTGGACGCGCGCGACGAACCTCTACAACACGCCGCGCGAGGCGCCGGCCGAGCTCGGTGCAGCGATCCGCTTCGATCGCCACGTGCTGATCCTGGTCGGCGGATCGATCGGCGTCCCGGACAACCGGGGCGTCGGCGCGCCGGACGCGCGCGCATTCGCTTCACTCGGCTACAAGTTCTGATCGCTGCGCGTCAGAACGCGTACTGCACGCGAATGAGCCCTGAAGTGTCGCGACCGTGCGAGTCGAACACCACAGGGTGCTGGTCCGCGATCACCCGCACGACTTCGCCGGATACGCGCAGATAGGCGGTCGGATCCCAGTTGATTCCGAACGTGAGCGTGCGGAACTCCTGCGACGAGCTGAAGCCCTCGGGCCCCGACACGACGGGGTGGGCCACGATCAGCCCAAATGTCTGAAAGTCCCGATCGATGTCGGCGTTCGCATAGCGGACCGCGAGCTCGAGAGCGCCCCATCCGCGTCCGTCGCCTTCGCCGTCCATGGGCCGACGCGGTGGCGTCGGCCTGCGCAGGTCGCGCTGCCGGAACGGCCGCGAGTCGTACGGCTCACCCGTAACGCGCCACGCCACGAGTACGTGCCAGGAGGTGATCTCGTCGTCCTCGATGTCTTCGCGGATGCCGGAGGGGAGCAGCAGGCCAGTGATTCCCGCTTTCACGGTCTCGTGGACGATCCGCAGCGGCCCGAAATCCACGCCGAAGCCGAGCTGCCAGGTCTCCCCGCGGCGCCCGTCCAGCCGTCCCGAGTCGAAGAGCTTGTTGCGCAGCGGCGTGGCGACGTCGAGATGAGCGTCGTAGTCGGACAGCCACGCGTGGCCGTAGCTCACGAAGAAGCCGGACAGGAGTGGCAGATGATATGGACCGACGTCGACGCTCAGGTCCGTCCAGCGCAACGGATAGGTGACGGCGCGCGCTGCGAGCTGCGGATCCCCCCGGCGCTGCCCGAAGCGGTCGAATCCCTCGCCGAACGCGTACGAGAGATCGTAGGAGAACAGTCCTTCCGCGACCTCGCCGTCGACTTCGACCGCGAGGTCCGTGCGGCCGGAGAGGAACGAGGCGAAGCCCGGGTAGCCGACCAGCGAACGCGCACCTTCCTGGAATCTGTCCTCGACACCGAGCGCGATCGGGAGTAGACCCGCAGAGAGCCGCGCAATCCGGGCTTTGCGCACCGATGCCCAAGCTTCCCAGACGCCGTCGTGGGTGTCTGTCCCCGTGAGATCGAACATCACTCGTGAGTCGACGATCTCTCGCCAACTGGCCGTGGCGCCGAGAAGCGCGCGGTCCAGTCGGATCTCCGACTCGCGCGCGTTGCGGCGGTCGTAGAACACGCCATCGAGTGCGAACAACCCGTCCACGCCAGCTCGAAAACCGCGCTCCGTGTCCTCGAACTCGACGCCCTCGTCGGGAGAAAACCGATAGTCCGCGGCCGCCGCGAGCGGAAGGCCGAGAACCACGGCGGCAACCCACTTCGCTCGACCTCGACGGAGCATTCGAACTCCTAAGCCTTCACCCGGGCGGCGAGCCGCGCCATCGCGGCCGTCTTCGACCCGGCACCGCGCTGGCGCGCCTCGTAGCGACGATAGAGCCTCCAACCGATCGTCGGCGAGCGGAACAATCGACAGCTGTCCACGAGGATCCCGGGCTCGGCGTAGCTTGCGACGAAAGTCTCGACGAAGGTCTCACCACCTCGCTCGAGGGAGCGTATGGTGGAGGAGAGCTCGTACGCAACAGCCACCGGGAGCGGAAAATCCGCCTGGTAGGCATGCTCGAGGTCGAATGTCACGAGGCGCCCTTCTCCTGACACGAGCACGTGTCGAGTCATCGCGTGCTCGTGGATGAGCAGCGTTTCTCCGCGCTCGAATGCGCAGCGATGCCGACGCGATTGATCACGCGCGAGCCGTTCGATCAGCTCCCGTTTCTCGGCGAGCGGGCGCGCCGGATCCTCCAGCACCCCGTGCAAGGTCGGTCCGTCGACGAACTCCATCGCGACGAAGGGATGGTCGCCGAGCCACGACGGCCGCTCGCGGTCGAGCGGCCGCGGCACGTCGAATCCGGCAGCGGTCCAGGCCGCCAGTCCGGCTGCCTCCGTGTCCCTGCGTCGCGCCGCGCTGACACCGCGTTTGTGCTCGATCCAGCGCTCGGCGACGGTCCCCCAGAAGTCGCTCCACGCACTCTTGCGCCGCCGATAGACCTTCAAGAGCACGTCGCCACCCGCCTCCGTACAGCGGAACAGCAGGTTGCCGCGCTCGTAGCGGGAGCGCCCGGGACCGCTGATCAAGCGAACACCCGGAGGCGCCCGGTCGGCGATCACGAGACCGCTCGGCTTCACGACCGACCCGGGAGCGCCGACTTTGGTATCAATCCGCGCTCGTGATGAAAGAGACCCTGCGCTTCGATGACCTGGCTCCCTATCTGTTCCACCGGAACGGGAACTATCTGTACAAGATCCCATTCCGCACCGGCTGGGCAATGCTCAAGGTCTACTACGACAGCCGGAGCCCGTGGGAGCGCCTCCAGAAGGAGATCAACAACGTCGTCCTGCTCGGACAAACGTCCTATCGGCCGAGGACGCGCCGAAGGATCGAGAGGGAATGCCTCGAGCTCTGGAGCCGACACGGGTTTCGCGTCTTCGACTGGCACGACGACGTCGAGGTGATCGCGCCGAATTGTCCCGCCGGGGGCTATCTCGTGTGCGGTTTCGTCGACGCACCGACCCTCGAGGATCACCTCCTCGATGCTTCCCGCTCGCTCGAGGAACGCTTCGCCACCTACCGCCGGTTTCTGGGAGAATGGGGTCGCCGTCACGACATCGCGTCCTCGGAGCGCGAGCCACGCCTCCAGCACGAGAATGGAGACTTCGGACACGTCATGGTGGTGGGCGACGAGTTCCTGTGGTTCGACCTCGAGATGGTCTATCGATCGCGATCGCGCGTCGACGAGTATCTCGGCCACGAAATCATCCAGTATCTCTGGTATCTCTCGCGCAAGTCCCCTCCGGAGGTGCGTGACCGCTTGTTCGCTGAAACTGCGGAGCACTATCCCAACCGCGCACGGCTCGCCGCTGCGCCCGACGTCTTCCTCCGGCACCCGCGCCCGTGGATCCGCCTGGGTCGCAAACTCGATTCGCTGCGCAGCACCGGGCGCAAGCCGACCAGCAAATACAACGTCGCTCGGCGTCTGCGCGATGAAGTTGGGAAGGTCCACGGACGCGCTGCCGCATACTCGGGTGGGACGATCGGATGAAACGCAAGCTGCCCGAACCCCTCGATCTGGCCGCTTCCCGCGATCTCTCGATCCGGGAGCGGGCGCACAAGACCACGGTCGACGGCTTTCGCGAGCCGGCTCCGCCGGGCGCCTCTGTGGCCGAGCTGCTCGAGTCGCTGCCCGAATTCCTCGGTGCCCGAAACCTACTCGACCTGGCGGCCGTCATCGCGAAATGCCATCGCACCGGCCGCCACGTCGTGGCGGCGATGGGGGCACACGTGGTGAAGGTCGGCTGCGGGCCTGTGCTGATCGACCTGATGGAGCGCGGGATCATCACGGCCCTCGTCGTGAACGGCGCGTTCGCGATCCACGACTATGAGATCGCGCTCGTGGGCCGTACGAGCGAGTACGTCGATGAGACGATCCGCGACGGGAGCTTCGGCTGGGCGCGCGAACCCGCCGAGGGATTCGCGCGCGCCTGCGCGCGCGGTGTTCGCGAGGGAATCGGCCTGGGCCGCGCGATAGCGCTCGACGCAGGGAAGCTCCCCTATGCGCGCCACTCGATCCTCGCCGCGTGCGCCCGCCTCGACGTTCCGATCACCGTCCACGTCGCGATCGGTACGGACACGGTTCACATGCACCCCTCACTCTCGGGCGCCGAGGTGGGAGAGGCATCTCACATCGACTTCCGGATCGCGGCGAGGATCACCACCGAGCTGGAAGACGGCGTCTGGATCAACATCGGCTCCGCCGTGGTTCTGCCCGAGGTATTCCTGAAGCTCGTCTCGATCGCGCGCAATCACGGGCATCGGATCGACAACGTGGTCTCCGCAAACCTCGACATGCAGCGCCACTACCGCACGGGAGCGAACGTGATCGGTCGACCCGTCGCGCGGGGGATCGAATTGATCGGTCACCACGAGATCAATCTGCCGCTGCTGCGGCTGGCGGTTCTCGCAGAGCTCGAGCGCGAAGGCGATCGTTGACCTAGACGCGGCCCAGGATCAACCCGCTCGTCGGCACGCCCGTGCCCGCAGTCACGACCACGTGCTCGACGTTCGGCACCGGATTCACCGAGGTGCCGCGCACCTGGCGCACGCCCTCGGCGATCCCGTTCATGCCGTGGATGTAGGCCTCGCCGAGCTGGCCGCCGTGCGTGTTGATCGGCAGGCGCCCGCCGAGCTCGATCTCGCCCGCGCGCACGAAGTCCTTCGCCTCGCCTCGCCCGCAGAACCCGAACTCTTCGAGCTGCGGGAGCACGAAGGGCGTGAAGTGATCGTAGAGCACCGCCGTCTGCACGTCGGCGGGGCCGATCCCCGCGGTGGCGTAGAGCTGCCCGGCGACGAGTCCCATCTCGGGCAGCCCCGTGATCTGCTCGGAGTAGTAGCGCGTCATCATCTGCTGATCGGTGGTGGCGCCCTGTGCCGCCGCGGCGATCCGCACCGGCGGCTGGCGCAGGTCGCGCGCGCGCTCGAGGCTCGTCACCACCACCGCGACCGCGCCGTCGCTCTCCTGGCAGCAATCGAGCAGGCGCAGCGGCTCGACGATCCAGCGCGAGCTCTGATGATCTTCGAGCGTGATCGGCTTGCCGTAGAACCACGCGGCCGGATTCGTGGCCGCGTGCTTGCGATCGGCGACCGACACGCGGCCGAAGTCCTCGGTGGTGGCGCCGAACTCGTGCATGTAGCGCTGCGCGTTCATCGCGACCCAGGACGCGGGCGTGAGCAGGCCGTAGGGCGAATGCCAGCCGAAGTGGATCTCCTCGGGCCGCGGAGCCGGCGGGCGGTCCTGCACGCCGATGCCGAAGCGCTGCTGCGAGCGCTCGTTCATCGCGCGGTAGCACACCACCACGTCGCACACGCCCGTGGCCACGGCCATCGCCGCGTGCAGGATCGGCGCGCACGCGGCGCCGCCGCCGTAGTGCGTGCGCGAGAAGAAGCGCAGGTCGCCGCCGCCGAGGTAGCGGTTCACCTCGATCTCGGGGTTGTTGTCCATCGTGAACGTCGCCATCCCGTCGACGTCCGCGGGTGTGAGACCCGCATCCGAGAGCGCGGCCAGGACCGCCTCGACCGCAAGGCGCAGCTCGCTGCGCCCCGAGTCCTTCGAAAACTCGGTGGCACCGATTCCGGCGATCGCCGCCTTGTCCTTCAACTGGCTCGCGAGCGATTTCATGGCAGCGCGATCTCGACCTGACCCGTCACGTGGTCGCCGAGCTGATTCGCACCGCGCACCGCGATCGTCACGACGCCGTCGCGCTTCGCGGCGACCGTGCCGGAAAACACCATCGTGTCGCCGGGATAGTTCGGAGCGCCGAGTCGGATGTCCACGCTGCGCAGCAGCGCTTCGGGTCCGGCCCAGTCCGTGACGTAGCGGCCCACGAAGCCGTTCGTGGTCAGGATGTTCATGAAGATGTCCTTCGAGCCGCGCTGGCGCGCGAGCTCGGCGTCGTGGTGCACGTCCTGGTAGTCGCGCGACGCGATCGCGCCCGACACGATCACCGTGGCCGTGATCGGAACCTCGAGCGCGGGTAGCGCATCGCCGGGCTGGACCTCGTCGTAGCGCAGCGTCGCCTGGCGGTGTACGGCGCTCACGCCTAGGCCGCGTTCGCGCCCAGCAGATGGGCGCCGAGTCGAGCCGCCTGCTGGCGTGCGCCGCCGAACAGGAGCTCGTTCTGCTTCGACCAGAGGAAGAAGCGGTGGATCGGGTATTCGAGGTCCGACCCGATTCCGCCGTGCAGATGCTGCGCCGTGTGCACCACGCGCGAGCCCGCCACGGCGGCCCACCACTTCGCGGTTGCGATCGCAGCGGTGGCGGGCCGACCCGCGGCCACGCGCCAGGCCGCCTGCATCACGACGCTGCGCATCGCCTCGACGTCGATCCACGCGTCGGCCGCGCGCAGCGTGACCCCCTGGAACGTCGCGATCGCCTTGCCGAACTGCTTGCGCTCGGTGATGTAGAGCGCGGTCCGGCGCATGGCCTCCTCGGCGACACCGATCTGGATCGCCGCGAGCGCGAGCGCAGCGCGATCGGCGATCCACGCGACGATCGCCTCGCCCTGGCCCGGCGCACCGAGCACCTCCTCGGCGGGCGCGCTCGAGAGCTGCACGCGCCACTGCGGCTCGCGATGGGTCGCCACCTGCGCCTCGAGCGACACGCCGGCCGCGTTCGGATCGACCACGAAGACGGTCACGCCCTCGGGCGTGCGCGCGGGAATCAGGATCGCGCTCGCGCGATCCGCGGCGGGCACGCAGTGCTTCTCGCCGTCGAGCCGCCACACTCCACCGCTCTGCACGGCCCGCGTGCGCGGCGCACCCGGCTCGCTGCTCGCGTACTCGAGCAGCGCCGCGGAGAGCACCGCACCGCTCTCGGCCACGGGGCGCAGCCAGCGCTCGCGCTGCTCCGCGGTGCCGAACTCTGCGATCGGCAGCGCGCCCAGCACCGCCGTCGCGAACAGCGGCACCGGTGCGGTGTGGCGGCCCAGCTCTTCGAAGACCGCACAGAGCTCCTCTGCGCCGAGACCGCCGCCGCCGTTCGCCTCGGGAATCGCGAGCGCGGTGAGGCCCGCGCGCGCGAGCTCGCTCCAGAGCTCGTTGTCGAACCACTCGCCGCTCTTCTCGAGCGCGAGCAGGCGCTCGTGGGTCACGCGATCGGCGAAGATCTGGCGCGCGAGATCGCGCAGCGCGACGAGCTCTTCGGAGGGGGAGAAATCCATGGCTTCCTTCCGATTGGAATTTCAGTTGGAATCGGGCCGGAACAGAGGGAGTACCAGCTCGTCGTCGACGCGCGTGAACTCGACGCGCACGCGCGTGCCGATCTCGACGTCCGCGGGATCGATCCCGACGAGGTTCGACACCAGCCGCGTGCCCTCGTCGAGCTCGATCAGCGCGATCGCGTTCGGATAGGTGAACGGAGGCACGGGCGGGTGGTGGGCCACCACGAAGCTGAACACGTGTCCGCGCCCGCTCGCGACGCTCCAGTCCCAGTCGAGCGACTGACAGCGCGAACACATCGGGCCCGGCGGATGGCGCAGCGCACGGCAAGCGGTGCAACGCTGGATGCGGAGCTCACCGGCCGCGACGCCCTCCCAGAAAAAGGCGTTGTCCTGCGAGCGCGCGGGGCGCGGTCGACGGCGCGGCTTCGGATCCGCTGCCGGTGCGGGAGCCGCCTGGCTCGCCGCGGGCGGCTTGAACTTCAGGATGCGGAAGGTCATCCGGGCGACTTCCTCGCCCGCGGCATCGCGGTAGATCATCTCTTCGTCGACGAAGCGCCCCACGCCGAGCGCGGTCTTCTTCTCGTCGGAGACCTTGGACACACGCGTGCCGACGCTCAGCTGATCGCCCTCGCGCAGGTAGCGGCGGTATTCCTGGCGGCAGTTGGTCGCGACCACCGACGTGTAGCCGGCCGTGTCGAGCAGATGCATCACCTCGGACACCGGATCCTTCTGCGTCGATGCCGGCTTCGGCGGGCGCACGCCGCGCATCGTCCAGGCCTGGAGCATCGTGGGCGGGGCCACGATGGCGCCGTGCACGGATTTCGCGGCGAAATCCCGATCGGTATAAACCGGATTGTCGTCGCCCACGGCGTCGCACCAGTGGCGGATCATCGCGGGGTTCACCGCGTCTCGCGCGGCGGCGGGCTCGCCTTCGCGGCCGACCCACGCGTCGAGACCCGCGCGCAGCGCTTCGGGAGTCATACGATCTAGCGCGCCGCGCGCGGCAGTCTGAGCCCGAACATGCCGATCAGCTCGCGCTGGACCTCGTTGACGCCGCCGCCGAAGGTGTTGATCTGGCAGTGACGCCACTCGGTCTCGAGCTCGCCGCGAAGCACCTCGCCTGCCGAGCCGGGACGCATCGCACCCGGCATTCCGACGACCTCGAGCAGCAGCCGATAGACCTCGATCACGGCCTCGGTGCTGTGCACCTTCGCCGCCGAGGCCATTGCGGGGTTCAGCTTGCCGCGCTCGAGCTCCCAGGCCATCCGCCAGTTGAACACCTTCATCGCCTCGAGCCGCGCGTGTGCCTCGCCGATGCACGACTGCACCCAGGGCTTCTCGCCGACGGGCCGGCCGTCCTCGGCTTCGGTCTTGCGCGCCCATTCGACCGTCTCGTCGAAGAGCCGCTGCGCATAGCTGCTGAACGCCGCGAGACCGATCCGCTCGTGGTTGAGCTGCATCGTGATCAGGCCCCAGCCCTGATTCTCCTGTCCGACCACCATGTCCACCGGAACGCGCACGTTCTCGTAGTAGGTCATGTTGGTGTGGCCGCCTCCGAGCGTGTAGATCGGCGCGTGGGAGAACCCGGGCAGCTTCGTGTCGACGATCAGGATCGAGATGCCCTTGTGCTTGGGCACCGTGGGATCGGTGCGCACCGCGAGCCAGACGTAGTCCGCGGCGTCGGCGCCGCTCGTGAAGATCTTGGTGCCGTTCACCACGTAGTGGTCGCCATCGCGCACGGCGCTGGTCTTCAGCGAAGCGAGGTCGGTGCCCGCATCGGGCTCGGAGTAGCCGATCGCGAAGTGGATCTCGCCCGCGAGGATCGCGCGCAGGAACTTCTGCTTCTGCGCCTCGCTACCCGTGGCCATCAGGGTCGGGCCGACCGTGTTCAGCGTGACGAACGGGATCGGCGCCCCCGCACGGCGCGCCTCCTCGAACCAGATCATCTGCTCGATCGCGGTGCGTCCCTGGCCGCCGTACTCGACGGGCCAGCCGACGCCGAGCCAGCCGTCTCGGCCCATCTGGCGGATTACCTGCTTGTGAAGCGGGCTCGTCTCGAGACCGTGGAGCTTCGAGCGCAGCTCGGGTGTCACGAGCTTGCCGAAGTAGGCGCGCAGCTCGGCGCGCAGCGCCTTCTGCTCCGGGGTGTAGTCGACGTGCATAGGGGGAAAGTCTCAACTTAGTCGAGCGACCAAGCAAGATAGCCGCTCGCGGGACGACTACAATCGCGCCCGTGAAGGCCCGGCGCACCCCGGTACTGATCGGATGGACGGAGTATGTCGACCTCCCCGACTGGGGGGTGCGGCGGCTCCTCGCCAAGGTGGACACCGGTGCGCGCAGCAGCGCGCTCCACGTCGAGAACATCCGCGAGCAGCCGCGCGGCATCGTGCGGTTCGACGTCGTGCTGCACCGCGAGAAACGCGATCTCCACGTTCACGTGCACGCCCACGTCAAGCGCCGGTCCCGCGTGCGCTCGAGCAACGGCGAGCTCGCCCAGCGCTTGTTCGTGGAGACGACGCTGCGACTCGGCGGGGTCGAGAAGACGATCGAGGTCGGCCTGGTCGACCGCGCGAAGATGATCCACCGCATGCTGCTCGGCCGCGCCGCACTCGCGGGGCCGTTCCTGATCGACGTCGACCACCGGATGCTGCAATCGAAGCGCCGGCGGCGCCGCGCGCGCCGGAAAGAGGGTGCGAGCTAACGCGCCTCGCGCGTGTCCATCACCCCCGTGTTCGCGAAGCGCGCCAACACCTCGACCACGCCCTCGACCGCGCTCTTCATGCGCAGGTACAGATCGGCGGCAGTGCTGCGGTCTTCCATCTGAGCCAGCTGCTCGAGGCTCTCGGCGAGCTGCTGCGCTTCGTGCGCGCCGAACACGCGCATCGCGCTCTTGGTGGTGTGGGCCAACCGGCGCACCTCTTTCCACGTACCCGACGCGATCGTCGCGGGCAGGCGCTCCAGGTTCTCGCGCGTCTCGGTGACGTAGGCGGAGACGACGTCGCGCAGCGCCTCGCGGTCGTCGCCGAGCTGGGACAGGACCCCCGAGAAGTCGACCACGCCGCGCGTGTGCTGGATTGCCGCGGAGAGTGCGCCGAGCAGATCCTCGCGGCGGATCGGCTTCGAAACGTAGTCGTCCATGCCGGCCGCCAGGCACTTCTCGCGGTCGCCGGCCAGCGCGTGCGCCGTCATCGCGATGATCGGAATGTGCCGGTTGGTGCCGAACTCCGCGGAGCGAATCGCGGCCGTGCAGGCGAAGCCGTCCATGCCCGGCATCTGGATGTCCATGAGGATCGCGTCGAATTCCTGGGCCGTGAACAATCCGACCGCCTCCTGGCCGTCGTTCGCGATCACCACGGTGTGCCCGTGGCTCTGCAGGATCGCGAGCGCGACCTTCTGGTTCGGAACGCTGTCCTCGACCAGCAGGATCCGCTGCGAGCCGAGCGCGATCGATCCCGAGGCGCGAGCGCCCGTCGCCATCGAGGCGCGGCGCGCCGCGTTCGCGTGAGCACTCGCCGAACGGTGGCCGAGCACGCGCGCCACCACGTCGTAGAGCTCGTACTCCTTCACGGGCTTCATGAGCCGTGCGGCGATCCGGAGCTCCTCGCAGCGGCGCAGGTCCTGGGCCATGCCGGCCGAGGTGAGCAGCACGATCGAGAGATCGTCGAGCGCGGCGTCGGCGCGGATGCGCGCCGCGAGCGCGAAGCCATCGGTCCCGGGCATGTGCAGATCGAGCAGCAGCAGCGGCACGCGGTCGCCGCCCTCCCCGACCTGCCGGAGCACCGACAGAGCCTCGGCCGCGGACGAACACGGAACCGGCTCCATCCCCCAGCGCCGAGCGAGCGTGAACAGGATCACCCGGTTGGTGGGATTGTCGTCGACGATCAGCACGCGCGTGCCCGCGAGCGGAATCGCCTGGCGCGCGGGTTCGAGCGGCGCGGCCTCCAGCTCTTCGAACTTCGCCGTGAACGTGAACGTGCTGCCCACGCCCGGCGTGCTCGCCGCGCTGATCTTCCCTCCCAGCAACGCGACGAGACCGCGGCTGATCGAGAGGCCGAGGCCCGTGCCGCCGAAGCGCCGCGAGGACGACTTGTCGGCCTGCTCGAACGACTCGAACAACCGGTCGATGTCGCCGGGTTCGATGCCCATTCCGGTATCGCGCACGCTGAAGCGAAGCACGCCCTCGGCCTCGCGCGCCACGTGCACCTCGACCTCGCCGCGCTCGGTGAACGTGATCGCGTTCGAGACCAGGTTCGAGATCACCTGCCGCAACCGGCCCGGATCGCCGCGCAGCGCCCTCGGCACGTCGGCATCGAGCTGACACATGAGCTCGATGCCCTTGTGCTCGGCGCGGACCGCGAGCGAGCGCAGCGTGTCGCCGACCACGTCGTCGAGGTCGAATACCACGCTCTCGAGCTCGATCTTGCCGGCTTCGATCCTGGAGTAGTCGAGGATGTCGTTCACGACCGTGAGCAGCACGTCGCCCGAATCGATCACGGTTCGCAGATGATCGCGCTGGCCCTCGGTCAGATCGGTGTCGAGCAGGATCTCCGACAGGCCGATCACGGCGTTGAGCGGCGTCCGGATCTCATGACTCATGTTCGCGAGGAACTGGCTCTTCGCCCGACTCGCCGACTGCGCGGCATCGCGCGCCACCTCGAGCTCGCGCGCCTGCGTTTGCAGCGCACCCTCGGCCTGCTCGCGGATCGTGATCTCGTCGCGCAGCGACTCGTTCGCCTCACTGAGCTGCCGCGGGCTCGGCAACGCGAGCGCACGCGGCAAGAGCGGCCACAGCGCCACCGCGGTCCCGATCGACGCGACGGCCGTGATCACCTTCACGATCGCCTGCCCCCCATAGGCGCCGTGCCATGTGTTCCAGACCTCGAGGACGTGACCGGTCCCGCACGCGAGGATGAAGACGCCGAACAGCGCGAAGATCCAGCTGAACGGGAGGTCGTCGCGTCTGCGAATGAAGAAGAGCAGCGCGATCGGGATCGAGAAATAGGAGATGGCGATGGTCACGTCGGAGAGCACCGACGCCCACAAGATCGAGGGCGTCCACGCATAACAATGCCCGTGCGGCATGAACTCGCTGAAGAATTCCACGATCTTCCCCCAAGAGGTTTGCGGCGCTTCCGCCACATTCTCGGTCTGGATCTACTATCGCCCGGGCCCGATCGCACCCTCCACGATCCGCCGCAGCTCGACGGCGTCGATGCGCCCCTTCGGTCGGTAGGCGACCGCGCCCGCGCGCAGACAGAGGTCGGCCGTCTCCGCATCTTCGACGCCCGACAGCACGACGATCGGCAGCTCGCGCGCCGCGACCCGCATCCGCGTCACCGTTTCGGGCCCGACACTGTCGGGCAGTGTGAGATCGAGCAGGATCGCATCGAAGCCCTGCGCGAGGCGGTCGATGCCCTCCCCGAGCGAAGCCGCGACGCTGAGCGCGAATTGCCCAGCTCCGCCGACCTCGAGCGCGCGCTGGGTGAGCACGGCATCCGCCACGCTGTCTTCGACGAGCAGGATCCGCAGCGCGCTCATCGCGCGTCCGCCGCGAGCGCATCCGAGGCCGGCGTCAGCAGCGATTCGAGCCCCTTGATCGCAGGCTCTGCCAGCGCGCCCCACTTGAGTCTCCACTCGTCTACCGACGCGCGCGCATCGGACGACGCCAGGAGCGCGCTGCTCCAGTTGCGATGCCACGCGGAGTCCTCGTCGAGCGAGCCGAGGATCTCGACCCACAGCGGCTCGCCCGCGGCGGCAGCTGCGCGCGCGAACGCCCCGCCGAAGAACGCGTCGATGCGCGGCTTCAGAACACCGTTCAACGCGACGAAGGCCTCGCCCCAATCGTAGGTGGCGAGCAATCGCTCGAGTGCTTCGCGCGCGCCCTGCCACGCGGGAAGCTCCTCGAAGAGGTGCCGCGCGCCGTCGCCGAAGCGCGGCACTGCGCGGCGCACGAGGGCCATGCGGTAGGCGAAGCGCTGCAGGCGCCGCATCTCGTCGGCGGCCTGGAACATCGCGCAGATCGCGATCCGCCCCGCCGGCGCCATCTGTGCCACGTAGCAGGCTGGCCATCTGGAGGCCGTGGAAGAGATATCGCGCGGGCGGCAGCACCTGCTCGAGCACCGCGAGCCACGCGGCGCTTTGACTCCGATCGGTGTCGCTGCGCTCGATCGAATCGAAGAGCGCGTCGACGTGCGCCTCCTTCGTGGCCTGGATCATCGCATAGCGCGCATAGGTGGTAGCGCGCGGATCGCGGAACGCCTCCCAACCCTCCGGGTTGGCGCACGTGAACGCGGAGCCCTGCTGGTAGCGCTCGTACCAGCTCGAGAGCGGCAGATCGATCTCGAAACCGCGACCCGCGTAGTAGAGGATGCGCGACGTGGCGATCTCGTACTCGGTCGGCACGCGCTCGCTGCCCTCGAGATGCCAGTAGGTGCGGCGCTTGCTCATTTCACCGGCACCCGGGACTCGGCCGCCCACACCACTTCATCCTCTGCGAACGAGATCCGCCCCTGACACGAGGGCATGATCCGCTCGAGGTCGCCCGGGAGCTGGAACGGCTCGCCGAGCCGCCGCTCGACCGTGGCGCGCCGCAGCACGCAGCGCGCGGGCGCGGAGGCGCGCAGAAAGGCCCCCCAATCGCGCACCTCGAGCGCCGGATTGTCCTCGCGCAGCGCGTCGATCACGGCGAGGCCGAGCGTGCCCGCGAGCAGATCGGGTCCGGCGCGTCCGCGACTCATCGCGCGCCGGCCTCGGGGTCGACGAGGATGCGGCCCGCGCGTACCTCGGCCGGATACGCCGTGAGCGCACAGGAGGCCGGGTTGATGCCGCGGCCCGTCGCTGCGTCGTAGAGCCACTCGTGCGCATGGCAGGTGAGGTGCGTCCCGTCGAGCCGCCCCTCGGAGAGGCGAACGCCCTGGTGCGAGCAGCGGTCGGCATACGCACGGACGCCATCGTCGAGCCGGACGAGCAGAACCGGCCGGCCATCGAGCACGACGCCCTTCATCTCGCCGATCCGGAGCTCGTCGAGGGCTGCCGCGTCACGGAGCATCGCCCGCGTCCCCCGCCCTGCGCACGTCGATCCGCTCGAGCGGCGTGAGCCCGGCCTCTGCCACGGTCTGCGCGGAGTCGAGCTCTCGGCCGGCGTGGTACGCGCGCGCGTTCTCGAGCTTCGCCACGCGCCAGCGCGCGGAGTGCTGGAGCTTCGCGATCACGCGCGCGATCGGATCGTCGTCGTGCGCGAGCACGATCAACCCGATCGTGTCGCCTTCGAGGAATCCGTACAGCGGGATGAGCACGCTCATGGCCGGCGCTCGTCGGGTGCCTCTGCGGCAGTGGGAAGCGTCGGCGTCGGCTTCGCCGGGCGCTCGAGCCAGTCGTATCGACCGCGGTAGGCGTCGCGCCCCCAGGTCTCGTGAGTGAGCCCGAAGTACTGGGTCAAGATCGCGGCGAGATTTCCGGGCGCCTCGCCCGCGAGCACGCGCTTGACCACGTCGCGGTGGCCCGCGTAGCGCTCGGGCTCCTGCTCGAAGATCCAGCGGCACGGCTCCGAGCAGAAGATGTACTTGCGCTCGCCGTGCACGAGCGTCTCGGCGCTGTTGCGCGTGGGCGTTCCCTCGCAGAGCACGAGCTGGCAGGTGTCGCAGAACGTGACGATCGCCGAGCCGTGCGCGGCGAAGTCGAGATCCGGGTCGCTCTCGCGCCAGCCCGCGTCGACGCGGTCCCAGACCGGAGCGAGCGAGGGCCACGAGGCGGGGTACTTCTCGGCGAGCCAAGCGCGCTCTTCCGGACCGGGCACCACCAGGTCGAACCAGACCGTCGCTCGATAGGTGTAGGCGCTCGCGTACACCATGTGATGGTAGTGGTCGAGCGAACGCACGAAGGTTTCCCAGTACCAGGGCCGGGACAGCCCGTAGGCGTCGAGCACCTCGACGAACTGGTCGAGGACCCACTCCTCCATGAACTCCTTGAACGACGCGCGCCGCGCCGAAAGCGGCGTCAGGTAGTCCATGCTGAATCCGGTCAGCACGCTGAACAGGTGCCAGCTGCGCCAGAACCACTTGTCGACGAGGTGCTGTGCGTACTCGCGATCGTTCTTGACGAGGATCTCGAGCACGGCGCGGCCGATCTGGGCGTGGCGCGCCTCGTCGGTCTGGATGCTCTTCACCATCGTCTCGAACATCGGGTCGCCTGCGTCGCGGGCGAGCGCCGAGAGCGCGACGAACTGGAGGTTCGTGAAGCCGGTCTCGAACACGAAGTTCGTGCCGATCGCGAACTCGACGGGATTCGCGGCGAGCAGCAGCTCGTCGATCAAGTGCCGCGCCGCGATCGCCACCCAGTTGTTGGTGTGATAGAAGCGGTGCACCCAGTCGAACTGCGGATCCCATTTCACGAGATCGTGGAACACGAGCAGCGGGATCTGGGTGTGCCGGAACTCGTCCAGCGCGCCGAACAGCGCCATCGTGCGCCACGCGCTGTCGCGCCCGAAGCGGCCCGCGCGCAGGTTGCCGATCGTGGCCGCGAACTCGGCGAGCGGCAGCGTGGCGCCGTGGAATTTGTTGACGTTCAGCCACGGAAGCGGGAGACGCGCTGCGTGCTCGGGGCGGCCGACCGCATCGCGCACGGCGCGCACCGCGCGCTCCTTCTCACTCTGGGCGGCGACGTACTCGCGGTAGCTGGTCTTGAACGGCTCGTCCCATTCCTTCCACGCTTCCGGCGGCACCCGCGTCACACCGCTCGGAGCGTCGGGAAAGAGCTCCGACTCCGGAACGTAGCGGTACGTCCAGTCGAGCTTGCGCGCCAGATCCAACCACGAGTCTCGCGGAAGCATCGCCAATCCGTCCCGATTTCAATCCGCCGATTCCGACTCGCCTGCGGATACGGTGGGAAGCGCGAAGTAGAACGTCGCGCCCTCCCCCGTCTTGCCCTCCGCCCACACCCGGCCGCCGTGGCGCTTCACGATCCGCGCGACGTTGGCCAGTCCGATCCCGCTGCCACCGCATTCCTCCTGCGCGTGCAGGCGCTGGAAGAGCTTGAACAGGCGATGCGACTGCGTCGGATCGAAGCCGATCCCGTTGTCGGATATCCCGAAGACGTGCTCGCCGTCCTTCTCGGAGTGGCACACGCGTATCACGGTCTCGGGTCGCTTCTCGGTGAAGTTGAGCGCATTCTCGAGCAGGTTCTGGAAGACGAGGCGCAAGAGCGTCGCGTCGCCGGTCACCTCGGGCAGCTCCGCGACCTCCCACCGGATCGACGCCTTCCGGCTCTCGGGGGGCAGCATGCGCTGCAGCTCGGCCACGAGCGGCGCGAGCGCCACGCGCTGCAGGCTGGAGCCCGGCCCCAGACACCCGCGAGAACTCGAGCACGTCGCGCACGAGCGCCTGCGCGCGATCGGCACCCTCCTGGAGGAAGCCCAGATAGCGCTCGAGCGTTCCCTTCACGAGCTCGACCGGGAGCTCCTTTCGGATCAGCTCCGCGTAACCGCCAATCTGGCGCAGCGGAGCGCGCAGATCGTGCGAGACGCTGTAGGCGAAGCTCTCGAGCTCGCGGTTCGCGTCGGCGAGCTGCGCGGTGCGCTCCTCGACTCGGCGCTCGAGCGTCGCATTCAGGTTCGCGAGCGCTTCGCTCGCCTCGACCATCTCCTGGATGTCGATGCACGAACCGACGAAGCCCATGAAGGTGCCGTCGGGTGAGTAGCGTGGGACGCCCGTGTCGAGGAGCCAGCGATACTCGCCGTCGTGTCGGCGCAGGCGGTAGCGCATCCGAAACGGCTGGCGCGCGTTGAAGTGGTCGAGATAGGTATCGATGCAGTGCTGGAAGTCCTCGAAGTAGACCCCCTCACACCAGCCGGATCCGACCTCCTGCTCCAAGGTGCGGCCGGTGAAATCGAGCCACGGCTTGTTGAAGAAGTAACAGTTCGAGTCGAGCGCGGACATCCACAGCATCACGGGCGAGGAATCCGCCATGACTTTGAAGCGGTCTTCGGTCTCGCGCAGCCGCTGGACGATGTCGTGGGTGGCCTGGGGTTCCTGGAGGACCACGGTTCCCCTCCCCGCGAAAAATGATAGCGCTATTAGTTCGGACGTTTCGACGGCGCACTTTAGGACGCAGAGCACGCAACTCGGTCCGGCCGTCGATGGGGCATTTCGGGACCGGCTGTGATATCGAGGCCCGGAATGAGATTCGCGAGTCGGGTCCGTGGATCGCTCCACCCCGCGTGCTGGGTCACCGCCGCGCTGGTCGCGCTCGCCGCGGGCGCGCGCGCCGACTGGATTCAGACGATCGGGATGGGCGAGCGGTCCGCGCTGCTAGGTGGGGCCGTCACCGCGCGCGGCGGCGATCCGTCGTCCTGGTACTACAACCCCGCCGGTGCAGGCGATCTGGGAGCGCCGGAGATCGGCGTCCATGTGCGCGTGATCGATACGCGCCCGCTGATCTTCTCCGATGCAGAGGGCGACCACGAGACCGAGCACACGCTCGGGGGCTCCGACGTCGCGGTGGCGCCCAGCCTCGGTGCCTATTTTCCGCTCGGGGCTCTCGACAGCGCGCAGCGGCTGCCGTTCTCGGACCGCGTCGTGTTCGGGATCGGCTTCGGAGCTCCGTTCGCGATCACGGCCGATTGGAGCGACCGCGGCTTCCATCGCTTCAACAGCCGCAACCAGTCGCTGTTCGTGCTCGAGCTCGCGCCGTCGCTGGCTGTCCGGCTCAGCGAGCGGCTCTCGGTCGGCGCGACCCTCGATTGGGTGGCGTTCGACAGGCTCCGCATCGACGCGTTCCTGGGCGACGGCTTCGTCGGACAGGCCGCGAGCTTCGCCACCGGAGAGGCGGTGCCGGCTGCGGCGACGATCGACGGGGGCGACGACGGGGCCCTCTCTCTGCGCAGCGACGACTCGGCCGAGCTCGGCGTCGGAAAGTTCGAATCGGATTTCGGATCCGCGGGCTATACGCTCGGGCTGCGCTATCGGCTGCTGGACGGGCTCGCGTTCGGCCTCGCCTACCGCGAGGAGACGCCGGTCGATTTCGAGGGCGACGTCGCGCTGCGGATCGACCCGTCGGCCGGATTCGGTGTGCTGCCCGAGTACAGCCGCTCCCGCTATCGGCTCGTGCTCGAGATGCCGCGACACCTCCAGGGCGGCTTCGCATGGGACGTCGTGGATCGGGTCACCTGGTCGGTGGATCTGCAATGGACGCAGTGGAGCGCGGCGAGCGGTCTCGGCTCCGACGCACGGGTGCGCCTGTCGCCGGGGCTCGTCGCGCTGCCGGCGGCACTCGCTCCGGCGCTGCAGCCGATCAATCCCGCCGCGCGGGCCGCGCCCGGTGACGCGATCCGCTCGCTCGTGCTCGACTACGACATGCGCGACACCGTCGCGGTCCGCACCGGCGTCGAGTGGAATGCGACCTCGTCGATCGATCTGCTCGTCGGCTACGTGTACGACCCCAGCGTGGTCTCGAAGGGCCACCTCGACGCGATCAGCTTCTCGTCCAACCGCCATCTGGCCTCGACGGGCGTCGCCTATCACTGGGGGGGTCGGAATCGGCGCGGCGTGCGGCTCGTGGCCGGCTTCCAGGCCGCGGTCTACGAGACGCGACGCGTGGGCGAGGGGCGCAGCCAGAACCTCGGCGGGCTCGCAACCTATCAGGACGCCGACGGCAACTTCGCGACGCTCGGATTCACCTCGAATCGCGATCCGTTCGCGGCCGCCCGACCGGACGGCCGCCCGATCACGGGCGCCGTCGCGTTCGAGGGGTTCCTCTGGGCCGCGGGGCTGTCGGTCGAGGGCCGGTTCTAGACGCGCTCGATCAGCGTCGCGTTGGCGAGCCCACCGCCCTCGCACATCGTCTGGAGCCCATAGCGCCCGCCGATGCGCTCGAGCTCGTGCAAGAGCGTCGTCATGAGCTTCGCGCCCGTGCAACCGAGCGGATGGCCGAGCGCGATGGCTCCGCCGTTCACGTTCAGCTTCTCGGGATCCGCGCCCGTGTCGCGCAGCCAGGCCAGCGGCACCGACGCAAACGCCTCGTTCACCTCGTAGCGATCGATCTGGTCGATCGACATGCCCGCGCGCTGGAGCAGCTTTGCGGTCGCCGGGATCGGTGCCGTGAGCATGATCACGGGGTCGTCGCCCGCGAGCGCCATTGCGGCGATGCGCGCACGCGGAGTCGCACCGAGCTTCGCGAGACCGGCTTCGTTCGCGACGAGCACGGCGGCCGCGCCATCGGTGATCTGGCTCGACGTTCCGGCCGTGAGCAGCGCCTTCTCGGAGAGCGGCTTCAAGGCCGCCATGGCGGCCAGGCTCGCGTCGGCGCGAATGCCCTCGTCGGCCGCGAACTTCTCGCTCGTGCCATCCTCGAGCGTCACCTCGACGGGCACGATCTCGCGCGCGAACCGGCCCTCGCGCGTCGCGCGCGCCGCCTTCTCGTGGCTGGTGAGACCGAAGCGATCGAGGTCTTCGCGCGAGAATCCCCAGCGCTCCGCGATCATCTCGGCGCCCGCGAACTGGTTGAACTTCGCACCCGGGTAGCGCTTCTTCATGCCGAGGCCGTACGGGCTGCCCATGCCGGCCTTGTGGCCCGCGATCGCGTTGCCACCGATCGGCACCAGGCTCATCACCTCGACGCCGCCCGCGATCACCACGTCGTGGACGCCGCTCATCACGGCCTGCGCGGCGAAGTGCAGCGCCTGCTGCGAGGAGCCGCACTGCCGGTCGACGGTCGTGCCGGGCACGCTCTCGGGGAGGCGCGAGGCGAGCACCGCATTGCGCGCGATGTTGGCCGACTGCGCGCCCACCTGGTCGACGCAGCCGAAGATCACGTCCTCGATCAGCGCCGGGTCGGCGCCCGTGCGCGCGACGAGCTCGTCGAGCACGAAGGCCCCGAGGTCGATCGGATGCCAGTTCTTGAGCTTGCCGTTCTTGCGGCCACCGGCCGTGCGGACGGCTCCAACGATGAAGGCCTCGGGCATGGGGTGTGCTCCTCCTCGTACACAGGGGGGCGCCAGTATACTGCCGCGCGTGAGTGATCATCTGATCTTCATTTCCGGCGCATCGAGCGGAATCGGGCTCGCGATGGCGCGCGCGGTGCCGTACGCGGGCGCGCGCGTGATCGACATCAGCCGGCGCGGGGCGGCCGGCGTCGAGCACTTCCCCGCCGATCTCGCCGATCCGGCCGAGTGGAGCCGCGTCGCGAACCTGTTCGCATCCGAGATGAAGGGATTCGCGGGTGAACGCGTGGTGTTCGTGCACAGCGCGGGAACGCTCGACCCGATCGGCTTCGCCGGGGAGGTCGATGCGGCGGGCTATGCGCGCCAGGTGCTGCTCAACTCGGCGGCGCCCCAGGCGCTCGGCGATGCGTTCCTGCACGCCGCATCGGAAACCGAAACGCCCTGCACGCTGCTGTTCATCAGCTCGGGCGCAGCGAGCAACGTCTACGAGGGCTGGTCTGCGTACGGCGCCGGCAAAGCGGCCGTCGACCAATGGGTGCGCACCGCGGGCGCCGAGCAGAAGCGCCGCGGCGGGCGCTGCCGCGTGCTCGCGGTGGCGCCGGGTGTGATCGAGACGGCGATGCAGGAGCAGATCCGCGCGATGACCGAGGAAGCGTTTCCGGTCGTCGAACGCTTCCGCGAGCTTCACCGCGCTGGCGCGTTGCGCGACCCCGCCGACGCCGCGCGCGATCTCTGGGCGCTCGTGCAGAAGGACACGTTCCCGAACGGCGCCGTGCTCGACCTGCGCGAAGGCTGACTTCGACATGAACGGCTGGCGCGTGTTCTGGCTGCTCGCGGCGATCGAGACCGCGCTGTTCGGCGCCGGAGTGCTCGGGTTCGGCACCGACGAGCCCGGGCTGCGCGAGCTCACGCGCTTCACCGTGCGAGTCTCGTTCGCGGTGTTCATCGTCGTCTACTCGGCCGCGCCGTTGCGCCGGCTCTACCCATCGCCTGCCACTCGCTGGTTGTTGCGCAATCGGCGCTACCTCGGTGTCAGCTTCGCGTGGGCGCATGGTCTGCACGGGCTCGCGATTGCGCTGCTCGCGCTCTTGCTCGGCGACGCATTCGAGGCCGACCCGGTCACCATCGCGGGTGGAGGGCTGGCCTACCTGCTCATCGCGGCGATGGCGGCGACCTCGTTCGACCGCACCGCGCGCTGGCTGGGCCCGCGCCGATGGGCGCTGCTCCACCGCGCCGGGCTGCACTGGATCTGGTTCATCTTCGCGCTCAACTGGACGGCGAGCGTCGCGATCTCGCGCGTGTATCTGCCGTTCGCCGCGCTGACCTGGGGGGCGGCCGCACTGCGCCTCGCCGCGTTGCGGGTGCGCCGCCGCGGCGCCGAGCCGATTCCGGAGCCCGCGTAATCGCTGGGGATTTCGCGGGTTTGCACCGGCAGGTGCGAGGCGTCCAGCGCCGCCCTACACTGCGCCGGGTCATCCCCCCCGGAAGGGATGCCACCGTGACTCAGCGCTCTTCGCCCTTGCGGCGTGGATCGGCGCTCCTCGCGGTCGCCGCGTCGCTCGCGGGATCTCCCGCGGCAGCGCGCATGGAGAACCCAAGCCTGCTCCGCGAAGGCGGACTGGGTGCGACCGCCGCTCTGATCAGCCTGGTGTATTGCCCATTCAAGCTGCTCTACGCCGCGAGCGGGATCGCGCTCGGCAGCGGGTCGTTCATCTGGACCTGGGGCGACCGCGATGCCGCGATGGCGGTGGTGACCACGTCCGTGGGGGGCGACTACGTGATCACCCCGGAGCACCTCGGCGGCGCAGCCGACCTTCGCCTCACGGGCGAATAGCATCGAGGCCGGATCGCGCGCGTGCGTCGCGTGCGAGCTCGGCATCGAGATGCGCGACGCAGCCGAGCAGCACCAGCCGCCACGGCGGAGCCGGCTCGACGATCGTGACCGAGGTGTTCGGAAACTGGGCCGGAGCGAACGTCGCGTCGCCGACGTCGATCCGCCTCGACAAGAGCGAGTGGCAGACCAGCCCGTGCGTGACGAGCACGAGGTCGCCCTCGAGGCCGGCCGCGCGCGGGCTCACGCGCTCCCACATCCGGTCGACGCGCTGGTGAAGGTCGTCCCAGCTCTCGCCGGCGGGCGGGTGGTAGCCGGGGGCGAACGGATCGAACCCGAGCTCGGCGTACGCGCGGCCGCGCAGGTCGCCGAAGTTGCGCTCGCGCAGCTCGGGATCGATCGCGAGCGGCGCACCGCACGCGTCGCGGATCAGCTCGGCGGTGGTGAGAGCGCGCGCGTAGTCACTCGCGACGATTTCGGCGACGCGCGTGAGCGCGAGGCGCTCCGCCACCCGGCGCGCCTGGGCGAGCCCGCGCTCCGAGAGTGGCGTCTCCGGATGCTGGAGCACGCGCTGCGCGTTGCCCGCGGTCTCGCCGTGCCGCACGAGAACGATCGCCATCAGGCTGTTCTTCGCTCGCCTTCGATGCAGCGGTTGCGCAGCTGGCCGATGCCTTCGATACCGCTCACGATCTCGTCGCCGGGTGCGAGGTAGCGGCGCGGATCCCGCACGCTGCCGACTCCTGCGGGCGTCCCCGTGAAGATCAGATCGCCGGGTTCGAGCGTGCAGAAGCGCGAGAGGTAGGCGACGAGCTCGGCGACCGCGAAGATCATGTTGCTCGTCCGATCCTCCTGGAGCCGCTGCCCCGAGACTTCGCACCAGAGCGGCAGGTCGTCGGGGTCGGCAAACGCGTCGAGCGATACCACGGCCGGTCCGATCGGGCCGAACGTGTCGGCCGACTTGCCCATCGAGAACTGCGGCGGCTTGTCGGCGAACTGGAGCGCGCGGTCGGAGATGTCCTGGCCGACGCAGTAGCCCGCCACGTGATCGCGCACGCGCGACTCGTCGATCCGGCGTCCGCCGCGGCCGATCACCACGACCAGCTCGACCTCGTAGTCGACGCGCTCGGAGGTCAGCACGACGTCCGCGCGCGGCCCGACCAGACAGTTCGGGAACTTCGTGAACACGAGCGGTTGCTTCGGCAGCTCGAGCTTCGCCTCGGCCGCATGGGAGCGGTAGTTGAGCCCGATCCCGAACACCTTGGTCGGCCGCGGCACGCACGGACCCAGCGACGCCTCGTCGAGCGGCGCATCACCGGAACCCGCGCGGACCCCCTGCGCCCAGCTGCGGAACTCGTCCCAACGCGCGAGCACCTGCATCGGATCGGAGCCGAAGCGACCCGCGGCGCTGCGCTCGACGTCCACGATCTGGTCGCCCATGCAGAGTCCGGCGCGGCCGCCCGCGTTCACGAGTCGAGCACTCATACTCAGCTCATCTGCTTGGTGAACTGCGCGAGGTCGAAGTAGTCGCGCCAGGCGCTGATCTTGCCCTGCGCGTCGATCTCGAACGTGCCCATCACGGGGATCGCGATGTTCTTGCCGTTGATCGTGAAGCGGTCGACGCGCTCCGTGAGCACCTTGCGCCCTTCGCCCGCGATCGAGAGCACCTCGAACGCGCACTCGGTGGCGGGGTCGAGGAAGCCGCGGAGCGTGGCCGCGATCGCCTCGCGCCCCTGGACCGGGGCGATCGGAATGTTGTGGTAGACCGCGTCGTCGCTGAAGAAGCCGACCAGCTCCTCCACGTTGCGGCTCGGCACGGCGTTGCAGAAGTCGGTGACGATCTGGATGGGTTTCATGGGCGCGATTCTAGCCGCTGGCCGCTCAGGCGGAGAGCAGGTCTTCGAGCACAGCGAGGGTCTCGCGCTCCTCGGCGGTGATCTCGCCGTCCGCAGCGACCACGCCCTGGATCGCGGCGAGGAAGCTCTTGCGGTGCATGGGCGGGATCGTCATCGGATCGACGCTGTCGAGCGGCGGCGGTCGGTCGAGCCAGCCGCGAACCTCGCGCTGCTCGCGCGGGTCGAGCTGGAGGCGCTCGACCAGCCGGGCGACGAACGAGCGCTCCTCCGCGCTCACCTCGAGATCGGCCCAGGCGAACGAGCACACGAACTTGATCAGCTGGAGACGCTGACTCGCGTCGAGATCGTCGAGCATCCCCGCATTCTGGTCCGCGACCGCAGCGAAACGCAAGAGTGCTCGCAGCGGCGCGGCCGATCAGCGCGGATGGGCGTGCAGCGAGTACTCGTGAGCGAGGATCCGGGCCACGTGGGCCGCGATCGCCGTGTACTGGTGGTCGTCCTCCCAGGTCGAATCGCGGTTGAAGCCCTCTTGCTTGATGATGTGTCGCGCGCGGTGATCGGTGAAGTCGACGATCTCCCGCCACGCGCGGTGCTCCTCTTCAGCAGCGAGCGCGAGCACCCACTGTCGGATCACCTCCCAGGCGTCGTCCGGAAGCGCTTCCTTCACGAGCCGACCGACCAGGTGTTCTTCCGCACCGGGTTGGACGGCGGGTTCGTGGTGCTCGAGCTCCCAGGCCAGCTCGTGGCACACCTCGTTGGTCACGAAGCGCTCGCTCGCGGGCTGGCTCCATTCCGATTGCCATCGCTTCGCGCGGTCGAGGGCATAGGCCTTGGCGGCGAGCCAGGCGTCCTCCCGTGCATGTCGTTCCACCGCGCGCTCGCAGCGGTCGAGCAGCTCCTTCACGTCTACGCGGTTGCTGGGCGGATTCTTCCGGAAATATTCCTCGACTGCGTGGCGATCCATGCAGCCACCTCCCTGTTCACCGGTTGCTCCGGTAGTTCGGTTGACTGCCGTGGCGAGCCGGGGAGTCGACCGCGTGGAAGCGATCGCATCGGTCCGGGAGCCGTTGGCCCGAGGCGGGCGCGCGCAGCGGCTCTCCGATTCGGCCGCGGACCCTACGAGCGTACCCCAATCGAGGCCGCTCAGGCGAGGCGTTTCTCTCGTCGCCCGCTCGAGACGGGCTTTCCTAGTTCACTCCGCGCTGGCGACCCTTCCAATGAGGCGCTCGCAGCTCGCGCTTGAGAACCTTGCCGCTCGGATTGCGCGGCAGCGCCGCAACGAAATCGACCGAGCGGGGGCGTTTGTAGCCGGCGAGTTGCCCGCGGCAGAAGTCGATGACTCTGCGCGGCGGTCGGCGCACAGCCCGCGGCCGGTACCACGATCGCCTTCACCACCTCGCCCCACTCCTCGTCGGGCACTCCGATCACCGCCGCGTCTGCGATCTCGGGGTGGCGGAACAGAACGTCTTCGATCTCGCGCGGATACACGTTCTCGCCACCCGATACGATCATGTCCTTCACGCGGTCCTGCACGTAGAGGTAGCCCTCGTCGTCGAACGACCCCGCGTCGCCCGTGTGCATCCAGCCGCCGCGCAGCGACTCCGCGTTCGCCTCGGGCCGATTCCAGTAGCCGCGCATCAGCGAAGCCCCGCGGATCTGGATCTCGCCGATCGTGTCGATCGGAACCGGGCGACCGTCGCGGTCGACCACGCGCACCTGGGCCCCCATGAGAGGTCGGCCGCACGAGAGCAACAGGCGCGGCTTGTCGCGCAGCGCGCGCTCGTGATCAGCGGGCAGGAGGCAGGTCGCGATCGCGGTGAACTCGGTCATCCCGTACGCCTGCACGAAGCCGCAGCCGAACACCTCGATCGCGCGCCGCAGCACGGTCTCGGAGATCGGCGACGCGCCGTAGAGGATCAGGCGCAGGTCGTCGTAGCTGCGCTGCGCGACGTCGGGTACCGCCGTCAGACAGAACTGGATCATCGCGGGAACGAGCAGCGCGACGTGGATCCGGTCCTCCGAGAGCGCGCGCACGGCGTCGGACGGGACGAAGTCCTCGTGGATCACGAGGGTGCCACCCGCGCGCACGGTGACAGTGGTGATGATCATCGCGGCTGCGTGGTAGTAGGGCGCGACGATCAGCGAGCGTTCGCCCGGAGTGCACGCGACCGTCGTTCCGAATTGAGCCGCGTTCTCGCATAGCGCGCGCTGCTGGATCACGGCTCCCTTCGGCCGGCCTGTCGTTCCGCTCGTGTACATCTGGTAGACGTCATCGTCTTCGGCGACAGCGCGTTCGAGCGGCGTCTCGGGATGACCGGCGAGGAACGTCTCCCATTCCTCCCAGCCCGCGGGCGCCGCGCCGATCGCGATCACGCGCTTGAGTGCCGATAGCTCACCGCGCACGGGATCGATCGCTTGGGCGAGTTCGCTCTGGGCGATCAGCACCTTCGCACCCGCGTCGCCGAGGATGAACGACCACTCGGGCGGCGCGAGGCGGTAGTTGAGCGGAACCGGCACCACGCCCGCCTTCGAGGCGGCGAAATAGAACAGCGCGTAGTCGAGGCTGTTCTTGGCGAGGATCGCCGCGCGTTCGCCCACCTCGAGCCCCGCAGCCGCGAGCGCGTGCGCGATCCGGTTCGCGCGCGCGTCGGCTTCGGCGTAGGAGAGCCGCGCGCCGCGAAACTCCGCAAAAGTGGCGGCGGGCGTCGTGCGCGCCCAGTACTCGAGTAAATCGTGGAGGCGCATCGACTGGCTCCCGCACCGGCACTCCCCCGCCCGAGGATTATACGAGCGCGCCGTCTCGTCCCGGGGACGATTCTTCGGACGACTAGCTCGCGGGAGCCACGAGGCGCGGCAGGATCTCGCTGATCGAGCCGCGCAGCACCGCGTCGGCGAGATCGTCCATCTCGGTCGGCTCGGCGTTCAGGATCACGATCCGCGCACCGGCCTGCTTGGCAATCGGGACGACGCCCGCGATCGGGTAGACGGCGAGCGTGGTGCCGACCGCGAGCAGCAGATCGCAGCCGAGGGCCGCGCGTTCTGCGCGCCGCAGGTCGTCCATCACGAGGCTCTGCCCGAACGAGATCGTCGCCGACTTGAGGATCCCGCCGCAGCTGCGGCAAGCGGGATCCTCCTCGCCCGCGCGCACGCGCGCGAGCGCGCGATCGATCGGCGCACGCTCGTTGCACTCCATGCACATCACCTCGGTGAGCGTGCCGTGGATCTCGACCATCCGGTCCCGCGACAGGCCGGCCTTCTGATGCAGCCCGTCGACGTTCTGCGTGATCAGCGTGTGGAGCACGCCGCGCTGCTCGAGCAGCGCGAGCGCGCGGTGCCCGGGATTGGGCTCGAGGCGGTCGATCCCCATCTCGAGGCGCATGCGCCAGGAGCGCTTGCGCACCTCGGGATCGGCCATGTAGTGGCCGATCGTGGCCATCTTCTCCGCCTCGGGGTTCTTCGTCCACAGCCCCTGCGGCCCGCGGAAGTCCGGGATGCCCGAGTCGGTGGAGATACCGGCGCCCGTCAACACGACGATCCGCTGCGCGGCGGAGATCCAGCCGCGCACCGTCTCGACTGCCGCGCTCTGCTCACCCATGCGGCGGATTGTGCCCGAACTGGACCGCCAGCGCCGCGGAGCTGCTAGTCGCCAGACCTTCCGCCGCGCTTCGGCTTGGGCGGGAAGCGCTCGAGGACTGCACCGACTGTCTCGCGGATCCGCTCGGGCCCGATGTGACTGTCGCGCAACTGCGTGGTGCCCCAGCCTCGCCACGAGAGCTGCTCGGTGGCGGGGTCGATCACGTCGAGGATCAGCGTCCCCTCCTGAGAGCCCCCGGACGGCGAGTAGCCGACGCCCGATCCGATGCCGACTCCGGAGCCATAGCTGCCGAACCCGCCGCTGACGGTCACGGGCGAATCGCGGTAGACCTCGCGCGACGTGAACTCGTAGCGCAGCAGGAAGTCGGGCTCCTCGCGCTCGCCGGCCAGGCGGTAGCCGTGGGACAGCAGCCACCCCTCGACCTCGTCTCGCACGCGCTTGTCGAGCAGCGTGTTCTGCGTGAAGGGATCCCCGCCCTGCCCGCCCTCGTCTCGCGAGGCTTCGCGAAGCGGCGGATCGAGCCAGGCGAAGCTCTTCAGCTTCGAGAAATCGATCGCGTCGTCGTAGTCCGTGCGCACACGCACGCTCGCGCACGCGAGCGAGAGAACTGCGATCGAGACGAGCGCGAGACCCGCGATCCGCATCCGAGACCTCCATCGCGTCCCGCTCGCGAGCCTACGGTCGTGCGCGCGGCCCTGCCAGTGCCGCGCGGGGGATTCCGGTAACGTGCCGCGCATGCTCCGTCGCTCGATCTCGCTCGCGCTTCCGTTGCTCGCCCTGTTCGCGTGCAGCGATTCGCTGCCGGCATCGCAGCGCGCGATCCCGGCCGAGCTGCCGCGTGACGCTCGCGAGGCACATCGTCGCCTGCCCGTGGACGGCGCCGCGAACCTGCGCGACCTGGGTGGCTATGCGACGCGCGATGGCCGGACCCTGCGCTGGGGCGCGCTCTACCGCTCCGACGCGCTCGCCGATCTCAGCGACGAGGACGTCGCGTATCTCGCGCGGCTCAAGCTCCGCCGCGCGGTGGACTTCCGGTCCGCAGCGGAGCGCGAGCGCGATCCCGACCGCCTGCCCGCGGACGTACAGGTGGTGTGGCAGCCGATCTCCGGGGCCGGACTCGATCCGAGCCAGCTCCAGGACCGGTTGCTCGCGGGCGAGGTCTCCGCCGAGCAGGCCGCAGGCTGGCTCGTCGAGGGCAACCGCGCGTTCGTGGACGAGTTCCGTCCGGTCTACGCGCAATTCCTGCGCGATCTCGCCGAGCCCGCGAACGTGCCCACGCTGTTCCACTGCACCGCGGGCAAGGACCGCACGGGCTTTGCCGCTGCGCTGGTGCTGCTCGCACTGGAAGTCCCGCGCGAGACGGCGATGCGCGACTACCTGCTCACGAACGAGCTCACCCGGGAGAAGACGGCCGGGGTGCTGCGCGTGATCCGGATCATGTCGCTGTTTCGCGCCCACCCCGACGACCTGCGCCCGCTGTTCGAGGCGCGCGAACGCTATCTGGACTCGGCGTTCGCGGCGATCGACGAAGCGCATGGCGGGACCGAGAACTATCTGCACGACGCGCTCGGGATCGATGCCGCGCTGCGCGAGCGGCTGCGCGCGAACCTGCTCGAGTGACGGAGTGACCTAACGCGCCGGCGGCTCGATCACGATCGGGATCTGCTCGCGCAGCGCGCGCAAGCCGCGCTCGAGCGCAGCCTGACGCCGTTCCGCGATCACTGTGTGCCGCAGCGCATCGCGCACCTCCTCGAACGCGAGGGGGCGCGCGGCCTCGCGCTCGTGGACGAATACGAGATGCACGCCGTAAGCCGAGGGAATCGGTCCCGACCAGATCCCCGGCGGCGCCGCGAACGCGCCCTCCGCGAATGGTGCGCCGAAGCGATTCGCGAGCTCGTCGCGCGACTGGAGCGGCTGCTCGGGGCCGAGCAGGAACGGATCGCCGAGACCCGGCACGCGCTCCGGCTCGGTTCCGGCGCGCAGCCGCGCGAGCAGCTTGCGCGCGTCGCGCTCGCGCTCCGTGCGGAAATAGATCTGCGTGAGCCGGACGCGCTCGGGGCGCAGCCGGCTCGCCGCGTCGCGCTCGTAGTAGTCGCGCAAGGTGGCTTCCTCGGGATCGGCGCTCGACGCCTCGTCTTCGAGATCCTGGCGCATGCGCTGGATCAGCCGGCGCCGCACGACCGGGTCGCTCTCGTGCATGCGCAGCGCGAGCGCGTCGTCGAACAGAGCGCCGTCATCGCGCGCCTCGGGCGCGCCCGCGAAGCGCAGATTCTGGACGAGGCGGCGAAAGACCACCGGGTCGTCGCGTTCGTAGCCGCGTGCGAGCGCCGCGCGGTAGAGCAGCTCGTCGTCGGCCTCTGCAGCGCGTGCGGCCGGAATCACCACGGGGTCCGGCGAAGCGCGCCACCAGAGGCGGTCGGCCGCGAACAGCGCGGCCCCGAGCAGCCCGAACTGGAGCAACGAGCGCCACACTGCTGATGGCCTTCGCGAACCTTGCATCGGCGCGCAGCATACCCGCTGACTCCGATGTCCTTTATACGAAATTGACGAATCCAGGCTAATTCGTCTAGATTGTAGACATGCAAGCGCAGCCCCCCCGCGCTCCGGCCGTCGAGCAGCGCCGCCTGCGGATCCTCGGCGCCGCGGCGCAGTGCTTCGCGAAGAGCGGTTTTGCGCGCACGCGGATCGAAGAGGTCGCGCTCGCCGCGGGTGTCTCGCGCGCGCTCGTCTACAACCACTTCGGCTCGAAGGAGGAACTCGCGCGCTGCGTGCGAGACCACATGCTCGACGAGTGGTCGTCGGCCGTCGATCGCGCGATCGACGAGGCGCACAGCGCGAGCGATGCGCTCGCAGCGTGGCTGCGCGTGAATCTCACCGAAGACCGCCGCCCGCTCCTCACGGCACTCGTCGCGGCCGAAGCTGCGCCGGTGCTCGTCGACTGGGACTCCGCCGCCGAGCGCGCGATGGAGGAGTGGCGCACGAAGCTCGAGGCTCTGCTGCGCCGCGGAGTCGCGTCGGGCGAGTTCCGCGCCGATCTCGACGTGCCGACCACCGCCGAAGTCGTGCGCGCGATGCAGGTGGGCATGATGCAGCACCTGCTCGACGACAAGCCCTATCTCGACGTCTCGGGCGAGCGCCACGTGCGCGCAGCGACCGAGTTGCTCGTCGCGGGGCTGCGCGCGCCCACTTCGCACCACGGGAGAAACCGATGACGGCTGTGCAGAGGACTCCGATGGAGCGCGCGCCGCGCCCGCAGCTCGGCACCGCTCCGGTGCCCAAGGAGCGCTACACCTCGCGCGAGTTCATGCAGCTCGAGTGGGAGCGCATGTGGACGCGCACGTGGCTGCTCGCCGGGCGCGCGTCCGACGCGCCCAATCCGGGCGACTACTTCACGTTCGAGATCGGCCCCGAGTCGGTGCTCGTGATCCGCCAGGCCGATGGCACCCTCGCCGCCCGCTACAACGTCTGCATGCACCGCGGCAATCGCCTGCGGGAGCCCGGCCGCGGGCACGCCGAGAGCTTCTCGTGCCTGTTCCACGGCTGGCGCTACGGCATCGACGGCAAGCTGCTCGCGGTGCTCGACCCGGGGTCGTTTCCGCAGGGTTGCAAGAACCTCGACCTGCGGCCCGTGCGCTGCGAGACCTGGGGCGGGTTCGTCTTCGTCAACCTGGATCCGGACGCCGAGCCTCTGACCAACTACCTCGGCGTCATTCCCGAGCACCTCGATCCCTATCACTTCGAGGAGTGGAAGGTCGCGTTCGACGCGACGATCGAGATCGAGTGCAACTGGAAGACGTCGGTCGATGCGTTCAACGAGGCCTATCACCTGTCGGCGACCCACACCTGGACGCTCGAGTTCAGCGACGACGTGAATACGCTCTACGACTGCTACGACAAGCACACGCGCATGATCTTCCCCGAGGTGCAGGCCAGCCCCCGCCATCCCGGCGCCGGCACGGTGACGCGCGGCATCCGCGATCTGTTCCTGGCGCGCGTGGGCGTGGACGTGGCGAACTTCGCGGGCGGGCCGGCCGAGGCGCGCTCCGCGTTCGCCGACGCGATCCGCAAGATGGGCCCAGCGCTCGGTTGCGACTTCTCCGAGCTCAACGAAGCGCAGATGTGCGACGACTTCCACTACACGGTGTTCCCGAACGCCACGTTCAACATCCACTCGCTGTTCGTGTGGGTCTTCACGCATCGCCCGCACCCGGAAGATCCGAACAAGATGTACTTCGACTTCTGGAGCCTCGTTCGCACGCCTGCGCAGGAGGTGCCGCGTCCGCAGAAGCTCTTCTTCCGCACCGAAGACGGCGACACGCTCGCCGGGAAATGCGAGGGCGGCGACCTGCTCGACGAGGACCTCTACAACCTGCCGCGCATCCAGGCGGGCATGCGCTCCGCGGCGTTCCGCAGCCTGCACCTCGGCGAGCAGGAGGTCCGGATCCGGCACTTCCACCGCACGCTCGAGCAATATCTGGAGCGCAAAGCGTGAGCCTCGCGGTGACGCTCGACGTGGCGGGTCTCGCGCCGGGCCAGACCCGCGCCGTGTCGGCCGACGGGCACGAGCTGCTCGTGTGCAATGCCGAGGGCCGCTTCTACGCGATCGAGAACCGCTGCCCGCATGCGATGGTGCGACTCGACGCGGCCGTGCTGCAGGGCTGCGTCCTCGAGTGCCCGGTACACGGCGGGCGACTCGACGTGCGCGACGGCAGCCCACAGCGCCATCCGATCCGCAGACCCGCCAGGAGCTTTCCGGTGCGCGAGAGCGGCGACCGGATCGAAATCACGCTCGGCGCCTGAGCGCCGCGCAAGGAGAGTCATCGTGCACGATCTGGTCATTCGCGGCGGAACTCTCGTCGACGGCACGGGCACCGCGCCGCGCAGCGCCGACGTCGCGCTCTCGGGCGGCCGCATCGCCGCGGTGGGCCACGACCTCGGTGCGGCGCGCGAGACGCTCGATGCGACGGGCAAGCTCGTGTTGCCCGGAATCGTCGACATCCATACGCACTACGACGGACAGGCCACGTGGGACTCGCTGCTCTCGCCCTCGTGCTGGCACGGTGTGACGACGATCGTGATGGGCAATTGCGGAGTCGGCTTCGCTCCGGTGCGGCCCGGCGACGAGGATTTCCTGATCGCGCTGATGGAGGGTGTCGAGGACATCCCCGGCACCGCGCTGTCCGCGGGGATGAAATGGGGCTGGGAGACCTTCCCCGAATACCTCGACGCGCTCGAGCGGGTCCCGCACGCGGTCGACCTCGGCACCCAGGTCCCGCACGGCGCGGTGCGCGCGTACGTGATGGGAGCGCGCGGCGCGAAGAACGAGCCGGCCACGCCCGAGGACATCGCAGCGATGGCGGCGATCGTGCGCGAAGGCATCGAGGCCGGTGCACTCGGCTTCTCGACCTCGCGCACGCTCGTACACCGCGCGATCGACGGTGAGCCGGTGCCGGGCACATTCGCGGCCGAAGACGAGCTGTTCGGGATCGGCCGCGTGCTGCGCGAGCTGGGCCGCGGCTTGTTCGAGCTGGCGCCCGCGGGCGTGATGGGCGAGGACCTCGCGGCACCCGCGAAGGAAGTGGCGTGGATGCAGCGACTCTCGGCCGAAATCGGTCGGCCCGTGAGCTTCGCGCTCTCGCAGCACGACGCCGACAAGGATCAGTTCCGGGCGATACTCGAGCGCTGCAGCGAGGCCAACGCGGCCGGCGCACAGCTCACGCCGCAGGTCGGCTCGCGTCCGACGATGCTCCTGATCGGACACCAGACCTTCAATCCGTTCTCGTACAAGCCCACCTATCGCGAGCTCGAGCACCTGCCGCTCGCCGAGCGGGTGGCGCGGCTGCGCGATCCCGAGATTCGGCGCCGGATCCTCGGTGAGAAATCGATCGAGCAGGATCCGCGCATCGCTGTAGTGGTTTCGATGATCGAGAACGGCATGAGCAAGATCTTCCCGCTCGGAGATCCGCCGAACTACGAGCCCGCGCCCGAGGACAGCGTCGCCGCCGAGGCGGCGCGGACCGGCCGCGACCCGTACGAGGTGCTCTACGACCACATGCTCGAGCTCGACGGACGCCAGCTGCTGATGCTCGCGATCCTCTCCTACAGCGACGGCGATCTCGAGGCGCTGCGCGAGATGCTCGAGCACCCCGCGAGCGCGTTCGGCCTCGGCGACGGCGGCGCACACTGCGGTGCGATCTGCGACGCGAGCATGACCACGTTCCTGCTCACGCACTGGGCGCGGGACCGCGCGCGCGGGCCGAAGCTCCCGATCGAATGGGTGGTGCGCAAGATGACGCGCGACACCGCGTGGCTCTACGGCCTGCGCGACCGCGGCGTCGTCGCGCCGGGACGGAAGGGCGATCTCAACGTGATCGACTGGGATCACCTCGAGCTCGCGCTGCCCGAGCTCGTGCACGATCTGCCCGCGGGCGCGCGCCGACTCGTGCAGCGCGCGCGCGGCTACGAGGCCACGATCGTGTCGGGCATCGTCACGATGCGCAACGGCGAGCACACGGGCGCGCTTCCGGGCCGCGTGATCCGCGGCCCGCAATCGTCCTGACGCTCAGGGAATCGGCCGCGGATCGGGCGGCAGATCGCTGCCGGGCTCGATCGAAACCGTGGCCAGGTTTCCCTCCGCCCCGGGCAGCTGGCTCGCCGCCCATCCCGCGGCGAGGAGCGCGCTGCGCACGCGCGCCGATCGCGGCATCAACACGCGCGTGGAGAGCCATCCCACGCGCACGTCGCAACGCGCTCCGGACTCGAGGTAGTAGCTCGCGAGCAGAGCCTCGAGAGAAGCGCGGCTCAAGCGATATACGTGGTTGTCGCGCGCTGCGAGATTCGCGATCTGATCGCGTTCGAAGCGCGTGGTGAGGCCGAGCCGATCGAAGGCACCGATCAGCCCACAGCTCCAGGGCTCGATCAGCACCGCGCGGTGGCGGCACACGCGCAGCATCTCGTACAGGCCGAGCACGGGCCGCGCGAGGTGGTGCAGCGCCTCCTTGCACAAGACGAGGTCGAAGGTCCGGCTCTCGTACGGCAGCGCTTCGGCGTTGGCGAGCTCGTAGACCACGCGCGGATCGCGCGCCGCGATCTCCTGCACCACCGCGTCGGGCTCGGCGACCCCGGAGAGTGCGATCCGCGCAAACGGCCGCGCGACGAGCGCCTGGGCCTCGCGCGCGCCCGCGCCGATCGCGAGCACGCTGCCGGGCTCGCGCCCCGCGCGCTTCGCGGCCTCGCAGTAGGGGTCGAGCGCCTCCTGGAACACGAGATCGTGATAGTCCTCGTAGCGCTGCACGCGGAGCAGCGCGTCGAGCGAGCGGCGGCGCATGCGGACTCGGCTCACGGATCCCCCGCGCCCCCTATCGGCGCGCGGGATTCCCATCTGAACCGAAAGTTTCACAGCGCCAGACGGGCTCGCCCGCGATCCAGGTCTCGACCGCGCGGCCGCTCGCGTCGAGCACGGCGAGATCCGCGCGTGCACCCGGGCGCAGCGTGCCGCGCTCGCGCTCCACGCCGAGCAACCGCGCGGGCCGCAGCGTGCATGCGGCCACGGCCTCGCGCAGATCGATCCCGGCGAAGCGGCGCGCGTTGCGGAGCGCGGCATCGAGGCCGAGCTGGCTCCCCGCGATCGTGCCATCGGCGCGCCGCCAGGGCTCGCCGTCGACTCCCGCCGAGACCGAGCCGAGCGCCGAGGCGTGGGCTCCTTCCGGGAGATCGAGGCGGTCGGTGATCAGCATGAGGCGCTCCCCGAGCGCGCGCACCGCGATGCGCACCATCGCGGGATCGACGTGGTGGCCGTCGCAGATCAGATCACACGTCAGCCGATCCTCCGCGAGCGCGGTGCCGGCCACGCCGGGCTCGCGATGGTGGATCGGGCCCATCGCGTTCCAGAGATGCGTGACGTGGCGCAGACCGCGCTCGACAGCCTCGAGAATGCGCGCGGGTAGTGCGCGCGTGTGACCGAGCGCTGCGATCACGCCGCGCGCGGCGAGCTCGGCGAGCAGCGCGTCGGCTCCCTCGACCTCGGGCGCCAGTGTGACCATGCGCAGGTGCTGGCCCGCGCGCGCGAGCACCTCGCGATCCGAGCGCGCGTCGTAGGGCCGGATCGCGTCGCGCGACATCGCACCGGGCGCCTCGGCGCTGATCCACGGCCCCTCGAGATGCAGACCGAGGCAAGCGGCACCCTGCGCAGACACCCCGTCGGCCGCGGCCGCGAGCGCTGAGACCGCATCGGCGAGCTGCGCGCGTGGCCAACACACCGTGGTGGCGAGAAACCCGGTCGTTCCCTCGCCGAGCATCCGCCGCGCGGCGCGCGCGAGCGCACCCGCGAACTGCGGCGGCGCAGCCGCCGCGATCTCGCCGTGGAAGTGCAGATCGAGAAAGCCCGGTGCAAGCGCGCGATCGGGGCGCTCGATCACGCGCCAATCGGCGCCGAGCGGCTCGTCGGGCGCAACGCTTCCGGCGATCCGCCCGTCTTCGATGAGCAGCGTGCCGCGGCGTACGAGCGCCGCTTCGGGGTCGACGAGCTCCGCCCCCGTGATCGCGAGCTTCGACATCCTGATGGCCTTCGCTCGCCCATCTTATGGTCTTCGCTCGCCTGCGGCTCGCTGCGCGAAGCCTGCGGCCAGTCTAGTCGTGCGCGTGGGACGGCGGCGAATCGGGTCCGTGCACGCGCAGGCCGCAGTGCGCGCACGCGCGCAGTCCCAGCACCGCGCGGCCGCGCGGTCGCGCGGTGGCCGCGTGGAAGAGCATCGTGCAGCGCGGGCAGCGGAACGCGAGCACGGGGATGAGCTGCGGCACCATGTTCTGGACGCCGACCCCGAACGCGACGAGGAGCGCTACGAACAGCGCCTTGAGCTCGGGCAGTGCTCCGTCGAGCCGGCCCGCCACCGCCCACAGCGCCGCAGCCGCCACGGTGCACGACGCGAGCTGGAGCAGGACCTCGCTGCGCTGGCTCGCGAAGTCTCGCATCTCGTCGCGGGCGGTCTGCATGGGGCCCTCCGAGCGGTACCCCCGACGGATCGGACGAAGTGCCTCCGCACTTGATCCGGGGCGAACTCCTGCCGGGGTATGCTGGACGCGCAGATCGGGATCCCCCCGGCTCCTGCGCGCGCTCGGAGACTTCCGAATGATCGATCTCCACTACTGGCCCACGCCGAACGGCAAGAAAGTGACGATCCTGCTCGAGGAATGCGGGCTCCCGTACCGGATCGTCCCGTGCAGCATCGGCCAGGGCGACCAGTTCAAGGATGAGTTCCTGCGCATCAGCCCGAACAACCGCATGCCCGCGATTGTCGACCATGCGCCGGCCGACGGCGGCGCGCCGATCGCGCTGTTCGAATCCGGCGCCATCATGATCTACATCGCCGAGAGGGCCGGTCAGTTCTATCCGAAGGACCTGCGCGGGCGCCACGAAGTGAATCAGTGGGTGATCTGGCAGATGGCGAACCAGGGCCCGAAGACCGGCGAGTGCGGTCACTTCCGCCGGCTCAAGGATTCACAGGGCGATCAATCGTACGCGGTGCGCCGCTTCACCGACGAGGTGAACCGGCTCTATGGCGTGATGAACAACCGCCTCTACGACCGCCGCTACCTCGCCGGCGACACCTACACGATCGCGGACATGATCTCCTACCCGTGGACGGTCGGCTGGGAAGGTCAGGGGCAGGACATCTCGGAGTTCCCGTACTTCAAGCGCTGGTTCGAGGAACTCGGCGCGCGGCCCGGCGTGCAGCGCGGCATGGCCGTCGGCAAGGACATGACGGTCGACTTCTCGAAGCTCTCGAAGGAAGAGATCCAGAGCCTGACGAAGCTGCTCTACAACCAGCGCGCGCGAGTGGCGCCGGCCGGGGGCCTGCTCTGACCGGCTGCTAGACGCCCTTCAGCGACAACACGGTCCGCACCGTGGACCACACGATCGAGACGTCCATCGAGAGCGACCAGTTGCGCATGTAGTAGAGGTCGAGCGCGAGCTTCTGGTCGAAGCCCGCGATGTCACCGACGTATCCCTCGCGGACCTGAGCCCAGCCCGTCACGCCGGGCTTGAAGGCCGACCGGACGCGGAAGTACGGGAAGCGCTCGGAGATCTCGTCGAGGAACTCGGGGCGCTCCGGGCGCGGCCCGACGACGCTCATGTCTCCCCGGAGGACGTTCCAGAACTGGGGCAGCTCGTCGATGCGCGTGCGGCGCAGGAAGCGACCCACGCGGGTGATCCGCAGATCCTCGCGGCTCGCGAAGACCGCGCCCGTGACCTTCTCGGCATCGCTCACCATCGTGCGGAGCTTGACGATCTGGAACGGCTTGTGGAATCGGCCCACGCGCGTCTGCCGGAAGAAGATCGATCCCTTCGTATCGAGCCGGATCGCGATCGCGGCGATGAGCAGGATCGGCGCAATGGCGACGAGCGCCGCCAGAGAGACGACGACGTCGAATGCGCGCTTCGTCGAGCGCTCGAACAGGGTCATGCCGAGCCGATCGTCGAAGATCAACACGGACGAGCGCATCGAGCGGTGATAGACCTCGCCCGTAATCCTCTCGTAGAGGGCGACCCCCGAGAAGATCGGCACGCCGTGGAGCTTCAAGCTCAGCAGTTGATCGTCGGGCAGCTGCTCCTCGCGACTCTTCGAGGTCACGACGACCCATTCGGCGAGGCCCTGGCTGATCACCTTCTCGACCGCGTGAACGGTCCCGAGGATCGGGAGGCCGTCGATGTGCGGCGCGTCGGCGAGGTCCTCTTCGTTGTTGCCCGACAGCGCGCCCACGACCTCGAGTCCGAGGTCGCTGCGCACGTTGATGCTGCGCACCAGCGCGAGCGCGACGTCGCTGAGGCCGACCAGCACGATGCGGTTGCGCATCTTCTTCGAAACCGCGCGGAACGCGCTGCGCTCCAGCAGGAAGAGCGGCAGGAACACCGCCGCGGCGTGGAGCAGCGCCTCCTTGCTCTGCGGGAGCGGAACGACGTAGTAGAACACCAACGTGGCTGCGAAGCCGATCCCCATCGCCAGGAGCAGCGAGACGCGGGTCTTCGCGCTGCTGCGGATCGTGACGAGGTCGTAGGCGCCCGTCGCCTGCAGCACGAGGAAGGTTCCCGCCCCGAGGATCGCGGTCGCCGCCGCGAAGATCCCGTTCGAGACCGGTGTCTCGGCCCACGCGCGGGCCACGAATGCGGCCACGAGCAGGCACACCAGGTCGAGTGCCATCACGAGCGCGATGCGTACCCCGAACGGATTGCGGGCGTACGATGCGCGATGTCGCTCTACCACGCCCCGCATCGAGGTCATCGCGACCTCCCGGTGCGAACCGCGAGGCGCGAATTGCGCCTAACAACGAGCGTTGTGTGAACTCCTGGCGATCGCAGCGATGCCGGGATCACAACCGGCGCCGAGGCGCCGGGGACGGGGGGGGTGATCATTGTTTTGGCCCTATGGGTGCGGTGCGGCGGGTGATCAACTGGGTGTCAGGTCATTCGCAGAGGCGGATTGCCCCATCATCCAATGGGTGGGCGCGAACACTCGGTCGGTAACGTTTATTCCTTCGGCTAATGGTACGGCGGCAAACATTATACAGTCGGCATTCTCCCCCGGGTGAAATAGTCACAGACACTTTTAACGTTGCTTAACGACCGTCCTGACACTGTGTCGGAAACCGTACAGCCCGCTTGGACCCCCTCGGGTAATATCAGCGCCTCTAACGCGCGCTCTTTCTCGATCTCGGGATTTGTGACCTGGATCACCGAAATGACCTCCGGTTTTCCCGGACGCGGATATACTGGATTTCCTGACCCCCCTCCTCCGACGGGGTTCGCCAGCACCCAGGCCGGGCGGTCGATCAGCCCGGCCGCCGACTGGCCTCCTCATCGGCTCGATCCGGTGACGACGCGACCCCATCTCGCTTCGCGACGGGTAACCTCGTCGGATCGATCGGCCGCTCCCCTCGCGCAATTGGACCGAATGCTAGTTCTCGGACTCGATTGAAATTGTTCGTGGTTCCGATTCGCGGGCGCAAACAGAGCTTTGCTGGTGCGCACAGCTCCATCCCGCTGCGCAACGAGGCCTACGGCCGCTCGAATCGGTTCGGAGACGCGGTGACGAGCGACGCCAACGCAGTGAGAATCATGTCGAGCGAGCCGGCGACCGCGGTCAATCCGTACTTCCGGCTCTTCTACGACGCATTGCGCAAGCATGGCGTCGAGCTGGCGGGCACGTTCGTGCCGTCGCGTCGTTGGCTGCGCGAGAATCGCGACGCGTTCGACGTTCTCCACTTCCACTGGCCCGAGTGGATCATCCGCTCGGCGCCCGATTGGCTGCGCTTCCTCGACTCCGTGCCGGGCGGCTGGCGCCTCCACTCGCGGTTGGAGCCGACCTTCGCCCTGCTGCAGATCCACGAGTACCGCGCGTTTCTGGAAGCCGCACGGGCATCCCGCAAGCTGATCGTGTGGACCTGTCACAATCTCGAGCCCCACGAGGGCCGGACCTGGCCCGTGCGCGCCGCCTTCCGCTCGCTCGCCCGTGCTGCGGATCTCGTGATCTGTCACGACGCTGCTTCCGCGGAGCGGTGCCAGACGCTCTACTCGCCGCGCGGGAAGGTGTCGATCATGGAGCACGGGAACTACGACGGTGTCTATCCTCCCGCGCGTCCGCGAACCGCGGTGCTGAGTGAGATCGGGCTGTCTCCGGCGCAGCCCCTCGTACTCTTCATCGGTCAGATCCGCCCGTACAAGGGCGTCGAGCTCGCATGTGAGGCGGCGGCCCGTCTTGGAGAGCGGATCTCGCTCTTGATCGCGGGACACTCGCCGATCGCGGCCTACGCCACGCAGGTCAAGGAACTCGTGAAGCGGCTGCCGAACGCCAGGTCCATCGACCGCCATCTGACCGCGCACGAGTTCGCCGACTACGTCGGCGCCAGCGACCTCGTGCTGCTCCCGTATCGATCGGTCACTGGGAGCGGCAGTGCGTTGGCGACGCTAACCCTCGGGCGGGGCATGATTGCTTCGGATCTGCCGTTCTTCACGAACCTGTTGCTCGGCCATCCGAACGCTGGCCGGGTGTTCCCAACCGGGAATGCCCACGCAATGGTCGAGGCGATCGAGGGCTTTCTCGAGGTTGCCCCCGCGGAGCGCGAGAGCGCGGCGCGCGCCCTCGCCGCGCGGTTCGCCTGGGACCGCCTCGTTCCACCGATCGCGCGGAACCTGCGAGAGCTGGTCGCCGCAGGGTGAGCGGTCGGGCGCGCGAGGTGGCCGGTTGAGCCCCGACGGCGAATCGGTCGCGGCGCAGCGCGCGCCCGATTCCGACCGGATCTTCTGGAGCGTGCGCTGGGTCGCTGCGGGGCAGATCCTGTCGCAAGGCGGGCGGCTGCTGGTCTCGATCGCGCTAGCGCGGCTGCTCACGCCCCACGACTTCGGGCTCATCACGATGGCCGGAGTCTTCACGGCGATCGGCGGGCTCCTGTCGACGCTCGGTGCGGGCGCGACGATCGTGCAGCGCCCGACGATCACGGACGGTCTGCTGCGCAGCTTCGCCACGATCGGACTCGGGCTCGGGTTCGGTCTGTGGCTCGCGTTCGTGGTCGCCTCGACCGCGATCGCGCGCTTCTTCGGCGAGCCTGCGGTCGCGACGTTGACCGCGGTGCTCGCGGCGAACTTCGCGATCTCCGGCATTCGGGCTCGTGCCCGAAGCGCTGATGCAGCGCGAGCTGCGATTCGGTCGGCTCGTCGCGATCGACGTGGCCGCGCTCGCGCTGAGCTCCGCGGGCGCGGTCGGCATGGCGATGACGGGCTACGGCGTGTGGGCGCTCGTGGTCCCGAGCCTCGCCGCCGCTGCGCTCCGCAGCCTGCTCCTGGTCCTGTCCTCGCCATGGCGCCTGCGACTCGGATTCGATGCGGGCGCGGTGTCGACCGTGATGGGGTTCAGCGGCAGCGTGCTCGGGTTCAACGCGTTGATCTACTTCACCAAGAATGCGGACCGCCTGATCATCGGCCGCGTGCTCGGTGCCCTGGAAGTCGGCCTCTACGACTACGCCTATCGCTTCTACACCTATCCGGTCGAAGTGATCACGGGTGTGCTGATCAACGTGATGTTTCCGACGCTCTCGCGGTTGCAGGGGAACCGCGGTGAACTGGGCCGCGTGTTCCTGCGCGCGAACGGCGCGATCGCGCTGATCACGTTTCCGATGATGACGGGCCTCGGGCTGGTCGCTGCGCCATTCGTGCGCGTGGTGCTCGGACCGCAGTGGACCGCGGCGATCCCGCTCGTCTGGATCCTGGCCCCGCTCGGCGCGCTCCAGTCGCTCAGCGCCACGCCGGGACAGATCTTCCTCGCCACCGGAAACGCCGCACTGCGCCTCTGGTGGGCCGTGATCTACACGGTGATCATCGTCGCGACCTTCTCCTGGGGGGTGCAATGGGGTGTCCTCGGCGTCGTGAGCGCGTACGCGGCGGTGATGGTGCCCATCTCGCTGACCGGATTCTGGCTCGCGCTGCGCCTCGTCGACCTCGGTCTCGGCGCTCTCTGGCGAACGCTCGCGCGCACGATCGGCGCCAACTTCGTCATGGCAACCGCCGTGGCCGGCGCGGAGATCACACTGCAGTCGCTGGGGGTCGATGACGTCGGTGTGTTGCTCGTCTGCGTGCCGCTCGGGGTCGCCGTCTACATGGCCGCCGTCTGGGCGCTGCATCCCACCGCGCTCGACGACATCCTGCGTCTCGTGCGCTTCGCATCCAAGCGGGAATCGCGAGGCTTCCATGAGCGAACTCCCGATGCGTAGGCTCAGCCGTGGGTGCTGACGACGAGACGGCCGCGACCCGCGCCCCCGACGCGGGCCGCGTGTTCTCGAGCGTGCGCTGGGTCGCCGTCGGGCAGGCGTTCACGCAGGCGGTGCGACTGGGCGTATCGATCGCGCTTGCGCATCTGCTCTCGCCACACGACTTCGGTCTGGCCACGATGGCGAGTACGTTCACGGCGGTGGGCTCGCTGCTCTCGACGCTCGGCGCGGGGCCCGCGATCGTCCAGCGCCCCACGCTCACGGAGGGCCTGCTGCGGAGCCTCGCCACGCTCGGTCTCGCGATCGGGTGCGCGCTGTGGCTCGTGCTGGCGCTCGCGTCGGGTGCGATCGCGGATTTCTTCGACGAGCCCGGCGTGCGGAGTGTCGTGATCGCGATGGCGGCGATCTTCCCGCTCGCGACGGCAGGTACCGTGCCGGAGGGCCTCCTCCAGCGAGAGCTGCGCTTCGGGCGGCTGGTCTCGATCGAGATGGCGGGCCTCGTGGTCAGCTCGCTCGGATCGATCGGCCTCGCGCTCTACGGATTCGGGGTCTGGTCGCTCGTGATCCCGAACCTGGCCGCGACCGGTCTGCGCAGCCTGCTGCTGCTGTCGACGTCTCCGTGGCGCCCGCGCCTCGGATTCGATACGCGCGAAGTCGCGAGCGTGCTCGGGTTCAGCGGCAGCGTGCTCGGCTTCAATGGGCTGCAGTACTTCGTGCGCAACGCGGATCGCCTCGTGATCGGACGCCGATTGGGAACCGTCGAGCTCGGGCTCTACGACTACGCCTACCGCTTCTACATGTATCCGCTCGAGGTGATCACGAACGTCCTGATCAGCGTGATGTTCCCGACCTTCGCGAGTCTGCAGCACGACCGCGCTGCGCTCGGCAGAGTGTTCTTGCGCGCGAACGGCGCGATCGCGCTGGCGGCGTTCCCGATGATGACGGGGCTCGCGATGGTCGCGGATCCGTTCGTGCGCGTGGTGCTCGGCGAGCAATGGACCGCGGTGATCCCGCTCGTACAGATCCTCGCGCCGCTGGGTGCGCTGCAGTCGATCGTGTCGACGCCGGGTCAGGTATTCCTCGCGACCGGCAACGCCGCACTGCGCCTGTGGTGGGCGGTCACGTATACGACGATCATCGTGACGAGCTACGTGGTCGGAGCCCGCTGGGGCATCGTCGGCGTCGCGACCGCCTATGCGACCGTGATGGTCCCGATCAGCTACGCCGCGTTCTGGCTCGCGCTGCGCCTGGTCGATCTGCCGATGCGCGCGCTGTGGACCACGCTGTCGAAGACCGTCTCGGCGTCCGCGGTGATGGCCGTAGCCGTGGCCGCTCTCGAGCTCACAATGCGCGCCGCGGGCGCCGGCGATCTGGCGCTCCTGCTCTCGTGTGTGCCGCTCGGAGTCGCCGTCTACGCCGCGCTGATCTGGGTGCTGCGCCCGGAGGCGCTCGCAGACCTGTTCCGACTGCTTCCCGCGCGGCTCAGATTCGGGGCCTGAGCTGCCCCGCTGCATCGCGCAGCTCGCGCAACAGTTGATACCGGAGCGTGATCATCGCGCGCAGCTCACCCGCCGCGAGCTGCAGCTTGGTGTGCGCCGCGAGCGGCGCGCGCGCGATCGCGCGCAGGGATTCGATCGAATGGCTCCAGTAGTAGGTCGAAAAGCGCTTGCCCGGATCGAGGTGAGCGAGCTTCTGCTCGAAACCCTTCGCGGCGCTCATCGCGCGCGGATGCATGCGCCGGAATAGCATCGGCGCGGAGACCTCGTGGATCCTGCCCTGGAGCGAGAGCTCTGTGACCAGCACCTCATCGGATCCCTGGTAGGCACCCTGAGGCGCGCAGCGGGCAACCGCCTGGGTGCGCATCACTCCCTGGAGCACGTTCAAGAGCCCCATGTGTGCGCGGGCGCGCCGGAAACGCTCGCGGACGTCGGGCGAGCGCAGGTCGAGTCCCTGCTCGAAGTGGCCGATCTCGCGACCCTCGGCGTCGATCAGGGTGACCTGGCCGTAGCAGGCGACGGCCTCGGGATGCGCGTCGAGCTCGCGCAGCGCGGCGTCGAGAAAACCGGGAGCCATGCGATCGTCGGCGCAGGCCCACTTGAAATAGGGCGCCGTCGCCCGGCGGAACACCGCGGTGAAGTTCGCCGCGGCACCCAGGTTCTTCGCGTTTCTGAAGTACGCCACGCGCGGATCGCGTGAGACCGCGGCTCGCGCGATCTGCTCGGTCGCGTCGGTGCTCGCGTTGTCCGAGATCAAGAGCTCGAAGTCGCCGAAGCTCTGCTCGAGGAGAGCGTCGATCGCCTCGCTCAAATAGCGCTCGCCGTTGTAGACCGGGATGCCGATCGAGAGCTTCGGGTTGCGCGTCAGAGTGGGCTCCTCGCAACGCGATCCATCGGGCCGACGCACGCATAGCTGTAGCAGGCACGCACTCGAACGTCCTTTGCGGGCAGGCGGCCTTTTGCGAGACTCGCCCACCCGAATCACGGTGATGCAAGAACTCGGACGACCTCGACGCGTTCTCCTCGTGGAGATCAACGAAGACGGAACGGTCGGGGGATCGCACCAGTGCCTCTACGACCTGGCGACCCGTCTCGATCGGCGGTGCTGGGAGCCCGTGGCGCTGTTCTACCAGCAGAACCGATTCGTCGATCTGCTGCGCGCTGAGGGCATCTCCACGCACGTTTGGGAAGAGCAGCGGCGGACGGAACGCGCGCGCCGGCTCACTCGGGGTTGGCTCGGCAAGCTCTCGACCGCGGGAAAGATGCCGGGCGCGGTCCTGCGCCGCGCGAGCTTCCTGCGCCGTGAGCGCATCGATCTCGTGCACCTCAACAACTCGCCGTGCGTCGGATTCGACACCTGGCTCCCCGCAGCGCGGATCGTGGGCCGGCCGATCGCCACGCACGCGCGGGGACTGTTCGTGGACCCGGGCGGTGCGACCTCGCGCTGGCTCACGCGCCGTTTCGACGCCGTCGTCGCGATCAGTCGCTACGTCGCGAACAGCCTCGAGAGCGCAGGGCTGGCTCGGGAATCCATCCGCCAGGTCTACGACGGCATCGATCTCTCGCGCTGGACACCGCGACCCGAGGGCGAAGGAGGGCGGCTGCGTGCCGAGCGCGGCGTTCCCGAGTCGGCGCTGCTCGTGGTGTTGGTCGGGCTGCTGCGCTCGTGGAAGGGTCAGGATGTGGCGCTGCGCGCGATCGACGCGCTCGCGCCCGAGCTCCGCAGCCGCATTCGGCTCTGGATCGTCGGTGAGGCACCGCAGAGCGACCGCCGCTATGCCGACGAGCTGCACCGTTTTGCGAGTGAGCGCGGGCTCGACGGGGTGGTCTCGTTCCTGGGTTTCCGTTCAGACGTCCCGCAGCTGATGGGCGCCGCCGACGTCGTGCTTCACGCCTCTACGACCCCCGAGCCGTTCGGACTCGTCGTGGTGGAAGGCCTGGCGCTCGGCAAGGCGGTCGTAGCGGCCCGGTTGGGCGGGCCCGCAGAGATCGTGGGCGCGGGCGACGGGCTGCTCTTCGATCCGGCGGATCCCCGCGAGCTCGCTGCGCGACTCGCGGAGCTGATCGCGTCGCCGGCGCGGCGCGCGGAGCTCGGACGTCGCGGCCGGCAGCGCGCGATGGCCTTCGACGTACGGCTCACGGTCGAACGAATCACCGCCGTGTGGGAAGAGCTCGTCAGCGCGAGCGGTCGCGCGTGAGCCCCGCTTCGATCTGGGCCGCCAGGTCCGCGACGCGCTGATCCCAGTTGTTGGCGCGCGCGAACTCGATCCGGCGCGCGCGGAGTTCCGGGCCGTCTGCGGCCAGCGCCGCGTCGATCGCGGCGATCCAGCCCTTGCGCTCGGACACGACGCTCACGAGGTCGCCGAAATCGAGTGCCGCGTCGATCGGTGCCGACACCACGGGCCGCCCGCACGCGAGATATTCGTAAGCCTTGAGTGGCTGCACCCACCGGCCCCAGTTGTCGGTGCGGTAGCAGAGCAGGCACACGTCCAATCCCGCCGTGTAGGCGGGGATCGCGGCGCGCGGCTTCTGCCCGAGCGCGTGGACGTTGGGCAGCGCGCACAGCGACTGGAAGCGCGCGCGTCCGTCCTGCGACTGGAAGGCCTCGCCGCCGATGATCACGAGCGACCAGTCGGGGCGCTGCGTCGCGATCTCGCGCAGCGCCTCTTCGTCGATGCGCTCGTCGAGCCGCGCGACGTAGCCGATCCGCGGCCGAGGCAGTGCAGCGAGGTCCGCGGGCACGGGATCGCGCTCGGCGCGCTCGCGGAAGTAGGCGAAGTCGACCCCGTGCGGCAGATAGCGGACCGGATGCCCGGTGCGCTCCTGGATGTCGCTCGCGAGGATGCGCGACGACGCGAATACGAGGTTCGATCGCGCCACCAGCTGGCGTTCGAGCGCCTGGACCGCAGCAACCGACGCTTCGTGATAGGCGTCGTACTTGTCGTAGCAGTGAAAGACGGTGAAGCGCTCGGGGAGCCGAGCGAGCTCGCCGGCGTACTGCGGATCCCAGGCGTACCAGACCGGATCGGTCAGGCCGAGCCGCTGCACGCTCGCGCGCAGATGACGAGCGCGAAGCGCGTCGATCAGCCGTCCCGCCGCAGCGGGCCGCCAGACGCGCGGCAGCCAGCGCGGCGGTCGGTAGCTCCAGATATTCGCCGCGATCTCGGCGAGGATGGGACGCCTGCGCGCCGCCCTGCCCGCGAGGACGTCACGGGCCTCTGCGGGGTGGTCGACGATCACCACCGGACAGATCCGCGCCAGCCGCGAGAGGATCTGGTGCCGCGAGTACCAGGTCCCCTGCCAGTCGACATCTGCGAACGCCACGACACCGCGTGCCGCGAGCTGGGGCGCCGTCGCAGGGCCAAGCATCGGCGGACGATCCTAGCGGTCGCGCCGGGGTCGCTCGATGGGCCAATACTGCGCGAGCTGGTGATCCAGCTGGTTCCCGAGCGCGAGCAGACGCGCGCGGGCCTCGGACTCGCCACCGGGGTCCAGGACCGTGCTGAGTCGAATCAGCGCGCCGTCGGCCCTGCCGTCCGAGAGGCGCCCCAAGATCTGATCGAGTCGCTGGTCGACCCCTCCGACCATGCCCGAGCGCCGCGACGACCGGTACCAGAAGTGCACGAGCTGACGCTGGTCCGCCTGCTCGACCAGATACTCGTTGATGCGCCTCTCGGAGCCGTTTCCCGCGTCGACGACCCGGGCGGACTCGATGTCCCAGCCCGCGCCCGTGTAGCAGCCGCGCGGCGTGTGCTCGGGCCGGCCGCCGCGTTCGGTGCCGTAGTAGCCGACGTAGAGCCAGACAGGCGTGCCGCCGGGCTCGGCTACCGGGTCGGGGAGATAGGCCCGCTGGAGGTTGAAGTCGGCGCGCAGGATCGATTCCACGGCCGAGTCGAGCGGCAGGTCGACGCTCCGCCACGAGCCGACGTCGCGCGGAAGCGTCGCGAGCGGCGAGGGATCGACGACCAGTGCGGGTCGGGTCTGGAGCCACCAGGCCAGCACGCCCACCACGAGCACGGCAGCGCCCAGACCCCATGTGCCGAGCCTCTCCGCGGTCATCCTCACCTCGCCGCCAGGGTAGCTCCGCGCTTCCCTGGAGGTCTTATCGGCGAACAGCTTCACTCCCGCAGCGAGCACTCATCCGGGTGCGCGCGCGCGCCGAAAGGGCATCGTGGCGTTTCTCTGGACCCTCATCGCCCTGGGGCTCGCCTGGTTGGGCTTCGCCTACCTCGGCTACCCCGTGCTGCTGTGGCTGCTGACCCAGATCGCGCGGCGTCCGGTCGCGGCAGCCGATGCCTATCCCGCGCTCTCCGTGATAATCGCCGTTCACAACGGCGCCGGCGCGCTCGCGCGCAAGCTCGAGCAGACGCTCGCGCTGCCCTACCCAGGGCCGCGTGAAGTGATCGTCACCTCGGATGGCTCGACCGACGCGACCGACGAGATCGCGTCGTCGTTCGCGGAGCGCGGCGTGAAGCTGGTGCGCAATCCCGAGCGCAATGGGAAAGAGGCTGCTCAGGCGCGCGCGATCTCGGAAGCCAAGGGAGAGATCCTGGTCTTCACGGACGTCACGGCCGAGATCGAAGCCGACGCGCTGCGCTGGATCGTGCGCCCGTTCGCAGATGCGACGGTCGGCGCGGTCAGCAGCGAAGACCTCGTCGCGATGGAGGGCGGCGAAGGCGCCTACGTGCGCTACGAGATGGCGCTGCGCCGGCTCGAGAGCGAGGCCGCCACGATCGTGGGGTGCTCGGGCTCGTTCTTCGCGGTTCGTCGCGACGTCGCGTCGCCCTGGCCCGGCGATCTCGCGAGCGACTTTCGCAGCGCATTGGAGTCGGCGCGACGGGGTTTGCGCGCCGTCTCGGAGCCGCGCGCGCGAGCGAGCTTCCGCGCAGTGGACGATCCGCGCGTCGAGTGGCACCGCAAGGTGCGCACGGTGCGCCGAGGGATCGCCGTGCTGACCGCCTACCGGGAGCTGCTGCACCCGCGCTTCGGCCGCGCTGCGCTTGCGCTCTGGGGTCACAAGGTGGCGCGCTTCACCTCGCCGTTCGCGCTGGTGCTGGTGTTTTCCGCGAGCTGGCTCGCGGCGCAGACGAGCACCGCCGCGGCGGCACTGTTCGCGGTCCAGCTCCTGCTCTACGCGCTCGGCGGCGCCGCGCTCGCGTACGCCCCCGCACGGCGCTGGTTCGTCGCGCGCGTGGCGGGCTTCTTCATGCTCGTGAACGCATCGATGCTCGCGGCCTGGGCCTATCATCTCTCCGGCCGCAGGGCGGTCACGTGGGAGCCGACCCGGAGATGAGACCTGCGAGGGCGCTCGGCCGGACCGCACCCGGGGGCTCTGCGATTCCGCTGCGCGCGCTGCGCCGCGTGTTCTCCGGAGGCGATGCGCAGAGCGAGCTGTGTGCGGGGCTCGCGAGCCTGCTCGGGACGCGCGACGTCACGCTGCACGCTTCCGGGCGCGAAGCGATGCGCGTCGCGTTCCAGGTACTCGCCGAGCGCAGCGGCCGGACCGAGGTCGCACTGCCCGCGTACGTCTGCTTTTCCGTGCCCGCATCCGCGGTCGCCGCGGGGCTCACGGTGCACCTCGTGGACGTCGACGAATCGGGTCGGCTCGATCCGGCGAGTCTGGAGCGGCTCCCGCTCGAAGAGGTCGCGGCGGTCGTGGTCGCGAATCTGTTCGGCCTCGCCGAGCCCGTGGCCGAAGTGCGGACGATCGCCGAGCGAGCCGGCGTGGCGGTGATCGACGATGCGGCGCAAGCGCTCGGGGCGCGCTCGCCCGAGGGCGCCGTGGGCGCACGCGGTGAGATCGGCGTGTTGAGCTTCGGACGCGCGAAGCCGCTCTCGGCGTTAGGCGGTGGAGCGCTCGCGTGGTCTGGCACCGCCCCGGTCGAGCGCGCGCGCGTTGCGGGCAGCCCGATCGTCGCGGCTTTGCGCGCGCTCGCCTACGACGCCGCGCGCTGGCCGCCGCTCCTGGGGCTGCTCACGGGGATTCCCGCGCTCGGCATCGGCGAGACGGTCTACGAGACGGACTTCGCACGAGGTCCGATCCCCGCGCCCGCACTGAGCCTCGCGACGGCACTGCTACCGGACCTTCCCAAGGCCAATCAGGAGCGCACCGCGGTGGCGCAGGAACTGGCCGAAGCGCTGCGCAGCGACACGAGCTATCGGCCGCTCGTGGCTGCGCCGGGCACCACCGCGGTTCATCCGCGTCTGGGTGTGGTGGCGCCGAGCGCAGCAGCGCGCGAAGCGGCGCTCGAGGCGCTGCGGCCGCTCGGAGCCTCGCCTCTATATCCCACGTCGCTGACCCGGATCGAGCCGTTGCACCCGCACCTCGTGGGAAGGCCCGACTGCCCCGGTGCGGATACGCTCGCGGGCCGGGTCTTCACGCTGCCGACCCACGTCGCGGTGCGTCCGCACATCGGGGCGATCGCGCAGCGGCTGCGCAAGTCGCTGCGTTAAGCGCTGGCAACGGCCAGCCGACGTGCTTTAGCGTGTCATCGATCCTGACGTCGTGGGCACTTCCATGGGAACCATGAAAAAGCTGCTGCTGTCCGCCTTGCGCCTTCCGCTGGCTGCGCGTGCGCTCGCACCGCTGCTGCGCGACCGCGCGACGGTGTTCATGCTCCACCGCTTCGCCGTCCCCGACGTGGGTGTACCCGGACACGACCCGGAGCAGCTCCGCGCGACGCTCGAAAGGCTGCGGCGCGAGGGTCATCAGCTGCTCTCGCTGCGCGATCTCGTTCATCGTTTGCAGAACGACACCGCCTCGCTGCGCCGCGCGGTCGCGTTCACGATCGACGACGGCTACTTCGATCAAGTCGAGGTGGCGGGGCCCGTATTCGCGGAGTTCGATTGCCCCGTGACGACGTTCGTGTGTACGGGCTTCCTCGACCGCGAGCTCTGGATGTGGTGGGACAAGATCGAAACCGTTTTCCGGCAGACGCGGCGCAGCGAGCTCCGGGTTGCGCTGGATCGGAGCGAATGGTCCGGCCAGTGGAGCGACGAGCCCGGCCGGTTGGCGGCGCAGTGGAGCTTCACCGAAGCCTGCAAGCTCGTTCCGGATGCGGAGAAGCATCGAGCTATCGATCGCCTCGCGGCAGCGGCCGAAGTCGCGTTGCCCGCGTCCCCACCCGCCGCCTATGCCCCGGTGACGTGGGACCAGCTCCGGGCCGCCGAGCGCACCGGGATGACATTCGGACCCCACACGCGGACCCACCCGGTGCTATCGCGCGCGAGCGACGAGCAGTCGCCGCGCGAGATCCGCGAATCGTGGCAACGACTCCAGGCGGAAGCGCGCGATCCCGATCCGATCTTCTGCTACCCGAACGGTCAGCGCGCTGACTTCGGCGCGCGCGAGACGGCTGCGCTCACCCAGCTCGCCTTCGAGGCGGCATTCGTTGGCTATGCCGGCTATGCGCAGCGCTTCGCCAAGGGCAGCGACGAGCAGTTCCGCCTGCGGCGTTTCAGCTACTCCGAAGATCCGCTGGACTTCCTGCAGTGCCTGACGGGATTCGAGCGCTTCAAGGCGCTCGTGCGGCGTGACGAGTGAGTCCGCTCGAGGCGTTGCTAAACCCGCTCCGGCGGCTCAGGGATCGTCTCTCGCGCGCGCGCCTCGAGCGGCGCTGGGCGCACCTGCGATCGCTCGGAATGCAGATCGGCGACGACGTGCTCTTGCCGGCCTCGACCTGGATCGATACCAGCCATTGCTTCCTGATCCAGATCGGCGACCACTCGGGCTTCGGCGAGAACTGCATGATCCTCGCGCACGACGCCCAGATGGACGAGTACCTCGACGCGGCGCGGATCGGCCGGGTGATCATCCACGAGTCCTGCCACATCGGCGCGCTCTCGGTGATCCTGGCCGGCGTCGAGATGGGGCCGCGCACGATCGTGGGCGCGGGCTCGGTGGTGTCGCGCTCGCTGCCGCCCGACACGGTCTGCGCTGGGAACCCCGCCAAGGTGATCTGCACGCTCGACGAGTACCTCGAGAAGCACCGGCAGCGGTTGGCCGAGCGGCCCTCGTTCGACTATGCGCGCTACGACATCAGCGCGCTCACGCCCGAGCGCCGCGCCGAGCTCGTGGCGAGCGTCGCCGATGGCGACGCTTACATCGTCGGCGGTCGCAGTGCCGAGCTGCGCGGAGAAGGTGGCACCCACCGAAGCCCGAAAGCTAGCTCCCCGACTGCCGCGCCTGGATCCGCGCCGCGAGATTTTCGACCGCCGTCCGGAGCCGCATGAACACCTGGTCGAACACCAGGTCCGGCTCGCCATAGGGGTCGGACAGCACGTAGGGCGGTGTCGGGAGGAAGTCGCCGAGCAGGCGCACGCGGCTGTGAAACTGCGGCCAGTTGCGCTCGATCTCCGCCACGTGAGCGCCCTGCATTACGAGGATCAGATCCGCCGATGCGAGCTGCTCGGCGCTGACGCAAGGCTGAGCGGTGCCCCGCGAGCGAAACCCCCATGCGCTGCGCGCACGCGACCGCCGAAGGGTCAGCGGGGTTGCCCTCGCCAGCGTGCAGGCCGGCCGAGCGCACCTCGAGCCCAGTTGCGCGCGCCGCGATCAGCGCCTCGGCGAACGGACTGCGGCAGATGTTGCCGTGGCACAACACGAGTACCCGGCGCAGCGGACCTTCGGGAAGGTTCGGCTCACCTCGCAGGCGCCGGCGGAGCTCGTGGCGCGCATCGTGCCGCGCAGGTGCCGAGCGAACGACTCTCGCCAGGGATCGAAGCCAGAGCGGCACGGCGGATCTCATGCCGGAACGTTACACGCCGATGCTAGTCTCGCATGGCGATGAACTCACGCCGCGTGGTGCCCCAGGCCGCCGCCGGGCTGGCCATGGCGGCGATCGTGATCGCCACGCTAACTCCCCATCGCGACCTCGTGGACGCCGCACAGGCTCCGCGGATCGGAGGCGAGCCGTTCCAGCTCGCCGACTTCGTGCGCAACCTGATCCTGTTCATGCCGCTCGGGGCGAGCCTGGTCTGGGCCCGGCTACCCGCACTCCGCGCGCTCGGGCTCGTAGCACTGCTGTCTGCGGGCATCGAGGTAGCCCAGGGCACGATCCCGATCGCGGGGCGCAACGCGAGCGAGGTCGATCTCATCGCCAACATCAGCGGCGCAGCACTCGCGATCGCACTGTTCCGTTCGGCATCAGCGTGGATCCATCCATCGCCGCTGCAGAGCCGGCGGCTCGCGCTGGTGGCGGGCACCGTTACGGCCGGCGTGCTCGTGGGGACGGGCTTACTGCTAGCGCCCGCCCCAACAACGGCGGTCTATTTCGGACATCGCACGCCGTCGCTCGCACACCTGGCCCCGTACAGGGGCACCGTGCTCGACGCATGGATCAACGAGGTCGAAATTTCGCAGGGCTGGCTCTCGATGTCCGATCGGATCCGAGCGCGGCTCGCGGGCGACTACACGCTGCGCGTCCAAGCGCAGAGCGGATCTCCTCCCGAAGGGGTAGCCGGTTTGCTTCTGATCACCGACCTCGCGCAGAACGAAATCCTGCTGCTGGGACCCGACCGCGAGGATCTCGTCTTCCGCTTCCGGACTCGGGGGCGGGCTGTGGGCCTCGAGCCTGCAACGGTGCGCTTGCCTGGCGAGCTCGCAGAGATCGCTCTAGGACAAACGCTCGATCTGCGGGTCGAGCGCTCCGCGGCCGATCTGTGCATCACGGTCGACCGCGGCCCGAAATGCGGGTATGGATTCAGCGTGGGAGATGGGTGGCGGCTCTTGGCGCCGGACTATCGGATCATGAGCGTCTGGCGACCGGCGCTCGACGTCGTGTGGCTCGCCTCGCTGTTCTTTCCGATCGGCTTCTGGGGGCGGAGGGACGGGGTGAGCTGGACAGCGGGCGCGATCGCGGTAGCTGCCCTGCTTCTCGCGCCTTTCGTCGCGCCTCTGCGACCGACTCCAGTGTCGCAGATGGCGGGTGCTGGCTTCGGAGCGGTGCTCGGAATAGCGGCTCGACTTCGATTCGCCGCGCATCCGATCCCCGAGCGAGGAAACTGACGTGGTGAGCGTTCGGCGCGCGGTCCGATTTGCTCGAGCCTGCGCGTTCGCTGTGAGCGGTGCCGGGCGACGCGCGCGCGCCCGTCTCGACGGATCGCGCGTCGCGCTGCTCATGTACCACCGCGTGCTTCCCGCGGCCGAGGCCGCGCGCAGCTCGGTGGAGCCCGGAATGTTCGTCACTCCGGAGACCTTCGAGCGGCATCTCGATTGGCTCGCGGGCTCGTTCTCCGTGCTTCCTCTCCACGAGATCATTTCGCGACTCGGCCAGAAGCGCGCGCTTCCGGTCGGAGCGTGCGCGATCACCTTCGACGACGGCTGGCGCGACAACCACGACTTTGCACTCCCCGCGCTCGAGCGCCGCGGAATGCCTGCGACGATCTTCGTGGTGACCGACCGCATCGGCACCGATGGTTCGTTCTGGCCCGACGAGGTTTGCCGGCGCCTGGCAGCACTTCCGGGTGCCGCGCAACGAGCGCTGGTCGCGGCACTCGGCGTGGCGTTGCATGGGGAACCGGTCGAGTCGCTGCTCGCACATCTCAAGAAGTCAGACGAGGAGGCGCGCGCGCGCCTGCTCGACCGCATTCGATCCGGAACGCGCGATCCCTCCGTGGGTGCGCGCGAGCTGCTCGATTGGGACGAGGTCGACCGGCTCGCACGCGCCGGGATCGACATCGAAGCGCACGGCGCCACGCACGCGATCCTCACCGGAATCTCCCGCGACGAGGCCGCGCGCGATCTGTGCTCCGCGCGCGAGCGATTGCGCGAGCGCGGGCATGGCCGCCATGGGCTGCTCGCCTATCCGTCGGGCGCCCACGACGAACGCGTGCGCCGTCTCTCCCGCGATGCCGGCTATACCGCGGCGGTCACGACCGAGCGGGGCCTCGCGAGTGCAGCAAGCGATCCGATGGCGTTCCCGCGCCTCGGCGTACACGACGACGTTTCGAGGACGCGAGTCGAGTTCCTGCGCACACTCCTGAGGAGCTCGTGAGCTCGCTGCGCGTCGTGCTCGCACTCGAGTCGAGCGGTCCCGGCGGTGCCGAGAACGTGGTGTTGCGCCTCGCGCACGCACTCCGCGAGCGCGGCGACGCGCCGATCGTGGCGACGCTCCAGGCGGGCTGGATGACGCAGCGCGCCGAGGCAGCTGGCATCCCCGTCTGGATCGTCCCTCAACGCGCCGGTGTCGATCTCGCGTGGGTGCTGCGCTTCGCACGCAAGCTGCGCCGCGCGCGCGTCGATGTGCTGCACACGCACGAATTCGCGATGAATACGTTCGGCGGCGCCGCCGCGCTGCTGGCGCGGGTCCGCACGCTCTCGACGATCCACGGCAAGCACTGGGTAACGGAACGACCGCGGCGCGCGCTCGCGTACCGGATGCTGCGCCGCCTCGGGATCCCGATCGTCGCGGTATCCGAAAACCTCGCCGGATTTCTCGTCGAAGGACTCTCGGTGACACGCGCGCAGCTCGAGGTGATCCACAACGGAATTCCGCTGGCCGCCGAAATCGCCGGCCGGCGAACGCGCTCGGGTGCGCGCCGATGCGCGCGCCGCGCTCGGGATTCCTCCCGAACTGGCTCTCGTCGTCGCAGTAGGAAACCTCTATCCGGTGAAGGACCACGCGACGCTGGTGCGCGCGCTCGCGAAAGCTGCCGGCGGCGCGCGTCGCGATCGCGGGGCGCGGCGACCAGGAGCAGCCGCTGCTCCGCCTCGCCGCCGAGCTCGGTTGCTCCGATCGTCTCCACCTGCTCGGATTGCGCGACGACGTCGAGACGGTGTTCGCGGCCGGCGACGTCTTCGTGCAGCCGTCGCTCTCGGAGGGCCTGCCGCTCGCGGTGCTCGAGGCGATGGCGCATGGCCTGCCGGTCGTCGCGAGCCGGGTCGGGGGCATCCCCGAAGCGGTGATGGAAGGCGCGACAGGGATTCCTGGTACCGCCCGCCGACCCCGATGCGCTGGCGGCGCGCGCTCGGACGCGTGCTCGACGCCGGAGATCGCGGCGCGGCGCTCGGCATGGCGGGCCGCCAACGCGCGGTCGCCGACTTCTCGATCGAGAAGATGGCGGAACGCTACCGGGAGCTCTACCTGCGGTGAGCACCGCGGCCAAGACCGACGAGGAGCTGGGGTGCGCCGGCGCGTGTACTCGTCACCGATGGGGAAACCCGCGCCGCGCTCGCATGCGTGCGCGCACTCGCTGCGCGCGGACACGAGGTGCACGTTGCCGCGCCGGGCCCGCGCAGCCTCGCCGGCGCCTCGCGCTATGCGTCGAGCACCCAGGCAGTCGGAGACGCGAGCAGCGATCCGCGCAGTTATGCGGACCGGCTCGCGCGCGTCGCGGAGACGATCGGCGCCGACCTGATCCTGCCCGTGACTGAGGTGAGTCTCGGCTCGATCTACGCGTTCGGTGTCGAGCGCCGCTGTCGCGTCGCGTGTCCCGAGCGCGTGACCTACGAGGCAGCCGTCGATAAGCACGCGCTGCTCGAGAGAGCGGCGCTGCTCGGGCTCACCGTGCCGCGAACGCTCCTCTTCGAGGATCCAGCTCTCCTGACCGCGCTCCCGGAGCCGTTCCAGTTTCCGGTCGTGCTCAAGGCGCGCCGCTCGCGATTCTTCAAGGACGCGCGCTGGGTCGCCGGCGAGGCGCAAATCGTGCACAGTGCTGACGAGCTCTCTGCGGCGCGATCGGCACCCGGATTCGCAGGTGGCGTTCTGCTGCAGGAGTTCGTGCCGGGGAAGGGCGAAGGCGTCTTCCTGCTCTTGGACCGCGGCCGCCCGCTCGCACGCTTCGCACACCGTCGGATCCGCGAGAAGCCGCCGTGGGGCGGCGTCTCCGTGCTCAGCGAAGCGATTGTGCCCGACCCCGAGCTGCTCGCGGGCAGCGAACGCCTGCTCGCCGACCTCGCATTCACCGGCGTTGCGATGGTCGAGTTCCGGCGCTCGCCGATGGGACCCGCCTACCTGATGGAGGTCAATCCGCGGCTGTGGGGGTCGCTTCAGCTCGCGATCGACGCGGGAGTCGACTTCCCATCGATGTTGGTCGCGCTGCTCCGCGGCGCCTCGCCTCCGACCGCAGACGCGCGGCTGGGAACCCGCACGCGCTGGTTGCTCGGCGACATCGATCACCTGCTGATCTGCCTGCGCCGCCGCGAGCTGCGCCGGCAACTCGGCACGAGCGTCCCGACCCTCTTGCGCAACTTCGCGCGCAGTTTCTTTGATGGCTCGCGCCTCGAGGTGCTACGCCGCGACGATTGGCGACCGTTCGTGCACGAGCTGCGCGAGCGACTGTCTCGATAACCTAGGGCGCGAGCTCGATGAGCTCGTGCAAATCGGCAACGTGCGATTCAGTGAGGAAGAAGTAGTTGATCGAGCAATCCCCTGAAAATCGTCTGTACAGCGTCTTCCTGTCGTATCAGAATGCTGCAACTTATACTGCGAGGACGACTCTGCACGGGGCGTTCGCCCTATCCAATGCTTATTTGACTTGAGTCTCCGCGGTTCCATCCTGATCAGAATCGTGAACACTGGCAGCCCCGTCCACATCATGGTCAAAGTCGGCGTCGCACTAAAGCGGTGACTGGGCTCACAGACGCCTGCGCATCACCTGCCGATCCTTCCACCGCGCCGCAATCCGATGGTGTCTCGTTGGGAACACATTGCGGGGGTCATCTGTAACCTTCCATCTCTTCATGTGCCCCCCTCTCGGGGAGCGATGCCACCGTTACTCGGAGAAAGACAATGGTGCGTTTCCTACCTCTGTTGCTCGTGGTCATCGCATTCCCAGCCGCCGCGCAGGTCGAGCAGCGTTGCACCGAACTCGGCGCGAACTGTGCGTGTTCCGAGACGCTCGATACGACGAGCTACACGACGTCGAACAATGGAGCGTTTATCAACCCGGGCAACTCAACGACCAAGCAGTGCGGCAATAACGGTGCGTTCATCCTTTCGGGCACCAACGCCGCGACGTCCTATCTCGCATTCCAAGACGAGACGGGAATGCCGGCTGGTAACACGGTCTCAAAGGTATGGCGATTCGCGTGGCCTAACAATACTGTGGGACACGGGGCCGACGCCTACGGCTCGATCACCAGCGCCACGCGACGGATGTGCAACCGCTTCTACTACAAGTTGAGCAGTGATTTTAATGGATGGACGTCCTGCAACGACAAGTACATGGACATCACGTATGGCGCCTCCACCTGCGAGATGCAAATCGCGGATCTGAACCGGGTAACGCTGACGAACTACCCGTGCTTCTCGAACCCCGTGGACGGACAGAACATCTACCCGGCTTCCGGCGGCGTTACGCGAGCGGATTGTATGAACAACTGGTGCCGCATCGAGCAGTGTGTCGCAGGCAATGTGCAGGCCGGAACAGGTCTGACGTCTAGCTTCAGCATCACGCAGGTGGGCGTTGCGAACCCGAAGAGCTATTCGTCCGGCCCCCTGAACGTGGGGAACGCTCCCGGCGCCATCAACCAGGAGATCCGGGCCATGATGCTCTACCGTGAGCCTTTCGCAGGTTCGTGCACAGGCTCCCGCTCGTTCAGTCACTTCATGCAAGGCGTCTGGAATACCGATTCCGCCCAAACGATCGGACCCGCCTACGAGATCGAAGGAGGCGCGGCGCCTCCCACGGGTGGTACTTCGACACCCACGCCCCCGGCGCCGCCGGTTCTGCTCCCGTAGCGAGACCGCTCGTAGGCGTCGAGCCAGGGATCTAGCTAGCTAGGCGGATGGCGTGATTCAAGGAGCTCGAGCCGCCGCCGCCCTCTGTCGTCCTTCCGAACGACGATTGACTTCGCATTGAGCCGCGACTAGGTACCTCGATCGCGAATTAGTCGAGCCGATATGCCGTGAACAGCTTTTCGGCGACCGGACGTCGGCCTTGGCCACGTGCTACTGCTAGCGCTACCGGCAACAGGAATCGGTCGATGACGGTGCCATCGATGGTCCAGGGATCGATCATCGTCTAGTGCAGTAACGGGTAAGTTGACGGGTGTAGTTTTCGGTCGCCTAGGCAAGATCTATTCGCAGCAGTGCAATTTACGAGCACAACAGGGCGCCGCTCTTCAGAAGGCCATCCCGATCAGAAAGGCAGCGCCGCGTGGTCTCTTTACGCACACAGATTCGGCTCGAGAGGCCCGGTTCCAAGAGAGCGTGGCAAGCCTGCCCGATGAGGCATCGGCGCTCCTCCTGGGTCTAAATAGGCCCGGATGGCGCGCCCCGTTCGGCGGGCCGGCGGTGTGGCGACCTACTGTGAACTGGCCGGATGGCCGACTAGCTGCAACGGAATCTGCTCCTGATAACGAGAGGCACCCCATATGGAGTGGATCGTCTTCGGGGACGATTGGGGGGCACACCCCTCTACCACCCAGCATCTCGTGCTCAACCTCCCGCGCGAGGACTCCGTGATCTGGGTGGACTCGATCGGCATGCGCAGCCCGCGCCTGCGCCGCGTCGACCTCGAGCGCCTTTGGAAGAAGGTCCGGGGATTCCTAAAGGGGTCCACCCCGACAGCGAGTCTGTACGAGGGAAGCGGCGCTTCGTTCCAGCATATCCGTCCGAAGGTGTTCCCGTGGCACCTGAAACGCGCGGCGGTCCGCTTGAACCAGTGGCGGTTGCGGCGCGAACTCGTCAACGCGATCGACCGGCGCTCGACATGCCTGCCGAATCTGCTCGTGTCTTATCCGGCGGTTCTGTTCTATCTCGATGTGATCCCGCACAGCAAGCTGATCTATCTGCGCCTCGACGACTACTCGATCTATCCGGGGGTGGATCCCGACCTCGTCCACCTCACGGAAGAGAGACTATTCGAACGCGCCGATGCAATCGTCGCAACTGCCCGAGCGCTCGTTCCGAGCGCTCCTTATTCACCAAAGGCGCACTACCTTCCACAAGGCGTCCACTACGACCATTTCGCCACGACACCCCTCGACATTCCGGACAAGAAGGTGCTCGGGTTCTTCGGAACGCTGGCCGAATGGTTGGACTACGAGCTGATCGCGGCGGTTGCGAAGGCTGCACCGGACTGGGAGCTCCATTTCGTGGGAAAGATCGAACATCTGCCGATCGCGATCGAACAGCTTCCGAACGTTCGATTATTTCCCGCGGTGCCCTTCCGACAACTCCCTGCGGTCGTCTCGCATTGGCGCGCGGCCTGGATTCCGTTCCAGATCAATCCCCTGACGCTCGGCGTGAATCCACTCAAGGTGTGGGAATATCTCGCGGCCGGGCTACCGACCCAGTGCACGCCACTCCCCGAGGTGGAGTCCCTGCGCGAGAGGGTTCTGATCACCGCCGACACCGCCTCGATCGTGCGCTGGCTCGAGGACGTATTGAAGACCGACAACCCCGCTGCACGCTCCGCCCGCCGGGAAAGCGTGCGCAGCGACAGCTGGCGCAGTCGCAGTGCAACACTCCGGCGCATCGTCGCCGAGTGCTCGGCCAGGCCTCGCCACAGCGCATGAAGATCCTGATGGTAATCGGCACTCGGCCGGAGGCGATCAAACTCGCCCCGATCGTTCGGATCCTCCGAGAAGATCCGGAGCACTTCGACGTCCGGGTTTGCGTCACCGGCCAGCACCGGGAAATGCTCGACCAGGTCCTAGCGTTCTTCGAAATCGTCCCGGACTTCGATTTGAACGTGATGCGACCCAACCAGACACTGTTCGACATTACCGCGGATGGGCTGCGCGGATTGCGGGAAGTGTTGCACGAATTTCAGCCCGATAACGTCGTCGTGCAGGGAGATGCCACTTCTAGTTTCGTCGGTGCGCTCGCGAGCTTCTACGCGAGGAGCAGTGTTTCCCACGTCGAGGCGGGGCTTCGCAGCGGCGATAAACAGGCGCCGTATCCTGAAGAAGTTAATCGCATCCTCATCAGCCACATCGCCGACTATCACTTCGCGCCGACCGAGCGCGCGCGGGCGAACCTCACCGCGGAGGGACTGACCGAGAACGTCTGGGTCGTCGGCAACACCGTAATCGATGCTCTGTACATCGGCCTCGAATTGATCGATCGCGAGCGGGAGGAGCAATATCAGAAGGAATTCGGCTTTCTGGACTTCTCGAAGCGGATCATCCTCGTCACGGCTCACCGGCGCGAAAGCTTTGGCAAACCCGTCGAGGAGATCGGCAGTGCGATCCGGGATCTGTCCGATCGCTTCGCGGATGTTCAGTTCGTCTATCCGGTCCACTTGAATCCGAACATCAAGGGGCCGATGCACCGCATGCTCGGGGAACGGAAGAACGTCCACCTGGTGTCGCCGATGGACTATCCACATCTGATCTGGCTCATGAACAAGGCCCATTCGGTACTCACCGACTCCGGTGGAATCCAGGAAGAGGCCCCCGCATTGGGCAAACCGGTGCTGGTGATGCGCAAGGTCACGGAGCGCGTGGAGGGGATTGAAGCGGGTACCGCCAAGCTGGTCGGGACGACACGGGATGTGATCGTGGGCGAGATGTCACGCTTGTTGACCGACCCGGTGGCCTACACGCGAATGGCGCAGGCCGTGAACCCCTATGGCGATGGGACCACGAGTCGGCAGATTCGCGACATCCTGCGCAAGGAATTCGGAAGCTAGGCTGAACCCCACGCATCACCGTCCGCTGATTCGAGCCACTTCTCGATAGATCCGTTCGTACGCGTCGAGCCACGGATTCGGGGCGAACTCGGTCTCGAGGCGCTCGCGAGCGGCTACCGCAAGCCGAGCCGCGCCGGCCGGATCAGCGCGCAGGACGCAGATGGCTTCGGCCAATGCGACCGGATCTCCCGGCGCCACAAGCAACGCTTGATTTGGGCCCACGACATCCGGGACGCCGCCCACTGAGGTTGCCACGATCGGAACCTGGGCCTGCATCGCTTCGAACAGCACGATCGGCGTGCCTTCGGTGCGCGAGCTGAGCACGAACGCGTCGAATGCGCGAAACAGGCGCGCAGCATCGCTGCGTACCCCGCACCAGCGTACGCGCGAGGCCAGACCCAGCTCCGCGACGCGGCGCTCGAGCGCGCGGCGATCGGGCCCGTCGCCAATCACGCACGCAACGAATTCCGAACTGCGCAAGCGCCCGATCGCCTCGATCATCAGATCGCCGCCCTTCTCGTGGCTGAGTCTGCCGACCCAGCCGAGTACGAAGGAATCCGCGGGCAAGTCGAGCTCGGAGCGAGCCTGGGTACGCCCGAGGTTCGGGATGCCACCACACCACGCGTTGCGGATCAGGTGGAGCCGATCGCGCGGTACGCCCCGCTTCGCGAGCAGCGCGCCGAGCGGCCGCGACACCGCGATCACCGCTTCGAAGCGCCGCAACGCCTTCACCTGCAGCCACTCGTAGAGCCGCACCCTCGCGCCGCCGCCCGTGAATCCGTGAACAGTCGAGACACTGGGAATGCCGAGCCCGCGAACGACTCTGCCGGCCTGCACGTCGGCGCGAAATCCATGCGTGTGGACCACCTCGGGTTTCCAACGGCGAAACAGATCGCGCAGAGCAGCGGCCTCCTGCCGATAGGCGCGCGGTGGCACTACAACCGGCAAGACCCGCGCGCCCGCGGCCGCGAGCGCGCTCTCGAAGACCCGCGGTGACTCTCCTTCGATAAGTGTCACAACGCTGATCGCGTGGCCGCGCTGAACGAGGCCTTGCACGAGCCCGCGCACCACCGCCTCTGCGCCGCCAAACCCAGCCGGCGCGAGAACGTGCATCACGGTGGGGCGTTGCGGATCCACGGCGCGCTCGGGTTCTAGCACAGCGGGAATTCGCGAGACTCCGCGTTAGCTTGACGCGCGCGTAGGTGCTCGATCCTCTCGGGGTGAAGCGCCGCGCGCCGCGTCTCTTGGATGGCTCGCGCGCCGCTGTGCTCATGGACCACCGCGTGCTTCCGCGCTCCGAAGGGATCCGGCACTGGATCGCACCGAGCTTCTACGTCGCGCCCGACACGTTCAAGCATCACCTCGACTGGCTCGACGTGCATCTTCGGATTCTGCCGCTCGCCGAGGTGGTCGCGCAACTCGAGACGGAGCATAGGTCGTTCAAGCTGGCTTCTCGCCGAGTCCGAGAAGTAGCGCTCTGTCCGATACCCCCCGGACTGCGAGCCGTTCGCGAGCAGCGCGAGCACCGATTCGAGGCCGCCGTAGTGTGCCGGCGCGGTAACGTGAGCGACCGCGAGCCGGCTCCGGGTGTGCTCGATCAGCTTCGCCATCCTGTCTGTTCACGAATCCGGCGTTTCGGCTCGTACGCACCGAGTCGCAACTGACTATATGCAAGGCGCGCTACCGAGGTATTCCCGTTGCCAGAGCATGAAGGTGATCAGAGACCAGATCTGGTTGTCGAAGTTCGCGCGACGAGCGAAGTGATCGTCGAGCAAGCCGCGCACGGTGGCGTAGCGAAAGATGCCAGCCTCCCGGATCGCCGACTCTGTGAGCGTTTCCTCGACGAACGACCGCAGCTCGTTTCGGAACCATACGGTGAGCGGGGGAGAGAAGCCCATCTTGCGGCGGCTGAAGAAACTCTTCGGCAAGAGGTCCGCCACCGCGCGCTTCAAGATGTATTTTCGCTCCATTCCGTGCAGCTTGTAGGAAGGTGGTATGCGCGCCGCAAACTCGAGCAGTTCGTGGTCGAGGAACGGCACGCGTACCTCGAGCGAGTGCGCCATCGAGATGCGGTCGGTGAGCGTGAGCAGATCTCCAGGCAGATAGAGCTTCAGGTCGGCGTAGAGCGCGCGGTTGAGAGGGTCGGCATCGGCAACGCTCCGCAACACGCCGTGGAAGTGGTCCCTCGGCTCGTCGAGATCGATCTGCTCGATCATCTCGGGCGTGAGCAGATCGGCGCGCGCATTCCGTCCGAGCTGCGAAATCATCTCGTAATAGCGTTCGTCGAACGGTAGTCCGGCCGTGCGCGCGAATCGCTTGGCGCGCTGAGGCCATTGATTTCCGCTGCGCGGATCCGGGATCGCGTCGACCAGCGGCTGGAGAACTCCGCGCAGCAACCAGCCGGGAAGGATGCGTAGGCGTTCGGCGAGCAGCCCACCGCGGTGGCGCTCGTATCCCGCGCCCACCTCGTCGCCGCCAAGACCCGAGAGCGCCACCGTCACGTGTTGGCGCGTGAATTGCGAGAGATACCAGTTGGGAATCGCCGACGAGTCGGCGTGCGGTTGATCGAATGCGCGCACGAGGCTCGCGGCGATGGCCACCAGATCCGGCTGCATCTCGAGCTCGTAGTGCTCCGTGCCGTAGCGCGCCGCCAGCTCGCGCGCGTGCACGCGCTCGTCGAACTCCTGCCCTCCGTGCGTGTAGCCGACGGAGAAAGTCTTGACGGGTGTGCTGGAATGGCGCGCCATCAGCGCGACCACGGATCCCGAATCGATGCCGCCGGACAAGAACGCGCCGAGCGGCACGTCGGAAATCAGCCGCATGCGCACCGCTTCGGAGAGGTGCTCGAGCAGTCCGTCCGCCGCAGTGTCGATCGACATGTTCGGATCGGGCTCGTAGCGCAATTGCCAGTACGGCTCGATCTTGAAACCGCCGCGCTCTGCGACCAGGGTATGGCCCGCGCGTAGCTCGTGAATCCCCTGGAACATCGTGAGTGGCTCGGGCACGTACAGATACGTCAAGTAATGGTTGACGGCGGCGGGGCGCAGTCTGCGCTCGACGCGGGGATGGGCCAGCAGCGCCTTGATCTCCGAGCCGAACAAGAGCTGCCCATCCACCTCGGTATAGAACAGCTGCTTTTCACCGACGCGGTCGCGAGCGAGCAAGAGCCGCTGGCGCGCCACGTCCCAGAGCGCGAACGTGAACATCCCGCGCAGATGCTGGACGCAATCGTCACCCCACTCCTCGTAGGCGTGTACGATGCTCTCCGTGTCGCTGCTCGTGCGGAAGCGGTGTCCGCGGCCGACCAGCTCCTCATGCAAGGTCGGAAAGTTATAGATTTCACCATTGAAGACGATCCAGATCGATTCGTCCTCATTCGCGATCGGCTGCGCGCCGCCCGCGACGTCGATGATCGCGAGCCGGCGCATCGCAAGTCCGACGCGTCCCTTCTCTTCGTAGATCCCGTCGCTATCGGGCCCGCGATGGATGAGCGTCTGGTTCATCGCCTGCAGCACGCGCCGGGCGACCGAGGGGCGCCCATCGAGCGCGAAAATTCCGGTGATTCCGCACATCTGATACGGATCCTTTGCCAACTCCGTGATGTCGGGTGATGCGACGGGGCGCTCGCCTAGCTCATCGACCGATCGGAGGCGCTACCGGACGGCTCGTGCGCCATCGCTTGACCGTCACGTACCAGAATCCCACCAGAAGACCGTAGATCGCACACATGTACGCCGAGTACGCCTGGGAAAGAAAGAACCCGGACACGCAGTAGCCTATCAGCGTCCCGGTCAACGCCTGTGCGAGGGCCGCCTCGGTGCTCCTCCTGCGCCTTTGGCTCTTCGGGGGGCCGCGGCCGATCTGCGCGGTCGCTCGGAACGAGGTGTATTGGAGCGCGATGAACAAGATCAACCCCCCGATTCCGAGCTCCGCCCCGATCTGGACGAACGAGTTGTGCGCAGCGGACCACTTGAGACCGATGCCGTGGTCCTGTTGCGCTGCAAGCGGCGAGATCGTTCCCTCCGCGATCGCGAAGGCGCCCACGCCTACGCCCGTCACAGGATTGGTCACCATGTAGACGAGCCCGCGTTTCCAGACCTCCATCCGCCCGTCTTCTGAATTGCCGGACCAGTTGTAGTCGTCCTGCGGATTCAGGAGCGTGGAGATCATCTCCCAGTACTTGTCGTTGGCGGCGAGCAAGAGGACGCCGACGCAGGCGACGACCGCTCCGAGGCGCACGCGCGCGGGCACAGCGCGGTAGGCAAGGAGGAGATAGATCCCGACCGCGAGAATGCCGAGAAAAGCGCCACGAGAGCCCGTTCGAACGACGGTGACGATGAACAGCCCAGCGGTGAGGAGTGCGGCAACACGAATCCACGGGCGCGACCCCGGCCGCATGAAGTACAGAGCCAGTGGCAGTGTGCAGGCGATCAGCATGCCGAGGTCATTGGCATCGTAGAAGAGCAGGCCACCGAGCCGGCCCGACTCGCCGATCTCGAATCGGGTGAGGATCAACACGGAATAGAGCGCTGCTCCCGCGAGATGGAGCCGCGCAAACCGCTCTACGTCTCTCATTCCGCGAATGCTCGCGGCAATGATCACCATCATGGTGAACGACTTGATGTGATCACTGAAGACGAACGAAAAGCTCATCCCGCGCCACAAGCTCGTCGGCACAGATAGGACCATCAGCGCGAGAATCAGCGTCGCGATCTTCAGGATCGGGTGCTCGATGCGGCGCAGCTCTCGCCGTGCCGGACTCGAAGCGAACAGCACCAGAGCGATCAGCGAGGCGATCGTCGGAAACTGAATCGTGGCCAGGATCGGATAGAGATCCTGGATCCGCCAGACGTAGGCGAGCACGACACCATAGATGGCCCACTCGAGCGCTCGTATGCGGGGGACGCGCTCTCGCGACTGGATTGCCGCTCGATCTCCGGGTCTGAAACCCGACGAGAACGGCTGATCCGCCGCCGGATACCGGGAGGTGACTTCGTCAGCCCGCATGAGTCATTGAAACCGTCGCGCACAGTCGACCGATTTCGCAATCTTGAAGCCAACGGCGCTGCCGACTGCAAAACTCGATTCGCGTTTCAGGGCCCAGGTCCAAGAGTTCTTCGACGTATCGGAGAGCGCGAGACGCCGCTTGATCCGACTGGCTGAGTTCACGCACGAAGTGAGACTACTATTCGAAGGGCCGCCATGCGCCCTGGCCGTCCCTAGGCCAACTCCCGTGAGACCGACGCCCGACGGCCGAGCCACGCGCCGAGCGCCGGCCATGGCAGAAAGAAGATCAAGAGCATGGCGATGTAGTGTTCGAACAGCACGCCGAGCGTAAGGCCGAACCCGAGCATCATCCCCACAACCAACGCCAGGTGGATCAAGCGCCAGTTCCCCTGCAGAACGACGAGCAGCGGCGCCGAGAGCTCCACGACCACGGTAAACGCGGCAATCGCCTTGCACATCCAGGGATACGACGTGAACAGGAGCCCTATGTCCATGTAGGGCTCCCGCATGTAGTGATGTTGCAGGATCGTGTAGTAGATGTTGTCGGAGAAGATCCACGCGAGACCCGCGTGACGTAGCTTCGCGACACCGGCCGCGAACACTACGAACGTCACCATCAGGCGGCAGAGGCGGAGCGGCCAGGAATACTCGCCGCTGCACTCGAGTTCATCCGCGGCGGGCGCTCGATCCCGAGACGCTGCGCCGCGGAGACTGTCGAGAGACCAGCCATCGCCGCCGCGCGAGAACGCGAAGATGGCCATGCCGACCACCAGAATGGCGTCGTTGTGGTTCACCTTGCCGAAGTTGTGCGGAAGACCGATCAGGTATGCGCCGAGCACGAACGCGAGCACCGAACCGAAGCGCGTGAACAGACCTAGCATGCTCATCAGGAGCGCGGCGCGCCAGATCCAGATCATCGAAGCAAGTGTGGCTGCGGAAGCGACCGGAGACGCGAAGAACGAAAAGAAGAAGGTGGGGAACCAGAAGGCGCTCGAGACACTCGCCCAGGCCGGCGGGTCCATGGTGAACGAGTAGGCCAGAACCGCCGCGAAAAAGAGGACGCGATGGATACCGAGCTCGCGCGCCGATCCACCCGAAAAGAAGAGCTGTTCGCTGCGGATCCGCACCCAATGCAGCGGCGACGGTGTATCTCCGATCGACGCGGAACTCACGGGATGGGCATCTCGTAGAGCAGTGTCTTCTGATCGGGCCGATCGCGATTGGCCAAGGTCGGTTCGACTCGCCACTGCAGCCGATAGAGTCGGAGCGATTCCAGGTGCGGACCGTCGTGTGATCCGGAGCTTCTGCCCTGCTCGTAGAGCTCGTGGAGGTTGCGGAGGGCGAGCTGGGCACGGGAGCGCCAATCGTCTCCTTCCAGGATCGTGCTCAAGGCATAAGGCAGACGGACCTCGTCGAAGGGGTGGAACTCCCGGGGGTCGAGCGACACCTCACCGTCGCGGGTCACCCCATCGATCTCGATCAACGAGAGCGCTTCCGTCGCCGGTGTGACGTACATGTTGTAGTGGCTGAAGGGCCAGTGTTCCGCCTGAACCGCGATATCGAACAGCTGGGCGCCCGCCAGCACCAGCACCACCGAGCTGGCCAACGCGACGCGTGCGCGGCTCATCCGCCACCGTTCCCGCGTGTCCGATCCCGTCGGCAGCGGACCAACCCGCGCGTCTGCAAATCGCTGCAAGGGCGGAAAGGTTGCTACCGCGAGCAAGAACCCCAGTACGACCTCTGCCGCGAGGACACCCTTCGCCACGGCACTCCACGCGCTCAGGTAGAACTCGACCGGATGCTCGGACTGTCCCGCGATCATCCGGTTCAGCGGGCCAATACTTTCCCCGCGATAGGCATGTTCGATGACGGAGGGAACCAGGGAAAAGACGAAGAACGCAGAAGCCGCCACTGCGAGAGCCGTCAGCGCAACGATCCAGATCGAGGTTCGGGCGTCGCGAGCTCTCACCATTCCCTACTACACGTTCGGCGAGTGGGGGTCGGGGGGCGACGGATCACTTGATAGCACGCTCTCGCGCCGACTACCGTTCGCCGTCATGTCGACGCGGAAGAACTTGGCACCAGCCATCCGGAGCTTCATGCCGGCCATGAGAGCCGATCCGACGCAGAGCGCCGCGGCGGCGGGGCGCTCGATCCTGGTGGTTCCCTGTTACAACGAGGAACATCGGTTGCCGGTCGACGCCTTCGTCGAATTCCTCGGCGGAACAGGCGCCGAAGTCATCTTCGTCGACGACGGGAGTCGGGACCGCACGGCGGCGGTCATCGAGGCGTTATGCGCGCGGTTCCCGGCACGCGGGACTCTGATGCGACTGCCGCGCAACTGCGGCAAGGCCGAGGCGGTGCGGCAGGGCATCCTCGCCGCACTCGCGCGCAAACCCGAATTCGTGGGGTTCTGGGATGCCGATCTCGCGACCCCGCTTGCCGCGCTGCCGCTCTTCTTCGAAGAATTCGACAACCGGCCGGAGCTGGAGATGGTGCTCGGGTCGCGCGTGTTGATGCTGGGTCGTAGGATCCAACGCCGCGCGGCGCGCCACTACGCGGGACGCTTCTTCGCCACGGCGGTGTCGTCGATCTTGAGACTTCCGATCTACGACTCGCAGTGCGGAGCCAAGCTCTTCCGCGCAACGCCGACCCTGGCCAGGATCTTCGGCACACCCTTCCTCACCCGCTGGATCTTCGACGTGGAGATCCTTGCGCGGCTCTCGTTGGAGCGCGCCGAATCGGGAGAGCTGCCGGCCTCCGCGTGCGTGAGCGAGCTTCCACTGCGCGCGTGGCGCGACGTCAAGGGCTCGAAGATCGGCTCGCGCGACTTCGTCCGCGTCGGCTGGGACCTCTGGCAGATCCATACGCGCTACGGCCGGGCCCTTTCGAAGGCCAAAAGGGCTCCCTGAGGATCAGGATCGACACGGGAATGCCCTGCGGGTGATGATGGTCACAGCGGTGGAGACCATCTTGGCCGAATCAGAGGCGGCAGCATCGGGGGGAGTCACTATGAGGCGACCGGTTCGGCGCGCCAGCCTGGCGCTCTGTGTCTTGCACTGACCGTTCTGTTCGCGTCCGCCGCCGCCTCCGCCCGCACCGAGCGGTTCCGCTGGACCCAGACGAATGCGTCGGGTGTGGACAGCTTCAAGCTGTATTGGGGTCTCTCGAGCGGCTCCTACACCTCGTCGCTCAACGTGGGCAAACCGTCCGTGGATACGACGGGTGCGTTCTGGTACGACATCGTGGTCGCGGACGCCGACAAGATCTATGTCACCGTCACCGCCATCGACGGCGGCCTCGAAAGCGTGCGCTCGAACGAGATCTCGCGCGCGGGCATCACGAGCGGTGGGGGACCGACGCCGCCCCCGCCGTCGGGAACCGCGAGCGCCGCGATCATAGGATTCGCGCTCTGGAACGCGCAGACCGACACCGTGATCGACACAAACTTCCAGAACGGCGAGGCGATCGCGGACAATGTGCGCCAGTGCGTGTCGATCGAGATCAAGCCCAATACCTATCTGACTTCGTCAGGGGCCGGCAGCATCAAGAAGGTGTTCGACGGCGCGAACAGCGGCTGCTCGGGAGTCGGCGTGGAGAACTCCTACCCGTACGCATGGGAGGCCGGCGAGACCGGGCCGCAGTACGCGTGCGCGACTTCGCTCGCTGTGGCAGGACCCCACACGCTCACCGTGACGCCATACGACGGCGACAACTGCACGGGCCTGGCGGGCCCCTCCATCACGCTCACCTTCAGCGTGACGGGCCCTGCCTCGGGTGGGTCCCAGCTCGGCGCGCCGGGCCAGCCCTACATCGTCCCGTAGAGCCACGGATCGCCCCCGGGGGCGCCCTGCCGTATTTCCCGTCACGCTCCCGAGCCCAGCCGGCACTCCCTTGCGAGGAGCGCTGCGAACCTGCAGCGTCGGCTTCGCGGCGAGTAGCCTAAGGGCCATCCGGAAAGGGACAGGAATGAAGGTCGTGCTCTTCTGCGGCGGCTTGGGCACGCGCCTGGGCAACCTCACGGACGACGCACCGAAGCCCATGGTGAAGATCGGCTACCGGCCGATTCTCTGGCACCTCATGAAGTACTACGCCCATTATGGGCACAAAGACTTCATCTTGTGCCTCGGCTACAAGGCCGACACGATCAAGGACTACTTCCTGAACTACGACGAGACCGCCTCCAACAATTTCACGATCACGAGCGGTGGCCGTGAGATCGAGCTCGAGAGCAGCGATCTCGACGACTGGCGGATCACCTTCGTCGACACCGGCGTCAAGGCGAACCTCGGCCAGCGCCTGATGGCCGTGCGGCCCTACCTGGAGGGCGAGGAGATGTTTCTCGCCAACTACTCCGACGGCCTCACCAACCTCCATCTACCTACCATGATCCAGTGGTTCCGCGACGCCGGGAAGATCGGCTCGTTTCTCGCGGTGAAGCCCTCGCAGAGCTTCAGCGTGGTCTCGATGCGCGACGACAAGACGGTCGAGGGGATCCGCTACGTTCGAGATTCCGACATCCTCATCAACGGCGGCTTCTTCGCGTTCAAGAGCGAGATCTTCCACTACATGAAGGACGGAGAAGAGCTGGTGGAGGCGCCCTTCGATCGCCTGATCCAGGAGAAGCAGCTGCTCGCCTACCGGCACGACGGGTGGTGGTGCATGGATACCTTCAAGGAGCACCAGCAGCTCTCGGACATGTACCGCGAGGGCAACGCGCCGTGGGAAGTCTGGAAGGCGCGCCCCTAGAGCTGACGATCATGTTGAACCTCGATCTCGTCCGCGATCCCGATGCCCCGTTCCGCCTCCTGGTGATCGGTGCGCATTGCGACGACATCGAAATCGGTTGCGGCGGCACCCTGATGCGAATGCTGCGCGAGCACCGCAACCTGCTCGTCGATTGGGTGGTGTTCAGCTCCTCGAGCGTGCGCGAGAAAGAAGCGCGCGCATCGGCAGAGCGAGTGCTCGAGGGCGCCAAGTCGGCGCGCATCGAGGTGAAGCAGTTCCATGACGGTTATTTCCCGGGCGAGTGGGCTGCGATCAAGGACGCGTTCCGGGCGCTCCGGGCGGATGTACCGCCCCCGGATCTCATCCTGACGCATCACCACAGCGATTTGCACCAGGACCACCGCGTCATCTCCGAGCTGACCTGGAACACTTTCCGCGACGATCTCGTGCTCGAGTACGAGATCCCCAAGTACGATCCCGATCTCGGCTCCCCGAACTTCTTCATCCCCCTCGATGAAACCGTCGCGCACCGCAAGGCCGCGCACATCGTGGAGGCGTTCCCGAGTCAGGCGGAGAAGCACTGGTTCAGCGAGGACACCTTCCTCTCGCTGATGCGGCTGCGGGGCGTGCAATGCCGCGCTCACTACGCGGAGGCCTTCTACGCGCGCAAGGTCCGCGCCGGCATGCCCGGCGAGGGCATGAGTCGCCGCGTCGACGACTGACCGCGCACCCGGACGGCGTTCGGAGCGCTCCCACGGATCCCCCCGCCGCATTGCGCCGCGTCGGAGCGCCCTCGCGGAGCAGACGGCTGTTTCCCATCATCTTCTCGGACAGGGCCGCCGAAACAGCGAGAGCGCCGGGAACTTCCACCACTGCTGGAATTTTCATGAACTCCGCCGAAGACGTCCGGAACCGGGACCTCGACTACATCCGGTCCGCATTGCGCGCCGAGTGGCCGCTGCTCGCGGGCTCGCGTGTGCTGATGACCGGAGGGGCCGGCTTCCTGGGCCACTACATGATCCAGGCCCTCACGCACTGGAACCGCGGCGCTTCCGCTTCGGAGCGGATCGCGGTGACGGTCTGGGACAACTTCTCGCGTGGGCTTCCCGGCTGGCTGAAATCCCTCCACGACCAGGGAGCTGTCGCGCTGCGCAAGTACGACCTGCGCTGGCCGCTTCCGGCGGACATGGAGTCGTTCGACTACGTGCTGCATGGCGCGTCGATCGCGTCGCCCAACTACTACCGCCGCCACCCGATCGAGACCATGGACGGCAACGTCGGCGGTCTGCGAAATCTGCTGGACTATGCCGTGGCCCAGGCCGAGCGCGGAGAGGCGCTGCGCGGACTCCTGTTCTGGTCGAGCAGCGAGATCTACGGCGACCCGCACCCCGAGCACGTGCCGACGCCCGAGGACTACCGCGGCTACGTGTCGTGCACGGGCCCGCGCGCCTGCTACGACGAGTCGAAGCGCTACGGCGAGACGCTGTGCACGGTGTTCGCGGACCAGCGCGGAGTTCCCACGAAGATCGCGCGGCCGTTCAACAACTACGGCCCCGGCCTCAAGATCAGCGACGGCCGCGTGATCGCCGACTTCGCGCGCTCGATCCTCGCGGGCGAAGACATCGTCATGCTCTCCGACGGGTCGCCCAAGCGGACCTTCTGTTACGTGGCCGACGCGGTCGTCGGCTACTACAAGATCCTCACGCGCGGTCGCCCGGGCGAGCCCTACAACGTCGGGGTCGAGACCCCGGAGATCTCGATGCGCGAGCTCGCGGAGCGTCTGCGCGAGATCGCGGCCGAGCTCGTGGACTATCGCGGGCGCATCGTCCTGGGCACGAGCCCCGACAAGGACTACCTGATCGACAATCCCAACCGGCGCTGCCCGCAGATCGGCAAGGCGCGCGCGGAGCTCGGCTACGACCCCGCGATTCCGCTCGATGAGGGCCTGCGCCGCGCGCTGCTCTGGTATCGCGAGAATCAGAAGGTCGCGGAGGAGTCGTGGACGCCGGAGGCTGCGCCCGCGTCATGAAGGTCTCGATCGTCGGCTCCGGCTACGTAGGCCTGGTCTCGGGAGTCTGTCTCGCGGACCGCGGACACACGGTCATGTGCATCGACGCAGACGCGGCCAAGGTCGATGCGATCCGGCGCGGCGACGCTCCGTTCTTCGAGCCGGGGCTTCCCGAGCTGCTCGCGCGCAATGTCGGCGCGCGGCCTCGACGCGACGACCGACCTCGCCGGCGCGGTTCGCGAGAGCGACCTCACGCTGATCGCGGTCGGCACGCCCTTCGACGGCAAGTCGATCGATCTCACGCAGGTGTGCGGAGCCGCCGAGCAGATCGGGCGCGCGCTGCGCACAAAGCCCGGGCGACACACCATCGTGGTCAAGAGCACCGTGGTTCCGGGCACCACATCGGGCGTGGTGCTGCCCGTGCTCGAGAAGGCCTCCGGGCGCAAGGCGGGCTCCGAGCTCGGCGTCGGGGTGAATCCCGAGTTCCTCACCGAAGGCGAGGCGGTGCGCGACTTCATGTTCCCGGACCGCATCGTGCTGGGCGCGAACGACACCGACACGCTGCGCGAGCTCGACGAGCTGTACGCGAGCTTCAGCGACGTCCCGTTCATCCGCACCACGCCCTCGACCGCCGAGATGATCAAGTACGCCTCGAACACGCTGCTCGCGACGATGATCTCGTTCTCCAATGAGCTCGCGAACCTCGCGGCGGCGCTCGGCGGTGTCGACATCGCCGACGTCATGCGCGGCGTGCACGCGAGCCGCTACCTCACGCTCGAGAACGGCGCCGACCGACTTGCCCCGATCAGCTCGTTCTTGTGGGCCGGCTGTGGCTTCGGCGGCAGCTGCCTGCCCAAGGACACCGCGGCGCTGCGCGCGCACGGTGAGGCGGCTGGCATCCCGATGCGGATGCTCGACGCCGTGCTGCAGATCAACGAGGACCAGCCGGCGCGCCTCGTCGCGCTGCTCGAGAAGCATTTTCCGTCGCTGCGCGGCGTGCGCGTCGCGGTGCTGGGTCTGTCCTTCCGGCCCGACACGGACGACATCCGGCACTCGCCCGCGCTGCCGTTGATTCGCGATCTCGTGCGACTCGGCGCAGACGTGCGCGCCTGGGATCCGAAGGCGGTCGAGGCTTCGCGGCGCGCGCTCGCTGACGTGCCGATGAAGTTCGCCGACTCGCTCGTGTCGGTGCTCGCGGATGCCCAGGCTGCGATGCTGGTCACGCGCTGGGCCGAGTTCGCATCCGTGCCCGCGCTGATCCGCGGGCGCACCCCCGCGGTGGTGTTGGTCGACGGACGCCGCATGATCGAGCCGGACTCGGTCGAGATCTACGAGGGGATCGGGCGTTGAGGCGGCGCCAGCGGCCGGGGCCGTGCGCGTGAGCCCGATCGCGCCGCATCGACGGAGCTACCGGAAATCCGCAGTCGCGGCAGGTGCTCTGGGCGGACTGCTCGCACTCGGCTCGTTCCTCGCGTTCCAGGCCAGTGGGATCGCTCTCGCGCTCTGCGGCGCGCTGCTCGCGATGGCGCCGCAGGCTGTGGCCTCGTTGCGGCCGGGAGGTGGCTCGCGCTGCGCCGCGACGACGCCGAAGCGCAGGGCGAAGACCTCTTCCTGCGCCTGAACCAGAGCCGCTACGAGTCCGCGCTCGTCTCGGCGCGCTCCGTGGTGCGCTTTCCCGCGCTGCGGCGGCTGCTCGCGCGACAGCCGTACGTAGTAGGCGACTGGGTGCGGGTGCGCTCGCTCGAAGACATCCGCACGACGCTCGACCGCGACGGCGCGCTCGAGGGCATGCCGTTCATGGCGGAGATGGAGCCCTACGCGGGACAGGTCGCGCGCGTGTTTCGCGTCGTCGACCGGCTCTACGACTACGGCGGGAACAAACGGCTGCGTTTCACGCGGGGCTCGGCGGTGCTGCTCGCGAATCTGCGCTGCAACGGAGCGGCACACGGCGGCTGCCAGGCCGCCTGCTACATGATGTGGAAGCCCGCATGGCTCGAGCCCGCGTCGGCGCCCCAGACCGCGAAACGCAACGCGTCCCCGGTGAGCGATGCCGCGAGCGCGGGCACCGACGATACGCGTTATGTCTGCCAGTACACGCAGGTCGTCGCCTCATCGACGCCGATGCGCTCCTGGGATCCGCGCGCCGATCTCGTGCCGCTCGCGGTGGGGAACGTGGCGCCGCGGGCTTTCGCGGTGGGTCTCTTGACCCGCCTGTTCAATCGCGTCCAGCTCCGGCGCGGCGGCACCCAGTATCCGTGGCGTCCCGACGGCGTCGTCGGGCGCACGCCGGTCGAGCACCGCGGCTTCGCGCCCGGTGATCGCGTTCGCGTGCGCGACAAAGAGACCATCGCGGCGACGCTCGACAAGCGGGGCAAGAATCGCGGACTCTGGTTCGATCCCGACATGATCAAGCACTGCGGCCACAGCTACGAGGTCGAAGCGCGCGTGGAGCGCATCATCGACGATCGGAACGGCAAGATGGTGCCCATGAAGACGCCCTGCATCATGCTCAAGGGGGTCTACACCTCGGGCGAGATCCACCGCTTCTGGGCGCAGCACGACTGCTCGTTCTGGCGAGAGGCCTGGCTCGAGCCCGAAGACGATCCCGGACATCCGCTCGAGCGCTGAGCGCGACGCGAGCGCAGCCACGCGAGCGCCGCGACGCCCGCGAAGAGCGACGGCAGCGCCGCGGGCTCGGGCAGCGGCGTGTTCATGTCGCTCTGGATCTCGGTGGCCAGAAGCGCGCGGTTGTAGATCCGCACGTCGTCGATGCGGCCCTGGAAGAACTCGCTCGCGTAGGTGTTGCCGCCGATGCGCAGCGGCAGGCTCGTCGTGAGCAGGTTTCCGGTCCGGCTCTGGCTCGTCACCTGCACGCCGTTCACGTACAGCCGCAGCGTGCTTCCGTTGTACGTAGCCGCCACGTGCGACCACTGATCCTGGGGCAGCGAGCCCGGACCGTTCAGAATCCCGCAGCACGACCCACCGCCGAACGTGCCCCCGACTCCCGGGTGATCATTGCTCGTATTCGCGCTGAGGAAGTAGGCGTCCGCCTCCTTCTGCAGGATCTGCGCCCAGTCCGACATCGGTATCGTCGGATACACCCAGGCCTCGAGCGTCATCCCGGAGGTGAGGTCGAGCGAATTTGCGTCGGGAACCACCACGACGTCGTTCTGGCCGTCGAAGATCAGGGCCGAGCCGTAGCGTCCGAGCGGCGTCCAGATCGGGCCGTTGCTGGTCGAGCCGTGGTTGCCGTTGCCGGAGATGTCGCCGACCGCGGCTCCGAATCCCTCGCCGAAACCGTAAGCGGCCACGAGACCCGAGGGCGGCGGCGGCGCGGAGGGCGTCTGCGCGCTCGCGATGTTCGAGTATCCGCTCGCGTTCTCCGATGCGTCCCTCGCGCGCACGCGATAGCGGTAGGTCGTCTGCGGCAAGAGGCCCGTATTGCTGAAGTTCGTGCCTGCCGAAGACGCGACCTCGACGAAGTTGCTGCAGCTCGCTCCGGTGCAGCGCTCGATCTGGTAGGAAGCGACGGCTGCGTCGTCGCTCGCGGAAAGCCAATTCAGGCCGACGGCGTACGCGCTCGCCGCGACGGCCTTGAGGTTCGCGGGCACGGTAGGCGGCGTGCCGTCGGGCAGAACCGGAACCTGGATGCTCGTGCTCGCCGAGAGTCCGCTCGAGTCGGTCGCCGTGAGGATCAGCTCGTAGGAGTAGGTGCCGACGCCGTGGTACTCCGCCGCGAAGCTGCCCGAATAGCCCGTGGCTCCCACGAATGCATGGACGTGCGTGTTGTGATGCAAGAGCACCTGCCACTCGAGCGCGCTCGGGAGAAGCGCCTGGTCGGGATCGGTCGCCGTCCCCGAGAAGTTCACGATCACGCCGGGCTTCACGCCGACGCCGTTCGCGGGGGCCTGGATCGACGGCGTCGGCGGCCTACTCCCCACGGTCACATCGACGGACGCCAGAGCGGACTGCGTCCCGCTCTGCACAGTGAGCTCCGCGGTGTAGGTCTGCACGGGACCGGTCGAGTAGGTGTGGGTCGGGCTGGCTGCGGTGGAAGTGCTGCCGTCGCCGAAGTCCCAGAAGTAGCTCGGCGAAACGCCGCTCGACCCCACGCTCGAGAAGCTCACCTGCAGCGGTGCATAACCCGAGGTCGGCGTGGCCGAGGCCACCGCGACGGGACCGTTGTACACGATCCGGCGGATCTGCCCCGAGACGAAGTCTGCGTAGTAGAGCCGCCCGTCGGGACCCACCTCCGTCGACACGGGTACGCCGACGTTGGTCGCGAAGAGCAGGTTCTGGTCGATGTTGCCGTCCGGCGCGAGCACCACGCGGCGCATCCACCCGCCCTCGTAGTCGGCGAAGAAGAAGTTGTTCACGAATTCGGCCGGATAGACGCCGCCCGTGTAGAAGGCGCCTCCGACGATCGCAGATCCCTGTGTGTGGTCGTAGGTGTAGAGCGGCGCGACGAGGTCGTTCGGCTCCAGCAAGCCACAGACCTCGGGATAGAGGTTCTGGTAGTTGGCCATCTCCACGGGGCCCTCGTAACAGGGCCAGCCGTAGTTCCCGCCGGGCAGGATGCGGTCCAATTCCTCGTACTCGTTCCATCCGACGTCGCACGCGTAGATCTCACCCGTGATCGGATGGAAGTCGTAACGGAAAGGGTTGCGGAGCCCGAGCGCCACGACCTTGGAGCGAACCGAGTCCGTTCCGTCGTAGAAGGGATTGGTGATCTGCGGCGGCGCGGGGGCGGTGCCGTCGGGGTTGAAGCGCAGGATCTTCCCGCGCACCGAATCGATGTCGAGGGCTCCCAACGCCTCCGAAGCGGCGACCGCGGCACTTCCGCCGTCGCCGTTGCTGAGCACGAGCGTTCCGTCGGGTGCGAAGCGCAGCGTTCCTGCGCTGTGACCCGCCTGGTCGACGGGCAGGTCGTCGAGCACGATCACTTCGCTGCCGGGCAGCGCGACATCGTGATTCGCGGGATTCGCGGTCACGCGCGTGACCCGGGAGATCTTGGGGCGCGTGTCCTCCGGATCGCCGCCCGCTTCGTGGACGTAGGCGAGGTAGACGTAGCCATTCGCGGCGAAGTCGGGATCGAGCGCCAGGCCCAGCAGGCCGCGGTCGATCCAGGTATTGACCCGTGCGCTGATGTCGATGAACGGAGTCGGGAGCAGTGCGCCGTTGCGGTAGATGCGGACGATGCCGTTCTTCTGCCAGATGAACATCGCGCCGTCGTCCGCCCACGTCATGCCGACGACCTGAAACGCGGGCAGCGTGACGACGGTCTGGGCCGTGAAGCCGGGCTCGATGAAGGTCTGTGCCCGCGCATGAGCCGGCAGCAGCACCGCCAACGCGAACGGAACGGCCGCGAGCCAGCATCTGCGAGTGCATCGGAGCAGGAAGGTGATCACCGGGCGGTCCTGTGCCTCTGAAGGTAGTGCTGCCTCGAGCCCCCTTGGTGACGATTCCCGAGGGAATGCGGGGGGGTGGGTCAGGCGGGCCTTCTTCGCCAGCTCCAGAGGACCACGCCGAGGGCACAGCCGAGCCACAGCCCGAACGAGAGCCAGACGCGCGCCATCTCCTCGGAGCCCACCGCCAGGAGTCCCAGCGCAAGAACGATCGCGAGGGGCTGGATCACGAGAGCCGATGCCGCGAACGCGAGTGCCCGGTACACCGCGCGCTGCAGGCTCGCCCCTTCGCGCAGCGCGAGAAACCAGCCGAGCTGCGCGAGCAACACCGCGAGCATCACGCCTACGTCGTCGGCAATCAGCTCGAGGTGCCGACCTCCGATCCGCGCGACGGGACCGGTGCACGAGAACGGCACCCCGGCCGCGCGCCAGAGCGCGCAAGCGCCGGCCAACAGGGTGCTCTCCGGACCGGGCGAGAAGGCCGCGCGAAGGCTCTCGGGAATCGCAATCAGGCCGAAGGCCAGCACCGCGACGCGCCACGACGGGTAGCCCAGCCAGAGCGCCATCCCGAGCACGGCGACCGGGAAGCCGAGCCACGCGAGCGTCCAGGTGCGCAGGGCGATCCCGATCAGCTCGAGCAGCAATCCCGCGCCGATCAGCGCGATGCCGGCGCGCCGCGGCGGATCCGCGGTCCGAGGCCCCTTCCACAGGCAGACCGCGATCAGCACCGGCGCGACGAGCGTGCTCGGAGGCGCATACCAGGCCTCGAAGCGCGCGAACTCGAACAGGACCGGCGAGAAGCCCGCGAACAGCGCGAGCCAGCGCGCGAGGATCACGCTGGCGCGCTCAACGGGGTGGTCGCGAGCCGCGCGCTCGCTTCGAGCGCGCCGATCACGTCCCGCAGCGGCGCATAACGCGCGCGCTCGAGCAGGATCTGCAGGCGCCCTTCGACGCGCTCGAGGTTGTGATAGTGGTTCCAGCGCACGAGCGCGGAAACCGGCTGGCGCGGCTGCTCCGCGTCGATCTCCCAGTTGTGCACGTAGAGCACGGTCGGTCGCCCGGCCGCGACGAGTCGCCCGATTCCCCAGCGCAGCAGCGCGAACGGGAGCAGACGCAGATAGCCGCCGCCCGCCACGGGGAAGCGCAGCGGTCCCCAGGCCAGTGTCGTGAGCGGGAACTCGACGATCTGCTTGCCCGAGGGCAGCGACAGGCGCACCGGCTCGCGCGGGAAGTCCGGGATCCCATAGCGGTGATGGCGAACCGGGAAGATCGACGAGTCGAAACGGAAGCCCTGCTCGGCGAGGATCTCCAGGGCCCATAGCGAGCGGTCGGTGATCGAGAAGCTCGGGGCGCGATAGCCCTCGACCTGCGCGCCCACCGCATCCTCGATCACCGCGCGCGCGCGCTTCAGGTCCTCGCGGAATCGCTCGGGGCCGATCTCGTACAAAAGCTCGTGGCCGTAGCCGTGACAGGCGATCTCGTGCCCGCGGGCCGCGATCTCGCGCAGGAGCTGCGGCTGCCGCTCGGCCACCCAGCCCAGCACGAAGAAGGTCGCGCGCGTTCGCGTGCGATCGCAAAGATCGAGTAGTCGGTGGGTCTGCGCCTCGGCGCGCTGGGGAAACTCGGGCCAGCGCGCGCGCTCGATGACGCGGTCGAAGTTCGCGACCTGGAAGTATTCCTCCAGATCGACCGAGAAGGCGTTCAGCAAGACTCTTCCACCCTCGTTCTGCCGGCCCGCGCCAAGCTACGCCGTCCTTCTGCGGGATGCATCGGCAGAACCCCACTCCGGCTAACCTCCGGCGGAGCCACATGCAGCTCGAGCAGGTCGACGAACCCGGCGCGGAATGGGACGCGTTCGTCGCGGCGACGCCGGGCGGAGCCCTCGGGCACGCGGCCGCCTGGGCGCTCATCCTGCGTGAGGCCTACCGGCTCTCGCCGCACTATCTCGCCGTGCGCGACGCGAGCGGCACGCTCGCGGGGGTGCTCCCGCTCGTATGCTTCCGAACCCTGCGCGGCCGCCGCGAGCTCGTGTCGCTGCCCTTCCTCGACACGGGCGGCGTGCTGGCCGTGGACGCAGCTGCGGAGCGCGTCCTGCTCGGCGGGGCTCGCGAGCTCGCGCGCGAGCTCGGTGCAAACGCGATCGAGCTGCGGCAGCTCGTTCCGCTGCGCGAGGTGCCCTTCGCGCCCGAGCAGCATCGCGTCGACCTCGTGCTGCAGCTCGACTCGGAAGAGCAGGCGCAGTGGAAGGCGCTCGGATCGAAGGTGCGCAACCAGACGCGCAAGGCGTCGCAGTCGGGACTCGCGCCCGGGCCTTCGGGATCGGCGCGCGAGCGCGTGGCCGATTTCTTCGCGCCGTTCGCCGTCAACATGCGCGACCTCGGGTCACCCGCTCACGCCCGGCGCTTCTACGACGTCGCGGCCAGCGTGTTCGGTGATCGCCTGAGCATCCACCTCGCGATGCTGGGCGACCGGTCCGTGGGTGGGCTCGTCGCGATCGACTACGCAGGAACCGTGACCGTGCCGTGGGCCTCGACGTTGCGCGCCGAGCGCGCGCGCTGCCCCAACAACCTGATCTACTGGGAGGCGATCCGCTGGGCGATCGCGCGCGGCGCGCGCTGGTTCGACTTCGGGCGCTCGCCGCGCGACAGCGGCACGCATCGCTTCAAGCTGGGCTGGGGAGCGGTCGAGCGAGAGCTGGCCTGGGTTCGGCTCGACCGCGACGGTGTGCCGCTGTCCGAATCGTCGGCGGGCCCCGGATCGCTCTTGCAGCGGCTCGCGCAGGTCTGGACGCGCCTGCCCGTGAGCGCCGCCACCGCGGTCGGGGCGCGCCTGCGCCCCTATATCTCGAACTAGGAGGGCGCGACTCGAGAGTCGTCAGACTCGAGAGTTGCCCGAGTAGACCGCAGGCGGGCGAAGCCCGCCTCGCGAACTAGCTCGCGCTAGTTCGAGACGACCAGCGGAACCGTGCCGAGGATCGGCCGATCGCTGAACTTCGCGACGTGGCGCGCGCCGATCACGACCGGATCGATCAGCTCGAGCAGCCCCGCCACTCCGACCGCGAGTCCCAGGCTCGCGGCCAGACCCATGAGCAGCACCATCGAGCGAGCCAGCTTGGGCGAGGTCGGAATCGCGGCCGGATCGAGGATCGACACCTGCCCGCCCTGGCGCGCCGATTCGAGGTTCTCGGCGAGCTCCGCCTGCTCCACCTTGCGCATCGCGAGTGTGTAGTCGTCGCGCAGCACGGTCTCCTTCTGCTGAAGTGCTGCAAGCTCCTCGGCGATCCGCGGGATCCGGTCGACACGATTGTTGAGCTCCGCGAGCTCGGCTTCGATGCGGTCGCGCTGCTCGCGCAGGCGCGCCACCTCGCGGCGCTCGTCCTTGATCATGCGCGACGTGCTGTCCGAAAGCGGTGCGTTCCGGTTCGCCTCCTCGAGGCGAGCGAGGCGTTCGCGCAGCGCGATCACGTTGGGATGCGAATCGGTGTGGATTGCGGTCTCGCGCGCCAGCTGCCGGCGCAGGTCGCTGATCATCACCTCGCTCTCCGACGCCTCGCTGCCGTGCGAAGAGATCGAGATCAGGCGGTCTTCCTTCGCCGTGATCTGCTGGGCGAGCGACTCGCGCTGACCGGCCAGCAGCTCGAGCCGGCGCAGGCTCGTCTCCTGCTCGTCGGGCAGCTCGCCGCGGTGCTCCTGGCGAAACGCGGTCACCCGACCCGACTGCTCGCGGAGCTCCTTCTCGGTGCGATCGAGCGCGTTGCGCAGGAACACCGTCGTGCGACGGGCCTGGGTGTTGCGGCGCTCGACGCTGGCCTCGATGAACAGCGCCGCGAGCGCGTTCGTCACGATCGCCGCTTCCTGCGGGTTCCCCGACTCGTAGCCGATCTCGTACACGATCGACTGGGTGCGTTCGCCGGGCCGGATCTGCGGGGCGGCGGAGATCCTGGAGCGCATCTGGTTCACGAGGTCGATCCGGGCGGCTTCGCCGGCGATCTTCGGAAAGAGATTGTGGCGGTCGATCACGTTCGAGAGGTTCTCGGCCGACAACACCTCGCCGATCATCGCGCTGATGTTCGAGAGGCTGTCCTCTTCCACGGTCGAGCGCACGAAGTCCTTCGGGATCTGCTGGCTCGTGATCAGGATCGTCGACTTCGCGAGGAAGACCGGCTTCCACAGGATCACCGCGACGATCGTCACGATCAGGCCCACGGCGAGGCAGAGCGCCATCGGGAGCCAGCGCCGCCAGAACACCCCGATCGGATCGAGCAGGAACTCCGGAAGTCCGCCGCCCTCTCCCTCGTCGCCTGCGCCGTCCCAGTGTCCCTGGTCCGCGCTCATCGGCCTTCCCCTCGCATCGACCAGCGCGAGGAAGACTTGGGTTCGTCGCTTTCGTAGTAGTAGTCCTGGTAGCCGAAGCGCGGCGCGCGCTCACAGTTGAGGATCCAGCCGACGAGCTTCTCGCGCGGCAGACACTCGAGCAGGCGCTTGAGCGATCGCGCGCGCGTCTTCCCGGCCCGTACCACGGGCGCGCAGGCGGCGACGTGGCGCAGGATCAGCGTCGCGTCGGGGACCAGCGGTGCGGGCGGCGTGTCGATGATCACGGTCGAATAGCGGCGCTCGAGATCGGCGATCAGCGCAGCCATCGCGGGCAGCGTGAGCAGCTCGTGGGCCGCGTCCTGCGGCGTCACGACCGGGAAGACGTCGATCGGGGGCAGTTCCACCGAGACGCGCACTGCCTCGAGTGAGCTGCGACCGAGCAGCACCTCTTCGACTCCGGCCTGGTGGGGCACCGAGAGGTATTTCACGATCGAAGGCTTGCGCAGATCGAGGTCGACGAGCGCAACCTCGCGCTCGCGCGACAGCGTGGCGAGTGCGATCGCGACGTCGCAGGCGACCGTGGTCTTGCCGTCTCCGCGCTCGGCCGAAACGATCGCGACGCTGCGCGCGCGCCGCTCGTCCATGACACCGCGCAGGCGCAAGGCGAGGTGCCGACACGCTTCTGCGTTGGGGCCGTCCGCGAGGATGACGGCCCCGTTCTGAGGCTCGACCGAGCTGACGGACAACCCGGGCCTGGCATCCGTTGCCGGAGCAGCTTGTGGGGACGGAGCCGGCTTGGCCAGCGAAGGAACAGAGGGGAGGCCGCGCAGCCCGGGCTCGGCAGGCGCCGGAGGCGCGACCGGGCCCTGTTTTCGCGCGCGGCGCAGCGCGTCGGCAATCTCACCCATGGATCCGTTCCGTGACCCCGCTGATTGCGCCGTGAGGGTCGGCCCAACCCGCTACCTGGTTTGTTCCCGGTTCCTGCTTCGGCTGAAGCCCCGCACTCGATGAGTGCTCAATTGGTGGCGGAGGGTAACGCAGCGGCTGGGGACGCCCCCAGAGGGACCCCTTAGGCGAGGCCACCGCGGTCCGGGCTTGCTACCCCGTGCGCGTGCAGGTCTCGCGCTTCGCCCCGTCCACCACCGGGCCCGCCCACCCCGGGACGCTGCTCGCGGCGCTCCTGTGCTGGCTCGACGCGCGGCGCTGCGGCGCCAGGCTCGTTCTGCGCCTGGAGGACCTCGATCCCGAGCGGTGCCGCCCCGAATGGAGCCGCGACATGGTCCACGCGCTCGAGTGGCTCGGGCTCGATTGGGACGCGGTCGCGGTGCAGAGTGCGCGCGCCGCGGACCATGCGGCCGCGCTCGATCGGCTCGCGGAGCGCGGGCTCCTCTACCCCTGCGCATGCTCGCGCAGCGATCTGCGCGCGAGCGCGCAACGGCCGCTCCCAGAAGGCGGGTTCGCCTACCCCGGCACGTGCCGGAACCGCCCGCTGCCGCTCGCGGGCTGGCGCGCGACGCGCGAGCCGCTGCGTGTGCGCCTTCCCGAAGGCCGGATCGAAATCGAGGACGGGAGCGGCATCGACCTTTCCGGCGATCCGGGCCGCGAGCCGGGCGATCCGGTCGTGCGGCGCCGCGACGAGGCGATCGCCTATCACCTCGCGGGCGTCGTCGACGACGCCGCAGAAGGCGTGACGCGCGTCGTGCGCGGGCGCGATCTCGCCGCCACGACGGCCACCCAGGTCGCGCTGCAGCGGCTGCTCGGAATCGCGACGCCGAGCTACCGGCACCACCTACTGCTGCTCGAGCAGCGCGGCGCCAAGCTCGCCAAGCTGCACGGCGCGGTCGGCTTCGCCGCGCTGCGCGAGGTCTACGGCGCCCCCGCGCTGTGCGGCGTGCTCGCGCGCGCGGCGGGGCTGCGCGCGTCGGCCGAGCCCGTGACACCGCGCGAGTTGCTCGACGCCTTCGAATGGAGCCGCGTGCGCGCGGAGGATCGCGTGATGCACTGGACGGGCAGCGAGCTGATCCTCGATCCGTAGCTCGCGTGCAGCTACATCTTCACGAACGTCCCCGCGCCGCGGATCGTGACGCTCGGCACGCCGAAGCGCGACGGTCGCCACTCGTAGCTGCGTCCCGTGCCGTCGGGTCCGTAGTCCTGCAACACGACGTTGAGCCGGAAGCGCTGCCAGTCGCCGCCCGCGCGCTCGTCGAGAAACGCGCGCGGAATCGCGAGCTCGGCGGTGTACCCCCCCTCGCGCCGGCGCAGCGCGCGGCGCATGCCATCCGGCGGCGGCCCGAGCAGCGAGGCGAGCATCGGATCCGGCAACGGCTCGACTTCGGTGAGCGTCTCGACGAGCAGGTTGCGGAGCGTGCCGTCCGCGATCGCCGACAGCACGCCCTGGTTCTCGGATCGCGCGGGATCGGGGCGCGCATCGAGCTCGACGGTGATCCCATCCTGCTCCTGCGCGACGCGCTCGCTCGAGGAGCCCGGAGTGGGATCGCGCACCTCGAACGCGAAGTAGAGGAAGTCCGGATCGCGGCGCACGTCGAAGGAGAGCGACGCAGAGGCCGTGCCGCCCTCGGGTAGAGGCCACCGGTCCAGCGCGAAGCGCAGGGGCGCCCATTCGCGCAGGTCGGCATCTACGGCCACGGGCGCGGCCGCGCGCACCGAGAACAGGCGCTCGGGAATCACCCAGCCCGTGCTCTCGGCGCGCATCAGATGCTCGTCGCCCTGCGCCTCGACCGTCCAGTGCGCGAGGCTCGGCACGAGCCTCGCCACGGCGACCGGCGCCGCCGCGCGCAATTCCACCACCACCGAATCGGAGGCTCCGGGCGCGAGAGTGCGAAGGACCTCGCTCGGCGAGACGCTGAAATGCGCGCCGGCCGGGAAGTGGCCGCGTACCGTGATCGGTCGATCGGCATCGTTGCGCAGCGAGTAGCGCTGCTCCCCGGACGAGAAGCGCTCGCTCACGACGCTCTGCGGCTCGGTGGTGACCGCGCGATCGAGCGCGCCCATCAGGTTTCGCATCTGTGCCGTGTACACGTCGGCGCCGTGGATGCCGTCGAGCAGGAGATTTGCGATCACGGGACCCGCGTCGGCGATCGTCATGAGCATCACGTGGTCGAACTCGCCGCGGTCGATCCCGCGCAGCTGGCTCCCGCCGCCCGTGGTGCCGAGCGTGATGTACTCGCGGCCGTGCCGGATCTGATGTGTGTAGCGGTGGAAATGACCCGCGAGCACGGTGTAGGGGCGGTCGCCGAGCCACGCCTCGACGCGATCCCAATCGGCGTGCTCGCCGGGCGTGTCCCAGAACGGCTGGTGGAGCAGAACCACCGTCCAGCGCGCGTCTCGGTGCTTCGCGAGCACGCGCTCGATGAAACGCATCTGCGCGTCCTGGGGTTCGCCGCCCTCGACCGCGTGTCCGGGGTTCGCATAGCTCGAGAACAGCTCGCTGTTGAGCGCGAGGAACAGCACGTCCTCGTAGACGAAGGAGTAGTAGGACGGACCGAAGCGGCGCACCCAGTCGCGCGCCATCACCGGATTCGAGTAGTCGTGATTGCCCGCAACGCGGAAGAACGGCATCCGCAGCCGCGCGATGATCGCCTCGAATTCGCTCCACATCGCGTCGAGCTCGGCCACGTCCTGCGTGTCTCCTTCGATCAGGTCGCCCACGCTGACGACGAATGCGGGCGACAGCAGATTGAGTGCGTCGACCGCGCGCTCGAAGACGCCCGCGCGGTGTGCGCTCGTGCGGTCGGAGACGACCGCGAACGTGAACGCGCGCGGATCGTCGGCCGCGTCGAGGCGCGTCCACGGCGTCGGACCGCTCGTCTCCTCCACCTCGATGTGCGGCGCGCCCGCGCAGGCGAGCGCGCACGCGAGCCAGAGGAACGCGTTGACTCGGCCGGCTAGCCGAGCCAATCGACCGGCTCGTGCACGGCGGCGGCGATCTCGGCCAGGCACTCGTCGACGCTGCCCCACGCGAGCGAGCGCTCCTTGCCGCGCAGCGTGAAGAAGTAGAGGTCGTTCTCCTCGATGATCCCGTTCCCGCCGTGGATCTGATGGGCGAGCATCGTCACCTCGGGCACCATGCGCGATGCCGAGGCCTTCGCGAACGCCACCCGCGTCGTGGAGGCATCGCCGCGATCGAGCGCACCGAGCGCCTCGAACACGAGGTGCCGGCTCGCCGCGACCTTGGTCGCCATGTTCGCAGCGTGATGCTTGACTGCCTGGAAGCTTCCGATCGGGCGCCCGAACGCTTCGCGCACAGACGCGTACGCGACCGTGAGATCGAGTGCTTGCGCCGCCGATCCGACGCACTGCAGCGCCGCGAACGCGCGACCGATCTGAACGAGCGCGGCGGCGGCCGCGGGTCCCGCGACGCGTTCTGCACGCGCGCCTTCGTAGCGCACCGCCGCACTCGGCGTGCGGCCGATCGTCCGCAGTGCGCTCGCCGAGACCTCGGGCGCGCGCGCGTCGACGAGACACAGCGCGAGCTCGCCGCCGTCGCGCACAGCCACCAGGTGATGGGTCGCGAACTGACCATAGTCGACGAAGTGCTTCTCGCCGCGCACGCGACCCCCCGCGAGCTCGAGTGCGACGTGCGCGAAGTCGTCACTGGCCTCGAGCAGAGCCGGCACGGGAACGACCGAGCCCGAGAGCAGCCCCGCGACGAGCGCGTCAGCCTCCGGTCCGGGCGCAAGACGCTCGAGCGCGATGCCGCACGCGAGCGCTTCCACGAGCGGAACGATCGCGGCGCGACGCGCGAGCTCCTCCACGAGCACGCCCGCGTCGACGAGCGAGCCGCCTCCCCCGCCGCGCACCTCGGCGAACGGCAGGGCGAGCCAGCCCTGGGCACAGAGCGCCTTCCAGAGCGTCTCGTCCCAGCGCTGCTCGCGCTCGAGCTCGCGAATCCGGTCGAGCGGAACTTCTGAGCGCAGGAATTCGCGCACCGTGTCGCGCAGCAGCTCCTGCGTCGGATCGAAATCGAGGTTCATCGCGGCAACCCCAGGCCGGCACCCGCGATGATGTCGCGCATCACTTCGTTCGTGCCGCCGCCGAAGCGGAAGATCGGCGAGATGCGGAACGCCCACTCCATGCGCCCCTGGGCAGGCGCGAGGTCGCCACTCTCCTTCGAGAGCGCGCCGTAGCGGCCGAGCAGGTCCATCGCGGTGTTGGCGATCCGCGTGCGCAGCTCCGTGCCGGAGACCTTCGCCATCGACGCCTCGGCGATCGGTGTGCCGCCCTTCGAGATGATCCACGCGTTGCGCAGCGCGAGCGCGCGGTGCTCGTGCAGATCGAGTGCGAGCTCGGCGAGCCGACGGCGCACCACGGGGTCGCGCAGCTTCTCGGGCTGCGCCTCCGCGAGATGGGCGACGAGCTGATCGAACAGGCGTGCGAGCCCACCCGTGGCCGCGAGTCCGACGCGCTCGTGATTGAGCGCGTGCATCACGATGCCCCAGCCGCGGTTCAGACCGCCGACCAGATTCTCGTGCGGCACGCGCACGTCGTCGTAGAACGTCTCGCAGGTGTGGCCGCCGTACATCGCGTGCAGCGGACGGATCGTGAGCCCCTGCACGTCGGTGGGCACCACGAGCACGGAGATGCCCTGGTGCTTGGGCAGATCGGGGTCGGTGCGCACGGCGAGCCAGATGTGAGTCGCGACGTCGGCGAGCGACGTCCAGATCTTCTGGCCGTTGATCACCCACTCGTCGCCGACCCGCACCGCGCGCGTGCGCAGCGAAGCGAGATCGGTGCCGGCGTTCGGCTCGCTGTAGCCGATCGCGAACGTGTACTCGCCGCTCCAGATGCCCGGCAGCCAGCGGCGCTTCTGCTCATCGCTGCCGAAGTGCTGGATCGACGGCCCGACCGAGGTGTAGGTGAGATTGCCGTACGGCATCCCCCAATACTCCATCTCTTCGACGAACAGGAACTGATAGAGCAGGTTGCGACCCTGCCCGCCCTGCTCCACGGGCCAGCACATGCGTGCCCAGCCCTTCGCCTCGAGCGCCGTGCGGAAGCGCGAAAGCTCAGGGCCTCCTGCGCCGTAGGTCGCGAGGTATTCGGCGAGCAGCTCGGGCGTGCGCCACTCGCGGATGAACGCGCGCAGATCGGCGAGGAACGCGCGATGTTCGGGCTCCCATGCGAAATCCATCGGCGCCTCCGGTCGGGGGGCTCAATATGGCAGAATGCTCGCCTCGTGTCCGCGCGATTCGAGCTGCTCCCCGAACACCCCCACGTGGCGCTCGTGACGATCGACCGCCCCGAGCGCGCGAATGCGCTCGATCCGCCGACTCTGCGCGAGCTCGCCGCGGCCTGGGAGCGGATCGCGGGTGACGACGAGATCCGCTGCGCGGTGCTGACCGGCGCGGGCGATCGCGTGTTCTGCAGTGGCATGGACATGCGCACGACGATCGTCGCCTCGCAGCGGCTCGCGCGCGGCGAGCAGATCGATCCGTCCGACTTCGAAGGGCTGCGCGCGATCGGCACCGCAGGACTGGCCAGCTTCGACCTGAAGACACCGCTCGTGTGCGCCGTGAACGGCCATGCGCGAGCGCTCGGCTGCGACATCCTGCTCGCGGCCGAGATCCGCTACGCCGCGCCCCACGCGACCTTTGCGCTCGAGGAGGTCGCGCGCGGGCTCTATCCGACCGGACACGCGACGGTGATGCTCGCGCGCCAGATCGGCTGGGTTCATGCCAACGAGCTCTTGCTCTCCGCGCGTCCGATCGATGCACAGCGCGCCGCCGAGATCGGCCTGATCAACCGGGTCGTCCCCGCGGACGCATTGCTCGACACCGCGTTCGCCACGGCCGACGCGATCGCGGCCAACGCGCCGCTCGCGGTGCGCGCGACCCGCGAGGGCGTGCGCGAGCTCCTGCACCGCTCGCTCGCGGAGGCCTACGCGCGACAGGAGGAGCTCGGCCGCCCGCTGCGGCGCACCGAAGACGCGGCCGAAGCGACGCGCGCATTCGCCGAGAAGCGCACGCCGGTCTGGAAGGGCCGCTGACCCCGACTGCGCCATTCCTCGGTGCCTGCGGGGGTATACTCGCGCACTCATGAGCACCGCCGGCCCGACGCGACCCGACCGTTGGCTGTTCGGCCCGCTCCCGGATCTCCTGTTCGGCTGCGGCGTGCTCTACGCGCTTGCGTTCTTGGCGTATTCCTTCGCAGGCACGGCGATTCGCGGCGCAACGCCCGCGTTCGTGCTGCCGATGTTGATCTTCCTGCTGAGCTCGCCCCACTACGGCGGCACCCTCGTGCGCGTCTACGACCAGCGGCGCGACCGCCAGGCGTACGCGGTGTTCGCGCTCTGGGCCACGGCCGCTCTGGTCGCGCTGTTCTTCGTCGCACTGCGGAGCCCACTGCTCGCGTCGGTGCTGTTCACGCTCTACCTCACCTGGAGTCCGTGGCATTACACGGGCCAGAACTACGGCATCGCGGTGATGTTCCTGCGCCGCCGGGGCGTCGAGGTGACACCGCTCGCGAAGCGCTGGCTCTACGCGGCGTTCATCCTCTCGTTCCTGCTCACGGCGTTGGTCATGCACCTCGAGGTGGGCATCGCGTACAGCCCGCTCTCGTACTCGAGCGAGGCGGTCACGTTCCTGCCGCTCGGCATCTCGCGCCGGGTCGGAGACGTGGTGCTGCCGATCCTCGGCGCCGGGTGCCTCGTGAGCATCGGCGCGAGCGCGGTTCTCTTGCGCCGCGCCGCGCGCTGGCGCGACCTCGGACCCTCGTTCGCGCTGCTCTTGACCCAGGCGCTCTGGTTCTCGCTGCCCTTCTCCGTGCACTACTGGCACTGGCACACCGGGCTCGAGCCGCTCGACGCGCAGGACCAGATCGCGGAATACGCGATGATGATCTTCGTCGGGCACGGGCTCCAGTATCTCTGGATCACCACCTACTACGCGCGCGCGTCGGGACACTGGAATGGCTATGCCACCTACTGGGCGAAGGCCGCGGCGTCGGGGATCGCGATCTGGGTGCTGCCCGCGGTGCTGATCGACCCGAGCGGGTTCGTGAGCGGGCCTGGGCGCGCCGGAGGCATGTTCGCGGTGATCGCGACCTTCGTGAACCTGCACCATTTCGTGCTCGACGGCGCGATCTGGAAGCTGCGCAACACGCGCATCGCGAGCGTGCTGATCCGCAGCGCGCCCGAGGCGGAGGGCGAGACGGCGCCGCGCTCGCGCTGGCTGCGCCCCGCGATCTGGGGCACCGCGGGCCTCGGCCTCGCCGTCGGGGCGCTCGGCTTCGCGACCTCCCACCTGTACGTACCCTCGGCGATCGCGCGGGGCGACCTCGACCGCGCCGAGAGCGGCCTCGCGCTCACGCGCTGGCTCGGCGCCGACGAGCCGCAGCTGCTCGACCAGCTCGTGGAACGCCTGAACGCGCGCGGAGAGTTCGCGCGCGCGGCCGCCCATGTCGAGCGCCTGCTCGCGCTGCGCGCGGATGGCAAGACCTATGCGCTGCTCGGAGAAGTGCTCCTGGCGCGCGGGCGGTCCGACGAGGCGCGCATCGCATTCGAGTCGGCGGTCGAAAAGAAGACGCCTCGGCTGGACCGCGTTCATGTGCACCTCGCAAGACTGGCGCTCGAGCGCGGCGACGATGCGAACGCAGCCGAGCACTATCACGCCGCGCTCCAGATGCGGCCGGGCTCTTCCGCAATCGCGAACGATCTCGCCTGGCTGCTCGCGACGTCCGCCGATCCCTCGGTGCGCAACGCCGAGGTGGCCACCGCTGCCGCCGAGCAGCTCGCGAAGGTCGAGGAGAACCCCCATCACCTCGACACGCTCGCGGCCGCGTACGCGGCTGGAGGCCGCTTCGACGATGCCGTGCGCACCGCGTCGCGCGCCGCGGAGCTCGCCGAGCGCGAGCACGACCCGGCGCAGCTCGCCGACATCCGGCGCAACCTCGACCGCTATCGCACGCGCCAGACCGCCGCGCGGTAGGGCGGATCATCCGCCTGCGAAGTCAGAGCACCAGCGCGTGGAAAGTCAGCGCGACGCGGTAGGCGCAGAACGCGATCGTCTGCGCGACGCCGGCCGCCGCGTATGCGAGCTCTTCGGGAATCGCCTCGATCACGACGATCCCGCGCACGGGCCGCTTGTCGATCGCGTAGTGCTTCCGCACGTAGCCGATCCGCGCGAGCATCTCGGGCATCAGGCTGTCGACATCGCGCGGGTCGGGCACCGACACCACCACGAACGCGCCCTCGCGGTCGCGCGCGAGCAGGTCGATCATGCCGACCGGCGTGCGCAGATCGACGCCGATCACGCCCGACTTCGGATCGCGGTAGATCGAGAGCTCGGGCTCGAGCAGAGCGGGCTGCTCCTTCACGAGCGTGCGCACCTGTGCCGCGGAGAGATGGAACACCGCCGGACCGGGCTCGTGCTCGAGCCGGCGCACGCGCGCGCGCGGCTTCGCCGGCACCTCGCGCTTGAGCTCCTCGACCGCCTCGGGCAGCGCTGCCTCCGCGAGCACGTCCACCTCGCCGAGATCGAGCTCGCCCGCCGACAGCTCGTTCGGATTCGCGGGAAGCTCGGCTTCCGCCGCGGCGGAGACCGCTGCCGCGAGCGAGATCGGCTCGGACTCGGGCTTCGGGGTCGGGGCCTCCTTCAGGCTCACGAAGATGCGGCGCCCGCAGCTCGGACAGGCCGTCTTGCCGTCCTCGAATCGCGTGTTGCAGGACTTGCACAGCATCATGCCGGGCTCATCGGCCGGTCGGCAGATCCTCTGAAACCGGGAAGCAGGATGGGCTCCCAACTCGTAGCGGAAAGGCCCCTGCCGGGACCCGGCTGCGCTTCCGGTGGCCCCGAGGGCCCCTCCGGTGATAGAACGGAGCCGTGAACGGCTCGGATTACACGACCCTCGCGATCGCCCGGGAGCGCGGCGTCACCACGGTGACGCTCGACCACCCGCCCATGAATCTGCTCGACCTCGCGCTCATGACGGATCTCGAACGGCTCGGGCGCGAGCTCGAGGCCGATACCGAGACGCGCGCGGCGGTGTTCTGGAGCGCGAATCCCGACTACTTCATCGCGCACGCGGACGTGGCGCTGATCCAGCGCTTGCCGACCGCGGTGCCCCCGAAATCGGACGAGCTCTCGTTCTTCCACCAGATCGTCGAGCGCTACCGCACGCTGCCGTGCGCGACGATCGGCGCGATCGAGGGGCGCGCGCGCGGCGGCGGCAGCGAGTTCCTGCTCTCGCTCGACATGCGCTTCGGCGCGATCGGGCGCTGCGTGCTCTCGCAACCCGAGGTCGCTCTCGGAATCCTGCCGGGCGGCAGCGGTACGCAGCGGCTGCCGCGCCTGCTAGGCCGCGGGCGCGCGCTCGAGGCGGTTCTGGGCTGCGAGGACTTCGATGCCGAGCTCGCCGCGCGCTACGGCTGGATCAACCGCGCGCTTCCCGCCGACGAGCTGCGCCCGTTCGTCACCGCGCTCGCGCGGCGCATCGCGTCGTTCCCGCGCGAGGCCATCGCGCTCGCCAAGCGCGCGGTCGACTCGGCCGACACCACGGTGCGCGAGGGCCTGCTCGAAGAGGCCCATCTGTTCAACCGCACGCTCGCGCACCCCGAAGCGCGCTCGCGCATGGCCGCGTTCCTCGCGAGCGGTGGTCAGGACCCCGTGGTCGAGCGCGATCTCGATGCGCTCTTGACGCGGCTCGCGACGACTTGAGATCCGGGATTCGCCGTCAGGCGAGCTCGAACTCGAGACTTCGAACGCCGCGGAACTGCACCGAGTCGATCGGAGCCACCTCACCGCCCGTCGACCGCGACTTTTCGAGCAGCGGCAGCAGGCGCGTCACTGCGCACTCGGCTTCCATGCGCGCGAGTGCGGCACCGAGGCAGAAGTGCACGCCGACGCCGAAGCCCAGGTGAGCACTCGTGTCCCGGTCGAGGTCGAACTCGGCCGCACGAGGTCCCCAATGCGCTTCGTCGCGATTGGCGGAGCCGAGCAGCACCGTCACGATGCCGTCGCGGGGGATTCGGCCGCCCGCGATCGCGACGTCCTCGGCCGCGCGGCGGAACAGGTACTGCACGGGACTGTCCCAGCGCAGCGTCTCTTCCAGCAGCGCGGTGACCAGCATCGGGTCGTCCGCGACGCGTTTGCGAACGTCGGGGCGATCGATCAGCACGCGGACCGCGTTGCCGATCAGGTTCGTGGTGGTCTCGGTGCCGGCGAAGGTCAGCACGCCGGCGAATCCCAGCAGCTCCTCGGGGCGCAGGGCTTCCCCATCCTGGGCGCGGATCAGCTCGGAGAGAACGTCGTCGCCGGGATTCCCGGCGCGCCGCGCGACGACGCCGCTGATGTACTGCACGAGCTCGATCCCGGCCGCGGCGGCGCCGCTTCCGACCATGCCGAGGTGTCGCTTCGATCCGGTCATGCCGGACGTGATCACGTCGGCCCAGCGTTTGAAGTCGGTGCGCCGCTCGGCTCCGATGCCGAGCACCTCCGCGATCACGGTCACGGGAACCGGAACCGCGAGGTCGCGGATCACGTCGAAGCGCCCCGCCGCGGCCATCGCGGCGACGGCCTCGTCGACGAGCGCTTCGACGATCGGGCGCCACGACTCCACGCGGCGCGGTGTGAACGCGCGATTCACGATCCGGCGCAGGCGCGTGTGCGTGGGCGGATCGTGGGTGACGAGGTTGCCCGGCGCCGTGGTGCCGAGCAGCACCGTCGCCATCGCGTCCGAAGAGAACATCTCGGGATCCTTCAACACGCGACTCACGTCGTCGTGTCGCGAGATCACCCAGGTCTTGGAGCGCTCGGCCCAGTACACGGGGCTCTCCCGGCGCAGCCGCGCGTAGTGCGGATACGGGTCGATCCGGAACGCTAGCTCGAACGGGTCGTAGTCGATGCTCATGGGCGCCCCTGCGGCGCGCCTCGCGTGAGCTCGCTGCGCGCTCCGAGGCGGTCGGTGATCACGCGCACCTCCACGACCTCGCCCGCTTCGACGCGCGCGAGGCCGACACAGCGCAGCGTCGCATCGCGGCCCGCGAACGAGGGACCGACTCCGGCGAGGCCTCCGCGGTAGCGACCGGCCTGACGCACGTGAAACGCGACGCGCGATCCGGCCGAGAACAGATCGTCGATGTCGACCTGCTGCACGTCGACCGGCGACGGCGCGATTCCCGCGTACCACGACCCGTCGATCACGGCGCTCGCGGCGTCGCGCAGGTCGCCCTTGGCAAGCCACGCGCGCACGATCGCCTCGGCCTCCGCGTTCACGGGCTCGGCTCGCGTGGCGAGCCACGGATCGAGGTGCGCGGGCTCGAGCGGCGCGCTCTGCCCCGTCGCGAGCTGCTCCTCCTGCGCCATGAAGTCCTGCTCGACGAAGTTCTCGAGCAGCCGGCGCCCGTTCCAGCGATAGAGCCCGATGCCGCCCCACGCCGCCAGACGCCCGCCCGCGTCGACCGCCGCACCGTGCTCCGAGAACCGCATCGCGAGCCGATCCCCGTTGGTGACGAGCTCATGAACCTGGAGCTGGAGGCCCGGAAAGCGCGCGAACACGCTCTTCACGGCGGGCTTGTAGGCAGCATCGCGCGGCAGATCGAAGCCCGAGATGTGCACGACGTACTCGGGCTCCATGATCTCGTCGCACACGCTCTGGTCGTGGCTGTTCGTGTAGTCGATGCAGTAGCGGCGCATCAGCGCGACGAACGGCTCCATCGTCATTCCTTCTCGACGTACGCGTCGAGCATCGCCGGAACGCGCAGCCGCTCGGGGATCCGCTCCGGACCGATCCAGCGGTCGATCTCCTCGTGCACGTAGCGGATGCGTCGTTCCTGGTACTGCAGCCTCAACACGTCGAGCGCGCCGCACTGCATCGACTTCTGGGCGGCGGTCTGGCTCGCGAGGTCCTCGAGCAGCACGCACCAGTTGCCCTCGATCACGGCGTCGATCGTCGCGCTCGTCTCGTCCGTGCGCGGCAGTGGCGAAAGGAAATGCGCGTAGTAGGTGCAGCGGCCGACGCCGTCCGGAAAGGTCGTGATCAGGAACGCAAAGCTCGGCCCGCCGAGCACGATGCTCAGGTTCGGAAAGACGTGGAACGAGTAGATTCCGAGCTCGGCCAGCGCCGTATCACCCGAGAAGCGCGGCAGCGCGAGCTCCGCGGGAAGCTCCTTGCGGAAGCGGATCAGCATCCGTGAATGGCCGCGCGGCAACAGCCACTGTCCGGTGCGCTTCTCGTCGAGCGCGGGCGCCGCGGAGTTCCGGTGCACGAACGGGACGTGATAGGTCTCGATGTTTCCGTCGCCGGGCGCCTTCCAGTTGCACGCAACCTCGAGCTGCTTCGACCCGACGAAATGGACGCCACGCGCCTGATCGCCGAGCAGCGAGTCGAGCTCGGACGCGACGGGTTCGAGATACTCGCGCAAGCTCGGGCCGCCTGCCGAGAGCTTCACGAACACGAGCGATCCCCAGGTCTCGCACGGGACCTGCGCGAGCGCGGGACAATCCGAGTGCGCGCCGCGCGGAAAGTTCTTCGCCTCGGGGTATCCGACGAGCCGGCCCTCGAGGTCGTAGGTCCACGAGTGGTATCTGCAGACGAGCCGCTTCCCCGTGCTGCCGGTCGGCTCGTTCACGAGCGGGCCGCCGCGATGCCGGCAGCTGTTGTAGAACGCGCGGACCTCGCCGTCTTCGCCGCGCACGAGAAAGAGCGGGTGGCCGATCCGATCGAGCGCGTCGAGCATCAGGTAGTCGCCCGCGCTCGGGATCTGATCCGCGTGCGCTGCGAACAGCCAGCACTGCTCGAAGATGTGCGCGCGTTCGAGCGCGGCGAAGTCGGGATCGGCATAGCGCGCGGCCGGCACGTCGATCGGATGCGGGAAGTCGCTCGGGAACGCGTCGCGCGCGCTCTCCTCCTCGGGGCGGCGGATGATCGCTTCGAGGCGAGCCCGATCCATGCTCGACCTCCTAGCTCGTCACGATCCGGTAGATCACCGTCCCGCGCGCGAACACGCGCCGGTCGGCGGCGCTCGCCACCTCGACCTCGCTCCAGAGCAGCTCGCTGTCGCGCTGCACGCAGCGGCCGTAGGCGATCAGGTCGCCGCCTTCGGGCGGCGAGAGGATCTGCGCCTGGAGCGCGGGCGTCGACGCCTTGTACGGCCCCGGACCCGTGGTGGCCCAGGCCGCCATCGCGCCCGTCGTGTCGAGCAGCGCGAGCACGGCGCCCTCGTGCGTACCGCCCGAAGCATCGCCGTTTGCATCGCGCGCAGACATGGCGATCCGCGAGGTGCCGCCCGTCATGTGCTCTACGACGAGACCGCGCGCGGCCGTGAACGGCATCTTGCCGATGTGGGGGCCCATCGGGCCGGGATCGCTGTGGCCGTGATCGCCCACGGAGGTGTAGACGCCGGCCGGATCCGCGCCGAAGCGCGCGCGCACGGCCGCGGTGGCGTGTGCGATCGGCTTGCCGTCTTCGCGCGACACGTCCACCTCGACGAAGCACATCTCCTTGCCGCGCCGCAGCATCGTCGCGCGGGCATGGACATCCTCGCCGATCGCTGCCGCGAGATAGTTCACCTGGAGCGCGGCGGTGTGCCACGGGCCCGACTCCGCGCCGAACGCCGCGCGCGCAACCGCGTGTGCGCCCGTCACCGCGAGCGAAGCCGCGCAGCCGCCGTGCAGCGCCTTGCCCGGATTGCAGTTCTGCTCGCCGAACGGCAGTCGCAAGAGCGCCGTCTCGCCGTCGACGCTCTCGAGCACCACACCGAGTGCAGCCGTGTAGCCCGACTTCGCAATCCACTCCGCGACGAAATCCGCCACGCGCGCCTCAACCTTTCTCGGGCAGCAGGCACGAGTGGATCGACTCGTCGCCCGGAATCTCGCGCGCGAGCGTCCGGATCGCGAGCTCCGCGTCGCGCAGCGCGAAGTCGTGGGTGTGCATCTTCTCCACGGGGTAGCGGCGCGACTCGAGCAGCCGGATCGCGCTGCGGTAGCCGCTCGAGGTGACGCCGATCGCGCCCTGCAGCGAGATCTCCTTCATGACGATCTTGTCCGAGATGAAGTCGGGGATCGCCTTGAAGCCCTTTACACCCGCGAGGATCACGCGCCCGCCCGGGCGTACGAAGTCGAGCGCCTGCGCCACGGGCGCGGTCGAGTAGGAGGACACGTCGACGACCACGTGGGCGCCCTGCCCGTCGGTGAGCTCTCGCACGCGCGCCACCGCGTTCTCGTTATCGACGTCGATCGTGTGGTGCGCACCGAATTCGCGCGCGAGCGCGAGCTTGCGCGCATCGGCGGCGAGACCCGTCACGAGGATCTGGTCGGCACCCGCCTCGCGACACGCGATCACGCTCGCGAGGCCGCGCTGACCCGGGCCCAGGATGAGCACCGTGTCGCCGGGACCCGTGCGCGGCATCTCGACTGCCCAGCGGAAACCCGCGCCGAGCGGGTTGAACATCACGGCCGTGCTCGGCGCGAGCGACGGATCGATCTTGTGCACCACCGAGTTGCGGTGCACGAACATGTACTGCGAATAGGCACCCCAGAGTCCGGGCGCGTCGGAGAGCGGGATGTAGGAGTAGATGCGGCGCTCGCGGCACAGGTGGTAGCGACCGCCGAGGCATTCGGTGCAGAAGCGGCACGAGAGCATCGTCTCGACCGCGACGCGGTCGCCTACGTCGACATGCCAGCGGCGCGCGGCCGCGTCGCCGATCTTCTCGATCACGCCGAGCGGCTCGTGGCCCGGGATCACGGGCATCGGCGTGCGCAGCTTGCCCTCGTACTGCTCGTAGTCGCTGCCGCAGATCCCGCACGCCTCGACGCGCAGCAGCGCAGACTCGTCGTCGATCTCGGGGATCGGCAGGTCGCGCGGCTCGAGCACGCGCACGCCGGTCTGGACCATCGCGAGCGTCTTGGCGGGGGGCATGACCGCTCCATCCTCTAACGGGAGATGTGTAGCGCGCGTCCGAGTTGATTCGAAGGGCTTACGACTCTTTGCGCTCGGTTCCTTGACCGGTGCGCGCCGAGCGTGCCATAACGAGCGCGTGGGAGGGAGCCCGACGTGACCGAGAGCGCGACCTCGCGATTCGCTCAAATCGCCGCGACCTGCGCCGCCGCCGCATGCGCGCTGCTGCCGGTCGCGTCACGCGCTCAGTGTCCGTCGTACCCCGCGATCCCGCTGTTCCAGAGCCAGGGCTACGACGGCGACGAGCCGGACGATTACACGCACTACGTCGACGAGAACCACGACGGCTTGTGCGACTTCACGGGCGACGCGAATCAGAACGGCACCTGTGACGATGCGGGGTGCACTCCGACCGTGGCGTGGGACGCCGCCAAGGGCGTGCACCCGAACGGCGTGTACCCCGACTGCCAGCTCGTGGTCTACCAGGAGAAGACGGACCGCGCGCAGTTCATCCTCCAACTCGGTCACGGGCATTGGGAGTACACGCACCTGCAGACGGACACGAGCGGTGCGCTCGAGGAGAAGGACTACCTCACCCTCACCCAAGCGATGCTGACCGACCTCACCACCGGAGACACGAGCGGTACCGCCACGCTCACCTCGCTCGAGCAGACGGTGCGCTTCCTCGCCGGTGAGCCGGAGCGCTTCGAGCGCCTTCTGTTCACCAATCCCTCGGGCCGCTTCTGGCAGGTGGACCAGTGGATCGGACCCGGGCTGATCCTGCCGGGCTCGCTCGTCCCCGTGCCGATCCCGCTGCTCACGTGGACCGAGCGCTTCTTCCTCTGCTTCGATGCGCGCGGTCCACGCGCGTGCGCGCGTGTGAACGGCGTCGAGAGCTTCGGCGGATATTGGAGCGATCACGCCGAGCAGATCGGTTATCAGAGTGAGTGCGGCAACGGCCTGCTCGACGATCCGGCTCCCGAGCTGTCCTCGCCGGTCGATCCCGATCACCGCAAGGCGGAGTGCGGGATCCTGTTCGTGAGGTGCGAGCAGTGAAGCAGCGCAGTCGGCGCGAGTTCCTGGTCGGATCGGCGCACCTCGGCGCGGCGGGGCTCGTGGCAGGTTCGCTGCCGCTCGTGGGAGCCGAGTGCGCACAGACGACCGCGCCGCCGTTCTTCACCGCCGACGAGATGGTGACATTGCAAGCGGCCGTCGCGCAGATCGTTCCCGCCGAGGGCGCGGGCGACTGGTCGGGCGCGGACGCGGGCGCGCATCTCTACATCGACAAGCTGCTGCGCAGCTTCGATGACGCCGGACAGCCTGTCGAACCCGATATCTACGCGGGTGGACCGTACCGCGCACAGTTCTCGAACTTCCAGCCGCTCTCGCGCGTGAAGCGGATCGGCTGGGGCAAAGAGGTCGCGCGCCTGCGCGGGGTCTACCGCGAGGGGCTCGCGCTGCTCGACGAGCGCGCGGGCGGCCCGGGTGCATTCGCGAACGCTCCCACCGTCGCGCAGGAGGCGATCCTGCTCGCGCTCGATCTGCTGAATCACCCGTTCTTCGATGCGCTCTTCGAGCACACGATGGAGGGCGTGTACGCGCACCCGGTGTACGGCGGCAACCTGAACTATCTCGCGTGGGACACCTTCTGCTACCAGGGCGACGTCCACGGCGTGCGCTTTCCCGAGCAGCTGAATCCGCCCGGCACGGTGAGCGACGGGGCCTGGAACGACTTCGGAGGTTATGCGCCCGAGGAGATGATCCAGCCCGGCACCTGTCCCGGTCAGGGCCCGGAGAAGACGTGAGGCTGCCCCAGAACCTCGACGTCGTGATCGTCGGCTCGGGCGCGGGCGGCGGGATCGCCGCCTACGTGCTCACGATGGCCGGCCTGCGCGTCGCGGTGCTCGAGAAGGGTCCGAAGCAGGACGGATACAACGCAGGCGACGACGAGCTGCGCTTCGGCGAGCGGCGCTTCATCGACCAGGACGACCTGATTGAGCCGCGCACGTTCCGCAACCTCGAGATCGGCAACGAGCATCAGTTCGTGGGTCGCGTGCTGCCCGTGAACCGCTCGTGGGGCGGCGGCAGCGTGCACTACGGCGCGGCGTCGTTCCGATTCCGCGAAGCGGATTTCCGCGCGCGCTCCACGTGGGGAGATCTGCCCGGCGCCGACATCGTCGACTGGCCGCTCGACGCGGTCGAGCTCGATCCGGCGAACCCGCAGTCGATCTGGTCGTACTACCGCAAGGTGGAGAAGCTGATCGGCGTCGCCGGCGGCGATCTGGCGACGGGCACGCCACTCCCGAGCGAGTGGCGCGGCAACGGCGACGCCTATCCGATGCCGGGACACCCGCCGAACTACGGCGCGTCGCTGTTCGAGCAGTCGGCCACTGCGCTCGGCTTCCACCCGTTCCCGACGCCCGTTGCCATCAACAACGGCACGTACACGCTCAACGATCCGGAGCTCCTGCCGGACCCGGGACAGCCGCTCGTGCGCAACGGCTGCACCTACTGCGGATTCTGCTCGTCGCACGCGTGTCCGATCGGCGCCAAGGGCGATCTCAACGTGAGCGCGCTCGCGCTCGCGGAACGGACCGGGCGCTTGTACCCGATCCCAGACGCCTACGTGTTCCGCGTCGAGCTCGCGAACGGAAGGGCGTCGCGCGTACTGTTCCTCGACAACAACGGCTACGTGCGCGCGCTCACGGCGAAGGTGATCGTGCTCGCGTGCTCGACGGTCGATACGCCGCGCCTCGTGCAGCTCTCGCAGCTGCCGGACGATCTCGTGAACAACGATCAGGTCGGCCGCCACCTGATGGTGCACCACTTCCCGGGTGGGATCGGCTTCTTCGATCACCGCGTCGACTACTACCGCGGCTACTGGAGCATGCGCTGCATCGATGACTTCTACATGGGCCTCCCGGGGGCGCCTGCGTTCGGCTTCGGCAACATCCAGACGATCGGCCCCTCGAGCGGCTACGGCCTGATGGCGGGCGGCATCATCTCGACGGCGAAGTCGCTCGGCTGGGGGCTCGGGCACAAGGAGCTCATGCGGCGCGTGTTCGGACACGTGCAGTTCATCGGCATGATCGGCGACGACCCGCCCGTTGCAGCGAACCGCGTCGACCTCGACCCGTTCGTGAAGGACGTGTACGGCTTCCCGGTGGCGCGGATCACCTATCTGCACCACCCGAACGATCAGGTCGTCGCAGCAGCGACGCTGCCCATCCTCGAGGCGATCCTCGTCGGGATGGGCGCGGTCTCGACGCATACGGTGCTGCCGTTCGGCGCGACCACGGGAATTCCGCAGATCCTGGCCGAAGGCGCGCACCAGCGCTGGAAGGGTCGCTTCGTGCCCGACCCGATCGGCGGGCTCGTGAATCACCAGATGGGGACCATGCGCATGGGCAGCGACGAGGACACGAGCGTGCTCGACTCGTCGCAGCGCTTCTGGGGCATCCCGAACCTCTACGTGACCGACGCGTCGGTGTTCCCCACTTCGGGCGGCTACAACCCCACGCTCACGGTGCAGGCGCTCGCGTGGCGCGCCGCGGATCGCATCCTCGCGGAGCAGTTCGGGCCTTAGGCGGTCACGCGTGAACTGGAATGCCACGCGCTTCGACCCGGACTCGCCGCGCGGACACGTCGAGAGCCACTTCATCAAGCTCAACGACGCGCGCGGAGAACGCGCGCTCTGGCTCAAGGCGACGATCCTGCGAAAGCTCGGCGAGCCCGCCGTGGCGGAGGCGTGGGCGGTGGCGTTCGACCGCGAGCTCGGGCACGGCGCGGCGAAGCGGGTGGTGCCCTGGACGAGCGCCTCGTTCTCGCGCGAGGCGCTCGCGATCCGCGTCGCCGATGTCCATCTCGCGCCTGCGCGCACGCGCGGTGTGCTCACGGGCAGCGGTGGACCGATCGAGTGGGACCTCGCGTTCACGGGCGATGCAGCGCCGTTCGCACCGCTGCCCGCAGCGGCTGTACTCCGACGGCACCGGCAACTCGAAGATCGTGAGTCCGCACCCGGATCTGCGCTTCACGGGGTACTACCGCGTCGGTGATCGCCGCGTGGAGGTCGACGGCTGGCGCGGCATGCAGGGCCACAACTGGGGGCAGCGCCACACCCATCTCTACGCGTGGATGCACTGCAACGTCTGGGACGGCGCGGACGATCTGGTCGTGGAGGGGATCACCGCCCGCGTGAAGCTCGGAGCGCTGCTCTCGCCGCCCGTCACGCTCGTGATCGCGGAGCATGCGGGCGAACGCCACGCGTTCACGCTGCCGGGAAGTCTGTTGCGAGCGCGCGGTCGGATCGAGCCGCGCGGTTGGTCCTTCCGCGCCGCGAACGCGAACGCGCGCATCCAGGGGACCTTCTCCGCCGACACCGAGGACTTCGTCGGCCTCCACTACGAGAACCCCGACGGTGCGATGACCTACTGCCTGAACTCGAAGATCGCGCTCGGCAGGATCCGCCTCGTAGTGGCCGGGCGACCCGCGCTCGAGGCACACACGCGCGCCGCAGCGCTCGAGATCGGCACGCGCGACCCCGATCACGGCGTGAAGATGTTGGTGTAGGGCGAATCAGCCAAACACCACACGCAGCGAACGCAGCGCGTGCGGACCTACCGGGAAGCGCAGTGCCCCGCCCTCGCGCGCAGGCTCCCCGCCGGCGGGCGACTCGTCGAGGTGCACGAACGTCGCGCGCGCTACGGGCAAGCCGAAGCGCACCTCGGCGTCGAGCCGGTCCGCGCTCGGATTGAGCACGCGCAGCACGACGCCCTCGCCCGCGGAGGGCTTCAATGCCGAGAGCAGGATCGGCCGCGGCGAGATCTCGAGCAGCGGTGTGCCCTCCGGCCACAGCGCATCGTCCGCCGGCCCTGCCTCGACCGCGCAGAGGCCCCACTCGGCGTCGAGTGCGGCCGCGGGATCGAGGCCCGCGAACAGCGAGAGCCGCGCACGCAGCTCGCCCTGGCACTGCGCGCCCGGCACCGACGTGCCCGGGCCCGCGAGGATCGGGCGCGTCACGAGATCCGAACGCGAGAGGTAGCCGACCGCGCGTACGAGCGTGAGCGCGAGCACGGAACCCGCTGGAGTCGCGCAGAGCTCCGCTTCGGGCAGACCCGGCGCCACGACCGTGAGTCCGGCGGCGTGGATCCAACCCTGGTGGACGAACGTCGTGGGCGCGCGCTGAACCCAACCTTCGCGGGGGCCCACGCTTCGCTCGGCTGCGCCTCGCTGCGCGGACGCTTCGCGTCCTTGCGTGTCGCGACGCGCGCCCGGCGCGCGCTCGACCACGTCGAACGTGGTGGCCGCTTCGCAATGCGCGACCCCGGTACCGAGCGGGAACAGCAGCCGCAGGCGGTGATCCCGTGCGGTGTTGTCGAGCCGGAGCTCGACGTCGACGCGCGGCACGCCTTCGGCGAGACAGAGCTCGGTGTCCAGCCGGAGCTCGCTGCGCTCGCCGCTGCGCGCGCGCCGATCCGATGCGAGTCGCGCGGGCACCGAGATCACGCGCTCGATGTGCAACCGAGCGATGCCAGCCGGGTGCTGCTCGCGCACCACCCGCACGCGTTCGACCGCAGCGTCGCTCTCCCCGACCGGATCGAAGTCATAGCTGTCTCCGCGGTCTCCGAGATCCTCCAACGCGAGCAGACCGGCATGGCGCCGCCCGCCTTGCTCGAGATCGAAGCTGCCATCGGCGCGCACTGCGACGCGCAGGCCCGCGCCCGCGATCTGCGCCGCGGGGCTGCCGGGCTCGACCTCGACGGTCGCGCAGGGCTGCGCGCGCTCGCTGCGCCGAACGCGCACGCGCTTCCACCCGAACGCGGGAACGTCGCGCACGACGAGCTCGAGGTCCGGCGGCGCGCGGTCGGGCACGAGGCACAGCCGCCCGGGCTCACGCGCCGCCGTCGCACGCAGTGCCACACCGTCGGCCTCGTACGATCCCGCACCCGCCTCGCGCAACAGCGCCGGGTGCATCATCTCCTGGGGCCGCGCGGCGGGGACCACGAACGGGTGGGGATCGACCGCGAAGCGCACGCGGTCGGTGCGCAAGTGCGGCGATGGATTGAACACCGCGAGATCGAGCTCGTCGCTCCAGCTCCCGCGGCGCAGCGGTGAGAGCCCGGCCACGCGCTCGAGGGCGCGGCGGGACGTCTCGCGCGCGAGCTCGTGCGCCGCGTCGAAGCGCGCACGCATCTGCTCGTGCACCTCGTCGCGCGAGCAGCCGCAGATCGAGTCGTGTGCCTGGTTCGCGAGCAGCTCGCGCCACGCAGCGCGCAACGCGGGGCGCTCGTCGGACGCGCCGAGCTGCGCGCCGAGCGCGGCCCACGGCTCTGCCCAGCTCAGCAGCTCGCACTCCGCGGCGCGGTTCGCGAGCTTGATCCAGCTGCGCGTCGACCACACGCCGAACAGGAGCGGCGCCACGCGCGCACCCACGAGCTCGCCGCGGTGTGTGGGGCGATCGCCCGTCGCAGACTCGACCACCGCGACGAAATCCTCGAGCAGCGCGCGCTGCACGGCGAAGCCGGTCGCGCGCCCGACGCGCTGCGCGAGGTCGCGCGCACGCGCCTCGGGTGGCGCGTGATCGATCCCGTTGAGCAGCAGGACCGCGCCCGAGCGCGTCAGCGTGGCGAGCTCGAGCGCGCGTTTCGCGATCGCCGCAGCGGTCTCGTCGGCGTCGGAGCGCGCGTCGCTCGCGGCGTTGAAATAACCCTGGCGCAGATGGCACGCGAGCACCGCGCTGCCGTCGGGCGACTGCCAGTCGTATTCGGGCGGCAGATCTGCGAGCTCGTCGCCGTGTCCGCGCCAGTAGATGAACGCGCGCAGGCCGAAGCCCACGAGGATCTGCGGCAGCTGAGCGGGATGGCCGAAGGAGTCGGGCGTGTAGCCGATCCGCGACGCACCGCCGAACGCCTCGCCGCTGCTGCGACCCTCGAGCAGGTTGCGCACGTGCGATTCGCCCGCAGGCAGCAGCGAATCGGGCTGCACGTACCAGGGGCCGATCGTCACGCGACCCGCCTCGACGAGGCTGCGAAGCTCTGCCCCACGCTGCGGCCGCAGCGCCAGGTAGTCCTCGACCGCGATCGTCTGGCCGTCGAGCAGGAAGCGGTAGTCCGGGTCGGCCGCGCACAGCTCGAGCAGCGCATCGACCGCGTCGACGAGCCGCGCGCGAAACGCCTGGAACGTGCGGTACCACTCGCGATCCCAGTGGGCGTGGCTGACCCAGAACGCGCGCACGACAGCCTCCGCAGGATTAAGCGCGAAAGGCTAGCTTGACGGGGTGAACGGTGGTGCGCTCGAAATCGGGATCACGCCCTGGGATTTTCCCACCCAGGCGGGTGCCGAGGCGCTCTGTTCCCAGGCCGAGCGCGCCGAGCAGCTCGGCTTCCACTCGTTCTGGCTGCCCGAGGGACACTTCAGCGGCGCCGCCGCGATCCCGCAGCCGCTCTTGTGGCTCGCGGCGATCGCGTCGCGCACGACGCGGCTGCGGCTCGGCACGACCTCCTATCTGCTGCCGATCCGCCATCCGATCCAGGTCGCGGAGGAGGTGGCCGTGCTCGATCGCCTCTCGGGCGGCCGCGTGATCCTCGGAGTCGGACGCGGATTCCGGAAGTCCCTGTTCACGGCGTTCGACGTCGATCGCAGCACCAAACGCGATCGCTTCGAGACCGCGCTCGCAGCGATGCGCGATGCGTGGGCGGGTCGGCCCGTGGCGCCCGACAGCGATCTGCCCGGCGAGCCGTCGGTGCTCGCGCCGCGGCCCGTCCAGGTGCCGCATCCGCCGATCTGGGTGGCGGCCTTCGGCCCGAAAGCCCTCGAGCAGGCCGGCCGGCTCGGGCTGCCCTACCTCGCCTCACCGATCGAGAGCGAGGCGGCGCTGGTCGCGAACTACGCGATGCATCGCGAGACGCTCGCGCTGCACGGCCACGACGGAGCAGACCTCGCCGTGCCGATCATGCGCACGGTGTTCGCGCATCCCGACGCGGCGGTGATCTCGCGCGTGCGCGACGCGCTCCAGCGCCAGGCGCTCGCACTCGGTAGCTCCGCGTCGGCGGTGCTGCGCCGCTCCGGCGGCGCCGACGCGGATGACTTCGCGATCCTGGGTTCACCGTCTCGCGTGCGCGACGAGGTGCTGCGCCACCGCGAGAAGCTCGGCATGACGCACCTGATCGCGCGCACACAGGTGCCGGGCACCGATCTGCACGAGCGGCTCGCGGCGCTCGAGGCGCTCGCGTCGCTCGGCCTCGCGGCGTGACTCGGATCGCACACCTGCGCTCGCCCGACGTCGTCTCCGTGCTCACGCTCAACCTGTGGCACGACTCGGGACCCTACGCCGCGCGACGCGAGCTCGTGCGCGATTGGATCGAGGCGCTCGATCCCGACGTGATCGGCTTCCAGGAGGCGCTGCGCGGGCCCACGTTCGACCAGGTGGCCGAGCTGCTGCACGGAACCGTCTACAACGTCGAGTATGCGGGCGCCTCGCCGTTCTGGCGCGATCCCAAGCGCGCGCCCGGAACCCGCGAAGCCACCGAGTTCGGCAACGCGATCGCAACGCGCTGGCCGATCACCGAACGCGACGTGCTGCCGCTGCCCGACGCCGGCGACGAGGCGACGCGCTCGGCGCTTTCCGTGAGCATCAACGCGCCGCAGCCGGTCGGACCGTTCTCGGTCACCTGCACCCACCTGCACTGGGAGTTCGATCGCTCCGAGGTGCGCGAGCGCCAGGTGGTGGTCGCGTGTGACCACGTGCTCGCGCGACGGCGGCGCGGCGGCTTTCCACCGCTCTTGCTCGGCGACTTCAACGCGGAGCCCGAATCGGCGGAGATCCGCTATGTGACGGGCCTGCAATCGCTGCGCGGGCGCAGCGTGGCAATGCTCGACGCGTGGCGCACCGCAGGGGACGGCACGAGCGGCCTCACCTGGTCGAACGCGAACGACTACGCGCGGCTCAACCTCGCACCCGACCGCCGGATCGACTACGTGTTCGCAGGCTTCCCGAGGCGCGATGGGATCGGCCAGATCACGCACTGCCGCGTGGTGTGCAACGAGCCGAAGGACGGCGTGTGGCCGAGCGATCACTTCGGCGTCTACGCCGAGCTGCGCGCCGCTCCGCTGCCGGAGCTCGGCCCGCTCGACGACGCCGCATGAGCAGCAAGTTTCGCAGGGTTCCCGTGCTCGTCGCCTCGGGCTACCTCGGCAGCGGCAAGACCACGCTCGTGCGCCATCTGCTCGCCGACGCGCGCCGCACGGGCACGCGTGTCGCGGTGATCTCGAACGAGTTCGGCGAGCTCGGCATCGACGCCGCGCTGCTCTCGGACGTGCGCGAGGACTACGTCGAGCTCGCGGGCGGCTGTGTGTGCTGCAAGCTCTCCGACGCGCTCGTGGAGACGCTCGAAGCGCTGTACGAGCGAGCACAGCCCGATCGGATCGTCATCGAGACTTCCGGGGTCGCGCTGCCGTTCGAGACCCAGCTCCAGCTGTGGCGCGATCCGGTGCGGCGCTGGATCGCCGACGACGTGGCCGTGGTCGTGGTGAACGCGGAACAGCTCGCGGCGGGGCGCGATCTCGACGACACCTTCACGCAACAGGTCTCGTCGGCGGACTTCCTGCTGCTGAATCAGATCGATCGCGTGCCCGCGGCGTCGCTGCCCGGGCTCGAGACACAGCTGCGGGCGTGGGAGCCCGACGCGCCCGTGTTCGCGACCGTGCGCGCGGAGATCGCACCCGAGCTCTTGTTTCCGCCCGACCTCGCACAGCTGCGAGCTCGGCGGCGCGACTCCTCAGAGGGTGCGTGCACGCCCGCGCACGATCACGCGCACTTCGCCGCCGAAGAGCTCGTGCTGCCCGCGGGCCTCGCCTGTGCGGACGTGCTGGCGCGGCTGCGCGGGCTCGGCGCGCTGCGCGCGAAGGGCTTCGTCGCGACGCGCGAGGGGCTGCGCCTCGTGCAGGGCGTCGGCGCGCGGATCGAGCTCGCGAGCGCGGAGGTCGCGCCGCCGCCGGATCTGATCGGGCGCGTGGTCGTGATCCGGCGGTGAGTCTCGCCGATCGGATCGCTGCGGGCGTCGATTCGGCGGAGATCCTCGACCGCTTCGTGGACTGGGTCGCGGATCAGGACCTCTCGCTCTATCCGGAGCAGGAGGAGGCGATCCTCGAGCTGCTCGCCGGGCGTCACGTCGTGCTGTCGACGCCCACCGGGTCCGGGAAGTCGCTCGTGGCGATCGCGCTGCACTTCCGCGCGCTGTGCGCGGGCGAGCGATCGTTCTACTGCGCGCCCGTGAAGGCGCTCGTCTCCGAGAAGTTCTTCGCGCTGTGCGAGGAGTTCGGCGCCGATCGCGTCGGGATGCTGACGGGCGACGCGAGCATCAACCCGGGCGCACCCGTGATCTGCTGCACCACCGAGGTGCTCGCGAACATGGCGCTGCGCGGCGGTGAGACGACCGACGCGCCGTGCGTCGTGCTCGACGAGTTCCACTACTACGACGACCGCGAGCGCGGCATGGCCTGGCAGATTCCGCTGCTCGTGCTGCGCCACAGCCAGTTCCTCTTGATGTCGGCCACGATCGGCAATACCGCGGCGATCGAGGAGCGGCTCGCCGACTTCACCCAGCGCGGCGTCGTCCACGTGCACTCCGACACGCGCCCGGTCCCGCTCGACTTCGAGTACCGCGAGACGCCGCTGCACGAGACGCTGGAAGATCTCGTCGAGCAAGACCTCGCCCCGGTCTACGTCGTGAACTTCACGCAGCGCGAGTGCGCCGAGCTCGCGCAGGGGGCCACGAGCGCGAAGCTCGCCTCGCGAGAGGCGCGCGACGCGATCCAAGACGCGATTCGCAGCGTGCGCTTCGATACGGCCTACGGAAAGGACGTGAAGCGCTTCCTGAATCACGGCATCGGGATCCACCACGCGGGGCTGCTGCCCAAGTATCGACTGCTCGTGGAGCGGCTCGCGCAGCAGGGGCTCTTGCGCGTGATCTTCGGCACCGACACGCTCGGCGTCGGCGTGAACGTGCCGATCCGCACCGTGGTGCTGAACAAGCTCTCGAAGTTCGACGGCGAGAAGGTCGGCATCCTGCGCGCGCGCGAGTTCCACCAGATCGCCGGACGCGCGGGCCGCAAGGGCTTCGACGACCGCGGCTGCGTAGTATGCCAGGCGCCCGAGCATGTGATCGAGAACCGTCGGCTCGAGCAGAAGAGCGGCGCGAAGCGCGTCGTGCGCAAGCGGCCGCCGCGCGACTTCGTGCCGTGGAGCCGCGAGACGTTCGAGCAGCTCGTGTCGCGCCCGCCCGAGGCGCTGCGTTCGCACTTCGAGGTCTCGCACGGCGTGATCCTCGGCGTGCTGCAGCGCGAGAGCGGAGCGGACTACGGCACGGTGATCCGGCTCGTGAACCGCTCGCACGAGAGCGCCGTCTCGAAGGCGCGCCAGCGCCGCCGCGCGGCCGCGCTGTTCCGCTCGCTCGTCTCGGCCGAGGTGGTCGAGCTGTCTCGCGCGCGCGGCGGCAGCCGCGAAGTGCGCGTCTCGGAGGATCTGCAGACCGATTTCGCGCTGCACGACACACTCTCGCTCTATCTCGTCGAGGCGGTTGCCGCGCTCGACCCGGACGCGGATGCCTATCCGCTCGAGGTGCTGTCGGTGGTCGAGGCGGTGCAGGAGAACCCGCGCCCGATCCTCGCCGAGCAGACGCGGCGCGCGAAGGACGAGCTGATCGCGCGGCTCAAGGCCGAGGGCGTCGAGTACGAGGAGCGCATGCGCCGGCTCGATGAGGTCACCCATCCCAAGCCCGAAGAGGAGTTCCTGCACCAGACGTTCCGCGAGTTCGCGCAGCACCATCCGTGGGCGCGCGAGGACGACGTGCGTCCGAAGTCGATCGCGCGCGAGATGGTCGAGCGCTATCTCGGCTTTCGGGACTACGTGGCCGAGCTCTCGCTCGCGCGCAGCGAGGGGCTGCTCCTGCGCTACCTGTCGCAGGTCCACAACACGCTCGTGAAGACGCTGCCCGCGGCCGCGAAGACCGACGCCGTCTACGACGTGATCGCGTTCCTGCGCGCGGCGATCGCGGGCGTCGACACGAGCCTGCTCGAGGCGTGGGAGAGCCTGGTGGCGCCGGCGCCCGAGGCTCCGGAGCAGCCCGCCCTGCCCCGCTTCGACCTCGCGCTGCAGCCGCGGCTGCTCACCGCGCGAGTGCGCTCCGAGCTGCTCTCGCTCTTGCGCGCGCTCGCCGCGCGCGACTACGACGAGGCCGTGCGCTGGGTGCACCCGGATCCCGCGGATCCGTGGGACGCGGCTCGCTTCGAGCGGGCCCTCGCGCCGTTTCACGCGGAGTACGGAGACGATCGTCTTTACACCCGAGGCGCGGCGCGCACACCACACGGCGCTGCGCGCCTCGGGTCCGCGCCACTTCGATGCGACGCAGGTGCTCGTCGACGCGAGCGGCGACAATCTATGGGCGCTGCACGGCGAAGTCGATCTGCGCCAGGAACGCGATCCGGAGCTTCCGCTCGTGCGGTTGATCCGGATCGGGACCTGAGGCTCGAGCGACGCCGCGCGCTCGGTTTCCCTTCCTGACACGCTCGCGGGTTCTCGCTCTCGACGGAAGTGGTATTCCCATCCTACCCCCATCCTACCCCCGCGCAGCCGGCAAAATTTGCCCGCCGCCAACCCAGCGCGTGCTCGATGAAGTGGAGCTACAACTCCTGTAGAGATCGAACATGGTGTCTATCCGTGCCCTCCTCTCGCGGCGTCGGGTTCGCCGGCTGATCGCGTGGCCCGTTCGTCGACTCCGTCCCGTGCGCCGACTCCTCCGCCGAGGTCCACTCGAGCCGTCGCAGATCCGCGTGTCGTGGACAGGCGATCCCGCACGGAGCCTCGCGATCCGTTGGAATGCGCGCGCAGCGCGCACGGCTTCGAGCGTCGAGATCCGACCGCTCGGCGCGGACACATGGCGAAGAATCACCGCGCAGGCCATGCCTGCGATCGGGTGCGGCGGATGGATCTATCACTGCGCGGTCGGCGAGCTCGATCCCGACACCACGTACGAATATCGGCTCTCGAGAGGGTCTAACTCGGATGCGCGCTGGAGTGCGGTGCACCGCGTGCGCACGGCGCCGAGTCCGTCGCAAGGGTTTTTCCGCGCCGTGTTCTTTGCCGACGTTGGAGTGGCGGCCGGCCCGACGGTCTGGCGGACGCCGCTTCGCGCGTGGTCGGCGAGATCGTCGCCGATGCGCCGGCGGTCGCATTGGGCGGGGCGATTACGCGTACGAGGACACCGATCTGCGGTTCGTCGACCCGGCCGATGCGATCGATGCATGGTTCAATCAGATGCAACCCCTTTTTGCGACTGCCCCGTTCATGCCGGTGCTAGGAAATCACGAGATCATGCTCGGCGAAGGCTACGACGAGTGGGCGGGCCGACTTGCACTTCCGGCGGGTGAGGAAGGCGTCCGCAGCTACTCGTTCGACGTAGGACCGACCCACTTCTGCGCGTTATTCGCCCCGGGGATCCTGCCGGACCGCAGGCACATCGATTGGCTCGAACGCGACCTCGCTGCGGCGCGCCAGACGGGCGCACTCTGGCTCGTCGTCTATCAACACGCCCCGGTGTTCGCGCACGGCCGTTCGCACCCGGCACGTGACGAGGTCCTGCTAGCGCTGCCGCCGATCTTCGAGCGGTATGGAGTCGATCTGCATCTCTCGGCCCACGACCAGAGCTACGAGCGCACGTTCGCACTGTGCGAAGGTGCGTCGCGCGTGGCTGCAGCGGACCCCGCGCGGATTCGCGCGGGGAGCGGCGTCGTCTACGCGAAGGTCAGTCCCGCCGGAAAGCGGTCCAACCGTTCGAGCGATTTTTCTCGGATCACTTGCGCGACACCGCCGCAGATCGCCGTACGCAATGATGAGTGTCACCACTACGGAGTGTTGCGGATCGACTCACGCCGTCTCGAGGTCGAGATCGTCGGTATTCCGGAAGGAGGTGCGCCGCGTCGGCGCGTCGACCACTTCGCGATCGAGCGGGACTAGCCGGGCACGAGCCCGCGCGCGGCTCATGCCGCGCAGTCGCGATCGTCGCGCCTACGAGTGCAGGGATCGACTGGCCGTCGGCGTCCGGTAATGTCACGCCGTGAAGTGCCGCCAGCGTGGGCGCGAAATCGATCGTGCGCGTCTCCGGTACGTGCAGATTCGCCAATTTGCAAATCGCGAGTAGCCATCCGGATTCATCACAGATAATCCTCAAAAAATCCTGACAGCGCTAAGCACATCGTCATAATCCTCTAGACTCGTCGGAGCGGGGGGACCGGAGCTGCCGTGGCACTCTCGTACTTGCATCGCATGCCCCACATCGACCTCGCCGGGCAGATCGCTCCGACGCTCCGGATCGCGTCGCGCACCGCCCTGCCGGCGCTCGGGCTCGTGATTGTGGCCGGCGTCGTCGGCGCCCTCCATCAACTCGACCTGGCCGTGCTGACGCGCGATCTCGCGGCGCTCGGCCACGTTCCGCCGTATTACGGCATGATCTCGAATCTCGGAATCCTGTGTTGGGCGATGTCAGCCGCTCTCTGCGGCTTCACGGGTCTCGCGGTCACCGGCGCTGCGCGCACTTTCCTGCTCGGGGCGGCCGCGCTGTCGGCGTTCCTTTGCGTGGACGACCTGTTCATGTTCCACGAGGGCGTGTTCTGGTCCCTGTTCGGAATTCCGCAGAAGGTGACCTACGCGGCGTACATGGCGGTTGTCGCGCTGTACATCTTCCGCTGCCGCGCATACGTGCTGGACGGCAATTGGGGAGCGCTAGTGCTCGCGCTCGGCCTGATGGGCAGCTCCGCCGCGATCGACGTCATCTTCGGGTACATGCCGCCCGAAATAACCGCCACCTTCTACGAGGACGGCCTCAAGTTCGTCGGCATCACGGTGTGGCTCGGCTACTTCTGGAGCGAGTGCCGACGAGCGCTCAATCGCAACCTCGTGCGCGGTGCTGCGTGAGGTCGAAGGGAATCATGAAACGATTCATCGCGATCTCCGGAGCTGCGGTCGTTTGCGCGACTGGATGCTTCGACCAGGCGAAGGTGCCGATAGAGACGGCGCGGCAAACGGCGCTGGCGAGTGTCCCCGGCGAGGTGAGGAGCGAAGAGCTCGACCGCGAGCATGGACGCTTGATCTACGAATTCAGAATCAAGCCGGCCGGCGAGCGGAGCGGGAAGATCGTCAAGGAAGTCGAGATCGATGCCGACACCGGCGAAGTCATCGAGGTCGAAGACGAGCCTCTCGAGTAAGGGTACGGCGCGCAGGTAGGCGATCCTGTCGACGAGGGTTTCCGCGACCGGCCGAAGCCGATGTCGAGCGCTCGCGACGGTCGCGTGTATCGAGCGCGACAGCAAGGACTGCGTCGAGATCGTGCTGGCAGCCGCCTCAACTGCCATACCGGGATGGAAGACCCCGCGAATCCCCTCCCGTCAAGGCAAAGCGGCGCTCAAAAGGGCCACACAGAAGATCCTCGACTACATTCCATCGTTAGAGGAAGATTCCCGATGATGCATCTGCTGCGACCGCGCTCGCGCTGTGGCTCGCCGTCGCCGTCGGAGCCGACCAGCACGAAAAGCCGGCCGGCGACATGGGTCTGTTTCCGTCATCCGAAATCAAATGGGGCGACGGGCCGCCCACGCTCGCGAAAGGCGCCGCGATGGCCGTTCTCGAGGGCGATCCCGCGAAAGAAGGCATGTTCACGATGCGCCTGAAGCTCCCGGACGACTTCGAGGTAAAGCCGCACTTCCACTCGCAGATCGAGCACGTGACCGTGATTGCGGGGACGCTGCACTTCGGGATGGGCGAGAAGTTCGACCGCGCGAAGACGCGTCCGATGCCCGCGGGCTCGTTCGGCTTCTGGCCGATCGGCATGAAGCACTTCGCCTACACGGAAGGCGAGACGGTGCTGCAGCTGCACGGCAAGGGCCCCTGGACGATCACGTACGTGAACCCCGCCGACGACCCGCGGGGCCGAAAATAATCGCGAAAATGTCGCACTCGGGCGCGCTCGTTCGTCTCCAAAGAGAGAGGAAGGAGAGCACCCATGAAGTATCCGCGGATCGTCTCGGAAGAGGTGTGGCAGACCGCCCGGAACAAGCTGCTCGCGAAGGAGAAGAGGGCCACGCGCGCGCGCGACAAGCTGGCCGCCGAGCGCCGCCGGCTGCCCCGCGTCCGGATCGAGAAGGACTACACCTTCGAGGGCCCGGCGGGCAAAGCGAGTCTGCTCGACCTCTTCGAGGGGCGCCGCCAGCTGCTCCTCTACCACTTCATGTTCGGCCCGAACCAGGACGCGGGCTGCACCGGCTGCTCGATGGTCCTCGACCAGATCTGCCCGCTCCCGCACCTGCACGCGCGCGACACCTCGTTCGCGGCCGTCTCGCGCGCGCCGATCGCCAAGATCGAGGCCTACCGCCAGCGCATGGGTTGGAGGATTCCGTGGGTCTCGTCGTTCGAAACCTCCTTCAGCCACGATTTCGGCCTGGGCCCGGAGCGGCCGCAGCCGGACCAGGACCAGGACGGCGAGATGTTCGGCCTCTCCGTGTTCGTGCGCGACGGCGGCGAGGTATTCCGGACCTATTTCACGCAGCACCGCGGCGTCGAGACACTCGGCCCGGTCTGGACCCTGCTCGACCTGACGCCGCTGGGCCGCCAGGAGGAGTGGGAGGACTCGCCGGAGGGCTACCCGCAGACTCCGCCCTACCGATGGTGGCGCCGCCACGACGAATACGGCCGCTAGGCTGTCGAATCGGCGCGCGCTCGCGCGTCACATCCACGAGCGCCCATTCAACAGGAGATCGCCATGGCAGCCATCGCGCAAGCTCTTCGTCAATCTCGCCGTCCGCGACCTCGAGCGGTCCGTCGACTTCTTCACGAGCTCGGATTCACCTTCAATCCGCGTTCACGGACGAACCGCGACCTGCATGATCGTCTCCGACGAGGCGTTCGTGATGCTGCTCGTCCCGGACAAGTTCGCCGAGTTCACGAGCAAGGAGATCTGCGAGACGGCCACCCACACCGAGGCGCTGCTCTCGGTTTCGTGCGCGAGCCGGCAGGAGGTGAACGACCTCGTGAACGCCGCGGTCGCCGCGGGCGGCAAGCACGCGATGGAACCGCAGGACCACGGCTTCATGTACGGCTGGAGCTTCTACGACCCCGACGGCCATCACTGGGAAGTGTTCTGGATGGATCCCGACGCGATCCCGAACGCCTGATTCCCATCTCGCGCGCGATCCGCGCCTTCGAGGCAGCCCACGAGCAGATCGGACACGCGCGCAGGTCGTGACCGCGCGCGGGGCAGTGCGCGCGCCCGAACATGATGAGCTGGAGGTGCACCTTGCCCCAGTCCTCCTGCGCGAACAGCGCCTTGAGGTCGCGCTCCACCATCACCACGTTGCGGGCGCGCGAGAGGCCCCAGCGAGCGGCGAGGCGGTGGATGTGGGTGTCGACGGGGAAGGCCGGAACGCCGAACGCCTGCACCATCACCACGCTCGCGGTCTTGTGGCCGACGCCGGGCAGCGCCTCGAGTGCATCCATGTCGGCCGGGACGCGCCCGCCGTACTGGTCGCGCAGGATCTCCGACAGCGCGTGAATCGCCTTGGCCTTGGCAGGCGCGAGCCCGCACGAGCGGATCATCCGCTCGATCTCGGCCACCGACAGCTTCGCCATCGCATCGGGCGTCGACGCGCGCGCGAACAGCGCCGGCGTCACCTGGTTCACGCGCTCGTCCGTGCACTGCGCCGAGAGGATCACCGCGACGAGCAGCGTGTACGGGTCGACGTGGTCGAGCGGGACGCGCTCCTCGGGGTGGAGACGATCGAGGATCCGAGCGATCCGCCGCGCCTTCTCCGCGCGCGTCACGGGCGGGTGGCGCCGTCGGTCGCCTCCTCGACGCGCGCCATGAACGCCACGAGGGTCGGGCGCGCGGCCAGGAGCCGCGCCGAGCCCGGAATCGCGTCGCGCCGCATCGTGAACAGCATCGCGTACACGCCGAGGTCGGCCATCGAGAGCCGTTCCGAGTAGAAGAACGGCCGCGCGCCGAGGAAGTTCACGAGGTCGTCCATGCGCGATCCGAGCTCGCGATGCAGGCCCGTGATCGGGCGCTCCCAGGTGCCGCCTGCGCGCAGCCACGCGCGCGAGGCGCCGCAGCGGTCCGCTGCGCTCGTCGCCTAGCGGCTGCGATGACGCCGATCCGAGCTTGAGCGGCACGACGACCGCTTCGCCGATCATGCGCCGATATTTCATCCAGTACCAGAGAAACGACTCGTCGGCCCAGTCCTCGAGCTGGCGCTGCTGGCTCGCCACCATCGGGTCCGGCGCGAGCAGCGGAGGATCGGGATAGAGCCTTTCGAGCGCGAACAGGATCTGCGTGGAGTCCTCGATCAGCTCCTCGCCGACGTGGATCACGGGCAACATCCCGCTCTTCGGATTCCATCGCTGATAGTCCTCGGGCGCGGTGGGCTCCTGGAAGTCGAAGGCGAGGCGCTTGTAGAGCAGTGCCCGCCGAACCTTCTCGGTGTAGGGAACGTGGGCGGCGCCATAGAGCTTGATCATCGGCGCCCTCTCACCGCTGCTGCTTGCGCCCGCGGTCCTGGATGCCGGCGCGCCTCGCGGCGACCGCGTCGGAGGTCACGCCGGCCAGGTGCTCGCGCGAGACCCGCCGCTCGAGCGCGAGGGCTTCGTCGAACGCGACCGCGTATCCGCGGTCGATCATCTGCTTGTAGCGCCGCAGCGAGGGCGGGTCGCACGAGAGCATGTCGAGCGCGAGCTGCCGGCAGGCGGGTAGGAGCTCTTCCGCGGGCACCACGCGGTTCACGAGCCCCCATCGCTCGGCCTGCTCGGCGCCGATGAAATTGCCCGTGAACGAGATCTCCTTCGCGCGCCCGATCCCGATCAGGCGCGGCAGCTTCTGCGAGAGTCCCCAGCCCGGCACGATGCCCACGCGCGCGTGGGTGTCGGCGAACACCGCGCTCCCGCTCGCGATCAACACATCGCAAGCGAGCGCGAGCTCGAAGCCCCCCGTGATCGCGTGCCCGTTGATCGCGCCGATCACGGGCGCTTCGAAATCGTGGATCGCGCCGATCATGTCGTAGTCGGCGGCGCCCGAGCGATCGAGCGAAGCGCTCGAGAGCTCCTTCAAGTCGATGCCCGCAGAGAAGGCGCGTCCGGCGCCGGTCACGATCGCGACGCGAACCTCCGCGTCCTTGGCGAGATCGCGAAACGCCCGCTCGATCTCTCCCCGCAGCTCTGCGTTGAGCGCATTCAGCGCTTCGGGGCGGTTCAGTGTGATCGTGGCGATCCCGCCGGACTTCTCGACGAGCAGGACGGGCATGGGGACCTGATGAGGTCCGTCAGGATACCCGACTGAGCACGCGGCAGCGAAGCGCGCTCGCAGCAGGTGATCCCGCGCCACGCGCGGATCTGCGATGATCCGGCGATGGCGGCCCAGAGCGACAGCTATCGGCGCATCTACGCCGTAGTCCGGCGCATCCCGCGCGGCCGGATCGCCACCTACGGACAAGTCGCCCAGATCGCGGGGCTCGGGGGTCACGCGCGCCAGGTGGGCTATGCGCTCCATTCGGTCGACTCCGACGATCGCCTGCCCTGGCACCGCGTGCTCAACGCGCAGGGGCGCGTGAGCCCGCGCGCAGAGCCCGGCGGCGACCGCGTCCAGCGCGCGCTGCTCGAGCGCGAGGGAGTCCGCTTCGACAAGTCCGGCCGCGCCGATCTCACCCGCTACGGGTGGCGTCCGCGCGCGCGGCGATGAACGGGATGTCGGAACGCCTCCCGTTCCAGATGCTCGCGGGCCTGGCACTCGGCCTCGCGCTCGGGACCGCCGCGCATGCGCTGCTCGCGGGATCGACCGTCGTCGACGCGATCGTGCGATATGCGGTGGAGCCCGCGGGTCAGATCTTCCTGCGCCTGCTCTTCGTGCTCGTGATCCCGTTGGTCCTGTCCGCGCTCGCGCTCTCGATCGCGGACCTCGGCGATCTGCGCCGCGTGGGTCGGATCGGACTGCGGACGCTCGCCTACACCGCGGTGGTCTCGACGATCGCGGTGGCGATCGGCGTGGGCCTCGTGAACGCGCTCGAGCCGGGCGTGGGCCTCGACCCCGCGCTGCTCGAGCGGCTCGGCGAAGGCGCGAAGCTGCCCGCCACGGTGAGCGCCGCTGGCCGCAGCGGCGTGGACTTCCTGATCAACCTGGTGCCTGCGAACGTCGTGAAGGCGATGGCCGAGGGCGACATGCTCGCGGTGATGGTGTTCGCGATCGTGCTCGGGATCGGCCTCGCGACGGCGCCCGGAGAGTCGGTGCGCAAGCTCACCGACGGGCTGCGCGGACTCCAGGACGTCACGATGCACCTGCTGAGTCTCGTGATCCGGATCGCGCCCGTCGGCGTAGCGTGTCTCGTGTTCACGCTCGCGTGGCGACTCGGCCTGGACTTGTTCGTGCGGCTCGCGGCCTACGTGGCGGTCGTGCTGATCGGCCTCTTGCTGCAGCAGTTCGTCGTGTACGGGGCATCGGTGCGCTGGCTCGGGGGCATGAGTCCGCTATCACTTCTTCCGCGCCACGCGCGCCGCCACCGTCACGGCGTTCTCCACCGCGTCGAGCAACGCGACGCTGCCCACCGCGCTCTGGGTAGCCGAGCACGAGCTGCGCCTTCCTCCCCACGTCTCCCGCTTCGTGCTCACGCTGGGATCGACCGCGAACCAGAACGGCACGGCACTGTTCGAGGGCGTCACGGTCCTCTTCCTCGCGCAGTTCTTCGGCGTCGAGCTGACGCTGGGACAGCAGGCCACCACCGCGTTCATCTGCGTGCTCGGCGGCATCGGCACGGCCGGCGTTCCGGCGGGCTCGCTGCCCGTGATCGCGATGATCCTGGGCATGATCGGCGTGCCCGTCGAGGCAATCGGCATCGTGCTCGGCGTCGACCGCTTCCTCGACATGTGCCGAACGGCCGTGAACGTCACGGGCGATCTCGCGGCCGCGGTCGTGGTCTCGCGCGGCGAGCCCGCAGAGGGGTAGTCGAATGGAGTGGTGGCAGGCCGCGCTGCTCGGGCTGGTCGAGGGCATCACCGAATTCCTGCCGATCTCGTCCACGGGCCATCTGATCCTGGCGTCCTCGCTGCTCGGGCTCGATCGCCCCGAGCAACACGACGCGCTCGCCGCGTTCGAGGTGGCGATCCAGGGCGGCGCGATCCTCGCCGTGCTCGGGCTCTACGCGCAGCGCGTCGCCCAGATGGCGCGCGGGCTCGTCGGCCGCGATCCGGCGGGCCTGCGCCTGCTCTCACGCGTGGCGCTCGCGTTCGCACCCGCGGTGCTGCTCGGGCCGCTGCTCGCCGACACGATCGAGCACTACCTGTTCCGGCCCGTGCCCGTGCTCGAGGCGCTGTTGTTGGGCGGGCTCTGGATGATCTGGCTCGACCGCTCGCGTACGCCCGCGCAGGGCGCCGGGCTCGAGTCGCTCACCGCGCGCTCCGCGCTCGCGATCGGCCTGTTCCAATGTGCCGCGATGTGGCCCGGGACCTCGCGTTCGATGATGGCGATCGCGGGCGGAGTGCTCCTGGGCCTGCGCGCCAGCGCTGCGGCCGAGTTCTCGTTCCTGCTCGGCGTCCCCACGCTCGGCGCCGCGTGCGCGTACAAGCTGCTCCAGAACCTGCTCGCGTCCTCGCGCACCGGCGCGCCGAACCTCTTCGAAGCGCTCGGCGTCGGCGCGACCGCGATCGGCTTCGCGGTCGCCGCGCTCTCGGCGGCGGTCGCCGTGCGCTGGCTCGTGCGCTTCCTCGAGCGGCACGGACTCGCGCCGTTCGGCTGGTATCGGATCGCGCTCAGCGCCGTGCTCGGCGCGCTGCTCTGGGCCGGGGTCGTCGAGCTCTCGTAGCTACGGCCGCAGCAGAATCTTGCCGGTCGAGGCGCGGCTCTCGAGCGCGCGGTGCGCGTCGGCCGCGCGCGCGAGCGGAAACTCGGCGCCGATCCGCACGTGCAGGCGGCCCGATGCGATCGCATCGAACACCGCGCCCGCGCGCAGCTCGAGCTCGGCGCGGTCGAGCGTGTAGTGCGCGAGCGACGGGCGCGTCACGAAGAGCGAGCCCAGCGCGTTGAGCCGAGCCAGGTCGAACGGCGGTACCGGACCCGACGATTGACCGAACAGTACGAGCAGCCCGCGCGGCCGCAGTGACGCGAGGCTGCCCTCGAACGTGGTGGCGCCGACCGAGTCGTAGACGACGTCGGCGCCGCGCCCGCGCGTCCACTCGCGCAGCTCGGGCGCGAACTCGCGCTCGGTGTAGCGGATCACGTGGTCCGCTCCGGCCGCGCGCACGAGCGCCTCCTTCTCGGCCGTCGAGCAGGTGCCGACCACGACCGCGCCGGCGTTCTTGAGCATCTGGACGAGCAGGAGTCCCGCGCCGCCCGCTGCCGCGTGCACGAGTGCTGTGTCTCCGGACCGCGTCTCGCGCACGCCGTGCACCAGATAGTGCGCGGTCATGCCCTGGAGCATCGCCGCGGCCGCGACCGCATCGTCCACGCCATCGGGGACGCGGACGACGTTCGCGGCCGGTGCGAGCACTCCGCTCGCATAGGACCCGGGCACCGACGACCACGCCACGCGGTCGCCCGCGCGTAGATCGCGCACGTCGGCGCCTACGGACTCGATCTCGCCGGCGCCCTCGAGGCCCGCGACGAACGGCAGCGGGCGCGGATAGGCCCCGGTGCGGAAGTAGACGTCGATGTAGTTCACGCCGATCGCGCGGGTCCGGATCCGTACCTGGCCCGGGCTCGGCTGCGCGAGCTCGCGCTCTTCGAGATGCAATACCTCGGGACCCCCCGTCGTGCGCAGCGCAATCGCCTGGCTCTTCACGGGACCTCCGGATCCGCGCCGGCGTCTTCCGCATAGCGCACGCGCTCGGCGTCATACGAATCGAAGCCGACCACCGCGCGCAGCTCGGCGAACGGCAGCAAGCCCTCGGGTGACTCCCTGCGACTCAGTGCATCGAGCGCGCGCTGCATCGCCGCGGTCGCCGCCGAGAGCAACGTGAGCGGGTACGCGGCGATCCGGTAGCCGAGCGCTTCGAGCGCAGCGTGCGCGAGCAGCGGCGTGTCGCCGCCCTCGACGAGGTTCACCATCTGCGGGAGCGCCGACGCCCTGCACACGCGCTCCATCTCGCGCTCGTCGCGCGGCGCCTCGACGAACAGCAGATCGGCTCCGGCGTCTTCGAACGCGCGCGCGCGCCAGATCGCCTCGTCGAGTCCGTGGGTCGCGCGCGCATCGGTGCGCGCCATCACGAGGATCTGTGCGCCCTCCTCGCGCGCATCGACCGCGGCGCGGATCCGCGTCACCGCCTCGGCGCGATCGACCACCTCCTTGCCGCGCGTGTGACCGCAGCGTTTGGGGGCGCGCTGGTCTTCGATCATCGCGCAGGCGAAGCCTGCGCTGGCATAGCCCGCGACGGTGCGCTTCACGTTGAGCGCGTTTCCGTAGCCGGTGTCGCCGTCCCCGATCACGGGAATGCCGACCGCGTCGCAGATGTTGCGGCCCTGATCGAGCATCTCGCCGTAGGAGATCAGGCCGGTGTCGGGCCGCCCGATCCGCGACGCCGAAACCGCGAATCCGCTCATGAACGTGAGCGCGAAGCCGGCGCGCTCGATCAGGCGTGCAGAGTGTGCGTCGTAGCAGCACGGCATCACGTGCAGGCCCGGATGCGCGAGCACGGCGCGCAGTGCAGCGGCACTCGGGACGGCCGGCATTCGGCGCAGTGTACCCGGTCGAACGGGAGGGGGAAGCCCGATCGCGGCTGGTCTATTCTGGGCCGCCTTCGCCCCACCCCATCGGAGACCCCCCATGCGTGAAGCCGTCATCGTCGAAGCCGTTCGCACCCCGATCGCGCGGGGCAAGCCCGGCGTCGGCGACCTGTCGGCGTTTCACGCGGGCACGCTGCTCGGCAAGGTGCAGGACGCGGTCGTCGAGCGCGCGGGCGTCGACCCCGCCGAGATCGAGCAGGTCGTGGGCGGTTGTGTCACCCAGGCCGGCGAGCAGTCGAACAACATCACGCGCGTGGCCTGGCTCAACCGCAACAAGGGCTGGCGCACGGGCGGCACCACCGTCGACACCCAGTGCGGCTCGGGCCAGCAGGCCAACCACATCATCTCCGCATTCATTCGAGCCGGCTCGATCGACGCGGGCATCTCGTGCGGCGTCGAGGTGATGAGCCACGTCGGGCTCGGCGCCAACGTGATCAACGGTCCGGGCTACTTCCAGCCGCCCGAGTGGGGCTGGGACACGGCGCCCGACCAGTTCACCCACGCCGAGCGGATCGCGCAGAACCGCGGAATCACGCGCGAGGACGTCGACCGCTTCGCGCTCGAGTCGCAACAGCGCGCGGAGCGCGCGCGCGACGAGGGCCACTTCGACCGCGAGATCCTGCCGATCGACGCGCCCGTGCTCGGCGCAGACGGCAAGCCGACCGGCGAGACCCGGCGCGTCTCGCAGGATCAGGGAATCCGGCCTAGCACCCTCGAAGGACTCGCGAAGCTCAAGCCCGTGCGCGAGGGCGGGATCCACACGCCTGGCAACTCGTCACAGATCTCCGACGGCGCGGCCGCGGTGCTCTGGATGTCGGCCGAGAAGGCGCGCGAGCTCGGGCTGCGGCCGCGCGCGCGGATCGTCGCCGACGTGGTGGTCGGCACCGACCCCTACTACCTGCTCGACGGGCCGATCGACGCCACGCGCGAGATCGAGCGCAAGACGGGCATGAAGGTGGGCGATTTCGACCTGGTCGAGATCAACGAGGCGTTCGCGTCGGTGGTGCTGTCGTGGGCGCGCGTGTTCGAGCCCGACCTCTCGAAGGTGAACGTGAACGGCGGCGCGATCGCACTGGGCCACCCGGTCGGTGCGACGGGCTCGCGCTTGATCGTCACCGCGCTCCACGAGCTCGAGCGCCGCAACGGCACGCTCGCGTTCATCACGATGTGCTGCGGCTCCTCGGTCGGCACGGGGACCGTGATCGAGAGGCTCTCGTAATATGGGAACGCTGGAAGGCAAGGTCGCAGTCATCACGGGCGCCGCGAACGGACTCGGCAAGTCGCACGCGCTCGAGCTCGCGCGCCAGGGTGCGCGCATCGTCGTGAACGACCTCGGCACCACGGCCGACGGCAAGGGACGCGACGAATCGGCCGCGCGCGCGGTGGTCGAGGAGATCGAGAAGCTCGGCGGCGAAGCCGTGCCGCACTTCGGCGATGTCGCGAGCTGGAACGACGCGCAGGCGCTGATCAAGACCGCCGTGGACGCGTTCGGCGATCTCAACATCCTGATCTGCAACGCGGGGTTCACGCGCGACTCGGTGATCTTCAACATGACCGAGGAGGACTTCGACAACGTCGTGCGCGTGCACCTGAAGGGCCACTTCGCACCGCAGAAGTTCGCGTCGATCTACTGGCGCGAGCGGTCGAAGGCCATCGGCGGCCCCGTCTACGCGCGCGTGATCAGCACCGCATCCGAATCGTTCCTGTTCGGGACCCCGGGCCAGCCGAACTACGCGGCCGCCAAGGCCGGCATCGTGTCGTTCACGATGGGCACGGCCAAGGTGCTGCTCAAGTACGGCGGCACGGCCAATGTGGTGATGCCGCGCGCGCGCACGCGCATGACGCTGCAGGGACCGTTCGGGAAGATGTTCGAAGCGCCGCCCGAGGGCTTCGACAACATGAACCCGGCCAACAGCTCACCGCTGTTCGCCTACCTGGCGAGTCCGGCCGCGCAGAACATCACCGCGCAGCTGTTCATCGTGTGGGGCAAGCAGGTGGTCGTGATGGCCCGGCCCGCGCACGGCGAGGTATTCGACAACGACACGGCCTGGACCGTGGAGGGCCTGCACCGCCATCTCGGCCCCCATTTCGAGAAGCAGAAGCCGATCGTCGACGGCTACCCGATGCCCGAGGTGTAGCGCCCCTGGCTTGACCGGGCCCGATTCTTGCACAAAGAAGGGTTGCTCCAGAGAGGCAACCCACAATGACAGAGGCCAGCGGCGGGATTCCGCTCCGCGTCGGCGTTGCGCTCGGCGCGGGCAGCGCGGCGGCGATGGCGCAGATCGGCGCACTGGAGGTGCTCGCCGACGCGGGAATCCCGCTGCACTGCGTCGCCGGGAGCAGCGCCGGCGCAATGGTGGGAGCGGCCCTCGCGGCAGGCCGGCTCGCGGAATTCCGCGCGGCGATGGAGGGCCTGTCTCGGCGCCGCGTGCTGCGGCTCCTCGACTTGGCGTGGCCGCGGGAGGGACTGCTCCACGGATTGCGTGCGCTCGAGTTCGTCCGACCCCACCTCGGGGAGGAGATCGAGGATCTCGGCTTGCCGTACGCCGCGGTGGCTACCGACCTCCGGAGCGGAGACGAAGTTGCGTTGACGCGCGGCGGCGTGTTCGACGCAGTGCGCGCGAGTATCGCGATTCCCGGAATCTTCACGCCCTGGCGCTTCGGAGGCCGTCTCCTCGTCGACGGTGGGCTCGTCAACCCGGTACCCGTATCCACGGCACATGCGCTGGGCGCGGAGTTCGTGATCGCGATGAATGTCCTCCCGCTTCGCGACCCGCAGAAGACCTCCCAACGCGTATCCGAACACCTGAAGGAATTGCACGCAAGCAACGGCGAAAATGGACCTCCGCCTGGCGGTGAAGCGATCCAGGACAAACTCGGTCTGGTCGAGATCGTCTGGAGCGCCTCGCGGATTCTCGCGGCACAGATCGCGAGCGCCCGTCTGCGCGACGATCCTCCCGGGTTCTTGCTCCAGATCCCGGTCCCAGAGGTCGGGGTATTCGAATTTCACCGTACCGCCGAGCTAGTCGAAGTGGGTCGGCAGAGCGCCGAGCAGGCCCTCCCGGAGCTGCGCGCCGCGCTCGCGCGCGCCGTGCCGGTACGTCGCCGGTTCCGGCGCTGGCAGAGGCGCGCCGCGGCTCTCCTCTCGTTTTGAAAGATTCGCCATGCGCACTGGGGGAGCTTGACGCGGCTTCGCTCGTGACGATTGAGTTTCTTGGCTGGCGATTCCGCCAGTCGGATGCGAGAGAGCAAAGGAGAAACCGCATGGCTCAGTACAGCTTCGATCGACCCTGGGCGGCGGCATCGTGGAGCCCGTTCGATCAGCTCCGGCGCGAGATGGACACCGTGTTCAACCGCTTTGGCGGAACGCCGGCGCGATCAGGCGATTGGCGCGGGGTCTTTCCGGCCGTGAACCTCTACGAGACCGCAGATGCCTATCACCTCACCGCCGAACTCCCCGGCGTCGAGCCGGGCGAGATCCACGTTTCGCTCGAAGGCTCGACGCTCGTTCTCGAGGGCGAGCGCAAGATCGATTACGCGAGCCGCGAGGAGACCAGTCTGCATCGGAGGGAACGCGACAGCGGTGCGTTCCGAAGGGCGTTCGATCTTCCGGCCGCCGTCGATGCGGATGCGGTCGAGGCGGTTCATCGCAACGGCGTGCTGACGCTTCGGCTGCCCAAGACACCGGAAGCGAAGCCGCGCCAGATTTCAGTGCGAGCGAGCTAGGGAGGAATCGAGATGAACGAAACACAGACACTGCAAGCACGTGAGAAGCAGGAGCTGCAGGAGGAGAGCACCCGGCCGGGCCTGGTCTTCCGGCCCGACATCGACATCATCGAGAACCGCGACGGCTATGTGGTCTATGCCGATCTTCCGGGCGCGGATGACAAGTCCGTCGAGGTAAAACTCGACCGGGGCACGCTCTCGCTCGACGCGCGGCTCGCAACGGTGCCGGATCGCTCCTGGACACCGCTGCACATGGAGTATCGATACGGCTCCTATCATCGCGAGTTCCGGATCTCCGAGGAGATCGACTCCGCCGGCGTCGCGGCGAAGATGAACAACGGCGTGCTCGAGCTGGTGCTGCCCAGGAGCGCCGAGCGCCGCCCGCGCGCCATCCAGGTCCAAGCGGGCTAGCGACTGGCGTCGCCTTGCATCGTCCCGGAGGACGCACCTGCGCCCTCCGGGACTGTTCGCCGAGCGCACCATCTCCTCGTTGCAGGAGGCCTTCGCGTCGGTGATGGAGCGAGGCCGGGTCGGACCGTTTCCCCGAGATGAACAGTGGCTGCAGAGCTTCGATTTCACGGACGCGGACTGTCGCCCGGCATCGGCAAGGGGCGCGCCGCCCATTACCCGACCGCTCCCGCAGTCACGGCTTCCGACGAGCAGATCTCGGTCCACGAATCTGACCGCGAGCTGCGCCGATTCGAGGCTGCCGTCGACTCGGCGCGCCTGGACCTGGAGCGCGTCCGGATCCGGGTCCAGGCAGACGTGGGGGTCGAGGAGGCGGAGATCTTTTCGGCTCATGAGATCCTGCTGGCGGACCCGGCGTTCCTCGAGCGTGTCCGAGAGCGCGTCTCGCGCGATCGCGTCGTCGCGGAGCGCGCGGTCCAGGCGGAGGTCGAGGAGGCTGCGAAGCGGCTCGCCGCGACCGACGATCCTTATCTCCGCGAGCGCTCGGTCGACGTCCGCGACGTCGGGCGGCGTCTGCTGTCGAGTCTCTCCCCGCGCAATAGCGATTCGATTGCTCCCCTGCCTCCGGGCACTGTCCTCGTTGCCGTGGAGCTGCTGCCGTCGGACACCGTCGACCTCGACCGCGCGCACGTTGCGGGCATCGTGACAGAGGTCGGGGGCGAGACGAGCCACGTAGCGATCCTTGCGCGCGCGCTCGGCATCCCCGCCGTGACGGGTGTCCCGGACGCCATGCGCGCCATCCCCTCCGGTGAGTGGGTAGTGGTCGACGGGGACCTCGGCGACGTGACGGTGTCACCGACCGAGCGGCACTGGCAGAACTACGAGATTCGCTCGAAGAACTGGAAGATTCGCTCCGCTGTGGAGGCGTCGAGCGAGATCACGGATTGCCGCACGCGTGACGGACAGCGGATCGAGTTATGCGCAAATCTCGGACGCGCCGAGGAAGCGCGCGAGGTGCGGCGGCACAACCTCGACGGCGTGGGCCTGTTCCGCACGGAGTTCCTGTTCCTCGACTCGCGAGAGCCGCCGAGCTTCGAACGGCAGGTGAGCGCCTACCTCGACGTAGTTCGCGCGCTCGACGGACTCCCGCTCGCGATCCGCACCCTGGACCTGGGTGGCGACAAGATTCCGCTGTTCATGGCCCCTCACGCCGAACGCAATCCGAGCCTCGGGTTGCGCGGCCTGCGCTTCTCGCTCCGGGAGTGCCGGCTATTCGAAACCCAGCTACGCGCGCTCGCATACGCGGCCGCTTCAGGCCCGGTGCGCGTACTCTTTCCCATGGTGCTAGGCGATGCCGACCTGAAGGAGGCAAAGACCCGATTGCAGGCCGCGGCCGGGGCGATCGGATCCGGGATCGAGATCGGTGCGATGATCGAGACCCCGTCAGCGGTGTTTCTGATCGACGAAATCCTGGAGGAGGTCGACTTCGTGAGTCTCGGCACGAACGATCTCACACAATTCGTCCTCGCCGCGGACCGGGACGCCGTCGGCCTCCTCGATGGCTATTCCCTGTTGCACCCTTCCGTTCTCCGCGCCATCGCCCGCGTCGTCGGCGCCGCGCGCGACCGTGGGCGCCGCGTTTCCGTGTGCGGCGAAGCTGCAGGAGATCCGGCTACTGCCGCGCTCCTCGTGGGTCTCGGCCTGCGTGAGCTCTCGATGAGTCCTGCGCGAGCGGCAAGGGTGCGGCGCGCGATCGCTTGCATCGATTGCAGGGACGCGGAAGCTCTCGCCTCGGAAGTTCTCGCATGCCGAACGAGCCGCGACGCGACCGATCGGCTCACCCGTTTTGCGAGCGAGAACCTCGACCTTTTCCACGCCGGGCAATGACGGTGGCCCCGAAACCGTTGTCAGGGGACTCCCAGTCATGTTATGAGCCGGGGTGCGCTCGCGGAGCGCCTCGCGAGAAGAGGGGACGGCATGGAGGCGGTGGCCATCGTCGCGGCGCTCGTGCTGCTCGAGTACATGGTGATCATCCGGTACGTCGGACGCGCGCGCGGCCTCTACGAGGTGGCCGCCCCCGCGATGACGGGCCATCCCGTATTCGAGCGCTGGGCGCGGGTCCAGGCCAACACCGTCGAGCAACTCGTGATCTTCTTCCCCGGTCTCTGGATGTTTTCGGCCTACGTGAGGCCCGACGTCGCCGCGGGGCTCGGCGTGGTGTTCCTGATCGGGCGCGCGCTATTCGCACGCGGCTATGTCGCCGACCCCGCGAAGCGCGGGCCCGGGTTCGTCCTGTCCTACGTCTCGAACGCGGTTTTGGTGCTGGGCGGGCTGATCGGGGCGATCGTCGCGGCACTCGGATAGGGGCCCCGAGGGGACCGGTCGCGGCCGCGCGCAAAGTTCAGTTCCCGCGCCACCCTTTCCTGCGCCGGACCCACTACTGCGGATATAATGAAGGTTCCGCGGTTCTCCGCGGGCCCCACCTCCGCGCGACATCGCGCCTTCCCGCAAGAACCGCGTCCGCGAATCCCGACCCGCACCCCTCGGGCTCGGCCCGTGGGCGTTTCAAGATCAAAAGGGAGCACCGGAAGCTTCGATGAGCAGCCAGAACGCGAAACTGAACTCCTGGGTCGCCGAGATCGAGTCCCTCTGCCAGCCCGACCGGGTGCACTGGTGCGACGGGTCGAAGGCCGAGTACGACGAAATGATCCGGCTCATGGTCGCGGGTGGCACCGCTAGAAAGCTCGCCAAGCGCCCCAACAGCTATCTGGTCTGGTCCGACCCCGCCGACGTCGCGCGTGTGGAAGACCGCACCTTCATCTGCTCCGAGAAGCAGGTAGACGCGGGCCCGACCAACAACTGGCGCGCGCCCGTGGAGATGAAGAAAGAGCTCCTGCGGCTGTTCGCGGGCTCGATGAAGGGCCGCACGCTCTACGTGATTCCGTTCAGCATGGGCCCGATCGGCTCGCCGATCGCGCACATCGGCGTCCAGCTCAGCGATTCGCCCTATGTCGTGGCGAACATGCACATCATGACGCGCGTCGGGAAGAAGGTGCTCGACGTGCTCGGGGACGGTGCGTTCGTGCCGTGCCTGCACTCCGTCGGCGCGCCGCTCGCGCCCGGCCAGAAGGACGTGCCCTGGCCCTGCAACGCCGACAACAAGTACATCGTGCACTTCCCGGAGACGCGCGAGATCTGGTCGTACGGCTCGGGCTACGGCGGCAACGCGCTGCTCGGCAAGAAGTGCTTCGCCCTGCGGATCGCGTCGGTGATGGCACGCGATCAGGGCTGGCTCGCCGAGCACATGTTGATCCTGAAGCTCACCAACCCGGCCGGCACGTCGCGCTACATCGCGGCCGCGTTCCCGAGCGCGTGCGGCAAGACCAATCTCGCGATGCTCACGCCCACGATCCCGGGCTGGAAGGTCGAGTGCGTCGGCGACGACATCTGCTGGATGAAGTTCGGCAAGGACGGCCGGCTCTACGCGATCAACCCCGAGGCCGGCTTCTTCGGCGTCGCACCGGGCACGAGCATGAAGTCGAACCCGAACGCGATGAAGTCGTTCACGGAGAACGCGATCTTCACCAACGTCGCGCTCACGCCCGACGGCGACGTCTGGTGGGAGGAGATGACGAAGGAGCTCCCCGCACAGCTCACCGACTGGCTCGGCGAGCCGTGGACTCCGAAGAAGGGCAAGCCGGCGGCGCACCCGAACGCGCGCTTCACCGCGCCCGCGCGGCAGTGCCCCGTGATCGCGCCCGAGTGGGAGGACCCGAAGGGCGTTCCGATCAGCGCGATCCTGTTCGGCGGGCGGCGCGCCACGGTCGTGCCGCTCGTGACGGAAGCGCGCGACTGGCAGCACGGCGCGTTCCTGGGCTCGATCATCTCGAGCGAGAAGACCGCCGCGGCCGCGGGCAAGATCGGTGAGCTGCGCCGCGATCCGATGGCCATGCTGCCGTTCTGCGGATACAACATGGCCGATTACTGGAACCACTGGCTCTCGATCGGACGTCGCGCGGGCGCCGTGCTGCCGAAGATCTACTACGTCAACTGGTTCCGGAAGAGCGACGGCGGCGACTTCCTGTGGCCGGGCTTCGGCGAGAACAGCCGCGTGCTCAAGTGGGTGTTCGAGCGCTGCGAGGGCACCGCGAAGGCGGTCGAGACGGCGATCGGCAACCTGCCCGCGAACGGTGCGCTCGATCTCGACGGGCTCGAAGTCAGCCGAGAGGATCTCGCGCAGCTCCTGCGCGTCGACGTCGACGGCTGGCTCTCGGAGGTGCCGCTCGTGCGCGAGTACTACGCGCAGTTCGGCGATCGCATGCCCGAAGCGCTCGTGGCCGAGCTCGACGCGATGCGCGAGCGACTGGAAGCGGCGAAGAGCTAGCGCGGCGATCGACGTGATCCTCGTCCACGAGCTCCACGAGGTTCGCGGCCGCGAGGAAGACGCCTTCGAGCACGCGGTGCGCACGCGTTGGGTGCCCGCGCTCGCGCGCGACCCCGACGCACGCCTGCTCTACTTCCTCAAGCACGCGCACGGCTCGGGCGCGTCGTATCGCGTGGTGACGATCACGGCGGTGCGCGATGCCGCGGCCTGGGGGCGCACCACCGAGCGCATCGACCGCGGGGATCTGCGCGACGAAGCGCGCGCGCTCGACGCGCTGCGCCACGACGTCACCGCCAAGCTGCTCGTGCCGCTGCCGTGGTCGCCGCTCCAGGACATCGATCTGGCCACGGTGCCGAGCGAGGCGCCACCGGTCCACGAGCTCTCGCTGTTCATGGAGGACACGGTCTGGCCCGACGAGGATCAGCTCGAGACCTACGTGGCGCGCTCGGGCGACCACTATCTCGCCGAGATGCGGCGCAACGCCGAGCGCGGCGGAACGCTGCTCACGATCCTGGGCGGCTTCCGCACCGCGTTCGGCGCGGGGCTGCGCCGCGAGATCGTGCTCTGGCAGAAGATCACGGAGCCGCGCGGACTCGCGCCGCTGCTCTCGTCCGAGGTTCCCGCGCGCTACAAGGAGCCGGGCACATGGATGCACGACGCGCTTGGCTTGCGCGACCGCTGGGAGAGCCGACTCCTGCGCACGGTCGAATGGTCGCCGTGGTACTAGTCGAAGTCGCGCGCAGCTGAGCATCGGCGCGCGCGCGCCGCGATCAGCCCGGGTTGCGAGCGGTGACCAGCCAGATCGCGCCCGAAAGCGAGACGGCTCCGCCGCTCGCGTGAGGCGCAAGCGCGGCGCGTACCACGCGCTCGGCGCGCGTGCGCTCGGCCGCAGATGCGTTCTCGAGCAGGCGGCTCGCGGGTCCCATGGAGAGTGTGAATCCCACGGCCTCGTCGAGATCGTTTCCGAGCGTGAGCGAGCCGTCGTGCGGCGCGAGCTCGACCTTCTCGAATCCGGCTCCGTCGAGAATGCCGCGCACGCGCTCCGGATCTCCGAACGAGAACGGCCCGGGTGCTCCCGGCGGCGGCGGTGGCGGCGGCGCCAGGAAGGTCGCGAGCGCCGCGAACGGCACCGTCATCCACGGATTCTCCGGGAACGAACGCCAGCACGCGAACGACACGCGGCCGCCGCGCCGCAGCGCCGTGCGCAGGTTCGCGAACGCTCGCGTCGGATCGGCGAAGAACATCACGCCGAAGCGGGAGTAGGCGCAGTCCCACTCACCCGCTTCGAACGCGTGCGTCTGCGCATCGGCGTTCTCGAACTCGGCCTGCGGCGCGCCCTCGCGCTGCGCGCGCTCGCGCGCGCGCTCGAGCATGATCGCCGACACGTCGATGCCGAGCACGCGTCCGAAGGGTCCCACGCGCTCGGCGAGCGCGAGACTCGTCGCGCCGCAGCCGCAGCCGACGTCGATCACGCGGTCGCGCAGGGAGAGCTCCGCGCGTTCGATCGCGAGCGCGCCGAACGGCTCGATCAGCGCGTCGAGTCGCTCCTGGAGCGCCACCCACTTCTGGGCCTGGCTCGAGTTCCAGTACTCGATCTGCTCCGCGTTGGGTCCCGTCGCTGTGTTCGCCTGCGTCATGCTGTCTCCTCGGCTGAGAACTTCCATGCGCCGTACCGGGTCGGACGCTCGATGCAGCGCGCGAGTGCATCCAAGTAGCACCGACGCGACCACACCACCGCCCCGAAGCGCGCGAGGTGGCGCGTGTGCTGCTGGCAGTCGATCAGGTCGAAGCCCCAGCGCTCGAGCTGACGCACGAGCAGCACGAAGGCGACCTTCGACGCGTCGGGCTCGCGCGCGAACATCGACTCGCCGAAGAAGACGCTGCCGAGCGACACGCCGTAGAGCCCTCCGACGAGCCGATCGCCCACGTACGCCTCCGCCGAGTGCGCGAAGCCGAGCCGATGCAGCTCGCAGTAGGCGCGCAGCATGTCCGGCGTGATCCACGTGCCGCCGCCGCCGCCCGGCCGAGGTGCCTCCGCACAGCTCCGGATCACCTCTTCGAACGAGGTGTCGAGTCTCACCTCGAACCGGCCGCGGCGCAGCGTCTTGGCGAGGCTCTTCGGCACATGGAGATCGCCGGGCCGAAGCACCGCGCGCGGATCCGGGGAGTGCCACAGGATCGGCTGATCGTCGGAATACCACGGGAAGATCCCCGACGCGTAGGCGAGCAGGAGCCGCTCCGGCGAAAGATCGCCGCCCACCGCGAGCAGACCGGACGGGTCGCTCTCCTCCGCAGGCGGGAACGCGACCTCGCGGCCGAGTCGGAAGATCGGCATCGAAATCATTCTAACGGGTCCGCACCGAGCGCAGAGCCTGTAGAGTGGAGGGGGTGGGCGTCCAATACGACCTCTCCGGCCGGCGGGTTCTCGTGATCGGCGCGTCGAGCGGTGTCGGCCGCGAGGTGGGCCTCGCCGCGAGCCGCGCTGGCGCGCGCGTGGCGTTTGCAGCGCGGCGTCGCGAGCTGCTCGAGAGCGCGGTCGCGGAGGCCAAGAACGAAGCGCTCGCCGTATCCTGCGACGTGACGGCGAACGACGACTGCGCGCGCGCCGTGCATCAAACCGTGAGCGTGTTCGGAGGCATCGATGCGCTCGTGTATGCGACCGGAATGTCGCCGCTCGTGATGCTCGAGAAGGCGAGCACGCCGGAGTGGCGCCGCGTGCTCGACGTGAACCTGATCGGCGCTTCGCAGATCACCGCGGCCGCGCTGCCCCACCTGCGCGAGAGCGGTGGCCGCGCCGTATACATCTCGTCGTACGCAGTGCGCCAGTCGCTGCCGGGCCTCGGGCTCTATCGCGTCTCGAAGGTCGCGCTCGACGCGCTGATCGAGTGCTGGCGCATGGAGCACCCCGACGTCGACTTCACGCGCGTGGTGGTGGGCAATACCGGGGGCACCGGGTTCGCGAGCGGCTGGAGCTCCGATGCTATGGCCGAGGCGATGAACGTGTGGGTCACCCGCAACCTGTTCCCGGCGTCGACGATGATGACCCTGTCCGTGCTCGCAGAGGCGATCCTGTCGGTGATCGCGGTGGACGGCTTCGTCGACGACATCGCGATCATGTCGCGCGCGCGCGATCCCAAGATGGAGGCCTGATCCCTGGCGACACGCGGAGCCGCGCACTTCGCCGCGCTAGGCGCGTGCTTCGCGCTCTCCGGCTTCGCGGCGCTCGTATACCAGACCGCGTGGACGCGCGAGTTCGCGTTCGTGTTCGGCACCTCCGAGCTCGCGATCGCCGTAGTGCTCGCGGCCTACATGGCGGGTCTGGCCGCGGGATCCGTCGCGGGCGGGCGACTCGCGCCGCGCGTCGCGCGTCCCGTGCTCGCCTACGGCCTGCTCGAGCTCGGCATCGCCGTTTCGGCGCTCGCGATCCCAGCCGGGCTCGCAGCGGCGCGCGCGGCGCTGCTCGCGCTGTTCGGCGGCCGCGCGGAGCTGCCCGGCGAGGAAGTGCTCCCGTCGCTGTTCAGCCTGTCCGCCTCGTTCTTGATCCTCATGATTCCGACGGCATTCATGGGCGCGACGCTTCCGCTGCTCGCAAAGCACGCCGTGCGGCGCGAAGGAGAGATCGGCTCGCGCGTGGGTGCGCTCTACGCGCTCAACACCGCGGGCGCCGTGTGCGGAACGGTTGCGACGGCCTTCGCGCTGCTGCCCGCGCTCGGCCTGCGCGCGACGATCTGGTTCGCCGTCGCGATCAACGCGTGTGTGTTCGGATTCGCCGCGTGGATCGCGCGCGGTACCGTCGAGCCGCAGCTCGCGAGCGACGCGCCCTCCCCCGCGCGTCCCGCGCTCGCCGCGCGCTGGGTGCTGCCGCTGCTCGCCGTGTCGGGCTGGGTCTCGTTCTCCTATGAGGTGCTCTGGACGCGCCTCTTGTCCCATCTGCTCGGCGGCAGCATCTATTCCTTCGCGGTCATGCTCGCGAGCTTTCTGCTCGGGATCACCGCGGGCGCGGCGGTCGCGGCCGGGTTCGCAAACGATGCGCGGCGCGCGGGCTGGACGGTGGCGGGCGCGCAGCTCGGCGCGTGTGCGACCGCACTCGCCTCGTTCCAGATGCTCGCGTGGCTGCCCAGCTGGGCCGCGCCCCGGCTCGAATCCGGGGGCGGACTCGCGCTGCACGCGGCGATTGCGCTGTGCGCGCTGCTGCCCTCCGCGTTCTGCTTCGGCATCGCGTTCCCGGCCGGCGTGCGACTGCTCGCCGAGCGCCCCGAGCATGCGGGGAACGCGACCGCGCGCGCCTACGCGTGGAATACGGCCGGCGCGATCGCGGGCGCGATCTCGTGCGCCTACTGGACGCTGCCCGCGCTCGCGTTCGGCGGCACGGTGCAGCTGCTCGCGGCCACGAGCGCCGCACTCGCAGCGTTCGCGCTGCTCGCGCTGCGCGCGGGCGTCAGCGCAGTGGCGCTGCCGCTCGCGGCGCTGCTGCTCGTCGCTGCCATCCGTCCGGCGGAGCCCTGGAAGCTGCTCTTCTCCTCGCCGTTGCCGGTGGGAAGCGAGTCGGACGCCGCGATCCGTTACTACGAGGTGGGGCGCAGCGGAACGGTGCTGCTCGCCGATGCGGGGCCCGCGCGCTGGCGGCTGCGCAGCAACGGGCTGCCCGAGTCGCTGATCATCGCGGCGCCCTCGCTGCGGCGCGCCGGCACCTCCACGCGCTGGCTCGGCGCGCTCGCGCCGCTCTTGCGCCCCGACACCGCCCGACTCGCCTCGGTGGGACTCGGCGGGGGGGTACACCTCGAGGCGATCCCGGGCCGCGTCGCGCAGATCGACGTGGTCGAGATCGAGCGCGCGATCGTCGCCGCGAATCGCGCGATCGGGGCCAGGCGCGTGAGCGATCCGCTCGCGGATCCGCGCGTGCGCATCGTCGTGAACGACGCGCGCAGCGCACTCCTGCTCTCGGGCGAGCGCTTCGACGCGATCGTGGCGCAAGCCTCGCATCCGTGGACGGCGGGATCCTCCCACCTCTACACGCGCGAGTTCTTCGCGCTCGTCGATACGCGGCTCGCGGAAGGCGGCGTCCTCGTGCAGTGGATGGGAGCCGCGTTCATCAACGAAGAGCTGCTGAAGAGCCTGGTGGCGACGCTGCTCGCGACCTGGCCCCACGTGCAGGTCTATCGCCCGCTCGGCGGTGACCTTCTGTTCGCGGCCTCGCACGCGCCGCTCGCGCGCGACGCCGGATGGATCCGCAGCGAAGTGGCGCGCGATCCGGCGCGGATGGCGGCGCTCGGTATCGCGTCGCCGCTCGACGTGGATCTGGCGCTGCTGCTCGACGAATCTGGCTGCCGCGAATTTTCCGCAGGCGCGCCGCTGAACACGGACGACCGCAACTGGCTCCAGATGCGCTCGCCGGATCTCCTGCGTTCGCGGCGGACGCTCGCTTCGGCAGAGCAGCCCGAGCTGGATCGCGTCGACGCGATCGCAGCGGCGCGCCCCGATGCCGACCAGCTCTACCTCGTGCGCCGGCTGCTCGAGCTGGGCAACCCGCGGCGCGCCGAGCGCGCGGCGCAGGCGGTCGTGGGAGAGCGCGCGCGATCGGAAGCGCTGAGCATGGTCACGTCGACGCGTGCGGGTCCCGTGGCGCTACTCGCCCTGCTCCATCACGAGGACCCCGATGCGTTCGAAGCGCGCGGATGGTTCTACCAGCTCATGCGCCCGCGTATCCTCGCGCAGCGCGTGGTCGACGTGGCCGAGGGGTGGATCGAGACGCCTGTGGAACGCGCGGTCGTCGCGGGCTGGCGAAACCTCGCAACGAAGGCGTGGGATGCGCTGCGCGCCGCCGACGGCGCGCTCGCGGAGATCCCGCTCGAGCACCCGCTCGGCGCGGATGCGCGCTGGCTGCGCGCGGCGTGGCGCGCGCAGATCGGCGATGCCCGCGAGTCCGGCGAGCTGCTCGACGGCCTGATCGCGCGCGGCGCGGATCGCCCCGAGTGGTACGTCACGCGCGCCCGCGCCCACGCACGCGAAGGCGCGGCCACGGCCGCGCTCGGAGCACTCACCGAGTTGATGATCGCGAACGGGAATCGACCGATCGCGGATCCGTGGCGGCAAGAGGTCCTGGACCAGCTGCGCGCGCTCGCACCGGATCCGGAATGGGAGGAGTGGCGCGCATCGCTGATCGCCGCGCTCGGCGGCTGATCAGATGTATTGCGTGATGCCACCCGGATGCGCGGCCTTGTAGCGCCCGTACCAGAGGCACGCCGGGTAGAGCGCGACGACGACCCCCGCGGCCGCAACCCACGTGTGTACGAGCCCGCCGCGCGCCGCGAGGCCCGTCGCGACAGCGGCCACCGCGAGCAACAGGAAGTGCAGCAGGTAGAAGAAGAGCGCCGTCTTGCCCAGCACGAGGAATGGGTTGCGCGCGCGCGGCGGACCCGCGATCCGCGCCTGCAAGACGAGCAGACCCGCGAGCACGAGCGCCATCGAGCCGAGCTCGAGCGCGCTGAACGCGAGGCTCGGTGGGTACTTGCTCACGTGGAGCCACTGGATCAACGAGCCGTCGTCGCGCAGCACCGCCATGTTCCCGTAGCCATTCACCGCGCGCACGGCGACGAACAGCGCGAGCGCCGCGACGCCGGCGGCCGCGCAGCGCGGTGCAGCGCTCGACGCGGGTACGCCGCTCGCGCGCAGAGCGGTCAGGTGGATGCCGAACGCCCAGCCCAGCATCATCATCGCGAGCCACGAGAGCGACGGATACGCGATCGCGGCGAGGCCAGCGCGGCCCGGCGCGAAGAGCAGCGCAGCCACGCCGTGCGCGCTCACGCCGGCCGGCGCGATCGCGAGCGTGACGAGCTCGCTGCCCGCGAGCCAGACCAGTGCGATCCCTACGAGCACGGATGCGGGCAGACGGCGCAGCAGCGCCATCGCGCACAGCGAGAACCCGATCGCGTAGAGAACCTGGAATACGAGGAAGTAGTGTCCGATCTGTGCACTCGGACCGAGCGAGAGCCAGACCACTTCGAGCGCGATCAGCACCAGGCCGCGCGCGATCAGGTGTCGATCGATCGCGAGTGGCGCAATCCCGCGCGCGACGCGGCCCGCCGTGGAGAGCGCGAGCGACGTGCCCGACAGGAACAGGAAGGTGGGCGCGCACAGGTGCGTGATCCAGCGCGTGTAGAACTGCGCCGCGCCCAGCGGCGAACCGGGCACCCACGCCGGCTCGAAGAACGCCTCGATCGGATACGGCGAATCGATCGCGGCGCGCCCCGTGTTGAACATCACCGAGGCATGATCGACCGCCATCACCATCATCACGAAACCGCGCAGCCAGTCGATCGCGACCAGGCGCTCTCCGGATCGGCTCATCGCGCGCTCCGATCCCCGCTCAAAGCGCACCGCACGCGCGCAGCTCGGCGATCTCCGCGGTATCGATCCCGCATTCGCGCAGCACCTCGTCGGTGTGCTCGCCATGCAGGGGGGGACGCCGCTCGATCGCGCCGGGCGTGCGCGAGAGCTTCACGGGCAAACCCGTGCTCCGGAACGTGCCGAACTCGGGGTGCGCCATCTCGACGAGCATCTCTCGCGCGCGCACCTGGGGATCGGCGAACACCTGCGCGACGTCGAGCACGGGGCCGCACGGCACCCCCGCGGCGTTGATGCGCTCCACCCAGTCCGCCACGTCGCGCTCGCGCAGCACCACCTCGATCGCGTCGGTGAGCTCGCTGCGGTGCGCACGGCGCTCGAGCAGTCCCGCGAAGCGCGGGTCGCTCAGCCACTCGGGCCGCTCGAGCACTTCGGCGAGCCGCTTCCACTGGGCGTCGCCCGCCGCGGCGATGTTCAGGAATCCGTCGCGCGCGGCGAACCGCCCATAGGGAGCCGTGAGCGGATGGTGCTGGCCCGCGGGTCCGGGCGCCTGGCCCGACTCGAAGTACATGCCCGCGCTCCACGTCAGCACCGCGATCATCGACTCGAGCAGCGACGTGTGCACGATCTGCCCGCGGCCCGTTCGCGCGCGTTCGAGCAGCGCGAGCTGGATGCCGTGCGCCGCGAACATCCCCGCGAGCACGTCGCCGATCGCGATGCCGGCGCGCGTCGGGCCCGTCTGCTCGGTGCCGGTGAGGCTCATGAACCCGCTCATCCCCTGCGCGATCTGATCGAATCCGGGGCGGTCGCGATAGGGACCGTCGGGGCCGAAGCCGGAGATTCCGCAGTAGACGAGGCGCGGGAACTGATTCGTGAGCTTCTCGGCCGAGAGCCCGAAGCGCTCCATCACGTCCGGCCGGTAGTTCTCCACGAGAACGTCGAACTGGGGCAGGATGCGCAAGAGCAGCGCGCGCGCCTCGGGGCGCCGCAGGTCGAGCGTCGCGGAGCGCTTGCCGCGGTTCACGGACAAGAAGAAGTATGAGTCGCGCGACGCGCCGGGCGCACGGAACTCTCGCCCTTCGGGCGACTCGAACTTCACGACGTCGGCGCCGTAGTCGCCGAGCAGCATCGTGCAGTACGGACCCGCGAGGAAGCGCGTGAGGTCGATCACGCGCACGCCCGCGAGGGGTGCGGCCACTGCCTAACGCCCTTCGAACCTGGGCTTGCGCTTGGACAGGAAGGCCTGGACGCCTTCGCGGTAGTCCTCGCTCTCGAAGCAGGCCGCGATCGAGGCGTCGATCCCGGCGCGATCGCGCTGCTGCGGCGGCTTTGCGAGCTCGCTCACGATCCGCTTCACGCTGCCGATCGTGAGTGGCGCGTTGTCGGCGATGCGCCGCGCGGTGTCGCGCACGCGTCCCAGGAGCTCTGCCCCGGGAATCACCTCGTTGACGAGCCCCATCGCGAACGCGTCGGTCGCCGAGTAGCGGCGCGCGGTGAAGAAGATCTCCTTCGCGCGCGAAGGGCCGACCACGCTCTGGAGCATCTCGATGCCGGCCATGTGGTAACCCACGCCGAGCTGTGCGGCCGGAATCGCGAACACGGCGTCCTGGGCCGCGTAACGCAGGTCGGCGCACAGAGCGATCGCGACGCCGCCCCCGACGCAGTAGCCGCGCACCATCGCGATCACGGGCTTGGCGAGGCCCGCGAGCGCGGCGAACGCGCGCGCGCCATCGACGTCGTAGTCGGTCGCAGACGACCCGCTGCGCTTCTCGCCGAACTCCGAAATGTCGGCCCCGGCCACGAACGCGTCCTCGCCCGCCCCGCGCAGCAGCACGACGCGCACGCTCGCGTCCTCGGCGAACTCCTGCACGGCGAGCGGGATCTGTCGCCACATCTCCACGCTGATCGCATTGCGCCGCTCCGGATGATCGAACACGATCCAGCCGAGCCGCGGGTCCCGGTCGTCTCGTTCGGTGCGAACGCGTCCGCCCATGCGGGGGCAGTCTAGTGGGTCGCGGAGTCGTCCCCGAGACATTGACAGAATATGACTCGCGGTCATAATCGTGACCGCCCGACCGACCAGCGCCCCGCGGGATCCCACGCGGGCAGCGCTCGGTTGGGTCTACCCTAAAAACCAAATCGGATCAGGACCTTGGCGCGCCGCGGGGTTCGAGCCGTCGTTCCCCGCAAGGGTCTGGAGCCCGAGCTTGGCTGTACATCTGCACGGACTGGGGCACGCCCATCCCGAGCCCGAGATCACGAATCGCTTCCTCGAGGAACTCGAGATCGGGACCGACGACGCCTGGATCCTCGAGCGCGTGGGCATCCGCAGCCGCCGCACCGTGCTGCCGCTCGACTACATCCGTGAGACGCGCAACCGCGATCCGGTCGCGGCGCTCGAAGCCGCCACCGAGAACAACGCGACGCTCGGCTCGCGCGCGGCGCGCCTCGCGCTCGAGCGGGCCGGAGTCGCCGCCTCCGACATCGGCCTCGTGATCGCGGGCAGCTCCGCCCACGACACGAGCGCGCCGGCCGAGGCCTGCAACATCGCGGGCGAGCTCGGCATGGAGGTGCCCGCGTTCGACGTGAGCTCGGCGTGCACGAGCTTCTACGTCCAGCTCTACATGATGTCGCTGATGGACCCGGCGCGCGTCCCCGACTGGGTGCTGCTCGTGGCGCCCGAGACGCTCACCACCACGGTCGACTACAACGATCGCGCTTCCGCGGTGCTATGGGGCGACGCGGCGGCAGCGGCAGTGGTTTCGACGCGGCACGTCGGCCGCGCGCAGATCCTCGCGAACGAGCTCGCGAGCAGCCCCGCGGCGCGCGAGAAGGTGCTGATCCCGCGCGGCGGACACTTCCGCCAGGAGGGTCGCGCCGTACAGATGTTCGGGATCAAGCGCATGGTCCAGGGCCTGACCCGGCTGCGCGAGCTCTTCGAGCGCGACGACCGCCGCTTCCATTTCATCGGCCATCAGGCCAACCTCCGCATGCTCGAGAACGTGCGCAGCACGGTGGGGATTGCGCCCGAGCGGCACCACACCAACTGCGAGTGGTACGGAAACACGGGCGCGGCGAGCTCGGCCTCCGTGTTGTCGATGAACTGGGAGAAGTGGCGCGACGGCGACGACGTCGCCATCGTCGGTGTCGGCGCCGGACTCACCTGGTCGAGCTATCTCGTGCGCTTTGCCGGTGCGGACGCTGCGGAGCGCAGCGCGTGAAGTACGCCGAGTTCCGCGAACGCAACGCCTTCTCGCGCGACGAGCTGCTCGCTTTCGCGCACGGCCGGTTGTTCACCGACGCGCCGCTCGGTTTCGACGCCCGCCTGCCGCTGCCGCCGATGCTGATGCTCGACCGGGTCGTGTCGATCGAGCGCAACGGCGCGCGCGGGCGGATCGTCGGCGAGCGCGACGTGCGGATCGACGACTGGTTCTTCCAGTGCCACTTCCTGAGCGACCCGGTGCAGCCGGGCTGCCTCGGCGTCGACGGAGTCTGGCAGCTGCTCGGCTTCTTCTGTGCGTGGGCGGGCGGGCTCGGCTCGGGCCGCGCGCTCGGCTGCGGCGAAGTCGAGTTCGCGGGACAGATCCGGCCGCACGACGGATGCGTGCGCACCGAGATCGAAGTGCGGCGCTACACGGAGCTCGAGAAGGCCGGCGCCTCGATGGTGATCGGCGACGCGACGCTGCTCGTCGACGGATCCCCGATCTACACGGTCAAGCGCGCGCGCGTGGGCACGTTCCAGGGCATCGCCTATCCCGACTATCCCTTCCCCTCGGCCAACTCCCGCGGCGGACGGATGGAGCGGTAGTCATGACCCCGGAGGCGGTGCTCGCGGCGATCCCGCAGCAGGAGCCATTTCGCTTCATCGACGAGATCCTCGAGCTCGGCGACGACCACATCGTCGCGAGCACGACGTTTCGCGCCGACGCCGACTTCTATCGCGGCCACTTTCCGGGCAACCCGATCACCCCGGGGGTGATCCTGATCGAGGCGATGGCCCAGGCGGGCGTGGTCGCGCTCGGGATCCACCTGCTCGAGCGCGAGGTCGGGTCGGACGAGGCCGCTAAGTACACGACTTTGTTCACGGACGCGGAGGTCGAGTTCAGCGGGATCGTGCTGCCCGGCATGCGCGTCATTACGACCGGCCGCGTCATGTTCTTCCGCCGACGCAAGCTGCGCTGCGCCGTCGAGATGAAGCGCGAAGACGGTACTCTGGTGTGCTCAGGGACACTCTCCGGCATAGGGGTACCGAAGTGATGCAGCGCGTGGTCGTGACCGGCCTCGGCGTCGTGGCGCCGAACGGCAACGGAGTGCACGAGTTCGAGACCGCGCTGCGCAGCGGCACCTCGGGGATCCGCGCGCAGCCGAAGCTCGCCGAGCTGGGCTTTGGCAGCCGTGTCGCGGGCATCCCGCAGGGCGTGGACGCGCTCGTCGAGAAGAATTTCGACGAGGAGCTGCAGCGCGCGATGAACGCCTCGCACCGCTATGCGGCCGTCGCGGCAATCGACGCCTGGCGGGACGCCGGGCTCGCGCGCCCGAATCCCGGCGACGACGCCGTCGACTGGGACAGCGGAGCCGTGATCGGAACCGGCATCGGCGGCATGGACACGATCGGCTCCAAGGTGGTTCCACTCACGGACGCCGGCAACGTGCGCCGCCTCGGCAGCACGGCCGTCGAGCAGGTGATGGCGAGCGGGGTGTCCGCGCGCGTCTCGGGCCTGCTCGCGCTCGGCAATCAGGTGACGACCAACTCGAGCGCGTGCAGCACCGGCGCCGAGGCGATCGCCATGGGACTCGAGCGGATCCGCCGCGGTCAGGCGAAGCGGATGCTATGCGGCGGAGCGGAGGGCGACAGCCAGTACATCTGGGCCGGCTTCGATGCGATGCGCGTGCTGGCCCGCACCCACAACGACGCGCCCGAGCTCGCCTCGCGGCCCATGAGCGCCTCCGCGGCCGGCTTCGTGGCCGCGGCCGGAGCGGGCATCCTGATGATCGAGAGCGAAGAGAGCGCGCTCGAGCGCGGCGCGCGGATCTACGCCGAGGTCGCCGGCGCGGGCATCAACTGCGGCGGCCACCGCGGCGGCGGCAGCATGACCGCGCCCAACCCCGACGCCGTGAAGCGCTGCATCCAGCTCGCGCTCGACGACGCGGGCATCGGCCCGGCGGAAGTGGGTGCGATCAACGGCCACCTGACCGCGACCGGCGCCGACCCGAAGGAAGTGGCCTCGTGGGCCGCCGCGCTCGGCGCCGCGCCGGGACAGCTTCCGCCCATCACGTCCACCAAGTCGATGATCGGCCACACCCTCGGCGCCGCGGGTGCGATCGAGTCGATCGCGTGCGTGCTCATGCTCGCGGGCGGGTTCGTCCATCCCTCGATCAACTGCGAGGACGTGCATCCCGCGATCGAGGAGCACGCCGATTCGATCCCGCACACGGTTCTCGAAAAACCCGACCTCGACGTCGTCGTCAAGGCCGGCTTCGGCTTCGGTGACGTGAACGCATGTCTCGTGTTCCGGCGCTGGCACGCACGAAGTTAGTTTTTTTGGATTCAACACAAGGAGCTGACATGTCCCAGGACGAGATTTTCGAGCAGGTCGTCAAGATCCTGACCCCCTACGTGAAGAATCAGGAGGCCCTCGATTCGGTCGGCCTGTCGACCCACATCCTCGACGAGCTCAAAGTGAACTCGGCGCGGCTGGTCGACGTGGTGCTCGAATTCGAAGACGCCTTCGACATCGAGATCGCCGACGAAGACGTCGATTCCGTCGAGACGGTCGGCAATGCGGTGGAGCTGATCGCGTCGAAGCTCGGCTAGTGACGGAGGCCCCCACCGCGCTGCCGCAGCGAGCGCGCCTCGCGCTCATCGTGCAGCGCGGGGTGTGCCTCGCCCTATCCCCGCTCACGACGCTGTCGGCGCTCGTGATCCTGCGCGTCTGGCTCCGCCTGCGCTTCGAGGGAACCGACGAGCTGCGGCGCGGCTACCGGCGGTTCCGGCGCGAGAGCAACGCCCCGCTGCTCGTATGCGGCAACCACCTCACGATGATCGACTCCGCCCTGATCGCCTACGCCCTCGGCTCGCCGCTCTGGTACGTGGCGCACTTTGCGTCGCTGCCGTGGAACGTTCCGGACCAGAACACGTTCGCGGGCAAGCCCTGGCAGCGCGCGCTCACCTACATCTACAAGTGCCTGCCGATCGCGCGGGGCGGCGCGCGCGTGAAGGTCGCCGACACGCTCGCGCGCTTCATCCACGTGCTGCGCCGCGGCGAAGTGGGTCTGATCTTTCCCGAGGGCGGGCGCAGCCGTACCGGCCGCGTCGAGGTCGACAACGCCGCTTATGGCGTGGGGCGGATCGTGAAGAGCGTGCCGGGCTGCCGCGTGCTGTGCGTCTACCTGCGCGGTGACGCGCAGCACGAGTACAGCGGGGTGCCCGCGCGCGGCGACACGTTGCGCGCGCGGGTCGCCTGGCTCGAGCCAAAGAGCGACCGGCGCGGCCTGCGCGGCTCGCTCGAGATCTCGCGTCAGATCCTCACCCGGCTCGCCGAGCTCGAGCGGGAGCATTTCGATGCCGTCGCCTAGCGCAACGCGCGAGCTGCGCTGCATCGGGATCGTCAACCGGGGCGAAGCCGCGCTGCGCTGCATCCGCACCGTGAAGTCGATGCGCGCCCGCGATGGCATCGACCTGCGCTGCCTCGCGCTGTACACCGACGTCGATCGCAACGCGCCGTTCGTGCGCCAGGCCGACGCCGCGCTGCGCCTGGTTCCGCCCGGAGCCACCGCGGTGAGCGCGTATCTCGACGCCGACGGCCTGCTCGACGCGCTGCGCCGCGGCGGCGCCGACGCGGTCTGGCCGGGCTGGGGCTTCGTCGCCGAGGACGCCGCGTTCGCCGACCGCGTGGCGCGCGCGGGTCTGGTGTTCCTGGGGCCGTCGGGTGACGTGATGCGCTCGCTCGGCGACAAGATCGGCGCCAAGCGCGTCGCCGAGCAGGCGGGCGTTCCGGTGCTGCCGTGGAGCGGCCGCGAGCTCGACAGCGTCGAGTCGGCGCGCGCGCACGCGGCGCACATCGGTTACCCGATCGTGCTGAAGGCCAGCGCCGGCGGCGGCGGCCGGGGGATTCGCGTCGTCGACAGCGAGGAGGGTCTCGCTGCGGCGTTCGAGAGCGCGAGAGCGGAGGCGCGCTCGGCGTTCGGCGACGACCGGCTGTTCCTGGAGCAGCGGCTTCGGCGCGGGCGACACATCGAAGTGCAGATCGCGGCGGATTCACACGGAACCGCCTGGGCGCTCGGCTGCCGCGACTGCTCGGTGCAGCGCCGTCACCAGAAGATCATCGAGGAGGCGCCGCCGCCCGGTCTCGACGCGGTCCTCCAGCGCGAGCTCATGGACGCGGCGGTGCGGCTCGTACAGCGCGTCGGCTACGTCGGCGTGGGCACCGTCGAGTTCCTGGTCAGCGACGGCGTGGCTGCGTTCCTCGAGGTGAATCCACGGCTGCAGGTCGAGCACGGGCTCACCGAGGAGCTCACGGGCACCGACCTCGTCGAGCTGCAGATCCGGATCGGCCGCGGCGAGGCGCTGGCTGCGGAGCCGCCGCCGAGCCGCGGATGCGCGATCGAGGCGCGCGTGTGCGCGGAGGATCCCGAGGCCGACTTCCTGCCCGCTCCGGGCCGGATCGCGCGCTTCGATCCAGCGCTGGGGCCCGGCGTGCGGATCGATACGGGTGTGGCGGCCGGCTGCGACGTGCCTCCCGACTTCGATTCGCTGATCGCGAAGGTGATCGGGATCGGCGATACGCGCGAGGCCGCGCGTGCGCGCCTCGCGGCTGCGCTGGGCGATTTCGAGCTCGTGGTCGAGGGCGGCGCCTCGAACAAGGGCTATCTGCTGAACCTGATCGAGCACGAGCGCTTCCGGCGCGCGGAGGTCGACACCGAGTGGCTCGACCGCGAGCCCGCGCTGCGCTCGGGATCGGCGGCCTACTCGGTGCCCGCGCTATGCGGGGCCGCGGTGCTCGCCTATCAGCGCTCGCGGGACCGCGCGCGGCGCAAGCTGCTCCAGGACCCGAGCCACCTCGGCCCGACCTCGGTGCCCGCGTCGACGGGCCAGCGCGTCGACCTGTCCCATCGCGGCGAGTCCTATCGCCTTCACGTGTACGCAATCGGCGCCTGGCGCTACCGCGTTCAGCTCGACGGACTCTCCGTGTCCATGGAGCTGCGCAGTGATGGTCCCCACCGCGGCACGCTCGTCACGGGCGGGAAGAGTTTGCGCCTGCTCCACGACGGCAACGATCAGGGGCTGCGCGTCGAAGTCGACGGTCACCCCTACCGCTTCTCGACGGGCGCGGCCGGCCAGGTGCGCGCGGGTACACCCGCGATGGTGGTGGCGATCGGCGTCGCGAGCGGCGACCGCGTCGAAGCCGGCGACGCGCTCGGACGCCTCGAGGCGATGAAGATGGAGATCGGCTTCGAAGCGCCGATCTCGGGCGTGGTGAAGGAGGTGTTCGTCCACGCGGGCCAGCAGGTCTCCGCGGGCGAGCTCCTGCTCGCGATCGAGTCCGACGGCGAGAGCGCCGCAGCGTCGGCGCCGCGCCTCGCACTGCAGCGCGAAGCGGACCCGCTCGACACGTTCTTCGCGAGCGATGTCCCGGATCTTCTGCGCGCAGAAGCGGCTCCCGAGCCCGAGCGACTCGCAGCGATGGAGGCCGCGCGCGAGGAGGTCCGTCGCGTCTTGATGGGCTACGACGTCGACACCGAGCGCGGTGAGAAGCTCGCGGCCTTCCTCGAAGCGCCGCTGCCCGAGGACCTCCCCGAGAGCTTCCGCTGGGAGCTCGCGGCCGTGCGCCACGAGCTCGTGCTGTTCGCCGACATCGAGCAGCTGTTCAGCCGCGCGCCGCTGCCGCGGCCCACGGGCGAGGCCGGGCCCTCGAGCCGCGCGATCCTGCTCGATGCCGTGCGGCGCTATCGCGAGGGCGGCGCGTGGCTGCCCGAGGCGTTCCGCGCGTCGTTCTTGCGCGCGCTCGCGCACTACGGCGTCGACGACCTCGCAGCGAGTGAAGCGCTCGAGCGGGCGCTGCTGCGCCTGCTCGCGTCGCAGGCCGCGCCCGACCTGCGGCGGCGGCTCGTGCTGGGCTGCCTCGCGCGCGTGCACGCGCTCGCGGGCGGCATTCATCTCGGCGACGACCGGAGCCTCGACGAAGTGCTCGAGCGGATCGCCGGAATGCGCGGGCACGTCAGCGATGCGCTCGCGGACCTCTCGCTCGAGGCACGTTATGCGATCTTCGAGAGCCCGCGCCTCGAGAGCCAGGCCGAGCGCACCACCAAGGAGGTGGAGAGCTGGCTCGCCGCCGCCGAGGCCGCCGTCACCCATCCACCCGAGTCGGTGCTCGCGCACCTCGCGGGCTCGCCGCGCGCGGTGTTCGATCGCGTCGGGCGCTGGCTCTCCGACCCGGATCCGCGCCGCCGCGCGATCGCAGTCGCCGCGCACGTGCGGCGGCTGTACGCGCATCAGCGACCGCGCGCCCACACTTCGGGCGTCGTGGGCCCGGTGCACGTGGAGCGGCTCGACCTCGTGGACGACCGCATCGTGCTCGGCAGCGTGGCGAATCCGGCCGAGCTCGCGCCGACGCTGGAACGGCTCGGCCGCGCCGCGAGCGCCGCGGCGGTGCGCGCACCGAGTCGACGCGTCGACGCGATCGAGCTGCTCGTGCCGATCCCCGACGAGGACTCGGTCGCGAGCGTCGCCGAGGCGATCACCCCGCTGCTCGGACCGTCGCTCTCCACCCAGCGCCTCACGCTCACGCTGCTGCCGATCGCGGGACGCCCCGCCCATCTCACGTTCGAGCACTCGGTCGGCAACGGCTCCTCGGCGATGCGCGAGGATCGCGCGCTGCACGGAGTCCATCCCGAGACCGCCGTGCGGATCGATCTCGCGCGGCTGCGCAAGTTCGACGTCGAGCGCCTCGAGGCGCCCGAGGATCTGTACTGCTTCCACGCGCGCAGCCCGGAGATCCCGGGCGACGAGCGACTGCTCGTGTTCGCTGACGTGCGCGGGCGCTCGCCCGACGAATCCGACGGGCGCGAAGCGAGCCTCCACGTCGCCGCGTTCGAGCGCGACTTCTTCGAAGCCGCGCGCTGCCTGCGCAATCACCTCCAGCTGCGGGATCCGCGCCGGCGGCTGCAGTGGAACCGGCTGATGCTCTTCGCGACGCCGTCGGTCTATCTCGACCGCGACCTGGTCGATTCCCTCGCGCGGCGCCTGTACCCGGCGACGCGTCATCTCGGCCTCGAGAAGGTCGTGGTGCGCCTCAACGTGCTCGATCGCGCGCGACCCGACGCGCCGTCGCAGCCGGTCGAGATCGTGTTCGCCGACCCGACCGGCAGCCGCCTCGAGCTCTCGTGGCGCACGCCCCACCACGCCCCGCTCGAGCCGGCCCAGACCTACGAGCGCAAGGTGGTCGAAGCGCGCCGGCGCCGCCTGGTCTACCCCTACGAGATCGTCCGCATGCTCACGGGTGCGCCGGGCGCCGTGGAGCTCGCAGGCGAGCGCACGCTGCCGGCCGGGATCTTCGAGGAGTACGACCTCGACACCTACGCGGACCCGCCGCGCGCGGTGAGCGTCGCGGGCCGGCCGCCCGCACAGAACACCAGCGCGATCGTGTTCGGAATCATCGACACGCCTACCGAATCGGTTCCAGGGGGCATGCGCCGCGTGCTGATCCTCTCGGACCCGACGCTCGGTATGGGCTCGCTCGCCGCGCCCGAGTGCGATCGCATCGCCGCCGCGATCGATCTCGCCGAGGCGAACCGGCTGCCCGTCGAATGGGTGCCGGTCTCGAGCGGCGCGCGCATCGCCATGGACAGCGGCACCGAGAACCTCGACGCCACCGCGCGCGTGGTGCGCCGGATCGTCACGTTCACGCAGGCGGGCGGCTCGATCCACGTGATCGTACAGGGCGTGAACGTGGGCGCGCAGAGCTACTTCGACGCGCTGGCGACGATGCTCCTGCACACGCGCGGCGTATTGATCATGACACCGGGCGCGTCGATGGTGCTCACGGGGCGCGCCGCGCTCGCGGCTTCGGGCTCGGTGTCGGGCGAAGACGAGGTCGCGATCGGCGGCTACGAGCGCGTGATGGGCCCCAATGGAGAGGCGCAGTTCCTCGCGCGCAATCTCGCCGAGGCCTACGCGATCCTGTACCAGCACTACCGCTATTCGTACGTGGTGCCCGGAGAAACGGGGCCGCGCTCGCTCGCGACGCAGGATCCGATCCACCGCGCCGTGACGGAGTTCACGACCAAGCGCGCGCATGGCCACGACTTCGATCGGATCGGCGAGATCTTCGACGCCGAGGCCAATGCCGAGCGCAAGCGCTCGTTCGCGATGCGCGCGCTCATGAACTCGGTGATCGACGCGGACCTCGGCCACCTCGAGCGCTGGCGCAGCTGGGCAGGAGCAGAGACCGCGATCGTCTGGGACGCGTGCCTGGGCGGCCACCCGGTCACGCTGATCGGCATCGAGAGCCGCAACCTCGACCGCGGCGGCGATCACCCCGCAGACGGGCCGTCCGCGTGGACCGGCGGCACGCTGTTTCCGCTGTCGAGCAAGAAGGTGGCGCGCGCGCTCAACGCGGCGAGCGGCGTGAGGCCGGCCGTGATTCTCGCCAACCTTTCGGGCTTCGACGGATCGCCCGAGTCGATGCGCAAGCTCCAGCTCGAGTACGGTGCCGAGATCGCGCGCGCGGTGGTCAACTTCACCGGTCCGCTGATCTTCCTGGTCGTGTCGCGCTACCACGGCGGCGCGTACGTCGTGTTCAGCCGCGAGCTCAACCCGAACCTGCGCGCTGCCGCGGTCGAGGGATCATTCGCCTCGGTGATCGGGGGCGGTCCCGCGGCGGCGGTCGTGTTCACGCGCGAGGCCCAGGCGCGCGCATTGCGCGATCCCGCGCTGGCCGCGCTGCGGCGCGAGGCTCAGCGGCGCGACGAGCCCGACACGCGCAGCGCGTACGACGCGGCCTATCGCCAGGTGCTGCTCCAGAAGCAGACCGAGCTGGGCGCGGAGTTCGACGCGATCCACAGCGTCCAGCGCGCGCTCGAGGTGGGATCCCTGGAGAGTCTGATCTCCGCCGAGCGGATCCGGCCGTTCCTGATCGGACTGATCGAGGGGAACGACCGGAACTGATCCGCCGTACGCCAGCGCCTCGAGCAAGCGCTCTTCGCCCCTTGAAGCTACGCGGCGCGGCGGGAATAGTTGCTTCGATGAATGCAGCCATTCGACTCCGCTGGCTCGTCTACCTCGCACCTGCAATGGCGATCGCCTGTGCGGAGCCGAGCGCGCAGAACGTCCTGCTGATCACGGTCGACACCCTGCGCGCCGATGCGCTCGGCGCCTACGGCAGCGGGAGCGGGGCGTCACCTCACCTCGACCAGCTGGCCAAGAGCGGTGTGTTGTTCGAGCAGGCTCACGCCTCATCGCCTAACACGCTGCCTTCGCACGCCTCGATCCTGACCGGCCTCCACCCCTATCACCATCGCGTGCGCGAGAACGGCGTGGACAAGCTCGCCGAGCAGAGCGTCACGCTCGCCGAGCGGCTGCGCGACGCCGGCTATGCCACGGGCGCGGAGGTCGCGGCCATCGTCCTGAACCGCCCGACGGGAATCGCCCAGGGCTTCGGGCAGTTTCGCGATCTCGATTCGTCCGGCGTCCAGCCGAAGCAGATCGCCGTCGCCGCGGACGGATTGCTGCACGACCCGAGCGCCCTCGTCGCGCGCGAGCCCCAGGCGAGGACCGTCAACCTCGATTCCCGCGGCGCGGCAGAGATCTCGAGCAACGGGATCGCCTTCCTGCGCGAGCACCGCGCGGGTCCGTTCTTCCTCTGGCTCCACTACTACGACCCGCACTTTCCCTATGCGGCGCCGGTCCCGTTCGAGTCGCGCTTCTCCAACGATCGCTATGCGGGTGAGGTCGCGTTCACCGACGACAGCATCGGGCGCGTACTCGCGGAGCTCGAGCGCCTCGGGCTCGACGAGCGCACGTTGGTAGTGCTCACGGCAGACCACGGAGAAGGTCTCGGCGATCACGGCGAGAGTCGCCACTCCTACCTCGTCTATCAGTCGACGATGCACGTGCCGCTCGTGTTCGCGGGGCCGCGAGTGCCGCCAGCACGGCGCGTCGCGGCACCCGTGCAGACGATCGACATCGCGCCGACGATCCTCGCCTGGGCCGGGCTCGAGCCCGATCCCGCCGCGGATGGGATCTCGCTGCTCCCCGCGTTCGAGGGAGGCGCACTGCCGGAGCCGCGCGGTCTACGGCGAGTCCGTCAGCCTGGCGCGCCTGGTCGACGTATCTCCGTTGCGATTCGTGCGCGCGGGCTCCTGGAAGCTGATCCACAAGCCCGTTCCAGAGCTCTACGACCTGGTCGCCGATCCCGCCGAAGCGAACAACCTGGCCGGGGCCGAGCCGGCTCGGGCCGAGCAGATGCGCCACGGGCTCGCGCAGCTGCTCGCAAGCCGCCGCGAGGCGCCGGCCGCTGCGGGTGGTGAAGTCGATGCCGAGACGCAGCGGCGGCTCGAGAGCCTCGGGTACCTGGTGGCAGGATCGCCCTCGGGCAACGATCCATCGCTCGACGCGATCGCAGTGCACGGACCCGACCCGACGCTGATCGCGGCGAAGGTCGAGCCTTTCGTCGACGCGCTCGGAGTCACTCAGTTCGTCGATGCGCAGCAGACCGCCACGCTGGTCGAGAAGCTCTCACGGGAGTTCCCGAACAGCTCTGGCATCCTCCAGATGCTGATCAACGTCCAGCTCGGCGCAGGCCTCGCGGAGGGGGCTGTCACGAGCCTGAAGCGCGGCATCGCGATCGATCCGGATCGCGAGCAGTACTGGAGCAATCTCGGCGAGCTCTTGACGCGCCTGGGCCGGGACCGCGAGGCGGCAACGACCCTGACCGAGACGCTGCGCCGCTGGCCCTGCGACCTCACCAGCCGCACGCATCTCGCCAACGTCTACTCGCGCACGGGGGCGCGCGCGAAGCAGATCGAAGTGCTCGAGCAGGGCATCGAGAAGTGCAGTTCCCCGCCGGCGCTCATGAACGACCTCGCCTACCAGCTCGCGACGGTGCCCGCCGCTCCGCTTCGCGACGGCAAGCGAGCGCTCGAGCTCGCCGAGTCGATGATCGGATCACTCGGCGACAACCCGCTCGCGCTCGACACGCTCGCGGTCGCTCAAGCCGCGGCCGGCCGCCGCGACGACGCGCGTTCGACGATCTCGCGAGCGCTCACCATGGCCGAGCAGCAGAACATGCCCGACGTGGCGCTCTCGCTGTTGCGCGCGCACGCGGGGAAGATCGCGGCGGGTCAGCCGATTCGCGAGTGAACCCGGCGGGTGCCCGCCGTGATCCCGCTACCACGCCTCGCAGGATCGGGCCTGGAAGCGCAGCTTGAAGATCGACATGTCCGTCGTCGTGACGCGGCCATCGCTGTCCATGTCGGCAACCCGGCAGCTGGCAGCGGTCGGAGTATTGAGACACGGCCTGAAGACCGCCGTGAAATCCGTCGCGTTCACTCTTCCGTCGCCGTCGAGATCAGCACTGCAGAAGCGCTGGCGGAACGTGCTGTCATCCGACGCGGTGGCGCCACTCACGACTTCGCCGCCGGTGGGCAGCGCGCGGTTCACGACGAGCGACGTGGGCATGCCCGAAGTGGACATCCAGAGCGTCACGGCTCGAGTGGAGGGATTGCTCCACGCGATGTCCTCACGGCCATCGGCGTTGAAGTCGCCGTGGCCCGCGAAGCGTCCGAGGCCCGACGCGCTCGGCAGGTTGACCGCACCTAGGACGCCACTGTCGTCGATGGCCCAGTCCTGCACCGCTCCGGTCGCGGTGTTGTGCATCACGAGCTCGGCGGTGCCATCGCCCGCGAGGTCGACGCCGCCGCGGCCGCGCCAGCCCGAGGTGACGCTGCCGAGCGCGACCGGTGCCGCAGCGCCCGGGTCGCGGAGCTCGAGCGCCCGATTCAGCTCATCGAGCCACACGATTTCGGCCATGCCGTCGCCGTCCGTGTCGTCCGCCGCCACGACGCTCCAGGCCCCGGCGTGTCCGCGGATCCGCGTCCGGGTGGCGACCGCGGCGTTGGCGAACGTCCAGACCTCGACCTCGCCCTTGATGCGGCTGAACAGCATCAGATCGTCTGCGCCGTCGCCGTCGAAGTCGGCGGATCCGCCCACGTGCCACTCTTCGCCCGCAGGCAGGCTGCTGCGATCGAGCGTGCTCGAGCCGAGCACGGCCCCACCACCGAGCCGCCACAGCGTGAGCGCGCCGTTCGAGGAATTCTCCCAGAGGAGGTCTACCGACCCGTTGGCGTCGTAGTCGCCATTGCCGACCACGCGCGCGCCGGTCGGAGCGGCGGGGAGCTGGATCTCCGAGCTCACGCTGCCGCCCTGCATCGCCCAGATCCGGACGTCCGATCCGGTCTGCACGACGAGGTCGGCGGTCCCGTCGCCGTTGAAGTCGCGCGCCGGTGCGGGCTCGACCGGCGCCGGGTCCGGCGGAGGCGGGGGAGGAGGAGTCGTGGTCCCACCGCCGCTCGGGGGAGGCGGAGTCGAAGTCGAGCTCACGAACGTGATCGATTCCGAAGCCGGGGATACCGGGCCCGCCACGCCGTCCTGGCCGAACGCCGCGACCTGCACCACGAGCGTCTCTCCGACCGCTGCCGTGATCGTCTTCTTGGTCTCGATCGTCACGGACTCGACTTTGGCGGGCGCCGAGTTCCGCGACACGATCACGTAGTAGCCCGACACGGGGCCAGAGGCTGGGTTCCAGCCCATGGACACCGAGGATCCCGCGACCTGCACCGCCTGCGCAGAGGTGGCGAGAGCCACCCCGAGGATCCCAAAAGTGAAAGCCACGCCCAACCGATTCGACATAAGGCCCCCCGAAGCCTTCTGGCATTTCGGTGCGTCTCCGCCGGAGCCGGGTGATCGGGGTCACCCGGGCCGTACGCGTTTTTCGTGAGGCGCGTCACGGGGAGCGTGGATTCGGGGCTTGCCTGCTGCGGGTCCTTGCTCTCGGCGAGCCGAGCACAAAAGAAAAGCGCCCCGGGTGAAGACCCGGGGCGCTTTTTGTTTCTAGCGGTCGCCGCGGAGCGGCAACCTGCGAGTCACGCCTCTACGAGCGGCGTCGACCGCCCAGCGCGAGACCGATCAGGCCGAGGCCCAGAAGGGCCGCGGTCGTCGGCTCCGGAACCACGATCGAGAACGAGGTGCCGGGAGCCGTGGTGAGGCCGAAGAAGTCCAGGTTCGAGGCCCAGCCCACGTTTACGATACCGACCGCCTCGGCGAGCAACGTGATCGTCGAGAACGTGCCCGCGCTCGTCGTCGACGCCGGGAAGGCGCCCGCATTGAACGCAACCGCGGCGCCGTCGCCATTGGTCAGCGCTCCGCCAAACCAACCCGCGCCGTACTGCGCGTCCGTCCTCTGGGTCTGGCTCGCGAAGTTGGTCAGACCCGCTGCGTAGGTGAGCTCCCCAAGGATGCCGTAGGTCGTGACGCCCGTAGGATCGCCGCTGACCGTCAGCGTGATCGTCTCACCGACGAGGTACTCCGCCTTGTCCGATACGACGGTGAGCGTTGCCGCGCTCGCCGCCGTCGCGAACCCGAGCACGACTGCGATAACAAACAAAGTCCGCTTCATGATCCTATCTCCTCTTGTCCTTCTGCTATTTGCAGCCTGCCGAGTCAGGCCCGACGGTGCATTCCGATTGGTTGGGTCAAACAAAAACTCAGATCAAAAACTCCGAGAAACTCTTCCTAGCTGCAGCCCGGCGTGCCGGCGCAGGACAGACCGGACGGACCCGGCTTGGCGCCGCCGAACGCGGGAACGTTCTTGAACTTCGGGATGAAGTACATGCTGAAGTCATCCGCCTGCATCAGGTTGTTACAATTCATGTCCATGCCCTCGGGCCAGGGTGCCTTGTCTACACCCTTGAACGCGGGGATGAAGAACATGCTGAAGTCATCCGCCTGGACCAGGTTGTTCTGGTTGAAGTCTCCATCGCACGGATTGCCGTAACCGTCCACGTCCGTATCGCACGTCCCGCCCGGAACGGCGGTCGCATTGCGCGAGTCGATCGTGCACTTGTCGAGAACGTCCGGAATACCGTCGCTGTCCGCGTCGGGAGCGAGCCCAGCAAAGGACGCGACCGGGTATCCGATCGAAATTGCCAAAACCATCGTTGCCAGTACGCCGACCTTCATTCTGGTTACTCCTCGGTGTTACACGTATTCGGCATTAGGCCAGAATCGGGGGAAAGTGTCTAGCGGAACCTTTGCGGATCTCTGTGGTTTTGCACCCGACTCGGCTCCCCCTCGGGAATTACCGCCGCATCATCTACTCGAGTGCTCTGCCTCAGATCCTCCGCTCTTCTGTGTCGGCACGAGTGAGTGGTGCCCACTCGTACTTTGTTGCGCAGTTTGATCTGCAATCGACATGCCTGCCGGTGACGAAGACCTAAACTATTGATTTTACTAGAATGTTTACCGTCCCAACGACACGACATGGAGAACGGGGATTCCCAATTTCGGCTCTATTGAGAAAAGGGTTTCCCAGATAGGTTGGAATCCCCCGGGGAGGAAAGCAACTGCAGGGAGGGCGACAGGTGCTCGGCGAACCGCCTGAGCCGCTCTCGGCTCACGTCGATCGCCCGCTCGTGAGCGCCCTGGAGCGGCGTGGAGAGGCGCACCGCGAGCGGGATGCGCGAGCGCGAAAACGGACTCGAGTCGAGTCCGAGCAGCGCGCGCGCGCTCTCCACCGCGAGGCCTGGAGACGCCTCGAACCACGTCGCCACGAGCAGACGCGAGGCGCCTTTTCGCATCACGCGCAGCAGCGCATCGCGACCCGCGATCCGCGCGATCTCTTCGCGCTCCGAGATCCAGCCGCTGCCGGGATAGCCGACCTTGGGCGACAGATAGCTGCGCACGCGCGCGCTCGGACCGGCCTGGCCGATGAACGCGTCGACCGCTTCGTATCCGTTCGTGTACCGACGGTGCATGATCTGACCGAATCCGGTCTTGCCCAGGAACATCCAGTCGGTCGCCTGTTCCGCTCCCTCCCATCCGTCGAGCGTGCGCTCGACGGCGCTCGCGGGCGCGTGCACGGCGAACGCCGGCGCCGCGAACCGGGGCAGGCAGGAGATCGCGACGAGCACCGCGCTGAAGCCGACCAACACGGCGACGCGCGGCGCCAGCGCGACGCGCGGCGCTGCGTCGCTGCGCGCGCGTCGTTCGAGCCCGGAGATCGCCTCGGGCGGCGAGCCGAACCGCTCGAGCAGCCCGTCGATGAAGTAGAGCAGGAGCACCCCGCCGAGCAGCATCGCAATTCCCTGGAGGTTGTGGATGCTCGCGACGTCGGCGTGCGGGTTGAAGATCAGCCCGAGACAGCGCAATCCGTTGATCAGGAACGCGACGGCCGGAGAGACCAGCAGCAGGAACAGCGCGTGGGCGCCGCGCCTTCCGAACAGATCGACCATGAGGATCGACAGGAGCGCGAGCGTCTCGATCGAGCGCAGTCCGCTGCACGTCTCGATGATCGCGAACAGCCCGTCGCGCATGATGATGCGATCGCCGGACACGATCACCGGGAAGCGCAGCAGCTCCAGCAGGAACCCCGTGAAGTCCGCGGTCCAGATCTGGAGCGCCCAGAGGATCTGGTTGATCAGCGGCGCGGGAATCGGCACCGCGAACAACAGCACCGCGGCGGGAACTGCCACCACGCGCAGCGCGGCCGTACCCCCGAGCAGGTTCGCGGCGCCGAGCAGCACCGGGATCAACGCGACCGCCTCGAGCTCGGGCACATTCGCTCGCACCGCCCAGCCAAAGATCGCGAGCGCGGCCAGCCACGGGCCCGCGGTGAGGCCCCACCCCGCCTGGCGCCCCCAGAGCGCGGCGAGCCGACCGCGCCGCCGCCACAGCAACCACCCGCACAGGACCAGGACCACGATCGGGGACGAATCGGAGGGCTCGAAGAACCACTCTTCGACCTCGCCCGCGGCAGACAGCGGAGCCGGGGTCGGCGGCGAGTACCGCAAGAGCTCCCGGCACGCGATGCCCGCGAGCAGCAGACACGCCGCGAGCGCGAGCGACAGACGCGCGTCGGGCCGCTTCGCCGTGCGCGCGCGGCGCGCGAGCGGCTGCCCCGCGTTCGTGATCGCTGCCGCGTCGCCGGGTTGGTCTGTGCTCAAGACGGAGGGGGAGCATACCGGCGCAGCGCGCCGGCTGCGGCTCGAGCGGCTGGCCGCAGCGTGCGCGCGGCCGCACAATCGCGTGCTGGGGGGCGCGTGCCCGACGCGAACGGCGAACGAGAGCGGGTCTCGGGTGTCGCTTACGACGAGGTCGGAGCGGCCTACTTCGAGGCCCGCGGGCTGCGGCGCTACGCCGGTGTGGGGTCTCTCTGGGCGCTCGGGGTCGGTGCCGTCATCTCGGGCGATTTCTTCGGCTGGAACTTCGGCCTCCAGGCGGGCGGCTTCGGCGGGCTCGCGATCGCCACGATCGCGATCACCGCGCTGTACGCGGGGCTCTGCTTCAGCATCGCGGAGATGACCGCCGCGCTGCCGCACACGGGCGGTGCCTACTCCTTCGCGCGCTCGGCCATGGGGCCCTGGGGCGCCTACGTGACCGGGCTCGCCGAGAACATGGAGTACATCCTCACACCCTCCGTGATCGTGGTGGGGATCGGCGGTTATCTCGGCGCGATCACGGGCGCTCCCGCGAGCAGCGAGCCGTGGTTCTGGCTCGCGACCTACGCGCTGTTCGTCGGGCTCAACATCGCCGGCGTCGAGGCGACGTTCCGCTTCACGGTCGTCATCACCGCGGTGGCGCTCGCGATCCTCGCGGTGTTCTACGCCGCTGCGATTCCGCACTTCGATCTCGCGAACGCGCGCATGCCCGGCGACGCGCCGTGGCTCCCGAACGGCGCGCGCGGGGTGTTCGCGGCGCTCCCGTTCGCGATCTGGTTCTACCTCGCGATCGAGCAGCTCCCGCTCGCGGCCGAGGAGGCGCGGATGCCGGGGCGCGATCTGCCGCGCGGAATCGTGCTCGGTCTGCTCACGCTGATCGCCTGCTCGTTCCTGACGCTCGTCTTGTCGGTGGGCCTCCCGCCCGGCGTCGAGGCGCTCGGGCGCAGCGACGAGCCGCTGTTCGAGAGTCTGCGCGCGATCTTCGGCGACGGGATCGGAACGCGCGCGCTCGCACTGGTCGCGGTGGCGGGTCTGGTCGCGAGCTTCCACACGATCGTGTTCGCATACGGCCGCCAGATCTACTCGATGTCGCGAGCCGGCTACTTCCCGCGCTGGCTCTCCGTGACGCACAGCCGCCGCCAGACGCCGCATCGCGCGCTCTGGATCGGCGCGGTGATCGGTTATGCCGTGGCGCTCGCTGTGCACTGGCTCGGCCCGACGCATCCGGTCGGCGCGGTGCTCTTGAACCTGGCCGTGTTCGGCGCGGTGATCTCCTACGCGCTGCAGATGCTCTCGTTCGTGCTGTTGCGCCTCCGCATGCCGGAGATCGCGCGCCCCTATCGCAGTCCGCTCGGCGTGCCGGGTGCCGTGATCGCGCTCGCGATCTCGCTCGTGACGCTCGCGTCGCTGTTCGCGGGCGACCCGGTGTATCGGCGCGTCGCGATCGGGGCAGCGCTCTGGTATGCGCTCGGCCTCGCCTACTTCGCGATCTGGGGCCGGCACCGGCTCGTGAAGTCGCCCGAGGAGGACTTCGCGCTGCGCGCCACGCGCGGCGCGCCGTAGAATGTCGCCATGACGGACGTCGTCGCCGACCTGCTCTCGTTCCTGGACCGCTCGCCCACGCCCTATCACGCGGTTGCCGAGTGCGTGCGACGGCTCGAGGCCGCGGGCTTCCGGCCGCTCGACGCCGGAGACGCCTGGGAGCTCGGTGCGGGCGACCGGCGCTATTGCGTGCGCGGCGAGGGAAGCCTGGCCGCGTTCGAGATCGGCCAGCTCGCGGTGGCCGAGACCGGCTTCCGCTGGATCGGCGCCCATACCGACTCGCCGAATCTGCGCCTGCGCCCGCGACCCGACGACACGTCGCACGGGTACCGCCGGCTCGGCGTCGAGATCTACGGCGGCGTCCTGCTCCACACCTGGCTCGACCGCGATCTCTCGCTCGCGGGGCGCGCGGTGTTGCGCACTCCCGACGGCACGCGCTGCGTGCTGGTCGACTTCGAGCGCCCGCTGCTGCGGATCCCCAACCTCGCGATCCACCTCCAGCGCGAGATCTCGACCGAGGGCCTGCGGCTGAACCCTCAGACGCACGTGGTCCCGGTGCTCGGCCTCGAAGGCACCCCGCCGCTGCCGGAGCTGCTCGCGCAGGAGCTGCGCGCGCGCGGCGTCGCGAGCCGCGCCGAGGACGTGCTGAGCTTCGACCTGATGGCCTACGACACGCAGCCCGCGGTGGTGGCCGGTGCGCGCGGCGAGTTCGTGCAGGCCTCGCGCATCGACAACCTCGCCTCGTGTCACGCCGCGCTCGACGCGCTCGTGCGCGTTTCGCGCAGGGGCCCCGGTGCCGCGACGCGCGGAGTCGTGTTCTTCGACCACGAGGAGGTGGGAAGCCGAAGCGCGAGCGGCGCCCTCGGCCCGCTGCTCGGCGAGACGCTCGAACGGATCGCGACCGGCGCGAAGGACGCGGGCCGCGATGCGCTGCCGCGTGCGCTCGCGCGCAGCGCGCTCGTTTCCGCGGACATGGCCCACGCCGTGCACCCGAGCTTCGCCGACAAGCACGACGCCGCGCATCGCCCGCAGATCGGAGCCGGCCCCGTGATCAAGCACAACGCGGGTCAGTCGTACGCGAGCGATGCGCGCACCGCGGGAATGTTCGCGGAGCTGTGTGCGCGCGCGGGTGTGACGCCGCAGTATTTCGTGTCGCGCAGCGACATCGGCTGCGGATCCACGATCGGCCCGATCAGCGCCGCTCGCGTCGGAATACCCACGGTCGACGTGGGGAATCCGATGCTCTCGATGCACTCGTGCCGCGAGATGGCGGGCGCGGCCGACGTCGCGCCGATGATCGACGTGCTCGAGCTGTTCCTGACCGAGGGCGGCGCCTAGCCACTGGAACGGCGCCTACGCTAGCTTCGCGCGCGATGGCGGAGCTCGAGAAGGAACCCGAAGGCGCGGACGACGAGGACGCCTCGAGTCCGTTCGATCACCCGGCGTTCCTTCCCGTGCTGCTCTGGGGGCTCGCCTTCTGGTTCGGCTACGACGGCTGGATCAACCAGGATCCCGAGATGCTCGAGCACGTCGCCTTCAACCGCTGGGGCTTCGGGATCCTCGTGGCACTCGGCATCTACTTCACGGTCCAATCGATCCGCGAAGTGCGCGCGCGCGACCGGCAGAATCCGCCCGCCTAGCTCGCGCCGCCGTCGGCTGGTGCTAGTCCGCCAGCAGGCTCCGGCCCACGACCTTGAGCTCGAGGATCGGCTTCACGCCCTCGAAGATCGGCAGCACCTGTGCATCCACGACGTAGCGGCTGATCGGGTATTCCTCGGCATATCCCCATCCGCCGTGTAGCAGCTGGCCCTGCTGGGTCAGCTCGACCGCCATGTCGCACGCGAGCAGCTTGGCCTGCGCTGCGAGCGGAGCTGCGGCGCGCTCGTCGCCGTCCATCGCGCGCGCGGCCGCGTAGGTGATCGCGCGCGACGCGGCGAGCATCGCAGTCATGCGGCCCAGCGTGTACTGCGTGAGCTGGAACTCCGAGATCGGGCGCGCGAACTGGATGCGGTCCACGACGTACTCCGCGGTCTTCTCGAGCGCGGCCTGGGCGAGCCCGCACGCGCGGCCACTGGTCTGGAGCCGGCCCGCGGCGAAGCCGGCCATCTGGAGGTAGAAGCCGCGGCCGATGCCGCGCTCGCCGCCCACGAGATTGTCGCCCGGAACGACGTAGTTCTCGAAGTTCAGCGTGAACGAGTGCATGCCGCGATAGCCCGGGGTGGCGTCGGCCTTGCCGACCAGCCGGCCGCCGCCCGGCTGCACCATCTCGAACGCGTGTCCGTCGAAACGATCCTTCGGCACGATGAACAGCGACAGGCCCTTCGCGCCCTGGCTCGGATCGGGATCGGTGCGCGCGAGCACCGCGAGCACGTCGGCGCGGCCCGCGAACGTGCACCAGGCCTTCGGACCGTTGATTACCCAGTCGCCGCCGCGGCGCTCGGCGCGGCACTTGGCGGCCGCGACGTCGCTGCCGATGTCGGGCTCGGTCACCGAGATGCCCACCATGATCTCGCCCGCGGCGATCTGGGGCAGCCAGTGGGCCTTCTGCTCGTCGGTACCCCCCTGCACGAGGGCCTTCGTGAGGATCTCGGGGCGCGTGATCAACGAGCCCGCGGCCGCGAGCGACGCGCGAGAGAGCTCCTCGGTGGTGAGGATCATCGCGAGATTGCCCATCTCGGAGCCGCCGTACTGCTCCGGGATCGCGAGGCCGAAGTAGCCGAGCTCGGCCATCCCGCGGATGAACGACTCGGGCACGAGCTCGTCGTGGCGGTGGATCCGCTCCGCCGCGGGAGCGACCTCCTTCTCGCCGAACTCGCGCACGGCGGCCCGCACCTGCTCGTGCAGATCGTCGAGCGGCCAGTCGTTGCGCCCGCGCGTCTCGGCACAGTGGCGCCCGATCGCGCGCAACACCGACTCGTGACCGGCGGCGCGCAGGACCGCGCGCGTCTCGGTCGGGAACGCGCGCTCGAGCTCGGCATCGCCGAGGCCGAGATCGTCGAGCGCGGGCTCGAGGCGCGCGATCAGGCTGCGCGTGAGCTCGGCGACCGCGGCCGCGCAGGTCGCCTCGGCGATCCCGCCGCGCTCCGACTCGGCCACTGCAAGGGTCAGCTCCGCGGCCGCGCGCGCTTGCGTGGCCGCGTAGGCCACGCGCTCGGTCAGCACCTGATGGTCGTCGATCCGCTTGCCCGCCTCGGTGATCGAACGCGCGCGCTCGAGCGAGCGCTCGATCAGGCTCGCCGCCGCAGCGCAGAGCAGTCGGGCGTCGGCGAGGGTGGGTTTCGGATCCATCGGGTACCTCGGTGCGCCGGACCCGCACGCGGCGAGTTGTCCGGAAATGGGCGGCTAGGATAGCGTGAGGCCTCGCGTAACCGGCCGCGAACCGAGCTCCGAGAGAGGAGAACCGATGCGCCCGACTCGTTGGATGACCTCGAGATCTCACGCGCTGCGCACGGCGTTCGCGCTCACACTCGTCGCGCTGCTCGCGGCGGTCGCGGGCTGCCATGGCCCGCGCGGGGGACACCGCGCGCGTCACCACGGCTTCACGACCGACAAGTCCACGATCCAGGTCGTGACGACGCAGCTCGGCGGCAAGAACGTCTTCATTCCGTCGACGATCGTGGTGACCTCGGGCCACCCCGTGAAGCTCTCGATCTTCAACACCACCGACGTGCCGCACGGCTTCGCCATCCCCGCACTCAACGTCTCGGAGGTGCTGCCCGCGCAGCAGGAGCACGAGATCGAGCTTCCGGCGCTCGAGCCCAAGCAGGTGCTCCAGATCACCTGCCACCTGCACTCCGCGCATCGCACGGCCACGCTCGTGGTGCTGCCCGCACAGCCCGAGAACTAGAAGAAGCGAAGCAGCTGCTCGACGAGTGCCGGGCTCCCGAACACGAGCCCGAGCTTGCCGTCCACCTCGGGCAGCGTCTCGCAGCGGCCACCGGCTTCCGGCACGAGCAGCTGGGTCGCGGCGGCGTCCCAGACGTTGAGGTTGAGATCGACCATCGCCCCGACGCCGCCGCCGAGCACGAGCGCGTGACCGAATGCGTCGGTGTATCCGCGCAGCAGCGGGATCTCGCGCGCCATGCGCTCGAACACGTCGGGGCGCCGATACAGCGCGAAGCAGAACGGGTCGCCGTGCGAGACGATCGCGCGCGATAGATCGCTCTCGTCGGAGACGCGCGTGGGTCGGCCGTTGCGATGACAGCCGCCCCCGCGAATCGCGGTGTAGCGCTCGTCGAGCGCCGGGAGGTCGATCAGTCCGAGCACCGGCTCGCCGTCGTCGAGCAGCGCGATCAGCGTCGAGAACAGCGGGATCCCGCGCGAGAACGCGATCGTCCCGTCGATCGGATCGATCACCCAGCACGGACCTTCGGCTCCGCCTTCGGCGCCGTACTCCTCGCCGAGGATCCGGTAATCCGGGAATGCGTCGCGCAGCGTCTCGCGGATCACGCGCTCGGCTTCGCGATCGGCCTCGGTCACGGGCGACCCGTCGCGCTTGGTCTCGACCGCGACGCGGCGAAAGCGGCTCATCACCTCGCGGCGCCCGCGGTCGGCGGCGGCCTGCGCGGCGCGCAGCGCGTCTTCGAGCGGCAGAGGCACGCCGCGCAGCGTAGCAATCGAGAGTCAGCCCCCGCCCAGTTCGCGCAGGCGGCGAAACGGGTAGATCCCCGAGCCGTGTCCGTCGCTCCACTCGATCTGGATCGCATAGCGGCCCACGGTCTGGATCCGCACGGGGTGGACGTCGTCGGGCACCGACGCGGGATCGAGGCGCCCCGCTCCACTCCACTCGTCGATGCACTCCGCACAGCCGCACGCCAGGCGCAGCTCGCGCACGTCGAGCACCGACTCGACTCCGTCGGACCAGCGGATCGCGAGCGCGCGGGATCCGCGTTGCGCGATCTCGGTCGGCGTGTACGCTGCGCCCGTCTCGACCATCCGCCTATGGTAGACGCGGTGCGTGAGATCGAGATCGGAGGCGCAGAGATCCGCCATGCCCGACGGACCGATCGCGATTCTCGGCGGCACCGGAGACCAGGGGCTCGGGCTCGCGCTGCGCTTCTGCGCGGCCGGACGCGATGTGGTGATCGGGTCCCGCACGCTCGACCGCGCCGTCACCGCGGCCGCGAACGTGCGCGAGCAGGTGCCCGGCGCGCCCGTCGAGGGGCTCGAAAATGGCGACGCCACTGCGCGCGCCGGAATCGTGATCCTCTCGGTTCCGTTCGAGCACACGGCGGGCACGATCAAATCGATTCGCGAACGGCTCGTGCCGGGTCAGATCGTGGTCTCGATGGGAGTTCCGCTCGCCTCGGCCGTCGGAGATGCCGCCTCGCGCATGATCGGTGTGTGGCAGGGTTCGTGCGCGGAGCTCGTGGCCTCGCTCGTACCCGACGGTATCCACGTCGTATCCGCGTTCCAGAACGTTTCGGCGCATCGGTTGCAGCACCTCGCCGACCCCGTGGAGTGCGACGTGGTCGTCTCGGGCGAGAAGGAGCCGCGCGCGCGCGTGATGGAGCTATGCGCTCTCGTTCCGGGTCTGCGCGGCGTGGATGGCGGGCCGCTCGCGAACGCGCGAATCGTCGAGTCGATCACCGCGCTGCTGATCGGATTCAACATCCGGTACCGGGTTTCGGAGGGGATCGGCGTGCGCTTCACGGGCCTCCCCTAGCCCGAATCCGGTCCGGAAGGCGTCAGCCCTTTGAATTCGCGGGGTTGCAAATCCGGATGCCGTCGGATCGCGGCTCGCACCGCGGTCCCGCGATCGGCGCGGAATCCGAAAAGTCATTGACGCGCAACCAGTTGTGCCCGAGCGCCCAGTGAGCCACCAGATTTTGTGGCTTCGCGCTTGACTCGCTCTGACCCCAGGAGTAAACAGCCAAAACGGGGATGAGACATGTCCCTCTGGCGGCCTGGGGGGGTTCGATAAACAGGCGGTCGGCAGAGGGAAGCGAGCGGGTTTTCGGGATGGAGGACCTGGTACTCGTTCGGGGGCCTCAGGTGTTCTGGGGCCTCTCTCATCTCCGGGAATCTCGCCCCCGATCTCAGCGGTGCCGCAGGCACGAGCGCAGATCGAGCGCAGGTCAGATCGATTCACTGGCGGCTCGTATGCACGCAAGAGGGTCCCGAGCGGAGTCCGGCTTTCGAAGCCGAGTCCCCGCCCGTAAGAGCTTCTCGCGCGCATCGTAGGGGTTGGGCAGGCCGCCGACCGGCGTCTCGTCGTCTCAGATCTGCTGGACCGTCTGAATCGGGGCGCGCAGGGTGCGCCGGATCAAGGGGAGCCAGCAGCCTGAGATCGCGGGAGTCCGCGTCTCCGGCTACGAGAGGGATTTCTTTCGCGATTCCTCGAGAATGGCCCGTCGAATCCGAGCGGCCCAGCGCAATCAACACAGAGTAGAGAAAGGGGAGTCTCTCTCATGTCCACCACGCATACGTCGGGCGATCGGGGTCATCTGAAGGCGATTGGCGGCAAGGCTCGCCAGGGCGGCAAGGCCAAAGGGCTCTCGATCGAGCGGACCTTCACCAAGGCCGGAGAGGACCCGTTCGACGCGGTCGCGTGGGAGCTGCGCAGCGCCAAGATCAGCGGAGAGGGCGGCGAGGTCGTCTTCGAGCAGAAGGGCGTCGAGATCCCCAAGAGCTGGTCGCAGCTCGCCACCAACGTCGTGGTGTCGAAGTACTTCCGCGGCCACCTCGATGCCGCCGACCGCGAACACAGCGTGAAGCAGCTGATCGGGCGCGTCGTGGGAAAGATCCGCGAGTGGGGCGATGCGTCGGGTTATTTCGCGACGCCCGAAGACTCGCAGGCGTTCTCGGACGAGCTGACCCACGTGCTCGTCACGCAGCGCATGGCGTTCAACAGCCCGGTCTGGTTCAACCTCGGCGTCAAGGACACGCCCCAGCAGGCGAGCGCCTGCTTCATCAACTCCGTGGACGACACCATGGAGTCGATCATGGATCTCGCGAAGACCGAGGCGATGCTGTTCAAGGGCGGCTCTGGAACCGGCTCGAACCTGTCGCGGATCCGCTCGTCGCGCGAGCGGCTCGCGGGCGGCGGCACGGCGTCGGGTCCGGTCTCGTTCATGCGCGGATTCGACGCGTTCGCGGGCGTCGTGAAGTCGGGTGGGAAGACGCGCCGTGCTGCCAAGATGGTGATCCTGAACGTCGACCACCCCGACATCATGGAGTTCATCCACAGCAAGGCGAGCGAGGAGAAGAAGGCCTGGTCGCTGATCGACTCCGGGTACGACGGCGGCTTCAACGTCGCGGGCGGCGCCTACGACTCGGTGTACTTCCAGAACGCGAATCACTCCGTGCGCGTCACCGACGGCTTCATGCAGGCGGCGCACAACGGCGCGAAGTGGCAGACGCGCGCCGTGACCACGGGCGAGACGCTCGACACGCTCGAGGCCCGCGAAATGCTCCGCGAGATGGCCGATGCCGCCCACGTGTGCGGTGATCCGGGCATTCAATACGACACGACGATCAATCGCTGGAATCCGGTCAAGGCGTCGGGGCGCATCAATTCGAGCAACCCGTGCTCCGAGTACATGTTCCTCGACGACACGGCCTGCAACCTGGCCAGCCTCAATCTCATGAAGTTCGTCGACGTCGAGGGGCGCTTCGCCGTCGAGGAGTTCCGCCGCGCGGCCGCGCTCACGATCCTTGCCCAGGAGATCCTCGTCGATCACGCGGCCTACCCGACGCCCGAGATTGCGCGCAACAGCCATCTGTATCGGCCGCTCGGGCTCGGCTACGCGAACCTGGGCGCGCTCCTGATGTCGTTCGGCCTGCCCTACGACAGCGACGAGGGGCGCAATCTCTCGGCCGCGATCACCGCGGTGATGTGCGGACAGGCCTACGCCACGAGCGCCGCGATTGCCGAGGCGATGGGCCCGTTCGCGCGCTACCGCATGAACCGCAAGCCGTTCCTCGACGTGATCGGCATGCACCGCAACGCCGCGCTCGCGATCCCGACACCGGGCGTGCCCGAGGATCTGCGGAGCGCCGCGCACGCGAGCTGGACCGAAGCGCTCGAGACGGGTCGCCTGCACGGCTACAAGAACGCACAGGTCACCGTGCTCGCTCCGACCGGCACGATCGCGTTCATGATGGATTGCGACACCACCGGGGTCGAGCCCGACATCGCGCTCGTGAAGTACAAGAAGCTCGTCGGCGGCGGGTTCCTCAAGATCGTGAACGGAACCGTTCCGATGGCGCTGCGCAAGCTCGGCTATTCCGAGCCGCAGATCATGCGGATCGTCGAGTACATCGACGAGCACGAGACGATCGAAGAGGCTCCGGGTCTCGCCGCTGAGCACCTGCCCGTGTTCGACTGCGCGTTCCGAGCGCAGCGCGGAACGCGCAGCATCCACTGGATGGGGCACGTGCGCATGATGGGCGCGGTGCAGCCCTTCCTCTCCGGCGCGATCAGCAAGACCGTGAACCTGCCCGAGGACGCCTCGGTCGAGGACATCGTGCTCGCCTACACCGAGGGCTGGCGCCTCGGGCTCAAGGCGCTCGCGGTGTACCGCGACGGCAGCAAGCGCACGCAGCCGCTCAACGCGGGCAAGGAGGAGGTGAAGACGCGCACCGACGAGGAGGCGCGGCCGATCCGCCACAAGCTTCCCGACGAGCGCGCGGCGCGCACGCACAAGTTCTCGATCGCGGGACACGAGGGCTACCTGATCGTGGGGCTCTACGACGATGGGCAGCCCGGCGAGATCTTCCTGCGCATGGCCAAGGAAGGCAGCACCGTGTCGGGCCTCATGGACACGATCGCCACGATGACCTCGATCGCGCTCCAGTACGGAGTCCCGCTCAAGGCGCTCGTGGACAAGTTCAGCCACACGCGCTTCGAGCCTGCCGGCTTCACGAACAACCGCGAGATCCCGATCGCCAAGTCCGTGATGGACTACGTGTTCCGCTACCTCGGCAACCGGTTCCTGCACGAGCCCGAGATCGCCGACGAGCAGGAGGCGTCGCCCGAAGAGTCCGGGCTCGAGCCGCGCGTCGCCGCGGTCGCGGGAGGATCCGGCGTCGACCCGCTTCCCTACGGATTCGTGAACCAGGCCGATGCACCGAGCTGCAGCGACTGTGGATCGATCATGATTCGCAACGGCGCTTGCTACAAGTGCCCGAATTGCGGAGGTACGAGCGGCTGCAGCTGAGTGCCGGCAACGGCGCAGCTGCGCAATCTCGTGCGTCTCGAACGGGGGGTGAGAGACGCAAGAGGCGCGGGGGCGGAAGTGCTGTGGCACTCGTCCCCGCGCTCCGTTTCTCGACGGCGCGCACAGCGTCGATGAGGTACACCCCCGCCGGAGGCCTCCCATTCATGACGCCCGCACGCCGCACTGCACTCTTTGCGCTCGCGTTGCTGCCGACCGCGCTCGCGCTCGGCTGCATCACGATCAACATCCCGAGCGGCGAGGTCGAGCCGCTCTCCGAGTCGGTCCTCGACGGCGAGGGAGACGCGAAGGTCCTGATGCTCGAGGTCGACGGCGTGATCACCGAGACCTCGGACGTGGCGGAGTTCTTCGGAACCGTCAACGAGGGAATGGTCGGGCGCGTTCGCGAAGAGCTCGACATGGCCCGCTCCGACGATCAGGTCAAAGCACTCGTGCTGCGCATCAACAGCCCGGGCGGCACCGTGACGGGCAGCGATCTGCTCTATGACGAGATCCAGCGCTTCAAGCACGAGCGCAAGGTTCCCGTCGTCGCCCAGCTGATGGGAACCGCCGCATCGGGCGGCTACTACGTGGCGCTCGCCGCCGACGAGATCCGCGCCGAGCGGACCAGCGTGACGGGCTCGATCGGCGTGATCTTCTCGGGCGTGAACCTCAACGGCTTGATGGAGAAGCTCGGAATCGAGAACCAGACGATCACGAGCGGGAAGTTCAAGGACGCGGGATCGGTGTTGCGGCGCATGCGCCCCGAGGAGCGCGCGCAGCTGCAATCGGTGATCGACGACCTCTACGCGCGATTCGTCGAGGTCGTGCAGGCGGGCCGCAAGAGGCTCAAGCCCGAGCAGGTCCGCGCGCTCGCCGATGGCAGGATCTACAGCGCGACCCAGGCGAAGCAGCTGGGCCTCGTCGACGAGATCGGCTCGCTCGACGACTCCGTGCGCAGGGCGCGCGAGCTCGCGGGGCTCTCCAGCGCAAGCGTCATCACCTATCACCGCCCGCGCGAGTACACGAACAACTACTACTCGCGCGCGCGACAAAGGCGGGACGCCGTGCTCGACCTGTGGCCGGGCGAGCTACCCGTCCAGGGGCCGTCCTTCCTGTACCTCTGGGCTCCCGGCCTCGGCCTGGGGCTCCCGTAGTCCGCCTCTACATCTGGGTGTAGTCGGGCCCCTCGCCGCCCTCGGGCGGCGTCCACGTGATCACCTGATACGGATCTGCGATGTCGCAGGTCTTGCAGTGCACGCAGTTCTCGTGGTGGATGAAGAGCTTCCGCTTTCCGGGCCGCTCCGGATCGTCGACCATCTCGTAGACGGCCGCGGGACAGAACGCTTCGCACGGATTGCCGTACTCCACCGAGCAGACATCGCGGCAGAGATCGGTGTCGGCCACCACCAGGTGCGACGGCTGGTCCACCTCGTGGGCCGTGCCGCTGAAGCCCACCAGGTGCTCCTTGGTGAACGTGATCTTCCCGTCGAACTCGAACGCCTCGCGCGCGCGCTTGTGCTTCGGGAGGTCGGCGAGCTGCTTCATGTGCAGATGCCCGGCCTCGGTCTTCATCTCGTCCTGGATGCCGCGGCCGCCCGTGATCATGCGCACGGGCTCGTTCAGCATGAAGAAGCCCACGCCGCGCTCCGTGGACGCGCAGAAGTTGCGCGCCTGATAGTGCTCGTCGTAGGCCCAGCTCTTGCGGTAGCGCTCGGTGTATCCGCCCAGCGTCTTGGCCGTGAAGTCCTGCGCCGCGAGCGCATCGATGATCGACTCCGCGGCGAGCATTCCCGTCTTGATCGCCATATGGACGCCGGCCAGGTTCTGCGCGTTGCACATGCTCGCGGCGTCGCCGATCAACGCGACGCCGTCGTGATAGAGCTTGGGCTGCGAATAGAGGCCGCCGGTGGGAATCGTCTTCGCCCCGTAGCGCACGAGCTCCGCGTCCTCGAGCAGCCACTTCATCCAGGGATTGGTCTTGAAGCGCTGCGCCTCGAGGTGCGGGTCGGTGTTCGGGTTCGACGAGTCGAGCATCGTGACGAAGCCGTACGACACGAGGTTGTCAGCCATGTCGTAGAGCCACATGCCGTGGAAGCCGTCGAGGATCTTCGGGAAGCTCATCCCGTGCACGACGCGGCCGGGCTGGTGCTTCTCGGGATTGATGCGCCAGATCTCCTTGACGCCGGTCTCGAACGTCTGCGGGTTCACCCCCTGCAGATCGAAGCGCTCGATCAGCTGCCGCGCGAGGCTGCCGCGCACGCCCTCGCCTAGCACGGTCACCTTGGCGAGGATGTCCATGCCGGGCTGGAAGGTGCCCTTGGGCTTGCCGTCCTTGTCGACGCCCATGTCGCCCGTGCGCACGCCGATCACCCGGCTGCCCTCGATCAGCAGCTGATCGCCCGCGAATCCGGGAAAGATCTGGACGCCAGCGGCCTCGGCGCGCTCGGCCATCCACTTGGCGACCTTGTTCAGCGAGACGACGTGGTAGCCCTTCTTGCGGAAGTTGGGCGGCACCACGGGAATCGAGAGCTTGCCCTTCGGATGGAACAGCCAGAAGCCGGCGTAGTTGCACACGTACTCGGTCGGAAAGCCCTGCTGCTCGAAGTCCGGGATCAGCTCGCGGATCGCGCGGGGATTCATGCACGCGCCCGAGAGCAGGTGGTCGCCGATGGTCGCGCTCTTCTCGAGCACGAGCACGTTGGGCGGCTCGATCGGGGGCCGGCCGTCCTGCTCGGCGGCCCGGTTCCAGGCCTCGACCTGGTTCATCAGGTGAATCGCCGACGCCAGCGTCGCCGGGCCCGCCCCGACGTAGAGGACGTCGACCTCCATGCTCTCGCGTTCGATCTGAGTCATGGGGTCCTCACGGTTTGCGCGCAGCTCCCTCGCGGTGAAGCGATTACCTTAGGGAAAGCCGTCCGCGCGGGCCATTGCGTTCCCATATACTCGATCCATGCGGGGCCCCACGCGGATCCTCGAGATCCTGCGCGATTTCGTCGAGGTCGACCGGCTGGTCCGGGGGCTCGCCCGGCGCCACCGCGCGCAGGGCCTGCGCTTCCCCGAGCTCGCCGCGCTGATCCGCGACGACGAGAGCAGCGTGCTGTTCCGGCTCAAAGAGCGCACCCACGCCCTGTACCGCGGCCCCGGTGGCGTGGTTCGCGGCTCGACGCATCGCGAGGCGCTGTTCGACCTGGCCGTGGGCTCGCTGTTCCATGAGGCGATGAAGCTGCGCGAGAACCTCTACCAGCGCGAGGTCTACGGCCCGCGCGTGCGCGCGCTCCAATCGGACGCCGGCGAGGAGTCGAAGGCGCTCTTCGACGAGTTCGAGAAGATGCTCGGTGCGGTCGACGACCGACTCGACGAAGGCGTGCGCGAGCTCGAAACGCTCGCGCAGCGCACCGCGGATCAGCTGCGCCTCATGATCGCGGATCTGCGCGACGATGGAGCCGTGCGCTTCGTGATCGAGAAGCCCGAAGAAGTGGAAGCGGTGTTCGGCGTACCGCTCGATGTGCTGCTCGAGGAGATGTACGGCTCGGTGGCGGCCGGGTTCGAGAGCGCCGGGCGTTCCTATCTCTCGAGCGGAGCGTTCGAAGCGGCGCGCGACTGCTTTTCGCGCGCGCTCGATCAGACGGAAGCCGAACCCGCGACCTCGCGGCTCTTGAGCTACGCCGAGGGCATGCACGCGTACGTCGAGCGCGAATACGCGAAGAGCATCCGCCATCTCGCTGCGTGGGCCAGCACGGGAACGCCGGAGCCGGAGCTCCTGGGTCTCTCGCGCGACGCAGTGGCGAGCGTGGTCGAGCTCGCGGACGGCGAGGATCGCGCGCGGATCGCGGGTGATGCGACCGCGCTGCTCGAGCGGCTGGGCGGCCCCGCTCCGGGGTTCCGGCGGCGCCCCAGCGCGGCGACGCGAGCGCAGATCAAGCGGTGACAGGCGTCCTGCGCGATCGGAAGTAGAGCCAGGAAACGCTTCCGCCCGCGATCAGCGCTAGGCCGACGATCTGCGGCTCGGTCAGCCCGGCCAGCACCTTCGGGTTCACGCGCAGCGTCTCGATCACGAGCCGACCGAGGCCGTTCGCAAACAGGTATTCGCCGAACAGGAACGGGCTGCGGTCGCGCCGCTTCCAGAGCCAGAACGCGACGGGCAACAGCCAGAGAATCTCGTAGATCTGGGTGGGATGGACCCGCACACCCGGATCGGTCGGCGGAGCTCCTTGCGGAAAGGCGACCGCCCAGGGCAGGTCGCTCGCCCTGCCGTAGTCGTCGCCGACCAGGAAGCAGCCGACGCGGCCGATTGCCTGCCCGACCGCGACCGCCGGCGCCACACAGTTCATCATCTGGACGACCGACACGCCGTGGAGGCGCGCGCCGATCGAGCCGATCACGGTGCCGAGGATCAACCCGCCGTACCAGGTGATCCCGTCGCGCGCGAACAAGAGCTCGGTGAACGGTCGCCCTTCGCGAAGCGAGACGTCGATCGCGAAGTAGAGCTTCGAGCCCGCGATGCCCCCGAGCATCACGTAGACGAGGATCGTCGTGGCGAGGTCGGGATCGAGCCCCACCTCCTTCATGCGCCGCGCCGTGATCCACGAGCCGACCAGAAAGGCCGTGGCCATCATCAGCCCGAACGTGCTGATCGGGAAGTCGCCGATCCGGAACAGAACCGGGTACATGGGCGCGCGAGGCTACGGGAGTGCCCGCAGCGGAGCAACCGACCGGCGGACCCGTCCTCGCGCGGTCAGCTGCGCGGGAACGTGACGTGGAAGCGAGTGCCGCGGCCGAGCTCGCTCTCGACCCAGACCTCGCCGCCGCGCTTCTCGACGATCTTCTTCACGATCGCGAGGCCCATGCCCGTGCCGCGCCGGCCGTCCGATCGCGTGCCGATGCTCTGGAACGCCTCGAAGATCCGCCCGCGGTGCGTCGGATCGATGCCGCGCCCGTTGTCGGCCACGACGATTTCGTGGCGGCGGTCGTCCTCGTCGATCTGCACCTCGATGCGGGCGTCGCGGCGCGGGCCCATGTGATCGATCGCGTTCCCGATCAGATTCGAGAACACCTGGTATATGCGCGAGCGATCGCAGTACATGCGGGACACGAGAGCCGTCGGAAGCACCAGATCGATCCCGTTCAACTCCAGGCGCGGCTTCAGCTCCGCGGCGAGCTGGAGCAGGACTTCGCGCGGATCGACCAGCACCGGGCGCTCGCCCGATTCGCCGATGCGCGCGAGCTCGAGCAGATCGTGGATCAGCGACTCCATCGTGCGCGCGCCCTGCTCGATGCGGTCGAGGAAATGGTGCCCTGTCTCGTCGAGCGAGTCCTCGTAGTCCTGGCGCAGCAGCCGCGAGAAGCCGAGCAGGCCCACCAGCGGCGAACGCAGGTCGTGAGCGAGCGATCCGACGCAGTGCTCGAGCTCCTCGTTCGCCTTGCGCAGTCGTTGCTCGGCGAGCCGATGCGCGGTCACGTCGCGCAGAACGACCGCGCGCGCGTTGTTCGACAGCGGCGCGAGCCGGACCTCCAGATTGCGAAGCGCACCCGACCGCGAGCGCTGGGTCAGCTCGCAGACGCCTTCGCGCGGTGCGCCTCCGAGCAGCTCCGCCAGCGCTTCGATCTCGTCGGCGCCCTTCGCGAGCAGCGACGTGATCGAGTGGGCCAACACCTCGTCGGCGGACGCCTCGAGGATCCGAAGCGCGGCGCGGTTCGCGCGGCGCACGAAGCCCCCGGCGTCGACCGCGAGCACGCCATCGGACAGCGCGTCGAGCAGACGCGCTTCCAGCTCGTCGCCCGCCGGCGACGCGTGCTCCGTCGCGACCGCGATCAGCAGATTCCCTTCCGGCGAATCCGGGGAATCGACGCGCACGAGGTCGATGTCGATCGGGATCGTGCGCCCTTCGGAGATCCGGATCTCCAGGTGCGAGCCGGTGAGATGAGCGCGCTCGCGCATCCGCGAGCGCAGCGGGAAGACCTGCTCCGGTTTCGGCAGCTTGGCCAGGAAGGTCCGCGCATCGACACCGACCGCGATGTCCTCCATGCCCGGCAGCTCGCGCAGCGCGTCGCTCATGAAGACGACCCGGAGCCGCGCGTCCATCACGAGGACCCAGCGGTGGATACGCGCAAGTCCATCCAGGATCCGCCGAATCGGTACGGCGGAAAGCAGATCGGTCGCGGCAGGTTTCTGAGCCGTCATCGGAGATGGAACTCCTGGGCCAGCGATTAGGTCAGCTTTGGCTGCGGGGCCCTGAACCCGTGCTCTGTTGCTGCATCGCGCCCGCAAATGCGGCCGCGTCAAAAGATCTGCGCCGTCCCCCCGAAGCCGGAACCATTTCGCCTAACCGTGCAGAAACAGGAACGCTATGCGCGCTGCCCCACCTGTGCTCTGTACGGTTCCCCTGTCGGGCCGTTACCCGACGCCTGTCCCATCCCTTCCGTTCTGCATCCTATCACCGGCCCGAGCGGAGGGTCAACGCGCAGAAACGACATCTCGCGCACGATTGTGTTGCGTTGAAAAGCGCCGGAAAAACCGGTGCGAACGAGCGGTCTTTGCGGGTTAATTTGGGGCGTTTCGCCTCATCCGATTTGGTACCCGATTCGATCGCTCGATATGCTTGCGCGGCTCGAGAATCAGGGGGGCGGTTGGCTGCGCCAACCCGCGGGAGGCTTCGATGAGGCGTTGGCAGGTCCTGCTGCTCGCTGCGCTCGCGACCGCACAGGTATGGCGCGGAGCGGTCGCGTCGGATCGCTCGGCCGCAGATCGGGGTCCCGCAGCGCTGAGCGCCGACGCGATCGGTCAGATCGTCGCTTCCGCGAATCCCAACCTCTCCGAAGCCGAGCGGGTGCGGATCGGCCGCGCGGTCCTGCGCAGCAGCACCGACTACGCTCTCGATCCCCAGCTCGTGACCGCGATCATCCTCGTCGAGAGCGGAGCTCGGCCCTGGGCGTATTCGCCGAAGGGCGCGATCGGGTTGATGCAGGTCATGCCGTACATGACCGAAGCGCGTATCCTGGCCGGTAACCTGACGACCATCGAAAGCAACATCGCGGCCGGCTGCTCGATTCTCGCCGACAACATCCGGCGCCTGGGCGAAGACGACGGCATCTCGGCCTACTTCTGGGGCTCCGACATTCGTGGCGTCGCCTATCTGGATCGGGTGCGCGCAGCGCGAGCGACGGTTCGCCACCGGGTCGCATCCTGACCGGTCCACGTTGGAGAGCACGACCCCCGCGACCCGCCGCTACGAGCTGTCGACGCGCGGTTCGTCCCAAGCCGCGCTGTTCCGGCGCGGCTGGCTGCCCGAGCACTCGCGCGCTACCGCGTTGATCGTCCACGGCTTCGCCGAGCACAGCGGCCGCTACGAACACGTGGGTCAGTGGCTCGCAGAGCATGGCTTCGCCGCTCACGCCTACGACCACCGCGGACACGGTCAGTCCGCGGGCCGGCGCTGTCACGTGGATTCGTTCGCCGAATATCTGGACGACCTCGCGATCGTGCTGGAGCAGGTCCGCGCAGATGCACCCGAGGATCCGCTGTTCCTGATCGGGCACAGCATGGGCGGCCTCGTGGTGGCGACGTTCGCGAGGGAGCGCAAGCCGAGCGTCTCGGGTGTCGTGCTGTCGGGCGCGCCGCTCGCGCTGCCCGACACGAAGGGCCGGATCCGGATGGCGCGCTTGATTCGAGCGGTGCTTCCGCGGCTGCGGCTCGATGCGGGTCTCGACCTCCAGGGATTGTCCACCGACCCGCGCGTGCTCGAGGCCTACCTCGCCGATCCGCTCGTCGAGCGCAAGATGACCGCGTCGCTCGCGGCCGAGCTCATGGGAACGGTGGAGCGAACCGGCCCGAGCGGAGCCGAAGTGGCTCTGCCGCTGCTCGTGCTGCACGGCACCGACGACCCGATCTGCCCATCCCACGGGAGCGAGCAGTTCGCAGCGGCGGCCCCGTCGGCGCGCTACGTGGGCTATCCCGGGCTCCGCCACGAGATCTTCAACGAGCCGAGCTACCCGAAGGTGCTCGGCGATGTGGCTTCGTTCTTCGAGGAGCAGATCGCGCAAGCACGGAGTCCACATTCATGAGCGACTTGAGTCACCTCGACGCCGAGGGGCGTGCGCACATGGTCGATGTCGCCGACAAGCCGATCACGCGCCGCGTGTGCATCGCGCGGGGCGCGGTGCGGATGGCGCCCGAGACGCTCGCGCGGATCGCGAAGGGGACGATGCCGAAGGGCGACGTGCTCGCGACGGCCCGCGTCGCGGGGATCCAGGCCGCGAAGCGCACCGACGAGTGGATTCCTCTGTGTCATTCCCTATCTCTCGACGGCGTAGACGTCGAGCTCGTGCCCGAGCCCGAGCGCGCGCGCGTGCGGATCGAGGCCACCGCGCGCGCCCACGCGCGAACCGGGGTGGAGATGGAGGCCCTGGTGGCGGTCTCGGCCGCGGCGCTCGTGATCTACGACATGTGCAAGGCGATCGACCGCGGAATGGTCGTAGAAGCGGTTCATCTCGTGAGCAAGAGCGGTGGTAAGAGCGGGACCTGGCAGCGAAATGACGATCCGCTGAATCCGCGGGCCCCCGCGTGAGCGCCCGGGGTCCGCGCGATACCGACCCGCGCGACACCCGAGAACCGCGCGCGGATTCGCGGTGTCCGAGTTCGGGCATGCATGGTCTCAGCGAGATCGCGGAAGCCGGCCCGATCCGGGCCGTTTCCCGCATTCGCGATGCGGAGACCTTCCGGCCGTCGGAGGACCCCGACGCCGAGCTGATCGCGCGCTGGCAGGCCGGCGACACGGGCGCGTTCGAGCGCCTGGTCCGCACCCACGAGCGCAACGTCTTCCGCCTGCTCTACCGCATGCTCGGAAACCGCGAAGAAGCGGAGGACGCGGCGCAGGAGGCGTTTCTGAGCCTGCACCGCCACGGGCACCGGTTCCGCCGCGAAGCGCGCTTCTCGACCTTCCTCTACCGGGTCGCCGCGAATGCGGCGCTGAACCGGCGCCGCAGCCTCGGCCGCGCACGTGCGCGCGAGCTCGAGCTCGCTCAGCGCCACGCTGCGGGTGCGCAGATCCACGTTGCTTTGCGCGATCCCGAAGATGCGGCACATGGCGCGGAGATCCAGAGTCGAGTGCAGGACGCGCTGCAGTGGCTCCCCGAGGAACTCCGCGTCGCCGTCGTCCTCTACGACATCGAGGGCCAATCCTACAAGGACATCGCCGAGATCCTGGGCATCCCGGAAGGGACCGTGAAGTCGCGCATCCACCGCGCGCGCCTCGGATTGCGAGACCGCCTCAAGGAGTTCGTGCAGAGCTCGCCGACAGGAGAGAAGTCGTGACCCCCCGCCCCGACCCCAAGCCGCTCGAATCGTGGGCGCTCGAACTGCTCCGCCAGGAGCACGGCGCCGCCGATCCGCAGAGCCAGCAGGAGCTCGCGCGACTCGTCGCACTGCTCCGATCGCTTCCGGAGCCCGAGCGATCGCCCGAGCTCAGCCAACGGATACTCGCGCGCATCGCCGCGGACGAGTCGCGACCGCGCGTGGTCCACGCGCTGTTCGGCGCTGCTCGCTACCTGACACGTCCCGGAGTCGGGGCGATGCTCGCCGCCGGCATCGCCGCGCTGTTCGTTGCCGCACTCGCACCCGAGTCGGTCCCGTCGGTATTGCGGAGCACGCCGGGAGTCGTCGCACCCAATTCCCCGAACATCGCGGGTGCGATCACGCCGGAGCGGGCGAATCACCGGCGCGTCCTGGTCCGCCCGCAGTTCGTGTCCGTGTTCGCCCAGGCGCCGGCCGCCGCCCCGCGGTTCCGGCCGGAGCGCGCTCCCATGGACGAGGCATTTGCTTCGCGCCTCGACCACCAGCTGAACCAGCTCATGATCGATCCGACCGCATTCGCACAGCGCCTGGAGCTCGTCGCACAGCGCGACCGCTTCATCGCGCGCCTGGCCGATCGCGCCGCCGAGCGAGGCGACGCGCCGGAGATCGCGCTGAGAGTCCGCGAGAGTCAGCATCCGCTCGCGTCGCAGCTCGTCGATCGCATGCTGCGCGCGACGCTCGTCGCCGAGGTCTCCGGACGCTGAACGCCTGCTAAGCTCGCATTCCCGGTCCCCAAACGGATGCGAGTGCGCCGATGGAGCGGACGCCCGCACGGACCGAGGGACCCCGCGAGCGCCTGCGCTCGCGCGGCGTGGAAGCGCTCAGCTCCGCGGAGCTGGTCGCGTTGCTGCTGCGCACGGGCGCGCGCGGGTGCGACGCAGTCGACGTCGCGCGCGCCTTGATCGCGCGCAGCGGTGGAATCGATCGGCTGGAGTCGGCGCCGGCCTGCGAGCTCGCGGCGGTGCCCGGCGTCGGCGCCGCGAAGGCCGCATCGCTGATCGCGGCGTTCGAGCTGGGTCGGCGCTGCGCGAGCTCCCATCTGCCCGAGGGCGCCCCGCTGCGGAGTCCCGAAGACGTATTTCGACATTTCGGCGCGCGGCTGCGCCGGCTCTCCCAGGAGCGCTTCGTCGTGCTGTTCCTCGATGGGCGACACCGCGTGCTCGGGGAGGAGACGGTCTCGCAGGGCACGCTGACCGCGAGCCTCGTGCACCCGCGCGAAGTCTTCCGCCCGGCGCTGCGCGCGAGCGCGGCTGCGCTGATCCTGGTCCACAACCACCCCAGCGGCGACCCGACCCCGAGCGCGGAGGATCGGGTCGTCACGGAGCGGCTCGCGCGCGCGGGGGAGGTCCTGGGTGTACGTGTTCTGGATCACGTGATCGTGGCGGAGCGCGGCTACGTGAGCCTGCGCGAGGACGGCACCCTCGACGGAGCCTTCGCTAATGAATCGGGGACGTCGGGTCGATGAGACAAGGGCCCTCGAAGCCCCTCGGGATTGCCGTGAAGACCAGCGTCCAACGTTTCCCCGACGACCCCAATGGCGCGCGCGTGGAGCGGCGGCGCGCGGAGCGCGTCGAGCTCATGGTGCGGGTCGACTACAAGACGGTCGACGAGCTGTTCTCCGAGTTCGCGCGCAACATCAACGAAGGCGGCATGTTCGTGGAGACCGAGACGCCTCCCGAGCCGGGCGCTCCCGTGGCGCTGCAGTTCCGCATCCCGGGCAGTGACGAGCCGATCGCGGTGATGGGCCGCGTCGTGCGCACGACCGAGGGAAACCGCGACGAGCCCCCGGGCATGGGCATCGAGTTCGAGAACCTCGACGGCCAGTCGCGCGAGCTGATCAACCAGCTCGTGCGCGGCCTGCGCGTCGGCAAGGGCGACTGAGCCGCAGCCCAGACTGCGCGCCGCTTCAGGCGCTCGCGCGCTAGAACGGAACGTCGTCGGAAGGCGGCGGTCCCGCGTCGAAGCCGCCGTCGGAGGACGCCGGGCCAGCCGGGCCCCCTTCGCCGCGTCCACCCAGGAACTGCACCGTGTTGGCGACGACCTCGGTCGTCTTGCGCTTCTGGCCCTCCTTGTCCTCCCACTCCCGGGTCTGCAAGCGCCCCTCGAGATAGACGCTGCGACCCTTGGACAAGTACTGCGCACAGAGCTCTGCGGTGCGACCCCATGCGACGATGCGGTGCCACTCGGTGCGCTCCTGCTTTTCGCCGTCCTTGCCCGAGAAGCGCTCGTTCGTGGCCAGCGTGAAGTTCGCCACCGCCTGACCGCCTTGCGTGTAGCGCAGCTCCGGATCTCGCCCGAGGTTTCCGATCAAGATCACTTTGTTGATGCTCGCCATGGGGGCCTCTCATCCGTCGGTGATTGGGGTGCTCTCGCGATGTTCTCTTCGCGAGTGGCGAGCGTCAAGGCGATGCGTGCGACGAATTGCTCGAACGCGGTTTGAACTCGTCGGATGTGCGCAATGTGCGATCGAACGCGATGCGCAGCGCGCGCTGATCTCTCGCGCACGCCCGATCGGGCGCGGCGCATTTCGGGCCGGAGCGCGGGGCATTGACGCCTCTCGGTGCCCGTCTACCCTGATGCGGCCTAGCGGATCCCGGGGGGTGAGTTCGATGGGCGACGGCTACCGCCATGGCTAGGGCGGAGCGGGCTCGGTCCGCTCGCGCCGAGACCCGGTTCGCGAGCAGTCCGTTCGTGCGCGAGGCAGCCGGCGTCGCGCTGCTGGGCTTCGCCGTGTTCTCGGCGATCGCGCTCTGGAGCTACGCACCGGGCGACCCGCTCTGGGGCGCCGACCGCGTCGCCAACCGCGGCGGCCGCCTCGGCGGGCTCGTCGCGGCGGGCCTGTTCGGAAGCTTCGGCCTGGCCTCCTATCTACTCGTGGCGGTCGTGGCCGTGATCGGGGCGCGCTTTCTGGCCGGCCGCGGACTTCCGCCGGCCTCGGCTCGTCTGCAGCTCTCGATCCCGCTGCTGCTACTGCCCGCGTGCGCGTTGCCCCCGCTGCTCGGGGCCGCCATTCCGCGCTTCGCCGGCCTCGAAGGGGGCCGGCTCGGCGAGCTGCTCGCGAGCTATCAGGTCTGGGCGCTCGGAACCTGGGGTGCCCTGCTCGCCAACGCGCTCGCAGCCGCGGTCGGAGCGCTCGCGGTCACGCACATCTCGCTCGAACGCACGATCGCGGGGATCGGGATCGCGATCGCCGCGCTGAGCGCGCTCGTGTTCGGCGCCGTCGCGGGAGCCGGACGCACGGCGGTGGCGGCTGCACACGCGTCGCGGCGCGCGTTCACAGCGTTAGGCCGCGGGCTGGACGAGGGCTGGCGCAGCCTCACCGTATGGCGCGAGCAGCGCGCGCGCCGCGTGCGGGTGGCCGCACAGCGCGAGCCCGAGATCGAGCCCGAGGCCGACGTCGCCGCCCAGGAGGTGGTCGAACCCACGGCCGCGAGCGCCGTGCCCACGCCGGTGCAGAGCACCCGCAAGGGGCCGCCGCAGATCGTCGACCACGCGGAGGAGCGCGCGGCGAAGGGTGCCCGCCAGGCGAGCTTCTCGTTCCGCGAGTCCCGGCCGCACGGCCCCTATCGGCTTCCCGACATCTCGATGTTCCAGGAGCCGCGGCGCGACACGCGTGCCTACGACCGCGAGAGCCTGATCATGCAGTCGCGGATCCTCGAGAAGAAGCTCGCGGACTTCAACGTGGGCGGCAGCGTCGTGAAGGTGCACCCCGGACCCGTGGTCACGATGTACGAGTTCGAGCCGGCGTCGGGCATCAAGGTCCAGAAGATCGTGAACCTGCAGGACGATCTCGAGCTCGCGCTGCGCGCGCTCTCGGTCCGGATCATCGCGCCGCTGCCGGGCAAGGCGGTGGTCGGGATCGAAGTAGCCAACGCCGAACGCGAGACCGTCTATCTGCGCGAGCTGCTCGAGAGCGAGAAGTTCCGCAACAGCAACGCGCCGCTGCCGGTCGCCGTCGGCAAGGACATCTTCGGGAATCCGGTCGACGCCGACCTCGCCAAGATGCCGCATCTGCTGGTCGCGGGGGCGACGGGCACCGGGAAGAGCGTGTTCCTGAATTCGCTGCTCTGCTCGATCCTGTGCCGACGCACGCCCGACGAGCTCAAGCTCCTGCTGATCGACCCCAAGCTGCTCGAGCTCTCGGTCTACGCGGGAATTCCGCACCTGATCGCTGACGTCGTGACCAACCCCAAGCGCGCTTCGGCCGCGCTCGCGGGCATCGTGCGCAAGATGGAGGAGCGATATCAGCTGATGGCCGCGCTCGGCGTGCGCAGCATCCAGCAGTTCAACGAGCGCTGCCAGAAGGAGATCGCCGCAGGCAACAAGACGTTCCGGCTCAAGCCTCGCCACGACGAGGAGGAGGTGGGCGTCGAGGTCGAGTTCCGCCCGCTCGCGTACATCCTAGTGGTGATCGACGAGCTCGCGGATCTGATGGTGGTATGCGCGAAGGACGTCGAGGAGTCGCTGCAGCGACTCGCGCAGATGGCGCGCGCCGCCGGCATCCACCTCGTGCTCGCCACGCAGCGCCCGAGCGTCGACGTGTTGACGGGCGTGATCAAGGCGAACTTCCCGGCCCGGATCTCGTTCCAGGTATCCACGAAGATCGACTCGCGCACGGTGCTCGACCAGAACGGCGCGGACCAGCTGCTCGGCTCGGGCGACATGCTGTTCGTGCCGCCGGGTACGTCGAAGTTGCAGCGCGTGCACGGCGCCTTCGTCACGGAGGACGAGGTCGCCAACCTCACCAACTTCCTGCGCGAACAGGGCGCGCCCAGCTTCGACGTCGATCTCGTGAAGTTGAACGCGGAGAGCGAGGATCGTCCCGGCGGCGACGACGACATCGACGAGATGTACGACCAGGCCGTGGCGATCGTGGCCCAGACGCGCAACGCGTCGATCTCGTACGTGCAGCGCCGCCTGAAGATCGGCTACAACCGCGCTGCGCGGATCGTCGAGTACATGGAGCAGCAGGGTGTGGTCGGGCCGCAGGTCGGGACGAAGCCGCGCGAAGTCTTCGTGAGCGCGCTCGACTCTTGATTCGAATCCGCGCGCGCGCGCGACGTCGGAGTCCGGCATGACCCCGTGGCACAGGAGAGGCGCGGCCCTGGTACTCGCCGCCGCGCTGTCGACGGCCGGCTCGAATGCCTCGGCAGGCGAGAAGGCCCGCGGCGCATCCGAAGCGGAGCGCTGCCGAGATCGCGCGGCGACCGCGGTCCAGTCGCGCTACGAGGGGGTCCGCGACGTCTCGGCGCGCTTCGAACAGTCCACCCACGCAGCGCGCTTCGGCACTTCCCCGACCTCTCCCGCGGCCTCGCGCGGGCGCGTGACGCTGGCCAAGCCCGGAAAGATGCGCTGGACCTACGAAGAGCCGGAGCCGAGCCTGGTCGTGAGCGACGGCAAGACGGTCTGGATCTTCGATCCCGCGTTCGGCGAGGTCCAGAAGCTTCCGGCCGCCGAGGGCTTCCTCACCGGCGCCGCCGCTCAGTTCCTGCTCGGTGCGGGAGACATGCGCCGCGATTTCAAGGTCACCGCGAAGTCGTGTGACAAAGCGGCGGCGGAGCTCGAGCTGATTCCGCGTCAGCCCGCGACCTACGAGAAGCTGATGCTGCGCGTCGACCCCGCGTCCGGGGACGTGCATCAGACGCGCATCGTGGATCTGCTGGGCAACACCGTGGTCGTGGAGTTCCGCGATCAGCGCTTCAACCTGAACCCCGGCGAGTCCGAGTTCCGTTTCGAGGTTCCGGACGGGGTGAAGGTGATCGAGATCTCGCCCTGAAAGCCGCGGTGCGGTGCGCGCCACCGCCCAAAATTGGAACCGCGCTTCTCCGTTGGGCTTCCCCCGCGCAAGCCACTTCGCGCCCGGTTTCCGAGACGACTTGCCGACGGTTGCGTCAAAATCGCCGGCTCCTGAACCCTCACTGAGCATCTCTAAGCGGCAGGGGGTGCGCAGCGGTCGCGCTAATCGCGCGGGGCGAGTTGGGTGCGGACCCGCGCCTCATGAAGGGCACGATTGCCCCCGTGGCGGACACCCGCCGGCCTGCCCGCGGATCGATCGCGCCCGTCCTTTCGGCCGACCTCGCACCCATGCGCGCGAGGCCCGATTCGCGGTGGCTCCGTCGCTACTTAGACCGCTATCTGCGGCGCGGTGATGGTTGCCGCTTGGCGCCTCTGCTACGCTCGAAAAAGTTTCGCTATTCCGGGAGGTTGGGAGCCAGCGATCCGCCCTCGGACGGCTGCGTTGGCGCAGCATCGGTTGCATGGCTCCCGGGTGATTCGCGATGGGAGAAATACGAGCACCGAAGTTGTTTTGGACTCGTTGCGCCGCGGTGTTCGCAGCACCGCAGTCGCTTCGAGCGAACACCCGCGGCAGCTCACACGAAACTGGCGCGCACGTGCAACACAGGTTGCGGCGACGCCGCGCGAACCTTCCAGTCGCAACAGAATTCTGTGCAGTGGATCGAGATGGATACGCTCCGATCGGTAGTGGCATCCCGCTTGCAGTAACTCCGCGCGGAGCCGCAGCGACCCGACAGGTACGCCGGCTGAACGAGGAGACGGCATGAGCAGCGAGTTCGATCCGAGGTCTGGTCGAAAGGGCTTCGTGCGCGACGTGATGCGACGCATCTCCGCCGCTCCTCCGGGGCCGGAAGGTGAACCGTCGGAGCCCGGCGAAGGCGATCCCGCGCGGTCGCCGCGCGACGAAGTCGAAGATCTCCGCAATGCGCTGCGCCTGTTTGGCGCCGATTCGCCCGAGTTCCGCCGCCGCCTCGACCGCGTGCTCGCCGAGCACGAGGCGATGCGCCGCCGCTATCACCTCACGCGCGAGCAGTTCGCCGACGCCGAGCGACAGAACGAGCGCCTGGTCGGCGTGCTGCAGGAAGCGAAGCAGCAGATCGAGCTCCTCAAGGAGGAAGTCGACAAGCTCTGCGCTCCGCCCAACAACTACGGGGTCTTCACGCGCGCCAACAAGGACGGCACCGCGGAGATCTTCGTCGACGGCCGCCAGATGCGCGTGAACGTGCATCCGAACGTCGACCCCTTCCAGTTCGTGGAAGGCCAGCAGGTGGTGCTGAACGAGGCGTTCAACGTCGTCGAGCCCGCGGGCTTCATCGCGCGCGGCGAGATCGCGTCGGTCGTCGATTTCCTCGCCGACAACCGCGTGATCGCACTCGGGCACACGGACGACGAGCGCGTGATCACGCTCTCGGATCCGCTGCGGCGCGAGACCCTCAAGGTCGGAGACCACATCCTCTACGACCCGCGCACGCACTACGCGTTCGAGAAGATGCCGAAGTCGGCCGTCGAAGAAGTGGTGCTCGAGGAGATCCCGGACGTCACCTACGACGACATCGGCGGTCTCGGCGACCAGATCGGCATCCTGCGCGACTCGGTCGAGCTGCCCTACATCTACCCGGAGGTCTTCGCAGAGCACAAGCTGTCGGCGCCCAAGGGCATCCTGCTCTACGGCCCGCCCGGCTGCGGCAAGACGCTGATCGCGAAGGCGGTCGCGAACAGCCTCGCGAAGAGCATCGAGAAGCGCACCGGCAAGGAGACCACGCCGTACTTCCTGAACGTCAAGGGCCCCGAGCTCCTGAACAAGTACGTCGGCGAGACCGAGCACAAGCTGCGCGAGGTCTTCAAGAAGGCGCGCGACAAGGCGAGCGAGAACGTGCCGGTCGTGATCTTCTTCGACGAGATGGACTCGCTGTTCCGCATGCGCGGCTCGGGCATCTCCTCCGACATGGAAGCGACCGTGGTCGCGCAGTTCCTGTCGGAGATCGACGGCGTCGAGTCGCTCAACAACGTGATCGTGATCGGCGCCAGCAATCGCCAGGACCTGATCGATCCCGCCGTGCTGCGGCCGGGCCGCCTCGACCTCAAGATCAAGGTGAATCGGCCGGATGCAAACGCGGCGCGCGAGATCTTCACGAAGTATCTGACCGCCGACCTGCCGTTCCACGCGAGCGCGCAGGAGCACTACGGCAGCGATGCGGCCAAGATCGTCGAGGGCATGATCTCGGACACGATCGACCGCATGTACACGACCAACGAGGAGAACAAGTTCCTCGAGGTCACCTACGCGAAGGGCGAGCGCGAGATCTTCTACTTCAAGGACTTCGCAAGCGGCGCGATGATCCAGAACATCGTGTCGCGCGCGAAGAAGCGCGCAGTGAAGCGCACGATCGAGCACAACGAGCGCGGAATCATGCTCGAAGACCTCATCAACTCCGTGAACGACGAGTTCAAGGAGAACGAGGACCTTCCGAACACCACCAACCCGGATGACTGGGCGCGGATCTCGGGTCGGAAGGGCGAGCGCATCATCAACGTGCGCACGCTCATGACGGGCATTTCCCGCAAGGAGAAGTCGATTGAAAACATCACCTCGGGCCAGTACCTGTAACGGGTACGCGAGGCGCCACTCGCGCGGAGACTGAATGGCGATTCCGAAGGTGATGGGGACAGAGGTCGAGTACGGGATCACCGTGAAGGGTGATCCCGATTTCGACCCGATCAGCAGCTGCGTGCTGCTGGTCAACGCGTACCGCGAGGATCACGCGGGCGAGATCCTCTGGGACTACGACCAGGAGAATCCCGCTCGCGGACGCGCGCGGCTTCCAGGTGGACGGCGAGAAGTACACGCCGAACCAGCAGGAGAACATCGCGCGCAACAAGACGCTCGTGAACGGCGCGCGCTACTACGTCGACCACGCGCACCCCGAGTATTCGTGTCCGGAAGTCACGAACGTCCGCGACCTGGTCGTGCACGAGAAGGCGGGCGAGCGGATCCTCGAAGTCGAGCCGCCGCGAAGCCAACGCACTGCTGCCGGCCGGCACGCAGATGCTGATCTACAAGAACAACAGCGACCGCAAGGGCAACAGCTACGGATCGCACGAGAACTACTTGATGGACCGCCGCACGTCCTTCAAGCAGATCGTGGAGTGCCTGATGCCCTTCTTCGTGACGCGGCAGATCTACTGCGGCGCGGGCAAGGTCGGCTCGGAGAACCGCGGACATCCGTGCGAGTATCAGATTTCGCAGCGCGCCGACTTCTTCGAGACCGAGGTCGCGCTCGACACGATGGTGAAGCGGCCGATCATCAACACGCGCGACGAGCCGCACGCCGATCGCGAGAAGTACCGCCGTCTCCACGTGATCGTGGGCGACGCGAATCTGTCCGAGTACACGATCTACCTGCGCAACGGCGCGACTGCGCTCGTGCTCGCGATGATCGAGGACGGCGCGATCACGAAGAACCTGTCGCTGCGAGACCCGGTGCGCGCGATCAAGGAAGTCTCGCACGACCCCACCTGCAAGCACGAGTTCCCGCTCGACGACGGCAAGCGCCGGTCCGCGATCGACATCCAGGCCGACTACCTCGAGATGGCGCTCGCCTACACGGCCAAGCAGTCGCTCGATCCGATCACGAAGGACGTGCTCGTGAAGTGGGAGCACGCGATCGAAGCGCTGCGCAGCGATCCGATGGAGCTCCACGAGAAGATCGACTGGGTGATGAAGAAGGCGATGATCGAGCGCTTCATGGAGCGCAAGTCACTGGACTGGAACTCGGCCCAGGTAGAGATGCTCGATCTCCAGTACCACGATCTTCGTCCGGAGAAGGGGTCTGTACTATCTTCTGGAGCGGCAGGGTCACGCGGAGCGGATCGTCACGGACGACGAGATTCTCGCGGCGATTCATACCCCGCCGGCTGACACGCGGGCCTATTTCCGCGGGCAGTGCCTGAAGAAGTACGGAGCCGCGGTATTCGGGGTCAATTGGGATTCGATTTCGTTCGGCGTCGACAGCGAGCCGATCAAGCGCATCCTGATGGCCGAGCCTCTCAAGGGGACCAAAGCCCACGTGGAAGACCTGCTCGACAGTTCCCCCACCGCTGCCGATCTGGTGAGGAACCTGCGAGCCTGATACGACGGGAGCCAACATGCATGTAACGACGAAACTCCAGAAGAATTCCCGCGGTGAGCGGGACGTATGGCTTCCGCTCTACTCGGCCGCAGAGAGCAGCCAGAAGCAGGCGCCCAAGAAGGGCGGCGACGAGGGCGGCAACGACAAGGGCGCGGGACCGCAGAAGCTCGCCAAGAAGGGCGAGAAGCTCAAGGACGAGATGGACGCGCTCGTCGACGAGATCGACGAGGTGCTGGAAGAGAACGCCGAGGAGTTCGTCAAGAACTACGTCCAGCGCGGAGGCGAGTAGTCGCCGCTCCGCCGGGGGGAGGAAGCGGACTTTGCGTTTTTCGGGTTTTGGTTCCGGGACGAGTCAGGGGTACGACGGGTCGAGCTTCCTGGAGCTCCTCCAGGTCGAGTACCCGCACCTGGCGTTCGACCTGGGTCGCTACGGCAACCTCGAGCGCCTGAACGTTCCCCACGGAACCACGGTGCTCGCGTTCAAGTACACCGACGGCGTGATCGTCGCGGGCGATCGCCTTGCGACCGAGGGCCTGCGCGTGGCCTCGCGCGACGTCCAGAAGGTCTACGCCACCGACGACCACTCGATGATCGCGATCGCGGGCGCCGCGGGCCCCGCGATCGAGATGGCGCGCATCATGCGCATCGAGCTGGAGCACTACGAGAAGATCGAGGGGCAGGCGCTCGAGATCGACGGCAAGGCCAACAAGCTGTCGCAGATGATCCGCGCCAATCTGCCGGCCGCGATGCAGGGGCTCGTCGTGGTGCCGCTGTTCGCGGGCTACGACCTGCGGCGCAAGCAGGGCCGCCTGTGGAAGTTCGACGTCACGGGCGGGCGCTACGAGGAGGCCGAGTACGAGGCCACGGGCTCGGGCGGGCTCTACGCGCGCGAGTCGCTCAAGAAGTCGCACCACGCGCGCGCGTCGAAGAGCGAGGCGCTCGAGATGGCGGTCCAGGCGCTCACCGACGCCGCAGACGAAGACCGCGGTACGGGCGGGATCGACACGGTGCGCGGGATCTTCCCGACCGTGATCTTCTGCTCGCAGCCGGGCATCGAGCAGGCGCCCTCGACCGAGATCCGCGAAGTCTACGACGCGATCCTCGCGCGCCGCGCGAACGGGCGCAACGGAGCCGCATCGTGAGCATGCCCTTCTACGTCTCGCCCGAGCAGGTGATGCAGGACAAGGCCGAGTACGCCCGCAAGGGCATCGCCCGCGGCAAGTCGAGCATCACGCTGGAGTTCAAGGACGGCATCGTGCTGATGGCCGAGAACACTTCCACGCTGTCCAAGATCGGCGAGATCTACGACCGGATCGCGTTCGCGGGCGTCGGGAAGTTCAGCGAGTTCGATCAGCTGCGGAAGATCGGCGTCCGCTATGCGGACATGAAGGGCTACCAGTACAGCCGCGACGACGTGCGCGGGCGCGCGCTCGCGAACGCCTACTCGCAGGCGATCGGCGACGTATTCACGCGCGAGCTCAAGCCGCTCGAGGTCGAGGTGATCGTGGTGGAGGTCGGCGACCCCGGCCTGGCCGGCCACGAGGAGAACGAGATCTACCGGATCCAGTACGACGGCAGCATCAGCGATCACCGGAATTTCTGCGTGATCGGAGGCTCCGAGGAGGAGTTGCGCAGTCAGCTCTCCTCGACCTACCGGCCGGACCTACCCCTCGGGGAAGCACTCAAGCTCGGGCACTCGATTCTCTCGCGGGCAAAGGACGGCAAGGCCTCGGTAAACCCGGAGAATCTCGAGGTGTGCCTGCTCGAAAAGGCGCGAATCGGCCGAAAGTTCCGTAGGCTCGATACCGATGAGCTGAGACAGCACCTCGGCGGCTAGACCCGCGAGGGTCGGCCTCTTTCGGGTCGGGCGGGTGGCGTGCAGAAGCGCATCTACGGGATCGAGACCGAGTACGGGATCATCTTCACGCCCGACGGGCGGAAGACGCTTCCCGTCGAGAAGGCGATCCGCTTCTTGTTCGAGAAGCTGATCACCACCGAGCACTTCTTAAACGTCTTCCTCGAGAACGGCGCCCGCTTCTACCAGGACACGGGCTGCCACCCCGAGTACGCGACGCCCGAGTGCGCATCGCCGCGCCAGCTGATCGTCTACGACAAGGCCGGCGAGCGGATCCTCGAAGACCTCCAGATGTACGCGGAGGAGAAGATCCGCGAGGAGCGCATCTCCGGAAAGCTCTCGATCTTCAAGAACAACACCGACTTCGTCGGCAACAGCTACGGCTGCCACGAGAACTACCTCGTCGACCGCGATGTCGACTTCTACTACCTCGCCGAGCAGCTGATCCCGTTCCTCGTCACGCGCCAGATCTACACCGGCGCGGGCAAGGTGTTCCAGACCCAGGACGGCGTGCACTACTGCACGAGCCAGCGCGCCCAGCACATCTATCAGAAGATCTCGGGCACGACGACGAACGATCGCTCGATCATCAACACGCGCGACGAGCCCCACGCCGACCGCGAGAAGTACCGCCGCCTGCACGTGATCGTGGGCGACTCCAACATGTCGGAGTACACGAACTTCCTGAAGGTCGGCGCGTGCGCGATCGTGCTCCAGATGATCGAAGACAACTTCATCAATCAGGACTTCACGCTGCGCAATCCCGTGAAGGCGATCAAGGACATCTCCTACGACACCACGTGCAAGCGCAAGCTCCGGCTCGACAACGGCCGCGAGTACTCCCCGATCGAGATCCAGATGGAGTACTGCGAGATGGCGCACAAGTACATCGAGCAGTACCCGGTGTCGCGACGAGCTGCGCGACGCCGTGGCAAAGTGGCAGTACACGCTCGACTGCCTGAGCGACGACCCGGATCAGCTCGACCGCGAGATCGACTGGGTGATCAAGCGCAAGATGATCCGCTCGTACATCGAGCGCAACAACACCACGCTGGAACGACCCGCGCGTGTTCATGCTCGATCTCCAGTACCACGACCTGCGCCTCAACCGCGGGCTCTACTACCTGCTCGAGCGCGGTGGAATGGTCGAGCGCGTGCTCAACGACGAAGAGATCATCAAGGCGAAGACCGAGCCGCCGCCGGACACGCGCGCGCGCATGCGCGGCGAGTTCATCAAGCTCGCGCGCCAGAACTCGATCCAGTACGACCTCGACTGGTCGAACATCCGACTCGGAAACCTTCTCAACGTCCGCGTCATCTGTAACAATCCGTTCGAGACCGATATCGAGAAGGTCGCCGAGCTGGTCCGCACGATTCAGAAGACCAACCTGCGCAAGACGAGCCTGTCGAAGCTGGTGATCCAGTCGTAGAGCCGGCTCGGAGGTCGCGATGGCAGAGGCGAAGCCCGCAGACCCGACCCGGCCGGCCGAGGGGAGCGCACGGGTCGTGCCGCTCGCGGCGCGTCCGCAGCCGGGCCACGCGGAGCGCGACGGCGTGTCGTGGAACGCCTTCTGGATCGCGGCCGCGCTGCTCGTGTTCGCCTGCGGCGCGCTGATCGTCCAGACCCAGCGCGTCTCGTCGCTCTCCGAGCAGGTGGAGGGCCTCGAAGTGCAGCTCTCCGCCGCGAATGCGCAGCTCGAATCCTACGACCGGCAACTGAGCCTGATCCGCAGCACGGTCGCCTCCGTGGTCGACCAGGTGACGAACCTCTCCGAGCTCGTCCAGACGAAGCCGCTCACGGCAGCGCCCGCGCCCGAGGCGCCCGCAGCCGACTAGCGGCCCGCCCGGGAGCGCCGAGCGCGCGACCCGGCGCCTACGTGAGGCGGGTCACGTAGCCCGGAATCCGCCTGCCCTATCGCTCAATCTGGGCCGTTTTCTGCCGATACGAATCCCACACACCCGCGGCATCCCGCCACCGCAGAGGGATTCGATGCTGTTCGACAGAATCGCCGGAATGTTCTCCCACGATCTCGCCATCGATCTCGGAACGGCCAACACGCTCGTCTACGTCCAGGGCAAGGGCCTCGTGTGCTCGGAGCCCAGCGTCGTCGCCGTCGCGCGCGATCCGAACGGACGCGGCGAGGTGGTCCGCGCGGTCGGCTTCGAGGCCAAGGAGATGCTCGGCCGCACGCCCGGCGACGTGCGCGCGATCCGCCCGATCAAGGACGGCGTGATCGCCGACTTCGAGATCACCGAGGCGATGCTGCGCTACTTCATCCAGCGCGCGCACAACCGCGGCAAGCTGATCCGCCCGCGCATCGTGATCTGCGTCCCGCCGTGCATCACGAGCGTGGAGAAGCGCGCGGTGCGCGAGTCGGCGCTGTCGGCCGGCGCGCGCGAGGTCTACCTGATGGAGGAGCCGATGGCCGCCGCGATCGGCGCCGGCCTCGACGTGACCGCCGCCGACCGGCAACATGGTCGTGGACATCGGGGGCGGCACGACCGACGTCGCCGTGATCTCGCTGTCGGGCATCGTCACGAGCAGCTCGATCCGCTGCGGCGGCGACAAGATGGACGAGGCGATCGTCAACTACGTGAAGCGCAAGTACAACATGCTGATCGGCGAGCGCACCGCCGAGCAGGTGAAGATGACGATCGCGACCGCGTCGTCCGAAGGCCCGACCCAGACGATGGAGATCAAGGGCCGCGACCTCGTCGCGGGCATTCCCAAGGTCGTGGTCGCCTCGAGCGAGGAGATCGCCGAGGCGCTCGTCGAGCCGATCCACCAGATCGTCGAGACGGTCCACCTCACGCTCGAGAAGACGCCGCCCGAGCTCGCCGCCGACATCGTCGACCGCGGCATCATGCTCGTCGGCGGCGGATCGCTGCTGCGCGACTTCGACCACGTCCTGCGCCAGGAGACCAAGCTCCCGATCCTGCGCAGCGACGACCCGTTCACCGCGGTGGTCCACGGTGCGGGCAAGGCGCTCGAGAACCTGAAGCTGCTCAGGGACGTCGCGCTCACCTAGCGCGCGCTGCGGCTTCGGCCGTTGTGCGAGCCCCGCGTGATCGCATAGGCTGCATCGGAGACCCACCTGGGGGATCCGCCATGCGTGCGCTCGTCGCCTTTCTGCTCGGCTACTACCTCGGTACCCGGGAAGGGCGCGAGCGAATCTCGCAGCTGGTGCAAACCGCGCGCGACATCGCGAGCTCCCCGGAGTTTCAGGCGGTGCGATCGAGCTTCGAGACACTGGCGAAGCAGATCCTCCACGAGCTCCAGAAGGATTTCGCTCCCGGGCGCGGGCCCGACGTGAGCCACATCGGCGATGCGTGGAAGGCGATCTCCGAGTCGCCGGAGTTCCGCGAGCTCCTCGCGACGGCGGCCGCCGTCCTTCAGGGCCTGTTGTCGAGCTTCGCTCCGCAGGATCGCGACGAGCGACCCGAATCCCACTAGGCGCCGAAATCGCGCGATCGTTCTCGCACCGCGCGGATCTTCGCGCGGAGATGGATCAGCGGCTGCGCCTCGAGCATCAGGATCTTGGGTGGCTCGAGCAGGTGTTCGCGCACGTCGAGCGTCGTGGCTCCCTCTATCTCGAGCGAATCGTCGCCGATGCGCACGGTCACCTCTCCTTCGAGCTCGCGCGTGACGCCGTGGAGCGTCAGTATTCCACGCACTCGAAAGCGCCCCGGCGCGATCTCGCTCGCATCGATTAGTTTGCCCTCGACGGTGCGGTATTTGCGCACCTCGAGCTGCCGGTGGATCTCGCTGTCGTAGAGCCCGATCCCGGAACGCAGCAGATCCGCCGATAACTCGAGCTCGGCGCGCGGCCCCGAGGACAGGTCGATCTTACCCGCTCGCAGCTCGACCTCGATCGTCCCGCGCAAGCCATGCGTGCGGATCTCGATCGGGTGAACGTTTGCGCGCGTTTCCACGAACACCTCGGAGTGCTCCGAGTCGACGATGTATCGAGCCATGCGAGTTCTCCTCAGGCTCCGAATCGGTCGAGCTGCAGCAGCGCGCGTGCGCCGATCCAGACGCCGATCGCGATTGACGCGGCGGCGATCGCGACCCGGCTCGACCGACCGAGCGCCGCCGCACGCAGCCCGGGCGAGCGCAGTGGCAGCGATATCGTCGTCGAGAGCGCGAGCATCCCCGCGGTGGCGCCGAGCCCGAACACCGCGGCATAGGCGATCGCTTGACCCGCGTGCGCGCTGCGCGCGGCAAGCAGACCCAGGATCGCCGATCCGCCGAGACCGTGCAGCGAGCCGACGAGCAGCGCCCGACGCAATGGGTCGCGCGGGTGGAGATGAACGAGGAGGCCCGCCTCATTCGGGTGCTCCCGCGGCGCGCGCCAGTGGAAGTGCGCGTGCACGGTTCCCCCGCGATGTTCGTGAATGCCCAGGTGGGCACGCGCACCGCCGTGCTCGCGCAGCAGATCGACGCCGAGCCAGACGAGCAGCAGGCCTGCTGCCGCCTCGACGAACGGCTGCGCTCGTTCGGGAACGGCGACTCCCGTCGCCACCCAAAGGCAGGCGATCGCGAGGATCACGAGCCCGTGCCCGACACCCCACGCCCCCGCGACGCGCAGCAGCGCAGCGGGACTCCCTGCGCGCGCCGACAGGCTCGCCACCGCGGCGAGGTGGTCGGCGTCGAGCGCGTGGCGCAGTCCCATCGTGAAGCCCAGCAGCAGCCACGAGATCACGCGCGGACACACCACATGAGCGAGCGCACGTGATGAGTATCCGCGCAGCCGGCCCCGCGGCGCAAGGGGAAGTGCTGGCCAGTTCGGGCTAGCTGCGCCCCGATCGCAGCTCTTCGACCACCTCGCCCACCTTCGACGCGTTCTCACGCACGCGCTCGACCGCCGACGTGAGTCGGCCGGCCGAGTCGTGGGTGTCCTTGGCGCGCTTGAAGGTCTCCCAGGTCGCCGCGACCACGCGCGAGCAGCTCGCGGTCTGCTCGTTCACCGAAGTCGCCATCTTGTCGGTCGCGGAGCGCACGTTCTCGACCGTCTCGACGATCAGGCGCGTGCCGCGGCTCTGCTCGTCGGCCGTGCGGTGCACCTGCTTGGCCATCTCGCGCATCGCCTGCGCCTGCTCGAGCACGACGTCGTTGCCCTGCTGCTGCTCCCGCGCGGCGACGCGGATCCGCTCCGCCTGCGAGTTGACCTCTTCGATCACTCCCACCACGTGGGTTGCGGCCTTGGTCTGCTCGCGCACCGACTGGACGATGCCTTCGACCAGCTTCTTGTTGCTGCGCGCGACGCGCGTGATCTCGATCAGCGAGCGGCCCGCCTGCTCGGAGAGCTCGACGCCCTTCGCCACGCTCGAGGTACCGCGCTCGATCGCGCCGACCGCGTTGGTGCTCTCGTCCTGGACCGAGCGGATCAGGTTCGTGATCTCGGCAGTGCTCGAGGACACGCGCGTCGCGAGCTCGCGGATCTCGCCCGCCACCACCGAGAAGCCGCGCCCGTGCTCGCCCGCCTGCGCGGCGATGATCGCCGCGTTGAGCGCGAGCAGGCTGGTCTCGCTCGCGACGCCGTCGATCACGTCGACGATCGCGCCGATCTCGCCCGCGCGCTCGCCGAGCCCGCGGATCACGCGCTCCGCGGTGGCGGTCGCCTCGCGGATCGCCTGCATGCCGTCCATCGTCTGCTGCACGATCCGCGAGCCCTGGTCCGCGACGCCCACCACCTGGTCGGAGAGCTCAGAGCAGCGCTCGGCGTTCTGGTTCACCTCGTGCATCGAGGTCGCCATCTGCTCCATCGAGGAGGAGGCGTCCGCCGCGACACCCGCGAGCACGTCGGTGGAGCCCGCGACGTCGCCGTGCGTCGCGAGCGCACGCTGGATCGAAGACGAAACGGTGTCGGCGCGCGTGGTCAGCTCCTGCGCGGTGCCGACGAGCTGCTCGCCGGCCGCGCCGAGCTCGGTGACCGAGCTGCTCGATTCGTCGACGGCGATGCGCAGGTCCTGGATCGACTCGCTGATCTGCTCGGAGTGCGAGTAGACCGAGCTCATCGACTGGGTGAGCCGCTGGACGTCGGCCACCTGGGCATCGGTCAACGAGACGACCGAGTCGCGGTTCGAGTCGAGATCGCTGAGTCCGGCACCGAGCTCCGCGGTCGCGCTCTCGAACGCCCGGAGCGCATTCTGGATCTTGGTGGAGAGCTCGGCGAGCGCCTCGAACACCTCGGAGAACTCCCCGGCTTCGGCGATCCCCTCCCCGGTGCCGTTCGCGGCACCGTGCGCGGCGTTGCGCAGCGACGCGGCGCCGCCGCGCACCTGCGCGCTCACGAGCTCCGCGAGCACGAGCCCGACGGCGAGCACGAGCAGTGAGATCGCGAGCGGCGAGCCCAGCGCGGTGAACGTCCCCGCGGCCCCGGCTCGTGCGCCCGTCTGATGGACGAGCGCGCCCAGGATCACGGGCACGATCACGATCGACGTCACGAGCAGTCGCAGCGTCCACGCGAGCGGGAGCGGGCGCGCGATGCGCGCGCGATTCTCCTGCGGCACGCGCGCGGAAAGCACCTCGGCGACCGGCGCCATCACGCGTGCGGCCAGGAGCGTATTCGCGGCGGCGGCGATCAGACCGAGCGCGGCGTAGGCGATCAGGCGGTCTGCGACGTTGGCGGATACCGCGAGCTGCGGCTCGACGAGAATTCCGACGAGCGCGCACCCCATCCAGATCCCGAACGAGCCCGCCGCGAAGCGGCCCGCCATGCGATGCGCGGTGTCGAGGCCCGCAGTGACGTCGCGGTTCGAGACATCGAGGTCGGCGAGCGCGCGGCTCGCGCACGCCCACGCGAGCACGGTGCCGGCGCCGAAGCACACGAGCGCGTGCAGCAGCAGGCGCGCGAGCGAGAACCCGGTCGGAGAGCCCGGCCGGCTCCAGCCCGTGCAACACCGCGGCGAATCCCAGCAGCGTCCCGAGCGTGGTGCACGCACTCACGCCGCACAGCCGAGACCGGATCTGTTGCGCCTGCGCCCCTCGCAAGACGGACCTCCCCACTCCCTCGCGTGACCTATCGGCGTTCGCCGCGATCGACTGGAGGAGGTCCTCCCCGGCCCCACGCGAGGCTGCGGGCACGAGGTGCACTGGGGCGATATGCCCCAGAAACCGGTCAGTCCGGCGCAACCGCCGCGAGCGCGAGCTGCATGGCCACGCGCATGTCGCCCTCGACCCGGATCTGCTCGTTCATGAACGCCGACTGCGGGTCGAGCGCGCCGCTCTGGAGATCCCGGTAGGTCTGCGCGTCGACCGTGATCCAGGTCTTCGGCTCGGCGGGCACCGGGGCCGCACCGAAGTGCGTGCCGAGCGCGAAGCCGTCGTCGCCCGTCACCTCGAATCGGACCAGCCCGTCCAGCGAGCGGAGGTTCTCGACCCGCCCGCGCGTGAGCACCAGCTCGCCTGCGATCCCCGAGAGTCCGCCCAGCAGCGCGAGTGCCGAATCGCCCGCCTCGCGCGAGAGGCGATCGAACGCGCGGCGGTCCTGGATCAGCGTGAGGAAGGGCGCCTGGGCCGCGCGCGCCTCGGCGCTCATGCGGCCCGCGCGGATGTTCAGGTAGAAGGTGCCACCGCCCTCGCCCTCCACTTCGACGCGGATCGTGGCGTCGACCGCGCGCATCGCCTCGTAGACGCGGCGGCCCGCATCGCCGAGCGCCTGCTGGCGATCGAGCGCGCGGTTGAACTGGGCCGGGATGCGCTCGCCGTAGAAGATCGCGGGCTCGGTCGACGGCTCGGTCACCGGGTCGCCCTGCGGCGCTGATAGCGGTCGACCGCGGCGACGTGCTTCGCGTAGGTCTCGTTGAACTCGTGGGTGCCGTCGTTCTTCGACACGAAGTAGAGCAGCTTGCTCGGCGCGGGGTCGATCGCCGCGCGCAGCGCATCGAGCCCGGGATTCGAGATCGGGCCCGGCGGCAACCCGTAGTGTTGATAGGTGTTGTACGCGTTCGCGGTGTCGTCGAGATCGCTGCGCCGCAGGTTGCCGTCGAACGCGGTCACCCCATAGATCACGGTGGGATCGGATTCGAGGCGCATGCCCTGGCGCAGCCGGTTCGCGAACACCGAGGCGATCATCGGGCGCTCGTCTTTGGCGCCCGTCTCCTTCTCGACGATCGAGGCCAGGATCACCACCTGCTGCATCGAGTGGCCGCGCTCGGCCGCGCGCGCCTCGACCTGGCGCCACGCGTCGCGGAACTGCGCGACGAGCACGCGCACCACCTCGGGCCCGGTCTGCCCGCGCGGCAGGCGATAGGTCTCGGGGAACAGGTAGCCCTCGAGCGAGGGCGCGGGGATCCCGAGCTCGCGCGCGAGCGCGGGATCGCCCACTGCGGCCGTGAACTCGCGCGCGTCGACGATGCCGCGCTCGGCAAACCGCTGGCCGATCTCTGCGGCGGTGAGGCCCTCCGGAATCACGACCTCCCAGGTCGCGACGCGGCCCGACGCGAATCGGTCGATGATCTCGCTCGTCGAGAGCGCGGGAGAGAGCCAGTACTGCCCCGCGTGAAGCTGACCGGCCTTCCCGCGCAGCCGCGCCCACCATGTGGTGGCGCGCGCGTCGCGCACGAGCCCGCGCTGTTCGAGGCGCGTCGCGATCGCGCGCAGGCTCTCACCGCGCTTCACCTCGAACAGCACCTCGGCGCCCGAGTCCGCACGCGGCTCGAGCAGCGCCGCGAGCACGGCGGCACCCGTGACGCCCACGAGCAGGAGGGCTGCGAGCAGGTAGCCGCCGAGCCGCTTGATCACTTCCGGCCCTCGCGCGGGCGCTCGAGATAGGTGCGCAGGATCAGCGTCGCCGCGAGCGCATCGACCTGCCCCTTCGCGGGGCGCTTGCCGCGGCCGCGGCCGCGCGGCTCCTCGCGCAGCGTTCGCTCCGCCATCACGGTCGTCATGCGCTCGTCTACAAGCTCCACGGGCAGCGCGCAGGCCTCGCCGAGCGACTTCGCGAACCGGCGCGCGGCCTCGGCTCCGGTGCCCGAACGCCCATCCAGGTGGAGCGGAAGCCCCACCACCACAGCCCGTACGCCGCGCTCGCGGATCAGCTCGCAGAGCGCGCGCAGGTCCGCGGCCAGCCCGCGGCGGTCGAGTGCACCGATCGGGAAGGCGATCACGCCTGACTGATCGGACACCGCGAGTCCGATCCTGCGCACGCCGAGGTCGAGTCCGAGCACGGGGCTCTCCACGGATTTTCATCCTAGCCCCTTCTTCCTTGTTCGGTCGGCACTTGGAAGCCGATTTTCGCCTGAGTTTCGTTGACTCCCACCCACGCATGGAGGTACCCTGAGCCCGGTCGCCCGGTCCCCCGCTGAGGCGTCGATTGCAGGCGGCGCTCCTCCCGCCGCACCGCCAGTCCGGAGCGCGTGGTTTGTCTCGTCTCGTGGGCTCGCCCCGCGAAGGCGGCGTCCGTCGCTTTGCCGCTCTCGCGGTAGCGACCGCCGCGGGAGCGGGATTTGCGCCGATCGCACCGGGGACGTTCGGTTCCCTGGTCGGGGTCGGTGTGTTCGCGCTGATCGCGCCGCTAGGCGCGGTCGCCGTGGCGCTCGCAGCGCTTCTCTCGACCGTGCTGGGCGTGTGGGCGGCGGGCGAGGCGGAGCAGATCTTCGCGCACAAGGACGACGGGCGTGTCGTAATCGATGAAGTCGCGGGGCAGCTCATCGCGCTGTGGCCGATCTCGCTGCTCGCGCCGCCCGAGCGCGCGCTCGCGCCGTTCCCGCTCGCGCTGGGATTCCTCGCGTTCCGCGTCTTCGACATCGTGAAGCCCGGCCCCGTGCGCTGGGCCGAGCGCCACTTCACGGGCGGTCGCGGGGTGGTGTTCGACGATCTGGTCGCGGGCGCGTTCGCGGCGCTCGTCGTGGCGGCCGCGCTGCTCGCAGGCGTCGCGCAATGAAGGGCGAGGTGCTCACGATCGGCGACGAGCTCATGCGCGGCGAGATCGTCGACTCGAACAAGGCGTTCCTGTCCGATCGCCTGCTGTCGCTCGACATCGAGACGCACTTTCACGCGTCGGTGCGCGATGTGCCCGCCGACATGATCGACGCGTTCCGGCGCGCGGCCGAACGCTCCGACATCGTGCTGGTGTCGGGCGGGCTCGGGCCCACGCGCGACGATCTCACTTCGGAGTCGCTCGCACAGGCGTTCGGTCGCGAGATGCGGCTCGACGAGGCGGCGCTCGCGGGCATCCGCGCGTTCTTCGCGAGCGTGGGCCGCGAGATGACCGAGAACAACGCGAGCCAGGCGTATTTCCCCGACGGCGCCGAGGTGCTCGCGAATCCGATCGGCACCGCGCCGGGGTTCATGCTCGACGTCAAGCTCCAAGGGGCGGTGTTCTTCTGCATGCCCGGCGTGCCGCGCGAGATGATGCGGATGATGGACGAGCAGGTGCTCCCGCGCGTGGCGGCGCGCGTCTCCGCTGGAGCTGGTGTCGTGCGCGCGCGGCTCCTGCGCACGTTCGGGATGGGCGAGTCGACGCTCGATGCAGAGCTCGCCGACATCGCGGCGTCGGGCGAAGTGACGCTGGGCTTCCGCACCTCGTTCCCCGACAACTACCTGCGCCCGGTCGCGCGCGCGGCAACCGCCGCGCAGGCCGACGCGCTGCTCGACCGCGTGTGCGCGGCGATCCGCGCGCGGCTCGGCGCGCTCGTCTACGGCGAGGGCGAGGAGACGCTCGAGCAGGTCGTGGGGCGCCTCTTGCGCGAGCGCGGCGCGCGCGTCGCGGTGGCCGAGTCGTGCACCGGGGGCCTCGTGGCCGAGAAGCTCACCGACGTCCCGGGCTCCTCCGACTACTTCCAGGGCGGCGTGGTGGCCTACGCCGACGCTGCCAAGCGCACGCTGCTGGGCGTCTCCGAGGCGCTGCTCGCGGAGCACGGCGCGGTGTCGGAGCCCGTGGCGCGCGCGATGGCCGAAGGCGCTCGCGCGCGCTTCGGGGCCGATCTCGCCGTAGCGACCACGGGGATCTCGGGGCCCGGCGGCGGCACCGATGCGAAGCCGGTCGGGCTCGTCCACATCGCGCTCGCGGACGCCGCGGGCACCCACAGCGACCATTTCGTGTTTCCGCTCGACCGCACGCGCCACCGCCAGCTCACCGCGCAGGTCGCACTCGACTGGATCCGGCGCCGCCTGCTGGGTGTCCCGCTCGAGGGGCCGACGCTCCTGCGGCGCGGCGGAGGCCGCCGGTGACATGGCAGACCTGCGTCTGTTCTTCGCGCTCGAGATCGGCGCCGCTCGCGCGCGCCCATGCGGCGCGCATCGCTTTCCTGCTGCGCGAGCAGCCCGCGGGCCGCGACGTGCGCTGGGTGCGCGAGGAGTCACTGCACGTGACGCTGCGCTTCCTCGGAGCCGTCGATCCCACACGCGTCGCCGACCTCGAGCGCGAGGTCGGCCTCGCCACGCGCGGCATCAAGCCGTTCACGGCGTCGATCGGAGGCGTCGAGCTGTTCCCGTCGCCGCGCCGGCCGCGCGTGGTCGCGCTCGCGCTCGAGCCGCACGCCGAGCTCGCAGAGCTCGCCGCAGGGGTCGAGCGCGGGGCCGTGGCGGCGGGCTTCGAGCCCGAGCCGCGCCCGTTCCGGCCGCATCTGACGCTGGGCCGCGCGCGCGATCACCGCCGCCTCCATTTCGCCGAGGACGTGACCGCATCCGTCACAGCGCGGGCCGAATCTTGGGACGTCATGGAGACCGTCCTGTTCCGCAGTGATCTCGCGCCGAGCGGCGCCCGCTACACGCCGCTCGCGCGCGTTCCGCTTCACCCCTGAAACGCAATCTCAAACAGAACGAGAGAGGGAGAGAGAGAAATGGAAGGAATCGAAGAACTGGACGCCAGCGAGACCACCGCGAAGAAGTCCGCGATCAAGCCGCGCAGCAACGGCGCGGCGGGAACCAACGGCAGCGGCGACAGCAAGCAGAAGGCGATCGCGCACGCGGTCTCCACGATCGAGAAGCAGTTCGGCAAGGGAGCGATCCTCACCATGACGGCGGACGGCATCGATCGCGAGATCGACTCGTTCTCCACCGGCGCGGCGAGCCTCGACCTCGCGCTCGGCATCGGCGGGCTGCCGCGCGGCCGCGTCGTCGAGATCTACGGGCCGGAGGCCTCCGGCAAGACGACGCTGTCGCTGCACGCGGTGGCCGAGATCCAGCGCGCCGGCGGCATCGCCGCGTTCGTCGACGCCGAGCACGCGCTCGACGTCGGCTATGCGCGGCGCCTCGGCGTGCGCGTCGAAGATCTGCTGGTCTCCCAGCCCGACACCGGCGAGCAGGCGCTCGAGATCGTCGACGTGCTGCTGCGCTCCGGCGCGATCGACCTGGTCGTCGTCGACTCGGTGGCGGCGCTCGTGCCGCGCGCCGAGATCGAGGGCGAGATGGGCGACCAGCACATGGGCCTGCAGGCGCGGCTCATGAGCCAGGCGCTGCGCAAGCTCACGGGCACGGTCTCCAAGTCGAACGCCACGGTGATCTTCATCAACCAGATCCGCATGAAGATCGGCGTGATGTTCGGCAACCCGGAGACCACCACGGGCGGCAACGCGCTCAAGTTCTACGCCTCGGTGCGGCTCGACGTGCGCCGGATCGCCGCGCTCAAGGACGGCGACGAGGTGATCGGCAACCGCACGCGCGTGAAGGTGGTGAAGAACAAGGTGGCGCCGCCGTTCCGGCAGGCCGAGTTCGACATCCTCTACAACCAGGGGATCTCGATCGAGGGCGACCTGCTCGATCTCGGCGCCGAAGCCGCGATCGTGGAGAAGAGCGGCGCCTGGTACTCGTTCGAGGGCGAGCGGATCGGCCAGGGCCGCGAGAACGCGCGGCGCTTCCTGCTCGAGCACCCCGACGTCCGCGACCGGCTCGCCGACGCCGTCTACGCCCACCACGGCATCAAGCGCGCCGTGCAGGCGCGCCCGGAGCGCCCGGCCCCCGCGGAAAGCTGAACCCAAGGGGTGGGCAAACGCCTCGTTTGCCCACCCCCTCTCCATCTATCCATCCAGGCTCGAAAACTCCATCAGCGCCTCCTCAAGACCCGCCGGCAACTGGACGATCCATCCAGCGGACCGGTCGCAACCGCTGAGGGGACACCCGTGGAGTTGAACGAGATCCTCAAGATCGCGCTGAAGGGCGGCGCCTCGGACATCCACCTCAAGCCCGGTCTGCCCGCGATGTTCCGCGTCGATGGCGCGCTGGTTCCGCTCAAGAGCGGCGAGCGGCTCACGCCCGAGGCCGTCCAGCAGATGGCGCACTCGATCATGAACCCGGTGCAGAAGCAGCGCTTCGAAGACACGCGCGAAGTCGACCTCGCGTACGGAATCCCCGGCCTCGGCCGCTTCCGCGTGAACTGCTTCCAGCAGCGCGGCACGGTGGGCATCGTGTTCCGCGCGATTCCGTTCGGCGTGAAGACGATCGAGCAGCTCGTGCTGCCGAAGATCATCGAGTCGATCGCGATGGAGCACCGCGGACTCGTGCTCGTGACCGGCACGACCGGCTCCGGCAAGTCGACCACGCTCGCCGCGATGATCGACTACATCAACACCAACCGCACCTGCCACATCATGACGATCGAGGATCCGATCGAGTTCCTGATCCGCGATCGCCGCTCGATCGTGAATCAGCGCGAGATCGGCGTCGACACGCAGAGCTTCGCGAACGCGCTGCGCGCCGCGCTGCGCCAGGACCCCGACGTGATCCTCGTGGGTGAGATGCGCGACTTCGAGACGATCGAGACCGCGCTCACGGCGGCCGAGACCGGCCACCTCGTGATGAGTACGCTCCACACGCTCGACGCCACCGAGACGATCAACCGGATCATCTCGGTGTTCCCGCCCTACCAGCAGAAGCAGGTGCGGATCCAGCTCGCGAGCATCCTCAAGGCCGTGATCTCGCAGCGCCTGGTGCCGCGCGCGGACGGCAAGGGCCGCGTGCCCGCGCTCGAGGTGCTCGTGTCGACCGCGCGCGTGCGCGAGTGCATCGGCGACAAGGATCGCACCAAGGAGATCCACGACGCGATCACGAAGGGCTTCACCACGTACGGCATGCAGACCTTCGACCAGAGTCTGATGCAGCACGTGAAGGCGGGCCTGGTCACCTACGAAGAGGCGCTCAACCACGTCTCCAACGCCGACGACTTCGCGCTGCGCTTCCGCGGCATCGAGTCGGCCTCCGACGCCACCTGGGACCATTTCGACGAAGGCGAAGCGCGGCCCGAAGACCGAAGATCTGCTCTCGTCGGAAAAGCCCGGCGCCGCGAAGCCCGCTGCAAAGCCCGCGAAGACCAAGGAAGAAGACGACTTCATCCAGAAGTTCTAGCTGTCTCGCGTTCGGTTGCTTGGCTCCGCCGCGGCAAGCCAATCCGCTCCCGGACTCCGGAAACGGGGCTCGCTATGCTGCCTCTTCCCCCGGAGGTGAGATGGCGCTGCCCGCCAGCGAGATCCGCGAGCGCTTCCTGCGCTTCTTCGAGAGCCGCGGACACCGGCGCGTCACGAGCTCGTCGCTCGTGCCGCAGGGCGACCCGACGCTCCTGTTCACGAACGCGGGCATGGTGCAGTTCAAGAACACCTTCCTGGGCCAGGAGGTGCGCGACTACAAGACCGCCACCACCTCGCAGAAGTGCATGCGCGTCTCCGGCAAGCACAACGACCTCGAGAACGTCGGCCGCACGCCGCGCCACCTCACGTTCTTCGAGATGCTCGGCAACTTCTCGTTCGGCGACTACTTCAAGGAGGAGGCGATCGCCTGGGCGTGGGAGCTCGTCACCGACGTATACGGGCTGCCCGCCGAGAAGCTCGGCGTCACCGTCTTCCGCGAAGACGACGACGCCGCGCGGATCTGGGCGAAAGAGGTCGGCGTGCCGAGCGACCGGATCGTGCGGCTCGACGAGGCCGACAACTTCTGGTCGATGGGCGACACCGGCCCGTGTGGCCCGTGCACCGAGATCTACTTCGACATGGGAGGACACCTCGGCAGCCACAAGAGATTCGATCCGGCCGGCGACCCGGACCGCTGGCTCGAGATCTGGAACCTCGTGTTCATGCAGTACGACCGGGATGCGAGCGGCGCGATGACGCCGCTGCCGCGGCCGTGCGTCGACACGGGCGCCGGGCTCGAGCGGATGTCGGCGGTGCTCCAGGGCAAGAGCTGGGTCTACGACACCGATCTGTTCCGCCCGATCATCGCGCGCGCCGAGGATCTCTCGGGACACACGAAGGGCCAGGACCCCGAGAAGGACGTGTCGCTCAACGTGGTGGCCGACCACGCGCGCGCGGTCTCGTTCCTGATCGGCGACGGTGTGCTGCCTGCGAACGAGGGGCGCGGCTACGTGCTGCGCCGGATCCTGCGCCGCGCCGCGCGCCACGGCGTGCTGCTCGGAGTCGAGCGGCCGTTCCTGCATTCGGTCGCCGATGCGGTGATCGATCAGATGTCGCCGGCGTACCCCGAGCTCGCCGAGCGGCGCGCGTTCATCACGAGCCGGATCCGCCGCGAGGAGGAGCGCTTCCTCGAGACGCTCACCAACGGCCTCGGCCTGCTCGAGAACGAGATCGACGCGCTCGCCAAGCGCGGCGAGCGCACACTGCCCGGAGCGGTCGTCTTCAAGCTCTACGACACGTTCGGGTTCCCGGTCGACCTCACCGAGGACATCCTGCGCGGGCGCGGCCTCGCGCTCGACCAGCCCGGCTTCGACGCGGCGATGGAGGAGCAGCGCACGCGCGCGCGCGCGGCGTGGAAGGGAAGCGGCGACGAGCGCACCGGCGCGGCGCATCTCGGGCTCGCAGCCGAGAACAAGACGCCGCTTCCGCGGCTACGAGACGCTCGAGACGCGCTCGGCGATCGCCGCGCTGCTCGTGGACGGCGAATCGGTGGCGGTGGCGAGCGCGGGTGACGAGGTCGAAGTGGTGGTCGAGGAGACGCCCTTCTACGCCGAGAGCGGCGGACAGGTAGGCGATCGCGGCGTGATCGCGACGCCGCGCGGAAAGATCGAGGTGCGCGACACGCAGCGCCCGACCGGCGAGCTCGTCGTGCACCGCGGGCGCGTGGTGTCGGGCAGCGTGAACGTCGACGATCCCGCCACGCTCACGGTGGACGCCGAGGCGCGCGCGGCCACCGTGCGCAACCACTCGGGCACCCATCTCTTGCACGCGGCGCTGCGCTCGGTGCTCGGACCGCAGGCGCTGCAGAAGGGCTCGCTCGTCGCGCCCGACCGGCTGCGCTTCGACTTCACGCACGACGCGCCGCTGTCTCCCGAGGAGATCGAGCGGATCGAGGATCTCACGAACCAGTGGATCGAGGCGAACGCGAGTGCCTCGGTGCGCGAGATGTCGTATCCCGACGCGATCGAGGCCGGAGCGGTCGCGCTGTTCGGCGAGAAGTACGGCGACCTCGTGCGCGTGATCTCGTTCGGTGAGTTCTCGACCGAGCTCTGCGGCGGCACCCACGCGCGCGCGACGGGCGACATCGGGCTGCTCAAGGTGATCGGCGAAACGGGCATCGCGTCGGGCGTGCGCCGGATCGAGGCGCTCACGGGCCAGGGTGCGCTCGCGCACCTGCGCGAGCAGGAGCGCACGCTCGAGCGCCTGTCGGAGCTCTTGCGCGCGCCGGTCGGCGAGCTCACCGCGCGCGTCGAGAAGCTGCTCGAGGAGAAGCGCGCGGCGGACCAGGAGGTGGCGCGCATGCGCGCCGCGCAGCGCGGCGCCGCGTCGGCCGACCTGTCGTCGGATGCGCGCGAGATCGCGGGCACGCGCGTGATCCGCGCGAAGGTCGACGGTGTCTCGGCGTCGAGCTGCGCGGAATGGTCGACGACCTGCGCAACAAGCTCGGCAGCGGGATCGTGCTGCTCGCGGCGGTCGAGGACGAGCGCGTCAGCCTCGCGCTCGGCGTCACGCCCGATCTCACGAAGCGCTGGAAGGCGGGTGACCTCGTGCGCGAGATCGCGGGCGTGGTCGGCGGCAAGGGCGGCGGCCGGCCCGACTTCGCCCAGGCGGGCGGCAACCAGCCCGAGCGCCTCGACGACGCGTTCGCGCGCCTCGAGGCGCTGCTCACGGCGGGTTAGTCGTGCCGGTGTTCTACACGCCGAGCCCGTTCGCTCCGCGGCGGCGACTCACGCGCGTCGTGCGCGTGGGCGACGTCGCGATCGGCGGCGACCAGCCCGTACGCGTGCAGTCGATGACCACGACCGACACGCTCGACACCGCGGGCACCGCAGACCAGGTCGAGCGGCTCGCGGACGCGGGCTGCGAGATCGTGCGGATCACCGCGCCGTCGCGCAAGGAGGCCGAGAACCTCGGCGCGATCCACGCCGAGCTGCTGCGGCGCGGCGTACGCATCCCGCTCGTGGCCGACATCCACTTCACGCCGGGCGCCGCGATGATCGCGGCCGAGCACGTCGAGAAGGTGCGCGTCAACCCGGGCAACTACGCCGACAAGAAGAAGTTCGAGGTGCGCGAGTACAGCGACGCCGAGTACGCCGAAGAGGTGGAGCACGCCGCGGAGCGCTTCCGCCCGCTCGTGCGGCGGCTGCGCGAGCTCGGCCGCGCGCTGCGCATCGGCACGAACCACGGCTCGCTCTCGGACCGGATCATGAACCGCTACGGCGACACGCCGCGCGGCATGGTCGAGAGCGCGCTCGAGTTCCTCGACGTCTGCGAGGACGAGAAGTACTTCGACGTCGTCTTCAGCATGAAGTCGAGCAACGCGCAGGTGGCGATCCAGGCCTACCGGCTGCTCGCGGCGCGGCTCGAGGAGCGGCGGCCCGGCGTGCCGGGCTACCCGTTCCACCTCGGCGTCACCGAGGCAGGCGACGGCGAGGACGGGCGGATCAAGAGCGCGATCGGCATCGGCGCGCTGCTCGAAGACGGGCTCGGCGACACGATCCGCGTCTCGCTGACCGAAGATCCCGTGAAGGAAGTGCCTGTGGCGGCCGCGCTCGCGCGCCGCGCCGAGGCGCACTGGGCGCGTCGCGCCGCCGCGCCGCCCGACCCGGGTGCGCCGTTCACGGACGATCCCTACAGCCATCGGCGCCGCTCGACGCGCAGTCTCGGCCAGATCGGCGGCGCGAATCCCGTGCGCGTGGAGCTCGGGCTCGGCGCCGTCCCCGCAGATCCGAGCGCAGCCGCCGCCGCGCTCGCGAGCTCGCTCGCAGAGGTGCGCGAGGTGGCGTGCGAAGGGCTGTGCTTCGACGTGCACGACGTGCCCGACCAGGCCCGACTAGCGCTGCTCGGTGCCGCGCTGCGCGAGCGGGCGCTCCCGCTGCCGATCGCCGTGCGCGCGGAGTCGCGGCTCGCGGTGGCGTGTGCCGAGGGTGCGTCGCGCCTCGTGGTCGCGGTCGGCGCGCTGATCGAAGACGCCGAGCTCGAGGCGGTGGCGCGCGCGGCGGTGCAGGCGCGCGTGCCCGTGGAATGGGAGCTGCGCGGCGCGCTCGCCGACATCCCCGCGCTCGCAGACCGCGCGCTCGCATGCAGCCGCGCGGGCGGACTCGAGGACTTCGCGATCTCGGCCGATGCGGGGCTCGCCGTGCACGCGGTGCGCGCCGCGGCCGCGCGCCTGCGCGCGCGCGGCGCCGCCGACGTGCCGATCGTGCTGCGCCACCGACGCCACCCCGAGGCCGAAGAGACGAGCGACCTGCTCGACCTCGCGGTCGACCTCGGCGCGCCGCTCTGCGACGGAATCGGCGACGCCGTGGTGCTCGACGGCTTCCCGGACGCGGGCCGCGCCACCGACCTCGCCTATCGCGTCCTCCAGGGCGCGCGCCTGCGCACCACGCGCACCGAGTTCATCTCGTGCCCGTCGTGCGGGCGCACGCTGTTCGACCTCGAGGAGACCACGGCGCGGATCAAGGAGCGCACGAGCCACCTCGTGGGCCTCAAGATCGCCGTGATGGGCTGCATCGTGAACGGCCCCGGCGAGATGGCCGACGCCGACTTCGGCTACGTCGGCTCGGGCCCGGGCACCGTGAACCTGTTCGTGGGCCACGAGTGCGTCGAGCGCCACGTGCCCTCGGCCGAGGCCACCGACCGCCTCATCGCGCTGATCCGCAGCCACGGGCGCTGGGTCGACCCGGCGTAGCGCGGCTTCCGCCGCGCGATCAACGCTTGCGCGGCGGAGCGGCGACGTCGGGCTCGAGCAGCGCGGGGGTGCCGGCGATCTGCTCGGCGCGCTCGAACCATGCGAAAGAGCGCGAGGCCTGGAGCACCGCGTGGTCGCGTCCGAGGAATCCCCCGATCAGGAACAGCAGCAGACTCGCGGCGAGGGCGCCCTCGGCCACGCCGAGCGCGGCGCCCCCCAGACGATCGAACCAGCCGAGCCCGACCGCGCGCGCGCCCTGCCGCATCACGCGCCCGAAGATGCCCACGGCCACGACCACGCCCACCGCGAGCAGCGCGCCCGCGAGCCACGGCGCGACGCCCACCGACACCGCTCCCCGCGACTCCTCCTGGAGCCACTTCGTGAAGGGCTCGTTCCAGACCCGCACCGCGATCACGGCCGCTCCGAGCGCGCCGATCGAGAACGCCTCGCGGATCAGGCCCAGCGACAGACCGCGCAGCGCCGCGATCAAGAGGATCACGAGAACGCCGAGGTCGATCGCTTCCCAACCGGCCATGCGCCCATTCTACTTCTCGAGATCGGGCTTCTACAATCGCGCGGTGGGTTACGACGCGATCGTGATCGGTGCGGGACACAACGGGCTCGTGGCTGCGGCCTATCTCGCGCGCGCGGGCCGGCGCGTGGTCGTGCTCGAGCGGCGCGAGCTCGTAGGCGGCGCGTGCGTGACCGAAGAGCTCTGGCCGGGATTCCGGGTCTCGCGCGCGGCCTACGTGGCCGGGCTGTTGCGGCCCGCCGTTGCACGCGAGCTAGGTCTCTCGCGCCACGGCCTGCGCCTGATCCCCCGCTCGCCGTCTTCGTTCACCCCGCTGCCGGATGGGCGTGGACTCCTGCTCGGCGGCAGCGCCGAGGCGACCCGCGACTCGATCGCGGCGTTCTCGCTCCGCGACGCGGAGTGCTATCCCGCCTACGAAGCCTTCCTCGACCGGATCGCGCGCTGGCTCGAACCGACGCTCGACGCGCCGCCGCCCGACCTCGCGCACCCGCGCGCGCGCGATCTACGCTTGCTCGCGGCACTCGGTGCGCGCGCGTGGCGGCTGCGCGCCGAGCTGCCGCGCGCGCTCGCGCTCCTGCTCGGGCCCGCGCGACCCGAGCTCGAGCGCTGGTTCGAGAGCGAGCCGCTGCGCGCCACGCTCGCGACCGACGCGGTGATCGGCGCGTGGGCATCGCCCTCGTCGCCGGGCACCGGCTACGTGCTGTTCCACCACGTGATGGGAGACACCGGCGGCGCGCGCGGCGTGTGGGCCTACGTGGAGGGCGGCATGGGCCGGCTCTCCGAGGCGATCGCGGCGGCCGCGCGCGAGGCGGGCGCAGAGATCCGGCTCGCATCGCCGGTCGCGCGGATCGCGGTCGAAGCCGGCGCGGCGCGCGGCGTCGTGCTCGCGGACGGCAGCGCGATCGAGGCGCCGCTCGTGGTGTCGGGCGCCGACCCGCGCGTGACGCTGCTCGACTGGGTCGGCGCGGCCGACCTGCCCGAGCCGCTGCGCCGCGAGGTCGCGCAGATCGACTTCAAGAGCGGCAGCGTGAAGATCAATCTCGCGCTGGACCGGCTGCCCGCGTTCCGCGGCCACACCGCCGCGGGCCCGGGCCCCGAGCACCGCGGCACGATCCACGTCGGCGCGGCCGACCTCGATGCGCTCGACGCCGCATTCGAGGCCGCGCGCGCGGGTCGCGTCCCGGACCGCCCGCTCGTCGAGCTCACGCTGCCATCGGCGCTCGACACGAGCCTCGCGCCGCGTGGACAGCATGTCGCGTCGCTGTTCGTGCAGTGGGTTCCGTGCGAGGCGCCGCCCGAGCGCTGGCCCGCGATCCGCGACGCAATCGCCGAGCGCGCGTGCGCGCAGGTCGAAGAGGTCGCACCCGGCTTCACGGCGAGCATCCTGCACCGCGAAGTGCTCGCGCCGCCCGATCTCGAGCAGCTGTTCGGGCTCACGGGCGGGAATCTCTTCCACGGCGCGATGACACCCGATCGGCTCGCGCTGATGCGCCCGCTGCCGGGCTGGTCGCGCTATGCGACGCCGATCCGCGGGCTCTGGCTCTGCGGCGCGGGCACGCACCCGGGCGGAGGAGTGATGGGCGCCTGCGGCCGCAACGCGGCGAACGAAATCCTGCGCGCGGGCTGAGGCGCGCCAGCGGAATGGCGGATTACGGCCTTCGGCCTAATCCGCCCTACGCCTGGTGGATGTAGTCGCGCAGGCCGCGGATCTCCTCGACCTGCTCCTCGATCTCGTCGCGCAAGAGGTCGCGCATCGAGACCATCGCGATCACGCGGCTGTCGGCCACCACGGGCAGATGGCGGCAGCCGCGGTCGCGCATCATGTCGAGGCTCTTCTCGACGCGATCGTCGAGCTTCGCCGTGATCACATTGCGCGTCATCACCGACGCCACGGACGTCGCGTGCGGATCCTTGCCCTCGACCACGACGCGGGTCATGAGGTCGCGCTCCGAGAACACGCCCACGAGCTGCTCGCCATCGAGCACCGGGATGCAGCCCACGCGCGCCTCGCTCATCAGCACCGCGACGTCGAATACCGTCGCGGTCGGCGCAGCGTGGACGAGTTTGAGCCGTGTGATCACCTGTCGCAGGGTGTGCATCGAGCCCTCCTGCGCGCGAGCACGATCCGCGCTCGCGCCTGGTTCGTTCTCTCGTCTTCCTTACATCGAACCACGAATTGCGCCCGAAGGGAATCGGTTCTCAAGTGCGCAACTTCCCCCGGGGACCGGCCGGGGTGGGGTGCTCCGAGGTCGCGGCCGGCTCCACGGGCCGGCCCAGCGCGCGCGAGACCATGCGCAGGTACATGCGCGCGTCCTCGCGGCCTCGGTCGCGCTCGAGCACGGCGCGCCACTGCGCGATCGCCTCGTCGCCGCGTCCGAGCGTGTAGAGCGTGAGGCCGGTCTGCACCGCCGCGTCGAGCAGATCGGGGTTCGCGCGCTGGACGCGCGCGAGCTCCGCGAGCGCGCGGTCGGGGAAGCCCGCCTCGCGCAGCGTGATCGCGAGCCGGAAGCGGATGTCGTGGAACGTGGGACAGCGGTCGAGCGCCTTGCGATAGGCGTCGATCGCGTCGGGCAGCGCGCCGGCTTCGCGATAGGCGTCCGCGAGCGCGGCCTCGAGGTTGGCGAGCTTGCCGCGCGTCGTGGCATCGAGCGCGCCGGCCGAGGGCAGCGCGAGCTGCGCCACGCGCTCCGCGAGCGCGCGCGAGCGCGAGAACTCGCCGAGCCGCTCGTAGATGCTCGCGAGCGCGACCATCGCCTCGGCATAGGCGGGGTTGAGCCGCAGCGCCTCGCGCAGGCTCTCCGCGGCCGCGGCGAGATCGTCGGCCTGCTCGCGCAGCGTGCCCACCATGTAGTGCACGTCGGCGAACTCGCGGCGCGTCTCGAGCAAGCGCTCGAGCGCGCGCAGCGCTCCGTCGCGGTCGCCGCGTTCCCAGCGGCGACGCCCGATCTCGTAGCAGCGGCGCTCGGTGTCCGTGAGGGCGGTGCGCGGTTGCTCGGAATCGTGCCGGATCACGGCAGGTTGGTCGCGAGCTGCTCGCGCGCGCGCGTCGCGAACTCGCTGTCGGCGTAGTGTGCGACGAGGGTGCGGAAGATCCGATCGGCCTCGTCGGTGCGCTGGAGCTCCGCATAGCACTCGCCGAGCTTGAACAGGACGCGCGCGTCGAAGCCGAGACCCGGATACTCGTTGAGCAGCGCTCGATAGCGCTCCGATGCGGCCTCGAACTCGCCGCGGGAGTAGTAGAAGTCGGCGATGCCCTCGACGTTGGTGGCGAGCTTCGTCTGGAGCTCGCGCCACAGTTCCTCGGCGCGCTGGGCGTAGCCCGAATGCGCGTGCTTGAGCAGCAGCCGGTCGAGGAACACGATCGCGTCGCGCGTCGCGGCCTGGTCGCGCGCCGGCATGAGCGCGCGCCGCTCGTGGCACAGCGCAGCCTGCCAGAGTGTGTACGGCACCTTCTCGTGCTGCGGGTGCAGATCGGAGAAGTCGCGGTAGTAGGAGAGCGCCTCCTCGTACTTCTCGTTGCCGAAGTAGGCGTCGGCGATCGCGAGCTCGGAGCGGATCGCGAAGTCGCTGTTGGGATAGTTGTCGACGATCGCCTGGAACTTCGCGATCGCCTCTTCGTAGTCGACGTACTTGTAGACCCAGAGGATCTCGCGGCCCTCGAGCAGCTTGGTGCCCTCGGCCCAGAGCTGCTCGGCCGGCGCCACTTCCTCGAACAGCGCCTCGTCGGTCTTGCAGCTCACGATCGCGCACAGCGCGAGCACTGCGGCGGCGATTCGGACGGTGCGCAATGGGCCCCCGGGGCAGGGCTCGCAACCTATCGGCCCCCCGCGTGAGCGTCAATGCGAGCGCACTGAGCGACTGCTAGATTCGCCCCCCTTCTGCGGAGGACTCCTGGCATGAACCGCGCATCGCTCGAGAAGCTTCGGCTCGACCGCCGCCTGATGGGCCGGCGGGGTTGGATGACCGCAGCGGAGCGCGCACGCGCGCTCGCGGACCTGCCCGACGTCTCCAACAAGGCGACCACGCTCGGCGCCGAGAGCGGCGAAGAGGAACGCGGGGCTCCAGAAGAGACGCCCGAAGCCGGCGCGTAAACGCCTCCCTTGATCAAGGCGACGGTCGGAAAGAACCTCGACGTCTGGATCCGCCGGCTGTTCCCATTCCTGTTCTGGCGGAAGCTCGATCCCAACGCGCTCACGGTGACGGGAGCGGCCGTGTCCACGGGCGCGGCGGCCGCGTTCGCGTCGGGCGAGCCGATCGCAGGTGGCCTCCTGATCCTCGCGGGTGGCTTCTTCGACCTCGTCGACGGCGTGGTCGCGCGGCATCGCGGCATCGCGACCCGCTTCGGCGCATTCCTCGACTCCACGCTCGACCGCTGGGTCGACGTGGTGCTGCTGGTGGGCATCAGCGTCCACTACGCGCGCGAAGGCGCGCCGCAGCACGTGGCACTCGCGGGGTTCGCGCTCGCCACCACGGTGCTGGTCTCGTACACGAAGGCGCGCGCGGAGCTCGAGCTCGACCACTTCGAGGTGGGCCTGCTCGAGCGCGCCGAGCGCGTCGTGATCCTCGCCGCGGGCGCGCTGTTCGGACTGCTCGTCGCGGCGCTCTGGGTGATCGCGATCGGCAGCGCAATCACGGCCGGCCAGCGGATCGCGCTGGCCTATCGCGAGATGTCGCGCCTCGACGCCGCCGAGGGCAAACTGGAGCTGGAGCCCCATGACGCCCGATGATCCCAAGCCCACCGAAGCCAGGCCGGGCGACGCCGAGCGCGCGCTGCCGCAGATCGACTTCTCGACGCTCGTGCTCTCGCTCGCGACCTCCGCGATGGTCCACATGGGCCTCGTGCCCGATTCCGAGGGCGGCGCGATTCCCGAGAAGAACCTTTCGCTCGCGCATCAGACGATCGACACGCTCGACATGCTCCAGAACAAGACGCGCGGCAACCTCAGCGAGGACGAGACCAAGCTCCTGCAGAGCGTTCTGTACGAGCTGCGCATGGGCTACGTGAAGGCGCGCGAAGGCAAGCCGGCGTAGCCGGCGCGCAGCGAGCCGAAGGCGAGCGAAGGCCCATCAGGTGGATATCAAGCTGGACGCGCCGGCCAAGGTGAACCTCGGGCTACGGATCACAGGTCGCCGCGCCGACGGCTATCACGAGCTCGAGAGCCTGTTCGTGCCGATCGATCTCGCCGACGCGATCGCGTTGCAGGTCGAGTCCGCGCGCGAGTCGGAGATCTCGCTCGAGGTCGCGGGCGACGCCGCGGGCGCGCCGCCCGGCGACGACAACCTCGCGGTTCGTGCCGCGCGTGCGTTCCTCGCGCAGAGCGGAGTCCGCGCGCGCGTGGCGATCGCACTCACCAAGCACACGCCCGTGGCGGCGGGGCTCGGCGGCGGGTCGAGCGATGCGGCCGCGGTGTTGCGCGGCCTCGCCCAGGCGTTCCCGGGCGCGGTGTCGGCCGAGGCGCTGGAAGCGCTGGCGGTGGCGCTGGGCGCCGACGTGCCGTTCTTCCTCGATCCGCGCCCGGCCTGGGTCACCGGGATCGGCGAACGGCGCGAGCCCGTGGCGGGTGTGCCCTCGCTCGCGCTGCTGCTCGCGAATCCGGGCGAGGGGCTCGCCACCGCGCAGGTGTTCCGCGCGTTCGACGCACTCGCGAAAGCGCGCGAACCGGGTGCGGGGCCGCCGCGCGACCTCGCGCGCGAGCTCGCCGACGACCGCGCGCTCGCGGCGCGGCTCCACAACGATCTCGAAGGGCCCGCGGTGCGGCTGTGTCCGCCGATCGCGCGGCTGCGCGCGCAGCTCGCGGCGGCCGGCGCGCGCGCGGTCGGCATGTCCGGCAGCGGCGCAACGATCTATGGCGTATTCGCGGATCGCGCTGCGGCCGGGCGCGCCGCGGCGAGCTTTCCCGTAGCGGGAAGGGGCTGGACCCGGGTCGCGGCCACCGCGGAATCCCGATAAGCTCCGCCGCTCTGGGGAGCGAGCCGCGCCCCGGTAGCGCCGCGGAGCCCGCCGGGGCACCCCTGTTGGGGCGTCGCCAAACTGGTAAGGCAGCGGCCTTTGGAGCCGCCATCTGCAGGTTCGAGTCCTGCCGCCCCAGCCACTTCGTCCGATCGTGTCCCCCCCGCCGTTCCGATGAGGCCCTCCGCATGAACCTCCTGAAGCTCTTCACGGGCAACGCGAACCCGGCGCTCTCCGCGGCCGTCGCGCAGTACCTCGACATCGAGATCGGCAAGGCGCACGTCGGGACGTTCAGCGACGGCGAAGTGAACGTGGAGATCCAGGAGAACGTGCGCGGCTGCGACTGCTTCGTGCTGCAGCCCACGTGCCAGCCGGCCAACACGCACCTGATGGAACTCCTGATCATGATCGACGCGCTGCGCCGATCCTCCGCGCGCCGGATCACCGCGGTGATCCCCTACTACGGCTACGCGCGCCAGGACCGCAAGGTGCGCCCGCGGCTGCCGATCTCCGCGAAGCTCGTGGCCGACCTGATCTCCACCGCGGGCACCGACCGCCTCCTGTGCATCGACCTGCACGCGGGCCAGATCCAGGGCTTCTTCGACATCCCCGTCGACAATCTCTTCGCGACGCCCGTGCTGCTCGACGCGATCCGCCACCGCTACGGCAGCCAGCCGCTCACGATCATCTCGCCCGACGCGGGCGGCGTGGAGCGCGCGCGCGCCTACGCGAAGCGCCTCAACGCGAGCCTCGCGATCATCGACAAGCGCCGCGAGGCCGCCAACGTCTCGCAGGTGATGAACATCATCGGCGACGTGCAGGGGCGCACCTGCGTGATCGTCGACGACATCGTCGACACGGCGGGCACGCTCACGGAGGCCGCCAACGCGCTCAAGGACGCCGGCGCCGCGGTGGTGTCGGCCGCGATCACGCACCCGGTGCTCTCGGGCCCCGCGGTCAAGCGGATCCGCGAGTCGTCGCTGACCGAGCTCGTCATCACCGATACCGTGCCGCTTCGACCCGAGGCCGACGACTGCGAGCAGATCCGCGTCGTCAGTATCTCGCATCTGCTGTCGGAGGCGATCCGACGCATCAACAACGAAGAGAGCGTGAGCTCTCTCTTCGTCTGAGAGGTCCTGTCCGTGCCTTCCGAACATCAGCTCGCCGTCGAATCGCGCGTGGGAAGCGGCAAGGGATATGCGCGCAAGCTGCGCGCGGCCGGCCGGATCCCGGCCGTCTGCTACGCACCGGGCGCGGCCGCCACCGCGATCGAGCTCGACCCGAAGCTGCTCGACCGCCTGCTGCGCAAGAGCTCGGCCGGCATGAACACGCTGATCGATCTCCAGGGCGGCGGGCTCGACGGCAAGGTCGTGCTCGTGAAGGAGCTGCAGCGCGACCCCGTGACGCACTCACTCCTGCACGCGGACCTCTACGCGCTCGACGTCGACAAGCCGATCGAGGTGAAGGTGCCGGTGCGGATCGTCGGTACGCCGCTCGGCGTGACGTTCGGCGGCGGTATCCTCGACTTCCCGCTGCGCGAGATCGAGGTGCTATGCCTGCCGCGCGCGATCCCGGAAGAGCTCCCGATCGAGGTCGGTGAGCTCCAGGTCGGCGACTCGATCCACGTGCGCGACATCGCACTGCCCCAGGGCGTCGAGCTCGTCTCGGATCCGGATCTCTCGGTGGTCTCGGTCGTGCTGCCCGCGAAGGAAGAAGAGGCGGTGGTGGCCGAGACGGTGGCCGTGGAGGGCGAGGAAGGTGCCGCGCCCGCGGAAGGGGCTGCGCCCGCCGAGGGTGCCGAGGAGTCCGAGGGCGAGTAGGCCGGATCTCGCGGCGTGAAGCTGGTGGTCGGCCTCGGCAACCCGGGGCCGCGCTACGCCGACACCCGGCACAACGTGGGGGTGCGCGTGCTCGAGCGCTTCGCGCGCGAGCACGGGATCACGCTCGACGCGCGCCGCTTCGGCTCGCGCTTCGGCACCGGCTGGCTTCGCGGGCCCGGAGCCGCGGATCGCCGTGGCGCTGCTCGCGCCCGAGACGTTCATGAACCGCTCGGGCGAAGCGGTCGCGCAAGCGGTCGCGGAGCTCGGCGTCGACGACGTCGCGGGCGATCTCCTGGTGGTGTTCGACGACGTCGACCTGCCGTTCGGCCGGCTGCGCCTGCGCCCGGCGGGCGGCGCGGGCGGCCACCGCGGCCTCGCCGATGTGACCCTGCGGCTCGAGCGGAGCGACTTCGCGCGGCTGCGCTTCGGGGTGGGTCGGCCCGCGCAAGAACAGGAGACCGCCGACTACGTGCTCGAGCCGTTCTCAGCTGGCGAGCAGTCGGTGCTGCCCGAGCACATCGATCGCGCCGCGCGCGCACTCGAGGCCGCGCTGCGGCACGGCGTCGCCGCCGCGATGAACGAGTTCAATCGCGACCCCGATCGCGACCCCGACGATAGTTTGGCGTCGTCATGAGCCGTCCGCCGCGCACAGGCATCGTCGACCTGCTCCAGGAGTTCTCGGTCCCGCTGCTCGCGGGCATCGCGGCCGCGATGCTGGCCGCGAACATCGATCCCGACGGCTACGAGCGCATCGTGCACTGGCGCCCGTTCGGAGATCTCGCGCTGTTCGGGCATGCGCTCGACCTGCACTACCTGGTCAACGACATCTTCATGGTGTTCTTCTTCGCAATCGCGGCCAAGGAGATCACCGAGGCCTGCCTTCCCGGCGGCGACTTGAATCCGCCCGCGAAGGCGATGAATCCGCTGATCGCGACGATCGGCGGCGTGCTCGGCCCGGTCGCGGCGTTCTTCGCGGGGCTCGAGCTGCTGTTCGCGCTCGGCGTCTACGAGCGCGGAGTCGACGACTGGGCCGCGCTGGCGCGCGGCTGGGGCGTGCCCACCGCCACCGACATCGCGCTGGCGTGGCTCGCCGCGCGCACGGTGTTCGGCCGCGGCCACCCCGCGATCAACTTTCTGCTGCTGCTCGCGGTGGTCGACGACGGCATCGGGCTCGCGATCATCGCGCTCTTCTACGGCGATCCGGGGCACCCCGCCCGACCCGTGTTCCTCGGCCTCGTGCTGGTCGGGATGGCGCTCGCGTTCGCCTTGCGCCGGCTCGGCGTGAACAGCTGGATCCCCTACGTGGCGCTCGGCGGACCCCTCGCATGGCTCGGGCTCACGCTCGCGCGGCTCCACCCCGCGCTCTCGCTCGCGTTCATCGTGCCGTTCTTGCCGAGCGCGCGCGGCGACGCCGGAATGTTCGTGGACGAAGCCGATCCCTCCCCGCTCCATCAGTTCGAGCACCAGCTCAAGCGCTTCGTCGACTTCGGTCTGTTCTGGTTCGCGTTCACGCAGGCGGGCGTGACGCTCGGTGACGTCGGCCCGATGACCTGGCTCGTGCTCGGATCGCTCGTGATCGGCAAGACCGCGGGCATTGCCGGCTTCGGCTGGCTCGCGGTGCGGCTCGGCTTCCCGCTGCCCGAGCGGATGGCGTGGCGCGACCTCTGGATGGCGGGCTACCTGGCCGCGCTCGGGCTCACCGTCGCGCTGTTCGTGGCTTCGGCCGCGTTCGAGGATCCGGTCGTGCTCGGTCAGGCGAAGATGGGCGCGCTGCTCTCGGGCGGCGTCGGGCTCATCGCTGTGGCGATCGCACGGCTCTGGCCGGACAAATTGTCCGGTCAAAATGCTCATTGATCGCGAAAAAATTCCGATTATTGTCGGATTGACAGGCTATTTGGTCGGCTTGTACGTTCCGATCCATGCAGATCGAGTGGAATCGGCAGCAAGAGGCCGGCGGACGCCCGGTCTACCTGCAGATCGCCGAGGCAGTACGCGCCGCGATCGCGCGCAACGGCCTCGGGTCGGGCGCGCGGCTGCCCGCGATCCGCGACCTCGCGCGCGAGCTCGGCGTGCACCGCGACACCGTGGCGACCGCGTACGAGGCGCTCGCGGCCGACGGCGTGATCGAGTCGGCGGTCGGCCGCGGCACGTTCGTGGCCGAGAGTGAGCAGGCGCCCACGTACGGGGCGCCTGCGCCGTTCGCACCCGCGCTCTCGCCCGTGGTGGAGCGGCTGCTCGAGTTCGAGCGCGCGCGGCCGCGCTTCGGCAGCGCGCGCGACGCGGTCGCAATGCACGCGCTGATTCCCGATCCCTCGCTCTATCCGGCCGAATCGTTCCGGCGCGCGCTCAACCGCGCGCTCGCGCGCGGCGGGCCCGAGCTCTTGATCTACGGCAGCCCACAGGGCGACGCGACGCTGCGCGAGGTGCTCGCGCAGCGAATGAGTGATGCCGCCATGCCCGTCGGACCCGACGAGCTCGTGCTCTGTCACGGCGCGAGCCAGGGGATCGCGCTCGCGCTGCGATTGTTCTGCACGCCCGGCGACGTCGTGGCGCTCGAAGAGCCCACCTACAACAACGTGCTCGGCGCAGCGATCGCGCTCGGGCTGCGCACGGCGCCCGTGCCGATGCGCGACAGCGGCGTCGACCTCGCGCAGCTCGAACAGACGCTCGCGCGGCCCGAGGTGAAGGCGTTCTACACGATCCCGACCTTCCACAACCCGCTCGGAACCACCACCGATCTCGCGCACCGCCGCGCGCTGCTCGAAATCGCTCGCCGCGCGGGCGTGCCCGTGATCGAGGACGGCTACGAGATGGACCTGCGCTTCGCGGGCACACCCGTCGCGCCGCTCGCGGGCCTCGACACGAGCGGCCTCGTCGTGCACCTGTTCTCGTTCTCGAAGTCGCTGTTTCCGGGCGCGCGCGTAGGCGCCGTGACCGCGCGCGGCCGGCTGCGCGAGGCCGTGCTCGCGCTCAAACACGCGAGCGATCTCTCCGACGCGCTGCCGATCCAGGCCGCGCTCGCGGAGTTCGTCGGGAGCGGCGAGTACGACCGCCATCTCTCGCGGCTGCGCCGCGTGCTGCGCGGTCGGCGCGACGCGCTGCTCGAAGCGCTCGCACAGCACATGCCCGAGGGCGCGCGTTGGACCGATCCCGAGGGCGGCTACCAGGTGTGGCTCGAGCTGCCGGGCGCGGTCGACACGCGCGACCTGCTCGCGGACGCGGTCGCGTCGGGTGTGCTATTCGCGCCGGGCTCGCAGTTCTATCACGACGGCCGGCCGTCGAACGCGCTGCGGCTCGCGTTCGCGATGGCGGACGAGGACGCGCTGCGGCGCGGCGTCGAGGTGCTCGCACGCGTGATCGCGGCGCACCGCGCGAACGGCGCGCCCGCGGCGGGTCGCGTTCCGGTTTGAACCTTCGAGACAGGGAGAAAGGGAGAAACGAGATGAGCCAAACCAACGGAGACGGCGGAGAACGGCGCGGGGCGCAGTCGATCGAGATCAAGATCGGCCTGGCCGAGATGCTCAAGGGCGGCGTGATCATGGACGTCACCAACCCGGATCAGGCGAAGATCGCCGAGGAGGCGGGCGCCGCGGCCGTGATGGCGCTCGAGCGCGTGCCGGCCGACATCCGCAAGGAGGGCGGCGTCGCGCGCATGTGCAGCATCGAGGTGATCGAGGGCATCCAGCGCTGCGTCTCGATCCCGGTGATGGCGAAGGTGCGGATCGGGCACTTCCTCGAGGCGCGCGTGCTCGAGTCGCTCGGCGTCGACTTCATCGACGAGAGCGAAGTGCTGACACCGGCCGACGAGGAGCACCACGTCGCGAAGCACGACTTCCGCTCGCCGTTCGTGTGCGGCGCGCGCAACCTCGGCGAGGCGCTGCGCCGGATCGGCGAGGGCGCCGCGATGATCCGCACCAAGGGCGAGGCCGGCAGCGGCAACATCGTGGAGGCGGTGCGCCACCTGCGCGCGGTGACGGGCGAGATCCGCGCGCTCGCGGCGCTGCGCCCCGAAGAGGTCGCAACGCGAGCGAAGGAGCTCCAGGCTCCGTACGAGATCGTGAAGGCGGTGGCGCGCGACGGGAAGCTGCCCGTGCCGAACTTCGCCGCGGGCGGGATCGCCACGCCCGCCGACGCGGCGCTGTGCATGGCGCTCGGCGCCGAGGCCGTGTTCGTGGGCTCGGGGATCTTCAAGAGCGAGGATCCCGCCGCGCGCGCGCGCGCAGTCGTGCGCGCGACCACGCACTGGAGCGACCCCGAAGAGGTGCTCGCGGCGAGCCGCGGCCTCGCGGCCGCGATGCCCGGCATCGAGATGGAGAAGCTCGCGGAGCACGAGCGGCTCGCGAACCGAGGTTGGTAGCCGTCGTGACGACCCGGGTGGGAATTCTCGCGATCCAGGGCGACGTCGACGCGCACGCGAAAGCGGTCGAGCGCCTGGGCGCCGAAGCGATCGCGGTGCGGCGCGCGAAGGAGCTCGACGGGCTCGACGCGCTGATCCTGCCCGGCGGCGAGAGCACCACGATCTCGAAGGGCCTCGATCGGCTCGCGCTCTACGAGCCGATCGAGGCGTTCGCGCGCGCGGGGCGCCCGGTGCTAGGCACGTGCGCGGGCGCGATCCTGCTCGCGCGCGAGGTGGAGAATCACGCCGTGCGCAGCCTGGGCCTCCTCGACGTGATCGCGATCCGCAATGCCTACGGCACCCAGGTGGACTCGTTCGCGGCGCCCGCGGAGGCCGGCCCCTGGGCCGGCATGCGCTGCGTGTTCATCCGAGCGCCCCGGCTGCGCCGTCCCGGCCCGGACGTGGAGGTCCTCGCGCGCCACGACGGCTGGCCGGTCGCCGTGCGCCAGGGAAAGGTCTGGGCCACGACGTTCCACCCCGAGCTCACGGACGACTCCCGCGTCCACGCCGCGCTGGTTTCAGCCGCCCGGTAGTGCTACCGGTAGCGCCCCCACGAGCGGCCCCCTGGGCCGCCCATTCCTCGGCCCGCCGCGCGCGGGCCCGGCACCCCGAACGGGGCCCGTCCAGGAGGGATCTTGCGCGAATACGAGTTTACGTTCGTCGTTCAGCCGGAGATCACGGACGAAGGCGTCCAGGCGATCTCGCAGCGCTTCGAGGGCATTCTCGCCAGCCACAACTCCGAGAAGCTCTTCTACGAAGATTGGGGCCGCCGGCGCCTCGCCTACGAGATCCGGAACTTCCAGAAGGGCCACTACCAGGTCCTCCACTTCCTCTCGGACGGCAAGGTGATACCGGAGCTCGAGCGCTCTGCGCGGCTCGACGACTCGATCCTGCGCTTCCTGACCGTGCTCGCGAACGACGCGGTCACGGACGTCGAGGCGCGCCGCACCGAGGCCGTCGCGCTCGAGGAAGACCGCAAGAAGCGCGCGGCCGAGAAAGCCGTGCGCGACGCCGAGGACGCCGCGCGCATGGCCGAAGAGGCGACGGCGGTGGGCGACCGCGACGACGACGAGGACGTGGACCTGGACGTGGACGAGGACGATCGCGAGCGGGATCGCGTCCGGCGCGATCGCGACGACGACGAGGATCGGGAGTAGGCGATGGCGAACGTGAAACTCATCCTCGTGGAATCGATCCACCGCCTCGGCGAGGCGGGCGACCTCGTGAGCGTCCGGCCCGGCTTCGCTCGCAACTTCCTGCTCCCCCAGGGCAAGGCCATGCTCGCGACCGAGTCGCGCGTGGCGGAGTTCGAGCACAAGCGGCGGATCGCGGAGGAGAAGGCTGCGCGCGAGCTCAAGGACCTCCAGGCGGTCAAGGCGCGTCTCGAAGCGCTCCGGATCGAGGTGGGCGCGCGCGCGGGCGAAAGCGGAAAGCTGTTTGGATCCGTGACCACGGCGCAGATCGCGGAGAAGATCGCGGCCGCGGGTCTCGACATCGATCGGCGCCGGATCGATCTGCGCGATCCGATCAAGGAAGTCGGCGAACACAAAGTGTCCGTGAAGCTGCTGCGCGAGCTGATCGCGCAGGTCACGGTCAACGTCGTGGCCGAGGGCGGACCGTCCCCCGAGGACGAGGAGGCGCCCGAGGAAGAGGTCGACGATCGGCGGCGCCGGCGCCGCCGCGACGAAGACGACGACGATGACGACGAGGAAGAAGACGAGCGGCCGCGCAAGACCGACGAGGAATCCGCTCCGAGCGAGTAGCGTCTCTGGTAAGATCGAGACCCGCTCACACCGAATGGGGGTGCGGTGGCGCGGTCATCCAGCACAGGTTCGCGCGACGGGTCCGACGGATCCGGGTTGCCCGATGGCGTGATCGGAAGGATTCCGCCCCACGATCTCGAAGCCGAGAAGGCCGTGCTCTCGGCGCTCCTGATCGACAACGCGGCGATCCACTCGGTGCTCAACGAAGTTGCGCCGGAAGACTTCTATCACCCGTCGCACCAGATTATCTACAAGGCGATGCTCTCGCTCCAGGACGAGAACGAGCCCGTCGACCTGCACACGCTCTCCGATCACCTGAACGCGGCCAAGAAGCTCGACCGCGTCGGGGGTCTCGTGGCGCTGGCCGAGCTCGCCGACTACGAAGCCACCGCGGCCAACGTCGTGCACCACGCGAAGATCGTGCGCGACAAGTCGGTGAAGCGCAGCCTGATTCGCGTGTCGTCCGAGATCACCGAGGCGGCCTTCGAGCAGAGCGAGCGCGCCGAGCCGCTGCTCGACTTCGCCGAGTCGAAGATCTTCGAGCTCGGCCAGAACAAGGCGCGCCCGATCTTCACGCCGCTCGACGGCGGGCTCCACGACGCGATGGATCACGTCGAGGCGCTCATGCGCAGCAGCGGCGAGCTCACGGGCGTGCCGACGGGCTTCAAGGACCTCGACGCCGACACGGGCGGGCTGCAGCCCGGCGAGCTCGTGATCATCGCGGCGCGGCCGAGCATGGGAAAGACCGCGCTCGCGCTCAACCTCGCGCGCAACGCCGCCGTCGATCACCACAAGAAGGTCGCGATCTTCTCGCTCGAGATGACCAAGCGCTCGCTCGTGCTGCGGCTGCTCGCCTCGGAGGCGCGCGTCGACCTCACGGGCTTCCGCAAGGGCTACGGCCACGCCGAGGACTACAAGAAGATCCAGCGCGCCGCGAACCGGCTCTCGGACGCGACGATCTGGATGGACGATTCGGGCACGATCACGATCCTCGAGATCAAGGCGCGCTGCCGACGCCTCAAGTCGGAGCACGGGCTCGACCTCGTGGTGCTCGATTATCTCCAGCTCGCGCACGGCAACACGCCCACCCAGCGCAAGGACCTCGAGATCGGCGAGATCAGCCACGGCCTCAAAGCACTCGCGAAGCAGCTCGACATCCCCGTGGTGGCGCTCTCGCAGCTCAATCGCGGCCCCGAGCAGCGCGACCCCGACAAGCGACGGCCCAACATGGGCGACCTGCGCGAGTCGGGTGCGATCGAGCAGGACGCGGACCTGATCGCGTTCATCTACCGCGACGAGGTGTACAACCCCAAGGAAGAGAACCACGGGATCGCCGAGCTGATCGTCGCCAAGCAGCGCAACGGCCCGACCGGCACGATCAAGCTCCAGTTCGACGGCAAGTACGCGAAGTTCAGCGACCTCTCCGACCAGCGCCGCAGCGAGCTCGGCCTGCCCGCTCGGCCCGGCTTCGGCTCCGAGGCGGGGCCCCTGGCCGGCGGATTCTCCGGAGGCGGTGACGACTTCGGGACGGGCTCGTCCGAAGAGGGCTTCTTCTAGTCGTGAGCGCCCCGCGGCTCCTCAAGCCGCGCGCGATCGCGCCCGGCGCGACGCTCGGCATCGCGGCGCCGGGCGGCCCGGTCGACCCCCTGCTGCTCGCGGGCGGGAAGAAGGTATGGGAGGCGGCGGGCTTCCGCGTCGTACACCGCGACGACGTGGTCGCGCGGCATGCCTATCTCGCGGGCGACGACGACCGGCGCGCCGCCGAGCTCGCGGAGCTCATCGCGAATCCGGAGATCGACGCGATCGTGTGTGCGCGCGGCGGCTACGGCCTGCCGCGCATCCTCGATCGGCTCGACGCGAAGAAGTTTCGCGCGGCGCGCAAGCCATTGGTCGGCTACAGCGACGCGACGGCGCTCCTGCTCTGGCAGCGGCGCTGCGCGGGCCTGGTCGGGTTCCACGGTCCGATGCTCGAGCGCGGCAGCGACGTCGATCCGGGGGCGATGCGCGCGCTGGTCGCAGCTCTCACCGGCGCGCGCGATGCGGCGGACCGGCGCTGGACCGGCACCGCGCGCGTGAAGGGCCGCGGCACCGGTCGCCTCGTGGGCGGAAACCTCGTGCTCGTCGCGGCGAGCCTCGGTACGCCGTGGGAGATCGACACGCGCGGCGCGATCCTCTTGATCGAAGAGGTCAACGAAGCGCCCTACCGGATCGACCGCCTGCTCCAGCAGCTGCGCGGCGCGGGCAAGCTCGCGCGACTCGCGGGGATCGGCTGCGGCGCCTTCATCGCGTGCAAGGACGAGCGTTACCCGGAGCCCTCCGCGGAGGACGTGGTGGCGGAGATCGCGGGCGCGCTGCGCATCCCGCTCGTCACGGGCCTTCCGTTCGGTCACTGCAAGGACAACCGCGCGTGGCCGGTCGGCGCGCGCGCTACGATCGACGGCGCTCGTGGGCACGCTCGAGCTGCTCGAAGTGGGGGTCGTGAGCCGGTGATCGCGTCGTGAAGTGGAGTCTGATTCGGCGCAAGCTCGCGAAGATCGATCGCGCGCTCGACAAGGCGATCGAATCCGCCGAGATCCCGGGCGCGGTCGTGCTCGCGCGCATGCCGCGCGAGGGCGAGATCATCGAGCACCTCTCGGTGCGCGGTCACGCCGTGGTGCGGCCCGAGCGCATCCCGATGACGCGCGAGACGATCTTCGATCTCGCGTCGCTGACCAAGCCGATGGCCACCACGAGCGCGCTGCTCTGGCTCGTGCACGAGGGCAGCGTCGATCTCGATGCGCCGGTCGCGAAGTACCTGCCCGCGTTCGCGGAGCGCGGCAAGGACATCGTGACGATCCGCCATCTGCTCACGCACTCGTCCGGGCTCAAGCCCTGGCGCGGCTTCCACGAGCTGCTGCTCGAGCGCGAGCACAAGACCGGCGAGCGCTGGCTCGCGACACCCGCAGCGCGAGAGTTCGTGATCGACCGGATCGTGCGCTCGGCGCTCGTGCACGCGCCCGGCGAGGCCGCCGTGTACGGCGACCTCGACTTCATCACGCTGGGCGCGGTGGTGGAGGCGGTGACGCAGCGGCGCCTCGATGACTACTGCCGCGAGCGCGTGTTCGAGCCGCTCGGCATGCGCGAGACGTTCTTCGTGCCCGTGGGCGGCGGCGGCGAGCTGTCCGAGGCGCAGCGCCGACGCGTCGCCGCCACCGAGAACTGCCCGTGGCGCGAGCGGATCGTCTGGGGCGAGGTGCACGACCCGAACGCGTGGGCGATGGGCGGCATCGCGGGCCACGCGGGCCTGTTCTCCACGGCCGACGACGTGATGCGCTTCGCGCAGGCCGTGGTGGACGTCTGGCACGGCCGCAGCGACGCGCTGCCCCGCGCAGCGCTGCAGGCCTTCAGCGAACGCCAGCAGCTGCCGAAGGATTCGGACTGGGCGCTCGGCTGGGACACGCCGACGCCGGGGCAGTCCTCGTCGGGCCAGTACTTCTCGGCGCGCTCGATCGGGCACCTCGGCTTCACGGGGACATCGCTGTGGATCGATCTGGAACGCGAGGCGATCGTCGTGATGCTCTCGAACCGCGTGCATCAGGTGGCCAAGAAGAGCCGCTTCGAGCTGCGCCCGATCGTGCACGATCTCGTGATGGAGGGCTTCCTCGCGGAGCCACCGCCGCGCGAGCCGAAGAGCGAGGGCGATGCGCCGAGCGAAGAGGAACCGTCCGACGGTGAGTGAGACTCCGCGCAGCGTCCACTTCGTAGCGATCGGTGGAACGGGCATGGGCAGCCTCGCGGGCCTGCTGCACGCGCGCGGCCTGCGCGTGACGGGCTCCGACGATCACCTCTACCCGCCCATGAGCACGCTGCTCGAGACCTGGGGCATCCGCGTGAACGACGGCTTCCGCGCCGAGCACGTGCACGCGGCCGACCCCGACCTCGTGGTGATCGGCAATGCCGTGCGCCCCGACAACCCCGAGGCGCGCGCAGCCATCGACGAGGGCCTGCCCTACCGCTCGTTCTCCGACGCGCTCTACGAGCTCGCGATCGCGGGCAAGCACTCGGTGGTGGTCTCCGGTACGCACGGCAAGACCACCACGACGAGCCTGCTCGCGTCGCTCCTGCTGCGCTGCGGCCGCGACCCGTCGCTGCTCGTGGGCGGACACGCGCTCGACTTCGACGGCAGCTTCCGCGAGGGCGCAGGCTCGCACTTCGTGGTCGAGGGCGACGAATACGACACCGCGTTCTTCGACAAGACGCCGAAGTTCCTGCACTACCACCCGCGCACGCTCGTGGTGACGTCGGTGGAGTTCGACCACGCCGACATCTACCGCGACCTCGAGCACGTGAAGGACGCGTTCCGCACGCTCGTGCGGCAGATGCCGCGCGAGGGAACGATCGTGGCCGCGCTCGCGCACGAGGGCGTGCGCGACGTGGTGCGCGGTGCGCCGTGTCGCGTGGTCGGATACGGCGTGGGCAGCGGCGGCGATTTCGATTACGCCGCCACGGATCTTTCATCGGACGAGCGCGGCACGCGTTTCGTCCTGCGCGGGCCCGGCGGCGCCGCGGTCTCCACGCTCGTTCCGCTCTACGGCGCGCACAACATCGAGAACGCCGTCGCGGGTCTCGGGGCCGTGGTCGAGCTCGGCGTACCGCTCGCCGATGCCGCAGCGGCGCTCGCGCAATTCCGCGGCGTGCGCCGCCGGCTCGAGGTGCGCGGCGAAGCACGCGGCGTGACCGTGCTCGACGACTTCGCGCATCATCCGACCGCCGTGTCCGCCACGCTCGAGGCCGTGCGCGCGCGCTATCCGGGCCGGCGCGTGGTGGCGATCTTCGAGCCGCGCACCAACACGAGCCGGCGCAAGGTGTTCCAGCAGCAGTATGCGCAGTCGTTCGACCGGGCCGGCACGGTGGTGATCCGGATCGTGCCCGACACGCCGATCTACAGCGCCACGGGCGAGGTCACCGAGCGCTTCTCCGCGGAGCAGCTCGCCGCAGACATCACCGCGCGCGGCGTACCCGCCGTGGCGCTGCCCGACGTCGACGCGATCGTCGCGCACATCGCCGCCACTGCACAGCCGGGTGACGTCGCCGTGGTGATGAGCAACGGCGACTTCGGCGGCGTTTGGGAGAAGCTGCTCGCGGCGCTCGCGCGCTAGCGATGACGGGCGCCACCGCGCTCACCATCTACGGCACCACGGCTTCGTACTTCACCGGCAAGCTCGAGGCCTATCTGCGCGCGAAGGGGATCGCCTACCGGCTCGAGCCGTTCGGCGAATCGCACATCCGCCGCACCGCGCGCCACAGGGCTCTATCTGACCCCGACGCACCTTGATCGGGGCATGTCGGCGGCCGCCGGTCGGTGATTGACGCGCGGCGGCCGCTGGATTGATACTCGGAGGTACGCGGGGCGGCAGAGCTGAACCGCGATCCGTTAGATCCTCTCTGCGCTGTCAAGCGCTCATCGCGCAGAATTTCTCGCCGTCGAAGTTGCTATTGCTCGCCCACATTCCGTGGATGCTATGCAGGAGCTTTCGCTCTACGGCGACCAGGGCTTGGATGGGCTTGAGTCCTCCTGCGAGGCGCTTCTGATAGAAGGTCCTCACACTGGGCTCCTCACGGGCTGCGACCATCGCCGGCATGTAGAGCGCCGCTCGCAGGTGACTGTTTCCCTTCTTGCTGATCCGGGCGGGCTTGTGCAGCGAGGTTCCCGAGTCGTGCGCACGCGGGTCGAGTCCCGCGTGAGCGACCCACTGACGAGGGGTCATGTCGGCGGGCAGCACGGCGAGCTCGGCGAGAATGCGCAGTGCGCTGGTGGTCGCGATGCCGCGGACCGAAATGAGCCGCTCGAAGCGTTGCGCGAGCTCGGGGTGCGCTTGCACGAGCTCGAGCGCCTGCTGCTGCAAACGCTCCAGGCTCTGCGCGAGATGCTCGAGGTGCGCTTCGATGTCCCAGGCGATCGCTTCGGTGAGCTCCGCACAGCGGCCCGCCGCATGAAGTCGATTGCGCTCCTGGGTTCGCGTGACGGTGAGGGCGCCGATCCGACGGACGATCGCCCGTAGATCGAGGATCTCGGGCGCGGGCGGCTGCCACGATGCGAAAGGCATTCGCTGCGCAAACTCCAGCAGCACCCCTGCGTCCACGCGATCCGTCTTCGAGCGCTGCAGCAGCGCGCGTCCGAAGTCCCGCGCCGCCGAGGGGTTCACCACCATCACGTCGATCGCTCGCGCTCGATGCAGCGCTAATGCCAAGTCGAGGTGGTAGATGCCCGTCGCCTCCAGGCACACGCGCGCGGCCTTTCCGCGGCGGGTCAGCAACCGAATCAGTCGCTCGTGGCCCTCGATATCGTTGGCCAGTGTGACCCGCTCGGCACGCCCCTCGATCGCCACCGTGATCTCGTCCGCGCTGACATCGACTCCCACATAGCAGGCTCCACGCATGCGTCCCCCCGTGTTACGCTGCTTCCGGGTTCCCCGACCCTGTACCGTCGCCTACCGACCTTGTGGATGCAGGCTCTCGGGCCTCGGATCCTCCACGGCATGGGCGAAGAGGGCGGGGGACCCATCTAACGGACAAGCTCGTGGCTTCAGGCAGCAACGGTCTCCCCGGAAGCGTGATCATGCTAGGTCGGATCGTCGGCACGGCCACGGGGTAGATACAAGGCGGCGCCAGGGATCGAGCATGAATCTCCATCTCAAGCAGTTCTACCGATTCGCACAGTACAACGCCTGGTTCAACGGCCGACTCTATGACCTGGCATCGTCCCTGTCGGAGGAGGAGCGGAACCGAGACATGGGTGCATTCTTTCGGTCCATCCACGGCACGCTCAACCACATCCTCCTGACGGATCGCATATGGCTGGGTCGGATCAGCAAGCATCCTCATGGGTTTCGCTCCCTCGAGAAGACCCCACTGGTCTTCGAGTTCCAGTCGCTCGCACAAGTCCTATACGAGAGCTTCCCGGAGCTGGCCGCGCAGCGTCGCGAAACCGATGCTGCGATCCAATCGTGGGTGGCTGAGCTTACCCCCGACATTCTCGAGAGCGACCTTTCGTATGCTCGTTCCACCGGCCAGAGCATGGTGGTGCCGTTCTGGCACGTGGTCGCGCACCTTTTCAATCACCAGACACACCACCGTGGCCAAGTCACGGCGCTGCTCTTCCAGCTCGGCCATGACCCTGGCGGCACCGATTTCATGCATACAGCGCTCATGCCCGAGGGCGCTGCCTAATAAGATGGGGCGGGTCTCCTGGTCCTTCCGGGCGGCCGGCAGCTCAATGCCGATCCGTTGGGCGGCGAGAGCAGTCTGTTGACATGCAAGTCGAGATCGTAGACGCGGACTTCGACGATGCTGCACACCGTGACGGCATCATCGATGTCCTCAACTCGTATGCAGCTGATCCCGTGGGCGGTGCAGAACCTCTTGGACCCGAGGTCCGCGATCGACTCATACCCGCTCTCCGGGATCACCCCACGACACTGGTGCTACTCGCCATCGCGGAAGGGCACGCCGCAGGCGTCGCGGTGTGTTTTCTCGGGTTGTCCACTTTCCAGGCTCGACCGCTCTTGAATATCCACGATCTGGCGGTGTTGCCGCAGTGGCGAGGGCAAGGAGTTGGACGCGCACTTCTGGTAGCTGCGGAGGATCGCGCCAGGCGTCGGGGGTGCTGCAAGCTCACGCTCGAGGTCCAGGACGACAACGCAAGAGCCCTGGCGCTCTACAAGAACTTTGGGTTCGCCGATTTCGTCTTAGGCGACTCTGGCCCCACGCGCTTTCTCACCAAGAAGCTCGACCCGCGACGAAGTGCTAGCGGTTCTGACTGGCTTGCCGCCCAACAAGGAGCATTGTGTCACCGGTTCCCATCACCTCAGTCATTGCTGCCATTTTCGGAGTCATGCTCGTGTTTCTGAGTTTGCGCGTCGGGCTTCTTCGGTCCAAGGAGAAGATCTGGTTCCTCGATGGCGGGAACGAAGAGCTGACGCGCCGTATGCGCGCTCAGGGCAACTTCATCGAGTACGTCCCTCTTGCTCTCCTCTTGATTGCGCTTGTCGAGCTGGGCGGCGGCTCAGGAGGCCTCGTATGGGCCCTCGGAGCTGGCTTGCTGGCCGCGCGCGTTGCGCATGCAGTCGGCGTCTCGCTCACCACGACCTCTCCAGCGCGCTCAGCGGGGACGCTCGGCACGTTCGCGGTGCTGTTGGTGTCGGCCGGCAGCCTTCTTCTCGAGAATCTCTAGGGAGAGAGACCGAAGCTGACGGCGCTGCGCCGCACGGCTGAGCATTGGTCCGTTCGGCGGAGGAGAGACATGGGAAGTCACGCACCGATAGGTGGACCGCTCCACCAGGTCGCCCTGCCGTCGACCGATCTCGAGCGATCGATCCGCTTCTACCGAGATCACCTTGGCCTTCACCTGATCGCCGAGTTCGATCCTCCCGGGATTGCTTTCTTCCAGCTCGGCGACACGCGTCTCCTTCTCGAGCGACACGAAGCTGCCGATCCCGGAGGTTCCGTCCTCTACTTCTGGGTCCCGGACATCCATGTTGCATACAAATCCCTCAGGGCGCGCGAGATCGTCTTCGATTCACCACCGCACCTGATCCATCGTGACGACGCCGGCACCTTTGGCGAGCCCGGGACCGAGGAGTGGATGGCATTCTTCAAGGATCCGGACGGGAATAACCTGGCGCTCGCTACGAGTGTTACACGCCCGCCCGGTCGCAGCTGAGCCGCGACCCGTTAGGCGGTGGGACCCACGCGACGCCTCGTCTTGCGCAGGTACTCTCCGTAGGCCGCAATCGTCGCTCGCACGTCGATCTCGTCGACCTCGAGAGCGAACGCGACAGGTTGCGGTGGGAACCCAACCCGATACGCATGACCGTCCCTTGTCCGCTCCAGGTATCCGTAGTCGACCAGGAGTCGTCGCAAAGTCACGTGGTCGGTCTTGATTGCGGGGGCTACGTCGCGGTTCCAGTCCTGCAGGAGGGCGTTCACCTCGCGCTCGGCGTATGTCCGACTGCTGTCCATCAGCATCACGACACTCTTGAGGAGGATCTCGCGATCGCGGCGCCTGCGCGGAAAACCGCGAGGACCCCGGTCGGCACCCAGTCGGCAAAGGCGCTCGACGAATTCGTCTACGGAGATCATCGCTCGTTGAATCTAGCAGCTGGCCCTGCTAGGCCTTCCGCCTAGTGCGCTGGCTTCTAACCCTCCTTGTTTGGCTCGGCTCGCTGGCCCTGCTGGCTCCGCTCTGCTTCTTCGCCGTCATATTTCTCGCGGGCCCACACAGTTCTCTGCTCCCCTCGTTTCTTCAGCCACTCGTGGTTCTGTCGGCGTTGGCGATCGTTCTTGTCGTGCCGGTCGTGATTGCGCGTGCCGTCTGGCGTCGCGTCGGCCGCGGGTCCGCGCAGGGCGCCTAGAGATGAGCTGGGCCGTGCTGTCGATTCGCCCGCTGCCCACCGGTCGTGGCATAGTCGTACACGGGCGCGCGCAGCTGGCCATGGCCGTTACTCAGCGTGAACCGGGGTCATGACAGCCATGCCGATCGTTCATTTCTCCGGCCAGTCGATCGAGTGCCCTCCGGGAGCGAACCTCCGAGTGGTTCTGCTACGGGCGCGCCTTCCCCTTTACAACAGCGTCGCCCAGGCTCTCAATTGTCGCGGACGCGGGATGTGTGGGAGCTGCGCGGTCGAGGTCGAGGGCGAGATCTCCGAGGCGACTGCAGCTGAGCAGCGACGGCTCGGGGTCTTTCCTCATCATCACGGATCAGGACTTCGCCTGGCGTGCCAATGCAAAGTGCTGGGTGATCTCAAGGTCACCAAGCATGGTGGCGTGTGGGGTCATCGGTCCGAAGTGCGCTGATGCGTTAGCGCGTACTCTGCCCAGAATGAGTTAGGCAGCCGGAGATACGCTAGTGGCAACCCCCGATCAAGACTCCTTCCGCGTCTTCGGTGTGATCGAAGAGGAGGAGACGGGGCGTCCGCTCTCCGGTTTCATCGTCCGGGCATTCGATCGCGACCTGATCTTCGACGACGGAATCGGATTCACTACAACTGACGACGACGGCCGGTTCGAGATCCGGTTCACCCGCGATGACTTCCGTGACGTTCGAGAATCAGCGCCGGATCTCTATCTCCGCGTCTTCGATCCGTCCGGCATGCACGAGATCCACCAGACCAGGGATACCGTCCGTTGGAACGCGTCCTCCAGCGAGCAGTACCGGCTCCGCATTCCGGCTCGAGCCCTTCGACCGGTGGGTACCCGGTGATGCTACCCGCTGCCTAGAATGAGTTAGGCCACATTCAAGAGCACGACAGCTGACCGTCTCGAGAACCCTGGCATTCCTAACAGATTGGAGGACCTCATGATGAGCACCCACCGAACTTCAACCGCGCTCCTCGCCCTGGCATGCATCGTTGCTGCTGCGCCGGCGCGATCCGACGAGGTTCGCGATGCGGTGGAGGCGGGTAATCGCGCATTCATCACCGCCTTCCTGCGCGGCGACGCGAAGGCCGTTGCCGGTCTCTATACGCCAGATGCGCAAGTGATTGCTCCGGGAGCGCCCGTGGCGAAAGCGCGCCCCGCCATTGCAGCCTTCTGGCAGAAATCGATCGACTCCGGAGTCAAGGACGTCACTCTCGAGACCGCGGAGGTCGAATCTGTCGGCGATCTCGCCTACGAAACCGGGAACGTCGGCTTGATCGCCAAGGACGGCACCGCCAGCAACGCCCGGTACCTCGTGATCTGGAAGCGGACCGGCGGTAAGTGGCTATTGCATCGCGACATCTGGAACTCCTCCCAGTGAAGCTCCGTTAGGCGGCGTGAGAACGGGCTACCTGGCTCGATCTTCGCGGAGGCCAGTCTGCACGAGCTGGTCGAGGCTCGAGAGAAATCGAGAGCGGTCCTTTGCAGACATGGGAGGTGGGCCGCCGGACATGATCCCCGCCTCTCGTAGCTGAGCCTTCAGATCCCGAGTGGCAAGCTGAGTTCCGATCGAATCCTCGCTGAAGATCCGCCCATTGGTACCCAGCACGCGACCCCCCGCTTCCAGACAGCGCGCCGCGAGCGGAATATCGGCCGTCACGACGACGTCCCCGGGCCGCACGTTCTCCACGATCCAGTCATCTGCGGCATCGGGTCCCTGATCGACCAGGATCAACTCGACACCCAAGCCCTGAGGCACGCCGAGGCGAGAGTTGGCCACGAGCGCCACACGCACCCCATAGCGCGTAGCCACCACGTACGTTTCGTCCTTCACCGGACAGCCATCGCCGTCCACGAAGATCGCGATCATCTCCGGCTCCTGACCATCTGGATCGGCACAGTAACGCACGCGCAGAACAAGGCGCCGCAGCTGCCGAGCCACGCGAGTTCCAATCGATCCGTGATACCGTCCGGCGTCGAGCTTCGGTGCATCGGTCCGTCCGCTGAGGCACTGTGACTCGCAATTGAACCCGATCCGTTGAACGGCGAGGACACGATCTTCATGAGTCGATCTGCGATCGTGCCGCCTCCGCCCTCGAAGCTTCCGCGCTCATCGTTGCTTCTTCTGGGGTTTGCGCTCGTTCTCGGCGCATGTTCACTCGCTCTGTTCGACGCGGGTCGGAACACCTTTGGCCTAGTCGCGGGGATCCCGGCGCTATTCGCGTTCGTCGCTGCCGTCAGGCACCTGTTCCGGCCCTTCGTACTCCACATCTCGAAATAGGATGCCGCCAAGAGCTTTTAGAGGATACGACGCTGGGCGCATTGATCATGCTGGGTACGCTCTTCGGACTGATCGTGCTCATCTTCGCATTGGTGCTTCGACATGATCCGGAGGCACGCGGTCCTTCGAAGAATGGCGGGGCCGACTGATGTCTGAACTGACACCGCTCCTGAAGGCGGCCATCGGCTTCGCCTACATCGGCGGGTTTTCTTTCGTGGTCATTGGCGTGTTTCTGAGTTACCGCCGAGGCCGCCCGCACCCGCTCCTGCTCTTGTGCATATCCGCCATCTCGTTCTCCTGGATCGAAGCCCCCTACGATTGGGCGGTGTATGCGCAGTTCCCGCCCGCTATTCCGCGCATGCCTTCCTGGTGGCCGTTGAACATGACATGGGGTGGCCTGCCGGCAGCGGTCCCCCCCGGCTACATCGCCTACTTCGTGCTTCCTGCCGTGATAGGCGCCTCGCTAGGGCGCTGGTTGAGCTCGAGAAACCAGTGGCGTGCGGCGATCACGCTGCTGATCGTCGGCCTCGTGGTCGGCTGCCTCTGGGCTTTCACGTTCAATGCGCTCCTCGGGGCTCAGCTGGGCGTGTTCTACTATGGCCGCGTGATCGAGGGACTCGCTCTCTGGCCGGGCACGAAGCACCAGTATCCGCTCTACGACTCTCTTGCGATGGGCGTGCAGATGATGGTCTTCACCTACCTCCTCGGACGAACGGATTCACAGGGGCGCACACTCATCGAGGCGTGGGCGGATTCGAAGTCGAAGCGCCCTCTCCGCTCTTCCCTTCTCTCGATTGCGGCGCCATCGTGATCGGCCATGTCGTCTATCTTTCGGTTTTCGCGCCACATCTGGCCACCAAACTGTTGCATCTGCAGACCGTTGGGCCGACTGAGCAGTTGTTCGAAGGCGTGCCGAACCAACCGCTCTAGCGGACGGATCTTGCCCCGATAAAGTGGACGGGGTTTCAAGCAGCATTGTGCAGTGTTTCATACTCCTCGGGTGAGTGGTAGTCGAGACTGGAGTGCAAGCGGTTCCGGTTGTAGAAGGCTTCGACGTAGTCGAAGATCGCCAGCCGAGCCTCTTCGCGAGTGAAGAAGTCGAAGTGGTAGAGCCACTCCGTCTTCAGCGTGTGGAAGAAGCTCTCGGCCGCGGCGTTGTCCGCGCATCGACCTGGACGGCTCATGCTGCAGACGATGCCGTGGCGATCCAGACGGTCCTGATATTCGGCACTCAGGTACTGCCCACCGCGATCGCTGTGATGGATCAGTTCCGAGTTGGGGTCGGCGGATGCGAAGGGCTCGATCGAGAGCTTCGAGAGCGAGCTCCTGGCGCGGGGTCGAGGCACTGGCGTGACCGACGACCTTGCGGGAGAAGAGGTCGAGCACGATCGCGAGATAGAGCCAACCCTCGCGGGTTCGCACTTGAGTGATGTCGGCGACCCAGACCCGATTGGCCACTTTCGCAGAGAAATTACCGTTCAAGAGATTCGGTGCAGCCGGAAGCTCCGCGCGCACGGTGGCCGTTCGCCGGAAGCGCTGCTTCGCACAGCCCTGCAGCCCCTCCCAGCGCATCAGACGGGCCACGCGATGGCGACCCACCGTCTCTCCTTCCCGACGCAATCGGGCATGGATCCGAGGCGAGCCGTAGGTCTCCCGGCTCTCGCGATGGATCGCATGGATCCGTCCGGCGAGCACACGATCTTCGCGCTCGCGTCGACTTGGCTGACGCTCGCGCCAGGCGTAGTATCCACTGCGGGAGACCTTCAGGACCTTGCACATCATGCCTACCCGGAAGGTCTCCCGGTGCTCCTGGACGAACCGGAACTTCACTTCTGGTCGTCCGCGAAGTAGGCCAGCGCTTTTTTCAGGAAGTATCCGGGTGAGTCTGCTCCCCACCAGAGTCCCGGGAGGCGCCACTTCTGCGCGCTCTGTGGAAGCCACCTCTGGATGTGGGATCCTCGCTGGCCCGAGTTGGTGCACCCGCTCGCATCCGCCATCGATACCCCGCTTCCTGTCCCCCCGGAGCGGACGCATCTCCTGCTCGACTCGAAGGCCTCCTGGGTGCAAGTCCGGTCTGATCCTCAGGACAAGCTGTATCCGCACTTTCCCGAGGAGTCGATCGCTGAGTGGCACGAGCGCCTTGGTCTCGGCTGAGGCGACCTTCCGCCTAACGGTGCGCTGCAGATCGTCCTGCGCCTTCCCGAAACTGGTAGAGGGATGAAAGCATGAAGAAGTCGGGCGCGAGCCGAGGCCAGTCGGCATCGGGGCTCATCTCGAAGAGAATCGCCGAGCTCGGGGACTGGCGCGGGGAGACCCTCAGCCGGATGCGCAAGCTCATCCAGGAGGCAGACCCGGACGTCGTCGAGGAGTGGAAGTGGATGGGCACTCCGGTCTGGTCGCACGACGGCATCCTCTGCACTGGCGAGTCCTACAAGAATGTCGTGAAGCTCACCTTCGCCAAGGGCGCGTCCCTGAAGGATCCGGCCCGTCTCTTCAACGCGAGTCTCGACGGGAAAGTACGCCGCGCGATCGACATCCACGAAGGAGACTCAGTCGACGCGTCCGCCTTCAAGGCGCTCGTTCGCCAGGCGGTCGCGCTCAACAGCTCTCGCAAGTCGAAGCCTTCGAAGAAGGCGAAATCCTAGTCATGGTCCAAGTGGAACCGCTCGTCATCTTCGTCTTGCAGTTCCTGTGGTTCCTCACCGCCTGGTGTCTCATCACGTACTTCGTGCTCTGGCCGTGGTCCGCGCGACTTTCGCCCGAGTCGAGACTGAGCGTTTGGGTAGCGCCAGAGATGTTCCGTGTCCTCGGGGTGGGTCTCCTGGTGCCCAATCTGTCGCCGGGCATGCCCATGGAGTTCGCCGTCTCCACTGCAATCGGCGATTCCCTCACCGCACTTCTGGCAGCGTTGGCTTTCACGGGGTTGCGCCGCGGGTGGACCTCAGCTCGCGGTCTGGCATGGGCTTGCACCGTCGTGGGTTCTCTCGACCTCCTGATTGCGTTCCCTCACGCCGCTGCCACGGGAGCCATCACACACATGGCGGCGCAGTGGTATGTCCCGGTGTTCGCGGGTCCACCCCTCGTCATCAGCCACGTGGCGTGCCTCATCTTGCTGATCCGTGGCGGTGCCGCAGCTGAACCGCGATCCTTCGGGCGGCGGGAATGAGCACTTCGCTCGTGCACCGGATACGTGACATCGCGTTCTATCTCGGTCTGGGATCACTGTTCACGCACGAGATCGATGCAGTTCCGAACCACGAGTGGCGCGGAATGCCGTTGCTCGGGACGCTACCCGACGACACTGGAATGTGGGTATTCATCGCGGCCCATGTTCCTCTCTTCGCCATCTTGATCGCGCTCGTTGCGAGCAGAGACGAACGCATTCGCGGGCTCTCGCGACTCGTGATCAGCGCTTTCCTCGTCGTCCACGGGTTGATGCATGCGTTGTCCGCGGGCGACCCGAGCTACGAGTTCTCGTCTCCCCTCTCCCGTCTTCTCATCTTCGGGAGCTCGGTGCTCGGTGCCCTCTATCTGGCTCTCTCGTTCAAGCGAGAAGCCTCGCAGTCCTGAGGGATGGCATATGCTTGTACTCCAACGGCACACCCCGCCTGATCCGATGAGGGTCGACCCTTGAGCAATCCGATCGAGACGGTCGCCACGGCTCTGTTCTCCGCGATCGAGCGGGGCGACCTGGATGCCGTTGGCGAGCTCTATTCGCCCGACGTGGAGATCTGGCACAACGTCACGGGCAAATCGCAGACGCGCGACGAGAATCTGGCGCTCTTGCGATACTTCACCGGGCGCGTCTCCGAGCGTCGCTACGAAATCCTCGCCCGAGACTTCTTCGCAGGTGGATTCGTTCAGCGTCACATTCTCCACGGAAAGCTCGCATCCGGTGAGCTCGTCGCCGCGCCCGTCTGCATCGTCATCTATGTCTCCGGGGGACGGATCGAGCGCCTCTTCGAGTACCTCGACGCCGCCGCCGTCCGCAGCGTGTTCCAGTAGATGTAGTGCTGGAAGAGGTTCCCATGTTCCAAGGCCGATGCTGGTGGATCACGGGCGCGTCGTCGGGAATCGGCGAGGCCCTTGCGCGCGCCCTGGCCGCGCGGGGTGCGCGGCTCGTCCTGTCCGGGCGCAATGCCGCCGCCCTCGGCGCGGTCGCGAAGGATTGCGGCGATGCACTCGCGCTTCCCTTCGAAGCGACGGATTTCGACGCGATTCCCGAGATCGTCGAGCGTGCCTGGTCCTGGAAGGGACGGATCGACGGCCTCGTCAACAACGCCGGAATCTCGCAGCGCTCACTCGCCGCCGAAACCGCGTTCGCGGTCTATCAGCAGATCATCGCGGTCGATCTGCTAGGCCCGATCGCTCTCACCCAAGCGGTGCTCCCGAAGATGGTGCAGACCGGTGGAGGTCGGATCGTCGCGATCTCGAGTGTCGCGGGAGTCTTCGGAGCGCCGCTGCGGTCGGCGTACTGTGCAGCCAAGCACGGGCTGGTCGGCTATCACGATGCGGTTCGCGCGGAGAACGAGCATCTGGGCGTTCAGGTGCACGTCATCGCCCCGGGCTCGGTCAAGACCAACGTGTCGAGGAACGCGCTCGTCGCCGACGGCTCGAGGCGCGGCGTGAGCGATACGGCGATCGAGAAGGGCGTTTCGCCTGCCGAATCTGCGGAGGCGATCCTATCGGCGATCGAGACCGGGAAACGGGAGCTCGTGATGGCGACGGGCTTCGAGCGCGACCTCGCGGAGCTGCGCCGGAAGGATCCCGACGCGCTGTTCGACCGTCTGTCGGGCGTGATGCGTGCCGGGTACGCCCAGATGATGGCAGCCGATACCGGCGAGAGCTGAGGCCTGGCGCCGCGGAGGGCACGTGGCCTGACCATGGAGTGGAACACCCTTCGCTCCCGGCGCGACCCCCGCTTCTGGGTCCCCTGGCTCTGCGCTCTCGCGCTCGTCGCAGTGCTGAGCGCCTCCGCGCACCTCTGGACTCACGCATACCTCCAGGGGCTGGAGACGCTCCGCATTTCGGACCCGGAGGCGGCGCTTGCCGCCGCCGAATCCGGCCTGCGCGTGCTAGGCCTGTCCGTCTGTGGCTTCGCGCTCGTCTCGAGCGCCCTGTTGATCCGCTACTTCCAGCTCGGGCTCCGCGAGCACAGGTTGCCTCCGTCGGGCTGGTGGAGCCTGGGGTCGGCGCGGGTGGCCGTGGGCCCCGGGATACAACGACTGTGTCGCGTGGGCGTGGGCCTCTCGCTGATCGTGGCCGGCGCCGGTGTCGGATGTCTTCTCTCGATCCATCGCCTGCTGGCAGCGGCCCAGCCGTGATCCTGACGCACCGACTCGCGCATCGCGGCGATCTCGATGCGCTGCGCGAGCTCATGGATGCGTCGATCTCCCGATTGCAGAAGCCATACCTCGACGAACGCCAGATCGAATCGAGCCGGACGATCATGGGACTCGACACGCAGCTCATCGACGACGGAACCTATTTCGTAGTGGAAGCCGAGGGCCGGCTCGCGGGCTGTGGCGGCTGGAGCCGCCGCGCCACGCTCTACGGCGGAGACCAGTCGCCCGGGCGCAGCGACGCCCTGCTCGATCCCTCGGTGGATGCCGCGCGCGTGCGCGCGATGTACACCGATCCGGACCATGCGCGCCAGGGTGTGGGAAGGCTGATTCTCGCCCTGTGCGAGGATGCGGCGCGGCGCGCGGGCTTCGGGCAGGTCGAGCTCATGGCGACGGTGGCGGGCGAGCCGCTCTATCGCGCGTGCGGCTACGAGGCCCACGAGTGGATCACGGACGATCGCGGCGGAGCTCCCGTTCCACTCTTGCGCATGACCAAGCACCTGTGATGGTATGGCGACGTGGCCGATCGATTGGAATGTGATGTCTGTGTGGTCGGTGCGGGCTATGCGGGGCTCACCGCGGCGCGCCGACTGAGCCAAGCGGGCCAGTCGGTCGTCGTGCTCGAGGCGCGCGACCGCGTGGGCGGCCGGATCTGGACGCATCATCTCGCGGACGGCTCGGCCGTCGATCGCGGCGGTGGATGGCTCGGCCCCAAGGACGACGCGATCTTCGGCCTCGCCAAAGAGATGGGCGTGACCACGTACAAGACGTGGGTGAAGGGCGCCCATCTCCTGGTGGGCGACGGGCGAGTGCGCCGCTACACGGGACTGATTCCGAAGATCAGCCCGCTCGCGGTCCTCACGCTCGCGCTCGCGCAGTGGAAGATCAACCGGATGGCGCGGCAGGTGCCGATCGAGGCGCCCTGGACAGCGCCGCGCGCGGCCGAGTGGGATGCGTGCTCGATCGCATCGTGGCTCGAGCGGTCGGGGATCCGCACGCAGATCGCGCGCGATCTCTTCGAGTCGGCGGTGCGCGGCTGCATGACGGCCGATCTGTCGGAGGCGTCGCTGCTCCATCTTCTGTACCTGGCGCACACGCACGGCAGCATCGATACGCTGTTCTCGATCGAGAACGGCGCGCAAGAGAACCTCGTGAACGGCGGCGCGGGCTCGATCGCGCGCAGGGTGGCCGACGAGCTGGGCGGGTCGGTCCGGCTGAGTACGCCCGTCCGAGCGATCACTCAGCGGAACGGACACGTGCTCGTCGCGGGCGATGCGCTCACCGTGCAGGCGCGACACGTCGTGGTGTCGACTCCGCCCGCGCTCGCGCTCGAGATCGCATTCGACCCGGCTCTTCCCGAGGACCGCGCGGCGCTCTACCGCAACGCGATCGGCGGGTGGGCGACCAAGACGCTCGTCGTGTACGACGAGCCGTTCTGGCGCGCCGACGGCTACAGCGGCCAGACGGCAGAGCCCGGATCGGCTGCCGAGGTGACGATCGATGCGGGTCCCGCGTCGGGGAGGCCGGGCGTGATCGCAGCGTTCACGTTCGGGCCGGTCTCGCAGCGGCTGGCGTCGCTCGACCCCGGCGTGCGCCGGAAATCGGTGCTCGACGCGCTCGCCTCGCGGCTGGGCCCGCGCGCGGCGAACCCATCCGATTTCATCGAGACCTCGTGGAAGACCGAGGAATGGTCGCGCGGATGCTCGATGGCGCACTTCACGCTCGGCACGCTCACGCGCTACGGACACCTGTTGCGGGAGCCGTTCGGACGCGTCCACTGGGCCGGTACCGAGACGGCTACGGTCTCCCACGGCGCGATCGACGGGGCGGTGCGGTCCGGCGAGCGCGCCGCGCGAGAGATCCTCGAGCGCACGAAGAACTAGCGCGTGTCCTCGATCTTCATCGCGCGCGCGGCGTCGCCGCACTCGGTGACCTTCCCGCGCGCGGACTCGAGCGCGCGCTGCTCGGTCGCGGTGAGCGTCTCCGGATTGCGCTGCTCGAGCTGCCACACGAACTGTTCGTAGCGCACGACGCACTTCTCGAAGTCGCCCGAGAGGTGATAGAGCTCCCCGAGCGCGGCGAGCGTGCTCGAGTCGCCGGGCTCGAGCAGCAGCGAGCGCAGGAACGCGCGCTCCGCCGCGCTCCAGTTCTTCTGCGCGCGCAACGCGATGCCGTGCGCCGCGAGGATCTTTGCATCGCGTGGCGCGAGCGCGACCGCGCGCGCGAGCTCGGCCTCGGCCTCGATCACGCGGTCGGTGCGCAGCTTCATCACGCCGAGCAGGAAGTGCGCCTCGGCGTCGTCGGGCGCGAGCGCGACCGCGCGCTCCATCGTCTCGATCGCCTCTTCGGTGCGGCCCGCTTCGAAGTCCGCGCGCGCACGCGATTCGAGCAGCGGGAGGTCTTCCACCGTCGTCGCGCAGCCGAGCACGAGCCAGAGCACGAGCGCGCTGCGCCATCCGACGTTCATTCAGTACACCAGCAATCGCGCCTGGGCGTTGCGGATCGCCTCGCGCACGAACTCGCGCGCGCGCTCGACCGCGTCGCGCAGCTCGGCGCCGCGCGCGAGATGCGCCGTGATCGCCGACGACAGCGCACATCCCGTTCCGTGCACAGGCCCGCCCGGAATGCGCTCGCCTGGAAGCCAGTGGAACGAGACGCTGCCGCCCTCGCGCAGCGCGAGCAGATCGTCGGGCGGGCCGTCGCGGTGCCCGCCCTTCACGAGCGCCGCGCGCGCGCCGAGACCCGAGACGAGCTGCGCGGCCGCAGCCTCGACGCCTTCGCGCGTCGAAACGTCGATGCCCGTGAGCGCCGCGGCCTCGAGCAGATTCGGAGTCACGACGTGTGCGCGGCTGATCAGGTCCTGGAGCGTCCCGTAGGCGCGCCGCTCGAGCAGCAGCGTGCCGTCGCTGGCCGCGAGCACGGGGTCGATCACGATCGGCGTGCGGCGCGCGGGGTCGAGCTCGCGCAACCCGAGCTCGACGTTGCGCGCCACATCGTCGCTCGCGAGCATCCCGAGCTTGAGCGCATCGGGCGGCGTGCTGCGCAGCACCGCGCGCAGCTGCTTCAGCACGACGCTGGGAAACACGGGCAGCACCTCGTGCACACGCGTCGTGTCCTGCACCGTGAGCGCGGTGACCACGCCCATCCCGTGAACGCCGAGCTTGCGGAACACCTGGAGGTCGGCCTGCAGGCCGGCGCCGCCCGTGGGATCCGATCCCGCGATGCTGAGTGCGAGCTGCACGACTAGCCGAGCGCCCTCTGCGTGGCTCATGAGCCCGGGAAAGCTAGCCTAGCCCCGCGTGCCCACGTCGCTCGTCCCGCGCCTCGCGATGCTCGCCGTGCTGATGCTCGCGGCCGCTCTCCCTGCCGCCGCGGAGGAGCCCAAGAAGCCGGCCGGGCCCGCCACCTGGTATGCGCAGGCGCTCACGCGTGGATCGGCGGGCCTCAACGTGACCCATCTGTGGTCGAAGGGAGCGTCGCTGCGCGCCGAGACCGTGGTGGCGGGACACAAGATCGTGACGATCGTGCGCGGAGACCGCTACTACGCCTACGACGGACTCACGGGCCAGGGCTTGTCGATCCGCCGCGAGCCCGCCGCGGTGGCCGCCGACCGCGCGGACGAGCGCCCGTTCGCGCGCGAGTACGACATCCTGACCGGCCAGGGCGCCGAGCTCGTGCGCGAGGAGACCGTGGTGGGACGGCGCGCGGGCATCTACCGCCTCACCGACGAGCTCGGCCGTCGCGAGCTCTGGGTGACGCAGGACGCGCTGCGCATCCCGCTGCGCATCGAGATCTTCGACCGCGAATCCGGCGAGCAGCGCACCACCGACTACGTGAACTGGCAGAGCGACCTCGAGCTCCCGGACGGCTTCTTCGCACCCGACGCGCGCGCCGCGCTCACCGAGATGGACTACACCGAGTATCTGCGCCGGTCGACCGCCGAGGGCACGGTCGGACCCGTGCCCGTGTTCTACACGCACCTCTTGTTCAAGAGGAAGGAGTAGGCACCCAGGTGATGTTCGCGTCGGCGATCTGGGGCGTGGACTCCGCGAGCACGGCGAGCTTGCGCGCGATCACGCCCGCCAGCGAGGTGAACACCTGTGCGGCTTCGGAATCGGGTGCGTCGAGCACGATCGGTCGGCCCTTGTCGCCGCCCTCGACGATGCGCGGATCGATCGGGATCTCGCCCAGGAACGAGACGCCGAGCTCGTCCGCGGTGCGCTTGCCGCCGCCCTGACCGAAGATGCGGTACTTGCGATCGGGCAGATCCGGCGGCGTGAAGTACGACATGTTCTCGACGATGCCGAGCACGGGCACGTTCACCTTCTCGAACATCTTGAGGCCCTTGCGCGCGTCGATCAGCGAGAGGTCGTTCGCGGTGGTGACGATCACGGCGCCCGAGAGCGGCGCCATCTGCGTGAGCGTGAGCGCCGCGTCGCCGGTACCGGGCGGCATGTCGATCACGAGATAGTCGAGCTCGCCCCAGGCCACGTCGGTGAGGAACTGGCGGATCAGCCCGTGCACCATCGGCCCGCGCCAGATCACGGGCGAGTTGTCGTCGATGAAGAATCCCATCGACATGAGCTTGAGACCCGCGGCCTCGTGCGGGTGGATGCGCTTCTCCTCGGCGCGCGGCCGGCCGTGCACGCCCGTGAGCAGCGGCAGCGACGGCCCGTAGACGTCGGCGTCGAGCACACCCACCGCGGCGCCGCTCTTCGCGAGCGAGAGCGCGAGGTTGATCGCCACCGTGCTCTTGCCCACACCGCCCTTGCCCGACGCCACCGCGAGTGTGTTGCGCACGCCCGGCAGCACCTCGCCCTGCGGCTGCGTCGCGCGACCGCGCGTGTTCGCGGTCATCGAAACCGTCACCTCTTCCACGCCCGCGAGCGCACCCACGCGCTCGTGCGCGGTGCGCTGGAACTCCTCCTTCACGGGGCACGCGGGCGTCGTGAGCTCGATGTCGAACGACACGCGGCCGTCCTCGATCCGGATGTTCTTCACGAAACCCAGGTCGACGATGCTCTTGCCGAAGTCGGGATCGACGATCGGTCGCAACGCGTCGAGCACGGCGGTTTCGGTGACGGGGGGCATGGGCGCTCTCCCTTGGCGCGCAACAGGATCGAATAGACTAGCTCGGATCCGCCTTGGGTGTGTCGGGACCGCTCTGCGGGAGCACCGGGCGCGCCACGTAGCTGCCGTCCACGGTGCCCGTGAGCGACTCCAGGAATGCGCGGATCGACGTCACGCGGTCGTCGGCGAGGTCGTTTCCGAGCTGGATCCTGGCCATCGTGCGGATCGCCTCGTCGAGCGTCGCGAGGCTGCCGTCGTGGAAGTAGGGCGCGGTCTTCGCGACGTTGCGCAGCATGGGCACCTTGAAGAAGTACTTGTCGACCTCCTGGTGGGTGACCGCGGCGCGGCCCTCGTCGCTCGTGGGATAGGGAAGCGCTGCGCCGAGCTTCTGGAACATGCCGCCGCCGATCCCGACGCCCTGATGGCAGGTGCCACAGCCCGTGTCGAGAAAGATCTCGAGCCCGCGCATCTGGGCGTCGTCGAGCGCGGTGGCATCGCCCGCGAGGAACTCGTCGAACGGCGACGGCGTGATCAGCCGCCGCTCGAACGCGCCGATCGCGCGCGCCATGTTGTCGTACGTGATCGGCTTCACCGCGCCCGGGAACGCCGCCTTGAACAGCGGCGCATAGCCCGGAATCGACTCGAGCATGGCGACCACCGCGGCGTCCGACGACATCGCCATCTCGACCGGCTTCAGCACCTGCTCTTTCGCCTGCTGCTCGACGCTCGGCGCGCGGCCGTCCCAGAACTGCGCGACCTGGAGCGCGGCGTTGAGCACGGTGGGCGAATTGCGCGTGCCGCGCTGTCCCTTGTGACCTGGGGACGTGCGCTCGCCGTCGACGCCGAACCGGTCGAGCTTGTGACAGTCGCTGCACGCGATGTCGTGGTTCTTCGAGAGCCGCGCGTCGTAGTAGAGCATCCGGCCGAGCTCGATCTTCTCGGCGGTGACGGGATTGGCCGAGCTCGTCGCCTCGCTGGGCAGCACGCCGAAGTTGCCCCGCGCGCGCTCGATCAGTGCCTGGCGGTGCGGCGAGAGCGGAGCGGCATGGGTGGCCTGCGGCGCGGGAGGCGCGACCGGCGCCGCGGGGGCAGGCGCGGTGGGCGCGGGGATCTCCGGCTCGGCGGCTTCCGGGGGAGGCGCGGTCTCTGCGCCGCGATCGCACGCGAACAGCGCGGCGAGTGCGAACATCGCGATCCCGCTGCGCGCGCGCGGTGCGCGCCGGACGCGGAGAATCATCCAGCCCTCGGCACGATCAGCTCGATCACGTTTCCATCCGGATCCTGCACCCAGAGCTGCCCGCGTTCGGGGCTGGTCTGCTGCACCTCGAGACCACGCGACTCGAGCTCGGCCAGCGCGCTGGCGTAGTCGTCGATCGCGAACGCCGCGTGATTCGCGAGCGGCGTGAGCTTCTGCTCCGCGCGCTCGGCGCTCGCGGCGGGCATCGCGATCAGGTGGATCTCGGCCGCGCCGGCGCGGTACCAGACGCCCGCAATACCCATATTAGGCCGAGGAATCGTCTCGAGACCGAGCAGCTCGCCGTAGAACTGCTTCGAGCGCTCGAGATCGCGCACCGTGAACGAGACGTGATGGACACCCTGGGCTCGCAGCATCGCGATACCTCCTTCTACCGTGAAGCGCGCGGAGTATAGGCGGAGCGCTACCCCGGCCCGAACAGCGCCGGATGGAACCAGCGCACCGCGATCGTGAGCACGACGCCGAGCGCGATCGGGATCGGCTGCTCGCGCAGCGCCGAGAGCACGCCCGCGGGCCGCGAGAACGGCGTGAACGGCGTCGCGTCGTGGAAGCGCCGAAATGCCTCACCGCCGCTCGCGAGCTTGCGCTGGTCCTGGTGGCGCGTGCCGATCCACACGAACAGCGGGAAGCCCGCGAAGAACGCGAGCTCGGTCGCGTGCACGGCGACCACGCACAGGTGCAGGATGCCGTAGAGCCCAAAGCTCATGAGCACGGGATGACGCGTCACGTGGTAGATGCCGCGCACTTCGGTCGCGCCCGGCGCGATCGCCGCGGGCGAAGGCCGCGCGAGCCCCGCGACGAGCATCGCGAACGCAGCCGCCATGCCCACGTACATCAGCCAGCGCATCCCCGGGACGCCCGCGAGCGTGCCGAGATAGGGCCCCGTGTGCTTGTTCCCGAAGTAGATCGCCACGAGCGGCACGAAGATCCCGAGCGCGACCAGGGAATAGAGGCCCTGGAACGCCCGTTCGCCGAGCGCGGTGACGAGCCGGGGACGCCAGCTCTGGCTCGAGAGCGCCATGTGGCTGACGGCGAACGCGATCCAGAGGGCGGCGAGCAGGAGTGCGGTGGACATGCGGCTCTCCCGGGCGCGTCCGGTGGATCCCGCGGAATCATACACGGCGCGGGATCACACCGCGCCCGGCGCGTATGCTACGTGCGATGACCGATGCCACCGCGCGCGCCCATGCCGAATCGCTCGCGAACCCGAGCGCGTTCTGGGCACGCGCAGCCGAGGACATCGAATGGGTGCGGCGCCCGCGCGCGGTCTGGAACGACGCCGACCCGCTGCGCCCAGCGTGGTTCCCCGATGCGACGCTGAATACCTGCTACAACGCGGTCGATCTGCACGTGGCCTCCGGGCGCGGCGCGCAGACCGCCCTGATCTACGACAGCCCGGTCACGGGCACGCTGCGCGCGTACAGCTATGCAGAGCTCCAGCACGAGGTGGCGCAGCTCGCGGGCGCGCTGCGCGCGCTCGGTGTCGGGCGCGGCGATCGCGTGCTCGTCTACATGCCGATGGTGCCCGAGGCCGTGTTCGGGATGCTCGCGTGCGCGCGGATCGGCGCGATCCACTCGGTGGTGTTCGGCGGCTTCGCTGCGAGCGAGCTCGCCCAGCGCATCCAGCACGCGGCCCCCGTCGCCGTGCTCACGGCGTCGTGCGGGATCGAGCCCGGGCGCGTGGTGGCCTACAAGCCGATGCTCGACGAAGCGATCGCGCGCTCGGGTGCGAAGCCGCGACACTGCCTGGTGCTGCAACGCCCCCAGGCACAGGCGACGCTCGAGCCCGGGCGCGACGTCGACTGGCAGAGCGCCGTCGCGAGCGCGTCGCCGGCCGACGCGGTCGCGGTGGAGGCGACCGACCCGCTCTACATCCTCTACACCTCGGGCACCACGGGCATGCCGAAGGGCGTGGTGCGCGACAACGGCGGCCACGCCGTCGCGCTCAAGTGGAGCCTGCGCAACGTGTACGGGATGTCGCCCGGCGAGGTGTTCTGGGCCGCGTCGGACATCGGCTGGGTGGTCGGGCACTCCTACATCGTCTACGCGCCGCTCCTGCTCGGCTGCACGACGCTGCTCTACGAGGGCAAGCCCGTGGGCACGCCCGATGCGGGCGCGTTCTTCCGCGTCATCCAACAGCACCGCGTGAACGCGCTGTTCACGGCGCCCACGGCGATCCGCGCGATCAAGCGCGAGGACCCGCAGGCACAGCTGCCCAAGCAGTACGACACCTCATCGCTGCGCACGCTCTTCCTCGCGGGCGAGCGCGCCGACCCCGATACCGTTGCGTGGAGCGAGCGCGCGCTGGGTGTACCCGTGATCGACCACTGGTGGCAGACCGAGACCGGCTGGCCGATCGCCGCCAACTGCATGGGACTCGAGCCGCTGCCCGTGAAGCGCGGATCGCCCACGCGCGCGGTGCCCGGCTACGACGTGCGCGTCCTGAGCGACGACGGCCACGAGCTGCCGCGCGGCGAGACGGGCCACATCGTGATCAAGCTGCCGCTGCCGCCGGGCTGCCTGCGCACGCTCTGGGAGAACGACGCGGGCTTCGAGCAGAGCTACCTCACGCGTTTCCCGGGCTACTACCAGACGGCCGACGCGGGCCACATCGACGTCGACGGCTATCTCTGGATCATGGCCCGCACCGACGACATCATCAACGTCGCGGGCCATCGCCTGTCGACGGGTGCGATGGAGGAGGCGATCGCGGGCCACCCCGACGTGGCGGAGTGCGCGGTCACGGGCGTGGCCGACGCGCTCAAGGGTCAGGTGCCGCTCGGCTTCGTGGTGCTGAACGCGGGCGTGGAGCGCGACCCGGCGGAGCTCGAGCAGGAGCTCGTGGCGCGCGTGCGCGAGGCGATCGGTCCGGTCGCGGCGTTCCGGCGCGCGCTCGTGGTGCCGCGGCTGCCCAAGACGCGCTCGGGCAAGGTGCTGCGCGGCACGCTGCGCCGGATCGCCGACTCCGAGCCCTATCGCACGCCGCCCACGATCGACGATCCCGCGATCCTCGACGAGATCCGCGCGTTGCTGCGCGAGGCGGGTTACGCGCGGGAGCGGTGACGCGGCGCGCCGGCGGCGTCGCGCAGCACCGCCTCGAGCGCGTCGGCGCCGCGCTCCCAGTCGAACCGCTGACAGTGCCGTTGCGCCGCGTCGCCGAGCCGGCGCGCGCGCGCGGGGTCCTCGAACAGGCCCGCGATCGCGCGCTCGAGCGCGCGCGGATCGCCCGGATCGACCACACAGCCCGTCTCGCCGTCGATCACCACTTCCGAACCGCCGCCACTCGCGCTCGCCACCGCGGGCACGCCGCTCGCGCCCGCCTCGATGTACGAGATCCCGAATCCCTCGCCGGCCTTGCCGTCGCCGCGTGCGGCGAGACGCCCCGACGGCATCGCGAACACGTCGCACGCGGCGTAGTAGGCGCGCACATCGTCGACCAGACCCTCGAAGCGCACCGCGTCGGCGACGCCGCGCTGCACCGCGAGCGATTCGAGCGCGTCGCGCTCGCCGCCCTGCCCCACCACGAGGTAGACGAGATCGGGAAAGCGCTCGCGCAGCGCGGGCAATGCCTCGATCATGTGCGCGTGTCCCTTGTTCGCGGCGAGGCGCGACACCGTGAGCAGCACGCGCCGCTGCGCAACGCCGAGCTTCTCGCGCGCGTGCCTGCGCCGCTCGGCGCTCGGCGCGAACGCCGCGGTGTCGACGCCCGGGTACACGACGCGGATCGCCGCCGCGGAGCGCAGCGCCGCGACGCGCCGCTGCGTGTCCTCGCTGTTCACCACCACACAGCGCGCGCGGTCGAGCCCATAGCGCCGGCGCACGCGCCAGCGCCCGATCCGACCGCGGCGCGTGTGGCGTCCGCCGAGCTCGTGCACCGAGAGCACGACGGGCGCAACGCGCGCGGCCGCGGGCACGACGTCGCGGAGCAGGCGCGACGCGCGCGAGACGAGCACCACCTCGGGCGCACCGCGCGCGAGCCACGCGGCGACGCCGCGCGCGTCGAGAGTCGCGCCGCGCGCGGGCCGCGGCGCGCGCTCCACGGGAAACGGCAGCTCCGCGCGCGCGCCGCTCTCCCCGCTCCAGGTGTACACGCGCAGTGCGTGACCCCGCGCGGCGAGCCGCCGCGCGTACTCGGCGTTGTAGAGCTCGGTGCCGCCGACATCGGGCGGGAAGCCCAGCGCGATGAACGAGATGCGCAGCGGCGGATCCGGCACCCGCACAACCTAGCGCGGTGCCGGTACCCGTGAGATGCTTGGCCCGTCCATGCGCATCGCCGTATTCGCAAAGAGCAAGGCCCGCACCCAGACCACGCGCTCGATCGCGCGCTCGCTCGCGCGAGCAGGCCACACGCTGTGCGTGATCCGCGAGGCCAAGCGCCGCCAGTGGGTGGGCCGCTGGCTCGCCCAGCGCTGGACGCTCGCGAGCGTGCGCCGCTTCGCGCCCGACTTCGCGTTCATCCACGCGCAGGACGTCTCGAAGCCCGTGTTCGCGGCGCTCGCGGGGCGCTTCCCCACCGTGATGTTCACGCCCGACTGCTGGCCGTCGCCGATCGCGTCCGAGCAGCTCGGGCTCTCGGCGCACGTCGACCTCGTGTGTACGGTCGCACGCGGACAGGTCGCGGAGTTCGAGCGCGCGGGCGCCAAGCGCGCCGCCTATCTCGCGGAGGCGCACGACCCCGAGGTCTACTTCCCCGTGGAGCACGCCGATCCCGCGTTCGAGTCCGAGGTCGCATTCATCGGCAAGTATGCGAGCAACTCACCGCTGCACGCGACGCGCGGCGCGCTGATTCCCGCAGTGGCGACGCGCTTCGATCTGAAGCTCTACGGCAGCGGCTGGCCCGAGCTCGGTCTCTCCGCGGCGCGCGAGGACGTGTTCCCCGAGCAGTACCGCCAGATCTGCCGCGCCGCATCGATCGTGCTCGGCTGCGACTGGCGCCACGACGTCGCGTGGTACTTCTCGAATCGCACCTGGTTCACGCTCGGAGCGCGCGGCTTCCTGATCACGAACTACGCGCCGGGGCTCGAGGACATCTTCGAGAACCACCGGCACCTCGTGTGGTACCGGTCGACCGACGAGTGCGTCGAGCTGATCGACCACTACCGCTCGCGCCCCGACGAGCGCGCGCGGATCGCCGCGGAAGGCCACGCGTTCGCGCGCGCTCATCGCACCTACGACGACTTCGCGCGCGACCTCGTCGATCTGATCGAGCGCCGCGAGCCGCGCTTTCCCCCGCGCGCTCCGCGTTAGGTCGGATCGCCGCGGCCGTACACCGCGACCTTCGCCTCGCCCGAGCCCACGCGCAGGCCGCGCGGCATGTCGGGTGTGTCGAAGTGGAACGCGATGCGGCCGTGCGCGTCGATCGCGATGCAGCCTCCGCTGCCGCCGAGCGCGGCCACCTCCGCGAGCGCCTCGGCGCACGCGGTGTCGAGGTCGCGGCCGCCGTAGCGCATGCGCGCGTCGACGTCGCGCGCGAAGCCCGCGCGGATGAAGAAGTCCCCGTAACCGGTCGCCGAGACGGCGCAGGTGGCGTCGTCGGCCCAGGTGCCGCTGCCGGGCAGCGCGCTGTCGGCAACGCGCCCGGGCAGGCGCGCGACGAGTCCTCCGGTCGAAGTCGCCGCGGCGAGATGACCCTGCGCATCGCATGCGACCGCACCGACCGTGCCGCCCGATCGCGGGCGTTCCTCGAGTGCGCGCGCGAGCTGTGCGCGCCGCTCGTCGGTGATGTGGAACGCGGGCTCGACCATCGCGAGACCCGCCGCGCGCGCGAACTGCTCGGCGCCCTCGCCCGCGAGCAGCACGTGGCGTCCGTCGCGCAGCACCGCGAGCGCTGCGTCGATCGGCTGCGCGACCCGCGCGACGCCGATCACGCCGCCCGCGCGCCGCGCACTGCCGTCCATCGCGACTGCATCGAGCGCGATGCCGCCGTCGCGGTCGAGCGCACCGCCGCGCCCCGCGTTGAACACCTCGCAGCGCTCGAGCTCCCTCACCGCGGCCACCACCGCGTCCAGCGCACTCCCGCCCGCAGCGAGGGGATCTCCGCCCGCAACGAGCGCGGCGCGCAGCCCCTCGGCCTCGCGCTGCGCGCGGGCAGCGTCGTCGGGAACGCGGCCCGCGCCGCCGTGCACTGCGATGCGCGGAGTCACCCGGCTCAGCTGGAGAGCTCCTCGCGCCCGGCGAAGTGCTCGAGCGCCTCGGGATTCGCGAGTGCCTCGCGGTTCTTGACCGCGCGCCCGTGCACCACGTCTCGCACGGCGAGCTCGACGATCTTGCCGCTGCGCGTGCGCGGGATGTCGGGCACCTGCACGATCCGCGTGGGCACGTGGCGCGGGCTCGCGCCGCGCTTCACGCGCTCGCAGATCCGGGCGCGCAGCGCGTCGTCGAGCGCGAGCCCGTCGCGCAGGCGCACAAACAGCACCACGCGCTGATCGCCCCGCCACTCCTGCGCGATCACGAGCGACTCGACCACCTCCTCGAGCTGCTCCACCTGGCGATAGATCTCCGCGGTGCCGATCCGCACGCCGCCGGGATTCAGTACCGCGTCGGAGCGGCCGTGGATGACGATGCCGCCGTGCTCGGTCCACTCGGCGTAGTCGCCGTGACACCAGATGCCCGGGAAGCGCTCGAAGTAGGCCTTGCGATAGCGCGCGCCGTCCGGATCGTTCCAGAATCCCGTCGGCATCGACGGGAACGGCCTCGTGCACACGAGCTCACCCTTCTCACCGCGCAGCGGGCGCCCCGCGTCGTCGAACACGTCCACGGCCATGCCGAGCCCGGGCATCTGGATCTCGCCGCGCCAGACCGGCGCGACCGGGCAACCGATCACGAAGCACGAGACGATGTCGGTTCCGCCCGACACCGACGCGAGCTGCGCGTGCGGCGCCACGTGCTCGTACACGAAGTCGAAGCCCTCGGGCGAGAGCGGGGAGCCCGTCGACAGGATCGCGCGCACGCGCGAGAGGTCGCAGTGCTCGCGCGGCGCGAACCCCGACTTCGCGACCGCGTCGATGAACTTCGCCGAGGTGCCGAACACCGCGACCCGCTCGCGCTCGGCCCACTGGAACAGCGTGCCGATCTCGGGATGCGAGGGAGATCCGTCGTAGAGCAGGAGCGTCGCACCGCACGCGAGCCCCGACGCGAGCCAGTTCCACATCATCCAGCCACACGTGGTGAAGTAGAAGAACCGATCGCGCGCGCGCAGGTCGACGTGCAGCAGCTGCTCTTTCTGGTGCTGCAAGAGCGTGCCGCCCGCGCCGTGCACGATGCACTTGGGAGGGCCGGTCGTGCCGCTCGAATAGAGCACGTAGAGCGGGTGGTCGAACGGCAGGCGGTCGAACGCGAGCGCGGCGCCCGTGTGCGGCGCCAGGGCGTCGTCCCAACGCTGCACGCCGCCCGCGAGCGGCGGATCGGCACTCGCCCACGGCACGAGCACGGTCTCGCGCAGGCTCGGGAGCTGTGCGCGCACCTCGTCGAGCCGGGGCAGGACGTCGTGCGCGCGGCCGTTGTAGAAATAGCCGTCGGCCGCGAATAGCACGACGGGTTCGATCTGGCCGAAGCGATCGATCACACCGCGCGCCCCGAAATCGGGCGAGCACGACGTCCACACCGCGCCGACGCTCGCGCTCGCGAGCATCGCCGCGATCGCGTGCGGACCGTTCGGCAGCCAGCCCGCGACGCGATCGCCCGGGCGCACACCGCGCTCGCGCAGCCACGCGGCGCACGCGGCCACCGCGCCCGCGAGCTCGTCCCAGCTCCATGCGCCCTCGCGCTGGTCCTCGGCGCGGAAGATCAGCGCGGGCTCGCTGCCGCTCTTGCGCAGCAGGTTCTCCGCGAAGTTGATCCGCGCCTCGGGAAACCAGCGCACGCCCGGCATCGCGCGCGTGCGTCGGCTCTCGAGCGCGGGACCGGGGCCGTCGCCGCGCAGCTCGGCGAACGACCACACGAGCTCCCAGAACGCGGCCGGCTCGTCGATCGACCAGCGATGCAGCGCGCTCGGATCGGAGAGATCGCGCCCCGTGCGCACCTCGGCGCGGCGCCGGAACGCGGTCCACTGCGCGCGCTCGATCTGCTCGGCCGTGGGCTGCCAGAGGGGAGCGCTCACGGCGCGTGAGGCTACGCTAAACCGGGCATGGCCGCCTCGACCACGCGCTCGGCGCGCGAACTCTTCGCGGAACTCGCGAGCCGACGCGACGCCGATCTCGGCCCGGTCGATCTCGAGCTCGGGGCGATCCTGATCGCCGCCGAGGAATACCCGGCCCTCGACCTCGAGACGGTCCGCGCCGTGCTCGACGAGCTGGGCCTGCGCGCGGTCGAGCGGCTCGCGGGCGAGTCCGAGGACGCCGCGCGCGTGGAGCGGCTCAACCGCTTCCTGTTCGGCGAGGAGGGCTTCGCGGGCGCGAGCGAGTACTACGATCCGCGCAACAGCTACCTGAGCGACGTCCTCGCTCGTCGCTGTGGCATCCCCATCACGCTCGCGATCGTCTACATGGCGGTCGCGCGCCGCGCGGGACTCGACGCGCGCGGCATCTCGTTTCCGGGCCACTTCCTCGTGCGCTGCGCGGGCCCCCACGAGCAGATCGTCGACGCATTCCACGGCCGCACGATCACGCTCGGCGAGTGCGAGACTCGCCTAGCAAACGTGCTCGGTCCCGGTGCGCAGCTGCGCCGCGAGTTGCACTTGCGCGACGCGAGTGCGCGCGAGATCCTCGTGCGCATGCTCTCGAATCTGCAGCGGATCTTCGCGAGCAGCGGCGACGTGGAGCGCCTGCTCGCGTGCTGCGATCGGATCGTACTGCTCACTCCGAGCGAGTCGACCGCGCTGCGCGATCGCGCACTCGTGTATCAGCAGCTCGGCTGGCTCGCGCCCGCGATCGCCGATCTCGAGGCCGCGATCGAGCACGCGGGCGACGCCGACACCGCGACCGCGCTCGAGCAGCGATGCGAAACGCTGCGGGCGCGGCTGGGGCGCGCGCATTGAAATTCCTGCGTCAGGCGGTCGCGACCGCGCTCATCTCGATCGCGCCGCTGGCGCTGCTCGAGGGTGGCCTCCGGCTCGCGGGCTGGCCGACCGATCGCGTGCGCTCGTTCAGCAAGCTGCTCAACTTCGATGCGCAGCGCTGGCAGGAGGCGATCGGCGTATTCCGCCCGAACGCGCGCGCCACCGTGATGTGGCCGCCCGAGCTCGCCTATCACGTGAACATCAACTCGCTCGGGCTGCGCGGGCCCGAGATCGAGCGCACGCCTCCGCCCGGGCGCACGCGTATCCTCGCGCTCGGCGACTCGATGACGTTCGGCTACTACCTCGAAGAAGAGGAGACGTGGCCCGCTCGGCTCGAAGCGCTGCTGCGCGGCGCGGGTCGCGACGTCGAGGTCGTGAACGCGGGCAGCGGCGGCTGGTCGATCGCCTCGGAGACGCTGTTCCTCGAGGAGCGCGCGCTCGCGCTCGAGCCCGATTCGGTCGTGCTCGCGTTCTGCGCCAACGACATCCGCGATCTGATCCGCCCCGGGCTCCCCGTATACGAGGGTCAGAAGAACACCGTCATGAGGGGCTTCGGACCGTTTCACGAGCTGGTGGTCTCGAGCGCGCTCTACGAGCTCTATCTGCGCGGGCAGGTCCGCTGGAAGCATTGGCGCCAGCTTCGCAAAGGCGGGCTCGACGAGCCGCTCACGTCGTTCGACGTACCGGCCGAGCGCGTGGACGAGATCTGGGGCCGTTATGCGCAGTGGCTCGATCGCCTGCACACGACGCTCGCAGCGCGCGGGATCTCGCTCACGGTCGTCTACATCCCCGACGCCTACAAGCTCGAGCGCGGCCTGCCGGCGGATGACGAGGTGCACCTGCGCGCGATCGCCGCCGAGCAGGGGCTCGCGTTCGTATCGCCACTCGCCGACTTCACGGGCCAGCCGGTCGAGCAGCTCTTCCTGCGCCCGTACGACAGCCACCTGTCGTCCGAGGGCGCCGAGCGCGTCGCGCGCGCTCTCCTGGCGGCGATTCCGCCCGGTTAGTCAGGGCAGCGCCGCGACGCCGCTCGCCTCGACCGCGGCGAGCACCGCGTCGGCACCGAGGCCCGCGACCCCGCTCGCGCTCGCGAACTCGGACGCGATCTCGCGCCGCACGCGCTCGCTCTCCTGCTCGTCGAGCCCGAGCAGCTCGACCTGTGCGAGCGTCACCGCGAGCTCGCCGATCCGCGCGCGCGCCTCGCCGGCCGCGGGGTCGTGCGCGAGCGCGCGGGACAGCGCGTCGACGTCGCCCGAAGGCATCGACGCGAGCGGAGCGAACGATGCGCGCAGGCTCTGCACCGCCTCATCGCTCGCGACGAGCCACCGGTAGCGCTTCACGATTTCGTGTGCGCGCTCGGTCGCGAGCGGATCGTCGCCGACGGGGGGCACACACACATCACCCACGGCCGTGCGGCAGTGCAGCGCTGCGATCACCTCCTGGCTCGACACCACGCGAGGCGGGCTCGGCGGCTCGTCGCCGGGTCGCGCGGCGAGACCCGGAAGCACGGGCGGTGTCGCCTGAGGTACATCGCGGCGCGCGTCGGACACGACGCGCGGACCGAGCCCCGTGAGGTCGAGGATGTGCCCGTCCCCCGCGAAGCTCTCGGGGCGGATCTCGTCGATGGCAGCCGTGAAGCGGATCACGTCGTGCGGAATGGGCCCGGGCAGGATGATGCCGCCGCTGCCGAGCACGAACGTCGGCGGAGTGCCGACCCCGTCCCATTGCGGCACGGACGTCGTAGTGATGTCGTTGGCCACCCAGTCGACCCCGTTGTCCTGCACGAGCGTGCCGCCCGGCTGCTCGACCGGCCCCGGATCGCGGCCTCGCATCACGATCTGCGGCGCGTCGACGACGAGCTCGGACGCGGCCAGATCCGAGAGCGCCGCGGTGCCACCGGCCCGGATCACGAGCGGCCCCGTGCTCGAGAGCTTCTCGCCCGCGCCCATCACGACGTCGCCCGCGCTCTCGAGCGAGAGACCGCCCGTCGTATCGGCGATCGTGGCGGCGGGATCGGTGCTCGGATTTGCGTCGTTGAGCGCGATCGAGTCGGCCACGACGCGGTCCGCGCTCGTGACGAGCGCGCCGCCCTCCTCGCGCGAGCTGAACACGATCAGCTCCGCGTCGGCGTCGAAGCTCGAAAGCCGCGTGCGCGCGCCCACGTTGTCGCGGATCTCGATCCGGGAGTCCGTCCCGACACCGCGCAGCTCGAGCGACCCCGGCCCGTCGATCGCGCGGAAGTCGCCGCTCGCGACGTTCACGGTATGGACGCCGGCCGTGAACTCCGCGTCGGTGACCGCGAGCCGGTCGAGCGGTGCGCTCGTGCCGACGTTTGCTCCGAACGTGGTGGTACCCCCCGCGCGCACGTCGAGGTCGCGCGCGATCAGGCCGATCGAGTCGACATCGTTCTCGAACGTCACCCCCGAGCCCGCGACGAGCGCCGAGTCCGCCGAGAGCTCGACGGGCCCGACGTAGCGCTGGCTGCCGCCGCTCTGCACGGTGGGTGCGCTCGCGGTCGCGGTGGTGAGCGCCGCGATCGGGATGCGCAGATCGCCGAAGCCGTAGCGCAGGTCGGTGCCCACCGTGGTGCCCGTGAGCCCGAGCGAGGGAGCGCTCGTGACCCGCTCGAGCGTCTCGCCGACGATCGCCTCCTGGACATCGCCCAGCTCGATCCCGCACGGGCCGGCCGTGCATGCCGCGCTGTTGTCGAGCACCACGGCGCCGCCCGCGTACAGGCCGCGATAGGTCACGGTGTCGGTCGTGCCCGCGTTCGCGACCGGGAGCGAGCCCGTGAGCGGAATGCGCTCGACGGAGAGCCGGCCCGCCTCGTTGGCGATCCGGAAGTCGCCCGTGCCGCCGCTGCCCGCGAGCGCGAGCTTGCCCGCGGAGCCGCTCGTGCGCAGCGGCGCCGCCTCGGTGCCGACGCCCGAACCCGCGATCGCCACGAGCGCGCCCGCGTTCGCGACGTGCGGAGCGGTGCCGGTCGCCAGCGCATCGATCGCGCCCGTGCTGTCGCGATCCGAGTCGGCCACGAGCACGACGGTCTCGCCGCCCGCATCGATCGCGCCGCGCTCGAGCTCGATCTCGCCCGTCGCGGCGAGCCCGAGCGTGCCGCCTGCGGTGACGGCGCCGCTCGCGACCGACAGCACCGGCTCGCCACTCGTCGTCTCGTCGGAGGACACGGAGTTGTCGGCGAGGTGATAGTAGAACTCCGTACCTGCGGGCCGCGTGTCGATGCTCGTGATGCGCGACGTCTCGATCAGACTCGCCCCCGTGTCGATCACGCTGCCGTCGATCACCGCGGCGCCTCCGCCCGGCAGGGTGAGGTTGGTGTCGCCTGCGGCGCTGCGCTGCACGAGGTCGACGCGCGCGATCGTGCCGCCGACGTCGGCGCGCACGACGCCCGCCGCGCCGAGCTCGACGTTGGGTCCCGATCCCGTGATCCCGAGCGGCGTCTCGTCGCCGATGTTCGTCGCGAACACCTGCAGGTTGCCCGCCGTCGTGACGTGCGGGCCCGCACCCGAGCCCTGGATGCGGCCGAGCAGCCGCTCGCCCTCGACCTGGGTCGAATCGGCGGCCGAGTTCGCGAGCGTGCCGCCCGACGCGCCCAGCGACACCGCGCCGCTCGCCACCGCGAGCGTCGTGATGTCGATCTGCTCGACGCCGCTCGAGGAGACGATCGGATCGGCGAGCCGGTACGTGAAGTGCGGATCGGTCGCGTTGGTGGTGAGCTGCTCGATCGTGTGGACCGTCCCCGCGCCCGTGCCGCGTGCGATCACGGTCGCGCCGTCCTCGCGCAGCACGTTCACGCTTCCGCGCGCATCGGTCTCGACGACTTCGAAGCGATCGAAGCGCTCGCTGTCGTCGAGCCGCACGCGTACATCGCCCGTCGCCGCCGTCTCGTCGCGCCCCGCGGTGACGGTCGCCGTGTCGACGAAGCTCGCGGGTGCGGTCGCGCCCGACGATGCGAGCAGGAGCGGCGTGCCGCTGCCCGGGAACACGTTGCGCCCGTCGAGTGCGATCGTGCCGGCCTGGATGCTCGGCGCGATCGCGCCCACGCCCGCCGCGATGTCGCGCGGCGACGTGATCCGCACGGCGCCCGGAGTGCCGTGGTTCTCGTTCGGATCGGCGATGTCGCCGTCGGGATGGGCGACGCCCGCGCCGCCGAGCGAGACGATGCTTCCGCCGAGCGACACGTCGCCGCCGCCCGCGGCGGTGTCGCCCTCGCCCGCCTCCGCCGTGATCGTGACGCTGCCGCCGCTGCCGCCCTTCACACCGGTCGCGGTGGTCGCACCCTCGGCCGTCGTGACGCTGCCCGTGCCCGATCCGCCGCTCACGGCGACGTCCGCGAGCGCGATCGGGCCGTCGTCCGCGGTGAGCGTCACGGTGGCGCCGGCGCCGCCCGCGCCGAGCGTGCCGCTGCCGCCCGTGCCGCTCACGCCACCTAGCACCGCGATCCCTTCGCCGGCCCCCGCGACCGTGACGTCGAGCCGCCCCGCGCTGCCGCCCTGGCCGTCGAAGCGCGGCACCCCGTCCGTGATCGTGATCGTGTCGGTGCGGCCGTCGCCGCCGTCGACCGCAACGATCGCGGGCGCGCCCGTGTCCGCGAGCGTCACGCTGCCGGCCTCGGTGGTGATCGACACGCCGCCGCCCTGACCGCCGAATCCACCGGGCCCCGTGCTCGGGCTCGTGTCACCGCCCGTTGCGACGAGCTCCGCGTGTGCATCGACGTCGCCGCGCGCGGCGATCTGGATCGCCGTGATCGAGGCGTCGCCACCGCCCGCGGTGCCGTTGCCGCCGCTCGCATCGAGCCGCACCGGATTCGCGAGCGAGCCGAGCACGACGCTGCCCTGGTCCGCGACCACGCCGGCCGAGATCGCGATCTGCCCACCGCTGCCGCCTTCGGCGATCGTGTCCGTCGCCGCACCCGTGCCGCTGCCGCCGCGCGCGGACAGATCGCCGTTCACCGTGACCACGCGCGCGCCGGTTCCGGACGCCGTCGTATTCGGATCGAGGTCGGCGACCAGGCGGATCGTTCCGCCGTTGCCGCCGCGCCCCGCCGAGCCGGTGCCGCCCGACGCGTCGATCGCGCCGACCGTGAGCGAGCCGGTGTTGCCCGCGGTGATCGCCACGTCGCCACCCGCGCCGCCCGTCGCGCCGTCTGCGCCCCGCGTGGAGAGATCGCCCACCTCGATGCTGCCATTGCCCGTGGTGAGGCTGATGTCGCCGCCCGTGGTCGAGAACGAGACGCCCGCGAGGTGGATGCCGGGCGTCTGCGTGGTTCCAGTCTCGTCACCGGCGGCGTTGCGCGTGACCATCGCGAGCGAGTTGCTGCCGACGAGCTGCACCGCGAACGATTCGGTCGAGCTGATGCTGTTGGTCGCCTGGAGCAGGATGTTCGCGTTCGTGCCCTCGAGCTCCGACTCGTAGACGTCGAACGGCGTGAAGTCCTCGCCCGGGTTGCTGTACCAGACCTGGCCGAGCTCCTGGCCGAAGAGTGTGGTGTCGGACGCGTCGGGCGCGTCGGTGCCGTCGAGCGCTCCCGCGTGCAGCACGATGTCCTTCGGGTCGTAGAGCAGCGTGCCCGTGCTTCCCGCACTCGCGCCGAGGTCGACGCTTCCGCGCGAGTCGAGGCTCGCGCCCGAGATCTCCGCGAAGCCGCCGTCGCCGCCCACGGCGCCGCCGCGCGCCGAAAGCGCGCCGTAGAAGCGCGTGGCCTCGTCGGACCAGACGATGATCGTGCCGCCGTCGCCCGTCGTGAGCGCGTCGGCGCGCAGCGCGGCGTCGCGCGACACGATCGTGCGCCGCGCCGTGCGCAGGTCGCCGCCGCCCTGCAGGTCGCCGCCCACGCGGATCTCGCCGCCGCCCGCGTCGCCCGACGCGTCGAGCGTCGCGGCCCCGATGCCCACCTGATCGCCGAGCACCGTGATCCGGCCACCCGTCTCGCCCGCGCCCGTCGCGCTCGCATCGAGCTCGCCCGAAACCTCCACGACGCTGCCGTCGCCGCCCGCGACCTCGATGTCGTGCGCGCGCGTGATCCCGCTGTGGTTGATCGCGAGCGAGTAGGCGTCGCCCGCGGTCAGCGAGACGCGGCCCGCGCCCGCGTCGAGCGTGCCCGCCTGCACGACGGCCCAGCGCTCGGGATCGGGCGCGATCGCGCGGTCGGCCGTCACGATCACGCGGCTGTCGACGGTCGCGAGCCGCACCTCACCGCCCGCGACCATCGCGATCATGCCATCCGTCGCGCTGATGTTTCCGTAGTTCGCGAGCGCGGCACCCACGAGCAGCACCGAGTCGGCCGCGCGGATCTGCGCACCCGCACCGACCTCGACGGGCCCGGTCAGATGTGTCGAAGCGCTCGACGCCCGCGAGGAACGCCTCCGCGTCGACGGTGCCGGCGCCTGCGACGAGCCGCCCCACGTCGACGATCGCCTGATCGCCGAAGAACACGCCGACGGGGTTGGCGATCCAGACGCCGCCGTTCGAGAGCAGCGTGCCCTGGATCCAGGTCGGGTCGCTCGAGAGGTCCTGGTTCAGGGTGTTCGAGAGCGAGCTCGGCTGATTGATCTGGACCGTCGTGCCCGGCGCGATGTCGAAGCCGCCCCACCAGTTGATGATCGTCTGCGGCGTGGCGGTGTCGATCTGGAGGACGCTGCCGTTCTGCGTGAAGGTCGCCTCACCCGAGACCACCTGCCCATCTTCGGCCGCGAACGCGGGCGCGGACGCGATCGCCGCGAGCGCGAGCCCCGCACCCGTGCGCCTCACCGTTCCACCGATCGCCGCGCGCCGCATCATCGCTCCATCCTAATAGAGAACCGTGGCCGCCACGTGCGCGCGCGTATCGCCGGCCTGGTTGCCGCGCGCCGAGAGGTTGCCCAGCGTGTGTCCGACGTCGGCGCGCAGCGTGAGGTTTCGCAGCACCGTGAGCTCGACGCCGCCGCCCGCGGAGACGAGCGTCTCGTCCGGCTCGCTGTCGAGCGCACGGCTCGCCTCGACGTAGGCCGCGTCGCTGAACACGCGGAAGATCAGATCCCAGTCGGGCGTATCCCAGACGTGCGTCGGGCGCAGCCGGAACGCGCCCATGCCCGGCAGCTCGGGCGGCGACGAGTCGGGCGAGAACAGGCGCGGCAGGTGGAAGCGGTACTCGACCGAGCCGAGCAGGAGATCGTCGCCGACCACGGCCGACTGCTTGTAGCCGCGCACGGTCGTGAAGCCGCCGGCCACCTGCTGGAAATGCGGCACGAGGCGGTGGTTCATCGCCCACTGCCCGCGCGCGAGCACCGCGATCTCGTGCGCGAGCGCGCCGCTCGTCTTGCGGTTCGGATCGCGCCAGCCGTACGGGTCGAACAGCGGCTCGAGGTAGAACGAGTAGCTCGCGTCGAAGCCCGTCAGCGCGAAGTCGTCGTCGGCGCGCGCGTTGCCGAGCACGTCGAGCTCGGGCGGGCCCGAGACGTTCGTGCCCGTGCTCACGCTCGCGAGGTCGGAGTCGCTCGTGTCGGTGAAGCCGCCCAGCACGCCGACGCGACCGCGCAGGCTCGAGGTGGCGGTGTTGCGCACGAGCCGCAGGTCGACGTGCGGCACCGCGTAGTCGATGTCGGCCTCGAGCACCGCGCCGACGAGCTGGCGGTTCTCGACCGAGATGTGCTGCCAGCGCGCACCGGCCGCCGCGTCGACGAACAGCTCGTGGTGCTGGAGCAGCTGCCGCGAGACCTCGCCGCCCGCGTTCGCGTCCTCGCCCTCGACTCCGGTCGCGGTGAAGCCCGCTTCGCGCGCGTCGAACTGGCTGTAGCCGCCGCCGAAGGCATAGCGCCAGTAGTGCCACTCGGGGTCGCGCAGGTCGAACGGCGCCGAGTACGCGGTGCTCACCGCGTGCACCTCGTCGAAGTCGCCCGTCGTGTAGTCGAGGTGCAGGGTGTCGTCGCGGCCGAGCAGCTGGTTGTGCGTGAAGCCGAAGCGCTCGCGGTTCATCGTCGTGGTCGAGGTGCCCGTGTTCGCGTACTGCGCGTAGGCGTACCAGGGCTTGGCCTCGGTGATGCGCAGATTCACCGCGGTCGTGCCCGTGCGCGGACCCGGCGCCACCTCGATGTCCATGCGCCGGCCCGGATGGCGCGAGATCTCGGCCGCGTAGTCTTCGAGCGCGGCGACGGAGAGCAGCCCGCGCGGCCCGCCCGGGCGCACCGGCGCGCGCTCGCGGATCCACGCATGCGCCGCGTGGTTGGTGCGCTCGTCGACCGTGAGTCCGCCGAAGCGCTCGCCGTCCGCAATGCTCGCGACGCGCGACACCTGTCCGGTCCAGATCCGCAGCCGCAGCCGCGTCTCGCCGGGCGGGCGCAGGTCGCGACCCGTGCCCTCTTCGACGTCGGGCACCGTCACGATCACGCCGTTGATGCCGCGCCGGTTGAACGCGCTGACGATCGACTGGTTGATGTGGAGCAGCGCGGAAGCGCCGAACGAGGCGTCGCGCGGCAGCGCGGAGAGCCGCATGCGCACCGTGCGGTCGACCGGGCGCGGCGCCACGTAGGCCTCTTCCGCGCGGCGCAGCCCCACCTCGAGATCGAGCACCTCGTCGATCGGGACGTGCTGAGGGCTCTCGAGCGAGTACTCGACGGAGATCTCGGACACGCGGTAGACCGGCTCGTACGTGAGCGCGCGCGCGGCGGGCGCGGCCAGGAGCAGCGCGGCCAGCGCGACCAGCCACCGCGGGACGTCGGACAGGCGCAGCACGGGGATCGGTCGGTCCTTTCTCGGGGGGCTGCGGGCCGCGATAGTAGCTGGCGGTTCCTACAGGAGCATTCCGGCCACGCACGCGGTCGAGAAGCTCGCGAGCGTGCCCGAGACGATGCTGCGCAGGCCCAGCTGCGCGACCTCGCCGTGCCGGTCCGGGGCGAGGCCCCCGAGACCGCCCAGCATGATCGCGAGCGAGCCGAAGTTCGCGAAGCCGCACAGCGCGTACGAGGCGATCACGGCCGAGCGCGGCGCGATCGAGCCCGCGGCGATCTGGGCTGCCAGATCCTGATAGGCCAGGAACTCGTTCAGCACGGTCTTCAGGCCGATCAGCGATCCCACGGCGCTCGCGTCCGCCCACGGCACGCCGAGCAGCCACGCCGCGGGCGCCATGAGCACGCCGAGCGCGCGCTGCAGCGTGAGATCGGGCACGCCCAGCTGCCCGCCGACCCACCCGAGCACGCCGTTGGCGAGCGCGATCAGCGCCACGAACGCGATCAGGAGCGCCCCGACGTAGCCCGCGAGGCGCAGCCCCGCGATCGCGCCCTGCGCGGCCGCGTCGATCAGGTTCGCGGCGCCGCCCGGGATGTCGGCGACGTCGCCGCCCGCGGTCGCGGGGTGCTCGCGCTCGGGCACCATGAGCTTGGCGATCAGCACGCCCGCGGGCGCCGAGATCAGGCTCGCCGTGGCGAGATGACCCGCGTAGTCGCCGCCGCCGAGCATGCCCACGTAGGCGAGCATCACCGACCCCGCGACCGTGGCCATGCCGAGCGTCATCAGCGAGAAGAGCTCCGAGCGCGTCATGCGCGACAGGTAGGGCCGCACGACCAGCGCCGACTCGATCATGCCGAGGAAGATGTTCGCGATCGCGCACAGGCTCTCGGCGCCCGAGATCCGCATCGTGCGCGCGAACACGACCGAGAGAGCGCGCACGACGAGCTGCAGGAAGCCCACGTGGTAGAGCACCGCGAACAGGCTGCCCATGAACACGATCGTGGGCAGCACGCTGATCGCGAACGAGAAGCCCGTGTCGACGAGCGAGCCGAACACGAAGCGCACGCCCGCGTCCGTGCAGGCAATCAGCGCGGCGACGAGCGCGCTCATCATCGAGAAGAAGCCGGTTCCGAACGGCGTCTTGAGCAGCAGGAGGCCGAGCGCGAGCTGGAGCGCGATGCCCCAGCCGACGGTGCGCCACGGCACGGCGCGGCGGTCCTCCGAGAGCGCCCACGCGAGCGCGATCCAGACCAGGAATCCGAGCGCGGAGACCGCGCGCGGCGCGAGGTCGGTCATGCGCCGCCCTCGGGGTCACCGCTCGGCTTCACTTCGGCTTGCAGCCAGGCCTGCGCGAGCTCGCGCACGGCCGCCTCGGGAGAGGCCGCGCCCGCCACCGCGGAGATCACCGCGAAGCCCCCCGCACCCGCGGCGCGCACGGACGAGACGCGGCCCGCGTCGATCCCGCCGATCGCCACCACGGGGCGCGGCGCCGCGCGCACCACCGCGTCGGCGAGCAGCGCGAGACCGCGCTCGCCCCACTCCTGCGTCTTCGTGCGCGTCTCGAACACGGGTCCGAACGCGACGTAGTCGACGGGCTCCTCGCACGCGCGCGCGACCTGCTCGAGCGTGTGGGTGGACCGGCCGATCGCGATCCGCTCGCGCCACTCGGCCGGGATCCGCGCGGGCGGCACGTCCTCCTGGCCGAGGTGGACGCCGTCGGCGCCGCACGCGAGCGCGATGTCGATGCGGTCGTTCACGCAGAACAGCGCACCCGCGCGCCGGGTGGCCGCGCGGATCGCCTCTCCCCACGCGAGCGCCGCGCGATCGGTGGCGAGCTTCGCGCGCAGCTGCACCACGGCGGCGCCCCCCGCGCACGCGGCGAGCGCCTGATCGACCGGGTCGCACTTCCAGCGCGGGTCGTCGTCGGCAATGACGTGCAGCCCTTCCCACCGGCGGAGAGCGTTCACTCGCGTCCCGGCAACGCGATCGCGAGGTCGACGATCTTCTTGCGCAGCGTGTTGCGGTTGATGCCGAGCAGCGCGGCGGCGCGGATCTGGTTGCCGTCGGTGCGCGCGAGCGCGGCCTCGATCAGCGGACGCTCGACGCGTTCGATCATGCGGTGGTAGATGAGCCCGGCCTCGCCGTCGAGCTCGGCCTCGGCCTCGAGGCGCACGAGGTCGGCGAGCGTCGCGGCGTTGCGCGGCACCTCGGGCTCGGAGACGAACGCGAAGTCCTCGGGCACGAGCAGCTGCGAGCTCCCGAGCACGAGTGCGCGCTTCACCGCGTTCTCGAGCTCGCGCACGTTCCCGGGCCACGAGTGGCGGCGCAACAGCTCGAGCGCCGAATCGGTGAACGAGCGCGGCGCGCCCGCGAGCTCGTGCGAATAGCGCAGTGCGAAGTGCTCGGCGAGCACGCGCACGTCCTCGCGCCGCGCGCGCAGCGGGGGCAGGTGCATCGGCACCACGCGCAGCCGGTACAGGAGGTCTTCGCGGAACGCGCCCGTCCGCACCGCCGCGTCGAGATCGCGGTGGGTCGCGGTGAGGATCCGCACGTCGACCAGGTGCGTGACGCTGCTGCCCACCGGCGTGACCTGATGGTCCTGCAGCACGCGCAAGAGCTTCGCCTGGAGATCGCTCGACATGTCGCCGATCTCGTCGAGGAAGAGCGTGCCGCCGGCGGCCTCGCGGAAGCGGCCCGCGCGCGACGCCACGGCGCCCGTGAACGCGCCGCGCTCGTGGCCGAACAGCTCGCTCTCGAGCAGCTCGCGCGGGATCGCCGCGGTGTTGACCGCGACGAACGGCTTCTCCGTGCGCCCGCTCGCGGCGTGGATCGCGCGCGCCACGAGCTCCTTGCCCGTGCCGCTCTCGCCCGTGATCAGCACCGGCACGTCGCGCGGCGCGACGCGCCCGATCGTCTTGAACACCTCGAGCATCGCGGAGGACTTGCCGACCAGGCGCTCGCCGGGCACCGTGCGGCGCCCGACCTCGCGCCGCAGCTCCTTCACCTCGCGCTCGAGCTCGCGCGTGCGCACGACCTTCGCCGCGAGCGCCTTCACCTCGTCCATGCCAAAGGGCTTCACGAGATAGTCGAGCGCGCCGCGCTTCATCGCCTCGACCGCGTTCTCGAAGCTGTTCTGCGCGGTGATGATCACCACTGCCGTGTCGAGGCCGAGGCTCTGCACGCGATCGAGCAGCTCGAGGCCCGACGGGCCCGGCATCCGGATGTCGAGGAACGCGAGCGCGTGCGAGCCCGACGCGAGCGCTTCGAGCGCGCCCTCTCCGTCGTCGGCCTCGGCCACTTCCCATCCGAGCTCCGCGAGCGTCTCGCGCAGCACGTAGCGGATCGACGGCTCGTCGTCTGCAATCAGCACACTCGGCGCCGGCGCGCTCATACCCCTGCCTCCTCGGGCCCACCGATCGGCAGGAACACGCGCACGCGCGTGCCGCTTCCGGGCTCGCTCTCGAGCCGCAGCGTGCCGCCGTGGCGCGCCACCCAATGCCGTGAAACTGCGAGCCCGAGCCCGGTGCCGCCCGCGCGTGTCGTGAAGAACGGTGTCGAGAGCTGCTCGAACACCTCGGGCTCGATCCCGGGCCCGTCGTCCGCGACCGTGATCGCGAGCGTCGGCAGCGAGCTGCCGCGCTGCGAGGTCAAGCGCTGGTCGAGCGCCATGCGCGTCTCGACGAGCAGCGTTCCCTCGCCGTCGAGCGCCTGGAGCGCATTGCGCCCGAGGTTCAGGAACACCTGGGTGAGCCGGTCGGAGTCCGCGATGAGCTCGGGAATCGACGGGTCGAAGCTGCGCTCGAGCTTCACGCCCGTCGCGATCGGGTCCATCGAGAGCAGCTGAAGCATCTCGTCGAGCACGCGGTGGATGTTGCACGGCGTGAGCCGCAGTGCGTCGCGCTGGTGGAACACGAGCAGGTCGTCGACGAGCGAGCGGATCCGGTCCACCTCGCGCACGATCAGCGCCGCGGCGTCGCGCGACTTCTCGTCGGTCGTGCGCGACGCGAGGATCTCGGCCGCTCCGCGGATCCCGCCGAGCGGATTCTTCACCTCGTGCGCGATGCCCGACGCGATCGTGCCGTACGCCGAGAGGCGCTCGCGCTCGGTCGCACGCTCGGCGAGCGAGCGGTGGATCGTGCGATCGCGCAGCGCGAGCACGACCCCCGAGAGCCCGCGCTCCTCGTCCCAGAGCGGCGCCGCCGCGACGTCGAGGAAGAGATCGGGGGAGAAGCGGCGCGCGAGCACGCGATCGTCCTGGACGGCGGGGCGGCCGAGCTCGAGCACCGAGCGCACGAGCGCGTCGAACCCGGCATCGGCGACGCGCGCGAGCGGAAGCCCGGCCGCGAACTCGGCGGAGGTCTCGAGCATCCGGCACGCCTCGCCGTTCACGAGCTCGACGCGCCCCTCGCGGTCGACCACGACCACGCCGTCGAGCACCGCCTCGAGGACGTCCTGGAGGTCGCGCCGGCTCACCGCCGGCCCCGCGTCGAAGTCGGCTGGGTGCCCAAAGTTTGGGCAATTTAGCGGTGGACTCCGGCGGGCGCCCCTTGGCGGGGCACTAGAGATGGGGCGCGGTAAGGTTCGCGTCATGCAGCGCGACATCACCGCGGCCGAGGCGCTCGCGCGCGTGCTCGCCGAGACGCCCGTGCTCGGCCCCGAGACCGTGTCGCTCGGCGAGGCGCTCGGGCGGGTCCTCTGCGAGGACGTGCGCTCCACGCGCGTGCTGCCGCCCGCGGACAACTCGGCGATGGACGGCTATGCCGTGTGCGCCGCGGACTGCGCGGATGCCTCCGCGGGCGCGCCCGTCTCGCTGCCGGTGGTATTCGAGGTGCCCGCGGGCAGCTCGGACCTGCCGCATCTCGCGCGCGGGTCCGCCGCGCGCATCCTCACGGGCGCGCCGCTGCCGCCGGGCGCCGACTCGGTGGTGCGCCAGGAGGACACCGAGCGCGAGGGCGACCGCGTCGCGATCCGCGTCGCGCCCGAGCTCGGCGAGAACGTGCGCCGCGCGGGCGAGGACGTGCAGCCCGGCGACCACGTGCTCGCGGCCGGTGCGAGGCTCGGCGCAGCGCAGATCGGCATGCTCGCGTCGCTCGGACGCACGGTCGTCGCGGTGGTCCAGCGTCCGCGCGTCGCAGTGCTCTCGGGCGGCGACGAGCTCGTGGAGCCCGACGGCGAGATCGCGGGCGGGCGGATCGTGTCCTCGAATTCGTGGTCGATCGCCGCGCAGTGCCGAGAGCTCGGCGCGGACCCCGTGTATCTCGGCATCGCGCGCGACACACCCGAAGACATCGAGCGCCGGCTGCGCGCGGGCCTCGCCGCCGACGTGATCGTGAGCTCGGCGGGCGTCTCCGTGGGCGATCGCGACTTCGTGCGCGGCGTGCTCGAGAAGCTCGGCTGCCGGCTCCACTTCTGGGGGGTGAAGATCAAGCCGGGCTATCCGCTCGCGTTCGGGCGCGTGGGGGAGGAGGCGCGCGGTCCGCTCGTGTTCGGCCTGCCCGGCAATCCCGTGTCGGCGATGATGACGTTCGAGCAGTTCGTGCGTCCGGCGCTGTTGCGCATGCAGGGCGCGGCGCAGCTGTACCGGCCGATCGTGCGCGCCCGGGTCGCCGAGACGATGCGCAAGAAGCCGGGCCGCATGCACCTCGTGCGCGTGACGCTCGAGCGCGAGGGAGATGGTGTCATCGTTGCCCGCAGCACCGGCAGCCAGAGCTCCGGCGTGCTCACGTCGATGATCCGCGCCCAGGGCGTGCTGATCTTCCCCGCCGAGGAGAGCGAGCTCGCCGCGGGCGCGAGCGCAGCGGTGCAGGTGCTCGACGCGGACTTCCTCGCCGCCGACGGACCGGGGTTCTGAGGCGGGACGTGTCCGCAGATCGCTTCTCGAACATCTCGGGCGCCGTGCTCACGGGTGGCACCTCTTCGCGCATGGGCAGCGACAAGGCCCATCTCGCGATCGACGGCGTCGCCGCCGCCACGCGCGTCGCGCGCTGCCTCGCGCTCTTGTGCGAGGACGTGGTGCTCGTGGGCGGCGATCCGCCCGCGGACGCGCCGGGACGCCGCGTGCAGGACGGCGAAGGGGAGCGCTGCGCGCTGCGCGGCCTGGTCGCCGCGCTCGAGGCCGCGCGCGCCGAGCGCGTGCTAGTCGTGGCGACCGACGTCCCGTTCGTCACGCCCGACCTGCTCCTGGCGCTGATCGCGTGGCCCGAGGCCGATGCGGTGGTGCCGCGCGGCGCGGACGGCGTGCATCCGCTGTGCGCGCTCTACCGACGCAAGCCCGCGCTCGCGGTCGCGCGCCGCCATCTCGCCGAGGAGCGGCTCGCGCTGTCTGCGCTGCTCGACGCGCTCGCGACGCGCTACCTCGAAGGCGACGATCTGCGCGGGGTCGATCCCGATGGCACCGCGCTCACCAATCTGAACACGCCCGAGGACGTCGCGCGCCTCTCGACTCCATCTACGCGGTCGGCGTAGGGCGGGAGGAGCCGAAGGCGGATCCCGCCTTTCGCGTTCCGGCCGCGGAAGGCGGGATTCCTCCCGCCCTACGTCTTCCCGAGGATGATCCGGCACACGGCGTCGAGGCGCTCGAACGCCTCCTCGAAGCGCCACCGCGTGGCCGGGTCGGGAAACGCGCGCGCGTCGAGTCGCGCCGACAGCGCGAGTGCGGCTTCTGCCGCGCCGGTCAGATCCTCGCGGGAGCGTTCGAGCAACGGCTCGAGCGCGCGCTGGGTGTCGGGCGCGAGCTGCGCGTCGCGCAGTGTCGCGAGCACGTCGCCGAGCAGGCGCCTGAACTCGCCGCGCACCGACATCAGGAGCGCCGCGCGCGGTCGACGAGCCGCGTGGTGCGGACGCCGGGCACCACGCGCAGCCGCTCCACGCGGCCGCCCCAGCTGAGCACGTCCTCGCTCCCGACGATCTCGCCGGGCCGCCAGTCGCCGCCCTTCGCGAGCACGTCGGGCCGCAGGCTCCGGATCAGCGCGAGCGGTGTGTCCTCGCCGAACAGCACCACCCAGTCGACGCACGCGAGCGCCCCGAGCAGCTCGGCGCGCTGGCGCTCGCCGACGATCGGCCGGCTGTCGCCCTTCTGCCGCCGTACCGACGCATCGCGATTCACGGCCACGACCAGGCGATCGCCGAGGCTCTTCGCCTGCTCGAGGCTGCGCACGTGGCCGACGTGGAGCAGATCGAAGCAGCCGTTCGTGAAGACCACCCGCTCGCCGCGGCGCTGAGCCGAGCGCACCGCGGCGCGCGCGGCGCTGCGCGAAAGAATCCGATCTCGGGCGCTCAACCCGGCCACCTCCACACCTCCGCGGGGCCCGAAGATGGCCCAGATCGCGGGCGCTCGGCCCGGAAACTGTGCCGGTCGCGGCCCCCGGGGCGCGTGCCGTGATGCGCGCGCGGCCAAATCTCTCATGTGCGTCGGGAGGTTGGATCTTCGGCCTCCGCCAGCGGATTGAATTGCGGGGCACCCCCCCCAAAGACCGGGCAAGGCTGCATTTTCCCTAAAGAAAATCCCTGCCCAGACGAAACGCACCACGTGGAGTTGAACCCAGTCGGCTCCCAATCCGGCCGACCGAAGGGGGTGGGTGCGCAATGGAGAGCAGTCGTTCGAAGGCGATCAGCATGAACCGGGTCCGCGAACTGCGCGAGAACCGCCTGATGACGCAGGCCCAGTTGGCTCGCAAGGCGAAGGTTGCGCTGCGCACGATCCACAGCGTCGAAAAGGGCATGAACTGCCGCATGGACACGAAGCGCAAGATCCTGCTCGCGCTCGGCCTGCGCTTCGAGGACAAGGATCACGTGTTCCCGTCGAGCCGGATGCTCGCGAACGCGCTCATGGGCGATCCGAGTCCGCACATGCCGTCGGGCTTCTAGTCAGCCCACCGATCCTCCCGGTCCGGGTGGTAACATCCCCGGATCGGTTCGCGCAGAGGGGCCCCGACCGCGAACCCGCGCCGCGGGGGACTTCGTCCATTTCGGATCGCGTCACACTGCTTGCGGACGTCGCTGAGGTCGTCGCGCGCTCGCACGACCTGCACGAGACGCTCGGCAACGTGGTGGATCTGGTCGGCAAGCGCCTGGATGCGGACGCGTGCTCGATCTACCTGGTGGAGGCCGACCTCAAGCGTCTGACGCTGTCGGCCACGAACGGACTCCACCGCGAGTCGATCGGGCGCGTCACGCTCCCGCTCGGCGAGGGCCTGGTCGGTCTGGCCGCGCTGCGGCGCGCGCCCGTGGTCAGCGACGACGCCCAGAACCACCCGCACTACAAGTACTTCCCGGAGACCGGCGAGGAGCGATTCACGACGCTCGTGGCGGTTCCGCTCCTGATGCGCAACGTGACGATCGGCGTGCTCGTGATCCAGACCGTCGAGCGCCGCACCTTCGAGCCCTACGACATCGACCTGTTCCAGACCTGCGCGCAGCTGATCTCGCCGATCGTGATGAACGCGCGGCTCTTGTCGCTCGTGGACGAGTCGGAGGAGTCGATCCAGCGCAGCACCGCAGAGCTCGCACCTGAGCTCGCGGCCCGCGGCGTCCGCATCGCGGGCGTCCCGCGGCCGCGCGCCGATCACAACGTCGAGTTCCGCGGGATCGGCACCGCGCGCGGGATCGCGATCGGGCCGATCTATCGCATGGAGAATCCGCTCGACCTCGCGGTGCTCGAGTACGCGCCGCGGGAAAGCGCCGACGACGAGGAGAACGACCTTCTCCAGGCGATCCAGTTCGTGCGCCGCGACCTCGACGACAACCGCGAGGAGCTCGGCGACCGGTTCGGGCCCGACTTCTCGGCGGTCTTCCACACCCACATCCAGATCCTCGAAGACAAGGGCTTCGTCACGAAGCTGCGCAAGGCAGTGCACGAGACCGGTAACGCGCACAGCGCGCTCGTCGACGTGCTCTCCGCCTATCGCAAGACGTTCAGCCGGATCCAGGACCCCTACTTCCGCGACCGCATGATGGACGTGGAGGACATCGGGCGGCGCGTGATGGAGCAGCTGCTCGGCGACCGCCACGTACGGCCCACGATGGAGCGCGGCTCGATCGTAGTGACCGACAACATGCTGCCGGGACACTTCGCGCGGTTCGACATCGACCGCGTGGCCGCGATCGTTTCGGAGCACGGCGGACCGACCTCGCACGGCGCGATCTTCGCGCGCACGCTCGAGATCCCCGCGGTGACGGGCGTGCCGGGGCTGATCGCGGCGATCCGGTCCGGCGAGCTCGCGATCGTGGACGGCGGTGAAGGCACGGTGTTCCTCTCGCCCGACGAGCGGCTCGTGGCCGAGTACGAGCGCGCGCGCGAGCGCTTCGAGATCGCGGCCGAACACCTTGACGCACTGCGCGCGCTGCCGGCCGAGACGCGCGACGGCCGGCGCATCGCGCTGACCGCCAACTGCGGGCTCGTCTCCGACCTGCGCCTGGTCGAACAGCACGGCGCGGAGGGCGTGGGCCTGTTCCGGACCGAGATGCTCGCGGTGGCACACCGCGGCTTCCCCGAGGAAGAGGAGCAGGAGCAGCTCTACGAGCGCGTCGCCACGCTGCTCGCGCCGCGGTCCGTCACGATCCGCACGCTCGACCTCGGCGGCGACAAGGAGGTGGCAAACCTCGCGCTGCCGCACGAGGACAACCCGCAGCTCGGCTGCCGCTCGATCCGGCTCTCGTTCACCCATCTCGACGCGTTCCGCGCCCAGCTGCGCGCGATCCTGCGCGCGAGCTCGGTCGGAAACGTGCGGCTGCTCCTGCCCATGATCTCGTCGCTCGAGGAGCTGCGGCGCGCGCGCGAGATCCTCGAGGAGACGAAGGAAGGGATGCGCGCCGCGGGCCGGCCGTTCGACCCCGAGCTGCCCGTGGGCATCATGATCGAGGTGCCGTCCGCGGCGCTGATCGCGGACGCGCTCGCGCGAGAGTGCGATTTCTTCAGCATCGGCACCAACGACCTCACCCAGTACACGCTCGCGGTCGACCGCGGCAACGAGCACATCGCGCATCTCTTCGATCCGCTGCACCCGGCGGTCCTGTCGCTGCTCGACCGCAGCGCGCGCGGCGCGCTGCGCGCGGGCATCCCGGTGTCGGTGTGCGGCGAGATGGCGAGCAACCCGCTCGCGGTGCCGATCCTGGTCGGGCTCGGCATCGGTGAGCTCTCCGTGACGCCGAGCGCAGTGCCGATCGTGAAGGAGATCATCCACGCGCTCGACCAGCGCGACGCCGAGAGCGACGCGCGGCGCGCGCGCGAGGCCGGTACCGCGAGGGAAGTGCGCGCGATCGGCGCGGATCGCCTGCTGCGTGCGGGCCTGGTCGATCATCCCGACATCGGGCCGTGGCTGCGCCCGATCGTCGAGGCCGAGCTGCAGCCGCGCGAGGAACGGCGGGTCGGCTCGCGGCGGTAGCCCTAGCTGAACCACGCGATCAGCGCGACGCCGATCACCGTCGCCGCCGCACCGAGCATGCGCGGGCGGCTCGGGCGCTCGCGCAGCCAGAATGCGCCGAGCACCACCGCGAACAGCACGCTCGACTGGCGCACCGCGACCACGTAGCTCGCGAGCGAGGTCTCGAACGCGCGCAGGATCAGCGCATATCCCGCGAACGAGACCAACGCCGCGGCGCCTGCGCGCGCGAACTGCTCGCGCGCGGCCACGCGCAGCGCGGCGAGATCGCGCGCGCGGAAGAACAGCGGCGTGAACGCGATCGCGTGGGCGAGCTGGAGCAGTACCGAGTAGGCGATCGCGCGCGGCAGCAGGCTCGGCCACGCGCCCGCCGCCAGCTGCGCCATCGCGGCCTTGTCGATCAGCGAGTAGACGACCGTCGTGAGCAGCGTGAGAAGCGCGAAGCGCGTCGCCGTGCCGACCAGGCGCGGGCGATCGAACCCGGGGCCCAGGTGCACGAGCCAGATCCCCATCACCACCACCGCGATGCCCAGCCCGCCGATGGGATGGAGCACCTCGCCGAACAGCGGCACCGCCACGAGCGGCAGGAACGCCGGCGTCGAGCGCGCGATCGGATACACGAGCGTGAGGTCGCCGTGCTCGTACGCGCGGCTCATCCAATAGAGATAGATCGCGTGCGTGGGCCCGGTCAGCATCACGAGCACCCAGACCTGCAAGGGGATCGCGTGCCACGGGATCCACGGCAGCACGAAGGCCATGCCGCACGCCGCGATCCAGACCTGGAGCAGGTTGAAGCAGAGCGGGTCGCCGCTCTGCTTGATCGAGACGCTCCAGACCGCGTGCAGGAACGCGGACAGGAGCACCAGCGCGAGGTCGGTGACCGGCACCGCGCGCAAGATACCCGGACGACGGGGCGGGCTCGGTCGACCGCCACGGGGTCAAGTGCTACCCCCTGCCCCGACCCGCCATGGCCCAGGCAGCCCTCCCGTCACCGATCTCCGCTCGGCTCCGCGTCGCTGCGCGCCAGACGGCGGGGAGTGTCCGCGGCTACGTCGCGCTGACCAAGCCGCGCATCCTCCTGCTCGTGATCTTCACGGGGCTGCCCGCGATGGGGATGGCAGCGGGCGGCTGGCCCGCGCCGTCGTTCGTGGCCGCGACCCTGCTCGGGATCGCGCTTGCTGCGGCCGCCGCGAACACCTTCAACTGCTACATCGAGCGCGACCGCGACGCGCTGATGGAGCGCACGCGCACGCGCCCGCTTCCGGCGCACGAGATCTCGCCGGCGCCCGCGCTCGCGTTCGGCCTCGCGCTCGCGATCGTGTCGGCGCTCCTGCTCCAGGTCGTGGCGGGGCCACTCGCGGCTGCGCTCGGCGTTGCGAGCATCCTGTTCTACGTGTTCGTGTACACGGTGTGGCTCAAGCCGCGCTCGTCGTGGAACGCGGTGATCGGCGGCGCGGCCGGCGCAGCGGCGCCGCTGATCGCCGACGCGGCCGCGAACGGGCACGTCGGCGCCGCGGGTTGGCTCCTGTTCGCGATCATCTTCTTCTGGCAGCCGCCGCACGTCTGGGCGATCGCGCTGTTCCGCAAGGACGACTACGCGAAAGCGGGCATTCCCATGCTCCCGAACGTGATCGGCGATCAGCCCACGCGCCGGCGCATGCTTCTCTACGCGATCGCGCTGGTGCCGTTCACGCTCGCACCGACGCCGCTGGGCCTGCTCGGACCGTTCTACCTGGCCTGCGCGATCGCGCTCGACGCCTGGTTCCTCTGGCACGTCGTGCGCGTGCTGCGGGAGCGCAGCGACGCGGCAGCGCGGCGCACGTTCGGCGTGTCGCTCGTCTACCTGTTCGCGCTGTTCCTGGCGATGCTCGTCGACCTCGCCCTCTAGCCGGGCTCAGTCCTCCGAGGCTTCGCTCTGCTTCTGCCCCGAGCTCGTGCGCTTGCGCTTGAGCGACGGTGCAGACCGCATCCGTGCGGGGGGCTTCCGGCTCGTGGGCCGCTCCGCGAGACGGAACGGCGGGTAGACCGGCACCTCGACGACCACGGTGGAGCCGTCCGGGCGGGTCAGCGAGCGCTTCACCACCCTGATCGGGTCCAGTTTTGCCCCTTCCACTTCTCCAACTTTGGGGGCCTCTTCCGCTTCAGCAGTGTTCCGGGCCACGATTAGCTCCTTCTACGAGACATCCCTGCATGGGCGATGCCATCGCCAGCCGCTCACCCTTTAGATCGGCCGATCGTGGAAGAATTACAGACCCGCGGGGACGAAAATCGCCGGACGTGGTCCGAAAACCAGCGGAGGCCGCTGGACTTCAGCCGACCACGTTCACGAGGCGCCCCGGGACCACGATCACCTTTTTCGGCGATCGCCCGTTCAGGTGCCGCTGCACATTCTCAGATGCCAGGGCGGCGGCTCGGATTGCGGGCTCGTCGGCGTCGGCTGGCACCTCGATCTCGTCGCGGCGCTTGCCGTTCACCTGCACGGCGAGCCGGACCACGGCGCGCACGAGCCGGGCCGGGTCGGCCTCGGGCCAGGCCGCGAGCGCGACCGAAGTGGTGTGGCCGAGCTGGCGCCAGAGCTCCTCGGCGAGGTGCGGCGCGAACGGACCCAGCAGGCGCACGAACGCGTCCGCCCCCTCGCGCGGCAGCGCGGCGTCGCGCGCGATGTCGCGCACGAACACCATGAGCTTCGAGATCGCGGTGTTGAAGCGCATGTGCTCGACGTCGTCCGTGACGCCCGCGATCGTCTCCGCGAGCAGCCGCGCCTGATCGTCGCTGCCTTCGCCGGGCGCGAGCTCGCCGCCCCCATCGTCTCCCGTGATCAGGCGATGGGAGCGTTGTAGAAAGCGGTGCAGGCCCGGGATCGCCTCATCCGACCACGGCGCGCCCTTCTCGATCGGCCCCATGAACATCTCGTAGAGCCGCATGGCGTCGGTCCCGAAGCGCGCGATCACCTCGTCTGGATTCACCACGTTGCCGCGGCTCTTCGACATCTTCTCGGTCACGGTCTCGAGCAGCACGTCGGCGGTCGGGTGGTAGGGCTGTTCGTCGATCCAGCGCACCTCGGGGGCGTTCAGCCAGCGCTCCTTGAGCTCTACGCCGGTCTCGGCGTGGCGCGGAGTTTCCCCGTCGAGCACGACCGCCGACGCGGGATGGATCGCGCGCTTTGCGCGCTGGTCGCTCGGATCGTCGTCGTAGAAGCGGTAGCTGTAGCCGAGCACCATGCCCGGATTGAGCAGCTTCTGGAACGGCTCCAGCGTGTGCACGAGGCCGAGGTCGTAGAGCACTTTGTGCCAAAAGCGCGCATAAAGGAGATGCAGCACGGCGTGCTCGGCGCCGCCCACGTAGAGATCGACGGGCATCCAGTAGCGCTCGGCCTCGGGCGAGAACGGCGCCGTGTCGTTGCGGGGATCGCAGAAGCGCAGGTAGTACCAACAGCTGCCGGCCCACTGCGGCATCGTGTTGGCGTCGCGGCGCGCGGGCTCGCCGGTCTCGGGGTCGCGCGTCTCGATCCAATCCTTGGTGCGCGCGAGCGGCGTCTCGAATTCTCCCGACGGCTGGAAGTCGTCGAGCTCGGGCAGGAGCACCGGCAGCGCCGACTCGGGCACGAGCGCCGTGCTGCCGTCCTTGCGGTGCACGACCGGAAGCGGCTCGCCCCAGTAGCGCTGCCGCGAGAACAGCCAATCGCGCAGCTTGTAGCTCACCGCGCGCTGGCCGCGGCCGTGCTCTTCGAGCCACGCGCACATGCGCTCCTTGGCGGGCTCCGTCGCGAGGCCGTTCAGGAAATCCGAATTGATGTTCGTGCCGTCGCCTTCGTACGCGGCCGCGGCGACGTCGCCGCCCGCGACCACCTCGACGATCGGCAGGTCCATCGCGCGCGCGAACTCCCAGTCGCGCGTGTCGTGGCCGGGCACGGCCATGATCGCGCCGGTGCCGTAGCTCGCGAGCACGTAGTCGGCGACCCAGATCGGGATCCGTGCCCCGGTCACGGGGTGGAGCGCGTGGGCACCGATCGCCGCGCCCGTCTTCTCCGCGACCGCCCGCGATCCGCGTGCGCTCGCTTCGGCGCGCGGCCTGCACGGCGTAGGTCGAGACGGCGCTGCGCCGGTCCGGCGCCGTGAGCTCGGCGACGAGCGGGTGCTCGGGCGCGAGCACGAGATAGGTGGCGCCGAACAGCGTGTCGGGCCGCGTCGTGAACACCTCGATCTTCTTCGAGGAGCCCTCCACGTCGAACTCGATCCGCGCGCCCACCGACCGCCCCACCCAGTCGCGCTGCATCTTCTTGATCGACTCGGGCCAGTCGATGAGATCGAGATCCTCGATCAGGCGGTCGGCGTAGGCGGTGATCCGGAGCATCCACTGCCGCATCGGCACGCGCACCACGGGGTGTCCGCCGCGCTCGCTCTTGCCGTCGATCACCTCTTCGTTCGCGAGCACGGTTCCGAGCGCGGGACACCAGTTCACGGGCACCTCGGCGAGATAGGCGAGGCCCATCTCGTAGAGGCGTCTGAAGATCCACTGCGTCCATTTGACGTAGCCCGGATCGGTGGTGTCGATCTCGCGCGACCAGTCGTAGTCGAGGCCGAGCGATTGGAGCTGGCGCTTGAACGTCGCGATGTTCTTCGCGGTGGTCTCGCGCGGGTGGGTGCCGGTCTCGATCGCGTACTGCTCGGCCGGCAGACCGAACGCGTCCCAGCCCATCGGATGCAGCACGTTGAAGCCGCGCATGCGCTTGTAGCGCGACACGACGTCGGTGGCGATGTAGCCCTTGGGATGCCCCACGTGCAGCCCGGCGCCCGACGGGTACGGGAACATGTCGAGCACGTAGAACTTGGGCTTGCTCGGGTCGAGCTGGCTGCGGAAGACCTCGTTCTCTCGCCACCAGGCCTGCCACTTCGCTTCGATCGTTGCGGGATCGTACGGCACGCCTTTTGGACTCCGCTCGGCTCCGCCTCGCTGCGCGCGGGGGACCGCTTGCGGCGGGAAATCTAATCGATCGACTTCGGGGTCGGGAGTCGGCAAGCTCCCAGCGTGAGCGAAGACAACAAGCCGCTGGCGGTGTCGCGGCCGATCTTCATCGTTTCGGACGGCACCGGTGACACGGGCGCCGCGGTGGCGAGGGCCGCGCTCGCGCAGTTCCAGGTCGAGTGCAAGCTGCGCCGCTTTGGCGGGATCCGGCAGCCGTCGCTCGCGCGGCGCGTCGTCGCGGAGGCAGAGCGCGTCGGCGCGCTCGTGCTGTTCACGCTGGTCGACCGCCGCGTCGCGCAGGGACTGCTCGAGGAGGCCGCCGTGCGCGGCGTCCCCACGCTCGACGTGCTCGGCGGCATGATCGCGAAGATCGCCGAGCACGTGAAAGCCGAGCCGCGCTCCGAGCCGGGCCTGTTGCACGGCTTCTCGGACGACTACTTCAAGCGCATCGAGGCGGTCGAGTTCGCGGTGCGCCACGACGACGGCGCGAACCTGCACACGCTGTCGCGCGCCGATCTCGTGCTCACGGGCGTGTCGCGCACCTCGAAGACGCCGCTCTCGATGTACCTGGCCCAGCGCGGCTACAAGACCGGCAACGTGCCGATCGTGCCGGGCATCGAGCCGCCGCGCGCGCTGCTCGAGCTCGATCCGAAGAAGGTGTTCGCGCTCACGATCGATCCGTCGATCCTGCTCACGATCCGCCAGGCGCGCGTGCGCGCGCTCGGCGCGCCGCCCTACTCCACCTACGCCGATCCGGAGGCGCTGATCGAGGAGGTACGCCGCGCGCGCCGCCTGTACCGCGAGCACGGCTGGCAGGTGGTCGACATCAGCGGGCGCGCCGCGGAGGAGAACGCCGCGCGCATCCTGCGCCTGATCGAGGAAGCGGAGTAATCTCCGAGGGATCGGGAGCCTGCGCCGGATGAGCGAGCCGATCGCAAACAGCACGGAGACCGCGAGCGGCGTGGGCGCGATCGCTCCGCCGCAGGAGCGCAGGAACCGGCCCAAGTGGTCGGGCATCGCGGAGCGCGGCTCGATGGGCGCGCTGCGCTTCATCCGCTGGGTCTATCGGACCTTCGGTCGACGCGCGACGATCGCCTTCCTCACGCCCGTCGTCGCGTACTTCTTCACGACCGGACGCGGGGTGCGCCGCGCATCGCTCGACTACCTGCGCACGCTGTGGGCCGCACCCGGCGGCCGCGCAGCGCTCGGCGAGCCGCCCACCTCGCGCCACGCCTTCCGCCACCTGCACGAGTTCGCCGAGCAGATGCGTCGACCGCATGATCGTCTGGAGCGGCGACACCGAAATCATCCAGGTCGATTACGACGGCACCGAGATCCTGCTCGAGCTCGCTCAGCAGGGGCGCGGTGCGATCCTGCTCGGCTCCCATCTCGGCAGCAGCGATCTCCTGCGCTCGGTGGCGGAGCAGACCGGCGTCACGATCAACGTGTTGATCTTCATGGCCAACGCGGAGCGCATCAACGAATTCTTCGAGCGGCTCCACCCGGGTTTGAAGCTGCGCATGATCCCGTTCGAGCCGGGCTCGATCCGCCCCGTGTTCGACATGAAGGCCGCGCTCGCGCGCGGTGAGCACGTGGCGATGATGTGCGACCGCGTCTGGGAAACCGAGGGGGAGCGCTCGGTACCGGCGACGTTCCTCGGCCGTCGCGCGCGCTTCCCGCTCGGTCCGTTCCTGCTCCACGCCGTGATCGGCTGCCCCATCATCCTGACCGGCTGCGTGCGCACCGGCCCGGGGCGCTACCGCGCGAGCGCGGTGCCGTTCGCGCCGGCCGGCGTGGTCCCGCGCAGCGACCGCCGCAAGTACGCCGAAGAGCTCGCTCAGCGCTATGCGCACGCGCTCGAGAAGACTTGCATGAGCGCGCCGTATCAGTGGTTCAACTTCTTCGACTTCTGGCCCGGAGACCGGACCTGACAGCGAAAACAGTCGTGGATCTCGGGTCGATGTTCTCGTTCTCTCGCGCGCGATTGCTCCTGCTCGCCTGGGCGGCGACCACCGCGGGCGCGGCTCTCGTGTTCGGGGTGTCGGCGGCGACGCTCGGACTGCCCGCGCTCTTTCTCGCGCTGTTCATGGACGGCATGATGCGGCCGGACTCGAGCGTGCTCTATCCGACCTGGCGCCACGGCCCGCGCGACGGCAAACGCGTCGCGCTGACCTTCGACGACGGGCCGGATCCCGAGGTGACGCCGGCCGTGCTCGACGCGCTCGCGAAGCACGGCGCGCGCGCGACCTTCTTCTCGATCGGCCGTGCGCTCGAGGCGCATCCCGAGATCGCACGGCGCGCGGTCGCCGAGGGCCACGAGCTCGGCAATCACACGTTCGGGCATTCGCGCTGGGGCGGCTTCGCCCTGGTCGGGAAGCAGCTCGCAGAGATCGAGCGCGGCGAGCGCGCCATCGCGGCGATTGCGGGAAATGGCGCGCCGCCGCTCTATCGCGCGCCGTTCGGCGTGAAGAGCCCGCCGTTTGCGGTCGCGGCACGCGAGAAGCGGCTCGCGGTCGTGGCCTGGTCACTGCACAGCCGCGACCGCATCGGGGCCGATCCCGCGGTGGTCGCCGCGCGCGTGCTGCGCCGGATCCGCCCCGGCGACATCGTGGTGATGCACGACGGACACGATCTGCCGGGGGCCCGACGGGATGCGTGCGTGGAAGCGCTGCCGCAGATCCTCTCGGCCCTGCGCAAGCGCGGGCTCGAGTGCGTGACGGTCTCCGAGCTGCTCCGCGGGCAGATCGGCCGACCGTGATGCCACCTCAGCCGTACGGGCGCTTGCAATTCTCCGGGATCACGAGCGGCTGTGCGTCGCGGAGCGTCTGTGCCACGAGCATCATCAAACTCTCGCGGGTCCAGCGGTACATGCACGCCGTCCGCTTGACCCCGAGCGGCATCGAGCACATCCGCTCGGGACGCCCCCAGAGCAGGAGGTAGGGCTTCTGCTCTTCCTGCGCGATGCGCATCTCCGCGCTCACGCGATCGGATGCGCCGGTGTGCTCGCCACAGATCACGATGATCTCGTCGGCATCGCGCATTCGGCGTCGCACGCCTGCGTGCCAGCGATCCGTCATCGCTCCGCGTTCCGAGCGCGACGCAACCGAGAATCCACCTCGCCGCGATTGCTCGGACAGTCGATCACCGAGATCCGCGTCGTGGTCGACATCGAAGCTCAGAAACACCCGAACAGCAGAAGAAGCGGCCACGTGTCGAGTGTCGCTGATCCACCCCGTCAGCGCTTGTACGGGAAGTGTTGTACTCTACGCGCGTCTCAAGCAAGCCAGCCCGGTACTCCACTCCGAGTTTCGTCTCAGTCTGAAGGTCGGCAGCGTTCGTTTGAAACAGCCACGCGAGCATGGAGCTCCCGTGGCCAACCTGCCGACGCGCGGCGCGGAGCCGCAGCGACAAGAACTGAGGCCCCACGGCCCGCACGACGGCTCATCAATGCGATTCGAGCGACGCTCGAACCCAGGAGTTCTCTCTTGAAGAAGATCTATGTTGGAAACCTTCCCTTCACCACCACCGACGCGGACCTGCGCCAGCTGTTCACAACGCACGGCGAGGTGACTTCGGCCTCGGTGGTCATGGACCGCGAGTCGGGCCGCTCACGCGGCTTCGGCTTCGTCGAAATGGATACGGCGAGCGCGGACACCGCGATCGCTGCGCTCGACGGCCGTGATGTCGGCGGTCGGTCTCTGCGCGTGAACGAGGCGGAGTCCAAGGGCCGCCGCTAGGCGAATTCCCGGTGACCCGCTCGGCGCCGAGCGCCGGGCGGGTCACCGCTCAACTCAGCGCGCGGCAGCGCGCGAGGAACGCCGCGGGCGCGACGACCTCGACTCCGCGGCTGCGCGCGCGCGCGGCGAGGCGGCGGTCGGCCGTGACGAGCGCGACCTGCGCGGGATCGCGCTCGCGGATCCGCGCGAGCAGCCATTCGTCGGCGCTCGGCGCGAACACGGAGCGCGCCCGTCCGGCGCGCTCGGAATCGGGTGGGGTTGCGCCGTCGAAGACCACCCAGACCTCCGCGTCTTCCAGCTCGAAGCCATCCGCGCGTCCGAGCAGCTCGTCCCGGAACGGCCCGGTCCACCAGCCCTCGCGCACGCGGCCCGCGAGCAGGCCGACATTCAGCACGTTGTAGCCGTCGACGAGCCACACGCGCGGCGCGTCCGCGGGCGATTGCGGTTCCATGTCGGGGGGAAGGTAGAGCGCAGAGCTGCCCGCAGGCAGCGCACCGCCGCCGAGCACGGCCGCGAAGGCGAGCCCTCCCACGAGGAACAGCGCCACCACGCAGGCGGCCTCGAACACCCCTTTTGCGAACGATCGGATGGTTTCCATGTCGGGGGGTATCGGGCGGGCGCGTGACGGATCCGGTCACAGGGCCTGGCAAAGGTCTTGCCTCCCCCTTCCCGCTGGCCTACGCAACCCGAATGGCGGGCGTGAAGATCGCGCTGATCCAGATGCGGGTGGAGGAAGACCCGGCTGCGAACCTCGCGCGCGCGCTCGAGAAGATCGACGCCGCGGCACAGCAGGGCGCGCGCATCGCGTGCCTGCCCGAGCTGTTCCGCTCCCGGTATTTCTGCCAGAGCGAGGACACGCAGAAGTTCGACCTGGCCGAGCCGATCCCGGGCGAGAGCACCGAGGCGCTCGCGAAGCTCGCCGCGGAGCGCGAAATCGCAATCATCGCGTCGCTGTTCGAGCGCCGCGCCGAGGGCGTCTACCACAACACCGCGGTCATGCTCGACGCCGATGGCCGCACCGCTCGGGATGTATCGCAAGATGCACATCCCGGACGATCCGCTCTACTACGAGAAGTTCTACTTCGCGCCCGGCGACACCGGCTTCCGCGCGTTCGCGATGCGGCCCGCGACGATCGGCACGCTCGTGTGTTGGGACCAGTGGTTCCCCGAAGCGGCGCGCCTCACCGCGCTCGCCGGCGCGCAGATCCTGTTCTACCCGACCGCGATCGGCTGGCAGTTCGACGAGGGCTCCGCCACCGACACCGCACAGCACGACGCCTGGGAGACGGTGCAGCGCGGGCACGCGATCGCAAACGGCGTGTTCGTGGCGGCGACCAACCGCGTCGGGCTCGAGGACGGCATCCGCTTCTGGGGTCAGTCGTTCGTGGCCGACCCGTTCGGGCGCGTGATCGCGCGCGCGGCGTCGGACCGCGAGGAGACGCTGCTCGTCGACTGCGATCTCGGCGCGATCGAAGCGGTGCGCCGCAACTGGCCGTTCCTGCGCGACCGGCGGATCGACGCATACGCCGAGATCACGAAGCGCATCCGGGATTAGTCGATCGTGAGATGGCCTGCCGAGTGGGAGCCCCACCGCGCGACCTGGCTCGCGTGGCCGCACGCGCCGACCACGTGGCCGGGGCATCTCGCCGAGGCGCAGGCCGAGTACACCGAGATCGTGCGCGCGCTGCAGGGCCGCGAGATCGTGGAGCTCCTGGTCGGCGACGAGGCGATGGAGGAGGCCGCACGAAAGTTGCTCGCGTCCGCGGGCGTCGACCCCGATCGCGGGATCCGCTTCCACCGCATCCCCACCAACGATTCATGGCTGCGCGATACGGGCCCGATCTTCGTCGAAGACGACTCCGGCATGCGCTGCGCGCTCGCGTTCGGCTTCAACGCGTGGGGCGGCAAGTATCCGCCGTGGGATCTCGACGACGGCATCGGCTCGGCGATCGCGGAGCTCGCGGGACTCCCGCGTGAAGAGCTGTCCTTCGTGCTCGAGGGCGGCTCGATCGACGGCGACGGCGCAGGCGTGATCCTGACCACCGAGTCGTGCCTGCTCAATCCGAACCGCGAAGCGGCACCGCGCACGCGCGCGCACATGGAGCAGCGCCTCGGGCAGTGGCTCGGCGGGCGGCGCGTGATCTGGCTCGGCGAGGGAATCTCGGCCGACGACACCGATGGACACATCGACGACTGTGCGCGCTTCGTCGCGCCCGGAGTCGTGGTCGCGGCGAGCGCGGATGCGGGCCCCGACGAGCCGATCCTCGCAGAGAACCGGCGGCGCCTCGTCGCCGCGGGCCTCGCGGTGCACGATCTGCCGATGCCGCCGATCCATCGCGTCGGCGGCGAAGCCTGTCCCGCGAGCTACGCGAATTTCTACCTCGCAAACGGGGTCGCACTCGTGCCCACGTTCGGGGCCGCCTCGGACGCGCGCGCGCTCGCGGTGTTGCGCGACGTGCTGCCCGGGCGCGAAGTGATCGGCATCCCGTGCCGGACGCTCGTCCTGGGCCTCGGGGCGATCCACTGCCTGTCGCAGCAGGAGCCGGCCTGATTGACTACCGTCTGCCCCTTCGCCGCCCCGCGGAGCCTGCGGGGCCGCGCTTCCCCACATCTCCCGAGGTTCCGTAGGTGATCGAGATCTTCCGTCACGACATCGTGATCGTCGGCGGCGGCTGCGCGGGCATTCGCGCGGCCATCGCGGCGGTCGAGGCCTCCCCGAGCGCGTCCGTCGCCATGGTCTCGAAGGTCTATCCGATGCGGAGCCACACCGTCTCGGCGGAGGGCGGCGCCGCGGCGGTCGCGCGCGACGACGACAACTTCGAGATGCACGGCTTCGACACCGTGAAGGGCTCCGACTTCCTCGGCGATCAGGATGTGATCCAGTACTTCGTGGAGGAGGCGCCCAAGGAGCTGATCCGGCTCGAGCACTGGGGCTGCCCGTGGAGCCGCAACGAGGACGGCACGGTCGCCACGCGCGCGTTCGGCGGCATGAGCACGAAGCGCACCTGGTACGCCACCGACAAGGTCGGCTTCCACATGCTGCACGCGCTGTTCCAGCACTCGCTGCGCTTCGACCGCATCGTGCGCTACGACGAGCACTTCGTCACCAAGCTCATCGTCGACGGCGGCGCGTGCCGCGGCGTGGCCGCGCTCGACATCCGCACCGGCGCCGTGCGCGCGATCCTGGGCCGCGCGGTGATCCTCGCGACCGGTGGCGCGGGCAAGATCTTTCCGTTCACGACCAACGGCAACATCAAGACCGGCGACGGCATGGCGCTCGCCTATCGCGAGGGCGTGGCGCTCAAGGACATGGAGTTCGTGCAGTACCACCCCACCGGACTGCCGGGCACGGGCATCCTGATCACCGAGGCCACGCGCGGCGAGGGCGGCCACGTGAAGAATTCGCAGGGCGAGCGCTTTCTCGTCACGCGCGACTACGGCGTGGGCAGCAAGGCGGAGCTCGGACCGCGCGACATGATCTCGCGCGCGATCGTGCAGGAGATCGAGGCGGGGCGCGGGTTCAAGGGAATCTACGGCGACTACGTCCACCTCGATCTCACGCATCTCGGCCAGGAGATCATCGACAAGCGCCTGCCGATGGTGCGCGAGCTCTCGAAGGTCTACGGCGGGGTCGATCCCGTCTACGAGCCGATCCCGATCCGCCCGGTCGTGCACTACATGATGGGCGGCGTCGACACCGACATCGACGGCGCCACGTCGATCCCCGGCCTCTACGCGGCCGGCGAGACCGCGTGCGTGTCGCTGAACGGCGCCAACCGGCTCGGCTCGAACTCGCTCACCGAGTGTCTCGTGTTCGGCGCGCGCGCCGGCCGCGTCGCGGTGCAGTACGTGGCGGGTACCGACGCGGGCAACGATGCGATCGCGCAGAGCGCCGCGGAAGAAGAGTCGGGACGACTCGAAGCCGCGCGCGCCACGCAGCGCGGCAGCGAGCGGCTCTCGCAGCTGCGCCGCGAGCTCAACCAGACGATGGAGAGCGGCTGCGGCGTGTACCGCGAGCAGGCGTCGATGGACGATACGGTGCGCACGGTGGCCCAGCTCAAGCAGCGCATGAGCGACGTGCGACTCGAGGACTCGAGCGCGGTGTTCAACACCGAGATCGTCGCGGCGCTCGAGCTCGACAACATGCTCGAGGTGGCGGAGTCGCTCGCGGTGTCGGCCGCGCATCGCCGCGAGTCGCGCGGCGCCCACACGCGGCGCGACGCGCCGAAGCGCGACGACAACAACTTCCTCTACCACACGCTCGCCTACTACGGACCCGCAGGCCCGCGGCTCGGCAAGAAGGAAGTGAAGCTCGGCAAATGGGTGCCGGAAGAGCGGAAGTATTAGGGCAAGCGCCCGAAGGGCGCGCGCAGCGAGCCGAAGGCGAGCGAAGATCGGAAAGGTGGATAGTCAAACAAGCGATGAGTGAACAGAAGAAGACGTTCGTCGTCACGCGCTTCGACCCGGACAGGGATCAGGCGCCGCGCCAGCAGACCTACGAGGTGCCCGTCCAGCCGGACTGGAAGGTCCTCGACGCGCTCAACTACATCAAAGACGAGCTCGACGGCTCGCTCTCGCACCGCTGGTCGTGCCGGATGGCGGTGTGCGGCAGCTGCGGGATGATGGTCAACGGCGAGCCGTCGCTCACCTGCAAGGATCCGCTCTCCGACTACGGCGACAAGGTCGAGGTGACGCCGCTCGCGAACTTCCCGGTCGTGCGCGATCTCGTGGTCGAAATGGACGGCTTCATGGAGAAGCTCAAGTCCGTGAAGCCCTGGATCATGGTGGCCAAGGAGCGCGCGGTCGAAGAGGGCACCTACCGCCAGTCGCCCGAAGAGCTCGAGCACTTCAAGCAGTTCAGCATGTGCATCAACTGCATGCTCTGCTATTCGGCCTGCCCCGTGGTCGGCAACGAGCCCGACTTCATCGGGCCGGCCGCGATCGCGCTCGGCCACCGCTACAACATGGACTCGCGCGACGAGGGACAGCGCGAGCGCAACGAGATCTTCCGCGGCGAGGGCACCGTATTCGCGTGCTCGTACGCGAACGAGTGCAGCGAGGTGTGCCCCAAGAACGTCGACCCCGCTGCCGCGGTGAACCAGAGCAAGATCAATGCGGTGATCGACTGGGCGACCAGCTTCGTCGTGCCGCGATCGAGCGAAGACCACAAGGGAGGGAAGTAGCCATGGCGCGACCGGCCCACCCCGACGCGATGGCGCCCCACCGGCCCGGGCGCACGCGCACGGCGCCGCCGATGATGCCCGCGCAGTACCCGACGCACGGGCGCTACTTCAGCTACACGCTGTTCGGCATGACGGGAATCCTCTACCTGCTATGCGGCTTCGGCGCGCTGCGCGCGGTGTGGATGCTCGGCAGCGGTCCGACCGCGTGGGCGGCGTTCCAGGCCGAGTATGCGCAGCCGGGGCTGATCGCGTTGCACGCGGTCTGCCTCGCCGCGGTGATCTTCGTGGGCGTGCGCTTCTTCGCGCTGTTCCCGAAGGCACAGCCGGCCAAGATCGGGCCCGTGAAGCCGCCGCCGCGCCCGATCCTGCACGCGGGGCTCTACGCGGCGTGGATCGCCGTGTCGGGCGGACTCGCCCTGATCATGGCCGGGGTGATCTTCTGATGCGCCACCTGCTGCTCAAGCTCGAGCCCGTGATCTGGCTGCTGTTCGGCCAGGGGATCATGATCGGCACGATGCTGCTCACGGCCTACCTCGCGATCGTGGGCCTCGCGATTCCGCTCGGGATCGTCCCCGCGGACGCGCTCGCCTACGACCGCGCACTCGCGCTCGGCGGCAACCTGATCGGGCGCGTCGTGCTGTTCGGGCTGATCGCGCTGCCGATGTGGAAGGGAGCGCACCACGTGCGCCACCTCTCGCTCGACATGGGCGGGCTCTCGCGCGACGTGGTCGTGGCGCCGCTCTTGTACGGCACAGCACTCGTCGGCAACGTGCTCGCGCTGGTCGCGGTGATCCGGCTCCCCTGACCGACGCGACCCGCCGCATGGAGAGCCATCGCGATCCGGTGCCGTTGCGCTGGTCCGAGATCGAGCTCCCGGACGCGTGGGCTGATCGCGAGGCAAAGGGCGTGCGCGGTGCGTGGCGACTCGTGCGTCACGCGCTCGGCGGGCGCCGCGCGCGCGTCGAGCTGCCCGCGAATCTGACGCTTTCGGCGGAGATCCCGCGCTATGTGCTCCAGGAGTTCCACAACATCCCGAACGGGAACTACTCCAATCGGCTCACGCGCGGCTACTCGACCGGATTCGATCTCGCGATGCTGGGCCGGATGCGCCCGGCGCGCGCTGCGATGGCGCGCGCGCTCGCGGATTGCCGCAGCGTGCTCGACGTCGGCTGCGGTGGCGGCGCGTCCACCGAGGTGCTCGTGGCGCAGGGCATCGAGGAGGTCTGGGGGCTCGATCCGTCGCCGTATCTCCTGCGCTGCGCCGACGCGCGGGTTCCGCGCGCGCACTTCGTGCAGGGGATCGCCGAGCAGACCGGCTTCGGCGCGGGCCGCTTCGACGGCATCGCATGCTGCTTCGTGTTCCACGAGCTGCCGCCGCGCGCCGCCGAGCAGGCGATCGCGGAGTTCGCGCGCATCCTGCGACCGCGCGGGCGGCTCGCGATCGTGGAGCCCGCCGCCGAGCAGTATCAGCTCGGCGCGTTGCGGCTCGTCGCGCGCCACGGTCCGCTTGCGGCCTACTTCCGCATCCTCGCGCGCGCGATCCACGAGCCGTTCGCCGCCGAATGGCACCGCCGCGACGCGCCCGCGTGGCTCGGCGAGCACGGCTTCGCCGTCGCGACCGACCGCGTCGACTTCCCCGTGCGCCTGCTCGTGGGCGAGCGCGCGCAGTGAGCGCTTCGCGTCCGTGGCTGCGGCGCGCCGCGATCCCGCTCGCCGTACTGCTCGCGGCGGTCGGCGCCGCCGCGTTCTACCTGCTCGAGACCTACGACCCGCCGCCCGTGGATCCGGACTGGGCGATGCCCGCGAGCGCGTCGATCCCCGCCGGATCGGTGACGGTGCGCTGGACGGGCACGACCACGCTCGTGTTCTCCGACGGCGAGACCACCTGGATGACCGACGGCTGGTTCTCGCGCCCGGGGCCGCTCTCGCTGCTCTTCGGCACGATCGCGCCCGACGTCGACGCGATCGAGCGCGGGCTCGCGCGCAACGAGGTCGCGCAGCTCGCCGCGGTGTTCCCCGTGCACTCGCACTACGACCACGCGATGGACGCGCCCGAGGTCGCGCGCCGCACGGGCGCCTTGCTGCTGGGCTCCGAGTCCACCGCAAACATCGCGCGCGGCTGGGGCCTTTCCGAGCGCCAGATCCGCGTCGTGCGCGATCGCGAGCTGATCCTGGTCGGGAAGTTCCTGATCACGCCGATCGCGGCTCGCCACTTCGAGTTCCCCGACCCGCGCGTCCGCGAGCGCGCGCTCGGCGATCCCGACATCACCGAGCCGCTCGTGCCGCCCGCGAACGCGTTTGCGTACAAGGTCGGCGTGGCGTGGGTGCTGCACGTCGCGCATCCGAAGGGTTCGTGGCTCGTGGTCGGTAGCGCGGGCTATCTCGAGGCCGCGCTCGAGGGATATGCCGCGGACGCGGTGTTCCTGGGCGTCGGCGGGCTGGGCTCGCAGACCGACGCCTATCGCGAGACCTACTGGCGCGAGACGGTCGGCCGGGTCACCCGCGAGACCGACCCGAAGACGGTCGGGCGCACGCATCCCACGCGCGTGATTCCGATCCACTGGGACAGCCTGACCGCTCCGATCGAGGGCCCGTTCCGCGGGGCGCTGCGCGCAGAGAGCATCCTGTCGCCCGGAAGCGACCAGCTGCTCGCCTTCCTGCAGCAGAAGGGGATCGACCATCCGGAGATCCGGATCCAGACGCTGCCGCGCTACGACCCGGTCGTGCTGTTCTGATTCACGCCTGCTCGAACGCGTACGCGCCGCGGTAGAGCGTCGCCTCGTCGAAGTGGCGGCCGACGAGCATCATGCCCACGGGCAGCCCGTCAACCTCGCCGCACGGCACGCTGATCGCGGGATGGTGCGTGGCGTCGAAGGGCATCGTGTTCGGCGTCGCCTGCGAGGCGGCCACGAACTGCTCCGCGATCGATGCGCTCGCGGCCGGCAGCCGCGGCGCGACCACGGGACACGTCGGCATGAGCAGCACGTCTGCGTCCGCGAGCGCGCGGTCGTAGCACGCGCGCAGGCGCCGTGCCTGGTTCGCGGCGAGCCCGTAGTAGCGCGTGCCGGCGCTGCGCTCGACGTGCGCGCCGACGAGCGCCATGAGCTTGAGCAGCGGCGTGAACTCGTGCGCGTGCTCGCGCCAGCGCGCCATCCGGTCGTAGAAGTCGGGCAGGTAGACGTCGGGGCGTCCGCTGCCCTGCCCGCCTTCGCATAGCACCGTGCGGTACATGCCCTGCACGAGCAGCGGGAACGTGAGCGCATTCGCCTTCGCGTGCTCGGGGATCGAGACCTCGTCCACGTGCGCGCCGAGCTTCGCGAGGCGATCCGCCGCCGCGCGCACCGACTGCGCCACGGGCGCCTGCATGCCCGGCGCCGTGAAGCCCTCGGCGATCACGGCCACGCGCAGCCCGTCGACACCGCGCTCGAGCGCGGAGAGGTAGTCGCCCGCGGCCGCGCCCGCCGAGCGCACGTCGATACCGTCGGGACCCGCGATCGCCGCGAGCATACGCGCGTTGTCGCGCACGTTCGCGGTGATCGGGCCCGTGTGATCGAGGCTGGGCTCGATCGGCGCGATCCCCGTGTAGGGCACGAGCCCCCAGGTGGGCTTCATGCCGACCACGCCGCACAGCGCTGCGGGCACCCGGATCGACCCGCCCTGATCGCCGCCGATCGCGAGCTCGACGTCGCCCGCCGCGACGACCGCGGCCGAGCCCGACGACGATCCGCCCGCGGAGTGGCCGTGCCGGCGCGGGTTGTGCACGGGACCGCGCGTGTTCGTGTGGCTGCCGCCCGAGAGGCAGAGATTCTCGCAGTGCGCCTTGCCGAGCAGCGTCGCGCCCGCATCCAGGAGCCGCGTGACGACCGTCGCGTCGACCTCGGCGATGTAGCCCTCGAGGATCGGCGAGCCGTTCAAGAGAGGCAGGCCCGCCACCATCACGTTGTCCTTCACCGCGAAGCGCAGCCCCGCGAGCGGACCGTCATCGCGCGTGCGGATCTCGCAGCGCACGAACCACGCGCCGTGCGGGTTCTCGCGCGGCTCGAAGTAGCGGCGGTCGGGCGGAACGGGCGGCAACGCGGAGGGCGCCGCATCGATCACCGCGAACGCGCCTAGCGAGCCCGCCATGAGGTTGCGGTACAGATCCGCTTCCGCGGCCCCGAGCTCGATGCCGAGATCGCGCGCGAGCTCGCGCAGTTCGTCGGAGCTCGGCGGTTCGATCATGGGGGGTCCTCCGCGGGAATCGTCCGAGAAGCTCGGAACCCCCCGACTCTGCTTGGCTTGGCATCTTTTTTCAAACCCCGGCTTGACGCCCGGGGACCCCCGCTTAGGGTTCGAGCATCGGACGAGTGGCCGGCAGCAGGCCGGCCCAAGCAGGAGCGCCCCGCACGGGCACGGCGCTCGAACCGGAAGCCACCGGGTGATCCTCGTCCGCCACAAGGAGAAGACCGCAATGATTACCACCCACCTTTTGGTACCCCGACGCAACGCGCTCGCGTCGTACGGCTGGCGCGATTTCGATCGCGTATTCGACGAGCTCTGGAATGGAGTCGGATCGACCGCCCGCAACGGCGTAGCGGCCTGGGCACCGCGCATCGACTTCACGGAGACCGAGGCCGAGCTCCGCATCGCCGCAGAGCTGCCCGGACTCGAGGAGAAGGACATCCAGGTGTCGCTCGAGGACGGCGTGCTCACGATCCGCGGTGAGCGCAATTCCGAGACGAAGGACGAGGACGGCAAGGAAGTCCGCCACGTCGAGAGCTTCTACGGCAAGTACGAGCGTTCGCTGCGGCTGCCGTCGGAAGTGGATGGCGACGCCGTCAAGGCGACGTATCGCAATGGCATCCTCACCGTGACGCTGCCGAAGGCTCCGGCGGCGAAGGCGCGGAGCATCCCGGTAACGGCTGGCTCCTGACGCGACGCGACGAGCGCGGGTGGGCAGGCGAGCAAGCCTGCCCACCCTACGCCGCGTCGTGGAAGATGATTCCCAGCGCCGTGCGTGAGCCTGCGGTGAGCGGGCTCACGCCGTGGCGCAGCGCCGCGCGATAGACGCCGCGCGTTCCGTCCACGGGGCGCTCGCGCGTCGCGAACACGATGGCTTCGCCCTGCGCGAGTGCGATCGCGCTGCCGCGCGACTGCTGGCGCGGGCGCTGCTCGACGAGCAGGAACTCGCCGCCCTCGAAGTCGACGCCGGGCCGCGAGAGCTGGATCGTGACCTGGAGCGGGAACGCGATCGGTCCATACAGGTCCTGGTGCAGGTTGTTGAAGCCGCCCGCCTCGTAATGGAGCAGGAGCGGTGTCGGACGGCGCTGTCCCTGCGCGTGACAGCGGCGCAGGAAGCCCTCGAGCGTGGGCTCGAAGCGCGCGGGGTCGCCGAGCCGCTCCTGCCACGCGTTCGCGATCCGCGCGAGCTTCGGGTAGAGCGCCGCGCGCAGCCGCTCCACGCGCGCGGGAAGCGGGTACGTGAAGTAGCGGTACTCGCCGCTGCCGAAGCGGTGCGCGTCCATCGAGATCGTCTTGCGAAACGCCTCGTCGCGCCCGTAGAGCCCGGCGAGCTGTGCGCATTCGCGCGCACCCAGTACGCGCGGGAGGCGCGCGAAGCCCCAGCGGTCGATCTCGCCCGCGACGCGCTTCCAGTCGATGCCAGCCATGTGCCGGAGCTATCTTGGCACGCGAGATGGATCGCCGCAGCCACATCGAAGCGCGCCTGCGCGCCGAGCTCGCGCCCGCGCACGTCGACGTGGCCGACGAGAGCCACCTGCACGTGGGTCACGCGGGAGCGGCGTCGGGCGGCGGGCACTTCCGCGCCACGATCGTCTCGGAGCGCTTCGAGGGCCTCTCGCGCGTGGCACGCCAGCGCCTCGTGTATGGCGCGCTCGCCGCGGAGATGAGGGGCGAGATCCATGCGCTCGCGCTGCGCACGTTCACGCCGTCCGAGTGGGAGATCGAGCGCGACTAACAGAACTCGTCGAGCCAGCGGCGCAGCGACAGGCTGAAGCCCGACGCGTTCCGGTGTCCGCCTCCGCCGTAGCGACGCGCGATCGCCGAGACGTCGGCGTCGCCGATCGAGTAGATCGAGGCATCCACGGTGCGGCCCGAAACGCGATACACGATTCCGATCGGATGGCCGAACGCGCAGCGCTTGGCGAGCTCGTGGCCGATGTGGCTGCGATTCTGCAGCGCGTTCACGGCCTCGATCCGCCGGTCGGCGACCGTGATCGGATGCGCGTTGGCGAGCGCGCGCTGGATCTCGATCCGCTGCGCGCGCAGGATCGGCTCGCCCTCGCGCGCGAGCTCGTCGGGGCTGCGCGCGGCGAGCGCGTCCCACACCGCGAACTCGCGCGCGTGGGATCCGATCGCCGCGTTGACTTCTTCCGAGCGCGGCAGCGCCCAATGCCACAGGTCCTGGTCCTGCACGTACGCGAGCAGCGGCGGGACCGGCTGGTCGGGATGGAAGTGCTGCCACGCGAGCACCGCGCCCGAGTAGCCGAGATCGAACACCACGCGGTGTCCGCCGTCGCTGATCATGTTCTCGACGCCGGGGTCGGACGTGTAGCGCTCGAGCGCGGTCCAGTGGTGATCGAGCACGATCACGTGCGCAGCTTGGTCGGCGAGCTGGCGCAGGTATTCGTTGTCGGGGGCGATGTCGACGAACACCACCGTGCCACCCACGTGCGGCTTGCGCGGCGGGTCGGCGTCGTGGCTGCGCGGTACGTAACGCGCGTCTTCGCCCCAGGCCTTCCAGACGGACCAGGCCGCGCCGAATCCGTCGGGACAGCCAGCATGGAAGTAGACGACGCGATCCACCGCGCGAAAGCTAGCTCAAGCACTGTGCGGGGCCGCGCTGCGATACGGTTGCCCCGTGGCCCGCCCCCCGCGCTGCACCGCCCTCGTGACGATTCCGGCTCCGGCCGAGCTCGACCCGGCCGGTGCGCTCGAGCGCCTGCGCTCGGCCGGCGCGCCGTGGCTGCTCGAGAGCGCCGCGCCTTCGCCCGGGATCGGGCGCTTCTCGTTCGCGGGCGCCGATCCGTACCTGATCGTGCGCAGCCGCGGACTCGACGTGGAGATCGAATGCCGCCGCGCGGTCTACGAGGGGCTCACCGTCGGAACGACGCGCGAGCGCGGCCCCGCTCTCGCAGCGCTGCGCGCGCATCTGCCCGCGGCGCCGGCCGAGCCCTGCGCGCTGCCGTTCTGCGGCGGAGCGGTCGGCGCGCTCGGCTACGAGCTCGCCGAGCAGCTCGACGTGCACCGGCTGCACGGTGCGAACGACCTCGCGCTGCCCGACGCCGTGTGGTTGTTCGTCGACGCGCTGATCGGCTTCGACCACGAGCGCGGATGCACCGAGATCGTCGGGCTCGGCTTCGCGGGCGATCCCGCGGCGGCGCGCGAACGCGCCGAGCGCTCCGCGCGAGTGCTCGAAGAGCGGCTCGCGCACCCGCGCCCGGTCGCGGGCGTGACTGCGCCCGCCGCGGCGCCCGGTGTCCATTCCGAGCTAGACGTCGCCGCCTATCGCAAGGCCGTCGAGGCGATCGCCGAGGAGATCGCCGCGGGCGAGCTCTACCAGGCGTGCCTCACCTACCGCATCGATCGCGCGTTCGCGGGCGATCCGTGGCAGCTCTACCGCGCGCTGCGGCGGCGCGACCCCGCGCCGTTCGCGGCCTATCTCGAGCTGCCCGAGGTCGCGGTCGCGGGCAGCTCGCCCGAGCGCTTTCTGCGCGTCGACGAGTCGGGCCGCGTCGAGAGCCGGCCGATCAAGGGCACCGCGCCGCGCGGCGGCGATCCCGCGCAGGACGCGGTCGCGCGCCGCGCGCTCGCGGCCTCCGAGAAGGATCGCGCCGAGAACCTCATGATCGTCGATCTCGTGCGCAACGACCTCGGCCGCGTGTGCACCGCGGGCAGCATCGCGGTTCCCGAGCTGTTCGCGGTCGAGTCCTACGCCTCGGTATTCCAGCTCGTGTCGACGGTCACGGGCCAGCTGCGCCCCGACTGCGATGCGCTCGACGCGATCGCGGCCGCGTTCCCGCCCGGCTCGATGACGGGCGCGCCGAAGATCGCCGCCATGCGCTCGCTCGATCGGCTCGAGACCTTGCGACGCGGCTTCTACTCGGGTGCGCTCGGCTACCTCGACGTGCGCGGCGGCGCGGATCTCGCCGTGGTGATCCGCAGCGCGTTCATGCGCGGCGGCCGCGCCTACCTGCACGCGGGCGGCGGCATCGTGGCCGATTCCGAGCCGGCCGCCGAGTACGCCGAGACGCGCGCGAAGCTGCACTCGCTCCTGGCCGCGATCGCGGAGACGGAAACGCCATCCGCGGCACCGCGTGCGATATGATGCGGCCTCCTCGAACGGAGACGATGCCATGGGCCCGCTGAGTGGGATCCGGATCCTCGAATTCGCGGGCATCGGCCCCGGTCCGTTCTGCGCGATGATGCTCGCGGACATGGGTGCCGAGGTGCTGCGTATCGACCGCGCAGGCGCCGTGACGGGTGCGACCGACGAGCCGCACTGGGACATCATGCAGCGCGGCCGGCGCAGCGTGGCTCTCGACTTGAAGAACCCCGAAGCCGTCGCCACGGCGCTGCGCATGATCGAGCGCGCCGACGCGCTGATCGAGGGCTTCCGGCCCGGCGTGATGGAGCGCCTCGGGCTCAGCCCCGACGTGTGCCTCGCGCGCAACCCGCGCCTCGTCTACGGCCGCATGACGGGCTGGGGCCAGGAAGGGCCGATCGCGCACGCGGCCGGCCACGACATCAACTACATCGCGCTCGCGGGCACGCTCGCGCCGATCGGCCGGCGCGGCCAGAGGCCGACGCCGCCGCTGAACCTCGTCGGCGACTTCGGCGGCGGCGGCATGCTGCTCGCGTTCGGCATCGCGTGCGCACTCACCGAGCGCGCCACGTCGGGCAAGGGCCAGGTGGTGGACGCCGCGATGGTCGACGGCGCCGCCATCCTCATGACGATGATCCACTCGATGCGCCAGGCGGGACTCTGGAAGGAGGAGCGCGCCGCGAACCTGATCGACACGGGCGCGCACTTCTACGACACGTTCGAGACCGCCGACGGCAAGTACGTCTCGATCGGCTCGATCGAGCCGCAGTTCTACGCGGAGCTGATCGAGAAGATCGGGCTCGCAGGCGAGGATCTGCCGCGCCAGAGCGACCGCGCTCAGTGGCCCGCGATGAAGGAGCGGATCGAGAAGATCTTCAAGACCAAGACGCGCGCGCAGTGGTGCGAGATCATGGAGGGCAGCGACGTCTGCTTCGCGCCCGTGCTGGAGATGAGCGAGGCGCCGCATCACCCCCACAACAAGGCGCGCCAGACGTTCGTCGAGTTCGCGGGCAAGACGCACCCGGCGCCCGCGCCGCGCTTCTCCCGCACGCCGCCGCAGATCGGGAGCGCGCCCGCGCACGCAGGTGAGCACACCGACGCGGCGCTCGCCGATTGGGGATTCGCAGCGCCCGAGATCGCGAAGCTGCGCGAAGCGGGTGCAATTCGTTAGTCGAGCTCGAAGAGGAGAACGCGCGATGGCGTTTCGCGGCAAAGTAGCCCTGGTGACGGGTGGAGCGAGTGGAATGGGTCGGCTCTCGGCGCGGAGGCTCGCCGCCGCGGGCGCGCAGGTGGCGATCCTCGACGTGAACGAGGCCGGCCTGCGCGAGACGAGGGGCGATCTCGCGAACGTGCGCGCGTATCCGATCGACGTCACCGACGCCCGCGCGGTGTCGACCCTGGTGCGCCAGATCGAGAGCGAGCTCGGCCCGATCGACCGCGTGATGAACGCCGCCGCGATCATGCCGACCGATCTGCTCCTGAATCAGGACGCCGACCTCGTGAACCGGATCATGGACATCAACTACGGCGGCACCGTGAACGTCACGCTCGCGGTGCTTCCGGGCATGCTCCAGCGCGGATCGGGCGACCTCGTCAACTTCGCCTCGGTCGCGGGCTGGCTGCCGACGCTGCACTTCGGCGCCTACAACGCATCGAAGTTCGCGGTCGTGGCGTTCACCGAAGTGCTCTACCACGAGAACCGCCGCCGCGGCGTGCGCTTCGCGTGCGTGTGTCCGCCGCCCGTCGCCACGCCGCTGCTCGATCAGGCCAAGTCGCAGCCCAAGATCTTGAAGGAGCTGCCGCCGATCAAGCCCGAGCGCGTGCTTGACGCGATCGAGCGCGACCTCGAGCGCGGAAAGCTCATGGTCTACCCGGATCGCTTCGCGGCGTTCAGCGTGTGGGCGCGCCGTCACTGGCCGCGCATCACCTGGTGGAACCTGCACCGCGTCGAGGGCTTCTAGCGACGCGGCGCGCGAGCACGAAGTGCCGAAGCGCAAGAAGACCCGAAGCACCCCGAAGCTCGTCCGCGAGCGCACCGCCGCGAGCCGCCGAATCATCGAGCGCTTGCGCAAGATCTGTCTCGCGCTGCCCGAGGCTACCGAGAAGGAGGCCTGGAGCGAGCCGACCTGGCGCGTGAAGGACAAGATGTTCGCGCAGCTCGACGACTACCATCACGGGTCGCCGCACTGCGCAGTCTGGCTGCCCGCGGCGATCGAGGCACAGGAGGCGCTGATCGCGGGGGATCCGAAGCGGTTCTTCCGGCCGCCCTACGTGGGACACAAGGGCTGGGTCGGCGTGGTGCTCGACACGAAGCCCGACTGGGAGATGGTCGCGGCGCTCGTGCGGGAGGCGTACCGCCGGATCGCGCCGACCAAGCTCGCGGCGCTCGTCGAGGAATAGCGGCGCCGTGCCGGACGACCCCACGACCTGGCAGTCCCGCGAGAAGGTCGAGGAATACCTCGCGCGCGTGGGCGGACTCCCGGGCCGGATCGCGGGCGAGGGCGTGCTCGTCGAGATCCTGCCGGCTGCGCCCGCGTCGGTGCTCGATCTCGGGTGCGGCGACGGCCGTCTGGCCGGGCTCGTGATGGCCGCGCGCGATTCGGTCGCGTCGGTGGTCGCCGTCGATCGCTCCGAGCCGATGCTCGAAGCCGCGCGTACGCGATTCGCCGGCGACCCGCGCGTCTCGGTGTCGCGGCACGATCTCGCCGATCCGATCGCACGCCTGGGTTCGTTCGATGTGATCGTGTCGGGATTTGCGATCCACCATCTCGAGCACCCGCGCAAGCAGCAGCTGTTCGCCGAGGCCGCGCGCATGCTGCGACCGGGCGGGCTGTTCGCGAACCTCGAAGTCTTGCAGTGCGCCACGGCAGAGCTCCAGCGGCGCTTTTGCGACGCGATCGGTCGCCCCGACGGTGATCCGGAAGATCGGCTCGCCGCGATCGAGCCCCAGCTCGACTGGATGCGCGCGGCCGGTCTGCGCAACGTCGACTGCGTCTGGCGCTGGCACGGCTTCGCGCTGCTCGCCGGCGAGGCGCCGGAATGAGGAGAACGGCGCTTCGCGCGCTCGCCGCGGCGGTCCTGATCGCCGCGGCAGCGACCGCCCCCGCGGCGGCCGAATCGATCGAGTTCCTCGTCGCGGAGTCGGGCCAGCACCCGCCGCACGGCGATTCGTACGTGCTCATGCTCCAGGAGCCGGCCGACATCGCTCACGCGCGCGCGCTGATCGAGAAGGGCGCCGCGGCCGGGGCGACGATCGCCGTGGTCAAGATCGCGGCGGGTGCGGATGGCCGGAACCGCGACGTGCGCGCTCCGGGCGAGCCGCTCTGGTCGTGGCACCAGACGTCGTTCGAGGGCTTCGGAGACTTCGCGATCGAGCTCTGCGACGGCTGGCCCGGCTACGTCGAGCAGGACGTCGAGCGCTGGATCGCGAACACGGACGGCACGATCTGCTTCTGGAGCTACACCGTGGTCGAGGAGCTGCCCGAGCCGGGCCGCGCGCTCGGGATCGCGATCAGCGCGGGAGCTCTGCTCGTCGCGCGCGGCCGTTCGCGGAAGTAGTTGCGCGCGAGCGCGCTACTCGATCGAGATGACCTTCACTGCGAAGTGCAGCTTCTTGCCCGCGAGCGGGTGGTTCATGTCGAGCACGATCTTGTCGCCTTTGATCTCGTGCACGCGAACCGGACGCTGCTGGCCGGTCTCTGCTTGCGCCGTCAGCATCGTGCCCACCTTGCGCGCATCGGCGGGGATCTGCGCGGCGTCGACGGTCTGGTACAGCTCCTTGCGCACCGGACCGTAGGCCTGCTCCGGCGCGAGATCGAACTCCTTCGTCGCGCCGGACTTGAGCCCGTTCATCTGCGCTTCGAACCCGGGCAGCATCTTCCCGGCGCCCTGCTCGTAGGTGAGCGGCGCCTTTCCGGAATTGGTGTCGATGACCTTGCCGCCCTCGGTGAGCGTGTACTCGATCGAGACCTTGCTGCCCTTCTCGACGACGCTGTGCGCCGCAGCGGGAGCTTTCGCGGGAGCCTTCGCGGCGCCTTCTCCTCCGCTCGCGCAGCGAGCGGAGCCGCGAGGAGCACGGCGGTAGTGAGCAAGGAGACGGAGTACGGGAGGAATTTCATGATCACCTCAGGATGAGCGGAAACGTTAGCAGCCTATCGCGGCGAACTAGCCGAGTCGCGCCGCGAGAAGCGCGGCGAGCCGCTTCTTGTCGATCTTGCCGCTGTCGGTGAACGGCAGCTCTTCCTTCGCCGCGAACAGCCACTGGCGCGGCACCTTGTAGCTCGAGAGCTGCTCGCGCAGCCGCGCGCGCGCGGTATCCGCGTCGAGCTCGGCGCCGCGCTTGAGCACGACGGCCGCCGCCACGTTCTGGCCGCGCACGGGATCGGGCAGGCCGACCACGAACGCGGACACGACCTCCGGGAAGGTCTCGATCACCACCTCGACCTCGCGCGGCGTCACGTTCGCGCCCGCGGTCTTGATCATCTCGCCGAGGCGCGCCTGGAAGAAGAGCACGCCGTCGGCGTCGAAATAGCCCGCGTCGCCCGTGTGGTAGTAGCCGTCGCGGTCGAACACGTCCTCGCGCTCCTGCTTGTGCAGTCCGAGCATGAGGCTGTAGCCGCGCACGCAGATCTCGCCGACCTCGCCCGGCGGCAGCGTCGCGCCCGTCTCTGGATCGACCACCTTGTGCTCCACGCCCGGCACCGCGTGGCCGAACGAGCCGCGCAGGCGCTCGGGCAGATCGACGTCCATGCGGTCGTAGGTGTGCGGGCCGCACGTCTCGGTCATGCCGAGCGAGTTCGAGCGCAGCTCGGGATCGGCCGGGCGCGCCGAGTCGGGCAGCACCGCGTACATGTTGCCCGCGCGGATCGACGACAGATCTCGTGAGGCGAAGCTCGGATGCTCGATCAACGCCTTCGAGTAGTGCGGCCAGCCCGCGGCGATCGTGGCCCGTTCGCGCTCGAGCAGCGCGAGCGTCGCGCCGGGCTCGAACACCTCCTCGCAGAGCAGGAACGCGCCCGCGTGCATCGTGGCGAGCAGCGAGAACACGAACCCGCCCACCCAGAAGAACGGAAGCGGCGAGAAGATCCGGTCGGTCGGCTCGAAGTCGCGAAACTGATTGGTGTTGCAGGCATGTCGAAGAGGCGCACCCTGGCTGTGCACGGCGCCCTTGGGATCGGCGGTGCTGCCCGAGCTGTAGATCACGAGCATCGGGTCGGCCGGCGTGACGCACGCCTCCACTTCGGCGAGGAACGCGCCGTCGATCGCGGGCGCCGCATCGGCGGCCGCCTCGAGTGCGGAGATCGGCTCGGCCCAGCTGCGGCCACCGGTGTCGCCCGATGCGAACACGTGGCGCAGGAAGGGCAGCTCGCGCGCATGGAGTGCACCGCGCTGGCCCGCGAGCCCGGGCGCGCAGGTCTCGAGGCGCTCGAGGTAGTCGTTGCCGAGGAAGCGCGCGACCGTCACGAGCGCCGCGGCGTCGGAGTGGCGCAGCACGTAGCCGAGCTCGCGCGGCTTGTAGAAGGTGTTGAGCGGCACCATCACGGCGCCGATCCGCGTCACGGCGAGCCACCACACCACCCAGTCGGGCCCGTTCGGCGCGAGCACGGCGATCCGGCTGCCCTTGCCGAAGCCGCGCGCGACGAGGCCGCGCGCGAGCCGCGCGGAGGCGCGCTCGGCCTCGGCGTAGGTGATGCGCCGCTCGCCGAGCAGGATCAGCGGGTTCGCGCCGTAGCGCTTGTTCACCTGCGCGAGGAACACCGGAACCGTCGGCTCGTAGTCGGGAAAGCGCGGGGCTGCCACGCGATAGAGCTACCGCAGCCGCGCCGTCGAGGAAAGCGTAGACTGGCGGCCCCCTGGCTCGGGAGAGTTGCTTTGGAATTCGAATGGTCCGAAGGCGACGCGGCGTACCGCCACGAGCTGCGCGCGTTTCTCGACGCGGGACTGCCGAGCAACTGGGCCGAGATTTCGGTGCACGGTCCCGGTAGCGACGCCCAGGCGGCGTTCTCGCGCGAATTCTGCGGCGCGCTCGCGCAGCGCGGCTGGCTCACCCAGAGCTGGCCCAAGGCCTACGGCGGTGCCGACGCCACGCCGTGGCGCCACGCGATCCTGTCCGAGGAGATGTGGCGCGTCGGCGAGCCGCGCGGCTCGCAGTACATGAACGTCAACTGGATCGGCCCCACGATCATGAAGTACGGCAGCGAAGACCAGAAGAAGTTTCATCTTCCAAAGATCTCAGCGGGCAACGTGCTCTGGTGTCAGGGCTTTTCGGAGCCCGAGGCCGGCAGCGATCTCGTCTCGCTGCGCACGGCGGCCGTGCGTGACGGCGACGACTACGTGGTGAACGGCTCGAAGATCTGGACGTCGTACGTGGCTGGCGCCGAGTACTGCTTCCTGCTCGTGCGCACCGATCCGAACTCGAAACGCCATCAGGGCATCACCGTGCTGCTCGCACCGATGGACGCCCCCGGGATCGAGGTGCGCGAGGTGCCCGCGGTGATCGGCGAGCGCTACTTCCACGAGCTGTTCTTCGACGACGCGCGGATCCCGGCGTCGTGCCAGCTCGGACCCGAGGGCGAAGGCTGGGGCGTCGTGTCGTACGCGCTCGCGTTCGAGCGCGTCGGCGCGATGCGCTATGCGCGCGCCGCGCTCACGCTCGACGCGCTCGCCGAGGCCGCGCGCGAGCGCGGCAAGCTCGACGACCCCGTGATCCAGGAGAAGCTCGGCGCGGCGCGCACGGCGGTGGAGGCGTCGCGGCTGCTCTCGTACCGCGTGATCGATCTGCGCGCGAAGGGCAGCGAGCCGACCGCCGACACGAACATCGCGCGCGTCGCGGGCACGTGGTGCGAGAACGCGGTCTCCGACCTCGCGCTCGAGATCTACGGCGCCGAGGCGCTCGCGTACGGGAACTTCGCCGAGTCGTACTGGCGCCTCGCGATGACCGCGGGCGTCGCCGTCGGCACCACCGAGATCAACCTGAACCTGATCGCGAGCCGCTGGCTCGATCTGCCGCGCGAGTAGTCGAATGGACTTCGAGTGGAACGACGATCAGCGCGCGATCCTCGCCGCAGTGGATTCCCTGTGTGCGCAGCATGCGGGGCCCGCGCGCGCGATCGAGCTCGACGCGAAGGCCGCCTGGGACGAGCCGCTCGACGCCGCGCTCTCGGAGGCGGGCTTCGCCGAGATCGCGCTGGGCGGCCCGGAGACGGGCACGCTCGAGGCCGCGCTGGTCGTGGCCGAGGTGGCCCGGCATGCGGGCACACTGCCGATCGGCGCGCAGGTGCTCGTGGCGCCCGCGCTCGTCGGGCGCGTGCTGCCCGCCCCCGTCGCGCTCGTGTCGCTCGCGCATCCCGGCCCGGTGCGCTTCGGCGCGCAGGCGCGCACCGCGCTCGTCGATTGCGGCGACGAGGCGCGGCTCGTCTCGCTCGCGCCCGGCGACGGAACACCCGTGCGCTCGAACTTCATGCTGCCCGTCGGCGCGCTCGCGCTCGACGCGCGTTCGGGCGAATCGCTCGGCGCGGGCTCGGGTGAGAAGCTGCGCAACTGGTGGCGCGTCGCGCTCGCGGCCGAGCTCTACGGCACGATGCAGGCCGCGCTCGACATCACCGTCGCGTACGTGAAGCGGCGCCGCCAGTTCGGCCGCGCGATCGGCTCGTTCCAGGCGCTCCAACACCGGCTCGCGATGTGCACGGTGCTCGTCGAGGGCACGCGCTGGCTCACGCTCGAAGCCGCGGCGCGCGGAGGGGCCGGCGAGGCGTCCGCCACCGCGGCCGCTCACGCGGCCGAAGCCGCGAATCAGCTGTTTCGCGAGACCCACCAGCTCACGGGTGCGATGGGCTTCACGCGCGAGCACGACCTGCACGTGTTCAGCATGCGGCTCCAGGCGCTGCGCCTCGAGCTCGGCGGCGCGTCGGCCCACCGGCGCGCGATCACGGCGCAGCGCTGGATCCAGCGCACTTGAGCCTCGACCTCGCGCTCGACGATTCCGAGCAGGCGATCGCCGACGCCGTCGCGAAGTTCTGCGCCGAGCGCTGCCCCGAGGCGGTCGTGCGGCAGACCGCGGGCACCCTGCCGCGCGCTCTGTGGCGCGAGCTGGCCGAGCTCGGCGTGCTCGCGCTCGCGACACCGGAAGGAGACGGCGGTGCGCGCGAGCTCGTCGCCGCGCTCGAGTCGCTCGGCGCGGCCGCGTTTCCGGGCCCGCTCGCGGCGACCTTTCTCGCCACGCAGGTGCTCGACGAGAAGGAGTCCACGAAGGTCGCGCAGGGCGAGTGGATCGTGGCGCTCGGAACGCCGCCGCTCTTTCCGTTCGCGCCCGTGGCCGATTGCTTCCTCGCGCTCGAGGGCGGGGCACTGCGACGCGCGCAGCCGCGCGGCGCCGTCACCGAGGTCGAGACGCTCGGCGGCGAGCCCTGGGGACGCGTCGAGCTCGAGCTCGGCGCCGCGCTGAACGCAGACGCGCGCGCGTGGGCGCTGCACGACCTCGCGTTCGCGGCCTACACGGCCGCCGCAGGCAGCGCGCTCGTCTCCGCCACGGCCGCGCATGCGCGCGCGCGCCAGCAGTTCGGGCGCGCGATCGGCGATTTTCAGGCCGTGGCCCACCCGCTCGCCGATGCGCACGTGCGACTCGCAGCCGCGGCGACACTCGCGCGGATCGCCGCGCACGCGTGGGACACGGACGCCGCCGACCTGCGCGCGCGCGCCGCAGCCGCGCGCCTGTCGGCCGCGCGCGCTGCGCTCGACGCCGCGCACACCGCCCACCAGCTGTTCGGCGCGCAGGGCATCACGCTCGAAGGCCCGGTGTTCCACGTGTCTCGCCGGATCCGCCAGCTCGCCTCGCAGCCCCCGCCGGCCGATGCCGCGCGCGACGCGCTGCTCGCGCAGTACGGCCTGAAAGCCCTGGAGGCCTCATGACGAAATCGATCGACCTGCGCGGCGCGCTGCCCGGCATCCGCTACGAGCGCCGGCCCGATGGCATCGCCGTGATCACGCTGGACCGCCCCGCGCGCGGCAACGCACTCGCGCCGAACATGCAGCCCGTGATGCGCGCGATCTGGAGCGAGGTGCGGGACGACGACGCAGTGCGCGTCGCGATCGTGACGGCCGCGGGGGAGCGCCACTTCTGCACGGGCTTCGACGTCGGCGAGGCCGAGAGCGACGACGCCGACACGGTGTTCAACAACCGCCCGCTCGCGGAAGCCGTGCACTGGTCGCCGCACCAGAACCGCGTCTGGAAGCCCGTGCTGTGCGCGGTGCAGGGTCTGTGCGCGGGCGGGGGATTGCACTTCGTGGTCGACGCGGACATCGTGATCGCGAGCGAGAACGCCGCGTTCATGGACACCCACGTGAACGTCGGCTTCGTGGGCGCGCTCGAGAACATCGGCCTCGCCAGGCGTCTGCCGCTCGGCTCCGCGCTGCGCATGACGCTGCTCGGACGCCACTACCGGATGCCCGCGCGCCGCGCCTACGAGCTCGGCCTCGTCGACGAGCTCGTCGCTGGGCCGGGCGACGCGCTGCCTGCCGCGCTCGCGATGGCGGAGCAGATGCTGCAGAACTCACCGCAGGCGATGGCGCTCTCGAAGCAGGCGGTCTGGGGCAGTCTCGAGCAGGGTTATTCGGCGGCGCTCGAGCAGGCGTGGGGCCTCCTGCGCGCGCACTGGGCCCACCCGGACTTCGTCGAGGGACCGCGCGCGTTCGCGGAGAAGCGACCCGCGCGCTGGGACCCGAATCCGAACGCGAGGAGCAAGAGTTGAATCCCGCGTTTGCGCCCGAGGAGGAGGCGTTCCGCGCCGAGGTGGTGGGGTTCCTCGCCGACTACCGCGACCTCGACGCATTCTTCCTGCAGGGTCACCACTGGCCGCGCGTGAAGGCGTTCTTCGCCGCGATGGCGGAGCGGGGCTGGCTCTCGCTGGGCTGGCCGATCGCCGCGGGCGGCAGCGGAAAGCCGCTCACGTACGAGTACATCCTCTGGGACGAGATCGGCTATGCGCGCGCGGCGCGGCCGCCGCTCGCGTCGGGCATCGTCGCGAAGACGATCGCGCGCCACGGCGATACGCAGCAGCGCGAGCGCTGGCTGCCCCCGATCCAGCGCGGCGAGATCCACTTCTCGCTCGCCTATTCCGAGCCGGAGGCCGGCTCCGACCTCGCGTCGGCGCGCTGCCGTGCCGAGCTGCGCGGCGACGAGTACGTCGTCTCGGGGCAGAAGTGCTGGCAGTCCTACGCGCAGGACATGGACTACTTCTGGACGCTCGTGCGCACGGGCAGCCAGGAGAGTCGCGGGCGCGGACTCACGCTGCTGATCATCGAGAAGCACAGCCCGGGCGTTGTCGTGAATCCGCTGCCCACGCTCGACGGCGACCAGCTCAACGAGGTGTTCTTCGACGGCGTGCGCGTGCCCGCCGCGCAGCGGATCGGCCCCGAGAACGGCGCGTGGGGAATCATGGCCGAGGCGCTCGCGGACGAGCGGCACATCCAGTTCCCGCCCGGGCGCGTGCGCCGCGATCTGGAAGAGGTGATCGAGTGGGCGCGCGCGCGCGGGCTCGTGGCCGATGCGCGAGTGCGCGCGGTGCTCGCCGACCTCGCGGTGCGCGTGGCGGAGGCGGAGGCCTCGGGGCTGCGCGTGCTCGACGCGATGCTGCGCGGTACCGGCGCCGCGGCCGAGGCGGCCGCAAACAAGGTGCTTCACACCGTCGTGTGTCAGGAGATCGCGCGCGCCGCGCTCGACTTCGGAGGACCCGCCGCGCTGGTCTCGGGGGAGCGCGTCGAGCTCTTGTGGCGCCAGAGTCTCTGGGAGACGATCGGCGGCGGCACGTCGGAAGTGATGCGCGGGGTAGTGGCCAAACAGGCGCTCGGCCTGGGCGGGCGCAGCTGACGCGCAAGTAACTGGCGCAGGTCGGCATCACACGGGGCGTTTCGCCTCATGCCGCAATCCGCATCGGTGTAACCGCGAGCGCCCGAACGGCGACTGAACCGGGCAGAAGGCGGCCATCGTCGCGCCGCGGAAATCGGAGAACGCAATGTTCGGGCAGGTGATCGCGCGTCTGGTCCGCGAGGACGCGGGCATGGAGATGGTCGAGTGGTCGATCGTGGGCGTGGTGTTCGCGATCGCCGGCGCGCTGCTCTGGAGCACGCTCAAGGAAGACATCGACACCGCGCTCACCAACATCGCGGACTGCGTCTCGGACAGCACGGCCTGCCCGTAGTCGTCGCGCTCGCGGTCGGCTGCGTTACGCCAGGCGCGGCGCGTTACGATCCCGGCGTGAGTTCGAACGAGCACGAGCCGGCTCGCCCGACCACCGTGCGCGGGCTGCTCGACCGCGGGGCGCGCGGGCTCGCGCGCCTGCTCGTCGCGGTGTTCTTCCGCAGCACCGAAGTGCAGGGACTCGAGCGCGTCCCGCGCACGGGAGCCGTGCTCTTCGTCGCCAATCACGGCAACGCGCTGATCGATCCGATGGTGCTCGTGGCGCTGCTGCCGCGGCTGCCGCGCTTCCTCGCCAAGCACACGCTGTGGAGCAACCCGGCGGTCTGGCCGCTGCTCCAGCTCGCGGGAGCCGTTCCCGTCTACCGCGCGAGCGAGGGCGACACGTCGCGCAACCAGGAGACGTTCACGCGCTGCTTCGAGGAGCTCGCGGGAGGCGGCGCGGTGGCGCTGTTTCCAGAGGGCATCAGTCACGACCGCCCCGCGCTGCAGCCGCTGCGCACGGGCGCCGCGCGGATCGCGCTCGGAGCGGCCGCCTCGGCGCCCGGGAAGGTCGTGATCGCGCCCGTGGGTCTCACGTTCGAGAACAAGCGGCTGTTCCGCTCGCGCCTGCTCCTGTGCGTGGGCGAGCCGATCCCCGTGGAGGCCTCCGCGTCGGACGACACGGAGGCCGCGCGCGCGCTCACCGACGCGATCGACGAAGGCCTGCGCGCGGTGACGCTGAACACCGACTCGTGGCACACCGCGCAGCTCCTCGAGCGCGCGGCCGAGATCTACGGCGGAGACCCCGCGCGCGAGATGCCGGGCGTCGCTGCGCTCGCCGAGCGCTTCTCGCTGCGCCATGCCTTCGGTGCGGGCTACGAGGCGGCGCGCGCCGCGCAGCCCGTGCGCGTCGAGTCGCTCGAGGCGATGGCGCGCCGCTACGAGCTCCTGCTCGAGGCGTTCCGGCTGCGCGACGACCACGTGACGGCGAACTACCCGTGGGCCCACGTCGTGAGCTATGTGAGCGGCCGCATTCCGGCGCTCCTGGCACGGCTTCCGATCGCGGTGGTCGGCTACGCGCTCAACGCACTGCCCTATCACGTCGTCGCGCGGATCGCGTCGTTCTTCGAGGACGAGGGCGATCAGCCCGCGACCTACAAGGTGCTCGCGGGCTTCTTCCTGTTTCCGATCACGTGGACGCTCGAGGCGCTGGCTGCAGGAGGTCTGTGGGGCACGCCGGGCGCGCTCGCGGTGGCCGTACTCGCGCCTGTGACGGGCTGGATCTCGCTGCGCTTCTTCGAGCACTACGAGAGCTTCTGGAACGAGGCGCTCGCCTACCTCACGCTGCGCGCGGTCCCGCACCGCGCCGCGGAGCTGCGCGTGCTGCGGCGCATGATGCGCGAGGAGCTCTCGGCGCTGGTCGAGGCGGGTTAGGCGTCAGGCCACCGGGAACGCGAGGCGCACGCGGAAGCCGCCGCCGTCGGCGTTGGCGCCCGAAACGGCCGCGCCCATCCGCTCGGCGAGCTCCTTCACGAGTGCGAGACCGATGCCGGTGCCCTTGGTCGTGCGCGTGAGCTCCGACTCGACGCGGTAGAACGGCTCGAATACGCGCTCGAGCTGCCCGCGCGCGACACCGGGGCCGAAGTCGCGCACCGCCACCGTGACGGCCTCGCCATCGCGGCGCGCCTCGAGCTCGACCGTGCGCCGATCCGAGCCCTTCGCGTACTTCATCGCGTTGTCGACGAGGTTGAACAGCACCTGGAGCAGGGCGTCGCGGTCGAATCGCACTGCGGGCAGATCGTCCTCGACGCGCACCGCGAGCGAGAAGCCTTCGCGAGCCGCGTGCGGCGCGAGCTTCTCGGCCGCGTCCGTGAGCACGGGGCCCACCATCCCGACCGCGATCGCGAGGTCGCGGCGCCCGCCCTCGAGCTTCGAGAACTCGAGCACGTTGTCGACGAGCCGCGACAAGCGCTCCGACTCGCCCGTGATCGTCGCGTAGTACTCCTGGCGCTTCGCCTCGCTGGCCACGAGGCCGTCGCGCAGCATCTCCGCGTACATGCGGATCGCCGTGAGCGGTGTCTTGAGCTCGTGGGTGACGGCTGCGGCGAAGTTGCTGCGGCGCTCGGCGTAATGCATCACCACGGCTGCGGTCCGGTGCACGGCGTAGAGACCCGCCGCGCCGAGCGCGAGCAGCACCCCCGCGAGTGCGTAGAGCGCGCCCGGCGACTCGCGGCCCGGCAGCGCCGCGAGCGCGAGCGTCGCGTGCAGGTCGTCGAACGGCTCGGCGAAGCGGTGCGCGAAGACATAACGGCCGTCGGGCGCAGGAGCGTCCGGGCTGCCGCCGAACGCGAGCTGCGCCACACGCGTGAGCCCGCTCGAGCGGATCACGCGGTCCTCGAGCCATGCGCCGAGCGCCGCGCGGTCGAGCACGAGGCCCTGGCGATAGCCGCGCTGATCGACGATCACGGTGCGGTAGACCACGAGCGCATCGCCCGCGGCCACACCGACCATCGGGTCGAACGCGATCCGGAGCTGCGCAGCGCGCGGACTCTCGTACGCCTTCGCGGCCGAAAGCCGCGCCACCGCGCTCGCTTCGGGAACCGGCTCCGCGGCGAACGACTCGCCGAGCGGTGCGGGCGGAGCCGCGGGCTTCGCGGCGCTCAGCGCGTCCGACTCCGCTGCGCTCGCGCCGTAGACCTCCTTCGGCGACACGCGCGCCACCTTCTGCTTGCGCTCGGCGCGGTCGTCGGCGGCGCGATTCAAGCTCTGCAGCGCGTCGAACGCGCCGATCTCCTCGCGCTCGCGCGTGGCGTCGCGGAGCTCCTGCTGCGGAGCGATCGCGGGTGCTGGTTTCGCGTCGGGCCCCGAGAGCGCACGCGTCGTGCCGGGCGCCTGGCGCGCTTGATCCGCGCTCTCGTCGGCGCGGACGCCGCCATCGACGTAGCCGAGCGACCGGAGCTTGCCGAGCTCGTTGTGTGCGCGCGAGAGATCGTCCTTGTCGCTGCGCGCCCACAAGCCGTCGACCACCGAGCGCACGCGTGCGACCGCGACGTCCCCGGGCTCGAGCGGCGTCGTGAAGGCGCTCTCGGGATCGACCTGGAACGCGCCGATCACGAACGGCTCGAGTCCCGATGCCAGCGGAGAGCGCTCTCCGGAGACGGGCGAGGTGTAGGCGTAGTGGTCGAAGGGGCGCGCCTCTTCGCGCGCGAGGAACTCCGAGAGCGCGCGCTCCATCTCCTCGAACGCGCGCTCTGCCACCGCCTGATGGCGCACGGCGCGCTCGGCCGCGAGGCCCTGATTCGCGCGCCACGCGAGCAGCGCCACGAGACCCAGCGCGGCCAGCGACGAGAACAGCAGCGCGATCCGGATCCGCCTCATGACGAGAACCGGTATCCCTCGCCGCGCACGGTCTGGATCAGCGCGTCTCCGGACGCGCCGAGCTTCTTGCGCAGCTTCGCCACGTGCATGTCGACCGTGCGCGTCTCGATCCGCTCGGGATTCGCCACGTCCCAGACTTCGCGGAGCAGGCGCCGCCGCGAGAGGATCCGCCCGGGCTCGCGCGCGAACAGTGCCGCGAGCCCGGCCTCGAGCGCGGTGAGCTCGATGCTCTCCGCGTCGCGCCGCGCGACGCGCATCTGGCGGTCGATCTGCCACGGGCCGAACGCGAACGGCGGCGCGTCCTGCTCGGGCGCTGCGGCGCCCGAACGCCGCAAAAGCGCCTCGATCCGCGCGATCAGCTCCGCGACCGAGAACGGCTTGGTGACGTAGTCGTCGGCGCCTGCGCGAAACCCGTCGAGCACGTCCTGCTCGGCGCCGCGTGCGGTGAGCATGAGGATCGGCAGCTGCGGCAGCGCACCGCGCAGCTCGCGGCAGACGTCGAACCCGTTCTTGCCCGGCAACATCACGTCGAGCAGCACCAGCGCGTGCTCGCGCGAGAGCCCGCGGCGCAGGCCGTCGTCTCCGCGCTCGACGCCCTCGGGCGCATAGCCGCGATAGGCGAGCACGTCGCACAGGCCGCGGCGGATCGACTCCTCGTCCTCCACGACCAGCACTGCGGTTTTGGCGTTCACCGACATCGCACTCGAGCCTAGATCGGCACGCGGACGCGCGCCGTAAAGCCAATGTAAAGCGCGCGCGCGCGACTTTACCGCGCTTTGACGGCGCCGGACCCGGCCGCGGGAGACACTCGCTCGCGAAGTCGCAAGGAGAATCCCATGACCGGCTCGACTCCCCGCCCCTCGCTCCATCGCGCGCTGATCTTCGGCCTGCTGCTCGCCGGAACCGTCGCATTCGGCGCGGCCGCGCGCCGCATCGGCGCGCCGGAGCCGACACTGCCGCACGTCGCACTCGGCAAGACCGCCCTCTCTCTCACGGCCGGGCTCGACCGCAGTGCGGTGCTGCGCGGCGGAGACGGGCTCGTGCGCATGGAGCTGGTGCTGCGCGGCGGCCAGGGCACCAGCGCAGTGCGCGTCCCGACCGATCTCGTGGTGGTGCTCGACCGATCGGGCTCGATGAGAGGCGAGCCGATCGGCACCGCGGCCGCGGCGTTGCGCGAGCTCGTGGGCGGTCTCGCGGACGGCGATCGCTTCGCGCTCGTGAGCTATGCATCGGACGCGCGCGTCGATGTCCCGCTCGAGACCGCGACCGGCGCGGCGCGCGAGCGCTGGAGCCGGGTGATCGGCGCGACCCTGGCGGACGGCGGCACGGCGATGTCGGCGGGGATCGACCTCGGCCACGATGTGCTCGCGGACGCAGTCCGCGCGGGCTCGGCCGGGCGGCTCGTCGTGCTCTCGGACGGGCACGCGAACGAGGGCGACTGGAGCCTCGACGGCCTGCGGGCGCGCGCAGGCCGCGCCCGCGAACGCGAGTACGTGCTGTCGGCGGTCGGAATCGGCGATGGCTTCGACGAGAACGTGATGAGCACGCTCGCAGACGCGGGCGGCGGCAACTTCCACTACCTGCCCGACGCGACGCGGCTCGCGGGCGTGTTCGCGGGCGAGTTCGCAGCCGCGCGCGAGACGGTCGCGCGCGGTCTCGCGGTGCGGATCGCGCCGGGTGCCGGTGTGCGCGTGGCGTCCGCGGGCGGCTATCCGCTCGAAACCACGTCGGACGGCTCCGTGATGTTCCACCCCGGCGACCTGTTCGCGGGCCAGGAGCGCCGCGTGTGGATCACGCTGCACGCGCCCACGGGCGCGGCCGGCGCGGTGGCGCTCGGCAGCGCGGCGGTCGAATTCGGGTCGCTCGGCGGCGAGCGCGAGCGCGTCGAGCTCGCAGCGCTGCCCGCGCTCCGCTGCGTGGCGGACGACGCCGCCTACACCGCGTCGTTCGACGCCGAGCACTACAACCGCGCCAATCGCACCGATTCACTCGGCGAGCTGAAGCAGCGCGTCGCGCGCAAGGTCGCGGCCGGGCAGCAGGCGGACGCCGTGAACGAGGTGCGGGCGTTCCGCGCGGACAAAGAGCTCGAGCAGCTGCGCTCGCTCGGCTACATCGACGGCGGCGTGTCGCGCGCGCTCGACGACCTGAGTGCGCAGGTGAGCGCTCCCGCCGCGGCCGCACCCGAAGGCGCGAGCCGGCTCGGCAAGGAGCTGCTCGAGCGCGGGCGAGACGACCAGCGCGCCGGCGCCAAGAAGTAGGCAAGCCGGCCGCAGGCCGGCGCGCAGCGAGCTGCAAGTTTCGCGCAGCGAGCCGCAGGCGAGCGAAGCCCATGAGGTGGGCCGAGCGAAGATCGAACAGGTGGATTTACATCCAAGGAGTAGACCGTGAAGTTCATCGACCGACTGACCCTGCTGCTCAAAGCCGACGCCCATGGCGTGCTCGAACAGCTCGAAGAGCGCACGCTGCTCGCGAAGCAGCACCTGCGCGAGGCCGAGCTCGAGCTCGATCGCAAGCGCGCACAGATCCACGCGTGCGCCGAGGAGTCGCGCCGGATCGGAGAAGAGGCGAACCAGCTCGAGCGCGAGATCACATCGCTCGATTCCGACGTCGAGCTCGCGATCGCGGGCGGCAAGGAGGACCTCGCGCGCTTCTCGGTGCGCAAGCTCCTGCCGATGCGACGCGCGGCCGAAGCCGCGCGCCGGCGCACCGCCGAGCTCGAGCAGGAACGCGCTCGGCTCGCCGAGACGCTCGCGGTGCAGGAGCGCCAGTTCGAGGAGCTCGGCGCCCAGGTGCGCACGCGCATCGCCGCCGCTCGCTATGCGGGTGGTGACGCGTTCGCGCGCCCGGCTCCGGCCGCGGACGAGGAGGTCGAGCTCGAGCTCATGCGCCGCCAGGTCGCGCACGCGCAAGAGCAAGTTTCGCGCAGCGAGCCGCAGGCGAGCGAAGACCATAAGGAGGGCCGGTGATGTTGCGCTGGGACAGCTTCGCGCGATCGCTCGCGTTCGCCGCGCTCGCAGCGGCGGGCCTGCCCGTGGCCGTGACGTTCGCGGGCGCGCTATTCGGCGGCGAGGGCGCGGCGCGGCTGTACGTGATCGCGGCGGCCGGCCTCTATGCGATCGGCCTGTGCGGAGATCGCAGCCGCCGCGTCGCCGCGCTCGCATTCGCTGCGCTCGCGGGAACGCTGCTCGCACTGCTGCCGTTCGACCTGCAAACCACCGCAGTGGGTGCGGCGGGCATCGTCGCGTTCGCGCGAGGTGTCCTGCTTCCCGAGACGCGCACGCTGCGGGCGTTCGCGATCGAGGCGATGCTGGGCGTGGCCGGGCTCGCCGCTGCGGATTTCGCTGCGCGCGGGGGTCTCTTCGCGCTGTGTCTCGCGGTCTGGGGCTACTTCCTGGTGCAGAGCGGCTATTTCCTGATCGGCGGGGCCGCGCAGCAACCGGGCGAGCCGGCGCGCGATCCGTTCGATCGCGCGCGCGCGCGGCTGGAGCGCCTGCTGGAGGACGACCCGGCCTGAAATTCACCGTTTTGCCGGTACAGAAGCCGCGGCACGCGGCCGAAAGACTGAAAAAAAGGGGCTTGCGGAATCGCACCCCGATCGTGTTCACTCCCCCCAGTAGGGCGAGGATACGACGAGCGCGGTCTGCACCCTCCGCAGGCGCTGGCAGATGGCTGTTACTTGACAGTCGGCGCTCGAGGCCCCAGGTCCTCGCAGTAGGTCACTATTAGGTGAGCATGCATCACCGCGCGGGCAACCCGTGCGAAAGTGATGCCAAAGCTGATGACGCTGGTAGAGCGGAACGAGCTGATGGGCGTACAGCCACCGCGCGGTCCCGCTGGGCGGATTGAGCCGCCGCGGCGGGAACGAACGACACGCCGCTAGTCCGGGCGCCAACACCGCGCCCCGCGTAAGACGCGAGAACACAAAGCGCAATGATCATCCTGCACGGCGCGCTCCTAGACGACGCGCTCTTCCTCTGGGGAGAGTCGCCGGCCGAGGGCGCCGCATCGAGCAAGGGCCGCCGCGGCGAGCGCCCGGCGCCCTACCCCTACGACGCCGGGGCCGAGGCCGTCACGCGCGCCGCGCGCGATCTGCCGATCGCGTTCCGGCCCACTGCGCGCCGCAAGACCGAGGCCACGGCCTGGCTGCCCACGCGCGGCGATCACCCGCTGCCCTCGAGCGCGCTGATCGGCGAGGCGCCCGACTCCACCGACCCGATCGCGGCCGCGCCCTGGCGCGTGGAGGGCATCTCGCTCACCACCGCGGAGGCGCTCGATCTGCTCTCGGGCTACGGGCAGCGCGGGGGGATGCTCCACGGCGTGGTGGGCGGGCCCGACCTGCGGTTCTGGATCCGCGCGGTGCGGCTCGCCGGGTCGCTCGTGGCGCGCCAGCGCTATCTGCCCGGTACCGAGGTCGACGCCGAAGGCAAGCTCGCTCGCGTGCTGGAAGCCGGTCTGGATCACCGACGACCTGCGCTATCTCGACGACCTCGCGAGCGCGATGCCCGCAGCCGCGCGCGCGCTCGTGACGAACGGCGCCGCCGCGCCGCAGACGGCCCGGCGTCAAGGTCGTGCAGCGCTTCGTGGATCAGCTCGTCGACCACATCGTTCGCACGCACCGCGAGCCCGAGGCCGAAGACGGCATCGTCTCGGTCTCCGCGAGCCTGTTCGCGGGCGAGGACGCGCCCGACGCCACGGTGCACGACCGCTGGCTCGCGGCGCTCTGCGCCGAGCAGCCCGTGCTGCGCGGCAAGGACACCGAGCTCGAAGACCTCAAGCGAGCAGATCCGCGAGTGGCGCAAGCCGCTCGACGTCACGATCGGCGCGCCGTTCCGGCTCTGCTTCCGGCTCGAGGAGCCCGCACCGCCGCGCGAGGAGCCGCAGCGGGGCAAGCGACCGTACGGCAAGCGCAACAACAAGGCGCGCACGCGCGAGGCGATGCGGCCCGGGTCAGCGCCGCTGGTACGTGCGCTACCTGCTCCAGGGCACCGACGACCCGTCGCTGCTCGTGCCGACCGCCGACGCGTGGATCCTGCGCGGCCGGAAGGCGGCCGCGCTGCAGCGCTCCGGCAGCGACGTGCACCAGACGCTCCTGCTCTCGCTCGCGCAGGCGGCCGGGGTGTGCCCGAAGATCGAGATGAGCCTGCGCTCGCGCAAACCGTCGGGTTATTCGCTCGACGCGCGCGGCGCGCACGAGTTCCTGACCCAGACCGCGCCCGCGCTCGAGCAGGCGGGCTTCGGCACGATCCTGCCCGAGTGGTGGACCGGCGGCAGCACGCGCCATCGGCTCTCGGTGCGCGCGCGCGTACGCACGCCCGAGCAGACCGAGCTCGACTACGAGCCGCGTCTCGACGAAACGGTCGCGTTCGACTGGGAGGTGTGTCTCGCGGGCAACCCGCTCTCGGGCCGCGACCTCGAGGACCTCGCGCGCCTCAAGGAGCCGCTCCAGCGCGTGCGCGGCCACTGGGTGCAGACGAGCGTCGAGGAGATCCACGCAGCGCTCGAGTTCTACAAGAACCGCCGCGGCGGCGAGGTGACCGCGCGCGAGATCGTGCGCATGGCGCTCGGCGCCGCCGACTCGTCGGCGGGCATCCACTTCGAGGGCGTGCGGGCCACGGGCTGGCTCGGCGCGCTGCTCGAGCGGCTCTCGGACAAGAACGCGATCGAGCCGCTCGCGACACCGCCCGGTTTCATCGGCGCGCTGCGGCCCTATCAGGAGAAGGGCTTCGCCTGGCTCGAGTTCCTGCGCCGCTGGGAGCTCGGCGCCTGTCTCGCCGACGACATGGGTCTCGGCAAGACGATCCAGACGCTCGCGCTGATCGAGCGCGAGCGGAACAACGGCGAGGACCGCCCCGTGCTGCTCGTGTGCCCCACCTCGGTGCTCGCGAACTGGGAGCGCGAGGCCGCGCGCTTCACGCCGGACCTGCGCACGATGATCCACCACGGCCCGCAGCGGAAGAAGGGCTACGAATTCGTCTCCGATGCGCAGGACCACGCGCTCGTGCTCACGAGCTATGCGCTCGTCCAGCGCGATCTCGAAGACCTGCGCTCGATGCGCTGGGCGGGCGTGATCCTCGACGAGGCGCAGAACATCAAGAACCCGGACACGAAGCAGTCGATGGCAGTGCGCGCCGTGATGGCCGACTACCGCGCGGCGCTCACGGGCACGCCGGTCGAGAACCACGTGGGCGACCTGTGGTCGATCATGGACTTCCTGAACCCCGACTTCCTCGGCAGCCAGGAGCAGTTCCGCCGCGACTTCCTGGTGCCGATCCAGGCCCACCGCGATCCCGACGCGGTCGAGAAGCTCGCGCACATCACCAAGCCGTTCATCATGCGCCGCCTGAAGACCGACCGCGCGATCATCTCCGACCTGCCCGACAAGCTCGAGATGAAGGTGTTCTGCACGCTCACGGGCGAGCAGGGCACGCTCTACGAGCAGGTCGTGAAGGAGGCGGAGCGCAAGCTCGAGGACGCCGAGGGCATCGAGCGGCGCGGCGTGATCCTCGCGACGCTCGTGAAGCTCAAGCAGGTGTGCAACCACCCGGCGCACTTCCTCGGCGACGGCTCCGAGCTGCCCAAGCGATCGGGCAAGCTCACGCGCCTCTCCGAGATGCTCGAGGAGGTCACGCTCGCGGGCGATCGCACGCTCGTGTTCACGCAGTTCGCCGAGATGGGCAAGCTGCTCCAGGAGCATCTGCAGGACGAGCTCGGTCGCGAGGTGTACTTCCTGCACGGCGGCACGCCCAAGAAGCGACGCGATCAGATGGTCGAGCGCTTCCAGGCCGGCGGCTCGGATGCGCCGCCCGTGTTCGTGCTCTCGCTCAAGGCGGGCGGCCTCGGTCTCAACCTGACCGGCGCCAACCACGTGTTCCACTTCGATCGCTGGTGGAACCCCGCCGTCGAGAACCAGGCCACCGACCGCGCGTTCCGCATCGGCCAGACGCGCAACGTGCAGGTACACAAGTTCGTGTGCGTCGGAACGCTCGAAGAGCGCATCGACGAGATGATCGAGCGCAAGCAGATCGATCGCCGAGGACATCGTGGGCACCGGCGAGCAGTGGATCACCGAGCTCTCCAACGCGGAGCTGCACGAGGTGTTCTCGCTGCGCAAGGACGCGGTGCGGGACTAGCGATGAGCGAAGAAGGCCCGGGCGGCGGACAAGTCGGCGGAGGCGGCGGAGAACCCCGCCGCCGGCGGCGACGGCCGCGGCGCCGGCGCGGCGGGCGCGGTCCCGGCGGTCCGAGCGGCCCGGTCGATCCGAACGCGCAGAACGGCGGCGCGGGCGGAAACGGATCCTGGAACGCCGCGCCGACGGCCGCGCCGGGCGTGGAGGGCGCGAGCGGCGCAGACGTCGCGGCGAGGCCGCCCGAGCTGTTCCGCGACCTCGAGGTGTTCCACGACGACGGCGACGACGGCGATGGTGCGCAGCGCGGCGGGAATGGCGGCGGCGGCTGGCAGGGCCAGCAGCGCGGCAAGAGCGGCGGCCGGAACCGGCGCGGGCGCGGACAAGGGCGACCGCAGCGCAACAACAATCAACGCGGACGCCCGCGGCGCGGGCGCACCGGTGAGAACTGGTGGGCGCGGCGCTGGGTGGAAGTGCTCGAGCGGTTCGCGGTCGGGCGTCGGCTCGGACGCGGCCGCAACTACGCGCGCCAGGGCCACATCGTCGACATCGAGATCGGCAAGGGCTTCGTCACCGCGCACGTTCAGGGCTCGCGCGACGCACCGTATCTCGTGCGCATGCACTTCTCGATGCTGTCGAGCACCGATTGGAAGAAGCTCACGCGCGCGCTCGCGCAGCGCCCCGACATCGCCGTCGAACTCGGCATGGGGACCATCCCCGAAAGCATCGAGAGCGTGTTCGAAGAGCAGCGCCTGTCGCTCTTCCCCAACGCGAGCGGCGATCTCAAGGCCGCGTGCTCGTGCCCCGACAACGCGAACCCATGCAAGCACGTGGCGGCCGTCTACTACCTGCTCGGCGAGGAGTTCGACCGCGATCCGTTCCTGATCTTCCAGCTTCGCGGCATGGAGCGCAGCGAGCTGCTCGCGGCGCTCGGACCCGCGGCGATCCCGCGGGCGCCGATGCCGCCATCGTCTTCCGAGCCCACGTACGGAGCCGACGGCGAGCTGCTCGAAGGGGACGAGGGCGAGCCGTTCGTGGCGCCGAACATCGCCGTGATCGAGCCGCCGCCCGAGCGCGTGATTCCCGACGAGCCGCTCCCGGAGGATCCCGAGGTGTTCTGGGGCGGCGCCGTGCGCAGCCGCGACGAGGCGATCGAGGTGCGCATCCCGCGCAAGCCCGGCGCGATCGTGGCGCGGCTCGGCGGCTTCCCGTTCTGGCGCGGCCAATCGAACTGTGAAGCCGCGATGGCGCGCACCTACCGCAACGCTTCGATCACGGGTCTCGACGTCTACCTGGGCGCGGGCGCCGTGAACGAGGATGATGAAAAGTCGTAGTCAACCCACAGAAAGAGATCCCCCCATGGACCCCCTCCACTGGATCGGTCAGCTGAACCTGCCCGGCACGAAGCGGTGTCGCCTCCCGCGCGACCTCGAAGAAAACCTCGACGTGGGCCCCGAGGATCCCGGCGGCTCGGACGTGGCGGCCGCCGAAGTCGAGCGCGTGTGGGACGCGACGCAGGCGATCTACGCCACGGGCGTACACCCCGCGCTGTCGCTGTGCGTGCGGCGCCAGGGCGTCGTGGTGCTCAACCGCGCGATCGGCCACGCGCGCGGTAACGCGCCGCAGGACCCGCCCGACGCGCCGAAGCTCTCGGTCAGCACCGAGACCCCGTTCGACATCTTCTCGGCGAGCAAGGCGATCACGGCGATGGTGATCCACAAGCTCGACGAGAAGCGCGTGCTGCACCTCGAAGACCGCGTGTGCGATTTCATCCCCGAGTTCGCCAAGCACGGCAAGCAGCGCATCACGTTGCGCCACCTGCTCGCGCACAAGGCCGGCATCCCGAATCTGCCGCCCGAGTCGATGGACCTCGATCTGCTCGGTCAGCCCGAGAAGGTGGTCGAGATCATGTGCGACGCGGAGCTGCGGTCGCGGCCCGGGCGCGTGCTCGCCTATCACGCCGTCTCGGGCGGCTTCGTGCTCGCCGAGGTGGTGCGGCGGGTCACGGGGTCCGACATCCGCACCGTGCTCGAGCGCGAGCTGATCGAGCCGCTCGGCTACCGCTGGATGCGCTACGGCGTGGGCAAGGAGGATCTGCCGCTCGTTGCGCGCGACGCGGTGACGGGTCCGCCCGTGCCGTGGCCCGGCTCGGCGATCCTGCGCAACGCGCTCGGGGCCGACATCGAGCACGTGATCGAGCTCGCGAACGATCCGCGCTACCTCACCGGGATCATCCCGTCCGCGAACGTGGTCACCACCGCGAGCGAGCTGTGTGCGTTCTACCAGTGCCTGCTCGACGGCGGCGAGCAGAACGGCGTGCGCGTGCTCGACCCCGCGACGATCCGCCACGCCACAGGCGAGTCCGCGTGGTGGGAGGTCGACTTCACGCTCGGCTTCCCGCTCCGCTACGGGCTCGGCTTCATGCTCGGCAGCCCCAACTTCTCGCTGTTCGGGCCCGACAGCGAGAGCGCGTTCGGACACCTGGGATTCTCGAACATCTTCTCGTGGGCCGACCCCGATCGCGCGCTGTCGGTTGCGCTGTGCACGAGCGGCAAGCCCGTGCTCTCGCTGCACGTGGTGCGCATCGTGGAGTGGCTGCTCGCGATCGCGCGCGCGTTCCCGAAGGTGGCGACGAAGGCGAACGGAGGCTCGCGATGAGCTTCGATCTCGCGACGATCGACGTGATGAACCCCGAGCACTACGAGCAGCACGGCTATCCGCATCGCGAGTGGGCATACCTGCGCCAGCACGCGCCGGTGTTGTGGTACGAGCGGCCGAACTTCGATCCGTTCTGGGTCGTCACCAAGCACGCCGATGTCGTCTGGCTGGGCAAGCACCCCAAGACGCTCCAGAATGCGCCGCGCCTCGCGGTGTTCGACAACAAGGTCCCGCCGCCGCCCGAGGGCGAGACGCGCCATCTGCTCAACATGGACCCGCCCGACCACGCGAAGTACCGCCAGGTCGCGAGCAAGCGCTTCACGCCGCGCGCGGCGCAGGGCTGGGAGTCGAAGGTGCGCCGGATCACGCGCGACGTGCTCGACGCCGCTGCGCAGCGCGAGCAGATCGACTTCGTGAAGGACGTGTCCGCGCCGATCACGATCGCGGTGATCGCGCTGATGCTGGGCCTGCCCGACGAGGACTGGCCGCTCTTGTTCCGCTGGACCAACGAGGTCATCGCGCCCGAAGACCCGGAGTTTCAGCGCGATGGCGACGCGCAGAAGACGATCGACGGCGCGCGCCACGAGGTGTTCGCCTACTTCCACGAGCTCGCCGAGCGCCGGCGGAGCCAGCCGAACGACGACATCGTGAGCGAGGTGGCCAACGCCTCTGTGGACGGGCGCGCGCTGCCCCCCGTCGAGCTGCTGTCCTACCTCTTCCTGCTCGTGGTGGCCGGCAACGAGACGACGCGCAACGCGATGACGGGTGGCATGCTCGCGTTCCTCGAGAATCCGGGCGAGTGGAAGCGGCTCCAGGAGAACGAGGCGCTCGTGACACCCGCGATCGAGGAGATCGTGCGCTGGACGACGCCTGTGATCCAGTTCTGCCGCACCGCGACCGAGGATTTCTCGCTGCGCGGCCAGGCGATCCGCGCCGGACAGTCGCTGTGCCTGTTCTACCCGTCGGCGAACCGCGACGAGCAGATCTTCCCCGACGGCGACGTGTTCCGGATCGACCGCCAGCCCAACGACCATGTCGGCTTCGGGCGCGGCGAGCACGTGTGCCTGGGTGCCCATCTCGCGCGGCTCGAGATCCGCGCCGTGTTCGAGGAGCTGCGCACGCGACTCGTGCGCGCCGAGCTCGCGGGGCCGGTCGACCGCGTGCGGTCGTCGTTCGTGGGCGGCATCAAGCGCGTGCCCCTGCGCTGGGAGCTCGCGCCGGCGCGCTAGGCGTACGGCGCACGTCCGATGCCCGCCGATCTCCCGATCCGATGCAGCTGCGGAGCGCTGCGCGGGAGCGCGCGCGGCGTCTCGGGCGAGCTCGGGAACCGCGTCTACTGCTACTGCGACGACTGCCAGGCGTTCGCGCACTTCCTCGACGCCGCGAAGGAGACGCTCGACGAACACGGCGGCACCGAGATCTTCCAGATGTCTCCCGCCCATCTCGAGATCAGCGCGGGCGCCGATCGCCTGGCCTGCATGCGCCTCGCACCCGGCGGCCTCGTGCGCTGGTACGCGGCGTGCTGCCGCACCCCGATCGGCAATACGCTCGCCTCGCGGCAGGTGCCGTTCGTGGGCCTGATCCACAGCTGCATCGATGCGCCCGAGAGCGCGCGCGAGCAGGTGCTCGGACCGATCCGCACCCGCGGTCACGCCCGCTTCGCGAAGCATCGCGAGCAGCTGGATGCGCACGACCGCTTTCCTGCGTCGGTGATCCTCCGGCTCTTCTGGATCGCTCTCGCCGCGCGGCTGCGCGGCGATCACCGCCGCGGGCCGTTCTTCGACGCGACCGGCGCGCTGGTGTGCGCGCCGCGCGTGGTCACCGCGGCGGAACGGACGGCGCTCCGGGCGAGAGTCGACTCGGCGTAGACTACGCGACCAGATCGCCCATCTTGCGCAGCATCGCGACCGTCTTCTCGGGCAGCACCGGCGGCTCCTTGCCCACCGCATAGCAGCCCAGGATCAGCTGTGCCGAGCGCTCGACGATCTCCACCATGTCGGCCGCGCGGCGCAGGCTGCGCCCGCACACGACCAGCCCGTGGTTCACCATGAACACGGCCCAGCTGTCCTTCATCGCTTCGGAGACCGCCTCCGCGAGCGCGTCGGTGCCGGGCATGATGAACGGCACGCGCGGGATGTCGCCGAAGAAGGCGGCCTCGGTGCTGATCGGCAGGAACGGCAGCCCCGTGTTCGCGAGCGTGGTCGCGAACGGCGCGTGGGCGTGGATCACGGCCTTCGCCTCGGGCTTCTTCTTGAGGATCTGCGTGTGCATGCTCCACTCGGACGACGCCGAGCGCGAGCCCTCGTCGAGCGACTTGCCATCGAGGTCGATCCGCACGAGTACCTCGGGCCGCAGATCGCCCTTGAACAGCTGGCTCGGCGTGATCCAGACCTCGTCCGGCTTGCCCGGGATCCGCGCGCACACGTTGCCGCCCGTCGCGGTGATCACCTGGTTCTCGTAGAGCTCCTGGGTGATCGAGACGATCTCGACGCGGACGTCGTCGGAGCCGACGGGCTTCGCCGCAGCGGCGGCGCCCGGCGCCGCGCCCGGCTGCGGAATCGCGGCGAGGTCGCCCGGATCGCCCACCTCTTCGCGCGCGGCGCTGTAGAGCCGCCGCATGTCGCCCTGGAGCTGCTGGATCGCCATCGCCTTGCCGGCGTCGCCCGTGAACGCGACCTCGCCCTGCATCGCGGCTTCCATCGCGTTCACCTTGCCCGTGAACATCCCGTCCAGGATCGCCGCGCGCATGCGCAGCTGGACCACGGAGCCACCCTCGGGCTTGCCGAGCCCGCCCGAGACCCGTCCCTCGCGCAGCGCGATGTGGAGGTCGAGGCCGATGTCGGGCAGCACGAAGTAGAGCGCGACGTCCTTGTCGGCGCTGAACGCGTGCACGCGCTCGTCCTGCGCCATCGCGGCCGTGAACGTCTCGAGGATCCGCTTCATCGCCGCGACCGTCTCCGCGGGCGCGGCGCTCGGCTCGAGCTTCTCCTCCTGGGCCTCGGCCTGCGCGTCGCGCTGCAGGTCGGTGACGGCCGGGCCCGCGCGATTGGCGAGCGCGGTGAGCTCGTCGGCCGTCGGCACGCGGCGCGAACCCGTCCAGCTGAAGCCCGCGAGCGCCTCGGGATTGAGCAGACAGCGCGGCGCCTCACCGCGCACGAGCTGCTCGAGCGCATCGGAGATACTCCGGCCCTGGTGCGCAGCGACCTCGTTCGTGTTGCCGCCGATGTGCGGCGTGTGGATCACGCTGCCGTGGCGCACGAGCGGGTGATCGGCGCCGGGCGGCTCGACCGCGAACGTGTCGAGCGCAGCGCCCGCGAGGTGCCCGCTGTCGAGCGCCGCGAGCAGCGCGGCCTCGTCGACCAGCGCCGCGCGTGCGGTGTTGATCAGATACGCGCCGGGCTTCATCGCGGCGAACTGCGCGGGGCCGAGCAGCCCGCGCGTCGCGTCGGTGACGGCCGCGTGCAGGCTCACGAAGTCGCTCGTGCGCAGGAGCTCGCCCTGCTCGACCTTCTCGGCGCCCGCGAGCGCGGCCTCCTCCGCGGAGACGTACGGATCGGCGACCAGCAGGCGCACGCCGAAGCCCGAGAGCCGGCGCGCCACGCCGCGCCCGACCGCGCCGAGTCCGACCAGACCCACCGTCTTCGACCAGAGCTCGTAGCCCTGCAGGCCCCGGAACGCCTTGCCCATCGCCGCGAGATTGCCGGCCGTCACCGCCGGGTCGGCGAGGAACTTCGTGGCCGCGGGCAGCCGCCGCGCGAGGTTGAGCAGGAACGCGACGGTGAGGTCGGCCACCGCGTCGGCGTTGCGGCCCGGCGCGAACAGCACCGGGATCCCGAACGCGCTGCACGCGGCCACGTCCACGTTCACGGCGTCGCCGCGGCAGGCCGCCACCACGCGCAGGTTCGGAAGCTTTTCGAGCGCCTTCGCGTCGACGACGTCGACCTCGGTGACCAGCACGTCGCAGTCGGCGAGCGCCGAGACCAGGCTCGCGCCCGTGAGCAGCTGCATGCGGTCGCGGAAGCTCGCGTATTCGACGTCGGCGAAGCCGCGCAGCCGCTCGATCGACGCGTCGTCGAACGCCGCGGTGACGAGCGCCTTGGGCCGATGCGCGGCCTTGGCGCGCCGCCCGTTGCGCTGCGAGGCGGCGAGCGCGGCCGGAACCGTGTGGCGCATCGCGATCGGCGCCGTGGTCTGCTCGGCCGCGTCGCGCAGCTCGCTCCAGCTCTCGTAGAGCCGCTCGTACGCGTCGGCCTCGGCCGCCTGCGGCGCGGAGGTCTCCGCTGCGCGCACGCCGTGGCTCACCGCGTCGAGCGCGTCCGCGAACACGCCCGCGCCGATGCCCGCGCACAGCGCAGCGCCGAGGCCGGTCGCCTCGGGCGCCGCCGCGCGCACCACCTCGGCGCGCGTGATGCCCGCGAGGATCCGCGCGAACAGCGCGCTGCGCGAGAGCCCGCCCGCGAGATGAATGCGGCGCAGATCGCGCCCCGTGACGCGCGTGAGCTGCTCGAGGTTCGCGCGCACCGCACACGCCACTCCCTCGAGCGCGGAGCGCGCGAGGCTCGCGCGCGCACTGCGCCCCTGCGTGCCCGTCATGTGGGAGAGCGAGTACATGCCGACGGGGAAAGCGGGCTGGCGATCGTTCGCCACGAGTGCGCCCACGTTCGCGAGCATCGCGGCCGAGCCGATCGCCGCGGTCGAAGCCTCGGCCGCAAAGCGGTCGTCGGGCCGCGCGTCGTCCGGGTGGAGCAGGCGCGCGAGCCAGGCCAGGCCCTCGCCGACCGGTCCCACGTTCGCCTCGAGCACATAACGCCCCGGCACCGCGTGAAGCCCGCTGCGCAGCCGTCCCTCGCCGTCGATCACGGGCTCGTCGGTCACGAGCTCGAGCGGAGCGGTGGTTCCCGCAATCAGGCCCACGTCGCCGTCGGCGATCGCGCCCGCGCCGAGCAGTCCGCAGCGCGTGTCGCCGCCGCCGAGCGCCACGGGCGTGCCGGGTGCGAGCCCGAGCTCGCGCGCGGCGCGCGCGTCGAGCTCGCCGATCCGCTCGCCCGACGGTCGCACCTCGGGGAAGATCGCGCGCGGCAGCCCGAACGCGTCGATCAGCTCCGCGTTCCACTCGCGTTTGCGCAGATCGAACAGGCCCGTGCAGCCCGCCTGTGTCTCGTCGGTGATCCGCCGTCCGCAGAGCCGGAAGTTCAGCCAGTCCGAGAGCGAGAGCAGCGTAACCGCGCGCCCGAACACGTCAGGCCGCGCGCTGCGCAGCCACGACAGGCGCGGCGCAGCGTGGATCGGCAGCGGCCACATGCCGCTGGTCGCGAGCACCGCCTGGCCGCGCTCGGCCGCGATCCGCATGCTCTCGCCGACCGAGCGCGCATCGCGGTTGGGCACCGCGAACAGCACCTCGCCGGCCGCGTCGAGCACCACCGACGTGAAGCGCATCGCTGTCACCGACACGCCCGCGACGGCATCGCCCGTGGCGCCCGCGCAAGCGAGCACCGCGCGCGTGGTCTCGCCCACGCGCGCCCAGAGCTCATCGGTGGCGATCTCGTAGCCGAGGCCGCTCGTGCCTTCCGCCGACTGGCTCGTGATCGCGAGCGCGGCCTCGAAGCGCGCGCCCGTGTCGGCGTCCAGCAGCGTGCAGTGGACGCTGCCGCCTCCGAGATCGATTCCCAAGAGCACGCGGCTCATCGCAAAGTCTCCTCGTCGGTGAAGCGGTCGAACAGCACCTTCACGGCGCCGTTGTCGCCTTGCGAATAACAGGTCATGAAGGCATCGCGGTAGCCCGCGAGCGGGAAGCGGTGCGTGATGATCGGAGTCAGATCGATCTGCTTCGTGCGCAGGAACTCGAAGTACCACTCGATCGCGTGTTGCCGGCGCCCGTCGTACTCCTCGATCCCGAAGCCGTTCGATCCGACGATCGAGATCTCCTTGAAGTAGAGCGGCGTCCACTCGAAGCGGCGCGGCGGCTCGACGCCGAGCGCCACGATGCTCCCGCGGATGTTCGCGATCCGGAGTCCGACCTCGAGAGTCTCGGGCGACGACACGGTGTCGTACACCACGTCGGCACCGCCGAGAAGCATCGGGAGCCCTCTCCAGGGGCGCGCGATCTCGGCGCCGCACGCCTCCGCGACGGCCTCGATGATCCCGAGCGCCGGCCGGTAAGAAAACACGCGATCCGCACCGAACTTCTCCGCGAGCTGCGCCTGGTGATCGAAGCGCGCCACCGCGAGCACGCGTACGTGCGGGTGGAGCAGGCGCAGGATCGCGATCGCGAACAGACCCAGCGTGCCGGCACCGTACACGAGCGCGGTGCCGCCCGGCGGCGGCGGCGTGCGCAGGATCGCGTGCAGCGAGACCGAGAACGGGTCGGCGAGCACGGCCGCGTCGTCGCTGATCTCGTCGGGAATCGGGATCCACTGCGATTCGTGCGCGGGCACGCGCTGCGCGAATCCGCCCGTCGCGGTCGAGCTGTTGCCGGTGTGGATGCCGGGTGCCGCGCTGCCGCGCGCGAAGTTCAGGCACTGCGCGAGGTCGCCCTCCTCGCACCAGTCGCACAGCGGCAGGCCGCGCGTCTCGCACGACAGCCACGGGTTCAACACCACGCGCTCGCCGATCCGGCGGCGCGTCGCTGCGGGTCCGACCTCGTCGATCACGCCGACCACTTCGTGCCCGAGCACCTGCGGCCACGAGATCATCGCGGTCATCGGGCTGTCGAACGCCCCGTTCATGAACACCTGCTTGTAGTCGCTGCCGCACAGACCGCACAGGCGCGTGCGCGCGACCGCCCAATCGGGTGCCGGCAGCGTGGGCTCGGGGATTTCGCACAGCCGCAGCGTCGAGGTCGGGCCCACGAACGCGCGCGGCGAGAGCGCGGCGAGCAACCGGGTGACGATGAGCCGCGCCATCTCGCTGCCGATCACGAGCGCGCGCATGCGACCTCCAGATGCCTGGATTCCGGGGGGTTTCGGGGAACGCGCGCGTTGACTCGGAGCGCGCGCGGTGTTTTACTGTACACATGGCCAATAAGAAAGTCCAGTCGCGCCCGGCCGGCCGGCGCTCGCAGGAGGAGGCCGAGCGCACGCGCACCCGGATCCTCGACCGCGCCGAGCGCCTGTTCGCGAACCGCGGCTACCGCGGCGTGTCGGTGCGCGAGCTCTCGCGCGCATGCGGCGTGCGCCCGTTCACGATCCAGCACCACTTCGGCTCGAAGCCGGGCCTGTACCAGGCGGTGCTCTCGCGCTGGGACGACGAGATCCTCAAGCGCGTCGGCGCGGTGGTCGCGGGCCAGGGCGATCTCGCGACGACGGTCGAGAAGGTCGTCGAGGAGCTGTTCGATTTCTTTCTCGAGAAGCGCGGCTGGGTGGCGCTCTCGGTACGCGCAACACTCGGCGAAGGCCTCGCGAAGGGCGTCTCGCTGAAGGAGCAGAGCTGGGTGCAGTTCATCGACGAGTCGCTCTCGGGCCAGAGGCTCGGCGCCCCCAAACACGATCTGGGCCTGCTGCTGATCACCGTGGAGGGAATCTTGCACCACCACATCCTGTCGACTGCGCACTACAAGAAGCTGTTCGGAAAGGACCTCTCCGACCCGCGCATCCGCGAGCGCACCAAGCAGCACCTGCAGTCGGTGATCCTCGCGCTCGTCGAGAACGCGCGATGACGCGGCTGCGCTCCTACCAGGGGCTGCGCGCGCTCGTGACGGGCGCCTCGAGCGGCATCGGCCGCACGCTCGCGCTGCGGCTCGCGCGCGAGGGCGCGCGCGTGGCGCTCGTGGCGCGCCGCGCGGAGGAGCTCGAGAAGCTCGCGGCCGAGATCCGCTCCGGCGGAAGCGAGGCCGTGGTGCTGCCGTGCGACGTGTCCAGCGCGGCGGAGGTCGCGGCCACGGCGGCGCGCGCGCGCGAGGTCTGGGGCGGCATCGACATGCTCGTGAACAATGCGGGCTACGGACATCACCGCACCTTCCTCGAGTGGTCGGTCGAGGACATGGAACGCGTGATGCGCGTGAACTACTTCGGAACGCTCTACTTCACGAAGGCGCTCTTGCCTGCGATGGTGGAGCAGCGGCGCGGCTGGCTCGTGTTCGTCGCGTCGGTCGCGGGCAAGATCGCACCTCCCGAGGAGTCGGCCTACGCGGCCTCGAAGTTCGCGATGGTCGGACTGGCCGCCTCGCTCTCGCTCGAGGTCGAGGACGCGGGCGTGCACGTGCTCACGGTGTGCCCGGGCGTGATCCGCACGCCGTTCTTCGACGAGGAGGCGCTGTCGCGCATGCCGCCGGCCGCGAAGCGCGGCATGGTGGAGGTGGAAGCGCTCGTCGACGCGACGATGGATGCGCTTGCGAAGGGCAAGCACGAGATCACCTACCCGGGCGGGATCTCGCCCGCCTACGTGATCCAGGCGGTCGCACCCGAGTTCATGCGGCGCGCGGTGAAGCGCAACACGATCGACGCGCGCGCGAAGCGCGGTGCGCGCTAGCCGATGCCCGGGCGGACCCCGCTCGCCGAGCGCGACGCCGCCCATCTGATCCACCCGCTCACGCCGCCACGCGAGATGGAGAGCGACGGCGCGCGCGTGATCGTCGAAGGCGACGGCTGGTGGATCACCGACGATCGCGGACACCGCCTGATCGACGGGTTCTCCGGGCTCTGGTGCGTGGCGGTCGGGCACGGGCGCCCCGAGATCATCGCGGCCGTGCGCGAGCAGATGGAGACGCTCGAGTACTTCACGACCTTCCACGGCCAGTCCCACCCGCGCGCGATCGAGCTCGCCGAGAAGCTGTGCTCGATGTTCCCGCGCGAGTACGGCCTCTCGCACGTGATGTTCTCGTCGGGCGGGTCGGAGGCCAACGAGACGTCGATCAAGCTCGTGCGCCTCTACTGGGCGCTGCGCGGCGAGGAGCGGCGCACGACGATCGTGGCTCGCCACCATGCCTATCACGGACTCACGATCGCGACGATGACCGCCACGGGCATCATGCCGCTGCGCTGGAACTTCGGACCCGAGGCGCCCGGCTTCGCGCACGTCGCGGCACCCTACTGCTTCAAGTGCGAGCTCGGCAAGACCTATCCGAGCTGCCGGCTCGCGTGCGCCGACGAGCTCGAGCGCCTGATCGAGCGCGACGGCGCCGAGACGATCGCGGCGTTCATCGCCGAGCCCGTGTACGGCGCAGGCGGCATCATCCCCCCGCCCGACGACTACTTCGAGCGCATCCGCGAGATCTGCGACCGCCACGGGATCCTGTTGATCCTCGACGAGGTCGTGACGGGCTTCGGGCGCACGGGAACGATGTTCGGCTTCGAGCGCTATCGCGTGCGGCCCGACGTCGTGACGCTCGCGAAGGGGATCACGAGCGGCTATCTGCCGCTCGGCGCGTCGGTGGTCTCCGAGGAGATCTACCAGACGATCAGCGCGAAGCTGCCGAACCAGATGCCGATCAGCCACGGCTTCACGTACATGGGCCATCCCACGTGCTGCGCCGCGGCCCTCGCCAACATCGAGATCCTCGAACGCGAACGCCTGGCCGAGAACGCAGCCGACGTGGGCGCCTATCTGATCGAGCGCTTGCGCGAGATGCTCGGCGGCTTCGATTCCGTGGGCGATATCCGCGGCGTGGGGCTCATGATCGGCATCGAGCTCGTCGCCGACAAGGCGACGCGGCGCGGCTTCTCGAAGCCGCACTCGGCCTGTGCACGCGTGGAAGCGGAAGCCTGGCAGCGCGGGCTCTACGTGCGCGCGATGGGGACGGAGGTGGTGGGACTCGCGCCTCCGCTCACGATCGATCGCGCGTGCGCGGACCAGATCGCGGCGATCCTCGCCGAGTCGATCGCGGCGATGGAAGCCGACGTGCTCGCGCGCGAGCGGGCGCGCGCCGCGCGGCTCGCGGCCCGCCGCGTCGACTCCGTCGAGCAGCTGTTCGCCGCGATGGCGAGCCGCTTCGATCCCGCGAAGGCCGCGGGCGTCGAGCTCGTGGTGCAGTACGCGCTCACGGGAGAGCACGGCGGCACGTGGATCCTCGCGGTGCGCGACGGCGCGCTCACGATCGACACCGCGCCCGCCGAGCGCGCCGATGCCACGGTGACGATCCGTGCCGATGCGGCGAGCTATCTGCAGATCGCGAACGGAGATCTCTCGGGCGCGGAGGCCTTCAACACGCGGCGCCTCGTGATCGACGGCGACCTGGCGCAGATGGCCGTGCTCGCGGAGCTCGGACTCGCGTAGCGGAGCGCTGTTCGCGTCGCAGTTGCACATCGCCTGCGCGCGACTTGCGCCTAACGGCTCGTCTCGCCGCTCGGATTTTCGTTGACAGGGGTGGCGCGTCTCGATTGACTGATCCATGCACGATGTAGCCGCCGCCGCTGTCGATATCAGTTCGCTGCAAACGATCGGGTCCACCGACGAGATCCTGCCGCTCACGGTCCCCGACATGTTCCTGGCCGGGCCGACCGCGCCGATCGCGAACCCCTACCCGCTCTATGCCCGAGCGCGCCGCGAAGCGCCCGTGGTCGAGCTGCTCTCCGGGACTTCGTACTTCGTGTCCCGCTACGACGACGTACTCGCCGTCCTGCGCGACCACGAGCGCTTCTCGAGCCGGTCGAACACGGACCGCGGCATCGGCATCGTGATCGGGCGGACGCTGATCGGAATGGACGGCCGGGAGCACTTGAAGCACCGCAGCCTGATCACGCCGTCGCTCGCTCCGCGCTCGCTCGCGGGTGAGTTTCCGCGCATCGTCGCGTCGATCGCCGAGGCCGTGATCGACTCGTTCGAGCAGCGGGATGCCGCCGATCTCGTGGCGGAGTTCACGTACGTGTATCCGCTGCGCGTGTTCACGGAGATCCTCGGTCTTGCGCCCGAGCACGTGAGGACGTTTCACGGCTGGTCGGCCGATCTCTCGATGGTCGCGACCGATCCCGGGCGCGGCTTCGCCGCGGTGAAGAACATGGCGGCCGCGCTCGCGCCGCTCGTCTCCCAGAAGCGATCCCGGCCCGGCAACGATCTGATCAGCGAGCTCGCCTCGGCCACCGCCCTTGGAGGTGCGCTGACCGACGAGGAGGTGATCAGCTTTCTCTACCTGCTCGTGCTCGCGGGAGCCGAGACGACCTATCACCTGCTCGGGAGTGCGCTCTTCGCGATGCTGCGCGACCCGGCGCTCTTCGCGTCGGTGCGCGCGGACCGCAGCCGGATCGGCCGTCTGCTCGAGGAGACGCTGCGCTGGGAGTCGCCGATCCAGATCCTTTCGCGCACGGCGACGGAGGACGTCGAGATCGCGGGGACGCGCATCGCGCGCGGCCGCGACCTCGTGCTCGGGATCGGCTCCGCGAATCGCGACGAGACCCGCTTCCCCGACCCGGACCGCTTCGACGTCGATCGGCAGGGCGAGGCGCACCTCGCGTTCGGGCTCGGCCGCCACTACTGCGCGGGCTCGCGCCTCGCGATCCTCGAAGCGACCGTCGCGATCGGCGCGCTGCTCGATCGCTTCGCCGAGCTCCATGTCGATCCGCGCTTCCGGGCCCCGTGCATCCGGGGCGTCGCCTTCCGCGGTCCCGATCACCTGCGGGTTCGACTATCCTCGGCGCGATGAATCCGAAGCTGCGCTCGGCGTTCGAGTCCGAGCTGCGCGAGGCCGAAGCCGCGCGCCGCGCGGGCTCGCTCGACGACGCGTTCCGCCACCTCGAGCGCGCGCACATCCTGGGTCAGCAGTACGTCGTGCCGCACGTGCGCACGCACGTCGAGATGCTGCACATCGGCTGGCTGCGCCGCGACGTGCGCGAGATCGTGGGGCAGATCGTGCGGCTGCCCGCCGCGGCGATCGGGTCGGCGCTCGGCATTCCGCCCGGCGGCAACACGGGCGGCGCGAACGTCGGCTTCTTCGAGCGCATGGAGATCCCGCCGGATCTGAAGGCGCTGCTCCAGCAAGGAGGCCGACGGAGTCGGCCGACGCGCAGCGAGGCGTAGCCGAGCGAAGGCTCGGAGCCCGAGCGCGAGCGGTTAGCGAGCGCGAAGGCCCGGCGAGAAGGGCGCGCTAGCGTGCGCGCGCCATGCCGCCGCTCGTGCTCGCCGCCGCACTCGCCGCCCAGGTGCTCGGCGGGCTCACCCCGATCTGGACCAAGCTCGCGCTCGCGGGCCTTCCGCCCTGGACGCTCGTGTTCTCGCGCCAGGCGATCGGCATCGTGTTCTTGTTCGCGCTCGCGCACGTCGGGCGCAGCGCAGCGCCGCGCCGCCGCGCTCCCTGGACGGCTCGCGACATCGCACTCCTGCTGCTGATCTCGTGGGGCGGCTTCGCGCTGCCGCAGGTCCTGCTCGCGACGGGCGCCGAGCGCTCCACCGCGGTCGCCTACGCGCTGCTCACGCCGCTCGAACCGATCGGCATCGTGCTCGGCAGCGCGCTCCTGCTCTCCGAGGGCCTGCCGCGCACGCGCGCGATCGCAGTCGCGCTCGGCACGCTCGGGGCGGGGCTCGTCGTGCTGCAGGACGGGCTGCGCCCCGATCTCGGCGACGCGCTCGGCGATGTGCTGATGGCGGCCGGCCATCTCGCGTGGGCGATCTACACGCTCGGCGCCAAGTCGCTGCTCGAGCGCCACGACGAGGGCCGCGTCTCGCTCGCGGCGGTCGCGCTCACGCTGCCGCCGCTCGCGCTGCTCGCGAGCACGGAGTCCGTCGATCCCGCGCGTGCGGTTCCCGCGCTGCTCTGGGTGTTCGTGCTGGCTGCGACCTCGACCGCGCTCGTCACGTGGCTCTGGAACTGGGCGCTGCATCGCACGCGCGCGGGTACGATGGGCGTGATGATCTTCGTGCAGCCGATCGTGGGCCTCGCCGCGAGCACGCTCGGGCTCGGCGAGCGCACGGGTGCGCTCGCGCTCATCGGCGCCACGGCGATCCTGTGCGGCGTCGCGCTCGAGGTGCGGCGCGGGCGCTGAACCTGCTACAGAGGCCCCCGATGACGACGGTACACGGCGCCTGGACGGACGGATTCGAGTGGGTGCGCGAGGCGTTCGCGAAGAACCTCGCCGACAGCGAGGTGGGCGCAGCCTGCTGCGTCTACTGGAATGGCGAGCGCGTCGTCGACGTGTGGGGCGGCTTCGCCGATCGCGAGTCGGGCCGGCCGTGGCAGCGCGACACCGCTGCGCTCGTGTTCTCGTCGACGAAGGGCGTGACCGCGGCGCTCGTCCACCGGCTCGCAGAGCGGGGTCGACTCGAGCTCGACGCACCCGTCGCGCGCTATTGGCCCGAGTTCGCCGCGAACGGCAAGCACGCGATCACGGTGCGCGACGTGCTCACGCATCGCGCGGGAATCGCTGCGGTGGACGGCCAGCTCACGCTCGACGACGTGTTCGCGTGGCACCCCGTGTGCGCCGCGATCGCGGCGCAGAAGCCCAACTGGGAGCCCCGCACCGCACACGGCTACCACGCGCGCACGTTCGGCTGGATCCTCGGCGAGGTGGTGCGGCGCGTGACGGGCAAGACCGTCGGGCAGCTGCTCGCGCAGGAAGCCGCGCGCCCGCTCGGGCTCGAGCTCTGGATCGGATTGCCCGAGGCGATCGAGCCGCGCGTCGCCACGAACTACACCGCGCCCGAGCCCGGCGATCCCGAGCAGCGCGCGCTGCGCGACAAGTTCATGGGACCCGACACGCTGCTCGGTCGCGCGCTCGAGGGCCCGTCGGGCGTGCTGCCCTACGGACCGATCTGGAACACGCGCGCGCTGCACGCTGCGGAAATGCCGTCGTCGAACGGCATCGGCACCGCGCGCGGGCTCGCTCGCTTCTACGCGTCGCTGATCGGTGAGGTCGACGGCGTGCGGCTGCTCTCGCCCGAGACCCTGGCCGCAGCGGTGGCGCCACAGGTCGAAGGCCCCGACCGCGTGATCCTGATGCCCACGCGCTTCGCATCGGGCTTCGCGCTGCCGCCGATGCTGTCCCTCGACGCCCCCGACACCGCATTCGGTCACCCGGGCGCGGGCGGCTCGCTCGGCCTCGCGGATCCCGCCGCGGGCCTCGCGTTCGGCTACGTCATGAACCAGATGCAGCTCGGCATCGCGGGCGACCCGCGCTCGGAGCGGCTCGTCTCGGCGGCCTACGCGTCCATCGCCGCGCAGCAATCCACGGGCGCTTGATCTACGGCTCGATGATCACCTTGCCCGAGGTGCTCGCGTCGCGCGCGGTATCGAACGCCTCCTCGAAGCGCGCTAGCGGGAAGCGGTGCGTGATCGCGGGCGAGAGGTCCACCTCGGTGAGGATGCGCACCATCTCGGCGTAGTCGTCGGGATAGGCCATCGAGCCCGTGAGCGTGATCTCCTTCGCCATCAGCGACAGGAAATCGACCGGCCGGGATTCGCGGTGCAGCGCCACCACCGAGATGCGCGCGCGCGGGCGCGCCTTCGCGATGATCTCGCCGATCACCGACGGCGCACCGGACGCCTCGATGTAGGCGTGAGTGCCCGCGCACGGAACCATGCCGAGCCACTTCTCGACGCCGTGCAGCTCGCACAACGGGCCCCACACGTCGCCCGCACCTGCATTGAGCGCGAGCGTCGCGCCCAGCTCGCGCGCGATGCCGAGGCGCTTCTCCGATAGATCGACGATCGCGACGTCTTCGAAGCCGCGCCAGCGCAGCGCCGCGAGCGACATCAGGCCGATCGGACCCGCGCCGAAGATCGCCACCTTCTCACCCGGCACGAGCTGCGCGCGCTCGACCGCGTGCATGCCCACGCCGAGCGGCTCGGCGAGCGCCGCGCGGTCGAACGGCAGGTCGTCGGGAATCGGGAACAGCACGCCGCCCGCATCGACCTCGCGCACGATCAGCTCGGGCCCGAAAGCGCCGAGCTCGCCGCCGTTTCCGATCAGGTTGGAACCCGCGAGCGGATTCACCACCACGCGCGCGCCCGCGCGGTAGCGCTTCACCTCGCCGCCCACGCGCTCGATCACCGCGGAGAACTCGTGGCCGATCGGCGTCGGCTCGGGCCGCGGTCCCGCGACCCCGCCGTACTTCACGTAGCCGAGATCGCTGCCGCAGATGCCGCACGCCTTCACGCGCAGCAGCGCGTCGCGCGGCCCGAGCGCGGGCATCGGCACGTCGTCGAGGCTGACCTTGTTCGGGCCGTGGATGCGAAGCTGCAGCATGGCGACCTCCGCGCGCACAGCGATTCTACTGCGCTGGCTGCGCGATTGTAGAAAGGCGCGGGTTCCTCTTTGCAAACGCGAACGCGCACACCCGCGATGCACCGAGAGAAGTTGGCACGTGTTCTGCTTCTATGCCGCGTTGGTGATGGAGGTATGAAGTCATGAGGACTCGATACAACTTGCTTCTGGTGGCCGTGGCGATGTTGTGCTGGCCGATCGCTTCGAGCGCGGACACGCCGCTCGAGAAGGCCGGTCGCGGACTCGCGGCCATGACGACGCCGTTCCTGGAGATCCCCGGCAACATCATGGAGACGACCCGCCGCGAGGGAGCGCCCGCGGGCTGGACCGCGGGCTTCGCCAAGGGCCTCGGCATGGCGATCCTGCGACCGCCGATCGGCGTCTACGAGCTGCTCACGGCGCCGATCGCGGCTCCCGCCAACTTCGAGCCGATCCTCGAGCCGGAATACCCCTGGAGCTATTTCGGACCGGGAGATGATTCCGAAAAGGTCGCCCGGCACGCCCGGCACTGAACCACTAGGCTCACGTCATGCCCGGTTTTCTGTTGCGCATGGCGATCAGTGCGTTCGCGCTCTGGGTCGCGAGCGTGATCGTGCCGGGCATGGCGATCACGGGGACCGTGACGATCGTGGTGGCCGCGCTGCTGCTCGGCCTCGTGAACGCGGTGGTACGACCGCTCGCCCTGCTGCTCACGCTGCCGTTCACGATCCTTTCGCTCGGTCTGTTCATCCTCGTGGTCAACGCGGCGATGCTCGCGCTCGTGGCCGCGCTGCTCGACGGCTTCATGCTCTCGGGCTTCGGCGCGGCGCTCCTGGGCTCGCTGGTCGTGAGCCTCGTGAGCGCCGCGGTGTCGTGGACGATCGGCCCGAGCGGGCGCTTCGAGGTGCTCGTGATCCAGCGCGGCTGAGGCGCCTGCGCGCTACGAGAGCGACCTCTCGAAATCCTCGATCAGATCCTTCCAGTGCTCGGTGCCGATCGAGATGCGCACGAGCCCGTCCGTGATGCCGGACGTCGCGAGCTCCTCGTCGGAGAGCTCGCTGTGCGTCGTCGTCTTCGGGTGACACGCGAGCGACTCGATGCCGCCCAGGCTCACGGCGTTGCGCGCGATCTTGAGCCGGCGCAGGAACTCGAACGCACCGCGCTTGCCGCCCTCGACCTCGATCGAGAACACCGAGCCCGGAAAATCGCACTGCGCGTCGCGGATCCGCTGCTGCTCGGGATCGTCGAACAGCGAGGGATAGTACACGCGCCGCACGCGCGGGTGCGCGGCGAGTCGCTCCGCGATCCGCTGGGCATTCTTGCTCTGGCGGTTCATCCGCAGCGTGACGGTCGCGAGACGCGAATCGAGGATCCAGGCCTCGTCCGCCTGGAGGATGTTGCCGAACAGCGCGCGGACACCGCGGAGCACCTGCACGAGCGTCTCGTCGTTCGCGAGCACGACGCCGCCGAGAATGTCGCTCTGCCCGCCGAGGAACTTGGTCGCCGAGTAGATCGCGAGATCGGCGCCGATGTCGAGCGGGTGTTGGAACGTCGGCCCGAGGAAGGTGTTGTCGACGGCCACGAGCGGCTTCGCCGGGTGCGCGCGCGCGACGTCGACCGCGTGCGCGATGTCGGTCATGCACAGCGTCGGATTGGCCGGCGTCTCGACGAAGACGAGCTTGAGCTCGGGCAGCCTCGCGGCCGCGCGAGCGAGCGCCTCGCGATCGCCGGCCGGCACGCCGACCACCGTGAAGCCGAGCGGCTCGAGCACCTGGTGGATCAGGTGCTGCGTACCGCCGTAGAGCGGCTGTGTGTGAAGGATCGCAGCCCCGCGCGGCACGAACGCGAAGCAGCACGTGGCGATTGCCGCCATCCCCGAGTTGAATACCGCGGAGCATTTCGCGGCGCGCTCGAGCGGCACGAGCTGATCTTCGAGGATCTCGGCGTTCGGGTGGGAGAGGCGCGCGTAGATCAGATCGACGTCCTCGTTCTCGGTCGGCGAGAGCTTGCCGAGCGCGATCGCGAACGCGCGCTCGGCGGCCTCGGGGCTCGAGAACACGAACGTCGACGTGCGGTAGACCGGAGGGCGCGCTGCGCCGACCGAGAGCGACGGGTCGAAGCCCCGCGTGAGGATCGCGGTCTCGGGACGGACGCGGTAGGGAGGCTTCGCCATGCGGCTCGGTCCTACAGTACCGTGAACTCCCGTGGTACCGCCGCCGACCGCCCCAGGAGACACATGATGCGCGAACTCCGGATTCTCGAGCCCCGGTGCGAGTGGACGGCCGGAGACGTCGCCGACGAGGACGTCTGGACCGAACGCTTCGACGACGCCGAGCTGGCGGAGCTCGACAGCGCACTGCGTCACGCGATGGAGAAGTCCGAGGACGTGTTGGTGCTCGGACGCGACGACTTCCCGCTTCCGAAGCTCGCGGCCCGGTTGGCGCGCATCGAGCGCGAGCTGATCGACGGGCGCGGCTTCGTCCGACTGCGCGGCGTCGATCGCGAGGCCTACACACAAACCGAGATGGAGCTCATCTACTGGGGCATCGGCATGCACCTCGGTTCGCCCTGGGCGCAGAACAAGCACGGTCACGTGCTCGGCGACGTCACCGATCAGCAGAAGGCCCTGAACGATCCGACCGCGCGGGGCAACGAGATCGGCGGGGCGGCGCTGCCGTTCCACTGCGATGGGTCGGATCTCGTCGGGCTCATGTGCCTCGAGAACGGCCGGGCGGGCGGACTCTCGGCGGTCGCCAACTCGGTGACGATCCACAACCAGCTCGTGCGTTCGCGGCCAGACCTCGCGGCCGCGCTGTACACGGAGTTCCCGTACGACTACCGCGGGGAGCAGCCGCCCGGCGGCTCACCCTACTACTCGCTGCCGGTCTTCACGGAATGGGACGAGCGCCTGTTCGTGCGCTGCATCCCGCCCTACATCGTTGCGTCGCAGCGACATCCGGACGCTCCCCGGCTCTCCGAGCTCCAACGAGAGGCGCTCGTCGAGGTCGTCCGCATGGCCGACGACCCGGTGAACCACGTCTTGATGGACCTGCTCCCCGGCGACATCCAGTTCATCAACAACTACCACGTGATGCACGGGCGCACGGCCTACGAAGACGACCGGTCGTCAGGCCGGGTGCGGCACCTGAAGAGGCTGTGGCTGGAGACGTCGGTGCTCGCGAGCCGGCCGCCCTACTTCGCCAACCGCGAGAGCCACTGGTCGGCGCGCCGGACCGCGAGCCGGCTGCGGGTGAACTGAGCGCCGGAGTGGCAACTTCCGCGACTGCGACTTGCCGCGTGAGGCGGTAGCCGATCCAGAGGCCGATCGGGACCGCGAACGCATAGGCGTTGTGCAGCCACGGGAACTGTTCCGCCAGGTACCCATGCAGCACCGCAAGCACGGCGATCCCCGCAACGTCCACCCATCCGAACGATCACGGAGCCGCTTGCAACCACGTGCCGCAGCGGCACTGGAACGGCCGCGTGTGTTCGGCCGCGACATAACGAACTCTCCCGAACGCTCCGAGCCCGTGTCGCCCCTGATCGCGCAGGCTTCGGGCGAACCGCTCTCCGAAGGTGCTGTTCGCGGGCCGGGGCCTGTTGAACGCGGTGTAGACGAAACCACAGCGCGGACACTCGTTCTTGCGTCTCGATTCCATGGCCGATGGATCGACTCGCGGCGAACCGGGCTTGAGCTACGGTGGCGCGGCGATGCCCTCCCACCCCTTCGACCTCTCCGGCAAGGTCACGCTGATCACCGGAGCGAACTCGGGTCTGGGCTTCGGCTTCGCCGAAGCGATTGCACTCGCGGGCGGCGACGTGGTGATCTGGGGCCGGCGCGAGGACCGCAACGCCGAAGCTGCGGAGCGGCTGCGCAAGCACGGCGTGCGCGTGCTGACCGACGCGGTCGACGTCTCCGACGAGGCCGCGCAGCAGCGCGGCTTCGCGCGCGCGCTCGAGGCGATGGGGCGGCTCGACGGCGTGATCGCGAACGCGGGCTCCGCCACGATCTCGCCCCTCGTCGACATGACGCTCGAGAAGTACGACGCGCTCCTGCGCGTGGCGCAGCACGGCGCGTTCATCACGCTGCGCGAGGGCGCGCGGCACATGGTGGCGCGGGTGAAGGCCGGCGATCGCGGCGGGCTCGCTCGTCGCGACGGGCAGCCTGACCAACTTCGCCGGCGTGCCCGGGATCGGCCACTACGCGGCCGCGAAGAGCGCGGTGGCGGGTCTGATCCGCACCTTTGCGCTCGAGCTCGGTCCGCACCAGATCCGCGCGAACATGGTGTGCGCGGGGCTCACGAAGACCGAGATGGTGCCGTTCGACGACGCGCACCCGCTCGGCCAGGCGGCGATCACGCGGATCCCGCTCGGCCGGATGGCCGAGCCCGACGAGATCGCGGGGATCGTGGTCTACCTGATCAGCGACGCCGCGCGCTATCACACGGGCGACCTGATCACGGTCGACGGTGGCCGCATGATCTACGGAATGTGACGGAGGACCCGATGCAACGGATCTCGCTCGCGATCCTGATCTCGATCACGGTGCTGCTCGGCGGCTGCGGCTACAACCGCCTGCAGACGCTCGATGAGGGCGTGAAGGCCACGTGGGCCGAGGTGCTGAACCAGTACCAGCGCCGCAACGACCTCGTGCCCAACCTCGTGAACACCGTGAAGGGTTATGCCGCACACGAGAAGGACGTGCTCACGCAAGTGACCGAAGCGCGCGCGCGCGTGGGAAGCATGCAGGTGACTCCGCAGATGATCGACGATCCGGAGGCGTTCGCGAAGTTCCAGGCCGCGCAGAACGAGATGACCTCGGCGCTGTCGCGCCTGCTCGTGGTGGCGGAGAACTACCCGCAGCTGAAGGCCGATCAGGGCTTCCGCGACCTCCAGGCCCAGCTCGAGGGCACCGAGAACCGCATCACCGTGGCGCGCAACCGCTACATCGAGGCCGTGCGCGAGTTCAACGTCATGGTGCGCTCGTTCCCGAGCAATCTCACGGCGATGATGTTCGGCTTCCAGACCAAGCCGAGCTTCACGGTCGAAGACGAGAAGGCGATCGCGAAGCCGCCCACGGTGGATTTCGGCAACGAAGCACCTGCGCCTGCCCCCGCGCCCGCGCCGCCGCAGTAGTCGCTCGTGCTCGCACGCGCGCTGGCTCTCGCGTTGCTGTGGGCCGGAGTCGCAGCCGCCGAAGTCCCCGTACCCGCGCTCTCGGCGCGCGTCACCGACCTCACCGGCACGCTCGACGCGGGCGAGCACGCTGCGCTCGAGGCGCGCCTCGAGGCGTTCGAGCGCGCGAAGGGCAGCCAGGTGGTCGTGCTGATCGTGCCGACCACGCAGCCCGAGACGATCGAGCAGTACGGTATCCGCGTCGCCGACGCGTGGAAGATCGGCCGCGGCGGAAGCATCGACGACGGCGTGATCCTGATCGTCGCGAAGGACGACCGCAAGCTACGGCTAGAGATAGGCTACGGGCTCGAGGGCACGCTGCCCGATGCGGTATCGAAGCGGATCATCGACGACGTGATCGTGCCCGCCTTCCGCGCGGGCGACTTCTACCGCGGCATCTCCGAAGGAGTCGAGCGCATCATCGGCGTGATCGAGGGTGAGCCGCTGCCGCTGCCACCGCCGACTCGCGTGCGAGAAGTGGGTCGGATTCCGTCGCAGAACGCGATCTGGCTCCTGCTGCTGGTGCCGCTCGCCGTCGGCGGTTTGTTGCGTCTCGCGCTCAATCGCCTGGTCGGCGCGACGGCCGCGGGCGGGCTCGCGGGTGCGCTCGCGTGGTGGATCATCGGAACCGCCACGGCAGCGACTGCGCTCGCGGTATTCACCTTCCTCTTCATCCTGTTCAGCCGCCCCGGAGTGCGCGGACAGGGAGGAGGTTGGGCGAGTGGAGGGTGGTCGGGCGGCGGATTCGGTGGAGGCGGATTCGGCGGTGGTGGCGGATTCTCGGGAGGCGGCGGGGGCTTCGGCGGCGGCGGCGCATCGGGGCGATGGTGATCGATCTGGCACGACTCCTGCGTCATCTCGCCACGAGCTCGTCGCTCGTGCACCGGCGCTTCCCCGACGCGGCGATGCGCGCGATCGAAGCCGCGATCGCGGAAGGCGAGCGGCGACACGAGCCCGAGATCCGGTTCGCCGTGGAAGGCGCGCTCGATCCGCGCGCGATCCTGCGCGGTATCACGCCGCGCGCGCGCGCGATCGAGGTATTCAGCGAGCAGCGCGTCTGGGACACCGAGCACAACACGGGCGTGTTGATCTATCTCCTGCTCGCGGACCGCGACGTCGAGATCGTCGCCGACCGCGGCCTCGCCGCGGTGGTGAGCCCTGCCGACTGGGAGGCGATCTGCCGCGCGATGGAGACCGAGCTGCGCGCGGGCCGCTACGAGGCTGGCGCGCTCGCGGGGATCCGCGCGGCGAGCGACCTGCTCGCGCGCCACTTCCCCGCACGCGGCCCGGGCCGCGGCGAGCAGCCGGACCGGCCCATCGTGCTCTAGTCGTTGACCGCTCAAAAACATTTCGTGTACTATGTAAGTCCGCAAGCGCCCATCGAAGAGGTGGAACTCCAATGACCTACGACCTCTTGCTCCGCGGCGGCAACGTCGTCGATGGCACTGGGCTCCCGGGCTACACCGCCGACATCGCAGTACGGGACGGGCGGATCGCCGCGATCGGCCGCGTCGCGGGCGACGCGCTGCGCGTGGTCGACGCGGACGGGCTCGTGGTTGCACCGGGCTTCATCGACGTGCACACGCACTACGACGTCCAGCTCGACTGGGATCCGGTCGCCTCGCCCGCGATGCAGCACGGCGTCACCACCGTGCTCACGGGCAACTGCGGGTTCACGCTCTACCCCGCCAGGCCCGAGGACGTCGACTGGCTCACGGGCATGCTCACGCGCGTCGAGGGAATGTCGCGCGACGCGATGCGCGAGGGCTTCCGCTGGAAGGGCGGCGGGTTCGCCGACTACTGGCGCCGGCTCGAGGGCAAGCTCGCGCTGAACGTCGGAGGCTACGTCGGACACTCCGCGGTGCGCCGCTACGTGATGGGCGACGCGGCGTCCGAGCGGGCCGCCACGCCCGCCGAGACGCTTGCGATGAAGGAGCTCGTGCGCGCGGCGATGCGCGAGGGCGCGGTCGGATTCTCCACCTCGCAGCTCGACATCCACGTCGGCGCCGACGGACGCGGCGTGCCGTCGAACTTCGCGACGCCCGAGGAGATCACCGAGCTGTGCTCGGTGCTCGCGGAGTTCCCGTACGGCGCGATCGAGATCATCCCGCGCAGTCACTCGGTCGGACACGACGACGCCGACCGCGCGCTGCTCTACGCGATCGCCGCCGCGTCGGGCAAGCCGGTCGAGATCGGGCCGCTCGGCCCCACGCCCGACGCCCCGATGGCCTGGCAGCGCACGCTCGAGTTCATGCACGAGGCGCGCGCTCGCGGCGTGCGGATCCACCCGCAGTTCACCTCGCAGCGGCTCGGACTGCACCTGCGGCTCGCCGACACGTTCGTGTTCGACGAGATGCCCGCGTGGCTCTCCGCACTCCAGGGGGGCAGCGTCGCGGAGCGCTGCCGCAAGCTCGCCGATCCGGCGCTGCGCGACCGGATGCGCCACGAGCTCAAGAGCGTCCAGCGCGCGGCGCCGTTCCCGATCGAGGTGCTCGAGGTCGAATACGTACGCGACGAGAAGAACCGCGCGTGGATCGGCCGCTCGGCCGTCGAGCTCGCGGCCGAGCGCGGCGGCGACCCGCTCGACGCGTTCCTCGACGTGTCGATCGCCGAGGATCTCCAGACGGGCTGGCGCACGCGGCCGAATCCCGCTGCGCAGGCGTTCATCGCCAACGTCGTGCGCGAGTCGGTGCTCGATCCGCTCGTGATGGCGGGCTCGAGCGACGGCGGCGCCCACCTCGCGAGCTTCACGGGAGCCGACTACACGACGCTTCTGCTCACCGACTGGGTGCCCGATCCGATCTCGCTCGAGCACGCGGTGTGGCGGCTCGCGGGCATGCCGGCCGCGGTGCACGGGCTCGTCGACCGCGGCGTGATCCGCACCGGCGCGAAGGCCGACCTCGTGCTCTTCGATCGCGCGAATCTCTCTGCGAGCGAGCACACCGTGGTGCGCGACTTCCCGGCCGGCACCGAGCGCTACTTCGTCGATGCCCAGGGCTACGAGATGGTGATCGTGAACGGCGTGCCCGCGATGGAGCACGGCAAACCCACCGGCGCACTGCCGGGTGAGGTACTGCGCGGAGCGTAATGGACATGAAGATCGGACTGTTCGGGATCAACTTCGGCCTGTGCGCGGACGTAGCCGCGATGGTGCACGTCGCGCGCCACGCGGAGGAATCCGAGCTCGAATCGCTCTGGACCGGCGAGCACGTCGTGCTGCCCGACCCGCAGGCGCCGCCGTCGCCCGCAGCGCCGCGCACGCCGTTCCTGGATCCGTCGGTCGCGCTCGCACACCTCGCGGCGCACACGCAGCGAGTCAAGCTCGCCACGGGCATCATCATCCTGCCGCAGCGCAACCCCGTGGAGCTCGCGAAGGAGCTCGCGAGCGTCGACGCCGTGTCGGGTGGACGGCTGATCTTCGGCCTCGGCGCGGGCTACCTGGAGCCCGAGTTCCGCGCGCTCGGCGCGAACTACGAGGAGCGCGGCGCGATCACCGACGAGGCGATCGACGCGCTGCGCGCGCTCTGGACCCAGGAGAAGCCGACGTTCTCGGGCCGTTATTTCCGCTTCTCGGGTATCGATGCGCACCCGCGTCCGGTGCAGAAGCCGCACCCGCCGATCGTGATCGGCGGGATGAGCCGGCCCGCCGCGCGGCGCGCAGCCGCGCGCGGCAACGGCTGGTACGGCTTCTTCACCAACCCCGAGCTCACCGCGCGCTCGCTCGACTGGATCCGCGAGGCGGAGCGCGCCGGTCTGCGTCCCGCGAACCTCGGGCCGCTCGAGATCAGCGTGACGCCGCCGCCGCCGATCACGCCCGACCTCGTGAAGCAGTATGCGGAGCTCGGCGTGCACCGGCTCGTGGCGCTCTCGCCCGCGGGCTTCGCCGGACCGTCCGCGATCGACGGCATGCTGCGCTTCGTCGACGAGCTGGCCGAGCTCGCTCGGCGGGTCTAGGCCGTGTCCGATCGGGACCCGAGCCCGACCCGCGCGCAGCGCGCCGAGTCGCTCTCGGGCTGGGACCGCGTGCACGACGTCGTGATCGTGGGACACGGCAGCGCGGGCGCGTGCGCCGCGATCGAGTCGGCGCGCGCGGGCGCGGACACGCTCGTGCTCGAGCGGATGGGGCGCGGCGGCGGCACCACGGCGCTCTCGACCGGCGTGATGTACTTCGGCGCCGGCACGCGGATCCAGAAGGCGTGCGGCTTCGAGGACTCCGTCGAGGAGATGTTCAAGCACGTGCGGATGGCCGCGGGCACACAGTCCGACGAGGAGAAGGTGCGCGCGTTCTGCGAGCAGAGCCTCGAGCACTTCGCGTGGATCAGCTCGCACGGCGTCGAGTTCCGCGAGAGCTACGTCGCGGAGAAGACCACCCACACGTTCGGCGACGAATGCCTTTTCTACAGCGGCAACGAGGAGGTGCACCCGTTCGCGGAGGCCGCGGTCCCCGCGCCGCGCGGCCACAAGCCCGCGCGCGCGGGCGAGGCGGGCGGCTACCTGATGGAGTGCCTGCTGCGCGCGAGCGACGGTGCCGGCGCCGCGGTGTTGAACGACACGATGGCGCTGCGCCTCGTGCAGCGCGAGGACGGGCGCGTCGTCGGCGTGATCGCGAAGCATGCGGGCGCCGAGCTCGCGATCGCGGCGCGCCGCGGCGTGATCCTGTGCGCGGGCGGCTTCATCATGAACCCGGCGATGGTCGCGGAGCACGCGCCCGAGCTGCTCCAGTGCAACTGGAAGGCCGCCTCGCCCGGCGACGACGGCCTCGGGATCCGGATCGGCGCCGGCGCGGGCGCGGCGACCGCGAACATGCACGAGGGCCTCGTGCTGAACGCCTACTACCCGCCTGCGAGCCACCTCAAGGGCGTGCTCGTGAACGCGCAGGGTCAGCGCTTCATCAACGAGGACGCGTATCTCGGGCGCACGAGCGACGCGATGGTGTACCGCTGCAGCGGCCGCGCGTACCTCGTCGTCGACGACGAGATCTACGGGCGCACCCAGGCGCTGCACAAGGTCGCCGCGGTCGAGGAATCATTCGAGGCGCTCGAGCGCGCGCTGGACATGCCCGAGGGAGAGCTCGTGCACACGCTCGAGAGCTACAACCGCGCGGCCGCGCGCGGCGAGGATCCGCTCTTCCACAAGGCGCCCAAGTACCTGCGCCCGCTCTCGGTGCCGCCGTTCGCGGCGCTCGATTGCAGCACCGCGAACTCGTTCTACGGAGTGTTCACGCTGGGCGGCCTCGCGATTCGCGCGAGCGCCGAGGTGGTCACGCCCGAGGGCGCGGTGATCCCGGGCCTGTTCGCGGCGGGCCGCAATACCGCGGGCCTGTGCCTCGAGGGCCGCGGCTATGCGAGCGGGCTCTCGATCGGCGAGGCGACCTTCTTCGGACGCGTCGCGGGCCGCAATGCGGCCGCGATGCCCGCATGGGAACCAGCCCCCAGCAAGCGCCCGCAAGTTTCGCGCAGCGAGTCGCAGGCGAGCGAAGGCCATCGGAAGGGCGCGCGCAGCGAGCCGTAGGCGAGCGGAGATCGAACAATGTTGCTCCTCGAACCGATCTCGATCGGGAGCATGCAGCTCAAGAACCGGATCGTGATGTCGCCGATGACGACGGGCTACGCGGGTCTCGACCAGCTGCCCACGCGCCGCCTGATCGACTACCTGGCCGCGCGCGCGCGCGGCGGCGTGGGCCTGATCACGCTGGAGGCGTGCGTGGTCGACCGCCGGCACCGCGAAGTGCCCCAGTCGATGCACTTCTCGAGCGACGACGTGATCGACGCGCACCGCGCGATCACGGATGCGATCCACGCCCACGGCGCCAAGGTGCAGCCGCAGATCGTGCACGCGGGCCCGGATGCGCTCTCGCCGCAGATGGAGAAGATCCCGAGCCTGGGCCCGTCGGTGGTCACGTCCTACCTCACGGGCTCGCCCTCGCGCGAGCTCGCGGCCGACGAGCTGCCCGCGATCCTCGACCAGTACGCGTCGGCGGTGCGGCGCGTGCGCGAGGCCGGCTACGACGGCATCGAGCTGCACGCGGCGCACGGCTACATGCTGCTCGGCTCGTTCCTCTCGCCGTGGCGCAACAAGCGCGGCGACGAGTATGCGGGTCGCAAGCGCGACACGCGGCTGCGATTCCTCCTCGAGGTACTCGGCGCGATCCGCCGGGAGGTCGGCGCCGACTTCCCGATCACGCTGCGCATCTCGGGGTACGAGCGCACGCCGGGCGGGCGCACGATCGACGACACGGCGCGCATCGCGCCGCGGCTCGTGGAGGCCGGCGTCGACGCGTTCCACGTGTCGGGCGGCGTGATCGACCGGCTCACTTCCATGATCATCACGGGATCGCACTGGGGCCCCGCGCACAACGTCGGCGGGGCGCGCGCGGTGAAGAACGCCGTCGACGTGCCCGTGATGACGGTCGGCCGGATCCACGATCCCGATCTCGCCGAGGCGATTCTGCAGCGCGGCGATGCCGATCTGATCGTGATGGCGCGCCCGCTGCTCGCCGACCCGGACCTGCCCGAGAAGCTGCGCACGCGGCGCCGCGCGCAGATCCGCGGTCATGCATCTCCTGCGAGAACTGCATCGACTCGATGGAGAGCGCGAACATGAGCTGCGCGGTCAACGGGCTCTCCGGCCGCGAGAGCGAGCTCTCGCTCGCGCCGACGTCCGCGCCCAAGCGCGTCGTGATCGTGGGCGCGGGGCCGGGCGGGCTCGAGACCGCGCGACTCGCGGCGCTGCGCGGCCACCGCGTGACGCTCGTCGAGCGCGAGCATTACCTCGGCGGCTCGCTGGTCTGGGCCGCGATGGCGCACCCCGAGAACGCGTCGTTCCTCGCGTTCCTGCGCAGCGAAGTGGCGCGTCTGCCGATCGAGATCCGGCGCGGCCGCGCGCTCTCCCCCGAAGCGGTGCGCGCGCTCGCGCCCGACGCGGTCGTGGTCGCGACGGGCGGCCGCGTCGTGCTGCCGAAGATCCCCGGCGACGATCAGCGGCACGTGAAGAGCGGCCCGCAGCTGCGCCAGTGGCTGCGGCCCGCGGCGCGCTGGCTCTCTCCGCTGCAGCTGCGCGCTGCCTCGCGTCTGTGGATGCCGTTCGGCAAGCGCGTGGTGGTGGTCGGCGCCGACCTCGCCGCGCTCGAGCTCGCCGAGCTGCTCGCGCTGCGCGGGCGCACCGTGACGATCGTGGAGCGCGGCGAGCGGCTCGCGCCCGAGGTCGGCACCAAGCGCCTCACCGAGCACATGGACGCGCTCGACCGGCTCGGCGTCGCCGTGAACACGGGCGTCGCGTACGAGGAGATCACGCCGCGCGGCATCGCGATCCGGCCCGAGCGCGGCTCGCGCCACGAGATCCTCGCCGACACGATCGTGATCGCGGGCGAGCTCGAGGCCGATACCTCGTTCTTCGACGCCGTGAAGGGTGAGGTCCCCGAAGCCCACGCGGTCGGCGACTGCACGGGCCTGGGTCTGATCCGCAAGGCCACCGAGGAGGCGACACGCGTCGCCGCAGCGCTGTAATCTGGACTCGTGGAGGATCCCATGAGCAGCAAGGACATTCACCCCGCGATACTGGCTGCGCACCACTCCTGGCGCTGCGTGCAGGCGCGCGCGCGCGAGCAGTGGCTCGAGCTGATGGCCGAGGACGTGGCGATCGAGGACCCGATCGGAATCGGCCCGACCAATCCCACGGGCAAGGGCTTTCGCGGCAAGGGCGAGGCCGAGGAGTTCTGGGACAAGAATCTCGCGCCGACGCAGAGCGTCGAGATCACCGCGCACGAGTCGTTCGCGGCCGGCAACGAGTCCGCGCACGTGCTCACGCTCACGACCACGTTCCCGAATGGGACGAAGATGAGCGTGCACGGCATCTTCACGTACACGATCGACGACGAGCACAGGATCAAGGCGCTGCGCGGCTACTGGTCGATGGACGGCGCCAAGATCGAGAAGCCGGTGGCGAAATGACCGCGCCGCTCGATCCCAAACCGATTCTCGACCTCGGCTTCGGGTTCTGGTCTTCGAAGGTATTGCTCTCCGCCGTCGAGCTCGGCGTGTTCACGGAGCTCGCGGTGAAGCCGCGCACGCGCGACGGGCTCGGCGCCGCGCTCGGGATCCATCCGCGCGGCTCGATGGACCTGTTCGACGCGCTCGTCGCGCTCGGCTTCCTCGAGCGCGACGGCAACGGCGCGAGCGCGGTCTACCGCAACACCGCGCTGACCGACCACTTCCTCGACCGCGCCAAGCCGACCTACGTGGGCGGGATGCTCGAGATGCTGGAAGCGCGTCTGTACAGCTACTGGGGCGATCTCACCGAAGCGCTGCGCACGGGCAAGCCGCAGAACGAGATCAAGCACACGGGCGCGCCCATGTTCGCGACGCTGTACAGCGACGAGTCGCGGCTCGAAGGGTTCATGAACGCGATGCAGGGCATCTCGCGGCCGAACTTCGAGGCGCTCGCGGAGAAGTTCGACTTCTCGCGCTACAAGACGGTCTGCGACATCGGCGGCGCGAACGGGCTGCTCTCGCGCCTGATCGCGGCGCGCCATCCGCATCTCGCCTGCACGTCGTGGGACCTGCCCGTCGTCGAGCCGATCGCGAAGCGCGCGATCGCCGCGGAGGGGCTCGGCGGCCGCGTGAAGACCGCCTCGGGCGACTTCTTCACGGACGCGCTGCCGCGCGCGGACGTGATCACGATGGGCATGATCCTCCACGACTGGAATCTCGAGCACAAGCGCATGCTGATCGCGAAGGCCTACGACGCGCTGCCCGACGGCGGCGCGTTCATCGCGATCGAGAATCTGATCGACGACGAGCGCCGCACCAACGCATTCGGCCTGCTCATGTCGCTCAACATGCTGATCGAGTTCGGAGAAGCGTTCGACTACACGGGCGCCGACTTCGCGGGCTGGTGCCGCGACGCGGGCTTCTCGCGCACCGAGGTGATCCCGCTGCGCGGCCCAGCCAGCGCAGCGGTCGCCTACAAGTAGGGCGGGAGGAGCCGAAGGCGGATCCCGCCGTTACAGCCAGCCTACTTCGGTCTCGTGCCCGTGTACTCGCAGAACGCGCCCGGGACCACCACCTCGAACTTCACGTTCGCGAATCCCGCATCGCGCATCGCGGCCACGATCGTCTCGGGCGGCACGCACTTCTCGACCGTGTCCCAGTAGTAGTCCATGAGCAGCTTCGCCTCGCGGCTGCCCGTCGAGACGAGCGTCATGCCCGGGATCAGCTTCGCCCACACGAAGCGCGTCACGCTGTGGCCGAGCTTCGACTTCGGCACGTGGCCCTCGAGGATCCAGGCGCGCCCGCCGGGCTTGAGCACGCGCAGGTACTCCTCGAACGTGCGCGCGAGGCTCGATACGTGGCGCAGCGCGATGCCCATCGTCACGAAATCGAAATACTCGCTCTTGAACGGCAGCGCATCGCCGACGCCATGCGTGAGCGGCCCTTTGAACACCTTCTTGGCCTGAGCGAGCATGCCCGGCGAGGGGTCGCAGCCGAACACGCGCCCGGTCGGACCCACGATGCGCACGGCGCCGCGCGCGACCGCGCCCGTGCCGGTCGCCATGTCGAGGACCTTCATCCCCGGCTTCATGCCCGCGCGCTTCATCCCGAAGCGCCGATACCAGAGCCCGCCCTTCAGGAACAGGCTCTCGATCGTGTCGTAGTGCTGCGCGGTGCGGTTGAACAGATCGACGACGTATTCCTGGCGATCGCGCTCGTAATACTCGGTGAGCGGCGAGTGCGGCGGAACTTCCAGGGGATCTCGTCGTGTGCCCGGGGCCGTCTGCATCCAAACCTCCGTCGGAAAACCGATGCTACTGGATCACGCGCGGATCCGCGCCACGATTTCGGCCGGCGTCTCGAGCAGGAGGCGCCCGCCCGCGTCGAGCGTGGCGAGCGCCGTGTGGCCGTGGGCGGCGCGGCGGCCGTGGGTCTCGTTGCGCACCTCGTAGCGGATCACGAGGCGCCGCGTGAACTCGGACACCCAGGCCGTGACCGCGACGCGGTCGGCGTAGCGCAGCGGGAATCCGTGGCGGCACGCCGTCTCGATCACCACGAGCCGATAGCGCTCGCCGATCAGATCGCCGCCGTCGAGCGTGAGCTTGCGCAGGAGCGCCATGCCCGCCGCCTCGAAGTACTTCGGATAGTGCCCGTGCCAGACGATCCCGAGCGCGTCGACGTGGTGGAACGGAACGTCGAGCTCCACGCGCGTTTCGTGGAGTCGCACCCCGGCGACGTCGCGACGCGCGGCGGCCACTGCCGCTCGCGGGGCCATCCCTATACCAGCGACGCGTCGATGCGCAGCTCTCCCGCGCGGTAGCGCGCGAGCACGCTCTCGATGTCGTGGTCCTGGCGGCGATCGGCCGCGAGCGCGGGCACGGAGCGGCGCACCAGCTCGCGCAGCTCGCGCGTGCGCCCGCCGCCCGCGTCGCCGCGCAGCTCGAGCCCCTGGCAGTCGGCGAGCAACACGATCGCGGCCACCGTCTCGGAGAGCTCGAGGATCCGCCGGCAGTCGCGCGCGGCGATCGTGCCCATGCTGACCTTGTCCTGGTTGTTCGATTCGGTGCTGCGCGAGAACGATGCCGCGGGCATCGTGAGCTTGAGCGCCTCGGCCGTGAGCGCCGAGGTGGAGATGCCCATCGCCTTGAAGCCGTGATTGCCGCCGCCGTTCGGCGACAGATTCTCGGGCAGCCCGCCACTCGTCGACGGAGCGCACAAGAGCTGCATCTGGCGATCGAGCAGATCGGCGACGCTCGCCACCGCGCTCTTGAGCCCGTCCATCGCGAACGCGACGTGACCGCCGTAGAAGTTTCCGCCGTGGAGCACCGCGCCCGTGTCGGGATCGACGATCGGGTTGTCGTTCACGCTGTTGAGCTCGATCTCGACCACCTGCCGCGCGAACGCGAGCGCATCGAGCAGCACCCCGATCACGTGCGGCGCGCAGCGCACCGAGTAGACGTCCTGCAGCCGAACGGGGCGCAGCCCTGCGATCGGCTCGAGGTCCTCGCGGATCCACTCGGCCGCGCGCCGCGTGCCCGGGTGCGGCTTGAGCTCGAAGATCGCGCGCTCGAAGTGGCGCGGGTTGCCCGCGATCGCGCGCACCGTCATCGCGGTGATCGAGCACGCCCAGCGCGCGAGGCGCGCCGCGCGCTCCACGGAGAGGCACGCGAGCGCGGTCATCACGCTCGTGCCGTTCATGAGCGCGAGGCTCTCCTTGGGCTCGAGCTCGAGCGGCTCGAGCCCCGCGCGCGCGAGCGCATCCGACGGCGTCCACGACTTCCCCGCCCACGAGCGCCTCGCGCTCGCCGACGAGCAGCGCCGCGACGTAGGAGAGCGGCGTGAGATCGCCGCTCGCGCCGACCGACCCCTCTTCGGGGATCCGCGGCAGGATGCGGCGATTCACGAGCTCGACCAGGCGCTCGAGCACGACGGGCCGCACGCCCGAATAGCCGCGCGCGAGCGACACCAGCCGCGCCACCACGACCGCGGCCGATTCCTCTCGGTCGAGGATGCGGCCCGTGCCGCAGCCGTGGAAGCGCAGCAGGTTCTGCGTGACGAGCTTGCGCTCCGACTCGGGCACCTCGCGGCCCTGCGAAGCGCCGACGCCCGTCGTCACGCCGTAGACCGCGACCCCTTTGCGCAGCGCCGCTTCGAGCGCGACGCGCCCGGCCTCGAGCCGCGCGCGATAGGCCGGATCGCGCTCGAGCTCGAGGCGTGCACCGTCGCGCGCGATCGCCACGACGTCGGCCGCGGAGAGCGACGCGAACCCGATCGGGATCACCTCCCGGGACGCATCTTCCCCGAAGCCGGGGGTGGGCTGGGCCGTCATCGGCGGGGGGGCGCCGAAGCTCAGTTGCCGTCTTCAGCCGGGTCGTAATCGACGCGCACCACCTTCATGTTGCCTCCCCACTTCGGAACGGCGAAGACGACGCGGCCCTCACCCTTGTATTTGTACTCGACGCGGTTGCCGCTGTCGTTCCCGAAGTTGTAGGGATTGAAAGTCTTGCCCGTGGGGTAGCTCGCCTGACCGGTCGGCGATCCCATGACCTCCTGCACCTGCTCGGGCGACATGTTCGTGGCGACCTTCGAGAGCGGGCTGCCCGAGGGTGCCGGCGCCGTCGTGGCCTTCGAGGGCTCGGCCTTCGCGGGCGCAGCCGGCTTCTCGGCGGCGGGCGTCGCTTGTGCCGGCGCACCAGCCTCGCTCGACTTGCAGCCGGAGAGCAGCGCGCCCGAGCCCAGCACGAGTCCCATTGCGGCGAGACCGGCGGCAAGCGTGTTCGAAAGTCGGATCACCATCATCTCTTCCCTCCCCCAGGGTTGATCGTTCGTTGGTTCCGGCGCCGCGGGCGCGCCGACCGGGGCGCAGCGTATCTCATTGCGGCAATAGCGGGAAACCCGCGGCTACGGGGCCGCGTACGGGCTCGATTCCCCGCCGAGCACGAGCCCCGCCGTGCGAAGTCCCGAGCGCACGACGCCCGCGACGCCGCCGCCCGGGCGCGTCCAGTGGCCGGCGAGATAGAGGCCCGGAAGCGGCGTGCGGTTGTCGAGCCGGCCCGGCCCGACCTGTGCGGGCGTGACGTCGAAGCCGTAGATCGCGCCGTCGCTGTTGCGCGTGTAGCGCTCCATCGTGCGCGGCGTGGCCGCCTCCGCGAGCCGCAGCGACGCGCGCAGCCCCGGCAGCCGCCGCTCGGCGCGGCGCAGCAGCGCCTCGGTGCGCGCCGCCTTGAGGTCGCGCCACGGCACGCCCTGCTGCGCGCCGACGAGCGTCGTGAGCACGAGCAGGTGCTGTCCGGGCGGCGCGAGCGAGGGATCGACCAGCGTCGGCACCGTGAGCGAGAACCAGCTCGGCTCGCCCGTGACGCCGCTCGCGTGCGCGGCCTCGTGGTCCGGGCTCCGGTACACGAACGTCTCGTGCGCGAGGTCGGCCGCGGCGAGATCGAGCGAGGTCGCCGCGTACACGACGAACGCGGAGATCGAGCGCTGCGCCGAGTGCAGGCGCGCGACGTAGCGCGCGGGGAAGTGCTCCGCGCCGCACAGCTCGTCGATCGTCTGGCGCGCGTCGGCGTTCGAGATCACGCACGGAGCGCGCACGTGCTGTCCGTTCTCGAGCAGCACGCCCACCGCGCGGCCCTGCTCCACGAGGATCCGCCGCACGGGTGCGCGCAACAAGAGCTCGCCGCCCGCGCCGACCGCGGCGGCCACGAGCGCGTCGGCAAACGCCTGGAACGATCCGCGGCAGTAGTAGGCGCCGTCGGCGACGTAGCTCGTGAGCATGGTCGCGAAGTAGAGGAACGATACGCGCGAGGGCGGCAGCCCGAGGTAGGGCCACAGCGCGGCGAGCGCCGCGCGCGCGGCGGGATCTTCGACGCGCGCCTCGAGCGCCTGCGCGAGCGTGGCGCGCCGATAGCGCAGGAGCAGTGGATAGCGCTCGGGACGCGCGAGCGGGCCCGAGCCGGCCTGCTCCTCGGCGCGGCTCGCCTCGCCGCGGATCGTGAGACAGTCCTCGAGGAAGCCGCGGATCCCCTTCTCCTCGCGCGGGAAGCGCTCGGCGTGCGCTTCGACGAAGCGCTCGAGCTCGCAAGGCGCGTCGAGCGTCATGCCGGGCCACTCGACGCGGTAGCACGGGTCGACGCGCACGAACTCGCAGCGGTCGCGCACGCCGAGCGTGCTGAGCAGGTCGTGCAGCACGCCGCCGCCCTCGAACGGCACCGGCTCGCAGCCCGAGACGAGGTGCACCGCGGAGTCGAAGCGGTAGCCGCGGCGCCGGAACGCGTGCGCATAGCCGCCCGCGCGGTCGTGGCGTTCGACGATCAGCACGCTCTTGCCCGCGCGCGCGAGCAGCGCGGCGCTCGTGAGGCCGCCGAGCCCGCTGCCGATCACGACCACGTCGTAGCGGTCGCGCGCGGCCTCCTCGTGGAATCTCATCGCTTGCCTAACGCACCGCGCGCTCGCTGGGATCGAGGTCCCAGAGCGCGTATTTCACCATGAAGTCGAGCAGACCCATGCTGTAGGCGTGGGTGGTGGCCTCGCCCGTGACGACACGCGGGAAGTGGCGGCGGAAGTGGAAGTCGGTCATCCGGCCGAGCCAGCGCTCGCTCATCTCCTCGCCGATCTTGAACAGCGTGAAGAGCCGCCCGTTGTAGAAGTAGGAAACGATGCGCTGCCAGTTCTCGAGCTGGCGCAGGTTGCGCACCTCGAACTGGCGCAGCTTGCGCTCGCTGTTCGCGATCAGCGCCTGCGCGAGGTGCAACGCGCCGTCGAGCGCGATCATGAGACCGCTCGAGAACACCGGATCGATGAAGCCGAACGCATCGCCGGCGAGCGCCCAGTTCGGACCGAGGCCGCGCGTGTGGCGCAGCTGGTAGTTCGTGTACTTGATCACGGGCGAGATGCGCTTCGCGGTGACGCCCCACTCGGAGAGCAGCGGGTCGTAGCGCAGGTAGTTGTCGTACTGCTCCTCGACGTCGGAGCCGAACTCGCGCAGCGCGGATGAGTCCATCACGAGACCCACGGACACGCGGCCCGGCAGCGGGATCCGCCACGCCCAGCCGTGCTCGAGCCGGTCGGTGTGGACGTCGCCCGGATTGATCAGCGTCACGCCCTCGAGGTGCGCGTGCAGCGCGGTGTCGCGCCGGTCGCCCTGCACGACCGGGAGATCGAGCAGCCGCGCGAGCTGCCGGTTTCGGCCGCCTGCGTCGACGATGAAATCCGGCTGGCGCGTGAGCCCGGCCGCCGCGAGGCTCGCGTCCGCGAGCCGCACGCGCTCGCCCGATCCGTCGCGCTCGACGCGCGCGTTCTGCGTTACCAGGCGCGCCCCCGCTGCGAGTGCGGCACCGCGGATCGACGCGTCGAAGCGATCGCGCGGCACGTTGTAGGAGTACGTGGTTCGCGCGCCGCGCACCTCGTTGAAGCGGAACATGAGCACGTCTTCGAGGCCGAAGCGGAAGGTCGCGCCCGGCTTCAAGGTGGAGTAGGACGCCACCTCCTCCTCGATCCCGAGTCGCTGGAGGAACGGCACTACCGCGGGCACGAGCGATTCGCCGACGACGATCGGCGGCCGCGTACCGCCGTCGAAGAGCGTGACCTCGAACTCGGGAGCTCCGCCGCGGCGCGCGCGGTGACGCGCCAGATAGGCCGCGAGCGAGGCGCCTGCAGGGCCCGCCCCCAGGATCGCCACGTGTCGGGGCACGACGGCAGCATAGTGCACGCCTTCTGGTCTTCGCTCGGCTTCGCCTCGCTGCGCGCGGCCTTCGGCCGCTTGCACCCTGCAACCGATCCAGCGCTCGCCTACATTGCTTTCGGGATGAGTGTGAACGGCTGGACACGCGAGAAGCTCACGGATCTGATCCATCGGATCCTGCGCGACGATCTGCTCGCGTCGGCGCCCGATCTCACGCCGAAATCGAACCTGATCGAGTCGGGGCTCGACTCGCTCGCCGTCACCCAGCTCATGCTCGCGATCGAAGAGGCCACCGGCGTCTGGGCCGACGAGAGCCTGCTCACCCCGGAGAATCTGGAGACGGCCGAGACGCTGGCCGCCTCGATCCACGAGTATGTTTCGCGCGGCGAATGACCGGCTCCCGTTGACCGGGGCCGACGCCTTCCTGCTCGCGTTCGACGCCGAGACGCGGCGCCGGAACCGCGCCAATCATCTGTCCCAGATCGTGCTCCGGCTCGGTCCCGGCTTCGCGCCCGACACGTTCGAGCGCGTTCTGCGCGAGGTGGTGGAGGCGAACCCGATCCTGCGAGCGCCGATCCGCCGCCGTGCGGTCGTCGGACTCGCCGAGTATCGACTCGATCTCGCCGCGCGCGCGGCCGGACCCACGTTCGAGCTGCACGAGTCGCGCGGCGCGCCTCCGGGCGATTGGGATGCCCCCGCCGTGCTCCCGGAGCTCTTTTCCGAGCGGCTGAACGAGCTGCACCCCGATGGCCGCGCGGGCCTCCTGCGCGCAGACGCCGTGCGTTATGCGAACGGCCACACCGATCTCGCACTCACGTGGCTGCACATGCTCTTCGACGGCTGGGGCAGCGAGCGTTTCGTCGAGTTCCTGGCCGAGTGCGGTGCGGGCACGCGCGCACCCGATGCGGTGCCCGCGGCCGATCGGCCCGGTGCGCCGCCCGACGTCGAGCTGCCCGAACGCTCGAGCGAGCGCGGCAACATGGCCATGGAGTGGCAGCGCTGGATGAACGGGCTCGGACGCCTGCCCGTGTGCTCACCGGCGGGACCCGAACACGGCGCGCGCCAGGACCTCACGGTTTCGCGCCATCACATGAGCCGCGCCGACAGCGTGCAGATCCTGAAGCGCGCGCGTGAGCTCGCGGGCTTCCTCACGCCGATGATCTTCTATCTGGGCGCGGCGATCCGCGCACACCACGCCGTGATGCGCCGGCGCGGAACGGTGCCGGCGAGCTACGTCGTGCCGCTGCCCGTGAATCTGCGGCCCAAGGGCAGCGACGGCGCGATCTTCCGCACGCGCGTGTCGCTGCTCTGGTTCCAGGTACCGACCCCGTGCGTCGACGATCTCGCTGCGCTGCTCGGGGAGCTCAAGGAGCAGCGCCGGCGCGCGATCCGAAGCGGCCAGATCGAGAACGGGGTCGCGGCGATGGACTTCGCGCGTCTCGCGCCGAGCCGCTTGTACGGGACCCTCGCGCGCCGCCCGCTCGGCGGCGAGCTGTGCTCGTTCTTCTTCGCATACACGGGCGAGTTCTGTCCCGGGCTCGAGAGCTTCTTCGGGGCTCCGATCGAAGACGGCTTCGGCGTGCCCTCGGTTCCGGCGTCGCCCGGCAGCGCGCTCGTGCTCGCGTTCCACGCGGGCCGCGTCGGCTACACGCATGTGCGTCAGCGCGATGCGTGGCGACCCGGCGAGCTCGAGGTGTTTCGCGATCAGCTCGCAGCGGATCTGCTCGGTTGACGGGCGCAGCACACTGCGATGTGGCCGTGGTGGGCGGCGGGCCCGCCGGCATCGCCGCGGCGCTCGCGGCTTCCGCGTCGGGCGCGGCGACGGTGCTCGTCGAGCGCGATCCCGCGCTGGGCGGCAACGCTACCCACGCGCTCGTACACACGATCTGCGGCCTCTACCTCCAGGACACCGACTATCCGCAGCTCATCCATCCCGGCCTGCCCTCGCGCTTTGCCGAGGCGCTCGCGCGCGCGGGCGGTGCCGGCGACCCCGAGGTCGCGGGACGCGTGCGCTATCTGCCGATCCGCCCGCCCGTGTTCGCGGAGCTCGCCGCGCAGACGTGCGCAAAGACGCCGGGCCTGATCGTGCGCACGCGCACGGCACTGGTCGGCGCCGAGCTCGCGCAGAGCTCGCGGCGCGCGTCGCAGCTCTCGCTGCGCGGGCCCTCGGGCACCGACGCGCTCGAGGCGCGCGTGGTGATCGACACGAGCGGCGAAGCGGCCGCGGCATCGCTCGGCGGCGCCGAAACCGCGATGGCCGAGGGCAGGATCCTGCAGCGCCCGTCGTTCATCTTCCGGCTCGAGGGCGTGGTGGGCGAGGCGTTCGCAGGTTTCGAGCGGCTGCGCCTGTCGTCGTCGGTGGCGCACGCAGCTCGTAGCGGCGGGCTCCCGCCCGAATGCGAGTCGCTCGTGGTGCGCGGCGACGTCCGTCCCGGCTCGCTCTACGCGACGCTCACGATTCCGCCGCTCGCAGGCCGGCCGTTCGAGCCGCTCGATCCCGACTATCTCGCCGCGCTGCGCGTGCGCGCGTACGACTGGGCGCGGCAGGTGGTGGGGTTCCTGCGCACGTCGCGGCCCGGGTTCGCCGCCGCGCGCGTCGCCGACTGGCCCGCGCGCGTCGGGATCCGCGAGACGCGCCGCGCGATCGGACGCATCGAGCTGTCGCGCGAGGACGTGCTCGAGGGCCGGCGCTTTCGCGAAGAGGTCGCGCTGTCCTCGTGGCCGATCGAGCTCTGGGAAGATCACCGCCGCCCGCGTTACGAGTATCCACAGGGTCCGTGCTCGGTGCCGCTCGGCGCGCTCGTCTCGAAGAGCGCCCCGATGCTGGGGATGGCGGGTCGCTGTTTGTCCGCCACTCACGAGGCGCTCGGGGCGCTGCGCGTGATCGGCACGGCGCTCGCCACGGGCGAGGCGATCGGCATCGCCGCCGCGCTCGCCGCGCGCGAGAACACCCAGCTCGCGTCGGTGGATCCCGAGCACGTGCGCGAGCGGATCCTGGCCCAGGCCGACGGCTATCCGCTTCCGTGAGCCCGCCCGCCGCCCCGATCGACGCGATCCGCGCCCACGCACGCGCGCACCCGGATCACCCTGCGCTGTGCGCGGATCACGGGGGGGCGACGCAGGTGACCTCCTACGCCGAGCTGGTCGCGCGCTTCGACGCGGGTGCAGCGCGGCTGCGCGCCGCGGGCCTCGCGCGCGGCGAGCGCTGCGGTCTCGTCGCGCGGCAGGGCGAGGGCTTCATCGAGCACGCGCTCGCGATCCTGGCCGCGGGTGGCTGTCTCGTGCCGATCCCCGACGACGCGGCCGGCGCCGCGCGCGATCGATTCGCCGACGCGGCGCAGCTCCAGCGCCTCGTCGCGGAGGACGACGGATTCACGTGTCGGCCGTGGCCCGGCGCGCTGCGCGAAGAGCGGGAGTTCCGCGCACTCGACCCGGCGTATCTGCGCTTCACCTCGGGCACCACGAGCGAGCGCAAGGGAGTGGTGCTGTCGCACGCGCGGATCGCGGAGCGGCTGATCGCCGCGAACCAGGCGCTCGCGATCGGTCCCGACGACCGGATCCTGTGGCTCCTGCCGATGGCCCACCACTTCGTGGTGTCGATCCTGCTCTACCTGCGCTTCGGGGCGACGATCCTCTTGCCCGCGAGCTCGCTCGCGCGGCCCGTACTCGAGTTCGCGCAGCGCGAGCGCGCGACGCTCTCGTACGCGTCGCCGTTCCACTACTCGCTGCTCGCGAAGGATGCGTCGGAGATCGGGCTCGACGTGCGCCTCGCGATCTCCACGGCCGAGGGTCTGCGCGCGGAGATCGCCGCGGGCTTCCGCGCGCGCTTCGGCCTCGCACTGGCCCAGGCGCTCGGCATCATCGAGGTCGGGCTGCCCGTGCTCAACAGCTCCGAGTCCGAGAGCAAGCCGACCGCGCTAGGCCGTCCGCTGCCCGCCTACGACGTGTGGCTGCGCGACGACGAAGGGAAGCCGATCCTCGGCCCCGGCTCTCCCGAGCGCACGGGCGAGATCTGCATCCGCGGGCCGGGCCTGTTCGACGCCTATCTCTCGCCGTGGACGCCGTCGGCGCGGCTGCTCGAGCCCGACGGCTTCCGCACCGGCGATCAGGGCTTCTTCGACGCCGACGGCACGCTCTTCCTCGCGGGCCGGCGCCACAACCGGATCAACATGGCCGGCATGAAGTTCTTCTGCGAAGAGGTGGAGGACGTGATCGCGGCCGTTCCGGGCGTGCGCGAGTGCCGCGTGTTCTCGCGCGAGCACGAGCGGCTCGGCGAGATTCCGGTCGCCGAGATCGTCGCCGAGGATCCCGAGCGCGCGCCCGCGCGCGCGGCGCTGATCGCCGCGTGCCGCGCTGCACTGCCCGCCTACAAGGTTCCGCGCGAGTTCCGGATCGTCGACTCGCTCGCACGCACGACGACCGGGAAGGTGCAGCGGTAGCTACCTGCCGCGCGTTCGGCTGTTTTGCTTTGAGGAAAGGGACCGCCGGCCGGGCGGAACGGCCGGCCGGGGCCGCGGATCGAACCAGAACGGCGTCAGCGTCCCGGAATCGCGTCTGGATCGATGAGTCCGGCTCGTCTCCATCCTACCGCGAGCAACCAGCTTCGTGGCAAGGCGGTAGGTGCAGGACTCGAGGGTCCGGCGGCGCCGCATGGACGGCTCCATCCATCGAACCAGCGCCCCGACGACGCGGGATCGATTCCGTACGCACGCGAAAGCGTGCGGCCGGCCCTCGGGGCGTGCCGACGTGTGTTCAACAGCACGTAAGCGAGCCCATTTCGCACCTCGCGCGGCGTGCGGAGCACGTGCAGGTGATACCGATCGGCCAGGACCGGTCCTGAAAGCCTGAAGACGCGGTTCACTGATCTAGCGAGCCGTGAACCGATCGCCTTCATCCCGCGGCCGAGTGCAGCTTCGCTGTCCGCTTCGACGATCAGGTGCGCATGGTTTCCCTGGATCGAATAGTGGACCAGCCGAAAGTCGTTCCGCTCGCAGCTGGCGGCAAAGCTACGCTCGAGCTCGCGCACGAGTCGGACGGTGCGCAGCGACGGAATCCCTTCGCGGACCTTCAAAGTCACGTGACAAGGAACGCGATGCGCAAACGCGCCTCGCGACCGATGTCGAATGCGCGGATTCGGCCCTGCCTTCCGCCCGGCGCTCGGTCTTCGACCCCCATGTCGGACCGGATCTAGCTCGAGCTGTTCCGCTACACGACGCATCGAAGTGTAGATTAGGGCGATGATCCACTCGGATCAATAGGCCGTCGATAAATTGTGCATTAGTCGTCGCCATTAGACGTTAGTCGACGCGGAGGCCACCCAGATCTTCTGCCTCGAAGCAATACAGCGCACCAAATCTCTTCAGCGACCGCAAGCGCTGGCGAGGAGCCATATGCTCACCCATGTGGGCTCCCTCGGTCGTGCATTGCGAGCAGACCGCTCGTGAGCGCCGTGCTCTCCGTCGCGCTCTGGCTCTTCTCGAAGTGGCGCTAGCGAAGCGTGCGCGCGAGAAAGTCGAGCACGCGCCGCTCGTATTCCACCCGGGTGAACGCGTGGAAGCTCTGGTGCGCGGCGCCCGGGATCACCCAGAGCGTCTTCGGCTCGGGCGCTGCGGCGAAGAGCGCCCGCGATTCTTCGAGTCGCGTATGGCGGTCCACCTCCCCGGCGACAAGAAGCAGCGGGGCGCGGATGCGACGGATCCCCTCGATCGGAGCGATCGCGTCCGCAGCGACACCCAGCCGCAGGTAGACCTGGCCTAGCAGCAGCGGCGCGAGCAGATGCGCCAGCGGGCCGGCGCGGATCGCGATGCGGTCGCGGACCGCGTCGCGCAGCGTGGGATAGACCGCCTCGATAACCAGCGCATCGACGGGCAGTGGGGGGGACGCGAGCAGCGCCGCGGCGCCGCCCTGCGACACTCCCAGGTAGGCGATCCTCTCGTGTGGAATCCGATCGCGCACGAAGGCCACTGCCGCTGCTGCGTCGCGCGACTCGAGGTGGCCGAACGTGATGTACTCGCCGGGACTCTCACCGTGCGCCTGGGCGTCGAAGAGCAGCACCGCATATCCCGCAGCTTGCAGGAACCGAGCGCGCCCGACCAGCTCGAGGCGATTCGAGCGTACGGAATGGGCGAGCACGACGCCTCCACCGCCCGTGCGGCCGTGCGCAATCCAGCAATGGATCGAGCTGCCCGACTCGCTCGGAAGCACGGCTGCGCGTCGAGACCGGCCGGTGGCGCGCCGATCTCCCGCGGCGCCGCAGCAGAGAGCGCAGACCCGAGCGCCCAGACGACCCCTGCACTCACCAGAAGCGCGACCGCGCCAGCGATAAGGAGCAGCTTGCCGGCCATACTGTTAGTTTTTCGAGCGTCCCGAGCGCCCGTCCCGTCCTAGGCTACTCGACGAGCTCCACCACATCGTCGATCGCGACGCGCGCGGCACCGAGCGCGCGCGCGTAGACGCCCATCGACTGGTCCGCGTCGCGTACGACGGCGCGCATGATCGCGGGGTCCTTTGGCAGATCGTCGAAGCCGTGCGTGATCATCACGCAGCGCGGGCACGCGAGCGTGCACTCGATCTCCAGCCCACCCACGCGCAGCTTGCGGCCCGCCCACGCGCTCTCGACGTATCCCTCGAGATCGGGCGGCGTCTCGATCAGCAGGTTGGGCCGGAAGCGCCGCACGTCGACGCGCGATTGCGGCGCCGCCTGCGCCAGCCGCGCGAGCGAGGCGGTCGTGAGCAGCAGCAGTGGGAACGCGTCGAAGTAGGTTCCCGGCGGCGACTCGTACTGCATCAGCTCGGGAGGGAAAGCGCCGAGGTTCGGCAGCGGCTCGTCCGGCTCGCGGCCGAACATCGCGCGCAGCTCGGTCGCGACGTCGGCGTGATCGGGCGCGCCGCGGCGGTAGTGGTCGAGCGCATCGGCGGGCTGGAGCGGCCACAGGGTGACCTCGTTGCCCACCGCAGCGGAGACGCGCGCAGCGGCGTCGGGCGCATCCGCGCGCAGGCGTGACCCGTCGGGCAGCGTGATCTCGGGAGCGCCGGGCCGCTGTCGCGTCGGCGGCTCGACGAAGCGCGCGTGGCAGCGCATCAGGTCCGGGATCTTCTTCGCGCCGCGGATCCCTCCGCGCCTCTCGTCGCGCGTGGCCCACGAGCGGTCGCCGGGCAACCCGCCCCGATCGATCGCGCTGCGCTCCAGGCGCTCCCCCGCCATCGACTTCACGGGGTAGCGCCAGATCTCCTTCACTCGCCCGACGATCATGCGCGCCTCACGATGCGCGCAGCGCGCGCGCAAACGACTCGAGGTCCATCTTGTCGTAGCCGCCCGAGAGCAGCACGACGAGGCGCTCGCGCAGCCAGGGCAGGTCGCGCGAGCGGCGGATCATGTCGTCCGGGCGATCGATGCCGTCGTACCAGAGCCGGATCAGCTCGAAGATCCGGTCCATCGGCGGGCGGATGCGCGCCTCGTACGACGCGAGACGCGCGGCGCTGAAGTCGCGGAGCTGGAACGCGTCGAGGATCGTGTCGGCGGCGTAGATCCCGCCGCGCACCGCGAGCGTGACACCCGCCGAGAAGATCGGGTCGACGAACATCGACGCATCGCCCACGAGCACGAAGCCGTTGCCCGCGAACGACTCGTTGATGTACGAGATTCCCGAGATCGTCTGCACGGGCATCGTGCGGCGCGCACCCTCGAGCTGCGCGCGCACCCTCGGGCACGCGGCCAGCGCGGCTTCGAACACCGCCTCGGGCTCGCGCGCAACGCGACCCGCGCGGTGCGCGTCGAGCACCGCGCCCACGCTCACGACGTCGCCGTGCAGCGGGATGTACCAGAGCCATCCGCCGTCGACCGTGTGCACGTCGGTGGTGGTGGCGCCGGCGATCCGATCGGTGGGATGCAGCAGATCTCCCACTTTGCTGCGCCGCCCGCCCGCGTACTGCGTGAAGTGGGCGACCTTGTTCAGCGAGGGATCGGGCCGTCGCCAGCCCATGCGGCGCGCGATCAGGCAGTCGCGGCCCGTCGCATCGATCACCACGTCGGCGGCGATCGGCCGCGGTGCCTCGCCGTTCGGCGCCGCGAGCACGCCCTTCACCCAGTCGTCCGTCCATCACCACGTCCGAGACCGTCCATCCCTCGCGTACGTCGGCGCCCTTGGCGCGCGCGTTGTCGAGCAGGAGCGCGTCGAAGCGCGCTCGATCGACGTGATAGGTGTAGGAGCGCGGGAAGTACTCCGGGTACTGCGCCGAGAGCAGCACCACGTCTTTGGGGTCGTCGGAGCGCGCGAACCGGATCCCCTGCTTCACGACGAAGCCCGCGGACTCGATCTGCTCGGTCACCCCGAGGCGATCCCAGTGCTCCCAGAGCGCCGGCAGGAGCGACTCGCCGACGTGATAGCGCGGGAACGACTCGCGCTCGAGCACGAGCACGCGGAGCCCGTTCTCGGCGAGGATCGCGGCCGCACTGGCGCCCGCGGGCCCGCCGCCGACCACCACGACGTCCGCGCGCGCGGGCGACGGATCGGATGCGGGTGGCGCGCTCCGCAGCGCGCGCGGCCGCGCTGGCGCGCGCGGATGCGGCGCGGCCGTGTCGCGCTCGACTTCGCCGTCGGGAACCCCCAGCTCGCGCAGCAGGCGCTGCTTCAGCGCCACGAGCGCGGGGTTCGAGAGCGCGCGCGGGTGCGGCGTGTCGACCTCGACCACGCACTGGATCCGCCCCGGGCGCGGCGTCATCACCACCACGCGGTCCGAGAGGTGCAGCGCCTCGTCGACGTCGTGCGTGACGAGCAGACAGGTGTGGCGGTCGCGCGCGAGGATGCTCTGCAGCTCGCAGCGCATGCGCAGGCGCGTGAGCGCGTCGAGCGCGCCGAACGGCTCGTCCATGTAGAGCACGTCGGGGCGCGCCATCAGCGCACGCGCAACCTCCACGCGCTGCAGCATCCCGCCCGAGAGCTGCCCGGGGAAGCTGTCTTCGAATCCGACGAGGCCGACCAGCTCGATGTAGCGGCGCACCGTCTCCTCGCGCTCTTCGCGAGAGCGCTGCACCGCGCCGAACAGCAGATTGCGCCGCACGGTCATCCACGGGAACACCGAGCCGCGCTGTGCGATCAGCACCGCGCGCGGGCTCGGCCGCTCGACCGCGCGGCCGTCCATCTGGATCTCGCCGCGATCCGGCCGCTCGAAGCCCGCGAGCATGTGCAGGAGCGTCGATTTTCCGCAGCCCGACGGACCCACGATCGATACGAACTCGCCGTCGGCGAGCTCGAAGCTCACGTCCTCGACCGCGGACAGGCGGCCGTCCTCGAGCGGATACGACTTCCAGAGATCGCGGATCGAGATCTTAACGGGCACGGTCGTAACGCCAGCGCACGACGTCGAGCAGCTCGAGACGGCGCATCGAGAGGTCGAGCCCGAAGCCGATCGCGCCGATCAACACCATGCCCGCCACCACGAGGTCGTAGCGCGTGCCCGCGTTGCGCGCGTCGATGATCAGGTAACCGAGCCCGGAGTTGATCGCGACCATCTCGGCTGCCACCACCACGAGCCACGCGACGCCGAGACCGATCCGCATTCCCGTGACGATCTCCGGCAGCGCCGCCGGGAACACCACGGTGCGGAACATGCGCAGCCCGTCCACGCCGAAGTTCTGCGCGGCCTGGACATAGCGGCGCTCGACGAGATGGACGCCCGCGGTGGTGGCCACCACGACCGGAAAGAACGACGAGAGGAAGATGAGGAACGTCGGCGACTCGTCGCCGACGCCGAACCACAGGATCGCGAGCGGGATCCACGCGATCGGGGAGATCGGCCGCAGCAGCTGGATCATCGGGTTGAACGCGCGGAACACGCCGCCGTACCAGCCCATCAAGCTGCCGAGCGGAATCGCGAGCGCGAGCGCCGCGCCGTAGCCGACCGTCACGCGAAACAGCGACGCCATCACGTGTCGCGCGAGCGTGCCCTCGCGCGCGAGCTCGCCGATCCCCGCCACGACCTCGAGCGGCGTCGGGAAGATCGCGCTCTGCGCGGCGGCGCCCCACCACGCGGCGAGCGCGAGCCCGATCACCGCGAACGGTGCGACCTGGTGCAGCCAGCTCGTGCGGGGTTTCTCCACGGGTCGCAAGGTACCGCGTCAGCGGTGAAAGACGACCGCGGTCAGCCCGCGCTCCGCTCGCGCTGCGCGGGTCCGCGGTCCGCGGGTCCGTAGCTCCAGTTTCCGTCGCTCTTGAGCTCGAGCACGGAATCGAAATGGCCCGAGAGCCCGTCCCCGCCTCCGAACACGATCGCGGTGAGCGATGCCTCGGCGAGCAAACGCAGCGTGCTCGACACCTGATCGGGCGAGAGCGTCGTGTCGATGCGGTGCAGCACGCCGAAGCGCGGCTGTGCGAGCACGAGCCGCGCGATCACCACGCGCTGCTGCTCGCCGAGTGCGAGCAGATCGTCCCAATCGCGCTCGACGTCGAGTCCACCCACTCTCTCCACCACCGCTTCGAGCCCGAGCGATTCGAGCACCGCGAGGACCCGCTCGTCGGAGTGATCGATCTCGCGTCCCGTGCGCAGGAGCGCCTCGCGCAGCGTGCCCGGCGGCAGATACGGCCGCTCGGCCACGAACATGATCTGATCCGGCTCGGGCAGCCGGATGCGACCCTCGCCGGTGCTCCACACCCCTGCCGCCGCGCGGAACAGCGCGACCTTCGCCGCGTGATTCTCCCCCGACACCAGCACGCGCGTGCCGTACGGGATCACGACGTCGAGATCCGCGATCAGCACGCGCCCATCGCCGGGCGAGCGCAGCGTCAGGTGCTCGAACGCGACGCGCGCGTCCTTCTCCTGGACGAACACGATCGGCGACGCCGACGCCGCCTGGTGCATGCCCTCGGAGAGGTTGCGCAGGCGCGTGAGCACCGCGGCGTACGAGGAGATCGACTGGAACTGCGTGACGATCAGCGAGAACGCCCCGATCAGGTGCGAGAACGCCATCGCCGCCTGCGTGATCACTCCGAACTCGACCTCACCGCGCATGAACAGCGGGCCCACGATCAACGCCGGGATGATCTGGATCAGGTAGTTGTAGCCCGCGGTGAAGAACGAGACGTTGCGGTTCACCGCGATCATGCGCCGCGCATTCGCGGTCAGCGCGTCGACACGGCGCAACAAGCGCGTGCGCAGCCGCCCCTCGCGCCGCAGCAGCGCCACGGATTCCGCGTTGGCGCGCACATGCACGAGATCGGCGCGGAAGCTGGCCTCGCGGTCGGATTGCGTGGAGCTGAGCCCGATCAGCGGTCGGCCGAGCCACACGGTCAGGATCGATCCCGCGGCCGCGTACGCAACCGTGGCCGCGAACAGTACCGGCGTGATCGACCAGAGCACGCTCGCGAACGCGACGATCGTGATCGTGCCGTTCAACACCATGAGCACGAACGAGAGCGTGGTGGTCGTGAACATGCGCGCGTCGTCGGCGATCCGCTGGTCGGGATTGTCGATCTCGCCGGCTTCGCGCATGCGGTAGGGCGTCGCGATCCCGAGGTAGTCGAGCACGAGCGCCCGCGTGAGCCACTGGCGCCAGAGCAGGCCCAGGCGCTCCTCGCAGAAGCGGAACAACACCGCGAGCACCGTGGAGGCGGCGAACACCCCCACGTAGACGAACGCCATGTAGACGAACGCGTTCGCGTCGCGCTGCTCGATCGACGTCATGAAATCGCGGCCCACGAAGCTGTTCACGACGTTCATCGCGCTGATCGCGAGCATCAGCACCACGAGCGACACGGAGAGCCGCACGGCGTGGCGGCCCACATCCGAGGCCCCGAACGCCTGGATGGTATGGCGCGCCCAGCCGAGCCGATCGAGCGGAATCCGTTCAGCGGTCATCGTCTCGCCGCACCGGCGCGCCTCCGGCTCCTCCCACTCTCTTCGTCCATCCGGCGCTCTCGCTTACGGGATTCCCGCCGAGCCGAAACCAGGCTGGGGACGCCAGCGACGCACCGGAGCATAGGCGACGCGGGCCCGATACTCTCTCGCGCAACGCGATGACGACACTGCGCCGCCTGCCGTTCGCGCTGCTGCTCGCGCTGCTCCTGCCCTCGCCGGCTCCGGCGCAGGTGAAGCCGCTCTCGACCGCCGTGATCAAGAGCACGACGGGGATGTGTCTGAAGGGGAAGACCTGTCACCGCGCCCAGGCCGGGGTGTGGGTGCCCCCACAGAAGATCGCGATCCTGGCCGTATCGCTCGCCGAGCAGACCGACCTCGCCCTCTACGTCGACATCGAGGTGAGCACGCGACCCCAGATGTACATGTGCTCGGGGACCGACTCCCAGGGCTGCATCTCGCGCGCGAAGTACGTGGGCCCGGGCTTGTTCTCCTACGGTGCCACCTCGGGCAGCACCTACCTCGGCTCGAACATCACGAACACCTACACGGCGTTCCCCCCCGGCTACGGGATCATCGTCGACAAGGGAACCCCGATCTACGTCCATCTCGACGTGCGCAACGGGAGCCTGATCGACATCGTGGTCGACCAGGACGCCTGGCTCTACTACGTCCCGGTGAAGTGAACTAGAACACGACACCCAGCGACGCGTAGAGCCCCTGCACGCTCACGTCGTAGCTGTCGGTCGAGGCGAGCCCGTCCGCGACGTCGTCCACGAACGCGATGCGCCGGGCGCCGTCGAGATAGCTGTCGATCTGGTAGCCGACGTTGACCGAAAGGCCGACGCGCTCCGCGACCGGAACCGCGTAGCTGAATCCGCCGCGCGCGTGCAGCGACGGGATCACGCGCGAGGTCTCGTCGTCGCGCACCGCGTTCGGGGCGACTCCCGTGATCAGCTCGGTCGTGCGCGAGTGGGTCTCGCCGAGCACGAGTCCAACCGAGGAGCCCAGGTTCAGCGAGAACACGCCCGGAATGCCGCACGCCTGACAGATGTCGTAGCGGAGACCGATACCGACGTCGGGGCCGATGCCCCAGCTGCGCGACGCGCCATGGACCAGGCCCGCCGTCACTGCGTTCACGAACACGTATTCCTCGGAGACGCGGAAGTCGACCCACTCGACGCCGAACCGGAGGTTGAACTCCGCGTCCGAGAGGTCCCACGACTGGATCACCTGCGCGTCGATGCGCTGGAACGAGAACTCGGAATCGGCCGACGCGACCCCGGCGTAGTCTTCGAACGAGCTGGCGAAGTCGGGGCTCCCGAGCGCCGCCGACAGATTGGTCCCACCGACCGTCTCCGACGCCTCGGCGTCGATCCACGTGTAGCCGAGCTCGAGCTCGCGGCCCGTGTCGCCGACCGCGTAGCCGACCCCGAAGCGGAACGCGGGCTCGCCGTCGTACTCGTTGTTCTTGCGCTGTCCGCTCGGGACGTTCGAGCTCGGTGCGGTCAACACGAAGTAGCTGTCGTCGAGCGTGGGCTGGACGATCAGGAGCTCGCCGACGATATGGAACCCCCGGCTGCCCGCGTTGCCGGCTCCGGTGTCCTCCGCCGCGGCGACGGGCGCGGCAACCTCCGGCACGGGCGCCGATTCCTCCTCGACGATCTCGGGCGCCGGCGCGGATTCCTCCGCGGCGATCGGACCGCCCCCCAAGCAGAGACTGATCGCCACCGAGCCGAAGACGCACGATCGGCGCTTCATCGGATTCCTCCCCGAGTTGGGCAATTCAGGCCGCGGGAGCGAGGAGGGGGGCGGCGGAACAATACTGTGTGCGTGCGCGGAATCCAGACCAGCTCCGACCCCGGTCGGAGCTCAGCGCAGCGGCCGGCGCTCGACGCGCACGAACGTGGCGCTGTAGTCGCAGCCGGTCCTGCGCACGACGGTCCGCTCGCCCGACTCCGGGTGGAAGAACCGCGCCTCGTGCAGATCGCGCAGCACGTTCTCGGGCGACACCGCGAGCGCGCGGCCGAGCTTCGTTTCGGTCTCGACCTCGAGTCCGCTCTGCACCGCAGAGAACACCCGGCGCCCCGAACTCGTTGAACGCGACGACGACCAGGCGATCCGCGCGCCGCTCCGCGAGCACTTCGAGCGCGAGGTCGACGCCGCCGCCCGCGATCCGTACGCGCTCGCGCAGCCGGAAGTTCCCGCCCGGAATCTCGGCGGTCGAGAGCAGCGGCCCGCCGCAGTCGGCGATCCGCGGCGGAGCCGCGAGCGGGAACGCGGCGCAGCCGAGCGCGAACGCAGCGAGCGCGGCGACGCGAGCGCTCGACGTCACGGCGTGCGCTCGGCTCGCGGCAACAGCAACAGCGTCACGGGCGCGAGTGCGAACGAGAGCAGGATGCCCAGGCCCGTGGTCGCGCCCATCGCGCGCAGCGCGGTGTGCTCGGAGATCGCGAGCGTGCCGAACACGAACACCGTGGTGAGACAGGACAGGAAGAGCGAGAAGAGCGTGCCGTCGAGCTCCTTGCGGTCGCGCGCGCTGTCGACGAGGAACACGCCGTAGTCGACGCCCATGCCCATCACCATCACGAGGCTCGTCACGTGCAGGAGGTTCATCGGCGCGCCGACGGCCGCGAACACCGCAACCACGGCGCCCGCGACCAGCAGCGAGGGCAGGAATGCCGCGAGCGCGGGCCGCAGGCGCCGGTAGTAGAGCGCGAGCACGAGCAGGACGAGGCCGCTGCCCACGCCGATCTGCTCGATCGTGGTGATGCGGAACTCGCGGTAGATCGCGTTCGCGAATCGCCCCTGATCGAACACGTGTACGTGCTCGAGGCCCGCGAGCTCGCCTTCGAGCTGCTCGACCGAGGAGCTCCCGCGCAGATAGGTGACGGCCGCCGCCTGGTCGCCGAGATCGAGCAGCAGCGGCGCGACGAGATCGCGCAGCGGTGAGGCGCGCAGCGCCGCTGCGTCGAGCGGCGCAGGCGCGGGCTCGGCGAGCGCGGCGCGGAACGGCGCGAGCGCCTCCGCGCGAAAGCCCTCGGCTGCGAACGCAGCCTCGACGCGGTCGGCGAGGTCGGGGATCGCACCGAGCGCGGCGAGGTTGCGCTGCTGCAGCTCGCGCGACCAGAGCAGCGCGTGCAGCGAGCGGAACTCGCCGATCCGCCCCGCCGCGTGGGCGGCCGCGAGCCGCTCCGCCACCGCGTCGTTGCGCGCGACCGCTTCGTCGGCGTCGGCGCCGAGCGCGAAGATCACGCGCCCGGAATCCTCGCGCGCGACGCGCGCGCGCACGCGCTCCTCCTCGGCGCGCAGCCCGGGATCGAGCGACATGAGATGCGTGAGGTCGTCGTCGAAATCCAGCCGCGGCGCGAACACCGCCGTCGCGGCGATGCACGCGATCGGCACGAGCGCGAGCACGCGCGGGCGCGCCGCGAGCCCGCGCACCGCGTCGCCGAACGCCCCCGAGACGCGCGCGGCGAGCGGCGGAACCGATCGCCCCGGCAGCTCGCCCGACAGGAACGCGGGCAGCACGAACAGCGTCACCGCGATCGAGACGCCGATCCCCACCGTCGAGAAGAAACCGATCTCGCGGAAGCCCGGGAACGAGGTCAACGCGAGCCCGACGAAGCTCGCCATCGTGGTGAGCCCGCCCACTGCGACCGACGCGCGCAGCTTGCGCACGAGCGTGCGGATCTCGGCGCTCGGATCGAGCGCGTGGTGGTCGAGCACGTGGATCGAGTAGTCGATCGCGACGCCGATCAGCGACGCGCCGAACGCCATCGTGACACCGTCGATGCGCCCGAACGCGAGCCGCGTGACCGCGGTCGCGACGACGATTCCCGACACCGCGGGCAGCACCACGAGCAGGAAGTAGTGCAGCGAGCGCAGGAACGCGATGAACACCACCGCGACGCCGAGCGACGACACCGCGATGATCCAGTTCATGTCGCGCCGGATGCCGGCCTCGGCGGCCACGGCGAAGCGGTTCGCGCCGCTCTTCTCGAGCGCGAGCGGAGCAGAGCTCGCGCCCGCGATCTCTGCGAACGCCGCGTCGATGTCCGCGAGCAGGCGCGCCTGCGGATCGGAGTCGAACGCGGAGGAGCGCGTGGTGAGGAACACCACCGCGAAACGGTGGTCGGGCGTGACGAAGCTGCCGTCGAGCATGTCGAGCGGCGGCCGTTGGCTGCGCAGCCGTCCGACGAGTCGCTCGAATGCGCCGATCGGATCGCTCGTCGCGAGGCGCTTGGTCAGCGCGGCGGTCGGGAGCGCGAGGCTCTCGCGCACCTCGCGCGCGCGCCGGCGCAGCGCGTCGGGCGCCGCGAGCGCGGGGATCTCGCGCTCGGGATCCTCGGAGACGAAGGCGTGGCGGCGCGGAAAGTAGAGCCGATACACCTCCTCGAGCTGCTCGGGGTCGACGCCGCTGCGCACGCTCTCGAGCTCGGGGTGCGCGCGCAGGCGCTCGGCGAGCGAGCGCGCGGCGGCCACGGCCGCAACGGGGTCTGGCGCGCCCACGGTCAGGATCATCGTGCGCGTGAGCTCGCTGTCCGAGAGCCGCGACGCCAGCGAGGCCAGCTCGGCATCGCTCTCGGCCGGCATGAAGCGGCTGATGTCCGTGGAGAGCTCGACGTGCGTCGCGGTCCACGCTCCGAGCGCGGCGAGCACGACCCCGAACAGCCAGCGGATCGCGCGATCGCTCATTGCACGGGAGCGGACGGCTTCCGAAAGATCTGCGCGAGCTCCTCGTCGCTGAACGCGCGATCGGTGCGCACCGCCTCGAACCATGTGGTCGTGCGGTCGCCGCCCACCTCGACGAGCTCCATCCGGTCGAGCGTGCGCGCGTGACCCACGAGCGTCACGCGCTCGATGAACTCGCGCAGCCGCTTTGCGCGCGGCACGAGCTCGAGCGTCCAGCCCTTCGCGTCGGCGGTGAAGCGTGGCTCGTAGCGCTGGCGCAGCGCCGCGAGATCTCCGTTGAACAGCACGATGAAGTTGCTGACGTACGCGCGCGCAATCGGGCTCGCGGAGAGATCCATCGCCTCGCTCCCGGCGGCGTCCCGGAAGAAGAAGCGGTCCCCGTCGATCACGAGCCGCGTCTGGCTGGGCTCGCTCGTCTCGCGGCTGAGCCGATTCGGCGGCACGAAGTAGAGCGTGCCGCGCGATTCGAGCGGCTCGGAGAGCAGCGCGAGCTGCTTCTGCTCGCGGAAGCGGGCCACCACGCCCGGCGCCCCGGCCATGCCCTGCATCAGCGCCTCGAGCGTCGCGGGCGGCTCGCCCGACGCCGGCAGCGCGAGCAGCACTCCCGCGCACAGCGCCGCGATCCGCACGGCGCCCCGCGATCGATACCGTCGGTGTGAGGCCGGAGATCGCCGCAAAACGGGCGGATTCTAACGCGGCGACAGTGCGGCGCCCGGCCGTATTCGATTGCGACCGCGATTCGCCGGGTGATAGACTTGCGCGCACAAGTGGCCACAGTGATTCAGGAAAATGCGAAGTCGGCCAACGTGCGAGCGACCCCGGCCGCGCCGTTCCGGCCGTGGCGGGTCGCGCTGCGGGCGCTCGGCTTCGCGACCTTCGCGCTCGACACGCTCGCGCTCGGGTTCATCGTGCTGCCACTGCAACGCCTCGCCGCGCGACTGCGCGGTCGAGGCCACGGCACCGACCTGCGCGCGCAGTACGCGATCCATCGCGGGATGGGGCTCTGGGTACGCTTCAGCCATGCGTGCGGCGTGGCGCGCGTCTCGGTGCACGGCGGTGAGGCGCTTCGCAGGGGCCCGGTCGTCGTGGTGGCCAACCATCCCTCGCTGATCGACACACCGATCCTGCTCAGCGTGATGCCCCAGGCCGATCTGATCGTGAACGCGGACTGGGGCGACAACCCGTTCCTGCGCCGCTGCGTCGAGGGGGCGGGCTATCTGCGCGCCGAGCGCGGTCCGGTGATGGTGCGCCACGCGATCGAGCGCCTGCGCGCGGGGCGAAACCTCGTGGTGTATCCCGAGGGCTCGCGCACGCCGCCCGAGGGCCTGCGCGCCTTCGAACGCGGCGCCGCGCAGATTGCGCTGCTCGCGGGATGTGACATCGTGCCGGTCGTGATCAGCGTACACCCTCGCACGCTGATGAAGGGACAGGCGTTCGCCGATGTCCCCGAGCGGTGTCCGGTATGGCGCGTGGAGGTGGGGGACCCGATCCATCCCGCCGATCATCTGCGCGAGGGCGAATCGATGTCAGCCGGCGCCCGGCGCCTGACCGCCGCACTCCAGGACTATTTCGAGAAGAGGTGGGACCGTGGCATCTGCTAGTGGGCTCGAGGCCGAGATCAAGAAGCTGATCGTCGAAGCGCTCGCGCTCGAAGACGTTCAGCCCGAGGAGATCGAGACCGACGCTCCGCTCTTCGTCGAAGGGCTCGGACTCGATTCGATCGACGCACTCGAGCTCGCCATGGCGCTCGAGGAGCGCTACGGCGTCGCGATCGAAGACGATCCGGAGCGCAACCAGAGAATCTTCGCTTCCGTCTCGAGCCTCGCGGCGTTCGTGGCCGACCAGCGCGCAGGGGCCGACCGCGCGAACGCTTAGGCGAGTAGCCGTGCTCGGCCTCTCGCATTGGTTCGCGGCGGAGCCGCGCGGCGACCGGCTCGTGGCGTTCGGCCGCGAGGGCGAGCGCAGCGACGCGGACCTGCGGCGCGACGTGGCCGCGCTCGCGGCGCGCCTGTCGCCCGCCCAGGGCAGAGATCTCCTGCTGCACTGCGACGACGTCTACGCATTCGCCGTCGGGCTGCTCGCGATCGCGCACACGGGCGCCCGCGCGGTGCTCGCACCGTCGCGTCAGCCCGCGATGCTGCGCGAGCTCGCGCAGAAGGTGCACGGCGCGTTGTTCGACGGAGATCCCCCCGACGCGCTCTCCGATCTGCCGTGCTGGCACCCGCTCGAGGCCGCGGGCGCGGCTGGTGCGCAGCCCCCGGTGCGACTCGATCGCGACGCGCCGCTCGCGGTGCTGTTCACGTCGGGCACGACCGGCGAGGGCCGGCGCATCGAGAAGGCGGTGCGCCACCTCGAGGACGAGGTCGCGGTGCTCGAGCAGCGCTTCGCGGCGCAGCTCGGCCCCGACGCGCGGATCCTCGCGACCGTCGCGCCCCAGCACCTCTACGGCCTGCTGTTCCGCGTGTTGTGGCCGCTCGCGAGCGGCCGGCCGTTCCTGCGCAGCGCGGTGCTGCACCCCGAGGAGCTCGCGCCACACTCGAGCGGCGACGTACCGTTCGCCGTGGTGACGACGCCGGTCACGCTGCGCCATCTCGTGGAGCGCGGAGAGCTATCGCGGCGGCGCGCGAGCTGCCGCGCGATCTTCTCGTCGGGAGGACCGCTCGCGACCGACCTCGCGCTGCGCGCCGCCGAGACGCTCGGCGACGCGCCGATCGAGGTGTACGGATCGACGGAGACGGGCGGCGCCGCGGTGCGCCAGCAGCGGCGCGGCGACGAAGCGTGGCAGCTCATGCCCGGCGTCGAGGCGGACATCGATCCCGCGACGGACTGCCTCGCGATCACATCGCCATTCGTGAGCGCAGGCGAATCCGCCACGACCGGCCGCGAACGCTTCGTGACCGGCGACCGCGCGTCCTTCACCGACACCGGAGAGTTTCATCTGCTCGGACGCGCGGACCGCGTGATCAAGGTCGGCGAGAAGCGCCTCTCACTGCCCGACATGGAGGAGCGGCTGCGCGCGCACGCGAGCGTGCAGGACGCGGTGCTGCTGGCCCTCGAGCCGCGCGTGGCGGCGGTCGTGGTGCCGTCGGCCACGGCCTGGGACGCGGTGGCGTCCGACGGACGCCGCGCGCTCGCGAAGGCGCTGTCCGAGCATCTGGCCGCGTACTTCGAGCGCGTGCTCGTGCCGCGCGCGTGGCGCTTCGTGGCGGCGTTGCCGACCAACGCGCAGGGCAAGGTGACCCAGGAAGCACTGCGCGCGCTGTTCGCCACGGACGCCCCGCCCGATGCGCCCGAGCTGCTCGCGACCGCTCGCGCCGACGACGCGATCGAGATGCGCCTGCGCATCCCGTGGGATCTGGCCCATCTCGACGGACACTTCCCGGGCGCGCCCATGGTCGCCGGGGCGGTGCAGGTGCACTTCGCGATGCAGGCGCTCGAAGAGCTGCTCGGCGAGGCGCCCGTACTCGCGTCGCTCGAGGCGCTCAAGTTCCACGACGTGCTGCTGCCGGGACAGGAGGTGGTGCTGCGCGTCGCGCTCGAGGACGCGGACCGCTTCCGCTTCTCGCTCGGCGACGCGGACCGCGCCGAGCGATCGTTCGCGAGCGGGCGCGGCCGTCTGGAGCGCCGGCGATGAAGATCTGCGTCCTGATCCCGATCTTCGACCACCCGACGACCATCGAGAAGGTCGTGGCCGGGCTGCCTCCCGACATTCCGTGCCTGATCGTCGACGACGGCAGCGCGCAGCCCACGCGCGATGCGTTGCAGCGCGTGACCGCCGCGCGCGCGAGCACGACTGTCGTCCGGCGCGCGCGCAACGGCGGCAAGGGAGCCGCGCTCAAGACCGGCTACCGCGCCGCCGCAGCGAGCGGCTTCACGCACGTGGTGCAGCTCGACGCCGACGCTCAGCACGACACGGGCGACGTGTCGCGCTTCGTCGCCGCGATCCGCGCGCACCCGGACGCGCTCGTGCTCGGCGTGCCCGAGTTCGACGCGAGCGCTCCGCTCGCGCGCATCTACGCGCGCCAGCTGTCGCGCGGGCTGGTGTGGCTCGCGTGTCTCTCGCGCGCGGTGCCCGATCCTCTGTGCGGATTCCGCGGTGTGCCGCTCGCACCCGCGCTCGACGGTGCTCGAATCGTCGCAGACGGGCGATTGGATGGACTTCGAGCCCGAGTTCGCCGTGCGACTGGTGTGGCACGGAACCCCGATCGCGACGGTGCCGACGCGCGTGATCTACCCCCCCGACGGCGTCTCCCACTTCAGCCTCGCGCGCGACTATCCGCGCCTGGCCTGGGCCTATCTGCGCCTGATCGGGGGCATGCTGCAGCGCGCGCCGGATCTGTGGAGCCGGGCATGACGAGCGACTTTCCGCCGATCGCCGAGCTGCTGCCCCAGGCCGGAGCGATGCGCCTGCTCGAGCGCGTGCTCGGGCACGACGATGGCGGAACGCGCTGCGGCGTGAATCCGTCGCAGAGCCCGCTGTTTCGCGACGCCAGCGGCCGCGTGCCCGTTTGGATCGCGCTCGAGTACATGGCGCAGTGCGCGGCCGCCGACGGCAGTCTGCGCAGGCGCGCGCGGGGCGAAGAGCAGCTGCCGGCGCTCTTGATCGGATCGCGCCGGGTCACGTTCCACTGCGCGGGCTTCGACCCGGCACAGCGCCTCGAGGTGACAGCCCGCCACGCCGCGGGCCGCCGCGAGCTGCTCGCGTTCGACTGCGCGGTGTTCGACGCGCCCGGTGGCGAGCTGCTCGCCGAGGCTCGCCTCAACGTGCTGCCGGGCCTCTCCGGACACACGAGATTCTCGGCATGAGGCGCGTGCTCGTGACGGGCGCGAGCCGCGGGATCGGGCGCGCGGTGGCGCTCGCGCTCGCCGAGCAGGGCTTCGCGCTGGCGATCCACTACCGCAGCCAGCACGAGGCCGCGCGCGCCGTCGCCGACGAAGTGCGCAAGCTCGGCGCCGAAGCGACGCTCTTGTGTTGCGACGTGGCCGACCGCGACGCGTGCCGCAGCGAGCTCGAGCGCGCGATCGCCGAGCACGGGCCGTTCTGGGGCGCCGTCCACAACGCGGGCGTCCGCGCGGACGCGGCGTTTCCGTCGCTCTCGGGCGAAAACTGGGACCGCGTGCTGCGCACGAACCTCGACGGGTTCTACAACACGCTGCACCCGATCGTGATGCCGATGGTGCGCGCGCACGACGGCGGGCGGATCGTCGCGATGTCGTCGCTGGCGGGAATCGTCGGCAACCGCGGGCAGGTGAACTACGCCGCGTCCAAGGCGGGCCTGATCGGCGCCGTGAAGTCGCTCGCGCAGGAGCTCGCGAAGCGCGAGATCACCGTGAACTGCGTCGCGCCCGGGCTGATCGAGACCGACATGGTCGACGCTGCAGCCGCGGAGCCGCTCCTGCCGCAGATCCCGATGCGCCGGCTCGGACGGCCCGAGGAGGTCGCGGCCGTGGTGGCGTTTCTCTTCTCCGAGGGTGCGTCCTATGTTACGGGACAGGTGATCTCGGTGAACGGAGGGATGCTGTGAAGCGGCGCCGAAGGCGCAGCGCAGGGCCCGATGTCGCGATCGTCGGCGGCGGCATCGCGGGCACGCTGCTCGCGCGCCAGCTGCGCATGCGCCTGCCGGATCTCTCGATCACCGTGTTCGAGCGCGGCGGCGGCGGGGGAGCGTTCAAGGTCGGCGAGTCGACCGTCGAGATCGCGGCGCACTACCTCGTGCGCCGCCAGAAGCTCGCGCAGTACCTGTACGAGAATCACCTGCCGAAGAACGGCATCCGCTATTTCTTCGACGGCCCGAAGCGCAACACCCCGCTCACCGAGATGAGCGAGCTCGGCACGATCAACCTGCCGTTCCACGCCGCGTTCCAGCTCGACCGCGCGCGGCTCGAGACGGACCTCATCGAGATGTGCCGCAGCGAGGGCATCGAGGTGCGGATCGGCGCGCGCGTCACCGAGATCGCGCTGGGCGAGGGTCGCAAGCGCCACGAGCTCACCGTCGAGACACCCGCGGGCACCGAGCGCGTGCGTCCGCGCTGGGTGATCGACGCGGCCGGGCGCCAGGGCACGCTCGCGCGCCAGCTCGGCCTGCGCGTGCCCGAGCCGCATCACCTGATCGGCTCGGCGTGGGGCCGCTTCGAGGGGCTCGCCGACGTCGACCGGATCGAGCGACGAGACGTTCCACGGCCGCGTGCGCCACACCACGCGCGGGCTCTCGACGATCCACTTCCTGAACCCGGGCTACTGGGTGTGGCTGATCCGGCTGCGCGGCGGGGTCACGAGCGTCGGCGTGGTCGGAACGCCCGCGCGCGATCGCGTCGTGCGCAGCCCGGAGGGGTTCCGCGCGTTCCTCGACGGGCACCGCGCGCTGCGCGAGATCCTCGCCGACTCGAAGGTGATCGATCACGGCAGCTTCGCGCGGATCGCCTACGGCACGAAGCGCTTCCTCGGACACGGGCGCTGGGCGCTCGTCGGCGAGGGCGCGACCGCGACCGACCCGCTCTACAGCCCCGGGCTCGACTTCGTCGCGCTCGAGTGCGACTTCATCACCGACATCGTCGCGCGCGAGGCCGACGGCGAGCCGGCCGACGCGCTCGCGAAGCGGATCGACCTCTACGACCGCTTCCTCGACTTCCGCCACGAGGCGGTGATGCGCCTGTACCGCGGCCTGTACGGAATGATCGGCTCGTACGAGCTGATGCGGCTCAAGTGGGATTTCGACATCGCGTCCTACCACAACTTGTGGGTCGCGCCGTTCATGACCGACCTGCACCTCGACGAGGGCTGGCTGCGACGCCAGCTCCGCCTGCGCAACCTGGTGCTGCGCGCGATGGAGAACTTCGCGGCCTGTTCGGCCGCGTGGAGGAGACGCTGCGCGAGCAGGGCGACTACTACCGCAGCAACCGCGGCGTGTTCTCGTACGGGCTCGAGAACATCGACTTCCTGCCGCAGATCGGCCTGCCGCGCTCGCAGAAGGAGACGCTCGAGCAGGCCGAGCGCACGTTCAACCTCGTGCGCCGCGATGCGCTCGCGCTGCTCGGCGAGGATGCGGGCGGCGACTGGCCGCTCCGCTCGTTCGTGACGCGCTCGCTTGTGTAGAGCGGGAGGAGCGAGCGAAGCGAGCGGATCCCGCCTTTTGCGTGCGCCCCGCATGGCGGGATTCTCCCGCCCTACGAAGAGCAAATCGCGTGTCTGAGCCTGCGTCGTTCGTCCCGCCCCCGCGCATCAAGCCGCCGCCCGCGCTCGTCACCGCGGTCGGCGTCGGCGCGCTGCTCGCCACCGTGTATCCGCCCGCGGCCGAGCGCGCGCTCGCAATGTTCGGCGTGCGCGCGCGTGGCGCTCGGATTGCTGGTGCTGGGCTTCGCGTCGCTGCTCGCGTGGCAGCGCATCGCGCCGCAGCGCGTGCCGATCTACCAGCGCGCTGCGCTGCTCGTGCTTCCGGCGGCCGCGGCGGTCACGGGCGACGCGCTGTTCCTGCGCCTCGTGCCCGCGGCGATCCAGGCGCTGATCGCGGCGCTGTTCGTCGTCTCGCTGCGCGGCGGCGGCTCGCTCTTCTACGACGCCGCGCGCAGCCTGCACCCGTACGCGCCCGACTTCATCGCGCCCTACTGCCGCAAATCGACGATGGTGTTCGCGGGCATCTTCGCGCTGCTCGCGGTCGCCGCGGGATGGCTCGCGTTCCACCCGCCCGCGTCGAGCTGGGGCACCGCGACGGGCTTCTGGATCTGGACGCCCGTGATCGCCGCGTCGGCGGTCGACTGGGTCGTGCGCAAGTGGTGGTTCCGCTATTTCGGCCCGGGCCCGCTCGACCAGCTGCTCAAGCACGTGCTGCCGCCCGAGAACACCGCCGCGGGCCGCCGCTCGCTCGAGTACATCCGCCGCATGCGCGCCGAGCTCGGCATGCCGCCGCCGTGAGTGCGCGGAACCCTCGATCGGTGCTACCTCGAACCCCCATGACCAGCACCGACCTCCCCCCCTACGACCCCGACCGCATCCTGTCCGCGCCGTTCCCCGAGAAGCGTCCGGCTCGTGTGCACGGCAATGGGCGTCCCAGGTGAATCCGACCCCGAAGTCGGTGATGGCGCTCTACTGGACGAAGTACCTGTTCGTGTACATCGGCGGCTGGGCGCTGTTCCAGATGTTCAACGCCAACTACCCCGGCTTCACCTCGCCGCTCGAGTGGGCGTTCACGGGCACCGCGTTCCAGAAGGCGGTGGTGTGGTCGATCTTCTACGAGCTCACGGGTATCGGCTGCGGCTGGGGCCCGATGAACGGGCGCTTCAAGCCGATGTTCGGTGGCTTCCGCCACTTCCTGCGCCCGGGCACGACCAAGCTGTCGCCGCTCCCGGGTCTGCCGCTGTTCGGCGGGATCCAGCGCACCTGGCTCGACGTGGCGCTCTACGCCGCGAACCACCTGTTCCTGCTGCGCGCGCTCGTCGCGCCCGAGATCACGGCGGAGCTGCTCTGGCCGAGCGTCGTGCTGATCCCGCTGATGGGGATCGGCGACAAGACGCTCTTCCTGGCCGCGCGCGCCGAGCACTACTGGGTGGCGCTCACGTGCATCGCAGTCGCGCTGTCCGGCGACGGCCCGTGGATCTCGTTCTGCAAGCTCGTTTGGTGCTTCATCTGGTTCTGGGCCGCGACCTCGAAGGTCAATCACCACTTCCCGTCGGTGATCCAGGTGATGATGAACAACGGGCCGTTCTTCCCGAGCTGGCTCAAGAAGCGGCTGTTCGTGTCGTACCCCGACGATCTGCGGCCGGGGCCCATTCGCCGTCGTGATGGCGCGCATGGGAACGCTCACGGAGTGGACGATCCCGTTCGTGCTCGCGGCGAACATCGACCCGCTCGTGACGGGATTGATGCTGTTCGTGATGGTGGGCTTCCACGGCTTCATCGCGATCAACAACCCGAGCGGCATGCCGATCGAGTGGAACATCCTGATGATCTACGGCGGCATCGCGCTGTTCGGCTTCCACCCGGAGGCCAGCATCCTCGCGACGCGGCCAGATGCCGCTGCTGCTCGCGTTCGTGCTGTTCTCGATGTTCGTGATTCCGCTGTACGGCAACTTCGTGCCGTCGCGCGTCTCGTTCCTGCTCGCGATGCGCTACTACGCGGGCAACTGGGCCTACAACGTCTGGCTGATCCGCAAGGACGCGCTCGCCAAGCTCGACAAGCTCGTGAAGAACGCGGACACGACGCGCGTGCAGCTCGGACGCATGCTGCCCGACCCCAAGCTCGTCGACATGGCGCTCTCGTTCTCGCTCGCCCATCGCTTCATGCACCTCGAGGGCCGGCCGATGCTCGAGGCGCTGCCGCGCGCGGTCGATCGCATCGAGGACTACGAGTGGATCGACGGCGAGATGTTCGCGGGCATGGTCCTGGGCTGGAACTTCGGCGACGGGCATCTGAACAACCAGTCGCTGCTCGATGCGATCCAGCCGCAGTGCCAGTTCGCCCCGGGCGAGCTGCGCGTGCTGATGGTCGAGTCGCAGCCGCTGTTCGGCCCCACGATGCACTGGAAGATCGTCGACGCCGCCGACGGCGTGCTCGAAGAGGGCGACACCGAGATCGAAAGGATGCGCGCCGTGCAGCCCTATCCCACGGACCAGTACGCGGAAGCGTTCGAGCGCGCACGCGCGAGAGCCATCGCATAGCGTCGGATGGCTGATCTGGACGCCGTCGTGATCGGCGCGGGCCCGAACGGGCTCGCGGCCGCGATCGCGCTCGCGCGCGAGGGCCGTTCCGTGACGGTCTTCGAGGCCGCCAGCGAGGTGGGCGGCGGCGCGCGCAGCGCGGAGCTCACGCTGCCCGGTTTCATGCACGACGTGTGCTCGGCCGTGCATCCGATGGGGATCCTGTCGCCGTTCTTCCGCGAGCTGCCGCTCGAAGACCACGGGCTCGTCTGGCTGCGCCCGCGCGCATCGGTGGCGCACCCGATGCCCGACGGCCCGGCGCGTGATGCTCTACCGCTCGCTCGATCGCACCGCGGCAGGGCTCGACCGCGGATGGATCGCGTTATGCGCGACTCGTGGCTCCGTTCCTCGACCGCCCGCACGAGCTGCTCGCGGACGTGATGGCGCCGCTGCGGATCCCGGCCCATCCGCTGCTCATGCTGCGCTTCGGCCTGCGCGCGCTGTTTCCGGCCAGTGTGCTCGCGCGCGTGCTGTTTCGCGGCGAGCGAGCGCGCGCGCTGTTCGCGGGCTGTGCGGCGCACTCGGTGCTGCCGCTCGGCCAGCCGCTCACGGCCGCGCTGGGGCTGATCTTCGCGATCACGGCGCACGTCGAGGATTGGCCCGTCCCGCAGGGCGGATCGCGCGCGATCTCGGCCGCGCTCGCAAACTACCTGCTCCGCCTCGGCGGTTCGATCGAGACGAACCGCCGGATCGAGCGCCTCTCCGAACTGCCGCCCACGCGCGCGGTGCTGTTCGACACCTCGCCCGAGCAGCTCTCGCAGATCGCGGGCGACGCGCTGCCCGCGGGCTATCGCCGGCGCCTCGCGCGCTACCGCTACGGGCCTGGTGCGTTCAAGCTCGACTGGGCGCTCGACGGGCCGATCCCGTGGCGCGACCCCGCGTGCCGCGAGGCCTCGACCGTGCACGTGGGCGGAACGCTCGAGGAGATCTGCGCGTCGGAGCGCGACATGTACCGCGGCGTCCACAGCGAGCGGCCGTTCCTGATCGTGTGCCAGCAGAGCGAGATCGACGCCTCGCGCGCGCCGAGCGGGCAGCACACGGGCTACGCCTACTGCCACGTGCCGCACGGATCGACGGTCGATCGCACCGAAGCGATCGAGGCGCAGATCGAGCGCTTCGCGCCGGGCTTTCGCGATCGCATCCTCGCGCGCCACGCGATGAGCCCGGCCTGGTTCGAGCGCCACAACCCCAACTACAAGGGCGGTGCGATCACGGGCGGCGTCGCCGATGCGCTGCAGCTGTTCAACCGCCCGGTCACGCGCCTCGATCCCTACTCCACGCCCAACCCGCGCCTGTTCATCTGCTCGGCGGCCACGCCGCCGGGCGGCGGCGTGCACGGGATGTGCGGCTACTGGGCGGCGCAGTCGGTGTTGAAGCGGCTCGATTGCGGATTACGGCCTTCGGCCTAATCCGCCCTACGTAGGGCGGATTAGCGAGCGAAGCGAGCGTAATCCGCCATTCAGCATCGGGTCCAGTGGAAGCGCCCGAGCGAGAACCGCTCCGCGTCGGAGAGAAAGAAGCGCAGGAACTCGCCCGCGTGCGGCCACGGCGTGATCGGCGTCGCCTCTGTGCCCTCGAGGTCGAAGCGCAGCTCAGGTCCGTCACCTTCGCGCGCGATCAGCAGCGCGAGCGCGTACGACGCCTCCGGCTCCTCGATGAGCTCGGCGAAACGCGGCGCGAGCTCGACGTCGGCCATCACGTAGAGCACGCGACAGGTGGGATCGCGCTCGAGGTGGGTGAGCACCTCGAGCCAGCCGCACGCAAACGTGTCGTCGCGGCCCGCGAGCGAGCACGAGGCCTGGCGGTTCTGCGCGGCGATGCAGTAGAGACCTGCCTGCGCGTTGTGAACGGTGTGGCTGAACTGTGCGGGCGAGAGTCGCTGGCGCTGCACGACCTGCTCGATCATCTCGATCGACTCGTTCACGCTGCCGTGACGCGACGCGAACACCGTGCGCACGCCGCCGAGCGCGCCTTCCTCGACGCAGCCCCACGCGGCGGTCAGTGCGATTCGCGTGAGCGGCGAGCAGCGGCGGCGCAGCATCGCGGGCAGGAAGCGCGCCTCGGGGTGACCCGTGGTCGCGAGCGGAACCGGCTCGGCGCACCAGGCGCGCCAGGCCTCGGGCGTCTCGATGCCGGGAGCCCACGCCGACCAGCGAGAGCACGCGCGCCGTGCGCAGCGCGGCGCCATTCGCGCTCATCGCTCGACGCCCAGCACGAGCGTGCAGTTGTTTCCGCCGAAGCCGAACGAGTTCGACATCACGCGCGGCGCCGAGCGCGCGCGCGCGGTCTCGCCCTTCTGCACCAGGTGGAGCGGCGGGATCTGCGGGTCGCGCTCGCCGTCCCACCAGTGCGGCGGCAGCGAGAGGACACCGTCCTCGCTGTTCGCGAGTACGAGCCAGCAGAACGCGGCCTCGATCGCGCCCGCGGCGCCGAGCGTGTGCCCGACGAACGGCTTGGTCGAGGAGACCGGCAGCGCGTTTCCGAACACGCGCTCGACCGCGAGACACTCCATCTCGTCGTTGAGCGGGGTGCCCGTGCCGTGCAGATTGAGATAGTCGATCGCGTCGGGAGCCAGACCCGCATCTGCGAGGGCGCCGCGCATGGCCGCTTCGGCGCCCGAACCCGAGGGATCGGGCGCCGACATGTGATGCGCCTCGCTCGACTCCCCCACGCCGAGCAGCTGCACGCCGCCGGGGCCGGGCTCGACGAGGAAGACCGCAGCGCCTTCGCCGAGCGTGAGCCCAGCGCGGTTCTTGCTGCACGGATTCGTGACGCCGTCGCAGATCGCGGAGAGCGCGGTGAATCCGTTCGCGGTGAGGCCGCACAGCGTGTCCGCGGCGCCCGCGACCACCGCGTCGCACACGCCGAGCGCGAGCAGCGATCGCGCCGACGCGAGCGCGCGCGCGCCCGAAGAGCACGCGGTGGAGAGCGAGTAGGCGGGACCGCGCACACCGAGATAGTCGGCCACGAACGAGGAGAGTCCGCCGAACTCGAGCTGCGCGTAGTCGAAGGTCGGTGTGAGGCCTCCCTCGGTGAGCTCGTGGCGGATCGCGCCCTCGGCGTCGCCTACGCCCGAGGTGCTCGTGCCCATCACCACGCCCACGCGCTCGGGTCCGCGCTCGCGCAGTACACGCGCGATCGGCTCTTCGATCTGGGACAGCGCGGCCTGCACCATCGCGTTGTTGCGGCAGTCGAACGCCGCGAGCCGGCCGGAACGCGCGGCAGCGGATCCTGCACCGCGCCCACGCGCAGCACGCGGTCGGGTACGAGATCGCTGCGATCGACGAGCCGCGTCGGCTCACCGTCGAGCAGACGCGCCCACACCTCGTGGGTGCCGGAACCCAGCGCGTTCACGATGCCGAGTGCGCTGAGGCGGCACGGCGCATTCGACGGCATCAGGACTCATCCGGCATGAACACGACTATCAGAATCGGGGACCCGCGGGGCGCTCGCAACCAGCGCTGTGGCGCGCTCGCAGCAGTGCGACGCTACAGTGCGAACCAGGAGGAGAAATGGACATGCGTTCGATGCTCGTCGCCCTGAGTGTATGCGCGCTGCTGCTCGCCCCGACGGCGAGCCTGGCCGCACCCGGACAATGCGCGAGCGGAAGATCGACCGATGCAGCGATGTGGTACTCGATCCTGCATCCGGGCCTCGGCGAGTGGTATCTGAAGGGCTGGGGATCGTTCAACGCGAACGCGCCGCAGAAGAAGTTCTGGCTCGGGTTCATCCCGATCTACGGCTGGCCGGGCTATCTGCAGGTGAAGAGCGCGATCGACGCGAAGAACTGTCGCACCAACGACAACGTGTGAACGGAGATCAGGCGGCCGCCTCCGCGCGATACTTCGCGTGCTCGGCCTCGAGGAACGCCGCAGCGGCGCGCACCGTGTACTGAGAGCGCGCCGTGTGGAAGATCTCGAACGCGTGCTGCGCCCCCTTCATTTCGAGATAGTGCACGGGAGCGCGGCTCTTCTCGCGCAGCGCGCGCACGAACTCACGCGCCTCTTCCACGAACACGAGCGTGTCGTGCGTACCCTGCACGACGAGGAACGGCGGCGCGTCGGCGGACACGCGCGTGATCGGACAGGCCGCATCCCAGAGCTCGGGATTCTCGTCGGGAGGACACGGGAAGACGTATTTGGTCAGGATGTCGGCCATCGAATGGCGGCGACCGCGGATGTTGGCGCGGTCGAGGAAGTCGTAGACGCCGTAGAACGGCACGGCGGCCGAGACGCTGCGTGTCCGCCTCCTCGAATCCGGGCTGGAACGCGGGATCGTTCTGCGAGAGCGCCGTGAGCGCGGTGAGGTGCCCGCCCGCGGAGCCGCCCGTCACGCAAAGGAAGCTCGGATCCGCGCCGTATTCGTGCGCGTGCTCGCGGATCCAGCGCAGCGCGCGCTTCACGTCGACGATGTGAGCGGGAAACTTCGCCTTCGGCGAGAGTCGGTAGTTGATCGCGAAACACACCCAGCCGCGGCTCGCCAGGTATCCCATGAGCGGGCCACCCTGCTCGCGCTTGTCGCCGATCATCCAGCCGCCGCCATGGATCTGCACGAGGATCGGACGATTGGTGCCGGGCGCGTCGGGCAGCACGATGTCGAGCAGATTGCGCCCACCCTTGTCGCCGGGCAGCGACTCGCCGTAGGGGATGTTCGAGATGCGGCGCACACCGGCGCGCTTCATCTGGAACGGGCGCCAGAAGCCGTGCGTGCGCGTGATGTCGCCGTGCTCGATCGCGAGGCTCGTCTCGCGAGCGAAGTCTTCGATCTCGCGCCTCGCGCCCTGGGCGCGGAAGTGGCTCGCGAGGAGCAGGCCCCACGCGCCGAGCGAGAGCGTGAGCCCCAGAATTCCCCGCGGCTCCGCGAACGCGCCGAGCGCCGCGAACAAGAGCGTTACCCCGACGCCGACCGCGATCACCTGGAGCGCGAGGTCGCCCGCGAGCCAGCCCGTCATGAAATAGACGGGGACCAGCGGGCCTACCCGGCGCGCCTGGAACCAGGCGGAGGCGGCGACGACCAGGATGAAGATGGAACCAGCGAGGTAGAGGGTGGCTGCCATGGCGCGGGAGTATGCCCGGGATGGGGCCGGAGCGGGAGCGTACGGACGCCAACCGATCGCCCCAGAAATGCTTGAGTTGCGCCACCGGATCGGCGATGATTTCATTTGCAAAGCGAATCCCCTCGCCGAGCAAACCACCATCGTCGGCCCCCAAGACGCCCCTCCAGGAAGTCGAAGACGCCTGATTGGCCGCACCCGCCGTAACGCATGGTGAGCAAAGTGCCCTGGCCCACTTCGTGGAGCTGGTCCGGAAGGCGCCACCGCCGCCCGGCTACTTCGCGCGGCTGCCGGACCGGGGTGATCTGTTCGTCCGGGCTGCGCGCGGACCGCGCGATCTGCCCACCGTCGTGCTGCTGCACGGCTGGATCGCCAGCGGCGGTCTGAACTGGTTCCAGGCGTTCGAGGCGCTGCGCGGGCGCTATCGCGTGATCGCGCCGGACCTGCGCGGGCACGCGCGCGGGATCCGCAGCTTCCGCTTCAAGCTCGCGGACTGCGCCGACGACGTCGCGGCGCTGCTGCGCAAGAAGCGGATCCAGAACGCCATTCTGGTCGGCTACTCGATGGGTGGCCCGGTCGCCCAGCTGGTCTGGCGCCGCCACCCCGAGCTCGTCTCGGGCCTCGTGCTCGCAGCGACGAGTCCGCATCTCGTGCGCAGCCGCGGAATCGGCCTCCTGCTCGCGGGAATCATGGAAGCCGGGGCGATCGCGGGGCGGGTCATCTCGCTGCGCAGTCTGTTCCGCAACGCGATGCGGATCAGCGCCGACCCCGAAGTCGGCGAGCTCCAGCTCGACAGCCTGCCGGTCTGGGCGAGGTCCGAGGTGGCGCGGCACGATATCCGCCACCTGCTCGAGGCCGGCGCCGAGATCGGCCGCTTCAACTCGACCCCGTGGATCAACGAGATCGACGTGCCCACGAGCGTGGTCGTGACCGAGCGCGACCGCGCGATCCCGCGCTCGCATCAGCTCGCAATGGCCGAGGCGATCCGCGGAGCGCGCGTGCACAAGATCACGGGCGGTCATCTGTCGTTCGCGTATCCGGCGTTCGGCGCCACGGTGCGCGCCGCGGTCGACAGCGTCGCGAAGCGGCGACCGGGGATTCGTAGAGCGGGTTAGGCCAAAGGCCGTAACCCGCCAAACCAGAGATCGATCACCTGAGCGCACGTGCTTCCGGGTGGCTCCTGTTCGCGGTGTTCGTCGTCGCGCTGCCGTTCCCGACGGTCGGCCCGTTCGGCGGCTTCGTTCCCGCGCTCCACCACGCGGTGCTGCTCGCGGCAGCCGGCGCCGTGGCGATCGTCGAGGGCGCAGCGGGACCCGTGCCGATGATCCTGGCCCTGTTCGCGGTCCACGTGCTCGCGACCGCGCTCTTGTGCGCGCTCGCCGCGTGGCTCGGCGCGCGGCTGCTCGCGCCGCTCTCGCCGCGTGTCCGTGCGACCGTCGCGATCGCGCTGTGCGCGGCGCTGCTCGCGGCGTCGCTCGCGTTCGAGCTCTACGAGACTCCGTTCGGGCGCACGCCCACGGCGAGTCTGCTCGGGGTGCTCGGTTGAGAGCGGTGGCCGCGGCGCTCGCGCTCGTCGCGCTCGCAGCGAGCGCAACCGAGCTCCCGTTCGCGCGCACCGAATCGCGCGCGCCGTGCGCGCACCACGACCCGCTGCGCCGGCCGTTCTTCGGCGACACCCACGTGCACACTGCATTCTCGTTCGACGCCTGGGGCCAGGGCACACTGGCCGGCCCGCGGGATGCCTATCGCTTCGCTCGTGGCGAGGCGATCGGCATCCCGCCCGTCGGCCCCGACGGACGCGGGCAGACCCGGATCCAGCTGCGCCGCCCGCTCGACTTCGCGGTCGTCACCGACCACAGCGACCTGCTCGGCGAGACCCAGATCTGCCAGAACCCCGCACTGCCGGGCTACCACTCGCTCGTGTGCCGCGTCGTGCGCCGGTTTCCGCGGCTCGGCTACACGCTCGTGAATGGCGCCATCTACAGCAGTGAAGAGCCCACCCGCTATTCGTTCTGCGGCGCGGACGGCGCCGTGTGCCGCGAGGCGGGGCGCGGCCCCTGGCGCGAGATCCAGGACGCGGCCGAGGCCTACTACGACAGGAGCGACGCGTGCCGCCTCACCACGTTCGTCGGCTACGAATGGACCGGCATGCCCGCGGGCGACAACCTCCATCGCAACGTGATCTTCCGCAATGCGGTGGCGCAGACCTACCCCACCACCTACATCGAGACGCCTACGCCCGAGGGTCTGTGGCACGCGCTCGAGAGCGAGTGCCTCGGTGCCGGAAACGGCTGCGACGCGCTCGCGATCCCGCACAACTCGAACGTGTCCAACGGGCGCATGTTCACGGCGACGCGCTCGGACGGCAGCCCGATCACCGCCGACGACGCGCGCCAGCGCGCGCACCTCGAGACGCTCGTCGAGGTGACGCAGCACAAGGGCGACAGCGAGTGTCGCGCGGGCGCGCAGGACGAGCTGTGCAGCTACGAGAAGCTCTCGATGGCGCGCATGATGGACATGGCCGGCACGCGCGAGCTTCCTCCGCTGCCGCCCAATCTCTACGTGCGCGAAGCGCTCGGCAAGGGTCTCGTGCTGGGGCAGCAGATCGGCGTGAATCCGTTCCGGCTCGGAATCATCGGCTCTACCGACACCCATCTCGCTGCACCGGGCATGGTCGACGAAGACCAGTTCCGCGGTCACGCCGCGGGCACCGTGAGCGTGCGCTGGGGCGTGCCGCCCTATCCCGATCGCCCCGACTTCAACCCGGGCGGGCTCGCCGTGCTGTGGGCCGAGGAGAATTCGCGCGATGCGCTGTTCGAGGCGATGCGCCGCCGCGAGGCCTACGGCACGAGCGGACCGCGCATCACGGTGCGCATGTTCGCCGGCTGGGACTTTCCCGACGATCTTTGCGGCAACCCTGATTTCGCGGCGGTGGGTTATGCGGGCGGCGTGCCGATGGGCGGCGAGCTGCCGCCGGCCGCAAGTTTCGCGCAGCGAGCCGAAGGCGAGCGTAGGCCATCGAGCGGGCCGGCCGCGCCGCAGCTCGCGGTGTGGGCGCTGCGCGATCCGGGTGGCGCCGGTGCGCCGAGCGCGCCGCTGCAGCGGATCCAGATCGTGAAGGGGTGGGTCGAAGGCGGCGAGAGCCGCGAGCGCGTCTACGAAGTGGTGGGCGATCCCGCGAGCGGCGCGCAGCTCGACCTCGCCACGTGCACGCCAGCGCCCGGCGCGGATCAGCTGTGCCGCGTCTGGCGCGATCCCGACTTCGACGCGGCCGCGCCCGCGTTCTACTACGCGCGTGTGGTCGAGAACCCGAGCTGCCGCTGGAATACCTGGGCGTGCAACGCCCATCACGTCGACTGCGCCAATCCCGAGTCCGTCCCGCGCGAGCTCGCCGCGTGCTGCGACCCCGCCGTTCCGAAGTCGATCCAGGAGCGCGCGTGGACGTCGCCGATCTGGTACACACCCGACTAGCGAGCCAGAGGAGGACCCCACAATGGCGCTCTTCGATCTGTTCTCCGGAAAATCGTCGATCGAGGTGGGCCAGAAGGCGCCCGACTTCGAGCTGCCCGACGCCGAGGGCAAGCGGATCCGCCTCGCGGACTTCCGCGGCAAGAAGGCGATCGTGCTCTACTTCTATCCGAAGGACGACACACCCGGCTGCACCGCGGAGGCGTGCAGCTTCCGCGACAGCTACGAAGATTTCCAGGACGCGGGCGCCGAGGTGATCGGCGTGAGCTCAGACACCGAGTCGTCGCACGCCAAATTTGCCAAGCGCCACAAGCTGCCGTTTACGCTGCTCTCTGACGCGAGCGGCGACGTGCGCAAGAAGTACGGCGTGCCCGCGACGTTCGGTCTGCTGCCGGGGCGCGTCACGTACGTGATCGACAAGAAGGGAATCGTGCGGCACGTGTTCAACTCGCAGCTGCAGGCGACGCGCCACGTGTCGGAAGCGCTCGCGGCGCTCGAGGGTCAGTGAACGTCGATGCTCGAAGTCCATCACCTCAACAATTCGCGTTCGCAACAGGTCCTGTGGCTGCTCGAGGAGCTCGAGCTCCCTTACGAGCTCGTGAAGTACCAGCGCAACCCACAGACGAACCTCGCCCCCGAAGAGATGAAGGCCATCCACCCGCTCGGGAAGTCGCCCGTGATCCGCGACGACGGGCGGATCGTGATCGAATCGGGCGCCATCATCGAGTACATCGTGCGCCGGCACGGCAAGGGCCGACTCGCACCGGCCGAGTCTTCGCCCGACTGGCCGGACTATCTCCAGCTCATGCACTACGCCGAGGGCTCCGCGATGTTGCCCGTGATGATGAAGCTCTACCTCTCGCGGCTCGGCGAAGCCGGCAAGCCACTCGAGCCGCGCGTGATGGGCGAGTTCGAGAATCACTTCGGCCACCTCGAGACGGAGCTCGGCGCGAAGCCGTTCTTCCTTGGCAGCGAGCTGTCGGCCGCCGACATTCACCTCTCCTTCCCCGTGCAGACGGGACGGCTGCTGTTCGGGTTCGACAAGTTCCCGAGGCTCGCGGGCTTTCTCGAGCGCGTGCAGGCGCGGCCGGCCTATCGCCGGGCGCTCGAGCGCGGCGGTGCCTACGCGTTCGGCGGCTGACGCCGACCTGCGCGCTCCGCTCTGCTGCGCGGATCCGGCCGAGCTGCTCGACCCCGCGGTGATCGAGGATCCGCACCCGTTCTTCCAGCGCGTGCGCGAGCAGGGCGCGATCACGCGCGTCGCCGACACGGGCGTCCACCTCGTCGCGACGTGGGATCTGATCGAGGAGGCGCTCGCGCGCGAGCAGGACTTCTCCGCGAACCTCACGGGCGTGCTCGTGCGCGGCGACGACGGACAGCCCGCGTCGCTCGAGCTCCCCACAACGGGCGCGAACCAGGTCATCGCGACGGCCGACGAGCCCGCTCACGCGGTGCACCGCGCGCTCGCGCAGCCGCGTCTCGCGGCGCAGCAGATCGCGGGGCTCGAATCCTCGATTCGCACGTGGGCAATCTCCGCGCTCGAGCCCTGGGTCGCCGCGGGTGGAGGCGACTTCATGCCGCTCGCCGAGACGGTTCCCGCACGCGCGCTCGCGCACGTGCTCGGATTGCCCGACGGCGACGTCGCGCACTTCCGGCGCTGGGCGATGATGGGCGGCGACATGCTCGCGGGCGATGTGAGCGCGCAGCGCATGGCCGAGTTCGGCGCCGAGACGGGCCGGATGGCGAAGTACCTCGAGGGACACATCAGCGCGGCGAAGTCGCACGGCGAGTCCGCTCCCGATACGCCGCTCCTGCACGCGCTCGCGCGCGGTGTGGACGCGGGACGGATCGAGCTCTCCGAGGCGATCGGAATCTCGATCGTGATGTTCGGCGCGGGCGGCGAGTCGACCGCCGCGTTGATCGGCTCGGCGGCGCGGCTGCTCGCGGTCGATCCGGCGCTCGCCGACGAGCTGCGCACCCACCCGGGCCTCATCTCGCGCTACGTCGAGGAGGTGGTGCGGCTCGAGTCGCCGTTCAAGTTCCACTACCGCGTCGTGACGCGGTCGTGCGAGCTCGGCGGCGTTCGGCTCGAGTCCGGCGACCGGCTGATGCTGCTCTGGGCCGCGGCCAACCGCGACCCCGCGCACTTCGAAGACCCCGACGCGCTGCGGCTCGACCGGCGCCACTCCAAGCAGCACCTGGGCTTCGGGCGCGGTGCCCACTTCTGCATCGGGGCGCCGCTCGCGCGGCTCGAGGCGCGCGTGATGATGGAAGAGCTGCTGGCCCGGACGCGGCGCATCGCGCTGCGCCCGGGCCAGCCGCCGATTCACGCGCACAGCATCTTCGTGCGGCGTCTCGAGCACCTGCCGCTGGACGCTGCGTAGGGCGGGAGGAGCCGAAGGCGGATCCCGCCTTTCGCGACTCGCTCCTCGTCAGGCGACCGCGCGGCGCAGCCCCACGAGCTGACACTCTGCGAACGCGGCCACCGCGGCGGCCTGCACGAGCACGAACCCGACACCGATGAGCGTCGGCTCGAACGCACGCGACAGGAGCACGCCGATGCTCGCCGCCACCCAGATCGCGTTCGATGCCATCACGAAGCGCACCGCGTTGCGCGGAACCTCCCGGCGCGTCGCGACCCACCCGACCCCCGCCGCGAAGGGCAGGAGCGGAAGGCCGACGGCCACGAGGAACGCGCTCGGCAGGCCGAGCAGGTGATCCAGGAACGGGCCGCCGAGTCCGAGCAGCAGGCCCGTGGCCGCGGATGCGACGGCGTCGGTCAGGAGAACTGCGCGCAGGAACGAAGACATCGGGATCGTGGACATGATGAGGTGCCTCCCTGGACGCCGCGGCGGGCGCGCCGCGCGTCGATGCAGGAGACGATACGAGCCGCTTGCGCGGGGTCGATTACCTCGCAGGTAATCGCTGCGCTCCGAGTGCTGGACTACGCTGGGATCGTGTCGACGGGATCGGGTGTGGCCGGCGAGTACGTGCGCGAATGGCGCAGGCGCCGTCGGTTGAGCCAGCTCGAGCTCGCACTCGAAGCCGATGTCTCGACGCGCCACCTGAGCTTCGTCGAGACCGGGCGATCGCAGCCGAGCCGCGAGATGATCTTGCGTCTGGCCGACCGGCTCGAGATCCCGCTGCGCGAGCGCAACGCGCTGCTGCTCGCCGCGGGCTTCGCGCCCGTCTACCCGGAGCATCGCCTCGACGATCCCGCGCTCGAGGCCATACACCGCGCGGTGCGAGTGGTGCTGAAGGGTCACGAGCCCTACCCCGCGCTCGCGGTCGACCGGCACTGGAACCTCGTCGCCGCCAACGACTCGGTGGGTCCGCTGCTGGCAGGCATCGGTCCGCAGCTGCTCGCGCCGCCGATCAACGTCCTGCGCCTGTCGCTGCATCCGGAGGGGCTCGCGCCGCGCATCGTCAACCTGTCGGCGTGGCGCAGCCACGTATTCGAGCGACTGCGCCGCCAGGTCGCTGCGACGCGCGCTGACGGGCTCGAGAAGCTGCTCGCCGAGCTCGAGGGCTATTCCGCTCTGGGTGGATCCGGTGACGCCGTCGAGGACTATGCCGGCGTCGTCGTGCCGCTCCAGCTGCGCTCCGAACGCGGCGTGCTCTCGTTCTTCAGCACCACGACCGTGTTCGGCACGCCGCTCGACATCACGGTGTCGGAGCTCGCGATCGAGGCGTTCTTTCCCGCTGACGAGGCGACCGCCGAGGCGCTTCGAAGCACCGCCTCGTAGTCGCTCAGAGACTCCTTTCGGGCGGCAGCTCCCCACCTCCGTTGGATCTCGCCGCCGCGTCGACCACAGCCTGCCCGGAGATGATCGCAGTGCGGATCTGACCCGCGAGGTCCGAGATGAATCCGGGCGAGTGGGGCAACAGGATCGTATTGCTGTGATTCGCGGAGCCGATCTCCTTCAACGTGTCGAAGTATTGGGTGATCAGGATCAGACCCATCACGTCGTGAGCGGTGGCGCCCGGCACGCTCTGCGAGAACTCGTCCACGGACTCGCGCAATCCGTTGATGATCTCGCGGCGCTGATCGGCGATGCCCTTGCCCTGAAGCGCCTTGCTCTGTGCCTCGGCCTCAGCCGCCTTCACCTTGAGGATCCGGTCGGCCTCTCCCCGCTCGCTCGCCGCGACACGGATGCGCTGCGCGGCGTTGATCTCGTTCATTGCGGCCTTGACCCGCTCGTCGGGGTTGATGTCCGTGACGAGCGCCTTGACGATCCCGTAGCCGAAGCTGTCCATCGTGAGCGAGAGTTCGTTCTTCACCACGTCGGCGATCTCGTCCTTGCGCTCGAACAACTCGTCGAGCTTGAGGCGCGGAACGCGGGCGCGGACCACATCGAAGACGAACGACGTGATCTGGCTGTGGGGGTCGGCGAGCTCGTAGAACGCCGAATAGATCTTGTCCCGGAGCACGTGATACTGAACCGCCACGACCACCTGGACGAAGACGTTGTCTTCCGTCTTCGTGTCGACTTCGACGTCGAGCTGGTCCACGCGCAGGCTCACGCGACTCGCCACCCGATCGATCAGCGGCACTCGGAATCGAAGCCCGGGGCCAGCAACTCGCAAAAACTTTCCGAATCGCTGCACGATGGCGGCAGTTTGCTGATCGACAGTAAAGAGAGAAAGGGCCGCAATCGCGATGACCGCAGAGAGAGCGAACACAGTCACAAGCACCGCACTCATGGCTCGAAACCTCCATCCCATCCCGTGGCGGATGTGTATCGATGTGTATATTATTACGACTTATACACACCTGCAAACTCGACGGGATAGCCCCAGAGTTCGACGAGGAGATGCTGGCGTGAGTGTATTTCTCAGGATCGTCGCGGTCGGCGTGATCTTCTTGGGTTGGGTGGCCCTCGCCGGATGGGTGTTCTTGCTGGTCGGGCTCGGCGCCACGTTTCTGTTCGGGGCGAAGGGTGCGCTAGCCGCGCTCGGGGTTGGGTTCGTGGTGGGCCTCGTTTTGTTGATCGGGGGCGTGGCTCGTCTCGCGACGCGGCCGCTGGTGCTGCGGATCGACGTATACGAGGAAGAGCGATGAGCGCAATGCAAGACGACTTCAAGCGCGTGAACGTGCTGATCACCGCGGAGCAGCACGCGAAGGTCGGCAAACTGGGATTGAATCTCTCCGGACTCGTTCGGGATCTGCTCGACGACCACTTCAGCGAGTCGCACATCACGGTATCCCTGAGCAGCCGGGTCCGCGGCCTCTACGACCAGGTGGTCAGCAACCTCGGGGCGAGCGACAAGGACCTCGAACCCTACCTCGCCGATGCCCTCGACCGTTTCCTCGCAGACAAAGGTCGGGAGATTCAGCGCATGCGCGGGCAGCTGAAGAAGCGACGATAGGCCGTCAGGCGATCGCCCCCGCCGCGCGCAGCACCGCTCGCGCGCGCGCGTCGATGCCGATCGACTCGAGCACCTCGTCGGTGTGCTCGCCCTTGTCGGGCGCGCGGCGGCGGATCGCGATCGGCGTCTCGTCGAACTGCACCGGGCTCGCGGCGAGCCGCGCGGTCGGATGCGTCGGGTGGCGCGGCAGGTAGCCGTTCGCGACCACCTGTGGATCGCTCTGCACCTCGGTCGGCGTCGCGAACGACGAGAAGATGCAGCCCGCGGCGCGCAGCCTCTTCATCCAGTCGTCGAGCGGCCGAGCCGCGATCGCGCGCGTGAAGCGCTCGCGGATCTCCTGCATGCGCGGTGCGCGGCCCGCGTCGGTGGCGAGCGCCGGGTCGTCCGCGAACTCCGGCGCCTCGAGCGCCTCGCACGCGGTCTTCCAGTACTTGTCCGTCGCGAGCATGCTGAGCTGGAGCACGCGGCCGTCGGAAGTGAGGTAGGTGCCCACGAGCGCCATGCTCGTCGGCGGGCGCGCGGCGGCCTTCGGCGGATCGCCGCCTAGCACCGACGCCGCGACGAGATCGGGCGCGAGCGTCCAGATCCCGCCCGCGAGCAGCGCGACGTCCACGGTGCGGCCGCGCCCGTCGCGCTCGCGCGCGTAGAGCGCGGCCGCGATCCCGCCCGCGAGGAACATGCCGGAGGGGATGTCGCCCTGCGCGGGCCGCTGCATCACCACGCCCGCGACCGAGAGCATGTGCCCGACGCCCGCGCGCGACCAGAACGACACCGCGTCGTAGCCGCCGGCCTCGGCGTCGGCGCCCTTCGTGCCCTGGCCGTGTCCGCGCGCGTAGATCAGGCGCGGATTGATCGCGAACAGATCAGCGGGCTCGATGCGGAGCTTGCGGCGCACCTGCGGCAGCTGGTTCGTGATGAACACATCGGCCCAGGCCACGAGCCGCTCGAGCACGGGACGGCTCTCGGCGCGCTTGAGATCCAGACACACGTTGCGCTTGTTGCGGTTCACCTGCTCGGAGAGGAAATCGAAGTCGCCCGTCTGCGTGACGAGACCCTGCTTCATCACCGCGCGCAGTCCGTCGCCCTCGGGCCGCTCGACCTTCACCACGTCGGCGCCCCAGTCGGCGAGCACGGCCGCACCCGACGGCACGAAGCCCTGCTCGGCGACCTCGAGCACGCGCACTCCCGCGAGGACATCGGTCATGGCGCTCCTCCTTGGCGATCTGGCGGAAGAGTAATTGGTTCCCGAGAAAGGGCGGAAAGTGGTCCTGTCGTGGCGGCGGGGCGTGGGTAGGCTCGGGTTCGGAGGTGCGACATGCCGAATCCGGAACGGATCGAGGGTTTCATCACGCGCGTCGAGGCGGGCGAATTCGTGGAGGCTCGAGGATTACTACGCCGAGGATGCGACGATGCAGGAGAACGGGCAGGCGCCGCGCGTCGGCCGTGAAGCGCTCGTGGCGAACGAGCGGAAGGTGCTCGCGGCGTTCGAGAAGACGCGCGCGCGATGCGTGCAGCCGGTGTTCGTGTCGGGTGATCAGGTCGTGATCCGCTGGCTGTTCGAGTTCAGCACCGCGAGCGGCGCGACGATCCGGCTGGAAGAGCTCGCGCTCCAGCGCTGGCGCGGCGATCGGATCGCAGAAGAGCGATTTTTCTACGACCCGGTGCAGCTCCAGCCGTAGGTCGGCTGGACAGGCCGCGATCGTCTCCGCATCATCGGGGCGAGGAGGCCACCCCCATGCCCACACCCACCCCGATCGAGCGCGAGGCGCGCGAGACCTACGAGCGCTTCGTCGCACTGCGCGACGAGATCGACCTCGGCGACAAACCCTGGTCGGCACTCGCCGACTTCTTCACCGAGGACGCCGTCTACATCGATCCCGCATGGGGTCGCATCGAGGGACGCGAGGAGATCCGCGAGTTCTTCGAGAAGTCCATGGCCGGGCTCACGGGCCACGGCTGGTCGACACCCGAGAACTGGATCATGGTCGACGGGCCCCGCGTCGTGTCGCAGTGGGACCAGGTGCTCGGCGAGCGGCCCGACGGTACGCCCTACCTCGTGGCCGGGCTCTCCATCCTCTACTACACCGGCAATGGGCTGTTCTGCTACAGCCACGACATGCTGAACATGACCCACATCGGTCAGACGATGAAGGAGATGGGCTGGAAGCCGCCGGCCCAGTTCAACATGCCGCCGGCCAAGCCCAACCGCGACATCTCGCTGCCGAAGGCGTGGAAGCATCTCGAAAAGAACCGACGATGAACCGGCGATGAAGCTCTACTTCAATCCCCAGAGCCGCGCGGTGATCGCGAAGTGGATGCTCGACGAGTGCGGCGCGGACTACGAGATCGTTCCGATCGATCTCGCCAAGCAGGAGCACAAGCGGCCCGAGTTCCTCGCGATCAATCCCTCGGGCAAGATCCCGGCGCTCGTCGACGGCAGCGCGCAGCTGTTCGAGAACACCGCAATCTGCCTCTACCTCGCCGACCGGTTTCCCGATGCCAAGCTCGCGCCGGCGATCAGCGCTCCCGAGCGCGGTCGCTATCTATCCCTGGTGGTCTATTCGACGTCGCAACTCGAGCCCGCGATGGTCGACGTGCTGATCGGCGCCGAGACCGTGCCGCAGCGCGGCTGGACCGGCCTCGAAACGGCAAAGGACGTGGTCGAGCGCGAGCTGGCAGACGGGCCCTATCTGTTCGGCGAGTGGTTCACGGCGGCCGACGTGATGATCGGCTCGATGTTCGTCTGGCAGCGCATGATGAAGATCTCGTCGGGACGGCCGAAGATCGAGGCCTACGCTGATCGCCTGCTCGCACGTCCCAAGGCGCCGCAGATCGGATGAAGCGCGTGTGCGTGGTCGGCGCGGGCCCGGCAGGGCTCGTGTCGACGAAGACCCTGCTCGCGGTGGGGCTCGAGGTCGACTGCTTCGAGATGTCGCCCGCGATCGGCGGCCACTGGGTGATCGACAATCCCAACGGCCGCTCGGCCGCCTATCGCTCGCTCGAGACCAACACCACGCTGCGCATGAGTCGGCTCTCGGACTTCGAGATGCCGGCCGACTGGCCCGACTTCCCGGGCCACGCGCGCGTGCGCGAGTGGTTCGAGTCGTACGTCGACGCGTTCGGCTTCCGCGAGCGCATCCGGCTCCAGAGCGAAGTCGTGTCGGCGCGACCTCTCGAGCCTGCGGGCTGGCGCGTCGAGGTGCGCGGACCCGATGGTCAGATCGCGCAGCGACAGTACGACGCGCTCGTGGCGTGCTCGGGCAACTACTGGTACCCGCGCATGCCCGAGATCCCCGGCGACTTCGAGGGCGAGCGGATCCACGCGCAGCAGTACCGCGATCCCGCGACGCCGATCGCGATGCGCGGCAAGCGCGTAGTGGTGATCGGAGTCGGCAACACGGGCTGCGAGCTCGCGTGCGAGATCGGCGACGCGGGCGCCGAGGCGGTGTTCCTGTCCGCGCGCAGCGGAACGTGGATGATGCCCGAGCGCATCGACGGGAAGCCCGCCGCGGCGTCGGTGCCGATGATGCACCCGGGCGATCCGGTGCCGGGACCGCTGCGCGCGCTGCCGCGGCGCCTGCGCGAGGGACTGTTCGCGCGCATCGCGGCGGCCAGGCTCCGGCAGATGCTCGGCGCGCGCATGGAGCGGCTCCAGCAGCTCGGCCTGCCGCCGCCGCCCGCGATTCCGCAGGACAAGCGCGCGACGATCTGCGATCCGCTGCTCGACTCGCTCGAGCGCGGCGCGGTCGTGGCGCGGCCCGCGACCCTGCGCTTCGAGGGCAAGGAGGTGGTGTGGAGCGACGGCACGCGCGAGCGCGTCGACGTCGTGCTCTGCGCGACCGGCTACCACCTGCGGTATCCCTACCTGCCGGAGGATCTCGTCGACACGCGCGGCGACGATCTCACGTTGTTCCTGGGCGCGATGCATCCTCGACGCCGCGATCTGTTCATCGTGGGTGTCTCCCGGCCGACCGGCGCGTTCTGGCCGATCGCCGAGCTGCACGCGCAGCTCGCGGCCGCGCTGCTCTCGGGGCGCTATGCGCTGCCGTCACAGATCGAGATCGACCGCCGCTCGCAGCCGATCCTGCGCCGCCGCGCGTTCAACCCGGCGTTGTACGGACTCGCGATGCGTGAGGAGCTGCGCCGCGGCGCGCGACGAGCTGCTGGTCGCAGACACGCGTAGGCGGTCGAGATGTCGCGCTGGAAGCAGCTGAACTCATGGGCGGAGGATGTTCCCGGACTCACTGACACGAAGTTGGCGGAGTACCTGGAACTTGCACTCAGCTACGAGGGAGCCTCGATGCGAAAGGGGATGGGCAGGAATCCGAAGGCAGCCCGTGAATGGCGCGAACGGCGCAAACTCGTGGAAGCAGAAATGGAGCGACGCCGTGCAGCGCGAGGGTGACCGTTCCCGTGCTGTTCAAGGGAACTCGTAGGGCGGGAAAGCGAGCGAAGCGAGCGCATCCCGCCTCTCGGGTACCGCATCGATGAGGCGATCACGCGGAAGGCGGGATCCGCCTTCGGCTCCTCCCGCCCTACGAAGCTACGAAGCCCTCAGCGGATAGCGATCGGGAGATTCACGTACCCCTTCACGTGCGCCTGATAGGTGCGCGTGATGCCCGATTCGTCGACCTCGTAGTTCGGGAAGCGCGCGGCGATCTCCTCGAGCGCGATGCGCGTCTCGAGCCGCGCGAGGCTCTTCCCGATGCACACGTGGTGGCCGTGGCCGAAGTAGAGCTCGCGCTCGTGCCGGCGCGTGACGTCGAAGCGGTCGGGTTCGGGATACTCGCGCTCGTCGCGGCACGCGGCGCCCGTCACGAGCGCGATGCGTGCGCCGGTGGGAATCGTCACGCCGTGCCAGGTCGAGTCGCGCAGCGCGACGCGGCCCTGGAACTGAGACGGCGCCTCGTAGCGCAGCACCTCCTCGATCGCGTTCGGGATCCGCGCCGGATCGTCCCACAGCGACTGGCGCTGGTCGGGGTGCTTCCAGAGCAGGTAGATCGCGTGGCCGAGCAGTTTCGCGGTGGTCTCGGAGCCCGCGGCCGCGAGCAACGTCACGAACGAGATGCACTCGCGGTCGGTGAGGCGCCGCCGCACGCCGTCGACGTCCTCGAACTCGGCCTCCGCGAGCACGGTGATCAGATCCTCGCGCGGCTGCGCGCGGCGCTGCTCGATCAGGCGCAGGGCGTACTGGTGCTGGTCGCCCCCGAACAACGACTGGGCCTTCTGCTCGTCGAGCCCTGCGTCGGGATCCCGGTTGAGCCCCTGATCGACCGTGAGGCGATACGCGTCGCGATCCTCCTCGGGGATCCCGAGCAGCGCGCTGATCACGTCCATCGGGAACTTCACCGCGAATTCCTGCTCGAAGTCGAACGCATCGCGCGTCGCGAGCGGCTCGAGGTAGTGCTTTGCGATGCCGCGGATCTCGGCCTCGAGCGCGGCGATCCGGCGCGGCGTGAAGCCGCGGCTGATCACGTTGCGCAGCTTGGTGTGCGCGGGCGGGTCCATGCCGATGATCGAGAACGACGCCGGCGGGAATCTGGCCGCGGTTCTCGAGCGACGGGCCGTACGACGAGCTGATCGTCTCCCAGTCGAGCGTCGCATTCCAGACGTCCTCGAAGCGGAACAGCGCGTAGAAGTCCATCTTCGGGTTGTACGCGCAGGGCTCTTCGTCGCGGAAGTGCTTGTAGAGCGGATACGGATCTTCCTGGAACGGCCGCGAGTACGGGTCGTAGATCATGCACGCGCCCCGCACGAGCCGCCCGGGCAGCGCGCCCGTGAGCTCGTCGTGCTCGAGCGTGATCTCGCCGGAGACGATCGTCGCGCGGTAGCCCTGCGCGCGCTGCATGAAGCGGCGCCCGCCCGCGGGCAGGTCGAAGATCATCTCGGGCGCGCGCAGGCGCAGGCCTGCGAGATCGATCACGTTCACGTCGGCCTTCTTGCCCACCTCGAGCGTGCCGCGGTCGGAGAGGCCGAACAGCTCCGCGGTGTCGCGGCTCATGCGCTTCACCGCGAACTCCACGGGAATGCGCGCACCGCGGCTGCGGTCGCGCACCCAGTGCGTGAGCATGAAGGTCTGGATCGACGCGTCGCAGATCACGCCGCAGTGCGCGCCGCCGTCGCCGAGCCCGAGCGAAGCGCGCGGGTGGTACATCATCTCGCGGATCGGGTCTGCCGTGAGCTCGGAGTAGTTGAGCACGGGCACGAGCAGGACCTCGCGACCATCGCGCTCGAGCATGCGGTCGTAGAGCAGCTCGGTCGCGTCGCGATTCGTGCGCTTCGCGATCGCCTCGATCGAATCCTCGTAGCCGGGCTCGTAGTTGGGCGGGTCGCCCATCGGGAACGTGCGGTGCAGCCCGCGCAGCAGCATCGACGTCTCGGGCGAAGCCTCGGCGAGGATCGCGCGGCGCACCTCGGCCGTGCGCATGCGGCGCACGCGCTCCTCGAACGGCAGCGCGAGCAGCGCGGTATAGCTCGGACAGGCCGCGAACGGATGCACCGTGGTCTGGTGTCCGATCAGCAGGCCGAACGGGCGCCCCGCGACCTGCGGATAGATCTGCGCGCCGTCGCGCACCGCGTCCGCGGAGAGCTGGAGCAGCTCGCGCCAGAGCTGCGGCGCGGCGTCGACCTGGAGCATCGCGAACGTGATCGGCCGGCCCGTCTCGGCCGAGAGGCGGCGCATCCAGTCGAGCTCGGTCTTCGGCGCGATGACGTCCTCGCCCGCTGCGCCCGCGCCCGCGAGCTCGAACACGCCGCGCCCGAGCTCGCCGAGCACGCGCCCGAGCCCGAACAGCTCGTCCTCGGCCGCGAACGTGCCGGGCACGGGCTCGCCCGAGATCGCGCGGTGCGCGATCGTGCGCGACGTGGAGAAGCCGAGCGCGCCCGCGGCGACGCCCTGCTTCACGATCGCGGCCATCTGCGCGATGTCGTCCGGCGTGGCCGGCGCGTTGTTCGCGCCGCGCTCGCCCATCACGTATGCGCGCACGGCGCCGTGCGGCACCTGTGTGCCGAGGTCCATGCTGAAGCGGCGCCGCTCGAGCGCGTCGAGATACTCGGGGAAGCTCTCCCACTCCCACTGGATGCCCTCGTGGAGTGCGGCGCCCGGAATGTCCTCGACGCCCTCCATGAGCTGGATCAGGAAGTCGTGCTGATCCGGCCGCACCGGTGCGAAGCCGACGCCGCAGTTGCCCATCACGGCCGTGGTGACGCCGTGATAGCAGGACGGCGCGAGCTGCGGATCCCAGGTGGCCTGGCCGTCGTAGTGGGTGTGGATGTCGACGAAGCCCGGCGTCACGGCCAGCCCCGCGGCGTCGAGCGAGCGCGCGGCGCTGCCGGAAACCTGCCCGACTGCAGCGATGCGGCCGTCCTGTATCGCTACATCGCCCGGACGCGGCGCGGCGCCGGTGCCGTCGATCAGGGTGCCGTTGCGAATGACGAGGTCGTAGGCCATCGCAGAATCCTTCGGAGCCGTGGCTCGGCGTGTGGGCGCGTGCCGCGATAAGGTACACGACGAACGAAGATTCAGAGGGAGCCCCCCATGTCCAGCATTCTCGATCGATTCCGCCTCGACGGACAAGTCGCGATCGTGACCGGCTCGGGCCGCGGCATCGGCGCCGCCTGCGCGCTCGCGTTCGCGGACGCGGGCGCAGACGTCGTGGTGTCGGCGCGCAGCGTCGATCAGATCGAACAAACCGCCGAGCAGGTGCGCGCGCGCGGACGCCGCGCGCTCGCGTTCCCGTGTGATGTGCTCGAGGCCTCGCAGCGCGTCGAGCTCGTGGAGACGGCGCTCGAAGAGTTCGGTCGTCTCGACATCCTCGTGAACAACGCGGGCGGCTGGCCCCCCAAGCCCACGCTCGCGACCAGCGAGAAGGAGTTCGAGGCCTGCTTCCGCTTCAACGTGACCACCGCGTTCGAGATGACGCGGCTCGTCGTGCCCGAGATCGTGAAGACCGCGGGCACGGGAGCGATCGTGAACATCTCTTCGGTGGCGGGGCGTCTGCACTCGGCGGGCTTCGCCGCCTACGGCACCGCGAAGGCCGCGCTCTCGTTCCTGACCGAGCAGCTCGCGCAGGACTTCGCGCCGAAGGTGCGCGTGAACGCGATCGCGGTCGGCTCGATCCGCACCGACGCGCTCGGCACGATCCTCAACGACAAGATCGAGAGGAGCATGGTCGCGATGACGCCGATGGCGCGGCTCGGGGAGGTCGAGGACATCGCCGCGTGCGCACTCTATCTGGCGTCGCCTGCGGCGAGCTTCGTAACGGGCGAGATCTACGGCTGCAACGGCGGGCTCGTGCGGATCAACTTCGAGATGCCGCGCGCCGACATCTAGCGGGACGCCATGCCGGACTTCGACCTCGTGCTGCGCGGTGGCCACGTCGTCGACGGCACCGGCATCCCGAGGTACACGGCCGACGTCGCGATCCGCGGCGCGCGGATCGCCGAGATCGGGCGCGTCGACGCGGCGCGCGCGCGGCGCAGCATCGACGTCGACGGCCTCGTCGTCGCGCCCGGCCACGTCGACCTGCACACGCACTACGACGCGCAGATCCAGTGGGATCCGTGGTGCACGATCTCGGGCTGGCACGGCGTCACCACGGTGGTGCTCGGCAACTGCGGCTTCGGCTTCGCGCCGGTGCGGCCCGAAGATCGCGAGCTCGCGATGCGCACGATGTCGCGCACCGAGGCGATCGGGCTCGACGCGATGCGCAAGGGCCTGCTCTGGGACTGGGTGACGATTCCGGAGTGGCTCGACACGCTCGAGCGGATTCCGAAGGGCGTGAACTGCGCGAGCTATGCGCCGACCCTCGCGATCCTGTACTGGGTGATGGGCATCGAGGCGGCCAAGCGCCGCTCGCCGAACGACGCCGAGCGCGCGGAGATCGACCGCCTGATCGCGGAGGCGGTCGGCGCGGGCGCGTGCGGCTGGTCGCTCCAGCGCATGGGTCCCGACACCGCGCAGACCGATTTCGACGGCACACCGATGGCGACCGACACGATGGCCGAGGCGGATCTGCTCGCGCTCGGCCGCGCGCTCGCGCGCTGCGGCACGGGCTTCATCGAGATCACGCAGGCGAGCGAGCGGCGCACGCACGAGAACCAGGCCGTGGTCGAGCGCCTCGCCGCGGCGGCGGGCCGGCCGGTGCTCTTCAACGTCGTGCAGGCGGTGAACGGCTACCCGGACCTCCACCGGCGCCAGGTCGCCTGGCTCGCCGACTGTCACCGGCGCGGGCTCGCGATCTACGGTCAGGGCGTCACGGTACGCCAGCCGTTCCACGTGACACTCGAAGACTGGAACCTCTACGACATGGCGCCGACCTGGAACCGCGCGCTCCAGGGCTCGCGCGAGCGCAAGACGAGGAACCTGCGCGACCCGGAGCTACGCCGCGCGATGGTCGCGGAGTACGACGCGAAGAAAATCCCGGTCGCAGTGCTCGGCGGTCCGGTCGAAGACTGGGTGTTCGAGAGCTATGCGAGTGCTGCGTCGCTGGCGCCGCTCGTCGGGCGCCCGCTTGGCGACATCGCGCGTGACCGCGCGCAGCATCCCGTCGAGTGTCTATTCGATCTCTCGCTCGAGGACGGCCTGAACGCGAGCTTCCTCACCCGAAGTGCGAGCGGCGACGATCCGCAGCACGTGGCGGAACTGCTCTCGTCTCCGTACGTGATGGCGGGTGTGTCCGACGGCGGCGCGCACGGCAAGTTCGCCACGGGCGGCGCGTACTCCACCGACGTGCTCGAGTGGCTCGTGCGCGAGACGGCAGTGCTGTCCGCGGAACAGGCCCACCACAAGCTCGCGTGGCTGCCCGCGCAGGCGGCCGGCATGCGCGATCGCGGTGCGGTGATCGAGGGGCTCGCCGCGGACCTGATCGTCTACGACCCTCGGACGATCAAGCGCGCGCCGCACTGGACGAGCGCGCCGATCGCGCACGACCAGCCCGCGAACGAGTGGCGCCGCGTGCAGAAGGCCGAGGGCTACCACTGGACGATCGTCGGCGGTGAGATCACGTTCGAGGGCAACCGCTGCACAGGAACCACACCTGGTCGACTCCTGCGCACGAACGCGCGTTCGCGCGCGGCATGATTCGACTCACGAATAGCATTCGCGGTCGGCGCTCCTTGACCCGCGAGCCGAGCGACTGATAGGGTGGCTCCTCGGGCCGACAGAGGATCCATGACGCGAAATATGCAGAGCTGGCCGGCTGTTGCTGCGCTGGCGCTTGGCCTCACGGCGCTTCCGCTCGAAGTGCGCGCCCAGCTCGTCTGCGACGAGTACGCGGGCGACCCGGCCGAGGGCACCGCGGAGTGGGTGGCGCGCGACCTGGCCAACGTCGCGTGCGGGTACCAGCGCTTCAGCGACGCCGACCTGAGCCCCGCGTTCCTCGCGAAGCAGCTCGAGCAGACCGCGATCGAGGAGATCGAGTTCGCCACCGTGACCGCGCCCGAATGGGCCGCCGACCCGATCCTCCGCCTGCATGGACCCACGGCTCTGATCGCGGCGGCGAAAGTGACGGATCCGTTCCGCAGCTTCGAGGAGTGGGCGGCGGCAGGTCGCGGCCGGCACATCAAGTTCTATTTCATCAACCGCGATGGTGGGAAGCTGCGCGCGCGGCTGCTCGCTCCGCTCGACACGACCCACACCTATCCCGCGCTCACGTTCACGCCGGGCCTCCAGTCCTACAACGAGGTGAACGCGTGGTTCCCGCAGGAGATGGCCGAGGCGGGTTATGTCGTGCTCATCATCGATCCAATGGGCCAGGGCGACAGCGAGATCTGCGCACACGCGCCCGATGGCACGCTGACGGGTTGTCCGTTTCTAAACCAGCCCAACGACACGCGCTCGGCGATCGACTTCGTGCTCTCGACGCCGTCGGATCCCTATCCGTGGGCGCTCGGCGCGAACGCGGCCGGCACGCCCACGTTCAATCCGTTCTGGGAGGCGATCGATCGCGACGTCCCCGTCGGTATCGCGGGCCATTCGCTCGGCGCGATCGCGGTGACGCCGCTCGGGCAGGAAGACCTGCGCGTGGGCGCAGCCGTCTCCTACGACAATCTCGACGGCACGCTCGCCGAGGGCGTCCCGCGCCGCACGCCCTCGCTCTATTTCTATACCGACTACGCATTCCCGGCGACCCCGACGCCGATGCTCGCCAACCCCGATCCCGATCAGCACAAGGGCGCGTTCGCCCAGCTCGTAGCCGCGAACGTCGACACGATGACGATCACGTCGCGCGCGAGCGATCACTACGAGTGGGGCTACCAGCCGTTCCCGGCGAACTTCCCGTCGAGTCGCTACGGCGAGCGGGTGGCGCTCTACTACACGCTCGCGTGGTTCGACCGCTACCTGAAGAACGACCCGACGGCGACGCCGCGCTTGATCGCGGGCTCCTTCGACGAGACCGCCGACGCGCACTCGATCGGCGCGGGCACGTACGACCCGGTGCTCGCTGCGGCCCACCCGGACGATCCGTTCGCGGGCAACGTCCCGTACCAGATCGCGGACAAGTGCACCGCCAATCTCTTGTCCATCTACTATCGGTCCGCCTACCACCTCGAGGGCGGCGCGCTCCAGTCCGGCGACATGCGCGCGCAGATCGCGCCGCAGTGTCTGCCCGAGCCCGCCCTCGCAGGGCTCTGCGCGGGCGCGTTGCTCGTCGGAGCGCTCGCGCGACGGCGCGCTTGACGCGCTGATCGCACGGCTGATAGCGTGACCCTCCTCGCGCGCGCGGAGGGCTGAGATGAAGTATCGCGTGATCCAGTGGGCCACGGGCGGCGTCGGACGCGCCGCGATCGAGGGAATCCTCTCGCACCCCGAGCTCGAGCTCGTCGGCTGCTGGGTGCACAGCGCCGACAAGGCCGGCGTGGACGTCGGCGAGCTGTGCGGAATCGGTCCGATCGGCGTGCGCGCGACCAACGACGTCGCGGAGCTGCTCGCACTCGAAGCCGACTGCGTGATGTACTCGCCGATCATGGCGCAGCGCGAGGAGGTGATCCGGATCCTCGAGTCGGGCAAGAACGTCGTGACACCGCTCAACTGGTTCTACCCGAACAAGGCGAAGGTGGCCGACCTCGAGCAGGCGTGTCGGAAGGGCGGAGTCACGCTGCACGGCACGGGCATCCACCCGGGCGGCATCACCGAGCGCTTCCCGCTCATGATCTCGGCGCTCTCGCGCAACGTCACGCACGTGCGCGCGGAGGAGTTCTCGGACATCCGCACCTACGGCGCGCCGCAGGTGGTGGGCGACCTGATGCTGTTCGGGAAGACGCCCGAGCAGGCCGCGAAGAGCCCGATGCTGGCGGTGATGGGCGGCGGCTTCCTGCAGTCGATCGACATGGTGGCCGACGCGCTCGGCTTCGCGCTCGACGAGAAGCGGCGCACGAAGCACGAGGTGTCGGTGGCGACCGCGCCGATCGACTCGCCGATCGGGAAGATCCAGCCCGGGCACGTCGCGGCTCAGCGCTTCACCTGGGAGGGCACGGTGCGCGGCGAGCCCGTGATCACGGTGCGCACGAACTGGTTCATGGGCGAGGAGAACCTCGACCCCGCGTGGAACTTCGGGCCCGAGGGCGAGCGCTTCGAGGTGCAGGTGACGGGCGATCCGACCGCGAAGGTCACGTTCCACGGCTGGCACCCCGAGTCGATCGCAGGCGGGCCTCGTGCGCAACCCGGGCATCGTCGCGACCGCGATCCACGGCGTCTCCGCGATTCCGTACGTGTGCCGCGCGGAGCCGGGCATCCAGACCTACCTCGATCTGCCGCTCGTCGCGGGACGCGCGGCGCCGGAGCTCGCGCGGTGATCCTCGATCGCTTCAAGCTCACCGACCGCGTCGCGATCGTCACGGGTGCGGGCAAGGGAATCGGGCGCGGCATCGCGCTCGCGTTCGCGGAGGCGGGCGCCGACGTCGTGTGCGCCGCGCGCACGCCCGCCGACATCGAGGACACCGCGAAAGAGGTGGCGCAGCGCGGCCGGCGCGCGCTGGCGGTGCCCACCGACGTGCTCCAGGTCGCGGACCTCGAGCGGCTCGTCGCGGCCGCGCTCGCGGAGTTCGGCCGGATCGACGTGCTCGTGAACAACGCGGGCGGCTCGGGCCCGCGCGCCGCGCTCGACACCAGCGAGCGCTTCTTCGAGAACGCGCTGCGCATGAACGTGACGCAGGCGTTCCTGCTCTCGAAGCTCTGCATTCCGCACATGGTCGCGACCGCGGGCGGCGGCGCGATCGTGAACATCTCGTCGCGCTCGAGCGACATGGTGCAGACCGCGTTCGTCGCCTACGGCGCGGGCAAGGCCGCGCTCAACATGATGACCCGCAATCTCGCCGTGGAGGTCGCGCCCAAGGTGCGCGTCAACGCGATCTCGGTAGGCGGCGTGGAGACGGACGCGCTTGCGGTCGTGCTCACGAACGACGCGCTGCGCGAGCAGTTCAACCGCAACACGCCGATGGGCCGGCCCGGCACCGTCGAGGACATCGCCGCGTGCGCGCTCTACCTCGCGTCGCCCGCGAGCGCGTGGGTCACCGGCAAGATCTTCCAGGTCGACGGCGGCACCGAGCATCCGTCGATGTCGGTGCCCGTGAAGCCGCTCTAGCGCGTCCGATGTCGCTCCAGCTCTACGCCCATCCCTTCTCGTCGTACTGCCAGAAGGTGCTCATCGCGCTCTACGAGAACGCGACGCCGTTCGAGCTGCGCATGCTCGGTCCGGGCCGACGCGAGAAGATCGCGGCCGAGTTCGCCGCGCGCTGGCCGCTGCGAAGAATGCCCATGCTGATCGATGCGGGCCGCACCGTTGTCGAGGCGACCATCATCGTCGAGCACCTCGACGTCTTCCATCCGCGGCCGCGTGCGCTTCGTTCCCGACGACCCGCGCGCGGCGCTCGAAGTGCGGATGCTGGACCGCTTCTTCGACAACTACGTGATGACGCCGATGCAGAAGATCGTGTTCGACGCGATCCGCAAGCCAGAGGAGCGCGACGCGCACGGCGTCGGCGAAGCGCGCGCGCTGCTCGATACCGCCTACGCCTGGCTCGATGGCCAGCTCGCACAGCGCGAATGGGCCGTTGGAAGCGCGTTCAGCCTCGCCGACTGCGCCGCCGCACCCTCGCTGCTCTACGCCGACTGGGTGCATCCGATCGCGCCCGAGCACGCGCGCGTGCGCGACTATCGCAAGCGCCTGCTCGCGCGGCCCTCCTACGCGCGCGCGGTCGACGAGGCGCGGCCCTATCGCGCGATATTTCCGCTGGGAGATCCCGGGCGTGACTGAGCGGTGTGACCAGGCTCGAGCCCGCCGATGACGCCGTCGAAGTGAACCGCCTGCGACGTCCTTCCGATCGGGAGATCGAGACGCTGCTTCGCGCCTCGGGTGACACGACCTATCCGGAAGTCGGAGCGACCGCGAAGCTGGACGAGGCGGGCACGCGCGAGAGGCTGGCTTCCCGCTACGACGTGGATTACCGCCGGTTCCCGCTGGGCAGCGGCCGTGCTCACTTCGAGCGCGCGAGATCTGCGCTGCTGGCGTGGCGCCAGTTCGAGATCCCGTGGCTCGAGTTCCACGGCACGCGATCCGTCGCCGCGGATCAGGTCGTCGCGACCGTTGCTTCGGTGGCGGGCGTCTGGTTCTCGAATCCCTGCCGCGTGGTGTACATCGATTCGACGAGCGACCCGAACTCCGTGGCCTACGCCTACGGCACGCTGCGCGGCCATGTGGAGTGCGGCGAGGAGCGGTTCCAGCTCTCCTTCGACCCGGCGTCGGGCGAGGTGCTCTACGAGATCACCGCGTTCTCGCGCCCCGCGATCTGGCTGTCGAAGCTCGGTTACCCGTTGGCGCGCCGCCTGCAGCGGCGCTTCGCGGTATCCTCGGCCGAGGCTCTCGCACGCGCGTGCACCTGATTCAAGAGGAGACGAGTCGATGGCTGCAAAGGCGTTCGTGGTCGAGCCGCAGAGCTATCCGCCCACGCTCGACATCGTGGGCGAACACGTCACGGTGCTCGCTTCGGGCGAAGCGACCCAGGGCTACGAGATCTTCCTGCAGCGTGGACCTGCCGGGGCCGGCCCCCCTCCGCATAGCCATCCCTGGGACGAGTCGTTCTACATCGTGAAGGGCGCGGTCGAGTTCGGCATCGATGGCGAGCAAACGACGGCAGCGCCGGGAACGCTCGTGCATCTGCCCGCCGGAACGCCGCACTGGTTCCGCTTCGGTGCGGGCGGGGCCGAGATGATCTCGATGACGTCGCGCCTCGGCGCCTCGAGAATGTTCGCCGACTTCGCGCGCGAGATCCCACCCAAAGATCCCACCATCGCACAGCTCGCGGAAGTGGGCGGCCGCCACGGTCTGAAAGTGGAGATTTGAAAGAGCGAGGCCACCATGGATCCTGTGCTGCTGTGGCACATCCCCCTCTCGCATTTCAGCGAGAAGGTCCGGTGGACGCTCGACTACAAGCACATCGCGCACCGCCGCAAGACGCTCGGCGCGACCTACCTGGTCCGCGCCTGGCGCGCGACGGGACGCGGCACGCTGCCGATCCTGTTCGTGGGTGGGCGCGCGATCGGCGATTCGACGCAGATCATCGCCGCGCTCGAAGAGCTCCATCCCGATCCGCCGCTCTATCCGCGCGACGCCGCCGCGCGTCAGCGCGCGCTCGAGCTCGAGGATGATTTCGACGAGCATTTCGGCCCGGCGCTGCGCGCGGCCGCGATCACGCCGCTGTTCCAGCACGATCCCGAGGTCGCACTGCGCATGCTCACGGCGGGCATGCCAAAGGACGCCTACCGGATGCTGCGGTCGATCTTGTGGATCTTCCCGACCTACTACCGCTTCCGCCACAAGATGAGCGACGCGAATCTCGAGGCCGATCGTGCGACCGTCCGCGCCGCGCTCGATCGGATCGAACGGGAACGGCAGGGCCGGGCCTATCTCGTGGGAGATTCGTTCACGGTCGCGGACCTCACGGCGGCGTCGATGATCTCGCCGCTCTTGCAGCCGCCCGAGATCCAGTATCCGTTCGACTTCGAGCTGCCGCCCTATCTGCGCGACTACCGCGCCGCGGTCCTGGAGCATCCGGCCGCGCAGTGGGCGGCCGGCATCTATCGGCTTCACCGCGGCCGCTCCGCGGAGATCCCGCGCAGCGCTCGTCGGGATGGCTGAGCGCTTCGCGCGAACCCGAGGAGAGAAGCGATGACTCGCGGAAGTTGCCTGTGCGGCGAGGTGCGATTCGAGTACACGCGCGCCGTCACGCAGGTGGGCATGTGCCACTGCTCGCAGTGCCGGAAGGTGTCGGGAACGGCCTCGAACGCGGTGATCGTCGTGCCCGAGACCGACTTCAAGTGGATCGCGGGCGAGAACCTGCGGCGGGTCTACGCGAAGCCGAGCGGCTGGCAGACGACCTTCTGCGGGACATGCGGCTCGCCGCTGCCGCAAACCCTGCGCGGCGCCGCGGCCTACTGGGTTCCGGCGGGTCTGCTCGACGACGATCCCGGGCTCGGGATCGGGGGCCACATCTTCGTCGGCTCCAGGGCCTCCTGGGACGAGATCGGCGGCCACGCGCCGCAGTTCGACGAGGGTGTGAGCTAGGTCGATCGCGATGCTCCGCACGGCACTCGTAGTGATCGCAGCCCTGGGCGTCGCGTTCGTGCTCGCGTGCATCGCGGGCAGGCGCGTGATGTTTCCGGCGCCGGCCGCCCCGCCCGAGTCCCAGCTCGCACTGGCAGCGTACGTGCAGCGGATCTGGCTCGACACTCCGCGCGCGCGCTGCGAGGCGTTCCTGCTCGCGGCCGACCGGCGGACGGGCCCCGCGGCTCCGCTCGTGATCTTCGCGCATGGCAACGGCGAGCTGATCGACTACTGGATCGATCAGTTCGAGCCGCTGCGCAATGCGGGGGTGTCGATTCTGCTCGTGGAGTATCCGGGCTATGGCCGCTCGTCGGGCTCGCCGTCGCAGACCACGATCGCGCAGGCGATGGTGGCTGCGTTCGATTGGGCCGCAGCGCAGCCGGACTTCGATCGCGCGCGCATCGTGGGCTGGGGCCGTTCGGTCGGGGGCGGGGCGATCTGTGCGCTCGCGCGCGAGCGCCCGCTCGCCGCGCTCGTGCTCGAATCGAGCTTCACGAGCGCGCGCGCGATGGCGTCCGATCTGTTCGGCTTCCTGAGCGTGCTCGTGCGCGACCCCTTCGAGAACCTCGAGGTCGTGCGCGGATTCACGGGACGCGTGCTCGTGCTGCACGGCGAGCGCGACGAGATGATTCCGGTCGAGCACGCGCACGAGCTTCACGCCGCGGCGGCCAGGTCCGAGCTCCACCTCCTGCCGTGCGGCCACAACGACTGTGTCCGGCCGTGGCCCGTGCTCGAGCGATTCCTGCTCGCGCCGTAGGGCTACGGCCACTCCGCGGCGTGAGCCGGGAAGTCGCTGCGCCGCGAAGGCACGACGCAGAATGCGTGCCCCGACGGTGCCTCCATCACCACGTGGCGGCGGATCCGCGCCTTCACGCGCGCACCCAGCTTCTCGAGCCGGGCCACCTCGGCCTCCACGTCGTCCGTCTCGATGTCGAGATGGATCGCGCGCTCGGCGCTCGACACGCGCTGCAGGCCGACGTAGGGCGCCCCCTCGCCGCCAACCCGGCCGCGCAGCGCCACATAACGCTCGTCTCGCGGCACGAGCGGCCTCCCGAGCGCGGCGCTCCAGAACGCCGCGCCCTTCTCGTAGTCTTCCTCCGCGCAGTCGATCACCACGCTGGTCAGACGGCTCCGGTGCATCGCATCTCCCCGCTCGAATCGATCGCGGCATTGTATCCTGCTCAGAACACAGCAATGAGGCTCTGGACGCTCCACCCCCGATACCTCGATGCGCGTGGGCTCGTCGCGCTCTGGCGCGAGGCGCTGCTCGCGAAGCGCGTGCTGCAGGGGCGCACGCGCGGATACCGCCATCATCCCCAGCTCGAGCGCTTCCGCGCACACCCGGATCCGTTGCTCGCGATCGACGCGTATCTGCAGTCGGTGTACGAAGAGGCGAGCCGCCGCGGGTACTCGTTCGATGCGGCGAAGATCGACTCGCGCGAGCGAGCGCGCCGACTCGCGGCCACGCGAGGGCAGATCGCGCACGAGTGGCGGCACCTGCTCGCGAAGCTCCGCGTGCGCGATCCGGATCGCTTCCGGAGTCTCTCGCGAGACCGGGCGCCCGCAGCCCACCCGCTGTTCCGGGTCGTGGCGGGCGGGGTCGCCGCATGGGAGCGATCCCCGCCTGCGCGGGTACATTCACGGCCGCACGAGCACGGGAGGACTGGATGACGGGGGCCGATCAACCTCCTCGCACCATGCTCCAGCTCTGGATGGTCTGGGCCGCACTGCTCGGCAGCCTCGTGGTCTACGGAGTCCTGCCGCTGTTGATCAGCGGTTCCAGCCTGCGCGATCCGGTGCTCGAGCGATCGATGCTGGTCGGACTGTTCGCGCTCGCGCTCGGGCTCGGCATCGGAACACTGATCGCGCGCAACCTCATGATCGTGAATCCCGCGCGCCGCGGGCAGATCGACCTGCGCACGCGCGAAGACTTCGCGCGCTACTTCCAGGTTTCGATCGTGCTCTGGGTGATCTCCGAATCGATCGGGGTGCTCGGCCTCGTGCTCTTCCTCTTGTTCGGAAAGACCGCCTATCTCTACGCGTTCCTGTGTGCGGCGGGCGTACTGCTCGCGGTGCACTCGCCGCGCCTGTCGCGGGTTCAGTCGGCCGCGTCCTCCGAAGCCACCGATCCCGCGATGAAGTTTCTCTGAGATGTCATCGTGATCGAGACTTCGTTCACGAAGCTCGTGGGTGCGACCGCTCCGATCCAGGTGGCGTCGATGCCCGGTGTCTCGACGGTCGAGCTCGTGGCGGCGGTCGCGAATGCGGGTGCGGTCGGCATGCTCGGCACTCCGACCTTGCCCCCGGAGTTCCTCGAGGCCGAGCTCGAGCGGCTCGCGAAGGCCACCTCGGGCGTGTTCGGCGTGAACTTCCTCGTGCCGTTTCTCGACCCCGCGTGCGTAGCGGTTGCGGCGCGCCGCGCGCGCATCGTGGAGTTCTTCTACGGCGAGCCGCAGCGCGCGCTCGTCGAGGAGGCGCACGCGCTCGGCGCGCTCGCGAGCTGGCAGGTCGGCTCGCGCGAGGAAGCGATCGCGGCCGAGCGCGCGGGCTGCGACTTCGTGATCGCGCAGGGCACCGAGGCGGGCGGCCACGTGCGCGGGCAGACGAGCCTCCTGCCGCTGCTCTCGTCCGTGCTCGAGGCCGTGAGCGTCCCCGTGCTCGCGGCGGGCGGTATCGCGACCGGGCGCGATCTCGCGGCGGTGCTCGCGTGCGGTGCGGCTGGCGCGCGGATCGGCACGCGCTTCGTCGCGAGCGCGGAGTCGGGCGCGCATCCGTCGTACGTGCAGGCTCTGCTCGCGGCGTCCGCCGCGGACACCTGCCTCACGGAGGCATTCTCGGAGATGTGGCCGAACGCACCGCATCGCGTGCTGCGCTCGGCCGTCGCGGCCGCGCAGGCAGCGACGGACGCGATCGTCGCCGAGGACGTGGTCGGCGGTCGCGCAGTACCGATCCCGCGCTTCTCTCCGTTCGTGCCCACCGCGACCACCACGGGCAACGTCGCCGCCATGGCGCTCTACGCGGGAGAATCCGTGACGCACGTGAACTCGGTACAGCCCGCGGCCGAGATCGTCGCGGAGCTCGTCGCGGGGGCCGAAGAGCGACTGCGTAGAACGCGCTGAGGAGTAGCGATGTCGCAAACCGCGATCCTGGGTCCCGTGTACGCGATGATCTTCGTCACGTTCGTCGTGTGGGTCTACATGTACGTGCGGCGGATCCGAATGCTGCGCAGCCTCGACATCGCGCCGAGCGAGCTCACGCCGGCTCGGCTCGCGGAGATCTCGCCGCCCGCCGTGTCGAATCCATCGGACAACCTGAAGAACCTGTTCGAGATCCCCGTGCTCTTCTACGCGCTCGCACTCGCGCTGTTCGCGTCCGGTCAGGTCGATGCGGTGTACGTGGGCGCCGCGTGGGTATTCGTGGTGTTTCGCGCGCTGCACAGCGCCGTGCACTGCACCGTGAACATCATCATGCTGCGCTTCAATCTCTATCTGATCTCGACGCTCGCGGTCTGGTTCATGGCGGGTCGCGCAGCGCTTCGCTACCTCGGGTGACGGGCGCCACCATGTTCAAGACCTGCGCGAGCTGTGGACAGGAATACCAGTCGTGGGTCTCCGTATGCCCCGACTGCAACACGCCGCTCGACTACGCACCCACCGGGACACCGGCTCCCGTGACGCGCGCGGTCTCCGCGCTCCAAGACCTCGCGGTGCTGCGGCTCGGCGAGCCCAGGGATCTTCAGGCGTTCGCGGAGTCGCTGCAGGAGCACGGCATCTCGAGCCAGATCGACACCTATCCGCTCGGTGGCGCAATGGCGGGAGCCCGCGCCGCGCGCGGCCAGGCAGCGCGGCTCGGCATCTACGTGTCCCGCGGCGATCTCGACGCGGCGCGCGAGATCGCCGACGAGCTCGCCGCGAGCGCGCTGCCGGATGCCGACACCGCCGGAGTCTCGTTCGACCCGTCGGCGTGCCCAGCGTGTGGCGAGCCGACACCCGAGAACGCCGCGGCCTGCAGCGCCTGCGGGCTCGAGTTCCCCGAGGGTCCCGAGAACCCCTGATCCGACGAGACGCGCGATGGACCCGGCTGAACTCGATGCCCAGATCGCCGCGGCAACCGCCTACGAGAGCGCCTTCGTACCCGCGCTGTTCAGCGACTGGCCGCCGCGCGTGATCGAGGCGGCGCGGATCCAGCCCGGCCAGCGCGTGCTCGACGTGGCGTGCGGAACAGGGGTGCTCGCGCGCGCGGCGGCGGTCGCGGTCGGTGCGTCGGGCTCGGTCGTCGGGCTCGATCGAAACCCGGGCATGCTCGCGGTAGCAATACGCGCGGCGCCCGCGATCGAGTGGCGCGAGGGCGCCGCGGAGCAGCTGCCCTTCGCGGATCGGTCGTTCGACGCGGTGGTGAGCCAATTCGGTCTGATGTTCTTCGACGATCGCGTCGCAGCGCTGCGCGAGATGGGGCGCATGCTGCGCCCGGGAGGTCGGCTCGCGGTGGCCGTCTGGGCCTCGCTGGAGGACATACCCGCCTATGCAGCCGAGGTAGCGCTGCTCGACCGCATCGCGGGCGCAGCGGCCGCGGATGCGCTGCGCGCTCCGTTCGTGCTCGGCGCTCCCGAGCAGCTCGCCGCGCTGTTCTCGGCCGCCGGCCTAGCGATCGAGTCGATCGCGACGCACACGGGAACCGCGCGCTTCCCGGATGTTCGCGCGATGGTCGAGCCCGACCTGCTCGGTTGGCTCCCGATCGCGGGAATTTCACTCGCGGAACCCGTGATCGAGCGCGTGCTCGCCGAGGCAGAGCGCGATCTGCGCGCGTACGTGATTTCCGACGGCACGGTGCGCTTCGCCACGCGCGCTCACATCGCGGTCGCGTCGCGCTGATCTCCCGATGCGCGTGCACAGCTTCCCGCCGATCTCCGACCCCTCGAGCCGCGTGCTGATCCTGGGCTCGATGCCCGGCAAGGTGTCGCTGCGCGTGAAGCAGTACTACGCGCATCCGCAGAACGCGTTCTGGAGGATCGCCGCGGAGCTGCTCGAGTTCGACGCAGCCGCGCCCTACGACGTACGGCTCGCGGCGCTGCGCGCGCGTCGGATCGCGCTCTGGGACGTGATGAAGTCGTGCACGCGCGTGAGCAGCCTCGATTCCGACGTCGTCGAGTCGTCGATCGTGCCTAACGCGTTTCCGAGCTTCCTGCGCGCGCATCCGCACATCCGCACCGTCTGCTTCAACGGTGCGAAGGCCGAGGCCTCGTTCCAGAGATACGCGCTGCCGAAGCTCGGTGCGCTCGGCGATCTCGCCTACTACCGGCTGCCCTCGACGAGTCCGGCACACGCTTCGCTGTCCTACGCGAAGAAGCTCGCCGCGTGGCGCGCCGTGCTCGCGTCGGTCTGAAGGGATACGTTCGGGAATGCGCCCGGAGGACCCCCCATGACCATCGAGCTCAACCACACGATCGTTCCGGCCCGCGACAAGGAGCAGTCCGCGCGCTTCTACGAGCACATGTTCGGATTCGAGTACGTCGGCGCGATGGGCCACTTCACGCCCGTGAAGATCCAGAGCCAATCGCTCACGCTCGATTTCGACCAGGACGACTCGTTCACACCGCGCCACTACGCGTTCAAGGTCAGCGAGGCCGAGTTCGACGAGATCTTCGCGCGGATCAAGGACGCGGGCCTCGCCTACGGCAGCGGACCGTTCGCGTCCGATGACATGCAGATCAATTCCTGGAACGGCGGGCGCGGCGTCTACTTCCGCGACCCGAGCGGCCACCTGCTCGAGCTGCTCACGCGCGATTACACCGCCGACATGTTCACTGGCACTGGCGATACGCGTTGACGTTGAGGCTCGCCGAATATCCCTTGTCCGCGAGCAGCGACATCAAACCGGACGCCTTCTCGCACGGCTCGACCGCAAAGCTCACGTTGCCGCTGTACTGATAGGGGATGGGCACACCCGCGGGCATCGGCACGCCGCTCGAGACGGCGTAGATGTTGTAGCTGTAGGACTGCACCTCGATCTTCTGGAGGCCGGACTGCTTCGCGAGCGCGATCAGCTCGTCGATCTTCCTGTCCATCTCCGAACCGACCTTCTTGAGATCCGTGACGACGACGTTGCTGAAGTTCACGCCGACCTGCGCGTTCTCCTGCATTGCGCAGGTCTGACCCGCATTGCCGGACATGTTGGTCGCGCGCTTGTCCCAGGCCGCAGCCGGCGGGGCCCACGAAATGCACACCGCGAGGATCCAGATCCAATCGCGCATCATCGCTCCTGTCCGCCGCCGCCGTCGGCCGGCAGCGTCACTGCCGTGAGGTAACGGCTCTCGTCACTCGCGAGGAACACCGCGACCGGCGCGATGTCGGCGTCGCAATCGCCGAACCGGCCGAGCGGAATCGCACGCGCCTGCACCGCGGCGAGCTTCGGGTTCTCCTCGATCCAGCCCGCGAGGCTCGGCGACGCCGCGATCGGGCGGATCATGTTCACGCGGATGCCGTCGCGCCCCCACTCGCGCGCGAGCGAGCGCGAGAAGCCGCGGATCGCCTCCTTGGTGGCCGCGTACACGGCGTTGCCGGCCATCCCCTCGGTGCCCGCGTTCGACGCGAAGTTGATCACGGAACCGCGCCCGCTCTTCTTGAGATGGGGATAGGCCGCGCGCGTGGTCCAGAACACGCTCGTCATGCACACGTCGAAGGTGCGCTGGTAGAGCTCGTCCGAGGTCTCGTGGACCGGCGTGTTCGGCTGCGCCCAGGCCGCGCAGTTCACGAGCACGTCGAGGCCGCCGAGCTCGCGTACCGTCTCCTCCACCGCGCGCTCGCAGTCGGCGCGCACGCCGACGTCGGCGACGATGCACGCGCAGCGCCGGCCCAGCGCGCGCACGGCTTCGGCACTGCCCTTCGCGTTGGCGGGATCGAGCTCCGCCACCGCGACGTCGGCGCCCTCGCGCGCGAACGCGAGCGCGATCGCGCGCCCGATCCCCTGGCCCGCGCCCGTGACGAGCGCGACGCGACCCTCGAGCCGCTGCATCAAAGGCCCTCCGCGCGTTCGATCGAGACCGGGATCGCGCTCATGCGCGGAATGCCCGTGTAGGGGTCGTACTCGCGCTCGGTGTCGACGAGCCGGGCCGTCGTGCTGCCGATCTCGCGGTACTCGCCGTCACGCTCGGGCGCGTCGCCGAACGCGTGCGACATCGAGAGCACTCCGCGCCGGAGCTCGGGCGCGGCCGTCGCGACGCCGAGGATGCTCGCGTGGTCCGAGGCGATCCGCACCGTATCGCCCTCGGCCAGACCCAGCGCGGCGAGATCTTCGGGGTGCAGGAACGCGGGGTTGTAGGGCCGCCCGCGCGTGAGCGCGTCGATGTCCCGGCCGGACGAGTTGTAGACGTTGGGCATGCGCCGCGATACGAGCCGGAACGGGCGACCGCTCACCTGCGCGCTGCGTGCGCCCTCCTCCGCCACCTCGGCGAGCTCGCGCATCATCTCGGGGTTGCCCACGTCGAGCCTGCCCGCGCTCGCGGGATCGGCCGGCGCAACGGCGATCGGCGGATCGCGGAAGATCGCCCCGTTCGGGTGTCGTTTCACCTCGTCGAGCGGAACGCGCGAGGCCGCGACGAGCTGCGCGAAGATCTCGTCGGTCGTCGGCTTGTTCGCCATGTCGACGCCGATCACCTCGGACCGCTCGCGCAGTACCCCGGTCTCGGCACGCACCGGGTAGAGGGAGAGCGGGAGCCCCATGCGTCGGGCGAGGCCGTAGAAGAACTCCCACTCCTCGATCACGTCGGAGCCCGGCGGCGGCTCCGCGATCGCGGGCGAGTACTGCGCGTAGGGCTCGGAATAACCCATCGCCACGTAGGTCTGCTCCAGCGCTTCCATCGAGAGCGAGAGCCCGGGCACCTCGAGCGAGAGCTTCGGCGCGATCACGTAGTGAGCGAGGCGCGAGGTCGCCGAGAACTTCATGTCGAGCGTCACGAGCAGATCGAGCTCGTCCATCGCACGCCGCGTCTTGTGCTGATCGGGCCAGGCCGCGATCGGATTGCTGCCGACGCAGATCAGCGCGCGAATCCGGCCCGGGCCCGGCTCGAGGATCTCGTCGGCGAGCGCGGCCGTGGGCAGCCCCGCGGCGCTGTTCGCGAGGCCGCGCACGCGCAGCTTCTCGCCGAACCCGAACGCGCGGCGCGGCGACTGCGCCTGGGCCACGGGCGTGGCCTTCGGCAGCAGCGCTCCGGGATTCGCCACGTGCTCGCCCGCGCGGCGCCAGCGCCCGCAGAGCGTGTTCAGACAGAGCAGCAGGTACTCGGTGAGGTTTCCGCGCGGCGCCATGTTGGGGCCCGTGCCCGCTACCCCACAACCGCGCTGCGCGCCGCCGAAGGTGCGCGCCGCGCGCTCGATCTCCTCGGCCGCGACGCCCGCGCGTTCAGCGGCGAAGCGCGGCGTGAACGGCGCGACGGCGGCCTCGAGCTCTTCGAAGCCCGAGACGTGGTCGCGCACGAAATCGCGGTCGACGAGTCCATCGCGGATTACCACGTGCAGAAGCGCCGCGAGCAGCGTCGGATCCTCGCCCGGGCGCGGCTGCAGGTAGACGTCCGCGAAGCGCGCCACCTCGGTGCGGCGGGGATCGATCACCACGAGCTTCATTCCGCGCGCCAGCGCCTCCCGCAGCCGGCGCGCAGGGTTTGCGGGCGGAATGCCGCCCGACATCGAGATCAGCGGGTTGTTGCCGACGAGCAGCCACGCGTCCGACTCGTCGAACACGTTCGAGCCCGCGAGCCAGCGCCCGTGCAGCGCGTTCGCGATGTTCTTGCCCGGCTGATCGATCGTGGCCGCCGTGAACACCATGCGCGAGCCCGCCGCGAGCAGCCATCCGATCGCGAACGGAATCGTCGCGGGGTGCGGACCCGAGTAGGTGCCCGCGTAGAGCGCGACCGAGCGCGGCCCGTGTTCGGCGATCAGGGCCTGGATCTGCGCAGCCACCTCGTCGATCGCGCGCTCGCTCGCGATCGGGGCAAAGCGCCCCGGCGCGATCCGCTTCTGTGAATGGAGAAGCCGATCCGGGTGGACGTGCTGCGCGGGAAGCTGGCGTCCCTTCGCGCAGGTGAAGCCGTGGTAGGCCGGGTTCGAGCGATCCCCCGTGACGCGCACGGGCCGGCCTTCCTCGAGCTCGACCAGGATCCCGCAGTTGGCGTGGCAGAAGCGGCAGATCGAGGGAAGCGTGGTTCGCGCCATCGCGCGTTAGCATATCGCGATGGGCCGGATCCCCGGTTCACCCGAAGCGCTCCATCCGGCCTGGCTCACGCAGGCCCTCTCCGAACGCCATCCCGGGGTGTGCGTGGTGGAGGTCGAGGTCGCCGAGCGCCACGAGGTCACCAACGCGCACGCGCGGCTGCGCCTCCGGTACGACCCGCCTGCGGGCCTTCCCGAGTGGATGTTCTGCAAGATGCTGCCGACTGTGCCGGTGCGACGACGCGCGATCGCGCTCACGGGAATGGGCGTGCGCGAGGCGCGGTTCTACGACCAGTTAGCACCGCACGTCGCGATGCGCGTGCCCGCGGCCTACGTCGCGCGCCACGACGAGAGCGACGGCTCGTTCGTGCTGCTGCTCGAGGAGCTGCGGCACAGCGGCTGTGAGATCTCCGACGGGACGAAGAGCGTCGGCGCCGACGCCGCGGCAGTGGCGCTCGAGGACCTCGCCGATCTGCACCTGCAGTACGCCGACCGCACGCGCAGAAAGGTCGAGGCGGCGTGGGTACCTCCCCCGCCCTACGACCCGAGCTACGGCATCGCGATGCTGAGCCACAGCCTGCGCAACCACCGCCATCGGCTCAGCGATGCGTTCGCCGACGTCGCGGCGCTCTACATCGCGCGCGCCGATGCGATCCACCGGCTCTGGGAGCAGGGCCCCGTCACCGTGATCCACGGCGACCCGCACATCGGCAACATCTTCGACGACGGCGGGCGGATCGGCTTCCTCGATTGGGGGATCGTGAGCATCGGTCATCCCTTGCGCGACGTCTCCTACTTCCTCGCGATGGCGCTCTCGATCGAAGATCGCCGCGCGCACGAGCGCGACCTGCTCCGGCACTACCTCGACGTCTGTGAGGCGCGCGGCCAGGCGTGGGCGGCGAGCTTCGACGAGGCGTGGCGAACGCACCGCCTGCACGCGGCCTACACCGTGGTGGCGTCGTGTCAGATCACCGCGTTTCCGGAGAAGATCTCCGAGGGACGCCGGATCTTCTCGGAGGCATTCCTCGCGCGCGCCGAGGCCGCCGTCGAGGACCTCGACGCGATCGGCGCACTGCGCGATTGCGGCATCCAGGCCTGACCTGAATGGCGGATTACGCTCGCTTCGCTTCGCTAATCCGCCCTACGTAGGGCGGATTAGCCCGAAGGGCGTAATCCGCCAGACCGATCACTCGCAGCCCGACCCCTCGTAGCGCCCGTCGACGACGTCGTCGATCCAGGCGTCGAGGATCGCCACGGCCTCGTTGTGCGTCACGCTGCGCGCGATCGGGGGCATCTGCGCGCTCGCATCGGTCGAGTGAACGCGGAACGAGACGATCGAATCGTCCGCGTGCGTGGGCACGATGTCGAAGTTGCGGCCGCCCGACGAGCTACCGGCCGTGGTCGGCGTCTTGCAGATTCCGTAGTTCAGGTTCACGCGCCGGAACACGTCGAAGAACACGCCCGTGCTCTGCGCGAGGCCGTCGCGGTTGTGGCAGTGCGCGCAGTTGGTCTCGATCCAGCTGCGCACGCGCAGCTCGTGATCGATCTCCGTGGGCGTCATCTGCGCGAGCCGCGCGGGCTCGGAGGTCGGGATGTTCGCGGGGTCGCCGGGCACGTCGAAGCGCGGCAGGCGCTGCACGTTGGTGGCGATCTCGCTCGCGTCCACCGCGAGCGCAGGCGCTCCGCTGAGCATGCCCGCGTCGACCCAGTGCTGGAGCTGATTCTCGGGCCCGCTGCCGTAGTCCACGGGCCGGTTGAGCAGCCGCACCTTGGCGCCGATCGGCGAGTCGCCCGGGTCCTTGTCGTCGTTCACGTGGCAGCTGCCGCACTGCTCCGCGTGCGGGATCAGGTATTGGCTCGTGCTGCCGACGTAGGTCGCCGACACGTCGGGGTCCGGGTCCTCGTAGTTCCAGCTCACCGACGCGGTGCCGCCCGCGATCGCGAGATGCGCGTCGGTGCGGTTTCCGTTCCCGTCCTTGTCCCAGATGAACGCCATCCCCTCCCAGTACGATCCACCGCCGCTCTTCTCGCGGTGGATCAACAGGCGCGTCTCGACGACCTCTTCGTTCGCACCGTTCGGGAACGCGAACGTCTTCGCGATCACGGTGCCCACCGGGAAGCCCAGCGTCGCGTTCGGCGCGGCCGCGCTGCCCTCGTGCCAGGTCGCCGACTGGCCCGGCGGCAGGAACGCGAAGCGGTACTTGTGCGCGTAATCCGAGAACAGCTGCGTGGTCAGCTCGAAGCGCGTGCCGCCCTCGTTCGCGTCCGTGCGCGGATCGGTGGGATCCGCGAACAGGTTGTAGTCCGAGAGCTTCTGGCAGTTGAACTGGAGCGCTTCGCGGTTGATCTGGTTCCCGCTGTAGTCGGCGCAGATCGCGGCGATCTGCTCGGGCGACGGCGGCGGCGGCCCCGGTGCGCCGGGCACGAACGGCTCGACCACCGCCTCGTCGAGGGATGCGAGGTTGGTGCCGAAGCGCGCGGTGCAGTCGTGCGCCGCGATGTCGGTCAGCGGCGGATCCGTGGGATCGGTGTTCTCGAAGTTCATGTAGGGGCGGCTGTCCGGGCTGAACGCGTTGGTGCCCGGGTCGATGCAGCTCCAGTACTGCGGGAGCCTTGCGCTCGCCGCCCGCGGTGAACTTGTACGCGTTGTAGCGGCAGAGCGGATCGTGCGCGCCCGTGTACTGCGGCTTGCCGTTGTCGTCGAGGATCGCCTCGAACTCGGGGTCCGGGTCGGGATCGTCGTCGAGCACGAGATTCGCGGGACAGTCGTTGGGCTCGGCTTCGTACCCCCCGTCCCAGGTGATGTGCGCGCCGGTCGGGCCGTACGTGTCGCCGTTCTGCAGCGCGAGCACGCCCTTGATCTGGATCAGCGCGGGCAAGAGCGAGGCGTGCGCGTCGTTGATGCCGGTCGGAATGCAGGGCGGAATCGAATCGAAGCCGGGTCCCGTGCCCTCCTGGCACGTGATCACGCCGAGCTCCGGCGGCTGCGGCAGCGTGCCGTTGGTCGTGAACGTGTTGTGGTGCACGTGCACGGCGTCGGGATAGAGGTCCATGCGCTTGTCGGGGTTGTCGGTGTTGCCGTCGAGCAGCGGGTGGCCCACGAACACGAGCCCCACGGTGCGGTTCCACTCGATCGTGTTCTGGAAGATCTCGTGCTCGTCGTAGCCGAGCTGGAGCATGCCGACGCCCTGCGGCACGTCGGAGACGACCCCACCCGGCGCGAAGTTCACCGTGTTGTTGTAGCCGGCGTAGTTGCGGAACGTGCGGGTCTCTTCGCCGTACTGGTTCAGGCCCGGCAGGTCGAACGTCAGGAAGCCGCCCGTGTTGCAGTGCGCGACGTTGTCGAACACGTCGGCGTCGTCGGTGTTCTCGATCTCGAAGCCCGCCACGTTGAACAGCGCCTCGCTGTTCTTCACGATCACGTCGTTCGACTGGCCGACGTAGATGCCCGCGTCGGAGGCGCCCAGCGCGACCGCGTGGTCGATCAGCACGTCGTTCGAGAGCACGGGATAGATCGCGTAGCCGCCGTTGCCCGCATCGGTCTGGTACAGGCGCGGCAGACCGCTCGCGTCCACGTACTTGCCCGTGCTCACGGGGAAGGACAGCTCGTGTACGCAGCTCACGTCGAGCGTGGACGGCTTCTTCGGGTCCATGCCGCCGCGATCGTCGATCGCGTCGAGCGGATTGCTGTCGGCGCTCGACCACATCGTCCGCACGTTGCGGATCACGACGTGGTTGGAGTCGCTGACCTTGAGCGAGAAGCCCGGCGTGTCGATCACGGTGAGGTTCTCGACCGTGAGGCCTTCCATGTGCGAGAACGAGAGGCCCTCGGGCGTGCGGCTGCCCAGGAAGTCGAGAATCGTCTTGCGCGGGCCCTGGCCTCGGATGGTCACGCCATCCTTGGGCGAGCCCGAGTTGCCCGCCATCACGAGCGTCGTGTCGAACTCGAACGCGCCCTCCCCGAACTCGATCGTGTCACCGGACGTCGCCGAGAAGAACGCGTAGAGCGCCAGGTCCTTCTCGTTGGGCCCGTCCTCGATCCGCCAGGTCGTGCTGCCGTCGGCTTCGCCGCAGTCCGTACAGGTGGGCGCGTACGGGTCGGCGTTCTGGCAGTTCTGGCCGAACATCGGCAGCGGGCGTCCGATCAATACGGCGCGCAGCGCGTTCGCGTCCTGACCGTTGCACCTGCCGTTGCCCGTCGCGTCGCAGTTGCCGGGCTCGCGGAAGGTCGGATTTGGCGTCGCGCCGAGGCCGTGTCGCTTGATCGCGTTGGCGTCCTGGCCGTTCACGACGCCGTTGCCCGTCACGTCGCCGCACTGGCACGCGTCGCCGACCCCGTCGGCCGTCTGCGTGTTCACGCCGCCGCGATCGGCTTGATCGGTGTTGGCGACGAGCGGGCAGTTGTCCTGCGCGTCGGGAATCGCGTCGTCGTCGCAATCGGCCACGCCCGCGTCGAGCGGCCAGCGGTTCACCGCGCCGTCGACGCGCGAGAGCAGCGAGAGCGCGTCTTCCTCGAGCAGGAATCCGTCCTTCACGTTCTGATAGGTCGTCTCGCGCATCTGGCACGCGTAGTCGGCGTGCGTGGGATAGAGCTGCAGCAGCTGCAGCTCGGTGAACGGCACCGTGGTGCCGCCGAGCGCGCAATCGGCCGAGCGGTAGCTCGCCACGGGATGCTCGATCGGCGCGAGGCGGATGCCGCCGAGCGCGTTGCCGTAGGAGTCGCGCGCGAGCGAGCCGCCGTCCACCTGGAATCGGGGTCCCGAGGGCGGCTGCACGCCGTCGACGAGCCAGCGCCGAATCGCGTCGAGGGCCGCGTTCACCGCGTAGTGCATCGGGAACTGGTTGCCCTGCAGGATGCAGATCGGCTGGCCCGGGCTGATCTGCTCTCCGTAGTTCCAGGTGTCGAACGTGAGGTAGGGCGCGTTGCCGGCGTGGAGATCGCCGTCGGCGGTCGCGGGCAGCTGAGGGGAGTCCGCGAAGCGCGGCCCCCCGCCCAGCTCCGAGTGCACGCCGATCCAGAAGCTCGAGTGCGCGGCGCCCGCGACATCCCACTGCGTGTAGTACGGATTGGCGCCCGGAGCGTTCGCGTACGCCTCGAAATCGCTGTTGAGCTGGAGCACGCGCGAGGCGGCCTCGTCCGCGCGCGCGGAGATCTGCTCGGCGCGATTCGCGACGCGGCCGTGGATCAGGAACGCGTCGATCACGCGCTCGCCTGCGCCGTCCTGCCACTGGTGGAGATAGTCGTCGAGCTTCCCGGCCGACTGCGACTGGCCCGCCGCGACGATGTGCTGCACGTCGAGCCCGCCCATCGGGTCGACGCCGCTCGGCGACTTCAGCGCCTGCGCGACCTGCGCGAAGATGTCGAGCGCATACGCGTCGCCGGGGTGGTGCAGGCCGGGTACGGAGTTCGGGGTGGGGGGAAGCGGGATCGGCAGCGGGTCCGACGCGTCCGGAATGCCGTAGCGCACCGGATCCCACACCTTCGGCGTGAGCGGCGTGCAGCAGATCCCGGCCTTCTGCGCGCTCACGTGCACGAACGCATAGCCCTCGCGCAGCAGGTAATCGTGCGACTCCTGCGTGTCGACCGCGTTCTCGAACTGCGCGGTCACGTTCACCCAGTCCATCAGCACAGTGCCGTTGAACTTCGCGGGATCGGCCGGTCGCGTGACGATGATGCGCGTGCGGTAGGGCGCGGTGTCGGCCGAGCCGGGCTGACGCGCGACGCCCTCGATGAAGTACTCGCCCTCGGTGTAGCCGAGCGAGCCGACCTCGAACCAGCTGTCCCAGAGCGGGTGGCCGTGCACACCCTGGCTATTCGGGATCGGGCCCGTGACGGTCGGGTTCGGAACGGCAGCCGGTGCGGCGGACGGCGCGAGCGTGGCCAGCAGCGCGACCCAGGCTAACAGGAGCTTGCTCATCTCTATGCCTCGCCCAGGGGCTCCCGGGACCGAAAACGGAACATTAGATCCTGTGGAGCCGTGGCGAATCAATCTCTTTCGAACTCGCGCGAACAGGCTGTCCAAATCCTGTTAGTTCGTCTAGCTAACTATCTACTTACACTGGTGTAGCTTCCAACGCGCAGACGTGGAAATCTCCCGGGTCGACGACGCCCGCAGGAATGGAGACCCGATCGATGAGCGCGAGCACTGCAGCCCTGCCCAAGCACACGAGGATCTGGCGCGACCCCAAGCGCTTCTACTGGCTGCTCGGCCTCCAGGTGCCGCTGCTGCCGTTCATCGCGGGGGCCCACGTGTGGGCGACGGGCCAGACCTTCATGTGGTGGCTCGGGCCGCTCGCCTCGTTCGGACTCGTACCGATCATCGACCACCTGATCGGCAAGGACGCATCGAATCCGCCCGAGTCTGCGGTGAGCCGCCTCGACGCCGATCCGTACTACCGCTGGTGCGTGTACCTGTTCCTGCCGCTCCAGTTCGCATCGCTCGTGTTCGCGTGCTGGATGTGGACGCACGGCGATCTCGCGTTCGCCGAGAAGCTCGGCCTCGCGCTCACGGTGGCGATGGTGGCCGGGATCTCGATCAACACCGCCCACGAGCTCGGCCACAAGCGCAGCACGCACGAGAAGTGGCTCTCGAAGGTCGCCCTCGCGCAGACCGCCTACGGGCACTTCTTCGTCGAGCACAACCGCGGCCACCACGTGCGCGTCGCCACGTTCGACGACCCCGCGAGCGCGCGCATGGGCGAGACCTTCTGGGAGTTCCTGCCGCGCACGGTGATCGGCAGCCTGCGCTCGGCGATCGTGCTCGAGCGCGAGCGGCTCGCGCGCGTGGGCAAGCCGTTCTTCAGCGTCCACAACGATCTGCTGAACGCGTGGGCGATGAGCGTCGCGCTATTCGGCGGGCTGATCGCCTGGTTCGGCGTCGGCATCGTGCCGTGGCTCGTCGTGCAGGCGGTGATCGGCTTCTCGCTGCTCGAGGTGGTGAACTACATCGAGCACTACGGACTCCTGCGCCAGCAGAGCGCCGACGGGCGCCTCGAGCGCTGCCGGCCCGAGCACAGCTGGAACTCGAACAACACCGCGTCGAACCTGTTCCTGTACCACCTCCAGCGTCACTCGGATCACCACGCGAACCCCACGCGGCGCTACCAGGCGCTGCGCCACTTCGACGGCCTGCCCGAGCTGCCCTCGGGCTACGCGGGGATGATCCTGCTCGCGTACCTGCCGCCGCTGTGGCGCCGCGTGATGGATCCGCGCGTGGCCGCGCACTACGGCGGCGACCTCACGCGCGCGAACATCCAGCCGCGCGCCCGCGCGCGGCTTCTCGCGCAGTACGGCGGCGCCTAGTCGAACGCCCTCGCGGCTATCGGCGTCGCGCGGCGGCGAGCGCAGCGAGCGCGAACGCCAGCAGCGCCCCCGTCCCGGGCTCGGGAACCGTCGTGGCCAGCGTGAACGGGGTGCAGGTGCGCTCCGTCGCGCTTGCGTCGGTGTAGTTGCAGCTCTCGAGATACAGGCTGCCGGAGCCGAAGCTGTCCCAGTTGATGTCGCCGAGCTCGAGCAGACCGGTCTGCGGATCGGTATCCGGGTCGATCACGAAGATCTGGCCCACGCCCGCGCCGCCCGGCGTGAACGTGTAGTCCTCGTCGTCGATGCACCCCGCCGCGAGCTGACACTGGAACGCGTTGAGCACGGCATCGCCGAGCGGCACGATCGTGATCTCGCTCGCGCCGTACAGCACGCTGCCTCCCTCGGCCGAGCTCGCGTTGTAGTCGATGTCGGCCAGGAGTCCGCTTCCGCCGGTTCCGAACACCGCGGTGACGCCGGGGCTCCCGAACGAAGCTTCGAAGTACTGAAGCGTGCCCGCCCACGCGGGCGCGGCGAGTAACACGAACAGCAACGCAGTGACAGCACGGACGAGCTTGGAGCGCATCGGCAGATCCTTCCCTTCCCAAGGAGGCGCAGGTCGACGCGCTATTTAACCTTTGCGCGTGCGGGCTTTCAACTGATTTCCTGCGCGCGCGCGCAATTCAAGTTCGCTAGGCGAATGATGATCGTGAAACGCTCGTTTCAGCGCGCGCGGCGCCGTCGGAGTGCGCCGAACATCAGCGCGGCGCCCGCGACGAGCGCAGCAGAACCACTCGGCTCCGGCAGCGTCACGAGCACGAACGGGCTGCACGTGTGCTCCTGTCCGTCGAGTCCCGTGTAGTTGCAGGTGACGAGCGGCAGGGAGCCGGGCTCTTGCGGCGCGTCGAACGTGATCGTGCCGAGGTCGTAGATCCCGTGCTTCTCGTCGACGTCGGGATCGCTCACGCGCACGAGTCCGCCCTGACCCGCCGTGCCCGCGACGAACACGTAGTCGTCGTTGTTGCAGGACTGGAGCTCGCAGTTGAAGCTCGTGAACGACACCGACCCCGTCGGACGGATCTCGACTTCCGAGGCGCCGAGCAACATTCCGCCGCCCTCGGCGGAGTCCGCGTCGAAATCGACGTTGGCCTGCTGTGCGGCGCCCGTCGGGAAACTCGCCGTGACGTCCTTTGCGCCGAGCGAGCTCTCCCAGAAATCGAGCGTGCCCGCGGAGGCGCCTATCGCCGCGCCGAGCATCGCCGTGCTCACGAGCAGGATCTGCTGCTTCATCGCCTTCTTCCTTCTCCGATTCACGGCCGGATTCCGATCCGGTGCTGTCCGGTCGGAACTGCGATCGTGAGCCTGCCGTCGCTGCCTGCGGCGCCCGCGGGCGCCGCGTCGAGGCGGCCCAGTGTACCCGGAACGAGCCCGGACAGGGTGACCTGACTCGGGCCGTCCGTGCTCACGTCCACGAATCGCTCGCCCGTGAACGCGGGGCACGCGGTGGCGTGATAGGCGCTCGGCGCGCCGATCAGCGCCGCCCGAATCGCCCCCGCATCCTGACCGTTACACAGGCCGTTGCCGGTCACGTCGCACTTCTCGAGCACGCGGAACGCGGCGTTCGGGGTCACGCCGAGGCCGTGGCGCGTCACCGCGTGCGCATCCTGCCCGTTCACGCGCCCGTTGTCCGAGACGTCGCCGCACTGACACGCGTCGCCGATCCCGTCCGGCCCCGCGCCCGCGAAACCGCCCGCATCCCCCTGGCCCGGATTCGGCCAGTAGCGGCAGTTGTCGACCGCATCGCCCACGCCGTCGCCGTCCCAATCGCCCGGCGAGCCGCCCGCGGGCACGATCCCGGCGCGCACGAGATCGAGCGCGACCGCGTCGATCGCGGTGAGCGCGGTCGCGACGCGCTGCTCGAGCAGCGGCGCGGGCTCCGCGGGTGCGAGCGCGATTCCGCGCTCGGTCCAGACGTCGAGCGTCTGCACGGAGGGGTTCGGTCCGCATTCGTCGCGCCCCTCGCTGATGTTCTGGCGCGCCGCGAGGATCGCCGTGGCCGAGCGCACGCGCCCGGGCCGCGCGTGGCTCGTGGCCGTGACGTTTCCCTCGTCGCTGCCGGAGCGCACCGCGATCTCCGAGACCCAGTAGGCGCGGTCGTAGCGGTGCTCGTAGCCGATGTCCGGCTGCTCGTCGGCGAACTCGGGCCGCACCGAGAACACCACGCGCGCGGGGTTCGTGTCGCGCAGCGCGGCGAGCGCCTCCGCGCGCAAGCAGTGATTGATCGGGAACAGCGATTCGTGCTCGCGCGTTGCGAACAGGTAGTAGCGGTAGTCGTAGCCGAGCGCGTCGATCGCATCGGCGGTCTGCGTCGGTGCGGGCTGGGAGACCAGCGGGTCGAGCAGGCCGTTGTGCATGCGCACCGGCACGTTGTAGAGGTTCTCGTAGAGCTCGGATACGTCCGCGCCGGAGCCGAGCAGCGGCGCGGCGTGCGACCAGAGATCGGGGTGGAGCGCTGCGAGCCGGAACGTTCCGATGCCACCCATCGACGCGCCCGAGAGGCTCACGCGATCCGCGTCGACGCTGAAGCGCGAAGACAGGTCCTCGATCGCCTCGAGCACGTCCTCCTCGTGGATTCCGGCGTAGCCGCTGCTGTTGCTGCGCCCGAGCGGAAAGAGCACGAGGCCCGGCGCCGCGTACGGCACGAATGAGCGCTCGATGTGCACGATCGAACCGATCGCACCGTCGTTGGGCAGGTAGACGTCGCCGGGATCGGCGCCGACGGGCTTGTTGTTGCCCGCATAGCCCGCGACGAGACCCGGTGTGAGCCCGTGATAGGGCCAACCGGTCGCGTTCACCCACGTGTCCTGCAGATGGTTCTGCGAGGCGCCGTGCAGGAACACGAGCAGGGGTGCGGGCGCGGGCAGCGGATCGGGCACCCAGACGAGATAGGGCTGGTAGGGCCCGAGGTAGATCTGGCCCGAGATCACGCCGCCCGCGGCGCCGATGCCCTCGGGCAGGTCGAGCGCGGAGTGGTAGAGGAAAGTCTCGAACCGTCCGAGCCGCGGCTCCGGCAGCTCCGTGTCCGCAGCCGCGACGCGCGCGAAGTCGACCGCTGCGGCCGCCGCGTCGGGATCGGCCAGCCCCGCGAGCACGTCGCCCTGCAGCGCGCTCTGGTGCAGATAGGGCCGCTCGTCGACGAACGCGAGATCGAGGATCACGCCGCCCTCGGGCCACGACGTGCCGAGCAGCGGGTCCGCGAAGCCGAGCACGCCGAACGCGCGCCACGTCGCCGCGCCCGGGCTCGCGAGCGAGGCGGGTACCGTGGTGGAGATCGTGTTGGCCGCCGTGTCGACGCTCGCGGGGAACTCTCCCGCGAGCACCCATGCGCCCGAGTACTGATAGAGCCGCGCGCTCGATCCGCGTGCGATCACGAGACGGTCGACACCGAGTGGTGACGCAGGCGTCCAGGACCCGCCCGGCAGCGAAGTCGCGCCCGTGGTGGGGTTGGCATCGCTGTCGAACGCGACGCCGAGCACGGGCCGCCCCGCGTCGACGAGCGTCTCGAGGATCGCGCGAATCGCGATCTGCCCGGCCGCGAGGCCGATCTGGAGCTGGATCAGGTCTGCGTGGTTCTCGAGGCCGGCCGGGTAGCCGCCCATGCCGTCTCCGCCGGGCCGGCCGTTGGTGTTCGCTCCGTGATCGTCGTACGCGTAGTCGGTCCACACGAACGTGCCGTCCACGTACGCGGAGCGCCCCGCGATCAGCGGACCGAGCTCCTGCGCGCGCGCACTTGCGGGCCCGACGGCGAGTGCGACCGCGGTCAGTGCGGCGAAGCAAAGCATGCGAACGGAGAGCTCGCGCACGATCACAGCCCCGGCGGCACCGGCGCGCCGAGCGCGTCGTGGCAGTTCTGCCCGAACAGCGGGCTCGGCTTGCCGAGCGCGGCCCGCTGGATCGCGTTGGCATCCTGGCCATTGCAGACGCCGTTTCCGGTGACGTCGCAGTGGCCCGGCGCGGTGAACGTCGGGTTCGGCTGCAGGCCGAGGACGTGGCGGCGGATCGCGTTCGCATCCTGGCCGTTCACGATCCCGTTGCCCGTCACGTCGCCGCACTGGCACGCATCGCCGATCCCGTCGGCGACCGCGCTCGCGACGCCGCCCGAGTCCGCCTGATCGGTGTTCGGTTTGAACAGACAGTTGTCGACCGCCTCGGCGACCGTGTCGGAGTCGCAGTCGTCGAGTGCCGAGATCACGAGGTCGGTGCCGAGCGGCGCGAAGAACTGGTCGGGGCACTGCACGCGGTCGGCCGGCAGCACGAAGCCCGCCGCGACCGCTGCGTCCTGCGCCGCGCTCACGGCCGAGTCGTAGTTGCTCTGCGCGGGATACAGCGAGGCCAGCGTCGCTGCGTCGAAGTACATCGTCGATCCCGACGTCGCGCCGCACGCGGGGCCCTGGTTGTAGGTGGCGACGGGCGCTTCCACGGCGGGCAGCCGGATCCCACCCACGGAGTTTCCGAACGCGTCCACGTCGCGCACACCGCCCGTGAACGAGATGTGCGGCGCGCTCGGCGGCGCGACGCCGTGGGCCACCCATTGGTTCAGGTGATGCAGCACGGAGCGGAACACGAGCTGCTTCGGGTAGCGGTTGACCATGCACACGAGCGGTATGTCGTTCTCGGCGAGAGCGACACCGAGGTCGCGCGTCGTCACGGCGGAGGCGTACGACGAGAAGTAGTAGGTGTTGTGACCCGAGCCACCCATCTCCCAGACGCGGTAGAAGGGTCCGTCGGGCTGGGCGTCGCCTCCGACGTCGAAATCGCTGTTGAAGCGCAGCACCGGCACGTCGAGCTGCTCGGGATCGGTGAGCTTCCCGTTGTCGCCGCCGATCATGAAGCCGTCGAACACGTCGTCGATCTGCGGGTGGACGTCGTTCACGTAGGTGTTGAGCCGGCCGCCCGACTGCGACTCGCCCATCGCGATCACGTGCTGCGCAACGAGCCCGCCCAGGAGGTCGACGCCCTGCGGCGAGCGCAGCGCCTTCGCCACCTGCGCGAAGATCGCGAACGAGAAGTCGTCGCTGGGATGCAGGAGCGTCGCATAGCGCACCGGATCCCACGCCTTCAGCGCGAGCACACCCGCGAGCTGCGCGTCGACGCCCACGTAGGCGTAGCCGCTGCGCAAGAGCTCGCGCTGGCCCACCGCCCAGTCGGGGTCGAGACTCACGCCGCCCGTGACGTTGAGCCACTCCACGTACACGGTGCCGTTGAAGCGCTGCGGATCGAGCGGGCGCCGCACGAGCACGCGCGTCCGGTACGGCGCGCTGATCTGCGGAGCGAGCGCGTAGGCGGCGGCGTTGCCCTCGGTGAAGAACTCCTGCTCCGAGTAGCCCCAGGTCCCGAGCTCGAACAGACTCGCCATGAGCGGCGTGCCGCGAATGCCGCCGGAAACGGGCCCCGACACGGTCGGGTTCGGAACCACCTGCGCGACCGCCGCGCTCGCGACGGACAGGAACAGCGCACAGGCCAGGAGCAGCTTCTTCATCATCGCATCCACCAAAGATCGATCAGGGCAGCAGCTGCACCGTGTGGGTGCCGGACGGCACCGGAACCGCGAACGAGCCCGCCGGACCGATCGCACCGAGCGGCACGCCGTCGAGCTTCACCTGCGTGCCCGGCAGCAGGCCCGTGAGCGTCACGTCGCTCGCGCCGTCGGTGGTCACCTGCACGCGGCGCGCACCCGTGCGGCTCTCGCAGCCGTTCGCGAACAGCGGGTTCGGCGCGAGACCGAGCACCGCGCGCGACACCGCGGCGGCGTCCTGGCCGTTGCAGGTTCCGCTGCCCGACACATCGCAGTTGCACGCGAGCTCGAACAGCGGGTTCGACGGATTGCCGAGCCCGTAGCGCCGGATCGCGTGCGCGTCCTGGCCGTTCACCTTGCCGTTGCCCGAGACGTCGCCGCATTCGCAGGCGTCGCCGACGCCGTTCGCTGTGGCGGTGTTGAGGCCGCCGCCGTCCTCCTGGATCGGATTCACCGCGTACGGACAGTTGTCGGCCGCGTCGGCCACGCCGTCGCCGTCCCAGTCGCCCGCCACCTGACCCGCAGGCACGAGTCCCGCGCGCGCGACGTCGAGCGAGACGCTCGCGGCGTTCGCGAGCGTCGCTTCGAGCTTCGTGTCGAAGCACTCGAGCGGAACCGGCGCGGGTGCGATCGCGCGCCCGGTCAACAGCCACTGGTCGGCGGTCTGCACGGTGGGATCCGGGCCGCAGAAATCGCGGCCCGAGCTGACGTTCTCGCCGATCTCGTCGACGGCAGTCGCGACGCGGCCGCGATCCGCGCGCAGGCTCGTGGTGTCGATGCTCGCATCCGCGTCGTTCCTCGAGGTGAGCTGCGACACCCAGTAGGCGCCATCCGGGTGGAGATCGAGCCCGACGTCCGGGTCGATGAAGAACTCGGACGGCCGCACCGTGTAGCGCACACGCGGCGGGTTCACGACGCGCGGGCGGCTCAGCAGATCGAGATACCAGCAGTTGCCGAGCTGCTCGGGCAGATGCGACGACGTATTCACGAGCGCGCCGCGATAGTCGACCGTGCCAGCGGCGTCGACCGCCGCCTCCGAGCTCAAGTAGACCTGCACGTTCACGAGCGGGTCGAGCAATCCGTTGTGGAAGCGCAGCGGCACGTTGGTGGCATTCTCGAGCGTGGTGGTGCCGCCGCCCACGATCGAATAGCCGCCCGTCCAGCGGTCGGGGTAGCGGACCAGATGCCGGAAGGTGCCCGCGCCGCCCGCCGAGATTCCCGAGAGCACGAGCCGCTCGGCGTCGAGCCCGAGGCGCGCGACCGCGTCGTCGGTCATCTCGAGAAGGTCCATCTCCGCGGGTCCCGTGCCCCAGGTCGGGTCGCGACCGAGACCGAGCACCACCACCCCGGGCACGTCGTACGACGCGAGCGCGGGCACGGAGGCGTTCTCGAGGTTGAAGTGCACCGCGTTGACCAGGTGATTCTGGTTCGCGCCGTGCATGAAGATCACCGCGGGCGGCGGGACGTCGTCGGGAATCGTCGAGGCGATGTAGACGACGTAGGGCTGGTAGGGCCCGGCGTACCGAAGCGACGGGCCCGTGGTAGTGCCCTCGCCCAGGTCGATCACCGAGTGATACAGGAATGTGTAGATGCCCGGGCTCGAGACGTCGACGGGCGGATTCAGCTGCGTCGCGCCGGTGCCGAACGCGATTTCTGTGATCGCAGGCGCGGGATCTGCGGCGCCCGCGATGATGTCGGACTGGATGTTGTCCTGCCAAGGTTGATAGATCTGCGGCACCTGCTGGTAGAGCGCGAGCAGCGGATCGGTGACGGGATCTTCGCCGACGACGTACGCGAGGTCGTGGATCGGGTGCGCGCCGTTCTGCCACGAGCCCGCACCGTCGGCCCAGCCCGCGAGGCCGACGGCGTTCCAGGTCGCCGTGCCCGGAACGAGACCCGGAACCGACGCGGAGATCGTGTTGCAGGCGCGATCGACGGTCGCGGGTGTGGTCGCGACCGTCTGCCACACGCCTAACACGTAGGACCTGAGCGTCGCGGTGGCGGTCTGACTGTCGAGCACCACGAGATGCTCGAGTCCGAGCGCCGTTGTCGCCCAGAGCCCGCCCGGCACGGCGGGCGCGCCCGTGACGCCATTCTGATCGGTGTCGAAGCCCACGCCGATCGCGACGTCTGCACCGGGCACGAGCGTCTCGAGCAGCGCCGTGATCGCGACCGCGCCGCCGACGCCCGTGCCGACGTGGAGCTGGATCAGGTCCGCGGTGTTGCCCGGATACGGACTCGCGGGGTAGGTCGTGTCGCCGCCGAACACCAGATTCGTGTTCGCGCCGCGGTCGTCGTACGCGTAGTCGGTCCAAACGTGTGTCCCCGCGACCATCGCGGTCGTTCCCGAGATCAACGGGCCGCCCAGCTCGGGCGCGGCCGGACAGTGCTCGGCGCGCGCGCCGGATGCGGCGAGGGCGATGGAGACGAGCCAGAACGCGAGCGCGCGAGCGGCGGCTTCCCGGGGCATCGGCAACTCCGATTCGAAGGTTCGGACCGGCAATCCGGTTTCGCGCTTTCATCCCATACCGACCGTTCTGGTAGCAACCAAAAAAGTTGACAGAGCGTCAGAAATAGCCTGGATGGCGCTCTAACGCGGGATAGCGCCAAATCAATCCCCCAGGGGTTCCACTCTCTTCTTCACTGCGGTTTCCAACGGGAGAGGCCGATGGAGAGAGAAGAAGTGGCTGGAGACCAGAGGTAGACTCCTCTCGCCCTCCAGCTGCCCCCACCCTTCGCCCCCGCTGAACCTGTCAACCGTGGAACATCTAGGTCCGCAGCAAGAGGTCGCTCCGGCGCCGCGCCGTGAGCCGTTCGAAGTCAAGAGCGATCCGGTCGCACAATGGCTCGACTGGGAGCAGCAGGCGAACCTGGTCGGATTCCGGACCAGCACCGCGCCCGTGCAGGTCGACGTCGTGGCGGTACCGCGCACCGAGGTCGAGGTGCACGTGATGCCCGCCGCGCCCGCACAGGTGGTCGACCTGTTCCTGCGCGGCGATCGCGTGCTCGTGCCGCGCCATCCACTCAATCGCGATCCGACGGTGGCGTTCTCGAACGAGCCCGTCGCCGAGTGCTGGACCGCGCGCTTCACGTCGTCGCGCACGCTCGCGTTCCCGGGCCATGACAGCGGCGACGCGCTGTTCTCGCTCAAGCTCGCCACCGATCACCCGCACCCGGACTTCCGCCAGCCCGAGAAGACCAAGCTGCGCGCGGAGGCGTTCGACGCGGTCGGTTGGTCGTGGGTGCTCGCGCGCATCGACGAGCTGCTCGGCCCGGTCGAGGGCGTCGAGCTAGTGCCCGAGGTGATGATCGTGCTCGCGGCGGGCCGCGAAGGCGGCTTCCTGCTGCGCGATCTGCGCCTGTTCCAGGACGGCCACTACTACCTGCCCGCGCTCTCGCTGCCCTTCGTGGGTGCGCCGATCGCGCGCCGGCACGGCGCGAATCCCGAGGCGTTCTGGGGTCAGCACTTCGCCGAGCCCGTCGGGCGCGTGAAGGCGCGCCTGCTCGCGCGCTACGGGCTCTGGTTCGAGACGCCGAACCCGCAGAACCTGCTCGTGCAGCTCGACCGCGAGCTGTATCCGACGGGCAAGCTCGTGTTCCGCGACGTCGGCGACGGCGACTGCGCCACCGATGCGCGCGAGTCGCGCGACGTGCCGTGGCGTCGGCTCGTCTCCGATCTGCGCCCCGAGACGCGCACCTCGTTCTGGGCGTTCGGCGAGGCGGGCGAGCACTCGATCGCGAGCGAGGTGCTGGACCGCTGGTACGCGCGGCACGACGCGGCCTACTACGCGGAGCTCGCGCGCTGGTTCCCGGAGATCGCACCGCCGCCGCACGTGAGCTGCGAGCACGCGCTCGGCCACTGGAACCAGGCGCTGCGCAGCGATGCCGGACAGGAAGCGGTCGCGCGGGCGTTCGCAGCCCACCGACACCGCCTGGAGTCACGCGTCTAGCGAAGCCGGGTCGGCGGTCGGCGACAGCTCCGCGGCGACGCCGAGCAGCTGATCCTCACGGCCGGGTCGCCCGACCAGCTGGACGCCGATCGGCAGACCGTCGGGCGAGATCGCGAGCGGGAGCGAGAGCGCGGGCTGGCCCGTCGCGTTCCACGGCTCGGTGAACGCCATGTGCGGCACCATCCTCTCGAGCAGCTCGAGCGGCTCGTGGCAGTGCGGATCGAGCTCCGAGAGCGCCACCGCGGGCTCGCACACGGTCGGGGTCAGCAGCAGATCGAACTCGTCGAACCAGGAGAGCGTCCGCTGCACCCAGGCGCGGTTCCAGGCGCGCGAGGCCTCGAGCTGTTCGGGGCGGGTCGAGCCCTCGTCGAGGTGGGCGAGCACCCAGAGGAAGGGCTCCACGTCATCCGGTGTCACGGGGCGCCCGAGCCGCAACGCGAGGTCGGCGAGGCACGAGCGGTATTCCGCGGCGCCGATCAGCGCGCCGTGCAGTGCGCGATCGAGATAGTCGGCGAGCGAGGCCGGCTCCGACGCTTCGACGCAGTGTCCGTTTGCCGCGAGCATGGCCGCGGTCTCGAGCACGGCTCGCTCGCACGCGGGATCGACGGGCGCGCCGCTCGGCGACGTGGTCGAGACGCCTACGCGCAGGCGCGGCGGCGGGATGTTCAGCGCGGTCGTGAACCAGTCGGGCTCCTGCTCGCGCGCGTGGACCGGCCGCAGCTCGTCGAGGAACGCCGCGGTGTCGCGCAGCGAGCGCGCCACCACGAACTCCACCTCGGGGCGACCCGTGCCCGCGTGCCGCCACACGATCCGATCCGCAGAGGGCTTCAGACCGACCAGGCCGCACCACGCGGCCGGGATCCGGATCGAGCCCGCCCCGTCGCTCGCGTGGGCCACCGGCACCAGACCCGCCACCACTGCGGCGCATGCACCGCCCGACGACCCGCCCGCGGCGCGCTCGAGCGCCCAGGGGTTGCGGGTCGGACCGTGCGCGAGCGGCCAGGTATTGGACTGGAGCCCGAACTCGGGCGCATTCGAGTTGCCCACCGTCACGAGCCCGAGCTCGCGGAAGCGCGCTCCGAGCACGGTGTCGCGGTCGGCGCGGTGGTCGGCGGCGCGCAGCGCGCGGTTGCCCGCGTAGTAGGGCTGACCGGCCTGGCGCGCGCCGACATCCTTCATCAGGAACGGGACGCCCGCGAAGCGCGCCTGCGGCTTGACCCGCTCGGCGGCCGCGAGCGCCTGGTCGAAGAAGCGGACCGGAACGGCGCCGAGGGCCTCGTCGCAGCGCTCGATCCGCTCGCAGGCCGCGAGCGTGAGCTCGCGCGGCGTGACTTCGCCGCGGCGCACGAGCGCCGCTTGCGCGGTGGCGTCGAGCGCGGACCACGGGTCGGCCTGGGCTGCGAACCCCGGCTCCGGGGCGCTAGCTGCGGCGTGCGGGAAGTCTGCCGCCATCACTGCATCCAGCGCTTGAGCACCTGTTCGGCCTCGCGCGGGTTGTAGAGGTCTTCCTGGAAGGACCACAGGCCGTCGCCCGCGTAGTCCATCACGGACACACAGCCGAAGCGATAGTCGCGACCCTGGCCGGTCGGGTCCTTGAATATCTGCCACGGGTAGTAGACCAGCCGATTGCCGTCGATCATCACCCACTCGACCGGGAACTCCATCGGCGGCGACTGGGCCATCACCTCGACGATTCCCTTGCGGATCTCCTCGCGGCCGCGGAACGTGCCGAGGTGGTGCTCGACCCAGATCCCGTCCTCGGTGTGGAGATCGGCCCACGCGTTCCAGTCGGCGGACTCGCCGACAGCCATGAAGTGTCGGAACGCGGCCTCGATCTCGGACCGACTGTGGGAGGGCAATCGGAACTCCTTGGAGGGGTGACACCTTACCACGTTACGCCGTCGATTCGGCGTGCGAACGGCCTCGGTTGAGGAATTTCTCTAGCTTCCGGCCATGCACACACGACGATCCGCCTACTTCGCACTGCTCGGTCTGCTCGCCATCGCGATACCCGCGCAGTCCGATCCGACCACCAACGGAGACTGGACGCCCGGCGAGAAGGGGCAGGGCCCCGGCTACTCCTATCAGGTCTTCAAGCAGCAGAAGGAGGGCGAGCCGTTCGTGCGCTACCAGCTGCGCGGCACGATCGATGCCGAGCCCGCGGTGCTCACGCGCACGGCGCGCGACATCTCGCGCGACCCCAAGCGCGCCCCGGACGGCCAGACGCGCAAGGTGATCGTCGCGACCGAGACCGAGACGATCCTGCACACCTCGATCGACCTGCCGATGATGTTCTCCGACCGCGACCTGGTCACGCGCGGGGTGGGCTCGGTGGACCCGAAGACCGGCATCGGGCGGATCGACTTCAAGTCGATCGAGCACGCGTCGGTGCCGCCCCAGGAGGGCTTCCTGCGGCTCCAGCGCACGGGCGGCTTCTGGGAGTTCGTCCCGGACGGCGCGAAGCGCTCGAAGGCCACGCTCGAGACCTACGTCGATCTCGGCGGCTCGCTGCCGGGCTGGCTCGTGTCGGGGATGATGGCCAGCAATGTGATCGTGCAGTACGAGGACGTCGCGAAAGAGGCGGTCGGGAAGTAGGCGCGCCGCCCTCGGCTCGAAACCCCGCGCGATGAGCGGCATCGTATCCGGGCCGTGACGAATCACCGAGACCACGCCACCAGCCGCCGGGGCTTCCTGGCGCTCGCGGGCGCTGCGCTGGCGGGGCTCTTCGCGTGGCCGAACGCGGTGCCGGGAGGAGAAGAAGACATGGCGGAGAAGCGGGGCCCGAGCGCGCCCGAGAAGCTCGACAAGCCGGAGTCCGAGTGGAAGAAGCTCCTGCCGGCGGACCGCTACGCGGTGCTGTTCGATGAGGCCACGGAACGGGCCGGGACGAGCCCGCTCAACGCCGAGAAGCGCGAGGGCACGTTCGTGTGCGCCGCGTGCCTCCTGCCGCTGTTCGAATCGAAGATGAAGTACGAGAGCGGCACGGGCTGGCCGAGCTTCTTCGAGACGATCCCGGATCGCGTCGCGACCAAGCGCGACTTCAAGCTGATCCTGCCGCGCACGGAGTACCACTGCGCGCGCTGCGGCGGACACCAGGGGCACGTGTTCGATGACGGTCCGGCGCCGACCGGGAAGCGCTTCTGCAACAACGGCCTCGCGCTCGAGTTCGTGCCTGCGGGCGAGAAGCTCCCGGCGCTGCGTTCGTGAAGCGCGCACGCGCGATCGCTCTGGGCACGCTGCTGCTCGCCGCGGCGGCCGCCCCGCTGATCTGGGCCGAAGCCCCCGAGACGCCCGTGGATCCCGCGCCGGCCCCCGAGCGAGCGATGGCGATCTTCGCGGGCGGCTGCTTCTGGTGCATGGAGCCGCCGTTCGACGGGCTGCCGGGCGTGCTCGCGACCACGTCCGGCTACACGGGCGGATCGGTCGTGAACCCGAGCTACGAACAGGTCTCGTCGGGCAAGACCGGGCATCTCGAGGCCGTGAAGGTCGAGTACGACCCGATGCGCGTGACCTATGCGCAGCTGCTCGAGGTGTTCTGGCGCAACGTCGATCCGACCGACGCAGGCGGCCAGTTCTGCGATCGCGGAGCGCACTACGCCACCGCGATCTTCGCGAGCGGGGAGGAGCAGCTCGCCGAGGCGAACGACGCCAAGACGAGGCTCGAGGCGAGCCACCGCCTGCAGAAACCCGTCGTCACGCCGATCCGCCCGGCCGGCCCGTTCTATCCGGCCGAGGACTATCACCAGGACTACTACAAGAAGAATCCGCTGCGGTACAAGGTCTACCGGACGGGCTGCGGGCGCGATCACGTGCTCGAGCAGCTCTGGGGCGCCACACCGGCGCATTAGTCACCGGACGATCGACAGCACGTTCGCGTAGTCGTCGGTCCAGAGCATGCGCGCAGGATCTCCCGGATCGGCCGGCGCCGGACGCGCCTTACCCGCAAGCGGTTCGAGCACGCCCGGCTGCGCGGAGAGCAGCATCCACACGGCGGCGCTGCGCCCCACGTTCAAGTCGTTGTCCGAGTCGATCCGGACCGCGGACAGGCCCGTCACCTCGCCGATCCGGCGCACCACGGGCTCGAACTCGAGAAACTTGTTGGAGACGTTCACCGCGAGCAGGCCGTCGGATTCGAGATGGCGGCGGTAGAGCTGGAACGACTCCGCGGTCATCAGGTGGATCGGCGGCGAGTCGCCGTTGAACGCGTCGAGCACGAGCAGATCGAAGTGCTGATCGGGCTCTGCCTCGAGCGCGAGCCGGCCATCGCCCTCGACGATCTCCACCTGCGCCTTCGCGTCCTTCAGGTAGGTGAAGTTCTCGTTCGCCATCCGCACGACGGTCGGGTTGATCTCGTAGAACCGGAAGTAGTCGCCCTCCTGGCCCCAGGCGGCGATCGTCCCGATCCCGAGCCCGACGACGCCCACGCGCAGCGGCCGGCGCGGCGCGAGCAGGCCGAACGCGTCGGCGACGCCCGTGCCCGGCCCGAAATAGCTCGTCTTCACCGTGTTCCAGTAGGCGGGCTCGATCCACTGGAAGCCGTGGATGATGCCGCCGTGCCCGAGCAGCCGGACCTTCCCGCGCGGATCCGCGCTCGGCGCCTCGAACAGCTTGAGCACGCCGAAGAAGTCGCGCGACGTCGAGACGACGTAGGTGAACGACTGCGTGTACCGCTGCCGGAGATCGACGCCGAGCCACACCACGCCGAGCGTGAGCGCGACCCACGCCCAGATCGGCTTGCCATGGCGCAGCGGCGAGTCGGTCTGCGTGAAGAGCGAGAGCAGCACGAGCACGGGGCACACGAAGAATCCCCAGTGCAGCTCGTAGAAGCCGTCGAACAGGTGCGGCGCCGCGAGGCCGACGAACGCGCCGCCGAGCGCGCCGCCCGCGGCGATCGCGAGGTAGAAGGCGGTGAGACGGCTCGGATCGGGCTTCGCGAGCGCGAGCTCGCCGTGGCAGGTCATGCAGCACACGAACAGCGCCACCGAGAACCCGACGATCTGGAATACCGCGGTGGCGCTGGTATCCAGCCGCAACAGGAAGCACACGAGCGCGAGCGACGCGGTCATCGCGACCAGGAAGAAGCGCCGCGCGTACAGGCCCGGCCACTCGAAGCAGATGATGAAGGAGAGCAGGTAGAGCGAGAGCGGCAGCACCCAGAGGAACGGGACGCTCGGCATGCCCTGACAGAGCTGATTGGTCACCGAGAGCAGGAGCAGGCTCGCGCACGCGGGCAGCGCCACCCAGAGGAAGTGCGAGAACGCGCTCGGAGGCGCGCCCGGAACGGCGTCTTCCGCGGGCGCGTCGGCCGACGCGGATCCCGCCGCCGACGAGAACGCGCACAGCGAGCAGGACACGACGAACACCGCGAAGCCCGCAGCCCAGATCCAGCCCTGGTTCGTGCGCGTGAACCACGGCTCGAAGAAGAAGGGATAGGAGAGCAGGCCGAGCATCGAGCCCAGGTTCGAGAGCGCGAACAGCCGGTAGGGTGCGCCGGTCGGGAACGAGCGGTGGAACCACGCCTGGGTCATCGGGCCGGTCGAGGCGAGCAGCAGGTAGGGAAGGCCGATCGTCGCGCTGAGCAGCAGGAAGATGCCGCTCATCGAATGGGTTCCGGGCGCGGGCTTCCACTCGCTGCCCGGAGCGATCGGGAGCAGCGCGAGACACGCGACGAGCAGCAGCGTGTGCAGGATCGCCTGCTGGCGCGGTGCGAGATGGCGCACGAGCAGGTGCGCGTAGAGGTAACCGGCGAGAAGTCCGCCCTGGAAGAAGATCAGGCATCCGGTCCACGCCGAAGGAAGCCCGCCATACCACGGGATGATGAACTTCCCCATGAGCGGCTGGATCTGGAACAACAGGAACGCGCCCAGGAAGATCGTGAGCGCGTACGGAACGCGGCTCGCGATCGCGCGAGCGCTCACCACCGGAGCTGTGGAATCGAGCGCCGTCACGGGCCGAAACGTAGCAAGCAACGAATCCGCGGCGGTGCGCTGCTATCGTCCGTCCAACGCGCCAGTGAGAGGTGTCATGGCAACCAAAGGCAAGGCGAAGAAGAAGATCGGAAAGCGGAAGAGCGCGAGGGCGGCGAAGCCTGCGGCGAAGCGCCGCGCAGCACCGAAGCCCGCGGCGAAGCGCCGCGCAGCGCCGAACAGCAGGGGCTCGGACGAGTCGGGTGACTCGCTGCGCTCGATCGCGAAATCGTTCGCGGCACGGCTGTTGCGCTGATGGCGCGCGCGGCGCTCTGGGTCGCGCTCGCAGTGATCGCGGCCGGGGCGGCGACGGCGCAGCCGTTCGCGCCCGATCCCAAAAACCGCGTGAGCTTCTCGGTGGAGCGCTCGCGTGAGGTCGCGAACGACTGGGTCACCGCGGTGGTCGCCAAGACCGACGAGGACAGCGACGCCGCGCGGCTCGCGGATCGCGTAAATACGGCGGTGAACGAAGCACTGGCCATCGCGAAGCAGGCCAAGGGCGTCCAGGTGAAGAGCGGCGGCTACTCGACCCAACCCGTTCACGACAGGGACGGCAAGATCGCGCGCTGGGCCGCGAGCCAGGAGCTGATCCTCGAGAGCAGCGACGTCGAGGCCGTGAGCCAGCTGGTCGGCAAGCTGCAGAGCAAGCTGCTACTGCGCTCGATCGCGTTCAGCGTGTCGCCCGAGACGCGCCGGAAGGCCGAGGACGCGCTGATCGGCGACGCGCTCACGGCGTTCCAGGAGCGCGCGAAGCGCGTCCAGACCGGCCTCGGCGCGCGCGACTACGAGCTCGTGTCGCTCTCGCTCCAGACGCCCGGCGGTGGACCGCCGGTTCCGATGTACGCGCGCGCGGAGATGGCGATGATGGACAAGGTCGCCGCGCCGAGCTTCGAGAGCGGACAGAGCACGCTCGCGGTGCGCGTCGACGCGACGATCGAGATCGAGAAGTAGGGCGGGAGAAGCGAGCGAAGCGAGCGGATCCCGCCTTAGGGCGAAATTCGCGGACGGAAGCGCGGGATCGCGAGCTCCGCGCTCATGTCCTCCCAGACGAGCTCGACCGGCATGCCGATCTGGACCTGCGCGGACTCGACGCCGACGAGGTTGGAGATCAACCGCACGCCGCCCGCGCCTTCGAGCGCGATCACCGCGATCACGGTCGGCACCGGCTGACCCGCGGCGATCGGGCGGTGCGCGATCGTGTAGGTGTAGACCTCACCGCGGCCGGAGACCTGCTGCCACGAAGCCTCCGTGGACCGGCACTCGGCACAGATCGGCGAAGGCGGCAGCTGCGTGTGTCCGCACGCGGCGCAGCGCTGCACGACGAGCCGATGCTCGGCAGCCGCCTGCCACCACGGCAGCGTGATCGGGTCGGCGACCGGCGACGGCATCGTGTCGGGGAAGAATCGCTCGCTCATCTGCGCCCCAGCATCACGGCGCTCGACGGAACGCACGCCGCACTCGTGACCAGACACACCTCGGCACCCTCGACCGGGTTCGCCGAATCGCCGCGCAGCGCGCGCACGCCCTCCACCACGTGGTTGAGCCCGTGGATGTACGCCTCGGAGAGACTCCCGCCGTGCGTGTTGGTCGGCAGGCTCCCGTTCGGCCAGGCGAGTGCGCCGCTGTCGACGAACGGCCCGCCCTCGCCGCGCTTGCAGAAGCCGTAGTCTTCGAGCTGCATCAGCACACAACCCGTGAAGTGGTCGTAGATCTGCGCGACGTCGACGTCGCCCGGACCGACGCCCGCCTTCGCATACAGGCGGTTCGCGAGCTCTTCGCACGCGCCCGTCGCGTAGAGCTCGTCTGCGACGTTCGCGTTCGTGAACGGACCGAACGCATAGCCCTTCGGCGTGCCTTGCTCACTTGCAAGAATCTCGATCGGCCGCGCCGCGAGATCGCGCGCGCGCTCCTCGGTGGTGACCACCACCGCGCACGCGCCATCGCTCTCGAGGCAGCAATCGAACAGGCGATGCGGATCGGCGATCATCGGCGACGCCTGGTGATCCGCGAGCGTCATCGGCTTGTTGCCCATCACCGCGCGCGGATTGCGGCTCGCGTGCTCGCGGAACGTCACCGCGATGCGCCCGAGCTGCTCGCCTGTGGTGCCGTAGAGGTGCATGTGGCGGCGCGTCGGCAGCGCATAGGCCGCGGCGGCCTGGATCAGGCCGTACGGCATCGCGAACGCCATCCACGCCATCATGAGCGAGCCGGTCTGGTTGACGGTCGGCTTCGGCGGCACCGCGACGGGCGCCGAGGCGTCGAGCCCGCCCGAGCCGAAGCGGAAGAACTGGCCCTGACACAGCGAGCGGTAGACGACGACGACCTCCGCCTGCCCCGTCTCCACCGCCATCGCCGCGTTGCCGACCGCCGCGCAGCCGCCGCCTCCGCCCGGCATCCAGACCATGTTGCCGAAGCGCAGCGCGGGCAGACCGAGCTCGGCGGCGAGGTAGATCGCCTCGTTGCGGTCGTCGGCGAACGACGCGAGGCCGTCGACGTCGTCGACCGTGAGCCCGGCATCGGCCACCGCGCGCGTGATCGCCTCGATGGCGAGCGCGTGCTCGGTGACGTCACCGATCTTCCCCCAGCGCGCATAACGGCTCTCGCCGATGCCGGCGATGTGCGCCTTCCGGGATTTCGCGGTCATCGCGGGAGCCCGAGTGCGACGGTGCCCGTCGCGTGATCGCCGAGATCGTTCGCGGCGCGCACCGCCACCTCGATCACGCGCTCGTCGCGTTCCTCGCTCACCTTCTCGACGCGGCCCGTGAAGCGCAGCGGCTTGCCCGGAACCGCGGGCGCGCCGAGCCGGATCTTGATGTTGACGAGCCTCGCCTCGGGCCCGGCCCAGTCAGTGACGAAGCGCGCCACGTAGCCGTTCGTGGTGAGGATGTTCATGAACATGTGCGGAGCGCCCTGCGCGCGCGCGAAGTCGGGATCGTGGTGCGCGGGCATGAAGTCGCGCGAGGCGATCGCACCCGAGACGATCACCGTCGTGGTGACCGGCAGCACGAACACCGGCAGCTCGTCGCCGACGGAGATCTTCACTTCTTCCCTCCGAGCCGACTCGGGTCGATCGTGCGCGGATCGAACTTGAACACGCGGAACGATTGGCGTCCGACCACCTCGTCACCCGCGGTGTACGTCGTCACCCACGTGACGAAATAGCCCTGCCCGAGCGCGGTGGACTTCTTCGGCGAGATCGACTCCACCTCGTTGGAGGTGGAGAGATGGTCGCCCGGCCGCAGGTAGCGCACGAACTCGAGCTCGGAGTTGGTCGCGAGCGTGCCCGTGAAGCCCGCGGCGTTGAGAGCGCTGATCGGATTGTCGTGAGTGATCTCCATCGCCGCGCCACCGCGCTCGGCGATGCCCTCGATCTTGGGGCGCGCCATCGCCCACGCCTGGAGCATCGCGGGCGGCGCGACGATCCCGCCGAACCGGGTGGTCGCCGCGGCCGCCTCGTCGAGATACACCGGGTTGCGATCGTCGAGCGCGTCGACCCAGTGCCGGATCATCGGCACGTTGACCGGATCCGGCGCCACCGATGGCGGGCCCATCGGCTTGCCGACGAACTTCTCGAGGCTCTCACGCACGGCGTCCATCGCGGTCTCCATCAGTCGAACACGATCACCTGGCGCGCCGCCTCGCCCTTGCGCATGCGGTCGAACGCCGTGTTCACTTCGGAGAGCGGGATGCGCGACGAGATCATCTCGTCGAGGCGCAGGCGCCCGTCGAGATAGAACTCCACGTACTTGGGCATGTCGAAGCGGAAGCGGTTCGAGCCCATGTACGAGCCCGTCACGTGCTTCTCCTGGAGCGTCAGGTCGGCCGCGGAGATCGGCACCATCTGCGTGATCGGCACGACGCCGACGAGCACGGTCGTGCCGCCGCGGCCCGTCATCGCGATCGACTGCTGCACGGTCGCCACGGTGCCGAGGCACTCGAACACGAAGTCGGCGCCGCCGCCGGTCAGGCCCTGCACCGCGGCCACCGGGTCGCCGTCCTTCGCGTTCACGGCGTCGGTGGCGCCTAGCTTGCGCGCGAGGTCGAGCTTGAACGGCTGCGTGTCGACGGCGATGATCTTGCCCGCGCCGACGATGCGCGCGCCCTGGAGCGCGGAGAGCCCGACGCCGCCGCAGCCCACGATCGCCACGCTCGCGCCGGCCGGAATGCGCACGGTGTTGAGCGCGGCGCCGAGGCCCGTGGTGACGCCGCAGCCGATCAGCGCGGCGCGATCGAGCGGCATGTCGTCGCGGATCTTCACGAGCGAGCGCTCGGGGCACAGCATCTTCTCCGCGAACGACGAGAGGTTCGCGAACTGGATGAGCGGAGATCCATCCTTGGCGGAAAGGCGCGGCACCGCGTCGAGCGGACGGCCCATGTACTGCGTCGGGCAGAGATAGGGACGGCCCTGCGTGCAGAACTTGCACACGCCGCACCACTGCGTGATGCAGCCGATCACGTGATCGCCCGGAGTGAAATCCTTCACGCCCGCGCCGATCTTCTCGACGATGCCCGCGGGCTCGTGGCCGAGGATGCACGGCGGAGGCACCGGCAAGTCGCCTTCGATCACGTGCAGATCGCTGTGACAGATGCCCGACGCGGCCGTCTTCACGAGCACCTCGCCCGGACCCGGATCGTCGATGCGCACTTCTTCGAGCGAGAGGGGCGCCTTCTGCGCGCGCATGACGGCTGCCTTCATGTTCATGTCGATTCTCCTTCGTCGCGCGCTCGCGCGCGGTGAGCGTTGAGCTACTGGATTCCGTACAGGGACGCTGCGGTGGAATGCAGCACCTTCTCGATCGTGGCCTCGGGCACGCCCGTGAACGCGCGCTCGGCGTAGTCCGCCGGGTGCTCGGTGAGACCGCCCACGAGGCCCGGATGCTGACAGGTCGGGTGGGGAAAGTCAGTCTCCCAGAGCAGGTTGTCGGGGAACGCTTCGAGCGCGGGCTTCACGCCCTGGCACTCGAACCAGAAGCAGCCGTAGATCTGGCGCCGGAAGTACTCGCTCGGCAGCAGGTCGTACTCGGGGTGCTCCACGCGCGTCTGGCTGTTCACGAACTGCCAGTCGGCCGCCTCGAGATAGGACGGGATCCAGCCGACGCCGCTCTCCACCGACACGAGCTTGAGCTTCGGGAAGCGGTGGCACACGCCGCCGAAGATCAGGTCGGCGATGCAGTTGACGTTCTGCATGAAGATCTTCGACGACACGCGCGCCATGTTCGCGCGCATGCCGAGACCGTTCGTGTCGATGAACATCTCGGAGAGATCGCCGCCGCCGATGTGGAAGCTGATCGGCACGCCGGTCTCCTGCACGGCGGCCCAGAACGGATCCCAGTGCTTCGCCGCGAGGATCGGCTCGCCCCACGCCTCGGGCTGCGACGCCGCGAGCACGGCGCGGTGACCCTTCGCGACCGCGCGGTGCACCTCCTTCACGCACTCGCCGACGTCCCAGAACGGCATCGCCGCCACCGGGATCAGGCGGTTCGAATCGGCGCTGCACCAGTCGACGAGGAAGTCGTTGTAGGCGCGAACGCACTCGAGCATGAGCTCGGGCTCCTTGAGCTTGAGGAACCCGCCCGAGCCGAAGCCACCCACGTTCGGGTAGAGCACCTGCGCGTAGATGCCCTCGGCATCCATGTGCGCGAGGCGCGCTTTCGCATCGTGGGAGCTCGCCGGGATGTCGTCGAAGCCGAGCGGACCGTCGGGCAGCGAGCCGTCGAAGCCCGCCATCGTGATGAGGCCGGGCGCGCCCACGACCTGGTCGCGGATCAACCAGACGTCGCGGCCGTCGACGCGGCGCATGTGGGGAACCGCGTCGCCCCACTTCTTCGTCGAGACGCGCGCGGTCCAGACGTCGCGCGGCTCGGTGATGTGGGTATCGGTGTCGATCGCGCGAATGCGGTCGAACAGGCGTTTCGTCATGGCGTGTCCTCCGGGTGGGTCGTTCAGAGCAGTGCGGCCAGGCGCGCTGCGTCGGCGGCGCCGAGCTGGCCGCGCAGGCGCTCCGCGAGCTCTTCGATGTCGAGCACGGAGCCGGCCGCGGGACCGCGCGCGCCGAGCGCGAGTGCGCCGTAGAGCTCGCTCGCGACGCGCTCCACGAGCGCGAAGCGGCGCTCGCCGAGGATCGTGCGGAACGTCCCCTCGAGCGCGTCGATCGCGGTGACCGAATCGGTGATCAGCTTCGCGCCGCGCGTGGTGAGCATGAGCACGCCGCCACGGCGGTCGCGCGCGTCGGGGCGCCGGCGCACGTAGCCGAGCGTCTCGAGCTCGCGCGCGGTGGCGTGTGTGGCCTGGCGGCTCACGCGGTGGATGCGCGCGATCTCGTGGATCCGCGCGCCCTCGGTCCCGATGTGCTGCAGCACCGCGCCGTGCGACATCTTGAGACCTGCGTGACCGCGCGCGATCGCGGTCTCGAGCAGCTGCTGCTCGATGTGGTTCGCGATCACGGGCAGGACGCCCGAAGAGCGCCCGCCGCGCGCGATCAGTGTGGAATCCGCATGCACGGGCAGGCCGAGCCCGCGGTAGAGCACCGCGAGCGCCGTGGTGAAGCGTTGATAGGCGCCTGCACCGACGTGCGCGCCGTACTCGCGGTCGCACGCGAGCAGGATCTGCACCGACTCCTCGACGAGTGCGCGTCCGCGCGGCGTGAGCCGCACCACGCGCGAGCGCCCGTCGTCGGGGTTCTTGCGCCGCTCGAGATAGCCCGCGGCCTCGACGTGGCCCACGAGCTGGCTGCACGCCTGCGCACTGATCGCGAGCTCGCCGGCCAGCTGCGTGAGCGGGCGATCGGCGCGCCACAGCCGCGCGAGCAGCGGCGTGAAGCTCGGCCGCACGCCCTCGAACCCGCGCTCGTGCAGTCCGCGCAGCGCGCGCGACTGGAGGTCGCGCGCGATCGCGATCAGGTGGCGCGGAGCATTCCCGCGATAGCGAGACCACGCGGGTGCACGGCCGTTTCGACGCGGGGGGGAGGTCGCCGGCATCGCGGGCAGGCTACGCGACCTCTGGAATCTTTTCAAGCCTATTTGACAGACCCGTCAATCACTATTGAATAAATACCGGGACCCGGTCTACGCTCGGGCCATGGCCATTCCCAACCCGCGGCCGAAGCCGCGCATCGCGATCATCGGCGCCGGGCCGGGGGGGCTGTGCATGGCCGCTCGGCTCGCCCAGGAGGGCTTCGACGACTTCGTCGTGCTCGAGCAGGCGAGCGGCGTCGGCGGCACCTGGTACCACAACCGCTATCCCGGCTGCGCGTGCGATATCCCGTCGCATCTCTACTCGTTCTCGTTCGAGGTCAAGCGCGACTGGACCCGTCCCTACGCGCCGCAGCCCGAGATCCTCTCGTACATGGAGCACGTCGCGCGGAAGTACGGCGTGCTGCCGCACTGCCGCTTCGGCTGCGCGGTGCGCTCGGCGGTCTGGGACGACGACCGCGGCGTGTGGAAGCTGGCGCTCTCCTCGGGAGAGGCCGTCGAAGCCGACGTCGTGGTCAGCGCGATCGGCATGTTCAACGATCTCGTGCGGCCCGACATCCCGGGGCTCGACTCGTTCGCGGGCACGAGCTTCCACTCGGGCCGCTGGCGCTGGGATCACGACCTCTCCGGCCGCCGCGTCGCAGTGATCGGGAGCGCGGCGAGCGCGGTGCAGTTCGTACCCGAGATCGTGAAGCAGGCGGATCAGGTGTACTTGTTTCAACGCACCGCGAACTGGGTGCTGCCGAAGCTCGATACGCCCTACACCGAGGCGGAGATCGAGCGGTTCGTCGGAGATCCCGACGCGGCGCTCGCGGTGCGCAGCGAGATCTACGCGCAGGTCGACGGCGGCATGACGTTCTCCGATCCCGAGGCGCTCGCGAAGACAGAGGCCGCCGGGCTCGGCGCGATCGAGGTCGTGCGCGATCCGGAGCTGCGCCGGAAGCTTCGCCCCGACCACCCGTTCGGCTGCAAGCGCCCGTTGATCTCGAACGACTACTACGCCGCGTTCAACCGCGAGAACCTCGAGCTCGTCACCGATCCGATCGCGCGCATCGCGCCGGACGCGGTCGTCACCGAGGATGGCCGCGAGCGGCGCGCCGATACATTGATCCTCGCGACCGGCTTCTCGGCGACGCGTTACCTGTCGGCGATCCCGGTCACGGGCCGCGGCGGACGCCGGATCGAGGATGCGTGGAGCGATGGTGCGCGCGCCTATCTCGGCGTCACGACGGCCGGCTTCCCCAACCTCTTCATGCTCTACGGGCCGAACACCAACAACGGCTCGATCCTCACGATGATCGAGTGCCAGGTCGAGTACGCGCTGCGCCAGATCGAACGGATCGCGCGTGAGGACCTCGCGTGGCTCGACGTCCGCGCCGAGCCGATGGAGCGCTACAACGACGAGATCCAGCGCGCGATTGCGGGTGTCGCGGTCTGGCAGGCCGGCTGCACCGGCTACTACCGCACGCCGAGCGGCCGCGTCGTCACGCAGTGGCCGCACTCGATGACCGAGTACCGCGCACGCACGCAGAAGCCCGACGCCGACGTCTACGAGGTCACGCGTAGGGCGGATTAGGCCGAAGGCCGTAATCCGCGATCATTCGAGCGCGGCGTGGAGCTCCTTCACCGACGCGATCGCGCGCGACCAGAATGTGTGGGTTCCCTTCGTGAGCAGCTCGCGAGCGGCCTCGAGCGCGGCGGCGTTCGCCGCAATCGCGATCGCGCCGCCGACCGAGACGCGCGAGGCGCCCGCCTCGAACAGCTCGGGGATCGTCGGCCCGCCCGGCACGATCAGCACGTTCACGGGCCGGTCGACCGCGGCGACGAGGCTGCGGATCTCGCCGAGGTCGCGCAGGCCCGGCGCGTAGAGCACGTCCGCGCCGGCTTCCTGATAGGCCTGCAGGCGCGCGATCGTGTCGGCGAGGTCCGGATTGCCGCGGATGTGGTTCTCGCAGCGCGCCGTGAGCACCAGCGGTGAGGCGTCGTGGCGCGCCGACTCGACGGCCGCGCGGATGCGCATCGGCCGCGAGCTCGCGCGGGTAGAGGCGCGGCTTGTCGCCGCCGCTCCAGTCCTCGATCGAGCAGCCCGCGAGCGGCGTAGCGCTCGCGCACGCGATCGTCTCGGACACCGCCTCGGGCGAGTCGCCGAATCCCGCCTCGAGATCGGCGCTGACCGGCAGCGGGGTCGCCTCCGCGATCGCGGTGCCGTGTACGAGCGCCTCGTGGCGCGTGACGCGGCCGTCGCGGCGGCCGAGCGTCGCGGCGAAGCCGCTGCTCGTGGTGGCGAGGGCCGTGAAGCCGAGCGACGCGAACAGCCGCGCGGATCCCCGGTCCCACGGGTTGGGAATCACGAACGGCTTCTGGTGAAGGTCGCGAAACTGCTGGCGCAGATCCATGCTGTCGTCTCCTCGTCGATGGCAGGAGGGACAAAGTGGACCGTGGAGAATCGGAGCGCCAACGCGCGATCTTCATCACCGGTGCGGCCTCGGGGATCGGGCGCGCCACCGCGAAGCTGTTCGCGAGCCGCGGCTGGTTCGTCGGCGGCTTCGACGTGAACCGCAACGCGCTCTCCGCGCTCAGCCAGGAGCTCGGGGCGGGCGCCGGCCTGTTCCGGCCGCTCGACGTGACCGATCGCGCGGCAGTGCTCGCCGCGGTCGAAGAGTTCGGCCGCGCGACGGACGGGAAGCTCGATCTCCTGTTCAACAACGCCGGCATCGATGCGAAAGGGCCGTTCGAGTCGATGCCCTGGGAGCAGATCGTCGCGGTGGTGAACGTGAACCTGGTCGCGGGCATGAGCCTGATCCACGCGGCGATCCCGCTGCTGCGCGCCACGCCGAACTCGCTGTGTTTCTCGACGTCGTCCGCGTCGGCGATCTTCGGCACCGCGGGACTCGCGGTCTACTCGGCGACCAAGCACGCGGTGAAGGGACTCACCGAGGCGCTCTCGGTCGAGCTCGCCGCGCACGGCGTGCGCGCGGCGGACGTGCTGCCCGGAATCATCGAGACGGGAATGCTGCCGGCGCAGACGAAGGCGATCTTCCCGAAAGAGGGCATGTGGCGCGTGATGCCGGCTACCGCCGTCGCCGAGACGGTCTGGAGCGCCTACGAGAGCAAGAAGCTGCACTGGTACGTGCCGGAAGAGCTCGCCGAGTACGACGTGCAGATCACTGCGGATCCCGAGGGCACGCGCGACGCGCGAGCGACGGGCGGCCTGCTCTAGGGCTCACTCCATCCGCACGGCCTCATTGGCTCGAGTTCGCGAACGGCTCAGGCTCGCGTCTGCGGCCGCCGGGGCCAGAGCGCCGGCGTGCGCGCCGCGTACTCCGCCCAACCGGGACGCCGCTCGGCGCTGCGCTCTTCCATCGTGGGGATGCTCGCGCCGACGAACAGCGCGACGATCGCGGCGGGGCCGATCGCCGTCCACCACCAGACGGCGGGATCTGCGGCGATCGCGAACAGCCAGAGCGAAATCCAGAACAGGATCTCACCGAGGTAGTTCGGATGGCGGCACCAGCGCCAGAGACCGACGTCCATCAGTCTGCCGGGCGAGGCATGAGCATGGGCCCGGCGCTGCTCGTCGGCGGCGAGCTCGAGGCCGGTGGCGAACAGCCCGACCGCTGCGGCCGAGCCGCCGATCACGCCGAGCGACCCGTCGCCGCGCGTCAACGCGGGCCAGAGCGGAATGCAGCCGAGGAAGATCACGAGCGTCGGCACGAGATCGACCGCGAGCAGTTGAACCAGCCAGCGCGGCATGCCCGCGCGCTCGTACAGCATCGCATAACGCCAATCTTCGTGGTGGAGGCCCGGCCAGCCGATCGCCCAGTTGGCCGTGAGCCGCACGCCCCAGGCGAACACGACCAGCAGCAGCGCCGTGCACAGCGGCGTGCCGAACGACCGGCCTACACCGGCGAGATAGATCGCGACGAGCGGAGGGACCACGCTCCAATACGCGTCGAAGACGGAGCCGTTGCGCCAGAGAAGCGTCGCGGCGAACGTGACCCCGGTCGCGGCGAGCATCCCCGCGAGCACGTTCAGCAGCGGATGGGCGTGCAGCGCATGGAAGACGACGAAGCACACCCATAACGCGGCGGCATAGACCACCGCGATCCGGATCAGGGAGCTTCCGCGTCCCGGGCGCGTCGACTCGGCCGGCACAGGCGGCAGCGTAACCCACCGGACCCGCCCTGCCGCGCCCGCGACTAGCGCGCGAGCGGGTCGGGGATCGCGCTCCCGGCACCAGCGCCGTGCGCCCACACGTTCTCGTAACGCCGGCGCGCGATGCGCCAGCCCTCCGCGGTGCGCACGAGCTCATCGTGGTAGCGGCCGCCGGTATGCAGGAGCGCCAGCACACCCGCGGCATCGCGCATGAGGTTCGGCGTGTAGACGTCGGTGCTGGCATGGACGCGCTCACCGCGGCGCTCGAGACGCGGCGGCGAGAGATGGTGCTGCCAGCCCGCGAGACCCGCGCGGCTGCGCGCGAGCCAATCGCGGATCTCGCCGCGCGAGCCGATCGGGCCGCCCGCCGAGCGGTAGTCGAGCTCGGCGTCGGCGGTGAAGGTGGTCTCGAAGAGCGCCCACTCGCCGAGGTCCACCGCGCGCCCGTAGCGCCCGATCACGTCGCCGATCGCGAAGCGGTCGTCCGCGGAGAGCGGCTCGTCCATCGATTCCTCCGTCGTTGCTCTCGTAATCGAGCTTGCTTCGCCTATGCTTCTCGCGCGAGAGCCTCCGGCTGGGCAGTTTGAGGCGTCGGTCTTGAAAGACGTTTCGCCTCGCTCGCTCTGATCGCCGCGTTCTCGGCTTGTTTGGCGAGGCCGGTTGCCTTTCACAGGTGACGCTCGCCGCGCCGCGGCCCAGAAGGTGCATTGTGGTTTTTACTTCGATGACTTGGCCTCGATGGACGGATCTCTTGGTAGTGCTCGCGGCATGCGTCGGCCTGCTCACGGGGAGCTCAGCGGAGGGCACCTCGGGCACGGTGGTCGGCTGGGGCTACAACTCCGACGGACAAACGACCCCGCCTGACCACGTGAACGGCGGCGCCTCGGCGATTGCGGCGGGCGACTACCACAGCTGTGCCATCCAGCCCGGCAGCAGCGTGGTCGTCTGCTGGGGCGAGGACGAGTACGGGCAGGCGACCCCGCCTGCCTCGGTGAACGGAACCTCGGGCAGCGCCTCGGCGATTGCGGCGGGCACCTTCCACAACTGTGCGATCCAGTCCGGCAGCGGCGTGGTCGTCTGCTGGGGCGCCTTTTTCTTCGGGGAGGCGGACCCGCCTGACTCTGTGAACGGGACGACCGGCACCGCCTCGGCCATTGAGGCGGGCGGTACGTACAGCTGCGCAATCCAGTCCGGCAGCGGCGCAGTCATCTGCTGGGGCAGCAACGACTACGGACAGGCGACTCCGCCTGCCACCGTGAACGGAACCTCGGGCACCGCCTCGGCGATTGCGGCGGGCGGCTTCCACGGCTGTGCCATCCGATCCGGCAGCAGCGCGGTCGTCTGCTGGGGCAACAACGACTACGGACAAGCGACCCCACCTGCCTCCGTGAACGGAACCTCGGGCACCGCCTCGGCGATTGCGGCGAGCGACTACCACAGCTGCGCCATCCGGTCCGGCAGCAGCGCGGTCGTCTGCTGGGGCTCCAACACCGATGGAGCGGCGACGCCGCCGGCCTCCGTGAACGGAACCTCGGGCACCGCCTCGGCGATTGCGGCGGGCTATCGCTCCAGCTGCGCAATCCGATCTGGCAGCGGTGCGGTCGTCTGCTGGGGCAACAACGACTACGGACAGGCGACTCCGCCTGCCACCGTGAACGGAACGACCGGCGCCGCCTCGGCGATTGCGGCGGGCCCGTTACACACCCTCGCGATCGCGGTGCCGGAGCCGGGCTTCGGCCTCGCGCTGGTGAGTGGGATCGCGCAGCTCGCCGCGCTGCACTCGCGGAAGAAGAGCCAGCAGCCGCGTTAGGCGTGACCCGCGTCATTCTGACCAGGCCCGGGCACGCGCTAGGCTTTTCGCCGCCCGGAGAGGTGGCCGAGCGGTTTAAGGCGGCGGTCTTGAAAACCGCTGACGCGAAAGCGTCCGGGGGTTCGAATCCCTCCCTCTCCGCCACCCGCGTCAGGCTTCGATCGAGAAGCGATCGATCGTGCGCCGCGGGCCGTCCTCGGGAACGCCGACGACCTCGACGTCGAGCCGCTGTGCGCAGACGCGCAGCAGGCCGTAGTGATGGCACGCGTCGTGTCGCGCAGCCAGGTCTGCCGACATCGGCTGGAGCAGTCGCGAGAAGTCGCCGCCGCGGTTCGACCGCTTGCCGGCCGGGCTGATCTTCGCGTAGACGACGCCACTGCCCGCGGCGATCCGCTGCGGATCGCGCGAGGCGGCGCGCGACGCGCCCTCTACGAGCGGGTGCGTCCGCTCGTAGCTCTGGTCGTGCGCGGACAGGTGCAGATCGACACGGTGGCGCTCGAGGATCGGTGAGAGCGCAGTGCGCATGCCCGGATGCGCGGGGTGGGCCGTGCCGTTCCCGAACACTGCCGCGTGTTGGTAGACGACGATCCAGCTGGCTCCGCCGCGGCGTGCAGCGGCGAGATCGCGGTCGAGCCACGCGAGGTGGCGGGGGGCAGGAACCTGCCCGGGCGCGTGCAGCGCGCAAAAGTGCGCCGCCCCGATGTCGAACGAGTAGCTGCGTCCCGCTTCCTCGCCGTCCGGCAGCGCGAGACGCGGCGCCCACTCCTCGTAGCCCTCGCCGAGCTCGATCTCGTGGTTGCCGAACACCGGCATGAACGGCGCCCGCGCGAACAGCGGCTGCATCTGCCCGAACCACGCATCGATCGCATCGGCCGGATCGAAAAAGCGCGTATCCGTGTCGGCATAGGCGTAGTCGCCGCCGCCGAGCGCCACGAGCGGCGCGTCCGCAATCATCTCGGCGATCACGCGAGGCGCGGCATCGCTGGTCCCATCCCGCCGCGCGGCGATCCCGACGTCGGCGAAGAACACCGCGCAGAACGGGTCGTTTGCGCGCGCAGGCGCGGTGCGCGCGCGATGGATCGCGCTCCAGTGCTCTGCGCGCTCGGGATCTCCCGAGACGCGCAGCTCGTAGGCCGTCGCCGGCTCGAGGCCATCGATCGCGCTGCAGTGCAGCAGGCCGCCGCCCGCAGCACGCACGGTCATGGCAGCGAAGCGCCGCCACTCCGACCCCGCCGCCAGGCGGATCTCGGCCTGTGCGGGCATCCGCAGCGCGCCGGTCTTCCACGCGATCACGAGTGTGTGTGCCGGATCTCGCGTCCACGACAGGTGGACCTGAGTCGGCAAGGGCGATCCCCGGTAGAGCAGGCGCCGGATGGGTCGGCTCGCTCGCATCCCGCGAGCGAGCACCCGGCGGACCCGGCGGCGCGCGAGGGGGCTCTTCATCGGTATTGTTCCTGTCTTAAGTTTAGACTGGCATCCCCTGCAAGGATGGGGCCGGAGGCGCCGTTGCTCCACGACAAGCTCACCCGGGAGATCCGCGAGGGCCCTTCGGGCCCCAAGATCGCGGCGTTCTTCGACGTCGACCGCACGCTGCTCGCGGGCTTCTCTGCGATGTCTTTCATGCGCGAGCGGATCACGAGCGGGAAGGTCGGGCCCACCGAGCTCGCGCAGGGCCTGATCGGCACGCTGTCGTTCGCGCTCGGGCGCACGGGCTTCTCGGGGTTCGTCTCCGCGCACACGCAGGCCTATCGCGGCCTCACCGAGGCCTCGTTCGACGCGCTCGGCCAGGAAGTGTTCGACAAGCACCTCGCCACGCAGATCTTCCCGGAATCGCGTGCGCTCGTGCGCGCGCACCGCGAGCGCGGCCACACGATCGCGATCGTGTCGTCGGCGACGCCGTATCAGGTGGATCCGGTGGCGCGCGAGCTCGGCGTCGACCACGTGCTGTGCACGCGGCTCGAGGCCAAGGACGGTGTGCTCACGGGCAGCATCATCCGGCCACCCTGCTTCGGGCGCGGGAAGCTGCTGGCCGCCGAGGATCTCGCCGAGGAGCTCGATCTCGATCTCGACGCGAGTTATTTCTACACCGACAGCATCGACGATCTGCCGCTGCTCGAGAACGTCGGCCACCCGCGGCCGACCAATCCCGACCAGCGCCTCGCGCAGATCGCCAAGGAGCGGCGCTGGCCGGTGCAGCGCTTCTCGAGCCGCGGGCGGCCCGAACTCGGGCAGATCGCGCGCACGGCGCTCGCGTACGCCAGCATCGTGCCGTCGATGATCGCGGGTGCCGCGGTCGGCTTGATCAACCGCTCGCAGCGCGAAGCCGTGAACGTGATGGGCTCGCTCTGGGGCGACCTCTCCATCGCGCTCTCGGGCGTCGATCTGCGCGTCGAGGGCGAGGAGCACCTCTGGTCGCACCGGCCCGCGGTGTTCATCTTCAACCACCAGAGCGGGCTCGATGCGCCGCTGATCCTCAAGATGGTGCGCCGCGACGTCACCGGAGTGGCCAAGCAGGAGATCAAGCGCAATCCGATCTTCGGCCCGCTGTTCTCGGCCGCGGGCGTCGTGTTCATCGACCGCGCCGACTCGAAGAAGGCGATCGAGGCGCTCGGCCCCGCGCTCGAGGCGCTGCGCCAGGGCCGCTCGATCGCGATCGCGCCCGAGGGCACGCGCCAGAAGACGCCGCGTCTGGGCAAGTTCAAGAAGGGCGCGTTCCACCTCGCGATGCAGGCGGGTGTGCCGATCGTGCCGGTCGTGTTCCGCAACGTGCTCGACGCGCTGCCCAAGGACGGGATCGTGATCCATCCCGCGACGGTCGAGGCGGTGGTGCTGTCGCCGATCGACACGAGCGGCTGGACCAAGGCGACGCTCGACGACGAGATCGAGGCGATCCGCAACAAGTTCATCGAGGTTCTGGAGGGTTAGTCGTGGAACTTCGCGTGGCCGTGCTCGGAGCCGGGTCGTGGGGAACCACCGTCGCCACGCTCGCGTGCCGCAATGCGCCCACGGTGCTCTGGTCGCGACGCCCCGAGATCGCGCAGGAGATCAACGAGCAGCACACCAACGAGTGCTACCTGCCGCGCACGCCGCTGCCGCGCGCGCTGCTCGCCACGGACTCGATCGAAGAGGCCGTGCGCGACGCCGACCTCGTCGTGATGGGCGTGCCCTCGCACGGTCTGCGCGCAGTGCTCGCCGAGGTGAAGAAGTTCCTGCGCCCGTGGGTGCCGCTCGTCTCTCTCGCGAAGGGTCTCGAGCGCGACAGCCTGTTGCGCATGACGCAGGTGATCCAGGACGTGATCCCGGATCACCAGGCCGGCGCGCTCACGGGGCCGAACCTCGCGCGCGAGATCATGGCCGGCTTCGCGGCCGCGAGCGTGATCGCGATCGACGACGATCGCATCGCGCGCCAGGTGCAGCGCGTATTCCACTCGGGGCTGTTCCGGGTCTACACGAACCACGACGTGATCGGCTGCGAGCTCGGCGGCGCGCTCAAGAACGTGATCGCGATCGCCACGGGCATGGGCGACGGCCTCGGCGTCGGCGACAACACGCGCTCGGCCGTGATCACGCGCGGGCTCGCCGAGATCACGCGGCTCGGCGTGGCGATGGGCGGCGACGCGCCCACGTTCTCGGGCCTCGCCGGCATGGGCGACCTGATCGCCACCTGCGTGTCACCGCAGAGCCGCAACCGCTACGTCGGCGAGCAGCTCGGCAAGGGGCGCACGATCGCCGAGATCACCGCGGAGATGCACATGGTGGCCGAAGGCGTCTCGACCTCGCGCGTCGTGCTCGAGCTCGCGGCGAAGAACGGCGTCGAGATGCCGATCGCGAGCGAGGTGTTCGGCGTGGTGCACGAGGGGCGCACCGCGCAGCAGGCCTACCGCGGCCTCGTCCGCCGCATGCCGGGCGCCGAGGCGGACGTGGGCTGACGCTTGCTCGGGTCTCGGTCCGGTAGGGCGGGAGAGCGAAGCGATCCCGCCAGCCGAGAAGGCCTCGCGCGCGCGATCCTGTTAGTCGCTGCTGTACTCGCCGCGGCCATCGCACTGCCCGCGCGCGCGGGCAGCCCCGGAGCCGACCCGATCCGCGTCTACTACGACGGCGGCGACTGCGGCACCGACGCGATCGAGCTGGAGGTCTACGATCGCGTGAACCGCGCGTGGCGGCCGCACGCACTCCATCCGCGCGTGACGGTGCCGAGCTGCCAGGTCGAGGACGCGGGTCAGCTCTGGAACGAGCTGCGCTGGCGCTGCGCGCCGGTGCCGGACGACCGCGACGAGCCGGCCTGGCGCCCGTTTCCCGTCTTCGACGCCGAGGTGATGTCGCGCTGCGCGGCGGATCGGTTCGCGTCGGGCGACCAGCTCACTGCGATCTCGGTCTCGTCGCCCGACGAGGGCGCGGTGGTGCGCGCTCCGGAGCCATTCGTGGAGCTGCGCGGGAGCGTCGACGTCGACGGACTCGCGGGCAGCGAGTACGACGTGGTGCTGCTCGTCGACCGCGGCGCGCCGAAGACCGCGCTCGCCGCGCAGATCTCGGCTGCGCGCTCGTTCGTGCGCGGGCTCGCTCCGCGCCTGGGCGCCGTGCGCATCGCGCTGCTCTCGTATCCGAGCGCACTCGTCGTAGGGCGGGAGAGCGAAGCGATCCCGCCGTCGAACGGCGAAGGCAAGTTCGCGGGCGTGCGACGCGAGCTCGCGTGGAGCACCGACGCGGCCGCGCTCGACCAGGCACTCGCCCAGATCCCGCAGCGCTCGGTCGTGTCGCGCTTCGCGCTGCCGGCGGCGCTCGAGGCGGCGCTCGCCGTCCTCGAGGACGCGCGCCCCGCGGCGCGCGCGGTGATCGTGCTGGGCATCGACGGCGCGCGGATCGATTCGACCGCGGAGCCCGCGCCGGGCGATCCGCTGCTGCGCGCGGCCGCGCGCGTAGGCTCGCGTGGCGCGACCCTGCACTGGATCGCGCTGGGCGGCCTCGCCGCGGAAGACCCCGCGCTCGTGCGGCGCGCGCTCACGCACGCGCGCGGCAGCTTCCGGCGCGTGCCGCCGCAGGCTTATGCGACGCCGTTCCTGGGCGCGATCGCGCTGCCCGTGGCCGAAGCCGTGTGGGTCGAGGGCAACGCCGCGAAGTATCCGGGCGTCGCCGCGTCGCTCGACGCTCGGGGCGGCTTCCGGGTTCGCGTCCCGGTCGCGAGCGGAGCCAACGCGCTGGTGATCCACGCGCGCACGAGCGACGGGGTCGTGCACGAGCGCCGCTTCGCGCTCGTGTTCGACGACGCGCTCGTGCTCGAGAAGGTGCGCGAAGCCGAGCGCGAGCGGATCCGCGCGTCGCAGCGCAAGCGCCTCGAGATCCGCCCGGATCCCGAGCCCTAGCGCGCAGCGCAGATCGCCGGGGCGTCATCGGATCTCCGCCGTGGCTGGATCACACTGCCACACGCGCCGAATATCCTGCGCAGCGAAGCAGCCAGTTCGAACTCTCACGAGTCGAAGGCTAAAGCACCAACCTCCCTGTCTAGACGCCATCACCAGGGCATGGCCCAATGCGGAATATGCTCGGGCCCGCGGCCCCGCCGGTCTCGCACTGGCGGGGCCGCGATACGTCCGCGCTGCGGCCTGGGAATCCCGCCGCGACCCGCGTTATCCTGCGCGCGTCGCGGAGAGGTGGCCGAGAGGCTGAAGGCGCAGGTTTGCTAAACCTGTGTACGGGCAACTGTACCGAGGGTTCGAATCCCTCCCTCTCCGCCACTAGTTCGTCACTAGTTTCACCGGAGAGATGGCCGAGTGGCTGAAGGCGCACGCTTGGAAAGCGTGTGTACCCAAAAGGTACCGTGGGTTCGAATCCCACTCTCTCCGCCAACTA